>CAWILQ010000001.1:0-1237276 GCA_963836965.1 Candidatus Acidiferrales bacterium
AAGACCCCCAATGGCAAGCGCTACGTGGAGCTTCACAGCAGCATCGCAACATTGCTGCGCGAGCACATCGGCCAGCGTAAATCCGGCTACGTGTTTTGTACGGACACGAATGAGCCGCTAGACCAGTCCAACATTCTCAAGCGTGTGCTGCACCCGATTCTAATGGGCGACGAGAACACGCCGGGGATTGTGGTGAACATCAACGACAAATCCTTCACAGGCGTTAAGGCTGGTGCTCACATTTTCCGCCGTTTCCGTAACTCGCACTTGCGTGCGTCCAACGTGCCTGCTGGCTTGCTCAAGTATTGGATGGGGCACAGCCGCAAGCAGGACATGAGCGACGTGTACGACAAAAGTGCCGAGGATGCGGCTTGGCGAGCGGAGATCGCAGAGCAGCATCGGAACGGGCTTTACGGTGCCGAATTGTACCGATTGTACCGAAAAAGAAAAAGAGGCGACTGGAGCCGTCGCCTCTAAGTAGTTGATCAAACAGGAGAAATTGGTTGCGGGGGTCAGATTTGAACTGACGACCTTCGGGTTATGAGCCCGACGAGCTACCAGGCTGCTCCACCCCGCATGCTAACTATACCGGAGGTTCAAGTTGCCGTCAAATTAGTGGGCTTGGCGCACATGCGGGGAACATTTAGCGGGAATGTCAGAAGAGCAGAGAAGCCGCGGTGGCCGATCTAAAGTTCGGCCATTACAGGTGAAGAAATGCGGTTTCGGTCGGAGAACGCCGCGGCGGGCAATCGCTTCCTGCGGCACGACAAGCTAAAGTTCGGGCAGTAACGTATGCGCGACCGTAGAAACGCAGTCTTGGCGGAGAACTTTACGGTGGCCGATCCCTTGCTGTGTCGGTACAAGCTAAAGTTCGGCCACATAGAAGTCGGCAGGGGAATTACCAGGTGTTGTAGGGAGTACCGTCGCTGCCTTCCTGGTCGGAGCCGGAGTGCACGTCGTCGACGCCGGTGCTGGTTTGGTCGGCGCTGAGGACCATGTCGCCATAGTGAAGCACCCAATCATTCTGCTGGTTGATGGGATCGACGGGAACCTGGCGGAGGTAGTGGGCGTCGACGAGATCCTGCAGGGATTGGGGCGCCTGCTGCTTGTCCAGGGTGTAATTGTCGATGGCTTCGCGCATGGTTTGTAGATCTTTTTTCAGGACCGATTCGCGGGCGTGCTGGATGGTGCGCGTGTAGATGCCGGCAGCCATGCCGACGAGAATGGCGATGATCGCGATGACGATCATCAGCTCGATGAGCGTAAAACCGCGCTGAGCGCGTCCGTGAGGGCAGCGCAAGTTGCGGCGTGAAGAAATTGGAAGCGAGGTACGTTGAAGCATCATTTCACCAAACATTTTACCGATCGAGTTATCCAATCCGGCCGTCACCCGCAAGGGCTGAACAGGAAAGGCTCAAACCAATTCCTCAGGGGCTGAAGCCCAACGGATTGGCAAACGCCTTTTGTCGGAGCCCCTCGAAACCCGGGACAAAGCGGAAGCTCCGACCCTCTAAAAGAGCGTTTCACCAGTCCGAGTATTTCGTCCCGTCCATGGCGGTACCGGCGGACTGGGAATAGACATCGAACACGTCCTTGCCGCCCCACGAGGTGGAGTCCGGGTCGTCCTCGACGGAGCGCAAACCCCAGTTGGCTTCCTTGGTCATGGGGTCAACGGGAATGCGCCGGAGGAAATGAATTTTCTTACCTTGCGAGCCGGACGCGATGCCGGTCAGTGGAACGCCCTTGACGAGAGTATCGAGGTCGGCCGGATAGCCTCCGGTCATGTTGTCGACACGAATCATGCCGCGGTCCGCGAGATCTTTGTAGCGATCGATGGCCTGGCGCATTTGCAGGAGATCGCGGCGAAGTTCCCGTTCGCGCTCGCGGTAGGCGGTCCAGCGGGCGATGGGAAGCGCCGCCGAAGAAAGAATGAGCAGGATGGCGCAGGAGATGATCAGCTCGAGAAGGGTCAAACCCGCTTCGCACGGGAGGCGCCGATTTTTGATCATGACGTGCATCGGTTCCAATCCTTGAAGACGAGCGCTACTGCACTTGCACCATTGCTTCGCTGGTGACCAGCGGAATGGACTTTTGCTGGGAGTCCTTGGCGTTGACCTGGACGATCGAGAGATTCGAATTGCCCGGCGCAACCGCTTTAATCACGATGCCGAGCAGGGTGCCGCTGCCGCTGACGCCGGGAGTGTTGGGTTGCCGCGTGGCGGAAATGATGGCCTGGCCGTGTTCTTTGTCGACACGCTGCACGACGGCAATTTCCTGCGTGCCGCCGGAGAGGAAGCTGCCGTGGCGAGCCTCTTCGATGCTGATTACTGCGGGATTGTACTGAATCATGATCGGTATAGAGAAAAGGTCGGAGACGTTGTCGACGGCGACGCCGACGGTGTAGGTCTGGCCGGGACTGAGATTGATCGACGAGGGCTCGAAGCGAATTCGCGGCCCGTTCACTTGCGGTGGTGTGGGAGAAACCGCAGCGGCTGCGGGCGTGCCGCTGGCGGGAGCGGCCATCGGGACCTGAGCGTTACCCGGATTCGGAGCGCTTGCCGGCGCCACGCCACCGGCAGGCGTGAGTGAGGGCGAAGGATTGGACGTCGGGGACTTGACGTCGAGTTCCTTGCGGACAGCCGGAATGGTTTCGGTTCCGGAATAGAGCGCGCGGAGATTACCCTTGGTCCATTCGGGCATGCGAACGATGCGCGGAGTGAGAACGATCAGAACCTCACTGTCCTGTATATCCCTGTTATCGGCGGAAAACAGATAACGCATGATGGGGACGTTGGCGAGCCAGGGCCAGCCGTTCAGCGTCTTGGTGTCAATGCGCTGGATCAATCCGGCCAAAACGCTGACTTCGCCTTCCTTGAGGCGAATTTCTTCCTGGGTTTTGTTCTGCGCGATGACCGGCTGCTGGATCCCGCCGATGGTTTGGAAGCTCGCCACCGAGGACACTTCGACGGAAAGCTTCATGCTGACTTCGCGATTCGGATGGATGTGCGGAGTGACGTCGATATTGACGCCGACATCGATATATTGAAATTGCGTATTGACCAGGGGGTTGACGGCGGTGGTGCCGACGCCAACGCCGGCCTGGAAGCTGCCAGTGGCAACCGGGACGCGCTGGCCGATGTTCAGCTTGGCTTGCTGGCCATCGAGAGCACGGATTTCCGGGTTCTGAATGATTTTTGTGGCGCTGTCGGTCATGAGGAAATTGGCGGTAGCGCTAGGGATGGTCAAAACCACGTCGCTCTGATTGAGGTGGGTAAGCTGGTTCAACTGGATGGTGTTGGTCGAGGTTGTGGTTGAACTTGAATTCGAACTAGAACTGCTTGAGTTGTTGGGATTAATGGTGACGGTGGTGCTTTGCGGGGGAAGGATTCCCAAGTTTCGCATGTTATCGGTGCTGGCTTGCAGAATTTCGACTTGGACGATGACTTCGGGCTTGGCTTTGTCGATGTCCTTGATGATTTTGTCGATGAGTGCGAGTTTGTCCGGGGTGTCGCGAACGATGATGGCGTTCTGCGCGTTTACCTGCTGGATGCGCTTGAGGTCCAGCAACTGGCGGAGGCCGGTGGTAATTTCCGTGAGATCCTGAGCCACGGCGATATTGCTGAGATAAAAGGTGCGAACGATCTGCTCATCGTAGTCGCGGCGCTTCTGAGTCTGGTCGGGAATGACCATGATGATGTTTTCAGTGATGGGCTTCCAGAAGGCTTTGCTTTCCAGGGAGACGATCTCGAGAGCCTGCTCCAGAGTGACGTTGTTCAATTCGACGGTGATGCGGCGGGCTTGCAGGTCGGGGTCGTAAATCACGGTCAAACCGGCGAGTTTGCCGATGGTGTCAAAGACGACTTTGGCGTCGTTGGACATTTTCAGACTGATGGGAGCGCGCGAGAGAGGCTTCAATTCCGGGGGAGCGGAGGCCAGGGAAGGCTCGCCGTTTTCCACCAGCGGTTGTTCGCCCTGTTGCTCGTTGGCGCGCACGCGCTCGGCGAGCATGTCCAGCGTTTTCTTGAGTTCCTGGTCAACGATGACGCTGGAGGGGTCGAGAACCTGGGCGCGCTGGAATTCGGAGATGGCGCCTTGCAAATCACCCTTGTCGCGGAGTTTGAGGCCGTTGTGAAGGTGCAGCTGGCCGGCTTCGAAGCGCGCCTCGTTCAGCTTGATGCGATAAAACGGATTTTTGGGGTCGGAGGCGAGAGCCTTGCCATAGTAGTCCACCGCCGCGTCATAATCTTTAAGGTCAAGAGCTTTTTCCCCTGCTTTGTAGTTCTGATTGCCGTTCTTGGGGCAGCCGCCAAGAGCCACTCCGACAAGCGTATAGATCAGTATCAGACTCAGGCGGCGCATACTTTCTCCGGAAACCCGACCAATGGCAAACTCCGTCTTTCCTTGCTTTTGCAGTCTAGCATCGGCATTACGAGCGCAGCAAGCAGGTGAGCGCTAAACACCATCCTAAGGGTACAGGGCCATGGTGCCATCGGGCTATGTCCTCGCTATTCCTCTGAATCTTCGATACTGAGGGTACCTAGCCAAGTGAGCTGGAAGGACCCAAGAACGACGGCGGCGGGTTAGGCAATGGCGCCGGGGCATCCACCCGCTTTCCTGTCATTAGACGCGGCATCAGGTAAAATGAAAGATTGTGATTAAGCCGAGCAAAGGGACGGAGAAGGGCAAGGACCCGAAAAAGCCGCGCGAGCAAATTGTCGCGCAGAACCGTGCCGCCTCCTACAATTACCATATTCTTGAGAAGCTCGAAGCAGGATTGGTGTTGCACGGGACCGAAGTCAAGGCGCTGCGCGAAGGGAAGGCTAACATTCGCGACGCTTTTGTCGATTTCAAGCCGAGTGGGGCTTTCCTCGTGAACGCCCACATTGCCCAATACATGCCGGGCGGACCGTGGAATCACGAGCCCCTGGGCGACCGCAAACTGCTCTTGCACAAGCGGGAGATCGACAAATTTTCAGGCCGAACCGAGTCTAAGGGATTGACCGTCATTCCCCTGCGGATTTACTTCCGCGACGGCATTGCCAAGGTCGAAATCGCGTTGGCACAGGGCAAGAAATCGTGGGACCGCCGCCAGGACGAGCGCACCAAGGAAGCTCGGCGGGAGGCGGAACAAGCTATGTATCGCAACCGGAGGCGATAGAGACACATGCAAATTACACA
Source organism: Candidatus Acidiferrales bacterium (assembly GCA_963836965.1). Taxonomy (GTDB): domain Bacteria; phylum Acidobacteriota; class Terriglobia; order Acidiferrales; family UBA7541; genus Acidiferrum. Next base: position 5,179 of record CAWILQ010000001.1, read on the forward strand.
AGAAGCAAAGCCGTTGGCCGCCATGGAAAGCGAAGCGCTGGTGACTTATGTGTTCGACGATAACGACGGGCCTCAGGGACGTGTTGCCGAGCTCGACCAGTTCACAGGTGGGCTACTTTCCCGGTTGAATAAGGGCGGAGAGCTGACCGGCAAGTTGTTGGAAACGACACTCGTTCACGCTCCGGCAAATCTAAAGGCGGCGCGGTTGCTATTGATCGGGGCGGGGAAGCGTGAGCAATTCAACGGTGCCACGCTGCGGAAGGTTGCGGGAGTGGCGCTGCGCTATTTGAAGGCGCGCTCAGTCCACAATTTCGTGTTTGTGCTGCGAGAAAACGGCGCGACCGAAGAGAACGCCCAGACGGTCGTGGAGGGTTTCCTGGCCGCTGACTTCGAGACCGACAAATACAAGACCGACAAAAAGAAGGATAAGTTTATCGATAGCGTCGCTATTGCCGGCTTCACCGATGCGGAAAAGACTGCGGCGCAGAAGGGAATTGTGCGCGGACGCATCATCGGGGAGGCGCAGAATTTTGCGCGGGAACTGGTGAATGAGCCTTCGAACAAGCTGACGCCGAAGATTCTGGGGGAGAAGGCGGAGGCCATGGCCAAGGAAGCGGGCCTTGCAGTGGAAGTGCTCGATGAGAAGAAGATCACCGATTTGAAGATGGGCGCGCTGTTGAGCGTGGCGCAGGGAAGCGTCGAGCCGCCGCGCGTGATTGTGATGACGTACACTCCGGCGAATGCTAAGGCCGGTGCACCGGTTGTCGGGCTGGTCGGCAAAGCGGTGACTTTTGATACCGGCGGAATTTCGATCAAACCGGCCGACGGCATGGAAAAAATGAAATACGACATGGCCGGCGGCGCGACCATGATCGGCACGATGCGCGCGCTGGCGGCGCTGAAACCGAATGTGAAAGTCATTTGCGTGGTTCCTGCTACGGAAAATATGCCGGGAGGGAAAGCACAAAAGCCAGGAGACATTCAGACGGCGATGTCCGGGAAGACCATCGAAGTGCTGAATACCGATGCGGAGGGGCGATTGATTCTTGCCGACGGCGTCCATTACGCAAAGCAGCTCGGCGCGACGCACTTGGTGGATGCCGCTACGCTGACTGGCGCGATTGTCGTAGCGCTGGCGAACGTGAACGTGGGCGTGTTCGGATCCGATCAGGCGTGGACCGACAAATTATTGGCCAGCGCGAAAGAAGCGGGCGAGAAGATGTGGCCATTGCCGATGGACGACGAGTACCGCGAGTTTATCAAAGGCAGTTTCGCCGATATTCAGAATGTAGGAAGCGGCAAAGGCGGAGGAGCCATCACGGGCGCGTGGTTCATCCGGGAGTTTGCCGGGGATACACCATGGATCCACCTGGATATTGCCGGTACCGCCTGGAACGATGACGCAAAGCCGTGGCTCGCCAAGGGGCCGACGGGAGTCAGCCTGCGCACTTTGGTAAGGTTGGTTATGTCGCTGTAGAAGGATTTCTGGGTAGCGGCGCAGCAGGGCTGCGCCCCTTGTCGGCACGATTTCAATTATGTGGCGTTGCTGGCGAGCTTAATCGGACCGATCTTGCCGGGATGGGCTCCAGCAGTGCTGGACCCAACGAAGAGTGTAGTAGCGGCATTTCATCAGGTTTAGTGGACCAGTCCGCCTACATTTTCTCCGGGGTTTCGATGCCGAGGAGGCTGAGCGTTTGGGCAAGGCGCTGCTCGACGAGTTCGCTTAGAGCGAGGAGGAAGGCGCGCTTTTGTTCGTCGGCCTCGGAGAGGATGTGGTGCTTGTGATAGAAATTGTTGAACGCCTGGGCGAGCTGAAAGGCGTACTTCGCGACGAAGGCAGGCTCTTGCACGCCGATAGCTGCTTCCACAGAATAATCGAGCGAACCGCTGAGAAGCAGAAGTTCCCAGATATCCACCGCTTCCGACCCTTCGAGAAATTTCTTCACAGAATCATTTGTGACTGTAGGACGATTTGCCGCGGACTCCGTGCCTTTGCGCTGGATGCCGCGGATACGGACCACGGCGTATTGGCAATACGGTCCAGTTTCGCCCTCGGCTTTCAGGGCATCGTCAAAATCGAAAGCGATGATGGTGTTGCGCGTGTATTTCAGTAGGAAAAAGCGCAGGGCGCCGACAGCCAGGGCGTTCGCGGTTTTCTTCAGCTCTTCCGGGGCCATCTCCGATTGCTTTTGCCGGACGCGGGATTCCGCGGCTTGCAACATGCGGGTGATCAGGTCGTCGGCCTTTACGCCAAGGCCCTTGCGGCCGCTGACTTCGACATAGGATTTTGATTCTTCGCCGGAGATTTCGTAGCCCATTTCGGCGGCGCAGCGTGGCGTGAGCGCCACGATCTCGTAATCGAAATGGATGGAGTTATCGGCTTCCTTTGGATGGCCAAGGGCGCGGACGCCTTCCGCGACCACATCCTGAAGGTAGGCCTGCCGCGCGTCGATTACGTTGTAAACCACGTCGACGCCGCCGAAATGAGGCGCGGCGGGTTCGTTTGGCCCGGTGGTGGTGGCCCAAACGGTTTTGCCATCCGGCGGATCGGGCCATTTCCTGTAATGAAAATCCTTGCCGAGGAGGCCAAATTTCCAGAGTTGGTACGCGATATCTTTTCCGACGTACGTTACGGTGCCGTTGGAGCGGACGATGACCTTGGCGCGATCATCTTCGGATGAAGCGGAGGACGCTGATGAAGTGGAGGAGGGGTCAAGTTCGTCCGCGTCTTTTGCCTGTTCTAGTTCTTGCCCCTCCTTAACTTCCTTGTTCCACGGCATGATCCAGCAACCCGCATTCTTCCCGCTTGTGGCGTACTGGATCGCGCCGCTGGCCTTCAGCTTTTCGAAGGCGGCATCCCAGAAATGGAGGTGCAGAATTTCGCTCTCGCGGGCGAGTAGTTCGTAATAAATGTCCAAGCGCGCCATGGTGCGGAGGTGGTAGCCGACGATGGTATCGGCGATCACTGCCGCAATTTGGGCAGTCTCTCCGGTCCCGGCTTCGATGGCTTTCAGCGTTTCGCCGCGGAGCGTGGCGGCGCGAGGTTTGTCTGCTTCGAAGAATTGCGTGGCTTTGGCGTACAGGTCCCAGCAGCGGTAGTCGAAGTGAGGCTGGGCCGCGAGCTGCTGGACTTCGGCGAGGGATTTCTTTTCCATTTGCTGGAAAGCGATGACGACATCGGCAACCTGCACGCCGGTGTTGTCGATGTAGTTCTGGACGACGACGTCCTGGCCGGAATGGCGAAGCAGGCGGACCATGGTGTCGCCGAGAACGGCATTGCGCACATGCCCGATATGTGCGGCTTTATTCGGGTTGATGCTGGTGTGTTCGACGATAACTCTTTGCTCTGGTTTGGTTGCCGGCTGCGGCGCAGCCTTTTGAAGGTCAGCGTAAGCGTGCTGCTCCTCGACGAGTGAATGCCAAATCGCGGCGCGATCGAAGAAGGCATTGAGATAGCCGCCGCCGGCGACTTCCACGCGCGCGATGCCCTCCGGTTTGGGCAATCCCACCGCGATCTCCTGAGCGATAGCGCGCGGGGCTTTTTTCAGGCGCTTGGCAAGTTCGAAACAAACCGGGGATGCGGCTTCGCCCATTTCGAGTTTGGGAGGCTTCTCGAGGACCACCGGGATTTTGACGCTGTAGGTTTTTTGGATGAACGCTGCGAGTGCGTCGCGAAGCCGGTTGCTGATCGTTAGATACACGGTGCCTCAGTCTGTTCGTGAGCGAACCTGGAATTTTTTAGTATAGCAGCAACGATTCGGCGCTTGCCGCGCAGGCACACTCAGGATGCGCGAAATGCTGAAAGCGATTCCTCAGGGGCTGAGGCCCGATGGATTGGCAAGTACTTCCATCGGAGCTGAAAGCGCCGACCCCCGGTGCCAAAAGCACATTCCGTAGGCTAAAAATGCCCGCGCAACCAGGAGCGCCAGCCGTGGAATTTTGCTGGGACTAAATTAATGTTGTGCTTCTGGGCTGTGGTGTACACTTTGGCGCGAATTGAGGGTAGAAGAGGACGCGATGAAGAGAACTTGGATTTTGTTGTGCTTGGCTGTTTTTGCCTGTGCGACGTCGGCGTGGGCGGATACGGTGATTTTGCGGGATGGAGCGAGCTATTCGGGGCAATTTACGGGCGCGAGCCGCGGCCAGATCGCCTTCACGGATGGTCAAGGCGTGGGATACAAATTTCCGGCGAGCGACGTTCAATCGCTAGTATTTTCACGGACGCAGGATATCGTGACGCTGAGAAGCGGGAAGGTGTATTCCGGGCAATACAACGGATCGGACTATATTTCGTTTCGCGACAACCAGGGAATTGATTACAACTTTCCGGTTCGCGACGTGGAGACGATGGTGTTCAGTCAGAGCAGCGCGCCTACAAGCACTGGAGTTGCGCGGGTGATTCCTCGGGGGACGGAGATTGTGGTTCGCAGCGATGAAAACATTGACTCGGACAATTCCTCGACCGGCCAGCTCTTCTCGGCAACGGTAATCGAAGATGTTCCGGACAGCGCCGGAGGAATCGCGATTCCCGCCGGAACGCGGGCAAAACTCCTCGTCCGGAATATCAGCAGCGGCGGCGCGGTGCACAGCCCGGAGCTGGCCTTAGATCTGTTTTCCGTGGAGATCGGCGGGAAAGAATATCGCGTGGATAGCTCGGATGTGGATATCAATAGCGGCCGCGGCGTAGGTAAGAACAAGCGCACGCTGGAGTATGGAGCCGGCGGCGCGGGATTTGGCGCGCTCATGGGCGCGATCTTCGGAGGTGGCCGTGGGGCGGGGATTGGCGCTGCGGCCGGCGCTGGCGCCGGATTATTGACGCAGATTTTTACGCGCGGCAAACAGGTGAAGGTCCCCGCGGAAACCACGATGCGATTTCGGTTGGATCGTACGCTGGTGTTGAAGCTGAGAGCGTAAGGCGCAGTCTGAGGCTGTTAACCCCAAGATGCCGGCCTTAGAGCACGGCGCTACGGGCCGGAAGTTCAAAAATAGAAAATGGTTGGCTCCGGGGCTGGCTAGCTCACCGCAGGCAGGCTTACCGGACGCGTCGGCACCACGGGCTGGCCGATCTAAAGTTCGGATACTACACGGGACTGTGCGTTCACTATGCTACACGGCGGCTACCCGGTGGTTTGACGGGTGATGGAGGGGCCGATAGTATCGAAGAGCGCGCAGAAAAATGAAAACAGCCTATTTTGATTGTTTCAGCGGGATTAGCGGGGATATGACGCTTGGCGCCCTGGTCGATGCTGGGTGTTCGTTGGACCTGATGCGGCGCAAGCTGCAAGGCCTACAGGTGCCGGGATGGGAGATTTCCTCCGAAAAAGTGTGGAAGAACGGAATGGCTGCTACTTACGTGCGAGTGAAATCGGAAGACACGCTGACGCATCGTTCGCTGACGACAATTCTCGGGATTCTCGAGAAATCGAGCCTCGATTTGCGCGTTAAAGAACGCGCAAGTGCCATTTTTCGGAAACTGGGCGAGGCCGAAGCTGCGGTTCATGATGTTCCGCTCGAGAAGATTCATTTTCATGAGGTGGGCGCGGTGGATGCGATCGTGGATATCTTGGGAGCGTGTATTGGATTCGAGGAATTGGGATGCGAAGCGTTTGCGTGTTCCGCGCTGAACGTGGGCGGTGGAACCGCGAAGATGGCGCATGGCGTTCTGCCGGTGCCTGCGCCGGCGACGGCGCGGCTGTTGATGGGCAAGCCAACTTATTCGAAGGGGGTACAAAAAGAGCTGGTCACCCCAACCGGCGCCGCGATCGTGGCGACGCTCTGCGATTCGTTCGGGCCGCAGCCGGCGATGAAGGTCAGCGCAATCGGCTACGGCGCGGGAACGGCGGACCTCGAGAGCCAGCCCAATGTGCTGCGAATTCTGGCCGGTGAAGTTGCGGACAAAAACGTCGAGGGCCATGGCGGGACGATTCGCGTCCTGGAAGCGAATCTGGACGATATGAACCCGCAGATTTTCGGCTATCTGCTCGAGAAGGCGTTGGCTGCGGGTGCGCTGGATGTTTTTGGTGTGCCGGTGCAGATGAAGAAGAGCCGGCCGGGAACGCTCGTGACTATTCTCTGCAAGCCGGAAGACGAAGGGAAATTCCAGGAGATGCTTTTTGCGGAGACGACCACGCTCGGCGTAAGGAGCCACCTGGTGGAGCGGCGGGCTTTGCCACGTGAATTCGTGAAAGTACATACAAAATATGGCGATGTGCGGGTTAAAGTGGCGCGAAGCGAGGGCCGGGCCCAGCATGCATCGCCGGAATTTGACGATTGCCGTAAACTGGCAGAGGAGAAAAATGTGCCTCTGCACGAGGTGATGGAGCAGGCCATGCTCCGGTTCGAAGAGCAACGCAAGAAGTGAAGTGAACTGAACTGGCCGATAATGCAAGCGCTGCATCGCGGCGCTCCAGGTACTACCGAGTACACAGAATGGCTGAGAAAAAAGAAAAGTTCTATATCACTACGCCGATCTACTACACGAACGGCCTGCCGCACATCGGGCACACGTACACGACGGTAGTGGCGGACATGTTGCGGCGCTACAAGAAGATGCGCGGCTACGACGTAGTGATGACCACCGGCACGGACGAGCACGGCGTGAACGTGGAACGCGCGGCGCAAAAGGCAGGAGTGCCGGAATCCGAATTTGTGGCGCGCATGGCGGATGCGTGGCGCGCGTTGTGGGACGAATTGGGCCTCACCGCGGACGAATTTGTGCGCACTACGGACCTGAGCCACGTCCGCACGGTGCAATGGCTGTTCCGGCGGTGCAAGGAGAATGGCTACGTTTACAAGGGCCACTACACCGGGCAGTACTGCATTTACGACAATGCTTATGTGAACGAGGCCAAGCCGGGCGATCCCTGCCCGGACTGCGGGCGGCCCACGGAAACGGTGACCGAGGAGAATTATTTCTTCAAGCTGTCGGCGTTTCAGAAGCCGCTGCTCGATTTCTACAAGAAATTCCCCAATTTCATTCAGCCAGAAACACGCAAAAACGAAATTGTCAGCTTTGTGGAAGGCGGATTGAAGGACCTGAGCATCACGCGGACCACCATCCGCTGGGGCATCCCCGTGCCGGGCGAAGAGCCCCACGTGTTCTACGTGTGGTTTGACGCGCTGACTGCGTACTTGAGCGCCGTGGGCGGCCCGGAATACGAGAAGCGCGGTATGTGGCCTGCCGATGTACACCTGGTAGGGAAGGACATCATCCGCTTCCACACTGTCTACTGGCCGGCGTTCCTGATGGCGGCGATGCTGCCGTTGCCGAAACAGGTCTGGGCGCACGGGTGGTTCCTGATGGACGCCACGAAAATGAGCAAGTCCAAAGGCAACGTGGTGCTGCCGCGGCCGATCGTCAACATGTTGGGGATGGATGCGTTGCGCTATTTCCTGCTGCGCGACGTGGTGTTTGGGCAAGACGGCAATTTCAGTTACGACGCGCTGGTCACGCGCTACAACAGCGATTTGGCCAATGGGCTCGGCAATCTCGCCAGCCGAACCGCGGCGATGCTGGAGAAGAATTTCGCGGGTAAAGTACCGAAGCCAGGAGAGCGACTGCCGCAGGACGATGTGCTGGCGAAACAGACGCAGCAAGCCATCGGAGAAGTCCTCGAGCGGTATGACAAGTTCGAATTTGCCCGGGCGTTGGAGGCGATTTGGGCGGTGATTGCGGCTGCGGACAAATATCTGACCACCGAGCAGCCGTGGGCGCTCGGGAATTCGCCGGACGAAGAGTCGCGAAAGGCGACGATTCTGTGGACGACCGCGGAACTGCTGCGCATTGTAATCGCACTGGCTCACCCAGTATTGCCGGAGAGCACCGCCAAGGTGTGGCGGATGCTGGGATTTTCCAGTGCGATTAGCGCGGTGGAATTGGATGGACTGCACTGGGGGCAACTGGCCCCGGGAGTGAGTTTAGGAACGTTCCATGCGTTGTTCCCACGCGTGGAAAAAACGGAAGCAATTGAGAGGATCGAAGCTATGACAAACGAAGAAATGAATCCAGCAACACCGGCTCCGGCGGCAACGCCGGCAGCGAGCGCTCCAGCGGCCGGAGCCGCAGCAGCGCCCGCGGCGGGCCCGGCCGAGAAAATCGGCATCGAGGATTTTACAAAGGTGGAGATGCGCGTGGGCCAGGTGAAAACGGCGGAGCGGATTGTGGGCGCCGACAAGTTACTGAAGCTCACCGTGGATATTGGCTCGGAGATCCGGCAGATTTGCGCGGGGATTGCGCAGTATTACGAACCGGAATCGCTGATTGGCCGAAAAGTGGTGGTAGTGGTGAATCTCGCGTCCCGCAAGCTCCGCGGTGTCGAGTCCAATGGCATGATCGTGGCCGCCTCGGTTGGTCCGGAGGGGCGCCCTGTCCTCGCGGGATTCCACGAGGATGTGGAGGTTGGGGCGAGGTTGAAGTAGTAACCGGCAGCAAAGATTTGCCTTTATGCAGGACGTGATATCGCGAAAACGGCCGGCCTCGGACGGCCGCGCCTACAAAACCAAGCTGCCATGGACCTGATCGATTCACACGCGCATATTGATTCTCCCCAGTTCGAAGCAGATCGCGACGCCATGATCGAAAGAGCGCGCGCGACCGGCGTAAACACGATTCTTGCTATTGGCACGGGACCAGGGCCGGAGAGACTCGACGCGGCGATGCCGTTTGCGGAAGCGCACGATTGGATTTACACGACTGTAGGGATCCATCCGCACGAGGCTAATAAGGTCGCGCCAGCTCATCTGGAGACCCTGGCGCGGCTGGCGCAGCATTCCAAAGTAATTGCCTGGGGCGAAATTGGCCTCGATTATTTCTACGATCACTCTCCGCGCGACACGCAGAAGCTCGTGTTTCGGCAGCAAATGGAACTGGCGCAAGCGGCCAAGCTGCCGATCATCATTCATTGCCGGGACGCCTGGTCGGACTGCCTCGACATGCTTAAAGAAAACTGGAAGTCGAGCGGTCTCGGCGGCATCCTGCACTGCTTTACCAGCACCATTGAAGACGCCCGTCGCGGCTTGGACATGGGCTTCCTTATTTCCTTTACAGGTAATGTGACATATCCGAAAGCGCAGAACATTCGCGACGTTGCGAAGGATTTGCCGCTGGAGAACATTTTGATCGAGACAGACTCGCCATACCTCGCGCCGCAGTCCGTGCGGGGAAAGCGCAACGAGCCCGCGTATGTAGCGGAGGTGGCCAAGGCCCTTGCGAATGTGAGAGACTTAGGAACCGAAGAAGTCGCCGCGGTGACGTCTGAGAATTTCCGGCGATTTTTCCATCTCGCCCGGCCGAGTGCGTCCCCGGCCGTGGAACCCCGCTAGGTGTGGCGGGGGATCAGGAGGACGGACATCGCCTTATTGACGGTCAAGGAAATCTTCGAGTTGGTGCGCGAGGACCTGGTGCAGGTCGAGCAAGAGTTATCGCGGCAGAGCGCTTCCGCCTACCAACCTGTTTCGGAAATCACAAGTTATCTTCTGGGTGGGGGAGGGAAGCGGCTGCGGCCTGCGCTGCTGTTGTTGTGTCACGGCTACGCGGCGGGAACGCCGGTCAGTCGACGCAGTGCGGTCAGGCTGGCGGCGGTGGTGGAGTTGCTGCACAGCGCCACTTTGATTCACGACGATGTGATTGACGGAGCGGACACGCGGCGCGGCCGACCTTCGGCGAACACGCGCTGGGGAAACCATCGCAGCGTTTTGGCCGGCGATTGGCTGTACATGCAGTCTTTCCAGATTGCCCTCGAAGAGCGGAATTTTCACGTGCTGGATATCCTGATCGATCTGACACAGAAAATGGTCGAAGGCGAATTGATCCAGTTAAGCAAGATTGGACGCATGGACGTTACCGAAGAAGACGCGCTGAAACTGGCGACGCATAAGACCGCGTGCCTGTTTAGCGGATGCGCGAGGCTGGGAGCGGTTTTGGGGGGGATCGACGAAAAGCACGAGGAAGCCCTTGCGGAGTACGGACGCTATGCGGGGCTGGCTTTCCAGCTTGTCGATGATCTGCTGGACTTCACGGCGTCGAGCGAGCAGCTTGGCAAGCCGGTGCTGAGTGACTTGAAAGAGGGCAAGGTCACGCTGCCATTGATCTACGCCATGGAGAATGGCCACAGCGAAGCGCGAGAATTGGTGGCGCGGGTGCTGGAAGAGAAGGAGTTTCATTCCGTGCAGCCGGAAACGCTGGTTGCCCTGGTGCGTGATTCAGGAGCTCTCGATCGCACCCGGAACCTGGCATTTGATTACGTCCGGCGAGCCAAGGAATGCATCAACGGCGGCGGCGACGCGGAATACGGAAGAGCGCTGCTAACCCTGCCGGATTTTATCCTGGAACGCGAGAATTAGGCGTGTCGCCACACGCCGCGCGCGTAATGTTCTTTGGCTGCCTGCCGATCAGTTGAGATCCTTGGTCGCCTGCCTGCGGCGGGCAAGCGAGAGACGCTCCTCCGGATGACATGCTGTTTACGTTTGACTTGAATCTGACCAGGTTGTTCTACGCAGGGGGGCCAGCATGGCTCGACCCTGCTTGGCAAGGTTAAGGGCATAGCTATGCTGCCATTCAAGCTGGTGTATCACGAGGGGTACGACCTGAACCTCGGGCCGCACGTATTTCCCTCTCAGAAATTCAGGCTCATTGCTGAAAAGTTGGGCGCCGACGGAATTGCCGGCAAGGAAGATTTTGTGCGCCCGGAGCCCGCCGCCGATGAGGACATTCTTCGTGTGCACACGAAGGATTGGGTGCACAAACTGAAAACTGGAACTTTGACGCTCAGCGAACAGATGAAGCTGGAAGTGCCGTACTCGCCGGAATTGGTGGCGGCGTTCTGGCTGGCTGCCGGGGGCACCATCGCGGCGGGTCAGGCCGCGCTGCGAGACGGCTTTGGCTGCAATATCGGTGGAGGCTTTCACCACGCGTATCCCGGCCATGGCGAGGGTTTCTGTGCGATTCATGATGTCGCTGTGGGTATCCGGCGGTTGCAACACGACGGGGCGATCCGCAAAGCGATGGTGATCGATACGGACGTGCATCACGGTAACGGCACCGCCGCCATTTTTTCGAAGGACGATTCCGTCTTTACGCTCTCGATCCACCAGTTGAACAATTACCCGGCGCAAAAGCCCGCGTCGACGCTGGACCTCAACATGGAGGACGGCGTCAGCGACACCGAATATCTGGCCGCCCTGCTGCCCGCCGTTCGCCACTCCTTAGATAAGTTCCGGCCCGAGATAGTTTTGTACATTGCCGGCGCGGACCCGTACCACGACGACCAACTCGGAGGGCTGGACATTTCGATGGATGGGCTGAAGGAGCGCGACAAGGGCGTGTTTGAAGAGGCTCGCAGGCGAAAGATTCCGGTGGTCACGGCGCTTGCCGGCGGATACGCGCGGCGCCTGGAAGATACCATCCAGATTCACGCGAACACCATCCGCGCGGCGCTCGAAGTGGCGGAAAAATTCCCACACGCACGTCCCGCAGGAAGCTAGCGTTTGGTCCTTGCAGAAAGGCGCCGCCCCACTCCCTTCGTACGTCAGGGCAAGCAGAAGGCGGCAGCTAGACAAACATGTTCGTTTGACTAGGGCTTTGGCGTGACGGAGGAGGCGGCGTTCGAGGCGGGCGTGATGCCGGCTGAGACGGTGCGCTCGATGGCAACCGACAGTGATTTTTCGAAGCCGTCGGGATCGAAGCCGTCCTCGCGGAAAGCGATCTTGCCAGCGCGATCGAGAATCACGGTGGTAGGAAAAGAATTAACGCGCAGCAGCCGGTCCATGCCATCGGCGAACAGTGCAGGCGTTTTCGGTTTTTCCTCGGCAAGAAAAGGCGCCACGAGCGATTCGTCATCGTCACAATTCAGGGCATAGAAGACTACATCGGGCTTGATCGCATAGCGCGCCGCGACCTTCTCGAACAGAGGCTCCAGTTCCCGGCAGGGCCCGCACCAGGTCGCCCAGAAATTCAGGACTACAACTTTGCCCTTGGCATCGGCGAAGCGGACCGGGCTGCCGTCGCTCACCTTACGCAACACGAAGTCGTACGGCTCTTTTCCCTCCGGATTGCGAGCCGGTTTCGCGGCAGACCCGGCGGTCAGACTGGCGTCGAACGCGTGAAGCAAGTAGTCGCCCAACCCATCTTCCGATCCGCGAGCGAGCCTCCAGACGTTGCCAATCTTCTTGCGCAATTCGGCTCGGGAGGACGCGCCATTGGTTCCGTCCGTTAGAGCGAAAGCGCGGGCGTATTGCTGGATCGCGGTGTTGAGGTCCTTGTTCAATTCAGCGAGTGCGCCGAGGCGTTCCGCCGCCGTGGCATTGGGAATCAGGGCGTAACTGGCTTCAAAATCTTTCCTGGCGTTGGCGCTGTCGTTGAGTTTCTGGTACAGGTCCCCACGAACCAGAAGCAGTGAAGACGTATCCCTCTTTTTCGAATTTTCCCAGTCGTCGACGGAGACACGCGGAGATTTTTCGGTCTGAGGAGTATGATCGACGTACTCCAGAACGCGGCTGCAATAGAAGACAGCGCGACGATAGCCGGGCGCGTCGCCGTAGCGGTTCAGCAATTGAATGGTAAGGACGGTATTCGAGACATCGTCCGGCTTCAGGGAGACCAGCCGTTCGGAATAGTCCACCGCGCGCGAAAAATCCCGGAGTTGCAGGCTCGACTCGACTAAAGCGCGGTAGATTTGTGGCCGCTCCGATGTTTCGGGAAACTTCTTTAGGAAGGCCTCAAGATTTTTCACCAGCGCGGCGCGATCGTTGGCCGCCTCTTCAATGGCCTTTTGAAGCTGCTGCCTTTCGGTGGGTTCTTTTTGTATGGGCTGCTTGTCGATCGCCGCGGGAGTTGCCACAGAAGGAGTTGGAGACGACGGTTTCGGGCTGTCCTGGCTCAATACGGCAAGCGGCACGGTAAGCACGCATGCAGGGAGCAGGCAAACAGCCAGGATTGGGCGGCGAAGGCGCACAATCCTATTGTACTGAGGTAAGTGTGGATTTGCAGGGAATCGCGGAACGGATTGCCAGCAGGGACGAGGACGCTAGGACCCCTGAACGTCCACGCCACCGGAAACTGTGTGGACTTCGATGCGGCCAGAAGAAGCGCCGATGTGAGCACGCAGGGAATGCTTACCCTGTTCCTCGAGGATGACCGGAATGTTGGTGCGGATACCGCCGGAAGTGGTTTCCGCAGTCAGCAGGAAGCTGGCGTTGGGCGGGACATGAATGTCCACCGAACCGGAAACGGACTTGAGTTCCCAGTAGTGGTTGGCGGGGTCGCCGGTAACGCTGACGGACCCGGAAATGGCATGCACCTTCAAGTCGTTCTTGGCGCCCGAGACTTCAATAGCGCCGCTTGCGGAGGAGGCTTCAACGCGATCATTGGGGTTCGTTACGCGGATAGAGCCGGAGGCGGCACTCACTTTCAGATCGCCCTTAACGTCGGTGACGGTCACATCGCCCGATGCGGTGGAAACTCGCAGAATTCCGCCAATGCCGGAGGCTTCAATCGAACCGCTGGCTGCGTTGAGCTGGGCGTCTCCTTCCACGCGATACACGTGGACATAGCCAGAAGCGGAAGAGGCTTTCACTGGCCCGCGGACGTTATCCATGGTGATTCCGCCAGAGGCAACTCCGGCATCGATCTCCGTATCTCGGGGAACCTCGATCTTGTAATCGATCGAGATGTTCTTGAACATGTTACCGTTGCGGCCGATGTGGATCACGTTGTCGTGCTGCTCGATCGGCGGATTGGAGACTACATCCTGAATGTTTTTCTCCGAACTGCCGAAGACGGACCAGCCGGCCGTGACTTTGCCGGAGATGTGTACTTTGCCGTCGCCGCTCCCGCGAATGTCGACGCCGCCGGAACCATTGTTGAGTTCCAGGCGCACATGGCCGCCGACGCTAAGAGTCTTCTCAAAAGTGTTATCCGCCGCGGCTGTGCCGGTGGCTGCTAGACCGAGGGCGCAAACCAAGAGCGCGCCGGGCATCCAGGATCGATGGGTTACTGTAGCTGGGGAACTCATAAGCTCCACTCTGCCCTCCTGTAACCAAGATACGCAAATCAGAGCAATTATGTTCCTGCGGATTTCCTGAGGGCTTCGTTCAAGGAGCCTTGGCGGTAGCCCTCGAGGTCCAGGGTTACATAGGCGAAGCCGGCGACCTTCAAGGCGTTGGCAATCGCGGAAGCCATCTCGGGAGTCAGCGCGCGCGGCAGTTCGTCCTGGGCGACTTCGACGCGGCCCAGCGTGTCGTGAAGGCGGACGCGGAACTGCCGGAATCCCAGGCTTCTGAGGGCTGCCTCACCACGTTCCACCAGGGACAAGCGCTCTTCGGTGACTTCAGTGCCATAGGGAAGGCGGGACGCCAGGCATGCGGAAGCCGGGCGGTCCCACATGGGTAAACCGGCGCGCTGGGCGAGAAAGCGGATTTCCGGCTTGTGCAACTCGGCATCGAGGAGTGGCGTGAGGACGCGATGCTCGGCGGCGGCCCGCTGGCCAGGCCGAAAGTCGAACGTGTCATCGGCGTTGACGCCGTAAGCCACGGCGGCGAATTTGCGTTCCGCGGCAATGGCGTCCAGCACGGAGAAAAGCTCGTCCTTGCAGTAGTAGCAGCGGTTCGTGTCATTCACGCGATACGCGTGGTTTTCCAGTTCGCGGGTTTCGACGAATTCGTGGCGTGCCCCTGTGGTTCGGAGGAAGCTTTCCACCTGTTCCCGGTCGAAGGCCGAATAGCTGGCAGAGATAGCGGTAACGGACAGGGCGCGCTCGCCGAGCGCCGCGTGCGCCGCCCACGCCAGGTAGGCGGAGTCAATGCCGCCCGAAAGCGCGACGATGAGCGACGGCAAGCCGGCGAGTTTTGCGAGCAGTTGTTGCTCTCTTTCCGCGGCGACTTGAGCGGAAGGCTGGCCTGTCTGGATTTGCACTAGAGCGCTCATCACCGTTTGAGTATATCCCAGCGCCAATCCGCTACGCGATACCGCTGACGCCGTCCCGGGGGCCGGCGTCCTCGTAAAGGTCCAGCGGCGCTGGATCCCATCTCGGCAAGATCGATCCGATTTAGTCTCCGAAAAGCACCGCAAATTTCGCATCGTGCGGACAGGGGGCGCAGCCGTGCTGCGTCCCTACGTCGAACCATCGCGCAATTCAGTTCATTTGAAGTCGAGAAGAGCGTCAACTGTGCCATTTTCGGCGTTCGTCTGAAGCCAGTGGCCGACTGTCTCATAGTGAACAGGCAGGTCCTTGAAAATCGTCTCGCGGTGGGATTCCAATTGCGTGAGGAACTGTTCGAATACGCTTTTGTCCATCACATCACCAGTTTTAATGGGCCAGGCCTCGCGGATCATAGTTTCACCGGTAGCGGACATTCCGGTGATGGTCATTTCGTGGTAGCGAAACGGTTTTCCTTCAGTAATGCCAACGCTGTAGGAAACGGTATGAGCTTGATCGTCATAGCTGGCTATCGGGTCCACTTTCGCTTCCAAATAGCCTTGTTGTCCGTACGCCTCACGGACCCGGTCCCAGCCGCCTTCGAGGGTCATGCCGTTCGCTACATCGCCCGGCTTCAACCGGAGCGCATGGTTCAATGTTTCGGTGGAAAGTGCGCTGTTGCCATGCCACGCGGCGTCCTTCCAGTGATGGACCGCACCGGGTGTACAAGGTACATAAACCGGGATCGCCTCCGGGAACTTATTGTTGGGATTTCCCGAAAGCCGCACCTGCGCCGGACCGACCTTGGCGCGAAGGTAGCCTTTCTCCAAATAGATTGGCCGGATTGCCTCCGCGAGGAACACATCAATTGCCAGCCGCGAATAAGGCTTCCCGCGAAGGTCGGAAAGATGCTGCTGAACCGCCAGATTGCTCATAAGGTTCGGATCGCTGAATTCAACATTGGCGATGGTCTGCGTCACACCGACAACTTGAAACTCCTGTTCCGGCGCGTCGATCAGCGGATTGGCCAGAACGAAATGCTGAACCTCTGCTTTAAGACCATGAGAAGACAAAAATGACGCAAGGGAATTGCCCGCGAGCTCGACCACGGTGCCGCCCTCCGGCAATGTGCCATCGTAGAACGGAAGATCCTTGCGAATGGCATCGGCAAGCTCGCTGTCGTCGAACCACGGGAAGTTATCGTAGTCGACCGGCAAGCGGTGGTTCTCTTCCACCTGGAAAGTCAGGGTCACGTCATTATTGTGCGTATCGAATTTATAGTTCACCTTGGCGAAAAGACCGCTGCGCAAAAGAAGATCGGCGGCGTCCTGCAGTTCCTTTCGGCCAACCTGTGAGCCGGTCTGAAGCCCGGAAAGAACGGCGACCTGCGCTTCCGTAAATGTCTTGACGCCCTCAGCGCGAATGGCTTTCAGAGTGGCCGTCTGAGAATAGGAAGGGAGTGCGAAAGTGAGAAACAAAAAGGAAGCGAGCGGAAACAACCGGAGGTAGCGCCGCATATCCATATTTTAACTCATCGGTCGAATTCGCGCTGGTCGGAGGGCGAGGCCCAGCTTTATTTCGTAGCGGCCGCCGGAGCGTTGCGCTGATGGATTTCGCGCGATTTGTCGAGTACCCATTGCGGAAAGACCGGCGTGTTTTGCGGCGGTTGCCCGCGGGTAATGGCCCAGTGGTCCAGCCAGCCCGTTCCTTCGCCCACATATTCGTCGGGAGAGCTGTAGGCCCCGTCGCTGAGCGCGTCTTCCAGCGTTACGAATTGGTAGCCGCGCTTTTGAAGCAGGTCGAGCAGTTCTCCGATGTGGTCGGCTTCGAGCCAGTTGCCGTGAAGCAAGAGAATCTGTTTAGGCTCGTAGCCGAAAAGCGTTTTGGAGAGCTTTTCGTAATAGTCGAAAACGTCCGTGGTATGGGATAGGTAGGAACTTACGAGTTGCTGCTGAAGCCCGGTGTCGGCTCGCTTGCGGGCGTCGTCGTATACGCCAGCATACATCCAGTCCCAGGCGTCCATGGTGATGGGAGCGATCCGGTAGCCTCGGGAAGTAAGAAACGCTTCGGCTTCGCGGCGAGTTTGCAAATCAAGTCCAGCGTCCAGATACGGATGACGCAGATAGCGCAACTTCATTTTGTGCGCCGTGAGCAGAATGCGGGTGACAGTTTCGCCGCGTACCACTTCTTCTTCCCAGGCCTGAAGAGGAACACGATTCAAAGAAGTGTGGGCGAAGGTGTGATTGCCCAATTCGAAACCGTCGTCGAGCCACAGATTCAGGGCCTTGATGCGGTCGTCCACTTCACCGAGTTTGTATAGCTTTTGTTCGTTGACGAAGCCGACGGCAGGGACCTTCCGTTCTCGGAGCGTGTTCAGCAGCTTGGTGGTCATTTCAACGATTTCGGTGCCGGTCATGGAGTTCGCTGCTCCGGCCGGAAGATCGTCGATGGTGATGGCGATTTCTCTTTTCGGCGGTGTCTGGCCGCGGACGGGAATACTCGTAGCCATGAAGCAAAGGAGAAACGGAAAAACACAGCGCGCAGGCATCCTCTTCATGAGAGCCCCCTGGGAATTCTTGCAGACTGATTCTAATGCGGAGGAAAGATAATTTAAAACGTTTTAAAGAGACAACTATTCGACGGTGACGGATTTTGCGAGGTTGCGCGGCTGATCCACGTCGCAGCCCCGGCGAACGGCGATATGGTAGGCCAACAGCTGCAGTGGCACAATTTCGAGAAGCACCGCCAGCGAATCGGAGGTCGGCGGCAACTCGATGAGATGATCGGACGCTTCGCGGGCCAGATGGTCGCCCTGAGTCGCGACGGAAATGACGATGCCGTCGCGAGCCTTCACTTCCTTGATGTTCGAAACCGTTTTTTCATAGAGAGTCATTGAGGCGGGGTCGGATTCGTCCCGCGTGGCCAAAACGACGACTGGCAGATTTTCATCGATCAGGGCATTCGGGCCATGCTTCATTTCTCCGGAGGGATAGCCTTCGGCGTGAATGTAGGAGATTTCCTTCAGTTTCAGCGCACCCTCGAGCGCGATGGGGTAATGGATGCCGCGGCCGAGATAGAGAAAATCCGACTGGCGGAAAAACTGCCGCGCCAACGATTCATACAGTCCGGTCGCGTCCGCTTGCAGAATGGTCTCCACCTTGTGGGGGATTTGAATGAACTCAAGCATCAATTTGCGCGCCGCTTCGGGCGAAAGGGTACCGCGCGTCTGGCCAAGGTACGACGCCAGAAGAAAAAGCGCCGCAATCTGTGCGGTAAACGCTTTTGTGGAAGCGACGCCAATTTCCGGGCCCGCGTGCGTGAGGACCGTTCCCGCGGCCTCTCGTGTGATCATAGAGCCTTTGACGTTGCAGATCGCCAGCGTCGGAGAGCCTTTCTGCTTCGCTTCGCGCTGAGCCGCGAGGGTGTCGGCGGTTTCGCCGGACTGGCTAATGCAAACCGTCAGCGTCTTCGAATCGAGGATGGGATCGCGGTAGCGAAATTCGCTGCCATAATCGACTTCCACGCGCATGCGCGCCAGTCGCTCGATCATGAATTTTCCCGTCAGCCCGGCGTGCCAGCTTGTGCCGCAGGCAACGATGCGCACATTATCAAACTCCCGGAACTGCTGCTCGGAGATCTGCATGTCGTCTAGGAAAACCTTACCGCTGTCCTGGGAGATGCGGCCGAGCAAGGTGTCGCGAATGGCGCGGGGCTGCTCGAAAATTTCCTTGAGCATGAAATGCTTGTAGCCACCCTTTTCTGCCATGATGGGGTCCCACGCGACTTGATGAGCAGGGCGGTCGACGGGCTTGCCGTCGAGATCGCTCACCCGCACGCCGTCTCTCGTGATCACGGCGACATCGCCGTCGGCCAGAAAAAAGATGTTGCGAGTGTGCTGCAGCAGGGCTGGAATGTCGCTGGCCACAAAATATTCGCCGTCACCCAAGCCGATCACAGACGGCGGGCCGATCCGTGCCGCGATCAGCTTCTGTGGATCTTTGGCGGACAGGAAGACCAGAGAGTAGATGCCGCGCAAGTCTTTCAAGGTTTTGCGCACGGCCTGTTCGAATGGGAAATTCTTGGCGTACTCTTCCACGAGGTGTGCGACGATCTCCGTGTCCGTTTCGGTGACGAACTTGTGGCCCTGTCGCTGTAATTTCTCCTTCAGCTCCAGATAATTTTCGATAATTCCGTTGTGCACCACCACATATTGGCCGGTGCAATCGCGGTGCGGGTGCGCGTTTTCTTCCGTCGGCCGGCCGTGAGTGGCCCAGCGGGTGTGGCCGATTCCGTAAGTGCCATCAATCGGCGAGTTTTGAATCACTTCCTCGAGGTTGCGGAGCTTCCCGGGAGCGCGGCGCAAGTGAAGCTTCCCGGAAGCGTCGACCACGGCGATCCCGGCGGAGTCGTAACCGCGATATTCGAGCTTGCGGAGTCCTTCGATGATGACAGGAACGACTTTTTTCGGGCCGATGTAGCCCACGATGCCGCACATGCAAACGGTCTCCTGTTTGGCAGGGTTTCAGGTTAACACGACCGCGTGCGCGGTCTGCAGAGAGGCGCCTGTCACAAAACGGAAGAGTTACTGTGGAATCGGAGCGTTCATTGTGCGGACGATCTCATAGGTGTTGAGCTTCCCGTTGGCGTCGAAATAAAACGTGACACGCGCCGTGACCGGCTGCAGTTTCTCCGTATCGATGTGGCGGATGATGGCGACCAACGTTCCCGGCTTCTCGGGGGGCTCGGTCGGGTAGCCGCGCGCGGAAAGAAATTCGACCACGGCGCCCTCGGTCGAGCCGACCGGTAGCTTTTCATCAAGCATGGCCTGGATGGGCTTGAGCTGGGGGTCGTCGACCTTAAACGCGCCTTTGCAACCCCCAAGAAAAAAAACAAGACTGGCCATAAGGGCGACGAAAATGGACCGCAGACGGGCAGGTTGGATTTGGAAGCGATGGGAAATTAGAGCCATCACTCGGCCTATTCCACAATTTCGAAGCGATATTCCTCGATCACCGGGTTGGCGAGGACTTCCTTGGAAATGCGTTCCAGTTGCTTTTGGGCTTCATCCCTGTTCCAGCCATCGAGGTTCAAGACGAAAAACTTTCCCTGCCGGACGTCGGCGACCTGCGAATAACCAAGACCGGAAAGGGCGTGCTGAATGGTCTGGCCCTGCGGATCGAGAACCGTGCGCTTTGGCATTACCCAGACATGAGCTTTCATGGCGTCAGTATAACATTTGCGGGGCGGGTTCATGCTGACCGAGCGGTCAGCCGGCGACGTTCGTCCGCGGAAAGAAACGAATATGTGAAACTGTTTCCCACCAGATCGGCCAGCTCCTTCTCGCTTAGGCCCATTTCCTGTGCATGCCGGTATTCCTCGCGGAGCGAGGTGTGGAACATCGACGGATCGTCCGTTGAGAGAGCCACAGGAATTCCGTGACGCAGGAGCTGCGGAAGCGGATGTTCGCGAAGGGAAGGCGCGTGGCGCCGAAGTTGCCGTGCGAGCGCACCCGTGCGGAGGTTGCTGACAGGACAAACTTCGAGGACGATGCGCCGGGCCGCCAGCAAATCCATCAACGCTGGATCATGAATCGCGCCGATCCCGTGCCCGACACGCTCCACTCCGAGGAGTTCGATCGCGTCGCGAATCAACTGCGGACCACCGATCTCTCCGGCGTGAATCAATTTGCGCAAACCACAGTACGAAGCATGTTTGTAGACGATTTGAAAGTCCTTGGTTGGAACGCTCAACTCATCTCCACCAATTCCAAAGGCCACGACGCGGGGTGAATTGCATTGCTTGGCCCAATCCACGACCTGATAGGCGAGATCGGCGCCGAATTGCCGGACGGCATCGAAGATCCAATTCATTCGGAGGCCTTGGCGTTCGTAGGGCTCAGTGGCGGCGAGAATGGCTTCGAAATTGGCCTGTGGATTCTGTTGTCGCAGCATCATCACGCCGACCGAGAGCGTGACTTCCGCATAGGCTACGTTTTGAGCCAGAAGTTGTTCCGCGACATCTGCCGCGAGGAGAGCAAAGTCTGCGGGATCGCGCAACAGGGAAGTGACCCATTTAAAAGCCTCGATGAACGCGGTGAAATCCGCGTAGCCATAGCGCCGGCGAACCTCGTCCTCGGTTATCGCAACGCCGTGCCGCGCAGCCAAAGCTACGACAACCGGTGGGCGAATCGAGCCCTCGAGATGCAAGTGCAACTCCGCCTTGGGCAGCGCATCGATTTTGGGGGAAAGCGCGTTCGCGTTCACGGGAGAAATTAGTGGGGCAACGGTGGTTTGCCGGCGTTGGTCCACGCCGTCAGCCAGTAGGAGCCGACGTCCGTGGACGCGTCGGACAGTTGTTTGATCAGCGATGTGGCGCTGAGATTGTAAAAGCGGTCGTAGTATTCGTCCGTATACGAACTCAATCCCCGCTTGGCGGATCGATCCGCGAGGAGTAGAGACTCCACCAGGCTGTGAGCGTTCAAGCAGACTTCAAATGCGAAGTCCGTAGGGTCGGAAATGAAGAAAGCGTCGTGCGGATTCACGGGGAAAAAAGAGCCGTAGCGGTCGATGAGCATGGTGTTAAAGCGCTCGTTAACGCCGGTTTGTCCGGTCAGTCGGCCGTCATAATTTTCAGTGGTGTTGAAAGGATCGTGGGCCTCGGCAACATAGTTAGCCAGGAACGCGGCGTCCATCTTGGCCTCCTCCCACCGGCCGTTTCGCATGTCATCGGTGAGCTTGGCGCTGTAAACGCCGATTTGCCAGGGAAGCAGGCCAGAGGACGCGACTTTGGATTTGCTGTATTTCGACAGGGCACTCTTGTAATTCCGAGGCAGCGCGTCAAACGGAAATTTGCCGTACTTGTCCAGTTCGATGAAGTGGTTTTGCCGCTCGTTTGGGTGCTTATCCAGTTGATTGAGGGGGTCATTGACGTGCTGGATCAGGAAGTTGCGATTATTTTCAAAGAAGGGCCGCAATTCGTATGGAAGCGTATCGACGGCGCGATTGACGATCAAGCGCTGTGCATTGTTTCCCCATGCGAATGCTCCGGCGGGAAAGCATAAGTCAATGAGCACGAAAAACAGCAACGTTTTGTGTGCGAGCTTCAGCGTCGACAACCGTTGCCGGGGCATGAACTGTGTCCTTGGCGGGCGCTTATCTGCTTGGGGCGGCCAACCTTAGCGTACTCTTTCTGCGCCCGTAGAGATAATAGAACACCAGGCCGATAATCAGCCAAGAGAAGAATCGCAGCCAATTCATGATCGGCAAGCCAGCCATCAACAGCACGCAGGTGATGATGGTAATAACGGGCGCCAAGGGGCCGCCGGGTGCGCGGAAGGCGCGCGGCCGATTTGGTTCACGATATCGAAGAATCAGTACGCCGCCACCAACAAGCGCAAATGCAAACAGGGTGCCAATGTTGGAGAGGTCGGCGAGGGTGCCGATATCCAACAGGCCGGCGGGAATGCCCACGACAAATCCGGCCAACCAGGTGGAAAAATCGGGGGTATGAAAACGTGGGTGAACGCGGCTGAAGATGCGCGGCAGCAAGCCATCGCGCGACATCGCGAACCACACGCGGGCCTGTCCCAACTGAAACACCAGCAGGGAGGAGATCATGCCCATCAAAGCGCCGACGAGAACGAACAACCGCACCCAGTGAAAGTGCAGCCGCTTCATCGTGTTGACCACCGGCGCTGCGTCGTCTATCAGCGTTTGCCAGGGCACCAGGCCAGTCAACACCACGACCACCGCAATGTAGAGCAGCGTGCAGACCACCAGAGTGGCGATAATTCCTCGCGGCACGTCGCGCTGGGGATTCCCGCATTCCTCCGCTGCGGTCGAAACGGAATCGAAGCCGATATAGGTGAAAAAAACGATGGAACCGCCGGTGAGAATGCCGGGCCAGCCGTTGGGCGCGAAGGGATGCCAGTTCGCCGGATGGATGAAGCGCGAGGCAAATGTGACGAACACCATAATCGCCACGATCTTTAGGAACACCATGATGTTGTTGGTTTCCGCGGATTCCTTGATTCCGCGCACGAGAATCACGGTGAGCAGCATCACGATGATGAAGGCCGGCCAATTAAAACCGAAATGCCAACCGGGGCCGTAAATGGAGTGGCCTTGGAGGTCCATAAGTCCCGCTGGAAGATAAGCGGGAGAAATCCACTTGGGATCGGGGTGCCAGCCGAACCAGTCCAACAAGTCCACGACATGGGCGGAAAAGCCAACGCTCACGGCCATGTTGCTGACAGCATATTCCAGGATCAGGTCCCAACCGATGATCCAGGCGATCAATTCGCCCATGGTGGCATAGGTGTACGTGTAAGCGCTGCCGGCGATAGGGATCATTGCGGCGAGTTCGGCGTAGCAGACGGAAGCGAACCCGCAGACGATGGCAACGAGAACGAAGGATAGCGCAATCGCGGGTCCGGCGCCCGGACGGCCAAACGAAGTGGAGCGGGTGATCAGGTACTGTAAAAGAGGGGCGTTGAAAACGGACGATACTTGCAGCTTTTGCCCGGCGATCGCCGTGCCCACGATGGTGAAAATGCCCGAGCCAATTACGGCGCCGATTCCCAAGGAAGTCAGGCTCAACCATCCCAACGATTTTTTTAGTTTGATTTCTGCGTTTTCGGAGTCCGAGAGAAACTGGTCGATGCTTTTACAGCGTAACAGTGGTGACGCCACTCAAGCTCTCCGATGGTATCCGGGAGTGCGCACTGGTCCCTGGTCAGAGCCGGATACGGTTTTGGATGATGTTGAGCCACTTTATCGTGAGTTGCCAAGACAGCGCAACCGGCACCCGGGCTTCCGTGGGCCATCCGCGTTCCAGAGACTCAGAGTTGCTGGAGCTGGGCGTAACGCTCGACGAATTTTTTTGTGCCGCGGCCGGGGAAGCTCACGCTCAGCCGGCGATCGTCGTCGTCGCCCTCGACACCGACGACCGTGCCGACTCCATACTCGGGATGGCGAACTTTTTGGCCGAGGAGCGGATCGGCGTTCTTGCCGCGCTTGAACGACGAGGAACTGAAAGAAGGTGAAGTCGACGGAGCTCGGCGCTGCGGTGTTCTTGGAGCCGCCGGCCCGCCACGCGAGCGGCGGACGAACTCTTCCGCGGAATAGGAATATTCCGGATCCGGTTCATAGCGGCGCGACTGGCCAATCTCCGCCATCGAACCGCGCACCGTGTCCACCAGTTCACTTGGGATTTCGGCGAGAAAGCGGCTGGGCATGGAAGCGCGCATCTGCTGCTCGTTGCCGAAAATGCGGCGGTAGACCGCGCGGGTAAGAGTGAGCGAATTGCGAGCCCGGGTCATGCCCACGTAGACGAGGCGACGCTCCTCTTCGATGCCTTTGTCTTCATTGACCGAGCGGCTGTGGGGGCAAATGCCCTCTTCGAGACCGGTCAGGAACACACAGTCGAACTCCAGACCCTTGGTGCTGTGCAGAGTGATAAGCGTCACGCCGGGCTTGTCCTCGAAGGAATCCGCGTCGCTGACCAACGCCGCGGCATCCAGAAATTCCGTGAACGATTCACCGGCATCCTGGCTTTCCGCCACGGCGCGCGCCAATTCCTCCAGGTTTTCCATGCGGGCGACGTCATCGGGCGTGTTGCGGTCCCTGAGCATGGCCATGTAGCCGGTCTCTTCCAGGAGGAAACGAATGAACTCGGCGGGCTCTTTGGTTTCGTAGGATTCGCGCAGGCGTAGAAGAAGTTCACGGAAAGAGCGCAATGGCGCGACGGCGCGTGTAGATGCCGGGCTGGTCATAAGCGACTCGATGGCGTCCCAGAGAGTGAGCCGTTCGCGATCGGAGATTTCGCGCAAAGCATCCACGGTGGTCTTGCCAATTCCGCGAGCGGGCACGTTCAGGACGCGGAGAAGCGAAACGTCATCCTCAGGGTGTAACGCGAGGCGCACATAGGCGAGCGCGTCCTTCACTTCGGCGCGGTTGTAGAAACTGAATCCTCCGACGAGCTTGTAACGGATCCCTCGGCGGCGAAAAACCTCTTCAAACGAACGAGACTGGAAATTCGTGCGATATTCGACCGCACACGTTTTGTCGGGATCGTCGCTGAGAATGCGATCGAGTTCCCCGGCGACGAATTCCGCTTCGGCCTGCGCATCGCGGGCTTCGTAATAGCGGAGATTCGTGCCTTTCTCTTTTTCGGCGCGAAGATTCTTGCCGAGGCGGTCCGGATTATTGGAAACCACCGCGGCGGCGGCATCCAGAATGGCCTGCGTTGAGCGATAGTTTCGCTCCAGGCGTATAACTTTAGCCGCGGGGAAATCCTGAGAGAAGCTAAGCAGGATGGAGACGTCCGCGCCGCGCCAGCGGTAAATGGACTGGTCCTCGTCGCCCACGACGCAAACATTGCGATGCTGGTTAGCGAGCAGCCGCAGTAAATCGTATTGCACGCGGTTGGTATCCTGGTACTCATCCACGTGAATGTAGGCGAAGCGAGCGCGCCAACGGTCACGGACGTCCGTCGATTCTCGCAGCAGCCGTACCGAGCGCAGCAACAGGTCGTCAAAATCGACGGCTTTGCTCAATTTCAGCAGTTCCTGGTAACCGGCGTAGATGTCCGCGACCTTACGTGTGTCGGGTCCGAACGATTCGGAGCGCATTTGTTCCGGGGATTGCGCCTGATTCTTGGCGTGGCTGATGCGGGAGAGGACATTGCGCGCAGTCAGGCCGTCTTCCTCGATTTTCAGGCGGCCCATGGCCAGCTTCACCGCCGCCAGTTGGTCGTCATCGTCATAAATTGCAAAATCCTTGGGAAGTCCCGCATGGCCAGCTTCGCGGCGCAGTAGCCGGGCGCAGAGCGAATGAAACGTGGAGATCCGCGGACGCGCGGGCGGGACACCGGCGCGGAGCAGCAGATCGGTGACACGATTCTGCATCTCCTCCGCAGCCTTGTTGGTAAAGGTTACCGCGAGGATTGCTTCCGCTGGCGTGCCTTTGAAGATCAGATTGGCCATGCGGTACGTGAGGGCGCGCGTTTTTCCGGTGCCGGCGCCGGCAAGGATCAACACCGGGCCTTCAGTGGTTTCCGCGGCGAGGCGTTGTTCGGGATTCAACTGGTCCAAGAAAGTTTGCATTGAGTTTGGGAGAGTTCTTATGGTTGTGACTCTCCATGGTAGCCGACCGGAGCAAGCTCGGCAAATGGACGCGAAGCCTCTTCTGTGGATTTTCTTCGTAAGTTGTAATGCGAAATTAATCCGAAGCGTCGCCGCCGAGGGCGATATCGAAGTAGGAAAGCGGCTGATTGTCGCCCATGGAAACAATGTCCGGGAAATACATGTGCGCGTTTTGTAGCAAATCCACTTCGCCACGCAGATCGAAATAGACCAGACCCTCCACCGTGTCGTGCGCGGCCACGACGCTCGAGGGAACGCCGGCGTTTTGGCAGGCATCGCGAAGAGCGGTCCAGTTTCCATCGCGCTGAGATTTGACACCGCCGCCGGGCAGCGGAATCGGTAGCGGACTGCGTTTGGCGGTCGGGTCTTTTCCGTTATCTTTCAGCAGGACGGTATCGGCGACCTCTTCGGCGGAAAGCGGAAAAAGCTGTTGGCGATTCTCTTCGCTGAGCTGCACAAGAAGCCGGATGCTCTGCAGATTCACTTTGACGCCGTGGTCATTGTCGTTACGGAAGCTGACATGGATGGCGACGATGCCTTTGGAGAACGGGGATTTTTTGGGGAATTTGTCCTTGTAACGGCTGGCCTGCGTCCACGGTTCGATTCCGATG
The DNA here is from genome assembly GCA_963836965.1 of Candidatus Acidiferrales bacterium. GTDB lineage: Bacteria > Acidobacteriota > Terriglobia > Acidiferrales > UBA7541 > Acidiferrum. Next base: position 31,845 of record CAWILQ010000001.1, read on the forward strand.
GTCATGCCTTCATGAGAATCGGTGATCCCAGGATGAGCTACGGCCGGTTTCGTGGAAGGGTGCGTTGCGTCATTGTTTTGCGCGGGAAGGGAAGCGGAGCTGGCGGCAAACAGAACGGACGCGAGAAGAAGTCGCATGAGTTTATAATAAACTGTCTGCATCCTGAGGCCTTCGATTCAGGGGGAAGAAGCAGGGTTGCCCTGCTTCCGAGGCCTTGGACGACCACAAATCCAAGGTCTGACCGGAGTCCAAATCGAGTGTATTTCGTTTATAGCATATTGCTGGGTCTGGCGGCCCTGTTCACGGCACCGTATTGGCTGATCCAGGGATTGCGGCGCGGGAAATATCTGTCGAATCTCGGCGAGAGGCTCGGATTTTCTCTGCCCGCGCTTGAAAAACTGCCGGCCAACCCGGGAGGGGTAATTTGGATTCACGCGGTTTCGGTGGGCGAGGTGCTTTCCGGAGTGTCGCTGGTCAAGCGGTTGAAGGAGACTTATCCTACGAAGCCTTTGGTAGTATCCACCACGACTCGCACCGGTCAAGCGCTAGCCAAGGAACGGATGCCATTCGCGGATGCCATCATCTACTTTCCCTTTGACTGGGTATTTTGTGTTCGAAGGCTTTTCGATGCGGTAAAACCCGCGCTGGTGATCATTCTGGAGACGGAGATTTGGCCGAATTTCCTGCGCCAGGCGCGCTTAAGGAATATTCCCGTGATCTTTGCGAGCGGGCGTATCTCCGACCGGTCTTTCACGCGATATCAGAAGTACCTCGGACTTTTTGGTTTCTATCTGCGGCCGTTTCTCGCAGATGCGTTGCGAAATCCCGCGGCGTTTCTTATGCAGACTTCCACGGACGCCGGACGCATTCGGGCTTTGGGCGCTCCGCCCGACCGCGTGAAAGTCAGCGGGAATCTGAAATACGACATGGCTTTGCCGGATGCGACTCCTCTTTCCGCGTGGCTGGCGCAAGAATGCAAGCGGCTCAACCGCTGGCCGGTGATCGTGGCGGGAAGCGTGGTAGCTACCGAAGAGCCGCTGGCGCTGATTGCCTTTGGAGTGGTGCAGGGAGACTTCCGAAATGCGTTGCTTGTGCTCGCTCCGCGCAAGCCGGAACGATTTGTTCCGACCGCGGAGTTCATCGAAGAATCGCACAGAAAATTTGTGCGGCGATCGGAATTGCCGGTTGTGGGTCCGGGGATTTCGCCGCATCCGGCGCCGAAATCCAACGGCATTCCCGATGACGCCACGGTGATTCTGCTGGACAGCATCGGCGAGCTTGCTTCACTTTATCCGTTGGCTGACGGCGCATTCGTGGGCGGTTCGCTGGTCGAAGCCGGCGGGCATAACATTCTGGAGCCGGCGGCGTTTGGAAAAGTGCCGGTGTTTGGGCCTTCCATGGAAAACTTTGCCGAAATCGCCGCTCGCTTTGTGCAAGCGGGCGCCGCGATTCAGGTGCAGAGTCCGGAAGACGCCGGCGTCGAGTGGATTCACTTGTTGAAGAATCCCGAGAAAATGGCGCGCATGGGGACGGCCGCGAAACAGTTGGTGGAAAGCAGCCGGGGCGCGCTGGATCGCGTGATGGCCGAAATAGCAAAGCAGTTGGGTGGCGCTTCTCAATGACGCTTCCGCCGTTGCTGCGGCTGTTGCTCTGGCCGCTTTCGGTCCTGTACGGGACGGCGACGCAGGTTCGCGCGTCTCTTTACGCAAGGGGAATCTTCAAACAGAAGAGGCTAAGCCGACCGGTGATCAGTGTAGGAAACCTGACCGTGGGCGGCACTGGCAAGACGCCGATGGTGATCTGGCTTGCAGAGCATTTTCTGGCGGAAGGAAAGCGCGTGGGCATCTTGAGCCGCGGTTACCAAGGAAGCGCGGGAACAAGCGACGAGATCGAACTGATGAAGGCTCGCCTCGAGCAGCGCGCGAAATTCGGCGTCGGCGCGGACCGTTTTGCGCAGGGTAAGAAGCTGGAAGACAGCGTCGACCTGTATCTGCTGGACGACGGCTTCCAGCACCTTCCACTGGCTAGGGACGTGAACATTTTGCTGATTGATTCCGCGCAGCCGCTTGCGAAGCAGAAGATGCTCCCAACGGGACGGCTTCGCGAGCCCGTTTCCGCGATGACCCGCGCGGATCTCCTCCTATTTACGCGCGCCGAAACGGTGGCCGGGACTAACGCAGTGATTGAGAAATTTCAAGAGCACCCGGTGTTCTCCGCCGCTACGCGATTGCTCGGTTTCCGTGGCTTGCAGGCGACGGCTAGGCTATCGGGTCGGGAAGAGATCGGCGCTGGGCCGTTCTATGCGTTTTGCGGAATCGGAAATCCACGCGCCTTTTTTCAAGACCTGAAGAACTGGAATCTGCCGCTTGTGGGTCAATGTGAATTCGCCGACCATCACCGATACGACGCGAGGGATGCGAATGAGATCGAAGCGGCGGCGCGAAAAGCCGGGGCGAAGGCGCTGCTCACGACCGAAAAGGACGCACAGAACCTTTCCGGAGTTGGTTTTGCAGAACTTCCAGTCCACGTCGCGGTGATCGAGCTGGTGATTTCGAAGGAAGCATCGTTTCTAGCGTTGGTTCTCGAAAAGCTGGCAGCGGAAAAATCCGCCACATGAAGATCGTGATTCGAGCGACGAACTGGGTGGGCGATGCGATTATGGCCTTGCCGGCCTTACACGCTGTTAGAACGAGATACCCAGACGCGCAGATCGCGATCGTCGCGCGGCCTTATGTGGCCGATATCTATCGAGGCCAGGGCATTTCAGACGAACTGATCGCGTACGATCCGAAGGGGGAGCACCGCGGATGGACAGGAAGGGAACGCCTCGCGAGAGAACTGCGTGCGTCGAGGTTCGACGTCGCCCTTTTGCTTCAAAATGCCTTTGATGCGGCTTGGATGGCGTGGCGTGCCGGCGTGCCGCAACGGATTGGCTATGCCCGCGACGGCAGAAGCTTGCTTCTGACGAGAGCGATTCCCGTGCCAAAGCAGGGGCAGATTCCTGCTCACGAGAAGTTTTACTATTTGGAGTTGTTACACCGCGCTGGATGGATCGAATCTTTGCCGGACGAGCCGCACATCACCCTCGAGGTTACCAGCGCAGCCCGTCAACGCGCTGCGCAGACGCTTCTTGAGGCGGGTGCTCGGCCCGGCGTATTGCGCATCGCCTTAGGCGCGGGCGCTTCTTATGGCTCGGCAAAGTGCTGGCCGCCGGACCGGTTTGCGATAGCTCTCAACGAAATCCTGTCCCAAACGGATGCGGATGTAGTCTTATTTGGCACGCCGGCCGAAACATCAGTTGCTGCCGCCATCGCTAACGACTTGTGCCGCCCGCCGATTGATCTGACCGGAAAAACGCCGATCGCCGAATTGCCTGCTCTGCTTTCACAGTGTCATCTATTCCTTGGGAACGATTCGGGCGCGATGCATGTCGCCGCCGCCGTTGGCTTGCCGATTGTGGCGGTCTTTGGCCCGACCGATCCGAATGGCACAGCGCCGGTCACTCCGCGCGCGACCATCGTTCAACAAAAACCCTATTGCAGCCCATGTTTTCTTCGGCGCTGTCCCACGGACCATCGCTGCATGAAGGCAGTAACGCCAGAAATGGTGGAGTCGGCGCTGCGCCTGCGGCTTGCGGAGGTGACCTCTGCCTGAATCTGTCACGCGAAAGTCGGCCGTCTTCCTGGACCGCGACGGCACCATCTCTGAGGAGGTCGGTTACTTGAATCACGTCGAGAGATTTCGTATGTTTCCGTTTGCAGGGGCAGCCATCCGCCGGTTGAATGAGGCGGGTTTGGCCGTCATTGTCGTGACCAACCAATCCGGGGTGGCTCGCGGCTATTTCCCGGAATCGCTCGTACAGCAAGTGCATGAGCGTATGCAGCGCGAACTAGCCGATGTTGGCGCTCGACTGGACGGAGTCTACTATTGCCCGCACGGTTCGGCGGATAACTGCGAATGCCGAAAGCCTAAGGCAGGCATGCTGGAGCAGGCGGCGCGCGAACATACAATTGATTTAGGGCGCTCGTTCGTAGTGGGAGACCGGTACGCCGACATGGAATTGGCGTTTCGTGGCGGCTGCAAAAGCATTTTTGTGCAAACCGGATATGGCCTGGAGGAAGTGACGTTGCACGCAAAAGATTGGCCCCGGCAGCCAGACGTGATTGTTGCAGACCTGAAAGCGGCGGCCGACTGGATTCTGGCGCGGGAAAAATGAAACGGAAAATACCATACGAAAAGTCTTCCGGTGCGGCGGACCTTCGGGCTCTGGCGGAAGTTGTCGAACGCTTCGAAGGCAGGCGCGTCGTCATCCTCGGCGATTTTGTCGCGGATTCCTTTCAATCTGGCGACATCACCCGCGTTTCGCGAGAGGCTCCGGTATTGATTTTGAGGCACCGCGAGACACACATCCTGCCCGGCGGCGCGGCCAATGCCACGAACAATCTCGCAGCGCTCGGTGCCAGGGTCATGCCGATCACCACAGTGGGTGATGACGCCGCTGGGGATTGGCTGGTCCAGTGGTTCCGCGAAATGAAGGTGGACGTTTCGGGAATTCTGCAAATCAATGGAACCATTACTCCGACTAAGACGCGTTTTTTGGCTGGTTGGGCGCATACTGTGGGGCAACAAGTGTTGCGTGTCGACTACGAGCCGCACTCCCGTCTTTCGGATGCACATCGCAAGAAAATCCAGCAGTTGTTGCACGCGAGACTGAAGAAGGCCGAAGCTCTGGCGATTTCGGATTACGGATTTGGAGTCGCCACCCCGGAAGTAGTTCGGGCTGCAGTGAGCAGGCAAAAGAGAACCATTCCGGTGACTCTCGATTCGCGCTATCAATTGCTTACGTATAAGCGCGCCGGCGTGACAGCCGCCACTCCCAACGAGGCGGAGATGGAAGCGATGCGCAGCGTCGCCATTGGTCGGGACATTTCGCAACTGGAACGCAGCGGACACGAAGTGTTGAATGAATTAAAGTTGCGGTCCCTGGTGATCACGCGGGGGAAGGATGGCATGGCGGTCTTTGCGCCGGGCGAACCGACAGCGCACATTCCTGTCCACGGAAGCGACCAGGCCGTCGATGTCACCGGCGCAGGCGATACGGTTTTAGCGGCGTATACGCTAGGCTTGGCGAGCGGCGCCACGGCGCTCGAAGCCGCGCATATTGCCAACATCGCGGGCGGCCTGGTAGTCATGAAGCGCGGCACCGCCACGGTTTCGCGCAACGAACTGCTGGACGCCATCCGAAAAGCAGCTTCGGGGGTGGCCCCCTAAGGCAATTTCCATGCGGTCCGCCCAATCCAAAATCCATTCTCGCGAATCTGTCCGCAAGGCTATCGCAAAACTCCGGAGCCAGGGCCAGCGTGTGGTATTGGCGAACGGTTGCTTCGATACGCTGCATGTCGGCCACGTTCGTTATTTGTCCGGAGCCAAACGCGAAGGCGATGTGCTCGTCGTCGCGGTCAATGCGGACGCCAGTGTGAAGGGCCTGAAGGGGCCGGGGCAACCGGTTCTCGATGAGCAAGCTCGTGCGCAACTGGTGGCGTCACTCCGCGATGTGGATTTTGTGTTGCTATTTGCGGAGTCCAATGTCGAATCGTTGCTCGAGGAACTGCGGCCGGAGGTGCACGCCAAAGGCACGGATTACACCACGGAAACTGTACCGGAACGTGCAGTTTCCGAGCGCCTTGGTATCCGCGTCGCCATTGTGGGCGATCCGAAGCGCCACTCGACCCGCGCATTCCTTGACGGCCTTCGAAAAGGGCGCCATGGCTGACCAGCGCTTTATCGTCGTCCGCCTCGGCTCCCTCGGCGACATCGTGCACACGTTTCCTGCCGTGGCCGGGTTGCGGGAATCGTTTCCCGCGGCGGAAATCGTCTGGCTGACACATCCCCGCTGGCTTGAGTTGGTGAGCAGTAGCGGGCTGGCTACGGAAATCTGGCCGGTCGATTCGCGCGATCTCGCTTCGGGGCGGCAGGTCATCAGGAGACTTCGAGCGCGCAAGTGGGACGCGGCAGTCGACTACCAGGGATTGTGGAAGTCGGCGTTCCTGCCTTTTTTCGGTGGCGCGCCGAAGCGCATCGGCTTCTCTTCCGCGACAATTCGTGAGTTTGGAGTCCCGGTTCTTTATACCGACAGCGTGAAATGCCGGACCACGCATATCGCGGATCAAAATGGCGAGCTGACGCTTCGCGCCGGGGCGACGCAGCCTGTGGGTCGCGTCGTTCTGCAGATTGCCGACGCGGACGCATCGCGAGTGCGCGCGGATTTGGCGAAAGAGGGACTCAACCGATACGTAGTGCTAAGCCCGGGCGGCGGCTGGCGTTCGAAATGCTGGCCGGCGGAGCGCTTTGGCGCCCTTTGCCAGCAAATTCGTAGAGAAATGGATTTACCGTGCGTCATCAACTACGGCCCGGGCGAAGAATCTCTTGCCCGAGAAGTGCGGGCGGCCAGCGGGAACGCCCAGCCCATCTGCTACGACGGAGAGATGAACACTCTTCAGGCGCTGCTGCGCGACGCACGGTGCATTGTCGGCGGAGATACCGGTCCGCTGCACTTGGCTGTAGCGCTCGGCACTCCGGCCGTGGCGCTGTTTGGCCCCACCGATCCTGTGCGCAATGGTCCTTATCCGCCCGGCGAAATTGTTTTGCGCAGTCCGGTAGCGGTCACATCCTACGACCGGTCGAATTCGACCGATCCCTCGCTACTGGAACTCTCCGTGGACTCCGTGTTTGCCGCTGTAAGGCAGCGCCTGGGGCTGCACGCGTGACCTTACTGGATTTCTTTGCGCGGTGGCGTGTACGGTTGGGATACTTGCTTGCGGTTGTGATGTTGTGGCTGGCGAGGCCCACGCCACGTTCGATTCTTCTTGGCGCAATCCTGGGCTTCGTCGGGCTGTTGATTCGTGGTTATGCCGCCGGCTACCTGAATAAACAGGAGGTGCTCACCATAACTGGGCCATATGCCCGAACGCGCAATCCGCTTTACCTGGGCAGCAGCATACTGGCTTTGGGAGCGGCTGTTGCGATGAATTCCATTTGGGCGGCCGCGCTGCTGCTCTGCTATTTTGCTTTGGTGTATAGCTTCGTCATGCGCCGCGAGGAAATGGAGCTGCGACAGAAGCACGGAGATGCATTTTCCACATACGCGGCCGCGGTGCCGCTCTTTTTGCCGCACCTGTTTGGCGCAACGCGATTGACGGCGAATGGCGCAAGCTTTTCGTGGGGGCAGTACAAGAAAAATCACGAATACGAGGCGTTGATTGGGTTTGTCTTATTCCTGGTCGGCCTCGTTCTGATCTGGTGGCTGCGCTCGCGCTAGGGCCGGAGCCCGGCCGAACATTCCACGAAACAGTCACTTGAAGCGTGTGCCCATCCGTCAGAATCTGAAACCCGCCATCCGGATCGGTCCGGTAGATTCGCGTGCCGCTCTCCAGCCGTTCGAGAAGTTCCGGGCTAGGATGGCCGTAAGGGTTTTCTTCACCCGCGGAAATGACGGAGACCTGCGGAGTCACGGCGTTCAGGAACTGCGGCATAGTCGAATGGTTGCTGCCATGGTGACCGACCTTCAACACATCCGCGTGCAGGAACATCGAGTGGTCTTTCCTCAACATTTGATACTCCGCCTGTTTCTGCGCGTCGCCTGGCAACAGAATCGTGCGGTCGCCGTAGGGCAGGCGCACTACCAGCGAATCCATATTTTTCGTTTGCGGCGCGATTTCATTCGGCGCAATTTGAGGCCATAGAATGTCGACGCGCACGCCTTCTCACGCCGCGGCAATTGCAACAGCCGGAAGCTTCATGACACTCTTCGCAACCTCACCAGCGTCTCGATGTGAAAGGTCTGTGGAAACAAATCGAAGAGGTGCACTTCGGCAATTTCATATTTGTGCGCGGGAGCAACAGCCGTTTCCTGCTTGCGGTCGGAGCCGGCGAGCACCGCGAGGTCGCGCGCCAGCGTGGCAGGATCGCAGGAGAGATAGGCGATCTCCTGCGCGCCGAGCCTCGCAAGTTGTGCAGCGGCTTCCGCGCCAAGACCCGCGCGCGGCGGATCGAGAATGACCAGATCCGGTGTTTCCTGCTGCTTCTTTAGAAACTCCTCGGCGTGTTCATTTTCCGAAACCACGGAAGCACCGGCAGCTTCCGCGTTCTGGCGCAAGTCGCGTATGGCGGAGAGGTTGGCGTCAACACTGATTACCTTCGAAAAGGTCTTCGCCAACGGTAGCGTAAAGAATCCGACACCGGCATATAAATCCAGGGCGTAGCCGCCTTTTGCGCCTCCGACCATCGTTTGCAGCAGATCCTCGATCAGAAAACGATTCACCTGAAAAAAAGACAAATGATTCACGCGGAAGGTGAAATCGCCCGCTTTCTGGATCAAATAGCCGGGGCCACTCAATTCGAATCGGTTTTTGCTTTGATCCAGCATCAGGAGACTCTCCAGAGCAGGAAGCGCCGATTTGAATTCAGCCGTCATGGCCTTCGCCGGTTTAGGGAATCGTTCAAACGCAATATTCAAAGCAATTTTTTCATCCGCGCCGTCGGCGAATGCTTCGACTTCCAGAATGCCCGGGGGAAGCGAATTGGAACGCGCTAAATCCTGCAATTGGCCAAAGGCTTCGGCCAGCCTTGGAGAAAGCACGGGACACTGGTCGATTGGCAGAATGTGGCCGCTTTCCGGCAAGAAATAGCCAAAAGCGCGTGGCATCGCATCGCGAAATGCCCACTGCGCGCGGTTGCGATAGCCGTAGGGCTGCGCGCTGTGCTCCTGGATCGCACCGGGCCATTGCACTCCACCAAGTCGCGACAGGGTTTCGCGCAGGATCTCTTTCTTCAGGCGAACCTGTTCCGCAATTTCGATGTGTTGATAATGGCATCCCCCGCAAACGCGAAAGTGTGGGCACACGGCCTCGCCACGAAAGGAGGAAGCCTTCTCCACTTCCACCAGATTGGTGTGGATTAGCTTCTTCTTGCGGGTGCGAACGGAGGCGCGAACCTGTTCTCCCGGCAGCACGAACGGCACGAACACCGTATTGCCGCCAGCGTGAGCCAATCCTTCACCACCGTAGATAAGCTTCTCAATGGATAACTGCAACTCATCAGCCATAGTTGTTCAAATCCTATCTTGCATGCGCTTCAGTGTGCTTGCGTTGGGCGGTCAGGAAAAGTAAAAAAGACTCAGGCGCGGCAGTTGGTATTCGTCCAGCAAGCGTTTCTGTGAATACTGCTTTTCCACCAGTGCCAATTGGTCCGCCTTCATTTTGCGCCGATACGCGGCCAGTTGCGAATCCACTTCGCGCTTGATCTTCAGCATCAGCTCTTCGGAGGCGTGGGAGAGGAGCGCGGCGTGAATCTTCTCGTCCAGGATCGTCAGTCGCCGTTCCAGGTCTTCCAGGTCCAGCGTGCCGGGAGCCTCTAACAACGTCTCGGAAGACGCCAGCTTGGCGGCGGTTTCGCACAAGAATTTAGCAAGATTTGGCTGTGCGGATTCCCGGAGGCCGGCAGCCTTTTGCAGCAATTCCACGTTCCGCTCCAAATAGGCGCGCAATTCCGGCCGCGCAAACAGCTCTCTCGCATTGTTGTGGGTCGTCGATTGCAAACCTGCGGCGGCCTCTTGTTGCTCCTCGGCCGTTTCCAGAACGGCGTCCGTGCAGTAGGCCAGGCTCTTTAATGCCTTTCCTGCACCACGTCGAGATCGCTGATAGCTTTCGAACGCCCGGTCGATTCCTTTTAACGCCGCGTCCAGCGGGACCCCGGCCTTCTGCCAAGTTTCCATAATCGCCCAGTCCAACGGGGAGACCAGAAGATGCGCCCCCCGCTTCTTCCAGAAGTGCTCTTCGATTTCTGTGAAATAGTTAAAGTAGTTCCAATTGTCCATGATGAGAGCGCTTGGGAATACCCCGCCGCTCAGCGAGGAGCCTTCTTTGTTTTCGAAATGACGGGCGTGGCAACGGGCCGCCCAGGCGATTCCGGATGAGCCTCTTGGGGTTGATTTTTCTGCCAGATGTAGCGCAAGCCCGTGAGCGTTAGAAACTCGTCGACATGCTGTATGTGCTTCGACCCGCGCGCCACCAGCCGAGCCTGGCCACCGGTAGCGACAACCGCGGCTTCGGCGTCTATTTCCGCCTTGATGCGCGTCAACATGCCATCGACCATGTCCACCGCGCCGTAGTACAGCCCGGCCTGAATATTTGTGACCGTATTGGTGCCAATCGCCTTTCCTGGATCCTTAATCTCAACGCGCGGCAGGCGCGCGGTGCGCGAAAACAAAGCTTCCGACGCAATGCCGATTCCTGGTGCGATCACTCCTCCCATAAATTCGCACTTCGCGGAAATCACGTCAAAGGTGATCGCCGTTCCGAAATCGACCACAACACACGGCCCGCCATAGCGGTGAAACGCCGCTACTCCATTGGCAATGCGATCCGCGCCCACTTCACTCGGATTGTCGACGTGAACGGACATTCCCGTTTTCACGCCCAGCTCTACGAAGAGCGCCTTCTTTCCGAGATACAGCCGGGACATTTCCGCGAGCGTCCAGTTCAAAGGCGGCACCACTGAGCTGATAATTACCCCGCTGATCATTTCCTTATTTAGACCGGCGAGAGAAAAAAGATTGCGCGTCAGCACGCCGTATTCGTCTACGGTTTGCGCGCGCGCCGTGGTCAGGCGCCAGTTTGCGACCAGTTCTTCCTCCCGGAAAACGCCCAGGACGGTATTCGTGTTGCCTACATCGATGGTCAGCAGCATCGGCTATCGAACCTCGGTGACATCTCCAGCGATAACGGTAACCAGGGCGCCGCCGTCTCGTTGGACCAGCAGAAGTCCTTCCGGGCTGAGGCCGGCCGTAGTCCCAGCGTACGAATCCACGCCCGTATCGACGCGCACGCGCCGCCCCTTGGCGAACGAAGAGACACTTTCAAAGCGATCCACCACAAACGCCGGGCCTTCGCGGAGAAATCGATTGTAGTCGCTCTCGAATTGCGTCAGCAAGCGCGCCAGCAGTTCCAAGCGGTAGCTCAGTCGCCCTGTTTCTTTTCGAATGGACGTGGCAATCGACGATAGTTCGGGCGGAAATTTCTCCTGGTTCACGTTGATCCCGATGCCGACGATGACGAAGCGCACGGCATTCGGCTCGGCGTGCATTTCGGTTAGGATTCCGCCGAGTTTTTTGCCGTTCAAGAGAAGATCGTTCGGCCACTTTAATTCCGGAACCATTCCCGTTTGCGCCGCGATCGCGGTTTGGGCGGAAACTCCCGCAAGCATCGTGAGCAACGGAGCCTGCGCGGGCGAAAGTCGCGGCCGCAGCAAGACCGTGAAGTACAAACCGGTCCCTTTTTCCGAATGCCAGGTGCGGCCGGAACGGCCTCGGCCGGCGGTTTGCGCCTCCGCCAGCACAACCGTCCCTTCGGGCTCGCCGGCATAGCCCAATTCCATGGCCACACGATTCGTGGAATCCGTTTTGAAGAAATGAAAAACCCGTTTGCCGAACAGGTTTCCCTTCATCCGCTTTCGCAAAAGATCGGGCGTCAGAAGGTCGGGCACTTTTTCCAGGAAGTAGCCCGTGCTGCGCTGGCCCTTAACGTGAACGCCCAGTTTGCGGAGCTCCTCGACCCAGCGCCACACCGTAGAGCGCGACATGCCCGTCTCCCGGGCAATGCGCGCGCCACTGATGACAATGGTGGCGTTCTCCGATAGCAGCGTGAGCAACGTTGCCAGCCTGCGATCAGTTGTTCCTGGTAAAGACGGTAGTTGGGGCATTCGCCCTGGTCCTGTGCTCCTGGCGGTCCTAGCTTACTTTTAGTGGCGATTGCCGACAAGCAGGCTACCTCTACTGCACGTGTCATCCCGAGCGCAAGCGAGGAACCTGTCCAACCCTAAATGGTTGCCGGTTTCGCCGTGTAGGAGCGCTACACGGCTACACCCCATGTCCGTAAGAATACGATCGTTCATCGCCCGCACTGACGCGCCTGCGGATTACATCTTGCCAAGCTGGGTCCAGCAATGCTGGACACCTACGAAGAACCGATACGCTGGTTTGTCCCGGTAGGTGCGCAGCACTGTTAATGTGCGCTCAACTGTTTCAGGCGGTCGGAAAGTTTCTGCACTTCTATCTTTTGTCCGTTCAAGGTTTCTTCCATCTGCTTGATGATCTTCTCCGGCGCGCGGCTGCGAAACGTCTCGTTGCCCAATTGAGCTTCCTTCGATGCGATCGCTTTTTGCAGCCCTTCCATCTCCTTCTTCAACCGTAAGCATTCGCCCGCCACATCAATCGTGTCGGTCGCATAGGGAATGCGCACATCGAATCCTGCCGTGGAGCGCGTGCCTCCGCCACCTTGCGAAAGGCTGTCCGAATACACCGCGAATTCCGAGAGAATCGCAAGGCGAATGATGCCGTCCTTGTTTGCCTCGATCACTCCGCGCGTCCATGCATCGCCGCTGAAAAAGTCCGCGGCAACCTTTTTCTTTGGATCGAGCTTCATCTCCGCTCGGATCGTCCGAAGCGCTTGCACAACTTCCTGAACCAACGCATATTCCTTGACCGCTGGAGCATCTTTCCACGAATCGCACGGCTCCGGATAGGAATCGAGCGCGATCGATTTGGCACCCGCCTTCTGCGGCAGTTGATGCCACAGTTCTTCCGTCAGGAATGGCATGAAGGGATGCAGCAAACGCAGCGCCGCGTCGAAGCCGGCGAACAAGTTTCTCCACGCCACCGTCGCGCGCTCGCGATCGGTGTTCTGCAAGTCCGGCTTGACCCATTCGATGTACCAGTCGCAGAAATCGCCCCAAAAAAATTGGTACACGTTCTGCGCCGCTTCGTGAAAACGATAACTCGCCAGGGCGTCATTTACCGTGCTGACGGTGTCCCCCAGTCGCGCAAACAGCCAGCGATCCACAAGCGGAACCTTGCCCTGAAATGCCTGGGGAGCTTTTGCGCGAATCGCCGGATCGGCCAACTCCTGCAAGGACGTTCCCCCCTGCTCAAATTTGTCAAGGTTAACAAACAGAAACCGGGCGGCATTCCAGATTTTATTGGCGAAAGCTCGGGCTCCGCCCATCCGGTCATCCGAGAGAATGATGTCCGTTCCCGGCGCGGCCATCGACACGAGGCAGAATCGCATCGCGTCTGTCCCGTACTCCTGATTCAAAGCCACGGGATCGAGGCCCGTGCCTTTCGACTTGGACATTTTTTCGCCGGTCGCGGTGCGCACGAGAGAATGCAGGTAAACCGCGCGGAAGGGAACCTTTCCCGTGAAGTGCAGCCCCATCATGATCATGCGGGCCACCCAGAAAAACAGAATGTCGTAGCCGGTGATCAGCAGGCTCGTCGGATAATATTTCTGGTAGTCCGCCGTGTTCTCCGGCCAACCCAGCGTCGAAAAAGGCCACAGCCCCGAACTGAACCAGGTATCCAGCACGTCCGGGTCCTGTTGCAAATCACTCGAGCCGCATTTCGCACACTTCGTGGGATCTTCGCGCGAAACGATAATTTGTCCGCATTCCTGGCAATACCACGCCGGAATCCGGTGCCCCCACCACAGTTGCCGCGAGAGCGTCCAATCGCGGATATTTCTCATCCAGTTGAAGTATTCTTCGCGGCGATTGTCCGGGCCGATCTGAATCTCTCCCCGTTCCACGGCGGCAATAGCCGGCTCCGCCAGGGGCTTCATCGAACAGAACCATTGCGTGGACACGCGCGGCTCCACGATGGTCCGACTGCGCTCACAGATTCCGATCGCATGCGTGTGATCGGTAATTTTCTCGAGCAAGCCCTGCGCTTGAAGGTCCTCCACGATTTTCTTGCGTGCCGCAAAGCGCTGCTGGCCCGCATAGACGCCGGCATTTTCGTTCATGTGCGCGTCATCGGTCATAACGTCAATCAATGGCAGATTGTGGCGCTTGCCGGCTTCGAAGTCGTTCGGATCGTGAGCGGGCGTGATTTTCACCGCGCCGGTGCCGAATTCGCGGTCGACCATCTCATCACCGATGATGGGAATCTCGCGATTCATCAATGGCAAAAGCACGGTTTTGCCGATCAAATGCGTGTAGCGCTCGTCTTGCGGATGCACCGCCACTGCGGTATCGCCCAGCATCGTCTCCGGCCGCGTCGTTGCCACGACCAATAACTCCTTCGTCCCGCTCACCGGATAGCGGATATACCAAAGGTGACCCTGCTTCTCTTCGTGAAGCACTTCCAGGTCGCTCAACACCGTCAGGCACACCGGGCACCAATTTACCATTCTCTTTTCGCGGTAAATCAGTCCTTCTTCATAGAGCCGGACGAACACTTCGCGGACCACGCGCGACAATTCCGGTGAGAGCGTAAATCTCTCTCTCGACCAGTCGCACGATTCCCCGATCTGTTTCATCTGCCGCTGGATGATGCCGCCGCTTTCCTCTTTCCATTGCCAGGCGCGCTGGAGAAATCCTTCCCGGCCGAGATCCCGATAACGAATTCCTTCCTGGGATAGCTGGTGGACTACCGCGCGTTGCGTGGAAATTCCGGCGTGATCGGTGCCGGGCAAATACAAGGTGTTGTAACCGCGCATGCGATGCCAGCGCGTGAGCGCGTCGATTTCCGAATGCTCCAGCATGTGGCCGATGTGCAGCGAGCCGGTCACGTTGGGCGGCGGAATGACAATGGAGAATACCGGCCCGGGAGCCGCCGGATCGGCTTTGAATGACTGTTCCTTGACCCAATATTCGGCCCAGCGCGGCTCAATTTGTTTTGGATCGTACGCTTTGGCTAACTCTCGGGGCATCCCGTCCTCGTATCCCTGTCAGGCACGCGCAAGGCGAAGCCTATCGCTCACAGGGTAATCTTTCAATATACGGGCAGGCGGTCGGGCGCGTCAATTCACGCGCTAAACGTAGCGAAGGAACGTGCTCGGCGGGATTATGATTTCTTGCTGAGCTCGTCGCGGACGATGGCTTCTATCAATGGCTTCAGGATTTCGCGGGTGGCCTTTTGTAACATTTCGGGATCCATCTTTCCGAGGACCCTGGCGACGATTTCGTCCACGTCAGGCTTGGCCTGTGGCGGTGCTGCTTCCGACGGCGGCTCGGAATGCGCGGCACCGGGCGTTTCCCACGGAGTCTCCGATGGTTTCCAATCGCTAATCTCGGCAGGGATGCTGGCCTGGCTTTCGCTGCCAACAATTTCCGCGTGCTCGTGCGATTCGCGGGAAACCACGGGTTCGGGAGAATAAGGAGAACTCCCAGTAGGCGCTTCCAGCGGCGCTTCGCTCTGTTCCAGTAGCGCTTGCTTCGCAAAGGCCGCAATGTCTTGGGTCTCGTCAACGGAAAGCGACTTCGGCACGTCCCACGTAGACGCCAGAAGGGAAGCCTTCTTTGCTTCCAGTTCCCAAGCCGTTTCGGGTACCGCTGCCCAGTTCGCGGGCTCGGCGGGTTCCCCTGGACTTGCCTCTTGGACCGGGACCGCGGTTGAAACGATTTCTGCCGGCTGTTCCTGAATGGCCGGCGCGTCTTTCGAAATTTCGGCGGTCTTCTCTTCAATTCCCGCGGCCATAGCAGCCGCCCAAGCATCGCCAGTGAAGGGAAGCGGACTTTCGGCGTTCTTGTTCGGGAAAGTGGCCACGGCCACGGACTGCGATTCCGCGGCCACTACAAATTCAGGATGCTCGACCGCGGGAGCCCAACTCGACGAGAAACTCTTGGCCGGAGAGGCTCCGTGGAAGGCTTCTTCACGCCAATCAGGAGCGGCGTGTGACGGCTCAGCAGGATGCCCCACGGGTTCGTCCCGTCCACTCGGGCGCCAGCCGCCTCGCGGCGCTTCTCCCGCTTCTTCTTTTTCTTCCTCGATCTCGTCGGATTCCTCGTCCCATTTCCGAGCCTCGGAAAGGTTGATCATGGGTTTCGAGGTGACTGCAAGATCCTCCGCGTCCGAGGTATCGAGCAAACTCCCGAAAGCCAACGGTTGGTCACCCGCGGCAATCTTGAGATTTGGCGCGGACGTCGAGAATTCTTCGACAGGTTCCGGAGCCACTTCTGGAAGCTTCTCAGGCGAAAGAGCTGCCAGCTTGGAAGTCACTCCGGCGCCTAGAATGTCCGCTGTAGGATACTTGGGCGATGCGGGCGCCTTTTCTGCGTGAGCAGCTGGACCGAGGGGAACGCCCGCGCGAATCAGCGCGGACTTCACCATCGAAATCAAAGGATCAGGAGGAACAAACGGCTTTTTCAGAACGCCATCGGCGCCAACGCGTTGCGCTTCCTGCTCATCAAGAGGATCAAAAGCCCCGACCAGCAAAATCACCGGAATATGCGCAAGCGTAGAGTCTTCTTTGACATAACGGCAGACTTCGTAGCCGTTGCGCACCGGCATGAATACGTCCGCCAAAACCAAGTCCGGACGGATGTCCGAAATTTTGCGGACGGCGGCTTCGCCATTGCCGACGGCAACTACGTCGATGCCCTGATCTTTCAAGGCCAAGCCGACCATTTTCTGGATGTTGCTGTTGTCGTCCGCAACCAGTATCTTGGCCACCGAACGTCCTCCGGGAAGTACCTCTGTCGCAACTGCGAGATTCAGATTCAATTGGAGCACTCGGCTCCAAAGGCGTCAATTGAACTGCAGCCGGAATGTGTCGGAAGTAGACATGGTTCGTTCCAATTTCATAACCCTGTACCAAAGGACAAGGGGCTTCGCACCCCCCAGATATTGGCTCGAAATGGAGCGGCTCGGACGATCACTACCAGGGTAGCAGTTTGCGAATGCCCTTCTTCTTGCTGCTGGATTCTTTCCCGTTTTGGTTCTGATTCTGGTTGGAATCGGCGGAGGTCGACTGGGTATTGTCGGTTTTGGAGGCATCGCTAGATGAGCCGTCGCCGCCTGTTGCGCTGTCTTGGGTCGCAGTGCTCGCCGGGGTACCGTCGGCGGGAGCCGTCGCAGCGCCGCCAGAGGCCGGGGTGGTGGTCGTTGTGCCCGCAGCATCGCTGCTCGGCGTGGAGTTCACGTCCTCGCTGCTCGCGCCAGCAGCAGGTGCACCTGCCGGGGCGGGTTCTCCTGGCTTTACAACTTCGACGACGGCGCCAGTCCCTGTTGCCGTGCCGCCGCCAAGACTGGGTTTGTTTCCCGCACCAGCCAATAGGTCGCCGCCCTGGTCGCTGCTGTCAGGTTCCATGTTTGGCATACCGTGAGCCGCGGCGGCGTGTACGTCCGGCCCGCTGTGCAGCAGCCCGATCGACTTGTGCACAACATTTTCCTTCGGCCGAGGTGTATTCTGTTCCGCCGTCATCCATTCGAGCGACTTCGGGTCCGGTTGTGGGACAGGCATGCCATATTGCTTTAGCTTTGCTTTGGCGTCACCATCGTGTACCGACAGCGGATAGTTCTTGACGATCTGCGCGTAGTAACTTCCCGCCAGGTCTTTCCGCTCGCTTTTCTCGAAAATATCGCCCAGCATCCACAGAGCAGTGTCGGACTTGCTGTACAGAGGATAGCGGCGCACTAGAGGCATAAGGCGTCCCGCGGCAGCGCGGCGATCACCTTTCACATAGTAGTAGTAAGCGACGCGGAATTGGCCCTCGGCGAGCACTTCCTGGATATCGCGTAAATGTTGCTGCGCCTCCGGAGCCAGCGGGTCCTTCGGATATTTGAGCAGGAACGTCTGAAATTCCTCTTCGGCGGCTTTCGCGTGAGTCGTATCGCGATCCGGTTTGGCCATTTCATTGTAATTGGCCATGGCTACCTGCATCTGAGCGTAAGCGGCTTCGGGTAGGAAAGGGAAGAAGACGATGAAGTCTTTGTAGCCGTTGATCGCCAGGGTGATGTTGCTGGTCCCGCCTTCTTTGAAATAGGAGTCCGCGATGGCCAGCTTTGCTTTCGCCAGGTACTCGCTATCGGGGTAGGTATTGATCAGGGTCTGCAGCCCAAGGCGCCCGACCTCGTGGCGACCGTGCTTAATGTCGTTCATGGCCTTGTCGTACAGCTGCTTGTCGGGTTCAACCGTGTTGGTGGAATCCGTGGACTTATCGACCGGTTTCTTTTTGTGCAGAATCTGGGCATTGCACTGGCTGGTAGTTACCAATGCAAGCGCACACAGCAGAAGCGCAAATCGCCGCAATCTTCACCTCTCTTTTTGCTATAGTCCCCGGCCTAAGCGTGCGGCTGTACTGGGAAAACCCTACCTGGCTCGGTCCTGTCTCAGTATAACCTGAACTTTCGTACAGGTACCCCAAGAAAGTTGCCCCTTCGAAGGGGCCTCGTTCAGGTGGGATGCCGTCTGCCTCTTCGGTGGTTTTCTTTTCCGATTTGGTTTTTGGCACCGATCTGGTTCCTTGGGGCGGAGCTCGGCATTTTTAAACGATTTGTAATATCCAACTTGGCCATCTCTAACTACAATGATTCCATTGCCTTTCGCTTCGGGAGCGGCAAGGCCTATTCATGGAAAAACGAAAATTTCTGTTTGCCTCACTCTCCAGCCTCATTGGCGATATCGCGTGGCAAGTCGTTAAGGAAGGTCACGAAGTCCGCTATTACGTCGAAAACGAAAAGGAACGGGACATTGCCGACGGCTTTGTGCCCAAGTCGAGCGACTATGAAAGGGACGTCAAGTGGGCGGATATCGTCGTATTCGACGACACGCTCGGCCAAGGCACCAAAGCGCAGGAGTTGCGCGCGGCGGGGAAGCCCGTCATTGGCGGCACTACTTATACGGATAATCTCGAAGACGACCGCTCCTTTGGTCAAGAGGAGCTGAAAAAGGCCGGCGTCACCATCATTCCGTACCAGGATTTCGACTCGTTTGATCCGGCCATCGAGTTTGTGAGGAAAAATCCCGACCGTTACGTCATCAAGCCGAGTGGCGAGGCGCAGAACGTCAAGCGGCGTCTGTTCGTGGGCGAAGAAGAAGACGGCAACGATGTGATCGGGATGCTCGAAGCTTACAAAAGGGCGTTCTCCGACGAAATCAAGGTGTTTCAGTTGCAGCGGCGGGTGAACGGCGTCGAAGTGGCGGTCGGCGGCTTCTTTAACGGGAAAAAGTTCGTGACTCCCATCAATTTGAATTTCGAGCACAAGAAACTTTTCGCGGGCGAGGTGGGACCGCCAACCGGCGAAATGGGCACCGCGATGTTCTGGAGCGAGCCAAATGCGCTGTTTAACCGCACGCTGCTCAAAATGGAGCCGAAGCTTGCCGAAGACGGCTATGTCGGCTACATCGATTTGAACTGTATCGTGAATAACAACGGAATCTATCCACTGGAGTTTACTTCACGATTTGGCTATCCGACGATCAGCATCCAGCAGGAAGGAATCCTGACGCCGATCAGCGATCTATTCTGGGAACTGGCGCACGGGCAGGAGCCGAAATGGCGAACACGCAGCGGCTTCCAGGTTGGCGTGCGCATTGTCGTGCCACCGTTCCCCTTCGATGACGAAGCCACCTTCGAATCCTTCAGCAAAAACGCGGCGATCGTTTTCAAGAGGCCGGTTACCGAAGGCATCCACATCGAAGATGTGAAAATCGTCAATCAGCAGTGGCTGGTAGCCGGAACCTCCGGAGTGGTCTTAATCGTTGTGGGAATTGGGCAAACGATGAAACAAGCGCAAGCACAGGCTTATTCGCGCATCAAGAATATTCTCATACCGAACATGTACTATCGCACGGACATTGGCGACCGTTGGGGTGAGGATTCCGACAAGCTGCACAACTGGGGTTACCTGCGGTAGTTCCTCGAATCTCGTGGAGGGTGCAAAGGTTCGCAAAGTAAAGCGGATCCCTCGCTACGCTCTGGATAACACTTCGTTTTTGAGGAAATGCGGTACTCACACGAAGAGGTTCCGCGAAAGAGCTATCCCTTTTTGCGTTTGAATGGTAGTCGCTGAAGCGCTAGTTCGTTTTCGGCATCCACGTTGTGTTTTTCCAGTTCCGCCAGCAAACCCTCGTCGGTGAGGTCCAGCGGGTGGGAGTGTTTCCAATCGTGGTGGGCGATGTGCGCTAAACGCTCCACCACATTCGGCGAATAAACCTCGATCGCCAACTCTCTGCGGCTATCGAAGCTGCCCGGCGTCAGATTGATCGATCCCACGATGGCCCGCGAATGGTCCGCGAGAAGCATCTTGGCATGAAGCTTCAGATGCTTCAGCCGGTGCACTTTGACCCCAACGTCATCGAGAATGCGCAAACCGCCTACGCCTTCGGTTAATTTTTCTTTTTTCAGCTTGTGAGGGGGGCGAGCCATGACGTGCACCTTCACGCCGCGTTCGTGCGCGCGAACCAGCCGCTCGATGATTACCGCATCCTGGTAGCGTTCGTTCTGGACAAACAAATTGTGCTTTGCTTCATCGATGAAGCGGCAGATGCGGTCCCGGCCATTTCCTTTGCACCAGATCATCTCGCCGTTCTTGCTGGCGCGAAACGGCTGGCGCTTCCAGTCGGCTTCAAAGCATTCGATGATTTCGCGCACTTCCTTCGTGCGTGTGGTCACCACAGCATAGTCGCGTGTCTCGGTCAGGTTCTTGGTCACCCAATTGAGCGATTTGACGAAGCCGGTCTCATCATCCACGACCATGGACTTTTCGTGGGTCACGTCAAAAGCAGGATTGCTGTCGCGAACTTCGATGCCGGCCGCCTCGAGTCTTTTCTTTGTGACTTTGTTGTCGGCTTCGCCGCTGCGCCGCGCGGGATTCAGCATCACCCGCACGTCGACGCCTCTCTTCTTCGCGCCCACAACCGCGTTCATCAACGACGGGTCGGAGAAAAGGAACATCTTCACGCGCAGGGACTTTCGCGCTGCTTCGATAGCCCTCAACAGAGGCTCGGCGGTATCGTCCGGAAGCACAATCAGGGTGTGCGTCACTTCGTCCCCCCAGTTCTGTTATCTCTCAAGAGGCTACTTGCCCCGCTTCGTTTATCGGTACTTTTTCGAATTGGACGCGATACAGTTCCGCGTACGTTCCGCCCCGCGCCAGCAGTTGGTCGTGCGTTCCTTGCTCCGTCACGACTCCTTCTTTCAAGACCAGGATCACGTTGGCGTCGCGAATCGTGCTCAGGCGGTGGGCGATCGTGATGACCGTGCGCCCTTTCATCAGGCGTTCGAGCGCTTGGACTACCAACTGCTCGGATTCTGTGTCCAACGCCGCCGTAGGCTCATCAAGAATCAAAATGGGATTGTTGCGGATGATCGCGCGGGCAATTCCAATCCGCTGCCGTTGGCCCCCGGACAACGTATCTCCGCGGTCGCCGACCATGGTGTCGTATCCATGAGGCAGTTTGGCGACGAATTCGTCGGCGTTAGCGAGTTTCGCGGCTTCGACGATCTCTTCCCGGGTGGCGCCGCCGCGGCCGTAGGCAATGTTATCCGCGACAGTTCCCCGGAAGAGAACAGTCTCCTGCAACACGTAAGCGATTTGATTCCGCAGACCGGCCAGCGTGAAATCACGAACATCCGTGCCATCGATCGTGATTGCACCGGAAGTGGGGTCATAGAAGCGCGGAATCAAACTCACCACCGTGGATTTTCCGCTTCCCGTCGGCCCGACAATTCCCACCATCTGCCCGCCTTTGATCTGAAAACTTAGATCCTTTAGCACCGGCGACTCGGAAGAGTAGCTGAACCCCACATTTTGAAAAACGATATCGCCGTGGAAAGGTTGCGGATCCCGCGCGTCCGGTTTTTGCGGAATCACATCGTCCGCATTCAGAATGGCGCGAACGCGTTCGACTCCCACGGCCGTTTGCGCGATGGAATTTGTCATCTTGGCTAGGTCCTGCACCGGCTTAAAAAAGTTCGCCAGATAAAAAAGAAAAACCGTCAGCGAACCTGCGGTCATTTTTCCCGTCAGGATGAGCGCAGAACCTCTCCACAGCACGAACGCGGTGCAAAGGGAAACGGTGACCGTCACCAGGGGAGAAAGCAACGCTTTCACCTTTCGCGCACGTAACGCCGCCTCCACCGTGGCCTTGCTGACCTCGCTCAGTTCCTCCTGCTCCAGGTCCTGCCGGCCGAACGCCTTGATCACCCGCATCGACAGCAAATTCTGTTGCACCACCTGGACGATATTACTTTGTTGCTTTCGCACTTCGCGCGTTGCTTTCTTCACCGCTTTCTTGAACCGGGAGATCAGCAACAACATGACCGGCGTTAGCGCCACCACCATCAGCGTGAAGTCCCAATTCAGCCAAAACATCACGAACATCATGGCCACGATGGTCAGGAAATCGACCAGAATTCCGAGCGTAGACGACGAAGCAAACGCTTGAATGGTCTGCACGTCGGCGGTGATCGTGCTGAGCAACGAGCCGGTTTCATGCTCACTGTAGTAACGCAGCGAAAGCTGTTGAAGGTGGTGGTAGGTGCGCATGCGTAAGTCATTCGCCACCCACTGTCCAACGCTGGTCGTATAGTAATTTCCAACGTAGGAAGCAATCGCTCCGAGCAACGCGATCACGATCGTGGCGATGGCCGCCGCGACGGCGATGCTCATCTTGTTGCCTTCGCTGAGAAATGGCTGGAGAAGCGCGGCGATCCGTGGCGGTAAATGGTGTACTCCGACGACGTTGTCGAGGATAACCTTGAGTGGCCACGGCGCGGCGACGCTCATGGCCGTTTGCATCAGCATGGCCGCAAGAATGGCCGCCAAGTTCCAGCGATAAGGACGCAACAAGCTGGCAATCAGCGAAAACATCTCACCTTTCCTGAGACAGCGCCTTCCTTCGTGGGCAAAGGCCCCTCGGGTGGATGGAAGTTTAACTCACCGGACAGGCAGGCGCACAGCAAACAACGCCACAACCGCTATTGCGAAAAATAGCCGGTCTTCGCTCGGATTTTTACGGACTCGTCCTTCACCTTAATCCGAATCTTCCGGAAAGTGTCATCCTTCGCTTTGTTGGTTGGATAGTAGGCCAGTTCATAGGAGGTCCGGAGTTCCTCCGCGATCTGCCGGAAGTAGGTGTGCGGATCGGTGTTCTGCGCGTCAATATGGGCGCCGCCGGTTTCCTTGGCAATGCGGTCCATCACGCTAATGCCGTATCTGTTTCGCGCATTTAACTGGCCGTGCTTGTTCGTCTCCGTGTAACGAATGGTGTACACGATTACGTTCGCGCCTTGCGCCGCTTCGATCGTCGCCATCATGTCGTGCGAGCTGGAATTGTCTTCGCCGTCGCTGAACATCAGGATCGCTTGGTGGCCTCCCGCCGCAGCCAGCTTGTCGTTCACGCTGTAATAGATGGAATCGTAGAACGCTGTGCCAAGTTCCCGCTCTTCCTGCGGGCCCATTTCTGGAAAGTGGCGTTTGCTTTTGTCGAAATCGTGGAAGGCGGAAAGAATTTCTTCTGGCGAGTTCGTGTAGTCGCTCACCAGCCGCAAGTGGTTTCCGAAACAGACCATGAAAGCCCGGTCCTTTGGCCCCAGGACTTCCTTCAGGAAGACCTCCAGATCCTTTTCATGTTTCTTTTCAAAGTGCTCCTGGCTGCCGCTGACATCCATGATCAGCGCCAGCGTTAGCGGCAGGTCGGTGCTCTTCGTGAAAAACTCAATCTTTTGCGGGACCGTGTCTTCGAACAGCTCCACATCGTCCTTCGTCAGATTCTCGATCAGCCTGCCGTTTGCGTCCCGCGCCGTGAACGCTACATTCACCAGGTTCACATGCACCTGGATGGGTTCTTGCGCTTGAACCGCGGAGCCGAGAAGGGAAGTTGCCGCCAGAAGTGCAGTGATCACTCGCATCGACGCGCCTCCGCCACGAGCCAGCACTGAATAGTACGTGGAGAGCAAGAACCTTGTTCCCAGAATCTGTGAGTATTGGGAAGCAGGGTCAGTTCGCGATCGTCAGTTCCACTTCGCCATTGCCGCTGAGACGGGTTCCCGCAAGCGGGGATTGGTCAATCACCGTGCCGTGGGGCCATTGGGGAGCGGCGACGTAGTTGATCTTGCGGTGCAAATTGGCTTGGTCCAGACGATGCTCCGCCGCCGTCTCATTCAGTCCCAGAAAGTAAGGCATAACATAGGCCGGCTCTTTGGGGCCGGTCGACACCAGCATATCGACGCGCGGCGTGGCGGCGCCATGGCCGGGCTTGGGATTCTGTTGCAGGACAATATCGCTTGCCATGTCAGGTAGAGTCACGGCAGAAACCTCGCCCACCTGCAAGCCACCTCGCAACAATTCAATGCGCGAAACTCTCAGTGAATTTCCTTCGAGCGGAGGAATCTGCAGTTCGCGCTGCCCGAGGCTGAGCACGACGTGCGCTTGCTGCGAAACTTTCATCAACATCCCGGGAGGAGGAGTCTGTCGCACTACCTGATTGATGGGAACGTCGCTGTAAACTCGATCGGCCACGCGCAGGATCAGTCCCTTCGAACGCAAAGCCTTGCTCGCCTCGCCGACGTCCTTGCCCACAAGATTCGGCATGGTGGTTTCGCGGCCATGGATGGCGATGCGCATTGCGGTGAT
Organism: Candidatus Acidiferrales bacterium; assembly: GCA_963836965.1. Lineage (GTDB taxonomy): Bacteria > Acidobacteriota > Terriglobia > Acidiferrales > UBA7541 > Acidiferrum. Next base: position 56,257 of record CAWILQ010000001.1, read on the forward strand.
GGCACTGAGGAACGCGGCGGAAGCCAGGATGAAGATCAGAAAGGCAACGCGGCTCGCCCACTCGACTCGCTCACGTAGGGTCATACCTGACTACTTTCGGACGGCACCGATCGGAAGGTCAATGCCTTTTCATCCGTCGTGTTCTTATCCCTGTAGCTGACCCCGGCGACGGTGAGGCTTTCGATCGCACAGGCCGGATCGGTCAAGGCAGGAAACCCCTCAGACCCTTCCTCTGTCAGGGCGAGCTGGAAGGCCTGAGCTACAGCGCCCACCTGGTTACTGCTTAAGATCCGGCGCGGGATATTCCGGCAGTTTTTCCTTCGTCGTGTCCGCGCGCTTCACTTCCAGTTCATCGAATAAGAGCGAAGGGCAGATGATGGTCTGCGGCAATCCGCTCATGCGGTTGCTGACCAGTGGATCATCGCCCATGGCGGTCAAATCGTTGCGCAGCGCACGAACATCCAGTTCATTGAACACGGCGCCACGCACCAATTCTTCATGTCCATCTTTCACGTAAACGCGGTAGAGCAGCCTGGGCGAATTGCCAGGGCCGAGGGTGGCCACGCGGTAGCCGTAGGGCTGACCGGCTTCCGAGGCCATGTGGATCAATTTATCGTTCAGATCTTTAGGGGGTTCCGCCTCTGAGCTCTTGAACAGCAGAACGCCGAGACTCGGCTGAGGAGTGCCTCCGGGTGTGGCGCGGCCATGGCCGTTCGAAACAGGCAGATCACGCAGCGGCTGGCGGCCAATCAGATAGTTCGTCAGCATGCCTTGGTTCACCACGGTAACCGGCGCGGCTTTTACGCCTTCACTGTCCACTTCATAGCTTCCCAGAAGGGTTTTCCCCTCAAACGCTTTCACGGTCGGGTCGTCGACGACGGTGACAAAATTCGGCAGGACTCGGGTTTTGTAGCTCGTTGCAAACGCACCGGTCGTGCGGTTGGGCCGCCCCGGTTGCGGTTTTCGCCCCAGCACATTGCCGCCGATCAGCCCCGCCATGACGTCGTTCGCCGCATCGGGAGCGAACAGCACCGGCCCGCGATACGATTCCTCAACGATCGGAGCTTTTTCCAATTGCTGAAGCGTGTCGAGCATGGTCTTCGATTCCTTTAGCAATGCTTCACGCGATGGCAATTCTTCGGGATTTTGTTCGGTCCAGAACGGGCTGCGGCCCAGGCGCATGCCGTCCGCCGCTTGGGTGGAACTGGAAAGCGTGACCGTCGCGGTGGTGCGGCCCTGCCTCACGATAGTACCTTCGGAGTTCACGAAGTAGTCGTTCACTGCGGTAAAGCGCGCCGACGCCTCCACGGACTGAATCGCCGGATACTGACGGTAAAGGTCAGTCACATCCTGCAGCGTCTTGTCCCACTCGCGCTGATCGATCTGGAGGGAAACGGTCTCGCCCACGTCCGATACCGTTGGAGCATGCGCGAAATCGTCGACTGGATTTGGATCCGCAGCGAACTGCTTCAATGCCGAAAGCTTTTCCGCGTAAGCATCCGCCGCGCTTTTGTACGCCTCGTCCGTCAGCAACCAAATCTGTCGGCGAAGAGCAATCGGATCACTGTCGAGCGGCAGAATCGAAGCAGCTCCGAGTCCCTGGCCGTAGTAACTGTCCTGCTTGTAGTCTCCGATACGCACAACCACGCGCAACACGCGGAGCCGCGACCTGCTGCTCTCGCGCAACGCACCGAAAGCTGCCTCCGCGCTGAAGTCATCCACATCGTTCACGCGGTATTCGATGTAATAAGGAGACTGGACCTGATCCATTTTCAACTGCGACTTGGAGCGCTCCAATTCCGTCAGCAGCGCTTCGAGCAAGGCGTCGCCTTTGGCCGCAGCGCGAGCAGCGTCTATGATGGCGTCTGGCGTACCAGCCGATTTCGAATCGCACAACATTACCTCTGCGGTGCCGGCCATCAGCACGGCAGCGAGAATCAACCGCAGAAAAATCGTGCCGCGCTTCACGGTTTCACCTGCGCTGTCGCCGCATCCTTGATGGGAGGCGCAGCTTCCAATCCCGGCGCAGGCAAAATCGGCGGCCGATCATGCCCATGAGCGCGCTTTTGCACTTCCATTTCGCTGAACAGCATTGCCGGCGCAACCGCGGAGACCGGCACGCTTCCGCTTTCGGCACCACACACACCGTTGAACACGTGCTGCTTGTCGCCAGTCGTGATGATGCGCGTCAGCGCCGCGAGCGGCGTACCTACAATGTCCACGCCGCGCACCAATTCATCGGGCCGTCCGTCCGGATACACCTTGTAGACGATCACCGGCAAAACCTGGAAGGCCTGCGGCAGAGACCGCGTCGTCAGCGTAAAGCCTCCTTGGATGTCGTCGAAATAAAGTCCGTACGGTTTGCCTTCCTTTTTCACTTCATCGATCAGTTTCTGTCGCAACTCCGATTCCGGAACCGTCTGGCTGGAGGAAACAATCAGGTTGCCCTGACGCCCTGTGGGCATCAGTCCCGGTTGGTTGCGTCCGTGGCCGTTCGATCGGTCGAAATTCTTAATCGGCATGCGCGACATTAGGAAATTTCTCAGAACGCCGTCCTGGATGACTTCCACACGTTGTGCGGGCACGCCCTCGTTGTCGTAAGAGTACGTTCCGGCAAGTTTTACACCGTTGAGTTCCTCGATCGTTGGGTCATCAACGACGCTCAGGAAGGTGGGCAAAACTTGTTGTCCCACTTTTTTTGTGAAGGTCTGTCCTTCTTCCTCATCGCGTTGCCGGTGGCCTTCCATCCGGTGGCCCAGCACTTCGTGGAAGAACACCGCAGCGGCGCGCCCGCTCAGCAACGCGGGGCCATCATAAGGCTCCGCGACTGGCGCAGCCCGCAAAGCGTTCAGGTCCATGGCCATTTTCTCAATCTTGCCCATCAACTCTTTTTCCGGCGGCAATCCTCCGGCGGTGGGAGCTTGAAACGTTTCGACGCGCAGCAAGTCCATTCCATCGTCGGCGCGCGTCTGCGCCTCCATCACCAACCGGGCTGTGGCGCTCGGCATGGCCAGCTCGGTGCCTTCGCTGGTGACCGTTCGCGAGTTCGAAGAGGAAACCTGCAGCACCACCGTCGAGTAATAAATGTCGCCGTAATTGCGAAAGGCGCCGGAAAGCCGCCGCACTTCGCTTTCCCACGCGTTTCGATCAAACGGAGGCTCTTTCAATTTCGCGTCGCTGTGAACCTGGGGTGCGTCCTTCGAAAAATCGGGCGACTTGTCTTCTTCTTCCGCTTGCACGGCGGTGTTGGTTTTCACGTTCATGTAAGCGGGAGCGGCTCGTTTGTACGCGCGATCCGTGAGCTCCCACAAAACCCGCGCTTCGGCGTCTGGGTCGTCGTTGAGTGGCAAGGTTCCTGAGGTCATGCCGCTGGAGCGGCTCTGGCCGTGCGTGTTGTCCAACTGCGGTGTGCCAACACGCATGGTCACGTCGGCTGTCCGCCGCCTCGAGGTGGAATTCGACAAGATTCCACCGTAGGCCGCAGCGATCAGGATCTGATCCTGATCGTACACCGTGTAACTCAAAAAGTAGGGCGCGGGGTCGCTTTTTCTTAGGTCCGTTTTCGCGCGGTTCAGCTCCGTCCGCATCGTTGTCAGCACCGCGTCCGGGACCACCGCCGGAGCCGGTTTGTCCGCTGTCGCAGGCGATGCCGCCAGCGGAAGGAGGCTGAGCTGCACGGTCAGCAGCACGGACGCCGTAAGCTGCAAACGCGACCGGGCGTGCAGAGAAACTTCCAGTCTGGATCGCCTCGGCTGCGTGCTTTTCATTAGGTTTTGGCTCCCTGAACCACGGTGTGTGGGGCGAAGGTGGTGCAAAAAGCGAGTATGCCTGAGCAGGAGATGTTGTGCAAATCAGTGTTGTCCGAACCGTTCCCCAGGCTGCAAACGCGCCCCATTCGCGAATTCGAGAGCGGAAACCTGTTTGCGCCCTTCCAGTTTGACGTACGACAGCTCCATTCGGGTTGCTGCTCCGCACGCCACCAGTAATTTCCCACGCCGGTAAACCAAAGTTCCCGGCAGTCGATCGCGCTGCTTCCCGGACGCCGACTCTTCGCCAGCGCTGCAAGGCTGTCCCCAAAGATGGCCGGTCTGCCCGCGAAATTCCGTGTACGCCCCAGGCCAGGGCGTGAAACCTCGCATACGGTTGTAAATTTCTCGCGCTGGTTTGCCCCAATCGATGCGTCCATGCTCGCGCTTGAGGATCGGCGCGTAGCTGACTCCTTCCGAGGGCTGAGGCCGCGAGGTCAGTTTTCCCGACTGCGCACCATGGAGTGTTTCCACAATCAGGCCCGCACCCGCTACGGCGAGCCTTTCGGAAAGTTCGGGCGCGGTTTCGTCTGGCCCGATGGTCAATTCCTGCTGCAGGAGCATTTCTCCGGTGTCCATTCCTGCATCGATGCGCATGGTTGTGTTGCCGGTTAAAGTTTCCCCGTTGGCGATGGCCCAATGAATCGGTGCTGCGCCGCGATACTTCGGAAGCAGGGAAGCGTGAAGATTGATCCAGCCGAGGCGAGGAATCGGCAGCAGCCGCGCCGGGATGATCTGGCCATAGGCAATAATCACGACGACGTCGGGAGCCAAAGAGCGGAGTTGCTCTTCGGCTTCGGGCGCCCGGATTTTGGCGGGCTGATGAACCGGAATCTTCGCGCTGATCCCTGTTTCCTTTACCGGCGAAAAAGACAGTTCCTGGCCGCGGCCGCGCGGACGGTCGGGTTGCGTGAAGACGCCGAGAATTTCGAACTCCGGGTGGGAAAGCAATTTCTTCAGGGAAGGAACGGCAAACTGTGGTGTACCGCAAAACACAATTCGCAGGCGGTTCACAGTTCCGCCACCGGCGCACTCGACCAACCTACCACTCGCCTTCTTTGCGCAGCTTTTTGATTTTTCTCTTGATCAGGTCGCGCTTGAGCATGCTCAAGTGTTGCAGGAAAAGCACTCCGGCTAGGTGATCGATCTCATGGCAGAAGGCGCGTGCCAGGAGGTTCTCGCCGCGAATCTCAAATGGCTCTCCCTTTACGTTCTGCGCCTTCACCGTCACGAACTGCGGCCGAACCACATACCCGCGAAAGCCCGGAATCGATAGGCAGCCCTCTTCTTCGCGGACCTCGCCTTCCGCGTGAATTATTTCGGGATTAATCAGTACGATTTTCGCTTCCGGGTTTTTGCCATTGGAGACGTCGATAACCGTGAGACGGATGCTCTTGCCGACTTGTGGAGCCGCCAAGCCGACGCCTTGCGCTGCGTACATCGAAGCAAACATGTCTTCGGTGAGTTCTTCCAGTTCTGCGTCGAATTTCTTGATGGTTGCGGCGGGCTTCTCGAGAATGGGGTCGCCGTACTTCACAATGGGATAGATCTTCCGCGGCGGCGCCTCGGGCGTTTCCGGAGCCTTCAGGGCAGTGGGTTCAGAACTCGTCGATTTGTCGGCCATAGCTTTCGAAATTCCGCCGCGTCTCGGCGAGCGAATCTCCTCCAAATTTTTGCAGAAAAGCATCCGCCAGCACAAGGGCCACCATGGCTTCTCCGGCAACACCCCCGGCGGGCACCACGCACCAGTCTGAACGCTCGTACGCCGCTTGCACCGGTTCTTTGGTCACCAGGTCGGCTGTGCCAAGCGGCTTTCTCAGCGTCGAAATCGGTTTCAGATAGCCGCGAATCACGACATCCTCGCCGTTCGTAATGCCGCCTTCCAGTCCGCCCGCTCGGTTGCTGCTTCTGTGAAACCTGCGAGCGTTTTTGTCGTAGGAAATTTCGTCCTGTACTTCGCTTCCATACGATCCAGACGCAAGCACACCCGAACCAATTTCCACTGCTTTGACGGCTTGAACGCTCATCAGCGCCTGCGCTAGCCGGCCGTCCAGCTTTTCATCCCACTGCGCGTGAGAGCCGAGTCCAACCGGAACTCCGTGCGCCACAATTTCAAATACCCCGCCGACGGTGTCGCCCGCTTTCAGCGCGGCATCCACTTCGGCTTTCATCTTCTCCTGGACTTGCGCATCGACGCAACGCAAGGGTGATTCCAGATCGGCGCAGACTGCGACGATTTCTTCCCAATTCGCGGCGCGCTCCAACCGCACATGCCCCACCTGCATCGTATGGCTGGCGATTCGCACTCCAAATTGCTCCAGCAGTTGCCGCGCGAAACCTCCCGCCGCGACACGAGCCGCCGTTTCCCGCGCCGACGCTCTCTCCAGCACATAACGTGCATCGTGAAAATTGAATTTCTGCGAACCGGCCAGGTCCGCATGTCCCGGCCGAGGCGCAACCAGTTTTTTCGAATCTGCCTCCGGCGCGCTTGACGCTTCCACCGGCAGGATTTTCTCCCAATTTGCCCAGTCGCGATTCTCGATCCGGACCGCGATCGGCGCTCCAATGGTCTGCCCGTGTCGGACGCCCGCAAAAATGTCCGCGCGGTCCTTCTCAATTTTCTGTCGGCCGCCTCGGCCGTAGCCCAACTGGCGGCGATGCAATTCGTGGTTAATCGCTGCAACATCGATCGGCAAGCTCGCCGGTAACCCGGACACGAACGCCAAAAGCGCCTGCCCGTGCGACTCACCCGCGGTATAGAAGCGCAACATAAACTATCAAGTCTATCGGCCACCGCCACTTCCGTCCAGCGCGCTTCCTTTTGCTTCGAGTCCTAACTGGGCCGAGAGGCCACTGCCATAACGTGCGCGCTGCCACCTTGAATGGAAGGTTCTCCCTCGATCATCGATAGAAACTCGAGCAGCTGCTGTCGTTGTACTGTGTCCTTCCAGGCCTCACGGAACCGAGCCGTGCTCCACGCCGGGCCTTCGATCGCGAGTATGCGGATCTCGCCAAACCCAGCACCGCCAATCTCGGCCGCGAACTCCTCGGGGCGATGAAAGTAGGCGGTCGTGAAGTATGCTGGCCGGTTGGTTGGATTGCGGTGCAGACCGTAGGTCAAATCTGCTTCGACGATTTTGCGAAACTCCGCGTCTTCGAAGTAACCCCGGGATAGCCCGTCGATCAGCGAGGCGAAACGAGAGATCGAGGCAGCGAAGAGCACGCCTCGAGGTCTAAGCACGCGGCGCGCTTCAAGAAGCGCCTGCAGACGATCCGATCGCTCAACCAGATGGTACAACGGTCCTAGCAACAGAGCGGCATCGGCGCTGCCTGCGGGAAAATCTAACTGGCGGGCGTCTCCTTGTGTGATCGAAGCCAGTGTGACGCCTGACGCCTCCGCATAAGACCGCGCTTGCCCCAAATGAAGTTCCACAGGATCGATCAAGTGGACCTGGTATCCCTTTTGGGCGAGCGGGAACGCGTAGGCTCCGGCCGCGCCGCCTACGTCGAGAATAACGGCCGGTGGCGAAGGCAAATGCCGAGCTAGAATCGCTTGGGTCCTCAGTCGCTCAAGCTCGCCCCATTCGTTCGACAGCCGCTCCGACTCCTCGCCGCGTAGATAGTGCGCCTCGATTTCTTTAGATACCAGCCCCATTTGCATCTCCGTTCGCAACACTCCACGTCCGATTGCCAGAACGTCAGCATCAGGAGGCTATCTCTGGACTCCTCAAGAAATCAAATGAGGGCGCCCCTCCTTTTGTCAATTTTCGTCAGCCATTCACGCCGCTGAGAAAGCCTCCCAGGTGGCCGGTCAGCATAACCAGACCGATGCCAACGAATTCGATGGGTAGGCGCCAGTTCGGAAGGGCGCCTCCCGAGGTTCGCCGGGCCCGGAAGTGAATCCACCAATTGACGACAATCAGCAGCCCCGCGCCGCTTGCGGCCAGGACGTGATACAGCAGAATGCCTTTCAGCGGCTGGCCCTCCAGTTGCCATTGCCACGCCAGCAATCCCGTCAGTACCGCCGGAGGGACCGCCAGCGCCGCTGCGCTCAAGTTGAAAAACGCGGCGGCGGCGAAAACCTCTCTCTTTGTCCAGACCGCGAGCCCGTCGAACACCACGCCAACAATGAAAAGAGCGATCGGGAAGTGAATGATCGCGACGTGCTGCGCATGCTTGGCCAGTAAAACTGTTTTCCAATCGAGTGGATTTGTCATCGCTGGCATCTATTGCACTACAACCTTTGCGACCATCTTGGGATGGATGGAGCAAAAGTAGGTGTACGTTCCCGGCTTCGTGAACCTGTACGAGTACGAATCGTCGGTGTCCAACGCCTTGGATTTGAACGTGCTCTTGTCTTCACTTACGACCGTATGCGGGATGTCGTCGCGATTGATCCATTGCACGGTTGTGCCCGCGGTTACCGTCAATGTAGGCGGCGCGAACGTGAAATTGTCGATCTTCACTTCCACCGCCTTTGCCGGCGTGGTTTGCGCGCGCGTCGTCGCCAGTCTTCCAGCGGCGGCAAACAGCGCTGCGCCGCACAACAATAGTATCCAGCTTCGTTTTCTCAACATGCCATTTCTCCTTGTCGGAATTTCTTCTCTTCAAAAAACTACGGGGTTCAAGCCAAACTGCTGTCAACTACGGCGAGCGCCTGCTGACCTCGCACGAAGTTCACGTCTGTAATTCCCAACAGCGCGCGAAGCTGCTCTGCCGGAACTTTCATCGGGCCCGGCGAATCTGCCTTGCCCGGTTGCGGCTGCGGAAACGCGGTCGACGCGGCGGTGTGAAAGGTGATTGCGCCTTCCACCTTCTGCATGGTTTGATGGATGTGACCGTTCAGGACCGTGACCGACCCGAAGCGCTTCAGCAGCGCCAGCGCCTGAGCGCTATCTTCCGTTCCCCATCCCCACTCCGGGTAAACCGACCACAAGGGAATGTGCGCAAACACCACCACGGGCGTACTTGCCGAAAGCGCCGCCAGATCTTTTTGCATCCAGTCCAACTGTTCCGTCCCGAGCGAACCGAGCCCACCCGCCTTGAGATTCATCACGTTTACCAGGCCGACAAAATGCACTCCCTTCTTGTCGAAGCTATGCCAGGCCTGTCCCTGGGTATTCTTGCCGTAGCGCGAGAGATACTCCTTGCCGTCGCCGTCGGTCACGTCATGCTCACCCGGCACATAAAAGACTTCCTTCACCTGCGCCGACTTCAGAATCTGTTCGACGGTATCGAACTCCTCGGGCCTCGACAGATGGCTGATGTCGCCAGTGTGCAAGAGAAATTCAGGCGCGGACGAAAGGCCGTTCAGCTTATCCACCGCGGCTTTCAGCGTCGACACCACATCGGTGTTGGCGGGCTTGTTGAAGCCCATGTGGCTGTCGCTGATCTGCGCGAAGCTCAATTCGCCCTTCGCCGCGGCTGCCGCATCCTGCTTGCTGAATCCGCCGAGCTCGAACGATTTCAGGACTCCGCCTCGCATCACGCAGAGTGTTCCGGTGCCCGCCCAGGCCATGCACTTCAGAAATCCGCGCCGGTCGATCCCGTCGTGGTGGTGCCCGTCGTGGTGGTGATCGATTTGAATCTCATCCTTTGCTTTTCTTGCCATTTGTGTTCTCCTCTTCCGCGCACATCTCAGAAAGTGGCGCAAGCCCGAGAGGAACAAAGCCCGCGCCACTCTGGACGTGTTCTGCCGTGGAGACCCGGCGCACCGTCCGTTTATTCCCCCATGGCTGCTTTTTCCACCGTCTTTCTTTTTGCTAAATCTTTTCTGCAATGCAGGAATAAAATCAGGTGCTCCGCAGTCTTATCTATCAGAACGAGAACCGAGGGCCGGACGTGTTGGAAGCGCAGGAGAGAAAACGATTCGAGGAGTGCGTCTTGCCGCATCTCGATGCCGCATTCAACTTGGCCCGCTGGCTATTGCGCGATAGGTCCAACGCACAAGACGCCACGCAGGAGGCTATGTTGCGCGCTTATCGTTTCTTCGGCGGATTCCGTTCCGGCGACGCGCGCGCCTGGCTTCTGCAGATTGTGCGGAATTCCTGCTACACCTGGCTCCGGAAAAACCGTCCGCAGGAAGATATTTCGGAAGTGGATGAAGACTCCATGCCGTCGGATGCGCCTTCACCTGAGGCCCAGGCGATTGCCAGCCACGATCGGCAGCGCGTCGCGCGCGCCCTGGAGGATTTGCCCGTGCACTTTCGCGAGATTCTCGTTCTTCGCGAACTGGAAGGCTGTTCCTATAAGGAGATTGCCGCCATTACTTCGCATCCGATTGGCACGGTTATGTCCGCACTGGCACGGGCGCGGCGACAACTGAAGGAGGCGCTGGCCGAGCCGCGCCAGGTAAAGGAGAACCGTCGTGCATTGTGAGCTGACTGGAACTCATCTTCACGCTTATCTCGACGGGGAACTGGATGCTGCCGGGGCCGCAAGCTTCGAGCACCATTTGCAGTCTTGCCAATCGTGCGCGGCGACGCTCGGTTCGGAGCAGGCTCTGCGGCAGACGCTCGCTGGCGCGCAACTTTATGAACGAGCGCCTGCGCAATTGCGGAACACCATCCTGGCAAAGTTGCCAGCCGGTTTTCCCGCCCCAAAGGGGACTTCTCCAGCTATCCGTTGGCTGGCTCTCGCGGCGGCATTGCTGCTCGCGGCGTTTCTCGGCCGAGAGCTGCTCAGCGTTTTCCGCGGGCCATCGGACAACGACCTTCTCGGCGCTGCCGCCATCGATGCTCATTTGCGTTCGCTCCAGCCCGGTCATCTCACCGATGTGCAATCCACGGATCAGCACACCGTGAAGCCCTGGTTTGATGGCAAGGTCGATTTCGCTCCCGCGGTGCAGGATTTCGCCGGCGCAGGATTCCCCTTGCTCGGAGGCCGTCTCGATGTGCTTGCTGGCCGCACTGCCGGTGCTCTCGTTTATGGGCGGCGGAAGCACATCATCAACGTGTTTGTGTTGCAGAATGCTCCCTTGAGCGGCACGCGCAATTCCGCCGAGAGGTCCGGCTATCACACGCTCTCATGGCAAAAGGGTGACCTCACCTACCTCGCCGTGTCCGATGTTGCCGCAGCCGATCTACAACAACTCCGCGACCTTTTCCTGAAGGAATGATCTTGCCTTTGTAGGGCCCGCCTTCCGAGGCGGGCCGTTTCAAATCTATTGCCAACCGTGAATCGCAAATCGCGAATCGACATTGTGCGCGGATGGGCGCAGCCCTTTGGAAGCGAAAGGTAAACAATTGCGGCGCTGCTGCGAGGAATCTCTTCTAACGCCTTGACGGTACTCTCTGCTCCAGTTAGGCTTTTTGCGAGGTTCACACGAGAGCTTTGTGCCGGATACACCCCTCCAGGTCACGCAACCTGAATCTCCCGCCCCGGAGAATCTCTCGGTTGTCGAAGTTCTCACGGATGCCGCAAAACAGGCGGTTCTAAAGGTTCAGGAGTACGCCAGAATGTCGGCGCGCTCCTTGACGAACTTCTTTACCGCTCCCCGCTATAACCAGGACACCCTCGATCAGATGGACGACATCGGCGTCGGCTCACTTCCCATTGTGCTTCTCTCGGGATTTTTCATCGGCGCGGTCATGGTGTTGCAAACAGGTTCCCAGTTCCAACGGTTCGGGCAGGTCTCCTTGACCGGCGACATCGTTTCGCTGGCGCTGGTGCGCGAACTTGGACCTTCCATCACGGGACTGCTTGTTGCCGGGCGCTGCTCTTCCGGCATCGCCTCGGAATTGGGCTCTATGCTGGTTACCGAACAAGTAGACGCGATGCGCGCCATGGGCACGGACCCAAGCCGGAAGCTAATTTCGCCGCGCGTCCTAGCCGCTTTGGTCACCGTACCGCTTCTCACTACTATTTCGGTTTTCGTCGGGCTTGTCGGCGGCATGGTTGCCAGCGTTTTCTCTCTCCGCCTGAGCGCCACGACCTTCTGGCAGCGCGCCATCGCCATCCTCGAATTTTCCGACCTGATGCAAGGCTTCACGAAGTCTCTGGTCTTCGGGTTTATCCTCGCTAGCGTCGGCTGTTATAAGGGACTGACCGTGCGCGGCGGCACGCAAGGGGTAGGCCGCGCGACCACCCAAGCTGTCGTGGTTTCTTCGGTGATGATCATCATCGCGGACACGTTTCTGACGAAACTTGCCCTGTATTTGGCGGACAAACTCTAGCGCATATGGGCTTGCCTCCGCGTAACTCGCCCACCCTGCAAACGAACGAAGCCGTTATCCGATTCGACGATGTCTGGATCGGTTTTGACGAGGGCCCGATTTTGCGTGGCTTGACGTTTTCGACGCAGCCCGGTGAAACCCTCGTCCTGCTTGGCGAGACCGGCACAGGCAAGACCCTCGCTTTGAAAATTGCCGCCGGCCTGCTCCGCCCCGATCGCGGCGCGGTGCATGCTCTCGGGCAGCACGTTACCGGCAAGACCGAAGAAGAATTATTGGAATTTCGCCGCCAAGTTGGATTTGTGTTTCAAGAAGGTGCGCTCTTTGATTCGCTTACCGTTGGGGAAAACGTGGCTTACCGGTTGGAAGAAGACGGCGCCAGCCAGGAAGTCATCACGCCACAGGTTCAGGAAGTTTTGCGATTTGTGGAGCTGGAACACACTAGCGAGTTGCTCCCTTCGGAGCTTTCCGGCGGCATGCGGCGCCGCGTCTCGATAGCTCGGGCGCTGATCACGCGGCCCCCGATTGTCCTGTACGATTCGCCGACCGCCGGCCTCGATCCCATTACCGCACAGACCATCATCACTCTGATCTTGCGCCTGCGCGATGTTTACGGCGTGACTGCGCTCATGGCCACGCACCGTTTGCAGGATGGTTTTGCGCTCGCCAATTTCCATTTCGATCCAAAGACGCGAACCGTCCGTCGCGGGGCGTCTTCGAATCAAGACAAACAGCCGATCACTCGCTTCCTGGTCTTACGTGACGGCCGTATTTACTTTGAGGGCAGTCCGGACGAATTGCTCAAATCCAAGGATTCGTATCTGCAACGATTTCTGATTTAATCCTGTATAGTTGTGCGCAGGATTGGCCGGCACGCTTCGGAGGGATCTGAGAATGGCGCGCAGTAAACAACTGACGTGGTCAGAATTGCGCGTGGGTCTGTTCGTGCTCGTCGGCCTTCTGATTCTTGGCGTTGCTATTTTCTACGTCACCGGCGCGGGCGTATGGGGGCCTAAATACCGGCTAAATACATTCTTGCCGGAGGTTGCGGGACTGGCTGCCGGCGCCCCGGTGCGGCTGGACGGTTATGAAATCGGCAACGTCGAACGCATCACGCTTGTGCCGCGTGAACACGGCAAGCCGCCGGACAAAATGCACAACATCGAAGTCGGCATGCGGATAGATCGCAAAGTCCAGAACGACATCCTGACCGATTCGGTTGCGACACTTGTTACGGAAGGTCTTCTCGGCAACCGTTACGTCAACATCCAGCGCGGCTACACCGGCGTTCCTCTCAAGGACGGTCAGTCGGTTCCCGGAGGGGAAGAGAAAGCAATAAAGGAAGTGGTCGAAGGCAGCGCCGACGTGCTGGCCAATCTGAAGCAGTTAAGCGCACAAATTCAAGACATCGTGGCTGACGTCAAGCAAGGCAAAGGCACCATCGGTAAGCTGCTCACCGATGATCAGGCGTATCGGCACTTGAACAGCATTCTTGTTAAGGGCGATCAGATTGCCAGCACCGTCGAATCCGGCCAAGGTACTCTCGGCAAGCTGGTCATGAACGATGAGATCGCCAATAAAGTGGATAACACCGTGGATCAGGTCAACACCATTCTCGGCGACCTGCGGGCACAAAAAGGCACGCTCGGAAAGCTTCTTTACGATCCTTCGCTGTACGATCAGGCCAAACAGGCGCTCACCAACGGGAATGCGGTTCTCGGCGACGTCCGCGCAGGCAAAGGCACTCTCGGCAGGTTGGCCACTGACGAAACTCTCTACAACAAACTGCGCGACACCAGCACCAATCTTTCCGAGGCCACCGCGAAGCTCAACAAGGACAACAACACCGCGGGCAAGCTCTTCAGCGACCCGCAGCTCTACGACAATCTCACCGGTCTGAGCGGCGACATGCGCTCGCTGATTTCCGACTTCCGCAAGAACCCCAAGAAGTTCCTGTCCATCAAACTAACCTTCTTCTAGGCCGAAGACCGGCCCGCTGTTGATGTCGGCCCGCAAGCGTTAGATTCCCGTCGCACCAGGGCCGCGGTTTTGCTCCCCCTGTCCTTAGTGTGTTGTAATGATTCTGTAACAATGACCAACTACTCTCAAACTTCTGACGAGCTGCCCCTTCGCTCTCTCATGGAAAATCAAGACACCATATCCCGGCCGCCCAGGCCGGATGCCGTCAAAACTACCCTTCCGCAACCCGGCCGTCCCGTCCCAAGTCGCGCTTATCCCGGCGCCTTGATCGTCGTCGAAGGCACCGATGGTTCCGGCAAAAGTACGCAGCTCTATCTCTTGAAACGCTGGCTGGAGATCGGCGGCTACCGCTTGCACTTTACGGAATGGAACTCTTCGCCGCTTGTGAAATCGGCGACTCGTCGCGGCAAGCAGAAGCGTCTGCTGACGCCCACGACGTTTTCCCTGCTTCACGCCGCGGACTTTGCCGACCGCTGCGAGCGCCAGATCATGCCGCTGCTCCAGGGCGATTATCTCGTGCTCGCGGACCGCTACATTTACACTGCGTTCGCCCGCGACGCGGCTCGCGGCTGTTCCCATCGCTGGCTGCGCAACCTCTATCGATTCGCCCCGATTCCTGACATCGTCTTTTATTTCCGCGCGCCGCTGGATGTCGCGGTCGACCGCATCCTCAGTGGCCGCCCCAAGCTGAAGTATTACGAGGCTGGTATGGACCTTGGCCTTTCCTACGACCGCTCCGAAAGTTTCAAACTCTTTCAGGCGCGCATTCTGGAGGAGTACGACAAGATGGTCGACAGCGACAATTTTGTGGTTCTCGACGGCACCCTCCCTGTCAACAAATTGCAGAAGCAGATGCGCGATATCGTTGCATCGAAGATCGACCTCAAGCGGTTTGCTCCGCGCGCGGAAGTGGTGGAGTGACCATGCCCGATCAGGATAAAGACAAAATCACTTCCATCACCTCCGGCACCGAAGCCGGCTTCCCTAGGGCGCAACCCCCGGAAGCGGAGGACGCGCAGTTCTTCTTCGGCGAGCACCTCGTCGGCCTCGATCCTTCGGAGCTTCATGGCAATCTCATCGTCATCGAAGGCTTGGACGGTTCCGGCCGTTCCACTCAGATCACTCTGCTGCAGGAGTGGCTCGAATCCGAAGGTTTTGCTGTTCAGACTAGCGGCCTGCGACGCTCGAATCTGGTTGGCCGGGACATTGACGAACTACTCGCCAAAAACGCCGTAACCCGCCTAACGCTTGCGCTAATGTACGCTACTGACTTCTTTGACCAGCTTGAACACCGCATCGTCCCCGCCTTGCGCTCCGGCGCTGTCGTTCTTGCCGACCGTTTTATTTTTACTTTGATTGCCCGCAGCGTCGTCCGCGGCATCAACCGCGACTACCTTACCGGTCTGTATGCCATGGCGCTTCGCCCGAATCTCACTTTTTGGCTCAACGTCCGCCCGGAGACCGCCTTCGCTCGCGAATTTAAGAAGGCCCAAGCCATCAGCTATTGGGAAGCTGGTCGCGACATGTCGCTTTCTCACGACCTCTATTGGTCCTTCGTTCGCTACCAGACCATGATCATGCGCGAATTTGAAGTCATGGCCAAGCGCAATGCCTTCATCGAGCTTGACGGCGAAGCCAGCGTTGCCACGGTCAATCGGCAGCTCCGCCAGCGGGTTGGCGAGCACCTTGGGATTCGCGCCACCAAATACACGCCGTCCTCCGCTCTTGCTCATCTCTGGCGGTAGCTCACAACATGCCTGAGCCCGTCCACATCGCCGCCATCGACGCCGGCTCCAATGCAGTGCGCCTGTCCGTTTCGCGCGCGTACTCCGCTCTCGATATCGAGCCGCTGGTGACGGAGCGG
The DNA here is from genome assembly GCA_963836965.1 of Candidatus Acidiferrales bacterium. Lineage (GTDB taxonomy): Bacteria > Acidobacteriota > Terriglobia > Acidiferrales > UBA7541 > Acidiferrum. The sequence continues at coordinate 72,078 of CAWILQ010000001.1, forward strand.
TGCTCGCTGCGCCTTGGGGAAGGGGTGTTTATCCGTCACCGTTTCACCGAAGAAGTCCTCAAGAAGGGCGTCAAAGTCTTCCGCCAGCTTCGGGAGATCATGGATGAGTATGCCGTCACGAAGTATCGCGCCGTGGCCACCAGCGCCTCCCGTGAAGCGCAGAATCGCAAAGTTCTGATTCGCCGCATAAAACAGGCCACCGGCTTGCAGCTCGAAGTGATCAGCGCGCGGGAGGAATCGCGCCTCGGCCGCGAAGCCGTCTTTGCCGCTCTGGGGCCGGGGGTTCAGGCGGGTTGCATCGTCGATCTGGGTGGCGGCAGCCTGGAACTCAGTATTCTTCGCGATCACACGCTTACCCAGGCCGCGCAAATTCCGCTTGGCACCGTTCGCCTGATGAGCACGTTAAACATTCCGGGCGTAATCCAGCCTGCTCAGGCCGAACAGGTGCGCCGCTACGTTCGTGCGTTGTTGGAATCCCGTTTGCCGGGACGTCCGAATCTTGCCGATCAGGTGGCCGTGGCGCTTGGCGGTAACGCCGAAACGCTCGCGAATGTCGCGCCTGGCCCGCGTCAGGACGGTTTGCCGACGCTGGAAGTTTCTCTCTTGCGTGAGCGGTTGCCGGACATTTTGAAACGAGATGTGCGCTCCCGCATGAAAACCTTCGGAGTCCGGCGCGATCGGGCGGACGTGATGGCTGTTGCCGCGATCATTTTCACAACTCTCGGCCGCTATCTCAATATCCGCACCTTTTCCATTCCCAGTGTCGGAATCCGCGAAGGCCTGCTGCAGGAAATTGCCCACGATGCGTTTTCCCGTAAGGAGCCCCATCGCTACAATGCGGACGCGCGTCAAATCCTGGTAGCTACCCGCAGTTTTGGACGCCGCCTGGATTACGACCAGCGCCACGCGGAGCACGTTCGCGAACTCAGCCTCATGCTGTTCGACCAGCTTCAACCTTTGCATCATTTGCCAGTCCAGGCGCGTGTCCAATTGGAGGCCGGCGCCTTGCTGCACGATCTCGGGCACAGGGTTAGTCACCGCGGCCACCACAAGCACGGCGAATATCTCGCCCTCAACGGCGATATTCCTGGACTGGACGGGCGCGACCGCAACATTGTCGCCGCCGTCGTCCGTTACCACAACCGCAAGTCCGAACCCGACGGCCATCATCCCGCCTATTCCGTTCTCAACACCAACGACAAGCGCATCGCTCGCCGCCTTGCTTCGATCGTGCGGATCGCCGAAGGCCTCGACCATTCGCACCGCCAGCGCATACTGCGTTTGCGCGCCACCTTTCAGCGCAGTGCGGTCACTCTTCAGGTCGAAGCGCGCGGCGACGTTACCGAGGATATTCGCGACGCCGAACGCAGCTCCAACCTCTTCGAAAAGGAATTTCACGTCCAGCTCTTCTTCCGCGTTGCCGCACCCGATTGAGCTGGCTGCAGCGGTCCGGGCATCCTGTAGCTCACCCCTTCCGGGGGGCGGGGTCTCCATCACGAAACCGCTGTGAATATGAAAGGCAAGAAAAACCCGCAGGCTTCGAAAGCCTGCTACAGGCAAGATGAGCAACCCACCTGAACTTGCTTATTGTTACCTGCCATACACATTCGGTTTTGTAGGATAATTCTCAGGGAGGCACTCCGCGCATGGAGCTGTATATTGTGCGCCACGGCATTGCCGTGGACCGCGAAGATCCCAAGTGCCCGGCGGACCCCGAGCGCTTTCTGACCGATGAGGGAAAGGAAAAGTCCCGGCAAGCGGCCAAGGGTGTAGCCGCCGTCGCGTCTATCCCCGACCTGATGCTGAGCAGTCCCTACCTGCGAGCGGTGCAGACCGCCGAAATCTTCGCCGACGAGCTTGAATATTCGAAGCAAAAAATCCGCAAGTCGGATTTGCTGCTTCCAGGCGCTGAACCGTTGCAGCTTTTTCGCGAGCTTTCAAAGGACAAGGACGTTTCCACGGTGTTCGTGTTCGGCCACGCTCCACATCTCGACGATCTGCTCGCCACGGCGATCGGCACGAAACACCACATCTCTTCGCTGAAAAAAGCGGGTGTCGCGTTTGTGGAGCTAAAGCGGCTGGTGCCCCCGAGCGGGGAACTGCAGTGGTTGGCTACCCCAAAACTGCTTCGCAAAGCCGGAAATTGATTCCCGCCTAATCCGATGCCGCGGCGCTTGGCGGAGGAGACTCTTCTTTTCGCGGCAACTGGATGACATTCGCCGATGGAGGCACTGCTTTGACTATCACCGGTAGTGCGAGGCTGGTTTCCAGAAGATACTTTCCAGCCGCCAGCCGCGTGGCATTTTCTTCACTTTCTTGCAAACCGGGTACCTGCACAATCACGGCGTCTACAGACTTTTCGACTCGAACGCCTGCCGGCGACGGAACGCCAGACTTCACGAGCGCGCGCGACAAGCGTAGCACGCCGGCCATCACGCCGATCACCTTCTGCTCTTCCGGCTTATAACGCGCAAAGGATTTGTGCTTTGCCTCCGGCAACGCTCCGCGGTGATATCGGACCACATCCAGCATCACTTCCCATTCGGACTCTGTCCATCCGGGGGGTATGGTCATGGCCTTCAGGTATCTCCGGGCTGCTTTTCGTGGCGACCCGGCATCCAGACCCGCTCCGATTCCGTGTAGGCGAGCCGCTGCCCGTATGATCTTGCGCTCGTCCTTACCGGCCAGCGCAGGGTCGATATGCGACCTGGCGATTCGGTCGAAAAGTCTCGTCGCCAGCCGTGACACCAGAGTTGCCCGCCGAGTATTCAGTTCAAGGGCCCGTGCCGTTGCGCGCAGACGTGCCTGCGACGCCGCGATCATACGGTTACCCTCTGGCAGCGCGCGCCTCCAGTACTGCCACGAGCCGCCGTCGCCGATAGTCAGCCGGCGATAGGTCTCGATCCTTTCATGCCTCTGAGAAGCGATACGTTCCGCCCAGGCCAAGCGTGATTCCTGCAAATCGCCCGCGACCTCCTCGACCTTTGCGGAGAGCACATCAAGGTCGTGCACCTCGCCCAGTAAGTCCTGGATCTCCTTCAGGTTCTCTTCCCAATCTTCGTAGCGAGTGGGCAGCAGGCTCTCGACGGTGTAGCGGAATCGCTTTACTCCAATGCGAAGCGCGTGCCAGACTTCCGGTTTCTCGGCCCGTAGCGCGCGAACATGCAGCTCTTTCGCTGCTTCCAGGCGTTCCAGCGCAAGGCACTCCGCCGCAAGTCCATCCGTGGGCACCAAACGGGCTCTTCGCTGTAGTTTCCGTTCGAGTTTTTTCCAGGACTTCGGATTGAACTTTTCGACGGCTTTCAGCGCCGCCACCTGGAATTCCTTTTCTTGCGCCGCGAATGTGGTGAGCAATCGTTCCCGGGCTGGATCGGATTCCGGCCCAAGTTTCTGGGTCCATTCTTCGAGGACTTGCGTATCCCTGAGCTCGCCCAACTGGTGGAACAATTTCTTTCCGAGTTTGCGCATCTCCAGCCACGCCGGATCCGGGTCGACCTCCTCCATAACTTTCGCCACGGAACGGCAGCGCCGGATGGCTACGCGCAAGTCATGCACCGCATCCGGTTCCGGCGCCTCACGCACGGATTCCAGTTCCTTAAGGACGCGTTCCATCCAATACTGCAATCCGCGGATCTCGGGTCGCGAGCCGGGTACAGTGTTCCCAGTGACCATTTTTCGCTTAGCCGAACCGCCATGTGGCGGCCCTGTCGGCTCCTATAGGCTAGCCCGTTGTCGTAGTCGAGTCCAGTGGAGGGCTCGCAAGCTTAACGCCGCAGCGCGTGGCGCCTGCCCATCGCATCACGTACAGTCGCACAAGTTTATCGCCGTAGAGTTTTGCCTGCATTTCTCGATACAATCCCGGACTATGGCTACGCCCGAGCAACAACCCATAATCGATCTGGCGCGGCGGATGCTCGCCGGCCGGAGGTCGTCCGAGCTTCTACGTAGAATTATCTTGAGCCATTCAATGATGAGTTCCGTTCTCGAGAATCCAAGAGTCTCGAGTGAACTCAACCAGCAAACGGCGGCCGCGCTTACCACCAGCAAGGTGGTTCTTCAGTCGCTCCTGCAGGAGATTGCAACGTCGGAAACCGCGGACTCCGCGATGGACTTTGAAAAAATCGCCGAGACTCTCGCTCGCGACACGGCAATCGATGGCGAGAAAGTAGTCGCTGCAATGGTAGTGGTTTTCTCCCACGCAACTGCCGACGACGTCTTCACCGGGGCATGCGAGTCAGCGATAGAACTCGATCCGGCAAGCTGGATTCCTGAATTGAACATGGAGCGCAAGATCCCGCTCAGTCTTTTGCGGGACAAAGGGCCGGCCGGGGTCTTCGCAGTAGAACTCGAAAAGCTCCGGTACCAGTTGTCCGACAGGTCTCTTGCGAGCCGGGCGGAGCTCTTCTTTCGCCACGTTAAGATTCGCCACAGCCCGATGTTTGGACCGGCGGACGCCCAGTGCTTTCGGCAGTCAAAATTGGTGGAGGCGGACGACCTGAGAAACGCGATTCTGCACGAAAGAGGTCTATCGCAAATCGATTTGGACCAAAGCAGGCGAACCATGTTGTTCCTGCACGAAGCCGCAATGACCGCCATGAGGTCGCTCGCATCCGCGTATCGATTGCCGGTCGAGTGGAACTCCTTGCTCGGGGGCGTTTCGGAAGATCAGAGCTAAAGGCGCGTGCCTGTGCGGAGCGGACGAGCCGAAATCGGTGGCTCGGTGTGACCCTGTACGATGTGATGCCCCTCGGTATCACGATTTCGACGGCGCTGAGACATGGTCTTAGCCTGCTCTGGTATCAGCGCAAGGCGTTTTACGCAGTTTTGCGCCGGAGACTACAGAAAAACCTGAATGGCTACCACCACCAAGATGACTGATTATGGAGCCATTGCGGGATTCAACATTTCAATCTTTCGGCGACAACGCCTAAACTACCCATATGATGACTGAGGCTCACACAGTCGACCAGGCGAGGCCGGTCGCTTGAACCTTTCCGTGTTCAGTTCCGACGTTTTGTCCAAGCGCCTTCAGATTCGCGAAGGTCAACCGCACCCGCGAGGCGCTACGTGGGATCCGCAGGGCGTGAATTTCGCCCTTTTCTCGGCTCACGCGACCAAGGTGGAGCTCTGCCTGTTCGATAGCACAGGAAAGGAAGAGCTCCAGCGTATCGAGCTTCCGGAGTTCACGGATGAAATTTGGCACGGATACGTCGCGGGCCTTCGGCCCGGTGCGGTGTATGGGTTTCGAGTCCACGGGCCCTACGCGCCGGAGCAGGGCCATCGTTTCAATCCGCACAAGCTTCTTTTAGACCCGTATGCGCACGCCCACGTAGGCTCTCTGCGGTGGAACGACGGCTGTTTCGGATATACGGTAGGTGCGCAAAGCGCCGATCTGTCCTTCGACGAACGTGACAGCGCGCCGTTTGTTCCGAAAAGTGTTGTAGTGGACCCGGAATTCCGTTGGCGGCTCAGCACTCGAGACCGAAATCCCACCCCTTGGAGTCAAACGGTGATCTACGAACTCCATGTACGCGGCTTCACAAAGCGGCATCCCGCGGTAGCAAAGAAGAAGCGAGGCACTTTCGCCGGGCTGGCTCAGAAGCAAGTGGTGGAGTACATCAAATCGCTCGGCGTGACCGCGGTGGAGCTGCTGCCGGTGTGTACTTTCGCGAACGACCGCGGTTTGGAAGAGAAAGGGCTTACAAACTACTGGGGCTACAACACAATTGGCTTCTTTGCGCCGGACCCGCGCTACGCCTCGGATCCAAGAGACAGCTTAAAGGAGTTCAAGCAGATGATTGCAAGGTTCCACGACGCGGGAATCGAAGTGATTCTCGACGTCGTGTACAACCACACCGCGGAAGGGAATGAACTTGGTCCAACGCTTTCCTTTAAAGGAATCGACAACGCGAGCTACTACCGCTTGAACCCCGAGAATCCTCGTTACTACATCAACGACACCGGGACTGGAAACACTCTCAATCTTTCCAATGCTCGGGTCATTCAGATGGTGGCGGACAGCCTTCGTTACTGGCATCAGGAAACGCAGGTGGATGGTTTTCGATTTGACTTGGGCACGATTCTCGCGCGGGAACCAGACGGATTTGACAGCCAGAGCGGCTTTTTGAAAGTTTGCAGCCAGGATCCCGTTCTTCAGTCGGTGAAACGGATCGCCGAACCGTGGGATTGCGGACCGGGTGGATACCAGGTGGGCGAATTTCCGCCGGGCTGGGCGGAATGGAACGACAAGTTTCGTGACACCGTCCGGGATTTCTGGAGGGGCGAGTCTTCCGTGGGCGAGTTTGTGAAGCGGCTTTGTGCGTCTGCAGACGTGTTCAATCACCAGGGCCGCAAACCGTGGAGCTCGGTGAACTTCGTGACCGCGCACGACGGGTTCACGCTGAATGACCTGGTCAATTACAACGAAAAACACAACGAGGCAAACGGCGAGAACAATCAGGATGGAACGTCGAATAATCGCTCGTGGAATTGCGGCACGGAGGGTCCGACCGACGATCCCGCGATCAATTCATTACGCCAAAAGCGGATCCGAAGTTTTCTGGCTACGCTGTTGCTGGCGCAAGGCCTTCCCATGTTGTTGGCCGGCGACGAATTTCGGCGCACCCAGCAAGGAAACAATAATGCGTATTGCCAGGACAACGAATTGAGCTGGGTGGACTGGTCCTTGGCCGAAACGCACAAACCGTTGATCGACTTTGTGCGGGCGCTCACGTCGCTGCGAAACAGGTATCCGGTTCTGCGCCGCAATCGATTCCTGACCGGCGCCTACAACGAAGAGCTCGGCGTGAAAGATGTCACCTGGATTCATCCTTCCGGAACGGAGATGAACGATCAAACGTGGGGTGACCCGGGTTTGCGCTGCATTGGCATGTTGATCGATGGTCGAGCGCAAATGACCGGTATCCGGGAGCGTGGTAGCGAAGCGACGCTGCTCCTGATCTTCAACAGTCATCACGAGCCCGTCAAATTCGTCCTGCCCTCCCCGGTGGACGGACAGAAATGGCAGTTGCAATTGGACAGTGACGATCCTTCTCAGACGGGTCAGCTCTTCGCGTTCGCTGGCGAGCGCGAAGCAGCCGCTCGGTCTGTCGGCGTGTTTCTGATGCAGTAATTGGAACAGCTCTAAAGCAGGAAGATGCCTTTATGACCCCCGGGCCACGTATCGTGTTCAGTTTGGGAGCCATTTTCAATTCGATGATGCCGCAGCCATCGCGCGATATGTAAAGGATCGTGGGATCTCAACTTGCCGGACCCGGACAACCGACTCGTGCACATCGCCAGCGACTGTCCCTTGCGTGTATCTGCCTTCCGGCGAACGTTCGAGCGGCAAGTCTGCATCGTCGTCGCGCCTCTGGACGCGCGACAGAAAGCGGTGGACTATGCCGGAAAAGCGATCGGTATCGGAACAGAAACACCCATTTCGCGATGGCGAGACGTTCTGACCGGCGGTACGATCACCGCCACGGACACCTTTGTGGATCTGGCGTTCGTATTTTCGACTTTGCCGGTTGCGCTGCTGGTTCCGGAGCCCGGGACCACTTCCGAGTAACGCCTTCCGTACAGATTCCGCTGTATTGTTTGCCCTTCAGCGATCGCCTACAAACAAAAGGGAGAGTTAGTTTTCAGAAAGAGCGACAATATGGCATCTCAAACAGCAACCGCGAAATCGAAAGACACATCATCCCCAATATCCGTACAAAAGGAATGTCAACATCTGAAGGATCGTGCGAACAACGCCGTTGCTCGCCGGGCCTACGCGCTTTATTTGTCCGAGGGCGCGAGAGAAGGAGACCATCTGAACCATTGGCTTCGAGCGGAATCGGAAGTCCTGACGCGAGTTTCCGAAATTCGCGAGTCCTCTTCGTGGTACATCGTGAACGTCCCGCTTCCGGACTTTGAACCGGAACAGATTCAGGTCGGCGTGGACCAAACCGGCGTGATTGTCACGGCGGACAAGACACCGACCACCGGCGAACCCGGGGCGGACGGCGATACCTTTCGCGAGTCCCTCTTCCTGGTCGCCACCTGGCCAAGTTCCGTTGATCCTTCGACGGCGAGTGCCTATATCAAGGGCGGGGGTCTGACACTCACGGCCAAACGCGCCGAGGGCGGATCACTACAGAAATAGCACCGTTTCTCGAAAGAGTGCAGTTCAAGGCAAGCGCATTTAATTGTTCCCTCGATCAATGGAACGCCCATTTCCCTGGTGGTATCCCGTCGGCGGGCAGCTCCGTACAAGAGATGCGGCTTTCCGTGTGTGGGCCGGCGGTCACAAGGGAGTGTCCGTCCGAATCGGGGATTCCGAGCACAAGCTCGCGCTTGAATCGGACGGGTATTTTTCAGGTTTGGTATCGGGTGTTCGCGAAGGCGACACTTACGCATATCTCGTCGACGGTAACGGCCCGTTTCCCGACCCGGCTTCCCGCTTTCAGCCCGACGGTCCGCACGGACCTTCGCAACTAATCGACCCGAGCCGATTCGCGTGGACCGATGAAGATTGGCTTGGCGTTCGACTGCCTGGTCAAGTTATATACGAACTGCACATCGGAACCTTCACAGCGGAAGGCACCTGGCGTTCGGCGATAAAACAACTGCCGGAACTCGCCAAATTAGGTGTCACAGTCATTGAGGTGATGCCCGTTGCCGATTTTCCTGGCACATTCGGGTGGGGTTACGACGGAGTGGATATGTTCGCTCCAACCCGCAATTACGGCTCGCCGGACGACTTTCGCGCTTTCGTCAATGAAGCCCATTCCCAGGGCCTTGGCGTGTTCCTGGACGTCGTTTACAACCATGTGGGACCAGACGGAAACTACCTCGCAAGGTTTTCCGAAGGCTACTTCAGCAAGAAACATGCGACCGAGTGGGGTGAAGCAATCAACTTCTACGGAGACAAAAGCGGGCCGGTGCGTGAGTTCTTCGTCGCCAACGCATCCTATTGGATTAAGGAATTTCATCTGGACGGACTACGCCTCGATGCCACGCAGTCTATCTTCGACCAATCGAAGAGGCACATTCTCGCGGAGATTGCCGCCGGCGCTCGGAGAGCCGCGCAGCCACGAAGCATTCTCATCGTCGCCGAGAATGAACCACAGCACACGAAGCTCATACGGACTGAACCGGCTGGCGGTTACGGGCTGGACGCGCTTTGGAACGATGACTTTCACCATTCCGTCCTGGTTGCGGTAACCGGCCATCGCGAAGCCTACTTCACGGATTACTTGGGTTCACCGCAGGAGCTACTGTCCGGTCTCAAATATGGGTTCCTCTACCAAGGACAGTGGTACTCTTGGCAAAAACAGAGACGCGGCAGCAGCACGCTTGGTACGAATCCGGCGGCGATGATCACGTATGTGCAAAATCACGATCAGGTGGCGAACTCAGTGCGCGGTCTGCGGCTGCAAAGGCTAACGACGTACGGAAGATACAAGGCAGTCACAGCGGTTTGTTTGCTTGGACCCGGCACGCCGATGTTATTTCAGGGACAGGAATTCGCCGCATCGGCTCCCTTCCTCTTCTTTGGCGACTACAGCTCCGAGCTCGCTGAATTGGTCAGGAAAGGGCGTTCGGAATTTCTAACCCAATGGCGGACCTTCGCAGCGCGCCAAATTCAATTCAACGACCCCTGCAGTCGAGACACCTTCGATAAATGCAAATTGGATTTTTCAGAGCGGGAAAAACATGAAGAAATCTACGCATTGCACCGGGACCTGCTACATTTGCGGAGAAGCGAGCCATTGTTTTCGCGCCAGACCCGCGAGTTGGATGGAGCAGTTTTGGGACCAGAAGCGTTTGTGGTGCGATTTTTCTCGAGCGATTTTCAGGACGACCGTCTGTTACTGGTGAACTTGGGCGCTCAATTGTTGCTTGATCCCTCTCCAGAGCCTTTGTTGGGCGCTCCCGAGAATGCGCAGTGGGACCTGCTTTGGTCCACGGAAGATCCCAAATACGGTGGGGACGGCACACCTCCTCTGGATTCAGAGCTGAATTGGATTATTCCTGCGCACGCAGCGGCGGTCCTCAAGCCTGTGAAGAAACACGAAGGGCAGGGCCACGTATGAGCACGTTGTATCGAGTCGGCTATCGAAAGTCCGAGTCCGAGCCCCGAGAATCGCTGCTCGAAAAGGAATGGCTCGTAACAAACGGCCTGGGCGGCTACGCGTCGGGCAGCCTGGCGGGAGTGATCACCAGAGGCTTTCACGGATACTTGGTCGCGGCGCTGCCCACTCCGCTTGGCCGCATCATGATGTTGAACGATCTGATTGAGAGAGTGGACATTCCCAACGGCATTTCCGTGCAATTAAGCGGCGAAGAGCGTGTCAGCATTCCGCTGAAGACGCAAGGCGCGGAATACCTGGAAGAATTCTCCCTGGAGGATGGCATCCCGGTATGGAAATTCCGCTTTGGACAGTTGCTTCTGGAAAAGCGCGTGATCATGGTGCATCGCCAGAACACCGTGCACGTGAACTACCGCTTGCAAGGTGGGCAAAGCGTCAACTTGACCCTGCGACCTTCAATTAACTTCCGGCCGCACGAGGCCCCCGTCGACACGCCGCTCGCCGGCAACTACGCCTTTACCGTTATCGAAGACACATTTGAGATTGCGTCGCAGACGCACATTCCTCCCTTGAGGCTGATGTTGCACGGACGAAACAAATTCCTGACCATGGATCGCACTCGATATCACGAAGTGATCTACCGCATCGAAGAGAGCAGAGGATACGCGGCTCGCGGCGATCTCTGGAGTCCCGGCTATTTTTCCGTTCTTCTGACCCCAGATGACGAGGTCACTCTCATCGCATCCGCCGAACCCTGGGAGGCCATTCACGCGGTAACGCCTGAATATGCCCGATCCGCGGAAATTCTGCGGCGCAAGAGATTGCTGGCGCGAGCCGTCCAGGTGCCGAAGCCCGGAATAGCGGCAGAGCTTGTTCTTGCCGCCGACCAATTCATCATTGTTCCCGAAGGCCGGGGGGACGATACCCTGCGTGCGCGCGCGGCGGGAGATGACGTTCGCTCGATCATTGCGGGTTATCCATGGTTCACAGACTGGGGCCGAGACACAATGATCACCCTTGAGGGTTTAGCGTTGACAACCGGGCGCCACACGGAGGCTGGTTACGTTTTGCGTACCTTCGCCCATTACATCCGCCGAGGGCTGATTCCCAACGTGTTTCCCGAGGGCCGTGACGAAGGTCTGTATCACACAGCGGATGCCACGCTCTGGTTTTTTCATGCTATTGCCAGATATGTTACAGCTTCCGGCGATCATCTTTTCCTCGCGCAACTACTCCCCCAGTTGAAGGAAATTATTCGATTTCATCTGCAAGGAACGGATTTTGGAATCGGCGTAGACCCGCAAGATGGCTTGCTCAGGCAAGGAGCACCCGGCTATCAACTCACTTGGATGGACGCCAAGGTCGACGGCTGGGTCGTTACGCCACGACGCGGCAAAGCGGTGGAAATTAATGCCCTGTGGTACAACGCGCTGTGCCACATGACCGATTGGTTGCGCCAGAGCGGAGAAACAGAGCGAGCCCAAGAGATGAGCCACCACGCGCAAAAGTGTCGCGACTCCTTTCAGCAGCGCTTCTGGTATGAACATGGCGGATACCTCTACGATGTTGTCGACGGGGAATCCGGCGACGATCCTGCTCTACGGCCGAACCAGCTTTTTGCAATTTCGCTGGATTTTCCAGTGTTGGCCCAAGAAAAATGGACCTCGGTCATCGATTGCGTCACGCAGGAGTTACTCACTCCCGTGGGATTGCGATCGCTTTCCCGTCGCGACAAGGAATACAAGGCGAAATATTCCGGGAATCTTCGCGAACGCGATGCTGCCTATCATCAGGGTACAGTTTGGCCTTGGTTGATCGGGCCTTATCTCGATGCTTTTTTGAAATTACACCCTGACGAATTGGGTCAAGCGGAAGATCTCTTGTGCGGATTTGATCGATGTCTAACACACAACGCGGTGGGGTCGATTGGCGAAATTTTCGATCCCGAACCCCCTTATGCGCACAGAGGCTGCGTGGCGCAGGCATGGAGCGTTGCTGAAGTTCTACGCTTGAATGTCAAAATTGCGGCATTGAAAAAGAATCGGGACTCCGCCGGCGACCGACGAAGCCAGTGAGAAGATTGGTCGCGGAGAAAGGGATCGAACCTTCACGGGACAAAATCCCCTTTGCCCAAGCGTAGCTCCTTGGCTTCCAGCGCTCTTTTTGCGCGGCAAGGTAGAGGTCGGCGAGCACGGGAATTGTGGCCTGAGACGCTGTTCGGCTTGTTTAATTTCGCCGAGGCGTTTTTTCAAAAGTTTGGAGGCTTCGACGAGGTATTGAATTTGGAGAATACCCCGTGGTCCGCTGTATTAAAGGACTCTCCGGGCCGAAAGGAACTACTCACAACCGTACGTACAATAGCCTCTAAGTCAGATAACCACCTGACGCCCGCCTTCGGCGCGCGTACTCCGACCAGCCTTTTGCCGGGCGACCTCCACTTGCTGGTCTCGAAAATGAAGGGCGAGAACATCAGCGCGTGTTACATCAACCGATGCCTTGTAGTCTTGAAAGCAATCCTTCACTACGGCTTCGCAACCACGCGCTGGGAGAATTGCCCGCGTTCCCCGAAGAATTTGACGTGCGTCCGTTCGTGCATACTGGATTCGTAGACGAGGCGGATTTCTTCAACTTTACACAAATGATTCCCGACGAGGAGTCATGGCTGGAGGCAATGTGCACCGCTGCCTTTGTTTTTGGTTTCAGGAAAAGCGAGTTGGTGTATATGCGGTGCAGCCAAATAGACTTGGAGCACGGGGAATCATTCTTGCGGCTGGCACAGCGAAAAACAAGATGCCGAGGAAAATAGGCATGAATCCCAAGGGGACAAACCACTTAGAGCCGAGATGAAAGGCAAGCGCTCGAAGCACTACGTATTCTCGAGAGATGGTGGCTCGACGCCGGTGCGAGACTTCCACGTGGCCTTCGATAAAGCGGCCACCGCTGCGAAGATTACGACCGGTAGCGGGCCGAGCGGTAAACTACATTTTCACGATTTGAGGAGGAGCGCAATCACGCGGATGGGGAGTGCGGGATTATCCACCGAAGAGTCAATGCGGGTCGCCGGGCACTTAACGCGAGATGTCTACTTACGATACAAGATTTTGAGTGAGCATCCGCCTGCAAGATTGCAGAACGGATCGACCTTTAGATAGAATTCAAACTAGTCCCGGAGTGGCGGAACTGGCAGACGCGCACGACTCAAAATCGTGTGGCCCGAAAGGCCGTGATGGTTCGACTCCATTCTCCGGGACCAAATTTGACTCATTTATCTCTTCAATGGGCTAAATACGCTACCGGAAAAGCTCAGGATCACAGTCGAAATCAAAGAACTTCAAGAGCGAACTCTGCCGCCGGCGTCGTTGCTAGGAATTTGGGCCGCGGCCAGCAAAGGAAAACTGTTTCGATCTAAAGGCTTGCTGAAGCGAGGTTTGTGCTCGAGACAACGCAATCGAGCGTTCGAGTGTTTCAGCATGGATCGTCCTTTGTCGGCTCCCTTTCCCTCCTCATCCATTCGGTTACGTAGGGTGACGCATTCCCATAGGTCCGCACTGGACGATTCTTTGGCTCTGGGAGGCGAGAGCTGCAGGTCTTTCAACCGTAATGCCGCACGTCGGAACCATGGTGATGTTCGCCGGAACCCATACCGGCATATCTGCGAAAACGAACCCTTCTGCTCGAATAGCTCAACCTCGGTTCTCCCATCCACCCGGTCCCCCTTTGGGGCGGTTAGGCCCGAAGCAGAGTCCACGGCATATGGTTTTTCAGTAAGGTGGGGCCAAGTTAGAGTATCGAAATCAAGATCGCAGACAAGGTTTTGCCCGTCGACGGGAGTCCAGCAGAGCAGTTCTCCCTGCCCGCCATGCGCGAGCGGTTCAAGTCACTGCCTCCACGTGCCAGGCTGCGTCTGAACGTCAGACCAGGGGAACAGGAACGGGATGTTGATTTGGTGCTCAAAACCTGGTCTAAACCATATGCCCTGCGGGCGGATCTGAGTGGCCCTCAGGGATTCTTACCTATTAACTGTTGGAGGTTGGCGCGATAGCCACGGCTACAGGAAAGCTCTTTTCCACTCTGCAGAACTACGACATATTCTCCACTGTTGACAGGTATCAATTCCTTGATCCGGGTGACGTTCACGATCACGGAGCGGTGAATGCGGACGAAGTGAGGCGGATTCAGCTGCTCCGATATTCGAGAAATAGTTTCCCGAAAGAGATAGGAGTCCTTTCCAGTATTGAGACGAACGTAGTTGGCCGCGGCTTCGACCCAGTGAATTTCGCCGAGGTTCAGGAACACCACCCGGCCGTTTGTTCTGATGGCCAAGCGCTTGTCGAACTCGGGAATTGGCTGCTTCTCTGAGTTCACGGAAGACAGAAGTTCAAAAACGCGATTGGTGAGATCTTGATCCTTGCACTTCCGGATTTCAGCGCGGGCTCGCTCTATGGCCGCGTGTAACCGATCCTGATCAAACGGTTTCAGCAGGTAGTCCAGGGCATGAGCCTCAAAGGCGCGAATGGCATATTGATCGTAGGCAGAGGTGAAGATCACCTGGGGCATTTCATCGGGGGATATTTCGCTCAACACCTCAAAGCCGTTCAGGCCCGGCATCTGGATGTCTAGCAGCAGCATGTCCGGTCGAAGACTCCGAATCGCCGTGACCGTTTGTCTGCCATCTGAACACTCAGCTACGACTTCGACTTTAGGCTCCGAGGCCAGCAGGATGCTTAGTTTCTTGCGGGCAAGGCGCTCGTCATCAGCGATGACGGCGCGGATCGCGGATCCAATCGTCCGCTCATGCGAGGTGGTTACGAAAGTTTCCGGCATCATCGATGAGTCGGCCGATCTGGGCCTGGCAGAGCTTTAGACGCACTTACGGCCAGAAAGTTGCTAGAAATCGATGGCCCGCCGGGCCGGGTCATGAAGCGGACTGTGAACTGGTTTGGTCCGAGCCACCTCCCCGAGTACTATCGAATCGCGGCCGGGATGCCCAATTCTGGAGAAGCAGGCGTTCGCAGAAAGCTCAAGGAGCAAATGATGCCCTCTGACAACCGAAGCCGACAGAAATCAGCATTAAGAGAGCAATCCGCCGCGAAGGCTACTTGCGACTCCTGCGAACAAGCACTGTCAGCCCACGGAGAGTTATATCGATGCGCATTCGAATTTACTTTTTGCCCGGACTGTGCCGCGAAGGCGCAATACATTTGCGGCCATTGCGGCGGTGAACTGTCACGCAAGGATGAGTTGGGGGCCGATGGGAAGTCGACAGCCGAGAGAGGGCAGCCCTGGCTGATCTGGGTGGTAAGCTTTGCAGTATGGTCCATCGCTGCGCTGGCCGCCGGGGCCACCATTTACAGGCTATACCGGGCAACCCGCTCACCGATGGCGTTAACGAGTGCTCTGGCTATGCAATTCTGCCAGATACTGACCTACGCTCCACTCACACCATTTGCCTTCGCATTCGCGACCCGTTATCCGATTCGCCGGAACAACTGGGTGATGCGGTCGCTGCTTTATTTGGTGGGTGGTTTGGTTTTCACAGTTGCGCATGTCGCCCTACAATCTATGACTCCGTTTGGCTTCTGGGATCCGAATTATCATGAATGGAGATCTGCCATTTGGGATTCCCACAGTCATGCGTTTGGAATC
This sequence comes from Candidatus Acidiferrales bacterium, assembly GCA_963836965.1. Classification (GTDB taxonomy): domain Bacteria; phylum Acidobacteriota; class Terriglobia; order Acidiferrales; family UBA7541; genus Acidiferrum. Next base: position 87,803 of record CAWILQ010000001.1, read on the forward strand.
GAGTGGTCTGTCTTGCCGGAACAGTTTGTAACAAGTTTATTTAATGACATCTTCGGTGCGTTCATTCCAATAACGCTAGTGGCCCATATCGTCTCTCACACACGAACCCTTCGCGAGCGTGAGCTTCGCGCGGTGCAGTTGGAAGAACAGTTGACCAAAACACGATTGCAGGTCCTGAAGAGCCAGCTTCAGCCACATTTCCTTTTCAATACAATGAACTCCATCTCGTCGCTGATGCTGACAGACGTAAGGGCCGCCGATCGAATGCTGACGAGGCTGGGCGATCTGCTAAGGATGAGTCTCGAATTGACTGGGACCCAAATCACAACTCTCCGGCGGGAGATTGAATTCGTCAGTTGTTATCTAGAAATCGAAAAGGCTCGATTCAACGACAGATTACGCGTAACTCTTGATATTTCTCCGGACACGCTCGATGCGTTGGTTCCTCACTTGCTGCTGCAGCCCCTTGTCGACAATGCCGTTAAACATGGCGTTTCACGGCTGCCGGGTGGCGGAGAAATACGAATCGCAGCCACAACGCGAGCGCGCCAGCTGAAGATCGAGATATGCGACAACGGGCCGGGAATCTCAAACAGGGGGACTCTGCCGTCGAGTGGTTTGGGGTTGAGAATTACGCGCGAGCGGCTACGGTCTCTATATGGCCACGAGCAAAGTCTGGAACTCCTCGGCCTGCCGGAAGGCGGGACCAGAGCGCAAGTTTCGATCCCATTTCTCGCGCGAGGCAGGGCTGACGGGCAAGACACGTCGACCACGGTTGCGCGCACCGATTTGCCCGCGCGGTGCTACTAAGTAGATCAGTCGACCATTGGGGCAGTGCGGCAAGGCAAACAACCTCCGTTTTCGCTCACGCGCAATCTTCGTCACACCCCCGCTCTTTATCGTCCCAGGTTAGGGAGCATGAATCACCCGCCTAAACTGGACGTGGGCAAAGATTTCAAATGCCGAATGCGCTTTCGCCCGACTGTTTTGAGTTATTTGGATGCCAGCTTCTCCTTTGTTTTTTTGATCCCATAGTCCAAGTAGCCGGCTTCAACGTAGTTCTCCGAGCGCTCCTCGAGGTATTCCAGCACTTTAAGCCGGGCCTCGAGAGCCGCGCGATTGTTCGGATCGGAAGCCAGAACCACGTCGGTCAGATGAAGGGTGTCGACCGGTTTCCCCGCAGCAAATTTTTCAAGAGCCAGTTTCACCACAGATTCCGTTCCCCCGGCGAGTTTGACCAGGTCTGGGTATATCGAAGAGGGCGGAGTTTCGTACATCGCGGATGGATTCAAATCGAACCAGCCGGCATATCCTTCGTAGATGCCGCGCACCGACCAACTGACCTTTCCAAACGATTCAGTCAGGTCGAAGCTTGCCGGCAGTTTTATTTCTTGCATCAGTGTGAACACGTCCTTGCCGGCATTCATCCCCTTGACGGTTTCATCGTGGACGTACTGAATCGCGTTGCGATACCGGGTGAGGAGCCTGGTAATCTCCGCGTTCCCATTCATCGGATCGCCGTGGCCCGACAGAACGATCTCAGGTTTGAGTGAGATGACTTTATCAATCGAACTGATCCAGTCCAGTGCCCAGCGTGGCTTGGTCCCTCTGATGGCAAAGAGATTTGGGAAGGACATGGGTTCCGGTAGTCCGGCTCCCTTGTAATTGTCCCCAATGAAGGCGATCTTGTATGTCGGAATCCACACCGTCAGATGATCGGGCGTCTCGCCCGGAGTGCTGAACAAGTCGAATTCAACTCCTCCCAGCGTAAACTTGTACGTTTCGTCGAAGAACATGGTCGGGTCGATTTTGGCGCCATAGTTGCCCGCCCATGGGCCTGCCTCCTTTGGCGTTCGGCCGAACACCGCCGCATTGCGTGGGGCAAAGAAACCCTCGAGCCGAGTGACGTAATTGACGAATTCGAAGTAGTTTCTTTGGGCGATAATCTGTGTCCCGTCTTCTTTCCAAAGATCGATTCCACCGATATGGTCGGCGTGGCCATGCGTCAGAATGATGTACTTCACCGGCGCGTGACTTACCTCAGCGAGAAGCTTTCTGGCTGCGGGAGCGTCGTTTGCCGAAGCAGTATCGATGACGACATTTCCGGCCGGCGTCGTAACCAGATATACATTGCCGGTCACAGTGGCCATGTAGACCGAGTCGTTGATCTTGACTACTCTTGGTTGATCCTGTTGGGCATTCGCGGCAATACCAGCCGCGATGGAAAGTGACACTGCGAAGCTAATCATTCGGAACATTTGCACCCTCACTTAAAGTGTCTCTGATCACCCAATGATCCTGCGTTGTGAATCTGCCGCTTGGTATTGCGGCTCAACTCTTTGGAAAGTTGGGATCGGCTTTGATCTCTCGAATCTGTTGAATATGTCGCTCGGCATGCGTGGAGATTTCGAGCATCCACTGCCAGCAATCGATCGGGTCGCTTGCGCCAAAGCTGTGGGCGCGCAAGTCGTCATGGGTTGATTTTATGTATTCGATCATAGTCGCACGCAGCGTTTGGAACCTCGCCAGGGCTTCTCCGAGGTCTTTATAAGTGTCAACCTTCTCGTGGCCGCCGCCGGTTTTCGTGTGCACTACGCGGTCGATGCCATACCACAGAATGTCGGCATCTGTGTTCGACGATTTCTTCCCCTTCATGTCCGGTGGAGCTTTCACCGACTTCATCAGATCGCGCCAATAATCCGGTTCGGCAACTGCCAAATGAGAAACGCACTCCCGGATCGACCAGCGTTCGGGTGAGGGGCGGTATTCAAGTTGCGCCGGTGAAAGTCCGTGCAGCTGCTCGGCCAACATCTGCCTGGTCATTTCAAAGTGCACCAGCAGATGCTCGCGGTCTTCGTCGGACATGCTCTGCGCACCCGCAAGACCGGCGGTAGAGAGATGCAAACCAATCACAAGAACCGTCAAAACAGAGTGGATCCTCATTTGCAAACCCCTTTCGGCAAGCTACGGAAAACGTCCTCACGTTAAGGCACTTTTCAGTTTGGTTGGCGGCTCCAGGTTTTCGTTTAGCCTAGGACGATGTCTTCCCCTAAGAACCCACAACCACTGCCAGGCGAAGGGCGATCCGTGAGGACAATCGCGCCTTCACGATTTATTCCAGGCGATGCAAATTCGCATCCGTACGGCTTAGCGTTGTGCCGCCTCGCTGAACGTGATTTTGACCAATTGGCTGGTCATGTCGTCAAACTGCGCCTCGAGATCCTTGTTGTCACCGGCGAATTTATGCCGGAACAGTGTCAAGTCCACTGAGCCCCTGACTTCGTCCAGGGTATGCGCTCCCGGAAATCCTAACTGGCGGATCCGCGTCCGCACCTGATCAACCGCGCTTTGCAGCAGGTCGGCTACAAGGTAGAGATACGCGTTGTCACGCATGATTGGACCATGTCCGGGAACGATCGACGTCGCGTCCAATTGGCCCATTCTATGGAGCGTCTGAACCCATTCGGCAGGATAGCCGTCGTAGGTGTATGGGATGGGATTCACAAGCAGGTCGCCCGCAACGATGATTTTTTCCTTGGGCAGATAAGCAATGGCGTCTCCAGGAGTATTGCCCCGCCCGAGGTGCATCACTTGCACTTCACGATTCCCCAGGTCGAGATCGATCTCGTCGGTAAAGGTAAGCGTGGGAGATTGGTACGCCAACGTCTTGAACTCCGCTTCCGCCTGCTCCAATCCGGGCAGAAGTTCTTGAACTTGTTTCTTTTCCTCTTGGGACAGTGTCCGGCCACTCTGGTCTTTTCCCTCCTTCAAGGTAGCAATCATCGCGGCAATTTCCCTGGGTTGCCGTTCGACATTTCCCGGCTGGATGAGATCCATGTCTTTCTTGGTTTCCTTTTGGGCGATGATAGACAGAGCAGGGAACGCATCCACATAAGTCTTATTCCCATTGTTGTGATCGTTGTGAAAATGGGTATTGAGCAGGTAAGCCACGGGTTTATCGGTCCACTGGCGAATTTGTGCGATATCTTCGGCGGCCGACGATGGACGGTAACAGGAGTCGACCACAAAGACCTCCCGCTTTCCAATAATCACGGTCGTGTTCCCGCTGGGGTTGCCGTCATTCAAATCCTGGTGCTCAATGGCGTACACGCCATCGGCCAGCTTTGTTACGCGTCGTTCGTTGGGCTCGGCGAGTAAGGGGGAGACGAAAAGGAAAAGGATCGTGAATGACCGCAAGAAAGACTGGATTAAACCGCGACCTTGGCTGCGTATCACTCCGTGACCTCCTTCCGGTTAATAAACCTTCAGATTCGAGAAATAGGCCTCAGTGTCTGAACCCGTCCAAAGCGCGACTTGGCCGTGGCTCTCACCGAGCTTCAGATCGTTGACTATCAAACAGGGCTGACCAGCTCCGTTGACGTAGAGTTGAGCTTTTGTGTCCGTCGCTACGATCTTGATCCGTGTCCATGCACCGGCGTCAAGGTCGACATAGGATTCGTATACTCCGGGGTTTTCCTCGCGTAGCCGATTCCAAGGAAAGTCTGGGTGAGATACATACTGTGCCGAATGGTTACGTTGCAACTGATTGTCGGCCCGACCGTTGGTCATTCGCAGGTAGAACGCTTCATACCGCGAGCCGTGGTCTTGTACCCGGAATGCGACGCCGATAAACCCTCGCGTACTCGGCTTGGCCCCTTGGCGCGGAAAGCCGGCGACTTCCGCCTCGATGGTGCAGTCTTTGAAGTCGGACGTCTTAACTATTGCGAGAACCTGGCCGCCACTTACCGTTCCAGCAGAGCCATCATCATTGACAATCCTTACCGCCCTCCGCCCGCGATAGTAGACAACATCTGTTTGAATTTTCACCGGATCAGCACCGGTCTCGGTCATGCCCTGAACTTCCAGCCCGTCCATGGAATCCAAGCGAAGCGACAAAACCTGCGCTTTGATTTTGTGATCATTTCCGAATTGTTTGGCGCCGGATGCGTGCACATTCCTTCCACCGGTGATCAGAAGGCACGCCAAAACTGGAATAGCAAGTACAGCTTGCTTCCATCGACTCATGATTTTGTGATTCCCCTTGCGCGGTGGTCTTTCAAACTCAAACCTCTTCGCCGTGAGCAGCATGCCGTCCGGGTGGAGATTGTGGGAGTGTACAACGGCGCCAATACAACTTGGGCAAATCGCGTCCCTAATAACGATGTATTCGTCCCATCCCTATCGCTTGCTTGCGAGGAAGGCCTGGAGGTTCGCACCAGTTCCTGCTATATCTCTGTCGCAGGATGATCGCCACCAGCGGCGTGCTCGCTTTCATAACCCGGGAGACTCTCATGTCGCAGAAACTTGCTCCGACAGCCCTAATGGTTGCCTTCCTATTGGTCTCTCCCAATTTCGCCCAATCACCACCGTCCCTCTCTCTCGAGGATGAGGTCCGCGCCGGAAACGCGCTGGTCGCCTCCTTTCTGAAGTTGAACGGCGTTGGCGAGACGGCCGAACAAAAGAGAATTGAAAAATACCTGCAAAAAATCGGTGATAAGGTCGCCAAGAACAGCGCGCGCAAATTGACCTATACGTTTCACGTAGACCTTCATCCCGGCTTTCGCAGCGCGGTGGCTTATCCGGGTGGTCAGATTATCGTGGGTGGTGGTGTTCTGGCTTTGATGCAACACGAAGACGAGCTCGCCGTTGTTTTGGGCCATGAAATTGCGCACATCGACCTCAAGCAATGCGCCAATCGCGTGATCGAGATCATGCAGAGGGACCAGCTGTCTGCCGAAAAATTCGATAGGTTATCGATTGAGGATTTCGGTAAGCCTTATGGCAAGGACGGCGAACTGGCCGCCGACCGCGAAGGACTCAAGATGGCGGTAGCAGCCGGATACTCACCACAGGCCGCTCAGGAGTTGCTTGAGGTTTTCCAATTTCTCAACCGCGATGCGAAACCGGCTCCACCTCGAACCGATGCACCATCGCTCGAAGAGCGCATTCAACAGTCGCGGGACGTGGTCAAGAGTCAGGCTTGGGACATCGCGAGAGTTGAGCAGCCCCTCGAACTTCCCTGAAGGCCCGCACCGACGTTGAAACTTTCACGGGAGAGGCCGCCGCTTTGCGTACGATGCCAGCCATCAGTGCCCTCGTCAATATCTCTGGCGAGAAGATTGAGGTCCCGGACACTGTTCTTCGACTGTTGGTCCGAATTGTGGAAGTGCTGGCTCACGGAACTGGGACTCACCTGATTCCCAGCCGTCGAGTTGTCACAACTCGGCGCGCTGCTTGGATTTTTTGGAATGGCCCGGCCGCCACTCGTGGAGCAAGCGGGTCGAAGGTCGCTACCCGTGCACGGTGTTGGATTGTCTATCGCCCAGTTAGGATCATTTGTATCGGTAAGCCGAGTGTCCTTCACGAGCGTGCTTTGGATTGGGCCAAATGTCTATTACGTCTATGCCCGATCGCCCTCGGCGCCTCACTGCGTCGATTAGAATAAGAAGCATAGCTGAGCTTGAAATGATGCTACTCACGAGCTACTCGCAGCGCGGGCTGCCTGCGGGGTGGCCATCTGTTCCTTCATCTTCTGTTGCATTTCCTTAGGCGTGGGTTCTGCACGGTGGGTGGCGACCATCCAAATGTATCCCTCGGGATCCAGAACGGTTCCACAGCGGTCGCCCCAAAACATATCCATCACGGGTCCCTTAGCTGTGGCGCCGAGCTTTACAGCCTTGGCGACCGTCTTGTCCGCGTTCTCCGTCAGTAGATACAAACTTGTCGGCGAGGCGCCGATTGTTTTCGCACTGCGGGAACCCATCTGCGCCATTTCCGGCCCCAACATTAATGTTGTGCCGCGGAGTGTCAGCTCGGCGTGGATTGCCTTGCCGTCTGGACCATTCATGATCCCTCGTTTGGCAAAGCCGAATGCCTTTTGATAAAAGGCGGCCGCGGCTCTCACATCGGTTACCGTTAGCATTGCCGTTAGCGCACCGTAGAGTTTTTTATTGAGCGGATCGATTTTTCTTGGCATAACACTCCTTTTGTGAGACGAGTATTCGATATGAATTTCGGCGAAGTTTGTTCACCGCTCGAAGAAACTTCGGAGCAGCGGAGATTGAGAATACTTCAATGAGAAACGGCCGGTCAACGTGCGAGTAGACGGCACGGCACATTTTCCTCCGAATGATCAGTTCCCTTACCGGCATGACCATTAGGCTTGGTCTGTCAATTCGACGCCGTCGACTGGAGGAGGAATGGTCCAAGCCAGACCGATCGAATCCCGAATGGAGCGCTGCGTATAGTCAACGGTTGTCCTCGTATCCCTTCTTGCGTTCGATTCAGGAGCTCAGACTGCTAAACACCTCTCTTCGAGCCTCCCGTCCTACGATTGCGATCGAGATGGTACCTCGGCAGAACAGCTGTAGCCGCTCCGCCGCCAAGTCTCGCGTTAGGCAGGCACAGGCGCGTTTAATGAACGGATTCCCTAGTTCCGTTCATCTGGACGGTAGCGCGGCGGTTGCGCGATGTGCCGAGTACCTTAACCTCCTTCATTCCGGAGGTTTACCTCATGCTCTTGCCTGTATTGTGCGTCTGCGTGGACAATGCGTTTTCAACGAAGGCAAAAGGAGTACAGGAATTGAGATAGCGTAAGATGTGCGCCTGATCGAATTCACGCACAGCAAGGAGTAAAGGTATGAGATTTCGCGAATTAGCCAGATTTTTATTAATTGTCATACTTTTGTTTGCAAGCCTGTCTCCCGTCGCTATCGCACAGGTGTCGAGCGAAGTCTCCAAGGTTGCCCTGCAGCCTCTGGCGCAGCAGGTTCGCCAAATCGAGAGCGCGCTGAGCTACTTGGGTCAACCTCTTTCTGAAGCCGATGTTCAGCGGATTAACGCGGCTATCGGCCTACAGGACGAGCCGGCAGCCGTAGCGGAACTGGAGCGGGTTCTCGACCAATACGCTCTGGTTATAGTAACCATTAACGCTGAGAGTCGTGTGAAAGCGGAACCTGGACCCGCTAAACCCGAGCTCGTCGAGAAAGGAACACGCATCTTTCTGGTCAAGGTCCTCAACGGAGCCGGTGTCACGTCACAATTGCAGGTGCAAAGCGAAAACAGCGGTTCCGTCTACCTTCCCTCCACCGGCAGCCCCGAGCCGCCTAGCCTGGTCACGACTGCCGACGTGCAACAGCGATGGGCGGACATTTCGTTGTACGACCAGAATCCCATGTCCGAGCGATTATCAGGGTTGCCGTTGGAGTATCGCATTCTCGAGGTTTATAGCCGCGACGCCGGCCAACGTTCCGCGAAGTTAGCCTTCAGCGTGGGGCAGGGCACGCAAGACATCGGCTTCCGTAACGAAACGACACTCCTATTCAACATTTTGGGAGCAAACCGCCTGCAACTAGGCGTACTCGACGAACGGGCCAACCCTACTATTGCCTCGTTTATCATAAAGGACAGCTTGGGCCGGATTTATCCCAATCCGTCCAAGCGTCTCGCTCCGGATCTCTTCTTTCAGCCGCAAGTCTATCGAGCGAACGGCGAGTCCCTCGCCCTTCCCGCGGGGAACTATTCGGTCACATGTGCCCTCGGCCCAGAGTATCTAGCCCAGACGAAAGAGGTCACCGTGGAAGAAGCAGTGTCGGGGAAGGTCTCCTTCCAGATGGAACGTTGGGTCGACCCCTCGAAATATGGCTGGTATTCCGGCGATCACCATGTGCACGCCGCAGGCTGTTCGCACTATCAAAATCCTGCGCAAGGCGTGCGGCCAGAGGATATGGCGCGGCAAGCACAAGGAGAGAAGTTGAACGTCAGCTGTGTGCTCACCTGGGGACCGTGCTACTACTACCAGAAGCAGTTCTTCAGCGGAAAAGATGATCCCCAGTCGCAGATTAATCGTTTATTGCACTATGATCTCGAAGTTTCGGGTTTTCCCTCGAGCCATGCCGGACATTTGGTCCTTCTCGGATTGACCGAGCAGGATTATCCCCATACAAAGCGCATCGAAGATTGGCCTACGTGGGACCTTCCTATTCTGCGCTGGGGAAAATCGCAAGGAGCGATTGTCGGGTTTGCGCACTCCGGGTGGGGCTTAGAAGAGAAAACGAGCGAACTCCCGAACTATGAAGTGCCGAGCTTTGACGGTATTGGGGCCAACGAATATATCGTTGACGTCACCTATCCCAATACAGTCGATTTCATCTCAGCCATGGATACTCCGTACGTGTGGGAGCTCAACATCTGGTATCACACACTGAATGTTGGCTTCCGAACGCGAATTTCGGGCGAGACGGATTTTCCGTGTATTACGGACACACGCGTTGGTCAGGGTCGCGTCTATGCCAAGGTTGATGGAACGCTCACGTATGCCCAGTGGCTGGATTCACTACGCGACGGGCGTAGTTATGTATCTGATGGCAGGAGCCACTTAATGAATTTTGCCTTAAATGGAACGGAAGTCGGAACGGCGGACAGCGAAGTTCATCTGGATAGTCCCAGTCGTGTTCAAGTCGCGCTGAAGGTGGCAGCTTACCTTGATCCTGTGCCCGATGAAAAAATCCGAGTGTCGCCCTACTATGAGCAACCTTATTGGACCATCGAGCGCGCTCGCATTGGAAATACGCGGGAAGTCGCCGTCGAAATCGTCGTCGATGGCAAACCGGTGGCTCGGAAAACGATTGTTGCGGACGGCCAAACACGTGACCTACGGTTTGACGTTCCGATCCAGCGCAGCGGCTGGATTGCTGCCCGCATTCTGCCGTCCTCTCACACGAATCCAGTTTTTATTATTGTTGGGGGAAAGCCCATGCGACCTCTACGGGCCAGCGCGGAGTGGTGCCTTGCGGCGGTCAATCAATGCTGGACGCAAAAAGCTCGGCGAATTTCTGCACAGGAACTCCCCGAGGCACGACAAGCTTACGACCACGCTCGCGAGGTATACGGGAAATTGATCGCGGAATCGGAGAAGGAATAACCGGATTTGACGCGGCCACGAATATCGATGAGAGTTGCCGCGGTGCAGGGGAGATAAGTATCGCGGGATCGTTAGGAAGCCTGTGAGGACAGGGAAACTGGAGCTTCCGGGCACTGTGCTAAGTATGGGGCGAATGTTGGGATTTAACTAACGCGAGCCATAAGCCGATCCAAAAACCCGATCTGCCCCTTCAGGATACGATTGCGGGCGTTTTCCAGAGTAAACCAATCGGCCCGATCCACCTCGGGAAATTCCTGCTTGTGTCCGGACTTCGGGGGCCATTCTATTGAAAACGTGTTGCTTCCTATCTCCTCTGGCGAACAGTCGCCTTCGAATGCCCAGGCCGTGATTACTTTTCCGCCGGGTTGCTTGATTTGATCCAGGCCTAGGAGCGCTCCCTCCGGCGTGATTCCTGTTTCCTCACGGAATTCTCGCTTGGCCGCATCCAAAGGATCTTCTCCTTCTTCATATTCACCCTTGGGAATCGACCAAGCCCCCTCGTCCTTCTTTTTCCAAAATGGTCCTCCGGGGTGAACGAGAAATACCTCCAAGTGCCTATCTTTTCTCCTGAACATCAACAGCCCTGCACTGTGTTTTGCCATGTCAATTCGGTCCCGTGCTTAACCAGATTCGCAGATCCGCGCAATGCTGCTTCACTGTCTATTCTTGCCGTGAATGGTCCAAGTTGACCAGAGCTATGTAAAGCCTCTGGCTGCCGTTTGGTGGGCTGGACCTTTACGTATTCAGGTAGCCTGAGAGTTGGGGGCGAGACCTGCGTCGAACGTTCCTTCGCGGATCGCGGAGCCACGTACCGCTAACTTCGTCCGAGCAAACACGCCGGAGGCCACGACGGCAATTGTTCGGTGGGTCAGAAGGCTGCAGAATAGACTTGCATGGTTGACTTGTATTGACGCGATTATGTCTTCTCGTCCTGCAAATTTATTCTACGTACCTCGGGACCTCCTCTTTCCACGAAGCTTATAAATACCTATCGAGCCTTTCTCTCTCCCCATGGGGTGCTGCGCTCTTCAGGACGCCGCTAAACCTACTCTTTCCTCATTTGAAATTTGCATAGCACACGCGTCCGCCGCAAAACGAGCGGCTTCCTTCCAGTCGCTGGATCGAAAGCGCACAATCCCACCATGCTCGTGCAAGCGCATCACTCACTCGCGCTTCCGACATAGCGCGAAGAGTTACCGAGACTTGGTGGGAACGGTTTCGTCCGCCATTTGTAGCGCTGTTTTCGATAGAGTTGTGTCTTAGCACCATGTCCGGCATGAACACTGTCGAAACCGCGTCCGCCAACTCGAAGGTCGGTAGCTTAGCGTTCACAGGTCGGATCGCGTCCATCGATGTTTTCCGGGGACTCACGGTATTGCTGATGGTGTTCGTCGATAACCTTGACTTCGTCAAAGGGCTACCCTGGTGGACTTACCACATGCCTCGCCAAGCGAACGGTATGACCTACGTGGACATGGTATTCCCGGCTTTTCTGTTCGTGATGGGGATGTCGATTCCGCTGGCCGTCGCGCGCAGGATCGCCGAAGGAGACTCCCGTGGAAAAATTTGGCTGCACATCGTTGGGCGTGCGTTGAGCCTTGTGGCACTCGGCCTGTTTATCGCGAATGGCCCGCAGGTGGATCAGCAGCATGCGGGCATCAGCTCGGTATCGTGGGACCTTCTGGGTTTTGTAGGAATCGCGCTATTCTGGGGACGCTCGACTTCCTCGGCTGCTGCAGTGAACAAACCGCTTCGTCGCGTTGTGAAATACGCAGGTTTGTTGCTGCTAGTGGTGCTCGCCGTCGTCTTTAGAAGAACAAGTCAGAATGGCCATGTGGCTTGGTTGGATTTTTCGGACTGGGAGATTCTCGGCTTGCTCGGGTGGGCCTATCTGTTGGCAGGCTCTCTTTATTTGCTCCTCCAGAAAAACCTCGCGGCACTTCTGGCGTCTCTGGCTGCACTTAGCGCCTTAAACGCGCTGTCCACCGCGGGATGGTTTGACTGGCTCAAACGGTTTCCACCCTATGTTCAACCTTTCGAGGCTGGTTTGAGTTCAATCACCATGGCGGGACTGATCTCCTCTTTGATTTTGGTGGGAGGGATGCTCGGAAATAGCTTCCGGACGAAGGCTTTCTGGGGGCTGATTTATGCAGCGGTTCTTGCCGGAGCGGCTTGGATGCTAACGCCCCTTGGGGTATCCAAATTACGCGACACGCCCGCGTGGTGTTTGTACTGCGCAGCTCTAAGTACGTTGCTCCAGGTTTTTCTCTACGGGGTGGCCGACATTAAACATTGGACGAGCTGGGCCGCGTTCATCAAATTGGCGGGATCTAACGCCCTGCTTGCCTATATGCTGGCCTACGTGGCTTACTTCATCCCCTTCGTTTTTCGACTTACCGCTGACGGTACGGCTGGATGGTATGGGGTCATGCGATCGCTTTTGTTTGCCGTGCTCGTTCTGGCTGTGACCGCCGTGCTGACACGCTTCAGATTTAGATTGCAGGTGTAGGGGGGCCGATTCTTTGGATCGGCATTCGCTCTGCGTTTTCAGACAGGTCATCCGTCTCTGCCCGATACGCACCTCACCGAGAAGTACCTGCTGGAGAACTGCCAGAGAGACTACGATCGGCGCATGCACAATGCCTATGCGATGAGCCGCTCCACGGAGGCCAAAGCGGCGTCGGAGAAAATCTTCCGACAACTGGAACGCATTCATCCGAACGCCGCACGGAGCCTAGAGGAGGGCTTGGAAGAAACGCTGACCGTACATCGCTTGGGGATCGGAGCGGTGTTGCGGCGGAAACTGGCCACCACCAACCCGATCGAATCGTGTTTGTCGACGGTGCAGCGGGTGGCACGACGTAAAGCGCTGGCGAGAAGGAAATCAGCCACTGCGCTGGGCGGCCACCGGACTCCTGGAAGCGGAGAAGAAGCTTCGACGCATTAAGGGTTATCAAGAACTTTTGTTGCTGAAGGAACGCCTGAATCCGTCGCGCATTCCGCAGAAGGAGGTGCGGGCCTTAGAAGTTGCTTGAACTCGATTGCAGGTAGGTCTAAGTGCCGAACATCGAGAGTCGCAGCAATCAACTAAAACTCGGACATCCTCATCGCCGTTACTGCGCGACAGCACCCAATTCTCACATCTGCGGCTACGGTAGATCCAGCCGGAGGGCATAAATCTCGCGAATGCCGACGTCGCGCATGATGAGGGCAGAGTTGTCTGGGGCAAGACCGGTCCACTGGACGCCAAAGGGCACGGAAACCCGCCGGATGCCAGCGAGGCTCGAGAACCTCCTCGGTGCGGTGGGTGGAGAGACCTACGCGAAGGAGCACCCGGGCGTCGTTGAGAGTGCTTTCGAAAAAGAGGCTCTGAGAATCACGCGCCCAGTTTGGATACTCAATATCTTGACCGGTTGCGAGTTCCGACCATTGCCCGGTGTCAAGTCGAAGCAGCATCAGTTTGTCCTGGTTTGTAGTAAGCGCGGACAGATAGCGGCCATCCGGCGACCAACGAGGGGCATAGAGCCCAGTAGAGCCTGGGACGCTGGAGAGCTGGCCGCTTCTTAAGTCGAAGCGCACGAGGAGAAAGTCATTCGGATTGGCACTGCCTAACGCCGGGCCGCGCGAAAAGATTAAGGAATTCCCGTCGGGCGCCCAGTTCGGATCGGCGAACTCTTGGGACTCATCGTGTGAGATCTGCTGAGAGGCTCCTCCATCGGCGGAAATGACGAAAGCCTTCAGGAAAAGAGTGGTGTCGGTGGCAGCGGAGAAGGCAATACGCTTGCCATCGGGCGACCAGCGCGGCAAGGAAGTTACCAGCGGAGGATAAGTTAGTTGTCTGGGTTCACTGCCATCCGCGCGGCTGCGCCAAAGGGCACCGTCGGGAAAGGTGACGTAGGCCAGGAACTCGGAGTCGCGGGAAAAATCCAACTGGCCAGCAGAGATACCTGAGAGAAACGGTGTGAACTGACCAGAGCGCTCGTCGTAGCGCACCAGTTCCGCGCGCGGTTGTTCTCCGACAACGAACAATTCGCGTCCATCGCGGCTTGGGACCGGGGAGTAGTAGCTCAGGGGCCCGTTCGTGACTTGCAAGGGCTGCGAGGTCCACTTGTGAAGAAGGTCAGGGCGCTCTGGCAGGGCCCAGATTTGAGGGCCGCCGCGAAATGCTACGAAGAAGAAATATTTCCCATCGGCGGTCCAAGTGCCGCAGCACTCGGCGGTGGCCTGACGCCAAGTCGGAAGCAACGGATGCGGAGCATTACCGTTTGCGGCAGCCTCCCAGAGAGTCACGGAGCCCCTATTTCGATCCAGCACGGTGAATCGAACACGGGTTCCATCGGGCGAGAACTTCGGGGTCAGCGCAGATCCATTGACAGAAACGAGCTTTCGCGGATTGGTTCCGTCGGCATGCGCGAGGTACAGATCCTGACCGGCGGCATAGACCAAATTTTGCCCATCGGAAGACAGACCCGCTCCCGCGGCGACGAGATTGCCCAAACGGCGAGGCGAGCCTGCAGGGAGGGGAATCATCCAGAGCGGACCAGTGAAGGTGGTGGACATAACGATGTTCTGAATGTCCAGGCTCTCTACCAGTAGTTCCGATGCTGACGGGGACAGGTCGCGCACGGCGACATCGGAGAAAGGCGTGGGAATCTGAACTACCTCGCCGCCTTCGGCCGAAACCTGAGATAGAAACTGGTGATCGTTCACGGTTTCGCTGAAGTACAGGCGCGGCCCGTCGGTAACGAGCTGGTCTTTGGGCAGATTGTCGCGGGTGATTTGGGCGACCGAGAGAATGCGCGGTGGCGGTAACGGAGGCCGCAACCACACCCCGGCAGCGATCAATAGCGCCGCAACTGCAACTACAGAAGCAGTGACGACGGCCTTCGAACGAGACGCAACCCGCGTCGGACTGACTGCCGATGCGGACTCGGATTGGCCCTCGAATAGCGCAGTTTGTTCAGCGTCGTCCACACCCTTTACCGGAGCGATAAATCGATACCCACGCCGGTAGAGAGTCTCGACAAACCGCGGATTCTCCGAATCGTCGTTTAGCGCCTGGCGGAGTTTCTTGACCGCACTGTTCAAACTGAGGTCGAAATCGACGAACGTGTCTTTGGGCCAAAGCTTTTTGTGTAATTCTTCGCGGGTGACGATGGCGCCCGGGCGCTCCAGCAGTAGGGCAAGTATTAGAAAAGGCTGCTCCTGCAACTTGATCTTGACCCCGGATTTGCGAAGTTCGCGAGAGTCGAGGTCGAGCTCGAAGATCCCGAAACGGACGACTCGAGGAGTCGCAGCAGAGGGAGTCATCCCAAGTCACCCCTTGTAATCCAAGAGAGTCTACACCAAACCACGGGCTTCTTATTGAGACGGACACCGTCAGACTTTGTTGCTTTCCCTGTGTTTTGAATACATTAGCCGACCATATTGCTGCCTGAGCGAAACCATTACCGAACCATTGTTCTGCCCTGTGACTCGAGTGAAGGTCTGCGTATGCGCCGCCGAAAGCGGCCACCGGAGGGTTCCACCCAACCGGTAACTCGGGAAAAGGAGAATTTCCATGAAGAAGCAGACCCTATCGGTGGTTGGCGTATTTTTGCTAGGCGGCTGGGCCGTGGCGCCAGGCTACGCCGAGCCGGGCGCGATCAAGGCAAATATCCCCTTCGATTTCGTGGTCGCCGGGAAGACCCTGCCCGCAGGGGAATACAGGATCGTAGCGATTCCGCACCGCGTGGATCTCCAAGATGCCAAAGGAAAAAAGATCGCCGTCGTCTTGGCCGATGAGATCTCAGCCCGTTCTGTGGATGCGGACAGCAAAATCATCTTCCACTGCTACCGCGAACACTGCTTCCTATCGGAGGTTTGGTCGCCCGACTACGAACACGGGCAATGCGTTAGCTCCCGCTACGAGGAAGAGCTGATGAAAAAGGAAATTGGAAAGTGCGTCACGGTTCTCGGCGAGAAACTTGAGAAGTTGCCGCTCGATGGACGCGCAACCGCAACACCCGGCGACATAAAGAAAGGATAAGAACCGTCTGTGCCTGCGACCCGATCTTCTAGCTTTGTGTTCCGATGCGGGTAGTTCTAAATAGCCTACAATCAGGTATGGACGTTTCCGCACCTATTGTTTGCAATAGATTGCGAGTGACTAGCACCATTCTTAGGATTATGAGTCGGCTGCGTCTGCCAGTTCTGCCATTCCGGGCTGCGCATAGTTTACCATGCCTCGCGCTTCACCATTGAACGCCCGGGTAGAAGCTCGGCATTCGCTGACCTCGGTACAGATAGATTCCCGGCACCTGCAATTCCCAGACCTGTTGCGGGCTACTGCCCTGCGTAAACTCATAGATGGTGCCCGCGTTTCCCATCGGGCCTCCCGCGGCTTCGCAAAACTCCACGTTTCCATTTGTCAGCACCGCCGCGTTCCCGCCGAAGAAGGAATAGTTGGGTGTGGTTTGGTTGGAAACCAGTGTAGCGGTCATAGCGGTTTCATCGAGTTGAAGCAGTGGCACTGTGCTGTAAAGACAGGGTGGCGCACCGGTCGCGCCGCAGGTTATCCCCGGCGCGAAAACCCGGTCGTCCCCGTTGTCAAAAATCGCCATGCCAAACTGTCCGGTCGTGTTCTTGGTCGTGAACGACGGCCCATGTTGCGCATAGAACCAGTCTGTCGGGTCCGTCCCTCCTACTAACGTGAAATCACCCTGATAACCCAGGTGCCACAAGATATTTCCCGATCCACTTCCATTTTCGTAATCGATCTTTACGAGCCAGTTCTGGTGACGGATCGAAACGATCAAATTTCCGTCGTCCGCTGAATACAAAATCGCGTTCGTATGCGTCCAGTCCGGATACAAAAAAGGACGCCGGTTGATGTCCAAATGGTCGAACTCGTTCCACAGCCAGACGGGGTTGTGGTTCTGGTCCAGGTCGATGAGCACATCTCCTGTGACCGTAGTTCCCGAGACATCTTGTTGGACCGCCGCAATCACCACCAAGTGTCCATTCGGGAGCATTACAAAATCGTGGTGGGTTCCAACAACGGTGATATTGCATCCGGAGCAAGTTGCTGTCGCAAGCGCCTTGTTCAGGTCGGCAGCCGTCATTTGCCAAATAACATTCCCCGCCAGATCCATTTCCTGAAGAAGAGATTGGCCGCCATCCACCGTTCCTACACTGAAATTAACAACGAAATGGCCGTTGGGAATCAGTTTAATTGGATTTGCTACCGTGCCATTGGGCACGCCTGCATATCTCCATAGAACGTTTCCGTCAAGGTCGGTGATCGTGGGCCATGCGACCCCTTGGGCCAACGTCAGCAACTCCACCCCACTTTGCGGTGTCATCCCTGGCGTAGTCGTCACGGTAATCGTTGGCGGTGCCGGAACGTTGCCCGTCGGGGTGGCCGGAGTGTAAGTGTGGTCCGTGTCGGTGTATTGCGATCCGTCGGCGAACTGTATCGTGGCGCGCATGTGGTACTGCGTGCCGGTTTTCATTCCCGCGACATACAAACTCACCGCCTCACCGCTCGTCGACGGCTGCGTCCAGGTGGTCAACGCGTAATTTGTGTCCGGCCCAAATTGTACAGACATGTTTCCTGCCGAACTGGGCGTAATCGTATACACCGCCACTTGCGGGTTGCCCGACGCCGCAACCATGCCCGGCGCTACAACGTGAACTATCGCGTTGGCGAACTTCGTCCTGTCTTGCTTGCTGGTGGCGATTACCAAAGCAGTCGTGCTCCGACCCGCCGATGAAGCGGCGGTATAGTTTCCGTTGGCATCGATGGACCCCGCGGTAGCCGCCCAGCTGATGCCGGTCTGGCTGCCGTTTGTTGTGGCTGGTGAAGTGACACCTGTCTTGTTGTTCGTGACCGTCGCCGTTAACTGGACAGTTTGGCCGGGCGCGAGCGCCACTGCGGCCGGGGTAATCGCTATCGAAATAGGTAATGTTGTTTGATTAGTACAACCTGCAATGAAGACGCATAAGATAAGACATGAGCCGAGCGGTTTGAGGCCCATCTAGATTTCTCCATATTATTGAATTGGTGGTTCTGCAATCCTTGCGTTGAGATAATACAGAAACTTCGGGTTCCAGTCCCAGGAAAAAAGCTTTTCGTCCCTTCACAATGTTAGTTCGACACCCCCACAATTCACGGTCGCAAACCTTGCAATACAACGGCATTCCCCCGCTGGCTCCGTTTAGTTCCCTCAACCCTGCCGAATGCGGAAAGTTTCTGTGGAAAAACGCGCCGCGGGGCGTCATCGCCTCCCCTCGGGGATTGATTCCTTGATTGAATCGATTTAATGTAGATGCCGCAAGTCGTTCACCAAACCCATTTCTAGCTCGTCGGGTGGTGCGAGGACCTTCATGTCTCCATTCCGAGCCTTCCGTTTCTGCGTTCTGACGTTGTCCGTTGCCGTTGTTTTCGCATCCGTTCTCGCAGCGCAGGTCCCGGCGCACCGGCAATTTCTTGACGGCACCTGGCGCATGCAGTCTTCCTGTGTGGATAACGCCAAGGGCGAGCAAATTTCGGCCGTGGGCTTCGATGTCGGCAAGTGGCTTTCCGCAGAAGTGCCGGGCACCGTAGTTGGCGCGCAGGTTACTGCGAAGATTCTTCCCGATCCAGACTACGGCATGAACCTAAAGCAGTTTCCCGGCTTCGTCTCGGACAATAAAGGTGTTTTCGCAACCCGCGACATGCCCTCTGACAGTCCCTACCGTTGTTCGTTTTGGTTTCGCACCGAGTTCGCAGTCGCAAGTTCTTCGAATCCCGCTTCCTGGCTGCATCTCCTCGGAATCAACTACCGCGCCAATGTGTGGCTAAACGGTAAAAAGATTGCCGACAAAGCCGACGTCGCTGGCGCCTACCGGGAGTTTGAGTTCCCCGTAGAGGGGGCTCTAAACAAGGGTGGGTCTAACGCGCTCGCCGTGGAAATCTTTGCGCCCGAAAAATGGGATCTCGGCATCACCTGGGTCGATTGGAATCCCACACCTCCCGACAAGGACATGGGGATTTGGCGCGAAATCTTTCTTTCAGAGACTGGCGACGTCTCGCTGCGAAAGCCATTCGTAAATTCCAAACTCGGGTCTGACTACAAATCGGCCGCGCTAACCGCCAGTGCGGTTCTTACCAACACAACCGGCCATCCGGTCAAGTCGACGCTTCAGGTCGAGCTTGCCGGTATACAACTTGCCCAGCCGGTGGAACTTGCTGCCAAAGAATCCAAAACCGTTCGCTTCACTCCCGAACAATTTCCGCAACTTAAGCTGTCGCAGCCCCAGCTCTGGTGGCCCTACCAAATGGGCGATCCGTACCTTTATAAGGCGAACTTCCGGGTTGTCTCGCCGGGCGGCGAATCGGACAGTTCCGTCGTGAATTTTGGAATTCGTGAAGTCACTTCCGAACTGACCAGCAATGGCGGGCGTCTTTTCAAAGTCAACGGTAAGAACGTACTGATCCGCGGCGCCGCCTGGGCCCCGGATATGCTCCTGCGCTGGTCCTCGAAGCGCCTCGACGCAGACTTGAACTATGTCAAGCACATGGGCCTGAACTCCATCCGTCTGGAAGGCAAGGTCGACCGCGACGAGTTCTTCGACAAGGCCGACCGAATGGGCCTTTTGATCATGCCCGGATGGTGCTGCTGCGACGCTTGGGAGCGCTGGAAGCATTGGACCCCTGAAACCAAGGCCATCGCCGCCGCTTCTCTCACCGATCAACTCGCCCGTCTCCGCAATCATCCGAGCGTCTTTGTCTGGCTCTACGGTAGCGACAATCCGCCTCCTTTGGAAATTGAACAGATGTACCTGGACATTTTCAAAGTGATGGAATGGCCGAATCCCACCGTTTCATCCGCCAGCGAGCAGCCCACCACCGTCACCGGCAAATCCGGCGTCAAGATGACCGGCCCCTACGAATACGTTCCCCCGGTCTACTGGCTTGCCGATACGCAAGCGGGCGGCGCCTACGGCTATAACACGGAAACCAGCCCCGGTCCCGCCATTCCGCCCAAAGAAAGTCTGGTGAAATTCATCCCGAAGGAGCATCTGTGGCCGATCGACGATTACTGGAATTTCCATGCGGGTCGCGATCGCTTCGCTGACGTCCACGTTTTCACCGAAGCACTAACCAAGCGTTACGGCGCTCCGACGTCGCTCGAAGATTACGAGCGCAAAGCGCAGGCCATGGCTTACGACAACGAGCGTTCCATGTTCGAGGCCTACGCGCGCAATAAATATACGGCCACCGGCGTGATTCAGTGGATGCAGAACAACGCCTGGCCTTCGCTGATCTGGCATCTTTACGACTATTATCTCGTTCCCGCAGGCGGCTATTTCGGCACGAAGAAGGCCCAAGAAATTGTCCACGTGCAGTACGACTACAACAACAATTCTGTCGCTGTTGTAAACGGAACCTACGAGTCCGTCAAGGGTCTCGAAGTCACAGCACGGCTCTTCAACATCGATGGAAAAGAGATCGATTCTCAGAACCAGAAAATTGAGCTGCCGGCGGATGCTGCCGTGAAAGCATTCGATCTCCCGAAGCCCGCAAATCTTTCCAAGACCTATTTCCTGAAGCTCTACCTCCACGATGCATCCGGCAATCTCGTGAGCGACAATTTCTACTGGCTCTCCACCAAGCTCGACACGTTGGACTGGACCAAACGCAAAGACACCGTCTACACGCCGCAAAAAGAGTTCGCCGATCTCACCGGCCTCAACTCATTGCCGCAGGTTAAGCTGGAGATGGTGCAATCCACCAGTCAAGCAGCCGGGAAGGGAACGATCACCGTAAAACTGAAGAACCCCAGCGCCAGCGTGGCGTTTCAGGTTTATTTGCGAGTGACCAAGGGGAAGGACGGCGACGATCTCGTCCCCATCTTCTGGGGTGACAACTACTTCTCGTTGCTGCCAGGGGAAGCGAAGTCCGTCGATGCGGTCTATGACCTCTCCGACGCCGAAGGCAAGCCGCCGGTTCTTGAACTCGATGGCTATAACGTCATCCCTGCTACCGCAACTCTTTCAAAATAGATTGTTTGGGGAACGACCGTCGCAGCCCTCTACTGGCCTTTCGTACAGTTACCGTTAGGAACGGCGCTCCGGTAGTTCCGCCTTGCGATTGCTACTGTTAGCCACTAAGCTACTGGTTCCGTTGGAGGAACCAGTGCCTAAAGAGAAACCACAAGTCAACATCGGAGAAGTCATCAAAACCTATCGTAGCCAGCGCGGCTTGTCGCAGGGTGACATTGAGCGCCGCACCGGCCTGCTTCGTTGCTACCTTTCTCGCGTCGAGAACGGCCACACCGTTCCATCGCTCGAGACCCTCGCCAAAATCGCCGAGGCCATGGAAATTTCCCTTGCTGATTTCTTCCCGGGCACAGAAACTCCGCGCGACAAAGAAACTCAGAAGATGCTCGGCGAACTCTCTCAGGACGAGATTCGCTTCCTCGCCGAAATTAAAAAATACAGCACCACGCTTTCTGAAGGCGACAAGCGCTTGGTCCTCGCGATGATCCGTAAAATGGCAACTTTATTGCCGGTGCAGGCCGCTCAAGGTAAGAAGGGCATCGTCCGTCGCCCATCGATCTAGCACTTCGCGCAGAATTGCACAATCTTGTGTAACGCCTAGGCGGGCCGTTTCACTTCACGAATTCTGCGACCGCATAATCCGCATCGCTTCCGGAAGCGCACCACCCGCCGTTCCGACTCCGCCGCCTTCGCCAGGCCCGTCGTCTGTTTTATCGCCCTCTCCCGGCGCCAGAAACAAATTCGTCTCCACCGCGTGTTGCTTGTTGTACAGCTCGAAATACCGCCCTTGCGCCGCATAGAGGCTCTCATGCGTGCCGCGCTCCAGCACGCGGCCATCCTGAATCACCAGGATCTGCTCGGCCCGCCGGATCGTCGATAGCCGGTGCGCGATCACAAAGGTCGTCCGCCCGCGCATTAAGTATTTCAAACCTTCTTGAATCAGCGCCTCGGATTCAGAGTCCAGGCTGGAGGTAGCTTCATCTAAAATCAAAATACGCGGATCGGCCAAAATCGCGCGCGCAATCGAAACACGCTGTTTCTGTCCTCCCGAAAGCTTCACGCCGCGCTCGCCCACAACGGTGCGGTACTTGTTTTCGAAATTTTCCGCGAATTCGTCTACGCGCGCAATCCGACACGCCGCCAGTATCTCTTCTTCCGTCGCATCCGGCCGCGCGTACGCCACGTTCTCCCTAATGCTCCCGTCGAACAAGAAAGTGTCCTGCAGCACAACGCCCAATTGCGTTCGGTAGGAATCCAGCCGCACTGTCGTCAAATCCACCCCATCGACCAGCACCCGCCCGTTCGTCGGCGTATAAAACGCGCAAATCAACCCGATAACCGTGGATTTTCCGGAACCAGACGGGCCCACCAGCGCGGTCACGGTCCCCGGTGCGGACTGAAAGCTGATTCCGTGCAGCACCTCTTTATTCGTCTCGTAGGAGAAATGGATATCCTCAAATTCCACGCGCCCTTCAATACGCCCGAGCGTCATCGTGCGCCGCGGATCCTGATCCTCCTTCGATTCGTTCAGAATTTCCCGCGTCCGTTCCAAACCCGTAATCGCCTCCGTGATTTGCGTCCCGATATTCACGATCTGGAACACCGGCGCGACCATCAATACCAAATACGCCGAGTACGAAATGAGTTCGCCCTTCGTCATCGTTCCAGCCAACACTTGCCGCGCTCCGAGGTACATGATGATCGCGCTTACAATTCCCATGAGCGAAGCGCCCGAAAGGCTCATCAGCGAAGTAGTCGTCAGAGTCTTCAACACATTGTCCAACAGGCGCTGAGCCCCGCTGGCAAAAACACCTTCCTCGCGATCCTCCGCGTGATAGCCCTTCACCACGCGCACGCCACCCAAAGACTCCGTCAAACGCCCGGTCACTTCCGCGTTGATTTTAGGACGCGCCCGGAAAATCGGCCGGATGGCCGCGAAGGCCTTGTTGAGGAAGAGTGCGAAACTCAGCATCACCGCGAACGCCACCAGGGTCATCACCGTGCTCGTGCGCAGTAAAATGATCAGCGCCAGCACGGCGGTCAGCAATCCGCCCACGAACTCGACCAACCCCGTACCGATCAGGTTCCGAATGCCTTCCACATCGCTCATGATCCGCGAAACCAGTACGCCGGTTTTGTTCGCGTCGTAATAGTTCACCGGCAGCCGCCCGATGTGTGCCTGGACCTGCTTCCGCATGTCCGTAATCATGCGCTGCGCCGATTTAGACAAAAGCTGCGTCAGCGTAAACGATGTGATGCCCTGCAACAGCGTCGCTCCTACCACCGCCAGGACGATCGGCACCAGCAGCTTCACCTGGTGCTTGTCGATCACGTTGTCGAACAAATACTTGCTGGAGCCCGGCAGCACCAATCCCGCCACCCGGTTGATCCCCACCAGCAACAGCCCGAGCAGCAGCATCCCCCGTCGCGGATGGATTAACGCCCAGATCTCCGGCAACGATTGCCAGTTGATCTTTTTTTTCTTCGCGGTTTTGGACGCGGCTTCCGCCGTTACGGGCGCTGTGGTTGCAGTTGTGGCCATGAGGGATCCCAGATACTTGAAAGAATACCCTGTTTCGATGCGGCTGAGGGTGCGAGAAGGTATAGGACTAAGCGTAGTCAAATAGGGTCATGAAACCAAAATCCATGTGCAGCTGCTGGTGGCAGTGAAACAGCGTGAGGCCGGGATTGTCGGCGACGAAGTCCACTTGCGCTTCCTGGTAGCCGCCCACCATGACCACATCTTTGAAAATGCCTGCCATCGGCATCTCGGCGATTCGCGTTAGTTCAAAATTGTGCCGGTGCAGGTGCACCGGATGGATGTCGTCGCTGGCGTTGCGCATGTGCAGCCGGTAACGCTCGCCTTGTTTCAGATGGACCACAGCGGGGACCACGCCTTCCGTCATGGGATACGAGACGCCGTTGATGCTCCAGAGACTAAAACCTTCGTGAGCGGCATTGTCTTTCGCAAAGGTCATTTCGATGGTTTCGTCCGGCGCGGCTGGCGACGCGCCCGGCTTTGCAAATCGCGCGTAGTTCCATTTGAAAGCCGGTGGCGCGATCCATGCGGGGGTGCCTTTGTGGCCAGCGTACTCCACAACGATGCCCATGCCGTGGCGCCGGTCGTCGTCCGCCAAATCACCAAGAATCCAGACGCCGGGATGATTCATCTCGACAATCGCGGAAATTCTCTCAGCCGTTCCGAGCCACAGCACCGGCACTTTCACAGGATTCGGCACCGGGTTTCCGTCGAGCGCTACAACTTGAAACGTATGCCCGGACAAGGCCAGGCTGCGAATTTCCGTCGCGCTGCCATTTAGCACGTGAAGCAACACGCGTTCGCCCGCTTTCACGCGGATCGGATCGCCATGCCCGAGCATGCGGCCGTTAATCGTGAACGAGCCGTAACCGACTTCAAATCCGTGCGGCATTCCTTTGGCCAGTGAGGCTTTCATCGCCGATTCGCCCGCATCCTCCAGGGCCTTGACGCGCGTGGCTGGCGACAGAAAATTCATGTCCATGTCGCCGCCGCGGCTGAACGTCGGCTCGAACTCCTTCAGCACCAGGAAAACTTCGCGGTCGTAATTTCCCGGCGACGATTTCGGCTGGATGTAGACAGGCCCAACCTGCCCGCTATATTGTCCAGCAGCCAGATCGGCGCCCCCCCGATTATGGGTGTGATAGAAACGCAAACCAGATGGACTCGGCGTAAAGCTGACGCGCCGCATGCCGTGGGCGGGGATGTATGGCGTACCCTCTTCCGCGGCGCCGTCGACATCGGTCGACACCTTCTGCCCGTGCCAGTGAAGCTGTTCGGGAGTATCCGTTTCGTTGAATAGGTCGATGGTAACCGGTTGCCCCTCCTTTAAGCGCAGCAGCGGTCCCGGGAATTGTCCGTTGTAGGTGGTTGCGGGGACGATGCGCTTCGGCGCAATCTCAACGGCGGAGTTCTTGATATGCAGCGAATAATCAGCGGGCTTCGAAGCTGACTGGTCGCGAGCGGCGACGCCTCCAACCAGAAGTTTTGCCTCGGGCACGCAGAATGCCCCCGCAGCCATGCCGCTCATCTGCAGAAACGCTCGCCGCGTTGCCGGAAAGTTCCTCAAAAAATGCCTTTACGCGTAATAGGCGCGCGCCGGCTCGCGATCGTCCAGGCGCCGCCTCCAGCAAGGATCAGAAAAATCAGCGAACAGAGCATCGCAAAGTCCGTGCGGGCGTCACTCACCATATACCAGAAGCCTTGTCCCGGTCGCGAGAGTTCCGGGATTTTGGTCGTGACAATCGCAGTCGTGATGACGATCAAAAGCGGCACGGCAGCGGCTCGCGTCCATAGCCCGGCCAGCACCAGAACGGCGCAAACAATTTCAAAGGTGCCGACAAAATGCGCCGTGAAAGAAGGATGAGAGAAACCAATCCTCGTGAAGCGCACGACGCCCATGTTTCGATCGCTGAATTTCAGAATGCCTTGAGTCAGAAAAATGAGCCCGACGGCCAGCCGAATAAAGAAAATGCCGCCCGGCCCAGCGGAGGGCTCGAAAAAGAACCGGAAAACATGGCTCATGGCCGGCCCGTGATGGTCTGCTTGGCAGGTTCGACCACGCCCACTTTGTCCACACCGCTGCAGGCGATGTAAACGCGGCCATCCGGAGTCGCGGCCATATTGCGCACCACGCCTCCACCCGAGGGAATATTGGCGCGCGCGAATGTTTCCGTCTTGGGATCAAACCGCACGATGGTATTCGGTTTCACTCCCGATTCGCTGTACCACACCATTCCGTCCGGCGTGATCGCGATTCCGTACGGATTCGATTCCGGTCCTCCCGGTGAATCGTACATTTTCACTGCGCCGGTAGCCGTATTCAGTCTGCCCAAATGGCCGCTCTTGAAATCGGTGAAGTACACCGTGTCATCCGCGGCAATCGCCAGCCGCCGCGGCCGGGCCGATTCCGGCAGCGGATATTCGGTAATCTTCATCGTCGCAGGGTCGATCGACGCCATTTTGTTGGTCCCCAGTTCGCAGAAAACAGGCACGCTCTTGCTGTTGACCTGTATTCCATACGGCAAGGCGCTTTCCGTGGGCACTTCCTGTAAATCGATCTTGCCGCTCTTTGGGTCGAGTTTCCCCACCATATTGCCGCCTTGAACGGTGAACCAAAGAATGCCGTATGCATCGAAAACTGCCGTGTGCGGATCGTCGGCCTTCTCGGTCGGCATCTTGTACTCCGTCACTTTGCCGGTTCGCGGATCGAGTTTCCCGATGTAACCTCCAAAATTCGCCGTGAACCAAATGTTGCCGTCGCGATCGGCTACCAGCCCGTGCGGGCCGGAATTTTTGCCTTCGGGCAACGGATACTCCTTGAACTGCCCAGTGCTGGGATCGAGCCGCCCCAGCTTGTTCGTCATCTGTTCCGTGAACCAAAGCGCTCCATCTGCGCCAACGGCGGGATCATGCGGATGCGCTCCTTTGGTTGGAACCGCCCATTCGCGAATCGTAACCTTAAGCTCTTCGACGTTGCCGGACCGCACCGGCGTGCGATACCGTGGAGCCGCCGAGAAGACCAATACCCCCAGCAGTAGAATGCCGAGAAGCGAAATCGTTCTTTGTCTCATGATTTGCCTCCTGTGACAGCAACCGAGGCGGAGCGAACAATGGGACTGGTAGACCTCATCCCTTGAATAGGACGCAGTTCGAAGCGCATTTGATACACCGTCGACGCGAAACGCAGGCCGCAGCTCCAGAGGCTCCCTATCCTACTCCAGGAATTGTCAGATGGAGAATGGGTCCAAGGCGGGAATCAGTCCGCTGCCGAAGTAGGCGCCTTGGTCGCCGGATGGTCGAAGCGGAGCACGCTGTTGACGAACTGGCTGAGCGTTCCTCCGAGGTGCGCGAGGACCCGCTGCTTCAGCGAGGTGTAATCCTGCGTGCCGCAGAACAGATCGGAAAGCAGCTGGCGGAACACCGCGTTGCGCTGCAGGAATTGCACCATGCGCGTCGTGACCGCGGTGCCCAGGAAGGAGCCGCGATAGAAGCGGCGCACAATCCGGGCGGCAAATTCCAATTCCATAGAAAACGAAGACTGAACCCGCGCCGGATATTTCTCCGGGCATCCTTCGGCAAGCGACCGTCCGAGAATTTCGCCCGAGCGCATGGCATAGAACAGACCCTCGCCGGTCAGCGGATCGACCCAAGCCGCCGCGTCTCCACAAAGAGCCCAGTTGCGCCCAATCACCGCACGGTCGGAGAGCGTGCGCACCTGAGGAGAAGGCAGCACGTGGCTGTAGAATTTTGCGTGCGCTGTTTCGATCTTCTCGGTGCCGGCAAATTGCTGCAAGTGACCTCGCAATTCCGTGCTCGTGTGCGCCTGCATGCTTCCGCAAATTCCCAGGGACAAATGGTCGGCCCGCGGGAAGGACCAGATGTAGCCTTCGAACTCCGGCAGAAACTTAATCAGAATCTGATCGGCCGTTTGCGGAACAAAGTAGCCCTGCGTCATTTCGAGTTCGTCGCGTGCCAGCGCTCGTGTGCCGGGCAAAAACTGGTTCCGCGCGCCTCCCGCCAGCACCAGAAAATCGGAATCGCGCCATTCGCCGTCGCGGCAATATCGCGGCCGTTGCGTCGAAGTATCCAATCCCTGTACGCGCGAATGATGAATGCGGCAACCGGCATCGCGCGCGCGATCCAGTAGCAGTCCGTTGAGAATGGTGCGCGAGTAAATGACGATGGGATGTTGCAGCGAAAGTGTCGCCCGCTGATTCTCCGCGCTGATAATCTCCACCTTCTGGATCAGTTTCTTCGGCAACGGATTGTCCAGCAGGAAAGGGAAGCACTGTGTGGCTTTGTAGGTCAGTCCGCCGCCGCAGGGTTTTTCCCACGCGAGATGCTCGTCAAAAATGTCGACGGAGTGTCCCGCGCGAGCGAGCTGTTCGCCGCACATGGCGCCAGAAGGCCCACCACCGACAATGACATAGTCAGCCATTCATCACCACAATTTCAGTTGTTTCCATCTCCGCCACAGGAGGGATGGCCGCACTGCGGGGGTAAGGTCTTCAGGATAAGGGAAAGAGCACCAGACAAAACCCCGCGAGAAGTATAGCACCGAACAATGCGGCGACCGGCGGAGAGCCTGACTCGCGGCGTACTAATTGGATACCTAGCCCTGCGAGGAGCGCCTGCAGCGCGAAAAACGGAGACAGAATCACTGGCAGAATCTCTCCCGTTCGCAGGTACAGCACGCCGAAGACAATCGGCAACCATGCCACGACGAGCAGCAGGAACCAGAACGCATATCGTCGGTACCTGTTCGCCACCGGCCCCGCCAGCAGTTCGATGCCGTACAAATACAAAAACGCCGCAACCACAAACAGCGGAAACCGCGCCCAACGTTGCAGATTCAGCCAAGCCCCCGTCGCCGTCAGTTCGAACCAGCCGGTTATCAAAAAGTGCAAAAGGATCGCCGCCACTGCTGCCCCCACAAACAAGCCGGGCCGCGCGCGGAATCCTTCGCGGGCGGGTTTCACATGCAGCAGAATCAAACCCAATCCCACAATCAGAAAAAACCCCGCCAGATAGTCTCCTTCGAACAAATGAAGAACCCGCAGTGGCTGCACATAGCGCAGAATTTGCACCGCGACAACAGAACAGAGCGCCACCTCCGCCGCGCCCCGAATCGCGGGCACCGTATCGGTGGCTTGCAGGTCTTCGGCGGGATTGCTCCCGATCATCTCGCGCAGAAACGGCCCGGCGATGAGCAACAAACCGGCGATTCCGAGAAGGCACGCGAGCAAATTCGCAGCCGAGGGCAATCGCGCGTTGTTCGGCAGCGAAAACACGCGAGCCGCCCAATCCTGTGATTCGCGCGCTACCGCCGGAGAAAACAACATGCTGACGTGGGTATTTCGCGGCACCTGCAGGAACTTCACCGAGCCGCTCGGACTGCCCGCAAGGTCCGCGGCGTTCTCCTTAAGTCCATGGGGTTCGAATTGTCCCACCATCACGAGAGTGTTCGGTGTCAGAAGCGGCAGCGAATGAAACAACAGATTTTCGCTTGCGATGCCGTGGGCCGGTCGCATCGGTGCGGGCGAAATCGCAATTACGCCCGCGGGTCGAAACTTCCCGGCAACTCGCAATGCGATTGCCCCGCCCATCGAATGCCCCGCAAGAATCGTGCGCTCCGGGATGATCATTCCCCGCGCCGCAAGTCCACGCAGCAGAGAACCGCTGCACGATTCCGCCAATTCCGGCGTGAACGGTCCTGGAGATCGTCCATGGCCAGGAAGATCGGGAATAAAAACGCGCAAGCCTAGTTCCGCGAACGCTCGCGCCAGATACTGCATGATGATTTTGTTCGCGGCGATTCCATGAAACAGGACGACCGCGCCGGTGTCCGGGTCGCCAGCCAAATCTGCCCGAGTAACCATCAGCAGATCCATGCGGCACGACGCGGCGTCGACCACATAGCGATGTTCCGCGTACCGCCGTGTAGGATAAAGCGCCAAAAATCCGCCCACTACTAGGCAAAGCACTCCGCCAAGCGCCTCGAAAACCTGCCTTTTCTTACTCAAGCGAAATGCTCCCCAAGGGAGCCAAATCTGAGGGCATGGTAAACTGATGGATTGAAATGGCCAGCGGTTCTGCTTCGTTCAGCAAACATGGAGAGCCTTTGCACTCGGCGGTGTTGACACTGGAAGAAATGATTGTGCGGTTTGCCCGCGACAAACGCAACGGCAAGCGCGTCGTGTTCACCAACGGCTGCTTCGACTTGCTGCATCCCGGCCACATTCACAGCCTGGAAGCCGCTCGAAACCTTGGCGATTTGCTGGTCGTGGGCATAAACGGCGACACCAGCGTGCGCACACTGAAAGGCGCGGACAGGCCGCTGATTCCTGAGCAGGAGCGCGCCGAGATTCTCGCCAGTCTTGAATGCGTCGACGGTGTCGTCATTTTCGACGAACTCACGCCGCAGAAAGTGATCGCGGCACTTTTGCCTGACATTTTGGTGAAGGGAAGCGACTGGCCCGGCAACCAGATTGTTGGTCGCGAGGAAGTAGAGGCAGCCGGAGGAAAAGTCGTGCTCATCGATAACGTGCCGGGTTACTCGACCACAAAGATTTTGACCAAGATTCGAGGACAACAGCCACCGACACCTCAAAAAACTTGATGTGCAAAGAAGCAGTGAACCGACGCGCCGGACAATAGGGATCGACCCCAAGTAGAAATGATACTGCCGGCGGTGAGAGAACGACTCGAAGCGCTTCTGCGCCACCCTGCAATGGAGGGCGTGGTGGGAGAAGTGCGCGCCGGCGGCAACCTGGTCGGGCTTTCCGGCCTTCACGATGTCGCAAAACCGCTGATCGCCGCGTATGTAGTTCACGAGTTGCGCCGCCCCGCCTACTTCATCACCGAAAATAACCGCCGCGCGGAAGAAATTGCCGAAATTTTGCGATTTTTCTCCCAAATCTTCCCCGGCCCCACGGGCGGCATCGCCGTTCTGCCTGCGTTCGACAGTCTTCCCTGGGATCCGCAATCGCCTCACCCGGATATTCTCGAAAGACGCGCCGCCACGCTCTATCGCCTTGCGAACGGCGAAGTTTCCGTCGTGGTAGCTCCCGCGGCGGCGGCCCTCTGGCGGTATCAAGACCCCTACGTCTATCTCACCCTTGCGCGCACCCTCGCCAAGGATAGCGAAGCCGACCACGAGGAACTGACCACGCACCTTGCGCGCATCGGTTACGCGCGAACGGACATGGTCGAACTTCCCGGCCAGTTCGCTGTTCGTGGCGGAATCATCGATGTGTTTTCTCCGGAAGCGCTGCGCCCAGTTCGGATTGAGCTTCTCGGCGATACCGTCGAATCCGTCCGCGAATTTGACCCGCGTACGCAGCGCTCGATCGCGCCAGTTGTGAAAACCACGATTCTTCCGCTCGCGGAGTGGAGTGTCCCCGCTCCCGGCAGCCAGGAAGCGGAAGAATGGGCGCCGGGAGGATGGTTTGGGTCGACGGAGGAGACCGGCAACAGCGCGCTGTTCGAACTGGCGGAAAGCTCTCTGAAGCCAATCGTGCTTCAAGACGAGCCGGAAACTTTGCGGCAGACGCGAAAAAGCGTCTTAGAATCCGCTACCGAAAATTACGAGCGTCACGGGCAGGCGAACGCGCCCACGGTCTCGGATTTCTTCTGGAACGAAGAAAGTTGGGAAAAAGCGCTGAACAAGACTTCAAGAATCGAACTAGAGCGGCTCAATCTCGCCCAATCCGGCGGAAAACGCTTTGAACTGGTGGCGCGCCCCAGCTCGCGATTCCATGGAGACATCGTCGCCTGTTTGGGCGATATCCGCTCGCAAATCGCGGCTAGCGGAACGGTCTTCCTCACCGCCGCCAGCACCGGAGAACTCGAACGCTACGCCGACATCTGCCGCGAATACGAGGTTGCCTACGTTTTGGGCGAAACCGAAGAAGCCGCGGCGGGTTTCACCGCGGAAACCGCTTCGGAGACTGCCCGGCTCCTCTTGATGCGTGCCCCGTTCGCCGCGGGCGTGGCCTTCCCGGAAGTAAACCTCACGCTTTTCGGCAATGCCGATCTCTTCGACGTCACTCCCGCCGTCGAGCGTCCCAGCAGGAAAATCCGCACCTCCGGCTTTTTCGCCGATTTTGCGGAACTGAAGCCTGGTGACTTCGTGGTCCACGTCGATCATGGGATTGGCCAATTCGAAGGCTTGCGCTTGATCGAATCCGATGGCCGCCGCGGCGAATTCATGTTGCTGCGTTACGCCGAAGACGCCCGCCTATACGTCCCGCTCGAACGCATGGATCTCGTCCAAAGCTATCGCGTTGTCGAAGGAACTCAGCCCGCCCTTGACAAACTCGGCGGAACAAGCTGGAACACCCGTAAAACTCGCGTTCGCAAATCCCTGGAGGACATGGCCGACAAGCTACTGGCGCTCTATGCCGAACGGAAAACGGCGCAAGGCTTCGCGTTTTCATCTGACGGCGCTTGGCAAAAAGAGTTCGAAGACGCCTTCGAGTTCGAAGAAACTCCCGATCAGCTTACCGCCATCTTTGACGTCAAGCGCGACCTCGAAAAATCCTCCCCCATGGACCGCCTCCTTTGCGGCGACGTGGGCTACGGCAAAACCGAAGTGGCCATGCGCGCCGCGTTCAAAGCCATAAGCGAAAACAAGCAAGTCGCCGTCCTCACGCCGACAACGGTCCTGGCATTTCAGCATTTCGAAACCTTCAAAAAACGCTTCGCGGCCTTTCCCGCGCGCATCGAGATGCTCAGCCGCTTCCGCAGCCCTGCCGAACAGAAGGAAATCATGGCCGATCTGGAAACTAGCAAAGTCGATATCGTAATTGGGACGCACCGCCTGCTCTCGAAGGACGTCAAGTTCCAGGATTTGGGTCTGCTGGTCGTGGACGAAGAGCAGCGCTTCGGCGTGGCGCACAAGGAACGTCTCAAGGAAATGCGCAAAAACGTTCACGCCCTCTCGCTTTCCGCCACGCCGATTCCGCGCACCTTGCACATGTCGCTCGTTGGCTTGCGCGACATGTCCGTCATCGAAACGCCTCCCCGCGACCGCCTCGCGATTCAAACCGTGGTCTCTCCGTTCAACGAAGAAATCGTTAAAAAGGCCATCGAAAATGAATTGGCCCGCGAAGGCCAGGTCTACTTCATCCACAATCGCGTGGAATCGATCTATTCGCTGGCCAATCTGGTCACAAAACTTGTTCCCAAAGCCCGAGTCGTTGTCGGGCATGGCCAACTGGGGGAAAAAGAACTCGAACAAGTTATGCTCAAGTTCATTCGCGACGAAGCCGACGTCCTCGTCGCCACCACCATTGTCGAAAACGGTCTGGACATTTCCCGCGCCAACACTATCTTGATCAATCGTGCCGACCGCCTCGGCCTTGCCGAACTCTACCAACTGCGCGGTCGTGTTGGCCGTTCGAGCCAGCGTGCTTACGCCTACCTTTTGGTGCCGCCGGAGCGCATCCTGAGCGATGTCGCACGCAAGCGGCTTGCCGCAATGAAGGAGTTCAGCGAACTTGGCGCCGGCTTCCGCATCGCGGCCCTCGATCTCGAGTTGCGCGGCGCGGGAAATATGCTAGGTCGCCAGCAACATGGCCACATCGAATCCATAGGTTTCGACATGTACGTGCAGATGCTCGAACGTGCCGTCGCCAAGCTAAAAGGCGAAGAGGCCGCACCCGAGTTGCGCACCACGCTGAGCCTCGGCATGGACGTCCGCATTCCGCCCGAATACATCCCCAGCGAAAATTTGCGCCTCCGCACCTACAAACGAGTTTCCTCCGTGGCCAGCGAAGCCGAAAAACAGGATGTCCACAAGGAATTGGAAGATCGCTTCGGTGCTCTCCCGAAGGCCGTGGAAAACCTTCTGGAGTTTGCGGTCCTCAAATCCATGTGCGAGCGTTTGCGGATCGCCGCCGTGGAGCGCCAGGGCGCCAAAATTGCCCTACGCTTCCACCCGGAAACAACGCTCGAGCCTGCCTCGGTGGTGAAAGTTGTGCGCTCGCGAAAGGGAATTAAGCTCGATCCGAGTGGCGTGCTCTGGATGGAGCTGGAACGGGGCGAAGCGGTGACAGGAGCCTTGCGCAAGGTTTTGGTGGGCCTTAGCGGGCAAGCTGGAAGCTGACACGGCGGGGAATCCAAGCTAAACTTTCCAATTGGGGAGATTTATGAAAAGAGTAACCTTGCTTGCCGGAATTTTGATCGCCTGGCCGCTGCTGGCCCAAGACCCGCCGGCGCAAAATCCACCAGCGCAAACGCCGCCACAAACCCCCGCGCCGCAAACTCCGCCAGCCCAAAACCCACCGGCGCTCGAACTGCCAAAGATGGAAGAGCCGGGCACGGCGCCGGACGACACCAAAACGCCGCCAAAGAAGACAGATACGCCCACGCCGAAAGTAGAGAAGAAAGCCGGTGCAAGCGAGGGCAAGGTCGTCGAGGAAATCGTCGCCCGCGTCAACAACGAGATCATCACCCGCTCGGAATTGGACAAAGCTCGCACCTCCGCCGCGGATAGTGCGCGCGAGGATTGCAATGGCCGCTGCACTCCCGAACAGCTTCAGGTAGCCGTCGAAGACAGCCAGAAATTTGCGCTTCGCGACTTGATCGACCAATCTCTCCTCGCGCAACGGGGAAAAGACATGGACATCAACGTGGAGCCGGAAGTGGTCAAGCAGTTGGACCAGGTCCGCCAAAAGAACAACCTCAAAGACCTGGACGATCTCGAGAAAGCGGTTTCCTCTCAGGGTATCAACTGGGAGGATTTCAAGAACAACATCAAGAACCGCATCTTGACCTCGGAAGTAATCCGCCGCGAAGTGGGGTCGCACATCAACATCACGCAAGAAGAAGAGAAGAAGTTCTACGAGGAACACAAAAAAGACTTCGTCCGGCCGGAACAAGTGGCCTTAAGCGCCATCGAGATCAAGACCGAGGGCAAGAAGGAATCGGAAATTCCGGAATTAAAGGCGAAGGCGCAGAAGTTGCTGGATCGCGTGAAGGAAGGCGAGGATTTTGGCGAGTTGGCCAAACGTTTTTCCGATGGCGCGACCGCCCAGCAGGGCGGTTACCTGGGCCAGTACAAGCGCGGTGAGCTTTCCAAGGAACTGGAAGACATCGTTTTCAAAATGAATAGGAACCAATTGACCGACGTCATCGAAACCAAGCAAGGCTTCCTCGTCCTCAAGGTTCTGGAGCACTACGAAGAAGGCGAGCAATCATTCGACAAAGTCGAAAATGAAATTCAGGACCACCTCTATCAGCAAAAGATGGACCCGGCTCTGCGCGAATATCTAAAGACCCTTCGCGAACAGAGCTACGTGGTCATTAAACCCGGCTATCAGGACATGGCCGGCGGAGGCAATTCGGAAATCCAAGAAGTGAACGCCACACCGGAAGTAACCAAGGAAAAGAAAGGCCACAAGAAATATCTGCTGTTTGGGAAGAACACCGGGGCGACCTGATGAAGAGCCCTTTCGTCAAGGACCTGACGGCCGATCAAGTCATTACCGGCTTTTTCCTTGTGCATGAAAAAGAAGTTCGCAACACTAACACCGGAAAGCCGTACTTGCGGATGGAACTCGGCGATCGCAGCGGCACAATCGAAGCTCGCATGTGGGAAAAGTTTGAGGTTCTCGCAAAGGACGTCAACCGCGACGATTTCGTGAAGATTCAGGCGCGCGTCGAGATTTATCGCAATCGACCGCAATTGTCCTTACAGCAATTTCGTCTGGCAAAGCCCGCAGAGATCGACCTTTCCGATTTTCTCGCGCACACCCCGCTGAACATCGAGGACCTCTACGCCCAATTGCTCGCTCACGCCGAGGGCATGACCAACCCGTGGCTAAAAAAACTAGTCCTGAAGATTCTGACCGACCCGCAAATCGCAGTCCGGTACAAGCGCGCCCCGGCCGCTAAGGTCATGCATCACGCCTATCTTGGCGGCTTGCTCGAACACGTCGTCGGTTTGTGCGGCTTGGCTAAGTTGGTCTCCGCCCACTATCTGGAATTGGACCTGGATTTGTTGCTCACCGCCGCGATGCTTCACGATGTCGGCAAGCTCGACGAACTTTGCTACGAGCGCTCCGTGGCATACACCATCGAGGGTCAACTCCTCGGTCACATCGTTATGGAATTGGAAACCGTGGCGAAGGCTATCGAATCTATCGAAGGTTTTCCGGCCAAACTAAAGGTAGTCGTCCAGCACCTTCTGATCAGCCATCACGGCGAGTATGAGTTTGGATCGCCCAAGCTGCCGATGATTCGCGAAGCATTGGTGTTCCACTACCTCGACGATATGGACTCCAAGGTGGCCGCTGTGCGGACTGCAATGACCCTCGATGGCGGAGAAGAAGCGTGGTCGGCGTATAGCGGCGCGCTGGGCCGCAAATTCTTGCGGCTCGAACGGTATCTGGCGGAGGCTCCGATCGAGCCGCCGGCCGAAGCGGTAAAGAAGGAAGAACAAAATTAACTGCAACAATCCACAATTCACCGAAAGGGCGCGCGACATTCTCGCAACGACCGGCCGCCCCATCGACGCCACCGATTCCGCGCTGATTCCCGCGGAATATCGTGTCCGAGATTTGTGTATCCGCCCGGCTACCGTTCTGGCGCCGATGGCAGGCGTTACCGACACATTGTTCCGCCGCGTGATCCGCGGTCTCGGCTCCTGCGGATTGCTGATGACCGAGTTCACCAGTTCCGAAGGCATTACGCGCAGCGCCGCCAAGGCTCAGCGCTATCTCTTCTTCCAGGAAGATGAGCACCCGATCGCTGCTCAATTGTTCGGCGCCAGCCCCCAGGTCATGGCCGACGCCGCGCGCATGGTCGAAGATCTCGGCTACGACGCCGTGGACATCAACCTCGGTTGCCCGGCCAAGAAAGTGGTCAAATGTGGCGGATCGGGTCTGCTTCGAGACTTACCGCTTCTCCAGCAGATCTTCGAAAAAGTGCGTGCGGCCGTGAAGATCCCTCTGACCATCAAACTCCGCGCGGGTTGGGACGAAAATTCCATCGTGGCCAGGGAAGTGGTCAAGATGGCTGAGCAATGCGGTGTCGAAGCCGCCGCCATTCACCCACGAACTCGCCTGCAGGGATATTCCGGCAACGCGGATTGGAACATCATCGCGGAACTCAAGCAGTCTGCGAAGATTCCCATCATCGGAAACGGCGACATCCAGTGCCCGGAGGATGCCGCGCGCATGTTACGCGAAACCCGGTGCGACGCGGTCATGATCGGCCGCGCCGCTGCCACGAATCCGTGGATCTTTTCGCAAATGAACGAGTTCCGAGAAACCGGACGCTACCCCGTCCCCACCGAAGAAGACCGTCACCGGTTACTCTCTGGCTACTACCGGCAGATTTATAACTCCAACGTCCCCGATGCCATGGGAAAAATGAAGCAGTTCGCCTGCTGGTTTACCCATGGGGTCGGAAATGGCAGCGAACTGCGTAGGATAGTGCATCTGGCGCGCACGCCGGCGGAAGTGGTCGATAACGTAGAGCGCTTCTTCGAGCGGAAGGCCACACTTGGGGGGATTCCAACCAATGAGCCAGACCATCGAGAAGTTAGCGCGACAGCGCGCGGAACGTAGGATTTCCGTTCGACTGCCCTTGCACGTCTGGGGGCAAGACGCCAAAGGCCTCACCTTCGAAGAAGACACCGCCAGTGAAAACCTGTGCCGTAGCGGTGCCGCCTTTCGCACCCGTTTCGACGTAGCGGTCGGTTCCAGCCTGAAGATCCGCATCCCGCTGCAAAGTGCCGCGTCCCGCCGCGATGAGAATGACTTCGAGACCCAAGGCCGGGTCGTGCACGTAAGCCAGGCGCAACCGAGCGGCGAACGCCTGGTTGGCGTCCAATTCGTCGGTCCGCGCTTCCAGCGCATGTTTCGCCCTGAATCCGCCGCGTAATACCGCCTTTGGGCAAGGTCCGTGCCATTGCGTGCGTCCAACCACGATGCAATGCCACGATGAGGGGCAAGCTCACCATGGACAAGGTGGGGCGCGTTAGCCTCCCCAAAACTTTGCGCGATCGACTGCGTCTCGCTGCGGGAAACACTCTTCCGTTGGAATTTGAGGGTGATCGCATCACACTTCGTCCCCTTACGCCCGAAGGTAGCGCTCCAGAAGCAACACGGCGTGTGGGTTTTCGATGGCGAACCAGCAGCGGATTCGATTTCAGACCTAATCGATCAGCAACGCGTGAAACGCACGCTGGAATGAAGGAACAAAATCCCTGACCTGGGCGAGGAATATTGCGAAATTATCGCCGCTATTCTGTGGCAGGCGGGTTCTCATCCAGGAGTTGCCGGTAGGCGTCGCGCTTGCTCATGCCGCGCTCCTTCGCCGCCAATTTAAGTGCGTCCTTGCGGTCCAGTTTTGCCTGATGCATCAGTTCATCGACACGCGCGGCCAGTGACTGAGAGGTATCAAGGTTAACGCCGCGTGCGCCCTTTTCCGCCGGCCCAATCACCAATGTCATTTCCCCTTTGGCGGGATGCTCATGCAAACTCTGAAAAATATCCGTGAGTTTCCCTCGGCGGAACTCCTCGTGTAGTTTCGTGACTTCTCGCGCCAGGCAAGCCGGACGATCGCCAAGGATCGCAACCGCATCCGCGATAGTGTCGTGAATCCGGTGCGGAGCCTCGTAGAGGATCAACGTGCGGTCCTCAATCCTCAGCCGTTCGAGCGCCCGCTGGCGTTCTCCGCTTCGAGCCGGCAGGAACCCAAGAAACAAAAACTCGTCATTGGGCAAGCCTGACGCAGACAGAGCAGCCAGCAGAGCCACTGGTCCGGGCACGGGAATGACCTGAATGTGGTGCCGGATGGCCAAAGTCACAAGCCGATGGCCGGGGTCGGAAACCAGCGGCATTCCCGCGTCGCTCACCAAGGCGATACTCGAACCCTTCTCCATTGCCAGGACCAGTTCCGAAGCCCGCGTCATCTCGTTGTGCTCGTGATAGCTTACCAGCGGCTTGCTAATGTCAAAATGATTCAGCAGCTTCAGCGTGTGTCGCGTATCCTCGCACGCAATCTGGTCGACTTCTTTTAAAATCCGCAGCGCGCGCAGCGTAATATCCTCTAGGTTGCCGATCGGTGTGGCAACCAGGTACAGGCAGCCGCGAGGGGCCTCGTGCGCGGATCCGGAGTGCGCATGCATGTTCATGAAATTTGCAGAAAGTCAGTTTAGCACGCCGCTGGGCCCGTTGCGGCGCGTGGTATAATTGTACTTTTGCACGCTACGGAGGAGGGCGGACTGTGCCGCTGTACGAGTACGAGTGCACGAAGTGCCATAAACGGACCGAAAAGATTGAAAACGTAGCCGGTCCACATTTGAAGAAGTGCCCGCATTGTGCCGGAAAGGTCGAGCCGGTGCTTTCCGCGCCGGCCATCCAGTTCAAAGGCGCCGGTTGGTACGTCACCGACTATGCGGGCAAGAAAAGCGCCGATAGCGAGAGTAAACCCGCCGAAAAGGAATCGTCGAAGGACGCCGCGAAGGAAAGCGCCAAAGAACCTGCCGCCAAGGAAACAAAGGAAACCAAAGAAAAGAAGCCAAGCAAGAAGTAACCGATCGGGCTCTATGTCGTAACCGAACTTCAGATCGGCCACCGTTAGCCCTCTCGCACCTGCAACTCAGACGCCCTGCGACAGCGTGATCATTTACAACTTCAACCCCTTCAAGTAACTTCGAAACGCCTCTCCAAGTTCCTTGTTTTGCAGCGCAATCTCAACCGTCGCCTTCAAAAATCCCAGCTTTTCCCCCGCATCGTACGAAATCCCGTCATAAATCAAAGCCCACAGCCCCAATTCCTTTGCCAGGATCCGCATGCCGTCGGTCAACTGAATCTCTCCACCGGCCCCCGGCTTGGTACGCTCCAGGCAATCAAAAATCGCCGGTGGAAGAACATATCGCCCAGTGATCGCCAGGTTCGAAGGCGCATTCTCCGGCCTGGGTTTTTCAACCAGGTCCCGAATCCGCAGCAGTCTCTCTCCAAAGGGCGGCTGCGGCGCCGGCTCGCCGTCCACAATTCCATACAGGTGCGTCTTATCGCGCGGCACCTCTTCCACGGCAATCGCGCCGGTTCCTGTGGCTTCGTACACTTCAATCAATTGCTTGGTTGCCGGATTTGGCCCGGGAATCAACACGTCGCCCAGGAGCACCGCGAACGGCTCATCGCCCACCAGGTCCTTCGCCACGAGCACCGCATGGCCCAGGCCGAGCGGTTCCTTCTGGCGGGTATAGCTGACTTGCACCATGTCGCTGATCTCGCGCACCATCTCCGCCTCTTTGCTTTTCCCCTTTTCCTCCAGGTGGCGTTCCAGCACCGGCGAGTAATCGAAATGATCTTCAATCGAATTCTTCCCCTTGCCAGTGACGATAATGACGTGTTCGATGCCTGACGCCACGCATTCTTCCACCACATACTGAATTTGCGGCTTATCGACGACCGTCAGCATCTCTTTCGGCTGCGCTTTTGTCGCGGGAAGGAATCGCGTGCCAAGTCCGGCAGCGGGAAGAACGGCCTTGCGAACTTTTTGGTGCGGAAGGGCTTTCGGAGAGGACTGCTTTCGCTCTTCGGTCATGATCTCGTTGTCAGGTTGAACTTTCTCCGGAATTTTGCTCCTTAGGCACAGTATCTGCCGCGCTCAAGGTTGTCAATCAAACCAAAACTGTAGATTGACCGGGAGATTCACTGCCGGCACAACGTCCAATTTGCGTAGCCCGTTCTCACGCAGTCGGCGATACGCGAGCGTTTCCCGTGATAGCATGTGCCCGCGCGTCGTCGCCGGAATTACAAAGAGCCAAGGCACACATTACATGGATCTTCTCAAACAGCGAGTCATCCTGCTTCTTCTGAGCTTTTTCTTCACCGTGTGTGCCTCAGCGCAGGAGCCATCGGGGACGGGTGCGAGCTCAAACGAAATCAAAATCGGCAACATCGCCTGCACGACCGGTTGGGCCGTGGAGTACGTGGCGGTCGCCCGCGCGGAAGCCGCGTACTTCGCGATGGTCAACGACCGCGGTGGCATCTACGGAAGAAAGATCAAGTTCATCAGCCTCGATGGCGGATGCGACAGCCAAAGATCCTTGGGCCTTACGAAACAATTGGTGGACCAGGACGGCGTGCTGCTATTGTTCAGCGTTCTTGGTACCGAGTCGAATCTCGCTATTCGCTGTTACATGAATCAAAAACAGGTGCCGCAACTCTTCCTCGAATCGAGTTCCGCGGTTTTCGACGATCCGTCCCACTTCCCCTGGACCATGGGTTTTTTCACTACTTATCGAACCGAAGGGCGCGCATACGCCAAATACATTTTGCAAAACGAGCCTGCGGGGCAAATCGCGGTACTCTCGGCCAACGATGATACCGGCCGCGAATTCGTGGCCGGATTGCGCGATGGTCTAGGAGCGAAAGCAGCGTCGATGATCGTTAAGGAAGCTGTCTACGACGACTCGGACAGCTCTCTGGATGGCCCGCTGCAGGCCTTGAAGGAATCGGGCGCGGATATCTTACTCAACTTCGCTGTCGGAAAATTTGCAACCATTGCAATTCGCAAAGCCTTTGATCTCGATTGGCATCCCTTGCAGTTCATTCCCAACGCCTCGATTTCTGTTGCTGCATTCCTGGAACCTGCCGGCCTGAACAAAGCGTCGGGTGTCATTTCCAACGCCCGTTCGAAGGGCTGGCACACGCCTCAGGCGCAACGCGACCCTGCGGTACGCGAGTTTCTCGACTGGATGAACAAATACAATCCCGAAGCCAGTCTTCGTGATCAGAACAATGTCGCCGGTTACGAGAGGGCCGAAGCGCTTGTCGAGGTCCTGAAAGCGTGTGGGAATGATCTCACGCGGGCAAACGTGATGAAGAAAGCAGCCAGTCTGGATCTGGAACTGCCGATGTTGCGGCCCGGTATCCGGGTCAAAACGACGCCGTCTGACTACCAGCCGATCAAGCAGCTGTTCTTGATTCAGTTTGACGGCAAGGAATGGCGCCCCGTCGGGCCAATTAGTAGCGAATAGTCACACCGTTACTAGAACTACTGTTCCGTTTGAACCAGGCTCCAGTCCGAGGGAGGAAAGGCGATCGGCCAAAACTGCGGTGAGGGACTGTCGAACTCAAAGGCAACGGCATAGTACCCGTCTTCAGAACTTCTTACCCCCATAACGTGGCACCATTCTTGGACCCCTAAAGTAGCGTTGGTCAGCAGCAGATGATGTCCCTTGGGGACCTTCAAGCCCATCTCGAGCAAGCCGCCATGGGCATTGACAACAAGAGTAAAAGCGTCCAGGCGGACGGGTTTGCCGTCCTGCAAGGTAGTCTCCACAACCAGGTGGATCTGCAGCAAAACGCGCTCGCTGCGCCTCCGCGATAGGGCACCGGTCCGCGTATTTCCCCCCTAGCCCCGCACTTCACGGGTCAATTTGACCTTATGGGCAATCGGTTTCTCATAGGTTTTTTTCATTGAGGATCCGCAGGAGCACCGTGGCATGCTCGCCAATCCCTTCGCGATACCTGAGTCCGTCACCATTACCTGAAACCCGCATTCCGGATTCGAACAACGCAACCGCTCCCCCAGTCTCAATGGCATTCTTCCCCCAGTATCATTACTTCAGCCGATGGCCGAACCCACAGCCTCACATCGGCATCGCTCGTGAACCTCAGACGAACCAAGACTCGACCGTCGTTCCTCTCCCGTGTGTTCGCTGACATACCCCGCTTTGCGCTAGCCTGGCAGGTTGGGCAAGTTTCCGTCGCGGCTCCCTTCTTTGATTGGAAATGTCTTATCTGCTCTGGAGTCCAAGCACATTCTGAAATCGTGAACTTGAACGAATTGACCTATCGACTGGATACACGTCTGTGCGCCGTTCATGAACGCCGGTGTAACGCCACTCCTGACTGAGCCGCCCGGCGGTATCGCTCGGTAAGAGTGGCAGTTGGCGCCATCCACCGGCATGTGACTGCAGTAAAACGATTTGCGGATGGTCCGAGAACGGGAATCGGAATTTCTATGCGGCCGGAAGCGGGTTCGAAAAGTCGCCGGTCTTCGGCCGCTGCGG
Source organism: Candidatus Acidiferrales bacterium (assembly GCA_963836965.1). GTDB lineage: Bacteria > Acidobacteriota > Terriglobia > Acidiferrales > UBA7541 > Acidiferrum. The sequence continues at coordinate 130,328 of CAWILQ010000001.1, forward strand.
ACGGAAGGATTCTCTAGCCCTCGCAGTCCGACCCAGAATGAAGCAGGAAATGGTCCTTTTGTACCGAGGTCTACAACGTCGGCGAACCGTGCCTGCTTGGGATTCCAAGCAATTTTACAGTTGTCTCACATCCCGGAACGCCAACTCCTAAACTCGCACGCACCAACAAAACTCCCCGGGCTCGGCTTGTTGGCGTTGGTTAGATTTGAAGGAGGTTTCATGGATTGTGCAAAAACGAAATTTCATCTCGGTGTTCTGACGGCGATTCTGGCGATTGCCCTGTTCGCGTGCTCGTCCGTCGGTGAAAGGGTTAAAAGCCTTGCGGGAGGATACCTAAACCATTCTGGCAATGCTGTCGTGTTGGTGGCCGATGGCGTCTCCCCGGCACCTCCTCCTCCTCCTCCCCCTCCGAGAGGTTAGCGACTTCCGCAAGCCAAGCCTAGGCACCTGTCACCCAAGCCACTTGCGGCAAAGGGGGAGTTCACCCACTCCCCCCTTAACTCGTGTTACTATCTGACAGCAAGGTAGACTTTAAACACGGGAACGGTTTGGTTATGCCGACGATGACGGTCTGGTTGGTGGGAACTGTCCTCGAAATCGCTCTGCTGGTGCGCGGGTACCAGGCGAAACTCGTGAGGCAGTTTCCCATTTTCTATTCCTATCTTCTGTTCGTGACCGCGAACGATTTTTTGCGCATTGCCGTTTACCGCTGGTCTCCGAATCATTACTTTCAGGTTTTCTGGATAACACAGTTCCTGGGTCTGGCCATCGGCTCCGGAGTTATTTTCGAGATCTACCGCGTTGCCTTGCGTTCCTTTCCCGGTACGGCAAGAATGGCACGGTACATACTGTTCGTCGTGTTCGGAGCAGTTTTCGCGAGGACCATCGCTAGCCGTTCAGGGGACTTGATTTCCTGGCTGGCGTCGAGTTCGTTGTTGCTCGAGCGAAACCTGCGGATCGTGCAGGCGCTGGCGATCTTGACGCTGGTTACACTGTTCGCCTGGTATGCCATCCCGTTCGGAAGAAACTTGAAAGGAATCTTGATCGGCTACAGTCTGTTCGTTGGGCTGAGCATCGCTCAGTACATGCTGTGGTTGTACCACTGGGATCTGATTAAATCTGCCTGGCAGAACGCTGAAGGTGTCTCCTACCTTTTGGTGCTAGGGATATGGGTCAGAATGCTTTGGGCTTTCCAACCGGTGAGCGCCACGGAACGGGACCTGCGCCTGGAAAGCGACTATAATGTGATCGTCGCTTCTACCCGCGATCAATTTCGGCGCACGCTTGCGCGTCTCGGGTGGGCGGCACGCGCATGAGTCTCTCCCTTGCCACTGCTATCACGATTGCTTTTGCAATCCTTTTGTTCTTGGTCAGAAACCGCATTGCACCCGCGGGCGATCACGCCTCTGACGAAACGGTTCGCCGGAACCCGCCTAGCGCTGGCTACGCACTTCCGCCCGCCGAACTGGCAAGCACAATATTTTCGACCCGGGATAGAGACTTCATTCAGCTCACGCGCTCGTCCCGGTTGGAGCACCTGTACCTGGCTGAGCGGAAAAAGGTCGCGTCGCATTGGGTCCAGCAGATTTCGCACGACGCGAGCCGGATCATGCGCGAGCACCGGCTCCGTTCGCGCCAGAGTCCCAATCTCAGCGTTGGCGCGGAGACGAAACTGTCTTGGCAGTACTTTGAGCTTAAACTTCTCTGCGCGTCCCTGCTGCTCTTCATCCAGATTTTTGGGCCTCATGCGCTTGTGGAACTGGCTTCACAGGTGGGCGCACTCTACCAGCGAATTGGGCAGTCTTTGCCTGACGTGCCCGCCGCAAGTGCGATCGAATCAGCCAGGAATCTCACTGCCTAAAGAACGCCATGGCTGATCCTGTTCAACTCGGGCCCATGCAGAGCGCTCGCGACGATCTTGAGCGCCGTACCTTGTCCGGTATCTGTTGTGATCTGGCTCGTCTGATTTACCTTGCTTCAACGCGCGACTACAACAGTGGCACATATCATCACGAAGGTCTCGCTGCTCGTTTTGGCCCGGAGCAGGCCCGCGAAGCGTTGCAGTCTACGCACCGGAACATTTTCCGCAGGCTGGTTGCTCTTCCGCTCGAAGAACTGGTCACGGAGCTGGAAGCCTACGTCAACATGTCGCATGAGGCGCCGGAGGGCTTGATTCATGCTTGGCGGGAGCTGGAACCTTATCGCGTGGCTGTGCCCATGGAGATGGATTCCACCATGGTTCGGCTCTTCCTTTCCAATATCAAGCTTGCTTTGGAGGTCTTAGAGTTCCGTCAGAAGCAGAGTCAGGAGCGTCAACCAGCCTCATCGCTACAGCCGTTACTTGGCCGATGATCTCCGCATCCCTTCCATAATCCAGACTGCGAACGCTGCAGGGTGAAAGTGGGTGGGGTAGAAGTAGCAACCGCCCATCCTGAAGTTCGCACCAGGAACATGCGTACCCTTCGCGCATTTCCACGAAATAAATCGGCCTGTCGAATTCGGTGCGCCAGCGCTGCGGCTGAATCCGGCGCACCCGCTGGTCCACCTGCACGAACGAGCCCGGGCGGAGCAGGGGATGCAATGTGAAATCCTGGAGCCCGATGTAACCATACAGGTTGTGCCGGAGATCCAGTTGCTGCAAAAGAGCAATGGGAACCTCGCCCCAAATCTCAACCATGCGGGTCAGAAGGTTGGTATTGTCGAGATCGAACGATCGGTCAAACCGTACCGGGAAAGAGACCGTCTTGTCGGTGTCATAGACTTCCAGGTTGGTGAGATGCGTGTTGGCTAGCTGCGCCAGGAGCTGGTGATGCGGCACTTTCTGCAGATCTACGCCAAAATAGAGAAGCAAGTCCGTGAACTTTACATGGTAGATGGCTGCGAGCGAATACAACTTGTAAATACTGGGAACGGAATCGGAGTTTTCGATTTGCGTCAGCCAGGCGTTGGAAATCTGGAACTCCGGGTTCTTTTCTTCTTCCGCAATTCGCAGGCTCAGGCTCTCCACATCCCGCGTCGTAATGCCCAGGCGGATGCGCAGTCGTCTCAGCTGGTCTCCCGGAGCGCGGAAACTCATCGCGTCCTATCTTACCGTATTCGCTCGGAAAGCGTCAGAAGCTTGCAGCAAAGGTACGTAGCTTGATAGGAAAAAAGACCAGAGTAACGTGCTAGCATGGATTCTAGAGCGAAAAAATGGATCGAGAACTGAAAGGCAAAGCGCGCATTCTCGGAATCGAGTCGTCCTGTGACGAGACCGCGGCGGCGGTGGTCGTCGATGGGCGCGCGATTTTGTCGAGCGTCGTGGCTTCGCAGATCGATATTCACCGCAAATACGGCGGAGTCGTGCCGGAGCTGGCGTCGCGCGAACACCTCCGGCAAATCGTTCCGGTGGTGCGGGAAGCGATGGAGCAGTCCGGACTGACCTTTGCCGAGTTGGACGCCATCGGTGTGACGCAAGGCCCGGGTTTGGTGGGCTCCTTATTGGTTGGAATCACCTATGGAAAGACCCTTGCTGCGGCACTGGGCAAACCGCTCATCGCAGTGAATCATCTCGAGGGGCATATTCACGCGGCGTTTCTTGAAGCGCGCCAGCTTGGGGACGCACCCAAGATGCCGGCCGTGTGCCTGATCGTCTCCGGTGGCCACACGGTGTTGTATGAAGTGAAGAATGCCGAGACGTCGCCGAATGGCGCATTCGTCTATCGTAAACTCGGCCAAACGCGCGACGACGCCGCCGGTGAAGCGTACGACAAAGTGGCAAAGCTGCTCGGCCTGGGTTATCCGGGCGGGCCGATTCTGGACCGGCTGGCTGCAGTTGCCGGTGCTACCCCGGCTCCCACAAAATTTGGTCCGACGAAGACGCGGGGCAATGCGCTCGACTTCAGCTTCAGCGGCCTAAAGACCGCGGTGCTTTATCACGTGCGAGAACATCCCGAATACAACGAGGAGATCCGAGGAAGGGAAGAAGCATTGCACGCCGGTCGCCGGAAATTTGACGAACTGCTGCCGCTTTGCAGCCCGCAAACATTGGCGCTGATTCGGGAATTTCAAAACGCGGTGGTCCGTGACCTCCTGGAACGCACCATGGTGGCCGCCGAGGAGTGTGAAGTCGAGACCATCGTTGTTTCCGGTGGCGTGGCGGCAAACAGTCAATTGCGACGGGCTTTTGACGAACGGGCGGTAGCCGGAGGCATGAAAGCGTTCTTCCCAAGCCGGGCGCTCTCCACCGACAACGCAGCAATGATTGCCGCGGCAGCATATCCCCGCTACGTCCACCATCAATTCGCGGATAACAGTCTCAACGCCACGGCGGGCATGCCACTGGCTTAGCCACCGTAGCATCGACTTCAGCCTGTGTCCTGAACGCGGCCGTTGCGTGCCTGTCGCGCGCTTATCGGGCGGATCAGCCGCGCGATCCCAAGCATTGCTTTTAACAAAAAAAACGGGCAACCCGAAGGTTGCCCGCGGAACAATTCCCGAATGAAGAAAAGCTAGTCCACCGTCTCCTGAAGAGCGGGAAACTGCAACTTGGCTTTGGCCAACGACCTTACCACCAGCCCTTCGGCGTTTTCGGAAGTTAGATTGCGCGCCGTGGCCATCTCACTTACGAGGAGATACTTGGCGCGCTCCAACATTTTCTTTTCGCGGAAGGAAAGGGGCTTGCTGCGGCTGAGGGAGACCAGACTCTTAAGAACGACTGCTACTTCCAAAAGGGAACCCGTGCGCATGCGCTCGGAGTTCTCTTTGAATCGGTGTTTCCAGTCATGGTGCGAATTGAGTTTCCCTCTCTCGAGGAATCCCAGCACCTTGCTGGCATCATTGGAGCGGATAACAGATCGCAAACCAACCGCTGGCGCGTTCGAAGAAGGAACCATAACGCGCAAGCCGCTGGAGATAATACGAATCATGAAGTAACGTTCGGTTCTTCCGTTCAGTACGCCATAACTGATTTGTTCTACTACCCCTACGCCGTGGTTCGGATAAACGACTTTGTCGCCAATCTTGTATTCCATAGCTTCGGTGGCCCCCAAGAAGATAAAGCGAGTGTAGAGAAGTGTGTTCCAAGAGTCAAGATATATCCAGTGGAATCAGGAAGATAGAGCATGTTGAAAAACGATTTGGCAGTTGAATTGCTCACGGACAACGCGCTAAAGCCTTAAACTTGCTATGCTTATTTCGTCCGGACCGAACCGCTTGCGACTGCGGGCTGCTTGCAAGCTATTCACTTTGAAGGGCTAGCTGTTCGGAGACCGTCATTTTCCCAGAATGATTACGTTAGCGATCGATACTTCGGACGCCCGCGGAGGCGTCGCTGTCCTGGAGGACGGAGCTGCATCTGTTGTCAAACCACACGAGGACGGAAGCGACTATTCTGCTTGGCTGCTCTCGGCAGTGGACGCGGCGCTGGCCCAAGCTGGAACCAAGATGAAACAGGTCGAGCTCTTCGCTGTTTCGACGGGCCCCGGTTCCTTCACGGGGCTTCGCGTTGGCCTGGCCGCCGTAAAGGCCTGGGCCGAGGTCTACGCCAAGAACATCGTCGGGGTACCCCGTTTGGAAGCGATAGCCCATTCGCGAGACGTAAATTCAACATTTGCTGCCACTTGCTACGACGCTCAGCGAGATCAACTTTTTGGCGGATGCTATCACTACTCGTCGAGCGGCTTGGAACGCATCGGCGACGAACTCGTGGTTTCCCCGGCCGATTTTGTGGCTTTCGTCGACGCACAAGTCGGCAGCCCGCCTGTCACCTGGATTTCGCTCGACCCGGGACAAATCCAAAACCTAGAAACATGGCAACGGCGAATCGCCGCCGGCGACCGCCTGCTCGCATCGCCACACGACCTGGTGTCCGTGATCGGGAGACTTGCCGTGGAACGAGCTACCCAGGGCCAATTCAGCGACCCCCTGACGCTCGACGCCAACTACGTTCGCCGCTCGGACGCCGAGATCTTTTGGAAGAGCGGGCCTGCGGGTGTACGCTCACCAGGTGGCCGACGATAGCGTTCCTCAGATCAAACTTTGCCAAAACGAAGATCTTCCTCATCTTGACGCAATACTGGAACAGTCACCTGAAGCGGCATTCTGGTCAGCCGAACAACTTGCAGAAGCCTTGGCGAGCCACCCTTCCCACTTCTTGGTTGCATGGCAGGGTAAACAAATTGTTGGCTTTATTTCCGGGCGTCGCGTTGGGGACGAGGGTGAGATTTTTAATCTAGCGGTACGACCACTTTCGCGGCAACAGGGTATTGGCAAAGCTTTGCTCCTTGAATTGCTCGATTTGTTCGCCCGGGAGTGGGTAACCAGCGTATTTCTTGAAGTCCGGCAGTCCAACAATACAGCCATCAATTTCTACGGCAGTTTGCAGTTTCGACAAATCGCACAGCGCCCAAACTATTACCGGAATCCGGCCGAGCCTGCTCTGGTGCTCGCAAAACAATTGCACATTTCCGGCAGTACCGCCCCAACGAACTGACCGTACTGGCCCGAAATTCACAGGGCTGGTACGAATTTGCCCTTGACGCGGAAATCCCCGGTGCTAGTCTGCGTTCATGTAGTATTCACAATCCAAGTCGTGAGGAGACACGCATGGCAACAGCTCAGCGGAGTCCTCGGGACGTAATTTTCGAATCAGACGCCGAGTATCAGCGTCTGGCCGAAAAGCATAAGCAGTACGAAGCCGAACTCCAGAAACTCTCGCAGTCCCCCTACCTCAACTCCGAAGACCTCATCGAAGAAATCAGGCTGAAAAAACTCAAGCTTCATGTAAAGGATGAAATGGAGCGCATTGCTGCGCACTTCCACAGTGCGCGTGCTAGACACACGCACTAGCCCGCCGTCGCTCGCCCTCCCGGCAACTCGAAGTATCGTAGAATGACCGAAGCCCTCCCGCGGCGCCACGCCGCGACGGAGCAAGGGAGCTTATGGTCCGGGAAGGGTATTGGTTCGGTTTACCGCCATTGGTGCTAGGGATAGTCCTGTTGGTGGTCGGCCGGGGCTCGGTATTCGCCGCCGGGGTTGCACTGGCGTTGTTGGCCTTGTTCGTATTCAGCTTCTTTCGAAATCCAGAACGAATCGTGCCTCAAGAAGCGGGGCTGATCGTTGCCCCTGCCGACGGCCGCGTCGTTGTGGTTAAGGACGAAAAAGACCAAGGCCGCTCCGGCAAGCGTCTGAGCATCTTCCTGGCGATCTGGAATGTCCACGTGAACCGCGCGCCTGCAGCGGGAAAGATCACTCGCCTCGATTACAAGCCCGGAAAATTCCTAGCCGCTTGGGACGAAAACGCCTCATTTCAAAACGAACAAAACGTATTCACGCAAGTCACCGAACACGGCGACATTGTTTACAAGCAAATCGCCGGATGGATTGCCCGCCGCGTCGTGGCCTGGAAAAAGGCCGGCGACGAAGTCGCCCGCGGAGAACGTATCGGATTGGTTCGTTTCGGCTCGCGCGTCGACTTGTGGCTCCCGGAGGGAGCGGAAATTCTGGTGAAAGTGGGAGAGAATGTGAAAGGCGGCTCGACGGTGTTGGCGCGTATGCCGGAAAGAGTCGGTGTCCGAAACACGGACCCGCAGCGGCGCTCCGAAAAAGTGCAGCAGAGACTGCAGGACGATGCCCGCTCGTAGTACTCTGTGTTGGCGCAGAGGAGACGCGATGGACTCCACCGAACAGCACAACATGCTTCCGGTCGACAAGAAGCGCCGGCGCCAATTGCGCCGGGGAATCTTCCTGTTGCCCAGTATCATGACCGGCGCGAATCTTCTATGCGGCTACTACGCTTCAATCGCCGCGCTCATGGGTGGCCGCGAGGATTTCGATCACGCCGCAAAAGCCATCGGTATTGCCATTTTGTTCGACTCATTGGACGGGCGCATCGCGCGCATGACCGGCACCAACACGGAATTCGGCGTGCAGTTCGATTCGCTGGCCGATGTCGTGAGTTTTGGCATCGCCCCGGCCATTGTCGCCTATGCCTGGGGCTACCGCAGCCTGGTCGCCGCCAACGGCGACACGTTCCTCGGCCATTTCGCCTGGCTGTGTTGTCTCGCGTTTCTAATTTCCTCCGCATGGCGGCTGGCGCGCTTCAATGTGAAGGGCATGGAGCCTGGCGGCAACAAGAACTTTGTCGGCATGCCGACGCCCGCCGCCGCGGGTGTTGTGGCCGCAATCGTCCACGCCTGCCACTGGCTCGGCCCCATCGACGACCCGCGCTGGGCCTACGCCTGGTTCGTGCTTCTCCCGGTCCTTGGCGCCCTGATGACCAGCACGGTGCGCTACTACAGCTTCAAAGACATTCCCTGGGCGCGCAAACAGCCATCCATCACCATTATTCTCGTGGTCATGCTCGTCGGCATCATCTGGCGTTATTCCGAATACGCGCTGGTGATCCTCGCGGGCACTTATGCGGTCGCGGGAATCATCCTGCACATTCTGCGAGTGACTAAACACCGCGCCGTCGCCAGGACCGTCTAACCCATGCCCACGGACCGGCGTGCTCAGAAAATTGTCATTGCCGGTGCGTCCTCCCTGCTCGGGAACGAGCTGAAATCCGTACTCGAGGAAAGCCGCTTTGCGGGTTGGGACCTGCGGCTGGTTGACGAAGAAGTTGTAGCCGGGACCTTGACCGAAGCCGCCGGCGAGCCCGCCATCATCCAGCGCATCGAAGAAGATTCGTTTCACGGGGCGCGCTATGCCTTTCTCACCGGTTCAACGCTGTTCGCCAAGCAATGTCTGGGCCCTGCAACAGACCGCCGGGGCGAAGATCATCGATTTTTCGCGCGCAACCTTGTCCGATCCAGACGCCACTCCCTGGTTCCCACGCATCGAAGCGCTCAGCGGACGAACGGTAGCGAGAAATTCGAACCGCTTCTCCGTTTGTTCCGCGGCGGCCACAGCCATAGCGACTTTGGCGTTGGCCCTGCGGTCGGCGGGTTTGCAGCGTCTCGTGGCGGTCCTGTTTCAACCCGTCTCGGAAGCGGGAAGGGAAGGCATCGAAGAATTGGAAACGCAAACATCGCATTTGCTTTCCTTCCAAACAATCGGCGCGCCCGTTTTCGGAGTGCAAGCTGCTTTCAATCTTTTGCCCTGCTTCGGCTCAGAGAGCGGCCATAATCTGCGCGAAAGCCTTTTGCAGATTCGTGCGGAGGTGAACGGCGCGCTCGGCGACACCTTGGACGACGCAACAATTGCGATCAATCTTGTGCACGCGCCGGTCTTTTACGGGATGGCCTTCAGTGCCTATGTCGATCTGGACGAGAAAGCCGATCCGCCAGGGCTGATCGCCGCCATCAAAGATTCTGGATTTTCGCTGGTGCCGGCAACAGAAGCAGGGCCAAGCAATGTCAGCGTTGCCGGCGAGACCAGCATTTTCCTGCGCGCGCCCGAACCAGACCGTTCGCATCCGGGTGGCTGGTGGTTCTGGGGCGCTGCCGATAACCTGCGTTTCCCTGCGTGGAGCGGCGGTAAACTCGCGGAATGGCTGGAAGAATAATGCATCGCGCTTCGTGGACCGCGATTTCGGCTGTGGCTATCGGCGTGGCGCCCGCTGGTTGCGGCTATCACGTGTCCGGTCACGGCCCGGACGCCCTGCCCAAGACCATCCATGTAATCGCTGTCCCGGCGATGGAGAACAAAACATCGACCTTCAAGGTCGAACAGCGCCTGACGGCCGCTACGATCCACGAATTCCTCGCAAAGACCAGGTACAAGATCGTCTCGGACCCGAACGCCGGAGACGCCGTCCTAACCGGGAAAGTACTCAGCGTCGAAGTGGTGCCTCTCTTGTTCCAAAGTTCGGCGTCCACCACGACCTCCGTCGCCCAGGCCACCGCCATGATCGTTACCATGAAGTGCGAAGTGACCTTGACCGAACGAGACAGCGACAAGGTGCTCTATCACACCGATAATTTCGTGTTCCGCAACGAGTATCAGCTCGCCACGTCGTGCGCGCAAACTCCCGGCAGCCCCTGCGCCACGCCGACCAGGAGTCAGGTCGAGTCCTTCTTCCAGGAAGGCGAGCCCGCGGCCGATCGCATGGCGCAGGATTTTGCCGCCCGACTGGTATCGGCGGTGACGGAGAATTTCTAATGGCTCGCGTAAACCTCGAGCAATTCAAGGATCGCGTCGAAAAGGGCAAGCCTATACCGGCTCTGCTGCTGTTGGGCGACGAACCTTACCTCCGCGATGCCTGCCGCGCTTCGCTCATCCAGAAATTTGTTCCGGAGTCCGCCCGTACCTGGGCGGTCTCGCGTTTTTCCGCGGATCGCGGCGAAACGCAGGCGGCGCTCGACCAGTGCCAGACGCTGCCGATGCTTTCCTCGCAGCAAGTCGTGTTCCTCGAAGAAGCCGAAGCCATCGAAAAGCTAGGTGAGAAGTCCCGGGAAGAAGCCGTCGAACGGATCGCCGCATATCTCGACGATCCCGCGCCGTTCACCATTTTCGTGATCGAAGCCGAAAAACTGGACATGCGCATGATTCTCGGCAAGAAAGTCGCAGACCTTACTTTGGTTGTGGACGTCAGCTTGAGCGATCAACCCGAAGATCGCCTGCGCGCCGCGCAGGCCTGGGCCAAAACGATTGCCAGGGAACAAGGCGTTAGCTTCGAAGCAGGCGCGGCGGAAGACCTCGCCGAATTTGTCAGCGGCGATTTGATGCGCCTAAAGACGGAACTGGAAAAGCTCGCCACCTTTGCCGGCGATCGCAAAACGATCCGCCGCGAGGACGTGACCTTGCTGGTCATTTCCGAGAAAACCACGACCATCTGGGAAGTTGCCGACCTTTTGGCTTCCCATCAGCCGCGCAAAGCCCTCGAATTCATCGATCGTTTGCTGCGTGAAGGCGAGGAGCCGGTTCTCATGGTCGGCGGCATGGCTTGGATGTACCGAAAACTCGTCGAAGCCAGCGAAGTGCGCGGGGCCACCAACGGTTGGCAAGCTTCGAGAGCTTTGGGCATGCGTCCCGAACAAGCCGAACTGGCCATGCGTTGCGCTCGCAGAATCCCGCGCGACCGGTTGCTCGACGGATTGCGCGCTTTGCAGGAAGCCGACAGCCTCCTGAAGGGCGGCGCCAAAGATGTCCGCGCCGTCATGGAGTTTCTGGTCTGGCGACTAAGCGGCGATCAAGCCGAGGCACCAAAGTAAAGCCAAATCTACGTTTGTGCTGGCTCTGGCGTAGCGCCGGTGTCCTGTCGACCTCGCTGTGGGCGTCATCCTTCGTAGGGGTCCGGCGCCGCTGGACTCCATGTCCGCACAATCAACACCCGTAGCGCCGGCATCTTCCCAGGGGCAAACACGCGACGGCCACAAAAAAAAGCGGGCTGCGCACCGCACAGCCCGCCCAAAACCCATCAAACTCTTTTTACTTCGCGGCTTTTGCCTTAACCGCGTTGTACGCCAGCGCCAAACGTGACTTGTAGCGGTTCCCGGTATTCTCATGCAGCACGCCTTTGGCAATCGCCGCATCGATCGCCGACAGCGTGGGATTCAGCAAATTTCCGGCCGCGGTGGCGTCTCCCGCGGTAATCGCCGTGCGCAGCCGCTTCATGGCGCTGCGGACGCGCGTCCGGTTGGCGCGGTTCACGTCCGCACGTTGGCGAGATTGCGCCGCGCGCTTTAAAACCGACTTTTTCTTTTTCTTAACTTTGGTAGCCTGACCTTGGGCCATCTATCGCTCCTTATGCCATTTTCTCAAACCATTAGTTTGAGGGTGTAAATACGCTTTGTCAAACGACCCAAAACGAGTTCCGCGCGCGCCGCTGAGCAACGCTCCCGCACGACCAGCGGGTTCCACAGGACCGTCGGCAACAGGTTCCGGATTGGATGTCAAGCGCGATCAGCTTTGCCTGCTCATCAATTCACGCAATCCGATCATCACCGTCGAAACCAGTGAAGAGCAACGCTTCTCCTTCCTGCTCGAACGCGTCGCCAGCCGTCTCGCCATTCCGCTCTACACCTGGAGCGTCACCACAGGATTGGCCCGCGCCAGCGGCGCGGCCCTGTACAACTCTGAGCAACCGGAACGAGCGCTGGCCAACATCGGCACCGTCCAGGGAGACGGCATCTTCCTGCTGAAGGATTTTGCGCGCTATTGCGACAACGACCGCATCAGCCGGAAGCTCCGCGACCTCGCCGACGGATTTCGCACCGCTCGCCGCTCCATCATCCTCGCATCGGCCCTCTCTCGCTGCCGCCCGAATTGGCGGCGGACTCCGTGGAGTTTAAACTCGGCCTGCCGTCAGCGGAAGAATTGCTGAGCGCGGTTCGAACCACGCTTGTCGAATTGGGCGCTTCGCAAGGCATCTCAGACACCCTGGACGCGGTTGCACTCAGCCAAATTGCCAAAAATCTTGTGGGTCTCTCCGAAGAGGAGGCTCTGCGTGTCTTGCGTCAGTGCGTCTTAGCGCGCGGCAGAGCAGACGCCGGGCTCCTCGACGACGTTGCGGAAGGCAAACGCCAGGCCCTGCATACGGAGGGACTGCTCGAAAACGTCAAACGCGACGCTTCTTTCCAGGACGTGGTTGGGTTGCAGCGATTGCGTGATTGGATCGCCAAGCGCAAAAGCGCGTGGACCCCGGAAGGCCGGCAATTTGGCCTGGTTCCTCCGAAGGGAATCTTGATCACGGGCGTCCAAGGTTGCGGAAAAAGTCTTGCCGCTCGCGCCGTTGCCGGCGAGTGGGGCTACGACCTTGTGCGCATGGATGCCGGAGCGCTCTACGACAAGTTTGTAGGCGAAAGCGAGAAGCACTTGCGCAAGCCATTGGAATTGGCACAAAAGCTTGCTCCCGTGGTTCTGTGGATTGACGAGATCGAGAAAGCCTTCGCGTCGGCGGGCAGCAGCAGCGACGCGGACGCGGGATTGTCACAGCGCCTGCTGGCGACCCTTTTGACCTGGATGCAGGATCGCGAGGGCGGCGTATTCCTCGCCGCCACCTCCAACAACATCACCGTGCTTCCGCCGGAGATGCTGCGCAAGGGCCGCTTCGACGAAATTTTCTTCGTGGACTTGCCGAACGTCCAAATTCGCGCCGCATTATTCGCGCTGCATCTGAAAAAGCGGAGCCGGGACGCCGCAGGATTTGACACGGCAAGACTGGCACAAGCGAGCGAAGGCTATTCCGGCGCCGAGATCGAACAGACCATCGTGTCGGGCTTGTACACCGCATTCAGCCAGAAGCAGCAACTGTCGACCGAAATCCTACGCTCCGAAATCAAATCCACACAACCTCTAAGCGTTACCCGTGCCGAGGAGATTGCTGCGATCCGCGACTGGGCCAAAAACCGCGCCACACCCGCTGACTGATCGCGCACAACAAGGCTCCAAATAAGAAAACGGCCCGGCGTGGGGTGCGCCGGGCCGCTTCGTGTGGGGGTGCTTATTTTTTCTGTTCGAAGGAAAACGGGAAGTCGAAAACCATGTCTCCGACCGGCACGCGCAGGGAAAGCTCGTGCGCACTGCTATCGCGTTCGAACCACATCACGCCCGCCGTAATCTGCCCTGCCAGAACCGCGGTGTTCTTCAACGCGATCGATTGCACGTCGATCGATTCGCTGCGATCGAATCCGCTGCGCCGCGCCGAAGCAAGTTCCAAACGCGGGTTGAGATAGTCGGGAGCCGGCGAAGTGCGGTTCGCCAGGCGCTCGGAATCAGAAACACTGCCGGAATAATCGGCAACCGCGCTCCGTGAAGGCACAGCATCGACTATCGTCCACAGAACCTGGTGCGTTGGAGTATGCGCAAGCTTCGTCGAATCCACGGCGTAGAGCGACCGAAGGTTCGGCGTAAGCTCATCAAGTGTCACAATTCCGGGCAGCACGCTTGTCGCCTCGCCCGATTGATTGGACACCGCCACGTTCGCACGATACTTCCATCCACTGTCCTGCACCGAAACCTGCACCGTGATGCCGTTGGCGGTAATCGATTCCACGTGGCGCCCGTGGCTGATGAATTCGTCGCAGCCGGGTGCGCCAGCTGCCCACCGCGCGATTCCATTGTCGACGTGCGCGGATGATACCGGCGCTTTCTTCGTCATCGGAACTACGGCGTTGCTATCGCTGTTCAGATACATCCGGGCGACGTAGCCTTCCTGGCCGCTGTTGGCGCGAATCCGCAGAGTGTAACCATCATGATCGGCAATGATCGATACCCTGTCGCCGCAACCGAGGAATCCGACAAGCCGCAGCGGCAAGGCTTGCGCTTCGTCGGCTGTCACTGGCACGCGCCCTGTGTCTATGCAGCGCACAACCGCCGTAGGCGCATGTTCAGGAGCGACCGGGGCCCCTTCTTCCGTGGCGAGGGCCGGCAAACCCGCAAACGTCAGAGTCGAACCCACGATGAGACATTTCAAAGGCGCGTACATTTGGACTTTCCTCCCTCAGAGCTTCTAAAGTTCTAAAATGCGTTGCGCTATGTATATGATTTTTGAAGAAGCGGGTGCCACCGTCTATAGTGCTGCGGTACCAGAGATCAGCTGTCCTTCGAGGCCTGACCTTGCGGGGGAGCGAAGAAAGAAAGTACAGGTCGGGAAATCACGAGGTGAAGCGCAATGAAAAAACTTCTGCTGCTGTTATCAATCTTGATGACCGCGACGGTGTCCACGCCGGCGCAACAGGCTCCCGCACAAGTCACGCCCACAAATCCTGCCGGCAACTGCGTGGACCTGCCGTCTCTCGAGAAAAAAGTCGAGGACATGAACGACCGCCTGAAGGACTGGCCGCAACTTGCGCGCTACCGCGAAGCAAACACCACGCTGAAACCACCCACGAAAGATGAGCCCCGCGTAGTTTTCATGGGCGACTCCATCACCGACATCTGGCAGTACCCGCAGTTCGGGGGATTCTTTCCCGGCAAGCCTTATATCGACCGTGGAATCGGTGGGCAAACCACACCGCAAATGCTTTTGCGTTTCCGCCCGGACGTCATCGCGTTGCAGCCGCGGGTTGTGGTGATTCTTGCCGGGACCAACGACATCGCGGGAAATACCGGCCCCATGACCTTGGAAGAAACGGAAGGCCATCTCGCGTCAATGTCCGAACTGGCGCACGCCCATGGAATCCGCGTAGTCCTCGCCTCCGTGACGCCCGTCAACGACATCACAACTCTCGAAGGAAAGAAAATAACGCAGACCACGCGCCGGCCCCCCGAAAAGATCCTTTCCCTGAATGAATGGATCAAGCGGTACGCCGCGGACCACGGCGATGTGTACCTCGATTATTTTCCGGCGATGATTGACGAAAAAGGAATGTTGAAACCCGACCTTACAAACGATGGCTTGCACCCGAACGCCGCCGGCTACGCTGTGATGGCCCCGCTCGCGGAGAAAGCCATTCAACAGTCCCTGTCCCAAAAGCCCTGACGCAACGGGCGTGGTAACGCCGTCGATCCTGTCATCGTCGTGTAACTTGACCCCCGCAGGCGGGTGCGCTAGGTTGAAAGCAGTTCTCCTCGTTCGTAGTCGCCGGAAGGATCAGGGAGGAAACCCATCGGCCACCCACTACGGGAAACATCGCACTCTTCCAATTGGATGAAGCGAACCATTCACATCTCCGGGCAATTGGAACCCTTCTTCGGAACTCTCGACGAAAACATACGAATGCTGGAAGACGTCCTCCAGGTGCGAACGCACTTGCACGATACGCGCTTGACCATCGAAGGCGCGCAGGAGTCCGTCGATCAGGCCGTGCGCATCGTCGAAGAATACAATCACCTGACTCGCCATGGCCGTGTGCTAAGCAGCTCCGAAGTCAAATCCCTGATGCGCGTGGCCACGGAAGAGCCGCACGCTTCGCCGCGCGGCATGTTCGAACACGGCCGCGCGCGTTCCTTCGGAAAGAAAACTGTCACGCCAAAAAACGCCAGCCAGCGCCGCTACATGGAAGAAATTGAAGGCCACGACATGACCTTCGGCATCGGCCCCGGCGGTACGGGAAAGACGTATCTGGCCGTCGCCATGGCGGTCAGCGCCTTACTCACTAAGCAGGTGAATCGCATCATCCTGGCGCGCCCGGCGGTCGAAGCCGGTGAACGCCTCGGATTTTTGCCCGGCACGCTTCAGGAAAAGATCGATCCCTACATGCGACCGCTGTATGACGCGCTCTATGACATGCTTGATGCCGACAAACTCGAACGTTTCCTCGAGAAGGGAATCATCGAAGTCGCTCCGCTGGCGTTCATGCGCGGCCGGACGCTCAACGATTCGTTCGTCATCCTTGACGAAGCGCAGAACACCACCAGCGAACAGATGAAAATGTTCCTCACTCGCCTGGGGTTCAATTCGAAAGCGGTCATCACCGGCGACGTCACGCAGATCGATCTTCCAACCGGCAAAAAATCGGGATTGGTCGAAGCCATGGAAATTTGCGGCCGCATCCCTGGAATCAGCGTCATTCAATTCGGTGAAAAAGACGTCGTGCGCCACAACCTCGTCCAGCAAATCATTCGCGCCTACGAAGAGCACGACGCCGCTCTTCCGCAGCGAGGCGGGAACGGCAAAGGCCAACCGAAAGAATTGTCCGCTCCGGAGAAACCGGTATCGTAGTTCTGCATGCGCTCCGATCGACACCCGGCCAACAACTCCGCCAGAAGACGCCGTTCGCCTGTCGTCGAAAATCGCCAAAAACGCGTGCGCCTTTCCGTGCCGGGACTGGAGCGCTTCCTGTTCCGCATCAACCGCGAGTTGGGCCTCGGCCGCGATGCAACCGTGGTCCGGCTCACCACCGACGCTGAAATGCAACGCCTCAACAAAAACTTCCGCAACAAAGCGAAAACCACCGACGTGCTTTCCTTCCCCTCCGAAACCCGGTCTCGCCCTCGCGCTCTGCGTACCCGCACAAAACGACTTCGCGGCTGCTATTTGGGCGACATCGCGATTTCTCCCGTCGTGGCTCGCCGCAACGCCAAAGCATTTGGCCGCACCACACCGGAAGAAATTTGCATTTTGATGCTCCATGGCGTTTTGCATCTTCTGGGATATGATCACGAGACCGATCGCGGAGCGATGCAACGAGTGGAAGCCATGCTGCGGAACCGGTTGGGGCTGAGTTGATGCTTGTGTGGGTCTACGTCGGCAGCTTGCTGGTACTGGCCCTTGGCCTGCCGATCTTTTCCTATCTCACGCTCATCTATCGTGAACTCGGGCGCATGACTACGGGCCGCGTCCACGAGCACCTGGACATCTTCGAAGCGGAAATCGAGCCGAAGCTGAACATCAATCGCCGCAGCGGTGGCCGCACCTTCCGCATTCTCGGTCATTTCTGGCTTGCGTTTGTGGTGTTAGAGACGACGCGCGGAGTGGTGGTTTGGGTGCCCAACGTGTGGGAGGCGGGCATCCAGTTCCTGGTTTTTCTCTCCCTCGAAGTCGTCATCCTGATGCACTTCATTCCGGACATGCTGCTGTACCGCACCACCGGCCGTTGGCTGCTGCCGCTGCTGCCGCTGGTTCGCGCGGGCATGTGGCTTGTCTGGCCGATCCGGATCTTCCTCGAGGGTGCCGAATCCCTCGCCCGCATTTCCGAACGGGAAGTGGAACGAACCGAAGAGCAGCGCACCGAAGAGGGAATCGAGGCCTTGGTTGAAGTGGCCGAAGAGGAAGGTATCATCGAGCCGGAGCAAGCCGACCTGATCGAGCAAGTTGTCGAATTCAGCGACAAGCGCGTCCGCGAAGTCATGACCCCGCGCCCCGACGTTGTAGCTCTGAAGGCCGACGCTTCGCTTGAGGAGATGCACGCGAAATATGTGGAAACAAAGTTCGCCAAGATGCCGGTTTACGAAAAAACGCTCGACAACATTATTGGAGTGGTGCACGTCCAGGATCTGCTGCAAATCGCCGACACCGATCTGCCCAAACGTACGGTAAGGGACCTGCTGAAGCCCGTCCTTTTTGTGCCGGAGACCAAAGTCGGCTCCGACCTGCTCAAGGAGATGCGCCAAAAAAGCCAGTCCATGGTTGTGGTTATCGATGAGCACGGCTCCGTCGCGGGTATCGCCACTGTCGAAGATCTGGTCGAAGAGATTGTGGGAGAGCGCGGCCCGCAGGGAGTTCAGCCTGCGCCGGATGCCATCCGCGAGCCGGATGGCAGTCTGGTCTTGCGCGGCAGCATGTCCATCTCGGACGCGGAGAAACTCCTCGCTGTGCAATTCGGCGATCACACCGAGGGAACCGTAACCACCGTGGCGGGTCTGCTTAGTCACGCGCTCGGCAAGGTCCCTGCCCCAAGCGACAAGATCGATCTCGCCGGCTATCGCTTCGAAGTCCTCGAATCGAATCAGCGCAAAGTGCTCCGCCTGCGCGCGCGTCGCCTCTCGACCGCCGCCTGGCATACCTCATCGTGAAACGGGAATCGTCATGACCGCAAAGAAAGATGCAGACAAAAAGGCACGTTCCGGTTTTGTGGCTATCATCGGCCGGCCCAACGCCGGAAAATCCACGCTGCTCAACCGCTTCGTCGGCCAGAAAGTCGCCATCGTCACTTCGAAGCCGCAGACGACCCGCAACCGCATACAAGGTATTGTCACGCGCCCGCAGGGCCAGATCGTGTTCGTCGATACTCCAGGATTGCATGAAGCCAGCACCGCCTTGAACCGCCAGATGATGCGTGAGGTTGCTGCCGCCCTCGAAGGAATCGACGTTCTGCTGATGATGGTCGACGCCAGCCGCACGCTGCCCCATGCGGATTCTCTCTTGCTCGAAAAGGGCGCTCGCTTCAACGGGAAAACGATTCTTGCGCTAAACAAGATCGACTTGGTGCCCAAGCCAAAACTGCTTCCATTATTGGATGCCTTCGCCAAGGCGTTTCCGTTTGCCGCGCTCGTTCCGATTTCCGCAAGAAAAGGCGACGGTTGCCAGCGATTGTTCGACGAAGTTCTCAAGGAGTTGCCCGAAGGCGAGCCATTCTTTCCCGAAGATCAGATCACCGATCAGCCCGAGCGGTTTCTCGTAGGCGAAATCATCCGCGAGAAAGCCATCGACCTCACCTATCATGAAGTCCCGCACGCCCTGGCGGTAGTCATCGATCAATTTGAAGAATCGCCGAAGCTCTTGCGCATCCACGCCACATTGCATGTGGAACGCGATTCCCAGAAGAAGATCCTCATTGGCCACAAGGGCGAAATGCTGAAGAAAATCGGCACTGCCGCGCGCAAGGAACTGGAGACCCTGCTCGGCTCAAAAATCTTCCTCGCCATGTTCGTGAAAGTCGTCGCCGACTGGCGCGAAAACCCCCAAAAAGTCCGTGAACTCGACTGGCACTCCCAACTGGAAGCACTGGCCGAGGGTCAAATAGCAAAGCAACACGAAGAGACGTGACCCTACAGAATCAAGAACCAGCGTCGGGTTCATCTTTGTAGGGCCGGCCTTCTGAGGACGGCCGTTAGGCCCCTATTCCGGCGCCGCAATCCCCAACGATTTCATCTTTCGATAGAGGTGTGATCGCTCCAGTCCGAGCGCCGACGCGGTCTGCGTCATGTTCCAGCGGTGTTCCTGCAATTTTCGCAAAATAAACTCCCGCTCGTAAGCGCTTCGCGCCTCATGCAGCGTCGAGTACGGGTGTTGCGGGCTCTCCGCCACACCGCGAAACAACTCCGGCGGCAAATGATGCGGCTCAATTCGCGCCTGCGGGCAGACGATCACCAGCCGTTCCACCAGATTCTTCAACTCCCGCACATTCCCCGGCCACGGATACCGCAACAGAATCTCCAGCGCCCCTTCACTCAATTCCCGAGTTTTCTTTCCATACTCCGCGCTGAACTCATTCAGGAAAAAACGCGCCAGCACCGGAATATCCTCTTTCCGGTCGCGCAGTGGCGGCACATGAAACGGAATCACATTCAGCCGGTAAAAAAGGTCCTGGCGGAACGCGCCACGCGCGATTTCCTGCTCCAGATTCTTGTTCGTCGCCGCGATCACGCGCACATCCACGCGCAGCGTCTGATTCGACCCTATCGGCTCAATACGCTGCTCTTCCAGCACGCGCAACACCTTCGACTGCGTGCGATGGCTCATGTCACCCACTTCATCCAAGAACAATGTCCCGCCGTCCGCTTTCTGGAATTTACCAGTTTTGTCGTCAGTTGCCCCGCTGAAGCTCGCCTTCACGTGCCCGAACAATTCCGATTCGATCAATTCTTCCGGAATCGCCGCGCAGCTCACTTCCACGAACGGTCCCTTGCTGCGTTGGCTGTTCGCGTGTAAAGCGCGCGCAACCAACTCCTTTCCCGTCCCACTCTCGCCGTAAATCAGCACGCGTCCGTTGGTCGGCGCGGTCACTGCAATCTGTTGCCGCAGCGCCTTCATCGGCACACTTTCGCCAATCACTTCGTAGCGGTGCACCAATTCGCTGCGCAGCGTTTGGTTTTCTTCTTGCAGCCGCCGCTGTTGCAACGCATTCCGTACCAACACATTTACTTTTTCGAGCGAAAGCGGCTTTTCGATGAAGTCGAAAGCGCCGAGCTTCGTCGCCCGCACCGCCGTTTCGATCGTGCCGTGGCCGGAAATCATGATGACCGCTGGCGGCTGCGGCAAATTCTGAATTCGCGTAAGCGCTTCCATTCCGTCGATACCCGGCAGCCAGATGTCCAGCAGCACAACTTGAAAATCGCCCTTGGCAATCAGCGCCAGAGCCTGCTCGCCGGACGCAACCGTGTCCACCGCATAGCGTTCGTCCCGCAAGATGGACGCCAGTGACTCGCGGATACCTTCTTCATCATCCACGATTAAAATTTTCGGATGAAAAGTCATCGATCGGTGTCCGCTCCCAATCGCTCGGCGCCGGTGGTGGCGGACAGTTCCGCGATCGGCAGTTCAATCAAAAAGCGCGACCCCACCGGCCGATTGTCCTCTACGCGGAGCGAACCGCCGTGCTCAGAGATGATACGTGCGGCAATCGCCAGGCCGAGCCCGGTGCCACGATCCTTGGTGGAAAAGTGCGGCAGAAACAGTTTGTCCTTATCTTCGGGCGAAATCCCGTGACCTGTATCGGCGACGGCAATCTCAATCGTATCGGATTCCGCCCGCAAATGCGTGTCGACCGAAATCTCGCGCACTTTAGCGTCTTCCAGCGCCTCCGCGGCATTGTCGATCAGGTTGATGATCACGCTCCGGAGCAGCGGCCCATCGGCCCGCACCTGGGGAAGATTCCCCTCCAGCGAAGTTGTCAACTGGATGCCATCCAGCCGCCCGGAGAATACTTCCAGCGCCTCGTGCACGGTCGTGTTCGCATCTGTGGGCAACAGCTTCGCCGTCGGAAACCGCACGAACTGCGAAAACTCATTGACCAGCGCGGAGAGTGTCGCCACTTCGCGTACGATCAAGCGCGAGCACTCTTGGGCGATACGTGGAAGTTCGGAATCCGCCGGCGCATCCATCGTGGCGGAACGAAGCTCCAGGTGGTGCAGCATGCGTTGCGCCGAAAGCTGGATCGGCGTCAGCGGATTTTTGATTTCGTGCGCGATTCGCCTCGCCACTTCCTGCCACGCCGCGGATTTCTGGGCGCGCAATACCTCGGTCAGGTCGTCGAACACCAGCACAAAGCCCGTTTTTGCCCGCCTCGGACCAAGTGAACTCACCGTAACGGCCAAGTGCAGCACGCGGTCGCTCACCACCACTTCCATCTCCCGCGTAACAACTCCCATCCGCAAAGCCCGTCGCATTAGTTGCTGCAAAGAATGATGCGCTTCCGGACCGACGATCTCCTCGAGCGAGCCGAATTCTTTTGAGCCGGGCGCAAACATATTTTCCAGTGCCTTATTGGTGCGTTGCACACCGCCGTTGGCATCCATATAAATCACGCCCGCGGGAATATTCTCCAAAACCGTCTCCATCAACTGCCGGCGGCGTTCCAATTCCTGAACGGCCTGTTGCAGATTGCGGGTGAACTCGTCAATCTGCGCGCGATTGTCGCGCAACTGCGTGGTCATCGAATTAAACGACCGCACCAGCACGCCAAGCTCGTCCTGCGCTTGCTCCGGCACTTGATATTGGAAGTTTCCCGCCGAAATTTCCCGCGTGCCCTCGGCCAGAGCCTGAATGGGCACGGTAACTTGCTTGGCCAAAAAGAGCGCTACCCAAGTGGCCGCGGACAGAACGAGCACGGTGAAAAAGAAAAGGATCAACAGCATCTGAGTTTTGAAAGCTCTCAGATTCTGCTTCACGTTTTCGTATTGGTGGGTTTGCTCCCGAATGATGGTCCAGTGCTTCAGAAAGTCTGGGCTGGTTCGGAACGCCGCGATGAGCGAACTATTCGCGTGGTCCGGAAGCCTTACAGGCATTCGGGCGGCAAAATAACTGTTGTTTTGCGCCTGCCAGATTTCGACTCCGCTCGGCAACGAATTTTGCAACGTGCCTTGCACTCCACTGACCGTACAAAGTTCCTTCGAGCGGTTTTCCGGCTGGTCCGCGCACACCACTCCGCCTTTTAGAAATTTCCCATCGGCATCGTAGATCCAGACGGCATCCAACCCCTGAGTCAGGGAATGTTGCAAGAACTCTTGCGGCGTTTCCGTAGCGTGCATAGCCGCCTGGTAGCCAAGTGTGTGCAATCGCGGAAGAGCGCCTCGGCCGATGTCATTGAACATTTTCTGTGTTTCTTCCGAGGCGATTTCCAGCGGTCGGGGGAACCATCTCCCTAGCGTCCGGTTCAGCAGCGAATAGCTCATAAAGAACATGAAAATTACCGGCAGCAGCGATATGGCCATGGCGCCGACAACCATTTTCGTTTTGAAGCGTGCCCCGAGTTGCGCCTTCGACGTTTCCATGCGCAGACGCACAAAACTGCGAATCATGATGAGACTAAAAACCAGCAAGAGGGCAGTGATGAAACAATTCACCGCGAAGATCGGAATCATCTCTCGCCACGAGTGCGGTTCGAACGGCACATCCAGGGAGCCCAGGGTGAAGATCGCCGCAAGCAGGAGCGAAATCAGGATGCCGCCAACGACAAGTCGAATGCGGCTTTTGGAGGTCGCCGGGCTCATGCTTGTGCCTCCGCAAGCCGCGGAAGGAACGGACGCAGCGCGCATCCCTCGCAGCAAGCCTCGCGCTTCCGGCAGAAATGTTTGCCGGTATGCACAATGAGGGCGTGGTACTCGTTGAAGAGGGGTGCGCTCATAGGGAGACTCGCCTCGAACAGCCGGCGGATCTCCTCGTAAGATTGTTTCTCGTCCGCCAGATTGTGGCGTTCCAGAATCCGTCGCGCATAAGCGTCGACAACAAACACAGGATGGCCTCCGGCGTAGAGCAAAATCGAATCCGCGGTCTCTGGTCCGATTCCATGAACGCCAAGAAGCTGTTCGCGCAACTCCCCCGTGGAGGTGGCGAACATCTTGGTAAGCGACCCGTCATACCGTCGTCGCAGAAACTCCACGAACGCTTTCAGCTTCCGGGCCTTCTGCCGGAAATATCCCGAGGGCCGGATAAGCCCGTACAAATGCCTCAGCGGAACCTGTTCGATGGCCCCCGGCGAGAGGAGTTTTTCCCGCCGCAATCCCGCGATGGCGCGCTCGACATTGGACCAACTCGTATTCTGCGTGAGAATCGCTCCAACAATCACTTCAAACCGCGTTCGCCCAGGCCACCAGTGCTGCGGCCCATAAGCGCGAAACAACGCATCATAATAAATACCTAATTCCGGCAAAACGGCGATGCCCGCGGCACCAGCCCGCCGGCGCCACGTACTCGGGGCGCGGTTGCGAACAGATTGTGGACTCGGCAAAATGCGGGTAGCAGCCATCTCTTTCGCAAGATAGCGGCGCCGTTGCGGGAAGTCAAGAATTAGCCACTGGCCGCGCGCTTCAGACCTGTTCTGCTGTACAGGTATTAGCGAATTCACAACGATGGTTCAAAATCGAACGACGCGAATTCGGCCCATTTGCTATGTTGAGCGATGGGTGCACTGTGTTTAGGGAGTCCCACGGATGTCTGTCCGTTTAGGCGAAATCTTACTAAAAGAAAGCCTGATTACGCAGGACCAGTTGGAAAAGGCGCTCGAATTTCAGCGCTCCAACGGTGGAAAGCTCGGAAGCTGCCTGACGAAGATGGGCTTCATCACCGACGATGACATCACGGGTGTACTCTCACGCCAGTATGGCGTTCCTTCCATCAACCTCAAGTACTACGAAATCGATCCAAACGTCATCAAGCTGATTCCGCAGGACACCGCGCTGCGCTACCAGGTAATCCCGCTTTCGCGTGTCGGTTCCGTTCTGACCATTGCGATGACTGATCCCACCAACGTCTTCGCCATGGACGACATCAAGTTCATGACTGGGTTCAACGTCGAACCAGTGGTGGCCTCCGAGTCTGCCATCGCCGAAGCAATCAGCCGCTTCTACGGCGGCAGCGCATCCAGCCACGAGGAACTCAGCACCTTGATGAAAGACCTGGTCGATGAAGACCAGGAATTGGAGCTTGCCGCCGAAGAGCAGGAAATGGACGCGGCCATGCTCGAAAAGGCCGCCGAAGAAGCTCCCATCATCAAGCTCGTGAACCTCATCCTGACGGATTCCGTGAAACGCGGCGCCAGCGATATTCACGTCGAGCCTTACGAAAACGAAATGCGCGTGCGCTTCCGCGTTGACGGCGTGCTGCAAACCGTCATGAGCCCGCCCCTGAAATTGCGCGATGCCATCACTAGCCGTATGAAAATCATGGCCAAGCTGGACATCGCCGAAAAGCGCCTGCCGCAAGACGGCCGCATCATGATCAAGTACAAGGCCGAGGGCAAAAAGAAGGAGTTGGACTTTCGCGTTTCCACCGTCCCCACGCTCTACGGCGAAAAAATCGTGCTCCGGTTGCTGGACAAGGAAAACCTCCGCCTGGACATGACCAAACTGGGTTTCGAGCCGGAATCCCTGAAGAAATTCGAACGCAACATCTTGAAGCCCTACGGCATGGTGCTGGTCACAGGGCCGACGGGTTCCGGTAAAACCAACACCCTATACTCTTCGGTCGCGCGTCTCAACCAAGTCGACACCAACATCATGACCGCGGAAGACCCCGTCGAATTTCAGTTGCAGGGTATCAACCAGGTGCAGATGAAGGATCAGATCGGCTTGAACTTCGCAGCCGCCCTGCGCGCCTTCCTTCGCCAAGACCCCAACATCATACTCGTCGGCGAGATTCGCGACTTCGAAACCGCGGAAATTGCGGTGAAAGCTGCGCTCACCGGCCACTTGGTGCTTTCCACCCTTCACACCAACGATGCGCCCTCCACCATTAGTCGTCTCATGAACATGGGCATTGAACCCTTCCTGGTTGCTACCTCGGTCAACCTAATTTGTGCCCAGCGCCTGGTTCGCCGCATCTGCGGAAACTGCAAGGAAGAATTGGATATTCCCGAGCAGGCTCTCATCGACGCTGGATACACGCCCGATGAGGCGAAAACGACCAAGGTTTATCACGGCAAGGGCTGTTCCACCTGCGGCAAGCGTGGCTATAAAGGCCGTACCGGCTTGTACGAAGTGATGGAGATCAACGACGAGCTACGCGAACTTGTTCTTGTCGGCGCATCGGCGCTCGAACTGAAGAAAAAGGCGATCGAGCAAGGCATGATCACGCTTCGACGCAGCGGTCTTATTAAGTCCGCCCTGGGCCAAACAACTTTGGAAGAAGTGATCCGCGAAACGGTTTTGTAGAACGGAGAAGATGCGATTATGGCTGGTATAACTCTAAGCGAACTCTTGAAGAAGATGATTGAAATGGGAGGCAGCGACCTGCATATCACCACCAACAGCGCTCCTCGCGTGCGCGTCCACGGGCGTTTGCGTCCGCTCGATATGCCGCCGTTGACCGCTGCGGACACCAAGTCCCTCGCCTACAGCGTGCTCACGGATGCACAGAAGCACCGCTTCGAGGAAAACCTCGAGTTGGATTTCTCTTTCGGCTTAAAGAACCTGGCGCGCTTCCGCGGCAACGTTTTCAACCAGCGCGGCGCCGTCGGAGCGGTGTTCCGGACCATTCCATGGGAAATCAAGGGCTTCGACGCTTTGGGACTGCCGCCGGTCGTCAGGGGCTTGTGCGACAAGCCGCGTGGCCTCGTCCTCGTCACCGGCCCGACCGGCTCCGGGAAGTCCACCACCCTCGCTGCGATGCTCGACAAGATCAATGCCGAGCGCGAAGAGCACATGATCACCATCGAGGACCCCATCGAGTTCCTCCACAATCACAAGAAATGCCTGGTGAACCAGCGCGAAGTCCATGCGGACACCCACTCCTTCGCCAATTCCTTGCGTGCCGCGCTTCGCGAAGATCCCGACGTCGTCCTCATCGGTGAGATGCGCGACCTGGAAACCATCGAATCCGCCTTGAGAATCGCCGAAACTGGTCACTTGACCTTCGCCACGCTGCACACCAATTCCGCGGCTTCCACCATCAACCGTATTATTGACGTCTTCCCGTCCCACCAGCAGCCGCAAATTCGCGCGCAGCTCTCGATGGTGCTCGAAGGCATTCTTTGCCAGGCCTTGTTGCCCCGGGGCGATGGCCGCGGCCGCGTCATGGTCATGGAAGTTCTAATTCCTACGCCGGCTATCCGGAATCTGGTCCGCGAAGACAAGATCCACCAGATCTACTCGGCGATGCAGACCGGAACAGGCCAGACTGGTATGCAAACATTCAATCAGGGCCTGGCAAACGCCTATTTTGCTAAGCTCATCGCGCTGGACATGGCGTTGTCCCGCTCGTCCAACCCGGACGAGTTGCAGGACATGATCAATCGCGGCGTCTCTGGTACGGCGTCGAGCGGCAAAGGTTCGGGAAGCAAGTCGCCCGTGGGCACGCGACACTAGTTCGATCGGGGAAGTGGCAGAATTTCGAGGAGTACGAGGTTTAGGAAAGGGCTTTCGACCGCGGAGGAGGAAATACCATGCCGGTCTTTACTTATAAGGGTACAAATCGGGCGGGCACGGCTGTTGCCGGCGAAATGACCGCCACCAACAAGACGGAGCTCCAGAGCTTGCTGCGGCGCCAGCAGATCACGCCGACACGCATGTCAGAAAAGGGCAAGGAGTTCAACCTTCCCACTTTCGGCAGCGGCGTTAGCGCCAAGGAACTGGCCATTTTCACGCGGCAGTTCTCGGTCATGATCGATGCCGGGTTGCCGCTGGTTCAGTGCCTGGAGATTCTTGCCAGCCAGCAGGAAAACAAGATGTTCCAAAAGGTGCTGACGGGCGTGCGAGGTGCGGTGGAAGGCGGCAGCACGCTGTCGGCTGCGATGAAGCAATATCCCAAGGTTTTCGATCCTCTCTACAGCAACATGGTCGAAGCGGGCGAAACCGGCGGTATTCTGGACACCATTCTCCAGCGCCTCTCGACCTACATCGAAAAGAACGTCAAGCTGAAAGCCGCTGTCAAATCTGCCTTGATCTATCCGGTCGGCGTCCTCACTATAGCTGGCGGCGTCATCACCCTGCTTTTATGGAAGGTCGTCCCGATTTTCGCCACCTTGTTCGCCGGCTTGGGGGTCGATCTACCACTACCGACCAAAGTCGTTATCGCCCTCAGCCACTTCGTAGGCAGCATCTTTGGTTTCCTCATCGTGGTGTTCGGCGTCGGTTCTGTGATCGGCTTGAAAATCTGGTACGGCACTCCTACGGGCAGGTTCGTGCTAGACACCATCGTCCTCAAGCTGCCGGTCCTCGGCATCTTGATGCGCAAGATTGCCGTCGCGCGCTTCACGCGTACCCTCGGCACCCTAATCTCGAGCGGCGTGCCGATCCTCGAAGGCCTGGACATTACTGCCAAGACCTCCGGCAACGCGGTCGTCGAGAGAGCCCTCAACCAGGTCCGCAAATCCCTGGAAGAAGGTAAATCGCTGACCGAACCCTTGAAGGAATCCGAAGTGTTTCCCGGCATGGTTACGCAAATGATCGCAGTCGGCGAACAGACCGGCGCGATGGATGCCATGTTGCAGAAGATCGCGGACTTTTACGAAGACGAAGTCGACGTCGCCGTCAAAGATTTGCTGACCGCCCTCGAACCGATCATGATCGTTTTCTTGGGCTTGGTGGTCGGCGGCGTGGTCATCTCGATGTACTTGCCGTTGTTCTCGCTCATTGGCAAACTCAGCGGCCACTAATTGCGGGTGCGCTAGTTCTCTTCCGGAAATAGGAGGGCGGGTGGCAAACCCCTGCTCTCCTATTTCTGTTTAAATAGGTCTTGGGGGAAGGAAGCCGGCAGCGTGCCGCGCTTCCGTTGCATGGAACAAACGCTCACGCGGCGGCAGTGGCTGGAGTGGCTGACCAAGGTCCGGCTGCTCATGATTGCCCTGATTCTGGGCGTGGGCGTGGTGTGGCCGCTATACTCTCCTCCAGGCGCCACCACTCGCTATTTTCTCCCCATTATTATCCTGTGGATCACCATAGGCATCCTGCACCTGATCTTGGTGCGCCTACTTCCTTCGGCCTCCTGGCTCGGCGCGTTGCAGGTTTCTTGCGACGTCGGCATGATCACCGCCATCGTCTATGCCACCGGTTTGCAGGACAGCAATTTCACGTCCCTCTACCTGCTGGTCATCATCGTGGCCAGCATTTTGTTCTCCCGGCAGCTCACCTTTCTTACGGCGATGTTGTGCCTCTCCTCCCTGGCCTTAACCACGGCCATGGTGTATAGCGGCAAGATTCCCCGAACCTCGGTCGCCGCCCCAACCTTCGAAACAATCCGTCTTTGGTTCCTCAGCAACACCTTCGGCTTCCTTGCCGTTGCCTACCTGGCCAGCCTTCTGGCCGTTTCTCTGCGTAAGAAGAGCAGCGAGCTCGAGGAGAAAAGGGAAGAGCTGCTGGAACTCCAGGATTTCACCGCAGACATCATTCATTCCATGCGAGGCGGGCTGGTGACCACCGACCTGCTGGGTCGCGTGGTTCTTCTCAATCGCACCGGAGAGGAAATTCTCGGCCGCTCCTTCAGCGAATTGCGCGGCCGCGATCTGCGCGAGGTCAGCCCGGAGTTCTGGCGCGAGGACATGTCCCGGCTGCCGGAAAGGCTCTCGTTGCGACGCGAAATCGAAGTGCGGATTCCCGGAGGGCAGCGGCGCTTTTTGGGGATTTCCGTTTCGCCTCTGCGTACCCGCGATGCGGTCCGCAGCGGGTACGTGATCAATTTTCAGGATCTGACCGAACTGCGCCGCCTGGAACAGGAAGTTGCCACCAAAGAGCGCATGGCTGCTGTCGGCCGGTTGTCTGCCGCGATTGCTCACGAAATCCGCCAGCCATTGACTGCCATTGCCGGAGCGGTGAAAGAACTGGGGCGCCTCGTTCCGCTCGAGGAAGACGAGAAGCATCTGGTCAGCATCGTCAGCCGGGAATCCGAACGCCTGAATCACATCATCACCGACTTCCTGAACTATTCCCGCGAAAAAAGTTACACCTTCCAGGAAGAGGATGTTCGCTCGCTCCTCGAGGAAACCCTGTTGCTCATGGAGCGTAAACCCGACGTTGTGAAAAACGTCCAGCTCGTTCGTGCTTTCAACGGCCAGGTATGCAGGGCCCGCGTCGACCCGAACAAGATCCGTCAGGTGTTCTGGAACCTGTGCGACAACGCCGTTCGCGCCATGCCCATGGGTGGAACGCTCACGGTCGGCCTGGAACACGCCCCCGACTGGCTGCGCATCTGGTTCCGAGATACCGGCGTCGGCGTGGAGCCGGAGCAGCGCGCCAAAATCTTCGAGCCGCTGCAATCGAATTTCGAAGGTGGCACTGGTCTCGGACTCGCCATCGTCTACCAGATTGTTCAGGCCCACAGTGGACGCATCACGGTGTTTAGCGAAAGAGACAAAGGCGCGGAGTTCGTAATTGAGCTTCCGCGCATTGAATGAGGCGCTATGCAAGCAACTAAGACAGCTCCGAAGGATTCGGGCCGTGCCATGGCGCACATCCTGGTGGTCGACGACGAAAAATCCATTTGCGAGTTGCTGGAAATCACGTTTCGCAAAGAGGGCCATCGCGTCGAGGTCGTCCACAGCGTCGAAGCGGCCAAGCGGAAATTAGAGGGCTCGTTATACGACATCATCATCTCCGACGTCCGCATGCCCGGCGCAACCGGCGTGGAGCTTCTCCGTTTTGTCCGCGAAGTGGCGCCGGACTCCTACTTCGTTCTGATCACCGGCGTTCCCTCGCTGGAAACCGCCATCGCTGCGGCCAATGAAGGAGCGAACCGCTACGTGATCAAGGATCACGATCTCGTCGAACAACTCCGTGTCGCCGTCCGCGAAGTGACGGAGAGCATGAAGTGGAAAAAGGAAGCCGGATACCTTCGCCGCGAACTGCGCCGCCTTACTGGTCTCGACAACATCATCGGGCAGAGCCCGAAGATGAAGGCAATTTTCGACCTGATTCAAACCGTCGCGCCGCAAAACAGCCGTGTGCTGATCACCGGCGAAAGCGGCACCGGTAAGGAACTGGTGGCCCGCGCCATTCACGAGAACAGTTCGCGCTCCGACGCCCCGTTCATCACCATCAATTGCGGTGCTTTCCCCGAGACGCTCCTCGAGTCCGAACTGTTCGGTTACACCAAAGGGGCCTTCACCGGAGCGAACGAAAATCGCCGCGGCCTCTTCCAGGCGGCCGACGGCGGCACGCTGTTCATGGACGAAATCGGCAACATGAACCAAGCCATGCAGGTAAAACTCTATCGCGTGCTTCAGGAAGGAAAAGTGCGTCCGCTTGGGAGCACCGAAGAAAATGATGTGGATGTTCGCGTCATCGCCGCCACAAATAAAGACCTGGAGAAAGCCATTGCCGCCGCGGAGTTCCGGGAAGACCTCTTCTACCGCTTGAGCGTTATCCCCCTCCACGTACCCCCGCTGCGCGACCGCCGCGAAGACATTCCACTCCTCACGCGCCATTTTCTGGAATCCTTTCGCAATTCCATGAACAAGAAAATCGACAGCATTTCTCCAGAGGCCATGCGCCGCCTGGAATCTTATGACTGGCCCGGCAATGTTCGCGAACTGGAAAACACCATCGAACGCGCCGTCGCTCTCGAAAGCGGCTCCGAAATTTCTCTCGCGGTCCTTCCCGATCGTGTGGCGGGAACCGCCTCACCGACGGGTTCGGCCTTGAGCGAATCCCAAGGCGCGCAGATTCCCCCGGAAGGTCTCGATTTCGAGCGCGTCATCGCCGAAACCGAAAAACGTTATTTGCAGGTCGCCCTGGAAAAATCCGGCGGCGTTCGCACCCAGGCCGCAGAAATTCTCAAGATCAGCTACCGCTCTTTCCGCCACTATGCCAAGAAACATGCGCTCTAGGAAATTCCCTGGCATGCTGGTCGCGGTCAGAAACCCTCGCAAGGGCTTTTCTAAATGAAGGAACGTTGGCGCATTGCCATCCTGCCGGCAGTGGTGATCCTCGTTTACGCAAACTCACTGCTGAACAGCTTCACGATGGACGACAACATGTACATCCTGACGAATCGGATGGTAACGAACCCATCGCTCCGGGGATTGTTCGAGCCGACTAGCTATAACAACGTGTTTCGCCCCGTCACGTTTGCTACCCTCGCTTTGAACTGGCGCATCGCGGGCGCCGGGCCCTTTGGTTACCACCTCCTGAATCTGCTGCTGCATGCGGCGGTCACGGTGCTGCTTTACCTTGTATTCAGAAAATTACTCGATTCTTTCGCGTCGGGTCCGACAGTTGCCTGGGTCGCCGCGCTCTTGTTCGCCGTCCATCCGCTTCACACCGAAGCTGTCGACTCGATCTCGGCGCGGTCGGAATTGCTCGCTACGGGGTTCCTGCTGGCCGCCTGGCTCTTACACCTGGTGGACCGCCCTATCCTTGCGTTGCTCAGTTTTGTTCTGGCTTTGCTTTCGAAGGAATCCGCGGTGGCCTTTGTTCCTCTCGTACTCGCCGGCGACTATGCCCGGGGAAAACTGAAGCCGCTGTACCGCTACGCCTCGGTTGTTGGTGTGGCAGTTGTCTATTTGGCTTTACTTTGGACGATACAAGGGGGGCAGTTCGGAGAAAAAGCCGTCAGCTTTTTGGATAATCCCCTCGCTCATCTGCCCGCAAGTCTGAGGATCCTCAACGCCCTTCGCATTTCGTGGAAGTATCTGGGCCTCCACGTTTTCCCCGTCACATTGTCTTGCGATTATTCCTACAACGCCATTCCTATCTATGCGAGTTGGCGCTACGGCGCTGCCGCAGCCGTTGCAACTTTTCTGGGGCTGGGTCTTTTGCTTTGGGCCTTCCGGGCCGGAAAAAGGGAGTGGGTTCTCGCCGGAGCGATCTACGTCTGCGGATTTGCCGCCACGGCGAACCTGCTCACGCCGACGGGAACGATCTTGGGAGAGCGGCTTGCCTATCTGCCGTCCGCGGGCTTTTGTCTTCTCGTCGCCTTGATCTGGATCCAGCTCGCGAATCGCCAATCGAAGGTGGCAGGGGTGGTGCTTGTCGTTCTCGTTCTGGTTTTCGCCGGTCGCACCGTCGCCCGCAACAGGGACTGGCATGACAACTTTACGCTATTCTTGTCGGCTGTGAGGGCCGTTCCGGGAAGTGCAAAGTCACATTCCAATCTTGGCCTCGAATACTACACTCTCGATCAAGTGGATGCGGCGGATAAGGAACTCCAAACCGCGCTTCGCATCTATCCGCAGGAGGCCGAGGCTTTGGGCTTCAGCGCGCTCATTGAGTCGCGCAAAGGGCACGATCGGGAAGCTCGCGCGCTTCTCGAGAAATGTCTATCCCTCATGACCAAGGAAAATCCCAACTACGAATTTATGGCCGTGAACCTTGCGGCGGTGATGATGAAGTTGGGGCAAAACGAAGCCGCGCTAAAGCTTCTAGACAACGAGATTGCGCACGCTCCAACCTACTCCCGCGCCTGGTCGAACCGCGCAGTCATTCGCTACCAGCGAGGAGAAATCGCCATGGCCCATTCGGATGCCGAAATGGCCGTGCGCCTCGATCCTTCGAACCAACAAGCCGAAAATTTATTGGGATTGCTAAGCAATACCTTGCGTCCAACGCCGTAGCCGCGAAGCGAACTCAAAACTTAGAACTCAAAACTTCCTCGACCCCTGATGCGTTTCTCCCGCCTGCGCCGGCAGGTAATAGTCCATCAGCAACTTTCTGCCCGTGGCGCTGAACAGCCGGTAACGAGCGATTCCCGTTCGCTGTAACCAGCATTTCAGCGTCGTGTTCAATACCCCGAAGCCATACTTCACGCTTCGCATGAATGGGATCGACGACGCTTCCCCAAAATAGTTCGCCGGGCACGAAAGCTCACCGATCTTATAGTCGAAGCAAAGGCACTGCGCCAGCATCTCATTGTCGAACACGAAATCGTCTGAATTTTCGAGCAGCGGCAGTGTCGTCAACACTTCCTTCGCGAACGCCCGGAAGCCGGTGTGATATTCGGACAGTTTTGCCCCGGTGAAAATGTTCTGAATCGCTGTCAAAATGCGGTTCGATATGTACTTATAAAACGGCATCCCGCCTTTTAGCGCGCCGCCGCCCAGGATTCGCGAACCCAGGACAACGTCGTACACGCCAAATGCAATCATGCTGGCCATAGCGGTCACCAGTTTCGGCGTGTACTGATAATCCGGATGAACCATCACCACGATATCCGCTCCCGCGGCAAGCGCTTCGCGGTAACACGTCTGTTGGTTCCTGCCGTATCCGTAATTCTTGTCGTGCACGAACACCAGCAAGCCCAGCGCTCTCGCGATCTGCACGGTATGATCCGCGCTCTTGTCGTCGACCACAATCGTCGTATCCACGATGTCAGGCAGGTCGCGGACTGTCTTTTCGAGTGTTCTTGCTGCGTTGTAGGCGGGCATCACAACCACAACGCGCTTGCCGTTGATCACTTCCGGCTCCTTCAGGGCACGGCTATCCGGCTCTTTATAGCCCCACGATAGCACACGCCGCGGCCTTTCCGCGCCTCGAGCGGGTGCTTGAGATGTGGAAGTAAATACCGCTACGACGCTCTATTGAGCCTGCAACTGCAAGGCCGATTGCCGCGTCTGGTTGATGTCTTTCGACATCCGCACAGCCTGTTGGTAGGCCCAGGTGGCGTCCCCGTCGCGTCCAGCCTGGTGAAACGCTTGCGCTAGCAGGAAATAGTGCAGATCGCTCGGGTCGATACTTACCAGCCAGCCGAAGTAGCGAATCGTTTCGGCGGAGTCTCCGTTTTTCTG
This sequence comes from Candidatus Acidiferrales bacterium, assembly GCA_963836965.1. GTDB lineage: Bacteria > Acidobacteriota > Terriglobia > Acidiferrales > UBA7541 > Acidiferrum. Next base: position 164,446 of record CAWILQ010000001.1, read on the forward strand.
TGCGATCAATCCTAGGTCCTGGATTACCGTCGGAAAGGTCCGGTTCAGCTTCAACACTGCCTCAAAGCATTGCTTCGCCCGCACATAGTCGTGGAGCTGAAAATAAATCGTCCCGAGGTTCGCATACGCGGAGGCGCGAAGCTGCGCGTCCGAAGTCAGTTCCAGCACCGCTCCGTATCGCGTTGTAGCCTGCAACAAATCACCCTGTTCTTGTGCGTAAATTCCCAGATTGAACTCGCTGGTGGGGTCCCCGGGCTCAAGCGCCGCCGCCGTGCGGAAATGCGCAATGGCCTCATCGCGATTGCCTTGACGGATCAATGCGAAGCCTAGGTTGTTTTCCGCCACAAAACTATTCGGGCTGATCGCCAGCCCGTGACTCCACAGCGTAAAATCATCTTTCCAGTACGCCAGTTGAACGCGCGTCGCCCAAGAAAGCCCCAGCAACACCGCGCATCCAGTTGCCGTCAGAACCTTTGTGTCGATGCGCCACGCGGTCGCCGAGTCTGCCACTGCCCACACAATCATGATGAACACGCCGATCAGCGGCAAATAAGCATAGCGGTCTGCCATCGCCTGATTTCCCACTTGCACCAGTCCGATCATCGGTACCATCGTGCCCAGATACCAGAACCACCCCACCGGCAGATAGCGAGCCTCGCGATATTTCAGCGCCGCCCATGTAACGGCAAGCAGGAAGATCGTCGCCGCGGCAACCTGCCAGACCGCCAACGCGTGAGGATACGCATAGATCAGCGCCAGCCGCGACGGCCAGACCATTTTCTCCAGATAAAGTGCGTAGGAAACAAGCGCGTTCCCGACGCGCAAAAAAGGCGAAGCACGATGGATGGAGATTATTGCGCCGCCCGCTCTCTGCACCATCATCGTGAGGACTGCACTGGTCACCGCCAAAAGCAGAAGCGGAATTTTCTCCAAGCAAAGTCTTCCGGCGGAGTACGTGCCCGGCGCGAATTGTTTTGCGCTTCCGCCGGGCTGAGATTCAGCCTCCACCGAAAGCTTCATCCTCCCTAGTGGCCAGTAGTCCAGCAATAGCAGCGCGAACGGCAGCGTAATCACCATCGGCTTGGACATCAGCCCTGCCGCAAACAGTGCTGCAATCGCCAGGTAGCGTCCGAGCCCCGGCTTCTTCACGTACCATCCATACGCCGCCACCGCGAGCAGAAAGAACAGCATGCTCAGCACGCTCTTCCGCTCCGCAATCCAGGCGACGGACTCGACGTTAAGCGGGTGAACGGCAAACAGCGCCGCGACCATCGCGCTTCGACCCGGGTATCCCGTGAACCACTGCAGGATCAGGAACAATAACAACACATTCAGCGCGTGCAGCAACAAACTGGTGATGTGATGGCCCGTGGGATGGAGTTGAAACAACTGGCAATCAAGGGCGTGCGACAACCACGTCAGCGGATGCCAGTTCGCCTGCTCAAACGTCGTGAATGCCCAGGAAACCGTGGCCCAATGCAATCCCGCGCGCACCTGTGGGTTGTTGGTGACATAGCGGTCGTCGTCATAATCCACGAAACCGTGCCGCGCCGCCGGACTGAATACTGCCAAGGTGAGGATCACCAGCACGAGTCCGGCGATTTGTCTGGACTTGTCAGGAGAACGTAGCATTCGCCCCGCTTCCCGCCCCGTGAGCGTGGCAGCGCATCCGACAACGAAGAATGACGAAGAAAATTCTGTGCTGGCTCAAAAACTGAGTGTAAGACGCAGTCCAGCGCACGCAAAGCGATATGTCCCCGTTGCGTGACCTGATGGAGACTAACCGCGGGCCATGTCCAAACTAATTTGTGCCAAGCGATGAAGAATCTCTGGCCATTCGGACGGGCATGACGGTGCCCAAAACCCATGCCTAACCAGTCCCGCCGGACAACGACCGTGCCAGCCTCTCCTGTGCGTTATGACAGAGCGCCCGATCGCAAAACCCGTACTCTCGCACAGTCTCGGCGTCTGCCCTCGAGAACAGCGCTGGGTCCTATCGCTCTGACACTAATTGCCTTGGGAGATTGACAATAATTGTCATTCCGGTACGAGGGGACGATAGATTCATAGGAGGCTTGGCGTCAATCAACGCCGGGAAGTCACCGATAAATACCTTAGAATCAATACAGTAGATAGTCTTATGACCATTCGCGCCGTGCCCACTGCCGATTGGCACCCCCCTTGCACATTCTCAAGCGTGCTCTGGCACGAATTACTCTCTCAAGGAGATTACATGAAGAAGCAGAAGGGTTTCTCTCTTATCGAGTTGCTGATCGTCGTGGCGATCATTCTGATCATCGCGGCCATCGCAATTCCGAACTTGATGCGCTCGAAGATGGCAGCCAACGAATCTTCGGCCGTCGGTTCTCTCCGTACGATCAACACGGCGGAGGTTACGTACAATACGAATTATCCGACCATCGGCTTTACCGGAACGCTCACGCAACTCGGCGGCACGCCTGCAACTTGTGCGACTGCCACAGGTGCGACGTCGACCTCAGCATGCTTGATCGACAACGTTCTGTCTCAAGGCACGAAGAGCGGATACAACTTCGCCGTCGGCGGCACCACCGGTACTCCCGCGGTGACCTATACGTCCTCGGCTACACCGGTTGCTCCCGGACAGAGCGGTCAGCGGTATTTCTGTTCTGACCAGTCGGGTGTGATCTACTTCAACCTGGCGGCTGTTTGCACTTCAGCGAACGGCACCCCGCTGTAAACAGCGAGGTTCCAGTCAGAAAGCAGTTTGGCAGAGCGGGTCGTCCTCGACCCGCTCTGTTCTTTTCTGGGTTCCGTGCGTCCAGCATTCACTAAATAAGTTTGTTTGTAGTTGGGAGAGACTGTTTTTGTCTCCTACACCTAAAATCTGCGGTTTGTGCCCGACAATCGAATTCCAGCCGGCGCCAATAGTCCTTTGCGAATGAGCGGATTATGGCTGGCACACGCTTCACAATAAACTGCAGTTTGGCACACCGAATGCTCGCTAAAGGACGTTAAGGATCCTTTACTCCAGGAGAGTTTTGATGAAGAAGCAGAAGGGTTTCTCTCTTATCGAGTTGCTGATCGTCGTGGCGATCATTCTGATCATCGCGGCCATCGCAATTCCGAACTTGATGCGCTCGAAGATGGCAGCCAACGAATCTTCAGCCGTCGGTTCTCTCCGTACAATCAACACGGCGGAGGTTACGTACAGCACGAATTATCCGACCACCGGTTTCACCGGAACGCTTTCGCAACTCGGCGGCACGCCTGCAACCTGCGCGACTGCCACAGGTGCGACGTCGACCACTGCATGCTTGATCGACAACGTTCTGGCGCAAGGTACCAAGAGCGGATACAACTTCGTTGTCGGCGGCACAACGGGTACTCCGGCCGTGACCTATACGTCTTCGGCCACGCCGGTAGCTCCCGGACAGAGCGGTCAGCGGTATTTCTGCTCCAGCCAGTCGGGTGTGATTTACTTCAACCTGGCGGCTGTTTGCACTGCTGCGAACGGCACCCCGCTCTAAGCGCGAGGGTAACTTTCAGAAAGCAGTTTCGCGGAGCGGGTCGAGAAATCGATCCGCTCTCTTTTTTGTCCAGTTGGCCTTAGGATGCGGGGGACCCTGGGCGGCTGGAGACCTGACACTTATTGTCGTGCATAGGACACTTTGCGGCGTTCTCAGGTTCCGCATCGTCGGGAGAGAGTATCGCTCTCACGAATGAAGGACTTACGGAGGAGTAAAGGTGTCCTAGTTTGGCACGCCGCATGCACCACCTATGTGCAGGGAACCAGACCCAAGCGTAGCTCGTGTGTGGCTTGCTGGAGACAGCTCGAATGAGAGATCGACAAGCCGGGTTTTCATTGATCGAGTTGCTGGTCGTAGTCGCCATCATTCTGATCATCGTGGCGATTGCCATACCCAATTTTCTCCGCGCTAAGATCTCGGCGAACGAATCCTCCGCAGTATCTTCGGTACATGCGATCGACACCGCGGAAATTGCGTATTCCAGCATGTACGGCAACATTGGGTATTCCGTCCATCTGTTGGACCTCGGGACTGGCGGACTTACGCCCTGCCCAGGGACTGCTACCGCTTCCTGCTTCATAGACCCCGCCCTGGCAAACGGCACGAAGTCGGGATACAACTACACTTATGTGCAGAATAATGCCGCCACTCCGGCTGTTCAATTCACCATCAACGCCGATCCCACGATGCCTGGTTACACTGGACAAAAGGGTTTTTATTCCGATGAAAGCAATATCATCCGCTACAGCACCACAGGATCGGCAAACATAAACAGCCCGCCAATCTAGGCTCTGCTGCTAAACTATTCGAGTGCGACTCGCTTTTGCTGTTCTGCTCGTATTCGGAACATTATCTCCCGCTGAAACTGCGGACGACCCGCTTCTGAAGCTGTTCGAATCCCACTACCACTCGGCGCAAACCCTGCAAGCCACCTTTCTCGAGCAGTACCGTGAAAATGGCGAAGTCTCCCGTGTCGAAGCCGGCGACGCCTACTTTCTTCGTCCCGGCAAAATGCGCTGGGATTACCAAGCGCCTGAAAAAAACACCTTCTTGGTCGACGGCAAGTACGTGTGGTTTTATTCACCCGCGGATCACACGGCGACGCGCATGTCCGCAAAACAGAGCGAAGACTGGCGTACGCCGATCGCTTTCCTCACCTCGCATATGACCTTGTCGCACCTGTGCTCGAAAGTTGCGCGGGCACCAGACGAAAATCCCGCGCGTTCCGCCGACTCCGTCTATCGTTGCACGCTCCGCGGAGCCAGGGATCCTGGCATCGCGTCCACGAAAGCGGTGCTGTTCGAGTTGACGCCACAAGGCGAACTCGGAAGGATTGTCATCCCCCAGGAAGGCGGAATCGAAATCGAGTTTTCTTTCACTGGTTGGCGTTGGAATCCGCCCTTGGAGAAAAGCGTATTTCAGTTCGTGCCCCCGCCGAATGTAGTGATCGTAGATGGCTTGCTACCGGATGCGCCCGGCTTGCGTCAGTAAACAGTAGGAGGAATTGGACTTGTCGTTTAGGTGGAGGAATCGCTGGTTCGCTTCCTCCCTTAACATCCGTATGAGGTAGACTAATAGGCTATGGGCGAATTTGTTTGCCGTGTCGCCGATGCGAATGGTCATGTTTTCTCTCACGTAGAAGCCGCGGCCAATCGAGACGAAGCGCGCCAGAAGCTGGCCGACCGGGGCCTGTACGTGTATTCGGTCGACGCCCGCAACACCCTGGTGAGCGGGTTGCTGGGTGTGCGCCGCGAGCGCAAAATCAGCGGCAATGATTTCCTGGTTCTCAACCAGCAGTTCAACACCCTCGTCAAAGCGGGGCTGCCCATTCTTCGCGCCTTGGATCTTTTGGCCACTCGCGCCAGCGCTCCCAAATTGCGCCCGGTCCTGACTCAGATTCGAGACCGCGTCCGGGAGGGGAAGTCGCTTTCGGAAGCTGTCGACGAAGCCGGTGTTTTTTCGAAGGTGTACTCGACGGCCATTCTCGCCGGCGAAAAGAGCGGCAATCTCTCCGGCGTTCTCGAGTACTACATCGCCTACCAGCGCGTCAGCACCAGCGTCCAGAAGAAGCTCGTCGCTGCCCTCGTTTATCCTACATTGCTGATCATCACCGCCACGATCATCGTCACCTACCTGGTGACATTTGTCGTTCCGAAGTTTGGTGAGTTGTACCGCGATCTTGGAGTGGACTTACCTACGCCAACAAAAGTTCTCATCGCGGTGACCGTCGACTATCGCCCGTACATCCTGGCCTTCATTGGCATTCTTGTTCTCACGGGCGTCGCTGTTTTTCTCTGGTCTCGCAGTGAACAAGGTGGAGTTGCCTTCGATCGCTTCAAGTTCAAACTCCCGGTCCTTGGTCCCACGCTCTTGAAATTCCAGGTCGCCCAGTTCTGCCGGACTTTGGGCACATTGCTCACCGGAGGCACGCCGTTGGTCGCCGCGTTGGCCACCGCCGCGGATTCTATTGGCAGCCGCTTGCTTCGCGGTACCGTGAATCAAGCCACTCAGATGGTGCGCGAGGGCGAATCGCTTCACGGCGCTCTTTCTGCGAATCGCGTCATGCCGGAAATGGCGTTGGACATGATTGAGGTCGGCGAAACTAGCGGTGCGCTGGCACCCATGTTGAATAGCGTTGCGGAATTTTACGAGGAGGAAGTGACTTTGAAGTTGGGCGCCCTCGTTTCTCTCATCGAGCCGGCGCTCTTGATCGTGATGGGCTTGCTGGTCGCAGGCATTTTGATTTCATTGTATCTACCCATTTTCTCGTTCTCCATCTCCGGAACGGGGAAGTAAGTGAGTATTTTTTATGGCCACCACTGATTCCAATCTTCCGAATTCCGCGCTCGGTCCGGGCGGACCAGTGGATTTGGAGCAGGAACGAGGGCAGGCGCGTCGCCTGGCTGCCCGCTATCGCTGCGGATTTATCGACCTCCAGGAACAACGCATCGATGCGGACCTGTTTCGAACCATCCCCGCGGACCTGATGTTCCGTTACAACTTTGTGCCTCTCGTGGTGCACGACGGCACGCTGGTCATCGCTGTCGCCGATCCGAGTATCGTCATTCTCAGTGACGAGCTTCCTCTTCTTCTCGGCAAGAAGCTTACTTACAAGGTAGCGACTCCGCGCCAGATCAGCGATCTCCTGAAACGAACCGAGCAGTCCCAGCGCGTACTCGAGCAGGCCACCGAAGCTTTCACCCTCCAAATTTCCAAAGAAGACGAAGAAGAAAGCGACGAGACCATTTCCGGTGATCGCCTGACCCGCGACACCACCGTCAGTCCCGTCGTTCGCCTCGTGGAAACCATCATCTTCACCGCGCTCGAACGCCGGGCAAGCGACATCCACATCGAAGCCCGCGACGCCGAAGTCGCCGTCAAATACCGCATTGACGGCGTCCTGCAACACGCCATGCAGCCCATCGCCAAGGAATGGCACTCCACGGTTCTGTCGCGCATCAAAGTCCTGAGCGATCTGGACATTGCCGAACGCCGCGTTCCGCAGGACGGCCGCTTCCGCGTCAAGTACAAGGGCCGTTTCATCGACCTTCGCGTTTCCATCATCCCCGCAAGTCACGGCGAAGATGCCGTTCTCCGCGTCTTGGACAAGGAAACGCTCTCGGAGAAATTCCAGAGCTTGAGCCTCGACGTTGTGGGTTTCTCGCCCGAGGAGACCAAGAGCTTCCGGCGCTATATCCGCGAACCCTACGGCATGGTGCTTGTCACTGGTCCAACGGGGTCGGGAAAGACCACCACCCTGTATGCCGCCATCAACGAAATCAAGTCCGACGAAGATAAAATCGTGACTATCGAAGATCCCGTCGAGTATCAGCTTCGCGGCATCACCCAGATTCCGGTTAACGAGAAAAAAGGCCTAACCTTTGCCCGCGGACTGCGCTCCATCTTGCGCCACGATCCAGACAAGATCATGGTCGGCGAAATTCGCGACCAGGAAACCGCCCAGATCGCCATCCAGTCCGCACTCACTGGCCACTTGGTTTTCACCACCGTCCACGCCAACAACGTCACCGACGTCATCGGCCGATTCATCAACATGGGTGTCGAGCCCTACAACTTCGTTTCCGCGCTCAACTGCATCCTCGCTCAACGCCTGGTCCGCCTCATCTGTCTCAATTGCAAGCGGCCAAAGAAACACACCAGTGTGGAATTGACGGAATCCGGTATTGATCCTGCGACCGCCGCCAAATACCAGTTCGCCGAAGGCGCGGGCTGTTTGGAATGCTCCGGCACCGGTTTCCACGGACGCAGCGCCATCTGCGAACTTCTGGACTTGAGCGACCATATCCGTGAAATGATTGTGGACCGCAGGCCGACTTCCGAGATCAAACGCGCTGCGATCACCGAGGGGATGATTACTCTCCGTGAAAGCGCCCTGAACAAGGTCCGAGCCGGCGTGACTACACTGCGTGAAATCAATAAGGTAACCTTCGTTGAGTAGCAGCACCGCACTTCGGGAAGGCGTTTACAAGGCTGACTTCATCCGCCGCGCGATGCGTTGGCTGGACGCCACGCCACATCCGCTTCTCGCAATCGAAATTGCGCCGGAGTATGTGGCGGGTGTGCGCTTCGCCCGTGCCGGATCCCACATTTCCTACGACGTCCAGGAATTACCCAAGGGCTGCGTCATTCCTTCGGCGATCGAGTCCAACCTCGCAAACCCGGCGGCGGTGAAGACCGCGGTTTCCAACGTCTGTCAGGCGTTGGGCGCAAACGACGAAGATGCCGCCTTACTGTTGCCGGATCCCGTCATCCGCGTCTTCGTTCAGCACTTCGACGAATTTCCACGCAGTGCCGACGAAGCGGTTCCCATGCTGCGCTGGAAATTAAAGAAGAGTGTGCCCTTCGAAGCCGAAGAGACGCTGCTCTCCTACATGCGCCAGGCGCCCCGGGCCGAGGGCGTCGATGTCGTCACGGCCATCGCTCGGTTGCGCATCGTCAAGGAATACGAAGGAGCCCTGCAAGCCTCGGCGCTGCGCCCTGGCGTGGTTCTGAGCACAACGCTCGCGGCGGTCAGCCTGTTGGAAGACCACAGGCCCACCTTGCTGGCGCGTGTCGCGGGAACCTCGCTTACCACTGCGATCGTTCGCGATGGCGTCCTGGCCGGATACCGCTGCACGGAACTCCCCGTTCATGCCGACTCCCTTACTCCGCATTTGCTCCTTGAGGAAATCTATCCCTTGGCGGCCTACTATCAGGATACCTGGCAGGAAGGAATTCAAGCGGTCCGCGTGGCTGGACTTGCCGGCCGTCTTCAGGAATTCGTCAAACCGTTGGAAGATGAATTTAAGTGCCCGGTACGTTCCCTGCTGGGTGCGGCGGTATCGGACGGAACTCTTCGCGCAGAGGCGCGGCCGCTCGCAGACCATGAACTGGACGGTCTGGTCGGCTGGATGATGCAGCGCGAATAAGGAGAATCGACACGGAATCCTATGTACGTCGGACTTAACCTTGCCACCAAACCGCTGGTCAGCTATCGGCGATTCTTCGTGGGCACCGCCTTGCTCGGCGTGTTCGCTGGGCTTCTCTTCGTTTATCTCGGTTGGCATTTCTACAGCCTGCGCAAAGCCGATGAGGACTATCGCGCCCGCCTTGACAAAATTCAGATCGAAATGGCGCGCTTAGAGGAACAGCGCAACGAACTGGAGCGCTTTTATGCCCGCGATGAAAATCACAATCTCCAGGATCGTGCCAAATTCATTGGCGGCGTAATCGAAGCCCGCAGTTTCAACTGGACCAAAATGTTTATGGACCTGGAACACACCCTTCCTCCCGGGGTCCACGTTCTGAAAATTGATCCGAAGCTCGAGAACGGGTCGGCCGCGGTGAGATTTATTGTCGGCGGTTCCTCGCCGGACGCGAAGGTAAAACTGCTGCGTGCGTTTGAGGACTCCCGGTCCTTTACACACATCGAGCTCACCGCCGAAGGTCTCCCCAAGCAGGGCAATACGGGAACCGATGTCTTTTTGATGGAATTTTCCGCAATCTACACGGGTATCTGAGCATGGAAGACTTTCAGACAAAGAAACGGCTTATCATCGGTGGCCTGGCAGTGTTGTTGCTTGCGGATGCCGCCCTGCTCTATTTCAATTCCAGGTTGTCGTCGCCGGCAAACGACCGGCAGCTGGTAATCGCCTCGCAAACTCGCCAATTGGCGCTGGTCAAAGCCGACGTCGAGCGCGCCACTAGGATTCGCGCCACGATTCCGGACATTTTGAAGAACTTCGACCAGTTTGAGACCACTCTGCTGCCCGCCTCGAAAGGCTATTCCGTCATTCTCCAGGAACTGGACGATTATGCCCGCGACACGCACCTGCTTGTGGAAGAGACCAGCTATCGAGAGAAAGACGTGGCTGGGCGCAACCTCAGCGAATTGTTTCTCGATGCATCCGTCAGCGGCGACTACAACGGAATCGTCAATTTTCTGAATCATTTGCAGCGCTCCAAGAACGTGTACATTGTCGACTCTCTTGCCGTGGATACGGCGGAGTCCGGCCGTGGCCCAGGCGGAGCTTTGCGCGTGTCGCTGCATATTCGCACGTATTTTCGGAAGGCGTGATGGTTCTGACGAAGCCACAGAAAGAACGGATCGTGCTGGCCGCCTTGCTGGTGGTGGCGGGATTGGTCTGGTTCTTCTACTTTGGCAAAAGCAACACAACCAGCGGCAACCTCGCCAAGACGGGAGCCTACACGCCCATCAACGCCGAGGATTACACGGTAATCTTTAAGGAGATGGGTGAGTCTCAATCGACGGTTTATAAATCTTCGGGCCGGAACATTTTCATCGCCGGCCCTGCTTCCGCTTCCCCTTCCGATGCCGGTCCGGTCAAGGCGCCGAAACCCGAACGTCTCTTGCCCACTGTGCCTGTTCCCGTGCAGCCCCCGCCGCCAGTCCTTGCCATGAAATTTTTCGGCTACGGCTCTTTGCCGACCAACGGTCCGCGCCGCGCGTTCCTGCTCGATGGCGAGGAAATTCACATCGTGGAGGAAGGCGACACTGTCCAGAACCACATTCGCATCACCCACATCGGCAACGACCGCATCGAATACGAAGATACCGTCACCGGAAAGAAAAATTCCACGAACCTGGAGCTGCCACCTCAAGGATGACTCAAAAGATGAAACGTCGCAGGCAAATCCGCTGCGCGCGCCGCGCCGAATCAGGCTATGCCTTGATTCTCATCATGTTTTTCCTCGCCATGCTGATTCTCCTCATGACCGAAGCCGCGCCAACGGTGCTGAGCTCCATTCAGCGCGAAAAAGAAACGGAAATGGTCTGGCGCGGGAAGCAATACACCCGCGGCGTCCGCATGTACTACCTCAAAATGAATCGCTTTCCCACTTCTCTCGACGATTTGACCAAGCCTAAAACCGGCATCCGTTTCATGCGCCAGGCCTATAAAGATCCCATGAACCAGGTCGATGGCTCCTGGCGTTTGATCTACGTTGGGCCGAACGGCCAGCTCATTGGCAGCTTGAACGATCGCACCATCAGCATCTCAGGTGTCGGCTCGCCCATGGCCGGTGCACAGGGCGCCGGCGCTTTGTTATCCTCCGGGAATAGCACGAGCCTGACAAGTTTCGGTGCCAATTCCCAGAACTCCTCCGGATTTGGCATGAATCCGTCGGCGGGAACCAATCCCAACGGCGCTATGGGAACAGCGTTGGCGAACGGCACCGCCCCGGCAAACTCCTCGGGTAATGCCGATGACCCGGCCAATCAGGATCCTACCCAGCCCCACTCTCTCGCCGGGCCCATGGACGCCAGCAACACCATCGGCGGCAACATCATCGGCGTCGGCAGCAAAGTCAACAAAGCCTCGTTCCTGGTCTACGAGAAGGCCAAGAATTACAGAAAATTTGAATTCATCTGGGATCCTTCGAAGGACACCACCGTCGGCCGCGCTTCCGCCGGCATCGGAAACCAGAACGGCATCAACCCCGCAACTGGCAACGGCGCGAATCCGATGGGCAACGGAATGTCGAACGCGCCTTTCTCTCCAGGAAGCAGTCCTGGACAAGCTCCAACCCAGAATCCAAATCAAAACGGCATCAATCCCGAACCGCCTCTGCAAGCCCCGCCCCCAAGCTAAATCGTAGCGCCAGGCCTTCCGGCCGGGTTATTCTTGCTCTTCGGCCGTTCTTTAGGAGGTGGGGGCTTCAAGCCCCCACGTAAGAGCGTTTCCCTGGAGTCGGGCTTCAGCCTCGGAAGACTCTGCCTCCGACTTTTTCCGCATCCTCTTAAGCCGATGCTCTTCGTGTGCGCGGGCTGTTTTCGCGCTAGAGAATCCCAACCTCAACCGATCGCTACCCCGCCTGTTTCAGCGCCGTCGTCTCCGCCTTGATCTTCGCGTAGCTCTTCGCAATCCTCTGCACGTACTTCATGGTCTCCAAATACGGCGGCACACGCCGTCCATACTGATCTACGCGTTCCGGCCCGGCGTTATACGCCGCCAGCGCCAGCGTCAGGTTGTGGTATTTCGCCAGCAGCTCCTTCAGGTAGCGCGTGCCGGCGTTAATGTTCTCTTCCGGATCAAAAATATTCTTCACGCCGTAGTGCGCCGCAGTTTGGGGCAAGAGCTGCATCAACCCGCTCGCTTTCTTCGGCGAAACCGCCTTCGGGTTGAAATTCGATTCCACCGCCACCACGCAATGAATCAGGTCCGCGTCCATCTCGTATCGCTTCGCCGCGGCGCGGATGAACTTCTCGAACGGCGTCTTGTCATTCAGGGGTTCTTCGACCGGATCGAAAACCTCTTCCGGCTCGATGCCGACAATTTCGCTCAGCGGCACCTCGGCCACGCCGCCCTTCAAGTGCAAAATGTAGCGATCCGGCAAAATCTCGTAGCCGGTCACATCCAGCCGCGCTCCGCTGCGCAGCACCACGTAGTCCGCGCGAGCCGCACTGGCGCTCGCCAGCAGCATCGCCAGAAACGCCAACGCGCCGCAAAAAGTGGGCCGTTTTGTCACGCTCATCCTGGGCGTTCCGCCAGCGCGAACTGCTCGATCGCCACCGCCACGCCATCCTCGTCATTCGACGCGGTTACGTGCCACCCACGCTGCTTCAGCTCGGAAACGCAATTTCCCATCACCACCGGGACTCCAGCAAAGCATAGCATCTCCAAATCGTTGTGATTGTCTCCGATGGCCAGGATTTCCTCCGGCGCGATACCGCGAACCGCTGTCCATTCGGCCAGCGTCGCGCCCTTTGTGATTCCAGCCTGGATCACGTCAATCATGGAAAAGTCCTTGTCTTCATACACCGTCGCGGCCGCGGCAAACTCCTCGGCAAATTCCAGGCGCCGCAGTGTCGATTCCGCTTCCCGCATCCTCGCCACCGAACCCGCATACATCACCTGAATGGGATCCTCATTCAAGCAGCTCTCCAGCGGCGCCGCTTCCGCCAGATATTCGCGGTTGCGCCGGTAGTAGTCGCCCCGCGTCGGATCATCCCAGTCGATCGACTGCAGCATGATCTGATTCGCCTGCGGCCGGTCGAACACCACTGCGGTCTCTTGTCGCCATGCTTCGGTTGCCACAACCACACGCTTGGCCGTCTCTCGCGGTAACAGGTGCCGCAGCAACGTCTCTCCCTGTTTTGTCCGTACCAGCGCCCCGTTATTTACAATCATCGTCAGCGGCGCCGCGATCTTCCGCGCCACCGGCATGGCAAAGTCGTACCTGCGCCCAGTCACCAGCGCCACCTCAACGCCCCGCCGCACCGCCTCTGCAACCGCCGCCCGGTTCGCTGCCGACACTTCCAGCTTGCTGTTCAGCAGCGTCCCATCGATATCCACCGCAATGAACCGAATCGCCATCTCGCCGCATCCTGTCAGGTATTTCAACGCAACCATAAATTCCGTCATTCCGAACGGAGTCCGCGAAGTGAGGAACCCTCTGCGCTGCGGTTCTGCGGACACATTGCCGCAAGACTCCATTCTACTCGCAACCGCCATGCCACCTGCCGACACCCTCGGCCACAAATCCGCCAATTTGGATGTGCTAAAATCCCGCTTCCATGGCCACGCATCGCCTCTACTACGACGACTCCTTCCTGCAAAATTTCACCGCCCGTGTCCTCTCCTGCCTGCCGATAAATCCGGTCTCCACGCCATCCGGCGCCATACCGGCCTGGGAAGTGCTCCTGGATCAAACGGCCTTCTACCCCTCCTCCGGCGGCCAACCCAACGACCTCGGCCGTCTCGGCGACTCCCGCGTCCTGGACGTCCGCGACGATGGCGACGAAATCGCCCACATCATCGACCGCGAACTGTCCCCCGGCACCATCGATGGCTGCGTCGACTGGGGACGACGCTTCGACCATATGCAACAGCACACCGGCCAGCACCTGCTCTCGGCCACGTTTCAGGAGCGCTTCGGCCTGCCGACCGTCTCGTTCCACCTCGGCAGCGACCTGTGTACCATCGACCTGCGCGGTCCGGAACCGTCCCCGGACGCCCTGCGGGGCGCGCAGCGCGCAGCAAACGCTGTCATCTTTGAAGATCGTCCTGTGAACGTCCGCTATGGCACTGCCGATCAACTTGCCCAGAGCGGTGTACGCAAGGAAGTCGATCGCAAAGGAATCCTCCGCGCCGTCGAAATCGAAGCCGCCGACTTGCAACCCTGCGGCGGCACGCACGTGAAGAGCACCGGGCAGATCGGCCTCGTGCTCGTCCGTCGCTGTACGAAAATCCGCCAGGACTGGCGCGTCGAATTTACCTGTGGAGGCCGCGCCGAGCGCATGGCCACCTCCGACTTTCATTTGTTGCGCGACATCGGTGACCGGTTGACTTGTTCCCCCGATGAGGCGCTCACCGCAATCGAAAGAGCCACCGCCGAAAGGGATGCGGCTCTCAAAAATCTCCGTGCCGCGATGGAACAGCTTGCCGGAGCTCGCGCCAAGCTGCTGATTGCAGCTACCCCTCCGGCGAATGACGGGTTGCGATGCGTTGCCGCGCTCCTGCAGCAGGAAAGCCCTGACCTGCTCCTACCGCTCGCCACGGAACTTGCCAAAAATGAAAAGACCGTCGCTCTGCTCGTCCATGAACCTACTGGACAGTTGGTCTTTTCCCAGTCCATGGCCGCTGCGGTCGACCTGTCCGCCGTTCTGAAACAGCTGCTTGCCACGGTCCCCGGCAAAGGCGGCGGGACCCGCGATTTTGTTCGCGCAAAGCTAGCGGATGCCTCGCAATCCAGCTCCGCATTGACGCTGGCCACGAAGCTCGTAACCGATGTCTGAATCGGAGGAAAAATGAAACTGCTGGACAAAGCTTTGCCGCTTGTTGCAGGAACTTGCATAACGGCTGCGCTAGCCACGGCGCAGATGGCCCCACAAAAACCGGACCTCCCGCCGGAAAAGTGGACCGGAAAGACCATCATGTTGATTGGCGCGCACGCGGACGACGATGCGTTATCCCACGGCACGTTGGCGCTGCTGCAGGCCCACGGCAATCAGGTCTACATCGTGACGCTGACCACCGGCAACGTCGGCACGCAAGATCCCAAACTCTCTCGGACGCAACTTGCCGAAATCCGCCGCCAGGAAGAAATCGCTGCCCTCGAGGCACTCGGGATCCCCGCCGATCACTACATCAACCTCGGCTACGACGACGGCCTACTCGAATTCGAAGACCGCAAGGCCGTCGTGGAAAACCTCGTGAGGTGGATCCGCAAACTACAGCCGGGCGTCCTCTTTGCCTGGGATCCCGGCAAAGTCTATCAGCGTTGGCACAAATCCGACCATCGCGCCGCCGCCTATCTCGCCGCCGACGCAGCTCGCGCCGCAATGTGGCGCCTTCTCTTCGAAGGCCAGATCACCCAGGAAGGGTTGAAAGAATTCATGATCCCCGAATACATGTTTTACAACGACACCGATTATCAGGACGAAAACATCTGGGTCGACATCACTGAGTTTGCGGAAAAGCGCGTCAACGCCGACTCCCACTACATTAGCCAGTTTGGCCCCGGCTGGAAAAACTATAATCCAAATCCCACCGAAGCCGAGGTGCAGCAGATGAAAGCCTGGGCTCACGACACCATTCGCACCAGGGACGGCCACCCCGTCGAGGGCTTCCGCTATTACCGCGGCCTTCCGGACTCCATCGGCAAGTAAAGCCGCCCGTAGCACACGCTTCACGGCTTACTGAACTCCCCGGCTCTTTCGGAGGTGGGGTTTCGAGCCCCCACGGAAATTCGCTTCCGTGCGTCGGGCTTGGTCGGCCCTGAAGATTCTGCGTCCGAGTTTTTTCAGCGGGCTCAGTCTGTGTGTTCCACCCTGGGCGAGCGTGAAGTTTTCGCAATCCTCTGTGCCTCCGCGCCTCTGCGTTATCTTTCCTACTCTTCTCTTTTCTCTGTACCCGGTGCGTTCCTACCAGTGTCCTCGGTGTTAA
Source organism: Candidatus Acidiferrales bacterium (assembly GCA_963836965.1). Classification (GTDB taxonomy): domain Bacteria; phylum Acidobacteriota; class Terriglobia; order Acidiferrales; family UBA7541; genus Acidiferrum. The sequence goes on from CAWILQ010000001.1 coordinate 180,362, forward strand.
AACTCCTCCGGAATGCGTTCGATGCGCCCAAGCAAAAACGCGTAACCCGCGATTCCCAACAACAAAATAACGGCCGCCGTCACAAACGCCGCAGCAAACGAGTGGGTCGCGGAGACGATATAGCCCGTAATGATCGGCGCCAGAATGCCGGCGATCTGGCTCGAGCAATTTGCGATACTCGCCAGCGTGCCGACGCTGTCCCGCGGAGCAATCAACGAGGGCACCGTCCACGCTACCGGCGCGGCCGCCGAGAGCCCGCCGAGCGCCAGGCTAATCCAGCAAAGCGCGGCAACCGCGCTACTGGGATGCGCTGCGCCAAATATTGCCAGCCCGAAACCGGTACCGATTATCAACACCGATTGCCGCACTCGGTTCGCATTGCAACCCCGCCGAATGAGCGCGTCGACCAGCCATCCACCCACGAAAAGATCCGCAAACGTCGCAAACAGCCAAGGAGCGCTGGTGTAAAACACCGAATGCAGCAGATTCATATGATGGGCGATCGAAAGATAGCTCGGAAGCCAATTCAGCAGCAGGTAGAAGCTGTAGTTGTACGCGCCCCAGCCAAGCGCCAATCCATAGGTCTTCGGCTGCCGTAGCAAATAACCCAGTAAGGACCTTCGACTCACCGGGCCTCGGCCCTCGGGTACCGCACCACCTCTCGTGATGTAGTCAAGTTCGTCGCGCGAGAGTTGGCCGTCTTCTCCCGGATTCCGGTAAATGAAATAAAAGAGAAGAAAATAGAGCAAACTCAGGAGTCCCGTAGCGGCAAACGTGAATCGCCAGCCAAAATGCAGCAGCAACAGCCCGAGGAAGGGAACTCCAATCGCCGAGGAAAACTTCGCCGCGGCGTCCGTGATCGCCATCGCCAGGCTTCGTTCGCGCTCCGGAAACCAGCACCCGATCGCTTTGGCATTGGCCGGAAAAGTGGGCGACTCGGCAACCCCCAAAAGAAAGCGCGCGCCAAAGAACACGCCCAGCCCCGGAGAAATCGCCGCCCCAAACGAAGCGACACTCCAGAGCAGCGTGCCGGCGCGGCCAACCCGCCGAACGCCGTAGCGGTCCAGCAACATTCCCGCCGGCATCTGCATCAGCGCGTAAGTCCAATTGAAAGCGCTCGCCAAGTAGCCGAACATGATCAGCGAAATGCCAAAAGAAGCGTTGAGCGCCGCTTGCGAAACGGAAACATTAATGCGGTCGAAATATGCGATGACCACTCCGAAAGCCAGCAGAAACGCCACGCGCCACCGGCGCCGGGGAATTTTCGCCACGTTAGAATTTATTTCGGACAAGCGCACACCTGGAGCAGGACATTGCGCGGGAGGCAAGGGAAGTGCGCATAATGGAGCATAGTCTCGCACGGACTTCAGCGGGCGGCAACGCAAGCGGCGATTGCGGCGGGTGAAGAAAATGACAGTTGGACAAGGATTTCTGGATCGCAACCTCCCGGAAGACGAACTTCAGGTGCTGATCGCGACATCGGCAACCAAGCTGAGCGTCGACGGCAAGCGCGTTCTGATCATCATCCCCGACGGCACCCGCACCATGCCGATGCCGCAGCTATTCCCAATTCTCCAGGAGCAAATCGCCGGGCGCGCCGCAGCCTGCGATTACCTAGTTGCGCTCGGCACGCATCCCCTGATGACCGAGGATCAGCTTACGCGCCTGATGGGACGCCCAGTCAAGAACGGTGTCTGCGATGGCGCCCTGGTTCACAACCACCGCTGGGATATTCCGGGTACTCTGGTGGAGATCGGGACGATCCCGTCAAAAGAAGTGCAAGCCGTTAGCGGCGGCCTCCTCTCCGAAGCCATCGCCGTCAAAATCAACCGCATGATATTTGACTACGATCAGCTCCTGATTTGCGGCCCGGTTTTCCCGCATGAGGTCGTCGGCTTTTCCGGCGGTAACAAGTATCTTTTTCCCGGAATCAGTGGCCACGAAATGATCGATCACACCCACTGGTTGGGCGCGCTGCTCGGTAGTTACCGCCTCATCGGAACGGAATCGACCCCGGTACGGGACCTAATCGACCGCGCCGCCGCCAAAATCAAAGTCCCCGTCGCGTGCATGTCGCTCGTCGTGGCGAAAGAGGATATCTTCGGCTTTTATTTCGGAAGTGCTCGCGAGGCTTGGAAATCAGCCGCCGCGCTCTCCGCGCGGAAACACATCGAATGGGTCGACCAGCCTTTTCGCCGTGTACTCGCCGTAATGCCGGAAATGTATGCGGACCTTTGGACCGCCGCGAAGGGCATGTATAAGGCGGAGCCCGCCATCATGGACGACGGCGAAGTCGTCATCTACGCCCCGCACATCACCGAGTTCAGCTACACCCATAAAGCCCACATCGAACAGATCGGCTATCACTGTCGCGACTATTTTCTGAAGCAGTGGTCCCATTTTGCGGATGTGCCGCGCGGCGTGCTCGCCCATTCCACTCACTTGCGCGGAGAAGGCGCCTTCGATCCCGGTACCGGCCTAGAGCGCGACCGCATCCGCGTCACTCTGGCCACTGGGATTTCTGAAGAGCGCTGCCGCCAGATGAATTTGGGCTATTTGGATCCGGGCGCGATAAAGCCCGAAGAATGGTCCGGCCGCGAAGCCGAGGGCATCATGGTGATTCCACGCGCAGGAGAAACCCTTTACCGCATCCAGCAAACGCGAAGACCCATCTGAGGACCATCGAAGGTGGCCCAGTTTATCTGCGCCTGACCCGTCGCCCTCGGCCGATGTAGCACATAGGCTTCAGCCGGTAGGTCATCTCGCCCCGGGCTTCAGCCCGAGACGCGAAGCGTCCCTGAAGACAATAGCCTTCAGGCTTGCGCTTGCACTGCCTTCTTGGCCTCGGCGCTATCGTAGCTTTCGCCGTAAATCGCCGGCACTCTGCCGCCCATCGCCCGCAGGTACGTCGAGAGCTGCCCGCGATGGTGAATCGTGTGAGGCAACGAGAAATTGAAGTAAGCGACTGCAGGCAGCTGAAACAATCCTCGAAAATCGATGATTTTGGTTAACTGTTCACCGGACAATTCGCCAAGCTGCTCAAAATTCCTCGCAAACGAATCGCCGTACCACTGGCCGATCTCGGCGGCCGTCCGCACGCTCTCCGGCCGGTGAATGGGACTGAAATCGAAGGCACCGGAGACGATGCCGCCGTAGAATCGGTGCTCGGCGGCGACAATGTGCCAGGCAAGCTCCATCGCCGTCTTCGAAAACGGGTCAGGCTTGTAGTCGAGATGCGCTTGCGGGATCGCCTCGATAACCGATCGCGTGCTGCGATGCTCGTTCTTGACTGTAGGCAGGGTATATTGCAGAAGAAATCTGGCGTTTTCCGAATTAATAGGAATCATACGGTACACCTCAAGGAACAAAGTTCACATGGGCTAGTTGGATGCGGCAGGCCCGTCAAAAGGTAGCCGCGTTCAGCCCGGCTTGTACGGCTGCAGTAAATCTCAAGGCTAGAAAAACCGTGTCCGCACTCGGTCCGGCAGGTTCGCCAGATCGACCAGCGTCAAAAAGTCAATCGTCTTGAACTCCCGGTCAATCGCCGGCGGTCCGCAAATCCGTCCGGAGATTTCCAAGTACGCCCGAAACAGCCGCGGCGGCCTCGGAGCCTGCACTGGCTCTCCCGTTGCCCGGCAGTCATATCCCGGTTGCGGCGTGGTCTGCAGCCACGCCGGCACTAGATACTTCTTGCACAGGGATTCGTACATGGCGGCGCCGAGATTCTCGTCTTGCGAAGAAATCGAGCTGCAGCCGATCAAATAGCGCGAATCGTTCCGGGTGGCATACACGGCAATGCCTTTCCAAAGCGCGTGAAGCACCATGATGTTCCGGTAGTCGGCGTGAACGCACGCGCGTCCAAGCTCCAGCACTTCGCGCCGCACGCGATCGTAGGGAGAAAAATCGAAAAGCTGGTTGCCGTAATAGCCCAGGTTCTTGCGCGCCACCTGGCCGGTCTGCAGGCGATATGTGCCGACAAGTTTGCCGGTTTCCATGTCGCGGACCATCAGGTGCTCGCAGAAAGTGTCAAAGGGATCGACATCTAGGCCGGAACGGTCGGAAGTGGAGAGCCCTTCCCCAAGCTCCAGATTAAAAACGTTGTAGCGCAGGCGCTGGCACTCGACCAGATCCTCCGGAGACTGTGCAAGTGTGACCCGGAAAAGGGAAGTCTCGGTTAAGAGTGGATCGGCTGTTACCGTTCTCACAGTTGACCTCGGACAGATTGAGTTTCACTTGGGCCAGGTTACGAGAATGTTGCATCTACATCATTTTCGTATTTTCGCAGTTACTGATTAGGAACAAAGCCTCCTGTCCATAATTTTACCGAGAAGGGGCTGTGAAAGAAAGGCTGGCGTCCGGATACGTCAAGATACAGTAATGGTAGGGGCGGCAATCGCCGTGGACGCCCGCACAATGAGTTCCGGCTTGACCACGATTTCCTTCGGATAATCGCTCTGCCGTGGCGAATTCACGCGCGTCAGCAGCGTTTCCGCCGCAATCACGCCCATCTGCCGAAGCGGCTGCCGGACGGTAGTCAGCCCGGGATGCTGATAGGCGGCGCTCTGAATATCGTCAAAGCCCACCACGGAAACGTCCTCCGGCACGCGCTTCCCGGACTCGCGCAGCGCCTGAATCGCCCCGATGGCCGAAATATCGTTAAACGCGAAAAGCGCCGTAAACGGCACTCCCCGCTCGAGCAGTTTCCGCGTGACGCCGTAACCCACCTCGGGCGACGGAGAATCACCCTCGAGCTGAATCGTCAGCTGTTCATGGATATTGATTCCGAGCTGCGTGGCGACGCAATGCAGCGCCCGCCAACGAATCTCCGTGTCCGAACTGAAGTCCTGCCCTTTGATCATGGCAATGCGTGTGTGTCCGGATTTTTGAAGGTGCTCTAAAGCAAGCTGCGCGGCTAGATTATGGTCGAGAATGATGTTGGTCACGCCCGCGACTTCGCGATGGCCCGAAATCGCCACTGCCGGAAGCTCACTGGGTGCGGTCAACACCGTATCGACCGCGATGATTCCTTCCACGGCGCGCTGCTGCAGCAGCGACGGATACTCCTCGATCAGATCGGCGCGATGACGGTGACTGACGACAAAATAAAAGTATCCCTCTTGTAGAAGATGGTCCTCGATGCCGGAGAGAACCAGCGCCGCATACCCTTCGCTCACCTCCGGAACTAGCACCCCGATCGTAAAGCTGCGCTTCTGCCGCAACGACCGCGCCATCAAATTCGGCCGGTAATTCAGTTCCCGGGCCGCCGCGCGCACCCGTTCCTGCGTGGACGCGGGAATCGATTTCGCGCCCGGCGAACGATTAATGACCAGGGAAACCGTGGCGGACGAAAGGCCCAGATGCTCCGCCAACTCCTTCAAGCTGATCGAGGAGGTGCCTGCTGGGCGGCCGTTTGCGGCGTAATTTCCTTTTGCACGTACCATGGGGTCTTGCCGCGTAGTCTGTCACAACGCATGCCAGCCCGGCAAGGAGCGCGCGCGCCCGCTGCGTTTCTCTTTGCGGGTTTGCACGTCGACTCGATGCATCGCGAAGGAAGCACGCGACGGGGTGACCCACACGCTCGCCTTGAGCGACGAAAGGCCGGTGTTCTGTGGGGTCTTGGGTTTTCTTGCCGTTGTAGGCGCCGTCTTCTGAGGTGGGCGGTTTCTCGGTTGGCGCGCACCGGGCCTGGTTTCGGGGTACTATCTCAACCGTCGGTCCGGCTCATCCCGACCGGGCAATCGCCGCGACCAGGCACTTTAGCGGTAGTCTCGGAACCGATGATATGATAGATTGTAGCTAATAAATCGATTTATCGAGTCACTGGCCGGGTTCGGAATCGGGCTGGGTGAGGCCAGGCGCTTCCGCTTCACGGAACAGATTGCGGCATAGGACCCGAAAAGTACGAGTTCAAATGATATTGTCAAAGCACTGAACAGGAGAGGAATTTCTTGCTGCCTCAACACCTCCGCCCATTGGTTCTGGTCAGCGTCCTCGCGTTCCTCCTCTCTCCGGCCATCGGCGCACAGGAAGCCGTTCGCGCCGCCGAATCCCGCGCTCTCTCGGTGCGATCAAATCTGGCCGAACCCGCCACCGAAAACAAAGTCGAATCGCTCCTGAAGCAAATGACCCTCGAGGAAAAGGTCGGCCAATTGGTGCAATACTCCGTGGGAACACCGACTGGGCCGGGGACGGGCCGCGGCGATTACCAGGACATGATCGCCAAAGGGCAGATCGGTTCGTTGTTCAACTTGGCCGACGCCCGTGAGACCAACAAGTACCAGCGCATGGCGGTGGAAAAATCTCGCCTGCACATCCCGCTCTTGAATGGCGAAGACGTCATCCACGGATACCGAACGGAGTTTCCGGTACCGCTCGGCTTGGCATCCACCTGGGACCCGCAAATCGTCGAAAAGGCGGCAAGGATCGCCGCGCAGGAAGCCTCCGCTTCCGGCGTCCGCTGGACGTTCTCTCCCATGGTCGATATCGCGCGCGACCCGCGATGGGGCCGCATGATTGAGGGAGCCGGCGAAGACCCCTACCTCGGAAGCGTCATCGCGCGCGCCTATGTGCGTGGCTACCAGGGTCCAAAACTCAACGCGCCGGACACCATGGCGGCTTGTGCTAAACACTATGTCGGTTACGGCGCTGCCGAAGGCGGCCGAGACTATAACACCACGGAAATTTCCGAGCACACCCTCCGAGATGTGTATCTGCCGCCCTTCTACGCCGCACTTGACGAAGGCGGCGCTTCCATCATGAGCGCGTTCAATTCGCTCAACGGCGTTCCAACCACCGCAAATGCCTTCACCCTTACCCAGGTCTTGAGGAAAGAATGGAAGTTCCCCGGACTTGCCGTCAGCGACTGGGATGCCGTTGGAGAACTCATCCCCCACGGCATCGCCAACGACGGCGCAACAGCGGCTTTCAAAGCATTCGCCGCCGGCGTCGATATGGACATGGAAAGCAATCTGTACCACGAACATCTCGTGGACCTGGTGAACGCCGGAAAAGTTTCCGAAGCGCAAGTCGATGAAGCCGTGCGTCGGGTGCTTCGCGTGAAATTTGCTCTTGGACTCTTCGACAATCCGTTCACGGACGAGGCGCGGGAAAATCACGGGCCTTTACCAAACGAAAATCTGGATGTGGCGCGCATCGCCGCGGAACGCTCCTTGGTGTTGCTTAGAAATGAGCCGCTCGGCTCTCGCCGTGTCCTGCCCCTGAATGGCGAGATGCACACGGTTGCGTTGATCGGCCCGCTCGCGGATGACCCCGGCGAAATGCTGGGTTCATGGGGCGCGCACGGCCAAGCCAAGGACGTAGTGACGCTAAGAAGCGCCTTCACGCAACGCTTGGGCGCCGACCGAGTGAAATATGCAAAAGGCGGTGAAATCACAACCGCCACCGACGAACAAATCAGCGCCGCCGTCGAAGCGGCCCGTTCGGCGGATGTAGCCGTCCTTGCCTTGGGCGAGGACGCCGGCGAAATGACCGGCGAAGCAGGCTCGCGCGCGCACCTCGTCCTTCCAGGCCGCCAGGAAGAGCTTCTCGAAAAGGTAACCGCGACAGGCAAGCCCGTCGTCTTGATTTTGTTCAGCGGACGTCCGCTGATCTTGAATTGGGCCTTCGAACATGTCCCGGCTGTCGTCGCCGCGTGGTTTCCGGGGGTTCAAGCCGGACCCGCGTTGCTCCGTACCTTATACGGCGAATCGGTCCCGAGCGGAAAGCTGGTCGTCAGTTGGCCGCACTCGATTGGCCAGATCCCTGATTACTACAATTCGCTGAACACCGGCCGGCCCGCGGGCAATGCCGATCTGAGCCGTCCCCCGAAGGAAGGCACCGAGAAATATCTCTCGCGCTACGTCGATGAACCGAACGCCCCGGAATTTCCGTTTGGCTACGGCTTGTCCTACACCGAATTTCGCTACTCCACACCGGAAATCAGCGCGACAAAATTAAACGCCAAGGAAATGACCGAGAATCTCCAGAGTCGCCCGGCGGATACAAAAACCGTGTTGATGGTGTCGGTCAATGTAACGAATTCAGGAAAAGTGCCAGCCGAGGAAGTGGTCCAGCTCTACGTCGGCCTACGTGGCACAAGTGTCGGCGAACCCGTCCGGGCCCTGAAAGCCTTCGAACGTGTCGCGCTCGCGCCGGGCGAAACGAAAAGGGTATCCTTCCCGCTCAGCTCCGAAGCCTTTGCCCTGTGGGACATTCACAACCAACGAAAAGTCGAAGCCAGCCGCGTCCGAGTTTGGGTCAGCCCGGATTCCCGCCGCGGCCAGCCCGTCGAACTCGAAATCACCGAATAAGGAAATCTTTCATTGCCCCAATATCCGGAAGGGTCATGGGAACGTAAAACCTGCTTTCAGCTCGCAGCGGTAGTCTTTCGCCTGGCTCTTCTGTGACTGGACTTCGCAATTTGCCCAGCTCAGCAGCACAGACGGTCCCAAAGGGAACACAATCATTGTGCCGTTGAGATCGGCTTCAACACTGGGACCTTGCGCGGTCGAAGGCAACGAGAAGTTCAGGGCGCGTCCGAAAATGACTGGGTAAGCTTGCTGCACAATATTCTGCATCTGAGTTCGAAATACCTCGGCTTGGAACAAAAACGTCGTGGTGTCGGACCAATCACGCACGGAGACGTAAATCGTACGGCCGCCTCGGGAGAAGCCGTCGAATTCAATGCGAGTGAAAGCGCAAGGGCCGGCAATGCACGTCACTCTGGCATCCCGAAAAACATTTCCTTGGCCGGCGTCGAGGGCGGCGGCCCCAATCTGCGCTTTCCATTTTCCATCACTCGAACAAGGGGGATGATTGTCACAGGGAACATTGGCCGTATTCACTACTTGAAACGTTTTCACCGCGCTTCCGACGTTTTCTGTCGTCATCCTTTCGGTGGAATATCGCACCAAGACGTTTGTCACCTTTGTTTCGCTCTGGTTCAGCGACCGCTGCGCGTCACTGAGAGCGGGCATCATCCGCACGACAAATAGCTTATCGCCTAGCGTCTCAACCAAATCGAGCGGCAGGAAATCAGGATGCCGGAAGGCAAGCCGGATCGGCTGCCCCATTTTCGTGCCAGACCGTAGAGTGAGAGCGAAGCCTCCCGAAAAATTAGACTCCGTAGCGCGAGGCGCCGATCCATCGAGCGAGCTTATTGCAACATTGGCAATGGGCGATTGTTTTCGCGTGTCAGCGTCCAGCTTGACGACGGCGCCTCTTACAACCAGCGGCTGTCGATATCTCCTGTATAGACGGATTCCCATCCTCGTCGCAATCACAACTGCACCGATGCCGGCGACCGCAAGAACGAACGCGATTATTTTGCGGTTGCCAATCATCGTTACCTCCCACGCACCTCTTCGAAATGATTCTAGCTAAAGGCAGACGCGCTCGTATATCTTGTCACGAGCGGTGGAGATGCGATATAAGGTACTGCAAGCTGCAATTGAGGTCGAAAATGTCTTTCGGGTCAGGAGCAGCCACAGTCAGTTGAGAAGCGCGGGAGATAAGAGACTGGACAATGTGTCGCGCCGGTTGTGGCTGAAACAGACTGCCCGCGCCGGACTGGCTGTCCCCATCCTAAACCTAAGCTCTCTCTTTGATCGTAAGCCGGCCAATCAACAGGTTCCTGCCGCCCCGGCGGAAACGAAAGGCTCACTTTTTTCGAAGGATGACGAAGCGCTTCTCGATCAAATTGAAGAAGCAAGTTTTCGGTTCTTTTGGGATCAGACGCATCCGGAAACGGGCATTGTCCTGGATAGGTGCAATGCCCACAATCCAGTCACAAACGAATTGGGTAGCATCGCGTCGACAGGTTTCGGGCTGACCGCTCTTTGTATTGGGGAAAAGCGCGGCTATGTCATGCGTCCGAATGCCGAGGTTCGAGCTATCAACACGTTACGCTTCTTATGGAAAAAACTGCCCCACCATCGCGGGTTTTTCTATCACTTTGGCAACATAAATACCGGCGAACGGCTTTGGGATTCGGAAGCCTCTTCGATTGACACCGCGATCCTGCTCTGCGGCGTACTCACCTGCAGAGAGCATTTTGACGACCCGGAGATCAAGGAATTGGCCCTTGAGATTTTCAACCGTGTCGATTGGAATTGGCTTTCGGAGGATACGCCGATACTTCCTCACGGATGGACTCCAGAAGGAGGCTTCCTGCAATATCGCTGGGGCGACTATAGCGAAATGATGATGATGTACCTTCTTGGCCTTGGTTCTGCGAGTCATCCGTTGCCGGCTGAAGCATGGAATGCCTGGAAACGGACTTTGTTTGAGTACGACGGGATTCGCTATATCGGATCTTTCGCCCCGCTGTTCATTCACCAATTTTCTCAAGCTTGGTTCGACTTTCGCGGCAAGCGTGACCGTTACGCCGACTATTTCCAGAATTCCATTCTTGCCACCGAGGCTCATCGACTTTTCTGTCTGGACCTGGCCCGCCGATTTCCGACCTACACCGATGACCTGTGGGGTATCACCGCATCGGATTCACAGAAAGGCTATGTGGCGTGGGGTGGTCCGCCAGAGACCGGGCCGATTGACGGAACCGTTGTTCCTTGCGCTACTGGCGGCTCACTTGCGTTCCTGCCCGAAGCAACCATGCGCGTCCAGAGGAACATTAAGAACCGTTATGGAGACAAAGCTTGGACCCAATACGGATTCGTGGATGCGTTCAACCCGATAAATGGCTGGTATGACACGGACGTGGTGGGAATCGACACTGGCATCACGCTAGTTATGGCAGAGAACGCGCGCACCTCTTTCGTTTGGGATACATTCATGAAAAACCCTGAAGCCCGGCGGGGTATGGAGCGTGCCGGATTCAAGCCGGAGCCACCGGCAAATCCACCGCCTAGTTCGCCAAAGGCATAACGCCGCACCTGGCGCTGAGGTTCTTCGGCACTTCAACGCGTAACCAACAACGGCTGCTGCCCATGGCTCGACGAAGAACTCACGGGAACTGTCGCTTTTTCGTCCGACCAGTCCAATTCGGCCACGTGGTCCCTCGGAAGCTTTTCCTGCAGTATTCTTTCCGTCGCGGCGACCATAGGCTCTGCGTGGAATCTTTTCTGCATGGACATGTCGCACAACACCGTCGCTGCGGCCACAAGAATCATTCCCTGGTGGTGCGCCATCCAGCAGCGTACGATCTCGCCCGACTTACTATTCGCCACTCGGGTAGGCGTGAAGTCGCACGCGTCATAAAAGCCGTAGGTACCTACCCATCCGTGTGACTTCATGTCAAGGATGTTCTTAGTGGCGCTCTGAGAGTCTACGAGCAGAGCGAGGAAGGAGGAGTACGGCGACACTACCACATCGTCGCCATTCTCGCGGTGTAATGCCAGACACTGCACTCCAAACGCATGATACCGGTAGTGACCATCTGGATTTCTTTCCGAGCAGGATGCTTCAGAGATACCCCAAGGAATCTCCTTCGCCGCTGCAAAACTCTGATGTACCCTCACCGCCGTTTCGCTGCATTCCTCGAGCAAGGTATTCGGATAGGACTTCATCCACAGCGACGGCAACAAATATTCGAACATCGTGCCCGTCCAGGAAAGCAGAACGCCGGCGTTTTTGTAGCTACGCCGTGCCCTCCCGAGTTGGAACCAGCTTGCTTCCGGAATTTCTCCCTTCGCAATCGCTACGAAAACTGCGGCGCGGGCCTCGGACGCCAGCAGGTCGTAATGAGCGACGTGCAGAGAGTTCTGTTGCCCGTCAAAACCGATAGAAAGCTGCTTTTTCGTAGAGTTATAGAGAAAATCGAATTTGACGGTTTTTGCGATCCCGTCCATCGCCTCGGCCAGATCTGTGAGCCTGGTCGCAATCGATTGCGTGTTCGCGGCCGCGCTTAAAAGCGAAGGAAGCAGTAGTTCCGCCGCCGCGCGAATTTCTTTTCCCGCGGTTTCGTCCAGAATGATCCGCTGAACTTTTGTGACAATCGAATCTTGCATAGGCGGAAGCGATTGCAGTGTCAAGCCTTGAATTTTGAACCGCTCGGCAATGCCAAATTGAGCGCGGTAAGCTTCAAAAGACGGCGACAGCCAGGGCGCGAAATCGTTCAACATGTCCTGGAGCGCCTTAATTCTTGTGGACAGTTCGCGCGCCCACCACCGCACGTCGTTTACCACCTCTGCGCGGGAAATCTTCGCTTCGAGGGCGATAGCGTCTTCGTGAATGGCCGGCAGGGAATAAGGCCAATCCTCGACGCGGCCCACCGATTTGATCTTGAGTTTTAGAGCGTAAATCGAGGACACCACGCCGCGGTGCGATGCGTCAGCGGCAAGAAGGTCAAGCATGGTCTCAAGATGATCGCAAAGGCCCTCGATGAGAGCGTTACGAAACAGCGGTGTTCGAGTTGCTTCCAGGCACGCTTGTTTTAGCGTCCACAGGCAGCACACAAGATTGCCATTGTCGACGGTCGAGATGAACAAAGGTGGCACCGGCTCAAGTGTGAGCGTGTCGTACCAGTTATAAAAGCTCCCGTCCGACTTCGGCATTTTCTCCATTGTGTCGTGCGTCTTTTCTATGTCGCCAACGAACTCGGTCAACGTGGACCAACCGAGGTCGTAGGCTGCAAGCCTGGAGTTCAAAACGAACCCAAGATTGGTGGGCGATATGCGGTGCGCGATCATCGTTCCGTTTTCTTGGACAATATCGGGAATCAACCAATTCTCACCGGCATTGCTGAATTCGCGGAAAAAGCGCCACGTTCGAAGCGAAATACTGCGCAACATGGTGCGGTCCTTCTCGCTAAATTTGTTGCCACTCGTCCAATACGGCATGTTCAACCAATCGCAGATGGTCTTTGAGCAGCCCCACAGACCTAGGAATGGCAAAGCAACGAAAATAGACGCCGGCCGGATTAAGACAACCAGCAGTTCAATCACCAGACAAAGCCACGGAGTCCAATACAAACACGTCTCTACCGGCGTGTTCTTGCTGTTGGTCGATTCGGCGTCGGCCGCGGTTTCCCATTGCAGCAGCCGTTTGCGCGTAACCATCATCCGGACAAGCGTCCGCCCGATGGCGTCGAGCGTCACCAGGCTTTGATGGAAGAGAAGCGCAACCCTGAACAGAAGCGCCGCCTGCGCGTTCCAAAAGTCGGAGAATACGTCCCTGGTCGACTCGATGAGCGAAGAAAGGCGCGCTGTCCTCACCAATGACACGAAGAACTGAATATAAACCGGCATGGAGATGGCGAGGAGTGCAGCCAGCGCCCAATAAAGCGCCTTTCCTGGCAGCACCAGCCACCCACACAGGATCAGGAGGAAAAACGAAAACTCTGTCAAGCTGCGCCGGATGTTGTCGACAATTTTCCAGCGCGACACCAGCCGCAGAGGATTGTGCACCAGACTACCAGAATGGTCAGGCACTCGCGGCAGTAGCCAACGAATGATTTGCCAGTCACCGCGAACCCAGCGATGCTTTCGCCGGCTGTATGCGCTCACATGGGAAGGATAATCGTCGATGACTTCAACATCCGACACTAAACTTACCCGCGTATATGCGCCCTCGAGTAAGTCGTGGCTCAAAACCGTATTGCACGGGAGTCGGTCATGCAGGACTCGTTGAAAGACTTCTACCTCGTAAATGCCTTTCCCGGTGAAAATTCCTTCGCCGAAAAGGTCCTGATATACGTCGGAAATCGCTCGTGCATAAACGTCTAGTCCCGCATCGCCGGAAAAGATTCCAGCCAGGCGCGATCGATTCTTCGATTTCACACTGATTTCGACGCGCGGCTGCAGAATCCCATAACCTTCGACGACGGTATTTGTAACCGGATCGATGACCGCCCGATTCAGCGGATGGGCAAGCGCGCTGATCATTTTGCGCGCGGAATCTCTTGGCAACTGCGTATCCAGGTCAAGGGTGATTACGTATCGGACCGCCCGCAGCATCGAAAGGTCGCCGACGGTGATCGCGAACTCGTTACTCCTGCCGAGAAGTAGATTGTTCAGGTCAAGCAGTTTTCCGCGTTTGCGCTCCCAGCCCATCCAGGTTCGCTCGGAAGTGTTATAAGAGCGGTTCCGGTGAAACTGGAAAAATCGTCCCCTGCCTTCGCTGGCATATTTGTTGTTCAGCCCCTCGATCAGTTTCGAACAAAATGTTGCCAGGGCGTCTTTCTCGTCGAACTGCTCCATCGAATCCGGCGGATCCGTAAGAAGCGCGAAATGGATGTTCGCGTCGCGATTTCCCTGGTACCGTACCTCCAGGTCTCTCACCGCTTGTTTGACTTGTTCTTCGCTGCCAACAAGCATCGGAATAACGACCATGGTCGTGCTTTCCGCGGGTACGGCTTCGGAGAAGTCCATCCGTAAGGACTTCTTGGGCGGGATCAGCATCGTCGTCAGCAAATTCATGCTCGCGACAGCACATTCCATCGCTGGCAAAAGAAAAAGCCCGAGCTCGTACCATCGGAGCGCTCGCAAGCCGGGAATGGCCGTAAACAGGGCTGTTGCGGCGAGCGTGAGCAACGCGATTCCGCTAAAGTAGAAAGTATTGGGCCACTCTAAGAGAGTATCTTGCACCGCTTCTGAAATGGGGGGTCGATACCCGATGGCCTGCTTGAGCGCGGTCTTGCCTTCACCTAAGAGATAGAAGCCAACATGGGATCTCCGTTGCCGGGCGCGTTCGGTACAGTCCGCATGGGGCTTACGCGCAAATTCCAACGCCGCGGTTGCGATGTCCTGTTCGCTGCGCTGCGAGTGCTCGGCCAGTTTTCTAACCGTGTCCCTGTAGATCGTGCGGGTCTCGACGTCCATCCACTGATATTGGGCGGCCGGATCGCGGCGCAGGATTTCTTCGGTCACGCTCGCTTCCTGGAAGATGCTCTCCCAGTCCAGTTCAACGACCTGTTCGAGGCATGGCACCAGTGTGGCAAGCCGAGTTTCGCCACTTTCCGACGCAATCACTGGCTCAACCGTTTGTATCTGGTATGTTTGTTCGCACCCGTTTGCCACTTCTGCGATCCGCTCCAGCAGTGCCAGTTGCAGGAAGGCCTTGAAATTCCAGAGTTCTCCGATTTGGAAAGCCGAATCTTTTTGTGCCTGCTTCAGAAACGCGATAAGCGTATCCTCGGAGACTTCGAAACGGGCAGTTTGCAGGAAAGCTTCTCCCGCAACGTACGCGCGGGGAAGAGACTTCGAATCTGCGGTTACCGCCCGTGGCAGCTTCCGAACTTCAGCGAGGCTGCTTTGCGTTTCTTTCAGAGAAGTCTGGATCAGGGTCTGATGATTGGCAAAATAGGCCAGGTCGCCTTGCGGAGGTTCCTGCCGTTCACGCATGTGCGCCGAAGCAATACGGATGTCTTCAGCGGCCTGTTTCCATTTTGTTTCTAGAGCGGATCTGGGCTGTACTGGAATTGCTCTCCACGAAGAAACCTTTGACCGAACGCTCGCCAGGGGCTTCTTCTGATCGACGCTTTCCAGATTGACTACAGCGGCGTCGCTCGCTGCGTCGGGTGGATCGGCCTTTGAAACGCCCAAGAGGCCTGGTACTTGTGTTAGGTCTGTTGCGCAATGATTTGTGGTAGCCATCCGTGAGTCCCTCAGGATTTACCGATAATTTGCCGCTTGTAGCTCGAACATCTCCGCATACCGCTTACCGGTCTTCAAAAGTTCCTGGTGCGATCCTTCCTCTGTAATCTTTCCGCCTTCGAGTACAAGGATTCGATCTGCCATCCGCACCGTTGAGAATCGATGAGAGATCAACAAAGACATCTTGTTCGTCGTCAACTCCGCGAAGCGTTGAAATACTTCGTGTTCGGAACGAGCATCGAGCGAAGCCGTCGGCTCGTCGAGGATCAAAAGTTGCGCATCCCGCAAATAGGCGCGGCCAAGGGCGATCTTTTGCCACTGTCCCCCGGAGAGGTCGATGCCGCCCTCGAAGCGGGTACCCAAAACCTGGTCGTACCGCTTGGGCAGTTGATGAATCACGTCGTCTGCCAGGCTCTTCAGTGCTGCCGACCGGATACGGAACGAATTGTTTAGTTCCTCGATTCGTCCGATGGCGATGTTTTCGGATGCGGTCATTTCGTAGCGCATGAAATCCTGAAAGATCACTCCAATTTCCCGCCACAGATCCTCGATGTCGTATTCCCGGAGGTCGACTCCGTCGAGCAGGATCTGCCCCTCGGTGACGTCGTACAATCTCGTCAAAAGTTTCACGATCGTGGTTTTGCCTTGGCCATTTTCACCCACCAGCGCGATGCGTTCGCCGGGTGCCAGTCGGAAATTGATGTTTTTCAATACCGGGTGCGGATTTCCCGGATAAGAAAACGACACATTGTTGAACTCAAATCCTTGCTTGATGGGACGGGGCGCCATCAAAGCGCCAGGTTTTGAAACAATCTTCGGCTTAAGCGCGAAGAAATCCAGCAAGTCTGTCAAAAACAACGCCTGGTCGGCGATGCCCGAAAAAGTCGTGAAAAGTGCTTGAATGTTAGTGCTGGCGCCGGCGATTGCCCCGGCCAAAAAGGTCAGTGTGCCGAGAGTCAACGCGCCCAGGACTGTTTCGTAAATCACATACGCATATGTGCCGTAGTAGCCAAGCGTTCCCAAAAGTGTCAAAAGTGCCCCGAACAACAATTTGCGTTTCTGCAAACTCACGGTCTGACGATGCAGTTCATCCGAAAGGCCCGTGTACCGACCCACGAGGTGAGGCGCCAGGCCGAAAAGCTTCAACTCCTTTGCGCTTTCCTTGCTGCCGCCAAGGATCCGCAAGTACTCCATCTCTCGGCGTGCGGGGGTGTGTTTGAAATTCAGCGAATACCCTAGAAATGCGAAGTGTGTTTCGCCTAGGAAGGCTGGAACGATACACACGATCAGGGCGAGGAGAATCCACGGAGAGTAAAACAGAATACTGGCCGCCAAGCTCGCGGTCATAATTGCTTCCTGAACCAGCCGGCCGCTCGCCTGGATCATTGCCAGCCGGTCGGTCCCTTGTACGCGCGCGCGATCCAGCTTGTCATAAAAACTGTAGTTCTCGTATGTAGCGAGGTCCAGGCTCGCTGCGTGCCGCATGATCTGAGTGCTGATGTAGCGCGTATACTTGTCGGCCAACACGGCGTCACAGAAATCAACCAAGCGGGCCAAAATTGTTCCAAGGCACGCCAAACCAAATTGCAGCGCAACGAGCCACCAGAACATTCCCGGAAGCGGTTTGTGCAGCGAAGTCAACAGGTAGATAGAATCGATGATTACCTTCGTGACCGCCAGCATGGCCACGGGCAACAACGCGGCGACTACTCGGCACGCAAGGCTCGAGGCGACGACTTTAGGCGCGGCCTTCCACACGATGCTAAAAAGCGGGGGAATGTTCCGTAAAGCGCTTAGGCGGTCACTCCATGTCGAGGGCGCACTCGGCAGCTTTTCGGTCGGAGCCGTGCCTATGTCTACCGGATTCGGTTCGGAACGGGTCATCGCATACACCACAAAGCTGCGACCACGATGGTCATGTTACTTCCTCTGGGGTTGCCATGTTGTGCTTCAGGCGACTGGGTTCAAGCGGAATCCAAAATTGGGCGACCTTGAATCTAACGTGGGCGGAAATCTTTGTGCCTACTTTGTCAACCCCCGCCGGATGCAGTGGCACGTCTAGTGCCATTCTGAGATTGCTGTAAGTGATTAACATCATGAGTCTTGTCGTTCGAGAGCACGGACTTCGTTCAATTTACTTGAGGTAAATATTCTCGCTCCGTGAAAGTTCTACCGAACAAAAACCAAAGACCGTCTTTTTTTCGTGCGGAGAAACCGATTCCGCCCCGCATTACAGAAGAAAAACCCTGAAAAACAGAGCGACTTAGTTTTAGTACCCGGTCCTCGTCTGCGCCTGCCAGCTATTACCATCATGAATTTGGAACGGTTATAGAACTAGCTGGCGAAGGCCATTCTCATAAAAGTTGCAGAGCCGACCAATTTGCTTTCGAGGCTGATACCATACCCATAACGGAATGTTCATGGCGAAAAACGATCCCGGCCTTGTGTGCAAGCCATTCATGACGGGCGCCGAAGTTCGGCTCCCCAATGATAAAAGTTGGTTTTCATCGGGCATGAGACCATGCGGCGGTTAGCAACGCTGCTGGGGCTGGTTTTATTGACGCTTGTGCCGCACGACAAGCTAGCACCCGCTCCCCAAAGCGCGAAGTCCGACGGCTCCATCCAGTTCGAAGAAATCGCCGAGAAAGCGGGCCTGCGCTTCGTCACTGCCACCGGAAACACCGAAAACAAAAATCAACCGCAGACCATGGTCGCGGGCATCGCCCTGTTCGACTACGACGGCGACGGCTATCTCGATGTCTATCTGGTCGGAGGAGCCGCAATCCCATCGCTCGAGAAAGAATCGCCCGCCTACTGGAATCGTCTGTTTCATAACAACCATGACGGTACCTTCACCGATGTCACTGAAAAAGCGGGACTCGCCGGAGCTGGCTACGGCAGTGGCGTTGCCATCGGCGACTATGACAACGACGGCTGGCCGGACCTTTTCCTCGCCAACGTAACGGGCAACCAGCTCTTTCACAACAACGGCAACGGCACCTTCAGCGATGTAACCGCCAAAGCGGGGGTAGCAGGCGGAAAGCTCAACGGAAAAAAGATGTGGTCGGTCGGTGCCGGCTGGTTCGACTACAACAACGACGGCCTTTTGGACCTCTTCGTCGTCAACTATTGCGTTTGGGAAGTGAACAAGGATCCATACTGCCGCGTCAAGGAAGGCGTGCGTGGCTACTGCCACCCCAAATACTATCAGCCTACGCACAACACCCTCTATCGCAACAACGGCGACGGCACTTTTACCGACGTTTCCGAAGAAACTGGCATCGCAAAGCAATTCGGCAAAGGCATGAGCGTCACGTTCGCGGATTACGACGGCGACGGCTACCTCGACGCCTTCGTTGCCAACGACACCACGCAGAACTTCCTGTTCCACAACCTGAAAGGGAAGAAATTCGAAGAAGTCGCCCTCTCCGCCGGTGTCGGGTACGCCCAGGACGGAATCGCGCGTTCAGGTATGGGTGCCGATTTCCGCGATGTCAACAACGATGGTCTGCCGGATATTTGGCATACCGCCGTGGAGCACGAGCAGTTTCCTCTGTGGATCAACGAAGGCAAGGGAGAATTTCAGGACATGACTGTCGCCAGCGGCCTAGGCGAAACAAGTGACATGTCCGGTTGGGGCAACGGCATCGCGGACTTCGACAATGACGGATGGAAAGACCTCTTCGTGGCCCGCGCCAACGTCATGGACAACATCAGCGAGCAGAACCCGGCCCGCCGCTATCCGGAGCCAAACACGATCTTCCGCAACCTGGGCAACGGCAAATTTGCCGACGTAAGCGCCCAGGCTGGGCCGGACCTTCAGCGAGAAGGCGCGCACCGTGGTGTCGCCTTTGGCGATCTGGACAATGACGGGCGCGTCGACATGGTCGTTTCCGTATTGAACGGCCCGGTGAAGCTCTTCCATAACACCACGCAGAACAGCAATCACTGGATCCTGCTGAAGCTCGTGGGAACGAAAAGCAACCGCATGGGAATTGGCGCTCAAATTAAGATCACCACCGACGACGGCAACAAGCAATGGAACGAAGTCACCACCGCCGTTGGATATGCTTCGTCGAGCGACCCGCGCCTCCACTTCGGCCTCGGAAAAAACGAAAAAATCAAAGAAATCGAAATCCGCTGGCCCAGCGGCATCAAACAAACCCTAAAAAATGTCAGCGCCGATCAAATCCTGACCATCGAAGAGCCAAAATCCCCTTCTTCGTAGTGGCGGGTCTTCAGACCCGTGCTTTTCGTACCTCTACAGTCCTTGTAGCACAGAATTCCACTTGCCCTGACGCACAAACGACCTGTGCGCCATTCGCTGTGGCACAGGCACCCTTGCCTGTGCTTCCGCTCTTTAGGAGGTGGGGGCTTCCAGCCCCCTCCGTGCCCTCTGCGCTTCCCTCTGTGACCTCTGTGTGAAACTCCTTCCGGTTACGCATTCGCTCCATCAATATCCAGCCGCCGCCTCTCCCGCCGTCTGCTGGCTCAACCTCTGAAACGCCGCCCGCGCCTTCTCCGCCTCCAACTTCCTTCCCGCGCGCGAATAAGCCGACCCCAGTGCAAAGTAAATCTTCGCATCCTTGGGAAAAGCCTTTTCGGCAATCTCTAACTGCGGGATCGCCTTCGCGTACTGATCCACGTCCAGATAAAGCAGCCCCAGCAGATAATGCGCGAACGCAACATGCGGATTAAGCTGCACCGCTTCCTCGGCATACGGAATAGCCGCGGCGGAATTTATCTTGTACTGCGCCGCCGCGATTTCCAGTCGCGAATTGATATCCCTGGGATTGTTCTGGATCTCCTGCTGGAACTCCGCCACCGCTCCCGGCACGTCGTTGCTCTCGACAAGAAACTTCCCGAACACGTAATGAAGGTTCGGATACTCCGGATATTCGGCCGTCAGGTCAACATACTCCTTGCGTGCCGCGTCATATTTTTTTTCTACCGTGATGCACGCCGCATGTCCCGCGCGCTGCACAATCGCCGCTCCCGGCGAACCCTCCGGCGGCGCATCCTTTGGCGAAATACGGAACACCGCCCATCCGAGAGCCTGCACTACGTCATCATTCGGTACCGAGTCTCGGCACAGCGCGCCAAGGGGCGTTTCCGCGGCTCGATACTTACCCGCGCGCAGAAGAAGGATTCCATCGTGATAAAGCATGACCAGTCGCAATTGAGGATTGGTAGAGATTTCCAGGCTCTTGGCTGTTTCAAGATGCTTGAGCGCGGCGTCATCCTGTCCCAATTCAAACTCGGACAGTCCCAGCATCGCGTAAGCCGTGCCGTCCTTCGGAGCCAAAGGCAGTAGCTGCCGAAAAGCGCCGGCAGCCGACCGGTAATTGTTTCGGTCATACTCCAATGTCCCCAGGGACCACCATCCCTCTGCCCATTTTGGCCGCATCGCCAGCGCCTTCTTGTACAACGAAACTGCCTCATCGAGTCGATCCGCATCACGTGCCGCCGCCGCACGCTGCGCCACAGAATCAAAGTTTTCCGTCGCCGGTTTCGTTTGGGGAAGGGAACTAGCCCCCAAAGCAAGCACAGCTGTAAACGCGAGGAAGCGCCAATGCACCCAAGCCGCCATCGTAAGCTCCCAACCCCTATAGCGCCGTGCCTTCTTGCCCGAGCTTCGGGGGGCAGGCCGGCATTTTCCGTCTGAACAAACCTCACCTTCGAAACGCCATTGTAAGCCCACACCCGCACCCCGTGTAGCGCCGTGCCTTCAGGCCGGCATCTTCCCCCTCAGTAGCAGCATAGGCTTCAGCCTGTAAACGCCCCCTGGAGTGTGGGAGCCCAGCTTCCGCCTTTCGCGATCCCACCACTCTCAGACCACCACAGCGGCAGCCCTGCTGCCGCACCCGCTTCTAGCCTCCTGCAAACTGTAACTCCCACCGCCAGGCAAAAGAAAAGCTGCCGACGAGAATGCTTCCCGGGGTGAGGGACTCGTTGGCAGCTTTTTCTTCGTCACCACGGAAGCGCCAGAGGGGACCAGCGCCTCCGAAAAATGTTTAGAAGCTGAACCGCGCCTGCAACTCCATCGAGCGAGAACCGAGCGCGGCCTTCGGATTGCCAAAGTACGGATCGGTGATGACGTTGTCCATTTGAGTCGGGTCCATATTCAGGTTGTTGAAGAGGTTGTAGACGTTGGCCCGGAATTCCATCCTTGCGCCCTCGCCGAGCACCTTCATCTTTGGCAGTCCGAAGGATTTGCTGATCGTGGCGTCCACGTCAATATACCGTGGCCCCCGGAAGCTATTGCGGCCGACTCCCGGCGGCTCCGGAATCGGACACGCACAGGGTGGGGAAGTGTGCATTGCGTGTAGGGGGGAGCCGTGAAGTAAGGTGCGCCCGCAGTTGGGCCACCGGTGGTGGTGATCCCCGTAAAGTTCCCGTTCGGTTTTTCGAACGTGCTGATGCACTAGTTGGTCCCCGCCCCGCCGTAGGTCGCGGACGGAACTGGAAGAGCGAGCCATTCGGCGCTCCGCAACCGGTGTTGTAAACGTAATGCTGCAAATATTGTTGCCGTCGATGTTGGTGTAGATCGGCGTCCACGGAAAGCCGGAGTGCCAGTTGAAAATGCCACTCAAAGACCAGCCGTCCACGATCTTCTCCATCCAGTTGTGGCTGCTATGGAAGAGAGTAGGTTGCCAAACTCCCCAAACCTTAAACGCGTTCCGGATGTCCAATCCGACGGACCCCACGCAAGGTTTGGGTTCCATTGATATTGGTCCACGGTAAAGGGTTGAGAGCCCTGGTCCATGCTCTTTGCATACTGATACTGGACATCCAGTTCGAATGACCTTGAGAACTGGTGTTGGACCGAGGCAAGCAAGGCATTGTAGTTGGAGTTCGCGTCGTTGGCGTACCAATCCACATCGCTGATCATTGGATTCAGCGCAGCGCCCGTCGCTCCCAGCGTCTCATTCAAGTTATATTGACGCGTGAGATGGTGAGTCGAGCTGCCCTGATAGCCCAGTGTGGCAACCCACCCTGTCGCGACTTGATACTGCGCCTGGAGTGAGTAGCGATAGGTGTACGGTGTAGGGAAATACGCCGGGAAGCCCGTGCCGCTAATCGGCGCCCCGCTGACCGGAATGTTATTTGCATTGAACGTAGTCGTGGTGTTCGGATTTGCCGGATAGCAGCCGAAACAATGGATGGTGCTGGCCGCTTGATAGAGAATCTGCGACCCGGTTAAGGTAGGAGCGAACGACAAGAATGGCGGATTGCTGCTCCCATTCAGAGTGATCGCTTCTTCCTCGCCTGTATAGCCGATGCCGAAACCGCCGCGAATCACCAGGCGGCTCCCCACATCGTGATGAAACACGGAATTCGGGCTCCACGCGAAGCCGAGTTGAGGGCCGAAGTTCCCGGCAGTCGCATTGTAGAGATTTCCTCCCTTGCGGAAGTAGAGTCCTGTGAGGGCGGTAGACGCGGTGTTTCCCAGCTCTAAAGTGCTCAAGTTGCCGTTCTTTTCGCTTAGCGGACCGAAGTAGTCATACCGCAGGCCCATCGTAAGTGTCAGATTGGGTTTGAACTTGTAAGTGTCCTGAATGAAAAAGCGCATAGAGATTGGCTCGGGTATCCTTGCGAAACGCCGCGGGAACGCCCGTGAGAGGATCGAAGGTGCCATTCTCCTGGTAAGGCGCGTCGTTCAGAAAATCCCAGAAGTTATGGAAATTGTAGGAGGGCCTCGCGGACCATGGCGCTTCCTGCACGAAAAGAAGCCGGGTCACTTCGCCACCGAACTTCAGGGTATGACTTCCAAGGACCTTCGTCGCAACGTCCTTTGCGCTGTAGGTCCACTGATCGAAAACACTCGGTCCCGGAGGCCCGAAATAACTGTTCCCCAAGTTGGCGCTGCCAATGTTGTCGACTGTTGAGGTTGGCAGTCCCCAAGGCTCTTGGGGATTGTCGTTGATTTCATTCCAGCGCCAGCCCGCGGCGTTGAGGCGTACCTCGTTCAAAAAAGTCGGCGAGAACGTGTGGTCCCACAAGCCCGTGAATGCCTGGTTCATGGCGTCGTGGTGCCACAGGTTGGCGGCCCGCACCGGACCATTGTAGCTCGTGTTCTGCACCGGTACGTCATAAACGCTGACTGCCAGCAAGTCCTTGCTGGTAACGTTGAAATCCAAACGGCCGTTGTACTGGGCTTCGGTCACCGAGATTGGGGAAGTAGTGCTGACATCCATCATGGTCGGGATCGGATTCGCCGGATTTAATCCACCACCTACACCTGGATTCGTCGTGCTCACCCATGTCGCATCCGAAGTTCCCAGAGGTGTCGTCAGCGGAGAACCAAGATCCAACCCCTGGCCCGGCACCGTAATGCAATTCCCGACCTTGGTTGCGGCGTTGTATTCGACCAACCCAACCCCGGCGCAGCTCATGGCCGCATTGCTGATAATCGCGGAATAGGACGCGCCTTCGCCCGGATAAGTCAGGAACTGAGACGCAACACTGCCAGACGGCGCCAACTTCAGAAATTGCGGAGTCTCATACCAGCCCGTGCTTGTACTCGTGGAATTATTGCGAATCGTTTCATAAGCAAAAAACGCGAAAATCTTGTTCTTCCAGATCGGGCCGCCAAGGCTGCCGCCGATCTGGTCGAATTTGGCCGTGTCCTTTTGCAATCCTCTCTCCGACGGTGTCCCGGCCGCTTCCGAGGAGATGCCGTTCCAACGTTGATAGGCGTTGAATCCCGGCTGGCTGTTTTTGAAAAAGGCGCTTCCGTGGAACTGGTTGGTGCCGTTGGCTGGTCACCTGAATCTGAGCTCCCGCATAACGTCCGTATTCGGCATCGTAGTTATTGCTGATAACCTTTAGTTCCTTTACAGAGTCTTCGGTGGGAGTAATAACCGCCGCGCCGCCCCACGAAACGCTGGTAATTCCCACCCCGTCGAGCGTTATGTTATTTGCTTCTTGCTGTGCTCCATTGGCAATGATCTGCGGAGCATTCTCGGTCTTGAAAATGCCATCGGTCGCCTGTGACGCAGAGGAGTTTACTCCGGGTAGCGTGGCCGATCCTCCTGCGCTACCCTGCGCCGCATCGCCGAATACACCGGGCGCAAGTTGCGCCAATTGGTAGACGTCCCGGCCAAACGAAGGCATCGATTGAATCTCTTTGCTTGTGACTGTTCCGGCGATCTGCCCCGATTCTGTATTGATCGCTGGAAGCTCCGCCCCATTGACGGTGACCGACTGCGTGACTTCGCCGACCTCCAGGGTCGCGTTTACCGCGGTCATTTGGTCGCTAATGATAGGGATGTCGTTTATGACTTTTTTCGTAAAACCAGCCTTTTCGATCACTACGTTGTAGGGTCCGGGCAGCAGCCGGTTCACCGAATAAACTCCGTTATCGTCGGTGGTTGTGGCCTGCGAAATTCCGGTCTCCTGAGCCGTCACGGTTACCTTGGCGCCCCCAACCACTGCTCCCTGAGTGTCCAGAACGGTTCCCTGGATTCCTGCGCGGTATTGCGCATGAGCTCCCAGAACGACCAGAAGCATGAGGGCAAGAGCAAAGATACTGCGTGAGAGAATTCGAGAAACGCACATGCGTATTCCTCCGCTCGACAAGATTCAACCCCAGCCGCTGCGGAGTCGCACCAACCCGCTAGTAAATCGGTTAAGCAACCGTTTGCGGGATTATATGCATGCGGTTTTTGCATGTCAAGCATCATGTTTTCAATATCGAATCCCTGCCATCGAAAAGCCGCTTCGCCGCGACACTCCTTCAGCCCGTCCTTAGCCCTCTATCGGGTCGCCGTCGAAACAACTTGACCGCCACCCCAACCCGTAGCGCCGTGGCTTCAGCCCGGAGCTCGCCCGGGGGCATCTTGGGTTGCTCTTTCTTTTCCCCGCCGCGGCGCCTGTGTATTGCCCGGCTTCCACCGGGCTCTCGCCTAGCGTCGGCCTCCAGCCGGCTCTCGCCGGAGATTTCCTTCTGCCATCAAACGACTTCGGGTAAACTCCTCCCGGAACAAAATCTTTCCCAGGGAATTACCTTCGTGTCCGACCAACCATCCCGCGCAAGCCGACTGCGAATTCCGTCGGTTGTGCTCTTGTTGTTCGTTCTGCAGTTGCCATTTCTCGTTTTCGCCAAAGACGACTACTACCGCCACACCTATTTCGATAACAGCCTGACGCGCGATTTCTACTTCTACAGCGACGCCAGCGCGATTGCCCCGAGCGTGTTGCTACAGCAAAACGGCAAGCTGCCCGTGGAAACGAAAATCTTTTTCACGCCACCAAACGCGCTTCGCCTGCAATGGCAATCGCGCGAAGACGGTGGCTGGGAAGCAGGCATTCACTTCATGGAGTTCCGCAATCGCTATCCCGGGTTCGAGGGAGACACGCTGTCGTTCTGGTGTTACGCGCCCGAAGCGATCGCCGCTACGGATCTGCCGCTGCTCACATTGTCGAACACCCGCGAGGGCCTGCAAGTCGCCATATTTCCCCGAAGTTTCAGCCAAGCCGTCCCCCTCGGCAGGTTCGCGGGCAATCTTCCCGCCGGGAAATGGGTCCACGTCCATATCCCGTTAGCTGAGTTTCACAATGCATCGATCTACCCATTCCAGGCACAGTTTTTCGAGAACATCGTTTTCCACCAGGGGAAACCGGACGGAGCGCAGCACACGCTGATCATCGACGAAATTCGCGTGGACGCCGCAGACAAACCAAGGGAGGGGAACTGGCGCCGAAGGCCGCCTCCCGAAAATCTTCGCGCCAAGGGTTACGACCGCCACGTCGAACTGCAGTGGGACCCTGTTAAATCTTCAGCCGTCGCTCGCTACATCATTTATCGCTCTCTTGACGGCGGAAAATTTGAGCCCATAGGTATGCAGCTTCCAAGCGCGAATCGCTACGAGGATTTCCTCGGAAAATCCGGCGTGAGAGCGGAGTACAAAGTCGCTGCGTCCGACCTTCGTTACCGTGAGTCTCTGCAATCAAAGTCCGCAATCGCCACAACTCGCGAATTCAGCGACGATGAGCTCCTCACCATGCTGCAAGAAGCGTGCTTCCACTACTACTGGGAAGGCGCTGACCCGCATTCGGGCATGGCGCGCGAGAATATCCCCGGCGACGACCGCATCGTGGCAACCGGCGCCAGCGGCTTCGGAATTACAACACTAATCGTCGGCGTTGAGCGCGGTTTCATTACCCGGAAAGAAGGCGTGCAGCGGCTCACGAAAATCGTCACATTCCTCGAACACGCCCAGCGTTACCACGGTGTGTGGTCGCATTTCATGGACGGAAACACGGGCAAGACCATGCCCGTCTTCGGCATGTTTGATGACGGCGGCGATTTGGTGGAGACCTCCTTTTTGCTCGAGGGTCTGCTTGCCGTAAGACAATATTTTCACGGCAGCGGCCCCGAAGAAGAGCAACTCTACAAGCGCATCACGCAGCTCTGGGAAACCGTCGAATGGGACTGGTATCGTCAGGATCCCCAGAGCGATTTTCTGTACTGGCATTGGTCTCCGGATTGGTCCTGGAAAATCCATCACAATCTAATCGGATTTAATGAAGTCATGATCACCTATCTCTTGGCCATGGCTGCTCCCACTCATGGCGTTCCGGCGGAGATGTACTATTCCGGCTGGGCAGGCCAATCGGAACGCGCGCGACAGTATCGCACCGGATGGTCGGAATCGAAGGGCGGCGAGCACTACCGCAACGGCAACACGTACTATGGGATCAAACTCGACGTCGGCGTCGGCACCGGAGGTCCGCTCTTCTTCACTCACTATTCCTATCTCGGCTTTGATCCGCACGCCCTCCATGACCGCTACACTTCCTCCTATTTCGAGAACAACCGCAATCTCGCGCTCATTAATCGAGCGTATGTCATCGCCAATCCGAAACACTTTCCGGGCTATGGCCCCGACGCCTGGGGCCTCACGGCCAGCGACGGACCGCGTGGATATGTCCCGCACGCCCCGGACGCCGCTAACGATACCGGTACTCTGACTCTGACCGGTGCACTGTCGTCCTTTCCCTACACGCCGGAAGCCTCGATGCTCGCCTTCAAGCACTACTACCGGGATTTGGGCGATCAACTGTGGGATATTTACGGTCCACGCGACGCTTTCAATCCCGGAGCGGACTGGGTCTCGCCGATCTACATGGGCCTGAACCAAGCGCCCATCGTGGTAATGATTGAGAACTATCGCAGCGGCATAGTCTGGAAGTCCTTCATGGCCAATCCGGAAATTTCGGAAATGTTGAAGAAACTCAACGCAGTCAGCGCGAAGTGAGAATCGCGGTAACGGGAGAAAACATGCGAATCATCGCAAACGGTGGACGTTTGTTGCTGTTGCTTGTATTCAATTGTGGTGTGCTGTTGGCGCAGAGCCAAGCTTGGCTCGGCGGATTGACGCAGCCTCACGATTACGTTCAAAAGCGCGTCTCCAGTTACGATCGCTCCGGCGGCAACGAAGATTTCCGCACCATCGCCCCCGGCGAAACGCTCACCATTCTCGACGAGCCCGGCCCCGGCACCATTACCCACATCTGGTTCACCTTCTCCTCGGATGAAATGTATCACCTGAAAAAACTTGTCCTGCGTATGTATTGGGACGACGAAACCATCCCCAGCGTTGAAGCGCCCATCGGTGATTTCTTCGGTCTCGGCCTTGGCGACTATTTCATATTTGAATCCCTGCCTCTGTCGTCGGCGCCGAACCACGGAGTCAACTCCTTCTTCCCGATGCCGTTTCAAAAACACGCGCGCTTCACGGTGGAAAACGCCGGCAAGCTCAAGCTCGACGCGCTCTACTACAACATCGACTACCAGGCTTACGCGAAGCCGCTACCCGCGGACACTCTCTACTTTCACGCGCAATATCGTCAGGCCTCGCCAAATCACGGCTTGGCCGGAGACTGGACCGACAACAACGATCCTCAACAAAACGGCAAAAAGAACCTGACCGGAGAAGGGAACTACGTCTGGATGGAAGCCACCGGCCGCGGTCAATTCGTCGGCGTCACCATGTCCGTGCTCCAGAATCAGGATTACTGGTTTGGGGAAGGCGACGACATGTTTTTCATCGACGGCGAGAAGCTGCCGTCAATCAATGGCACCGGAACCGAGGACTACTTTCTCGGCGCCTACGATTTCGGCGGCCGGCCCTTCTCGTACGCCCTGTACGGCGCTCCTGTCGTGGGCGAAGAAAGGGCAGGCGGTCGCAGCAGTCTCTACCGCTTTCACCTGGATTCGCCGATCCCGTTCACCAAGTCGATCAAAGCCACCATCGAACACGGCCACGCCAACGGCCGCTCCGACAATTTCTTTTCCGTCGCCTATTGGTATCAGACCGAACCGCACGCCGCATTTCCACCATTGCCCCCGGTGGAGGACCGTTTGCCTCGCCTACACACCGTCGGTGGTCCCGGCAACGCCGCGAAATGAACAACCAGCTGTGCGTCAGAGTTTCGCTTCAAGTTCCGCCCAGCGGGCGTAAAGCGCGTCGATTGTCTTTTGCGCTGACTCCATCTCGAGCGAAATGGTGCGCAGTCGTAGCGCATCGCTCGTGACCGCCGGGTCCAGCAGCACCTCGTGCCGGGCTTGCAACTCTTTCTCGGCATCGGCGATGCGTTGCTCGATCGTTTCCAGTTCACGCGCCTCCTTGTAAGACAGCTTCTTTTTTGCCACGCCGGTCGATTGCCAAGGGGCGGCAACCGCCTGCTGCGCAGCAGCGGCTTTCTTCTCCGCTGCCAGTTGCTCGCTTTGCCATGTTTCCCATTGCGAATAATCGGCGAAGCGTTCCGCGTGGCCCAACCCATCCAATCCCAAGACAACGGTCGAAACCCGGTCCAGCATGTACCGGTCGTGCGTAACCAGCACCAGCGCGCCTCGATACTCGAGCAAGCTTTCCTCCAGAATTTCCAGTGTAGGAATATCCAAATCGTTCGTCGGCTCATCGAGAAGCAAAACATCCGCCGGCTGAAGCATCAGTTGCGCGATCAGCACGCGTGCTCGCTCTCCACCCGAAAGCCGCCCCACCGGCTGATCGAGTTGCTCGCCGGTAAAGGGAAAGCGCGCCGCCCAGGACGCAACATGGACCACACGATCTTGATAAATCACGGAGTCGGAATCCGGAGCGAGCGCCCGCCGCAACGTAATTTCAGGATCGAGCACCCGGTTCTGATCGAAATAGACCACGTGCAGCGATTCCGCCTGACGGATTTTGCCGCGCGTCGGCTTCAAGTCGCCATTGAGCAGCCGCAACAGCGTGCTTTTGCCGCTGCCGTTCGGGCCGACAAGTCCGACCCTCATCCTCGAAGTCACAATGAAATGGATGTGCTCGAACAGCCTTCGCTCGCCAATCGCGTAGCCGACATCGTCGAGCGTGAGAAGCTGCTTGGTCTTGCGATCCGACGAAGAAAAATCAATCTCCGCGCTGGCCGTCCGCGTCCGCGCATTCAACTCTGTCAGCTCCCCGATCAATTGCTGGGCCTTGTCGATCCGCGCCTTGGACTTGGTCGTACGCGCCTTCGGGCCGCGCCTCAGCCATTCAATCTCCGTGTGTACACGGTTTTCGAGCGCCGCCTGTCGATTCCGCTGCGCATGGAGATACTCTTCCTTCGCTTCCAGGAACGCGCTGTAGTTTCCGGAGACGCGCAAAGATCCATTCTCGTAGGCGGGGTTGATCTCCACAATTTCGTTGGCCACATTCTCCAGGAAATACCGGTCGTGACTCACCACCACACACGCGAAAGCTGCTTTGCCCAGCACGCCTTCCAGCCAATCGATGCCGGCAAGATCCAGGTGGTTCGTCGGCTCATCGAGCAGCAAAACATCCGGCTTGCGAACCAGCGCTTCGACAATCGCCAACCGTTTCCTCCATCCGCCGGACAAAGTAGAAGCGGTAACATCGAGATCGCTGAATCCGGCGCGGCCGAGTATCGGGGAGATTCGTGCGGTGCGGTCCTCTTCGGCGACTCCCGCTTCGTCGAGGGCCGCGCTCAACACTGACCGAACTGTATCGCTTTCGGCGAAAGCGGACCCCTGGCGCACCAAACTCAGGTGCGTGCCTTTGCGAATCGCCAGGTCGCCGCTATCGGGATGCAACCGCCCGCTCAGGATCTCCAGCAGCGTGGATTTCCCCGAACCGTTCGGTCCAATCACGCCAATGCGCTCGCCCTCGGAAACCTGAAACGACAGGTTCTGAAACAGCGGCGCAACTCCAAATCGTTTCGCTAATCCTTGAGCGCTGATAATTGGTGGCAAGAGTCTCGCAGTTCCTCGCAAAATGTCGACCTTGCCAGCATAACAGGCGCAACGCAACTCGTGCGCGGCGTACCCTGCCATTCGGCGAAGCATTCCTGCTACCGGGATATTATTTTACGCCGGGGGTGTCCGGGCGTCGCTGCAGAAGAGCCACTCCTGACTCCCACTCTTTGTTTTGTTTTTCTCTCCAGGAGGGAAACATCTGCCCGAGGAAACCCATAACCTTCATCATTCCAGGTTCACGATGTACTTCCCGCGCCGTCTGCGCCATATCTTTGAACTCCACCGCCTCCCATCCCCGCTCGCGATAGAACGCCCGCCAATCGGCAGGTGCGAACGACATCCGCGCATTGGCGGCCTCAAAATGCCGGTGCCATTTCCGGGTGATCATCGCGAGCACTCGAGGAGACACCACCTCCACCACCCAATACGTAAAATGTGGTTGCGCGTGCAAGTCCGCGGCCAGCGACGTCACTTTCTCCTCGTCCAGGTAAAGCAGCAGCCCTTCGGACATCACCACAATGCGTTCCGCGCGTCGATTCAACTGCGCGAAAAGTGTTCGCCGCTGCGCCTGATCCCCCAGGTGCTGCGTGATCACCTCAAGTTGGCAACGGGGCTTCTCTTGCGCAAGGACCTTTCGCTTCGCCTCAAGAATCTCCGGCAAGTCCACCTCGACCCAGCGCAATGAAGGGAGCAATTCCATCCGGTACGGGCGTGCGTCCAAGCCTGCTGCCAAATTCACAACCATTTCGATTCGTTCCCGGGAAACCACCTCGAGGAGCATCTTGTCGAAGAGGTACGTCCGCACCGCAATCGCCCAAGCGTTCTGCGCAAGCTTCCGACCGATAGCCTCTCCCCGCTCCCCCGCCAGTCGCCGCGCGTACTCATCATGAAAAATCGCGTCGGGCCTCTCGGACTCCGTCGCGCGGTGATACGCCACCCAATTCGCGGTCTCCGAAATCGATCGTATAAGCGGTTCAGCCATGCCGCACCAATGGACCCAAAGCCTATCGCGTGCTGCCCCAATCCGTCTTCAGCTGCGGCGGCTGCACCAACGTTTGCATCACTACACAATATTGTTCGGTCTTCTCACGCAGCGCCTGCAATTGTTCCGGCGTCGCCCCTGGCGCATCGATGTCGAATCGCACCCGAATACTTTCAAACCCCACCGGCACGTCCTTTGCGATGCCCAGCGTGCCGCGCAGATCCAAGTCTCCCTCGACGGTAACTTCGATACGTTCCGTGGGCACTCCCATCGCTGCGGCCACCATCTGGCAAGTGAGTTGTGCACACGCCGATAAAGCTCCCAGCAGCAGATCGCCGGAACAAGCCGCCGTGCCCGCTCCTCCCACTCCCGAATGCGCTTGCGCCTGATAAATGGCGCGTCCAACCGCAACCGAACAAGCGATCGGAGTCTCGGTTTGACCGCCCTTCGCCTTCAGCGTGATTCGTGACGCGTTCGGGTCGTTGCGATATTGCTCCTTCAACGGTTTCTGAATCGACTTAAGATCCATGGCAATCTCCGAATCTTCTCTGAACTAAATTAAAGCCGTCCGCCTTGTCGCATGTCCACGCGCCTGCTACCATGACATAAAACGGAGGTCACCACGTGCCGAAGTTTGTCATCGAGCGGGAAGTCCCCGGAGCCGGAAATCTTTCGGACGCCGAAATCAAGGAACTCGCGCGCAAATCCGTTCAGGTTCTCGGGCAAATGGGCTCCGAAATTCAGTGGCTGCAAAGCTACGTCACCGGCGACAAGGTCTATTGCGTGTACCTCGCTGCCAACGAAGGATTGATCCGGGAACACGCGCAAAAAGTCGGTATCCCGGCCAATCGCATCTCTGCTGTGCGGCGGCTCGTCGATCCATCGACTGCGGAGTAGTCGCTGCCACTCACCATCGCCAATGCTCTTCCTCATGATTGGTTCGCCGGGCCACGATCGCCTCGTTTGTCGTACCGAGCGCGGAGTCGATCCGGAGCAACCTTTAGCACATCCTCAATGGCTTTTTCCAGTGGCATAACCCAGCCCTCGAGCCACGCCGTTCTGCCCGCCGTCGAACTCAACTTCAGGCGCGGTTCATCGAGATTTCTTTCCAGTTTCGACTGTTCCGCGGGGGTAAGCGGTGCCCCGATGCTTTGGCGGACCGCTGCGGCTGCTCCGGCTAATCTTAAGGACCGCTCCGATTCGCCCTGTGCGGCGGCCGAGCACGCGAACGATTCCAGCAATCGCGCAATGCCCCGCTTGTGCTCCAACTCTTGAAACGTCTTGATGCTTTCCCGGTAGAGCGAATCTGCCGTGCGCCAATTTTTTTGCTCGCACGCCAAGTTCCCCAAGTCGCCGAGGGAAGCGGCAATGCCCCAACGATCGTCGAGCCCGCGAAACGTATCCAGGCTCTGTTCGTAAAGAAGCTGTGCGCCGGCGTGGTCGCCCTGGTTGCGCGCTACGTCCCCTTGATGATTGAGGGCCCAAGCGATCCCGGTCTTGTCGCCCTGTTTTCTCAGGATGGACAAGCTTTCGTCGTAAACCGAGCGGGAGCGCGCATAGTCCTCCTGTAGATTGAGGATGCTTGCAAGATTGCTGAGACCTCGAGCAACGGCCAGCTCCTCCCCCATTTTGCGCCACACCACAAGGCTCTGTTCGAACAGAGTCCGTGCGGCCACGAGTTCGCCACGGTCCCGCGCATTGACGGCGAGTGCATTCAGGGACACGGCCACGCTTCGTTCATCCTTCAGCTGGCGGGCAATGGCCATGCTCTCGTCGAAGAGCTGGTCGGCAACGGTGTAGTCCCCCTGAGCCCCAGCCAGCACTCCCGCGGCAAATAGCGCGCGCAGTCGCGCGTCCGCAGGCGCCGCGGCGCCGGGAAGCTTAAGAAGTTTTCCGAGCTGGTCCCGCCCTTCCGCGAAGTACTCCCGCATCTCCCAGAAACGGAAAAGCGCTAAGCCCAACCGTAGCCCCCAGTCGGCGTTGCCTGTTTCAATCAACCAATCGAGGGCCGCGCGAAAATTGTCATGCTCAATCTCGAACCGGTCATGCCACTGCGTCAGATTCGCGCCGGTTTCTTCGGCGGCTCCTTCCTCCGCCAGCACCAGGCAATAGGCTGCATGCGAGCGCCTCAGCAGCGCCTCCTCGCCGCTCGTTGCCAATTTTTCCAGGCCATATTCTCGGATGGTTTCCAGCGTGACAAATCGTGGCTCGCCGTCGTTTTGCTCGATCTGGCGCACCAAGCTCTTGTCCACCATCGATGCCATCCCCTCGAGCACATCCAGGTGTAGGTCTTTTTTCGTGTCGCACACGGATTCCACCGCTTCCAGCGTGCATCCACAGGGAAAAACGGAAAGCCTTCGCAGCAGCTTCTGCTCGGGCTCACTCAGCAGGTCATAGCTCCAATCGATCGCGTGCCGGAGGGTCTGCTGTCGCGCCGGCAGATCCCGTGCGCCGCCAACCAGCAATTGCAGCCGGCTTGCAAGCCGCGCTCGCATCGCGGAAGGAGAGAGCACTTTCGCACGCGCGGCGGCAAGTTCGATGGCCAGAGGCAAACCGTCGAGCCGCGCGCAGATCTCTGTTACCGCCATGGCATTGTCTTCGGTGACTTTGAAATCCGGCTTCACTGCCGCCGCGCGCTGCACGAACAGCGAGATCGCTGGATACTCCGAGAGTGCATCGACCGGCGGCAACAACTTGGCGTCGGGAACCGCCAGCGGAGGCAACGGGAACTCGTGCTCGTTGTAAACCCGCAGAGCCTGGCGGCTTGTCACCAGGATTTTCAGCCACCGCGTGAGCGCTAGCAGTTCGGCCAGAACCGGCGCCGCCTCAATCAGGTGCTCGAAGTTGTCGATCAACAGCAGCATCGGCGCATTCAGCGAATTTTGAAAATAATCCTTCAGGTTCTCGAGCGCCGATTGCCCCCCGGTCTCCCGAATCCCCAGCGTCTGGGCAATTGCGGAAGTAATCGATTCGGCATCGCTTACCGCGCTCAGCGGAATGAAATAAACGCCGGAAGGGAAGTCCTCGATCATATCTCGCGCCAGCTCAAGAGCCAGGCGCGACTTGCCGATTCCGCCAGGTCCCGTCACGGTGACAAGGCGCACCTCCGACCGCTGCAACAGTTCTTTGCTCGCTACCAATTCTTTTTCCCGTCCCACAAATCCCGTGGCGGGAACCGGAAGGTGGCTCGGCTGCGCCTTGGGACGCTTGGCTTGCAGATCCGACAAGCGATCTCGAATGGCCAGCAGGTCGCGCGCCAGATCGCGCGTCGAGAAGTAGCGTTTCTCAGGTTCCTTGGCCAGGCAGCGTTCAACCACCCAGCAAAACGGCGGCGGCACTTCCGGATTCAACGAACTGATCGGATCCGGCTCGTCGCGCACGATCGCCAACAGCGTCTGTGCCTGCGTCTTCCTTTGAAACGGCCGTTTTCCTGTCGCCATCTCATACAGCACCAACCCGAACGAGAATTGATCGGTCCGGAAATCCAGTTCCCGCGCGCTGGCCTGCTCGGGCGACATATATCCGACGGTGCCAAGAATCACTTCGGGCTGCGTTTGGACCGCAACGGTGGTGTGAGTGTCGGTCTGTGGGCCATCGCCAGATGTCAGTTTCGCCAGCCCAAAATCCAGAATCTTGGCCGTTTCGCCGGAGACCATCACGTTCTCCGGTTTCAAATCGCTGTGGATGATTCCCATCTCATGCGCCTTCGCCAATCCGTCGGCAATTTGCACCGCGATCGGAATCACCCTGCGCATGGAAAGAACGTTGGCGCTCAGCAACTGGCGAAGCGTTTTCCCCTCGACGAACTCCAGCACCAGAAAATCAATGCCGTCCTGTTGACCGATATCGTGCAACGTGCAGATATTGGGATGCGAAAGCTTGGAGATGGCGCGCGCTTCGTGCTCCAGCCGCCGCGGAACATCGCACCGCCGGGAAAGGTTTTCGGGCAAGACTTTTATGGCCACCGTGCGGCCGAGCCGAGTGTCAATTGCGCGGTAGACTTCGCCCATTCCGCCTGCGCCGGCGGGCGAGACAATTTCATAGGGTCCGAGTTTGGCGCCTGGAGCCAGAGCCATGATTGCCCGCAATTATATCCTCGGAACCCAACGCGCAGGCAAATGACGTGAATCAAAATACGCGTCTCACATCGCCAATCCTCCAGGCCTCCGGTAGTTCGTCAGTTTCCGGTTAGCCTGTCAGAACAAAGCCGCTTCCAATTGCGCGCCATACGGTTGAGCGATTCACACCGCAGCTCCAACTCGGGTAAGATCTCCCGCATGGAATTCAAAGTGCTGTTTAGCGAAGATCCTGGATTCGTCTTGAGGAGCGCTGATGAGTTCCTTTCATCGGAACCAGTCTTGCACAATCTGATTCTGTCGATTCTCTACTCCCGCGTGGCGCAGGGCGATCCCGGCCGGTATTGGATCGTATTCCACGGAGAGAAAACCGTCGGTGTGGTCGTTCAGTCACCTCTCCACTACCCAGCGACCCTGACGCCGATGGAATCGCGAGCCGTGCAGGCAATGGTCGATGCGATTGCGGAAGCGGGCGTGACCCTACCCGGTGTCAATGGGGACGCGGCAACAGCAGCCAGCTTCGCTGGGCAATGGAGTGAACGACGTAAATCGGCAGTCACGCCCTTCCAGGGGACGCGTCTCTACGAACTCTTGGAGCTGGAAGAAGTTCCCCGTACCGACGGTCAGTTGCGGCCGGCAGGTCTGAGCGACCGTAGTTTGATGATTCAATGGACTCGTGCCTTTCAGAATGAAATTGGTGAGTCTGCAAACGATACCGAACTTCGTGTGGACCGAGGGTTGGCCGCCGGGCAGCTCTGGATTTGGAATCAAAACGGAGAGGCGACGTCTATGGCCGTAAGCCGGGAACCAGCACAAGGCGTGGTTCGTCTCTCTGGCGTCTATACGCCACCCGAAAAGCGAAAGCACGGCTACGCGGCAGCCTGCGTTCATGCTTTGTCAAAGCATCTTCGCGTCGCTGGGCATCGGTGCATTCTCTACACGGACCTGGGTAACCCCACATCAAATTCAATTTACCGACGAATTGGGTATAGGGCTATAGCAGAGGCTCTTCGTTATCGTTTTGACTAATCTAGCAGACGCGGCACTCGAACTACACACGTTACCCGATGTATTGTCGCCACTCGGAACTTACCCAGAAACAGCGTCCCGTGAAGTAAACGAACTGTACAGCAATCTGTGGCGTCGACGGCCTGCTGCGTCAACAATTCGTCCTAGCGTTCAACCTCGAATAGTTTCCGGTTAGCTCGTCAAAGCTCTGAGCTGCCCGGTGTACAATCCGCAGAAGTCCCAGCCACGCCGGGATTCCTTAAGGGAGTGAGGCTCTCCGTGCTCAAGGCTTACCTGCAACCAGCACGCCGCATCGTCCGATCGTCTGCCCTCGTGATTGGTGTGCTTCTAACGGCGGTGTCGGTGGCTATGGTCCCGGCTCATGCGGCGCCGCAAAGCACCATCCCGTCCGAAACCATCACGTTGCCCCATCTTGGACGGACCGTTGAGATTCTGATCGACCATTGGGGAGTGCCACACATCTACGCCAAGAACGAGGCGGATCTGTTTTTTGCTCAGGGCTTCAACGCAGCACGCGATCGGCTCTTCCAAATTGATTTGTGGCGTCGGCGTGGTCTGGGGCAATTGTCAGAGGTATTCGGGCCGGCTTTCGTCGAGCAGGACAAAGCCACCCGTTTGTTTCTCTATCGCGGAGACATGGACAAGGAGTGGGCTGCATACGCTCCCGACGCAAAGCAGATTGCAGAGCACTTCGTGGCCGGCATTAACGCGTATATAGACTGGTTAACTCACCATCCAGACCGCGTCCCGTGGGAATTCAAACAGCTCAACTACGCGCCGGCGAAGTGGAGCACCGATGACGTTGTTCGTATCCGCAGCCACGGTTTGACACGCAATCTAAGCAGTGAAGTGGCGAGATCAAAAGTAATGTGCGCCGCCGACTTGAAGTCGGATGAAGTCCGGATTGGGCTCCAGCCGCCGTGGCAGCCGCAGGTCCCTCCAGGAATCGATCCATGCTTGCCAAAGGACCTCCTGAAAGTCTTCACACTGGCGACGCAGGAGGTGCTCCTGACACCTGCGGCACGCAAAGCTACGGCAAGTACGGACTCGGACTCTGCTCCAGCAGTTGAGACAGCCGCTAGCGAGCCATCCACGGCAAATCTTGAAGGCAGCAACAACTGGGTGATTGCGCCCTGGAAGTCGGCTACCGGACGCGCCGTCATGGCCAATGATCCGCATCGCGCCTATTCGGAGCCCAGCTTGCGCTACATCTCCGATCTCAATGCTCCGACGCTGCATGTAATCGGCGCCAACGAACCCGCCCTTCCTGGCGTTTCGCTCGGGCACAACGACTGGATCGCCTTCGGCTACACCATCTTCCCGATCGACCAGGAGGACTTGTACATCTACGAAGTGAACCCGGCAAACTCCAACCAGTACAAATATCAAGGCGGTTGGGAGCCCTTCCGCATGGTGCGTGAGGAGATCAAGGTCAAGGGTCAAGCTCCTGTGTCGGTGGACCTCACCTTCACCAGACACGGCCCGGTAATCTACGTCGAAAAGGGGAAGAACCGCGCCTTTGCCGTACGCAGCGCCTGGTTGGAGCCCGGCATGGCGCCCTATTGCGGTGCGCTGCGCTACATGCGCGCCAAGAACTTCGATCAGTTCAAAGACGCCGTCGAATACTGGGGCGCGCCTACCTTGAACCACCTTTACGCCGATGTGAAAGGAAACATCGGATGGGTACCGGGAGGGCTCGCGCCCATTCGCCCCAATTGGGATGGATTGTTGCCGGTGCCCGGTGACGGACGATTCGAGTGGGCAGGGCGGTGGAAGGGCGAGCAATTGCCCCGCGTGTACAACCCCGCATCGGGCTACATCACCACCTCGAATGAGATGAACATGCCCGCTGACTATCCTTACAAGGAGCGCAAACTCGGGTTTGAATGGGCGAACGACTCACGCCATCAGCGAATCGATGAAGTCATGGCAAACGCCCGCACGCTATCACTCGAAGACTCGATGCATTTACAGAACGACCAAGTATCGATCCCGGCGAGGCGCCTTGTTGCGTTGTTGAAAACCCTTTCCAGCGACGATCCGAAGACCAAGGCTGCTCTTGGCCTCCTTGCGACCTGGAATGCCAGCGTTGACGCCGACGCACCCGCAGCAGCCCTGCATGAGGTTTGGTTCAGCCGACATCTTGGGAGGGCCTTCAAAGCTGCCGTGCTCAGCCAGAGCGCGGCCGGCGCAATGGACGCTCCCGATACGGCGGTAATGCTTCATGCCCTGGAGCATCCCGAAACGGGCTTTGCTGGCAATGCCGCCGAAAAACGAAACCAGCTACTGTTGGCAAGTCTTCGTTCGGCGTACGAAGAAATGGAAAAACTGCAGGGCCCCGACCCGCGGCAGTGGAATTGGGGCAAGCTGCAATACAACCTTAGCGAACATCCTTTCGCCGCGATTGTCGATGATGCCACTCGCGCCAGGATCAACGTTGGACCAATCGAGAAGAACGGTAGTTCCTTTGTGCCCAGTGCGTCGGGGTACCGCGTCAGCGATTTCCGGCAGATGGGCGGTCCGTCGGTACGCGTGGTGGTCGACGTTGGGAATTGGGACAATTCGAAGGCCGTCAACCACCCCGGCCAGTCCGGCGATCCAGATAGCCCGCACTATCGGGACTTGGCACAGATGTGGCGCAACGGCCAGTACTTCCCGTTACTTTACAGCCGCAAAGCAGTCGAGAACGCGACAGAGAAGAGAATCAAGCTCGTGCCAGGACGCGCTCAGCCGTAAAGACGAACCCTAGAGTGTGAAAGCTCTGGTGCAACAGCGGGCATGGTAGTTCGTGTCGCCAGCTGGCGGCTTCCGGATGGTAGGCAAACTTTGCCTAACGGAACAATCTCGCCCGCTGCTCGTCAGTGGGCCGATTCATCCGACAACATTGCCGTTGGCGCTCCACTACCGGTCTTCCAAAGGAATTGCGTTATCGACTCGGCTTTGTCAAAATGCCACCTGTCGATTCGAACAGTTCCGCCCACGTCGACTTAGGCCGTGAAATTCCAGACGTCGGTAAAGTGTGGTGAATTTGAGCGAGTGGGGGCCTCGCTTGAAGTTGGGTGGCCTGCCTCCAGAGGTGCTCTGAATCCGATCTCCCTCCATGCCGCGCGTCGATTTGCGGTTCATGGAGAAGAGCGAGTGTAACCGCGGAAGAAAGTTCAGAACTACAAAGAGTTTCTCAATTCAGGAGGTTCTATGGCCATGTTTTCCAAACGAGTGATTGCAACTTTTCTCGTCGGCGCAATGTTCAGTTTCGCTGGCGGATGTTCCAAGACGGCAAACGACGACACCATTGCTAAGGATGTCCAGGACAAGGTCGCCGCTGACCCCGTTACCAAGGACTCCGCTGTCACCGTGTCCTCAAAAGAAGGCAAAGTAACCGTGAAAGGCACCGTCAAGGATTCCGCCACGCAACAAAAAATCGAGCAGATCGCCAAAGAAGAACCCGGTGCGACAGGCGTGAACGATGAGACGGCGATCGTGTCGGTGCCAGCGCTGACGCCCGATCAGTCTGCCTCCACGCCCGCACCCGGGCCCGCCGCAGCTCCTCCGGTCGAAGCGCCCAAGCCTCAGCCCATCGTTATCCCCGCTGGAACCGCACTGACCGTGACCGTCGACCAGACATTGAGTTCCAAGACCAGCCAGCCCGGTCAAACCTTCTTGGCTACCCTGGCGCGTCCCGTGTCTATTGACGGAAAAACCGCCATCCCCAAAGGCGCAAGCCTGACCGGAACAGTCATCACCGCCAAAGAGAAGGGCAAGATCAAGGGCGAAGGCGAACTATCGATTGCTCTCAACGGCATTACCATCCGCGGCCAAGAGTTTTCGATCCAGACCACCCCGCTAGATAGCACCGTCAAAGGAAAAGGGAAACGTACCGCCGTGACCACCGGTGGCGGCGCCGCAGGCGGTGCCTTGATTGGCGGCATTGCGGGTGGAGGAAAAGGCGCTGGAATTGGCGCTCTGGTCGGTGCCGCCGGCGGCCTCGTAGGCGGCGCACTCACCGGCAACAAGCAAATCGAAATCCCCGCGGAGACGCCATTGACTTTCACCTTGTCGAAGTCTCTGACGCTCCCTCCCCGCGCGTGATAACCCGGCTCCTGAATCGCGGGGCCGTACGCCCGCTCCGCGATGCCTCCTTTGGATTTCCCAGTGTGATTCTTGTGCGGACGGCACGGCCGATCAGCCGGCTGGGACGCGTACGACGCAAGACGGTGACGGATTCCGCTAACAAATCAGACAGCGTGCGCGAGCAAGACAACGCGGAAGTGGCAAGCCATACATCTCAGCGAGTGTCATTTGAGTTTCAAGTGTCCAATTTTCGGAATCCACCGTCCAACCGTCCGCTTGTACCCCACATAGCTGTTACCAAATCGCTTTTCTAGCCCAGGTTCCTCGATGCGTACCACGACAAAATGGATTATCAGGAACAGAATCGCCGAAAACAATAAAATCGAAATCGAGCGCAGCCACAAACCAAATCCCGCAAATAGCGCCGTCGCTCCGAAGGACATGGGATTTCTGATGTATCGAAAAGGCCCAATCACGACGAACTCCCGCGGAAACATGCGGTTCCCGGGGGATTCAAAAATTCCTACATTTGCGAGAATGCTGCCGCACCACAAGACTAGGCCGCCTCCCACCGCGATCATTAGCAATCCCGGAATGCGCTCCCAGTAGGGCAGTCCGAAACCGAAGTGACGATCCAGTGACCTCAAATGCCAGACGCACCAAAGCACAAGCAATACCGGGAGCAATACCCGGACACGCCTCCAGCTGGCACTCGTCCATCCGGCAACGGAGTTTTTCACGAGCAAAGTGTCTCATAGCTTGACTCGTAGAAGGATGCCCCTCGCCCGATTGATACGTCAAAGGCGATACTACTTGAGGTCATAGCCCCATTACATTTGGCCTTCCCTTACGCGTTGTACAACACTCCTACGACCCAGGAGCGCCCATGACTCAAGAAGAGCTGGAAAAGGAAGTAGTCCGCTTAAAAATCAAACTCGAAACCCTCGTCGACTTTCTCGAGAGTTGGCCAGACGGCCTCGGCGGCCCATTCGGTCGCGCTGACTACGAGCGCGACGTTCGCGCCGCCCTTGTTAAGGCGAACCTGGAATAGTTGCTGAAGTCCTGCTCGTTTCCGAGACACACCCGTAGTCTCCTTAGTTACAGGCCAGACGGGCGCAAGCACACCGCAGTCCAAAACGACGTTGCCACTCTATTGGTCCGAGGTGTTTTTCGGGAGTGCGCACGATGCCAAGTAGCCACAGTTCGGACAACGGAGTTGTAACTAGAACGCATTGATCAGGAACATATATCAGCGCCGAGCGCCACCGTCGCGGGATAGCGGAACAAACTCCCCATCGCGGAACCATAGGCGGACTTACACGGTCTAAGCTAAGCGTGCAACCGGGTCCCAGTACGAGGTATTGACCCGATGAGCTCGATTCGCATGAGATCGGGTACAAGGAAACCCCGATTGACTGAGGCACAATTTCAGGAGTAAAAAAAAGGCCCACGCTAAGTTCCGGCCCGGCACCTCTCCCCGATTTCGGAGGCCAAGGTGAGCGACCTCGCAGATTTCTATGTCATAGACGATCTTGAGATACTTCATGGGGAAATAAATCGGATACTCTCGTTGGAGTATCGATTGCCAGCTGATCTAAGTTCGGAGCTCCAGCGTCTTCGGACGTCTATTTCGAACGTCTTGTCTGCGACGCGGACGGATTCGGACTCCGCTTTCTCGCGTCCTACGCAGTTGCCCACCACCCAAATGTAGAGTCCCATCCCCAATGGGCTTACTTTCCTGGTCGCGGACGGAACAAACCGCGGAACAAAAGCGAGCCAATCCTGCCTGTGCTGGTTCAGCCGGAAATGGAGAGAGGGCGCTTTCCGTTAGTGAGTAATTCGCCCTTTCGGGCAAGGTCATTGTAGCCCCACATGTCTATTGGTCTCAACTCCCGGATTGCCCGGTGGGCAACGGCAAACAGAGAAAGGCAAGGAGCGCTGACAGAGAGCCGCACGACTATTGCGGGAGACCCGTTTTATAGAGAATGGCTTTGTGGCGCGGGTCAGGGCTGTAGGGGTCGTATACTGGAGCGCCTTTACATCGATAACTGCTTGCCTTTAACAGTGGAATTATTTCATCAGCTTGCCTTTTCATTCTGAGCTGCAAGCCCATATCGCATTGCCGCTTCAAGCGTATCGATGTTTATATCCTTTAGAGCTTTAAACCGAATGCAATATCCGGTCACGCTCGCCTTGCCTAGTTTTTTTCCATACGTTTTGGCTAAGTACTTCTTATCTTTGAGACCAAGAATATAGACAGAGATTCCGGTTTTGTTTCCGCTCACACCAATTTGAAAAAACTCTCTACTTTTTCCATTGGCATATTTTATTGTGTGAAATCCATATCCAATCGTAGGGTTGGAAACAGTATGATTTCTGCTGTCTTTACCATCGAAGAACCATAATTTGCATTCTGGTGACACTTGAAGTGTGAGCCGATGCAACTCTCGCATGTCACTGCGTTTCGGC
This sequence comes from Candidatus Acidiferrales bacterium, assembly GCA_963836965.1. Lineage (GTDB taxonomy): Bacteria > Acidobacteriota > Terriglobia > Acidiferrales > UBA7541 > Acidiferrum. Next base: position 223,781 of record CAWILQ010000001.1, read on the forward strand.
TCCGGTTGGCTGGTAATATACTTCTTGATTTGTTCTTGTACGTTCATATGTTCTGCTCCCCAGTTGCGCGCACGAGATTATACGACGTTTAATCCTTTTGAACCGCTCCCATACTCTGTCACACCGGATAGTAGAGGTTTTGGGTCACTCGACCGCGAGGGCGCCCCGCTAACTACGGACGGTATTATCGCTCGGCACTCTATTTGCCGATGCGCCAACTGGATCGCGATTTGACCCTTTGGGCTGCGCACAAGTACAGAAAGCTGCGCAGACGTCTCCATAGAGCGAGCCACTGGCTTGCGCGCATCATAAAGCGCACTCCAGTACTTTTCACTCACCGGCAGATGAGTCATGGCTCCGCGATGGCAGCCGTATGAGTTGAGAGAATCACGTACGGTTGTGCGAGAGCCTCGGGGTGGGACTCCCCGGGCTACTCACCCGGGACTTAAACGAAATCATTGAAGGGCTGAGCGAACGATTCTATTCTTGCGCTATGTCGGGCTTAGCAGTTTGCGGAGAAACGCAGAACCAGAGTCCTCAGGGGCCAAAGTTCGATGGATTACACGGGTCTTCTATCGGAGCTGAAAGCCCCGCGCCTACATACCGCCCGCAGAGACGAGGAGGGTTTTCGCTTGGGCGAGCTCGGGGCGATCGGAGCGGATGCCTTCGCAATTCTTCAGCAACTGGGTGTAGTAGGTGGCCGCTTTCTCTTTTTGCTGGATCTGTGTGGCGGCCTGGGCTGCGCCGTAGAGGCTGTTGAAGCGATTGGGGTCGGTGCGCAGGGAAATCTCGTATTCGGTCAGCGCTTCTTGCGGACGCTGCAGGTCGAGCAGCATGTCAGCAAGCATTTCGCGGGCGGGTAGTTCGGTTTCGCCTTTGCCGACTTTGTCCTGGTCGTCGGCAACGGCGCGCAGCTGTCGAACCGCATCGTCGGAGTTGCCCGCGGCGTAAGCGGCCCAGGCTTGCACCAGTTGGTGCTCGTTCTTCAGGCCGTCGACGATGTAGGGCCGAGGACCTTTGCGCGTGGCTTCGAGCAGTTCGTCGTAATGCTTCAGCGCGTCTTGTGCGGCGGCGGCATCGTGAAGATGGCCGGCGGCAACGGCGCGTCCCGAGTACGTGACTAGCTGAACGTCAGACGGGGCGCCGGCGAAGGGTTGCAGGACTAGTGCTTCTTTCCACTGGCGGCGCTCGAGAGCGTACTTGGCGGGCCCTTCCGCCTGGCGCACCAGCAAATAATTCTCAAATTCGGGATCCATTTGTTGGGGGCGAATCGCTGCGATCTGCTCAATGGTCGCCTTGGCGCTGGCGTCGTCGCCAATTTGCATGTACGCGTATTCGAGGAAGTCCATGGAATGCACTTTGTGGTGCATCACGTGATGATGCGCAGCCATGCCATCGGCGACGCGGATGGCGGCGAGATTGGAGTTGATGTCGTCCGGCCAAAGACCCAGGCGCGCGAAGATGTGCGAAGGCATGTGCACGGCGTGAGGCGAAGACGGCGCGATGCTGGCATATTTGCGAGCGGCGGGAAGCGCGAGACTGGCCATCGCCGGATTGTCGCAACTGTGGATGATGTAGTGCGCGATGCCCGGATGATTTGGTTGCTCGTCGTAGAGCTTGTTGAGGATGGCAACGGCGGCTTTGGCGTTGGCGAGATTGGGGTCGCGGTCGGGACCTGAGGCGAGAAGCGAGAGCGCGTAAAAGATGGCGGCTTCGTGGTCGTTGGGATTGCGTTCGTGGACGCCTTGCATGGCTTCGGCGTAAGCATCGGCGCGCTGATTGTGGTCGAGTTTATCGGTGTCAGAGTAAAAGACGGAGAGCGCCAGGACATAGTCGCGTTCGCGCGCGGTCGGCGGCTTGAGGGAGCGAGCTTTGGCGAGGAGGTCGGCGCCTTGGGCGAGGTCGGCTTTGCTGGGGCGATTCCAGAGTTCGTGGTAAAGGGTCATTGCTTGCCCCCAGTAAGCCATTGCGCAGCGCGGATCTTTTTTGGCGACTTCCTCAAATTGCGCGTCGGCTACTTCGTACTCGAAGGAATGCAGAAGGGCGACGCCGCGCTCGAATTGGGATTGGACTGTGGGAGCGCAAGAGGTAGAGAAGGAGACGGTGCCGAGTTTTTCATCGGCGTCGTGATGGTGCTGCGGCTCCTGAGCGGAGAGCAAATCTGGTGCGAGTGATAGAGTGCTAATGAAAGCGAGAAGAGCGAATTTTAAGGCTTTCATGATGACTCCAACGTGAGGCATGAAAAGCGTAGCCACGGCAAGAGGGGATGTCAATGCGCAGCCCTCATTGGCGATGGGCGGGCCGCGCGGAGATGGCGGCGGGAGTATCTCTTTTAGAACACGATCGGAGATCAAACGACATGCGATTTTTGTTCGCGCGCTACAGCGTTGACGCGCTGGGCCTCGCCCCGGCCAAATGAGAAATTCTCACTGGGAGCTTCGTAGAGCGTGATCATCAGGTCGTCCGGCGAAGTTAGCAGGCGCAGTGCTCCTAGTGTCAACCGCGGGCAGTCTTCTCGCGGGTGCGCCCTAGCTGATAGTCCGCGATCTTCTCTGCGTCACTCACCGGCAATCGATCTAAGGAAAGGCGGTGACTGCCGTCAAAAGAACAGATCTGAGTAGTACCTTCATCCAAACGTAAGTACGGATCATGTGTTTCTCCTTCTTCGTCTTTCTACGTTTCTTAGATACTCGGGTGTGCCATCTGGTGAATGCATTGTTAGAATGTCTCTCATGCGGGATCTGCAACTTGGACCTGAACCTCATATATACCCTCCATGCCCTTTTGGAGGAGTGCCACGTCACCCGTGCGGCGAAACGAAGTTTCTTGAGTCAGTCGGCGATGAGCAGGGTGCTGGAGCGGCTATGCGATATGTTCGGAGACCCTCGTTCGTAACGGCCGCGGCTATGAGCGCACGGTGCCGGGAGAACGTGTGCTGCGGGAGTCGGAGTGGCTCATGCCCTGGCAGCCAGGCATCACGAATCTGGTATTTTGTCTTTGACCTGCCTTACTATGACGGTCGCGATCTCACGCGACTCCCGCTCGTCGAGCGCCGTGAAATCCTGAACTCAGTATTGAAATTTCGGTCTCCGAAGGTCCGCATCGCCCAATATTTCGAGGCCTCCGCCGAGACAATGCTTAGCTCGGCCCGCGAGCAGGGGTTGAGGGCGTCGTTGCGAAGCAGAAGGACAGCCGATACGAAGCAGGGAAGCGCAGCGGCGCATGGTCGAAATTCGGGCTCAACGCAGGACTGGAACTTGTGATTGGTGGGTTTGTGCCAGGCGCGCACGGAGTTGAGTCGATCATCGTTAGCGATTACAAAGAGTCAAAACTGATTTATGTTGCTCGTGTGCGGAATGGTTTTTTACCGCAGACCAGGAGACAGGTATTCGCGACACTTCAGCCGCTGCTGGTGTCAGTTTGTCCCTTCGTAAATCTGCCTGAAGCTGAAAAGCGCCGCTGGGGAACCGGCTTGACCGCGGAGGACATGAAAAAGTGCCTATGGATTCGCCCCGAAGTTGTGGCGCGAATCGAATACTTAGAATGGACGGAAGGCGATCACTTGAGGCATGCAAAGTTTGCGGGCCTGGGCGAGGATAAGAATGCTGAGAGCGTTTCCAAGGTGCATGCTGGCGAAGCGTGACAGGAGGATCAATGCCAGAGAGGGATCGTCTTTTTCGCAGAGGGTCCGCCTCCAAGAATTGAAATGATACAAATTCATCACATCTCGATCCTCGGTCCCCTAGCGGTTGGCGTGGTCGCGCTAGTCTGCACCGTCATTATTCACATGCTGCCAGTCAGAGCCACCATCAACCTTGTTCGCCGCGAGAAAAGTCTCGGCCATGTCGGCATGCCCTGGACCGATCTGCGCATTTTTGCTCGGGTCGTATTTTACGCGTCCTTTGCACACCTCGTAGAGATCGGATTTTGGGGGGTGTTGTTCATGATCTGCGGAGAATTTACAGACTTCGGAACCGCCTTTTACCACTCGGCGGTCAATTACACGTCTTTGGGTTACGGTGATGTGATTATGACGCCTTCATGGAGGTTGCTGGGTCCGCTCGAAACGGCGAATGGAACGCTCCTGTTCGGCGTTTCGACCGCGATGATTTTTGCTGTCATGCTGTGGTTGATTCAGGCCAGGTTTGTGGATCTCAAGGATTGAATCTAGTTAGTTGCCGCCTGTCCAAAAACATAGATTCAATCAGTTGCAGCGCTCATGCAAGCAGGGATTTCGGAACATCTGTGTGGGGATCGTGGTACGTTCAATGACCTCTGTCGAGGTTCTGGATCCTGCAGGCAGGACAGCATTAGCCTGAGCCGGTATTTGCAGGAAATGAGGCATTCGGTGACGCGGGGAAAAAGGGGGACGAGGAAGCTGCCGAGCAGTGAGATGCCGCGGTCGGCAAAGAATTTGACGGCGAAGTCCCGGCAGGATGACACTCTGTTAAAGCGAATCGTGTATGGACTTCGCCTGCCACTTGAGCAGAGTCTTGTCAGAGGTTCCATTTATGCGCGTCCTCATTGCAGATGACCAAGATTTTATACGTCGCGGCTTGCGTGACGTCCTTTCCGAAGAGAAAGACATCGAGGTTTGTGCCGAAGCTATTGACGGCAAGGATGCACTCGCAAAAGCATTGGAATTTAGACCCGATGTCGTAATCATGGACATCGTAATGCCACAGATGGACGGTATTGACGCGATGCGGCTAATTCGCGAGGCACTGCCAGACGCGAAAATTGTGAGTCTCAGCCTATACGACGTTCCTGAAATGGCGGACGAAGTTGAACAAGCGGGTGCCGCGGCTTTCGTCTCAAAATTATTGGTTTGGGATAATCTCGTACCACTGCTCAGAAGAGTGCAACTCGGCGAAACATTCTTTTCCTAAGCACAGCCAGTCTATCGGCACTGGAACTTCGAAACATATTGCCGCAAACCCCGATAATTCTCTTTTATGCAAACTTTTTACAGACCGAGGCATCCACGGCCGGGATAAACTTGGTTCTTGAGAAAGGCACGACCTTGTCTACGGTCATCGAAAAGGCACATGAGTTGATGACGAATTAGCATCTTGCAGAGCCAAGCCTCCATTTTTTACTCTAAAACGATTCGGTTGCTGGGCGCGGATCGAATTCCTTGAGTGCACAAAAGGTGACCACTTGAGGCATGCGAAATTCGCCGGTCTACGTGATGATAAAAATGCTCGTGCCGTTACGATGGAGCATGTTGGCGAATCATGACAGCGGGGAGGGTTAATGACTACCCGGGCCGAAGCCGTTGCAGCCTACATCGTCATCGGGGTTGTCGCTACCGTCATTATGGATGTCCTCAGTGCGGTGAGCTTCAAATTGCGGTTGATCGCGCCGTTGTCGCCTCGTTTGATCGGCCGATGGTTCGCGTCCGCAGGCCGGGGACAATTTCTTCATAGCGACATCGGTCAGACCGCGGCCATCAATCACGAAAGGGCGATCGCGGTTCCCGTCCATTATGCAATTGGCGTGACACTCGCACTGATATACCTGTTTGCTTGCGCAAGTCTTGGTCTAGCCCCGCGCAATCCAATCACCGCACTGGTCTTCGCTTTGTGTACGAACATCTTTCCTTGGCTGGTCATGTTTCCTTCCATGGGATTCGGCTGGTTCGGCTGCCATGGACCGCCAGGAACGCGATTGTTCCTCGGTAGCCTCATATCGCACGTGTTCTATGGGGTTGGCCTGTGGCTTGGCGCATCGCTGCTTGGTTAGTCAACGAATCACGGGATATGATTCTCGTAGATGTCCCAGTTATGACTCAGCTCGAGCACCACGATGCTGCCCACCTGGTAAAGGGAATTAAGCGCTTCCTGGAAAGCCGACAAGCCGCCGGAGGTCTCGGCCTTCAAAAATTGTGCAGCAGTCTGATCTTTTGGCTGCGCGGTGTAGTTCGTGCCGCCTCGCGACACCAACAGCCTGTTCTGATCGGCGCGATGTACTTGGGAGAGGAATTGAAGCGCCTGGGCAATGGCGGTGTCCTCGTAGTCGCTCATCACAAACGATCCCTGTCCCGCTGTCCAATATTTCATCCAGTTCTCTGCCCAGGTATTGAGCAGCTTACCGGTCCAGAACGTGTCTGTGGCCAGGTCGTCCCCTTCCAGCACAAAAGGAGGTTTGAGTGCATTGGGATAGTGGGGATAACCGGCGCGAACTCGTTGCAGGTTTGCATCGTCGCGCAACGTCAAATTCGCCGTGAGTCTGAAGGCGAAATCAGCAAGGGCGGCATTGAGCGGGTAAACCTGTTGTACATGATTGGAAAAGTACGGTTGCGAAGGCGGTTCATAAGGGGTGGTGCGTCCCAAGGGAACAAATCCCGTCGACCAGCCAGCCGGAATTTCACGCGCATCGATTAGATGGGACAGGTCGCCGTCAACGATGAATTTGGCCCATGCCACGCTGGCGACCGAAGCTTTGTTGGGATCGACTCCCGCAATGGCGGCGACAATCCAATACGCATGGGAAAGGTCGAACCGCGAATCAAAGCCCAAACCCATAATCGAGGCAGCGGCCTGCGATTTGCCTTGCCCGGTGACGATCCCAAGCACTTGCAGGTTGGGATTGTAGTGCAGTGCTTCGGAGCCTTGCGGAAAGGGAATTGTCACAGGCAACGGAAGCTCCGTAATCCACTTCTGGAGCTCGCTGTCGAAAGCTGCCACGACCACCACTTTGACGGGGATGTGCTCTTCGGCTGCTACGGAAGCGGACGAGACAGTCATCGACGCCAGTAACGCGGCGACGGCTGCGCCTTGATTGAGGTTCATTTGTTCTTACTCCTTCGAGAGTGGCTGAACATAAGTAGGCTCGGAGTTCCACTGAAAGAGATGCAACGGCGACCGGCTGCCAGTGGATCTGATGATTTGGACCCTAACGATTTTCGATAACTTAACGAGATAAGAGCGCCCTTACCGTATGTGACCGGGAATTCGCTGACTAACTTTCAGATCCACGACTTTGCTCCCAGCGACTCCAACTGATGACGCCCAATTCTGGTTTAGGAGCATGGGGCAGCATTGAGAGCATTTCGAGCATATTTCCATCTGGGTCGCGGAAGTAAAGCGAAGCAGCGGGCATCCATGCAAGAACTACCGGTTCGTCGGTCGGTGCTCCTGTAAAGTCTAATGGAATCACATTCGCGGACCTGAGAAGGGAAGGTGCGTTCAGTAAGTCCGGAAGATCCGCTTTGAAAGCAACGTGAAGGCTTAACCTCTGCGGACCAGACCCAACTTCCCACAAACCAAGCATCGAATTGCCACGCCCACCAATCCAGTAGAATGCGACCTTCCGCTCCCAAAAAACCTCCGCGAGTTCGAATTTCAGGGTGTCCCCAAAAAATGTCATGGAGCGTCGCAAGTCAGTGACCGTCAGATGGCTCTCGAAGAGATCGCGAAGAGGAATCATGCTGCCCCCACGTTTGCCCGGTGGGGATTGTAACATCGAGGTCGCACGCCCCATTGAGAAACACCAAAAGGCACTTGCCAAAATCTGTTTGTTTTCTGAACCCGGGCAAGGCTTGTAGGACGGCTCGCCGAATCAACATCTTGCACGCCGCGTTTTAGAAGGGTTTTCGAACCGCGGCGATTCCCGGTTCACGCGGTTACGCGATTTTTACGTTGGCTATTCGTACCTCAGGGCGACCATCAGATCGCCGCGCTCGCTATCGTCGATGCATCCATCGGCTTCAGACCGAACAGACTGTGGAATGAACCTCAGATTCTGTCTTACCTTTTTCCGTAATAAGACGTCTATGTATTATGATATCTGAGTATGCCGAAACTTGACTCTCTCCAGGGCTCACTCGATCTGTTGGTGCTGACAGGCACAATTTAGCTTTTCAAATGCTGAAGTCGATTACAGCGAATTCTTAGTTCGGATTTCCCACCATCCCAGGGAGCCGAACAGTTTGGTGACGTCACTCGCGTGAGAAGCTGCTTGAGTCAGAATCCTGGCGGCTAATCTAAGCAACATTGTCAACTAAGGCAAGCGGCTGCGCTGGTGGCCTCGTACCAGGCCGGAATACCGGCCGGCGCGACGACAAGCTTTCTTAGGTGTTTCACTGCCTTGGTAACTGAACGAGAACGTAGGTCCGCGAACGGTAGCGGCCTGTTCTTTCGGGGCAGTAAAATGAAAGTCACCGAAGCCAACGCATTCAACCAGGAGAACACGTCGATGGGTTTTCTTCATGCTCGAGTGGATGGCGCTTTCCGCAACGAGAAGGAGGGCCGCGTCGTCGTTTTCGCAGGTGATCGTCCGCATCGCGGATACGTTTTGGGGACCGCGACTGAAGAAGCCAAAATCCGGTCGTTTCTGAAGATGTATTATTTTGCGGACTGCTCTGTCCTTCTATTCGGTTCTTCCCTGGCCTTCGCGTGGTCGACCTTCTTCGCCAACATTCAGTCCCTCGGCAAACCGGAAGAGCACTTGCTTCGAACGATGTGCATTTATTTGGGGATGTCCGCCCTCCTTGTGGGCGTTCCAAGTTGGTTGTTGTGGAGATCGTATAAGAAATCATTCTTGAGTTTTGTTTTACCGAAAATGCAATTGAAGTGACGGGGCGGGGTTCCGGGCGCCGACCTTGGGGTGCTTATGCGGTGGTGGCCATCGCCTTGTTGTTTCTCGCAGTAATCGGTTACCTGATTCAGGCCAAGTAGCGGATTTCCGCTGGGATTGACCCGAGCTGTCAAACTATAACTTCCTGCAGTTACGTGACAGGTCCACCTTCAGGGACAATAGCCAACCTTTCGAGTTTATCACCGAGTTACAGAAGTTTCGGGCCGAGACCGAAGTGAACATCTAGGTGGGGAAATGCTGTGACGTTCAACCGATTCACCGTGTCCACTTTCAGCCAAGCGATAGCGACGGTCCAGCGGTGGTCGTTCTGGTCGACGAAACACAGAAATTCGGCATTCCCGGTCGTTGCAATTGCCATTAGTGTGTCGGAATGCGTTTGGGAAGCGAGAAGGATCGTCTTTATCGCAAGGAATGACCTCTCCCGAGTGGCGGCAGACCTAGCTCGGGCTCTTACCGCAATGCAACATAGAGCAAATAAAAGAGCCAGCTCCAGGAACCCATTAGGCTGAGGGCAAGATACCAAAGCGAACCGCACGAATCCGATTGCCGCACCGTGGTCGCCATGGACCACCTCCGGACGATCACCAACGATCATCGGGCCGAGCTGAAGATGCCTCAATAGGTCAGTCGCCCTAAAATAAGGTGTACGTGAGCCCTAGTACTTTTGTAAGGCTCTTCTTACGGGTATCTCGAATGGACAGAAAGCGATCATCTGCGGCATTCAAAATACATTGGGCTGCGTGATGAATAAGGACGCCCGCAAGGTCATCAAGGAACATGCTGGCCAAGCCTGACCCGCATAATCAAATAGAATCAAAGCCAGCCATCGAAGCGGCAGAAGCGTAGTTAGGGATTTGCGCCAGGGAGAGGCTGTTGGCCAGAGGGGCTCTTTTGTACTTCACCGGCCATGCTGTTGAAAGCCTCCGCACTGATGTCCGACGAGGAATCTAACATTGCTTCCAGTACGTCCGTGGGGACCATCGCCATTGTTTGAGGAATATTCACGAGGTGGCCACCGCACTCCCACTCCATCAGCCAGGAAATATCATCGGCGGCCTCGAGGTGATAGCCAAACTTTTCGAGTACCCGTTTCAGAACAATAGGTGTGACTGATTCATACATGACAATGATTCGCGTCGGTCACATGGCCCTGGCGGGTCGATGCAGCGAGAAAGGGATCGTCATGTCAAAAGCAGTGTCGAACTCCTTCTCTCTAACCCAGACAAACTCCTGCTCTATTCCTCCGGGTTCAAATTCCGCAGCTTTCATCACTTTGTCGACCGTCTTGTTCAGCGTGTTGTTCTTCAAGCTAGTCTCAAGATAAAGTCTGACAGCCTTCCAAAGGTGATCGCGGGCATCGTTTGAGTCTTTTCCATGTGAGAAGATGTTCAGCGACGGACAATAGCTCACGCAGCCCGTTGCCACTCCGTCCTTCCGGTAATATCCCTTCAAATTGAAAACTATTTCGTTGCTACGTTGCTTGTCCACTCCCATAGTCCCCATTTTGGGCGGGCCGTAAGCCAACTGTCAATCGTCGCACGCCCGTTCCCGCCAGAGCAAAAAGGAAAATTGTACGACGTTTACATTGTCCACGACGTTAAAGGCGCCTGCGTTCCATATAGTGGGATCAGGGTTGATCTTCGGCCGTCACCGGGGGGCATAGGGTCATGAGCGCGAGGGTTGCGAGCGGCCCGCTAGCACCGAGCATGCATGGCGGCCCTCCTGAAATGATCTGCGGGCTGTTGGCAGCGGAAGTAAGATCGAACAAAAGCCCGTGCCAATGCACAGTAAAACTCAGGAATTGATTCGACGTGTAGTCGTAGACGAATGCACCGGATGTCGGCAAGAGGTAGCCCGCGTGTGGAGCGTTATTGGGCGGACTGAAGGTGATGGTATAGGTCACGGTCTGAGCATGTGCGTTGGGCGCACAAATGGGTACAAATAGTCCTGCGAGGATGATCCATAAAATCTTTCGCATGCAGTTCTTTCCTTTCCGGAGTGGCGGAGCAAAGAGGCACATCGTCTAGTATTTTCTGCAGAGCCCTCAGTAGGGACTGCGCAGTGATAGAAGGCATTTAACGGAAACTGCAGGTAAAGACAATGCAATGGGAGATTAACAAAAAGTTATCCGGGGTGAATTTTCGAGTACAGCTAACTCAGTGCAGACGCTTGGAATAGTGGTTAGATAATGTGCAAGGTGCTGGAAAGTGGCGACACAGATTCGCTTTCCCGACCTTTGGAGCCCCCTCCAGCAAGGCCAGCTTCGTGGAGCTTCCCGACGCTGCACGGTATGATTCTGTTCCCATATCCTCCGCACTTCAAAGCGGAGTTGCAGATGACCGAAGAAAGAAAGTTTGCAATCCTGATCTCGTCCGCCCGGAAACTGGCAGAGTTAGAAAATCCAGACAAGCCTAGCCCGAAGAAGATCGCTGCCGTAGAGACGGCGATCCGGCGTGCAGCCTACATCCTCGAAGAGATCGATAAGAAGTGGCCAACTAAGGCGCCGATCGCTTTCTCATCACTGACCTCGCCATGCTCAAACGTAGCCAGTAGCACGCGAGTTGGCTATGATACCGCCGGTTGCGGAGCCGCACCCTTGTTAAGATTCAGGGGCGCCCGCGCCAGAAAGGGCTTTCATGAACACCCGGCTTTTGAGAAACCCTCTTGTTGTCGCCGCTATGGTTTCAGCCTTGTCAGTTGTTGCCCTTGCTCTTCCACCCCAGCAATCCAAGTGGGCAGCCGCCAACGATCCTGTCGCCAAGTACATCATTGATCGCGAACGCCAATGGGCCGAATCCGGCTGCACCCAGCAGTTGGCCGCGGACATTTTCGCCGACGACTTTGAGGGTACGGCTCCCGACGGCTCTCGTTACGATAAAAGCCAAGCTTTGAAGCCGGATGCCGGCGTCATCGAAACCGCGTGTCGCCTCGATGACGTCAAGGTGCGTCTCTTCACCGACTCTCTAGCCATGGCCTACGGCAACGAACGTTCAACTCGCAAACTCCAGGGGCAGCCCGAAGCTGTCCGCTGCCTGGTCTGGACTGACACCTGGCTCAAGCGCGACGGGAAATGGGAACTCATCGCCGCCCAGGATAACGCCGTCCCCTGCAAATCCGCCCAGTAACCGGTCCACTTAAGCATTCGTCCTGGGAATGATTTGTGGGACGACCAGGCAGAGGGGTTTTTGGAAAGCTTATTTTGATTGCGCCGCTGCGCTCTTCACGCAAGTTCCTCCCTCTACCTACACATTCAAACCAATCGGGCTAGCAGCCGCCGCAGACCACCGGAACACCGCTTCTGCAGGTCCAATCGGAACATTAGGCTCTCCATTCGCTGACTTCGGGCAGTAACCTGTTCCCGATTCTAATGGCAAGCGGAAATCCGTAATGTCGCGTATAACCTTACCAGTATGCCGTCGAAAGAAACTTCGCCCGGGCCTCTTTCGTGGAATCGATCTCAGAACTATCGGGAGCCGGGCTGCCAATTCGGCACGGCCCTTCCAACCGGAACCACATTAGATTCACCTGTTGAGAGTGCAGAGTCTGCGGGGAATACTCATCGCGATTCGAAAAATCATCACGACAGAATCGTTTGAGCGACACCCTCGCGCCCTAACAACAGACACATATGGTAGGAAAAATCCCCTGAGCAAATCCGGCACGTTTTATTAGCAAAGTATAAAAGGTGATTCCTTTCCTGAAATTAACTTCCTTTACGAATTCCTGATGAAATCCTCCCGACTTCTTAGCGCCTTCGCCCCTATCTTCAGTGAAGCAGCGGCGAAACTCGTACCCGTTTGGTTGAGGGAAACCATGTCGCTTACAGTATTCGTGGCGCTTAAAGAAGCGTGGTGTCCTGTGCAGCGGCGCCACTTGGAAACAGTGCCACAAGGAATGCACTGGACACTGGTTATCATGCTGCGGATCTGATCCGACTCTGGAGGAAACACCAATGAAATCGATTGCTCGGTTAGTCACAGCAGTGGTGGCAGTTATATTCGCGGTCGCCACCCTGTGTCCCGCGCAGGACGTCAAGCCAACCGACCTGGGCAAGGGGGCGGCGTTCAATGGCAAGAAGATCGAGATAAAGGACAAGGGAGAGGTCGCTTACCTCTTGTCTTTCACGGCGGGGAAAGAGTTCGAGGCCACCACGGACGGCCTGAAGAATACCGACGTGCACCTTTTCGTCTACGACTCCTCCGGCGCGGAAGTCGCTAAGGACGACTCACCCGGACCGAAGTGTTCGGTTAAGGTCACGCCGACGAAGGACGGGCAGTACAAGTTCGTCATCAAGAACGCCGGCGGGGCCAACACGGTGACCTTCAATGTAAAGTTCGCCAAATGATGACTCGCCGCTTGTCAATAAGACACTAGGATTCGCGCCAAACGGCTTTCGAAAAGCTGCGGACTATCGTCATAACGGCGATCCCTAAGCTGAGATCCGCAAGATTGCCGAAACCACCCCAACTTCCCGAAAACGCGCTTTGAGGACGCGATGCATATCCCCTCGAAAAATGAGATCAGCAGGGCGGGTCCGCTGCTCGCAATCCCTCCATTGTGGCTCACTTTACAATCCGCAACGCAATATAAGGCAGAAGGAAGAACAGGATGTTGCCGACTTTGTAGAGAACGATTCCCGTGAGGTTGATCATGTCACAGTGTTCGGCCGATACCCGGAACCATTTCAGTATGATTCCGTTCAGCCATCCCTTCGCAACCAAGATCAGAATGGACCACACGGTCACAAGACCAATGTTCAGGATCACGCACCAAAGCAGTGCCTCGCGAATCTGTGCGATGTTCATAGAGGATTCTCATTGGTGTTGAAAATACGGCCGTTCACAGTTTTTCGCCTATGGGAAAAGGCTGCGCGTAACCGTGGCCAAAGGTTCTTCCCCGAAATCGCGCATTGAGGAAGATATTGCGAATGGCGTTTTGAGCCGATCATTTTTGCCCCATAATTCGGGGCATCAGGATGACGGTGAAGGTAAAGCCGGTTTAACCCTTGAGATATGCTTTCAAGATGATCGATCCTTCCAAATCCGAAGTCAGGCCGGCCACTATCCTTGTAAATGTACAGCTGCAGAAGCCGGCCGCCGAAGAGCACGGTGCGTCCCTGCAGGAATTGAGGCAACTCGTTGAGACACTTGGGTGGGATATCGTCGGAACGCTTACGCAAAAATTGCAATCCCCTACGGCTGCGTCACTCATCGGACCGGGAAAACTGAATGAGCTAAGCGAACTCGTGAAGGCGCCCAGCATGGCCGAAAGCGTAGTGTTCGATCACGAACTAACCCCCACACAGGTGCGAAACATTCGAGAAGCGACCGGCGTCGAGGTTTACGATCGGCCGGCCATCATCCTCGAGATTTTTCATCGGCATGCTCGCACCAAAGAAGCGCAACTTCAAGTGGAGTTGGCAAGGCTCAAGTACCTTGTGCCCCGCGAGCGCGTGTCCGGGGCCAAAGAGCGAAGGGGTGGAGGACGTGGCGCAAGAGGGGTCAGCGAGTCCTTTCATGAGATCGAGCGCCGGAAAGTGCGGGACCGCACCAGCGAGCTGCAACGAGAGCTCAAAGCGGTCCATCGAGAGCAAGTCGAGCGCCGTCGTCATCGCGAAGGTTTGCCCAAGGTCGCCATCGTCGGCTACACCAACGCCGGAAAGTCTTCACTCATGCGGGCGCTCACTTTGACCGAAGTGCTCGTAGCCGACCGGCTCTTTGCGACCCTGGATACCACCGTGCGAGCGTTGCACCCCGAGACGCAACCCCGGATTCTCGTTTCCGACACGGTTGGTTTCATTCGAAATCTTCCCCACGATCTGGTGGCCTCATTCCGGTCGACTCTCGACGAAGCGCTGGACGCCTCCCTTCTGCTCCACGTAGTGGACGCGGCCGATCCGGCGTTCCGCTCTCACATTCAGGTGACGAAAGAAGTGCTCGAAGACATTGGGGCGGGAAAGCTCCCGTCTCTGGTGATCCTAAACAAGATCGACATCGTCGATTCTTCGCGAAAGGCTTTGCTGGAGAAAGAGTTCCCCGAGGCCATCGCGATGTCCGCGCTCAATCCTCAGGACATCGAGGCACTTCACTCTCGTCTCGTCACCTTCTTTCTCGATACCATGACTGAGGTGGAGATCGTCGTTCCCTACGGCAAGGAAGCTGTGCTCGCCGACATTCGCAAGAACGTCCACGTGCTCAGCGAGTCGTACGGGGAAAAGGGTGTTTGTCTCAAGGTCAAGGCGAACCCTGGCACCCTTAGCGCCTTGAAGCAACGGCTCGCTTTGTAAGAACTCCCTCAGTGGCGCCCCACTTTGCGGGCGAAACAGCCAGTGCATTTCGACTCTGCGGCATCGTGGAAGACTTTATACCAACGGGGTCAGCGAGCGGATTGCGCGGACAATTACAGTTCCGCCAGGGAGCGGTGAACGAGCGAGATGGAAATGGCTCCTTCCCCGACTGCGGAAGCTACGCGTTTCACGTTGCTCGAGCGAACATCGCCCACGGCGAAGACTCCGGGAAGGCTTGTTTCGAGCATGTAGGGAGGCCGTGCTCCGGACCACGCGAGCGTCCCCGTTGTGCCGTCCAAGTCGCGGCCGGTGAGAATGAACCCGTTGTTGTCGAGAGCGAGACAATCCGTTAGCCATTCCGTTCGTGGCGAAGCTCCCGCCATGATGAACACGTGGCGAATCTCGTGATCCGAAGTCTCGCCGCTTACCTTGTCTCGCCAAGTGATGCGCTCGAGGTGCGTGTCGCCCGCAAGGCCGACAATTTCCGTCTTGTAGTGCAGCGCGATGGCGGGATTTTCTTCGATGCGCTGAATGAGATAGCGCGACATGGTATCCGACAACTTGTCGGAGCGCACCAGCATGTACACCTTGCGCGCCGTTTGCGAGAGAAAAACAGCCGCTTGTCCCGCGGAATTGCCACCGCCGACAACTGCCACGTCCTCTCGTTCACAGAGCTGTGCTTCCATGAAGGTCGCGCCGTAGTAAATTCCTTGGCCGTTGAACTTATCGAGGTTGCTAAGCGGCGGCTCATTGTACTGCGCGCCGGTGGCTATGATGATGGCGCGCGCCGCGAGACTGTTCCCGTTGTCCAGAACCAGCTTGAAGGGCCGCTTTGCGCATTCCAAACGCACTACGCGGTGCGCGACCATCATCCTTGCTCCGAACTTTTCGGCTTGCAGGATCGCACGTGTCGTCAGTTCTTGGCCCGAGATTCCTGTTGGGAAGCCGAGATAATTTTCGATTTTGGAGCTCGATCCAGCTTGTCCCCCGGGTGCCGTGGTCTCGATCATGAGCACATCGAGACCCTCCGAGCCTGCGTAAACCGCTGCAGCCAGGCCGGCGGGACCCGCTCCCACAATAATCAGGTCGCGCACTTGCGATTCATCGATGGTGGTGTTGAATCCCAGACAATCGGCGAGTTCTTGATTGGAAGGATTGCGCAGGACGGAGCGACCGCTGCAAATGACAACGGGAATCTCGGAAAGTGTTACGGCAAAGCGGTCGAGAAGCTCTTGGGAAGTATTGTCGGTGTCGAGATCCACATACCTGTAGGGATATCCGTTCCTGCTCAAGAATTCGCGCAATCGCAATGTGTTCGCGGAGTGCCGGGAACCGAGCAGGATGACGTTGCCCTGGCCCTGACTGATGAGTTGCAGCCGGCGGAGAATGAAGGCCCGCATGAAAATTTCACTCAATTCGGCGTCTCTGGCCACAAGCGAAAGCAATCCGTCGCCCGTCAGTTCCAGGAATTCGCCGGGTTCCGTTACGCGGCCGCGCACGAGACAGCGGCGTCCGGAGATCATGGTCATTTCGCCGGTGAACTCGCCCGGCCCGTGTTTTGCAATCAGGTGTTCGCCGGAGGGATCCGGCTGCACGATCTCCATTCCTCCGGACAGGAGTACGTAGAACGGAACGTTCTCATCGCCAGGTTCGAAGAGTATGTCGCCAGCGGCGACCTGCCGCGACCGGCTACAGGCACGAATGCGATCGATCTGGGAAACGGAAAGAACCGGAAAGGCTTGTGTGCGGGCATCGAGCGCGCTGGGTAGTAGCGGTGAAAACATCCTTCCTTCGAACCTTCAAGATGGTTGCCTGTCGCCGGAAAACCATCCTACCGCATCAGCTCATGCTTTCCTGGAGCTGTTCCCGTTTTGTACAACGGCCGCCGCGATGTGGCGCTTGATGCAGACAATGGCGAGGCTGCGGGGGAAGATCGCTTTCCCTGAGGTTCCGAATGGAATCGACGACCGACGGCTCGCGAATCCCACGCCTTGCGGAATTCGCTAGAATAAAAAACTAACTCTTCCGGTCCCATAACGCCGAAAGGAGCATCCGGCTTTCGCAAAGCACCCAAAGTAGTTTGGTGGACGAGACCGGGATCGAACCGGCGACCTCCTCGAGTGCCATCTTCAGCAGCCGTCGGTACACGGGCTTGAGGTCCGTGCACGCGCCGACGGTTCTGAGACATCGCGCGCGCGCATAGTTGTCGGGACAGTGACCGAGGCGAGTTTGGGTTGAATCATTTCGCGATAAGTCTTGTCGTCAAGCCATTCTGGTTTGTCTGCTGGATTCCACGCTTTCAGCGCGGCGGCCTGTCGACTCAACAATCCCTGTTACGATGAAGTAGTGTGGTCTAACATTGTTCACATGCGTCTGGATTCCCTATATGCCGAGACCGGTTTGTATGCAGTCCATCTTCGTCCTCTTCGTCCATCTTCGTTGACTTGCCTATCGGTGGAACCTAAGATGAGCGCGAAATGCCGGACCCATCATCCCTGATCGGCCAAACCATCTCGCACTATCGCATTGTCGAGAAGCTGGGCGGCGGCGGGATGGGTGTTGTCTACAAGGCAGAGGATATGCGGCTGCACCGCTTTGTGGCACTGAAGTTCCTGCCGGAGAATGTAGCAAAAGACTCACAAGCATTGGCACGATTTGAGCGAGAGGCGCAGGCGGCGTCTGCACTGAACCATCCGAATATCTGCACGATATATGACATCGGGGAACAAGAGGGGAAGGCGTTCATCGCCATGGAATACCTGGATGGCATGACGCTGAAGCATTTGATTAGTGGGCAGCCGACAGAGCTGGAGCGGCTGCTGGATCTGGCGATTGAGGTAACGGAAGGATTGGATGCGGCGCACAGTGAAGGGATTGTCCACCGTGATATGAAGCCAGCGAATATTTTCGTGACGAAAAGGGGGCACGCGAAGATTTTGGATTTTGGGTTGGCGAAGGTGACGACAGCGAAAGTGGCTGCCGGAGACGGGGGTACCGCTACACTCGCAACTCTAGAAGTGCAGTCGGATCAGCTGACCAGCCCCGGCAGCACCGTCGGCACCGTCGTCTACATGTCTCCCGAGCAGGTGCTGGGGAAACCGCTCGACCCCCGAACCGATCTTTTTTCTTTCGGCGTGGTTCTCTACGAAATGGCCACCGGCTTCCTGCCCTTTGCCGGAGAAAGCACTGGCGCCGTCTTCGATTCGATACTCCACAAGACGCCCATCGAACCAGTCAGGCTCAACACCTCTTTGCCGGCAGAACTGCAACGCATTATCGACAAGGCCCTGGAGAAGGACCGCGATCTTCGCTACAACTCGGCGGCAGAATTGCGTACCGACCTGAAGCGTCTGAAGCGAGATACTAGTTCCGGGAAAGTGAGGCGAGGAAGCGGCGAGGTAACCGGCGCGAGCCCCACGGCTGGCTATGGCTCTGCGGACGCTCAAGCGAGCTCGGTCGGCGCTGTCACGGCCGCTGGTATTGCCAGGAAGCGCTACGCTCTCATCGCTGCAGGCCTGCTGGTACTCGTTGTAGGGCTTGCGGCGTATCGCTTTTTGCCCCGCTCGAACGGCTTCGCCGGAGACGGGAAGGTCACGCAAATCAGTCATTGGAACAAGCCGATGAACAGCGCCGTGCTTTCTCCCGACGGGCGCACGGTGGCCTTTACCTCCACGGTCGCAGAAATTGATCAGGTCTTTGTAATACTAGCCTCCGGCGGAGAACCGCTGCAACTCACGAACGATTCGACAAACAAAGTCGTGAGTAGCTTTTCGCCGGATGGCACCCAGATCTATTACGACGTCGGTTTCTCAGACGAAACCCGCAGTGTGCCGACGCTTGGTGGCGCCTCCACGATCGTCGTTTCCGGACAAGGCCTGAAACCCTCTCCGGATGGCTCTTTTCTGTATTTCATCAGGCAGTTCAATGGAAACGCCGTCTTCCGCAGGTCGAAGGCGGGACTCGCGGAGGAAATGATTTTTCAAGCGGCCGCGGGCTCGAGCGCGACGGATCTCCTGCCCTTCCCCGACAGCCAGGATCTGGTCGTCACCACGGGAAATGACGTAGTGTCCGGTTCGACCAGCCTGACCCTCTTCCGTGTCAACGGGAAAACTCATGCTTCGCAGAAAATCGGCGAATTGACCGGAAGCCCCACGGGCCTCGTCTGGGAGCAGCCGGGCAAAACCCTGCTCTGCAGCCGGACAGTCAACGACGTCACCAATATTTGGGAGTACCGTCTAGCCGATGGCGCACTCCGGCAGGTGACTTTCGGCGCTGGTCCGGATCTGTCTCCCATGCTCGACCCTTCCGGAAGGGGAATGTGTTTTGTAAATGGCAAGCGATCGGGTTTCCTCACCGTTTACCACCCAAAGACGAAACAGTCGCGGGATTTGGTCTCGGAGGAGGCCACACAGCCCGCGATCTCCTGGGATGGTCGACGCGTCTCCTACATCACTCTTTCTGGAAATGCCCAGCAGGGAGATCTTTGGATTTCGGACCTGGACGGCAGCAATCGCGTCAAAATTGCCTCCGGCACAGCGCTAACCACCGTTGCATTCTCCTCCGACGATTCGAAGTTCATGTTCGCCGACAGAGAGAGTGGTGCGCAGAAGATCTACATCGTTCGCAGCGATGGCACGGGCCTCCGTCAAGTTCCCTGGACGGGTTCTTCGGGTGGGTGGGGCTCGCCAAGCCCAGATCCGAACTATGTCTATCTGGGGGGCCAGGAGACGGACTTATCCAAGCCCTCGATCTGGAAAGTGCCGGTGGACGGCGCAAAGATCGAGAAGCTTGGGGACAATTGCGGAGCGATCTGGGACGCTTCGTCGGATGAAGGGTATCTGCTTTCCTCGATGAACACGGGAACGGAAGCTATCGGTGTGAGTGAATTCTCGCTGGCGGAGCGAAAATGCATACCGTTGCTGCCGGAACTCAGCACACTGGTCGTGCATTTTTCTTCCGATGGCAAGTTCATCCTGTACCTGGCCGCCTCGCACGGTGAGACCACCGTGTATCGCCAACCCTGGCACGACGGGAAACTCACCGGGCCCTCGCAAGTTGCCTTCAAGCTTCCGTTTGCGTTTCGCCAGGGCTATTCCGGCGCCGCCTATGATTTCACCAAAGACCTTTCAACCATCGTGTACGCTCGCCCCGGCGGTCACGCCGACCTCTATCTTCTCAGTCAGAAATGACTCCCCAGTTTCCGACTGCAAATCGGCAGAACCTGCGCATTGCAGAGCGACACCGCCAAAGGCAAGTCTTCCTATCAAGATTTCCTCACGCTCTGGAAAGACGCCGACCCTGACATTCCTATCCTCATCGCTGCCAAAGTGGAATACACCAAGGTGCGCTAGCACAATGGTCTGAGAGAATCCGTACCGTTCTAATTAGGGCGTCTGGCCTTCGGCCAATCTAACTTGCTCCTGTGCCGAGTGCTCTGCAGTTATGAAGCGTATATACGCCAGAAAATGTTGGCTCGGGGCGAAATCTCGTTCATCGAATCGGCCAAAAGTGCTATCTAAGCGGGTGGAGATCACTATGAAAATTGTCGCCCTCCAACGGTACCGTAGCCGCAATCCTAGGGGCTATTTTCAAGACCTTCCTCGGGAAACTCGGTTCATGGCTTATTGGTGGCTGAAAAAGTTCCTCACTCGCCGGCGCCGCGATCTACCTGCCTGGCGATTTGCCATTTTGGTGGGAACAGCAAAGCGACTGGCGCTCAATCCGCCGACTTCTGCTTGGGGACGTTCCATGCACGCAAAGCGTGGAGGGTTCTTCCGATTACCGGGGACTTATCGGGAGTTAACGCAATGGAGATGCAAGGATTCACTGGCAAAATCATAGCAATTCAGAATTTGGCTTCGGTGTTTAGGATGTTCGGGGCTTCACTGTGGGAGACCGACGCGGCGTATAAGGTCTTGAAACCGTCCATCCGTCCGAATTCCATCGAACACCGGATCGGCATTGAGGGTGACCATTAAATCGCCACGATCTTGAAAGCCTTTCTCCAGCCATTCAAAAGCGCAATCTCCTTCTCCAACTCGCGCGCACGCTTGGGCCACCATTCCAGCATTGACGTATCCCGATTTTGCAGCCTCTTGATATTGCTCAAGACGACTCCGCCAGAAGCCTCTTGCGCCGGACTTGTCAAACGCTTCCTGCAGCCGGGCAATTGTTTGCGGCTCGGCCCCGGAGAGGCTTTCAAATCTCAAGTATTCCTGAACCGATTCCGTCGATTTACCCATTTGCTCGTAGACGAGCGCCAGGTCGTAGTGGTTCCAGGGATTGTGTGTGTGTCCAACGCGATCTCGGCCTTCGCTAACTGCGCCGCCTCATCGTATCGACGCGCCAAGTAGGCGACCCAGATGGGATTATCGTTCCCTAGCAAATAAGGGTCGAGGCTGATCGCTTGCCTCGTATGAAACAGGGCTTCGTCCGTTCGACCCAAGTTGACCAACTCCCAAGCATAAAGGTTGTGCGCATTAACATTGTTCGGATCTAGCTCCAGCGCCCGCTTATATTCCTTCTCCGCGCCAACCCAGTTCCAGTCGTAACAAAGTTCAATGTAACCCACGGTATGAGCACTGGGGAGGGTCTCGTCGAGAGCTAGCGCCTTCTGTGCGGACTCTCAGGCCTTGGGCATTGTCTCTCGCGGCCCGGCTTCCCCGGGATACCATGAAGCATAGACTCCAGCCAAGCCCGCGTATGCAAGGGCGTACGTTGGATCTTTTTGAATCGATTGTTGGAAATAGCCGACGGCATTCTGCGCGCCTTCAGCGGTCTCCGAACTCCTGGCACGCAGTCCACGGAAATAGAGATCTTGAGCGGCAGGGTTTACTGTATGGCCGCTCAAGCGCGACTGTTCCTGTGGTTTCAAGGTGATTTGAATTTCTCGAACAACAGCCTGTGATATTTTCGCCTGCACGCTCAAAACGTCTCCAACTACAGGACGCAAAGGTTTGTGGGCATGGGCCTTACCCCTTGAGTCTCATTCGTGTCTCATTCGTTGACTTGCCTTCTGGCGCAACCTAACATGTGCGGCAAATGCCAGGCACCGACGCTCTCATCGGCCAGACCATCTCGCATTACCGCATCCTCGAAAGGCTCGGGGGCGGCGGTATGGGCGTGGTCTACAAGGCCGAGGACACACGGCTGCACCGCAATGTGGCGCTGAAATTCCTGCCTGCCAAAATGCTTCACGACCCTGCCGCGCTGGAACGCTTCCGCCGCGAAGCGCAGGCCGCCTCTGCGTTGAATCACCCGAATATCTGCACGATTCACGACATCGGTGAACAGGACGGCCAGCATTTCATTGCGATGGAATTTCTCGACGGCGAAACGCTGAAGCACCGGATTTCTGGCAAGCCGCTACCGTTCGAGGAGACGCTGGAACTAGCAATTCAGATTGCCGATGCGCTCAGCGCAGCACACGCCCAAGGAATAATCCATCGGGACATCAAGCCAGCAAACCTATTTGTGACCAAACTGGGCAACGCCAAAGTCCTCGATTTTGGTCTGGCGAAGGTTGTCCCCGCTGGTGCGAGCGTCGGTGTGTCACAGATGCCGACGGCCACGGGGCCAGAATACTTGACTAGCCCAGGCTCCACGATGGGCACGATAGCGTACATGTCGCCGGAACAGGCACGCGGCGAAGAACTGGATGCACGAACAGATTTGTTCTCATTTGGCGCAGGTCTCTACGAGATGGCGACAGGACGGATGGCCTTCCCGGGAAATAGTGCAGCGGCCATCCATGACGCGATTTTGAATCGAGCGCCGACTCCGCTTGCACGATTGAATCCTGACTTGCCGCCGGAACTAGAGCGCATCGTCAACAAGGCGCTGGAGAAAGACAAGAGGTTGAGATACCAGAGCGCCGCCGATATTCGTACCGACCTGCAACGGCTGAAGCGGGACAGAGAATCTGCGCGGCTGCCAGCAACAACAACCGCAGTAGTTGCTGTGAACGAGCGGCGAGGAATGTGGTGGAAAGCGGGCGTTCCCGCTGCACTCGTGCTTGCGGCGCTTGCCGCAGTCAGTTACTTCTACTTCCACCGCACACCGAAACTCACGGACAAAGACACCATCGTGCTTGCGGATTTCGTGAACTCGACCGGCGATCCGGTATTCGATGGCACGCTTCGCCAAGGTCTGTCGGTGCAGTTGGAACAGTCCCCGTTCCTGAACATCGTCTCCGACCAACAGATTCAACAAACACTCCCGCTGATGCATCAACCGGCCGATGCAAAGTTGGCCCCAGCGATTGCGCGGCAACTTTGCCAGAGGATAGGTGGTACCGCGGTTCTCGTCGGTTCCATAGCTCAGATCGGTACCCAATACCTTCTTACCCTCAAGGCGACCAACTGTGGCAGCGGCGAATTGTTGGCAAGCACAGAAGAGCAGGCCAGCGACAAAAACCACGTGCTCGAAGCTTTGGGTAAGACGGCTTCCGATATTCGCAGCAAGCTCGGCGAGTCCCTTGCCACGGTCCAAAGGTTCGCTACCCCGCTCGAACAGGCGACTACCCCCTCTCTGGAGGCCTTCCAGGCTTACAGCATGGGAAGGAAAGCAATGGCGGCGGCCGAGTGGGCCGCGGCCCTTCCGTTTTTTCAGAGAGCTGTCTCTCTGGACCCGAAATTCGCCATGGCTTATGCAAGACTGGGGACCACCTACGCGAATCTCGGTGAATCCATCTTGGGTGCCGAAAACACGCGGAAGGCCTACGAGTTGAGCGAAGGGGTAAGCGAGGGAGAAAAGTTCTACCTCGAGTCGCATTATTATGAAAATGTGACTGGCGACCTGGAAAGCGCCCGGAAAGTCTATCAGCTCTGGGCGCAAACGTATCCTCGAGAGTGGCGCCCGAGGGCACCGCTGTACGTCATCTATTCAGCCCTGGGCCAGTACGAGGAGGCTCACAACCAGGCCCGCGAGGGCATTCGCCTTCAACCGGACAGCGGCATGAACTATAATATCCTCGTTTCGTCCTACATCACCCTTGATCGTCTGGACGACGCCCGGGCTGCAGCGCTCGAGGCCCGTGTCAAAAACCTCGATTCATCCGATTTGCACGACACTCTGTACTACCTTGCGTTCTTGAGGAATGACGCAGCGGGGATGGCACAGGAGCTGGCTTGGGCTACAGGTAAGCCCGGAGTGGAAGATGAGCTGTTCGCTGCAGAGGCGAATACGGCCGCTTATTTTGGCCACCTGGAGAAGGCACGAGAATTTTTCCGCCGGGCGGTCGCTTCAGCCGAGCGGGCCGGAAAGAAAGAAGTGGCAGCGGCCTACGAAGCCCATGCTGCATGGACGGAGGCCTTATTCGGTTATACCGAAGTGGCCCGGCAGCGGGCCGCAGTTGCGCTCGGCCGTTCGGCAGGGCGTCGAGTACAGTACGAAGCAGGACTGGCGCTGGCCCTTGCACGAGACACGATCCAGGCACAAAGAATCGCGGATGATTTGGCAAAGAGTTTCCCTGAGAACACCGTGGTCCAGTTCAATTACCTGCCGGCGATTCGGGCTCAACTCTTCCTGGCCTCTGACGATTCATCCAAGGCCCTCGAGGCCCTAAAGGGTTCGTCCGCGTATGAACTGGGGATCGCGGGCGGGCTATTTCCGGTCTACGTACATGGCGAGGCGTGCTTAGCCGCAAAGCAGAGCGTGGAAGCAGCCCTTCAGTTTCAGAAGATCCTTAACCATCGTGGACTTGTCTTGAACTCACCGATTGGAGCTCTGGCCCGACTTCAGCTGGGTCGTGCCTATCCTCTCCAAGGCGACACCGCCAAAGCTAAGGCCGCATATCAGGATTTCCTCACCCTCTGGAAAGACGCCGACCCTGACATCCCCATCCTCATCGCTGCCAAGGCGGAGTATGCGAAGCTGAAATAGCTCCCTGATTCTCATGCGCAGGATTGATGCAATGCCTAAGTAGCGATAGATTTCCGTTCACCAGTTATCCGACCCGACAGCGGCAAGCTAATCTCTGAGAAGTCGGCGTAGCCGATTCTTTCTGAGAAGGAGACGAGAGAATGACCATTCAACGGATTGGGACAACCGAGGGCGTAAAGGAAGTGTATGGCGTGAAAGTAATCCCGCTCATCAGCTTGGTCGTGGTGCACAACGGGATTGTTAGTACCTGCGGCGTGACGGCCGAGCCGACCGGCGATGTAAAAGTGCAGACTAAGAAGGTGCTGGAAACCATCGACAGGCTTCTTGAGACAGCTGGCACCCACAAATCGAAACTCTTGACCACTCACGTATGGCTGGCGGATTGGAGGGATTTTGAGGACCACAATTCCGTTTGGAACGAATGGGTGGACCGACAAAACCTTCCCGTACGTGTCTGCGTCCAGACTCCACTCTGGCGGCCAAACATACTGGTTGAAATCATGGTGACTGCTGCGCAATAGCGGGAATTTGCGGCGAGTTCTCATGGCTGCCAAAGCGGAGTACGCGAAGCTTCATTAGTCCGGTGCGCTGTTTCGTTTGTATAAGGCAACCACGCATGGAGTAGGTTAAAAGCGGTAACTCCACCCGCACACGGGCAAGAACGCGAACCTGTGCACGGACAAATTTTTTGGAATTTCACTTTTTGCGCGCGAATCGCTCAAGTGAGGCGCTCAGTCGAACTATTCGGGCAAATTCATTTGGCGGAGCAGCTTCAGGAACCGCGGATCCGACCGCAGCGAATCGAATCGTGGATCCACTTTGAGGAGAATGACAAAAGGTGCGCGCAGCTCAATAGCTTTTTCCAACGAACGGAATGCTTCGTCTTTTTCGCCCAGGCCAGTGTAGACGAGGGCGGTGCCTAAGGCCCGCCAGGGAATGTACTGCACTCGATCCAGAACCTCTAGGGCCTCCTCTCGTTTACCGGCCACGGCCAGCGCGTTGGCCAGCTCCGTGGCAGTGTGCTCAAACATTGTGGAGGACTTGAGCGCCCCTCGAAGTTCCGCAATCGCCTCTTTATACCTGCCCATTTGTACGTAAGCAGCCCCAAGGCAGTGATGATAATTCCATTCGAGGTGGTTTGGGCTTCTGTCCACCAAGCCTTTGCAGCGCTCGATCAATTCGTCGTAGCGACGCGCATAATAGAGAGAGAAAGTCGCAGCTGCGTATATTTCAAGGGACGCTGGGTTCAATTCTTGCGCGCGCTGGATTTGTGCCTCTGCCTCTGTCATCCGGCCTTGGAAGATGAGAAGGTCTGCATACCACCAGTGTGCTGAGGCATTGCTGGGATTCACCTCGATGGCACGTAGCGACTCGACTTCGGCTCCGGACCAATCCCATGCATACAGACGAAGAATCGCCTGGGTGTAGTGAGCTGCGCTCAGGCCGTCGTCCAGTTCAAGCGCCTTCTGCGATGCAGCACGGGCCTTCTCGAATAGCTCCGTCTGGTGAGCGGGCTCGTACATGACAAGGGAAATGTACACCTCCGCAAGGCTGGCATAGGCGGGCGCAAACGTGGGGTCGAGCTCAACTACCTGCTGGAAATCGGCAAGCGCTTTATCGAGATTTTCCTTTGTTCGTCTGTCCAGGAAATAGCGGCCTCGAAAATAGGCTTCGTTCGCAACGGGGTTGACGCCGCGAGCACCAGCTAACCGTGTCTCCTCCTGCGGCGTCAGCGTGACCTTGATCTCCTTGGCGAATGTCCGCGCCATCTCACCATGCAAAGCCAAAATGTCGCTCACTTGACGGTCATAGCTATTGGCCCAAAGATGGCGGTCCCGCGCTGCCTCGATCAACTGCACGGAAACGCGCACCCGGTCATCGACACGTAGGACAGAACCCTCGACGACCGCGTCGACCATCAATTCGCGCGCGATTTGGGGCATCGGTTTTTTCACACCCTTGTACTGCAATATGGACTGTCGGGAGATTACCCGCAATGCGCTGATCTTCCCCAGCTCCGTCAGCAGCGCCTCGGTCATTCCGTCCGCGAAATAATCCTGTCCCGGGTCACCCGATAGGTTCTCGAAGGGCAAAACCGCGAGCGACCGGTAGCCTTTGTCTGCCGACTGTTCAGCAGCCATCCGAGGACGAGACTGGCTCTCCATAGCCAAGGTCTCAACTTCCTGCACTACCGTGCGCACCGCTGCCGTAAAACGATAGCCTCGTCCAGGGAGGGTCACGATGTAGCGCCGGTCTTCGGGAGTATCTCCTAGGGCTTTGCGGAGTATAAAGATGTTCTGGCTCAGATTTGCTTCTTCGACAAAGCTATCCGGCCACACAGCCTTCATTAGCTCATCCTTGGAAACCACCTCTCGACTGTGGCGAATCAGGCTCAGGAGGGTGTCAAACGCTTTAGGGGTAATGGCCACCGGCTGGTCATCACGCAGAAGTACCTGCTTGTCGGGATCAACCCGAAAGGGGCCAAACTCGTAGAGGACTTTTGGGCCCGTACACATGCCAAATGCTCTGAAGTCGGCTTCCAGTCCCGGGGAGCAAGTACCAGACGGTCATTTACGCGGCAATCTATCACGTATACATGCCTTCAGCAACAACGGCACCCGTTGGTGGGCGCCACCACCCAAGAAGCGGACAGATCGCTCGTGCCGTCCGCAGCCCCTCCCATCGGTTGGAAAACATTCATTGAGAACCTTTGAGGAATTCTGAGGTGGTTTCTAAGGACTTTTAATCGGGCATTCGCACAGGATATGCGCATTCGGACCGGGGATGCAGACGAGGAAGGACAAAAAACATGGCCACAAAAAGCGATGCTGCAGAAAAAGCAGAGCCTGAGCTGGTGATCTCGAAAGTATTTGACGCGCCGCGGGAGCTCGTGTTCAAGGCGTGGACGGAACCTGAACGAATGAAGCGCTGGGCGGTTCCGGATGGTTTTACGATGCCGATCTGCAAGATCGATCCGCGCCCAGGTGGCGGTTTTCACTATTGCAGACGCTCGTCTGAAGGTCTCGAGTTTTGGCAAAAGGGTTTCTATCGCGAAGTGGTAGTGCCGGAGAGGCTTGTCTTGACCGAGTTTCGCTCGGATCAGGAAGGCAACATGGTTCGACACCCAGCTAACCCGAACTGGCCGCCACAACTCTCGAGCACGTTGACGTTCTCCGAACAGGAAGGCAAGACGGCCATCACAATTCGGATGGTCTCACATTCCGCGACGGAGGCAGAGCGCAAGACCTTTGAAGCCGCGCACGAATTACTGCAGACGAGCATTGGCGCCGCCCTCGATAAGCTCGCGGAATCCATATCGAAGGCCTGCGCCCAGTAACGGTGCAAAGGAGGCTCTATGAGCCGCAGTTCTATATTTGTGACGATAGCGTTTCTCGCAGGATGCGGCATCGGCTACTTCGCCCGAAACACTGGTATAGGCACGCCTCACGGAACAGACACGCACGCGGCAGACTTGGCTGCCATCGACAGACTTGACCAAGAAGATATTGAAGTCACGCTATCCCAAGATCTGAAAGGGCTTGCAGGCGTCTGGGCGGAGGATGGGGTCGAATTACGCCGGGGAATCCGCCTACAGTCGGCAAGGCGGCCATCGCGGCTGAGAATGAGAAGGGCCATGCGGAGCACCCGGAGTTCAAGGTATTGAAGTACGCGCCCGACGTCAAAAATTTCCAAATCGCTATCGCGGATGGGTGGGCGATTGAGGTCGGCTCAGTTGAGGCCACGTACAGGTTGTCTGCAAAGGACAATCCGGTCAATGTCAACGACAAAGGCATGCGTCTGCTGAAGCGACAGAGCGATGGTTCGTGGAAATTCGTGCTGGTAGGGCTGAAATAACGGCCCGAAATAGCGGAATGGAGAGCGGCGATCAGGGGCGTGTATAGGAGAGGGGATTATCGACGCCCGGCGATAAAGAGATCGAACTTTGTACTGTCTTGGCGCAGCCGGGCTTCAAAGGTGAATCCAATGGAAACTGTACTCGGTGTTTTTGCTTCGCGTGAACGAGCCGAAGAAACCGCAAAGGAGCTGCTGGACAAACATGTCCCTCAAGAGGCAATCGTCTTTCTGACTCGATCCGAAAGTGAGGCCATGTACCTCGGCAAGACTCTCGGCGCCTTCATCGGTGGTTTCGTTGGTGGAGGCGTCGGCGTATCGGCGGGAGTGGTGGCTGCGACACTGTTTTCGATTCCAGGAATCGGGCAAGTGTTCGCCCTGGGAGTCGGTGCCACTGCCGCACTCGGACTTGCCGGTGTTGCCGTGGGCAAAGCGTTGGCAGCAACGCCGAATTTATCACTAGAGAGAGCAATGGAGACTCCTCAGCCGACTCCCGACGAAAAGTCTTCCGAAGAGCTGTTGTTCCTTGGAGAAGTATTGAAGGGAGGGCGCTCTCTCATCCTTGTGCGGACCGATTCGCAAGAAATCGCAACAGCGGCAGCCGAAGTCCTGGATCGCATGGGAATTAGCGCGCAATGGCGCTTAAGTGGAAGAATGCAAACCACGGCGCGGCACATCGGCGACATATCGGTACTTGATGTGCAGGGCAGGATCACCGTCGGCGAGGGCAACATCATGCTTCGAGAAGTCGTCACGAACCTGCTTGAAAAGGGAAACAAGAGAATCCTTTTAAACTTGCGCAAAGTCGGATACATCGATAGCGCGGGACTGGGCGAGCTGGTGAGAACGCACATCAGCCTTCAGAGGCAGGGCGGCAAGCTCAAAATGGTCAACCTCGATCAAAAAGTACAAGACCTGCTCAAGGCAACCAGTTTGCACAGGGTCTTCGACGTTTACCAGGACGAGGCCAGCGCAATCCAGTCATTTGGACCATAGGCTACAGGAGGAACGGATAGACGGCAAACTGGGCGGTTTCGTACCACGCAGAATCAACGAGCGAGACAGCTCAAGAAATATTTCGGTCCTACTCCAGTGGCGCGGATTACGGCGGATTCCGTTCTGGCTTATACGACAGAGCGTAAACAGGCGCACATGTCCAACGGCACGATCAACAGAGACTTGGACGTATTGCGAGGCGTGTTGAAACGCGCCAAGCGCTGGCATCTCATAGCGGACGATATTCGTCCTTTACCCGTGCGACAGAACGTTGGCCGCGTTCTGGCTGACGATGAAAAGCTCCGACTGCTCAAGTTGGCCGCCAGCAGGCCCGAATGGGAGAATGCTCGCTTCGCCGCACAGCTGGCTTTCAATACGACGATGCGTGCGGGTGAGATCCGGGGGCTGCGCTAGGGTAATGTCGACCTGATTGAGCGAACTCTCTCCATTCAGCGCGCCTCAACTAAGACCGATGCGGGGGAGCGCATCATCCCGTTGAACGGCGCCGCGTGGGCCGCGATTCTGGAATTGAGGGACCGAGCCAAGCTGCTGTTCGGAGCGGAGCCGCAGCAGGATTGGTACGTCTTCCCTCACGCTGAAGGTTTGCATAATCCCGATCCCACCAAGCCAATGACCGGCTGGCGCACGGCATGGCGCAACCTCACGCGTCTGATAAAATGCCCGAAGTGTGGCGAGCAACAGAAACCTGGAGAGAAGTGTCAAAACGCCGAGTGCGGCGCCGATATCAGCAAAGTCGAAAGCCCAACTCATGGCCTGCGCTTCCACGATCTGCGGCATCATGCCATTACCGAGCTTGCCGAGTCCCAGACCAGCGACCAGACGATCATGAGCATTGCCGGACATGTCTCTGCGAAGATGCTCGCGCACTACAGTCACGTTCGTCTCGACGCCAAACGGAAGGCAGTCTCGGCTATGTCGGGCGGGGGTTCAGGGGGTGGTTACGGCACAAACGACGGCACAAAACCACACTCAGGTACCGCCGCCAATTCGCAAGTGATAAAAATGGTGGACGAGAAGGGATTCGAACCCTCGGCCTCCTCGTTGCGAACGAGGCGCTCTCCCAGCTGAGCTACTCGCCCAGTCCTACCAATTGATAAATGCATTGTACATCAACCACTTGACTGATTTCTAGTTGGGTTCATTGGGACCATTGCACCTGCTCGATTCACCGAGCGAAAATCGCTCATCTAAGAGTGCGGATGGAAGGGTGGCGACAGAGGCGGCCTGGCTGAACGGGAAAACGAGAGAAGAACTCATGGAAAGAGCAAAACACTCTCCCGATCCTACGCAATCACGGGCCCGCGTGCGCCTCCAACTCCAAATCCTCACCTGCAACACCGAGGTAATCCTGCAGCACAGCAACCACAAGCGCATGGTCTTCCCGCTGAGGCAAACCGGAAACGGTAATCGCGCCGACACACCCGCTTCCCTCCAGGAAAATCGGGAAGCAGCCTCCATGAGCCGCATAGTCCTTTAGGTCCAGACCCGCTTTTTCCTGCAGCGTCGTTCGATCGCGTTCATGCTTCAAACCTATGGCGTAGGAACTCCGATGATAGCGCTGCACAACGTTGCGCTTGCGCCGAATCCAATCCCAATTGTCCGGCGTCGTTCCTGCCATCGCGTACGAAAAAAGTGTGTGCCCGTTAAGATGGATTTCGATGGCCACCGCAACCTGCCGTTTTTCTGCGGCGGCTTTCAGCGCGGCTCCGACCGCCCAAGCCACTTCCGAATCAAACTTCTTGAACCGCAAGCGTTTTTCCTGCAACGCAATTGTCTCAAGATCATGATCAATACTCACAAGAACATCTCCTTGGCTAACGAAGCCTCACGTCTTTTGGACTAGGGTGTAGCGGTGCGGTCGTAGCGCCGTTGTTTTTAGCCCGGCGCGGCGCAAGACGGCCTGAAGGCGCGGCGCTACACGCCGCTCGGTGCACGCATTGGCTTTTATCCTAATTCCAAAGAGCACTCCCTTGTCATCCTGTTTCAACTTCAGAATTCAGGTTAAAACACCGTTTGCAGCCGCAACGCAAGGCTCCGAGAAGGCCCAATGGCGTTCCCCGAAAACAACCCGCCAAAATCGATCACATCGAGCACATTGTTCAAGTTCTGTCCATCCGCCTGCAACCGCACCGTCAGGCGATCGGACTTGTGAATATCCGCGCCCGCCGAAGCATTCACCTGAAACGAAGGATAAATTCGCCCGCGGCTGAAATTAATGCGATCCACAACCTGCTGTCCATATTGCGCAAGCGCTTCCGCGTACGTGCCGTTGAAGTCGAACGGCAGCCCGCTGTCGAACTGTATCCCGCCCGCCACCCACACGCGCTGTGTAACCTGATAACGGACCCGTCCCCGCACCGTGTTGCGCTGATCCTGCGAATCCGGAAAATGCCCCGTGGTTGGCAACACCGTGTCGCTGCCGAGAAACAAACCGCCCGTCACCGGGAACCACGCATTGCCAAGCGTATACGAATAACTCACAAAACCGGAAAAGCGATTCCAGTCCAGCAGTTCAACCTTCGCCTCCGCCCCATAAATGATCGCTTTTCGAAACGAAATCGGGAAGCTGATGGTCGTGTTGTTGATCTGATCGTCGTCCGCGTAATTGTTCACCAGCCGCCGGAAATAATTTGCGTCCAGTCTGAATTTCTTGAACAGCACCTTCGTCAGCCCCGCTTCATAGTAATTTCCTTCCGAAGGCTCAACCGGCAATTGCAGCGAAACCGGATTCAAACTTGTAGCTGCCGTCGAACTCGACAGCAGAATATTCTCGAACGACGGTGTTTGAAACACGCGGTCGTAGGAAAAATGCAGCACCATCTCCGTGGAAGGGAAGTATCGTGAGATAGCGAATCGCGGGTCCACTGCCTGTCGGTTCAAAACCAATTGGTAGTGATCCCACCGCAGCCCTACATTCAGCGCCCAATTGCCCAGCCGGATTAAATCCTGTGCATACACCGCCTGCTCGAGGTCGGGTCGGTTCGCGGAAAACTGAAACGTCAGGGGTGTCCGGGGCGCGAACTGCGTTGGGTCGGTAATAAAGTAGCCGAAATTCTCGTTCAGATATGTGACGTCGGACTCCGCTCCAAACTTCCACTCATGACGCCCGCGGTTCACCGTGACTGAGCCTTTGACATACCCTTCGCGAAACCAATTTTGTTGCGACACGATAATCGGCGTGGAGTGCGCATTTGAATAGAAATCATTCGCGTTATTGCGAATCATCCCCCGAAAATCCGCGACCGCATTCGAAGAAAAAGTATGCTGGTACGAAACCGTACCCATCGTCTCGATGTTGTCCGCGTTTTGCCGTTGCCCCGCCGTCTGCTGCACCAGCTCGTTCGGAATGTCGTACCGCGACAGTCCATGCCGCACCGTCAGGTTCAACCGGTCTTTCGCCGTCAACTCGCGCTGGTAGCGCATCGAAAAATCCCCAAGCGTCCCCGTGTTCGAATAGTTCTGCGGCACCACAGGATTCAGATAATGGTCCGTCATGCTTCCTGTGGCGCTCGCGGCCAGCGTGCTGGCTCGCCATGCATACTGCCCTTGCACAAAAGCCCCGGCCGAATCGAAGCTGCCCCCGGAAAGCACCGCCTGGCCGTGAAAGCCCGGCTGCGAATCTTCCAGCGTATTCACCTCGACGATTCCCCCCATTTTTCTGCCGTATTCTGCCGGTATCCCCGCTGTGTAAATCGTCATCGATTGCACATCGTCCGCCTCAATCTCCGGACCGAAGCTCGGCGAGCGGTTATCCGTCAGCGGAATCCCGTCCACCACAAACTGTGTTTGATATTCCGACCCGCGCGGGTGCAGCACCGCGTTTCCTTCATACAGCCAACCCGGTTGCGAATTCACCAGGTCCTGCAGCGAACGCCCGGGAAGGGAACCGACTCGGTTCTGAATCGTACTCGATCCGATCTGGTTGACCGAGCCCGCCTGATCCGGATTAATCATAGTGTCGACCGCGCTCACCGTCACCGACTGCGCCACTGACGGAAGGTCCAGGCGAATCGTGAGCTCCGTTGGAATCGACGACCGTATCTCAACCGACTCCGACACGTCCGCAAATCCCGCGCCTTTGATCTCAAGCTGGTAAATCCCGAAGGGCAGCCGCTCCACGTTCAACTCACCCTGTTCGCTGGTTGTCAGCGTCTTTCGATACTGGTTCGCATCGCTGGTGATCTGCACCGCCGTCTTCACTCCCAGCCCCGCGGGATCGCTCACCTTCAGCCGCAATTCTCCCTTGTTGCTCTGCGAGAATACCGCCAGAGCGCAAAAGAGAAAAACCGCCGCAAATCGTCTCAACAAGAACCAGCTCCTTGCACCACACGCCTGACTCCATCGTACCGGAAGTCGAACACGCCACGATCCCATCGCATTTGCCCCAATGCGCCACTGATAACCGCGCGGGGCGGAATCGTTGACTATTGTATTTTGTGTCCCCGTCAATCCGGGTAGCGCTGGGCGCAGGGGCCTAAAGTAAAGGGTGCGTTTCCAGAGCGATGATTGATACGGGCCTCCCTAGCTGTTTGGGGGGCTCTGCTCCAACTTCGCCGCGTTGCACCGTGCTCGCCAGCAACAGCGCCGTGAACACTTTCGTTTCCGAACCAATTTCGAAAATCGTGTCGCCGTTGACCGGACGCGGATCGCCCTTCTCCAGATGCCCGTACCGAATCACGCGCCGTCCCGCGGACCCGATGATGCCTACGACGATGCCCACGCTCTGGTGTTGGCGGTCGAGTCGATCGACCAGCATTTGCGGAGTTTCAGAATCTGTGGCCATACCCGACTACGAAACCGACTGGGATGACGCGAAACGCAGCGGCATTGCGACAGACGATAGAACGCAAAAAGTCTCCGCAACAGCGGGTTTGCCACAAACCTAAACGACCGAGTCCTCATCGTTCGGCTACTCCATCTCCTCGATTGCGAGGTTCACCTCAAAACGCTTTCTTCAGGTTTCCTCGATGTCCACCGAGCGCATGTAATATCCGGCGTCCAATCGCCTGGCGACCACATTTGCACCCTTCACACGAAGTCGTATCAGATATCTCCCGGACTTCTGCGGAGTCCACACTTGTCTCCAGAAATTCCATGCGTCTCCATGAAACACACGAAAGTCTCCCACCGGCACATAATTCTCATCCTGATTGAACCGTATCTCCAGCCCTTCGATCGGACGCGAACCGCCCCACTGAATACCGATTACATGAAGTTCAATCCTGCCGTTCACAAACCATTTCTCGATGCGAATGGGCATTGCCGCGTAATCGATCATTGCCGCCTGGTATTCCTTGGCAAGCGTAGGCACTCCCGTTTGCATCGTCCGGCCCGCGTATTCCTGCATCTGTGAAGTCGCCGGCGCGCCATCGCTCACGAACGCAATCTCATTCACCCACTTGATGCACGTGCAGCCATACCAGCCGGGAACCACCAAGCGAACAGGAAAACCATGGTCAAGCGTAAGCGGTTCCCCATTCATATCGATAGCGAGAAAGGCGCCGGCGGCCTTCAATTGATCGGGCGTGAAAATCCAACTCGCGCCAGGCACGGAGCTCCTCGACTCCGAAGAATATTGGTCGAAGCCGGAAATGAGAACGCGAGCCCCCGCGGAAGAAGGTTTCACGATCTCAAGAATCTCTTCGATTGGAACGCCGCGCCAATCCGCTACGCTGACCATCCCAAAATGCGCTCCGCGGAAATTGCCGGCGCACTCCATCAGATGCGGCCCCATGGGCTTGGCCATTTTTCGCAACTGTTCAGCCGGCAGGTTAGCAGGCTTTTCGACCAGCCCGCCGAACGCAATGGACCAGTTGGAGGTGTCGAGCAGTTTCGATGCGCGCGTCCGGATATAAAACTCTCCGGTAGGGGTCACCGTATTTTTCGGCGTCATGGTGGAAAGGTCCGTGAACAACCGTCCATCCAGTTCCGAACCAACCGCCTGGTCCATTGGCACGCTGTCCTCGTCCGAGAACGCAACCAGGCCCGCCCTGACGCCCTCGCGTTCGTCGGCGGCCTGGTCCGGCCACGACAGCCTGTGGAAACCGGAAACCAAAATACTTCCGGACACCAACGCCTGCTTCAGCAGTGCTCTGCGTGTTCGAATGCCGACGTCTCCCGTGCCCACGATTTCCCGTTCTTCTGGATCTGGATTAAGGATACGTCACCCGAGGCGCGCAGTCAGCGCGCCAGGCACAACGAATCTGGCGAACGTACTACGCCTGCGGCTAAAGCAGGATTACGCCCTCTAATTGTGCCGCCTTACGTAGCTCCGCATCCAGCGACCATTGCCGTCGCTCACAATCTCTCTAAGGAATAGCGCTGGCTCGTCAGAGCAGAATTGTGAAGAGCGTGATTCAAAGAACGCGCAAACCTCTTCCCACGACATGCACCGCTAGTTCCGCGCCGCGCTGAAAACCAGCGTCTGCGCCATACCGCCGAAGCGAATTTCCAGAAGCGTCCGGGTCCCATCCTTATTTCTTTCGTACCCAACCGCATCTTGAGGAAACTTGCTCGTTTGCTTCAACCATCTTCCCTGAACCGTGACATTTATGTCCTTGTTGTTGTCAAACTTCACGATCGCATCCGGATTGTACGACTCCCAACTCACCACGCAGGATCCGGCGGGCAGCCTTTTCCCGTTCATCTGCAGCCCTGCAGGCAAAAAGAAATCTCGTTTTCCCCGTTCGTAGGAGCGTGGCGTGAATCCGCGCGCCGCCAGATCCTTGTGTACTGTCTCAGCCTCGGGGTCAGTCGCATAAGGGCCCACAAGCACCTGATACGATTTCGCAAAAAGGCGGCTTCTTTGTATCACCGTCGCTGGAAAACCCAGTCGAGACAACCGGCTCGTGGCCCCGTCCGCCAGAAGTCTTTCCTTGAACTTTCCGACTTCAAGATACTTTTCCGAGCCCATTGCGGCGCCATCTACCTTCGAAGGCTCGATATGCAGGCTTCCGGGCGGGTTTGCCAGTCCCGCCTCTGGTGCTGCACCTCGAAGCGCGCTCGCGCTGAAATCTGACGCCGGCGAGACTGCAATCACCGGAGCGGAAAGCCGGCCAACGTCCGCCGTGCCTCCTCGAGCCGCGGGAGTCGTGAGCCTCGGAGCAGAAAGCGTAGGACTGACGGTTTTGGCAGTGGAACTCACCTTGGAATTCGTCGGCTCCAGTTTCATTTCCGCCGGCTTGTCCACCGTCGGCAGTGTCCCCTTTGAAAACAGTTTCTCCGGCCGAGGCTCTTGTTTGGGCGCTTCCGCCGCTGACCCTGGTTCCAAATCGGGCGGTGCTGCTGCTCTTGATCCAGATTTTGATTCTGATTCAGGCGAACCTGCGGTCCGCTCCCCAAGCGTCAAATCCGTCGGAGCTTCCACCGAGCTAGCCTGAGTTGATGGTGAAACCGGCTGCGACCAGGTTCTTCCTCCCAGTCGTTCGCCCAATTGAATCAGCGAGTCGCCCACGGCGTGAGTGTGCGTCACCAACGAAACCATTGCCACGAGGAAACTTGATGCCACAATCCCGGTCACCACGCCCCCAGAATATCCCTTCCACAAGCCCGCGGATTGCACTCGCCGGACGAGTACTTCCACCCTTGCGGAAGCAACTCGTGCAAAATTCGTGCTGGATAGTCGAACGGATGGAAAAAGCCCTGGGGCCCCCTGGTTGACGTGAACCAATGCGGGTTGACGTATCCAATCGCGGATTTGTTCACGCGCGGTGTCCGAGAGATTGTTGAATCTCAAACCGCCTCTCTTCTGGCTTTCGTCCGTCCACGCCAGCTCGCTACCGACTTCGATCAATCGCGAGACGCCGCTGGTCTCTACGCGGTCCATTCCTCGACCGCTTTCCGCTCGTTGCCCTTTGTAGGAAAACCAGAAACGAATCGTCTCCGTGCGCTTCACAGGAGCCGTTGATTGAAAGCACAGCCCACCCTCGGAAATGTCCAGGATGATGCCGCCGTTATCAGGCTCGAGATTGACATAGGCGAGCCCAGTCACCTTCATCCGTGGGGCCCTGCGCCGTTCGGCTCTCATGGAAGTTGCTGCCCTCCGTCCCCATTCTCGAGCGGTTTGACCCGGAAGCCGTTGCTCGCGCAGGGAGCGAGTAAGTCGTGCTACCGCTAATTCCAGTGTTCGATTGCGCAAGGGATGTCGCCCCAGGTTCGCTGGTCCGTGAGCTTTTCCGGTCGGGCTGGGAAGCAAACTACCGAAGTCATTGACTACCAAAGGGTTTAGGAGGGGTCAATGGTACGAGGGTACTAACGCGTCCGCGAAATCAGCCGGAATGCAGTGGTTCGTGTATTGAGTTCGGCCGGCGTCGCGTTAGCCTTTGATTGTGCCGCAGTTGAAATGCGCACGGTGTGAAGAACTCCTCGCGAGCTATCGCGAAGCAACCACTAGACTTTTGCGGATTGTCAAAAGAATGACGGAGGTCTCCGTTAGCCGCGAGATGGATCTGTTCGAGTGCGTCTGGGAAGAATCCCAGAAAGCCCACACGGAATGCCGCAGGCTACGAAAAACGGTCTTGCTTCATTTTGAATCACACGAAGGCACGGCTCACGTCAGCGACGGACCGGCCTAGCCTTCCGACTCAGGCCGTTGCCCTGGGAGGTTTTTTAGCCAGGACCGCCTTGGTGGGCAGGTGGATGATCCGCAGTTCGTTGCTCGACGTTTTGGCGAGCGATTCTAGTTGCTGCAGCGCTTCCTCTCGGCCGCTGACACAGCCCTTCCACATCGGCGTGCCGTCGGGCAAGATCTCAAAAATGTCGTATTTGTCCATGCCCGGAACATCCTGGCGTTGGCGGTGACTAACGCCCCGATTCTGGGCAGGCACTACTCAGATGTCAAGGGTGTGATTTCGAAATTTGCTAGCGAAGCCGCGCTCAATTCCCTAGACAGCGCCTTTGCCCTAAGCACGTTGAAACCGATCGCTCAGGCCGATCCTGAGGACTGGCAAGCCGCTGCTTTGCTTACCCGTGCTTCCGCCGAGTCTGGCGATACTGCCGCCCGCGAAGCCGGGATTGCGCACATGATAGACCTCCGCACCAAGGGCCTTACGCCTCCCGGTATGCAGCAATACACGCTGGAGCAGGTCACGGTCGGCGAAACCACTTTGGTGGTCCGCATGTCCTTGGTGCCTTGGGGATACTACAAGGTTTATGCGCTCGGCCAGGTATTCAATCCGCAGGGCAAGATATTTCTACGCGCCACGCTCGAGAGCAACGATGCGGATTAGGCGCTGTTTGCGAAGGAGCATTCCGACGAAGCCTCCAAGGGGCTTCGTGGTTTTTCCCTAGACGGCTATTTGGACACAGGAACCAACAGCAACGACCAGCGCACGCAAACTCATTACACCTACAAATTTTTTGTGGGCCAGCCGTCCTACGACGTGGTCAGGGCCGAGTTCATCAAAATCGCCGGCGGCAAAGCCACTCCCCTTAGCAGCCGGGAAAATCTGGTTGTACCCTAACCAACAGGCAGAGGCTCACTGTCATTCCTTCACTTTACTCGCGGTGATGATCCAGTTCGTCTCCCAAGTCTTGCCTCCATCGATGGAGAACGCCTGTTCCCACCGTGTCTGCTCCGCGGATTGCACCGTCCAGATGAAGCGCACAAAAATCGTGCGGCCGTTGAACTCCTCCTGGTCGTAAAACTCCCCGATGCCATGATCGTTGAACTTGCCCACCGTCGCTGGCAGCGACACGACGCCCGTCCTCTGATTGGCCCAATAGATACTCCATTCGTGCGCCTTCGCGTTATACGTCCGCACGGTCATGCCCTCGATGTGCCCGCTCGGCGCGTCCGCCTCAAATTCATCCATGTTCGCGCGCCCGCCCCAAACTGGCCTCGCCACCACGGTGCCGTCAAATTCCACCCACTCGTTCGAACCCGTCAGCGGATGCAATAACCGGCGGTTGTGTACCTTCCAACTGCCGAATTGAAAATCGAAGTCGTGCTGGCCGTCGCGCTCCTCTGAGGCTTGCGCCGCTCTCGCAGTCGTTTGCGGAGTCGCTTTAGGAGCACATAGCAGCAAAGCCGCCCCACAAACCAGCATGCACTGCCCGATCAGTTTGCTACGCAGGATTCTGACGATCATTTCTACGCTTCTCCTATCTCTACGGTAAGGTGTAGTCAAGACCACCCGCTTGGTCACCACCTTGCCTTATCTCTGTGGTATTTGAAAAGAGCCACTTTACCCCGATGCGGTACTACCACTTGCATCGCACCCCTGCGGCGTTTCAAATCATGTGGGGACATTCCGCTCGAAGCCGAGCGTGGAAGGTAATCGACGCGCTACGTCCGGCCTCCAACTCTTAACCCAATGCGAAACAGTCCACCACGAATCCTAGCAGCGCCGCGTAGAGCCCGCCTTCTGAGGCCAGTCGTTCCTTCGGCGTTGTGTCGCGCTATGCTACGCCCAAGGTTTTTCCTCCAACGCGAAGCGCTGGGATCGTCTCGGAACAAAATGCCGGCACGAGACAGGTTAACTCAACTCATTCGCCGAAATTTGACGGTCGCTCCACCCACCGATAGACTCAGGCTCGGAGCTTCAGAGTCGATGGCCTTTTAGGGGGTCGGAGCTTCAACTCCGACATCATGCGCTCGGCAAAGTAGAGGCTTTAGCCCTTGAGGAATCCGCTCTGTCCCCCATAGAATCAACTTTCCGGAGGACTCATGGCCACGCCGGCGTCCGCACGTATCTTCAGAAATTTTATCAACGGCGAATGGGTTACTGCCACCGGCGGCAAAACCCACCTGAACCACAACCCCGCCAACTCCGCCGAAATCATTGGCGAGTTTCCGCTTTCCAGCCAGTCCGATATCGACGCTGCCGTTTCCGCCGCTTGCGAAGCCTACAAAACCTGGCGCCTCGTTCCCGCGCCCAAGCGCGCCGAAATTCTCTTCCGCGTCGCCGAAATCCTCGTCAAGCGCAAGGAAGAATTCTCGCGAGATATGACTCGCGAAATGGGCAAGGTGCTCGCCGAAACTCGTGGCGATGTCCAGGAAGCCATCGACATGACCTACTACATGGCCGGGGAGGGCCGCCGCCTCTTCGGCCAGACCACGCCCTCCGAGCTTCCCAACAAATTCGCCATGAGCGTTCGCCAGTCCATCGGCGTCTGCGGCTTGATCACGCCATGGAACTTTCCCATGGCTATTCCGTCCTGGAAAATGATGCCCGCGCTCATCTGCGGCAACACCGTCGTCCTCAAGCCTGCCGAAGACACTCCGCTCTCTTCCTATCACCTCGTCGAAGCCATGAATGAAGCAGGCGTTCCTCCGGGCGTAGTCAATCTTGTCAGCGGCGACGGCCCTGATGCCGGCGCTCCCCTTTCCAGCCACAAAAATGTTCCCGTCGTCAGCTTCACCGGTTCCACCTCCACCGGCCGCGTCATTGCCGAAACCTGCGCGCCGGCCTTCAAACACTGCAGCCTCGAAATGGGCGGCAAGAACATCATTCTCGTCCTCGACGATGCCAATCTCGATCTTGCCATCGACGGTGCCATCTGGGGTGGCTTCGGTACCACCGGCCAGCGCTGTACCGCCGCCAGCCGCATCGGTGTCCACAAGTCCGTGTACAAGGAATTTCTCACCCGTTTCGTGGAACGCGCCCAAAAACTAAGAGTCGGTGGTGGTCTCGACTCTTCCGTCGACATGGGCCCAGTCATCAACGAACAGCAGCTCCAAACCGTCATGAGTTACGTCGAAATCGGCGCAAAAGAAGGAGCGAAACTCCTGACCGGCGGCCATCGCCTCGACAAAGGCGATTACGCCAAAGGCTGGTTCCACGAACCCACCGTCTTCGGCGATTGCCATCCCAAAATGCGCATCGCCCAGGAAGAAATCTTCGGCCCCGTGGTCTCCGTGATCCCCATCGACAACCTCGCGCAGGGAATTGCCGTCGCCAACGACGTCCCCTACGGCCTCTCCGCTTCCGTCTACACCCGCAACGTCAACGCCGCCTTCGCCGCTCTCTGCGATCTTTATACCGGCATCGTCTACATCAATGCCCCCACCATCGGCGCCGAAACCCATCTCCCCTTCGGTGGCACCAAGCAAACCGGCAACGGCCACCGCGAAGCCGCCGTCTCCGCCCTCGACTTCTTCTCCGAATGGAAATCCATCTACATCGACTACTCCGACAAACTCCAGCGCGCCCAAATCGACAATTAACCCTGGAGCGCGGGAGCCCACCTCCCGCTTTTGCCTCAACCAAATTTTCCAACGCTCAGCGGCAGCCCTGCAGCCGCCAGTACGGCCCGCCAACAAAAACCCGTGTAGGGCCCGCTTTCCGACGCGGGCTGTTGCCACCGTTAAATAAATTATCACCGAACCGCCAGCCCTCAACTCGCGCAATTCGCCTTCGCTCTCGCTAGCCTTTTTACCGGCCACCTTCCGAGGTGGGCGCCGTTTGGGTTGCCCCAGTTTTTGAACTTGCGGACCAAGCGGCGCGTTGCGCGCTTCCTACGGACTAAAGGCGCCCGACGCCATTCACGCCGCTATCGCGATCTACTCCCGTGCGTCGTTATTTCTCACCAACGATCCGATTTTCAAACGCCTCCAGGAAGTCGCCAGTTTAGTTTTGGACGATCTCCTTTGACCCCGCTTGACACCTTTCCTAAAATAGGAGTTAGCACCTTTAGGGAGTGCTGCTATGCGCTACCCGACTCTTCAGGACCGCCGCAATCGCCAGATCCTGGCCGATATCGTCCGTACCTACATCGAAACGGGCGAGCCGGTATCTTCGCGTGCCATCTCGAAACGCTACGAAGAGCCTCTCAGCACCGCCACCATCCGCGGCGTCATGGCCGATCTCGAAGACGGCGGCTACCTTTATCAACCGCATACCTCCGCCGGCCGCGTTCCGACCGCCGCCGCCTATCGCTTTTTCGCTCAGGAAATCGCCTCGCAAGCCACCTTGAATGTCGAGGATCGCGAATGGATCAAGCGCGAAATGGCCGGCGGCACCACGCCTGCAGAAATTACCGAACGCGCCGGTCACATTTTGGCCGAAGTCTCCCGAGGCCTCGGCATCGTCGTCTCGCCTCCGCTGCGCAAAGCCGTCCTCGAACACGCCCGCATGTGGCTCATACCCGACGGCCGCGTGGTGGTCGTGCTCATTTCTCCTGGCGGCAATACCCGCGACAAAGTTCTGCGTCCGCCCCGCCCCTTCACGCAGCAGGAACTCGACGCCACCGCCGATTTCCTGAATCGCCAGTACACCGGCTGGACCCTCGAAGCCATCCGTGGCGATCTTCTCCAAAAGCTCGCCAACGAGCGCGAACGCTACGAAAACATCGCCCGCAGCGCCCTGGCCCTCTGCGATCCCGCGATCCTCGGCGAGAATCCGCAGGCGCAAATCTACGTTGAGGGTACCGCGCAAATCGCCGCCTCCCCGGAATTTGCCGATCAAACGCAGCTCGGCGAATTGCTCGCCGCAATCGAGGAGAAGCATCGCCTCATCACCGTCTTGAACTCCTGCATCGAGACTCCCGAGCCGGTGTTCGTCCAGATCGGCGTCAAGGAGATTTCGCAAGCGGGTGAGAACATCGCGCTTATCAGCGCGCCGTACTCGACTCACGACAAGGCCCAGGGCTCGCTCGGCGTGCTCGGTCCCACCCGCATGCACTACGAACGCGCCATGACCGCCGTCGCATATGTGGCGCAGCTTTTTAGCGAAGTGTTGGGTAAGATTGAATAAGTTCAACTTCCTGGAATTGAGGTAGCGTTTATGAAGGATCCGGAAATCAACATCAATCTCTCACCCCAGGAAAATGGGGAAGACAGTAACGCCGCCGAGGGCGCCTCCCGCGAGGATTCCGAAGCCAAAAAACTTGCCTCCGAACTGGAAGACATGCGCCAGACCCTGGTTCGCCACCAGGCCGACTTCGCCAACTACCGCAAGCGCGCCGACAAGGAAAATCGCGAAGCCGGCCAGCGTGCCACTGCTCGCATCATCGAGCAGCTCATTCCTATCGTCGATGGCTTCGAACACGCCCTCGCGGCTCATCGCGAAGCCGAGTACGACAACTATCGGAAAGGCTTTGAGCTGATCTACAAACAGCTCCTCGACAATCTCGCGCGCCTCGGCGTGGAACGTGTTGACCCGCGGGGCAAGCCCTTCGATCCGCATCTCCATCAGGCCGTGGACCGCGCCGAAACCAGCGATCATCCCGACGGCACGGTCCTCGAAGTCTATCAACCCGGCTACGTCTATCACGGCCGCGTTCTCCGCCCCGCGATGGTCCGCGTAGCGGTTCACCCAAATCTCGCATCGAATAAATTCGCACACTAACCATGACAAAGACCCAACGCGACTTTTACGAAGTTCTCAGCGTCACCAAAACCGCTTCCCTTGAGGAGATCAAGTCCTCTTACCGCAAAGCGGCCATGCAGTGGCATCCCGATCGCAATCCCGACAACAAAGA
Organism: Candidatus Acidiferrales bacterium; assembly: GCA_963836965.1. Taxonomy (GTDB): domain Bacteria; phylum Acidobacteriota; class Terriglobia; order Acidiferrales; family UBA7541; genus Acidiferrum. The sequence continues at coordinate 267,840 of CAWILQ010000001.1, forward strand.
GGAAGCCGAAATCCGCTTCCGCGAATGCACCGAAGCCTACAGCGTCCTGAGCGATCCGCAGAAGCGTCAGATCTACGATACCTACGGCCACGCGGGCCTTTCACGAGCCGGCGGCGCCACCGACTTCAACGAAACCATCTTCCAGGATTTCCACGACATCCTCGGCGACTTCTTCGGCTTCGACGACCTCTTCGGTGGCGGTCGCCGTCGCGGCGGCCGTGGCCGCGTCCAGCGTGGCGCCGACTTGCGCTACGACATGACGCTCACCTTCGAAGAAGCGTCCACCGGCATCAACACGAAAATTCGTGTGCCCCGCCAGGAATATTGCGAAACCTGCAATGGCACCGGCGCGAAAAAGGGAACTGGCGTCGCCACCTGCCAGACCTGCGGCGGACGCGGCCAGCTGGTCTACCAGCAGGGATTCTTCACCATCAATCGCACCTGCCCCGCTTGCCAGGGCGCCGGCCAGATCGTCAAGGAACGTTGTTCGGATTGCAAGGGGCAAGGCCGCGTCGACCGCGAGCGCACCATCGAACTCCGCATTCCGCCCGGCGTCGACACCGGCACGCGCCTCCGCGTCCAGGGTGAAGGCGAGCCTGGCCCGAATGGCGGTCCCGCCGGCGACCTCTACGTCGTCCTCGAGGTCAAAGAGCACAGCTTCTTCGAGCGTCGCGGCGCCGATCTATACTGCACGATTCCTCTCAGCGTCGCCCAAGCCGCGCTCGGCGCCGAAATTCAGGTTCCCGGCCTGATTGGCGAAGAACGTCTCAAAATTCCGGAAGGTACGCAAAGCGGCGCAGTCTTCCGCGTCAAGGGCAAAGGCCTCTCCGATCCCCACGGTGGCGGTCGTGGCGATCTCTACTACCACGTCCGAGTAATCACGCCAACGAAGCTCACAAAGGAACAGCGCAAGCTTCTCGAACAACTCGACGCCACCCTGAAAGTAGAAAACAAGCCCGCCGAGCGCGGTTCGAGCCTTTTCGACAAAGTCAAAGACATCTTCGGCTGACAGCAAGTAGCATAGCTTTCTGCCTGTGCCCTCTTGAGGTCAGTGAAACCGAGGCATTCCGGCCTGTGCTCTTTTCATCTCCGGTCTTGCCGCCGAACTTGTCATCCGAGCGGACTCCGCGAAGCCAGGAACCTGCTTTTCTGTCGCCGGGCATGCCACGCTCGTTTTCGGTCTTGCTTTGTCGCGGCCGCCTTCTGAGGCGAGCGCTTTTGCAACATCACAAGAAAAATCATGTCGCCGGACCGCGCCTTCCTCACCCCGCATCTCAACCCGCCCCCTTCCATGTCACAATAATCACAAATGCGCCGCCGCTTCTTTATCGATCAATTCCAAAACCAGCGCGCCTCGATGCAAGGCGAAGCCGCTCACCACCTCGGCCGCGTCCTCCGTGCGCAACCTGGCCAACTCTACGAACTCAGCGATGGTTCGTCGGTCTGGCTCGGCCGCATTGACACCGTCACCCGCGACGAAATCAACTTCGAACTCGTCGAACAGCTTGCCGTAAACCATCCCCCGCTCAAAACAACTCTTCTCCTCTCCATCGTCAAATTCGACGCCTTCGAATGGGCCATCGAAAAAGCCACCGAACTCGGCGTCACTCGCATCGTCCCTCTCGCCGCCGCGCGCAGCGAAAAAGCGCTCCTCACCGCCTCCCCCAAACGCGCCGCCCGCTGGCAAAAAATCCTCCTCGAATCCTCTCAACAATCCCGTCGAGTCCAATTACCGATCCTCGATCCGCTCACACAACCCGAAGCCGCCTTCGCCGCTCCTCTGGCGGGCCTGCGCATCCTCCTGTCCGAATCCCCGGACGCCAGACCGCTGCTGCGGAATATTCTTTCTACTGCGCGCGATCAAGAAGCGATCCTCGCGATCGGCCCGGAAGGTGGCTGGACCGACTCCGAATTCGCCACAGCCCGCTCGGCCAATTTCCACGAAGCCTCTCTCGGCAACCTTATCCTCCGTACAGAAACCGCTGTAGTCGCCGCCCTCGCTACCCTCAACTTCGCCCTTACCTAATGTCAGCATCAACTTCTCCGGACGCTTAGCGGCAACCCCGCTGCCGCCTTCATAAATCCCTCTCTACGGGTGTCCCATACGCCGGCGTTGCGAGTCGGGTCTCGGGTTTTGCTCGCCTCAACACGCGCGTGAAGCCCTTTGCTTTGTACTGGCCGCCGTCTACTCGCCCCGACGTAGGTTTGGCGACGGGCGCCTTTGGACTGCCTTGGCGCAGTTCCGCCCTAATGCATCCCAACGTCTTTGTAAACCGTCTAACGAACCATTGAGACAGAATTTCTCGCGCTCCCAAATTACGTAAAAGGAACAGTTCGAATCCAACTCATACGCTTTGTGCTCGCTTCTGAATTCGCGGCTGGCCTAAAATCCGGCTCGCATGTTATAAATGAAAGGTAGTACGAGATGCTCAACGACGAGAACAACAGTTCCTCTCCCCAAGGCGACTCCACTACCGTCGCGACATCTCCTTTGGCCTCCGAGCTCTCGTCGAACGCGTCAGCCGATGCTTCCCGCGTTTCTCCACATCATTTGCTGCGCCACGAAATTCGCGTCTGGACCCGCGATCTCCTCATCGCCATCGGCCTTGCCCTGGTCATCATTGTTTTCCTCTACCAGCCAGTCAAAGTCGAAGGCACCAGCATGGCCCCGCTGCTCTCCGATCAGGAGCGCATCTTCATCAATAAATTCGTCTATCGCTTCGAACCCATCGACCGCGGTGACGTCGTCGTCTTCTGGTATCCGCTGGATCGCTCGAAATCTTTCATCAAGCGGGTAATCGCCCTTCCCGGAGAAACCGTGGAAATTCGCCGCGGCGTCGTCTATGTCAACGGCCACGAAATCGCCGAGCCCTACGTCCCGCCGCAGTATGCCGACGTCAGCGACTACCCTCCCACTATGCTTCCGCGCGGCAGCTATTTCGTTATGGGCGACCATCGCATCAGTTCCAACGATTCTCGCGTCTTCGGTCCAGTCGCCAGCCAATTTATTTACGGCCGCGCGGTGTTTGCCTACTGGCCCGTCGACCACTTCGGTTCCTTGTCCACAACCGAGGCCAGCGACAAATGACGTTTGACGGAGGATCCACTGACGGACGTTCAGCACAGACCCGCCATACTCGCGCTCGAGGACGGGCGCACATTTAACGGCCGCGCGGCTGGCGCCATCACGCGCCGCGGCGGTGAAGTCGTTTTTAATACCAGCCTCACCGGATACCAGGAAGTTTTTACGGACCCCAGCTACGCCGGGCAGATTGTGTGTCTCACCTATCCGCACATCGGAAACGTCGGCGCGAATCTCGACGACGAAGAGGCCTCACGTCCTTATATTGGATCCCTCATCGTTCGCGAATTTTCGCAAGTCGCGTCCAACTGGCGTTCGAGCGAAACCGCGCAGCTCTATCTCAACCGTCACAAAATCCCCGTTATCTGGGACATCGACACCCGCGCCCTCGTCCTTCACATCCGCAAAGTCGGCGCGCTGCGCGGCATCGTTTCCACCGACGGCACCGCCGCCGATCAACTCATCTTCGAAGCCAAGCAGCTTCCACTGATGGCCGGCCAGGAATTGGCCAGCCGCGTCAGTTGCAACAAAGCCTACGACTGGCAGAAAAACTCCATCGATCTCGCCACTTCTCCCTGGGCCGAACAGATGGGCGAATCCGGCACCAACACCGACGCTCACAAATTCCGCGTGGTCGCCTACGACTTTGGCATCAAGCAAAACATTCTGCGTCTCCTCGTCGATCATCAATGCGAAGTTACCGTCGTTCCCGCCACGACCTCCGCCGAAGATATTCTCAACTTCAAGCCCGACGGCGTCTTTCTCTCCAACGGTCCCGGCGACCCCGAACCTGTCACCTACGCCCAGGAAAACATTCGCAAACTCGCCGGCCGCGTCCCCATCTTCGGTATCTGCCTCGGCCACCAGCTCTGCGGCCTGGCCCTCGGCGGCAAAACCTTCAAGCTGAAATTCGGCCACCACGGCTCTAATCACCCGGTGAAAAATCTCCTCACCAATCAAGTCGAAATCACCGCCCAAAATCATGGTTTCTGCGTCGATCCCGAATCGTTGCCCTCGAGCGACGTCGAAATCACGCACATGAATCTCAACGACCACACCAACGAAGGCATGCGCCACAAAAACCTCCCGCTCTTCAGCGTTCAATATCACCCCGAAGCCTCCCCCGGCCCCCACGATTCCCACTACCTCTTCACCCAATTCACCGACCTAATGAAAGAATTCCACCAACCGGGGAGCTCCCGCGGATGACCGCTCACCTCCATCTTTCCCGGGCGCCGCACATGCCAGTTTTGCATATGGGATCTTGGGGTCGCCTTGCTTCCTCCTTTGCACTCCTAAACTCTGTCCCTCTTACACCTCTTCTCTTCGCCTCCGCGCGCACTCTGAGGACTGATGCCTAAACGCCACGACATCCACAAAATCCTCATCATCGGCTCCGGCCCGATTGTCATCGGTCAAGCCTGCGAATTCGACTATTCCGGCGCGCAAGCCTGCAAGGCCCTTCGCGCCGAAGGCTACGAAGTCGTCCTCGTCAATTCCAATCCCGCCACCATCATGACCGACCCCGAGCTCGCCCATCGCACCTACATCGAGCCGCTCACCAAGGGTTACCTCGAAGAGATCATCCTCAAGGAACGTCCGGACGCCCTTCTTCCCACCGTCGGCGGCCAAACCGCTCTCAATCTCGCTGTCGAACTCGCCGAATCCGGCATTCTCGAAAAGCACAAAGTCGAAATGATCGGCGCCACTCTCCGCGCCATCAAAGTTGCCGAAGACCGCCTCTGGTTCAAGGACGCTTGCCGCAAAATCGGCCTCGAGGTTCCCGCCTCCGCTCTCGTTAACAACGCCCAGGATGCCATGCGCCTCTGCGATCAACTTGGTTTTCCTCTCGTCATTCGCCCGTCCTTCACACTCGGCGGCACCGGCGGCTCCATCGCCTATAACAAGGAAGAATTTGGCGAAGCCATCGCCCACGCCCTGGACATGAGCCCGGTTCACGAAGCTCTCGTCGAAGAATCCGTTCTTGGTTGGAAGGAATACGAACTCGAAGTCATGCGCGATTATCGCGACAACTTCGTCGTCATCTGCACCATTGAAAATTTCGATCCCATGGGGGTGCACACTGGCGACTCCATCACCGTCGCCCCCGCGCAAACTCTTACCGACAAGGAATATCAGCGCATGCGTGACGCGGCGGCCGCCATCATCCGCGAAGTCGGCGTCGAAACCGGCGGCTCCAACGTTCAATTCGCCGTGAATCCCGAAAACGGCCGCATGACCGTCATCGAAATGAATCCTCGCGTTTCTCGCAGCTCCGCGCTCGCTAGTAAAGCCACCGGCTTTCCCATCGCCAAAATCGCCGCGCGCCTCGCCGTGGGCATGTCTCTCGACGAAATCCCCAACGACATCACCCAAAAAACTCCCGCCTCCTTCGAGCCCACCATCGATTACGTCGTCGTGAAAATCCCCAAGTGGCAGTTCGAAAAATTTCCCGGCGCGGACAGCACACTCGGCACGCAAATGAAATCCGTCGGCGAAGTCATGGCCATCGGCCGCACCTTCAAAGAGGCGCTGCAGAAGGGAATCCGCTCGCTTGAGCCCAGCACGCCATGGCGTGCGCCCGCCGAAACTCCAGACTCTCTCCTTCGCGAAAAACTCGCCACCCCGCGTCCCAACCGCATTCACTGGATTCTCACCGCCGTCGACCGCGGCCTACCCGCGCGCGACATTTGCGAACTCACCAAAATCGATCCGTGGTTCATCAACCAAATTCAGGAAATTATCCAGGTCAATCGCCGCGCCGCCGCCGTCACGGTCGAAACTGCCTCCAAGGATTTGCTCCGCGAAGTAAAACGCATCGGCACGAGCGACGAACACCTCGCCCAATTCTGGAAAACCACTGCCGCCGCCGTCCGCCTCCAGCGCGCTCGCTACGGCGTCGCCCCCGTCTTCAAGCGCGTCGACACCTGCGCCGCCGAATTCGAATCCTTCACGCCGTACATGTATTCCAGCTACGAGGACGAAGACGAAGCCAACGTCACGCAAAAACAAAAAATCATGATCCTCGGCAGTGGCCCCAACCGCATCGGACAGGGAATTGAGTTCGACTACTGCTGCTGTCACGCCAGCTTCGCTCTTCGCGCCGACGGTTTTGAAACCATCATGGTGAACTGCAATCCGGAAACGGTGTCCACCGACTACGACACTTCCGATCGCCTCTACTTCGAGCCGCTCACACTTGAAGACGTTCTCGCCATCGTCGAAAAGGAAAAACCCAGTGGCGTTATCGTTCAGTTCGGCGGTCAAACTCCTCTCAACCTTGCGCTCGAACTCAAGCGCAACGGCGTCCCCATCGTCGGCACCGCTCCCGAATCTATCGACCTCGCGGAGGACCGCCGCCGCTTCGGCCGCCTTCTCGAAGAGCTGAAAATCCCGCAGCCGCGCAACGGCACCGCGCTCGTTCCCGAAGAGGCCGCGCGCGTCGCTGGCGAAATCGGCCTTCCCGTTCTCGTTCGTCCCAGTTACGTCCTCGGCGGCCGCGCGATGGTCATCGCCTACGACGTCAACACCGTTCAGGAATACGTCGCGCAAGCCGCCCTGATGGGCCCCGCGCGACCTGTCCTCATCGATCAGTTTCTCGAAGAAGCCACCGAAGTGGACGTCGACGCTCTCGCCGACGGCGCCGATGTGGTCATCGGCGGTATCATGGAACACATCGAAGAAGCCGGCGTGCACTCCGGCGACTCCTCCTGCGTTCTCCCTCCCGTCAGCCTTTCTCCAAAAGTTCTCGAAACCATTCGCGACTACACGAAGCGCCTGGCCCTCGCTCTCAAGGTCGTCGGCCTTATGAACGTGCAGTACGCCATCCAGCGCGATACGGTCTACGTCCTCGAAGTCAACCCGCGCGCGTCTCGCACCGTTCCGTACGTCAGCAAAGCCACCGGCGTTCCTCTCGCAAAAGTTGCCGCGCGCCTCATGGTCGGCCGCCGCCTCTCGGACATGAAGCTCCCCGTCGTCCATCACAACGGCGTCACCGAAATCGCCGTTCGCGACTATTTCTCCGTGAAATCCCCGGTCTTCCCCTTCAACAAATTCCGCGGCGTCGACACCATTCTCGGCCCCGAAATGCGCTCCACCGGCGAAGTCATGGGCATCTCCCGCGACTACGGCCAGGCTTTCGCCAAAGCCCAACTCGCCGCGGGTCAGAAACTTCCTCGCGGCGGCACCGTCTTTATTAGCGTGAATGACCGCGACAAGCGCAATATCGGTGTGCTCGGCAAGGAACTTGTCGCTCTCGGCTTCAAGCTCGTCGCCACTCGCGGCACCGGCGCCGCTCTCCGGGCTTCCGGCGTTCCCTGCGACGAAGTCTTCAAGGTCAACGAAGGCCGTCCCAATATCGTCGACCTCATCAAAACCGGAAAAATCAATCTGGTCATCAACACCCCGCTTGGCCGCGAATCCTTCTACGACGAAAAATCCATTCGCCGCGCCGCCATCCGCTACAACATCACCTGCATCACCACGCTCTCGGCCGCCGAAGCTGCCGTCCGCGGCATCCACTCTCTCCACGAAGTCCAGCGCGAAGTAAACTGCCTCCAAGACCTCCACGGTTCCGGTGTTGCCACTGCCGGCTCTTCCTCGGGGGATGACTAACCGGTGCATGCTTCGATGCTAAATACCCAACTAACTGGTGCCGCCCGGCGGAGTCCGCGCAGCGAAGGACCTGCTTTTTCCAATTCATCGCCACACCAAAAAACCGACAGTCCGAGCGAAGTCATCGAAGCGAGGAATCCCTCTTTTCTCTGCCGGGTGGCCCACACGCTCGCCCTGACGGACGAAGGGCCGATGTTGCCTACGGGTCTTGGGGCCTCTTCTTTTCGTAGTGGCCGGTCTTTAGACCGGTCAGCACGCCTCCTCGTGCCCTACCGCAACCGCCCCCAGAAACCTTGTCATTCCGAGCGGAGTCCGCGAAGCAAAGGACCTGTTTCTTCCTTCCACTCGCCCAAATTAGAATTGTCCTCCGGAGCCTAATCATGCAAATCCACGGCATCTTTCCCGCTCTCACCACTCCTTTCGCCTCCGACGAATCCGTCTCCCTCTCCGCCCTGAAAGAAAACATCTGCCTCTACAACGAAACCTCCGTCGCCGGTTACGTCGTTCTCGGCTCCACCGGCGAATCCGTCATGCTCTCCCGCGAAGAGGCCGACTCCATCCTCATCGCCGCCAAAGAAGCCGCCGCTCCCAACAAGATTCTCGTCGCCGGCACCGGCGCCGAATCCACCGCGGAAACCATCGCGCGCACGAAACGCGCCGCCGCCCTCGGCTATCCCTACGCTCTCGTCAAAACTCCTTACTACTACAAGCCCGTCTATCGCGCCGAAACCTATATCCGCCACTACCGCGCTGTCGCCGACGCTTCTCCCATTCCCATCCTTCTCTATTCTGTCCCGCAATTCACCGGTATCACCCTCGAAACTCCCGAAATCCTCGCTCTCGCCGAACATCCCAACATCGTCGGCATCAAAGACAGCTCTGGAAACATTCAGCGCGTCGGGGAAATCGTTGCCGGAGCGCCTCCGTCCTTTGAGGTCCTCACCGGCGGCTCTGCCGTCATTTATCCTGCGTTGGTAGTCGGCGCTCGCGGAGCCGTCCTCGCCCTCGCCGCCGCCCTGCCCGAGAAGTGCGCCGAACTCCACGAACTGTTCCAGACCGGCCAGCACGAAAGCGCGAAACAGCTCCAGCACGCTCTCGTGCAAGCTTCCAAACGCATCGTCTCCGAAGGTGGCATCCCCGGCGTTAAATACGCCATGCATCTACGCGGCTACCAAGGCGGCCTCCCCCGTCTCCCGCTTCTGCCTCCAACCGAATCACAAAAGCGCGCCATCGCCGAAATCGTCGCCCAACTCCACCCCGCCGCCGCCCGCGCCTGAAAATGCCACCGTCCCTCCCATTTTTGTCATCCCGACCACAGCGACGAACCTCTGTCCGTGCACTGGCCGAACTTCAGATCGGCCAGCCCCTGTCCGACTGTCGGCAGTTTTTCACCATTCCCCAGAACCCGTCATTCCGAACGGAGTCGGCGAAGTGAGGAATCCCTCTTCGATTTCCGTAATACCTGGTCTGTGCTTCGTGGAGCCTTTTGCAGCGGCCTCTTCGTTTTCTCTTGCGCTCTTACACCACTTCACTCTTCCACTTCTTCTCTTCGCCTTTCTCGCTACTGCCTCCATCGCCCCGTCACCTTTTCCGCCGCCTTTCATCTAAGCGCCCATGGACTGTCGCGCCCTTTTACCTCATGAACTCCCTCACGTGCCGAAGCTCCCGCGCGACTTCGCGGAAAAGTTTCCGAAAGTAGAATCCTTCTACGCCCACACTCCCACTCTAAAATCCGCCGCGCATCTCGCCAAAAAATTGCAATTCCCCGCCGAACGCCGCTCACAAGTCGCAGGCATTCTCCGTGCGCAAAATCTCCTATACAACTGCGGCGCGGAAACACAAAAAAACCTTGACCGCTTCGCCGAAGGTGCCGTGGCCGTAGTCAGTGGCCAACAGGTTGGACTCTTTGGTGGTCCTTCCTATTCCTTCTACAAAGCCCTCAGTGCCATCCAAACCGCCGAAGAACTCTCGGAAAAAGGAATCCCCGCTGTCCCCGTCTTCTGGATGGCCACCGAAGATCACGACGTCGACGAAGTCCGCCACGTCGTCTGGTTCCACGAAGGTGAACTCCAGGAATTCTCTCTCCCAAAGCCCGCCGAAGCGGACGTCCCCGTCGGCCGCGTCCCTCTCGGCAAGGAAGTCCACGATCTCGTCGTTCGCGCCCAGCCACTTCTCGGTCAAACCTTCGGCGATCTCCTCCACGAAACGTATCTTCCCGAAGCCACCTACAGCAGTGCCTTCGCCACTCTTTTCGCGCGCATTTTCTCCGACCACGGCCTGATCCTTCTCGATCCTCTCGATGAACGCCTTCACCGCGTCGCCGCTCCTCTTCTCCGCGACGCCCTCGCCCATCGCGACGAATTGAACGAACTCCTCCTCAAACGCGGCAAGGAACTCGAGCGCGCCGGCTACGAAGTCCAGGTCAAGGTCACATCTCACAGCACGCTTCTTTTTTCTCTTGAGAACGGGAAACGTCAGGTGATCACCGCCACCAACTCCGAGTTTTCCGGCGGCGGGCTCATCATGCCTCGCGACGGCTGGCTCCGCCGCGTCGAAGCCTCTCCCGAAAAATTTAGCCCGAACGCCTTGCTCCGCCCCGTCGTGCAGGATTTTCTTCTTCCGACCATCGCCTATTTCGGTGGCCCAGCAGAAATTTCCTACTTCGCCCAGTCCGAAGTCCTTTACAAAAGGCTTCTGGGCCGTATGCCTGTTTTATTCCCGCGCGCCGATTTCACTCTCGTCGATCCCAAAGCCGAACGCATCCTGAAAAAGTATCACCTCAACGTGGAAGACGTTTGGCAAGGCTCGCAAACTCTTCGCAACCATATGTACAATTCCGCCGTCCCCAAAAAACTCGCCCGCGAATTTGACGCCAGCCTTCGCCAAATGGAGAAGAGTATCCGGAAGCTCCATGAATCCGTTGCGAAAATCGATCCCACCATCCAGGGCACCATCACCCGCGCGGAAAAACGCGTGCGCTACCAAATTGAAAAACTCCGCCACAAAACCGGCGCCGCTCTCGACCGCCACGAAAAACGAATCGCCAAACACGAAGCCTTTCTGGAGAATCTCCTCTTCCCCGAAAAAGATCTGCAATCCCGCGCTCTCTGCTTCCTCCCCTTCCTCGCCCGCTGGGGAAGCGGCGGCCTCCATGAACTCCAGAAGCTAGCCTCCCCGAAAAAGCCCGGCCGCCACCTCATCGTCCCCATCCCCTAGTCCGTCTCACAAAAATAAAAAATAATTCTGATTCCGAGCGAAGCGCGCGTATGCCAGCGTCCGTGTACCGCAGGCTCCTTGCGTTGTTCTTCTCTTCCTCTTGGTACTGGCGGGTCTTCAGGCCCGTGGTTGCCGTAGCTGCGCCACCTCGACCCGCGGTCTGTGTTAAATTTATCCTTCATGCAGAACCTCGGCCTTTACATTCAGGTGCCCTTCTGCCAGACGAAATGCACTTACTGCAATTTCCACACCGGCGTCGTCTCGACGACGCGTTTCGCTCCCTACATCCACGCCATCCAAACAGAGATCGCCAAAGCCGCAACTCTCTTCCACGCGTCAAATATCCACTGGCCCATCCATTCCCATCACGTCGATACCCTCTACATCGGCGGCGGCACGCCCAGCCTCCTAAATCCCGAACTCCTAACCACACTCCTTCACTCGCTCAAAACACATTTCCCCTCCGTCTGGCAAGAAGTCACTCTCGAAGCCGATCCCGAAACCATCACCATCGAAAAAGCGCGCCAATGGCATGACGCAGGCATCAATCGCATCAGCTTTGGCTCCCAATCCTTCATCGACGACGAACTTCAATCCGCCGGGCGCATGCATCGCGCCGCGGACATCTACAACGCCGTTCCCATTCTCCGCGACGCCGGCATCTGCAACATCAGCTTCGATCTCATCGCCGGCCTTCCCAAACAAACCCACGCTTCCTGGCGACAGACCCTCGCGGAAACCATCGCTCTCTCTCCAGAGCACGTCTCCATCTACATGATGGAAATCGACGAAGGCTCCCGCCTCGGCCTCGAAGTCCTTCAACACGGCTCGCGCTACAGCGCCCGCCAACTGCCGACCGAAGAAGCCATGGCCGATTTCTATGAACTCGCCCAGCGCGAACTCAAATCCGCCGGCTACGAACAATACGAAATCTCCAACTGGGCCAAGCCAGGCTTCGCGTCCCAACACAATCTAAAATACTGGCGCCGCGAACCCTATCTCGGCTTCGGCGCAGGCGCCCACTCCTTTTCAGGCACCCAGCGCTGGGTCAACATCCACGATGCCGCATCCTACGTTTCCGCAATCAATGAAGGTCGGCCCGCGATCGAAAGCGTCCAATCTGTAACCGCAGAACTCGCTCTCGAAGAGGAAATCTTCTTGGGCCTTCGCCAACTCGCCGGAGTTAATCTCACGCGCATCGAACGCCAGTATGGCGTCAATCTCCAACCTAAAGTCGATCGCCTGGCCTCCTTCGGCATGGTAGAACATCATGGAGACGTTCTCCGCCTTTCGCCGGCAAAACTGAACGTCTCCAACGAAATCCTCGTGGAGCTGCTCTCGTAGCGCCGCTCGAGGTGAGTATCCCACATGCTTGCCCTGAGCGACGAAGAGCCGGTGTTGCGGGCGCGCTCGTGGTTTTTCTTCGTGGATTGGCCGAACTTTAGCCTGTCCTGACGCCGGAAGGGTTCGGCCACACCGCACCGCCTTCCGCTGGCCCTGACGCAGGAAGGGAGGCGGCCCGCTCGCGCTTCTCCCCCACTCTTTAACGTTTAAACCCTTTCACTCTTGCACTTGCTCTCTTCCTGCAATCCCAACCCAATCTTGTCTTACAATGACTCTTTCGGAGTTCCCATGACCTACACCGTAGCCAAAGGCAACCAACTCGCCGACCCCGACCACGTCTCGCCAAATCCCGGCCACGCCATCGTCGACCTCCGCAGCGACACCGTCACGCGCCCCAGCGAGGACATGCGCCGCGCCATGGCCACCGCCGAAGTCGGCGACGACGTCTACGGCGAAGATCCCACCGTTAACCAGCTGCAAAAACGCGCCGCCGAAATCTTCGCCAAAGAAGCCGCTCTCTTCGTCCCGAGTGGCTGCATGGGCAATCTCATCTCAATCAAAATCTGGACCAATCTCGGCAACGAAGTCATCTGCGAAGAACGCAGCCACGTCAATCTCTACGAACTCGCCTCCATGTCCGCCGTCGCCGGCTGCATGCCGCGCGCCGTCCGCAGCGAAAATGGTATTCTCGCCTGGGAACAAATCCGAGCCGCCATTCGCCCCAAAATTTATTACGATTCCAGAACCGCTCTCGTCTGCCTTGAAAACACCGCCAACATGGCCGGTGGCACCGTCTACCCAACCGAACGCGTCCACGAAATCTGCGATCAGGCCCACGCCGCGGGCTTGAAAGTCCATCTCGACGGTGCCCGCATCTTCAACGCCGCCGTCGCTCTCAACGAGCCTGTCGTGCACATGACGAAAAAATGCGACTCCGTCATGTTCTGTCTCTCCAAGGGTCTCGGGGCTCCCGTCGGTTCCATGATCGTCGGCTCGCGAGAATTCATCGAGCAAGCGCGCATCTATCGCAAAATGCTCGGTGGAGGCATGCGCCAGGTCGGCGTAATCGCCGCAGCAGGATTACTCGCCCTCGAAAAATCTCCCGCGCGCCTTCACGAAGACCACGAAAACGCCAAACGCCTCGCCGAAGGCATCGCCAAAATCCCCGGCCTCAAAATCGATCCCGCGTCCGTCCGCACCAACATCGTAATCTTCGATTGCAGCGCCACCGGCAGGAACGCCGCCGAATTCTGCGACGCGCTCCACCCAAGCGGCGTGTGGGCGCAAGACACCGCGCTCTATTCCGTCCGCCTCGTCAGCCACTGGAACGTCGACCGCCCCGCCATCGGTCGCGCCCTCTCCGAAATCCGCGCCGTAGCCGAAAAGAACACCGCTCGCTCCGCCAACCCCGTGTAGTGGCCGAACTTTAGATCGGCCACTACGAATCCTCTTCTCTGACGCTAAATTCCAAAACCAACTCTATCCTTGCGAGCCTGCCGGCCGCAGGCAGGAGTAATCTTCGTAGCGAGGAATCCCTCTTCGATCTCGGAAGCCCCATTCACCCGTTCGTAGCGCTGGCATCTTGCCGGCGCGCCTTCGAGTAGCATAGGCTTCAGTCTGTGCGAGCGGCGTCGGCGAAGCGAAGAACTGCTTTTTCTTTCTTGGCAACCAAGGAGAATTCCCAATGAACTGGGTTCAAGAAAATCTTGCAGCGGCGATCTTCTGTTCTGCTCTCGCCGCTAGCATCACTCCCGCCCAATCCTCATCCCCCACCCCCGCTGACGCTCAAAAATTCATCGAATCCGCCGAACAGCGCCTCTTCGACCTCGGCATCAAAGCCCAACGCGCCGCCTGGGTCCAGGAAAACTTCATCACGATCGACACCGAGCAAATCGCTGCCGATGCCGGCGAAGAAGCCAACACCGCCGCCACCCAATACGCCAAAGAAGCCCACCGCTTCGATAAAGTCGCTCTTGCGCCGGAGCTCGCCCGCAAACGTCTCCTCCTCGAACTCGCCGCCGGTTTTCCCGCGCCCGACGATCCCAAAGCGCAAAAAGAACTCGCGCAAATCCTCTCCTCGCTCGATGGCGATTACGGAACAGGGAAGTGGTGTCCCAACGGCCCCGGCGAGCCCTGCCTCGACGTCACGGCCGTTGGAAAACTCATGGCCACCAGCCGCGATCCCGAAGAACTAAAGCGCGCTTGGCTCGGCTGGCACGCCGTCGGCGCGCCCATGCGTCAACGTTACGCCCGCATGGTCGAACTCGGGGACGAAGGCGCGCGCCAGCTCGGTTACTCCGACGTCGGCGCGCTCTGGCGCTCCAACTACGACATGCCTCCAGATCAATTCGCCGCCGAAATGGATCGCCTCTGGGAGCAGCTTCGCCCGCTGTATATCTCTCTCCACGCCTACGTCCGCGGCCAGCTCGTCAAAAAATATGGCGCGAACATCGTCCCGCCCAACGGCCCGATCCCTGCCCATCTCCTCGGTAACATCTGGGCCCAGGAGTGGAACAACGTTTATGAGCTGATGGATTCCCCTAAGCCCGTACAGAGTTTCGATCTCTCCGAAATTCTCGTCGACCGCAAAACCGACGCTCGCGACATGGTCAAGTACGGAGAAAAGTTCTTTATCTCCCTCGGCTTCCCGCCTTTGCCGCGCTCCTTTTGGGAGCGCTCCCTCTTCACCAAACCGGCCGATCGTGAAGTCGTCTGCCACGCCAGCGCCTGGGACATCGACAACAACAATGACCTTCGCATCAAGGTGTGCATTCACCCGACCGCGGAAGACTTCCTCACCATTCACCACGAACTCGGCCACAATTTCTATCAGCGCTCCTACAACACTCAGCCACCGCTCTTCCAGAACAGCGCCAACGACGGCTTCCACGAAGCCGTCGGCGACACCATCGCCCTCTCCGTCACTCCCGAGTACTTGAAAAAAATCGGCCTCATCGACGCCGTTCCGCCCGTCTCCGGCGATGTCGATTACCTGCTCCAACAAGCCCTCGAAAAAGTCGCCTTCCTTCCCTTCGGTCTTTTAATCGACAAATGGCGCTGGGAAGTTTTCTCCGGTCAGGTCAAGCCCGACGGATACGAGAAGGCGTGGTGCGATCTCCGCCTCAAATACCAAGGCGTCGCTCCGCCGGTATCACGCTCCGAAGCCGACTTCGATCCCGGCGCAAAATATCACGTCCCCGCAAACGTCCCCTACGCGCGTTACTTCCTCGCCCGCATCTACCAATTCCAATTCCACCGCGCCCTCTGCAAAACCGCTGGCGTCGAAGGCCCTCTCCACCGCTGTTCCATCTACGGCAACAAAGCCGCCGGCGAAAAACTCAACCAAATGCTCAGCCTCGGCCAATCCAAACCGTGGCCCGAAGCCCTCGAAGTCCTCACTGGGCAAAAACAAATGGACGCCACCGCCCTAGCCGACTACTTCGCCCCATTGAAAATTTGGCTCGACGACCAAAACAAAAAGAACAACTACCCCGTCGGCTGGTAGCCCCTGGAAAGCGGGAGCCCAGCTCCCGCTTTCACGAGACCTTCACAACGTCACAAATCGCCCAGCGGCAGCCCCGCTGGCGCCGCCTGGTGTGCGCCCGAAAATCCTCTCGGGTGGCCCGGCAGGCTGGTGCTGCGTGTAGGTTCTTGGGATTATCTTTCTAGCGGCGGCATTCCGAGGCGGGCGTCTCTCTAAACGCATCGAGCAAACTTCTACTCTTCTCCGAAACGAATAACGAAAAGCGATTAACCAACAACTCTTCTCTCCCTCGCCGTTCTCAACCTCGCAAAAAACCTATTCGCCGCCGCAATGTCCTTTTGGATCTGTTCCTTCAACTCCTCCGGCCCCGCAAATCTCTTCTCCGCCCGTAACCTCTTCCAAAACCGTACCTCTATTCTCTTCGGCGTAAAATTCCCCGAATAGTCCAGCAAATGCGTTTCCACGCTCAATCCCGTACCGTTGAACGTCGGCCGTACTCCCACATTCGTCACGCTCCGGTGACTGTTCGTCTCCCCATCTAGCACCGTCCGCGTAATGTAAACACCTCGCGCCGGCAACAACTCCTGCTCCGGCTTCAAATTCAACGTCGGAAACGTAAACTTCCTTCCCGTCCCCGTCCCGCTCACCACCTCACCCGTCAACGCAAATGGCCTCCCCAGCAATCGCCCCGCATGCCGCACATCGCCCTCGCTGACCATTTTCCGGATCAACGTGCTCGACACCACTTCTCTATTCAGAGTCACCGGGGCGTGTACCACCACCTCAAATCCGTCGCGCATCCCCATTTCCCGCAAAAATTTCACGTCTCCCGCCTGTTTGTTTCCAAACCGAAAAGTATCTCCCACCACCACCGTCCGCACGCGCAACTGCCGCACCAAAATCTCCCGCACAAACTCCTCCGCCGAAAGCGCCGCCAATTCCTTCGTGAACGGCAGCACCACCGCCGCTTCCATCCCAACCGCCCGAAACCACTCCATCCTTTGTTGGTTCGTCGAAATCCGCGCCGGCGCCGCCTCCGGCCGCAGCACCTTCAACGGTGGCGGCTCAAACGTCAACGCCGTCGCCACCGCCCCGCTCTCCTTCGCCCGCCATATCGCATACTCCAGCACCCGCTGGTGCCCAATATGAATCCCATCAAACGTCCCAATCGCAATCACACTCCCCCGCTGGTGCAATTTGTGATTTGTCATCCCGGACGTGTAGCTCAGGTCTTCCGGCCTGAGGGTCCCGCCTTTCTGCTCGGGTCCGGCACCCTGGTAGTTTGACGGTGGGTCTTCGATCTTCTTCTCCGAAACCAAAAACTTAGAACTATCACCTGAATACTTCTCCGCCCACTCCTTCGCCGACGAAAACACCTGCATCACGCCCGCTCCACCATCCACGTGTACGGCCTGCACCTCTATTTCCAACTCCAACCCATCGTAGGCCAGTCTCACCTGCGGATACCCCGCCTTCCGCAACCTTTCATTCGTCGCCTGATGCGGCAAATCATGCGCTATATGCGTAAACCAAGCCCGCTTCGGCTTCAGCCGGTCAATCAACGCCAACGCCTGCTCCACCGTCTGATGCATCGGGTGCGGCACATCCCGGAGCGCATCCAGAATCAAATCATCCAAATCCTCAAGCAGCGGTACGCTCGACTCCGGCAACCGGCTGAAATCCGTCATATACGCCGCCCGTCCAAATCGAAATCCCAACACCTCCATCTCCCCATGCAAAAGCGGCACCGGAGTGAACGGAATCCCCAGCAGCACAAACGGCCCATTGACCTCGTGCAAATCCACGCTAGGAACGCTGCTCAACGTAGGCTTGCCGTCAAACACATAGGCAAACACCCGTCGCAACACACGAAACGTGTCCGCTGTCCCGTAGACCGGAATCGAACTCTTCTGCCGGAAATTAAACGGCCGCAAATCGTCAAATCCCAAGATATGATCCGCATGGCCATGCGTCAGCAGCACCGCATCCAGCCGCTCCAGCCCCACCCGCAATCCCTGCGTACGAAAATCCGGCGTCGTATCAATCACCACATTTTGCCCGCCGCGTGAAAGCAGCAACGAAGGCCGCAGCCTCTTGTCATGCGGATCATTCGACTCGCACACCACACAATGACACCCGAGCGTCGGCACTCCCATCGAAGTGCCCGACCCCAACACCCTAACGCGTATCGTCTCCGCTCCCATCCCCTCCATTGTATCCGTCCAGGTAGTGGCGGGTGTTCCGGCCCGCGCTTTTCTCTTTGGTTTGCTTTTGTCTTGGGTTTGGTCGGGACTGCACATCTCCCGCTTGCCCTGACGCAGCCAAGGATCGGCTCTTGGGTTTCCCCTAGCGGTGCCATACCGCAAAAAACAAAAACGGCGCGATCCAAATCGCGCCGCTCCACCACTCAAAACTTAAAACTTACCTCTTCCCCTTCGCCTGTGCCGTCACCTTCGCCATTTCCGCCGCCATCGCCTTCTGCACTTCCAGATACGTCAGCTTCAACTTCCCCAACAAATCCAGCAGCATCTCATTCTCTTCCGGCGCTAAATTTCCCTTGGTCTTTTGCTGCAGCGCGTCCAACATATCGATCAACTCCCGCGCCGCATCCGGATCGATCATCGGCTGACCGGTATTCGGGTCCGCATAGGCTCCAAGCACCATCGCCGCGTTGCTGCCAATCATGCGGATCAAATTCTCAAACGCCGCCAACTTCTTCGGCGCGTCCGCTGCGGGCTTAGCTGCCTCCGCATGCGCTTTTTCTGCAGCCTTGGCCTCGGCTTTCACTTCTTCGCGTTTCGCTTCGCGCTCCTGCTCCTCCACAACCTCCTTGCGGATATCTCCCTCAGCCGTAAATGGCCGCCGGTCAATTACCTTGAATCCCTCATCCTTATTTTCAGCCACGGTCGTCGCCCTCTCTCCCGATTTCCCCCCAAGTTTATCACGGGAACGGGACTAGCTTCTCCCGATACCCTGTAGGTCACCCCTTCGAGGGCTGAGGCTCTTCGTGTGCGTCTTGTCTCCCATTTGAACCGGTCATCCGGACCGAAGTGGCCCGGGCGCGGGTACCCCACACGCGGGTTCTGCAGGGGGGTGTCGGTCTGAGTTACGCCGCGCGCATTGCTTGAGGGTGCCTCAATCGTTCTGCGCCTTTTGCAGAAAGGGTGGGCTCTTACGATCCAAAGCCAGAACACTTCTGCTACCACTCCGAATTTCGTAGCGTCTTCCCCTCTTCCTCTTTACAACTCCCGCACCCCTCCGTGCTATTCTTTTCTTTCACCATGAGCCGGCTACGATTCCTCCCGATTGCTCTCCTCCTTGCCGCCTCCACCCGCGCCCAATTCTTCGCACCGCTCGACCAATGGCGCACCGCCGTGCTCTCCGGCAACGCTTCCACCCTTGGCGCCCTCTACACCCAATCACCCGCCCCCGAAATCGTCGGCCCGGACAAGCGCCCCATCCCCCTCTCCGACGAAATATCCTTCTGGTCCTCCTGGAAATCCCAGGGCCTCACCGACATTTCTGCGCAAGTCGTCCAGCAATCCGACCAGTCTCCCGACCTTCACGTCGTTGTCCTCCAACTCACCCTGACAACGAAACAAGGTGGCCAAGCCCACAAGCAATACATCGCCATGGCCCAGACCTGGTATCGTCAGAACGGCCAGTGGCACCTCGTCGGCTCTCAGCATTCTGCCGCTACCCGTCTCCGCCAGCCTCTCGAAGACAAAGTCATCTATCCGCCGGGCATCGACGCGCATCAGGAAATCGCGGACATTCTTCGCACCGCCGCCGCCACTCACAAACGGGTTCTGCTCGTCTTTGGCGGCAACTGGTGCTTCGATTGCCACGTCCTCGACGAAGCCTTCCACAGTCCCGAAATCGCTCCCACTCTCAGCAAATCCTTCCTCGTCGCCCACATCGACATCGGTCAGATGGACAAAAATCTCGACGTCGCCAAAAAATACCAGGTTCCTGTTGAGGATGGCGTCCCTGCCATCGCTGTCCTCGATTCCGACGGCAAACTCCTCTACAGCCAGCAGCAACACCAATTCTCCTCAGCCCGCTCTATGGCCCCCGAAGACATCCTCGCCTTCCTCAACAAATGGAAACCCTCCTCCTCGGCCCAATCCCACACCGCCGCCAAGTAGCATAGGCTTCAGCTTTTGCACTCTTCGGTTCCGTGCAGAGAAATTGATCAGTCCTTGTCGGGATTGTCTTTGGCGGGTTTGTCTTTTATTTCCTTGATGGAGGAGAGATTGAGAACGGGGCGTTCGCCGGTTTCGACGCCGACGGCGTTGGCAAGCGTGCCTTTGGCTTTGACGAACTTGTTCTCGAGGGATTCGAGTTTTTTCGGGTTGGGGGATTTGACTTCGAGGGAGCTGACTTGTTTGCCGTTGACGGTGAGGACGGGATTGAGATCGATGGCCCAGCCGGAAGTTTCAGCGCCGATGGCCATGACACGAGAGAGTTTGCCCATGACGGTGAGTTTGTCGGATTTGTTGGGTTGGGCGAGAGCGGAAGAGGCGAGGAAAAGAAGGACGGCGAGGCATGCAGCGAAACGGGCGAGGCGCATTGGAGTCTCCTTGGCGAGGGGGAAGTTTAGCATGGAGAGAAGTGGGGTTTTGACTTGTTAGGTATAAGCTTTTGATTATAGGTTTTTATTCGTTAGTTTCGGAGGGGCAACCCAAGATACCGGCCTGATGGCACGGCGCTACATGCGAAGCGAACAGATTTTCTATTTTACTATTCTCCTTCTCGTCTCCTTCACCTCGCCAACCACCACGGCTCTTCCGTCGCGACAAACTCCACCGGCACATCCTTCACAAACCCCTTCAACCAGCTCGTGCACTCCTCCATGCCCGCCTGCTCGCTCGGTATATGCCCAAGTACGATCAACGCCTTCTTTCTCCCCTGCGTCACCGCATCCGCGGCATACTCCACGGTCTCCCACTCCCGCGTCTCGCCCACCAGCAATACCTGTACGTCATCACTCTCCAGCGCGTGTGTCTCCCGCACAAATCCCGCGAACCCCGGACTCAACCCTACCTTCGTCACCTTCGCCTCCGGCTCTCCAACCACGCGCACCACCGGCGAATCCAACTTCTTCGCCACTTCTTCCGCCAACTTCTTCACCGTCGTCTCCGGCAGCACAAACAAATATTGATTCCCCGCATTCTGATATCTCTCCCAACCGAGCGCATGCACCATTCCCGCCTCAATCCCATCCGGCTTCCGCATGTGCCAATGATCGTGAAATCTCCAAACCACCATCCCATGCTTTTCAATAAAGGCGCGCTTTTCCGCCCACACCGGGTCGCTCTCCGGCATTCCCTCCGGTACATCCTCATGCGAATAGAACGTCGGCTCGTGGGTAATAACAAAATTCAATCCCTTCGCCGAAGCCCTCTCCAACACGTCCATCGTCGCCATCATCGTCACGGCGATACCCGTCACTGGCGCGTCTGGATTTCCCGATTTGAACGTATCGACCGTCTTCTCCCTCCAAGGCACGCCAACCTGCTTCTGTATCTCCGCAACAATCTCTCGAGCTGTGGGCTTGCCCGGAGCCGCGACGGACTTTTTCTCCCGCGCCCTCGCACCGGCTCCCCACACCATCGCCACGCCGACCAACACCACCCACATCTTCCTCATCCCGGTCCTCCTGTCCGCCTCTGTAGCGCCGTGCCTTCAGGCCGGCATCTTGAATTGTTCTTTTGCGTCTACGTAAATCTCCTCCACCTCTTCTCCTTTACTTCCTCAAAGTCATTCACTTCCTTCCACCTCATTTCTCCATCCTCACTGTCTTCCCGCTCTTTGCCGACTCCCTCGCCGCATCCATCACCTCGGCCACCACCACATTCACCTCCAGCGACCCTGGCCCCGACGGCTTCAACTTCTCCAGCACCACCGCCCGCAAATACCGCAACTCGTCATCCTCCGGTGCCTCCAACACCGGCGCCTTCACTTGTTGCCCCTGCGACTCTCCCAATTTCCGCACCACCATCGAATCGCGTCCTCCGGTAATCACTTCGCCCTTGTTCCCGTACACCTCTACATCGCTCCTCCCAAACGGCCAATTCCACGATGCCTGCACAATCCCCTGCGCTTTCGGATACGTCAAAATGATCGTCGCCTCGTCGTCCACCTTCGGATACACATCCGGCTTGATATGCTGCGTGACCGCCGTCACCGTGAGCGGCCTCTGCCCGTCCATCACCCACGTCATGAAATCCACGCCATAACATCCAAAGTCATACAGCGCCCCGGCGCCATTTAACTTCGGATCCGTCAGCCATCCCAAAAACTCCGGTCCCACTCCAATTTCCTTCGGACCCATGTGTCCGTCGTGCGCCACCATTTTCCGCACTTCTCCGATCGATCCTCCATGCGCGATTCCATACGCCCCATGTCGGCTCGGCTCCCAGGTCGTAAAATAATTCACCAACACAGGAATCTTCGCTTCCGTCGCCATTTTCGCAATCGCATGCGCATCCTCTGCGCTGACCGCCAGCGGCTTCTCCATCATCACCGCCACATGATGATTCGCGGACACCTCTACCACCTTCCGGTGATCAAACGTGTTCGTGTACGCGAGCACCGCCTGCGGCTTCGTCGCCGTCAACATCTCGTCCAGATCGGCGTGATACAGCTTCGCGTCGAGCCCATACTTTTTCGCATATTGGTCAAACAACGCCCGGTCCGGCTCCGATACCCCCACAATCTCAATATCCGTCCGCTTTCCCGCAACCGACAAAAATCCCTCCGCGTGTCCGTGCACCAACCCCGCAATCACCACACGCAGCGGCCCCGCCTTCTGATCATCGAGCGGCGCATCCACCTTAGGTTTCCCCGGGCCCTCCGGCTTGTCCTGAGCGTCGAAGAGCTTACCCTGGCTGACGAAGGGCTTGGCCTCTTGCCCCCGCGCACCACCACAAGCTATCCCCACCACCGCCATCATCACTAGCCACCGCACTATCAACACTCGCATCCGTCGCCTCCTAAACGTCACCATTCAAAATTTCCCGCCAACCCATTCTCCGTAGTGCGCCAGCATATCGGCACAACACTCGATAAAGGTATTGGCGGGTCTTCAGACCCGTGCCTTCGAACGCGTCTCGCCTCCGAACACATAAAGAACCGTCATTCCGAGCGGAGTGCTCGCAGCGAGGAATCCCTTTTCGATGGCTGCGTCTTGCCGAGTGCCCACCCTCGTTTTTTGAGGGGTGCTCTCTGCCTTCCAATTCTATTTTCAGACTTCATTTCGCCCCTCTTCCACTATTGCACCGTTATACTCTTACACTTCCCAGCTCTCCCAAACCACACTTTCTGACTCCCACTTATAGATACAGCGAAATGCGTATTTTTCGCCTCTTTCTCGGTCACCGTGGGAACTCCTTTGCACACATCGATAGCGCCTCAACGCACCAAAACCAATCTAACCTCCGCCCCCTGCTCGTCTTACCGCGTTTTCTTCATTCTCTCGTCTTTGGATAACCAATTGCTCTCTTAAATCACAGCGGATGTCTCGCGAGAGTTTTCTGGCGCTTCCCGGCTCATCCGCCGGGGAGCTGATCAGGTCCGGCTCCCCTCAACCCCCTGACGAATCGCCGCTTCGAGCCCTCAACGAAGCGGCGATTCCTATTTTCTGCGTCCCATTTCCCGCTTTCGCGTGGCCCGCACCCATCGTCCAACCTGAAGCTCACCCCTTTTCAAGGGTGAGGCTTCTCTCTTGAATTTGCTTTCGTCTTGGGTTTCCTTACATCCCGACCGAAGTGGCCCGACTTTCTCTCGCGCGAATTTCACGCCCCGGGCCACGCAGCGCAGGGACCCTCGCTACACGTAACCTACACCGGAATCGACGGAATGGTCTCCCCACTTTAACAACGAAACTCTTCCACTGTTTCCCTTCTTCTCTTGTGTCCCGTGTGAAACGCTCCGCGCCTGTGCTACATTCTTCTTCCCGGTTTCCCGCCTCCCGAGGCCAAAATGAATCTTACATTCCGCGTCGCAGTCGCCATGCTCTCGCTGCTCTGTGTGTTCTCCCGCACTCTTCTGCCAAACTCACAAAAGGACAACACCGTGACGCAACGTGCCACCGGACCGTTCGAAGTAAAAGTCGTTCCGCTCGACCCTGCCTTCAAGTTCGACGAAAATCCTATCGGTCACTTCTCCCTCGACAAGCAATTTCACGGCGACCTCGAAGCCACCAGCAAAGGCGAAATGCTTTCCGCCGGCAGTCCCAAAACTTCCGGTGGCTACGTGGCCATCGAACGCGTCTCCGGCACACTCAACGGTCGCTCCGGCACTTTCATCCTCCAGCACAACGCCACCATGACCAACGGTGCTCCCCAACTCAACATCATCGTTGTTCCCGGCACCGCCACCGGCCAGCTCACCGGCCTTACCGGCAGCATGAACATCATCATCAAAGACGGCAAACACTCCTACGATTTCTCCTACAGTCTTCCTGATTCCAAATAACCCCCGTGACTCCGAGCGGAATCTGCGAAGCGAGGAATCCCGCTTCGATTCGTGTTAGGCCATACAGCAAAAATGAACTTGAGGGTACCCTACGCTCGTCTTCTAAGGTTGGGGTCTTACGATCCAACACCACAAAGTCTCTTCTCGTCACATCTTTTGTGGATTGCTGCACCCCCCCAGGGGTCCGAGCTTCAGCTCCGGGATTGAACATTACGCCATCAATGGGTTTTAGCCCCCCCGAGGAACTGTCTTCTCTAAAAAAAAGGCGCCTCGTCAAACGAAGCGCCTAACGGAAAACGTAAAACGAAGAACTAAAAACTTAAACTCCCTCAATCATCATCTCCATGCAACACTGCCGCGGTCAGCACGGTAGTCCACAATCCCCGTTTGTCTCCCACCGCCGACTGCGTCACATTCATCGTCCGCACAATCTTGTTCGAAATCCGATAAACCTCTTTCTTCTCGTCCCAGGACAAATCCGGATCGAACTCCACGTTCAGTGTCGTCGCCAGCATCTCCGCCGCCAGCTCCTCTGCGTACTCGCCTGCCACTTCTTCCGTCTCACCAAACGAATGATGCTCGCTCAAATATCCGTACATCGGCCGCTCGCTCGGCAGCGCCAATCCGATGCTAGACGCGATCAGCCGGTGCGGCTCCTTCGTGGAATTCTCACTGATGACCGTGAACGCCACCTGCCCAGGCTTGATCAGCTTCAATCCCTCGCTTCGCGAAATCAATTTGCAGTTCGGAGGAAAAATCGAACTCACCCGCACGATGTTGCACGCCGCTATTCCTGCGTTTCGTAGCGCCAATTCGAAGCTCGATAGCCTCTCTCGATGTTTCCCCACGCCTTTTGTCAGGAAAATCTTCTTCGCTACGAACGCCATTTTTTCGGATCACCGTCCAGGTGGATTTCTTTCGCACAAAAATTTTTGCGCCATTCAAAAAGTAACAAGCTTGTCCCTTACTGTCAATCTACAATGCCGCGGCGTTCCTATTTTTCGCCGCACTTCAGACCTTCTCGTCTGTGTTCTAGGGTTTTTTGTCGCAATCACGCCGGACGAATCCCGTTTACGCCTCGGGCTCTTGCTGCTCCCCCGCCAGATAACCGACCAGCTTGCCCAGCGGCCTGCAGATCGCTAGCACCTTGCCCAGATCGTCCGCGGTAAAATCCGGGCCTGCCATCGCCGCATTTTCACCCTTGCGGCTGACCTGCATCACTCCCACCACTTTCCCTTCATTCAAAATCGGCGCGCTGATAATTTTCTGAATCGACTCCCACCTTGTCGTTGCCGCCTTCACTCCCTCAAACACCGTCGCGTGCCGCACATTGGAAAAATTGTTATTGATCTCCGCCTTGACGTCCTTCACCGTTCGCGCCGCCAGCGCCGAATTGCTGGTCAATGGAACAAATCCCACGTTCTTCAGCGCTGCCGGACACAAAAAATGCAAATGCCGCCAGCGGTTAGACAGCGCTAGAATGGCGACCTCGTCTTCTTTCACCCGCAATTCCTTTGCGATCTTGTCCGCGATCGGCTGCATCGAAACTTCGGCTCTTGCGCCGTCGCCCTCAAGCGAAATCACTAGTCCCTCGAGTTCCGATAGCAAGCTCGTCGTCATAAATTTCTGGATTCAGTTCTGCTCCCGCAGTGAAGGAAATTCGCGGGCGCAACGCCAATCAATCAGGCTGTTTGCGTCTCTTCCATCTTCAACTCTTCCTCCCACCCCCGCAACCTCTATTCAACCTGCCTGTGCCGTTCCTGCTGACATGTCAACGTCACGCCTGACCCGTCGGACGGCGTAGCAAAGGCTTCAGCCTGTACTTCCTTAGCTATGTCGAAAAAATCTCTTTAACCTAAAACTTCAAACTATGAACTTCGAACTCACTCTCTTGCATCCCCTGCACCAACTCCCTATACTGAATTTGTCGCCGTTCACTCGACCTTGGCGGCCTAGAGGCATGTCTTCCCCGACAACCCAGCCTGACTCGACCAGCTACCTTCTCCGAAAGCTTCATTCTTTATCCGGAATTGTTCCCGTAGGCGCTTTCCTCGCCGAACATTTCTGGTCGAACAGCTCCGTCCTTGTCTCTCCCGAGAAATACGACGCCGTCTCCCGTGAGCTCCAAACCATTCCTTTCCGTCCTCTCGCCGAATGGGCCTTCATATTCCTTCCCATTCTTTACCACGGCTTCTACGGCATCTACATCTGGCTCCGCGGCGATTCCAACGTCTCCGCCTATCCCTGGGTCAAAAATTGGCTGTACACGCTCCAGCGCTACACCGGCCTCATCGCCTTGGTCTACATCGGCTGGCATCTCTACACCGAACGCTGGCTCACCCACGGCCGTTCCACCTACGGAACCGTCTCTCGGGATCTCTCCAATCCCTGGTTTCTCGCTTTTATGGTCGTTGGCGTTGTCGCCTCCTCTTTCCATCTCGGTGTCGGCATCTGGAATTTTCTCTGCAAATGGGGACTCGCCGCCACGGCTCGCGCGCAACGCGCCGCGGGACAACTCGGTGTTGCCGTCGCGCTAGCCTTTAGCCTGGTCGGCGTCCTGATTCTCATCAGCTTCCGCATGGACTGGCATCCTTTCATCTCTTACTGGCAAAAATGAGACACCCGAAGATCATCATCGTCGGTGGTGGCTTGGCCGGACTCATGGCCACTATTCGCGTCGCCGAATCGGGCGTCCCGGTCGAACTCTTCTCCATCGTTCCCGTAAAACGCTCGCACTCCGTTTGTGCCCAGGGCGGCATCAACGCCGCGAAAAACCAAAAAGGCGAAGGCGACACGACCGGGAAGCATTTCGACGACACGATCTACGGCGGCGACTTCCTCGCCAATCAGCCTCTCGTCAAGCGCATGTGCGAAGAAGCTCCCGCCATCATCGATCTGCTCGACCGTATGGGTGTCACCTTCAATCGCACTCCCGAAGGCCTCCTCGACTATCGCCGTTTCGGTGGCACTCTCTATCACCGCACTGCCTTCGCCGGCGCCACCACCGGCCAGCAACTCCTATACGCGCTAGACGAACAAGTCCGCCGCCACGAATCCGAGGGTAAAGTCAAAAAGTTCGAAGGTTTCACCTTTCTCTCGGCGGTCATCGATCCGTCCGGCGTCTGCCGCGGCATCGCCGCCATGGATCTTCGCTCCATGGAAGTCAAAACATTTCCCGCCGACGCCGTTATCTTCTGTACCGGCGGCATCGGCGCGATCTTTGGCCGCTCCACCAACTCCGTCGTCTGCACTGGCTCCGCGCAATCCGCTCTTTTCCAGCAGGGCGTCGACTACGCCAACGGCGAATTCATTCAGGTTCATCCCACCTCCATTCCCGGTGAGGACAAGCTTCGCCTCATGAGCGAATCCGCGCGCGGCGAAGGCGGCCGCGTTTGGGTTCCCAAGAAACAAGGGGATCCGCGCGACCCCAAAACCATCCCGGAAAACGATCGCTTCTATTTTCTCGAGGAGTGGTATCCCAAATACGGTAATCTCGTCCCGCGAGACATCGCCACGCGCGCCATCCATCGCATCGTCTACCGGGAAAAACTCGGCATCAATGGCCAGGCCGCCGTCTTCCTCGACGTCTCTCACATCGATCGCGCCACGCTCGACCGCAAACTCGAAGGCATCCTCGAGATCTACGAAAAATTCTGCGGCGTCGACCCGCGCGAAGAGCCCATGAAAGTTTTCCCCGGCATGCACTACACCATGGGTGGCATTTGGGTGAATAACGAAGATCAGGCCAGCAATGTCCCTGGCGTCTACGCCGCGGGCGAATGCGAATACCAATACCACGGCGCCAACCGCCTCGGCGCCAA
This sequence comes from Candidatus Acidiferrales bacterium, assembly GCA_963836965.1. GTDB lineage: Bacteria > Acidobacteriota > Terriglobia > Acidiferrales > UBA7541 > Acidiferrum. The sequence goes on from CAWILQ010000001.1 coordinate 295,882, forward strand.
CTCGCTCGTCTCCTGCATTTTCGGTGGTGGCATCGCCGGTCCCGCCGCCGTGAAATACGCTCGCAACCTGGAGAAGGGAACTGATTCCATTTCCGCTTCGGTCTTCGAAGCCGAGCAAAAACGTCAGGAATCGAAAAATCAGTCTCTTCTCTCAAACAACGGCACCGAAAATCCCCTGACCATCTGGAAAGAAATGGGCGACATCATGACCGAACACGTCACGGTCACCCGCATCAACAAAAATCTCGAATTCGCCCACAACAAACTCCGCGAGCTCCAGGACCGCTTCCGCCGCATCAATCTCAGCGATCGCACCAAGTGGTCCAACCAAACACTGAATTTCGCGCGTGAACTCGAAAACATGCTACTCCTCGCGCGGGTCATGACCCTCGGCGCACTCGCCCGCAACGAATCCCGCGGCGCACACTACAAACCCGATTTTCCCGAACGCGACGACGCCAACTGGCTCAAAACCACGCGCGCCAAGTGGCTTGCTCCGAGCCGCGAGGGCTGCTCGGGCGAAATTCATCTTACGTACGACCCGGTGGACATCAGCCTGATTCCACCCCGCGTCCGTAAATACGACGCCGCGAAATGACGGTCGGTAACATAGGCTCAACCGGTGCTCCTGAGTTTCCTCAGGACAGGCTTTAGCCGTGCCGACGCGATTGCCACATCTCGGGGCTTGAACTCCTGGAGGAATCCGTCTCTCTGAACGAGGTCTTATGTCCGACAAACGCGTCGTTCTCAAAATTAAACGGCAACTCTCCCCCACGCAACCCTCCCACTGGGAGGAATTCTCCCTCCCCTGGCGTCCCTCCATGAACGTCATCATCTGCCTTCGCGACGTCGCCGAAAATCCTGTCACCCGCGAAGGCAAAAAAACCACTCCCGTCACCTACGACTCCAACTGTCTCGAAGAGGTCTGCGGCTCCTGCGCCATGGTCATCAACGGCAAAGTTCAAATGGCCTGCTCCGCTCTCGTCGACAATCTTGAACAACCCATCCGCATCGAGCCCATGACCAAATTCCCCATCGTCCGCGATCTCGCCGTCGATCGCCAGTTCATGTTCGACTCCCTTAAGCGCGTCAAAGCCTGGATTCCTATCGACGGCACCTACAATCTCGGCGAGGGCCCGCGCATGGCCCCCGAAGTCCAGGAAAAAGCCTATCCGCTCTCCCGCTGCATCTCCTGTGGCTCCTGTCTCGAAGTCTGTCCGCAGGTCAATTCCAACAACAACTTTGTCGGCGCCGCCATCGTCTCGCAGGTCCGCCTCTTCAACATGCATCCAACCGGCGCCATGCACGCCAAAGAACGCATCAACGCGCTGCTTGGCCCCGGCGGCATCCAGGAATGCGCCAACTCCCAAAACTGCGTCGAAGCCTGCCCCAAGGACATCCCTCTCACCGAATCCCTCGCTGAAGTCAACCGCGAAGCCTGGAAGCAATCCCTCCTAGGCTGGCTCCTCGGCTGATCCTTTAGCTGGTAACGTTACACTCCTTGTCGAACGTACTTGAGGGTGACCCACACCCGTTTTCTGAGGGTGGGCTTGGACGCCCCAACGCCATAAACCCTCTTCTCTTGTCCTCTCTTTCCTCCGCCCTCTGGGTCCACTCCCTGTTCTCTGCGTGGCCGAGCGTCCTCCGCGCCTCTGCGTTATCTTTTCCTCCCGTGCTACTCTATTTCCGCTCTTCTCAGGAGAACAAAATGATCCGCCGCCCTCTCGCGCTTCTCTCTCTTCTAGGAACTCTCATGATCACCGCTATCCTCGCGCAATCCATCTCCGACAAAGCCAAAAAACTCCACTTCTCTTCCATCGTCATCGACACCCACGACGACACCACCCAACGCCTCCTCGATTCTCACTTCGACATCGCCGTCCCCCACACCGACGGCAACATCGACATTCCCCGCATGCGCGACGGCGGCCTCACCGCTATCTTTTTTTCGATCTGGATCGACGGCAAAATCCTCGGCCCCGAGGCCGTCAAACGCGCTCTCGATCAAATCGACGCCGTCCGCGAAACCGTCCGCAAGCATCCCGATGAACTCATCCTCGCCACCACCGCCGACGAAATTCGTGAAGCCAAAAAGCAAAAGAAAATCGCCGCGCTCATGGGTGTAGAAGGCGGCCACATGATGGGCAACGACCTCGCTGTCCTCCGCACCTTCGCCGCCCTTGGTGTCCGCTACATGACGCTCACCCACATGCAAAACAATGAATGGGCGGACTCCTCCACTGCCAAGCCCGAACACAACGGCCTCACCGATTTCGGCAAACAAGTGGTCCGCGAAATGAATCGCCTCGGCATGATCGTGGACATTTCCCACGTCTCCGACAAAACCTTCTACGATGTTCTGGAAACCACCAAAGCGCCCGTCTTCGCCTCGCATTCCTCCTGCCGCGCGCTCTGCAACGCCGCGCGCAACATGACCGACGACATGATCCGCGACCTTGCCAAACACGACGGCGTCATGCAAATCAACTATCACGTCGGCTTCCTCAGCCAGGAATTCCGCGACTTTGAAGCCGCACACCCGGACGTCGAGAAAGAAATCGGCGACGAAGTGAAGAAACGTTGTGGCACCGACGAAACCTGCGCCGGTGTGGCCGGTGATCAGGTAGTCCGCGACATGATGAAGGCAGGAAAACTTCCCAAGGTCGACTGGACGCTAATCGTCGACCACATCGACCACGCCGTAAAGGTCGGCGGCGTCGATCACGTTGGCCTAGGCTCCGACTTCGACGGCGCCGTCATGCCCCTCGGCATGGAAGACGTCACGCACCTGCCCGAAATCACCGACGCCCTGCTGAAGAAAGGTTACTCGGAATCCGACATTCGCAAAATTCTCGGAGAGAACACTCTCCGTGTCCTGTCCGCAGTCCAAAAAGTCTCCCGCGACCTCAACTCCCACTAAACCAACTCTTCGCACCATAGGCTTCAACCGCTGCTGTTCGGTTTCCCTCGAACGGCGGTCCACCAACCATCTCTTCCATTTTCTATCTTCTAATTTCTAGTCTCTCTGCCGGACTTCCACTGTCGCACTTTGTCACTGTTTTACTTCTTCTCCGCCACTCGCCTCCTTCCTCATTGATTCCTTCCTCTCCCGCGTTAAACTAGCCTCAGCATCTGTTTATCAAAACTCGGAGGATGGTCCCCCCAATGCGTCTGACCAAACTGGCCGTTTGTTCGTCAGCTCTTCTCTTCGCTTTCGTCGCAGCTTTTGGACAAACGCCCGCGACTCCCAAACCCTCCACCACTGCCAAGACCACAAAACCCGCTGCCTCTACCTACGACCGCACTCTCCTCCGTCCTTCTCTTCTCAAAGAAACCGCGCCTGCCACCTATCAGGTCAAATTCGTCACCACCCGCGGCGAGTTCACCGTCACCGTCACTCGCGCCTGGGCTCCGCTCGGTGCCGACCGTTTCTACAATCTCGTCAAGCACCACTACTACGACGGCGCGCGCGTCTATCGCGTCATTCCGGGCTTCGTCGCGCAATTCGGCATCAATGCCCATCCTCCCGTCAACGCCGCCTGGGCCAAAGCCACCATCAAGGATGATCCCGTCATGCAGAAAAATCTTCGCGGCACGCTGACTTTCGCGAAAACTGCCATGCCCGATTCCCGCACCACCGAAGTCTTTATCAATCTCAAAGACAACGCGCACCTCGATTCCATGGGCTTCGCACCGTTTGCCGCCGTCGACGACAAAGGCATGAACGCGGTCGAAATGTTCTACGACCAATATCCCGACCCGGCCCAGGCTGGCGAGCAGGCCAACATGGAAAAAGGAGGCGACCAATACATCGCCTCCAAATTCCCCAAACTCGACACCATCACCTCCGCTACCATCGTGGGCGCCGCCGCTCCCACCAAGCCCGCCGCTACCTCCAAACCCAAACCTCAGTAACCGCTCCACGCGCGTGTAGCATCGGCTTCAGCATGTAGGATTCTGGGGTTGCGAATCTCTTCGAAGTCGAAGGCCCTCAAATTCCCGGTGCTGGGGAGGCTTTACGGCCGCCCTCTCAGTTTCTCCCCAACCCATGTATCCAATCTACCGATACGAATCATCCAATTTTTGAAGGCACGTACTGGTTGACGCTCAGCCCGACCTTTACGTAACCTTAATGGTGCATATGTCTCACCTTTGCCAGACCAGTTCTTCGGCGCAGACCATGTGTTGCTGCGGCTGTTGTCGGCCTGCCCACTCTGGCAAACGGTGCTTCCATATGTAACTAGCTGTACTCGACGATTTTCGAAGCCCACGTGCCAGATATCCGGCAGCGTGGGTTTTTTGTTTTTACGGCAGCTTTCGTAGTTGCCGGTCTTCAAACGGCTCTTGGGTTTGTAGGGCCTGCTTACCGATGGCCCTGAGGCACGAAGGGAGGCGGGCCGCTCTCGAATGTAGCGCTGGCTTTCAGGCCGACGCTCATGGGTTTCTGTAGTTCAGGCCTTCAGGCCTGAGGCTTTTCGGGCCAAGGTCCCAGGCCAAAACTCCTGAGACCCAACAAAAGGGAATTGCGCCAAATGTCCGCCACCAAGGAAACCAAATCCCAGCGACTCGAGCGCCTCAAGCGCGAAAAGAACGCCTGGGACCGCCTCGACGAAATTCGCCAGTTTGCCCGCGAAGGCCACTCTTCTATTCCTCCCGACTGGCTCAACACCTATTTCCGCGCGTGGGGCATTTACACCCAAGGCGACGGACTCGGCGTCATCGGCGGCTCCGGTGGAGAAGGGAAGTCCACTCCTTTTTTCATGGTGCGCATTCGCATCCCCAACGGCCTCCTTACCAGCCACCAGGTCCGCACCATCGCCAATCTTTCCTCCGAACTCGGCAACGGAGTCGCGGACATCACCGTCCGCCAAAACGTCCAACTCCACTGGGTCCGCATCGAAGGGATCCCGGAACTGATCGACCGCCTTCAGTCCGTAGGCCTTTCCACCACCGGAGCTTGCGGCGATGTTCCCCGCAACATCACTGGCTGCCCACTCGTCGGCGTTCACGCCCACGAACTCGCCGATATCCGCCCCCTCATCCAGGCGCTCGAACACGAACTCGGCGGCAATCCGGAGTTCTACAATCTTCCCCGAAAATTCAAAGTCTCCATCACCGCCTGCCCGGACTGGTGCTCCTACCCCGAAATCAACGACATCTCTCTTATCGCCACGCGGCGTCCTCGCAGGGTTCCGCCTCTTGATTTTGTAGAGGTCGCCTTCCAAGGCGGGCCGCCACCTGAACCAGGCTTCACGCCCATAGCCCAGGGCGAATCCTCAAGCCCCGATTCACTTGCCACTCGCCACTCGCCACCCAGCACTTCCTCCGAAATCGGATTCTCCCTCCGCGTCGCCGGTGGCCTCTCGACCCAACCCCATCTTGCCGTCCCTCTCAACGCCTTCATCGAGTGGCACCAGGTCATCCCCGTTGTCCGCGCCATCACCGGAGTCTTTCGCGAATCCGAGGTCCTTCGCCACTCTCGCGACAAAGCCCGTATGAAGTATCTTTTCCTCGAACATGGCTGGACCGCCGCCTCTTTCCTCGCCGCCATCGAAGCAAAACTCGGTTACAAGCTCGGTCCCGCTGAACCTGTCGAACCACCCGCCCAAGTCCACCGCGACCATCTCGGCGTCATCCCGCAAAAACAACCGGGCCTTTTCTCCATCGGCGCCACCGTAACCCGTGGCCGTATCACTCCCGCGCAACTCGCGCTCGCTGCCGACCTCGCTGAACGCTACGGCGATGGTCACGTTCGCAACACGCCAATGCAAAATCTCCTCCTCGTCAACATCCCCGAAGCCCACGTCGCGACGGTCGTCAACGAGCTGAACGCCGCCGGCCTTCCGATCGAATCTTCCGCGTTTCTCCGCGGCACAGTAGCCTGCACCGGCTCCGAGTTCTGCAAGCTGGCGCTCACCGAAACCAAATCCTTCGCGCGCTGGCTCACGGAACAGCTCGAAGAGCGCTTCCCCAACTACCAACAACAGCTCCGCCTGCACATCACCGGCTGCCCCAATTCCTGCGGCCAGCACTGGATCGCCGACATCGGCATCGAGGGCAAAAAAATTAAATCCAACGGCAAAATGATCGATGCTTACTATTTTTGCGTCGGCGGCAGCGTAGGCCAATTCGCTTCCATCGCTCGTCCCGTCGGCTACCGCTGCCCAGCCACCGAAGTGCCCAACGCCATCACGCGCCTCCTGGACTTCTTCCACTTGGAGCGTGAACTGAACGAGCCTCTACAAAAATTCCTCGCTCGCCAATCCACCGAAGCTCTCCGTTCCATTCTCGCCGGTGGCCCCACGGAACTCGCCGAACGCGACCTCGCCACCGCCACCACTCCCCACTCCGTGGAGGACCGATGAAACTTTTCCCCGCCTTTCTCAAACTCCAAAACCGTCCCGTGCTCGTGGTTGGCGGCGGTTCCATCGCCGCTTCCAAAATTCCCTCGCTCCTCGAAGCCGGCGCAAACGTCACCGTCGTTGCTCCCGAACTCGACGACCAACTCCTGCAACAGGCCCGCCAAAACGAATTCACCTGGCTCGCAAAAACTTTCTCCCTCGACGACCTCGACAACAAATTCCTCGTCATCGCCGCCACCTCACTCCGCGAGGTCAATGCCGCAGTCTTCGAAGAAGCCGAACGCCGCCAAATCCTCTGCAACGCCGTCGACGACATCGACCACTGCCACTTTTACTATGGCGCTATCGTGCAACGCGGCGATCTCCAAATCGCCATCTCCACCAACGGCAAAAGCCCTGCGCTCGCCCAGCGCCTCCGCAAGGAACTCGAGCAACAATTCGGTCCCGAGTACGCCGCCTGGCTCGACCACCTCGGCGCTACCCGCGAACAACTTCGCGCCCAATCCTCCGATCCCGAATCCACAAAAAAGAAGCTTCGCCACCTCGCCTCCCGCGAAATGTTCGACCGCTTCCTGAGCAAAGGCAGTGGCGGGTCTTTAGACCCATCAGTTCGGGTGCCCCTCACGCCGTTTTCGCGTGGAGGGGGCCGTCGACACAAATAATCTAGCTGGCAAAGTCTTCTTCATCGGCGCCGGCCCCGGCGATCCCGATCTCCTCACGCAAAAGGCTGCGCGCCTCCTCCAATCCGCTAGCATCGTCCTCCACGATTCTCTTGTCTCCGCGGAAATTCTCGCACTCATCCCCGCCACCGCCCAGCGCGTCGACGTCGGCAAACGCGCCGGCCTCCGCCTCCTCACACAATCTGAAATCAACTCTCTCCTCGTCGACGCCGCGCGCAAACACCAAATCGTCGTTCGCCTCAAAGGCGGCGACCCGCTCCTGTTCGGCCGCGCCGCCGAAGAAATCGACGCCGTGCGCGCCGCCAACATTGATTTCGAAATCGTTCCCGGCATCTCCGCGGCCTTCGCTGCCGCGGCTACCGCGCAAGTCTCTCTTACCGACCGCCGCCTGGCTTCCCGCGTCCTCTTCACCACCTACTCTCGCTCCGTAGACGCTCGCGGCTTCAACGGTGTTCCCGTCGCTCCGGACACAACAGTTGTCGTCTATATGCCCGGCCCCGATTACTCCGAAGTTTCCCGCTGGCTCGCCGACGCCGGTCTTGCACCGGAAACTCCAGTGTTGGTAGTCTCCAAAGCCACGCACGCCGACCAATCGACGCAAGCCGCGACCATCGCTACTCTCCCCGCGCAAAAACCTCTTCCTGCGCCGGCTATCCTCATCGTCGGCCGTGTCGCTTCACACTCTTCTGTCGCCGACACAGCCGTATCGTGGTTCGACAACCAGTCCGCCGGCTCGCTCGAAAAGATTTCCATCTTGTAAGTCGGAAACAAGAAAGCACAACCCATGCCCAACGAACAATCCATCCCCAAACGCAAAGTCTCCCTCGATACCTGGGCGGTCCTCCTCGCGCTTTTCGCCGCCGCCCTCATCCGCCTCGGAGTCATCCCCCATGTCCCTTGGTAGCCCACGAGCGCTCCGTAGCATAGGCTCTTCAGCCTGTGCTCTTGGGTTTCTCTTTTCCTGCAGGGCCCGCTTTCTGAAGCGGGCCGCCGTTCTGACGAACCAAACTGGAAGCCGGAAACCAAAAACCAAGGACTAACCGATGGCCGACGTAATTGCACTTCCTCAAAATCCTCCCCTCTCGCTTTCGTCCAAATTCCTGCGCCTGCTCCCCGGCGTCGCCCTCCTCGCCGCCATCGGCTTCGCCGGCAAACTCCTTGAAAAAAACATCAACGCTTACGCTAAAGCTCACCACTTCGCGTTCCCCAACATCGAATACGTCCTCTGGGCGATCCTCCTCGGCCTCGTTATCTCCAACGTCTTCGGCCTCGCAGAAATCTTCAGACCCGGCGTCGCCACCTACGAATTCTGGCTCAAAGCGGGCATCGTCCTCCTCGGCTCGCGCTTCCTTCTTGGTGACGTCGCCAAACTCGGCGGCGTCAGCCTTCTCCTCGTCGCCATCGAAATCGCCGGCTCGCTCGTCTTCATGACCTGGCTCGGCCGCCTCTTCGGCCTCAAACCCAAACTCACCACGCTTCTCGCAGTCGGCTCCGCCGTCTGCGGGGTCAGCGCCATCATCGCCACGCAAGGCGCCATCGACGCCGACGAAGAAGACTCCTCCTTCGCAATCGCCGCCATCCTCGCGCTCGGCGCCATCGCGCTCTTCACCTTCCCGCTCATCGGCCACGCCCTGCATCTCTCCGATCGCGCCTACGGCATCTGGGCCGGCCTCGCCGTCGACAACACCGCCGAAGCCACCGCTGCTGGCGCGCTCTACTCCGACGCCGCCGCCAAACTCGCCGTCCTCACCAAAACCTGCCGCAACGCCCTCATCGGATTCGTCGTTCTTGCCTACGCCATCTACTGGGCCAGCAAAGGCCAAGCCCACAACGTCACCAACAAAGCCGCCTTCCTCTGGCAAAAATTTCCCAAGTTCGTCCTCGGCTTCCTTCTGATCTCGTTGCTAGCCACCGTCGGCTTTTTCACTAAAGACCAAAACACCGCCCTCGCCAATCTCTCCCGCTGGGCCTTCCTCCTGACCTTCGCCGGCGTAGGCCTCCGCACTAACTTCAAACAAATGCGCCAACAAGGCCTTCGCCCCTTCGCCGTAGGCCTAATCGGTGAAGTCGCCATTGCCCTGTTCACCCTAGTCCTCGTCATCGCCGCCGGCCGCTTCCTCGGCTTCTGACGCTTAGTAGTCGCGGTCTTTAGACCCGTGCTTTCGCTTGCGATGCAGCACAAGCCCATGTCCCCCTTCACCAGCACCTGGCACTTCGATCGCAACGGCTCCCTCTCCAGCGAAAAGCGCATCACCGCCTCTCCCGACGGCCCTACACCCTCCATCGCATTTTCTCTATTTACTTCAGGACGCCCCGGCCCACCCCAACTAGCCGTTTTCCCCAAATCCGAACCGCTCCATCGCCGGAATCGCGAAATCCTCTCCCCGCGTTTCTGAAATGGGCCCTGGAGCTCACCCTTCAGCGGTGCGGCCTTTCCTTAAATTTTCTTTTTCTTGGGTTTGCTTTTTCTTGGGTTTCTCTTCTTCTTATTCCGTCATTCCGACCGGAGCGACCTTGCGATGGTTTTGCCTTTTCCTTCGGCCTCGGCTTCGTCGTCACAAACGCGTTGCTGCATGTTTGTAGGTTGCTGAGTGACAATTCGCCTTTGCATACCTAGCGCAAATCCCCAAACCGAACAGAATTACGCCCAAAAGAACGAGCCATCTCTTCGTGGTCCGTCCCAGTTCGGTTTCTTCTTGTTCCTAAATTCCCAGAACCGATACCAACTCCCTCACACTCCCCGCGCTCTTCTGCAACGCCGCGTTCTCCTCTGGCGTCAACTTGATCTGAATAATCTCTTCCGCCCCACCGGCCCCCAACTTCACCGGTACGCCCACAAACAATCCCTTGATCCCATACTCGCCGTCCAAATACACCGCGCACGGCAAAATCTTTTTCTTGTCCTTCAGAATCGCCTCCACCATTTCCACCGCCGCCGCCGACGGCGCATAGTACGCCGACCCCGTCTTCAGCAAATTCACAATCTCCGCCCCGCCCTTCCGCGTCCGCGTCACAATCTCTTCAATCTTCGCCGCCGGCAATAAATCCGGCAACGGAATCCCCGCCACCGTCGAATACCGCGGCAGCGGCACCATATCATCCCCATGCCCGCCCAGCACAAACGAGTGCACATTCTCTACGCTCACCTTGCACTCCATGGCCACAAACGCGCTCATCCGCGCCGAATCCAAAACGCCCGCCATCCCCAGCACACGGTTCTTCGGGAACTTGCTCACCTTCAATGCCGCCTGCGCCATCGCATCGAGCGGATTCGTGACAATCACCAGAATCGCCTTCGGCGATTGTTTCACAACCTGCTCGACTACCCCCTTCACCACGTCGTAATTCGCCTTCAGCAAATCGTCGCGGCTCATCCCCGGCTTCCGCGGAAATCCCGCCGTGATCACCACCACATCGCTTCCCGCCGTAGCGCTGTAATCCCCATTCGCCGTCGAAATTCCCGCTGCAAACGAATCCGTCCTCGTGATCGGCCCGCTTTCCACCATATCCAGAGCCTTCCCCGCCGGTGGCCCATCCAGAATATCTGTCAACACCACATCCGCCAGCTCCAGGTCCACAATCCTTTGCGCCGTCGTCGACCCTACAAATCCGCCACCCACCACCGTCACCTTCTTCCGCATCATGTCTCTCCTATTGCTCGATTATCAAAAACTCGGGTCTCTTTTCTCTGCGTTCCCTCAGCGTTCTCCACGTCTCGGCGTTATTTTTTTCTTTGCCGTGCAGTGCCGAGCCCTCCGCGAACGCCAATCTCCCGATTGCTGTTTGACTCTTTCCCTCTTAAACTGTTTCATGCTTACAGTTCTTTTCTTCTGCCACCACTCGCCACGCGCCTCACATATTCCCAATAATCTCTGTCGCGAACGCGCTCGTCCCCACCTTTGTCGCCCCGCTCATCAACCTCTCCAAATCGTACGTCACCTTTTTCTGCTGAATCGTCTTCGCAATCCCGTCTTCAATCAATTTCGCCGCTTCTGTCCAGCCCATAAACTCAAACATCATTGCCCCGCTTAGCATCACCGAGCTCGGATTAATCACATCCTTGTCCGCATACTTCGGCGCCGTCCCATGCGTGGCCTCAAACACCCCATACCCATCGCCAACATTCGATCCCGGCGCAATTCCCAACCCTCCTACCTGCGCCGCGCAGGCATCGCTCAAATAATCTCCGTTCAAATTCGGCGTAGCCAGCACGCTGTACTCATCCGGCCGCAGCAGCATCTGCTGAAACACCGAATCCGCGATCCGGTCATTGATCATCAGCTTCTTCTTCCATTGCCCCTTCCCATGGGAACCGCCAATCGCGTCCAGCACGCCCTTCACTTCCGCATATACCGTCTGCTTAAACTCTTCGGTCGCGGACTCCAACCCCGGCTCGATCATCGCCGCATTCTGCTCGACGGTCAGTCCGGCATTTTTATCCACGTTATCCAGGATCCAACTCTCCCGCTCCGTCACGGTCTGCGCTCGAAATTCTTCCCGCGCCAGCTCGTAACCCCAATCGCGAAATGCCCCTTCCGTAAACTTCTGAATGTTTCCCTTATGTACCAGCGTCACGCTCGGCCTTCCATGTTCCAGAGCGTACTGCACCGCTCGTCGCATCAGTCGCTTCGTCCCCGTCGGCGAAATTGGTTTGATGCCCACGCCCGAATCCCACCGGATCTGTTTCTTCCCATCCTTCAACATCTCTTTATTCAAAAAATCCAGCAGCTTCTTCACTTCCGGCGTACCGCTCTTCCATTCAATCCCGATGTACACGTCTTCGGTGTTCTCCCGGAAAATCACTACATCCATTTTTTCCGGTTCGCGAACAGGAGAGGGAACTCCCGTGAAATACCGCACCGGTCGCACGCACGCATACAAATCCAGAATCTGCCGCAACGCCACATTCAGCGAACGAATCCCTCCGCCTACCGGCGTCGTCAGTGGTCCTTTGATCGATACGCGAAAATCCCGCGCCGCTTCGACCGTATCATCCGGCAACCACTGCTTGAACGCGTTGAAGGCTTTCTCCCCGGCGAACACTTCAAACCAAGCCACGCGCCTTTTCCCGCCGTACGCCTTCTCCACCGCCGCGTCAAACACCCGCCGCGAAGCCTTCCAAATGTCTCGCCCCGTCCCGTCTCCCTCAATAAACGGAATAATCGGATTCTCCGGTACCTGCAGTGCGCCATTCGCGTACCCGATCGCCCTCCCCTCCTCCGGCACCGCCACCCCGTTGTACGTGGTCTTCATCTGCCCCGCCCCCTGATGTCACTTCCTCATGTAGGGGCCGCCTTCTGAGGCGGCCCGTTTTCAAATTACCCTGACCATGCCCTAAGCGGGCAGCGCAAGTCCGCGGGCCTGCGGCTTTCCGCCTCTCACCTCAGTTCGCCGGCCTCCATCGAACCAAAAACTCTACCACATCAGAAGCTTCACTCGAAATTGCACCGCGGGCAACTTTCCTCGTAGGAGCGCAGCAGTGTTTACGCTGAGCCGCGAAGCGCTGTGGCCCATCTCCGCACCATCCCGGCGTCTTGAGAGTGGTTTCTGACAACTTCGCTCAAGCAATTCGCGAACCATCATAGACCCGTCATTCCGGGCGGAGTCTTCGAAGCCGAGGAATCTCTCTTCGTTCTGTGCGTCTTGCCATCAAACGCGAACGCGATCGTTCAGACCCTGCCTGCTGCAGCCACGCAATGCGAACAACCGGCTTCCGCTCGCTGGCAATCATCCAAACGATTCCTTGCTACACTCGTCGTCCAAATCTCACTCACGGAGAATCACGCATGCTCTTCGATTGGAACGCTTATCAGGCCGAACTCGCCAAATCCATTCCGGATTTCGCCAAACTCTGTCCGCCGCCAACTCCAAAAACTCCCTTCTCGGCGAAAAAAACCCGTCAGCTCATCTCCATTGTGGTAGCCGTCACCACGCGTTGCGACGGCTGTATCACCTTCCATACCGACAGCGCCCTCAAAGCCGGCGCTACAAAACAGGAAATCGCCGAAGCCCTCGGCGTCGCCATGGCCATGAACGCCGGTGCCGCCCTCATCTACGCTCTCCGCGCCCTCGACTCCGTCGCGAGGCCCACTCCCACAAACCCTAACGACCAACGCCCTGCTCGTAGCGGCCCGATCATTGAAGCGCTGGCTTTCATGCCAGCGTCCAGCTTTGCCGGGCACGCCAATCTCCGTAACCTGTAGCGAGGATCTGCCTGCCGCAGGCACGCTTATAGCCGGCGTACCTGTTCCGTAGCATAGACTTCAGCCTGTGCTCTTGGGTTGGGTTCAACGGCCGTTGTTGCCTGCGTGGGTCTTCGGTTTTTCCGCAACGCGGAGTAGTCAAGGACTGGGACACGAACGCCCCGTGCCCGGATCGCGCACAACAACAATTCGACTGGTCTGAGGATTTACCGGCAGGACGACGGCCCGCTCACGACCGCTGCTTGCGGCTCCCAAAAAATGAACTCGTCAGCGTAATAACAAAAAGTCCCAGTACGGCTATACACAAAATCACGACGATCATTTTGAGAGCCTCCTACATTCCCCTACGATGCAAAAGGAGGTCCACTCTCCACTTCCGTCTTTTCAATTACTTACGCCTTCTCGACCTACGTTTTACGGTATCAACCAGGCATCATCCTGTCGCCCATTTCCTCCACTTTCCTTCCATGCCTTCTTTGGACCGAGTCGTTCATTTTCACGGTTGCACTGTGAAACTCATCCACTCTCTCGCTTTTTCTTTGTGCGCTCTCTGTTTGAGTGGAACAGCGTCACTTACGTCTTACTGAGGTGAATTGACCCGTCGCCTGTATGTATCGTCAACGCCTGTCCGCCACCATTCAACTTCCCATGGATGCTCGACGAACTGAACGTCCCCTCCACCGTTACCTGCAATCCCAAACTGATATGCCCATCATGCGTACTCGCGTCCAGGTTCGCCGCCAAATCCCCGGGCACTTCCAAATCCACGCTACCGTCGCCTGTGTGGATCGACCACGCCGACGACACCTTCGACCCGGCCGAAGCGCGAGCATTCACGCTTCCGTCCCCGGTCCGAATTGTCAAACCGTCAAATCGGCCTTCCAAACTAATATGCCCGTCGCCACTCGACGCATCCACAGTCCCATCCAAACCGCGCGCCTCAATATGCCCGTCGCCCGTATGGAAGCGCATGTTGCCACGCAAACCCTGCACCGTGATGCTTCCATCTCCCGCCGTCACGTCCACGTTGCCATTAATCGAATCCGCCTCGACCGATCCATCGCCCGATCTCACGCTCAAATCCGCGTCCTTCGGCATGTGCACTTCCACCCGCAAACTGCTGTGCCGCACGCCCCAGTTCCAGAGTCCGCCTCCCGAAGTTTTCGCCACGACGTCCACCGAATCCCCATTCTGCTCCGAGCTCACGCGCAAATCCTTGTCCAACTTGTACCCGGTGTACACCACCCGAATCTCCACCTGCTTGATGTCTCCCGTCGAAACCCTCACCGCCCCATCATCTGTCTCGACTCTCAACCGCGCATGTCCGGTCACCGTGAACGTCTTCGTCACCTCCTCTGCGCGCGTTGCCGACGCCCCAAGCGCAACAACCCCCGCCAGCAATCCCGCCGCCATCAACCCACTGCGCCATCCGAGCTGGGGCAGGGAACTGTGTCCACTCATAAGTGTCTGCATTTTCATTCTCCTACAGCTCCGTCCGTTATCGTCCTATTACCAGTAACGTATCCCATCCCGAAAATGTTCCCTGTAGCTCAGGCCTTCGTTCGTTCTTGCCTTTCACTTCCTGAACACAGGCCGTCATTAGATCCCTCTTCTCCTCTACCGTCTCTGCCTCCTTCACTTCCTGCTCTCCTTTACCGCCTGGCGTCTTTACTCTTCTCCTTCTTTCCCCGCAACTGCTTCAAAAACTCCCCTACCGGCCGCGTATTGATCACATCCTTGTTCTCCAGCCACCCTCTCCGCGCCATCGTCACTCCATGCCGGATAAAGCTCAAATTTCCCGTGCTGTGCGAATCCGTCGAAATCACCACTTTGACGCCCTTCTCCTTACACATCCGCAAATACACATCCTTCAAATCCAACCGGTCCGGATACGAATTGCACTCCATCGCCACGCCATGTTTCGCGCACGCATCCAGAATCTTTTCCACGTCGTAATCGAGCGGATCCCGCCGCAGCAACAATCTCCCGGTCGGATGCCCGATAATCTGCGCATACGGATTCTCGATCGCCGCCAGCATCCGTTCCGTCATCTCCGCTCGCTCCAGATTGAAATAAGAATGGATCGAGCACACCACCACGTCCAGCTGCGCCAGGATCTCCTCCGAATAATCCAGCTTCCCATCTTTCAAAATGTCCACTTCCGAGCCTACCAAGACCCGAATCCCTAGCCCCTTTTTGTCCACCGCCCGCAAACTCTTGATGTGCGCCGCCATCCTCTTCTCATCCAGACCATTCGCCACCGTCACCGCCTTCGAATGATCCGTAATCGCGATGTACTCGTGCCCCAGCTTCTTCGCCGCCTCCGCCATCTCCTCCACCGTGTTCTTGCCGTCGCTCGCCGTCGAGTGCATCTGCAAATCGCCCTTAATGTCCCGCAGCTCCACCAGCTTCGGCAGTGCGAACTTCTCTGCCGCCTCAATCTCCCCCGCGTTCTCCCGCAACTCCGGCGGCACAAACTCCAGCTTCAACTTCGCGTAAATCTCCTCCTCCGTCCTCCCCGCCACCCGTGCCCCACCTTGTCCCGGCTTCTTCGCAACGCCTTCCTCTGTAGTTGTCGCGCTGGCTTTTGTGCCAGCGCTCCTCGCAGCGCCGGCTTTCAACCCAGCGCTCGCCGTCTGCCTCACCTCCGCATTTCTCTTCACACCGATATCCTTCTTCTCGCCACTCTTTTCAGAACTCCGTGTCCTCTGTGCTCCGGCCTCCATATGCTCCGTGTTACCGTCCTTCTTCTCCTTCTCCAACTCCGCCAACTCATACTCATTCAACGTCCATCCCATATCATTCGCGCGCGCACGCAACCGCACGTTGTGCTCTTTCGATCCGGTAAAATACAAAAGCGCCGCCCCAAAATTCTCCTTCTCCAACAACCGCACATCCACCTGCAACCCGTTCGACAACGTAAAACTCACCTTATTTCCCCCGTGCGCCAGTACCTGATCGATCCTCGAATACGTCAAAATATGCTTCGCCACTTCATCAATCACTTCCTGGCGGGCCTGGGCTTTGTAGGGGCCGCTTTCTGAAGCGGGCGGTTCGCCCGTTTTCGGGCGTGCTTTTTTCCCACCTCCCGCCATTTCCTCCGCCATTGTCACCAACAAATCCAAATCCCCCACCGTCTCTCTCCCCCGTCTTAACGATCCCGCCGGCGTCACACTCTCCACCGTCTTCCCGACCTTCTTGATATGTTCCGCAATCTCCGCCGCCGCGTCCTCCACCGTACTGATCAAAAATCGTCCCGACCCCTTCTTGAACGTCTCGACCGCCCTCAGAATGTTCTGTTCGCTCTTTTCCCCGAATCCTGCCAGGTCCCGCAGCTTCCCCTCACGCGCCAACTTCTCCACATCCGCCACCGTCGCGCACTTGAACTGCTTCCACAAAAACAACACCTTCTTTGGCCCCAGCGACTGCAGCGTCAGCACCTCCAACAAGGTCGGGGGAAACTTCTTCAACATCTTCTGGCGCAAAGAATAATCACCCGTGTTCACGATCTCCGTCAGGTGCTCGACCATCCCCTGACCAATCCCAGGCAATTCCAAAAGTTTCTCCGGCGCCGTCACCAACTGCTCCACCGGCTGCGGCAATCCCTCAATCAACTCCGCCGCCTTCTCATAACTCCGGTAGCGCCCGATAATTGCCCCATCAATTTCCAACAACTGTGCGGTCTCCCGCAGGATCCGCGCGATCTGTCTGTTGTCCATGCTCGCGATTATATCCCCCGCAACCGCTCCTTCTTCGTAGTGGTGCAAAACTGCATCCCTCGCGCAGGCAACTACGCCTTCCTCTGGGCCCTCTGTGTTCGGACCTCTGTGAACTCTGTGTTACCAGTCCGCCCAAAAACAAAAAACCGGCGGAAGCTCGCGCCTCCGCCGGTCAAATTCCAAACTCGCTACGAGGTCGGTTTGGACACGTTCGCCGCTTGGGGCCCCTTCGGGCCTTGCACTATTTCGAACTCTACCGGATCTCCTTCCTGCAATGTCCGGTATCCTTCGCCGACGATCGCTGAATAATGTACGAACACATCGGGCCCGTCGTTCCTCCCTATGAATCCGTATCCTTTCGAATTATTAAACCATTTTACTGTTCCTTGCACTTCGTGTCTCCTTTGGCAGGTGACCAACTGTTTCTACTCTTGGGGCGGATCAGAAACGAATCGCCGCCATGAGCACGAATTGCGTGGAGTGTATCAAAATGGTTTTTCCAGTCAATATTTCCGAGCCAAAAAATACTCTCCCCTGTGCATTTTTATACAAAAAATCGTCTCATTTTTGTACACCGACCCAAACCCTACCTCAGAAAAGTAAGGTAGTACAAAATTCCCGCGATCGACTTCGCATCCCGCAGGGCTCCATTTTTCATCATCTTCTTTAGTTCTTCTGGCTTATGGGCATGGGAAATTAATTTCTCATCCGCTTCCGGCTCCGCTTTTCCCGCCGTCAGTCCCTCCGCAAGTAAAATGTGCATTCTTTCCTCAAGGAATCCTGGCGTAGGAAACACATCCAGGAATTCAGTCAAGCGTTTTGCTCGATACCCAGTCTCTTCCCGCAGCTCCCGAGCCGCTCCTTCCTTCACGGTCTCTCCCCCATCCATCCTTCCCGCTACCAACTCCCACAGATACTGCCGCGCCGCATGCCGGTACTGACGCACCATCACGATTTTCCCGTCGTCCAACACCGGCAGCACCACCACCGACCCCGGATGCGAAATCAACTCCCTCGTCGCCCGCAACCCATCCGGCTCCACAATCTCGTCTCGCCTCACCGCAAACACCTTCCCCTGCCACAACACCTCACTCTTCACCATCTTCTCTTTTCTCTCGGCCATCGCTCTCCTCTTCGCCCTTGTAGTGGCCGGTCTTTAGACCGGTTCTTCCTCGACCCAAGCTAACATCAAAACCTTTCTGTCCGAGATGTGTAGTGGCGGGTCTTGAGACCCGTGCTTTTCCCATGCGTCTTGGCGCGAAATCAACAATTTAAGGCGGGTGCCCCACCCTCGTTTTTTGAGGGTGGGTCTTTGGGTTTCTGTTTCTCGCTCCGACCTTCGGGCTCTTTGTGCCCGCGGTGTCAAAAATCCCCGTCTGCTCCCTGTTATATCGCACAATCATTCGCCGTCCTATACTTCCCGGTCGCCACTCAGCAGTCGCTACTTCCAAACTTCCCGCGCTATACTGAACCTGTCCTCCCACATGCCCATCAGCGCCATTATCGTCGACGACGAAAAACCCGCGCGTGAGGAACTCGCGTTTCTCCTCAAAGCCTTCCCCGAAATCAACCTCTTGGCCCAAGGCAAAAACGGCCTCGACGCCGTCAACCTCATCAAGGAACACTCCCCCGACCTCGTTTTCCTCGACGTCCAGATGCCCGGCCTCGACGGTTTCGGGGTCCTACAAAAACTCGTCGAACGGAAACTCAAAGTCCCTCACGTCGTCTTTGCCACCGCCTTCGACCACTATGCCGTCCAGGCCTTCGACGTTAACGCCGTCGACTACGTCCTCAAGCCCTTCGATAAAGCTCGACTCTCCAAAGCCATTCAAAAAGTAAAACGCGAAATCGAATCCCAAACCAGCCCTACCGATCGCCTCGAACAGCTCGTCAACCAGCTCGCCGCTCCCAAGCCCACCTCTTCTCAACCCGCCAAAGTCCTCATCCGCTCCCAACAACGCATGCTCCTCGTCGATTCCCGCGATCTGATTTTCGCATCCATCGAAGGCGGCCTCATCTCCATCACCGCCAAAGACGCCGAAGGCTCCTCCAACTACCGCACCCTCGACGAACTCCTCGCCGCCCTCGACTCCGAATCCTTCTGGCGTCCCCACCGCTCCTATCTCGTCAACATCCATCACATCAAAGAAGTCGTCCCGTGGTTCAAATCCTCCTTCATGCTAAAAATGAACGACAAAAAACAATCCGAAATCCCCGTCTCCCGCCAACAAACCAAACGCCTCCGCGAACTCTTCAACCTCTGATAGCTCAGATGCACCTCAGCAATCAATCCGTCATTCCGAACGGAGTCGACGCAGTAAGGAATCCCTCTTCGATTTCGACCGGCATCTGACTTTCCACTTTCTGTTTTCCACTTTCCGCACGCTCCACGTCCTCCTCTTCCACCCGTGCTACCATCACAAAAATGGACTTCTCGCTCTCCGACGACCAACTCCTCATCTCTGACACCATCCGCGAATTCATGCGCACCGAAGTCCGCCCGCACGTCAAAGACTGGGAACGCGCCGACCATTTCCCACTCGACGCCATCAAAAAACTCGGCGCTCTCGGTTGTTGCGGCATGCTCATGCCCGAGGAATGGGGCGGCCCCGGCCTGGACACCATCTCCTACGTCCTCATGCTCGAAGAAGTCGCCAAAGTCCACGCCGCCATGTCCACCGCCATCGCCGTTACTAACTCCGCGGTCCAACTCCCGCTTCTCGCCCATGGCACCGAAGCCCAAAAAACCAAATACCTACGCCGCCTCGCCTCCGGCGAAATCCTCGGCGCCTTCTGTCTCACCGAACCCGCCGCCGGCTCCGACGCCGCTGGCATCCAATCCGCCGCCCTCCCCTGTCGCGGCCAGACTTCAGACCGGCTGCCAAGCGAGTCCGCGAGCGCCTCTTCCCCTTCGCCTTCCACTAGCCACTATCTCCTCAACGGCACCAAGACATGGGTCACCAACGGCTCCCACGCTGGCCTCTACCTCATCTTCGCTAAAACCAATCCCGCCGCCGCAGGGAAGGGAATCACCGCCTTCCTGGTCGAACCCAATACTCCCGGCCTGAAAATCGGCCGCCATGAAGACAAAATGGGCCAGCGCAGCTCTCCCTCCGTCGAAATTCTTCTCCACGATTGCGTCGTCCCCGCCGAAAATCGTCTCGGCGAAGAAGGTTTAGGCCTCAAAATCGCGCTCTCCGCTCTCGACGGCGGCCGCATCGGCATCGCTGCGCAAGCCGTCGGGCTAGCCCAAGGGGCCCTCGACGAATCGATAAAATACGCGAAAGCCCGCAAAGCTTTCGGTAAATCGATCAGTGAATTCCAAGCCATCCAATGGATGCTCGCCGACATGCACACCGAAATCGAAGCCGCCCGCGCCCTCCTCTACCAAGCCGCCAACCAAAAAGACCGTCATTCCGAGAGGCGTCCGCGAAGCGAGGAATCCCTCTCCGCTTCGACGAGCCACGTTCCCTCTGCCTCCTCCCGCGCCAAACTCTACGCCTCCGAAATGGTCAACCGTGTCGTCTACAAAGCCGTCCAGATCCACGGCTCCCTCGGCTACTCTCGTGAATCCGAAGTCGAGCGCATGTACCGTGACGCCCGCGTCATCTCCATCTACGAAGGCACCTCCGAAATCCAGCGCACCATCATCGCCCGCGACCTCCTCAAATCCCTGTAGCTCACGCCTTCAGGCGTGAGACCTTTTCTTGCCTCTCCGTTTTCGGTGGAGCTTGGCTTTTTCTTTCACTCTTGCACTTCTTCCTCTTCCAGATTTTCCACTCACCGCTTCTTCCGTTGTACAATCCCGTCCATGCGGAAAATTGTCCTCGGCCTCGGCATCTCCCTCGACGGCCACATCGCCCGCCCCGACGGGTCCGTCGACTTCCTCTTCATGCCCAAGGACTACTCCATGGGCCCCTTTTTCAAGACCGTCGACACCGCCCTCATGGGCCGCAAAACCTATGAAGTCGGCCTGCGCATGAGTGGCGGCTCCTTCTCCAACTATGGCCTGACCTGCTACGTCTTCTCCCGCACGCTCTCTCCCGGCGAACGCCCCGGCGTCACCATTGTCAACGAATCGCCAAAATCCTTCGTTGCCTCTCTCCGCAAACAAAAAGGAAAAAACATCTGGCACATGGGCGGCGGCGAACTCGCCCGCGAATTCCTCAAAGACGACCTTATCGACGAACTCTACATCGGCATCGTCCCCAAGCTCATTGGCGAAGGCATCCCGCTCTTCCCGGGCGGCTTCCCCGAACGCCGCTTCCGCCTCCTCGAAAACAAAACTTACTCCCAAAGCCTGATCTCCCTCACCTACGAACGCGTCCGCACCCACCCCAAGCCCAAATCTAAACGCTAGCCGTCCGCACTCTTATACCCTTCCACTTCTTTTCTTTCCTCTCCGCTTGACGGGTGGGTTTCTCTTCCACTCCCAGAAACTCTTGCACTCTTAAACTTCTTCTCTTCGTTTCTCTCTGTGCCCTCTTTGTTCTTTCCTCGGTGTCCTCTGCGTTAAAAGTCCGTCGCTCTTTCGCTTTCTTCTCTTTTTTCTTCCTCTCCTCTCTTCTGCTATCCTCTTTCATTCACCCGAGGCCAAACTTTGTCCACCACCACTCCCACAAAACGCGTCCTCTCCGGCATGCGCCCCACCGGCCGTCTCCACATCGGCCACTACTTCGGCGCCCTCCAAAACTGGGTCAAACTCCAATCCGATCCCGACTATCAATGCTTCTACTTCGTCGCCGACTGGCACGCCCTCACCTCCGACTACGCGGACACCTCCGCCATCGCCGAAAATTCATTGCAAATCGCCATCGACTTCCTCGCCGCCGGCCTCGATCCGCAAAAATCTGTCATCTTCCTGCAATCGCTTGTCCCCGAACACGCCGAACTCCACCTCCTCCTCTCCATGATCACTCCCCTCGGCTGGCTCGAACGCATCCCCACCTACAAAGAACAACTCGACAACATCACCAACAAGGATCTCCACACCTACGGCTTCCTCGGCTACCCCACTCTCCAAACTGCCGACATCGTCATGTACTCCGACCCCGGTACGCCCGCCTCCTCAAACGAGGGCTTTGTGGGGGTGGTTTTAAGCCGCCCTCCGGGTGACGATCCTGCCGCAGGCCAGCTCGCGCATCCACGCAAAACTCTCTTCGTCCCCGTAGGTGAAGACCAGGTCTCCCACGTGGAGTTCTCCCGCGAACTGGTCCGCAGATTCAATACCTTTTACGGATTCTCAATGAGCGAAACTCTCTTTGATCCGTACAACTTCACTATCATTGGGAAGATCTACGATGCTTCCGGGGTTTTGGGAATTGTCCCACCACCTCCGGCCAGCAACGCTCTATCACCGAGACATCGCACTGAAATCATCCAGAAAATTCGTCAACGCGCTGTGGAAGACGGCATCAACAATTTTTTGGAAAAACTGGGCCGTTACCGACAGTTTTTCGCGTTTCGCGATGTTCTAACCGAACCCGCGGCCCTCCTCACCCCCACCCCCCGCATCCCCGGCCTCGACGGCCGCAAAATGTCCAAGTCCTACAATAACGCCATCACCCTTTCCGAATCGGACGCCGACATCCGCTCCAAAACCAAAACCATGGTCACCGATCCCGCCCGCAAGCGCCGCACCGACCCCGGCAATCCCGACGTGTGCACCGTCTACGACTGGCACAAACTCTTCTCCACTCCTGAACGCGATCCCGGCCGTCTCGACTGGGTTCGCACCGGCTGCACCACCGCCGGCATCGGCTGCATTGAATGCAAAGCCGCCATGGCCGACAACTTAATCAAATGGATCGCCCCAGTCCGCGAACGCCGCCTCAACTACGAACAAAATCCAAAAAAGGTCCTCGAACTCTTGGACGAAGGCTCCGCCAAAGCCCGCGACTCCGCGCGGCAAACAATGTCCCGCGTCCGCGACTCCATCTTCCACTGGTCCTCCAAACGCGCCTCGTTGTAGCGCTGGCTTTCATGCCAGCCCTCTTGGGGTTTCCTGCAGCTCATGCCTTCAGACGCGAGGCCTTTTTTGCCTCTCCCAGTAGCGTCATAGGCTTCAGCCCTGCGAACAGTGCCCTACCTTCGGTTTTTTGAGGGTGGGTCTTCGGTTCTCTTTCCTCGGCGAACCTCCGCACCCTCCGCGTCTCTGGGTTATCTTTCCTCTCTTCACTCGCCACTCCGCAGTCGCCACTGGTAAACTATCCACCCATGGCGACCCCCTACCGAATCAACATCCCTCTCTACGAAGGCCCCCTCGACCTCCTGCTCGATCTCATCAAAAAGCAGGAAATGAACATCCACGACATCCAAATCTCAAAAATCACTTCCCAATATCTCGACTACCTTCACCAGCTCGAGGTCCAAAACGTCGACGTCTCCGCCGAATTCATCTACATGGCCGCCACGCTCATCTACATCAAATCGAAAATGCTTCTCCCGCCCGACCCTCTCGGTACTCCTGAAGAGCAATCCGCCGACCCGCGCGAAGAACTCGTCCAGCGCCTCCTCGAACACGAGAAATTCAAAAACGCTGCGCAGCTCCTCTACCAAAAGCAGCAAATCGAGGAAAACGTCTGGTCCAAGCCCGACAAATCCCTCTACAACGACGAATCGACCGAAGGCGAACTCGTCGTCTCTCTCGTCGATCTCGTCCACGTCTTCCAGCAGGTCCTCGAACGCAAAAAAGAAGTCACCCGCATCGAGCTTCAGCACGAAACCTTCACCGTCGCGCAAATGATCGCTCAGCTGCGCGGCCAGATCCTCTCGAGCGACACCAACTCCATCAGCCTCATTCAATTCTTCGAAGCCTGCCCCTCCCGTCACGCCATGATCGTCGCTTTTCTCGCCGTCCTCGAAATGGTCAAACTCCAGGCCATCGCCCTATCCCAGGAAAAACAATTCGGCGAAATCCTCATCAAAAAATCCAAATCCTTCGACACCGCCTTCGACGAATCCGGCGCCCTCCGCATCGACGCCGAATACCAATAGAATGAGGCCAGGGAAATAAACGAAGTGAAGGAGGCGAAGGACTAGGATCAGGCCCCCAAGGCAAAAGTTTTCGGCCTTTTCCTTTACAACCTTTACCTCCTATATTTCCTTTACCTCGTTTTGCGTTGTTAACTGTAAACTATGAACTACTCATGTCCGACCTCGAACTGAAAGCTGCTCTCGAAGCCATCATCTACGCCGCCGACGAGCCCGCCACCCTCGACCAGCTCGCCACCGCCGTCGGCGAAGACAAACTCCTCGTCAAAGCCGCTCTCGACGAACTCATCGCCTCCTACGGGACCGAAGATCGCGGCATCGAAATCCGCGCCGTCGCCGGCGGCTACAAGATGTACACCAAGCCCCAGCACCACGACGTCGTCCGCCGCTTCATCAAATCTCTTCGCCCGCCTCTTCGCCTCTCCATGCCCGCTCTCGAAACTCTCGCGGTCATCGCCTACAAGCAGCCTGTCACCGCTCCCGAAATTTCCGAAATTCGCAGCGTCAACACCTCCGGTGTAATCTCCACGCTCCTCGACAAGAAACTCATCACCACCGCCGGACGCAAGGAAGTCATCGGCCGCCCCATCCTCTACAAAACCTCCAAAGAATTCCTCATGCGCTTCGGCCTCAGCGACCTCGACGAACTCCCCAGCCTCAAAGAATTTGAGGCCCTCGCCCGCGAGGCCCTGGGAACCGACGACGCGCTTCCCGCCGACGTGTCCGAGCCCGCCGTCTCGGAACTCCACCCCGAGATCGACCTCGCCAACCAGACCCGGGAGCCCCAGCTCTCCTCAGTCCCGTCCGAGTTCCGTCACTCGGAACGCAGTCCGCGGAGTGAGGAACCCCTCTTCGATTCTTCCCCCGAGCAAAGTTCCACCGCGATCTCCGACGCCTTCCATCACGTCGAACAAGAACTCACTGCCGCCGAAGCCCAACGCGAACACGAAGCCCTCGCCACCGACGAAGGCATGCCCTCCGGCGAACTCGACGAAGATCCTCCTCCCCCCAACGCCAAATCCACCTCCGCCGGCTAGCCTGCTCACGTTTACATTGTGAAACTCTTCCACTCTCTTATTTCTTCACTCGAGGCCCGCAGGCATATATCTGTTATCCTTAACCTCACCAAAAACTCAAACCTAAGACTTCCCCCATGCTCGAACGCCTCCAAAAAATCATCTCCCGCGCAGGCATCGCCTCCCGACGCCACGCCGAACAACTCATTCTCTCCGGCCAGGTTCGCGTCAACGGCAAAACCATCACCACCCTTGGCACCAAAGCCGACGCCACCACCGACAAAATCGAAGCCGTCGGCCGCACCATCTCTACCGCTCCGCGCCACGTCTATCTCCTGCTCCACAAACCCCCCGAAGTTGTCTCCTCTCTCGCCGACCCCGAAGGCCGCAAAACCCTCCGCAATTTCCTCCGCGGCTTTCCTGACCGCGTTTACCCGGTCGGGAACCTCGAATACGCCGCCTCCGGCGTAGTCTTCCTCACCAACGACGGCGACCTCGCCGCGCAGCTCCTCAAGCACTGGAATCGTCTCGACCAGACCTACCACATCAAAGTCAAAGGCATGCTCACGCTCGCCGATCTCGACCGCCTCAACAGGGAACTGCGCGTCAAATTGCAGACCGTTCGTCAACCCGAAGCTACTCGCCGCCACAGCGCCAACTACTGGTATCAACTCACGATGCAAGGCCCCAAACTCGAATCCCTCCGAAACGCTCTCTTCCGCGAAAACCACCCCATCGAAAAAGTAATGCGCATCGCCCTCGGCGCGCTCTCCATCGAAGGCATCCCGCGTGGCCGCTACCGCCTCCTCGAACCACGTGACATCGCCTCGCTCATCAAACCAAAGCCCGCCAAGGCCAAGCCCCGCTAATCCTTGCCTACCCAATCCGTCATTCCGAACAACGTCCGCGACGCGTCTATCTCCTTCTGTAGCTCGCCACTCAATCCCTGGCCTCCCCATCGCCTTTACTGTTAACTTAAAACCGTCACCCAAAAACTCCACATGCTCCGCCTGCAAAAAATCCTCGCCGCCGCCGGCATCGCCTCCCGCCGCAAAGCCGAACAACTCATCTCCTCTGGCCGCGTCGCCGTCAACGGCAAAACCATCACCGAACTCGGCACCAAAGCCGACCCCGCCGCCGACACCATCACCGTCGACGGAAAACCGCTCGAACCTCCGCAGCGCTTCGTCTATTTTTTGTTGAACAAAACCAAAGGCTACGTCACGACTGTCTCCGACCCCGAAGGCCGACCCACCGTCATGCAACTCCTCGGCAATCTTCCCGAGCGCGTCTATCCCGTCGGCCGCCTCGACTACGCTAGCGAAGGTCTGCTCCTGCTCACGAACGATGGCGCCCTCGCCCAACAACTCACCAAAGCCGCGTCCCACGTCCCGAAAACCTATCATGTCAAAATCAGCGGCCAGCCCAACGAACAAGCCATTCAACGCCTCCGCAACGGCGTCACCATCACACTCGACGACAACCGCCGCGTCAAAACTTCGCCCGCAAAAATCCGTCTACTCGAAAACGCCCCCAATCCCTGGTACGAAGTCACTCTCATCGAAGGCCGCAACCGCCAAATCCGCCGCATGTTTCAATCCGTAGGCTTCCTTGTCGAAAAAATCAAACGCGTGCAACTCGGTCCCCTAATCCTCGATGTCCCCCCAGGCAAATTCCGTCCCCTCACCGAAAGGGAAGTAGTCCAACTCAAATCCCTGTCCTCGTCAAACACATCACCCAAACAAAATAAGTTGTCATCCTGAGCCTGCCTGCGGCAGACAAGCGAAGGACCCGCTTCTCTTGGAGTGCTGAGGCTCGCTTGCCCTGAGCGTCGAAGCGCCGCGGCTTTTGGGTCCACAACCTCCACCGCGAATCCCGTCATTCCGAGCCTAGTCTGCGAAGCGAGGAAGCCCTCTTCGATCACTGCGCTTTGGCTTCACACAATTGGCGTCCCGACCATATTCTGTACTCGAAGGAATCATCACGATCTCCACCGCACTCTTTCTACTCTTCCACTTTCCATGAAAACGTCGATGGTTACCCAACTGCCCACCGCGCCTCATCTCCCCCCTACACAAACCCTTATCCTCATCATAAAATATTCTCATGACCCATACCCTCGAAGAGCTCATCCCCGATTACATCCAGGGCCTTCCCACCTACGTTCCCGGTAAGCCCGTCGAAGAGGTCGAGCAGGACCTCAAAATTCACGCCGTCAAACTCGCGTCCAATGAAAATCCCCTCGGTCCTTCTCCCAAAGCCATGGAAGCCGCTCGCCGCGCTCTCGGCGAAGCCAACTGGTATCCCGACGGCGGCAGCAAACGCCTCCGCGAGATTCTCGCCGCGCGCAATCACGTCCGCTTCGAAGAAGTCTTCGTAGGCCTCGGCTCCAGCGAAATCATCGACCTCGCCTCGCGCGTTCTTCTCCGCCCCGGCCTCGACGGCATCACCAGCGAAGGCTCCTTCGCCCTCTTTGCCATCGCCATTCGTGCCAGCGGCGGCCGCCTGATTCAGACGCCAATGCGCAACTACACTTTCGATCTCGACGCCATCGCCGCTGCCGTCACACCGCAAACCCGCGTCATCTACATCGCCAATCCGAACAATCCCACGGGCACCGCCTTCGGCGCCGCCGAATTCTCCGCCTTCCTCAAGAAAGTTCCCGGCGACGTGCTCGTTGTCCTCGATGAAGCCTACCGCGAATACGCCGCCCGTCCCGATCTCCCCGAAGCGCTGAAACTCTTTCGCGAGTACAACAACATCCTCACTCTACGCACCTTCTCCAAAGTCTACGGCCTCGCAGGACTCCGCATCGGCTACGGCATCGGCCATCCCACCCTGGTCGCCGAAATGAACAAGCTCCGCACTCCCTTCAACGTCACCAGTGTTGGCCAGGCGGCCGCCCTCGCCGCGCTCGACGACCACGACCACGTCCGCCGCTCCGTCGAATCCAATCGCGTCGAACGCCAACGGCTCTTCGACGAACTCCGCAAACTCGGTCTCTCTCCCGTCCCCAGCGAAACCAATTTTCTTTTCGTCCCGGTCGGCCCAAACGCCAAACCCCTCTGCGACGAACTCCTCCGCGAAGGCGTGATCGTTCGCCCCATGGCCTGGATGGGTTTTCCGGACTCCATCCGCATTTCCGTCGGCTCTCCCGCCGAAAGCACCAAACTTCTGCACGCCCTCGCCTCCGCCCTCCCACGCCATCACCAATCCTCGCTCGCCTAACGCCGCACCCCTACCGCCCGGTCTGCTCCCAGACCGCATGGTCGCTCTGTCAGGCCCGTCTTCCCGAGCAAGCGGGGGATCGGCCTTCGATCCCACCGTCCCGCGCAATTTTTCTTTAGGGGGGCCGAGCTGCAGTTCACGCCGAGCTTCGAGCGGCTTCGACATCCAACATCAGGGAAAATGGCTTCCGTCCCTGAGGAATCCGCTCTCCTTGACCGACATGTGCATCCACTTTTACCCGATTCCCGCTCTCCCTCATCAAAACCTTATGCAGCCCGATCCCATTACCGACCTGCTCCGCCACTCCAAAACCATCGCCATCGTCGGTCTATCATCCAACCCGTTGCGTCCCTCCCACGAGGTGGCCTCCTACCTCCAACGCGTCGGCTACCAAATCATTCCGGTCAATCCCAACGAATCTGAAATCCTCGGCCAGAAATCCTATCCTCGCCTCGAAGACGTGCCGGTCCCGATCGACATCGTCGATGTCTTCCGCCGCCCCCAATATGTCCCGGCCATCGCCGATTCCGCCATCGTTGTCCACGCCAAATGTCTGTGGCTGCAGCAGGGAATTACGCATGCTCAGGCTGCAGCCAAAGCTCGCGCCGCCGGCGTCCTCGTTATCGAAGACGCTTGCTTGTTCGTCGAACACAAAAAAAGGCGCCCCGTCTAGGCGCCTGTTCTCTTTCTTGTGTCGTGGTCGATGTTTAGATCGGCCAGCTTTTTCTTTCGTCTTGAAATCTGATCGCGGATAATCTGCTATCCCTCTCTTCTCCTAAAACCCAAACACTTGCAAATTCCTCTTCCCCGGCAACACCACCGCCAAAAACCTCCCGTCCGCCGACAGCCCATACTCCCGCACCGCCAATCCATGCAGCAACTGCCGCGGCTCCGGCTCGGTCACCGGCACCACCTGCCCTCTTCGAAACGCCACTAGTTGCGGCACCCGAAACGTCACCAGATCGGCGGACTTTTTCTCCACCGTCCGTTTCACATAAATCTCCGTCTCCTCCGCGTTCCACTGCACCACTCCCAATCCCACGCGCATTCTCACAACACGGTCCGGCTTCTCCAAATCTCGAATCTCCAAAACCTCGCGATCCAGAAAGTACGCCGCCTTCGTTCCCGTCGGTGAAACCGAAAGGCCACCATAATATCCGTCCAGCGTCGCCAACTCCTTGTTATCTTGCGACAGCAAATCCAGCCGCTGCATCCGCGGCGGCCCTTCCATGTTCCGATCGCGCTCAATCGCAATCGCCGCGTTGCTCCCTGGTACCCGCACCGCCCCTGCGAAGGTTCGCCCCTCAAACACCTTCGTCGCCGGCCCGCCCCCGATATACAAATACTTCATCGAAAACAATTCTCTCGCCTGCTCATCCGTCAAATACACCAGCGTTCCGTTATCCCGCAGCCACATCGGCTGCTCCGCCTCCGGGATCAGCGGGTCTGGCCCCATCGGATGCAACTCCCGCCCCGAGTCATCCAGCAGCAGCAGAGATCGTACATCGTCGTGATGCTCATCCTCCGGATCGACCGTCGTCGTGAACAACTGCACCGCCACAATATGCCCGTTTGGCGACCAGGTAAACGACTCCACCTGGTAGGTGAACGGTTTATCCCCATGCGTGAATTTCTGCCCCTCCAGAATCCGCCTCCGCTTCCCGTTCGTCTCCGCGATGAAAATATCGTCCCGCTGCATGTCGTATTTCTTGTTCTTGAACATCCGCCGTACCGAAAATACAATCCGCCCATCCGGCGCATACGCAAACGCGGTCACCTCTTCATCCACGTTCATCACCGGCTTATCCAAATTCTGCGCGCACGCCGGCCCCGCCCACGCCAGGCAACTACCGAATATCGCCGCCACCAAAAGCCGTCGTAGGGCCGAGCTTCCGAGGCGGGCCATTCTCTCGAGCCATCCAGTTATGGCGGCTGCTACACACGCCGGTGTCGCGTGTCGGTCTCGTTTTTTTCTTTCTTTAGGGAGTCGGAGCTTTAGCTCCGAAATTACCGCCGCGGAATCTCGGGCTTTAGCCTCTGAGGAATCCGTCTCATTTCCGGCGGCATGCCTGTCCCACACCCTTGCCCTGGGCAACGAAGG
Organism: Candidatus Acidiferrales bacterium; assembly: GCA_963836965.1. GTDB lineage: Bacteria > Acidobacteriota > Terriglobia > Acidiferrales > UBA7541 > Acidiferrum. Next base: position 326,184 of record CAWILQ010000001.1, read on the forward strand.
GCCGGTTCGGCGTGTGGGTCCTCGGCTCTCTCGCTTTTGAATGCCCGAATCGTCACCAAACATTTCTATCCCGTTCCTCCCAACCCCGCGCCGCACCACTCTTTCACTCTTAAACTCTTTCACTTCTTCTCCGCTCTCGTCACTCGCTTGCCCTGAGCCCCGAAGAACCACTTCCTCCTCACGGCCCCGGATGCGTCCCCGTGTACTCAGAGCAACACGGCTTCTGCACTGGCGTAAACTCCATCAGCTCCACCCGGGTCCCATCCGGGTCGTACAAATTGAGTTGCCACTTCGCATCCCGCCCAATCTTCGGCTCTTCGGTCAGCTTCGCGCCATTTTCTTTCAACTGCTCGGCCGCCGCCTTCACGTCCGGCACTCCCAAAGCAATATGATTCATCACGCCGAGCGTATGTTTGCCCGCGTTCTCCGGCACGCCCAGCATGTACTCAATCCAATCCGTCCCGTCCGGCACCTGCATATCCACCCAGTTCGTCTCACTTTCCTTCATCCCGCCGTGCCAATACACGCGAAAACCCAACGCATCCCGATAGAACCTGTCCATGGTCTTTCGGTCTTTCACCACGAACCCCGCGTGAATCAACCTGGCTGCGAGCGGCGGCCCGCCGCTAATCGAACCGCCAATTCCGGCTGCCGTCAATTGCACAAAAACAAGCCGATGGTTCTCAGGATCCTGGATCTTAAACGAGGTTTTGAAGGACGAATCCGTCGTAAGTTCTCCAGGTTTCCATCCTTTGTCTACGAGGTACTGTCGGAGCTTACGGATATCCGACGTGAACAGACCGACCGAGTCAATCTGCTTCCCCGTCGAAGGTCCAGCAACCTTCATCAAATCGATCTGCTGACCTATCTTGAGAAACAGACACTCCTCATCCGGACCAAAACAATGAGACCGCAGTTGAGGCAAGCGAAGTGTTCCCTTGTAAAACGCTTCGGCCTTGTCAGGATCTGTCACTTTGATCCGCACGTAGGCGATCCCCGTAATCTTCGGCCGTGCCGTTTCCGCCGCCCAACAAATCCGCGCCACTAACCCCAAAGCGACAAGCACCGTCAACCCGATACCAAGTGTCCTCATCTTCATCTCAAAACTCTCCGTTCGCTCTGCGCCTCTCATTCCTTATTTGCACGCCTCTCTCTTCGGCGCCGGGGGCGCGCCATGAGTGAGCCCAGCCCGCAAGGGCTGGGAATCGTGCCAAGGGCAGCCGGAACGCCGTAGGCGCGGCACCCTCTTTGCCCAACCTCTGCGCCAACATGAATTTCGTAAACTCGCTCAACTTTTTGCCAACCGTATCTTTCGTATCTCTTCCATCCTCGTCCTCAATCTTGCCTCAAAGCCCTGGTCAGTAGGTTTGTAGTACACCCTCCCCGAAAGGTTGTCCGGCAAGCAGCTCATCTCTGTAACCTTTTCTTCATAGTCGTGCGCATATTTGTACCCCTCTCCGTAGCCGATATTCTTCATCAATCCCGTCACTGCATTTCGCAAATGCAGCGGCACCGGGTCTGCCTCCGTCTTCCGCACGTCTTCCATCACCTCTCCGTACGCCACATACACGGCATTCGACTTCGGTGCCAATGACAAATACACCGCCGCCTGCGCCAGAGCCAAATGACCCTCCGGCGCTCCCAAAAAATCGAAAGCCTCCTTGGCCGCCAAAGTCACCGCCAGCGCTCCCGGCTCCGCCATCCCAATATCCTCGCTCGCCATGCGCACCATCCGCCGCGCCAAATACAATGGATCCTCGCCGCTCTCGATCATCCGCGCCAGCCAATACAGCGCCGCGTCCGGATCCGAATTCCTCACCGACTTATGCAGCGCCGAAATTAAGTTGTAGTGTTCCTCTCCCGCCTTGTCGTACCGCAGCATCTTCCGCTGCAGCACCTCCTCCAACAACGCTGCGGTGACTGTTTTCGCGCCGCTTTGCTCTGGCTTTGCACTCTTGGTGCATAGTTCCAACGTGTTGTACGCTGCACGCGCATCGCCGTTGGCGAACGAGGCAATCCGGAATAACACTTCCGAATTCGCGTTCACATGCTCTTTTCCGAGTCCCCGTTGGCTATCCCCTAACGCCCGCTTCAACAACTCCACAATCTCCGGCGTCGTCAATTGCTCCAACACATATACCTTCGTCCGCGACAGCAGCGGCGAAATCACCTCAAACGACGGATTCTCCGTCGTTGCCCCAATAAACAAAATATGTCCCGCCTCCACGTAGGGCAAAAACGCATCCTGCTGTGCCTTATTGAACCGGTGCACCTCATCCACAAAGACAATCGTCCGCATCCCGCTCCGCGAACGCCTCTCCGACTCTGCCATCACTTCCTTGATCTCTTTGATCCCGCTCAGCACTGCGCTGAACGCCACAAACTCGCTCTTCGTCACCCGCGCGATCAGCCGCGCCAAGGTCGTCTTCCCACACCCCGGCGGTCCCCAGAACAACATCGAACTCAAATTGTCGTTTTCGATTTGTACCCGCAGAGGCTTCCCCGGCCCCAGCAGCTTCTCCTGCCCCACCACCTCATCGAGCGTCCTCGGACGCATCCGCTCCGCCAACGGCTGCAACCCCGCCGCCTTCTCCGGCTCCGGCATTCCCGCAAACAATCCCATAAGTAGTGACGGGTCTTCAGCTTCCCTGACGTAGGAAGGGAACCGTGCTTTCTCAGTGTACCCCACCGCTCCCGCACACGCTTCGTTCGCTCTACCCGAAAATTTTCAATTTTCCAACGACTCCCCAGCTCTCCCCAGGTAAAACCTCAAAAACACATCACTATCCGACGCCAAACAAACCTGTGCGTTCGCTTCCCCCTCCACCACCTTGGTACTCCCATCCTCCTCCACGCTCAACCGCATCGCCTTCGTCGGACACAACTCCGACCGTATCGCATACCCCATCGCCAGCGCGTCGAACATCGTCGGTGTCACCTGACGCGTCTCATAAGCCCACTGGTGATACAGCACCGTTAACGCATCCGTCAGCGGCGTCCCTCGACTAAACAATCGCGCCCTCTCCAATTCCTGCAACTTGATCTGCGTCGAATCCAACGGCATCACAAACAACGGCACTCCCGAAGCAAACACCTTCCGAGCCGCCTCCACATCGCACAAAATATTCCACTCCGGCGTCGCTTTGGTCGCGCCCAACGGATACGCCAACCCGTCGTACCCGCGATACACCGACCCGCCCATCAACACCACGCGCTTCAACTTCCGAAATGTTTCCGCATCCTTTTCAATCGCCGCCCCCAGATTTGTCTCCGGCCCAATCGCTACGAGAGTAATTTCTCCCGGATGCTTGCGAATCTCCCCCAACAAAAAATCCACCGCCCCTGGCAACTTCACCTCCGGCTCCCGTTCCGCATACCGCGCCTGCGAAAACGTCAATGTCCCCTTCTCCGGATATTTCTCCTGTCCCACCGCCACCGGAATATCTCCATGGCCCGTCTCCCGCAAAAACCGCTCCACCAACCGCGCCCGCAGCGCGGTATTTCCCCACGCCGTCGTAATCCCCAATATCTTCACTTCCGGACTCTGCAACGCCAACCCAATCGCAAACGCATCGTCAATATCATCCCCAATATCCGTATCGATAATTACCAACTCCGCCGTAGCGCCGGCTTTTATGCCAGCGCCGGGTGCCCCACCCTCGTATTTCGGGGGTGGGGCTTGGGTTCCTACACGTCCACTAAATCCCTGTCCCCAAGCGCATCCCGCAGACACACAAACGGCCAGGCCCAGCATCAAAGCTCGATGACCCTTCAACCGCTTCCTCATCTCGGTCCGTCCTCTGTCCCGCGTCTAAAACTCCTCCGCGCTCTTTTCCTGTTCCACTCTTGCACCGTTATATTGCAGCCTCTTCTCCGAAACTGATTACTGATCTTCTCTTCTTCTCCTCTGCCGGTACGCCTCATATAGCACCACAGCCGCCGCCGCTCCCGCATTCAACGACTCCACCTGAGTCGCCATCGGTATATGAATCCGCCCATCCGCCGCATGCACCACGTCCGCCGGCAATCCCGCTCCCTCATTTCCCACCAGCAGCGCCACCGGCTCGCACCACTTCACTTCCCATGGCGCCAAAGCATCCGCGCCCTCTTCATGCACACACGACGCCACGGTCTGAATCCCCATCACCTTCAACTGCGTCAGCAAAACTCCCATTGCCATCCCCGTCAGCACCGGCAAATGCAGCGCCGCCCCCGCCGACGCCCGCAGCGCTTTCGGCGCAAACGGACTCGCCGTCCCGCTCTGTCCCGTCGCCGCCGTCACGACCCCCGTCGCCCCAAACGCCGCTGCCGTCCGCACAATCGTCCCCACATTCCCCGGATCCTGTACTCCCGCCAACACCACAATCAGCGCCGCACACGGACTGTTCTCTTTGCGTGCCCCACCCTCGTCGTTTGTGAGTGGCTCTTCGGTTGTCTTTTCTAGGTCCTCAGCGTTCTCCGCGTCTCTGCGTTGTCTTCTTCTTTCTTGGCTCTGTGCCCCCTGTATTCCTATCTCTGTGGCCTCTGTGTTAGCGCTGGTCCTGAGCCTCGAAGTGCCCCCCTTCTCTGGAACTGAAAACTTCTCTCCCCCCACCAACTCCTCCAACGTAACCATCCGCGGCACCACCAACGCCGCGACTCCCTGCGGATGCTCGGTATCCGCAATCCCCTCAAACAATCGATCCGTCGTTCGCAACGCCGGAAATCCCATCTCAGCCCTTCCGACCAACGGAGCCAATCTCTCCCTCCACCGCTCGCCGCTCTCGCTGAACAACACCGCCTCCACCCTGCATCCCGAACTCAGCGCTTCTTCCACCAACCGCAAACCTTCCACGCCCACCGCTCCGGTTGCCGTGGCCACTCCTCCCCGCAGCGCCACACGAAACTCTTTCAACCAACGGTTCTCGCGGCTCGTCAAAATCTCCGCGCCCCTCGCTTCGCGCGACTCGCCTCTCCCGATTCGTCCGCTACTCATCGCTTCTCCCCGTCGCGAGCCTACCAAATTTCCCCTCTGTCCGGCTAACTCCCCAGGCTTGCACGCTGAAGTCGGCCCTGGAAGTTCTCTTTCGGGGGCCGGAGCTTCCGCTCGATATTGAATCGCCAAAAAACCGGGCTTCAGCCACTGAGGAATCTGCTGCCTCTCGTGCACCCTTAAACTTTGCACTCTTCTACTCCGTTCCCTGTCACCGCACGCATCATTGCGCCCCACCCCCACCTATGCTACTTTCCACCCACAGCGGCGAATACTCTTGCAGCCGTCGCTCCAGAACAGGGTGGGTACCTTCGATTGTCTGCTGAGATATTGAAGGTGAATTCCGCGAATCCCGATCCACAAACGATTCGCTATGCCGCGGGCTGGCTGAACCGTGGCTCGGTCATCGCCGTGCCTACCGATACGCTCTATGCGCTCGCCGCCGACCCCGTCAATCTTGCTTCCGTCGAAGAAATCTTTCGCGTCAAAGGACGCCCCGAACAGCGCGCTCTTCCCATTCTCATCAACTCCATCAGCTTTGCCCAGAGCCTCGCGAAAGAACTTCCCGACAATTTCTATCGTCTCGCGCAAGCCTGCTGGCCCGGTCCGCTCACACTCGTCGTCGATGCCTCCAACCGTCTCCCACTCAAGGTCACCGGCAACACCCGGCGCATCGCTCTTCGCTGGCCCAAAAACAAAATCGTCGATCGTCTCATCACGGAAGTCGGCGTTCCCGTAACCGGCACCAGCGCCAATCTCTCCGGTTGCCCCACCTGTGAATCCGGCGAGGAAGTCTTTCGCCAACTCGGCGATCGCATTCCTCTCATCCTCGATGCCGGCGGCACCAACGGTGCTTCACCCTCTACCATCGTCGAACTCCGCGGCGATCACTGGTGTGTCGGCCGCGAAGGCGCCATCCCCTCCGACCAAATCCGCGAAGCCCTCGAAGGCGACGACCCCGTCTCCGCCTAATTTCCATTTTCTGACTTGTATTTGTTACGGCAGTTCAAAACAACTTGAGGGTGCCCGCCCTAGGTTTATCGGGGGACTCTTAGGACCTAACGCCACAACCTTTCTCCTCCTAAACTCCTACAGCATTTTGCTCTTCCACTTCTTGTCTTCCTCTTCGCGTTTGCTATCTTCCCATTCTCATTTTCTGACTCAAAAAATCGAAATCTCCCGTCGGCGTCAATTCCACCTCCAACCCCCTCCGGTGCACACTCACCACGTCCACATACCACAGCGGCACGTAAGGCAACTCCTCTGCCACAATCTTCTGCATCTCGCTGCACAATTCCTTCCGTTTTCCCCGATCCATCTCTCCGCGGATCTGATCGATCAATCCATCCACCCGCGTATTCCGGTAATGCCCGCGATTCCTTCCATTCGGCGGAAGCTTCTTCGACGAAAACACCAAATCAAAAATATCCGGATCGTTATTCGCTCCAACCCAAATCGAATAACTCAACTGAAAATTCCCCTTGTCCAAATCCGAAAACAGCGTCGCAGCCTCCAGCGGCCGCACCTCCAGTTCCACGCCTACCTTCTTCCACTGATCCTGCAGCGCCGCCCCCAACAATCGCGCCTGCTCCTGCGTCGACACCTTCAGCATCAAGCGCATCCGCACGCCATCCGCCCCCCGCGAAAATTCTGCCGCATCCAGCAACCGCTCCGCTTCCGCCGGGTCGTATCCATACTTTTTCACGTCGCCCTCATACGCCCAATGATTCGGCGGCAAAATCCCGCTCGCCAGACGCGCCTGATCCCGCAACAAATATTTCACCAGCGATTCGCGATCCGTTGCATACGCCAGCGCCTGCCGCACCTCCTTCTTCGCCAAAATCGCGTCCTCTAGATTCACTCCCAAATACGCAAAATTCGTCCCCGGTTCTTCCGTGACTTCCAATTCCTTCCGCTTCGCCAGCACTGGCACCATATCCGGCGAAAGGGAACTCATCTCCACATCCGCCGACCCCTTCCGCAACTCCAGTGCCCTCACAATCGCATCCGGCACCACCCGAAACGTTACCCGCCCCACCTCCCCGTACTGGCCGGTCTTTAGACCGGTGTTGTCATCCTGAACCCGCGCATTTTGCGGGCGAAGGATCTCAATCCCTGCGTCTTGCTTCAATCTCTCTCCCGTCGAACCCGTCATTCCGAGCGAAGTCCTCGCAGCGAGCAATCCCGCTTGGTTTTTTCGGTCTTCAGGAGGTCGGAGCTTTAGCTCCGACGTTAGGCCAGGAGAGACCTGGGCTTTAGCCCTTGAGGACTCCGTTTCTTCTCTCTGAAGCTGACGGCTTCGCTCCAACACCACCACATCATCCTGCGCCTGGCTCACAAACCGGAACGGCCCCGTCCCCACCGGCTTCTGCGCAAAATCCCTCCCCGACCCCGCTGGCACAATCCCCACCGCGCTTCTCTCCAAATTCCACAAAAACGACGCGTACGGCTCTTTCAAGTGAAAAACCACCGTCTCCGTGTCCGGCGCCTCAATCAAAGCAATCATCGAAAACGACCCGCGCTTCGGCGACCGGTTCGCCGGATCCATCATGTAATCAATCGTCGCCTTCACATCTTTCGACGTCAGCGCCCGCCCATCATGAAACTTCACTCCCTTCTTCAGCCGGAACACATACGTCAACGAGTTGGGCGTCTCCCAGCTCTCCGCCAAATCCCCATGCAGGTTCATCTGTCGGTCCCGCACCACTAGCCCGCTGAAAATCAGGCGATCGATCCTCTGCGTAGTCCCATCGGTCGCATACCGCGGGTCCAGATTCGCCGGATTCGACTCAATCACAAACACCACATCCCCCGCCCCCCGCTTTGACGTCCCGCACGAACACACCACCATCCACGCGCAGCTAGCCACCACACCCCAAACTCTTTGCATTCTGATTCGCCTATTCCGTCTCATCTGATCTCGTCGCGAAGCCGTCGGTCCCATGTAGTCGCGCGTCCTCCGGCCCGTGCTTCTCCTCTGCTCTTGGTTTTCCTTCCTAATTGCGCCAAAATCAAAAAAGGTTTGTCATCCCGAGCGAAGCGAGAGACCTGCTTTTTCTCCTTGGCGTCATGCCTCGGTGAGTTAATCCATTTATTTGCGAGTCTTACGCCCTTCCACTCTGTCACTCTTAAACTTCTTCTCTCCCTGCTAAAAGCACACCTTCCCCAACACCACCGCCCGCTCCGCCCCCGTCGCCGACGGCAAATTCCCCGTCCTCCTCTTCCACGTCTCGTACGCCAACAGCGCAAACGCGTACGCCTCCTTCGCCTCCACCGGCACTCCCACCTTCGACGACGGAATCACCTCCATCGGCGTCAACGCCGCCGCCAACTGCGCCATGATCAACGGATTCTTCGCCCCGCCTCCGGACACAATCAACTGCTGCACCTTCGTCTTCTTCAACACAAACCGTTTCAAAGCATCCACCACCGACGCCACCGTAAACTCCGTCGTCGTGCGGATCAAATCGTTCGGCCCCGACCCAAATTTTTTCCCCAATCGCAACAATTCCTCAAAATACGCCCGTCCGTAATACTCCCGCCCCGTCGATTTCGGCGGCCCCAATCGCAAAAATGGATCGCGCAACAACTCTTTCAGCACTTTCGGATTCGTCTGCCCCAACCGCGCCAGCCGCGCCCCGCGATCAAACCTCTGCTTCTTTCGCGAAAAGTGCCACACCAACGCATCCATCAACATATTCCCCGGCCCGGTATCAAACGCCACAACCTGCCCCGGCTTCGCCCCCGCCGGCAACACCGTCAAGTTCCCAATTCCGCCAAGATTTAGCGAGACTCGCCCAATCTTCTCATCCGCATACAAAAGATAATCCGCATACGGCACCAGCGGCGCGCCCTGTCCTCCCACTGCCATGTCCGCCACACGAAAATCGCCCACCGTTGGAATCCGCGTCTCCGCCGCAATCACCGCTGGCTCCCCAATCTGTAGCGTCGATGTCGTCGACCGTCCCCAGAACGATACTGGTGTCCCCTGATGAAAAATCGTCTGCCCATGACTCCCCAGCAACTCCACCCGCGACAGGGCCACGCGAAATTCCCGGCAAGCGCTGATCGCCGCCTCCGCAAACGCCATACCCAACCGAAAATTCAACTGGCTGATCTCTCCCGCCGTGCAAGCCGCCCCCTCCGCGACCCGCAGCACTTCCTTCCGCAGCGCATCCGGCATCCTCCGCGAAGCGTGCGCCACCAACCGCGTCCGTAGTTTCGGCGGCGCCCCATTCACTTCCGCCAGCGCCACATCAATCCCATCCGCCGACGTCCCACTCATCATCCCCATCACCAGCATCGCTAATCCTCGCCCCTTCTTCGCTCACCAACGTTCCACCGCTGGCTGCTAGCCGCCTTATCGTAGTTGCGGGCCTTCAAACGCGTACTTTAAACTCCGTCTTGTCTCGACTCTTCGGCCGACTGCTCGCTCCGTTCTAACATACCTCCACCCACAACACCGTCGTTTGTGCCGCCACCGTGTCCAATTCATTTTGTATTGTGCCGACGCCGCGCCGCGCTTTCTCTTATTGTGTTGAGGCTCTGATCCGTGTGCTTGAGGAAGCCTCACGCTCGCCTTCGGAAGGCCGGCTCTTACGGTCTAACGCCGCAAACCCTCCTCCTCTTTTGGGCGCTCCCGAATTTCAATAAAACCGACGTCTTGCCCGTCACCTACAATCGACCGGTAACGTCTTTGTTTTGGGTTTTCTGTCATCTCTTCCTCCACCTGTCCCTCCGTCCAGTGGTAACCGTCTGGCGACACTGTGCCGTAAACGAACATTTTCGGCCTTAGACTTCTCTCATGGCTGTTTTCTGCCGTTACAAAGAGAAACCCGCGTGGCTCGACCAGACTCGCGACTTCTGCCGCTCGCATGGCATCACTATCGCCGCCTGGGGACCGCGCAATGTCGTCGTCGAAGCACAATCCCCCGAACGCGCCGAGGAAATCACCACGCAACTCGCCAATTTTGGTTTCAAAGCCGTCCCCAACGAAGACGACGCCTACGCCGGCCTTCTCACCCTGTCCCACCCCGATTGACCTTTTCGCTTTAGGGGGTCGGAGCTTCAGCTCCGACATTGAACTTCCATAGAGCTGGGCTTCCGCCCATGGAGGAATCCGCGGACTTCCTCAAGCTCAACTCACCTGCTTCTTCAACTCCGCCAACAAATTCAACGCCTCAATCGGTTTCAACTCATCCAGATCCGCCGCCTTCAACCGATCAATCACCGCTCGATCCAGCGCCGTAAACATCACGCCCTGATTCCCGTTCCCATTCGCGCTCGCTCCCGGCGTCAACGTCTCGCTCAATTCATGCTCGCTCTGCTCATGCCGCCGCAACACTTCCCGCGCCCGCTCGATCACGCTCCGCGGCAGCCCCGCCAGCCGTGCCACTTCAATTCCATAACTCTTGTTCGCGCTCCCCGGCTCCACTTTCCGCAAGAAAATAATCTCGCTCGGCGTCTCCTTCACGCTCACATGCACGTTCTTCACCGCAGGCAACAACTCCGCCAATTCCGTCAGCTCATGGTAATGTGTCGCAAACAAAGTCCGCGCACGCGTCTGCTTCTGCAAATGCTCCACTACCGCCCATGCAATCGACAATCCATCAAATGTCGCCGTTCCTCGGCCCACTTCATCCAGCAGCACCAGGCTCGCTGGCGTAGCGTGATTCAAAATCCCAGCTACCTCGCTCATCTCCACCAAAAATGTCGACCTTCCTCTTGCCAGATTGTCGCTCGCCCCAATCCGCGTAAAAATCCGGTCGGTAATCGGCAAGTTCGCCTGCCGCGCCGCCACATAGCATCCCATCTGCGCCATCAACACCAGCAGTGCTGTCTGCCGCAAATATGTCGACTTGCCTCCCATGTTCGGACCGGTAATCAGCAGCAACTGTTGCCGCCCCGGCTCAAAGCACAAATCGTTGGGCACGAACCGCTCGCCCTTCTGCTTTAACAACTCCTCGATCACCGGATGCCGTCCGCCGATAATCAGCAGCTCCCCCGTCGTATTAAACTCCGGCCGCACATAATTCCGGTCCGCTGCCAACTTCGCAAACGACGCCAGCACATCCAGCTTCGCAATCGCCGCCGCCGTCCTCCGCAACCGCGCAGCCTTCCCCGCAATACTCGCCCGCACGTCCACGTAGAGCTGCCGCTCGATCTCCGCAATCCGCTCATCCGCCGCCAGAATCTTCCGCTCGTACTCTTTCAGCTCTGGCGAGGTAAACCGCTCCGCATTCACCAGCGTCTGCTTCCGCTCATAATCGACAGGCGCCAGATGCAAATTCGGTTTCGAAATCTCAATGTAATATCCAAAAATCGAGTTGTACCGGATCTTCAGCGATCCAATTCCGGTCCTCTTCCTCTCCCGCTCTTCCATCGACGCAATAATTTCTTTGCTGTGCTTGCTCAAATCCCGCAACTCATCGAGCTCCGCGGAGTGTCCCGCCTTTATCACTCCCGGCTCCGTCGCCACTGCCGGCGGCTCCTCCGCAATCGCCCTCTCAAGTAGCTCGCGCACATCCGCCAGCTCGTCAATCTCCTCATGCAACTCCCGTAGCAACCCTCGGGAGTGCGGGAACCCAGCTCCGGCTTTCTCGGTTTCCCCTCCACCTAGCTGCGAGAGCCGTGCTTCGGTTGTCATGCCCGCGGCGGCCGCCCTACCCTCGTTTTCTGAGGGTGCGTCTTGGGCTCTTTTCTCCGAGGCTTTCGACGGAGAACGATCAACTGTAAACTCCCTCATCACCGGCAACTGCGCCAACGATTTCCTCAACGCCACCAACTCCCTCGGCATCGCCTGCCCCAACGTTATCCGGCTCGTCAACCTCTCCAAGTCTTGAATTCCTCGCAACTCTTTCCGAATCTCTCCGCGCACCACCGTCTGCTTCAACAAATGTTCCACGGCATCCAGCCGCGCCTCAATTGCCTCTTCATCAATCAATGGCCGTAACACCCAAGACCGCAGCAGACGCGCACCCATCCCCGTCACCGTCGCATCCAGCGCCGCAATCAACGTCGTCGGCCCGCTGGCCTTCGATTCTTCCGTAAAAATCGGCGCCAGCAGTTCCAGGTTTCTCACCGACACCGGATCGAGCACCAGCGCATCCTGCTGCTTGTAATACCGGATGCGGTCCAAGTGCTGCAGCGCTTCGACGCTCGGCCGATCGCCCCCTCCCGCTGCGTTCTCGCGCAAGTAATGCACCACCGCGCCCGCCGCGCACATCGCCTGTCCATGCGCGTCCAACCCGAATCCAGTCAACTCCGCTACTCCGAACTGTTCCCGCAAAATCCGTTCCGCGTAATCCCGCCCGAAAATCCAATCCTCCAGGCGCGTCTCGACGCCGCCCGCCCCGTCCAGTAGTGTATTCTTGGCCGTCTCAAACAATTGTTGAGGGCGGGGGAGCAACGTCTCCCGCGGCCGCAGCAGTTGAAGCTCATCCCGCAACTCTTCCTCAGCCGCCGCGCCTTGAAACTCCGTCGCCAAAAAATCACCCGTCGACAAATCGACCAGCGCCAATCCAATCACCGGTCCGCCACGAACACCGGAGTCTTGCGCCACCGCCGCCAAAAAATTATTCTCCCGCGCATCCAGCACCGCCACATCCGTAGCCGTTCCCGGCGTAATCACGCGAGACACTTCACGCCGCACCAGCTTTTTCCCCGGCCCCGGCTGTTCCATCTGCTCGCAAATCGCCACTTTGAATCCCGCGCGGATCAACCGCGCAATATATCCATCCGCCGCATGATACGGTACGCCGCACATCGGTATCGGCTGACCCTTTTCCCGGTTCCGCGATGTCAACGTAATCTTTAGCTCCCGTGACGCGATCATCGCATCCTCATAAAACAATTCGTAAAAATCCCCCAATCGAAACAGCAGCAACGCGTGCGGGTAGCGTCCCTTTACCGCGTTGTACTGCTGCATCAATGGTGTCGTAGCTTCACTCATGAATTCTTCGTTGCGCGCCACTCCTGGCGGCGCCTCTTGGGACGCCCTTCTCACGCGCGTTTAAATCCGGCCCGACCGCACTCCAGCTGCTCGTCTCCCAATCACAAACCCCAAGTCCTCTGCGCTCCTCAGCGCACTTCGCGTCTCTGCGTTATCCCTTTCTCCTCTGAACTTCTCCACCCTTCCACTCTTAAACGTCTTCTCCTTCACCTCCTATCCTTCCTTCAATTCCGGAACCTCCCCCAACCCCGTCTCCCTCAACATGAACGCATAATCAAAAGCAATCTCGCGCAGATAATCGTACCTCCCGCTCGCCCCCCCGTGTCCCGCGCCCATATTCGTCTTCAGCAGCAGCACATCCCCATCCGTGTTCATCGCCCGCAATTTCGCCACGTACTTCGCCGCTTCCCAATACATCACCTGGCTATCATTCCAAGCCGTCTTCACCAGCATCCGCGGATAAGCCTTCCTCTCCACATTCGTATACGGGCAATACTGCTTCATATAAAAATAGTCGTCCACCTTCTCCGGATTCCCCCACTCTTCGTATTCCCCCACCGTCAATGGAAGCGTCGGATCAAGCATCGTATTCAGCACATCCACAAACGGAACGTGGCTCACCACCGCCCGAAACTTCTCCGGCCGCAAATTCACCACCGCGCCCATCAACAATCCGCCCGCGCTTCCTCCCTCAATCACTGTCCGCTCCGGCGACGTATACTGCTTCGCCACCAAAAAATCCGCGCACGAAATGAAATCTGTGAACGTATTCATCTTCTTGTGCATGCGTCCCGCGTCATGCCACGGCTTCCCCAACTCTCCGCCGCCGCGAATATGAGCAATCGCAAATATCATCCGGCGATCCAGCAAACTCAACCGGTTCGAATTGAAAGTCACCGGAACGGACATCCCATAGCTTCCGTACCCGTACAGCAACAGCGGCGCGCTCCCGTCCCGCATCGTATCTTTCCTTCTCACTAGCGAAATCGGCACCGCCGTCCCGTCCGCCGCCTTCGCATGCAGACGCTCGCTCACATAATTTCCCACATCGAAATTTCCCAGCACCGGCTGCCGCTTCTTCAAGGTCCATTTCCCGGTCTTCACTTCACAATCAAATACCGACCGCGGCATCACCATCGACTCATACTGAAACCGTACAAACCCCGTATCGAATTCCGCGTTCGTCCCCAGCATCGCGTTGTATGTCGGCTCCGAAAAACTCAGCCCCTGCGAAGCCGCCAGCGCGGTCGGCGCCTGCCGCGTCAAATCGACGATCCGCAAGTGCGGCAGCCCGTCCTCGCGCTCGGTCAACACCAGATGCGTCCGAAACGCCTCCAACCCCGACAACATCACTCCCGGCCGGTTCCCGATCACCTCGTGCCACCGCTCCCGCCCAGGATCGCTCGTCGGCGCCGTCACCAACCGGTACGTTGTTCCTCCACTGTTGGTCCGTATAAAAAACACCCCGCCCGTCGCATCGGTTGCGCTCCCCGGATGATGATCGACGTAATACTCATGCTCATCCGCCCGTTCCGCGACCAGTTGAAACGCCCCAAATGGCGTGTCCGTTCGCAGGTACCGCACCTCACTCGTCGTGTGGCTGTTAATCACAAGAAACAAGTACGCCCCGCTCCGGCTCCTCTCCACATCCATCCGGAACCGCTCATCCCTCTCCTCATAAATCAACTCATCCCTCGAGTGCGGGAGCCCAGCCCCAGCTTTCTCGGCACCGCCTTCCGCGTCTCCGCGTTGTTCCTCTCGTTCTTCACTCCGTGCCCACTGTGCTCCTATCTCTGTGACCTCGGTGTTGGTGTCCCTCTTTTCTTGACTCGCCTCTTCCTCAAACACATGCCTCCACAACTGATTCGACCTCTTCGTCACCTCATCTTCCGTCACATAAAACAGCGTGCGATCATCCATGGCCCACGCCGCGCTCGTCACTCGCTCCACACGAAAGTCCCGTCTGTTCTCCGCGCCTCTGTAGGGCCCGCCTTCTGCTTGCCCTCCCAACGGAAGGGAGGCGAGCCGTTCCTCGGCACCGAGTTCCTTCACCTCCAACACATACTGCCGATATCCCGTCGTGTCCGTCGCATACGCCAACCACCGGTTATCGTCGCTCACCTCAAATATCCCGAGCGCCATGAACGGACTACCGACCGCCAGCACATTCAAATCCAGCAGCACCTCCTCGCCCTCACTTCGTAGGGGTCCTGCATTGCTGGACCCCAGGTCCGCAAGGTTCCCTGGTTCCAAGAGCGTTTCTTCACTCGCGGGTCCAACAGAATTTGTTATCCCGAGCGACGCGAGGGACCCACTTTCCTTCTCAAAGCTCTGCTCTTCTCTCTTGGTTTCCAACCCAAATCCCCTCCGCAACTCCGCCCGCAACTGCTCCCTCAATTTCTCTTCACTGGCGCCTTTTTGGTTTTCACTCGGCACTCGCTCGCCCTGAGCTTCAAAGGGCCACTCGCTTGCCCGGAGCATCGAAGGGTCACTCGCCGCCACTTTTCTCCGGCAATAAATCGGATATTGCTTCCTCTCCTCCGTCCTCGTGTAATACTCATACCCCCGCAACATATACGGCACGCTCAAATCCGTCTGCTGAATCCTCCCGAGCATCTCCTGGTACAACTTCTCTTGCAGCTCCTCCGTTCCACGCATCTCCGCGTCTGCGTACGCGTTTTCCGCTTCTAGATACGCCCGCACGCGCGGATCCTTCTTCTGCCTCATCCAAGCATAGTCATCCACTCTCCGGTCGCCATGAATCACGTGCTCGACAGGCTCCCGTTCCGCCAGTGGTGTTCCCGTCCCTCCGCCCGCGCTACCCACGGCCGCACCTCTCACGTTCTTGGGCGCGCCTCCGGGCCCATCCTCAAAATGTTTTCCCATTTTCATCCCGGTCTTTCGTGCTTCATTCCCATCTTGTTCTTGCCTGTGTAGGGGCCGCCTTCTGCTTGCCCCGAGCTTCGAAGGGAGGCGGGCGGTTCTGACGCTCGCAAAGGAAAACCCACTCTGTCGATTTTCGAATCACTTGCGATCCAGTTCAATTGTCGGAATCCACCGCAGCAATTGCAATCTCGCCAAAGTGGCACAGGCATTCCTGCCTGTGCACTCCGGTTTTTTCGATTCGGTAGCACAGGGCTTAGCCTGTGCGCTTCGATTTTCCGAAATTTACTGACTTGACCCGGATCCCCCGAACCAGCTTCCTCGTCCGCCTATCCTATCCGAACTCCATCCCCTTTTGTATCCCCGCTTCCGGCTCTACCCCTGTTTCACTTCTTTCCGTTCTTCGCATCTGCTATCCTCCCGCGCCAGAAAGGAACCTACCCATGAACCTCATCCGCGTCGCTCTTGCAGCCCTCGGGGCCTTCGTCATCTATTTCGCCATCGGCGGTATCGCCTTCGGTTTGATTCCGACCCTGCGCAATGAATTCATGAAATATCCGGCCGTCTACCGCTCCCAGGAAGGAATCAAATCCGTCATGCCTGCCGGCATGCTGGCGATGTTCGTGGCCATGCTGGTCCTCGCCGTACTTTACGCCATGCTCTACCAGCCCGGCTCCGGCCTCGCGCAAGGCGCCCGGTTCGGCGCGCTCATCGGCGTCTTCGCCATCTGCGCCTTTGTCATCCACAACTACGTCAACCTCAACATTGGCGCCGCGCTCACTTTCGAGCAATCCATCGCCTACTTCATCGAATGGCTCGCCGTCGGCATGGTCATCGGCCTCATTTACCGCCCTCGTCTCCCGCTAGCCCCCAGCAAATACCGTTAAAGCCTCAGTCCTTTCCGGCCATTCAACTCTTACACTCTGAGACGCTCGCACTTCTTCTCCCTCGCGTCCGCTATCTGCTATCCTTTTCCTTCCATGCCTCCCGAGATCGAAATCAAGCTCCGCATCCTCAACCCCAAATCCTTCCTCCGCACGCTGACCAAACTCGGTGCCAAGCCCGTCTCACCTCGCGTACACGAACTCAACCTGCTCTTCGACACTCCCGACGGCGGCCTCGCCAAGCACGGCCAGCTCCTCCGCATCCGCACCGAATCTCCCGCCGCGGCCATAAAAGGGAAGAAGTCTTCCTCCAAGAACTCCTCCGTCCGCTACCTTCTCACATTCAAATCTCCTCCCGAACAACTCGCCATAGTCCCAGCCGTCCCCCCACCCAATCGCCGCCACAAAGTCCGCGAAGAACTCCAAACCGTCCTCACCGACGCCGACGCCCTCAAAAAAATCTTCGAAGGTCTCGGTCTCCGCGGCTGGTTCCAATACGAGAAATTCCGCACCCCCTACAAACTTCCCGCCCGCCACAAATGGGCCAAGGATTTCCTCATCGACTTCGACGAAACTCCCATCGGCACTTTCATCGAGCTCGAAGGCCCACACCACGCCATCGACCAGGCCGCCCGTCTCCTCGGCTTCCACCCGCGCGACTTCATCACCAAAAACTACCTGGTCCTCTACCTCGACGACTGCAAGCGCCAAAATCTCTCCCCCTCCCACATGCTCTTCCCCCACTCCAAATCTTCCTCTTCGTAGTGTCCTTCCGACCTGTAGCTCACCCCTTCGGGGGGTGAGGCTTTCTCTTGAATTTGCCTTTCTTGGGTTTGTCTTCTCTTGGGTCTTCGGTCAGCTCGACTGACGTGGATGCGTACGGTTTCTGCGCCGGGCCTGCCTACCGCAGGTCGGCCACGCCGAGGAGGGACCCTGGCTACCACTTCGCCTCTCGCCAACACGATGGAACAATCTCCCCGCACTCCGATTTTCCATTTTCAAATTTCTTCACTCTCACGACACCACTCCGCACAATTTTCCTCTCTTCGCGCCTCTTTCTCCTTGACATCCCTGTACACCCGGTTTATTCCTAACCTCGGAGTGCTTTCTCTCTGATGAGCGCCTCTCGCGAACTCGAACCTCACCCTAGTTTCTTCGGGATGATGGTCCGCCTCTCGCTTGTTCAGCCGGTATTTTCCCCGGCCTCGACGCTTGTCGTCCGGCCAAAGCTCGGCGCCGCCCTCCAGCGAGGGCATAGCCGATTTTTCGCGACCGGAGCGGGCACGCCCGGGTAGCATTTTCATCATTTCCGAATCTGCTTACCCGCGTAGGCCGCACCGCCCGCGGGTTTTTTATTTTTGTGGGGTCCCGGTAGCTCAGGGCTTCAGCCGCGGGTTTTTCTTGGGTTGGCCATTCTCTTGGGTTGCCTTGCTTTTGGGTTCTCTGTTCCGAAACCAGTGAATTGGTTTCTCAATTGCTCGAATTTCCAATCGTTTCCCTATCCCGCCGGTACCATCCCGGCAGAAAGGATTCACCAGGTCGACATGCTCTACGCTACCGAACTCATGGGCGCCGTCGCGTATGATTCCTCCACCAACTACGTCGGCCGTGTTCGTGAATTCTTCATTGAACCCGCCGACCAACCGAATCGCGTGTCCCACTTCCTGATCTCCCGGGGACGCTTCCAACCCCTCGTCGCTCGCTACGACCAGGTCGCCAAAGTCCTTCCCGGCCGCCTCTATCTCAATGTCTCCGAACGCGTCCTCGCGGCCTACCAGCCCAACGAAGCCTGGCTTGCCGTCCAAAAGGATCTTCTCGACCAGCAAATCATCGACACTGCCGGCCGCAAAGTCGTCCGCGTCAATGACGTCGACCTCGCCGAATTTCTCACCAACGAACACGTCGAACTCCGCATTGCCCAGGTCGATGTTGGCGTTCCTGGCGCCGTTCGCCGTCTCCTCCAGGGCTTGGCTCCCTCGAGCCTCGTCCGCAAACTCCAAAGCAGGCTTCCTCAGCGCTCCATCCGCTGGGAATTCGTCAATCTCATCGAACCGGACCCTCTTCGCCGCGTCAAACTTCGCATCACTCACGAGAAGCTCGAAGACCTTCACCCCGCCGACCTCGCCGAAATGATGGAGGAACTCTCCGCCGCCGAGCGCCAGGGCATCATCGCCTCCCTCGACGAAGAAACCGCCGCTGCCGTCCTCGCCGAACTCGACGAACGCCTCACCACGCAAATCGTCGAAAAACTCGACCCCGAAAAGGCCGCCGACATCATCGAAGAAATGGCCCCGGACGCCGCCGCCGACCTCCTCGCCGACCTCCCCAAGGAAACCTCCGAGGAACTCCTCGAGGAAATGCCCAATCAGGAAGCCAACGACGTCCGCGAACTTCTCGCCTTCGATCCCTCAACCGCGGGCGGCATGATGAATACCGAATTCGCCTTCGTCAGTGAATCTTCCACTCGCGAAGAAGTCCTCGAGTGGCTCCGCAAACAGGAATTCAATCTCGAGCAGCTTGATACCATCGTCATTCTCGACAAGCTCGGCCATTTCGCTGGCGCAGTTCCGATCGCCCGTATCCTTCTCGCAGCTGTCGAACAACGCATGTCCGAGCTCAAGACCGACCCGCTCGTCTCCGTCTCCGCCGACGCCAACGAAAAAGACGTCTTCGAACTGTTCGACAAATACAATCTCCGCATGCTCACCGTCCTCGACAACGACCGTCGCCCCATCGGCGTCATCACCGTCGACGATGTCGTCTCCCGCCTGGTGAATGCATGACCCGAAATACGAATCCGTCATTCCGACCGGACTCTGCGAAGGGAGGAATCTCTCTACGACCTCTGCGTCTGGCCTCTCACGCTGGTTCCTGCTGCGGTGGAACAGGCATTCCTGCTTGTCCCGACCTTGGAGGGGCCGGTGCTCTTGGGTTCTCTACGCCGGGTGCCCCACATGCCGACGTTCAATGTCGGGGCTTCGGCTACGTCACTTCGCATCTGAAACTGAAGGTGCCCCATCCTTCGCACCGTTTGCCAAGGGTAGGTTCTTACGTTGTTCCGTCTGAAGCCTCTCCTGTTACTCTTGCTCTGTTCCACTTTTTCACTCTTCTACTTCTCCTCTTCACCTCGTTCTCCACTCTCCGTTCCCGACTCCCCACTCTCCCATGACCCTCTCCGCCATTAACGCCTTCATCGACCGCCTCCGCGGCGTGGTCCTCCGCTTCTTCTCTCGCGGCAATCAGTGGCGTCGCCGCATGTTCCTGTTTCTCGCCGTTATCGGCCCCGGCATCATCACCTCCAACGTCGACAACGACGCCGGCGGCATCATCACCTACACCCAAGCCGGCTCCGCCTACGGCTACACCCTGCTCTGGGCCCTCATCCCCATGACCGTCGCCCTCTACGTCACCATGGAAATGTGCGCCCGCATGGGGGTCATCACCGGCAAAGGCCTCTCCGATCTCATCCGTGAGGAATTCGGTTTCCGCTCCACCTTCTTCGTCATGATCACCGGCTTCCTCGTCGACCTCGCCAACGTCGTTGCCGAATTTGCCGGCATTGCCGCCTCCATGCAAATCTTTGGTGTCAGCAAATACGTCTCCGTCCCGATCGCCGCCGTCCTGGTCTGGTTTCTCGTCCTGAAAGGGAATTACCGCCAGGTCGAAATCGTCTTCCTGATCGCCTGCGTCTTCTACCTTACCTATCTATTTTCCGCTATCTTCGCCCGTCCCGATTGGGTTCTCGCCGCGCGCATGACCGTCGTCCCCAGCATCCACCTCGACACCGGCTATCTAATCACCCTCACCGCTCTCGTCGGCACCACCATCGCTCCCTGGCAATTTTTTTATCTTCAGGCGGGCTTCGTCGAAAAAAAGGTCGGTCCGCGCCAATATCCCCAAGCCAGACTCGACGTCCTTCTCGGCAGCATCTCCTGCATGGTCATCGTCTTCTTCATCATCATCTGCACCGCCGCCACCTTGAACCGCAACGGTCTTACCAACATCACCGACGCCGCCGAAGCCGCCAAAGCCCTCATCCCCCTCGCTGGAAAATGGGCCGGCCTCACCTTCGCCTTCGGCCTCCTCAACGCCTCGCTCTTCGCCGCCACCATCCTTCCACTCTCCACCGCTCACGTCATCTGCGAAGGCATGGGCTTTGAAGCCGGCCTCGACCACAAATTCCGCGAAGCCCCGGCTTTCTACTGGCTCTACACTATCCTCATTCTCGTCGGAGCCGGCATCGTCCTCCTCCCCAACGCCCCGCTCTGGAAAATCTTCATCCTCTCTCAAGTTGGCAACGGCATCTGGCTCCCCATCGTGGTCATCTTCATCCTTCTCCTCGTCAACCGCAAAGACCTCATGGGCGAACACACCAACGGCTTCTTCTTCAACCTCGTCGCATGGATCACCGCCGTCGCCATGATCATCCTCACCTTTGTCCTCGTCGGCCAAGCCCTCTACCAATCCTTTCACCCCCCCGCCACCTAGTTCCCGTCCTCCGCACGCCCTGGCCATTCCTTCCCCTCGCGGCGTGCCTCTCCTTATTTTCTCTTTTCCATTTCCCGCCCTCCCATTCACCACTTCCTCAACTTCACCTCCTTCGTATTTGCATTCCCTCGAATCCCTGTGTTAACTTTGCGCCGTAAAGAGGATTTGTCCGGAAACGCACTGTGCTCTCCCGTCATCATCTCGTCTCCCCGGAAACGCTCGGTCCCGTCACCGCCGAGGAATCCCGCCTCCTCGAAAAACTCGATCTCGTGCGCCTGCCGCGCCACATTGCCATCATCATGGACGGCAACGGCCGCTGGGCTCAGAAGCGGCATCTTCCGCGCGTCGCCGGCCATCGTTCCGGGACGCAGTCGGCACGCATGGCGATTGAAACTTGTGCGCGCTTGCACATCGAAGCGCTCACCCTTTACGCCTTCTCTGTCGAAAACTGGCGCCGCCCTAAAACCGAAATCGAATTCCTCATGCAACTCCTTCGCGAATATCTCCGCAAGGAAATGCCGCTGCTGCAAAAAAATAATATCCGCATGCGTTTCCTCGGCCGCGCCGACGAACTCCCGGAAGGCGTCCAGAAAGACACCCGCGAAGCCGTCGAAGCCACTTCCAAAAACACCGGCATGGTTCTCTGCATCGCTCTCAACTACGGCGGCCGCGCCGAAATCGTCGACGCCATCAACGCCATCCTTGCCGGCCGCAACGGTCATCAACCTCGACAACCCGTCACCGAAGAAGATCTCGCTCGACATCTCTATACCGGTGATCTACCCGACCCCGATCTCCTGATTCGCACCAGCGGCGAAATGCGCGTCAGCAATTTTCTACTTTGGCAAATCGCCTACGCCGAAATCTTCGTTACCGAAACCCTCTGGCCCGACTTCAACCGCGCCCGCCTCCTCGAATCCCTTCTCGAATACCAGAAACGCGAACGCCGCTACGGCGCCATCCTTCCCCCAGCCTCCGCCGCCCGCTAACCCGAACTCGTCCACTCTTTCACTTTTCCATTCTTAAAGTTCTTCGCTCCTCCTCCGAAAATTCGATTACCGTTATCTGATATTCTCTTCATCCATGACCGGTATCCGCGTCCTCACCGCGCTCGTCCTCATCCCCATCGTCCTCGCCATCGACCTCCTTACTCCCACCTGGGCCGTCGCTCTCGCCACCGCCTTCATCACCATCCTGGCCCTCCGCGAATATTTCGCTCTCGGCGACGCCATTGGCCACCGCGCCTACCGCCTCTGGACCCTCTTGTGCGCCATCTTTATGGTCGGTGCTCAATTGCTTGCCGCAAAAATACAGGAAGTCGCGCTCGGCCCGTTCGCCCCCCCGAAACACACCAGTTTGCCGACCTTTCTTGGTGCAGTGATGGATATCGATTTTCCGCTGGTCGTTTTTCCCGTGTTTCTATTGGGCCTCACCGCCCGCACTCTCTTCACCCGGCGTCCGCTCGTCGAATCGCTTCCGTCCGCAGGAATTTCCAGCAGCGCGCTACTGCTTGTTGCCTTTCCATTTTCGTTTGCGGTGCGGCTCCATGGCCTTCCGCAAATCGGCCCACGCCTCCTCCTCTTCGCCCTCGCCATCACCTGGGCCGCCGACACCACCGCGTACTTCGTTGGCCGCGCCATCGGCAAACATCCTCTCGCCCCGCACATCTCCCCCCAAAAAACCTGGGAGGGCTCGATCGGTGGTCTCCTCGGCTCGCTCTTCATCGCCTACCTTGCCCACTACTTTCTTCCGATCCCCATCCCGCATCTCCTGGTTATGGCCACACTCGGCAACATCGCCGGACAAATGGGCGACCTTCTCGAATCAGCTTACAAACGCAGCGCCGGCGTGAAGGATTCGGGCTCCGTACTCCCCGGCCACGGCGGCGTTCTCGACCGCATCGACGCCCTCATCCTCTGCATCCCCGTAATCTGGTATTACCTCGTGCTTGTCCTCGTCAACCCACCTGTCTAGGCCTCAAGCCTGTCGAAATCCCACAGGTAGTGGCGGGTTTTTAGACCCCATAACGTGTACCCCGCCCCTTCAGGGGTGAGGTTTTTGTCTTGGGTTTGCTCGTCTCGGCGCTCCTCCGCGCAGGCCCGCGTCTCTAGGTTAGCTTCGGTCTTGTTTTCTCTGTTTCTTTTTCCCTATCTTCCTTCTTCTGCCCTCCGTACTCTCGGTGTTCCTCTCTCTGTGACCTCGGTCGGAAACTCCCCTCTTCTCTTCGCTTGAGTTAAACTAAAAACGGAAACCAACCAACAAAACTCCATGAAATCCCTGTCCATCCTCGGCTCCACGGGTTCGATCGGCCGTCAAACCCTGAACGTCGTCGAATCCCTCCCCGAGCAATTCAAAATTACAGCCCTCGCCGCCGGCAACAATCTCAACGAACTCCTCCCCCAAATCGAACGCCACCATCCCGAACTCGTTTCCGTCGCCGATGAAAAACGAGCCGACGAACTTTCCCGCCTCCTGCGCGAAAAAAATCTCCGCGCACCCGAAATCCACCACGGACGCGAAGGCATGCTCGCAGTCGCCATTCACCCCAACACCGAAATCGTCCTTTCCGCCGCCGTAGGTGTAGTCGGCCTCGAAGCTACCTACGAAGCCGTCAAACTCGGTCGTACCGTCGCCCTCTCAAACAAAGAAGTCCTCGTCGCCGCCGGCGAACTCGTTATGGCCGCCGCCGCAAAATCCGGCCGCGAACTCCTCCCCGTCGACTCCGAGCACAACGCCGTCCACCAATGCCTCCGCGCCTCCCGCCGGTCCTCCCGACTGGACAGCAAAAATAATCCGTCGTTCCGAGCGGAGTCTTCGGAGCGAGGACTCTCTCTTTCTGGCACGAGTCACGACGCACGAGCCACGGGCCACGCTGTCTTCCCAGAAGTCCGCCGCATCGTCCTCACCGCCTCCGGCGGCCCTTTTCGCAAGACTCCTCTCTCCCAACTCGCCCACGTCACCATTGAACAGGCGCTCGCCCACCCCAACTGGAAGATGGGCAACCGCATTACCATCGATTCCGCCACCCTGATGAACAAGGGCTTCGAGATCATCGAAGCCCGCTGGCTCTTCAACCTGCGTCCCGATCAGATTGACGTCATCATCCATCCCCAATCCGTCATCCACTCCTTCGTCGAATTCGTCGACGGCGCCGTCCTCGCCCAACTCGCGCCTCCCGACATGCGCATGCCCATCCAATACGCCCTCACCTATCCCGATCGTATCAACTCGCAGCAAGTCCAACTCGATTGGTCCAAACTCCGCCGCCTCGATTTCCAGAAAGCTTCCGCCCGCCGTTTCCCCTGCCTCCGCCTGGCCCGCGAAGCCATGAAAAAAGGCGGCGCCCTTCCCTGCGCCGTCAATGCCGCCGACGAAGTCGCGGTCGCCGCTTTCTTAGATCACCGGCTGCCGTTCGTGGGAATTGCCGAAGTGGTAGAGACCGTCCTATCCAAAACGCCCTCCACGAAATTCAACTCCATCGACGAAGTCCTCGCCGCCGACGCCGAAGCCCGGCGCCTCGCCTGCGAATCGGTCTCTCGCCTCACCGCCAAATCGGTCCCCGTCTAGCATCGCGTAGCATACGCTTTTCGCTGTGCCTCTCGATCTGAGTGGTACAGCCGTTCCTGTTTGCCCGGAGCTTCACCGGGGCTGTGCTGTTCGCTTTCCGTCGCTTGCCCTCGTACAAACCACCAATCGTCCGCCAGTAACCTGCAGGGCTTTTTCTTGTCGTCGATCCGCGCCTCCCACGTCTAATCGAAAACCATTATCCGTCGCCGCATGCGCTCACCGGCATTCACGAACGGCCGGTTCTTCCTGTGTTTTCTTGGTTTTTGTCACTTTTCCACCCTTCCACTCCAGAACCCTTACGGCCCTCTCCTAATCCCTGCCTCGCTACCGTTTCACCGATCCCTGCATCTAACTTTTGTGAGTCTTACGATTCCCGACACAGCATCACGCATCGCCGCCCAAAGTGGGCCGGGCTTTTTGCTACAATATTTCAACGGAGCTACTCGCTCGCAATGAACACAATCATCGGCATGATCCTGGTTCTCGGCGTCATCATCCTCGTTCACGAATGGGGACACTTCATCGTCGCGCGCTTCTTTAAGGTCCGCGTCGATGTGTTCTCCATCGGCTTTGGCCCGCGCCTGTTCGGCTTTAAGCGTGGCGATACGGATTGGCGCATTAGCGCTCTGCCGCTCGGCGGCTACGTCCGCATGGCTGGCCAGGACATTACCGACATCGACTCCGGCGATCAAAAGCCCACCGGCGCTCCTGACGAACTCATGTCCAAGCCCCGCTGGCAGCGGGCGCTCATCTCCGCCGCCGGTCCCGTCATCAACCTCGTCTTTGCCTTCGTACTTCTCGGCGTCTACTACCTTGTCGTCGGCCTTCCCTCGAACAACGTTCTTTCCAAACCTCTCGTCGTCTCCGGTCTTCCCGCCGATCAAGCCAGCAAGCCCTCCGGCCTGCAGGTCGGCGATAAAGTTCTCTCTATCGACGGCACAAAAAATCCGACTTGGGAGCAAGCGCAGATTCTCTCGATGCAAGCCGCTCCCGGCAGCACCCTCAAGCTCGAAGTTTCTCGCAACGGCGCAACACGCGAAGTCGAGGTCCCCGCAAATACAAATCCGTACGCGCGCACCTTCGGCTACTCGCCCATTCCTCCGGTGATCGGCGAAATTGCTTTCGGCACTCCCGCGGATCGCGCGGGTCTTCACGAAGGCGATCTGGTCCGCTCCGTCGACGGCCAGAAAATTCAATACTGGGATCAGTTCGTGGACTTCGTTCGCAATTCCGGCGGCAAAACGCTGCAACTTGCCGTCAATCGCAAAGGCCAGGATCTCGCCATCTCCGTCACGCCGCAGAAGGGAATTGCCGGCGGGTCCGAAAACACGTATCAGATTGGCATGCTACCGCAGGAGTCTCTTACCTACGAACGCGTCGGCCCCGTTCAAGCCTTCAAATCCGCGGGCATTCAAACTGCAAATCTCGTCATTCAAACCGTCGATGTCGTCGGCCGCCTCCTCAGTGGCAGCGTCTCCGTCAAACAATTGCAAAGCGTCGTCGGCATCTCTCGTTTGGCCGGTCAAGCCGTCGCCCAAGGCGCTTACGCCGTCATCGGTTTCATGGCCCTCATCAGCGTTAACCTCGGCATTCTCAACATTCTTCCCATCCCGATTCTCGATGGAGGCCACATTCTTCTCCTCTCTCTCGAGGGTATCCGGCGCCGCGACTTCAGCCTGGCCTTCAAAGAGCGCTTCATCCAGGTCGGCTTAGTCTTTCTTCTGGCTTTAATCGTCTACGTAACCTACAACGACGTCGCCCGCATCATCAGCCATCACTCCTAGTGTCTTGATGATCTAGCCGTTGCCGGGCCCGCCAATCGCTTGCTTGTTCGGGATCGCGTCTGCGTTTTCCCGGGTGCCCGTATGGTTGCCCTGCCCCCCAGGGCCGGTGTTGCGTGTGGGCTCTTAGGTGTGTAGGGCCGCTTTCTGAAACGGGCCGTTGTCGCCGCAATCGGATTCGGTCCAAGACCCACTGTCGAACTACGAGGGTCGAGGATCTAGGAGCTACACAGAGCGGCATCCTCGGTTTCTTCCCAAGACTTAAGACTTAAACTCTCCCCCCGCCTTCCCGATCCCCCACCCACCTGCTAAACTCTCCTCATGGCCGCAACGCCATCGCGCCGCGTCTCTTCCGGTGAACGCATCAACGCCGCCGAACCCTCCGGGCACCTCCAGGACGCTCTCCGCCAGCGCCGCATCCGCCTCACCCGCCAGCGCCGCGTTATCCTTCAAGTCATGGATTCCGCCGAGCAGCATCTCGACGTCGATCAGATCCTCGAGCGCGCCCAGAGAATCGATCCTGAAGTCCACCTCGTCACCGTTTACCGCACCATTGACCTACTCAAACGCCAGGGCCTCATCGACGAACTCGACCTTCTCCACCTCCGCGGCGACCGCCACTACTATGAAACGCACGGCCCCCGCGACCACATCCACGTCGCCTGTCTGCGCTGCGGCAAAGTCCGCGAATTCGAGTCCCGCCTCTACGAACAACTAAAGCAACAAATCGCCGCCGATTGCGACATCCGCGTCACGGTCTCCCGCACGGAGGTCGGCGGCATCTGCAACGACTGCCTTGCCTCCGAAAAAAAGTAACCCCGTAATTCAAGCCGTGATCTCCACCCACTGCCTCAGACCCACCGTGTCCTTCATATCGAAACTCGTCGACCCACCCGATGCACAATCCGTCTGCATAAGCTAAACTTTTACTGTCCATAAATCACGCCAACGAGGCCCCCGTGGATTTCACCTTCACCGAGGAACAGAAACAGCTCCGCAAATCCGTGCGCGAATTCGCCGAAGGCGAAATCGCCCCCCACGTCATGGAATGGGACGAGGTCTCCCACTTCCCAACCGAACTTCTTCCCAAACTCGGTGAAATGGGACTAATGGGCGTGATCTTTCCCGAACAGTACGGCGGCGCCGGCCTCGGCTACATCGAATACGCCACCGTCATCGAGGAACTTGCGCGCGTCGACGGCTCCATCGGCCTGTTTGTCGCCGCCCACAATTCTCTTTCTAGCAACCACATCTACAAATTCGGCACCGAAGACCAAAGGAAAAAATATCTCGTCCCGCTCGCCCAGGGAAAAAAACTCGGCGCCTGGTCCCTCACCGAACCGGAAGCCGGCTCCGACGCCGGCGGTACCCGCACGACCGCTGTCTGCCAAGGCGACCAATGGCTCCTCAATGGCTCCAAAACCTTCACCACCAACGGTACCTACGCGGACATCTGCGTCGCCATGGCTGTCACCGACAAATCCAAGGACTCTCACGGCATCAGCGCGTTCATCTTGGAGAAGGGAACTACCGGCTTCCGCCCCGGCAAAAAAGAAAACAAACTCGGCATGCGCGCCAGCGACACCTCCGAGGTAATCTTCTCCGATTGCCGCATTCCCGCCGACCAACTCCTCGGTCCCGAAGGCGAAGGCTTCATCGGCAGCCTGAAAATTCTCGACGGGGGCCGCATCTCCATCGCGGCCCTCGCTCTCGGGATGGCTCAGGGAGCGCTCGAAGCTGCCACCAACTATGCGAAGCAGCGCAAGCAATTCGGGAAAGCCATCTCCGAATTCCAAGCCATCCAGTTCAAACTCGCGGACATGGCCACGCAAGTCGAAGCCGCGCGTCTCCTCGTCTATCAGGCTGCCTGGCTCGCTGACCAAAAAGACGTTCGCTTCACCCGCGAATCCAGCATGGCCAAACTCTTCGCTAGCGAAGTCGCCGTCCGCGTCGCCAACGAATGCGTGCAAGTCCACGGCGGCTACGGCTTCATCAAGGACTACCCCGCCGAAAAATTCTATCGCGACGTCAAACTCTGCACCATCGGCGAAGGCACCAGCGAAATCCAGCGCCTGGTCATCGCGCGGCAACTCCTCGCCCAGAAATAATAGAATCCTTCGCTGCACCGCCTCCGCACCGGTTTTGTAGCGGCCGACTTCTGAGGCGCCGCTTTCGTCAGGGCGACCTTCTCACGCACCTGTCATTCCGAGGGCGCCTTTTGCCCGAGGAACCCGCGTTTTCTTGTATGCTAAACCCTTCAGGAAACGCCCAGATGACGCAACAACCCACCGCGCACCCCCGTGGCACAGCCATTCTTGCCTGCCCCGAGCTTCAAACGGACTGCGATCTTGGGGTTCACTGTCCTACTGTTTCACTCTGCCACTCCTGCACTTCTTCTCTTCTCCTCCGAACATGACCCCCGACCCCACAGCCAAAATCCTACAAGGCGACATCCGCGCCATCTCCCGCGCCATCACCGCCATCGAGAACCATTCCCCCGACGCCGAACCGCTCCTCAAACAACTTTTCCCGCACACCGGCCACGCCTACCTCACCGGCGTCACTGGGGCACCCGGCAGCGGCAAAAGCACACTCGTCGATCGCCTCGCGGCTGTCCACCGCAAGCGCAACGAGCCGGTAGGCATCATCGCCGTCGATCCCACCAGCCCCTACTCCGGCGGAGCCATTCTCGGCGATCGCATTCGCATGCAAAGCCACGCCAGCGACAACGGCATCTTCATCCGCTCCATGGCCACGCGTGGTTTTCTAGGCGGCCTCGCGCGCACCACCGCCGAGGTCGCTCTCCTCCTCGACGCCGCAGGTAAGCGACAAGTCCTCATCGAAACCGTCGGCGTCGGCCAAGATGAAATTGACATCGTGCGCCTCGCCGACTGCGTTCTCGTTATTCTCGTTCCGGGCCTCGGCGATGACATCCAGAACATGAAAGCCGGCCTGATGGAGATCGGCGACATCTTCGTCCTCAATAAAGCCGACCGCGAGGGCGCCGACCGCCTCGAAGAGCAACTCCACGCCATGCTTTCGCTGGTCGCCCCGCGCGACGGCTGGCATTCCCCCGTAGTACGCACCGTCGCCACCGAAAATCGCGGTATCGACGAAGTCGCCGCGACGATCGACAAGTTCCGCCAACATTTCGACGCCACCGGCCAGCGCCAAAAAAAGCACATCGATCACTGGCAATCGCGCCTCATCGAGATGCTGGAATCGCGCCTCCTCGAAAAAGTGCTGGGCGGCAAAGCAGGCGAAGCGCGCCTGCGCGAAGCAGCAACCGCCGTAGCCGACCGCCAACTCGATCCCTTCACCGCCGTCTCCCAACTCCTCCAGGGAGGAAAGTAGCTCTACGCACCTCGGCCGGTACCCCACACGCTCGCCCCGACGAAAAGCGGCCCGCTCGAAAGGGAGCCCCTACAAAGACGACCCCAACACGCACACGCAACACCGTCCCTTCGTCGCTCTGGACACGGCTACAGCGGTGCCGCCAACACAGAACACTCCTCGGGCTTCCGTCCCTGATGGATACATCTTCTGATGCGCTAAAATGAGACCCCATGCGTCTCGGCAACATCGAAATTCACTACCTCGACGGCGGCACCTTCGGCCTCGACGGCGGCGCCATGTTCGGCGTCGTCCCCAAAGTCCTCTGGGAAAAAAAATCACCTCCCGACGAAAAAAATCGCATTCGCCTGCGCGCCAATTCCTTGCTCATTCGCGCCCACAACAAAACCATCCTCGTCGAAACCGGCAATGGCACCAAATGGGATCCGAAGCAGCGTGCCATCTACAACGTTCAGGAGGGTGATCCTCTTGTCGACTCCCTCGCCCGCAACGGCGTCCAGCCCGACCAAATCGATCTCGTCATCAACACCCACCTCCACTTCGACCATTGCGGCGGCAACACTCGCTTCGTCAACGATCGCGCCGTGCCTACTTTTCACCGCGCTCGTTACGTCGTGCAACGCGGCGAACTCGAACATGCCATGAATCCCACCGACCGCGACCGCGCCAGCTATTTCGCGGAGAATTTTGCGCCGATATCTAAAGAAGGCCGATGGGATCTCGTCGACGGCGACCGAGAGATCCTTCCCGGCATCTCCGTGGCGCGCATTCGCGGCCACAACGCCGACATCCAAGCCGTGCTGCTGACTGGCGGCGAAAAGACGCTGGCCTTTGTTGCGGATCTGTTTCCCACGCGGCACCATATTCCCTTGCCTTGGATCATGGCCTACGACCTGTATCCGCTTCAGACTCTCGAAACTAAGCGCCAGTGGATTTCCCGCATCGTCGCTGGACAATGGATTGTCGTGTTTG
Source organism: Candidatus Acidiferrales bacterium (assembly GCA_963836965.1). GTDB lineage: Bacteria > Acidobacteriota > Terriglobia > Acidiferrales > UBA7541 > Acidiferrum. The sequence continues at coordinate 357,036 of CAWILQ010000001.1, forward strand.
GCCACGACCCCGACATTCCTGCCGCCACCTTCCATGAGCGCAACGGCAAAATCGAAATCGAAGCGGTCGACCTCAACCGATAGCATGAGCGGAAGGCGGGCAGCCCTACGAAGGCAAGACAAACTCAAGAACCCACACGCCGAACCGGCCCTTCGTGGTTCAGGACAAGCGTGTGGGCACCCGGAGGGGTGCGGGTGTTTGTGGAGCTGCGGCCCAACGAAAGGCGCCCGCTACAAGGACAAGAATTCGAGGACCCAGACACGCCGACGACGTGTGGCAATTTTTCTCATGCGAGGAGGGCTTCGATCGAGGAACCTGCTTTTTCATTCACCACTGCTACAATGATCCACCGGAGAACGCCATGCCCAACGCGAAGAAACCAAAACGCAAAACTGCGCGAACGAAATCGCCGCTCGTAGAGATCGGCGTCATCGGCGGGAGCGGCCTTTACTCCATGCCTGGCCTGACCAACACCCGCGAAGTCCGCCTCAAAACTCCCTTCGGCGATCCCTCCGACGCCTTCATCCTCGGCACTCTGGAAGGGAAGCGCGTCGCGTTTCTCACGCGCCATGGCCGCGGCCATCGCATTCTTCCCACCGAACTCAACTTCCGCGCCAACATTTACGCCATGAAACTCCTCGGCGTGCAGCGCATCATTTCCGTGAGCGCGGTGGGCTCCCTCCGGGAAGATCTCCAGCCCGGCCAATTCCTGATCCCCGATCAATTCTTCGACAGCACCAAGGGCCGCAAATCCACCTTCTTCGGTGACGGCATTGTCGCCCACGTCACCTTCGACAAGCCCGTTTGCCCGCAGCTCGCCGCCGTGCTCGCCCAAGCCTGCCGCGCGCAAAACGTCTCCGTTCATGAAAAAGGAACGTACATCAACATGGAAGGCCCGCAATTCTCAACTCTCGCCGAAGCCCACTTTCATCGCGCCATGAAGTTTTCCGTCATCGGCATGACCAACGTCACCGAAGCCAAACTCGCCCGCGAAGCCGAAATCTGCTACTCCACCATCGCCATGATCACCGACTACGACTGCTGGCATCCCGACCACGATTCCGTCACCGTCGAAGCCATCATCGCCACCCTGAATCAAAACGCCACCAACGCCCAAAACGTCCTCCGCCAAGCCATCAAATCCATGCCCGCCGACCGCGCTTGCAAATGCGCCACCGCCCTGAAACACGCTATCCTCACCGACCCCAAAGTCGTCCCCCCCCGAACAAAAAAGAATCTCGCCCCCATCACCGGCAAATACCTCAAGTAGCACAGGCTTGAGCCTGGGCCCTCTTCCCCCCCAATGAAAACCGTCATTCCGAACGGAGTCTGCGAAGTGAGGAAACCCTCTTCGATTTCAACCAAGTCGCCACTTCATTTTCTCAACTACAGCGGGCAGCCCTCTTCACTCTCCCCGAAACCTCAAATTGTCATTCCGAGCAACGCGACGAATCTGCTGCTTGCGCGATCCTTCAAGGACCGCGAAACTGTCTGTCGGCTACGTAAGTGATTGTTGACCGGAAAGCCGCTAGGAGACTCTCATGTCCTTGCTCGTCGTCGGTTCCGTGGCATATGACGCCCTCGAAAGCCCTTACGGGAAGGTAGAGCGCACCCTAGGCGGCGCGGCCACCTACTTCTCCGTGTCCGCGGCCTTCTTCACTCATGTCAACCTCGTCGCCATCGTCGGCGACGACTTCGATTCCAAGGATGAAGCTCTCCTCCGCAAACGCTCCATCGACATCGAAGGCCTGGAACGCGCTGCCGGAAAATGCTTTTTCTGGGCCGGCCGCTATTCCGAAAATCTCAACGAGCGCGTCACCCTCACGACGGACCTCAACGTATTCGCCGAATTCAAGCCGCGCCTCCCGGAAAAATATCGCAATTCCAAGTACGTTTTCCTCGCTAACATCGCGCCGGACTTACAACGCGACGTCCTGCATCAGGTAAACGGCGCCCCCAAACTCGCCGCCATGGACACCATGAATTACTGGATCGAGCGCACCAACGCCGAGCTGCGCGAAACCCTAAAACACGTCGACCTCCTCATGATCAACGATTCAGAAACCCGCCAACTCTCCAACGAACATAATCTTCTCCGCGCCGCTCGCCAGATCTTCAAGATGGGTCCGTCTACGCTGGTCGTGAAGCGTGGCGAATACGGCGCCATGCTGGTCGATAAGCACGGCGTCTTCTGCGTTCCCGGTTTCCCTCTGGAAGAGCCTCACGACCCGACCGGAGCGGGCGACAGCTTCGCCGGTGGCTTCATGGGTTATCTCGCCAGTGTCGGCAGCACTAACGATGCCGCGCTCCGCCGCGCCATGGTCTACGGCTCGGTCCTGGGCAGCTTTGCCGTCGAACGCTTCGGCCTCGACCGTCTCCTCTGCTTAAAAAAATCGGAGATACACGCCAGAGCACGGCACTTCGCAAAACTCACCCAATTCAAGCTCTAGCTCCGCTAGAATTGGCCGAGGGTTCCGTCAGGGCGCGACTTTCGTTCACTTTGAGCTTCGAAGGGGTTGTGCCGAAAAACGCGCCAAATTCCTGGGTTTTAGCCCTGAGAAATCCTCAGATGTTTGCGCGATAAAAAAAATTTGTCATTCCGAGCGAAGCGAGGAACCTGTTTTCTCTTTTCTTCGCTGGCAAGAAGCCGGCTTTCATGCACCCGTCAGGGCACGACTTTCGTCGTGCCGCAAAACGAGCGCAATTGTTGGGGCTTTAGCCCCTGAGGTTTCAATATCCAACGCGCCAAACTCATCGCGGCACCCCGCAAGCCCAAAGCTCTCCGCAAGGGCTCAAAAGTTGCCGTCTTCGCTCCCGCTTCCCCCGCCGAACAGCTCGAAGTCACCGCTGGCCTCGCCGAACTTCGCCGTCTCGGCTACGAATTCACACCCGTGCAATTCCCCGGCTCCGAAGGCTACTTCGCCGGTTCCACTCCCTCTCGTCTTGACGCCTTTGTCAAAGCCGCGCGCCATCCTGAAATCGCCGCACTCTTCGCGTTGCGCGGCGGCTACGGCGCAACCTATCTTCTCGACCACAATCTCGCCGCCCAATTGCTTGAACCAAAATGCGTCATCGGATTCAGCGATCTCACCTCGCTGCAAATCTATCTCTGGCAAACCTGCGGCTGGGTCACCTTTCACGGCCCCATGGTCACCGCGGGACTCAATCGCGGCGCCGATGATTCGCACGGCTACGACGAAGACTCCTTTCTCCAGGCCGTTGCCAATGCCAACTCCGGCTGGGAAATTTCGCTTTTCGGCAAATCGCTTGTCAAGGGCGTCGCCGAAGGCCGACTCCTTGGCGGCTGCCTCACGCTGCTCCAAACCACCATCGGTACCCCCTGGGAACTCGACACCGCCGGATCGATCCTAGTCCTCGAAGATCGCGCCATGCGCCCCTACCAAGTCGATCGCGCGCTCATGCACCTGAAACAAGCCGGCAAATTCCAATCCCTGCAAGGTGTTATCCTCGGTGAATTTCCAGACTCGGATCCTGGCGCCAAACGCAGCCCTTCCGTCCAAGACGTCTGCGAACGAATCCTGAGTCCATTGGGCATTCCCATCGTCTTCGGCGCGTCCATTGGTCACACGCAGCGTCCCATGCTCACTCTTCCTCTCGGCGTTCAGGCGCGCCTCATCTCCTCCGCCGACGGCCGCCTGGAAATCCTAGAGCCCGCTGTGGTGCAATAAAATGACGTATGACCGGGAAATGAAACACATCCACATGATCGGCATCGGCGGCTCCGCCATGGCTCCTCTCGCGGGCATGCTCCGCGAACGCGGCTACAAAGTTACCGGCGCCGACGCAGGCGTCTACCCGCCCGCCTCCTCGCTCCTCGAATCCCTTGGCATCACCTATGCCGCTTCCTTCGACCCCAAAAATCTCACTCCCACTCCCGATCTGATCGTCGTTGGCAACGCCATTTCCCGCGGCAACGTCGAAGTCGAAGAGATGCTCGACCGCAAACTCCCGCATCGCTCTCTTCCCGAAATTCTCGAGGAAGAATTTCTACCCGGCAAACATTCCATCGTTGTCAGCGGCACGCACGGAAAAACCACCACGACCGCCATGCTCGCCTGGATTTTCCATGTTGCGGGCAAACGCCCCGATTTCCTCGTCGGCGGGGTTGCCGAGAACTTTGGGAAGAGCTACGGCCTGGCCGGTGGCGCGGAATTTATTCTCGAAGGCGACGAGTACGACTCCGCCTACTGGGACAAAGCCGCGAAGTTCCTTCACTACCAGCCCGACGATCTCATCATCACCAGTATCGAGTTCGACCACGCCGATATCTACTCCGATTTTGATGTCTACCAGCTCGCCTTCAAGCGCTTGGTCAATCTCGTCCCTCGTCGGGGGCGCGTCATCGTCTGGGGAGACGCGGCAGCCGGCGAAGCCCCTGGCAAAGCCGCCGAAAAAGCCTTCTGTCCCATCATCACTTACGGCTTCGACCCCGGCAACGACTGGGTCGCCAGCGACGTTTCCATCGTCGACGATCAGATGCATTTCCGCGTTCACTATAAAGGCGAACCGTTCGACGAATTTTCCCTTTCCGCTTCCGGACGGCACAATGTTTTGAACGCTCTCGCCGCGGTCGTCGTCGCGCAGGGTAGAGGCATTCGCGCCGACTCCATCCACTCGGCCCTCGCGACCTTTCAGAGCGTGAAGCGTCGAATGGATGTGAAGGGAGAAATCGACAACATCCTCGTCGTCGACGATTTTGCGCATCACCCCACCGCGATTCGCGCCACCATTGAGGCCGCCCGCCTCCGCTGGCCGAACCGCCGCCTGTGGGCGATTCTCGAGCCGCGTTCCAATTCCATGCGTCGCCGCGTTTTCCAGGATGCTCTCCCGCAAGCGCTGGCCCTCGGCGATCGTGTCATTCTCGACACCGTCCACCGCGCCAGTCAACTGTCCGACAATCAGCGCCTCGACCCCGAGACCATCGCCGCGACCGTCCGCCAACTCGGCAAAGATGCCCGCGTCCTTCCGAGCGCCGAAGCCATCGTCGATTTCCTCGCCGCCGAAGCCCGCCCCAATGATTTGCTACTGATCATGTCCAATGGTAGCTTCGACGGGCTGTGCGAGAAACTAGTGAGGCGGTTGCAGAACCGGGTGTCGCAGGGCGAGGTCCCTGCGGCGTGAGGCGGTTTTGTAGCGGTCGGACTCTAAACCGGCCAACTGCAGATGGTAACCAGACCGGAAACGGCGATGCCGGCAAGGGATTTCAAGAAGGCGGTGGTTTTGCACGATTGGGGGTCCGGTGTGCTGGACCGCTACGAAGAGGATATGGTTCTAAAGTCCGGCCACTACACGGATTCCTTGTCCTCGTGTTCTTTCTCTGCCGCCCCGCCACCGCCGCAATTCGCTACGAGGTCTCCCTCGCCAACCCTGAACAACATCTCTTTCACGTCACCATGCAGATCCCTGACGTCCACGACGAACTAAAACTCCAAATGGCCGCCTGGAACGCCCTCTACGAAATTCGCGACTTCAGCAGCCACGTCCAACAAGTCGAAGCCTCCGTCGACAATCAACGCGTGGCCATCGAAAAACTCGACAAGCTTACCTGGCAAGTCAAAGCCAACGGCACCGTCACCGTGAAATATGCCACTTTCTGGGACGACGTCGGCCCCTTCAACACCCAACTGAGCGCCGAGCATGCCTTCATCAACCCCGCCATGATTCTTCTCTACGTCCCCGACCGCCGGCAGGAACAATCCTCGGTCCTGCTCACCGATGTCCCGGTCGGTTGGAATGTCGCTACTGCTACTTCGAGCCAAGCTCGACCCATGGGTTCGAGCGCTGCCGCGTGGGACCTCACCGGGCCCTCGTTCGACGCGCTCTCGGACGGCCCTATTGAGGTCTCCAACTTCGAAGAATTCACCATCCACGACCTTTCTCCGCCAGTCCGCGTCATCGTCCACGGCGACAACTACAAAAAACACGACCTCGAAACCACCCTCCGCAAGATCTGTGCCTACGAGCTCAAGCTCATGGAAGGCGCGCCCTACGACCAATACACCTTCATCTTCCACATCGGCAAAGCTGCCGGCGGCGGAGGCGGCGGCATGGAGCACTCCAACTCCACCGCCATCTACGTTCCCTCCGCAGACTACCTCGCCAACGTTTCCGCGCACGAATATTTCCATCTTTGGAACGTCAAACGCATTCGGCCGGCCTCGCTCGAGCCGGTCGATTACACTCACGAAATGTACACGCGAGCCCTGTGGTTCGCCGAAGGAGTCACCAACACCTATGGCTCCTACACGTTGGTGCGCGCGGGCATCTGGAGCAAGCAGGAGTTCTACCAGGATCTTGCGTCGCAAATCACCGAACTCGAAACCCGCCCCGCCGAACAATGGCAGAGCGCCGAACAATCGAGCCTGGACACTTGGCTCGACAAATACGCACTTTACAATCAGCCGCAGCGCAGCGTCTCCTACTACACCAAGGGCCAGGTTCTGGGCGTGCTTCTCGACATTCTGATTCGCGATGGCACCGACAATCAGCACAGCCTCGACGACGTGATGCGCTCTATGAATCGGGATTTCGCTAAATCCGGCAAGTTCTACCGTGACAGCCTCGACGTAAAACTCGAAGCCGAAAAAATAACCGGGAGTTCGCTCGACGATTTCTTCAATCGATATATTAGCGGTGCCGCGCCGCTGCCTTACGCCGAGGTTTTTGCGAAAGCCGGCCTCGGTCTCAGCCAAAAAGAATCCGTCATCGCCACGCTAGGCTTCAGCCTCCAGCGTGAACCAGACGCCACCTGGACCGTAGCCGTAGTCGAACCCGGCACCGACGCCGAAAAAAGCGGCCTCAAAGTCGGCGACCTGGTTGTTCGCTGGAATAACACCGACGTCCCGCGCCGCCCCGGCCGCTGGACCGCCCAACAAAAGCCCGGGGACCTCCTCCATCTGCGTGTCCGCCGCGGCGATTCCGAAGAATCCATCGACCTCCGCCTCGGCGAGCACCGTGAAAAGTTCTTTCAAGTCACCGAACTCGCCGACCCCAGCCCCCGCACCAAACGCATCCGCGACGGCCTCCTCCACGGCTCCACCGACCCCATTACCGCCCGCTCCCACTAACCGTCGCGCGAAGCGCAGCCAGCCCGCGTAAGGCAGGTTCCTCGCTTCGCTCGGGATGACAATTTTGTTCTGGGGGAAGACAATCGGCCAGTCCGCCTGCCGCAGGCTGGGTCGGGATGACGGGAATTTTGGTTGTCCGGCCAAGACGCAAGGAAAGCACGAGTCTGAAGACCCGCCACTTTTCTCGCCGTGGACCACCACCCCACTCCCCCCTTGACCAACCTCCCCTCGATTCGAGACATTCATTTCTACCCCATGCTCCGTGCCGCTTTCGTCACCATCTTCCTCTCCGTCTACATTCTCATCGTCGGCCCGCCTCTGCTTGTCTACACCTTCCTCACCAAACACGTCGATCCCCTCTACTGGGCGGGCGTCAAAGGGGTCATGTTCTTCGTCAACTGCGTCGGCGTTCACGTCCAGGTCAAAGGCGCGGAGCGCATCCCTCCCGAGACATGCATTTTTGCTGCAAATCACACAAGCTCCGCCGACGCCCCCGCCGTAGTCGGCGCCATCCCCCGCCGCATCGCCATACTCCTGAAACGCTCTCTGTTCGAATGGCCCATTGTCGGCCAGGCATTTCATCTCGCGCACTTCATTCCCGTCGATCGTTTCAATCGTGATTCCGCTATCAACAGCGTCGAAAAAGCTACCGAAGCCATTCGTAACGGCCAGTCATTTTTGATTTATCCCGAAGGCACGCGCAGCCCAGACGGCCGCCTGCAAACGTTTAAGAAGGGAACTGCGGTCATGGCGATTAAATCCGGCGTGCCGGTCGTTCCGGTCGCCTGTTCCAACGCGCACCGCATCATGGAAAAGCGCAAGCTAAATATCCACGCGGGCACAATCCTCGTCGAATTCCTCGATCCCATCGACTCCACAAAATATTCCCTCGACGAAAGGGAACTGCTCGTCCAGGAAATCCACGATCGCCTCGCCGCCGGTCTTCCCCCCGATCAGCGCCCCATCGGCTTCCCCGGCGCCGCTTGAACGTTTGACTTATGACTTATTACGTATAACTTTCTCCAACTCCGCCACCCTGTTCTGCAATTCCGGTAACCGCTTCAGCGCCGCCATCATTTTGAGCCACTCGCGATTCTCCACCGCCGGATACCCCGAATACCGCGCTCGCGCCGGCACATCGTTTGGCACGCCGCTCTGTGCCGTAATCACCGCCCCATCTCCAACGCTCAAATGTCCCGCCGTTCCGACCTGCCCGGCGAGAATGCAGTTGTCCCCGATCGTTGTGGATCCCGCCAATCCCACCTGCCCGCACAGCATGGTATTGGCTCCCACGTGCGAAGCATGCCCCACCAGCACTAAATCATCGATCTTCGTGCCGCGGCCGATCCGCGTCTCGCCGACCGTCGCGCGGTCAATGCATGCGTTCGCCTGCACCTCTACGTCGTCTTCCAGCACCGCGGGCCCCGACTGCACAATCTTGTGCCACCTCCCGTCCGCCCGCTTCGCGTACCCCAAACCGTCGCCTCCAATCACCGCGCCATTCTGCAAGATGACCCGGTCGCCCAAAACACATCCCTCCCGCACCACCGCATGTGCGTGCGCAAAGAAATTCGCGCCGATCTTTGCGCCGCGATAGATCGTCACGAAACTGTGCAGCACCGCCCGCGGCCCGATCACCGCTCCTTCGTCCACAAAACAATACGGCCCGATGTGCGCGCCATCGCCAATCTTCGCCGAACTCGCAACCACCGCCGTCGCGTGGACTCCCGCCTTGTACACCGGCGGCTCATAAAAAAATTCCAGCGCTTCGGCGAAAGCCAGATACGGATTCTGCGTCCGCAATGCCGCCAGCGGCTTCATGCCATCTTGGCGCGGAAGCTTCACGCCTTCTTCCACCAGCACGGCCGAAGCCCGCGTCGTCTTCAGCAGCGGCGAATACCGCCGGTTGGCGAGAAAAGTCACCTGCCCTTCTTCCGCATGGTCGAGCCCCGCCACGCCCCGAACCTCGATGTCCGGATTTCCTTCCAGTTGACAGCCCAATTTGCGCGCGAGTTCCTGCAGTTTCATGGAGTCGCTCCTGTAAACAACCCGGCCCGGCATTTCTTCGGTTCTTCACTTGAGTCTCGCACAGCCCTCAGAAAGAAGTACAGTTACCCACAATCCCCGTGAATTTCTGGCAACTTGGGGTTTTCAGCTGGCATCGGAGTCGTTATAATTGGCGAGCGTGTTCCGCCCTTGCGTTGGCCCCAGGTTCGCGTCCGCCGAGCAGCGTCGTCGAGCAGAGCGCCTTTAATTTTTTCGAAGGGAGTCTTTGGTTTGGCAAGGGCTAACAGGATAGCTGTATTTCTGTGCGGTCTGGCGTGCTTTTGCGCGCACAGCGATCCGCTTTTCGCGCAGGAGGTTGTGAGTCTTGCCTCGAGTCCGCGCGACGTCCTCTACGCACAATCGCAACTGCTGCGTTCGATCGACGAAGCCTGGTTCGCTCCTCTCTCGCCTTGGCCTTATTCCCCCGACTCTCCCTTTCCGCTCCCGCTGACTCACCCTCTTTCCCCGGACAAACAACCCAACGACTCCAGCATCCGGCCCAATCCCGAACAAGATAACGAGAAGACCGACTCGCACTTCCGTTGGAAGCCAGCCCTCGGGGAATCTCTCCTGTACACCGGCATCATGCACTCCTTTGATGTCACGACCGAAGCCGGCACTCGCGATGCTCTGAATGGCCACTGGTTCCGGAACTACACCCGCTCCGTCTCCGAGCTCCGCGGCTGGAGCGACAGCGACCACTTCATGGCCCCGTACGTCGGCCATCCCATCGAAGGCTCTATCTTCGGCTTCATCGAACGCCAGAACGATCCCAACTATCGCCTGGTACAGTGGGGCGACGGTCGCGAATATTGGATTAGCATGCTGCGCTCGATGGCGTACTCCGCGGTTTGGCACACGCAATGGAAGATTGGCCCCGCCAGCGAAGCTTCGATCGGCAACGTCATGCTGCACGCTTCGCCCGGTTTTATTACCCTCGTCGATACGCCGACGCTCGGCTTTGTCACCATGCTCGCCGAGGATGCCGCCGACCGCTACGTGATCATGGGCCTCGAAAATCGCACCGACAATCGCGTCGTCATTATCCTCGTGCGAAGCTTCCTGAATCCCGGCCGCACCTTCGCCAACATGATGGCGTTTCGTCCACCCTGGGTTCGTGACACCCGTCTGAATCTTTTTCGCTCGGACGCCGAAATCCGCAAGACGCTCTTTGAGGACTACAAAAGCGGAGAAGGCGATAAACCGTTCCTCTACGTGAAAGACGCCTGGAAGCCGGCCGGCGTCGAATTTACGCATGCTCCGCGACCCAAGGAAGCCGACATCGAACTCACCGCTTTCCCCTACTACGAAACTTTCCTCGGCGGCGGCTCTTGTATTGGCGGCGGCGGCTCGGGCGCCGCTCGCGTCAATCCGCAATGGCAGGTCATGACGGAAATCAGCGGCTGCCTGATCATGCACCAGCCCGCGTACAACATCAGCGGCGATTCTCTTTTTTATGGCGGCGGATTCCGCTGGACGCCGTTCGCCGCTCGCCGCTTTTCTCCGTTCGGCCAATTCATGTTCGGCGGCAGAAAAGTTACTCAAGAAATCGACAATCTCGCGCTGAAGGCGCAACTCACGAAAGCGTGGAACGACGGCAACGGCACACTGGCGCACTATCCCATGCGTAGCGCCTGGTCCACGGAAAATTCCCAGAATGGCCCGAGTATTGCCGTCGGCGGCGGATTTGATTGGGTCGTCACGCGTCCCTTTGCATGGCGCATCCTGAATCTCGAATACACCCGTACCTGGATCAACGACGTCGCCCAGATCCATCCCCAGGAAGGTCTGAAGATTTCCACGCAAGCCGTGGTTCGCATCGGCACCTGGTAGTCGTCCGGCGGCAGCTTCTCTCGGGCAGACCCGCAAAACAACTTACCCATTTTTCCTCGGACCGGATCTCTTTCTTGACGTGGTCCGGCGACGGCAAAACCCTGGCCGCTTCTCGGGGCACGCGCACCGCGGATATTGTCCTGCTCAAAGCTACCAAGAAGCCATAGGCACTTATAGCGGTCCGCATCGGCGCCTAACCAATGCCTGAGTGCAGCACCGGAGCGTGGCCGGATGAAGAAAAAGCACGGGTCTAACTAAGACCCGCCACTACAAGGCAAAAGCGTGAACTCTTCGGTTTGACTGGAACGCCGATCTCCCGGTCCGCGTCTTGGATTTTCGCTTCGTAGGGGCGACATGAGGTCCACCAGAAAGCGTTGCGCCGATCCATTAATTGACAGCGCAGCGGTACTCACAGTAAATCTGTACTGCCAATGAACATCCCAAGGACCTTCCATGAACACGAAGAACTCAGCCCTGTTCTGCGCCGTCACCTTCCTGCACTTCGCCGCCGTTGCTTCCGCGCAGGACAAACCCGCCTCCACTTCCCGCGCCGCCGCGATTCTGGACTCCATGCCCCGCGCGAAGCGAATCAGCGAGGTCGCGATCTCTCCTGACGGCTCTCGAATCGCTTACACGACAGACAAAAAACTCACGATAACTCCCATGAGTGGCAGCCCTTCCCAGGAAATTTCAGTTAAGGACAATCTGCCTCTGCGGGACGTGGCCTGGTCCCCCGACAGCAAGCGCCTCGCCTTCCTCGCTGATCTTCCCGGCAACGCACCCTCCGCACAAATATGGACGTCCGCGGCCGACGGCACAGCCCTGACGCAGCACGGGGAACTAAAAGGCTATGCCCAAGCTCCGCGCTTTTCCCCGGACAATTCGAAACTTGCCCTCCTCTTCGTCGAAGGCATGCCTCGTGTCGCAGGTCCACTGGAACCCATGACGCCCCTATCGGGAGTGGTGGATGAAAAGATCTACGAACAACGCATCGCGATGCTCGACCTTTCCACCGATCAGCTACAGCAGCTCACTCCCACAGATTTATATGTGTACGAATACGACTGGACGCCTGACGGAAAAGCCTGGGTGGGAACCGCCGCTCGCGGTTCTGGCGACGGAAACTGGTACATTGCGCGGCTCTGCCGTTTTGATGCCCAGACCGGCGAGATGCGCGAAATTTACAAGCCTAAGCTGCAAATCGCATACCCGCGCGTCTCTCCCGACGGGAAAAATGTTGCATTCATCGAAGGTTTGATGAGCGACGAGGGTTCCACTGGCGGCGACATTCACATCATTCCGATCGCCGGAGGTGCCGCACGTGATATCACGCCCCACATTAAGTCATCTCCCTCCGCCCTCGCATGGACCGCGCCCCATCGCATCACGTTTGCCCAAATCGTGGATGGCGATACCGGCTTCGGCATCGTCAACGCCGAAGGAGCTGGCGCGCCACAGACACTCTGGACCGGCGAAGAATTTGCTCATCCTGCGGGCGAAGCTTGGGCCGCGGTTTCCACCTCCACAAACGAAAATCCAATCGTCGCCATCGTTCGCCAGTCGCCGGCCGCGCCGCCGGAAGTTTGGGCGGGCCCGGCAGGGAACTGGAAGCAACTCACGAGTCTGAACGACGGGTTGAAGCCCGCATGGGGCGAAATGAAAAAAGTCCATTGGATGAATGGCTCGATGCGCATTCAGGGGTGGTTGATGCTGCCCAGGGATTTCTCTCCCGGCAAAACCTATTCTCTGGTCGTTACTGTTCACGGCGGCCCATCCGCTGCATGCTTGTCAGCTTGGGACGGCCGCTCCATGGGCGCGTTTTCGGCCATGGGCTACTTTGCGCTATGCCCCAATCCCCGCGGCAGCTACGGCCAGGGTGAAGCATTCACCCAGGCAAACGTAAAGGATTTCGGCGGCGGCGACTTCCGGGACATCATGGCCGGCGTCGACACGCTCATCAAACAATATCCCATCGATCCGAAACGCCTCGGCATTCGCGGCCACAGCTACGGCGGCTACATGACGATGTGGGCCGAGACGCACACTCACCGTTTCGCTGCCGCCGTCGCCGGTGCCGGCCTCTCGGACTGGCTCAGCTACTACGGCGTCAACGACCTCGACGAGTGGATGATTCCCTTTTTTGGCGCTTCCATCTACGACGATCCCGTCGTCTACGCCAAAAGCGATCCCATGCATTTCGTCAAGTCCGTAAAGACGCCGACTCTCATCCTCGTTGGCGATCGGGACGGCGAAGTTCCCATGGAGCAATCCATCGAATGGTGGCACGCGCTCGAAACTCTGCACGTGCCCACAAAGTTCGTGGTCTATCCCGACGAAGGCCACGCCATCGCCAAACCGGCCGACGCCCGCGACTACATGCTGCGCACCCTCGAGTGGTTCGAAGAGTGGTTCGCGAAAGCCGGACAGTCCCCCATGTCCGCACGACTGCTATATCTTGACGGTCCTCGGTAACCAAGGAAACCGCTCAGCCGGCAAACGCCGAGGCAGCGAACGTCACCCGGTCCCGAATAGCTTCGTTTCGCAGGGAACTCTCCGGCCAACAAATGCGTACCATATTCCGTTGGAGGTATGCATGTACGATCTGGCCGGCAATCTTCGTTACTCCCTTCGGCAGTTCCGACTCGCTCCTGTCTTTACCGCCACCGCCATTCTCACCCTCGCCCTGGGAATCGGCGGCACCACCGCCATTTTTTCTTTGATCCACTCGGTGATGCTCCGGTCTCTCCCGGTGACCGATCCGGCCAGTCTGTACCGTGTCGGCGAAGGCGACGACTGCTGCGTTGAAGGCGGTCCCCAGGATACCTGGGGCATGGTTTCGTTTCCTTTGTATGAGCGCCTGAAGAGGGAAATGCCAGAATTCGAAGAAACCACCGCTTTCCAGGCCGGCCGCGGCCGCATGAGTGTGCGTCGCCAAGGTAGGGAAACTGCGTCGAGGCCGCTCCGTTCGGAATTCGTCGACGGCCACTATTTCTCGACACTTGGTGTCGGCGCGTTCTACGGCCGAGTGCTAACTCCCGAAGACGACAAGCCCGGCGCTCCTCCGGTCGTGGTGCTGAGCCATCGTGCCTGGCAAAATACCTACGGCTCCGATCCCTCCGTCGTGGGCTCGACCTTCATTGTCGAGGACCATCCCCTCACCGTAATCGGCATCGCCCCCGCCGGCTTTTTCGGCGAAACGCTCGAAAGCGATCCTCCCGATATCTGGGTTCCTCTCCAACAGGAACCGCTGATTACCGCCGAAGGCAGCCTGTTGCATCAACCCATCTCCGCCTGGCTCCGCGTGATCGGCCGCTTGCAGCCGGGCGCGTCAACGCAAGGAATGTCTCCTCGAATGACGGGAATTCTGCGCCAATGGATGCAGTACGATTCCGGCTATCCCGCGAACTGGATGCCCGACGTCATGCACTTGCTACCGAAGCAAGTTCTCAACGTGATTCCCGCCGGCGCGGGCGTTGCCGTAATGAAAGAAGAGTACGGCCGCAGCTTGAAGCTTCTGCTCGGCGTTTGCGGTTTGGTATTGTTGATCGCTTGCTCCAACGTAGCGAACCTGCTTCTCGCCCGCGGAGTGACGCGCCGGGCCCAAACAGCGGTGCGAATGGCGGTCGGAGCCACCCCCACGCAAATCGTCTCGCAAGCGCTTCTCGAAAGCATTCTGCTCGCGGTCGGTGGCGCGTTGGTCGGCCTCGTTGTAGCCGTCGCCGCCGCGCGATTGCTCCTGGCTCTCGCGTTCCACAGCGCCCATTTCTTGCCGATCAGTACGGCTCCTTCTTTTCCGGTACTCGGATTTGCTTTCGCATTGGCGCTTCTCACCGGCACTATCTTCGGCGCGGCTCCGGCGTGGCTCGCCACGCGTACCCAACCGTCCGAGGCGCTGCACGGCTCGGGCCGCGGAAACACCGATCGTTCTTCCATCGCTCGCAAAGTTCTTCTCGTAGTTCAGGCCACGCTTTCCGTTGTCCTGGTGGCGGGCGCGACTATGCTCGGCCGCAGCCTCAACAAACTCGAGCATCAGGATTTTGGCTATCAGGTGCAAGGCCGTGTAGAAGTCGACATGAACAGTCCGCGCGCCACTTACACGCAGCCCCAGCTAATGGCCATGTACCGCCGTCTCGAAGACGAGTTGAATCAAATCCCGGGAGTGCAGGGAAGTGGCCTGGCGATGTACAACCCCCTCACCGACAACTGGGGTGAACTGATCATCGTCGCCGGCCACCCTCCCGGCAAGCTCAACGAAGAATCCGGCGCTTCCTGGGACCGCGTCTCCGCCAACTATTTGCAGAATTGGGGCATACCTGTTCTGAAAGGGCGCGCCTTTACTGCGGCCGACAACGAAACCACCGCTCCCGTGGCGATCGTCAACGAAACATTCGTGAAGCGTTTTTTCAAGAGCGACGAAGATCCCATCGGCCAACACTTCGGCCTAGACTATCCGGAAAATTCCGGCAACTTCCGCATCGTCGGTATCGTTCGCGACGCGAAGTTCGCCGGCTTCGCTCTCGATCAGCCCGCGCGCCCCATGTTCTTCGTTCCGCTCACCCAAACCGTCGATTACCCGCAAGAGCTGATGAAAAAGATCGAGCTGCGGTCCCACTTCATCGGCGGCATCATGCTGAACACCAATCTCCGCACGGGCGAACTCGAACCTCTCCTCACGCGCAAACTGGCGGACATCGATCCCAGCCTTACCTTCAATAGCATCCGAACCATGAAGCAACAGATCGAACTCTCCTTTGACCAGGAGCGCGCCGTCGCCAGCCTCGCCGGACTCTTCAGCATCGTCGCGTTGCTGCTCGCCGCGATCGGCCTCTATGGCGTCACCGCCTACACTGTGGCGCAAAAAACCAACGAGATCGGCATCCGCATGGCGCTCGGCGCCAATCGCGTCAATGTGATTCGTCTCATATTGACCGGTGCGTTTTCTCGCGTGCTGATCGGCCTACTCCTCGGCCTGCCTCTCGCTGTCGGTGTCGGCAAATTGTTGTCGAATCAGTTGTACGGCCTTTCCTGGTGGGATCCACCGGCGCTCACCGTGGCAACTTGCGCCCTGACCATGTGCTCGTTCCTCGCAGCCATGATCCCCGCCAACCGCGCCGCCTCCATTTCGCCCATGAACGCCCTACGCATCGAGTAGCCTTGGTGGAGCCTGCCTTCCGCTCGCCACCGGGTCGCTCTTCGGAGTCGCGCGTGTGCCCCACACTCGTTTTCTGAGGGTGAGTCTGGGGACTCGGTTGCAGCGAAGGGCTCCTCTCGTGTCGTGTCATGTCGTGTCACGTCGTTGACTTGCCGCCGCCTGCCGCCTAATATGACGGCGCAATGCGGGTAATCTGCATTCATGTTCGATCCGCGCGAAATTCCAAGAGCACTCGGAGAATTCCCATGCCGCTAACCCGTCGCGAATTATGCTCAGCCATTCCCGTCGCGCTGCTACCCGCGCTGTTGCGCGCGGAGGACCCGGCTCAACAGCAAGGCTCTGTTCTCTCGGCGATGTACCCATTCGACAAACTGCCCGTTCAGACCTCGAACAACGCGCAATTCCGCAATGTGTTGAAAGGGAAGCTCCCGACGGGGGAGTCGCTCGAAGTACACGAAACGACTTTGCCGCCTGGGGGCGGACCGCATCCGCCACACCATCACGTGCACTCGGAGATGTGGCTGATCCGCGACGGTACGGTCGAAATCACAGTGAACGGCACCAGCTATCGCCTGGGCCCCGGGTCGGTGGGCTTCGTCCGCTCCAACGACGAGCACGGCATCACAAATGTTGGCTCGACGCCGGCTACCTATTTCGTCGTAGCCATCGGCCCCGGGGCCGATTCCTAACGCCAGATTTCGGCTTCTGCCTCTTGACGGGGCTTGGTCGGTGATTCAGATGACGCGGCGCACCTCGGAAGGCGGACCCTACACGATCTCTCTTTACGCTACATACCGCTTCCCGGCAGCGCCGACTGCTATCCATTGCCAACTCTGGATGAGTGCAAGCACAAACCCTACGAGCGCAACCACTATGCTAGAATCCGAATGAGGGACTGCGATGCTCAGAGAGTTTCGCGTACTCCTTCTGTTGCTCCTCATGCCGGCTGCTGCGTTTTCTCAAAGATACGGGCGGCCTTATAGCCTTGCGGAAGACCCCCAATTGCTTCTGCAGATAAGGGTCGACAACAAGAGCCGCTATCTTCGCGCTTCTGACCTGCGGAAAATGCAACCGTCCGTCGTCACCGAAAGCGATCCCGCGACCAAGACCACGCACATCTATGAGGGAGTTACTCTGGATCAGTTGGTTCCGGCGGCGGCTTTGGCCTCGCAAGGGGAACGCATCGCCATCGACTTCGGCTCTCACCAAAACATCACTATTTCGGCCCTTGATTTGGATTCTCAGATAAAACCGATGGTCGTCTATCTGGTCGACGGGAAACCGATTTCCGGGCATGCCCCCTACTACTTCGTCATAAAATCGCGCGGCAAACCTGTCGAAACAATTGCCGGCGTGCAGTGCATCGCTGTAGAACCATCGAGGTAACTGGCCCCACTCGTTCGTTCCCACTTTGCGGTTTCTGCGATCTGCAAGCCATGTTGACGTTCGGAGCATCGCCTTGGGCCATAAGGATGAGGCGCCTCCTCCCTTGCGAGACAATAGCAATAGATATGCGAGCGATTCCGCTTGCCGGGAAAATCGTGTATGGCCGAATACAACTTCCAGCTACGAGGTTGGCACGCCGTCCTCGGAATCGTTGCAGTGCTTGGATTCTTTGGGATTCAAACGTATTTGCGTGTCCGTCCCGTGGAGGATGGAATGCGGGACGCCGTGCGTGAAACACTGCTCAACGAATACTCTGGCAGGGGCCCGAAGGACGTGGCGCGAATCCTGGCGGAGGCCCGCGACGGCGCGCCTATCGAAACCCTTCCGGAAGTGTTCCAGCGGGACGTACAGTTCACGTCGATCACGGCGCATGGCAGGATCGGCGCACCCTTTGTGATCGTGCGCGCCGAAGTGACCGTGAACGGAACCCCGGCACCCGATGGCCGGCCGGTCCGTTATTTTCGCGTGTCGCGTAAATTTATGGACGGCGGCTGGATGACCGTTGGCGAAAGCGATTCGTACGCATACTACCGAGAACTAGCTCCCTGAGTCGTCGTTGCGCAAGGCCGGGTGCCCCACCTTCGTTTGTTGAGGGTGGGTCTTGGGGTCTGGGCGGTAGAAAGCCTAATCTCAGCTCAAGTGGTCTCTCGTTTTGCTGCCCAATTTATTTCCGCAACATCTAACAAGCTAAAGCAGAGTGCAAAACTGGACTGGCCCAAGCGTGGGACCGTCAGCCTCACACGAAAGGAGCGGATTGTGACGAACGAGAGCACTCCCCAGCGCAATCTAAGCTGTGTTTGCGTCTGCTTCATCGTGGACGACATCGTGAAGTCGGCGGAATTCTACCGCGACGTGCTCGGCTTTTCCTTCGAGCGCTACTGGGGCGAGCCGCCCTGCTTCGTAATGCTGGAACGCGACGGCGTGCAATTCTTCCTCAGCGGCAACGGCCCGAAAGGCCGCATTCGCCCAAACCACATGGCCCATCCAGACTTTACTTGGGACGCGTACATCAACTGCCGCGACGTTGACGCGCTCTATCGCGAATTCAAAACCAAGGGCGCCGAAATCACCCGCGAGCCGGAAGTGGCCTTCTATGAAATGAAGGAGTTCGAACTGAAAGATTGCAACGGCTACATCCTCTGCTTCGGCCATGACACTTCCGGAAAACCGTGAGCGATTCCCCTCGAGACCGTGCCACAACTTCCTTTTCCCCCGATTCACGTCAAGGAACCCTGTCTGCCCCGATCTCGGACGCAACCGAGCCGCCCTGGTCAGAGAGTGGGCGCGTTAGCCCTTCACGTACGCCAGCTTCGCCGCGACTTTTCCGTCTCGCACCGTGAAAATGTCCACGCCGCGCAGATGCCAGGGCTGTCCGTTTCGGACTTTGTGATACATCCAGCGTACAACGGCGCGATCGCCGCTGACGATGATCTCCTCTGCGTCAAACCTCGCATCCGGATTCCGTTCGAACCATTCGCGCCAAAAGGCGACCACATTGCTTCGCCCTTCCACCCGCCTGCCATCCGGAGCAGGCGACGTATCCTCAAACACCGTATCTTCCGTCAGCAACTCCGCCAGCGCGTTGGCATCATGTCGGTTGAACGCCGCGTTGAACGCATCGACCGCTTTCCGCGTTGTCACTTCCAATTCGCGCATCGAAGCCTCACGCGAACCTGAACCAAAGGGCGACGCCAGAAGCCCCGCTACGAAAACGCAAGACGACAGGAACAAGGTACGCATACATTTTGGGCCTCCACCGAACCGCCGCGATTATAGCTCCGGTTTGGGTTCCGCGTTTATTCAGCTCCGAACCTATGCATCAGCAGAACAAGCCGATGGGCACATAGGTAGCGCACAGGTAGCGTTGACTATGAGGGATCCTGGGTATAACGTCGAGCCCAGCTGTTGACAGGTCGCTGCAACGAACACAGGCTGGCGGGGTACCTCGGGCAACATGCGCGCTCGGAAAGAAATGGACTTTCCGAGCCGTTCTATAGCCGGCGCCTTTCGGGGATTCGGAATGAACACCGAACACGCACGCCCCCGAGTGTTTTACGGCTGGTGGGTGGCCCTAACGGCTGCTCTCGGCCTCATCTTGAATACTGCCACGATCGTAGTATTCCCTTTTGGAGTGTTTGCGAAGGCGATTGGCGCGGAACTTCATTCCGGGCGTGCCAGCGTTTCGCTCGCATTTACATTTCACAATTTGATGTCCGCTGTGTGTATTCCTATCGCCGGAAGGTTGGTCGACCGGTATGGCGTCCGGAGGGTGCTCCTTCCGTTCACGGTGGCGTTTGCGCTGATTCTGATTTGCAGCAACATGCTATCGACCAAGATTTGGGAACTGTACGTGTTTTACGTGGTGCTTGGCGTCGTTTCCGGCGGTGCGGGCGCCATGCCCTACACGCACGTGGTCTCGCAATGGTTTGACAGGCGCAGAGGACTGGCTCTAAGCGTAATGATGCTGGGGATGGGTCTGGGAGCGATTGTGATGCCGTCGGTGGCGCAGCACCTTATAACGGCTTTCGGTTGGCGTCATTCGTACAGCGTCTTCGGCTTCGCGATTTTGCTCCTGCCCCTGCCCGTGGTGGCGGCATTCCTGAAGGAGAAACCGGAGAACATGGGCTTGCTGCCGGATGGGTTAGCGGAGGCCGCCGGGACAACTCATGTCGCGACCAATGCAGAGGGACTGACGGCGCGGGAGGGAAGCAGCACGCGGGAATTCTGGATGCTGGCGTGCGCGCTCTTCCTAGTGACCGCCAGCGAGCACGCGTGCTTCCTTCACCTGCCCGCGATATTAACCGACCGGGGAAGCACGGCTAAGACGGCAGCGTTCGTCAGTTCGCTTTTCGGAGTTGGACTTTTTGTCGGGCGAGTGGGTTGTGGCTACCTGCTGGACCTGATCTTCGCCCCGCGAGTAGCCGCGTTTTTCTTCGGTGGCGTGGCGCTCGGCGCAGGGATACTGGCGGCATCCCATTCGACATGGCTTGCGAGCGTCGCGGCGCTGCTGGTTGGGCTAGGCATAGGCGCGGAGGTAGACATAATCGGGTACTTGACGACTCGCTACTTTGGATTGCGCTCATTTGGAGAATTGTTTGGCTGGCTATGGGCTGTGTTTGGAATTTCCGGCGGCATAGGAGCTTACCTGATGGCCGTGGGCTTCGATAAAACGGGATCCTATACCGTGCCGCTCGCCGGATTCTTCACTGCGGCGCTACTAGCGATGCTATTGATGACCACCTTCGGACCATACCGCTATCGAGTGAGGAGGTCCGATTCAGAGGATCGTGAATCCATTGAAGTAGTGCCGGTTCCGATAGGGGACGGGCTATGACAACAGAACCGACTGCCGCCACGACGCCTTTCGAATTGCTGCGCGTGCGCGACGGTCTGATCATGCACCAGGCGCTCCACGCCGCTGCAAAGCTGGGCATCGCGGACTTGTTAAAGGATGGGCCGCGCACAACGCCAGAACTTGCTGGTCAACTCGAAGTCAATGAATCGGCCTTATACCGAGTGTTGCGGGCCCTGGCAAGCAAGGGAATCTTCGAAGAGATTTCGCCGCGGACCTTTGCAAACAACGCTTCGTCCAGCTACCTGCGTACCGGCGTGCCGGGTTCCGTACGGTCCATGCTGATTTTCTGGGGAACGGAAACCTACTACAGTTCGTTTGGGGAGATTCTCTACAGCATTCAAACCGGAAAGCCTGCCAGATCCAAACTGCTCGGTATGGATGGCTGGGAATATCTGCAAAAAAATCCGGGAGTCGCGCGGATCTTCGACGATGCCATGACGGATCTTTCGGCGCTCGTCGGTCCAGTCATCGCCGGTGCCTACGACTTCGGTCATTGGGGCTGCATCATGGACGTCGGCGGCGGTAACGGCATCTTGCTCGCTGCGATTCTCAGGGCGCATCCGGGACTACGCGGAGTACTGGCAGACCGGCCCGACGTTCTGGAGCGGGCGAAGGCGCGTGGCTTCCTCGCCGGTGAACTGGATGCGCGCAGTTCGATGCGGTCATGCGATTTTCTTCGGGAAGTGCCCTCCGGTTGCCGGGCCTGCGTCATGAAACACGTGATTCACGACTGGGATGACGAACAGGCTCACACCATCCTCGTCAACTGTCGCCGCGCGGTTCCGCCGGACGGCGCGCTTCTGCTGGTGGAATGGGCGCTACCGGAAGGGAGCCTTCCGTCCGCGGGCAAACTCCTGGATGTAGTGATGCTTCTGATGACGGGCGGGAAGGACCGCACGGTTGGAGAATACCGCCAATTGTTAGCCGGCGCGAAGTTCCGTCTCAACCGAGTGGTTCCAACTTCGACTGATTTGATCATCATCGAAGCGCTGCCAGAATGACCGGCCATTGGTCGAAGTTGTCTTGGTTAAAGATTAGAGTGTGGGGTGTCCCAACAAGTTCGCCCGCATCGGCTGATTCGCAGGATGAATCTTGAAGTCGCCGTAGCAGAGCATTCGCAGTATCGGGGCGGGGCGCAGATACCAACTGGCCCAGCTTAGCGGAGTTTCTCCGTTCGCATCCTCGGCGTTGATCTTGGCTCCGGCGTCAATCAACAGCCTTATTGTGTTTTCATCGCCGAATGCTGCGGCACGGTGGAGCGGGGTTTCCCCCTTCGTTCGGCAGTCTCGCATGAAGGCGCCGGTCTCGGCTCCGTTCTTGGTCGCCACATTCGGATTCGCCCCGTAGGACAACAGCACTTTGAGCACGAGGTCGTAGACCAAACGGTCTGTTTTGGATAACGCGCTGTGCAACGCCGTTTCGCCACTCTCCTCATCGGCCCGATTCACGTCGGCGCCTTGTTCGAGCAGAAACTTCGACAGCCGCCAATGTCCGTGGAAGGCCGCGCCGTTCAGATCGAAGTTGTGCCCAAGAGTTTCGAGTTTCGCGCCCTGCGACATCAGGAACTTCATCGCGCTGACGTCTCCGTAGTAGGCGCACCACTTCAGGAGCGACACACCATTGTGGTCAATTGCGTGTGCCGAGTGACCATGAGAAAGAAGCTCGAAAACCAGGTCGGTCCGGCCATCAGCGACCTCGCGGACCATCAAATCGCCGTTGGACTCTGCCATGTGTGAGTCCTCCTCAGCGCTAGATTATCGATTGCCGCCGGATACAAGTCTACGGGTGGATTAGAACCCATCTCATAAATCGGATTCGGGTACCTCTGCTAAGTTTGCTACCGGATAGCTTACCTCGTCATCCCAGAATGACATTGCCTAAGCGCCAGCTCATCGATAAACACTAGCCGACTTGAACGAAGCCGCTGGCGCGGCAGACGCTTCGCGTGCTATGCTCCGCGCGTCATGCCCCAGCGTAACGCATCGAATTGCAGTTCCGGCACATGCTCATTTTCTAAGTACCGCAAAACCCATAGCTTACAGATGGGCGAAAAGATTGAATTCCCATAGCCATTAGCCCGCATCTGCCGCAAACGCCAGCGTATTCCTTCAAGTCGTTGTATCGAAAGCGCGCAAACACACCGTGCTCGTGTGTGCAGCTTGCTCACTCGCGCTTCCGATACAACACGAAGACTTCTCGTTACCTATCGCATGTCCCGATCTGGATTACTTCCGATTTGCCGACCACTCAGTGTTCTTTGTTGGCGCTACTAATTTGATTCCGCCCGTTAGTACATCCTCGCTCGCCGCCGGCAGGCACAATCGCAAAAATCAGCTAGACCGTTGATGCCTCTGCAACAACCGATCAAGGCTCCACAGCCTTCCACCCGCGGGCGAAAACGCCAGTCTGCTAAGTGCCGGCAGAGCCTTGCAGAGTTCTCTCTCACTGTTTCAAGTAACGAAGCGCAACACATCCTGATTTAAATGGCTTTGACTCAATCAGTTTCAATTGCAATTTCTTAGGCAGGCTGACGCCCTCCATCAATCGTCTGCCTTCTCCAACAATGGTTGGCATAACGACAAAACGATATTCGTCAATCAGGCCAAGCTCCATTAGTTGTGAAGGAATATCTACACCGCCGACCAAAATATTTGTGCCCTGTTCTTGCTTCAGTTTAAGTATTTCGTCGCGAAGGTTCGTACGAACAATTCTCGTATTGTCATCTTCAGCGCTGGCCAACGATCGTGAAAAAACAATCTTCTTCTTGGAGACAAAGGCTTGAGCAAATTCGATATCCGCTTTTGTTTCGGACTGGCTTTTTGCGATATCAGGCCAATAAGGAACCATCAATTGATAGGTTTTACGCCCATAGACGAGCAGGTCAAAATCTCGCAAGAGGTGCGTGTAATGTTCATGTACTTCGTCATCGTCAGGGGGTTTGAATTTGGTATGGTCGCAGCAGCCATCCAGGGTAAGGTTGATTGCGTAGATTACATTTCTCATTGAATTGTCCTGACCTTTCTCTCGCGCCCGCGCTCATGAGAGTTTGACTTACGATGCTCAAAAAGTATGGGACCAGCGGTTCCTAGGAGCCTCAATTGGATCAGCGACAGCGCGCGTACCGCAGAACGACCGGGCCTTTGCCTCGCTGAGCATCGCGACTCAAAGCGCCGAATACACCACCTGCGCAAAAACATCGCCGTTGAAAAACCCCTTGCCCCAAGTGGCGTCCAGGTCCGCAAACGGTTTGCTCGCCGCTATTTCGCCGGCCGATTTGCCGGCGGTCTTCAGTTTTTGCACACGATCGCGCGCCACAACCAGCATGTCCCGAAACTTGGTCAGATCGGCTTTGTTGCCCAGCGGGCCATGCCCCGGAACGATCTTAGTGTTGTTGTCAACCAAGGTGAGAATTTTATCGGCGGCGAGAATCATTCCGTTGATTTGTCCGCCGGTGCTGGCGTCGATGACCGGGTAGAAGCCGTTAAAAAAAGTATCGCCCATGTGCATCACGTTAGCCTTCTGGAAGTGAATGTAGATGTCCGTGTCGGTGTGCGCGGGCTGGAAATATTGCAGCATTACAATTTCACCGTTGGCGTGCAGTTCTTTGCTGCTGCTAAAGGTCTGCTGCGGCAAAGCATCCGCAGGGGATGCCGGAAAGTGCAAGCCCATAAGCGCGCTGTCGTGTGGCTCTGCCATGCGGGTCTTGGTGTTGTCGTGGGCCAGCACGGTGGCGCCCGCGGCGTGCAGATTGGCGTTATTGTCGGTGTGGTCGACATGCCAGTGCGTGTCGATCACCGTTTTCAGCGGCGCATTGCCGAGCCCATCGAGATTTTCTTTCAACTTCGGCCAGGCCGGCAGAAGAAACGTGTCGACTACGATTTTGCCGTCGGGCCCGTTCAACACCACAACATTTCCCCCAGGGCCGGAAAGTAAGGTGAGATTTTCCGCGAGCGGTTGCGAGTGGATAGGTACGGTGCCCATCTGCGCGCGCATGGCCCCCAGAGAGTCGGTTGGAGGCGTCGCCGCCTGCTGACAAAGAGCAGGAACGCCGGCGTTTGGAAGACTTGCCGGAAACAGTTGGGCCAGAAGGGCGCTTCCCGCGAAGCCGGCGCAATTTCGCAACATTCCGCGCCGTGTGTTTTGCTTCTGCAAAAAGCTCGGGATCATTTTCGTTCCGCCTTTCGAATGTGGATTCGGTGGAGTTGTCTTTCGTTATTCTGCCGCGTACTCTAACTGAGTTTTGTTTTGTTCCGCTAACGGGAAAGTGGCGAACTATGTCGGAAAAGGGTCAAGTTCGTAAATCCATGTTCTCGGTGCAGAATATGGAAGAACTGCGGCGTCTCTACGAGAGCGATACGCCTGTGCTGGCATATGACTTCAAGAGGCGAATGGTCGAGGGCTGGACGCCAGAGCACAGTCACCACCGAGGGCAACTCGTCGCACTGACGCAGGGGTTGCTGATCGTGGAAACAGATAACGAACGATGGCTGTTTCCCTCCCAGCGTTGCGCATGGACTCCACCAAATTGTAAGCACGCGGCGCGTTCTGTCGGAGGCGCTGCTGGCTCGATGGTCGACTTGTCTCCGGAGATGTGCCGCGGACTACCCAAGACGCCCTGTGTGTTCAACACGTCGGAGCTGTTGTTCGCCATCGTTCATCGCATGGTCGGCTGGGACCTGCGCCAACCGCTCGACGCGGCGAAAAAGCACTTAATCGCAACGCTTCGTGATGAGATTCGACAGCCTGACCAGCAGCCCTTGCGTTTGACCATACCAACAGAAGAAAGACTGGCCAGGGTTGCAGATGCTCTGCTGGATGATGTTGCGGATGACCGCACGTTGGACGCCTGGGCAGATGTTGCCGGAATGGCCCGCCGTACTTTCATGCGTGCGTTTTCGGCTCAGGCAGGCATGTCATTTGGCCGTTGGCGACAGCAAGCGCGGTTGTTTGCTGCCCTTGAGATGCTGGCACAAAGGAAATCTGTCACGGAGGTCGCTATCGCAGTCGGTTACGACAGTGTAAGTGCCTTCATTGAAATGTTTCGGACGATGCTGGGAACCACACCACAGACATACTTTCGAGGCAGGCGTTCGTTCGTGGCCACGCGGTAGAGCCATGGGCGCAACGGCGCGCCTTCCTTGACGCTGTCGAGATACCGCCAAGCACGAAGCAACGTCTCCTGCACCGCGTCCTCGGCGTCCGGCAAGGAGCCGAGCATGCGGTAACCGTGGACCAGCGGTTCGCGGCGATGACGCTCGACATTGCTAGCGAACTCGTTCACTGCGTACCTCCGTTCCATCGATGCCGACGGATCGTCGTCGATCCTTCACTTGTAATACCGGAGCGGGGTCAAAAACTCATCGCGCAGTAGCATTCCGAGTTTTCCCAAACGTCTAAGCACGCTGCTCATCGCTGGATGGCCACGGCAGCTTATATCATCAGAATGCAAATACGCATGCGCCGAGAGGCCACGTGGAGAGCCCTGGCAGGTTGACATCATTCGACACAGCTTCGGAGAAGTAATTTCAAATTGACATGGCGAGTTAGCGTCTCAGTCGAGTAGTGATAGAAGTAATCCCTGCAGGCAAGCGGGCATCGCGCGGCGACGAGGGCTTTAATTTTGAGCATCGGCTACAACTGCCCGACGGTTCTGTCAAGCGTGTCCGTGTGACCGGTCACCCTTAGCGGGGTAGCACGGGTAACCTCGAGGTCGTGGGAGCGGTCACCGATGTTAGCGAGCAACGCCACGCAGAAGCGGTGATCAGAGAACAGGAAGCGGAGCTTCGCGAGGTGGTCGATACCATTCCAGCGATACTTTGGAGCGCACTACCGGACGGCTCGAATTCTTACGTCAACAGCCGATACGCGTAGAGTACTGTGGGATGCTACCAGTGCAGATCGCCGGATCAGGTTGGCAGGCCCTAGCTCGCCCCGATGATCTTGCGCGACACAACTCTAAGTGGCTCGCGTGTGTTGCCAGCGGCGCCAACAAGCCAGACAGAAATGCGAAGACGTGCCACATTGGTACCACACGTATTTTCTCTCAGAAGTAAGCCAGAAAACTTTGGGCAGCGGCACGACAATAATACTTTCTGTACCTATTGAAGTCGATCTCACAATTTCCGAACAAGTCAGGATCGCGTGGCGAAGCCAGTATCCGAATATGGTCCCAACTATGGACCCAGCTTCAGCTAAGTCTAGGTTCAACATGTGCTTAGATGCGTTTTGGCTGCGAGTACCGCCGACACTATTTCGGGAACTTCTCGCCGAACATGGGCAGCCCACTTTTTGACTCTTTCTTGGTGGCCTCGTCTTGGATTACATCCCAATGTTCAAGAAAAATGCCGTCCTTGATGCGAAGAATGTCGGCCGCAATCCAGTTCGTCGGTTGAAACCCCGAAAATCGTCCGTGGATAATCACGAACTCGCCCTCTGCCACGACCGTCCGGGGCTCGTATTTCAGGGTCGGCGGGAGGTTCTTGACGAGATTGAACAATCCTTCGCGCCCTGGTGGAATGTGCGCGCTGTGCTGGATGTAGTGTGGTGACCAAAACTTCTGGGCCGCCGCGTAGTCACGCTTGTTGAACAACGTGTCGAACCCTTCCAAAACAAGCCGTTTATTTTTCTCATTCGTATTGTTCATTTGAATTCCTACCCCTGAAGTGATCTCTGTTTAATGCTTCTTTATCCTGTCAAATCGACAGAAGCCTGGATGGAGCCCCATTCCGATACCTTGGAATCTCACTCGCTCAAAACGAATTATGTCGGGACGTTTCCTGCGTGTACTTGCTCCTAGCTCGCTTCTCCTCTCCATTGGTCACCTCTGCAGCACAGACACGGAGCTCCAAAGGGCTCCTCGGTTGAGCCATTCGGGATATCGAGACAGCATTTGATCGTAAATCTCTCTTGCGGTCGTGGTTCTTGCGGCGAGTTGTTGAAAATCAAGAATATATTGACGCGTTGCGTGAATGACCCGTGGGCCATCATCATCGTTTTTCGTATTTTTGTGGCCGGCGACGACGATACGAGGCATGAGCGACTCCATCTTGTCCAATGCGGAAAGCCATTCGTCGCGTTTTTGATTTTGGTTTGCTTCCATGAGTCGCGGGTGCACGCCGTTGTACGCCGCATCGCCAGCCGCAATCAGTTCCAGCGAAGGCACATACAAGCATGCGGTCCCCGCAGTGTCTGTAAACCTGAGCGGAACAACGAACAAGTTTTCGCTTTCCAACTCCAAAACGTTCGTTCTCAGTTCCTCGGCAATCACAAGCCGCTTGGGGAGTTGGTTTGGAAAACGCGATTCCCAGAATTTCGCGACATACTCCGGCGCAACCTGCTCCTTCATGACTTGAATTGCACTGGGTGCGGCAACGAAGCGCGCTTTGGGAAAACGATCCAAAAGGACGCTCGCTCCAAAGAAGTGATCGCCGTGCCCATGCGTAGCGTAGATAGTCGTGAGATTTTTCCCGGTCGAGGCAATCCAATCGGCCTGGGCACGGGCCTGCTCCTGTGTGATAAAGGAGTCGACCAACACGGCATCCCTTGAGCCGTAGATAAGGGTTGACGAGATTGGCGGCCAAGGGCGTTCGTGTTCTCCGGGTGCAAAATCGTTGGTCACGACAGGGATGCTTGGTGTTACGAACACATCCCACGTTAGATGCGTCTTCTGAGTGTTGTCACGCTGAGAAGCGAAATTCGATGCTGACATGTCGTCTCCTGCGAACACTCCCTTTTTCGTCACGCCCGCGGCTACGAAGCCACCAGCGACGAAGGAGCAAAAAGAGCGCCGAGATATGCCACCTGCGTTTTCCGTCATGACAAAGTCAGCCGGGCGAGCGTTCATGGATGCTCGTACCTCATCGTCCAGACGCCGCGATCACCGCGGCGATATTCGCTTCCCTCCCACGGCGATCCACAAATGTGAAGATGGGCGTAGGGAGTTCCCGCAAACATCACCATCGTTCCGGCATCCCGCATGACGGTCGAAAGACCGGCCGCTCTCGCGTCGAAAGGCCAAAGAATCATCCAGTGTGGACCGATAGGGATTGGAGGGCTGGTGGTGTCGAACGGGTCGGTAAAACTTCTTTGCGTTGCGCCGTTCAGCATGTAGATCAAACCTGGAGAGCTATTCGTGGGCTTTGGTTTTCTGGCAAGAAGGTCCTTGAACCAAACCATGCCCATTGGATCAAGAGCCATATCCACCTTTCCGACAATGTTTTGGTCGCCGGGAACACAGACCCACTCGTTTGTGCCGTGGCGAAGCACCGTCAGGTTTCCCTGGCGGTCCATTTCCGCGACGATTGCCTCAGCCGTCACTCCAGATGGACCTGCTAGCATGGCCCGCCGGATCTTTTCCTTCTTGATTTCCTCCGTCAGGCTATGTTCATCAAGGTTGGCTTGTTTGGTGGTCGGATCAGACAAGGCGGCGCCCTCTGAACTTATGCCGCACAGCCCAGGGGCCAACATTGCGGCAACGCCAATGAATCTCCGGCGTGTCAAGGGTCCAGTCTCGACCGGAGGATTGACAGCGATGTTTTCGTTCCTCATGCGACTCCTTTCATCCTCTTATTCTGGAAAAGGCGCATTTTCGAAGAGGTCGGCCACGCTTGGAGCTGTGTAGCCCTCCACATACCGCGTGCCGAGATCCCGCAGAGAGTTGTCATAGCTTGTGGCCGGCTTCCGGCGAACGACACCGCAGAGGCAGTCCCGGAATTGCTTTTTCATCGACAAGCGCGGGAACTCCTCGAGAATTGCGCGAAGCTTGCCTTGAGGAATCAGCTCCAATCCCGCCCCAATCACGTCCACGAAGATTCCTGAATGCGTCATCGCGACCTCTGGCTCTTTGTGAAGAGCAATGGAACGAGTCGTATGAAGCGCAATGGCGTCCCACACCAATTGGATCTGATGTGCCGGAATGCCACGTTCTTTCAGAAACGAGCCCGCGGCGTTGGCCCCATCAACTTCGAAACGCTCCAGTGCGGAGTAGCGGTCGGTCAGTCCCAGATCGTGCAGGATTGCCGAGACCGCCAAGAGCTCGGGGTCTGGAGCAGGTTTCGCCCCTTCGGCCAACAGCACACCAAAAAGCCATGAGCGCATCGCGTGGTTGAAAAGGTATGGCTCTGAGGAACTCCTCGCTAGCTCAATCGCGTCGTGCACCATGCGCGTATCAATTACCTTGATCCCGGCTAAAACCATATCCACGGTCTTCCTCACGCTCTCCCTTATGGCTCCTACTTTGCGTAGTTGAAATCCAATAGAACCTTGCCGCCACGCTCGTAGTGCTCGGTTGCTTCTTTGATTTGGGACGGCTCGTATGTCGTGGTGATTGGGAGAGTTAATTTTCCGGAAGCGACCACTTTTGTTGCCTCGGTCAGTGCCGCGCGCATTTTGGGAAGATACTCTTCGTAATACATCCAGAAGCCATGGACGTTCAGTCTCTTGCCGATGAGATCGCCCTGCGGCACGTGAATCGGCAAACCACTCAGCCACGCATAGGTGACGAGATGAGCCCCCGGAGAGAGCGCGCTTGTGATCGTTGCTGTCGATGGACCACCTACGGCATCAAGCCCCAGAGTTATTGGCTTTCCGCCCGTTGCACTCCGAATTTGCTTTAAGAGTTCTGGCGATTCGACGCCAGCGAAATCAACACCCAGTTTTTCAATTTCATGGAAAAGCTCGGGCCGCCTCACAATGCCCATAACCTTGAGATCGCGCGATTTTGCAATCGCGATCAGGCACCGCGCGACCTGGGAATTTGCTGCGTTTAATACAATCCAGTCTTTTGGTTTTAGCTCTACAAATTCGTCCAAGAGAAGAACTGCGGTCGTGGGATTGATATTCAACATTGAGGCCGTTTTGGCATCGACTGAAGGAGGAACAACGAAAAGGCCTTGGGCCGGGGCGAGAACTTTTTCAGCCCAGGTGAATGTTCGAAACGGGATCGTAACGCGATCGCCTACCTGGACGCCGGTGACTCCCGGCCCGATCGCTTCGACGATTCCCGCTCCTTCGCCTCCAATCACGGAAGGAAGCTGCGGATTCAGAAAGTACACTCCGTTGGCCAAAAGAAGGTCGCTGTAGTCAATCGGCGCATACTCCATGCGCACAAGGGCCTCGTCCGCGGACGGAGCACGCGGTTCCGGAACTTCGACCATCCGTAAGTTCTGGGCCGGATTACCGTAGGCGGTGAGATGAATCGCTTTCACTTATAACGTTCTCCCTGCTCGAACAAATCTCGCCCTGCCAGCGGGCCACCTGCCTGCTGAATCAGCCCTCCGTCGCGAAGGTTTCCAAGATCGATCACGGAATAGCCGAAACCACCGAGTAGGGTTTCCACTTGCTTCTTCGCACCGTCATCGTCCGCAGAAACAAATGCGACTCGTCTTGCTC
Source organism: Candidatus Acidiferrales bacterium (assembly GCA_963836965.1). Classification (GTDB taxonomy): domain Bacteria; phylum Acidobacteriota; class Terriglobia; order Acidiferrales; family UBA7541; genus Acidiferrum. Next base: position 388,345 of record CAWILQ010000001.1, read on the forward strand.
CGTTGACGATGGGATCCGCCTCCAAGTTGCGAACGGTCAAGTTGTTCAGCGCCTTGACCACCCGTGCCCCAGGGGCTAAGGCCGCAACAAGCTGGCTGGTAGAAAGGTTCCCTACATCGGCTGGCGTGAAATTTCCCGCCCCACCGTGATAAGGGTTGATAGCGTCGATCAGAATCTGATTGTCCCACCCGGAAAGACTTGCGAGTGTTTTTGGCACGTTGTCCCAAGGCACAGCAAGTAGCACCATCTCGCAAGCCGCTGCCTCTTCCTTGGTGGCAGCCTGGGCCCCGGGGCCAAGTTGATCAACAATTTCTCGCAGACTTTCTAGGCCGCGGCGATTGCTGAGCTTTACCCTATGGCCTGCCTTTAATGCCTGTTTCGCGAACGCTTGTGCGAAAGGTCCAGCTCCAATGGTTCCGATTTCCATACGGATACTCCCTACGCTGAGCCTTTTCAGCCGGTGCTGCGCGTTTAGTACTCAAACCATTGATTGAGTGCTTGCACCTTTTCTTTAGTATAAGGCGGAAACAAGTGATCGATCTCCACGTCCGGAGGGGATATCAAAACTGATTTGGCGTGAGTGAGGGAGTCGAAGCCGTACTTCCCATAGTAATTTCCGATACCGGCCGTGCCCACTCCTCCGTATGGCATGGACTCGATGAACAAGAAAACGTTCGTCTGATTTACTGCGCCGCCCCCGAAAGATACAGACCGCAGGACCCGGTCAATTGTCTTTTGATCGCGGCTGAATACATAGCCGGCAAGCGGCTTTGGCATCGACTTGATCTTTGCAATCAGTGCCCCGATGTCGGAATACACAAGAATGGGCAAAAGCGGCCCGAAGATTTCATCCTCCATGATTTGGTCGGACCAGGAAATTGGGTAGAGGATAGTCGGGTCGAGATAGCGAGCTGCCGCATCGGACTTACCGCCATAGACCACCTTGGCGGGATCAATCAACGACGCCAGTCTGTTTACTGCGCTAGGGCTTATGACGCGTGAATAGTCCGGATTGCTCTTCGGGTCCGCACTGTAAAGCTCGACAACCGCTTTCTTGCACTCGGCCACGAACGCTGCCGCTACAGACTCATGAACGACCGCGTAACCCGGCGATGTACACCACTGACCGCCCCATGCCATTGCGCCCCACACGATTTTCTTGGCAGCATCCGGAATGTTGGCTGTTTCATCGACGATGGCTGGGTTCTGTCCTCCCAACTCCAACAACACGGGAGTGACGTACTCCGCAGCTGCGCGCATCACCACCTTGCCTACTGCCACGCTTCCCGTCAGAAATATGAAATCGAAAGGAAGCTTCAACAGGTTCGTTACTGTTTCTTTGGCGCCCAGTACGGCACTTAGAGATTCCGGCTCGAAATATTTAGGAATCAGTTCTTGGAGCAATTCGTCCGTCGCCAGAAGCGCTTCGGAGAGTTTCAAGACGCAAGGATTGCCAGCCGACAAAGCGGCAATCGCCGGACGCAGTGACAGCAAGAGCGGTCCATTAAAAGGACAGATGATCAGCGTCACGCCGTACGGCTCGCGATACACCATTCCCTTGTGTCCCGATGCAGCCAGAAACTTCGGGAGGGGAGCCTCGACCGGTTTCATCCACTCCTTCACCTGAGACTTCGCATATTCGGCGGTCGCGATTGTTGCGGACACCTCGAATGCGTTCTCCTGAGAGGCCGTCTTGAAATCTTTGCAAGATGCATCTGCGAAGCGCTGGTAGTTCTCCTTCAGCATTCGGCCGAGACGATCCAGCTGATCGACTCTCCACTCGTAACTTTTCGACGCGTCCGAAGCGAAGTAGGACTTTTGTTTGTTGAAGAGCGCCTCAACGGAGGCCCATGCAGTAGCTGATTGAGTCGGCCCTGCTGGAGCTTTTGGTTGTGGTTGTGTCGACATGTTCTTCTCCCTCTCGCTCTGCTCGTTCTCTATTCGTCTTAACTCACTTCAGCGAAGCACTATTGCGAGCGCCCGCCTCTGTGACGAGAACCATGCGAAACCGTGCTTTTGCCGCCATCATTCGGTCGTATGCTTCGCGAGCCTTGGATAGAGGCATGACTTCGATCATTGGCTCGACATTTTCGAGCAGGGAAAACTCGACTGTTTCTTGTTCGTCCTGCACGCTACCGGTGGTCGATCCGGAGATGGAGTGCATGCCGAAAATGAGGGAGCCGGTACTCACTTCCAGGGGATCCGGGGCGATCCCGATCACCAACAGTTTTCCCCTCACGGCGAGTCCGTTTACGAGGCCGGACATTGCTTTGCCACTTGGAGCCGTGGCAAGGATGGCATCGGCTCCGCCAAGCGCTCGTAGACTGGCTCCCGCATCTTCCGCTCCGCTGTCGATGTACTGGTGCGCGCCGAGTTCTTTTGCGAGCTTCTCCGACTCAGGACCAAGACCAATGGCGATAGTCCTGAATCCCATCCGCCTTGCGTACTGAATCCCGAGGTGCCCAAGTCCGCCAACTCCTTGGATCGCGACGAGGGCACCGGCACGCAAGCCGGCGCTTCGCAGGGCGTTGTATGTCGTCACACCCGCACATAGGAGTGGTGCGGCCTTGACAGATTCCAGACCGTCCGGAATCGTAACCGTGGTTCGCGCCTCAATGATCATGACTTCGGCGTATCCGCCGTCGATCATGATGCCGGTGAGCACACCGTTCGTGCAGTTGACAAAGTCTCCTCGAAGGCACGAAAGGCAGGTGTCATCCCATCCACCGCAGATTCCAACACCCACTCGCTGCCCCACGGAACGGGTCGTGACATTCGCGCCCACGGCGTCGATGCGCCCGATGACTTCGTGCCCGGGGACGCGGGGATAAGTAAGGTTAGGCAACGCGCCGTCTACCAGCAGGCTGTCGGTGTGGCAAACGCCGCAAGCCTCAACCCGGATGCGAACTTGATTGGGGCCGGGCTCTTGTAGCGGCCGGCTAACCTCAGTGAAGACGCCGGGTTTGCTGATTTCAATTGCTCTGTACGTTGCGCTCATATCGCCTCGGCTTGATTCGATGAACCGTTACTCTAGGCCGCGAATTGCTTCAGGTGGTAATCGATGTGGATTTGAAGCAGCTTTCCCCATTCGGCCAACGTGATTTTTCCGAACATAGGGTGCGGTCCCCAGTCATCGGGCGATCTCGCTTGCCAGGCAGCATCCACGATTTTGAGCAGCTGTTGCTTTTCAAAGTCGAAATCGAATTCCGCCCGGTGGGAAATCTTGAAACCTTTTGGCAGTCGCAGTCCTACGGGTTGTTCCGGGAACCAGTCAACCAGAATCCAACGAAATACTGTTCGCGATACGAAATAGCTCTCATCTGGAAGTGTGTAGAAGCCGAGCGAACCGCCACACGCCAAGTTAAGGTGATGCAACATTTGGGAGACGCTCATCGTCCCCCATTGGCGCGGCTTAGCAGGGGTAACCCGAAGAACCCTCTTCCGAAACTCGTCGTGTTTCGATTCCGTGAAGAAAGCCATTCCGTCGACCTGCTTCACACGGAACGAACCCGGAATGTACTTCAGCATCGCAAGACCAGACATCCAGAAGTTGCTGGTGAAGACTTCTCGCACAAGGCTCGTGCTTTTGGCTTGAGTGAACCGTGTCGGGACCGCTTGGTGTGTACCGTTGTTCATATCAGTCAGTTCAGGTTCATTCCGATGACGCAACCGCAGATTTAGCTGAACTAGGATTTGGTTCAGATAGTTGAGCATGCGTGTCGGTTAGGAAGAGCTTGACGTGCTGCAGAAATGTTCTTGCATGTTGATAATGTGCCCCATGACTCGAATCTGAGTACACGATTAGCTGGGCATTGGGCAGTTGCTCCGCGAGAATGAGGGCGTTGAGCGGCCCAACCACAACGTCTTTGTTGCCATGAACGATCAGCGTCGGGTGTGTGATCTTTTGCAAAGTGGCGTAACGACCGCTTGCGGGTATGATTCCCCATTCTCTGATTGCGGCGAGCTGTGCCACGGCAGAATTTCTCGACACAGGAAGGTCACGATCTTTCGTGCGGGATTCGAGCCGCTTCATGTATTGGCGTCCAGCCGCCTGGCTCGCGTCGGAAGGAGAAAAGAAAGCGCCCAACAGGAACGCGACCGGATCCGCTTGTTCTTCAGCTGATAGCTCGGTGAAGGTCAGTCCTTCACCACCACGAGGGGCCGTCCCCAAGAGAATCAGGCGCTGGACGAGGTCAGGATGGTCCAGAGCTAGCTGCTGTGCAATCATCCCTCCTAAAGAGAAGCCCACGACGTGAATCGCCTTGAGACCGAGTGCACGACAGAAAGCCAAGCACTGAGGTATCAGTTGTGTGACCGTGTACGGTGTTTCTCCTCCCGAAGCGCCAACGCCAGCGTTGTCAAACAGAATGACCTCATGATCCGCCGCGAGGCTGTTCGTTACCGCTGGGTCCCACCCATCCATGTTGGAGTTGAAGTATCCAAGAAAGAGCAGAGGAACCGTCCCTGCTCTGCCGAAGCGGCGGTACGCATAACGAATCCTGTCCGCCTCAACAAATTGTGTCGGGACCGTTTCGTGTGTGTGATCGCTCATGGCGCGTCTCTCCACTCAAGGTGTTCTCTGTCGAGTCCCTGCCCGCTCACGCAGAAGCACGACTCGGTTTCGCTGCCTTGAAATTGCGTCCCAGGAGGAGCCATCAGCCCAGGCTCCGTGAACTAACGCCACGTTGAGTTTTGGTTCCATACATCCTCCCCGGCTTTCTCGAAATTTCTTTTTCTGTCAGCGAGCAATTCAGATTGCGCATCAAACCGAATTAGTCCGGGCACTTAATCGTCCTCAACCGATTTGTCGCCGGCTCGTCGCCGGAGGCTGCGTAACGCTAGCGACCTCCGCAGCGCCGCCTTCGCGTGAAACAGACGACCCTTCGCTGCGCAAACCGAAATGCCTATCTCCGCGGCCATTTCTTCGATGGAACGACCCTGTAACGTGTGTATCTCCAGAGCACGGCGAATGCTGGGACGAAGCCCCGCAATTGCGCCACGAAGCAGTCTCAATCGTTCCTGTTCCGCGTATTCCTGTTCCGGATTTGGCGCTGAGTCCGTCGCTTCCCACTGCGATTCGCTTTCGTTGTGTCTCGCTGCTGTAACTTCGCGTGAATTGCGCTTCTTGCGAAGCAGCATCAATGCCGAGTTAATGCCAATGCGGGTCAACCACGTGGAAAACGCTGATCGACCGTCGAACGTTTGAATGTGGAGGAATGCTCTAAGGAAAGCGTCATGGACCGCATCTTCAGCGTCCTCATGGTTTCGAGTTATCCGGTGGACCGTGCGTAAAATCTTTCCCGAGTAGGCGCGGTACAGTAGGTTGAAGGCTGCCGTTTCGCCGCGCTTCGCTACCACAAGCAAGCCGGCTTCGTTCATTTCGGTAAATCGGTGCCCCCCCGAGCGTGCAACTGGAACGTTCTGTCCTGACTTGTCCATCGCCCTATTCGTGCTCCCTGTGTGCGTCTTCCGAAGAAATCTGGCGCTTCTTGCGCTTGTCGCCGGTCGTCTCTCGCCGTTCCCGCGACATCCACTTCCTGATATAGGGCGAGCAGTGCACCACCGATATCCCCGTCTCCTCACATGCGTTGAGAAAGCGAACGCCTTCGACATCCGCGAGATTCACTTCCTCCAAATCCAAAACCGCCGATGCTCCGCATTTCTGTAATTCGGTTTTGACCTGGTCCAGATGTTCGGATCGTAGCTCTCCGCTCAGCCGAACTCGCGCCCAGAACCGCTCGATCTTGAGCGTCATGAATTGCCAGCTCCCGACCGCACTATCGAGTGGGCAACGGATGGACCATTATCAAATGATTGAAAAACCAAGGGCCTGGAAGGAAGCGGTCTCCTGAACCATCAGGGATTCCTGATCAATCAGGATTTGACAAGCGGCTTTCGAGCGGCTGATGGGCGGGAATAATTTAGCTGGCTTGCGGCTTTTTAAACCGAAATTTGTTGATTCCGAGGCGTTTGATCTTTGAGTCGAGAGTCCGCGTCGGAATTCTGAGTTTTGCTGCTGCGCCGCTTGAACCGGAGACGCGGCCCCCGCTTTCTGCCAGAGCGGACTCGATCATTTCCTTTTCGTGCCGCAGCAGCACTCTATTCAGCGCAGTTGGTGAATCACTGAATTGCGGCGTATTCTGTTTGAGCCAGGCTCCATCCACGGAAAAGGTGTCATCCTCACTGAGGATCACGGCCCGTTCAATCACATTTTGCAGCTCTCGAACGTTGCCAGGCCATTGGTAGGACTCGAACAATCTAACCGTTTTCTTGTCGATGGTTCTGAACTTCTTTCCAGCTTTTTTCCCAAACCGACCAATGAAGTATTCAACGAGCAGCGGAATGTCTTCCCTTCGCTCGCGCATGGAGGGCATCTGAATAGGCACGACGCTTAGTCTATACAGAAGATCTTGACGAAACCTTCCTTCGGCGACGAGAGCCTCCAGATCATGATGAGTAGCGGCCAGCACTCTGACATCAATTGAAATGGGTTTGTTGCTGCCGACACGTTCGATTTCCCGTTCTTGCAGCACCCGCAATAATGCGATCTGGATTTCCGGGGGCAAGTCGCCGACTTCATCCAGGAAGATGGTCCCACCATTTGCCGCTTCAAAACGTCCCAGGCGCCGTTGCGTCGCGCCGGTGAAGGCTCCTTTTTCGTGACCAAAGAGCTCGGAAGCAATGAGCGAAGTTGGTATCGCGGCGCAATTCACACCGATAAATGCCCGGTCTGCGCGCTTCGATCGTTTATGGACGGCGCGAGCTATCAACTCTTTTCCGGTGCCGGTTTCACCCAGAATCAAGACTGTGGAATCGGAAGGTGCTACCCTGACGACTTGGCGAAGCACCTTACGCAGCGCTTCCGAAGAGCCAACAATGTCCTCGAACATCGACTCCCGATCGATTTGCTCTCGCAATGCGATGGCTTCATTTCGCACGCGATCTTCGGCCTGCTTGCGATCTTCGACGTCGGTCGCCGTTGCGAACCACCGGACGATGTTTCCGGCTTCATTGAGTAGCGGGTTGTAGCGAAAAAGGAACCAGCGAAACTGGCCATCTCTACCCAGCAGCCGCTTTTCCGTCTCGAACGGCACTCCCCTTGAAAGGCCCGCGCTTCGTTCGTTTTGAACTCTCTCTAGATCGTCTGGATGAACGTCTCTGTTGATCCGCTCGCGAGTTCCGCTGCCTTTCATTTCTTCCAAGGTCAAGCCCTTGTAGTCAAGCATCGTCTTGTTGACTTGAAGCAAGGTGCCATCCTTGTCTAGCACAAGCACATGCTGAGGAAGGAAATCTATGAGCTGCCGCAGCTCGCGCTCTTCCTGTCGAAGTTTCGCTTCCGAGTTTCGAATTTCTTCAAAGGCGCTTCTCAATGCTTCCTGCGATCGCTCTCCCTCTATGGCGATAACTGCGATGTGATCTGCGCCTTCGATCAGTCGCAGATCAGTCTCGCTCGCGCTCCGAGGCTCCGCATAGTACAGGCAGAAGGTGCCAAGAACTTCCTGGTTTTTGGAGATTAGCGGCTGAGACCACGCGGCGCGCAACCCGTGACTCAAAGCTAGGTCTCGGTAGTCAGCCCATAAGGGGTCTGTTGCAATGTCGGAAACGATCACCCGCTGCTTCAGAGACGCGGCAGTACCGCATGAACCTGCACAAGGGCCAATCTTTAGTGGAGTGATGGCCTCAGTCCAGCCCTTGGGAAGTCGAGGACCGGCTGCGGGCCGAAGGTGCATGCCGTCCGCGTCCATCAGCATTACTGCCGACTTGATGTTGCTGGCCTGAGCATCGATCGTTTCACACAACCTTTCCAGGATATCTGCCAGGTAAGCCCCGCCGGCGATCATTTCCAAGGTTCGTTTTTCGGCGGCTAGTAGGGTTTCAGTCTGCTTACGATCCTGAATGTCCGTGCCAGTGGCATACCAACGGAGGACGTTTTTCCGTTCGTCTAGTAGTGGGTTGTAGCGGATGAGGAACCACCGATATTTACCATCTTTGCCAAGGGCGCGCTGCTCGTTTTCGAACGGGACCGTACCAGAGAGACCTTTCTGCCGCGCTTTGCGAAGTCTCTGAATGTCTTCTGGATGGAACACGCGATCCCGGAAGTTATCGGCGCGCAGTTCGTCCAGAGACAGCCCCGTGTACTCAAGTGCCACGCGATTTGCGTAAATGGCCTTGCCGTCGGGATTCAAAACCACGATTGTTTGTGGAATAAGGTCAATGATTCGCCGCAGCTCTTGTTCGTCCGGAAGGAGTTTGGGCTCAGTGAGCTTTAAGTCACCAGCACCGGCGGCGGTCGCGAGTTCCTCAGGTGTGGCACCACGGCTAGGTGCGCTATTCCGCTCACCATGCTCGTGCTGCACGTCAACTTGTCGACTGTTTGGCGGCATTGCGGGCCTTCGTTGCATTGTAGTGAGATTTCTGTGGAAGGCCAAAGAATTCGAACAGGGCGTCGTAGGCCGAGCAAATTCGTGCGAGCCGACCAACGATCCGAGGCGCAAATCATGGTTCCTGAATCACGGACAACCCGGAAGTTATCGGTTCGTCGGTCGGATTAATACCGACAAACGCGCATCTCGTCAGCGCTTGATTTCCTGGCGACATGCCGACTTCGCAGGAATAATCCGGCAGAGGGAGGCCGCACGACGATTTCGAAGACAAATTGGGAAGGTACCGGCGTAGAACCGGACGTCAAGGTTCCCGCCGCAGACGCGCTGACAACGGCCGAGAAACTAGCGCAAGAAAAAACTGCTGCGAACAAGAAGTAAGAAAGATTGGCGGCCCCTAAAGAGCGGGCCTTTCCGGACGCTGTGGAGTGTAGGCTTCCGTGCCGGCTAGAATTACGCCTGTGGCGCCGAGAAGAAAGGAGGGAGTTTCACCACCAAGGACAGCGAGGGAAGAGAAATGACGAAACGGTCGAGCCGCGTGTCCTCGGTCTTGTACACGACACCCATGCCACCACCGCCAAGTTTTTCGAGGATGCGATAGTGCGAAACAGTCTGGCCAAGCAGGAACCAGGGTTCGGACATGTGACGCGATTTTAGGAATGAATGAAGAGTACGTCAATCGAGCGAAGATCTTTTGGCATGTGTGTAGTCTGCGCTTCGCCAGTATTGCCAAATCCGCAAACCGCAAACGCATTGGTCATGGATTTTCTGTAGGGCCTTCCGCGTATGACGATTTTTCCGCGGCCGGTAGAATTTCTACGCACTGGCTCCCCAGGAGTCTTGCCAACAAACCCGCAAGCTCTTGACTGGCTGCAACTTCCATTTTTTTAGTACCGCTTCGGCCCCCCACGTGCACCTTCACAGAACGCCCTAGAATTCACTGCCAGGAGGATTTGGTAATGCAAACGAAACTACTACACTGTGCAAAGTGGCTGGCCTTGCCCGCTTTTCTCGGCCTTGCCACATTTGCAAGTGCGCAGTCGTCGCCTACCCAGAAACCCACACAGGACAGTGACAGCGCGCGGGCGCCAGACCGCGACATCAACCGCGATGAACTGGCGCGCTTCGATCAGTTCTTAGACAGTCACCGCGAAATTGCCGAACAGCTTCGCAAAGATCCCGCGCTCGCAAACGACCGGCAATTTTTGAAGAACCATCTTGCTCTTCAAAACTATCTCCAGGACCACCCGCAAACGCGCGATGCATTGAAAGATGACCCGAACATTTTCATGAAGGACGAAGCGCGCTTCGAGCGCTTCGGCGAGAAGGGCGACAACGACGCCAACCGCCGGGAACTCGCGAACTTCGATCACTTCCTCGATAACCATCGCGAAACCGCCCAACAACTGCGGCGCGATCCTTCACTGATCGAAAATCCGCAGTACCTGAAGGACCATCCGGAACTCCAGACCTACTTGCAAGATCATCCGGCGATCCGCCAGCAAATCAAGGACAATCCAGACGCCTTTATGCGTGCGGAAGACCGCTATGACCGTGCTGAGAATAGTCGCAGCCACGACCTCGACCGCAACGACGATCGCGCCCGCGATCGCGACCACGGCGAACTCGTGAGCTTTAACCAATTCCTGGATACCCACCACGAAACCGACGAACAACTTCGCAAGAACCCTTCACTTGCCGACAACCAGCAATTCTTGAAGGAGCATCCTGCGCTGCAGTCCTATTTGCAGGACCATCCGGCTGTCCGCGAGCAATTGCGTCAAGATCCGAATGCCTTCATGCAGCGCGAAGCCCGCTACGACCGTCGTGAAGACGACATGAACCGTGACGCCACCTACGATCGAGACCGTGGCAACAACGACGACGGCAACAGAAATGCCTATGATCGTGACCGGGGTAACGATTCTGATCGCGATCGTGACGCGCACCGCCACTTCGGGGAGTTTCTTGGCAACCACGGAGACATCGCGCAACAACTCTCCAGGGATCCTTCCTTAGTCAAAAAGCAGGATTATCTCCAGGACCATCCCGAGCTTCAGGAATATCTCAACCAGCACCCTGAAGTCCAGCAGCCTTTGATGGCAGACCCGCAAGGCTTCGTCAGCAAGTCGACGCAGCAATTCAACAGCAACGGTCAGCCGGCAAAGAACCCAGCGACGACCGCGCCCGCAACTTCGCCAACGGGTACGCCTAAACCTAACAAGCAGTAACGACGGCCCACGTCACACCGGGAGGCTTGCCGGGCCTCCCGGTCGCCGGCCGTTCCTTGTACCCTGCAGATCTTCGAAGGAGATTTTATGAACTTTAGGATTCCCGTGGTTCTCGCGCTGGTGCTGGTGGCTGTGTTTCCCCGCTCTGCCGATGGCAAAAAGAAAAACCAGCCGGAGCGCGCTATGCTAGAGAAAATGGAAGCGGTCCCTTGTGGCGCCAAGCAGAAGGGTTTGTCGGGCCTGGGCTCTTTCTGGGCATCTGTCGGCGTCACCGACATACACTCCAATGAAACGCTATGCCCGCAATACGTCCTCAGGACCGACGACATGGACTATCGCATACGCCCGACCGACCTGAAACATCCTGTTATTTTGCCCATCGGCCATGAAATCGTTTTCAAGATCAAAAAGGATCACATGTATCTCAGCGTTCCCGATGGGGACAAGAAAATGCGGCCGTACGAAGTGGTCGCCGAGGAACCGGCAAATCCGCCTCGCGAAAACGCTTCTGCAAGAAGCTCGCAATAGCGTGCGCCGACGCTGGCGCGCTTCAGCCAAGCGTCGTCGCGCAAACTGAGTTCGGATATAATGGAGGCATGGCGAACCCGAATCCACTTGCCGGCGTCGCTCCACGGATAGTCCATCCGGTAAATGACGGCGAAACCACGATCACTGAACACATAGAAAAGATCGAGGGCGAAGTCGCGCTCGACACGTATGTCAAGGCGCAAACCTCGGCTCCGGAAGTCGTCAAGCGGATCACTGAACTGGAGAACTGCCTGCAGCGGCTTGCCAATGCTGCCTTGAGTTTAAGTCACGACGACAGACATCCCGAATTGCGCGCCGCCGCCGAGGACGCAAAGCTCGTTCTCAAGAATCGCCTTGAGGTCGATGACACCAAGCACCGCTTTCACAGCGAATTGGGAACAATCAAGGAGTAGCTTAACGCTCGTGCCGCCGTCGTGGTGATCTTCGTCCGTAGCTGCCGCTGGGACTTTACCTGCTCCGCTCGATAAACCCACAAACAACGAAACCGTCCGCCGCGATTGATTCTGCCGGCATGCATATCTACAATTCGCGCAGATGCCGGAGCCCGCCTCTCTCCTCGGTCAATAAAATTACCGCAGCGAGGATCACGCCAGCCGCAAAATCCATTCGGCAGGCAGCTTTCGGGCAAAGAAGAAAATCAGGCCGAGCCGTCTCAACACGCTAAGCCCAATCGGCAGCTTCAGGCGATCATCGCCCGGAAAAAATATTCGGCCCTTTCCCTACATAAATCTTTCCAGTGGCAAGGTGAGGGTAGGGCCGCTCTTCCATCCCTGCATGAACGCAATACGACGATCGCCGCCCGGGCGTGCCGCTGCACCGAATCCGGATCGTTCTTGCGGAATACCGCGCCCTCCGTAAACTTCCTCTCATCCGTTTTGTCCGCGAATTGCCGCAAAGGGTCCAACTGAAAATGCGTCACGGCAATGACCCTTCCCACCCAAAGCCTCACGAGTGGCGGTGCTCGGGATTTATGCGGAAATCTGCGTGCCTTCCGTAGGAAACGCCGGCGGCAATGTGATATGCCTCGTCGAAGGTGAACCCGTCCAGCCGGGTGGCAATCGCCGAGCGGACAATTCCCGGTCCCACGAGAAGCACCACGATCCACGCGAACGTGCGAAACTTGATTTTGCTTTGGCGGTCTGGATTCGCCAACGATCTCGCGCCTGGACCGAGCCGGGAGTCGTCCATAGACCTGGCCTTCGGTTGGCGAAATCACAGCAGTCGCCGAGCGTGGAAGTAACTCCTGCTTGCTTGATGCTTTCGCGTTTTGAAGGGGTGCTCCGTTGCGAATCTCACGTCGCGAACTGTTGCAGCAATCGGTGAAGCTCGCTCCTGCGGCGAGCTTTCTGGGAAGTGCGAGGACTCTGCTTGCTCTGCCGGAGCCGCCTGCACAGCAAGCAAAGAAGCTCCGAATCGTCGTCACCGGTGGCCACCCCGGCGATCCGGAATGCGGCTGCGGCGGCACGATTGCCCGCTATACGGATGCAGGACACGAAGCCATTCTCCTGTACCTGAATCGCGGAGAAGGATATTGCGGTCAGAACGATTTGAAGGATTGCGGCAGGATCCGCACCGGCGAAGCGGAGAAAGCCTGCGCGATCCTGAAAGCCCGCCCGCTCTTCGCGAGCCAGTATGATGGACACGCCATCGTCGATCCGTCTCACCACGACGAATTTTCTCGGCTCTTGCATGAGCAGGAACCCGACGTGGTATTCACCCACTGGCCGGTGGACGCGCATCGCGACCATCGCGCCATCTCCGCTCTTGTCCTCGACGCCTGGCTCACTTCAAACAAGAAATTCGCCCTGTACTACTACGAGGTCGCCGATGACACGCTGCGTTTCTCCGCGACCGACTTCGTAAACACCTCCGGCGTAGCTTCCCGTCACCGCGCTGCCTGTTATGCCCACGCCTCCCAACAACCTGAGAACTGGTTCCCTCTCCAGGTCGAAATCATCCGCCAACACGGCGTGCAATTCGGTTGGCCGCAAGCTGAAGCTTTTTTCCGCATTTCGCAGCAACCACAAAACGTCTTGCCATAGAGTTTGCATGGCGGCTGCTGTCCGCCATTTCAGTTGTGTGGCTGCACCACGGTGAGTGCGGAAGGGGTGACCGTCAAAAGGATCGTGACGGAGAGACATGACCAGCACCTCGGCAATGTCTTGCTGATTCCGAACGAAAGTCCGCAAGAGGTTTATCACGAATTCGTCACTGCCTGGTCGCTGGCGCATTGCGACCGCGTGACGGTCGCGTTCCTGTCGGTCCGTGAGGTACACTCTCCCGAAACAATCAACACCTGAAGGAACGAGAGGGAGTTTTGCAGAGATGAACATCAGAACAGTATGCCTGTCTGTGGCTGTAGGGCTGCTCCTCTCGTCGTCGGCGAGAGTTGGGTCCGCTCAAGACAATTTATTGATGGTGAAACGGCTCCGATGCGAGTACAAGGTCGACCCGCTCGGAATCGATGTGACGAGGCCGCGTCTCAGCTGGGAATTGCAGAGCACGGAGAAGAACGTTCTCCAGACGGCATATGAAGTGCAAGTCTCGCTCTCTGAAAAAGACTTGGCAAAAGAAAAAGTCATTTGGGAGAGCGGCGAAGTCAAGTCAGATGACTCTGTCGGAATTGAATACGCCGGCCCGCCGCTGGCGAGCGGACGACCGTACTTTTGGCATGTCCGCGTTTGGGACAATCACGGACACGCGACAGTTTGGAGCGCACCGGCAAAATGGGAAATGGGCCTGCTTGAAAGTTCGGATTGGAAGGCGAGCTGGATCACGCCAAATCTCGTTGAGGACGAGACCAAGTCCAATCCGGCGCCGGTGCTCCGCAAAGAATTTACCGTCAACCCCAAAAAGAAAATTGAACGCGCCCGCCTCTACGCTTCCGCCATGGGCTTGTACGAAATGGAACTCAACGGAAAGCGCGTCGGCGACCAGTACTTCACGCCAGGATGGACCGCGTACGATTTTCGCTTTCAGTATCAGACTTACGACCTAACCGACCTGCTGAAGAGCGGGCCAAACTGTTTCGGAGCGCTTCTCGGCGACGGTTGGTTCCGCGGTCACATGGGCTATGAAGGTCTGCACAACAACTACGGCAAAAAAGTTGCGCTACTCTCGCAATTGGTCATCGCCTACACGGACGGAACCCGTGAAACTGTTGCCACGGACGCCACCTGGAAAGCGGCCACTGGGCCGGTGCTGCTTTCGGACATCTATGACGGGGAAACCTACGACGCTCGCCTCGAAAGAAACGGTTGGAGCGCGGCCGGCTATGACGACAAAGACTGGAAAGGCGTGACCGTGATGGAAACGCCCAAAGCAAAGCTCACGGCGGCTGCCGGCCCGCCGGTCAAAAAGATCGAAGAGGTCAAACCGGTGAAAGTCTTGCGCACTCCTGCCGGCGACTTCGTCATCGATATGGGCCAGAACATGGTCGGCTGGGTCAAATTTCGCGTCACCGCCCCGGCGGGCACGACCATCACGCTGCGCCACGCGGAGGTCCTGGACAAAGCGGGGAATTTCTACACGGAAAATCTGCGTGACGCCAAAGCGACGATCCGCTACACCACCAACGGGAAGGGAACGGAAACATTCGAGCCGCACTTCACCTTTCAAGGTTTCCGCTACGTTTCTGTCAGCGGCTGGCCGGGAGAAGTAAATCCCGCCGATTTCACCGGCATCGTCATGCACTCCTCGATCGAACGCACCGGCAATTTCGAAACCTCCAACGCGCTCCTCAACCAACTCGAGCACAACATTGTTTGGGGCCAGAAAGGCAACTTCCTTGATGTTCCCACGGATTGCCCGCAGCGCGACGAACGCCTCGGCTGGACCGGCGACGCGCAGGTTTTTTCCCCCACCGCGTCCTTCAATTTCGAAACCGTCGAATTCTACGAAAAGTGGCTCAAGGATTTGGCCCTCGACCAACAGGACGACGGCGCCGTCCCGCATGTCATCCCCAACATCCTGTCGCACACGACCCGCAAAGGCGACTCCGCCTCCTCCGGCTGGGCCGATGTCTCGGTGGTCGTGCCTTGGAACGTCTACCGGGCTTTCGATGATCGTCGCGTGCTCGAACAGCAATATCCCAGCATGAAGGGCTGGGTCGAATACATGCGCAAACAAGCCGGCGACAAATATCTCTACAACACCGGCTTCACATTCGGCGATTGGCTGGCCTTCGCCACCACCGATTCCGATTATCCCGGCGCAACCACCGACAAAGACTTTATCCAGACCGCCTATTTCGCGCACTCCACTGAACTGCTCGCAAAAACCGCCGCGGTCCTCGGCAAGAAAGAAGACGCCGCCGAATATCAGTCGCTCGAAGAAAAAATCAAAGCGGCGTTCGTGCGCGAATTCGTCACGCCCAACGGCAGGCTCAGCTCGAATACGCAAACCGCCTACGTCCTCGCGTTGAGCTTCGACCTGCTGCCGGTATCGATGCGCGCGGAAGCCGCCGATCGCCTCGCCGCCGACGTTCGCAAATTCAAACACCTCACAACAGGATTTCTGGGTGCCTCCGACCTGACCTGGGCGCTCAGCAATTCCGGCCACCTCGAGGAAGCCTACATACTCCTCAACCGCCAGGAATATCCTTCCTGGCTCTACCCCATCACGAAAGGCGCCACCACCATCTGGGAGCGCTGGGACGGCATTAAAGAGGACGGCACCTTCCAGGATCCCGGCATGAACTCTTTCAACCACTACGCCTACGGCGCCATTGGCATGTGGATGTACAGCGTCGTCGCTGGTCTCGGTCTCGACGAAGCCCAACCCGCCTACAAACACATCTTCATCGCCCCGCACCCAGGAGGCGGCTTGACCTACGCCAAAGCCTCCGTCGACAGCGTCTATGGCAGAGTCTCTAGCGCCTGGGAACTCGCCGATGGGAAGTTCAAGCTAAAAGTGGAAGTACCCCCCAACACTACGGCGACCGTAACCATGCCAAACGGAAAAGTCCAAGAACTAGGTTCGGGGAGTTGGGACTTGGATTGAAAAGCCAAGTGCACCTGCATTTCGAACTCCTGGGCGCTTCCGGAAACTGAGAGAGAAGACCGCTTTCTCCGCTTTTTCTGTTTTCTATTTTAGGATTTTCAACGCATTTATACTCTTTCCCTGGTTCCCTCATCAAAGTGCCGGAAAGATCACGCATGATTCGCCGGAAGCTGCAACCCAGTACCGTACGGCTTTCCGGACTTGCGGTTGACGATCGAGGATATGATTAGTGAGGAGACACTGTGCTCGCGCGCTGCTCCGCTTACGGAACCCATCTTGACGAGCTCAACGGAATTGCGCCCCACGAAGAAGAGAATCACGATCTCCGCAGTGAGCGTTGTCCGTTTCGCTGGCCGTAAGACCGCTGAAGGTTGGGTCAATTGGGATGCTTTAGGCTTGTTGTAGCAACTCGGCGCAGTCCTCGAGCTCGGCAAAGCAAAACGCGCGGGGCGATAATTGCGGCCGCGGAATGTCGCTCGCCTGGGCGCGCTCTCTCGCGATGGCGTATTCCGATCAGGCTCGTTCGAGTCACATTATGGTTCTTCGCGTTCGTCGTTACGGGTGCCCCACAGCTTGCAGCGCGCCCGCCCGCCGCTGACGTAAAGTCGTGGACAGAGCCGTTGAATCCGTTCCACATCGTCGGGCCCATCTACTATGTAGGTACGCGCGGGCTCGGCGTCTACCTCATCGCCACGCCCGCAGGCCACATCCTCTTGAATGGTGCAACGCCAGGGACCGCGCCGCTCATCGAAGCGTCAATCCGGAAATTAGGATACCAGCCGCGGGACATCAAGATTCTTTTGATCTCCCATGCGCATACCGACCACGTCGGCACGCTGGCGGACATCAAGAGGCTGACCGGCGCGCAAGTGGAAGTCATGAACGCGGAGGTGGAACTGCTAAAGTCTGGCGGGGCGAAGGACTATCTTTTCGCAAAGGATGCGAAGTTCCATTTCGCACCCGTCGGCACCGACCGTGTCCTCAAAGACGGCGATACAGTATCACTCGGCGGGATAGAGTTGACGGCCCGGCTTACACCCGGCCACACGCGCGGCACTACGACCTGGATCACCACCGTCGAAGAGGCTGGCCATTCCTACCAAGTGGTCTTTCTCGATGGCACAGGAATCAATCCCGGTACACGCTTTGTCAAGAACCCGTCTTACCCGGGGATTGCCGATGACTATCGGCGCACTTTCGCTTTCCTCGCCACCCTGCATCCCGACATCTATCTCGGGTATCACGCGGAGTCTTTTGATTTGGAATACAAAAGCGCGCGCGCAGCCACGGAGGGAGTCAAAGCGTGGGTCGATCCCGATGGCTATCGCCGCCGCATCGTGGAACAGTCGGCGAACTTCGAGAAACTCGTGGCGCAAGAAAGTACCGGCGGACGGTCACGTACCGCGCCCTAGGGAGCTTTGCCGCATCCTGCTACCGATCAACTTCGGTTTGGTACCGTCGGCCACCGCCCGCCGCATCCAATTTGAAAAAGTAAGGAGCATTCATGAAGAACAAGCGTCTCGTTTTACTCGGTCTGGGTCTTGTCATTTTTGGCGCCGGGTCTTGGGCCGGGACCTCCGCTCTGTCGCGTCGGTTCATGCCCAAGACCCGCTCAAGGCTACGGTTCCCGCGTCTTGGGGCCACTGCGTCGCCTCGGTGCCGGCGGCTTGGTGTTTGAAGATTCCCAAGGTGTCGTCCGGATGACAGATATGCAAGGGCGCCTTCAGGCACAATTCGATCGGAACTAGCAGGGTGCGTTCTGCCGGAAAGCGGCGACCAAGATGGCAGGCGCTGATTGTCTCTCCAGCCTTCAAAAACACTTTGCGTTCATGGTTCCTCTCATAGTTCGGATGGCTTGTTATTCCCTTGCTTCACCCGACGAGTATATCCCGCGTATATCCCGCCTCTAATCGCTTTGACTCTCGTCTCCAACCAGCCTAAAATCCCCGCAATGCTTCCCTCACAAGCGCCGGGAACCGCCGGCCTACCCCCCGACAGCGATGAAAGGGAGCTGCAACGCTTCGGCTACCGTCAGGAACTGAATCGTACCCTCGGCTATTTCTCCAGTTTCGCGCTCAGCTTCTCCGTCATCTGTATCACTTCCGGCTTGTTTGCGAACTACGGCGATGGCCTGCGCGCTGGCGGACCGGCTTTCGTCTGGACCTGGCTCATCGTCGGCGCCGGCCAACTCCTTGTGGCCATGGTGTTCGCGCAATTGGCCCGGCAAATTCCGCTCTCCGGATATGCCTACCAGTGGACTCGCGCTCTTGCCGGCCCGCGCCTGGCCTGGTGGGCGGGCTGGATCATGATCGTCCAGTTTGTCACCGGAATGGCCGGGGTTGCCTACGCCTTGGCGTCCTACCTGGTCCCCTTTTTCGGCTTCCCGAATTCCAGCCGCAACATCGTCATCGCCACGGTGGTGACGCTTCTTCTCGCCGCCCTTATCAATCATTTCGGCATTCGCCTGGCCAGCGTGGTCAACGACTTTTCCGTCATCGCAGAAATTCTGGGCACCGTCGTCATCGGATTTCTATTGTTCGGAATCGCCTTGCTGCGAAAAACACATCCGGTCAGCTATCTCTTCTCCCACCCTGCTCAACCCGGAGGCTTCGCCTACCTTGGCGCGTTCCTGGCTTCCTCGTTGATGAGCGTCTGGACTCTCGGCGGTTTCGAAGCCGCCGCAAACGTCGCCGAGGAAACCCATCTCCCCGAAAAACGCATCCCCACGGCAATCCTGCTTTCGGAAATCGTCGCCGTTTTTCTCGGACTCGCCGTCCTGGTCGGCTTCACTCTCGCGGTTCCGTCGCTCGAGATAGCGAGCCATCACCCGACTCCGTTGCTCTACATCATCGGCTCGTATTTCCCCAACTACGTCGTTGACGCGGCCCTGGCATTTGTTTCCATCGCCATTTTCGCCTGCGTGCTCGCGAACCTTACCACGTTGACCCGCCTCGTCTGGGCCATGGCCCGCGACGGCCAGGTCCCGGCCTCGCGATTCCTCGCTCGCGTGAATGTTCACAAAGTCCCCGCCAACGCAATCTGGGTCACCATTCCCATCACCGCGGTCTTCACCATCTGGGCCCAGGTTGAAGTCGTCATCATGGCTATCTGTACTTTCGCCATGTACGCCACCTATGGGACCGTCGTGGGCGCGGTGCTTTGGGGAAAGAAAGGGAAGTCAGATCAGCGGGCGTCGCAGGTGTTGTCCGCGCCCGCGAAAGAGCGAAAGCGCGTATCCCGTGGACTCTGCATCGCTGCCTTGACCTGGATTGTCGCGATTATCGTTTTGCTTGTCTTTATGACCGCGATAACTTTGTCGCCACAGGCTTGTCTCGAAACTCTCGTTGTCGCTGTGTTCCTGTGCGTGGCGGGCTCCATCTATTACTGGTTCCAGCGCAAAAACGGCCGCTCCGCCGCGCTTGCATCGCCGGAACCGGCATTGCAAGCCGCCGAAGAAGAGACCCTGGAATAATTTCCCTCGCGTCCCCGCGCTCGATCAGTCGCCAAACCGCTCCGCCGCCCGCGCCTTCGCTTTCGCGGCCTCTTCCTGCCGGTTCTTCGGCGGAGCATTTGTTTCTAGCGCCGTCAATAGACGTATCGAGGCATTCGCAATTTCATCGATTGCCCCAAGAAACGTCGCTTCGTTCGCCTTCGACGGCTTGTTGAACCCGGTAATCTTCCGCACAAATTGCAGCGAAGCCGCCCGCACCTCGTCCGGAGTAACCGGCGGCTCAAAATTGAACAGCGTTTTTATGTTCCTGCACATGCGCACTCCCTTCAGAAATCCTAGCCGAAGAGCGTGCTTTCGTCACTCCACACCAACCCGAATCACCGACGACCTTCCGGTGCGTACCACAAGGCACGGCCTTCCTTCCGGGCGTGTCTTGCCGCAGCGCGCCTGTGCGCAGTTGAACCTAGTCGAGTCCGCGCCCATATCCTCACGTCATCTGCCGTCCGCGACTACCAAGACACGGAGTGCCTATTACAGCCTTCTCCTTATGGTTCCTTTCGTGTGCCTTAACTACAGTCTTTAGAAGCCTGGGTTGGGTGCCCAGAATCCACGAAGACTTATCCAGGTCAGTCAAAGGAGACACTATGAAGACTTCAGGGATCGCATTAGCGCTTGGCCTGCTGCTTGTTACCGGGGTGTCGCTCGCGCAGGACACCACCAGCAGCGGAAAGTCAAAATCCGACGTCAGGACCATCACCGGCTGTCTGGCACAGGGTAGCAGTTCCGACAAGTACGTGCTGAACGGGAACGACGGCAGCACTTGGGACGTGAAGAGCGACACCGTGGCTCTCGCGGATCATATTGGCCACACCATAACTGCCAAGGGCACTGTCTCTAACGTGACCATGCACAACATGAAGGAAGAAGCCAAAGATGCGGCCTCCTCCGCCGGCGTGAAGAAGAGCAACAACGAACACGGCGATCTGGAAGTTGCCTCCGTCAAAATGGTAAGCAAATCCTGCAAGTAACACGCCGTTTTCTGCTGTTGCACCCTGAGCTCAGCCAGGGTGCCTAACGTCACTCGGTCGGTTGCTACTGCGTACAGGAGGAAACATGAGATTCGGACCGTTCCTGGTGATTGCTATTGTTCTGGGGATTCTTTGGGTCGGCGGTTTCGTCTTTTTCCACGTTGCCGGTTTCTTGATTCACCTGTTGCTGATCTTCGCTGTCATCTCTTTGGTGGTGCACATCTTCACAGGTGCGAAAGCGACGTAATTTCACGGTTCAGCGGTCCCGTCGCGCCCTTGCTCGCGCCTAGCGTTTCTTGCGAGACGGGCGCGCCGGATTGGATTTCTTGCGGGCACCGGGTCTGTTCTGTGATTTCGCGTTCTTGTCCACGCGCAATTTCCACGCTGCATGCAACGCCCCGGTCATCACATCCTCGCTCGCTGCCGCGAGGCGGATGTGCGTCATGCCCATGCGCCCCCACCCACCGGGAATAGGAAGAAACACGTCAGGGAGTTCATCGACAAAAGCTTGCTGCTGCTCAAGCGTCAGCATCAGGTTGCCGAATCCTTGCTTGGCCGAAGCAAGGGTCGCGAAAATACGTCCGCCAACTCGGAAGTCCGGCTGCCCCATATGCGATGATTCTTCAGCACCCGCAAAGCTCAGCGCAATGCGTCGAAAGTCGCGCACATTCATGCCAAGGATGATACACCCGACCGCTGGCGGGGCCTTTCGAGCAAGGTCACGGGTGGTGGGGGTAGTGGTGGGTCTTTAGACCCGTGTTTTCTGTTTGGGCCGCCGCGGATCTTTGTGCAAAACCAAGAACGCCATTCCGAGCCTGCCTGCGGCAGGCAGGAGTGCGAGCAAACCCTTCGATGGTTGAGAATAGGCCGCCGCGCGTTGAGGCTGCAAACCTAGAACGGAATATCTTCGTCGTTGATTTCGGGGGCACCGCCGGGGTAGGCGTCGTCAGACGGTCCGGATGGGTGTTCCATATCTTCGGTACGCCCCCCACCCGCACTGCCTCCCGCGGCTGCGCCGGCAGCCATACTATCGCCGCGGCCGCCGAGCATCCGGAAATTGTTGGCGACGATTTCGAAACTGGTGCGTTTCTGGCCTTCCTTATCTTGCCACTCGCGCGATTGAATGCGCCCCTCGATGAAGATGAGCGATCCTTTCTTGAGGTATTGCTGCGCGATTTCCGCCTGTTTGCCCCACACGACAATCTTGTGCCATTCGGTGCGCTTCTGACGTTCGCCGTTGCGGTCCTTGTAGGATTCGTCGGTGGCCACGGAGAAATTTGCGACGGCCTGGCCGCCGGAGGTATAGCGCGTTTCGGGATCGCGGCCGAGGCGGCCTACCAGAATGACTTTGTTGACTGACATAACAGTAAATGCCCCCTGAGGCTTACGAAGATAGCACGCCGCGGAGCAAAAATGAAGGAAGGGAACCAATGGGACCAATAGGAATCATTCGCGAGGGAAACCACCTCACTGCCGCCAGGTCTTCTGGCGCACCGCACCGGCAAAACGTGCTTGTCATCCGGAGCCTGCGCCTTCTGCGGGCCAAGGCCCTCAACCGAGCCGCTACACCGTCATTCCGAACCTGCCTGCCGCAGGCAGGCGTGGTCGGCGCCGGTGGCTCCGGCCTTGAGGCCCGAAGAATCTCTCTTTCTTCGGGGCAGGGCCAGACCTACTTCCCCGCAACCCGGTTGGCCGACAACGTCGACTGGTTCAGCTCCCGCGCATTGAGCTGGCCCCGGTGAGACTTGTCGAGCCGCTGGAATTCGGCTTCCATGAACTTCATGTACTCCGGTTTGGAGATCATGCCGCCCTGATCGGTTTCGATGATCAGAAGCAGTTGCTTGACATGTTCTTCTCCCAGGGCAAGCCGGTCCTGTGCACGGGGCACCGAGGCTTTCTGTGCGGCCGCGGTTCCAAGGAATGTGGCTGCGGCAATCAGAACGGCAAGAATAACGATGAGACGGACGCGATAGGATCGACTAAACACGGCGGACTCCTTTCGGGTCAGGATGTGAGGGAATGTACAACGGCACAGGGAGGGCGGGTCACGCAAAGAATGCATCCAAGCATCAGGAATTTCAAGGACAGCGAGCCGGCAACGTCAGGGCGCGGCTTCAGCCGTGCCATAAATGACGGAAAATCAAAATCCGCCTGCGAACTGTACTAGGATTTGCTGGCAAACACATAGTCGCCGCAAAATGAAACACCTTATCCGATTCTTCTCGGAAATTGCCGTCGGACCGCTCCTGGTGCTACTGCCGGAGCGCTGGAGGCGGCGTTTGCCCGGCGTGATGGACGTCGATTGGCGCCGAGCAGCAACTCTGAGCGCAATCTATCAGCTCCTCCTTGCGGTCGTCGGATTGGGTTACTGGTACATCAGCGAAGTTCCCACGCGGATAGGGCAAATGATTGACGCGACCGCCGACGGGAGAATTCCGGTAGGAATGACCGAGCACCAGGTAAGCGGCGCGGCGTTGACCTTCTTCTATTTGAGTCCGCTGACCTGGCTTCTGTTCTATTTCTTTTTCGAAGGTGCGGTGCGTTTGTGCGGAGCGGCAATTACCGAAAGTATCCTCGGAAGCTTCCCGCTGTATCTCGCCGAACGACTGCTGTTTTGGGTCAAACACCCGAAGCAGGCTCATGTCGGCAAAACCGTAATGGAAACGGCTACGTCCATCGCCGGCAGCATACGCGAACGCATGATGGTGGCAGGCCTCCCCGAAGTCGCGGACGAATTGGAATACTCCGCAAACGGCGAGGAGGCATGGCTCGAAATCCGCTCGAGCCGAAGGAAGGAAGAGTGGCTGGAACCCAAAATCGTCCGTGTCGACGAAATTTATTATCGCCTCGAAAAAAGTTCCGTAGAGGCGCCTCCACGTCCGTTCTGTTACCGGTTACGACGGTTACCAGCCGGTGTGCCAGGGAGAAGCGTGATTCTGTACAAGGCGCCCGTCGTGAAGCCGTAATCCTTCGCCGCGGCGCCTGATTTTTCGTGGAAGCAGGCCCTCGCTGCGCTTGGAACCCATGGCTACCGTGCCAGCTGGACGCATCGTCGTAACAACTTTAAATCGGAACACCGCCAAGAAAGGCTGTGCCACGAACCCACGACTCTGTACCCACTTCTTATTGACTTGCGTCATAGAATCAGTAAGGCGTCATGGAATGGTTTAGGGGGTTTTGCCATGCGACGCGCCCCGATGCTGTTGTCCTGCCTAGTTGTTCTGCTGCTGAGTATCACGGCAGTTCCCGAACAAGCGAGAGCCAAAGCGAAAAATGCCGAGGAGCCGCAGATGGTCTGGCTAACCTACGCCGAAGGCGACGTTAAGTTTTCTCCCGGCCATAAGGGACAACCGAAGCTTGGTAAAGACTGGATTGCAGCCAACGTCGGCCAGGTGATCGAGGACGGCTACACGCTGGTGACAGAGAAGGGAAGAGCCGAGATTGAATTCGAAGACGGATCGGTGGTGTATCTGGCGGACCATTCCGTGCTGGAATTTGATTCCTTACTCATCCATCCAAACAGAATGGAAACAGACCTGGCTTTGCTCACAGGCAAAGCCACCGTCGCCCACGCGTCCACGAACCAACTGGCGCTCGCAACTTCCGAAGTCACACTACACATGGTGCAGCCGCAGACGACCACCGTCGAAAGCGCGCTGGATGCTGTCGTGGTCGAGGCCACCGAGGGCTCGCAGGTGATCGAACGGCGCGCGTGGTTCGGCACCTTGAACCAGGGAGACGCCGTAGCCTACGTAAAAAACCACGTGGCCATCCCGCTGCCTTCGAAACAGAAGACCGCCGAGGAGCAAGAGTGGAACCAGTGGGCGGCCGGGCGGCTGGCCACGCGGAGAACGCAAATCGCGGAAGGATTGAAGGGCAGCGGCATGGACGAGCCGATTCCGGGTCTAGCGGGAATGGTCGCCAACGGGAAATTCTTCGATTGCGCGCCATATGGAAAATGCTGGCAGCCGAATGAGCCCGCGCCGCAGGCCGGTGCGTCCGCTCCGCAAGCATCGGCCGCAACTCCGACTGCGCCGAGCGGCACCGGAACCCGCAATGGAAACGTTGTCGTGAATCGGACCATGCTCATGCGATGCCCACTGCAGGCGTGGACCGCGGCCAACAAACAGGGGAAAAACGCGCCTCCACTCGTGCAGTACGGCCCATGTTTTGCCGGAAGCTGGGACTATTCCAGTCTCAACCGCTGCGGCGGCAGTTGGGACACGCCCGCCGGCTATTGGCCCTGGCAAGATTGCTCGGTGTATTCATATCCAACGTGGATCGGGGGACGGCGACACCACCACGAGTGCCACATCGTGAAGGTGTCAGGCCACGGAATTGGGCTCATTCCGCGCCATCCTTTGGACCAGCCGGGGCACCCGCCGGTGAACGCAAAAGCGGGCATTCTGGTGCTTACTACAGAAAAAGGAGTGCTGAAGGCCGGAGTGGAACCAGCGCCGGGCAAAGAAGCGCAGGAGGCTACGAGTGTGCCGCGAGCAATCCAGCGGGGAACGGCGCCGAATGCGCCCCGCGTGGCTCAGCCCGTGATCGAAGCGAAAATGGCCGCCGCAATTCTGCCGAAAGGAACGTTAAGCGCGCAGCAATCGGCCACGATGAAGAACGTCAACGCGGTTCATTTTGATTTCAAGTCGCAAAATTTCGTGGGGCGGACGGCCGAAGGTGGCGCCTCCCATTCCGTTGTAGTGGCCCACGCCAGCAGCGGCGGATCGTCTGGCGGCGGAGGAGGCTCGCACGGTTCGTCTGGTAGCGGCGGAGGATCAAGCGGTGGCCATTCAGGCGGCGGCTCGTCCGGTGGCGGTGCATCCGCCGGCGGTGGAGGCGGACACCATTAATCTACGTTTAATCCGGGTCGCCACCAGATGACACGGCCTTACCCTCACGAAGAGTGCCGCATCTACGGCGCTCCATTGGTTCCGATCCTGCCGAGTTCGGGCGGGCTCAGGCTAAGTTGTTCCGCGCCGCCGGCGCTTTTGATCGGTGAGGCGGGACCGTGCCATTGGGTGTGACACTGATTCGGCGTTGACGCTTCTGACGAGCAGCGGCGGAGCGCTTGGAAAGTCTTGAGGTGGAATCAACGGGGAGCCGAGTGGCGGCAGCGGCGTGATTGCAACGAGGAGAGTACAACGAGGCGAGTAGAGAGAGGAAACTGAAGCAGGTTTAGTGCGTGGAGGTCGACGCGGAAACGGCAACTCCCATATCTTTCAGCTTGGCGCGGGCCCGGCGTTCTTCTTCCGTCCCGGGATAGCGTTTCACCACTTCACGCAGCTCCTTCACTCCGGAATTTTTCTGCCCTAGTTCCAGCAGCGCCATGCCCTTCTTCAAATGCGCGGGTGCAAGCTTGAAGCTTCTCGGGTAGTTGTTGATGACCTTGTCGTACTCCTGAACCGCGCCGTCATAATTCTTCTGCGCGTAGGCAATTTCACCCAGCCAGAACTGCGCGTTCGACGCCAAGTCCGTGTCGCCGTAATACTTCAGGTAATCCTGAAATTCGGAATGCGCCAGGTCGTATTTGCCGCTTGTCAGATCGCGGAGACCATTGGAGTACAGAGTGTCCGCCGAAGGAGCCGGACCCGACGACCCGGAGCTGGGCGCGAGGGAGGCCGAGCCTGGACCCGGAGCACCACCAGCGCCGCTGGGCGTCGAAGAGGGCTGGCCACCGGCGAGCCGAGAGTCGATATTCTGCACGGAGTTCTGCAAGTCGACCAACTGCTGATTCAACTTGCCAAGGCGCGACTTGATCTCCTCGAGATTGTCCGAAAGCCCCTGGACCTGCGTGGACATGGTGTCCAGCCGCGTGCCGGAATTGGCCTGCACATCCTGCACGGACTTCTGCAGGCTGGACATGGTGCTGTTGAGCCTGTTCACCGAGTCGGACGACTGCTCGATCAGCGTCTTCTGGACAGTATGATCCTGGGTCATTTGCTGCTGAAGATCCTTTTGACCCTGGAGGAGCGTGGTGACGTCGCGCTGCAGCTCGATAATTTCCCGAGCGACAGCGAGGGCGGGTTTGGGGCCTATTAGACTGCCGACAACGGCGCTGAATAGCATTGTGCCGGCAAAAATTGCGATATTGCGGATACGCATGAACATGCCTCCAGAGAGATGGGAAGTCCGGGCGAGTAGTCCCAATATTTAAATCTACTGGTAGTAGCGCAATGGAGCAAGTGGTTGTGTGCGGGAGACGATTCCGTGGGTTCCTTCTATCCCGGCACGCTGCTATATTGCCGACGCGATTTTGCAGCGCCCGCGTTCCGAAGCGGGCCGTTCATAGTTGATCGTGGCGAGTCTTCAGACCCGTGTCTCTCCATGCTTCAAGCGAAACACCCTCATTTTCCGAAGGTGGAGCTTGGGTTTTCTTCTAGTCCAACAAGCCGGCTACTTATTCTGCGTAAAGTGCCCGCGCCGGTTTTGCGCGTAGCAGGCTTCCGTCGCCTCCGTGCAGAACGGCTTTTCCTTCCCCCAGCTCGTTGTACTCAGATGATCGGCGGAAATACCCAGGCTAACGAGATATTCCTTCACCGCATTGGCGCGCCGCTGGCCGAGAGCCAGGTTGTACTCCGTCGAACCGCGCTCGTCGCAGTGGCCTTCGATGGTGACCCGGACGTTCGGATAGCCCTTAAGGAAGTCAGCGGTCTTCTGCAGCGCCTGCCGCGCGTCCGGCCGAATCGCCGCGGAATCGTAATCGAAATACGCGTCGCGCACTTCCTTCAGGAACAATTCGTCGAACGAAGTGTTCGGCGCCGCTGCAACCGGTGCGGGGGCGCTGACCGAGATGCGCACGCTCGAATCGGCATTGCCGCCGGCGGAACTAACAGTCAGCGTGTAGGTGGTTGACTCCGTGGGGGTAACGGTGGTGGAGCCCTGAGGAGTGACGGCGCCAACTTCGGGAGCGATCGAGACGTTTGTAGCGTCGGTAGTGGTCCACGAAAGCTTGACGGATTCTCCCGCATTGATGGTATTGCGATCGGCAGACAGCGACGCCGTGGGCTTCACCGCCGCCGGAGGAGGCGTATACGCCGGAGGCGCAGCCGTGGGCGGTTTCTTGTTGCAGCCTGCAATCAAAATCGCGAACGCGGAAACACACAGAAACAGAGAGCGAACTACCGGGCGGTGCGAGTGCATCATGCGTGTCCTCCTAAGACACCGAGAAATCCCGTGTTGGGTCCGCTGGGACAAAGCGATGGTACCACCAGAGGGCCGGGTCCGGGGGATATGTCGTAACACGATATATTGTAATGGCAATGCCGGCGAAACGGAAGCGAAAATCTGGTTACGGGCACGGGCCGATGCTTTCTTGCACAAGCACAGGCGCTCAAATATGAGATCCCGAACGGAATCCGCGAAGTGAGGAATGTGCTTTGTGGGTGCGCGGAGGCGGTGGTCATATTGGCTTAGCGCGTCGACCAGTTCGGTGATTCGTTGTGCCCGGAAGTCGTCAGCTGGTGCGGCTGGCTCCCATCGGCCAGCATGATCCAGATTTGGCGCGTTCCGCCGCGCGTGGATTCAAACACCAGATGTCTGCCATCGGGAGCCCACGAAGGACGCTCGTTGCGCCCGGAATCCCTCGTCAGTTCCCGGATTTGATGAGAGACCACGTCCATCATGTAAAGGTCGTAATTTCCCGAGGGCCGGCGCCAGGAAAACGCCAGCAGTTGCCCATTGGGCGACCAGGCCGGATCGATGACGTAGCCCATATCCCCCAGGTCGATCTTGCGCGGGTCCGTGCCGTCCGCGTTCATCATATAAAGCTGCGGAACGCCGCCGCGGTCGCTGACCAACGCCACGGTCTGCCCGGTCTTGGGATTCCACGCCGGAGAAGTATCCGCCCCGTTCGACGCAAACGTGAGCCGCTTCGGCCGATTGCCGCTCGCATCCGTCACATAGAGCGCCGGATTCCCCTGCATCGAAGACGAGAACATCACCTGCGAACCGTCAGGCGACCAGGTGGGCGAATTGTTCGTGCCGCGAAACCGCGCGAACGAAACGACCTTACCGAGATCGAACGAATACATGCAGATTTGCGCGCTGACCACGCCGCTCACAGGCACAAAACATGTAAAGGCAATGCGCGAAGCGTCCGGAGACCAGCGCGGCGTCAACGCTACGGAGTGCAGCGAAGTGAGTTGATGTTGGTTCGCGCCGTCGTAATCCATCACCCAGACCTCTTTCGAGCCGTAAGTGCCGCGCACGAAAGCGATCTGTGTCGACGCGATGCTCGGCAACCCTCCGGAAAGCTTGCTGATAATCTCATCGGCAAATTGATGCGCGAACTTGCGCACCTGGGCGTCCGTGGGAGCGCCGCGATAGACCTTTCCGACCACCGCCTGGCTTGAGGGGTTGCGCACGTCATACATCCACGCGAAGATGGCGACCTCGGCGGACGACTCCGTCAAGTTGCCGAAGGCAAGGAAGTTGGCGTTCACCGGGGGCTGCGACCAATCCAGCATCTGCAATTCGCCGGGCTGGCCGGGCACCCTCGTAGGGTAAAAACTCGGGCTCGCCAGATCGAGAATCCCGGAAAACGCGAGGTCGTCGCGGACTACGGTGGTGAACAGCGTCGAATGCGGCTTGTCCGAATCCGCTTTAGGAACGAAGTCAGAGACCGCGATGCGCGGCATATTCTGGCCGATGCCCGTGGCAATGTGCACCCAATCTTGCGTGAAAGCAGCCGAAGCGACGAGGAAGAAAAGAAGAGACAGCTTCACCAGCGTTCGAACAGAGAAGAAAGATTGGTTCAAAGACAAGCGATCCTCCTGCGGAATGTCTGGGTGAAACGCGGTCCCCGCGAAACAAGAATAGCAGAGCCGCAACTTAAAAATCGTCTTCTCAGCGTATTCGCCATCCTTCTGCGTAGCAGTTCAGCATTGCTGGTCCCGAGCATTGAAGAGCTGGACTCCAATTTCCGCCAGATCGCTGCCTGTTGGCACGCGGCCCTCCCGTTGCTGTAGTGGCGGGTCTTTGGACCCGTTCTTTCGCTGCACCTCAGCGAATATCTCTCTTGGGAAGGCCGGTCTTGCGGCCGGCGCTCGGTTCCGCTCCTTTATTGCCCCATGCTCAAATCAAAATCAAACGTCACATCCACATATCGCCCTGAATAATCCGCAGGTAGAGCAGGGAAGTGATCGATACTGAGCAACGCGCGTGAAGCGGAATCATCCATGGAACGATTGCCGCTGGATTCCGCAATCCGGATATTCTTGATCGTTCCATCGCGATTGATGGTGAACGTAACCGTCGTCTTCGCGCGCCGGGCCGCGCGCACGCCCGGATCAATCGTGTTCTGCATCCAGTTTTGATTCACGGCACGGCGGATAGCTTCGACATACCAGCTATAACGCGACGCAAAATCACCTCCACCTTCGCCCCTGGTAGTGAGTCCACTATTCGTAAGGGGTCCGGGCGTATCCGAATATCCCTTCGGAACATTCATCTGCCCGCCTTTTCCGTAATTGATCGCGTTATCCGGCGGCGGCTTTTTGTTTTCGAACACCTTCGATTTCTTGCTGGGAGGAAGGGGCTTCTCCTTGTCGAATTTCGGAATGGGCGTTTCGTCTTTGGGCGGCTCGGGCGGTTTCGGCTTTGGTTCTTCGACGTTGAGACCCTTGGTTGGATCGACCACCTGGGAATCGGTCGGGTTGATATCCGGAGGCATCGGGATGCCGGGCGCTGACGGGGAAACCAGATTTACTTTGACTCCGGTGTCGCCAGTGCCCACACCGCCCCAGGCGTCGCCAGTGCGCTTCAGCCACATCCCCGCAAGAAGAAGCGCTGTCAGCGCGATGTGAAAGAAAACAGAATAGGAGAAGTACCGTTTCAGGCTGAGGTCGTCGGCAGTGTAGTAGACAGCTTCGGACATAACTTAGGGCGTACGATTACGATCCGTGATGGGCTGCGTAACGATACTGATGTTGGTGATGTTGGATTGGCGCAGCGTGTCAATGACCGAACAGAACGCCCCGAACGGAACCGTTTCGTCGGCCCTCAGGTACACCACGTCGTTCGGATGCTTGGTCATCTTTTTGATTTTGTCGCCGAGTTGGTGGACGTTGACCGGGTCGTTCCCCAGATAGATGAGTTGCTTCTTGTCCATGGTGACGACGATTTTCTGTTCGGTAATTTCCTTCACCGTGTGCGTCTTCGGTACGTCCACTTCGATGCCCGATTGCAAAATAGGCGCCGTGATCATGAAGATGATCAGCAGCACCAGCACGACATCGATGAAGGGAACCATGTTGATGTCGGAAAGGGAAGTTTGCGTGGATTTGGAGAGTTGAGGCATGACAGTTCAACCCATCACGTGAACGTTTTTTCGATCTGCGACGTGAATTCGTTGGCGAAAGTGTCCAGCCGCTGGGCCAGATCGCGAATATCCTGCAGAAACGAGTTGTAGGCAATCAGCGCGGGAATCGCGGCAAACAGCCCCGCCGCTGTGGTGACCAACGCTTCCGCGATTCCAGGCGCTACGGCGCGCAGGCTGGCTGCGCCCGAAGTGCCCAACCCGGAAAACGCGTCAATGATGCCCCACACGGTCCCGAACAGCCCGATGAACGGCGTGACGCCTGCCGTGGTCGCCAGCCAGGACATGCCCTTTTCGACGCGCCGAACCTCGTCCGTGGATGCCAGTTGCATGCTGACAGTCACGGCCTGCAGCGACTTCACCCGCTGTGGAGCAGGATTCCCGGTTCCCGACATTTGCGATTGCAGTTCGCGGTACCCGGCGGCATACACGTTGGCAAACGGCGATCCGGCGGAGACCAGTCCCTGAGGATTGGCCACGCCTTTCGTGGCGCGAAAAATTTTCAGGAATTGGTCGCTCTGCCGGCGAATGCGTCCGAATAGCCCAAGCTTCTGGAAAATTAGCGCCCACGAAATCAGGGAAAAGAAAAGCAGGATGCCGAGGACGGCTCGAGCCACCCAGCCCGTTTGCGCAAGAATGTCTAAGAGATTGCCGATGTAGAATGCGGATAACAGGAAAATAATCTCAGTTCCTCATGTGTGACAAAATTTGCCGACAAATTCAGCGTAACAGACGACCCCAAATGAAGCAAAGAGGGAATGCAACAGTGCGTTAGGCATAAGGTAAGGGAAGAAGGAAGAGAGCAAACAAGAGAAGAAGTGCAATAATTTCTGAGTGTAAGAGACCACGAGTGCGTTTTACTGTGAAACGCTGGAACTCTTAAACGTCTGTCCGGATCTTGTGAGCAGCGCAGATAGTTACTGGGAGCTAATCGAGTAGCGCACTACCAACCCCTCTACATAGGTCACTTCCACCCGCCGGTCGCTCGTGGTGTACACCACGACTTGCGTTTTCAGCCCGCCGTCGCCGACGGATTCAGAGAGCAAATTGCCCTGGCCGAACAGTGCCGTCACCTCGTCCATTCTCATTCCGCGCTTTAATTTCGCGGTGGCAGGAACACTGGCGTCGTCGGCCTGCGTAGCTGGCGAGTTGGCATCGAAGCTGAGATATTCCGAAAGCCGCTGCATCACTGCTTGCGGCGAAAGCTGATCTTCGGGAATGGAACCGGACCACCGCAGATTGAATCGCGAGCCGCCGGTAACGCGATTCTGCGCCACCACCTGCGCTTTCTGCTGGCTGGCGATTTGCGCTTGATGCTGGTTGATCAAATCCTGGCGTTCACGGCGGGCGCGCTCGCGGTCAAGATCGCGTTGCAGGGCGCGCCTCTTGTCGTCGTCGTCAGTATTGGCGATCTGCCTTTCTAGATCTTTTTCGTAATCACTCTTTTCCCGAGGTTTAGCGGTGACGGTGGTGTTCGTGTCATCGCCGAAAGTTCCGAAACCGCCGCCATCAAGCTGGAATTCGATCATGTCCCGCTTGATCACCACCGAAGTAATCCGCGCGACGTCGCCGTTGCGAATCGCCACACCGAATTGCTTGATGCGCGAGCCGTACTCTTTCCAATCCATGGGCGTGCCTTTGTTGAACCGAAGATCGATACCCTTCTGGCTGCCCGGCATGTCGATTTTCAGCACCACTTGCTTGCCGTTGAAATAGTTTTGGACGGCAGCGGCGTCCTGGGCATCGGTAGGCACGGACGCGAGAATGACAGCGAACGTGGCGACTACAAACGTCGAACGAAACATGGAACCAGCCTCCCGACGGTTTTGGATTGCCTTTCCGTCTTCGCGCGTTTTTCTTATCTACGGCGCAAGTCGAAACGGCCCACCTCGGATGGCGGGCCCCAGATGATCGAAACGAATCTCTTCGGCGTAGGCGGTGCCACGAGTTTGGAGTAAATTACACGCAAGCACCAGATGAGGCAACCTCTAAATGTGGTTAATGTGGTTAATGTGGGGCCGCTTTTTTATTCTGTGCAACGCCAAGTGCTGAGACCGGCCGCCGAATCAACTGTCAGGCAAAGGAACGGGTCGTGAAATTCGCAAAGATCGTCTTCTGGAGCGCGGCAATCTGGGGATTCCTGGTGGTCACGCCGCTCTACTTCATGTTTGATTTGATCGGCACGAAGGATCCGCCACCGATCACGCATCCGGGATTCTATTATGGTTTTGTGGGCCTGGCGCTCGCCTGGCAACTTGCCTTTCTGGTGATCGCCCTGGATCCAGTGCGCTTCCGGCCGATGATGATTCCTTCGATGGTGGAGAAATTCGCTTGGGGGATTGCAGTGGTGGTGCTGGTGCTGCAAGGAAGAATGCATGGGTCGGATCTGATGTTTGCGGGAACGGATACGTTGCTGGGCTTGCTGTTCGTAGCAAGCTACCTGAAAACCGCGAAGAAAGAAGGCAGGGAATGAGGAAGAAACGAACCGGGACGGAGCAGGCGGAGTTAATCTTGAAGCTTTACGAATTGCGCCGCGAAACCGTCATGCGCGAAGCACGCAGTTTTGTCGGAGGCCCGTGTCAGCCGAAGACCGCGGACGATTTGGTCGCCATCGTCAGTAAAGGAGGGAAGGAAACTGGATTTGTCCTGCAGGTGTTCGGCTATTGGGACATGGTGTGCGCGTTTGTGCTTCATGGGATGCTAACCGAGGAACTGGTATATGACACCTGCCAGGAGATGTATTTTCAATATTCGAAGATTCAGCCGTACTTGAAAGGATTTCGACAGAACATGGACTTGCCGGAATGGATGCAGAATATCGAAACGGTTGTGGATGGTTCGGCTCGAGGACGGAAGCGCATTGCGGCGATGCAAAAAAGTTGGGCGGGGATAGGAGCGAGAAGGGAAAAGAACGGCTAACTCGGGAAAGAGGAGAGGCAATGAGCTTGCGGAGCGGATGGGCGACGGTCGGAATCGTGCTGATGATTGTGTGGCTAGCTGTCAGTTGGTTAATGGGAGGAATTGGGCCCTTGGGAGCCGCGACAAGCGATGTGAAGTACGAGCCGACGCTTTCTTCCCTGGACAAACACCCCTTGCCGGAGTGGTACGACGACGCAAAGCTCGGCATTTTTATTCATTGGGGATTGTATTCCGTCCCAGGTTGGGCGGTCCTGACCCCGGAAGGAACAAAACTCTCCGAGCAGGAATATTTGAAACGGAATCCGTACGCCGAATGGTATCTCAACACATTACGGCTCGACGGTTCGCCCACGCAGGCTTATCACAAGGAACACTATGGAGCGAACTACGACTACTACAATTTCGCCGATACCTTTAATAAGGAAATTCAAAAGTGGAAGCCGGACGAATGGGCCCACGTCTTCAAAATGGCTGGAGCGCGCTATGTTGTGCTGACGTCGAAGCACCATGAAGGCTTCACGTTGTGGCCGAGCGACACGCCAAACCCGACCTTGCCGAAGGATCGCCAACACGCCTCGCGCGATGTGGTCGGAGAGTTGACGGCCGCCGTTCGCGCCCAGGGAATGAAGATGGGTCTTTACTATTCCGGCGGCTACGACTGGACGTTCGTGCCGGGCCCCATCTCGGACTGGAAAATGGCGCACGCCGTCGAGCCGCAGAGTGAAGCCTATGGAAAATACGCCGATGCCCACGTGCGCGAATTAATCGCGAAGTATCGTCCTTCGGTTCTCTGGAATGACATCGACTACCCGAAGTCCGGGCATCCGCTCGAAATCATGGCCGAGTATTACAACGCCGTCCCCGACGGAGTCATCGACGACCGTTTTGGCGTGAAGCACGCCGATTTTGTTTCGCCGGAGTACGAGACCCTGAAAAGAATCAGTGCGAAGAAATGGGAAGAGTGCCGCGGCCTGGGAAAATCGTTCGGTTATAACCGCGCAGAGGGCGACGCCCAGACGATCAAGAAAGACGAATTGATTTATCTGCTGGTGGACATCG
Organism: Candidatus Acidiferrales bacterium; assembly: GCA_963836965.1. Lineage (GTDB taxonomy): Bacteria > Acidobacteriota > Terriglobia > Acidiferrales > UBA7541 > Acidiferrum. Next base: position 423,282 of record CAWILQ010000001.1, read on the forward strand.
TCAGCAAAAACGGGAATTTGCTTCTCGACGTGGGACCGGAAGCCGACGGGACCATTCCCGCGGTGCAATTGGATCGCCTGGAAGCGCTCGGTGCGTGGCTGGCGCAAAACGGCGAAGGCATTTACGGCACTCATCCCTGGAAAAAAGCAGAGAGCGAGACGGTCGAGGGCCTGCGTGTGAGATTCACGCAAAAGAACGAAGCGGTTTATGCGTTCCTGCTCGGCGAGCCCAAAGGCAAAACCACAACAATTCGCGCCATCGCTTTGAAGCCCGGTGCCACGATAACGATGCTGGGCGCCACCGGAACGCTCCCCTGGACACAAAAGCGGGACGACGTCGAAATAACTGTGCCCGACACTCTGCCCGGCAAGTACGCCTATGCCCTAAAAATCTCCGGCGGCGCGGAGTAGGACACCGTCGGCATCACGGACGAATCTCGACCGGAGTTCCAACAGCCACGAGGGGATAGATTTCATCGATCTCGGAATTGGTCACCGCAATGCACCCGTCGGTCAAGTCCACGCGACGATGCAGCTCTCCTAGTACGGAAAAGAGAATCGGCAGGCCGTGGATTTCGACATCCCCACCGGGTTCCACTCCCAACGCGCGCGCATGCTCGCGATCGGCAGGGTTGGGTTAAGAGACGCGAAGCGCAAGATGGAAGCGACTGTGGGGAACCTTGCGATCTATTGAATAGACGCCCTCAGGCGTTCTGTGATCGCCTTGCTGTTCTTTAGGGCCGACAGGTTGCCTGCCGAGAGCTATCTTGTAGGACTTGAGGACGTCGTTGCCCCTCCTGAGGGAAAGGGTGTGCGGGGATTTCGCGATGACAATCCGGTCGGGCTTTGGAAGAGTCTCGGCGTGATTCGCTGATTTGCAAGCACAGAGACACGCCAGAACGAAAAGCAAGTATGCGTATGGGCGTTTCGGCAGCAGCACGGGTAGAGTGTAACGAGAAAGAAAAGAAGACGAAGGGCGTGACGCCGAAAGAGTCACCTCGGGCAGGTGTTCACGGAGTTGTCTAATGATGGGAAAATGAAGTTTGTCACGAAAACAACGAGAGAACTGGCGAAGGTACTGGGACTGACTCCGGCGGATGGAGCGGAGATCGAATTGCGCAGCGAGTTGAATGCAAAAATTGCAAAGGAAGTGAAGCGGCACAAACTAACTCATGCTGAAGTTGCCCAACTGGCGCGAACTTCTCGAACGAGAGTGACGCCAATCCTGAACCGCAATACCAAAGACGTGTCGACGGATCTTCTGCTACGCCTATTGTAGGCACTCGGTTGGACTGCAATAGTCAAATTCAAAAAGGCCGCTTACGCTTCGGGTTGTGCGGCCAAGATTGGCCAGCTTAGCCTGAGAAATCGAACAAAGCGGTAGCTCGGCCCAGCACTCCAAAAGAATGATAAACTCCGACAATATGGCCAATTCGTTCGACATCAGTGTGCATAGTCTCGCTGGCAACGGTCGAGACGGCCTTTGTAGCGGCCGCCTTCCGCTTGCCCAGACAGAGGAAGGGAGGCGGGCGCCTTCTTTAACCGTCGATGACCACGCCAAGCAACAAGCCACCTTCTACCTGGAGACCTTCGGCTGCCAAATGAATGAGCACGACTCCGAGAAGGTCGCGGGCGTGCTTCTGGCCCGTGGCTACAAGCAGGTAGAATCCGTCGAAGCCGCCAGCGTCGTCTTGTACAACACCTGCTCCATCCGCGAAAAAGCCGCGCAAAAAGTATTCTCCCGGCTCGGTGAGTTTCGCTTCGCACAAAGGCAAGACCAGCTGATCGGCGTGCTCGGCTGTGTGGCGCAACAAGAAGGCGAAAAGATCTTCACGCGCGCGCCGTGGGTGAATCTGGTCTGTGGCAGCGCAAGCTATCGCAAGTTGCCGCAACTGCTCGCGGAGCTCGAGGCAGGGAATCGCCGCGTGACCGGCCTCGAAACCGATACGGACGAAACGTTTGAAACCGAAGTAACGCGCCGCGACAATCCCTGGCGCGCCTATCTCACCATCATCGAAGGCTGCGACAAAGCCTGCTCCTACTGCGTCGTGCCTTTCACACGCGGTCCCGAGCGCAGCCGCTCCAGCGCATCCATCCTTGAAGAGGTGCGCAAGCTCGCCGGCGCCGGCTACACCGAAGTGCAGCTTCTCGGGCAAACGGTCAATTCCTACGCCGATCCGAGCGCGCGCGGAATGCGTTTTTCGGAATTGCTGGTGGCAGTCGCCGAAGTGCAAGGCATTCGCCGCGTCCGTTTTACCACCTCTCATCCGCGTGATTTCGGTAAAGACATCGTCGAAGCTATGGAAACAGTGCCGGAAGTCTGCGAGCACGTCCATCTTCCGGTGCAAAGCGGCTCTACGAAAGTGCTCCGCGCCATGGCGCGCACCTACACGCGCGACGAATACCTCGAAAAAATCGCTATGCTCCGCGCCGCAAAGCGGGAAATTAGTTTGACCACCGACATCATCGTGGGATTCCCCGGCGAGACGGACAAGGATTTCGAAGAAACACTCTCGCTTCTCGATGCGGCTCAGTACGACGGCGCTTTTTCGTTCAAATACTCCCCCAGGCCTAACACTCCATCTCTGAAGATCGCCGACGCCATCCCCGAAGAAGAAAAATCCCGCCGTCTCGCTCTGCTCATGGAGAAGCAGCGCGAAATTCAGCGCGCTCGAAACGAAAAGCTCGTCGGCCGCCACTTCGAAGTAATGGTAGAAGGGAAGTCCCGCAGGGAGAATCAGTGGTCCGGCCACACCTCCTCCAACAAAGTTATGAATTTCACTTCCCGCGAACAGGAAAGTTTGGGAGACTACCTGCAGGTGAAAGTAATCTCCGCGACGCCGAACAGCCTCGTTGGCGAAAAGCTTAGCGTGGCGGCGATTTACGGCGTGTAGCATAAGCTTGAGCCTTTCTTCGTAGTGACCGGTGCTTTCCGGAGGGCACGGTTTTAGCCGTGCCGCATTGGCTCAAACCGAATCAGGTCTAGCCGCTGCGGTAGAGCAGCAGTCGGCAAACGGAGTTGCAAGGAGGGCGCGATGGAAGTGGAAATGAAGATACGCGGCCTTATGATGGATCCCGTAACACAAATGCCGATTGTGGTGCTGAAAGACGTGCAAGGCCAGGCCATCCTTCCGATCTGGGTGGGAGCCTACGAAGCAAACGCCATCGCTCTGGAAATCGAGAAAGTCCAAACTCCTCGGCCAATGACTCACGATCTCCTGAAAAATGTCCTGCAAGGCCTGGAAGTGTCGGTACAAAAAATTGTCGTGAACGACCTCCGCGACGACACCTTCTACGCGCTGATCTGGGTCGAGCGCGACGGCGAACTCATGAGCATTGACTCCCGCCCCAGTGACGCCCTCGCATTGGCTCTGCGTATGGATTGCCCGATCTTCGTCGATGAAGTCGTCCTGAAAAACTCCAAAGTCAGTTCCGCGCTCGCCGAACGCACCACCAACGAGCAACTCCGCAACTACCTCGAAGGCCTCAGCGACGAAGACCTAGGCCGCTACAAAATGTAACCCCGTGTAGCGCCGCGCTTTTCAGCTGGTCCTGACGCAGGAAGGGGCCGGCATTCTCCGCGGTGGCATAGGCTTTAGCCTGTGCGCCCGCAGCACAGCCGGCACTGGCGCGTTTCTTTGTCTTGGCGGGCCTTCAGCTTTCCCTCAAGCAAAAACGGACCCTTGCCTTGTCCCTCGGCGGGATACTGTTTTTCTCTCAGGAGGCAAGGAGTCGCACCGACCGCCGCCTCCAGAACGCAAGCAGCAAAATCCCAATCACAATCAGCGACAGGCTCAATCCAATCCACAGACCAAGCGCTCCCCAGTGCCTCCGGAAACAAAGGTACGTTCCGAGCGGCAGCCCAAGCAGCCAGTACGCGAAAAAATGACAAAGCATCGGCGTCCGCGTATCACCAGTCCCCCGGAGCGACCCGGTCGCCACCGTCTGAATGCCGTCGAAAAGCTGGAAGGCGGCTCCCACGGCGAGAAGCGAAATCGCGGCGTGGATAACCGCTTCGTCCGAGGTGTAGAACCGCGCGATATAGCGGGGAAAAATGAGCAGCACCACGCTCATAGTCGCCATAAAGGATGCGCCCAGGATGATCGCGGTGTTTCCCGCATTGCGTGCACCGGCGGGATCGCGGCGGCCCAGCGCCTGCCCCACTCGAACCGCAGCAGCGGAGGAGATGCCAAGAGGGATCATATAGGTGAAAGCCACAGTGTTGAGCGCGATCTGGTGCCCGGCCTGGGCGATAGCGCCAAGCCGCGCGATGAGCACGGCCACGAGAGCGAACACCGCGACCTCGGCTGTCTGCTGCAGCGCGGCAGGAACGCCAAGAGCGACCAGCCTGCGGATGCGAGCCAAGTCCGGCTGAAGCGGCGTGCGAAGAAGCTCGGTTTTGTGTCGAGAGTCGTACCAGAGGAGGTAGATCACGAGCACGAGAGCGAGATAGCCACGCGAAATACAGGTAGCGATGCCGGAGCCGGTGACGCCGTACGCGGGAAAGCCGAAGTGTCCAAAGATCAGCAGGTAGTTGCCGGCGAGATTCACGAGATTGGCGCTAATCAGCGCGAAGGCGATGGGACGCACCATGTTCATGCCCTGAAGCGTTCGGCGAACCGCGAAATAGAGCAGCAGTGGAACCAGTCCGGCAGAAAGCGTCCTCATATACGGCGCCGCCAGGACCGCGACCGGGTGCGTGACTCCGAAGCGCTCAAAGTACTTGGGAATGACCCAAACCGGAATCGCCAGAAACGGAGCTATGGCAAAACTCAGGTAGATCCCATTTACCAGCGAAGTATGGCAGTCCTCTCGGCGGCCCGCGCCGAACGATTGGGAAACGAGCGTGTCAAGCCCGACCAGCAACCCCTCTCCGAAGAACGCGAACACGATAAACAGGCCGGAAGCGATGCTCACGGCACCGATGGCTTCGGCGGGGTAGGGCAGCCGGCCGACCATCATCGTATCTACGATGATCATGCTCATCCACCCAACCTCGGCCAGAATCAGCGGAAGAGCCAGGCGCAGGGCAGGGCGAAGCTCGGCGCGAAAGATGGGGAGGAAGGCCATGGCGGATTCAGAAAGATAGCAGAGCGTACGCCCGCTTCGCCACGCGCCGGAATGCCGTTAGCCGCAGCCTGGAATCGGGACCGAGGGCACCCTGTCGGCACCGTCATTAGGTAGCATGGGCTTCAGCCTGTGCGTCCAACCAACGCACCGTGACTGATTGAGGATGCACGAGGTTAAGTTCCATTGACGCAGGAAAATGAGGAACCTATGGTGAATATTCGCGGTCTAGTGTGTGCCGAGAGGCGGAGGGGCTGCCGACTGTGAATTCCGGTGGAATGAACTATGCGCTGAAGATGTTGCAGTACATGCGGACGGGAGCGCGCGTAAACTCGCGCGTGAATGTGACCGTGGAATGGACGGAAGGCGGGAAAGAGCACCAAGCCGAAGGGTACACAGTGGATATCAGCCCCAAAGGTCTGTCTAGCGATTGTGCCTCAGGGGTTCGCCCTCGGCCAGAAACTGAAGCTCAAGAATGGCAGCAACCGCAAGGAGTCAGAGGCGATTTTGATCTGGCGCGGACATGAAGGCCGGAGCGGCTGGGAACTGGGCCTGGAGCTTGTGCGTCCCCCCGAAGAGTTCTGGGGCGTCGACTTCTAGCCATTTGCCCCCGCCTAAAATGCGAAGTCCCTGACGTAGGCCGCCGCGAATGACTCATCTGGGCCAAGCCGAACCTGTCATCCTGAGGATAGCCGAAGGATCTTAACCGTAGCGTCTTGGCAAAATATCGCAACGACCGTAACGCGCCTCCAGGCCAGCATCTTGGGGTTGCCACCGTGTCTTTCCAACTCTGGTCGCGCGAGAAACCCAGCGACGAACCAAGCTGGAACGATCCTGAAACGAGAGATTTCCACCGCCACTCTGCGAAAATGCCAATTTTCCCTTGCACCCGCTAGGGTCAGGAAATTACAGTAGGCGTATGCCACTGGCCCTGTCTGCCGGCATAAACACAAACAGAATTGGTGAGGTATCAGTGCCTGAAGAGTGGGCCTTTGTGTGCTTCTCGCTAAGAAGAGCAAAAAGGTGAAAGAGTAGATGACAGCAATCATTACGGTTGCGAACCAGAAGGGTGGCGTTGGCAAGACCACGACGGCCATTAATTTGGCGGCTGGAATTGCCACGAAGCAACGGCGCACGCTGCTGATCGATCTGGACCCCCAAGCGAACTCGACGATTGCGTTTTTCGATATGGGGGAAGTGAAGGAGTCCATGTTCGACGTGTTGGGCGACACGCGGACCCCTATCGCCAACATCATCAAGCCCAGCAAAGATCCGCTGTTGAGTGTAGGTCCCGGCCGATTGTCGCTGGCCAAATTGGAAACGGTGTTGAGCGGCCAGTTCGACGCTCCGTATCGGTTGAAAGACGCTCTGGCGCCGGTGCTCAAGGATTTCGACTACATCGTCATCGACACGCCGCCTTCGCTGGGAATCTTGACGGTGAATGCCCTGGTTTCCGCCACGCACTTGCTGGTGCCCATCCAAGCCGCGTATTTCGCAATCGAAGGCACCGACGATCTTCTCGAAACCTACGAACGCATCCGTGCTCGCCCCAATCCGCAACTGCGTATGCTCGGCGTGGTCATCACTCTCTTCGACAAGCGAACCAACATTTCGCGCGACACCCACGGGCAAATCCGTTCGGTGTTCGGCGAAGTGCTCTTCAAAACCAAAATCAGCAAAAACGTTCGCCTCGAGGAAAGCCCCGCCTACAAAGAAACCATTTTCTCGTTTGCTCCCAAATCTCCGGGAGCCATCGAATACAAAAAACTTGCTGCGGAGGTCGTACAACGTGTCGAAGAAAGCCGGGTTGCCAGTCACGCTGAAGATGCGGCATGACGCGCACTATGTAGAGTCGTTGACAAGTTACAGCGGGGCGGCGGTGGGACGCATGATCCCCGTCGATCAGATTCGGCCGAATCCCGATCAGCCTCGCAAGGCCCTGGGAGACCTGCGCGAACTCACGGAATCGATTCGCGAAAAAGGCGTGCTGGAACCGCTCCTAGTCCGCTTCGTTCCGCGCGAAGAATGCTACTACATCATCTCCGGCGAGCGCCGCTATCACGCCGGCCGTGCAGCGGGCCTGCGTGAATTGCCGGCCATCGAAAAAATGGCGGATGACGCCGAAACGCTCGAGATCGCACTGATCGAAAACATCCAGCGCAAGGATCTCACGCCCTTTGAAGAAGCCGATGGCCTGGCGCGTTTGGCGGATCAATTCGATTACACTCACGATGACGTAGCCAAGAAAATCGGCCGCTCCCGCAGCTCCATCAGCGAAACGCTGTTCCTGCGCAACATTCCCGACGCTATCCGTAAAAAGTGCATCGAAGCCGGCCTCGTCTCGAAGTCGCTGCTGCTGCAAATCGCCAAGCAGCCCACCGAAAAAAAGATGCTCGAAATGTTCGCGCGGATCCTCCAGGGCGGCCTGACCCGCGACGAGGCCCGCAAGGAACGCGCCGAAGAAAAAACCGGCCCGCAGCGCCCGCAACCGTTCATCTTTCATTTTGAGCCGGAAGACGAAGCCTTCCGTTTCCGCTTGCAATTCAAGAAAAGCCACGTCTCGCGCGACGAACTCATCCGCACGCTGCGCGAAATCCTCGCGCAACTCGAAGGCACCGAGACCGCCGACTCAACCGCCGCCTAGTTGGAAGAAGTTATTTGTTTTAAGTCTTTAGTTTTAATTTCTCGTAGGGGCGCAAGATTCCTGCGCCCCATGTCCGCCCGATCTCAACGCCATCCTGGCCTGGCTTTTGAAGGGCCCGCTTTCTGAAGCGGGCCTTCTGGCCCCACAAGACGCTGTCATCCCCAGCGAAGCGAGTATCTGCTTTTCACCTCACACCCGACATTCCGAACGGCTTTTCACGGCCACCTCGCGCCCCGTCATTCTGACGGAGTCTGCGAGGTGAGCAATCCCTCTTTGATTTCCTGAAAACCGCAGACCTTCCATTGGCATCTTGTAGCTCACCCTTCCAGGGGTGAGGCTTTTTCGATCCGCACGCGCCGCCGCAAAACCAACACGAGTGTGCCGCCCGAGCGCGTCCTTTGCGCGCGAAGGGTCTCCCCCGCTGCGCCTTGTCTCCCTCGCGGAGAACGAGTGATCGGCACAGTGTATAATTTTGTTGATGATGCAACTGACGCAGCCGCAGATGGAGGTGCTGCAACGTCTATTCGAAGCAGGCTTCCGCCCCATCGCGATTCCGCCTTATGAAAAAGCTTTGTGCGTCCATCGAGGCGAACTCGCCGCGCTCCTCGCGCCAGTCGAAAACGGCAGACTGAAATTGCTCGCCCCGGTGACCGTCATGGTCGATGGGAATCTCGGCGTACGCCTGAAGAAGCCATCCGGAGACGTCTTCGTCTGGAAGAAAACGGAGGTGCCCGCCACGCCCGACAAGTTGAACCAGTTGGAAAAGTTCCGCAAAGAATTGCTTGCGATCCTGGAGGTGGGAGGAGGTTGAGGAATGAAAGCTACGAAAGCGCAGTTTGGGTTCTTGCTCATGGCGCTGTTGGTTGCTCTGGCCGTGAGGGCACCTATTTGACCGGCGGCGACGGCATCGACGAATTTGTAGTCGCCACGGACGCGGGCTCCGGTAGGGAGCGATGGCGAACGAGAATTTACACGGTCCCGATCAAGAAGCAATTAGAGACCGACGTTCAAACCATCTACATCACCAAGCTTAAACTGTCCGGCGCTGCTCTATTCGTTCGAGACGAAGCAAAGCGCTGCTACCAGCTGGACGTAAAAACGCAGAATGTGGAAACAGCAGGTTGCTCAGCGATGAAGGCGGCTAAGTCTACCGCAACGGCGACCGCAAAGTAGATTCAAACCAAAAGATGGCAGGAGCTGCACGGTATCGACGCGTTCAGTGTAACCAGCGGAACAACGGAGAAATCGAAACACCATGAAGACATACGACATTATTTGTGTGGGCGCCGGGCCGACCGGCCTGGCATGTGCCATGGAAGCCAAGCGCGCCGGTTTGCAGGCCTTGGTCATCGACAAAGGCTGCCTCTGCAACTCCATCTACCATTACCCGGTGAACATGGTCTTCTTCACCACGCCGGAATTGCTGGAGATCGGCAATCTCCCGATGGTTTGCGGCGGAGAAAAGCCCACACGTGCCGAAGCGCTGAAGTATTACCGGAAGGGCGCGGAGTTTTATGCTCTGGAATTACGTTTATTTGAAAAAGTGTTGCGCGTGGACGGCCATGCTGAGGGGTTCGCCGTGGTGACGCAGAAGGAAAATGGCACGGAAGAGCGCTACCACGGGAAAAATGTCGTCGTGGCGACGGGATACTACGATTTGCCAAACGAAATGGGCGTGCCGGGCGAACACCAGCCGCACGTGAATCACTACTACACCGAGCCGCACGAATTCTGGAACCAGGATGTGGTGGTGATCGGTGGAAAGAATTCCGCCGTGGAGAGCGCGCTCGACCTATACAGGAACGGCGCCCGCGTGACGCTGCTCGTGCGCGGAAAAGAATTAGGCGCGTCAATCAAATACTGGGTCAAGCCGGACATCGAAAACCGCATCAAAGCCGGGCAGATCGCCGCGATCTTCGAGGCCAAGATCAAAGAAATCGTGCGCGATGGCGTGATGGTGCAAAACGGTGGCGGGGAGCGACTGGTTCCCGCGAAGCAGGTCTTCGCGCTGACCGGATATCATCCGGATTACGAGTTCATCGAAAGTCTTGGCGTGAAACTGGACAAAGACAGCCGCAAGCCAAGGCTCAATCCGGACACACTGGAAAGCAACGTCAAGGGCATTTATCTGGCCGGCGTGGTGATCGGCGGCAGACACACCGGCGAAATCTTCATCGAAAACGGCCGCTTCCACGGCAAACAAATCGTCGACGCCTTGAAGTGAGCTAGCATCCTGCCGGCGCGTCAGTGGGTATTACACAGGCGAACGGTTTGCGGCGATCGCTTCCGGTTTGTTAGACTGAACTCCTTATGGCCTCCCTCATCAAAGAAGTCGGGCAAACCGCGGCGGCTCTGGTAAAGGGTTTCAGCGTCACGTTCAAAACCATGTTCGAAAAGACCGTGACCGAGAATTATCCGGCCGCGCCCGTAAATTTTCAGCCGCGCTATCGTGGCATTCACGTGCTCCACCGTGACGAAGGCGGGCTGGAAAAGTGCGTGGGCTGTTTCCTCTGCGCCGCCGCGTGCCCATCCAATTGCATTTACATCGAAGCGGCGGAGAATACCGAAGACAAGCGGATTTCCGCCGGCGAACGCTACGCCAAGGTCTACAACATCGACTATTCGCGCTGCATTTTCTGCGGCTACTGCGTTGAAGCATGCCCCACCGACGCAATCACGCACGGCCACGGCTTCGAGTTGGCTACCTACGACATCAACTCCCTCGTCTACCGCAAGGAACAGATGCTGGAAAGCCTGAAAGGCGTTCCACCGGTGGGAACAATGGCGGAAAGCCGCCCGGAGATTCGGTCGCGATAGGGAATTAGAAAGTAGAAAATCGAAAATAGAAATTGGAAGGTGAGGAGCCCCGAGACATCGGGGCCTTTTTGTGGTTGTTTGGCTGCACCGAGGGCGGCCCTGCGCCGTCATCCGCCTTCCTTTCGCCTAAGCCAGCAGCGCCGCGCGGCGCGTCCGATAACTCATATACACGAATGGTGATGCACTGGCCGGGGTTAGACTGCCAGCCTTCATTTGTCTTGAATCAACGAGTTGTGAACGCGCAGGGCTTTGCCGCGCTCGCTGCTTGCGACACGCGTGTTGGTGGACAATCGATAAAAATGGTCGAAGCGGTCGCGGGGCGACCACGCCGGCAGTGTCGCTTCGCGTTGCTGCGTGAAGCGCTTTTGAAATCCGTCGAGATTCACACCGGTGCAGGGATCCCGCGGCGGCACCGGACACCGAGCGCAAGGGTTGCTTCCCTCCAGTTGAACTTCACCGATCGCGAACCGAATAACGCTGCGTTCGTTTTCGCCGAAGAGCTGGTCTTCCCAAAAAGCGGGGACGCCTTCAAGCTCCAGCGTGGTGCGAAAGCGCCGCCGCACATTTTCCACCGAAAGCCCTGGGAACCACTCGGCGACAGTTTGTAGCGTTGCGGTCGAAACGATCGTAGGCCCATTGGCGATGGTGTCGTCTGGAAATCCTCCCGGTGAATACCGGACAATGATGTGCTGCTCGAAGAAAACACTGAACCATTCCGCCGCGTCTTCAAACGCTTCGGGAAAAGCGAAGCTGCGTGGTGGAATCTTGCGGCGATCCGTAGGAACAGAGAGCTTTACGTTGCGCAGATCGTCCGAGTACGCGGCTCGAATGTGATGGATTAAAGGGGTACGCTTGCCGTTCACCCATTTGCCGTCGACCGAGTAGAGCGCCCAGGCTCGATCAAGAACCAGGCCACCCGAAGGCGAGATGCGTGCTTCGGAAACCGATACCGGGTCCAGCGCTTTGATGGGATGAAGGCGAATGTGAGCCAGGGTGGGATTCGCTGTCGAGACGAGCACAAAGAAATTCTAGCAGAGCAGATCGGTCCGGAAAGGAACAGTTTGCGAGGAGTTGCGCACCTAGGAGAACAGGGAAGAAGTCAAAAAGGAAAAACGTTGGAGGATACGCCCTCCGGAAATTCGGAAAGCGCCAGGACGTCATACGAATCCTCAGCGAAGAACGCGCTGAGAAGAGTGACGCCGAGAGACTCGATGGGGGCGCGAACCGGCGCAAAAGGGTCGGTGGCGTTGTCCATTAGCGAGCGGCGGGCCGAACTCGTAAAGCTAATTTGGTGAGAGAAGCGACACATGGCAGGTGCTTTCTGAGAAGAGCTGGCACCCGGCGTCTGCGCGTGAGGAAAGTAGCTGTCAAGAACAAATGAAAGAACGACTCCTTCTCACCGTCGATTCCCCTGTCGCCCAATTCGAAATCCAGCGCGCCTTCAATTCGCGACCTCGCCCTCCGCCATCTCCCGGCCATTTACCGCACCCTGAACAATGATCGCCGAGCGGCAGGGAATTGCGCTCCGATGAAATCCCCTTAGTCACCTACGTAGACCTCCGCCACAACCGCCGCTTCTAATGCCCCATCATGCCCTTCGATCCCAAACCTCTCGACCTCGCCCGCAAAGCGCTGCGGACCGCGAGGGTCTCGACTCCGCCGTGGTCTGCGTCATCGTCCAACAGGAATCCAACTGGAATCCGTGGGCTATGCGAAATAAGGTGGGAGCTACCGAAGACTACGCCCGCGGCTTCTCCTTGGGGACCGATGCAAGTCACAATGGGCCAAACCGCAAAAAGCGTTCGACGTCGCGTCCCATAAGTAATATTATGTTAACTACGAAATCCGCCCCGCAAATAGGGCCGTATTCCCCCCCTGGGCAAACGCTTCTGAGTGCGGCATTCGCGAAAACTGCGCACGCATTTTAGAGTTGGGATCGCGAAAGAACGCCGGTTCCGCTGGCGTTCGGGCCACCCGCTTGGCTTTTTCGCGAACAGCGCCATAGCAGACCGTTGGATGCTTTTTCGCTGGGGTTTATCCCGTAACCATAGCTTTAAGCAACCTTTTGTATCATCCTGCCAGTCTCACAGACCGAACGGAGCGGGTGCCTGCCATGAACCGAGTGTCCGCCTCCCGATGTCTTTGCCTTCTCAATGTGTTTGGATTGCAGACAGCGAAATCTAGCTCATGAGGTCTCTTCTCAGCTCGATTCTCTTGCTTTGCGTCGCCGGAGTGTGTATCGCGCAGCAGGGCGGTAAGGGCCGATCTACTGTGACCGTACATTCCAATCTGGTGATGGTCCCGGTCTTTGTAAACGCGAATGACGGACATCTAGTCTCTGACCTCGACGCTGACGACTTCCTTCTCACCGATAACGGCGTGTCGCAACTTCTCACACTCGAACAAGACACCGATTCGCAGCCACTGGCGTTGGCAATCGTGGTTGAAACGGGCGGTGCCGGCGTCAGCCATCTCGCTGACTACCAAGCATTGGACTCCGTCCTCGACGCATTGATCGGCGGCGTAGAGCACCGCGTCGCCGTCATCGGCTTCGACGGTTCGCCGCACCTGATAGTTCCCTTCACCACAAAAACAGAAGATGCGTCCAGCGCGCTTGCAACCCTTTCCGAGGGCGACCATGACGCGGCGATTTTAGATGCAATTGCATTCGCTGTGGCCCAGCTGCGGGAGCAGCCCACGCACTATCGGCGCACTATTTTGTTGCTTAGCGAAACGGTTGACCAAGGCAGTAAGGCAACCCTGAATGACGCTCTGCGCCTTATCAGCGATACGAATACGACGATCTACAGCTTTGGTTTTTCGAGTACGCGATCGGCTGTCTCGCATGAAGCCTCAAAGTTTAGTAGTAACACTCCCGGACCTGAGCATGGCTGCTTCAGTCGCACCGGCGCCGATTCCGAGTATGAAGGTCACTACAGCAAACAGGTGCTCGACTGCATCAGTCAGCTTGCGCCGCCTCTTCGGCTGGCCACCATGACATTCCTCACTGCTCGCAATGCCCTGCGTACGAACACAGCTGAATCTTTAGCCCAACTCACCGGCGGCGAATTTTTTCCCTTCCACAACGCTAAGGATCTGAAGGCAGGCTTGATCGGGCTATCGAATGACTTACCCAACTATTATGTTCTGAGCTTCCAGCCGGCGAATCCCACGTCCGGCCTACACGCGTTACATGTCGAGACCAAGAGCGGCGCACAATATGTGACAGAGTTTAGACGCGAGTATTGGGTTGACGACACCGCGCGCTAACGCGAATGTACTCGAGCATATTCTCAGGTCCCGCCGAAACTCGCGGAAACACTGAGGCCGCAGCATGAGTCGGGGCAAACGCGGTGGCCGCGCATTAGAGGCACTGACCCGCCCATGCGGTGTGCAATTGTGAACAGTTAAGCGCTCTTTGATTGCATAATCTGTTCGGACGGAGTTCTACGCTACGAACCAGTGACCGCAGCCGAGAGCATATGTGCCACTCCGCTGTCGTGCTGTTCGCGTGCGGGATAGACTCCATCCGATTCGCGGAATCCTGCCGGAGGAGATCGATGAGAAGCTATACCCTATTTCGCGCCGTTCTGGTTGCTTCGTGTGTGTTTGGGTGGAGCGCCGGGACCGCGCTTCCCCAAGAAAAGACGGCCCCTCGCGCCGTTCAAGTTCACCTGGTCATAACAGCTGAAGCACAGAAGGAGGACAGCGAACTTCCGGCTCTGCGACAGGACGACGTAAAAGTGAAGCAAGGGAAAAGCTTCCTTCAAGTGACCCAACTGATTCCGGCTCGGGGCGACACCGCCGGCCTTCAACTGTTCATTTTGGTCGACGACACGCTCGACTCCCACGTTGGAAATAATCTCAACGACATTCGTGATTTTATCAGCGCGCAGCCCCCAGCGACGTTGATCGGTATCGGTTACATGTCGAACGCGGGGGTTAACATCATCCAGAATTTCACGCCGGATCACGCGCTTGCTGCAAAGGCGTTGCGCTTGCCCCGAGGGACTACGTCGACGATGGATAGTCCGTACTTGTCACTCATTAGTCTCGTAAAGGGGTGGCCCCAGCAAAACGTGCGGCGCGAGGTCTTGATGGTAACGGACGGAATCGACCGGCTAAGGGGAGAAAAACCCACGGCTTCTCAGTTAGGGCCGGCCTACGGGCCCGTGCCCGTCTATCACAGCATGCCGATCATGAGTCCCGACGTGAACTCCGCCAGCGAAATCAGCCAGCGCTATAACGTCATCGTTCACTCGCTCTATGCCATTGGTGTGGGTCGAGCGGCGCGAAGTTCTTGGGACCTGCAGATTGGTCTCTCCGGACTTTCCAAACTAGCAGACGAAACCGGTGGAGAATGTTTTTCGCTCGGCACCTCAAATGCCGTCAGCTTTAAGCCCTATCTGGAGCGACTGCAGAAGATTTTTGACAGTCAATATTATCTGGTCTTCCTGGCCACCCCTGGCAAGAAGCCCGGTCTCCAACGCGTCAAGTTAACGACGGAGCTGGCCAATGTGGAAATCGCTGCTCCCGACAACGTCTGGGTTGCCGCCGAAAAGTAAATCCTCGCTCAAACGGCGCGAAATCAGCGCCATTCTCTGCTGGCTCAGGCTGAGAACGACGTCCAGAACAACTCCTAGGCAATCCCCGTTCCGAAGGGCAATTGAGGTTCCAAATTACGGAGCTGGTTTACGGAGTTGGTCTCATGCTCGGAAGGCAAACTGACTCAGTACCCGGAATCCCATGGAGGACGAATGGTCCTTCGAAGGGCGAACCACCGAGGCGCGTCTCCGCCACTTCCCTCTTCACGCCGCCTGACCGCGGCTAACTAGGTTTTGAAACTCCGGATCATCGCGCAGAATCAAGAGGTCCGGGTCTTGCTTGATCCATTCCAGGTTTCCGTAGCCGCACGCGATCGCTTTCTTGAGTGTATCGAGGGCTTCCTGTTTCTTTTTCAGAACCCCATAGGTGCACGCGGCATTGTAGAGAACGTTGGTGTCATTCGGGCGCAGAGCAATGGCCATCTGCAGGTGGCGCTCGGTTTCTTCAACCTCGCCGGATTCGGCGAGCAAACAGGCCATGAGGATGCGCGCGCGGACATCCTCGGGGACCTGCTCTAACTGGTGACGCAGCACGTTGAGCAGGCGTTCCCGGACACTCTCCATGTCCTTCACCCGTCCCAGGCGTGCGAAGGCATTGCGAAAAGGGAGATAAGTATTGTAATCGTCCCCATTCGCTTCCAAAGCGCGTTCCGCGAGCGCCGCAACGTTCTCGAAACGCCCGGACGCAAAATAGGCGCGACCCAAGGTGTTGTAAGCATGCTCGCAATCCGCTTTGCGGTCGATCGCGATTTGCGCATAGCGGATGGCCTCTTCGTACTTTCTCTCTGCGTAGAAAACACGCGCGCGCGCTGCGGCCACCTCCGCCAGGTTAGGGTCCAGGGCAAACGCGCGGTCGCAGGCAGCCAGTCCCTTTTCGATCCACTTCGGACTCTGCTCGCGGAACTCATGAATCAGTCCGCAAATGTTCGCCACGCCGGCATAAGCGAGCGCGAATTGCGGATCCAATTTAATGGCCTGCTCGAACATCTGCAGCGCAAAATCGAAATTCTGTTGCCGTGTGTAGTTCCGGCCTCGCAAATAGAAATCGTAAGCTTGTGTGTTTTCCGTCGCTTTCCGCGCAATTTTCTTTTCTTCCTGTGGGGTTAAGGTCACTCGCAGGGCCTGCGCGATACTCAGCGCAATTCCCTCCTGGATGGCGAATACGTCGTCCATCTGCCGGTCGTAACGCTCCGCCCAAGCGGCGCTGCGTGACGCGGTTTCCACCAATTGCGTGGTTATCCTGAGCCGGTTACCCGCGCGCCGGAGCGTTCCCTCCAGCACGTAATTGGCTCCGAGTTGCTGCCCGACCAGCGGCGCGGTCACCGGTTTGTCGCGAAACGTCAGCATCTCCGACCGCGGGAAAATCTGCAACTGCGTGATCTTGGACAGTTCGGTGATGATGTCTTCCGTCATCCCGTCGCGAAAATATTCGTCCTCTTTCGCCCCGCTCTGATTCTCGAAATACAGGACGGCCACCGATTTCCTCGCCGGGACCGAGGGCGCTTGGGCTGCGACGCTCGAGCCGAAGGCTGGTTTCTCCGCCGCCGGCCGTCGGCTTGATTCGAGGTCGCGCTTTAGCCGCTTCAAATCGGTCCGCAATTCCCCGGCAGTCTGGCAGCGCATGTCGCGGTCCTTCTCCAGAACCTTGTTCAAAATGGCGTCGATCTCATGCGGCAAACGGATATTCGCCTGCGTGGCCGGTTTTGGCGTCGCGGTCAGGATGGCGTTGAAAATAACCGCAGCCGTGGCGCCGGGAAAAGGAACGGCGCCGGTGGCCATTTCGTAGAGCACTACACCCAGCGAAAAAAGATCCGAGCGCGTGTCCAGGTCTTCGCCCCGCGCCTGTTCCGGGGACATGTAAGCGATGGTACCCATCGAGCTGCCTGGACTCGTCAGGTTTTCGTCACCCACAATGTGTGTCTCAGCCCCTTCGACTATTGCCCCTACGGTTTCGCCTCCGGCCGTGAGCCCCGGAGCGAGTTTTGCCAAGCCGAAGTCGAGGATCTTTACCCCACCGCGCGGTGTCAAAAAGATATTTGCTGGCTTGATGTCGCGGTGCACAATTCCCTTCCCGTGTGCCGCTTCTAGCCCGTCGGCGATTTGGATGCTGATATCGAGGAATTCCACGGTGTCGATCGACTTACCCGCGATCCGATGTTTCAGCGTCTGGCCCTCAAGCAGTTCCATGGCGATGTACGGCCGGCTCTCGAACTCTCCTATATCGTGAATCGTGCAAATGTTCGCGTGGTTCAACGCGGAGGCGGCCCGCGCTTCGCGCCGGAACCGTTCGATCGTCAGCGTATCGTGGGGTACGTTATCGGGCAGGAACTTCAGCGCCACCAGGCGGCCTAGGCGGGAATCCTTGGCCTTGTAAACGACACCCATACCCCCGCCACCGAGCTTTTCCAGGATTTTGTAATGTGAAACGTTTTCACCGATCATTTGAACGCGGGCCTTCTGCAGGCCGGAAGTGGACATGCCAGCCGTATGACTGCCGCTACTGTCGCCCATTTGAGTATTTCTGTCAATGCCGCGCGCGCCCGTCTCCGCCCCCTTCCCGCGGTATTGACCATCAAGGTAGAGAAAATTTTCCCACCATGAGAACTGACGCCGACGCTCCCCGACGCTCGTGTCGTGCTCTTCGTGCTCTTCGTGCTCTTCGTTGACTTGGCTTCCGGCGCAACCTAAGATGTGCGGCAAATGGCCCTCTCTCTAAGTTCGCTGATGACATGCTCTACAGACGAAGCAATCAGGGGAGACAGCAAGTTGCTCCGGGCGCTCTCGGTGCGGTGTGTGTCGCTGCCCGTCGCCGGCTAGTCAGGTCCCAAGATGTTTGGCGTCCGACAAAGAAAGGATCCGCCACGATGAAAACGCCGGGATGCATGACGTTTGTTCGCTTCCTGATTGCGATCGCTCTCGGTTCGATGGGGGCCACCGAATTGACCGCACAGGAGTACGTGCGAGACTCGGAGCCTAAACTCCTCTCTTATGATGAGTTGGTTCAACTCAGCTTGGACCAGGAACTGGCTCCGGAGTTGGCGGAAAAGCTTCGGCTCATCACGACGACTCCCTTCGTCAACAATGAGGCTTACTTGAGCGGCGCGAGACCACGACCGTTGGAAGTCCCACGACTAGGACCTACCCTGCGAGTCGCTTTGTGGAACATCGAGCGAGGCCTCGAGCTCGATTACATCGAACTGTTTCTCACCAATAAAGACGCGTTCATGGCCAAGGTGGAAGAGGAGCGGAAAGAGGCAAAAGACAGCAAGAAGAGCGTTCGAGCCGTGGAGCTGGAGAAAATCCCCGAGGAAATCGAAATTCTGAAGTCCGCCGACGTGTGGATTCTCAATGAAGTCGATTGGGGAGTGAAACGCACAGAATACCGAGAAGTAGTGCGCGAGCTCGGTAAAACTCTGAACATGAATTGGGCCTACGGCGTGGAGTTTCTGGAGATCGATCCGAAACAATTAGGCACGGACACCTTTGATGATGGTGAAAGCAAGGACGAGCAGCTGCAACTCGAGGATGTCTTCGTAGTCGACAAGAATCGGTTGCGCGCCTTACACGGAAATGCCGTATTGTCTCGTTACCCGATCCGCAGCGCGCGGTTGGTGCCCTTCACAATCGGCTACGACTGGTTCAAAGAGAGCAAGATTCGGCCGCTGGAGAAAGCAAAACGTAAAGCCGCCATATTGATTGGCGAAGATCTGCTGCGCGAAGTTCGCCGCGGCCAGCGAACGACACTATACGTGGACCTGGACGTTCCCGAGGCACCTGGCCACCGCGTCACGATTGCGTGCACGCATCTGGAAAACCGTGCCAAACCGAAGATCCGCCGCCAACAAATGGAGGAACTGCTCAACGCGGAGCGAGATTCTGCGAACCCGGTGGTCATCGCTGGCGATATGAATACTACAGGCGGTGATTCGACGCCAACCAGTGTTGAAAACATGCTGTATAAACGTTATGGCAGCCTGGATTTCTGGACCACCAAAGGCGTTCAATGGGCTACCGGAGTCGGTTTGATCTACAGCGGAGCAAAAGCGGCAATGAAGCTTTCCGGCATCCAGTACCGCATTGACCCCACTTCCGCAAACATCCCCGGAGCTTCCGCCAATTTGGAGCGCGGTTTTTTTACCGCGTTGGAGAAATTCCGATTTGCTGATGGAAAAGCGATCGATTTTCGGGGCATTCCGGAGCGCACCGTCAACGGAACCGCCGGCACCTTGGCTGACTCGAATCAGAGGCAGGGCGCAGGGTTCAAGCCGACATTTGCCGCGGAACTCATTTGGGGGCATGTCAAACTAGCAAAATTCAAACTGGATTGGTTCTTCGTAAAGGCCGACATTGATACGCCGCGTGACGCCCAAGGACCGTACCTGTTTGCCCCGCACTTCGCCCGAACCCTCTATAACCTTAATAACTGTCCGCCGGAACCGATTGCCGATCATAGCCCCATGACGATCGACCTGCCATTTAATGAGCCCGCACAACCGTCAAACAAAGAGAAAGCGCACTGATCGCGCGACGGGAGGCGCTTCATGCAAAACCCAGGACCCTCCGCGCCGGTTAGACCGATAGCCATCTTCTCCTTGCTGGCTGGCCATGAAGCGCGACGGTAATCCCTTGAGGAGTGCCGTAGACCGTGGCACGAAATCCGCACTGCTCGGCATCCTCGTGAATTTGGGATTGGGATTGGCCAAATGCTCCGCTGGTCTTCTCGGTAATTCTTTCGCGCTGGTTGCGGACGGCCTGGAATCGATCACCGATGTGCTGAGCGGTTTGGTGGTTTATTTTGGCCTGAAAGTCGCCGTTAAACCGCCAGACGCAAATCATCCCTACGGTCACGGGAAAGCAGAACCGATTGCCGCGGTTGTTGTCAGTCTGGCCCTGATGGCCGCTGCATTCGCCATCATTTATGAAGGCATTCGCGAAATAATCGCCCCGCATCCTGCGCCTGCGCCCTACACGCTTGTCGTGCTGGCGGGGGTGCTCATTATCAAGGGACTGTTGTTCCGGCGGGTTCAGTCCGTCGGCGAATCCATCGGAAGCCTCGCGGTCAAAAGTGACGCTTGGCACCACAAAAGTGATGCGCTCACCTCCGCATTTGCGTTCGTTGGTATTTCTATCGCAATACTTGGAGGGCCCGGTTGGGAAGCGGCCGATGGGTGGGCAGCGCTCTGTGCCGCGCTGGTAATTCTCTTCAATGCTTGGAAGCAACTGCGGCCTGCGATCCTTGAGCTTGGCGACGTCGCCCCGGATACAACGATGGAAGCGCAGGTTCGACAAATAGCCGGACAGGTCGGCGGCATCATTGGCCTGGACAAGTGCCTGGTTCGCAAAATGGGATTGACCTACTACGTCGACCTTCACATTGTTGTGCAGGGCGAAATGAGCGTCCGCGAAGGACATCGCTTGTCCCACAAGGTCGAAGACGAAGTTCTCAGAGCATTGCCGCAGGTAGCGGAAGTTCTCGTTCACATCGAACCGGAAGAAGAGTTGACAAGGCTGACCGAATAACCAGACCGCCATCGTGCCGCACCGTCGCTTGGCAGAAAATAATGGAAGTCACTTCACGCACTTCTTGTTGAAGCAATCCATTTCGTTGAATAAATGGAAGACGTTGCCATCAGGATCGAATACAATCCCGTACGCGATTCCACAAAGATCATCTTGCGCAACGTTTGCGCCGCCTTGATATCTCCGGCGCTGGGTGTCGGTTGTCCGAACTTGTCATGGACATGCAGAGTGCCCAGCCGATGTGTTCGAAGCAATCTTCAGATGGTGGCCGGGCTCGTGGTCGCAAACAGACTAAGCTGCACTTTTCCAGGGTGGACATCCTTCTCGATGGAGAAACCCGCTTCAAACGGAGCATCTCCATTTTGCGTCGCCCGCCAGGCCTCTACAGCGGCTCTACGGAAGGTCGCGGAGTGCTTGGCAAACCTCTTTGCGTTCAACGGGCCCGTTACCGGTTGCTTCGCATAGCAGTGTGGGATCGGTGGAGAACCCGGGAGCATGGTTTTTGCCGTCCGAGGAACAGACACTAGACTCACCGTGGACAAGCACAACATAGCGATAATCCGCCGTGTGTTCATGCGAATACCGTCGCGCCGAAGCTTCATGCGAGCTAATTGACGTCCGAACGCTTCCGTGGTTTCAAGAAATTCGTCGCTTCCCGATGTCTGGTTTCATGCCAGACGGATGACCAGCGTGAGACTTGCCACTATGCTGCGCTGAAACCTGCACGCACACCCACACGTCTACTAGGCGTCCGTGGTGATTCCTGCTCAGTTAGAAGGCCAAGTCCGCGAGTTGTGCCGTGGAACGTGTGTATTCGTCAAACGGCTGGAGGACGGAAAAAATGGGCAACACGAGAGCGCTGGAGCGGCTTGTTGCGTTGGTGTGTTCGTTGTGTTTGGGATCTGCGATTAGCGCCCAGCAGGGAGCATTGCGCGTCGGGGCAGCGCGCGTAGACATTACTCCTCCGGCGGACCCAGCCCATCCACCATCCGGCAAGTATGCGCACGAAAAACTTTACGTGCGTGCCATCGTCCTCGATAACGGCTCGGCTCGTGCCGCCTTGATCGCCGCGGACCAGGGAGGGCTTTCGGATGCAGTTTGGCAGCCTGCCTCCAAACAGATTGCCGCGGAACTGGATTGCCCAGTGGCAAACATTCTGATGTCTGCCACCCATACGCATAGCGGCTGGGGTCCCGGCGGTTTTCCAGGCATGCGTGGTCTGCGACCGGATCCCAATGCGGCGCCACCGCCGCTCGTTGGCCAGATTGTGGATGCAGTGAAACAAGCCAAAGCAAACCGGCAACCCGCGCGCGTTGGATTCGGCACCGGAAGGTCCTACCTGAATGTCAATCGTGACGCCATCGATGGCGACACCCACTTGTGGACGCAGGCGCCCAACCTGGACGGGCCTTCGGACAAAACCGTGGCCGTCATCGAATTCCTTGCGCCTTCGGGCCAACCGATTGCCGTGTACATGGACTATGCCATGCATCCGGTGAACGGCTTCCTTGCGGGAATCACGAGCGCTGATTTCGCGGGCGCCACCTCCCGGTACGTCGAACAGGCCTTCGATGACAAGATGGTTGCCGTCTTCGTGCAGGGCGCGAGCGGCGACCAGAATCCGCTTTATCTCCGTGCCGGAACCAACGCCATGGCCTCGCAGAGTGGTATACCAATCACCGGATTTGTCATGACCCGTGAACCGGTCGAGGCGCCTATCCGCGATCAAAAAGTCAAGACCAGCCTGGTCGACCCGAAAGTGGAGGATGTGCTGGAACGCGTAATGGACAGCGAAGGGATACTGTTGGGTGAGGAAGTGATTCGCGTTATGAGCAACATCAAACAGTTACACGCTACCCCAACCCTTGTCGCTGCTCAGAAAACCGTTAGCTGCCCCGGCCGCAAGCGTATCGATAGCGGCCGCGAAGGAGCGCCCGGGACCTACGAAGACGGAGACCCCGTGAACATCCGTCTTGGCGTGCTACGGATTGCGGATATCGAAGTGGCTTCCGTCGATGCCGAGATCTACACCCCCATAGCTCAGCGCCTCAAGCGAGAGTCTCCGATGGCGAATACCTTCATGGTGACACTGGCGAATGGCGCGGCAAACTCGGGCTACATTCCGAACGACTCCGCGTTCGGGGCGCAAACCTTCCAGGTACTCGGATCACGCTTGAAACCGGGTTGTGCGGAAACGGCGATCGTGAATGGATTACTGGAATTGATGCGCGCATTCAAAAGTGAAACACTGTAGTCGACTTCTCCGTTACCGGTGAAGCGCTTTGCAAAGCCGCCGCGAAACCAGTCGGGAGCGCTACGTGAGACGCCCTTGCATTTTGATCGCTCTACTTCTCTTCACTCAGCTCGCTTCCGCGGAACCCACCGTTACGCGAACTTCTTGGGGGGGAAAGACGCCAATGGCATTCCGGTCGATCTTTTCACCATTACTGCCCCCAATATTGAGGTTAAGCTTGCCACCTACGGCGCGCGTATCGTAAGCATACGCGTGCGAGATCGCGCAGGGCAGATGAGCAATGTGCTCGTAGGCCCCGATTCCCTTCCCGGCTTTCTCGAAAATCGAAGTTCCGTGATGGGCGCAACCATCGGTCTTGGGAATCAGGATGCGATGGAATAAAGCCAGAATCGCAAGCGCGAAAGCAAAGATAAGCAGGTTGCGGCGATTTTAACCGCGTACACGCTGATTAGAATGGCAGCGCTTCCGATCAAACGAAATGCATAGTAACCGAATCGGCTGCCTTCGGCATACGGATAGAGAATTAACGTCGCCAACAGAAAAAGAAAAAGCAAAAAGAATCTGCGGCTCGTGAGAACTGACTCATGCTCGGGCTGACTTGCCTACATCGTGTAAGCGGGGGAAACTCTGCGCCAGATAGTACACCCTCGACGCCAAAGCCCGTAATTCCATTTGGCAAGGGGAATACCCACCCATTGAGCTGGCAGCGGTTATCGGGCACTTGAAACAGAAGAACGTGCCAGTACGGCGAAATGTGCAAAAAGGAACAGACAGGCTAACCCTAGCTTAATAGTCTTAAACCGCAGTAGGAAACGCCAGGTGTCAACATGTGGCAGAAGAACTGTCCGGTTTGTCGGAAACTCATGGAGAAGAAACATCCTGCTGAGACGCTCTCGTGCTCGTGTGGCAAATACATCTGGAAGGGCTAACGGTGTGGTCACACGTGCAAATTAGAGAACTTGGAGAATCAGCCAGGAAGATGCTGCTCAAAGGGGTAGGCCCACGCGTCACAGCATCAAGCGAATGATAAGTAGAATCGCAACCAATTGATGGTCCAGAGGGACGTACTGTTCAAGAGGTTTTTGAAGAACCCTATAGAGATTGGCCTCTCATTAGAAATCAGGGGCCATTCACGATCAGGTTGCAGAATGTAACGAATAAAGAGTAGCGCCCGACTTTCTCCGAGAATGAATGGGGCCCGGCAGAAGAGGGCCGAGTGGTTCCATGAGAAGGGGCAGGCAATGTCGCCTGCCCCCTGCTAGCTTGTCATCGATTAGGGCCTCTTCAGCGAGCCCCTGCGGCAGACGCCATGGTCCGCGCTTCTACATTCACCTTGATCTGCTTCGGCTTTGCTTCCTCGCGCTTCGGAATGCTTAGCGTGAGCACGCCATTCTGATAGTCAGCTTTGATTTCATCCGATTTCACGGAGTTTGCCAGCGAGAAGCTTCGGCTAAACGAGCCATACGCGCGTTCGACGCGCAGATAGTTTTCCTCGTTTACCTTGTTCTCAAACTTGCGTTCGCCACGGATCGTGAGGATGTTGTTCTCAACGCGGATGTCCAGGTCCTGAGGATTCACCTCCGGCAGGTCCGCTTTAACGACCAGCTCATGCTCCGTCTCGTAGATATCGACGGCAGGGGCCCAAGGGGTCAAGTTCGACTCCTCGCCCGTACGTCCCACCATCTCGCCAAAAACGCGATTGATCTGCTCCTGCAGGGTCGCAGGCCCGCGCAAAGGTTGCTCGAAGCGATTCATTATTCTCATTCTAACCACCTCTTAAATGTCCAGGGATCTGTCTTGGCCAAGGGCAATTTCAGATAACTTAACGTCAGCTCAGATTGCCGACTGGTTTTATCGGTACGTGACGAGCATGCGCCACTTAACTTTAGTTGTCAAGTAAAATACCAAATTATTTATTTGATTAACTACTATGGTTAACTAAGCAATCGAGGCAATCAACGAAAATCGACCCGATGAGTCGCATAACGGGAAAAGTGGAGACTAGTACCCAGAGGATGCTGGTCCGTTTTAGGACTCAAACTCTTTCATGATCCTTCTGAATTCTTCTAAGGCGTGCACCGGTTGCGAAAACGTCGAACATAGCATCGTGTGGTGTGCCATCGTGTAGCCCGAGCAATGTCCGGCCGCTAGCCACACTCACGCTCTTCGCCGTCGGCATCAAGCTTATTCGTACGGTGACCGCGTGAACATCCCGTCCGGGGCTGCACGCAGTTTTCCATCGATTGATGCTAATCCCAACCTGTTGGCCCGGATACCGTACTTCCAAGTCATCTAGCATCGCCCAAGCGCTTTTAAGGTCCGCTGGGTCAACAGCCGGAAGTGTTCCTTCGAGGAGTTGATCGCTCAAGGACCGATTCAACCGATTCAAATCCATTTCGGCCATAGCGTTTACCAGCGCTTACCCAGCGAACTGACCCCTTCGGGCCCCCTCGCCCCTTCGTTGACTTGCCTCCGGATGCCACCTAACATGTCCTGCGCATGCCAGCCAACGACTTTCTAATCGGGCAAACCCTCTCGCACTATCGCATCATCGAAAAACTCGGTGGCGGAGGCATGGGCGTAGTGTATAAGGCCCAGGACACCCGGCTCGACCGTTTTGTGGCCCTCAAATTCCTGCCCGAAGGCGTTGCCCACGACCAGCAGGCCCTCGAGCGGTTTCGACGCGAAGCCAAAGCCGCTTCGGCTTTGAACCATCCGAGCATCTGCACCATCTACGACATCGGCGAACAGAGCGGTATACGCTTCATCGCCATGGAGCTTCTCGAGGGCGCCACGCTGAAGCATCGCATCGCGGGGAAGCCATTGGACACGGATGTTCTGCTTGCGCTGGCGATTGAAATCGCCGACGCTTTGGACGCGGCTCACACGGAAGGCATCATTCATCGCGACATCAAGCCTGCCAACATCTTCATCACCAAACGTGGGCATGCCAAGGTTCTCGATTTTGGCCTCGCAAAGGTCTCCTCCCCAAGGATACCGTCGGCGACCGCCGACAGTGCTCGCACCCTCGGGGCCGGCGAAGACTATCTCACTAGCCCAGGAACGGCATTGGGTACAATCGCGTACATGTCGCCAGAACAGGCGCGCGCCCGGGACCTCGACGCGCGCTCGGATATCTTTTCGTTTGGCACCGTGCTGTACGAGATGGCGACCGGCACGCTGCCCTTTCGCGGCGAGAGCAGCGCTGTCATCTTCGAATCCATCCTTAGCAAAGCGCCAATCCCGCCCGTTCGCTTGAACCCCGCCATGCCGCCAAAGCTCGAAGAGCTCATCGAAAAGACCCTCGAGAAGGATCCCGATCTCCGCTGCCAGACGGCTGCCGAGCTCCGCGCCGATCTCAAGCGCCTCCAGCGCGACATTTATAGTTCCAGCCGTCATCCGGTGGCCGAAAAGTCCGACTCCTCCAATGTGCATCCGGCCCCGGCTCTGTCCGCCGCCAAATCCGTTGCCGTGCTCTATTTCGAAAATCAGAGCGGCTCCAAGGAAGACGAATACCTCCGCGATGGCATCACCGAGGACGTCCTCACCGAACTCTCAAAGATTCGCGGTCTGAATACCTTTTCCCGCCCTACCGTTCTGGCCTTCCGCGACAAGCCCGTGACTCCCACCCAAATCGGCCAGCAACTCGGTGCTGCGTATGTCCTCACCGGCACCCTGCGCCGTGCCGGCGCGCGCCTGCGCATCAACACCCAACTCGTGGACACCCGCACCGATTTTCCGGTCTGGTCAGAACGCTTCGATCGTGAGATGAAAGACGTTTTCGAAGTCCAGGACGAAATAGCCCGGAAGATCGCCGAGGCCCTGCGCGTGACGCTTTCCCCGCAGGAACTCGAAGCCTTGGCCGTCAAGCCCACGGAAAATTTGCAAGCCTACGATCTCTATTTGCGCGGTAAAAGATACGCGCGACGACAAACGCGCCAGGACCTCGAATTCGCCCTACAGATGTTTGAAAACGCAGTGGCCATGGATTCGAGTTTCGCGCTGGCCTATGCCGCCTGCGCCAACGCCTGCGCCATGTTTTACTGCAACTACAGCCGCGAACAGGTGTGGGTCGAACGCGCGCGCGAGGCTTCTGGCAAGGCCGTGGCGCTGCGCTGGGACCTGCCGGAAGTGCAGGTCAGCCAGGCCTGGGTCCTCTACGCCGCAGGACTCCATGACGAAGCCGTACGCATGGTCAAAAAAGCCATCGAGCGTAAACGTGACTGCGAGGGTGCGTATTACCTCCTGTGCCGCGCCCTGTTCGCCGCGGGACGCTATAAGGAGGTTGTCGACGTTTCGGAGGCTGCCATCCAATCGAGCGGTGAGGACTATAACCCTTACGTGCCGATCTTGAACGCCCTCGGCGCCATGGGCAACGAAGAAGGCCATGTCTCAATGGCCCGGAGAGCTGTCGACGTACTAGCGAATCACTTGAAACAGGTGCCTGAGGATGCGCGGGCGCGCGTTCTGCTGGGCGCCTACTGCGCGAGGTTGGGGCGGGTGGAAGACGCGTTGCGTGAACTCAACCTGGCCATCACCTTGCGCGCCAACGAAGCCTCCATTCTCTACAACGCGGCTTGCGCCTATTGTCGCCTCGAAAGGAAGCCGGAAGCCCTTGATACTTTACGAAAGGCCTGGGAAGCGGGATTTCAGGACGCCGTGTGGGCGCGGCGCGACCCCGAGCTGGGCCTTCTTCACGGCGATCCTGAGTTTGAGCGCCTATACCCGGAGAAACGCGCCGCACCACCCGCCGCCAGTTCCTACTAGTTCGAATACTAGAGCTGCAGTTCGCAAGGAATAAAGTCGCGGCCCTTGCTTGAATCGCTCGACCTATCCCCATCTACTGCCGGCTAACTGAAGATTTGCGTACTGCGGGCCACTTGATTTCATAACAATGCTGCTCCCATCTGTGGGTGGGCGTTCGAGCGGGGACCCCGGTCTGCCAGGTGAAAGTCAAAGTATTCGACAACTTGACCGGGCGCACTCGGACGTATCAGTCCGGCGTTGCGCAACCGGCAGAGACCGTAGCACAACCCGAGGCAGTCTAGTGAGAACTAAGTCGCGAGACGACGGAAGCTTACGCCGTAGTCGTCGCACTGCTCGCGACGAGTCGCCGACAATGCGAGACCTTGGCGATGTGCTGGTGTCACCGCAGCGCCGAGTTCTCAATTCTCGTGGTAAAATCACTAAAGCGCACAGGGCGCGTCCGGTCCGCGGAAAGGACAGAAGTCCACCTGGTTACAACAATTCGTCTTTACGAACTCACTTTCTGCCCTTAACTGCGGACCTCGGGCTTAGGAAAGGAAGTTCGTCATGCCGGTAAAGCGTCTCCCGTCGAATGCGAATCTCGATCATCTCAAGTATCAAGCAAAAGACTTGCTCAGGGATCATGCTAGGCGTAATCCAGGAGTGGCCCAGCGGATCAGAGAATTTCATCCGCGTTTCAATCGAGATGCGGACGCAGAAATTTTCGACGCCAAGCTAAGCCTCGCTGACGCTCAGCTTACAATCGCGCGCGAGCGCGGGTTTCCAAGCTGGACGAGGCTGAAACGGCATATCGAAAAACCAACCCTTTCTGATCGGCTGAATTTGCCGCACCATGAACGGATCGAAGATGCCACATTTCGTCGCGCCGTAATGCTACTTGATACGGGCGATGTCTCAGGATTGCGGGAACACCTGAACCGGCATCCGAATCTGGCGCATCAGCGCGTCGTCTTTGAAGGCGGGAACTATTTTCGTAATCCGACGCTGTTGGAATTTGTGGCGGAGAATCCGATTCGCCATGGCACTTTGCCCAACAATATTGTTGCGGTCGCCAAAGTCATTCTTGATGCTGGTGCGGAACGATCGGCAATGAACGAGACGCTAGGGCTGGTTTGCTCTGGCCGCGTACCGCGTGATTGCCGAGTGCAAGTTCCATTGATCGATCTACTGTGCGATCACGGAGCCTACCCCGATAGCGCTATCCAGACGGCGGTCGCACATGGGGAGTTTGAAGCGGCAAGGGCTTTGATAAGGCGCGGCGCGCGGATAAATCTTCCTGTGGCGGCGGCCCTCGGACAGACGGAGCATGCGCTTCGATTGCTTCCAACTGCCGACCATGACGATCGGCACCGTGCGCTCGCCCTGGCGTCACAGTGTGGCAATGTTGAGATTGTGCGATCGCTGCTTGATGCGGGCGAAGATCCAAACCGCTACAACCCGATCGGGTTCCATTCCCATTCAACACCGATTCATCAGGCCGCCCTGGCCGGCCATGACGAACTCGTCAGGCTTCTTGTTGAGCGAGGTGCAAGAATCGATTTGAAGGATGTTCTCTGGCAGGGCACTCCGGCTGACTGGGCGAGACACGAAGGCAGAACGGAAATTGAGGCCTATCTTCGTGCACAGGAAGCCAGAGAACGGGAGCTGCGAGTGAAGCGACCCTCTATGGACGAATAAATCTACACCTGCGTTCCTCCCCGGTGCGTCGGGAAAGTCTTATGACGCTTTCAGTCCTGCAACCGCTTCAACGCCCAGTCGGTCATCAACGGCATATATCCATCAGAAAATCTAAGAAAGAACCAAGGTTTTCCATCTTCAGGAAAGATCATGAGACCGTGAGTTGCTCCAGGAATTACAACGATTCTGTTATTTTTGTTTCCAGCTTTGCTCAGAGCCGATTTAGTTGTCGCGGCAATCTGTTTGGCAGAAGTCTCGGTGTCGCGCTCTCCGAATATGCCTAGCACCGGAATTTTCAGATTCACTAAATCAGGGTTGCGGTCATATGAGAATTGCCCGGCCCAGGCTTCGCGTAGACCTTCTAGCAAATCCGGCGCATTTACGGTCTGAAACCATGCCTCTTGCTTGAAGTCTTCATCAGGTTTGCCGGAACATGCCGACAGACAGCATGGTCATCGTTCCTCCATGGGAACCCTGCTTGTTTTGAAGTTGAGAGTCACTTTTGCTTCAGAGCCCTCACGCGACAAGACTCCCTCCCACTGGCCATCGAGGGATGATTCTGCTGCCCGTGAGAAACCACCTACACAGGTACAGAGTAGAGCGGTTGCAATGATGTTTCGGCTTCTCACCACCATTCCAACCTGGTATCAATGCGGCTTGAAGGTCTTCCCGGTCTCAAGCAACGTCTTCAGACGGGAGAGAATGCGTGGCCATCCATCGGCGCAGGCTGCGTAAGTGGGGTCATCCTCTGCCCACTCGTCATGCGTCACCGTTACTTTGGTGGCTTCGGTCTCGGGCACCAGTTCGATCGTTGCGCGTGACGGCTTATCATTCTGGCCCATGGCGAAGGTATACTGAAAGACTTTTGGAGGCTCGAACCGCAAGACCTTACCGCGGACGTACGTCATGGGCTTGCCATCGGGTCCGGCGCCGACCCAGGCGAGCGAGCCCCCGGGCTTACAGTCCGCTTGAAACTCGGCGCCGGCGAAGATGATGCGGTTAGACTCCGGCGAAACAAAGCCTTCCCACACCTTTTCCGGAATGGCGGCAATGTAGAAGACATACTTCAGTGGTTCTTGATGGGCCATAATTGCTCCTGACTCTCCAGCGCCATCTTATATCTACAGGCAAAAACGCGACAAGGCAGTAGCGCTATCGGTCCTGCCGGATTGCTGGCATTACCTGGGATTCTAGATCTCTTTGTCTGATTACCGCGTTGGCCAGGAGCTTGGACTTTCGTCGAGCCTCACTTCATCGCCGAATAGTCGGTGGGACGCATGAAGACTTCGTCCACCTTATAGCCGTCGTCGCCTTTTTCTATGAGCGGGGTGGCCTGGTCCCGATACGGTGGAAAGTCCTGGTCGGCATGAAGCGCTTCCCAATTCTTTTTGGCTTCTTCCCGGCTGGAGTGAACCACGAGGTAAACGAAGGTGTTGGCCCATGCAGGATCATCGCGGGGTACCCAGTAGCCGACAACATTGATGCCGTGCTTGACTATTAGCGGTGAAAGGTCGCGAAAGATGGACTCGAGGGCGGGGACTTTGCCGGGGAGAGTGTGATAGACGCGAAGCTCAAAGACGCGATCGCCAGCGGCACTAACTCTGCTGGGGCGCGTCAGGCGGGCAGTAAGCAGTGAGCCTGCGGCAAACGACACGAGAAGCGCGGCGACAACGGTCGATCGTTTGAGTTCCAACGGTTGAGTGCTGCGGGCGCCTCTTGTTCTAATGGTTGTTATGTTCATAGCTGCCATGGTCTGCATCATAAGGGCCAACATCATCTTCTATCAAATTGTGGACGGGGTGAACGCGAAGTGCCGTCTACGTCGACAGATTAGCTTTATTTTTGTCAATTTCAAGATGTTTGACATTCAAAGCCAGCACCAGGCATTTTTTCCCTTCACCATCAAAAAGATCGAGTTGTGATACTCGCTGGGCAATCCAAAGCGCAAATGTTCGAAAGTATAAAGGTCAGCCTCGACAAGAAAGAGTTGCCGGCGCCGGAAACTGGCGCGATGTGTTACATGATGTCAAAGCAGGGATATTTGAGCGATCATGACGGGCACTGGCATCCCGACCTGATGTTCTTCCTTCCGCAAATGAACCCTGTAACCTGGGGCGCGGAGCTGCCGGGCTCCCCGATTCTGGCCGCCGGCGACCCGCAGGACCGGCTGACGGTTTTCCTGATTCCGGTCGGCAAGTGGTCGGACGGCACAGCTGATTCCACGAATCAGCACTGACGGTCGCCGAGTCGCTGCGCAATGTGTTCCTTTTTATACAGAAAGCCTCGTTCTTAACAGCTAACATCCCACCCTGGATCTTCAAGTGTTGATTCGCAGTAGGAGGATAGAAATGACCCCTGCCAATGCTCACAAGTGCGCGCGCCCAGTCTGTTCCTGTATGACGACGTCCGGCAAATACTGCAGCATCACGTGCGAGGCAATGGAAAAGATGCCAGACATCGATTGTCACTGTGGACATGCCGTCTGTAAGGGCGAAACGGATCATCGTCCGGCATCACCCTCCGCCCTCCCGTCTTGAACTCAATCGTGGAGCGCCATTGAAAAAGCTTGTCGTTTTTGATCTGGACGGCACTCTCGCCGAGAGCAAGTCGCCGCTCGATGCTGAAATGGCAGCACTGCTGCATGAACTTCTCGGTATCGTCAAAGTGGCCGTCATTTCCGGCGGCGATTGGCCGCAGTTTGAGAAGCAACTGCTTTACAATCTTCCGCACGACGAACTCCTGGTAAATTTATCTCTTCTTCCTACATGTGGGACGAAGTTCTTCCGATACATAGGGTGGTGGAAAAGGCTCTATTCAGAGGATTTTACTGCGGATGAAAAAGAGAAGATCGTCAGTTCTTTAACCAAGGCAGTCGCAGCAGGCGGTTTCCAAGTCGAAAAGACCTGGGGAGAGGTTATCGAGGACCGAGGAAGCCAGATAACATTTTCCGCATTAGGCCAGCAGGCCCCTTTGGAAGAAAAGAATAAGTGGGATCCCGATTTCACGAAGCGGAAGAAAATCAAAGCGATTCTCGACATCTCTATTCCCGAGTTTTCCGTCCGTATAGGCGGCACAACATCCATCGATGTCACCGAACCCGGTATTGACAAAGCCTACGGAATCAAAAAACTTCGAGACGTCCTCGGCATTTCAATGGCAGAGATGATCTTCATAGGGGATGCCTTGTTCGCGGGAGGCAACGACTATCCGGTCGAAGCGGCGGGCGTCGTTAGTATTGCCGTTCGCGGCCCCGCTGAGACCAAGCTGGTAACGCGAACAGTCGTCGCTTGTTTAAGCACGGAACAATCCCGGGGATTGGGAAAAAAGGAGATCCCAACAGAGGTGGCAGATCGAGCGGCGAAACGTTTAGCTGCAGGCGGCGTGCATCCTCGTGGTGGTTAGATGGTAGCGACGGACCCGGCTGGCGGCTCCGACGGCATCCAGATTGATACCTTGCTTCACGTCTTGGATTCCGCCTCAATCTGTCTTATCAATTCCTCCATATCGATCGGAAACCCTTCGTGCTCGACACCCGGTTGCACTCTGACCATTGGAATCGCCGCGGCAATCTTGAAAATAGTGTCCGCAGATCTGCTGTCGCGCATCCAAGGGAATTCAACATGTCTGGATTCGGCGGCGTTCTCTAAACTTCCCAGCATGGATGCCCGATTACAGACGGCGCTAACATCCGCTCCGGGTTTGCATGCACGTTTATAGGCATCGATATTAATCGCAACCGGTTGACCGGGGTGACGTGCTTGAAAATCATTCTGCATCAACCAGACGCTTTTGAGGTCAGCGGCGTCAACCGCTGGAACCAAATCGTCATTCGTCGGCATAACAGCCTCCCTCGTCCAAAAAGCATGATAATGGTAATGGTTCTCAAAAACGGAAAGTGTCCCGTTCAGAACAGACCTGGGGCAATCTTCTTGGTAGGGTTTGGTTATTCTTTGACCATGTCCAGTTCCAAGCTAGCCTGTTTTTTCTTAACAGGCTAACTTCCTGCCGTCTGGACATTTCCTATTATCAGTCGTGGAGCACAGCACTCCCCGAATTCGACAAATTATATTGAAAAGTGTGCCGATGTGAACAGATTCCGATTCCTTCATCTTCTATGATCCTGCCCATGGGAGAACTCCGGCGAGTAAGCCATTTCCCCCGAAACGAAAAAGAATGGAAGGGTTGTCACACATGGCACAGACAAAATTGGCGAAAGGCAACGACATCGTTCCCGCAAAGTCGGTGATTGGCAGCACCGTGGTGAACGCAAATTACCAGGACCTCGGTACGATTGAGGACCTCGTCCTCGATGCGGGCGCCGGGCGGATCGCCTACGCGGTTTTGTCCTTTGGAGGATTTCTTGGCGTGGGGGATAAATATTTTGCCGTTCCCTGGTACGCCTTTCAGTTTCACTTGGCGGAAAAGCGCATCGTCCTCAACGTAGACAAGAAACTCCTGGAAAGCGCCCCGGGTTTCGACAAGGCGAACTGGCCAAACATGGCGGACTCCACTTGGGGTACCAGCATTTATAAACATTATGGCCTGGCACCTTACTGGGAAGAGACAACGGGTGATCGCCTTTAAGACGCACCATTGCTAAATCTGATGCTTCCAAAGCCGGCTGGAGACATTCCAGGGCGCTGGCAAAGTGGAAATCCAAAAAGGAGAACTTCGATGCTGCTACTAATTATCTTGCTGTTGCTGGTATTCGGTACTGGCGGTGGGTATTACGGGTATTCAAGGTGGGGATCGAGCGGGGGCCTAGGGATCGTCGGCACAGTCGTAGTTATCGCGGTGGTTTTGTACCTTCTCGGCGTGCTGCGTGCCTAGTTAGGCTACCGGTTGTCAGCTCTTTGCGGAGAAATGGAAATCGAACTGATTGGAGGAGAAAATCCATGAAGCAAAGCACGAAGGACAAAGCAAAAGGAAGATATCACGAGCTCAAGGGCAACGTTAAACAGGAAGTCGGGCGCGCGACGAACAACCGTCGCTTACAAGCTGAGGGTCTCGGCGAAAAGCTCGCCGGGAAACTGCAAAAGACCATTGGTAAAGCCGAAAAAGCCGTCGAAAAACAGTGAGGCGGTAGTCGTTTGCGATTTTCAGGTTCGAAGAATCTACGTTTTGCGCGAAAAGTATTGAGAAAGAATTGGAGAGAGCATGAATTTATCACAACTAACCACGACACAAATTGGCATCGCCGTCGCTGTCCTGCTAATGCTGGCAGCAGGCGTCGCGATTTTGTTTTCGATTCGGAAACGCCGGACCGAAAGGCTTCGCACGCAGTTCGGCGGATCCGAATACACTCGCGCCGTAAAAGAAGGCGGAAACCAGCGGAAAGCGGAAGCCGTGTTGGACCAGCGCGCAGAGCGCGTGGACCGCTTGCACATCCGGCCGCTCGCCACCGCCGATCGCGCTCGATTTGTTGAGACTTGGGGCAGAGTCCAGGCACACTTTGTCGACGGTCCGGGAGGCGCCGTCGCGGAAGCCGACCAGCTGCTTAACGATGTGATGTCCACGCGTGGCTATCCGATGAGCGACTTTGAGCAGCGCGTCGCGGACATCTCCGTCGACCACCCGCTGGTTCTCGACAACTACCGTGCCGCTCACCAAACTGCGCTTCGGCAATCGCGTGGAGAGGCGCGTACCGAAGACTTGCGTCAAGCCATGATTCACTACAGAACTCTTTTTGAGGAACTGGTCAACGAGCCAGAAGCCGCGCGCCCGTAGAATACGGGCTTATCGATTCGGCATTCAATCGGATTCTCACCTGCTAAGATCAATCGGGGCGCGGCTGTATGACCCGCCGGACTTCGGACGTTGCAGACTCAGTGCGCGGACTTCCCTGCTTTCGATTAAATCGATGATTCTGCGATTAGGGTATGAAATCGAGTTCGAGATCCCTGCCCCGGTGGCTATGGTGGCGTTGCTTACGGTGCATCCTTCCCGGGTTGTGGATCTGCGCGCTGCCGACAAGCTACACATTACGCCTACCCTGCAGACGGAGGGAGGGCTTCATCGACAGTTTCGGGAATCGCTGCTACCGGTTTGTTGCGCCGAAGGGCGCGCTTCGTTTGACCAACTCAACTCTGTTCTATGACTCCGGCGTGCCCGATTTGGTGAGCCCTGATGCGCGCGAAGTTCCCATTCAAGAATTGCCACCGGAGGTCCTGCGCTATCTGTACAACAGCCGCTACTGCGAAGTGGACAGATTTTCGGTGATTGCATTTGGACCTGTTTGGCGCAGTGCATTCCGGATGGTCGCGGGTGCAAGCGATTTGCGATTGGGTACACTCAAAAGTTAGCTTCGGATATCAACACGCTCGCCCAACAAAGACGGCTCTGGACGTGTTCACGGAACGCTTCGGCCTCTGCAGGGATTTTCAGCATCTTGCTGTCACGCTCTGTCGCGCCCGGAATATTCCCGCTCGCTACGCCACAGGATAGTTGGGCGATATCGGTGTGCCGCCCGCCCCGTCTCCCATGGACTTCAGTGCGTGGTTTGAGGTGTATCTCGAAGATCGCTGGTGGACCTTCGACGCCAGGCAATCAGCAGCGCGTGGGACGTGTGTTGATGGCGACCGGTCGTGACGCCTCGGTCGGGGCCATCACCACCTACTTCGGAATCGCGAATCTTACGCACTTCACCGCGATAACCGAAGAACAATCGCCCCATCAGGCTACCAACGCTTACTACACGGGGTCCTAATCCGGCCGCTACAGAACCCCACCCTTTCAGTTTTTGCAAAGCCAGCACGGAATCTTTGGCTCTCCGCACATGACAAGGACGGACCTCCTCGCTTCACAGAGAAAGAAAATCGAGAGCTTCTGGCTCTTCTTTTGCACAAAAGAAAGTTTCGATTGTCCTTGACACCCACGTCCAGAGAGAACAGCATCATTCTGCGGTTTCGCCAATTAGGGCGAGACTCCCGCTTCGTAGTCCGAGTGCATTCTCTTTAAGAGCCAAGCTCAAAATTGAGCGTTAAGAGGGGAGTACCTCCTCGGCTGGTTGTTCTCCGCACGCGCGGAGGGCAAACTTCCTGTTCGACGTACAGGACTGCACGGTCAAGACCGCAGCGACTCCAGACCACGCCAGTCAGGTCCAACTCGCCTTCTGCGAGAATCAAAATCGAATTTCTTAGAAAGAGTACAAATTATGTCTGAATCAAACAAAGCTATTGTTCGCCGTCTGTTCGAAGAGGTTTGGAACAAGGGCAATCTGCAAGTGGCAGATGAGCTCTTTGGCCCTAATTACGCTCACCATGACCCATCGACGCCTGATGTCGGACGCGGCCCGGAAGGTGAGAAGAAAAGAGCTACTCTCTATCGCAATGCCTTCCAGGATCTCCGCCTAACGATAGAGGAACTCTTTGCCGACGGCGAAACTGTCGCGGTACGTTGGAACTGCCGAGGCACGCACAAAGGCGAGCTGAGCGGAATTGCGCCAACCGGGAAGCAGATCTCCATCACCGGCATCAGCATTGCGCGATTCGCCGGCGGCAAGATGGTGGAAGGCTGGGTCAACTGGGACGCCCTGGGCTTGATGCAGCAGCTCGGAGTAGTCGCGGAAGCTGGCAAAGCGAAGGTCGCAGTAAGGTAGCTGTCGTATCGTAGCGAGTATGGAACCGGAAGGTCCGAGCCGCCCTCGGGCCTTCTCTCGGTTTGCATTTGCCCGTCACCAGCAGCCCGTGCTCAGTCGCCGGACTGCAACTCCACGAGCGCTAAGTTCTTCAAGCAATTGCATCACTCCCGGAGAGGCTTCACGGTCGCCGGGAACGATTACCGCCCACTCCAGATTCTCGCGAAATTCCTTCGATCTAATCTTCCACTCGCTGAAAGACGATGATTTTGACTCACCAATTTGGGTGATGGACCAGTGCCACGCCAACGCCAATGCGGCGGCATCGTCAGGTAATGGCCCGGATAGAATGAAGTGATTGTTGCCATGAACCAGTATGCCGACCATTTAATTTCAGGCCTCCAGGCGCGGATCGCAAACCGGGTACCCGATTGCGAAATGGTAGACGACTTGTCCGAGCACAGGGGAAAGCCCTAGATATTGGTTCACTTGCTCATCAAAAAATGCTCCGATGCCTGTTGCCCGTAAACCAAGGGCCTCAGATGCAAGATACATTCGTTGACCGATAGCACCCGCCTCGAAATGCACGAACCGATATCCGCGATCGCCAAAGAGCCGCGCAGCATTCTCAAAATCACCGACCATAGAGAAGGCCAGGCAAGCATTACCCGCCAAGTCCTGCCCCAAGCTGAGAGATGCTGCCACCAGACGTTGATCCCCTTCCCTGATTTTCTCGAGCTCCGCGTGCTCCGGCCAGTAGCGATAGACGCCTGCCGCCAAACCTTCGACACGATGGACGTAAATGTACAGATGGACGAAACGAGTCGTAGCGAAATCGGCGAAGAGAGGTTCCTTGGTGCTTGCGAGAAGAGTCGCAAGTTGCGAGAGGGAGATCGACTCGCTCCCGCCTCTGAAGTCAAGAGCGGAACGCCTGCCGCGAACGACGTCTCCGAAGCTGCGACCCGTGGAGTCGCGCGACGGCAGGCTGATTTGACCGCGGCCGGACACCTTGGGTGGGTCAAGAGAGGGGATGTTGGATTCCATGCTGATCTTCGTTGCAGCGTGAATTCGTTTAATCGGCGGATAGGATTCCTGCTTCTCCGAAAGCCGGTTGGGCTGACCGCCAAGCAAGACTGTCTCTTCTGGAATTATCGTCCTCGAGGGAATAGACGGCCCGTAAAGCCCGACGATTAACATCGGCCACTCATCCTGAGCCAGAAGACACGATTCCGCAACTCTGTTATCTGAGAAATGCCCAAGCGCAAAGCTTTCGCATCCGATGGCTCGCGCGCTAAGAGTTAAAGCCTGCCAGGCATGTCCGATGTCATGCAGGCAATACCGATATGCCCGATCCCCATATTTCCATGCTTCGCGCCACACAATACTAGTCAAGACAAAAATGAGCGGGCGGGAGGTGCTTAGAAATTCCTCGCCAAAATCTCCGGTGGCGCGTTGTTCTACCATGTGGGATGAGGGGCGGTAATGATAGAGACCATCGAGCCACCCTGCCAATCCTCGCGCGCAAAAGTGAAATTCGGTCGGATGGAGGTTTCCGGAAGACGGATTGACGCGCAGAGCGTAAGTATCCCCAGTAGATGGGACTCGTTTAGACGCGCTGATCGAGGCGGAATAGAACATCAACTGCGACAGGAATTCCGCACCGTCCCGAGCGAGAGTATTTCCTCTTTTGCCATGGAGTACTTCGAGAGCTGAAATCCGCGGAGCCGGCGGGTCGGCCGGCAAATCCAGAACGGGGACGCCCTCATAGTGTCGAAAAGGGTTGGGCATATTTGCCCAATCGAGATAGTGCCGAGTTCGCTGAAGCGACGCGACGCTGTGCTTCGTCAAGTCATGGTATTCACGCCAGGTCATGAAGTGTGAATCCCGAGGCAACCGCGCAGGCAATAGGGACATTCGGGCAGTGACTCATTATATCTGTCGGCTAAATGGCGCGTGCCAGTCGGAAGGTTATGAGCTTAGCAGGCCAGTAAATGGAAAGGCGGCGCTTTTAAGGTCAGCGGGGTCAACGGCTGGAACCACACCGTCATTCGTCGGCATCGCCCGGCTGACTCCCGGGCCACTCACTCTCGTCGACGCCCGGTGTGGCATGATAATCGCTCTCAAAAGTGGAAACTGTGCACTTCTGCACAGCCTTGAGCAAATTCTCTTAGTAAGGTTTATTTATTCTCTGACTAACTCCACCACACCCCAGGGCTAGCCTGTTCAGAAAGAACGGACCTAGCCTCCCTCCAGATCGGCCCCTTATCAAACCCACTTCTCCGGCGAGCGGTTCGCCGGCCGAGCCTGCCACCTGCGCCCATCATGATCCGTGATACCCTTCCGGTAATGGCAACGCGGCAAGACGTAGTGGACGCTTGGAACTCAGTGCAGAAGGCCGCTGAAGAACTGCGAGACCTTCTCGGACCGGGAACGTTCTACTTCAACAGAAAAACCTTCGACGACCTGGTCGCTAAGCAGCAACACGCCTTCGACGAATATATTCGTACCCTATCCGACTGGGCGAATGAATTAGGGTAACCGCTTTCAAAAAAAAGCCTTGAAGTGGAGCTGGCGGGTATGCAATTACCGCACGACAACACGATGGTCCTTGTAAATCAACCGACTGAATTGTCGTCGTTGCGTGTGGCCAAAGAAATGACATACATGGGTGTCATCAACTTTTCGTCTTTCACCTCGACGAGGGTCGTTTCCAAACTGTGACGCTGTTTCAATCTTCGCTGCGTCGCCTGGACACAATCAAGCGAGCCCCTACTGGCCTCGTTCAAATCGGAAACCCAGTCGAATGCTTGTCGGGGCTCCCCCTCGTGACGACTGTTTCGGGGACCAACCACCGTTTGAGGATGAGCATGATAGTAAGTGTTCATGGGCGCTCCCGAGAAAAAGTAAACGGGCGAATTTCCTTGCACCACAGAGAATCCGAAGAGAAAGCAAGTCCGATGTGGCGATCCTTTGGTCTTTTTGTGGCCTGCATATTTACGCCAGCAGCACTCCTTTATAGTTCCGCCCCTTCTGGCCATCGAGTCTTTTGGAACTCAGGATAGCTTGTTGTCCCGGGCCTTCGCGCTGCATATCTACCCATGACGTTTGCGTAACGTGGATCTGTCACGACCATCTGTCGAACCTGATCCCGCAACTCTTGCCAATCATGTATGAAGTACCCAGCCCGATCATTCGCCATTACCTCTAGACGTTTCTCTTCCAGAATCGCCACCAATTCCAAAGTAACCGTTCGGTCCAGGTCCCCTTGCTTGGCGCCTACCGATCTCATCGCATTCGCAACGCGATCAAATTCTTTGCCGACGCGCTCCTTGATTTGCTCAGCCCACTCTATTTGATTGGCCGTACCAGTCAGCGCGGCCGTCATGACGATAGCCTCAGTTCCCAGTGCGCTCCGCGTTTTGCTTCCCACCTCTGTCAGGACGTCTGTCGTAAGCTCTTCCATGGCTGGGTCTCAGATTGCGCGCCTCTGTATCGCCGGATAACCGTGTCTCACAGGCTGCAGGAACAGCATAAGAGCAACTAGCACAAATATCTGTACTCTTTTGCACGGAGGCGAATTCTATTTCTGAAGTGAAGAACAAGAAGGTGTGCCATTTCGAACAGACGCAATCCGTGGATTCCTCTTATCCTTGGCCAAAGAAGGCTCGCAAGGCGAAATAGGTAAGTAAATACCACTACCGGGCTGTGCTCAGCGAGTCCTGGCGGTCACCTGCGACGGCAGTAGATTAAATACGTTGCCATTGCTATTTCAGACGCTCAACTGGACGGGGGCAACAATTCTGTGTTGGTTGAGAAGGAGGACTCGGCGTGCACTACCATGTTGTCTTTGACGCTCTGCAGAACGGTTCTCAACTCGCCATCTGTCTTTTCATCCCGTTGTTCCTTTTTGTACCTGGCGCGGTGGACTGGGCTTTGAAAAGGTCTCCCGGCCCACGCTCCGTATTGCAAGGAAAACTCTTCCTATTTATTTCAATCGCCTGTTTTGGAACTTCCCTCGTGGTCGCGATGATCAGTTTTGTCGAATATCGCCAAATGAAGCTCGCGCTCGCCGAGGGCGATTATCAGGTGACAGAAGGGATCGTGAAGGAGTTTGTCCCTATGCCCCCTAGCGGACATCCTGTTGAGAGTTTCAGAGTAGGCGGACTGTCTTTTCACTATGGCAGTGGCTGGGACTCCATTGGTTTCAATTCCGCCTGGAATCGCGGATACATTCATAACGACGCGCAGGTCAGAATCACTCACCGGGGAGTCGATATTCTTCGTGTTGAGGTAAACTGACGGACTGCCCGCTCTTGCCGTAAGTCTCGATTGCCACTAGCAATCAGCATAGCTCCCCTCACGGTTGCCTGTAGTTGTCGTGGAACAGGCAACACGGCGACGGTCGGCTGAAGTGTTCAAAACGGTACAGCTTCTGTTTCACCGTTGATCTAGGATCGTCGGGAGGGCGTGTGCGCGTCTGGATTTCCTGTCAGTACGCGGACCTCTTCGACGGCCCTAAATATGCCTTCTATATCGCACCTGTTTCAAAACGAAACCCTGTCTGATCGCAGCGAGTTCCTCCGGGAAAGCACGGCTTTTCACAGAGGCCGTCTCCTGAACGTCCTTTTCGTTCATCGTGACGCAGGGGCGGTGGATGGCTGCTTGCAAGAGCTAAAGAAAGCGCGCTTTGAAGTCACTTCGGATGTTGCCTTGAATCTGGCTCAATGTGCGGCTGACGTGCGATCCAAGTCCTACGATGTCATCCTCGTCGAGTACCCCAGCCCGAGCTGCAAAGGACCGCAAATGTTGCAGCTCTTGGATCAAACCCGGAAAGCAATTCCTCTGATCGTCCTAGTCGCTGTCAAGGGGCGCGAGTCCATAGCGAACTTAGTCCCCCAAGGCGCGTTCGAATGCGTGGAACTAGAACACATCAATCAATTGCCGATGGCCGTTCGCCGGGTACTTAATGTGAGAAAGCTGCGCCTGGAGTTGGAAGAAGCTGAAAAGGCTCTGCGGCATTCGCGCTCGCTATACCGTGCACTCATGGACAATCCTACTTACGGTATATGCCGATGTGATGCGCAAGGAAAATTTCTTGAGGTCAACAAAGCTCTCTTGACCATGCTCGGATATGAATCCAAAGAGGAACTACTTGCAGTGAACCGTGCGTCTGAGATCATCCTCAATCTCTGGCAAGGAAAACCGTTGCCCGGAAACTCCCCAGAGTCGATGCAATTTGAACCGATCGAAGTGGAGTGGAACAGAAAGGACGGTACGCTCCTGAAGGTAAGACTCAGTGGCCGTGACGCCTTTGATGAACAAGGGAATTTCAATGGCTGCGAAATTATCGCTGTCGATATCACCGAACAGCGGAAGCTCGAGGATCAACTTCGCTACCAGGCTTCAAGCGACTCACTGACGGGCTTGGCAAACCATCGCCACCTTTTCGAGATATTACAGGCGGAGATTGGGCGATCCAAGCGTACTGGCCGTGAATTCTCTGTTGTGTTGTTGGATCTCGACGGATTGAAAAATATCAACGATCAATTCGGTCATGTGGGCGGCGACCGGGCGCTCTGTCGCTTGGCGCAAATTATGAAGGACTGCTGCCGGTCCATCGACACTGCGGCGCGACACGGCGGGGACGAGTTTGCATTAGTCCTTCCCGAAACATCTCCAGCCGCTGCCTCATTGGTAGCACGAAGAATTTGTGAACTCCTCGGAGACGAACCC
Source organism: Candidatus Acidiferrales bacterium (assembly GCA_963836965.1). Taxonomy (GTDB): domain Bacteria; phylum Acidobacteriota; class Terriglobia; order Acidiferrales; family UBA7541; genus Acidiferrum. Next base: position 465,940 of record CAWILQ010000001.1, read on the forward strand.
GAGGAGCCCTCGCTCTCGGTGAGCTTGGGAATTGCCAGTTATCCGGAAGATGCGGATGCAATCGGTACTCTTCTTTACGCCGCGGACAAAGCGCTGTATGCGATGAAAAGCAAACGAGTGCGCGCGCCGCTTATGTCTCCTGCCCGCCTTCACTAAATTCGAATCTCAGTCGTGTGTCTCCGAGGAGTCGAGTTAGGCTCTTGAACGGATTATTTGTTTGCAATCTCGCTGGTTTTGTTTCCGGGCGGGTTAAATTCAGCGATCAGTTCCCTTTCGCGTGGATTTCGTTGCTCTTCGGTCGCGCTGGCCTCGGCAAAGAAATGCGTGACGCCGGCGATCGAAGGATGGCTGTAATGCTCGAGGAGGCGCGCCCTCAAGTCGTTTGTTTGTCCCACAAATAGGCAGGTGTAATGGTCGGGGCGGAATGGAAGGTCCACCTTAAACAGCCCATAAACCGACCCGTCATCATTTAGCGCCTTCAAGGTGGAAGAATCGAACGTATGACAATTTCCGCTAAAAGGCATCTTCGTCGTCCTTTCCGCATCGGCTTCTAAGCTGGCTTGAAAGACTTTCCGCATTCCAGGCAATATCGTTTCGAGCGCGAGGTTATGAGTCCACAATAGGGGCACATGCGCTGTGGCGCGAACTTTTCTTCTGGTGGCTTCGTCCCCAGTAGCTTTTTCACCAAAGCAGGCACCAACCCAACCAAACTACGAAGGCGGGCAAAAAATGGATAAAGTGCAAGCATCATAGTTGAAACTCGCGGGGCTCCCCGGCCGCTCCCCGATCGGAGCTAGCAAGGCCTGGTAGATGGAAAGGGCGGCCCAATCGAGCGCCGCCCCATTGTTAAGTCAGAATTTGGTGAAATTCTGCCAGACGGTTGCAACCTACAGTTAGTCTAGCTTTAAGTGAGGCATTCGTCTGTCCATAATTGGACAGTCCGCCAACTTCGACAAACATGCCGAAATCGTTCCGAGCGCGAGAATACTGGACAGGGACAGTAGGATAAGGTTTTCTGCCGCTACATCATTCGAGGCTTCAGCAAGGATATAGCCGCTTGCATCAGTCGTGCAGCACGACGCTCAAGAGAGAGGTGTTGATCTGTAGGCCGCCGTTATATTTGATGAAGCCTAATTTCCTGAACTTGTTCATGAAAAAATTGACCCGGGACCGCGTGGTTCCAATCGTTTCCGCCAGCATCTCTTGCGATATTTTGGGAAGCACTCGGTGCGGCTGGTCGTCTTTGCCGTAACGCGCAAGCAACAGAAGGGCCCGAGCCAGGCGCTTCTCGCTGGAATTAAAAAGCTGATCAACCAGGTCCTCTTCAATTCGAATGTTCCGAGTCAGCATATGGGAGATAAACAGGTCCGAGAGCGCGTGTTCTGTGCGGAGCACTCGCATCATCTCCGCCTTGCCGATAGATAGTATGGCCGTCGGCGCGATGGCTGTGGCCGTTGCCATACAAATCGGCTGACCCGCCAGACATCCCTCGCCAAAGAAATCGCGCGGGCCGAGGAGCGCCACAACCGCCTCTTTACCGTCTTCATTTATAACGGAAAGTCTGACGCCGCCTTCTTGAATGTATTTGACACTCTTGGCGAGCTCACCCTGGCGGTAGACCTTCTCCCCTGGCCGAAATCGGAGAACGCGACGGGCTGCGCCGGCGGTATCAAGGAAAACTTGCAGATCGAAACTGGCATTTCTTGCAGAAATTGCTTTGGTCTTTTTGGGGTTGGCTCTAGGCATACTTGATTCCCGATGCTACGGTATAAATTCACTTACACTACCAGTTCAAGTATTTCCGAGAACTAGGCCGATTATATCACTGCTGGCACGGTGCGGAGTCCAACTGCCACGCTCAGCGGACATGTATATAAGTGAACAGACCTGCGGATTGAGAGAAGCTAGGATGGGTTTGTTGTAAAAAGGGCTGTTTTGTTGGACAGTCCATCCACGAAGCTTATTCCCCGCGCCGGTCGCAAGCCTCAAGGATATCGAACGACAATTTAGACAAGGGCTTTGGCGGAAGAGCCGGTCCTGTTGTCGAGCCAAGCCTCCAGCGGTTCTCTGAACGAGAAAGCGCAAGGAGCATTTCCGGCCCAGGCTGGAAGTGTCTCGCAACATCGAAAGAAAGGAAGAAAGAGCATGCCTCTCATTCAAATTCTAATAGCCCTGATCGTCGTGGGCGTTTTGCTCTGGTTGGTGAACCGCTTTATCCCAATGCAGGGCACCATCAAATCAATTCTGAACGGGGTCGTAGTCATTGCCGTGGTGTTGTGGCTCCTAAACGTTTTTGGACTATTTCATTCTCTCGCGCATATACGCGTAGGGACGTAGATAATGCCGATGAGCGGCTCGGTCGAGAGTCGCGATTCGCGGATCAAGGTTTGTGAATCGACAAGAACCAGCGCGCCTGACGTCTCGAATGGCGCGCGCAAGAATACGCGGTTAGTGGAGATAACATGATGAAATCAATTGGAGCATTTAGTACCACAGCACTGTTTTTGCTTTTGGGATTCGCGCCCATGGCAGACGCACGCCAGGAAAAACCAGAAGACAAGCCGAGTCCCCCGAAACAGGAACAGCCGGCGAAGCCCGAGAAACAACAGCAGGAAGCGAAGGCCCCGAAGCAAGAGCAACAGGCGAAGCCCGAAAAACAGCAGCAGCAAGCAAAAGCTCCCAAACAGGAGCAACAGGCGAAGCCCGAGAAACAACAGCAGGAAGCGAAGGCCCCGAAGCAAGAGCAACAGGCAAAGCCCGAAAAACAGCAGCAGCAAGCAAAGGCTCCGAAACAAGAGCAACAAGCGAAGCCCGAAAAAGAACAGCAGGCGGCCAAGGGGCAGCAACAGCAGCAGCAAGAACACGCCAAGTCCAACAATCAGCAGCAACAGCAGGTCAAAGGACAGCAACAGCAGCACAGCGAGCAGCAGACTGCATCCTCTTCGAACGGCCCTCAGCGCACGCAGGAGGAAACGGCTACACAACACGCGCAACCCGCACTCCGCCTGAGCCACAGGGGTAGCGGTCGCATTCCCGACGAACGGTTTCGTTCGAACTTTGGCCGAGAGCACGAGTTCCGCATGGGCAACCCGGTTATGGTCAGCGGCTATTCTCGCTTCCAGTACGGCGGTTATTGGTTTGGATACGTCGAACCGTGGCCAGCTTATTGGTATTACACCGACCCGTTCTACATCGATTACGTCGATGGCGGCTATTACATGTACGACCCGTACTATCCCGGTTCTCGTTTTGCGATCACCGTCGTGATCTAGTGCTTGAACCGTTAAGTCAATCGAAGAAGACTGCGGCCCAACTTTCCAGCAACCCCCGCTAGGACGGAATCGCATGGGATTCAGGGCGGAATGCAGCTGGACAAGGAGTGAACCATGCTTGGAACTATATTGATCGTGGTCTTGATTCTGGCACTCTTGGTGCCCTGCCGCGGTGGTCGCACAGTCGGCAGTGGGGATATGTGCCGACCGGCGGCGTGGGACTCGTTCTCATCGTCGTGGTCGTTCTCGTGCTTCTTGGACAGATTTAGGAATGTTTGCCCCAATCCTTTGAGATGGTTTGAAATTAACGGTCGATTCTGACGGTCGACTTTTCCGGCAGGTTGTGGCTGCCAAGTCGGAGGTGGGTGATGGATCAATCTAAACGTCGTGCAGTCAAGTTTCTGGAGAAAGAAATCAAAACGTACACGGCCTTATCGTTATTCCTATCGAAGCAAGGCATCAGGCAACATGTGCGCGTGGGTGCCACAACAGTCCTAATCTGTCCCTTGTTCTACAGAGAGCGAATGCAGGAAGCGCAGAAACTTGTCTCCGAGCTCAAAAGACCAAATTAGAGCAGGACTCGCTCGACGGGCTGCCTGCAGAAGCCGATGGGGTATTCGCTTGACGAAACCTACGCGAAGCTCTTAGGTCAACTTGCCAAGCGCAACTTCGATCTGACGTCGCCAGGCCTCCGTGACAATATTCTCAGCTTTTATGCAGAGCTCTCTGTTCCCATCGAAACGAAAAAGGACAATGTTCGCTGGCAAAGCGTTTTGGCATCCCTTGACCAATTGAGGCTCGATACTCCTACTCCGCGTCTTTCCGCCAGCCCCGAAAAGTAAATGAAAATGTGTCCGCAAGTGAACAGACGAACGGTTTCGGGCCGTCTAATATGGCTTATCCGAAAACATCGCGGCTGATTTCGGAGGCGGCACAAGCGCTTTAACAATCTCTTGTGAGAATGGAAATACAATGCTTTGGACAATATTCGTCGTACTTTGCGTCCTATGGCTGCTTGGCATGGTTACTTCTTACACCATGGGCGGGCTGATCCACGTTCTTCTAGTCGTAGCCTTAGCTATCTTCGTGATTAACTTGATTCAAGGTAGGAGAGGGTCGGTTTAGACGCCGGCGCGATTATCACCATGAAACCTTTCATTTGGGGTGGCATTCTCTTCATCGTCCTGGGTGGTTTTACCCTCGCCTATCAGGGATTCAACTATACGCATCGGGACAAGTTTCTGGATGTCGGGCCGATCCACGCCACTGTGGACAAGCACGAGCACGTTTATGTTTCGCCACTGCTCGCCGGCCTGGCGTTAGTGGGCGGAGTCGTTATGCTCACCCTCGGAGTCCGGCAAAAGTCTTCGTGAGAGATCAGGAAAGTGCCCCGCCTGAGAGTCGGGCAACGCATAGCCCTCTCGTGTTGTAGGTGTGTTGAAAGAGATCTTCAACCACGAATCGTTGGTGAAATAACAATCGATAAGCGAAGTTTGACCGTGGAGGTCTGTTATGAAGAAATACGTGGTTGCCGCAGCATGTCTTACGCTCCTGGCGGCGGCGGTATCTGCTCAAGATTTGAATAAAGAGCAAAAACGACTTGAAGAAAGCGGCGTGGTCTTGAAGGAAGTGCTTAACATTCCCGACAACATTCCGCATGACCTCTTGGAGAAGGCGGAATGCGTCATCGTATTTCCGTCCTTGATGAAAGCGGCATTTGTGGTCGGCGCCGAATATGGGCGCGGAGCCATGGTTTGCCGCACAGGGGACAAGTTCCGCGGACGGTGGGGAGCTCCGGCGATGTATGCGCTGGAAGGCGGCAGTTTCGGTTTCCAAATCGGGGCCGAAGCCACGGACTTGATCCTGCTGGTCATGAACGATAGAGGAATGGAATCGATTCTCAGCAGCAAGGTCAAACTGGGGGCAGATGCCTCAGTTGCCGCAGGCCCCGTGGGCCGTGACGCTTCTGCGAATACCGACGCTTGGATGCGCGCCGAGATCCTCAGCTATTCGCGTTCCCGCGGTTTGTTTGCCGGCGTCTCTCTCGCAGGGACCACGCTTCGCCCCGACGATGAGGCGAGCGAAAGGGTCTATGGACACGCCATCAAGGCAAAGGACATCGTCAGAGGCGAGAAAATGACCGTGCCTCCAACTGGCCACGAACTCGTCAATGTATTGCAAAAGAGCGCGCCGCTTAACGAATCAAAGGAAGCCGCTTCGATCAAGTAATTGAGCCACCAGCCTGCCGGGATTATCCCTATCCCGGCGAGCTGCCCCATCCGTCAAAAAACTTCCTAGTCGTGCAGAAGCTTTCTCATTATGTGCAGTTCCGAACAGATTTTTTGTCTGCAACTGGCATTTAATTCGAACAGATAAAGACCGATCGCGACAAATGGATCGCCGCCCTTGCGGCTGGCTTCTGAGCGGTTTGGCTTCAATCGAAAGGCAGTGCCACATGTTCCGCGCGGAACGCCATGCTTTACCGGCCTATGCCCTTCTTTTGTCGTTGCCGCTAGGGCTTTTGGGCCAGGGATTACCCCGTAGCTCCCCAATGCTCATCATGCAAGGCGGCACTCCCGTAAAACTCCAACTGGCGCACACGATCTCCTCCGCGCATCTGCATAACAGCGATCGTCTGGACTTTGTAGTTGATAAAGAAGTCGACATCGGCGGGTTCACAGTAATCAGCGTCGGCGCCAAGGCGCAAGGTTCGGTGATTAGAGTCAAAAGAAAACGTCCCCTGGGGATTGGCGGAGACGTAATCATCAACGTGGATTCGATAGAACTCACCACGGGCGAGACCGCGCAATTGACCGCGCGCAAGGAATTCAAAGGGAGATCCCGCTCCATCCGCATGGCTGTGGGGATGGCCATAACGGCGGTCATCTATTTGCCGGCCGCGCCCGCGTTCTTGCTGACGCCTGGCCGAGACAGCACGGTTTTGCAAGGCACGGAAGTGACGGCGTACACGAAGGGTGATTTCTCCCTAGACCCTAAGGATTTGCCGGTTGCCCTGCGAGCCGCCTCAGATCTTGGCGAGATGATCAAACTGTTGCCGCCACGGGTTCTAAACGGTGAAGGGCGCGAGGGCGATATGCTGAATCTGATTTTCGCGGCCAAAGAAGAGGATTTAGAACAAGCCTTCGCGCACGCCGGTTGGGTAAGAGTGGAAAAATCCACACCGCAAATCATTTGGCATCTACTTTGGCAGCGACAACATTACGCGAAGCTGCCAATGGATCAGCTTTACGTCTTTGGAAGGCCGCAGGACTATTCGTACGCGCTTCCTGATCCCAAATCTATCGTTGCACGACGGCATCACCTGCGAATCTGGAAAACGGATCGGGTGGCGGACGGTGTCCCTCTTTGGGTCGGTGCCGCAACCCACGATGTTGCTATCCAATTTGTGAAACATAGGTTTCGGCTCTTTCACAAAATTGACCCGGATGTGGACGCCGAGCGCGACTTCATCGCAACGAACCTGGCCAAGACAGCGCAACTTACACGCGAACAATTCGTGCGTTGCGTCGCGCCTGTATTCAAAGCGCAAACCGCCACCGGACAGACCTATTACTCCGACAGCAGAATGCTTTTTCTGGAATTGCAGCAGGGCGCCTCCGTGATGGTCGGGGCAACGGAAGTTGCCCGTAAGTTGCAAGTGACCGGCGGGGAATCAGAAGTCAAAGCCTTGACGGTCCGCTGGCAACCGTTCCCGACTGGGGCAACGGCTCAAGCTCCCGATATTCTGCCATTTTCAGAAAAGGCTACTCCTTCAACACCTATTCAGCTCCCTTCCCCGACAGCTGTCGCGGGCTCCGCCAACTGAGCGACAAGGCCTTTCATGGAAAGCAGGCGGGTGTGCGTTTGGGACAGTTGTTTTTGTATGCGCCTTGCGGTTCATGGCCGCGCACACTCTAGCGAATCTCTCGCCCCTAGCTCAGGGGTGGTGGATCAAATCTAGATTAGCCAGGAATTCTTGCTATTCGTGCAAGACAACAGTGAGCAATGACTTGTTGACCTTGATTTTGCCGTTGTATTCGATAAAGCCCAGCTTGCGGAATTTGTTCATGAAAAAGTTCACCCGCGAGCGCGTGGTTCCGACCATGCTCGCCAGGGTTTCCTGGGAAACTTTCGGCAGGATGCGGTCGGGTTGTTCCTGTTTCCCATAGCGCGCCAGAAGCAGCAGCGTCCGCGCCAGCCGCTTTTCGCTGGAGTTGAAGAGTTGATCGATCAAATCCTCCTCGATCCGGATGTTGTGCGCGAGCATATACCCGATGAAATGGTCGGATAACGCATGCTCCGCGTGGAGCACGCGCAACAACTCGCCTTTTTGGATGACAAGGAGGGTAGTCGGGGTAACGGCTGTTGTCGTGCCCATCCGTAGCGTCTGACCGGCCATGCAGCCCTCGCCGAAGAAGTCCGTCGGGCCAAACATCGCAACGACAGCTTCCTTTCCCGAGCCATTCACAACGGACAATTTCACGCCGCCCTTCTGCACGTACATCACAGTCTCAGCCGCGTCACCTTGCGAGTAAATGGATTCATTTCGCCGATATTCAGTCACTTTTCTCGCTATCCCGGCGTTGTCGAGAAAAGCTTGGGCATTGAAAGAGTCAATCTTTCCATCCTTCCCGGGTTTCTCTCGTTTCTTAATCATCTTCACCTTGCGCCGCATCCTAGACGTGGATCTTCCGCATCCATGCTGATCCTATCAGGGGGATTTTCGCAAAACTGTGCAAAACAGAACAGCGCCGGCAATCCAGAACCCCTAGGATTTCCCACTGGACGGCGGGACAGAGCGACATTGACCGGTCTGGGCGGGTCGGGCGATGTCTGTCATCTCACCGTCCTTCTCTTTTGGAACCCTGGAACACGCCCTTTCCATGCGAGCTGAGCAAAAGCTGAGGGAACGATCTCCGATAGCAGAAAGCTGCAGTGAGCAGGCCTTCTGGTTTATGCACACCCGGCGGTCGATCTTCGTGAAACTGTATAAAACAGCACAGCGCCTATAGTTGAAACTCTATAGGATATGGCATTGGACGGTCAGACAGAGCGCTACCGGCGGCCTGTCGGGATATATGGAGTCCTACACAAGCTGGCAACACTCCTTGAAGGATTGTCCGAGGACGACGCTTACGAGGTTGTGAAGTCCACCTTCCTTCGACAAGATCGCCGCCGCTTCAGTTGGATAAGAGCTCGTATCAACTTCGTCAGAAGGGCAAGCCCGGTCTGCCCGAGTGTATTCAAATGGACCGGGCAACGAGGAATGTATGTATTTATTTGCATGGATTTTCATAGGGGTGTTGGTCGGATGGGGCGCGGGAAGAATGCTCACCGGCAATGGATACGGCCCGTTCATGGACATAGTGACGGGAATCGGTGGCGCGGTGGCAGGCGGATACTTGATCGGCGCCGCTGGCTTAAGCGGCTTCGGAGGCATGGTTGTTACGACTCTAGTTGTCGTAATTTGCGCAGCACTTCTAACGGTTCTCGTCGCTCTCATGAACGGCCGAAGGATTTACGCCCGCCAATCCTAAGAGCCCGTGTCAGGCAACAGGCAAGCGCCGCAGCGAACCAATGAAGGCTAACTTCAAGGAAGCTCAAATGTCATCCGACAACATGTCTGGAACTGTTCTAATACGAGAGAACACACCATTCCCGGTCGACTTAGCCGTCAAAACCGACCTGGTATTCCCGGGCTGGACAGTCGTCCGAAATCTCGATGTATGCGAACTCGGCCGGAGGATCCAGAAAGCGAACTGGAACTTTTTTTATCTTGCCGGAGAGATTCAAGCCATCGCTTTAGGTCGCAAGGGATCAAAAACGGGACGTCGAGCGGTTGGACGGATCCTGAGCAAATTGAAAAGAGAGCAGTTCAACTGCCTCGAAATCACCGAAATCATCGTGAAGCGCTTTCTCGGCCTTTCGTTCGTGAGCGTTACCGCGCATTCTCGGCACCTTCAGGAAAGTCTTTATCTGGTCCCGGTGGCGGGTCGCATCCCGGGAGTGACTGCCGCGGCGTCAGAGAACACCTCGGATAGCGGCGAGAGACTGCTTCACGGACAAGTGTTCGCAAAACAAGATGCGGTCCTGATCTGAAGTTCTAGGCACGTAGGGAGATACGAAAATGAAAACGATACGCGGTTCAATTCTTTGTCTTACGGTCTTGCTTTTTTGGGCTTCTTTGCTCCAGGGGCAGGATCTCTCGAAATATCGTGGTTTCTCGCTTGGGACCAGTTTGGCCAATGTCTTAAAGCTTAGCGACGAGAAATTGGCGGACGTCAAGACCATTCATGATCGGCCGATGCTGATCCAGGAGCTTATCTGGTGGCCTTCGAGCACTTCAGGGCTTTCTGCCCGGCCCGAGACCGTTGAACAGATGATCCTTTCCTTCGCCGACGGCCGCCTCTACAAGATCTCCGTCACTTACGAGCATAGTTCCACGGAAGGGCTTACCGCGGACGATATGGTGAAGTCCATTTCGGCGAAATACGGTCCAGCGACTACTGTCGAGTCGGAAATCGACCCGGCCATGAGCACGCTCTATAACATGAAACCAGGTCCTCTCGCGTCCTGGAAAGACTCCCAATACTCCTTCGATCTCGTTCGCATTTCTTTCAGCGATCATTTTGGTCTCGTCATTTACTCCACGCAAATCAATGCTGAAGTGGAACGTGCCGGAGTGGAAGCAGTGAAACTGGAGGAACAGGAGCGCCCAGAAAAGGAAGCCGACCAGAAGAGAAAGCTAGCGGACGATCTGGAAGTGACACGAGAAAAAAACCAGAAAAGCTTTCGCCCGTAGTGGCGGACCGCGACCGCTTCTTGTGATTTTTGAAATACATCCGATGGAGGTCAAAGGAAAGAAATGACTGTGAATATCACTCCCCTGCATGACCGCGTCCTTGTACGCAGACTGGAAGAGAAGGAAACCGCCAAGGGCGGGATCATCATCCCCGATACGGCGAAAGAGAAGCCGCACGAAGGCGAAGTAATCGCCGTCGGTGCCGGCAAGTTGGAAAAGGGGCATCGTATTGCCCTCGACGTGAAGGTTGGTGACCGGATCTTGTTTGGCAAGTACACGGGCAACGACATCAAGATCGAGGATCAGGAGTACCTGATTCTGCGCGAGGAAGAAATCCTGGCGAAGGTTGCTGGGATCGCCAAGGCGGCATCAGGCAAGAAGTAGATAGCGCTTCAACTACGGATTTTTAACTAACTCAAGTATTCGATCGCCCGGGAGGGCGAAGTCCAATGGCAAAACAAATTGTAACTGGTGAGAATTCGCGTCGAGCGATTTTGTGCGGTGTCAACATTCTGGCGGACGCGGTGAAAATCACACTCGGCCCCAAGGGCCGGAACGCTGTGATCGAGAAGAAGTTCGGGTCACCCATCATCACAAAAGATGGGGTAACGGTGGCGAAGGAAATCGAGCTGAAGGACCCGCTCGAAAACATGGGTGCGCAAATGGTACGCGAGGTCGCGTCCAAAACCTCCGATGTCGCAGGCGACGGCACAACCACCGCTACCGTGCTCGCCCAAGCAATCTTTCGCGAGGGTGTGCGAACCGTTGCCGCAGGCGCAAGCCCGATGGCATTGAAACGCGGTATTGACAAAGCCGTGGAAGTCGCCGTGGAAGAGATCAAGCGGCTCTCTCGTGAAGTCAAAGGCGACATGATCGCGCAGGTCGGCTCCATCAGCGCTAACACGGATAAACAGGTTGGAAACATCATAGCGGAAGCGATGAAGAAGGTCGGCAAGGATGGCGTCATCACCGTGGAAGAATCCAAAACCATGGACACCACCCTTGAAATCGTCGAGGGCATGCAATTCGATCGCGGCTATCTGTCGCCGTATTTCGTTACCGATCCGGAGCGCATGGAGTGCGTTCTCGAGGACGTCCGAATCCTGATTCACGAAAAAAAGATCAGTTCGATGAAGGACCTGCTGCCTTTGCTCGAGCAGACGGCCAAAATGGGCAAGCCACTGCTGATCATTGCTGAGGACATTGAGGGCGAGGCCCTGGCAACTCTGGTGGTGAATAAACTTCGGGGCACGCTGCAGTGTGGCGCCGTGAAAGCCCCGGGCTTTGGCGATCGCCGCAAGGCCATGCTCGAAGACATTGCCATTCTCACAGGTGGGAAGGCCATCACCGAAGACCTCGGTCTCAAGCTCGAGAACGTCAAAGTCGAAGAACTCGGCAGCGCCAAGAAGGTGACCATCGACAAGGACAACACCACGATCGTCGCCGGCGCCGGTAAGGCCAGCGAAATTGAAGGCCGCATCAAACAACTCCGCGCGCAGATTGAAGACACCACATCGGACTACGACAAGGAAAAGCTTCAAGAACGTTTGGCGAAACTCGTCGGCGGCGTCGCTATCATCAAAGTCGGTGCGGCAACCGAAACCGAATTGAAAGAGAAAAAGGCTCGCGTCGAGGACGCCATGCACGCGACCCGTGCAGCTGTGGAAGAAGGCATCGTCGCAGGCGGCGGCACCGCCCTCCTGCGTTGTTTGCCGGCTCTGGAGAAGCTCAAACTCCACGACGATGAAGCCGTCGGCGTAAATATCGTAAAACGTGCGCTCGAAGAACCCTTGCGCCAGATCGCCCAAAACGCCGGACACGAAGGGGCGCTGGTTGTAGGCCGCGTGCGCGAATCGAAGGATGAAAACTTTGGCTTCAACGCGGAGACAGGTGAGTTTGGCGACTTGGTTAAAGCCGGTGTCATTGATCCGGCAAAAGTCACTCGCCTCGCCTTGCAGAACGCCGCATCGATCGTTTCCTTGATGCTTACCACGGAAGTGCTGATCGCCGATTACAAGGGAGAGGAAAAGGCGGCCGCGGCCGGCGCGGGTTACGGTGGAGGCATGGGCGGATCCTACTAGACGCTGTTGGATTCGGTTCTCTTCCCTACCGCTCGGTGGGTGAGAAATCAGACCGGTTGACTTCAAAGACAGGAAAAAATCTCGGTGCCAAAGACCATCTCTCCAATAGAAAGTACGACAATCATCGATGTTCCGGACAAAAGGAAGGCGCCTGAATTATCGAGACTCCAAGAGTTGGGTCCACTCGAGGTAAAAGAAGAATCTATCTCTGGCAGACCGCTGCATCCACGGCCGATCCTGCCCAGCAGGGTGGCCATCATTGGGAATTACCTTCCCCGAAAATGTGGAATTGCCACGTTCACAACCGATCTGTGCGACGCCATCCACGCCGAATACGGCGCCACCGAGCTGTTGGCTTTACCCGTGAATGATACCGAAGAAGGTTATCGCTACCCCGCCCGCATACGCTTCGAACTCTCTCAGGATGAGCTCGCCTCGTACAGGCAGGCCGCGGACTTTCTAAATTTCAGCAACATTGATCTGGTTTGCCTGCAACACGAATATGGAATCTTCGGTGGACCAGCCGGTTCTCATATCCTCGCTCTACTGCGCGGTCTTCATATGCCGGTCGTCACCACCCTGCATACTGTGTTGCGTGAGCCGGATCCCGATCAACGCGCCATCATGGAGGAAATCGCGGCGTTGTCGGACCGCTTGATCGTAATGAGCCGGCTGTCTTCTGAGATCCTTCAGGAAGTGTTCCACGTTCCGCCTGGAAAGATTGATCTGATTCCGCACGGCATCCCCGATTTAGCGTTTACGGACCCAGCATTTTACAAGGACGCCTTCAAAACGGAAGGCAAGGAAGTGTTGCTCACGTTTGGTTTGCTTTCGCCGAACAAGGGCATCGAGAATGTTATTCGAGCCCTCCCGAATATCCTGTCGCGTCACAGCAATGTGGTGTACATGGTTTCCGGTGTCACCCACCCCCATGTCCTGCGGCATGAAGGTGAAAAGTACCGACAATCTCTGCAGAAACTTGCCAAGGACCTGGGCGTGGAAGCCAACGTGATCTTTCGGAACCGCTTTGTGAGTCCGCAAGAGTTGGTTGAATTGATCGGCGCCGCCGACATTTATATCACTCCCTACAAACATAAGGGCCAGGTCGTGTCCGGGACGCTTGCCTATGCCTTAAGCGCTGGGAAGGCCATCATTTCCACGCCGTACTTACATGCAATTGAATTGCTCGACGAAGAGCGTGGCGTACTCGTACCGTTCGACGATCCCCAGGCCATCGCCGAAAAAACGGTCGCGTTGCTGGACAACGGCACGGCTCGCCATGCCATGAGGAAACGCGCGTACCTCTACACCAGAGACATGGTCTGGAACCGCGTGGCACAGCAATATATGGGGAGCTTTGAGCGCGTCTACAACGAGCGTTTGCGAAATCCTCGCGCCACATTTTCCGCACAAAACACAGAAAAGAGTCTCGACCGGCTCCCGGCCGTAAAGCTGGATCATTTGCTTCGCATGACCGACCACACAGGAATCGTGGAGCACGCCGTTTTCGTCGTCCCGAACTACCCGGAAGGCTATTCGACCGATGACAATGCGCGGGCGCTCATTGTCGCAATTCTGCTCGAAGAATTCGGCAGTGAGGCTTCGACCGGTCCGCTGGATCTCGCCTCGCGTTATCTTGCGTTTTTGTGGCTGGCTTTCGACCCCGCTACCAAAAGGTTCAGAAATTGCCTGAGCTACGAGCGCCAATGGCAGGAGCCGGAAGGTTCGGAAGACAGCCACGGCCGGGCCCTCTGGGGCCTGGGAACTGTTCTTGGCAGAACCAGGGACGCTGGCCTCCGCGGAGCCGCCGGGCGTCTGTTTGAATTGGCAGTTCCCGCAGCCGTGCAGTTTAGGAGTCCGCGGGCTTGTGCTTTCGCATTACTCGGGCTGCTGGAATATCTCGAATCGTTCCACGGAGACCGTGCCGCCCTAAAGGCCGCGGATGCGCTCGCGAATCGCTTGCTTGCGTCCTACCAAGCCAACCGTTCGGTTGACTGGAAATGGTTTGAAAATGGACTTGCTTACTCAAATGCTCGTTTACCGCAGGCGCTCATACAAGCCGGGACGCGCAGCTCAAATGAAGACATGGTGTCGACCGGGCTCGAAGCATTGGATTGGCTAGCAACCGTCCAGCGTTGCGAGGTAAAGGGCCACTTCGTTCCCGTTGGATCCCACGGTTTCTACTCCAAAAAAACGGAAAAGGCCCGTTTCGACCAACAACCCGTGGAGGCTTGTGCAGCCGTTTCCGCTTTTCTGCAAGCCTATCGCGCAACGGGGAAAGGACGCTGGCGGAAAGAAGCGTGGACCGCCTTTAACTGGTTTCTCGGCGATAACGACCTGCAGATTGCACTCTACGACTCTACGACAGGCGGTTGTCGAGATGGCCTGCATCCTGATCGTGCCAACGAGAATCAGGGAGCGGAATCGACGCTTTCTTTCCTTATGGCTCTTCTCGAAATGCGTAAGTTGGAAGAATCGGACACAACCGATCAAAAAGCCTGACCAACGCGCTGCGGTTCTCGCACTTCCTCGGTTGCGTGTGACCTCTATTTTTCTTGCTGTTGAATTTTTCTTGAGAGAGAAATGATGCTTCCCTACGACACATTGTTTACCCGCTACATCGCGAATCCAATCCTATCCGCAAAGGATTGGCCTTATGCCATGAATAGCGTTTTTAACGCAGGCGCTACGCGGCTGCCCGACGGTTCCACTCTTCTTTTGTGCCGCGTGGAAGACCTTCGTGGCCTTTCTCATCTCTGTGCTGCTCGCTCGGTCAACGGTGTCGATGGCTGGCAGATCGACCGCGAACCGACGCTCGCGCCGGACCCCGAACGGTTCCCGGAAGAATTGTGGGGGATCGAGGATCCGCGCGTTACGTTCGTTCCGGAACTCAAGCAGTACGCGATTGCTTTCACATCCTATTCGCGCGGCGGCCCGGGTGTTTCTCTGGCCCTCACAAAAGACTTTCGGGCCTTCGAGAGATTTGGCGTCATTATGACGCCAGACGACAAGGATGCAGCCCTTCTTCCCAGACGAATCAATGGATTCTGGGCTTTGATTCATCGCCCCATGACGCCATTGGGTGCGCATATCTGGATCTCTTACTCGCCGGACCTGCGGCATTGGGGCAGTCATAAGCTCATGCTAGAAGCCCGCCGCGGCGCATGGTGGGACGCCAACAAAATTGGCATGTCGCCGCCGCCCATCGAAACGCCCAGGGGGTGGCTGATGATCTATCACGGTGTCCGCAGGACGCCATCTAGCTCCATCTATCGCCTCGGTTTGGCTCTCTTTGATCTCGAACAACCCGAAAAATGTTTGGTCCGCGGGGATTCCTGGATGTTCGCGCCCGAAGCCGACTACGAACGCCACGGTGATGTTCAGGACGTTGTGTTTCCCTGTGGCTATACGCTGGACGCGGATGGAGACACCATCAATCTTTATTACGGCGCCGCGGATTCGAGCATTGCGTTAGCACGTGGCAGCGTTCGCTGTCTTTTGGCCTGGCTGGACGCGAACGGCCATTCCGAACAAGCTCACGACCGACGGTTGCGGCACGTATGCGTAGCTAGTTAATCAACATGCGAATTTTGCGGAGCAATTCGCCATGATACCCCGGTGCGTTTGGGCCCAGATGAGTTTCGAAGTAGCGTAAAGTCTGTTTCGCGCATCGGGCTTCGCCGCGTCGCCCGGGTTTAGGGCTGAAACTCTAGTTCATGTTTTTGGTAGATCAGGATGCCCTGACAAACAGGACACTTACACTCGACGCCTTCCGGCGGAATCTCCGGTTGCTTGAGAAAAAAGTACTCTGCCAGAGTTTCCTTTATTCCGAAATAAGGGATAGCCTTGCCACACTGTTTGCAGATCACAATCCAGCTCGCCATCGCTGAAGCCCTCAGGCTGGATGAGGCACCGTGGCTATCCAACCTGTGAAACACGAATACCGCAAGTCAACTGGGAAATCGCATGATTCACGGCAAGCATAGCGGAGCGGCGTACGGCGGCCTGTCCAATACAGGACACTTTTGAAATTCAAGTTATGCGTAACATACGCTATGGGTCTTCGAGTGGGGAAACCGAAGGGATCATTCTCACACCAAACCTGTCCCAACAACGGTGTTCGCTCATTCATAAGGATCACGCGCAAAAGAATTGTTGACGGGTTCCTCGCCGGTAAATCGGGACTCCGTCGAACGACATTGCGCTTCGGCTTTCGCACAGATTCCTTATGGGTGAGATCATGACGCGGGTTCTCGTTTTGCGTAAGATTTTCAGCACCAAACCGCAGCAATTCATGCTGGTTCTGCAGGACTCCATGAAGGTTCAGAATACTGAGTTCGGCGCTGAAGGTAAGGTTCGGACCATCTTGAAAGCGGTTGGGATATCGCAGCCTGATATTGAGAAACTTTTCGAGAAGGCGAAGTCTAACACCTAATCCTATTGTGGTGTGCCGCTTTCACCTGAGACGTTCTTGATCAGGCGAGCCTGATCATACTGGGGAGCTGCAGGTTCGACTGTCGCAATCTGACCTTCCAACAGGAGGTAAATCCTTGCCGAACGAATCAGATTCCAACCTCACCAGGGAGTTACAAAGCGAGCAAGCATCAGTTGATGGTTCGAATCGACTGTCCGCGACACCCTCAGCCCAAGCCCGCGTCTGGGGTCGCGCCGACCGCGCCCGCCTGTTCATCTGGGTTGCTATCGCATTCCTTCTTCCCGGGGCATATGTTTTCGCGTTGCGTCTCGCGGTTGGCCGTGATGATTCCGTCCTCACGGTGCGTAGCGAATTGCCAACGAAAGCCATCATGGTATTTTTTGTTGTCCTAGCGACTTGGATCGTGTCCCGCTTGGAGAAACGTCCCCTGGACGATTATGGTATTCCTCCCCGTCAAGCATTCGGGATAAGGTTTTGGGAAGGCACGGTGTGGGGTTTCGCGATGCTATCCCTGATCCTGCTGGTGCAGTACGTGTCGGGTTACTTTCAAATTGACTCGGTTGCTGTCTCCGGAAGTCCGCTTTTTTGGCACGCTTTTGCTTGGGCCATCACATTTCTTGCCGTGGCTTTGAGCGAAGAATTTGCTTTTCGCGGTTACTGGCTCTTCTCTTTCAGCAGGCGCATGCGCTTCTGGCCGGCGGCCCTGTTTATCTCAGCAGTGTTCGGAGTAGCCCACCTGGGTAATCACGGAGAAAACGCTCTCGGCATTCTGGAGGTGGTTGTGACCGGCTTGCTTTTCTGCCTTATCGTTCGACGCACAGGTAATCTCTGGTTCGCTGTCGGTTTCCACGCAGCCTGGGACTGGGCAGAAACCTTTTTCTACGGTACGCCAGATAGTGGACTTCTCGGCCTCGGTCGATTCCTGAACACCTCCGTTCAAGGCCCGCATTGGCTCACGGGAGGTTCCGCAGGACCGGAGGGCAGCGTGATTGCACTTTTCGTTCTCCTTCTTTGCGCTCTGTTAATTCACTTTCGCTTTCCGAACGCAATTTACCCGGATCGTCCTATCTAAGACGATCTCGCCGCGATCCGGTAGCACACTGGAAGAGAGCTGTATGAAAGCGATCATACGCACACAATACGGATCACCGGATGTGCTGCAGCTCGCCGAGGTTGAAACACCTACGCCTTCAGGCTATGAGGTCTTGATCAAGGTTTGCGCGGCATCGGTAAATCCCCTGGACTTGTTCCTGATGAGAGGCGCGCCGTGGAACCGTGCGATCCCTGGACTACGCACGCCGAAACAAAAGATCCTCGGTTGCGATATTGCCGGGCGAGTCGAGGCTGTTGGCAGAAATGTAAAGCAGTTCCAGCCAGGCGATGAGGTGTTCGGGGTAACAGGCTTTCATGGGAAGGGATTTGCAGAGTACGTCTGTGCGATGGAAGGAAAAGTGGGACCGAAGCCGGCCAACTTGTCGTTTGAAGACGCGGCTGCAGTGCCAATTGCGGCAAGCACAGCCCTGCAGGCTCTTCGTGACAAAGGACGGGTCCAGCCAGGGCACAAGGTTCTTGTTGAAGGCGCATCTGGTGGTGTGGGTACATTTGCCGTGCAGATTGCCAGAGCTTTCGGGGCTGAAGTTACTGCCGTGTGCAGCACGAGAAATGTGGAGATCGCACGATCGATTGGCGCAGCCCATGTCATCGACTACACGCGAGCAGATTTTGCGCGGAGCGGGCAGCGTTACGATCTTATCCTCGCTGCGAACTCGCATCATACGATTTTCGACTACCACCGTGCGCTGCGTCAGAGCGGGATTTATGTCATAGCGGGGGGCGGTGCGGCTCAAATTCTCGAAACGCTGTTCCTGGGCTCATTGCTGTCATTGACGGGGAGCAAGAAGATGGGTTTCTTCGTGGCGAACATAAACAACAAGGACTTGGTCTTTCTCAAGGATCTTCTGGAAAGCGGGAAAGTTGTGCCGGTCATTGATAGACGTTACCCGTTGAGCGGCGCGGCTGAAGCTCTACGCTATCTGGCAGAAGGACATGCGCAAGGAAAAATCGTACTAACGATTTAACGTCGCTCGCGATTCATAGCTGTAATCCCGGCGGGGCGAGCAGTGTTGCTGAATCACCTGCCACACGGAATGGGGTATCGAACGGCTACCTCGCGGGGAAATACGCATGGGAGTGCCATCCGAATCCCATCGGATACTAAGTGTCTGGACTCGATATTTGCGGCGTAAGTCGTGCCCCGGTAACTTGGGCCCTATCTTTCACATTCCGCGCTTATCACGGATTACCGGTTGAACGGCCCGATAGAAAGCGGCAACGTTTCAATCTGTACCGGATTGCGGCTGATTGAGATTCTCGCGCAGGAAATTAAGCACCTTGGGAATGGCGTCGATCGACGATTCAGCATCGCCTCGTGCATTCCCACCAAGGTTTTCTTCCCGTTGCGTGGTGGGATTCCTGATACTGCCGTGCCAACTCGGAACGATCTCAGGACGTCCGGCTCGGTGCCCGGCGTGAGTGTATATCAGACGTTCGTAGGAAAACGGGAAGTGAGCCTGTTTCAGACGCTGAACGATGGCATTGGTCATTCCTGAGGAGTCCCACACTCCATCGTCCTCTCCGGCGATGAGCAGAATTGGGCCATGAGTGCGCTCAACTGCGATCGCTGCGTTCATGGCCGCGCTCGGATCTGGCCGTGATCGCTTGGCCAAAAATGACAGCGGCTGTCCCTGCCACGTCCAGGAATATGGGACCCGCGTGTTGCCGCAGCAAGCTGGAAAGCGCGCGTTGGCCGGAACGTAGGCGACTACCGCCTTGATCTCCGGAAACATTGACCCTAACTGCAGTGCCAGTTCCCCGCCCCGCGAGGTTCCCACAACGGCGAGGCGGTCACTGGAGATTTCCGGCCGCTGCCTCATCCACGAGAGCGCGCTGCCGAAGTACTCGAGCGGGATACCTTCCAGTAGTGGCGGGAGGTCGTCGTAGCGGAAGTAGGCGAGCGCAAGCGCAGCATACCCGCGTGACGCTAACCATGCAGCCTTGCGGAGCGGCACGCCTCCTTCGGACCCTCCCACTACCAGCACGCCCGGATATGGCCCGGTTGTGTTGGGCAGGAGAAGCACACCGTGAAGGCGCCCCTCGACGGTGGCTCGCCTTATCCCATCGCCGACAGCCAGCTGTTGCATCTGGGCGCTCGCCACGTGCTGTCCATTTCTGATCAGTTGGAATTCGATCGTCTGCAAGCCCAAATCCCGCTGCCCTTGATACGACGCCACATGTTTCGCATTTGGCTTCATGGACCACACCAGGCCCATAGCAGAAACCTCATTGTAAGAGCCTTTCACGGGCGCTTCCTTGGAGGTATCGACCACGCCTTCCGGGTCGGCTATGAACTCCGCCTGCGCAGACCAGGGCTCGTTCGCTCCATCGATCAATTCGGCCCGGATCGAAACGTGCTCGCTCGGATCGAGTCCTCCTGCCCGGATCACCGCGGTTTCGTCCACCAACACACTACTGGGAGAAATTTTCAGCGTCTGACCAGGAACAATCCCAGCCCCAACGGCCCACAGGCAGGTTGTGAGAACGAATCGTTGCGTCATGAGGTAGCGCATTCGATTCCCGCTTACATCCTACGATGAATTTGGCCGCGAACGGTGGCAAGCGCGTGAGCTTGCGAGTGTGCACCTAGGCAGTCGGTAATCGCAAAAATGTATTCTACAATCCACGTCCCCGGCAATCGCGCTTCTCGGGACTTGAGCCCAATTCGCCCGATTTGGACAGCTATGCAAAGAAACCAATCGGAGTACAGGAAAACTGAATCCCAAGGCGCCTCCAGAACTTTCTCGGTTTGCTTTTCTTATCGGCGAATGGTGTTGTGACAAACTACCAGCGGCTTCGCAGGCCGATCCGCGAACGTTCGGACGGGCCGGCGTGGCGCTTGGCGTCTGACGACGGCAGTGTGGAGTTCCACTGATTCCCGTCATCGGCCGGTTCTTCCGAGCACTTGGTCTCCACGCCACGATTTCAATGCAGTGCTTTGTGAGCCGCACAGAAGACTGCGAATCAAATGCCGGATCGGTCATGCGGTGGAGATCCGGGCAGCCGTGCCAAGGAAGTAGAAACATTCATTGCCGATTCGGCTCTGAAGGTGTTGGGGCGTTTTCCGTCCAAAGCTTAAGTCGTACGGCTTGCCCCAGTACGTCATTCTCTCGGCTTCAAGAACTGCACTCCAAGGTCGCAGCCGCTCATGTTGCCATCTTCTTAGGATGGCGAATCAATTCGTCTTGCAGGACGTTCGGATTGTCTGTTTATAAAGAGCGCGCTGGGTTGCCAAGGAACGGTGTCGCCGACTGCTTGACAATATGGTTCGGTCCGCGACGAAACGGAACGTTGGTCCAATAGCGCAGTTTCTGGTGAGGCTTGATTCTCTGGTGTGCTTGTACCTGCACGATCGCTAGAGTCCTCCACACGCTCAACTGCCGGGAGTGATCACGTAGACGGCCTGGGCGCGCTTCTTTACGTAGTCGGCGGGCATGTAAAAGTAACCCGCGTCTCCCGTGCACGCTCCCCAGCTATTCTTGAGGATGAAATAACCTCCGCCCGGTGCCGGACCGGGGCCTGGAGGCGGCGTGAGTGCGGAAATGTATGAGTTGTCGATGTAGCCAATCACATGAATATTGTGGCCGCCGGCATCGGTAGTTAGGTCCCCTCCCGCGGTCGGTGGCGTACAGGTCGGGCACGGCGGGGTCGAGTCGCAGCAAGGGGTGTAGTAGTACATTCCAAAACCATCGGTTTCTTCGAACCCCAGGATGACTGTGTTATTCATGACCAGCGCTAGGATCATCGAGTTCACCGTGACGTTCGGATGCGGACCCCCACCATAGGCGGGCGGGCAGCCGGAACAGGGCGAAGGAGGGACTCCCGACGCAATCCAGATATCCGTTATCGAACCTACAACGGAGCTTTTGCTGCTTGCCTTCGCCTGGTCGGGCGCAAAAAACGATCCCGGACCAATCGAATAAGGGGAACGGGCGGGAAGAGTCGTGTTCAGGAATGCGCACCTTTCAACATGAAGTGAACCCGAGATCGTGCAGAATTCCACCGCCTGCGGGGAACTGTCCGAACAAGCCGGTTCGAGCAAGGGATACGGATAGTTTTCGCAAGTGTTCACATATTCGTAAACCGGGGGAGCCGGCGGCGGGGGCTGGAAAGGCTGAGAGTACGATGGGTTGTAGTCCCACTGATTCTCGTAGGCGAATTGATAATTGTTAACAAGTGCTAAGCTGAGGGCGTCGCCCGCGTCGTATCCATCTTCGAATAACTGGGGCGGCGTCGTCCAGTTCAGAGTCAGGTTCTCCCAGAAGTCCTGCTCGGAGAGGTTCACGTGATCGTGTGATGCCGTGTTGAGCGTAATGAGCTCTTCGACGGCTGACGTCGCGGCAAAAACACCGCAGGTTCCTCGATTGCCCTGGTCTTTGACACAACTGACCGCGTTTTTATTCACGAAGTCGAAATTGGCGTAAAGGCCGTAGGCCTCTGGCGCGCGACAAGTGCTCGCTAGCGGCGTCTCGTCACCATAGTTGACCTCGCCCTCCGGTGAACTTGCCATTGCGTTTACGCCAACCTCCGCGCTGCAGGACACCGGGCTGATGACGGGGGACGGTGGAAACAGCGGGACAATGATGCGCCACTGGGCGGTAAGCACGTCGAGGGCGTCCAGGATCGTTTCCAGGGGCGCGCCTTGTAGCTGTGACGGTGGAATGGGTTTAGTATATGCCGCGCCCGCAGGTATATTCGTGCCGTTGAGAAAACTTGCGGGAAGTTGATTGTACAGATTGGTGTAATTCCTTAGCTGCAGGGCGGGATCGGTAGCGGAGCGGATCGAACCCGCCAATTGTCTCACCTTGGTTCTGCGTCCAAAATTTTTCACCGTTCCGATGGCGGCGGGGGGACCCGCAGCCGGGGAAATGGAGCCCTGGGAATTGAAGATGGTCACGTCATAGGTTCCATTGGGGTTCCGCTGGACATAGGGATCGTTTGGATTTGGCCTGGACTCGACCAGAGCGGCGAGGTCGGTGAGCTCAGGATTTCGCCGGAGGTAGTCGCCAACGTAAGCCTCATCCCGCAGATACTCAATTAGGCCACCCCGTCGCGCTTCCGCGCAGAGCTCAGGAGTAATCGGAAGCAACGTTCCCCCTTGAACCATCTGGTCGAACTGCGCGTCGCTCACGTATTGGACAGGGCTGTTAGGCGATGGTGGGTAGCCACAAATGTCCTGGGCGTGCGCGCCTAGGGTTACAACCGCGAAAACCATGCCGCTCGCAAGAACCCTGAAGATGAGCCTCATAGTAATTTCCTTTCGTCCGCTAATTGGATTCAAGAGCCTTTCTCGCGGGGCTCCGTTAGCGGTCCCAACTATTTCCACAGCGACGCCAAACAAACGAGGAAGGTCCCTTCCTGCGTTTCCGAGAGGTGCCACCTGTGGGCCGGAGCAGACTCGCAGAATTCCTGCCCTGGCAGTCTACTGAGCGCCTCCGCTTCTTCCAGACTGACCATCTCCGCCTCGCGTCCGCACTCCCGGCACCAGGCCCGGATTGACCGGCGCTGCCGGACGATCAGGACGTGCTCGGTTTCGACGGTAATTTCCGTCCTTCTGTCAGCCGTCATTCCCTCTCTCCAGCGCTTTGCCCAACCCCGAAATCGTGATAGATTGCCCTTCACGTTTGGCTCAGCTTCCGAGCTCCCGCTGCGGAACGAGGGCAGCCTGCCCCAAGCGGTCCCCAGAAGTCTTTAGAGAAACCTCAGAAATTTATCAGGCGCGTTATGAACAACCAAGGAAAGGAGTTATACGAGTTTGGTCCTTTCCGGCTAGATCCCGGCAAGCGCCTTCTGCTCCTCGACAATCAGCCCGTTCCACTACAACTGAAGGCCTTCGAGACCCTGCTCGTGCTTGTGCGCCACAGCGAACAAGTGGTTTTGAAAGATGACCTGATGAAGAGCGTCTGGCCGGACACCTTTGTCGAGGAATCCAATCTGGCCCAGAACATCTTCGTGCTGCGGAAAACTCTCGGTGAAACGGCTGGCGATCATCGCTATATCGTCACCATTCCGGGCCGAGGTTACCGCTTCGTCGCCAAGGTGCGCGTTGTCGCCAAGGAAGAGAGCCTCGTCGTTGAAAGCCGCTCGCGATCGCGGCTGGTGATTGAGCAAAGCAGACCGCATCGTAAGGTCACGATTTCCTTGATAGGAGTTGCCCTGTTGATGGCACTTGGGATGACGGCTGGCTTCCGTTATCACGGCTTGCTCACCCACCGGTCATCGGCATCGTCGTTGCCGCCGATGGCGATCCGGCCACGGCGGTCGGTGGCAGTGCTGGGGTTCCAGAACCTGTCGGGCAGGAGCGATCCCGCCTGGCTTTCCACCGCGTTCTCCGAAATGCTAACCACGGAATTGGGAGCTGGCGATCAACTGCGTACGGTGTCTTCCGAGGAGATAGCGCAACTGAAAGGCAGCTCCTCGAATTTAAGCGGGGGCACCCTTTCTCGGAACACCCTGGCGCGGATCCGGCAAACCGTTGGGGCTGACGTGGTGGTACTCGGTTCTTATAGCGACCTAGGAAAAGAGTCGCGAGGACGGATCCGCCTGGACATACAGCTCCAGGACACCGCCAGCGGGGAAACCGTCGCGGCCATTTCCGAAACCGGCAGCGAAGCCGACCTCTTCCCACTTGTTTCCCGCGCGGGTGCACGCTTGCGAGAAAAGATGGCTGTCCCCGAAATCTCCGGAGATCAACTGGCCGGGGTGCAAGCTTCGCACCCTTCCAACACCGAAGCGGCCCGTTTGTACGCGCTCGGACTCGAGAAACTTCAGCACTTCGACGCACTTTCCGCCCGCGATTACTTGGAACAAGCCATTCATGCTGACCCTGGCTATGCCCTGGCCCACTCCGCTCTCGCCGAGGCTTGGTCGAAATTAGGTTATGAAGCCAGGGCAAAAACCGCGGCCCAGAAGTCGTTCGAGCTCTCCGGCAATCTGCCGCGTAAAGACCGCCAGTTCGTTGAAGCACGATACCGCGGGATGAACAACGAGTGGCAGAAAGCCATCGACCTTTACCACACCTTGTTCGATTTCTTTCCTGACGACATCGAATGCGGCCTGCGTTTAGCAGATGCCCAGACGCAAGCGGGCGAGAGAAATGACGCGCTGGCCACCATTGCGTTGCTTCGCAAGTTGCCGTCTCCGGCACGCGACGATGCCCGCATCGATCTGGCCGAAGAAATGAACTACATCAGGCTTGGCCAGTACGCCACCGCTCGCAGCGTGGCCGTTCAGGCTGTCACAAAGACTCGCGACAGCGGCTCCGACTTGCTCCTGGCCAGGGCCCTTTACCTCGAGTCCGCCTGCTTGGCTCCCTTGGGTGAAAGCGAAAATGCCATTGCCGCCGCCGAGCAAGCCAAGAACATCTACGACGCGGCTGGAGATCAGTGGGGAGTATCCAATGCTTTGGAATACATCGCGTACGTCCGCTCTGGGCGCGGTGAGTGGAAGGAAGCAGAGGAGATCTACGAACAGGCGCTGGCAGTCAATCGCAGGATTGGCAGCAAGACGGGCGAGGCTGTCGATCTCACTTCCATCGCCGCACAGCGCGGAGCGAGCGGAGACGTGGAAGGCGCCAAGAAACTGAATGAGCAGGCCCTCACCATTTACCGCGAAATTGGTGACAGAAACCGTGAGGCCTGGGCGTTGATGGGTGTCGCGTGGGCAGTTGCGGCTGAGGGCCGTCCCGCAATGAGCCTGAGCATGGACGATCAGGCGCTGACCATTTTTACGGATGTGGCGGATGACAACGGCGCCGCTTCGGCCTTGAACGAGAAAACCAGCCAACTCACTATGTTGGGGGATCTCGGCAAGGCCAGGGAAAGTTGTCAGCACTCGCTGGCCCTTGCCCAGAAGAGCGGTAACAAGCACCTGATTGTCGCCGATGTTTTCTACCTCGGGAATATCGCGAAACTTGAAGGAAAACTCGATGACGCACGAAAGACATTCTCCGACTCACTCCCTTTGGCCCGCGAAGCAGGTGGCTCGGCGCTGATAGCCCTGTTCGAAGAAGGCCTTGCGGAGGTCGCCGACGAGCAAAACCAGCAGGTGGAAGCCAGGCGGCAGATCAACGAACTCCTGTCCTCTCTTCACGAACATAGAGACCCAACCAACGAAATCGGCGCAGAAAGCTTGCTCGCCAGAATTGCTTTGGAGCAAGGGGACACCGCGGCAGCCGTTCGGGCGATCGCTGCTGCTCGATCTCTGCTTCGCCAGAGCCAGGGCTGGGAGGAGCGTTTCCTGTTCGGGATCGCAGATGCCCGCGTTCAGGCGGCGGTCGGCAGACTCGACCAGGCCCGACAGTCTTTGAACACTGTCGTTGCACAAACCTCCGAACACGGAAACATCCGCTACGAGTTGGAAGCCCGCCTCGCGTTGTGCCAAGTGGAGACCAAGACGGATCCAATCGCGGCCCGCGCCCATGCGAAGACTCTTGAGGAACAGGCAAGATCCAAGGGTTTCGCATTGATCGCGCGCAAGGCGGCCGGTATTGGGGCCTGAGGCCCGAGTTAGCGTGCCCGCCTAAACAAAAGATCCGAGCAGGAGCGAGACTCTATTCATAACGGAGGGCAACCATGGGATCGATACATGCGGCGCGGCGCGCAGGTAGAAAGCCGGCGGACACCGCGACGACCATCAACACGATTGTCGCGAGGACCATCGTGGAAACGTCGGTAGCTTTGACGTCAAACAGCAAATCGGAAATGACACTGGAGGCGAATCGCGCGGCGGCGAGCGACGCCGGAATGCCGATGACAACTCCGGAGAGGACCAGCAGGAGGGTCTCGCGCAGGACCATGCGAAGAACGTTGGCGCGTTGCGCACCCAGGGCCATGCGAATACCGATTTCCGAAGTCCGGCGCGCAACGGCGTAGGACAAAATGCCATAGAGTCCGATAGAAGCGAGCAGCAACGCCGCTAGGCCGAAAAAGCCAGCGAGTTTGGCGAAAAGGCGTTCCTGAAGGAGTGCGTCATCGATCTGCTGCGTTTCTGTTTCGATGCCAAAGAGCGGAACGTTGGGATCGATCGAAGCTACCGCGGCGCGCGCTGCGGGTGCCAGTGCGAGAGGGTCGACGGCGGTGCGCAATTCGAAAAACATATAGGGGATTTCGCCTTCCTGGGCGAAGGGGCGATAAACTGTGGCGGGAGTCTCTTCACGCAGCGAGCCATACTTGGCGTCGCGCGCGATGCCGACGATTTTCATCTCCTGATCGGCGGGGTCTGAGTCGAAGGCGATGTGCTGATCCATTGGATCTCGGTCAGGAAAGTAGCGCTTCACAAATGCCTGGTTTACAACAGCTACTTTGGGAGCTCGTTCGGTGTCATGTTCGTTGAAGTCACGACCGCGAAGCAAGGGAATCTTCATCGTCGCAAAAAACCCCGATCCAGCAGGCATTACGGCGACACTCATTTGATCGGGTGGCAGCGTGAGACCGGATACTCGGAGGGTGCGGCCGCGCCTGCCATCGTTGATCGGCTCGTGGAAGGAAGCCGTTGCCGACTGAACGCCGGGCAACGCGGCAAGGCGTTGGCTGACGCGGAAGAAAAAATCGTTCAGCGTCGCTTCTTTGTACCCGCTCTTGGTCGGATTAAGGCCAAATAGCAACAGGTTGCGCGCATCGAAACCGATGTCCACATTCTTGAGCTTCACGAGTGTGCGCACGAAAAGACCGGCTCCGAACAGCAGAACGAACGAGAGGGCGACCTGGGAGACGACCAGCGCCTTGCCCAAACCTAAGTGCAGGGCCGCCGTAGAGACGGTTCGGGGGCTTTGCTTCAAGCCGGGCACCAGGTCAGTGCGAGCGGTGCGCCAAGCCGGGGCTAGTCCAAAGAGGATGGCCGTGAAAAGACAAGTTCCGGTAGTGAAACCGACGACGCGCACGTCCGGACTAACGCTCAACGAAATCGTGTTACCTGTGGAGGACATGAGTGAGATGAGCAGGCTAGTTCCCCAATACGCAAAAAGACAACCCACGGCACCACCCAGGAACGCTAGGGCCATGCTCTCGGTGAGTAACTGGCGAATGAGACGCCCTCGGGAAGCACCTAGCGAGAGACGCAAACTGATTTCTCTTTTGCGCAAAGCGGCCCGCGCAAGGAGCAGGTTCGCAACATTGGCGCAAGCGATAAGCAAGATCAGACTGACCAAGCCCATAAGGATGAAGAGCGGGCGCGAAAACTGGTTACGAAGCTGGCCGAATCCCTGTCCCGGGCGGCCAAGTTCGAGCGAGGGGACGACGGTCGCTTCACCCGACCGTGACGGAATGACCTCCGTTGCGGCGGGCTTGAAAATGACGTCGAGAGCCGCCGCAGCTTGCGCGCGAGAGACTCCTGGTTTCAGGCGCCCCATGATCTGGACCCACCAGTGATCAGCGGCAGTAAACATCGAGACCTTAGGATCCAAGTTGGGCTCGACCAGCGGCTGTGTGGAGAGCGGCACCCACACGTCGATATTCGAACCAGCCGTCAAGCCGAAAAAGTTGGGTTCCGTCACACCAATAATATTGAATGGAACTCCGGCAATGACGACGGCCTTATCGGCAATGTCCGTCCGCGCTCCGAAACGACGCTTCCAGTAGGCATGGCTTATGATGCACACCGGCTGCGCGGCGGGACTATCATCACTCTCTGAGAACAGCCTGCCGGCAACAAGCCGAACGCCGAGGGTCGTGAAAATGCTGCCGCTGGCCATCTGAGCGCGCGCCAGGCCGGGCTCGCCGTCCGCTACAACGTTCACGTCGCCGCCCAGGTCGGCGAAGGCAAAAAGGTCCGATAAGACCTGATTACGGGCCCGAAGTTGCTGAAAGGCGGGATAAGAAAAGGAGAAGCCGACCTCTTTGCTATTTTCAGGCCAAGAACTCCCGTCATACCAGAGGCCGTGCAGGCCGCGCTCTAGAGGGACCGACCATTGAAGCAGTGCGAGCTCCCGCGGATTCTTTACCGGCAACATCTTGAACAAAATCGCATCCATGAGCGTGAAGATGGCCGTGTTGGCGCCAATACCCAGGGCGAGGGAAAGCACGACAACTGTCGTGAAGCCCAGCGATTTGCGCAGCATACGCCAGCCGAAGCGCAAATCCTGCAACGACTGTTCGAGCCAGACGACGCTCCACACTTCTCGCGCTTCTTCCTTCATTCGAGTCACATTGCCAAACTTGCGCAAAGCCGCATAATGCGCCTCCCCCGACGACATGCCACGATCAAGGTTGTCGTTGGTTGCCATCTCGATATGTTCGCGGATCTCTTGGTCGAGATCAGCCAACATGCGCCTACGGCGCCACATGATTAGCCCTCCTCGGTCGGCCGGAGAATGCGCGCGATCGCACCCGCCAGTTTGTCCCACTTGCTTGTCTCCACCGCGAGCTGCTTACGGCCATTTGCCGTGAGCCGGTAAAATTTTGCCCGGCGATTGTTCTCAGAGGTGCCGTCTTCGACGGAAACCCATCTGCGCTTGATAAGCCGATGCAGCGCCGGGTATAGCGACCCTTGTTCGACCTGCAACACGTCATCGGACTTCAGTTCGATCGCCTTGGCGATTGCATGGCCATGCGCAGGCCCAAGTTGCAGCGTGCGCAGGATTAGTAAATCTAGAGTCCCTTGCAGCAGTTCGATGCGCTCTTTCTGTTCTTTAGTAGACATTCTAGGTGATGCTAATTTGTTTCCAGTAGAATGTCAAGGTGAGCATGCACTATCGGCCACGCAATTATGGAGCGCAGCGATGGAAGCCACGATGTTCACGGGCCGGACCCAGAGCCTTCTCAGATCTGTCAAGGTTGCCGTGAACGATGCCCCTGCTATCCCAAAGTCTGGACCGTGGGTGCTACATTAGCCTTATGAGAACCGTCAGAGCGGTAAAGCTTGAGGATGCGGACGCGATTTGGCGGATCTTAGAACCGATGTTGCGGGCAGGAGAAACCTACACGCTACCACGGGAAATGAACAAAGACGAAGCGCTGGCTTATTGGATGGGAGCCGACCATGAGGTGTTTGTCGCTGAAGAGGATGGAGAAATTGTCGGAACATATTTTCTGAAGGCGAATCAGAAGGGCGGCGGGGCCCACGTGGCGAATTGCGGCTATGTGACGGCCGCAGCGGCTCAGGGACGAGGACTCGCGCGGATCATGTGCCACCATTCGATGGAACGCGCGAAAGCACGCGCGTTTCGCGCGATGCAGTTCAATTTTGTAGTCGCGACAAACGCAAATGCGGTGCGGCTGTGGCAAAGCTGCGGCTTTCAGGTTGTGGGGCGGTTGCCGGATGCCTTTTTGCACCCAAGGCTGGGATACGTGGACGCATTGGTGATGTATCGCACGCTGTAACAGGCAGCGTAGCAATAGAGCCGCGGCTGAAGAACAAACCCTCCCGTTTCCTGCTGGGTAGAATCTTTCCCATTTCCCGCATGACCGTTGAACCGCCTACAATCGTGAACATCAGTTCGCAGTTGCTATACTCCTGATTGGTCACACAATCCCACCGGAACCCACTTTATTATCACCCCCTCGGAATTGTGCTTGATGTAGTCCTAGTGCTAGCTCTGTTCGTCGGCTATGGTCGGGCAAGGCCTGACAAAGTCTGGCTGCCTTAAGAGGTACCGGAATGGTAACAGGCCACCAAGGCGCAGGCCTTCCCATTCTCCGACTCAGCATAAAATCGGTACATTCTTTCGAACGCATAACCACCTACGCGGCATTCGCGTCATGGGAGGCACGGCGATCATGGCTCCGATATTGCTCTGGCTGGTCATGATCCTTTGCCTGCTGATTTCTGTGGTCAAGTACGTGATGGGGATCATCCTCAAGATCGCGGGCCACGGCGCGAAGATCCAAAAGGACTACAGCTACGAGCCCACCGTTAGCGTTCTCATGCCCTGTTTCAACGAAGGCAAAACTGTTTACGAAACCATCGAAAGCATTAGTAAGAGCAGCTATCCGAACGACAAGTTTGAAGTCATCGCCCAGGACGACTGTTCGGTCGACGACAGCTACGACTGGATGCTGAAAGCTCAGCGTGATTTCACCAACATTCGCATCCGCACAGGCCGCAACTCCGAAAACAGCGGCAAGGCGCGTACCGTTTGCAACGCCCTGCAGCACTCAACGGCTGACATCATTATCTCGATCGACTCCGACTGCATCTTCCATGAAGATGCAGTCCGGGAGTTAACCGCCTGCTTTTCGGAGCCGCGCATTGGGTCCGTCGGCGGCAGGGTCGGCGTGCGGAACCCTAACGATGGCGTAATCACCTCCATTCAAGCCGTGATCTACTACGCTGCTTTTCAGCTCTACAAAATTCCAGAGAACTGGACGCGCAGTGTCTGCTGCATCAGTGGGTGCTTGTTTGCCATCCGCCGCGAGCTGCTATTGGAAATCGAGCCTGCGATCCGTGCGCGCAACTGGTTCGGAATACCCGTAAATCAAGGCGAAGACCGCTTCCTGACGCATCAGACCTTGTTGCGCGGGTATGGCACCTACATTAACAACGATGCGCTTTGCTGGACCACGGTTCCCAACACGCTCTCCGTTCTGTTTAAACAGCAGCTTCGCTGGAGGCGCAGCATTGTGCGGGATTTTTTTTACACCCTTCGAACACTGCCGAAACACGTGTGGAAACTGCACCCAAACTCGGTTTTCACGCTGGTGCTCACCCCTCTTGGAGCGATCGTTGGGTTCCTGGTCGTCGTCACCGCGCTGTCGACGGATCCCCTTGTGTGGGCGGGCCCCTTACCGCTCGTCACAGCTCTGGGAATCGGTTCGGTGCTGACGTGGGTGATCAAAAAATACAGCGCAAGAGAGGCAATTGCCCATCCGCTGGTATTTGGAGCGTATGTCGCCTGGTCGCTGGTCAGCAGCTTGTTCCTCACGCCCCTCGCTCTGTGCACCATGGATTCGGCGGACTGGGGAACACGAACGAAAGAACAAGGAGAAGTACGTTTTGGGAACACAAATCACTGAGCCTTTGCCGGCCCCGCCGAAAAAAGCGGCGCGCGGGCAATCTCTCCACTACAAGTTACTGATTTCGTTGTATCGCGTGTTTGCCATAACGGTGCTCTACGCCGTGCTGGTCGGCATTCTCACCTACGCGTTCGTGATGGGTTTCTACGCGCTCAGCAACTCCTGGGCCGCACCACTGATTCTCTCCGCCGTAGACGAGAAAAGCCTCGACTTCCGTGAAAAGCTGGTGACCAGCCAACAGACAATCGAAGACCTGAAGGTCGATTCCCAGAAGCAAGAAAGCGGCCTTGCTGAGATGAAAAAGCACCGGGCCGCTCTGTTAGCGCTCGAGCCTCAATTGAAGGAAGCGATTGCTCGCGAATTAGCCCATAGCCGTTCGGTCGGGCCGCAACTAGCTGCTCTCGACGCGGAAAAACAGGCTGACAATGTGAAGACGCAAACGGTTCTCGCGCAACTCAAGGAAGTTGAGTCCGATATCAGTAAAGATCTAGCCGCGGGCCTGATCACCAAAGGCGATGCGGCCACGCAGTTGTCCGCACTGAACCAATCTCAGAGCGCCTACACCGACAGCAAGATTGCCGAGGTGCTGCTCACGGACAACATTCTGCAGAAGACTACGACCGGCACGGACCAGCTTGATGTTCTCGAAAAGCAAGCCGAGTTGCGCTCAGAGGCCGCGCAGCTCACGCTCGCCATCAACCTGGCCGACAAACAGTTTCAGGAGGATTCTCGCCAAATCGATCGATTGCGGCAAGCCATCGTCGCGGCGAAACAAAGCCCGTACTATCTGAACGCCGCTGGCGGCCAGGTTCTCTATTTCGCTTTCGTTCCTTACGACAATCAAGCCAATGCGGTAGCCGGCGCGCCGATTTACGACTGCTACCTCAACATGATTGTGTGCCGAAGAGTCGGTACGGTAAGCCAGATATTTCCCGGCGAAGAAACCGCGATTCATCCAATTTTCAAGACTAACATTCGAGGCTTCCTGATGCAGATGAATCTGAACCATCCCGATTCCGCGAAATCGAAGACCGTATTCCTCGGCCGCAAACCATTGTTGCTCTGAGGAGAGTGCATGATCAAAAATCTCTGGAAATCTGCACTGGCAGCCACCTTTTTCGTTGCTGCTCCCTGGTTCGCGAAGGCCCAGGAAGATCAAGCCTACTGCGTGTACGTCACGGAGCAAGCCCAAGCGCAACGAAACCTGCTCCGCACTCCCACGGCCACTGCGGGCTTTACGCAACCCGAGACCGGACTCCCCGTGCAAGTCGTGGGCGCCGCAACCCTCGGCCTTTCCGAGGTTAAGAAGGCTGGTTTGACCATGGACGTCGCTCGGAAGGATTGCGAACTCTACAAGGCCAATACATGGGCTCAACGAGACATCCAATACGCACTCGCCAGCCTGGAGAAGGAGGCCCTGCTCAACCGGCTTACCCTGATCGAACGTGCTTCGAAGTCCCTGGACGCCATGATCGACCAAACATCCAAGATGCTCGACGCCCAGAACGCCACCCGTCTTATGCTCTTCACGCTGCAGACGACAAAGATCAAGCTCGAAGCGGACCGCGCGGACACGAGCGCCAAGATCAGCGCAGTCTACGTTCCACCTCTAAGCGATGAACCACTGAAAGAACTAGTTGCGCAGAAGCAAGGCACCGAGACCGACGAGCAGAAGGCGGTCGATAAACTCAGCCGCCAGAATGATTGGGATATCCTTCTCACCGTGGGAGTCCACCAGCAGGTCAATCCAGCAACCTACGGTCCGCAGCCTTATGGCGCAGTCTCGATCAATTACAATCTCGCCAGTCGTTCCATCGACAGGCACTTGGATCGCGCCGTTGATGCCCACGACCAATGGAAGAAACTGCAGGAAAGCGACGTGGTGCGTCAAATGGAAGTGCTTCGGCAGCAGTTACTCAATTGTGTCGCCGCGCAGGAGGTCAAGCTGGCGGCTTTTGAGGAGCAAAGCAAACAGATCGACAAGAACCTTCAGTTGGTCACAGCGCCGGACACTACGGCGGCATTCGACTTCCACAACCAATTGGCCGCCACGCAGCTGCTTCTGGAAATTGAAACCAACGACGCTACCTTCAGAATAGGTCGCTTTCGCAACTACCTTGCAAAGAACTTCTAATTGCGCGAGACAGCCCGGTTTTGCGGGTGCTGTCCCGAATCCGTTGGCATGAAAGTGACCCAAACCCCCAAAGTGCATCAGGCGGGAAGAAGTCTGAACGCCCTCTTCCCTTCACCGTGGGTACTGTCAGCCACTTGATTGCCGATTAGCCGTTCAGCAGGAATTGCGAGGGTTCCTCACTGAGTCGCTCTTAGGCGACAGCCTTCTTTGCTTGAGCTTTGACCTTTGCCCAGCGTTTCTTGGCAGCTTTTGAAATCCTTGCTCGCCCGGCGGCTGAAAGTACGCGCTTCTTGACAGTGGTGAGGTCCCGGCTTGCCGACTTACCCAGAGCCTTCGCTGCCGATTGCAAGCCACTCAAATCATGCTGTAACTTAGCCAATTGCTTTTTAACCTTTTTTTCTTCGCGTTTAATTGCTGCCAAAATGGTCATGGAAATCCTCCAGGAACAATCTACCTAAGAGACCCCATTCCGCCAAATCCTGTACCTTCTGAATGTCTTATCCAATTCGTCAGCACCAGGGTGAATGTGAATCTGAAATTCACTTTTCTTGACATCGTCGTGGCGCAAAGGGGTCATTCGAGATGTTCACTTCTAGCGCCACGTCAAACGGCCTTGCCAAATGCTCAATCTGTTCGACCACTATCTTCTCGCAGTCCTCAAGTTCCTCAGCATGAACTGCTGGTTCCAACCGCTCGACGGTGTCCAAGAAAGTGTCGCTCATTTTCCAATTCACGGTCTCAACAATGTCACAACTTTGCGCCAACCTCCTGCGCCAGTGTCTTCTCCATTGTCTTGACCTGCTCGATCTGCTCCGCGGGGAAGCCGCCCACCA
The DNA here is from genome assembly GCA_963836965.1 of Candidatus Acidiferrales bacterium. GTDB lineage: Bacteria > Acidobacteriota > Terriglobia > Acidiferrales > UBA7541 > Acidiferrum. The sequence continues at coordinate 500,559 of CAWILQ010000001.1, forward strand.
TTATTTCGAAAACCGAATTCCCTTTCTTAACATGAAGCGTCACGCGTATTTGCGACACCATAAAGAACGCGTCGTCGCCGACACCGGTGATTGGCGTCTTTGTGATTCCTTGAATCGGCGCCTTCGCGTTGTTGAACCGCTGCACTGGGGTAAGGCTACCCATCGTGCCTAAGATGATCAGGCTGACCGGTTTGCCAACGGAACTGATCTTGCCACCCTCATACCAAGTGCAAGTTCGCCGGTCGACCGCTGGATCGCCTGGTGGAAGGTGCATCTCATCACTGGGATGCTGCCCAACGCCAGCGGAAACACCGAGAACACTGCTCACCTGACTTTGAGTCAGAAGTGAACAGGCGTCGTCCCCGGCCGCGAATGCAGAGGCGCAGGTGAAAAGCATCAGGAAAGATCCGATAGTCATGGCAGCAGTTGTTTTCAGGGACATGTTCTTACTCTCCCCGCGAGAAGTTGCGGACAGTTTACAGGGAAGGAGGCGAATAGCGTCAAGCGGAATGTGAAGTTGCTCGCCGCGCTTGCCCTCCGCCAACAGATCCCGCTGTACACCATGACGCACCGTCCGCAGCGCATCGAGTTGTTGGTCGTAATACTCCACCCGCCGGCGCATTCTCGGTTCCGTGATCTTCACCAGCCATTCGGCCCGATGTCGCGGTGCATCGACCTGCTTGCCGGTACAAGGAACCCGACTGCGATAGATGGCCTTCACCCGCGGCATGATGACCCGTCCGAGATCTTTGGTGATGCCGAGATAACTGCGCACCAGTTCCTTCAAGCTTCGCAGGCCATGCTCTCCGTGATAGACGGGGTTTAGATGATTGAGGCGCCGCAACTCGGCCAACCGGCGCGCGTCGATCTTGTCTTTCTGGTTGCCTTCCCTCATGGAGGCATTCTTTCTGGGATCGCACACCAGCAATTTCATCACGTGCGGTTTCAGCAAGTCATACAACCAGGCAGCCGAGGTTCCTTCTTCAAACGTGACCTGCAAGTCTCCGTGCAGCCCATGTCTGAGTGCCGATTTTCGGGAGTTGGGGTTGCGGCGAAATCATGCCTTCTGAGCACTGTAGTTCGCGACAACCCGGGCAACTTTTCCAACCGGCGAGAGTTCCATGAATTCTGCCGTGTGTGTCCCCTTTTGATTTGTGTAGAGGAGCACAACACTGCTTACACCCAACAGTACGTCATTAAGGCGAAACTGCAGTTCCGGATAGGCTTCCAACCCTCGTCGAAAGTAAGCTTTTAAGTTCGCCTTTCCGATCACCTTTCCAGCAGGCGTCGCGAGCAGTTGTGCGGCAACCGGTGAGGTCAACTCGACGGTGTCTTCATAGTGAGTCATGATCAGGTCCAGATCATGACCATTCCAGGCCGCAATCCAATGCTCGGCCAGTTTCCAAGCCTCGTTTGTCGTCACAGACAATTTCTCCAGTGCCTTGTCAACCGGACAATCTGGTGCATTGTACGACGGTTGTTCGGCAGTGCATTCTTCGAGACTAATCTGTGGAGGGAGATGTCGATACGAGACATTTACGATTTCTCGACGGGGATGATTTCGATTAGGCGGTGGGATTGCGGTGGCAGGGACACGGCTACGGTGTAGCCGCCGGGAGACGTGGGTGCGGCAAGGCCGTTGAAGCGGTAGGAACGCGTTGGATCCAGGCCGAATTTTCGTGGGATGAACTCCAGTACGCGGTCGACTTGTCGATTTTCTAGATTGAAACAGTTCACGATCGCGGCGGGCTTGGTCGGATGGACGTGGAGGTGAGTCATTTCGTCGAGGCCGTAGAAGGATCCCGCTTTGAAGAAGGGCGCCAGGCGGAGGTAGGTGGCCATGGCGTCTTGATGGGCTTTGCGGACCGCCGGGTCGTCCGGGGTGCCACCAATTCCGAGATGGCGGCAGGTCGAAGCGTTCCACCAGAAGACCAAGGCGTGCTGGTTGTCGGAACGAAGATCGATGTGGATATACAGGGGGATGCTGTAGGCGAGGTTGTAATAGTAAAGGGCGATGGATTTGCCCTTGAGGAGATCGTCCTTAGGCATCCACATGAGTTCGAAGGCCCAGACAGAATCAAAGCCGAGAGCTTGAGCGAACTGCTCGCTTTGGGGAGCGCGGGCGTGGCCGTAGTAAATAGGGGCGGCGCGACATGTGTCTCCGCCCATCACGGGATCGTGCATCTCGATGAGGAGTTTGGGGAATTCGGCGTGAATGATGCGCGCGAGACGAAGAGTCGCTTGAACATGTTCTTCGCGGCGGGCCGGAACCGCGTGGCCATGGTTGGGATCCCAGCACTCGGAGTGATACTTGGTGCCGTCGAACATAAAGTAGGAGGCGCCATCGCGGGCAAGGGCCAAAAGGCGGCGGGCGGTTTCGTCGACGTACTGCCGAGAAGCACCGCAGAGGGGAGACGAATCGAAGCCGTTTGCGCGATCCCAGGTGCCGCGCTGACCGAAGCGGTCGAGGCGATACGATTCCTGCGGATAGGAAGTGGGATCGCCCCAACCGGAGAGTGGGGAGTGTAACGAGGATCTCAAACCGTAATCATCGTGCAGCATTTGCGTGAAGGATTTGTAAGTGCCGAGGCGAGACTGGTCCCAGATTTTGGAGGCGAAGGAGGTGTCCCAGCCGGGGTCAAGGTAAAGAGCTTCGCAGCCGATGGACTTGGCTTTGGCAGCTTCGAGTTTCAAGTCAGCGAGGGTGAAGTATTTCTTGCGCATATCGGGGTCGTTCTGCTGATCATTCGGAAGCCACCACAGTTTGTTGTCGTAAATTTCGTTCCAATGCACAGGCGGGTCAAAAGCGCTTGGGCAACCATGACCGCGTTCTTCCATCTCCTGACGGAAGGTGTAGAAACCTTCGAGGATGCCGCCCGCATAGGCAGTGAGCCGCGTGACACCGAATCGGTGGGATTCGTCAGGGAGAAGCCAGGCCCCGTGCTCGGGATCGCCGCGATAAATGCCGCAACCGCCCCAGCGAAAGCCGCACTGATGCGCATCGACAGGGACGCGATCGAGAAGAGACCACTCCATACCCTGCAGACCGTATTTGGAAAGCAAGAAACCATGCTGGCCGTCGGTCCAAGCCCAGGCTTCGGAAGCGTACGCGGGAGTGGCAGTGGCGTCGGCGGTCCAGAGTTCGGAGGAGAATTGTTCGGTCAGAATTTGCGCAAGGGAAAAGTCGGCGTATTGGGTGCGAGAACCGTTGGGTTCGCGACGAAACGGGATCGCGGTGAGTTTGAATTGTGCCCACGAGCCGACAATTTGGCCTCGCGATGGTGGCGCCAGGGGCAGCACAAATCCGCAGCGCCAGGAACTGAGGTCCAAGGGAGATGAGCCGCGATTCGAGAGTGTGATCTGTTCTTCAAGCCAAGGCTGTCGGTGGGAGATGCGAAACTCTTGGAGAATTTCCAAGCCGCCCGGCAAATCGCCTCGAAGCGAAATGAGCGAGAAGCCCTCACGGGCGGAAGAAGATGAGCTTTCGCGGAACTGCGGAGGGCCAAGCGAATAGCTGTAACCGGCATCCGCTAGAAGCAAGCCCGTGGGGACGTGTGACAAGCGCGTGTGATTGAGACTTTCTGCAGGCCCGATAGACAGACGAAAAACCGAGTTGCTTATTTCGCCGCTGGTCCACTGAAGGGACCGGGCGCCAGCGAGAGGGGACGTGGGAGGAAAGGCTGCGAGGCCGGAGATTTGGCTCATCTGCTGAAGGAACTTGCGTCGTGGAATGCGGGTCAAGCTCGCCTCCGCCGGTGCGTTGTTGTTGCTGGCAGCATTTGGAATTCACCGTTCCGCGGGAAAAAGTTCAGTTTGATTCACGACGAATCATTGATAACCCGGGGGGCGCTGTCAAGAGATAGGAGAGGAAGCGGTCGATGCGGAGTAGGTTCGAACAACGGTGCTGGCACAGGAGCCAGCGCTAAAGGGAGCAGCAGTGTTGGCGCTGGTGTTGTTGCCCTTGGGCCTAGGAAGGAACAGGGCGAACCCAGTGTTTATCCTCGCCGTGCGCCACAAAATTGTTCCACGGATTCTGCCGTCTCGACAATCTAATCTTCGGATGAGGTCGGACAGGTCTATCCTTTGATCAAAAATCATATTGCCTGCAAAGTCTCGGACATACCTTTTCGAGGCAATCGGCCGACTGGATTAAGATTTCCCCGTTTCGAACATGCTCACTTAGGCTAGCATGGTCTCAAATGAGTGAGTCGAAATCTATGTGCTGCGGGGAGTCCGAATTTGTCCATAGAGCCCTTTCGTGTAGCGGTCCCTGAACCGGTTCTCGCGGATCTTAAGGCACGCATTCGGAATACACGTTGGCCTGGCAGTGCACCTGGTGCTCCGTGGTCGCAGGGGACTGATCTCGAATGGCTACGGAATCTGCTGGATTATTGGGTCGACAAATTCGACTGGCGCGATCAGGAGAGAAGACTGAGGAAACTCGCTCAGTTTCGCATCGAGATAGATGGCAGTCGCATCCATTTCGTCCATGAACGAGCGCGCAGCGGTCGCGGGATTCCGCTGATACTAACACACGGTTGGCCGAGCGCATTCGTCGAGTACCTCCCGCTCGTGCCACTGCTCACGGATCCGCTGCGACACGGCATCGACGGCCCCGGCTTCGACCTTGTCATCCCATCGCTACCGGGCTACGGTTTCTCAGAGCGTCCGCAGCGTGCTGGCGTGAATTATCGATATGTTTCGGCGCTTTGGCACCGGTTCATGACCGCGCTCGGATACGAGCGCTATGGATCTGGCGGCGGTGACTTTGGCGCAGGCGTTGCCACGCTGATGGCACTCGACAGGCCAGACTCAGTAATCGGAATTCACCTTACCAACCTGGAGCTTGCACCCTACATTGGCCCAGGAGCACGTGCGTTGTCGCCCGCGGAATTAGCGTATATCGAGATTTCCGACCGGTGGTGGCAATCCGAAGGTGGCTACAAGGCGGTCCAGTCGACAAGACCGCAGACTCTCGGATATTCTCTCAACGACTCTCCTGCCGGACTCGCCGCATGGATCGCTGAGAAGTGGAGATCTTGGAGTGATTGCCACGGGGACCTCGACGCGCGCATTCCACGTGATTTTTTACTGACGCTCGTCACTCTGTACTGGGTCACTGGAACAATTACGAGCTCCATCCGCGACTATTTCGATAACCGCTGGCACGGGATTACGCTTGGGCCGGAAGACTTTGTGCGCTCACCCACTGCCATTGCCAACTTCACATCTCAATACGCGTTTGAAGGCGTTGCGCCGCGCGAGTGGGCTGAACGCCTGTATAACATCCAGCGGTGGACACCGATGGAGCGCGGTGGGCATTTTGCGCCCACCGAAGAACCAATGGCTCTCGCCCGGGACATTGCGGCATTTTTCGCAGGCCACGAACAAAATTGAAATTGAACTCGACGAAACTAAGTTTGCAGCCGTTTGAGCTGACCGCCCGAGGAATTCTGCAAGATGCCGGACGCCCGCGTTACTGCGTCAGCAGCGCCACCTGGGGTGCCGCTAGAAGAAACGCACCCACCCCATAGTCATACGTGGAGGTAGCTGAAGGTGGCGCCGCGCCCAAGATGGATGGTTGCACGTAACCCAGCAGGCCTGAAGGTTGAATCGCCGTGTTCGCGAAAAAGTTCCAGGCCTTCTCGACCACCGGCAAATAGGTGTTCTGATCCAGAATGCCGTTGTTCAGGCCCCACGCAAATCCATAGAGAAAGAAGGAAGTGCCGCTGCTTTCCGGCCCGGCGTTGTCGGTGCCGGTAAGGTCCGGGTTCCAATAGCCACCTGGCTGCTGGCACGCGGCCAGCGCTTGCGCCATGGTGACGAAGGCGCCCAGGTATTCAGCATAGTGCGGATCCGACTGCGGAAGCACAGAGAGTACTTTCGCATGGGCCGCGAAAACCCAACCGTTGCCGCGCGACCAGTGATTGGAGCTGTTTACGTACGTGCCATTCTCCCACCAGAGTCCGGTTTTCGAGTCATAGAGCCCCACGGAGTACTTTGCGTAACTATAGAGCGCGTACATCTTGGTGTAGTAGTCTGTGTTGTTGTCGATGGAACCGAGTTCCGCAAAGTCGGGCATGGACATGTTGATCGCGTCAATCCACGTCCACTCGTTGTCCACGGTGCTGCTGACCATTCCACTAATACTTTCTGTAATGCCGGACAAATCCGATGAAGTGTTGCTCAGCTGGTATAGGCGAATGTAAACCTGCCCAGCTGCTTGGTAGTCGGGCCAGGTGGTCGTGTTTCCGCCAATCAGGCTGTAGTTGTTTTGGCTTGCCCAGGACTGTGCAAAGCTTAAGTAATTCGCTTGTCCGGTTGCATCGTACGCCGCCAGATCGCCGCTGAAGTAAGTCGCTTGATTCCAGTCGCTGTTCCCTGCTGCGTTGTTGGCAATCCAATAGTTGTTCACCTTCTCGATCGCCGCAAAGACCTGCGCTCGAGACGGCAACTGAAGGGGCAGCACGGTGAAGCTCACGCCGTTGCTCGCTACCGCTCCAGCCGTTACAACCACGTTCCCCGAAACAGCTCCGGACGGCACCGCCACCATAATGGTAGACGAACTCCAGCTCGTTACCGGCGCCGCAGCCCCATTGAACGTGACCGTGCCTTGAGTGCTCCCGAAGTTCGCTCCTGCTATCGTTACCAAGGTGCCCTCAGCGCCTGATGTCGGAGATAGGCTGGCGATGTTTGGCGCCGACGCCGACACTGTGGAAGTCGTGATTTCAATTCCGTTCACCAACGCGTTGTTTACAATGGTGGTGAATTGGATCACAAACTCTCCGCTCGAATTCGCCGGCACCATGAACTGCTGGATATTCGCGATGTTTTGGCCTCCCGCCGCCGCGTAGATGTCGAAGTGCGTCAACACCTGCGTTCCATTGATGCTGACGTTGAACTCGCGCTTTCCGGCCGCCGTCCAGTACGTCTCGCAGAAGTGCAGCCGCACCATATAATTCGTTCCCGACGTGAAGCCGCCAATGGTGTAGGTAAAGTTGCCGTCGCGGCCCGTCTGGTATACCGCTGCTGGGGCCGCATTGGTCACCTTGCTGGTGTCGATGGCATTGGCATGACTGGTGACGGCGCCGCCCGTGTAGTCCTCGTCGGCCACAAACGGACTCACCGTCGGACCGCCGGCATTGATCGCGATAAGTTGTGAGCCAAAGTTGCCGGCTTGTGTCGTCGCGGTAGCCTGGCTCGACGCTCCGGACGCGCCGCCCGAGCCAACCGCTTCTACCAAATAATAGTAGGCCGTCGCAGCCGTAAGCCCCGTGTCCGAATACGTCGTCGCAGTCACGCCACTCGCGATCTGGTTGCTGCTCGAGGGCGCGAACCCGGAGGTTGTGCTGCGGTAGACGGTGTAGGTGATGCCCGCGCACGGCGACGAACTGGCCGTCCAGCTCAGATTGATCTGGCTGCTGGAAGCTGCCATCGCCGCGAGACCGCTCGGAGTGGTTGGTGCGGTGCAAGAGGTGGAAGATAATACCTCGATCCCGCTCACCAGAGCCTTGTCGATCACCGACGTAAATTGAATCACATACTGCCCGCTCGAATTCGCCGGCTCCATGAACTGCTGAATGTTCGCGACGTTTTGGCCGCCCGCGGTCGCGTAAATGTCGAAGTGCGTCAACACCTGCGTCCCATTGATGCTCACGTTGAACTCGCGCTTCCCAGCGGCGGTCCAGTAGGTTTCAGCAAAGTGCAGCCGCACCATATTGCTCGATCCGGCGGCAAACCCGCCAATCGTGTAGATGAAATTGCCGTCGCGGCCCGTTTGATATACCGCCGCCGGGGCCGGATTGGTCACCTTGCTGGTGTTGATGGTGTTGGCGTGACTGATCGTGCTGCCGCCCGAAAAGTCTTTATCGGCGACGAACGGACTCACCGCCGGCCCACCGGCGTTGATCAGCACTGTAGTGCCCTGTCCCAGCGCGGGAGGATTTGCAAGCAGCAAAACCGCGGCCAAACTTAAGGCGTAAACGAGGACTGCGCGTTCCCTCACCGGCACACCCCAACTACGGCAAGAATCTCCGATTGGCCCTCAGACTCGCACATCGTATGCTTCTTCTGCATCGGACACAACGAGTTTGCCATTCGTTTGCCATTCGACTACCCAGAATAACGAGCGGATGCAACTATAGGTCCTGGGCGACGCCGTTGTGTTTACGAATTCCCTTCCGCTTGATTACCAGATTAGTCGCAAACCGTCGCTAAAACGGAATGTCAACGTAAATGACTCACGGGAGACTAAATTGTGCTTGGAAGCGTGCGGGGGCAATTTCTACGATGCAGGTGCGTCGCTTAGGCCGACGAGCTTCCGGAATTCCGGATTGACATGCAGGCATTCGAAGTCCGAGTCTCTAACCGCCCAGTTGGGGTTGCCGTAGCCTGCATCAAGCGCTTTCTTCAACGTCGCCAGTGCCTCTGGTTTTCTTCCCAAGACGCCATAGGTGCAGGCTTTGTAGACGACGCCCGTCCCGCCGCCAAGTTTTTCTGAGACGCTATAGTGAGAGACGCTGCGACCAGCAATTGAGGCGGTATCCGTCATCGGCCATGGAGATTCCGCAGCGCTGCAACGCAGGCAAACGACCGGAATGCCACCTCGCCACGTTCCAACCTCACGAAGCGTTCCGTGCGAACCCGTCTTTTCTTAGGGAAAGAATGTTTCGCCGAGTTGCACTCTTCTGAGGGATGGGACCAGCTCATCCCAAACCAATAACTTTGAGACGAAAGCAGCGGCACCTGCTTGTTCTACTTCGTTCACCATTTCAGGAACGTCGTACTGGCTGAGACTCAAAATTTTCGTCTCCGGCAGCGCCTTACGAAGTAGCCGTGTCGCCTGAATCCCGTCCATCCTCGGCATGATGATGTCCATGATTACGACATCGGGTCTAAGCTCCAATGCTTTGACGAGCGCATCCCTGCCGTCAATAGCTTCAGCACACACTTCGATGTCTTTCTCGTCGGAAAGGACTGCGCGCACGCCTCGACGAATAAAATCTTGGTCATCCGCAATAAGGACGCGCATGAGACCAGCGTACTGGAATGGCAGGAGAAGCTAAATACACGATTCGCTTTAGCCCGCTTACGCCGAGGTCTGCCTCGCGGTCGCCTCTAATATTCGTCTCGATTAACCGAAAGCGATGAACCCCGCAGTTTCCGCCTCATGGCCTTCTCGAACAACGGCAGAGCTGTGCCCCGATCAGGTCCATGGACGAAACCAGCATGTTGCTCATCGAGCCCTCCCCACCCAAAGCGCCGAATGCTCACTAACGGAGAACGCTCATACGAAGTATCCGCCAAACGGCCCCGCTCGTTTATCTCTCTTCCTGCTTCCTGCCACGTATCAAGCAAAGCCTCTTCGTTTACTCGTTGACTCCCTTTCCTCCCGCGGCCTAAGATGACCACGCGGATCGATTAACCAATTCTGACGCGCGGTGCTGCAATGGAGATTGTTCACCCCGAAATTGGCACCTCCTCCATGACCATGAGTCTTGGAGCCAAACCTAAGCTCGTGTTCTTACTTCAGTTCTTTGCCGTCCTCATGGGTTTGGCAAGCGCGATTGCCGCATTGCCCGTAGCCGTGCTTTCCTTCGGAACCTATGGTGTAGCCTTGTGGCTCGGCAAGATTCCCCCAGTACGTGCCACTTACGAGTTTCTCTCCCGCTCCTACGACAGCCTCCTCGCTCGCCTCGGCCAAAAAATCCTCCGCGACCCTCGCGACACCCCCGCGTTGCGCCTGATGGTCTCACTCACCCTCACCGTGGTGCCCATTTTCGCGATCCAACTCGTCCTCGGGAAACCGCGTCTGCTTCTCGTCGTCCCTTTCTATCTTTCTCTTTACGGCCTCAAGTTCCAGCGCTTTATCCGCATGTTCAGCGCTAGCCATCTCGAGGCGCACCGCCGCCACGGCTACTTTTCCGGCACATACGATACGCTCTTCGGCCGTTACCTCGAATTCTTCCTTGGGTTTTTCTATGGAAACATTCCGGAACTCGGCCGCACCGCTCACGTCTGTCTCCACCATCGAGAGAACGCCGGCTTCGACGACACGCGGAAAACCATGGGCTATGATCGCACCAGCCGCCTCGATTTCCTGTGGTATATGGCGGACAACATCTGGACCGTGTTGGGCCTCGCTCCCTACGCCTACTTTCGGGCAAAAGGCGACGCAAAAAACCGCCGCCGCATGCTCCGCGGCATGGCGCTTTACTATGCTTACTTCGCAGCCGTCTTCCTTTACAACTGGCGCATCGGAATTTTCTTCGTCCTCGTTCCCATTCTCTGCATGAATTTCATCAACGCCATCACCGCCTGGGTCCAGCACGCGTTCTGCGACCCGGACCATCCCGAGGATTATTTCGCGAACAGCGTGACCGTCATGGACGAAGTGAACTTCATGAACGAAGGCTACCACCTGTGCCATCATCACCGTTCCAGCCTGCACTGGACCGAAATGCCAGTCCATTTCGACCGCCTTCGCGACAAAATGAGAGAATCCGGCTCGTTAGTCTTCCGCGACCTGGATTTCTTCGGCCTTTTCCTCGAGCTAACCCTTCTCGGCAGGATGGATGTCCTCGCCGAAAAGCTCGTCCCCTGGGAGCCTATGAATCACGAGCAGCGTGTAGCCCTGCTGGCCAAGCGCACCAGTCTCAAAACCCCTTAACCGAGATGGGTCAGAGGGTCGGTTCGGAATGTAGCCAGCTTTTCAGAGTTAGTTGCTCCTCAGCGGTCAAAGTGTGGCTACTCCACGCCGGTGTCGTCGGGGCGAAACAAGCAGTCAGAAGAAACAGGCGAGGGAAAGTCAAGGTTCCTCACTTAGGCGGCGGGTGGCCGATACGTTAACCGCGGAAACAAACTTGGGTGCCGCATCCGTTGCGACTATTACAACGAGTGCGGGTTTTCTCTTATACGGATTGCTCGTGAGCAGGCTTAGGAGTGCTGCTACGGTTTGCCCGCCTGCAGCTTCGCCACTTCAAAATCCAAATACTGCTGCAGCGCATGCGGATCAGCCCCCGACAGCGGCCGGCCATTCACAAACACCGTCGGCGTGCTCCGCACATTCACCAACTTTCCATTTTCTAGGCTCGCGTCCACCTCTGCCGCCGCCTGCGGGCCGCTCAAACACGATTTGAAAGTCCCGGTGTTCAATCCGGCGCGCCCCGCAAGATCCATCATCTTCTCGTACGCGTTCGACGCCGACACCAAATCCTGATTGTCGTAAATCAGGTCATACATCTTCCAGAATGCCTTAGGGTCCTGCTGGTACGCGCACCGTCCCGCCAGCGCCGCCGTCCTCGCCCATGGATGAATCTGATCGATCGGAAAATCCTTGAAAATGAGTTTCGCCTGCGGATATTTCGGCAGCAGCCCCCGCAACGCGTCGTGAAAATTCCTGCACACCGGACACTCGAAATCGCCATATTCCACGATCGTGATGGGAGCCTTCGGATCGCCCAACACCGGCGCGCCTTTCAGATCGAATTTCGCAATGTTCTCGGCTAGAGGATCGACCGTCAAATCGTTCAGGTCCCCGCGAATCAGGTACCGCCCATCGGCGGTCAGAAACATTTTCACCGTGTCAGATCCGTCGGCGCTCTTCACGTCGATGGAAACTTCCGATAGCCCAGAGTTCCCGACCGGCTTCGGCGTACCCACGGTAATCGTAAAATCCGACCCCAGCGCATAATAATTCCGCAAAAACCCCTCAATCGCTTTCGCCGAATTCCCTGCCGCGGTCGGCCCTCCCGCCTGTTGGGCCCGAGTGAGAGTACCCGCAAACATAAAAAGCACGAACAGCCAAGCGCCTTGCACCAGGAGACGTGTCATCCTGACGGCCACGCCGTTTCTGGCCAGAAGGATCTCACCGTACGCTTCGCGCCCGATCGATCCGCTTTCCTCTTCCCCATTTTCAAATCTCGACTTTCGATTGTCGTTTTTCCTCACGCGCCTATCCTCGCTTGTCCCACGCCACTTCCCTCACGGCACAAACCGCTGCGCGATCGGAAACGGTCGTCCAAACCCAAACGCCCGCGAAGTAATCTTCAATCCCGGCGCCGCCTGCTTCCGCTTGTACTCGTTGCGATCCACCAGCGCCGCGATATTGCGCACCAGCCCCAAATCAAACCCGGTTTCGACCGCGATCTCCTCTGGCGATTTCACTTCTTCGATATAAGACTTTAAAATCCGATCCAAAACCTCATACGGGGGAAGGGAGTCCGTATCCTTCTGGTTTGGACGCAACTCCGCCGACGGAGGTTTCTCCAGCGTCGATCGCGGAATCACTTCCCTTTCGCGATTGATATGACGCGCCAGATTGTAAACCATCAGCTTCGGCACATCCGAAATCACCGCCAACCCGCCCGCCATGTCCCCGTACAAAGTGCAATATCCCACCGCGTTCTCTGATTTGTTTCCCGTGCTCAGCACCATCGATCCAAACCTATTCGACAATGCCATCAAATAATTCCCTCGAATCCGCGCCTGAATATTCTCCTCCGTAGCATCCGAAGCCACTCCCTTGTTGGGCCCGCCTTCTGCTTGTCCTGAGGCACGAGGGGAGGCGGGCCGTTGCTCCGCTGCAGTTCGATTCACCCTGAGCTCCGAAGGGCTGCACTCCATGTCCGCAAGATGTCCACTGTGCGCTTCTACCAGTCCAAACGCCGCCGCCAACGCCTCTCGATACGACTCAAACACATACGTAATCGGAATCGTCAAAAACTCGATCCCCAAATTCCCGGCGAGCGCTTGCGCGTCGCTCTTGCTTCCTTCAGACGAATACGGACCCGGCATCGACACGCCCAGCACATTTGAAGCGCCCAGCGCATCAACCGCAATCGCGGCCACCACGGCGGAATCCACGCCTCCGCTCAACCCCACAATCGCCTTCGAAAAATTGCATTTCCGCACATAGTCCCGCGTGCCAAGCACCAGCGCCTGATACGAATACGCGATCTCGTCTACCGGCTGTTCATGAATATCGCCCTTTCCAGTGACCGTGTCGAACAGCACGATGTCATCTTCAAACGCCTTGGCCTGCGCCGCAATTTTTCCGTTGGCGTCGAACGCCACGCTCGCACCGTCAAAAATCAGCGAATCGTTCCCGCCCACCTGGTTCACATAAACCACCGGCCGCTTGTGATGCAACGCCGTCGACCGCAGCATCCCCAGACGCAGGTGCCGCTTCACGATCGTGAACGGCGAAGCCGAAATATTGATCAGCACGCTCGAGCCTTGTGACACCAACTCGCTCACCGGGTCGCGCGCGTACATTGGCGTCGCCCAAAACGTCTTGTCGTTCCACACGTCTTCGCAAATCGTGATCCCGATCTGCTCTCTATCCAGGCCGTAAACATATTGCTTGTCGCCCGGTCGAAAGTAACGCGACTCGTCAAACACATCGTACGTCGGCAGCAGCATCTTCGACTGCTCGAACACCACGCGTCCGTCGCAGATCAGCGCCGCTTTGTTCGCAATCGACTTCCCTGTCTTGTGATGATCCGGATTCACCCGCCCGGCGTAACCCACAATCGCGGGCAGCGGCATTCGCGAAGCCACGCGCTTCAGCGTGTCGAGATTTCTTTGAATGAACGCGGGACGTTCCAGCAGATCGAGCGGCAAATATCCGCAGATGCAAAGCTCGGAGAAAACGGCAAGATCGGCTCCCCGGTTCTTTGCTTGGGTGGCCAATTCCAAAATACGTGCGGAATTCCCGTCAAAGTCACCGACCGTGGGATTGAATTGAGCGAGGGCTATCTTCATCCGGGTTGAAGCTTAGGATAAATGTTCCCCCGCCACGAATGCAAATGCCTGCCTGTTCTGTGTTTCCTACCTTCTTCAGTGGCACCGCCTCGAGTAGTATAGGCTTCAGCCTGCTGGCTCTCTCTTTTCTCGGTAGGGGCGCAGAACGCCTGCGCCCCATGTCCGGACCCTCTATGGATCTTGAGCCGGTCAATCTCAGCGCCGCCGCGACTTCATGTGCTTGCCTGGCTTAAGAGCTATGGCAAGGGATAGCAGAGCCGGCTGAATGCGATTCTTCGGGCGGCGATGCTCACATCAGCGTCGATGTGCTCAGTCAGTTGGTGCTTGATAGGCGGTAAAATTTGCCGCGCACTGCGCCAGCCCAATCCTTCCTAGATGTCGGTGGAAGGTCGGAAAAATCGATGTCGCGGTTCGGCCTCGCGGAAAGCGCCGCCAACTCTTTCCGAATCGATTCAGGGACCTTCTTCATAAATCAACCTTTCCAGCTTGTTGACGCGGCGGGCGGGGATAATGCGGATGTGCAGTTCGCCGCCGGCCTCTTCCTAGGTGTGAGCGACCAGCAGAAGCAACACTTCGCCGGCCATGCCAATCGTCTGCCATCGTCCCGCGCCAGCCTCGACGCGCTCCAAGCGGTTGATGTGGAACCGGTCGTCAGACACGAGACTTGCAGCCTTAAAGCTGACGCCGTGTTTCTTTCGGTTCGCCTGATTCTTGGCATCATCCCAGGAGAACAAGCGTAACTCCATTATTTTAACTACATTATCGGAACGCTACGAAGGGCCAGACTCTAATCCGCGCCCGCCGCCGACCACTGCGCAAACCTGGTCTCCGCCGTCAAACCAAACGCTTCCAGCACACGGGCCTGCACCTGCGCGCAAACGCCGTTGATCTCGTCGAGGCCCATATTCGTCGGGCTCACGCGATACCGCAATTGCCTCTTCCCTGCCGGCGTTTCGACAATCTCCAGAACCGCATCCGCCACTTCCTGCGCGTTCGCCGTGGTGTTGGACAGAATCGCATTCACTTTGTCCGGAATCTGCGCCGCAACGCCGTACGTCTCCGTTCGCGGGTGATCCGCTGCCGTCACCATGTTCCCAAACACGGCCGTCTGGTACGCCCCCGGCTCAATCAGGCACGATTCAATTCCCTGCCCCGCAAGCTCGTAATGATACGCCTCCGCAAGCGCCTCCACGGCAAACTTGCTAGCGCAATAAAAGCCAAATCCGGGAACGACCACCCGTCCCGCGCCGCTGGTCACATGCAGCAGTAGCCCGCCCCGTTGTCTGCGCATCACCGGGAGCACGGCCCGATCCACTCGGACGCACCCGAAGAAATTCGTATCCATCAGCCGCCGCGCCTGCTCTACCGTGGTCGCTTCCGCAAGCCCTTTCACGCCGTAGCCCGCATTGTTGATCGCCGCGTCGATCCGCCCGGCCTTGTTCACGCAATCGTGGACCGCGCGCTCCACCGACGCTTCGTCGGTGACGTCCATCTCCAAAACATTGATCGCCAGGGATTCCTTTCCGGCAAGCACGCGGAGCTCGGACGCATTTGCCGCATTCCGCACCGCGGGATCGCGCATCGTTGCAAAAACCGTGTGTCCGTGGCGCGCAAGCGTTTCTGCGATCAAACGGCCGAAACCGGTGCTCGCACCGCTGATCAAAACAACGAGTTTCTCAGGCATGGAATCTCCTTCTGGGTGGGCCACTATCGTGAACCCCGCGCCCACAGAAGTAAAGACCTACCACCTAAACTGTCATCCCGGATCTGCGGTTGATTGGGGGCGCCAGAGCCCCCTCCCCTACACGCTTGACCTGAGCCACGAAGGGCCGGTGCTGCGTGTGGGCCTTGGGGTTGCAGTGTCCGCTGCGAGACGCCTGTTTTGCTCGGCCTCCGAACACGACCACCCATAACAAAAAAGGGCCCCCTCGAAAGGCGGCCCTGGAAACCTCTGTTGCCAACTTCTAATTAAACGCTGAACGAACTTCCGCACCCGCACGTGCTCTTCACGTTGGGATTGTTAAACTTGAACCCGGCCCCCTCGAGCGTCTCGACATAATCGATCTCGACGCCTTCAAGGTACATCGAACTCATCTGGTCCACCGCCACCTTCAGTCCGTTGAAATCCACGACTTCATCCGAGTCATTCGTCTGATTCTCAAATGCCATATGGTATTGGAAACCGGAGCAGCCGCCACCCACCACGGCAACACGCAGCGCCACCGGCACCGGGTTCTGCATATTCATGATTTCCTTGACCTTAACCGCTGCAACGGGCGTGAGATTAATCATGTTTCTTTTGGCCTCCGCTCGCGGAATTCCCCCGCAAGCTATACTCAAATCTAGTATAACACACAGCTTTTCCAGAAAAAGTCAACTGTGTGTATCTCGTCCTTCCCTGCCCCACGCATAGGCTTCAGCTTCTGCGCTCCGGGAACAACTATCTCCGCCGCCCAAACTCTCTCTCAATTCCAATCCCGGAAACACTTCACCGCGCCTCGCTACAAAACACCGCACGCTTCCTTTAAAATAGATGCCATCATGAAACATAAAGTTACGTTGTTGCCGGGCGAAGGCATCGGACCCGAAGTTTCCGTGGCTGTGCGGCGCATTTTGGACGCTTCCGGCGTGCAAATCGAATGGGAAGTTCTCGAAGCACGTGCCGAAAACACGGACACGACAACCGTGAAAGGCGCGGTGCTCAACAGCACTGCAATTGACTCCGTCCGTCGCAACCGCGTCGCCCTGAAGGGTCCCATGGCCACGGCAGTCGCCGGCGGCGCACCCAGCGTAAATGTGGCGCTGCGGAAGAGCCTCGAACTATATGCAAACCTGCGCCCGGTGAAAAATCTCCCCGGCGTAAAATCGCACTTCGACAATGTCGACGTGGTCATCGTTCGCGAAAACACGGAGGATCTGTACTCGGGCCTCGAGCATGAAGTCATCCCGGGCGTCGTCGAAAGCCTGAAAATCATCACCGAGAAGGCCTCCACGCGCATTGCCAGATTCGCGTTTGAATACGCGCGAAAGACCGGCCGCAAAAAAATCCACGCCATTCACAAAGCCAACATCATGAAGCTGAGCGACGGCCTCTTTTTAAAATCCGTTCGCGCCGTGGCCGAAAAATTCTCCGATATTGAGTACAAGGAACTGATCGTCGACAACGCCTGCATGCAGATCGTTATCGACCCGCGGCAGTTCGACATCCTGCTCCTGCCCAATCTCTACGGCGACGTGATGAGCGATCTCGCCGCCGGCCTGGTCGGCGGCCTCGGCGTCGTACCCAGCGGAAACATCGGCGACGAAAGCGCCATCTTCGAAGCCGTTCACGGCACCGCGCCGGACATCGCCGGAAAAGGTATCGCCAATCCCACCGCTCTCCTCATGAGCTCCATCCTCATGCTCAACTACATCGGCGAAGGCTCCACCGCCGGCCGCGTCGAGCAAGCCCTCTGGAAGGTCTACCGCGAAGGCAAGCACTTTACCCGCGACCTCGGCGGCAAAGCCTCCACTGAACAATTCACCGACGCCATCATCTCCGCCCTCCCGTAGCATAGGATTCAGCCTGTGCAAGCTGTGCTAATGGATCCCAAACCGCACCGAAGGGGCGGGTCTTAAGCTTGCCCTGACGCAGGAAGGGACCCGTGCTTTTCTCTCCTTTTCCGGGTGCCCTACACGCCGGTGTTGTGGGTGGGGCCGTGGGGTTGCACTTTTATCTCCGGTAGCGCTGGCCTCTGGACGGCATCGCGGACGGCTCCAGTCTTGCTTTTGTAGCGGCCGGCCCTTCCGAGGCGGGCCGCTCCTTCTCGCGTCCCAATAAATTCCGCCATTCCGAGCGGAGTCCGCGAAGCGAGGAATCCCTCCGCCGCGCCGACCTCCCGGAAGCATCTGGGCGCCCCCCTCGTTTTCTAAGCGTGGTCTTGGGGTTACCGTTTGCGACCCGCGCAGCCGCACCTTTTCGGAGCTCCCGTCTCTTCCCGCTTGTCCTCGCGCACCAACTGAAGTAGCATCTCGCCCCATGGCCGCACCCGCGCGAGCAAAATCAAAACCCCTCGACTCCCTCTACGACGACCTCGTCGCCATCATGAAGCGCCATGCACCTCCGTTTCGCACCGACATACCCTGCATGAGCGCCGGCAAAAAATCCTTCCAGCTAACGGTACCGAAGCCCGTCTCCGTTCCCGAGGCCTACGGCGGCAAGCCCGTCGACCTCGCCATGGCGTCCGCAATCGTCCAAAAAGATTTCGTGGGATTTTATTTGATGTGCATCTACATGAACGATGCCACAAAGAAAAAACTCTCGCCCGCGCTCTTGAAGCTCCTCAAAGGCAAAACCTGCTTCCATCTGACCAAACTCGATGAAGGCCTTCGCAAAGACATCCAGTCCGCGCTCGAATTAGGCACAAAAGTCTATCGCGACCGCGGCTGGGTCTGACTCCCCATCCTCCAGTCGCCCTCCCGGTCTTGCTGTTGTAGCGGTCGCCTTCTGAGGTGGGTCTTGGGGTTGCGGTTTGCCGCACACACTGCTGCCGCCACCAACCTCTAAAACTTCGCCCGCGCCGCAATCTCGCGAATCTCTGGATTCTCAAATACCCTCCCCCGCACTCCCTCCACCGTAGCCTGCAGCATCGCCCGTGCCAAATCATGGCCATGCACATAAAACCGCGGAAACGATTTGAACAGCCGTCCAAGCGGAAAAAACAGCGCGTACATCCTGGGCAGCGACGCCGAAGGCTTCGCATCGATAAACGCCGGCCTCCAGCAGTCCGCTCCCACCAATTCGATCAGGTCGTGCTCGGTCTGTGCCTTCACGCGTGACCAAAACATCCGGCTGTCCGCCCTCGTCCCCTGCCCGCTGATATAGTGAAACGCCGCGTCAAGGCTGTGCCGCTTCAGCATATTCGCCGCCGCCAAAGTGTAGGAATACGTCATCGTGCGATACGCCTCCTTCGAAACCTGCGTCGCCGAAATACCCATGCAAAATAGGCACGCGTCGACACCGCGAAACGCCTCCTCCACCGTCGCGTAATCCAGAAAATCTTTGTGCACGTAGGTCCGCAACTTCGAACTCGCATTCATCAGCGGCCGCCGCACAATCGCGCGCACCTCCTCCACAATCGACGCCGCCACGCACGTCTCCAGCGCCGCGTTGCCCACAGAACCACTCGCCCCAAACAGCAGTATTTTCATTTTCATGTGGTCGTTATTATGCGCTAGTTCGATGCCGCGGAATCGCTGGCCGTTTCGATCACCTTCAAATTGACGGCCTTCTGATCCCCTTCTTCCAGGTGCACGGCTTCGCCTTTGCTTTCATAGGTCTTGAGCCAATCGGGATCAACGCAGTCTTCGCCGTACCGTTCGTCCGATTCTCCAACCGAATCCCAACTGAAGAGCGCGGGCCGCTCCTGAGTGAAATGTTAGCCAAACAACTAGTCGAAAGGATGCGCGATCCCCACGGGGGTTGGGCCAATAAGCGTGGAGTCTGCACGTGATCAGCGCGGGATGTAAATCTGATACACCATGAAGTACACAATAACGCCGGTCACCGACACGTAGAACCACAACGGCAGCGTCCACCGGGCTATGATCCGGTGCTTGTCAAACCGCGCCAGCCAGGCCCGCCGCAAGGTAATCAAAATCAGCGGCACAATGACAATCGCCAGCACCGTGTGCGACGTAAGCAGCGTGAAATAAACCGGCCGGATCCAACCCTGCCCCTGGAAGTGAATTACCTGGCGGATCCGCAAGTGATAAATCACGTACGACACCAAAAATGCGCACGACACCGCGAACGCCGAAATCATGAATTTCTTGTGCAGTTGAATTTTCCGCGAACGAATCGCAACGTAGCCGCAAGCAAGCAGAATTGCGCTCGTCCCGTTTAGCGTCGCGTTAAGCGCAGCCTGGGAAAACATCAGCGTGGCAACTTGTCGTACATCATTAACCCGAGAAGAATCGGAATGTGCAGCACCGTGGCGTGCATCAGCCACTTCGCGCGCGTATTGGTCTTCGCGGACGCAGCCCACAAGCAAACCTGCAGGCTCGCCGTGCTAGTAACCAGCGCTCCAAAGAAATACAGAATGCCGGTAAATCCGAGGATCGAAGGCAGAAGACTCACCGCCACTAGCCCGCAGGCATACAAAATAATCTGCCGGAACGTCCTCGTTCCGTCCTTGTCCACAACCGGAAGCATCAGTATCCCCGCCCGCGCGTAATCCTCCCGGTACATCCAGCTGATCGCGTGGAAGTGCGGGAACTGCCAGAAAAATAAAATAGCGAAAAGCAGCCACGCGCCGGCGTCCAGCCTTCCCGTAGCGGCGGTCCACCCGATCATCGGTGGAATCGCCCCCGGAATCGCGCCAATAAATGTCGCCCAAATCGTTCGCTTCTTTAGCGGCGTGTAGGCCAACAAATAGGTAACGCTGGTGAAAACGCCCAGCAGGCAAGCCACATATCCCGCGACAAAATAAAGATCGATCGCTCCCGCCAGCGCGAGCACGCGCCCAAACCACAGCACCTCAACCGGTGCCAGCACACCCGTAGGCAGCGGCCGCGTCGCTGTTCGCCGCATATGCCGATCGGATTCGCGCTCGATGTAGTGATTTAGCGCCGCCGTCCCTACCGCAATCAGCATCGTAGCGAAAACCACGTGCGTCATGTGCAGCCACGGCATCGGCCCACGCGCTCCCATGTAAAACCCCGCTCCCGTGGTCATCAACACCAGAAACGAAACGTCCGGTTTGGTCAGGGCAATGTACGCGCTCAGCTTCGTCGGTTGCGCCATCGCTGTTGTGTGTGAATTCGATCGCGAGTTCGCCATTACGCGGGCACCTCGCCCTTGGTCGTCGCCAACAGTAATTCCCTACTCCTCGGCACCAGCCGGTAGCACACGATCGTCGCCGCAATCGCCGTGGCGAACAGGAACGCACCAACCACGGTATGAATCACCGTCGAAATCACTACCGGCGGGAGCGGCTGTGGGTCATTCGCAGAGGTGATTCGCGCCCAGAGCGCCACGAATCCGAGCACGACCTGCAAACCGACGATCGCGTGCAGCAGCTTGCGAACACGTACCATCACCGGAACTGCAGGGAAACGCTGGCGCAATGCTCGTGCTGTCCAGATCACCGTCACCAGAACCATCAGAGCGCCAAAAACGTGCGGCTTCAACGAAATGTACTTGTGCCGGAAGCCCGCGCCAACTAGTACCTGCAGAAAAATCACAAACGCATTCAGCGCCACGATGGAATGAATCGAAGGCGAGCCCCGATCGACATATTGCGGTAGGCTCTGCATGTACCAGCGGCTGGTGCAAATCGCGATGACCACCAGGATCGCAAACATCAGCTCGGCCGTGCACGCATGCATCACCGGGAGCCAATAGTGCAGCAGCTTCAGCACCGTCAGCCCGCCAAGCACGCCCTGAAAAATCACTCCGCCGAGTGCGGCAAGGCCAAGATATTTCATCCAGGCCCGCTCGTCATACCGCCAAAGCAAAAACGCCAGGCCCATAATCAACACACCCAGCCCTGCGGCAATCAACCGGTGAGCATGCTCAAACGCAATGCCGCCAACCATCGGCGGGTTCAGCGTCCCGTACGAAAGCGGCCAGTCCGGCACCGCCAGCGCGGCATCTTCCGAAGTCACCAGCGCGCCCGCCGTAAGCAGAATCGCCGCCCACCCAACAACAAATAGCGAAAATTTATGAATCCCAGAGCGATACGTAGCCATCATGCTTCCGGGCCCCAAACCCGAAACGGTCCGCATATTCCCAGCCATTTGTGCATTTTCTCTCGGCTTGTCCGAAAACTTCTCCGAAAGTCCCCAAACCGAGAACATCGTATCACAAGAAAAAGGGCCGGGAGAAATCCCCGGCCCGGTCGAAACAAAGGTTCGCTGCGAACGTTTATCGCATCGCAACGACTTTCGGTTTCTCCTTTTCCTTCGCGCGTTCGGCGGCGTGAACCTGTTCTGTGGCTTGGATCGCCGCTGCAACCTGGTCGGTGTCCAAAATCGTGTAGCGATAAAAGAGACTGTCGCTTTTGTGACCCGAGACCAACTTTGAAACTTGGACGCCCGCCTTAATCATCGAACGGCACACGTAGCGCCGCAAATCATGGAAGAGTCGGTCTGGAATGCCAGCGGCGTTCGTCGCCTTCGACCATGCCGAACGTCAATCGCGCGAGTTCGCCTTTCCTCATTCCGGTCGCAGCCGCCCAGCGCGTCGCGTCCTGCAAGTGAACCGGCAAATGTCGTCGAAAGGCATTAGCGCAACTCCGTTGACCTAAGTTCTTGCTAATACCCATGTTTCCGATAACCTCGTTTGGATGGTAATCGGGACCTCGGCGCGTATCCCTGATAGAACTTGCAAGAAAATTTAAAACAGTGTTTTCGTATACGATTATGGGGGAACGAAGGGCGGCCTCATGAAGCTTCTACACATCACGCTCCTCCTGGCCTCAGGGCTGCTATGTAGCGTCTTCACGGTCGCCACAGCTCAAGATTCCGCTTCGCAAGGTAACTTGCCTAGCCCCCCTGTACCTCGGCCACAGATTCCACAGTTGCCCGTTCCAGCCGGGCCGTTCGGGGTGGGCCGAATTGGCTACGAATGGATCGACACCTCGCGGTCCGACATGCATTCAGCTGACCCGCTGAAACATCGTGATTTGATGGTCTACCTCTGGTACCCTTCGCCAAAAAGGGAATCCGGTAAACCTGGAGTGTACTTGCCAGGAGCGATTCAAATGAATGGCGACCCCACTCTTCAGCCTGCGATGAAGGCGGAGTTCGAGGGTAATTGGCCATTCATCGTTTCGGGAGCGATCAGTTCTCATGCAATCGAGCGTGCGCTGGTTGCTAAAGCTCCGAACAAATTTCCGGTGGTGATCTTCGCCCACGGCAACGGCGGTTCATCCTTTGAGTACACATCTTTGATCGAAGACATGGTGAGCCGCGGATACGTGGTTGCAGCAGTTGAAAACACATATGTCGCTGCGGCAGTCGTCTTTCCGGATGGCCGAATCATCGCGGCGTATCACGAGCCGGAGCCTGCTGGCCTCTCCCCGGAAGAACGGTTCCAGCGAATGGTGAAGGGAGCCGGGCAAATGATCAACACAGGCGCGAGCGACGTGATCTTTGTGATGAACAAGCTGACTGCGTTGAACGACAGCAAAGCACAGAACTTTACTCTCGGCGGCAGGCTGGATCTGAATCGAGTGGCGGCGATGGGGCACTCATCGGGCGGAGCCAATGCAACGCTAGCCTGCGAGCTCGATGCACGTTTTAAAGCCTGTCTCAGCCTGGAGGGGCAGATGCCCCCAATCGCGGCATTTCCCGAGAATCCCGATGGCAAGATGTTCACTCAGCCTGTTCTTCTTCTGGAGGTAGATCATTCCGGCCAGCGCAGAGGTTTCAACGACGCACAGAATGTTGAGTACCTCAAGAAAAAGGAAGATCAGCTCAACAAATGCCCTGCAGGCAGCTATGACGTTCTACTAAAGTCGGCAGGGCTGGTTCACGCGAGCTTCAGCGACTACCCGCTTCTGGCCGCGAATGGCCAGTCATCAGAGACTGAACTTGCTCTTCATAACCTGCGCTTGACTGAATCCTTTATTATCGCATTCCTCGACAAGAACCTGAAACATGTGCACGAGCCGTTACTTGAAGGCGAAGCGGATCATCTAGAAGCTACTGTCACGCGATACGGGCGCTAATCAACTTCGGCTGCCGTTTAAGTTCGCCTTCCATTCTGGTCGACTAACGAGCAAACCGGAAGTCATCCCTGTCATCCCGAGCGGAGTCCGCAAAGCGAGGGACCTGCTGTTTCTTCCACCTTCATCACGGCCCTACCGCCTCCGCATGTATCTCCATCGCCCGCAGCACCAAATCCTTCAACGCCCCAATAAAAGCCGGCGAATCCCCCACCGCCGGCATCATCCGAAACCGCTCGAGCCCCGCCTTCATCGCATCCGCACGCCCATCAATATTAATTTCGTGCAGCGTCTCGATGTGCTCGGTCACAAACGAAATCGGTACCACCATCGCTTCCTTCACACCCTCATGCCCCAACTTCTCCAGCGTTCCCAGAAACGACGGCTCCAGCCACTTCGCCGGCCCCACTTTGCTCTGGTAGCACAGCAAATGCGTCCTCGGCCAATTCGCAAACCGCGCCGCGCCTTTCTCGCACACCAGCCGTATCGTCTCGGCGATATGCTTCGGATACGGATCGCCCTTTTCCACCAGGCTCATCGGCAATCCATGCGCGCTAAACAGCAAATGAATCCGCGACGCATCCGGAAATTGCCGCAAGCATTTCCCGACGTTGGTCACGAGCGCCTCAATGTACAACGGATGATCGTAGAACGCCTCAATGCTGCGCTCAGGAAGCGTATCGACCGGCGCGCCATAAACGCGCCGCCATTCCTTCAAACTGCTCAGCGTAGTGGCATACGAATAATGCGGATACAAAGGAAGCAGCACCAACTCATCGAGCCGCCCCGCCCGCCGCAACGCTGCGACGGCATCTTCCGTCAGCGGCCTCCAGTACCGCATCGCCGTCACCGCGACCGGATCGATGTACGGCGAAACCGCCTGCACCAGCCGTACCCGCTGCCGTTCCGTGAGAATCGCAATTGGCGAACGCCGTCCGATCATCGCGTACCGCCCTGCAACCGGAGGCGTCCGCTTCTTCGCGATGTACCGCGCCAGCGGCCCGCGCACAAAATCAAAGGGTCCCAGCGGAATAATGTCAGGGTCAAGAAAAAGATTGCGGAGGAAAGGTTCAACAGTGGCGAGCGAATCCGGACCGCCCAGCTGGAACAACACAATACCCACCCGTTTCTTCGCGCTACTCACGCCGCTCCTTCTTCACTACCACCGCGTCTTGTCGCCGATCCAAAGCCCGAACGTAGTGGCGGGTATTCAGACCCGTGCTTTTTCCCTGTGTCTTGCCTCCTAATCCAACGCCTGTCACCAGCCATTCGCCTCTCGGTGTCCTCTGTGTTATACGTCCGATCTTCTGCCCCTCCCCACCACATTCTTCAAACGCTCAATCTCCTCTTTCAATTCCGACGTCCTCTTCGCAATCGTCAAATAAAACAAAAAAAACACCCCCCATCCGATGACGTACGCCGCAAACACGCTGTTCAGATTCTTCATTGCGCCTCCGCCTCGCGCTGCAAAACATCCACATCATTTTTCATTCGTTCCAACCCATAGCGCTCGATAATCAGAAACAAAGCCAGCAGATGCATCGCCAGCACATTAAAAAAGAACACCTTGTTCATCGTCGGATCCAGACCAGACCCTGGCCCGCCCATGATCACCGGAGCCGGATGCTGCGTCCTCCACCAGCGAATCGAGAAAAACACCAGAGGCACATCCAGATACGCAAAAATTCCGAAAAGAGCGCTGAGCAATGCCCGGCGGTCCGGCTCTTCGATCAGCGAACGCAACAACAAATACGAAATATAGAGCAGCCACAGTACGAACGTCGACGTCAGCCGCGCATCCCACGTCCACCAGATGCCCCACGCAGGCTTAGCCCAAATCGGTCCGGTAATCAATACGACCGTCGTGCACACCAGCCCAACTTCTGCGCTCGCAACCCCAAGCGCTTCGTAGGCCTGCCGCCGCTTCCACACATACAGTAGATTCGCCACGAAACAGACAAAAAACGCGTCCATCGCCGCCCAAGCCGTAGACGCGTGAAAATAAAAAATTCGCTGCAAGTCGCCCATGGTGCGTTCGGTGGGAGCAATAAAAAAAGCGGCGTAGGCGCCGCCAACCACCAGAGCGACGGAAACGGCCGCAAACAGCGTACGCTTCAGCAAGGCGGATTATTCCTCCAGAAGATATTCTCCGAAAAGCCACAGCGCCGTCAAAAAGATGAGATCGAAAATCGCAAGAAACGCAATGCCCTTCCACTGCACCACCGGTTCGCGATCGAGCAGGCTGACGCTGACCGTCGCGCTGACCACCAGAACCGGAGTGAGGAGCGGAAGCAGCAAAAGCGGAAGCAGCAGCTCTCGCATCCGCGCCTGCGCGGAAATCGCCGAAAGCGCCGTCCCCGCAACGGAAACGCCCAAACTGCCGAGGAACAAAACGAGAAGCAAAAAGTGGAGCTGCGGCAGCACGGCCACGTTATAAAAAGCGGCGAACAGCGGAAGCATTAAAACTTCTGTGAGCAGCAGGAACAGCGTATTGGCAATCAGTTTCGCCAGAAAAATCGCAAACGGATCGCTCACCGCCAGCCGCAGCGAGCTTAGCGTGTCATTCGCTTGCTCGCGCAGAAAGCACGGTTGCAGCATCAACGAAGCGGCAAACAAAATCGCCAGCCACAACAACCCCGGCCCAAATTCGCGAGACTCCTCCGCCGTAGGATTAATCGCAAAACTAAAAAGAATCAGCACCACAAGAATGAAAACCACCGTCGTGGTAAGCAGTTCCCGCGAACGAAACTCCGTCCGCAACTCCTTCCCCAACAACGTCGCGGTGTTGGAGAGGAGGCTCATGGATGAGTCAAGCGCAGCCAAAGCTGAGAACGGATTGCAGCAACGCGCCCGCCTTCACGCCGTGAACCACCCGGGCTCGGAACCGCGGGTCGCTCCTTCGGGTTGTCCAGAGCGCCGAAATCCGACATCAATCGAGCGCGCCCGCCTTCACACCTTGTCTCGCCCGTGCTTGGCAATACGGGTCGGAGCTTTAGCTCCGACAATAGCCGTCCCTCTTTCTTGGGCTTCAGCCCCTGAAGAACTGACTTTTTCACCGACGCATGCTCCGCACTCCTTCTCTTTAGGAGGTGGGGCTTTCCGCCCCACGCACCTCGCCGCGAACGAGAAGGGCTTTAGCCCTGAAGCCAACGCACGCCTCACCCGCCCCCAAACATAAGAATCGACCGCAGCGTCGCCCCCGTTTCCGTGTCTGCTACAATCGACCCCGCATCCAGCCGGATCCCGCGCGACGCCAGCGCCGAAATTTCCGATTCCCCATGCAAGCTCATCAACACCGTGCATCCGGCGCGCCGCACTTCCGTAAGCGCCTTCGACAGCCACGAAATACCGAGAGGGTCGAGCCCCGTCGCCGGCTCATCGAAGAGCAGCACGCTCGGCCGGTGCACCAGCGCCCGAGCGATCGCAATCCGCTGCCGCATCCCGCGCGAAAATGTCCGCACCAACGAATCACGCCGCTGACACAGCCCGACTTCCTGCAAAAGTTCCTCAGCCCGGGACACCGGCTGCGAAACACTCTGCAGCTTCGCAAACAAAATCAAGTTTTCTTCCGCGGTCAGCTCCTCGTACACCATGGTGGCATGACCCACATACCCGGGCCGTCCATCCGCAGCGCCGTCAGCAGCCGCTCCTAGAAACGACAACGTCCCCGCCGTCGGCCGCACCAGCCGCGCCGCCACGCGCAGCAGCGTCGTCTTACCCGATCCGTTGCGTCCCGCGACAGCCACGCATTCTCCTGCAGCAACCTCCAGAGACACGCGCCGCAACGCAAACAGCCCGCCATACCTTTTGTCTATGTTGTCGAACCGCAACCCGGTTGGAGTGAAATTCGCCAATGTGTCTTTCCGTGTCGCTCGTTTTGTGTCCACGGATCTTGTGTCTCGGACCCTCTATCTTGCCTTATCCGTAGCGCCGGCTCTAGCCAGCTTCTTGGGTTTTCTGCTGGGTGCCCCACTCTCGTTTTCTGAGGGTGCGTCTTGGGGTCTCCCACTCTTAGACTCTTACACTCTTACACTCTTACATTTCGTCTCTTCTCTTTGGGTACCCAAACCCTTGCCCTAATCCACGAAGGGCCGGTGTTGCGGGCGGGCTCTTTGCGGTTCTCGTTACCCCTGCACCATATCCCGCAGCGTCTTGTCCACACGCGCCTTTTCCCGCTCGTAGTCCTGTTCCGAAATCGTTCCCGCTTGACGCCGCAACTCCAGCCGGAAAATCTGCTCCTTCAGCGACTCCATCGTCACCGCCACCTGCGATTCCACCTCCGCAGCAATCTTCGCCGGAGCAGCCGTCGCCGCAGAAACTTTCTTCGTTTTCACAGCTGGCGTGACACTCTTAGCCGGGGCCGCCTCCGTACCCTCTCCCGCCACGCCACCCGCCACCACCACCCGCTTCCGCGACAACAATATCCCGCTCATCGCAAACAGCGCCGCCATCCCGCCAAAGATGTACCATTTGAAACCGTCAAGGCGGCTAGGCGCGGCGATGACCTCCGGACCGCCTTGCCGCGAATTCCCTTCCTGCGTGCCGCCCTGACCCTGATCGTCGCTCGCGCCTTGCGCGGAAGCTACGCCGGACAGGTTCACCGTAAACATGCCCTTCGCAGGCAGCGGCTCGTGCGTGAACACCATCATGCCCTGTTCCTGCCCCGCCGCCGTCAATCCATCGCCCGTCACCGCAACGCCGGGAGGAACAACCACCAGAATCTTCGCTCGCGCATAAGTAACAGGCAGCTTCACCGTCGCCGAATTGTTCGCGTAGGGAAGTCCGTAAGACAAACGCACATCTGTCTGTCCCGGCCGAAATGCATAGGCAATCGCAAAATGTCCTTTGCCCTTGTCGATCGACGCTTGCGGCACGGCCATACCCGACGAAGTCGTGGTGCTGACCTGTCCCAGCGTCCCGTTCTCCGGAATCGCGAAATCGAAATTCCCTTCGGTGCGAAAAAACGCAACCGGGGGCTGCGACGAATTCTGCACTGCATACTCTTCCGCGCCGACCAGCTTCCCATCCTGGGGCTCAAAAATAATCACGTGCGACGAGATGCTGATGGTCTTCGGATCCTTGGAAATTTCGAACACCTCTACTTCCACCTCCGGCCGTCCCGGCGGAGCAAACGTATTGAAGCTGACGTCATGAAACGTGGCGCGAATGAGAATTGGGGTCGCGCCGATCGCATCTTTCGTTACCGAAAACCGTCCCTGCGCGTCGCTTTTGACGCTCGCGACCTGCGCCATCCCCGCGGTCGGACTCAACAGATCGAGCGCGACATTCGCTTCGGGCTTACCGGTAGTTCGATTGATAACCGTCCCGCTGAGAGTTCCGGCATTAACGCTCACAGCGAGGGAGAGAAACGCGAGAATTGTGAGAAGGAATTTCCCCGCGAACCACTTCATCTAACGCTCCGGTCAGACAGACGCACCGGCCGCGGTCGCCGCACGTGGGACTCCGTGACCTGTTCGATCTCGGTCAGCACCACAGCGGCTTCATTTTCGAGAGACGTTTTCATCAACTCGTAATCACCTTCGGAATATTTGCCCGCGCGATGTTCGAACTTGAGGTCGCGAAGATTATCATAAATCGTGTCGCGCCGTTCCAGCAGTTGGTCCAGCTTCGTCCGGTGCGGAGCCAGGTCCGACGCGTCCGGCTGGATGTAGAACACCAACAGCACCACCGCTGCGGCCAAGGCAAAGCACGCTCCCAAAGCGGCCCAGTCCGGCAGAACTACAACCAGGGCAGTTGCAAAGCGTGGTGGAAGCGAGACCAGAACATCCATTGTCATTCCGAGCGGAGTCCCGGTAGCGAGCGACCCACTTTCCACGCAGAGCAAAGGGAGAATCGGCGCTAACAATGCGAGCATGCCATCAGTCCTCGGTCTCGCGTGCAGCCTGCGCGCGGGCACGCGCCAGCGCATCGCTCGGCACGCTTGGTGCCGTCGCACCCGCAGAGTGCGGCCTCACAGCCCATTTGCGCACAACAAAAATCACCAGCGCCAATCCCCCGATGGAATAAAAAACCGGCATCAGCCACGCCACCAGCCCGAAGCCCTTTTTCGGTGGCTCGACGTATACCACAGTACCGTATTGCGCGACGAAGGCATCGATGATCTGCTGCTCCGATTCATTCTTTGCCAGATGCTGATCGATCTCCCGCAACATCCCTTTCGCCGTGTCGCACGGTCCTGAAAACGCTCCACCCGGATGCGCGCAGAGCCCCGCGCTCATATCGCATCCCTTGCACAAACACTTCAGATGCGTCCCAATTTCCTTGGCCCGCGGAGAATACCCCATCTGCGCCGTCACCAACGGCCCCACCGCCAGCATCGCGATCACGGTCACAAACCAAATCCTCTTCACTCTTACCTCACCTCGCAACTCCGTATGCGACTTCATAGTCGGTCCTGCTTCCGTTTTCTCTGTGCCCTCTGTGTTCCGGCCTCTGTGTTCTACGTCCTATCTTCTCCGCGAATCTCAGGGTCTCAGCGTTATCTTTCCTCTTCCGACCTTCTCTTTTCTAATCTCTATTTTCCGTCTTGCTCAATCATGCCGCTCTCGCAACGACACATTCGGTGCCAACGCCACGTCACCGGACACGACCGCACCCTGCGGCGCCCCCGTCAGCACCAATCCCGGCCGCCGGTTTGGCATCAACGCCAACAACGTCCCCATCACCACCCAAACTCCACCCAACCAAATCCATTTCACCAGCGGATTCAAGAACGCATGAATCACGGGAATGTTCGCCTGGGGATCCATCCCCGCATACACAACATACAAATCCTCACGCAGCGTCGAATAAATCGCCACCATCGTCCCCGCCGCCTGCTCGTTTCCCTGGAATTGTCGCTTTTCCGGGTACAGCAGCATGATCTGCTTGTTGCCCTTCAAAACCTCCACAACCATCCGCTGCGCCGTGTAATTCTTTTCCGCTTTCGTGTCCGCGGTCTGCAGCACCAGCGTGTACGGCCCGAGCTCCAGCGAATCGCCAACGTTCATCGTCTTTTGCGCTTCGGTGTTGAACGCGGCCCCAGCCAGCCCGATGAAAATCAGCACCATCCCGAAGTGCACCACGTACCCGCCGTAGCGCCGCGTATTGCGCATGGCAAGCTCCTGCGCCGCCAACAGCAGATTCATTCCCGAGCGCGCGCGAATAACTTTCGCGCCACGATAAAACTCCATCACAATCGTCCATGTAACGAATCCGCACAGGAAGAAGCACAACATCGAAGCGCCTTCGCGGTAACCGAGAACAAAGGCGACCATGCCGGATACCGCGCCTACAAGAAGCGGCCACACGAAATTCCGCTTCAAGCTGTCCATCGAAGTCTTGCGCCACGCCAGCAACGGCCCAACGCCGGTCAGAAACAACAGCGCCAGCCCGATGGGAATCATTACCTTATTAAAGAACGGGGCTCCGACGCTGATCCGGTTGTTCGTGAACCATTCGGAGAATACCGGGAACAGTGTTCCGGAAAGCACCGCGATACACGCGACAAGAAACAGCAGATTGTTGAACAGGAAACTCGATTCGCGAGAAACGATGGAATCGAGCATATTTTCCGTTTTGAGATAATCGCGATTCTTGAAATACGCTACAAAGCACACCGCGAGAATCACCCCAATAAAACCTACAAACCACGGGCCGATATGCGAATTGGCGAACGCGTGCACCGAACTCACCACGCCGCTGCGCGTGAGGAACGTCCCCAGAATGCACAGCAGGAACGTCGAAAACACCAGCCACACATTCCAAACCTTCATCATCCCGCGCTTTTCCTGCATCATCACGGAGTGCAGAAACGCCGTCCCCGTTAGCCACGGCAGCAGCGAAGCGTTTTCCACCGGATCCCAACCCCAATATCCGCCCCACCCAAGCACCGCATACGCCCAGTGCGCCCCGAGAAGAATCCCAACCGATTGGAAGCACCACGCAATCATCGTCCACTTGCGTGTCAGGTGAATCCACTTTTCTCCGGGATAACGCGCCAGCAGCGCCGCCAGCGCGAATGCAAACGGAATCGTGAACCCGGTATAGCCCGAATACAGATTCGGCGGGTGAATCACCATCTCCGGATACTGCAACAACGGATTCAGCCCGTTCCCGTCCAGCCGGGTGAAGGGCATCAGCGCGCCACTCGCGCTCACCGCGGCCAAAGTCTTAAAAGGATTTTCGACAAAGTTGTTGAGAGTCAGGAAAAATATCTGCACACCGGCAAGAATCACGCCGACATACGGCATCAGCTCGCCATTCTTGTGCCGATAAGCGACCAACACCGAAAGGATGTAAACAGAAAGCAGCGTGCTCCAGAACAGCAGCGACCCTTCCTGCCCCGCCCAAAGCGCCGCTACCTTATAGAACGTCGAAAGATCGCGGTTCGAGTGCGACACCACATACGCTGTCGAAAAATTGTCGCTGAAAAGCAGAAACTCTAGGCTCAGCGTCGCAACAAAAATCAGGATGCACGTAGCCATCCCCGATTGCCGCGCGCTTTTAATAAGGAGAGGATGCCGCGTGCGAATCGCAAAAATCCCGCCGACAAACGCGTAAACCGCGCACACAAACGCAAGCAGAAGCGCAAAACTGCCAAATACATCCATCTAGCTTTCGCCTCCCTCGCCCGCCACCGCCGGTCTCCCGCTTGCCCCGACGCAGGAAGGGAACGGTTCTTTCTTATGTTTCGCGTTTTTGTAGCGGCCGCTTTCCGAAGCGGGCCGCTACGCAACCAGTAGCATAGGCTTCAGCGTCCAGCGCCACAGGCACCTGCGAAGTAGCATAAGCTTCAACCTGCGCGCTGCCTCTGCAATCTTGGGTTCCCAGCCAACCCGCCCGCTACATGCTGCTCTTCTGCGTATTCCCAGCCGCCGCCGGCTTATCCCCACCGGGAGCGGTCTCATACTTCGACGCGCATTTCGCCTGCACGTGCTCCGCAACGAACTTCCCGTCTTCCGAAGCACGGCCTTCTACCAGCGCCTGCGACTTGTCCACAAACGTATCTGGCAAAGGATCGCTGCCCACATAACTCACCGGCAACGTCTTCCCCTGCTCTTCCAGCACAAACTCAATGCGCCCGGGCAGATGCTTGATCGACCCGGCTTCGACCGTTCCCGCCAGCCTCATCCGGTGATTCCGTGCCGACCCTTGCAGCGCCTGGTATTCCGCGATCGTGTGATAGTACGTCTTGCTCTCTCCGTACCCCATCCACGCGAGGAAACCCAGCGACACCAAGATCACGCCGATCCCAACGCCGAATTTCGCGCGATTTTGCACAAATCCCCCTGAAGTAGGTGCGCCCTAACGCGATAGTAGCACACCCACAACCACCCCAACATGGTACGTAAGCATAGGGTTCAGCCTGTCTGCCCCACCTGTACGACAATCAGCCGCAGCGTGCGCCGCATAGCCCTCTTCCAGCCTTTGTAGGGCCCGCTATCTGAAATGGCCCTTCCCATAATCAGTCCATAGGTATCAGCGTGTGCGCGGAGCCCGCGAAGGAGCAATCACTCTTCGACGATCCTTGCGTCTTGAGCCCGCGTGCCCCACACGCCGGTATTGTGTATGGGGTCTTGGAGTTCTTCTTTCTTAACTCTTTCAATTCTCTCTTCTCGGTGCGCAACCCCTCCGACCTAACCCGCCCGCACGCTAGAACCCCCCAACGCCGTCCGAAAACTTGCAAGATCATCCTCGACCAATGCCGCCGAACCCAGAAACACCCCGCCCTCCACCGGCAAAATCGCGCATCCCAAGTCCGCCTCATGAAGCTTCCGGGAAAACGCCGCAAGCTCGGGCGACACCACCAAAACCCGCTTCGGCTTCAGCGACCGCCGAATCCGCGCCATCGTCGCCGGCAGTTGCTTCTCAATCAGCGCCCGTTCCTGCGATTCAGAAACGCCTTCCTGCAGCGGACACTCTAAAACATGCGCCAACATCAACCCTAGCTTCTGAAACTCAGCGAGAACCGCCTCGCGCGACTTCCCCTCCGCAGAAAGCGGCAAGGCCTGAAGCAAACTCGCCGCCTCGCCGCTAAACGATCCTTCCGGCGAGTAAAGAAAATTTCCATCAAGCCGCGGCGCAATCCCCGCAAGCAGCAGCGCCTGAATATGTATAGGACGAAACCTTGTAGCCCACGCCAGCCGCCCAAGCCGCCGCGCAATGTGCACCGAATCCGCAACCTGCCCGCACCCATCGCACAACAGTAGAGCATTCGTCATGGCACGCATCGTAGTGCAGCCGCCGTCCCCGACGCAAATCAAGTCCGTTTACCCAACCACGTCAAATTTCAACTGGGTTGTGTCGTTCGATCCGGCAAACAGGTGCCCGCTCTGGGCCGCGAGACCGTCGCCGCGGCGGCTCGCCAGCGCACGTGCGAGCTCGTGCCACAGACGGAGTTGTCGTCCAAGACTCCGCACACTCGTTGCCGCACTACCCGCTTTGGGACATGAACCGCGGCTTCGGCCCGTAGCGTAGTCAAAAAACTACTGGGACACTGCGGCGTCGGAAGGCAGTTTTGAACGCAGGCACCATTTCAATTCCTGGCTCAGGTCGCTAATCTCCATCCCAGGCATCACGATGAATTTGCACGAGAGCATTTCGCGCGGCTCGTCATCGTCG
Source organism: Candidatus Acidiferrales bacterium (assembly GCA_963836965.1). Lineage (GTDB taxonomy): Bacteria > Acidobacteriota > Terriglobia > Acidiferrales > UBA7541 > Acidiferrum. The sequence goes on from CAWILQ010000001.1 coordinate 534,656, forward strand.
GGCAATTGACACGTCACCCGGCAATACTGGCAATCCTGATTCCAGCAAAAACGCCCGTAAGGGATCGTTTCCGGACTGATGAACTGAAAGCACCGCAGCAGCGAGTTGCGCTCTGGCACTTGGAATTTCTTTCCCAGAATAGTGATGTCCACGAGCTTTTCGTACGGACGAAAGGGTTCCGACATGACGAGGCTTTTTCCTTTGCAAACGGTGCGGAGTAGGTTCCCCGAGGCCAGGGTCACGCGCTGCACACTAAGACTAGTTCGCGGGCCTGAGCCACAACAACCAAACTTGCAGCCAACGTTCCCAATCTGCTACGGGGGCCTCGTAGCATAGGCTTCAGCCCGTGCTCTTCCTGCTTTTGTAGCGGCCGCCTACTGAGGCCGGTGCCCACATGCTGGTTTTGCATGGGGGGTTCTTGGGTTTTCTTCGCCGCCGCTCTCGCGCTTTCAACTACCGCAAACGTAACCCTCATTCCAAACGGAGTCCGCGAAGTGAGGAATCCGTGTTCGATCCTTGCGTCTTGACGCTGTGCCGCGTGCCCCACACGCTCGCTCTGGCGCCGAAGGTCCGCAGTTGCGTGTGGACTCTTGCGGTCTCTTCTGGCTGGGTTTCTAGCCTTCATAGGGCCCGCTTTCCGAAGCGGGCCTTCTCAACTCGTCCTACCCGCCCAGATCAAAAAACTGACACATCCTCCGAAATTTCTCATACCGGTCATGCACCAACTGTCGCGGCGACTGACTCGTCAGCACCAGCAGCTGCCGCTCCAGTACATCCCCGAGCATCTTCGCCGCGCCGTCATAGTCCTCGTGCGCGCCGCCATCCGGCTCCGGAACGATCTCATCAATAATCCCCAGATCCCGCAAATCCGTGGCCATAATCTTCATCGCGATCGCCGCGGTCTCCGCTTTCGCCGAATCGCGCCAAATAATCGAAGCGCACCCCTCTGGCGAAATCACCGAATAAAATCCGTTCTCCAGAATATTGACGCGATCTCCCACCGCAATCGCCAGCGCTCCGCCCGATCCGCCTTCTCCGGTCACCGTGGCAATCACTGGCACCGCCAGCCGCGACATTTCCCGCAAATTCCGCGCGATCGCTTCGCCCTGCCCGCGCTCCTCCGCATCAATTCCCGGATACGCGCCAGGAGTATCGATAAACGTCAGCACCGGCCGCCCAAATTTCGCCGCAAGCTGCATCACCCGCAGCGCCTTGCGATAACCTTCCGGCTTCGGCTGCCCAAAATTGCGAATCACGCGCTGCTTCGTGTCTCGTCCCTTTTGCGGCCCAATCACAAACACCGGCCTCCCGCGAAACTTGCCCATTCCCGCAACCAGCGCTTTGTCATCGCCGAAACCACGGTCTCCATGCAGTTCGATGAAGTCCGTGATCATCAAACCGATCCAATCCAAGGTGTGTGGGCGCTGCGGGTGTCGGGCGATCTGCGCCCGCTGCCACGGTCCCAGATGCAGGTAAAATTCGCGTCGCAGCTCCAGCACTTCCCTCTTCAGCCGCTCGAGTTCGGCCTCATCCCCATCCTCGCCGACCGCGGAAAGCCGCCGCAACTCCTCGACATCCTTTTCGAGGCGTTCGATCTCCTTCTGGCGGTCGATCGTCTCGACGGCCTTTTTGCCCTTTTTGTTCACAGCCCCTCTCGCGGACAGCGTCTATTGGACGCCATCACCACTCAACCCGCGGCGCCGTCGCGGCACACGTTCGCCCAGCGCGAAAGCGTCAGGCCCGCTCAAAACCCGAGCGCCGTAGGCACGACACCCCTCCAGCCGTACCACCGCCACCCACCTACGAAACCCTCTGGATCCCCTCGTCTCCGCAGATCCGATCGAGCGCCGCGATGAAGTCCGGCGTGACCCGTATCTTACGCTGAGATTGCACTACAGCAGTAGTGCCATCGTTGGCTTTAACCTCAAAGACAACGGTGCTCGGTCCGGCGGCCTTGGCGAACAGTTCTTCGAGCTGCGCCAGCGCGGCTTCATTTAATCGCTGCAGGTCCAGCTTCACCCGGTACTCCGCCGGCCCGTTGGTTTCCGCCACCGTTTGCAACGGCCGCGCTTCCTGCAGCGAAAGCCGCGTGCCCGCTTCCTCCACTTGAATACGCGCTTTGAGGAGTAGCGGCTGGCCGGGCTTCAAAACAATTTCCAGTCGCGCAAAACTTTCCGGGAACGCCAGCAGTTCCTGCACGCCAGTCATATCCTGTAAAGTGAAAATCGCCCACCGCGCTCCCTTGCGCGAACGCATCGGCCTCGTCCCAACAATCAGCCCGGCGACCGTGATTTCCTTGCCGTTGCGCTGACCTTCCACCTCGCCCAGCGAAATAGCTCCCATATTCTTTAGCTGCGACGCATATTTCTCGAGCGGATGGCCGGAAACGTAAAAGCCAAGCATCGCGTATTCGCTGGCGAGCCGTTCCTCTTCGGTCCACGGCGCGGCGTCACGCAACCCGAAATGCACTTTGGGCTCGCTCGCCGTGCCTCCGCCAAAGAAAAGCCCGTGCTGTCCCGATTCCTTGGCCCGCGCAGCGCGCTGAATCGCAGCGATGGCGTCGTCTACTGAAGCCAGCATCGATTCGCGCGGTCCGAGCGAATCCATGGCGCCGCACTTGATCAGGCTTTCGAACACCCGCTTGTTCAGAAACCGCGATTCGATCCGCTCGCAAAAATCATAAAGTGACTTGAACTCGCCCTGCTGCAGCCGCGAGTCCCGAATCGCCTTTGCGGTGTTCTCGCCCACATTCTTAATCGCCGCCAAGCCAAACCGAATCGAATCGCCCACCGGGGTGAAAAACAGATCACTCTCGTTCACATCCGGCGGAAGAATCGGAATGCTCATGCCCCGCGCTTCGTTGATGTACTTCACCTGCTTTTCCGCGTTGCCGGTTTCCGAAGTCAGCAAGGCGGCCATGAATTCCACCGGGAAATGGGTCTTCAGATAAGCGGTCTGATATGCAAGCAATGCGTATGCGCAGGAGTGCGACTTGTTGAACCCATACCCCGCGAACTCTTCCATCAAATCGAAAATGCGAACCGCTTTTTTCTCGGGAATCTTGTTCTTCTCGCAGCCCGCAAGGAATTTCGCCCGCTGCGCCGCCATCTCTTCCTTCTTCTTCTTTCCCATCGCGCGGCGCAAAATATCCGCTTCGCCAAGCGAAAAGCTCGCCAGGCGGTTGGCGATCTGCATCACCTGTTCCTGATACAAAATTACGCCGTAAGTCTCTTCCAGAATATCTTTCAGTTGCGGCAGTTCGTAAGCAACCTTGGTTTTCCCGTGTTTGCGATTGATGAAGTCATCGATCATCCCGCCCTGAATCGGCCCAGGGCGATAGAGCGCGTTGAGCGCAGTCAGGTCCTCGACGCGAGTCGGCTGATACCGCCGCAGAATGTCCCTCATCCCGTGCGACTCAAACTGGAAAATCGCCGTGGTATCTCCGCGCGAGAAGAGCTTGTAGGTTGTCTCATCTTCCAACGGCAGGCTGTCCAGATCGATCTTCAGTCCACGGTTCTGCTCCACCATCTTCACCGCGTCGTACAAAACCGTCAGCGTCGTCAGCCCGAGAAAATCCATCTTCAGCAACCCAATGCGTTCGAGCGCCGTCATGTCGTACTGCGTCGTGATTTCGTCGCGGTTCGTCTTGTAGACCGGCACCAGTTCCGTCAGCGGCTGCGGCGAAATCACCACTCCCGCCGCGTGCGTCGACGCGTGCCGCGAAAGCCCCTCCAGCCGCAGCGCTACCTTCATCAAATCCTTCAGCCGCTCGTCTGCATCCACCGCAGCTTTCAGTTGCGGCGATTCCTTAAGCGCGTCCTCCAGTTCAATGCCCAGGCTAAGGGGAATCAGCTTGGCGAGTCGGTCCACCTCCCCATACGGAATATCCATTGCGCGGCCCACGTCCTTCACCGCCGCCTTCGCCGCCATGGTCCCAAACGTGATGATCTGCGAAACATTTTCGCGCCCGTATTTCTGCGTCACATAGTCGATCACTTGCCCGCGCCCGCGCACGCAAAAATCGATGTCGATATCCGGCATCGATACGCGCTCCGGATTCAGGAAGCGCTCAAATAGCAAATTGTATTGGAGTGGATCGACGTCCGTGATGCGCAGCGCGTAACTCACCAGGCTCCCCGCCGCCGAACCTCGCCCCGGCCCGACCGGAACCTCTTGCGCCCGCGCGTACTGAATAAAATCCCAAACGATTAGGAAGTAGCCTTCATAGTGCATCTTCTTGATCATTTCGATTTCCGACGTGAGGCGCTGCTCGTAGTCGCTGATCGGGTTGTGCAGCAGGTTCTGCTTCGCCAACCGTTCAAGATTCGGCAACCGCTTCTCGAATCCTTCCCGGCTTACCTTTTCGAAATAGCTGCCCGGCGTGTGGCCTGCCGGCACCTTGAATTCCGGTAGCGCATTCGGAATATGATCGATCTTTACGTTGCAACGCGACGCAATATCGATCGTCCGCGTCACCGCGTCCGGCACTTCACGAAAAACCTGCGCCATCTCCTGCGCGGATTTGAAATAAAACTGGTCCGTCGCGAACTTCATGCGATGCGGATCGCTCATCGTCTTGCCGGTCTGGATACACAGCAGGACTTCCTGCGCGTGCGCATCGTCGTGATGCAAATAATGACAATCGTTGGTCGCTACCAGCGGTATTCCGGTTTCTTTCGCCAGCCGGATGAGTTGCGTATTGACGCCCTTCTCGATCGGTAGCCCCTGGTCCTGAATCTCCAGGAAAAAATTCCCTTTGCCGAAAATATCGCGCAGCTTGTACGCCGTTTCGCGCGCCTTGTCGTACTTGTCGTCGACAATACATTCCGTCACCGGCCCGCGCAGGCACGCGCCCAGCGCAATCAAGCCCCTCGAATGCTTGCTCAGGAGCGCGTAGTCGATCCGCGGCTTGTAGTAGAAACCCTCGAGGAATCCCGCCGACACCAGCTTGATCAGGTTGTGATATCCCTCGAGGTTCTCGCAGAGCAGCACCAGGTGATTGCTTCCCCGCGTCCCCGGTTCGAAATCATCGCGATCGTCCGCCGCCTGCCCGGATTTCTCGCCGCGGTCGTGCCGGCTGCCCTTGGCGACGTACACCTCGCAACCAATAATAGGCTTTACGTCCCGCTTACTCGCTTCGTAGAAGAAATTCGCGGCGGCGAACAGATTCCCGTGGTCGGTAATCGCCACCGCCGGCATTTTCTGCCGCGAAGCCTCATCCAGCAGTTGAGAGGTTTCACACGCTCCATCCAGAAGGCTGTAATCCGTATGAACGTGCAGGTGAACAAACTGGGGGTTGCCCATAAACTCAATTGTAATTCGCGCCCCACCGAAATGCGACGGTCACCCACTCCGCCACTGTGGATAAATCTCCGTAGCATAGCCTTCAGCCCCTGAGGAATCCTGCATGCCTTTCCACCGCCTCTTGCGCCCAAACCCAAGCTTCCCGCCGCTCCTCTTACTTCGCCTTCTTCTTGGCGTCTACCTTTTGCGCCACCTTCGGAGCTTCCTTCGCCTTAGCGGCAACCGATTTCTGCTTCGCGTGGATCGCCTCGTGCGCGGCATGTCTGTCCGCGGCCTTGGTCTTCTTCTCTTTTTCCTTCTTCTTCGGCGGTTCCTTGATCCCGGAGAGTTTCCGCAGCATCTTCTCGCGCTCTTCCGGAGTCTTTCCTCTCCCGTTCAATTGCGCCGCGAAAACATCGTTGACTACCTGATCGAATTTCGGACCGCGCGCCAGGCCCAGCGTTTCCAGTTCCGTGGCCACCACCGGCAGCGCCTGCCGTATTGGTCGCCACTTATTCAGATATGCTTTCAGTTTGGACACCGCCGCGGAATTATTGGACTCCGCCAAAAGGTAGGCAATCACATCCAGCGGGATCTTTTCGATATAGTGATACGCCTCGATCGGCGTTTTCGCTTTCTTCCCCGCCAGGTCTTTCTGTACGTTGAGCGCTTTCGCCGGAAACTCCTCAATGGTCTCGATCTCCACGGCCCGGAACCCTAGTTTCGAAAGCAGGTGACCAACTTCGCGATCCTTCAGCCTCCCAAGAATCGCCAGCATCATCGGCGTAGCCAGCCGCGGACGAAAACCAGCCATGAACAGCTCGTCGCGCACCTTGAACAGCCGCGAAATCGCCTCATAATCCGGATGTTTCTTGGCCAGCAGCGGGTGCACAAGCTCCAGCAGGTCCTGCTCATCCCACTCCTTCAAAATCAGGTGCGGCCGCTCTTCCCGGGCTAGAGCGCGAAGCTCCTGCCCCGCATCTTCCGCAGTAATCGTCTTCTGCAATTCGCGCTCGATCGCCAGGTTGAACCACTCCTGCGTGCGCGATTCCAGCTTAAAGCCCATCCGTGCGGCCATCCGCAACGCCCGAATCAGCCGCACCGGCTGGTTCGTGAAACTGTGAATCGTCAGTGCGCGAACTTCGCCGTGCTCGATATCCGACAGCCCATTCGTGGGATCAAGAAGCAGCCCTCGCGAAGCGGGATTCAGCGATATCGCGATGGCGTTGAGAGAAAAATCGCGCCGCCGCAGGTCCTCCATAATCGTGGACCACCGAATTTCCGGCCGCGTGCCGGGTCGCACGTAATACTCGTCGCGTGCCGCGGAAATGCTGCCGTCGACATCCCCGGCAAACAGCATTTCGATGTGCCGAAGCTTTTCATCTTCGGCCAGTACCGTTGCGCCGCCTTTTTCCAGTTCCCGGGCCATCTTCGACGGATTCCCTTCGACCGTGAAATCCAGATCGCGCAGCGTCGCTCCGGTGATCAGATCGCGAACCGTCCCTCCGGTAAGATACACATTGAATCCCATCGCGGCGGCCAGTTCCTGGATGCGGAGCATCGCGGCACGCTGCTCCGGCGAAAGGCGGCTTTCAAGCAAAAACATGTAATCTGGCATTGCGCTCCTTCCACATTAGGGTCGGCATCCCAGGGCAATGGCGCCGCACCCGCGGTAGTTCCCTTCCCGTGCGCTACGCGCGCGGGTGATGAGCCTTGTAGACCTGCTTCAAACGCTCTTCCACGACGTGCGTGTAAATTTGCGTCGTGGAAATGTCGCTGTGACCGAGCATCAACTGGACCGAGCGAAGATCGGCGCCTCGTTCCAGCAGATGCGTTGCAAAACTGTGACGCAGCATGTGAGGCGTAAGCGCCACACGCAAACCCGCCTGTCGGCCGTAGGCGGAAAGAATCTTCCACACACCGACGCGGCTCAGTCGGCTGCCGCGGCGGTTCAGGAAAAGAGTGGGCGAATTAGAAAACGGGCCTTTTCCAAGCAGCTTGGGACGCGCGTCGCGAAGATACCGGTCCACTAACGCCAGCGCTTTCTTGCCGACTGGGACGATTCGCTCTTTGTCGCCTTTACCGATACAACGCACGCAGCCGACCGCACGGTCCAGGTCCATCACCCGCAAACTGGTTAGCTCCGATACCCGCAACCCGCTCGAATAGAGAACCTCCAACATGCTGCGGTCGCGCAGCCCGATAGGAGTTTTCTCGTCCGGCTGCGCCAGGAGCTTTTCCACCTCCTCGATCCTCAAATAGCCCGGCAGTGAGCGCCGAATCTTGGGCGATTCAAGATGCAGAGACGGATCATCCTTGATGAGCTCGTTGATCTGCGCGAAGCGAAAAAAATTCCGTAGCGTTACCAGGTGTCGCGCCACCGTCCGGCTCTCCAGCTTCTGCCGATACAGCTCCGCAAGAAAATCCACCAGATCGTCCCGGGACACGCCTTTCAGGTCCAGCTTGCGCTTTTTTGCGAACACGTCGAATTTACCCATGTCTCGCCCGTAGGCCGACACGGTGTTCGGGGAGAGTCCCTTCTCCACGCGAACATGTGTCAAAAAAGCCAAAATCGCAGCCGAAATTTCCATTACGAACCAGCCAATTCTTCGGCTGTCTCGCGGCGAGTCGCGATGCCGTAGACTTCTTCAATCTCCGGGCAACGAAACACCCACGTCAGGCCGATATACAACAACGTCGCGCCGCCGATCAGCGCCAAAAACACCAACAGTTGCGTGAAGAACGCCGATTGCACCGTGTACCGGGCGTAGTGATTGCCGATCATGCAACCTACGCCCATCAACGCCGCGCACAAGGAAATCTTGCCGATGGAACGCGAAATCTCGAAGCTCCCGAGCGCTCCGTAGCGGAAACGGAAAATGAAAAACAGTGTGAAGAAGTCGAAGAAAGTAGCGAGAACCGTGGCCAGCGCCGGACCGCCGTTCTGAAAGCGGCGAAACAGAAAATGCAGGAACAGAAAGTTCAGCGCTATGTTGATGATGAACGAGATGATCGCCACCACCACCGGAGTCTTTGTGTCCCCGGCCGAATAAAACGCTGGCACAATGAGTTTCACGCACGCCAGCGCCGGAAGCCCTGCCGCATAGTATAGCAACGGCCGCGCCGTCAGCCGCGTCGATTCCGCAACGAACTGCCCATGCTGGAACAGCATACGAATGATCGGCTCTCGCAGAATCATCAGCCCCAGCGCCGCCGGAATCGTGATGTACGCCACGATGCGAACCGCGAACGTCAGCGTCCGCTTCAACCCCTCATAGTCGTTTGCCGCCGCCTGGTGAGACATCATCGGCAGAATCGCCGTGGCTACGGCAATGGCATAGCCGCCGAGCACCAGCTCCATCACCCGATCGGAAACGTATAGCGCGGCAAGGCTGCCGTGCGGCATGCGTGGCGCCGTGGCGAAAAACGTATCCACATAAAAATTAATCTGCGCGACGCCCATGCCAAAAAAACGCGGAAACATCAGCTGCGCGAAGTTCTTGATGCCCGGATGCGCCAGCGAAAGCCCGAAATCGAAGCGCATCCCCTTGCGCACCAGTTGCGGCACCAGGATCAGGAACTGCAATGCGCCCCCAACCAGCACCCCCACCGCCAGCGAAATCGCCGGGCTCTGGAAGTAGTGCCACACCACCGCAATCGAAAAAATAATGATCGACAAGTTCTGCAGCGCCGTCGTTGAAGCCGGCAGCGCGAAATTGTGAAACGAATTGAGAATCCCCATCCCCAGTGCCGCAAGTCCCGCGAAAAACAAATACGGGAAAATGATGCGGTTCAGCGAAATCGCTTCCGCCCAACTGTTAGAGGAATCCTGAGAGGAGGAAAACGACTTGATCACCACCGGCGAGAAAATGACCCCAAGCACCGTAACGATCGCCAACGCCAGGGCCAGCGTCCAGAACAGCCGGTTCGCGAATCTCCACAAATCCTCCGACGAATCCCGCATGTAGCCGGTAAACACCGGAATGAAAGACGCCGTCACCACCCCGTCCCCCACCATCCGCCGAAAAAGGTTGGGTAATCGATAAGCAAGGACGAACGCGTCGGCGGAAAGAGTAGTACCCAGAAGGAAGGATATGCGCTGGTCGCGAACGTAGCCGAGCACGCGGCTGACGATGGTAACCAGAGAAATGATAGAGGCGGATTTAAGGATTTGTCTCTTTTCGGTCAAAAGCCGCCCTCAGGGACCTAAGCCCAATGAAAACAATAACTTGACAGGAAAGTCGAGGCTAAATTAACATAACCTGCGTTTTTCCGCAAATATTTCGTGAATGTAGACGAAAAAGGTCGCTTTGAAGAGCCGCACCCCAACCTCTACGCACAAAAAAGTCGTCATCGAGCTTCTCGACAAGAAGTTGCTCCGGGGTTACCTCAATCCCACGCGCCTGTCCCAGGCCGAGGGTGTCGACCTGCTCACGCCGGAAGGCGCCCACGAGGACGTGCCCCTGGCAAAAGTTCGCGCCATCTATTTTGTCCAGGATCTGAATGAAGACATCGAGATGGAACGCAAAAGCTTCCTGAGCCGCCCCAAGCTCGATGGCCTTTGGGTCCGCCTCCGCTTTCGTGACGGCGACAGCCTCGAAGGCGTCATCCCCAACGACCTCCTCGGCCTCCAGGAAAATGGCCTCCAGATGACTCCCCCCGATTTCAATTCCAACACCGACCGCATCTTCGTCCCGCGCACCGCCCTCACCGAATTTACCGTCCTCGGCGTGGTCGGCATCGCCCGCCGCAAACCCGTCGCCGCCCCCGCCGCCCAGCCTCGCTTGTTTGACGAAGACGAAGAATCTTGAACCGCCGAAAGATCGCCCGCGTCATCAATCGCAAAAAGGCGTAAACTACCGACGCTCGCAGACCAGCGGCGCACGCTTCTGCGGTGCGATGAAGTCGGGTGCCCACCCTCGTGTTGGGAGGGTGGGTCTTGGGGGTTTGTCTTTCCGGCTGCGCGCAGGACCACCGCTCGACCGCAATTGCCAAGAGTCGATAGATCTGGCTCACCCATGAAACCGATGCAGCCACGCCTCCCCGGAACTCCCCGCAAGATCATCGGGTTTCATCTGGACGATCGCCTCGACTGGGTCGCCGATCTTGAATGCGGACATCAACAGCATGTTCGCCACAATCCGCCCTGGACCACGCGCCACTGGGTCACAACCCCTCAGGGACGCTCGGAGCATATCGGCTGCGAATTGCCATGCTCCCTCTGCTCTCACACCGCTTCCCATCGCGGCCAATAGCTCCAGCGCAACGCCTCAATTACTCGCGGAAAAATGTGCTTGGCCGAGGCTCGAAGTTTTCGGTATCCCCTCAAACCGCAATCGTGTCGCGCACCGCCACCCGCGGTTTGCTGACTGCCGTCTTGGCAATCGCGGGCTTGCTATTCAACGCTTTCGCCACTTGGTGCACCACGCTTTCCCGCGAAAACGGCTTTTGCAGGAAATGCGCATCCAGCGGGAACTCCACATCTCCTTCCTGTTGCTCGAGGTAGCCGGTCATGTAAATGAGTTTCAGATGCGGAAGCAGGCTCTTGAGGCGAACGCCCAGCTCGGTTCCGCGCATCCCTGGCATCACCAGGTCGGTCAGCACCGCCTGAATGGATTTGCCCAACCTTTGCGCCGTCTCCAGGGCTTCCTGACCGTCTTCGGCGGTAAGAACACTGTAACCCGCGCCCTTCAAGAATTCGCAAGCCAGCTCCCGCACTTCTCGTTCGTCTTCCACTACCAGCACCGTTGTCGGACGCACAGCGGAGCCCGCGTATTTTTTCTGGCTTTCCGCCGCCGGGTCTTCCGCGATCCCGTTGGTTTTCGGCAAGTAGATCTCGAACCGCGTTCCCCGATTCGGCTCCGATTCCACCCAAATAAAACCGCCGCTCTGCTTAACCACACCATAAACCGTCGCGAGGCCCAAGCCGGTTCCCTTTCCCGGTTCCTTGGTCGTAAAGAAAGGCTCAAAAATGCGCGCCTTGGTTGCCGCATCCATCCCGTGCCCGGTGTCCGTGACGCTCAGCACGACATAATCGCCGGGCTCGAGCGAGGTACGCGTCGCGGCGTATATCTTGTCCACCGCCGCATTCTTCGTTTCGATCGTCAGCTTGCCTCCAAGCGGCATCGCGTCGCTGGCGTTCACGATCAGGTTCAAAAGCACCTGCTCCAGTTGGCTCGCGTCCGCCTTCACTCTGCCCAGCGAATCGCCCAGTTGCAGGCTCAATTCAATGTCTTCCCGCACCAAGCGACGAACGAGCTTCCCGGTGTCCACGATCAGATAGTTCAGGTCGACGACTTTCGTTTGCAGCAGCTGCTTTCTGCTGAACACTAGCAATTGGCGGGTCAACGCGGCGGCGCGGTCCGCGGTCTTCCGAATCTGCTGACAGTGGCTGTGCAGCGCGTCGTCCTTCAGGCGATCGTTCAGCAAATCGCTGTGCCCGGCGATCACCGTCAGAAGATTGTTGAAATCGTGAGCCACCCCGCCTGCCAGCCGTCCCAGCGCTTCCATCTTCTGGGCTTGGCGCAGCTGGCTTTCCAGTTGCTCCCTCTGGTCCTCATCCTTCTTCAACGTCCTTCTCATGCCGTCAAACGCCCTCGTTAGCTGCGAAAGTTCGTCGTGTCCGCCAAGGTCCAGCGGGTAGGTGAAATCGCCGCGCTCCACCGCTTTTACGCCTTGCACCAGGGACGCCAGGGGGCGAGTCACCGTCGCCGAGATAATGAAAATAAGAATGCTTCCTGCCAGAATCGTCGCCAGCCCAAGGGCGAGGAGCAAGTGATCCAGCCTCTGAAGGTACGCCGCGACTTCGCTGTACGATTTCAGCACCACCAGGTTTGCGCCGGAGTTCACGCCAGGCATCAGATCGACGGAGCTCGCATAGTAACGCTGCCCGGCCAGTTCCACCTGCGCATTCTCGCCAAACTTCCGGATCTGTCTTGTCAGGTCCTGTTCGCGCACCGTTTGCAGCGTGCTGGCCGTTACCTGATTTCCATAACGAAGAACGATTTCGCTGGTGGTAATCTTCGCCAGGTTTCTTGCTGCGCGCTCGTCCATCAGGCGGCCGATCACCACATACCCTTCAAGGTCTCGTTTCCCCGACGGTTCTTCGTAGAAAGGTTGCAGCACTACCTGGTATAGCTTCCCGCCCCCGAGCCACCATCCAGACGTTTCTCCCCTGGCAAGCGAGCCGGTCAACATCGCTTGCGCGTCAGCCTCCGGCAACGTCGCACCGGAAACGTGCATGGCCACGATCTTCGTCCTCGCATCGGTTAGCAAAAAAAGGTTGCAGTCGTCGGACTGCCACGGATCGTTCCCGGCGTCCTCAATCGTCGTCACATCGCCGTTCCGCATGAACGCCAGTGACGCCAGTAGGTCCGCCCGGCGGTTCAGGGTTATCTCCTGCTGCCGCTGCATCACCTGAAAAGTCGACTTCGCTGTGGCGGCGTCCTTCTCGATCTCCTGCTGTGCGCGATCCTCGGCGTTTCTGTGGACAACCAGCAGCGTGGCAGTGGTCAACGAAATTGTGAGGATGACGAAGGAGAGCAGCAGCTTTGTCCTTAGGCGAAGGTCTTCCTGCCCCCGCGTTAGGGTTCCAGAGATGGCGCGGCGGACCGCCGATAGGGCTCGGCTCGAGAGGGGTGTCACGATTCAAGCAGCCTACCCCTCGGCCCCGGCCTCATGGAATGGCCTTCCGGTACCAAAGAGTTGGTACTTTTCGCCCCATCCGCCGTAGCATAAGCTTCAGCCTGTGCGCTCCTCGGCTTTGTGAAAGCATGTGCTTGGTACCGGGGGTTGAAGCTCCAGCTCCGACATAAGTGCTTGGCAATCCACTGGGCTTCAGCCTGGGAGCTAATTGCTTTCGGCTTCTCCGCATCCTGTTCAGTGAATGCTCCTTCCTCGCGACCCCACCCCACCTATGCCAGAATCGTCTGGGTATGACTCCGAAACTAATCCTCTCGCTGCTGTGCGCGGTCGCAACCATCGCCGCTCCTTCTCCCAGCGCGAAGCCGCCGGTCCTTGTCATTGGCTTCGTCGGCGGGTTCGTCCGTCACGACGACCCCGTGCACAGTCCCGTGCAACTCGCCGAGCGCATCCGCAAAGACTATCCTTCCACCGTCCATGTAGGAGTCTTCGAAAATCGCCGCCGCGAGCAGGCATACCAAACCATCCTCAAGCTTCTGGACACCAACCACGACGGCACTCTATCCGACGAGGAAAAACGCGACGCCCGCATCATCCTCTACGGCATGAGTTGGGGCGGCTCGGAAACCGTCGCGCTAGCCCGCGCACTGGCGGCGGAAAACATCCCGGTGCTATTGACCATCCAAGTCGACAGCGTGCAAAAAAGCCGGGAGAACGACGAGACTATTCCGCCCAATGTCGCGGAAGCGGTAAATTTTTATCAGTCGGATGGGTTTCTTCACGGGCGCTCGCAGATTCGCGCGGATGATCCGTCGCGCACCCGAATCGTCGGCAATTTCCGCTATTCATACTCTGCAATGCCCGCCGCCTGCGGAAATTATCCATGGTGGGATCGCTGGTTTGTGAAGCCGCACACCGCAATCGAGTGCGACCCCGCAGTGTGGAATCGCGTGGAAACCCTGATCCGCTCCAAGCTAGCCGCAATTTTGGCTCCTTCGTAGGGGTCCAACATTGCTGACCCCATGTCCGCACCATCACCGAATCTTGGTTCGCGGTTGCCCCACACACCGAAGGTGCGTGTGGGCTCTTGGGCTTTCTTCTCCTCCGCTCGGATTCAACCGCCTCAACCGCATCCGTCGTTACAAACGGAGTCCGCGCAGTGAGGAATCCCTCTTCGATCTTCACGTCTCGCGGCCGCATCTTGATCTTCGCCTGGAACGCCTACCATCGGCTTTATGCGATTCGTAGCAAAGGCTTCAGCCTGTGCGCTTTTTTGTTTTTCTGTCATTCCGAGCGAAGTCTTCGCATTGAGGAATTCTGCCCGACCGCCCTCAGCGATAGCCCGCCGCTTTCCCAACGCCCGCATTCTTCGCCAATGCCAATGACGAATCGCCTTCCCCGGATGCCTGCCGCAACCTGGCCCAGTCCTGTTCAAACTCCTGCATCGTTTCCCGGCCGTGCTTTGGACTTTTCAATTCACCGCGGGTCCGCGCCAGCAGGAATTTATATGCCAACCGCGGGTTGGAATCCGGCGCCAGTGCATTGTTCGCGCTCAAGCCCACTTTCAGCGGCTCGCCATTCTCCCAGACCTGCATCCACAGAGACCCGTTGTCCTCCACGCTCGCCGTGCCCGCGCGGTCCAGCTCCTTGAAGAAACGAGACAAGTCGTGCCTGTCGATCACGTCCTTGTTCGCCTGCAATGTCGCGTCCAGCTCCTTCCGGTAGCCCTTCCATTCACCCGCCGTTCCCACGATCCGCGTGCGCTCCCCCGGCGTAGCGGCCGCCTGCTGCTCCGGCGCCGTCGCATTCTCCACGCCGGGCCCCGCCATAGGATATTCCTCGAATGTCTTTTCCGCGCTGAATCGCCCCGTCAAAAGGTACGACGCCGCCACCACTGGTATCGCGTGATCGGCGAACAGCGCCATCGGAATCAGCAATTTTTTCGACCGCACCAGTTGCTCCGTCCCCGCGCGCACCTCGCTGCTCCGCCGAATCGTCCCCGGCACCTGCGCAAAGTGCAGCACGCGAAAATTCAATTCCGGATGATGCAGGGCGTAATGCGTAAACGTGCGCGCCACTGCCTTCGGACTCTCCATCCCGAAGTCGTTGACATAGTCGCGATGCACCGCGTGCGGAAAATAAAAATTGATGACGCCTCGCGTAAAGTCCGCGCAATTCCGCGTCACGCCGTTGAAATTGCTTTTATTCGCCAAAGCGTTGAAGTGATCGATGAACTCCTGGTCCTGCTCCGCCGTGGTATCCACCGCGAAAATGTACACGTTGCGGATCATCGTCGCCGCAACCATCTCCCGCCATTCCGCCTTTGCGCTGGTTTGGCAAGCCGCGGTCTCGCAAAGTTCCGAAAGATACCGCTCGCGGTATCGCTCCTCCAGCACGTACTTCACTTGTTTCGAACCGAAAATCGGGCGGTTCTCCGGATCTTCCACCCCGTACAGGTACACGCTCAGCGGCACGATGTTCCACTCAAACGGTTTGTCCTCGCCGATGTTGATGTACGTGCTCATCACCGAGCCCAGTTCGCCCGGCCGGCACAAACGCAATTTCACCGGCGAATCGGCGCAAATATTGGAGAAGTAAACCGCGGTGTGGCCCGTTCCGGTGATCCGGTCCATGTCCTCGTTCAGCGACTCGTTCAGCACGACCCCCACGCTGCCATAGGTTCGCGGACCCGCCAAAGATACGATCATTAACAAAACAAAGAGGATATTACGCGAAGGAACCGCTCGCGAGAGGAGAAAACGCCGTCGGAACTGTCGGCAAGCCTTTGCGAGGAATACGCGCACGCAAATCCCTTTCCGGCATTCGCTGGGTTGCTTCCTTCGCCAAACCAAACCGCACCGTACTAGGTCGATTTAACCCCAACCGCCCCCAAAAGTCGCTGCCTACAGTAGCTTGCGCCGACGTTGGTAGTGGCGGGTCTTCAGCCTGCCCGACGCCGGAAGGGACCGGTACTTTCCCCGGCATCTTGTTTCCCAACCAACCCCAAAACACCGGTTCTGTTTCTCACTCATGCTCTCACTGCTCCTCCCACCATCAGACGGGCCCTAAGCGACGCTATCCCTCCTGACCGCCGGCACCCATAGGACATGTAATGGAGTTTGCGCGGAATAAGTGTGTAGCCGCGGAATCGTCCGCTTTTGTCGCTCGCTGGAATGCTACACTTCGCGACAAGGTACGGAATCACGGGAGGTTCTCATGTCGGCAAACACCGCCCCAGCTTCTGGCTTGAACGAGCGCACACTAGGGGCTCTGTGGATTGTTTACGCCATCTTCCGCTTGGCGATGGCTCTCATACTTCTCATCTACAGCGGTGTTGCGACGGTGATGTTTGGCGCGCTTCTGATAAGGGTGCGCGATGCTTCTTCTCTGATGGGCGTTTTCCACGTCCTCTACTTTGTCACCATTTTCGTCGCCGTCCTCGCAGGCCTATTCGGCCTGCTTGCCGGTACGGCGCTCCTTGCGCGGAGGGCCTCTGCCCGCGGGTTCTCCCTGGTCGCCAGCATCCTCTCCCTGTGCGACCTTCCTCTCGGAACCACGCTTGGAACCTACACCTTGATCACTTTCCTCCGCTGAACCGAAGCCGGGTGCCCCACGCCGAAGTTGCGCGT
Organism: Candidatus Acidiferrales bacterium; assembly: GCA_963836965.1. Classification (GTDB taxonomy): domain Bacteria; phylum Acidobacteriota; class Terriglobia; order Acidiferrales; family UBA7541; genus Acidiferrum. Next base: position 551,209 of record CAWILQ010000001.1, read on the forward strand.
GGGTCTCGGGTTTTCTCTTTCACTCTTCGACTCGAAATTCTTCCGCTCCTAAACTTCTTCTCTTTTCCGTTTTCTGCGGGCGCCCTTACATGCCGGTTCTGCATGCGGAGTCTTGGGTTTCTCTTTCACCCTTAGCTCTTAAACCCTGCCACTCTTTCAGTGCTTCTCTTCTCTGTCTCCTGCGATCCCACTTCCGCTCTTTCCGTCCTTCCTCTGCTCTGCAATCCATCCCTCCACCCGCATCTCCAGCAAATCCAACGGCAACGCCCCGGCATTCAAAATCTCGTCATGAAAGGCCCGCACATCGTACTGCTTCCCCAACTCATCCTGCGCTTTTTGCCGCAACCGCAAAATATCCAGCTGCCCTAACTTGTATCCGAGCGCCTGCCCCGGAAACGCGATGTACCGGTCCGTCTCGGCCTGCACATCCGGCTCATCCTCCGAGGTGTAGTTATGGAAATAATCCACCATCTGCTGCCGCGTCCAATGCTTGTAATGCACGCCCGTATCCAGCACCAGCCGCACCGCGCGCAGCATCTCCCCCGCCAGCCGCCCGTAGTCCGAATACGGGTCCTGGTAAAATCCCATGTCCTTCCCTAATCGCTCTGCATACAACGCCCAACCCTCGTCGTAGGCATTGAATCCACCCTCTTGCCGGAATTTTGGAAGCTCCGGCAAGGTCTGCGCGATGGAAATCTGCATGTGATGCCCCGGCACTCCTTCGTGATACGCCGTCGACTCCATCTCCGTTGTAGTGCGGTGCTGATAATCCCCGGTATTCACCATCACCGCCCCGTGCCGCGACCCATCCGGCGTCCCCGGATAATATTGCGCCGCAGCGGCGTCCTTCTCCCGGTACTGTTCCACCGGCTTCACTTCCAGCTTCGTCGTCGGCAACAATCCGAAGTATTTCGGCAGCTCCGGCTCCATCTGCGCGATATACATCCGGTAAATTTCCAAAATGTGTTCCCGTGAAGTTGGCACCAGCTTCGGATTGGTCTTCAAGGAGGTCTGAAACGCCTTCAAATCCGCGAATCCCAGCTTCTTCGCAATCGCCACCTGCTCCGCCTGAACCTGCGCCACCTCCTTCAGCCCCAACTCGTGAATCGTTTCCGGATCCATGCTGGTCGTCGTCTGCTGCTTCACGAAAAACCGGTACAATGCATCCCCGTTCGGCAGCGCCCAAACTCCTTCATCCTTCCTTCCCTTCGGCGCGTATTCCGTTTCGAGAAACTTCTGCAATTTTCGGTACGCCGGCCGCACATCGTTATCAACCGTCGCGATAATCGCATCGTGCAGTCGCTTCTGATCCGCCGCGGGAACCACCTCCGGGAAATGCGCTACCGGTTGACCAAACGCATTCGCCTCCCCCGCCGCCGCGGCGATCGCGTCGCACTGTGTCACCGTCTTCGCCAACAAATACGCCGGCGGCATCAGCTTGTCCTTCTCGCCCTCCTGAAGCACCCCCATCACCTGATCGATAATCGCCGGAATCTTCTGCAACCGCGCCAGATAATCCTCGTACTGCTTGGTCGACGTAAACGGAATAAAATTCACAAACGTCGCCAGTTGAATGTGGATCCCGTTGAACTGGTCGACCGGCATCAAATACACCTTCAAATCGATCGCCTCGATGCGCTCCTTCAAATTCCGCACCATCAGCAACTGGCTCAACCTCGCCTGCTCGGGGAATCCCGTCGTATCCACCGCCTCAAACTTTGTCAGCCATTTCTGCAGCGCCTCCCTTTGCACCAGCACATGCGCCAGCGAGAAATCGCTCCACTTGTCGTTGTACCGGTAATCCCCAACCACCGTCGCGAACTCCGGCGACTCCCGCATCTCGTACTCCCACTCCTCATCGATCAACTGATTCATCGCCTTCCGTCGCACATCCACGTTCCCCGCATCGCCGCTTCGCGCCGCCGGACACACCATCGCCATCACCAGCAGCAAACCCATCCACAACCGCGCTTCTCTCATGCTCTCTCCCATTGCCACTCACTCAATTAGCCGAACCACCTCGACGCCATCCCCACCAGCGCCCAAATCATAACGCAAAACCCCAATCCCCCAGTCACTCGGCGAGCCTAACGCGCATCATTTTGAGCGCAGTCCACGAAGCGAGGATCTCCTCGCCGGGTGCGGCGCCGGATGCCCCACCCGGCGAAGTTGCCTGTGGGTCTTGGGTTCTTTTCCACTCTTCTACTCTGAACCATTCCACTCTTACACTCTTCTCCCCGCTTCCGCTGCGCCTCCGCGTCTCTTCGTTATCTTTCCTCTTTTTCTTCTTCTCTCGCCCAAAAAAACGGCGCGACCTCAGCCGCGCCGTCCGTTTTCTATTTTCCAACTTCGGTTTTCTAACTAACTCATCGTCAGCACCACCCGAAACTCCGCCTTCCCGCTCTCCATTCTCTCGAACGCCTCCTTCACTTTCTCGAGCGGATACTTCTCGATCATCGGCCGCACTCCCGCAAACTTCGAAAACTCCAGCGTGTCCTGCGAATCCCGCGCTGTTCCCGACGGCCATCCCTGAATCGCCAGCCGCCTCATCAGCAACGGTGCTACGGGCACCTCCATCGGATCAAGCGGCGCTCCCAGCACCAGCAATTTCCCTCCAGCGTCCAACCCGCCGATCGCTTCCGACATGGCCTTCGCGCTCGGCGCCGTCGCCACAATCACCTGCGCCCCACCCAACTTTTTCAACTCCTCCGCTGCACTCGCCGCTTTTGTATCGATGTACGCAAACGCTCCCAGCTTCTTCGCCAGTGCTCCATTTTCCGGACCGCGTCCAATCGCCACCACGCGAAACCCAAACTTCGCCGCAAACTGAATTCCTAAATGTCCTAGCCCGCCAATCCCAAGCACCCCCACCAAATCTCCCGGCCTCGCCCCGATGTTCCGCAAGGAATTAAACGTCGTGATTCCCGCGCACATCAACGGCCCCGCCTCCGCCGCATCCAATCCCTCCGGCACCCGCGCCACCGCCTCGTGCCGCGCCAGCATGTACTGCTGATACCCGCCGTCCCGCGTCACTCCCGTGATCTGCTCCTTCTCGCACATAATAAAATCCCCACGTCGGCACGCATCGCAAACAAAGCAATGCCCGCCGTGCCAGCCCACTCCGACGCGCTCGTCTTTCTTCCACTCCGTCACTCCCCCGCCCACTTCATCCACCAATCCAATCAACTCATGTCCCGGCACGCGCGGGTACGTGATTCCCGGCAGCCCTCCGCTCTTCACCACCATATCGCTATGACAGATTCCGCAAGCCTGCACTTTGATCCGTATTTCTCCCGTCTCCGGCTGCGGAATCTCCCTCTCCACCAATTCCCACTCCCCACCCGCCTTCGCCATCTGCACTGCCACGTTCTTAGCCATCTTCATCTCTCCCGTCTCTCGTCTTTCGGATTGCACCCCGCCCATTGGATGCCACCTCGCACTCCTCCGTAGCCAACTCAGCTCCGCCGGGTGCCCCTAACATCGGTTCGGCGTGTGGGGTCTTGCGTATCTCCTTCGCTCTTACACTCTGAAACTCCTAAACTTCTTTCCTGCCGCCGGGCTCTTCCGCTCAAAGCTACCCACCAACAGCAAATCCGTCATTCCGAGCGCCGTCTTCGGAGCCCGGAATCCCTCTTGCTTCTTGGCCGGTGGCCCACGCGCTTGCCTGGAGCTTGGGTTTTCTCCTCGACTCCTCCACCCCTCCACTCGGAAACTCTGCTCCACTTAATCTTCTCTCTTCCGCCTAACCTCTTATTTTCCTGTGGCATTGCCACATGTCTCCTGTGTCCATCCCACAGGAAACCACTCTAACTCCCCCCATTTACGCCACTTTCACAAACTTTTTTCGTCTCCCACCAAACTTTTCCCCCCTCTTGTTCGTTATACATACAACGATCCAAGCCGAGTGGAAAAAAAGGCCCATCGCGCGTTTCAGCGTGCCAGGACCTCGTGCGCCTGTTCCATTTCACGGCGCCGCGGTCCTAATTCACGCGCGCCTTCGCGGGGGTGTGCTCAAGGTGCTCGCGATTTTGCCGACATCAACCTTTGTCAGCAAGTTCGCGGCGTAACGAAACTTATCTCTAGTCAAGGGGGACTCTCATGAATTCTCGTCACCACTGGTTCTCGTTCTTCACGCTGTTTTCGTTCCTTTTCGCAACGCTCGCCGCGATTCCACCCACCCTCGCTGCGCCTCAATCGCCGCAAACTCCCGCTGCCGCCACGTCCAACCTCCAGGCCCTGGCCGAGCGCGGCGACTCCGGCGCCCAGTTCCGCCTCGCAAAGGTCCTCCTCGCCCACAGTCCGTCTCCGGACGACGTCCAGGCCGCCCTCAAATGGCTGCGCGCTTCCGTGGCCCAGAACAATCCCAACGCCGCGTTTTATCTCGGCTATTTCTACGAACACGGGAAGTTCGTTCCACAGGATTACAAGCTGGCCTTCCAGAATTATGAAATTGCCACCCGCGTTCACTACCCGCCTGCGGAAAATAATCTCGCTTCCCTTTATCAACATGGCTGGGGCGTTCCGGAAAACATTGGCGAAGCTTACGAATGGTATCTCGCCGCCGCGCAGCACGGCGATCCCGTCGGCCAGATCAACCTCGCTACCTTCTACTACCTCGGCATCGCCACTCCTCGCGACTACAAGGAAGCCGTCCGCTGGCTTCGCCTCTCCGCTGATTCGCGTTTACCCGAAGCCGAAAACTGTCTCGCCTACTTTTATTTCTACGGCATCGCCGTTCCGCGCGACTACACGGAAGCCGCGCGCCTGGTCCGTCTCGCCGCTCAAACTGGATTCCCCGGTGCCGAAACCAATCTCGGCTATCTCTACGAAATCGGCAAAGGCGTTCCGCTCGATTACGTCGCTTCCTATTCCTGGTATTCCCGCGCCATCGCTGCTGGCGATTCCGCTGGAACCGGCCAACGCAAACAACTCGCCCGCATCATGACCCGCAAGCAACTCGACGAAGCCAACGCCCTGGTTACCACCGCCTCCGCCACTCCCACGCCGACTGTCCCGGCTCCTCCGCCGATGTTGCAGCCCGCCATCCCGGCGATCAACGGCTTCTCCCTCCTCAACACCCAACACTAATCACGCTTCTTCGTAGGGGCACAGCACTGCTGTGCCCCATCTCGGCACAATCAATCCGTCCTACGAACTCCCGCTCTTCTCTTTCTGTGTGCTTTCTCGGTGTTCTTTCCTCTGTGTTACGTTCCCTCTTCCCGGCTGCCTCCCGTCGACTCTTGCACTCTGAAAACTCTTGTACTCTCCTATTCTTCTCTCCCTCCGCCAAATCGGCATAGGGGGAGCAGTCACCCGCTCGCCCCTGCCACACCACCTGACATGCGGGTCCGCATCAGGCGGTTCAGAGGGTTACGCTGGACGGTCAAGCAAGGAAGGAAGTCCAAGCGAGGCGAAGTAAGCATTGGGTAGTGCGACAGCCAGCGCGAGACTGTTAGCCAGACGCCAAGGACCGTGGGTGCTGCCGGCGGTCTTGGCCGCCAGGCCCATGTTTACGTCCCGTCGTCGAAGCTCCCGGAATCGCACCACTCCGCGCTTCCATTGCTTCCAGATCATGGATCGCAGCCTGCGGCGAATCCAGTGGTCCAAGTTTCGCAGTGTCCCGGGCGTCTGACAGAATCCGAAGTAACTCTTCCAGCCCCTTAAGTAGGCCGCAAGTTCCTTCGTCATTTGCTCCAGACTGATCCCTCGTGTCCGGCGCGTCAGCTCTCGGATTTTCTGCTTGCAGCGCAACAGGGCCTTCGGCGCGATGCGTCGTTTAGGCTCTTGGTTGTTGCTGAAGCTGAACCCCAGGAACTTCCGCTCCACGGGTCGGGCCACCGCACTCTTGGCCTCGTTCACCCTGAGCTTCAGCCGTCGCGTGAGAAAGCGCGTGACGTTCCGCATCACCCGCTGCCCCGCCTGTTGGCTACGGACGTAGATGTTGCAGTCGTCCGCATACCTCACAAAGCGATGCTTGCGTCGTTCGAGCTCGTGGTCCAGTTCGTCGAGTACGATGTTCGATAGAAGCGGAGAAAGTGGACCACCTTGCGGTGTCCCTTCTTCCGCCGGACTCACCAGCCCGTTCTCCAGCACACCCACTTTCAAGAACGCCCTGATTAATCGGAGCACTCTCTTGTCGGTCACCCGCCGTGCGATTGCTGCCATCAGTTTGTCGTGGTTGACTCGATCAAAGAATTTCTCAAGATCGAGGTCTACCACCCAGCGATGACCTGCGGCGATGTACTGCTGTGCCTTGGCTACCGCTTGATGCGCTGAGCGTTTCGGCCGGAACCCGTGACTGTGTTCGGAGAATGTTGGGTCCCATCTGCGTTGCAGAACCTGCATCACCGCTTGCTGGATAAAACGATCCAGCACCGTCGGGATACCAAGCTTTCGCACCCCGCCGTCCGGCTTCGGGATTTCCACCCGTCGTACCGGTTGTGGTTGGTAGGTCCCACGCAACAGCTGTTCCCGCATGGAGGGCCAGTGCTGCTTCAGGTAGTTCGAGAGATCTCCGACTTTCATGCCGTCGATTCCCGGACTTCCTTTGTTCGCTTTCACTCGCTTGTATGCCTGCCAGCAGTTTCTCCGCTCGCAGACTTCTTCCATCAACTGCTCGTGACTAGCTGGACGTTCGGTGTCGCATTTCGCCGTGCGCGATTCGGTCCCTTCCTGAGAAGCCTTCGGAGCTTCACTCCTCCCCTCCTCAGTAAAGGCCAGCACTAGCTGGTTCTTCTGCCGCTTGTCGCTCATCGAGTCCTGCGTCCTACTTGTCGCTCCCTACTGTTTGGGCCTTCATCGCTTCCGCGACTACTACGCCCGCTGCTGACTTCTGCCGCATGGTCAGGGTGAATCACTTCGCCCCCAGTCACGATTCCGTGACATGCAACAGATCTCCCGAGGTAAGTTCGACCGCCTTCTACGCGCAACCGCCGGATTTACCACCAGTACCTTTGATGGATGTGGGCTTCGCGGTCCTTTGCCCGTTCGCCCGGCACCGTAGGCCTCCTATCCGGTTCTTGTTCATCGGCTCGCGTCTTTGTTCCACGCTTCTTTCAGACCTCGCCTCGCGGCTCAGCCCTTGCGCTTCACTAACCCTTCTCCTCCATCAGGATGGGTAGAGGACTTTCACCTCCAAGCTATCGAACGTGCTCGGCACACAAAGAAAGGGGCGAATTCTCCGCCCCTTTCTCGAATCACCGCGTCACAGACCTCACCTCACGGCTCAGTCCCGCACGCATGCACGGAATTTGAATATTCTGATTGCACGCTGTACCAGGTTCCATGAATCCGGAAAATCGGTGGATTAAAATACGTATTGCCACCGACAAATGTCACGAACTCGCATTCATCGCCGATCTCCTCCCCGAACATCAAAAGCTGCGACGTGTTGAACCACGCGTCCCCGTCTGGATCGGTGATGGTTTCAAACGACTCGTGACTCAGCACGCTGTTGGTCGAATCCACCAGCATTCCGTTCGGTGTTCCCGGCGGGAGCGAGCAGCCGCTCACATTCTGGTAAGGTTCAACGGTGTACAGCACATGTCCGATATCCGAAAAATCTACGCTGCTGTGGTACCCGCAGTAGAAGAACGTATTCGGATTATCCGGTGAGTAGCATTCCGTATCCGCCGACGTGAAGCATTGGTCCTGCCCCGGTGGGAGGAACACATGGTAGATGTGCCGATACCCCGTGTCTGCAAGAGCCGATGCCACCAGGTGCACCACGAACTCCACGTCAGCGTCGGTCAACGGCACGTTCGGAGGCTTATACGACACGTTTGCTCGCTCTCCTACGGTGTACCGGTCGCTGCCGAAGAAACCGATATATTGATCGGCCAGGTGGATGAAGTAGCTCTTCCCCAAATCCTGCAGAAATCCTTCCGGATCTCCCCAGCACGTGGCGATCGGGCATTTTCCGTTCGGCAGCAGGTAGATCGCATGGAATTGCGCGAAATCCACTACTGGTCCTCCCTGGTACGTCACGTCGCCCGGAAATTGCAGGATTCCGCCGGCCGATGCCGCGGCATTCTTTTTCGGCGCCTGGGCGCTCGCCAGTTCCTTCGCTCGCAGCGACCTTCCTGCAGGCGTATTCGCCGCGCGTGCATGATGATAAACCGTGTACGCCTCAGCGGTCACATGGCTTCCCGGCTCCCACGCGAGGTTCAGTTCGTCGGAACTGTCCTGCGCGCGGGCGATCGCCGCTCCGAACAGCAGCGCCATTCCGAACAACAGAACACCACAACCAATCCGGCTTACACCCGTGCCCACACGCAGTTTTTTCATTATTTTTCCCCTATCGAAGACTCCCCCAGAACTGATTTTAGCCGCCGTCTGTATATGACATAGTGGTTAACTTGTCAATACAAAGCAGTCCGGATTACCCAAATTTTACAACTGTGGTCTACGAGCTGACAGTCGCTCTTCATCTTCAATCCAAAAAAAATCGCCCGCCGGACAATCCCGGCAGGCGCTACTTCTGTCTCACTTTGCGACTCGCCACTTAAAGATCAGTCGTAGGGGCGAGGTCTTCAGACCCGTACTTTCCCCTGCGTTTGGCCTCCTAATCTACGCACCGTCATTTTGAAACAAGTCTTCAAAGGGAGAAATCCCTCTTCAATCCTCCTTTGTCATCCCGAGCGAATCCGCAGAGCGAGAACCCTGCTTGTTCTTCGCGCGTGCCCCATGCGCTGAATTTGCGTGGGTGTTCGGTTTCTCTTATCCGAAACTCCGAAACTCTGCGACTCAGAAACCCTTACACTTCTTTTCTTCTCTTCTCTTTTCCTCTCTTTTCTTCTCTTACTCCACCCCCCACGCCGCATTCTCCTCCCCCAACATCACATCCACCGTTCCCTCCGCCGGCATCACGTCGATCGGCAACCCCCCGTGCCACAATGCCACTCCCAGCGTTAATTTCGTCCGCTCCGTCAGCACTAACGCATCCTTCCGGATCGCCACTTCCAGCGTCCTCTGAAACGCCGCGGCCGCCATCGTGTCCGGATTCAACAAACACACCCGATTCGTCTCCACGGCAAACTCTTTCATCCGCCCACGTTCCAGGTTCACCACCACTGTCAACTCTTCCGCAGCGCCAATCACAATGCGGAACTCCGGGTCTTCCAATTCCGCCAGCGTGTCCGGAAAACATTCCACCCGTACCACGAACCGTTCTTCCTCGAATCCATACCGCAGTTCCTTCAAATAAAACACCCGTCCGTGCATCGACCCGCCGCGCTGCAGCGGCGAGTACACACCCGCTCCCAGCCACTCGAAATAACTCGAATCATATCCATCGATCTTCACCTTCAAATTCGCGCTCGGCGGCAATTGGTAGGCCCGCTCCGGCTTCTTCTTGATCGGCTTCGCCAATTCCTCCGGCGCCACCTGTCCGAGCGCCAGGTACACGCCGGTCAAATGCTTCCGGTACAGCGCATCGAACTCCGCATCGTTCGCCGTGCTGTGTTCCGGCCCGTACCACCAGCACCAGTCGCTGCCTTCTCCGGCCAGCAACGATTCTTGCGCCCTCTTTAGCCCCTCTTCCGTCGGCGCATCCGTCCGCCCCTTCGCGCGCGCATCCACGCCTCGCGCATAAGCTTCTCGCGCATCCCACAACAACTCCCACGCCGCCACGTCCTCCCCGCTCCCGATCCACACGTCAAAGTTCGCGTTGATCCACGACGCCGGAAAAATTCCATTCGTCGTCGGCGCTTCTCCCGCCGCCGCAATCGTTTCGCTCGCCGTCAACGCGCGAAAATCCTGGTCGTCGCTGATCCTCCGGTAAAACTCTCGCAAGAATTGCCGTCCATTCCCCGGATAGTATTCCCACGCATTCTCTCCATCCAGGAACAAACACACCGTCAGCGGTTTCCCGCTCTTCACCGATTCTCCGAGGTGCCGCAATCTTCCGTGCAAATCCGCCGCGGCTGCGTTGCTGTCCATCCGGCTGTACACAAACCCCACCAGGTCGGATAAATGATGATCGCGAAACAATCCTGTGATTCCCGTGTTCGGCAATTGCAGTCGCCAAGGCTGGTACAACCGCTCTGCATTCGTCGGAACTCCCGACGAGTCCCGGAAAAATCCCACATTCAACGTTCTTCCCAAAACTCCTTCGTCGGTCCCAAACCACTGAAACCCTTCCTCCGCTGCAATCGTCATCGCCTGGTCGGACACCGACCCTTCCGACGGCCACAATCCCACCGGCTTCGTACCAAAAATGCTCTCGTGATACTCCTTCGCCCGCCGCAACTGCTCCCGCGCATCTGCCGGATGACGAAACGCCCGCCGCGGCAACGGCGTCGCCGAATTCGCCACTCGCGCGATATCGGAATCGCACAGCAGCGGCAAAATCGGGTGATAAAACGGCGTCGTACTGATCTCGATCTGTCCTCTCCCCGCAGCTTCCCGGCAAACCGGCAACACCATCCCCATCAGTTCGATCTGCTTCGCCTTCAAATCCGCTTTATCTTTTTCGGTGAAATCTTTTCCGCGATTTGCCAGCCGGCAAGTCACCGCGTCCTTCGTGAACCACTCTTCATCCATCCACGCCAGCTGCGACAGTACCTGCAAATCCCGCCAGTCCCGCGGCGTGAACGTGACCAGCGCCTGCGCACCTCCCGCCACCCGCGACCATTCATACAACTCCACGAATCGCGGCCACCTGGACATCAGCCGCTCGTGATTCACCTGAAACGCCCGCTCCAGGATTTCCGCCTTCCCTTCCTTCGTCAGCTGGTCCGTCGACTGAAACGCCAGGTGGAACCACGGCTCTTTGAAATTCCCACTCGCATACTCTTCGAGTTGCATGCACAGCGACGGCACCATGTTGAACGTCGCATGAAACTTCGGGAACTCCTCCAACACCTTCACCATCCCCCAATAATCTTTCGTCGCGTGCAGCCTCGTCCACGGCAGCACATAACAGCCCGTCTCCGGGTCTCGATATTGCGGTTGATGCATGTGCCACAACACCGTCAAATGGATCCGATTCATTCCCCAATTCTCTCCCTACAATCCCCGTGTCACAGGCATTTTGCCCATGCCCTCTGCTCTCGCAGTGCGGGTCTTTAGACCGCGCCTTTCTCCTGCGTCTTGCCTCCGGCTGGTGCCCCACACGCCGGTTCTGCGTGTGTGTCTTGGTTTTTTCTTCCCTCCTTAAACTCTGTCACTTTGTGACTCTTAAAGTCCCCTCGACGCTTCTCTCTTCCTGCCCCCAAGCCGCCTCTCCCCCCATGTTACACTCACCCTTTCGCCCATGCGCCTTCTCGACCGTTATATCGCCCGCGAAGTAATTCGTCACGCATTCCTCGGCCTGATCATTTTCACCTTCGTGCTCTTCATCCCCCAACTCGTCAAGCTCATGCAGATTTTCGTCCGCCATTCCGGCTCCATGTCCCAGGTCGTCACCCTTTTCCTCTCCGTCGTTCCGAGCGTGCTCGTCTTCACTATACCCATGGCCGTGCTCGTCGGCGTCCTTCTCGGCCTCGGCCGCATGTCCATGGACAGCGAGATTATCGCTATCACCGCTGTGGGCGTCAGCCGCAAACGCATCCTCGTTCCCGTTGGGGTTCTCGCCGTGGTGGGCGCGGCGCTCACTCTCCTCATGACCGCCTGGCTCGCTCCTCTATCCCTCCGCGCTGGACGCGACATCGAAAGCTCCCTCATCACTTCGCAAATCTCTTTCGCCCTTCAACCTCGGGTCTTCGACGAGCGCTTCCCTCACATTGTCCTCTATGTGAACGACGTCGCCGTCAGCGGCACACACTGGAGCGGCGTTTTCCTCGCCCAAGTCGGCGCGGACAGCAATTCCGACATCACTCTTGCGGAAAGTGCGATTGTAATTGCCGAGCCCAACCTCGGCAAGTTGGAGCTTCATCTCAACGACGGCACCACCCACGAATTTTCACGTGCCACTCCCGATCACTACTCCATCACTTCTTTCGGCCGCTCCGATTGGCCCATGGAACTCAGCACCATGCTTCCGCCGAAGGAGCGCACCATCTCCTATCCCGAGCGCCCGCTCCCGGAACTCTGGCGCGACCACGGCCCCAACTGGCGCGACGCTCGCGTCGAACTCAACCAGCGCCTCGCCTTTCCCGTCGCTTGTCTCGTCTTCGCCTTCATCGCCGTTCCCCTCGGCGCGCAGCCCCGCCGCGGAGGCCGCGCCGCCGGTTCGCTCCTCGCCATCGTTGTCATCGCCGCCTATTACTTGATCCTCGTCACCGGCGCCGGTTTCGCCCGTCAGGGAGTCGTTCCCGTGCCCGTCGGCATCTGGGCCGCCAACGTAATCATCGCTCTCGTCGCCGTCGCTCTTTTCCCCCGCATGGACCGCTACCGCAACGAAACTCACCCGCCCGCCTTCCTCGCTCGCCTCAGCGCCTTCTGGCGCTTGCTCCGCCGCCGCAGCATTCGCGCCAAGGCCCGCCACGCCCGCGGCGAAAACGGCGAATCGGCCAGCCCCTCTTACTCCAGCCTCCCGTCGATCGTTGACCTCTACGTCCTCAGGCGTTTCCTTTACCAATTCTTCCTCATCATGCTCGCCTTCCTCTTCCTGTTCGAAATCTTCACCTTCTTCGAACTCGCCGAGGACATTCGCCGCCACAACGTCCCCTTCATGATCGTCATCCGCTACTTCGTTTTCCTCATCCCCTATTCCGTCTACCAGTTCACCCCGCTCGGCGCTCTGGTCTCCGTCCTCGTCACTCTCGGCATTCTAAGCAAAAACAATGAAATCATCGCCTTCAAGGCCAGCGGCATCTCTCTTTATCGCCTGGCGGTTCCGCTTCTCGTCTCCGGCCTCGTCATCGCCGCAGCGCTTCTCATTCTCGACGACACCTATCTCCCCTACGCCAACCAGCGCCAGGACGAACTACGCGCCATCATCAAGGGCCGCCCGCCGCAAACCCACACCCGCCCCGAGCGCTGGATTTTCGGTGAAAATTCGAAGGTCTACAATTACGATCTCTTCGACTCCAAGGAAAAACTGTTCGGCGGCCTCACCGTCATCGAACTCGACCCCGCCACCTTCCAGATGCGCCGGCGCGTGTTCGCCAATCGCGCGCAATGGCTGGATAACGAAAATACCTGGGTCCTCGAATCCGGTTGGATTCGCGATTTCGCCAACGGCACGGTCACTCACTACGCGCCATTCAAAGTCATCTCCTTTCCGGAAATGACCGAGCCGCCTTCCTACTTCCATCGCGAAGTCATTCAGGCTTTCCAGATGAGTTGGCGCGAGCTTCGCCGCTACATCGCCGGCTTGCGCATCGCCGGATTCGATGTCGCCTCCCTGACCGTTCAATTGCACAAGAAACTCGCCTATCCTCTGATCGCGCCCATCAGCATGATGCTCGCGATTCCCTTCGCGCTTCTCGTGGGCAGCCGCGGCGCGGTCGGCGGCATCGCCCTCGGCGTTGGCATCGGCATCGCCTACTGGGCGCTCTCCGCCCTCACCGAAGCCATGGGCGGCATCGGCCAACTCCCCCCATTCCTCGCCGCCTGGTCCCCCGACCTCATCTTCTTCTTCCTGGCCCTCTACTTCTTCTTCAAAATGCCCACCTAACTCCCTATTTTGTTTCAACCGTCATTCCGACCAGAGCGACCCGGGCTTTGTCTTCCGCGCGGTTTTTGCTCGCCGGGTCGGGAAGCGGAGGAATCCCTCTTCGAGCTTCTCCGCGCCCTGTACGTCTCTGGGTTATCTTTAGTCTTCTCTCGATGAACTTTGTATTATCGTCCGGTCTGCTATCTCTTCAGCACTACCCTCTGCTTCCCCCCATGCAACTCCACCACCGTTCCCTGCCACTCCAACTCTCCTGTCACTCCCACCGGCAACGTCACGTCCGCCTCCAACCCCTCGCCCGACCGCGCATACGAAACCTCCACCATCCCCCTCGGCGTCGGCATCCCCGCCTCGAGACTCTTCAACACCCCCAAATGCGGCTCAATCCGTACCTTTGCGAATCCCGCGCTCGCCGCCTGAATTCCCGCCACAATCTTCAACAAATCAAAATTCGGATGCGCGCTCCACGCATGCGAATCCGACCGCGTCGGCTCCGGTGATTCCGCCCAGGTCGTCAATCCCAACTCCACCATCCGCTGCCACGGCGCCAGCAAATACAAATACCGCTCGCCCATTCCCGCATGCTCCACCGCCCGTGCCAGGTAAAATCGGAAATAATACGTCGCCAGCGTCATCTCCGGCACTGGCCCTGCCGCCGAAAACACCGGCACATACTTCTCCGCTTTCGTGAGCGCCGCCACCGGACCATCCGCCTCATACACCTTGTCGCTCGCCGACAAAATTTTGTTCAGCGCCTCCTGCTGCTTCTCCCGCGGAATCACATCAAGCCACGCTCCCAAAATATTCGCATGCTGACTGAAATGGTCTTGCGACGGCGTATCGGCCAACAACCCATACTTCTGGTTCCAGCACGACTTCCAGATTCCCGCCACCGCGTCGTCTGCGGCCACGCGATAAATCTCCGCAACATGCTTATCTCCATACGCCGCTTCCATCTCCGCTCCGTACCGCAGCGCCTCCACAAACTGCAGCGTGATCACCGACGACCCGCCATCCTCTCCCTGCTCCGGCACGCCATCCTTAAAGTCTTTTCCCCAATCCACAAACGGCCACCACGGAATCTTCCCGAGCAATCCATCCTTCCTCTGTCGCGCCATAAACCAATCCAGAACGGTGCGGATGCCGGGAAGCTGCGCGCGCACAAATTCATCGTCGCCGCGATAGTTCCAGAAATCGTAGACCATCCCCACCCACATCAGCGAAAACGTCGGAATCATCTGCACTAACGACGACGGGTAGCGGCTCTGCGTCAACCCGTCGGGAATGCGGGAATGGTTGAATGCAATGATCGCCTGCCGCGCCAGCCGGTCGTCGCCCGCAACGGCGTAGGAAACCAGCGCTTGAATCCGCGTATCACCGATGTATTGCAGCCGCTCCCAATACGGCGTGTCCATGTACGTGTCATGCGCATCCAGCCGCGCCGTCCTCCACCCAATCTCCCAAATCTTCTTCAGCGTTTCATCGTCCGCCCGGAAATATCCCTTCTCCTCAAATGGATACGCAGTGAACCAGGTCTTCAATCCCTCAATCCGTACCGGGTTCCCCAGCGTTTCCACATCAATCTGCAAATATCTCCACGTCCTCCACCCCAGCGGCATAAATTCTGCTTCTCGTGGTGGCGCTGGCGTCTTACCTGCCGAACCTCCTTCTGTTGTGGCGCTGACTTTCACGCCAGCGCTCTCCACCTCCTCCCCGAGCAGAAACTCATCCGCCAACCCCAAAATATGCTTTCCCTGAATCTCGTTCCGATTTCCCTTCTGCCCCTCGGCGTCATACAACGCTTCCGCATACGTCAATCGAATCCTGCTTCCCGCGCCGCCGGTCACACTGAGTTCCGGATAACCCGTCACCAATTCCCCGTGATCCAGCAAGAAACTCGCCTTCGACCGCGCCGCCACCGTGATCGCGGTGTTTCCCGGGAGCCAATTCCCCTCCGTTCGCACCGTTTTTCCGCTCGCCACTTCCTTCATTTCCATGGGCGGCAACGGATCCGTCACAAGCTGCCAATTATTCGGCGCATCTCTCTCTCCCCGCAGAGCGCCGCGTCCCAACGTCACGGCCTTCGTCCATCCGCTGTTCTTCCCTACTGTTTCGTTATTCCAATCCCAATCAAATTTCTCCGCATCCAGCCGCTCCGCCGGCTCAGCAGCATAATAAAATCCCGGCAATTCCGCCCGCAGCGTCGTAATCCCCTTCTCCACCTCCACATCCCAACTCGCATCCGTATCCGCCGCGCGTTCCGCCTCGTCCGCTCCGTGCACCAGAAATCCCACGCGATCGCTCATCTGCGAAATCGCCGCATGCGTCCCGAAATTCCACACCGTCGCGGCCAACACATTCTTCCCCGCCTTTAAATACAGCCCAATATCAAACCTCTCGTACCGCCAGTGCGACAGATCGCTCTTGCTCGGCCCGATCCCCACGCGCTTCCCATTCACAAAAAATACATACTGATTGTCGGCGCTGACCTCCACCACAAACTTTCCAGGTACCGTCGCTCCCACATCGATCACCTTCCGAAAATGCAGCACCACCTCATCCCGCTGCGGCGCCCCTGCCGCCGTAATCCATTCCGCCTTCCATCGCGCCCGTTCCCCGGCCGTCTGCCCCCACAACCTCGCGCCACCCAACCACACCATCAACATCACGCAAACCACCGCAGCCCGCGCCCACACACCGCCGCCACGCATCGTCATCCATTTTCGTTTTTGCATCCCCCGAGCCTATCCCTCTCGCACCACCAATCGCAAAGCAAAAAACCCTCTCCAGGTACCCGCCCCTCGTTCCTCTTCTCCGCGGCCCTGCGCGTCTCAGCGTTATCTTTCGCTCTTTTCCATTTTCCAATTTCTATTTCAATGGGTGCCCCATCCTCGTTTTCTGTCGGAGGGCCTTGGCGTTCCTGTCGTGGTAAATACCGCAGAACTACGTGAGGGCTTGGCTTAATATACTTCGTAGAACTGCGACTGAT
Organism: Candidatus Acidiferrales bacterium; assembly: GCA_963836965.1. Classification (GTDB taxonomy): domain Bacteria; phylum Acidobacteriota; class Terriglobia; order Acidiferrales; family UBA7541; genus Acidiferrum. The sequence goes on from CAWILQ010000001.1 coordinate 567,756, forward strand.
CGGCACCGAGCCGGTTATTCCGAGCGGAGTCCGCGCAGCAAGGAGCGCTGTTCGATCGATGGGACTTCAGGATACTTCTCTTACACCCTTACACGCAAAGGCTGTTCCACTCTTAAACTGCCTGCCTTCCTCACGCCTCCGCCACGCGCGGCGCTCGCCTCCGCATCGGCTTCGCTCCTGCTGGCGGAAACGTCATACTCCAAAACCTCTCCGCGCCTTCCGTAAACTCAAACGACGCGTGCACTTGTCCTTCTCGGGTCTGCCGCACCGCCACAATCCTCGCCTGCGCCTGTTTCCCGTTGTGCTCGTTTGCCAAGTGGAACTCCTGCCCCACCGGCAGCATCGTTTCGAGCAGCACCACTCCCCCGAACGCGCTCACGCTCACCGATTTCGTCCAGTACTTGAATTTTGCCCCGGGCCCTGTTTCTCCGTGGACCACCACGTTCATGCACATCGTTGCCCGGGCCGTCCGTCTCCGTTCCACACGCCGAAAATGTAATAGGGACATTCCTTCTTTCCTCCGTCGTTTTTCAACTTCCGCTGCCGGCCTGGACCTGCATCGCCGCCAAGCGTCGCACCATCTCAAACCCCAAATGCACGCACGACACGCTCGAGGCCACAAACACGAGCCAGTCCCACATGTCCAAATCCTACCGTTCCGCCGCCTCCTCCCAAATAGCTACCCAGTACCATTTTTTCGCCTACCCTCCGTACTAGCCTGTGCAGGTTGTAGCATCCGATTTCGTAGGTAGTGGGCTGGCCCGTTCACTTTGACCGAACCGTCAATACCTTGGTGGGCTTGGCTATCAATAGTTCGTTTGTTTCCGATGGTGCTCAGGCCGTGGTGGATAGCGATTATCTCCTTCATCTTTTTTGTTCGGGTCTGGAGACTCGTACGGGGCCCTTTCCAGTCAAGGGCAATCCAAACCGACCGACCGCCCTTCCACCGAAGCGCCAGAGGCGCGCCATACAGTAGCCCAGCCCGTAAGCGCTGGGTAATCTGCCTCAAAAAACCGAGCGCCGTAGGCGACACGTTCTCAAGAATAGTCCTGACAGTTCCGCAAGGAGCATAGGCTTCAGCCTGTACTTCCGCCTCCTTGTCTCACGCCTCTGCCGCCTTCGCTTTCGCCGCTGCCTCGATCTGCTGGAACATCCCCAATCGATCCCACAGATCCCACGTCTCGACGACCTTCCCGCCCGCAATCCGCGCAAATCCCATCCCGGCAATTTTCACTTCCGCCCCGCTCGCCGGTATCCCCAATCCATCGCCGTGATGATGCATCGTCCCCTTCCATCGCACCGCCACCTTGTCGTCCACAGCTACCAAATCCTGCAACTCAATGTGCATGTCCGGAAACGCATTCACCAGCCGCGCATGCAGATCCAGCCATCCCTCCGGTCCGTGCAAATCCCCTCCCGTCTCGCTTGTTCCATGCGCCACGCACTCCGGCGCCACCAATTCCCGTATCGTCTCCCTCCTCTTCTGATTCCACACTTCCTCAAACCACCTGCGCACCAGCACCAGATTCTCCTCCACCATCTTTCCCTCCTCCTCTAACCAATATCTGCAACCAGCGTCCCTCTTTGCAAACAACCCATTCGCTGTCGCGTTGCCCCTTCTCCCCACAATCACGTTCTGCCCCTTCTGCACGTCCCGCGCCAGCACTCCCGCCTTCAACCAATCAAATCCCCACGCATCTTCCACCGCCACCACTGTATACATTCCCGGAATCACTCCGCGCAACAAAAACGTGCCGTCTCTGGGCAACGGCTCGTCCCCCGGCATTTTCACCGTCACGGTCAACTTCCCCAATGCCTCGCCTTCGGTCGCGCTCCGTGTTTTTTCCTTGCGTCTTGTCTCCGCGCTAGCGGCCAACCTTCAACTACACCCGTCCTTCCGAGCGGAGTCTGCGAAGCGAAAACCTCTTCTCCATCGCACGGTTTTTTGAGCGATGAATCCCTTTTCGATCCATACCATCCGAAGGATGGCCTTCCTTCTAAACCATTTCACTTCAGCCTCTTCTCCCACTCCCTGTCCGCCTCCGCGTCACCTCTCTCTTTCTTTTCCCTTTTCTATTCTCAATGTTCTCTTCATACTCCTGCCTTCCGGAGGTCCCCATGCCAACCACCCCCATCCTCTCCCAGCAACAACCCGCCCCCGTCTGGCTCACCACCATCGCCTCTCTCCTCATCGGAGCGGCCTTCTTCGCGCTCTGGTTTTGGCTGCTCCCTCCCTGGCTCGGCTTCCAAATCAACAACACCGCCCCCGCCGGCTGGCGCTGGCTCGCCGCCATTCCCTCCGTTCTCGGCTTTGCCGTCGCCCTCCGCTGCATCTGGGATTTCGGCCGCACCGGTCGAGGCACACCCGCACCCATCGCTCCCCCGCAAAAATTGGTTGTCGTTGGTTTTTACCGCTATGTGCGCAATCCCATGTATGTGGGATTTTTCGTCGGCTGGCTCGGCCTCTGGATCGTCTTCGGCCACGCCAACGTCATGGTCATCGCTTCAGCCGTCGCCGTCGTCTTCGCCGTCCATCTCTTCGTCTACTTCTATGAAGAACCCACTCTCCGCGGCAAATTCGGCGCCGACTACACCACCTACTGCGCCCACGTCCACCGCTGGCTACCCCGCCTCCACTCCTGGTCGCAATAAAGCAAGTGCCAGAGGCACTCTACTTCCTGTGCGGTGCGTTCTTTTCTTCCTCCGTGACCTCTGTGTTACCCCTCGTCCCGATTTTCAAATGTCCATTTTCTGATTTCCAATTTCTATCTTCGAACCCCTACCTCTTCTCTTCCACCGCAATCAAATTATCCTCCGGATTCCGATCAATCAATTTATTGTACGGATCGATCCCGGCATACGTCGGCTTCTCGTCCACCACCACCTCCACCGTCGACTTAGCCGTACTGAACCTCTGCTTCTCCATGTACAGCTTCTTTAAATGTTCCTTCTCCCCGCTGAACACTCCCACATCGATCAAATCGTTGATCGCCATCGGCGTCTCATTCCCCGATCCATCCGCTTTCCGTTTTCCCGTTTCCACCGCCAGCGCCACTTTGTACTTCCCACCCGCCCGCGTCACCACCGCCGACGTCGCCTTGTTCTCATACAACACAATCGACTCGAACATATCGTCCACCAGGTACTGCATCTCCGACGGCGTCGCCCCCCGCATGGCCTGCACAAACCCTCGCGTATCCGGATACGGCCCTGTCGCGTAGCGATTCTTTTCCAGATACCCGCGCAACGCGCCGTTCACCTTGTCTTCCCCGATGTAGTCGCTCAGCGCATACATCACCAGCGCGCCCTTGTAATACCAGACGTACGGCTCGTTCTGCACCAGCGCGAGCGGCGGCTCGTGCCGCACCTCTCCCGCGCGCCCTCGCAAGTAGCGGTCTAGCTCGTACCGCAGGAATTTCCGGATGTTTTCTTCCCCGTACTTCTTCTCCACCACCTGCAGCGCCGAGTACTCCGCCAGCGTCTCGCTCATCATGTTCGATCCCTGCGTCTGGCTACCTATCAACTGGTGTCCCCACCACTGGTGCGCTAGTTCGTGCGCGTTCACGAAATACAACAGGTCCAGGTCATCCTTACCCTTCATGCGTTCGATGAACCCGATCGACTCCGAAAACGGCACCGTGTTCGGAAACGACTGCGCAAACGACCGGTACCGCGGAAACTCCAGTACGCGATACTGCGTGTACTGAAACGGCGTAAAGTTTTTCTCGTAATACTCCAGCCCCGCCTTCGCCGATTCCATCATCTTGTCCAGGTTGTATTCATGTCCCGGCGTGTAGTACACCTCCAGGTTCACGTTCTTCCACTTGTCGCGTTTCACGTCGAAGCGCCCGGACAAAAACGAATAGAAATTATTAATCCGCTGCTCCCCCATGTCGTATTCGAAGTAGCGCCGCCCGTTCTCCGTCCATTCCCGCTTCAGATATCCCGGCGCGATCGCCATCTGATCCGCCGACGTGCTGACCACGCATTTGAACGTCACCCACTCCGAATCCCCGGTAAACAAATTGATATTCGAGTAGTACGGGTCGCCGCGCGGCGCCATCTCTTCGTACTCGCCCAGCTTTTCTTCCCTTCGCCTCACCGGCTGGTCGATCTCCATCCCCCGCGAATATCCGAGCGTCGGGAAATAGTCCCGGTCGAAAAACGTCCCGTTGTATGCCAGCTCCGCCCGCTCCTGCCCGTCTTTGAACCCTTTGGTATTTGCGGACGCCCGGAAATCCATGCGCATCGTTTCTCCCGGCGGCAGCGGCTGCTCCAGCGTGTAAATCTCGTAGAAATGCCCTTTGTCGCTCAATTTATTCTTGAACGCCCGGTCAAACTTCACCTCATCGATCGATTCCTTCCCTTCCGTCAAGTGAATCTCTGCGATCGGCTGGTCCGTTCGATTCGCCATCAGGTAGTGCCCGGTTGCCTGAAACGACCGCCTCTCCGGGAAAATATCCACGTTCACCACCACATCGGTAATCTTCGGCTGCGGAAACTTCTCGTACTTTTTGTAGCGCTTCTCGTACTCCGCCGCGCGGTGCCGCTCGACGAACGTCGTCCGGTATACGTTCAACACATGCGCGTTGTAGTAGAACCATCCTCCCGCCGCCAACGCTACCCCCGCGCTCAGGACCGCCGCCGCCGTCAATCGCGGAAATCTCTCCCGCATCAATTTCATCCGCACCTTAACGCTGGTATCCGTCCCGCGCCTCGCCAGGGCAATAGCCAGTACGCCGAGAAATCCGCCAATCGCCAACCAGTACACGCTGATCCACAGCAACGCCTTCACAAAATGCCCGTACCCGTTCATGTCCGAGTACGTATACGGCGTCACCTCTCCATACATCTCTAGCCGGTTCTCAATTCCATACCGGTACAGAATGGGGATCAGCAAGAGAAGCCCGATCACGATGGCGTGTCCCACGAATTTATTTCTCACCACCGTGTGCACGAACAGCGCCAGAAAAACCACCATCACCATCTGCGAAAGCCAGATCACATACAATTCCGCCAAATACTGCAGAATCTCGAATCGATAGAACCCGCCCACGACCTGCATCGCAATTCCCACCACCAGCACGATGGTCAGCAGTAGTACCTGCACCAGCACGAGCGCCGCGAACTTGCTCAGCCAGTCTGTCCAGTCCTTCTCCGGCAGCGCTTCGTGGATCTGGTCGAAACGCACATCGCGCTCCCGCCAGATCAACTCCCCCGCGTACAGCACCACCACGATGTACAAAAACAGGTTCGCGCCTCCATTCAGCACCCCGAGCATCAGGTACGTCACCGGCCAAACCTTCACCCCGCTCACTTCTCCCGCGAAATATCCGTTGATCCCGCAGAAAAGTACCATCAGCAACGCAATCGCCCAGAACGGAATCTCCCGCAAAATATTTTGCATCCGGATTCGCGTCATCGACCAGAACTGCATCCACGTCGTCCGCGCCGTAAACTCCTGCGTCACCACGGGCAATTGCGCCACGCCGCGCAGCTTGATCTTCTTCTCCTGCTCCTCTGCCTCCGCCGCTTCCATGGCCTTCCGGTTCGCTCTCTTTCCCGTCAGCACCTCTGCGGACATCGGAAAAAACGCATACGTCACCGCCAGCGCCACGATTCCTATGCCGATCCACAGCAGCCGGTTGTACAAAAACGGCCCAGTCCACTCCAGAAGCCGGCTGTTCCTTTCCGCCACCGTCCAATACCGCATAATGCTGGTCATGAACACCAACCCCAACGGATCGACCACTGAGGGCCAGAATCTTTCCAGCTTGTTCGTCGTAACCACGGAAATCGCCAGAACCAAATAGAGCGCCAGCAACGCCACGCCTTGCAGGTACACCACGAAAATTCTACGTGACAACGCCGCCACGCAGAAAAACAGCGCCCCTAGAAAAAATACATCCATCACCGTGATACTGAAGAACGGCTTCAAATACGCCATCAAATGCACCGGCGCCATCCGCGTCTTGTCCGCCCACGGCATCACCGTCCCGAGCATCCCGCCCAGCACTAGCCCGCTGAACACAAACAGCGTCACCACGAACGACGCCAGCCACCTCCCTCCGAGATAATCGAACTTCTTCACCGGCTTTGTGAAAATCAGCGCGTAGGTGTCCTGCTGGAAATCCCGCAAGATCGCCGGGCCGAAAATCGCTGCGATCAGAATCGCCCCAAAAGCCGTGAACTGCGCGAAGCAATTCAGCAGCGCGTACGGCCCGTTCAACAAGATCTTCCCCGGACCGATCGGCCCGAAATCCGACACCGACACCGAAAAAAACATCATCAAAAACGGAATCAGAAAAAAGATGTATGTCGACACACTCCGCATCCGCAACTTCATCTCAAACCAGAAAAATGTCCAAAACATTCCGCGCTCCTCATGCACCTCTGGCTCTACACACCGCCGACCTCACCCGCCGCTGGCCTCACGCATCGCTGCCCTCATGTAAGGCCGGCTTTCATCCCAGCGCCACTGAATCCACCTCGCGTTGTATGCGCCTTCAAACACCGCCCCACGCCGTAGTGGCGGTCTGCCTGCCGCAGGCTGGATCTTCAGACCCGTGCTTCCCTTTCGTCTTGCCCTCGACACTCCTCGCTCCCGTCATTTCGAACCGAGTCCGCAGGGACCTGCTTTCTCTGCCACTCGGAAACTCTTCCACGGCTTCTTTTCCCTCGGTGACCTCTGTGTAACCGTCCACTCTCCTAAATTTCCGATTTCGCTTTCTATTTTTCCTCCCTCAATTCCTGTCCCCACTTCCCAAATTCAAGAAATACACATCCTCCAAATCCGCTTCCGCCGGCTCAAACGCCTCCCCCGGAGAGGCCTCCCTATACACCCGCACCTCATGCAACCCGCCCAGCAGGTGCGTCGAAATCACCGTCATGCTCTTCTCCAGCGCTTCCCGCTCTGCGTCCGTGGCCACAATCTTCTTCCACACCCGCCCCCGCAATTTCTCCAGCGCCTCCGCCGGCTTCCCCTCCAGCAACAGCTTCCCCTGGCTGATAATCGCCATCCGCGAACACAACTCCCGCACATCCTCCACAATGTGCGTGGACAAAATCACCACCACATTCCTCCCGATCCCGCTGAGCAAATTCAAAAACCGGTTCCGTTCGGCCGGATCAAGCCCCGCCGTCGGCTCATCCACAATAATCAGCTTTGGATTCGCCAGCAGCGCCTGCGCAATCCCAAACCGCTGCTTCATCCCTCCCGAATATCCGCCCAGCGCCTTCTTACGGCTGTCCCACAAATTCGTCTGCTGCAGCAGCGCCTCGACAATCTCCTTGCGCTCCTTCGCGTTCGTAATCCCCTTCATCACCGCCAGGTGCTCCAGCAGATCAATCGCCGGCATCTTCGGATACACTCCAAACTCCTGCGGCAGATATCCCAGGATCTTCCGCGTCTCGTCCTTCCGCTCCACCAAATTCAATCCATCGAGCTGTGCCGTCCCCTCATCCGGCTCCAGCAACGTCGCCAATATCTTCATCAACGTCGACTTCCCCGCCCCATTCGGCCCCACCAACCCAAACATCCCTGTCGGAATCTCCAGCGAAATCCCCTTCAGAGCCTGCACCCCGCCCGCGTACGTCTTACTCAAGTTCCGTATCGTCAGCACATTCCCTCCCATCGCCGTTCCACTCTTTCAAACGAAGATCCGTCATTCCGAGCGGAGTCCGCGCAGCAGGAATCCCTCTTGGATCGTCCCCTTCGGGCTCTTCTCTCTTCACTCTTGCACTCTGGAGCTATTTCACTTCTTCGCCCGGACAGACCGCCCCACGCCTACCTACGTCCTGCCTCCCCCCAAAGTCTCACCAAAATCCCCACGACTATACTCCTTACCTCCTTCCTCACCCACACAAAACCTGCCACCCTGCCACTCACATTCCCCTTGCACAGCACCACAACCCGTGCTATCCTGTTTTTGCGTTTGTTGCTCTTGTTTCGCCTTTTGTTTGAAAGCGCCGCAAGGTTTAACTTGCGGACTTTTTTTGTTTCCCACCCGCTTTACCGCGGTGTCTCGGAATCAGCGAAAGACGCCCGGCTTCCCTTAAAAGATGTCCGGAAAAGAGTGCACCAGATAGCTTTTATATTTAAAGGAACACATCTGTGAAAGAACAAGGAACAGTGAAGTGGTTTAACGCTAGCAAGGGTTTTGGTTTCATCCAACGCCAGAGCGGCGAGGACGTTTTCGTCCATTTCTCCGCGATTCAGGCGGACGGCTATCGCTCCCTCAACGAGGGACAGGCCGTTGAATTCGAGGTTGTCCGCGGCCCCAAGGGCCTGCAGGCTTCCAACGTTCAACCTCTCTAAACCACTTCTGTGAATCACCGGGCGGGTGGCGCAAGCCTCCCGCCTTTTTTTTATCCCCCTCCGGTCCGTAACATCGGCTTTGGCCCGTGCGCCCATCTATTTTCCCCGAATGGGGTGCGGGTTACCCCACATGCTTGCCCAGAGCGACGAAGGGCCGGTTTTGCATGTGGGTTTTTGGGGTTACTCTTACACTCTTGAACTCACGGACTCTTACACTCTTCCACTTCTTCTCTGAAACTTACAACTCAAAACTGACACCCTCTCATCTCGTCCCCGCCTGCGGTGCCGCAAACACATAAGCCACCACCACATCCGACCCCACCGCCTGGCCCTTGTACGTCGCTGGCGAGAAACTCCACGCCTTCGCCGCCTTCGTCGCGGCTCCCACCAGCCCACCGATCCTCCCGCTCACCACACTCACCCGATGAATCTTCCCATCGCTCCCCACATGCACCTGCATCACGATCGTCCCCGACGCTACCGTAGTCGGCGGATACGTCGCATAATTCGCCTTCAGCACCTGCGCCGGCTGAAAATCTCCCTTGGACCCTGCGCTCGCCGCCTGCAGAGACTCCCCCGGCAACCCAACGCCGCTCGGATTGTACGGATTAAACGCCACGTTCACTCGCATCACTCCCGCCACAGCCTGCCCATCGAAAGTCGCAGGAGTAAACTGCCAACTCGTCAACGCGCCCTGCGCCGCCGCCGTCAACGGCGCCACGTCGCGCACCACCGTCACATTCTGCGCCGTTCCCGACGCGCTCAGGCGCACATCCAAGGTCACAAATCCCGGCGCCTGGCTATTCATCGGATACGCAATATCCCCCGCCATCGCCAATCCCGCCGCGTGATACTTCCCGCTGGTTCCCTGCCCACGCACCCACACTCCCGCCATCAAACACCCCGCCGCCAACATCCCCGCCGCGTATGCCACTCGTCCTCGCCTCATCGCCCCTCCTCCGCACTCTAGCGCCGCTCACCTTATCACATGCCCATCCTTCGCTGTAGCGCCGCGCCTTCAGCTGGCCCTGACACACAGGAAGGGGCCGGCATCTTGGGTTTCATCGCGCCCGTCCCTCTTCGGTCCTCGCGTCTGGCTTTAGCCCTTGAAGAATCCGCGAGGTTTTTGGAATTCGCTTCGCTACTTTCCATTTCCCCTTTTCCCTGTTGTACACTCCTCCCGAGGTCCTCGTGCTCCCCTCCGGCAGGTTCTCTCGCGTCGCGGTCGCAATCGGTCTCCTCCTCGCGCTGCTCCTCGTTCTGGACCTCGAGCTCGTCCGCTCCCTCACTACCAATCTCCTCATCTCCAACTCCCTCGATCTCGCCATGGTAGTTCTCGCCTCCATCTGCTCCTACTACGCCGCCAGCCGCTCCTATGGCTATCCCCGCCAACTGTGGCTTCTCCTCGCCGCCGCCTTCACCCTCGAATCCTTCGGCCAGGCGATCAGTTCCTATTACCAGAGCTTCGTCCCCGGCGCGGCGCAAAACCCCTGGCCTTCGGACATTTTCTTCTTCGTCTGGGCCGCTCCCGTCTTCATGATCTTTCTCCCTCTCTCCGAGGAAGACTCCTCCGGCATCGACTTCATCCGCCTCCTCGATTTCCTCCAGGTCGCCATCCTCGCCCTCACTCTCTATCTCTATTTCTTCTATTCCCCTTCGCGTTGGCAAGCCAACCAGCCCGCGCTCCTTCGGCAGATTCTTTTCGTCTACATCGCCCGCGATTCCGTGCTGGCCCTGGCGTTTTTCTTTCGTTCCCGTGCCCTCGTTCCGTCCTGGTTCCGCAACTTCTCTCTGGTCTTGTCGGTCGTTTTCTTGACCCTCGTGCTCGCCGACATCGAGTATCTGCTCGCCATCGTCGATGTTCGCATCTCCTCCGGCTGGGGCGATCTCCTCTGGATGGTACCGAGCTTCATTATCATCGTCTTCGCCGGTAACTGGAATCAGCCCTTCTCCTCGCGTCTTTCTTCTTCTCCTGCCCGCCTCGCCGGGCTTCTCAACGCGCAAATTCTCCCCATCGCGATTCCCCTCCTGGTCATCTTCATGGGCCGCGCCATCGTCCGCGAACAAATGTCCCTGGCTTGGCTGGTCGTTTCCGCTTCCGTCCTCTGCTCCTCCGTCCGCCTCATCCTTACCAATCGCCGCCAGCATCGCATCGCCGATCATCTCCTCAACACGGAGCGCGCTCTCCGCAGTTCCGAAGAGGTCCTTTCGACCGCCTTCCGCAACAGCCCAGACGCTTTCAGCATCAATCCCTTCCCCAACGGCCCATATCTCGAATTCAACGACGGCTTTACTCGCCTCACCGGCTATTCCCGAGAAGAGGTCCTTGGCAAAACCCCCGGCCAGATGGATCTTTGGGTCGACATCGACCGCCGCGATCAAGCCCTTGCCACGCTCATGAAGTCCAGCCAGCTCCGCGATTTCGAGTTTCGTTTCCGCACCAAGTCCGGCCACATCCGCATCGGCCAGATGAGCGCATCCATTGTCGAACTTCGCGGCCAGCGCTGCTCTCTGGTCATCGTTCGCGACATCACCGAGCGCATCGAAGCCGAATCCATTCTCCGCACCAGCGAAGAACGCTTCCGTTCTCTCGTCCGGGATCTCTACTTCGCCGTCGTCCTTCTCACTCCCGACGGCGTCGTTGAGTTCGCCAATCGCGCCGCGCATCGCATGTTCGACATCCCCGAAGGCGAAGGCGTCGGCAAACACCTCACCGAACTCGGCATCTTCGCCGTCGACGAGAACGGCGCGCCTCTTCCCTACGAAGATCATCCGGTTCCCTACGTCCTTCGCACTCGCACCCCGATCCACGACGCGCTCATGGCCTTCCGCCGTTCCGGCTTCGATCGCATCTTTTGGCTTTTCGGCAGCTCCGTCCCGCAGTTCGACACCAACGGCAACATCATTCGCGTCATCAACTCCTTCGCCGACGTCACCGAAATGAAAAACGCAGAGCGCGTCGTCCATAATCTTTCGACCCGCCTTCTAAATCTCCAGGACGAAGAGCGCCGCCGCCTCGGCCGCGAACTCCACGATGGCCTCGCGCAAACCGTACTCGCCATCAATCTCAGCCTCGCCCAGGTCCGCCAATCTCTCACGTCCCACGATGAGGTTGCCGCCCACTCCCTTGAAAAAGCCCGCGCCCTCACCCAGCAGATGTCCCGCGAGATCCGCACCCTCTCCTATCTCCTCCACCCCCCGCTTCTCGATGATCTCGGCCTGGTTTCCACCCTCAAGGAATACGCCCAGGGCTTCACCGAGCGCAGCGGCATCCAGACCCACTTTTTCGCCGACACCCAATTCGACCGCCTCCCGCAACCTCTCGAAATCGCTTTCTTCCGCATCGTTCAGGAGAGTCTCGCCAACATTCAGCGCCATTCCGGCAGCCCCACCGCCCAAATCCGCCTTACCCAACAAAACTGCCACCTCACCCTCGAAGTGATCGACTCCGGCCACGGCTTCTTTCCCAACTCCGAACCGCGCCAGCGCACACCACACGAGGACCCGCCTTCAGTTCACCTTGCACCTCGAAGGACCGCGCCGTCACAAGAAAACGTTACCGCGTCTCGGGAGGGCATGGCTTTAGTCGTGCCGTTAAACGGAGAAAATCTTCGGGCTTTAGCCCCTGAGGGTCCTCGCCTCGGCGTCGGCATCCTCGGCATGCGCGAACGCATGGCCCAACTCGGCGGCCACCTCGCAATTATTTCCGGCTCCACCGGCACCACCGTTCGCGCTACCATTACCCTTCTTCCGCCCCTTCCGACGGAGCTTGTTGATGACCGTTCTTCGCATCCTGATCGCGGATGACCACTCCGTCGTTCGTGCCGGTCTGCGCTCCCTCCTCGAGTCTCGCCCCGGCTGGCAAGTCTGCGCCGAATCCTCCGACGGCCGCGATGCCGTCGACAAAGCCGCCAAGCTCAAACCGGACGTCGCCGTCCTCGACATCGGCATGCCTCTCCTCAACGGCGTCGAAGCCACACGGCAAATTCGTCTCGCCTCTCCCGCCACCGAAATCCTCATTCTCACCATGCACGAATCCGACGACCTCGTTCAGCAAGTCGTCCAGGCCGGTGCCCGCGGCTACATCCTCAAGGACGATGCCGACCGCGTCCTCCTCGCCGCCGTTGAAGCCGCCAGCCAGCACAAGCCCTACTTCTCTACCCGCCTCGCCACTCCCGTTCACGATGCCCCCTCCGCCGCTTCCCCCTCGGACACTCCGAAACCCACTCGCAGCCGACTCACCCCGCGCGAACGCGAAATCCTTCAGCTCCTCGCCGAAGGCAAATCCAACAAGGAAGTCGCCAACCTCCTCGGCATCAGCGTCAATACCGCCGAAGCTCACCGCGCCAACATCATGGTCAAGCTCAACCTTCACTCCGTCGCCGAACTCGTCCACTACGCCATCCGCAACCAAATCATCAAACCCTAATCCCCCCGTGGCATAGGCTTCAGCCTGCGCGTCCCTTCCGTTCTTGGTAGTGGCGAGTCTTCAGACCCGTGCCTTTCCCGCGCCTCTTGCCTCCCCACACGTCGGCCCACCTGAATCACACCCGTCATTCCGAGCTAGTGCAAATTCACTAGGCATTCCCCTCAATTCCTCCTTCGCCTACTTTCCTTCATCATGGATTCATACCGGTTCAGAAGAGAATGAAATCCATTCGCGTTCTTATCGCCGACGATTCCCCCACGGCCCTCCGCTCCGTGCGGGACTATCTCGAATTCGCCGGAGGGTTTGAGATCGTTGGGACCGCCAGTGATGGCTTGCATGCTGTACACCTTGCATCCGTCCACAAGCCCGATCTGGTTCTCCTCGATCTCAGCATGCCGCGGGTTAACGGGCTGGAGGCTGCACAGCAAATCCGCCTCTCCAGTCCGGACCTGCGGGTGATCATCTTTTCTGAACTTTATGGTCTCTCTCTTGCCGACGAATGCCGCCGCCACGGCGCGGACAGTTTCGTCCACAAGAGCCATCTTCCGGATCGCTTGCTCCCGGAGATCGAGCGCCTTTTTTCTTCGGGTGAAAGCAGCAGTCCTCGGCCTAGTGACAATTAGCACTTCGCGCTTTTGACGAACGCCCTCCCCACCAGGCGTTCCTAGAGAGCCGTGTGACAAAAACAACCTGTAGCTCAGGCGTTCTAGGCCTGAGGGTTTTCTCTTCGATGTAAGAGAATTCCTTGCGTCAGATTTTTTATAAGGAGCAGTTAGCACCGATCTCGTGAACATCCGTTGAGGGCCAGACCTCAAGTTCATCCGCAAACGCCGTCATTTCGAACGGAGTCCGCGGAGCGAGAAATCCTTCTTCGATCTCGAAGGGTTCTCTCGCAGTAAATTCTAAGTGGAGTGGTTATAAAGCTTAATGCAAGACGTCGTCTTTCAAATCCTGTTCCTCGGCGAAAATTCGTCCTGGCACAAAATTTCCGGGCTCCTGGCGGAACCCGCTGCGTTCATCCACGTCCATCCCGTGGATTCTCTCGCCGATCTCTTCCAGGCCCTCGCTCTCGGCCGCTGGCAAGCTGTCGCAATCGACGTCCATGCCTGGAACTTCCAGGGCCTGCACTACGTCGAAAAAGTCCGCTCCGAATATCCCGCCTTGCCGATCATCGCGCTCTTCTCGCGCTCCATCCCCGAACTCGACACCAAAGCCGCCACATGCGGCGCCTCCAGTTGCATCGCCCTCGACCAGCTCACACCCACCGCCCTTCATAACGCCGTCTCTTCCGCCCTCGAAAACGCTAAATCCCAATTCTTCCTCGATCGCGATCTACAAACCCATCTTCCTCCCGACGATTCCGGCACTCCGGCACTCACCTTCACCAAAAACCAGGTCATCACCCACGCACTCAACAATCTCCTCTGCGTCATCTCCGCCAACGCCGACCTTCTCTCCGACTCTCTCGACGGTTCCGCCTCCGACAGCCATCCCCTCTCCGAAATCAAAAAAGCCACCCGCTCCGCCGCCGCCCTCATGCGCCACCTGAAATAACCCGCAGCACTAGACGTGTGCCAGCAGCCACTCCAGTCTTTCTCCTCGGGCTGTTTCCCCCCGCTCGGGTCTCTTTTCGTAGTGGTGGCGGGTTTTCAGACCCGTGCCTTTCCGCTGCGTCTTGCCCCCCACCCGTCGGCCCACTGCAATTACTCCCGTCATTCCGAGCGAAGTCCGCGCAGCGGTGGGACCTGCTTTCTCTTTCGACCCTCTGCGCTCTTACCTCTGCGTCCTCTCTGTTATCTCTTCTCTACTTTCTAGTTTCGATTTTTCATTTTCGATTCCTTCATTCCTCCTCCTTCCGCACCGCCCCATTTCTCACCGCCCACTCCACAAACTCCGCCGCATTCTTCACTCCCAAAACATTCGCGCCCTTCACGCTCCGCACCGACTGCCACTTCACTCCTTCCATCTCCGTATTCCGCAAATCCGCATTCTCCAGATTCGCTCCCGTCAAGTCCGCCTTCTTCAAATCCGCCCCCACAAGATCCGCTTCATTCAACACGCTCCCCGCGAACGACACTCCCTCCAGCCGCGCCCCGCGAAAATTCGCGCTTCGCAAACTCGCATCCCGCACGCTCGCTCCCGCCATCTCCGCATTCCGCACGTCGGCCCCATCAAAGTTCGCCCGTGCCAACCTCGCCTTCGGCAGCCGCACTCCCATCAAAAACGCTGAAGCCAGATTCACTCCCACCAACGACACGCCATCCCGGTTCAATTCCTCGAGAGCCTCAATCCTTCCCCCGTTCCCGCCTTTCCCTTCCGCCGAATTCACCACCTGCCATGCCTGATAATGCTTCTGCTTCAATCGGTCGCCGGACTCCGCAAAATAAAAAATCACCGCCACCAACACACCAAATCTTCCCAAATACTCCAGCACCTCCAAAAATCTCCAATTGCCCAACGCATACGCCACCCACTCCAAGCCATACTCCACCATCGCAAACGGTACCCCCCATCCATGCCGCACTCTCCTTCGCCACTCCCCCCACTTCTCCGGCTTCTCCCTCCGCACATAGACCTGCATCTGCTCTCTCCTCCATCCACATACGATCAACTCGGCCCCCAGACGTTACACCATTCCCGTTCCTCGTTTCCTTCCGCTGCTTCCACAGACCGGGCCCGGTGCCTAAACCGTGAGTGTGGGCGGTGCTTTTTCTCTTTGTAACGCTGGCTTCCAGCCGGCGGCCCATCCTCAAGCACGCCCGCCATTCCGAACGAAGTCCGCGCAGTGAGGAATCCCTCTTCGATCCTCGCGTCTTGCAGACCAACCAAAATCGCTTGTCATCCCGAGCCTGCCTGCCGCAGCCACGCGGAGTTCACGTACGGAGGGATCTGCCGTCTCTTCCACTCTGAAACTCTTCCACTTCTACTCTTTCTCCCAACCCTGTGCCCCCGGTGCTCTTCCCAATGTGTCGTCTGCATTAGGCGTCCCTCTTCTTACCAGCATCTGCGTCTTGGCGCCATTTTCTATTTTCCATTTTCGGTTCATGGGCACACCCATCCCAAGCTCCCAATCCCCAATTCATATTTTCAGCGTATTCCTACAGGTTGGCGTTACTTCCCGGACGACTGCTGCTGTTGCTTCCTCGCCGCATCCATCTTCTGCACCATCGCCTCGAACTTCGGCTTCTGGTCCTCGGTCAGCACCGCACGCATCTGCTCCCGTGCCTTTTCCCGCAGTACATCGACCTGCTTCTCCGCCCCATCGCGGATTCCCTTCATATCCTGGTGCGCACCGCGAATAATCTCGTCGAACTTTGCGCTCTGCTCCGCGCTGAGACCAAGCTCCTTTGTCATGTCCGCCACGCGCTTGGCTCTACGCTCCGGCTCGCCGATCTGCGGTTGTGGCGCGTTCAGCACCGCCGCATAACTTCTGTGCCCGAAGCTGTATCCAAACACCGCCCCAATGGCCGCGCCAACCAGAAACACCACCGCCAGCCAGATTCGCGCTTTTCGCAGGGAATCAGGGTTCATCGTTGCGGCTCCTCATAGTTCGTCGCAACCACGTCGTCGTTCGCGGGTGTGCTCGGCAGCGCTTCAAAAATTCCTTCAGCCGGCAACAATTCCGGCCCTCGCGACTTGGCCGCGCGTCGCTCTTCAAACGCCCACGTTCCTCCCAGCATCAGCACCACCGTGGCAAACGCCACCATCCGCGGCGCCAGCCGCCGCACGCTGCTCCAGAATCCATTCACTGTCTCTTCCAGCGCCGCTTCCTGCGTTTCGATCGCCTGCATCACCTGCCGCGCAAACCACGGCCCCGCCTCCGGCAACGTCTCCCGCATCCGCTCCAGCGTCCGTCGCGTCACCGCAAAGTCCTGCAGCGCCGCTTCGCAGTTTTCGCATCGCGCGGCGTGCTCCTGCGCTTCGTCGGACAGCGCCGTCAGCCATTCCTCCGCGGTCGCGCCCCGCGGCCCGTCGGTCGGCAATTCTTCCAGTTCATTCAAGAACCGCTCGCAATTCACTTTCCCACCCATCGGGAGTTCGCTCATTCTGCTTTACCTCATTTCTCCCTGCATTCTTTCTCCACTCCAAATCTCAAAAACCCTAAACTCCTGCGGCCCGTTTTCTCCGTCTGATTTTCTCTGCAATCTTCTGCCGCGCGCGAAATAATCTCACTTTCACCGTGTTTCCGTTAATCCCCATGATCTCCGCGATCTCTTCCACCGTGAACCCTTGCACTTCCTTCAGCACCAGCATCGAACGGTCCCGTTCCTCCAGGCAATCCAGCCAGCGCTCTAGCAGCTGCCGCGTCTCTAACTGATCGCTTACATCTCCCGCATACTCCGTGCTTTGTTCTGTGGATTGGTATGCGTGGGCTTGCTCTTCGCTCAATTCCGATTCGAACACCAGCGGCCTGACTTTTTTCTTCCGCAACAGGTCCCAACATTCATTCACCGTAATCTTATACAACCAAGTGCTGAATGCCGACCTTTGATCGAACCGTTTTAGGGAGAAGTACGCCTTCAAAAATACCTGCTGTGCGATGTCTTCCACATCCTCGCGGTTCCTCAGGATTCCTCCCGCCACCGCAAAAACTCTTCCCTGATGCTTCCTCACCAGAACTTCAAACGCTTCCTTCTCTCCGTTCTGGGCTCGCCGCACAAGTTCGCGGTCATCGACCTTCCGTGCCGCTACCGCTTCCTGGGCCTTTCCGGCCTCAGCCGCCACCGGCACGTCGGTCTCCTCTGATTCTGGGACGTTAGCCATCTCTCTTTGGTTACGCTATTTTAACCCCTCTGTCCATGCCCTTCCGCTCTCCCCGCCCTGGCGGTTCGCGTCCTCGGCGCGTGTAGTGGCGGGTCTTTAGATCCGCACTTTTCTCGCAGAGTCGTCAACCCGAGCCTGCCTGCGGCAGACAGGCGGAGCGCGCGTTTCGCTGTTCCACTCTTAAACTCCAAACTTTTCACCGGTTTCATTTCCGCCGGGTGCCCCACCCTGGCGTTCTGAGGGTTGGTCTTGGGTTTTCTTCACCCTGAATTTCTCTTACTGTTTCACGTCGGTACCCCCAAACCCTCCCCTTTTTCACACCGCTTAGAAACTTCACACCGCTTAGACATTTATAGTTGCAATTGATAACTACTTGTAGAATACTCAACCCATGATTATCGGTGACAGGCTTCGCGCTATGCGCGAGGAAAAGAAACTCTCCCAGGGTGATATCGAGAAACGTACCGGCTTACTGCGGTGCTATATCTCTCGCGTCGAAAATGGCCATACCGTTCCGGCCATCGAAACGCTGGAAAAGCTGGCGCGTGCTCTCGAATCCCCACTTTATCAACTCTTCTACGACGGCGAGGAACCCCCTCAGCTCCCGAACCTACCCAAGCGCAAATCGTCGGACGATATCGCTTGGGGCAGCACGGGAAAAGAGGCTCGGTACCTCAACAAGTTGCGCCGCTTGTTGAGCAAAGCTGACGATGAAGATCGCAAGCTGCTTCTCTATATGGCTCAGAAAATGGCCAATAGGTAGTGGCTTCTTTCGGAGCCCCCGCCCTCCGAAGCACAATTTGAAGGTCACAAAAAGGCCTGAATCCCACCGATTCAGGCCTTTTTCGCTTTCTTGGAACCTTTGTAAATCCGTAAATTTCCTCAGCAACTGTGAAAAACTTTCTCGCCCTACTCCCACTCGATCGTACTCGGCGGTTTGCTGCTTACGTCGTACACCACCCGCGTCACTCCCGGCACTTCGTTCACGATTCTCGTCGACATCCTCTCCAGCACTTCTCCCGGCAATCTCACCCAATCTGCCGTCATCGCGTCCTCGGACTGCACGACTCTCACCGCCACCGTTAGCCCGTAAGTCCTCCCGTCTCCCATTACTCCCACACTTCTCACCGGCAGCAGTACTGCGAACGCCTGCCACACCTTTTCGTATAGTCCCGCCCCCCGAATCTCCTCCACCACGATGGCATCCGCCTCCCGGAGAGTAGAAAGTTCGTTACGGTTAACTTCGCCTAATAACCGAACTGCAAGTCCGGGTCCAGGAAAGGGATGTTTGACCAGTATTTCGTCCGGTAATCCCAAGTCTTTTCCAATACTCCGCACCTCGTCCTTAAACAAATCCCGTAGAGGCTCGATCAGCCCAAACGGCATCTTTTCCGGCAGTCCCCCCACGTTATGGTGCGTCTTGATGGTCGCCGAAGGCCCCTTAACCGACACCGATTCAATCACATCCGGGTACAATGTCCCCTGCACCAGAAACTTGATGTCTCCCCCGGCTTCGCCCTTCTGCAGCTTCTCTGCCTCCGCCGCGAACACCTCGATGAACTCGTTCCCGATACTCTTCCTCTTCTTCTCGGGGTCGCTCACGCCCTTCAACTTGTCCAGAAACCGGTCGGTCGCATCCACCCCGATTACGTGTAAACCCAATCGTTCCCGGTACATCTCGAGCGTGAGTTCGAACTCGTTTTTCCTCAGCAGCCCGGTGTTCACGAAAATATTCGTCAGCCGCGCTCCCATCGCGCGGTGCACTAGTACCGCCGCCACTGTCGAGTCCACTCCCCCGCTCAACCCGCAAATCGCATAGTGCGTTCCCACTTTGCAACGAATCGCTTCGACGGTCTCCTCGATAAACGCCGCCCCGCTCCACTTCGGCTCCGCTTTGCACACCTTAAACAAGAAATTTCTTAATATCTCCGTCCCGCGCTCGGTATGCTTCACCTCAGGATGAAACTGCACGGTGTAAATCCTTCTCTTCGGATCCTCCGCCGACGCAATCGCATTCGCCGTCATCCCGGTCTTATGAAAACCCGCCGGCAATTCAAGGACGTTATCCCCATGGCTGTTCCATATCCTCAAACTCTCCGGAAAATCCCGAAAAAGCTGGCTCGCGCCTCGCTCCACATTCAATAGCGCCGGCCCGTACTCGCGCCTCTCCACCGGTTCCACTTTTCCGCCCAGATTCTTCGCCACCCACTGCATCCCGTAGCAAATTCCCAAAACGGGAATCCCCATCGCCAGGACGCCCGGATCGCACTTCGGCGCATTCTTGTCGTACACCGAACTCGGTCCGCCCGACAGAATAATTCCCGCCGGGTCCAGCTTCCGTATTTCGTCCTGCGCCGTCGTGCACGGCAATATCGCGCTGAACACCTGCTGCTCCCGCACCCGCCGCGCAATCAGTTGCGTGTACTGCCCCCCAAAATCCAGCACCACAATCCCGCCGAGTTCCGCCTTCATCTTCCCCGGCAGCTCCACCTTGGATTGCATTTGCGTCGCTCCATCCATCATCTTCACCTCACGCCCATTCGCTTAAACTCTTGCACCTTTCACTTTGACGCTCTTGCGCTTCTTTCCTACTGTGTTCTTGCGTTCTTCCCTGCGTCTTGCCTCTCCGTTTATCGTCCCGCACGCAAGTAACAGCAGCATTCCGAGCGGAGTCTTCGTAGCGAGGAATCTCTCTTCGATCTCCGGATCTCCGCGTCTTGTCTCTTCGTTCTCTGTGCTCTCCGTGCGCTTCCCTCTGTATCCTCTGTGTGCAACTGCTTTTTCTCTTCCCTTCCCCGAAACTGAAAACTGTAAACTAACAACTTAGAACTTTCTCCTCACCTCACCACAATATTCAACAACTTATCCTTCACAAAAATCACCTTCGCAATCGTCCTCCCCACCAGGTGCGCCGCCACGCCCGGATCCACCTTCGCCAACCTCACCACCTCTTCCTCGGACGTCCCCGACGCGACTTTCAGTCGACCGCGCACTTTTCCGAGAACCTGCACCACAATCTCCACTTCCTCATCTTTCGCCAATTCCGCGTTGAAAGCCGGCCAGCTCACCGTCCACAATCCCCCGCTATGCCCCAACATCTCCCACAACTCCTCCGCCACATGTGGCGTCATCGGCGCTAACAGCAGCACCAGAATCTCAAGCACATCTTTCCACACCTCCGCTCGCACGGAATTCTCTGCGGCATAAATCGCGTTCGTCAGTTCCATAATCTGCGCAATCGCCGAATTAAAATGCCACCGCGTCTCAAAATCCGCCGTCACCCTCCGCAAAGTCTGATGCGCCTTCCTCAATAATGCCTTTTCGCTTTCATTGAGGTTCGCAATTGACTGAACTTCGGGTGCCCCACCCTCGTTTGTTAACGGTGAGTCTTGGGTTTGCTTCTCTCCACTTACCGTCCCCTTCTCCACCAACCTGTAAACCCGATTCAAAAACCTCCACGCCCCCTCAATACTCTCCTCGCTCCACTCCAAATCCTTCTCCGGCGGAGCCGCAAACAACGTGTACAACCGCCCCGTATCCGCCCCGTATTTCTCCGCCATCTCAATCGCACCCACCACATTCCCCTTCGACTTCGACATCGCCACTCCGCCCTTTTGCACCATCCCTTGCGTAAACAGCCGCGCCGCGGGCTCGCTATGCTGAATCAATCCCAAATCCCGCATCACCTTGCACCAGAACCGCGAATACAACAGGTGCAAAATCGCGTGCGTAATCCCGCCAATATATTGGTCAATCGGAAACCAATATCCCACCTTCGCCGAATCAAATGGCGCCTTGTCATTCTTCGGATCGCAATACCGGTAGAAATACCACGACGAATCCACGAACGTATCCATCGTGTCCGTCTCTCGCCGTGCCGCGCCGCCACACTTCGGACACTTCACATTTACGAATTCCGGATCGGTCGCCAGCGGCGATTCTCCTTCGCCCGTCAACTCCGGATTCGCCGGCAACAACACCGGCAAATCCGCATCCGGCACCGGCACCATCCCATCTTTCTCGCAATAAATCACCGGGATCGGCGTTCCCCAATACCGTTGCCGCGAAATCCCCCAATCCCGCAACCGAAAAATCGTCTCCTTCTTGCCAAATCCCGCAACCTCGGCATCCCCTGCCATCCGCTCCATCGCTTCTTCACTCTTCATCCCCGTATACTTCCCCGAATTCACACTAACCCCATACTCCGTATACGGCTTTTCTACTTCTGTTGAAGCACCGGGGGGCACAGCTTCAGCT
Organism: Candidatus Acidiferrales bacterium; assembly: GCA_963836965.1. GTDB lineage: Bacteria > Acidobacteriota > Terriglobia > Acidiferrales > UBA7541 > Acidiferrum. The sequence goes on from CAWILQ010000001.1 coordinate 589,523, forward strand.
TGTCCCGAGCTTCGAGGCTTCCACTCCGACATTGATCCGCTTGAGCCCGGGGCTTTGGCCGCTGAGGAATCCGCCTCTTTCTCGACCACCACCGGAATCTTCAACCCAAACTTCCTCGCAAACTCAAAGTCCCTCTCGTCATGCCCCGGCACCGCCATAATCGCTCCGGTCCCATACTCCATCAGAACAAAATTCCCCACCCAAATTGGAATCTTCTCGCCATTGAACGGATTGACCCCATACCGCCCAGTAAAAAATCCATTCTTTTCCGCCGTAGCAATATCCTCCATCTTCACCGACATCTGCTTCATCGACGCCAACTTCTCCAAACGCTGGTCCGTCTCTGTAGCGCTAGCTTTCATACCAGCGCCTTCTGCTTCCACAATCAACGATTCCACCAACGGATGATTCGGCGCCAAAATCAAAGCACTCGCCCCATAAATCGTGTCAATCCGGGTGGTAAAAATCTCAATTCTCTTCGCGCCGTCTCCGTGCCCCTCTGTGGCCCTCTGCGTCTCCGCAATGGCTCCTTGGTCTTCCCTCTTTTGTCTTTTCTCTTTTCTATTTTCTTCTATCGGAAACCACACCTTCGCGCCCGTTGACTTCCCAATCCAATTCCTCTGCATGGCGATGACCCGTTCCGGCCATCCACCTTCCAACAATTTCAAATCATCCAACAACTGCTCCGCATACGCCGTGGTCTTTAAGAACCACTGCTCAATGTCCCGCGCTTCCACCAACGTATCTTCATGCCGCCAGCAATACCCGCCATTCACAACCTGCTCATTGGCCAAAACTGTGCAACATTTCGGACACCAATTCACACGGCTCTTCTTCCGATACGCCAACCCTTTCTCGAGCATCCGCAGGAAAAACCACTGGTTCCACCGGTAATATTCCGGCTCGCACGTCGAGATTTCCCGCCGCCAGTCGTACGAAAACCCGAAGCGCCGGAGCACCTTCTGAAATTCCGCAATATTGTTATTTGTCCAGATCCGCGGATGGGTGTGATTCTTGATCGCGGCATTCTCGGCAGGCAATCCAAATGCGTCCCATCCCATGGGATGGAGAACGTTGAAACCCTTCATCTTCTTCACCCGCGCAACCACGTCGCCAATCGTATAGTTGCGCATGTGCCCCATATGCATCGTCCCGCTCGGGTACGGCAGCATCTCCAGCACATAATATTTTTGTTTTTTGGGATCCGCTTCCGATTCAAACACGCGGTTTTCATTCCACCGCTTTTGCCACTTCGCCTCAATCTCCTGCGGCCTGTAATCCCCCACGACCCGTCCTCTCCCACCGCCTTCTGGCTATCGACGACCCTCACCCCAACTCAATGCGGCCAGCACCTCTTCCGATTTTCGAATTTCCAATTTCTATTTTCTATCTACTTCTTCTTCCTCTTCCCCGGCAGATGCCTCGCGCTCATCTTCTTGCCGCTCTTGGCCATCGCCCGCTTGATCGCCGGAGTCAACATCGAAAATCCCTTCTCCGCCTCTGGCCCTTCCGCTCCCGCCAACTCCCAAAGTCTCGCCACATTTCTCCGGTCGTCCCCAACTTCATCAATCGGCGTCTCCAACAAAAACGCCCGCCCCGGTAATCCCTCCGGCGGAACTGTTCCCAATCGCGGATGTTTCAAAATCCTCCCAAACGCTTCTTTCCCAATCTTTCCTTCCCCGATATTCTCGTGACGGTCCACTCTTCCGCCCAACGCAATCTTCGAATCGTTCACATGAAGCACCGGCACATTCTCGAGCCCAATCGTCTGCTCGATCAACTCCATCGTCTGTTCCAGCCCCGCGGCACTCTTAATGTCATACCCCGCCGCAAACAGATGCGCCGTATCCAAACACACTCCCACATTCACTTCGCGGAGCCCCTTCACAATCGCCGCCACTTCCTCCAGCCGCGATCCGACCGAAGTCCCCATCCCCGCGGTGTTCTCAATCAAAATCTGCATCTTCCCCAACGGCACGCGCCTCGCCGCCTGCTTCACGCCCTCTACAATCGTCGCGATCGCGCTCTCCACCGAAGCCTCGCCCCTCGCCCCCGGATGCACCACCAGATAATCCGCGCCTAGAACCGTGCCTCTCACCAACTCTTCGTGAAACGCCTGAATCGACCGTGTCCGCAGCATCGGCTGCGTAGCCGCCAGATTCACTAGGTAATTCGCATGAATCACGAGTGGCCCGAGCCCCAGCACTTCCCTCCGGGCCCGAAACGCCTTCGCGTCCGAAACCGGTATCCCCACCTTCGCCACTTGCCACATTCGCGGGCTCGCCGAAAAAATCTGCAGCGCATTCGCCCCCAGCTTCTTCGCCGATTCCAGCGCGTTCAGATAACTCCCCGCAATCGATGTGTGCAGCCCAATCCGCACACTTCCGTCCATCCACAAAGGTGCCTGGGGTTCCGGTTCCGGCTGAGGAATGTACTCCTCATCCGCCTCAAAAATCGTGTTGTCCACCAATGGATATTCCGCCATACGTGTTGTTCTACCTACTCTTTCTCTCAACCGTTAAACCTACCATTCTACCACACCACCATTTTCTTCTCCTGCGGGTGCGCCACACGCTGCGTTTGCGTCTGGGGCTTGGGTTTTCCCTCTCTGTCATCCCGACCGAAGTGGCCCGGCTCCGCGCGTGCCTGCCGCAGGGAGGCCATGCTCGGATGCCCCACCCTCGTTTTCTGAGGGTGGGGCTTGGGGTTTCTTTACTCTTAAAGTCTGTTGCTCTGAAACTTTTACACTTCTTCTCTTGCTCCCGACTCCCCACCTACGCCATGCTACGCCCCATGTCCACCGCACCCATCCCGTCCCCCAACATCTCCCAAGTGGTCCCCTTCTTCATGGTCACGGACATGCCCCGCTCGCTCCGCTTCTACATGGATGGTCTCGGCTTCACCATGAAGCACAAATGGACCCCGGACGCCCCCGAGCAAATCCGCTGGTGTTGGCTTGAACGCGGCGCTGCCGCCCTGATGCTCCAGTCCTTTCATGCCACCCGCATCCCCGCGGAAAAACTAGGCCTCGGCGCGTCCATCTGGTTCCAATGCGACGACTCCATCGCGCTTTATCGTGAATTCCAATCCCGCGGCCTCAATCCTCAAGAACCCTTCGTCGGCAACGGCCTCTGGGACACCCACATCCTCGACCCCGACGGCTACCATCTCCACTTCGAAAGCCCCGCCGACGTCCCCGAAGAAACCAAACTCTCCGACCTCTCCACTGAACACAAATAATTCTCTTCGTCGTGCCTTTGCGTTTTTCTTCATCTCGTCAACGCAACAACAACACAACAATGAAGTTTGTCATCCTGAACCCGCGTCTTTTGCGGGTGAAGGATCTCAATCACCGCCTCTGCCTTCTAAAACGCTACATCCATGATCCAGCGGCGCGGCAGACACTAGCCAGCCCGTACGCACTGGGTACAAATCCAGACTCACGCAGCGCCGTACGCGCGGCACGCCCGCCGTAGCGATGATCAAATGTCCTTGGTGCCGGGTGACCACTCCCGTTTTCTGCATCTGGGGTCTTGGGGTCTCTCTTCAGGGGGTCGGACCTTCAGAACCTGCACTGAGCTTGTCGAAGGGTCCGACATCGAACTGCTCGAGAACTGGGCTGTAGCGGTGCCCCACATGCCACTATTGCATGTGGGGTCTCGGGTTTCTCTTAATCTCTTAAACACTTCCGCTCGGCACTCGTAAACTTCTTCCTCTGCGTCTTCCACGCTTTGAGGCACTCTCGACTAACGCCCGTCGACCCTCACGACTTCTTCGCCAAACTCTTCACATAATTCACCACATCCCAAATTTGGTTCGCCTTCATTCTTCCCTCTTCCCCGCTCATCTGACCCTTCCCCTTCTCGATAATCGTGAAAATCTCGCCGTCCGTCATTCCCTTCAACGATTCCGCATCGCGATAATCCTTCAACTTCAATTTCATATCCGCCGCCAAATCCCCGTCTCCAGCTCCACCCGTTCCATGACACATCGCGCAATCCAGTCCATACGCCTTCTTCCCCGCCGCAATCGACGTCGGCGTCGCTTTCACCGGATTCACCAGCTTGGCCACAGCCGCATCGACCGCGGGCTTAGCTTCGGCCGCAGCCGCCGTCGTAGTGTCCGCAGGTTTTTGCTGATCCTGTCCAAACGAGTGCAACAACACCATGAGCACAACACACACAAAATTCCATCTCATGCCCAGACCTCCATTTCGATTTCGTCGTCATCGGTCGATCGAGCTTCCGCCGGCACGGGTCTTCAGCCTGTGTTTCCGGTTCTCGATTGTCGGGCCCACTTCCGCAGCATAGGCTTCAGCATGTGTACCCGACCCCTATCGGGCCCACTTCGCAGGTCCCACTCGGCGCCAGTATAGTCCTCTCCTACCCCGCTGTGCCCTATTTCTTAGTGCAGTTTCCAGTGGGTGCGCCCCGACCTTGCCGACGCCAGCCCGGACCTTCAGGTCCGGGGCGCCGAAGCCGATTTCGTTCCGTCTTATGATGGAGGTATGCGATGAGCCCACGCGCTTTGCTGTTATGATCGGCCCGATGGTCGGGCTACGATCGTCGGTTCAAGTGCGAAATGGGGCGCCCCGTCAACCGACTCCAAGGCGGCAGCGTCGATGCCAGAGTCGCGGGGCCTTGCCGTTGACCACTGTATGTTTCCCGCGGAAATCGATTTACTCCGGCATGGACCAAGAGCCGAACCATGATCTGAAGGCATTGTCATTGTGCGCAACGGTGAGCTGGTAAGCGAACACTACTTCAACGGCGATGCCATTCAGAAGGGTCTCGTCCATAGGGTTGACGACTCGATCTCGCTCTATTTGCCAGGCTTGCCGAAAGACCATAAGGAGAAAATCACCGTCAAAGATCTGCTGAACATGCGCTCAGGTCTTGACGCTGACGACGGTGATCCGGCGAGTCCGGGCAACGAGAACACGTTGGACCAATCGTCAGACTGGATGCGCACCGTCTATTCCGTCCCTATGAAACGCGCTCCGGGAACGCAATACCTCTATTGCTCAATTAACGCATTTCTCGCGGGCGCAATCATCGAGAATGCCAGCCACGCATCCCAGGTTCAATTCGCCAGGACCAACCTATTTGATCCCTTGGGAATTCCAAAATATAGTAGGCGGCACGTTCCCATTTCGTTTTCGATATGGCTCAAAAGTCCGAGGTTCTTCCTCTCTTTCCCCTCACCTCCTCCACCCCATCCCATCCGCATCCTTGATTCCGTCAATCTCGCCCACCACCGCCAACGTCTTCAAATCCACGATCTTCACCTTGTCATCCCCGCTCGCCGCGACGAACGCCCGCGTCCCAACTGGTTGCATCAAAATTCCTTCCGCGCTTTTCCCCATCGAAATTTTCTTCACCACCTGCCGCGTCCCTGCATCCATCACCAACAAATCCCCACTCCCTAAATCCGAAATCAACACCAACTTCCCATCCGGCGTGAACTTCACCCGGTTCGAACGTTTCGTCCCCACATCCACCGTCGCAACCACCGTCTTCGACGCCGTCCCAATAATCGACACCGTTCCATCCCCCGAATTCGCCGCCCACACTTCCTTCCCATCTGGCGACAAATCAATGCCCTCCGGCCCTTTGCCCACCGCAATCACTGTATTCGTCCAATTCTTCCCGTCCGAATTCACTGCCGTGACCGTTCCCGAATTTACATTCGCCGTATAAATTGTCTTTCCATCCCTCGCAATCACTAGCATGTGCGTACGGTTCTGCCCGATCTCCTGCTCCCAATCCACCCGATTCGTCGCCGCATCGTACCGCGCAATCTTTTTGCTCCCCTCCGCCGTGAAATAAAATTTCCCATCAAAAAACTCCACGCCATGCGGCCCCGTCAGATTCGTCAACTCCACCCGATGAATCTCTTTCAACGCATCCAAATCAACCACGCTCAATGTAGTCCCATCCTGATGCGCCCCATAATTCGTCACCACCGCGATCTTCCCGTCATCGCTCACCGCCACCTCATGCGGCACGGTTCCCACTCCCACCCTCCCCACTACCTTCAGCGTCCCCACATCCACAATCTCCAGTGCATTCTCCCCCTTACTCACAATCACCAAGGCCGGTCGCGGGGAACTTCCCTGCGCCCGCCCGCCTACAACCGCCACGCACGCCACCGCCGCGACAAACCCCACCCCCACCGCCGCCAGTCTCCGATTCATCGCCAGACCCTCCTTTTCCTCCACTGTTCCACTCTTTTGTTTCGTCTCTTCCTCTCTCTCCAATCAAAAAAATAGCGCACCCCTCCCCGGGCGTGCGCTACACATCCCTTCCTACTTTTTCTGTCTTCTTAACTTCTCATCGGTCTGAAAACGTCAGCGGCATCTCCTTCACTTTCTGCTTCACGTTCGCCATCTCCTGCAATCGTAGCAGCACGTCCTTCGTGATCGCGTCGCTCGCCGGCATCTGCAACCGCTCGAGCGCATTCGCAATCCTTCCTAGATACGCCATCAACTCTTCCGTGACCACCGAACTTTCCAGCACCACTCGGTTCTTCTTCCGCACCGACAGCAGCGCCGCCGCGCAGACCAGCAGCGCGCCGCCTGCTACCAGCAACTCGAAACTTGTTACCGGCAGGTCCGTCCAATGCGTTGCTTGCCACATCCCAAACATCCCTATTCCTCCCGGCCAGGCTACCCTACTCTAGCCCCCATCCGGCCCCCTCTGCAACCATGCAATCCATCCTAAGCACCCTCGCGCTCAATCCGCCACCGTGGATTGCGGCAGCACTGCTGCCGCTTTTTCGGCACGCATCGATTTCGACCAACGCTCAGCCAGAGCCCTGCTCCCGCCTTCTCAACTGCGCACTCTCCTTGACGGTGGGTCTTGCGTCTCTGTTCCCCAAGAGAACCCAAGACCCCACGCAAACCGGCTTGTGGGGCACCCGCAACAGGGGGTTCTCCTACACGCTTATACTCTGAAACTATTTCACCTCTTCACCGCTCCCTTCTTCTCCTCAAAACCGAATGTACGGCCCGAACATCACCTTCAGGTTGTGGTGCGTCCCATTGTTGAAGTACATCTCGTCACCCACATCCAATCGCAACCCGATCGGTCCTACCGTTCCTTCGATTCCTCCGCCCGGCATAAACGCGCCGTTCCAGTTACGCGCCCGCAAATTCTCCACCTGGCTCGTGAACGTAGCGAACCCCGGAGGCGCGGAGTCGAACATAAAATTCACGAATCCCCCCTTCGCCTCGAGAAACGGCCGGATGTGCCCGTGTCCCAATTCCACTTTCGGTCCAAACAATCCGTGCAGCGTGCGCACGCCGGTGTTCGTAAACATCAAGGATCCTCCGCTCGATGTCGACGTGAACCCCTCGGTGAATTCCCGGTTGAAGTCATACGCCATTTCCGCTTCCAGTCGCGTGTGCGGCAGAACAGTCACCCCGAACCTTCCGCCTAACCCGAACATGTTTGTCCCGGTATCATTCAACCGGAAATAATCCGCGAATGCCCCCACTTGAAAATGATTGAACTCCTGCGCCACGGCCCCTGGAACAAAAAGCAACAGACACACCACCAGCCACACCAATTTCTTCATCGCAAATCTCCTCGCGTTAGAGTCCGAAACCCCGGAAAGCAAGCGGCTGGAATCCAATAGTCTTTCGCTTAGGGCGAGTTCTCGCTTTCATTTCCGTAGATGCGTCTTCCTTTTCCAAAGTTGCTAAATGCTTCCCCCTACTTCCCCCACTTCCATCCCTTACGCCGCTCTGCGCTTTCATTTGTATTTTCCGATCCATTTTCTGCCTTCGATTCCTTTGCCGGGTGCCCCACATGTTTGCCCTGTGCCGCGAAGGGCCGGTTGTGCATGTGGGGTCTTGGATTCTCTTCTCAAGCAACGCGCCACAAAACAAAACCCGTCATTTCGAGCGAAGTGAGAAATCCCTCTTCGATTCCCGCGTCTTGTCTCCCGATTTGAATCCTCGCGGGGTACCCCACATTCCGAGTGCCCCACCCTCGTTTTTTGCGAGTGGGTCTTAGCTTCCTCTAGCACTCTCGCACTCTGAAACTCCTTCACATCCTTCTTAACTCCGCCCCCGGTGCTCTTCCCTCTGTGTCCTCTGTGTTATCGGTCCTTGCTCTCCTTTGCCCCCTGTACCTCCTCCAGCTCCTGCTTCCTTTGCCTCCCCTCCCCCATCTCGACTAAACTACTTCTTCGCACCAACAACCGAGGCCACCGATGCTCGTTGTCATGCAGTCCCACGCCACTGACGAACAGGTCCGCGCCGTCTGCGACCGCATCGAATCCCTCGGCCTCAAAGCCCATCCCATCCCCGGCACCGGCCGCACCGCCATCGGCATCACCGGCAATTCCGGCGCCGTCGACCTCGGCGTTCTCGAGTCCATGGCCGGCGTCATCGAATGCATCCCGGTCACCAAGCCCTACAAACTCGTCTCCCGCGACGTCAAACAAGAAGACTCCATCATCAAAATTCCCACTCCTTCCGGTGACGTCCTCGTCGGCGGCTCGCACATCGCCATGGTCGCCGGGCCCTGCGCCGTCGAGACCGAACAGCAATGCATGACCGTCGCCGAGCAACTCAAGTCCACCGGCATCCGCCTTTTCCGCGGCGGTGCCTACAAACCGCGTACCAGCCCCTACTCTTTCCAAGGCCTGGGCCTCTCCGGCTTGAAAATTCTCTCCCACGTCCGCAAACAATTCGGCTTCGGCATCGTCACCGAAGCCATCGACAGCGAATCCCTCGATCTCGTTGAGGAATACGCCGACGTCATCCAGATCGGCGCGCGCAACATGCAAAATTTCTCTCTCCTCAAACGCGCCGGCCGCGCCAAACTTCCCGTCCTCCTCAAACGCGGCATGTCCGCGACACTCGACGAATTCCTTATGGCCGCCGAATATATCCTCAGTGAAGGCAACTACAACGTTATGCTCTGCGAACGCGGCGTCCGCACCTTCTCCGATTTTTCACGCAACACTCTCGATCTCGCCGTAGTCCCCGCCGTACAAAAACGCAGCCATCTTCCCATCCTCGTCGACCCCTCCCATGGCACCGGCAAGCGCCACAAAGTTCTTCCCTTATCGCGAGCTGCGATAGCGGTAGGCGCCGACGGCCTCCTCGTCGAAGTCCACCACGATCCCGAAACCGCCCTCTCCGACGGCATCCAATCCATCCTCCCCGCCGAATTCTCCGCCCTAATGTCCGAAGTCCAACAAATCGCCTCCGTCCTCCACCGCCGCCTCAACTAACCAGCTCGCCTACAATTCCGTCATTCCTCGTCTCCATCGCCCGTTTTTGTGCGATGAGTCTCTCTTCGATCCTTGCGTCTTGCGGGTGCCGCATCCTTTGGTGTTTCAGCGTCCGGTTTAGATCGCCGGAACCGAATGCCCCACGTGGTGGTGTTGCATGTGGGTCTTGGCTCCTCTTTCGCTCTGTTACTATTTCACACTTCCACTTCTTCTGTTCTCTCCGTGCCCTCCGTGTGAAACGCCTTCTCTCGTCTGCTATTCTCAACTCACCCAATGTCTCTCGCCAAAAGTCCACGCGTCTACTTTGTCCTTCTCATCCTCCTCGTCTCCGCCGCCACCCTTCTCCTCCGAGAACATCGCCCTTCCTTCCTCCGCCCCGATCTCCACATGTACGCCTACGTGTCGACCGCCGACGGCTCCCTCACCGTCGTCGATCTCGCCAGACTCCAATCCATCGCCAAAATTCCCGTCGGCCCCAACATCTCCGATCTTCGCGAACACGCCAAACGCGACGAAATCTGGGGCGTCTCCGCTACCGGCGGCTTCGTCTTTGTTCTCGACACACACACCAACCAAGTGACACAAATCCCGGTCGGCGCATCTCCGTATTCCCTGGAATTCTCTGCAACCGGCGACCGCATCTACACCACCACCTCCGCCTCAGACCAGCTCGTCGCCATCGACGCCATCTCCCGCCAGGTCTACGGCCGCGCTCACACCAACGCCGAACCCGTGCAAGCCCGCCTCACTCCCGACGCAAAAAATATCGTCGTCGTCAATCGCCGCGCCAACGTTCTCTCCATCCACGACGCCCGCACTCTCCAACTCCTCAGTACAATTCCAGTAATTCCTCAACCCGACGAAGTCCTCATCACTCCCGACTCCGCTCTCGCCTTCGTCATGAGCCGCTCGCAAAATCGCCTCTCCGTCGTCGACCTCGAACGCGCCGTTCTCATCACCAATCTCGAGCTCGCCGGCAAGCCCACGCAAATGCTTCTCAAGCCCGACGGCGGCGAACTCTTCGTCATCTCTCCCGACGCAAACGGCCTTCAGGCCGTCAATACTTGGACCCACGAAATGGCCGACTCCATGCTCCTCGGCTCCGCTCCGGCCACCGCCATCGTCACTCCCGACGAATCCCTGATGTACGTCGCCGATCGCGCCGCGGCCCGCGTCATTCCCGTCGACATCTACAATCGCCGCCTCTTCGGTCCTCCCATCAATGTCGGCGCCTCCCCTTCTCTTATGCGCTTCTCCCCAACCGACCGCGGCGCGCAACCACCCATGCTCCTAGTCGTCGACGAATCCTCCGACGACCTCGCCGTAATCCGCACCCGCAGCGACTCCCTCATCACCTTAATCCCCGTCGGCTCCCACCCCCAACGCCTAGGTGTAAAAATCTTCTAACTGCCCACACACGCACGTAGCATAGGCTTCCGCCTATGCACATCCTGGATGCCCACCCTCGTTTTCCGAGGGTGGGTCTTGGAATCCTCTGGCACTCTGAAACTCTTTCACTTCCTGTCTTTCTTTTAACGCCGGGCCCTCGGTGCTCTTCCCTTTGCGAACTCTGTGTGAACCGCCTCTCTTTCACAGCTATATAGCGCAAACAATCACTGCATCCCTCTTTTCCCAACCTAAACTCCACTCTTGCCTCCTCTGCTATATAGGTCTATAGTCTCCCAGTTCCAAATCTTCCGCCCTGAGGTGTGTCTCATGAAATTGCGCAATCTTGCCGTACTCGCATGTCTATTCCTCGTTGCGGTCCTCCCCCTCGCCGCCGACGAGCCCGAAAACCATCGCCACTCCAAAGTCGTAGGCGGCTACTTCGAGGAGTGGTCCATCTACGGCGCGAACTTCAACGTCGCCAATCTCCAGTCCAACGGCGTCGCTGACAAAATCACCCATCTCACCTATGCTTTCGGCGCCACCACTCTGACTGGTTGCGGCATCGCCGATTCCTGGGCCGATTATCAGGATTTCCATCTTCCCAGCGTCACCGGTGAACCCTACACCGGTCCGCTGTACGGCAATTTCGCCGCGCTTCAACAACTCAAGCAGCTCCATCCCAATCTCAAAGTCCTCATGTCTCTCGCGGGAGCTCCCAACTTTTCCGCGGCCGCCAGCACCGCCTCCGGCCGTCAAGCTTTCGTCGCCAGTTGCATTGATCTCTTCATCACCGGCAATCTCGGTGGCGGAGTTTCCGCCGCGGGCATCTTCGACGGCTTCGACATCGACTGGGAATTTCCCGCCTCCACCGACACCGAAAACTGCACGCTTCTCATGCGGGAATTTCGCCGGCAGCTCAACGCTCTCGGCGAGACCAACAAGAAACATTACCTCCTAACTATGTTCGGTCCCGCAGGCCAGCAGAATTTCTCGAACATCCAGCTCGCCGAAGTTGGCGAGCAACTCGACTATTACAATGTCCAGGGTTACGACTTCCACGGCAACTGGGAAACTTCCACCAATCACGCTTCACCGCTCTTCGATGACAAACAGGATCCCGCCTACTCCGAAAATTTCTACATCGAGTACACCATCGCCTCGTACCTGAAAGCCGGTGTGCCTCCGGAAAAACTAATTCTCGGTGTTCCCACCTACGGCTACGGGTGGACCGGCGTCCCCGCCATCAACAACGGCTTGTATCAGACATCCACCGGCCTGGCGATTCCTCCGAGCACGGACTATCTCGCAACTCCTGGCGTCGCCACCTATCTCACCATCAGCAATCTCACCGGATACACGCGCCACTTCGACTATAAGCGCATCGCCGTCTGGAAATACGACCCCAGCTCAGGCACCTTCTGGACCTACGACGATCCCACAACCGTCTGGCTGAAAATGGGCTACGTCAACTTCCGCGCTCCCGGCGGTCTCGGCGGTGCATACGTCTGGGCCGTCAAAGACGACGACGCCAACGGCACCATCGTCAAAACCATCGCCGCCGGCCTCCACTAAACTAAAAAGGATGTAGTGCGGGTCTTCAGACCCGTGCTTTCTGTTGCGTCGCTCCTCCGGGTACCCCACACGCCGGTGTCGCGTGTGGGGTCTCGGGCTTCTCCTTCACTCTGGCACCCTTTGACTTCCGCTCTTTTCTTAACTCCGTGCCCTCTATGCTCTTTCCTCTGCGACCCTATGTGTGATGCGTCCCTTTCTTCTCTTCTCCGCGAATCTCCGCGCGTCACTGCGTTATCCTTATCTCTTTTCCGAATCTCCCTTTTCTCTTCCCCGCAATTCCCTCCCCAGTTCCCACGTAAACTTTCGTTAACCGCAGATTTTTCCTGTCACCCTTTTCCATTTCCCAGCGTCCAATTTGTTGTGCACCAAAATCCATCCTTTCAGAGGTCCCCATGGCTTCACCCGCTTTTTCCTCCTCGCTCGATCCCATCACTGGTTACGAAGACCTTCGCGATCTCACGCATCCTCGTCACGCTCTGACTCAGTTTTATCGCGCATTTAATACCCGCGACATCATCCTCATGCGGCAAAATTGGTCGCCCTTCGAAGAAATCTCCATGAACAATCCCCTCGGCGGCATCAAACGCGGCTGGCCCGAAATCCGCCGCGTCTACGAAGAACTTTTTTCCGGCCCGGCACGCGTCTCCGTCGAGTTCTACAATTACTCTCTCCACGTCTCCGGCGAAATCTTCTTTGCCGTGGGTCGTGAACGCGGTCGCCTCGAAACTGCAACCACCGTCTCCGATCTCACCTTCCGCACCACCCGCGTCTTCCGCCTCCTCGATCATCACTGGCGCCAAGTCCACCACCACGGTTCTATCGACGACCCCGCCCAGCTCGACCTCTACAAATCCACCATCCACTCCCTTTCCCATGACCCGCTCTTCCTCCCTGCTCCCCCACCCCTGTGCTCCTGATCCGCCGCTCCGTCAGCTGTAGCTCAGGCCTTCCAGGCCTGAGGTTTTTCTCTTCGATGCCCTCGTCGTGCCTCCCGCACAAAAGCCATGTCATGTCATCCGACCGAAGTGGCTCGGCTTTTTCTGCGTAGCGAGGAATCGCTCTTCGATCCCTGCGTCTTGCCTCTCGGGTGCCCCACACGCCGGTGTTGCGTGTGAGTCTTGGGTTTCTGTTTTGGGGTTCGGAGCTTCAGTTCACCCGAGCTTCAACGGGCCTGAAGGCCTCGACATTTGTCACAAGGCAGGAGTCGCACTTCAGTGCCTGAGGACCCTACTCCCTCAGGTCACTCAACTTCTCAAATTGTCCTTGCTCTCACTTCCGTCGGTGGGACAATTTCCATTTTCTCTTTTCAATTTTTCTTCTCACGGATTAAACCAAAACTTCACCACCTCCACCGCCTTCGACCCTACCGCTTTCCCTCCCTGTGTCGCCGGCGCATACTCATACTGCTTCAACGCTTGCACCGCCGCCTCTCGTAACGCCTGCGGCCCCGAAATCACTTTCACCTCGCCCACACGCCCCGACGCGTCCACCGCCACTTCCGCCTTCACATCCCCGGTAATGTAATTCGTCATCGCCTCCGGCGGATACACCGGATTCGCCGCCTTCAACAATTTCGCCGGCAGCACCGGTGCGTCGCTCGCCACAGTCTCCGCGTTTGTCTCTCCCGCACTCTCCGCTGAATCCTTTTTCTCAAAAGACTTTTCCCGCGCCGCGCCGGCCTTCTTCGGCGCAACGTCCGCCACTTTCTCTTCCGCTCTTGTAGGGGCAGCCGCAGCGTTCTCTTCGCTCGTCACACTCTTCTCATCCTTCGAATCCAAGGCCGCGCCTGCATTCGTCGCATCCGCCGTCTTCGCATTCTCCGCTTCCACATTCCGCGTTGTCACCGCCGGTCGCGCGACAATCTCCGCCACCGCCTTCTTCCCGATCGGCAACGGCAAATATACCCACAACTTCGTATACCAAATCGCTCCCACCACCACCACCGCCAGCACCGCGCTCAAGCCCCGCACTCTCGCCTTGCTCCCCAGCAGCGGCATGCGCATCGCCCTCGTTGCGCCTCCGCCATTCTTCGGCACCTGCGAAAAATCCAACTCCGGCTCCGGCAGCAACTCCTCCGCTGCCTCCCGCGGCGCCTCCACTTCCGGCGTCTTCACCTCCTTCTTTTGAGTCGGCAGCGTCATCCCCACCACCGCCCGCGGCGCCTGCGTCGTCTCTTCCGCCGGAGGCATCAGCAACTCCGCCTTCCGTTCGACCACACTCCGCACCGGCGTCGGGTCATTCACCGCCGCCAACTCCTCTTTGCGCTTCGCCACGTTCGCCGCCGCTGAAGCCTGCGCGCTCTTTTCCGCTTCACGCACAGCCGCTTCCAGTTTCGCCGCCTCTCGCGCCGCAGCCGCTTCCGCCGCCTTTCCTTCCACCTCTTCCACATTTTTCTTCTCCAGCGCCTTCAACTGTTCCCGCAGAGCTTCCACTTCCCTCTTCAACTGCTCCACATCCTCAGCGCTGCGCGGCGTCACCGGCATTTCCGACTCCTCCGCGGTCACCTCTTCCGCCTGCACTTGCTCGACGACCTTGAATTCCGCCGTGCTTTTCTGTCCTTCCGGAAACGCTACGCCCCAGTAGTCCGACCGTTCTTCCGTAAACTGCAATTCCACATAACACGTCGTTGGCTTGTATCCCCGTTTCCGCAACACCTGGCACACCACTTCCTGGTTGGTGTTCTTGTTCGTCAAGAAAACCAACTGCCCCGCCGACACCGCCGCGTTCAGCCGGATCACCGCTCCATCTCTGAACACCAGCACGGCCACTGTTTCTTCGGAAAATAATTCTCGCGACTGCCCGCTCGATTTCGTCCCGGTAACGTTCACCATCACTTCGAGCGCTACCGGATTCGGCCGCGGCGTTCCGCCTTCCTTGCTCTGCACTTCGTTTCCGGGATTCGCTATATCGGCTGCGGATGACACGAGGTTTGGTCCTTGCGCCAACTCCAGGCTGGCGCCGCCATTTTTCACGCAGACGCACGAGCAACGCCCGCCGAAAATTCACTCCTCTCCATTTTTCCGGCTATGCGTCCCTCGCGCCATAGTACGCACGTACAGGCCGTGACCAATCCCACAATTCCCGCAGTTCCCCACCTTCCACTCTTTTACTCTGACATTCTGAAACTCTTTCACTTCCTTTCTCATTCTTTCCTCTGTGCGCTCTGCCTTATTGCTTGCCCTAAGCTTCGAAAGGCCGGTGATGCGTGTGAATCTTGGGTCTCAGTTTGGTTACGGCATCGGGGGTCGGACCTTCAGGTCCGACAATGATCTACCAGAAGAATGGGCTGCAACCCCACGAGGAAATGGTGTTCTCTTCTTGGCGTGACCCTTTTTGCGTGCGCTCCTGGGTTTCTGTCTCTGACCCTCTGACACCCTTACACTCTGTCACTCTGTAGCTCTGTAGCTCTTTTACTTTCTCCTCTTTTCTTAACGCTGTGCCCTCTGTGAGGAGGGACGCTAACACCGAGGTCGCAGAGGGAAGAGCGCCCTCAGCGTCTCCGCGTTATCTTTGCTCTTCCGCAATTTCCATTTTCCGTTTTCTATTTTCCAATCTCTAACTCTCCGCCTTCCGCATCTCTGGAAACTTCCGGTACGTCAACCCTCTCCACAACCACTCCATCGGCCCGAACCTATATCTCTCCAACCACCAATTACTGAACACCACCTGCAACGAATAAACAATGACCGTCACTGCCAACCCCCACGCCGGCCCCACCCGTCCATACAATCCCGTCGTATAGTGATAAAAAAACAGCGTGCACACCACCGACTGCATCAAGTAATCCGTCAACGCCATCCGTCCCACCGCCGCGAACGGCGCCAGCCTCTTCCTCCAGTCGTCCCGCAAAAACAGCAACGCCAATCCCGACACATATCCCGCCGCCAGAATATGCGAACCCGGCAGCCACAAGATTCCCGCAAAGAATCCCCACAACGACACGCGTCCCGGTGGCACCACCACCATCACCGTCGCCACAAACATGCTGATCGCCGCTCCTATCGGCAAGCACCACGCGCACACCCGCCGCAACACCGGCTCATAATCCGCCAGCCTCTGCACGATCCCTGAGCGCCACACCCACATCCCCAACAGAAACAGCGCCGTCGCATAAATCGCAAACAACGTCGTCGGCAGCTCGTGCTTCCACTCGATCCAATTCTGCGCCAGGATCTGCCGCACCGTTCCATGCCCGTAAACGTCGATCACGTGATGCAGCTTCGCCATGTCCGTCGGCTTCGGGTCCATCGACGGCCGGTGCCACCGGCTGAAATAAATCGTCAGGAACACGGTGCTCGCCACGATCGGCAGCGTGAACAATCCGCCCGCCCACCACAGCAACGTCTTCTGCTGCCGGTTGCGGAATAGCAGCAGAATCGCGCCGGAAACCGAATAGGTCAGCAAAATGTCTCCGCCCCAGATCAATATCCCATGAATCAATCCGAACATCGCCAGCGCCAATAGCCGCCGAGGATAAAAGCTCAAGAACTTTACGCCCTTCGCTTCCGCGCGACTCATCTGAATGGCGAATCCCATCCCAAACAAAAACGAAAAAATTGAAATGAATTTTCCCTGGATAAACGCGTCGATGAACCACTGCGCCATCACATCCGCGCGCCCATGAAACAACACGCCGATGCGATCGTAAATATCCAGCGGCGCAAAGAATGCCCGCATGTTCGCCGCCAAAATCCCAAACAGCGCCATCCCCCGCAACACATCAATGAACTGGATCCGCTCTCCCAGCGTCACCGGCCCAACTTGTGCCGCCGCCACAACGCCTTCCCCAGTCAGCGCCACTCCTTCAATCGGTACAGCATCCGTCGCCATAGACCACCCCCGTTTCCGCCATCATCCCACTCTCCCCCAATTTCTCCACCACTTTTCTAGTTTCCCATCCTGGGGGTGCCCCACACGCCTGCTCTGATGCAGGAAGGGCTTGCGCGGAGCCGCGAAGGGCCGGTGTTGCGTGTGGGTCTTGCGTTCTTCGTCTGTCTCTTCTACGCTTCAACCCTCCAACTTATTTCCCTATTTCTTTCCGGCGTGTCCTCCGTGCTATTCCTCTGTGCCCTCATCGTCTCTGCGTTATCTTCCTCTTTTCCATTTTCTCCCTGCCCCTTTTCTGTCCGCCCGTCCAGTTTCCCCTCCACGCTCCCCGCGCCAAACTATCCTTATCATGCCCTGTCCGTTCCGCCGCACCCCCCCGCTTCTACTCGTGTCCCTCACTCTCGTCTCCTGTGGCAGCGCCTCCAAAGTCACCACCAACCCCACGCAGCCCGCCACGCAAACCGTCTCCGTCGCCGTTTCCCCGCCCACCGCCAACATCCGCGCCGGCTCGACGTACGCCTTCTCCGCCACCGTGTCCGGCAGTTCCAACACCGGCGTCACCTGGTCCGTCAACTCCACCCCCAACGGCAACTCCTCCCTCGGCACCATCGACTCCACCGGTAATTACTCCGCCCCCTCCACTCTCCCCTCGCCCAACACCATCACCGTCACCGCCACCAGCGCCGCCGACTCCACAAAATCCTCCTCCTCGGCTGTCACTCTTTGGAATCCCACTCCCGCCCTCACCGGCATCTCTCCGGCCGCCGCCAATCTCGGCAATTTCTCTCTGACTCTCTCGGGCACGAACTTCATTAACGGCGCGGAAGTCCTCTTCAACAACACGGCTCTAACCACTACCTTCATCTCCTCTACGCAACTCACCGCCACCGGTACCGCGTCCACCGCCGGCACCTTCCCCATCACCGTGCAAAATCCCAATCCAGGCAGCAGCGCTTCTTCCGCAATCAATTTCCAAGTGAACGGCGCGACGCAAACTTCCAGCTGCTCCCAAATGTCCACCGGCCAAGGCGCAGGACTCGGCGGCTTTGTCCCTTTCCCCAGCGACAATCTCTGGAACAAAGACATCTCTTCCGCCACCGTCGATCCCAACTCGGCCAACATCATCAATTTCATCGGCCCGACCATCGGCATCCATCCCGACTTCGGCCAGGGCGAATACAACGGCTCCTACATGGGCATTCCCTACACCGTTGTCGATTCCACGCAACTTCCTATCCCGATCAACTACCAAGCCTACGGCAGCGAATCCGACCCGGGCCCGATGCCCATTCCTCTCACCGCTCCGATCGAAGGCTATCCCAATCCCGGCTCCGGCGATCGCCACGTCCTCGTAGTCGATAAATCCAACTGCTTCCTCTACGAGCTGTATAGCTCTTATCCACAAACCTCCAGTTGGAACGCGGACTCTGGCGCCGTCTGGGATCTGCTCTCCGACGAGCAGCGCCCCTACACTTGGACCAGCGGCGATGCAGCAGGGCTCCCAATCTTTCCTGGATTAGTTCGCTACGATGAAGTTGCTGCCGGCGCCATCAATCACGCCATTCGTTTCACTCTTCCAAACACTAGCGCCGGTTTCACGCCGCCCGCCTCGCACTGGGCCGCCACCAGCACCAACACCTACGCGCCGCCCATGGGCACGCGCCTGCGCCTCAAAGCCAGCTTCGATATCTCCAGCTATTCCGCCGCGAACCAAGTCATCTTCAACGCCATGAAAAAGTACGGCCTCATCCTCGCCGACAACGGCTCCGCCATGTACATCTCCGGCGCGCCCGACGATCGCTGGAGCAACAGCGACCTCCATCTCCTCAACGGTGCCACCGCCGCCGACTTCGACGTCATCCAAATCTCGCCCCTCTATACCAACTCCAACGTCCCCGCCGGCACCAATCCTCAAATCGCATCCTTCTCCGCCAGTTCCACCACCATCTCCTCCGGCGCCTCCGTCACACTAAGCTGGCAAGTCACCGGCGCCGACTACATCATCATCTCTCCCACAGTGGGTGCCACGAGAGGCACATCCGTCTCCGTCTCTCCCGCCGCCACCACCACCTACACCCTCTACGCCGCCAACGCCTTCGGCCAAAGCACCTCTACTCTCCAAATCACCATCCAGTAATCCTCTTCCGTCATTCCGAGCGGAGTCCGTGAAGCAAGGAATCCCTCTTCGATTGCAGTGTTCCACTGTCGTCTTTGTCGTGCGGGTCTAAGGTATCTCCTGCGCTCTGGCGCTCTGGCACTCTGACGCTCCTTCACTTCCTTTCTTTTCTTCTCTCCGTGCCGTCTGTGCTCTTCCCTCTGTGACCTCTGTGTTATCGCGTCCTTCTTCCCTTTCTCTGATGGACCTCCGCGCTCCTCAGGGTCTCTGCGTTATCTTTCCTCTTTTCTTTCAGCGTTCTCCTCCTACGCAAACTTCCTCACCCTCCTCCAAAACTCCTCCCAACGCCCCTTCAACCCACGGCACACAAAGATCTCCGGATCCTCGATGGTTTCCTCATTCATCACGCCATACCGGTTCCACACTCTTCCCCCCACTACGCACGACGCAAACTCCCCCTCCAGCATCGCCCGCGGATAGCCCACCACAATCACCACCTCCGGCGGATCCCCGTATCCTCGTTCCCACGACGAATTCACCCCACTCATCGCTCGCGGCAACCCAAATTTCTTCCCATACAAATTCAGCGCCCCCACTTCTCCATAATTCCCAGCCAGAATTCCCACGCGCCATCGTTCCTCCGCGGGCAATCGATCTCGCACTACCGCCACCGCCTGCACAAATTCCGGCCACCCAATCTCTTCTGGGAACACGCTGTCGACTCGCGTCGCAAACCTCCACCACGTCGAATTTACGGGCGCAATCGGCAGCGCCACCGCCCCCGCCGCCACCACATCCAAAATCAACCCCACCCAAATTGCCTTCGCCACCCACCTCGACCGCTTTTCTATTTTCGATTTTCGATTCTCGCTCTCCCCCACACGCCACTTCCTCTCCGCCCACACCGCCCCCGCCGCATACAGCATCGGATACCCCGGCGCCAAATAGTAGTCTCGTCCTCGCATCACCAAAAACAGAACCAGTGGCACCACATACATCCATCCCAAAATCCGAAAGCTCCGGCCCTCCTCGGTGAAAAAACAAAACCAGATTCCCGCCAACGCCAACGGAAACGCCAGCATCGTCAACTCCAACTGCCCCGCCAAAAACCAGTCCGTCAATCCCCCCCGCACATCCCGCGCGTGCAAAAACCGCAAAAATTCCAACGAAACAAACCCGTGCCTCCACTCCCACAACAAATTCGGCAAAAAAATCACCACGGAGACCAACACTCCCAACCACAACCATCCGCTCCGTAAATATCTCCGCATCTCCGTCAACAGCACTCCCACCACCACTCCGCACGCCAAAAATCCCATCGTGTACTTCGCCAGCATCCCCAACCCAATCCCCGCTCCCACTCCCATCCACCACCTCTCCCCGCCATTCCCATTTTCCATTCTCGCTTTTCGATTTTCGCTCTCTTCCACTCTGTCACTGTTCCACTCTTTCACTTGTTGTCTCTCTTCACTCGCGACTCTCGTCATGCAGTAAGCCACTCCCACCCACCCCAAATAATCAAACGACATGTACTGCATCAACGACCCAGCACCCAAACAAAACGGCACAGCGGCCAGCGCCGACGTCGCCTGCGCCCATTTCCCTCCGCCCATCTCCTTCGCCATCAACCCCGTCAAGACCACCGCCACCGCCATCGCGACCGCTGCAAAAAAACGAAATCCCACCAGCGAAGTCCCAAACAACTCCAGCGCCACCCGCCCCCAAAACGCCGTCATCGGCGGATATTGCACATACCCCCACGCCAGATGCCGCGCATCCTCCAACGCCATCAGCTCATCCCGGTCAAATCCATACCTCCACCCCGTCGCCAGATGCGCCGCCACCGTCCCGAGCGCAATCCACACTCCCCAAGCCGTCCCACTCCCCCACCAATTTCCCGACGACGAAGTCTTCTCAGTTCCAGACGTCAATCTCACCCCCACCAATCCCACCCTCACCCACACGCTGTCATCCTAAGGCTATCCGACGAGGACCGCCGAGGGGCCTTAACCGCCTCGTCGTGCCGCAAAAAAAATCCGCAAAGCAAATTGCGTCTCAAGCTCTCCGGAGTTCTCTCGCCCTTCCTACCTCTATGTCCTCTGTGCTCTTCCGTCCGTGAACTCCGTATTACATTCCCCCTTCTCTTCTCCGCAAACCTCCGCGCCCTCAGCGTCTCCGCGTGATCTCTTCTCTTAAACTCTCCTAAACTCTGTCACTCTTCCACTTCCTCCTCACTTTACTTCTTGCCTCCTCCTTTGCCACAATTCCTCCCGATGAAAACCCTCACTGCGTTATTCCTCTCAATTCTCCTTTTTCCGCTCGTCGCGCTCGCGCAAACTCCCACTCCCTCCTACCTCGATCCCTCGCTCTCGATCGACCAGCGCGTCAACGATCTCCTCTCCCGCCTGACGTTTGAAGAAAAAATCTCCCAGATGCAAGACGTCGCCCCCGCTATCCCTCGTCTGCAAATTCCCGCCTACAATTGGTGGAACGAAGGCCTCCACGGCGTAGCCCGCTCCGGCGTCGCCACCGTTTTCCCGCAGGCCATTGGCCTCGCTGCCACCTGGGACACCAATCTTCTCCACGCCATCGCCGACGTCATCTCCACCGAAGCTCGTGCCAAATACAATGACGCCGTCGCACACAACAACACCGGCCGCTACTACGGTCTCACTTTCTGGTCTCCCAATATAAATATTTTCCGCGATCCCCGCTGGGGACGCGGCCAGGAAACCTACGGCGAAGATCCCTTCCTCACCGCCCGCCTCGGCGTAGCCTTCGTCACCGGCCTCCAAGGCGACGATCCTAAATACCTCAAAGTCGTCTCCACTCCCAAGCACTACGCCGTCCACAGCGGCCCCGAATCTCTCCGCCACCGCTTCGACGTTCCCGTCTCTCTCCACGATCTCTACGACACCTATACTCCTGCCTTCCGCGCCACCGTCGTCGACGGCCACGCCGACTCCATCATGTGCGCGTACAACTCCGTCCTTGGCGAACCCGCCTGCGCCAACACACTTCTTTTGAATTTGCTTCGCAACCAGTGGGGATTCCGCGGCTACGTCGTCTCCGATTGCTGGGCCATCAACGATCTCTACCAAGCCCACGGTTTTGTCATGTCACTCGCGCAAGCCTCGGCGCTTTCTCTCAAAGCCGGCACCGACCTCACCTGCGGTCCGCAATTCAAAGCTCTCGACTACGCCGTCGAGGATCGTCTGGTCACCACGCAGGACATCGATCGCGCCGTCCGCCGCCTCTTCGAAGCGCGCTTCCGTCTCGGCATGTTCGATCCTCCCGCGAGTGTTCCGTGGTCCAAACTAACACTCGCCGATGTCGACACATCCGCGAATCGCAAAATCGCTCTTCAAGCCGCGCGGGAATCCATCGTGCTCCTCAAGAACGATCACAACACTCTCCCGTTAAATTCCAAGATCAAATCCATCGCCGTCGTCGGCCCGACCTCCGATTCCCTCGACGTCCTCCTCGGCAACTACAACGGCACTCCTTCCACCTACTCCACCATCCTGACCGGCATAAAAACGCGCTTCCCCAACGCCAAACTCACCTACGCCGTAGGCGCCCCGCTAACCGAATCCCGCGCCATCCCCATCCCCAACTCCGCCTTCCGCAGGTCTGCAGCGGCTGGCCCAGGTGCCGGTGTTGCACCTGGGGTCCCGGGTTCCCAAACCGGCCTCACCGCCGAATTTTTCAACAACATCCATCTCCTCGGCTCTCCTGTCGCCACCCGGGTCGATCCCTCCATCGACTTCGAATGGAACAACGTCTCTCCTGCCCCCAACGTCCCCGCCGAAAACTTCTCCGTCCGCTGGACCGGCGTCTTCATCCCTCCCGTCGACGGCGATTACCGCCTGGGCGCCAGCTCCGACGGCGGTTACCGCCTTTACCTCAACAACAAACTTTTCATCGACGACTGGGCTCCTCACGGCGAGCGCGCCCTTACCACCCTCGTCCACCTCGAGGCTAGCCACGCCTATCCCATCTCGCTCGAATATTTCCACACTTCCTGGGAATCCGCCGTCCGCCTTCTCTGGGTTCCTCCCAATCTGCAACAGGAAGCTGTCGACGCCGCCCGCAAATCGGATATCACCATTGCCGTCCTCGGCATCACCGCGCAACTCGAAGGCGAAGAATCCGAATCGAGTGACCCGGGCTTCTTCGGCGGCGATCGCACCGACATCACTCTTCCCACAACGCAAGAGCAACTCCTCGAAGCCCTCGCTGCCACCGGCAAACCGGTCGTCGTCGTCCTCACCAGCGGCAGCGCCGTCGCTATCAACTGGGCCAGCGAGCACGCCTCGGCCATTCTCGAAGCCTGGTATCCCGGCGAAGAAGGCGGCGCCGCCGTCGCCGCCGTCCTCTCCGGCGACTACAATCCCGCCGGCCGTCTCCCCGTCACCGTCTACAAATCCGTCGCCCAACTTCCTCCTTACACCGACTACTCGATGGCTGGCCGTACCTACCGCTACCTGAACGAGCCTCCCCTCTATCCTTTCGGCTTCGGCCTTTCCTACTCCTCCTTCTCCTACTCCGATGTGAGTGTTACGGCACCGGGGGTCGGAGCTTCAGCTCCGACATCAAGCCCCGCTACTAACCGGCCTGTAGGCCCTGAAGAATCTGTTTCCGGCGACTCCCTCATCCAAATCTCCTCCACCGTCACCAACACCTCCTCGGTCCCTGGCGATGAGGTCGTCGAACTCTACATCTCCCACCCCGACCTCGACGGCGCTCCCATCCGCTCGCTCGTCGGCTTCCAGCGCATCCATCTCGTAGCACACGCCTCCGAGCCCGTCACCTTCATCCTCACTCCCCGCGAACTCTCCGTCGTCGACACCACCGGCCGCCGCCTCGTCCCCTCCGGCCCCGTCGAACTCTGGCTCGGTTCGACGCAACCCATCAGCCCTCCGAATCGCCCTCCTCCCACGGGCCACTCCGCCAAATTTACCATCACCTCCACCACCACCGTCCCAAACTGATCCACCAAGGTAGTGGCGGCCTCCCAGCCACAGACTCGCCACCACTCTCTCCGCCATGCTCGGCCCCGCCGAGCTCACATCCTCCCCAAACCCTAGCGCTACCTTGCGCGCCGAGTGCCCCACCCTCGTTTTCTGAGGGCAGGTCTTGGGTCTATCCTGCGTTTTCGTTTTGCGGGTGCCCCACACGCCAGTGTTGCGTGTGGGTCTTTGGGTTCTCTTTTTTCAGAGTAGCGTAGGCTTTTATGCCAGCGCCGGGTGCCCACCGACCCTCGCCTCTGCTCTGTTCCCTCTGTCTGAAGTCCCTTGGTTATCCTTCCGCAACCGCCGCCTACTTCTCACGCCGCAATCGAGCCATGGCCCCGTATCCTGTCTACTACCGTCCATCCAACAGGAACGCCCGAACGAACGCCCAATCCCAAAATGAACGCAAACAACAAAGTCGCCTTCCCCTCGCTCTGGTCGCGCCCCGACCCCGTCCTCGCCCACGCTGGCCTTGCCGGTGAATTTCTCGTCGCCAAAGTCCGCCTCTCCCTGGCCACTCTTCTTCTCCTGATCCCGCTCATCGATTCCCTCTTCTTCCCCGCTGACCCCAAAGAAGCCCTGGTCGGCCTCAGCCTCTCCGGCGCCACATTCCTTCTTTCCGCCACCGTCTACATCCTGCTCCGCCGCGAATACAATCCCTCGTGGCTCACCTTCGCCACGAGCAGTTTCGACGTCACCTTCGTCAGTGCCGCGCTCGCCCTCTTCCTCCTTCTCAACGAACCCCACACCGCCGTCAACAGCAGAGTCGTTTTCGAAGGCTATTTCCTCGCCATCGCCAGCACCAGCCTCCGCTACGACAAGCGTGTCTGCATCACCGCCGGCTTCCTGGCTTTCGTGCAATATTTCGCTATCGTCTACTTCGCTGCCACGCACTGGGCCCTCAACAGTCCTATATACGCGCCCTACCGTTACGGTCTCTTCAGTTGGGCCACCGAAATCTCGCGCCTCATCATGATGCTCACCGCTTCCGCCCTTAGCCTGGCTCTCGTCTCCCGCAGCCAGCGCCTCCTGCAACTCGCCACCAGCGATCCCCTCACCGGCCTCTTCAATCGCGGCTACGTCGACGATCGCCTCGCCGTCGAACTCAGCCGCGCCCGCCGCTATCGCCAACAACTCACGATCGCGGTCATCGACGCCGATCGCTTCAAATCCCTCAACGACGCACACGGCCACATCGCCGGCGACGTCGTCCTTCGCAAGCTAGCAACAATCCTTCACGATTCGTTTCGTCAGAGCGATACCGTGGGCCGCTACGGCGGAGAAGAATTCGTCGTCATCCTTCCGGAAATGGATATCCAGGCAGGCCAGCAAAAACTCGAATCCCTCCGCCACCTCGTCGCCGACACGCCCATCTCCCTGGGCACCCGCGGCGGCAAAGTCAACGTCACCATCAGTGCAGGCCTC
Source organism: Candidatus Acidiferrales bacterium (assembly GCA_963836965.1). Lineage (GTDB taxonomy): Bacteria > Acidobacteriota > Terriglobia > Acidiferrales > UBA7541 > Acidiferrum. Next base: position 615,113 of record CAWILQ010000001.1, read on the forward strand.
GCCAGCTTTCCTGAGGATTGCGACGACGCCGAACTCCTCTTCGCCCTCGCCGACCAGCGCATGTTCCAAGCCAAATCCGAAGGCCGCAACCGCGTCATCGCCGCCCCCGCCTCACTGCCAATATCCGACCCCGACCCTATCCCCACTCTGTAGCCTTACCTGCAATCGAGCACTCCGTCATTCCGAGCGGAGTCTGCGAAGCGAGGAATCTCTGCTCGATCAACGCATCTTGAGGGGTGCCCCACCACGCCAAAGTTGCGTGTGGGGCTTGGGTTTCTCTTCTGCGCGAACCTCCGGACCCTCAGTGCTCTTCCGTCGGTATCCTCTGGTGAAACTCCCTCTTCTCTTTTGCGAAACTGAAAACTTAGAACTAACTTCCCCTCACTTCACAAACTCCCCCGTCCCACCCTTCTCCCACGGGTCATACCCCAAACAAAACGCAATCCTCGCCGGTATCGCTGGATGGTCGTAAAACAACGCCACCTCCCACGGCCGCGGCTCCGGGTCCGCCAAATCCACATCTCCCAAAATATTGAACGACTGCGCCGCAACCTGCCCGGAGTCCGGCGTCAACCCGTGCGTCACCTCTAGCCCATACTGATCCGCCTGGTGCTCGATATGTCGCGAGAACGTGCTCCCTATCGGCCCCGCGAACGCCGCCAAAATGGAGATCACTAACAGCAGCGCCGGGTACGACGCCAAATCTCCCAGCGCACGTATCCCCCACGCCGCTCCCCACCGCCCCAGCACCCATCCAATCGCCCGATATCCTAAATAAAACATCACAAACAAAACCACCGCCGCGAACGCCAACCCCTTCGCGACGTGATTCAACACGTAATGTCCCATCTCATGTCCCGCCACAAACACAATCTGCGGCGTATTCATCTTCGCGATCGTCGTGTCCCACACCACAATCCGTTTCGACGCGCCAAATCCCGTCACATACGCATTCAACTCCGTCGTCTTCTCCTCCGCCCCCATCCAGAACATCCGCTCCGGCGGAATAGTTTCTCCCGCATGTTGCACCATCTTCTCCAGCTCCGCCGTCAACCCCGGATCCTTCGCTTGCAGTGACTCGAACTTGTGAAACATCGGATCGATCACCAGCGGCTGAATAAAAATCAGCGCCAGAATCAACGGCAGCGTCGCCAGCCAGAAATAAAACCACCACCGTGCCGGTGACTTCCGGATCGCCCAATACAAAATTCCCACAATAATAATCGTCGCGATCACCGACAGCAGCTCGCCCTTCGTCCAATCCCAAAACCACGATCCCCATCCTTGCACCGAAAGTCCATACCTCCGGTTGATCCAGTTTTCGTAAATTCCCGTCGGCAGTGACAGCACATCGATCGTCAACGCAATCAACGGCGCGAACACCAGCACCTGCACAAATCGTTTCGCCGAAACCTTCTCCGCCGCATCTCTATATTTCGCCGCCAGCTTCCACCGCAACACCACCAGCAACACCGCAAGCCCATACACCATACCCACAAAAATCATCCGCAGCCGCACCTTGGCGATGGCCCGCGCCTTCGCCTCCCGCTCCGGCGTCAGCGTGTAGCGTGCAATCCTCTCGGTGCCTGCCTGCGCCGTCACGGAAACGCTCGGCGTCGCCTGCGCCACCAAATTCGCCGCAATCTGCGTCGTCTCCGCGGCCGTCCGCCCGCACCACAACCCGCCAATAATCATCAACAAAATCGCAGTCCTCTTCACAGCTCTCTCCCCGCGCCGCAGACGCGTCAGACGTTATCTGAGCGCGTAAGCGCTGGAAACCCATCTCAATACTGGTGAGCGCCCGAGGTGCGACACTCCCCGAAGCACCCACAGCAACTGTCTCAGGCTACTCTGTCACTCTGAAACTCCTCCACTTCTTCTCTGAACTCTGTGACCTCTGTGCTCCTAACTCTGGGCCCTCGGTGTTATCGTCCTTCTTCTCTGCAAAACTCCGCGCCCTCTGCGTCTCCGCGTTATCTTTTCGCTTCTCTCCCGATTTCCCTATTTCTCCTCCACCAACTGCACCGTCACGCTCTTCCTCTCTCCCTCATCCAAATCCACCCGCACGCCTTTCTCCCCGTACTTCGCAAAAAACCCGCTATTCCGCGGTTCGCTCTGCAACTCCTCCACGCCGACCACCACGTACGCTCCCGGCGTCAGCCCTCGCAACAAAAAGTGCCCGCCCGCATCCGTGCGCACCGTCGCATACGCATCCGGCCTTCCCAATTTTCCCGATGCCGGCAAACTCACCACCGTGGCCTCCGCCACTCCGTTCTCATTACCGTCGACCACCGTTCCTTCAATCGATCCGCCTCGCGCGCTCAACACGACGTCCAGCACCATCAACCCGTCCACCGTAAACCCAGCGTCCACCGCCTCGCTCCCATTCACCGTCACGGACTTCAAATAGTAGTCCCGCGCCTTCTCCGAATGCCCTCCGATGAATACCAGGTAGTTCCCTCCCGCTACATCTTTCATCGCGAATGATCCATCCTCGCTCAATTGGATCGACCCGCCGAGGGCCCCTATGTCCGCCAATTGCGGCGGTTCCTCGCGCTCCACAACGCGCACTAGAGCTACATTCAGATTTGCCCAATCCAGAGGCTCGCCATCCTCCGTGCGCACTTTTCCGCTCACCGAGCCACCCGCCTCCGGCTGAAGCTGCAGCCCGACCACATCCGCGTCGCTCACCACGATAGGCGATCCAATGATCCGCGAGTGCGCCTCCGCCGGCCCGTCCCCCGTAACCGTCGACACGTCCACAACCTGCGCTACATACGTTCCCGGCATAATATTCCGAAACTCAAACTGTCCGCCTTCTCCCAACTGCTGCGCTTCGGTCTGTCCCGTTTGCGACACCAGGAACATCTGCACGTTCTCGGCATTCCCCGCCACCATCACCTTTCCGCTCACGCGATACGACCGGCTCACCGCCAGCGTGAAACTCGCAATCGCCGTCGTCCCTCCCACTACGCGCACCATTCCCGCCTGACGCTGCTCGATCGTTCCCGGATAGTACGTCAGCGCATACACCGCGCGATTTTTCTGCCTCCCGCGTTCCGCCGAATCGGGCGCCGGGCCCGATCCGCCATGCATTTGCGCCTGCACGATGTAATCCCCTGCCCGCAAATTCGCGACGCGATACTCCCCCAAATCGTTCGTCGATTCTTCCCCGGCATCCTCCGAGGAATGCCCATTCGCATCCTCGGGCCGACCATTCTTTCCCACGCGCGTCACCCACACCGTCACGCCCTGCAGCGGGTCCCCATCCGCCTCCGTAATCTTCCCGGAAATCACTCCCGCTGCCTGCATCTTGTACGCGAGGCCGGTCACATCCTGTCCCGCCACCACTGTAATCCGGCTCTTTTCCGGCCGCGAATTCACGCGCACAAATCCCGCCCGCGTGATCGTCACCTCATACTCTCCCGCCGCCACTCCCTCAATCCGGAATTGCCCCAGCGTATCCGTCGACGTCGCATACTCCCGCTTCTTCTCCGGATCCTGCCCGGTTAACGTGACAACCACCTTTCGCAACCCCTGCTCGGTAATCTCCTGCACCACCGTTCCGCCAACATTCGCCACGCCCGGCTGCGCCTGCTGACTCTGCCCACCGGCACCGAGCGTTGTGGTAACGCCGTCAGTGGAATGGCCCACCTTTAGATCGGCCACCACGCTCCTCTCGCTTACGTTAAAACCTGGCCGCACCGATCCCGCGCACACCCCAACCAACGCCGCGCAAAGCGCGACCCAAACTACACGAACCCAAAATGTCCCGAGGAATCTCACGCCAACCTCCGCAAGCAGTTCCGCACCGCCCGCGCAGGCATTTTACCCCTCTTCCGGCCTTTCCCGATTTCGTAGTGGCGGGTCTTCAGCTTCTCCTGACGCAGGAAGGGACCCGTGCCTTTCCGCCGCGTCTTGCCTCGCTAATTCCGCCGGATGCCGCCCACGCCGCGGTTGCGTGTGGGTCTTGGGGTCTCTTCTCCGCGGGTGTCCCACTTTCGTTTTTTGAGGGTGGGTCTTGCGGTTCTCTCCTCCGCGAATCTTCGCGTTCTCAGCGTCTCTTCGTTATCTTTTCTCTTTCGTCCTTTCTATTTTCCACCTTCCCTTTTCTCGATGCCCTCGCGCACCTTCCTCACCATCCCCAAAAACACCTCTGCATCCGCCTCATCCAACGCAAATCTCCTCACCATCCGCCGCAACTTCTCCTCCGCCAAACGTTCACTTCGAGCCGCCACATACCCGCTCTTCACCAAACAAACCAGCAACGACTCCGTAACCCTCTCCACCGTCTCCATCTTCGCTGCACGCCGCGCCACTCTTTCTTCAAAACTCCGCGTCCCCCGCGCCAACTCCCACAAACACACCGCCGCAGCCTGCCCCAGGTTCATCGACGCATGCTCCGCCCGCGTCGGCACATGCACCAGCCAGTGGCAATAACTTAAATCTTCATTCGACAATCCCTTCTTTTCCGACCCAAACAAAATCGCCACACGTTCCTTCGCCAATCGTTTTCGCAAAATCGGCGCGGCCTTATCCAGACTCCGCAGCGGATGTTTGATCTCCCGATTCCCGATCGCTGTCGTCCCCACCACCAACCCGCAATCTGCCACCGCCTCTTCCAGCGACGCGCACTCCTCCGCAACCCGTAGCACTTCCGCCGCGCCCACCGCCGACCGCGCCTCGCGAAACGCTTTCTCGTACGGCTGCACCACGCGCAGCCGCGTCGCCCCAAAATTGCTCATCGCCCGCGCCACCGCCCCCATATTCAGCGGATTCCGCGTAGCCACCAACACCACCCGCAAATTCTCCATCATCCCTCAAGTGCGGCAGCCTGCCTACCGCTGGCAGGTCCAACTGCCGTTTTCTTTCCCTATCGCCGCCCGTCATTCGCTCCGCGGGAGCCCTGCTCCCGCCACCACACAAACTCCATTCACGTTTTTCGCTTGGTTTCTCCCCGCCTCGGTGTTGTCTGTGCGCTTCCCTCTGTGTTACCACTCCCCGGACTCGCGGGTTTCTCTCCTATCCGCGAATCTCAACGTACTCTGCATCTCTGCGTTATGTTTCTCTTTTCTATTTTCCACTTGCACCATTCCGTTCGCCCGCAAGAAGTAGCCCAAGCCTGCCACTCTTACACTCAGAAACTGTTCCACTCCTAAACTTCTTTCCCTTCTTCGTCGCGCTATCTCTCCTTCCCCTCCAGCACCCAAATCTCATCCGACTCGTCCGTCGTATTCGTCGTCACCAGCCACTTCCCGTCGCGCGAGACATCAAACGGATAATTCGTCCCGCTAAACCGTAACCCTGGTAACACCCGCGCCTTTCCCGTCGCCAGCTCAATCACCGTAAACTCGGTGTTCCCCTCCGGCCCCGTCGTTTGCAAGCCAATCCTGTCTCCGCCCGGCCACCACACCGGCCACCCTCCACTTTCCGCCACGCGCTTCAATCCGCTACCGTCCGGATGCACGAGGAACGCCCCATCGCTGAACCCCCGGTTCGGACTAAACAAAATCCACTTCCCGTCCGGCGACCACCGCGGCACTGTTCCTTCCAGCGCTCCTACGCGCCTCGCTTCGCCGCCGCCGTCCGTCGCCTTCACGTACAAATGCGCCTTCTTGTTTTCTGTCCTTACAAACACCAACCACTTCCCATCCGCCGACACATCCGCATACGCGTCGCTCGTCTTCGCTCTCGGTTCAGCCGCGTGCGTCGGGCCGCCCTTCCGCGAAACGCGCCCAATGCTCAGCGGCTCCGGTCCCCATGTGGTGTAATAAATCTCCTGCCCATCGGGCGCGTACCGCCCATAAATTTCCGGTACTTTCCCCGACGTCAACTCCCGCGGCGCTCCCCCCTCCGTCGCGATCGCCCACAAGTGCCACGCGCCGTCCGGCTCTGCCCGCGAGTACGCCACTTCCTTTCCATCTGGGGAAAACGCCGGCGCCCACAAAATCCCCCGAGCAGTCAAAATCGTTTTGCTCTGCCCCGTCTCCAACTCGTACAACAGCAGCACCGAACTCGTCCGTGAATTCAAAAACGCCAGCGTTCCATCGCGCGCCACGCTTGGCGACGAATCCGATCCGGCTCCCGTCGTCAGTTGCACCGCTCCTCGCCCGCTCAACTCCTCATACCAAATATTCGACGCGCCTCCGCGATTCGACCGGAACACCAAGCCTTTTCCATCCGCCGAAAACGCCGGCGCGTCGCTGAACACGCCTCCCTCGCCATGCGTCAACTCCGTCGCCGCTCCTCCGTTCACCGGCACCAGCCAGATCTCCCGCGCGCTTCCTCCCCGGCTTCGCCCCACCGCGATCGTGTTTCCATCTGGCGACCACGCCGGCCTCCCCAGAAACGGATAAATCGCGTCTCCCGCCAGAATCGTGCGCACATCCGAACCGTCCAGCGCCACAATCGCCAGCGTCTCGGGCTCCCCTGCCTTCCTTCGCACAAACGTCAGGTGGCTTCCATCCGGCGACCACGCCGGCATCGCTCCGTTCTGCGCCACGGTCGTCACATCTCCGCCGAGCGTCGCAATGGTGCAGATCTCCTCCTCCCCTCCTTCCGGCATTTTTCGCGCGAACGCGATCTTCTCTCCGTCCGGCGAAAACACCGGCTCGCCTTTCCGTGACACATCGCGCGTCAACTGCATCCGCTCTCCGCCCGCGACACGGGTTACATACAAATCATCCTCTTTCCGTTCTTCCTCCACGTACGCCAGCATCTTTCCATCCGGCGATAGCCCCGGCCCCAGAATATTTCTGTCCGTCGCCAGCAACTGCCGCAATTTTCCTCCCGGCACAGGCGATCCTAACCGCGGTTTCGCACCTGGCACAAAATAGATCACCGCCGCCACCGCCGCCAGCAGCCCCGCCGCCATCCACACAAACTTCCTCGTCTGTTTCTTGTCCGCGCTTTCGAGACTCGCCGCCGTCCCACCAAACGCTCCGGCTGCCGCGGCCGCCGCTGCCATCGACCCGCCATTCGAGTGCAGCGCTTCCAGCGCCGCTTGCACTTCGCTCGCCCGCTGATACCGCTGCTCTGGCTGCTTCGCCAGGCACCGCAAAATAATCGCCCGCAGTCCCGGTGGCACGCGCATCGGCAACCCGCGCGGCGCTTCCTTCAGAATCGCGCTGCACAATTCGTACGTCGTCCGCCCGGGAAACGGGTGCGCCCGCGACGCCATCTCGTACAGCAGCACTCCTAGCGCCCAAATATCTCCCCGCACATCCGCCGGCGTTCCGCTCAACACCTCGGGCGCAAGATACGCCAGCGTCCCCGGCGCCCCTTCGGGATTCGACGCTTTGGTTTCCGTCGCGCCCTCGAACGATTTGTCCTTTAGGCTCGCCGCCAATCCAAAATCCAGCACCTTCACTTGACCGCCGCCGCTCTGCCGCACGTTCGCCGATTTCAAATCGCGGTGCAGCACTCCGTGCGTGTGCGCGCACTCCAGTGCGCTCGCGATCTGCGCGCCATACTCCAGCACCGTCTCCGTTGGTAATCCGTCGTCGGGAATGCACTCATTCAGCGGCCGGCCCGCAAGATATTCCATCGCGATGTACGGCTGGCCCTCGTACTCGCCCACTTCATAAATCGTGCAAATGTTCGGATGATTCAGAGCGGACGCCGCCCGCGCTTCCGCCAGCCATTTGGCGCGCAGTTGCTCCGTCAGCACGGCGCCTTCGGCCGGCAGCTTGAGTGCTACGTCCCGTTGCAAGCTCTCATCGCGCGCTCGATAAACCACACCCATCGCGCCCGCGCCGGCCTGCCCCAGCACCACATAATGAGCAAATTGTCGTCCTACCATGGACCCAGAACCTGGCCCGAATCCTAGTCCCCTAGCCTGTCTTCGTCAACGCCCGCCCCACTTCCGCCCCCACTTACTGCGTCAAACCTTTGCGCTCTCCACGTCTCGGCGTTGTCTTTCTTTCTTCCGCCTTCCAAACCCCGTACCGCAGCACGCATCTCCCCGGGGAACTTTCTCTTCCCTTTTCGCGTATCATCATCAGACGCTACTCCCCCGGAGGTTCCATGCGTATACCTATCCCGGCTCTCGCCATGTTCTGCGCCGCTTCGTCCCTCTTTGTCTCGTCCCCCTCCCCCGCGCAAAACGAAAAAGGCGCCGGCATCACCATGGCCACCGATGCCGACGCCAAAGACATCGGCCTCCCGCTCTATCCCGGCGCGCGCCGCCACAAAGACAAAGACGAAGACTCCCCGGGCATCAACTTCAACCTCTGGGGCAACAGCGCCGGCGTAAAATTAGCTGTTCTGAAAATGGAGTCGGACGACTCCATGGACAAAATCGCGGATTATTACAAAAAGCATCTCTCCAAATACGGCAAGGTCCTCGACTGCTCCCATCCCGATCCCAACGCGAAAACTTCCGATAAGGACAAAGACACCGACGACAACTCCAAACCTCTAACCTGCGCCGACGACAAGCCCGACAAAGGCGGCCTACTCTTCAAATCCGGCACCAAATCCGACCAGCACATCGTCTCCATCGAGCCCAGCCCGCACGGCTCCCGCTTCCAACTCGTCCACGTCGCCCATTGGGACAAATAGCAACCCCACACTGCTCACCACCCGCCCGTCATTCCGGGCGGAATCCGCGATGCGAGGAATCCCTGTTACACTCTGTCACTCCTTCTCTTTCTCTTCCTTTCAAACCGACGCGCACGGCTGAAACCCTCCCCAATCAATCCTCTTCTGAAACTCCTCATCCGGCTGAAACACATTCTTGAAGGTAAACGCATACTGCGTCGGCCCATGTTTTTCCAGGTGCGCCAGCCTCTTCTTCGCCTCATCGATTCCTGGCACATGTCCCGCCGGCACCCACCACAACGCCATGTAAACTCCCGCAAACTTCTCGAACCATTCCTCCCGGTGCCGCAGCAATTCCGCGTGCGCCGTCCGATAAACGTAATTCTTCAGCACCTCAATCGATGCCCAGACGGACATGTTCAACAGAATCTGATCGTCGTGTTCATAAGGCCGAAAGTACGTTGCATTCCCCTCATTCGTCTGCAGCCGCCACACAAACCCCGGACTCCGGTCCGCCAGTGCATTAATCTCATCCAGTCGCTGCATAAAACCAGCCATCACCGACCCGTCCAGCGGCCCCCGAATCCGTCCAACATTCACCTGGGCAATATGAAACATCGCGCCTCCCCAACTCTTAAACTCTTTCACTCTTCTACTTCTTCTCTTGTTCCGCCGTCTGTGTCCCTATCTCTGTGAACTCTGAGTTACTCGTTTTTCTTCTCCGCGAACGTCCGCGTCTCAGCGTTATGTTTTTCCTTCCTCTTCCGAATTTCAAACTCCCATTTTCGAATTTCGTTTCTCACTTCTCACTTCTCACTTCTTCTCCACCATCTCAATCGCCGTCACGTCCCGGATATCCTTGAACTCCGGTACTCCATCCTTCACGCTCACCGACCCAATAAACGGCCGCTGCACCTTCACCCAACTCTTCGAACTCTGCAGATCCGCCGCTCCATCCAAAAGGAAAAAACTCTGCTGCATCTCTTGCCCGCTCGGCAGCTTCGCGCCCTTCGCCATCCCCGGCATCGTGTACTCCTTCCCCGCGCCGCGGTAAAATGTCGCCACTTTCTGATACCCATCGTCCGTCAAATAAATCGTCGACTGCATCCCCGGCGGCATAGCCTTCTCCGCCTCTTTCGTCTCCTCCGTTTCCGGCGGAGTATATTTCTTCGCCCCAGGGTAAATCTTGGCCGCCTGCCCCAGCGCCGCAATCGCCACCGTCAACCCAACCACCGCCATTCCCAACGCTCTCATCCTCGCCATGCCCCCTCCTATTCCAACTACCTCATCGAACTTTCCTCAATGCTGGGTGCCCACACGCCGGTGTTGCGTGTGGGTCTTGGGTTTCTCTCTCGCTCGATTAAATAAATCTGTCATCCTTAACGAAGTGATGAAGGATCTCAACCGGAGCGTCCTGCCTCCCAACCAAAAATCATTGCCATCCCGAGACTCTTCCACTGTTTCCCTTCTTGCTCCTCCGTGCCCCTATCTCTGTGAACTTTGTGTTAAAAGCCCTCTTCGGCTTTCCACCTACGGCAACACCTCCCCGCACTCCCGCGGCCCATACACCTTCGCGCTGCTCCCCTCCGCCCCCCACCAAGCCGCCCACTTCCCGGCCTGCTCCGACGGCGCGTCTCCCTCCGCACTCACCCTACGATGCGTCAATCCCGTCAATCCGTTTTCCGCCAGCTTCCGAAAATCCGCATTTCCGCCCTTGAGCGTCTCAATCAACAGCGGCACCGCCGCCCGGCTCCCGCTCACTCCCAACCCCATCACCCCGTTCGCCCGCGCATTCGCATCCGCGCTCGCCAGCAACTCCTTCAAGAACGGCACCGCATCATCCCCGCCCAACTCCGCCGCCGCCAGCACATACTCGCGCCCCTGGCTCGCCTCCAACTTCTTCGCAATCTCCAATAGCATCGAGAAATATTTCTTGTCACCCATCTGTGCCAGATACCCCACCGCCGTCTCATTTTCCGGCGTAAAGTCCGATGTGCTCTGCACAATCTTCGCCAATTCTTCCCGCGACCGCGCCGTATTCAAATTCTTCAACCCCAGCAGCGCAAATTCCCGCGAGCGATATTGCCGCACCATCCCCACAATCGTATCTTCCAGCCACGGCATCGCCCCGCTGACAATCGCGCGCTCCGCGTCGCGTTGAATCTCGTCATCCTGCGATCGAAGATTCGTCACGTACACCTGATAGATCGCCTGCAGCGCCTCTCGATTTGTTTGTGTCACTTGAATTTGCAAGCTCTTCTCCAGCTTGAAATCTTTCCCATCCGCCGATAGCGTGCCCACTCCGGTCAGCGGCCGGTACTTCATCGTGCGCACCGCATGAATCTGGTAGTCCCCCGGCTTCGCCACATCGTGCGCAAAATTCACCAGAATGTTTTGCCGCACGGTCTCGCCCGCGGCCAGAATCTGGTTCACCACAATGCACTCGTTTGACTTCACCGGAGCGCAGCTCGGATGCTTGAGCGGCGGGGCGCTCGACACGGCCAGCGAATACCCGCCACACCCGTCCGCATATGGATCACCGGCGCTATACTCCACCGGTTCCTTCCCCACATTCGTCACTTCAAAATGGACGTAAATCGGTTCCCCGGCGACATACATACTCTTCGCCGTGGAAATCTGCCCCTGCAACTGCCCCCGGGCCGCGGCAGCCCCCAACAACCCACCCAGCACCAGCACCGCCACCACCAAAATCGTTCGCGCGCGTCGCCTCACAATCCATCGGCCTCTGTCGTTTCCCAATTGCACAAATCCGTCATCCCGAACCCGTATCTCAGGCCTTCCAAGCCTGAGGCTTTCCCCAACGTCCTGCCTCCCAACCAAAAATCATGGTCATCCCTCCTGGCCGCCCGCGGCTGCCCACATGCCGGTGCTGCATGTGGGTCTGGGGTTTCTTTTCTGAGACTCTAAAACCATTTCACTCTTTCACTTCTTCTCTTCTGTCCCCTTTCACCTTTGGACCTTCTCTTCCTCACCGCAGTGTCTCACTCACATAAAACTGCCCCACCGGCACCGCATAATTGAACATCATCCACTTCCCATCCGGCGTGATACTCCCATTCTCCACATTCAGCATTGCTCCATCCTGATTCCGCGGCTCAAACTCATACCAAGTCTCCCGCCGGCCGCTGACCAGATCCAGTTTCTTCACCGTCACCCCCGTCGCGCTCACCACCTGCGTAAACAAATGCAGCGGCTCCTTCGCCCAATCCAGCGGCGTTTCCCGTTCTTCAAGCGCCCCCAACTTCTTCTCGCTACCATCCCTGATCGACCGCTGCACCAGCGCGTCGCCTTCGACCAGCAGCAAATTCTCCCCGTCCGGCATCACGTCGGCCCACGCCGGAGCCTCCTTCATCAGCATCTTCGGCGCCGTCCCCCTGCGATCCGTCATGTACAATCCCAGCGGCTGCCCAGCCGGACTCGCAAACAACAAAATATGCTGGTTGTCCGGAAACCAGTTCGCCGAGCTAATCTGAAATCCTTCCCATGTCAGCGTCTGCGCTTCTCCCGCGCCCACCGGCACGACCTGTACTTTCCCCTGTCCGGGCATTACCACCAGCACCGATTTTCCGTCGTCGCTGATGTCCGACCCATACCCGCCCTCGCCAATCTTTACCGCCGAGCCGCTATCGCGTTTCTGCACGTTTACCGAATAATCCTTCCCGCCGCGCACCGACGCGTCCGTCGTCACCACCTCCGCCCCGTCTGGTGTGATCTTTGGATCAAGCACAAATCCAAGCGACACCAGGTCGTGTTGCTCTCTCGACCCGTGCTCCACCGCCGCTATTGAAATTACCTGCACATCCGCGGACACCAGCGTGCGCCCCGACCCCGTGATGTCGTGCACGCGTGTTCCCGCCGTCCCGCAATACACCGCCCTCTCTTGCCCCTTCGCGTTTGCCGCTCGAATGCAATATTGATCCCCTGCCTCAGCCGCTCCGTACCACACTTCCTTGCCATCCGCCGTCCACGCCATTCCTTCCAGCGCTTCCCACTCGGCGGAAATCAGTTTCTGATGCCCCTCGCGGTCCAGCAACAGCACATTCCCGCGATCGTCTCTCGACGCCAAAGGATGGCGAAAAATAGCCATTTGCTTTCCATCCGGTGACACGCGGATGTCGCTCAACCAGTTGTCGGTTGTCAGCAATACTTTCCCGATCGGATATTGCACTCGCCATTTATCCCCGCCGCGATCAATCACCGCCAACTCCTTACCGTCCGGCGACCAGTCCGCGTCGTATACATTCTCGAGCAATTCTCGCGGCGTGCTTCCTCCGAACGGCACCGTCGCCAGCGTTCCGCCCCATTGGTATTGCGCCCAGAAATGCGGCCGCACCAGGACTGCCATCTGATCCAACCGCGAAATCGCCAACACCATCGCCCCGTGCAATCCCGCCGGAACCGACGTTGGATAGTCCTCACGAATCACGTAGGTGTCCGGCACGCCATCGCTCACGATGCCGCTGTACACCAGAGTTCTTCCGTCCGCCGCAAATCTCCCGCGAATCAGGGTGGCTCGTTCAAATGACATGCGCAGAAACGTCGGCACCGGCTTCGGGCCCGGCCGTACGCTCCACGCAATCGCGCCGCCCACTGCCGCGCAAGCCAGCGCGCCCGTCGCCAGCCAAATCCATCGCCGCGATTTCCCCGTCTCCTCCATTGCCGCTACCGCAATGCTCGGTGACGCTCCCGTCCCCGTCCCGCTCAGCGCCTCAATCGCAAACGCCAGGTCGCTGGCCGACTGAAATCTCCTTTCCGGGCTTTTCTCGAGGCATCGCGTCAAAATTCTTTGCAGGCCAATCGGCCCCTGCCATCCCGTCTCGGTCAACTCCGGCGGCTCTTCTTTCAGAATCGCCGTCATGGTTTCCACGGTGGTATCTTTCTTAAACGCCCGCTTCCCCGTCAGCATCTCGTACAGCACCGCGCCAAAACTGAAAATGTCCGATCGCTCGTCGCTCGGTTGCCCCTTCACCTGCTCCGGCGACATATAACCGATCGTGCCCATCACCACGCCCGGCATCGTCGTGGGGCTGGTCAACGTCAACGCCGACTCCAGGCTGTGCTCCTCCCGCACCAGCTTGGCCAACCCAAAATCCAGAATCTTCACGCGTCCGTCGCGCGTTATAAATACGTTCTCGGGCTTCAGATCGCGGTGTACCACTCCCTTGGCGTGCGCCGCCGCCAAGCCCTGCGCAATTCCCAGCGCATATTCCACCGTGCGTCGCGTCGGAATCGGCCCGGCGTCGATCTTCGCCCGCAGCGTTTCGCCTTCCAGTAATTCGCTCACTAGAAACGGCGCGCCTTCGTAGGTTCCAATGTCATGGAGCCCCAGAATGTTCGGATGGTTTAGCGTCGCAACCGTCTTCGCTTCCAGCTCGAATCGCCGCAAGCGGTCCGCGTCCTTCGCTACCGAAGCCGGCAACACTTTCACCGCCACATCGCGCCCCAGCCGCGTATCCGTCGCGCGATACACCTCGCCCATGCCGCCGGCTCCGAGCGGCGCAACAATCTCATACGGCCCCAGTTTTGTCCCCGGATTCAACGCCATAAGCCCCGCGATTATACTGTAGGGCCCGCCTTTCGAGGCGGGCCGTATTCCTTTAGAGTGCGGCAGCGGGTGCCGCATCTCGTCGTTGCAGGGTGGGTCTTCGGTTACTCTTTCTCTTCTACTCTGAAACTCGCCCAGTTCTTCTCTTAACTCCGTGCTCTTCTCTCCGTGTTCTCTGTGTTACGCCTTGCGCTGAGCTCCGAAGAGTTCTTTCATCTCCGCTACCCTTCGCAACTCCGCGTTATCTTTTCTCTGCTCTCTTTCGAATTTCGACTCCCCTGTACCTCCGTCCAGTCCTCCCCGCCTACCCCTCCGCCCAGCTATCGAATCCCACACGATACCCCTCAACACCTCTTCCCTATTCCGATTCCCACCCACACTGAAACCAACGACGTCCAGGTGGCGCCCACATGAAACCAACTGCTCTCTTCTTCACCATCCTTGTTCTGCCGTTCTCTACCTACACGCGCGCGCAATCTCTTCGTAACGATGCCGTAGTCTCCGTCCAGGACCTCGCCCTCCCCGGCAAAGCCGTCAAAGCTTTCACGAAAGGCACCGAGCTTCTCACCAAAGGCAATGCCGCCGCCAGCGTCGAGCACTTTCTCAAAGCCATCGAACTGGCTCCTGCTTGCTACCGCCCCTACCACAACCTCGCCCTCGCCTATCTGCGCCTCGGACAGCTCGACGCCGCCGCAAAAAATTTCCAGAAATCCATCGACCTCACCAAGAGTGCCTTCGCCCCTTCGCTCTTCGGCCTCTCCATGATCCTGTACAAGCGCGCGGACTTCGCGGACGCCAAGCTTCTCGTCGACCAAGGCCTCGCCGACGATCCGGCTTCCACTATCGGAAAATATTGCCTGGGCCTGATCCAATATTCCTTGGGTCATCTCGCCGACTCCGAACGCAGCGCCCTCGACGCCATGGCCCACGGCGGCGAATCCGACGCCTACATCCTTCTCGCGCAAATCCACGAGCGCACCAACAACCCCACCGCCGTCCTCGCCGACGTCCAGTCTTACCTCAAGCTCTCCCCCAACGGCGCACTCCGCCCGAGCGCCCTCGAACTCTTACACCGCGCCCAACTTCAACTAGCGCCCCAGTCCGCCTCCCTCCACTAAACCTGTAGCGCAAGCCTTCGAAGCCTGAGGCTTTTCTGCAGGTGCCCCACGCTCGTCTTTTGAGGGTGGGTCTTGGGTTACTCTTCCCGTCTTAAACTCCGAAACTCTGTCACTCTTTTCCTCGTCCACTTCTTCTCTTAACTCCGGGTCCTCTGTGCTCTTCCCTCTGTGTGAAAAGCCCTCTTTTTCTTCTCTGCGAATCTCCGCGCACTCTGCGTCTCCGCGCTCACTTCTGTCTTCTCTTTCCCAATTTCAACCCCTACTTCTGCCCCCAATGCAAAATCACCGTCATCGGCTGCACGTCGCCGCCCTTCACCAACGTATTCACCAAAAACTTCTGCCCACTCGGGTCCACGTCATAAATCGCCTGTTCCGAGGTCGCCAACGTCTCCTTTGGATTCGTCTGGAACAACGCCACCGGCGTTCCCGGATCAAATCCCGCTCCCGCCTTCACCGTCACCGGCACCGCCACGATCTTCGCGTCCGGCGCCAGATAAAACATTTCCTTCCCGTCCCCTCTCCACCGCGGCTGCTCGCCTCCCCCACTCGACACCTGCCATTTCCCGTGCGCGTCCGGGAACGACGTCACGTACACTTCCCACTTCCCGCTCTCGTTCGAATCGTAGGCTACCCACTTCCCATCTGGAGAAAACTGAGCATTTTTCAACGTCGCCGGCCCTTTCAGAAATGGCGCGCTCTTCATCTCCGGCAAGGTCAAATACTTCAGGTCCAGCTCCTCCTGGTACAAAATATGTTTCCCGTCCCGTGACCACGAATTCGGATACTTATCCGACTCGCTTTCACAAATCACCTTTTCCTCTTGTGCTCCATTCGCCTCTTTCATGTACAGGTTGAACGCCGATCCCCGGCTCGACGTGAACACCACCTTCTCTCCGTCCGGACTCCACATCGGCGTCGCATCGAGCGCCGGATCAAACGTCAACCGTTTCGCGCCCCCTCCCTGCACTTCATACGTCCAAATGTCCGTGTTCTGGCTGCCCGTGTCGGTCTGATCCACCACCACGTGTCGCCCGTTCTGCGCGATCTGCGGATTCGCATAGACCTGCGGCTCTCCGATCGTTCCGAGTTCCTTCCCCTCACGGGTGAACCACGTCAGCCGCGACAACGACACGTTCCCGCCCTTCTGCACCAGTAGCGCATCCGTGTTCACCGCCGAAAACGCCGCCCGTAAGATCCGCGGCAAAAACTGCGGGTCTTTCGCCACCGCCACCGGCTCTCCACTCACTTGCATCGCCTTCAGGTCAAAGTGCTGCGCCAGAATCGCGCGATCCCGCAGGTACAGCAGGTATCCCGGCGACGCGTACACTGTCGGTCCCTCGGTCTTCACCACCAGCCGAAATTCCTTCGTATCCAGATTCCCCAGATACACTCCATCGTTGTGGCCATAGGCCGCTATTGTCGCCGACAAAAACAAAAAGTGTTTCCCATCCGGCAAAAACACCGGCCATCTCTGACTCCCTCCTCCTAATCCAGGCTCGCGTCCCACGACCAAACTCGGTGTTCCCCCGGACGCGGGCACGCGCAAAATCTGGCTTTGCAATCGTCCCGTCGGCGTAAAAATGATCACGCCGTCCCGATTCCACGTCCCGCCCCGCCCCGCGGGCGCGTCCGCCAGTACTTGCACCGGGCCACTCGGCAAGTCGATTCGCTTCAGTTTTCCATCCGCAAAGAATCCCAGCGCCTTTCCATCCGGCGCCCAGAACGGAAAATTTCCTCCTTCCGTTCCGGCCAGACTTCGCGCCTCATCCGCCCCGATTTCATACAGCCAGATCAAACCTTTCTTCGCGCCTTCTTGATGCGCCGCCACGGCCACGGTATGCCCGTTCGGCCCCATGGCCATATCTCGCACCGCAAACGGCAAAGGCGCCGAAAAAATCATCGTCGGCTCCGGTGCGGATTTGCCGCTGCGCCACAAAACGGCCGCCGTCAGCAGAGCGCCTGCCATGACCACGCATAGCAGCCATGCAAGCCACGCATTTCTTTTCCACGACGGCGCTTTCGTCACCGCCGACGCCTGGCTTCCGCTCCGTCCAACCCACTTCAGCTCGATCGCCAAATCCCGTGCCGACTGCCAGCGCTCGTCCGGATTTTTCTGCAAGCAGCGTTGAATCGCGCGCTCCAAAGCCGGCGGGGTCACCGGTTTCAGCGCGCTGATCGTTTCCGGCTCCCGCTCCAAAATCGATGACGCCACGCTCAACTGCGTCTTCCCTTCAAACGCGCGCTTCCCCGTCAACATCTCGTACAGCACCGCGCCCAGTGAAAAAATATCGCTTCGGCCATCCAACTCTTTCCCTTCCACCTGCTCCGGCGACATGTACTGAAACGTCCCGACAATCATCCCCTGCTGCGTCACCGGCGACATCGGACTCACCCCCGTCAACGTCGCTAAGGTCGCCAGCGGCGCCGTCGCTTTCGCCAGTCCAAAATCCAAAAGCTTCGTGCCCGTCGCCGTCAACATCACGTTTCCCGGCTTCAAATCGCGATGCACGATTCCGTTGCGATGCGCCGTTTCCAACGCCTCGGCAATCTGCGCGCCATATTTCATCACCTGCTCCAGCGGCAGCGGTCCTTTCTCCAGCCTCTGCGCCAGCGTCTCTCCCTCCACGTACTCCATCACCAGGTAGTCCACTCCATCCTGGTGGCCCACGTCGTACAGCACACAAATGTTCGGGTGATTCAATCCAGAAATCGTCTTCGCTTCCCGCTCGAAGCGTTGTCGTGCAGCCGCGTCCGCGGTAAATTGCACCGGCAAAATCTTGATGGCTACGGTGCGGTCCAGTCGCGTGTCTCGTGCGCGATACACCTCGCCCATCCCGCCGGCCCCGAGCGGCCCCACCACCTCATAGGGCCCAAGCCTGCTACCCGCAGCGAGCGCCATAAGCACCGACCTCCGTAACCAACCACAATGGCCGCGATTATACTTTGGAGTGCGGCAGCCCCGCTGCCGCTTTTCCACCACGCATCATCCGCACCCAAACGCGCAGCGGGAGCCCTGCTCCCGCCTCCTAGGTCTCAACCATCCTGCCCTTCATCGCCGGGTGCCCAGACGCTCGCCCGGAGCCACGAAGGGCCGGTTTCGCGTGTGGGTCTTGGCTTGCCTCTGTCACCGCCACACCGTCTTGGCGGTTGCACTGTTTCCTTCTTCTGCTTCCTTCTGGTCTCTTACTCCTACGCCGAAACTGCACATTTCTCCTGCCCCCGCACCCCGTCCCCCCGGCCATGCTTCTCTGGAAACAACGTACCTTCGTACAGTAGTTCCGCCACAATTTCACATGCTAAAAACGCCTGAAGAGGTAAACCACGATGAAGCGACTACTTCTGGGACTTGGTACGGCTCTATTGCTCACTACGCTGGGCCCCGTCCCGGGCGCCCAGGCCTGGTCGTGGCACCACCATTCGAGCCCCGCCCCTGAGGGTGTGGGCGCTTCTAACAAAGACAAACGGACCAAAGCCCATGGCGAAAAGCGCACGCGCCAGAATACCGCTCCCCTCTACACCTCTCCCAAAACCGTAGGCTGGTGGCACAAAGGTCCAGGCCCCATGGGCGCCGGCTCCGGCGAAGGAGGCAAGACGCAAACCGCTCGCCGTGAAAGCCATCAGAAGGACAAGTCCGCTCAACGTTCTTCCAACCACAAGCTCTTTCCCTGGCAGCATCGCCACGACTCCACCCCGCAACCCACCACACCCACCGCCGGCCAGTAGTGGCGGGTCCTTAGCTTGTCCTGACGCAGGAAAGGATCGCCCCTCTTCGGTTTCTCTGCGCGTGCCGACACGCTCGCCCTGAGCCACGAAGGGCCGGTTTCGACGTTCGCGCTCTCTGCGTTTCGGCGTTATCTCTTTTCTCTCCCTGCCCCAATTTCCAATTTCAAATTTTCTATTTTCCACTCACTGCGCCGCCTTCAACTCGAGCGCCACCAGATTCCTCACCCCGCGCGCCGGCCTCTGTATCCTCCGTCGACACCAACCGCAACGGCCCCGACCGCGCATCGAGCGGCTTCCCATCCATCGTATCGACCACCAACACATCCCCACCATGGAAACTCGGATCGACCTCCGCCAACGAATACACCGCCTTATATCCATCGGCTCCCGTACCCACCACGTAATAGCCGAGCGCCGCTCCACGCAGTGCCGATCCGAGCGGCGCGCCATACTTCGTCAACAAATCCGCCAGCGCCACTCCCTCATACGTCTCATCCGCGTTCGCGTGTGGGTTATGCACCGCTACTGTCTTTCTCGGCATTGCCTTCAACTCTGCGAGCCGAATCGTAAACTTCTCCGGAAACGGCGCAACCGACAGGATCAACACATCCTTTTCTTGTGGCTTTGGTGTGTTTTCAACGGCCACCGGCCCGCCCATTTGTCCAATCTTCAGCACCACCGGAACAATCTGCGCCTCGCCGCTTTCTTTCACCTCGATTTGTGCGTTGAAATTTGCGAATCCCGCTTCGCTCACAATCAGCGCGTGTCTTCCCGGCATCAATTGCAGCGCCAATTCTCCTTTGTCGTTCGTCTCCATCTTCTCCGGCGCCTTCTCCGCCACTGGCGCCACGCGCACCTCCGCCTTTGCCACCGCCGCTCCCGATTGATCCTTCACCTGAATCATCACCGCCTGCACCTTCACGGCGTCACTTGCCTGGCGCGCCTTTGCGCCAAGCCCCGCAATGGCCAAAATCGCGCACAGTACTCCCACCCGCCACCGGAACCTTCGTCCCCTGTTCATCTCTTGCTTCTCCTTCCCATCCGCTCGCACCACATCTTATCGCACCACTACTCCATCGCGGCCTTTTTGTACCTAGCCACGGGTCTCCATCCGTCGTACTAGCGAGAGTTCGCCGGGCGGCTTCTCCGATTTCCCCGGCAACGAGGTGTCCTCATGCGCCGGCTTCATCTCGTTCTGTTTTCCTCTTTGCTTCCGCTGTTTCTCTCCTCAACGCCTCTTCCAGCTCAGGATTCGGTTCAAGCCCCGGAACGCCACGACGGCACCGCCCCACGAGCCTCCGCCGCCAAGTATCGATCCCACGTCGAAAAAGACGGCTTCAGCATCGGCGCCGAGGTCCTCACCAAAAAGGAAGCCTCCGACACCTTCGCCACGGACTTGAACCGCTGCTGCCTGGTTGTGTTGGTTTCCGTGTATCCGAAGAAAGGCGAGCCCGTCGAGCTTTCCCTCGCGGATTTCACGCTCGAGGAAGTGGGCTCTGACAAACCAATCCGCCCCGAGAGTCCCACGGTAATCGCCGCCATGCTCGAAAAGAAGAAGAATCAAGGCGGTGGCGTCGACGTCGCCACCACCACCGGCGTAGGCTACGAATCCGGCACCTACACCGACCCCACCACCGGCCAGCCCGTCCACGTCCGCGGAGTGAGCACCAACGCCGGCGTAGCAGTCACCGCAGGCGGCAACTCCGTCCCTCCCGATGAGGCCGATCACGAGCGCGACATCATGGAGTGGGAGCTAGCCGAAAAAGGTCTGCCGCTCGACAAGACCACCATCCCCATCGCCGGCTATTTGTATTTCTCCATCCCCAAACCAACCAAAGGCGCCAAATACCAACTCACCTATTCCGCCAACTCCGAACCGCTGATTTTCTCGCTCCCCTAGGCCGGCGCTCCAGCCAGGATGTGCTTTCCCTTCTCCGCGTTTCTGTGCGCACGCTGCGTTTCGGCGTTATCTTTTCTCGCTTTTTATTCTCCAATTTCCATTTTCTGTTTTCGATTCAACGCCAAGCTCTCCTGTAACTCCCTGCGATATCTCCGGCTCACGCTCAGTCTCGCTCCCGTCGTCAACACCACATCCACTCCGCCATCCTCGCCATTCTCCAACCGCCGCACCCGCTCCAGATTCACAATCGCCGATCGGTGCACGCGGCAAAACCCCGCATCCAACTCCGCTTCTAGATCCGCCATACTCCGCCGCAACAAATGACTCCGCGCGCCCACATGCAAACATACGTAATAATCCGCGGCCTCAATCCAATCAATCTCCGCAATCTTCAGGAACAAAACTTCGCCGAAATTCTTGATCGCCAGCCGCTCCACCTTCCGCCCACGCAATTTTCCCTGGCCGATCCTCTCCTTCGCCCTCTGAAGCGCCCGCTCAAACCGCGCGTTGTTGTACGGCTTCAACAAATAATCCAGCGCGCCGGCCTCGAACGCCTGCAGTGCATACTGGTCGTAAGCGGTCACAAACACCAGCGCCGGCGGCAAATCCGTCCCCAACTGCTCCAGCACATCAAACCCGTCGCATTCCGGCATCTGCACATCCAGAAACACCAACTCCGGCTTTTTCTTGCGAATCTCCCGCAGCGCCTCCGCCCCGCTCCCGCACTCGCTCACCAACTCCACTTCCGGATCGCGCCCGAGCAACACTCGCAAATTGCTCCGCGCCAGCGGCTCATCATCCACCACCGCCACCCGAATTTTTTCCCGCTCAACCATCGACACCTCAAGTCCCACGCCGACTCTTCACTGTTCGGGTGCCCCACACGCCGATGTTGTGTGTGGGTGTTGGGTTCTCCCGGAAGCGATCTCGTGCTCGTCCTGAGCCGCGAAGGGCTTGCTCTCACTGAGCAAGGGATCGACCTTCCTTTATTTTCTTCGCTGTTTACCCCCGAGAGTCGAAGGGCTGCGCCCTTTGTCCGCACGATCACGACATCTTGAAACTCTTTCTTCTCCGTGTCCTCTGTGCTCCGGTCTCTGTGCCCTCTGTGTGAAAAACCCTCTTTCTTATCTGCGAATCTCGGCGACCTCGGCGTTGTTTTGTCTCTTTCCTTTCTCTCTTCTCTTCCCCTCACTCCCGATACGGCAACACAACCGCCACGCAAGGCCCACGCGCTCCGTCCTCGACGCGCAACTCCGCGTCGCCACCATACAAACTCGCCAACCTCCCGCGCACATTCTCCAAACCAATGCCCCTCCGCGCGCGCTCCCAATCCGCCGGAAATCCCGGGCCGTCATTAAACACACTCACCGTCAACGTTCCGTTCCTCCGCGCCGCGCTGATGCCAATCGCTCCGCCCTGCACCCGCTTCGCAATTCCGTGCTTCACCGCATTCTCCACAATCGGTTGCAAAATCAAGCTCGGCACTCGCGCCCGCAGCAACTCCTGCGGCACATCAACGTTTACGTGCAGCCGCGCCGCAAATCGCGCCTTCTCGATCTCCAAATATTTCCACACCACTTCCAACTCTTCGCCCAACAACATCTGTTGCTTGTCCGAACTCTGCAGCGTCCGCCGCAGCAGCTCGCTCAACCCCGCGATCATGTCCACCGCGCCATCACTCCTTCCTTCGCGCACCAATCCCGCAATCGTATTCAGAGTATTAAAAAGAAAATGCGGCTCGATCTGCTGCCGCAGCGCGCTCAACTGCGCCTTAGCCAACTGCTCGCTCAATCGCGAAGCCTCCATCTGCTGCCGCGCCAGCCGCTCGCGCGAATCCAACATCCATCCCAGTAGCAAAATCGCGGCATACAGAAACAGCGAGGACAGCAACTGGTTCCAGAATTTTTGTTGCCACAATCCCCAAAATGCCGGCGGTGGACTCCCCGGCGTCCACGGATTCAGCATCACGTCGATCCCCGCATTCCACGCCGACGCGCTTGCCCAAATCGCCACCCACAAGCCCAAGTGCCGCAACCATCCGCCCACGGAACTCCCTTGAAACAACGGATACTCGCGACCCAACCGCAACGCGAACGGCGTCGCCAGCGCCCACGGCACCCACGACAACAGCACCGTAAAGAACAACGCCGTCCACGCGTGATGCATCCCCTCCGAACGCATCACCATTACCGTCTGCGTGGCCTCAAACAACCCCAGCCCACCGCAAATCCCCGCCGCCCAATACCAGTTCGCCGCCGGCCTTGTGGTTTCCTTACTCATTTCGCTTTCCTGCCTCGGTGTCCTGCTGTGAGACTCTCCAATTCACAAGAGCGCATTGTCATCCCGAGCGGAGTCCGCACCGCGAGGGACCCGCTTTTCTTCTCCGCCGGTGCCCCAGCCTCGTTTTCTGAGGGTCTATCTGGGGTTACTGTTTCACTTCCTCGCTTCTCCGCGCGATCTTCGCGCCCTCGGCGTCTCAAGCGTAGTCTTCCATCTTCTCTTTTCTGTTTTCTATCTTCCCCTTTCCATTTCGGCTGCTCGCATCATACCCCCGACCCGCGCCGCCCGCCGGAAAATGCAGCTAATCGCCAGCCCGCTGCAGCGAGCGGTCTTCCCTTTCGCACCCTCCTGCGCGAAACTCACCTCACCATGAACACCAAGAAACTCATCCTGGCACTGCTAATCGGAATCGCCATCGTCGGTTCGCTCAGCTCCCGCCCAGCGCCCGCTCGTTCGAACGAACCCGCCTACACCACCGACGGCCAGATGCGCCTCCCCGCCAACTACCGCGAATGGGTCTACCTCTCTACCGGCTTCGACATGAGCTACAGCGCCGCCATGAACATGGACCACCACATGTTCGACAACGTGTTCGTGAATCCCGAAGCCTATCAAGCTTTCCAGAAAACCGGCTCTTGGCCAGACAAAACCATGATGGTTCTTGAAGTCCGTGGCGCGCAAAGTAAAGGCTCCATCAATCAGGCGGGCCAATTCCAAAGCGGCGATGTCATGGGCCTCGAAATCCACGTCAAAGACGCATCCCGTTTCCAGGGCAATTGGGCCTTTTTCGGTTTCGATGGCAGCGACACCGCAAAAATGACTCCCACTTCCGCCGCTTGCTACTCCTGTCACGCCCAGCACGCCGCCGTCGACACTACCTTCGTCCAGTTCTACCCAACCCTACTGCCCATTGCCAAATCCCACTCCACTCTTTCGCCGAGCTACACAAAAGAATCGACCGCCGCCACTCCCGCCTCCAAACCATAAGCCTTGTCGTAACCTGCGTCATTTCCTTGTGCGTCCTTGTACGCAACAACCACCACCGTGGGCGCGACATATTTCTAGCTCTTCTCCGCGACCCCGCTCTCTCGGCGACTCTGCGCGATCCTTTCTTCTTTCCAGACTCTGTGTCCTCTGTGACAAACTGCTAAGTCACTTCCTGCCCACGAATCGCAATCTCGCCGTAAACGCTCGTCCCTGCCCGCCGGTAAACGTTCCGTAATTCGGCGCGTCCACGTTGTTGTACACGACATTCGCGTTCTGCCGGCCCAACACGTTGATCACCGACAGCCGCGCCGCAAAGATGCGGTTGCGAAACGTAAACTTCTTCTCGAACCCCACCGTCAAACTCGCATAATCCGGAAACCGCAGCGAATTCGCCGTCCCAATCAAAAACTGTTGCTGGTTGATCGCGCTGTAGGGAAACCCGGTGTGGTAATCCACCAAGTACGTAAACAAAATTTCCCAAATCGGCGTCGGGACGCTTCCCCACGTCACCACGCGATTCGGCGCGTCCCAGCTCAGCGGTCCCGGCTGCTGCGCCGCGAAATATAGCGCGCCTAACATCGGCTGCAGCACCTGGTCCGTGGTCGCGCGTGACCGCGTGTAACTCCCGTACAACTCCGCCGCATTCTTGAACGTGTGCCGTGCGGTGATTATCGCGCCACGATACTTGTCTCGCCGCGAACTCTGCAACAAAAAATCCGACCCGATCTGCCCCGGCGACAACGTCTCATACGCCAGCCCGTGATGCTGATCCCGCGCCAGCAATTCGACGCTCACAAGCGTGTTCTCTCCAATCTTCTCCTGCCAACCCGCGCTGGCAATATCGAAGTATGGTTGCTGCAGACTCGGCAATCCTCCCGTGGGCAAAATGAACGCGCTCGTCGCAGGCCCTTGCACCGGCACTTTCCCCGTCGGGTCGTACAGCGTGTCCACCTGCTGCTGGTCGTACACTTGCCCAATCAGCGAAAGATTCAGCGGAATGTCGTAGATTCCCCAGCCAATCGAAATTTTCGCGCGATTGTCCTTGAACGGCATGAAGTTCACGGCCACGCGCGGCTGCACCAGCGCCGCGTGAAACAGCCGGTCCCAATCCGCGCGCACGCCCGCCTGCGCCACGATGTGCGCGTTCGGTGACCAGGAATCCTGCACGAATCCCCCGGCCATCGTATTCGCCACGTGAATGTCCGGATCGCCCGTGAACGTCGTCAGCCGGTCCAGCGTCAGGTCTGCGCGCAGCGCCTGAATGTCGCCGCGCGTCGACGACTGCGTCAACTCCACTCCCGAAAAATTCGCGCCCGCGGAAAGCGTGTGCGAGCCAAACCACTTCACCGGCCCGCGAATCGCATCGGTAAAAAACTGATACCGCCGCGCATCCTGGTTCTGCTTTTGGAAGTAATTCCCTTCCGCCCCATCGACCAGCAGAACGTACGGCGCCGCGCCCTGAGGTACCGCATCGTTCAGCGAGTCCTCCACGCCAATTCCAATCTCAAACAGCGTCTTCTCGAAATAACTCTGCTCCTTCACAAACCCAAATAGCTCCCGCGCCGCCGTGTCGGTGGTCACCGATTGCGGATGCAGCGCGTCGAGGCCGGCGTTCACGTTGTCCTGGACATTCGCCAGAAATCCCACATGCAAACTATTTTGCGAGGACATCTTCCACAGCAGCCGCGACCAACTGTCACCGCCCCACTGCCGCGTCTGGTTCGGCGCGCCGGCAGGCAACCCGTGCTGCACGGCGAGCGTGTGCAGCACGTCAAACGATTCCGAGAACCACAACTCATCCTTAACAATTGGTCCGGAGAACGTCACCCGCGGATAGAAGTTCCCGAGCTGCACGCCTTCCTGCACATTGATCCCCGGAATAAAATCGGTCGCGTTGAATCGCCACCGGTCGTCGCCCTCGCGCGTGTCGTAATTCAGGATCGCTCCGCCGGGGTGCGCGTACTCGGCCCCGAACCGCCCCGTCTGGATCTCTGCGTTCCGCACCGCCTCCACGATCATCCGCGAAGTCAGCCCGTTGCTCGCCGGGTCGCCGACCTCCACGCCGTCTAGCAGGTACTGCACCTCTGTATTGTTTGCGCCCGCAATGTGCAATTGGTTGGAGCTGTCTCGCAGCACTTGCGGCATAGCCACCAGACTCTGCAGCAAGTCGTGCGAGCTCGGCACCGGAATGTCGACGATTTCCTTGCCGCTCAGCGATTCCGTGCTCGGCGTTGTGGTGGAGTCGATGGAATTCGCCGGCACGGTCACATCGACCTTTTCGTGTACCTCTTCCTCGTGATTCAAGGTGAAGGAAAACTCGCCGCTCTCGGTCTGCAGTTCGATTTTCTGATTGGCCAACAGGAAGTAGCCGCGCTTCTCGATGCGCGCAGTGTATTGTCCGGGAGAAAGATTCGGGATGGAAAAGTAGCCGACGTCGTCACTCAGCGCAGAAAAGACTTGCCCGCCGGCAAGTTCAAGTTTTACTTGAGCTGCACCGACGGGCAATCCGTTCTCATCCATCACCCGACCCTTCAGCGTCAGGCGAGTGTCCGCGGCAGCAACCGTACTCGTCGCCAGCAAGAGCGCAAGCGTCGCCGCAATTATGTAGCGCAGGCTTTCATGCCAGCGGCTCTGGCAGAAAATCAGCCACGCTGTTTTGAGTCGAAGTCTGTTCACCGTAGCTCCCCCACGAGCCGGCAATTGACTTCATGTCTTACTTAATGAAACTCCTCGACGTAACGGGGCGTTCCTTGTAGCTCACCCCTTCAGGAGCGCGCGACTCTGCAAATCGTGGCAGCCTGGCCTCCGCACTGGAAACTCTCGGGCCTCGAAGGCCTGAGCCACAGAAATCTGCCCGCGTCGGCGCACGGGCGCGAAAGGACCTCGAAGTGAGACGACCCGTGTCGACCCATGTGTAGTGGCCGAACTTGAAAGTCGGCGAGGACGGAGGTGCTTCCCCGGCGCTGGCCCGTCTCTAAAGACGGGCCACTACACGAACCCAGACCGATCCCACGAAGCCAGTAGTGTCGGCGCGCCGACATTTTGCAGCGCGGGGGCCCTACTCCCGCATTTGCAAATTCAGCACGAACCGCAACAGCAGCAGCCTGGCTGCCGCTGTCACAATCGTGCCGCGGCAACAGCCGCGAACGCGACAGCCGTCACAGTCGAGAATCCCTCTTCGTTGGAGTCCAACACTGCTGGACTCCAACTCGACAACATCCGCGGGACGTGAGGCTCCACTCCTTCGCACGAAACTCAAGACGCGACGATCGTCGCGACATGGGGCGCAGCATGCCGGGCCCTCTTATGCAGAACTTCGGGCAATGTCGGCGCACCGGCATTGCACGCATCGCTCGACCCGCTACTTCTTTTTCCCCTTCGCCTTCCTCTCTTCCACCACAGCTTGCGCTGCCGCCAGCCGCGAGATCGGCACGCGGAACGGCGACGCGCTCACGTAGTCCATCCCGACCTGGTGGCAGAACTTCACGCTGTCCGCATCGCCGCCGTGTTCGCCGCAAATGCCGACCTTCAGTTTAGGACGCGTGGACCGCCCCTTTTCGATGCCCCACTCGATCAGCATCCCAACGCCCTTGGTATCCAGCGTCTGGAATGGATCGCCGTGAAACACGCCGGCCTTCTTCTCGTCCACATAGTCCGGCAGGAAGCGTCCCGCGTCGTCGCGCGAAAGGCCCATGGTCGTTTGCGTCAGGTCGTTGGTGCCGAACGAGAAGAACTCCGCCACTTCGGCGATCTCGTTCGCCAGCAACGCCGCGCGCGGCAGTTCAATCATTGTCCCCACCAGATACGGCAACTTCACTGCCGCCTTCTTGAGGAGGCCGTCCGCAACGCGCCGCGTCGCATCGGTCAGTATGGCGAGCTCTTTTCTGTCCAGCGTGAGCGGAATCATGATCTCAGGTAAAACTTTAACTTTGTTTTTCTGGCATTCGATCGCCGCTTCGATGATGGCCCTCACCTGCATCTCCAGAATCTCCGGATAGGTGATGGACAGACGGCAGCCGCGATGGCCGAGCATGGGGTTGGCCTCGTGCAACTGCTCCACGCGGCGGGCAACGGTGTCGGCGGAGATGCCGAGTTCCTTCGCCAGCTCCTCCTGCTTCTTGCGGTCGTGAGGTACGAACTCGTGCAGTGGCGGATCGATCAGGCGAATGGTCACCGGGAAGCCGTCCATGGCCTTGAAGATCCCGATGAAGTCGCGCCTCTGAAATGGCAGCAACTTGTCGAGCGCCTTGACGCGGTTCTCTTTCGTCTCCGCGAGGATCATTTCCTGAATGGCGCGCTGGCGTTCGTGGCTCTTCTCCGGGAATTCGAAATCGGTGAAGAACATGTGTTCGGTGCGGCACAACCCGATACCCTCCGCCCCGAACTCGATGGCCTTGCGGGCGTCCTGCGGCGTGTCCGCGTTAGTGCGTACGCCCAGCCGGCGAATGTCGTCGGCCCACCTCATGATGGTCTGATACGCTTTCGGGAACTCCGGAGTCACGAGCGTTAACTGGTCGACATACACCACGCCTTCGCTACCATCGAGTGTGAGCCACTCCCCTTCTTTCACGGTTTTGCCGGTTTTGCCGTCCTTCATCGACTTGCTGTTGTAGTCGATGTCCAGCGACTCCGCGCCAACGATGCAGCACTTGCCCCAGCCGCGGGCCACTACCGCCGCATGCGAAGTTTTTCCTCCGGTCGCAGTGAGAATTCCCTGTGCCACGGCCATGCCGCCCACATCTTCGGGGCTGGTTTCGCGCCGCACGAGAATCACCTTCTCGCCGTTCTTGGCCCGCTCTTCGGCGTCCGCTGCGCTGAGGCACACCTTGCCAACCGCCGCGCCGGGTACTGCGTCAATTCCGTGCGTCAGGATCTTCTCCTGCAGGGTTTTCTTGTCGAACTTGGCGTCGATGACCGGATAGAAGAGCCGCTCAATATCTTCCGGCTTCACGCGCAGCACCGCTTCTTCCTTGGCGATCAACTTCTCATTGGCCATGTCCATGGCAATCTTGAAGGTTGCTGCGGGCGTGCGCTTGCCAGTGCGCGTCTGAAGCATGTACAGCTTGCCTTCTTCGATCGTGAATTCCATGTCCTGCATGTCTTTATAGTGCCTCTCAAGTGTTACTCGAACCTTCTCGAGTTGCGCGTAGGCCTTCGGCATGATCTTCGCCAGCTCGGTGAGGTGCACCGGCGTGCGAATGCCCGCCACAACATCTTCGCCCTGCGCGTTGGTCAAGTAGTCGCCGTAAAAAACTTTCTCGCCGGAACTGGGGTCGCGCGTGAAGCACACGCCCGTACCGGAGTTGTCCCCGGTGTTGCCGAAGACCATCTGCACCACGTTCACCGCCGTGCCGAGCAGCCCGGTGATCTTCTCCACGCGGCGGTAGGTGACGGCCTTCTCCGCCGTCCACGAACCGAAGACCGCGCCGATAGCGCCCCACAGCTGCTCCATGGGATCGTCGGGAAAGTCGTTTCCCGCCTTCTCCTTGAAGTACGCCTTGTATTCGGCAACCAGTTCCTTCCAGCCGTCGGCCGGAACGTCCGTATCATTCTTTACCCCGCGGCGCTGCTTCATGTCTCGCAGACGATGCTCTAGATCTTCTTTCGAGAGGCCCATCACCACCGTGGAATACATCTGCACGAAGCGGCGGTAGGCGTCGTAGGCGAAACGCTCGTTCTTTGTTGCTCCCGCCAATCCCTTTACGGATTTGTCCGTCAGGCCCAGGTTCAGAATCGTTTCCATCATGCCCGGCATGGAGCGCGCCGAACCGGAGCGCACGCTGACTAGCAGCGGATTGTTCGGATCGCCGAGCTTTTTCTTGGTGACCTTTTCGAGCTTGGCGACGTTGTCCTTCACCTGCTTGGCGAGCTCGGCGGGATATTTCTTGCCGTTCTTATAAAAGTAATCACACGCCTCAGTGGAGATGGTGAAACCGGCGGGCACGGGAAGACCGATCTTGGTCATCTCCGCGAGGCCCGCGCCTTTACCGCCGAGCACGTCGCGCCACTCGCCGTCTCCTTCCGCTTTTCCTGCACCAAAGAAATAGACCCACTTTTTCACGTTGTACCTCTCCTTTTTCTTGAAGCGCGGGAGCTCTGCCTAATAACGCAGGCAGACCTTGCTCCCGCTTTCCTCCAAGCAAACACGATCGGCGGCATCCCGGCTGCTGCCAGCGCAATTCGAGCCGGCGCATCAAGCGCAAGAGCGACAGCGGAACTCTGGTCGGCGCGCCGACATTGTTCCGAAGAAATCCGCCACAGAAATTTTCGTCCCCCATTCAAGTAAAACTTAAAGCTTGCCACGTGCTCGTCCGGTCGCTGTTCGCTCCAACGTTCGCGTCGCTCGTTCCGCTCCCATGTTTTCGAGACGCGGATTCGAGGCGGCCCTCCAGGTAATCACGTTTGCCGACGGGGCGGTCTTGATTGCGTGCGCTCCTTTCCCGGCTCTGCAGAAGCTCATCGACAAGTCCAAAGACTGGCTACTCCACGACCCCGGACGCAATACCGCAAACGCGTGCGATGTCGGCGCGCCGACATTCTTGCACCGCGCCGCCCGGAGGGTGGCCCTCTTCGTAGGGGGTCCAGAGTTGCTCGATCCCAGTTCCGCCGCATCGCTCGAGCTCGCGTCCTTTCGACTGCGACTCAAGATCCGGCGATCTTGCGGACTTACGGCGCAGCAGCGCGGCGCCCCGACACAGAAAAATGTCGGCGCGCCGACCAAAACTACCTCTCCTCCCCGGCCAGCTCCGAGAAATCCGCGATGGTGGTGAACTCGCGCAGCAACTCCGCGAGCAGCGCTAGTCGGTTGTTGCGCACCGCCTCGTTCTCCGCCATCACCATCACATCCAGGAAGAATTGATCCACCGCTTTCCGCAGCCCGGCGATCTCTTCGAGCGCTTCCTGATACCGCCCGGCGCGCTTGTCGTCACTCACCTTCCCGGCGGCTTTGCGCACCGCCGCGTACAGTTCCCTCTCCGCATCTTTCTCGAGGAGTTCCTTGTTGACCGGGTGCACTTCGCTACCGGTATTCGCCTTCTCTAGGATGCGCCGGATGCGCTTGAACGAAACGGCGAGCGGCTCAAAATTCTTCGACTTGCGGATCGTCTTCAGCGCGCGCAGGCGCTTCTCGACGTCCACCAGATCGTCGTTCCCGGCGCGCAACACCGCGTTCACTTCGTCGTAAGCATAGCCGGATCTTTCCCGCAGCACGAACCGCGCGCGTTCCAGCAAGAATTCCAGCACCTGCGTTTCCTGTTGCGGCGTGATGGCCTTCTTCGGCGGATGTGTCGCGAGCGCCTTTCCCGCCGCACCTATGAAGAGCGACAGCGACACGTAGAGTTTCTTGTCGAGAATGATCTTCACGATGCCGAGCGCCGCGCGACGCAACGCATAGGGATCGCTCGAGCCTGTGGGGGTCAGCCCCACCGAGAAACAGCCCACAATGGAATCCATCTTGTCTGCGAGCGCCACGGCGCAGCCGGTTAGGTTCCGTGGAATCGGATCGTCGAGGCCCACGGGGCGGTAGTGATCGTAGACTGCCTCCGCCACTTCCTCGGACTCGCCCTGCGCCTTAGCGTACAGCCCGCCGACTACGCCCTGCAGTTCGGTGAACTCGCGCACCATCTCCGTGGCCAAGTCGCACTTGGCCAGTTCCGCGGCACGGTCCGCATCAGCGACGTGCGCCTGCATCACGCCGAGGTTGTACCACTGCTCGGTGAGCCAGCGCGCGATGGCGCGGACGCGCTCCACTTTATCGAAGTAGCTACCGAGGCGAGACTCGTAGGTGATCTTTTGCAATTTGGGCAGTATGTCGGCGAGCCGACATTTCTGATCGGACTCCCAGAAGAAACGCGCATCGGCGAACCGGGCGCGCAGCACGCGCTCGTGCCCGGCCCGCACCAGGCCGTTGGCATCCTTCCCCAGATTGATGACCGCCAAGAAGTGCGGCGCCAGTTCCCCGCCGCGTTTCTCCACGGCGAAGTATTTTTGGTGATCCCTCATCACGGTTATTAAAATCTCGTCGGGCAGTTCGAGGAACGACGGATCGAAGTCGCCTCCGATCACCGTCGGGTATTCGTTGAGGTAGGTGACGAGTTCGAGCAGGCCCGCGTCTTCGTGGGCCTGGGAGCCGGAGCGTTTGGCATGTGCCACGAGCTCGCGCGTGATCTTCTCACGGCGCTCTTCTGGGCGGACGATGACACCGTTGGCGCGGAGCTTTTTCTCGTAGTCTGCGAAGCTGGCGACCTTGATTTGCGACTTGCCGAGGAAGCGGTGGCCGGAGGTGATGTCGCCAGCGGTGACTCCGCCGAACGAAAATTTCAATGGCTTGCCGCCGAGGAGTGCCACGAGCCAGCGGATCGGGCGGATGAAGCGCGCACCCTTCAGGCCGGCCCAGGTCATGGTCTTCGGCCAGGAAAGGTCGTGAATCACGCGGGGCAGAATTTCGAGGAGCAGTTCGTGAGCGGTGCGGCCTCGCTTGGTGACGCGCACGGCGATGCTCTCGCCCTTGGGCGTGGTGACCAGGTGCAACTCATGGAGGGCGACACCTTGCTTTTCGGCGAAGCTGACGGCGGCTCTGGTCGGCGCGCCGACATTGTCATAGGCCACGGACTTCGGCGGCCCGGTGATTTCGGCTTCTACATCGGCTTGCTTGGCGATAATGCCGCGGACCCACGCCGTCAGGCGGCGTGGCCCGCCGAAGGTTTCAATGGCGGTGCCTTCGCTGAGGTTCTCGGCGACGAAGTGCTTTTCGAGGATGGTCTTCAGTTCTGCTACGGCGCGCGGGAGCATCCCGGCGGGGATTTCCTCGGCGCCAATTTCGAAAAGCAGTTCGACGCGAGCGGGGATTTTTGAAGGCGAAGCAGATGCCTGAGAATGCCGGGCGAGCGGTTTGGAATGGGTGGGCTTCCCGGCAGCTCCCTTTTGGGCTGTAGGACTCATGCGGCCACCTCGTTCCAAAATGGGAATGTCGGCGCGCCGACATTCCCGGCTCGCCGCGACTGAGCCTCGGGCGCACCACTTCGAGGGGTGAGGCCTTTCCCGGCGGTGGCCATTGAACCTGCGCGACCGAAACCCGCAAGCCCTTCGCAGCTCAGGGCAGAGGAAACGGCGCTGCGCACTTTTTCTGTTGGGGTCGAGCACCGCTGGCCCCGAGGTTGGCACGTTACGAAATGTGTGATGGCTTTACGGGGTCGTCTCTCGAGGTGACGATCTAGCCGACATGCGGTGCAGCACTCCTGCGCCCCAACGCAGAATCTTGACACGCGACGGGCAGTCACGGGCGCACCTCGGGGCGGGGGCGGCTGCCCGGCGGCTCCGGGCGGCTTGCGCCGCTTGGCGCTGCGGCACCGCCGATCTGTTCTAGGTACGCGGCTGCCGCGCGGCAGGCTAGGGTGCGGACGCGCTGCATCAGCGCGGCGCGTTCGGTAGTCGAGATGACGCCGCGAGCGTCCATGAGATTAAAGAGGTGGGAGCACTTGAGGCAGTGGTCGTAGGCGGCGAGGATCGGATAGCGGGCGCGGGCTTTCGCGGCCGCGGCAGGATCGGAGGGGGCTAGCGGCGCTTCGGTCTTATGCGTGGCGTGCTCCTTGGCATCTTTGGTCGGCGCGCCGACCAATTGCTTCCAGCCGTCGAGCAGTTCCTTGGCTTCTTTCTCATGCAGCTCGAACTCGGAGCGCAGCGCTTTGGCGTCGCTCTTGTCGAAGCTGTACTCAGAGAGCTGCTGCTCCTCGGCCAGGCGAATCGCGCCGTAGGTCATGTCTTCGGTCCAGCGGATGTCGTAGACGCTTTCGACGTTTTGGAGGAACGAGCAGATGCGTTCGAGCCCATAGGTGATCTCGGCTGAGATGGGGTCGAGATCGACGCCGCCACTCTGCTGGAAGTAGGTGAACTGCGTGATTTCGAGTCCATCGAGAAGCACCTGCCAACCGATGCCCCAGGCGCCGAGCGTCGGCGACTCCCAGTTGTCTTCCTCGAAGCGAATGTCGTGGGAGCGGAGGTCGATGCCGATGGCTTCGAGGCTGCGGAGGTAGAGGTCCTGGATGTCGGCCGGGGAAGGTTTGAGGATGACTTGATATTGAAAGTGCTTGTAAAGGCGGTTGGGATTCTCGCCATAGCGGCCGTCGGCGGGGCGGCGTGACGGTTGCACGAAGGCGACGCGATACGGCGCAGGACCGAGGACGCGAAGGAAAGTTTCGGGGTGCATGGTGCCGGCGCCCACTTCGGTGTCGTAGGGCTGCTGGAGGACGCAGTTCTGCTTGTTCCAGTAATACATTAACTTGAGGATGAGGTCCTGGAACGTCAGTCCTCGAGGTTTTGGCCGAACTTCAAGTTTTACTTTAGATGGCACATACTCTCCTCAGCTGATACTTTCGTCGTTGTGCAACGCGGAATTTCATAGCTCAAGTTTTTCTTTCAAGTTCGCAAATTCCGATTTCGGCTTGTAGTCTCCTCGGCTGAGGTTTCCACGTCGAAGGCTGGGTCGCCACCGACGAGAAAAGGCTGACCCCTCGAAGGGGTGAGCTACAGGCTACCGACTCTTCGTAGGAGCGCAACACGGTTGCGCCCCAGGTCCGGAAGATCACCGCCAACGTAAATCGAGGCTGGCACCTTCCCGTGATGCAATCCAGCAGCGCTCGACCCCTACGAAGCACTAGGCACGGCACCTCGACGGGCGGCCGCCGGGCTGCCGCTCGAGCGATTTGCGACTGGCCTCAGCTGCAAAAGCGCGAGCGATCTCCCGCACTCCAAATTACGCTTCGAGCAGGGTGCGGGTCGCGAGCTTGCGCTCGGTGTGATGCTCGATCCAGTTTAGCCCTGCTTCGCGCAATTCCCTGACTCCCGGTAGAGTGGCCAGCGCGTCGTCGAATTGATCGAGGCGCTGCTTGGCGAATACTTCCGCCAACTCCCTGGCTTGCAGAGACAACGGCTTCATTCCCGAGCGGCGATGCTCCGCGTCGTACAGCCCGGGATGATGCGCGTCCTGGAAGGCGCTTCCGGTCCCGAAAGGCGTGCCGCAGACGGCGCAAACATCGAAGCGCGGCAGCCAGCCGGACAATCGCACGGTCCAGAAGGCGAAGTAGCTGACCGCCAGTGCCGTGGCGCCGCGGCGTTCGACCTCTTTCACCGTGAGCAGGATAAGGCGGAACATGGATTCGTTGACTTCGTGTTCCGGAAGAACCTGCTCGGCCACTTCGCTGACGACCGCGAGACCGGTGCTCAGGCTGTAGTCGCTCTGGGCCTTGTGGAAGGAGTCGAGCAATTCGGCCTGTTGAATGCGCACCAGGTCGCGCGTTTCCCGTTCGACGTACCAGATCTGCACGTGAGACAGCAGCTGGAGCGTGGAGCCGTAGCGGTTCTTCAGGCGGCGCGCGCCAGCGGCTACCCCGCGCATGCGTCCGGAGGCGCGGCCGAAAAAACTGACCAGGCGATCCGCCTCACCCAGCGGGAAAGTCTTCAGGATGATGGCTTCCGTTTCGCGGGCAGGCATGCGCAATGTCGGCGCGCCGACATTGTGGCGATGCGGAGTGGTGCGGCCGCATCCCGCGCAAAATCCGCGCGCGTGCAGAACGTAATTGAATACCACACGCGGGATATGTGTGCAATGTTGACCTGGCGGAAACTGTGGAGAAAGAATGCGCGATCAGGAGAATGTCGGCGCGCCGACCAGAACGGCTCGAAGCAAGCGTGTGCCGTGGCCGAACTTTAGCTGGTCCTGATGGAGAAAGGGATCGGCTAGGAATGCAGACGCGTTCGGCCATTGCGAGCCCGTCTAAAGGCCCTCCAGTACACAGCCTTCGGAGTTCGCACCAAGACAATAGCACCGGCAGCCTCACTGCGCGGACGCCGCCCGCCCTCCTTTCTCACGGCAAACACCAGGCGAGCCGCGACAAAACCCAACCAAAAAATTGCATTTCGACAAGGCATCTCATGTGTTTTCATGGCGGACCACGGCGGTTCGGATTCTGTTAACCAGGGTTTTCGTGGGGAAATATTATCGGACACAGTTCCCAGTCTGCGGATAACGACCGACCGCCTCCTTTCGGGCGTCGGGGCAACCCGAAGGCGGCCGCGACAAACCTAAGAGCAAAACGCGGTTCGAGACATCAGAAACAGAAGAGGATGGACGCACACGCGGAAGCCCACACTTAAGGATGCGCCGGTGCTTTTTGGTTTTGACAATTCCGGGAATTGAAGTAGCGTTGCGGTATTGATTCGGTTTTGGGGAACTGGGGAGTGCCCGATGCGGACTTTGGGGATGCGTTTATTTTTGATGTTCGCGGTCGTGTCGATTGGGGCCGCAGCAAATGCGCAGACAATTTCGTGCACCTCCGAGGATGGCAGCAAGAAATATTGTTCGGCGGACACCAAGCATGGCGTGACACTGGCGAAGCAGAAGAGTGACGCGGCGTGCAGGCAAGGGGAGTCGTGGGGCTTCGACGCCCAGGGAATCTGGGTCGACCATGGTTGCGGCGGAGACTTTGTGCTGGGGGCGGAGTCGAGCGGACCGGGCGGCGCAAAGATCATCTCCTGCGCTTCGGACGGCGGGAAGAAATTTTGCGACGTGAATACCGGGGGCGGCGTGCGGCTGGCGAAACAGAAAAGCGCTGCGCCGTGCAAGCAAGACGCAACGTGGGGTTATGACGGGCTGGGGATTTGGGTGGATCAAGGATGCAGCGCGGACTTTGCGATTGGCGGCGCCGCGCCTACGACACCCAGACAGCCAGCGACGCACCCGGATGCGGGAGACTCCGACAGCAGCGACGTGGATAAGACGGCGAAAGATCGATCCTGCCTGAAAACAGCGGGCAAGTCTCGGGCGGAGCAATTGGTAAAGGAATGCTTGAAGGTGTCGGCGGCGACGAATCCACCGTGCAACGTGCAGAATTCGTGCGAGCGGATTGTGGATGAGATTCGGAGAAGTTGCGTGTTTCTGGGAGCGGATGCGCCGGCGTTTTGCGGCGGATATTTGAAGTGAACGCGAATGTTTGGTCGGCGCGCCGACAATTTCTTGGAGTGCGGGAGCTGTGCTCCCGCTTTTGCGATTGCGGCGAGGCGTAGATCTCACCTGTGGCAGACTGCCTAGCGCAGGCAGGCTGGGCGGTCGCACTCCAAAACAGATTCATGATTCCGATCAAGGATGACAATCCGACACGGACGTTTCCTTTTATCAATTGGGCGTTGATTGTGATCAACGTACTGGTGTTCTTCTACCAGGTGCAGTTGCCGCGCCATGCAGCGCAGGCATTTTTGATCCACAACGCGACGGTGCCGATGCGCATTCCAGCGTTTCTGGCGGGATACCTGGGGTTCAAGATGGCGTTTTATCCGATGTTCACCAGCATGTTTCTACATGGCGGGTTGATGCACTTGCTCGGGAACATGCTGTTTCTGTATGTGTTCGGAGACAACGTGGAAGATTACTTTGGGCACCTTGGGTACCTGATCTTTTATTTGTTTTGCGGGATTGGGTCGGGGCTCATCCATGTGCTGTTCAATCTGCACTCTTCCCTGCCGGCGATTGGGGCGAGCGGTGCGATCAGCGGAGTGATGGGCGCGTACGCGGTGTTGTATCCCCGGGCCAACGTGTTGATGCTGTTCTTTATTTTTCTAATCCCGATCCCGGCGCTGTTTGTGTTGGGCTATTGGTTCGTGCTGCAGTTCCTTGAGGGGATTGGGGAGTTTGGCGCGGCGAATTCGGGTGGCGTGGCGTGGTGGGCGCACATTGGCGGATTTTTGATCGGGGTAGTGATTGCGTGGGTGGTGAAGAAGAGGTAGGAGAGCAGAAATCAGAAAGTGGAAATTAGAAAATGGAAAAACGCGTGAGCACTCGGGTGGGGTGCCCCACTCTCTCTGGAAGAGGTTCAAAGGCCTTTCGGGCTCAGCTTATTTAGGAGTATGTTTTCTTCTTTAGCCCAAATGAGCGACAGAAATCCGTAAACAAAAAGAGCAATCGCCACAAGCAGGAGAATCCTCGACCCCGATCCCGGTTGGATGCGTCTTGGTCGCCATCGACCGAAGTGCCACCCCCCCCACGCTTCCATCTCGTCCGATTGTCCTGAACTAAGCCAGCGTCGAGACCCTGGGCAAGTTCGGCATGGCTTTGTTGTTCTTCGTAGCCAGCTTGCCATGAGATTTATACGTCGTGTAGCAAGATTTCCAAGACCAGCGCTCGCAAGACAGGGACGCCGCGAATACTCCGCTCGGAGCGACGAATGTTTTGATCGGTCCTATCCGTCTCGACGCTTCAAGTGATTCATGAATGTTTGGAGACGTAGTTGGTGAGCCAATCGGAGACTTCGAGTGTTTGTTTAGATCCGTGCAGGTCGGGGGTGGTGATGTTTTCAACGAGGGCGGACTTCACGCTTTGCTTTAACAATTTGGCTTCGTCGTGCCAACCGAGAAAATCAAGCATCATGCCGGAAGCGAGGACGGAGCCAAAGGGGTTGGCGGTGCCCTTTCCGGCGATGTTGGGGGCGGAGCCGTGGACCGGCTCGAAAAGGGAGGTTCGCCCGGGGTGGATGTTGCCCGAGGGGGCGAGACCGAGTCCGCCGCCGAGTTGGGAGGCGAGGTCGCTGATGATATCGCCGAAGAGGTTGTTGGTGACGATGACGTCGAACTGGCGAGGGTCGCGAACGAGCTCCATGGCGAGAGTGTCTATATAAAGGTGGCGGGAGTCGACGTCGGGGTATTCAGGTTGCAAGGATTTGAAGGTGCGTTGCCAGAGGTCGCCGGCGAAGGTCATGGCGTTGGATTTGTCGGACATGCAGAGGCGGAGGGGTTTGTGGTGGGGAGACGGAGCCTGCGGCGGGGCGCTGGCATGAACGCCAGCGCTACAGGAGCCGGCCATTTCGCCAGCACGGGCGTAGTCGAAGGCGTAGCGGAGGA
Organism: Candidatus Acidiferrales bacterium; assembly: GCA_963836965.1. Lineage (GTDB taxonomy): Bacteria > Acidobacteriota > Terriglobia > Acidiferrales > UBA7541 > Acidiferrum. Next base: position 654,114 of record CAWILQ010000001.1, read on the forward strand.
TGCGCTCGACTCCTTTGCGGGTGTTGATGTCTTCCTGGGTGGCGATTTCGTCGGGAGTACCCTTCTTGAAGAAGCCGCCGGCGCCGGTGTAGACCCCTTCGGTGTTTTCGCGGAAAACCATCATGCGAATGTCGTTGCAGACTCGGTCTTTCAGAGGCGTAAAACGCTCGTGGAAGAGTTCGGTGGGGCGGGCGTTAACGTAGAGATCGAGCTTGAAGCGCAGGCCGAGGAGGATGTCCGCAGCATGTTGGTTGGAGGGGACGCGGGGATCACCGAGCGCGCCGAAGAGGATGGTGTCGAATTCGTTGCGGAGCATATCCACGGCGCCCTCGGGGAGTGAAATCTTTTCGCGGAGGTATTTGTCAGCGCCCCAGTCGAATTCGACGAACTCGATGGGGCGATGGCGCTTGGCCGTGCCGGCCTGGATGACTTTGACGGCCACGGGGGTGACTTCCTTGCCGACGCCATCGCCGGGGATCACCGCGATGCGTGCGTTGGGACCGCCGGCGCGAAGAGGGATGTTGGGCACGAGTGCTCCGGGAAGAGATTTGAGGTACGCGATACGTTAGCACGGGGCGGGAGGCGGTTTTAAGTTATAAGTTTTGAGTTTTCGTGTCGGAAGGCGAAAAGAAGGGCGTTTAACACCGAGGTCACGGAGCGAGGAACGCCGAGGACACGGAGGTCAGAAAGGGAGGAGAACGGAAAGCTGTCGATGTATGATGCCGCGGAATGCGACGCAATTCTATCATCGGTTTGTTGGAGGGAGGCGACCGGCGGTCCATCGGCTGCGCCGAGCGCGTTGCGGAGAGGGTACGCGGGAACCCGCGGCTGTTCCCCCAATTAATCGCGTGCTTGTGGTACACGGATCCGGTGGTACGAATGCGCGCCGCGGATGCGGCTGAAAAGGTGACACGAGAAAATTCCGAGCTGCTTTTGACGCACAAGAAAGAACTGCTGGGTTTGTTGGCGGAGGAGCGGCAGCAGGAAGTGCGCTGGCATCTGGCGGTGATGGTTCCGCGGCTGGCGTTGAATGCGACCGAAAGACAAAGCGCGGTGGCGAGTTTACAGAGTTATTTGCTGGATCGCAGTTCGATTGTCAGGACGTTCGCGCTGCAAGGGCTGGCGGATCTAGCCCGAAGCGACGCAGGTATTCGCGCTGGCGTAATTGAACTTCTGCGCGAGACGACTCGCAAGGGAACGCCCGCGATGAAGGCGAGAAGCCGGAAATTGCTTGCGGCGATGGAGAAGGAATCAGCGAGGAGAGAGAAGTTTAACGTAGAGACGCAGAGGACGCGAAGGTTCGCGGAGAAGACTGCGGAGAAACCCAAGACCCCCCACGTAAGATAGACCCTTCGTCGTTCAGGGCAAGCGTACGGCTCACCCGCAGCGTGATGCACAGGCCCTTCGCATTTGGCTCCGGACAAGCGGAAGCCTACACTGCTACCGCGGGCCCCGGGCGACGGATTATTACGTGCTGAGGCTCCGGCGGAGCGTATAATGCGGACGCCTTAGGAGGGCAGTCACGATGAGAATGATGTTGAAGGCGTCCATTCCGGTCGAAGCCGGGAATGCGGCGGCGAAGAATGGTACGTTGGGAACGACGATCAAGGCGATTCTGGATGAGTTGAAGCCGGAAGCGGCGTACTTTGCGGAGGATAACGGCGAGCGGACGGGGTACATTTTCTTTGATATGAAAGAGTCGTCGCAGTTGACGGCGATTGCGGAGCCGTGGTTTCTGGCGTTCAATGCACGCTTGACGGTGCGGCCGGCGATGAATGCGGAAGACCTGGCGGTGGGTGCGGCGGGCATTGAGCGCGCAGTGAAGGGATACGCGAAGGCCGCAGTCGGCTGATTCACGGAACAACTTGGCGGAGTGCGGAGTGACTGAGAGTGTGCGCGTGAGAACGACGGACGAAACCAGCAGGCCGAGGCAGACGGATTTGAGGGCAGAGCTGGTCAAGTTGAGTAACCAGTCGGGGTAGAAAAATCCTTCGCAGAAGCCTGCGGTGAGAGACACGGCAACCCAAAGGATGCGTTCACTTTCTTTCACCGGGAAAACTTTGCCAGCTCCTTCCACGGCTTCGGCAATTTTTTCAGGGTTGGGCTTCTTCCTTTATAGCTTGTTGATCAGAACAAACACGGCGATCCATGCGACCAAAACTGCAGAGACAATCAGCGTGCGCGGGTAGGCGCCGCAGTTTTGGCCGTAGTCGGCGAGAGTGAGGCGGTTGCTAAAGATCAGCCAGGCAAAGAGCGAGCGCCAGACTTCGGGACGATGGATTAGAGTGGAGATTGACGAAGAGTAACCCGAGAGTATAAGCCCTCTCGAGGCAGGAATGGATGCTTGCACGAACCCCAAGAGCGCACATGTTGAAGCCTGTGCTACCGGCGGAGGAAAGTTTCACAAAGGGCAGAAAGATAGAACGAAGAGAGGTCTCACGGAGGGCGCGCGTGAGAAGATTCGTTCACGTTGGCGTTGTGTGCGTGGCGGCGGTTCTGGCGGCCGCGATCCCGGTACAGGCTCAGAAGCAGATGGCACAGTCGTCGAAGATGAAGGCGGCGAAGACGGTGTATTTCGACAACCGGACGGCGGTGGATGCCGTGGGTGCGGAAGCTGTGAAGCAGCTTGTGAAGTGGGGCAGGTTCACGTTGGTGACGGACAAGAAAAAGGCGGATTTGATTTTCTTACTGACGGCCGATCCGTATAAAGGCGGATACATTGTGCTGGCCAGCGGGCAGACCGGGACGATGAATGACAAAGGGAATTTCGAGGAGGACCGTGTGCCGAATTACAACGTACAAGCGCCGGTGCGGGATGTGTATTTGTCGGTGATCGATCCGAAGGATGGGTCGTTGGCTTGGAGCGATTCGCATGTTTGGGGAGGAGTGTTGACGGGGACGAATAGCGCGGGGGCACGATTGGTGAAGAAGTTGGAGAAGCAGGTGGGGAAATGAAGGGCGGGAGATGGAAATTGGAGATTAAAGAAGGAAGAAGAAAAAGATAACGCAGAGACGCCGAGGGCGCCGAGGTTCGCGGAGGAGAGAGGAAGAGAAAGGGCGTTCTCAAGAGCTCAAAGGCGGCCCGCTTCAGAAGGCGGGCGCTACAAACCGAACCGAGAGCGATCCAAGGAAGCGCGATTCCTCGCTGCGAGGACTCCGCCGGCCTGTCGTAGGCACGGTCGGAATCACGATGCGCTGTGATGAGCGCGAGGCACACTGCCGCTCGGCTCTCGTGCCCTGCGACAGTGGGAGATTTTCGAGTGACTAGAGATGACGGTTAGCGCGCTGCGGCGCTGGCTGAAATAGGTTTGTAGCCGCAGGTGGCGGCTTTGCGCATAGCGTCGAGGGCCTCGGCGTTGGACATGAGCGCGGTGGTCTGGCAGGCACGCAGCGCGCCGCCGGCGGCGAAGGCGAGAGCGATCGCGGCGGCAGAGACGTTGTCCGGCATTTCGGTGATGAGCACGGCGTCGTGCGGGCCGAAGGAGAAGTACGAATCCTTGATTTTGCCGCCGAGCTTTTCGATGGGGCTGCGGACGGCTTCGAAGCGGTCTTGCGGATTGGCAATCAGACGCGCGAGAGCTTCGGTGGTGTAGCTGACCTGGTGAAGATAGAAAGGCATGTGGACCTCCTGACGATGGATGGAACGTACCTGGGCAAGGGCCTGGTGGGGCGACTATACACCCGCGGAGGACACAGAGAGAAGCAGTGAAAGAGTGGAAGAGAAGACGCTCGAGACGCAGTGATCGCAGAGGGATCCGCGCTTCGTGGACTTCGCTCGGAATGACGGTTTTGTTGTTTTGGGTGTGGTGTAGACAGGGCACCCACAAAGACGGCCCTCCCTTCTTGCTTCGGAGCAAGCGGAAGGCCGCCTGCGGCAGGAAAGGCCGGCGCTACAAAGAGCAGCGTGGCGGGAACTTTTTGGCTCGCCGGGGGCAAATCTATATGGTATGGAGTAGGTGAGCCCACCCGTCCACTCAGCCCAGAATTCACACTGAGGAGATCTTCAAATGAAACTCGAAAAGCTGTTGGGAGGAATCATGTGCTTGGGAATGGTTGCGGCCATGTCCGTGACTGTGACTCAGGCGCAGCAGGCGGCTGCACCTGCGTCCCAGGCCACGGGGAATGAAAGAGGAGGGATGCACGGCGACCGGCTGCAGGCCGCGGTAGAGAGTTTGAACCTCACCGACGACCAGAAGCCAAAGGTGAAAGATATTTTCGCGGATGCGAAGAGCAAGAGGCAGGCGGTGTTCAGCGACAGCTCGCTGACGGACGATCAGAAAAAGGCGAAGATGAAAGAGCTGCACGAAGGAACGATGGCCAAGCTGAATGAGGTGTTGACGCCGGATCAGCAGACCGAGTTGAAGAGCAAGCTGGAAGCGGCCAAGGCGAAAAAGCCCGCGGAGTGATTTGTAGAGACGAAGAAAATAAAAAATGTTGAATGAGGGCGCCCGGTTCTGCGGAACCGGGCGCTCTTTTTTTATGGGGAAGGGAGATTTAGCAGTAAACCCAAGTCCCACCCTAGGAAAACGAGGGTGGGGCACCCGCAACGCGAGACACAGAATTGTGCGGTGGGGCCGTTCCCGGGAAAACCCAAGACTGCACTGGCTGAAGCCTATGCTACGGGAGCGCGGCTGATTCGGATTTGGCGTGGACGAGGATGGGGAGGTCGGGGTCGGCGTTTTGCCAGAGGGTTAGGAAGGACTGGTAGGCGGCGCGGGCGTTGCTGGTGTCGTGCTGCAGGGAACAAGCACGGGCTAGTTGGAGGTGGGCGAGGACGCCGATGGTGTCGTTTCCCACGACACCGGGGTGATCGAGGATTTTCTGGAATTCGGCGGCCGCTTCTTCACCCTTGTCGAGTTGCAAAAAAGCTTGGCCACGGAGATAGGCGGTGTACAGGCCATAGGAAGAGCCGAGTTCGTACGGCAAAGAAGAGCGAAGAAGTTCGATGGATTTTTGCGGGTCGCGACGAGCGAGGGCGATGGTGGCGCGAAGCACGGAAACATCAATCTCGTTGATGGCGAATTGTTCGCCGTACTGTTGCGCCGATTGGCGGGCCAGATTCTCTGCACGCGCCGGATCTCCCGCGAGGGCCCAGGCCCTACCAAGATTGAGTTGTGCGTTGTAGCCGAGAGGGAGGGAGGATAAGGAGGAGAGCTCGCGACGAGCCTCGGCCAGATTTCCGGCTTGTGCATCCGCAATAGCCATGGACATTCGGGCGGTCAGGGCACTTCCCTGCTGATCGGCCGCGAGCGCGGAATCTACGGCGCGTTGCCATAGTACTTTCGCTTTGTGGTCACGGCCAAAATAGGCTTCGGTATCGGCGGAGTCGCTGAGGAATTGGGTTTCAATTCCCTGTTTGCCGACGGACCAGGCGATTTGTTCGTCCATTCCCTGCTGATCGTTCTGCAAAAACGCGACCTGGTAGAGGGTCTGGCGCAGAGCGAAGGAATCGAGATTGTTTCGCAGGGCGTTTCTTGCATAGGCTCGCGCGTCTTCCAGGCGATTCATCGTTAAATAGGAGTTGACGACACCGTTGGCGGCGCCGGCGCTTTGCGGATTCAGGCGAAGAACAGCGAGGTTTGTCTCCAGACGTTTTTCCGGCTGGCCGAGGACGCGGTAGATCGCGCCCATATTGTCGAGCGGAGCAGGATCCGCGGGATAGGTGGCGGACAAAAGCTGGTAGATTTGCAAGGATTTGTTGAGGTCGCCGGCAGTGAATTCATATTCCGCCTCGATGTAGTAGCGCTCCCGTTGGCTTACGCGGTCGCGAAGTTCGTAGGATTTCTGCGTGTTCTCGAGGGCCAAGTCGGTTTCGCCGATCTTGACGTAGGTGTTGGCGAGAGCGGCGTAGGCGAGGGCGAAATTGGAATCCAAGCGAACCGCTTCTTTGAATAAGGGAATGGCAGCGGAAAGGTCGGTGTTGTGGAGGAGGGATTCGCGGCCCAGGCTGTAGGCACGGAGGGCGTCGAGAGAAGTGGTGGTGACCTGCGGAATGGGCTTGTCGAATTTTTCAATGCTGGCGCGGGACTCGCCGACTTCCTTGCGCAGGCTGGTAGCAGCGGAATCGAGAGCCTTCAAGACTTCTTCCTTGCGATTGGCGGTGACTTGTTGCTGCGCGAGCAGGTCGCCGTTTTGGCAACTGATCGCCCGCAGGCCCAAGACGTATTGGTTGCCGAGGGTTTGAATCGAACCACTAAGGTAAAGTTTGCTGCCGCTACGGAGGCAGAGCTCGCGGGCGATGTCCGGGGTGAGGCGGGAGTTGGCGGGCCGGCCCATAAAGGCCAGCGTCTGGCGAATTTTTGGATCGGAAAGAAGATTGAGATAAGGCGACTGGGCGAGCCCTGCGGCTAAACCTTGCTTGAGAGTTTCGTCGAAGACCGGATCACCGGTCGTGTTGTTGAAGTCCGCGAGGACCACGGTGTCCTTCTCCGTCAGTTTGGGCCCGCGCTGGAGATAAAAGAAGGCCGCAGCGGCGAAAAGAGCGACTGCGCAGACGACAGCGATCGCGATTCTCCGTTTATTTGATTTGGCGGGGAGCGCCGGCGCTGGAGAAACAGGAGGCAACAAGACAGGAGCGGCGAGAGAGGACGAACTGTCGACGGTTATTTGCGGCGTCGTGAGGGATGGTGATGGTATGGGATCGGGCCGGGAAATCCGAATGACATCGTGCTCGCGCGCATAGGAGGCGGAAAGTGGGTAGATGAAACGGTAGCCCTTGCGAGGGAGGGTTTCGATGTAGGTGGGACTTTCGGCGTCGTCGGCGAGGGCGGCGCGGATCTGGCGGACGCAGAAGTTGATGCCGCCGTCGAAATCGACGAAGTGGTTGTGACCCCAAAGCGAGCGCTGGATCTCGTCGCGGCTGACAGGTTCACCGGCGCGTTCGATCAGCAGGAGCAGAACGCGGAAGGGCTGAGGGTGGAGCTTGAGGGGGATGCCGGCTTTGCGTAACTCGGCACGAGAGACGTCCACCTGGAACGGGCCGAAGTGGAGGACGGCGGCCGGTTGAGGGCGAGAGGCCATACACACTCCCCCGGGGGGATGCGGGCATTGTACCACCGTTAACAGACAGTGAAGTGAAATCCGTAGGAAGAGAAAGAGCGACTAAACGTCCTGGCCACAACAGCCTGAACGCTCATAGAAATCTCAGACGAACCCTCATTGTCACTCGCAGAACGGGAGGTTAGGTTGCGAGGCGACGATCCCCGCGGGCGCACTCACCTTGTGCGTGCCCCCGGACGCTGGCCGGGGATGCGCGCAAAAGACCGTGGAGGAACACATGAAAACGGTCAAGTACGGGGTTGTGGCGATTCAACTGTTGGTTGGGCTGATGCTGTCGCTGAGCGTAGGGGCCCAGAGCGAACCGAGGATCGTTACGTTTGACGTTCCGCAGGTGGGAGAAATCCCGGGCGCGGGAGTAAGCGCAGGGCTGGGAACCGTTCCGCAAGACAACAACGACGCAGGAGAGATCACCGGATATTACGAGGACGACAACTTTGTATTCCACGGATTTGTGAGGAAGTGCGATGGGAGCTTTGAGACGTTTAACGCAACAGGAGCGGGATTGAAGGCGGACTCCACGAATGGCACTTTCCCCGAGAGTATCAACCACAGGGGGGACGTAACGGGTTACCTGCAGAAGTCGGACAACTCGTTCCACGGATTTGTACGGTACGCCGACGGGACCTTCGCGACGTTTGATCCGAACGGGTCGGCCGGCACGTTTCCAGCAAACATCAATTCTTACGGTTGGATTTCGGGATACTACTCCGATTCGAACAACATCAATCATGGGTTTGTCCGGGAGCCGGATGGAACGATTCAGTCGTTCGACGATCCAAATGCAAGCCAACTGGTGAACGTGACTGTGCCGCAGGGCACCGTGGTGGCTCTGGAAGAGGCGATGAACGACGACGGCAGCGTAGTGGGCTGGTATTACGACAGCAAGGGGGCCGTGTATGGTTATTTGCGCGAACGGGATGGAAATTTCATCCCGATCGATGTGCCGGGGGCAGCGTCCGGCGGGCTGTTCCTAGGGACGCTTGTCGGCGGCATCAATAGGCACGGGGCAACCACGGGATATTACGTGAACGATAAGAATGTGGCGTACGGATATTTTCGGGGCCGCGATGGGGCGCTGACGACGTTTAGTGTGCCGGGGGCCAGCGATAAGTCGGGAGCGGGAACGGCGGCGTTTACGTTGAATAGCGGGAATGAGATTACGGGAGCGTACTATGACGACAAATTAGGTACACACGGGTTCGTGCGTCTGTGCGACGGGACGATCAAGAAATTCGATGTCGAAGGCGCGGCGACGAGCTTTTTAGGGACACGGCCGACGACGATCAATTCCAGTGGACAAGTGGTCGGTTACTACACGACGGCGAATGGCGTGTACCGCGGGTTTTTGCGGTGGCCGGACCATGGGTTCGGGAAGAAGTGCGAGTGCGAGCCGAAGTAGGACCATCGACGATTTTCGTGGAAGGGAGCGGCGAACGCGTTTTGTTCTATCCAGGAAGGATCGGTGTCGATTGAGCTGACGATGCCGCATCAGCCGAGGTCGCCGGCGCAGACGGTGGGAGCCGGGGACCAAGGCGATTGTGTTTGACGCGCGGTGTCTACGGGCGAAATTGGAGCAGGACCATGAGTTTCGGAACGTTGTACGGGGAATCCAGCGCCCCTTATGGTCGGACCCGCGGACAACCAGATTGTTGGTAAACGCCTACATAGAGGACACCGGAATCACTCGCCATGATGTAGGTGTAGAAACTGCCCTCCCTCGCCATGCGGTCATCGTAACGCACGTCATTCCGAGCGAAGTGAGGAAGCCTTCTTCGATCGCGCGATAAAGCAGAGGGATTCCTCGCTCCGCAAACTTCGCTCGGAACGACGGGTTAGTGTGTTGGTGAACACGCGGACATACGCTCACAGCGGGGAGAGGGCGATGTCGAGCTGGTAGAACTTGAAGGTGTGGGCTTCGGCGGGAGTGTCGGCGGCAACGACTTGGTAGCGATCGAGGACATCGTTGATGAACGCGGGCCTTTCGGAATCGGGCAGCCGGCGAGTCCACTCGACGAAGGTGACGTTGCCGGCGGCGAAAAAGTTTTCTCTGGTGTGAAAATCCCAGGATTTTGCGGCGGCGTGGAGAGCGTCGACGCGGAGATTGTTGCGTTCGGCGGCAGCGGCGTATTGCTCGGGCGTGAGGTGAAGATAGGGATTCGTGAACTGTTGGAAGTAGTTTGCCCATCTGGGTGATTTGCGGGTTTCTTCTAAGACCGTTTCAAGGCTTTTGCGTTCGCCGTCGGGGACGAGCCGGAGTTGTGCGTGGGCGGTCGGTTTCATGGCGGCGTGGATGCAGCGGAAAGGCGGGTCGGGGTCGGGAAGCCAGTGGAGGGCATTGAAGGAGACGATGAGATCGAATTCGTTGTGGAAACGGAGATTGGCGGCGTTGGCGACTTGGAAGTGAAGATTGGGTCGGGCGGCGTGAGCGGTTGCGAAGTCGATCATATCATTGGAGGCGTCGACGCCGACGACGGAGCCGCTGGGTAGGCGGGAGGCGATTTCGGCGGTGACCCGGCCGTCGCCGCAGCCGATGTCGAGGACACGTTCGTTGCCGCGGAGGTCGAGGAGGGCGAGGACTTCGGCGGCCATGGCTTCTTGCAGGCCGGAGCGTCTGACGTAAGCGGCGGCGTTCCATTCGGTCATGAGGAGCGCGAGTTTAGCACAGAGGAAAAGTCGAAAATGGGATTTGGAGAAGACAAGATAACGCAGAGACGCTGAGGACGCGGAGGTTCGCAGAGAAGAAGTGGAAGATTGCCAGAGTTTCAGAGTGAGGGAGTGGAGGCAAGACGCAGGGAGCGAAGAGAAAAGCCTCAGGCCTGGAGAGCCCCGAGTTACCGGCTGGGATTTCGGTTGGGAGACAAGCCGCAAGAATCGAAGAGGGACTCCTCACACCGCAAACCACGTTCGGAATCACGGGTGTGTTGGCGCGGGAGTTGGGATAGAGTGGCGGGGCAGACGGGGGACACAAGATGCCGACCCCTTCCTGTGTCGGGGCAGGCGGAAGGCACGGCGCTGCAACTCTGCGGGGGAAGAAAGAATGAGAGAGGCGATGAACCATCCGGTTGTGGTGTTTGTGGTGACGGTGCTCGCGCTGTGGATCGCGTCGCGGGCTGGAGTTGCCGCGCGCAAGAAACGCCCGGACATGGAGGTGGAAGACCGCGAGGATTTTGGGGTGATTCTGACGGGGACGCTGACGTTACTAGGATTGATTATCGGATTCAGCTTTTCGATGGCCATCAGCCGGTACGACCAGAGAAAGAATTATGAGGAGGAAGAAGCAAATGCGATCGGGACGGAGTATTTGCGGGCGGAGTTGTTACCGGCGGCGAACGCCGAGAAAGCGAGGGCCTTGTTGAAGAACTATCTGGTGCTGCGCGTGAGATTTTATCAAGCGCGGGGAAGAGAGGAGCTGCGGGAGATCAATACGCGGACGGCGCAATTGCAGGGAGAGCTTTGGAACGCTGTGAAGCCGTCGCCGGGGGAAGACCACAGCGCGGTCGAGGCCCTGGCACTGGCGGGGATGAACGACGTGTTGAATACGCAGGGGTACACACAAGCGGCGTGGTGGAACCGGATTCCGCTGGCGGCCTGGGGGCTGATGTGGGCGATCGCAGTGTGCAGCAATTTCATGATCGGGTACTATTTGCGGCCGGCAGAACAGCATTGGATGCGGGTACTGGTGATGCCGCTGGTGGTGTCGATTTCGCTTTTGTTGATCGCGGACATTGATAGTCCACGGGGAGGGGTTATCCGCGTGTTGCCGCAGAATTTGATGAATTTGCAGGAGGGGATGAAGTGAGGGAGACGTTTCATGCGGACCGCACTCGGAGGAGAGAAGCAGGGAAAGAGTTTCAGAGTGGAAGAGTGTCAGAGTAAGGAGAGGCCTACACCGAGAACTGACCCGTCGTCGCGCAAGGCAAGCGCGTGGGACAGCCGGGCACTTTCAAGACGCGACCGATCGAAAAGGGATTTCGCTCTGCGCGGACTCCGCTCGGATGACGGGTACGGTTTTCGGTGGTGGAAGGCGCAAAAGCGGGGTCCTCGCAATCGCACGGCAAGCAAGCTGCAGACTATGGTAGGGTGGCGGTTTGCGAAAGAGAAATTGACTTGACGGAAAATATTGCCAGGGCGTAGGTTGTGACGGACGAGGCTCCTGGAGGTTCGCCATGGTACGCGGATGCGTTTCGTGGATGGTTTTGGGTGTGGTGTTCGTTTTTCCTGCCGCCAGTTCCCTTCCCTCGCAAGAACCGTTTGCCAATACTCGCCCTGCCGGGCAAAACCCCGATGTAGCGGCGGAACCGGGCGCCGACAACCTGTACGTTCCACCGAAGCCGGGAGAGCCGTTCACCGGAAAATCGACGGTGATGTGGAGCAGCCCGGATGGATCCCGGTCACAGTTCGCGTTTATGAGCATGCTGGCGCGGGAGTCGTCGGGAAAGCTGTACTTCGAGAGCCGGCGGAGGATGTCCGAATCGGGCGAGATTCAGCCGCGGTGGAACTTCATCATTATTGATCCGAAGGAGGAGACGCGGACGGTTTGCTACGTGTCGACGAAGACGTGCCGGATTAATGCGTTCCGGCGAATCACCTATGCGGATTCGGAGCGGGTGGAGGACGTGGGACGCGCGACCACGCGGGAGACGGCGAATCTGGGAACGAGCGTGATCGACGCGTTGACCGTCGAGGGAAGGCGGGAAACGACGTCCGTGGCGGCGGGCGCTTATAACAATTCGAAGCCGCTGGTGATTACGAGAGAAGTGTGGCATTCGCCGGAGCTGGATTTGGATGTGGCGATTACGAAGAGCGATCCGAGGAGCGGGACGTTTGCGAGGAAGATTGAGATTGTTTCGCGGGGCGAACCGGATCCGGAATATTTTACGATTCCGAAGGATTATACGTTGTTGGATAACCGGCCGGTGAAGAATAGAGCGGGAAATTGAGAGTCGAAGTTGAAAATAGCATGGGAGAAACGAAGCAGTGAAAGAGTAGAACAGTTTCAGAGTGGAAGAGTGAAAGACGCGCCGCTTGCATCGACGGTGCCTGCAAGGCAGAAAAAACCACACCACACGTCATGACGCAAAGATCGAAGAGGGATTCCTCGCTCGGCCGACTCCGCTCGGAATGACGGATATGCTGCTCCGCCGACCGCGCTCGGGATGATGGGCACGCGCGTGGATTACGCGCGTGTGTCGGTTATTTGATGGGGTTGCCGTCGGAGTCGATTTTGTGGACTTCGCCGATGTTGAGTTCGCGAATGCCGGCTTCGACTTTGCTCATGTCGCCTACTACCAGCCAGACTAAATGACCGGGAAGAATGTATTTCTTGGCGGTTTCGTTGGCGACGGCCGGAGTGACGGCCAGGACGTTTTCGGTAAAGGTGTTGTAGTAATTTTCGGACAAGTTGTATTGCAGGATGGTGCCGAAGGCGCCGGAGAGTTGCTGCACGGTTTCGAAGCTGCCCGGCAGGGCGAGAGTGGCGTTGGCCTGTTCGTCTTTTAGTTCCGCTTCGGTGATGGGTTTGTCGGTGACGATGTCCTTGTATTCCCGGACGAGTTCGGCCATCGATTCTTTTGTCTTGTCGGTTTGCACGGGAGAGAAGCTGACGAAGGGGCGTTCGTTGCGCGCGGGGATAAGACGCGAACCGACGCCGTAGGACCAGTGCTTGTCCTCGCGGAGATTCATGTTGATGCGGGAGCTGAAGTTGCCGCCGAAGATATCGTTGACGAGATCGAGCGGGATCTGATCCGGGTTGTTGTAGGGCGGCGCGAGTTGCGCGGCAAGGATGACGCTCTGGCCGGAGCCGGGGCGGTCCATGAGATAGACGACGTCTTTTTGAGGTTCGGGAACTTGGGGAACGTGGATGGTCGGAACGTCACCGGGTTTCCAGGCGGCGAAAAGTTTTTCGAGCTTGGGAGTGATCTCGGCAAGAGTGGTGTCACCGACGATGAGAAGCGTGGCATTGTTGGGCTTGTACCAGGTGTCGTGGAATTTGGCGAGATCTTCGCGGGTCATTTTGGTGATGGCTTCGGTGGAGCCGGTGCCGACGAAGGATTCGTCGTACGGATGGCCTTTGCCGTAGAGGATTGTAGGGAGAACGCGGAGGGCCATCGGAAATGGCGTGACTTTTTCGCGGGCGATGGCGGCGAGACGCTCTTTTTGCAGACGGTCGAATTCTTTTTGCGGGTAGGCCGGGTGGAGGATAAGGTCGGCGTAAATATCGAGCGACTTATCGAGATTCGCTTTGAGGGCGTTGAGACTGACGTTGGAATAATCGAGGTTGGCGCTGGCATTGAAGTTGGCGCTGAGGGATTCGAGTTCTTCACCTATTTTGAGGGAATCACGGTTCGGAGTACCCTCTTCGAGCATGCGTTGGGCGAAGCTGCACGTGCCGGGAGACGCGTTGGCGTCGGACGAGTAGCCGCTGTTAATTAACAAGGAAAAATTGACGACCGGCGCGGAGTGGCGCTCGGCGACAACGACTTTGAGGCCATTGGAGAGAGTGGCCTTTTGCATAGGAGGAAGTTTGAGAGATTCGGCGGAGCCGAGAGCCGGCAGCTTGGAGCGATCGATGGGCGCGCCGGCTTTCAGGTCGGTGGGGTAGGGTTGAACTTCGAGGACGTAGTCGCCGTCGGAGAGCCACTCGACGGCGGCTCTCTTGACGGAGGCGGGAGTGGCAGCCTGGATGCTCTTTAGATAGGTCTTGTAGCAGGTGGGGTCGCCTTCGTAGGTCTGGCAACTGGCGAGGATGTCGCTCTTGCCGCCGAAGCCGCCGATGCGTTCCATGATGCGGGCGTACTGGCCGAAGGTTTGTGTTTTTGCGAGCTGAAGTTCCGATTCGGTGGGGCCGTCTTTCAGGAATTTTTGAAGCTCTTCATCGGCCGCTTTTTCAACGGCGCTGAGATCGACACCGGGTTTTGCGGTGAGGGTCATATCGAACTGGCCGGCGATTTCGTTGTTGGAATCGGTGGCGGTGGCGCTGGTGGCGATTTGGTCTTTGTAGACGAGGCGCTTGTAGAGGCGCGAAGTTTTTCCCTGACCGAGAACGCGCGCGGTGAGATCGAGCAGCGCTTCATCCTCCGAGCCGGTGCGCGGGACGTTCCAGAGGCGATAGAGACGAGCTTGCGGGACGCGATCCTGGACAAAACCGCGATGCGTGCCGGTACGTTTGGCGGTCCATTCCTCCTGCTTGGCGATGGGCGGACCGGCGGGAATCGCGCCGTAATATTTTTCGACTTTCTGGCGAGCGACTTCGGGGCTGATGTCACCGGCGATGACCAGGGTAACGTTGTTGGGGCCGTAGTAGGTCTTGAACCATTCCTGAACGTCGGCGAGCGAGGCAGCGTCGAGATCGGTCATGGAGCCGATGACCGTCCAGGAGTAGGGATGGCCGGAGGGGTAAGTGTTTTCGGTGATGAGCTGCTCGGTGACGCCGTAGGGCTGATTTTCGCCTTGGCGCTTTTCGTTCTGGACTACGCCGCGCTGCAGATCGAGTTTTTTCTGATCGAGGACCGGCAGAAGATGACCCATGCGATCGCTTTCGGCGAACAGGACGTAGTCGAGCATGGAGGTAGGAACGTTTTCAAAGAAATTGGTGCGGTCGTTGTTGGTGGTGCCGTTGAGGTCGGTGGCGCCGATGCGTTCCATGGCGTTGATGTAAGTGAAATTGAAATTTTCGCTGCCGGAGAACATGAGATGCTCGAAGAGGTGTGCGAATCCCGTCCTGCCGGGCTTTTCGTTTTTGGAGCCGACGTGATACCAGGTGTTGACGGCGACGATGGGGGCTTTGTGGTCTTCATGGACGAGAACGGTGAGTCCGTTGGGAAGAACGAATTTGGTGTAGGGGATGTCGGGGATCGGGATGGCGTTTTTGGTGGCGGTGGCGACGGTGGGCTTGGGCTTGGGAGCTTCGGTTTGGGCTGGCGCGGGAACGACTTGGAAGAGGATGGCGAAGAGCGCGAGCAGAATGGCGCGGATGGTCCAAGACGAGTGATTCACGATGAGCTCCCGGTGCGCGATAGGTTTGAGGCGCAAGTTTTTGTGTTTGACAGAAGAATTGGGGAACGGTTTCGCGTGTGCCCCTGACGGGGAGGTATTTTAGCAGAAGAGGGGATCTAAGGCAGGGGCTAGAGAACCGGGTGTCGCTGCAAACTGAGAATGGGCTAGAGAACCGGGAACAGAAAAACGTGGGGTCCAGCATTGCTGGACCCTACGAAGAACGAGGCGTGGCGCGGATTGACGGAGTAGGCGCTCGAGATATAGTTAAGTAGTTGTTTAATTACAAGTGGGCTTAAGTATGTGGTTGTGGTGCGAAAACCCAAGAGCCCACACAGAGCACCGGCAGGTGGGGCACCGAGCAGGTGAAGGCAAAAGGCGTGGAGAAGAGCGGGACAACAGTTGAGCGGGAATGACGCATTTCGGGCGCTGGCGGATCCGACGCGGCGGGAGATTTTGGCGCTGCTGCGGCACGGGGAGATTACCGCGGGAGCGCTGGCGGAGAAGTTCGATATGACGAAGCCGGCCATGTCGCACCACTTTAAGGTGTTGAAGGGTGCGGACCTGATTACGAGCCGGAGAGATGGACAGCAGATCTGGTACGGGCTGAATACGACGGTGGTGCAGGATTTGATGGCATGGGCCATGGAACTGCTGGGTGAGAGGAAACGAACAGGAAAGAGATGAAGAACCGCAAATATTATCTGGTGGCGCTGCTGCTGACGGCGCTGGTGGCGATGGCGGACGTGTGGGCCTATCCGCGCCTGCCGGAGACGATTGTGACGCATTGGAATCTGCACAATGTGGCGAACGGGTGGAGCCCGAAATGGGTTCTATTTCTGGTGGGGCCGGGATTGATGCTGGCGTTGATGCTGCTGATGCGGGTGCTGCCATGGCTTTCGCCGAAGAATTTCGAGGTGGCTTCGTTTCAGGTGACGTACCTGCAGATTATGGTGATGCTGGTTTGCGTGGCAGCGTATTTGCAGTTGCTGGTGTTGTGGTCAGGTCTGGGGCACGCGATGAATATCGGGCGCGCGACCGTTGGGGGAGTGTGTTTACTGTTTGCGCTGCTGGGCAATTTGATGGGGAAAGTGCGAAGGAATTTCTTTGTAGGGGTCCGGACGCCGTGGACCCTGGCGAATGAGCGGGTTTGGAATGCAACGCACCGGTTTGCGGCGAAGACGATGGTGGTAGGCGGGTTGGCGGGATTGGTGATGACGGCGGCGGGTGTGGAGGGTTGGCCGGTGTTGGGGGTATTGCTGGCGGGGGCGTTAGCGCCGGTGGTGTATTCGTTGGTGATGTACAAGCAGATGGAGGCGGGCGGGGAATTGTGAGGGCGGCAGCGGTCAACGGACGATTTTTGATTTTGGAAAGTTCGAGGAGAAAAGCAGGAGTAGAAGAGCTTCAGAGTAGAAAAGTACCAGCGTGAAGAGAAGCAAGGGGGTGACGGTTGGCCGTAAGAGCCCACCCTCAGAAAACGAGGGTGGGGCACCCTCAATAATTTTTGGTTGAGGCGCAACCCGCAAACCAACGGATGCCGGCCTAAAGGCGCGGCACTACAGCGGTTGGGGGCGCGGTGAGGAGGATGCGATGAGGAAGATGATGCGAGTGGTGGCGATGCTCGGGTTGGTGGGACTCGTTGGAGTTTGTTGGGGGCCGAGTACCGCAGCGCAGGGGAAGGCACACGAGGGCGCCACGAAGGAGATTGTCGGGGATTGGACGGGATTGCTGTCGGCGGGAGGGTCGCAGCTGCACCTGGTGCTGCATGTGACAAAGTCGCAGGACGGGGAATTGGGGGCGACGCTGGATAGCGTGGACCAGGGGGCCAATGGGATTCCGGTGAGCGCGATAGCCGTAAAGGATGGGAAGCTGAGCATGACGGTGGCGGCGGTGGGGGGAACGTACGAGGGAGTGATTAATAAGGATGTGACGGAGATTCAGGGGACGTGGACGCAGATGCAGGCGCTGGAGTTGACGTTTACGCGGGTGAAAAAAACTCAGGCTGCCGGCAAGGATGACGGCGCTACGGCGGCGAAGAAACCCCAAGATGCCGGTTCGAAGCCCGGCGCTACAACGGGGCAGAGCCATGTGGCGCCGTCGGATATCGATGGGGCGTGGATGGGGACGATTGAGGCGGGGGCGATGAAGCTGCGGGTGGTGTTCCACATTACCAATACGGCGGATGGGTTGAAGGCGACGATGGATAGCCTGGATCAGGGGGCGAAGGGGATTCCGGTGACGTCGGTGAAGCGGGAGGGGACTTCGCTGAAGATCGAGATGAAGCAGATTGATGGAGTGTACGACGGGAACATCAGCACGGACAACGCGACGATTGAAGGAACGTGGACGCAACGCGGAGCGAGCCGGCCGTTGGTGCTGACGCGAGTCAAGGAAGCGGCGGCGCTGGAGTTGAAGAGGCCGCAAAATCCGGTGCGACCACTTCCCTATCGCGAAGAGGAAGTTTCGTACAACAACAGAGCGCAGGGAGACACGCTGGCGAATTCCGGAACGCCAGGGACCGTTTACGGCGGCGCTGCTGATTGCGGGATCGGGGCCGCAGGATCCTGACGAAAGTTTCCTGGGGCACAAGCCGTTTCTGGTGCTGGCTGACGAGGCGCGGGATTGAAGTGGGCGGGTGGATGATCGCGGAGTGGGAAAGTCGGCGGGAGTGTTTGGGACGGCGACGATGTCGGATTTTGCGACGGACGCAGAGGTGGGGTGGCATTTTTGAATACGCGGCCGGAAGTGAATGCGAAGAAGATTGGATTGATCGGGCACAGCGAAGGCGAGGTGATTGCGCCCATGGTGGCGGCGCGGAATGCGGATGTGAGGTAGGAGAAGAAGTGAAATAGTGGAAGAGCGTCAGAGTGAAAGAGTTCGGAGGTTGGGAGGCAAGACGCGAGGATCGAAGAAAAGGCCTCAGGCCCGAAAGGCCTGAGCTACAGGTCGGCGTAACATTCAGATTCGTGCCAAGATGGGGCGCAGCAATGCTGCGCCCCTACGAGCATAATGGGCTGTGCAGCGCATTGGGGGAGAGCATTGAAATGGTCCGATAGAAGGATGGTGCGGGCGATCGGGGTGTTCAAGCTGGCGAAGGCAGCGCTGTTGCTGGGAGTGGGATTGGCGGCGCTGCGGCTGGTACATACAGATATTGCGGCAATCCTCGAAGCATGGGTGCCGCACGTCGGGCTCGAACCGGGCGGGCGGTATGTGGGCCGGCTGCTGGTGGAGGCGGCGAAGTTGACGCCGACGAAGATTAAGGATGTGGGAGTGGGGAGTCTGATTTATGCGGCGCTATTTCTGACGGAGGGGATCGGGCTGTGGATGTTGAAGAGGTGGGCGGAGTGGCTGACGATCGTAATTACGAGTTCGTTGGTGCCGGTGGAAGTTTGGGAGATTTTTCGGCGTCCCAATGCGGCGAAGGTTTTGGTGTTAGTGATCAATCTAGCGTTGGTGGGATATTTGATCTGGCAGTTGAGGCAGGGAGAGATTGATAGCGGGAAAGGGGCGGGAAGTTGATTCGCCCAGCAAGACGCGAGGATCAAAGAAAAAGCCTGCGGCCTCGAAGGCAGAGAAACCCAAGACCCACCGTCAGAAAACGGGGGTGGGGCACCGAAAAGGAAAACCCAAGAACCCACATGCAAACGCGGCCCGCATAAGAAGGCGGGCCCTAGAAAATGCGACCCGGAAATGAGAGGCAGGTGGTTGCAGTATGGGCACGGGTAAGGCCGTTGCAGTAAGGATGGGTGTGCATTGGGGCGGGGGGCGTACTATGCTCTGACGCAAAGGCGGTAATCGATTGGGAGAGAAGGTGACTATGAATTCGGAAATGAACTCGGAGACGATTTCGGTGCCGGCGGTGATCGAGAATGCTTTGAAGACGTGGACGGGCCGGCTGCAGAACTATTCGCTGCTATCGGTGCAGTCGGTGCGGACGATGTTTGTGGGAAGAAAATATTTTGGCGATCTAGTGCAGCAGATGGACCAGGTCGGCGTCGGGTCGCTGCTGATTGTGGTGGTGGCGCTGTTTTGCGTGGGCGGCGTGGTGGTGCTGAATGCGGCGTCGCAATTCGCGCGATTCGGGGAGACGGTGCTGACGGGAGACGCGGTGTCACTGGCGTTGACGAGAGAGTTGGGGCCGGTGTTCGTGGCGCTGCTGGTGGCGGGAAGGAATGCGACGGCGATGGCGTCGGAGCTGGGGTCGATGGTGGTCAGCGATCAGGTGGATGCGATGCGAGGGTTTGGAATTGATCCGATCCGGAAATTGATGACGCCGCGGGTGCTGGCTACGGTTTTGATTTTGCCGTTGCTGGTGGCGGTGGGAGTGGTTTGCGGGCTGATCGGAGGATTTCTCGTCGCGAACCTCGTGTTGCATCTGGGCGCGGAGACGTTTATGACCCACGCGATCAATGCGTTGGTGTTCGGGGATTTGTGCATCGGGTTCACCAAGCCGCTGGTGTTTGGATTTATTATCGCGACGGTGGGATGCTTCGAGGGATTTCGAGTAGAAGGCGGGACGGCGGGGGTGGGACGGGCGACGATTAATGCATTCGTGGTGTCGTCGGTGATTGTGCTAGTGGTGGATTTGTTTATTACGAAGTTGTTGTTGTACGTGTTTAATTTGTGAGGGGAAGAGGTGAAAGAGTTTAGGAGTGGGGGCATTTGCCTCAAGACGCGAGGATCGAAGAGGGATTCCTGCTCCGCGGACTCCGCTCGGAATGACGCTGTTTGTGTATGGGAACCCACGGGTCTGAAGACCCGCCACTACGAAGATGCTACCGAGGCGTTAGAGATGCGAGTGGAAGAAGGCGAGGGTGCGCTGGCGGGCGACGGAGGCGGCGCGGGATTCGAAGTCGGGGCGCTGATCGCAGTTGAAGCCGTGGCCAGCGTTTTCGTAGATGAACAGTGGAAGACCCGGATGGGACTGCTCGATTTTCTGGATTTCGGAGGCCGGGATGTGTTTGTCCTTGGCGCCGAAATGGAGCATGACCGGGCAACGAGGATGTTCGGCGGTGAATTTTGAGATTTGGCCACCGTAGTAGCAGACGGCAGCGGCGGGATTGAGGCGCGTGGCGGCAAGCCAAGCGAGCGTACCTCCAAAGCAAAAACCAACAACGCCAACTTTTGCGATGCCGGGAATCTGCGCGGCGTGAGCCAGAGCGGCGGCGACGTCGAGGAGCGCCTTGTCGAGACCGATGTGCGTGGCGATCTGCATGCCGCGGGAGCTGTCGGCAGAGTTGTAGTTGAGCTCGATGCCGGGGCGTGAGCGGTCGAAAAGTGCGGGAGCGAGCGCGGTGAAGCCGTTGTTGGCGTAATCGTCGACGATCGAACGGATGTGGCGATTGACGCCGAAGATTTCCTGGACGACGACGACGGCGGAGGGAGAGGGTTCGGTCGGCCGGGCAAGATAGGCGCCGAGGGTGTGGCCATCGGAGGCAAGCAGTTGGCGATGAGAGCCCATTGGGAATTGGAGATTTTACTGTGAAGGGCCCGTTTTGTGAACCGACGCAGGGCCGAGCGTGGGGTGCCCAAAAACAAACCGAGGACTAGGGGCACTCCCATCCGCCCAGAGAGAGCACCCCTAATCCTCGTGGTACGAAACAAACAGTACAGTTGCTTGTACGTAAATGTCTATAGGGGATTCCCTGTAACGTAGTTACGGGGAATCCGACAACCATGTGGAGTCTTAGTTCGATTGATAATGGAGGCACTGGCCGCAAGCCACGAGTCGGAGAGATTCCTCGCGGCAACGAAATGACAGTTCTTTTAGGTCGAAGAAAAGAGAAGAGGATGGTGCGTTAACGCCGTAAGAGCCCACCCTCAGAAGACCAGAGTGAGGCACCCTCAAGGATTTTGGTTGGGCGGCGTGACAGCGAACTCAAGACCTGCAACAACGGCGTGTGGGGGGCAGCCAGGAAGAAAAAACACGGATCTGAAGACCCTGCTTGCGGCAGGCACGCCGCCACTACGAAGACACACCCCCAAGAGACGATCCCTTCCTGCGTCAGGGCAAGGCCTTCGCGGCTCAGGGCGAGCGGGAGATCGGTGATGCGCGGAGAGAGCACAGGCGCAAGCCTATGCTACGGTGGGTACAGGATAAAACTGGTTGCAAAGGCCGATGGAGCGGGACTAGGATGGCGGCAAAGTTGGTTCTGGAGGCGCCCATGAAAGTTTCAGAGCTAATCGGATCCCGCACGGAAGTTTATTCCATATTCGAAGAGACGACGGTGATGGAGGCGGCGAAGTACCTGCGCGAGAAGCAGGTGCGGTCGGTCGGAGTGATGAATTCGGCCGGGAAGCTCGCTGGAGTTGTATCGCAGAGCGACATATCGGACAAGGTGGCGGCGGAGAACAGGTGCCCGTCGTGGATGAAGGTAAGCGAGATCATGAGCCGGGAGTTGTTCACGGTGAATCCGGAGATGACGTTCGATGAGAGTCTGCGGGCGATGGAACAGCACGGGGTTTATCATTTGCTGATTCTGGACGCACAGGATAATTATCGCGGGATGTTGTCGGTGAGCGATTTGTTACGGGTGTTGGCGACCGATCATAAGGGACGGGCGGATTTGCTGGAATCGTACATGTTTCCGTCGCGGTAGGTTTCCGAGACAAGGTGGAGTTTGGGTGAGTGTGGCGGTGTGTGTTCCATTGCTGGAAGAGAACAAGTATAAGAGTGTCAGGGTTTAGCGGTGGGTGACAAGACGCTAGGGGAAAGCACTGGTCTCTAGACCCGCCAACTAGCAAGACAAACGCAAGAGCCAATCGGTAGATCGCTCCTTCGCTGGCTAGAAGCGAGCGCTACAAGGAAGCCATGGACGCTACGGGTTGAAGGGACTCGTCGCTGCGAGGACTTCGCCTGCGCGCTGCAGGCAGGCTCGTAAGAGCCCACCCTTAGCAGAAAGCGCGAAGGATGGGACATCCTCAAGCATTTTTTTCGTGTGAAGTAACGGCAAAAACCCAAGAGCACAGGTGAGGCCTATTCAACCGATGATGGCGTTCGCTACGGGTTGGAAGGCGAAGGAGCGTGTTGGTCGGCTTGTCTTTGGAACTGGTCGCGGAGTTGTTTGGCGCGGAGGCCGGCGGGGCTCGAAGGGTCGAGGGTCAGATAGGTGTCGAGATCGGCGAGGAGGGCAGGATAATTCTTTTGCTGCAGATGGATGTTGGAGAGGAGGCGATAGACGATGGGGACGCTAGGAGCGAGGAGGCGCGCTTGTTCGGCGGAGGAGAGAGCGTCGGAGAGGCGGTTCTGCTGGAGCAGAGCGCGGCCTAGTTCGTAGTGGCCGAGCCAGAGATTGGGATTTAGCAGAAGGCCGCGGCGGATGAATTGTTCGGCTTCAGAGGTGTGGCCGAGGTCGAGCAGGGCTGCGCCGAGACCGATCGCGGATTCGCCATAGGTGTGTTTGCTTTGGTCGAAGGAGTTGCGAAAGGATTTTTCCGCCTGGGGACGATCGTCGAGAGAGAGCTGGGCCATGCCGAGCTGGTAGGTCGCTTCGTAGTAGGCGGGGGCCAGAGCGAGGGCTTGCTGAAAATCGCCGAGGGCGGCATGGGCGTCCTTTTCGTGGTATAGCTTTTTCATTCCGGAGTCCATGAGCTCGCGAGCTTTCGGGGGCATGGAGAGTTCGTGGACGGAAACGGTTTTCAGATTGGAGGTGGGCTCCTCTTTCACAGTGGATTTGAGATAGATTGCGAGGCCTTTGTCGGAAGCCATGGAGACGTCGACATCGATCGAGACAGGTTCGTAACCGGCGATGTCGACGCCGATGAGATAGGTGGAGCGCTTGAGGCCGCCGAAACGAAATAGGCCATCGTCGGAGGTATTTTGCGATTCGAGGGCGGTGCGCTCGTTGTCGTATAAGGTGACGGTGACGTTTTTGGCGGGGTTGTAGTCGCTGCCGTAGTAGACGTTGCCGGCGATGGTAGCGGATTTTTGGGCGAGGATTGGACGCGGGAAGAGGAGAGAAAGACTGAGAAGCGTGAGAACGGTGAGCCGGATCATGGGACCTCCGCCCGGCCGAGTTGGAAGGAGTATAGCACCGGGGATGAGTGCCGGCGAGGATTTTGCCGGGAGGAGTGAACGAGTTGAAGAATGTCCTGAGGTTGCGACGTTCGGAATGACGTGTTGTTGGTGGGCAGAATGAAGAGCAGAAGTGTAAGAGTGCAAGCGTTGCGAGTGTAAGAGGGAAAGACTTGCAGAGGGTAAGAGTGGTTGGAGGCAAGATGCGGGATTGAAGAGTAAAGCCTCAGGCCTCGAGGGCCTGAGCTACAGGTTGGGGTTTTAGAGTACCGCTTGATGGAGAAGAAACGTGAAGAACATTTGGTTGGTGGCGATGTTGGTTTGGGCGATTCCAGCTGTAGGGCAGGCGCGATCGGACGCGCGTGCTGCGGGCGCGTGGAACGAAGATCAGACGGCGGAGACGAAGGTGATGCGGTTGTGGGAGGGAGCGGCGCCGGGGGCGTTGGGGGATGCGGAGGAGGACCAGCCGACGCTGACGTTGTATCGCGCGTTTGAAGAGAAGAAACCGACCGCTGCGGTGATTGTGTTTCCCGGTGGAGGATACGGGTGGCTGGCTACGAATCACGAGGGCCGGCAGGTTGCGAATTGGTTTAACGCCATGGGGGTTACCGCGTTTGTGTTGCGCTATCGATTGGGGCCGAAGTATCACCATCCGGTGGAATTAGGAGATGCGCAACGGGCGATCCGCATGGTGCGGGCGCGGGCGAAGGAGTTTGGAGTCCTGCCGGACAAGATCGGCGTGCTGGGATTTTCGGCCGGCGGCCATTTGGCTTCGACGGCGGAGACTCATTTTGATGCGGGGAATGCAGCGGCGACGGATCCTGTTGACCGCCTGAGTTCGCGGCCGGATTTTGCGATTTTGGCGTATCCCGTGATTTCGTTTGTGGCGGAGTATGCGCACGCGGGGTCGCGTGAGAATTTGTTGGGGAAAAATCCCGATCCGGCGCTGTTAAAGAGTTTGTCGAACGAGCTGCAGGTTACGGCCCAGACGCCGCCGACGTTTTTGTGGACGAGTAGCACGGATACGACCGTGCCGCCCGAGAATAGCGCGGTGTTTTATCTGGCGTTGCGGAAGGCGGGAGTTTCGGCGGAGCTGCATGTGTTTGCGGAGGCACCACACGGGGTGGGCTTGGATTTGCGGGATCCCTCGGTGGGCTTGTGGGGGAAGTTGGTGGTGGAGTGGATGCGGGCGAGAGGGATTTTGTCGTGAAAGAGTCAGGAGAAGAAGTTTAAGAGTGGAACAGCTCCACAGTGCAGGAGTAGAAGAGTTCGAGACAAGACGCGACGTGGCATGAAGAGGAAGAGAAGAAGTTGGCGGCCTTGCGACGCACGAGCCCGCCCTTCGCGCAAGGCGCGAAAGATGGGGCACCCTCAAGTATTTTTGTGGTGTGCCGTAACGGCGAAAACCCAAGAGCGCAACGGCTGAAGCCCATACTACTTACGCGGGCACAGGGGCGGAGCGGGTTTCGTCGACGATTTTGCCGTCGAAGAGGTGGACGGTGCGCTCCGCGTGGTTGGAGTAGCGCGGGTCGTGAGTGACCATGCAGATGGTGGCGCCGGTTTGGTGGATGTCCTGAAGCAAATCCATGACAGAGTCGCCGTTTTTGGAGTCGAGATTTCCGGTGGGCTCATCCGCAAGAAGAATCATAGGATCGCCTACCAATGCGCGCGCTACGGCTACGCGTTGCTGCTGACCGCCGGAGAGTTGGGCGGGGTAGTGTTTGGCGCGGTGGGCCATCTGGACGCGTTCGAGGGCGCTCTGGACTTTTTCCTTGCGTTCGGAGGAGGCCATACCGCGATAGGTGAGCGGGAGTTCGACGTTTTCGTAGACGGTGAGATCGCCGATGAGGTTGAAGGCCTGAAAGATGAAACCGATTTCGCGATTCCGGATGCGCGAGCGGTCACTGAGCTTAAGGCTGGCGACGGGCTGGCCGTTGAGAGTGTAGTTCCCTTCCGTGGGTGAATCGAGAAGGCCGAGAATCGCGAGAAGCGTGGATTTGCCGCAGCCGGAAGGGCCGGCAATGGCGAGGTATTCGCCCTTTTTGATGTCGAGATGGACGTCGTCCAGGGCGTGAGTTTCGAGTTCGTCGGTGAAAAAGACTTTGGTGACGCCTTTCATGGTGATGAGAGTGTCGTTCGATTCAGTCATCATGGGATGGCCTCCGAGATGGAATGGGAGAAATTGTTTGACGTTGGCGCGGGCCGCTTGGGTAGGCGGGCACGGGAAAAGCAAGAAAAGAGGGTTGGTGACGTAAGGTCGTAAGAGCCCACCCCCAGAAAACGCAACACCGGCCCTTCGTGACTCAGGGCAAGGCTGTGGGACACCCGAAGATTGGACAGGCGCGTGGGCATAATGGGGCCGGGGGTCCGGCCTGTTAATGATACGCGGGATGGGACCGGAATGTTCACTATGGCTCCTGGCGGCTAACGGAGGCGGATGCGGTCGAACGCATCCATGGGGGACATGTCGGAGAGGATGACTTTGTCGCCGAGTTTGAGGCCGTCGAGGACTTCGACGGAGTTGACGGACATTTTGCCGAGCTTGACGTTGGTGCGAACGGCTTCGGAGCCGTCGTCGACAAGTTTGAAGAGGCCGATGGTGGAATTGGCCTGGCCGTGGACGGGGCGCCCGACGTATAGGACGTCCTTAAGATTTTCCAATTCGATGGTGCCGTCAACGCTGAGGTCGGGGCGCGCTCCGAGCGGGAGAGGATCGAGAATTTCCACGTCGACGGTGACGGTGCCGTTCTGCACGGAGGGATCGACGCGGGAGACGCGGCCTTTGACGATGCCGTTGCGGGTGTCGACGGTGGCGGGCTGACCGGGGACGACGTCCTTGGCTTGGGTTTCCGGGATTTTGATTTCGGCTTTCAGGCGTTTCGGATCAGCAACGCGCGCGAGATTGGTGCCGGGGGAGACTTCCTGGCCGACTTCGACAGGAACGACTTGAAGAACGCCGTGGATGCCGGCGCGAACGTGGAGACCGTCGAGTTGGCTGTGCTTGAGATTGTAAAGAGCGCGTTGTTGATCGACGTGGGCTTGCTGAGTCATCAGCCGCGTGCCGGCGGAATCTTCGAGATTTTTCGTGCGATCTTCCTCGAGCTTCATGCGGATGGCGAGCTGTTCCATTTTTACTTTAGAGAGCTGTTCGGTCACGTCCGCGCCGACGCCTTGGGAGCGGAGTTTGACGTCGACTTCGTGCTGAATTTTTGCTTGCTCGTAATCGCTGCGGACGGTGGCGGCGGTGGATTTCTGATTGAGGAGCTCGCTGTTAATGGTGACTTTGAGGCTCTCAAGGTCGGCTTGGGCGGCCTTGAGTTCGTATTGGGCGTCAAGGACGTCACGGGTAAGTTCGGGATTGCTTAACTCGAGGATGACGCTGTTGGGTTCGACTTTGGCACCGGGATGAAGAACGATGCGGTCCACGTGGGAATCGGTTTGCGCGGGAATCCATTGGATGTCTTCCGGGACGAGCGTGCCGATGCCGCGGACGTCGCAGATCATGGGCCCGCGTTTAACTTCGTCGGGCCAGATGGTGGCTTTGTCGACACTCGGAGCCGCGGGACGAAGGCGGGAGACGCCGAAGGTGACGCCTGCGAGGAGAATGGCGGCGACGGAGGCGTAGAGGATACGACGAATTTTTTTGGCGCGCGCGTTGGATGGTCGTTGGATGTCCATGGTGGTCCTGTTACTCCGAACGTAACGCGGGATGCGTGTCGCCACGCATCCCTAAGAGCATAACGCTACGGGGTTTGGTTGCAAGAGCCGGAGAGAAGATGTGATTCGTGAGAGTGGCCGCGATGGGTGTGGGCTGCATGGTTATTCAGACCTCAGGGCGATGCAGGGGTCAATGCGGGTGGCGCGCAACGCTGGGAAGTAGCCGGCTAGGAGAGCGACCGCGGTTAGAACGAAGATCGCGACCACGAAAGTGGGCGGGTCATTGGGATCAGTTTGGAAAAGCAACGCAGCGATGATTTGGGAGACGGCGTAGGAGGCGACGGCTCCCGCAGCGATGCCGATGGCCGCGAGCTTTAGAGTGCGAAGCAGGACGCTGCGCTGCACGTTGCCGGGGGTCGCGCCGAGGGCCATGCGGATGCCGATTTCCTGGGTTTGGCGGGTAACGGAATAGGAGATGACGCCATAGATGCCGAGAGCGGCGAGGACTAAGCCGAGCGCGGCGAACATGCCGACAAGATAGACGAAGAAGCGGCGCGGAGAGACGGAGTGATCGACCAAAGTTTGAATCGGGCGGAAAGTGTTGTTGGGCTGTGAGGGATTGAGATGGCGCAGGACTGGCATGATGGAAGCGGTGAGCACGTCCGGTGGAAGTTTGGAACGGACGACGAGTTGGGCGCCCTCGGGATCGCGGTTTGCGGGGAGATACATTTCCGGAGAGGCAGAAGATTCGAGGCTGCGGATGCGGACATCGGAGACGAGGCCGATGACGGTGCCGGGATTGCGATCAAAACCGGTGACGGGGCGACCGACGGGACTCTGGCCGGGCCAATGAAGGCGAGCGGCGGTCTCGTTGATGATGACGTTGGGGCGGTTCTCGAGAATGTCTTGCCAGGAAATGTCGCGGCCCTCGATGAGGTGGATGCCCATGGTGTCCAGATAGCCTGGAGTGATGATGCGAACAACGGCGGCGCCGGATTCGTCCTTCACGATGTCGCGCGATGGATTACCGATGCCCCAACTGCGCTCGCGATCGAGAGGCAGCATGTCGGCTACGCCCGCAGCTTCGACACTGGGGAGAGCTTTTACAGCGGCGAGAATTTGTTGCAGCGAAGTGCCGATCTTTTCGCCCTTGGGACCGGAGTCGTAGACGATGTCGACGACGGAAGCCTGGCTGGGGCGGAAGCCGAGATCGACGTCGAGGACGCGGAGAAAACTGCGAAGGAGCAGGCCAGAGCCGACGAGAAGGACGCAAGCGAGAGCCACTTCGGCGATGACGAGCGTGGATCGCATGCGATCGTGGCGGCGGCCTTCGCTGAGGCCGCGGCCGCCGTCCTTGAGAGTGGTCTGAACGTTACCGCGGGAGAGCATGAGCCCGGGAGCGATGCCGAAAAGAACGCCGACGAGAAGAGTGATGAGAAGAGTCCAGACGAGCGCGGCGCCGTCGACGCGAATGCTATGAAGAAGAGGAAGAACGATGGAGCCTTGGTGGGCGAGATAGGACGTTACGCCGAAGGCGATGGCGACGCCGAATATTGCACCGATGCCGGAGAGGACCAGGCTTTCGGTGAGGAGTTGACGGACGAGACGTCCGCGGCTGGCGCCGAGAGCGCTGCGCATGGCGAATTCCTTGCTGCGGGAGGCCATGCGGGCGATGAGCAGGTTCGAGAGATTGACGCACACGATGAGAAGGATGAGACCGACGGCTCCCCAGAGTACGAAAAGAGAGCGGCGAAGCTTTCCGGTGACGTAGTCCTTTAGATAAGAAAGGTCAGCCGTATATTCCATGAACCAATCGGGATTGGGGTGCGCGGCACGGAATTGTGGGCTGAGATAGTTGGCTTCGGCTTGGGCTTCGGAGAGAGAGACGCCGGGCTTGAGGCGGGCGACGATCGAGACGGTGTTGCCCCAGTTGCGAATTTCCTCCATGTAGGCGGGGATGAAAAAATCGGCGTGGAGGCCGGGAGAAAAGACGGAGGGAAAATCGAAGGTTGGCGGGAGAACACCGATGATGGTGACGACCTGGTGATCGAAGTTGACGGTTCTGCCGGCGACGTTGGGGTCGCCTGCGAATTGTTGCTGCCAATAAGGGTAGGTGAGAAGAGCGACGGGAGCGGCGCCTTTTTGATGCTCAGCGGGGAGAA
This sequence comes from Candidatus Acidiferrales bacterium, assembly GCA_963836965.1. GTDB lineage: Bacteria > Acidobacteriota > Terriglobia > Acidiferrales > UBA7541 > Acidiferrum. The sequence continues at coordinate 682,998 of CAWILQ010000001.1, forward strand.
AGGTGCGGCCGAGCATGGGGTTGATCCCGAGAGTGTGAAAGAAATTGTTGGCGACCATGACGGCTTGCACGTGCTGAGGATCGCCGTGACCGGTCATGTTGTATTCGGTGCTGCCCCAGAAGGCCTGGTAGCAGGTGACTTCCTTGAAGGATTGCGCGTGGCGCGCGAATTCTTGGTAGGAGCCGACGTTATAGGTGGTGCCAGAAAGCCCGCCTTCGCCGTGGTTGCCGGCGAACCAGACCAGTTGCTCGGAATGCGGGAACGGTAGCGGACGGAGGAGCAGAGTATTGACGACGCTGAAGACGACGATGTTGGCGCCGATGCCGAGAGCGAGGATGAGGATGGCAATGGCGGCGAAGGCGCGATCTTTGCGAAGGGTGCGGAAGGTGTAGCGAAGATCCTGCGCGAGGATTTCGATGAACGGGATGGCGCGGGAATCGAGGTGGATTTCTTTGGCTTGTTGCGTGCCGCCGAACTGGATGAGCGCTTGGCGGCGGGCTTCGTCGATGGGGATACCGGCGAGGAGTTTTTCTTCGATGGAGAGGTCGAGGTGGTAACGCATTTCGGCGGACAGTTCGCGATCGAGTTGGTTGCGGCGGAAGAGCGAGAGAAAGCGGTGGAGTGGACGAAGGTTCATGGGAGCTCCGAAGAGGTTCGAAGTTCTAAGTTGTAAGTTTTCAGTTTCGGAGAAGAGAAACCAGGAGCACCGGCAGCCGTGCCTGTTCCACGCAGAGAAACCCAAGACCCACCCTCAGAAAACGACGGTGGGGCACCCAAAGAGCAACCCAAGAACCCACCCACGAAACCCACCCTTCGTCGCTCAGGGCGAGCGTGTGGGGTACCCGGAGCTACTAAGGCGTGGCCAGACCCGGGGATCGAACAGGGGTTCATCGCACAAAAACCGTGCGATGGAGAAGAGCTCCTCGCTGCGCGGGCTTCGCTCGGAATGACGGAGATGGGGAGGAGCATTTTACTCGCACCTCAGGGCGATTACGGGGTCGATGCGGGTAGCGCGGCGACCGGGGATGGCACAAGCGGCTAGGGAGACGAGCAGCAATGCGAGAGAGACGATTACGAGGGTGGCGGGGTCTGTTGGGCTGATTTCGAAAAGTTGGGATTGCAGCCAGCGGGTGACGGCGAAGGCGCCGAGGAGGCCGAAGAAGATGCCGATGGCGCCGGTGCGAGCACCTTGTTTGAGGACCATGGCGAGGACTTCGCGGGTGGTGGCGCCGAGAGCCATGCGCACGCCGATTTCGCGGGTGCGTTGCGCGACGGAGTAGGAGATGACTCCGTAAATTCCGGCGAGTGCGAGAAGGAAGGCAACGGCGGAGAAGATGGCGACGAGAGTGAGGCTGAAGCGGCGCGCGTCAAGCGAGGAAGAGTAGACCTGGGACAGAGTGCGGAAGCTTGGAGGGATGTTGGGATCGATGTCGTGGAGCATAGAGCGTGCGGAGGAGAAGACGGTGTCGGGCTTGCTGGAGGCGCGCATGACAACCGTGAAACGGCGGGCGGCGAGCGGGCGCTGGCGGTAGCTGACGTACACGGTTGGGCGGGAGGCGGCTTCGAGGCTGCGATCGCGGATGTCGCCGACAACGCCAATGATGGTGAGGAGGCGAAGGTCGCCGTCCATGTTGCCGAACTCAATGGTGCGGCCGACGGGATCCTGGCCGGGCCAGCGATCATTTGCGGCGGATTGGCTGATGAGGGCGACGTGAGGCGAATCGATGGTGTCGCGATCGTCAAACAGGCGGCCTTGTAAGAGAGGAATGTCGAGAGCTTTGAAGAAGCCGTCGGAAGCGACGACGAAATCCGCGTAGCCCAAATGGGATTTGTCGCGAACCAGGTCTTCAAACCAGGTGGTGAGCTCGGCGAGCAGCGCCGGATTTGTTTGAAAGTCCTCCGTGACGGAACGGTGAATCAATTCCTGGGTGTGCGGGGAAAGCTGGCCGGGGTTCATGAGCACGAAGGAGCCATCGGAAAGGCTTGTGCCGGAGAGCGGCAGATTGTTGGTGCCGCCGACTTGGGAGACCCCGGGAATCTGGCGGAGTTGCGCGAGGAGTTTGTCGAGAAAGGCGATGCGCTCGGGTTTCGGAGCATCGTCAGGAAGCCGGAGGTCCATGGTGAGGATGCTTTCCGTACGGAAACCGGAGTTGACGGAGAGAACGCGCAAGAGGCTTTGGCCGAGAAGGCTTGCGCCGACGAGAAGGACAAGCGCGATGGCGAGTTGCGCGGCGGCGAGAACGCGACCCATGCGCTGTTTGTTGCGCGTGCCGATGCCACCGCGATTCCCTTCCCCGAGGGCATCGCGAGAATCGCGCAAAACGGAGCGCAGAGAGGTGAAGGAGGCAAGCGCCATGGAAACGAGAAAAACGGACGCGAGCGAAAAGAGCAGCACCGGAAGATTGAGAGAGATATTTTCGAGACGTGGAAGATTCGCGGGAGCGAGAGCCAACAACCCGTTCAGGCCCCAGTAGGCGAGAACAATGCCGAGCACGCCGCCGATCACCGCAAGGAGAAAAGCTTCCGTGAGAAATTGGCGGAGGAGGCGGTAGCGTTGCGCGCCGAGAGCGGCGCGGATGGCGAGTTCGCGCTCGCGTCCGGCGGCTTGCGCGAGCATGAGATTGGTGACATTGGCGCAAGCGATGAGCAGGAGGAAGGCGGAAGCGCCAAGAAGAATGAGAAGCGCGGGGCGCACGTCGCTGGTCAGGGCTTCGCGAAGAGGCTCAATGGCGACGGCGACCATGGCGGTGTCTTCTCCATACTGCTGTTTCATACGTTGCGCGATGGCGGAAAGTTCAGCGCGGGAGCGGTCGACGGTGACGCCATCGCGCAGACGACCGAGGAGACGCCAGTTGTGCGCGGTGCGGCTGGGGAGCATTTCAACGAGTTCGCGCGGGAGCCAAATGTCGGAGTTGTCCGGGAAGCGGAAGCCAGGCGGGAGAACGCCAACGACGGAGGCGGGCTTGTTGCTGATTTTCAGGTGCACGGAGGATAGATCCTGCGTGCTGCCGAGAGATTGTTGCCAGTAGGCGTAGCTGACGAGCGCGACGGCGGGGGCGTCGAGGCGCTGGTCGTCGGGTTCGAAGCCACGGCCGAAGATGGGCTGGACGCCCATGACATTGAAGAAATCTTGAGAGACGGCGGCGGTTTGCGTACGCGACGGTTCGCCTTGGCCGCAGACGGTGCTGATGTCGCTTTCGTATTCGGCTGCGCCGGATAAGGAATGATTTTGCGCGCGGAGGTCGAGGAAATTGGGGTCGGCGAAGCTCATGCGATCGCCGGAGGCATTTTGTTCCCAGAGTCTGACGATTTGTTGGGGATTTTTGTAGGGGAGCGGACGGAGGAGAACGCCGTAGACCACGCTAAAGATGGCGGTGGTGGCGCCGATGCCGAGAGCCAGAGTGAGAACGGCGACGGAAGTGAAAGCGGGAGATTTTTTGAGGAGGCGCAGGGAGAAGCGCGCGTCCTGGAAAAGCGTTTCGAGGAATGGTAGGGAGCGTTCGTCTCTCGCGGACTCCTTGGCTTGTTGCGTGCCGCCGAATTGGATGAGGGCCTGGCGGCGGGCTTCTTGCGGGGACAGGCCGGAGCGGAGGTTTTCTTCGATGGCGAGATCGAGGTGAGAGGAGATTTCGGCGGCGAGATCGCGGTCGAGTGAGGATCGACGGAAGAGGTTCGCGAAACGGGTGATGAGGGAGCGGAGGTTCATGGGTGGACCTCGGACGTGGTTGTGAGTTTTGAGTCGCGAGTTTTTTGTTTCCGGGAAGAACAGACAAGAGGGCTCAAGATAAACCGTGCTGCGACCCTACAAAGAGGAACCCAAGACCCACCCTCACAAAGCGACGGTGAGGCACCCTCGAGCACTTTCGGGCTGAGACACGCGCACATTAGTTGGAGGGTTCCTCGGTTTCGGGCATGGCGAGGACACGGGACATGACGACGGAGAGGCGCTGCCAGTAAGCGGCGTCTTCGTTGAGCTGTTTGCGGCCGCGCTTGGTGATGGAATAGAACTTGGCTTTGCGATTGTTGTCGGAGGTGCCCCATTCGGCGGAGATCCAGCCGCGTTGTTGCAGACGGACGAGGGAGGCGTAGATGGTGCCCTGGTTGAGGAGGACTTCGTTGCCGCTGACCTGCTCGATGCGGCGGGCGATGCCGTAGCCGTGGAGAGGGCCGAGGACAAAGAGGGTCTGCAGGACCATGAGGTCGAGGGTGCCTTGGAGAAGGTCTAGTTTGGAGTCAGACATGGGGCCTCCTGTGTGGTGACCACAGGAGGATAGCATGGGTTGTGTGGGAATGCCACAGGGAACGCGGGGGGAGGCGGTAGGCGAACGGCGAAAATAGAAATTGGAAAGAGAAGAGAAGCCCAAAATTCCGGCCGAAAGACGCAGCGCTGCGAGGGCCAGACAACGACGAGGAATTATTCGTGGCGCAGAGCGACCATGGGGTCGACTTCGGCAGCGCGGCGGGCGGGGAGGAAACACGTTGACACGGCGCGCAACTCCGAGCGCAACCGCACCATGTATCACCTCGATGAAGTCGCCGCTTTCCGCAAGCAATCGCAAACCTTCGAGAACATCACCACCTACTCTGGCTCGGAAAACGGCTTCCTCTATCCTTTCCTCTACCGCGAGCCCGGCCGCCTCGCCGTAGTCGGCGTCATGCAGCGCAACAAGGAATCGAAGAGGGATTTCTCGCTTCGCGGACTCCGCCTGCGTGCGCCGGCAGGGTCGGAATGACGGGTCGATATTTGGCCGAGGCTACCAAATTAATTATGGAGTGGTGGCGGAGGCGGGGGCTTGGTGGGACTCGGGGAGGAGCCAGCCGTCGGCGAGGTTGAGGATGCGGTTGCCGTAGGCGGCATTTTTTTCGGAATGGGTGACCTGGATAATGGTGGTACCGCCGTCGTTGAGTTTTTTGAAGAGCTGCATGATTTCCTCGCCCTGGATGGAGTGGAGGTTGCCGGTGGGTTCGTCGGCGAGAATTAATTTTGGATTTTGGATGACGGCGCGGGCGACGCCGACGAGCTGTTGTTGGCCGCCGGAGAGTTGGTTCGGGAAGAGATCTTTTTTGGCGACGATGTTGAAACGATCGAGGGTGTCACAGACGAGGCTAGCGCGCTCTTTTTGCGGGATGTTTTTGTAGGACAGAGGGATTTCGAGATTTTCGTAGACGGTGAGGTCGTCAATCAGGTGGTAGGACTGGAAGACGAAACCGATGTTGTATTTGTGAAGCTCGTTGCGCTGTTTGGCGTTCATTTTGTGGACGGCTTGATCGAGGAAGAAATATTCTCCAGTCCAGGAGGAGTCCAGCATGCCGATGATGCTGAGGAGCGTGGACTTCCCTGCCCCGGAGGGGCCCATGAAGGTGACGAATTCGCCTTGTTGGATGTCGAGGGAGACGCGGCGGAGGACGAAGAATTTTTGCGCTCCGGCGGAAAAGAATTTTTCGAGGTTGTGGAGTTGGATGAGTGGCGGCATGGAGGCTCCTAGGGGATCAGTGTACGGGAACAAGAGCGGGATTCAAAAGAGAAGAGGAAGAAGTGAAAGAGTAACAGAGTAGAAGAGTGAAACAGAAAAACCGGCGCGCATGATAGTTTCATCTGTTGCAAGCGCAAGGAACGGCCTCCCCGGAAGGAGGCGCTACAAAGGCAAACCCAAAAGCCCACACGTAACTTCGGCGTGTGGGGCACCCGGCAAAGCGAGCGAAGCCCAAGATGCCGGCCTGCCCTTCGAAGCTCAGGACAAGAAGGCACGGCGATACGGGCGCTGGCGCGGTGGCGGGCCGATGCGAGTTGCAACGGTATCGGCATGGGTTAGTCGTGGCGGAGGGCGATGGCGGGATCGACGCGGGAGGCACGGCGGGCGGGGATGTAGCAGGCTGCGGCGGCGACGGCGGTGAGAAGAACGGCGACCGTTGCGTAGGTGAGCGGATCGGACATCGCCACCTTGAAGAACACGCTGGCCATGAAGCGCGTCAACACCAGGCCGCAGAGGGTGCCGATGATGACGCCGGCGAGAGTGAGCTTGATGCCGTGAGCAAGGATTCGACGGAGGACTTGCGCGGGAGCTGCGCCGACGGCCATGCGGATGCCGATTTCGCGGGTTTGCAGGCCGACGAGGTAGGACATGACGCCATAGACGCCGATGAGCGCGAGAGCGAAGCCGAGAGCGGCGAAGATGCCGAGGAGCAGAGTTTGCGAGCGCGGCGCGGCGTTGACTGCCGAGATGCGTTGGTCGAGTGTGGCGACCGCAGTGATGGGTTGGTTTTTCTCGATGGACCAGATGCGGTCTTGGAGAGCGGGGACCAGAGCAGCGGGATCGGATTTCGCGCGGATCATGAGATAAACGCCAACGACGCGAAGGCTTTGATAGAAGGGCGCGTAGACTTGCGGCTTGGGTGCGTCTTGCGGGTCGAAATGATTGGCTTCCTCGACATTGCCAGCGACACCGATGATTTCGCCCCAGACCGGCTGGTGGCCAGCGAGATCGGTGGAGAAGCGCTTCCCGACAGCATCGAGCCCGCCGAAATATTTCTTGGCGAGAGTTTCATTCACAACGAACACCGGGGGCTTCCCTTTCGCGTCGGCGGCGGCGAAATCGCGTCCGGCGAGAAGAGGGATGCCAAGGGTGTGGAAGAAATCGGGCGCGACGCGATTGGCGAGAGAGGATTGTTGCGCGTGTTTGGGATCGGCAGCGGTAGCTTCGGTTTCAAAGCTAGTTTCGGCGACTTCGTCGGACATGGGGTAGACGAGTCCGGCGGAGGCGGCAGCGACGCCGGGAGTGGCGCGAGTAGCGTCGAGGACTTGCTCGACGAAGGCGATGCCCTGATCGGGAGTGGCGAAACGGAACTTTGGGAAGTCGAGGCGGAGAGTGAGGAGATGATCGGGGCGGAAACCGAGATCGAGGCTGCGGAGTTGGTTGAAACTGCGCAGGGCGAGAGCGGCACCGATGAGGAGAATGGCGGCGAGGGCGACTTCGCCGACTACCAGGAGTTGCCGGAAGAGGTTGTGGGGAGTGGAGGTGGATTGTTTGGTGGGGTCGAGGGAGTAGGGTTGCGAGGGATGAGAAGCAAAGAGGAGAGAGTTGATGACTTTCGATCGTAAGCGCCCAAGCTTCGCAAAAGGCGTGAAGGATGGGGCGCCCTCAAGCACTTTTGCGCTGTGGCGTCGGTGGGAAAGGCACGGGTCTGAAGACCCGCCAGTACCCTGAGTTGTGAGGATCGCTGGGGCCAGGCCCGCGAGTAGAGCGGCGAACAGCGAGACAGCGAGTGTGAACAGGCCGACAGCGGTGTCGATTTGGATTTGGTCGAGGCGTGGGATATCGGGCGGGAGAGCGAGGCGGAGGGCGTGCGGGGTCCAGTTGGCGATTAGAAAAGCGCCGAAGCCGCCGGCGAGGGCAACCAGGATGGATTCGACGGCGACTTGACGGAGGAGAGCCGCGCGGCTGGCGCCGATAGCCGAGCGAATGGCGAATTCGCGGCGCCGGGCCCAGCCTCTGGCGAGGAACAGATTGCTAACGTTGGCGCAGGCGATGAGCAGAACGAAACCTACCGCGCAGAAGAGGATCGTGAGAGGAGTGCGGGCGTCGCCAAGCAGATTTTGTTTGAGAGAGGTGGCGTGGATGCTCCAGCCGTTGTCGACCTCGGGATAGGCGGAGGCGAGGCGGTCGGAGATAGTGGCGAGTTCGAGTTGCGCGCAGGCCACATTTGTGTGAGGTTTCATGCGCGCGAGGACGGAGTAGGCGTGGTTGCTGCGATCGGCGAGTTGGTCTTTTGTAGGAAGAAAAGGGATCCAGAGTTTGGAGTCTGTGGCGAAACCGAGCAAGGGCTGCGCGGGCATAACCCCGATGATGCTGTGGGGTTGGCCGTCGAGCGTGATGGTTCTGCCGACGGCGTTCGGATCGGCGGCGAAATTTTCACGCCAGAGTTCGTAGCTAAGGATGACGGTGCGATTGCCGGGCTGCATGTCGGCAGAGGTGAAGGTGCGGCCGTGGAGCGGACGGATTCCGAGCAGCGGGAAGAAATCTTCGGTCACCTCCGTGGATTCGAGTCTCTGGGGCTTGGCGTCTCCGGCAGCGGAGAGCTCTTTCGGCGAATCCTGAGAAACGGCGATCGCGGAAACAGAAGTGGAGGAGTTGCGGAGATCAGCGATGTCCGGGAGAGACAGGCCGAGATTGGGAAAATCGAAGAGTGTGCTGCGAGCGGAAATGTCGATGAGTTCGTTGGGATGCGGGAATGGGAGAGAGCGAAGGAGAACGGAATTGACGACGGAGAAGATGGCGGTGTTGGCGCCGATGCCGAGAGCGAGAGTGAGGATAGCGACGGCGGTGAATCCCGGGGATTTTCTGAGGAGGCGCAGGGCGAAACGCGCGTCGTGGAAGAGAGATTCGAGGATAGGGACGGATTGTTGGTCGCGGACGAGTTGCTTGGTTTGTTCGAGCCCGCCGAGTTTGAGGAGAGCGAGGCGGCGGGCTTCTTGCGGCGAAAAACCTTGACGGAAATAGTCATCGATGTGGAGTTGGAGGTGGGTGGAGAGCTCGGCGTCGAGGTCGCGGTGGTTTTTGTGCAAGGTGCTGATAAGGCGGGAAAATGCCGTCCGCAGATTCATGCGGCCTCCAGCGTGCGAGAGAAAAACAATTCGATGGTGGGCATGGGCGGTTATTCGAAGCGGAGGGTGGAGGCGGGGTCCACGCGGGAGGCGCGGCGGGCAGGAAGATAGGCGGCGAGCGCGGCAACCGTGGCGAGGAACAGGGGGACGATGGTGAAGGTGATGAGGTCGTGGGGTTGGATGCCGTAGAGGATGGAGTTGAAGAGTTTGGAGATGAGGAGAGCGACGGGGAGGCCGATGACGAGGGCGGTGGCGGTGAGTTGGAGCCCCTGGCGGAGGATCAGGCGTTGGACGTTCGAGGCTTTGGCGCCGAGGGCCATGCGGATGCCGATTTCGCGGGTGCGGAGAGAGACGGTGTAGTTCATGACGCCGTAAAGGCCGATGGCGGCGAGGAGGAGGCCTACGGTGCCGAAGACGGCGAAGAGTGTGCCGGCGAGACGCGGAAGGAAGAGCGCGCCACGGATGTGGTGCTCCAGGGTTTCTTCGTTGTAGACGGCGAGAGTAGGATCCATTTCGCGGATGACGCCGCGGACGGAAGCGGCGATGGCGGCGGAGTCGGCGGTACATGGAGAACCCCAAGACCCACATGCAACACCGGCCCTTGGTGGCTCAGGGCTAGCCTGTGGGGCACCCGCAGAGGGATTCCTCGCTTGGCTCGGAATGACGGAGTCCTGCTTATTCGAATTTACCAAGGTACTGGCGAGGATGGTGTAGCCCTCGAAGGAGGGGTCGATGGCGACGGTTTGCGGGAGGGAGCGGAACAGGACCAGGCGGGCGTCTTCGCCGAGGAAGCGGGACTTGATGTTGTTGGTGACGCCGATGATTTCGAAGGTGATGCCGCCGCTGGTGACCGATTGGCCGAGAGGATCTTCGTGCGGGAAGAAGGTATCGGCGAACGCCTGGTTGACGATAACGACGCGCGGAGAAATGGCGGATTCGTTGCGGAAATCGCGGCCAGCAATGAGGTGAATACCGAGGGTATCCAGGTAGCCGGGAGTGGCCATGTAGAGTTCCACGACCGGGGTGGGGTCAAGGGGCTTTTTGCCGACAGCCTGGAAGCCCTCGCTGCGATGACCGCCGGAGAGAGGAAGCGCGTCGGTGACGGCGGCGTCCGCGACACCGGGAAGAACGGAGACGCGGCGCTGGAGTTCGGTGAGGAACTGGACGGTGCGCTCGGGCGTGTAGCTGTGCAGCCGCGGGTCGATCGACATGGCGAGAACGCCGCGGGAGCGGAAGCCGATGTCGATGCCGGAGGCGGAACGGAGGCTACGCAGGCAAAGGCCGGTGACGCAAAGAAGAACCAATGACATAGCGATTTGCGCGACGACAAGAAAGTTGCGGAGTGTCCAGAAGCGGCCGGGGCGGGCAAGAACGTCTTCGCCCTTGAGAGCAGTGGAGGGGAGACGCCAGGCCGCGGTCCAAGCGGGGAGAAGGCCGAAGAGAATGCCGGTGGCGAGGCTGAGAAGAAAAGTGAAGAGGAGGACTTTGGCGTCGACTCCGACGTTGAGATCGATTGATACGGGTACGGGAAAACGGAACGCAGAGAGACCGTTGGTGGCCCACACGGAGATAAGAATACCGAGGAGGCCACCACAAAGAGAAAGAAGGACGCTTTCGGTAAGGACCTGGCGAAGAAGTTGCGAGCGCGTGGCGCCCAGGGCGATGCGCACGGCCATTTCGTGCTGGCGTCCGGCGGCTTGCGCCAGGAAAAGGTTGGCGACGTTGGCGCAAGCGATGAGCAGAACGAGAAACACGACGATCATGAGCGTCGAGAGAAAAAGGAGGATGACGCTTTTATCGCGAGGTGGCAGAGAGCCAGCTTCCTCGAAGCGAAAGCCGAGATTTTTTTCAGCGTCGGGATGCGCTTGCGCGAAACGTTGCGCCAGGACGCTTAGCTCGGCCGAGGCTTGGGCGCGCGTGACGTCGGGTTTCAGGCGCCCGGCGACGACGATCCAGTGCAAGACGCGGGAATCGAAGTGGCTGGTGTTGGGGAGAAGCTGATCGATGTTGCCGATGGGAACCCAGAACTGCGTGTCGAGAATGAGATCGATGCCGCGGAAATAAAGAGGCGCCACGCCGATCACGGTATAGGGATGGCCGGAGAGAGCGATGGATTTGCCGGCGATGTTGGGATCGGAATGAAAACGGGATTTCCAGACGCGGTAGCCGAGGACGACGACGGGAGAGTTTTGTTCGTTGGAACGGAAGCCACGACCAAGAGTGAGCGGGAGTTCGGTGACGTCAAAAAAATTCGTGGTGGTGGCCTGGCCCCAGAGGCGCTCGGGGTCGCCGTTACCGGAGATGGATGCGGGAAGCAGTTCGTAAAAGCCCGTGACCCCAGAGAAAGATTGTGCGTTATCGCGCACGTCGGTGAAGAGCGGCCAGGAGAAAGAGTTGCAGCATTCGTTTTGCTCGGTGGTGTGAAGAGACACGAGCGTGGGCGGATCGCCTACAGCAGCGGTGTGCAGAACGAAGCGGCTGACCATGGCGAAGATGGTGGCGTTGGCGCCGATGCCAAGGGCGAGAGTGAGGATGGCGATGAGGGTAAACGTGGGTTTGTGAAGCAGGAGCCGCGCGGCGAAACGGAGATCGCGAAGCAGCGATTCGCCGAACGGGAAAGTGCGCTGATCGCGGATGAGTTCCTTCGTTTGCTCCAGTCCTCCGAGCTTGAGCAGCGCCTGGCGCCGCGCCTCAGCGGGTGACATGCCGTCGCGGACATAATCGTCGATGTGCAGCTGGAGATGCGAGCTGAGTTCGGCGTCCGGGTCGGTCTCGCGGGTTGATCTGCGGAAGAAGCTCAAGATGCGAAGTAAGACAGATCGAAATGTATGCATGGAGGTCCTCACTCGTACCTTAAAGCGGTCATGGGATCAACACGGGACGCCCAGCGCGCCGGCAGCCACGATGCCACCAACGCGGTGAGCACAAGCGTGCCGGCCACCGCGATGTAAGTGAACGGGTCACTCGCGCTGACACCATAAAGCTCAGCGCGGAAGAAATCGGCCATCAGGAAAGATGCGAAGATGCCGGCGGCGAGGCCACTGAAAACCAGGCGCAAGCTTTGGCGCAGAACCATGCGCCAAACATCCGTCGGGGACGCACCGAGGGCAATGCGCACTGCAATCTCCTGGGTGCGCTGCGCGACGGAGTAACGGACGAGAGCGAACAGGCCAATTGCCGAAAGAAGGAAAGCTAAGGCGGCAAAAAGAGTAAGCAAATCGCTGACCGACCGACGTGGTCCGAGAGAAGCGGCGACGCGCTGCTCCATGGTTCGGACGTCGAACAGAGCCTGAGCGGGATCGACCTCGCGCACCGCGAAGGAAATACCTTGGGCCGCCGCGGAAGGGCTACCGGAGCGTACCACCAGATAGGTCACAGCAGGAGCAGTGCCGTAAACATCCGGGTTGCCCACTTGGAACAGCGGATAATAGTAGACGCCTTTGCCGGCGCCCATGGCGCCCTCGCTGTCGGACTCTGCGCCAATCAGGCTGGTGCGGCGCACGGAGGAAACGACGCCGATGATGGTGGCCCATGGATCGCTGTCGTTGCGGCGCATTCGCGTTCCAATCGGGTCGCCATGCGGCCAATACTGTCGCGACAGATTCTCGTCGATGATCATGACGGGCTGTGACCCGATCCTGTCCCGGGTGGTGAATGAACGGCCCTGTTTTATCGAGATGCCCATGGCGGAAAAATAGTCGGGAGTGACGCAGGCAATTCCGCCGTTAAAACCAGGGTCGCCCGGAGGAACCTGGTGTCCTTCGATGCGGAACGAGGCCGTTTCTCCCGCCCCGCTGAACGGTAATGGGTAGCCTGCGGCCACGGAGGAAACGCCGGGAGCGCTGGACAGCCGTTCAAGAACCGCTCGAAAAAACGCCGCCTGTTTGTCCGGCGTGTCGTAAACATTTCCCGGCAGGGAGAGAGCCGCAGTCGCGACACCCGCCGGGCGAAAACCGGCGTCAACGTGCTGAATTTTGGCCATGCTTTTGAGCAGCAGGCCCGCACTCACCAACAAGACAACTGCCAAGGCGAACTGACCGCTGACCAGAATGTCGCGGAACCGCCGGCTCGAAGGTGAAGCAGCGGTGTTCCCCCGGCCGGCTTTCAAATTGCCATGCGGGTCAACGCGCGAAAACTGAAGCGCGGGAAGGGTGCCAAACACAAACACTGCAATCACGGCAACGGATGCTGCAAAAAGAAAAACGTAACCGTCCATTGCACTGGGCAACTTGGAAGAAGGGTTGGCGAAGGCAAGATTTTGCAAGAAACCCAGGGACATCCAACCGATGAAAAGTCCAAGCAACAGGGCGAGGGCGGCAAGGAGCGTACTTTCGACCAGCGATTGCCGGATCAAAACCCCGGGGGAAGCGCCTAGCGCAGCACGCACGGCGAACTCTCTGATTCGGCTGGAAGCTCTGGCCAGCAGAAGACCCGCGACGTTGCTACAGGCAACGAGAAGAACGATGCCGACTGCGGTCATCAGAATAAACAAGCGAGCACGAAGATCTCCATAAAGAAATTCCGTCAAGGGGACCGCGAAGAGGGCCCAGCGGGAATTTTTGGCGTATTCGGACGCCGGGTTTTGCCGAACGTGATCTGTGAGCAGCTCTAGGAAAGCCGCTGCACGAGCGAAGGAAACGGTCGGTTGGAGCTTGGCGACTGCAAAATAGTTTTCGTTGAAGCGATTGTCAGAGGCGAACTCGCCGGGCGAAAGAGCGATGGGGACCCAGAGGTCGCTTGGGTTTGGAAATTGAAAATCCGGACCCATCACGCCGACTACCCGATGAGAAACCTGATTGAGCACGATGGCGCGGCCGATGATGGTGCGGTCCGAACCGAACTGATTTTTCCACATGCCATAGGAGAGAACGACTTCGTTTGCTGCGTTGGGCTGATCTTCCTCTGGCAGAAAGACACGGCCGAGGAGTGGTTTGGCGTCGAAGACGTCAAACCATTGCCAGGACACCCTCGAAGCACGCACGCCGCGTGGTCCGGTGCCCAGGAGGATGTTGAGGTCGAGAGGGAGCTGCAAGGCGACGGTGGAAAAAATATCGGTGGCGTTTTGTACGTCCGCGAAATCCGGGCCGGAGACCACGATGCTATGGAGATCCAGAATTTCGTAACGTACGCGGACGGCGACGACACGGCCTGCGTGAGGAATACCCGCGGGATGCAGCAAAATGGCGTTGACGGCGGCGAAGATGGCGGTGTTTGCGCCGATACCAAGGGCGAGAGTGAGGATGGCAACGGAGGTAAAAGCCGGAGATTTTTTCAGGAGACGTAGCGCGAAGCGAAGATCTTGCAGCAGGGATTCGAGCAGCGGGAGAGATTGTTGGTCGCGGATGCGCTCTTTAGTTTGTTCCAGGCCGCCGAGTTTAAGGAGGGCGAGGCGGCGGGCTTCTTGTGGCGTCATGCCTTGGCTGAGATTGTCGTCGATGTGGAGTTGCAGGTGGGAGGAGAGTTCGGCGTGCAGGTCGTGGTCGTAGCGTCGCATGTGGAGGAGATTGAGGACCCGGTGGAGAGTTGAGCGGAGGTTCATGCGCGGGACTCCTGAGGAGTTTTGTGTTTTAAGTTGTAAGTTTTTACTTTCGGAGAAGAAGGAAAAGAGTCGAAGAGTGCAAGAGCGAAAGCGTGAAGAGTAGAGTCAGCCTCAAGATCAGGTGATTGTGGGGACATGGGGTCGAGCAGTGCTGGACCCCTACGCGGAGCGACCCAAGCCCCACACGCAAAAGCGGCGTGTGGGGCACCCGGAGAAGAAGAAGCGAGGAGCCGGTCCCTTCGGTCTCGGGGAAACGCAACAGAAAGGCAAACACAAGAGAAAGGCTTCACCCCTGAAAGGCGCGAGTTACATGGATGACTGGTTCGATTGTCGGGGATGCATATCGGCATGGCGCAAGAAGCGGCCCGCCTTCCTTCGTACCTCAGGACAAGGAGAAGGCGTCCGCCACAAAGCCGAAGAATAATGGTGGGTTGGGGGAGAAGACGCTGGGGTTGAGATCCTTCGCGCGCAAACCACGCGCGCTCAGGATGACAGGCACTTATTTTTGGTGCGATGAAGACGCTGGCATAAAAGCCAGCGCCACATGGATGAGAGCCGCGTTGAGGAGCCGAACATGGAGCGGCGAGCCGAGGGGAGGAGGTGGTGGGCATGGATGGTCACTCGGAGCGGAGGATGGAAGCGGGGTCAAGCTGCGACGCCCGGCGGGCCGGCAGATAGCAGGCGGCCAGTGAGACCGCGCCCAGCAGCAGGGCGACAGCGACGAGGGTAAGCACGTCGTTCGGCGAAACACCGTAGAGAAGCGTAGAGAGAAGTCGCGTGAGCGCGAACGAAACCGCCACGCCAACCGCGATGCCGATCGCTGTCATCTTTGCCCCGCGCAGCAGCACCAGGCGGAGTAGGTCCACGTGTTGCGCGCCCAACGCCAAGCGAATGCCTATCTCTCGCGTGCGCTGGCTGACGATGTAGGACACCACGCCGTAGATTCCGATGCCAGAGAGCAAAAGAGCCAGAGCGGCGAAGAGGCCGAGGAGGATCAGGGAGAAGCGGCGCTCGGCGAGGGAGATGGCGATTATTTCGTCCATGGTTTGGGCGGCGAAGACCACTTGCTGGTTGCTGATCCGACTGTTGATGCGATGGATAGAATCGAAAACGTTGGCGGGTTTATCGGAACGAACCAGAACGCCAATGCCGTTGCCGGCGAGAGACATGTTTTTGTCGTCGAGTTGCATGAAGGGAACGTAGAGCTCGGAGCGCAGTGCGTTGGTGTCGTCGGAATCGAGGCCCCACTGGTTGACGTGGTTGACGACGCCGACGATTTCCGCGGTTTCGTCCGCATCGTTGATATGCAGGCGCTGGCCGATGGGATTAGCAGAGGGAAAGAATTTCTTGGCAAATACTTCGTCGACAACGGCAACGCGAGGGGCATGTTCACTGTCCTGATCGGTGAAGAAGCGGCCGGACTGCAGACCGATGCCCATGGTCTTCAGGTAGTCCGGACCGACGACATAGTCGATGGTCCAATTCTCTTCGGAATCGGTAGCGGGCTTGGGATGGCCGTCGATCCAGAAGAGCCATTCGTCATCGCCGCTGATCGGCAGCGCTCCCCAAGTGTAGGCGACAGACTGGACTCCGGGCCCGGATTCGAATTGTCGCTGGACGTTGCGGAGGCTGGCGCGAACCGCGGCAGGGTCTGCGTTCATCATTGCCGGCGGCAGAGAGAGGCCGAACGCCAGAACTTTTCCGGTATCAAAGCCAGGATTGACGTTGTGGAGGGCGGCAAAAGTGCGAATCATCAAGCCGGCTCCGATGAGCAGGACCAGCGCGAGAGAAATTTCGGCGGCGACGAGGATGAATTGCAGGCGATGGCGCTGTGCGCCGCCGCTGCGGCCGCCTTCTTGAAGAGTTTTTTGTGGATCGTAGCGCGCGGTTTTGAGCGCCGGGGCTAGACCGAAGAAGATGCCGGCAAGTAGAGAAAGAACGAAGGCGAAGAGGAAGACTCGGACATCGATGCCGATTTCGCCGGAGCGCGGTAGCGCAGCAGGAAGAGCGCGAAGGACGGCTTGCGTGCCGGCGGCGGCGAGAAGCAGGCCGATGGCTCCGCCAATTCCGGCGATGAGAATATTTTCGACCAGCAGTTGGCGAACGATGCGGAACTGGCCCGCGCCAAGAGCGGCGCGGACAGCGAATTCCTGGGCGCGTGCTGTGGAGCGGGCGAGAAGGAGATTGGCGACGTTGAGGCAAGCGATCAGAAGAACGAAAGCGACGGCACCGAACAGGACGAAGAGCGAAGTCTGGACGGAACCGAGATTCCATTTGCGAAATGGAATGAGCGCGGCGGAAATGTTTTTGTTGGTGTCGGGATATTCGGCAGCGAGATTCTGCGAGATGCGCTGCATGTCGGCGCGGGCTTGGTCGATGGTGACGCCGGGCTTGAGGCGCCCGATGGCACTGATACCAAGGCCCGCGTTGCGGTTCATGAGCAGCGGATTGCCCCACTGGCCGACGGGGATGTACAGGTCGACGGTGCTAAAGTTACCGAGTAGATCGAAAGAAGCGGGGATAACGCCGATGATGGCGTAGGCCTTGCCGTTGAGAGCGAGACTCTTGCCGACAACGTCCGGGCCGGAGGCGAATTTTCTTTTCCAAAAGCCGGCGGTGAGAACGACGGTGGGCGCGGCACCGACGCGCTCTTCGTCTTGGGTGAAGGTGCGGCCGAGGATGGGATTGACACCGAGCTGTTCGAAGAAGCCGGAAGAGAGAAGCATGGTGTTGAGTTGCTCGGCGTCGCCGAGGCCAGTGAGGGTTACGGTGTAACCTCCGCGCATGGCGGCCAGCGAGGCGAAGGTGCGATTGTCTTTTCGCCAATCGAGAAAATTCGGGAAAGAGATCGAGCCGGTGGCGAAATTGGGTTTGCTTTCGCGGAGAGTGATGAGCTGCTCGGCGTGCGGATAGGGGAGCGGGCGGAGGAGGACGGCATTAACGATCGAGAACAGAGCGGAGTTGGCGCCGATGCCGAGAGCGAGAGTGAGGGTGGCGATGGAAGTGAAAGCGGGCGATTTTTTCAGTAGCCGCAGCGCGAAGCAGAGATCCTGGAGGAGGGATTCGAGCAGCGGAAGAGATTGTTGATCGCGGATTTGTTCTTTGGTCTGTTCGAGGCCGCCAAGTTTGAGGAGAGCGAGGCGGCGGGCTTCGGCTTGCGAAAGACCCTGCTGGAGATAGTCGTCGATATGAAGTTCGAGGTGGGAGTGAAGTTCGGCGTGGAGGTCGTGGTCGCGTTTGGAGAAAAGATTGCATAGGCGCAGGAGAGTGGAGCGGAGATTCATGAGTGGGACTCCTCGGGGGTTTTCAGTTTTAAGTAATACGTTTGTTGCTTCGGAGAAGAGGGATGCAGGATTGCTGGCCAGCAGAAGACGAAAGAGAGAAACATTTCCTCCGGGGCTAAAGCCGACGCAGTTGCGCTGGTCAATGTCGGACCTGAAGGTCCGACCCCGGATGCCTTAACCTCAATCGAAGAAGGACTGCCTGGGCCACAAGAAGAGGGATTCCTCGCTTCGAAAACTCCGCTCGAAATGACGTGAGTTCCGTTTCGTGCACCGTCGGCGCTAGTAGGAAAGCCAGCGCTACAGGGACGAGCGCCGCGTTGAGGAGCCGAACATGGAGCAGCGAGCCGCGTGGTGGAGGTGGTAGGCATGGGTGTTACTCGGAGCGGAGGATTTGGGCGGGGTCGGTGCGGATGGCGCGCAGGATGGAGGGAATGGAGGCGATGACGGCTGCGGCGATGATGGCGAGCGCGGGGAAGGCAAGGATCTTGGTGTCAGTGGGATGGACTTCGTAGAAGAGCTCGGCGAGGTAGGGCGAGCAAAGGAGACCCGCAGCTAGGCCGGCGGCGGCTCCGATTACGATTGTGGCGAAAATCGGAAGTGTGACCAGGCGGGCGATGCTGGGGGCTTGGGCGCCTACGGCGAGACGAATGGCGATTTCGCGCCGGCGCTGGAGAACGGAATAGTGGACGACGCCGTAGAGGCCGACGCCGGCGAGGAGCAGCGCGACGACGGAAAAGAACGAGGCGAGCGCGGCGAGGAAGCGTTCGCGGATGGTTTGTGCTTGATTGATTTCGAGTTGGGTGCGGATGTTGCTCACGCGGAATTCGGCGCGCGCCTGCGCGACGGCTTGGCGAAGAGTGGACGCAAGAGCGAGAGGATTGGAAGGGGCGGTGCGGACGATAAAGGCGGCGCCGTAAGCAGCCCACCAGGGCGAAGCTTGCGCGGAGAGGAACGGAAGATAGGCGACAGGTAGAGTGGTCCCGCGGATTTCGTTATAACGCGCGTCGCGGGACACGCCGACGACTTCATAGTGAGCGCGAACGCCACCGGGGAGGAGCTCGTCGAAGGATTTGCCCACCGGATTTTCACCGTTAAAAAAAGTTTTGGCGAAGCTTTCGCTGACAATGGCTGCGCCGGGCGTGGTGTCGGTGGAAAGAAAATCACGGCCGTCGAGAAGAGGAATTTTCATTGTTTCGAGCCAGCCGGGAGAGACGTGAAGAAAATAGGCGAGAATTGCGGAAGGAGCGGAGCCGTTGATGGAGATGGAATTATTGTTGGAGTAGTGGTCGAGGAGCGGGCGATCGGAAACCGAGACGCGTTCGAGTCCGGGGACGGAGCGGAGCTGGTCGGCTACCTGGAGCCAAGTGACGGGGAACACGGGATCCCGGGTGACGGTGGACAGAACGAGAAGACGATCGTTGGAGAAACCGGTGGGTTGATGTGACAGACGTTCGAAGGTGGCGACGAAGAGGCCGGCGACGAAAAGAACAAGACAGCAGAAGGCGACTTGCGCGGCGATGAGGGCGTACATGAGGCGACGGCGACCGTGAGGATCCTCTCCACCTTTGAGGGCACTGACCGGCTCGATGGTGGAAGCGCGGAGCGCGGGGATCAAACCGAACAGACAGGTGACGAATAGAGTGAGAGCGACGCCGAAGAGGAGAACGCGCCAATCCGCGGGAAGCGCGAGACGCACGGGATTGTCGTATGGATTGATGGTGCTGATGACGAAGGGCGCGGACCATGCGGCGAAAAGCGCGCCGATGGCGGACGAGACCAGCGCGAGCATAGCGCTTTCGACCAGAACGAGCTGGATGAGTTGACGGCGTCCGGCGCCGATGGAGATACGCAGAGCCATTTCGCGGGCGCGCGCCGCGGCTTGCGCGACCATGAGATTGGCGACGTTGGCGCAGGCGATGAGGAGAACGAGGAAGACGAGAACGCTTAGAGCGAGTAGGGCGCGGCGATTGTCCTGCTGAAAGCCGGAGGCGCCGGAAGAGGCGGGGATGAGGTAGAGAGTCTGATCGAGTTCGCGCGCGATTTCCTCCGGCGGTTCGTTGAGCCAGGACTTGGAACGTTCCGTTTCGAAGGCGCGGGTGATGGAGTCGAGCTTGGCGCGAAGGGGTTCGATGGCTTCGCCGCGCTGTACGACGGCGAAGGTGCGATGCCAGGTGGAGTCCTTGCGCGCAACTTCGGGATGCATCATGGTCGGGACAAAGATGTCGGTCATGGTGCCGGGTTCGGTGCCAGTGAAAGGAGATTGCGAGACGCCGACGATCTGGAGAATGTTGTTGCCGATGCGAAAGCTTTTGCCGATGACGCTTTGAGCGTTGGCGAAGCGGCGAGTCCAGTAGTCGTAAGAGATGACAGCGACGGGATGCGCACCGGGCGTGGCGTCGTCGTCCGGGGTGAGGAGACGGCCGAGAGCGGGTTGCAGACCGAATGTGGAGAACATGTTACCGGAGACATATTGGAGGTGGGCTTTTTCCATTTCCTGGTCGGATTTGTAGGTAAGGTCGGTGCGATCATCGTAGGAAATAGCGATGAGGGTAGCTTGGCCTTTGGCAGCGTCGCGCATCAGTTGGAAATCGGGATAGGCCCAGCCGTCGAAGTCAGAGGGCTTGCCGCTGGAGTCGGTACCGAGGCGGCCGAGAGAGTAGAGGCACTCGGGATGGGAGATGGGGAGAGGACGGAGGAGGAGGGCATCGATGAGGCGAAACGCGGAAGTGCAGGCGCCGATGGCGAGAGCGAGAGAAAGAATTGCGGCGGCGGAAGTGATTTTGTTTTTGGCAAGCTGGCGGTAGCCGAAGATGGCGTCGGCACGGAGGGAATCAAGCCAGGGGATGAGGTGGAGGTCGCGGAGGGATTCTTTGGTTTGTTCGAGACCGCCGAGTTTGAGGAGAGCTTGGCGGCGGGCTTCTTGTGGTGTCATGCCTTGGTTGAGACAGTCGTCGATGTGGAGTTGGAGGTGGGAGTGGAGCTCGGCGTCGAGGTCGTGGTCGAGGTGGGATTTGCGGAAGAGGTTGAGAAGGCGGGTGAGGAGGATCATGGCTGGGCCTCGCAGAGGGTTACGAGTTTTAAGTTGTAAGTTTTTAGTTTCGGAGAAGAGGAAGAAGCCAACGAGTAGAAACGTGCAAAAGTGAAAGAGTGAAGAAAAGAACCACCCTCAAGATCAGATAATTTTGCAGACAGGGGGTCGAGCAGTGCTGGACGCCTACGCGGAGTAACCCAAGGCCCACACGCAACACCGGCCTGTGGGGCATCTGGCACCAAAGGAGACGAGGAAAAGGCCATTTCCTCAGCGGCTAAAGCCGGATCTGTGGCTGTCGGCAATGTCTGACCTCGAGCTCCGACCCCGGGTGCATTTACGTTGGTTCGGAAAACAAGAGTGAAAGGAGGAGAGTTGGTGGCGGTCGATTGTAAGCGCCCCGCACAGGCGGGTCGTGGCTTCGGGTGAACAGGAATGTATGTGTCACGAAGCCCAAGATGCTGATCGGGAGATTGGCGATGGCGGGGAAACTCAAGCGCGCAAGCAGGAGTGCCCGTGCCAGAAAAGGAAGAGGGATTCCTCATTTCGAGGACTCCGTTCGGAATGACCGAGTTTCGTCGAAGAGAAGGAAGTGGGTCATGAGGGTTGTTCGTCGTGGAGGAAGCGGGCGAGGATGGCGGTGGTTTCGGCCCAGTCGTTCGCGGAGCGCTCGAGTTGCTTGCGGCCGGCGCGGGTGAGTTTGTAGTAGCGGGCTTTGCGGTTGTTGTCGGAGGTGCCCCATTCGGAGGAGATGTAGCCTTCCTGTTCGAGTTTAAGGAGTGCGGGATAGAGGGTGCCGTAGTTGACAGAGAGGAGATCGCCGCTGGTTTGTTCGATGCGGCGGGCGATGCCGTAACCGTGAAGCGGGCCAAGGGATTCGAGTGTTTTTAGAACCATCAGAGAGAGGGTGCCTTGCCAGACGTCTTTTTTGGGAGACATGGGGCGCTCCTATGGGGAAACAAGAGGAGGATAGCGCGATTCGTATGGGGAAGCAATAGAAGATCAGAAAAAAAAGGAACAAGTAGAAGAGTGGAAGAATTTCAGAGTGAAAAAGAGCCAAACGCGGCGATCGTGCGCACATGGGGTCCAGCCCTTCGAAGCTCAGGGTCAACAGTGCGCTGGACCCTACGAAGAAAAGGCGAGTTAGTTGGGGGAGGCGAGGATGTCGTCGTAGTAGTTGAGGACGGCGCGGTGGGGAGGGGTTTTCATGCCCTTGAGAGGAACTTTCGCCTGGACGGGCGCAGCGCCGGAGAGATGGGCACGGCCGAGAAAGAACATTTTGCCATTGTCGAGCTCGAGGTAGATGGGAACCAGCATTTTGAATTTCCCATCGACGTTGGATTGCATGATTGTGAAGGCGAGGATCTGCTCGCCAGTGGAATCGGGAGCAAAGGTATAGTCGAGTTTGTAGGAGGGGAGCTGGGTGCCGTAGACGTACTCGTTGAAGAACCAGTCCATTTTTTGGTTGCCATCTAGATCCATTTCGCGGGTCATGTGTTTTTCGACCATGGCTTTGAAATCCTCGGTGGTAGCGGCTTTGCCACGGTAGCTGGAGGCAAAGTCCTGCATCATCGCTTTGAACTGCTGATCGCCGGTGCGATTGTCGTAGAGCATCATGCGAAGCATGTGGAGGACGTAAGCACCCTTGGGATAGATGAGACGGCGCGTGATGCCGAGGCCAGTGCGGGAGTTGCTGGCGCGGTAGCCCATGGTGAGAGGGCCAGCGTCAATGGCGCGGAAACCCTGGGCGTCCTTTTCAAGGAGGAGTTCGCGCTCGTCGTTCCAGAAGGTGATGAATTTTTTTTGATCCTTTTCGACGTAGGAGAGATAGAGCGAGGCGGACATATCGGCGAAGCCCTCGCTCATCCACTGATCGCGGCCGGAACTGAAGCCGACGGTGTGGCCCCACCATTGGTGCGCGACTTCATGAGGTGTGACGACCTTCCAGTAGCCGCGACTGCCCCAGTCCATGCCGAATTGGTGGCGAACGGTGTCGTCGAAGTAGTAGCAGATGGGAATCCAGACTAGGCTGGGCCAGGATTGACCGAAATTGCAAGCGGTTTGCTGAGTGATGTGGAGCTGCGTGAAGAGCGAGGGACCGAAGTAATCGGTGTAGAGCTCGACAGCGATTTCGCCTTCGGCGAGAGCCTTTTTGTTGAGCTGCGTGGTATTCATGGTGCCGAGGGCAACGCCGGGCATGGCGTTTTCACCGGGAAGTGAGCCGTTGACCCGATTCAGCATGTTTTGAATGTCTCCAGGAAGTTCTTCATTGGCGAAGGCCTGGATGAAGACCTCAGGTTTCGTTAGTTTGGCTTCTTCCACTTTGAAGCGGCCGAAATTGAAACCGGCGACGGTTTGCGGGACTTCGCTTTTCCAGACCGAGACATTTTGATTGCCTTCGTTGGTTTCACTGACGAGCGCGCCGGTGGCGGCCATCCGCATGCCTTTGGGAATGCGGAAGGTCATGTCGTAGGAGGCGTACTCGCCCAGGCCGGCGGCGACGCTGTTGGGATACCAGTCCTGACGAGCGATGGGGAAATAGTTGTCGCCGCCTTCGTTGCTGACGGCGTCTTTGCCGGCGTAGGTGGTGGTGAAGCTGAATTTTTCGCCGGCGGCGAGAGGTTTGGGAAGGATGACGGCAAAATCGGCGTCGTCGTGCTTGTCTTCCTGGATGAAGGAGAGGGGCTGGCCGTCGGAGGAGACGACGGTTTGGACGCGAAGGCTTGGAAAGAGCGAGAGAGGGACGACGCGCAGGCCGTCGCGCAACGAGACAGCGGTGGTGGTGGCTTTGCCGGAGAGGGCACCGCTTTTTTCGAAGGAGGTTTCGAGAGTGTGGTGCTCCATGCGCAGCACTCTGCCGACGGAGCCTGCGGGGTGAGGCTCGGTGAAGCTAAAGGAGGCCCAGTCGCCGAATTTGTTTTCGTCGTAGGTGAAGAAGTCGACTTGGTCGAGGTCCTGATTGGGATCGAGCTGGAAGATCTCCTTGTCGTTGTAGTTTTTGCCGTGGATGAAGGCGACGAAGAGGGGCCGGGGATGCGGGCTGAGGACTTCGGCGAGAATATCAATTTCAAGATTGTGCTTGATGCGGTGGCGGCTGACGTTTTGCGAATCCTTGAGAGTGTTGGCGTCGCAGCCGGAGGTAGCGGGAGCGCCGGCTTTTTTCAGTTCGTCATACGTGGAGTCGGTGAAGCGGAAGAGGACACGCTCGAAGTGTTCGCTGAACTCGTCCTGTTTCGACAGGTATTGGAGGCTCTTGCGTTCGGACTCGGAGGGAGGCGCGAGGAGGAAGAGGCCATCGCCTTGAAAGACCGCGCCGGTGACTTTGCCGTTCACGGGAGCGACGAAGCAGAGGGTGCCGGAGCGGAAGCGGAAGGTGCCAGCGTCGCGCTTGAGATCGTAGTTGGTGAGGAAGACGGATTCGGCGCCGAGCGTGAGGTTGCGGAGGGCGGAATAGGTGCCGTCGGAGTTGGCTTGCGCGCGGGCCAGCGAAGAGAGGAAAAGGGCGGCGATGAGACAGAGGAATGCGCGCGGCATGGGGCTCCAGGGTTGTGAGTTGAATGCAGGAGACTACGTTAGCATGGAAATGAGGACGAGAGAGAGAAGGTGTCAATGAGTAACGGGGAAGAGAGAGGAAAGGAAGTGAGCGAGTTTCAGAGTTTAAGAGTGAAGAAGAGACCTACAAGCGCGATCGAGGGATCGAAGAGGGATTCCTCGCTTCGAGCACTCCGCTCGGAATGACGGTGCCGTCGGAGGAAAACCGAAGAGCACAGGCGGGAGCCTATGCTCCAGGTTGGGATTCAAGGATCTCTGGCAACCGGCAAGCGAATTAGGCCCAGGAGTAGCCTTGTTTGGCTAGGGGGAGGGTGCGGATGCGTTGGCCGGTGGCGGCGAAGATGGCGTTGCAGACTGCGGGTAGGACGGGTGGCAACGCTGGTTCGCCCAGGCCGGTTGGGGGATTGTCGGTTTTCAAGAAGTGGACTTCGATTACCGGGGGGACTTGGTTCATGCGCACGGGTTCGTATTCGTGGAAATTGGATTGAGTGGCGCGTCCGTTTTTGATGGTGATTTCGTAGCTCATGACGGAGCTTAGGGCTTCGATCACGGCGCCCTGGCATTCGTTTTCGGCAGCGCCGGGATTGATGATCTGGCTGCCGATGTCGCCGGCGACCCAGACCTTTTCAACCTTCACCTGTTTTTGGTCGCTTACTTTGAGCTGGATGACTTCCGCGAAATAGCCACGATGGGAGAACTGGAAAGCTACTCCCATGCCAGAACCTTTGGGGAGATTGTTTTTCGCGTGCGCCCAGTTGGATTTTTCCGCGGCGAGTTTGACGACGCCTGCGGCGCGAGCGGGATTGAATTCGGGATCTTCCGGTTTGTATTCGGGATTGTTGACGCGCGGAAGATTGAGGACGTCGAGACGGAATTGCACCGGGTCCTTCCCTGCTGCGTGGGCAAGTTCATCGGTGAAGGATTGGAAGACCCAGGAGAAGGCGTTGCTGCCGGGGGCACGGAGGGCGTAGGTGGGAATGCCGAGAGGCATGAGCGACGCGCCGAAGAAGAAATTCGGGAGCAGGGTGGCGGGAAATTGGCCGCCGTTGATGCCGGCGGAGGGCGCAAATTCTTTGCCTTCGCCGAAGCTGACGAAATGATTGTGCCAAGCGACGAGATTACCAGAGAAGTCGAGTCCGCCTTTAAGGAAGTGGTAGCCGGCGGGACGATAGTGATCGTGCTGGAAGTCATCTTCGCGGGTCCAGAGTAGTTTGATCGGAACGCCGGCTTGTTTGGCGATGGCGGCGGATTCAATCATGTAGTCGTTGGTCAAGCGGCGGCCGAAACCTCCGCCAGCGCGCATGATGTGCACGGTGATGTCGGAGGCGGGAATGTCGAGGACTTTGGCGACCAGTTGGCGACCGCGCTCGGGAGTTTGCGAGGGCGACCAGAAGTCGAGTTTGCCGTCGTGGAAATGCGCGAGACAGTTTTCGGGTTCCATGGGCGCGTGAGCGATGAAGGGGTAAACGTAAACGGCTTCGACGGTTTTGGCGGCGGATTGGAGAGCTGCCGCGGTATCGCCATCTTTGCGAAGAGTGATGGTGGGCGTCTGCGTGGAGAGTTCGTGGGCGCGGTCGAGGAAGCCTTCACTGCTCTGCTGGGCAGTGGCACCTTCGTTCCAGGTGACACGGAGTTTGTCTCGCGCGGACTTGGCTTGCCACCAGGTTTCGGCGACGACGGCTACACCCGGCATGAGACCGAGAATGTCGTGGGTGCCTTCGATGATGAATGCGTTGTGGACGCCGGGGAGTCTTTTGATTTCGTCGAGATTGACGCCGACGATTCTGCCGCCGAAGACGGGACATTTTGCGTAGACGGCCCAGAGCATGCCGGGAACGCGGAAATCGATGCTGTAGAGAGGCTTTCCGGCGACGATCGAGGGCGTGTCGTAGCCCGGAGTGCTGTGACCGATGATTTTGTAGTCCTTGGGATCTTTGAGGGTGACGGATTTGAGGTCGGGAGGAACGAGTGTCGCAGCCTTGCTGGAAAGAGAGCCATACGTGGCGGTGCGATTGGACGAAGAATGGATGACGTGGCCGGAAGAGGTGGTGCATTCGGATTCGGGGACGGACCAGGTTTGCGCGGCGGCGGTGACGAAGAGTTGTCGGCAAGCGGCGCCAACACGGCGCAGAGGATCCCAGTTGACGGGAGTGGAGGTGCTGCCGCCGGCGACCTGTCGGCCGTATTTGGATTCGTCGAGATCGGCTTGCTGGATGCGGACATTTTTCCAGTCGATGTCGAGTTCTTCGGCGATGAGCATGGGGAGCATGGTCTTGATGCCCTGGCCGGTTTCAGGATTTTTGGCGGTGATGGTGCAGATGTTGTCCGGGGAGATGTGGACAAAGGCGGTGGCGACAAAGTTTTGGTTGGAGGAAGGAGCCTGGGCGAAGAGGGGATCGAAGTGGAAAGAGAGAAGGATGCCGCCGGCGGTGGTGGTGGAGATCTTTAAGAAGCTGCGACGGGTGACGAGTGGGGCTGTGGACATGGCGGTATTCCTTTGACGCGAGGAGGGGCTGGTGGGTACCGGGGAAATTGTAGCGCAAGGCAGGTTGGTAGTTGACAGTTTTTGGTTGGAAGTTTCGGAAGGAGAGGTGTGGGAGGAGTTTTGTTTGAGAGGGGAGACGGTGGAGATCGAAGATGCATTCCTCGCTACGCGGACTCCGCTCGGAATGACGGGCGTGGTGTGAGCCACAGGTGGGGCGCAGCGAACGAGGGTTGAGGTAGTTTCGTGCTGCGCCCAGTGGAGGTTAGAGGAGGCGCGGGACCTGCTCGCGGCGCGGTTATCTGCCGGCGGCTTTGGCGGATTCGCCGTGCTGTTCAGCGTGAGCCTTGGCGGCTTCGGCGGCGTGGTGTGTTGCGTGATGAAGATGGCCGGTGGCGATTTGAGCGTGATTAGCGGCGACGTGGTGATTTTCTTCTTCGTGGTGCCGAGCGGCTTCGCGATGATGATGCGCGGCTTGCTCGTGATGCTCGGCAGCTTTGTGGTGATGCTCGCTTGCTTGCTTGGACATGTGTCCTCCTCAAGAGTTTTAGAAAGTAGCTGGGCGGTGATGGAAGGCTGAACCTGTGTGATTACGTGGAGATGAACGGAGAGTTACGGAGGAGTAGACAGTTTACGTCATCGGTTCCGAGAAGAGAAAGGAGAAGAACCTGGATCTTCGCACAGAGGTCGCAGAGAGAGGAACACCGAGGGCACAGAGGCTGGAGGACAGGCTGAAGTCCCGCTACTACGGGTCAGGTTAGGTGGAGTTGACGGGAGGTGAGGGAGGCGATGCGGTCTGGACTGGGGGTGTAGCCCATGCCTGGGGATTGCGGGACTTTTATGGTGCCCTGGGGAGTTACGGTTACTTCGGGAATAATCACATCTTCGTGCCAGTAACGTTGGCTGGCGGAGAGGTCGCCGGGGAGGGAGAAATTAGGGAGCGTGGACATGGCGATGTTTTGGGCACGTCCGATGCCGCTTTCTAACATGCCGCCGCACCAGACCGGGACGTTGTGGCGCTGGCAGAGATCGTGGATGCGTTTGGCTTGAAGATGGCCGCCAACACGGCCGAGTTTGATGTTGATGATTTTGCAGGCGCCCAGAGCGATGGCAGCTTCGGCTTGTTCGTAGGTGTGAATGCATTCGTCGAGGCAGATGGGAGTTTGCAGATGCTTTTGAATCTCGACGTGTCCGAAGAGGTCGTCCCAGCCGAGGGGTTGCTCGATCATCATGAGGTAGTATGCGTCGAGTTGCTCGAGGAGCGAGAGATCTTCGTGGCGATAGGCGGAGTTGGCGTCGACCATTAATTTGATGCGGGGAAAATCCTGGCGGAGGCGCTGGACTGGCGCGAGATCTTTGCCGGGTTTGATTTTGATTTTGATACGTTGATAGCCGGCGGCCAGTTCTTTTTTTACTGTGGCGGAGAGTTCGTCGAGAGAATCCTTGATGCCGATGGAGACGCCGCATGGGATTTCTTGACGTTCGCCTCCGATTAATTTCCAAAGAGGAATGTTTTTGAGTTTGGATTCCGCGTCCCAGATGGCGGTTTCGACGGCGGCTTTGGCCATGTTGTGGCCGCGGACTTGTCCGAGGAGCGGCCAGACGTCCGCGGCGGATGCTAGTTCCCTTCCCTTGAGTTTGGGCCAGAGGAAATCTTGCAGGATGTGCCAGGCGGTTTCGGTGTCTTCGGGGCAATAGTAGGGGGTTTCACCGGCGGTGCATTCACCCCAGCCGGAGACGTTGTCGACGTGGGCTTCGGCGAGCAGGATGCGGCGTTCAGTGACCCGATCCATGCTGGTTTCGAAGGGAGTGACGAGGGGGAGATGGATTTCGCGGAGGGTTAGGGAGTGGAGGAGCATGGGAAATAATACGTTATCAGTTTTTTCGTTTTTCGGCGTAAGAGGTGGAGAAGAAAGAGAAAGATAACGCAGAGACACGGAGAGCGCAAACGATCGCGGAGGGTTTTGTAGCGAGGTTGGCGGGGAATTTACCATCGAGATCAGCGAGAGAAGAACACCGAGGGCACGGATAGAAGAGAGCGGAGGTTGCGGCGTGGAACGAAATGTAGAAACAGCCCGCCTCGGAAACGGGCCCTACACATAGGGGGAGTTTGATCAGAAGTCGGAGTAGGGGGAGAGGCAGTAGTCGATGCCGGAGGAGGTGCGGCGGACGGCAGTCGCAGCGTAGCCTTTGGCGAACCATTGCGTGAATTCGGAGCGGATGTTGGATTGGAGGTCAATGAGTGAAGCGGGGGAGCTAGGGAGGTGGATTGGGGCGGGGCAATCGCGGGATTGCGGAGTGAGTCGGTTAATGACGCCAAGTACTCTTGGGGAATCGAGATGCCATTCGACGAGGAGGCGGTCCGTGGGCATGCCGCGATGGAGAGGGCTGGTGGTGATGCCGTAGAAGTTGGGAATGTAGCGGCGGGAGATGGCGCCGAGTCGGTTGAGATTGAAGTGGGCGTTTTTGGTTTCGAGCGGGTCGAAGGTCCACTCGATGAGGCGGATGTTGCGCCGAAGGGCGTCTTCGCGTTGCACGAGTTTGAGTTGGCGGCCGATGCCGCGATCGCGGTGCGATGGCAGGACAGCGGCCATGTGGGAGTGGAGGTAAGGTGTGCGGTCGTGGAGGCCGACGTAGGCTTTGGTGAAACCGACCATGGTGTCGTCTTCAAAGGCGCCGAGGACCTGGCCGCCGGTGTGGTCGGCGATGACGTAGGTCACGTGGGGTTCGGTGTCGAGTTCGGCGTCGGCCCAGACTTCGCGGGCGATTTGGACGCAGCGGTGGAAGTCGTCGAGGGAGTGGAGGAGGCGGATGGTGATTTCAGACATGGAGGTTTTTCGGTAATACGGTAGCAGTTTTTGGTTTTGGGCGCAGGGGGGCGGTGGAAGGAAAAGGTGGAAGAATAGAGAAGAGTGCAAGGCAAAACCCAAAGACCCACCCTCAAAAAACGAGGGTGGGCAACCGGCGGAGAAGAAGTGGAACAGTGAAAGAGTACCAGCGTGAAAGAGTGAAGAAGCTGGAAGGCAAGACGCGAGGATCGCAGAAAAAGCCTCAGCCCTAGACGGCCTGAGCTGCCGGTGCGATTTTTTTGAGTCGAGGATTATTTTGAAGGCGAGATGGGCTCGTGCTGTTCGAGTTGCTTGGCTTGATCCCAAAGGGATTCCATTTGGGTGCGCGGGATTTGGGCGAGGGTGGTGGCTTGTGCGCGGGCGAGATGTTCCATGGCACGGAAGCGGCGTGAAAACTTGCCGGAGGTTTTTTTGAGGGCGATTTCGGGGTCGATGTTCAGAAAGCGGGCCAGATTGACGGCGACGAAGAGAATGTCGCCGAGTTCGTCTTCGATGCGGGAGGAAGACAATTCCTCAGGGGCGGAAGCCCGTTCTTTGCCAATCGCTTTATTGTCGGAGCCCCCCGAGGTGCGCGACAGGCTAAAGCTCTGGCCGCGGGGGCCTTTTCCCTTGACGTGCCCTTTGGAATTCGACTCCGCAAGGACGGCGCGGAGTTCGTTGGTTTCTTCGGTGAGTTTGGCGAAGATGCCGTCGAGGTCGGGCCAGTCGAAGCCGATACGCGCGGCCTTGCGGGTGAGCTGTAGGGCTTCGAGGAGAGCGGGGATCGAGAGCGGGACGCCGTCGAGGATGGAGACGGGTTGGTCAGGGGTGTGTCGCCCCTCTGGCGCTTGGGTTTGTTTTGTTGCGTTCCCAGCACTTGCACGCTCGGCTGATTTCTGGCGCGGCTCCGGCGCTGTGGCGGCTGACGGATCGGAGGAGGCCTCGAGATCGGAGACCCCAAGTTGCCGGCCTGAAGGCGCGGCGCGACGGGAATCGGCGGTTTGGGATTTGGCTTGCCGCTCGGCGGACTTGATTTGTTCCCAGTTGCGGAGGACGTCGGCGGCGGTTCTGGCGATGGTGGTGCCGAAGACGTGAGGGTGGCGGCGAACCATTTTGTCGTGGATTTCGTGGATTACGGAAGAGATATCGAAGCGACCTTCTTCGTGGGCGATTTGCGCGTGGAAGAGAACCTGGAGGAGAAGGTCGCCGAGTTCCTCGGCGAATTTGGCGTCGTCGGCGGAGTCCAGGGCATCGAGCACTTCGTAGGCTTCTTCGACCAAGTAGGTGCGGAGGGTGGAGTGAGTTTGCTCGCGGTCCCACAGGCAGCCGTCGGGAGAGCGAAGGCGGGACATGACGGCGACAAGTTTCTGGAAGTCAGAGCCGACTTGGGGAGGAGTGAATTTGGGATTTTGGGAAGCGCGGCCTTTTCCGGATTTGCGTTTGGGTTTGCGCGAGCGCATGAAAGTTTACTTTACGGGGAGGGGGGAGGATTTACAAGGCGAGGTCGATCGCGCAGGAGTGGTTTCGGAAAGTGGGCGAGGAACCCAAGACCGCACACGCAACATCGGCGTGTGGGCACCCACAAAAGAGAGAAATGCGAGGAGCACAGGCTGAAGCCTTGGCTACTTGAGGTAGCCGATGCGTTGGAGGACGGCGCCTACTACCAGTGGGAGGGCTACGGTGGCGTCTTCGAGGACTTCGGCGAATTGGCCGCCTTCTTCGGGTGGGACGAATTTGCCCCAGCTTACGGCTTCGGTGTAGGTGCTGCCGCTGAGGCCGCCCCAGTGGACGGGCTCGGGGCAGATACGAACGCCGTAGTTGTAGCGCTTGAGGGGAAGATTTTCGTAGCCGCGGCGGGCCATGAGTTCGGCGTAGACGCCGAATTGCTGAGACCAGTTGCGCGGGACGCCGCCCCCGACGGTGAAGATACCCATTTTTTTGGTAGCCATCATGGTGGTGGCGAAAGTTTCAAAATCCTCAAAGGGATCGAAGCGGAGGAGCGGGCGCTTGTCGCGTTTGCGGGCGTACTGGTTGAGGGCGAAATCGAGGCCGAGTTCGGAATCGGAGAAGGCGGGCACGAAGACGGGGACGTTGTGTTGGTAGGCGGATTTGAGAATGCCGCGACCTTTGGAGTTTGTTTTGAGGAATTCGCCGACGCGTTTGTGCAGTTTCCAACTGCAAACAACTTCGCTCGGATCCCACTTTTCCAGGATGCCGTCGACGACTTCTTCGACGTGATCTAGATTGGTTTCGGGCTCCAGGGAATCGTAGACGCGATTGTAGCCAGCGAGAAAAAGTTCGTTGTCGTCCATTTTGGTGGGGTCGTAGCGGAAGTGAGAACGACCGGTGGCTTCAACGAGGCCGTGGGCCATGAGCGCACCGGTGGAGACGATGGCTTTGACGATGCCGGATTCGATGAGATCGCAGAAGACCAGGCCCATTTTGCCGACGGTGAGAGCCCCGGCGAGGGTCATGACGACGAAACAGTTCTTGTCGCGAGCCATGGCTTCGAGGACATCGGCGGCATCACCAATTTGGCGAGCGGTGTAGGCGGTGTCGCCCATGGCGCGAACGAGGTCGTCGATGGTTTTGATTTTGGAAAGGTCGAGGGGATAAATGGGGCGGAGTTTGTCTTTGACGGGATCGTGCAAGACACGGCCGGTGACGGTTTTGCTGGATTTGGCCATGAAAGCTCCTTAGGAATCGCAACCCGAGATGCCGGGCTAAAGCCGCGGCGCTACAGGGGCAGAAACGCTAAAACAAAATGAACACCTTGTAATAATGTGGCCTGACTTTTTTCTGCTGCTTGCGGATGAATTGTAAGACGAAAGGAATTGATAGTACAAACGAGGAGAGAAGGAAAGTACAATTCAGTGGCGAGTAGCGAGAGCAAGAACGCATTGGACGTGATGGCGGTGTGCAGAGGCGACACGCTTTTTGTTGGGTGCCAAGACGCTGTGGTTGCCATCCTTCGTCGGAAAAGGCGCTCCTCGGGGTGACAGCTTTGGGTTTGTTTGAATTTGCTTTGGATTTGGGCGGAAAGAGGAAAACGGCGAATGGCGAATACCTTTACGCTGGGGTTGGTGCAGATGCGGTGCACCACGGATAAGGATGAGAATTTGACGCGCGCGGAGGAGAAGGTTCGCGAGGCGGCGGCCCGCGGAGCGCAGGTGATTTGTTTGCACGAGTTGTTTGCGGGGGAATATTTCTGCAGAACCGAGGATGCTGCGCTGTTTGATTTGGCCGAGCCGGTGCCGGGGCCAACGACGGAGCGGCTGGCGAGAGTGGCAAAAGAAAAGAAAGTGGCGCTGGTGGTTTCGGTATTTGAGCGGCGGGCGGCGGGCGTGTATCACAACACGTGCGCAGTTCTGGATGCGGATGGTGCATATTTGGGGAAATACCGGAAGATGCATATTCCGGATGATCCGCTGTACTACGAGAAATTTTATTTTACGCCGGGGGATTTGGGATTTTTGAATTTCGACACGAAGTATGCGCGCGTTGGAGTGCAGATTTGCTGGGACCAGTGGTATCCGGAGGGCTCGCGCCTGACAGCGATGCAAGGGGCGCAGGTGATCTTTTATCCGACGAGCATCGGCTGGCATCCGCATGAGAAGGCTCAGTTTGGGGCGGCGCAACTGGATTCGTGGAAGACGATACAGAGGGCGCATGCGGTGGCGAATGGAATTTATGTGGCGGTGGTGAATCGCGTGGGATTTGAGGGGAAGCCGGAGAAGGGCGATCCGGGGATTGAGTTTTGGGGAAACTCGTTTGTAGTTGATCCTTCGGGACAGCTTTTCACGGAGGCGTCGAACGATAAGGAAGAGATTTTGGTGGTGGAGTGCGATCCGGCGAAGATCGAGGATACACGAAGGAATTGGCCGTTTTTTCGGGATCGAAGGATTGATGCGTTTGGGGGGCTGTTGGAGAGGTGGGGTGGGGAGAAGTGAAGCGGAGAAGTCAAAGGCAAGACTAGAATTATAAGAGTGGATGAGTTTCATGGTGCAGGAGTCTTCGAACCAGGCACCCCGCTTGAGGATTCGACAAACAAATCCGCTGACAGGTAGAGATTCACTGAGAACCATGACAACGAACAAGGACCGGAAGACGCCGGAGGAGTTGGGGTTTCGGATGCCGGCAGAGTGGGAGAGGCATGAGGCGACGTGGCTCGGGTGGCCTCATGAGCTGACGGATTGGCCGGGCAAGTTTGCGCCGATACCGTGGGCGTTCGCGGAGATGGTACGGCTGCTGTCGCAGATGGAGCGGGTGTTTTTGCTGGTGCAGGATGGCGCGGCGGAGAAACGTGCGCGAGGAATTTTGAAGAAGGCGGGGGCCAAACTGGAGTCCGTGGAGT
The DNA here is from genome assembly GCA_963836965.1 of Candidatus Acidiferrales bacterium. Classification (GTDB taxonomy): domain Bacteria; phylum Acidobacteriota; class Terriglobia; order Acidiferrales; family UBA7541; genus Acidiferrum. The sequence goes on from CAWILQ010000001.1 coordinate 716,667, forward strand.
TTTTTCGCGTTCCCACGGACCGTGGTTGGATGCGGGATTCGGGACCGATTTGCGTGAAGAATAAAGCGGGAGAAGTGGCGTACAACAATTTTGTTTTTAATGGCTGGGCGAAATACGAAAACCACAAGAAGGATGCGGCGGCGGTTGGAAAGGCGAATGCGCGGTTGAAGCGCCAGGTATTTTTGCCAATGCGGAATGGTCGGCGCGTGGTGCTCGAAGGCGGGTCGATTGATGTGAATGGCAAAGGGACGTTGCTGACGACCGAAGAGTGTTTGCAGAGCAAGGTGCAGGAGCGAAATCCGGGATTTACGAAGGAAGACTATGCGGAGGTGTTTCGGGAGTATTTGGGGGTAACGAGTGTATTGTGGCTGGCAAATGGGATCGCAGGCGACGACACGCACGGGCACGTGGATGATTTGACGCGATTCGTAAATGAAACGACGGTGGTGACGGTGGTTGAAGAGGATTCCAGCGACGCGAATTACGCGGCGCTGCAGGAAAATTTGGTACGACTGCGACTGCTGAGAGATCAGGATGGACGGGGGTTGCAGATCGAGACGTTGCCGATGCCGAAGGCGGTAATGTTTGACGGCCAGAGATTGCCGGCGAGCTATGCGAATTTTTATATTGCGAATGGTTTGGTGATTGTGCCGACGTTCAATGATGCCAACGACCGTGCAGCGTTGTATACGTTGGCGAAACTGTTTCCGGGGAGAGAGGTGGTCGGGATTTATTGCCGGGATTTGGTCTTGGGGCTGGGGACGCTGCATTGCATGACGCAGCAGCAGCCGGCGGGGGGGTAGATGGAAAGTAGAAAGTAGAAAATAGGAGCTAGAAAAGTGGAGGAGGGGAGATGGTGGGATTGAGTGCGGCGATTTTGTTGCAGGAGAAAGTGGTGGTGGTGGAGTGGCGGCGGGGATTGATTGGATGGTTGGTGATTGGGCTGCTTGCGGGATGGTTGGCGGGGAAGATTGCGCGGGGGCGCGGGTTCGGGTGCATCGGGGATATTGTGCTCGGGTTGATTGGGTCGGTGATTGGCGGGTGGATTTTTACGCAATTGGGGATTGTGCATGCAAATACATTTTTGTATTCGCTGGCGGCGGCGACGCTGGGGGCGGTGATTTTGGTGTCGATCGCGCATTTGTTTTTTGGGGGGAAGAACGGGTAGGGGAGGAAGAGAAAAGAGAACGCAGAGACGCGGAGGAATCGCAAAGAGGATTCGGAGAGGAAACCCAAGACCCCTTCCTCAGGGGCTGAAGCCCGTTATTGCTTGTCGTCAAATGTCGACCCTTCGAAGATCCGGGCATGCTTGAAGATCGGATCACCTGTGCCGTAACAGGCGATTGAAGAGGGATGCATCGCACAAAAACCGTGCGATGCAGAAGAGCTCCTCGCTCCGCGGACTCCGCCTGCCTACCTTGCCTGCGGCAGGGTAGGCAGGCTCGGAATGACAGTTTTGTTGTTCGAACGCTTGCGCGCACAGGCTGAAGCCTATGCTACAAACGCAAGAGTTCCGAGCAGCTTTGTATACTGCCAGCGGAAAAAGCACGGGTCCGAAGGCCGCCACTACAAACGGTCGTGACGGGCAGACGCGACAATGAGGCGGACGGCATTGTGGGAGCGGCGGCGAACCGTCCTACTGCAAGGAGCAGTGTGATAGGATTTCAAGTTTGGTGATGGAGAGAAAATTTAGTGAGTAAGACTGCAAAAGCACTTAGCGTTGTCCCGCTGGGCGGGCTCGGCGAATTTGGGATGAACATGATGGTGTTCCGCTACGCGGAGGACATCCTCGTGGTGGACGCGGGTATGATGTTCCCGGAATCGGAGTTGCTGGGCGTGGACCTGGTGATTCCGGATATCACCTACCTGAAACAAAACCTGGAACATGTGAAGGCTATCGTGCTGACGCACGGGCACGAGGACCACATTGGGGCGCTTCCTTATATATTGCGCGATTTAAATGTGCCCATTTATGGGACGCGATTCACGCTGGCTTTGGTGAAGAAGCGGTTGGAAGAGGCGGGGCTGCTGGAATCGGCGAAGCTGTTTGAAGTAACGCCGGGGCGGCTGGTGGAGATCGGGCCTTACGAGATTGAGTTCATTCCGGTGACGCATAGCACGATTGATTGCGTGGCACTGGCAATCCGAACGCCGATCGGCGTCATCATTCATACGGGCGATTTCAAGATCGATCAGACGCCGGTGGATGGAGCGCCGTTTGATCTTCATGCGTTTGCGCGCTACGGGAACGAAGGTGTCCTCGCGTTGTTCAGCGATTCGACGAACGTGGAGAGGCCCGGGTTTACGCCGTCGGAGCGGTCGGTAGTGCCGCGGATTGAGGAGTTGGCAAGGTCGGCGCCGCGAAGAGTGGTGCTGTCGTGTTTTGCGTCGTCGATTCACCGGATCCAACAGGTGATCGATATCGGGGAGCGAGTCGGGCGGAAGGTTGGGTTTGTAGGGCGCAGCATGGTGGACAACGTCGAGATTGCGCATGATTTGGGACAGTTGCGCATTCCCGATGGGATGGTGGTGCGACCGCAGGATATCCGCGGGTTCGACCCGAAAAAATTGTTGCTGCTGGTGAGCGGATCGCAGGCGGAGCCGATGTCGTCGATGTCGAGGATCGCGGTGGACAATCACCGGCTGGTGTCGATCGACGAAAACGACACGATTATTTTGTCGGCGAGGATTATCCCTGGAAATGAGAAGGCGATTTTCCGGATGCTGGATCATATGTTCCGGCGGCGGGCGCTGGTGTACTACGACAACACCAGCGGGCCTATTCATGTGAGTGGACACGCCAGCCAGGAGGAGCAGAAATTGTTGCTACGGCTGGTGAAGCCGAAATATTTTATTCCGGTACACGGGGAGTACCGGCATTTGTTCAGGCACGCAGCGCTGGCACACCAATTGGGCTGCGTGAGCGAAGAGATCATGCTGTTGGAGGATGGGAAATGCGTGGAGTTTACAGAGGATGGGGCTTATCGGAGGGATCCCGTGCCAGCGGGACGCATACTGGTAGATTCAGGATCGCTAGAAGAGATTGAAGAGCTGGTGGTGCGCGACCGGAAGCATTTGTCCGAAGAGGGAGTGGTGATACCGATCATTGCGATCGATAAACATACGGGGCAGGTGGAGTCGGCGCCGGAGATCGTAACGCGCGGGTTGATGAGCGAAAATGGAAATGAATTTTTGGCGGGGGCGCGGGATGTGGTGTCGCGGACAGTGGAGTCGTCGAACTTGGAGGAACGGGCGGATTGGTCGGTGATCAAGGAGAAGATCCGCGTGGATTTGAAGAAGTATATTAATAAGCAGACGTCGAAGAGGCCGCTGATTTTGCCGGTGATTTTGGAAGTTTGAGATTGTGCTGGCTGCCAAGAGATAGTTCCTCAGGGGTTAACGCTCACTCGGGCGCTGACTGCAAATCGAGAAGCCGCCCCACCACCTAAGAGAAAGAACCCCAAGAGCCCACGCGCAGAACTGGCGTGCGCGGCACCTGCAGATTTGGGAACGAAGGCAAGAGGGATTCCTCACTTCGCGGACTCCGTTCGGAATGACGCTTGTACTTTTCTGAGGCGTTCGTAGGAATTTCTGCCGCTCGAAGAATACGGGTAGAATCGAGCAGCCATGACGAGCACAGACGGCCCGCTTCCCTTCGTTCCTGAGGGCAAGCGGGAGGCGGGCCCTACAAAAGCGGAAAGAATGGTGGACAGCGTGGAGGATCGCGGGCAGGTCCCTGCCGCGGCGAGCGCGCCTGGGTCGCGGGCGGCGATGACTTTTATTATGGTGACGGTGATGCTGGATTTTCTGGCGTTTGGGATTATTGCACCGGTTTTGCCAAACCTGATCATTCGATTTGAAGGCGGGGATATTGCCCGAGCATCGAACATTACCGGCTATTTTGGATTTGCGTGGAATTTGATGCAGTTTTTGTTTTTGCCGGTGCTGGGGGCGTGGAGCGACCGGTTCGGGCGGCGGCCCGTGATCCTCGTTTCGTGTTTGGGGTTAGGGCTGGACTACATTTTCATGGCGGTGGCGCCTTCGTTGCGGTGGTTGTTTGTGGGGCGCTTGATTTCGGGGATTACGGCGTCGAATATTTCGACCGCGTTTGCCTATATCACGGATATTTCGGCGCCAGCCGAGCGTGCGAAGAGATTCGGGATGCTGGGCGCGGCGTTTGGCGTGGGATTTGTGGTGGGGCCCGCGGTGGGCGGGCTTCTGGGACAATACAATTTGCGGGCTCCGTTTTGGGCTGCGGCGGGGTTGAGCATCGCGAATTTTTTCTACGGTATGTTTGTGCTGCCGGAATCCTTACCAAAGGAGAAGCGGTCGAAATCGGCATGGCATCTGGCGAATCCGTTGGGGTCGCTGAAGCTGTTGCGGTCGCATCCGGACTTGGCGAGTTTGTCGCTAGTCGTGATCCTTTACTATCTGGCGCACCAGTCTCTGCAGAATGTGTGGGTGCTGTACACGGAATTTCGTTATGGATGGGATACGCGCGCTGTGGGAATTTCGTTGGCGCTGGTGGGGGTATGCGCGGCGATTGTGTCCGGCGGGCTGGTGGGGCCTTACGTAAAGAAATTTGGGGAGCGGTTCAGTTTGGTGAGCGGACTGTTTTATGGGTTTTTGGGATTTGCGGGATTCGGATTGGCGTGGAAAGGCTGGGGAGTGCTCGCGGCGATTCCGTTTATTGCGTTGTGGGGAGTTGCGGGGCCCGCGATGCAGTCGTTGATGTCACAGAAGGTGGACGCGAGTTCGCAGGGGAAATTGCAGGGAGCGGTTAATTCGCTGCGGGCGCTGACCGGGATGGTGGGGCCGATTTTGTTTACACAGGTGTTTTCGGCCGCGATTGCGGGGAACGCCAGGGTGCATTTGCCGGGGGCGCCCTATTTTTTGGCGGGGGTGTTGTTGGTGGCGGCGTTGTTGATGGCGTTGATGGCGACGCGGCGAGCCGGCGTGGCGGAAGCGGGGTGAGGGGGAAATGGAAATTGGGGGCGGTGGTCGGCGGGCGGATTTCTCAAAGGCTGAAGCGCATCGTTGGCAAGCACAAATGTCGGAGCCCTGCAAGGCTCGGAATGAGCTGAAGCTCCAACCCCCTAAGGAACAAACCAGGGCGTCGCTCGGGATGACAAACCGATTTTAGTTGCGGAGAGGCCTGGTCGCCCCGGTCGGGATGGCAGAGAACCCAAGATGTCGGCCAAAGGCGCGGCGCTCGAGACCAGGAACCCAGTTCAAGGCAGGCTTTTGGTGCAAAACGGGCAAAGAGAGAAAAGTGATTGGATGGATTGGAATTGTTGATTCTGGCAGCGCGGGGGTATACGCTCTTTTTGTGACGCAGCGAGGATTTGATCGAACGAGGAGGCATCATGGCGACAGCAACGAGCGTGATTGAGCCGAAAGTAAAGGTTCATGCGACGAAACTCTTGATTAATGGGAAGTGGGTGGATGCGGCTTCGGGGAGAACTTTCCCGACGATAAATCCGGCCACGGGGGATGTGATCGCTCAGGTGGCGGAGGCGGATGCCGCCGATGTGGACAAGGCGGTAGCGGCTGCTCGGGCGGCGTTTGATCATGGACCGTGGAGGAAGAAGCTGACGGCCTCGGCGCGCGGCGTGTTGATGAACAAGCTGGCGGACTTGATTGAGAAGAATAAGGAAGAGCTGGCGGAGCTGGAATCGCTGGACAACGGGAAGCCGTATCACGTGGCGTTGGCCGCGGATTTGCCGCTGACGATTGCGTGCTACCGGTATTACGCCGGATGGGCGGATAAGAATCAGGGAAAGACCATCCCGGTGCAGGGGCGGTACTTCACTTACACCAAGCATGAGCCGGTGGGTGTGGTGGGACAGATCATTCCGTGGAACTTTCCGTTACTGATGCAGGCGTGGAAGCTGGGGCCGGCGCTGGCGACGGGGTGCACGGTGGTGCTGAAGCCGGCCGAGCAGACGCCTTTGACGGCGCTGCGCGTGGGCGAATTGATTTTGGAAGCGGGATTTCCGGAAGGCGTGGTGAATTTGCTACCCGGGTATGGACCGACGGCTGGTGCGGCCATTGCGCGGCATATGGATGTAGATAAGGTGGCGTTTACCGGATCGACGGAAGTGGGCCACTTGATCATGAAGAATGCGGCGGAATCGAACTTGAAGCGGGTGACGCTGGAGCTGGGCGGGAAAAGTCCCAACATTGTGTTCGCCGACGCGGATATGGATCAGGCGATTGAGGGCGCGCATTTTGCGTTGTTCTTTAATCAGGGGCAGTGCTGCTGTGCGGGGTCACGGTTGTATGTGGAGGAGAAGTGCTACGACGAATTTGTAGAGAAGAGCGTAGCGCGAGCAAAGAAGCGGACAGTGGGAAATCCATTCGACAAGAATACGGAGCAGGGGCCGCAGGTGGACCAAGACCAGTTCAATAAGGTCATGAGTTATATCGAGAGCGGGAAGCAGGAGAAGGCCAAGCTGATGGCCGGCGGGAACCGAGTTGGCGACAAGGGATTTTTTGTCGAGCCGACGGTGTTCGCCGACGTGCAGGACAACATGAAGATCGCGCAAGAGGAGATTTTTGGGCCCGTAATGTCGATCTTGAAGTTTAAGGATGTGAACGAAGTTGTGGACCGCGCGAACAAGTCGCTGTATGGGTTGGCCGCGGCGGTTTGGACGAAGGATATTACGAAGGCGCACGCGATTGCGGATGGCGTGCGGGCCGGAACTGTCTGGATAAATTGCTACGACGTGTTTGACGCGGCGGCGCCGTTTGGCGGATTTAAGCAATCGGGGATCGGGCGCGAACTTGGTGAGTATGGGTTGGCGAACTACACCGAGGTGAAGACGGTTACGGTGAAGTTGTGAGGGGTCATAAGTAATAAGTTGTTCGTTTTTAGTTGAGGCGGCGTGATTGCTAATGCGGCCCGCGCGAGTGTTTTGGGGCGGGTTAGCCCTTGCAAGCTGGGCTACGCTCTGGTGCGCCTTGGGTGACACAAGCACAGATTTCTCGAATCCATTTCTGATTTGACCAAGAAGCGGGTATAGCTGCTCCAAGTTGCGCCGCGGCCTGCCCAGTCGAAATTCATTTTCGTAGATTACGGGAGAAGCCATGAGATCTGCGTCGAGGAGTGGTTGTGTGTGGTTGCAGGCGGCAGAGAGGTCCACCCGTTGTGTTTGTGGCGCGATGATTCTGTTGATGGCGGGTAGTTCCCTGCTGTCGCAGGACACGAGCTTGGCGTTCCGGCGAGCGGAACATTTGCGGCATGGGATTAATTTGAGTCATTGGTATGCGCAGGTGTTTGATCCAAAGGGATACACCAAGGAGCATTTCGATACCTACGACACGGCGCAGGACATGGCGCTGATCAAGGCGATGGGATTCGATCACGTGCGGTTCACGCTGAATTGCGAGCCGATGTTCCGACGCGGCCAGGCGGACCGGATTCCCATTGAATACCTGGCCATGGTGGATGGGGCGGTGAAGATGATTCTAGACCAGGGGTTGGCGGTGATTATCGATATTCATCCGGAAAGCGACCTCAAGGCGAAGTTGGCGGCGGATGACGCGGCGGTGGAGCAGTTTGAAGATTTCTGGCGGGCGCTGGCGAAGCATTATTCGGCGCTCGATCCGGAAGAAGTGTTTTTTGAGGTTTTGAACGAGCCGGAATTTCGCGACCGGTACCGGTGGGCGGGAGTGCAAGCGCGACTAGCGCGTGCGATTCGCGAGGGCGCGCCGCAGCATACGATTATTGTCGCGGGTGCGAACTGGTCGGGAATCAGCGAGTTGTTGTTCATGGAACCGCTGCACGATTCGAACATTATTTATAACTTTCACTTCTATGAGCCGCACATTTTTACGCATCAGGGAGCGACGTGGAGCACGAATTTTCAGCATTACCTGAGCAAGTTGCCGTATCCCTCGACGCCGGAGAATGTGGCAGGTGAGGTGGCACAAGCGCCGGATGCGGTGAATCAGCAGGCGATCGTGAATTATGGGCTCGACCGTTGGAACGCGGAGCGGGTGGAGGCGGAGATTGCGGTGGCGGCGGCGTGGGGCAAACGGTGGAACGTGCCGTTGACGTGCAATGAGTTTGGCGTCTATCGCGCTGCGGCGACGGCGGAGGATCGAGCGGCCTTGATTCATGATGTGAGAACGGCGCTCGAAAAGAATGGGATTGGATGGACGATGTGGGATTACGCGGGCGGGTTCAGCGTGGTGACCAGGGAGAACGGGGTGAGCACGCCCGATGCGGTGACGTTAAGGGCGTTGGGGATGACGGTGCCGGCGGGTTCGATGAAACCATGAGGGCGCCTTTGGTTTTTGGACCGGAGCGGATTCCTCAGGGCTGAAGCCCGTTTGCCCTTGCTGAAGTGTCGGAGCGGCAGCTCCGAACCCTTCGTGCCTCAGGACAAGCCGAAGGGGGGCAGCTACAAAAGCGAGAGGGATTGCTCGCTCCGGAGACTCCGCTAGGAATGACGGCAGCGGGCGCCGGTAAACAGGCAAAATGACCTTACCGGAAGGGCAACCACCCCACTCCAAAGGCCGTGGTAGGATTGGCGCGCGATGGCGGCGTGGGCGATACGGGCGTATGAGGCGCGGGATTTTGCCGCGATGTATAAGCTCGACCAGGAGTGTTTTGCACCGGGAATTGCGTACAGCAAGTGGTCGATGCACTATTTTTTGAACCTGCCGACGGCGGATTGCCTGGTGGCGGAAGAAGGCAAGCGAATCTTAGGATTTATTTTGGCGGAGAAGAATCCGCCATTGGCGCACATTATTACGCTCGATATAGTGGCGGCGATGCGAAGGACGGGGTTGGGATCGGCGCTGCTGGCAGAGATGGAAGAGCATTTTCGGCATGACGAGGTACGGTCGGTGCTGCTGGAAACGGCAGTGGACAACGAGAGCGGGATTGCGTTCTGGGAACATCATGGATATCGTACGGAAGCGGTGCTGAAACGGTATTATTTGGGGAAACTGGACGCATACGAGATGAGGAAACGGCTGGCGTAGTGTCGTTCGTAGTGGGAGATCTCAGAGAAGAACTGTAAGAGTGTAACGGGTAAGAGCAAAACCAAAACCACCCTACTTGCTGTGCTGGTCAATGAGAAGAAGGACTGCGCACATCGATGGTAAGAGCCCACCCTTCGCAAAAGGCGCGAAGGATGGGGCACCCTCAAGACTCGGCGATCGCGCGCCGAGATGGGGCGCAGCAATGCAGCGCTCCTACGAAGAAAACCCAAGATGCCGGCCTGAAGGCGCGGCGCTACAAGAGAAAGAAACCAGGAGAGACGCGTGAACGATTACTTGTTGAGTGTGATTCTGGGGATCGTGGAGGGTTTGACGGAGTTTATTCCGGTGAGTTCGACGGCACATTTGCGGTTATCGGAGGCGCTGCTGCACATCGATTTGGAGAGCGGGTACTGGAAGATGTACACGATTGTGATTCAGCTTGGGGCGATTTTGACCTTGCCGATTTATTTTCGCGAGAGGATTGCGAAGTTTTTGGCGACGTTTCCGAAGGGGGAGCGCGGCGACCGGACCATTTTGACGCACCCGTTGAGCTTGGTGATGATTGCGTTTGTGGTGACGGCGATTCCCTCTTTTTTGCTGACGAAGGTGATTGGAAAGAATCTGGAGAATCCGTATGTGATTGGTGGCGCGCTGCTGATTGGCGGGATCGTAATGTGGTTCATTGATGCGCGGAATGCGAAGTCGGAGGCGGCCGGAGAAGGGGCGTCGGGGAGCCTGATTCATACGTGGCACATGGAGACCATGAGTTTGGGGCAGGCGGTGTGGGTCGGCGCGTGCCAAATCTTGTCGGCGGTGTTTCCGGGGACTTCGCGGTCGATGTCGACGATTGCGGGAGGGCAGGTGGTGGGGATGTCGCGGGCGTCGGCGCTGGAGTTTTCATTTTTCTTGTCGATGCCGACGATGGCGATGGCGACGCTGTATACGTTATATAAGTCGTTGCACGGAACGAAGACGGAGAATCCGATCGGAGTATCGAGTATCGATGCGCACGGATGGATCGTGCTGGGGATTGGGTTTGTGGTGTCGTTTATAGTGGCGTATGGAAGCGTGGCGTGGTTCATGGCGTGGGTGAGGCGGAGAGGATTCGGGCCGTTTGCAATTTACCGGATTTTGGTGGGAATTGCAGTGTTGTTTTTCGCGGCGAGGTTGGCGGGGTGAGGAAAGTTATTCGTTTTTAAGTTTTAGGTTTTAGGTTTAGCCGTGTTCCGCGTTAGGTTGCTTTCGGCCCCAGTTTGCGACGAAGGTGATTACGCTCGTCCAGTAGCGCGGGTCCTCGTAACAGGCGCGGAAGTCCTCGAGCATTCGCGGTGTAATGTGGCCGGATTTCAGCAAGCGCCGGCGCCAATTCGTTCACCGTTTCTCTCCAATATCTAGCCCAATCCGACCCGCCGTTGAAGTGGGCCGTGTGTCCCTCGCCGGCGACGTTCTGCAAACCCAGGGAATCCAGCCACGAAGGAATTTTTCGCCCAATAAAGAAATCGATGCCGGCGGAAACCGACCACTTCATCCATCCTTGCCAGAACGCGCGCATCGACTCCGGATGCGCGACCGTGGACGGAAGCATGTCCGGCTCGATGGAAAGAAGCATGCCGCCCGGTTTCAATGCAGCGATCATGCGCTGTAAAGCCTTGCGCGGAGCCGAAAGATGATGGAGCAGCGCGCGGGACACGACGAGATCGTACGAATCTCCTTCGATTGCACCCTCGAAAATGTCGAGCTGCCGGATTTCCAGACAAGGCGTTTGCAGGTCCTGGATGTAAGTAATGTCAAGATCGCTAGCAACTACGTGGCCTCCAGGCACCACGCGGTCGGCCAGCACTCGCGAAATGGAGCCGTTGCCGCAGCCGAGCTCGAGGCACCGCCAGCCCGCGCGCGCGCCAAGCTTTGCGATGTGGGCGAGTTCGGCGGGATCCAACAGCGCCGACATGAGCGCCACCCGTTGCCGTTCGCCGGCCACGTCATGAGGCAGAACGTATTCAGTCATTTGCCGGGCTTTTCGTGGCGACAGCGGAAATGCGCACCCAGATTACACTATTCCCGAAAGAATCCGGCGCGGTAATGCCGGGTTCGATTACCGCTCCCGCGTGTGGCCGCGCGCCTCGGCTTGGGCTTCACTGCGGCGGCCGGACCTTCTGCATGATCGTGATCACACGCGGATCGTCCTTTATGGAAGCAAAGGCGTGATCCGAGCGGCTGGGGAGGGAGGGCAACTCCACATCACGCGCCGCGTACGATTTTTGCAGCCACTGAATGGCCTCCTCCTTGTCGCCGAGTTGCGCATGAATGGTCGCGAACGAAAAGGCCGAGACATAGCGCTGCTCGCGGAGTTGCGTCAGGTAGGCGAGTTGCTTTTTCTGCCCGAAGCGCTTCGCCACTTCGAAACCGGATTTGCGGAAAATCGACCGAATTTCATCGGCGGTTTCGGGCTGCCCTTCCTGAAAGAAGAGCGCGCTTGATTCGGAGATGGCCTCCGCCTGCCTGCCCCATTCGGAATACAGGCAGATTAGAGAGGAGCGCGCCAAGGCCGAGGCGGGATCCAGCTGCAGCGCGGCCTTGAGTTGCTCTTCTGCCTCTTTCCGGCGCCCCGCCATTTGCAAAATCTGGGCCAAGAAAACCCTGCGGTCGCCATTCAGAGGATCGAGTTCGACCGCCCGCTGCATCTCTTCGAGGGCCGGCTCGGTCTTATTCTGTATGGCGAGGAAGATGCCATTCCACTCGTGGGCCATGGGATCGTTGGCATTTAAGTCGAGCGCTTTCTGAATTTCGGCCTGCGCGCCTTTCCAGTCGTAATCGATTGTGAGTATCGCGTCGGCCAAGTAAACATGGGCCTCGGGCAGAGAGGGATCGAGCTGGATCGCACGTTCCGCGGCGGCACGCGCCTTCGCGTACGTCGCGCGAGGCGGAAGGAAACCGAGATTGGCGCCACGTTCATAGACGTGCGCCAGCCCCGCAAGAGGTTGCGCGCAATCCGGGTCGTCGACGACGGCTTTTTCAAATGCGGCGATGATGCGGTCGAGACCTTCGGGGGTATGAATGCTGGACTCCGCCAGGCCGCGTAGGTACGAATCAAACGCATGGTCGACCATATGGGAATGCGGCACGCTGGGATCACCGAGGACGGAATTCAACTGGCTGGCGATGGTTTCGGCGGCGCGAGTTTCGAGCGACAGCGAATCCCCCGAATCAAAGTTGTATTCCTGGGTCCAGCGAGGGGCCTGATCCGCGGCGCGGATCAACTGGCAAGCGATGCGAACTTGCGAGCCTTCGCGGCGGATGCTGCCTTCGAGAAGATAGTCGGCGTGCAATTCGCGGGCGATTTCGTCGATGCCTTTGGCGGCGCCCTTGTATTTCATCGCCGAAGTCCGGGCAATCACGTGAAAGCGAGGAGAGTTCAGGCGCGCCAGGCGCGTTATGGTTTCTTCCGTCATGCCATCGGAGAAAGAGTCCTGCGCCGGATCGCTGGTCATATTTTGGAAAGGAAGAACGGCCAGCATCGCGGGCTTCTCCGCAGGGGGAGTTCTGCTGCCGCGGGCGCGGCGCGCATCGAAGTAGTATCCCGCAATCAACGCCAAGAGGACGCCCAGAATGCCGGCGACAAAAGCGCGCAGGTAGTGGGGAGGCGAGGAATCGGTGGCTACAACGGGCGACGGACCAGTCCTCAGGGCTTGGTCGACGACCATTATTTGTGGCCCAGGCTGAATGGCGCCGACGAAACGATAACCGCGCCGCGGCACAGTTTCAATGTAGCGGGGCGCGTCGGCATCGTCACTTAATACGTGTCGCAGTTTCTTGACGGCGGTGTTGAGGGCGTGGTCGAAATCCACGAACGTTTCCTGGGACCAGACGCGCTGGCGCAGTTCTTCCCGGGTTATAAGGGCGCCGGGTTTTTCGAGGAGCGCCGCGAGAACCTGCAGAGGTTGTTCCTGACAACGGAGGCGCATCCCGGACTTTCTCAGGACTCGGCCGGAAAAATCGAGCTCAAAGGAAGAGAACCGAATGATCGAATCGTATGGATTGGGTGTACTCATCGTGGCCCTCGAGACATAAGACGAACGTCCCATGCGGAAGTTCAAGAAGCTCGCGACCACTCGGCTGAATAAATCGAATTAAACCTAGGAAACACAATGGCCTGGCTGGCCACCGAAAATCTATCCGGAATCCACCGGCAAACTCTTGAGGTGCCCGCCCGGGCGCTTACCTTCGCAGCTACCGCACAGGGAGCGCGCGGCGATTGTGAATGCAGCAAAAACGCTGGGAGCGAGCTTTCTCGGGATCATTCTGTTGAACCCTGGGATGAGCGCGGCCAAAACACACATAACCAACACTCCGAGCGCGGATGGTCATCAGATGCGGGAGAGCGCGATTCCGGTGACCGTTCGGAGCGGGTTTTTGGCGATTGTGGCAGGCCAAATTGGCGGGCAAAAACACAATTTCGTCGTGGACACGGGCACGGCGCCGAGCGTCCTGAACGCACGGCTGGCGAAGAAAATGGGTCTCGAGGTGAGAAGCGGCGCGCTGGTCGCAGCGGGAAGATGGGTGATCACGGGACAGGCGGTGCTGCCGGAGTTGGAGCTGGGGCCGATTCATGCGACCAATTTGTCCGTCACGGTGATGAACTTGTCCGCCTGGGAGGAAAAGCTCGGCATCGAAATAGCGGGTCTGGTCGGCATGGACGTTTTGGGACGGACAGATTTTCGGCTCGACTATGACCGAAAGGAATTGGCATTTGGAGGCGTTGCCACGGACGGGATCGCCGTCGGTTACGACGGACTGCGGGGTCTGGCTTTGGCAGAAGCCACCGTGCAGGGAAAGCGTGTGCGACTGATCGTGGATACCGGCTCTGACCTGGTTGTGGTGTATGGCGAGAATTGGGGCACGCGCGATGCTGCAGGACAGTTGAGTCCATGGCTGGAAGGCAACGGCATCAGCGTCGCCGAGCGAGTAGGCGTGCGGCCGATCGCAAAGCCGGAGATGGAATTGGATGGAAAGCAATTTCGCGGATTGCGGACGTACTACGTGCCGTCGGCCGCGGTGACCGGATACGACGGATTCTTTGGCGTGCGAGCGCTGAAGTTGCGCGGCATTTCGTTCGACCGTGCCACGCAGACGATGTATTTGCTGAACTGAAGAGTTTGCCCTAACCGAGCAAATGCCCCACCTTTTCTGAGCCGTCTAGAGAAAGGGTGGGGCAGCTTTTCTTGTGTCGGTGAGCTGAGCCACAGCGCCTACCAAAAAAAAAGAAATGCAATCACCCTCCTCGTTCTTTCGTTGATTCTTTACGGGCTTCAACCGGGCATCTGGGGAAGATCGACGAAAATCGTCGGCGAGCGTAAGCCACGAAATTTCATCCAGCGCTTCGACGCTACTGCTCTGCTCGTGGCCGCGACCGGGGTCGCGTCGATTCCACAATCCAGGAATTGGACCGTTCACACCAGCACGGTCTCTTAAAATCTGCGGCCCGGCCCTTCTCCGACGAAACGAGCAGGGTCTTGCCGTCCATAAACAGGTAGAATGGCGCCGCGGGAGTTCGGTAATGGAAGAAAGAAAAAAGGACGACGAGCGCTTGTGTCAGGCTGTGTCGTCCAACGACCAACCTTGCGATTACCCGGCGACGGTGCATTGCGACACGTGTGGAAAATGGTTCTGCAATGCGCATGCCGAGGATGACGAGTGGCATCCATGCGCGCTGCCACCCGGAGAAGAGGGCGGCGAAGCTTGATGGCCTTCCAGCGCTTTTGTTATCCTGCCGGAGTTCTTTCTGTGAAGGAATCATTCATGAAAACGAAATCATTCTGTTTGACGTTATCCCTTGTGGCTGTGGCGGCGTTTCCGCTGAACCTGTTCGCCGCAGACAAGGATAAGAAAGAAGCGCGAGAGGAAGCGCGACCGTCCTATGAAACGCCGCAGCCCGAGCGGGAGACGTTGGACTTGGCAATGTACGAAAAGATCCGCGAAGAAGCTGCCGCGCATTCGCATGTCATGGAGTACGCGTCGGGACTGATGGACGGGATCGGTCCAAGGCTGACAGGTTCTGAAAACCTAAAGAAAGCAAACGAATGGACGAAAGACCAGCTCACGGCGATGGGCTGCAGCAGTGCACACCTGGAGGATTGGGGCGAATTCGGGATGGGCTGGAAGCAGCTGAACACGTGGGTGCGCATGACCGCGCCGGACACGGCGGTGTTTATCGCGCAGGCCGCGCCGTGGTCGCCAGCAAGTAAAGGGGCTGTGAGCGGGCCCGCGGTATGGGTTGACATCAAAACAGAAAAAGATTTCGATAAATATAAAGGAATGCTCGCAGGTAAAATCGTTCTGTTCGGTGAGATGCGCGAGGTAAAGCCAGTCGACAAGCCGCTTTTCACGCGCGACGAAGAAGCGGACCTGCAACGAATCCAGAACTACCCGATACATCTAAACCAGGGCGATAACTCCTTTCAGACATATTTGAAAAGTCTGGAAGTGCGCGAAAAGGCGGGCAAGTTCCTGGCATCGGAAGGAGCGCTGGCGGTCCTCACCCCGAGCCGCGACGGGCGGAACGGCGGAGGTTCGGGCGGCACGATTTTCGATGACAGCGGCGCGGGCTTTGGCTGGCTGATCTATGAGAAAGAACACGCCGATCCATTGCCGGTGGCAGTGACGGCGATTGAGAATTACGGGCGCGTATACCGGTTGTTGAAAGCGAATGTGCCAGTGACCATCGAACTGAATATCGAGACTCAGTTTACGGGCGACCACGAACACGGATTCGATACCATCGCCGAAATTCCGGGCACGGACCCGAAGCTAAAAGACGAACTCGTGATGGTCGGCGGACACCTGGACTCCTGGGCCTCGGCAGAAGGCGCAACGGACAACGGAGCGGGAACGGTTGTGGCCATGGAAGTGATGCGTATCCTGAATGCCTTGCACGTCAAACCGCGACGAACGATTCGTGTCGGCCTGTGGACGGGCGAAGAGCAGGGGGAGTTTGGATCGTTTAATTACGTGAAGCAGCACTTTGGGTTCATTCCGCGCTCAAACGCAGCGGATCAGATGAATGTGACGGAATTTGATCGTGATCCGGCGGGTCCGATCGAACTCAGACCCGATTACCAAAAGATTTCCGCCTATTTCAACCTGGATAACGGCAGCGGAAAGATTCGCGGCGTCTACTTGCAGGGAAATGGCGCTGTGGGTCGAATTTTCGCCCAATGGATCGAACCGCTGAAGGATGTGGGCGTTGCGACGCTGACAATACGCGATACCGGCGGCACGGACCACGAGGCTTTTGACGCGATCGGGATTCCGGGTTTCCAGTTTATTCAAGATCCGCTGGACTATGGATCGCGGACGCACCACTCCAACATGGACACGTACGAGCGTTTGCAACCGGAGGATCTGGCGCAAGCGGCGATGGTGGAGGCGATTTTTGTGTACAACGCGGCCATGCGTGACCAGATGCTGCCGCGCAAAGCATTCCCTCATCCTGAACTGGAAAAGGATTTGTCCAAGCCGTTGAAGGGCGTGATGCCTGGCGCGGACGTTAAGGATTAGCTCAGTTCGATTCAGTCGTAATCGCAGTGTTCGGCCGCGCCGCTGCTGCCTTTGGATCCCTAGTGGAACTCGCCACGTGCTGCGCCGACCAAAGCCCGGTAGAACATAAAAAGCGAAAGGCAATAACAGAGAACACGACGCGTCCACTGTTTCGAATGCTGGAAGGGTAGACCGTCCGCGAGAAATCGCGGCGCAAGTGCTACAGGTAGCGGCGGATGGCTTCGGAGTAGCGCGTGTAAAGGAAGGAGACGAGGAGCAGCGCGACGCCGAGGATAATGAAGGTGACGAAGCGGTCGGAGCGCTCCTGCCGCCAGACGTCGAGGACAACGATTTTGGCGACACAGACAAGGAGGAGGCCAAGGCCCGCGAGGCGGAAGCTGCGTTCGCCGATGATGAGAGCGAAGAGGAAGGCGGCGACGGCTTCGATGCCCCAGCCGATGGTGACGCGACCTTGCGAGACTTCGTTGAGGATCAGAAAGGTGACGAGAATCATCGGCAGGAAAAAGTAGATTTGTTCGGGGCGCCGCAGGAGATCGGAGAGGGCGACGCTTAAATCGTTGCCGGAGGAGAGTTTCGACCGGACGGCGGCAAAACGCACTCGCAAGGGGAACGCAAACGCCTGCGCCGCAAACAGCAGCGTCGCGGCCACAGAAACATAGAAGGCGCGGTGAGCGCTCCATGAGGCGTGGGGCAGACCGGCGGCGTTCAGCTCGTAGGAAAGGCAGCGGAAGAAAACGAGGAAGGCGAGAATCACGCTGTGATGGAGGAAGACGTCCTGCTTGGCGAGCCAGGAAACGGCGATGAACAGCAAGGAAAGCGCGGCCCAAGCGACGAGGGCCCATCCATTTTTGAAATAGGAATCGGCGAAAAGCGCCAGCGTGGCGGAGCCCAGATAGGCGAGGATAGTCGCGGAGTGAATCTGCCGGTCGAAGGCGAATGGATCCGTGGAAACCTTTGAAATGGCAATAGCCTGAGCCGCAGATAGCGGGCTGGGTATTGGCGCGCCGGAAGCTGAGCCGGCCCCTGGTTCACCCATAAGGCGCGTCAGGTGGACATAAACGAAATAGAAAACAAAAGCGACGGGCAGAGTGGTGAGAAGAAGCTCGCTCGGGCCGACGCTGAGATTGAAGTAAATGAGGCGCAGGAAGGCCAGGACAAACACGACATAACCCTGCAGACGCCAGTTGCGCGACTTCCACTGCACACCGATTTCGAATAGAAGCAGGCCGAACAGGGCGAAACCGAGCGCGACCGCGTGAAACGTGAGTTCGTAGTACAGAAGCAAAACAACGAGAGAGGAAGCGGCCCAAGTGTAGACGGCTCCGGCAAGCGGGGCTTGCTCGAAGTCGCCTTTACCCGCCCAGCGCGCACAAAGATAAAAGAGCGCGGCGACGAGCGCGACGGTGACAAGACGCAAAGAAACCGCGGGATAAAGGCTCCAGCGACCGACGGCGAAGAGATTGACGGTGACAATTTGAAATAAAGCGGAGACCGAAAGGATGTAGGCCTGGAAATGGAGTTGGATGCGCTTGACGCGATCGCCAATGACCAGAAGCAGGAAGGCGAACACCGCCCAGGCAACGGCGATCCAGGGAGAAGAGACTTCCTTGAACGCCAGAACGGCGACGAGAATGGAACCCGCCCAAGTGTGTAGCGCGGAAAAAAGGCGCGCGTAATCGGAATCGCGCGGGCCGCTGAAGTACGCGCAAAGATAGAGCAGTACAGCCATCAGCGTGAAGGTGATAAAGCGAAGCGTGAAGTGATGCCATTCCTGGGCGGCATCGAGGTTCACGATCAGAGTTCGCGCAAATCCCGCGAGAACGAGCACGTGCGCCTGGATGCTCAGATCGCGGCGCTCGGCGTAGATTCCGAAAACGGCGAGAACCACCGCGACGCCGCCCCAAGCAATGGCGACCCAAGCCCAGTGGCATTCGCGGTAGGCCAGGGCAACGATCAGGATTGCGGCGGCGGTAGTGTAGAACTCCGAGGCATTAACGGCGTATTCGGAAGACGGCAGGCTGAGCCAGCGCGCGCAGAGGTACAGGAGCGCGATGACGAGTGAAAGGGTAACCAGGCGAAGCGAGAGGCTGGTGTGTACGAACGGCGCTGCAAGGAAGTAGTTCACCGCGAGCGCTCGACAAAAGGCCGCCAGCGAGAAGAGGTGGGCCTGGTAGGCAAGGTCCGCAGCGGACAAGCTGCGAGCCAGAGCAACGAGAAGAAAGGCGGCGGCGGCCCAAAGGACCGCGGTCCAGGAGTTGGGGAACGCGAGCCAGATCGAAACGAACAGCATCACCGCCGCGAGATAGGAGAGGGCCCGAAACAGGAGTGTTTCGTTTTCTGAAGTGAAAAGATTCTTGCACCGGCGTGGGATTACCAGAGAGTTGGCGTAGAAGAGGAGAGCCGCGACGAGGAAGCTGACAGAGAGTTGGAATTCGGGCGCAGGGACTGTTTGCGTAAATCGATCAAACACCGTGCGTGGAAGCTGGGAAAGGCGATCGTAGAGCGTGGGCAGGGCCTGGTTGACGAGCATATCTCCGGAAGTGAGCAGGGCGACGAGCAGGCCGAAGCGCCGAAACAGAACTTCGCGATTGAAGACGCCGGCGAGGATGAGCATTTGCGCTTCGGCTAGCCAGATAATGGCGGTGTCCATGCCGGAATATTTGAAAGGAATCGCCGCGACCAGAAGAATGATGCCGATGGTAGAAAGGATGATGAATGCAACGCGGCGACGCGTGACAGTGAGTTGGCCGAGAGCGAGTTCCACGGCGCCGAGCATGAGCAACGCGTAGAACGCGAGCTCCGGGCGCACCGATTGATATTTGAAGAGGCCGAGCAGCAAAGAGGTGTTGAGGATCGCCGCGAGAGTGGAGACTCTTTCCTGTGAGGCGTTCTGAATGCGGCGCGCAATGTACGACCAGCGATAGGTGGCCCAGTACAGGCACAGGAGCACCGTGCTCGGGACGAATTCGGGAAACATGCGGTGGCGGCCAGCCATTGGCACGATAACGCTGAACAGCCAGACGAAATGGTTGATGTAGGAAGCGAGGATGCCGAACAGTTCGAGTTCGAACCACTCGCGGCGATGAACAATGGCGACCAGGCCGAGCGCGAGGATGGCCCCGGCGGAGAGGGAGTAAATCGTATTTTGGCTGATGGCGACGGTGGTGAAGGCGAGAAGAAAAGCGAGGCCGGTGACAACCTGGGAATCGTAGCGCAGCGTGTGAACGACCATGGCGCCGGCAACCAGAAAGAGCAGAACGAGGTCGACCCATTGGGTATCGATGATTCGGGTGTACGGGACGAAATGCATGGCGTACGTGACGAAAAACGTGAGCGCCCAACCCCCACCGATCAAGGCGCGGGCAAAGACACGATAACGGTCGCTGCGCTCCAGGTATATTCCGGTGCCGAGGATTACAAAGCCGAGCAGATAGCCAAGACCGATTTTTTCGGGATTGCTGAGTGAGGGAAATTTGTAGGCAAGAAAAAGAGAGATCCCGATGACCAGAGCGATGATGCCAAGTTTATTGAGCCAGTTCTTGCCGAGGGTTTCTTCCAGTTGGGAGCTGAACTCTCGCGCGGAGACGGGCGCGCGTTGTGGCGGCGAAAGCGCTGGCGGAGTGGGGCGCGCCGGTGCCGGCGGGTGAGGCGTGCTGGAAGCGGGAGGAATGACGACGGGCCTTGGGAACGTCGGCGGTGCTGGCGGCGGAACGGGAGTCTTGGGCGGGGGTGAATGTACGGGTTGCGCGGCGGCCGGAGGAGGGGCGATTGGCTTGGGAGTCTCGACAGAGGGAGAAACCGTTGGGGGAGCGGGCGGTTCGACCGGTTTGGCCGTAGATGAGGGAGGCGTAGGAACGGCGGGTTGTAGCGTGGAAGCGGGCGCGGGAGAGGCAGACGCGGGCTGTTGCTCGAGCTGATGGACCCGCGATTCCAGTTTTGCAAGATCTTTCAGGCGGGGTTCGAACTTATTCAGCGCATCGATGACGCGGGCAAAACGCTCATCGTCCTTCTGACGCCGGATGCGCGATTGCACCCAACGATAGAAAGACCACAGCGTGAGAATGAGCACCCAAAATTCCATGGCGCCTCAGGGCCGGGAGCTGTTGGCCATGCCTTCGATAGAGTTTACAGGGTGAGGCGTTGAGTTATAGGAATAATGGAGCGGCAATTCCAGGACAGAAACGAAGTGGAGAACAGGGCCCGCCGGTAAAGTGGAAATTGCTGTGGAATGTGGCAGTTACGAGCGCTACCGGGAGGTATATGAAGCCTAACCTTTGCGCCCCATCTCAGCCCTGACCTTCGGGAGAATACTCCCATCTATTTCAGGAGCCTCCGTGGCTGCTTCCTGTACGACCTGAAAGGCGATCTGGCTCGCATCGGTGTTCTACTGCTAGTCCGCTTTGGCGGACAGAATAGCATGCGCGTGTGCCGCGTGAATCAGAGGAGACGAAGGTTGCGCTCCATCGTTTTGATCACCGCGTCCATGCGGCCGGACAGTACTTGCTTGGCGAGACTTAAGGTGTAGTTCTTGGCTACGTGAAAGGGGACGTGAGAAGGCAGGGAAAGCGCAAACGGATCGACAACGGCGTCCACCACGACAGGCCCGTCCTTGTACGAAAGCGCTTCTATAAGCGCGCTCTTTACTTCGCCAGGTTCTTCCAGGCGTATGCCTTTCGCGCCCATGGCCTCGGCTACCTTGGCAAGATTCGGATTCTTAAATTCGACACCAAACGGAACCAAGCCCGCTTCCTGCTGCTCGATATTGACAAAATCGAGCGACTCATTGTTGAGGACGATATGGACGACGGGCGTTTTGCGCTGAACCTGCGTTAGCAGATCGCCGAGTCCGAGCATCGTAAAGCCGCCGTCACCGCAGAGCGCAATGGTTTGCCGGCCTGGGTAGGCCAATTGTGCGCCGAAGGCGTTCGGCGCGGCATTGGCCATCGACCCCCACGAGAACGACCCAAAGAGCCTGCGCTTCGTTCCGCCCTTGATGTGCCGCGAGAGCCAGATGCACGCGGTGCCGGTATCAGCGAAAAACATCGCGTCGGGAGCGGCAACCCCGCTCAGAGTAGCCGCCAGGTACTCCGGACGGATGGGCTTGATGCCCGGTCCTTTCTCGACGTAGTGGTTCAGAAGTTCATCAAACTCGCGCGTTTCCGCGAGGTGCTTTTCGAGAAAGCTCGTGTCGCTGCGCTCGCTCACTTTCGGCAACAAAGCCGTCAGCGTCGCTTTCACGTCGCCCACAAGCGGGAGATCCACTGGAGTGCGCCGGCCGAGGTGCTTGGGGTTCTTATCGATCTGCACTTTCGTTACGTCCTTCCCCGGCAGGAACTCCGAGAACGGGAAATCCGTGCCGAGAAGCAGTAGAAGATCGGCGTCGTGAATGGCTTTGTACGTTCCGCCGTACCCCAGAAGGCCGGTCATGCCGGTGGCATAAGGATTGTCGTGCTCCAGCCACTGCTTGCCGCGAAAGGAATAGCCGACCGGCGCTTTGAGTTTGGCCGCGAGAGCAAGGACTTCGTCACGCGCATCCCGGCAGCCGTCGCCTGCGAAGATGGCAACGTCCTTCGCGTCTGTTATGATCCCCGCGAGTTTCTCAAGATCCGAGTCGGCCGGACGCAGCACAGGGCGCGCCGGAATTGTGATGGGCTGCATTTCCGAAGGCGCATCGGAGGCAGCAATATCTCCTGGAAGGGAGATCACCGTGGGGCCTTTGTCGATCACTGCAGTTGTTATCGCCGTGGCGATGATTGCTCTGGCTTGTTCTGGGTTGACGATGCGGCCGATGTAGAGGGCGGCGGCGGCAAAGAGTTTGTACGGATTTATCTCTTCGAACGCCGACGTGTCCATGATTTTCGTTTCAACGTCGCCGGCGATAGCGATGACTGGTGCGCCTTCTTTGAGGGCGTCCATCAGGCCATTGAGCAGATGTGCAGTCCCGGCCCCCGCCGTGCCGCACACCACGACCGGATTGCCGGTGAAATACGCGTCAGCGACCGCCGCGAAGCCTCCGTATTCTTCGTGGCGCACGTGAACGAAGTCGATGTTTCCGTTGCGGTGAAGCGCGTCGATCACGGGGTTCAGTGCATCTCCGACGATCCCGTAGCAGCGTTTCACGCCGGCCTTTTCAAACATTTCCCACATGGAATCGGCTACCGTTCGCGTTTTGGCCTTCATTTGCGCTTTCATTTCGATGCTCCTTCCTGAAAGGCATACTCCGCTTTTGGAGCAGCCCGCAGGTCTTCGTCGGAGATTCGTAGCCTTCCAGAACGGCCGGCTTGTCGGCCGAACCCGCACTTACGGCAGCAGACTTGGGGGGCGGAATCCAGGGAGGGTGAAGCGACCGTACTGAACGCTGACATATCGTATCGTATCGCGCTCGATCCCAAGATGCTGATATCACCTGAAACAAAGCCCGTCAAGCGCGGATAGCCAGAAAAATCGAGGTGCTTTGCGATCTGGTCTGCCGGGTCTGGACGGCAGGCGACAAATCGAAGTGAAGGGAGACCGGACGTTCGGATGGTGCTGGGGGACCGGATCGCCGGATCCGTTTTCCGACAGATCTTCGCCAAATTATCTTGGCCATAAACGGCCCCGCGTGATAAACGTACTGCAGTCCTCTTAAGAGTGGCTGAGTGGCGAGACGTTCGTTTCGGCGTTTCGGCGGTCCAGCGTTGTTCTCTGAACTAGTTGGGCCGCCAGACGTTTCGCCTGCAAACCTTCCTCCGAGAAACACTTGTTGTTGGCAGCATAGAACGTCAAATTCTGAACTCTCGGATTCAATCCGTCACACCGCCAGAGGAAGCAGGGATTTCGGGACCGGTGTCGGGGTTCCGCGACGAACTTATCAGGTACCGACGGTAACAGACCTAGCGCGACGATAAGCATCGGCGCAAATTATCGTTCCCGTTAGTCAGGGATGAACTCCAAGCCGGTCGTTGGTTTCGCCTGCCTCCAGCTTCCGCATGCACAAATCCGTGATCAACGAACTGCAGCGATAGACTTGATATACGGGCAAGTCCCGAGGCTTCACAACGTACCTGCCGCCTTCCATATCAGCGCTGTCCTGATAATTCGTTGTAACAATTCCATTGCCGGGCAACGCTCGGACGCGGAATTGCGCTGAGGGCGGCTCATAATTGCCAAAGGCGAAGCATCTTTCGATGCAAGCGCGATCCACAACCTCGGCTACGGAGTGGGGCTGCGTTCCAGCCGGCAGGAGGATCGTGGCCATTACGCGCGTACCGAACGGTAGTCCGCTGACCAATTGCTCCGCATGAGCCTCAATCGAATTAATCCGTGCCGTATCCTGGTAGAAGAGAAAGAAAAAGACACAGGCAAATAACCCGAATCCGACCGCGTGCCATGCCCTTTTCCGCAGCGTCCCAAGAAGGGCAAGGATAAGGATTGCGGACACCAGACCGAAGCGTTGCCGAAGCAAAGATATCGGAGCTGCGTATCTTGGCAGGTGAACGATGTCCGGAAGGAGCAGGATTCCAAGCTCCACCACGATGTACAGTTGTAGTGGAACTCCCCATCGCGACCAATAACCTTTCTCGGTCCTTCTCCGTACGATCTCGAAGAGAAAACAAACCGTTACAAACAAGAATAGGGCGGCGCCCAGAAGTCTATATTGGTTGTCGTCGTAGATCGTCAATTGATCCATCCCGGTGATCTTGTAGAAGAGCACAGAGTCACCATCGTCTCCGACCCTAAAGTGAAAGCGGTGCCACGGGTGCCACATGAATTCGTGCGTTAGCAGCAACAGCAGTCCTGCAGCGGCAGGCAGATAGACCCGCAAACGCTGGGGAACTCTCTCAGCCATAAAAATGTAAAGGGCTGCTCCCAGAAACCAGCCGAGTCCGAGGGGATGGGCGAAAAAAATCAACGGCGTTAATGCCAGTGCATACAATCGATTCCATCCCGGCGCCACACACCAGATGGAGAGAGCCAGAAATGACAACCCTATCGCCAGATAGTAGTTGAACAATCCATTCTGAAACGTCCAGCCGTAAACCAGCATGGCCATAGCCGGCAAAAGAGTCCAGGGAGCCGAGCGCGAGATTGCGGAAACGAAAGCGAACACACTCCAAAAAAGCAGCAGCACCGCCATGGACACGGCAATCTTTTCACCTAAGCCGAAGCCAAAAAGAAAAGTAAACCCGCTCAGCATCCAGTCGAAAAGAACGTTGTCCCAAATATGTTTGACCCATAATCCGGGTGCGCGCCCCTGCCGGACCAGTTGGGCCAGCCATGCGTTGTAGATATGACTGCCCAAATCATCGGCTTCGATGTGTCTGTGCCAAAAGCAAGGCAGTATAAGAACTATCGAAATGAGGACAGGGATGGGCCACCTGTCGCGAACAAAATGGGAAGAGACAAGGGGCGCCGAATCCCTACCTGCCCCTGGGGTTTCCATTTTGACGTCCCGGGACGGGTACCCTTCTATTCTTCCCGTCGGGCGCGAAGCTATAACACAATTACGTAACGTGCAAGGAAAGAGTAAACGACGGGGCCATTATGTCTTCCGAGAGTTTGTGGGGTTTACGCCGTGATCCCGAAGCCGCCGAGAGGCCTGGCAGAAAATCCAGACAAGCCTAGTCCGAAGAAGCTCGCTACCGTAGGGACCGCGGTCCGAAAGGCAGACTACATCCTCGAAGAGATGGACTGCGCCCGCAGAAGATAAGCCACTTCATCTTTCGCAATCAATTCTGCATGTTAGCCTTGGAACTGCTTCGATGCCTGTGTTTTGTCGTTTTCTTCGTCTTTTTCTTCGCTTTGAGTCTTTCATTCTCCTGTTTTAGGTCGGCATTCTCTTGCGTTAGAGCATCGAGACGATTCTGTAGGTCGCCATTGTCTTTCTCCAGCTCCGACACGTGAGCCTTCAATTGCTCATTCTCTTGCCGCGCTTTTGTATCCTGGCAGGCCGCCAGCGACAAGCCGAGCACCACCGCGAGTGCCAGACCAGCGATCGTATTCTTCCGCATCTGTTCCCCCTGAATTTATTGTTAGTGGAGGGCGGGTGATCTGGGCGCTCAGCTTCCACTCCGTTTTGTCGCGACTCACCAGTCTATGTTACGAGACGCCCAAATTCGACTCGTTTCGCTAGGGGTCGGCCGTCGGAGTGATATAGTTTGGGCAATTCTTCGGTGGAGAGGGACTTAATGTCGAAGAAAACGCTTATGGATGATTTCAGAAAGAGGCGTGAGTCCATGAAGGGCGGGATTAGCCGTGGCGAACACATTGCTGTAGCGCTGCCGATCGAGTCCAACAGCTTCAAGGTGGCGCCGTTGCGAAATGGCCAGAAAAAGGCCATCCACTATCCAATTCCTATTGCCCATCAAGCATGTTTCCACATCGGGACATCGGGTGAAGCTGACGTATCGATTGATGTCAGAACCGCATGTGTCCGCTGGCAAAAGATAAAATAGGGACCGGGCGTTCGCTTGGCGTGCTCCTCCATCCTGTCGTTTGCTGCGCCTAAACCCTCCACAGCTTCGAGCCATATAGAGTCTCCATCTACTTTTCCGGAGAAGATGTCATATTGTGGAATTTTCATCCAACACCTCCCTTCGCAGCGCTCACCACGCGTCGTGCAGAGCCTTTTCTCCGCTTCTTTCGAAGAACGCTTCGCACTTCTGCTTTGGGTTTTGTTTCTTCCTTCGCAATAATGGCCCTAATCTCGTCTAGTGAAACCTTCTCGAAATGGGTCTGTCGAGTAAGCATTCTATCTCTCCCGCACAGAGAACGTAGCAGACCGCAAATCATACGGGTTATATCTTTTGGAAATTCTTTGAGGTAGATCTGCCATCGCCCCACCTCTAAAGCGCTTCGTATCTATATCTTGCGCCAGCTGTCCGCCGCTGGCCCGCGAGAAGTGCGGGTGCTTATTTTAGTTGCAGGCAGTGTAAGCTTCCGGTAGGATACGGCTACGTTAGGTTAACCTTACCAGGGAGACGCCAATGGCCGGGGAGAAGAAACCGATGCACTTTAAGACGATGGTTCAAGCGGACGTTCCACAAGGCCGCAACGGCAAGCACAAGCAAGTTGTCACCACCATTCTTAGGGACCTTGAACGACTTGAAAATGGCTCAGCCCTCAAGGTTCCACTGGCGGGCCTCGTGCTATCCAAGGAAAAGGTTCGCTCGGCGCTGAATCGTGCGACGCGTAAAGCGGGCCTTAGAGTCGCGACAGCGAGCGACGAGACGTTTCTATATGTCTGGAACTCGCAGAAATAGACATCTCAGCTACTTGCAGCGTACGGGCGGCCGCTTGTACGGTAGAATCCTTGAACTTTTCCGAGTAGGACCGTTTACCAGAGGAAGGTGTCCCCTACGTCCATCAAGGTGCTCTTGGCAGGCGATAGCGGCGTAGTGCGTCGAGCGATTCGCGGCATCGCGGGAAATTCGATAGGCGTTGTGCGCCAAAGTTGCGAAAAGAGAGCCCGTCGGCACACGCAGCTGCACAAGCCCAGCCGTAGGTCAGACGTTATCGTCCGGCTGTTGATGCAATGGTGGCCTGCAGCGCCTGAATATCAGATATCAACACCTGACCAGGATTGAAGTGATTGGCGTTCGCATCCGTGCAGACAGTTGCAGTGTGTTCGCCGTCTTCGAACCGAATCTCATCGACCAGTAGAGAAGGGATGATTTCGGCAGCCGGTGCTCGTCCCGCGACAATGAGATCTTGAACTGTGTAAAGTTGCGCGATCAGGAACTCGCTGATTCCCGAGTTGTTGATACACCCGAGCGATAGATCGTTCCAACTCCAACCCCCAGGTCGCTTGCGATCCGCTTCCAGCCCAAGCCCTGTGCGCGTAGCGTTAATCCTCAGTTCCGCAACGGCGCCAAGCCTATGCTAACCAGGAAATGCAACACTATGTGTGGCGAAAGAGATTTGTGATTCGTCTCAGAGGAGATCGATTTGCCGGAAACTTTGACATTGTTGATCGGGAGGCTCTTGGCTCTCTCCGCTTCTTCGTTCGATGGTTTGTCATCGGAGTGAATACGTGTACCTCCGAGTGCCTTTGCCCATTGTGCTGATTCGTAACTTATTCTGTGGGATCTGAAAATCTATGCGCCAAGATGCGTTGCTTCTCCGATGATGGGTTCGGTGGTATTTCCAGATAGCCGGAGAGCAATCCCCAAACGTACAGCACGAGCAGGGCTACAAGGCAAACTCTTCCCAGCCGGACATAGCGTTCGACCAATTGTGCGGCGGACCAGCCATACATTTCGGTGAGCAGGCTGGGATCCGAGAGGTTCACTCCCTCGATCTCTCCAAAAGGAATATTTTCGAACGGCCCTGTCCATAGGAGGAAAACGTGCATGAAGCTCAGAGCTCCGATGACCAGCAATCCCCAACGCAGGCCCCAACTCTTATATAGTGCGCTTTCGCGGGGAGCGTAAAAGGTCGCCATCAGGATTGTGGCCAGCACCATTGCGCCGCCATCGCCGAAAAAAACGATCAGCGCTCCCGCCGGCGAAGATAAGGCGATCAGTTGCAAGAGGAGCGCCGCGCCAGCGGCAACAACCCATGCCCAACGCTCCGCCTTCCACGCCAGAAATCCCGCAAATACAATGGCGGCGGTCAGAGCCAGAACGATCCACCAGGAGCGTTCTTCGCCGTGCGAAGTGACCCAGAGCAGGGGCACTGCCCAGCGGCCCGTAAGCCAGGCAGTGATGGCGTGCCCGCTCTCGTGCAGCACCATTGCGAGTATGCTTGCCGCCATGCGAAGACCAGTGTCCGCGACCAAGCGCGCTACAAGCAATGCCAACGGAAGCGCGAGTATCCGGTACTTCAACTCTCGGAGGGCATCGCTTCGGGCCATTCCAGCGAGACGCGGTGGGACAGGCATGGGCACAGCAAGACCAGCCTGTTTCGCGGCCGCGTCGAGCGCCGCCTGGTAACGCGTGAAGACGACTCCGCACTTCAGGCACTCGGTGGTCTGCAATTCATGTTCGAATTGGCATTTTGGGCAGCGCATCCTGGATGGCCTGATCCATTGTAGGAGGACAGCGCTGCATACCGGCCAGACGCGTTCGAGGTACTGCCGAAACGAGTACTGGCTTTCAGGAAGCCGTAGTCGGCACTGTGGAACACCTTCAGCAAGCCTCGGCCTCCCGCTCGCGATGCAACTGCTCTCTTCTAGCAGCTTCATCCCGCCGAGCGACACCGCCGACAACAGGAATATCGGAGTGCATCACGACGAGCGCCGCACTCGTCGCAGCCCTCCTTTGATCGGTTCTAAAACTCACTCTCTACAGTGACGGCTACAAATGGGAGTTCGTTCCGGAAGCTGGAAAAACATTCACCGACGGAGGAACCCACACGTGCCATTAGTGGCCGTGGGGTTGCCCGGAAGTGACTCGCGCCGGCGGCAAATTCCAGATAAGCTCAAATTTCAGCGAACGCTTTGGTGTCATTAAAGGCCGTTCGGTTGGTTTCGCACGTGCGCCGCAAACTCATCTGGTATTCCATTTTTGGCGGAGTTTTCATCACGCTCCTCGCGATCGCGCTGCGATCCGCCGGAATCTACCGGCCGGTTCCCTATCTGACGTATTCCGGAGCTTACCTGATGCAGGCTTTCTTTCAGAGATTCCTCGAATGGATTCCGTGGAAGTATGCGGACAACCTCATCTCTGAACTGCTTTTGTTTTTCGTGTTGAATGTTTTGGGTTACGCGTTCGTGATTTTTCTTCTGCTCCGGATCTTTTTTCCGGATCCTTCAGGTGAACTGCCTCCCCTGACCGGCAAAAAATAGCAGTCATTTTGGGCTGCGGAGGCGCAGCCCCTGTCGCGACACAAGGGTTACCCGCTAACGAGGCTTCTCGAGGTGTGCGCATGCTCAGCGCCCGGTAAGTACTGTAAGCCCGCACGACAAATCAAGCAATCAAGTAGAACGTCTTTAATTTTTCCGGAGCTTGTCCTGTGCGAGTTTCTCTGCTGTCGCCAACGCATCCGGAGCCTTTCGATGGAAGAAGTAGGTGACAACTGTTTGTTCTTGAGAACCAAAATTTGGGTGTACGCATGACAACATAGAAACAAACAAATAACCTGAAATTGGACTGGCATGGTCCATATTTAAATACACTAAGACTTAATTGAAGAGGCACCTATGCGACGAGCGACCGCGCCGCTCGACCGAGATGTATTGTTTTGCTTGAAAACCTTCTCCGAGCTGCACGTCAGACCCATCCCGGTCTGATTACGTGCCACGTTCCCAGCCTGGTTGTTCGTTAAAACTCGCTTCATTTAAGCGGCCGAGGGCGGCTCGCGGTTGCCGTTGGTGTTTGATTCTCTTTGCCCTGGTTTGCTTCGCCTCTCTGGCGGCGTGCGCGGGGCGCTCCATAACGCCGGTGCTTGGCAATCTCACCGCAATCCGACATATCGTCTTCATCATCTGCGAAAACCACACTTTCGATAATTATTTCGGTACTTTTCCCGGAGCCGATGGCGCGACCTCCGGCCTCCTTTCGAATGGTCAGTGGATCCCTCTGAGTCCGATGCCCGACGCCTATGAGGGTACAGATCTCTGTAACGGCTGGGATTGTGCGTTGCAAGCTATGGATAATGGAAAAATGGACAGGTTCGATCTGATCAGTGGAGGAACTTGGAACGCGTACACACAAGCTCAAGAACAAGAAATACCGAACTACTGGACCTATGCACGACGTTTCGCCATCGCTGACCACTATTTCACTTCGGTTCACGGCCCCAGTTTGCCCAACCATCTCTTTGCCATTGCGGCACAGTCCGGTGGTGCGATTGACAACGGTGGCCCTGGCACGGTGCCCGATTGTGATTCTGGTTCGAACAGCACCGTTACCGTGATCGACCCAGAAGGTAACCGCTCTCAGCGGGTTCGCTGCTTCGACTTTCCAACACTGCCGGATTCATTGGAAGAGGCTGGGGTGAGCTGGAAATATTACGCGGAGGGAGGCGGATTTCTTTCTCTTGTCGGTCATATTTATAACAGCAGCATGTGGATCACGAATGTGGCGTCACCCGATCAGTTTGTCATCGATGCGCAGACCGGGCATTTACCCAGCGTGAGTTGGCTGTTGCCGCCACAATACGAGAGCGAGCACCCCCCTGAAAGCATGTGTGATGGAGAGAATTGGACGGTGAGTGTGGTGAACGCGCTGATGCAAGGGCCGGACTGGAATTCCACTGCAGGGTTTGTGACGTGGGACGACTTTGGAGGGTTCTACCACCACGTGGCGCCCCCACAACTCGATCAGTTTGGTCTGGGGCCGCGTGTGCCGCTGTTAATCATCTCTCCTTATGCCAAACAGGGGTATGTTTCGCACAATCTTTCCGACCACACTTCAGTATTGAGGTTCGTCGAGACCCGTTATGGGTTGCCAGCGCTCACGTCGCGCGACGCCGCAGCCAGCGATTTAATGGACAACTTTGACTTTAACGGTCCTCCAGGACCGCCAGTCATTCTGCGACCCCGCACATGTCCATGAGACGCTTCCCACATTGAAGCCGAGTTTTCCAGGTGTATTCCGCAATTAATCTAACGATGCGGGATTGGCACAAGAAAATGGAAAGTCACATGTGGCGACCTTCTGGGAACTAGCAACTCCGGATGATTCGGCAGGGCTTTGGTCGTCGGAAAACACGCCCGTTTCAACCCGTCTGACTTTCGTCAAGCATCATGCATCGTCAGGTCCAATTAACGCGAATTACCGGAAAGTTCCGGTACCAAGTTTCCGCCAAGCCGACTGCGTTCGTCGCAGGAACTTCACCACTTAAAAAAAAGCCCCGAGCGCTTTGCCAAGAAACATTCGGGGCCCCGTGGATCTCATCCCACTTCCGTTTCCACAACTACTTAGGCGTCACTTCCCGCGCCACTTTGCTGGACACCACTTCGCGTATATCGCTGCGCTTCTTCACCGAATCGTATGCAGCGTCTCGCGAACCGTAGTGTTTGACGACGATGGTCATCGCTTTAGCGTCTATCTGATCAAACGCCGCATAGTTTGGATACAGGATCGCGATGGCGATGTCCCAATCACTCGGTCCTTCGGTAGTAAGGTTGGTAAAAGCCTTGTAATCAGTGATGAAACCTTCTTTCTTATAGGCTTCATAAAGAGGCTTCAGGTTTTCGCGAAAATCCTTCCAGAACGCATCTCCCATTCCCGGCTTGAGATGGTAGTAGGTCACCCGCCATACCGGCCCAACATCATAATTCGGACTTTGCGCATAGATGGGAAGTGCAGTCAGCAGCATCACCACAAACAGAGTGGCCCACAAAACTTTCCTCATTCATTCCTCCTGAATTTTTCAAATGGATTTATTTGGCCTAGGCCCGCGCCCCATTAGGCCCGAACCTTCGGGGCAGCGGGAGTATATACACGGCCTCTCGGGAGCGTCAAACCCAGATACCGCTCGACCGTCCGGAACGCGCGTTCACCAACATCATCACTTATGAGGTCGCAGGCCAAACTCCTGATAAGCGCGGTTCCCGCCAATGTGAAGTACTACTTTACTGCTCCACTTTCGCGATTAACCAACAGTTGAGCGACCCCTTCGCGCGTTTCGCAGCAAAAACTGAAGGTTCTATTTCTTCGGACGCGACTCCGGAGGAGTCATACCTGCCACACGATAGTAGACACTCAACTGGCCGTAAACTTCGCCCGAATGTTCGATTAGATTGCGGGCCAGATCGCTAAGGCGAATCTGCGCTTTGCCCGCGTGCTGCGGATCGTCATAACCGAAGGGATCAACGACCGCATCAGAGATCCCACTGTCGCCCTTAGATTTTATCGCTGCCGCGCCGTCGGCAAAGGATTTCTTGACGAACTCCACTACGGCGGCCTTGTTTTTGAACTGTGCCCGAGGAGGATCTTCGTCACCCGGTAATTTCTGACCGAGAGCGGAGTTGGTGAAGAAATAGTTGGCGGACGCCGCGTGGATGAGGCGTTCGGCGAAGCTGCGCATATTCGCCGCAGGCTTGTAGTCATATTTGCCTTCCGGAAAATCTTCGCCCATAGCGATGAGTTTTCGCCCGATCTCGTTCCATTGATCCAGCAAAGTGGCCGAAGAGGTTGCCAACGGCCGCAATTCCTGCGGACCTACGATCAGCGTGGCTTTCACCCACATCCGCTGAAAGGCCGCAGCCTGAAGAAACAGCTCACCCACCTGGTTTGGAGTAAAGGAATAGTCGCGTGTTTCTCCAACGGTGATGGTATCGCCCGATGTTTTCTTCGTCGTTGCCTGTTCTTGAGAAAGGTCCTGACCGTCCTTCGCAATTGCGCGCCAAGACACGGGAGCGCCGCTCGCGTCGACAATCGAGTATGTCAGATCAGAATCTACCGGAGTGATATTGATAAAGCGCATGCGGTACGTCGTGCCGGCAATCAAGGCGATCGGCGCGGGCTGCGGGCTGCCGTTCATCAGAAGTGGCTCGTTGCCCTCAACGCCGTCTCGAGAAAACAGAAAGATCTTGTCTGTCGCTGGATCGAACTTCGCTCCTGGCTCCAAAACGACAAGAGGTCCAGTCAGACCTTCGCCCAACTGTTTCTGTTCGTGCCAATGGGAGTGATAGATGAAGGTTCCAGCGCGAGGGGGAGTCATGTGCGCAACAAACGAGTGTCCCGGTGCGATGGCCGGCGTGGTTTGCTTTCCGGTCCCGCTCCAATCAGGCACGCCGTCGTACGGACTTTCGAGCTCGATTCCGTGCCAGTGAACCGTGGTCGGCTCCTTTAGTTCGTTGATCACTTCTATTTCTGCAGGCTCCCCGCGCGTCAACACCAACGGGCTACCCACGGGAGGCAGCGCAGTCGGCGAAGTTTCTGTGGCAGATTCAGAAAGGTCGTAGCTGAAACCTCCAAAATAACGCGAACTGCCGGGACGTTCCCGAACCACTAGGCGAAATTTGTGGACTGAATTGGAAGCGGCCGTCGTGTTGCTCGCCGATGATGCGGAGTTGTTCGACGGTTGGACATCTAGGCCAAGTACCAAGCCGCCCATGCCCGCGTTTTCCGGAGTATAGTGCGCCGTGATCGCATACCCAGGCAAATTCTCTGGCTGCATCATGTGAAACGTCATGTGGCAATGCATCAGCCAATGACCGGTGCGCTCGGGTATCCAGGTCATGTTAAACGTTCCACCGGGCATCATCTCCTGCGTGACAACCGTAAGCCGCTCCTGACGAGCGAATTCCTGAAAATGATCCTGATCGCCCACTCCATTCACTTGAAAATAGAACCCGTGCAGATGCATGGCGTGGTCGGAATCGCTCGTGTTAATCCACCGCCAGTGTATGGGCTCGCCGACCTTGAGGACGAGTCGTTCAGTATCTGGCCAGGATTTCCCGTTTATCGTCGGTAGCGTGTTGAAGGCGTTGCCCCCGGCGGGCACCCATGTGTTGACAACAAAGACTCGATCGCTATCGTGTGTGCCGGGTGCATCAACGACAAAAGCACCCGATAACATGGAATCAGGTCCTGTTCGCATCAGCAGTGATTGGCGATCATTCGAGGCCCAATAGTAATAGCTGCCGGCGGCAGCACCGGATTTGAAGCGAACCTCACGGACGGCGCCGACCGGAACCTCAAGTGTGGCTAGGGCGTCGGCGGTCGTCGTGGGATCCATCGGTGGCTGTGGTTGCAGGCTTCCCTCCGGGCGGGACGCGAGTCCGTGGACGTAAATCGTGTGGTCCAGAGAGTTGCGGATCGTCGCAGACACTTCGACGCGCATTGGGACACGCACCAGCGGGCCAGGAATCTGCGGCGCATGCCCCTCCTCCCCGAACGCCGCAACCACAAGGTGTGCTGCGTCACTTCCATTGGGATACCAGACCGCCTGCCGCGCTTCGAGATGAATCTCTAAGACGCCATGGGCAAGTATCCCTGCTGGAGTGCGATTGTCATTGCAAATGGCTGTTGGTGTGTTTTGGTCCCCAACTACGGTCAGGCTCAGGAGTAGCAGAGTACCTGCAAGCAGTGCGAATCGTCGGGTAAACATGGAACCTCCGTCTAATCCATGAAGTAAGCGAAAAACCCAAGGTAGGGCCTGGTATTCGGAACTATGTGAGGCGGAGTTTAGTCCAAGCGAGCGGTCATTGTGAAGGCAGCATTTGAAGGTACCGACCCGCAGCCTTCCTCAAGTGACGCGGTAGGGACGAGCATCACGGGTCGCCCCCGCACAGATCCGTACAAGGGCTTCGCTGGAAGTTGGGCCCCTAGTTTGGCGCGATCATCGAATCCTAGCCGTGGACATGAAGGAAATTTCTAAAAGCCTGGGGGAGAACGTAGACGGTCTGCTCAGCATGGATTTTCTCAATGAATTCGAAACGGTCGTGGTCGATTTAAGGCAGCACAAATTGATCCTGAACTAGTCCAGCGATCGGCAAACAGCCGAACGAGTCGGCAACGGATAGGCTCACCTAAACCACCGCGTCACACTTCGACTCCACAAAAGATGCCCACATCTCCGGCACGACTTGCCGGGCACGTGCAAGGGAATTACTTCCGAATTGCGTGTGATGTAGCCGGATACGGTATCGTATAGCACAACACGGAAGCCAAGGGTTATCTGACGCTCTCCTTTTATACGATTTGACCAGCATGGGCTGCCCAACCGGCTGTGTGGATACTCAACCAATCCGTAATGATCTTGAGAGCGGAGGGTGACATTGTTTCTTCGATGTCATTGTATTCATTCGGAGCGCCAGTTTTGGCATCCTGCAGAAGGTGATTCATTCCTGGCAACTCAATGACAGTGGCGTTTGCATTGTTTTTCAGTGCTTCCCGAGCGGCGGCAAGATTTTCCTTCGCAGGAACCTGTACGTCCAGCGACCCATTCAGCGCGAGAACTGGCACGGTTAACCGCGCCAAAGTTGGTGCGGGATCGTAAGCGAGGAAGTACCGCTCCCAAGGCCGTGTATCCTCTTTGGGTAACGTCTCCGCCTCATTTTGATCGACGATCTTGTCAGCCACGCCCTTAGCAACCAGAGTTTTGGCGCGCTCGAGTGCGACCAATTCCGACGGTGCCGAAACGATGGCGCTGTACAGTTCTTTGTCGAAAACTTGGCGTCTGGCGATATAGTCGTCCGGCGCGCCGTAAGCCTTCGCTGTCATCGCCGATTGCAGGACGAACAATCTGTCGCCTCGAATGCATGGACCGGCGATCATAACAACGAAAGCCACACTCTTATCCGCGACGGCAACGGCAGGCGCAATGATGCCACCTTCAGAATGACCGAGCACACCGATGCGCTTAGCGTCGATCTGAGGTTGCGTCTTAAGCCAAGCTACAGCCGCCTTCGCATCGGAAG
The DNA here is from genome assembly GCA_963836965.1 of Candidatus Acidiferrales bacterium. Lineage (GTDB taxonomy): Bacteria > Acidobacteriota > Terriglobia > Acidiferrales > UBA7541 > Acidiferrum. The sequence continues at coordinate 752,509 of CAWILQ010000001.1, forward strand.
TGAAATCAACTGTCGTTGCTGAGTCGTAATCGCCTGATGAGCCGCCCACGCCACGCTTGTCGTAGCGGAGAACGGCAATACCCTTGCGAGTTAGGGCGTCGGCCAAAATGACGAATACTTTGTGGCCCCAGACGTCTTCGTCTCTGGTGTTGCGTCCTGTACCTGAGATGAGCACAACAGCCGGGAATGATCCCTCGCCATTGGGTACGCTCAGCGTACCGGCGAGCTCGTTATGGCCGACGAAAGTTTTGAAGTGGACATCCCTCTGCACGTAACGTGCTGCTCCGCCAAGAATGGCGTCTTCCTGCGGCCGATTGTGAACGGCCGGGGCCAAGTCTTCCGCTGTCGCGCGTTTCAGGGCAAGCGGATAGACTTGCTGAAGGGTCAGATTGCCGTTCCACACTTTGTCCTTGTCATCCCAAACGCCATCAAACCTGAGGCCGAGCTTGTTCACTGCAAAATGCAGATGTGTCCCGTCGGACGTGATCTGATCGAGAACGGTTTCGTTGCCGCTCGGGTTGGTAAGCTTGCCGCTAAAGCCAGACTCGGTCTTTTCGAAGTGAATGCGGACCTTGAAACCACCTTTCATCTGACCGATCCAATCGCCAGCAAGTTCTTGGGCGCACGTCGAGGTTATAATCCCACACGCAGATAATAAGATCAGAAAGACAATTTTCCGCACGGACACGCTTTCTTCTCACTGTGAAGCGAGCGTCTCGAATCGCAACTAGTTCAACATAATAGCAAGTCAACGTGGGTACAAACAAAAGTGGAAGTGCAAGTGCACTATGGACGCGGGACCAACGCGGCCAGACGGACCGCGACGCTACCCGGCGACAACTTGCGCTTCTCGAATCGCTCCGCTTGGTATTCACGAATCTGTTGAGGACCTAAGCGATCCGCGGAACAGTTAAAGCGTCGAGAAAATTCTCGACAGAGAAAAATCCTCGACTGTGCGGATGTAGGAACGTGTGGTATGTTGCGCGTAATTACGCCTGGAGTTCTTCCAGCATTATTTTTCTGAGATGGGTCACGGGGACCTCCTTGTGACCCATCAGTTATCTCAGGCCACCGAGCAACCATTGCTCCCTACCTCACGCAAAGCGTCCCCCCGCAGCATAACCGGAAATCGGAAATCAGCTTACGTATACCCAGATGGAAGGTAACGTTAATCAGATGGAAGGGCTAAGCTGGCGACAGTTCGTCTTCTGCGCTAGACTACCGCCCACCTACCATGGGGATGATTCGGATTCGATGGGTCCGAAGACATGCACGCTGTTCTCCCGTTCCCATGGACCGTTGTCATCTTTTTGCCCTGGCTCTTTCCCGTGGAGGGAAATTATGTCCTGCCCGAAGACCTTGATTCGGTTTTTCCTTGCCATGCTCCTTGTCAGAATGGCCTCTGCACCTATCTCCGCTCAAACAAACTCGTCTTCGTCTGCGTCGACTTCCTTGGGCTACAACTTGCCCCCAGACAACATCCTCTCCGTCATGCGCGCGGCATCTCCTCCCGTCCCCATCGTCAGCCCCACCTACGACACCATTCTTCTCGTCTCTTGGCAGGACTATCCGTCCATCACTCGCGTTGCGCAGCCTTTTCTCCGCCTCGCCGGTGCTCGCGTCGAACCCAAAAATCACAGCAAGCACGACACTCCCGGCGGCTACGGCATCACTCCTTGCGCTACCGGCTTTGCACTCGTTCGCGTCTCCGACGGCAAGCAGACCCCCGTCTCGCTTCCCACCGGAATGTGTCCCGGCAATCCCGTCTGGACTGCCGACGGCAAGCGTTTCGCCTTCGTTAACATCGCTTCCGATTCCGTTCAACTCTGGATTCTTGACGCCGCTACCGGCAACGTCCAACAAGTTCCCAACGTCCATCTCAACCCCATGTTCAACGACGAATTGAGCTGGATGCCCGATCAGAAAACTCTTCTCATCAAGCTCGTTCCCAAATCCAACGACGGGCCTCCCCAAGAACCAAATACTCTCACCGGTCCGAGCATCCAGGAAACAACCGGCCAGAAAGGGCAGAGCAGCACCTACGAAGCTCGCGACACTCTCAGCACCGACCACGACGAGGACCTTTTCGATTACTTCGCTCTTTCACAACTCGCTCTCGTCGACTCCGCCACTCTCTCGGTCACTACCTTCGGCAAGCCCGCCAATTACCAACACCTCGATCCCGCTCCCGACGGTCAGCACATCCTCGTCACCACCATTCACAAGCCGTACTCCTACGTCGTCACCTACCAGCGCTTCCCCAAACAAGTGGAAGTTTGGGATGTTTCCAATCCCGCCAGCGTCTCTGTTCATACTGTCGCTTCCCTTCCACTCGCCGATCGCGTTCCCATTCACGGCGTTCCCACCGGTCCTCGCGATTTTTCCTGGCGTTCCACCGAGCCCGCCACACTCATCTGGGCCGAAGCCCTCGACGGCGGCGACTGGAACGTCAACGTCCCCCATCGCGACAAAATTCTTCTTCAAAAAGCGCCTTTCATGTCTCCCGCCAAGGAAATCGGCCAAACCGAGCAGCGTTACGCTGGCTTCGACTGGAGCGAGCAACCCAGCGTTGCTCTCTTGACCGAATACGACGAGAACCGCCACTGGTTCCGCACCTTCACCATGGATGTCGACAATCTCCAGGCCAAGCCTCGCCTGCTTTGGGATTTATCTGAGGATGAGCACTACAAAAATCCCGGCGATCCCGTTTCCCGCCAACTCTCCGATGGCGCTTGGGTGATCCGCCAGGATGGCGACTCCATCTTTCTCTCCGGCATGGGCTCCTCCCCCGAAGGCGATCGTCCTTTCCTCGACCAACTCAATCTCAAAACGCTAAAAACCGAACGGCTCTTCCGCAGCGATAAAGATTGCTACGAGCGCTTTCTTTCCTTCACCGGACCCGCCGATAAGACCTTCCTCACCTGGCATCAATCTCCCACCGATCCGCCAAACGCTTTCACGCGCACTCTCGGCTCTTCTCAAAATGCGCCCGATGGCGAAGCGACCTTCGCTTCCACCTCCGTTGTCTTGACCCACATTCCCGATCCCACTCCTGAAGTGCGCGCCATCAAAAAGCGTCTCGTCACGTACAAGCGCGCCGACGGTTTGGATTTGTCCTTCACTCTCTACACTCCGCCCGGCTACAAGCAAGGCACTCGCCTCCCTACCATTCTGTATGCGTATCCGCTCGATTACGCCCAAGCTTCCACGGCCGGCCAGGTCGTCGGTTCCCAGGAAACCTTTACCCGCTTGCGTCAGTACCGTCTTCTCTTGCTTGCCGGTTATGCCATCATCGACAACGCTTCTTTCCCAATCGTCGGTGATCCCAAGAAAGCCTACGACACTTACCTCGAGCAACTCGTCGCCGATGCGAAAGCCGCTGTCGACGAAGGCGTGCGCCTTGGCGTGGTTGATCCCAACCGCGTCGGCGTCACCGGTCACAGCCACGGCGCCTTAATGACCGTCAACCTCGTCGCGCATTCCGATCTTTTTCGCGCGGGTGTCGCCACCTCCGGTTCTTACAACAAAACTCTCACTCCCTTTGGTTTCCAGAGCGAGCGCCGCTCCGTTTGGGAAGGCACCGACGTCTACCTTAAAGTCTCCCCATTCTTTTCCGCCGATAAAATAAAAACCCCCATTCTCCTCATGCACGGCATGGAAGACGCCAACCCCGGCACCATTCCCTTGCAATCCGTCCAACTCTACGAAGCCGTTCGCGGCAATGGTGGCACCACCCGTCTCGTCATGTTCCCGCACGAACCGCACTGGTACACCGCCCTCGAATCCAACGAGCAGGAAGTCTACGAAATGCTCCGCTGGTTCGACAAGTATGTAAGAAATGCTGAACCCGTTAACGCAACCCGCGAGACCTCTCAAAAGTAAAGAGCAGATAAAAACGCACGCAGTTTGGCTTGGACTTCTTGAAACGCAACTTCTTGGGGCTTTGCAGACCACCGTCTTCTGGGTTCAACTCTCCTAATGCCACCGCCTCTTTGCTTTCCGCACCGTCAGCCAAAAGGTGATTAAGGCAGTCACGAAGAAGCATAGAATGGAGTTCATTGCCGGTCCAATCGTAAACGGATTCGGATGGCCAAGACGCCATGTCTCGACCTGCACCAGCAAACAGTAAAACGGAAATAGGTAACCAAGAGAGTTAGAACGGAAACAGCCAGGGTGACCGACTTGCATGGAATTTCTGAGAAACGGAGAGGCAGATGAAGCTTCTGCGCTGTCTTACTGTAATGTGCTTTCTGCTGGGACCCTGTCACGCCCAGTTGCCCGAATACTATCAAACCATCAACCGCGTCACGTGGCTCTCGCAGAACATCGATGCGATTTTGCCCACGTGGATTGCACTCGGAATGACCGATATCCACAAGTACGCGAATATCAAAGCCGTGGGGACTGATCATAACAAGCCCGCGACCATCTATGCCTGGCAGGTTACCGGACGCCTCGGCAACCTGACCGTCAATTTCCTTCAGCCAGCCGAAGGCCAGTTGAACTCCTACAATGATTTTCTGGAAAAGCATAAGGACGGCATTTTTTCTGTTGTCCATGAGGTTCACACCAGGGAGGCGATGGACACGGAGATTCAGCGCATGGCCAGCCTGGGAGTAAGTGTGCTGCAGCAGGTTACGTTTGAAATCGACCACACGCCGGTGACCTACACCTACTTCGACACGGAGCCACAGGGCAAATACGTTCTTGGCCTTATCTATTGGCCCGGCGGAGCACCAAGGCCGCTGGAGCGGAAAACCGTCTCCCACATCGCGCCTGTTGTTCGCGACGCGGCTGCGGTTACCGACTTCTGGCAGAAGCTTGGTTTCCCTGGTTTTGAGCTGGAGCATGCTATGCCGCGCGACGATTCGCGCTATCGCGGCCAGCCGCTTTCGCTGGCTTTTGAAGTGGGCTTTCAACGGATCGGCTCCATCAGTTACGAGTGGATTCAGCCACCATCCACTCCAGCCAATATTTATGAAGATTTCCTGAAACGCCATGGCGAAGGCATCCAGCACATCGGCATGCCTGTAGACGATCTATCCAAAACTACTGCCGCATATCAAAAACTCGGCTTTCCGGTGTGGCAGGCCGGAGCATGGGGAGATATTGGAAAGCCTGATTCTGGGCAATACCACTATATGGACACGGACAAAATCGGTGGCGTAAGCGTTGAGCTGATTCACGCCTATTAGCAGCCAAGTCAGCCTTATCCTACCGGGAGCACCTGCCACTTATATTCGGGAAGATTCAGCGGAAACCGAATCGAGACCCAGCAACTAGGGACTTACACGCCCTAACATTCTCCTGGTGCGCTTGGTGCGCTTGCTTGGAATTTTCCTTCCGCAAAGTTATCCTCTCGCCGTTGGAGGGCAGCGACGATGAAACTCAACTACGTAATCGAGTTTGTGGCTGATATGGATCGTGCCGTAAGGTTTTACCGCGACGTGCTTGGCCTGCCACTGAAATTCCAGTCGCCCGGTTGGAGCGAATTCTCGACTGGTGAAACGTCTTTGGGCTTACATCCTGCGTCGGAAACAAATCCCGCAGGGAGCGTCGAACTCGGCTTTAATGTCCCCAACCTCGAAAGATTCCACCAGGAAATGGCAGCGAAAGGTGTGCAGTTCAGCATGCCTCCGACAAAGCAGGATTTCGGAGGAACGCTTGCACAATTTCTGGACTCAGAGGGTGGGCGCTGCAGCGTCGCCGAACACAACGCTGCCAATCAGTACTAGCAGGAACCTTTCCGGTAACGACTAGTCGGGAGTTACAGAGCGCTTTCGTGATGGCTATAGCGGGTTTTTCCGGCTAAGCCCTGAAGCGATTCTTGTTGATCCTTAGTGACCGAATCACCGAATCTTTGATTCCAGGTTAGATCGTGCGATCCCGAGCTTGGCGGCTGCTTCTGAAGGCCCGAATACCCGTCCTCGGCATTCTTGCAAAGCTGCGTCGACTATTTCTTTTTCCTCATCCAACTTCCGCGAGAGGTAAAGCTTGCCTTCTGGTCTCCGGTCACGAGGCTGTTGAGAGAGCCAGCTTTCATCCACTGAGAAATTTGCCGTTTCACATACGATTACAGATCGTTCGATGACGTTCTGTAATTCGCGTATGTTCCCGGGCTAGGGGTATGACTGAAGTACTTGCAGGGTCCTCTTCTCGACAGTCGTTATGTGCTTGCCCGCTTTTCGAGCATAGCGATCGATGAAGTATTCGACCAGCATCGGTGCAGGCCGCATACCATCGCATGACCTGTCCCTTGTCGTCGCGTACCGGATTGTAGCGAGCCAGTAACCAACGATAACTTCCGTCCCCTTTGCGCACACGCAACTCCAACTCGAAAGCGGAGCCACCGGAGCGAGCATTATCGGAATAAGTGCGCGCCGCACGTTCCTGGTCATCAGGATGAATAAACGACCGGGACGAAAAACAATTCCCGGGTGTTTGCCGCCACTCATCAAGAGTAGTGCCGAGGTAATCGAGCAAGATGCGGTTAGCGTAAAGACGTTCGCCCTTGGGACCGAAAACCCCGACAAGTTGAGGCGTAAGGTCCAGCATCTGCCGAAACTCCATTTCACTTCTGCGTAGTTCCTCCTCTGCTCGTTTACGCTCAGTGACGTCGATCACAGTGCCGGTGTACTCAACGCCTGTCCGGTGGAACGTGCGACAACTTTGGTCGGGCGGATCCGAAACGAATCGCCGCCATGAGCACGAATTGCGCAGAGTGAATCAAACTGGAACCTGGAGTCAAGAGACCGGAGTTGGGAGGCAAGGCGCGGGGGTTGTTGTGGGCAGGCAGGTGCGTTAAGTTGGAGCTACGTTCGAGGCTCCTTTGTCCACTCAGCTCGCTTCCTGGAAACTGGCAATCAAGCCGCTTCTCCGTGAGGTACTTCGGGCGGAGCAGCGGATCGTTTTCGGAGGCGTCATGATCTCCGCGCTGTTCGCGGTGGTGATGCCGGGCACACCCCTTCTTTTCATGGGTGTTTGTATTCTGGTAGTCGGGAACGCTTTGTACGCGTTGCTGCTTTTCGGCAGCCGGATTTATAACCACCGACCGTTCCCGTGGAATTGGATCCTCTATATACCCCTGCTAGCGTTTGGCGCATTTTTGAGCGCGTTCGCGTCGGTGGCACTGCTTCGCTGGATGCACCCGTCAGTGGGACCCTACTGGGAAGTATTTCGCGCGAGTTGGAAGATCGTCGTGGTGGCGTGCATGGTGGGGGGTATTGCCGGATACGCGGTTTTAAAGATTCAGGCGAGATTGCAGGCCAAGAACAAACTCTTGGAGCAAGCCGTAGAGCGCGGAACGCTGCAACTGCAGCAGCAGGAACAGGAGTTGAAGCGCGCGCTGGAAATCCAGAAGGACTTGCTGCCGAAGGAATTGCCGCAACTTCCTGGCATCGAGTTGGCGGGCGCGTGGCAACCGGCGAGGACGGTGGGAGGGGACTATTTTGATGTGCTGCGCCTGGACGACAATCGCATTGAGATTTGTGTGGGCGACGTTTCGGGAAAAGGGCTGACCGCTTCTCTGCTGATGGCGAATCTGCAAGCGGCTTTCCGGGCATATGCCATGCCGGACACCTCGCCCGCAATGTTGTGCGGAAAGTTGAATGCGTTCGTTTGCGGGAATGTGGCGCCCGGGAAATTCATTACGTTTTTTTATGGAATTTTGGACGGGCAGAAGAAAACCCTTACGTACGAAAACGCGGGACACTGTCCCGGGATTCTAGTGCACGCTGGTGGGCAAACGGAGCTGCTATCAGGGCAAGGTGGAGTTCTTGGGGTGCAGCCAGAGTGGACGTATCGGGATTTCACGATTCGACTGGCTTCGGGCGACCGGTTGTTGCTTTACACCGACGGAGTGAGCGAAGCGGCGAACAAAGAGGCGGAGGAATTCGGATACCAGCGAATCGCGGCAGCGGCTGCGTCGGCGCGAGCGTCAGCGGCGGATTGCCAGCGGCGGGTGATGGAAGAGGTGATGAAATTCTGCGGTGGTGATTTCGGCGACGATGTGACGTTGATTGCCGCGGCGGTTCACTGACTTGAATGAGTCCGCTATCGTTCTAGCTCCTGGTTTGCGTCGGAAATCGGAAACTTGCAGGCTAATACCAACTTCGGCGCTTACCTCCGTCTCTCGTTCGATTCGCTCAATGTGGTGTCTAATCTATACGACCAGATTCGTCGGGAGTACTCAGGTATGCGAGTCAAGCATCTATGCGTGCTCCCGCAGTTCTCAGTGGCTGCAAACCGTATTCGCTCAAAAAAGAGATCAAGGCGCCTTACACGCGAAGTTTGCCGCGTCGTTCGTGCTGCCCACGCCGTTGTACTTCGCGACTGCTGGATAGGAACAGATTGGCCGTGTCATGTTCACATGGTTGTCACTAACCCGCGACGCAATCAATCGATCGGGGGCGATTCTGGACTCGCGCCAACGCTCTAGCGCGGCCATCCAGTTCACCTGGGCGGGTCCCGGCCCACCTCCGCAATGCGCCATACCGGGTACCATAAACAGCCGCAGCCAATCCTGCTGCGGCGATCCCATTCTTGCCAACACACTTGCATAATAATTGACAGTGTTCAGCGGAGAGATCGCCCCGCCGGATCCGCCATCGTTCCAGCCATGATAGATGAGAAGTTTCCCGCCACGAGCCCGAAAAGCGGAAAGATCCGGATTCACGGCGTCGATGAAACCGGCTTTCTTGTCGATCAGGGAGGTATCGCGGTCCAGGTCGAACGTGCGCCAATCCCACGCCGGGTCTTCGTGGGCTACGAACCTGAACATACCCACGTCGATCGATCCAGGTTCAGGCTCGGCACCAGTCAACATGGCCCAACCTGTTTCGCCGCCAGGCACTAATCCGGGAAAAATCAATTCCCCCGTCATCCGCCTTGCCGGGGCGTACCCCATCTTCACCGCCTCTATCTGTTGTGTCGTCAGGCAATGGTCCCGGTCGGCGCCGCGGCACAAAAGTGTGGCAGGATCGAACTGGCATTGGCGTGGGTCCGTCAGCAGGCCGTCAATCACTCCGTCCATTGCGTCGCATGCGGCGAGCACGGCGCGATTGAGGAGGGCGAGTTTGGCGGGAGGGACAACACTCGCCGGGCTTTGGAGGATCTTCGCTTCCACTGCAATCCGCCAGGCACTAAGCTGCGTCTGATCATTCGCTGGAGCGCCGGCGATAATCCCATCGAAGTCTTCCGGGTAGCGCTGAGCCTCCATCAGGCCCTGTCGCCCCCCAGTGGAGCAACCCGTGAAGTACGAGAACCGTGGGGCGCGGCCGTAGAACGTCGCAATGATGGCTTTCGATTTCACCGCCATCTCGTGGACGGCACGATAGGCGAAATCGATGACTTTTTCCGGATGTCCGATCGCGAATGACGCATTCGCGTCTGCGTGTCCAGTGTCCGTCGAAGCCGTCGCGTAACCCTCCTGTAGCGCCGCGGCCAACCAGCCGTAGCTGATGGTTCCCGCCCAGCCACCGTTGCCGACGGCCTGGAACTTTCCGTTCCAATCAGCAACCGGCAGCCAGACCTCAATCTTGATGTCAGAGTCCCACGAGGGAGTGAGCGTGGCTTCCACACGGCAAAAGGTCGGCAACTGGCTCAACTGTGGCGTCGCAGGGCCCGTTCCAGGCAGAGTGAATGCTCCAGCCGGCACCACCCGAGCGAGGGTAATCGAAGCGTTCGGGAGCGCTAGGGATGACAGGCTCTCGCACGACGACGCGGACTTGAGGGCGTGTCCGTTGGTTGTCAGTGCGGAAAGGAGCACGCACAATCCACCAGTTACCATCTTCATTGCACGTTCCTCCGAAGTTCCGACAGGGCAAAATCCACGTCTCAACACAGAATTTCTGTTGAAGCCCGGCACAAACGGCTCTTGTTCTTGATGCTACACAAAGATCGGCACAGCAAGAGCAAGAACCCGAGCAAAATCCGCATAGGCGTGACCTCGCTCAGGCTTGACCCTACACCGACCAGAGTGCAAATTTACGACGAATTTTCTGCGGGCCCGGTTAGTTGGCCTAACGGAAATCAAGTTCGTCCTGGGACCCCCCAGTGCCCACGTTCCAAAATCCCTACCGCTTGTGTAGTCGTAACGTCGTAACGATCAGACCGATTCTACCAATGGGGCAAAAGCCCCTCTATCAGCGATCCCGTGATTGATTGAATCTACGTGTATGTCGACGATCACTTCGACTGAGGCAAAATCAGGTGATTTTAAAATGCTGCTGAGTTCGCGTGCAAGGGAAAGCCCTATTCATAGCGCAGTGCGCCCATGGGATCGGCGCGCGCCGCTCGTTGCGTGGGGATACAACAGGCAGCGAGTGAAGCGAGCGCGAGGAGAAGCGACACGCTTAGATAGGTTAGTGGATCGGAAGGACTGACATCGACCAAAAAATCGCTCAGCAGACGGGTTACGACGAATGCCGCAAACAAACCTAGGGCAAGGCCGACCCCAATCACAATCATTCCGTGGGAGATTATCATCAGAAAAATTTGGCTCGGCTGGGCGCCGAGCGCCATTCGCACGGCAATTTCGTTGGTCCTTTGGCTGACGACATAGGAGGTGATTCCGAAAACGCCGACCACCGAAAGGGTGAGGCCGAGCAGTCCCATTAAGCCGGCGAGCTCGGCGCCCAGGTTGAAAAGAAACAGACCATTCAAACCATTGAGTGCTTGCGTCATCGTCCGGACACCTGAGATTGGCATATTCGTTTGGATCGCGCTCACGGTTGCGGTGGCCGCGTGGACCAATGATTGTGGTTCGCCGCGCGTGCGGATTTGCAATGTGGCGGTCGAAGAATAGCTTTGGGCCAGGGGCTGATAAAACATGGGATCATAGGGATCGTTGGGGTTGAAAATGCCATTTGCCCTGATATTTTTGACAATGCCGATAACCGTAATCGCCTGTTTCGGATCCGAAGATCGAGTGAACTGGCGGCCCAAGGCATCCTGATTCCGCCAAAACTTTTTAGCGAACTGCTCATTGATCAACGCAACATGCGGTGCCGTGTTGTCGTTGTCCGCCTCGGTGAAATCGCGGCCGCGGATCAGCGCGATACCCATGGTCTCGAGATACGCCGGTGTAACCGCGTTGCGGCTAGAGTGTGGGGCTGACTCGTTTTTCCGTAGCGGGTAGTCTGGAATTTGCAGGTCATCTCCGATGACCGTGTCGCCCAGCGGAACCGTGGCCGCAAAGCTCGCGGACTCGACGCCTGGCAGCGCGCGGACACGATCAAGAACAGCACGATAGAAATCCATTCCCTGGGTACTTGTGAAACCGATTTCATGAGGATTAACAGTAAGATTGAGTAGATGATCCGAATGGAAACCCAGATCCGCCTTTCGAACCGAACTCAGACTGCGAACAAAGAGCCCGGCGACAATCAAAAGCATCAACGAACCGCCAACCTGCACAGAGATGAGTAAACTGCGCAACCGCCCTCCGCTGGCGGTGAAAGTACGCCCAGATTCCCGTAGCATCTGACCGGGGTTCCCACGCGATGCCCTTATCGCGGGGACTGTCGAGACGAGGAGCCCGGTCATAAGAGTGACGGCAAAAGCGTAGGCAAATACACGCCAATCTGTTTGAAAATTCAGAACGATGGGTACCTCGGTTTGAATTGGAATGGAGCCTAGCGCGGCGGTACCCGCAATGCCTGAGATGATTCCGGCAATCCCGCCAAAGAAAGCCAGCAATAGGCCTTCGGTGAGGACCTGCCGGATGAGCCGTGCTCGTTCGGCGCCTAGTGCCACTCGCAAAGCCATTTCTCGTGTGCGCAGGGCGCCGCGCACCAGGACGAGATTGGCTACATTGACGCAAGCGAGCAGTAAGACCAATCCCGCTAGTCCCAAGAACAGGGCGGACAAGAGGGGCAAGGGATTCTGGCCATTGATGATTCCGGGCGGCTGGAGCGCGTAGGCGCGAAGATTTTTGTCTTCCGGGTCACGATTTTGTCGCGAGAGGTGGTTGCCGGTGACGCTCAACGCAGGGTGCACCTGAGAGAGGGTTTCATTCGACCTCTTGCGCGCCAGAACAATCAAGTTCCGTTCTGTTGGATCAGTCATAAAGTTGTGAGCTGAGTCCGAACCAGCTCCGGCCATGCCCAGCGGCAAATAAGCCTGTGTTTCGATGATAGGAAATACGCCGAGGAAATCCTTGGCGGCTACTCCGACGATGGTCACGGCGTGACCGTTGAGGAAAGCATTCTTCCCGATAATGGAAGGATCACCAGCAAATCGTGATTTCCAATAGCGGTAACTAAGAATGATAACTGGGTCGGCACTGACTTCGCGGCCTTCCGCAGGCAAGATGACTCGGCCAAGAAAGGAGCGTACCCCGAGCATGTTGAAGAAATTTCCAGTGACGTATGCGGTGTTGATCGATTTTGTGATGCCGTCGACCGTGAGGCCTTCCGGGCCTTCTGCCCCGGCTTCAAAGCCGCTTTCGCCATAGGCAGCTGCATCGGAGAAAATATCTGTAGTCGAATTGCGTAGGTTCTGAAACTCGGGGTAGGAGAAATTGTTGTCAAAACTATCATCGGGTCGTTCGAAAGCTAGAAACGTGAGTTGCTCCGGATGATCGAGGGGTAGAGGACGGAGGATGAGCCCGTCGACCATGCTGAAAACGGCGACGTTAGCGCCGACGCCGAGGGCCAGGGTTAGGACAGTGACTGCGGTGAAGCCAGCGTTCTTGCGCAGCATGCGCAGGCCGAAGCGAAGGTCTTGGAGGAAGCTCTCGAGAATGCTCACCCCGTGGGCGTCGCGGCATTCTTCTTTGGCGCGTTCGAGGCCGCCGAATTCGATGCGCGCGCGGCGCAGCGCTTCGTCGTGTGGAACGCCTGCGCGGACTAGGTCTTCCGCGTAAGCATCGAGGTGGAAGCGGAGTTCCTCATTCATTTCGCTCTCTAAACGGGAGCGGTAGAGCGTCGCTCGTAACCGGGACAGAAAACGATTCCAAATACTCATGGTTCCCTCTGGGTTGTTTCGGTCGGATGTCTCCTAGATGACCTAGGAATGATACCCATGGTCTCCTAGATATTCAAGGAGAGGCAATAATGGCTTCGCGAGGGAACGCGTCGGTCACCAAAGTTACGCTCAGAACCAGGTTTGCTTCGCGAGCTTTTACTCGTCCCGTGATTTCACTGATTTGCTCGCGGAGCTCATCGACTGATTTTCCGTCGACTGAGGTTACCTGCAGCGGATGCTGTTCGTCGCCGACAGCCGAAGTCTTTCGATCGGCTTGTCGTCGACGTAATCGTGGAAAAGGGTCGCCACCTGCGATTCGTCGCACTCGAAATGGCGCTGCCATTCCTGGCTGAATCCTATGTCTTGAAGCGGAGCGCCGCATCGCGGATACTTTGTCGGTGGAGCAGGAACGCGCCCAAAGTCCTATCAATTGGAGTCCACGATGAGGAGCACCGTATTCCACGCGCTCACGCCACTTCTGATTGTGCTTTCCTGCATCATGACTGCTCAACTACAAGCATCCTCGACGGCGCTTTCGGATGATAAACCTGACGTAAAGATAGAGCACGTCTCTTTTGCGGCCGAGGACGGCGGGCTCGTCTACGCCGATCTTTATGGAAACAGTGATCGGGGCGTGGTCCTCGCCCACGGTGGTCGTTTCACAAAGGAGAGCTGGCAACCGCAGGCACAATCCTTGGCAAAAGTAGGCTTCCAGGTCTTGGCATTTGATTTTCGCGGTTTCGGCAAATCGCACGGCCCCGGAGATTCAGACATGTTCACCGCGCCTATGCAACTTGATGTGCTGGCCGCCGTCCGCTATCTCCGCAAGCATGGAGTGAAAACGGTAGCAGTCATGGGAGGTAGTTTCGGAGGTGCGGCAGCGGCAGATGCGTCGATTGCTTCGAAACCAGGCGAAATTGACCGATTAATCCTTCTCGCGGCCGAAGGAAATGGACCCGCAGAGCGAATCAAGGCGCCACTGTTAGTAATCGTTGCACGGGACGATGCAAACGATGAAGGGCTACGGCTCCCCAAGATTCGGGCCTGGTTTGACAAAGCGCCGCAGCCCAAGGAACTGATCGTGCTTGACGGTTCGGCTCATGCCCAGTTTCTCTTTCAGACCGACCAAGCAGACCGCGTAATGAAAGAGGTGCTTCGCTTCTTGGGGGCCGCTACTTCACCGAGGTTCGTAAATCAAGACGTCGTTTGATGGAGGGTTCCATCGAGCACGCGCGACTGGGTCGGCAAATTCGGAGAAAACTCGCTCAAGCGATGCCAGGTATGTGCCTTCAAGAATGATCGTGGCGTGTTGTGGTTTCTCGATAGTGCTCATAGGTTAGCAGACGTAAAGCATCCCGGTTGGTAAGCTATCATCTACGGCGTGATCTCTTCCTGTCGCCTGGCCTTTCCAAAATCATCTTTCCGGAACCTCGAAAACCTGAGATTTGGTCTCTATAGATTCAGTGGGTCGCAACCAGCTAGAGAGCAGGGATTTCGGAACCTGACTCGATTGCGTTTTGGTGTGCTAAGCACCACCCAACCGGGTGGTGCCAGATTGTCGCATTGCGTCTGTGCCGGTTTCACCCGTGCTCGTGCGGCTCGACATCCTAAATGTACTCGAATGGGATCGTCCAAGCACCTTCATCGTACTTTTTTCCAAGCCGCTCATACTGTTCCGGTTGGTTGGTGGAGAGGACGTCTACAACTACATATTGGTTCGCGTCTGAGACCGACAAGACCCAAGCGGCGATGGCCTCTCCTTCCGTGGAGGTACGGCGAACGATCGCGCCATCATACTTCCGAAGCTTCTCATGGATGATCGATTTCATTGTTAGTGCGAGCCCACAGTGAGCCACCCTCATGAGCTGAAGATCCGCGGGCGTAATTGACCGAGATTTGCGTTCCGGGTTTAAGAACTGCAACTGCGGTTTCAAAGTCTCTACCTTTGATCAGCCGCCGTCGAGCGCCAGAATGATGTCTCCCACTTGTATTTCTGCTGTTGTTCCGGGACCGTCTGAGAAAATCCAGACAAAGCTAGCCCGAAGAAGCTCGCTACCGTGGAGACGGCGATCCGGCATGCAGCCTACATCCTCGAAGAGATCAATAGGAAGTGGCCGGACAAACCAATCACTACATGATTCCGTCATCCGTTCTCGCCGATCAGCTAAGCTTCGCCGCTTTCGTCCCTTGGCTCGTCGCCTCGAACTTCTCCCAAGCGGCCGTAAAATCGGACTCGCACTTCTCGATGGCGTCCAGATTGCCGGATTTGACGGCCTGCTGCCACGCTCGCGACGCGCATATCAGGTCCTCGAGATCTTGCTCGCTCACCACGGATTCGATCGCCGCTGTGTCTGGGCGGAACCTGCGACAAAGATCCTGACATTGGAGCCGCACAACTTTGGCAATTTTTTCATGCATCTGTTCTGGGGTGTCCATGGGCATTCCTTTGGACGGACGGGCAACATACTACGCCGCGGTTGCGACGGCCATAGTACTTAGCCCCTCCAGCCATCCGGAACGGTAAAGGGCCTCGCTTTATCCGGGCCATTCCCGTGATATAGCACTCTCCCGATGCGAAAAATACGATCTCTGCCTGCACGCGAAGCGGCGTTCATCGAGCCGATGGAATGCCTCGCCGTTGCCAAGCTCCCGGACGGCCCCGGAGTGGGTGTACGAGGTCAAGCTGGACGGATACCGAGCTCTCGCAATTAACTCAAACGGGAAACTGAGTCTCTTTCCAAGGAAGCGCAAAAGCTTCAACAGGCAATACCCGCACATCGTCGAAGCCCTGCACCAAAAGACACGGCTGCGGACGGAGAAATCGTTGCACTCGACGACGCAGGCCGCCCGAATTCAATCTGCTTCAATATTCGAGGAGCCAGGCATCACGCATCTGCTATTTCGTGTTTGATCTGCTCGTTTATGAGGGCCGCGATTTCGCGCAACTTCCGCTCATCGAACGTCGCGAAATCCTGAGAACTAAGCTCCTGTTCCAGTCTCCATTGATACGAATCGCCCAATACTTCGAGACTTCCGTAGCGACGATGCTTTACCGATAACGGAAGGAGTTTGCCTGACAGGGGCCGAATTTCGTGAGACTATTCGGGCAGAACTGGATGCGGGAGGGACAATGTGAGATCCCGAATTGCATGGTGGGCCACGGCAGGTTTCCTCGTTGCGAGCGGTTGGGCTGCGTATTTCCTGATAATTAGCAAGAACCCACAACCAATCGGCCCAATTATATCGTCTCTCGTCCGGCTATCTTGCCCAATTGCCATTATCGGTTCTCATTATCCCGTTAGTGTCTATTCTGCGCTTGCTGCAAATGTCGCGACCTATGCGCTAGTCGGTCTACTCGTGGAAATCCTTCGGCGGCAACTCAGCCAATCGAAATAAAACTCAGCGGATCCACCGCGTGAGGAGAAAGCTATGAGCAAACAAAGCCTGAACAGGATTTGGGAAACGAGAATGTTTGCCAGTGGGATGTTGGTTGCCACAGTTGCGGTTTCGATGGGGTCAACAGCTTTGGCAAAGAAAAAAGAGAAAGCGCCGCTACCAGAGTTAGTGGTGAAAGCGCAATCGGTAGCGGTGCTGATCCTGCCGGGCACACGAGAGTCGATCGCCGATCCGGTTGGAAACCGGAGAGCGCAAGAGGACATAGAGAAAGCGTTTATGAAGTGGGGAGCTATCAACTAAAGCAAGAAGCGTTCACCGCAGACCTCGTCATTGGGGTCCGAAATGGCACAGGAACCGTGGCCAGCCCGACAGTCGGTGGCCCGCTACCCGACACACGACCTGCGACGATCGAAACAACAGACAACGCGATACGCATCGGAGCGCAGAAAGGCCAACCACCAGGTCAGACCCAGTCGGGAGATGCAGGTGCAGCGGGAACAAACGGAAGAACTACAACCGGCGTGCAGGGCGGAGGGGCCGAGGATGTGATTGAAGTGTTCATCGGCGGAGATGGATACAGCGCCGACAGCGCCCCTATATGGGTCTGTAGAAAAGTAGATGGACTGAACGCACCGACGATGGGCGCGGTAGAACAATTTAAGAAAGCAGTGGAGGAGACCGAAAAGGCGATAGCGCAGAAACAGAAGCAAGAACAGAAGCAGAAGCCCTGATTCATTGCGGCGTTTACCTATTTGAACTTCTTTGCACTTCTATCTGACGACTTACTGAATGGGCTCGATCGTAACCATCGGCACGACAGGGGAATCAACCCCGCTTCTTTACGCGAACCACATTGCAGCAGGCTTTTGCGACTGGGACTCGAACCCGCGCCCTCTGCCGTGACAGTTCCTTCAGGGACGTTGCACATTACCAATCTTCACGTCGACTCTGAATTCGTGGTAGTTGCGGAAGTCGATGATGTTGTGGCTGCAGCTACCGGCGCCTCGGGGACATCCTAAGCTTTCCGCATGGACGGGAAGCAGAAACGATTTGCCGCCAATCATCACGTAGGAATAATCGACCGCGGATTCGATGGTATCCATCGGGAAGTCTGATGGTAGGTTGCGGGCCTGCATCTCGATGCGCAGGACGCGCGCGGTGCTGGGATCGACCCATACCGAGCCTTTGTAAGCGGGAACCAGAGTCTGGGATTCAGCGTGCACCGTCCAGCGCGAATTTGCCCTTGGCACGTCGAAGTCGTAAACCTGGGCGGGAAAACCTGAAATGGAAGTGGCCCCGCCGGACCGGAAGCGGGCGTTCGTATCGGCCGAAAAAAGGCTCAGCAGTGTGGATGCAAATTCTCCCGTGGACCAGGAGCCACTGATTTCCTCCAGGTTCCTGTCGGTGGGGCGGTCATCGATCTTTACGTTGCGATAAGTTTCCTTGGTATGATCGTAAATAATTTCGGCCGAAACAACGTCCAGGGGCGTTTCGTCGCGGCCGCGCTGCATGTAGCGGGCCATGACCTCTTTACAAATAAAGTCGGGAAGATTCTGTGAAAACTCGAATGCCGCTTCTCTGGCCCTTTCGATTAAGGGTGCGGAGGGATTCTGCGAACGCGTGTGTGTGGAGTCCGCGGGGGCCGACGCGGCCGGCGGCGGGTCAGGACAGGGAGGCAGATCCGGCTGTTTGCCTCGTTTCAAGATGGGAGGAGCGTCGGAGCAAGCAGGCGTGTCCTGGGATTGCGATTGGGTTGCGGGCGGCGGCGCGGAGGGCGATTGTGCCGGCTGCGATTGCGGTGGGGATGCGCTTTGCGCAAGCAGGGAAATCGGAGCACTCAGAACGAGGGCGAATAGCGCCCCCTTGAGGCAGCTAGATCTCCGACGCGAGCTAAAACTGCGCATGATCCACTCCCATGATCTACGATTCCGATTTTGCCTTTTCGCCCCACAGACAGCATACACCCGACCGCCTCCGTTGGGGCCTCGCGCTTCGCCTTTGAAGCCAGGACAGTTCCGTGGCGAGCGAAAATGAGGTCACCGCGCTCGGAAAATCAGCACATCCTTTGAAAATAGATGCCGAAGGTTGCCGCTGAAGTAGGTGCTAGCCTCCACTTGATTGCATAACAGTGTCGGCTCCTCGACCCTGTGGTTGTCTGACGACCAAAGACTCGGGAGAGTCGGAGTAGGGATCACAGTTGCCTATGACCCCCTCCGCGGATCCGGACGAGCGGATTTCCCGCATCCGGCTCTTACCTTAGGTGACAACGCCCATGCGGCGCAGAGGATAAGGATGATAGATGCGAACAGGATGCAGCCAGTGGGCAATGAGCCGATGCATTCGATCCCAGGGGACATGGCCGTTCTGACTGCGGCGTGATAAAGCGCGGTGCCACAGCCGTCCCACTTGGAGTCGAAAGAGATGCAGCGCAGCGTCGTTCATGGACACACCATAATAGCGATTGTGTCCATCAACCACTGATCGTAGCCACTGACCTATCTCGGGGATAGGGTGGTGCATGCGTCGCCGAAGCTCGGCTTTTACCTCGTTCAGCTTCGCTTGCAACCGTTTGCGGACCGTCTGCCGTAACACAGTGAAACGCCCTGAGCTCCTTTTCTTTCCCCAGATATGCGTAAAGCCGAGGAAGTTGAACGTTTCAGGTCTTCCCTTTCCACGCCGCTGGCGGTCCCGGATCGCAAATGGTCCGAACTCCAGTAGGCGCGTTTTCTCGGGATGCAGTTCGAGGTCGAACTTCCGCATTCGTTCTGTCAGTTCTGCCTGGAACCGCTTGGCATCCGATTTTCTCTGGAATCCAACGACGATGTCGTCTGCAAATCGCACGACGCGGATTTGATACTCACCTATGTGGCAAACGGACCGGACGAGAAAGTCGCTAAAGACATGAGTCTTTACTTTCCCCGATTCGTGAAAGTCGAATTGCTTGGCTGGGAGCCCGAGCAGTAGCTTCCCAAAGCTTCTGGACAGACGTAATCGCCGAAGTTGATTTTGGCGTCGGTCCAGTACCTATGTTTCCGATTTCCCGGGTGCATTCGATAGGTCGATGCAACACCATCTAAGAAAATGACCTCTTTAAGGAGGGTGTTGCTATGAGTCAACAGAGGCGGTCGAGATTTTCTTCCACGCAGATAACGGATGCGCCTTCATCGTCGGCGGAATGGTCTAGCTTGCACCGACGGTGTTAACCTTTATCCACTCTCAGGCGTTTCTGGAGCGGAGGCAACACTATGGATCCGATGCTTCAGAGCCAAATAAAGGACGGGGTTCTCCTGGCAGCGTGGGCCGTATTTTGTGGGTCCGTCCTTTACATCATTGCGACCGCTATACGGCGCAAACAACAGAACGAAATGCAGCGGCATATGCTCGACAGGTTCTCGTCGGCAAAGGATTTCGCGGACTTCGTCCAATCGCCGGCCGGACAGAAATACGTTATGAGTTTCTCGGAGACAACGACCAGCTCACGTAACGCGATCCTCAGTTCGGTGAGAACGGGGGTAGTACTGTTGTTTGCGGGCGCAGGAATCGCCGCCACAATTTCCGCGGGCACACGTAATTCTTATGTTTGGGGAATTGGCATTGTGCTCTGTTGTCTGGGATGCGGCTTCCTGGTGTCGGCGGGAATCTCCTATTGGCTGGCGAAGAAGATGGCACAAGAGGCAAAGGAATAGGCCGTTGATTGCATTCACCGCAATCCGATACCCGACGATGGCTGAATCGCGCATGAACGAGCCGATCAAGCAGGCTGAGTTTGAGGCTTTCTATGTGCAAACAGCGCGAGTTCTTCACGGCTATCTGGTTCGCTTGAGCCGCGACAGTGCGATTGCGGACGAAATCCTGCAGGAAGCTTACATGCGCATGATTAGCGCGCCATGGATAGAAGATAAGGGGAGGAGGGCGTACCTCTATCAGACGGCCACCAATATTCTGCGGGACCGCTGGCGCAAACAGAAACGCGAAAGGGAGAATTGGGAGCAAAACAAACCCCCGGAACAATTCCTGCCGGATTTTGAATTACCAATAGATATGGCATCAGTCCTCGAACGACTTAGTGCGCAGGACCGAGCTGTGCTTTGGCTTGCACACGTGGAACAATTGAGCCACCGGGAAATCGGTGGGATTCTCAGGCTGAAGGAGAAGAGCGTCAAGGTTATTCTGTTCCGGGCGCGGGAAAAGGCCAAGGATCTGCTTCAAGCGGCGGGGTGGGGATTAGCTCATGAAGAATGAAATCAACCTGGATTCACTTCTGAAAGAAATGGTCGGGCACTATCAGCCACAACTTCCCAGCGCCAGCTTAATCTGGTGGCGCGCTCAGATCGCCAGGAAGCTCAGGGAGAAAGAACGCATCGAGCGGCCTTTGCAGGTGATGCGAGTGACAGCCGCGATTGCGTGCGCGGTGATACTGGCGACGTTGAGCGCACACAGTTGGGGACAATTGCAGGCTTTAGTACTCGACAACAAGTGGCTCCTGCTTCCCCTTTTCCTTCTCACGGGCTCCCTAGTCGTAGCGTTGTTTGTCTCGCCTTGGGCGAAGAGTGATAGGTTCCCCTTTCGTTGGACATCAACTCCTGGTTAACGCCATTCCCGTCTGTCGGAGCTAACTGGCCCAATGCTAATTTCCATGGCTGTGTTCTTGGGAAAAACGAGGTCGCTTCCTCGTGAAATAAAATTAGAGTAGAGCGACATGCTCGCCCCATAGGCACCCATGGCCATCCCGAATGGCTGTGAATGAACGAAAAGACCTAGAGCGATGCCGACGAGTTTGAATCCTCCCGCTCCGCCTGCCACACGATTGCTGGCATTCCCGCCAACATCCCCGTCCCGAGCGTCAGCATCTGTGTGAGCGGACGCGAGAGCGAGTGCCACAGAGATCCCGGCTGAGAGATACCGGGTTCTTGCAGAATTGGCTTCGGCCCCGCCTTCTGAATCAAGTTTTACATCCTGAGCTTTGTCCGATTGGATTCCCTCCAAGCTCGCGGATATTTTTTGCTCGATACCTTCCGGCAAGGCGAGCTCGTGGAAGACTATCCGCAATTGCCCATTGCGTTTGAGCCGGCGCGCAGGCCGAACCTGCATCACGGTTCCTTTCAAAAGGGTTCCCTCTGGGAGCACCAGGTGGTTTCCGTCGAAGAGAGGTTTCGAGAGCGCCGCCTCGACCGCATCCCCCTTCTGTGTTATCGCAGAGTTTAGCCCCGTGGTGAGTCGCGCGTGCACAACGCTGCCAGGCAGCACGGCCTCGATCGCGGAGGCCATTTCCGGAGTCAATGGTTCCGTTCCAAAATCGAGCGGCTCTTTAAGTTCGGCGAAGTAAACGCTTCCAGGGTCAAGGTATTGGGGGTGAACAGGGAGTTGCGCAACAGCGTACCTTTTGATCTTATGCATCTTGCCGGGGGCATGCACTTGCTTCATCGCGTTGTCCCATTGCCGCTTGGCGTCCTGCTTTGCCTGATCCGCCTTGTCCGATGCAGCATCTTTGATGCCCGACTTCTTCGCGGCGTTGGCGCTCGTGACGAACCGGATCACTTGTCCCGAATCGGGTGCGACGGCGGTGTGAATGGGAATACGCCGGCCATCGGCGAGCTCGATCTCGTGAAATTCGATCTGCACCTTGCGAGAAGGAGAGAAATCAGCATTCAGCGCATCCAGGAAGCGCTTTCCGCCCGAGACATCTTCAAGCTGAGTGATCTGGCCAGCAACCTTCGCTCCTACCGGGACAACAATCTTGTCAAAGGCATAGATAGGCTCAGCGACTCGACCGTGGACCTCCTGCCCGACTTTCTGAATTCTCACTTCCTTGTCGAGCACAACCTGTAGGGCAGTTCCCTTGTGCACTGTGAGAGGGAGAACCTCATTCCTCGAAGTATCTCCGCCAGACGGTCTGCTTCCCGATACCTCAACCAAATTCGGCGCAATCCTTGAAGTGACTTGCTGTGCCTGCGACGAGTTCGCAGACACCGTCGCCAAACAAATCGCAAAAATTAGGAGCCGCATTTCCACGTCATTTCTGTTTCTGCCATGTCATTTCCACACGGACGGGTATTTCGTTCTTGATCGGAACCGTCAAAAGCGAAGGTGGATCGATCTTAAAATCCGTCAGAGTACTTGGGATCGTTCCCGAGATTCGGACTTCTTTCCCCTGGGTCACCTCTTGGAAAGACACCTGCTTATAGTGGGCGGTCTGGCCGGCAAACTGCACTTCCAGGTCTGCTTGAATGGTTGTTGATTTCGAGGCATCTTCCGGCAGTTGAGTCCGGACGCTGATCACAGGGAATTCTCCGCCTCGCGTCACCTGAAGCATGTGGAGATCACGATTGCTGTCGCCCGAATCGAATGATTTAACTGGCGCCGCGATCAGAAAATCGCATTGTCCCGCGTGACAGACTCCTTTGCCGCGGGAAGCGTGGCTCACACCGTCCACTTGATGCAAGGGGTGGGACACATGGTAGGTGAGCGTAGATTCTGTGAGCGCCCACTGGCTATCCGTTTGCGCGAGCGCTGGAGTTGCAAATAGAAAGAACATCATCAAGACAGTTTTGGTCATCACCTGCCTCTAAAATTTGACCGATACGGATAAGATCGCGGCTCCATACGCAGCGGCAGTCACGATAGCCACCGGGCCATGTGCACTCGCAATCCCGTGAACTTTTTCTCCATTACTTTTCTGTTCGAAGGCAATGGCCCCTAAGATCGGAGTCAGAATCATGCCAGGTCCGTGAATCCAGGCGAGGGCCTTATGCCATCGGATTTGACCGCGGGTTTCCGTTCCCGCAATCTTCGGAGCCCGAATCGCGTAATAGGCACTAATAAAATACAAGTCTCCGGTTACCGAACCCAATGCCATATGCGCCCAACGGTCGGCCGTGCTGGTCTTCCTTCCGCCGGCCCCAGGTCCTAAGATGACCGTGGCGATTAGAGGAGCCGTATCGATTAAACCGATGCGCTGATGAATTTTGAGCATGTGTGAGCGTTTGTCGAGTTTCGCTTGATCCTGAGCACTTCCTTGGGTCTGAGTGGGAGAAAAGCCAAGATCGCCCAGCGAGAGCACGCCAGCCAACGTCACGTCCGCAGTGTCGCCGGTTCCGGAGGCAACCGTTACCTTTTTTACGTTCGTGCAGTACCCCTCGGCCGAAATGGAAAGCTCGTAGTCGCCGGGTGACAGATTTGGAACGGTGTAGTGGCCCGCGGTATCGGTTTCCGTTTGGGTTGTTTGTCCTGTGGCTACGTTCTTTACGGTGATTTTCGCGTTCGCAACAACTGCCCCCGTGGGATCTTTGACCGTGCCCGACAACGTAGCGCCCGGTACCTGTGCCCCGACTAGACTAGCCAGGATGAGAGCAGAGAACAGGATCACTAACACCAGCATCAATCTCGCCAGTCGCAGACTCATTTTTGTTTTCCTGTTAATTTGTGGTTCTTGGACACGATATGAGTGTGGAGATGCCGCAGGACTGTCACAAGGATATATGCACCGCGATTCGCGCCCAAAGATCCATCCTTCCCCACGGGACGTGGGACAATGGAAAATTCATCTCGGAGAGTGATATTAACAACGAGGGATGACGCGGCACTTTCTCGGAGATGACAAGTTGTTCATTTAGCGGGCTAGCCTCGAAGACGATTGGGACGCTCATGCCATTGCACTGGAAACTGAAGGAACAGCGTCAGGTAGGTGATAGCTTGTCCATTCCTCCTATTGCCTATTGCGGCGTTTTTAGAAACCGTCTTGACAGGTATGCTGCTAGTGGACAGGCCTTACCCGTCGGACGCTCTAGCACAAGACGCCAGCCTGTCATCCCGCTACTATTAACCCTTCCGCTTTCGTCGCGGCAGCAGGCAGTAAGAGAGTCACAACCGCACCGCCGCCTGGATGATCGTAGATATTGACTGAGCCACTGTGTGCCCGCACGACTGCATCCACAAAGGCTAATCCCAGACCGTGCCCGGAGGAATGTTTCCCTTTCACGAATCGTTCAAAAGCGCGGTTACTTACCTCAGGCGGGAATCCAGGACCATTATCTTCAATCACTAATTCTGCTGACATCTGATGCGAATGCAGCCGAATCGCAATACGGCATCCGGGTGGCACATGCGCGAGTTCATTCTCGAACAGGTTATTCACGACGCGCTGCAACAGGAGCATGTCAGCATCCACAATCACATCGTCCTCGATATGCACCGTCAATTCGTGATGTCGTTCGACCATGGCTGGTCGGTATAGATCCGCCAACTGCCTGACAATCCCGGAGAAGTCCACTGTCGCGCGATTCAGACGGAGCGCACCGCCTTGTGCCTCGGCCACGTCCAGCGTGGTGTTCAACAAATTCAAGAGTCTGTCGAGGCCGTCAATTGCTTCGCAGATGGAGTCACGCCACCGTTCGACGGACTCATTCGATAGCGCGGATTCGAGCGTGCCGCGAATGGAAGTCAGAGGACTTTTCACATCGTGCGCAATCGCATCGGTTACCAGGCGAAGTTCCGTGACGGAAGACTGAATGCGATCCAGCATTCGATTGAAGGTCTTAGCCAAGCGTGAAATCTCATCCGAATTAATCGGCTCCGGCAATCTCTCGCCCAAGTCCTTGCTGCCGATCCTTCCCACCGTTTCCGTAATCCGCTCAACGCGAAGTAGCGTTCGATGGGCACTCATATACGAAATGAGGAAACCGATTAACACCGTACCAGCCCAAAGCAAGAGAAAACGACGTGATAAAACGCGCAAGAGATGATTGGTCCCTCGACCGGACAGCCCTAAATATATGGTTCGACCATTTTCGTAAAGGGCAACCAGGCGAAACGGCGTAGGCCACCCGGCCACAGTCAGAGACTGCGGCATCCCAGGAACAATTTTGGTTCCGTGGATGGCCTTCAGAAAAGCTTCGTCGGAGCCCGGCCCGACCCACAACGGATTCTCGTTACTGTTCGGGTCTTCTACCAGGAAGAATACGGAATTCAGCTTCTGCCCCTGGGCGTTGCGCTCGTCTGGTACTTCCCGCGTCGCAAGTTCGGCGACTTCTCGAACGATCCTTTTGTACAGGTGGTCCCGAGGAGTGTCAGCCGCAACTTGTGCCAGGACCTCAGCTTCGCCGCTAAGCCATGCATCGCTGCGACCCCGAATTCCCTTCGAAACTAACATGTAAACAATCGAAAATGCGATGGCCGTTCCAATGGCGAATGCAAGAGTCGTCCAAATGGAAATACGCCAAGCCGCTGTTGTGCGAAACTTCTTAGTCATTTTTGAGAACGTACCCGACGCCACGAATCGTGTGGATTAGCGGCATGAAGCCATTGTGATCTACTTTGCTGCGTAGCCGATAAATGTGGACGTCGACGACGTTGGTCGCAGGATCAATTCTCATTCGCCAGACGTGGTCCAGGATCATAGTACGAGTAACGACACGTCCTGCATTTCGGCAAAGGTATTCTAGAAGGCAAAACTCCTGTGAGGTCAATTGGAGCAAATGATCCCCACGTCGTGCTTCATGACGCACAAGATCAAGCTGCAAGTCTGCCACTTGTAGGCGCACCGGGTCATTGGGTGGGGCAGAAGATCTGCGCAGAAGATTCCGCAGTCGCGCAAGCAGTTCCGCTAGAGCGAAAGGTTTGGTGAGATAGTCGTCCCCGCCGTGCTCCAAACCTTTGACGCGCTCGTCCACGGAACGTCGCGCGGATAGGATCAACACGGGTGCGGGGCTCCCTTGAGCGCGGCATCGCGCGATCAAATCTAGACCGTCCATGTCAGGTAGACCTAGATCTATGATGAAAGCATCGTGGACACCTTGGAGGGCTTTAACTTCGCCAACCTTAGCGTTGGTCGCTGTGTCCACCTGATATCCAGCATCGACCAATGCCCTTTTGAGAAATTCCTGAATTGTCAAATCATCTTCGACCAACAGTAACCGCATAGGAGCGTCCCCCAACACTCTATCTACCAAGTACGATGTAAGCTTTTCTATGAGATGCGCGAAGCTCACACCCAGCCCTACGCCCGATCGCCGGCACCGAAACTTTATGTTGTAAAGTTCTTTCCTGTCAAGGGAACCGGGCCCGCTTAAGATCGGATGGACGCTGAGAGGGGGAAGCCCCTCATGAAGCGCGGGCCTTTTTGGCAGAGCGGATTGGGAAGTTCACTTTGCAAAGAGTGCAGAATAACGGCGAGTTCAGTTTCAGGGCCGAAGGAAAGATAGATTACTTTGGCGATTTACACGCGTGGATGGTGCCGGGGGACGGAATTGGACCGAACGTCTGCCGGTGAGATTTGTGTGGTTAGCAGCGGCGTAAGGCCAGTACGTTGCTATCGCCTCTCCAAAAAACCTCGAAGTCGCGTAAGGAGCTAAAAATGAATCGAGACAACAGCAAAATTAAGCGTCGTCAGAAGTCTTTGTGCGTCCCTGCTTGGAGATACGAGCTTGCAAGTCTTTTGCTATCTGGGCATACCATCCGTCAAAAACTTTCCGATGCTGACCTGGGCTTCCTGGCGGGAACGCTTGACGATTTAGGTATTTCACGGGATCAACTTTGCATTTTCTTAGCTTGTTCTTCAGGGCCAAGTTCTCCCGATAGATCATCTCGCAAAAGAGCAGGAACTCGAGGAAATGATCGTCGTGCGAGAGCGGATCATTGATTAGACCAATTTGTATGAGAGGATCCAGCCCAGCCCTGAGCGGCGGTTTCGGCATGTTCTACCTCCGAGGTCGCACTGGTGACAGTGAGCGCAGCAATCACCAATGATTCACTTGAGAAGCGTCAATGTCCACTCCTGCAAGTTGAGCAATACTGTCGCAGCCTCGTCGGATTCATGCAGTCCGTGAACGTTGATGCAGTGGCGCCGGAAGTCCGAATGAAAGGCCAAGAGCGCGCCTATACCTCGCCGATCTGGTATACGCCAGCGAAGTAAAAGTAGGACTCCGTCATCGGCGGTATCCATCCGATAGCGACCGCAAGAACATCAGGTATGTCCTCTGGAAAAACGGCCTCTACGGAATGAATCTTGATACGGCGACGGGTACGATGATCGCCATGACAGGCGATACGCTCGACCTCCATTACGTGATGAAGGATTGCTAAGTACAGGCGAGCGATCTTTTGGCGCGAGGCTGTTCGGATCGCACAGTTTACGCGCCGTGACGGGCGTTCAGGTCCTGACGTCCTGAGGGAAGCAAGCCTCTAGGATGGTGAAGTCGTCCGCGAGCTCGTGCGATCCGTGGAGTGTGCGCACATGAGCAAGTAGTTCATCCATGAGGGCTCCTCCGCGCGAATCCCGCCTTGCCAGGTATTCGATACATGCGTCCATGTCCCAGACAGGCTGCCCATCGCGGAGAATCTCGAAAACCCCGTCACTGAAAATTAACAGGCGCGCGCCGGCTGCTACTTCGCACGATTCGGCTGGGTATGCCTGTCCGCTCATGAACCCGATTATCATGCCGGAGGACGGCAAGAGGATTGGATCACGCGCACCTGGTGCGAGGAGAATCGAAGGATGATGGCCGCCGCCCGACCACGTCAGCAATCCGGTGGAGCGCTTATATACGCCATACCAAGCAGTGAAGAACTTTTGGCCGTGCCGCGCGCTTGGGAACGCGTCGTTTAGTTTCGCTAGCACCTGATCCGGCTGCCTCATATCGGTGCCCATCAGCGAACCGGATCGCAAGACGTTTGTGATGGTGACGGATAGGAGCGCGGCGTCCAAACCGTGTCCCATCACGTCGATGAGGTAGAGTGCCAAGTGGTCGTCGTTGATCCAATGATAGCCGATACTGTCGCCGCCGAGGTTGGACGAGGGGACGTAGCGCCAGTCGATCGAGACGGGTCCATCCACTGGCGGCGGGATGCAGCCCAGGACATACTTTACTCCCGCCGCAAAATCGTCACGCATGCGCTCGTTTCCGAGCGTCTCCAGCAGTGCTTTGGCGTCCACGAGGTCCGGCGTCGAGAACCCTTCCGTGTACGCACCGTAGACAGCCGCCAGCGCGTCGCGGGCCTCGTTGCGGCAGCCTCGCCGCTGCCAGAGCCGGGCGAGGCTCACTGTGGCGCGAAGCTCCCAAGCCCTGCTCTGCTGGCGCCGTGCGGTTTCGATGGCGTTGCGAAAGCACTCTTCAGCGGCGGCTTGGTCGTCGGTCTCCGCTAAGTGCAACTCGCCCAAGAGGCGGTGCAACTCGGCCTCCTGGAATCGGTCCTCATTCTTGTCCGCGAGATCCAGCCCCTCGGCCAAGGCGCGGTGCGCATCCTCGAACCGGCCCGCCCGGGTGTAGCCGTCGCCAAGAAGACTGAGGTAATAGGGAAGTGCAAGTTCAGCGCCGGTGGCCCGATAAGACTCAAGGCCCGCAACGAGCAGCGGAAGCCCTGCCGCAAGGTTTCCTTGCAACAGCAACCCGCCGGCTCGGTAGAGCGTGCCCGTGGCATGCCAGAAGGTAAAACCCTGTTCGGTCGCGATCTCGATCTGTTCATCGGCTGCCGCTTGCGCCTCGTCGCCGAACTGGCAGTGTTGTCGAAGCCAGCCTGCATGGTGCAATGCATACTCCATGGTAAACGGGTGGCTGATGGAGCGCGCCAACGCGATGGTTTCTCGACTGAGTTGTAGCGCCCGGTCCGGGTAACCCAAATGCCATAGAACCAGCGCCAGATAGCAACGGTGCGTGGCACCGGAGTCTTCGCCGGTGTGGGTGGCCCAGAACTTTGTGCGCTCGCGGTCATCGAAGTCGGCCACTGCTAGCGAGCAGTGATCACGGGCGCCGGCGAAATCCCCACGGTAGAACTTTGTCAGACCCTGCAGGAACAGCGCTTCCATCATCATGCCGGGGTCGTTAAGCGTCCCAACAAACTGAATCGCTTCCGCTGCCAGGTCCACGCACAACTTGAATTCGCCGCGCACCACATGCCACGCAAAGTTGCCCCGCATGACCACAAACCGCTGCGCCGGCTGCCCAATCCGGTCAGCCAGTTCGCGCGCCCGGCTGAAGACGGGGCCGACCTCTGGTGAGGCGTAACCGCGCGCAGCAATATAGGTGGTGCCCAACGGGTTGAGAAACTGCAACTCTTGGGCATCACGTTCTGGCGATTCTGGCAAAGCACGAACAAACGCGAGCCCTTTTGTCAGGTGGGCGATAGCCTCGACGTTCGCCGACCGCTCAAGGCAACGCAACCCCGCCTTCAACCAATAACTGACCCCTTCCTTCACCATGCCCGCTTCGGTGAAGTGGTAAGCGAGCAATTCCGGCAGCGTCTGGGCGGTCTCCGGGAACCGCGATTCAAGCGCATCCGCGATCTGCCGGTGGAACTGCTGTCGTTTCTCCGTAGCCAGCGCATCGTGCAACGCGCCTTCGAGGAGGGCGTGCTTGAACATGTAAGTGGAACGGGGCGGGCTGCCCTTCTGATATAGGATCTCCGAACGTACTAAAGTCGCCAGCTCGACCTTGAGCGTCGCCTCACTCACCGTCGTGACGGCGGCGAGCACCTCGTAAGCGAACTCGCGCCCGAGTGTCGCGGCGAGCTGCGCAACCTCAGGATTCCTCGTCATGCCGTCCAGCCGAGTCACCACCAGGTCTCGGAGCGTGCCGGGGAGCCCATGGTCGAGCAGGTCGAATCGCGTCTTCTCTCCCCCGGCCTGGTCAAGCCGCGATTCGCGCACTAGCCTCGCGAGTTCTTCAACGAAAAGGGGCACACCACCGGTTCGTTCGTGGATCTGATCAATCAGTTGCTGCGGCAACGAGGCAGCGGCGCTCTTCCCCAACAGCTCTCCGACCTGGCGCCGTGTAAGGCGGTTCAATGCGAGACTGGTCTGGTGTGCGACGGCGGGCCAGGGTGTTTTGAACTCGGGACGGAATGTGAGCACCGTGAGGATCCGGTCGTGAAGGCCTTCCGTGAGGAACTGGCCCAGGAATTCCAGAGTGGAGGCATCCACCCAGTGCAGGTCCTCAACGACGAAAAGGACCGGCCTCCGAACCGCGCGAGTGTGCAGCCATTCCCGCATGACCCGGAACGTCTCTTCCCTAAGCCGGGTCGGAGACAAAGAAAGCGGCGGGAAGCGGTCTGAGGTTGGCAATCCCAGCAGCGACGCCCACAGAGGCAAGGTTTCCGGCAGGGCAAGGTCGTAGGCCTGCAGGCGACTGAGCAGGCGGTCGAATTGGGCTTGAGCCGAATCCTCGAGGCCGAAGTCAAGGGCTCGCTCGTAAAAGTCAATGGCCGGGTGCAGCCCCGTGTTCTGGAAATGCGGCGAGCACCGCCACTCGATGACAGGTGAGTCCACCTCCCCTTCGACCATCTGCCCCAGGACATGCTCCTTCAGCGTGTGCACCAGACGCGATTTGCCCAAGCCCGCCTCGCCGATGAGCAATACAACCTGGCCCATGCCTTCGTTTGCCTGCTCCCAACGATCCTTTAGAAGATTGACCTCAGTATCGCGACCCGTTAACGGAGCGACCCGGACCATCACCGACATCTCGTCGTCGACAGCTCCCCTGGGTTCGGGCACCGGTCCCGAAGGCGATGATTTTGAGAATCTCGATGACTCTTTCCCTTCGAGCGGCATTCCTTTACGAGCTTTCTTGAATTATGGTGAACCACCAGTTTTGATTGATCATCGTCATACAGACTCAGCTTACCTCCTTATGCCTGTGCGACTGCAATCGCGAAAAACGGACTTCGAGCGAGCAAGACGTTGCCGAAACAGACTCTGGCATTTCTACCCTGGAGTGTCAACGAAAGCTCAGTCCTGACTACTGCCCCTGGGGGAAGGTCACGCAGGACTCTTACTACGAACGAAAGCCCGTGAGTTTCGCTAATGGCAGCCAGAAAGACGCAGGTGACGGCTCGAAGCCGACACCCGTCGAAAACCAACTGATCGTGGACGAGGGCCGATGTGGAGGGCCTGTTGAAGCGGTTCGGTCTACGTGAGGAGGTCGTCGAGAAACGCAGTCGTGATTTCTGGATCGGTCGGTGCACTCTAAAGAAAAGAGAAAACATTGAAAGAGGATCCGACGAGACAGTTTTTTAAGTTCGACTTGCAGAAGCCGACCGCGCCAGCAGGCCAGCAAGCCTGACCCGTGGAGCTTCCCGGCGCTGCACGGTATAATTCTGTTCCCCGTATCCTCCGCATTTCAAAGCGGAGTTTCCAATGTCAGAAGAAAGAAAATTTGCGATTCTAATCGCTGCCACGATCTTGTCTGCCAGGAAACTGGCCGAGTTAGAAAATCCAGACAAGCCTAGTCCGAAGAAGATCGCGACAGTAGAAACTGCAATCCGACACGCTGCCTATATCCTCGAACAGATCGATAGGAAGTGGCCGCAGAGGTGACCATGCCAGCGACGGCATCCTCGCCACGGCGCCCATTCCCGTGATATAGCAATCTGCCGATGCGAAAAAGACGGTCTCTGCCTGCACGCGAAGCGGCCTTCATCGAGCCGATGGAATGCCTCGCCGTTGCCAAGCTCCCGGACGGCCCGGAGTGGGTGTACGAGATCAAGCTGGACGGATACCGAACTCTCGCAATTAACTCAAACGGGAAACTGAGTCTCTTTTCAAGGAAGTGCAAAAGCTTCAACAGGCAATACCCGCACATCGTCAAAGCCCTGCACGATCTACCAAAGGACACGGCCGTGGACGGAGAAATCGTCGCGCTAGACGATTCTGGCCGGCCGAACATTTAGATGGAAATTGTTCGACAATCGCATACTAAATGTATCGTTCGTCGTGAATCGAACGCGGCCAAAGTCAGACAAGCCTGGAAACAATAAGAATTGGGATTGCAAAGTGTACCTATCGAAATGGAACAGTTGGTAGTCCGCACCTAGGAGCAATTCCACGTTGTTCTGGGTCGGTTGATTCAGCCCAGCCTGATAATTCCCCTTCGTGTAGTCAGCGCCAACGAGCCACCGCAGCGAGTTTTGATTGCTGCGTTTCAGGTAGCGCCCGTATCCTCCACCCAATGTGGTCCGCAAGGAAAGATCTTGTTGTGAACTGTGCAGAAAGTCGCCCAACCCAAGCACGAAAGAATTTCGGTTCAAAAACCGATCTGCAAATGTTTGAGACTCGAATAGGTTGGTCGTCGTCCCCCCGGCCTGCCCGCTGAAGGAAGCCGTATACGAAGTTCCAGTAGCCCAGCGCTCCGCCGGATACGCGACGGATGCGGATGTAGTGAGGGAAGACTGATTGTTGCCGCTTGTAAAGCTATATCCTAAATCGATGCTTCCCTTCAGTTGCCGCCAAAAGGTTTGCTTCTGGGATTCGATTCGCACCACATCGACGCCGGATACCGGTACATCCGTGGTCGGAGCGTGTACTGTGAAATCCTCGCCTGGCACAGAAACCGCCTCCTTTGAAATTGACCCAGTTATTCTTTTTCCATCGCTCAGCACAATCTGGAACGTTGCCTTGCTTTCCACCTTTTCTACTTGTAGCCAATCAACACCTACTGACCCGGAGAAGTAATCCGTCTCAATGTAAAGGATGCCCTGCTCCAGCTTCTTAACCTCGCCAGTGAGTCGGTCTCCGTTCTTCATAGTGACCGTGTCATGCCGTTTGACCTTCGCCATACAGGGGACCACAACAACAGAAAAAATGAGTCCTAAGGAGATACCGAAGCGATGGTAGAGGAATCTTTGAAGCATTGGCGTGTTTTTCCTTCCTCTTGCACGGACCCTGACAGTGGGGTATCGGCGACGGGATGGGCGGCATGACAAGCTCCAGAATCTCAGGCAGAACTCTTGTGGACGGACGAAATGACGTGCTCGGTTGTTATCTCAATGATGGCCCTGATTGAAGCTTGGCTCTTCCAGTGGCGTTTGAAGGAGTTGCTGCAAACGATCGGCGAGCTTTCCCCCTGGCTTCTCCGTCTTTTCTAACTGAACCAACTCTTCGAAAGTCAGCAGTTCAGGTTTTGAGAGGCGCACGAAGTCGGGCTTTTCAGCTTTCGCATTGTAAATCGTGGCAATGGTTGCCGAAAGTAAGGCTATGAACAAAAGCAAGCGCTTGGGCCGCGGTGATACTCCGGACGCAAGATTTTTCAGCGATGGTCTGCGCAAAAAATCGCGTACACGATTACAAAAGTCCCATAGAATCCCCCATTTAGTTTCTTCTGGTTCGTGTTCGCGACCGGCCTTCACCGCTGCGACTTTGCCGCTGATAATTCTGAGTGCGCTCGGTCCCTTGTTGCCGGGCTTTCGCATCACGATCCAGGCTTTGCAACTCACTCGCCTGTGCCGCGTTGGGTCTCTGCCCGCCAGTTTGTGGTAGCGAACTCGTATTAGCGGCAGGACGGTCACGCTGTGCGCCAGCCGAGGTGGTGGAAGTCTGTGCGGCCTGCGCCCTCTGCCCGTTTGTGCCGTTAGTCTGTGCGGTCTGCGCCCTCTGGCCAGTCGCGCCGGCACTCTGCGCCTGTGCCTTGGCGTTCGCCTTGGCGGCGGAGCTATCGACCGGGTTCCATCCGCCATTTTCATACTGCTGCCAACCGCTACCGGTCTTTTTATAAGCGTTGCCATCCTTCCCAGCGTAAACGTCACCACCACCGCTCTGCCCCACAAATCCTTTTCCGTTTTGCCCACTTCCGCCGACAACTTTGCCGCCCTCGGAACCACGTGCTCCCGCGACCGTACCGCGTGAGTCCGTGTAATGCCCGGTCTGCGCCCACTTGTCACCCTTGGTAACGACTGAGCTTCCCCATTGGCTGTAGGCATTCGAGCCCTGCCGCGTTGCACCGTAGGCGCCCGTGTACGGGTTGTAGGCGCGCGCCGCGCCCGCACAGCCATACACACCACAGCCGCCAACGGCTCGCCCGCCAGTTCCCGTGGATGGGTTGTACCAAGCGGCCCCTGCGACTCCGCCATATGGCCCATATGCTCCGCGAGCAACACCGTACGCCCCGTTGTGCGGGTTGTAGTAAGCGCCAACTCCGTAAGTGATGGGGTAAGGGCGATAGATCGGATACGGATACGGTCCGTGATAGTAATACGGCGGATAGTAGTAGCCGCTTCCGTAAGCAACCGTGGCGCCGACTGCCACTCCGATGATGAACATCCCGAGATAACCTGCCGTGCTGCTCGCTTCGGTTTCTCCGGTCGTGGTCGTGGTCTGTGTCACATAGGTCACGTTGTACACCGGTGAGCTCGATGGGATGGTGTAAATCTCTTGAGGAACAGAGTCCGCGGTCTTCCAGGGGCCGCTGGGCGCAGTGGACATGAACCATACACCTTGGAAACACAAATAGTACAAGTCACCGACCTTAATGACTTTGTCCTGCGTATTCGAGGCGTAGGAGAGGGAGGTGTCTTCAATAGGATCGAACTTAGGCTCGCCGTCGTAGGAAACCGCAACCTCGGCCTCCGCTTTGGCACGATCTACGATAACGGTGTTTGGTACCTGTGCCAGCAGCACCGCATCGTTGGCTTCGTTTGTTCCCGGAACCGAAACCAGTACGCGGGACGCCACACTCTTCGGAGGGATCTTGGCGAAGTCAGCGGGAAGATCTGGTGTGGCAAAAGTCCACGGCCCATCGAGGGTCTTGGCACGAAACCACCGCCCGCTTACTAAGTAATAGTATTGATTCTCGCCGCTGTGAAGAAAAACATTACTCTCCGTATTGGTAGCGTAGGACAGTTGTGTGTTGGGAATTTCGGCGTAGACGGGCTTGCCCTTGAAGGTGATTATTTCCGCAGGAACGCTGCTGTAAAAAACTTTAGGTGCTGTCGCGCCAGCGCCCGCTGGCGGGGGAATGGCCTTTTTCACGTCCGCCCAGTTGGGTTGGTCAGGTATCTTGGACATATCGGCGGGCAATTTCGCTGTGGTGGTCCAGGGTCCTTCCAACGCGGCGGCAGTAAGCCACGTCTTCCCGTTCAGAAGGAAATACTTCGAACTCGGTTTATCGAAAACCAAATCCCAGTTTGTATTGACTACGAACTCTAGATTGGTCTTTTCAATCGGAGCACGTACTAGCTCGCCGTCCACCAGAAGCAGAATGGCCTTCGCATCATAGGCGACAAAGATTTTCGGTGGATCATTCTTGACGGATACTGCGGGCTCGGAGTCCTGCTTCTTCTCTTCCAATTCCGCCATCAATCGCTCGAGAGAAATGTTCAAAGTCGCAGCGGGGGACAGAAAGGTCTTGATCATCTGATCCATCGCGGCAGCGCTGGCCTGGTCTAAGGAGGGGAGCTTCGTCGAGACAACTTCCAAATGGCTGAGCACCACGTTGTGAGTGTCCAGATCGGCATCGGTGCGCGCTCGGAGATAAACTACCCCGACCGTGGGCTGCCCTGTCTTCGTCCTGATGGAAACGGCCATACGCGCGTCAAGTTGCCGGAAGTTTTTCCAGTCGTCGAGTTGCGGCTGATAATAGATGATCGTCGCGTCCGCAGTGGTCTTTTCGCGTGGCCAGCCAATATCTTGCGCGAAACTCGAGATGACAAGACAAAAACTAAGAAGAACTACTGTCAGACTCTTCATAACAACTCCTTGCGATCCTTCAGGACCATAAAAAGCAGCTGCTGCTCGACCCGGATAGTTACCCGTCTCGGAAACCGACGGACGAGTCGCGGGCCCTCTTGTGATGGACGACCCCGACGGCTTGTTTCACTTCACAGGCTCGAACTCGCCTGGTTTCCAAGTCTTGTCGAACCACGGCTGCAATGGACCGTAGAGCCGAAGTAAAACGTTCCAACCCTTACCCGGTACGGTTTGAACCCAATTCGTTTCGTGCCCTGCTGGTGCTGTCGGTCCGAAATAGACATCTACCGACGTGTCGGGGTTAACGACGAGACGTTTATCTTCGCTGCCGATACCCGGAAATTGTTCGTCGGTTTGCAGCATCGAGCGCGTTTGGTTGTCATAAACGACGAACGACCAAAAGTCCTTCGCAGGGATGTTTGGCGGCAAGTGAATCTTGTAGGTCTTGCTCCCTTCGAGCGGTTTGCCTTCGGAATCTGTAGTCGCTGCGGCATATTGTGAGCCGATGCCCACCATCTTCATAGCCATCGCGGGAGTGATCCCGGTTGCGTAATAGTGAAACATAACCCTTGCGTCGAGATTGCGCACGCCGGGTTGCGATAAGAACTCGTAGCCCCCGAGAAATGTCGTAAACCAAGCGCTGTTCGGATAGTAGTAAGCGTCCTTCATGCGTGTGCGGAACAAGATGGCCCGGGCGGTGGCATTCCCGACCGCCGCCGACTCGGTGAGAATTTTCTTCATCCGAGCGTCGGGAGCAAATGGTTTACCCTTTTCGATGCCGATGGACGCGAACAAGCCGAGCCTCTCGGGATCCAGCGCCTCACTAGGCTCCTCCTGTACGAGCTCGTTCAGTTCTTCAAAGTAGCTGAAGTCATTGGCGTGGACTGTATTTAGCTCAACGCCCGAACCATTGATGAATTCCGTTTCCGGAGGGTTCTTCGCCTGCGCCAGCGGATATATGCGCAGATTTTTCTTGATGCCCTCTACGGCAGGCGTAAGGTCGCCGTTCACTTTGAATCCCCGGCCCATTAGCCACAAGTTATAAGTGCGCGAACGGGCGACAAAGTAACCCTCTGGCACAGGGCCTTTGAAGTCGGGCGGAAGCACGAGATACTTCCCGCCCTGCCCTTTGTCAGGACCCGCGTTGCCAATGTCGATTACATACTGGAACCAAGAATCGTCAAGGAATGCGAGCACTTTTGGCGGGGTTTCAAGTACTAGAGGGCCGTCCTTCAAATTGAGCCAAGTGCTGAAATAGACGGAGTCGGTGTTGCCTGTAAGGAAAAGTGATTTGGAGTCCAGACGGTTCTCGAAGAGCAAAATATTGTTGTTGAGAGCGCCCAGCTCGCGAAAACCCGTGCGCATACCGACGAGCGACGCACCCGGCATGCCACTCAAAAAAGCTTGCACTCCGCGCTGGAAGTCGAGATTGTCGTAAACCTTTTGAACGGTGGAATCGTCTGGAAATCCGTCAAAGAACTTTAGGGTGCCGAGACGCGTGTTCACGGAGTCGGGTGTCACAATGGACGCGGGGATCGGCGTCGTCATTTTCATTTTGGGCGGCGTCTGGCCGTTGGTTACGGTCAAAGCCAATGTGATAGAAAGCGCGACTACGGCTAGGCTAGTTCTAATATTCACTTCTACCTCCGTTCGTGATTGACTGTCCCATTCACTGCACCAGCGCGATCTCACTTGGCCGCCAGGTCTTGTTGAGCCAAGGCTCCAGTGGCCCGTACATGCGCAGGATCACAAACCAACTCTTGCCCGGAACCGTCTGCAGCCAGTTGTTCTCTTTGCCTGCCGGTGCTTTCGGCGAGAAATAGATGTCGAATGAGCCATCCGCGTTCTTCTCTATCCCCTTGGTCTGGCTTCCGACTGTCGGGAATCTCTGGCCGGTCTGAAGCTGCGAGCGCGTCTGCGTGTCGTAGATCGTGACGGCCCAGAAGTTGTTTACCGGCACATTGGGCGGCAGATGGACCTTGTAGGTTTTGGAGCCATCGAACGGCTGTTTCTTGGCGTCAAGATAGGCCCCTGCGTAATCGGATCCAACTCCTACAGCCGTCTTCGCCATTGACGGTGTCACACCGCCGGCATTGAAGTAATACAGCACAGCCGCGTCGAGCTGCATTGTTCCGTCCGACTCGAACGTAGCGTTCCTATTCGCGAAGAACGCTGACCACGCGCTGTCTGTGTCGGGATAGAAATACACTCCATCCAAGCGTGGATCGAAAGTGATGGCGCGCGCGGTGGCATTTCCGAGTGTGGCGGCTTCGGTCAGCAACTTCTTCATCCGTTCGTCGGGCGCGAAGGGCTTGCCCTTGAGGATGCCGATTGTGGCGATGGCGCCACGCTGCGACGGGTCGATGGCATCGAGGGGCTCGTCCTGAATGATCTGGTTCAAGTGCTCGTAATACGCAAGGGTGTTCGGAAACAGGGTGTTGAAGGACTTGCCGGACAAGTTGGTGAACGTAGTCGGCGCGGGCTTTGCCGCGTCCTTCAGAGGATATATCCGAATCCCCGAGGTCATGTTTTCGGCCGCAGCTTGCAGGCCCTTATCAATCGAGCCGCGTAAGAAAAGAAAGTTTTTGTTGGTTCGAGGTTTCAGTAGGAAATATCCGTCAGGAACCTGGCCCTCGTAGCCGGGGGGCAACACGAGATACTTGCCGCCTTTGCCCCTGTCCGGCCCAGTGACACCAATGTCCCCGACGAATCGCTCCCAATCGTCATCGAGAAAGCCGAGCATCCCGGGTGGCACTTCAATGACAGTCGGCCCGTCATTTGCCAGGTCGGTGCGGGAGAAGGCGTATAGCGTCGAGGTATTCGCAGTTAAAACGATTGCCTGGGAATCCATCAGCTGCTCGAAAATGGCGACCTTGTTGGGCGCGTCGGCACCCTGCGCGGCAAGGCCCGCGAGAAAGGCGTGTATCGCCACGCCCCCGAGGTTATCGAGATACACCCCGAAGCCACGCGAGCGGTCGAGATTGTCATAGACGATTTTGACGGTGTCGCCAGTTGGCACGCCGTCATAGAAGTCGAGCCTACCAATGGGTGTATCGACTTTGTCGGCGATCGAGATCGACTTCAGGACTTCCGGCGGAATGTCCGTCTTCGGCGCGGTCTGCGCCTGAGTGTTGGTTAAGCCCAATGTGCCAGAAATCACGAGTACGGCTAGGTAAGTTTTTGGTTTCACTGGTTTTCTCCGTTTGATTCTACGATTCCAATCACTTCACCAGCTCAATGTCACCCGGGCGCCAAGTCTTGTCGAACCACGGTTCCAGTGGACCGTAAAGCCGCAAGAGAGTGTTCCAGCCCTTGCCGGGCACGGTTTGGACCCAATTGCTCTCATGCCCTGGGGGCGCTTTCGGCCCAAAATAGACGTCCACTGATCCGTCAGCATTTTTTTGTAGACCCGGTTTCTGACTGCCGAGACTGGGAAATTGCTCATCGGTTTGGAGCATGGAGCGGGTCTGGTTGTCATAAGCCACAACGGACCAGAAGGTTTTTACTGGCGGGTTGGCTGGTATATTGAGTTTGTAGTTCTTGCCGCCGTCAAGGTAGTTGCCATCCGCGTCGCGGAAGTTGACTCCGTACTGCGAGCCAACACCGACCATTTTCATTGCCATCGCCGGGGTGATGACGGTCGCATAGTAGAACATGCGCGTGCGCGCATCTAGCAAGCGCGCGTCATCCATGAGAAATTCATGACTTCCACCCAGAAAACCAATCTCCCAATATTTGCCCGGATAAAGGAAAAAACGCTGGTCGCGGTTGGCAAATAAGATTGAGCGTGCCGTGGCATTGCCGACTGCTGCTGCATCCGTGAGGGTCTTCTTCATCCGCTCATCAGGTGCGAACGGCTTGCCCTTCTCAATGCCGATGGCCGCTAGCAAGCCGAGCGTCTCGGGGTCGATTGATGTTCCGGGCTCCTCTTGCACGATCTCGTTGATTTCTTCATAGAACTTAAAGTCGTTGGCGTGAATCGTATTGTGCGCACTGCCGGAGAGATTTAGGAGCTTGATAGCTGGCGGGTTAGCGGCCTGTGCGAGCGGATAGATGCGCAGGTTCTTCTGGTAGTTCTCTACTGCCGGACGGGAATCGCCATTGACTAGAAATCCGCGCATGATGAACCAGACACCGAATGTGTTGGATTTGGCGACGAAGTAGCCCGGAGGTATATTCCTCGTGTACCCCGGCGGCACCACTAGGAATTTTCCACCCTTACCTTTGTCCGGTCCGGCGTTCCCCATGTCGATTATGTAGTGAAACCAGAAATCGTCGAGTACGCCCAGAACATTGGGCGGCGAATCAATCACAATCGGGCCATTTTTCAAGTCGAGCCAAGTGGAAGCGTATAGAGTTTCCGTGTTTCCAGTGAGCCACAAAGACTTCGAATCCATCAAAGTCTGGAAAACTCCGACGGTTCCATCGACTGCGCCGACAGACCGCAGACCGTGGCGCATGGCTACAAGGGATGCACCCGGCATGGTGGTCAAAAAGACCTGTACGCCGCGCATAAAATCCAAGTTGTCGTATGCCTTATCAACCGTAGCCTTGTCGGGCGCGCCGTCGAAAAACTTCAACGTGCCGATGCGTGTCTCGACAGAATCGGGAGTGGTGATGGCCTCTGGAATGTCTGTGGTCATTTTCATCTTTGGCGCGACCGGCTTGGTGTTGCTGGTCGGCGCAGGCTGGTTGTTGCAGCCTATGCCCGTCATGACTGCGAAGACTGCGCAGCACCCAAGGGCAAGAATCGTAAGTTTACTTTTTTTCATAGAACCATCCTCTCGAATCAGTCATTCCAACACGTCCCAAACTCTGAATGCTCACGATCCCTTGGGTTTCTTGGGATACAAAAATGCGATTTGGAACTTCAACTGCCAAGTGGGCGAGGCCAGATTATCCGGGCGCTTGACATTCCCATAGGCTTGGACGCTGACATTTACCGGCTGAAAGCCCAATCGCATGATTCTTCCGATACCAGCGCCTATTGGAACCAGCCAAACGTTCCGCTCGGAGCATTCCAGTTGGCGGTAATGATCGGCTGGAGTGTTATGTAATAGCCCTTCTTGAGGTTGTAGTTCACAAAGTACTGCAAGGTCATCGAATTTACGTCAGGGCGGCCACTAGGTCCGGCTACGGACCGCAGATTGTTGACCAGCACGCCGAGGGTCCATTTGCCGGGCTGCACCAACGCGACGATAGCGGGACCAATGCTGAATTTCCCGGTACCGAGAACATCGTCGGAAGCTGTCGGCAGTAAGAATGTAGGGCCTGCTCCCCAGATTAATTTGCCTGGATTTGCCGGAGACAAAAAGAAAGACGGGTTGATGTCGTTCAGACCAAACGTTCCCTGACTCGGCTGACTGACGGTAGGCTGGTATACAAGCGCTCCGATCGTTCGAGTGATCAAGTTCCAGTTTTGACCGAGTGAAATAGGAATGACCGGCTGAGCTTGTAGTACCGTGTTGCGGTCTCGACCGAAGAGGCCAATATTGAAGTCGGTGACATTCGCCAAGGGCACGCTGACCAAACTGGCGACGGGATTCTGGGTGGCCTTCGCAAGATCCCCAGCAGAAGCTTTCGTGTCCGGTTTTTCCGCTTCTTGCTTTTGCTGTTGCGGCGTCTCCTGATCCAGTTCCTTATTAAAGTTCGGATT
Organism: Candidatus Acidiferrales bacterium; assembly: GCA_963836965.1. Classification (GTDB taxonomy): domain Bacteria; phylum Acidobacteriota; class Terriglobia; order Acidiferrales; family UBA7541; genus Acidiferrum. Next base: position 793,974 of record CAWILQ010000001.1, read on the forward strand.
GGGCTCTTGCGCGGAAGCCGCGACCGCTGCTATACACGTCCAAAGTCCGGCAGCCACCAGCGCGCATAACGCGACAGCTGTCATCTTCACCCGGGAGCCCCCTGACTTCCCGCGTACACTATTCGAGAGCGGCCCGGGTGGTAATTGGCAAAAGTGACAGGTCGATTCGGCCCTGTAACCGGAGAGGTCCATGGCGGTTCGAATGGCCGATTTCGAGCTAATGCTTTTGCATGCTTCCAGTCTTCATTAGAAACAGTCCAGCCTTCCTCACGTCCGACTCCGGTCATAAGAAGCAAGATGTTGTAGATTGGCTCGCGCGGTCTGGAGACCGCGACCATATGAATAATCTTTTGAGGTACCCATCCCTCCTAACCGATTCCGAAATACCCAACTCGAATCAACATTTTGCTTCCCACCGTTTGCTCGCGTGGCGATTCACTCTCGGCACCTTGACCAAAGTTGCAGGGTCGGTCAGTCGATTGGGGTCCACAGCAAGCTCTGGCTGATCCTCCTCGCTCGGCAGGAGCATGTGATTCTTCTTTGCTTTGCTCTCTGCTTCCAGTGGTTGCATTCCGTTCTCGATGCTCAGGCAGTACTCGTCCTTCGCCCTCTCCGCTACTTTCAGCGCCCAGTCGTCCAGCTTCCCCTGTGCTTGGAGTTGTGCTGCCATTTTCGGGCGATACTTCAACAGGTGGTTCTTCGCTTCGGTTGCCCACCGGCCCAGGTGTCGACCCATTTACAGACTCCCTCTCTTGATGCTGGCAGAAGACTCTTTCAGCCACTTACCTAGGACGGTGTAGTAAGACGGCCTTCCGACCGTGGCGTTGAACTAGCCAACCCAAGCGTTTGCATGCGCAGGATTCTCGCACAAAGTGTGAGTGGGACAACAGCATTGGTTGCACTCGAAGTGCCGCTGCCATTTTTCTCTGGACGCTATCTCTTTAAGGGGAACGGGGGCAGTTCATGAACCCTCTGGGTCTTTCGGTTTGCGCGGCTTGTACCATGTATGGTGAACGCCGTCTCTCGGAGCGTTCTCTGGCAGAAGTCGCTCGCGCCTCGGAGTTCCAGCACCTGGGCGCGCCGTTTCTCCCTTGATCCCCTCGGCGATGATTTGAGCAAGTCGCCGAAACCACTTAGAACGGCATGTATTACACAGGCCATTGCCGGCGTGGGGATGCTCCTGCGTCTTGCAGTCTAGACAGCCATACCTCTCGTAACACGTGCTCCATTTTTCCTGTTCTGGAACGGTTTGCAGACGCTTTAGCTCGTAAGCGATCTGTCGGCTTCTGAAGAAAGGCTCAAAAGCTATGGCATCTCGATCTGCCATGATCTTGGCAACTTCCTTCTGTACGATCCTGACGAGTTGATCCTGTCTAAAGTGGCCCCCGGAGCATATCGTCTAGTGAAGGCAGAATTTCGATTTTAGGATTGTCCATCTTAGTGACTCCTTCCATGTGGGTGGAACTGCTCGATAGTTTTCTGAAGTTGGCCGATAGAAACGTGCGTATAGATTTGAGTGGTACTGATGTCCGAATGCCCGAGAGGTTCCTGAATGGTCCGCAGATCGGCACCATTATCCCGGAGATGTGTCGCGAAACTGTGGCGTAGCATGTGCGGGTGGACGTGGCCGACGCCTGCTCGTCGCCCCGCGTCGTCGAGAATAAGGCGGATAGTGTGCGCATCGAGCGGCTTTAGACCCGCCCCGACAGGAGCAGGAAGATGTGGGCGCAGGAGTTCCCAAGCCTGTTCCTTGGTGCGGATCTCGTAATCCCCGAGTCGCACGTAGCGCTGGACGCGCTTGCCGTTTGCGTCAGTCTCGCCCCAATATCCATTCCAAACGCCATAGCGGTCCCGAGAGACTCCCCCAGTGCGCGTTGCCCCTCCAGCCCACCACGATTCAGGAGCGACTCGCCGGAGAGATTCCGAGGGCAAAGGCGGAACTTGCGAAGCACTGCACGGAAATCACGCTCACTCCGGAAGGCGACAGTTACAAGCTAAGTGGAGAGTGGGATTTGTTGGGAAGTGTACGTTCGGATGGTGCCGGGGGCCAGAATCGAACTGGCTACGCCCGCCTTTTCAGGGCGGCGCTCTACCAATGAGCTACCCCGGCATGCAGTTTATTTAGTTTAGGGGGCGCTCTTCGGCCTGTCAATTCTGGCTGGCTGTTGGTACTGACAAAATTTCATTTCGCCAGCCGAGCAATTCCTGAAACTTTACGAGCTCTGGCTCGTGGACCGCGCTTCTGACCTTCTTCCGCGGCATGACGGTGTCTCGCGGCGGAGTTGCCCTGGGCCGGCGATTTGTGATGCACTAATGGCATGACCACTACGCAAAACCGATCCGCCGACCTGATTCCGGCGCTCGATGAATTGGCAAGGTCCTCGATGTCGGCAGAGGCCTTGATGAAGGATATCGTCGCGCTGCTGCACGAGAAATTGACGCGCTACAACTGGGTCGGCTTTTACATGCTGGAAAAAGAATCCGGCCGCGACATGCTCGTCCTTGGTCCTTTCAAGGGCACCATGACACCGCACACCCGCATTCCGCTGAATCAAGGAATCTGCGGCGCGGCTGCGTCGACGGGCAAGACGATCGTGGTCGATGATGTGAACGCCGACTCGCGCTATCTGGCGTGCTCTCTCGAGACCAAATCTGAAATCGTCGTTCCGGTCTTCGCTCACGGAAAAGTCGTCGGCGAGCTCGACATCGACTCCCATTTTCACGCCGCCTTTGGTACCGAAGACCACACGCTGTGCGAACACGCTGCCGCTGTCGTTGGAAGAATGATCGAGCGGCATCCGACGTGACGAGGCGCAGGCTCGCCCGAGGCCTGGGACGTTCTTCCGCCGATACGTATACATCGCAAGACGCTGGGATTGTGCCCAGATGGCCTCTACGAAGAAATAGGCGAGGTTACTTCTCGCGGTCGTCGAAGTCGCGCATCCAGTCGCTGCCCTTCAGCACTTCGCGCGGGCGCGTGCCGTCGGGCGGGCCGACGATTCCGTCTTTCTCCATTAGGTCGATCAAGTGGGCGGCGCGGCCATAGCCGATGCGGAGCCTGCGCTGGAGCGTGGAGGTCGATGCCCGGCCCATTTCGCAGCAGATGCGCACGGCGTCCTGATACAGCTCGTCGTCGATATCGTCGCCGCCCTCACCGTCGCCGGGGGGCGCGTCGCTGCGTGGCGCGGGCTTGCCACCCTTTGCCGCAGCCTCCTTTTCCGCGTCTTCCTTCGGGACTTCCAGCAGCGCTTCGTTGTACTTCGCTTCCGCTTGCTCCCTCCAGAATTCGCAGACGTCGGTAATCTCATCCTCGGACACGAGCGGACCGTGAATTCGGTGCAGGCGCGCTGAACCGGCCGGCAGGTAGAGCATGTCGCCTTTGCCCAGGAGCGATTCCGAGCCGTTGGCGTCGAGAATGGTGCGCGAATCGACTTTGCTGGCGACGCGGAAGGAAATTCGCGCCGGGAAGTTGGCCTTGATCAAGCCGGTAATGACATCCACCGAAGGCCGTTGTGTGGCGAGGATCAGGTGAATGCCGACAGCGCGGGCCATCTGCGCCAGCCTGGTGATGGACTCCTCAACGTTATTCGTGTCGACCATCATCAAATCCGCCAACTCGTCGATAATAATGATCAGATACGGAAGGGGTTTGTGCTCGCTTTCCTGATTTTCGAACAAAGAGAGTGACTGCTGCTTTTGGAAGGTGCGGTTATATTGGTCGATATTGCGGACGCCGCGCTGCGCCAGCAGCTTTAGGCGGTTTTCCATTTCGCGGGTGGCGTTGCGCAGAACGTTGGACGCTACTTTGGGATCCGTAACCACCGGAGCGATCAGGTGCGGAATGCCTTCGTACAAATTCAGTTCGAGGCGTTTGGGATCCACCAGGACCATCTTCACGTCGTCCGGCGTAGCTTTGTACAGAATCGACATCATCAGGGAGTTGATGAAGACGCTCTTGCCCGTGCCGGTCGATCCGGCGATCAGCAAGTGCGGCATGGAAGCCAAGTCGGTGACGCGAATCCGCCCGTGCAAGTCGCGCCCCATTGCCAAGGTCAATTTGCTGGGCGAGTTGGCAAACTCCGTGGATTCGACGATTTCACGAAGCGCGATGGTCTGCCGGCGATCGTTGGGCACTTCGATGCCAACCGTCGATTTGCCAGGGATGCGTTCAATCAAAATCGATTCGGCCTGCAACGCGAGGCACAAATCCTCAGTCAGTCCGATAATGCGGCTGTACTTGATTCCGGCTTCCGGCTTGAACTCAAAGGTAGTAACCACCGGTCCCGGGTTGATCTGCGTGACGCGCCCTTCCACGCCGAATTCGTGGCATTTCGCTTCAATGGCACGGGCGCGCATCTTTAATTCATCTTCGTCGAGCTTTTGACTGCCTTCGCCTTCGCGCAGCAACTGAATGGAAGGCAGTTTGTAGTTCGCGGTTGTTTTTGCGACTTTCGCTTCGGACTTCGCGGTGGTTATCTTTTTGTCGGGCCCCAGCACAACCACAGGTACTTTGTGCGGGATTTCGTCCGCCGAGTCTTCCGCTTCGTCCTCCGCGACGGCGTTCTTGCTTCCCTTCCCCGCGCTGGAGGTTCCCTTAAAGACATTCCCTAGTTCTTCCAAGTGAATAGCCTTGCCGCCCTCGTCCTCCGGCTTTTCGCCTTTGCCGACAATCTGCGGAGCCACCGGCTTGCGGCCGCTCAACTTGCGCTCCTCCACTTCGCGGCGCATGCGGCCTTCTTCGCGCTCGTCGCGCCATTCTTCCCAACGGGCACGAGCGCGCTGCAAGATACCGAGCTTTTCCATTTTTCCGAGTGGGCCTTTGGAACTGCTGGCCCAGGCGTGCGCGCCGCTGAAGCTGAATCTCGTCGTGAGGAACAGAGCGACTACGATCATGATCAGTGCGACGCCGAAAGCTCCGCCCCAATTGAATCCTCTCTGTAATTCGTGCGAGATCACGCTGCCTAGAACGCCGCCGGCCGGAATCGCGCCGCGCACATCCGGGAAATGAGTCATCGCCAGCAAGGAAGGAAGCGACAGGAGCAACAACGCGTATCCCGCCAAAGTAGCCCATTGCGAATCCACGGCGCGGCTGCGGAACCAGCGGTAGCCCAAGAGACCGATCGCCACCGGCAACAAGAACGCCGCAAAGCCGAACATCTGGAAACTCAAATCCGAGGTGTACGACCCCGCCGGGCCAATCCAGTTGCGCACGGGATTCTCGGCCATGGACGCGGTACTCACGTTGAGCGCCGGGTCGCGCGGAGAATAGGAAATCAGGGAAAGCGCGAGTAGCACTGCCACGGCGATACAGACAAAGCCAATCAGCTCATTGAGCCGCTTATTTTCCGTTGGTGTCAGAAAGCGCACAAAATCTCTCCTCAGCTGTAGGGGAAGGCTGAGTGCCGCCAGGGGCGCGGCGCTGTTGCGCCCCAGATTGGAGGAACTACGAAATCATACCACCGGACCCACCCCGCACAAGCCCCTCTTCTGCCGGCGTTTCCAGATCGAACGGGGATTCCTCACTCCGCAGACTCCGTTCAGAATGACGGGTTGGGGTGGTGTAGCCGGCTGGCTGGGCGACGGATGGCTTTTCAACGATCGCAGGGTGTGTCTTGCCTCGCTCTCCAAGTCCAGTTGTAGCGGCAGCGTGCCGGGATGGCTAGCGGTTGGCTTCGTAGACGATGTTGAAGGGAGTTTCGGTGGCGCGGCGGAAGTTGCTGAATCCGGCAGCGGTGACCACGTCGCGGATGCGTGATTCGCCGGCTTGAGCGCCGAGGCAGAGGCCGACTTCCTGAGAGCGGGAGCACGGCGTGCAGAGAAGAGTGGAGAAGGAATAGTAGACGCGGCCGACGGGATTGAGATTGTCTTTCAGCTCGTTGTTGGCGAATGGCTCGACGATCATCCAGGTGCCGTTTGCGGCGAGAGATTGGTGGACGTGCCTGGCAGCGCCGACAGGATCGCCCATATCGTGGAGGCAGTCGAAGACGGTGACGAAATCGTAGTTGCTGCCAGGAAAGGCCTTGGCTTTGGCGACTTCGAAAGTGACGCGGTCCGACAAGCCTTCGCGTTTTGCGGTTTCGCGGGCGCCTTCGATGGATTTGTCGTGGTAATCGAAGCCGAAGAAATGGGATTTCGGGAAGGCTTTGGCCATCAGTAAAGTGGATGCGCCTTTTCCGCAGCCGACGTCGGCGACGCGGGCGCCAGCTTCGAGTTTCTCCTTCACCCCCCTCAACGACGGAATCCAGGTACTGACGAGGTTTGCGGCGTAGCCGGGGCGGAAAAATTTCTCGCAGCCGTGGAAGACGCCGTCGACGTGTTCGTTCCAGCCCATGCCTGCGCCGCTCCGGAAGGATTCGGCGATGCGAGGGACCGCGGCGAGCGAGCCTAAGGCGAGTTCGAATGCGCCGGGCAGGTAGGCGGGGCTGTCTTCGTTGGCGAGGGTGAAGGCTTGCTCTTCGTTGAGGCTGAACTTGTTGGATTTTTCGTCGTAGGTGACATAGCCACCAGCGGCTTGGGAGGACAGCCACTCGCGGACATAGCGTTCGTCGGTTTGCGTTTTGTTGGCGAGTTCGGAGGAAGTGACAGGACCGGCGCTGAGGGCTTTGTATAGACCGAGCTTTTCGCCAATGACGACCATTCCGGCGTGGACGGCGGCGCCAAGATCGCCGACGAACTGGCCGATAAAGGCGTTGAGTTTGTTCATGTCGAGAGAGGGACCAGGAGCAGTGCTCATGAGATTTTTCTCCGTTCGAGGCAGCGCCTTCCTATGAAGAGAACTGCCCGGTTTTGTGGTACGACCTGGGCTGGACGGAACGTGCGGGAATTTTGCGCCGGAGGGGGGAGGAAGTCAATGTGGTTGGGGCGGGGGGCGGGGGAAAGTTATCAGACTATATCTGGCAAGGGGAGAATCCAAGAGAACAGGCTATGCTATTTGTGCGTGTTGATCCAGGCGGAGACTTCGGAGTCGAGGACGTCGAGGGGAAGAGCGCCGTTGGCGAGGATTTCGTCGTGGAAGGCGCGGAGGTCGAATTTGTCGCCGAGTTGCTGGTGGGCTTGTTCGCGGAGCTTGAGGATTTCGAGTTGGCCGAGTTTGTAGGCGAGGGCTTGGCCAGGCCAAGCGATGTAGCGATCGACTTCGGTTTGGATATTGGGTTCGTCCATCGCGGTGTAGCGGTGGAAGTAGGCCACCATTTGATCACGGGACCAGTGCTTGTCGTGGACGCCGGTGTCGACGACAAGGCGAATGGCGCGCCACATTTCATTTTCGAGTCGACCGTAGTTGCTGTAAGGATCCTGATAACGGCCCACTTCCCTTCCCAGGCGTTCGGAGTAGAGCGCCCACCCCTCGACGAAGGCGGTGTAATCGGCATTGCGGCGAAAGTCCGGGAGATTCTGAAGCTCCTGCGCGATTGAAATCTGAAGATGATGGCCGGGAATGCCTTCGTGGTAGGCGATGGCTTCGACGTTGAGAGTGAGGCGATGCTCGGGGTCGTACTCATTCACGTTGATGTGGCCTGGGCGAGAGCCATCCGGAGCGCCGTCGGTGTAATCGGCCGGAACGGAATCCTTGGCGCGTGAGGCTTCCATGGGAATGACGGCAAGCTTGCTTTTGGGAAGGCGGCCGAAGAGCTTGGGAAGCTCGGGTTCCATGGCGTTGACGTAATTGGTGTAGAGGTCGAGAACCTGTTGGCCCGAGGTGGCGTAGAAACTGCGATCGGTTTTGATGTGTTCGTTGAGTGCGGCGATATCCTTGAATCCGAGTTGGTGAGCGATCGCAAACATTTCGGCCTCGATCTCGTCGATCTGTTTGAGGCCGAGTTCGTGGATTTGTTCAGGCGTGAGGTTGGTGGTGGTGAGCTGGCGGATGTCGAAGCGATAGCGGGCGGAGCCATCGGGGATGGACCAGACGCCGGGTTCGGTGCGCCCTTTGGGGGCATATTCGTCGCGGACGAACGCAGTGAATTTTTTGTAAGCGGGAACGACGGAGTCGCGAATCGTAGAGAGGCCCTGCTCGCGGAGGCGCTTCTGGTCCGCTTCGGAGAACGGTTTGGGAAAGTTTGCGAAAGGATGGGCGAAGGGGCTGTTTTGCGGTTCCTGAACGGCAATGTTTTTCGCCTGGACGACGACTTTTTCCAGAAGGAACCGCGGGTTCATGAGGGCCTCGGCCAGGCCTTTGCGCATTTGCGCTTCGGTCTGGTCGAAGAGCAGGGGCATGGCTTTGAGGCGGGCGATGTAGTCTTCGTAGTCTTTTACAGTTTCGAAAGACAGTACGGTGACGAGGTCGGGCAGTTCGATGTGGATACCGTTGAACTGCGAAACGGGCGTTTCCCAAGGCTTGAAACGGGCACCTTCCAAATCCATTTTCAGATTGCGGATCATCAGAGTTTTGTTGAGAACTTCCTGGCCGGGAAAACCGGTCGTGTCGATGGCTTCGAAGCGCGCGAGGAAGGTTCTGGTTTGCGCGAGATCCTGGTCAATGAAGGTTTGAGAGGCGTCGGCGAGCTTATCGTTCCAACGCTTGTCGCCGAGCATCGATGCAAAGACGGGATTCGTGCGCATGGTGTATTCCCAGCGTTCGGCGAGGAGATCATTGAGTTGCTTGCGGCGGGCGTCGAGGCCGGATTGGCGAGCGGAGAATGGTTTGCCGACGAATAACACTAGAAGGCAAAGGCAAAGCGAGCCCATCCGTATTGTCATTTTTCTGCCTCCGTGAGTGGCGGCTCGCATCGTACCACGCGGTTTTGGCATTCTTCACCTTGACAGTGCCGCAGGCACTCAATATGTTTGCGCCAAGACCAGACTTTGGAAAAGGTGGGAGTGCGATGCCAGCAAACAGCAATGCGGAAGACCACACCGGCATGAAACTACATGCCGCACAACGGGCACTGCGACTCGTCGAACCTGGAATGACGCTGGGATTGGGTTCGGGGACGACGGCCACGATTTGGATCCGGCTGCTCGGAGAACAAGTGCGGGATCATGGACTGAAGATTCGAGCGATTGCGAGTTCGGAGGACAGCGAGCGCCTGGGACGGAGTTATGGTATCCCATTTGTGAATTTTGAAGAGTGCCGGAGCCTGGACCTGACGGTGGATGGAGCGGACGAAGTGGCGCCGAAGCTGGCCCTGATCAAGGGAGGTGGTGGGAAGTTGCTGCGCGAGAAGATTGTGGCGAGCGCGTCGAAGAAGTTTGTGGTGGTTGCGGATGAGTCGAAGCAGGTCGAGAAGTTGGGACGGTTTCCGTTGCCGGTCGAAGTGATTCAAATGGCGGCTCCGTTGGTGAATGATGCGCTGCGCGGGTTGGGGTTTACGCCGAAGACGCGGATGAATCCGGACGGAACGCGGTACATCACGGACGAAGGAAATCTGATTTTGGATTGTTCGGGGCTGCTGATTGAGGATCCGGCACTGATGGCGGCGAGGTTGGATTCGATTGTGGGAGTTGTGGAGCATGGATTGTTTTTGAATATGGCGACGATGGCTTTGATTGGAGGAGAGACGCGGGTGATTGAGAGGACGGTGTAGGTTGAAGGAGGAATGACGCGAGGCATCGCAATACGAGGGTGGGTGGGCACCGCGCGATGATGAGTAGCAAGATATCTTGTGATCGTGCGGATGTGGGGCGCGGCACTTCGAAGCTCACAGTAAAACAGTCCGGCGCCGCTACGAAAAGTAACCCAAGACCCGACACGCAAAAGCGGCGTGTTGGGCACCCACAGAAAAAGCCGAGAGCAACGGATTAAGGGAGTGCTGACGGGAGAGGCGTTTATATTGTTGGCCGAGGTTCCGTGGTATAGTCGCGGGCCCAAGTCCGGGATCGCCACTCGAATGGCTCCGCCCCCCCCAACCGATGGAAGCGCGTTCCCTCGTCTTTTTGTGAAAGGAAAATTTCAAATGAGCACAAAACCCGAAAGGAAAATGGAGCAGCCCGACCCGTTGAGCCGCGAAGCTTTGCAGGCATTCGACGATTTGACTGGGCTGCAACCCGGTTATCGTCCGGTGCACGCCAAGGGAATTCTGCTGTCGGGTACGTTTACCGCCTCCGCCAGCGGGAAGGAGCTGACCAAGGCGCCGCACATGAGGCGGGAGTCTGTGCCGGTGGTTGTGCGCTTCTCTGATTTTGCGGGAGTGCCCACGGTGCCAGATTATGATGTGGAGAACGCGAGCCCACGGGGATGCGCGGTTCGCTTCTTTTTGGCGGAACACAGTCACACCGACATTATTGGGCATTCTGTGAACGGATTCCCGGTGCGGACGGTGGAAGAGTTCTTGCAATTTCTGCGCGCCCTTGGCGCAAGCGGACCCGGCGCAGCAAAGCCCACGCCGGTTGAGGTGTTCCTTGGTTCGCACCCGGCGGCATTGGCGTTTGTGCAGGCGCCGAAGCCGATTCCGACGAGCTTCGCGAAGGAGTCGTTTTTTGGGGTTAATGCTTACAAATTCACGAACACTGATGGAGTGCAGAAATTCGGCCGGTATCGCATTGTTCCGGAGGACGGCAACGAATATCTGGATGCAGCGGCGGCGGCTAAGCAGTCACCGGATTTTCTGTTTGAGGATATTAAAGCCAGGACCTCAAAGGGCGCGGTGAAGATGCGGATTTTGGTTCAGGTGGCCGCGGAGGGAGACGTGGTGGATGATGGCACGGTGACATGGCCGGAAGAGCGGCCGTTGGTGGAATTCGGAACGATCGAACTTAACGGCGAGGTGCCGGACAACGACGCGGCGCAGCGGCAGATTATTTTCGATCCGATTCCACGCGTGGATGGGATTGAACCGTCGGGGGACCCGTTGCTCGAGCCGAGGGCGGCGGTGTATTTGACGAGCGGACGTCGGAGACGCGCGGCGGTGTAGCGCCAAGCGATCGGAAGGTCGATTCCACGATCAGGCAATCGCGCGGACATGGGCAGAGATTTCTGCACGCCTACGAAGAGAAACCCGCGCCTCACCCTCGGAAAACGAGGGTTGGGGGCACCCACAGCGAACCCCAAGAGCACAGGTTGAAGCGTATGCTACAAACCACACGCACACCAGTGCGTGGGCGCCTGAAGACGCAAGGATCGTTCCCGGATGCCGCTAGAATGGACGGATGGATCATCACACATTGGCGGGGATCAGCATTGGGGGGACTTGCCTGGATGTGCTGGGGAGTTTCTATCTTGCGTACGATTTGCTGGGCGGGCAGCACGGGCCGCTGCGACTGATCACCAGAGCAGTGACTTATTCCATTGTGTTTGGAGCGGGCTATGCGCTGGGGCTCGGCGGTTTATTTGGAGTCGCAGCGGGAATTACGACTGGGTTCACCGTCGCGATTGAATTGAGCCGGGCGGCGCGCGGACTAAAGCATTATCCGTTGGCGCTTGAAGGAGGGTTTGCGGCGATTCGAGGGATTGGGTTTGGCGCAGGACTGTATCCGACGACGGGGCTGCGATTCGCGGCTGCGTTTTGCCTGCTGATAACGGTGGGACAGATCCTGGCGTACTCACGGGGAATGCGGCCCGCGACAGATTATGCGGCGATGAGGCGGCCGCGATTTACCAAACGGCAGTTCTGGGGAACGGTGGTGCGGACGCTGGGGTATATTGCGTCGGCGCTGGCGTGCAGCGCGCTGGTGCATCACGTGGAGCATGCATGGATCTTCGCGCTGCGTGTGGGATTGGTGACGGGAATCGCGACCGGATTGGGACAGACGGTAAATCCGTACATCGAATATTACGCGGATAATTTGCCGGCTCGTCGGCTGGGGGCGTTTGGGATTGGGTTGATTCTGTGCGGATTTGCGTTGCAGTCGGTGCAGTACTGGGTGGCAGTGCTGGATGTGGGGGTGACGTGAAGGTTGAGATTGCGAAAGAAGAAGAGGGATTGCTCACTTCGCGGACTCGCCTGCTTGCCCTGCCTACCGCAGGCAGGTTTGGCATGGGGTGTTGGTTATCAGTTCCGGCGATGGGTGAAAGGTTTACGAAGGGTGGGGGACGCCGAGGATGCAGCGGAGGGTGTCGCGGGCGATGAGGAGTTCTTCGTCGGTGGGGATGACGAAGGCGTGGAGTTTGGAGTCGTCGGTGGTGATGCGTAATTCCCTCCCCGAGGCTTGCTCGTTTTTGGTGGTGGCTAATTTCAAGCCGAAGAAATCGAGGCCTTCGCAGATTTGGGCGCGGATTTCGGAGGAGTTTTCGCCGATGCCACCGGTGAAGACGATGGCGTCGGCGCCGGCCATGGCGGCGAGATAGGCGCCGATGTATTTTTTGGCGCGATAGCAGAAGACTTCGATGGCGACGCGGGCGCGGCGGTCGTTTTCTTTTGATTGTTGTTGGAGAGTGCGCATGTCGTTGGTGAGGCTCGAAAGGCCCAGGAGTCCAGATTTTGTGTTGAGCAAAGTATCCACCTCTTTTGGTGAGAGGCGTTCTTTGGTGGCGATGAAATCGACGATGGCGGGATCGAGATCGCCGGAGCGAGTGCCCATGACGAGGCCTTCGAGGGGAGTGAGGCCCATGGAGGTGTCAACGGGATCTCCGTTGCGGACGGCGGCGGCCGAGCAACCATTGCCAAGATGGAGAGTGATGACGTGAGTCTGCTCGCGCGTGAGATTGTTCAGGACGCGGTAACGGTAGGCGACGTAGCGGTGGGAGGTACCGTGGAAGCCGTACCGGCGGATGTGATGTTGTTCGTAGAGATGGTAGGGGATGGCGTAGAGATAGGCGCGCTCGGGGAGAGTATGGTGGAAGGAGGTGTCGAAGACAGCGACTTGCGGTGTTTGCGGACCGAAAATCTTGCGGGCGGCGAGGATGCCCTGGATGTTGATGGGGTTGTGGAGCGGCGCGAGGTCGGCGCAGGCTTCGATACCTTTGAGGACTTCGTCGGTGATGACGGCGGATGCGGTAAAGGTTTCGCCGCCGTGGACGACGCGGTGGCCCACGGCGTGGACGTCGGAGGTGGATTTTAGTTCGGGGACGGCGGGTTCGTTCCTGAGCCAGCGGATGAGATGGTCGAGGGCGGCGGGGAGATCGGGGAGTTGCGCGGTGAGTTTGTTGGGAGGTTGGTTGCGGATGTGGATGGTGATGGCGGTTTCGCCGCCGATGCCTTCGAGCACGCCGCGGCAGATGCGGTCGTCATTGTTGGTGCGGATGCGGTCGAGGTCGGTGGAGATGAGTTGGAATTTCAGGGTGGAGCTGCCGGAGTTGAGGACGAGGATGTTCATTGAAGGCCTTCGGGATTGGGCGGACGAAATTGGCGGTACGTTAGGAAGGCGAGTTTCATCGTAATGGCTCCATGGAGAAATGCAAAGTAACCCCAACATGCCGGCCTGAAGGCGCGGCGCAACAAAGAGAGACTTAAGACCCATCCTCAGAAAACGAGGGTAGGGCACCCGAAAAAAAAGCACGGATCTGAAGACCCGCCAGTACTCAATAAAAAGCGCAATCCCGCGCGCCGGCCAGAAGGGAATACGCGAGTTAGTTGGGCCAGGTCCAGGAGGAGACTTCGGGCTTGTCGATACCGTTTTCGTGGGCGTAGTTTACGCATTCGATCTGGAGATTGCGGAACTTTTCCTTGGCGTGGGCGCCGATTTTCTGGAGCTTGGGAACACGGTCGATGGCGTCGATGGCCAGGCTGAAGCGATCGATCTGGTTTTCGATGGCGAGCTCCATCGGAGTGTTGATGTTGCCCTTTTCCTTGTAACCGCGGACGTGGAAATTGTCGTGGTTGTGGCGGCGGTAAGCCAGGCGGTGAATCAGCCAGGGGTAACCGTGGAAATTGAAGATCACTGGCTTGTCTAGAGTGAAGAGCGAATCGAAGTCGTGGTCGTTGAGGCCGTGAGGGTGGTCTTGCGACGGCTGCATCTTGAAGAGGTCGACTACGTTGACGTAGCGAATTTTGAGATCGGGAAATTGTTCGCGCAGGAGAACGATGGCGGCCAAAGCTTCCTGCGTGGGAATGTCCCCGGCAGAAGCCATGACCAGATCGGGTTCTGCGCCCTGATCGTTGCAGGCTTTCTCCCAAATGCCGATGCCTTTGGTGCAGTGGACGATGGCTTCGTCCATGGTCATGTATTGGAGGTGCGTCTGTTTGTCGCAGACGATGACGTTGACGTAGTTTTCGCTGCGGAGGCAATGGTCGGCAACGGAGAGAAGCGAATTGATGTCCGGAGGCATGTAGATGCGGGTGACTTCGGCGCTTTTGTTGAGGACCACGTCCAGAAAACCAGGGTCCTGATGGGTGAAGCCGTTGTGATCCTGACGCCATACGGTGGAAGTGATCAGAAGGTTGAGAGAAGCGATGTCCTGGCGCCACGGAAGGTGGTTGCAGATCGAGAGCCATTTGGCGTGCTGGTTGAACATGGAGTCGATGACATGGATGAAGGATTCGTAGGAGGAGAAAAAGCCGTGGCGGCCGGTGAGAAGGTAGCCTTCGAGCATGCCTTCCATGGTGTGCTCGCTGAGCATTTCGACGACGCGACCATCGGGAGAGAGTTCGCCGCCGTCGAGGTCTTCGGGAAAATACTGGGCGATCCAGAATTTTTTGCTGACCTGATAGATGGCGTCGAGCTTGTTGGAGGTGTTCTCGTCGGGGCCGAAGACGCGGAAGTTGTTCATGTTGGCTTTCATGATGTCGCGTAGAAATGCGCCGAGCGGCCGGGTGTTTTCGGCTTGGATGACGCCAAATTTTTCGAGGTTGATGCCGTAGCGGCGGAAATCGGGGAGGCGGAGGTCCCGTTTCAGATGGCCGCCGTTGGCATGTGGGTTGGAGCCCATGCGGCGGTTGCCGGTGGGAGCGATGCCGCGTAATTCAGGGAGTAGTTTGCCAGCACGGTCAAAGAGTTCTTCGGGCTTGTAGCTGCGCATCCAAGACTCGAATGTACGCAGGTGATCCTGACTCTGTTTGACGTCGGTTATCGGGACTTGATGGGCGCGCCAGAAGCCTTCGAGTTTGTGACCGTCGATGCTAGAAGGTGCGGTCCAGCCCTTTGGAGAGCGGAGGACGATCATGGGCCAGCGGGGACGCTCGGCGTGGCCGGAACCGCGAGCCTCTTGCTGGATTCTTCGGATTTCGGTGACGCAGTGTTCGGTGGTGGCGGCCATGGCCTGGTGCATGGATTCGTGGTCGGAGCCTTCGACGAAGTAGGGAGTCCAGCCACAACCGCGGATGAAGCTTTCGAGCTCGTCGTGGGTGATGCGGGCAAGCAGAGTGGGGTTGTTGATCTTGTAGCCGTTCAAATGAAGGATGGGGAGAACCGCGCCGTCTCGGATGGGATTCAGAAATTTGTTGATGTGCCAGGAGGTGGCAAGGGGGCCGGTTTCGGATTCGCCGTCACCGACGACGGCGGAGACAATTAGCATGGGATTGTCGAACGCGGCGCCGCAAGCGTGGGAAAGGACGTAGCCGAGTTCGCCGCCTTCGTGAATGGAGCCGGGGGTTTCGGGAGTGCAGTGGCTGCCGATGCCGCCGGGAAAGGAGAATTCCTTGAAGAAATCGCGGAGACCTTCTTCGTCTTCGCCTTTTTCGGGATAGAACTCAGAGTAGGTGCCTTCGAGATAGACGGGAGCAAGAACGCCGGGTGCGCCGTGACCGGGGCCGGCGAGGAAAATCATGTCGAGGTCGTATTTTTTGATCTGGCGCATGAGGTGAATGTAGATGAAGGACAAGCCCGGACTGGAGCCCCAGTGACCGAGGAGGCGATTCTTGATGTGCTCGGGCTTGAGAGGTTCGCGGAGGAGAGGATTGTCTTGAAGGTAGAGCATGCCGAGGATGAGGTAATTGCAGGCACGCCAGAAGGCGTCGGTTTTTTGCAGCTCTTCGGCGCTGAGTGGACCGCCTTGCACGGTGGATCGCGCTTTGCCGAACGCGCTGAGGGATGCGGGAGCCTGGGCTTCGATCATTGGAGTCGTTGTCATGGTGCACCTCGCGGAAGTATTAAGGAGTGAAACTTTTGGAAGCAGGGAGCGGGTCTTCCCAGGGCGATGCCACGGATGGCGAGATCAGCACCGCCTGCTTCCACTGCGGTGCGCGGCGACCGGGAGTCCGGAAGACGCACGGGGCGGATACAGGGTAAGTGTAATGCCAAATTGTTTGTGGCGTGTTACAGAAATTTGGGTGGAGCGGTTGGGAGATTTTGATTGAGGGGAGATTGTGGGCGTGACCTGACGACGAGGGACAGGCTGAAGCCTATGCTGCAAAACGCCGGCAAGGATGCCTGCCTGCGGCAGGCCGGCTGGCGGTACGCCCGCATTTGGAGGGCCCAAGCAACAAACGATCGCGAATAGCGATACCCCGCTCGAAGACCTCGCTCGGAATGAAGGATTTGGACTTTCTTAGAACAGGGAGTTTGCGCGGAGGCCGCGGAGGGAGGCGTCGAGGAGTTGGATGGTGTGGAGGACGGGGATTGGCTGTGCGGTTTTGGCGAGGGAGGATTGGAGCTGGAGAATGCAGCCGGGATTGCCGGTGGCGACCACATCGGCGTTAAGAGCAGCGATGAGGTTTGCCTTGCGATCGCCGAGTTGCGTGGCGGCGTCGGGCTGGACGAGATTGTAGATGCCCGCGGAGCCGCAGCAGATGGGGGCTTCGGGAATTTCCAGGAGTTCGAGGCCGGGAATTTGCGAAAGGAGTTGGCGCGGCTGGGTGCGGATGCCTTGGGCATGCTGGAGGTGACAAGAATCGTGGAAGGCGACGCGGACGTGAAGAGGTTTGCGTTCGGCGCGGGGCGAGAGTTCGGAAAGAATTTCGGCGATGTCGCGGCATTTGGCGGAGAAGCGGCGGGCGCGGTCGGCGTAGATGGGATCGTTGCGGAGAAGATGGCCGTAATCCTTGACGTTGGAGCCGCAACCGGCGGCGTTGACGACGATGGTGTCGACCTTGGCGTGTTCGAAGACTTCGATGGTGGCGCGGGCGAGCTGGAGGGCTAGCACTTCTTCGCCGGCGTGGACGCAAAGCGCGCCGCAGCAGGTTTGTTGCGCCGGGGCGACGACTTCGCAACCTTCGGCGGCGAGGACGCGTGCGGTGGCGGCGTTGACTTCGGAGAAAAAGGTGCGCTGGACGCAGCCGAGGAGCAGGCCGACGCGTTTGCGTTTTTCGCCTTGGGCGGCGGTGAGCGGCGCGACAGATTCGACGGATTTTACTTTGGGAAGAAGGGTGTCCATCGCGGCGAGGGATTTGGGGAGGAGTTTGAAGAAACCCGTGGCGCGAAGAATCGATTGCAGGCCGGATTTTTGGTACACGAGAAGAGGCCAGCGGAGGAGATTGAGACGCGATGGTTTGGTGAAAGTTTCGAAGAGCATGCGGCGATGGAGACGTTCGGCCGCGGGGCGATTATAGTTGCGTTCGATTTGCGCGCGGGTGGCTTCGATGAGTTTTCCGTATTCGACGCCGGAGGGGCAGGCGGGCATGCATGCGACGCAACCAAGGCAGGAGTCAAAGTGGCTGACCCAGGTTTCGTTTATTTTGGTCAAGCCTTCATGGGCGGATTTCATGAGATGGATGCGGCCGCGAGGGGAGTCCATTTCTTCGCCCCACAGGACGTAGGTGGGACAAGTGGCAAGGCAGAAGCCACAGTGGACGCATTTTTCGATGATGTCGAGGGCTGGGGATTGGTGGGAGTCGAAGGCGGAGGGGAGATGTGGGTTGCTGTGGGGCATGAGTTTGAAGTGTTATGTTGCCGTGATTGCGTGACCGATGCAAGGCGAGTGGGTTGACGCCCGGGTTGATGGAACGGCCCGCTTCAGAAAGCGGGCCCTTGGGGCGCAGCAGTGCTGCGCCCCATCGAAGAAAACTGTGGCGGGCAGGCCATGGCTACTAGATACCGCCGACGAAACGGGCGGGATTTAGAGTGTTTTGCGGATCGAGTTGGTGTTTTATGGCGCGCATGAGGGGCAAGGCGTCGCCGGGATGGCCCCAAGCGTCGAGGGAATTGAGCTGGCCTGGACGACGGAGAACAACGAACGAGCCAACGGATGCTTCCCTTTCAGCGCGCAACTGTTGCGAGGCGGCCAGTAGTTGCGCGGGATCGCCGTCGAGGCGCAGGGTTGCAATTCCCGTTGCTTGACCCACGATTTGCCAATGCAGCGAATGTACTGTGGCTGCGCGTTGAACACTCGCCAGAACGTGCGCTAGCTCCGCGGGCAAGAACGTAATTTTTGCGATCAGCGATTTGTTCGAATCGTTCCAGAGGTCTTCCGTCGAAGACCAGACATTGCCGGGTGACGGTACGATTGCGGCGGCGGACAGGATTTTGCGAAGATGAGATTCCTGGGCGCGGATGCCGGCTTCGGTGGCTTCGAAGAGAATGTCGGCGCACGGTTGCGTGCCGGAAGCGGCACGAACCTGCAAAGATGTGTGCGCAAGTTGCGAATCCTGAACCATGAAGATGTGATTTTGCATTGCTGCGAATTTTTCATCAGCGAACGAGAAAGCTTCGGCACGACGCGGAAGAGGATGGAGGCGGAAGACGGCGCGGGTGATGATGCCGAGGGTGCCGAGAGCGCCGGTGGCGAGCTTGGGGAGATCATAGCCGGCGACGTTCTTGACGACTTTGCCGCCGCTGCTTGCGAGGGTGCCGTCGGGGAGAGCGAGCGTGACGCCGATGATAAGGTCGCGGAGCGGACCGAAGCGGAGGCGGAGGGAGCCGCTGTCGTTGGTAGAGAGCGCGCCACCAATGGTGGCCCGTTTGGGCCACAGACCGTCGAAGGCGAGGCGCTGGCCGTGTTGCGCGAGGGTTTGCTGCAAGGTTTGCAGGGTGCAGCCAGCTTCCACGGTGATGGTGAGATCGGCCCAGGCGTGCTCGATGATGCGGTCGAGGCGCGCGGTAGAAAGGATGATGTCGGCACTTTTTGGCGGATTGCCCCATTCAAGTTTAGTGCCGCCGCCGCGAGGGATGACGGTGAGGCCGGCTTCGTTGGCGAAGGCGAGAGCGGCGGCGAGCTGCTTTTCGCCTTCGGGCTGCACCACGAACTTGGGGAGAACGCCGCAAACGGAATCTTCCAGATTGGCGTCGCGAAGATTTTCGCTGCCGACAATCGAAGCGAGTTGCTGGGCGATGGAACTAGTGGCCTGCATGGAAGGACAAAGAATACATGAATACGGGTCAGTAGCGCTCGGCGACGCCCGCGGATTCCAGACGATGAGGGGAATATTCGCCGGGTTTTTCGCCGCATAGGCGCGGGGTGGGAAACACTTTTGTGGGATTCGAGAGCTGTAGCGGATCAAAGGCGCAGCGGACACGCTGCATGGTGGCGAGATCGGGTTCGCTGAACATTTTGGACATCGCGCGCTTTTTGTCTTCGCCGACGCCGTGTTCGCCGGTGATCGAACCGCCAGCCGCGAGACACAAATCGAGGATTTGCGAGGAGAGAGATTGCGCGGTTTCTTCCTGGCCGGGGATGTCGCGATCAAAGAGAACCAGGGGATGCAGGTTGCCGTCGCCGGCGTGGAAGACGTTGGCAACGCGGAGGCCGGTTTCGCGGCTGAGACGGGCGATTTCGCTGAGCACGCGGGGCAAGGCGGTGCGGGGGATCACGCCGTCCTGAACGATGTAGTTGCGAGCGATACGGCCCATGGCGGCGAAAGCGGCTTTGCGGCCTTTCCAAACGAGGGCGCGTTCGGCGTCGGATTGCGCCAGGCGAATTTCCGAGGCGCCATTTTTGCGGCAAAGCTCCTCGACGTGCTGCATGAGAAATTCGACTTCGGCGATGGGGCCGTCAAGCTCGACGAGAAGGAGACCTCCGCAATCGGGATAGTGTGCGTGGACGGCGGCTTCGGCGGCCTGGATGGAAAGGTTGTCCATCATTTCGATGGCGGCGGGGAGCATCCCTGCGGCGATGATGTCACTGACGGCGGCACCGGCAGCGTTTGTGTCCGGAAAGGCCGCGAGGAGCGTGCGGATACACTCCGGGCGCTTGACGATGCGGAGAATTATTTTTGTGGCGATGCCGAGTGTGCCTTCGGAGCCGACGAAAACTCCGGAAAGGTCGTAGCCCGGAGTGTCGAGCGTTTTTCCGCCGAGATGGACGAGCGAGCCGTCGGGAAGAACGACTTCGAGGCCGAGGACGTGGGTGGTGGTGAAGCCGTATTTGAGGCAGTGCGCGCCGCCGGAATTTTCAGCGACGTTGCCGCCGATAGTGCAGACGGACTGGGAGGAAGGATCGGGCGCATAGAAGTAGCCGTGAAGTTGGACGCGGGCAGTGACGTCGAGATTGACGACTCCCGGTTCGACGACCACGCGGGAATTGGGGATGTCGACTTCGAGAATTCGATTCATGCGGGCGAAGCTGATAACGATGCCGTTTTGCACGGGCAGCGCGCCCCCGCTGAGGCCGGTGCCGGAGCCGCGTGCGACGAAGGGGATGCGCTCGCGATGACAGATGCGGAGGATAGCTTGGACTTGCGGCGTGTCCGAGGGGAGTAAGACCGCCGTGGGGAGGGCCCGGAGGTAGGTGAGGGCGTCGCATTCATAGGTGCGCAGGTCTTCGGGAGAGGAGATGACGGCGCGGGGGTTGAGGATGGATCGGAATTCGTGGAGTACGCGAGGGTTCAGCGTGGTGTTGGCGGGAGTTGGTGGCACGAGGAGAAGATTGACGCATTGGGGAGCGAAGGTCAAATGGGGAGAAGTTGGTGGTTGCAGGGTAGAAAAATGCTCAAGACGCAATGTTCGAAGAGAGATTCCTCGCTCCACGGACTCCGCTTGGAATGGCGGGGTACTTTGTAAGTTGTGCCGAGGTGGGGCGCGAACCTTTGATGCTCAGGGTAAACAGTGCTGCGCATTTACGGGGAAAACCCAAGAGCCCGTGCACTATACGGCTCAGCAACTCTAGGGAAACCCTCACCCCTGAGAGGGGGTGAGCTACGGCTTAGAGTTTTTGACGACAGCACAGGCTCCTTTTGGACAAAAGACCGGCCCGCCAAGACGGCGGAGGCTAGAGAAGCAAGATAACGGATCGGGTTTCACAGGCTGAAGCCAAAGCTACGCCGCGCCGACTCGATGCCTGCGTGCGGCGAGAGCGCGAAGCGGGTGCACTGTGTTAACGGACGAAGGTTAGGCCGTGGGGGATGAGGTTCGGGAAGAGGTAGGCGTAGGCGAGGACGATGACCCCGACGATGGCGGCTAAGGCTACGGAGTGCCAGAACACGTAGCGGAAGATTTGGCCTTCGTTGCCGACCTGGTTGGTGGCGGCGGTGGCGACGCAGATGGATTGGGCGTCGACCATTTTGCCCATGACGCCGCCGGCGCTATTGGCGGCGCACATCAGAATGGAACTGAGGTTGAGTTGTTCAGCGGTGATGCGTTGCAGGCCTCCAAAGAGCGCATTGGAGGAAGTGTCGCTGCCGGTGAGAGCTACGCCGAGCCAGCCGATGTAGGTGCCGAAAAAGGGGAAGAGCCAACCGGTGCGAGTGAACGCTAGGCCGAGAACAGCGTCCATGCCGGAGTAACGTGTGATGTAACCCAAACCGAGCATGAAGGACATGGCGACGATGGCGTGGCGCATGCGGAACAGCGTGTGCGTAAAGATGGCCAGCATTTTTCGCGGCTTCACGCCGAGCATCAGGCCGGAGACGATAGCGGCGAAGAAGCAGCCTGTGCCGGTGGCGGTGAGCCAGTTGAAATCGAATTTGGCGTTTTCGGCAGTTGGTTTGGCGACTACAGGTGGGGCGCGGAAGACAGCCTTGTGAAGATAGGGGACTTCCCAGCCGCCGGATTTAAAGGCCGGAGTTGTAGCTTGGCCCATGGCGTTTTTGATTGCGGGCAATCCCCAGAGAAAAACGAAGATGGAGAGGATGGCGAATGGGAGCCAGGCTCTGGCGATTTGCGCGGGAGTGTGTTGACGAAAAGCAGTTCCCTGCTGGAGTTGCCGGAGGTCCCATTCGTCGTCCATTTGGTCGATGATCATGGGGCTTCTGGATGTGGCCGGTGGAGCGATGCCAGGTGGTTGAAGTTCTTCTTCGAAACGCCAGATGCGTTTCGGTTTCCAGAAGCGGAGGAAAAGCAGGGTAACGGTCATGGAGGCGACGCCGGCGGCGATGTCCACGAGATTGCTGTCCATGTAATTGGACCAGAAGAATTGCACGCCGGCGAAGGAGAGGCCGACGACCAGGATGGCGGGGAGGACTTCGAAAGTTTTGGACCAACTGACCATGGAGCGGACTAACCAGAACGGGACGAGGATTGCGGTAATTGGGAGAATGCGGCCGATCATGGCACTGAGGTCGCTTTCAGAGAGCGCGGTGACGACAGCGAGCGTGTGAACGGGGACGCCGATTCCGCCCCAAGCCACGGGCGCGGTGTTGGCGATGAGATTCAGCGCGGCGGCGTGGAAGGGTTTGAAGCCGAGGCCAATCATGAAGGCGCCCGCGATGGCTACGGGAGCGCCGAAACCGGCAGCGCCTTCGATGAAGGCTCCGAAGCAGAAGGCGACGAGCAGGAGTTGCAGGCGACGGTCCGGAGTGATGGCCGCGACGGATTGTTTCATGATTTCGAACTGACCGGTGGCGACGGAAATGTCGTAGAGAAAAACGGCGGCGACGACGATCCAGACGATTTTTAGAAGGCCGAAGCCCATGCCGTAGAAGAGGCTGGTGACGGCGAGGTAAGCGGGCATGCCGAAGATGAACATGGCGCAGAGAAGCGCGGTAGTGGCTCCGGCGATGGCACAAAGGTGCGGCCGGACTTTGAATCCGGCGAGGAGGCCGAGGAGGATGACGATGGGTAGAGCCGCGATCAGCGTGGAGAGCCACCAATGGCCGAGCGGGTCGTAGGATTGAGTCCAGGTCATTGGTGAGTGAGGCAGCCGCGAGTAGCGACGAGCATCGAATACATTTTTGCCGGAGCAAAGTCAAGGAAGCTGGGCGGGTCTGGGCGGGTGGACGGCAAGGTTGTGGCAAAGCGGCCGCCGCAGACGGCGGCCGCCACACAGGGAAGCTTGAGGCCAAGGGCTGAAGAGGAGCTAGCGGATCGATCGAAGAGGGATTCCTCGCTCCGCAGACTCGGCCCTGAATGACGGGCTGTGGTGGTGGGATTGCGCGGAACGGCCCGCCTCCCTTCCTCCTCAGGTCAAGCCCTTCCGTTGTCAGCTCAAGCAGAAGGCGGGCCCTACAAAAGCGAGAGAAACCCAAAAGACCCACGCACCACACCGGCCCTTCGTGGCTCGGGGCGAGCGTGTGGGGCACGCGCCGGAGGACGAAAAAAGCACGGGTCTGAAGATGCGCCACTACGAAATTCGCATAGGTTCAAGCCTATGCTACGGCGCGGAGAGATGCTGCTTGCTATTGGAGGCGAGGGCGGCATACTTTGCATGGGGATTTGTCCGGAGAGGCGGAAATGAACGCGGCACTGGATGTTGTTCTGGGCGAGGAACGATGACTACTTCCCTTTTCCCTGGCGGTGTGGAGATTGTCGCGCCCGCGCATTCGGGGCAGGAACGCGTGCTCACGCCTGGCGCGTTGCATTTTGTTGTGGAGTTGCAGCGGCGATTCAATGCCAGACGTGTTGAATTGCTGGCAGCGCGGGCGGAACGGCAGAAGCGGCTGGATGCGGGAGAGAAGCCGAATTTTTTGGAGGAGACGCGGAATCTACGCGAAGCGGAGTGGACCGTAGCGGCGATTCCAGCGGATTTGCAGGACCGGCGGGTGGAGATTACGGGACCGGTCGACCGCAAGATGATTATCAATGCCCTCAATTCGGGCGCAAAAGTGTTCATGGCGGATTTTGAGGATTCGAATACACCGACGTGGGCAAATCAGATTGATGGACAGGTCAATCTAATGGACGCCGTCAGGAAGACGATTACCTTCTCTGATCGGGCGACCGGCAAAGAGTACAAGCTGAACGAACGGACTGCCGTGCTGTTCGTGCGACCGCGCGGCTGGCATCTGGAAGAGCGGCATGTGCTGGTGGATGGGCAAGCGATGTCCGGTTCGCTGTTTGATTTTGGTCTGTACTTTTTTCACAATGCAAAGGAGTTGCTGGCGGCTGGATCGGGGCCTTACTTTTATCTTCCAAAACTCGAGAGCCATCGGGAAGCGCGGTTGTGGAACGATGTTTTTGTTTTTGCTCAGAATGCGCTGGGAATCAGAAAAGCCAGTATTCGCGCGACCGTTTTGATTGAGACGATTCTGGCGGCGTTTGAGATGGACGAGATTTTGTGGGAGTTGCGGGAGCATTCGGCCGGGCTGAACTGCGGCCGGTGGGACTACATTTTCAGTTTCATCAAGAAGTTTTCGAATGACGCCCACGCGGTGTTGCCGGACCGGGCGCAGGTCACAATGACGACGCATTTTCTGCGGTCGTACAGCAAATTGCTGATACGGACGTGTCACCGCCGCAATATTCATGCGATGGGCGGGATGGCGGCGTTTATCCCGATCAAGAGCGATCCGGTGGCGAATGAAAAGGCCATCACTCAGGTGCGCGCGGACAAGGAACGCGAGGCGGGGGACGGGCACGATGGCACGTGGGTCGCACATCCTGGGCTGGTTCCGGTGGCTACGGAGATTTTCGACCGGCTGATGCCGGGACCGAATCAGATCGAGAAAAAGCTAACGGACTTTCGTGCGACGGCGGAAGATTTGCTCAAAGTGCCGGAGGGCGAGATTACAGAGGCGGGACTGCGGCAGAATATCGCGGTGGGGCTCGGTTATCTGGAGGCGTGGATGCGCGGGACCGGGTGCGTTCCCCTGTTTAACTTGATGGAGGATGCGGCGACGGCGGAGATCAGCCGGGCGCAGTTGTGGCAATGGATTCATCAGCAGGCAAAGCTGAAAGATGAGCGGATGATCGATGTTGCGTTATGCGACGGAATGATTGACAAAGAGCTGGCTCAGGCGAAACAGGGCGGAGATGAAGCGCGATTCGCGGCGTATGAGAAATCGGCGGAACTGATGCGGGAATTGATTCGCGCGCCGCGTTTCGTGGAATTCCTGACGGTCCCCGCGTATCAACGCATTCTGCGAGAGGGAAATTAGCGACAACCGCGGCATGGAAAAGGTGGATCAATGATTTGGAAGGGGAATGTTCAATGGATGACGGTTGCGGCGCTGGGCCTTCTGCTCGGTCTGGCAGCCTGTTCGAAAAAATCGCAGCCTCCTGCCGCTAACTCGACTGCACCGTTAACTCCGGCGACGGTTCCTGCGGCAACGGCTCCGGCACCGGAGCCGCCGGCGAAAGCTTCCGGAGGAGTGAAGGCGGAGATGCGCAACGTGATGTTCCATCTGACGCCTCATGCGGCGGCGCACCTGCAGATTCTTTCGGGAGAACTTTGGCCGACGGGAAAGAATGAGATGGTGGTGTTTGACGATAAAACCTCGTTTGAAGTGCGCGTGAACAATGGCACGGTGTCGATTTCCCCGGAAGCGCTTTCGGACGTCATGAATCAGTATGTTTTTGCGCGAAACGATGCTCCGCTGAAAGACTTGGCAGTCTCGATCGAGAATAACCGGCTGATTATTAAGGGTAAGTTGCATACGAAGAAAGATATTCCGTTCGCGACTGCGGGGAACCTGAGCGTGACTTCGGACGGGCGTATCCGGGTGAATACGGAGAAGATCACCGCGATGAAAGTCCCGGTGAAAGGAATGATGGGGTTATTCGGGATTGAGTTGGCCAAAATAGTGAACACCAGCAAGATTCCGGGAATGGATACGGATAAGAATGATTTGTTGATGGATCTAGGATCGCTGTTGCCACCACCGCACATTCGGGGGAAGCTGACGGGAGTGCGACTGGAGAAGAATGCGATTCTGGCGACGTTTGGCGACGGAGGGAAATCGCTGGGGCCGCCGAAGGAGAAGGGGAGCTACATGGCGCTCGCGGAAGGCTCCGTGCGATTTGGTTCGATGGTGATGGAGCCGACGAACCTGATGGTGCTGGATTTGGATGAGGCGGCCACACTCGAGTGGAATCAGGATCATTACAAGGAGCAGTTGGTGGCGGGGTATTCAAAGATTACGTCGAGTTTCGGGCTTCGGGCGTACGTGAAGGATTATTCGAAGCTGGGGAGAGGGGGCGGCAACGAAGCCAAGCCAGCGGGAGAGTGAGCCCCAGACACAAGACAAAAGATAACGCAGAGACACTGAAGCGCAGAGAACGGAGGAGAAGAGAAACGAAGGTTCCTGACTGCGCCTGCCTGGAAGGAAGGCTCGGATAACGAATGAGTTCGCCCAGATGCAGCGCAGCCTTCGCGCCTCAGGGTAAACCGTGCTGTGCCCCTAGGAAAACAAGAGCAACCCAAGAGAGCAGAGGTTGAAGCCTATGCTACTGGAGGGAGGCCATGTCGATGACGAAGCGGTACTTTACGTCGTTTTTCAGGAGGCGGTCGTAAGCCTGGTTGACTTGTTGGATGGGAATTTTCTCGATGTCGGCAGTGATGTTGTGTTCGGCACAGAAATCGAGCATCTCTTGTGTTTCTTTGATTCCGCCGATGGCCGAGCCTGCGAGACGGTGACGGCCAAACAGCAAATTGAACGCGGAGACGAGAAGCGGTTTTTCCGGCGCGCCGACTAGCGTCAAGGTGCCGTTGCGCTTGAGGAGCCCGAGGTAGGCGTTGATGTCGTGTTCGGCGGAGACGGCATCGAGGATGAAGTCGAAGCTGCCGGCGTGTTTCTGCACTTCGTCGGCGTTTTTGGAGACGACGACTTCGTCGGCGCCGAGGCGCTTGGCGTCGGCAGCCTTGTTCGGGGAAGTGGTGAAGAGGACGACGTGAGCGCCGAAGGCGTGGGCAAACTTTACTCCCATGTGGCCCAGGCCACCGAGACCGACGATGCCGACTTTTTGTCCTTTGCCGACTTTCCAGTAACGGAGAGGTGAATAGGTGGTGATACCGGCGCAGAGAAGCGGCGCGGTGCCAGCGAGATTGGCCTTGGGCGAGACTTTTAAGACGAAGTATTCGTCGACGACGATGCTGCTCGAATAGCCGCCATAGGTGACACCGCCGAGAATCTTGTCTTCAAAGTTGTACGTCAGCGTAACGCCATTCTCACAAAAGACTTCGTCGCCATCGAGGCAGGCGGCGCAGTGGCGGCAGGAGTCGACCATGCAGCCTACGGCGGCGAAATCGCCTTCCTTGAATTTTTTGACGGCACTGCCGACCTTCACGATGCGGCCGACGATTTCGTGGCCGGGAACGCAGGGATAGATCGTGGGCACGGCGTTCTCCCATTCATTGCGGACCTGGTGGAGATCGGAGTGGCAGACGCCACAGAAGAGGATTTCGATTTGAACGTCTTGCGGACGCGGATCGCGCCGTTGGATGGTAAAGGGTTCGAGTGGCGCCGCAGCGCCTTGGGCGGCAAAGGCTTTGGCGGTGAAGGTGTGGGGCTTCGCGGCGGTTGCGGGTACGGGTCGTGCTGCTTCACTCATTCGTGTTTTCCTTGAAATTGGATTTTGTTGTTTCGCGGCTGCGGTGGGCGCACCGACTGCACGCGTTTTAGATGGCTGGGGTAAGGGCGACGATACATTTTGTTTGGGAGCGGGTCAAGGGGGGTGCCAGGAAGAGGAGGAAGAGGCCAACTGGGAGCTTGACTCTGGGTCAGCGGATCGATCGAAGAGGGATTCCTCGCGGTGCTCGGAATGACGGTGTGGTGATGCCTAGAAGTCGAAGTCGCCGTCGATGCGCCACAGGCGGCCTACGGAATTGTAGAAGTCGCCGAAGTTGGGAGAGGCGAAATATTGTTGGACGTCGCGGGGATTGTAATGATTCGTAACATCGATGACTTTGAGGCCGCCAAGAAATTGGATGCGATGACCGCGAAAGGAAAAATCGAACGGATACTGAATTTTCAGATCGAGGCTGGCGAAGGTGGGAAAGCGACCGGCTTGGTCGCGGGCGCCGATGTAGTTCCAGTTTTCATCGAGCTTGGAATAGGGAAAGCCGGTGTGGAGGTCAAGAATGGGGACGAATTGGAATTTGTAGGGAAGGCCGAGGATGGCCCAGAAGAGGACGCGGTTGGGGGCGTCGCTCGAAAGAGGACCGTATTGATTGGGGCGAATTAAAGGATACGGGTTGTTGCCGAAGAATTGGTTGTAGTCGTTGAGTTCGCCGAAGGCGCGGGAGCGGACGTAGCTGGCGACGAGGCTGGTGCGTTCGGTGGGATTCCAGCGAAGCATGGAGAGGAATTCGTCGTAGGTTTGCGTGCCGGAGTTGAGGAGTTGGAGTTGGGCGGAGGTGGGTTGTGCGATTTGAGAGACGGTGAAAAGCAGGTCCCTCGCTGCGCGGTCTTCGCTCGGACTGACAAAGCTGCCTTCATTTGTGAAGGGAAAAATGGCGGTGGGCTGCGCTTGGGTGTTCGCCCCTACTGGGAAAACCCAAGACCCACCCGCAACATCGGCGTGTCGGGCACCCAGCAGGTCGCTTGTGCCAGTGGCAGTAGCTGAGGGGTTGACCGGGTTGAGGAAAAACTGGCGATAGGACTGGCGGTGTTCGTAGCCGAGACGGAGGAGGAGATTGGGGCGGAGTTGGCGATCGAGTTGGAGGGTGGCGCCGAGGCTGTAGGGGAGGCGAAGGGCGCCGTTGTTGGTGGCGATGACGTGGGTGTAGGTGGTCGGCCCTTGCGTTACCGTGATGCCCTCGGCGGCGAATTGCGTGATGGTTTGTGCGGGAATGTTCGGAAAGATGGCCACGTTGAGAGGAATTTTGTCGTAGAAGAGGCCGACACCGCCGCGGATGGCAGTGCGATTGTCTTTTGAGGGAGCCCAGACGAAGCCGAGACGAGGAGCGGCGTTGAGCGCGTTGGAAGAAAGGCTGTCGTGATCGAAGCGGACGCCGAGGTCGAGCGTGAAGCGCGGGTGAAGCTGCCAGTTGTCTTGCGGGTAGAACGCGAGGTTGTTTTTTGAGGCGGAGGAAGAGAGAAACGGAGACGCGTAGGTGATTTCCCTCGAGAGGGTGCCGTCTTCGCGGAGGACGCGAACGGAAACATCAGAGATGCTTCCATCGTAGGTGGAGCGGGAAAAGGCGTAGCCGAAGGTAAAGAGATGGCGACCCTTGAATTCGAGCGGACGAAGGTGGAGGGCTTGGGTCCATTGATAGAGCCAGGTGTTGCGGTGCTGCGTCTCGAAGAAGCTGCCGGAGTTTTGTTCGGGGAAAAGAGTCATCATGCCGGGCGAAGGGTCTGCAGGAAAAAGATGGGAGTTGAGCTGCTTGACGGAGAAGAGAGATTGCACGAAACCACCGCTCGGAAGAATCCAGCGGTCCGAGACAGAGGTGAAGAAACCGCGGTGGCGATAATCGTTGGTGACGGGCTGCGGATTAAAGGTGTCGATGTTGGCGTAGTTGGTGTTTTCGGGATCGAGGGTCAGGGTGGTGGTAAGCCGGTGGGAAGGATTGATGTCCCAATCGATTTGCGTTTGCGTGTTGATGCGTTCGTCGACGCGGACGTTGTTGGGATTGGGAAGCGAGGGCGTGCGGACCGTGTCGTATCCCAGATAGAGCGACTGGAAGATGTAGAGTTTACCTTTGATGAGCGGGCCGGAGAAGGCGAGATGCGGGGTGAGGCTCTCGATGCCGTGGGTGCTGTAATCGATCCAGCGAAAACGAGGGATGGGATCTTCGAAAAGCCATTTCCATTCGTCACCTCCGCCGCGGGTAGTGACCTCGATGACGCCGCTGGAAAAATCGCCGAACTCCGAGGAAAAAGGATTCGAAAGAACGCGCATGGATTCCACTGCGGCGTTCGGAATACGAAGCGCGGGTTGGCCGGTGAAAGGATCACCGATGGAGGCATTGTTGATGAGCGCGTTGGCTTGATTGGCGTTGCCACCTTTGACGCGGATGAGGCCGTCGGGTCCGCGGAGAACGCCAGGGAGAAGAGGAAGAGCTTCCTGGAAATCGTCGTTGAGGCGAACGAGGGATTTGAGCATGGTGGTCGTGAGGACCGGGCTGCTGGCGGAAGTGGCGGATGTGTCGACACCGCTGGGATTGGCGGTGACGGTGACGGACTCGGAATGCGATTGAGGGAGAAGTTGGAAATCGATGACGGAAGGAGCGGCGGCGGAGAGAGTGATTTTTCGTGCGGCGGTGGCGAAGCCAGCGAGGGTGACGGCGAGTTCGTAGTCGCCGGGGAGAATGCCGACGAAGGAGTATTGGCCGAGTTCGTTGGAGACGGTGGTCAATTCCCTGCTCGAGGAGAGATTTTTCAGCGAGATGCGGGCGTTGGGCCAAAGAGTTTGGATGTGATTTTGATCGAGGGAGAAGATGGTGCCGGCGAGTCGGGTAGTGTCGGCCGGGAGCGGCGTTACGAAGAAAAGAAAAAGAGCGGAGAAGGTGAGGAGTCGTCGAGGGCCTGGAAGTCGCATTGGGATGATCGTACAGGAATAGGATGCGGGGGAAGGAGGGGCGGCGTAACGCCTCCCCTAGAAGAGGATTTCTCTTGAACTTAGAGCTAAAGCGGCATCGGCGGGAAGAGGCGATCAAGAATGGGAAAAGAAGGTCGGTGATATTGGATCGTAAGAGCCCATCCTTCGCAAAAGGCGCGCACGATGGGGCACCCTCAAGTTTTTGGGTGCGTGGAGGCACGGTTCGAAACCCAACCGAGTTGCGGAGTTGGGACACCGCCCGCCGCAGGAGGAATGGAGTTCAGGGAATCGCATGAAGCTCCGCGCATGAGTTCCATTCGACCACGAACCTTGAACTTGGCGATTAATACTGAGGGCAGCCAAATTGCCACGGAGTCGGTCCTGAATGGGCTATTTGCGTTATCCGTCCTTGCCTCAAGAAATATCGATCTAAAGGAGTGAAGCATGAGCAAACCAGGTCGTAGCCGTGTTATCCGCATTGCCGAGGCTCAAGCGGGTATCCCGGGCCCCGCGGGCGAGCGCGCCGTCACGGTCCTGCAGCGTGGCACTCTTGACGTAGCCCTTGGCCTCCCTCTGCGCCCGAGCCAACAGACGCCGCATGCACAAGACGAGATTTACTTCATCATTCGCGGCCGAGGAGTACTCATTCACGACAGCAAGCGGGACCGGTTCCAGTCAGGCGACCTCCTGTTCGTGGCTGCAGGGACCGAGCATCAGTTCGAGGACATTACCGAGGACCTCGCCCTGTGGCGTGTATTTTACGGCCCTCATGGTGGCGAGGTCCCAGCATAGAACGTGGCGCTGGTCGAGAACGTCAAACTGAGACACTACCGCAACCCAAATAAAGTTGCAGTTGAACAGTGCTTTTCAACAAGCTGCTAGAGGTGCTGGTAGTCGGAGTTGGTGGTGTTGACGGTGAGTTGTTTGGCGACGCCTTCGACAGTGACTGAGGAGACGTGACTGGTGCCGTCGGGGAGTTTGGCGAAAGCTACGGTTAGGTTCATGGCGTCCTTGGGGTCGTCCATCCAGGAGGCGACGGAGATGGCCTGGAGTTGCTTTTGATTTTTGTCGAAGCGGAGAGTTACGGTGTCGCCGGGTTTGTAGTAATTGTGAATTACGAGTTTCACCTCGCCCGGGATGGGGCCGCCAGGAATGATGGAGATGTTGCCCTTTGCGAAGGCGTCTTGAATGGCGTCCTTGTCGGGCGGGACGTAGTGACTGGTGAGTTCTTTCATGCTGTCGGCGTACTCCTTGTATTCCTCTTTTTTCTTGGCAACGACGCGCTGCTTGAGTCTGCCGCCGCTGTTGCCCTGCTGCGCGGCAGGCGCAGGGTCGAGCGGAGTTTTGATGGGTTTGCCATCGGGGCCCTGACGGACCTCGAAGTGTTCGGTCTTTTTCTCCTCGCCTTTCAGGATGATTTTCACGGTTTCCTGCCAGGAGTATTGGGCGAGGGCTTCTTTATTTTTTGCGGCAGATTCCTTGAGTTCGGCGACTTGGGCTTGGAGATCGCCTTGAGCGCGGAGTTGCAGAGCGCCGAGAGTGAGGGCAAAGCCGAGAGCGAGCAGGCCCGCGCGGACGGAGAGATTCGAATGCGAGAGACTTCGGGAGTTCATAGATTCCTTTCTAGTGTTTGTTGTGGCGGCGGTTGTTTGCTAGCGAAGGTTATACGTGTGGGCAACGGCGTTGTAAAGAAGAAAGAAAACGAGAAGAACAAATAGAACGCAGAAACGCTGAGGCGCAAAGATCGGAGGAGAAGACGGGAAGAGTTGTGGCGTTGGATCGGAAGACCCACCCTCAGAAAACGAGGGTGGGGCACCCTCCCGTTCGAGCGGGTTGAAGAAGGGACCATGACACAGAGGTCACGGAGGGAAGAGCCCGGAGTTCACAGAGATAAGAGTTAGTTGCCGGGGTGGGAAGAGTCTTCGGTCGAACCGGTGATGATGCGGGCGCCGCGGCTGAAGGTGAAGTATTCGAAACCCCATTGGATGAAGACCTGGACGCGGCTTTGGAACTGGACGATGTACAAGAGGTGAATGAAAAGCCAGGTCATCCAGGCGAGAAGGCCAGAGACGTGAACACCGAAGATGTTGGCGACGGCGGCGGCGCGGCCAATGACGGCCATGTCTCCCTTGTTGAAGTAGTGGAAAGGCGCGGGGCATGCTTTGTTTTTGAGGCGGGCGAGGACAACTTTTGCGGCGTAGTGGCCCTCCTGGATGGCCGGTTGGGCGACGCCGGGAACTTGTGAGCCGTCGGCGTTAAGCACGTGAGCAAGATCGCCGGCAACGAAAATATCTGGGAAATTGGGAATGGTGAGATCGGGGAGAACTTTGATCTTGCCGGTCTTGTCGGTTTCGCCGGAAGTGCGCTCGGCGAGCTTTTGGCCGAAGGAAGTAGCGCTGACGCCGCCGGTCCACACAATGGTTTTGGCCTCGAGCCTTCCCGTTTTGTCACCCTCTTTGTAGTTGAGGCCGTGTTTGTCGATGTCGGTGACAAATGTATTCTTGCGAACGTCGACACCGAGACGAGCGACTAGCTGTTCAGCCTTGGCGGAAAGATCTTCGGGATAGGCGCTGAGGACGCGAGGTCCGCCTTCGAGAAGAATGATATGCGCTTCTTCGGGGCGAATGTGGCGGAAATCTTCGCGAAGCGTTTCGCGAGCAATTTCGGCGAGGGCACCAGCGAGTTCGAGGCCGGTGGCGCCGGCACCGACGATGACGAAGGTGAGCCAGGCGCGGGCTTCGGCTTCGGTGGCGGTACGCTCGGCGCGCTCGAAGGCGTAGAGGAGCTTGTGACGGATGGTGGTGGCTTCCTCAATGGTTTTGAGGCTGGGTGCGTCCTCGCGCCACCGGTCTTTGCCGTAGTAGGAGGTTTTCGAGCCGGTGGCAACGATGAGAGAGTCGTAGGCGAAGACGCCGCCGTCGCGAAGAGTCACTTTCTTGGCGACGGGGTCGATGTCAGCCGCTTCACCGAGGAGGACCTCGGTGTTTTTTTGACGGCGCAGGACGGAGCGCAGCGGAGCGGCGATCTCACCGGGAGAAAGAGAGCCGGTAGCGACCTGATAGAGGAGCGGCTGGAAGAGATGGAAGTTGCGGCGGTCGATGAGAGTGATTTGGGCGTCAGCGCGTTTCAGGGTTTGTGCGGCGACGAGGCCGCCAAAACCGCCGCCGAGGATGAGGATGCGATGCTTTTCGGGCATGTTAGCCATTCCGGTGCCTAACGCGAGGCTCTTATTGTACCTGTGGGCGGGCTGGCCCATTATTTAGATGTTATGGCAGTAGCACAGAGTCACAGGGCCGCGCGCGAGAGATTCGAGCGGGACGCTATCCGATTGCTGTGCTCGGACTTGATTGAGGCGGAAACGCGGGTGCGGCTGGCGGACTTATTGAAGAATTACGCGTTTCGGGACGAGTTGAATCACGCGGTGTATGAATCGATTGTGAGTGTGGGCGCCGCACCGGCGCGGCGGTTGCGTGAGCTATTGCCCGGAAGAGTGACTAACCTGGGCTTTCCGGATTTTGAGTTGAAGGATTATTTGGGAAGGAATGGGGAGACCGATGACATCGACAGGCTCTTCGAACATTTCCTGGAGCTGACGGACGAGTATCCGGAAGAGAACCGGAAGGCGATGGGACAGTCGGCGTGAAGTGGAGCTTGTACCGGTGGTCGTGCCTCGTGGAGGCACTGGCATTCGCAGGATTCGTTGCGGCGTTCATCTGGAAATTTCAAATTTCGGCGCCATGGACCTGGCGGGTGATGCTGGTGTGGCTGGCAGTGAGTTTTTTGGCGCGGAGAGACACGCCGAAGTCGATGGGCTGGCGCGCGGATAATTTGTGGAGAGCGACGAAGCGGTCGGCGTGGTTTTTTGGGATTGGTTCCCTGCTGATTTGTTTTGCGGGGTTGTTTTTGGGGATGCTGCACCGGTTGCCGACGCATTTGATCGAGCCGAAGCGGTTTGGGAGTTACCTAGCGTTTTGTCTGTTGCAGCAGGTGGGACTGAATTCGTTTTTGACGAACCGGTTACTGGCGGCATTTGAGAAGCCGGCGCTTGCGGCGGTGGTGGCGGGGTTTTTGTTCGGCGCGCTGCATTGGCCGAATCCGGTGCTGGTGCCGTTGACGTTTGTGGGGGGAACGGCGATGGCATGGTTGTTTGCGACGGAGCGGAATGTTTTGCCGTTGGCGCTCGGGCAGGCGATTTTGGGTGCGCTGGTGTGGTGGGCGTTTCCGTTGGCGTGGCATCACTCGATGCGGGTGGGGCCTGGGTTTTCGGAGTATCGGGCGAGGTGAGGGAGGAAAGTGGCTTTTCGAAGGTCAGGGTAAGCGAGTGAGGAGTTAGGAAGGAAATGGATAACGCGGAGAACCCTGAGTGTCGCAGAGAAAGAAAGAACCGTAACACAGAGCACACAGAGGGAAGAACGCAGAAGGCACAGAGAAAACAGAGAAAGACCGAAAAGAGGGGAACGTGCAAGATCTAGAGTGATCGTTGCGGACATGGAGCGCAGCAGTGCTATGCCCCTACGAAGCGTAGGGGTTGAGTCGCGACCCTAGATGGGTTCTCTGGATACCGGATGGGGATAGCGGAGGAGGAGCAGGGTGTCGAGGGACAGCTTGCCGGGGCCGAAGATGAGGATGAGGAGAGCGGCGAAGAGAATGGTGTACGGGGCGGCGGCGGTGAATTTGTCGGGATCGGAGATGATGGAGAAGAGGGCTTCGCGATCGGCGGTGATGTAGGCCATGAGCATGTCGATGGCGAGGATAAGGCCGACGAAACGAGAGAAGAGGCCAATGGCGAGCAGCAGACCGCCGATGAACTCGACGGAGGCAACGAAGGTGGCGGTGAAGCCGGGAGCGGGGAGACCGAGGCTCGAGAAGAATTCGGTGACGTGAGCGAGATTGTGGAGCTTGCCCCAGCCGTTTTGGGCGAGTTGCAGGCCCCAGTAGACGCGGACGAACAGAAGGAAAGGCGATTGCAGCGTGCTGGCGGCGCGGACGGCCCAGGCGTAGAGACGGCGGATGGCGGTGAGGAAGTTCATCGGTGTGGGGCTCCTGTTGGTCGAAAGTAGAAAATCAGAAATCTGAAAATAGAAAATTGCGAAACAGCAACTCTTTTGGCAGCTCAGCCGAATTGTTCGGGCGCCTTCCCCGATGCCCGCGACAATGCTTTACGTTGAGATCCTTTGTCGCAAGACACGCTCCTCCGGATGACAACGGATAGTTTTGCGCCTCACAGGCAAAATGGAGGGCCGTGGGAAAACCTCACCTCTGGAAGGGATGCGCTCCAGGGGACGCTCAAAAAGCCGGGTGCACTTCCCATGAGAGCCGAAAGAGCGTGGGAGGTTACACGACAAACCAGCCCAAAGAGGACCAGCTTTGGAACCAGGCGGCGACGTTGGAGGCGCGAGTTTGATCGTCCGCAAGACGCCGATCGGGAGATTCATCCCGCTTGCCCCGCGGGATCGAGCGGAGTTGGCGTTTCTGGAAGGAGGCGCGGAAGGCGGAGACGATGGCGCGCTCGAGGGTGTTACCGTCGCGCAGGGACTTGAGGATGGCGAACTCTTCCCTTTCGAGGCGGCGGAAATAGACGGTGTTGTCGAGGCGATGAATCGCGAGATACACGGGAGATGGTTTGAGACGCGCGACGGATGAGACTTTTTTGCGTTTTTGGCGTTCTTCCATGGCGTTGCTGGCGATGTCGGAAGGGGCGTCTTGTTTTACGGCGAGGAGCAAATCGTCAACAGGATAGTGGAGATCGAGGAGGCGGATGTAGGGCTGAAGGCGAAGGCGGAGTTTTGCGGGATCGGCGCCGACGAGAACGGCGGCGGTGACGGGAGGTTCGGCGGCGCGGTCGAAGGCTTCGATTTCGGCCCACTCGAGACGAACCATGTCGAGAGCAAGTTGCAGGCGAGAGGAACCGGTGGGCTCGGAACCGGCGCTACGACGTTCCGGAGGGCGGCCTAAAAACGCGGCGCCACTAAGACGTTCGACGTATTGCGGATGCTTACGGAGCCAGGATTCGAGACGGGAACCGAGGTCGCGCATGGTAAAGGAACGCGAGGGGCAATCGGCGAGGTAATGCTTGGCGAGGGCGTCGAAGCGGCGATCGCCGAGAACGGCGCGGAGGCCCGGGAAATCGTCGGAGAAGGCATCGAGGACGCGGAACCAGTATTGGCGATTGTAGATTTCGAGGCGCTCAAAGGATGTGAGGCGATCGTTGGGCTTGATGATTTTCTTTGCGACGCTTGTCAGCGAGCGTCCATCGGGGGCGGTTTGGCGCATGCGGTCGGAGGGAGAGAGCGGTGTCATGACCGCTCTAGCAACGTGACGTTGGAGGGTAGCGAGGTTCATACGGCAGCCGCCAAGGAGGCGCTGGCGAGATATTTGTTGGCTTTGAGCGCTTCGTGGTGAACTTCATCGAACGAAGGGATACGATCGTCCCATTCGAGGAGTGTGGCGGTGTGGCCGACGCGTTGGATGGCGCGATCGTAGAGCTTCCAGACGGGATCGATGACCGGATGATCGTGGGTGTCCAAAATATATTTGCGGTACTTGGAGTGGCCGGCGATATGGATTTGCGCGACGCGTTCGGGAGGAACACTGTTGACGTAAGTGGCGGGATCAAAACTGTGATTCTGTGAGGAAACATAAATGTTGTTGACGTCGAGGAGGATGCCACAATCGGCGCGCTCGACGACTTCGTTGAGAAATTCCCATTCGGTCATTTCGGAGACGTGAAATTCGGCGTAGCTACTGACATTCTCGACTACGACGGGAACTTCGAGATAGTCGCGGACGTCACGGATTTTTTGCGCGGTGAGGCGGGCGGCTTCGAAGGTATAGGGCATGGGGAGCAGATCGTGGGTGTAGCGGCCGTCGACGCTGCCCCAACAGAGATGGTCGGAGAGCCAAGGGGTCTTGGTGCGACGAACGAGAGTTTTCAGGCGGCGGAGATGTTCGCGATTTAACTTTTCCGCGGAGCCGAAGTACATGGAGACGCCGTGTTGGACGACTTTGTAGCGTTCGAGGATCTGGTCGAGGACTTGGAGGGGACGGCCGCCGTCGACCATGAAATTTTCGGAGATGATTTCGAACCAGTCGCAGGTGGGTTTGCGGGTGAGGATATGGTCGTAGTGCGGGATACGCAGGCCAATGCCGGCGCCGTAGGTGGTGAAGTTGTTGAAGCGGTTTGCGGGCATTTCGTGCTGCTCCTGGGTTGGTGCGGCCTTATTAGATCAAAGGTTGGTACGAACTCGCTAAATCGAAGAGGGATTCCTCACTTCGAGGACTCGGTTCGGAATGACGGTCGCCTCTCTTTGTGTGGCCTTAAAGGAATCCATTTCCTCAGGGGCTAAGCCGGGTCTTGCCTAGACGCAAATGTCGGAGCTGAGGCTCGACCCCCGGTGCTCTAACGTAGACCGCCTCGAACAGCACCGGCGCTATTCTTCGCTCCGAAGAATTCGCTCGGAATAACGAGGCGAGGAATCGATGGCCCGCCTCCCGGCCGCTACAAAAGCCAAGGAAAAGCGCCTGGCTCGAAGACTCCCCGCGCTACAGCTATTGTCTGCCCGCGGGCAATAACCAATCACAATGCAATGCGCCCCAGCAGCGAAGCTCGGCAGAGTGCATACGCCCTTGCGGTGCGGCGCACAGGCTGAAGCATATGCTACGCGACGCGACGAGAACTCCGAGGAGGGCGGGCGGGTTGAGGACCGGCCCTCCATTGGAGGAGTTGAGCTGAGTTGGGCTGACAGGAGCTATAGGAGCTACGGTTTCTTTTCGTCCGGCATCTTGGAGCCGTCGGTGGCGCAACCGCCCTTGCCCTTGCAGCTATTCTTGCCCTTGCAACCGTTGTCGCTGCTCTTGCAGCCGCCATTGCCTTTGCAGGAGTTTTGGCCTTTACAGGCGTGCTTTTCGACCTTCTTCGAATCATCCTTCTTGTCCTGCGTGGTGGCCGAGAAAGACGCTTTCGCGTTGGTAAGCACGGTCGAGGCCTGAACAGCGACGCCGGTGCCTGCGAGCAGGCCGGCAACCGCCGCGCTGGTGATGAGAGCCTTGGTGGTTTTGGTCATGGTGATTCTTCCCTCCAGTTGAAGTTTCGCCATTTCGGACGGGACCAGCCTTGAGAAGCCAGAGTGGAACTCAGGCCGGGAGGGTAGGCGAAGTTCCGGAAAAACCCGGAGCCCGTCAAGGCTCGCAAACCCAAAGGCCGAAAAGCGTTTGCCCCCATGTGAGTTGGGTGGCAGGGGAAGGTTACACCTGTGAGGCGAAAAAGAGGAGGAAAATTGCAAACAGGCAAGGGCAGCCGAAGGGGTGGGCGAAACGGGCAAAGGGAAGTACATTTGCTGTTACCTTTGTTGAGTTTAGAACTCCCATACAGAAGGGCTGGTTCGGCCGGAAACAAAGGGTTTGGTGCTTTAATTTCACATTCGGTACGAATTTGGATGAAGACAACGGCGGCGACAAATGAAGCGGCTCTGATAACCCGGGTGTTGGCCGGAGAAACGGAATTGTTTCATGAGTTGATCCGGCCCTACGAGCGGCTGGTGTACGTGACGATTTTTGCGATTCTGAAAAATGAGGGGGAGGCGGAGGACGGAGCTCAGGAGACGATGATCAGCGCGTTTCGCAACCTGAAGAGTTTCCGAGGAGAGGCGAAGTTTAGCACGTGGCTGGTGACCATTGCGATGAACGAGGCGCGAAAGCGTCTGCGGAAGGCGAAAACGACGGCAGAGGATTCGCTCGACGAGCCGGTCGAGGAGGGCCAGGGCAAGTTCACGCCAGCGGTCCTGACGGATTGGCGGGAGATTCCGTTGCAAGCGCTGGAAAGAAAAGAGCTAAGAGAGAAATTGCGGGACGCGGTGGCGATATTGCCGGAGAAATACCGGGAAGTGTTTGTGCTGAGGGACATCGAGGAATTGAATCAGGAAGAGACCGCGGCGGTGTTGGGAATCAATGTGACGCTCGTGAAGGTGCGGCTGCATCGGGCGCGCATGATGTTGCAGAAGCAGTTGGCGCCGTATCTGAAAAACGGAGCTCCCTTCGAGGCTCAGGGCCGGCCTGCGCGCGGTTTCTTGCGGAGGTGGTTGCAATGAAACTGGAATGCAAACACGTTTGGGAACACATTTCCGGATATCTGGATAAACAGCTCGACCGCGAGTTGTTGGCGGCGGTGGAGCGGCATCTAGCAAGCTGTGAAATTTGCTCGGCGATATTGGATTCGACGCGGAATATTTTGGTGTTGACGGCGGATGACCGGACGTATGAGTTGCCGTTGGGATACAGTGCCAGGCTACACGAGAGGATCGAGGTGGTGATCGGGCGGGGAGGAAGCAGCTAAGCCCGAGGATTCCGGTTTATACAGCGGACCTGGTATCCCATCGCTGGCGTTTTTATTATAAAAAAATGGGGATGTGTGGTGACAGCAGGTCAGGTTTGATAGATCGAGAGCGAGTACCGCTGGAAGCGGCGGAGACTGGAGTGCCGAGAGACGCCCATCCGGAGATTGGCGCGCCCGGCGGGTGGCGGCGCTGGATTCCGTGGGTACTGCTCGCAGGAGCAGTTGCTGTTGTTGGAGCGGCGGCCGCGATTGTTGCGCTGCATTGGCCGTATTCGGAGCGGGTGGTTTTGCCCGCGTTTCAGGATACATTCAAGAC
Organism: Candidatus Acidiferrales bacterium; assembly: GCA_963836965.1. Lineage (GTDB taxonomy): Bacteria > Acidobacteriota > Terriglobia > Acidiferrales > UBA7541 > Acidiferrum. The sequence goes on from CAWILQ010000001.1 coordinate 833,879, forward strand.
ACAAATCCACATTCAGCAGCTTCGCCGATTTTACTTTCCGAATCCCGGCTGCGAGATTGACGCGCTGACGTTTGCGCATTCGGGCGAGGGAAAACCCATCGTGACCGTGCAGAAGATGACGATCACGGGAAGGTACAGGGATTTGATTTTCCGTCCGCATCACCTGGCAGAAATTCGATTGGATGGATTGTACGTTGGAATTCCTTCGTCGTCCCGGCGCACAGAGAGCAAGACAGGAGAAGTGGACAGCCGTTCCGGAACCAGCGACAGTTCCCCGAGCCAGGTTTCGGTCGGGTCGATCACGGCGAACGGAGCGGTTCTCGAGATCGAGACCGAAAGTCCCAAAAAGCCGCTGAAATTTGACATTCATACTTTGAAACTGATCTCGGTTGCGGCGAACCAGCCCCTGAACTATCAACTTACGATGAGAAACCCTGAGCCGCCGGGAGAGTTGGAATCGGAGGGCGCGTTTGGACCTTGGAAGTCGGGGCAAATCGAGAAGACCCCTCTACACGGAAGCGTTAAGTTGAGCGCGATGAAACTGGACAGGTATCCGGGAATCGGGGGAACACTGCGGTCAGCGGAAACTTTTGACGGGACGCTGGACCGAGTGAAGGTGCGGGGCGAAGCGACCGCACCGGATTTCCAGCTAAAGTCGGCACGCCATCCTATTTCCCTGTTCGCGCAGTTTCAGGTGATCGTGAATGCCATGGAAGGCGAAGCGCGTCTGGAAGCCCTGGCAGCAACGCTTGGAAAGACCGTTTTGAGCGGCCGCGGGAGCGTTAGCAAAAGTGGGCAGCAGGGGAAAAGAGAGACGACACTAGACTTTTCGATTCCGCATGGACGAGTGGAAGACATGCTGTGGCTGTTCAACACCGTGGCGAAGCCACCCATGACCGGGGATGCGACGGCTTCAGGGCACGTGCGCGTGCCGAAATTTGGCAGCGACTTTCTGCCGCAGCTGGAGTTGAACGGCCAGTTTGAAATCCGCGACGGTCACTTCCAGAAAGAGACGCAGCTTAGAGTGAACGAGCTGAGTGCGCGAGCTCAGGGCAAGAAGGTTGCAAATCCTGCAGAAGCGCCCGAGGTGGCGGTGACAACTCTTTCGAGCGAGGTCAAAATCGGGAAAGCAGTGGCCCAACTTTCCCGACTGTATTTCGAGGTGCCAGGGGCACGCGCAAGAGTCCAGGGAACCTATGATCTGAGCGATCAGAAAGTGGACGTGCACGGCGATTTGTGGACCGACGCACCGGTGTCGAAGGACACTTCAGGGATTGCCTCCGTATTGCTGAAGCCGGTTGATCCATTGTTTCGGAGAAAGCATGCCGGCGCGATGGCGGCGGTCTCGATGACGGGTGAAATTGGCGCTCCACATTTTTGGATGATGCCTTCGAAGAGGAAGACGGCATGGAGCGAGACGACGGAGGCGGGAAGTGCCACAAGGGGGCCGCCAAGGTAGGAGCATGGTGGGCCCCAGAGGAAACCGGCCCCTCGCTTCGTTCGCGATGACATTTCCCGTCTTATTCTTCGGAAGCGTCACGGAGTGTGGAAGAGTTTGTAGTGTGCCGCGGATTCGGTCAACAACAAAAACATCGTCAGGATAGAAAGCACGAGCTGCAGCGATTCGGAGCGGCTTTGGCTCGGAGTGAGAGGCTGCTGACGCCAGGCGGAAGCGGAGCGGCGGCGGAGCCTGCGCACTTGCCAGAGCGCGGCGAGATTCAGGAGCGCACCGAAAAGAGCAAGCAGCATCATGGGGACGCGGATGGCGTTGACGTGCAGGCGTTCGGCGAAATGGAAGGCCGATGAGGCGAGGATAACGGCACCGAGTCCGACGAGAAGGCGGATGCCGTGGAGGGCGACGAAGGCGCTGCAAACGCTTTGGAGGAAGGCGAGAAAGAGGCCGGACCAGTTGAGCCATTGGAAACGGGTGGCGCGCGAATCGTCGGGGGTGGGGGTTGAGGAGTCGGACATTTGGGGACTCGCTTTGCGCGTGCGAGTAGTTTGACGGGAAGTGGGGGAAGAGACAAGGACAAGAGCAGAGCAAAGAAATAAAAGAGTGAAAGAGTTTCAGTCTTTCAAAGTGGCCCGCCTCAGAAGACAAAAGCAGGATGCCTTCTGGAAGGCACGGCGCTACAGATTTGAAGTTCAGAGTTTCAGATGGCAAGGGGCGAGTTGGCGCCGGAAACCCAAGCACCGGTCGGGAAACCGGCGCTGCCGGGCGCCTTACTGACCGCAGCGGAACCCTATGGCTACTGGCGACACGATGATGGCGCTACCAGCGGCCGGGGATGGGGGTGTGGCAGCGGGGACAGTTCCCTGCTCTGAGATCGTTTTCGAGGACGTTGTGCCAGCTGCGGCGGATCAGGAGTTTGTTGCAGTGAGGGCAGTGCGTGTTGGCGGCGTCGGAGTAGATGTTGCCTTCGTAGACGAAGTGGAGGCCGACTTCGCGGGCAATTTGGCGGGCGCGATGAAGCGTTTCGGGAGGAGTGGGCGGTTTGTCCTGGAGCTTGAAGTCCGGGTGGAACGCAGTGAAATGGAGCGGAACATCGGGGCCGAGATTGGCGAGGATCCAGTCGGCGAGCTTGCGGGTCTCGGCGGGGTCGTCGTTTAGGGTCGGAATCATGAGATTGGTGATTTCAAACCAGACGCGAGTTTCCTGCTTGAGCCATTTCAGGGTTTCGAGAACCGGCGCGAGATGGGTGAGGGTGATTTTGCCGTAGAAATTTTCGGTGAACGCTTTTAGGTCGACGTTGGCGGCGTCGATATGATCGTAGATGTCGTGGAAGGCTTCGCGGGTGATGTAGCCGTTGGTGACCATGACGGTTTTGAGACCAGCGGGTTTGGCGGCTTTGCAGATGTCGATGATGTACTCACCCCAGATGGTGGGTTCGTTGTAAGTGAAGGCGATGGAATCGCAGCCGTATTTTTTTGCGAGAACAGGAACGTCTTCGGGTGGGACGTGTTTCGAGCGGACTTGATCTTGATGAGATTTGGAAATGTCCCAATTCTGGCAGAAGAAGCAGCCCATGTTGCAGCCGGCGGTACCCATGCTGAAGATGCGCGTACCGGGAAGGAAATGGTTAAGAGGTTTTTTTTCGATAGGGTCGACTTGGAGGGCGGCGGGGGAGGCGTAGCCGAGGCTGTAGAGTTTGCCGTTTTGGTTGGCGCGGATATAGCAGAAGCCAGATTGGCCGTGGCCGATATGGCAGTGGCGAGGGCAGAGGTAGCAGTGGACACGATTGTTGGGTTCGGGCTCCCACCAGAGAGCTTCGTGGAGGGCGGGCGACGGTTGGAGGATTTGGAGAGTGGACATGGTTGAGCCGTCCCGAAATTGTTATACAAAGTTATTATACGCTTCGCGTGACGGCAAAGGCGCGTCGTTCGATGCGCTCAGGAGGACTGCGATGGCAAGGAAGTAAGGAAGTGAAAGGGTCTCAGAGTTTAGGGGAGCAGAGCGATTGTGGCGTTGGATCGTAAGAGCCCACTCTTTGCATAAACCGCAAAGGGTAGGGCATCCTCCAGTTCTTTTGATTTCAGACCTAACATAGGAAGATCAGGAGTGAAAGCGTTGGGCGCGGCGGCGGGTGGCGGCCCAGGCGGCGAAGGATTTCAGGTTGCGGCGGTATTTCCAGGAGAGATGGAGGAATTTGCGGCCGTTGAGGTTGGCGGCTTCTTTGCCGAGGAAGGTTTCGAAGCGCCACTGGATGTAAGGGCTCTTCCAGGGTTGAAGGCGATAGCCGCGGGAGGTGAGCCAGTAGAATTGGAGAAGGTTCCACACGGGCAGAAGGTTATCAGTTTTAAGTTATCAGTTTTTGAGGAAAGGCTGTCGTTTGGTTTCGCGGTCGCGGTAAGAGCTGAACAGAAACCCAAGTCCCACACGCAACACCGGCGTGTGGGCCATCCGAGAAAAGAAAAAGCACGGGTCTGAAGACCCGCCACTACCTAGAGTGCGGATGCGTTAGCCGCCAAGAGGGGCGGAAAGGTGCTCGTGGACTAGGAGCCAGGTTTTGCCATGTTTCTCCCAGATGCCGGTGTAACGGATGGCAGAGTCGATGGTGTGGCCGTCCTTCATTTTCGCGGTGACGTGCATGGGGACGGTGGTCCAGGCGATGGTGCCGTGGCGAGTGACCTTGAGTTCGTTGCCTGCGGTGAGAGAGACGGATACAGCGCTGTCCAGCAAATTCTTGCGGACACCGGCGTCATATTCCTTCCAGCCGGAATAAGAGAACGGAGCAACATCGTAGAAGACCAGGCCGTCGCTCTTGGCGTAGAACTTGGCGGCGTTGTCCGGATTGCCGGAACTCCAGGCGACGCAATAGCCGTCGACTAACTTTCGAAAGGTGTCGTCGTCCGAAGCTTTTTGCTGCGCGCGAGCGCCCGCGAAAGTAACGAGAGCTCCCAGAAAAGCGAACAGCACATAGAGGAACCAGCGGTGTCCTGGGGCGGTCCGCTGCTGGGCGAGCGAGTTCGATGGCATGTGCACCTCTGCAAAGAATAGGTCCGCCAAGAGTCGACGATCTGGGCGGTGAAGGTTTTGTTGGGACGAAACAATAGACGGGTTTCGAGGCAATTTCAAGTGCGAGAAGGTAAGGGATGTAAGGGAAGTAAGGGTGCGCAAGATAGGAAGATCGTGCCGAGATGGGGCGCAGCGCATTGCCTGCAGCCGGCAGGCGCCGGTACGCGGAAGGAACGAGAGCGGCCGCCTCCCTTCGTGCCTCAGGGCAAGCCGAAGGTGGGCCCTACACAATCGGGCCTCCCGGTACGAACCCAGGATGCCAGCCTGAAGTCACTGTGCTACGGGGTGGTGCGATGGATTTTGACCGGCCGGGTGCTGGCGTTTGCCGATGCGGAGGTGGTGTTCGCCGATTTGTATGTGAAGCGCGATGGGCTGGGGCTGTAGGCTGACTGTGGGCGGCCGAGAAGGCCATCTGGAGGCGGCTATGGGGACGAAAGCGGATCGGCCAGAGAGCCACAGCAGGAAGCTTCTGAGTGTTGGATGGGCGGCAGGGATCGGAATCACGCTTGTGGAAATGCAATTTGGCATGGAATATGTTTTGTCGCATGTTGCGGCGGAGGTTGGTTTCGTGATGAGTTGGTTGCCGACGATCAGCGTGCTGGCACGGCATCTTTGGCGGTAAGCAGAAGAACAGTCGTAAACGGCAGAACACATCGAGGACGGCAGAGTGAGCGAAGCGAGAAATGAACGGGGGGTGAGGGACACCAGATGCAACGCGAGAGGTGTCTCGGGTTGGCTTCCGGGCGCGATTCTGATCGCGCTAGGAACGCTTTTCCTATTGGACCACCTGGGGGTGATCAATGGAAACATCATCTGGAAGTACTGGCCGCTGATGCTGATTGCTGTGGGAATCGGGAAGGTTATAAACGAAGGCAAGCGCGTGGGAGGGGTGCTGCTGATTCTGGTGGGCGCATTTTTCATGGCGGAGCACTTCGGATACCGGATGTTCACGTGGGAGACGTTGTGGCCGGTGATCATTATTTTCGCGGGAATTGCGATGATTTGGGGCCGGTTTGATGTGCCGAACCTCAGGCCTGAGAATGGCGAGGGAGAAAAGACGGTCCAGGCGGTTGCCCTATTTGGCGGGGTCGAAAGGCGCATACACACCAGCAATCTCACGAACGGTTCCATCACGGCGATGTTTGGCGGAGTGGAGATGGATTTTCGTTCGGCGGATATCGAAGGCGAGGAAGCGGTCATTTTCCTTGACGCGATGTTCGGAGGAATCGAACTGGTGGTTCCCGACCGCTGGGCCGTTGTTTGGGAAGGGATGAACATCTTCGGCGGATATAGCGACGAGACGCGGCCGCCGCTTCCCGATGTGCCAGGGTCAGCGCCAAGAAAGCGGCTGATGCTTCGCGGGCGCGCGGTGTTTGGCGGAATTTCCGTAAAGAACTGATCCAATCATGAAGCTGATCCGCATCGATAGGTATCAACACATTGTGTTCTGGTGCGGGTGGGGAGCTTTCACCTTTGTGCTGGGGACGGTGCTGGCGTCCGGCGGGGGCATGCCGCAAAAGCATGCCTACATTCTGGGAGCGGCGCTTTCCGGAGTGGCGCAGGTCAGCGTGTGGTCGGCGGCGTTCTCTTGCCGTACCGCGCCGCTCGGGAAGATGCCCGCTTGGCGGGTGCTGCTGATTCATGTGACGACGGCAGTAATTCTCACATTTTTCTGGATCAAGGTCGGGGGAATTATCGCCGGAGAACTGGACTCGGCGAACGGATGGAAGGGGACGTACAACGAATACACGAAGCGAACGGACATGTTGTACGCGGCAGGAGAGCTTTATTACTTGCTAGGCGTAGCGGTGCAGTATGGGCTGATAGCGCATAAGGCCAGCCTGGAGGCGCAGGAAAGGGCTGTGGAATCGAGCGCGCGCGCGCGGGAAGCAGAACTAACCGCATTGAAGGCGCAGATCAATCCACATTTTTTGTATAACAGCTTAAATTCGATCAGCGCGCTGACGAGTATCGATCCGGCGCGGGCGCGGGACATGTGTGTGTCGCTGGCAGATTTTTTGCGGCTGACGTTAGGAATGGGGGAGAAGGCGGTGATTCCCTTGCGGGAGGAAGTGGATTTGCTCGAGAAATACTGCGCGATTGAGAAGGTGCGGTTCGGGGAACGGTTGACGATTCAGAAGGATATTGAGGATGAGGCGAAAGAGTGCTTATTGCCGCCGCTGCTGCTACAGCCGCTCTTCGAAAATGCGGTGGTGCATGGGATCGCACAGATGCCGGAGGGCGGGTGGATTCGTTTGAGAGCGGCGAGGAATGGGGAGCGAATGTTGATGACGGTGGAAAATTCATGGGACCCGGAGGCAGGGAGTTCGCGGAAGAACGGCGTGGGGTTGAAGAACGTGCAGAGGCGGCTGGAAGCGCGGTATGGGAAGGAAGCACAATTGAATGCGAGCGCGGAAGAAGAGGTGTTTCGCGTGAGCTTGTCGTTTCCGGCGGAGACGTGAAAGGGCGGTGGCGAGTGGCCCTTCAAGACTCAGGGCGAGCGGGTGACGAGAACCTGTCTTCCAGGTGGTGGAGGCGCAGAGAAGACGCAGAGAAGCGAGGACGAATGATGCGCAAGTGGAAGGCGCTGATTGTCGATGATGAGGAGCTGGCACGGAAGCTGCTGCGGGAGATGTTGAACGCTCACGCGGAAATTGAGGTTGCGGCGGAATGCGGGAATGGAATGGAGGCAGTGAAAGCGGCGGCGGAGCACAAGCCCGATTTGCTTTTTCTGGATGTGCAGATGCCGAAGTTGACGGGATTTGACGTGCTGGAGCTGATTGATCGGACGGGGGTGGCGATCATTTTTGTGACGGCTTTCGACCAATATGCGATGAAGGCCTTTGATGTGCACGCGGTGGATTATTTGCTGAAGCCGTTCAGCCGGGAGCGATTTGAGGCAGCGCTGGAACGGGCGAAGAACCGCGAGCGAAAAGAAGTGGATGCGGCGGAGTTGACGGCGGCGGCGCGGCCCGCGGGGCAATATGCGGAGAGGATTGTGGTGAAGGATGGGACGAAGGTGAGTTTGATTGCGGTGAGCAAGTTGGAGTATGCGGAGGCGCTCGATGACTATGTTTCGCTGGTGAGTGAGGGGAAAAAGCATTTGAAGCAGCAGACGATTTCGGGGCTGGAGTTGGCGCTCGATCCGGGGAGATTTGTGCGGATTCACCGGTCGTACATTGTGAATCTGGAGCGGGTGGCGAGGATTGAGCCGTACGGAAAAGAGAGCAAGGTGGCGATCTTGACGAATGGGGTGAAGTTGCCGGTGAGCCGGGCGGGGTATGGGAGGTTGAAGAGTTTGTTGGAGGAGAAGGGGTAAGGCGGAAGCTTCGAAATTCGAATTTGGAAAATTGAAAAGAGAACGGGGAGCCCCGGAGAGAGAGATTGAGGCAAGACGCAAGGATCGAAGAGGGATTCCTCGCTTCGCAGACTCCGCTCGGAATGACGAGTACTTTGTGGATGTCGGAGAGTTCGAGGAAGACCCGGGGCCTTTTCACACAGAGGGCAAGAAAAGGACAACGCAGAGACGCTGAGGGCGTTGTGATTCGCAGAAAGTGGAGGAAGGGTTTAAGAGTTCAAGAGTTTAAGGGGCGGACCCAGATGCGGGTGGTGGCGGTTTTGCCGAGGTGGATGGTTTGGTTGGCGACGCGGAGGGTGAGGGTTTCGTCGTAACCGCGCTTTTGGACTTCGACTTTGCTGGCGGGCAGCAAATGGAGACCCTCAAGAAAATCCAGGAAGCCTTCGTCCTTTTCGTAGACACAGAGGATCGTGCCGGAATCACCGGGGTTGAGTTCGGAGAGGAGGACGCCGCCTTGTTTACGAAGCTGGGCGAGGCCGCCGCTGAGCGGGACGCCATGCGGGCAGGTTTTGTGGGATGCGAAGCGTTTCAGGAGCAGGACTTCGACTTCCGGGGAGATCGCGTGCTCGAGGCGCTCGGCTTCGGCGTGGGATTTAGCCCAGGGGAGACCGATGACTTCGGTGAGAAGCATCTCGGCGAGTTGGTGACGCAGCATGAGGTGCTGGGCGACTTTGCGGCCTTTTTCCGTGAGAAGAATTGCTCCGCCGCGCTGAACTTTGACATGGCCGTCGCGGGCCATGCGCTTGACGGCAGCGGTGACGGCAGGAGGAGTGACGGCGAGTTCCTCGGCCAGGCGGGCGCTGATGGGAGTTTGATTTTCCTCAGACATTTCCCAGATGGCTTTGAGGTAGTCTTCCTGAGAGACGCTGGTTTTTTCGCGGCGCAAAGAGTCTCCGATTTGTTCAGGAGTCGGCCCGCTGGCCAGCCCGCAAGCGGGCGGCCAGCAAGAGAATCTTGGATTCGATCTCCTCCAAAATTCTCTGATAAGTGGCGGGCTGTTCGCCATAGGGATCTTCGATGTGCCAGGTTTTGACTTTGTCGGCGACCAGCGAAGAACCCGAAGAGTTACGCCGGTCGAAGAGGCCTTCGAGGGATTTGCCCGACATGTTAATGATTAGATCGGCGGTTTCCACGGCATAAGGGCCAAGGGGTTTCGACGAGAGGTGCTTGAGGGAGTAACCGTTGTCGAGCAAAGTTCGCCTGGTGGCTTCGGCAAGGTGACCCAACGGGTGAGTGCCGGCACTGAAGGGCTCGATGACGTCTGCGGCGAGTTGGCGAGCGACGGCTTCAGCCATAGGACTGCGACAGGCGTTGCCGACGCAGACGAACAGGACCCGGAACTTAGGCCGGGACGGCATAGGTGAATTGTAGCGCGAGGCGGAGGATTCCGTTAGCGGCGAGGTTTTTTGGGGGAGGAGCCGTTTGCGGCGAGTTTCAAGAAATGCGCGTGGACCGTAGTGTCGGCGGTGAGTTCGGGATGGAAGGTGGCGGCGAGGGTTTTGCCTTTTTGCACGAGGGTGGGATGGCCGTCAAATTTGGCGAGAACCTCTATGCCGGGAGCGACTTTTTCGATGATCGGCCCGCGAATGAAGACCATTTCGAGAGGATCTTTTTTTAGCGTGGTGGAACCAAAGAATACGTCGCTGGCGAGCTGGCGGCCGTAGGCGTTGCGAAGGACGGTCATGTCGAGCAGCTTGAGGGAATCTTGCGGCGGATTTTTGACTTTGTTGGCGAGGAGAATGGCACCGGCACAAGTGCCGAAGACGGCTCCGCCTTGGTTGGAAAATTTGCGGATGGCGTCGTCGAGGCCCTCCTCCTGGAGGAATTGGAGTTGGGTGGTGCTTTCGCCGCCGGGGAGGATCAGGCCGTCGCAGCTGACGAGGTCGGCGACGGAGCGGACTTCGACGGTTTCTGCGCCGAGTTGGCGAAGCATGGCAGCGTGGGCTGCGAAGTCTCCTTGGATGGCGAGGATGCCGATTTTCATGATGCTTGATGATCTATTTTTGTTCCGTCCACTGGCATTCAAGGCAGCGCTACAGTAAGAGCGGCCCGCTGCGGAGAACGGGCCCTACAAAGGCGAACCCAAGACCCCACACGCGAAAGCGCCGTGCGTGGCACCCGGCTCCTGCTCCGGTGCCACAACGCCAAAACCGTACGCCTCAGCCCTTCGCTTCGCGCAGGGTAAAAAGGCAGCCGCTACAACCCCAAGAGCACAGGCTGAAGCCTATGCTACAGAAGCCCTCACCAGCCGCGCGTCGAGAGGAGGTCCTTTTCATCCAGGATGCGGACGTCGATGCCGGGCATGGCTTCGCCCAGTTCTTCGTGGGCTTCGAGGACGGCTTTGGGATCTTCGAAGTGCGTGGTGGCTTTTACGATGGCTTTGGCGCGGGCTTCGGGATCACTGCTCTTGAAGATGCCGGAACCGACGAACACAGCTTCGGCGCCGAGTTTGCGCACGAGAGCGGCGTCGGCGGGAGTGGCGATTCCGCCAGCGGAGAAATTGGGAACGGGAAGTTTGCCGAGACGAGCGACCTCGCGAATGAGATCGAGCGGAGCACCATGCTCCTTCGCTTTGCGCATGAGTTCGTCGTCGCGGAGCGTGGTGAGGGCTTTAATTTCACTGACGATGGTGCGCATGTGGCGGACGGCTTCGACGACGTTGCCTGAGCCGGCTTCGCCTTTGGTGCGGATCATGGCCGCGCCTTCGGCGATGCGGCGGAGCGCTTCGCCGAGATTGCGCGCACCGCAAACAAAGGGGACGCGGAAGCCGTGCTTCCAGACGTGGTTTTCTTCGTCGGCGGGAGTGAGGACTTCACTTTCGTCGATGAAGTCGACTTCGAGGGCTTGCAGGACTTCGGCTTCGGTGAAGTGGCCGATGCGGACCTTGGCCATCACGGGAATCGTGACGGTCTTCATGATTTCGCGAATGACCTTGATGGAGGCCATGCGCGCGACGCCGCCTTCCTTGCGAATGTCCGAAGGGACGCGCTCGAGGGCCATAACCGCGCAGGCGCCGGCTTTTTCGGCGATGCGCGCTTGGTCGGCGGTGGTGACATCCATGATTACGCCGCCTTTGAGCATTTCGGCGAGGCCGACTTTGACGCGCCATTCGTTGGAGCCTTTGGCGCCGTTGTTGTGAGCGGTTCCGTTGAATTTCTTTGTTGCCATTTCCGTTCTCCTCTCAAAAATCGAAAATCTTGAACAATTCCGTTTCGCTGCTTGGCGGTGGCGGAGAAAAACACGGGGTCTAAAGACCCGCCACTACCAGCGTCGCAAAGCTGGCATGAGACCCTCGCGGCTCAGGGCAAGCAGCCAGCGCTACAACCCCAAGAGCAACAACCCCAAGTGCACAAGCGGAAGCCTACGCTACCGCTGGGCCACTACACCAGTGGCGACGTCGTGGCGGCGTCGGAAAAATGAGATGGCTCAACCACTACGAAGCGGCCGGTGCCTCGCGCTAACAGATTGCCTTGTTGATCGCGGATTTCCGCGACGCGAAACCGGTTTCTTCCCTTCTCTTCTTCTTGCCAGCCTTCGACGACGATGGTTTTGTCGATGGGTACGGGCTTTTTATACTCGATGTACATTTCCGCAGTGACCGCTTTTTCGTCGGCGAGGCGCGAGAGTTTGCCCATGGCTTCGTCGAGGACGACGGCGATGATACCGCCGTGGGCAAAGCCGCCTCCGCCGGCGTAGATTGCGCCAACGATGAAGGAGCCGTGGGTGCGTCCGGCGTCGAGATCGAGGTCGAAGGAGAGTTTCATGCCCGAAGGATTGGACGCACCGCAGCCGAAGCAGTGGTTCGTCGGTTTCGGATCGAGTTTAAGGATGTTGGGCATTGCGTTTTCCGTTTTTCCTTCATGAAAAAGCACAGGTCTAAAGACCCGCTTCAGAAAGCGGGCCCTACAAGCTCATGGGCAACCGTTTGAGTCGAGATCCTTCGCGCAAAAGGCGCACTCAGGACGACAACGTTTGAATTTTGCTCCTTCCTTCCGACGATGGCTGGAAAGCCAGCGCTACATGCGGCCCTCGAAAGGCGGCCGCAACAAACCGAAGAGCACAGGCTGAAGCCTATGCTACAGAAACCGTTCAGACGAGCGCGACGTGGGCGCGTTCGGCGCGGCGCGAACCGCGCTGGCGCTTGCGCATTTCGATGCGCAGCAATTCGGAAAGCGTGGCGACGCCACGGGCAATCTGTTTTTCGTTCAGGTTCGCGAAGCCGAGACGCATGGTGTTGGGCATGGGCGATTGCACGTAGAAATAGCGGCCGGGCGCGAAAAGGACACCACGCTCGCGGGCGTGAATCATAAGTTCGCTGGCGTCGAAACCGGGAGGAAGTTCGAGCCAGAGGCACATGCCACCTTCAGGACGCACCCAGCGGACACCTTCGGGCATGAATTTACGGAGGGAGTCGTCGAGAGCGTTGAGGCGGTCGGTATAGGTTTTGCGCATGCGCCCGAGATGCTTCTGAAACAGGCCGCGCTTGAGAAATTCGGCAAGCGTGGCTTGCGCGAGCTGGTCGGTGTGCAGGTCGGTCATTTGTTTTACGAGACGCAGGCGCTCGATGGCAGCAGGAGCGGCAATGATCCAGCCGACGCGTAGGCCGGGGAAGGCGACTTTGGCGAAGCTGTCGATGTGGATGACGAGATTTGTACGGTCGAGCTGTTTGAGCGAGGGTAGGCGCTCTTCGCGCGAGTGCAAACGGGCGTAGATGTGATCTTCTACGACGGGAATTTGATAGCGGCCGGCGAGTTCGAGGACGCGGCGGCGGGAGGCGAGAGGCATTGAGGTACCGGTGGGGTTGTGGAAGTCCGGGGTAAGGACGATGAGCTTGACGCGATTGGCGGCGAGCGTGGATTCGAGAGCTTCGAGGTCGATACCGAGGGGGCTGTGGGGTTCGACGTTGGTGCGAACTGGAACGCCGAGGCAACGGGCGTGGACGCCGTTGAAGACGGCGGAGGCTCCGGGGTAAGTCGGATTTTCGAGAACGACCGTGTCGCCCGAGCGGACGAAGGCTTTGGCAATCAGGTCGAGGGCCTGCTGGCAGCCGTTGGTGACGAGGAAGGAATCGTCCTTCACGGAGAATCCTTCGTGACGGAGCATGTCCATGAGCGCTTCTTTGAGCGGGGCGTAGCCGTCGGAAGCGCCGAGGTTGAGGATGTCCTGGCCCTCGCGACGAAGAGCGGCCTGCGAGCAGGAGAGTAAATCTTCCACGGGGAAGAATTCCTCGGCGGGACGCGCCATGACGAAGGAAAGTGTATTGAGCGGCGCGGAGGCGGTGAGGCGAGTGAGGATTTCTTCGCTGCGTTCGTCGGCGAAGAGGAGTTCCCAGCGAAGGCCTTCGGAATGACCGTTGAGGCCGGCGGGAGGAGGCGTGATTTTCAGGCCGTTGCCATTGTTGCGGATGAAGGTGCCGCGGCCAACGTGGCCCTGGATGAGACCTTCGGATTCGAGTTCGGCGTATGCGTTGGCTACGGTCGTGCGATGGACGCCCAAGGTTTGCGCGAGTTCGCGGCTGGCGGGAATGCGGTCGCCGGGGCGAAGGTCACCGGCGTGAACGAGGGAACGGAGTTGGTCGCGAAGCTGGATGTACAGCGGGATGTGGCTTTCGGGCTGAAGGTGTAATGGCAGCATTGTCTCTCACCCTGCGGTTATTTTAGCAGGAATTGGACTGGCGCAAGAGCCAATATGTCTTTTGGCGAGGAGGGACGATAACACAGAGGACACTCCGGGAAGAGCTCAGAGGGCACCGAGTGAAAGAGTGGCGGAGTAAAAAGGTAAGAAAGTGAAGAAGCGAAGAGAGCGAGTCTCCTGTGACCCGTAAATCGATAAGGACAGCGGCGGAACTGGAACCCAAGACCCACCCTTAAAAAAACGAGGGTGGAGTGCTCGATCCCTGGGTTTTTGCGAGGGTTAGGGGTTTTGGGAGAAAAAGGGGTTGGTGACCGGGTGGTAGCCGAGGCGGCCGTTTTTTTCGTCTTCGGCGAGGTCACGGATGCAGATTTGGGCGAGGTTCTCGGCGTGGCATTGATAGATCTGCTTGAGCGGGAGGTCTTCTTCCTGGACGTCGTATATGCCGGATTGCATGTCCTGGCTGTCGTCAACGGAGGCGGTGACGACCGGACTTCCCTCGCGCGCGCGGACACGAAACTGACGGGTGGAGGGTTCGTAGTTGGAAACGAGGAAACAGTGGCCGATACAGGCGCGATCGGGGATGTGGAGGAAGATGGTGCGGTAGTCATTTGGCGCGAAAATGGTAGAAACCGCACGCGTACCGAACGGGAGTTGTTGGGTGGCGCGGTCGGCGCTGGCTTCCATGCGATTGAGGAAGGCGGTGTCCTGGTAGATGAAGGTAAAGAAGATCGTGGCGGCAACGACCGAGAAGGTGAGGTACCAAGAGCGCGTGGGTAACGAGGCCAGCCAGCAGAGGCCGACGATGGCGCTGATGAGAGTCAGGCGCGAGACGAGAGCACCGATCCAGCCGCCGGCGGGGTCCGTGAGGAGATTTTCGGGCAGGAGGGTCGTGGCGCAAAAGCAGATGAAATAGAGTTCGAGGATGGGGCGGCGTTCTTTCAAGAAATTGATGCGGTTTGGCGCGACGAGTAAGGCGAGTACGGTCGCGAGCAAGCTAAAGAGAACGACAGCGCGAGTGAACCAAAGATAGCGGTCGCCGAAGACGCGGAACTGATCCGCGCCGTTGTAGAGCCAGAAATGGTTCGCGCGCCACTCGACATCCCAGTTGGGGTGATGAGCGACAACCCAGTGCGCGGCGACAAGAATCAACACGGCTGCGGCCAGAGGAAGAAGTTTCCACGCGCCACGCAAGCGTAGCCAGAGAACGCGATAGGCGATGGTGCCGAGGAACCACAAAAAGCCGAGAGGATGAGCGAGCAGCATGACCGGGGTGAGGATGGCGGCGACGATGAGGCCATTTGTGCGAAGCGGCCAGGCGAAGGACAGGCCAAGCGAGGCGAGGCCAAGCGACAAATAGTAGTTCATGAAGCCCATGTGGAAGATGTAGCCGTAGCTCAGCATGGCGATGAACGGCGCGAGGAGCCACGGCGGCTTGCCGCTGACCGCTTTCAAGAAGGCGAAGACTCCCCAAAAGAAAATAAGGACGCAAACCGAGACGACGATTTTTTCGGCGGCGATGAAACCGAAGGCTTTGGCGGAGTAGAAGAGCAAGAGGTCGAAGAGGATGTTGTTCCATTGCCAGACGACGTAAACGCCGGGGGCTCTTCCCTGCTGGACAAGTTCGGCGAGCCAGGCATTGTAGACGTGGCTGCCGAGATCGCCGGCTTCGATGTGGCGGTGCCAGAGGCAAGGAACGATGAGGAAAATGGAAATTAGAAAATAGGCGAGAGCGTTGCGCGATGAAATGGCGGCTGGAATGGAAAAGGACGCGGCTATTTGCGGAGGCGCAATTTTAGCATTCGATGTCGTGGCCATTTTCGAGTATTCTAGCGCCCGATTAGGCCGTCTGCTGTTAAGAAAATTCACTCCCCGCGAAATGCGCGAGAAATTTACGGGAAATGCCTGTAGGACAAGGTACGTGGGGGCGGGAAGCCCCACCTCCTAAAGAAGGCGTTGTTTCGCAGGATTCCAGGAGAGGCTTGATGAGATCGAGGATGGGAAGAAAAGGTGGAATGCTGTGCGTGTTTGCGGCGCTTGGTGGCTTTGTTTCGCCGATTTGGGCGCAGAGCGGCGGCGTGTGCCCGCCGAAGACACGCGTGGACAATGTCGAGGACAAGTATGGAAAGACGACGGTGGTCGATCCGTACCGCTGGCTGGAAGACCAAGACAGCAAGGAGACACGGGCGTGGATCGAGGCGCAGGACAAATGCACGGAAGCGGCGGTGGGGAAATTGCCGGGACGAAATGCGATTTCCAAACGGCTGTCGGAGCTGTATCACATCGATGCGTACGGCCTGCCAGAAGAGCGCGGGGGACGATATTTCTTCACGCGGAGGCTGGCCGGTCAGGAACTGGCGCAAATCTGCATGCGGCGGGGAGCAAAGGGAGCGGACGAAGTTCTGGTCGATCCGTTGCCGTGGTCGGCGGACCATTCGGCGAGCGCAGTGGTCGAGAAGGTCAGCAAGGACGGGAAATTCCTGTACTACGGAAGGCGCGAAGGCGGGCAGGACGAGGTGACCGTACACGTGCTGGACGTCGAGGCGCACCAGGATTTGGTGGATGTGCTGCCGTCGGCGGATTACGGGTCGGTGGAGCCGACGAGCGATCATTCGGGAATTTATTATGCGAAGGCGACGCCGGAAGGGCCGCGGGCGTACTACCACGCGATGGGAACCGACCCAGCAAAGGACAAGATGTTGTTTGGCGAAAAGCTGGATAAGGAGAAGGAGTTGGCGCTGGAGCTTTCGGAGGACGGATCGCAGGTTTATTACCTGGTGATTTTAGGCACGGGTTCGGAGAAGACCGAGGTTTACCTGCAGGACTTGAAGAACCATGGGCCGATCGTGCCGGTGGTGAATGATTTGAACGCGGTGTTCTGGACGGCGTGGGCCGGAAACACGCTGCTGTTGCAAACGAATTGGAAGGCACCGCAGTGGCATGTGTATGCGGTCGATCCGGAAAAGCCAGGGCGGGAGAATTGGAAGGAAGTGGTGCCGGAGGCAGATATCAAACTGGATGTCGTGACGCCGGCGGGTGGAAAGCTGGTGGCGACCTATCTGAGAAACGCAGCGACGGAATTGAAGGTGTACGAATGGGAAGGCGGAAGCGATTCATATACGGTCCCACTTCCGGGATTGGGAACCGTGCAGGTAGGAGGCCGCTGGGGCTCGCCGGAGATTCACTACGCGTATACGAGCTTCAACTATGCGCCGACGATTTTCTCGTATGACGTGAAGACCAAAGAGTCTTCGGTGTGGGCGAAGAGCAATGTGCCGCTGAATCCGGGCGATTTCGAGGTGGAGCAGATCTGGTATAAGTCGAAGGATGGGACGAAGATTCCGATGTTTTTGTTTTCGAAGAAGGCCGGGAAGAGAAGTGCGGAGGCACCCGTGCTGCTCAACGCATATGGGGGCTTCGACGTGAATGTTACGCCTGATTTTGAGGAGCCGGCGATTGTGTGGGTGGAACACGGCGGAATTTTGGCGATACCGAATCTGCGTGGCGGCGGAGAGTTTGGGGAAGAGTGGCACCGCACAGGAATGCTGGAGAAGAAGCAGAACGTATTCGACGATTTCATAGCGGCAGCGCAATTCCTGATCGCGGAGAAATACACGAGGCCAGAGAAACTGGCGATTGAGGGAGCGAGCAACGGGGGATTGCTGGTGGGTGCGGCGGTGACGCAAAAGCCGGAGTTGTACCAGGCGGTGGTATGCGGGTATCCGCTCGAAGACATGTTGAGATTTCAGAAGTTTTTAGAGGGGGCGTATTGGGTGGCGGAGTATGGGAGCGCGGAGAATGAGGGGCAGTTTCCGTATTTGTACGCGTATTCGCCGTATCACCACGTGAAGGCGGGAGTGAAGTATCCGGCGGTGTTATTTATAACCGGGGATGGAGACACGCGGGTGGCGCCGCTGCATGCGAGGAAGATGGCGGCGAGGCTGCAGGCGGCGACGGCGTCGGAGCGGCCGATTTTGTTGTTGTACGACACGAAGTCCGGGCATTCAGGGGGAAGGCCGGTCAACAAAGAGATTGATGAGAATACGGATACGTTGAGTTTTTTGTTTTGGCAGTTGGGGATGTAGGGAAAGAGGAGAGAAGAAGGGCGGTAACACCGAAGGCACAGAGGTAGGAGCACGGAGGGCGCACCGGGAAGAAAAAAAGGTAAGAGTTGCCAGACGCAGGGATTGTGCCGACATGGGGCGCCGCACGGCTGCGCCCCTACGAGGAGGGTCGGAGCACGAAAGCAAAGAGGCCGGTAGGATGCCGGCGCTACGCAGGTATGAAGAGTTAGCGCGAGGGTTGGAGTTCGCCGAGGCGCTTGAGGCGGTCGCGAAGCTTGCGCTGCAGAGGCGTGGGGGTGTTGGGGTTGAAGGCAACGAGGTACCAGAGGGGTTGGGTTTTGTCGCGGCTGAGGAAGGTTAGGGTGGTGGCGTCGGCGTTGGGATGGCGGGCGACGTTTTCTCGGATGGCGCCATAGGGGTGGTGCGCGAGGCGGTTCAAAGTCTTGGCGTTAGCGCGAGGGTGTTCGCTGATGAGGCGAAGCAGATAGAAATCTTCCTTGGGCGCTTGCTTGGAAAGTTTGTCGAGCATTTCGGGCTTGGCTTCGGCGCTGAGAACCAGGCCGATTTTTTCGTCCCACGCGGTGTTGATGTGATTCAGTTCGCGAGTCCGGGCGTGGATCAGTTCTTCGAGCATGCGGCGTTCCTGCTGCATGCGGGCGATCGGGAGACTGGTGCCTTCGAGCGAATCCAGGACCCGGAGCAGGTGCTGGCGCTCTCCAAAGACGATCTGAGACGTACGCGCAATGCGGCCGTTCTCTTTTTCCTTGTACTGGACTAAATCTGAGCGTCGCATGGTTCGGTGCTCCCCATTCCCTTCGGGCCTAGTCCCAAACGGGACATACTCGCTTACCAACGTCTCTGGAAAACTCATGATCACAACCGCTTTCCGGCTGAAGCTAAGGTGGATTATGGAGGGGCGATAGGTTAGCGTAAAGTTTGGCGCCGGAAGGCTGTGCCCGAAGTGCAACCGGCAAGAGACTGTAGTACGCAGGGGAGCTGGAGGAAGGCGAATGTCTGCTTTTGAGGAACACCGTGAAGAATTGGAGCATTACGAGCAGATGTTCGGGAAGGAGCGCGGAAGGCTGGCGGTGTCGCTCGACAGGATTACGAACGCGCTGGTGCTGACGGGACAGCATGGTGTTTACTGCACCAGCCAGAGGAATGCGGCCGTCCCGGCGATGGATTTGCGGATGATCTCGCGGGAGTTGACGAATGCGAAGGAGTTGATCCAGTCAGTGATGGAAGAGATGCGGAAGGCGCGGCAGGGCGCGCACGGGGCCGGTTAGCGGCGCGATTTCGGAAGGACAAATTTGAGGGCGGTGTGCGTGGGGCTGAAGCTGACGACCTTCACGTCGACGAGGCCTGCCTTGAGACCGACGGAGCGGACGTCGGATTCGGTGATGGATTTTTGGCCTTTCGGGTAGACGATCCAGAGAGCCGTGGCGCGCTCGATTTGTTTCGCTACGGGTGGGACGCGACGCAGATCTGCTTTTTCGCTAACGGCGAAAAAAATCCAGGGAGAACCTTTGGCGATTTTGTTTTTGGTGAGTAGGGCTCCGTGTGTTTTGAGGTCGGCCAGGAAATCGGGACGAAAGGAGCCGATCAGCGACACAGAGTGGCCAGGTTTCACTCCGAGCTTGTCCAGGACGGATTTGGGGTTGGTGATTTTTTGGTGCCATTGCGTGGCCGCATTGGGGCCAAGTTCGAAAATTGCGAGGCCGTTCTTGGTGTGGACCTTGAGGTCGCCACCAGTGGCGTGAATGTTGGTGATGGAGTTGAGTGGAATTTTGAGGCGAGTGTCACCGCGGAAGAGGATTTCGGAGGATTCGAGGAGGGCTGTACCGGAGAAGGATTTTCCGGCGTGCCGGAGAGTGCAAGCGAGTTCGTTGCCCATGAAGGAATCAAGGTAACGCAGGCGGCATGGGAAGGAAAGAGTTTCGTGGAGGAGATGGATGTCACAACTGCGAGGCGAGGTTTGTCGTAGCGCTGAAGCTGCGATCCTTCGTCGCAAAAAGCGCTCCTCAGGATGACACCGTTTATATGAAGAGGCGTGACCGGTTTGCGGCGGGCAGACCAAGGTGGGCCCGGGTTGGGGAGGCGCCGGCATGAAAGCCAGCGCTACTTGAAGAGGAAGCCGGCAATATGCCGGCGCTGCGGGCGGTTACTTCAGGAAGGGGTTGGTGTCGCGTTCGTGGCCGATGGTGGTGCTGGCGCCGTGGCCGGGATGGACGATGGTGGAGTCGGGGAGTTGCATGAGTTTGTCTTTGAGGGAGGACAGGATTTCGTCGAACGAGCCGCCCCAGAGGTCGGTGCGGCCGATGCTTCCGGCGAACAGGGTGTCGCCGGAAAAAAGTTGGGGTTGGGTGAGCGTGGCGTTTTCACCTTCGGTCGGGAGATAGAGAGAAACACTGCCGGGAGTGTGGCCGGGGGTGTGAATTACATTAGCGAGGAAGTGGCCCCATTGCAGCGCGTCGCCTTCCTTGAGGAGTTGGTGGATTTCGACCAGTTCCGGCGCACGCATGCCGAGGAACGCTGCCTGGACTTCCATTCCGCGGTAGAGAGGTAGATCATCCGTGTGCATCATGACGGGCGCGCCGGTGTATTGATAGAGTTTAGCGAGACCGCCAACATGATCGATGTGCGCGTGGGTGCTCACAATAGCTTTCACAGTGAGCTTGTATCGCCCGAGCAGACTGAGAATGCGTTCAACTTCGTCGCCGGGGTCCACGACAATGCACTCGAGCGTACGAGGATCGCCGATGATGGAACAGTTGCACTGGAGCATGCCAACCGGGATCTTGAGGTAGATCATTTCCGGGTTGGCCGCATCGGGCATGCGGTGCGCTGGGCTGCTTTCGATCATTTGGAAAAGTATATCATTGGCGGGTTGGCGCATCCTTCCAGGAAGAACCCTAGAAACGGCGGTTTGTTACACTGGATTGCATGCCTCCAAAGGACCAAGAGAACGTGGATTTGCCTGCAGGGACCTCAATGACATCGTTCAGCGAATTCCACCGGCACAACGGGGCGGAGCTCGGGGTGTGGTTCGGGTGCGAACTGCCCGACAATTTTGGCGACTGGTCAGCAGAATACTGGTTGCTTCGCAAGAGCGTTGGGTTGCTGGACAAGAATTATCGAGCGTATGTGGAGTTTACGGGGCCGGACCGGGTGCGGTACCTGAATGCCATTCTGACCAACGATATCAAAGCGCTGAAGGAGAATCGGGGAACGGTTTCGGTGTTTTTGAGCCCGCAGGGGCACATCCAGGCGGAGATCGAAACCTACGCATTTCGAGAGAGGCTGTTTTGCGTTTCTTACGCGATGATTCGCGAGCGCCTGATTCCCGCGCTGGATAAGTACATCATCATGGACGATGTGACGTTGACGGATCGCACGGAGGAGTTTGCGACGCTGGCAGTCGAAGGGCCTAAGGCCGCGGCGGTTGCCGCGGCGGTGAGCGGAGAGGAAGTTGGGAGGATGGAGGAGTTGGAATCGCGCGAGACGAAGATCGGGGATACTGCTTGCCGGGTCAGCAAGAGATCGCCGGGTGGAGTTGCAAGCGCGGAATTTTTGGTGGCGCGTGAAAAGGCAGCGGAGCTTTGGAAGATTTTGGATGAAGCCGTGCGACGAGAAGGTGGAGGGCCGGTGGGATACCGGGCGTTGAATGCGGTGCGGTTGGAGTCGGGCACGCCGTGGTTTGGATACGATTTTGGCGAGAAACAGATTCCGCATGAGGCCGGATTGCAGGACTCGCATATTTCCTACACAAAAGGCTGCTACACGGGGCAAGAAATTGTGGAGCGAGTGCGGTCGCGAGGGCAGGTGAATCGCGTGCGGGTGAGCTTGAAATTCGATGCGGCCAGGGGACCGGCGGCAAACACGGCGTTGTTGGCGGACGAGAAGGAAGTTGGGTATGTGACGCGAAGCGGGTTTTCGCCAGCGCTGAATGCGTGGATCGGGATGGGGTATGTGCGGAGGGAAAAATCCGCGGTAGGAACGAAGTTGGCGATTCCTGAGGGCAGCGCGATGGTGGTCGAAGCGCCGATATCGCGTTAACGAAACGAAAGCGTCCGCTTCAGAAGGCGGCCGCTACAAAACCGAACAGAGGCGAAGAACGCGAGAGTCCGCGGAGGCGTGCGGGATTGCTTCGGTAGTTGCAGCGCTAATTGATTGAAGATGCCGGTACGGCGTAGAATAAAGATTCCGCAGACAAGCAAGTGTTGTATCCCAACCGAGTGGCCCGAAGGAAAGCTCGTGTGAACAGGAGTGTCCCATGTTCGAGCGATACACCGAGAAGGCTCGGCGGGTGATTTTCTTTGCTCGCTATGAGGCGAGCCAGTATGGCAGCCGCAGTATTGAGACGGAGCATCTCCTGCTCGGGCTGTTGCGGGAGGATCGGGCGCTGCGCCAGCGATTGCGCCCGGGCGTGGCCGAATCCATCCGCAAAGTAATCGAAAGCAAGATAACCCGGGGCGAATGGATACCGACGCATATCGAGGTGCCGCTTTCGGCTGAGAGCAAACAGGCGTTGAACTTCGCGCATGAGGAAGCCGAACGGTTGGCGCATAAGCATGTGGGGACTGAGCACATCATCCTGGGATTACTCCGGTTGGAAAAGAGTATGGCGGCGACCATACTCGCGGGATACGAGGTGACTTCTTCCGGATTTCGAGAATTCCTGGCCAGCGAAGCGGCGTTGAGCCTGGCGACAGCGCGTACGACCGGCGCGTCCCACGCCGCGGCGCAAGGAACGTCGATTCTGTCAAGTTTTCTCGAAGCGATGCGCGCCGGCTTGAAGGAAGAGTCGCAGCAGTTTTTTGCCGTGAATGCACGGTATATCGATGAACGCGGGAGGTGCTGGGCCGGAGAGGAAGAACTGTTTTCGCGGCTGGGAGAGTTGTTTGCGCCGTTCGCCGCGCGGAACGCGAAATACAGGATCGAAGGCACGATGCGGCCTTGCGAAGGGATGTACGTGGCATCGCTATTGTGGGAGGACGTTCCCTTTCCGGAGAAAGCGCCGATGGGTTTGTGTTGGATGATGGTCACCTTGGGGCGGGACGGATTGCCTGCGTCGGAGTGGGCGATTTATTCGATACAACTTACGCCGGTGACGAAGGTGTGAGGACGGAAGACGGGCAAACAGTGAAAGAGTATCAGATTGGAAGACTAGAACAGAAGAAAACAGGCGTCTTGAAGACCGGTTAACACAAACTCAAGAGCACAGGCTGAAGCCTATGTTACAAACCCAAGACGCACACGCAACACCGTCGTGTGGGGCACCCAGCGGCGAATTTTGCTGGCCGCACAATAAGAAAGAAGAGGGATTCCTGCCTGCGCGGACTGCGTTCGGAATGACGAATTCGTTTCTTCAATCGAATTCGAATTTCGGTGGGGACTGGTCTCTGCCGACGCGGCCGGTGGCGATATCGGCGCTGTAGAAATCTTCACCGCGGACTGGTGTGCCGGAGAGGCGACGAAGCAGGGCGAGTTGGCCGACGTGTTGCAAGGCATCGGCGATGGGACCTTGTAACAGCTTTTGTGGCGGGGCGTGGAGTTGCGCGGAGCTGGCGAGATAGTCGTCGAACGATTTGAGCGAATCGAAGAAACGTTGGACTTCGTCGGGCCACGGGAGCGGGTCGGAAGGGTGGAACCCGGGTCGACCTTTGGCAATGGAAAGCGCCCACGCGAATAAATCGCCGATGTGCGCGAGGATTTGGACGGGCGTGCGGGAATCGTGACCGGCCCGGAAATCGACGTAGCTTTGTGGGGCGTCGCGCAGGATTTTGTCGCAGCGGTAGGCGATGACGGCGAGGGAATGGCGGAGCAAGTCGCGAGCGGTGACGGCCTCAGGAGATTGCATGGGAGATTTACCTTAGCAGGTCAAAAGTCGAGTGAAAAGGATTTTTGCGGCGCGAGGAAGAAGCGGAAAACCGGGAGATGGGAGACAAGACGCAGTGGTTGAGGTCCTTCGCTTCGCGCACAGGATGACAATTCTTAATTGGGGCGCCAAGAATGCCGGCCAGCCCTTCGAAGCTCAGGGCAAGAAGGTACGGCGCACATGAGGATGGCGCTACGCGAATGGCAACGGCTGCAGCAGGGCTGCCGCTGATCGTTGGTAGGTACGATTAGGCCGGTAGAAAGCGGGAGCTAGACTCCCGCACTCCAGGTTAGGCGAGGTTTAGGGCGCGCTTGAAGGAGCCTTTTTCGGATTCGATTTTTTTCTGGAGCTGGAGGATGGAATAGAGGACGGCTTCGGGCCGTGGAGGGCAGCCCGGGACATAGACGTCGACGGGAATTACCTGATTGCAGCCTTGCACGATGGCGTAGTTGTTGAAGACGCCGCCGGAGGTGGCACAGGCTCCCATGGAGATGACCCATTTGGGCTCGGGCATTTGATCGTAAAGCTGGCGAATGACCGGGGCCATTTTTTGGGAGAGGCGACCGGCGACGATCATGAGATCGGCTTGGCGTGGAGAAGGACGGAAAACTTCGGCGCCGAAGCGGGCGACGTCGAAGCGCGAGGCGGCCATGGACATCATTTCAATGGCGCAGCAGGCGAGGCCGAAGCCGAGCGGCCAAATGGAGCTCTTGCGGGCCCAGTTTACGGCTTTGTCGAGTTGCGTGAAGATGATGCCTTCGTCCTGGAGGAGCTTGCCGAAATCGTCGGGCTTGGTGAGAGTGATGCTTTTGCCGAGGGTGGTTTCCATGTCGTCCTCGCGTTCATTTTCGCATAGTGGGACGCGGGAGACAAATGGGTTGAAGAAGGGAAAGACGTGGCGAGGGACTCTAGAACTGGCGATCGTGCGGACCTCGGGCGCAGCACTGCTGCGCCCCTACGAAGACAGTTCGAGAGGACAACGCTGGCATTGTTCGGTCTGGCGCCGGCATGAAAGCCAGCGCTGCCGCGGCAGAGTCAGATCCGGGCGCGCTAGGAGACAGTGAGAACGACTTTGCCGAATTGTTTGCCTTTTTCGAGGTAGTTGTGGGCGGCGATGGCGTCGTGGAGGGGCCAGACTTTGTCGACGATGGGTTTGAGGCGGCCTTGGGCGACGAGCTTCAACACGGTGCGTAATTCGGTTTTGGTGCCCATGTAGGATCCCATGATCGAAAGCTGGCGGGTGAAGAGGAAGCGGAGATCGAGTTTGGCGTCGTAGCCGGTGGTGGCTCCACAGGTGACGAGGCGGCCGGCGTTCGCGAGACTTTTCACGCTGTCGTCCCAGGTGGCGGTGCCGACGTGTTCGAAAACCACGTCGACGCCGCGATTGTGGGTGAGGCGGCGGACTTCCTTGGCGATGGGCATGATGCCGTGATGGATGACTTCGTCGGCGCCGATCTCTTTGGCTTTCACGAGCTTTTCGTCGTTGCCCGCGGTGGCGATGACGTGGGCACCGAAGAATTTAGCGATCTGGATGGCGGCGCCGCCGACGCCACTGCCTGCGGCCAGAACGAGCACGCTTTCGCCAGGTTGGAGTTGCGCACGGTGGACGAGCATGTGCCAGGCGGTTTGGAAGACAAGCGGGATGGCAGCGGCGTGCGCCCAATCCAGATTTTCGGGATACGGGAGGCAGTTCACTTCCGGGCAACGGACGTATTCGGCGCAGCCGCCGTCGATCATGTAACCAAGGTTGGTGTAATCGCGGCAGAGGTTGTCGTTGCCGGAGAGGCAGGCGGGACATTTGCCGCAGGTGACACCGGGAGCGAGGACGACTTTCTGGCCGACGCGGACAGTGTGTACTTCGGAGCCGATTTTGGCGACTTCGCCGGCGATATCGCTGCCGGGGATGTGCGGGAGGGGAATGAGAATGCCGGGGAGTCCGCGGCGGACCCAGAGGTCGAGGTGGTTCAAGCCGCAAGCATGGACGCGGACGAGGACGTCGGTGGTGCCGAGGTGAGGTTCGTTGACGTCGGTGTAGTGGAGGACGCTGGGTTCGCCGTGGTGGTGGAAGAGGATGGCTTTCATGAAGGCCTCGGGTGAATATATCGTATCACGATATTCGAGGGGAGGAGGAAGAGAAGAAATGAAAGAGTGGAAAGTGCAAGGATGCACGAGGGAAAAGCACAGGTCTGAAGACCCGGCACTAGGACTCAACACGCATGGGTCAAGACAGAGGAGCCGCCCGCCTCAGAAGGCGGTCCTACTCCGAGGCGTTGCGTTAGGAAACTGGTGGAATTGACAGGGCGCGTGGCGGGCCGTAGGCTGAAGGGCATGGACGTGTTCGAGGAGATTGTGCGGATGCGGCGAGCGGGTCAACGCGGGGCGTTGGCTACGATTGTGCATACGACCGGGTCGATACCGAGCTTTGAGAGCTCACGGATGCTGGTGAGAGAGGATGGGTCGATTTCGGGGACCATCGGCGGCGGGTGCGTGGAGGCTGATGTTTGGGCCGCGGCGAAGGAAGTGATGCAGAAGGAAGCGCCGCGGAAGCTGACGTTTCACTTAAACAATGAGGCGAACTACGACAACGGATTGATTTGTGGCGGAACGGTCGAGGTGTTTGTGGAACCGATTTTGCCGCAGCCGGTGGTGTTTTTGTTTGGTGGCGGGCACGTTTCGACGGCGGTGGCCAAAGCGGCGCACGCGGCGGGATTTGGCGTGGGCGTGGTGGACGACCGCGAAGCGTTTGCGAATGCCGAACGGTTTCCAATGGCGCAGGAGATTTACACGTCATTCGACGACGGTTTCAAAAAGTTGCGACCGAATGCTTCGAGCTACCTGGTGATTGTCACGCGCGGACATAAAGAGGATATGCGCGTGCTGGCGTGGGCGGTGCGGACGCAAGCGCGGTACATCGGAATGATCGGAAGCCGCCGTAAGGTAATCAGTGTATACAAAGCGCTGGAAAAAGAAGGCTACGGTATAGAAGAGTTTGAACGAGTATTCGCGCCCATGGGGCTCGATATTGGCGCGCTCTCTCCGGAGGAGATTGCGGTCAGTATCGTGGCGGAACTCGTGGCTGTCCGCCGAAATGCGGACCCAGCAGCACACAAGAAGTTGAAGCTGGAAACGGACAGCGTCGTCGAAAAATAAGAAAGAAGGCTTCATGCTGGCCGCCGTGATCCTTTCGGGCGGAGCCTCTCGGCGGATGGGCTCTCCAAAAGCGCTCCTTCCCTTTCATGGCCGACCGTTCCTCGAACACCTATTAGATTTGACGAAGCATCCGAAGATCGGGGTGCGGCGCGTGGTGTTAGGTGCGCATGCGGAACCGATTGCGAAGGCAATCCATCTGAACGCGGATGAAGTGGTGATCAACGAGGATTGGGAACAGGGACAATTGAGTTCGATCCAGGCGGCGCTTCTAAGCCTGCCCGCGGGGACGGACGGAATCTTGCTATGCCTCGTTGACCACCCTTTAATCAGTGAGACGCTGGTGAGTGGATTGATTGAACAGTTTTACAGTACGGGTGCCCCGGTGGTGGTGCCGGTGTATCAGGGACGCCGCGGGCATCCGGTGATTTTTTCGGCGGCGGTGTATGAGGAACTGGAAAAAGCGCCGGAGAAGCAGGGAGCGCGAAGCGTGGTGTGGGCGCACAGAGAGCAAGTTAGCGAATATATTACGGATGAAGAGGGGTGCGTGTTGAATTTGAATGACCCGGGGACGTTTGAGAGGGCCTCGGGGGCCCTGTAAGAAAGACTGTTCGTTTTTTCTCGCAGAAAATCATTTCCTCAGGGGCTAGAGCCCAACTTTACGGCAGAGCTTTCTGTCGGAGCTAAAAGCTCCGACCCCGGTGCTGTAGGAGTGAGTATCCGAGAAGAGGATGCGGGATTTATCGCGCAAAAAGCGCGCGATGGGCAGGCGGTCCTCGCTCCGAAGACTCGGAATGGACGTTGGGCGTTGATCGTTATTTGAAGGTGGCGCGCAGGAGGGATTGCAGAGCGTCGTGGGCGAGTTGGGCGGCGTGGAACGAAGCGGGAGGAAGGCCACCGAGGGAGGCGGCGAGAGATTCGGAGGAGATCGGTGGAAGTGTCGCGAGTTCCCTGCCCTGGATGGATTCCGTTAAGAGCGACGCGCAGGCGATGGAGGCGGTGCAGCCGCGACAGAGGAAACGCACTTCACGGATGATGTTATTTTCAATGATGGCCGCGAGTTGAAGAATGTCTCCGCAGACGGGGTTCGTGGATTGTACTTTTACGTTTGCGTTGGGGAGTTCTCCGACGTTGCGCGGGTGCTGGAAGTGATCGAGGAGCGCTTCGGAGAACATGATTGAGTATCGCATGGGAGGCAATCGCCTGATGGATGTGCAAAATGCCGACCCGAAGGCCCGGCGCTACAGCGCCACAGTGCGCCGGAAGGATGGCCTTATTTTTTTGGTGGGAGGTATTTTTTGTCGATGGAGGCGATAACGACGTAGTTGGGGTCGACCATTTCGGTGAGGTGCAGCTTGCCAACTTTAGAAAGGAGCTCGTACGCGTCGAGTTCGGAGAGGCCGTAGTCGCGGTGGATCCATTGGACGAGTTCGGTGACGGCAATGCGGACGGCGTCGTCGACCGGACGGTAGATGCCGGTGGTCATGAGTTCGCGATCGTTTTCGAGGCGCGGCCAGTCGGTGCTTTTCCCTTTTATTAAATCGAAGCGGAATTTTACTTTCATGGGAACTTCGACGGCGCTTCCGGCGACTTCACCGTCACCCATGGCGGCGTGGCCGTCGCCAAAATAGAAGAGCGCGCCGCTGACGTTGACGGGAAGATACAGAGTGTTGCCGGGAGAGACTTCGGGCGCGTCCATGTTGCCGCCGAATTCTGCGGGGACGATGGAACTGCGGACTTCGCCGTGGGCCGGGGCTACGCCGATGCAGCCGAGAAAGGGATGCATGGGAAATTCGACTTTGAAGTTGGAGTCCAGGGCCTGGAAGGTAATCATTTTTCGTTCGTTGTCGATCGGGTAGTACCAGGCGAGCGACGGGAGCTGTTCTTTTTCGAGCATCGGCGTGTAGTGCGTCGAGTTGGCGGCGCCGAAGCCGGGGCCGAAGGTGCCGACGCCCTGTTTGCTGTCGACCTGGAGGTCGAGGATGTGGACGACGAGCGTGTCGCCCGGCTCGGCGCCATCGATGAAGAAGGGGCCGGTTAGCGGATTGTCGATTTTGATGTTGGAGAAAGGGTCGCCGGGTTTCTGGAGGGCGTTGCCGAAGCAGTCGAGAGAATTTGCGTCGAGGAGGCCGCCGGGTTTGATGTGGGCGACGGGTTCGGCGGGGCCGAAGGTGGCTTTGACGTTGTCCATGGAGGCTTTGAAGACGACGGCGGGTTCGTTCTGCGCGAACGCAGAATAGGCGAGAAAAACTATTGTTGTCAGACAAGTCCATCGCATGGGTGCCTCCTTGAAAGTAAGTTGCATTATACTCAGCACGCTTCGAGTTCATGGAGGAAGAATGCGGCGCGTGGTTGCGGCAGTGATTGAGCGCGAGGACCGGCGGCTGCTGATCGGGCAGCGGCGGAGGGGAGATACGTCTGCGTTGAAGTGGGAGTTTCCAGGCGGGAAGGTGCGAGAAGGAGAAGAGTTGCAGGCGGCGTTGAAGCGGGAGTTGGAGGAAGAGTTGGGAGTGGCGGTGGTGAAGAGCCGGCAGATTGCGCAGGTGCGCCATCAGTATGCGAATGATCCGGAGGAATTGGAGGTTCATTTTTTTGCGGTGAAGATTTCGGATGGTGATGTGGCGCCGCGTTGTTTCGAGCAGGTGGCCTGGGTGCTGCCGAAGGAGTTGGGGCAGTATGATTTTTTGGCGGCGAACCGGGAGTTGATAGCGCATCTGGCGACGGGAAAGATTAAGGCCGAGGAAGTTTTGGAGGATGGGTGAGTGCACCGGATTGGTTTGGGTGGATCTGTTTACGACGAGATCGTTCGTCGCGCAGAAGACGCGCTCCTCAGGATGACAAGGCGTTGGTTGGGTGAATGGGAAAGTGGGTTCCGCTTTTGCGGACTCCGCTCGGGATGACAATCGATTCCCGAAGCGCAGCGCTGAAGCCTATGCTACTAGGAGGTTAGGGGGTTGGGTTTGTTGGGGTTGATGCTGAGGTCTTTGATGGCGTTTTGGACGGTAGCTTCGCCGACGGCGCCTTCCTGAGCTAATTCGTGGAGAGTGGCAACAGTGATGAAACGGGCGTCGACTTCGAAAAAGTCGCGGAGGGATTCGCGGCCTTCGCTGCGGCCGAAGCCGTCCGTACCGAGCGTGGCAATGCGACGCGGCACCCACTTGGAAATCATCGCGGGCAGAACTTTCAGATAGTCCGAGGCGGCGACGAAGACGCCTTGTTCCTCCTTCAGACACTGGGCGACGTAGGCGACGCGCGGAGTTTCGTCAGGATGGAGACGGTTCCAGCGTTCGGTTTCGATGGCGTCGGTGTAAAGGCACTTGTAGCTAGTGACGCTCCAGACGTCGGCAGCCACACCGTAATTCTTTTCGAGGATCTTCTGGGCCTGGAGGGCTTCGTTCAGAATGGCGCCGCTGCCGAGGATTTGCGCGCGGAGCTTGGATGTCTTGTTGGTTGCGGAGTGGAGTTTGTACATTCCCTTCAGAATGCCCTGTTCGACACCCTTGGGCATTGGGGGCATAGCATACGGTTCATTCATCACGGTGATGTAATAGAAGATGCTTTCGCCCTCTTTGTACATGCGGCGAATGCCCTCCTGGATGATGACGGAAATTTCGTAGGCGTAAGCCGGATCGTAGGCGAGGAGATTGGGAACCGGAAGTGCGAGGACGTGACTGTTGCCGTCCTGGTGCTGGAGGCCTTCGCCGGAAAGAGTGGTGCGGCCGGAGGTACCGCCGAGAAGGAAGCCACGTGTGCGCATGTCCGCGGCGGCCCAGATGAAGTCCGCGATGCGCTGGAAGCCGAACATGGAGTAGTAGATGAAGAACGGAATGGTGTCGATGCCGTGGCTCGCGTAGGCGGAGCCTGCGGCGATAAATGAAGCCATTGAGCCGGCTTCGGTGATTCCCTCTTCGAGAATCTGGCCGTTCTGGGCTTCCTTGTAGTAGAGGAGGGTGTTGACGTCGACGGGTTCGTATTTTTGGCCGACGCTGGAATAGATGCCGACGGTGCGGAAAAGAGATTCCATACCGAAGGTGCGGGCTTCATCGGGAACGATGGGAACGATGAGCTTGCCCATTTCGGGGTCCTTGAGCATTTTGCGAAGCATGGCGACGAAGGCCATGGTGGTGGAAACTTCGCGGCCTTCGCTGCCTTCATGAAATTCCTGGAAGAGTTCGTCGTGATTGCCCGTAATCGGCTTGGAGCGAACTTTGCGCTGCGGGACGTAGCCGCCAAGGGCTTCCCGGCGTGCGCGGAGATAGCGGACTTCTTCGCTGTCTTCGGAAGGACGATAGAACGGGACCTGACGGAGGCTTTCATCGCTGAGAGGAATGCCGAAGCGCGAGCGAAATTCGCGGAGTTCGTCTTCGTTGAGTTTTTTCTGCTGATGGGTGACGTTTTTGCCTTCGCCAGCTTCGCCGAGGCCGTAACCTTTAATGGTGCGCGCGAGAACGACGGTGGGACCGCCTTTGTGTTCGACGGCGGCTTTATAGGCGGCGTAGACTTTGCGCGGGTCGTGTCCTCCGAGACGGAGACGGCGTAGGGTATCGTCGGAGAGGGGTTCGACGAGCTTGAGAAGGCGCGGATCGCTGCCGAAGAAAAATTGACGAATATAATCGCCGGAGGAGACGACGAGTTTCTGGTATTCGCCGTCGACGATTTCGCCCATGCGCTTGACGAGGAGGCCTTCGGTGTCTCGCTCGAGGATGGGATCCCACTCACAACCCCATAATACTTTGATGACGTTCCAGCGCGCGCCGCGGAAAGCGGATTCGAGTTCCTGAATGATCTGGCCATTGCCGCGGACAGGACCATCAAGGCGCTGAAGGTTGCAGTTGATGACGAAGATGAGGTTGTCCAGTTTTTCGCGGGAGGCGAGGGTGATGGCGCCGAGCGATTCGGGCTCGTCGGTCTCGCCATCACCGAGGAAAGCCCAGACTTTGGCGTCGGTCGCAGGCTTGAGGCCACGATTTTCGAGATAGCGATTGAAGCGCGCCTGATAGATGGCCATCAGAGGGCTCAGGCCCATCGAGACGGTGGGATATTCCCAGAAGTCCGGCATGAGCCAAGGATGAGGATACGAGGAGAGGCCGCCGCCAGGTTTGAGTTCGCGGCGAAAATTCTCGAGCTGCTCGACGCTGAGACGGCCCTCGAGGAAAGCGCGGGCGTAGATGCCGGGCGCGGCGTGGCCCTGGAAATAGACGGTGTCGCCTTCGAAATTCTCAGCCCGGGCACGGAAGAAGTGGTTGAAGCCGACTTCGTAGAGTGTGGCTGCGGAGGCGTAGGTGGATATGTGGCCGCCGATGTTGTGCTCGACGCGATTGGCGCGGACGACCATGGCCAGGGCGTTCCAGCGAATGAGGGACTTGATGCGGCGCTCGAGTTCCTGATCGCCGGGAAAAAGAGGCTGGAGGCGCGGCGGAATGGTGTTGGCGTAAGGGGTGTTGGCGGTGAAAGGAAGATCGATGCCGCTGACGGTGGCGTGGGCGCGGAGGCGCTCCAGAATTTCACGCGCGACGTCGGTGCCGCTGGAGAGCAAGACGGAATCCAGAGACTCGAGCCATTCCTGGATTTCGACGTCCTCGACGTGACGCGGAGCAAATGTTTCCTGATCCATAGAAGCGGTTGCCTGTTCCTTCCTGTGTGCGCGCCGGGAACTTTTCGGCGGCAGTCGAGTTGGGCACGCCAATTTAAAAGAATACACCCAGGCGAGGCGGAGCGCATAACGGGACGAAAACATTTTCGTGATGCGATTCAGTGGAATTTCGGATGTGCTGCTTAGGGTCTACAGCGTGCGGCCGCCGTCGAGGACCAGGGTTTGGCCAGTGACGAATTCGGCGTGGATGAGGTAGAGCACGGCGTCGACGATTTCATCGGGGCGACCGGTGCGATGGAGCGGAGCGCGGCGAATGTAGTCGGACTGCCACTCGGAAGGATCGCCGGGCATAGTGATTGTGCCGGGGGCGATGGCGTTTACGCGGACGGCGGGAGCGAGTTCCTTGGCGAGAATGCGAGTCATTAAGATGATGCCCGCTTTGGAGAGAGAGTGGGGGAGATATTCGCGCCAACCGAGGAGGCCGCCGATGTCGGCGAAATTGATAATGACTCCGCGGCCGGACTTGGCGAGATGGGGTGCGGCGGCTTGAGCGCAGAAGAAGGGGGCTTTGAGATTGGTGTCGATGGAGGCGTCCCAGGTTTTTTCAGTAGTTTCGCCAAACTTTGTTTCGAGGAAATTGGCGGCGCAATTGACGAGAATGTCGAGGCGACCAAAGCGGCGGAGGACGTCATCGATGAGATTTTGAATGGCGGAGACATTGGTGAGTTCGGTGGAGAATGCGGCAGCCTCAGGACCGAGGGTTTCGATTTCCTTGACAAGGCTGTTGGCTTCGAAGGCGGATTTGCCGTAGTGGATTGCGAGGTTGGCACCTTCGCGCGCCAAACCGAGAGCGACGGAGCGGCCGAGGCGTTTTGCGGCGCCGCTGACGAGAGCTACGCGGCCGTGGAGTGCTTTCGGTTCGGTCATGCGGAAAAGGTAGCATACACGAGGGTGGTTTTTACGAGCCGTGATTGCGGAGACGGCAACGCAAAAGAAACCGAGGGATTCCTCACTTCGAGCACTCCGTTCGGAATGACGGACTCCATGGGGCGAAGCCCTACGAGGAATGAGCGCTGGTTGGGTGCTACAATCCACGGCGATGTGGCGAGGAGCGAAATGAGATTGGACGTATTAGCGATTGCGGCGCATCCGGATGACGTGGAGCTGACGTGTGGAGGAACGTTGCTGAAGATGGCCGAGAAGGGATACAAGACCGGGATTCTGGATTTGACAGAAGGTGAGATGGGGACGCGGGGAAATCGCGAGACGCGCGCGAAAGAGGCGGCGCTGGCGGCGAAAATTTTGAGGGTTTCGTGGCGGGGGAATTTGGGGGTACCGGATTCGGATGTGCAGCCAGCGCGGCAGCATAAGCTGAGGCTGGCGACGGTGATTCGGGAGCGGCGGCCGCGAACGGTGATATTGCCTTACTGGGAGGCGCGGCATCCGGATCACTATCATGCTTCCGCACTTGGATACGAAGGATGTTTTTTGGCGGGGTTGAAGCAGTTGCCGATTGAGGGCGCGCCATACCGGCCGTTCAAGATTCTGTATGCGACTTCGTTCGAGGGGATGCCGCCGAGTTTTATTGTCGACATTACGAAACAGTATGAGACGCGACGCAAAGCGATTCTGGCGTATGGGTCGCAATTCCGGCCAGCAAAAAGCGAAAGGAAGCAACGCGTTTACCTGGCGATTGATGAGTTGGATGCGAAGATGGATTTGCTGGCGCGGAGAAACGGAGATTTGATTGGGGTAAAGTATGGAGAGCCGTTTCTGCAGAAAGAGTTGATGATGGTGGAGGATGTGGTGGAGTTGGCGGCGCGGTCGATTTGAGGTTGACGAGAACCCCAAAACCCACCCTCAAAAAACGGAGGATGGCGCACCCGAAGAGAGAAGAGAGAACAGAACCCACAGGCCCACACGCAACACCGGCCCTTCGTCCCTCGGGGCAAGCGTGTGGGGCACCCAAAAGAGTAACCCTTAAGAGTTATCGGGAGAGTAGCGTTCCTGCGGACCGTTAGATGGAATCGTCTTCGAGGGCTGGGACGAAGCCGGGAATGTTCTGGCCTTCGGGGGTGCGTTCGATCTTGATGCGGATCTGGTTTTCGTCTTCGGCGCCGGATTTGCGGAGGACGACGATGGTGCTGAGGGCTTCAGTGTAGACGCGAGTCACCAGGAAGGTGTCGCCGCTTTCCTGATGCTTCCAGAGTTGGCCGATTTGAATCTTTCGTGCGCTCATTTCGTGTAAAAGACTGTAGAGACACCGGAAAGAAGTGTCAACTGCCGCGTGTACCGGGGGTAACGGGAGCGGCAGGCTCAAACGATGCAAACTGGCCTGCGCTGGGGAAACCTCAGGCCCGAAGGCCCGAGCTACAGGGTGGGACGTGGGTTTACAGGTTGTTTACACGGCGGCGAGCAAGGGAGGGAAACCTTTACTGGGGCGGTCACATCGTATGGTTGTAGATACGTCCTAGGCGCAGAACGGGTGTATACTCCGAGCTGTGGGGGGAGGCGGTTATGATGC
Organism: Candidatus Acidiferrales bacterium; assembly: GCA_963836965.1. Lineage (GTDB taxonomy): Bacteria > Acidobacteriota > Terriglobia > Acidiferrales > UBA7541 > Acidiferrum. Next base: position 868,590 of record CAWILQ010000001.1, read on the forward strand.
AAAACTCTTCGCGCTATGCCATAGGCTTACTTTTGGTTACGGGGTTAGCCGCCTGGCCTTCCCTGATCTTGGCACAGTCGGATAACCCGGCTCCGGTGCGGGAGCAGCCGCAGAATCCCTGCGCACAGCAACAGCCGCAGAGCACGCAGACTACGCAGGGCCAGCAGACGCAGCAGCCGACACCCCAAAAGCCAGCAGATTGCCCGCCGGATCCGAGCAGCGCTCCGTCAAATACCCAACAGCCGGCAAATTCGGGACAGTCCACGAGTGGCCAATCCACTGGTGACCAGCCCGTACAGCAACAGCAGGCGGTGCACCCGAAAAATTCGAAGGACGACGTGGATGCCATCGGCAACCGGAACATCGGCAAGGGCGTAAATTTCTATTCCCTGGAGCATGAGATTGCGCTGGGCAAGCAGTTGGCGCAGCAGGTGGAACGCAGCTCCAAGATGATCGATGATCCAGTGGTCACGGAATATGTGAACCGCGTAGGACAGAACCTAGTGAGGAATTCGGACGCGCAGGTGCCATTCACGATCAAGGTGATCGATTCAGATGAGGTGAACGCGTTCGCGCTGCCGGGCGGATTTTTCTACGTAAACAGTGGATTGATTTTACGAGCGCAGGAAGAGTCGGAGCTGGCGGGCGTGATGGCGCATGAGATTTCGCACGTTACGGCGCGGCATGGGACGAAGCAGGCGACCAAGGCGGACTTGATGCAGATCGGCGCGATGGCCGCGATGATTTTCGTTCCGTATGGCTGGGCGGGCTACGGAATTTACGAAGGGATGAACCTAGCGATACCGCTGACCTTCCTGAAATTCTCTCGCGACGCGGAGCGCGAGGCCGATTTCCTTGGGATCGAATATATGTACAAGGCCGGATACGATCCCAACTCGTATGTGACTTTCTTTGAACGGATTCAGGCGGATGAGAAGCGGCGGCCCGGGACAGTACCGAAGATGTTTTCGACGCACCCCCCGACGCCCGATCGCATCGAGGCAGCGCAAAAGGAAATTGCGCGGATTTTGCCGGAGAAGGACGAATATATTGTTACGACATCCGAGTTTGATTCGGTGAAGGCGCGGCTGCGGAACGTGATGTTTGCGCGCAAGGTGCAGGACAACGGGCCGGGCAAGCCGACACTACGGACCAAGACGGAGCAGTCCAGCAAGCAGGGACAAGGGCAGGCGGATCCAAACAGCAGCGACGACGATCGCCCGACTTTGAAGCGGCGGCCGGACGACAGCTCGACTAACCCGTAAGTTTGATTACTTGGCCGGTTGATTTTTGACAGGCGGCCCCGACGGGCCGCCTTTTTTGTGGCTAGCGGTGGCCGGCTTTCTGATGCTCTTCGGGCGCGGAGGCGATGCCCTGGCGGCGGAGTTCTTCGGAGTAGTATTTGCGGAAGAGGACGTCCCATTCTTCACTGCCTTCGAGGATTTCCTTCTTCTGGGAAGTGATGCGCTTGCGGACTTCGATTTCGATCTTTTCTTCTTCTTTGAGGATATTGGTCATGGTCTGGACCATATGCTGGCGGATGGTGTCGCGGTCCTCGACAAATTCGACTTCGTTGCTCTGGACCAATAAATCGACAATCTGGTGGGAGATGCGCACGATTTTTTCGCGGCTCAATCGCATGGTTCTGTGTGGTTCCTGTTCCCTTCCCTAGCGCAAGATGAGCTTACGATCACGGGCTATCTGGCCTTTCACTTTCTTGAACATCTCCTGGTAGGAAACTCCGGTACGGCGCATTTCGTCCTGGTATTGGGTGAGGATGGTGCGAACTTCGTCGTTCACCCTGTCCTCGATGGTGATTTCTTCCAAGACGCGCAGACGCACACGGGCGATGAGCCCATCCTGGTCTTTCTCCTTAATTTCGACCTGATTGTCCTCCAGAAGCTTTCTGACGATTTCGGAGGCCATATGGCCGACATAGTCGCGGTTCAGCAGCATGAGAGACAAGATCCTCGAATGAATAATGAACAATGAGTGTACTGGCTACACGAAGAATTCGCAAGAAATGAGGGGAATGCCGAATATGGAGCGAGGCCTGTGTTGACGAGGCTGGGTGCTTCCTGTAGGCTGAAAAATAACCGAAAAAGGGCGGTTAGCTCAGTTGGTTAGAGCGCCTGCCTTACAAGCAGGAGGTCGCAGGTTCGAGCCCTGCACTGCCCACCATTCCCATAATCAGCTACGCTGCCTTTTCTTCTAGACTATTTTGGTTGCAATTTCGGGACAATCGGTAGGATAGGCCCGCAGCGCTGCGGGCGTTTCGCCGAAACCGGTTGTTAGCCTGTCTTATTCGAAACGACGTTGCTGTGGGCGGCGCAGGCGGAGGTAGAAGCGACGGTCGCAAGCGGCGCACCAGTAGGGGACAAAGTCGAAGGCGCGGAAGATGTGCTGCTCGATAATGCCGCGGGGGCGCTGGCGATAAAGTTCGTCACTGCAGCAATAAATACAGGTCCGTTCCGCTTTTGTTGAGCTGCCGAGAGCGCCAGTTACGGACATCGGTATGGTAGCCATCTTCGAACACTCCTCCTCATGAAGAAGCCGGGCGGATTTCTATCAAACCACTCCGCAGAGGGCGCGATGACGCGCTCAGCGAGCTAGGCATGGGCGGCCATTTCTCTTTTCTGCGCGCCGTTTCTCATGGCGTGAATCAGAGCCAAGTCGACATCGGTGGGTTGAAGCGGACAACGCAGGACCTCTTCGACTCCCAGGCTTAGGGCCTCGAGATATTCTTCCCATTCTCCGGTGCATAGCAGCACTACAAAGCGAGGGACCTCTGTGGTGGACTGGACGTCGAGGAAAAGATCGCGATAAGAGCCGTCGGCGAGCCTTTCCTCGCAAAAGACGATGGAAAATTGGCGCGATCGGATAGCCATCCGGGCGGCTTCAATGGTGGGGGCGGAATGGGTGTCGATGGGCAAGCCTTCGAAGACGCGCGTCAGCATTTTCCGGTTTTCGGATCGACACGACACGATGAGGATTGGCAATCCGTTATTCATAACGCTGTGCACCATTTCTTGACATACTGCCGCGTTTAAAAAGCGGTGGCTCTTTGTTTAACTAAATCGCTACTGTCAAACAATCGGGGCAAATGTGTATTTCGGCATTTGGAATGCTCGGAACGCAAACGGGTGGTTGGTTTCAGCGCTGTCGGGGGAGGGGCTGCGCGAGTATAAGTGGGCCCGCAGCTCGCGTGAGCCCTAGCATGTACGGGCGAGGAAGTGAAACGGGCTGGAACTTGTTTCATAAATGGGTTCAGCGAGAAGAGAAGCAGTTTCATCCGAGGCTAAAGCCCCGGTTTCTTCGCTCTAGAGGTCGGAGCTGAAGGTCTCTGCCCACCAACTAGCCGGCATTTACCGAAGCCCGGACTGGCTTGCATTTTTGAGAGGCCTTGACGGCCTCTAGATAAGGGCGGAGGTATCAACGCCCACCGGGCGGGAGACGATGGCATCCTTTTTCGGGCGGGCCGGAATCGAAGCGATGACGGCGGTTCCCTTGCCACTTCCCGAGACAATTTGCAAGCTCCCATCGAGTTGGCGAAGCCTTTCGCGAATACCAAGGAGACCAACGCCGAGACCTGTTCCGTCCGGTTCTTGCGCGTGAGACATGCCGATACCGTCATCACGGACTTTGAGCGTGACTCCCTCGTTTTCCCGGCGCAGAGAGACCCTGGCGGTAGCGCTGTTCGAATGCCGGTGCACATTCAGCAGGCATTCCTGCACGACACGAAACAGAGCGGTTTCGATGTCGCTATCGAGACGGCCAAGGTTCGACGAAACGTCCAGAGTGATCGAGATGCCGCTGCGTTTTGCAAAACCATCGGTGTAGACGGAGAGGGCCGACTCCAAGCCGATTTCATCCAACAACGGGGGATGAAGGAGATGAGAGATGGTGCGAGTTTCGGTGATGGCCTGATTCAAGAGTCGGGAAATTTCGGTCATGGTTTCGCGGCCTTCGGGATCGTTGGCAAGGCGGCGAGCAAACTGGTCGATGCCCATTTTGACGCCGACCAGATATTGGCCCAGACCGTCGTGGACGTCGCGCGCGACGCGGCGGCGCTCGGAATCCTGGATCTGCATCAGGCGGCCCGTTAAGTGGCGGAGACGCTCTTCGGTGAGGCGAAGTTCGTTGTTCACGTCCTCGAGCTCCCTGGTTTTGCGATAAAGCTCGGCAAAGACGCTGACCTTGGCGCGCAACAGCTCTGGAACCACGGGAACGGAGATGTAGTCCACGGCGCCGCGCTGATAGCCACGAATGCGATCGAGGTCCGTGAGGTGCACGCCCGAGATGAAGATGATCGCCGTACTCTGATAGCGAGGATGCTGGCGGATCAGGTTGGCCAATTCGAAGCCGTCGATATCGGGCATGCTGACATCGAGAAGGACGAGAGCAATGTCATTCTTGAGAAGTTGATCGAGGGCTTCGCGGCCCGAACTGACTTTGATGAGATTCTCGTTCAGGTCGCGAAGGATGGCCTCGTAACTCAAGAGTTTGGCTGGCTGATCGTCGACCATCAGGATGTTTACCGCACCCTTGGAAGGCCTCGGGGTTGTAGCATCACTGGGAGTATTCATCGGTGGAGCCACAGGCGAAGTGTCGAGAGCAACTGTTCGGTGTTGACGGGCTTCGCCAGATATTCGGAAGCGCCGGCTTCCAGGCATTTTTCGCGGTCGCCCTTCATGGCTTTGGCGGTCAGAGCGATGATGGGCATCCGCGAGCACAGGGTATTCTGGCGAATGACCTGCATGGTTTCGAAGCCGTCCATTTCGGGCATCATGATGTCCATCAGGACGATGGCGACATCTGGAGTGGTCTCGAGAGTGACGATGGCTTCCCTTCCCGTGCCTGCGGTGAGGACGATCATGCGACGGCGTTCGAGGACGCTGCTGAGAGCGAAGATGTTGCGGACGTCGTCGTCGACGATGAGGACTTTTTTACCAGCCAAGGCTTCGTCTGAACCGTGAAGCTTCTCGAGCATGCGCTGTCTTTCGACGGGCAACTCAGCGACGACGCGGTGAAGGAAGAGGGCGGTTTCGTCCAGCAAGCGCTCGGGAGATTCGACGCCCTTTACAACGACGCTTCGGGCGAGAGTGCGGAGACGAGCGTCTTCCTCCGCGGTGAGCTCTTTGCCGGTAAACACGACGACCGGAAGTTCGCTGAGGGAGGGGCTTTCCGCCAGTTTGCCGAGGATTTCGAAACCGCTCATGTCCGGCAAACGGAGATCGAGGACCACACAGTCGAAGGAGGCTTCCTGCAGGGCGTTCAGCGCTTCCGCGCCAGTGGAAAGAACGGTGACGTCGATGTCGTCGTGACCGAGGAGTTCGCGAATGCTGAGTTGTTCGCCGGGATCGTCTTCGATGACCAGGAGGCGTTTGCGGCGAGGAGCGGCGTAGTCCTTGATTTTGTCGAGAGCGGCTTGCAGACCTTCCTGAGTGATGGGCTTGGTGACGAAGGAGAAGGCTCCGCGGGCCAAGCCGTGCTGACGGTCCTCGTCCATGGTCAGCAATTGAACCGGGATGTGCCGGGTGGCGGGATCCTGCTTGAGGTGATTCAGTACCGTCCAGCCGAGCATATCCGGCAGGAATATGTCGAGCGAAACGGCGGTCGGGTGATATTCGCGAGCTAGGGCAAGGCCTTCGGCGCCTTTGGTGGCAACGAGAACCTTGTAGCCTTTCTGGCGGGCCAAATCGCTCAAGATGCGCGCGTAGTGAACATCGTCCTCGATGATTAAGAGGCTGGTGTCGCCGGGTTGCAGCTCTTCGCGGTCGTCGGGAATTTTTTCGCTACTTTCCGAGACGGTGACGTGAGCGAGTTGCCGGCTCGAAGCGAGTAGCGCCGGGCGAGATTCCTGAACGACGGTTGCCGAGGAAGGACCGACGTAGGTCTTCGGTAAGTAGAGTATGAAGGTGCTGCCGATGCCCGGAGCGCTGCGGAGCTGGATTTCGCCGCCGAGAAGATTCGCGAGTTCGCGGCTGATGGCGAGCCCGAGACCAGTGCCGCCGTATTTTCTGCTGGTGCCGGCGTCGGCTTGCTGGAAGGCTTCGAAGATGATGCGCTGCTTTTCCTGGGGGATGCCGATGCCCGTATCGGTAACTTCAAAAGCGATGACCGATGCGGAGGTGCTGAGGACCGGATGATTTTCGCTCCAACCTCGCGCCGCAACATTGACGGAGACGCGAACGCCGCCCTGCTCGGTGAACTTGAAGGCGTTCGAGAGCAGGTTTTTGAGGACCTGTTGCAGGCGTTTGGAGTCGGTGACGAGGCTGCGAGACAGATGCGGATCGGAATAGATTTCGAACGTCAGGCGGCGATTTTCGGCTTCGTGGCGGAAGGGCCTGGCGACCATTTCGAGCAAGGTAGCGAACAGGATCTCCTCGGCTTCGACGGAAACGGTTCCGGACTCGATTTTCGAGAGGTCGAGAATGTCGCTGATGAGGTTGAGTAAGTCGGTTCCGGCGCCATGAATGGTACGGGAGAACTCCACTTGTTTCCCGGTGAGGTTGCCGTCGGCGTTTTCCGCGAGCTGCTGGCCGAGAACCAGAATGCTATTGAGCGGTGTGCGCAACTCGTGAGACATGTTCGCGAGGAATTCCGACTTGTACTTTGAGGTGAGCGCGAGTTCCTTGGCTTTCTCTTCGAGTGCACGGCGGGCCTGCTCGATTTCCTGGTTTTTCCGTTCGACTTCGACGTTCTGTTCGGCGAGCTGTTGCGCTTTCTGGGCGAGCTGTTCGTTGGTTTGCTGCAATTCCTTCTGCTGGGTCTGGAGTTCGGTTGCGAGTTGCTGGGACTGCTTCAGCAGGCTTTCCGTTTGCATCGTGGCTTCGATGCTGTTTAACACGATACCAATGTTGGAAGTGAGCTGTTCAAGAAAGGCGAGATGCGAAGCAGTGAACTCGCCGAGGGAGGCGAGTTCGATGACGGCTTTGACGCGGTCCTCGAAAAGAACGGGGAGGACAATAACGTTTTGCGGGACGGCTTTGAAGAGGCCGGAGGAGATGGTGACCGCATCGCGGGGAACCTTCTTGATGAGGAGGCGCCTTTTCTCTGACGCGCATTGTCCGACCAAGCCTTCGCCGATCCGGAGGTGATTGCGCTGGCCGCCCGCGGTGTCGGCATACGCCGAAAGGAGGGCCAGTTCCCCGTGTTCTTCGGTTCGCATCTGGTAGATGACGCCTTGTTGTGCGTTGACCAGGGGCGCCAACTCGGACAGGAGCGTGCGGCCGACGGTCGAGAGGTCGCGCTGGCCCTGGAGCATGTTGGTGAAGTTGGCGAGGTTGGTTTTGAGCCAGTCCTGTTCGGTGTTGCGATCGGTGGTCAGGCGCAAGTTGTCGATCATGGTGTTGATGTTGTCTTTGAGCTCGGCGACTTCGCCGCGGGCTTCGACCTGAATCGAACGCGTGAGGTCGCCTTTTGTAACAGCCGTGGCAACTTCGGCGATCGCGCGGACCTGGTTGGTGAGGTTGTCCGCCAGGAGGTTGACGTTACCGGTGAGGTCTTTCCAGGTTCCGGCGGCGCCCGGCACGTTGGCCTGTCCACCAAGGCGACCTTCGACGCCGACTTCGCGTGCCACCGTGGTGACCTGGTCAGCGAAGGTGGCAAGCGTGTCCGTCATGTTGTTGATGGTTTCCGCGAGGGCCGCGACTTCGCCCTTGGCGTTCACCGTAAGTTTTTGCGTCAGGACGCCGTTCGCCACGGCGGTGACGACTTTGACGATGCCGCGGACCTGTTCGGTCAAGTTGGCGGCCATGACGTTGACGTTGTCCGTGAGGTCTTTCCACGTGCCGGCGACGCCAGGGACGACAGCCTGGCCGCCGAGTTTACCGTCGGTGCCGACTTCGCGGGCGACGCGCGTGACTTCCGCGGCGAAGGCGTTCAACTGGTCCACCATCGTGTTGATGGTGTTTTTCAGTTCGAGGATTTCGCCCTTCACGTCGACGGTGATTTTGCGCGACAAGTCGCCCCGAGCAACGGCCGTAGTGACTTCGGCGATGTTGCGAACCTGGCCGGTGAGGTTTCCGGCCATCGCGTTCACGGAGTCCGTCAGGTCCTTCCATGTGCCGGCGACGCCGGGGACGTTGGCCTGACCACCGAGGCGGCCTTCGCTACCGACTTCGCGTGCCACGCGGGTGACCTCGGCGGCGAAGGAGCGAAGCTGCTCCACCATGGTGTTGAGCGTTTCTTTGAGTTGGAGAATTTCGCCGCGGACATCGACCGTGATTTTGCGTGACAAGTCGCCGCTGGCGATCGCCGTGGCCACTTCCGCGATGTTGCGAACCTGGCCCGTCAGGTTACTGGCCATGAAGTTGACGTTGTCCGTCAGGTCCTTCCAGGTGCCGTCGACGCCGGGCACTTGCGCCTGGCCGCCGAGTTTTCCTTCCGTGCCGACTTCGCGCGCCACGCGAGTCACTTCTCCGGCGAACGCGTTGAGCTGGTCCACCATGGTGTTAATGGTGTTCTTCAGCTCCAGAATTTCGCCCTTCACGTCTACGGTGATCTTGCGCGACAAGTCGCCGCGCGCAACGGCGGTCGTCACCTCCGCGATGTTGCGGACTTGGGCCGTCAGGTTGCTGGCCATGAAGTTGACGTTGTCGGTCAGATCTTTCCAGGTTCCGCCCACGTCGGGAACTTGCGCCTGGCCACCCAGTTTTCCTTCGGTGCCGACTTCGCGCGCCACGCGCGTCACTTCTCCGGCGAACGCGTTCAGTTGGTCCACCATCGTGTTGATGGTGTTTTTCAGTTCGAGGATTTCGCCCTTCACGTCGACCGTGATCTTGCGCGACAAGTCGCCGCGCGCAACTGCGGTGGTGACTTCCGCGATGTTTCGCACCTGGCCGGTCAGGTTGCTGGCCATGGAGTTCACGGAATCGGTCAAGTCCTTCCACGTTCCCGCGACACCCTGCACGTCAGCCTGGCCTCCCAGTTTTCCGTCGGTGCCCACTTCGCGCGCCACACGCGTCACTTCGGAAGCGAAAGAACGGAGCTGATCCACCATGGTGTTCAGCGTGTCTTTCAATTCGAGAATTTCGCCCTTGACGTCGACCGTGATTTTGCGTGACAAGTCGCCTCGCGCCACGGCGGTCGCCACTTCCGCGATGTTACGGACTTGCGCCGTCAAGTTGCTGGCCATGAAGTTGACGTTGTCGGTCAAGTCTTTCCATGTGCCGGCGACGCCGGGCACCTGCGCCTGGCCGCCGAGTTTTCCTTCCGTGCCGACTTCGCGCGCCACGCGGGTGACCTCTCCGGCGAACCCGTTCAATTGGTCCACCATCGTGTTGATGGTGTTTTTCAGTTCCAGGATTTCGCCCTTCACGTCGACCGTGATCTTGCGCGACAAGTCGCCGCGCGCGACCGCGGTGGTGACTTCCGCGATGTTGCGCACTTGCGCGGTCAGGTTTCCAGCCATCGAGTTTACGGAGTCGGTCAAATCCTTCCAGGTCCCAGCGACGCCGGGCACGTTGGCTTGACCGCCGAGGCGGCCTTCGCTGCCGACTTCGCGCGCCACGCGGGTCACTTCTCCGGCGAACCGGTTGAGCTGATCCACCATGGTGTTGAGCGTTTCTTTGAGCTGGAGAATTTCGCCGCGCACGTCCACGGTGATTTTGCGCGACAGGTCGCCCTTGGCGATGGCCGTGGCCACCTCCGCGATGTTGCGGACCTGACCGGTCAAGTTGCTGGCCATGAAGTTGACGTTGTCGGTCAAGTCTTTCCACGTGCCGGCGACGCCGGGTACCTGCGCCTGGCCGCCGAGTTTTCCTTCCGTGCCGACTTCGCGCGCCACACGCGTAACCTCTCCCGCGAACGCGTTGAGTTGGTCGACCATGGTGTTGATGGTCTCTTTCAACTCGAGAATTTCGCCCTTCACGTCGACCGTGATTTTGCGTGACAGGTCGCCGCGCGCGACCGCGGTGGTGACTTCCGCGATGTTGCGCACTTGCGCGGTTAAGTTTCCGGCCATGGCGTTGACCGAATCCGTAAGATCTTTCCAGGTTCCGGCCACGCCAGGCACAACCGCCTGGCCACCCAATTTGCCGTCGGTGCCGACTTCACGAGCGACGCGGGTGACCTCGGAGGCGAAGGAACGCAGCTGATCCACCATCGTGTTGATGGCTTCCTTCAACTGCAAAATTTCGCCGCGCACGTCCACGGTGATTTTGCGGGACAAATCGCCGCTCGCGACAGCGGTTGCGACTTCCGCCATGTTGCGGACCTGACCGGTGAGGTTGCTGGCCATCAGGTTGACGGAGTCTGTCAAGTCTTTCCAGGTCCCGGCCACACCAGGCACAACCGCCTGGCCGCCCAATTTGCCGTCGGTACCCACTTCGCGCGCCACGCGCGTCACTTCCGCCGTGAACACACCGAGCTGCTGAATCATGGTGTTCACGATATTCGCGGAACGGAGAAATTCTCCCTCGAGCGGGCGATTGTCCACTTCCATGCGGACGGTCTGTGTGAGATTCCCCTGCGCTACTGCCGCGATGGCGCGAGTGACTTCCGTGATCGGACGTAAGAGGTCTTCGGTGAGCGTATTTATCGAAGATTCCATCTCGCCCCAAGCGCCTTGTGGAATATTGAAGCGGACGCGCTCGCGAATCTTTCCTTCTTTTCCGAGCGTCTGCCCCAGGCGATTCAGTTCGCGCGCCATGTGCTGGTTCGCAGCGACGATTTCGTTGAATGTATCCGCAATTCGCCCGGTAAGTCCGGTCCACACCACGGGCAGCCTCACGGAGAAATCGCCGTTCCTGACGCTCAGAAGCGTCTGGAGAATTACGGCGAGCTCGGAAGAGTCGCTTTCGGAAAGGCCTTGGCCATTCTTCCGTTTGAGTCTTTTTTTTTCTGGAGATGCATCAATCTGGGCGGATAGATCGCCGTTCATCCTGCTACCTCTACTGGTGACCTTCTGGAGCCATCAATATATATAACCGTCAAGACGGCCGTAGTTGCCACTTGCACGCCGATTCTCGGTCTTTGTACCAGCATTCTGGTAGAGGTTACAGTAAGGTGTTTCCTGTATTTTCCGGGTGCCGTGTTGTACTCCACAACAGTTTCGACGTTGCGAACGCCAGAATGCCTCTCAACGCGCGACAACCAGAGGTTGAGCGCGGCGCTACCAGCTGGAGGAAGTCATAACGCAGAAATAAAAAACAGAAGCCGACGACGGAGATTTTCGCCACCTCTTTTGTTGGTGGTGGACGGTGGAAGGCTAGTGCGTTCCGTGCGCTGTGAGCACTTCGGATTTGCCCTGCTGGGCGAGCCTCCGCCCCTCCGCGCAGCCGACATGGCCACAAAAGCATGAAGACTTAGCCGTGGACGCCGTGGCATTGGCACACGGTGAACCACAGAACTTCTCGCCGGCCTCGACGAGGCATTGGCAAGGCGGGTGCGCACATTTCTTCAAGGTTTCGGACGGCATGTTGCTATCTCCTCTCGTTGAATGGATTCGCGTTGGTGGTCACAATCAGATCGGACTCCCGATTCCTTTATCGCGGTAGGACGCGAAATCGCTCCACCGCGCCAGTTCCTTGCGCTCCGGGACGGCCAGCGCCACTTCCCTTTCTATCTCTCTTTCCGCTTTCCACCAATCCTCGTCCGCGCTTCCACAGTTCGGATCCCGGTGCTGATAAATTTCATACGCCCGCCTCTGAACCAGGTGAAATCGTTCTGTAAGATGCATCGCCATAACCTCAGGACAAGACTTAGGCAGGGCCATCTTCGATTCTCGGAGTATCACTGGCAATACACTACCCACTGTATGCGTCAGCCTGAAAAAGCAAGAGTCAGCCGATGTGAAGGAGTTCGTGAGCTTTACCGATGAGAACGGGAATGTCTTCGTCCTTGGAAACTACCGCATCAATGCCGGCACGAGTCGCTTCCGCCTTTACCGTTCCGTTTCCATACAAGCTGAACAGGATAATGGGCATGTTTGGAAACAACCGGCGCAAGATCAGTGCGGCTTGCAAACCGTTCATGATGGGCATCGAAAGATCGATAATGGCAAGGTCCGGCTTCAGTTGCTTCACAACCTCAATGCCTTGTGCGCCGTCTGCCGCTTCTCCGTAGAATCGGAATCCATCTTCGAGGAATGCGTGGCCCACTGTTTTTCGCAGGGCGGCGTTGTCATCAATGATGACAACGGCTTTGCCTTCGCTGGGTCCTTTTGTCGGACTCGTTGAGATGGTCATAGCTCACATATGAATAGCACCGGCGCTTTGCGCATCACTATCCACGAGATACATCATTTCTCAGAAAAAAGTTCTGGAACCATCGTGCCGTTGACCGCGCGCCATTGACGGAAAGCGTACGGACACTCAGACAAAGTAGATGATTCACCCGATGGACTTCGAAATTTTCGCGTGCGAGCATCCTCAGACGATCGATCGAGGAGGCGACCCGGATTGCTTCAGAGATGAAGCAAGAGGGCTGGGACGGGTCGCACTCCTCGACCAATTTCTTGTTTCTTGCAGCCGTTCTTTCCAGATTGTTTCCAGAACATGAATCGGCGTACTTAAGGTCTCGAGCGCGGCCAGGTGAATGCGCTGCGATTCGTCGAAAACGCCCACCTCTCAAGCAACTTCCGAGTGGGAATTATCCTAAGGCAATTAACGTGTGCCGGGGTAAAGTTCGATTCCGAGAGCCGATGTTGCGAGGAATGTTACAGAACCGTGAGCGGAAGATAAAAAGGGGCGCAGGAGTTCCCGCGCCCGTGTGAAAAAAACCGCGTCTGAACTTTGTTAGCGTCCAGCAGACTTGTGACGGACGGAAGATTCGCTGCTGCTAGAGATGTCTTCCGCGCCGGTGCGCTTCAGAACTTCCTTCGCGCGATCGACTTCACCTGAAGTGTCGCAGTGGACAGAGACCAGGATGCCACCTTTTTGGAGGCGGCCTTCGTAACGCTTGGCTTCATACTCCGGGATGCCGAGGCCAACGAGCGCGCCAACAAACCCACCGACTGCTCCCCCGACGCCAATGCCCGCCAGTGCGGCCATAATTGGACCCGCGGCGATGAACGGACCAAGCCCTGGGATTGCCAAAGCGCCGATACCCACGAGCCATCCGAGCGCTCCACCAATCACCGCGCCGGAGCCCGCACCGGCTGCTGTGCCCTCCGGAGCCTTTGTGGCTTTCTCGGTCGTGAGTTCTTTTGGGCCGAGGTTTTCCGGCAACAAAACGGAAACGTCAGTGCCTGCAAAGCCCGCGTCCCGCAGATGGGTGAGGGCGGCTTCCACCGCAGATCGGGATGTGTAAATGCCAAACACGGATTTGTCTTTTGCCATCTTGTTCGCTCCTATTTGTTCGGGGGCGTTTTGGAATCGCAGGAGGTCGTTGCCTACCTGCTTGAATCGCCTCTTGGCAGATTGTCAGAGGAGGGAAAACGGTCCAATCCGGCAAAGCCTTCAGAACGCTTTTCGAATTACCCGACTGTGTGCGATGATCGCAAATAGGGCCGAAATACGATGGGGTTATGCTCGAGTTATTTGCTGTTCCGTCATACAGGATTCGTCCGATGGAATGACTGGTTAAGCTATATTTGAATATAGAAAGGTCCCCAGCCTCTCGAGTCCGCGCGCCCACGATGCTAGCTTTTCCGAGAGGCGGTGTATGTCTAGCGTGACTATCGAAACCCAACTCCCCAAAATTGCTGTCCCCAGTCCGAAAAGCTTGCGGATTTTAGTAGCGGACGACCACGATATTCTTCGCCGTGGCTTGAAGCAGCTCCTGACTTCTCATGTAGACTGGCAAGTTTGCGCGGAAGCGCGGACCGGTAGAGAAGCGGTGTGCCTGGCTGAGGAACACAAGCCCGATATAGCGATTCTCGACATCAGCATGCCGGAACTGAATGGTTTGGAAGCGACGCGGCGAATCCGCAAAGAGTCGCCTTCGACTGGCGTCATCATCCTGAGTCTGCACTTCTCTGACCGGCTGGTGAAAGAGGTGGTGGAAGCCGGGGCGCGAGGCTACGTAATGAAGGCGGATACGGACCGCGACCTATTGAATGCGGTTGAAGCAATTTCGAACCGTCGCACGTTTTTCACCGCCCGAGCGGCGGAGATGTTGCTGAACGATTTTTCGGATCGTGTGGCTTCGCCGGAACCGACGGCTATCCCGCGTAGCCGGTTGACTTCCCGCGAACGGGAGATCGTACAGTTGCTCGCCGAAGGCAACAGCAGTAAAGAGGTCGCGGCGGTATTGGGAATCAGCGTGAAAACAGTGGAAACGCATCGCGCGAACATCATGAGGAAGCTGCAGGTGCACTCGGTGAGCGAACTGGTGCGGTACGCGATCAAGAACAGCATAATTGAGGCGTGACGCTACGCGACTTTGGCAGGTCGTTCTCTTCGCAGACTCCGCGGAGCACAAATCTAAGGGATGCTGTAGAAAAAGCACCGGTCTGAAGACCCGCCACTACGATACATCCGTCCGTTATCACTAAGAGAGCGCCGTCAAGAAAATAACGATAGTTCGAATCAAGCGGCGACATTTGGTTGGTGTGTTCGTCTGTTTTCGCGTAGCTGCAGGATTCCTTCTTTTCATCTCCGTATATTTCTGGATGTGACTGTGTTGTGTGAAGTGTTTTTATACGCAGTGCCGCCCAGAACCGCGAAATGCAGGCCGGTAGCCAGAAAAGGAAGGCAATAGCCATGCCCAAGCAAAAGAAGAAGAGCGAATACGAACACTTGCGCGAGCTACTTTTGCGCAAACGCGAAGAGTTAAATAGGCGCGTTGAGGATCGCCGCAAGGAGATCGTCATGGATCCGGAGCCTGAGGACGAAGTGGGGATGGCGCTCCGCAATTCTTTCGCGGGAATAGCAGTAGCAAACATCGAGCGCGAAGTACGGAATTTGGCAGAAATTGAACTGTCGCTGCGGCGTATACAGACAGGCGAGTATGGAACCTGCGGCCTTTGCGGAGAAAAGATTCCATTGGTCCGACTTAAAGCCATTCCGTGGACTCGGTGCTGCGTCGAGTGCGCCGGCGGTGGCCGGTCGCGGCTGGCAGGTCCGAGTGCGCCGAACGATCGGGGAGACCTTTTGTTGCGTCACGCGTAGCGCGGAAAATGATTCAAGACTAGAACTTGTCTCCTAAAAAGGATCGGCAAGAAGAGAAGAGTTTCCTCAGAGGCTAAAGCCGGATTCTCTTGGGGCTCTAAAGGTCGGCGTCCTTCGAGGCTGTGGATGAACTGCGCCTCCCCCCTAACTGGCATTTATGAGATGGCTAGATGGCTTCACAATGCACGAAGGTAGAAAATGCCGGAAGAACAAGTGGTTGAACGAGCTCGCCGGGACAAAGTAGAGTGCAAATCGCCGAGCTCGCAAGCGGGCGAGTTTGTGCGCAAAGAGATGCACCACAATCGCGAGGGGAAACACGGGGCACAATCGCCACAGCAGGCCATCGCCATCGGGCTGTCGAAGGCGCGGCGAGCGGGAATGGAGTTGCCACCGCCACAGCGAGGCGCGTATTCGAAGACTCGGGCGCAGGCGAAGCGCCACTCACACAGAGAGGCAAACGATCCTGCAGACAGAAAAGTTCCCGCGCGCGAACCTGTCGAAACATGCACGAGACGCGGCTCGCCATCAGTCCTCGATGAGAGCGGTTCGCACCAATGGTAAGGCGGGAATGCGCCGGGCGGCGAGGAAAGCCGCCCGGACGCGGAGCGGATAGACTAAGAAAGGGGCCGCGCGAGCGGCCCCTCGTCGGAGGAGACGGAGCGGCTAGAGGCTTCCCGGCCGCCGCGTCAAAATCAAACTGACGCTAGGTCCTACTGGCTAAATGTCCCAAGAGCGAGATAACGAACAAAACAAGGAAGATGTAGAAGATGATTTTGGCAATGCCTGCCGCTGCCACGGCGATGCCGCCAAAACCCAAGACAGCAGCGAGCAACGCAATCACGAAGAATCCGAGAGCCCATCGAAGCATCATGACCTCCAGCGAATCTAGACCTGAATGCCAGCGAAACGGAAGCTTTGATCGCCCTTTCCTTCCGCTGCTATATGGATAACTCGTTGAGGGCTGTTCTTCCATACGGCGCGAACCTTAAAGCACGGCAGAAGCAAGTGTAGGATTCTTGCAGCGACGGTGGCAGCGGGAATACAACGTTTAACGTAGAGAAACTCCGGCTGCTGATCGTATAGTGTGTGCAAAGCTACGCAATGCAGGATACGCTATGCGGGAGTAGAAGGTACCCGCAAAATAAGGAACGTGCCTGGACCATAGATTCACTCCATTTGTGTGAGGTTCCAAATGCCTTGCCTGTTGCTGATTCTGTTTGTTGCGTTTCCCCGAATTGCCCTTTTGTTGCTGTTCTTCTTCTCGCACTACCTTTCCCGCGCGTATCACGGTCTCCTGATTCCGCTTCTTGGGTTTATTTTCTTGCCGCTGACCACGCTGGCGTACGCCTGGATGGTCAACACAGGGCAGGCTATCGCGGGGATCAATTTGATCATCCTTATCATAGCGGTGGTGATTGATGTGACTGGGCTAGGCGGCGGCGAATATCATCGCCGTACCAGATATTCGAGTTCGAGCTAGGGTTCCCGGCGCCAATTCGCCGGCCGCCGCGACTAGCGATACTCGCCCAGAGCGTTTCCTAGAACAGCGGGAGGATCCATGGATTCAGAAGTTCAGTGGCGCTCCATCGCACGAAGTTGCTGCATTCCGGGGCGCTTCCTCCCAAGGTTCGACCCAATGCTTTACAGCATTCACACCCATCACGTCACCCGTCCAGCCACAATGGCAATGAGGGCTAAACCAATGGGCTTCGGCTGGCTCTAGATTTTTTCTTGTACTCACACACGCTGACGCGAGTGGACTGTCGCAATTGGGACAACTGAAAAGCAGAACGTGTGCAAATTGCTCGGATATCGCCATCCATTCCTCCTCGGCTCAAGAAGACCTAAAGCGTGGGCCGAGTTCTTTTCGCATACTTCGGAAATTGTTGGTAGAGGGTGAATGCCGTACGCGCGTTGTGCAGGGTTTTTACGGATATCCGCTGGAACTTTACTTATGGATGGGCTCGGCGAGAAAAGAGGCGTTTCCTCGATTCGCTTTATTTGACGGCGCTCCGGAGCACGCGGTCGGAAATTATCTTACCTGTTTTCGATTCGGAGAAGAGAAAAGTCATCGGCACGCTTGACGTGGAGAGTGAGCGGTAGAATGCGTTCGGCAGCGAGGTTGAAGCTAGGCTGGAAGCCTGCTCAGAGGCATTCGGCCGCTCCGGAAGAGGTTGACATCTAGATGACGGGCGCAAAGTTCGTTGTCAAGTGGAGTGACGGGGACCTTGGGAGGTTCCAGGAATTTGCGTCGATCGCGTCCACGACAGCACCCCTAGCGGTCTATGGCGGTTCTTGTTCGTTGTTCACCGACGTTAATCCGACCCCATTTCGCCTGTCGGGAAGTGTGTTTCGCGTCTTGCAGGCATCTGTGTTAGTATGAAATTCGCATGAGCGCGCTGATTCTTACAGGCGGTTTTGCCAGAAAGAACTGCTATCACAGGCAATCCAGTCGAACAGTGCGCTGTATGCGAAACTTGCAAAGGCCTTATTTGCAAGGTTTTACCGCTGAGATGTTGATTCCACGGTTGGGGACGTAGTTCAGTTGGTTAGAACGCTGCCCTGTCACGGCAGAGGTCGCGAGTTCGAGTCTCGTCGTCCCCGCCATTCTTTCTAAGGACTTGCTTCTTTGAATAGCGCTCACTGCTAACGACCATGCGGGTCGGCCACCGTATTTCCCTTGCCGAACGATGTTATAATTTGTAAATAATGCGACACGTCACGATTGCCCTTCCTGACGAACTCTCAGCAGCCTTGGCTGCTCCCGGTCAAGATTTGTCCCGCGCGGCCTTCGAGGCCTTGGCACTAGCAGCGTACCGTGAACGCAAGATTTCGGCTGCCCAACTGCGCCAGTTGCTGGGATACGAGACGCGGATGGAAGTCGATGCCTTTCTGAAGAGTCATGGCGTCGAGCTGGAATACACTCTAGAAGACATTGAGCGGGATCGCGAGACACACCGGCAGCTCGGCATGTAGATGACACAACTCCTCTAAACTATCTCGTACTCATCCAAGCAGCCGATATTCTTCCAGAACTGTATCGAACGGTTTTGATCCCTCCCGCTGTGAAGGCCGAGCTGACTCATGCAAACACTCCCGCCGTCGTGCGCGAGTGGATTTCGCAGCCTCCTGCATGGTTGGAAGTTGTGAACCTGAAACAGCCCGTCGATTCGGCTCTGGAACATCTCGACGCAGGCGAGCGTGAAGCGATATCGCTTGCGTCCGAACTCCAAGCCATCCTTTTGTTGATGGATGAACGAGACGGGGTGACTATAGCTCGACATCGTGGACTGAAGGTGGTGGGTACGCTCGCAGCGTTGGACCTTGCTGCAGCCCATGGACTCGTTGACTTGCAAAGCATGTTCGACCGGTTGCGCGCGACCACGTTCCGATCACCGGTTCGCCTCATGGTGAGCATGCTAGAGCAGGATGCCGCGCGCAAGAAACGTCAAGAAGGCCGACAATAGCCGGGACGGACAAAGCACGATCCGGGTACAATAAGGGGACGATAAGAGGTGACCTACGGTACCTTGTGGTATCAAAAGATGTCCGCCGACACCGTTTGATATCAAGCGATTACATCAAAACGCTGTACTGTCACGGCAGAGGTCGCGAGTTCGAGTCCCGTCGTCCCCGCCATATTTTCTTAGACTTACAAGCCGTCTAGTTCTTCACCGTTGAACAATCATTGAACAACTGTTCCAGTAGATTCATGGCCTGAAGCGTGTTTTCTGGCACGTCTTTGATGTAGTGATTTTGTGTCGTGGCAAGGCTCGTGTGCCCGCCAACGCCCTGGCTGTGATGTGGGGGGGTTCTCTCCACACAAGAAAGCGAATGATGCTGAGAACGACTCTGTCCATAACTGCGGTTGTCGGATCGCTTCTTCTCCCATGCTCTCAGTTGTCTTCGGCCAAGGTGAAACCACGGGTGCAATTGTTGGCCAGATGACCGATGCGACCAAAGCGGCCATTTCGGGCGCTACGGTCACGATCGAAAATCGCGAGACCTCCCTACAGCGCACTGCCAAGACCGACGATGAGGGCCGATTCAATTTTCCACAGCTAAAACCTGGTACTTACTCGATCAAGGTGGAAGCAGAAGGCTTCGATCCTCGAGAGAATGACAACGTGCTTTCGGGTTTGGGACAAAAGCAGACGGTCAATTTCACGCTTAAGGTGGGTCAATCAAATCAGACGGTCGAGGTAAGTGGTGCAGCTCCGCTCATCAACCCAGAAAACCCAAACACAACCACGAATCTGAATGCACCGGCCCTGGAGAACCTCCCCAATCCAGGAGGCGATTTAACCTACCCTCTTCAGTTCGCCGCGGGCGCGCTCATCAACACGGCGGGCAGCGGCAATGACTTCGTTGGCGGAATGAATGGCTATGGCAACATGGAATTCGGACTACCCGCTCTATCGAACGGCTATATTGTCGATGGTTTAGAAACGAATGATCCGCTGACGAACCTGAACAGCGGACTCTCAACAAACCTCGTTCTCGGATTGAATTCGATATCGGAAGTGACGGTGAACACACTTTCCTATGCGGTGGACAGGGACGGTACGGAGCGTCGCAGGCAAAGTACGTCACAAAATCGGGTTCAAACCAGTTTCACGGAAATCTCTACGAGCTTTGGAACGGTTCCAGGTTCAATGCAGCCGACTATTTCACGAAAGGAAACAATTGAACAATGGTATCGGCGATACGTTGACATTAGTTCGCGCGAAGTGTTCTGTTAGTGGCGCTTGATGATGAAGACGGTTTTATCATCAATGCGGTCTTGCTCGCCCCTCTGTCGCAACTCGTCGTCCCTCTTTAGGGCGTAATCGAGTAAGGCATTACAGATTTCCTTCGCCGAAAGCTGATGGTGTTCAAGCATCACTTTTTCAAGGCGGCTACGTCCCTCTTTATCGCCGCCGCTATACACGCCATCGGTATAAAGAAAGAAGATGTCCCCTGTATTCATGAGCGTGAGCTCGGCCACGTCCGAAGATTTCACTCGACGCTTCCGATAATCCAACGAGAGGTATCGGTTCCGGTCAGGATGGTCTTCGGGGATTTGCAAGCCGAGCGGCAGAAACTGCACCATCCGGCTCTTGTCCAATTCCACGAATCTGCCAAATTCCGCAGAGTAGACGAGCGGCGGCGGATGTCCGAAATTCACAAATCGAAAGTTGCCGGATGGCCGGATTTCGCCATACAGCATCGTGGCGATCTCCTGTACCCCATCCGTCAAACTTCGCCCGAGTGCATTGCGCGCGGTAGATGATTGAGCCAGGCGCAGGTTCAGCCTCTCGAACAACTCCGGGGTAGTCTTCCCGCGATGATCGAGTTCTGAAAGCATCAGCGCCTGAAACGTGTCGTGGACTGTCGACGCGATTTTGGCGGCAATGATTCCGTGGCCTTCGGCATCGACTAGGAGGACTCCGGCGGTGCTGCGTAGTTCACGCAAGTCTTCGGCAACACGTACCTGCTCCGAGCTTCGCGCTTCCCGGTACGCAGTTTCCTTTTCCGAACTGAAGCCAGCGCGCAATTTCAACCAGTTGACATGGTCGTCAACGGAATTGCGGGGCGATGCACCGACGGCCAACTTCTCCAGATACTCCTGCGAGCGCTTCAGCGCAAGTTGGATGCGACCGTCAATGTCGTACCGTTGCTGAAAATTGATATATTCAAAGAGGTCACCCCCCACGGCTCCGGCGGGAATCGAATTGCCATACATCTCGATTCCAGGCAATTGAGGGATCGCACCCTCTACCGGCATCAGGCGCTTGCGCAGGTATTCGTCGATATTCGTCGGGATAAACGAATTTCCCATCTCGACCACTTTACCGCACGTCGCATCCCCGCTAGTTATAGAAACTCTAGAAATCGATTATTACGCGAAATCCCATCACGGCGGCGTCAGCCACACGCGAGTTCCCGCCTACATCCCAATAATACTGAAGCACAGGCTGGCACATAAGGTAAGGCTTCAAGTAAGCCGCATAGTTCAGTTCGACGCTACGAAAGAACCCATCCTTTGTCGTTCGCGGTCTTCAACCCACAAAAGCGATTGCACTGTTGCGTTCATCCCCAAGGCGATCGGAGCGCGCGGCGCTCTGAACCGCACCCGCTAGAAACGGATCGGGCGGTGCGTCCCCGCACGCCGACTGAAACCGTCGCGTGGCCCTGAATATACCTTGACACGTATATGCTCTGTAGAGTATACGAAGAGCGTGGAATCTGTGTTCGAAATCATTGCGGAGCCGAACCGCCGCGCGATCTTGAGCCTTTTGGTCTCGTCACAACAGTCGGTTGGAGAGATCGAGCGTCAACTTCGTATGCCGCAGCCGACCGTGTCAAAGCACCTGCGAGTGCTGCGAGAGGCCGGTTTCGTGGAATCCACAGTGGACGCGCAGCGCCGTCTCTACCGGCTGAAAACGGAACCACTTCAGGAGGTCGATGCCTGGCTGGCTCCGTTCCGTCGGTTCTGGTCCGCTCACGTAGATGCTCTCGAACGCCACCTCGACCGCATGGATCAATCAACACCAACGCAAAGGAAGACGAGAAGACGACGCGGCCCAAACCGCGAACATAACAAAGGAGAAACGAAATGAAAATCAAAATGACCAGCGTATATGTGGACGACCAGGGCAAGGCCCTGCGCTTCTATACGGAGGTACTGGGCTTTGCCAAGAAGACCGATTTCAGTAACGGCCCCTATCGCTGGCTGACCGTGGCCTCACCCGAGGAGCCGGACGGCACTGAGCTGCAGCTGGCACTGAACAGCAACCCCGGGGCCAAAGCGTATCAGCAAGCGATCTTTCAACAGGGCCAGCCCGCGGCCATGTTCTTCACCGATGACGTCAAAGGCGACTACGAGCGGATCAAAGCCCGCGGCGCCGAGTTCACGATGCCGCCCACCGACGTGACCGGCTCGACCATTGCGATGCTGAACGACACCTGCGGTAACCTCATCCAGCTCACCCAGCTGGCACGCTATTCACGCTAAGGAGAAGATAGATGACCGATCGCGAGCAGAAGCCCGTCAGGAAGGTAGCAAAGAAGGCCGATGGCCAGGCCACAGTGCTCACGAAGATTGCCGCGATGCCGGCGCCCTACGGCGCCATGGGCGAGCGCCGCCACGCGCTCATCCTGCGCAGTGTGCCGGCGCTCCAGCCGTCCTTGTACTACGGAATGCCGTGGTACGCGAAGAACGGCAAGCGCGTCTGCTTCTTCCGCGCGGATAAATACATGACGTTCGGCCTAACCGAGGAGGCGAACCTCACCCGAGAGGAGGGTGCGCTGCACCGACTCCTTACATCCGCGTGGTACTTCACCACGCTGGACAACCCGACCGAGGCCAATCTCTCTGCCATTGTGCGCACGGCCGCAAGATGAGGGCGCGCCCAAAACCAATTCAGGAGGTGAATGCGTGGTTGGCTCGGTTCCGCCGGTTCTGGTCCGCTCACGTCGATGCTCTCAAACGCCACCTCGATCGCATGGATCAATCAACGCGAACAAAACGGAAGAAAAGGAGAAAAAGATGACCGATCACGAGCAGTACACACCGGGTCCGGCCAGCGGCGCGCAAGTACGAAAGGGCGGAGAGAAGTGGACGCTCATTCTCGTCAGAGAGCTGCGCCACTCGCCGGAAAGAGTCTGGCAGGCACTAACCGACCCGGCGGATCTGCGTGAGTGGGCGCCCTTTGAGGTCGATGGGAACCTGGGTACCGTTGGAACAGTGAAGCTCACCTGGGTGGGAACGCCCACACCGCAGGAAACAAGAGTGACGCGAGCCGACGCTCCCAAGGTGCTTGAGTACAGCGATACCCGCTGGGAACTCGAAGCCTTTGGTGGCGGCACGCGCCTGACACTGTGGCACAACATCGATCGCCGCTTCATCTCTTGGGGCGCCGCAGGGTGGCACATTTGTTTCGATGTTATGGATCGCCTTCTGAGCGGAACTCCGATCGGCCGCATCGTCGGCACCGACGTCATGAAGTTCGGCGGCTGGCACCGGCTGACCGCGGAGTACGCCAAGCAGTTCGGTACTGAAACGCCCAACTGGCCGCCTAAGGCGGCTCAGAAGTCGTGAATCGAGGAGGATCGCAAAACCATGCAACAACCGCGCTCTGCCATGAATACCGCACTTTGAACTGTGCAAGTCATGCGGGCATCGTCTTGAGCGTGACCGGTTTCGGCGAAAGCTTATGTTACAAGCCGGCCCTGTGGAACCAAGCGCTCCATGAAGTACCTTGGTTTTACGCGGTGCCGCCGGAACTGTTCATCTTTATCGGGGTCTGTGAGTTTCTTGGAGGCGTTGGCCTGATCCTGCCGTCGATGACTGGAGTCAAACCGAAGCTCACGCCGTTTGGTGCCTTCGGCCTGACGCTGGTCATGATCCTCGCGGCTGTATTTCACATCGTGCGGGGCGAGTACAATTTTGTGCCCACGAATCTGGTGCTGGGAGGGGTCGCCGCGTTCATCATGGATGGACGATTGTTTGTGAGGCCCATCGCGCCCGCGTCGATCAGCACCTTCCGCGTACCTGAAGGGCTCGTGGCTCTCGGTGCGATGGTCCTCGTCAATGTTGCTCCGGTCTGGAACAAGTTGACACACACATACCAACTAATGGTTCGGTTTCGCACAGTTCGGCAGCGGGCAGCGGCTGAACGGGGAGTACGCCAAGCGGTTCGGCGTGGAACGCCCCGATCCGCTTCGGCTCGTCTTCAAAGGAGGTCCAATTGAACTGGAACAAATGGGTTCGGCAGACCCACCGCTGGCTGTCCATTGCCTTTACGGTGGCCGTCATCGTGAACATCGTCGCCGTGACGAAGGGTAAGTATACCTCTAGCGTGGGCCTCTTGGCGGTGTTCCCGCTCGCCTTGCTCCTGCCCACCGGTCTGTACTTGTTCGTGCTGCCGTATGCCAGCAAGTGGCGCAGCGAGCGACGCGCGGACTGAACGGGCGGCTGACCTCATGTGCATTTGGCGGCTATCAACGTGATGTCGTCGGTCTGTTCATGAGGGCTGAATCTTCGAGCCTGATTTGCAAGTGCTGCCAGCAACTCCGGCAGGGATAGCTCACGATGTTGCCGGGTGGCTGCTAGAAGGCGCTCTTCACCAAATTCCTCTCCCTCACCATTCAGAGCTTCCGTAACACCATCGGTGTAAAGCAGGACGGCGTCGCCTGGGGCCAGTTCGCGTTCTTCCATGGTGCAATCCCATTTCTCGAACAAGCCAACCACCGTGCAGGTTGCCCCCAGTCGTTCCAAACTGTTGTCGCCGCGTAGGAGCAAGGCAGGCGGATGGCCGCAGTTCGAGTAGCGCAGTTTGCGCGTGTCATCGTCGTATTCGGCGAAGAATAGGGTAGCGTAATCGCCCTCGGCCGTGTTTTCGTAAAGCAACTGATTCACCGACCGCAGAAATCGTTCGGGCTGTTCCGAAGCCGTCGCGCACTGGCTGCGCAGAGCTGCCTGGAGATTCGCCATGAGCAGAGCGGCTCCGATGCCTTTGCCCGCTATGTCCGCTAATACTAGGCCGAGCCTTCGGCTGCCGAGATCAAGAAAGTCGTAGTAGTCTCCACCGACGGTCCGAGCGGGATGGCAAATTCCCGAATAGACAAGCGTTCGAATCAATGGCTGGCGTTGCGGAAACAAACGGGTCTGCACTTGCTTGGCGATTGCCAACTCGTGCGCAGCCTGGCGCTCCGCCTCCAACCTGGCGGCCTGGGCACGGCGCTCTGCTTCTAGCGTGCGCGTCGCCTCATCGAACTCAATCAGAGAAAAACTGTTTCCGTCCGCATCTTCAAAAACCGCGTATCTCGCTTGCCCGTTTCCCCAGGAAGGTTCCATTGGTGGGAGCGGGAAACGGACTCCGCGTCTCGACCATTCTTCGAACAAGCCACGCACGTCTTCGGTAAGAAAGCTAAATCCGGTGCTTTGGCCGATGCGTTGGTGCTCCGCGGATCCTTCGGGTGGAACAACGAGGGCGATCCCGGGCAGGCCCGTGCCCGTGCCTGCCGTTCCAGGGAGCCAACCAGCAGCCGGCGGAGCGACAACGATCCACCGGCCGCCTCCGGGGGTTTGCACGTCCACGACCGCCTCGAAATTTAGCTTTTCCACGAAGAACCGCCGACTCCGCTCCTGATCCCGGACCCAGAGCGTCGCAAAGTTTAAGCGGAGAAAAGGCTGCAAGAGTGCCGCTCGGAGTGCCGCTGCGTGGCGACCAAGCACTCCTCCGGGATCCGCTGAGTGTTCCATCGCGACTGATTATTCCATAGAGTCCGAACAAAAGTCGTGATGGCCCATGCGCTTGCCAGGACCAGGCAAAGGTGAACGCTGAGCGCAGCTAAATAGGTGCGAGAGGCGGAGCTGTATTATTAACACCCCCTATCTCCCGGAAAACTCGAAATGTGGGCCCCCGCGCCTGATACAATCCGCCCACAGGATTAAGGTTTTCCGGGGTCTCACCGCTATGGTCAGCGCATTTCCATACAGCGCGCGGACTATGCACTTTCGCCTTGGCAAAGTATTTATTTCGCACACGGCCGACGACAAGCCGTTCGTATGCCCTCTAGCTGCGCGTCTGGAGAAATCACACTTTCATATTTGGCTCGATGAACGCAACCTCATCGCGGGTGGTCCGCTGCCACAAAGCAGCAGCAAAAGGCAGCTCTACGGGAAGCAAGAAAGCTGCTGATCGAATGCGGCGAGTACAAGAATGCTGAGACGGCGAAATTGTGGGAAGATGCGGCGAAGAAAGGTAAGCGGTCGTAACCATCACATCCGCAAAGCGACGGATGACCCACTCAAAGCCAAAACCGGACTTGAGTGGGGCCTCCGCCTAATAAGACGCTGCAGCGAAGGTACTGGCATGAAAACGGGACTAGAATTGGAGGCATAAAGATCCAATGAATCCATCGGAACGTATTGACCAACTCATCGCAGGACTCACAGACTGGCGTGGCAAAACGTTCGCCAGCATCCGCAAGAGCATCCTTGAGGCCGACCGGGAGATAATCGAGGAATGGAAGTGGATGGGAAGCCCAGTGTGGTCTCGCGGCGGAATGATCGCGGTCGCCAACGCCCACAAAGAAAAGGTGAAGCTTACCTTTTCCCACGGGGCGCACCTCCCAGATCCTGACAAGCTCTTCAACGCGGGCCTCCGAGGGAACGCGTGGCGAGCGATCGATTTTTTCGAGGGCGATAAGATTAATGCGCGCGCTCTAAAAAATCTCGTCCGTGCCGCCGTTAATTACAATCAGATCAAATTGAAGAGGAAAAGGCCTGCGGGAGTGAAAGTACATAAAAGTAAAAAGTGATGAAACTGGTGCGTGACGCTGCTGGATTGTCTTCACAGTCAGGAACAAGAGTTCGGACCGCCGAAGACGGTACCCGAGCAGCATGGCACCACGCAGTTTTCCCTGAAAATTCCCAATCCACAACCCAACCCACAGTTTGATATGTCTTGTATGAGTTGCGCGGCGTTTGGCAGTCCCCGCGGTTTTGTGGCCGCTGATCTTCATGCAAACTGTTTCGCCTATCTTGAAGCGCTTCCGCATCTGGCGGATCGCCGAACGCAGCAACTCATGTAGGCAGAGACCCGAATAGATTTTGCACTTCGTTCCATCGGCACGCGTGCGTTCCACGACTTCGCCTAGCTTGGCGGCGATGCAAGCCTTGAACCACGCTCTGCGCGGGTCGGTCACGTGGTCGCCATTGCGATGGTGATTGCCGGCGGGGCGGTCCGACGGGGCTGATGTTGGCGGGCGTCGACGTCGCCATTGTCGAGCGGCGCGCGAGCCCTGAGCTCATCGGCTCGCGCGCCGGTGGCTTGCACTCACGCACCATCGAGGTTCTCGATCAGCGCGGAATCGCCGATCGGTTCCTCTCGCACGCGTTTTAAGCAGCGTTGTTACCCGGCTGTGGATGCGGCCGACAAAGAAAGCTGCCGGCTGGATTTTGCAGTGGCTCTTTGTCCGGGGCATCTGTATATTGACCAGAATAAACTCCAGTTAAATCCGGAGATTCATGTCACCCGCGAAACGCCGCCCGCGTTTTTGCTGCAAGCGGAGGATGACCACCTGGATGATGTAAACCAGTCGCTGGTTTACTACTACATTGCGCTGAAGAACGCTGGGGTGCCGGTCGAGATGCATTCGTATGCCCATGGTGGACATGCGTTTGGGTTGCGACCCACGAAGCTGCCAATAACACGAGGGCCCTCAATCGGTGGAGACCTGGCTCGGGACGATCGGAATGATTTCGGAGTAGGTGCCCTGGGATTGCGTACGACAAAGCGGGCCTTGCTCGGATCGGCTCGAACGGTTTGGAAAATAGAAGATCGAGTTCGGCTGAAGGAGTTCAGGAAATGGAGATCAAAAGAGCTGGTTCACAAGCTTCCGCCAACGGTCCGTCAGAGTGGTTCACTGGCAAGGTACGGATCGATCCGCTTTTCCAGGCACCCGATCCGGCACTGGTTCAAGGCGCCAGCGTAACGTTCGAGCCGGGCGCACGGACCGCATGGCATACGCATCCGCTGGGTCAGACTCTAATCGTAACGGCCGGTTGTGGGTGGGCACAGCGTTGGGGAGGGCCGGTCGAGGAGATTCGGCCGGGTGATGTCATCTGGTTTGCGCCCGGTGAGAAGCACTGGCATGGAGCCGCGCCGACCACAGCCATGACGCATATCGCCATTCAGGAGAAGCACGAAGGCAAAGTCGTCGACTGGATGGAACATGTCAGCGACGAACAATACCAGCGTTGGGGCGTGGCTTAAGAAGCGCAGACCGCGGTTTTCATCCCTCAATTACTTCGGATCCTGCGGATTCGACGCCAATCAAAGTGGCGAGCGTATCCTGAAGCAGGTCGCCGCCCTTTGCGAGCTTTGGAGCCCACCCGGCAATAGGCACATCGATGGTAGTCTGCTTCCTGCAGTTGGGAACAACGTTCCGAAATCGGTGGAAGTACCTGTAACAGCCGTCCGAAGATGAGTGAAAGGGAGAATGCGGATGAATGTTTTCTCGATGAGAACGATGAGCGGCGTCTGCGCGTTGGCCGCGATCTGGTTGGCAGCGACGGCCGCCGCGGCACAGACAGCAACTTCAAGAATCGTGCGCGAGGCAAATAGCTTTCTTTCGACGCTCGACGAGAAGCAGCGGCAAAGCGTGCTTTTCGCATTTGACGACGAAAAGCAACGAGCACGCTGGTCCAATCTCCCGGTATCGTTCGTTTCGCGGACTGGCATCAGCCTCAAGGAACTGAATGCCGCTCAGCGTTCTGCCGCTCTGGCGCTGGTTTCGTCCGCTCTCAGCCCAAGGGGTTTTGAAAAGGTCGAGCAGATTATGGAAGGCGATGAGGTCACCAAGACCAACGAAGGAAACAACCCGATTTTCGGGAAAGACCTCTACTACATTTCGATTCTGGGAAAGCCCTCCGAAAAAGATCCCTGGATGTTGCAGTTTGGCGGCCATCATCTGGCGCTCAACATCACCATTGCCGGCGAACGCGGCGTGCTCACGCCGACCCTGACCGGCGCTCAACCCGCTCTCTACACAAGCAACGGAAAAACCGTGCGGCCTCTCGGCAAGGAGAGCGACAAGGCTTTGGCCTTGCTAAATGCCTTCGACGAAAACGAACGGAAGCAAGCGATTCTGAGTTACCACTTGGCCGATCTTGTGCTCGGGCCCGGCCAGGATGGCAAAATAATCCAGCCCGAAGGCCTGAAGGCTTCCGCGATGAACGAGCGACAACGCGCCATGCTCCTCGATCTGATATCGGAGTGGGCGGACATTATTCACGAAAGCGCAGCTGCGGCTCGGATGGCTGAGCTTAAAGCCGATATCAACGAGACCTGGTTTGCCTGGAGCGGCCCAACGACCGCGACTTCGGGAAAAAACATCACCGCCTATTATCGGATCCAAGGCCCGCACCTCGTCATCGAATACGCACCTCAAACGCTTGGCGGCGACCCGTCCATGCATGTCCATACCATGTACCGCGATCCGACGAATGACTACGGGCGGAGGTTCACGGCGAAATGAACACCAGGCTGATTGCGGCCGCTGCGATTCTTCTGTCGCTCGGAGTCGGCGCCTCTGCGCACCGGCTTGATCAGTACCTGCAAGCCACCATGATCTCGGTGGAGAAAGACCGCGTGCAGGTAGTCCTGCGTCTGATCCCGGGTGTCGTGGTTTCTTCCGCGGTACTTGCGAGCATCGATAGCAATGGGGACGGCGTGATCTCAGAGAGTGAGAGGTGGGCTTATGCGGAGCGCGTGCTTGACGATGTGTCGATTACGTTAGACGGCAACCGATTGACGCTCAGACTTGTCTCGGTGGAGTTCCCGGCAACCGAGGAGATGAAACAAGGACTCGGAGAGATTCAGATCGGGTTCACCGCGAATTTGCCCGCGGGCGGTACGAACCGCAGACTCGTTTTCGAAAATCATCACCAAAACCGGATTGCCGCCTACTTGGTGAATTGTCTGGTTCCGCGCGACAGGGATATCCGAGTCATCGCACAGAATCGGAACGAGCAGCAGTCGCTTTATCAATTGGATTATGTGCAGGCCGGCAGCGGCGCAGACTCCGCGTCTTTAAAAGGGTGGTCAACCATTCGCGGATGGATGGGCGCAGCCGGCTTCGCGAGCATATTCCGCCTCGGCATGCGGCACATCGCTGAAGGCACGGATCACCTTCTGTTCTTGCTAGCGCTGCTTCTGCCCGCACCGCTGCTCGCGGTTGGTTCGCGTTGGATTGGATTCGCTGGCGCGCGTCGCAGCCTGTTGCAGATTGTGAGGGTAGTAACAGCGTTTACGATCGGGCATTCCATCACTCTGGCGATAGCAGCACTGGGGCTGGTCCGAGTGCCCAGTCGTCCAATCGAAGTGCTGATCGCTGTTTCGATACTCGTCTCCGCTGCTCACGCTGTCCGCCCGCTTTTCCCGGGGCGTGAAGCGGTAATAGCGGCTTTCTTCGGCCTGATTCACGGTTTGGCTTTTGCTACTACCCTGGGCGAATTGGGACTCGACCGGTGGCAGCGTGTTGCTAGCATCCTTGGATTCAACCTAGGTATCGAAACAACGCAGTTGATGGTGATCGCTGCGACCATGCCTTCGCTCGTCTTATTGAGCCGCACGCGTGCATACCCCGGTCTTAGGATCGGCGGGGCACTCTTTGCAGGTTGTGCCTCCGTGGGCTGGATCGTCGAACGGTTGTTGAATGTGCATTCCTCCGTTGATGTGATCGTGGATGGCGTCGCGCATTGTGCCGTTTGGACCGCCGCGGTCATGTTTCTGATCAGTCTCGCTTGCGGGTCGCTGCCTAACATTCGCTATAAGCAACCCACCGCCACACGCCACCCTGTCAAAGCAGTCGTTGGGGGTCCGAACACATCGTTCCCCACCATTTATTCCAAAGCGATCATACATTGTGAACGCACGGGGCGGTCGGAGACTACTCGCCCTACACGCGCGATATGTTGCAAGCTGCTCCTGGATAAACCGACAAGCGCTCGATATACTAGTTTGCGAATTCTTGGCGACCGTGAATCTTGATCACAGTTGGTTTCTGACTACTCTGGCGTGCCCCTTCGACCGAACCAAATTGCTGCTTGCGGATGATAGATTTCTTTGTGAAAGCAATCATTCCTTCCGCATGGAGATGGGAATTCCTGTCTTCGCAAATAACCCACGCCGCGAACCACGTCCTGGAAACATGAGTCATTGCGCTTTGGACCCGGCCAGCCCTGTGGACCCGTTCGTGAACGATTGGATCGTAAACACCAACGGGAATCTTTATTGGACCATTCGAGGGCGCCTTCCCAAATACCCAATTCCGGCATGGCCGGACCGCCCGCCGAGTCGGTCTGGTCAGCTTCTTGTCGACCTCGGATGCGGTTGGGGCCGTTGGAGTTTGGCCGCGGCCACAGCGGGCTATAGGGCGCTCGGCGTAGACATTCATCTCGACGCAGTGCAAGCAGCAAATCGCGTATCACGTGAGATTCGATCGGAATGCGATTTCGTCTGCAGTGAGGTTGACAGACTTCCGTTTCGCGATGCGAGTGTTGACTTCGTATTTTCCTACAGCGTTCTCCAACATATAGAGCGAACAACGGTCCAACGAGTGTTCCTCGAGGCCAAACGAATTCTAAAACCGGGTGGCAGGATTTTGGTTCAGCTGCCGAATGCCTATGGAGCATTAAGTATCGTCCAACAGCTAAGGCGCGGGTATCGAGAAGCAAAGGCCGACAGCTTCGAGATGCGCTATTGGTCACCGCGTCAAATCGCCGAATTATTTCGCCGAGTTGACTTTGCGCCTGTCCGGCTCCGTTCTGATGGATTCTTTTCGCAGAACCCGCAGTTGTCTGATCTATCGTTGCTATCAACGTTCGGAGGAATTGTAGTCCGGACTTCCGACACACTCGCCCGTTTAGCCAACGCGATGCCAGCACTTGCTCGTTTGTCCGATAGCCTTTGGGCGTCGTCACGAAAGCCCGATTGACGTGTTTCGCAAGGAACTCTGCGAACTTACCAAGAGTCAAAAGCGCGATGTTGCCGAAGCGAATGTCGCGACCCACGGCTGTAATGTAGACTCGAATGTCAATAACGACCCGATTGGATCGCCAGAAGAGCGTCAGGGAGATGCCACTCACTAGATTGACTTCCATTTTGAACGCCTTGGTACGCGACGTGCGATGGAGTTTTGCGTTTGGCGCCGATGTGGGTTCTCGTCTTCGCCTGAGCATGGACTTTGTGCTTTCGAGGTTTATTGGCCTGATGCCCAAGGCGCAGCGCAAGCGTATGCGGGAGGTGCGGCTGCGCGACGGCGCACAAATTCGGTATCGCTTGAACAAGGGCGATCTTCACAGCATCAGGGAAATATGGTTTGAGGACGACTACCGGCTTCCCTTTGCAAATTCGAGCGGAGTGCTTCTCGACTTGGGAGCAAACATAGGAATGGCCAGCGTTTGGCTGGTCAAGAAGTATTCGTTCCACCGGGTGATTGCGGTAGAGCCGGATCCGACAAATGCCGCTCTGGTACGCGACAACTTCGAGCTGAATGGAATTAATGGCCAAGTGTTGGAAGCCGCCGTCGGTCCAACGGAAGGAACGGCCCGGTTTGAGTTCAGCGACTGCTCCAATCTTGGAAGATTGTCAGAAAACGGTTCGCCGGTCCAAGTGATCAGCGTGGACACGATTCTCAAGAAGTTTGCGGTGAAGAGGTTTGCGTTAATCAAAATAGATATCGAAGGCGCCGAAAAGGACTTGTTCGATGGCCCGACAGAGTGGCTTGCACAGACGGATGCCATGATTATGGAGCTGCATTCCGTGGTTGATTGTTCGCGACTAACAAAAGTCGTGAGTTCCCAAGGATTCCGATATATACCAGCCCATTCGTTTGTCCCCGACAATTTGACTTGTTTTACGAGAACGCAGTAACAGCCGCGGTGCGGTGACGAAACCCAGCGCGGGCTCGGCGAAACTCACGCTAATACTAGGCGGTTCGCCTTGCAAGTTATGCTTGCCAGCACAGCTGGCTTCCCATTCCCAGCAACCTCGCAGTCAAAAATCGGAAATAAAGTCGCGGACTGCATTTTGGTCTTGACATGCGGACTTCTCCACTATATAACATCTGTGTTATATACGGTACGGGTTATGGAGAGGCATGCAACTCGATGCGACATTCGCGGCGCTGGCTGATCCCACTCGCCGGGCGATTCTAGCCCGGCTTGCTTCTGGGGAGGCGACCGTCATGGAGTTGGCCAAGCCGTTTGCCATCAGTCAGCCCGCGGTCTCGCGGCACCTGAAGGTGTTGGAACAAGCGGGCCTGATTTCGCGACGGCGGGATGCGCAAAGGCGCTTTTGCAAGGCGGAGACGAAAACGATCAACGCGGCTACGGAGTGGCTCGAAGGCTTTCGGCGAACCTTGGAGGCAAACTTCACGCGTTTGGATTCCCTGCTTGAAGAGATGAAGGGCAAGAACAGGAAAACTACACGAGGGAAGAAGACACCAAGGAGGATCACATGGAATGCTCGGGGAACCTGAAGATAGCTGCAGTGGGAGACCGCGAGATCGTAATGACGCGTGTTTTTGACGCTCCGCGGCACTTGGTGTACAGCGCGATGACCCAGCCGGAGTTGTTGAAGCGCTGGCTGCTTGGTCCGCCCGGTTGGTCCATGGTGACGTGCGAGGTTGACCTGAAGGTAGGAGGCAAGTTTCGCTACGTTTGGCGTGCCGCCGATGGAATGGAGATGGCCATGAGCGGCGTGTATCGGGAAATTGTGCCGAACCAACGCGTCGTCAATACGCAGAGATTCGATTTCGGGTGCGAGTCGCAATCCGGTGAACAAGTCGGTACGGACGTGCTTGTGGAAGAAGAGGGACGGACGACGTTGACGTGCACTTTGGTTTATCCCTCGAAGGAGGCGCGCGATGCGACGCTCGCTTCGGGGATGTCGAAGGGCGTCGCGGCAAATTACGACCGTTTGGCGGAGTTGCTGGCGACGTCGCAGACAGCGGCAGGTAATCGCTCAGTGCGAACTGCATGAAAGAGCGCTGCTCTGAGTCCAACTTGATAAATGGGCTCGGTAAGCAGAGAAGAGTTTCCTCAGGGGCTAAAGCCGGGATTTCTTGGCTCTACATGTCGGAGCCAAAAGCTCCGACCCCAGAGCCGGCCTTTGTGAGATGGCTTTTCGTCGAGCTGTTCAGACTGGCCATCGGGCGGAAGGAATTGATAGATTGTGAGCCCATGGCGGTTCACATCGGATTGATCGGCGGCGGAAACATTTCGGAGACGCACGCGCGGGCGGCGCGCGAAATTCCGGGGGTTTCCATCGCGGCAGTTTATGGAACGAATCAGGACAAGGTTGCGCGGTTGAGCGGCGAGTACGGCGCGACTCCCTATGCAAACTTTCCGAAATTTCTGGAACATCGCCCGATGGACCTGGTGGCGATAGGGAGCCCGTCTGGGCTGCATGCCCAACAAGGGATTGCGGCGGCCGAAAAAGGCTTACACATTCTGACGGAAAAACCGCTGGACATCAGCACGGCCCACGCGGATGAATTGATTGACGCTTCGCAGAAAGCAGGCGTTAAGCTGGGCGTGTTCTTTCAGGACCGCTTCAAGACTGATTTGATACGGCTCAAGCAATGGGCTGACGCGGGAGTTTTGGGAAGGCTGATCCTGGTGGACGCGCGCGTGAAGTGGTTCCGGCCACCAAGCTATTACGGGGATTCGCGGTGGAGAGGGACGCTTCGTTGGGACGGGGGCGGGGCGCTGATCAATCAGGGCATTCATACGGTAGATTTGTTGCTCTGGGTTTGCGGCGACGTGTCGGCGGTGCAGGCGGTTCGCAAAACGGCATTGCACCGGATGGAAGTAGAAGACACGCTGGTGGCATTGCTGGAGTTCAAGAACGGAGCGATCGGAAGTTTGCAGGCGGCGACGTCCGCGTTTCCGGGATATCCGCGGAGAATGGAATTGACCGGGTCCGAGGGTACGGCGATCATCGAGCATGACCGCCTGGTCGCTGCAGACTTGCGCGTGGTTCCCAACGACTTTCAAAGCACTGGCGACGACAGGAACGCGAGCGCTTCGTCGGCAACGGTCAGCGATGTCAGGGGTCACCAAGCGGCGCTGACGGATTTTATTCATGCGATCGAAACGAACGGAACGCCGCGATGTTCGGGGGGCGAAGGGCGCAAGAGCCTGGCGCTTGTCGAAGCGATCTATAAGGCTTGCGCGTCGGGCGAGAGAGTTGAATTGAACGCAAATTGATGCGGATGGGGAGGACAAATTGCAGATCGAGGTATTCGAGGATAAACCAACACTAGGGCGGACGGCGGCTGAACATGCGGCGGAATTGCTGCGCGATTGTATTCGAAAGCAGGGTTCGGCACGGCTTGTGGCTGCCACCGGCGCATCGCAGTTCGAGTTTCTGGATGCGCTGACGAGTTCGGCCGGTATTGATTGGAATCGCGTGGAGGTTTTTCACCTGGATGAATATGTCGGGCTGCCGGTGACGCATCCTGCCAGTTTTCGGCGATACATACTCGAACGGCTGATCCGGAAAACCGGCATCACGCAATACCACCTGCTGGACGGCGAGAAGGATCCGCACGTGGTGGCCAAGGAAGTCGGGAAGGAACTGGCGGTAAAACCGGTGGATATTGTTTTCGCGGGGATCGGAGAGAACGGGCACCTTGCGTTCAATGATCCGCCGGCGGATTTTCAGACAGAGGAGCCGTACTTGGTGGTGGAGCTGGATGAAGCATGCCGGCAGCAACAAGTGGGAGAGGGCTGGTTCAAGACATTGGCGGAAGTACCGACGAAGGCGATTTCGATGTCCGTGCGGCAAATGCTGAAAGCGAAAGAGATCATCGTGATTGTGCCGGATGCGCGCAAGGCTCCGGCGGTGAAGGCGTGCCTGGAAGGCGAGCTAAGCCCGATGGCGCCGGCATCCGCGTTGCGGCAACATGCGAACGTAACGCTGTACCTCGACAAGAATTCCGCGTCATTGTTGAGCCGAAGAGTCGCTGGCGCAGATTAAGATGGGCGCCAAAGATTAATGCCTGCACCGGCGCAAACGTTCTCATCCAAGACACGGCCGATTCCGCACTTGAGATGGTGGATAGCGGGATTGCTGTTTGCCTCTACGGTCATTAATTATATTGACCGGCAGACTCTGGCGCTGCTCGCGCCTTTTCTGAGTGAAACTTATCATTGGACGCACGCTGACTATGCGAACTTGCTGATCAGCTTTCGCGTTGCGTATGCGATCGGCCAAACGGTATGCGGGCGGCTGATCGATCGCGTGGGGACGCGGCGGGGGCTTAGCCTATCCGTCTTTTGGTACTCGATTGTTTCGATGGCGGCGTCGTTGGTGCGAGGGTTCTACGGATTTGCCGTGATTCGGTTTTTGCTGGGAGCGGGCGAGTCCGCCAATTGGCCGGGAGCGACAAAAGCCGTATCCGAATGGTTCCCGAAACGTGAGCGGGGATTAGCGACGGCGTTCTTCGATAGTGGTTCGTCGATCGGCGGGGCTATTGCGCCGTTCCTGATTTTGCCCTTGTATTTTCACTGGGGCTGGAGGGTGGCATTTGTCGTTCCAGGCATTCTGGGATTTATCTGGTTGGTGGTCTGGCGACGAATGTATCACTTACCGGCAGAACACCCGCGGATCCGCGAAGCGGAGCGGCAAATGATCGTTGCGGAGACATCCGGCGCGGCGGGCGTAACGGAGCCGCGAGCCGGATGGGGCGCTCTGCTGAAATTGCCGCAGACCTGGGGAGCGATTGCGGCGAAGGCTTTAACGGATCCGGTGTGGTTTTTCATTGCCGATTGGTTCCCGCTTTATTTGGTGGCGAAGGGGATTCCGTTGAAAAGCGGATTAATCGCGATCTGGATTCCGTTTATCGCCGCAGACCTTGGCAATTTTTTTGGAGGAGCGGCTTCGGGATATCTGATCAAGCGGGGATGGTCGCTGGGAGCGGCGCGCAAAGCGCTGGTTGTGTTTGGGGGCATGGGGGTGACGCTTCTGATTCCGACGATTTTCACGATGAATCTGGCAGCGATTACGACGCTTTTCGCGCTGGCGACTTTTTGTTACGCAGCATTTTCCACGATTGCCAATGTGCTGCCGTCAGACCTTTTTACCGGTGGAGCGGTGGCGTCCGTAAGTGGATTGAGCGGCACAGGGGCGGGAATCGGCACGATCATTGCGTTTGAGTTGATTGGATATT
Organism: Candidatus Acidiferrales bacterium; assembly: GCA_963836965.1. Taxonomy (GTDB): domain Bacteria; phylum Acidobacteriota; class Terriglobia; order Acidiferrales; family UBA7541; genus Acidiferrum. The sequence goes on from CAWILQ010000001.1 coordinate 905,378, forward strand.
TTTCCGATGCTACTCGAACGCTGCCGGGACATTCCTTCGACAAGATCATTGTTGTCGCGGGACTGGTACCGTTTGTGGGGATGCTGCTGGTATTGCTGCTGGTCCGCAACACCCGGGCGACGGAGCAAGGTTTGGTACGGCCGATCTGATATAACGGTCATACCGCGGGAGGATGGTCGAGAATTGTCTCCGTTTTTGAATCCCAATACATTTTCTTTCCGGACCAATAGGCTTGCGCAGCCATCATGCAAGCCACGGAATGGGAGAAGCCTTCGTGCACGGTGCAATGCGGTTGCTGGCGCGAGCGGAGGCACTCGAACCAGTTGGTCATGTGCCCGAGTGTAAGGTCATCAATACCCATAGGAGGAAGTTCCGATGAACCGGGAAGGAGGATGTTTTTCGTGGCCCTTTCGCGGTCGATGGCGGGATTGTCTTCGTGATTGCCCTTCTCCTGGACAAGTTGATAGCGGGGACTTCCCTCCCCTCCGACATTGACGAGCGTCGCGTTCTTGCCCATGTAGCGGGTGAAGCTGGGCGCGTCGTTGCCGAAACTGGTCGTATAGCTGACCAGAAAACCCTTGGGATATTCGAGCAAGGCCTGGAAGGTGTCGGGATTTTCGCGGCCGTCCGGCCAGGCAAAAATTCCGCCGTGGGCAACGACCGAGCGCGGGAAATTGTCGTTCATGAACCAATGGACGAGGTCAATGCCGTGACTCATCCACTGATCGGCAATGCCGCCAGAGAATTCCTTGTACAGGCGGAACTCGCAATAAACCTTGGGATCAAAGGGGCGGTAGGGCTTCGAGAGCAGCCACTTGCGCCAGTCGGTATCTTCCTCGCGGAGCAATTTTGTTTCTTCTCGGTCGCGCCACCGGGGGCCATGATAGTTCCAGACAATTTCGATCTTGCTGACTTCTCCGAGGACGCCGGTCTGCACTAGGTCGTGCGCCGCGGTCGGGTATGGTTCGCTGCGGTGTTGTGTGCCGACCTGGACGATTTTGTTATGGCGCAATGTCGCGTCGCGAGCCGCCTTGACGTCGGCAAGGACGTTGCCCATGGGCTTCTCGACGTAGCAATCCTTATCCGCTTCCACGACAAGTTTCAGGATTGGCGAATGGGAATGCTCCGGGGTAGAAATAATGATCGCGTCAATATCCTTTTGCTGGAGAGCTTCTTCGGGATAGGAGAAGGCACGTGGCGCGCGGCCGTAATATTTGCTGTTGGCGGCGACGGCTTTTTCGCGATTCAGTTTCCACAAGTCGCAGACGCCTATGATTTCGGCATTTTGGGTTTTGCTGAGCTGCGAGACTATAGCACTTAGGTCCTCACCGCGGCTGCCCGTACCGATGTGACAAAGGGAGATGCGATCATTAGAGCCGAGAATCCGCTCATAGGAGAGAGCTGTGGTTGCCAGAGTCGCGCCGCCCGCAGTCAGGGTCGCGGACTTGCTTAAGAATGTTCTCCGGCTGATTTCTTTTTGTGAATCGCTCATGGTGCCTCCCCTTTGTGGCGCTCTCACATCCCGACCAGCTTGGTGGCCGGTCACTGGCAAAGTTTAGCCGTTTTTCTGCTCGCCGGCGAGGATGAGGGACCACGAAAAATCGTTAACCGCGGAAGGCACAATCTTCGATGGAAGGTTTCGTCCTAGGAATGCGGATCGCCAGTTCCGGCCTTGGCGACGTCGCCGCCTCCGTCTTTGGCGATTTGCGCCAAGAGCCGCCTGGAGGCGACCGAACGAGGTTTCGCTAAGGTAATGTCCTCCTTTGAAGCGAATCCGTCGCGATGTTTGATCAGTAGCCAGGCGGTTTTCTTGTTCCCGCCGTAGCCTTTTGTGCGGACGAGCGCCCAGCTTCCGCGTAACTTTTTTCCGTTCAGCGTAAATTTCAAATCTCCCTTTCTGAGCGTTTCATCTACTCCGATGTCTCCTTCGGGAGACCAGGTGCCGCGGTCCCAGAGCATTACGGTTCCACCGCCGTACTCGCCTTCGGGAATGACGCCTTCGAAGGCTCCGTATTCGACTGGATGATCTTCGACTTGCATTGCCAGTCGCTTCACGGTGGGGTCGAGTGATGGCCCCTTCGGAATGGCCCAAGACAAGAGGACGCCGTTCCACTCAAGGCGAAAATCGTAGTGCAACTGCGTGGCGCGATGCTTCTGGATTACATAAAGGAGCGAATTTTTCCGCTTGGCTGCGGCCTTTCCTTTGGGCTCGGGAGAGACTGCGAAGTTGCGCTTCGTGCGGTATTTTTCTAGGGGCATTGGATTGTCCTCGGCACTTTTTCAGATTTGTTTAAGACGCGCAGATGCACCAGCGAGAGATTGACGGCTTGAGAAAAAGTCCGACCAGGGATCTTTTTTCCTGGCTCGGGCCTGAAAATTGCCGAGATTGAAGCTCGACGGGTCCAGCTTCGGCGAAACCTCCGACCACGCCAAAGGGGTGGAGACCGGAGCATGTGGCTTTCGACGGACGGAATAGGGCGTGACGACGGTCTGCATGAGGCCATTACGGAAGGGGTCAAGATAGACGCGATCGCCTCTCTGCGCGATCGAATGCTCGACGGTCAGTTCCTTTGGGTACTTCCTGGCCAAGCGAGCCGAGAATTCAACCGCAAACTTCAGCACCTCGTCGGCCGCGGGCCCGATGCGAAGCGGTACAAAAACATGCAAGCCGCGGCTGCCGGAGGTCTTTGGGTAGGAACGCAGGGCAACTTTATCGAGCGCCTCTCGGACCAGCAAGCCGGCCAAGGCGGCGTCGGCAAATTTGCCTGAACTCGGATCGAGGTCGAAGCAGATCCAGTCGGGCTTTGGAAACGGCTTGGCGCGAGTTCCGGTAACGTGTACAGGAATGCATCCGAGATTTACCAGGGCCAGTTGGGTGAAAAGCTTTCCGCCGAGCACGTAGTCCGTTGCTTTTCGTTTTCCCGTGGCGTTCTGAATCCGTTTGGTTGGTGTATCGCGCGGCAGGCTCTCGGGTTTCTGTTTCTGGTAAAAACACTGTCCGTTCATGCCGTCCGGGCAACGCTCCAGCGTCAACATGCGGTCGATAACGTACGGGCGCAGCAGAGTAAAAATATCGCGATAGAAGTTGGCCAAGTCTCCTTTGGTGTATTTCTCTTCGGGCCAAAAGATTTTGTCCGGGTTGGAAATTTCGCGGGCCGACTTTTCATGTTTTGCACGCATTTAAGCCTCCCGGCGGACTTCGCTTGCTTTTTTGTCGTCGCGCAGACCTAGGTAGAGAGGATGGCGCAACTTGCCGTCCTTGGTCCATTCGCTGAAGGAGACTTGGGCGACGAGTTTCGGTTTCAGAAAAGTGACGTCCCGTTCCTCCACGGGTTCGATGAATGGGGATTTTGGTTGGATCAGGGATCGAAACTTGAGGTGCAAGGCCTTCAGGGTTTCGACGTCAAAGCCGGTTCCAACTTTTCCCGCAAACTGCAATCCGTTTTTGCCGTACACGCCCAACAAGAGCGCACCGAAATCCACGCGAGAGCCTTTGGGTTTTGTGAAGCCTCCAATCAGGAATTCCTGCTCCTGATGGACCTTGACTTTCAGCCACTCTCTGGACCTGCGGCTTTCATACTGGGATTGCAGGTTTTTCGCGACTATACCTTCCAGGCCCCGCTGAGCAGCGATGCGAAAGGCCTTGAGGCCGTTCGCCGCAAGCTTTGCGGATACTCCGAGGATGCCTTCCGGCCGCACTACGGTTTCGACGACTTGTCTTCGGAGGGACAAAGGTTCTTTCCGCAGGTCTTTGCTGTTGCGGAAGAGGCAATCGAAAATCGCGTACTTCGGAGTTCCCTTCCCTTGCTGAAGGAGCTGAAAGCGCGAGATACGCTTGGCGTCAAATACAACGACTTCTCCGTCGAGCAGGAGGGTGTCTGCGTTCAACTTCTGGATGGCTTGGGCTATTTCGGGATAGCGGTCGCTGCGGTCGATGCCATTCCGCGAAAGCAAGGATATGCGCGTGCCTTCCTTGTAGGCAAGCATCCGGACCCCGTCATATTTTTCCTCGAATATCCAGTTTGGGCGGTCGAACGGTTCATCGACTAGGGTCGCCAGCATGGACGAAACCCTGAAGGGGATTTTTCCCAATGGTTCTCCTTTCAGTGCCGACGTTCAGGAGAGATGGTACGGGACACCAGTGCCTTCGAGGCGGAGTCGCCCGCACGATACGGACCGAGGTTTGACTCTACAGCCGGTTGCGGTTTTTGTAATCGGGAATTCGCTCCGGCGGGATGCGCCAGACTGATAATTATCCATCGTCGGCCTCTCGGGAGGTTCCAAGAGCGTCCACCAATTCACTTTCGAGGTCCTGCCTTTCTTCGATAAGTTCGGCGACGGCTCTCCGGCGGAGAATTTGTCACCCAATATTCCGGTAAGATCCCCGGATGGAGTGGTCGTACGAGCTTTGGACGGCAACCCTTCGGGTTGTGCCGTTCTTTCGAGCGATTCGCCGGTTGAGCCGGGATGCAACGGTCGATTTGCCCGGCTTCTTTCCGCGAAGGGAATGCCTACGGCGGGCGCCGACTTACGCCGCCTGCCACGGCTCGGGTTTCTTGGATGCTTTTTTCTGTTCTTTCTTGCGCGTTTGGTGTTCATGTGCGCTACTCCGGGAACATTCGGGTCTTATCCGGCGAGAGGCTTCGCTTTATTGAGGCCCTGCCGAGGGATCATTGAAACGCGCGGAGTTCGGGCTTTCTCTCCGCTAGATCGGGTATTCACCCGGGTTTTGACACCTAGATAGACTTCTGCAGAATAGAAAGAGATATGACTGAGCAGAAAAGCGGCAAGCGGATTCTGCTACGCGGGCAGGCGCCGGGCTTTACCTCGCGTGCCTTCGGAGGCGATCCGGCGGATCACCATCCTACTATCTACCTCTTGTCGCCGGCCAATGCGGCAGGGCGGCGAGCGGCGATGCTCCTCAATCCGCGCGCTACGTTTGATTTGGCTGAAAGACTGCGGACGACCGGGATCTCGCTTGGGGAAGCTTTCAGCTTTATGAGTTCGCTTTATTTCCGCGGGAAACTGACATATGCAGCCACTTTCCGGAAGGCGTCACCGGATATACCCGGCAGCCTGGTCATTACACCTTCGCGCGGCCTGTTGCGTCCGGAAACGACGGTGAAGCTTGCCGAGTTGACCGAGATCGTTGGCGAACGAATCGTCGCCGATAATCCCAAATACCGCGACCCGCTCGAACGGGACTTGCGCAAACTCTCGGAGAGTATCGGTCCGAGGTTTCGGGTGGTTCTGCTCGGAAGCATAGCCACGCGGAAATACATTCCGCCGTTGCTTCAGATCCTGGGGGAACGACTGGTGGTCCCTAGCGCCTTCGTTGGCATGGGGAACATGCAACGAGGCGCGTTATTGCTGCGGTGCGCCCGAGAAAGATGTGAGTTGGACTATATCCCCGTTGCGCTGGCGTTGGCGAAACGGAGTTGATGGCGTCACCCGGTTGTGCGCGAGTCTGACTCGTTCCGTTCCACTGGTTCTGGCGCTAGCATGCAGCGCTGCAGAATTTTCGCTCGGCTTCGACTAAACGCTGGGGCCGGTAGATTCCGGAATTCCAAGTCAGGGCCGCAAGAGGCGATCCAATTTCGCCATTTCGTTTCTCTCTACAGCGACGATCGTATAGACGGCGCTGCACGGGTTGCCTCAATCTTGGAAGATCAGGAGAACAACCATGCAACAGCCAGGGGTGAGCCGGCGCGACTTTATTGGCGGGCTGGCGATGCTGACAGCTTCCGGACAGACCCATGGCGGAGCCATGCTGCAATCTGCCAGCGGCTCCACGCAAGAAATGCCGTACCGCACCTTGGGGAAGACGGGTGAGAAGGTTTCCTGTATCGGGCTGGGAGGCTTTCACTTGGGCCAGTCGCACCTGGAGCAAGCGGACGCAATCAAACTGTTCCACGCGGCCATCGATCGCGGGATCAATTTTTCGGACAATTCCTGGGACTATAACGAAGGCGAAAGCGAACGCCGCGTAGGAAAGGCACTACAGGGCTATCGGCAGAAGGTTTTTGTAATGACGAAATTCGACGGGCGGACCAAGGGTTCCGCGCTGAAGCAGTTGGATGAATCGTTGCAACGCCTGCAAGTGGATCATGTGGATCTGTGGCAGTTTCACGAAAACATCCGGCTGGAAGATCCCGATCGCTTCTTCGCACCAGGCGGAGCAGTGGAGGCGATGGAGGAAGCGCGGCGCGCGGGCAAGGTTCGCTACATCGGATTTACGGGTCACAAGGATCCGAGCGTTCACCTTCGGATGCTGGAAATGGCCGACAAGCACCAGTTCCACTTCGACACGGCGCAGATGCCCATCAACGTGATGGATGCGCACTTTCGAAGCTTCGAGAAGCAGGTGGTGCCGGTCCTCCTTGAGAAACAGGTTGCGTTGCTTGGAATGAAATCCATGGGCGATAAAAATATTCTCACCAGTAAGACGGTCACTCCAATGGAATGTCTGCAATATGCCTTGAGCCGACCGCTATCCGTGGTGATCACGGGGATCGATAGCATGCAGATTCTCGATCAAGCGTTTCAAGCGGCGGCTACCTACAGCAAATTAGCGAGTGCGGATATTGCGGCCATGCTAGAAAAAACCGCTCCTGCAGCCGCCGATGGCAAGTACGAGCCATTCAAGACCACGCCCGCTTTCGACTCGACGGCGCGACATCCCGAGTGGCTGGGCTACAGCGAGAACGGCTAACCGTCAGACCAAAACAGCACTGGGCCTGACGCGCTACTTCCCTTCCATTTCTACAGCAAGCCATGTATATACAACGTGATTTTCGGTTGATTTAATTCAATCTTGTTTCAGAATGTAAAACCACGATGTAGAGCCGCAACTTAGGCACATTTGTTCTCGTTTGTTGGATAGAGTGAATGCACCTGCGTCAACTTAGCATCCTCATCGCCGATGACCATGAAGTGATCCGACGGGCCCTGCGGTCGTTGTTGCTATCCCGCCCGGAGTGGACGGTTTGCGGAGAAGCGGCGGACGGCAACGAGGCCGTCCGGATGACGCGAGACCAGAGGCCTGACCTGGTCTTGATGGACATTTCGATGCCGGAAATGAATGGCGTCCAGGCAACGAAAACGATCCGGCGGGAATTTCCCGAGACGCGCGTCCTCATCATCAGCCAGAACGATCCGGAAGTTACCAAAAAACAGGCGCAAGAGGCGGGAGCCTCGGGTTATGTAGCGAAAGCCGATCTTTCGCGAAGCCTTCTTGGCGCGATCGAGAAGGTCACAAAAAATGGAAACGGTTCGGCCAGCAGCGATCGCGACGCGCCGGCCGGAATTCCGGAGACACAGGACCGTCTTCCGTGGCTGGCGGGGGGCGGAGAGATGGGTGCTCTCATGCGCACGCGGGACTGGTCCGACAACCCGCTAGGAGCGCCGGAAAACTGGCCGGAAAGTTTGCAATTGAGCGCCAGCATCTGTGTCAGTTCGCGGTTCGATCTCATCGTCTGGTGGGGACCCGAACTGATCATGCTGTACAACGATTCCTACCGCCGCACTCTTGGTGGGAAGCATCCCATTGCGCTGGGCCGGCCTGGACGCGAGGTCTATCCGGAAATTTGGGATGTGATAGGTCCAATGCTTGAGCAAGTGCTGCAGACGGGCGAAGCCACTTTATCGCTGGATTTGCTGCTGCTACTGGAGCGCAACGGCTACCCAGAGGAAACCTACCACACTTTTTCGTACACACCGATTCGGGACCGCCAAGGCACGATCGTAGGTGTAATAACTCCGGTCACCGAAACAACCGAGCAGGTCATTAGCAGTCGCCGACTTCTGACACTGCGCGACCTTGCGGCGCGAAGCGTCGACGCGAAGAACGAGAACGAATCGTGGAAGTTTGCCGCGCACGCGCTGAGTACCAACCCTTACGATTTCTCCTGCGCGGTTCTATACAGGGTAGACGATCACGCCACGACGGCGACCGCCATGGCGCGCGTCGGAGTTTGCTCCGATGATCCATTCTTCTTGAATGAAATTGAGCTGGATGGCGCGTCCGGCACCACGCTAGCTCCGACGCTTGCCAAGGCCATCAATACGGGACTGCCGGTTGAGTTGAATGAGAAAAGCGGGCTGCAATTGTCCTTGCCCGGAGGATTCTGGGGAGCGAGCCCATCCGAATTGATTGTGCTGCCCATCGCCCAGGCGGGACAGGAGAAGGCCATTGGCGCATTGGTAGTAGGCGCGAACTGCCACAAGAAACTTGACGATGATTATCGCGGATTCTTGTCTCTGGTGAGCGGCCAAATCGCAAAGAGCATCGCGGACACGCGATTGCTGGATCTCGAACGGCGGCGGGCCGAAGCTCTGGCGCATTCAAACGCGCGACGGCGCGAAGCCGAAGAGCGGCTCAATCTGGCGCTGGAGGTCGGCAGAATTGGTACTTGGGACATCGAGCTCGCCACAAACGTAATGTTCTGGTCGCCGGGCGAATACGAATTATTTGGTTACAGGCCCCAGGAATGCACTCCATCCTGGGAGATGTGGAAACGCCGCATCCATCCGGAAGATTTACCTCACGTTTTGGAACAGTGGGAGGCCGCGAAAAAGGAACATCGCGATCTTCGCATAGAATGCCGTGTGTGCTTACCCGGCGGCATTTCACGATGGATCGAAGGAAAAGCGCGCTTCTTTTACGACTCCGTGGGCCGTCCTTATCGCGCGATCGGAGCCTCGCGCGATATCACCGAGCGAAAGAAAACTGAGGAAAGCCTGCGGACGGGCCGTGAGCGGTTGTTGCAAGAGGTCAAAGGACAGCGAGTAGCGCTGGAGCGGACCGCGGAAAAGGTGGCGACACAGGCCGAGCTTCTCGATTTGGCCAACGATGCCGCGTTTATCAGCGACCTGGAAAACAGAATTACATACTGGAATCACGGCGCGGAGCGATTGTACGGCTGGAAGAAAGAGGAAGCCATCGGCAGGAATGCCTCCGAGTTATTGCAAACCGAGTTCCCTGTTTCCTACCAGGATGTGCTCTCCGCGCTGACCAGTAAAGGCGTATGGGAAGGTGAACTCCGGCAAACCACTCGCTACGGACATCGGATGTCGGTGGCGAGCAGGTGGACGTATCGCCGGGATCCCGAGGGGATTCCGGTGGGTTGGCTGGAAATCAACTCGGACCTAACGTTGCAAAAGAAGGCGCAGGAAGCCGCGCGCCGATTGAGCGCCCGCATCCTGCAGGTGCAAGACCTTGAGCGTCGCAAGCTGGCGCGCGAATTACACGACAGTCTGGGGCAGTACTTAGCGAGCCTGAAAGTCAACATTCGCTCTTCGTTACGGAATATCGACGCGGTTCATCCCCGCAAGCTTCTGACCGAGTGCGTCGAAATTCTTGACCGGTGCCTGACAGAGACGAGGACGATTTCCTACCTGCTTCATCCGCCGTTGCTTGATGAGACAGGCCTGGCATCCGCGATACGTTGGTATGTGGAAGGATTTTCGCAGCGCAGCGGCATCAGCGTTTCTTTGCAGTTGCCAGACACGATCCCGCGTTTTTCGGACGAGATTGAGACCACGGTGTTCCGGATTTTGCAGGAAAGCCTGACAAACGCGCATCGCCATGCGAAGACCGAGCGGGCACAGATCAGCGTCGAACTGAGGCCTTTTACGATAGCCCTGACCGTCCGAGACTATGGCTGCGGCATCGCAGCGGACCGGCTTCGATCGTTTCTGGAGCGCAACGAAGGGATGGGAGTAGGCTTGGGCGGGATGCGAGAGCGGGTGAGAGAACTAGGCGGCACGCTCACGGTCACATCCGGCGAAGACAATCTCGGAACGATTGTTTCCGTAGAGATTCCGGTCGTAGCGCGGGAAGCGGACAATCTCGGGGCTGGCGAAAGCGTTCGCGCACAAGGCGCTTCCTAACGTCCGATTGTGAATAGCTGGCCGAATGCCGACACGTCGCGCTGAGACCTCACGCCGGTCGGACCTGATGCGCTAGGACCTCGTCCGGCGTCTCAGCGTTCTCGTTGGCAAGTCTCGCGACGAATTCGCAGAGAGGACAGTCCCGGACATGTTTTTGCAACACCGCGTAGGATTTTGCGAAGTCAGCCTGGAGGCGGACTAATTCGCCGCCCAGTGCCCTGCCTCGCAGACCTATCTGCCAAGCTTCTTCTCGACGCTTGGTCCACTTCTCCAACGCGTTTTGGCATCGCCGCAGCAATGCTTCGTATTCGTCGCAGAACGAGGTCTTGAATAGGGGCCTTTCATCTTCCGTATGTGTTTGCATTTCGCTCCTGTACTTGAATCCCTGTAGCGCCCTGAAAGCGAGCCGAGTCGAACATGACAGCACGGCCCGATGGTCCCAATGGTAAAGGAGCAAACAGCGAGCCAATCCGAAAGACCGTAAACCTAGCTATTCGTTTGATGTTGTGGCTCACCCCGGCAAACAAGCACCGAACTTTGTACCAGGTGACAGCAAAATTTTCTGCGTCGTTGGCCCCAGCTCCCAGAAATTCCCATGGCGTTCTCAGGTAAATCCAGCACAGAAGCTGAAATCAGATTCCGCGCGTGGCTAGATACAGTGAAACTCGTAGGTTATTGAGATGGAAGGCGCTTGGACTACCGCCAACGCAAAGAAACACTGTTACGGAAAATCAGCGCCGGCGAGCAAGTGACATTTCCGCGGACCCACACAAGGGGAGGTTTTACGATTTTTTGCGCGGGACCTTCGCGCCCTTCTTGCGGGCTTCCGAGAGTCCTATAGCGATCGCCTGTTTCCTGCTTTTTACCGGGCCGCCTTTACCGCCTTTGCCAGAGCGTAGTGTTCCCTGTTTGCGGCGCCGCATCGCACTGCGAACGGATTTGCCTGCCCCTTTTCCGTAGCTTGCCATCGTTCTGTCCTCCCTCGTTTCTTCTTTGCCGGTGGCTACCTCCGGCTCGCTACTTTCCAAGCTTCTTCCCGGCCAGGTTCGCAATCGCCAAGCGCATTAACGAAAAACCTTCCAGGTCCTTGGTGGTGCTTTCAATCAACGTCATTTCATCAGGCATGAAGCCAAGTTAGAACCGTTTTGCGCCGTAGGAAATCGGAGTATCGCTTGAGAAAGCGATGACGAAAACGGTAGCCGCGGTATCTAAGCAGTCCGGCGGAGCCTTTTTGAGGTTTTTCCCGCAGCAGGCTTGGCCGCCAGGCTGTTTTTCAATGCGGACATCAAATCGATAACCGGCGCCATCCGCTTGGTTTCCTCCGGCTTTGGGGGGGCATGGCCCTTTACTTTGCTTTCGATGAGTTGTTTCACGCGGCGCTGGTACTCGTCACGAAATTCCTGCGGATGAAAAGGTTTCACGAGGGTTTTGGCAAACTGCTCGGCCAGCGCGATTTCCTGCTTCTTTAAGGTTTTCAGATCCGTCGGCTCGTAACCTTTAGCGGTGTGAATTTCGTGTGGATAGTAGATGGTGTGAAGTGCGAGTCCCCTCTGGTAAGGGCGGATGACGACGGTACGCTCGCGCTGGTGCAGGGTCATTTGTGCGATCGCGGCGTATCCGAAGTTTTCGAGCGTCTTCAAGAGTAAGGCGCAGGCCTTTTTCCCACCCTCTTCGGGAACGGCAAGGTAAGAGGTCTCGAAGAAGACGGGATCCACCTCCGAAAGCTTTACGAATTGAAGTATCTCCATTTGCTTTGAGGATTTTGGCTGGATTCTCTTAAGCTCTTCCGGCTCGACGAGAACATATTTGTCTTTGTCCGTTTCGTAGCCGAGTGCAAGTTCGTCACGCGAGACGACGCGTTTGTCGTAAGGGCAATACAACTGATGGTGAATGCGAGTGCCGCATTCGCGGTGAATTTCATGGAAGCGGGTGTGCTCGCTTCGGGCAGCGGCAAACAACCGGATAGGTATGGAGATAAGGCCGAAGGTGATATGCCCCTTCCACACTGTCGACGGCATGAAGTCCTCCTGGCAAATTCGATGCGCAAACGATAGGGCTAAATCAATGTGAGCGCAATACAGCGAGAGGACTACCGCAGGATTGTCGTACATGAGGTGATAAACGAAGAGCCAGTCCCCCAACAAGTGTCGACCAGGAACCTCGTCTACGGAGGTTCCTTGATTGACTCCAGTCCGCCTTCCTCCAAGAATCGGCGGAGGAGGAGCAAATGATCAAAAAGGTGAAAGACGGTTACAAGGTGTTGTCGGAAAAGGGGAAAAACCTCGGAGGGCCATATAAAACCAAAGCAGAAGCCGAAAAACGACTACGCCAGGTTGAATTCTTCAAGCACAACAAGTAGGCCGGACCGCGTGACACTGAGAAAAGGACGTTTGATGGTTCGCGACCAAGAAAAACCAAAGGGGCCGCGCCGCCCGGCAGACCGCCCGGAAACGAAGTGCGGAAGTGAGTCACATAGCGGACCTTCCGCCAACGGACAATTTACGAAGACATCCCCCGACGAAGTCTACGGAGACACGGAGATACCACGGCGTGGGCGAGCACTGGATAAGATGAAAAGCGATTGGCGTTAGAAATCAGCCCTGGCGATGGCTAGTTCCTGAGCACCGGACGAAATCAATTTCTGAACGGAAAGTTGGGTTTTCACGGCGGGGCGGATTCTCGGCGCACCGGTGACGGGAGCGGCCACTGTTTCGAGCAAAGGTCAGGGCCGCCAGCGCCTCCCGGGGTTCGAATCACAACGTACTTCGGAATGGCCGGGGAGATACATCCAGATTGCTGCAAAATCGCCGGCCGCGCGCCCGTCTGCTTGTTTGTCCCTACGATTCCGGTGAATGACATCCTTGACGAAAATAGGCGAATCGCTTGATACCTCTTTTTTGAATGTTGCGTTAGCTTGGAAGTCGCATCGGTCAAACAGCAAGACCCAAGAAGGAGGTCTCTATCCATGGTCTTCGAAAGTGGTTCGACTGCAGATCCTCATTTACGTCCCGAATCTGTTGGACAAGGTCCGTTAGAACCCGCCGCACCACCACCTATAGTTCCGATGAAGCTGCCTTCCGCCGATTCGCGTTTGCCCGTCGGGGAACCGGATCCGGCGTTCCCACCGTTTCCGGGATATCGCCAGTTCCCTGACGAAGAAATCACCAGACAGATGCAGCTTTTGTGCTGATCAGACCTGTTTCTAACATTTCCTAGTTCCCTTCCTACAGCGCGGACTTGATTGTTCTTTAGCGCGTTTCGAATTCGAATGAGCGTGGAGGTCAATAGCCCGCCTTTTGGGAATGCGTTTTGCAGCGCGCACCCTTCAGAGGCACGCGATTTTGCGGGCGCAGATAAAAATGCTAACCATACTGCTGGTGATTTTGCTTTTGATGGCTTTGGGCGCGCTTCCGACTTGGCCGTACAGCCGAGGTTGGGGCTACTATCCGAGCAGTGGACTCGGCATCGTGGTTGTGATCCTGCTGATTTTGCTCTTGCTCGGACGGATCTGAGGACCCGGAGGCGGTTGCGGCTCGCTTTGGCTTCTTACTGCCCGCGCCTCGGAGGGCACGGGCTAAGAAGCATTCGGTGTCATCGAAACGTCAAGCGGTTCGCCGTTCATTTCAGACCTTAGAATCCTACATTCGAAAGCTTCAAGTGGATTCATTCCTGGCAAAACGCGGAAAGACCGAGACTGAGAAGCAGGAACGCGACAATCAGTCCACACGTCCGAAGAGTGAAACCGGCCATCCAGAGTGGCATGACGCGACCGAATAGCCGTGCCAGCGAAGCCCGAACCGCTATATGAGCGTCCAGCGGCTGCAGCTTCAGAACAGGATGTGCGAACGCGGCTACGCTTAGCTCACTGCCACACATGAGACCGAGTTCCAACACCGCGAGAATCTGAAGGTAAACAAGCTAGCCTCCTTGGCTGCTCATTAGACGATTGTCGTTGGCGAAAGTTAACCCGCGCGATGTCAACGCGCGATTGACAGAAAGCGGCACAAGCCCTACGATCCGCGGTGAGTTCCCGCGATGAATCGAAGAAACGCGCTGCGAGCGTTAGCCGGAGTTATTTCGAGCACAAAATTATCGGGAATACTTGCGTGCCGGCCAGCGCTTGCCCGCTTCCCGCAGGAGCCATTCCAACCGACTCACGAATCTCTGGCGACCTATCAGGTGCCACAGTGGTTTCTTGATGCGAAATTCGGAATCTGGGCGCACTGGGGACCGCAGTCCGCCGCTGAGGATGGCGACTGGTACGCGCGCAACATGTACATCCAAGCCTCGGATCAGTATAACTACCACGTCCGGCATTACGGGCATCCTTCCAAGTGTGGATTCAAGGACATCATCCCGACGTGGAAAGCGATGGCGTTCGATCCCGATCATCTTGTAGGACTTTATAAAAAAGCCGGCGCCAAGTATTTTGTGAGCATGGGAGTGCATCACGACAATTTCGACCTCTGGAATTCGAAGCACACGCGATGGAACTCCGTGAACATGGGACCGAAACGCGACGTCGTCGCCGAATTCCGGAAGGCTGCACAAAAACATGGTTTGCGGTTTGGCGTGAGCGATCATCTTTGGATCTCTTACAAATGGTTTGCCGTGAGCCATATGTCGGATGCGAAAGGGCCGCTCGCGGAAGTACCTTATGACGGCACAGAGCCGCAAAATGCGGACCTGTATCACTCTTATTCCGATCCGGCATTAATCACTCAGAAATTCGAATGGAACGAGGACGGCATTTCGCAATCGTGGAAAGAGGAATGGTTTCGGCGCATCAGCGACCTAGTGGAGCAGGCGCAGCCGGACTATCTTTACAGCGACGGCCAACTGCCGTTTGGAGAGTTAGGCCTGCGGATGGCGGCGAAGCTTTATAACCTCAGCGCGCAAAGGAATGGAGGACGCACGGAGGCGGTGTATCTGAGCAAACGCGCCGAAGATTGCGCTATAGGGACCTGCGTTCTGGATCACGAGCGCGGCGTGCTGGATGAGATTTCCGCCAACCCGTGGCAAACCGACACGTGCATTGGGAATTGGCATTACGCCCGTGGGATTCGATACAAATCGCCGAAGTTCATCGTTGATATGCTCGTCGATGTTGTGAGCCGCAACGGCAACCTGATGCTTAATTTTCCGCTGCCTAACAGCGGAATGCTGGATGACCGCGAGTTACGGATTCTGGCGGAAATCACGGACTGGATGAACGTGAACGGCAAGGCGATTTATGCCACGCGGCCGTGGAAAATCCTTGGATCCGGACCGAGCACCGAAAAACCGAAAACGCCCGGCGCGAAAACCAATTTCAACGAAAAAGATCGCAAGGACCTGAGTTCCGAGGATATTCGATTTACCGTTAAAGGAGATACGTTGTTTGTTTTCGTGATGGGCCTTCCGGAAAAGGAGGCAATCGTGCCGCCCTTGGCGGCGACCGGAAAATTTGCGGTCGGAACAATTGTGAGCGTCGAATTGCTTGGGTACCCGGGGAAGCTTGTGTGGCGGCAAGATGCGTCGGGGCTGACCATCCAGTTGCCTGAAAGCAAGCCTTGCAAATACGCGTTGGCGTTCCGGGTGCGCGGAGCAATCTGACCAGTAGGTCAGTTGGCGGTGGCCCTGTCGCGGTAATATTTTTGCAGCACAAAAAACGCCTGCTTCTTTTGCCCGTTATTGGAAATGAGCCCTTTCCGGTTGTAAATAATCTTGGACGCCCGGCAGTTGCCGTCGCGGGGAGCGATAGTCCATCACTGGGAAAAGGCCTTGCCGCCGCGAACCGGCCTTCCTCGTGCATAGTGATTCCGCGAAGGAAGACTGGCTAGCCGTTGAGTGGTTCTGTTGCCGGTCGAAAACGGAGAGTGCCAGCAGCGCGATGATCAAGAAAACGAATCCACATTTGGCCATAGATTGGTCGCTCAAAAGAGACCGAACGGAAAATAATTGACAAGCTTACGGGCCGGTGCGAGAGTCGCGTGAGGTCGATTGGAGCCGATACTGTAAACGTTTACGGAGTTCCCTAGGTGATACGCCTTTACTCTCGACTTTCTCTCTATCTGTTAGCCTCGCTTCTTTGTTTCTTCTGTTCTACACCTATCTTCGCGCAATGGCTTCCGCTCAATCCCGTCAAGTCGGTGGAACGCCAAGCCGACGGCGCGTTATTTGTCCTGGAGAGCGGCTTCCTGCGCTTCCAGATTCGCTCGGACTCGATTATCCACATTACCTACTCATTGGAACGTGTTATTCCCAAGCGGACCGACTTCCTGGTTGTGAAAGACACCTGGCCTAGGGTGGGGTTTACGCTTCGCTCGGACGACGCGAAGGTCGTCACGCTTAGCACATCCGCACTGAAGATTGAAGTGACGCGCGCCGACAGCTCGTTGGTTTTCTACAATTCCGAGGGAAGCAGGTTAACACAGGAGAACGCGCGCACATTAACTCCCGCTGAAGTGAACGGCGAGAAGACTTTTCATTCGGAGCGGTTTGTAAACATGTGGGACACGCAGGAGGCATTCTACGGGCTGGGGCAGCACCAGGCCGGAGTGATGAACTACCGCGGCGAGTCCGTGGATATTTCTCAGGACAACACGAATATTTCCGTGCCGATGCTGCTGTCCAGCCGCGGGTACGGCATTTTTTGGAATAACGGATCGCGAAGCCGATTCAACAATCGTTTTGTGCACGCATTCTATATCAGCTCCGAAGTTGCAGATTCGATTGACTACTACTTCATGTACGGCCCGGAATTCGACAAGATCATCGCCGATTACCGCGAACTGACGGGCGAGGCGCCGCTGTTTGGAAAGTGGGCCTACGGCTACTGGCAATCGAAGAATCGGTACGATTCGCAGCAGGAACTTGAAGCCATCGCGCAGAAATACCGCGAGTTGCACATTCCGGTGGATAACATCGTGCAGGATTGGTTCTGGTGGAACATCATGGGCGATCCGGTGTTCAACAAGAACTATCCTGATCCGAGAGGAATGATCGAGGCGCTTCACAAGAATCATATCCACTTGATGATTTCCGTGTGGCCCTACTTTCGGCCCGGCTCACCTGTTTACGAGGACATGGACAAACGCGGATTCTTCATCGCTAAAACAAAAGTCAGCGGGTTTCATCCCGCCGGCATGGCGTTGTACGACGCGTTCAATCCGGAAGCGCGTAAATATTATTGGAACTTGATGGACAAGGCGCTGTTCAAGATCGGGGTGGATGCGTGGTGGCTGGACACGACCGAACCCGAGACTGAAGGACTGGAGACGAATCTTCTGGTTACACATAACGTGGCGCTCGGAAATGGAGCGCGGTACGCAAACGAATTTCCGTTGCTTACGACGACAGCCGTTTATCAGGGCCAGCGCGCCGCTTCCGAGCAGAAGCGTGTATTTATTCTTTCGCGATCTGGATACGCCGGGATTCAGCGAAATTCGGCGGCCGTGTGGTCCGGCGATGTGGATCCGAATTGGGACACATTTCGGCGTCAGATCCCCGCGGGGTTGAATCTGTCGGTGTCCGGAATTCCTTATTGGACGACGGACATTGGTGGCTTTGTCTCCGCCAATCCAGATGATCCGGCCTACCGCGAGCTCTATATTCGCTGGTTTCAATTTGGCGCGTTTTGTCCGGTTTTTCGCGCGCACGGCACGCGGACTACCAATCAGAATGAGATTTGGTCCTACGGTCCCGAAGCGCAGAAAATTCTTACTGCCTATGACCAATTGCGTTATCGCTTGATGCCCTACATTTATTCTGTGGCTTGGCAGGTCACGAATGCGGGGTATACGTTCATGCGGCCGCTGGTGATGGATTTCCGCAATGATACGTACGCGCAGAATATTCCTGATCAATTCCTGTTGGGTCCCGCGATTCTGGTGAATCCCGTTACCGAGCCGGGCGCCACCTCGCGGCATCTCTATCTTCCACAAGCAATGTGGTATGACTTCTGGACGGGCACTACGATGCAAGGGGGCCGCGCGATTGATGCGCCCGCACCGATCGATCGCATTCCTCTGTTCATTCGCGCCGGATCCATTTTGCCGATCGGGCCGGATATTGCGTACGCGACCGAAAAGGCCGCCGATCCAATAGAGATTCGGGTCTATCGAGGCACAAACGGAAGCTTCACTCTTTACGAAGACGAAAACGATTCGTACGCCTATGAAAAGGGAGCACACGCGACGATTCCGTTTTCCTGGGACGAGGTTTCTCATACGCTTACCATCGGCGAGCGTGCCGGGGAATTTCCAGGTATGCTTCGAACCCGCACGTTTCATATCGTGTTTGTAAGCGAAAACCACGGCGTCGGCGGCGGGCTCAGTGACCAGCCGGATACGGTGATTTCGTACAGCGGTAGCAAGCTGACTGTCGTTCCATAAGCTTTTGCGACAAAACTGCGCAGGTTGGAGGCCTCTGTGAATCTCATCGGATCGCGCCGCGTTCTGACGATTCTCCCGGCGCTCCTATTGCTCGCCGTTTACCCGGGACTCTTTGCCCAGTCGACTGAAACCGATGCGATTCCCACACAGCTTTCCGGCCGTAATGCGCTGCTGATGGGTACGGATTGGTATCCGGAACAATGGCCACAGGAGCGCTGGGAGAAAGACCTCAGCATGATGGAAGCGGCGCAACTGGATGTGGTGCGCATCGCGGAGTTTGCTTGGAGCCGCATGGAACCGGCCGAAGGGAAATACGACTTTGACTGGCTGGAACGCGTCATTCGGCTTGCGGAAAAGCATCACATTGCGATCGTTCTCGGAACGCCGACGGCAGCCCCGCCCGCGTGGCTTACGCACAAATACCCGGAAACACTGCGGGTCGAGGAGGACGGGCAGCGGGTCACACACGGGAATCGGGCGCACGGTTCGGTCACTTCACCAAAGTACCTTGAGCTTTGCCGAAACATCGCCGAGGAAATGGGCAAACGCTTTGGCCGCGACGCCAATGTGGTCGGCTGGCAAATCGACAACGAGTATGGCTACGGACAGATGTCTTACAACGAGGAGGGACGCCGGGAGTTTCAGGATTGGCTGAAAGAAAAATACAAGACCATCGATTCTGTAAACGAGGACTGGGCCACGGCTTATTGGAGCCAGACTTACGACAATTGGAGTGAAATTCCAATTCCGGTTGGAGAGCACAACCCTGGGCTGATGCTGGATTGGAAGCGTTTCGTAACGTATGCGTGGGCGCGCTACCAGCAGAATCAGATCGATGCGCTGCGCGCGAACATCGATTCGCGGCAATTCATCACCGGGAACTTCATGGGTTATGATTTCGACGCCTTCGACCATTTCGTGGTGACGAAACCGCTGACGTTCGTCGCGTGGGACGACTACGTTGGAAGCGGCCACCTCGATCCGCGTGGCAATGGGATTAACCACGATCTGATGCGAGGGCTGAAGCGCGAGAATATTTGGATCATCGAAACACAGCCCGGGAACGTCAATTGGTCAAAGTTGAACAACTCGCTGGACAAGGGAGAGGTACGCGCGATGGCGTGGCACGCCATCGGGCACGGTGCAGACGAAGTGGGCTATTGGCAATGGCGCAGCGCGATGAATGGCCAAGAGGAGATACACGGCACATTGCTTGGTCCCGATGGAGAGCCGGTGCCGCTGCTAACGGAGGTATCGCAGACCGCAAAGGAGTTTTCCGATGTACAGGCCGCCTTTCGCGGCACGCGCGTCATTTCCGAAGTGGCTATGCTGAGCGACTACGAGAGTCGCTGGGCCATCGATTGGCAGAAGCACACGGAAAAGTACGACCAGTTCGCGATTCTGAGGAGTCATTATGCGGCGCTGCGAAGAATTTCCCAATCAATTGATATCGTCAGCCCCGACGTTTCGTTGGACCAGTACAAACTCGTGGTCGCGCCGGATTTGTATCTTATTCCCAAGGGACGAGCCGCGCACCTGGCCGACTATGTGAAAAACGGCGGTCACCTGGTGCTTGGTCCGCGGTCCGGGATGAAAGATGAATACAATGCGCTGCTCCCGATTCGCCAGCCCGGCTATCTTGCCGATGCGCTTGGAGGACATGTGGAACAGTTCTACGCGTTGGAGAAAAATGTGCCAGCCAGCGGATCGCTCGGGAACGGCGATGCCATCGTTTGGGCGGAGTTGCTCAAGACCACATCTTCCGATTCGGAGGTTCTGCTGCGTTACGGAGCTAGCAACGGGTGGCTCGATGGGCAGCCTTGCGTAATCACCCGGCGCTTCGGCAAAGGAAGAATTACATATATCGGAGCGGTTTTGGACGATAAGCTGGTGGACGGCGCGGCTCAGTGGATGGCCAAGACCAGCGAGATCACGCCCGCATTCGGGCCGCTTCCTGATGGAATTGAAGCGAGCCGGCGCGTCGGGCCGGACGGTTCGGTTTTCGTGTTGATCAATTTCGCTGCGCAGGAGGAGCGCGTCGCTCTGCCGCATGCGATGAAATCGCTTCTCGAGCAGCACGATGTTTCACAAGTCGATCTGCCCCGCTATGGAGTGGTGATTTTGCAGGACTTGAAGAAGCGCTGAGAAGCACATCGGAATGTACAGACTTTGCCGGATTGTTCCGAGGAGCGCTCCTTGTCGGGCTGTTGGAAGCCTGTTGCAAAGAGAAAATGATGGCCGGTGCAAAGCAACCCGCGCAGCTCGTAGAAATATCAAGAACGCAGCGACAGCAGTTAGAAGGAAGCGCACCATAGCTGATTTGCCGAAGCCGACTCGGGCCGCGCTTGGGAAACAGGCAGCTAAAGTGAGGAACAGTCGAGACGTTTTCATGATTTGAACCAAACTAAGGTGGTTGGCTACGGTTTCGAATTCACTGCGAACGCGATGCTGCATTGCCGGCGGAGGACCCGCCGGAATGGTGCTGGGCTACTTGTTGGCCCGGGCAGGCGTCAACGTTATCGTTGTCGAGAAACACTCCGATTTTCTGCGCGATTTTCGCGGAGATACGGTTCACCCCTCAACGCTGGAAATCATGTACGAACTGGGGCTTCTGGATTCTTTTCTCAAACGGCCCCATCAAGTCGTCAAGGAGCTTTTCGCGATCGTCAACGGGCACAGCGTGCAAATGGCGGAGTTCACGCATTTGCCGACGCACTGCAAATACACTGCGCTGATGCCACAGTGGGATTTTCTGAATTTCCTGTCGCATGAGGCGACAAAGTTTCCCAATTTTCAATTGCAAATGGAGACGCGGGCTGTTCGCTTGATTGAAGAGAATGGCCGAACTACGGGTATCGGGGTCGAAGCTACGAACGGCTTACGGGAAATCTACGCAGACCTGGTGGTTGCTGCCGATGGGCGCCACTCTGACCTCCGTCAAGCGGCGAAGCTGGCGGTTTTTGATGTGCAGGCGCCGATCGACGTGCTCTGGATGCGAATTTCCAGGCGGCTCGACGATCCGGAGGCCACCGGCGGACGATTTCAAGGCGGACTGCTTCTTGTGATGATCAATCGCGGCGATTACTGGCAGTGCGCCTATGTTTTTCCGAAAGGGTCGTATGATCGCGTGCGGGCGGAGGGCCTAGCGCAATTTCAAAGACGGGTTTTGGCGCTAGCGCCTTTCTTACAGCACCGCATCGGCGAGCTGGACGATTGGGAGAAAATCAAGCTGCTGACTGTCCAGGTGAACCGATTGCACGAGTGGGCGCGGCCCGGGCTGCTTTTCATTGGAGACGCAGCGCATGCGATGTCGCCGGTCGGTGGAGTCGGCATCAATCTCGCCGTGCAAGACGCCGTAGCCGCCGCCAATCTTCTGGTCCGGCCACTAGGGACTGGAGCGCCTAATCTGGAGCAGTTGCGAGCCATTCAGAAACGCAGAGAGTGGCCGACAAAAATGACGCAGGCGGTGCAAGTTTTCATCCAGAACAGAATCCTGGCGCGTTCCCTGGCTTCGACAAACCAGAGTTATGACTTGCCGTTTTTGTTTAAGGCTATTCGGCATATGACGATCCTTCAACGGTTGCCAGCGCGTATGTTTGGCCTGGGCTTCCGGCCAGAGCATGTCGATCCGCTCATCGCACGCCGCCCAAACAGACCGATCAGTTAGATTTTCTTTTCTCCTTTTTCTTGGCTTCTTTCTTTTCAGTCGCTCGCAGTTCATGGAGGTAGTCATCCAGGTGGTCGAAACTTTCGACCCAGAATTGGCGATACTCTTCTACCCAGTCGGCAACTTCTTTCAAAGGGCCAGCGTGAAGCTGGCAGGGCCTCCACTGTGCAGAACGTCCGCGGGTGATCAGCTTCGCGTGCTCCAGAACTTTAAGGTGTTTGGAGACGGCAGGAAGACTCATGTCAAAAGGCTCGGCGAGTTCGGTGACCGAAACTGCTCCGCGGGAGAGGCGAGCCAGGATGGCGCGGCGCGTGGGGTCAGCGAGAGCGGAAAGAGTAGAGCTAAGAGAATCGGCCATCACTATTTAACCTTCTGGTTAAGTACTGCGCGCTGCAGTTACTGTCAAGGTCTTTTTCAGCCTTTTCGAATCTTCTTCCATCTCCACTTTTTCTCGTTCGTGTTGGCAGAGTAAGAACGCGGGAAACTTCCGAGCTAGGAGGAAGCGATAGGGATACGCCGCAATACTGCCCTCCGGTACAGCTTTCGCACCGGCGCGGTTCCCTGCTATTTGTTATAGAAGCCAAGTTCCAAAAACTTCGTTAAGGCATTCCTGCGGTAGAGCCAAGAGGGTTACACCGTCCGAAAACGGAGGGACTGGTGCAACGGCGCGAGCCCGCAACACGGGTAACAGGGGCGATCAAACGCTCTCCTTCTCGACCTGCGGCCTTGTGCCTTTGGGTCGCGGGGATTCTGTTGCTGTTGGCTATACCGTCCCGGGCGCAGATTTCTCCGGGACCACTCTCGAAAGCGCATTCCTCTTTGTCTGGAACGACGCAGTGCAACTCTTGCCACGTCTTCGGCGCGAGCACTCCGACCTTTAAATGTCTCGATTGCCATAAGGAAGTGGCTGGGGCTCTCGCCAACGAACGCGGTTATCACTTCCGGATGCAGATGCGGAATCCGAATGGCAGGGATTGCGTACGGTGCCACCTGGAACATAACGGCGAGGGCTTCAACCTGATTCACTGGGAGCCCTCGGAGCAAAAGTTCGACCATCGATTAACGGGCTATAGCTTGGAGGGCAAGCATGCCGCGGTGCCATGCGAGAAGTGCCACACCACGGAGCACATGCTTCCCAACATCAAAGCGCTGATCAAATACAAGGATGTCGCAAAATCGTTTTTCGGCCAGTCACCCAACTGCGCGCCATGCCACGCGGACCCACATAGGGGGCAGCTCGGCAATGAATGCACCAAGTGTCATAACGTCGAGAGTTGGAAAGCCGCAATCGAGTTCGATCACTCGAGAACACGATACCCATTGACTGGGTTGCATATCAAAGTCGCCTGCGAGAAATGCCACAAACCCGATACGCCGGGCGGCGCTGCTCGCTATAAGGACATGAAGTTCGACACCTGCACGGCATGCCATAGCGACGCGCACCGTGGCGAATTTACGAAGCCGTGCGATTCCTGCCACACCACCAGCGGCTGGAAGACTATGCTCGCGGGTTTTGAATTCGATCATTCGAAAACGAAGTATCCATTGCTGGGAAGACATGCGCAGGTCGCATGTCTGGGTTGTCATATCAAAGACGACTTCAAGAAAGAGATTCCGTTCGCGGCCTGCAAGGATTGCCATACGTCCGACCGACACAAAGGCCAGTTTGACAGCCGTCCGAAGAAAGGCGAGTGCGCGGAGTGCCATACCGTCGACGGCTGGAAGCCTTCACGCTTTGGCGTGAACGAACACGACACTTCGCAATACCCGCTAACGGGCAAGCACATCCAGGTGCAGTGTTCGCAGTGCCATACTCCGGCCGGGAAAGACACGATTTACAAGGTGAAGTTCGCTACCTGTCTGGATTGCCATAAGGATGCGCACGACAGTCAGTTTGCCGCGGCGGGCTACAAGAATCGCTGCGAAGACTGCCACAACGTCCGGGATTGGCATCGCACCAGCTATTCGATTGCAAAGCATCGCAACTCGCGGTTCCCGCTGCAGGGAGCGCATGCGGCAGTTCCCTGCTCCGATTGCCACAAGGTTGGGCTGGGCGGGCGAACGGACAAGATTTTGCCGTTCCACTTTGAGAATCGGAGCTGTACCGCCTGCCACACGGACCCGCACAAGGGAGAATTCGGCAACCAAATGGCACGAAGGCGCACGGATGGAAGCGCGTTGGGCTGCGAAGCTTGCCACAACATCCAGTCCTGGGGAGAGATCAGTGGCTTCGATCACTCGAAGACCAACTATCCCCTACTGGGCGCCCATCGAACGGTGGCGTGCGCGAACTGCCACAAGCCCGTTACCTCTTCGGGATCGCGTTTTAAGGGCACGCCAACGCAATGCGAAGCGTGTCACGCCGACGCTCACGACAAACAATTCCTGGCCAAGGACAATCAGACGCACTGCGCTGATTGCCACAATTCGCAGCGCTGGGCGCCCTCCGCCTTTGATCACGACACTAAAACTCGCTTCCCCTTGACCGCTGGCCACGCCAACGTTAACTGCGCCAAATGCCATGTGCAAACCCGCACGGTAGGAGACAAGGAAATCGTCGTTTACAAGAACACGCCGGGAAAGTGCGCCGACTGCCACGGAAATAAACTGGACAAGCAAAAAGCCAATACGGCCCTTCCAGCAACTGGAACTTGTCTTTCCTCCGGGGCGAAAGCCCGGTGATTTTCTTGGCTCTAAATGTCGGAGCTGAAGCTCTGACCCCCTAAACAGGCATTTACGGGATGGCTCCCTCTGCCTCCTTCTGAGATAGCGATCCGCCAATCATGGAAATGGTATTTCTGACTCAGGTAACACCGGCCTTCAGAACGGCTGGCGGCGGTGAACAGACTGGTCTTCAACTGACCGCGAGTACAGTTGGCGACGTTGAAAGGCGCAACGGATAATCGGTACAGAAACTGTCAGGCTCCGAGCATAACGACGACAATTTACGATCAAACGGGAGCAGTCTACGCTTGCGTTACTTCAGTTCGCTCTCTGGGCTGTCCTCTTCTCTCCTTTTGCCGGCGGCGCAGAGGGGGGGCCGGTCCCTGCCGCGCGTCCCGCTCCAAGCGCCGCACAGAGACAAACCACGCGAAATCCACACGGCCCGCTCACCATCCCCTGCGAAAACTGTCACACCGCGGCCGGCTGGCTCCCGATCCGCGCGGTGTCGGAATTCGACCACAACAAGACCAACTACCCCTTGCGTGGCATGCACGAAAAGGTGAACTGTGTTGCGTGCCATATCAAACCGGTGTTTACGAATGTGGGGAAGAATTGCGCGGATTGCCACTCAGACATTCACCGCCGTCAGATGGGATCAGATTGCGCGCAATGCCACACGGTGCAAGGATGGAACGTTGCCGTCCAGCAAGTGAAGGATCATCAGAACCGTTTTCCACTGCT
This sequence comes from Candidatus Acidiferrales bacterium, assembly GCA_963836965.1. Taxonomy (GTDB): domain Bacteria; phylum Acidobacteriota; class Terriglobia; order Acidiferrales; family UBA7541; genus Acidiferrum. The sequence continues at coordinate 930,716 of CAWILQ010000001.1, forward strand.
TGGCGCGCACGCCGCCGTGCAATGCGATGAGTGCCACAAGCAACTCGCCGCCGGCATTTTCTATGGTCTCTCCACGCAATGCGATTCCTGCCACCTAAAGGATTGGCAGAGCACCACGAGCCCACCCCACGCCAGCGCAGGCTCTACGTTTGCGTCCACCAATTGCCAGGGCTGTCACAATTTCGACAGTTGGCTCAGCGCCAAGTTCGATCACAGCACCACGGGATTCCCATTGACGGCCGGCCACGCCAACGTGCCTTGCTCCAGTTGCCACATCAACAACAATTACAACCTGCAGATTGCCCCGACCGATTGTGGCAACGCCGGTTGCCATCTCACTACCTGGCAGCAGACCAACAATCCCTCGCACTCGCAAGCCGGGCCGGCATTCGCTGTCGCGAACTGCTCGCAGTGCCACAACACCACGGCGTGGACGAACGTGACCTTCAATCACGCCACTACTGGATTCCCCCTGACCAACAGCCATGCCAGCGTGCCTTGCTCCAGTTGCCACATCAACAGCAACTACAACCTTCAAATTGCTCCGTCTGATTGCGGCAACTCCGCCTGCCATCTCACTACCTGGCAGCAAACAAATAATCCTGTGCACTCGACTTTGGGACCCACGTTTGCTGTTGCGAACTGCTCGCAGTGCCATGACACGATTTCCTGGAACGATATCGGCACTTTCAACCACGCATCCACCGGCTTCACACTGACTGGCACACACGCGACCGCTCCGTGCGCCCAGTGCCACGTCAACAACAATTACAAACTCACAGTTACGGATTGCTACAACTCCGGATGCCATACCGCGGACTGGAACCGCACAGCGACTTTGGGCGGGGCGGTTCCCAATCATGTGGCCGCGCAGTTCCCCACTTCCTTGTGCTCCACCTGCCACGACACAATCAGTTGGGCCGACGGCAAGTTCGACCACAGCACGACCGGATGGGCGCTAACCGGCGGGCACGTTGTGCCCACGCCTGGTGGCGTGCAAGCCTGCACGGACTGTCACGTCAACAACAACTATTCGCTCACTTCGGCGAATACCGCTTGTTACGGCTGTCATCAGGCGCAGTGGAACAGCACGCAAACGCTGGGCGGCTCCATTCCGAACCACATCGCCGCGGGATATCCGACCACCTGCGATAGCTGCCATACGACGGGCAGTTGGCTGGGAGCCACGTTCGACCACACATATTTCCCGATTCCCCATCACGGGTCGGTTTGCAACGACTGCCACCAAGTGTCCACAGACTATTCCGGTTTTACGTGCATCAACTGCCACACCACCACCGCTCATCCGGAGACAGTAACCGTCAACCAGCACGCCGGCGTAGCGAACTTCGTGTACGGACCGACGACCTGCTACAACTGCCACAAGAACGGCGGAGCTGGCTAGCATGCGCGACTCCGCTGTGTCTGAAACTCTCCTGGTTCTGTGTGGATGGTTCCTGCTCGGACTGTTCCCTGCCCTGTTGAGGGCGCAATCCGTGAGCGAAAACGCTCGACCGCAGAAGGCTTTTGTTTTCCATGTGAAATATGTGTCCGAAAGCTCGCTGTATATCGACGCGGGCCGGAACGCGGACCTACAGGAGGGAATGAAGCTGACGGTCATCGATCCTCCACCGGACGGCCTGGTGAACGATGGAATTCGCTTCCGCGGGTATCCCCACGTGGCGGAATTGAACCTGGTGTCGTTGGCGGATTCTTCCGCGGTTTGCGACGTAATCACCAGCACCGGCGAAGTGAAGGTCGGCCAACTGGCATTTCTCACGCCAGACAGCGCGGACGATCGTCACCTCGCGGAGAACGCCCGCGAAACTGAGGATTATCCGATCCTGGTCAGTTTCACTTCGGGTGACCCCATCGAGCAGGAACTGCGCGCGACGAAAGTCGAGCAGCCGAGCCTTGGCGAATCTCCGCTCGGGGTGATGCGGGCGCGTGTGGGCTTCGGTTACGGAGACATCAGCGAGTCCGGTATGAATTCCACGCAGCTCAGCGCGATGGTGGATGCGGATATGACGCACATCGGCGGCACGTACTGGAATTTCAATGGCTATTGGCGTGGCACTTACAACACCAGTTTCGCCAACGTGACGGGCGCGGGCACGCAGACGCTGACCGACCTGATCAATCGGACCTATCACATCGGATTCGTGTACGACAGCCCGTACAACTCAAACACGGTCGGAGTCGGGCGGCTGTTTCTGCCCTGGGCCCCGAGCCTAAGTACCATCGACGGCGGTTATTACGGGCGTCACTTCAAAGGGTTCTTCACGGCCGGCGTTTTTGCCGGATCGACGCCTGATCCTACATCCTGGAGCTACAACCCAGATCAGCAGATCGCCGGCACGTTTGTGAGCATGGAACGCGGCTCTTTCGACGGCTTACACATCATGAGCACTGCCGGGCTGGCGATGACTTCGATCAGCCTGAGAGTGGCGCGGCAGTTTGCGTTCTTTGAAAACAATTTCAATTGGAAGCGCTACTTTTCCTTGTACAGCTCGATGCAAGTGGACACGGCGCGGACATCTCCCTTGCCCGGCGGAGGCAGCAACCCTACGGGTATTTCGCAGACCTACAATTCGGTGCATGTCCAACCGGTCAAACTCGTCACGTTTGGCGCCAACTACAACTACTTTCGCACTCTGCCCACGTTTGATCCCAGGCTGATCGGCACAGGCTTGCTGGACAATTACCTGTTTTCGGGCTTTAGCGGTGATGTGCGGTTTGATTTGCCGAGAAACATTAGTCTTTATGCGGCGGTGGGGCAGAGCAAGGCGTCCACGGACACGAAGAGCTCGCTGAACGACGCGTTCGGTGTGATGTTCAGCAACCTGTTTCATTCGGGCCTGGCGCTCGATATGCACTATTCGAAGTTCGACAGCAGTTTCGGCAGCGGCGAATACGAATCTGTTTCTCTATCGAGGAACCTGACGGAGAAACTTCGTTTACAGGTTCTCGGCGGCAATCAACTTTATACGTCGCCCTTGACGAGCAATACCAATGCCAAATTCGTCAATGCGACTCTCGACTGGTCTATCGGTCGCAGATATTTCGTCGAAGGCCTATACGGTTGGTATGACGGAAACGCGTTGCGCTACAACCAGTGGTCCACGATGCTCGGATACCGCTGGGGAGGTCTGAGCAGATGAAATTGCGCTTTCCGAGCTCGCGCCGGGCTTTCGTAGCATTCCTTGCGGCAATTCTTGTGTGCACTGCCCTGGTTGGAGCACAGGAGCCAACCACCATCCAGACTCACACGGAAGCGGCGGCAGGCGGACCGGATCCTGCTTTTGTCGCGCGCGCCGGCGACATTATCGTTCATGCGCGAAAAGTCATCGGCAATTTCTTCGAGCAAACCTCGAACGTCGTCTGCACCGAAAACGTCTCGCAAATGATGGTGGCAAAGAACAACAAGCCGGTGTACCGGGAAGAATCCGTCTTCGAATATCAATTGCAATCGAGCAGCCGGACCGGCGCTTTGCGACTGACGGAAACGCGAGACCCGGTGAAAACGGCCCTCCGCGACCCCAACCGGACGCTGCTGATCACCAACGGCTTTGCGAGTCTTCTGGTCATTCTTGATGGCAACTATGAGGCCAGTTACGTTTTTGAACCTATCTCCGAGGATACTGTCGATGGCCGAACTGTCCTGAAGGTGCATTTCAAACCGGTTGCTGGCGCTTCTTCCCCTGCCGCTGTGCAACTGCAGGGCAGGAACTATCCGCTGCAATTGAAGGGCGACCTGTGGATAGACGAGGAGAGCGGGGCAATCGTCAAGCTCATCTCGTCGCTCGACGGCAGCCTCGAAGATCTTGGGCTGCGGGAACTGCGCAGCGAGATTCACTATGCGATTGTGCAATTTCATTCGCCGGAGGAAGCGTACTGGATGCCCGCTTCGGCGGTTATTGACCTCGAGACGCCTAAACAGCACTGGCGCAACGTGCATCGCTTTACAGGGTATCGCCGATTCCGCGCCACGATTCAAGTCGGGATGGGGGAGAAGCAGCCATGAGCCTAGGGGCAACCGTCGGGAGCGGTGCGCTGGTCCGCGAAGATCCGGAGCGGGGGCACCGGATGCGGGTGATGTTGGCGTGGTTGCTGGCGCTGACCATCGTGCTGGTGATCGGTGGCTACGGCCTCAACTACTATACGCTGAGCGCTGCCGACCGGCCGTTTTCGCCGAAGCACCAAGCCTTGCGGCCGAGCGGACCTCTTGGCATCAAGCTGGGCACGTTTGGTGTGTTTCTCTTTTTCCTCATCTATCTTTATCCCCTACGGAAAAAGTGGGGCTGGTTGGCTCGACAGGGCCATTCCCGCCACTGGCTCGATTTTCATGTCGTCCTCGGCACGCTCGCGCCTGTGATTGTCGCCTTCCACGCCACCTTTAAATTCGGGAACGTCGCGGGAATGGCTTTCTGGAGCATGTTGGCAGTCACTCTCTCCGGCTTTGTCGGGCGCTATCTCTACGCGCAAATCCCGCGCCACCTCAATGCCGCGGAACTTACGATGAAGGAAATGGCCGAGATCGAAGAGTCCATGCGCCGCGAACTCGCTGCGCAGAATCTTTCCTTCGGCAAGAGAATGGAAAAGCTATACGATTTGCCGACGCCGCAGGACGTTAACCGGTTGCCGATGTTGATCGCGCTCATCTACATGATCCGCATCGACCTGAGAAGGCCGTTTCGGGTTTCCCTTTTGCGGCTGCAGTCCGCCGGCTTTGGCGCATGGCTGGGTTCGCTATTCGGCTTTGTTCGCACCAGAGACGCCAAGCTCGAACACGCCATCAGTGTCGCGCAAAAGCAGGCGAAGCTGTGCAAGCGCATCCTGTTTCTCTCCCGCACGGAACAGGTTTTCCACCTCTGGCATGTGGTACATCGGCCGTTCAGCTACGCCTTCGCGATCCTCGCGCTGATTCATATTGGACTGGCGCTTTACATGGGCTACCGGATTTAGAGTGGCTCGCCATGGACAATCTGATCTCGTTTCTGATCGCCGCGTTCCTCAGCAGCGCGTTCCTGCTCTACTACTTGAGGCAGGAGAAAAAAAGGCCGAGGAAACCCGCGCGGCTTCGGAAAAAGGGAAATTGCGTTCGAACGGCCCACGGTCTCAGCACCCTCACACTGACAACCCCAACTGCATCGGGTGCGCTACTTGCACGATGGTAGGTCCCGAAGACGACGTGCTCGGCATCCTCGGTGGGAAGGCCATGATGCTCAATGGGTACAAATGCATCGGCCACGGCATTTGCGCGGACTCCTGCCCAGTCGGGGCTATCACTACGGTGCTGGCGACACCGAGCGTCGGCGCCGAAAGTGATGTACCGATTGATCGAAGGGGATCATTACGTCAACCAGAAGATTCTTGTGGTCGGGGAAGGGGATTCCGCCGTGGAAGCCGCCATGGGACTTACCCACCGCTTCGAAGACTTTATCCACAGGAGCAAAATCGCGGCTCTCTTTAATTCAAATCCTGTTGAGGTGCGCTCGGATAGTGTCGTGCGAGATGTGCGCGGGAAACAGCAAACCATTGCGAACGATTTCGTCTGGATTTTTGCGGGCGGGAAGCCGCCTACGGCCTTCCTCAAGAAAATCGGGGTCCGCTTTGCCGAGCGCAACCTGACCAAAGATGGAGTAGAAGCTGTTGCGCAGTCCGCGAAGGAAAACGACAGTCTCGTGCCGGCCTGATGGGTGGCCCGGCGTGGCATCTTTAGAGGTTTCTACTTTCGATGCCGTCTTGGTAATCGTTTGGTCCTTTGTTATGCTCCTCGAGTAATTTTCAGCAAAGGAAACCATATGTCATTCAAGAATCTTCACAGTGCCAGTCTGGTTGCAATCGTCGCCCTTTCCGTTTCGCTTTTCGCTGGAGAGAAAGACAAGAAAGAAGCTCCAAAGGAAGCGCCGAAACCTTCCTACGAACTGCCGCAACCCGCCTCGGAAACGCTCGACCACGCTGCCTATGGAAGTATCCGCGCCGAAGCTCTTGGCCATTCCCACATCATGGAGTATGCCTCCGGACTGATGGATGGAATCGGGCCGCGCTTAACCGGCTCGCCCAATCTAAAGAAGGCCAACGAGTGGACGCGCGACCAACTCACCGCCATGGGTTGCGCCAACGCACACCTGGAGGATTGGGGCGAGTTTGGCATCGGCTGGGCACAACTAAACACCTGGGTTCGCATGACGGCTCCGGACAAAGCGGTGTTTATCGCCCAGGCGGCGCCCTGGTCGCCGGCGACGAAAGGTCCAGTCAGCGGCGCCGTGGTTTGGGTGGATATAAAGGATGAGAAAGATTTCGACAAGTACAAGGGTAAGCTCGCCGGAAAAGTCGTGCTCCTTGGCGAAATGAGAGAAGTCAAGCCGGTCGACAAGCCTCTCTTCACTCGCGATGATGATGCCGAACTAAAGAAAATCGAGGAATACCCTGTACGGCTCAGCCCCTTTAACCGCGACCTGCAAGCGTTCATGCGCCGCGCGCAGCTCCGCGAAAAAACCGGCAAATTTCTTGCGGATGAACAAGTTGCGGCGGTGCTTTTTCCGAGCCGCGACGGGGAGAATAACGGCGGCTCCGGCGGCACGATTTTCGACGACAATGGCACAAGCCTCGGTGGGATCGTCTATCACCGCGACCAGACGAATCCCGTTCCGCTCGCAGTCATGGCCATAGAAAATTACGGACGCGTCTACCGGCTGCTGAAGGCCAACGTTCCGGTAACCATGGAAGTCGACATTGAATCGCAATTCACCGGCGACAACGAACACGGCTTCAATACCGTTGCCGAGATTCCCGGTACGGACCCGAAGTTAAAAGACGAAGTGGTCATGGTCGGGGGGCATCTGGATTCGTGGTTTTCGGCGACCGGCGCGACCGACAATGGCGCGGGCACCGTGGTGGCGATGGAAGTGATGCGCGTTCTCACAGCGCTGCATGTCAAGCCACGACGCACCATTCGCGTCGCGTTATGGACTGGAGAAGAGCAAGGGCTGCTCGGTTCCCAGGGCTATGTGAAGCAACATTTTGGCGAGATTCCACGCTCGACGGAGCCCGATCAGCTGAAATTACCCGAGTTCATTCGCAAAATCAGCGGCCCGATTCAGGTGAAGCCCGAACAGGAGAAACTTTCCGGCTACTTCAACGTTGACAATGGCAGCGGAAAGATTCGCGGGATCTACCTGCAACAGAATGGCGCGGCGGGACCGATCTTCAAACAGTGGATGGAACCGCTAATGGATGTCGGCGTAACGACCATCACGCTGCGCAACACCGGCGGCACTGACCATTTGAGCTTCGATGCCGTGGGCATCCCCGGTTTTCAATTCATTCAAGACCCGCTGGACTACGCGGAGCGCACACACCATTCGAACATGGACACCTACGAGAGGCTGCAACCGGAGGATCTGGCACAGGCCGCCCTCGTGGAGGCCATTTTTGTGTACAACACGGCGATGCGCGACCAAATGCTTCCGCGCAAGCCCTTCCCACATCCCGAATTGGAACGCGATGCGCAGCAACCGCTGAAAAATGTAATGCCGGGAGCGGAAAGCAAGTAATAACGCGCGCAACCCTATCGTCTGCGCTGGAGTGACTCGATCCAGGCGGACAGTATCTGATCGTTCGGCGGTTCGAGGTCGAAGAACTCAATGCCAAGGCCGATCCTTGGCTTCACGGTCCGAACGACGACAAGCATTTCCAAAACTTGCCCTTTGCGCGTCAGTTTTAACCTGGCTCGGACGTTCGGAAGTAGGGGCTTGCTGGTGCAGACAAAGCAGCCTCCCAACGAGAGATCGGACGTTACGCCGGTGACCTGCTTGCCGGTTTCCATGTCAATGAGTTCGGCGTCTGCGGCAAAAGGATAGCGGATGGTGTAGCGGCGATCGCGCACTCCGCTCAAGCGAGAATGCAAGACCGAAGAGCGGCCAGCAATGGTGATGACCTTATTCATGGACCCGTTTACGAAATGGTGTTTACAGCAAAGTACCCCAGGGCTGTTGAGGCCCCAATGTTTCTAGTTTGGCCCAGCGAAGTGGATATAGAAATGAGGGCCATCGAGGAAGGCGCGTAAGGGTAACAGGGCTTAGCAGCACCGTCGGCCAGTTAGTCAGTACGACAAAGGCGAGCAACGCACGGTCCAAGAAGGCAGCCCGACGTGGTAGCCTGAAAAGGCAGTCGTCCCACGCCACCTTTCCAATGATCGCCGAGGGCATTCGTCAGAGCGACCGCATCAGCCTGCAAATGCAGGTCGAAGCGTCATGGTTTAGCTCGTCCGGTGCTGCGGCGCGGCAGAGCGCTCAGACGCTGCTCGTGAGCCGTAACGGCGGAGTGATCCGCCTACAGGAAAAGCTCTTTGCCGGCCAGGAAATCACCCTGCATCGCAGGCTCGACGGGGACCAAACCAAAACGGTCCGTGCCAGGATTGTGGCCGAAATCGATCGCGAGCCGGATGGATTTATCTACGCGCTTGCGATCTTGGACCCGCGCGCGGACTTCTGGAACATCGATTTTTCGGCTCCGCACAAGGCGGAAGAAGCCCTGGCGCGCCTCCTTATGGAATGTAGTTTCTGCCAGCGGCGCGAGGTGGTTTACCTGAATGAGATGGAGTTGAAGTCTTTCGAGATTCGCAAATGCGCAGCGCGCCTGTGCACGCACTGTGATTCTCCTTCGATCTGGGTTGAGGCCCAATCGGAATCCAAGGTCGAGGAGGCTCTTCCCTCTCGCAGCGCCGTCGAAGAGCGGGTGATTCCGCGCCGCAACCGCACGCGCGTTAAAGCGCGGGTCCTTGCGTGTATACGCCGCCGCGGTTTTCAGGAAGAAGTGGCCGTCTGTGAAGATTTGTCCAAAGGCGGTATCAGTTTTCGGAGCCGGAATCGTTATCCGGAGGGGACGCGGTTGGAAGTGGCAGTGCCCTACACACCGGGTGCAGGCGCGATTTTCGTGCCAATTCGAATTGTGTTTTCGCAACCGATCGCGAGCGCCGGATTGTTCCGCCACGGAGCTTCGTATTTGCGCCCGCCAGACTAGAACTTGTCGGATGGCTTCTTGGCCGGAGAAGAGAGATTTCTCACTCCGCGGACCTCGCACAGAATGACGGGCTTCGTTTTTCAAAAACCCGCAAACTAAGGCGCGCGCCACTTTCTTCGTCAGGCGAAGGACAGTCGCCGGCAAAACCAGCCCTGGTTGTTGTGCCAGCGCGTCCACGGGAGGGGGAAGCAGGGTGCAGTAAACTGCACCCTGCTTGGACTGGAGCGCTAAGGAAACTCAGTCGAGCGCGGGAACGGCGGCTTGCTCGCGACGTCGACGATGCAGATAATGCATCGAAATGTTAAGGTAAATCTCGCCACACGGAGTCTCGATGCACAGCACCATCGCTTCGGTATCGATGCTGCCAGCGAGTCCTTCCTCGCTCATGTGTATCTCCGGCGGAAACACTTTGAAGCGGAAGCCCTGGTCGTTGAGCAGTGTCACGGAATTACCAATGACCATATTCGCCAGTTCGCAAACCGTTTCGCGGACTACCTGCTCGCTCTCCGGAAGGGGGCTGCCCGCCAAATGACCGGCGACGCGCATGGCCACTTCCGGCGCAAGGTCCAGGATAACCCGGCCTTCGATGTCTCCCTTGATCGCGATCAACGCCGCAACGCCCTTGCGCCGGTAAATGTTCTCATCCATCGATAAATCCACAATTCTCGTAGGCGCTTGCAGCGATTCAGCGAAAACGGCGTCGGCTGCATTGATAAATGGCTGAATCAGTTCCATCCTCATGATTGATGCTCCCCCGCGAATGCGACGGGCACACCCGCGCCATTTGGATCGTCTCCGAGAACGTAACGAAGGATTTCATAGAGAACTTCCGGCTTTACGGGCTTTTGCACGAAATGCTTGGCGCCTTTTTGCAGCGCCGCCAAAATGTTCTCTTGGTATCCAACGGAAGAAACCATCACGATGCGCGCTTCCGGATGCTGGCGCACGATGCGTTCCACCGCCTCGATGCCTTCCATCTGCGGCATCGTGATATCCATCAAGACGATATCTGGCTTGGTGCGGTTGTACTCCGCGATGGCGGTCAGCCCGTCGCCCGCCTCACCGGCCAATTCTCCGCCGAACTGCTCAATCATTTTCATGATGTTCTTTCGCGCGAAGACGGAGTCGTCCACCACCAGATAGCGGACCGGCTTCTGGTCTTTTCGAAGTAGCGCTGAAAATTGTTGCATAACCTTCTCCTTTGCTCCGCGGCCCCTCAGGCACGCGGAGTTGTCACTGGAACTTTCTCGCTTTTGTCGGGCCTTTCACTTTTTTCCGACGAATCCGTTTTCTCGCCGCCGTGGTGCCCACCGTACTGTTTGATCAAGTAGGCCGCCATTCCATCCAACGGCACAACCTTATTGGCATAGCCTTTTGTGATCGCCGTGCGCGGCATGCCACCGACAACGCAAGTCTCTTCGCTCTGAGCGATGGTCATTCCTCCCGCGGCTTTGATGGCCCCCAGTCCTTCGGCGCCGTCGTCGCCCATGCCGGTCATCAGCACGCCCACGGCAGTCAATGCAAACTCTTGGGCAACGGAGTGGAAAAGCACATCCACCGATGGCCGGTGACCGTTGATGGTTGGTCCGTCCGAGAGAACCGCCATCTCTCCCCGCGGCATGCGGCGCACCAACATATGCCGGTTTCCGGGGCAAATCAGAACCCGGCCAGCAATCAGCAAGTCACCGGACTTTGCTTCCTGCACGTCGAGCGCGCAGCATTCGTCCAAGCGGCGCGCGAACATGTCCGTGAACCCTTCCGGCATGTGCTGCACAATCACGAAAGTGGCCGGAAAATCGCCGGGGATTTGCGAGAGGACATATTGCAGCGCGTTCGGGCCACCCGTCGAAATTCCGATGGCGATGATACGACTTGGAGGAAGCGCGGCGCGCGCGCGATTTTTCCTCGGCGCAGGTATTTCCAATTCCACCTTCGGTAGCGCTTTCGGGGCACCGGCGCGTCTCGCCACTTTGATTTTGTCGGCGAGTTGAGAAGCAACTGGATCCAGATTGCCGGCAGCAGCGTCCTTTGGTTTGGCCACGAAATCGATGGCGCCGAGCGCAAGCGCCTTGAAAGTGGAGTAAGCGCCTTCCTTCGAATGGGTGCTGAACACAATGACCGGAAGCGGCACGTCACGCATGATTGTGCGCAGCGTTTCGATTCCGTCCATGCGCGGCATCTCCAGGTCCAGCGTGACCACGTCCGGACGCAGCTCCGCAATTTTCTTGAGAGCGAAGGCACCGTCCATTGCCGTGCCGACCACTTCAATGTCCGGGTCTCGTTCGAGGATCATGGGAATCAGCTTCCGCATCAGAGCGGAATCGTCCACGACCAGCACTCGAGTACGTTCTTTCATCATGCGATGGCCCCCAGCGGCAAAGACCGCGACAACCGGGTGAGGATTGCCGGAACGTTCAGGATCAAAACCACCGTTCCATCTCCGAGGATCGAAGCGCCGCTAACCAGATCGCTCGACACGATCTCTCCTGGCAGCGCCTTGATCACCAGTTCTTCCTCGCCCACCATACTATCGACCACCAGTCCAAATCGTTTCTCCGCCTGGCCAATCACCACCACAAAGCTTTTTTTCCTTTTGGTGGTAGCTTCGACTGCGTGGATGCGGCTGAGTTTGCTCAACCTCACCAGGGTCAGCACCTGCTCGCGGAGGCGCAGCACTTCTCTTTGATCGACACGATGAACTTCCTGCTCGCTGATGCGTGTGATTTCGACGACCGAAGACAGGGGCACAGCAAAGAGCCGTCCGGAAACACGGAACAGGAGGGTCTGAATGCTTGCCAGCGTCAGTGGCATGCGCAGTTGGATGGTCGTGCCTTTTCCTTTTGTCGTAGAGATTTGAACCGTGCCCTTCAGTCGATCGAGCACTGTTCGGACCACATCCATACCGACGCCACGTCCAGAAATTTCCGTGACTTCGGACGCCGTGCTGAATCCTGGCTCAAAAATCAGGTTGACGACGTCTTGCTCGAGAAGGCGCTGGGCGTCATCCGCCTTGACCAGTCCGGCGCGGACCGCCTGCTGGCGAACGAGCTCGTGGTCAATTCCCCGGCCGTCGTCGCGGACCTCAAGAACGACCTGCGTTCCTTGATGGAAAGCGTTCAGTGCGATCGTTCCCCGCGCGGGTTTTCCCGCGGCGAGCCTGTCGGCGGCGGATTCAATGCCATGGTCGACGGCATTACGCACCATGTGGGTCAGCGGCTCCGCCAGCGCATCCAAAATGCCTTTATCCAGATCGGTGTGTTCGCCGGCGATTTCGAGCGCGACATCTTTTCCGCAGAGTTTCGCCACGTCGCGAACTACGCGGGGGAAGCGGCGGAACAGTTGTTCAACGGGAACCATTCGTATCTTCAGGACACATTTGTGCAATTCATCGAGTACGCGAGATTGGAAGGCGAGCGCCTCGGCAAATTTGTTTCGTACCGGATCCTTCGTTTGCTTCTGATCGAACTCCGACAGGGTTCGATGCAGCATCGATTTTCCGATGATCAATTCACCGACCAGGTTCATAACGGCGTCGATGCGCGACGCGTCTACACGCAGCGAACTTTCCGCCAGGGTCGCGACGGCTGAAGCGCCGGCCGTCTGCTTCGCTGCGGAGGAATCGTGCTCTTCCTCCGTGCGCGAATGAACCTGTGCGGCTTGTGCCTCGAGCAAATCGCCCAGGAGTTGGTGCTCCGGAGCTTCCGCCTGAGCCGCTCCTTCAATACGGACGTCAGAGACAACGGACGGAATCCGACAGCGATGCGCGATGTGCTCAACCGGGTGCGAGCTGGCCAACGCCGCTTCCACAATCTCCACGGATGCTGCAGCCAAATTGTCTTCAGGTCGCAAAGCGATGACCGTGCCACAGGAATGGAGTACGTTGCGCACCAACTGAAAGGCCGCCGCGCGCATGGCACTGTTCGGATCGATGCGCAACGCAACGTTGAAGACCGCTTCGCCCCGCAGTATGGCTTCGGAAATCATCAAGCCTTCGTACTCGTTCCAGTTGAAAGCCGCTGGAATAGCAGGAACCACACCGTTTCTGGATTTGCTTGCGCTCGCAGGCGATTGCAGCAAGCGATGGATGAGAGTACGAAACGCGTCGGCGGAGGGCGGCTCCAACTGCTTTTGGTACGCACTCAACATACTCTCGAATTGATCGACGGCCGCAAGCACGACTTCGGCTACTTCAGCGCCGTGCGCCTGGGCCACCTGGACGGTCAGCACATCCTCGAGCTCGTGGCTAATCTCGCTCAGCTTGGTGAATCCGCAGGCCGCGGAGTCCCCCTTCAACGTGTGAACCGCGCGGCGCACGCTGCGGATTAATTCTTCGTCCGCCGGGCGCTTCTCGAGCTGAAGCCCGACGTCGTTGATCACCTGGAGCAATTCTCCCGCGCTCTCAAAAAAGAGCGCACGGAGTTCCGCTCCGCGATCTTCGGGCAATAAACTCAAGCCGTCACCTCAAGCCGCTTGTAGGCGGTTCCGTTGTTCTCGTGGACCATGCGGAATTTTTGAGACAGTCCGAAAAGGCTTTCGGCGTGTCCGACGAGCAAATAGCCTCCCGGGTTGAGGCAATGCCAAAACTTGTCGATCAATCGCTTCTGTTCCGCCTCGTCGAAATAAATCATTACGTTGCGGCAGAGAATGATGTCGTTTCGCCGCGGCAAGAATTCCGTTTTTAGATTGTGGAAGTCGAATTGGACCAAGTCCCTGAGTTGTTGCTTGACGCCGTACTTGTCTCCAGACTTCGCGAAATAGCGCAGCCGGGTGGTGTAGTCGACCGGTTCCATTTGAATTTCGGTGTAGACGCCTTCCTGACCGGAGCGCAGGCTGGCGTAGCTGATATCGGAGGCAACGATTTCCAGTTTCCACGGCGGTGGAATCAGCGGCTTCGGAGAAGGCATTTCGAATGGCAACGGGTTGCGAAGGTAGTAGTAGGCAAGCGCATCGCAAATCAAAATCGCTACAGAATAAGGTTCCTGGCCAGCCGAACACCCGGCGCTCCATACGCGCAGATTCCAGTCGCGGCGTTCCTGTTTGTGGCGCAGGATTTCCTCGAGTACGGATTTCTGAAGCAACTCAAGCTGCGGGCGATTCCGGAAGAAACTGGTTTCATTGACAGTGAGATTTTCGAGGAGCAGCGCGAGCTCGTTGCGCCCTTCCCTGCTGGTCAGGAGACGGTAGTAGCTGTAGAAGGAATCCAGTTGGCAGGCTTTCAGACGACGTTGCAATCGGTCCTTCAGGAAATGAGACCGGCGCTCGTCGAAGTACATTCCGCATTCCTGGTACACCAGCGTCTGCAGCAGCTTGAGTTCTGCTTCCGTGAGCTGAATCTGCGCGGTTATCGTTCCCATTCTAAATAGCGGCCTTTCCAGTTTGCCGGTAGCGCTTCGCAAGGGCGAAGCCGGTTCTACCTGAGCGACCCGACAGGCTCCGCCGCCTCCTCAAGCTTCTTGTATTCCGGTTGGCGCAGCAGCCGGGCGATGTCGAGAAGAATGACCAGACGCCCCTTCAACTTGCCAACTCCGGTTACATAACTCGATTCGCCCTCAGCAAACACCGCACCCGGTGGCTCGATCTCCGAGGGCGGAATTTTCAGAACCTCGGATGCCGAACTTACGATCAGTCCGAGGAGCCGGTTTTCCAGGTCCACCACGAGAATGCGATTCTTCTTGTCCGGCTGAATGGCGGAGCTTCCAAAGCGTTTTCTCAGATCCATAACGGGAATGATTTTCCCACGAAGGTTGATGACCCCTTCGATCATGTCCGGAGCGTTTGGAACCGAGGTGATCTCTGGCACGCGCACGATTTCGCGAACGGCACCGATTTGAACTCCATAGGTTTCTTCGCCGATGCGGAATCCGACAAGCTGGCAATCTTTCTGCATCAAGGGCTCCGTGTCAGGAACGACTCACTTCGGCCAACTCATAGTCTCGCGCTTCCTGAGCCGACGACGGCCGGCGTGCCGCGGCACCTTGGCGGCGTTGGCTTGTTTGGCCGGAACGGTCGATGACGAAGCGGTCCATGTTGTCGAGCAGGTTGCGGGAGAGCTTCAACATCTGCTCAGCGGCAGCTGACAGCTCCGTCGAGCTGGAAGCGGACTGTTGAACCAGTTCGCGCATCTTGTCCATCGCGCGCACGACAGCTTGGGCGCCGGAGGCTTGTTCTTCCACGGCGGAGTTGATCTCCTGGGTGATTTCCGTCAGGCGATTGGTTGCCTTGGCGATCTGCGAGGAACCCACAGACTGCTCGTTGGTGGCCGCACCGATTTCCTGAGAGAACTTGTACACTTCGGTCACAACGTCGGAGATTTTGTGAAGCGCCGATCCAAGGTCGTTGCCAAGGCTCAGACCCTCTTCCACGATCCGGGTGCTGTGCTCCATGTTTTCCACGGCCTGACGGGCTTCGCGTTGGATACTTTCGATCAAGTCGGCAATTTCCTTGGTGGACTGCGTCGATTTTTCGGCTAGTTTGCGAACTTCGTCGGCAACTACCGCGAAACCGAGTCCGTGTTCGCCGGCACGCGCGGCTTCGATCGCGGCATTGAGCGCCAACAGGTTGGTTTGCTCTGCAAGATCGTCGATCACTTCGATGATTTTGCCGATATCGTCCGCACGGTGCCCCAGAATGTTGATGATCTCCGCAGAAGATTGGATTGCGCGATTCGTGCGGTTCAAGCCGTCGGTGGTCTTTTCCATGGTCTGAATGCCGGTGACCACTTCTTCGCGGGAGCGATTGGCAATGTCCAAGAGGACTTTGGCGGTGTCCGCGACACGCTGAATCGATGTCACCATCTGGTCGATGGATGCCGAGGTTTCCGCAACGCTGGATGCCTGCACTTGGGTATTCTTCACGACGTTCTGCACGTTGATGCTCATTTCGTGCATGGTGCTCGTGACTTCTTCGATCGCCGAGGAAGCTTGCACGCTGACTTTCGCCGATTCGTCCGCCGCTCCGGCCACCTGGTTCGATCCCGCGGAAACCTGCGAAGCCCCGTCGCGCGTGGCGCGCACGATTTCCTGCAACCCGTGGGACATGCGAAGGAACGCATTTCCCAGCGTGTCGCGCTTGGAGCGGGGAGAGACTTCCATCGTCAAGTCGCCTTCGGCAACGGCCATCGATACGGCCGCCATTTCCTTCAGGTACGCCACCATGTTGTTAAATGTCGTTGCCAGAGAGCCGATTTCGTCATTTCGATGAATATCAATGTTCTGGTCCAGGTCTCCCGAATCGCCGATGTCCCGCGCCACGGTGATGAGGTGTTGCAGAGGCTCGGTAATCGATTTTGCGGTCCGGATCGCACCGAGGATGCCGATGGCGATCGCGACGAGGGTTCCAATGACGATGATGGCCCCACTGACAGTGCTCGCACGGGAGGCGACCACCTGCGATTCCTGCAGCGCTCGGCTAATGTCCGTATCCGCCTGATCCAGCACCGAGGATGATTTCGCGAGCCACGAGGCGGGGTCCTTCTGGAGGTAGAAAATCTGCAAGTCCGAAACGGTGGCATCGCCGGAGTCGACTTGGTGCCGTTTGGCAAGCAAAGGCTTGGCGAAATTGTCGGCCCAACTGGCCTCCGTGCCCTCCACCTGAATCAGGGCTGTGCGCAGGATTTCATTGTTCGACTGGGATTGCCCACGCTTGATGAGATCGATCAGATCGGTAAAGCCGCGGTTAACTTTGTCCTCGTCCCGAGGATCTCCACTGAGAAGAAAATTGTTTAGGTTCAGTCGGTTCTGCATGATCTGGTAGCGCACGCTTTCCGCACTGCGTACGCTTTCGAGGGTTGCAGCGGCTTCGTTGCTTGCGG
This sequence comes from Candidatus Acidiferrales bacterium, assembly GCA_963836965.1. Classification (GTDB taxonomy): domain Bacteria; phylum Acidobacteriota; class Terriglobia; order Acidiferrales; family UBA7541; genus Acidiferrum. Next base: position 947,553 of record CAWILQ010000001.1, read on the forward strand.
ACCGCGCCTTCCACAATGCCCCGAGGTCCACAACCAGCAGAAACGCCAGAATTGCCAGGACTACTCCAAAACCTTTGTACAGTTGCCTTCCGATGGTCATTGCTTCCCTTTCTCCACTCCCCGTTAACGCTTGCTGCAGCGTGAGTGCTCGTCGTTTGCGGCCTCCGCCGCTTTTGCTACTGCTTGAAATCAAACTCGACGATTTGCGTGGTCTCTTCCGGTCCCGGCTCAAATCTCCAGTCTTTCACCGCTTCCTGACAGGACTGCACCAGCAAGGGATGCCCGCCGACGGCTCGCGAACTCTTCACGTGACCATCCGGGGCGATCACCAGTTCAATCTTCACTTTGCCGGAAAGCCTCATGCTCCGGGCGAGTTCGGAATATTGCGGATTGGTCTTGAACTTGATTTTGCGCTTGCTGTCCTCGACTGAAGTAGTCTGATGACCTGAAACCAGCGATCCGGCCAGAATGCTAAGGGTTACTACGGCGAGAACTCGACTGCCCCACTTGACGCCCATGGACACCACGCCCTCCCAAAATTGAAAGAACGAACCCACGGAAAAGAAGGCAACCTGAGGGCCAGTGCGTGCAAACGATTTCGTAGCGTGCGACGGGTTGAGAACTACCGGCTAACAACCTTTAATTCATACGCTTGTGCCTTGTCTATCCTGCGCTTGCAGTTTGTACGCTTGGCGAGTTTTGTCTCAAGCGACGGCTCTGTTCGCCGAGTCAGGTCTCAGCCTGAGATTCACTGCCTAACCTGTCCGAAAGAACAGGTAACGCATGCGTGTCACATTTTGGAACGGACGTTGCTCATTTTGAGATTGCCCCGTAGCGTGGTTCTGTTGGTTTCTTATTTTGAGACGCACTTCCGCGTTTGACCGCCATGCGTGACCGCGCGACTTTGCCCAAACGGACGCCTTCGAAGAATCACCGCCGGTCCTCACCTGCGCCTTCTGTTTTGGATATTCCCCACGAATTCATGGACCTTGCGTTGGAAGCCGCGCGGTGCCGGGAGCTGCCCAAGTTTCTGGCCGGCCTCGCTGTCCGCGCTTGTGAAATGTTAAAGGCCGAGTGGGGAGCCGTGGGTGAAATCCACGGCAGCAAGGTGGAACTTCATCGACGCAATCAGTCCGTTCCCGCCGATGAAGCGGAACGGAGCTGGCTTGCGGAAAAGGTAAAAGTAAAACGACCGGCCATCGAGGTTTTACCTTGGGACGGCAAATCTGCCTTCTGTGTGTTCTATCCGATTTATGCCAGCGATTACGAACTCATGGGTGCCCTTTGTCTCCAGCGCGCTGGAAGGGATATCTCCGCCGAGGACGAGCGTCTTCTCACCGCGCTCTCCAGTTACGCTGCGCTGGTGATGGAAAAGGTCCGCCGCTTTTCCCAGCTAGAGCGTTCGAAAAAGCAATGGGTCGAGGACATTGACGCGATCAGTGACTATATCGTCGTCCACGATCAAGCCTGGAATATCGTTCGCACCAATCGCTCGCTTGCTTCTCACATTGGAATCCCGCCCGTTGCGCTTGTGGGAGAGGCGATGCAAAGCTTGCGGCATATCGCGGAAACCGGCAGCGCACTACCCTGCCCCTTCTGCCAAGACACATTCGTGCCGCGCGAAGAATATATCGCCACGGGGCAAGGCCGTACCTTTCTGGTATCCACTTCACGCACGCGCGGCGCAACCGAAGAAGACGGCCGCACCATTCACGTTCTGAAAGATATCAGCGACCGCCGCGAGGCCGAACGCCGCTACCGCGAACTGTTCGACAACATTCAGGAAGGACTTTTCTTCGCAACGCCGGAAGGCCAATTCCTGGACGTGAACGATGCGATGGTGCGCATGCTTGGCTACGAAACCCGGGAAGAACTTCTGCGCGCCGATGTGAGCGCTCATTTGTATCCAACGCGTGAAGCCAAGGAACGACTCGTCCGCTTGATCGCCGAGCGCGGCGCGTTGCGCAATTACGAGGAGATACTTCGGCGGAGAGACGGAAGCCTACTGCACACGCTGCAGAACATCAGTGCGGTACGCGACGCGCAGGGCCACGTTGTGCAGATTCGGGGCCTGATGCTCGACGTGACGGAGCAGAAAACGTTTCAGTCGCAATTGCAGCGCGAGCGCGATTTCAACCAGAAAATTCTCAACACCACGCAAAGCATGATTCTTGTGCTGGACACCGCGGGGCTGATCAGCTATGCCAACCGCCGCTGTTTCGAAGCAGGTTACCGCCAGGAAGAGCTGATCGGCCAGCGCCTGGTGCGGTGGGTTGAGAATTCGCATCGACCGGACTTCGAAGCCGCATTGCAGACCACCGCTCACGGCCAGCAAGTGGAAAACCTGGAACTGCGTGTAAAACGTAGCGATGGTTCCATGGGACACTTTTCCGTTAGCTTAAGCCCCAGCCGCGATGAATCGAACCAAGTGAACAGCGTGGTTGTAGTGATGACGGATATTACGGATGCCGTCCTTCTGCAGGCCAAGCTTGCGCACGCCGAGAAAATGGCGACGATTGGGCGACTGGTTTCCGGCGTGGCGCATGAAGTAAACAATCCACTCGCCGCGATTCTCGGGTTCACTGACCTTTTGCTCGAGGATCCCCAGGTCCCCGAGTCGGCGCGGGAAGAATTGCAAATCATTCTTCGCGAGACGCAACGGACCAAGGAAATCGTTCAGGGTTTATTGAGTTTTGCGCGCCAGCGGCCGGCGCAGCGCGAGCCGATGCAAGTCAACTCCATCCTTCGCCAGACGATTCGCTTACGCAGCTACGATTTTTCGAGTCACGGCGTCGAAGTCACCGAAGAGTTTAACGAAAATCTGCAAATGGCGATGGGCGATGCGCAGCAGTTGCAGCAGGTTTTCTTAAACATTCTCAATAACGCGTACGACGCCATTCAGGAATCGGGCCATCGCGGCAAGATTCGCATCAGCACGCGGCAAACAACTGATTTTATCGAGGTCGCCTTTATCGATAATGGCACCGGCGTTGCCGACCCGGATCGCATTTTTGATCCATTCTTCACGACTAAGCCCGCCGGAAAGGGCACCGGTCTCGGCCTGAGCATTTGTTACGGCATCGTGAGGGCGCACGGTGGCGAAATTTTTTGTTGGAATAACGAAGCCGAGAATGGGAGCACGTTCGTAGTGCGCCTTCCCGTCGCTACCGATTCCGCACTGGCGGCCGCGGCGGCCGAGGCCGGATGATGAACGCCACTCAAACCCATCTTTCGGCGCCGATTCTGTTGATCGAAGATGAACCTTCGGTCAGCGCGTTTGTTCGTTCCGCGCTTGAACGCAAAGGTTATCGCGTGATTCAGGCTTCGACCGGTGCTGAAGGTCTGAAGCAACTTGCCACCGAATCGTTCGCGGGCGTCATTTCCGATATTCGCATGCCGGGAGACACAAACGGGGCCGACGTGCACCAGTGGATCCAGCGCAACCGCCCGGAACTCGGCAGCCGCATCATCCTGATCAGCGGCGACACCGCAAACAGCGAGACGCAGTCGCTTTTGAGCGGCAGCTCCACTCCCTGCATCGAAAAGCCTTTTCGTGTTCAGCAATTGATTTCCACAGTGGAGAAAACCTTCGGGAAACCATGACCGACGACATGAAAATCAAGCTTTTGGTGGTGGATGACGAGCAGAGCATCCGCCGCCTGTGCATGACCATCGGCACTTCCCTCGGTTTCGTTTGCGACGAAGCCGAAAGCGCGGAGACCGCAGGCACGCGCCTGGAAACCGATCCGCCGGATGTGGTGCTCTCGGATTTCAAGTTGCCGAATCAGTCCGGCGTGGAGCTTCTCAAACAGATCAAAGCGTTGCTGCCGCGCAGCGAAGTCGCCATCATGACCGGCCATGGCTCGATCGAATCGGCGGTTGATGCAATGAAACTGGGGGCCTACGATTACATCGAAAAGCCCTTCCGCGTGGAAAAAATGAGGCTTTTGCTGCAGCGCATGGCCGAGAAGGTCCGCCTGGTGAACGAGAATGCGTTCCTGCGCGACAAAGTGACCACCGACGAGAACCTGGACGGCATTATCGGTACGTCCGCGGGAATGCAGGATGTGTTGCGGATGATTTCACGATTGAAGGATACGCGGACGCCGGTGCTGATTTCCGGGGAAAGCGGCACCGGCAAAGAACTCGTGGCCCGGGCGATTCATTTTCGCGGCGCACTGGCAAAATCCAGCTTCGTCGCCGTGGATTGCGGGGCGCTGGTCCCGACTCTCATGGAAAGTGAGATGTTCGGCTACGAGAAAGGCGCGTTTACCGGCGCAACCAAAACCAAAGCTGGTCTTTTTCAGGCCGCCAACGGGGGGACGATTTTCCTAGATGAAATTGGCGAACTTCCTCTGGAGATGCAGGCGAAGTTGCTTCGCGTGCTACAAGAGAAGGAAGTTCGGCCCGTCGGCAGCAATGACAAGATCAATGTTGATGTGCGCGTCGTGGCCGCAACGAACCGCGACCTGGAAGCCGCTTATCGCGCCGGCACCTTCCGCAAGGATCTCTATTTTCGCCTGAACGTGGTCACTGTTCACCTGCCGCCACTGCGGGAACGCCGTTCCGACATTCCCATGCTCGTGCATCATTTCTTGAATCGCTATACCCCGAGCGTGCACCTGCAAGTCACCGCAGCGGCGATGAAAAGCCTCCTCCAATACGATTGGCCGGGAAATGTGCGCGAACTCGAAAACTGCATAGCCCGCGCCGTTACACTCGGCGACCACCACACTATTGACGTTCACGATTTACCGCCGTCCATTCGCGCCGAACAGCCCGTGATGCAAGAGACGTCCTCACAGGATGCCTCGTCTCTCTCCACGACGGCTCTCGCGGAAATGGAACGCATGACCATTTTGCGTGTTTTCGAACAGGCCCACGGCGACAAAGCACTCGCGGGAAAAATGCTTGGCATCAGCCGCGCCACGCTTTATCGCAAACTGAAGCGCTACAACATCGGACTCCACGGCAGTACCGAAAAAGACGAGACGCAGGAAGCCGAAGCCCACGCGGCCGGTCACTAGTGGCCCTTTTCGTCGCCGAAATCCTTTCGCGGAGAGAATAAACCCCTTCACCCAGGTGTTCAGTGAGTCGGGTCAACCTGCGACAGGTTCCCGACAATTAGTATCGACTACCAGGCTGAGCGGTGTTTACTTCCTGCTCCCCCGCGCCGCGGCAAAGAGCATCGACCTTCTCTTTCAGGAGCTACCCCCACAGGCACCGCGGCCGGGATGACACGTTGGCAAGTGGTTCGATGGATACTCTACCGGTGGCCGATCTAAAGTTCGGCCACGACACGTTTATTTACTTCGTGTCGCGTTTGCGGCCGTAGGTAGTGCTGAAGGAAGGATGAGTTTCGAGGGTTCCGAGAGGCGGCCGTGGCATCGCCTGGGCCTGCCCGCATTGACGCGAAAGTATTATCAACCATTTGTACAACCCCACCCGCAGTTGTTCTAGCGAGCACCACCGGGCTCGATATAGTCAAGCTAGGAGCTCCCTCCCGATGCAACCTGTATTTCCATCTCTTGGGCGTAATGTGATTGGTTGCTTCCGCAGCCTGCTTCGGTCTCAATCGCGCCCGATGGCGTTTAACGCGGAATTTCCCACCGGAGAGCGCCTTCCACTCCCAACTGCTTTTCTAGTTCTCGCCGCAGTTCTCAGTCTTTCGGGATGTGCGGGCGGATTTCAAGGCTACAAGCTTGTGGTTCCGACAGTAACGCAACCCGGGAGCGTCACCGTCCCGGTAGGGGAAACCGCAACTTTCAGCGTGACGGCCACCGGCACCGGCACCATGACGTATCAGTGGTACAAGAATGGAGTAGCGATCAGCGGCGCTACTTCGAGCACCTACACGACGCCTCCGGCTGCCGCAGGCGATAGCGGTGCCGTGTTTACCGTTACAGTGTCGAACTCAGCGGGGTCGGCTACGAGCGGGCCGGCAACTCTCACGGTTCTACTTCCGCCTCCGGTCGCCAAGAGCCTGGTTCCCAGCGCGGCAACGCCTCCGTACAACTCTTCGGTGAAACTGTTTCCGACTTTTTCGGGCGGGAAGACCGCGGTCGTTGGTTCTCATGGCGTAGGAAGCTCCGACATCACCACGTCGGCAGTAAGCGGCAGTTCGTACCCGACGCCTTTATTGACTTCCACCACGACCTATACGTTGACTGTGACGGATTCCAAGGGCAACGTGGTTTCCACCACCTGCGTGGTCACGCCAACACCTGTCACTTTGACTCCGATTTCGCCTGCGAATCAGACAATCGCTCCGGCTCAGATGTCGTTTAGTTCCACGGCGAGCGGCGGGGCCACAGACGGAATTACGTGGAGCGCAAGTGCGGGCACCTTCAACGGAAACGTCTGGACTCCTCCAACGGTTGCCGGCACGTATACGATCACCGCAACTAGCGTTGATGAGACCTCGGTTTCTGTCACCACGACGATCACGCTCAGCACGCCCGTGATCATGGCTCAACCCGCCAGCCAGCATATTTGCACGAGCGGCGCTCTGACACTCTCTGTGAGCACTTCGTACGCTTCCAGTTATCAGTGGAGCCTAAACGGAACGGCAATTCCGGGCGCGACAAGTTCGAGCTACACAGTCTCTTCAGCGCAAGCCGCGAATGCCGGCAATTATTCGGTCACCGTCACAAACGGGCTAGGAAGCGTGACTTCGAGTGTTGCCACTGTGGCGGTGGGATCGACATCCATCTCTTCGAATCCCGCGAGCATTTCCCTGAGGCCAACGCAAACGGGCCTGTTTTCAGTTTCGGGCCAAGGGTTAGGGCAGATTTCCTATCAGTGGTATCAGATTCCATCGGGTGGCACGACCGGCGTAGCGCTGTCGGGGGCGACGTCGAGCAACTACACCACGCCGCCGGTGGATACGACCGACGATGGCGATCAGTATTACGCCACGGTCACAGACTCCTGCGGCACACTGAGCAGCACAAACGCGACGCTTACTGTTACCGCGGGCAACGTCCCACCCACGATCATTACTCAGCCGGCTGGTGAGAGGGTCGCTCCTGGCGGCACAACCTCCTTCAGCGTCGCGGCCACGGGCACGCCAACGCTTACGTATCAATGGTATGTAATTCCCGCAGGACAGACCACTGGAACCGCGATTGCGGGCGCAACGTCCGCCACGTACACCGTTCCGTCCACGGCGACAACCACTGCGAACGATCAGGACTCGTACTACGTGATCGTGAGCAACGGTTACGGTCGAGCGGTTTCGCAACCTGCTGCACTCGCGGTTGGCAATGGAATTCAGATCACCCAGCAACCTGTTACGCAATACGTCGATGTAGGGGCGGCCGCCACATATCAAGTCACTGCGACCTCCGCTCTGCCGTTGACCTACCAGTGGTACGAAGCGGCGCCCGGCAGTTCCACATTCGCGGCGATTGCTGGAGCTACGAGTTCGAGCTACACGGTGAGTTCGGCCGCCAGTTCGGACAATGGCGACGTTTTCTACGTGGTCGTGAGCAACGGCGTCACTTCGTCCGTGACCAGCAGCTCCGCGGGGCTCTTCGTTGGACCGCTCGCAGGCGTTCCAGATCTCTGCAATTCCAACTGGTCAGCGATAGGCAACGCCGTCGCCGGGCCCTCGTGCAGTTTCCAATTGACTACCGCCACCAACAACCAGCATGGCGAAATTGTCTGGCCTACCCTGATTTCTACGGGCGACATCCAGATTAGCTTTAGCGTGACTCTCAGTAATCCGAGCGCTCTTCCAGCCGATGGCTTTACTGTGCTTCTGGCCGATCCATCGTTAGGCGCCACGCCCACCAGTCTGGGCGCGGCCGGAATGGGTTTAGGGGCAAAAGGCATTCCTGGCCTGCTCTTCGAGCTGGACACCTATCGCAATGGCGGAGAACCGCCGGTGCCCTACATCGCCGTAACGAGGGGCGAAAACGCACTTTTTGAGAATCCCTACTTCAACGTTAACACGAACATTCCGGCGGTGGTCTCCAGTAGCATGCCCATCACGCACAACTACACCTATTCGCTGGTGCAAGGGCAAATGACAGTAACCATGGACGGGGTGCAGCTCTTCTCCGGAACCGTTACGCCGCCGCCCACGGCTTATCTCTTTGTCACCTCTTCCACGGGTGGCTCGTATGAAGACACCGTGGTCAGCAACGTTTCGGCCACGGTTTCGGTGCCTCCAAATTGATGCGAGCCGCGCAAGGAGAATTCGTATGCGATCCATTTTACTTTCGGCGATATTCTTACTCGGGTGCGCTCCGGCGTTGCATGCACAAGATTCGTTCAGCGGAGATGCCGCAGCCACCTATCACTGGGTGCGGACAAATGCAGGCCCGGGAGAGTGCGGCTGTTTTGGACTGAATGGCGGGGGTCTTTCCGGCTCCTGGAATTTTCACGGCCCTTGGTCGGTTGTTGCGGATTTCAGCGCCGAGCATGCTAGCAGCGGCGCGCCGGTCGGGAATTCTTTGACGCTCACTTCAATTTTGGGAGGAGCGCGCTACCAGATTCCGCAACGGTGGCTGGAAGGAAATCATCAACCGCAGCCCTTCGCCCAAATTCTGATCGGGTCGACTCATGCCGGTGGCGGAGTTGCCGGCGTAGCTGATGGCGCCTTTGAATTTTCAACGAGGATCGGTGGCGGCATTGACGTGCCACTCAATTCCCATTTTGCAGTGCGCGTGATTCAGGTCGACTACTACCTCACCACTTTCGCCAACGCCACTAACGACCATCAGAACAATCTGCTGGTGGGCGCCGGCATCGTCTACCACTGGTCGCGCTAAAAGTAACGAATGATGTGGGCGCCCTCTGCCTACCTGGTATAGCGCTGACGAGTTTGCCGACACGAACAAATTGGTCCAACGCATTTGGAAGGTCCGGTCGCACTTTCCTCAGCTAGGCGCGCCATGATCGGCTTGTCCGACTTGGGTCCAGCGCGGCCGTAGTGCGCACGAACAGATTGTATTTCGGCTGACGCAGTGTTGACTCGCAAGCGGTGCTGGCCAGTCATCGTCGAATAACGGGAGTCGGCAATTACTACAGCGAAGCTGACTGGGCGTATGACAATGATGGTCCCGTTCCTCTCGACCTGATGATTTCGGAGACTGTCTGTCAGCAGGGCCGTTCATGGACGCAAACCACTAACCGCGGCGGACAAGAAATTCGGTGAGTCAGGCCGCACGGTCGGAGCTAAAAGCCAGAGTTGAAGAACCCGAGCAGCACCCCTGAGCTTCTCGTCTTCCTGTAACCCTGATTGTCAGGGAATCCATCGGCCTTCGATCGTCTCAGCACCTGTTCGGAAGGCCACGGGCGTAGGTGAGACGAACTGTTTCAGCGTGAGACGATTGCTGCGTTCCGAATCCACAGGAAAATCATAAGCCTTTTGGTTGCAGTTGCTTGTAAGCCCATCTGGTATCGTCCCTATTTGGCTTTCGGCGTGCAATTCTATTCACGGGACACTGCGCCCCTGGTTCATCCCGTGTGTATCTGCACTGGATGAAATCGAACTCGCTCCGGGCGCTGTTCCGCTGGCTAGGGGCTACCCGCGAATGACACTGATTGCCGATGAACGGGAATGCGCGGAGCAACTTGCACGATTTTTTCCGAAGCTTCCCGCGGTTCGTATTCCGGTTCGCGTCACGCCGCAACGGCCGGGTCAGATGAAGCTCCAGGAAGCGACGGTGGTCGAGTTCGGCACCAGGGAGTATGCGATTTTCCTGTCGAAGTTGGCGCTGGAGTTCGACGACCGTGTCCGGATAGTTCGAGAGGGAGGAGGACGTCCAGCGCAGGCCACGGTGATCGCCTTGCAGTACCACGAAGGGCGCAAGGCCGTGGCGGTGCGATTTCTGGACAGCCCTTGCGAATGGATGATGGGACGTGAATAACATGTTTACAACACTCAATTTGTCCGTTCCTCCGAAGTCCGACGGCGCGCGCCAAGCGCAGTGGGAGGAAGCGCGCTCGGTTTTCCCGATTTATCTCGCGCTCGCCAAGCACCTGCAAATTGAAATTCCGTTTCCGCAGAACCAACGGGTGCTGCAAGAAAAGCCGGAGGATGCATTTTCGAAGCAGGTGCAAGCCTGGCTGGATTCCATGGATGCACAGGTGCAAGCGCACCAGCTGCGCCAGCTTCTGCAGACCACTACGCTGAATGCCAGCGAAAGCGGCTTGCGCGCGCTGATCATGCGGCACCTTCGGAAGCCTTCGAAGAGCAATCCGGATCGCGACAAGATTGATTTCCTGCTAGTCCAGTATTTCGCGTTGTGCGCACCGGCGAAAATCTATCATAAGCAGATTGAGCTGACCGATGTCGCGCAGGTTATGAAGCCGGTCCTCGGCGATGTGGACTGCACTCCAATGAGCTGGTGTGAACCACTCGAGAAGATGATCGTCGCCCTGCGCGGGTTCAAGAGCCTTCGCGATATTCTGAAGACCAATTTCATCGAACAAGGCCGCCGCGTGAAAGAGGGCGCAGGAGGCATGTTCTACGATCCCGCCGCGATGATTGCTTTCGTGCGATTCAATTTTCTGCTTCGCCGCACACTCATCGAGCTGATGCATGCAGACCTGATCTACATCCGCTCAGGAATCAACCAGCTCGAAGCCAGCGGCGCAAAAACGGTGAGCTGCCAGGTGTTCGGCCTGACTTCCACCGAGCCAATCAACAAGATCCGGCAGATTGCCGATGAGTGGAAACAGCCTTTTCAGAAGGAATATAACGAACGGTCGGTGAATCAGGCCTTTGAGAAGCTTCTCGCGTTGCGCTCGGACGTTGAAAATACCGCTGAGAAGGTTCTCGGGAAGTCCACCGTCAGCGGACTTACAGTCACGAGCATGCAACCGGCGTCCTCTGTTGACGCTGATGCTGCAGCGCTCGGAACGAAGAATCAGAAAGCTCCAGGATCTGCCGGTGCAAAAGCAGGTGAAAGCGACTCGACCCTAGACTTTGAGAGCTGCATGGAGAAGGTCTGGGAACAATTGATTTCCGCGCCTCCTTCACGGGGGCGCTCCATGACCACGGTGCGCATCGGCGCAGCTAGGTTGCTGATGTCGTCGTGGGAAGTTACCGCCTTCGTCAGCGAAGACAGCCCGGCGGCGGAAGATTTGCGCCGCGCCGTTGTCGCCAGAGCGCTCGTAACTGCCGCGATCGAACAAGCCAAGGAGGCCGGTAACACCGCGTCACTCGATCGCGTGTTGCCGATCGCGCGGGTTGAAGTCTCTCGTCTACAGGAGCGCGTCGAGGTGGCAAAGCAAGCCAAAGACACCGAAGCGGCCGTGAATTTGGGCATCAGCACGAAGCGCCTGCTGTCCGCGCTCGATGAGGCCGAAAAACTTTAATTCCCTGCTGTGGGATCGAGCAGGCCGGAAAAACAGTCAGGGAGCGGACTTCTTTGCCAACCAACAGCGCACTCATTCTGACCGATGACGCGGAATTTGCCCGTCTGCTTTCGGCATGTTGGCAGACCGAGCGCCAGCTTCCCGGACTTTCCGTTGTCACGGGCGATCTATGGAAGGACGGCGAGGCTGTTGCCTGTGACCTAATCGTAGTCGGCCCTCTCAAGCGGCAGCATCCCGCCGATCTTTTATCGTCTCTCTCTCCGAGCACGGCCATTATTCTTTGCGCCGCTTTGGACCTCAAGGAATTGGGCCGACTGCGCAAGCGCTACGCGCGTTTGCTTCACGTTCCGCTTCGCGAGGATTGGGCACAAGTTGTGCTGTTGGTGGCGGGAGAATCCTTGCGACGCACCGAAGCTCTGCGGCTTGCCAAGCAGGCGGAACAGCGCGCCGCGCAGAATGCCAATGATGCGGTGCTCGGTCGCTACATGACGGACATGAAGCACAACGTAAACAACGCGATGACATCCCTGCTCGGAAATGCCGAGCTTCTTCTCCTCGAACCGGGTGAGCTTTCCGCGCAATCGCTTGCGCAGATCAAGACCATCCACACCATGGCTCTACGCATCAATGAGATTATGCAGCGATTCTCATCGCTTGCGTCGGAGATGCGGGAGGTTGAGACGCATTCTCAGCCTGAGACAGACGATGACGCCGCGCAGCTATTTCCCCGCCGCTAAGACCCCACCTAGGCCATCTATCTTGTTTATTTCAAAGCTAGTTAAGAATCTTGATTGGGCTTGGCGCGAAATCGCCAAGCTGGCCGCTGACGTGCAATTTTCTACCGTGGAGAACCACGCGGAGTCCATGATCGTGCAAAAAAAGGTACTCATCGTTGATGATTCGCCAGCGCAGGTCAAGCTCATACAGGGTCTACTTGAACCCGAGGGTTATTGGCCTGTCGGACTGAGCGATCCCAAGCGAGTGGAAGAAGCAATCACGCTGGAAAAACCACACGTGATTCTTCTGGACGTGGTAATGCCCGAACGCAACGGTTTCCAGGTCTGCCGTGAGCTGAAGGGCAACATCAAGTTCAATGCGATTCCCGTGATTCTCGTGACTTCCAAGGACACCGCCAGCGATCGTTATTGGGGGCAGCAGCAAGGCGCCGATGGCTACGTCACAAAACCCTTCACACGTGATGAGCTTTTGCGCGCGGTTCGCCGCTTCGCGTGAGGGATGAGGAATTCTGTGGAATGAGCGAAGACTTTCAACTCACACCGATCGCTTCCGACGCTGAACTCGGCGAAATGCTGGAAGCTTTGGCCCCGGTGACCGAGCGTCCGCCGGAATCGCAGTTCGTCGTGTTTCGCAGCGGGCGCGAACGCTTCTGTTTGCCGGTGCTCGACGTGGAAGAGGTGCTGGAGTGGCCGCTGGTCACCAAGGTGCCGCTGTCACCCGGATACATGGTCGGGATTTTTAATCTTCGCGGCTCGATTGTGCCCTTGATCGATATCGCGCTTACGGAGGGCCGCCGCGCCGGCCTGCTCCCGAAGCACGTGGTTGTCGCGTCGCTTCGCGGCGAAGCGCAGCACGACGACTTGCGTTTGGGAATCGCTGCCGACGAAGTGGTCGGCACGTATTCAGTGAACGATGCCGAGGATTTGCTGCAGGAAGCTCCAGAGAACGTGCCGCACTGTGTAGGAATGTTGCGGCACGAAGACCGGCTGGCGCTGGTCATTGATTTGCGCCGCCTGATGGAAGTGTACCCGGGACCGAGTATTTAAAGATTTCAGGAATGCGTTTGGGGAGGAAGTAATGAAATCGCGACTGAGCACCACAATCTGGACGCTGGTCATTATCAACGGCGTTGCACTATTTGTCGTCCTTGGATTGGCGTATAGCGCCGGACACCAGGCGGCCAATGCAAATGCCTCGGGAGGATTTGACGCGACCACGCTGATCATCCCGAGCGTCGTGGCCTTGGCGATGACCGTCATTCTCGCCTGGAAGCTGGGAAGCATTCTGTCTCCGGTGAGCGAACTGGCCTCGTTTTCCGAGCGCCTCGCTGCCGGCGACGGCAAGGCGCGCGCGGAAGTTTCCTCGAGCGACGAGTTCGGCTACATCGCAGAAAACCTCAATCGCGCCGTGGCCAAGGTCTCTAAAGCCTCCTCGAACCAGGAAGCCACCGAATCTTTGCAGCGCAGCATCACCGACCTGCTCGCGGTGATCAACCAGGTTGCTCGCGGCGACTTGACCCTTCGCGGAAAGGTCACCAACGACGCGCTCGGTAACGTGGCGGACTCTATCAACTACATGCTCGACAACTTCACCAAGGTTCTGGAGCGCGTGCGCAAGGCGGCCATGGAAGTGACCGCTTGCTCCAACAATATCCTTGTTGCCGCGGATGAAATGCAGGCCGGCGCCACGCAACAGGACCAGGAGATTACGAACACCTCGAGCGCGGTGGAAGAGTTGACCGTTTCGATGAAGCAGGTATCCAACAACGCCGAAGCCAGCGCCGAAGCCGCGCGCCGCGCCCTCGACGCCGCCGAACAGGGCAACCGCGCCGTACGCGACACGCTCGATGGCATGCAGCGCATTCGCTCCTCTGTGCAGGCAACGGCGAAGAAAATCAAATCGCTCGGCGATCGTTCCCTTGAAATTTCAGAAATCATCAACGTAATTAACGACATCACCGAGCAGACCAACCTCCTGGCGCTCAACGCCGCCATCGAAGCCGCGCGCGCCGGGGAAGCTGGCCGTGGCTTCGCGGTCGTCGCCGACGAAGTCCGCAAACTCGCCGAACACTCCCGCAGCGCAACGAAGGACATTGCGGCCCTCATCAAGGCCATTCAGGCGGAGACCAACGAGGCCGTCGTGGTCATGGAAGACGGCACGAAGGAAGTGGAATCCGGCGCAACGCTTGCCGATCAGGCCGGCCGCGCGCTCGACGCCATCTCCAGCGTGGTGCGTCAGTCCGCTGAGCTGGTGCAGGAAATTTCGCTGGCCTCCAAGCAACAGGTGCGTGGTACGGAAGGTGTCGCCCACGCCATGCAGATCATTTCCAACATTACGCGCCAGACTTCCCAGGGCACGCGCAGCACGGTAACCACGGTGAGCCAGCTCGTGAAACTTTCGGACCAGCTCAACGAAGCCCTTGCGCAATTTCGGGCCAACGCCAAAGGCGCTTCGGCTGAGGACACGGACCATCGTTTGGCACCGGTTGGCGCGATTCGCTAGCGGTGAACTTTCGCTCCTTGCGCACCAAGGAGCGACGACGGGATGACCATGAGCGAGCGCCACGGCCCGGAAAACGGTTTGAGTGAGCACGAACTTAGCGAGATCCGCATGTTGATTGAAGAGCGGACAGGTATTCATTTCGATGCCTCGCGCGAGAGGTTCTTCTCCACGCGGGTTCGCGAACACCTGCGCGAACGCGGTTATACGCGGGGGACGGAGCTTCTGCGCGCTGCTCGCAAGACCAATGTGGAATATGAATCGCTGCTCGAAAGGCTGCTCACGCAAGAAACCACCTTCTTCCGCTATCCGGCAGTGTTCGAGGCCTTCGAAAAACACGTCCTGCCGGAACTGCACGTAAAGAAGTTTTGGCGCAATCCCCGTACCCTACGCGTATGGAGCGCTGGGTGCTCCACCGGCGAAGAACCTTACTCCATCGCCATCACGGTGTTGGATACGCTCTCTTTCGCCGACGCATGGGAAGTGGAAATTCTGGCCACCGACATCGGCCGACAGGCGCTGAAAACGGCCGAACGCGGCGTCTACTCCGGCCGCAGCATGGCCAGCGTGAATGAGAAACAGCTTGCCGCTCATTTCTCCTCCGCCAACAGCGGGCATCAAGTCAAGAGCCGCCTTCGCAAGATCGTCAGCTTTGCCCAGATGAATCTGGCTTCACCCGTTTACGTCGGCCGAATGGACCTGATTTTCTGTATGAACGTCTTGATCTATTTCTCCGAAGAGCGCCGCCGCGCTCTGGTACAGCGCTTCTATGACGCCCTCGAACCGGGAGGGTACCTGTTTCTTGGTCACTCCGAATCGATTTCCAAAATGCCGGTGAAATTTCAGGCGATCGTGCTCGGGGATTGCATCATGTACCGCAAGCCCACTACGGAAGAATTGCAGAAGCCCGAACTGGTTACGGAGGGACGCGCGTGAGCACGCCGGATCGCGAAGCCGTCGAACTTTTCCTCCAGGAAGCCTCGGAGCACCTGCAGTATCTGCGGGAGTATGTTGGCGTGTTGCAGGAGATTTCTCCGCGTCGTGAAGACCTGGAGCGGCTGTACATTGCGGCCCATACGCTCAAGGGAACATCCGCAAGTTACGGCTTCCCGCGCTTTTCGGAAATCTCGGGAAAACTAGCGCACGTCTTTCAGTACGCGTTGAACGCTCCCCTCGGCGACGACCTCCACGGCCCGCTCACCGAATTTCTTTCGGATGGCATTTCGCTGCTCGAAACCAGCCTGATCGAAATCAGCGACACTGGTCAGGAGAATCGCGAAGACATTTCCGCCTTCAAAGAGCGTTACCGGTTTGCCTTTCCTCCGGATCCGCCTCCGCTGAATCTCAGCATCACGAGCCCAGTCGCCGCTGAGCCGGCGACGATCGTTGACACAGGCACTCTCGATTCTGCGCCTCTCGAAACCGGGCTTACCGGCTCCTACTACGACGCGCTACCCGCGGACGATGACGTCCCGGACGAAATCCTGGAATTCTTCCAGCCCGAGGCCGAAGAGCACTTGCAGATTGTCAGTGATTGTCTGCTTTCCCTTGAGGGCAACAACAATCCGGAAGAGATTAATCGTCTTTTCCGGGCCATTCACACCGTCAAAGGGTCCGCGGCGCAAGTCGGCCTGCGGCGGTTGGGTTCGATTGCCCATCGCGTTGAGGATTTGATCGGCCGCCTGCGTGACAATGACCTCGAACCCTCCCCTGACCTCGTCGATATCTGTCTCGAGTCCGTCGACGTTCTGCGCAAAACGTTGCGTCGCGAATGGCCAGGCGAAGTCGAAATGCGCGCTGGGGTCGATTCGCTTCTCGGCCGGGTCGCACAATACGCTCCTCCGGAGGCCGAGGAAGCCGGCCAGTCAGCACAGGCAGCCACTGCGGAAGAGACAAAGCCCGCTCACACGACTGCGGGCAAAGGATCAGCGAAAGCTGCCGCTTCCGGCCAGAAAATGGTGGCCGCAACAAAATCGGTTCGCATCGCTCTCGGCCGCCTCGACCGAATGATGAACACCGTCGGCGAACTCGTCATCAGTCGCACCAAGATGGTCGGCCGAGTCGCAGAACTCGACAAAATGATCGACACACTCGGTTTCTCCAAGGAGCGTTTGCAGGGTAAGGTCAACGAATTCCAGGAAAAGTACGAGTACAACCGCATTCGCTCGCAGATCGGGATGCCTTGGGCGAACAATCAACGCCAGAGGCTCCTCGCCAGCGCGGCCGCGGGCGAAGGGTTCCTCGACGAGTTCAGCGAACTCGAAATGGATCGTTATGACGATTTCAACATTCTCTCGCGCTCGATGACGGAGATTTCCGCCGACGTAAATGAAGTCCTCTCGCAACTCGAGGGTTATGTCAATCGTGTCGAAGGCGACATTCACGAATTCACCAAACTCGCCCATCACCTTCAGGACGAAATCACCGCGGCGCGCATGGTGCCTATCGGCACTCTCTATTCCCTGCTTTCCCGAGCTGTCCGCGACGCCGCCAAATCATCGAAAAAGAACGTGGAGCTGGATTTTTCCGGCAGCGAAACGGAATTAGACAACAACATCATCCAGCAAATTTCCGATCCTCTCGTTCACCTTGTTCGCAACTCCGTCGCTCACGGCGTCGAAACGCCCGCCGATCGCCTGGCCAAAGGTAAATCCGGACAGGGTCACGTAATGCTTCGTGCCTATCACCGCGGCAACCACATTTACATCGAGGTCGAAGACGACGGCCGCGGCATCGACTACCCGCGCGTTCGCCAAAGCGCCATGGACTGTGGCTTGGTTTCGACGGAAACCGCGGATCGACTCACCGAGCGCGATCTGCGCGAAATGCTGTTCCATCCCGGGTTCTCTACGGCTTCGGTGAAAACAGAATTGGCTGGCCGCGGCGTCGGCCTGGACGTTGTGCGCTCCAATCTCAATGCGCTCAACGGCGAAATTGAGGTTCAGAGCGAATCCGGCCAGGGCACAAAGTTCACGCTGAAGGTTCCGCTCACGTTGATTATTTCGCCGGCGCTGTTTGTTCGCTGCGGCTCGAACCACTTTGCCTTGCCCCTTGCGGTCGTCGAGGAAATCCGCCGCCTGCGCGCCGATGAAATCGAAGATGTCGGCGGCAAACTACTCACCAAAGTGCGCGATATCGTTACCGAGGTCGTGCGCCTAGATTCCTATCTTGGCCTTCCGCCGCTCGAGCCGATCAACGGCTATTTCCGAATGGTCGTCGCCAACGCCGGAAACCGCCAGGTCGGCCTAGTCGTCGAAGAAGTACTCGGCAAGGACGAAATCGTCATCAAGAATTTGGGTGAATACCTGCGCCGAGTGAAACTTTTCCCCGGCACCACCATTGCCCCCGACGGCAGCCTGATCCTACTCATTGACCTAAATCGCATGGTCGCCACCGAACCGAACGAGCGGCGCGCAGTACAGGCCAGCGCCAGCGCTTCGCGCGTCTTCGCGCCGGGATCGGCCGCAATCGCTCGCGGCACCATTCCCACGGAGGCCATCGACCGCGTCGATCAGGAGCGCGTTATCGTGGTTGCCGACGATTCTATCAGCGTGCGCAAATTCGTCGGGCGCATGCTCGAAAAGAACGGCTACCGCGCCAAGCTGGCCGCCGACGGTCTGGAAGCCGCCGAACTCGTCTCTCAAGTTGGTTGCCATCTGGTGATCACCGACCTCGAAATGCCGCGCATGACCGGTTACGAATTAATGGCTCAATTGCGGCAAAGCCCCGCGACAAAACGCATTCCCGTCATGGTTGTCACTTCACGCGCTGGCGCAAAGCATCGCGATCGCGCTTTGAAAGAAGGCGCGTCGGCCTTCCTCACCAAACCCGTGCAGGAAGACCAGCTCCTGGCCGCCATCGAACAGCTCATCGGAACGGAGGCGGCACGCCCGGTCGTGCCGGTCGGCTAATTCCATGGTGAGCGCTGCCCCCAAGAAATTCCGCGTGCTCGTGGTCGACGACTCTGCCTTTATGTGCAAAGTCCTCGAAGCCATTTTTAACGCCGACAGCCAGCTCCAAGTTGTCGGCCGCGCGAAGGATGGCCGCGAAGCCATCTCCCTTGCGGAATCGCTCAAGCCCGACGTCATCACCATGGATTTGAATATGCCGCACATGGATGGTCTTCAAGCCACGGCGACCATCATGACGAACAACCCGCGGCCGATCGTGATTGTCAGTTCCGAAAGCAAGGAAGGCGCTGCCAGCACTCTGAAAGCTCTCGAACTGGGGGCCATTGACTTTGTCACCAAGCCCAGCAGCGCCATCGACCTTGACATGCAAAGCATAAAGGAGGAGCTGCTGCGCAAAGTTCGAGTAGCCGCTAAAGTGCGCGTGGTGCGCACGGCCTCGCGCTTGGCAAATGCGATTCAGGCTCCCCCGAAAGGCACGACCGCTCCGGCAGCAAAGGCATTACAGCTGTCCTGGCCGACTCCGGCAGAAAATTCCGATACGCGCTTCCCCATCGTGGTCCTCGGGGCCTCCACCGGCGGCCCTGCGACAGTGATGCGTCTCGCTCCAGGGTTTACGCGTGATTTTCCAGCGGCCGTCATTCTGGTTCAGCATATGCCGGCTTCTTTTACATCGCAGTACGCGCTGCAACTCGCGGAATTCACCAGCATCCGCGTGAAGGAAGCGGAACTCAACGAACCCATTCAACCGGGTACCCTGTATATTTGCCCCGGCGGTCAGCATCTTCGCATCACTCCCACCGGTCGCGTCGAACTCGACTCCAACTCCGGCCGAATCGACGGTTATCTGCCGAACATTGATGTGACCATGGAATCGGTCGCCTCCTTCACCGGACCCATGGGGATTGGCGTTGTTCTGACGGGCATGGGCAGTGACGGCGCCCGGGGCGCGCGCCTGATCAAGAAAGCAGGAGGGATGGTCATCGCGCAAGACGAAGCCACCTCGGTTATTTTCGGCATGCCGGCCGAAACCATCAAGACCGGTGTCGCCGATCAGGTCCTCAGCATCGACGAAATATACGCCGCAATTGAAAGGCGCGTTCTAGCGTTAAGCAAAGCTGCACCCGTAGGAGCCCGCTGATGCGGATGGCCGCGCCGCAAAAGTCGAATCCCGTCCGGAGTGAGCAGATCATCCTGTTTCGGGCCGGCAATCAGATTTTCGCGATTTCTTCCGCCTCGGTTCAGGAAGTGCGCAGCGTAGATAGCCTTGCCGGCGCCGCGGTACAAATTAGCGAAGCCAGCCTTTCCAAAGTTCGCCATGCCATTCGCAGAGCCGGCCGGAATCTGTATGTTGTCAATGCTCCCTTGCATTTCGGTTTGCGCGCCACGCCCGCCGCTCTCGTTTTTCTTCTACGCAACTCGCGAATTGCCTTGCTGGTGGACGGCATTGAAAAAATGACCACCATGACGCGCCTGCTGGCTTTGCCCGGCGCTTTCTGTAACGAAGAACGCGTCTGGTATCGTGGCCTCACGGTGCTCGACCAGAATGTAGTCCCGGTCGTGAATCCCGCGGGTTTTCTGTCCGCCGAGGAAATTTCGCTGCTCGACGCGGTGACAGCTCAACAGAACCTGGTAGATAGCAACGCAGCCGCGCGGCCGGAAGTGAATGCATGACCTGGACCGACCAACTCGATGCTTGTTCGTGCGTTCTCCTTCGCCTCGGCGAACGCCGCTTTGCCTTGGCCGCTGACCAGGTCGCCGAACTCGCCGCTCCCAGCCGTATCTTCCGCTTCGCTCACAAAACGCCGGAAATCGATGGCGTCATTCTGCGCAGGGGCCGCGTCGTTCCCGTTTGCGACATCGCGGAGAAACTTACCGGCAAAAGGCTCAATCAACGCCGCTTTTATCTGATCGCCACGCGCCGGCAACCCGCAGGTCTCGACTGGATCGCTCTTCCCGTCAGCGGCGAATGCGAACTGATCCGAGCGGACCTAACGGCCGCCGGTCCTTCGGATTCTCCTCATGTGTTCGCGTGGCTCTCCCATCAGGGCGAGGTCATCGAGGTTCTCAATCTGTACGCCCTGACTCCCGGCGTCGATCCGCGCAGCGCGCGAGCTACAAACGCCCAAGTGCCGGAGGCGCATGCATGCTGATCCCCGGCAAACCCGCGAAGATTCTGTTGATCGATAGCAACGTGTTGTTCGCCAAGCGACTTGGCGACGCCCTGAAGCGCGAAGGCTTCGACGTCACTACTACGACGCAGGCTACGTTTGCGCTCACCGCGCTCGAATACAACGCGCCGACTGCCATCGTGTGCGCGACCAACATGCGCGAAATGGGCGCTTTGGAAATCGCACAGATCATCCACGCCGATCCGAGGAACAACAACCTTCCGATCATTGCTACTGGCGACGGCAGCCAAGGCGCGCTGATGGAAGCTTTTCAGGCCGGCTGCGACGATTACATCGACCGTCATCTTTCCCCCGGAGTCATCGCCAACCACGTGAAAAACATCATCATCAGCAAAGTGGATGGATTTCAGCCTACGCAGATGCTCGGGCAAGCGGACACCAGCCTTAGCGGCAATCTTACGCATCACGATCTCACCGGCGTCATGCAGATGCTCAGTCAGGCGCGGCAGACCGGCGCATTGACCATTAATGCGGGACAAACCGATGCGGTGCTCTTCTTTGACGCGGGCGAAATCGTCCACGCGGAATGCGGCTCACTTTTCGGCGACGAGGCTGTCCTCGACATTCTGAAAAGCTGCGTCCGCTGCGGTTCTGGAGTCTACAAATTTGTTTACGGCGCCGCCACCGCCCAACGCACTGTGCTGCGCTCCGCTACCGATCTCATGCTCGATGCCATGCGCGAATTTGACGAACACACTAACGATCGGGCCAACCAGCTCGCGGATAAGGAGGCTCTATGAGCGAAACCATCGCTATGCCCCCGCTGGACTCCACGGAGACCAAGCAAATCCCCACGGTCTATTTCATTGACGACAGCGCCACCATGCGCGAAGTCATCAAGATCGCGTTCCGCCGCGAAAACATTCACGTCATCACGTGCGCGGACGCGGCCTCAGCATTAAATCAGTTTGAACAGCATCCGCCGGATGTGGTCATCACCGACGTCATCATGCCTGACCAGGACGGCTACTCCGTCTGCAGCCAGATCAAACAGAATCCGCAGTTCGGGAGAACTCCCGTTATTCTCATGTCCGGTGTCGTGAACAAAACGGTAGCCGATCGCGCTGTTGCGGTGCAAGCCGATGAACTCGTGCGCAAGCCTTTTCAGCCGCAGGAACTTATTAGCCGCGTCCGGAATCTGCTCAATGCTAACAAGCCTGTGGAACCACTCCATCTTGATCAGCCGGTTTCTTCGGTCGCATTGGACAGCTTGTTTGCTCCGCCTCCGACGCCTCCCGCACCTGCGCCAGTTTCGGCTATCACCGCGCCTCCCGTGCCCATTGCGGTTCCTCCTCAGGTGCATGCAAAGACCGGCCCGGCGGACTCCGCCTGGCAGCGTGCACTCGCCGATGCTTACACGCAACAGAACCATCAAGCCGCCCAGCAAGCTCCTCCTCAAGCTGCGCCACCTGCGCACCGCCCCGCTGCCACTGCATCCGACATCCACAAACTCCGCGCAGAGATTTCGGTCCTTGAACTCCTCATCAAGAAGTTGCAAACGGAACTCCAGATCGAGCGCCAATACAACCAAGCTCTCGAATTACACGTCCGCGCCCTGACCCAGGTGGACTAGTGTAACTTCGCCATCATTTATTGACAGCGGGGACGCAGCCGCGAGCTCCGCCGGGTGTCATTTGTTGCCGAGCTCCGAGGAAGTCTGATGTTGAGCACAGCCAAGGTTTGCCTTCAGCCATCGACAGACGCCGCTCACACTGCGTGAGCCATCGGAATCAAGGCCTGATCTTCCGCCACTGCACCATCGCGAAAACTTACGTATTGCCTGGAGTTGGCCGGCACCTTCTCACCCGGGACAACAATGCCAGCGAGGTTCAGCGGATCCGCTGCGGAAACTGTGAGGACTTCGCTGCGAGCCGGCTCTGTCCGGCCGGCTCGCAGCGACTCTAAAGCCACAGGCAGCGCAAATTGTTCCCCTACAAAACTACTCACAAATCGGCCGCCCCTGATTTCGCCGCGGTCTTCCATCCTGCGCAGAGCGATCAGCACCTCTCTCCAGCGGGGTAAAATGGACTCGCGCGTCAGCAACTCGCGAAATACCACACCATAGCGCTTCAACAGCATCCAGCAAATGGCTTCCATCTCCCTTGCGTGCTCGCCTGCCTCGCCGGCGAACAACAGCGACCAGCGGCCCACGCTATCTCGCGGCCGTGTGCTCTTCCCGCTGCCCTGCCCCGCGCGACGCTTCGGATCGATCAATGCCCGCAAATTGTCGAAGCCGTCCGCGCTGATAAATCCAACAGCCACCAATTCCCACAGTGCCGCCTCAATTTCCGCCTTCAGCTTCCGCGTGCCTCGTACAATATCGGCAAAAAACGACGCGCCATGGTGCTTCAGAAACTGTAAAACCTCGCGCGCAGCCGCACTTAGACCCGGGGGCTCGGTTGCCGCCCATTCGCGCCGCGGATACGACATCCAGTCGCCATCCTCGCGCACAAAAAAGGTAATCGGCGCAATGCTGCTCGGCGTCACGCGGCGCCCGCGCTCCGTCGATTCCCCGAGCATCGCCGGATGCGGCGAGAATCTGCCCCATCCCACGGCGCCGCTGAGACACAATTGATCCAAATTCTTCGGGTCGTAATCAACCACGCGCCGCGAAATGATTTGATGCTCCCACGCATTCGCCGGCGCTTCGTAGCCCTGCAATTGCCGCAGCGCTTCCAGCATCCCGCGCTCGCCGGCAAGCTGCGTTCCCGGCGCAACGTGCTGCCAACGGAACAACCAGCGCATAAACTGCGCCGCTGTGACCGGCTCGATCTCACGCCGCAGCCTTCCTAGCGTCAGCCGGTGAATCCGCGCCAGCAGCCGGCGCCCACACCACTCCGTCTCACTGCCGGCAGCGTCAGTAAACTTGCCTCGCAGAACCGCGCCGCTTCCTTCGATGCGCAGCAGCGCCCTGTCGACTTCCGCTTGTCCCACGCCGAGCAGTTCCGCGAACGCCCCAGCCGTTACCGGTCCGCAATGTTCCATCCACCCGGCGACGAGCGTAACGAAAACCTCTTCGCGCGGCAGCGCTTCGGACTCAACTTCGGCTAGCACATCCCCAAAGCGCGCCTCGGGAAAAATCCGCGCAAAGCTCTTCGCGCGCTCCGCAGCCACCCAATACTTTCTGCCGTCAGAAATCGCCGACGCAACTCGCCCTTGCTCTATCAGTTCCGTAAAGTGCGTCTTCCACGAATTCACGGATTCCTGAACCATCTTTCGGAACGGACTGCTCGGCACCGAGTGCCCCGCCGCCTCGATCTCCGGCAGCGCGATCAGCGTTTGCAGTACATCTTGCAGTTCATCGGGGTCCCGCACATCCGGCCAGGCCTCGGCGCGGACTTGGTGTATAGCGGCTGGGTCCAGCTTGCCCACTTCGGACATCACCGTTTCCGGCAACATCCTTCGCATCTCGACCGCCCGCGCACGCCTTTCCTCAAGCGGTGCGTCATCCAGATACGCAAATGGATTCGCATTCAAAATCTCGTGCGAAAACTGCGACGGCACCGGCGTATCCACCGCAACGCATTCAATACTCCCATTTAGCACGCGCTCCAGAATTAGTTTCAGTCCTTCCACATCCATCGCTTCCGTCAGGGCATCCCTCAGCACTTCGCGTACCAGCGGATGCTCGGGGATTTTCGGCTGCGTTTCCAGATTTTCGGGGCACGCCGCGGCGTCCGGGAAAACCGTAGCCAGCAGATCGTCGGCGCGCATGCGCTGGATCGGCGGCGCCACTTTCTTTCCACCCTGAAACCGTTGCAGCACCAAAGCACGCGAGGCGTCCCAACGCCAGCGCGCCGTGAAGATCGGCGAAGTCAGTACCGCCTGCAGTAATACCTCCCCCACAGAGTTCGGGTGCAAAAAACGAAACACATCCGCTAACGGAAAACTATGCTGTTCCGCCAAGGAAATGTTGATGCCGTCGTCGGTAGCGGAAGCTTGTAATTCCAGATTGAACGAACGACAGAACCGCTTGCGTAGCGCCAATCCCCAGGCCTTGTTGACCCGCCCTCCGAACGGCGCATGAATCACCAGTTGCATCCCGCCGCTTTCATCGAAGAATCTTTCCGCAACCACGGTCGTTTGCGTCGGCACGGCGCCCAGCACCGCGCGACCCGCGACAATATGTTCGACAATCTGTTCCGCACCTGCTAGGTCCAGCCCGCATTCCTTCTTGAGCCACTCCACCGCGGCCAGCGCCTGCGGAAGGCTACACAAATCGGCGCCTGGCGCAACGTCGCGGGCAAGTTCCGCAACTTTTCCTCGCAGCTCCGCGACCTGCGCGGAAAGCTCCGCCGTCCGAGCCGGCGCTTCGCCACGCCAGAAAGGAATCGTCGGCGCCGCTCCATGCGCATCCTCCACAATCACGCGCCCCGCCGATGATACCCGCCGAATCCGCCATGAACTGTTCCCGAGCAACATGACGTCGCCGGCAAGACTCTCCACCGCGAAGTCTTCGTCCACGGTGCCAATCAGCGTCCCTTCCGGCTCGGCAACGACGGAGTACAGCGAATTATCCGGAATCGCTCCGCCGCTCGTAATCGCCACCAAACGGCTCCCGCGCCTTCCATGCAACCGTCCATTCACGCGATCGCGCAAAAGATAGGCGCCGTATCTTCCGCGCCGCGCGGTGATTCCCTCCGAAAGCATCTCGATGATGGAATCAAACTCACTCCGTTCCAGATTGCGGTAAGGATAGGCGCGACGCACCAGTGCGAAGAGATCGTCTTCTTTCCAGTCCTCGCAAGCGCACGCCGCCACAACCTGTTGCGACAAGACATCCATCGGCGATTCCGGAATCTCGATACGATCCAAGTCACCCGAATGCATCGCCCGAACCAGCGCCGCGCTTTCGACCAATTCATCCCGTGTCGTCGCAAAAATCCGCCCCTTGGGAATCGCGCCATGCCAGTGCCCAGCTCGTCCGATACGCTGCCACGCCACCGAGATTGAGCGCGTTGAGCCCACCTGGCAAACCAAGTCGACGGCACCGATATCAATGCCCAATTCGAGCGATGCTGTCGCCACCAGCACACGGATTTCTCCGGCTTTCAATTTCTTTTCCGCCGCAAACCGCAATTTCCGCGACAGGCTGCCGTGATGCGTTGCAACAGCTTCATTTCCCAGGCGCTCGGCCAGATGGTGCGCAACCCGTTCCGCAAGCCTTCTGGTGTTCACGAACACTAGCGTCGACCGGTGCAGCCGCACAAGCTCGGCGATTCGCTTGTAGATTTCATCCCACATCTCGTGCGTCGCCACCGGGCCCAGTTCGCTGCCGGGCACTTCCACGGCAAGGTCCACCTGCCGCTGGTGACCAATTTGCACGATCTGCGGATCGGGCCGCCCGCCGGTGAGAAAATGCGCGATCAATTCGATCGGTTTTTGCGTAGCCGAAAGCCCGATGCGCAGCGGCGGCTGCTCCGCCGACGCTTCCAATCGCTCCAACGACAGCGCCAGGTGCGCGCCTCGCTTATCGTCCGCTACGGCATGGATTTCATCGACAATCACGGTATCGACGGACTTCAAAATCTCGCGGCTTTTCTCCGCGGTCAGCAAAATGTACAAAGACTCGGGCGTGGTGACCAAGATGTGCGGAGGCCGCTGCAGCATGGCGCGCCGCTCGTGCATCAAGGTATCCCCGGTGCGCACCGCCGCGCGGATTTCCGGCATCAAGAGCCCGCGCTCCATGGCCAGCCGTTGGATCTCTCCGAGCGGAATCTCCAGATTCACCTTGATGTCGTTACTCAGCGCCTTCAGCGGCGAAACGTACAGCACTTCGGTGCGATCCCGCAGCTCGCCGGACAAAGCCTTGCGCACCATACGGTCGATGCAGGCCAGAAATGCCGCAAGCGTCTTGCCCGACCCGGTCGGCGCGGAAATCAGTGTCGTCGTTCGCCGCAGAATATGCGGCCAGCCCTGCTCCTGAGGCTCCGTCGGCGCGCCGAGCTTGCTCAAGAACCATTCACGAACGATTGGGTGGGCCCAATCAAGCGCGGCGGAGGAATTAGGCGATATGTTTAGGGTTTCCATGGTGCGTTCGGCGACCTCGGCAGGCAGTCTGCTGTCTACAGGTAGAGGTCTTTGCGGGAGCGCTCAGTGTATCGCATGTCGGCCGGGAACAAAAGATGCCCACAACCCGGCACAACCCGGCATTGAATCGCTAGATCAATCAGCAAGTCCACGAGTAGCAGGCCCTATTCCCCTGGCGTCGCTTTCGAACTAGAATCCACAGGAGGCTGGCCCACGCATTAACCGCAGCCCGAGGTCGAAGCGATGTACCTGGTCTGGTTAGCCGCATTGATTTTAGGATCAGGCTTCGCCATCGCCGGCGTCCGGGAAATGAAATGGAGATTGCTAAACGTAGTCATCATTCTCGGCTGCATGGGCATCGGTTTCGGACTCGGATATGCCACTGGCTTAGGGAGCCAGAATCTCGGCAGGGTTCCCGGCGCGGGATGGCCATTCGCCATCATGTTCGGAGTCGTAGGCGCACTTGGATGCATTCAGTTGAATAGTTGGCGCGTAAAATAAGGAACGCAACCTGAAGGCGGTTGAAGAGTCTCTGAAAGTGACAACGTCCCCGAAGGTCAACAATCCTGGAACTACAAGAACAACATCAGCTTACGACGCAAGGAAATTTCTGGAGGAAACTGCTGTATTTTGAGAAGAACTCCGCTTGCTGATAGGGAATTTGGAGAAAGATCGGCGCGTCAAAAGGGTCGCAACCGGTGACAAGAAGCCGCTCCAGCGCCAGTCTTGCCGCTTCCCTGGCGTCTTTGCCTTTCTGCTCGATGATTTCCACGCCGCCGTCTTCAAGAATGACTTCAGCGTGCGTCTTCACGGGCCCATCGGAGATCGCAAACGTATAGGTCGCAAAAGCCTTGAACTTTGCATAGGCTCTTTCGCGGTTCAAGCTCACCAGAGCGATGTCAAATTTCCCCTCTTCGTGGGAGCGCTTCTCAGATTTCAGCAAATGCATAGATAGCTCCTATAATGGCGAAGCTGCCGTTCTTCGAGCCAATGGCCCCGAACCGAGCGAATCCCGTTTCTTTTCAGCTAGTTGCCATCTGCTTGCCCGTGAACGAAGGAGATAGGAGAGGAGGCTTGCCGCAATGGCAACCGGTTACGCCTCGAAATCCCTGCTGAATCGTTGGCGCGCCCAATGGCAACTCCGCAAAATCGAAACTGAACAGGAAGCTATCTGAAGTAAGGCGGAATGTCGACTGCCGGCAGGTAAACCAGATGAGAAATTTTTGTAAATTCGTTGGCAGGCGAAGAAAGTGACGGCTGAACCTTGCACTACGACGCCCTGGAGTAGGTTGCTCGGCCCAACGGCCACGATCCCATTCGGCCCGCGTGGCCAGACCGCCGAGCCATGGCGACCAGGTACCATGCGGGGCACATCAGCACCCAGTTGAAAATCCACAGGGCATTGCTCGTCCACGCGAAAATCATCAAAACGGTCACCGATATTGCCAGTACGGACGACAGACCCACTGTAACCCTCACATTCCGCAACGCGTGCCGGCCGCCCAACGTCGCAGGCAAAAGAAACAGGAACAGACAAGCTCTGGGAAAACCTGCCGGGAGATGTCGCATGCACAAAAAGGCGGGCAAAACAGATAGTGCGGCGCTGGCCCAAAGAGTCAGGCGCGATACCGAGCCGAGAATATAGCCTCCGGTCCAGGACCACGCGACGAGCAGCAAGATGTGGCACAGCAGCAGCAGAAAGCCCTCGTGGCCCTGGGGCCTGCAAGCAAGAATTCTGGCGTTGGGGTACAGGAGCCGCGCATAAGTACAGCTCACGGAGATTGAAACGTACATAAGCAGGTAACCACAGGGCAAAGCGACGCCGAACCCAGCAAGCCAGGGCCGGCGGTCCCTAAAGAGACCCGTTTGCCGACGGAGAACCAGGCCGCAGACATCGAGCAATGACTGCAAGGCAGTTTCGTTGGCCTCGAGCAAGTCGCCCAGCACGGCATCGCGTTCATCTCCTTGCAACAGCTTCGAAGCAATCTCTACTAGCGGCCAACCCGTTCCGTTCATGACATGCTTCCTGTTCGACTTTCGACCCACGACGCACCGTGGCTGACGCGCACGACGGCGTCGTAGAACTCCTTCGCAGCCTGGACGCCTTTCGCGGTCACGCGAACCATGCGCTTGGCACGGCCCCCGCGCTGCCGCGTGAGATCGCCCATCCAGGTCTTCAGCAGACCTTTTGCTTCCAGGCGATCGATGGTCGTGTAGAGCGCCCCGATCGAGCATCTTCGTGCGGTGGTGGACTCGATTTCCTCGCGAATCGCCGCGCCATACGCGTTCTCTCCGAGTCCGGCTGCGGCAGTGATCAATACGTATTCAAATTCGCCTAGCATAATTAGTAGCACATTGTAGTAGTAATATGGCTTGGCGTCAAGATGCTTCCTTGTAAAACGCGACACTCACTCGGCAATCAATTCGGTTCCTTCGCCCGGAATCACGTCAACCAGACTTATGGAGTTCACCATATGCTTCCAATGGACGATCAAAAACGCAGTTGGTTTCTCATTGACATACAAATCCTGTCGCAACAGGCACCACAGGGCGAGGGGTTTCAAATTGGCTTGCAGCGGGTCTTCGGGGTTGTAGCCGAATGCCTGGATGTCGCTGACGACTTCGCTTTCCGCCGCCAAAATCCGCTCGAAAGGAGGCCGAGGGCTCATTCGACTGTCCTGATCGATGGTACGCACGCGCTCCCGCACATGGAGTGGTGTTTGTGGATGACGGAGCGAGCGAAAGTCGTAATGAGCGATGGCCATGGAACCCACGAACCGCTGTAAGCAGGCGCGGTCTTCCTCTCCACTTGCAGACAGACAGAAGGCGCGGTTTGTCAGTTGGTCCCGGAACCGAAAACTACCGGCCGCGGAATTTGCAAAGTATTGAACGCTCATGCGCACTTCAAAATCGGGTGTCAAAAAACGGTAGATTGGTTCGGATTGTTGTTTTTCTGTTTTTTTTCGTGTTTTCGAGACCAACCCGAAGCTTGTGAAGGACCAGAGGAAGGAGCGCCTGCTCGGGTTGCGCAACAAAACCGCCGCATTGGGAAGTGCTGCCATCACTTTTCCAAAAACGTTACTTTGGATCTAGGTTTCCGGGCCGCTCAGGCCAGGGTCGCATATTACAACTACATTGTAGTACTAATTGAGACTTTGTCAAGACTTTTCGTGGGAAGTTCCTCGGGTGTCCGGAAAGTTAAAATGCGCGGTAAACCAATTCGCGCCGGTTGAAACACAGACGGGTTCTTACCGTTCAGACAGTCGACACGAATACCCTCGCTGCCCCCTCAGCATTTGCATCGTGAAATTCACGGTTTCCAATGTGATGAACGAATTTATATTATTACAGTCGATAAATCAAAATGACTCAGTAGGGGTGAGTTGCGGGCTGCTGATTCGCAAGCGGTTATTGGCACGGACATCGCCCAAGCGCGGAAGTGCCATTGACGGCCCCGCTTGGATTGGATAGCCTCACTTAAGTTTTTCGGTTCGTCTCCTACGGTTCAGGGGATTGCCATGAACAAGAACGTTGCGTCCTTGCTTTCTCGCCGGCAATTTGCGCGCCGGGCCACGGTGCTGTCAGCCTCTGCCGCAATTGTCCCTGGTGCAGCGCTCCTCCCGGATGCGCTGACCGCCTCGCAGGATGCGGCAAACACGACGCAGCTGTCTCCCGAAGGCCGACTTGAAGCTGATTCCCGCTATCGACAGATTCTCGGTCTGTATGGCGATCGTCTGGACGACGCGCAAAAGGCCCACATCAAGAAGATGTGCGAAGAGTTGCAGCCCACCCTGGAAAAAATTCGTAAGTACAAATTGGAGAACGGAAACGCGCCAGCGCTCTACCTGAAACCGCTGGTCGAACGCGAACAGAAGCCACCGTCCGCGGTCGCAGTAAAGAAGCCCTGACCGGAGAGGGTGAATGCTCAAGGAAAGCGTTCTTTACTCAACGGTCGGAGAGCTTGCCAAGCAGATTCAGGCCAAACAGCTTTCTCCCGTCGAGCTCACCGAAAGCTACCTGGAGCGAAGCGAAAAATTCGGACCGAAACTGAACGCCTACGCGCGCCTGATGCGCAATGAGGCCCTCGACCAGGCACAAGCTGCGGAGAAAGAAATTCATCGCGGCCACTACCGGGGGCCGCTTCACGGGATTCCCTACGCGGCTAAGGATCTGTTTGCCGTGAAAGGCATTCCCACCACCTGGGGCGCAAAACCCTTTGCCGATCAAGTTTTCAACTACAACGCCACGGTCATTGATCACCTGAATCACGTTGGCGCCGTCCTTCTCGGCAAGGCCGCCATGATTGAACTCGCAGGCGGCTTCGGTTACATGTATGCCTCCGCTTCGTTGCAAGGCGAAACGCGCAATCCTTGGGATACAGCGTGCTGGAGCGGCGGCTCTTCTTCGGGTTCGGGAGCCATTGTCGCAGCCGGACTTGCCAGCTTCGCGATTGGCACGGAAACCTGGGGCTCGATCATTTGTCCTTCGGCGTTTTGCGGCGTCAGCGGCCTGCGTCCAACGTATGGCCGAGTGAGCCGCTACGGCGCGATGGCTTTGGCTTATTCGCTCGACAAGATTGGTCCGCTGGCACGCAGCGCCGAAGATTGCACGCGCATCTTCGCCGCGATTGCCGGTCACGATCCGCTGGACCGCGGCAGTCTGCCGATCGATAAAGCGGCCTTCACCTTTTCTCCCGCTGCAGACCTCAGCCCAAGGGTGCTCCGCATCGGATGGTTGACGAATGCCTGGCATGAGAAAGACTATCAGACCTCCGTCGCTACGATCATTGACGCCGCGCGCAAAGCATTGCAGCATCATTTTCCTTCGGTGAGAAATGCGGCACTTCCCGACGGGCCGTGGGAAGAAGCTGCGAACATTATCCTCGCCTGTGAATCGGCCTCTGCGTTTTCCTCGTTTATTCGATCCGGGAAATCGGGCGAACTGGTCGATCCGCTCGGGAAAATCGGGGGTTATGCGAATCTCACCGTTTCCGGCGCCGATTACAACTCGGCTTTGCGCATCCGGGAAATTCTCCAGGAAAAAATGGCCGATCTTTTTGGACAGTTCGACGTGCTTGCGTCCGCATCCCTGCCCGTTCCCGCCACTCCGCTGAGCATGGATATCTCAAAGGGTCTCGACTTTGCGGATCCCCTCGGTGGCATTGGTAATCTCTGCGGACTCCCTGCGCTATCGGTCCCATGCGGTTTCACGGAGAAAAAAGTTCCGGTTGGACTGCTGTTCGTCGGCCGCGCCGGCGATGACGCAGTAGTCCTTCAGGCCGGCCGCACTTATCAGCAATTCACAGACTGGCACCGCCGGCATCCCAAATTGGATTGATTATGGTTTGCTCGCTCGGGTGGTCGAAGGATGGGACTGCTCGTCCCTCCTCATCTGCACTTTGCGTCGCCGCTTAGAACCTCTCCGACCGCTCGCAAGATCGCAGCCCGGCTGAACGGCTTGGTCAGCAATCTCACTGCTGGATCGGCATCCGCCATTTCCATCGCTGCATGCTCGCTGTAACCGGACATGAACACCACACACAATCCCGGATGTTCCGACTGCAATCGCACCGCAAGTTCCTGGCCGGTCATCCCGGGCATCACCATATCGGTCACCAACAACTGAATCCTGCCGCGATGTTTCGCGGCCAACGCCATGGCCTCCGCGCCATCCTTCGCCTCGATCACGCGGTAGCCGCCGGACTCCAGAAATTCCCTGGCGATCTCCCGCACATCCTGCTCGTCCTCGGTTAGCAGCACCGTGCCCGTACCCATTGGCAATTCCACGGATTTATGAGACGTTCCCATCAGATCCTCGCGCTGATCGAGTCTCGGGAGGTAAATCTTGAACGACGTCCCTTTTTCCAACTCGCTGTAGACCCAAATGAACCCGCCACTCTGCTTCACGATGCCGTACACCGTGGCAAGCCCGAGCCCCGTGCCTTTTCCTTTTTCCTTGGTGGTGAAAAATGGCTCGAAGATGTGCGCCTGGGTTTCCGCATCCATTCCCACGCCACTATCGGTCACAACCAACTGAACGTAGGGTCCAGCCTTCATCAGGGGGTGGCTGGTCAAATAGGCGTGGTCGAGCTCGACGTTCGCCGCTTCGATCACCAGCTTGCCGCCGTTGGGCATGGCATCCCGCGCATTGACCGCCAAATTCATGATGACTTGTTCCATCTGGCTCGCGTCCGCGCGCACTGTGCCGAGATCCTCATTCGTGCGGATCATCAACTCAATGTCCTCTCCGATCAACCTCGGAAGCAGCTTCCCCATTTCCTCGATGATGGCGTTCAAATTAATGATTTGTGGCTGCAGCACCTGCATCCGGCTGAAAGCCAGCAATTGACGCGTCAACGCCGTGGCGCGATCCGCCGAACGGTCGATCTGCTCGATCTTTCGGGTAATCTGCTCGGAAGGGTCCAGTGCACTCAACAGCAGTTCCGTGTGTCCCTTGATGACCATAAGGAGGTTATTGAAATCGTGCGCGACGCCTCCGGCCAGCCTTCCCACTGCTTCCATCTTCTGCGCCTGCCGAAGCTGGCTTTCCAATTGGCGGCGATCGCTGATGTCCTGCGCCACGACCAGCCGCACACGCTTACCGGCATATTTCAGCTCGTGTGAAATGACTTCCACCTCGAACGTTCGACCGTCCTTGGCTTGGTGCAACCAGAACTCGTGCTCCTCGGCATCCGCTCCCAACTCCCTCATGTAGTTCAGCGCCTTGGTCCGCTGCTCTTGCGGCCGGATGTCCAGAACGCTCATTTGTTCGAATTCCGCAGCAGTGTATCCGTAGAGATCCATGGCCGCTTGATTTACCTCAAGAACCTTCAGGGAATCGATTGCGTACAGCCAGGTCGGTAGCGGATTGTATTCGAACAACAACCGCAGCATCGATTCGTTCTTGCGCAGCTCTTCTTCCGCGCGGCGGCGCTCAATCGCCAGAGCGATGTGTCCGCCGACCGATTCCAGGAACTCCAGGTCTCTCCGGTCGTAGGCGTTCTCGTTTTGATAATGCTGTACGACAAGAACGCCAATTGTGGCCGTCGGCGTCTTCAACGGCACACCCAGCCAGGCTGGCGACGGAGATCCGACGAGCTCCACTTCCCCCGTCTCCGCGAGCCGGTCAAATTCGCTTTGCGGAATCAGGCTGGCGCGCCCGGTCCGAAACACGTATGCCGTGCAGCTTCTACCAACTTTCTGCGGTGGTGGCGCCGTGTCGTATTCATCGACCAGAAAAGGAAAATAAAATGTGTCGGTCTCTGGATCGTGCAGCGCCACAAAGCAATTCTCTGCCGGCAAAATTTTCTTCAACGACCCGTGAATGCGCGCCAGTAGCTGGTCCAGGTTCGCGGTTGCGTTTAGAGCGTGTACAATTTCGGAGTTCACCGCCCGCTCAGATTCCATGCGATGCAGACCAGTCACATCATTGGCATGAAATAGAATTCCTTCCAGGGCCGCCTCATGCACCGGATTCCGGAGGGCGTACTGAATCCATTTCCACGAACCGTCACGACAGCGGAACCGGCAGCGTTCCGATACGCGCACGCCCGATTCCTTCGACGCCTCCCTCAACCGCTCTCGCACACCATCCACGTCCGCTGCGTGCACCATGGCGTGAAGGCTTCGTCCGAGCAAGTCCTCCAGCCGATAACCAAGGACAGTTTGAAATGTCGCGTTTGCGAACTGAATGGTTCCATCCGGCCCAAGGATGGCGATCAGTTCCTGAGTAGAATCCAACAGAATCGCTAGCTGGGGAGCCCCGAGGGCGATCCCAGGTTCAGAGGTTCGTTGTGCCATCGATTTGCGCTTCGCACCGGGCGGGCAAACTTCCGCCGAGGGGACGTTCGGAAGCCTCCTGAACTCTGGATTCCAGTTTCAAAAGATCTAAGGGGTAAACCTGTTTCCACAATAGTTAAAATCAGGTTTACCGTAAATCGGCACTCGGGGCCACGTTGCCTAAGCATGACTGTCCTTTGGTACAGGTCGCTTTTCCGCCGATCCTTCGCGCCACTCTTAGAGGAGAGCGAACTGATTTCGTCGCGAAGTTGCTGCATGGGGGAAATGCGAGGATCGTTGGTCGGCAAAAGCCTCCTTCGATAGGGTGACCGCGCTTTGGCATTTGCACGATATTTATTGTCACAATAGCGAAAGCAAGCCTCTACCACGCCTTGTATTTTTGTGTTGTTGGAGCTTTCGCCTATGAACCTCATCCATCGCTACCTCTGCCGCTCGACCTCGTGGCGCCGGGTGTTGCGGGATTATGTGGTGCCTTGGGTTCTCTCGGACGCTCAGTTTGGCTCTCATCTGGTCGAGTTGGGCCCTGGGCACGGCTTGACTACTGATTTGTTGCGGCCTCATGTCGCCCACCTGACCGCGCTCGAGATTGATCCTGTTCTTGCGAATTCACTCGCCGCTCGCTTTTCTGGGACCAATGTGACCGTGGTCCGAGGAGACGCGACAGCCATGCCGTTTCCGCGGGCCCATTTCTCCGCAGCCGTCTCGCTGCACATGCTGCATCACATCCACGACGCAGACTTGCAAAACCAGTTGTTCCGGGAGGTATGCCGGGTATTGAAGCCTGGAGCGATTTTCGTCGGCGTGGATAGTGTCGGCTTGAACAACTTCTGGATGCGCCTCATCCACATCGGCGACACGCTTGTCCCCGTGGACCCAGACAGCATCGGGTCCCGCCTGGAGTCGGCAGGCTTTCAAAACATTTCGGTGAAGACAAACCCGCATGCCTTTCGTTTTCACGCGCTACGTCCGGCTGCCGGGTTGTAAAAAATGCGAGATAGGAGCAATGACATGAACGCCAAATGGACGATATTCCGCACCTGGATTCGGGTTGAATTCGTTTTCGTTCAGGTGATCGTCCTCGCCTTATGCGGATTTTGTGCTCCGCGGACGTTGGCTGCTCCAGATAACAGCCCGTGTTCCGCCAACTCCGAGACGCGCCAATTCGATTTTTGGCTGGGTGAGTGGAGCGTCACCTATCCAGGTGCTCCGGGCGCCAGCTCCAGTAAGGTTTACCTGGAACTCGGCCGGTGTGTTGTGGTCGAAAATTGGACCGCAGGAAGAAATCACGAGGGGATCAACATATTTGCCTACAGCTCCGACGATGGGCACTGGCACGGGATGTTTGCGGATAATGAGGGTCGAGTGCACGTGTTCGAGGGGAACGTGGCAGGTGGGTCGGCGGAATTTGTGGGACCCAGCCGTGGCTCGAACGGCGTGAGCGAATTGAATCGAATCCGCGTGGTTCGACTGGGACCGGACCAAGTAGAGCAGACCTGGGAAAAATCCTCCGACAATGGCGGAACGTGGAAGACCGTCTTCAGCGGACAATATTCTCGGAAGAAGCCGTGATCTGGAGCTGAGAACCTCAGAAAGTGAGCGATGCGGAGATATCTGGTCAAGTCGTCCTTAATTCTCGCGGTTGCCGGTGTGTTTTTTTCAAATGCTCCTGAACCACCGACCGTGACGCTTCCCTCCGGCCGCCTTGAGGGAATCCGGTTTAGCGGATCACCCGATGGCGTAGCGTTTCTCGGCGTGCCATTCGCCGCGCCGCCGGTCGGCGAACTTCGATGGAAACCTCCCCGGCCTGCGTTGCAATGGACCAGCCTTCGCAAAGCCGATGCGTTTGCCCCTGTGTGCCCGCAGCTGCCGCAAGGCTGGCTTCCCTACCTCGAGGGCCAAGAAGACTGCCTTTATCTGAACGTTTGGACGCCGCAACTTCCGTCGAATGCGAAGTTGCCGGTCATTGTTTTCTTTCATGGCGGTTCGAACACGGCGGGATACAGCCAGTTCACCCCACTCGGACCTCCCCTTGCACAACTCGGCGTCGTAATCGTCACGGCGAACTACAGGTTGGGACCCTTTGGATTCCTTGCGCATCCCGCCCTGACAGCGGAATCGGAACATCACTCGTCGGGCAACTACGGCCTTCTCGATCAAATTCAAGCTCTCCATTGGGTCCGCGAAAACATTTCGCAGTTCGGCGGCGATCCGGCGCGCGTCACGGTGATGGGACAATCTTCGGGCGCAGTCGATATTTGTCTTCTCATGTCCTCGCCTTTGGCGAAAGATCTGTTTCTCGGCGCGATCCTCGAGAGCGGAGAATGTCAGAGCACCCTGAACGAAGACATCCGCCAGCCTCTGCCTTTTAATTTCATCGAAGACACTGGCGAAGCTGTTGGATTGCGGCTGGCAAGCGATTTAGGAGCTCGGAGTGGCCGGAACGCGCTCGAGAAACTCCGCAGCACTCCACCGGACGCGATCCTGAAAGCCTGGAGCCAGGACCCCCAGGTGCATTTCGACGCCATCGTGGATGGTTGGGTGGTTCCCGAGCAGCCAGCCAAGCTTTTTTCGGACGGCAAACAACTGCATGTTCCCATACTCATCGGTAGCAACGCCGATGAAGCCACGGTGTTTGGCGACCATGGGGTTAAAACCGTTGAGCAATACAGGAAGTACCTTGAACAGGATTCTGGAAGGTTCGCGGGCCAGGAGTTTGCGGCTTACCCAGTCACGTCAGATACCGATGTCCCAGCTCGACGCCTGGAACTAGAGAACGATTCCTTTGCGTACGGGGCCTACTCCATGGCTCTGGCGATGACCCGAGCAGGACAAAAAGCCTATCTCTATGATTTCACGTTCTCGGACACCGGCAAGCGGGCGCATCTTGGTGCTCACCACGGATTGGAGCTTTCTTTCTTGAGCGATTCGTTTCCATCTGATTGGGTGCGGAGCGTCGCTAGCGATCAGCTGGGTGCGTTCCTGCGCGGGTATTGGGCGCAATTTGCGAAAACCGGCGATCCCAACTATCGCGGCGCGCCGTCATGGCCGGTTTTCGATTCGGGAGCAGAGCAATGCCTAGAACTTGGCCACGACATTCGCGTTCGCGCCATCGAGCCCAGGCTTCGTATCATGCAACGCGTCATGCTTGAGGTGCTGGCAGGGGCATCAACTCTTGGTAATAAGCCCAATTGAGGCGGCGATGCCCAAGAAAAAGGGCCACGCGGCAGAGTCTGCTACTTTCCCAGAGGAAAGTACTCCTCGTCCTGAATGCCGTCTTTCTTCCATCCCGCCCGCATTAGGATGCCGCGTCCATTCTCCACCATATTGGGATTGCCGCACAGGTAGGCCGTCGTCTCGGCGGCCTTCAGGTTCCATAAGTCAGTGAATTTCCGGATCACGTCATCGACGCGGCCGGTCTCGCCGTTCCAACCGTCACATTCCCAGGGACGGCTGACGGTCGGCACGTATTTTAACCAGGGAACCTCCGCAGCCAACCGCTCCAATTCGTCGCGGTAGCCAAACTCGCAACTCTGGCTCGCTCCCTGGATGCAAAAGAGCCGGTGCTCTCCCGGCATAACGCCTTCGCCCTTTTTCCAATCCGCATATAATGTGCGCACGTAGCTGACGTAGGGCGCGATGCCGGTGACCGTCCCCAGCAACAGATGGTTTTTGCGGCCGCTCTTCAGATCGAGCGTGAAACGTCCCTTGGCAAACCGGCGCAGCAGCAAGGGCGCCCCGTTTTCCAGAGCATACAATAGCGGCGTCAACGCTCCTTCCGGTACCCGCTCCACGAAAAATTCCAGATTGCTTTCGTAGGGCGAAGAGCAAATCGAATAGGGGCGTTCGATGTTTTTTCCGTCCTTCTCAACACCCAGGGTCGCATATTGGCCAGCCAAATACGGCAGCGGCTGCTCCGACTCCACCTTTAGTAGGAACAAGTCCGGCGCAATCTCTTTGCGGTCCACTATTGTTGCCGGCAGATACTTGTCTGTCGCCATCGCCTCTTCCTTGTTTTGTTCGATGCCCGATCCCGTAAACAGACACGGAGCGGGACCTTCGACGAATCCCGCCCCGTAATATTTCCATATTATTCCGAGTTGCGCCAACTACTGCGGGTGTTGCTGTTGTCTTTGCTGCTGCATTTGCTGCATTATCAGCTGCATATCAAATGGCTTGACGGGTCCGGTGATTCGGTCGGGGATGCTGTCGAGGACTTTGGTCAGCACCGTGGTGCCGCCGTTTTTGTCGACCGCTTTGACCATTCCGAAAGGCGTAACCTTGTCGCTGGTCCAGACGTCGGAGCTGTTTTGATCGTTCCTCCAGTGTTCGCAAGTGAAAGTGCCGGCGGGCACAGTAATGGTGTCGCTTCCGACGGACCGCCATTCGTTCAAATGCTCGTTCATCTTACCCCGGTTATTGGCAGTCATACTTGCCGGCAACTCCATCGCACCTTGACCAGGGATTTGCACGATCATACGGTGAAATTGAAGATCGTCGACGGTGATCAGGGACTTCCCAACTATCGCCTGCTGTTTTTCGTCGGCGCCCACAAACTGCATCCAGTAGCCGTCCTTGCCGTCAACGGTATCTTTGCCGACAATCCCGATCTCCAATGTGCGGGTCCTTGACCCGTTAGATCCCTGAGAAACCTCATCATATTGCGCGCCTTTCCCAACGACGGGATGGAAGGCCTTGGCGATTGCGGGCTTGCGGAACAAATCCATTCCCATTTGCGCGCTTACCGGCAAAACGAAAACCGATAGCAACGCCAGTACCCCGATCATGCGCTTCATGCTTTCTCCTTGGCTTCCTGGACGCCAACACCGTTGGGGCGGAGCCGCCCCGTTTCTGCTTTTTTCATATCAGTTTCAGCGTCGCGGTGCAATCCCACGCCTGAGGAAAAGTAAGGAAGGATTCCTGGGAGATCTCTTATTCGTAGGCCAGAGCTTCCACCGGATCGTAGCTCGACGCGCGCACTGCCGGCACAGTCGCGCCAAGCGCGGCTCCCAAAAGCGCGAGCCCGAACGAAGCGACCACCCATCCGGGTGAAATCAGAACCGGCAACGAGGGGTTGGTCTCTTTCAGGATTGCTTGCGTCAGAAACGTAATCCCGATGCCCACAAGGCTTCCGGCAATTGCCAGGACGGCCGTTTCGCCCAGTAACATCTGCACGATTTCGAGACGCGTGAAGCCCAGGGCCTTCAAGATGCCGATCTCTCTTGTCCGTTCCATGACCATGGTGTGCATATTCATCAGTACTACCAGAAAGCTCACCACGATCCCGAGTACGACCATGGTGCGGATGAACGGTTTCAGTTCCGGTAACTTCGACGAACTCATCAGCGACACGTACTCCGACATCGACCTGACGCGATTTTGCGGGTTCAACCTGAGAATTTCAGCCCGAGTCGCTTCCGTGTCTCCCTTGCTCCTGACAAAGAAGATGGAGACGCGTTTTTCAGCGCCCATGGTGTCTTGCGCGGTCCTGAGCGGAATGTAGAAGCGCGCACCCTTGCCGTGAACGACGATGCCAGAGACCCGAAATGGCCGGTTGATCAGCGTCACCGTGTCGCCTACCTTGAGGTGGCGCGTCTGGGCGGCGATGTCGTCCGCGATGGTCTCGTCCGGAGACTCAAACGGCCGACCGGCACGAAAGATAAATCCTTTGCTCAGCGCGTTATAACGTTTGTAGTCGATGCCGTAGATGACCATCAGCGTCTTGGGATCGGTCATCATGAGCGTCGGCGCGACGACATCGATACTGGGGAGTTTCTCTATCTCGTCCCCGAAGGATTCCTGCATCACGGCGTTCGAGAAGGCAAAGAAAATCGAAGCGTTCGGGGGTTGTACCAGGATGTCCGCCCCGACACCTTCCACGCGTTTCCCCCAGTCCGCGATGACACCGGAGGTCATACCCACAATCATCAGCACCAACACCACTTGAATCGCGATAGCCAGGATGCTGAGAGAGCACCGCAGCGGCCTGGCCGCGAGATTGCCCCAAAACATCTGCACCAGGGAAAAAGGTCCGTCTGTACTTTCCTTCATGAATGGTTTCCGTCCTCTTCACTCTAACATCGGAGTTTTCCGGCGGTCAAAAGTTGACGTCGGAATTATTTTGTTGGCTTGCGTGCACGACTCTGGCCCTCGCGCAAGAAAAAATATTTCTGGCGCGTTAAGTTTTGCACACAAAAGTGGAAAAGCTTGTGGAAAGAATCGGAAATCGACGACTAACCCGCCGAATTTCAATGCGATGATGCGGTTTGCACCATTTTTGTGCAACCGCATCTTGTGTGCAAACTTTTTCCTCGGAATCTCAAAATGATTTGGTCTGCATCGGATTCGCGGCAAGTCATTTAGCCGGAAATCTTACTCGAAACATTTCTAATACCACTTCGGCGGACGTTCCAGATGGACCTTGATCACTTGTTTCGGGTCGGTGACTTCGAACCAGTGCCCATAAGGCTTCCATCCATCCGCGACCACCTGCACCAGAACTTTTCCCAGAGGCGAATCCGGAACGTGCGCGACACCCTGCGGGTTTGTCTTCACGTTAACTTCGAACTTCTTGTCCTTGATGAGATGTTCTTCGAGGGTTTTCACGTAGACACTGGCATTGTCCACCGGCTTGTTCGCATCGCCGCCGGTTACTTCAATCGTCAAACGGTTCGCCGGAGAGGGCGCCTGATCTTTCTTCGATGGCGGAGCCTGATCCTGGGGCCACACGGAGGCCGCCAACGCCAATCCTGCCAGCAAGAGGAGGCCGTGAAGGTGCCCGCGCTTCGTTCTCGTGGTCATTTCCTTCATCCTGACGCGAAGCCCGCGGAACGTCAAGACCGCCAATGATTTGACTCGCTGACCTGCCTCTTGTAACTTTTGCTAGACTCGAGTTGCAGGGGACCCATCTGAGATCGGGCGGCCTTCGCCGTCCACCGCTCGTTCAAGCCACAGCATCAAGGAGAGATTCGAATGGGATTTGCTACGAATGCAATTCACGTAGGCCAGGAGCCGGATCCATCCACGGGTGCCGTGGTGGCCCCCATCTATCAGACTTCCACGTACGTTTACGAAGAGGTGGGCAAAACCAAGGGAGGTTACGATTACGCGCGCACCAACCATCCGAATCGCAAGGCGCTCGAACGGACAATCGCCAAGCTCGAAGGCGGTCTTTCCGCTTACGTCTTCACTTCTGGGATGGCGGCGATCGATTCCGTCTTCCGCCTTCTTCGTCCCGGGGACCACGTAGTGCTCTCCGAAGCCGTCTACGGCGGCGTCTATCGGCTGACGACACAACTCCTGGTGCACTTCGGTCTTGAATTCTCGTTCGTGGATACTTCCGACCCCGCCGTTGTGCTCGGCGCTTTTCGTCCGAACACAAAAATGATTTACATCGAAACTCCCACGAATCCGACCCTTCGCATCACGGACATTTCGGCAATGGCGAAGCTGGCCAATGAGCGCCACGCAACGCTGGTTGTTGATAACACATTTCTTACGCCGTATCTGCAGCGTCCGATTGAGCTTGGCGCGCACATTGTGGTGCATTCTCTTACTAAGTATCTCAATGGCCACAGCGACGCCACTGGCGGTGCGGTCGTGCTCACGCGCCCGGATGATGCCGAGAAAATCTATTTCGTGCAACGTTCCGCCGGAGCGGGGCTCGCGCCCATGGATTGCTTCCTAACCTCACGCGGCATCAAGACTCTCGCGGTGCGCATGCTGCAGCACAATGCCAATGGGTTGGCTGTCGCTCGTCATCTCGATGCGCATCCGAAGGTGCGCAAGGTGTTCTACCCTGGTTTGGTGCATCATCCGCAGCATGAACTTGCGCGCCGCCAGCAGAAGGGCCCCGGCGCAATGCTGTCGTTCGATCTCGGCTCAGAAGAAGCTTCTCGACGGTTCCTTAACCAGGTGAAAGTCTGCTCGTTGGCGGAAAGCCTCGGCGGAGTGGAATCCCTGATCTCGCTTCCCGCGCAGATGACCCACGCTTCGATGCCAAAGGAAGTCCGAGATCGTATCGGAATCACCGACAGCCTGGTGCGCCTTTCGGTCGGCATCGAAGACGTCGAAGACATCATCGCGGACATCGATCAAGCGCTGCTGTACATTTAGGCGAATTATCGCGTGAAGACAAAAACCCCGCACGGTTGCATTATTGCGGACATGAGGCGAAAGAGTACTGCGCCCTACGAAGAACTTTGGCCGGGGCGGCGACTTACTTCGCTTCCACACTCTCGCCGACCCACTTCAGATACTCCTCCGACCCGGCGACGACGTGTAGCACGATAAACTCCGGGGTGTCGTAGGAATGCAGACGAATGGTTTGTTTTTGCAATTCCTCCAACCGCTCTTCGGTGGTTTTCATAATCAGAAGATACTCGCTGCTGTTTTCGAGCTTCCCTTCCCAGGCATAAAAGGATTCGACGGCGTGGGTTACGATATTCACGCACGCGGTCAGGCGTTTTTCCACCACATGCCGTGCAATTTTGCGCGCTTCCTCCAGCGTGGCGCAGGTTACCAACACCACCCGGTATCTGGTCTCTCGCTTCATTCCGTTTCTCCGTCCTCGATTGTATACGACCTGCCTCTCTTGGCTGCGCGGCCAGTCGCACAAATGCGCCGGTGAATAGCGTACAATCCTTC
Source organism: Candidatus Acidiferrales bacterium (assembly GCA_963836965.1). GTDB lineage: Bacteria > Acidobacteriota > Terriglobia > Acidiferrales > UBA7541 > Acidiferrum. The sequence continues at coordinate 990,693 of CAWILQ010000001.1, forward strand.
GCCTACGTTGATGTGAGGTCTCCATGCCGGATTCTTCTCGCGGTTTATTCGCGAAATTGCCTTCGCTCGGGCTTACCGTTTGCGTGATTTGCTTCTTAGCCTGGCAGGCAGATGCGCAGGAGAATATGACGCCGCTCCTGCTGAGTGTTCAGGATGCGCCTGTGCCTTTCAACGGATCGGACAGTCGCGTGCACCTCGTTTACGAACTGTGGATGTCGAACTTTTCGAGTGGGGACGCGGTGGTGGAAAAGGTCGAGGTGCTCGGCGACGGAGTTGTGCTAGAGAGCCTGGATAGCGCCACGATTGCCCGGCTCCTTCAGCCGGCAGGCCAGCGCGAATCCTCTGGAACCGTTTCGAAAGGAGCCCAAGCCCTCCTGTTTCTCAACGTCTCGCTTGCGCCGGGCGCCGCGATTCCGCAGAAGCTTTCGCACCGCGTCACGGTCCGCGTCAGCGCGGCGCCTCCGGGTCATCAGGAAATAAATGAAGCCGGGGGCGTCACGGGGGTCGATCGCCGAGAGGTGGCAAGAATTGGCGCTCCGCTGCGCGGGGACGGCTACGTTTCCGCCGATTCCTGTTGCGACGCCACGCGACACACCCGCGCGGCGCTTCCCGTCAACGGACGGGTCTGGGTCGCTCAACGATATGCAGTGGATTGGGAGCAACTTGATGCAAGCGGCCGAATCTATTCGGGCCCGCGCGAAAAACCTGAAAGCTATACCATTTTTGGCAAACCGGTATTTGCGGTTGCGGACGCGACCGTCGCTTCGGTCACGGAGGGTCACCCTGAGCAAACGCCCGGCGCCTACCCCACCGATATCTCACCCGACGCAGCCGATGGGAACTCCGTCATATTGGATTTGGGCCAGCGACGTTATGCGCTCTACGCCCATCTGCAACCGGGAAGCATTACGGTCCGGCAAGGAGAAAAGGTGAAATTGGGCCAGGCCATTGCGTTGGTGGGAAATTCAGGCAACTCCGTTGCGCCTCATCTTCATTTTCAGGTGACGGATGGTCCAACCTCGCTTGCTTCGAACGGGCTTCCGTATGAAATCACGAGCTTTCAGATCAACGGCAAAACGCCCGGCACGGAAGCATTCGACGAGGCGGAGGCCAAAGGGAAGCCGCTGGCGATTTCTCCGGTCTCACCGCTCTTGCAGATCAAAGATGCCTTGCCGTTGGACCAGTTGATCATTTCTTTCCCGGCGCAACAGTGAGAGGGACAATACTCGTCAACAGGTCAATTCGCAACAATCTGCTGGCTCGAGAGATCCACGGTGACCATGTCGGTTCGCGACTGGGCAATGCTGGCTTGCCCGACTTGATGAAATTCAATTTGCAGTTGGCTCTTGTTTACGATGATCCGTAAATAGCCGTAATTTGTATCGTCGTAGTGATTCAGAACCAGGCTTTTCGCCTGTACCGCCGGTTGCTTCGGCTCTAGATAGTCTACGCTCGTCCCAAAGGTGGGTTCCTGGGCGGGCTGTCCACCTTTCCCCTGCACCAGTGTCAGGACGTCATGGCCGCCGTCGCCACAGATGATGAATGGCACCTGGATGCTGCCGCCTGCAAACTGAATCGTCCTCGTGAAGCGCTGATAGTTGTGCGCGTGGCCGGAAAGGACGGCATGAGGATAAACGCCCTGCGCTTTGCAGATTGTATCGATTTGCTGGAGCATGTTGGGACTGCTGCTGTGGTCCCCGCCTGAACCTGCTGATTTCGGCGCCGGCTGATAGCAGAACGGCGGATGGTGCATCGCCAGCAATACCGCTCCCGAATATTTTTCTTTCTTGATGCGCTGAAGTTGCGCTGTAAGGAATTGAAGCTGATAGTCGGGAACAGCCTTCCATTTTCCGCCTTCGCTCGAAATTACGCCGGGATCTTCCAGGGCATTGCTGAACAGACCGATAATGCGGACAAAAGGAGCGTCCAGCGCAAAATAGACCCCAGGTTGGGTCATGGCGGTCCGGTGCAGCGAGGCGGCCTCCGGCGTGATGGTCGACGTCAAAGCGCAAAAATTTCTATTGAAAATCGTCAGCGGCGTGCTCTCCGCCGGAGTTCCCGGGATGATGAAGGAATCGTGGTTGCCGGGAATCGCGAATATCGGAGCCGGGTAATTTCGATAAGGTTCATAGAACTGATCGTAATAATACTTCGATTCCCCGAAGTTATAGACCACATCCCCCAAGTGGTAGAAAAACGCCGGCCGGTTTGTCGCATCGCTGGCGCGGCAGTCGGCGGTCACCTGGTCGGATACTCGCAATTCGTTTCCGTACTTACCTTCGCTCGACGCGCCGGTGTCTCCCGCGCAATGGAAAACGATCTGTCCCGTTTGCTTGATTTGCTGCACGCTCTCTGTACCATGAGGACCGAGAGCCGCAGCCAGCGAATAGACATCCCCCGGCTGCATGCGCGACTGATCGAACGCGACTACATCCTTGGTCAACAGCTTCTCGATTTCCTTGTATTGCTGGTTGTCCGAAGGGTGTTTGGTTTTGAATTGCCTGGGATCCGGCGTGACATTTCCCTCGTTGAACACAGGCTGCGGAAGTGGCGTACTCAGTTCTCTCGGCATGAAGGCTCCTTCTTCGATTGGTTGGGCGGGCGGCGCGGCTTTCGGGCAGTTCTGGGCACTGACTAGGTTACCCCACAAATGTTACGTAGGATTGAAGTTGTGGAACTGCGCTCTAAGGTCACGCGGCGAACGCAACTTTTCGACGCCTCTTTGGGTTTCTTTTTGTAGAGAAATAGCCCCCTGAAGTGAGACTCGCCAATCGGGAGATTGACGTTCAGGGCAATCCGCACAAGCATCCTAAGTCAAGGAGGGCCGTCCAATGTTGCAGCCCAAACGCCTCATGAGTACGATGTTGCTTGCGGCTGCGTCTCTTGCGCCTCTGGCCATCAGCGGATGCGCCGCGCGGGTAAGGGTTTACGACGAATATCATTCCGATTATCACTACTGGAATGGTCGTGAGGATCACGCGTATCGCGTGTGGCTCGCCGAAAGGCATTACGAGTATCGCGAGTTTGCGCGATTAAACCATGAAGAGCAGCGCGAATATTGGAATTGGCGGCACAATCATCCAGAAGCCGGGCGCTGAGCAAGAAATCGACACGCGAAATATGAAAGTAGAAAATCGCATGGGGAATTGATCCTGCCGGGGCCAGGAGTCCTGCGCCTCTACGAAGAATGGAGACGCGTACAGTTATAATGGGATGGTGATTGTTTCCCTCGGCCAAGGCGTGTTGCGCTTATTTGCGATGAGCATTTCTTTGGCGTCGGGCCTCCTCCCTTCTCGTGCACAGGAACCAGCACCCAACGTGATACATGTGGATGTGAACCTGGTCATGGTCGATGCGACGGTGAAGACGAAGTCCGGTCAGATCATGGGTGGCTTAAAGAAAGAGGATTTCGAGCTTCGTGAAGATGGCGTCCCGCAGAAAATAGATATCTTCAGCCGGGACGAACTGCCCCTCAATGTTGCGCTCGTGCTCGATCTGAGCGATTCCATCGGCCCATTCCTTGGGCCTCTGCGCGAAGCGGCCAACACCGCGCTTGGCGCGCTGAAATCCGACGACGAAGTGGCGCTCTTCACTTTCTCGACCGAAGCGGAATTGCGTGTGCCTTTCACGAAGGACAAATCGCAGCTCGCGCAGCAGATCAATGCGTTCAAAGTTGGCGGCGCAACAAATATCAATGACGGGATCTTTGTCGCTGCGCAGTATCTCCTGGGCGCGCCGCCCAAAGGCCGTCGCGTCATCATCCTCATTAGCGATGACGTCGGCACCGATGCCGGCGGGCAAGGCACCCGCGACATCGTGACCGAAACCATCGCCGCCGATGCTGTGCTCTATAACTTGAAAATCCCAGGCTACAACCCGCCTGGAACACTTCTCGCCGCCAGTATGGTGCCCGGCTTAGTCAACATCCGGAAAGTGATCGACCAGACGGGTGGAGAAATCTTCAATGTGCCAGACGTGGCTCATCTGGACACCGAATTCGCAGCACTGATCGAGCGAATCAAGACGCGCTACACCGTCGGCTACTACACGAACGCTAACGGCGCGAGCGGCAAGCCCCACAAACTGGACGTGCGTCTGTCATCCTCCTTCGGAAAGAAGGGACACGACTACATTGTGCTCGCCAAAAGCGGCTATTACGTGCATTGATTTGGACAAACCTTGCCGGCCAGTCCGCATCTAGGCAGTTGAGATGGGAGACCGCCGGATCATGGTTGTCTTTGCATTGGCGACATTGTTCGCCGATGCCACGTGCACGGGCCAGGAGCAACAGGTGCCTTCCCAACGAAAGATCGAGGTGCAAACTATCCTGGTAAGCGAGCCGGCGACAGTGCGCGACTCGAAAGGCGCGATGGTTCACGACCTGCAGATCGAGAATTTTCGCGTTACGGATAATGGCGTTCCACAAACCATCACGCATTTCGAAGTGGGAGGCGACGCCATCTCGCTCGTTATCGTCGTGGAAACAAGTTCGCGCATCGAATCGCTCCTACCGAAACTTCGAAAGACCGGCGTTTTGGTGACCCAGACGGTGATGGGTCCGAACGCGGAAGCTGCTGTGGTGGGCTTCAACGATACGGTGGACAAGCTACAGGACTTTACGGCAAACCCCGATGCCGTCGAGAAGGTGTTCTCGCGTTTGGATGACGGCACATCGGGATCGAAGCTCTATGACGCCTTGGCTCTCGGCGTCGAAATGCTTAGTGCGCGGGATAAACCGACACCAACGGAACCGGGTCGACGCCGCATTATGCTGGTGCTCGCCGAAGCTGACGATAAAGGGAGCGAGGCGAAACTGGACACCGTCCTGCGTCGAGCGCAACTAGAAAACGTTACGATTTGGAGCGTGGGGTTTTCGACAGTACACGCGCTGATAGGAAACAGAGCCAAGATGAAGCCCACGGATCCAGGCTACGGAGACAACAATTTGATTCCCGTAGCGAAATGGGCGGTGACCCACATGAAGGACCAAGTAGCCGGAAATCCCTTGGAAATCGCGGCTTCGGCCACTGGCGGCTCGTTTATGCCCGTGTGGAAGGACCGCTCCATTGGAAAAGCTATCGATGAGATTGGGGGCGAGCTGCACTCGCAATACCTGTTGATGTACGCACCCACTGGAACAAATGCCGGAGGATTCCACCAGATCAAGGTGACCGTGGACCAGCCAAAATCAAAGGTGAAATCCCGCCCGGGCTATTACGTCGATGGGCCAGGCAGCTGACGATAGCCGTTCAGCCGGATCCCATGGCAGGCCCAAAAAGACGTTAAGCCGTATGGGACTTTGCAGTGCGGGGATTCAACACGGTTTCTCCGATTTGCGTCAGTTTTACGTCGGCAGCCTTCTCTTCCTGGAGGGTTTCTTCAAGGGGTGCGACCGCATTCTGCAGGCCCAAATGACGCGCAAAGGCTGCAAGAGTGCCATATGTGGCGATCTCATAGTGCTCCACCAGGTTGCCATTGGCGATGAGCGCGCTGTCGCGAAGGGGAGAATCATCGATGTTCGAGACGGAGTCCTTTGCAGCACTCAGAATTTTGTCGAGAATCTCGTTTCCTTTGGTGTCAGGCTCCTTACCAATCGCGGCAAAAACCTGCTCGAGGCGGGCGATGTGGTTTTGCGTTTCGCGCAGGTGATGCTCCAGGGCGGTCCTCAGCTCTGGAGAGCCGGCGTTTTCTATCATCGTGGGAATGCCCTTCTTTACAAGCTTATGCTCGCAATCGTAGGCATATTTCAGCTCAATTTCGAATAGTTCGCGAAGATTATTCACTTTTCCAATCATGAGTGGCTCCTTGAAGGATCGGCTGAATTCGACGGCGTTGCGAGCGACGAGCCGGCAACGCCCGAAAAAATCAGCGCACCACCTTTATGCACGATTGGGGAGCCGGTGGAGTCCGGGAGATTCCGGTATTTTCAATTTGGCGTTCCTTTAGGGTTCATGGGGGTTGCGGAAGCGACATTGTGGGTTATCGCGTCGAATAGAAGGCAAATACACTACGGGCCGACCGGTGAACGCTTCGACACCTTCCCAAAGAAAATTGGTATCGGCGAACCGCGCAGGTGGAGCAGAATTCGTACTCAAGGGCGGATTTGGAAGAGATGCATTGGGAAGAAAAGTCGGGGGAATTGTGGCGAGCCTATGGGCTGCACGCGCTCGCGATTTTCGTCGTGGTGCTCATGGTTCATGACGTCTTCGGCACGCACGGCTTCCTCGCCATGCGGCGTAAGCAGCAGGAGATTCAGAAAGTCACTTCTCTGCTGCAGCACATTAACAAAGAGAACTCTTTGCTCGAACTCGATGTCCAGGATTTGAAGACCGACCCGCAGACGATCCGGAAGATCGCTCGGGAAGAATTGGGATTAGCGCAGCCGGGGGAGATCATTATCAAGTTGCCGGCTCCGGAGCTGCAGGCACCGCCGGCTGCCAAACCTTAGTCCTTCCGTTCCTGTAGCGTGTCCGCCAAATCGAGAGCGCCAGCATCGCCAGGAAAATAATGCACAGTCCAACCGTTGCCTTCGCGATCGAGCAATTGTGTTTGGGCAAGATGGACAATCTGCCGTAGACGAATTCCATGTGCACCCAATAGACGAGGAGCGAGGTCTGACCCAACTGAATAACCGGGCTAAAGCCCTTCTGCGCGAACCCCCATTTGCACCATGCATAAGTCAGAGACAAAATGATGAGCAGTACGCCGCAGCGCGCAAGCACGAAGACGGGGCTCGAGTGCCAATAGTCGTACGCCGCATAGAGATGAATTGGCAGCGCATCGAACAGCAGCGATAAAAAGACGGCCGCGGCTCCCCCGATGGCGAGTGCAACAAAGAACCGAGATTCGCGCTGTCGCGCAAAATCAGTGAACACAAGAAAGCCAAGCGCTAGCCCGACAAACGCAAAGGCGCACCACGGGAAGATCGGGAAAAGCCAACGCTGCGGCTCGTCGAAGGTGTGCACCCCGTTGATATAGGTTTCGAGCGGCCATGGCAGGAATTTCGGACGCCAATTCGTCCACAGCGGGGGCGTGAGCATGGCGATTGTTAAGGCAGCGAGTAACGCAGAAGCGATTCCGCGCCGCCGCGACGCACAGACGGTTGGCGCCGCCGTAAGCCAGCAAAGCGCGCCCATCAGCATCATTGCGATCCCGAGGATGTTTAGGATGTCGACGCGCAGCAGATCGGTCCATGGGACCCATTTATAACCGAGGGCGTATTCTTGCACGCGAAACAGGATGCCGAGGCCGAAGATTTCGCTGCCCCGGAGAACCGTCTGCTTGGCGATTTCAGCACGCCCAATCCCCTTCTCGCGAAGTTTCTCGGTAACCAAGGCGAAGGAAACTCCTGCGAGGAAGATGAACAGAGGCGCCGGTAAAGTTCCCGCGAACTGCGACAGTTTGTAGAGCTGTGTATCGTGCAGGTCAGGGCGTAGCCATGAATCGTAGCAATGCGTTTGAAACATCAGCAGGCACGCAAGACCACGCATCCAGTCGATGTAAGCGAGACGTTTCAAAGGCGGCGCTCTTCCTCAGTGTAGCGAGTTTTGGTGGTTGCCCAATAGCTCGAGACGGGATGTGCAAATATGGATATGAGGAAAATGAACGTGGGGCGATAAGGACAATGAAGCAACTGGGATTGTGGCCGATATTGGGAATCTGGGCGGGATTTTGTTTGAGTGGCGCACTCTTTGCCTCCTGGCAAGGATATGGTGGCCGGGCATTTGCGGCAACGTTAACTTGCTTTGCGTTTTTGTTTCTCGTCATGCTGGCGCTTGCCGCGCGCGGCATGGCGGACGCGATCACTGCAAAGTTGGGCGGGGCCGGCGGGATGCTTCTCGGCGCCTGCGCGTTGCTCCTCTATCTTGTGTATCTGCTCGGAACGTCCAGCGTGCTCCTCACCAGAGTCGCGGCGATGGCGGGACTCATCTTTGTTCCGCTGGGTCTGGCGATATGGGCAGGCACGTCGCCAGTTGCGACCTGGCAGGATTTTGCCAGCATTCTCGGAATATGGGTTTTCGTAAAGTTTGGCCCGCGCCACTGGCTGTGGCCTTTCCCGGACGCCAAGCTGGATCACGTGTTGACAGTGCTCATGGCCGTGAACACAGCGTTGGCATCCTTCTTGCTCGTGCGGCGAGTAAAGGGGATCGGGTATTCGATTGGATGGGGAAGACGCTGGGGAATTTATGTGGGGGCAAGCTTCGTGGTCTTCGCCTGCATCGCCATTCCGTTGAGCTGGGCGTTGCATTTCATTACATTTGCGCCGCAATGGAGCAGGTCGAGCACCTACGCTGGGCTCTCGCTCGCGATTCTGCTATTCACGGCATGGCCGGAAGAGCTGCTATTTCGCGGACTGCTCCAGAACCTTCTATCGAAAGCCTCCAAAAGCGAATTGGCAGGATGGTGGACGGCATCCGTGCTTTTCGGATTTTCTCACATCACGAATTTAGGGTTTCCCAACTGGAGGTATGTGATTTTAGCGACGATAGCGGGTCTGTTTTACGGCTGGACGTGGCGAAAAACGGGCTCCATTTTTGCCTCGGCTCTGGTACATGGCGCAGTTGACGCGGTATGGCACTTCCTGTTCCGGACACTGTGAAGTTTCTAGTTGAACCAGTCGCTGCGGTAGGCAAACCACCAACTGAACGCAAGGATGGGGACGGTGGCGGCAAGGGCCCACCAAAAGGGGAGGATCAGGTCGGCGGCCAATCCGATCCCGGCAAAGGTCATCCAGAAAATCTTGCGTTGCACGACAATAGTTTAACTTGAATGGAACGGTGCGACGCGAATCTCTGGCAAATCCGGGCCAAGTGCGATAGAAGGAGGGACCGGGCTGTGGGGGCGGTCAAGGAGCGGGAGGCTGACGATGACGGAGCTACCGGGCAGTTCCACGCGCGGATTTCGGGTGCATTGCTATGAACGTGAGGACATTTTAGTGGCCGAATGTCATGGCAAACTCACGTTCGAGAACACACAGGTTCTGAAAGACTCCGTGCGTGACAGGATTCCGGGGCACAAGCGGCTGGTGATTGATTTGAAGGAAGTGCCACAGGTGGATAGCTCGGGGCTAGGAACCGTGGTGGGCCTGTATGTCTCGGGAAGAACACGCGGGTGCCACGTGGAGATCGTGAACGCGAGCCAGCAGATTCGCGAACTGTTCAGCATGACCAATCTTTTGTCGCTTTTCGAGCCGGCTGGGCGCCACCACGGCAAGACGATCTAGAACTGCACGTCGATAGAAATCGGCACCGGCTGCTCAGGTAGCGTTCTTCGAACTGAGAGGCAAGACGCAGAGAGTGAGATCCTTCAGCGATCCTCATCGGATCGCTTCAGGATGACCGGTCCCGAATGACTAGCGGACGACGCCGACCAAAGGCGAAGAGGCTGATGCGTAGAGGCGCTTAGGCATGCGCCCAGCGAGGTAGGCTTTACGGCCGGCGATCACGGCGTCGCGCATCGCCTCGGCCATAAGAACGGCGTCGGGAGATTCTGCGATTGCAGTATTCATCAGCACGCCATCGGCTCCCAGTTCCATCGCGACCGCAGCATCGGAGGCAGTACCCACACCGGCATCGACGATCATCGGGACTTCGGTGATGCGTTCACGGAGAATGCGCAGATTGGCGGGATTCTGTACTCCGAGGCCGGAACCAATCGGAGCAGCGAGGGGCATCACTGCCGCGGCGCCCGCATCAATCAGCTTGCGGGCAGCGATCAGATCATCGTTTGTGTAGGGCAGCACGACGAAGCCCTCTTTGACGAGAACCTTGGTGGCTTCGATGAGCTGCTCAGTATCGGGGAAAAGGGTTTGCTGATCGCCGATGACCTCGAGTTTGATCCAGTTCGAAAGGCCCACCTCGCGAGCCAGGCGCGCCGTTCGGATGGCTTCGTCAGCGCTATAACACGCGGCAGTGTTCGGCAGGATAAAGATTTTTTCGCGATCGATGTAGTCGATGAGGGATTCTTTGGACTTGTCGGTCAGATTGACGCGGCGAACCGCGACGGTGACCATATCGGCGCCGGAGGCAGCGTGGGCACGAGCCATTTCCTGAAAGCTCCGGTATTTCCCGGTTCCTACGATCAGCCTGGAGTTGAAGGCGCGTCCTGCGATGACCAGTTGCTCTGACATAAGGGCTTCTCCAAAAGGAAATTGTAGTCCTTGGAGAGTGCGAGAACAAATAAAGTAATAACCCGAAAGGGTGCGACAAGATTAGGAGCAAAAGGCAATCAGTCACGCAGGATCGGCCGTGGCTCGGTAACGTCGGTGTAGAGCTTGTCGATGAGGTCGTGGTATTGATCTTCAACGACGCGGCGCTTGAGCTTCATCGTGAAGGTAAGAGCGCCATTATCAAAAGTGAAATCATCAGGGAGAAGCGCGAACCGCTTGATGGTTTCATATTGGGCGAGATGGGCGGTGAGGCGCGAGACTTCGTTTTCGATGATGGAGTAGGTGCGGGGATGGCTTGCCATTTGGGCATTCGAGGAAAAACTCAGGCCTTCCTCAGCCAGCTTCGAAGCGAGAGTAACCGGATTGATCGCCAAAAGAGCGACAACAAATTTGCGCTGATCGCCAACGACCATGGCGTTGAGAATGTAGGGACTGGTCTTAAGCATATTTTCGATCGGCTGGGGCGCAACGAACTTCCCTGCCGCCGTTTTGAGCAAATCCTTCTTGCGATCGGTGATGAAGAGATAGTTGTCTTTGTCGAGATATCCGATGTCGCCAGTTTTAAACCAGCCATCGTCGGAAAGAACTTCACGCGTCGCCTCCGGCGATTTGTAATAGCCCTGCATGACACACGGGCCCTTGGCGAGAATCTCACCGTCGTCGGCAATGCGAATCTGCACGTTAGCAATGGGCCGGCCGGAACTGCCGGCGCGATTGTGCGGATAATTGTTGGTAAGGACGGGCGAAGTCTCGGTAAGCCCGTAACCCTGATAAATACGAATGCCGATGGCCCAGAAGAATTCGCCGAGCGATTTCGAAAGAGGCGCCCCGCCGGAGAGGACCAGGCGCAGATGCCCGCCCGTGCCAGCGCGTATTTTGGAATAGACCAGCCGGTCGGCGATCGCCCATTTCATGCTTGAGGACAAGCTGGCGGATTTTTCGCCGCAGCGCCAGGCAGCCGACTCAATCGCGGTATCGATCGCAAAATCGAAAATCTTGCGTTTGACGCCGGTGTTTTTGCTTCCTTGTTCCATCAGGCGGGCATAAATCTTCTCGAAAAAACGGGGAACCGCAGCGAGGACGGTAGGTTGCACTTCCAAGAGGGCTTGCGCCACATTCTCGACTACATCCACGTAAGCGATCGGACAACCCTGAAAGAGATACAGGTAGTCGAGCATGCGGCCGTAGACATGAGCGAGCGGGAGAAAAGAGACGGCCAGATCCGTTACCGGACGAAGGACAATGTTTTTGCAGGAATCCGCCACATTCGAACTGAAATTGGAGTGGCTCAGCATTACCCCCTTGGGTTCGCCGGTTGTACCCGAGGTGTAAATGATGGAAGCAAGCTGGGTCGGCAGAACTTGTGCGGCACGATTGCGGTAGGACTCGATATCCGCCTGGCCCGCTGTTGCAATCAAAGTTTCATAACTGAGGAACTCGGGGGGCAGGGCACTGCCGGCACCAGCAACAATGACCTGCTGAACGTGTGTGAGCCGATCGCGCACCCGAAGAAATTTTTGCAACTGCTGCAGGCCGGAAATAAAAACGATTTGGGGGCCGCTATGATTCAGGATATAAGCCATGCGGTCAGGAGATTCGTTGAAGTACACCGGAACGGTGACGGCCCCGGAGCCATTGATTGCAAAATCGGCGGTGTGCCACTCAGGGCAGTTCGGCGCGAACAGGCCGACGCGATCGCCCGGTTTCACTCCCAGTTCAACCAACGAATTAGCCAGACCTGCTATGCGGCGAAGGAATTCCTCGGAAGAGATGGCTTCCCAGCGTTCGGGGCCACGGTACATTTGCGCCCGCGGGGAAGGATGTTCATCGATGGCTCGAAGCAGGCTGGCAGGAAGTGTACTGTAGCTCATGCGATTTTTGAATGTACATGAGATGGAAAAGGGGCGCAACGGGCGGTGCGAACTATTCGTTAGTGCCGGAAGTACTAGAGATTTGGGTGCGTCGGATGGTGCGAAGAAGTAAAGAGTGTAAGAGTGGCAGCGGAAGAGTTATCTTTTCTGATCTCCGTAGTACCAGCGGAGGACGGAAGCCAGGAAATGGTCAGCGGAATCGCGAGGCGCGTCTCCGTCATCGCAGTGAGAATCTTCGCGGTGTCTCCACCACGACCGAGCGAAGAGAATCGAAAGACCGGCGACTAAGCCGAGGCGCACCGGCCAAAGAATGGAATCAATCGTTTTGGCATAACTGGAAGAGCTGAAGGTCAGAAGCAGAAGAAAGCCGAAAAAGATCATCCAGGGATAATATTTCCTAACCATGGGTGCCCTCGTCGATCCTGACAACAGATTAGCACCTATTCCGTCCCCCGCTGTTATTCCCCAGATTCAAGCTGCGCTAAGATAGGGCCAGAGGAACGAGATCATGGGAGCAACCTTACCGGCGGTGAATGATCCAGCAACGAGCCGCGGACCGTTTCGAGCGCCGCGCGGCACCGAGCTTAGCTGCAAAGGTTGGCAACAGGAAGCCGCTTTGCGAATGCTGCTGAATAACCTGGACCCTGAAGTGGCAGAGAAGCCGGACGACCTTGTTGTCTACGGCGGGACCGGCAAAGCGGCGCGGAATTGGGATTGTTTTCACGCGATCGTTAAATCGCTGCGGGCGTTGGAGAGCGACGAGACATTATTGGTGCAATCCGGCAAACCCGTGGCGGTTTTTCGGACGCACGAGTATGCCCCTCGGGTGTTGCTCTGCAATTCCAACCTGGTGGGCCAATGGAATAATTGGGAGAAGTTCAACGAGCTCGATCGAGCCGGACTGATGATGTACGGCCAAATGACTGCGGGAAGCTGGATCTACATCGGCACCCAAGGAATTCTCCAAGGAACGTACGAGACTTTCGGAGCGGCGGCACGGCAGCATTTTGGCGGGGACCTGAGCGGCAGACTGGTGGTTACGGGTGGAATGGGCGGAATGGGAGGAGCCCAGCCTCTTGCCGCGACCATGAATGGCGCGGCGTTTCTGGGAATCGATGTGGACCCCGAGAGGATTAAGCGGCGTGTCAAGACCGGGTATTGCGAAGTGATGGTGACGTCACTGGACGAGGCGTTGCGCATTTTGAAGAACGCAGTCCGCAAGGGCGAAGCAACTTCTGTGGGGCTGGTTGGCAATTGCGCGGACCTGATTCCGGAGATGGCGAAGCGCGGCGTCGTACCGGACGTGCTGACCGATCAGACGAGCGCTCATGACCCGATCAACGGGTATGTGCCGAACGGGATGTCGCTCGAACAGGCCGTTGAACTTCGCAAGAAAAATCGGGTTGACTACCGGAAGAGGGCAATCGCCGCCATGGGCGCGCACGTACAAGGGATGCTGGATTTGCAGAAACTCGGCGCGGTGACGTTCGACTACGGGAACAATATTCGAACGTTCGCCCATGAAGCCGGTGTAAAAAACGCTTACGACTTCCCGGGATTTGTACCCGCCTACATTCGGCCTCTGTTTTGTGAAGGCCAAGGGCCGTTTCGCTGGGCGGCGCTTTCCGGTGAAGCTTCCGACATTGCTCGGACCGACAGACTTGTGCTCGAGATGTTCCCGGACAATCAGCACCTGAAACGCTGGATCACCCTGGCGGAGAAGAAAGTGAAGTTTCAAGGCTTGCCGTCGCGCATCTGTTGGCTGGGTTATGGCGAACGCGACAAGTTCGGTTTGGCGCTGAACGAGCTTGTTGCCAAGGGCGACCTGAAGGCTCCCATTGTGATGGGGCGCGACCACCTGGATTGTGGGTCCGTGGCTTCGCCCTACCGCGAGACCGAGTCGATGAAGGATGGGTCGGACGCGGTAGCCGATTGGGCCCTGCTGAATGCCTTGGTCAACACGGCCAGTGGGGCTTCCTGGGTATCCATCCACAACGGCGGCGGTGTGGGGATTGGCTATTCGCAACACGCGGGGCAAGTAACCTGTGCGGACGGTACCAAAGAGATGGCCAAGCGCATCGAACGTGTGCTGACGAACGACCCAGGAATGGGCGTGGCACGGCACGCGGATGCAGGGTATGCTGAGGCCGTCGAATTTGCCAAGAAGACCTGCGTAAAGATTCCGATGATCTAAGAAGTGAGTCGAACCTGTCGCAGGTGCATGCGCCGAGTTCGATTTGTACCCGGTAAAGGGAGTTCCGTCGAGGGAGCGAACATGTATACCGTGTTGGGCGCGACAGGGCACATCGGCTCTGTTATCGCTAGAAAGCTGCTCGAAAAAGGCGAAAAGGTCCGTGCCGTCGGAAGGAACACCGCCAAACTGCAGCCGCTGGTGCAGCTCGGTGCCGAACCCTTCATCGGGAACATCAATGACGCGGAGGCATTGACGCGGGCGTTTCGGGACGCTCGCGCCGCCTTCCTGATGACGCCCCCCGGCATGACTTCACCGGACTACCGAGCCGAGCAAGATCGCGAAACCGACGCAATCTCGAGCGCAGCGCGAAATTCCGGCCTGCACTACGCCGTCAATCTGAGCAGCATTGGCGCGCAGGTACCTTCGGGTACCGGTCCAATCACCGGGCAGTACCGTTCCGAGCAGAAGCTAAATGCCGTGGAGAAATTGAACGTCTTGCATTTGCGTCCTGCTCATTTTTTCGAAAATCATTTAGCCGCGATCGGCATGATCCAGATGATGGGGTTATACGGGGGGGCGCTGAAGGCGGATTTGCAAATTCCGATGATCGCTACGAGAGACATCGGAGCCTATGCTGCGGAACGCCTGCTGAAACTGGATTTCAATGGAGAGCAGACGCAGAATTTGCTGGGTCAACGCGACCTAAACATGAACGAAGTGGCGGCGATTATCGGGAAGGCACTGAACAAGCCGGATCTCCGGTACGCGCAATTCCCCTACGACCAGGTGCTGCAGGTATTGATACAAATGGGAACTCCGCCGAAGACCGCCGCATACTTCATCGAAATGTTCCAGGGATTCAACGATGGGCTTGTTGTGGCTACAGAGCCGAGGTCGGCAGAGAATACGACGCCAACATCGTTCGAAACCTTTGTGAAGGACGTGTTCGTGCCGGCATATCAGGGTGTCGGGGTAAGCGCCTAGCCGGGCTCTGCACGGGCGCAGTTGCTAAGAGGATTTGATCGAGAACTTACTCATCACAGGCGCTTCGCAACTCTTGACGCTGCGGGGAGGCGGTCCCCGGCGAGGCCATTCCCTTTCAAAACTAGGAATAGTCGAAGATGGCGCGATTCTGGTGCAGGCGGGAAAGATTGCGGCCGTAGGCTCGCGGGCTCAAGTGGAGGCGCTGAAGGTTGCGCGCCGGACCGACAAGTTGGATGTGGGCGGGCGCGCGGTATTGCCGGGGTTTGTGGATTCGCACACCCACTTGATTCATGCCGCCAGCCGGGCCGAGGAATACGAGCTGAAAATTCAAGGGGCGAGTTACCAGGAGATTGCCCGAAAAGGGGGCGGAATACTGAATTCCGTCAAGAAGCTTAGAGCGGCCACCGCGGAGGCACTGAAGAGGAGAGCCCGGGCGGCCCTCGAAGAGTTCGCTTCGTATGGAACCACAACCGTGGAGGCCAAGAGTGGCTATGGGCTGGATGTTGCGAGCGAGCTGAAAATCCTGCGATTGCAGCGGGAACTGAACGGCGAGCAGCCGCTGGAAATCGTGTCTACTTTCTTGGGCGCGCACGTGGTGCCCGCCGAGTTCCGTGGAAAGCCCAATGGTGCGGAGCGATACATCGAGATTTTGCTAACGCAGATGTTGCCCGGAGTTGCGAATGCGAAGCTAGCGGAATTCTGTGATGTGTTTTGTGACCGCGGGGCGTTCACGCGAAGCCAATCGAAGAAGATCTTAATTGCAGGGCAACAGCAAGGGCTGAAGCCGCGGCTGCACGCCGAACAATTATCCCGGACCGAGGCAACGCAACTGGGCGTGGAGCTCGCCGCAGCGAGCTGCGACCACTTGGAACAAGTGAATGCCCGAGACATCCACGCGTTGGCAAAATCGCCGACCGTAGCCACTTTGCTTCCGGGATGCGATTTTCATCTGGGCTGGAAGAATTATGCGCCAGCGCGCGCCTTGATTGATGCGGGAGCCATAGTCGCGCTCGCGACGGACTACAATCCCGGAACCAGCCCAACGGTAAGTATGCCCATGGTGTTGTCGCTGGCCTGCACGCAACTGCGGATGAGCCCGGCCGAGGCGATTGCGGCAAGTACGATTAACGCCGCCTACGCACTCCGCCGCGAGAAGAGGATTGGCTCGCTGGAGATCGGAAAGCAAGCGGATCTGGCGGTGTTCGAGGTAGAGGATTATCGCGAAATTCCTTATTATTTTGGGATGCAGCGGTGTTGGATGACGATGAAGGGCGGCGAAATCGTCTACCTGAAAGACTAGAACTTGTCTCATAAATGGGCTCTCGGCAAGAAGAGAAGAGTTTCCTCCGGGGCTAAAGCCTGGAGTTCTCGGCTCTACATGTCGGAGCGGAAGCTCCGACCCCTAACCACCATTTATGAGATGGCTTCTATTGGTTGAGATCCTTCGGGCGCAACAGCCAGGCCCTCGGGATGTAAAGTTGTCTTCGCTCGTGGCGTGTTCTAAGCAGAGGAAAACAGATGGAGAGCTATGAAAAGATTGATCGAGTGCGTGCCGAACTTTTCCGAGGGACGAGATCCGGCCAAGGTTGAGGCCATCGTGCAGGCCATGAGCAGCCTGCCTGGAGTTTACGTGCTGGACCGCGAGATGGACGCGGATCACAACCGGTGCGTAGTTACGCTAGCGGGGGAGCCTGAAGCCGTCGGCGAAGCAGCGATTGCCGGCGCGGGCAAGGCGCTGGAATTGATCGATATGACGACGCACACGGGCGCTCACCCGCGAGTAGGCGCGACCGACGTTGTGCCGTTCATTCCGGTTCAGGGCGTGACGCTTGAAGATTGTGTGGCCTTGGCGCGCCGCGTGGGCAATGAGATATGGAAAAGGCACCGAATTCCCATCTTTTTCTATGAGGCGGCTGCAACGCGGCCGGACCGCGTAAACCTCGAGAATGTGCGTCGTGGACAGTTCGAGGGACTCCGCGAGGAGTTGAAAAAGAATCACGACCGGCAGCCCGACATTGGCGAACCTAAATTGCACCCAACGGCCGGAGTTACCGTCGTTGGCGCGCGCAAGTTTTTGATCGCCTACAACGTGAACCTGAACACGCGGGATGTCGGGATCGCGAACAAGATCGCCAAAGCTATCCGTTTTTCCAGCGGCGGATTGCGCTACGTAAAGTCCATGGGAGTGGAATTAAAGGAACGGAATCTGGCGCAGGTTTCGATCAACCTGACGGACTTCGAGCAAACGCCGATGCATCGCGTATACGAAATGGTGAAGCGCGAGGCGCAACGATACGGAGTGATGCCGGTGGGAAGCGAGATCGTGGGCTTGGTGCCGAAGAAAGCGATCGAGATGGCTGCGGACTACTTCCTGCAACTGGAGAGCTTCTCGCCGTCGCAGGTGTTCGAAAATAAAATAGAGGAAGTGCTTACGGGAGCCCCGATTGAATCGAAAGAGGGAAAACTGGCGGCACTTGCGCGGCCGTTTCTCGAAGCCGTTGCCGCGTCAACGCCCACGCCTGGAGGAGGCAGTGTTTCCGCCTATGCCGGTGCGATGGCTGCGTCGCTCGGGCAAATGGTGGCGGGGATTTCGCGAAAAAAGAAGTCGCAGATTCTGCATGTCGACAAACTCTCGGACGCACTGGAGCAATTGCGAAAAACGGCGGAAGAACTGACGGAAGCAATCGACCAGGATGCGGCTTCCTACGAGGCCGTGATGTCCGCATACAAGCTGCCGCAAAGCAACGCGGAAGAAACGGCGCATCGGGAATCCTCGATTCAGGCTGCAACCCGACAAGCGGCGGAGGTGCCGTTGCAAGTCGCGGAGAAGGCCACACAACTGAACAGCCGCTTGTTACAACTGGAGGCCATTTCCGCCGCATCTATGAAGTCAGATCTACAAGTGGCCCGTCTAATGGCCGTAGCGGCAGCGAAGGGTGCCTTGGCCAACGTGGAGATCAACCTGGATGGCCTAAAGAACGCCGCCTACGTCGAAAAGATGAAAAGCACGGTTGCCGAACTGCGCACGCGATTGGTGTAGAGAAAAGATCGATGTCATAAAATGGTATTGCGTTCCCTGGCCTTTCAAAAGGAGCAAGAGATGAGGATGTCGAAGAATTGGACGAAGATTTTAATAGCATGCGGGTTGTTCGTCATGCTTGCCGCTCTGGCCAGGCCGACCAAAGCCAGCGGCGTCAGCGCGGACACAATTGCGCTTTTCCCTAAGGACACGGGCGAACTTGGCTACGTGGACTTGAAAAAGGCCCGGGGCGAGAAATGGTTCCCTGCCCTGCGCGAGCAGATCCTTCCGGAGCGGTTCCGGCAGTTCGAGAAGTTCCTGGCCTCGGCAGGAGTAGATCCGAACAGCCAGGTGGACGAGCTGGTGTGGGGTCTGGTTCCCGACGTGATGACCAAGAACGATAAAGGCGTTTCGACGGACGTCCCCTCGAGCGAGCAGACCGTCGGTATTGCCATGGGCAGTTTCAATCCGGAAACCACCGAGGCGTATTTCAAGCAACAGGGTCTGGCCACCGCCAAGATCGAGACCTATACGCTTTTCGCGTTCGGATCCGGGTCAGGAGGCGGTGACCTATATTTCTTTTTCCTCGATTCGAGCAAAGCGGTGTTTGGCCACAAGCCTCTGCTTGAAAAGTTGCTGAATATCCGGCTTGGAAAGGAAGACGGACTACTGCGGAACGAGCAGATGTACAACCTCATTAACGAGGTGAACGGATCAAGCGTAGTTTGGGCGGTGCTCGATCCGGGATACACGCGACTGGCCATGAATCAACTTGCCCCGGAAGTGCAGCAATTCCCGGAGTCGGCGGCGCTGGTGCAGAGAATGCAGGCGATGATCATCACGGCGACGGCTGGCAGCGGAGTGGACTCAAAATTTCAGGCGGTTTGCGGCTCCACTCAGGATGCCAACACGCTGAGTCAGCTGATGGCGGCAGGGATGCTCTACAAAAAGTACGAGGCGAGCAAAGATAATCCGGAGTTGGCACAACTTCTCGACCAGGCGAACGTTTCGCCGTCGGGGGACCGTGTCGTGATTGCCTTGTCGGTCAGCGATGACCAAATGACGTCCCTGATCCGACGGAACACGTTCGCATTCAAAATGTAGGCTTATCGAGGCGCCGAGGCAGGCGCCTCCTCTCTTTTAATCCGCAGGTGGATTCGGCGCAACGAATTTCGTGAGGCGCAGAATCGCCGAGTGGTCCCGCGATTCGCATTCGACTTCATCGATGCCTTCCCAAGAAGGTTTTTCGTTCGAAGGGGGCTCGGTTCCTGGCAACGCCACCTCCACTTCCAAGCGATCGAGCGATCGGCGCAGCGTGATTCCACAAGGGATTCCTGAAGAGTGGCACTGAAAGCAGTGCTTGCAGGCGGAAACCACCGAAGCCTGAAACTGCAAAATGGTCTCGTTGCCCAATCCTGCGGCATCCGCAAAATAACGTGCGGCACCCCCGACGGCCGCGACCAGACGCTCGTCAGGGTCCAGCAGCAGCGAGATTTGATGGGGTAGGGTAGACACGGTTAGCGATCGTTGGCAAGCGCGACGTCGCAGGCTTCGCGGCATTCGGGACAGTAGTACAACCCGTCGGTGCAAAGCCGCACGCTGGTCTGCCCTTTGCAGATGGTGCAATACTTCTCGCAGGTACAATACTCTTCGCTCTTGTCGCACTGGGAGCAGAGCACCTGCTGACGATTGGCTGCCATCGTGCCTCCGAAAAAGACTTTACCTGAGCGTTCAGTCACCAGCAAGGGCAAGCATGCGGTCCATTCCCAAGTTTGCAAAGGCGCTGCAAGCAGAGTCGCGAAACGCAAATTTTGACGGCCTTCGCATCGCGTGTTACCATCACGAATTGTCTGAGCGATCGGAATGCAATCCGTAAACCCTCCTGTCAATTCAGCCCTTCGCAAAACGCCACTGAATGCGTTGCATCGCTGTCTTGGCGCCAAAATGGTGAATTTTGGCGGTTGGGATATGCCTGTGGAGTATCCGTCGAGCGGTGGGCTGGTTGCGGAACATAGGGCAGTGCGGAACGGCGTCGGTATTTTCGACGTGAGTCACATGGGGGACATCCGCATCCACACCGCGAGGCAGGCCGGCGGAGGTTTGCGGGCAGTTCAACATTTGACCATGAATGATGCGTCGAAGCTGGCGATTGGGCAGGCACAGTATTCGGCGATGCTTTATCCCGAAGGCACGTTCGTGGATGACGTGATCGTGCACCGGTTGGGCGAAGATGATTATCTGTTAGTGATTAATGCGGGGACCCGCGAAAAAGACATCCACTGGGTGAAGAAGAATACCGCCAATTTCGATTGTGCTGTGGAAGATCTGAGCGACAGCTACACGCAGTTGGCCATGCAGGGGCCCCGCGCCGTGGATGTGCTGCGAAAACTGACGGACGCAAATCTCGACGGCGTTAGGAACTATTGGTTTACCAATGGAACGGTTTGCGGGCTGGACAGAACGTTGATTGCGCGAACCGGCTACACGGGCGAGGATGGGTTTGAGATTTACGTGCCGGCGAACGTCGCGACAAGCGAGCGCGTCTGGAACGCGGTGATCGAGGCGGGCAGGGAGTTTGGCATTGTCCCGTGCGGGCTGGGAGCGCGAAACACGTTGCGGCTGGAAGCCAAGATGGCGCTGTACGAGCACGAAATCAGCGACAGCATCAACGTTTGGGAGGCGGGGCTGGATCGCTACTGCAAAATGGAAAAGGGTGATTTTGTGGGACGCGCGGGATTGCAAAAGGCACGCGCGGCGGGCTTAGAGCGGACGTTGGTAGGGCTGGAGATGGTGGAGCGAGGAATTGCGCGGGACGGGTATGGCTGCCTGGACGAAACGGGAAACAGAATTGGCGTGGTGACCAGCGGATCGCCTTCGCCGACGCTCGGGAAGAATATTGCGCTCGCGTATGTGCCTCCGGCGCTGTCGGCAATCGGAACAACCGTTTGCGTGGAAATTCGCGGCCAAAAATGCAAAGCTCAGATTGTGGCAACGCCGTTTTACAAGCGAATCAGGAAGGCTATCGCGAATTAGGAACCAGCCCCAAATTGAAGCAAGGAGCAGCGACATGGGATATCCAACAAACTATCGCTATACGAAAGAACACGAATGGATCGACGCGAAAGGTGACACCGCCACGATTGGCATCACGGATTATGCCCAACATGAACTGGGGGACGTAGTGTTTGTTGAACTGCCGGCTCCTGGAACCAAGCTGGTGGCCGGCAAGACGTTCAGTTCGGTGGAATCGGTGAAGGCGGTGAGCGAGATTTACGCGCCAACAAACGGCGAAGTGATAGAGGCGAATACCGCGCTGCAGAATAAGCCCGAAACCATTAACAGCGACCCGCACACCGGGGGTTGGCTGGTGAAGATCAAACTGACGAATCCCGCGGAGGTCAATGACCTGATGGACGCGAAGGCGTACGAAGCATACATCGAGGAAAAGCAGAAGGAAGCGTCTGCCTGATGCGCTATCTTCCGAAGAGTCCAGCCGAGCGGAAGGAGATGCTGGCGGCGATTGGCCGGAAATCGATTGAAGAATTGTTCTCCTCTATTCCCGAAGCGTATCGACTCAAGAAACCACTGAACCTGCCAGGGCCGTTTTCCGAAGCGGAAGTGATCCGGTACTTTGAAGCGAGAGGCGCGGAGAACTCGATCGGCTACAGCAGTTTTCTTGGCGCCGGAATTTATTCGCACTTGCGGTCCGTGGTCACTGACGCGATTCTTCAGCGCGGCGAGTTCCTGACCTCCTACACACCGTATCAAGCTGAAATTTCACAAGGAACGCTGCAGGCTATTTTTGAATTTCAGACGCTAATGTGCCAGTTGACCGGGCAGGAAGTTGCCAATGCCTCCATGTATGACGGTTCAACCGCGACGACCGAAGCGGTGCTGATGGCCGAACGGCTGACGGGGCGGACGCGCGTGCTGGTGGCGCGGTCCTTGCATCCGGAGTATCGCGAGGTGCTGCGGACGTACGCAAAGAATTCCGGACTGACGGTGGAGGAGATTGCGTATTCGGCGACAGGAACGCTGGACGTCAGCGGATTGAAAAGCGCCTTGCGAGACGATGTGTGCGCCGTAGTGGTTCAATCCCCGAACTTTTTTGGCGTCATCGAAAACCTGGAGCCTTTGGCGGACGCCACGCACGAAGCGGGCGCGCTGCTGGTGGTCGCCATCGCGGAAGCGCTGTCCTTAGGATTGGTGAAGGCTCCATCGGAAGCGGACATTGTGGCGATGGAGGGCCAGAGTTTTGGGCTGGCGCCGAGCTATGGCGGGCCGTTTGTAGGTGTGGTTGCATCTCGGGAGAAATTTGTGCGGCAGATGCCGGGAAGGTTGGCCGGGCAAACCGTGGACCAGAACGGGCACCGCGGGTTTGTGCTGACGCTGGCTACACGCGAACAGCATATTCGCAGGGAAAAGGCGACTTCGAATATTTGCACGAATCAGGCGCTGTGCGCGTTGGCGGCCACGGTGCACCTTACGCTGCTCGGAAGAGAGGGTATTCGTGAGATGGCGGAGCAGAATTTGGCCAAGGCGCAGTTCGCGCTAAGTCAGCTCGAGAAGATCCCGAGTGTGAAACGTAGTTTTGCCGTGCCGTTCTTCAACGAATTCGCAGTGGAGTTGCCGCGTTCCGTGAAGATGGTCAATGCAGAATTGCTGAAGTCGAAGATCGTTGGACCTTATGCCCTGGGGAGCGCTTATCCGGAATTGAGCAAGCACGCACTGGTGTGCGTGACGGAGACGACCTCCCGCGGGGAGATTGAGAAGTTCGTTAGCGGAGTGAAGGCAGCTTTGGAAGTGCCGCTGTAGGGCGCGGAGAGATTGAGGGATTCCTCACTCCGAAGACTTCGTTCGGAATGACGGGTCTTCTACATTCCACTGAATGGGACACCGGAATTCAGAGATGACAGACAAGATCAAAAAGGCTTCGCGGCATACGAGTCAGAATGAAGGATTGATTTTCGAGAAGTCCTCGGTGGGAAAACGCGCGTTCGAGTTGCCTCCGCTGGATGTGCCGGCGGTGGATGCTGGCAAATCGTTGGGACCGTACTATCGAACGGAAGGCGTCGAGGGCTTTCCGGAGGTCAGTGAAATTGAAGTGATCCGGCACTTCACGCGGCTTTCGACCTGGAACTATGCCATTGATCTTGGGATGTATCCTCTGGGCTCCTGCACGATGAAATACAATCCGCGAGTGAATGAATTTGTGGCGCGGCTAGCGGGGATTGCCACCGAGCATCCGTATCAGCCGCAGGAGCTTTCGCAGGGGTGCCTGAAGATTCTTTCGCTGCTCGAAAAGTGCTTGCTCGAAATCACCGGCATGGATGCGATCACGTTGCAACCTGCCGCAGGAGCGCAGGGCGAATTGACGGGACTCTTGCTGATCCGCGCATACCTCCAGAAGCGGGGGAACCCGCGCAAGAAAATTTTGATTCCGGACTCGGCGCATGGCACGAATCCAGCGACCGCCGTGATTGCCGGATACGACGTGGAGAATATCAAGTCGGATTCCAACGGCCAGGTGGATCTGGCGCATTTGCGGGATCAGGTAAACGAGAACGTAGCCGCGCTAATGCTTACCAACCCGTCGACGCTGGGGATCTTTGAACAGCAGATTCCGAAGATTGCAGAGATTCTGCACGCGCATGGTGCGTTGCTGTACATGGACGGCGCCAACATGAATGCTCTTGCAGGAATTACGCGGCCGGGCGATATGGGCGTAGACGTGATGCACCTGAATCTGCACAAGACGTTTTCCACGCCACACGGCGGAGGCGGTCCCGGGGCCGGGCCGGTAGCAATGAAGAGAATCTTGGAACCATTCTTGCCTGTTCCGATCCTGGTGGAAAAAGAAGGCGGCCGGCTGGCTCTGGATTCCCAGCGCAAGGACAGCATCGGCCGGGTGCGGGCGTTCGGAGGGAATTTCGGAGTGCTGGTGCGGGCGCTGGCGTACATCTTGGCGTATGGGCCGGGCGTGCGGCAGGCCACGGAAGATGCCGTGCTTAACGCAAACTATATTCGCAAGCATCTCGAAGGAACTTACGATCTGCCTTACACGCGGCCGTCGATGCACGAAGTGGTGTTCAGCGACGCGATTCAGAAACGGCGCGGAGTAAATACAATGGACATCGCGAAGCGATTGATCGACTACGGCTTTCATCCGTACACGACGGCATTTCCGCTGATCGTGCCGGGAGCGCTGATGATCGAACCGACGGAATCGGAAAGCAAGGAAGAGTGCGACCTCTTTATTGACGCGATGAAATCGATCGCAGAAGAGGCGGAGAAAAATCCGGAACTGGTGAAAACCGCGCCTCATGCCACGCGAATCCGCCGGCTGGATGAAGTTGGGGCCGCGCGCAAACCGATTCTGCGGTGGAAGGCCGGCGAAAAATCAGCCAACGACGAAGTGGACACACACCCGAGGAAAGTCAGCACACCCACAGTTCCTACCTGCTAAAACTCTATCAAGACTGCATGGAAGCAAGACTTCGTTCCATGAGTTTTTCGCCAGGGGGCCGGTTTCGACCGGCACGTCGGCACGGAAAACATTTGCGAGAACATCACCTTTGTGTTGAAGCGAGCCGAAACAATCTATAAAGAGGGCGCGGCGATGGTTTTCGCGCCAGCCCCCTCGTTGTGAATTGATCTTCCCCTCTAAAGATTTCCTAACAAACAGCAGCGTGGACTCTGCCGCAGTAGGAATTCTCGTGCCTGTGCAAAGTTTTGAACAAATCACACCAGATTCATTAGCGAGACATTGAATCGCCACAGCTTCGTAACCTTGCGCAGCTAGGCTCCAGGCAGCACGGATCGTGTTCTTACGTCCAACTTTGGGGAACACACAATCTACTGGAGAGAAAATAATGAAGAAAAAGTTTTTGGCAGTTGCCCTGTCGCTGGGCATGGTGGCAGCCACAACACCGCTCAGCGTACAGGCCAATCAACAATGGGCACAAGACGCAAAATTCAAGCACGTATTGCTGATCAGCATCGACGGAATGCACTCCGTCGATTTGCTGAACTGCACAGAAGGGCTCACCGATATCAACGGAGGAGCGCCGTACTGCCCGAACATGGCGCTATTGCGCGCCGCGGGCGTGAACTATCTGGAAACTTCAACTTCGAAGCCATCCGATTCGTTCCCGGGTTTAACCGCTATTGTGAGCGGCGGGTCTCCGCGGGCTGAAGGCGTGTTTTACGATGTGTCGTACGACCGTTCACTGGCGCCGCCGACAAAGACTACGGGGAACGGAGTGGCGGGCGGTACGTGCGAAGTCGGAAGCTTTACCGGCACCACGACAGAATATGAAGAAGGCATTGACTATAACAAGAACCTCTTGAATGGCGGCGCGCCATCGGGTGACGGTGACGCTCGTTCCATTAATCCAAATTTTCTTCCCCGCGATCCGGCGAACGATTGCAAACCGGTATATCCGTGGAACTTCGTTCGGACAAACACGATCTTCACTGTGGTGCACCAGGCGGGCGGATACGCTGCGTGGTCGGACAAGCACCCGGCTTATTCGTCGGTTTCCGGCCCACAAGCCGGCGGCGGCACTCTTCCACAAAACCTCGATGATTTCTACGCGCCAGAAATCAATTCGATACCGGTTTCCCTGCCGGGAATCAAGCCGGCGGGACAGGATATTTGCAATCCGATCGCGGACCCGAACTTTTCCACGAATCCGGCTCTGTCCGGGTTGGGCGCGTACACCGACAGCTTTGTCGCAATCAAGTGCTACGACACCCTGAAGGTCAACGGAGTCCTCAACCAAATCGCCGGATACAATCACAACCGCAGCGTGACAACCGGCAAGGTTCCAACCGTTTTCGGGATGAACTTCCAAGCGGTCAGCGTGGGGCAAAAACTGATCGAGCCGAACGTAGCAACGGGCGGGTATTTGGATAACATTGGAACTCCGACTCCGGAATTGCTGAGCGAAATCGGTTTTGTGGATTACGCAATCGGTCAATTTGTTTCGGCACTGAAGAAGGCTGGTGCCTACGATTCCACCCTCATCATCATTACCGCCAAGCACGGGCAAAGCCCGATCGACTCGGTACGGTATACGCGAATCACCAAGACGGGCCCCGTGACCACGTCGCCAGCAAACATCCTGGACGCTCAGAGTTGCCTGCCATTGTCCGAATCCCCGTCGAATCCGACAGGAATCGGGCCGACCGAAGACGATGTTTCGCTGCTCTGGCTGAATAGCAGCTGCACAACCGAGGATGCCGTGGCATTGCTCGAGAAGCAGTCGCCGGCGACCGACAATATCGCGGGCATCGGCGAGATCTTCTCTGGACCTTCCCTGCGCACCAGCTTCAACCCGCCAGGACTTTCCCCGGCGGCGGATCCTCGTTCGCCAGACATCATCGTAACCCCGAACATCGGCGTCACCTACTCCGGCAGCACGGCAAAACTGGCGGAACACGGCGGCTTCTCGCACGACGACACGAACGTGATGATGCTGCTATCCAACCCCAGCTTCCAGGCAAAGACCGTCACGAGTCCGGTTGAGACGATGCAAGTCGCACCGACGATTCTAAAGGCACTAGGCCTGGATCCGTATAGCCTCGAAGCGGTTCGCCAGGAACACACTGAACTGCTTCCGGGCTTGCAGTTCTAAGAAAAACTTCGAAGCAATTCTGCAGTTCGAAGAAGGCGGCCGAACCAGGCCGCCTTTTCTTTTTGATATCGCCAGCGAGTGATAAAAGAAACGCTCTTGGCCGGAGCAACTATTTCTGGAACTGCACGCTGTTTATGATGCCTTCGAACACCGGCTTGAAGCGCGGATAATCGGCTTCAGGAGCGACAAACACGTAGTAGTAGAAGCCGCCTTGACCCACGACGGTGACAACCCAGTCTTTCTCCGTTCCACCGGCGGGCGAGTCATTGTGCAGGTAGGTGGAGAGAGCGGGCAAACCACCAACCGTAAATTCTGTCGGAGGTTGGTCGATCTCCATCGCTTCGTTTTCCTTTTGGAGCGAATCAAGGAGCCTCTGCGTATTTTCATGAAGCGCATCGCCCGAAGAGGAGTTTTTTGTTTTGGCTGACGTGCTCCCGCCAATCATGCCCCACGCCAGCACCCCCTGGCCGTTGCCGGCATCCACGACACCGCCAGGAGGAATGAAAGCCAGGCTGTCTTTCTTGCTGTAGCTTTTCCAATTATCCGGGTAAGAAAGCGTGGTTTTGCCGTAGCGGAATCGCGCCACGTTTGGCGAAGGATTTGTCGGCATGGGAATGTTGGGCGGTGCGTTGGCGCCTCCAGCCGAGCCGTTCGGATTGGCGGGCGCAGCCGGTTTTACTTTCGCCGGCGCAGGCAGCGCCGTCACTTCCCTCTTCATGGCCTCAAATTCGGCTGAATCCTTCTGCGCGCCCTCGGGAGCGCCACCCAATTTGCGAATCTCTGCTTCCACGCGCTCGATGCGATGATCGGGGTTAGGATGGTCGGAGAAAAACTCGGGCGGTGCCTTGCTCTTCTCGGCCGTGGCGTTCAGATTTTCGAAGAAGGCGGCCATGGCTCGCGGATCGTAGCCGGAATCATAGAGAACCTGGGTCCCCATGACATCGGCTTGGGTTTCCGCGCCCCGCGAATTGTGAAGGAGTACGCTGCCGAAGGTAAACTGGCCAGCGCCAGCCGCCGCCGCACCAGCCGCACTTCCAAAGATGCTCCCCGCGGCGCCTACAATTCCGGCGCCCAGTTGCGCGTATTGCGCCTTGGTGGCCTGATTTGTGCCGTGGCGAAGAGCGACGTGCGAGAGTTCGTGCGCCATGACTCCGGCGAGTTGCGCTTCGTTGTCCGCGGCCTCAATCGCTCCGCGATTGATGAACACAAAACCGCCGGGGAGAGCGAAGGCATTGATGGCCTTGTCGTTCACACAATGAAATTGCCAGGGATAGTCGATGCCGCGGGTATTGAGATGCTCGATGAGACGCTGGCCAAGGTTGGTAAGATAAGCGTCGACCTTGGGGTCGTTGCACATCTGCATCTTCTGTTCGACTTCTTGCGCGGCTTTTCGGCCCAATTCAATATCCTGTTGTGGTGAGAAGGCGTTGATCCCGGGTTTGAGATTGGTGCGCTGCGCGAAAGCGTTTGATGTAGCCCCGAGGAGGAGCGCGCACCCAAGCGAGGCGATCTGCAAACGGCTCATCCTGGCCATGGTCCCCCCAGACTCGCCAAGTGCTATGCCAAATTATACGTGGGTTCAGAAAGAGGAAAGCCCGGCAAGTTCGAGACCCGGGCTTTCCGGGGGGTGATCCAGGGGGAAATTAACGAGCCAATCGCGGCGTTGGTTCGGGTGGAACCTGAGCTCCGGGAGCCTCTACAGGGCGGCCGCCGCGAGCCTGCGTGGTGCGCGGGGCTGGAGCCGGCTCTGAGCGACGAGCCGGCATAACCAGGTTTTCGCCTTCGCGGACGAAAGTAAGCTTGTTTTCGGCACGGTCCCGATCAATGCAAATCAGGTCGCCGGAGTGAACTTGATCGGTAGCAAGGAGGTTGGCCATTGGGAAAACCACATAGCGCTCGATAGCCCGCTTCAGGTGGCGCGCACCGTAGCGCTGATCGGTTCCTTCTTCGAGAAGGAAATCGCGGCCGGGCTCGGTCACGCGGAAGAGGAACTGCCCCTTTGCGGTTTCCAGAACGCGCTGCTGAACCATGGAGAGTTCGATATCGAGAACTTGTTCCAACTGCGTGCGGTGGAGAGGATGGAAGACCACGACCTTGTCCAGGCGGTTCATGAATTCCGGAGAGAACTTGCGGCGTGCGGCCTCGACAGCGGTGCGCTCCACTTTCTGGTCGAGATTGGCTTTCGGCTTGTCGTCTGCTTTGACGAAGCCATAGCCACCAGCCATGAGTTCGGTGATTTCGCCGCCACCGAGGTTGGAGGTCATGAAGATAACAGTCTGCGAGAGATCGACGCGGCGATTGTCGCCGAGAGTCAGAGTGGCTTTGTCCAGCATGCCAAGGAGCAACTGCCAGAGAGCGTCGCTGGCCTTTTCAATCTCATCGAAGAGCAGGAAGGAGAGCTTGAGCTTGTCAGAATGAGAGGCCGCCAAAGCTTCCTGAGTGATGAGAGGATGAGTCTCGCGATGGCCCAGGTAGCCCGGGGGCGAGCCGATGAGCTTAGCAATTTCGTGAGAATGTTGAAATTCGGCGCAATCTACCTTGATGACAAGCCGGGGATCGCCAAAAAGAATCTCTGCCGCTGCTTCCACAATGCGCGTCTTGCCGGACCCCGTTGGTCCGAGAAAGAGCAAATTTCCAACCGGCCGGCCGGGTGAGTTCAGGCCGGCACAGAACACTTGATAGAGATCGACAAGAGCCTGCACGCCTTCTTCCTGGCCGACGATCTTCGAGCGCAGCGCCTGCTGGAAATCGTGAGTCACGTTACTGCGGATGGTGGGGTCCAGTTGATGTCGAACCGCTGCTTTCATAACCCTATCCTCGGCCGTGCCAGCTCTTTCCTTTAATCCGTCAGGCCTCGTCAGGGCCAGGCACGCTCTCGCGTCAGATCAGTGCAACGTGAGCGACGAGTAAAGAAGCATGAGGGATGCCAATTCGGAAAGAGACTTCGGATAAAGAAAGAGTCTTAAGGTCAACAACATACAAACGCAGCAGTTAAGCAAAACGTCTCAGAGGTGAGACAGCCGAGCAATGTTGTTCCAATGTGAGAGCGAAGCGGCACTTTGTGTCCACCCTCAGATGACAAAAAGCGGCGTTCCTTTGTAGAAACGCCGCAAAAAATGTCCTACTGCTAACTGTTCGATCGGGAGTCTTTCTTGCGCCCTTGAAGAGATTGACGGGCAGCGGCTGGGCTCGATGCCGGAAGAGCTGGTGGCCGGGTCGATTCCTCCGCGACGGCTTCAATGGGAGTGTCTTTGCCGAGCCCGTCAACGTCTGGAGTCGCGGCTGTGACTTCTCCCGACGGATCGTCCGGGGCAACGAGAGCTCCTTCCCGCTCGCGTACGAAAGTAAGTTCTTTGTGAACCCCGTCCCAATCGACACGGACGAGGTCGCCCATGCGCACCTGCTGGGTGGCCAGAAGGTTGGCCAGCGGGTAAACGAGAAAACGCTCTATGGCGCGCTTGAGATGACGGGCACCGTACCGCTGGTCTGTGCCTTCGCGGAGCAGGAAGTCACGCCCGGCCTCGGTGACGCGGAAGAGGAACTTGCCTGTGGCTGTGTCCAGGACGCGCTTCTGGACCATGCCGAGCTCGATATCAAGAACCGCTTGGAGTTGATCGCGCTCCAAAGGATGGAAAACGACCACTTTGTCGATACGGTTGATGAACTCTGGGGAGAACTTGCGACGGGCAGCTTCCACCGCCGTGCGCTCGACCTTGACGTTAATGTCTGCTTGCGGCTTGTCTTCGGCTTTGACGAAGCCATAGCCGCCACTGAAGAGATCGGTAATATCCGTACCGCCGAGGTTCGAGGTCATGAAGATGACAGTCTGCGAGAGGTCGACACGGCGGTTGTCGCCTAAGGTGAGAGTCGCTTTGTCGAGCATACCCAAAAGCAGTTGCCACAGAGCGTCGCTGGCTTTCTCGATTTCATCGAAGAGAAGAAAGCTGAGCTTGAGATCCTCGCGGTGATTTGCCGCAAGAGCTTCCTGGGTGATCAAGGGATGGGTCTCCCGATGACCGAGATAACCCGGGGGCGAGCCGATCAGCTTCGCGATTTCATGAGAATGCTGAAATTCGGCGCAATCGATTTTGATAACAGCGCGCGGACTCCCGAACAGGATCTCCGCGGCGGCCTCGACGAGCCGGGTCTTGCCCGAGCCAGTAGGACCGAGGAACAGCAGGTTGCCGACGGGCCGACCGGGAGAGTTCAGACCTGCGGTGAATACCTGGAACAGCTCCACAAGGGCCTGAACACCTTCGTCCTGACCAACAATCTTCGCGCGAAGAGCCTTTTGAAACTCAATGGTCTCCGCGCTGCGTATATTCGGATTCAGAGATAAATCACCTGTGGCCATGACAGCTCCTAGCGATCCCGCAAAGAAAGTTGCGCATTTCCCAAACGCCCGCTGAACCGGGTGAAGCGTTTCAGTTCGTTTCGCTGCTTGAACTGGTCGAGCTTTACCTGGATTGTGGAATTGAGCAAGCGCAGTTGCACGAGCAGTTCATGTGCGACCGCGGGTGATTCGGAAAAGCGCAGGACCGGTGGAAAAAGGTCCGCTAGGTCAAGGTTGAGGTTTCGCAAGGACTGAACAAGCTTTTGGACCGTGTGAGACTGCGGATTGGCCAGATCGATCTGGTTGTTCAACTGTTCGCGGAGCGAGCGCCAGTTGAGTTCAACGAAGGGATGTTTCTTGGTTACTTCGCGGACGACAGCATCCGTGATGCGGGCGCGTTCACCGAGACGAGCCAGGTAGAGCTGCCGCACTTTTCCGCCGCGGCGCACGTTGTGCACCAGGTAATAGGAATTTCCTTTGCGGCGAATGAAAGCCATTACCATTTCGCAACCAGATCCGCAGTTGGCTGCGGAGTGTTGCCCCCTATGTGTAGTGTAAGATTGTTCCACTACAAACGTCAAGTTGGCAGGACACGTATCAGTCAACATTTTGGCCATCAATTTTTCGCTAGAACATATTGGATTTTCTTCTGGCATGTTGGGTTCCTTTCTTTTCGTCCGGGCCTCGGAACCTCCTCGCTCCGCTTTTTCTGGCTGCTACTCAATTAAACACTGCATCGCCCGAGGAATCTCTCTCCGGCGCGCAGTCAGGGGAACAAATTACCCGGCGGTGACAAGATCCAGACATTTGCGCGCTACCAAGCCCGAGGTTGTGCCGTTACGAGAAAGGCCGCAGGATCGAAGACCTGGCCGCAGCAGCTACGCTCGCCTGCGCTGCAGGCGTATTGTCGGTGGCGAATTCAGATTGTTCAGCAACCTGTTAGTATTGAAGCCGTTTCTGCACAGGAGGTTCCCACGTGGCCTGGGAGCCGGTCTATAAATTGGTGAAACAAATTCCGAGGGGCCGGGTTACTACCTACGGGGCGTTAGCCAAAGCTTTGCGCTTGCGCGGTGGGGCGAGAACCGCGGGGAGAGCAATGGCGGCAACGCCCTCTGGAACTGGCATTCCCTGGCATCGCGTGGTCGGGGACCGCGGCAAGCTCCTCATTCGCGAACCTTACGGCTCTCTACAACGAAAATTGCTACAAACCGAAGGCGTCCAAATGGTGGAGTTCTGCGTGGACCTGAAGCAGCACCTCTGGTTGCCTGGAGTGTCCAAGACGGCGCGGGTGATACGGAAGGCATCGCCGCAGGGTAGGAGGAGGAAACAACATTAGAGGTTCGAGACATTCGCTCGCCTGGGATAACATGTAGCCTTGAAGGTCGTCCAAACAACGATGCCAAGCCCGATTCTGCTGGTCGAAAACCTCGAGAAGCACTACCAAGACGTGCACGCGGTGCGCGGCGTAAGCTTTTCCGTGCAAGAAGGCGAAGTTTTTGGGCTCTTGGGCCCGAACGGCGCCGGCAAAACGAGCACAATTGAAGTGTTGGAAGGCTTGCGTGTGCCGGACGGCGGGCGCGTTTCCGTGTGCGGACTGGATCCGCAAAAAAGTCCGAACGAACTGAAAGCCGTGATTGGCGCAACTCTGCAAGCTACTTCCCTGCCGGACAAGATGCGGGTGTCGGAGGCCATTCGGTTGTTCGCCGGCTTTTACAAGAAAACACGGAATCCGGATGAACTGCTGAAGCGTTTCGGCCTCGAAGAAAAGCGCGGCAGCTTCTACAACCAGCTTTCGGGGGGGCAGAAACAACGGCTGGCGCTCTCTATGGCGCTCGTGAATGATCCACAGGTTTTGTTTCTGGATGAGCCGACGGCGGGGCTCGACCCACAAGTGCGGCGGGAGATCTACACCATCATCGAGGAACTGAAGGCGGAGAAGAAAACAATTGTCCTGACAACGCACTATATTGAGGAAGCGGAGAAGTTGTGCGATCGCGTGGCAATCATAGACCATGGCAAAGTGATCGCCGCAGGAACCCCTCGGGAGTTAAAGCAAAGGTCGGCGAATACGACACGGATCGAAGTAAGGCTGAGCAAGCCAGCTTCAAACGGCACGCTCAAGAATCTGGATGGCGTCGTGGACGCCCGCGAATTGGACGGAGCCTATGTGCTGCACTGTCAGCGAACGGCGCCGGCTATTGTGGCGCTGGTGAAACACCTGGAAACGGAAAATAACGAGCTGGTGAGCCTGGAGATTGCCACTCCGTCGCTCGAAGACGTGTTTATCGAGCTGACCGGAAGGAGGCTACGGGATTGAGAACAATACTGACGCTCGCCGCGATGCGCATCCGCATCACGACGCGGAACAAAGCTTTCCTGTTTTTCAGCCTGATTATGCCCATGGTGTTCTTCTTCTTGTACGGCAGCGTTTTTGCAAAGGGCAACCCGCAGGCGGTTACCTTCCTGATGGGCCCAGTGTTGTCGCTGACCGTAATGGGAACGTTTTGGGGACTGAGCATGCAACTTGTTACTTGGCGCGAACAAGGCATCCTGCGGAGATTCCGCCTGGCGCCTATCTCGCCGGCGAGCATGATTGCCTCCAGCGTTATCGCAAACTATGCGCTAATCCTGCCCACCGTTTTTGTCCAATTGTTTCTTGCACGCTATATCTACCATGTGACTGCTTTCGGTAATTGGATCACTCTGTTGGTTCTTGTGATTCTAGGGATTACGTCCTTCGGGGCACTTGGGTTGATCGTCGCGAGTGTGACAAACACAATGCAGGAAACGCAGATCATCAATCAGCTGCTCTGGTTTTCCTTTCTTTTCCTCTCAGGCGCGACGGTGCCGCTCTCGGTTTTGCCGGTGATTGTGCAGCGCATCGGACTGTTCCTTCCGGCGACCTACCTAGTGAGCGGAATACAGCGAGGCATGGTTTATAACCAAGGCGTTCTGTCGCTGAGCGTGGAGATCATTTCACTGGTGGTCTGGGGTGCTCTTGCGTTTTTCATCTCTTCCGTGCTCTTCCGCTGGGAGCCAGAGGCCAAGCTGCCGCGCAACGCCAAGCTCTGGGCTGCAAGTACGATTCTTCCGTTCATTCTCCTGGGCATCTGGGAGAATCACAACGGCAAAGTGCTGGCGACGGCGGCTTCTATGCTGTCCGACCAACCAAACGACAAAGCACAACCGGCCGATAAGGCGAAGTAACTGCGCCAAATTGGTCCGCTGACCAAAAAATACCCGGCCAAAATGGCTGAAAAACGGGTTGTTACGATGCGTTGATTTCATTGACGGTCCGGCTCGGCTGCCTTATTCTCGAATTGCGAGCTGGCTTCGTCCGATTCACGCAGGGAGGCAAGACCCATGCCGGTACAGAAAACCGAAAAAATTTGGCACAACGGAAAATGGATCCTCTGGGACGACGCGAAGCTCCATGTGCTAACGCATGCCGTGGGGTACGGGTCCGCCGTGTTTGAGGGCATCCGTTGCTACGACACGCCGCAAGGCCCCGCGATTTTCCGCCTGCGCGAACACATGCAGCGGCTGATCAATTCCGGCAAGATCTACCGCATGGAATTCCCGCATTCCCTTGACGAATTCTGCAATGTTGCCTGCGAGTTGGTCCGCGTGAACAAGATGAATTCGTGCTACGTGAAGCCGATCGCACTGCGCGGATATGGGGAAGTTGGCGTGAACCCGCTTAGCTCTCCGATCGAGATTTACATGGCCTGTTGGCAGTGGGGCGCCTATCTGGGGCCCGAAGCGCTCTCAAAGGGCGTTGACGTGTGTGTCAGTTCGTGGACACGCATTGCGCCGAATACTTTGCCGGCGATGTCCAAGGCGGCTGCGAACTACATGAATTCGCAACTGATCCGCATGGAAGCTGCGCTGAACGGCTTTGCCGAGGGTATAGCGCTGGATTCCGACGGGCACATCAGCGAAGGTTCCGGCATGAACCTCTTCCTGGTTCACGAAGGCGCGCTGATCACTCCACCTTTGTCCGCCAGCATTCTTCCCGGCATCACGCGGGATAGTATCGTGAAGATTGCCGCGGATTTGAACATTCCCGTAAAGGAATCCGTCATCCCCCGCGAGATGGTTTACCTTGCGGATGAAGTCTTCTTTGCGGGCACCGCGGTTGAAGTCACGCCGATCCGCTCGGTCGACAAGATCACCGTCGGTAAAGGAGTCGCCGGCCCGGTGACACGGCGCATCCAAGAAGAATTCTTCGCATTGACCAGCGGGAAGAAGGCCGACAGGCATAGCTGGCTCACGGCGGTGAATGCGCCGGTTGCGGCTTCGCGCTGACGTGGCGGCTTTCGCCAAACGTCGAAGACCTTCGTTACTTGACATTGTGCGGAAGTGGGGCGCAAGAGTCCTGCGCCCGTCGGAAAACTGCGCGCACTTTGCGACACATCCGGGGCTATCGTTTATAGCGTGCCCTCGGCTTTCCAGTTAGAATTCCCACATCTCGTTGTACATATGACCCGGGAGGCCCTTGGATGTACAACCTTACGCAGAAGCTTTTTGCGGAATTCCTCGGCACATTTGCGCTGGTCTTTTTCGGGGCCGGGGCGATCTGCGTGGATTTCCAGTTGCGCGCTTCGGGCGGCCTCGGACTGCTGGGTATGGCCCTGGCCAACGGCCTCGCCTACGCCATCATGGTTTCGGCATTGGGCCATATCTCGGGTGGACATTTCAACCCCGCAATTACCATCGGCTACTGGGTCACGCGAAGACTGTCTACGCTCGATTCGCTGGCTTATTGGGCCGCGCAACTTGCGGGCGCGACGGCGGCGGCGTTCTATCTCAAGCTCGTCGTTCCCGAGGACATTGCAAACAATGTTTTCCTGGGAACGCCAGAACTGATGCGCGACTTCCCGCGTTGGTCTGGGATGGCGCTCGAGGGAGTAGCCACGTTCTTCCTGGTGTTGGTGGTGTTCGCAACGATGGTCGACGAACGAGGCACGTTCCACTCGGTCGCCGGATTTGCCATGGGCCTGACGATTACCCTCGGAGTTCTGGTTGCCGGACCGCTTACAGGCGGCGCCCTCAACCCAGCCCGGGCATTCGGTCCAGCGGTCGCCTCGAGCCACTGGCTCAACTGGGGCATTTATTGGGTAGGACCACTAGGTGGCGGTTTTCTCGCCGGGTTGCTCTACGACTCCCTCTTCCTTCAAAAAGCCGTCGATGGATGAGGCACAAACCTCCGTACTTCCTGTCCCACCGCCTAGGTAACTAAGCCGCTACGACCGCGGGCAGCCTTGTTGTTGGCGTCTCGTGGGAGTGCTAGGTTCAAGGGAGAAGCGCATACTTGCGGGGTGTCTGCACATGGCTCTGAGCATTGATGACTTGTTACGCCGCGCCGTCGAGAACAAATCCTCCGACTTGCACCTGAAGGTCGGGAACCATCCGTATCTGCGCGTAGACGGCCTGCTGACGCCAATTACGGACGTACCGCGTATCACTCCTGAAGAAATGTTGTCGATGGCCTTCAGCATGATGACCAACCGCCAGAAGCAGAAATTCAAGGAAACGGCGGAGTTGGACATGGCGTATGGCGTGGCGGGCCTGGGCCGGTTCCGCGTGAACGTCTTCCAGCAGCGCGGCAACGTAGGAATGGTGCTTCGCGTCATCCCCACCAAGATTCGAACGATCGAGGAACTCAATTTGCCCGCGGTTATCGCAAAGATTTGCGAAGAGCAACGCGGGCTGGTGCTGGTCACGGGTACAACGGGTTCCGGTAAGTCTACCTCGCTGGCCGCAATGATTGACCGCATCAACGCCAGCCGCTCCGATCATTTAATTACGATTGAAGACCCGATCGAGTTCTTGCATCGCGACAAGCGCAGCTTCATCAACCAGCGCGAAGTGGAAGTCGACACCGCGAACTTTTCCACCGCTTTGCGCGCTGCCCTGCGTCAGGACCCCGACGTGATTCTGGTCGGCGAAATGCGCGACCTCGAAACAATATCGACGGCGTTGCTGGCGGCGGAAACCGGCCACCTGGTGTTTTCGACCTTGCACACCTTGGATGCAACCGAAACCATTCAGCGTATTATCGCGGTATTCCCTCCCCCGGAGCAGAAACAGATTCGTTTGCAAATGGCCGCGACCTTGAAGGCTGTGGTTTCGCAGCGCCTTGTGCGGCGCGCCGACGACAACGGCCGCGTGCCAGCAGTCGAAGTCATGATCGCCACGGCGTACATTCGGGATTGCATCATCAATCCGGACAAGACGCGCTTGATTCATGACGCGATTGCGGCGGGCACTTCGCAATACGGCATGCAGACCTTCGACCAGTCGCTCTTCGATTTATATTCGAAGGAACTGATCACGCTGGACGAAGCGCTGCTACGCGCGTCCAACCCGGACGAGTTCAAGCTCCGCATTCAGGGTATCCGCTCCGCCGCCGACGCCGCGCGTGAGGAAATGGCTTCGCAGATGGCGGATTTCGAGCGGTTTTCGCGGAAGTAGCCGTACCGCGGCGCGTTCATGGCACCCCTGTTTCAAACTTGTTCCGCGGAGTCGCACGCGTTATCATGCCGAATTCGCGCGTGAGTCCCCCGCCTTGCTCGCCTAACTCTCAAATCGGAGATGGTCATGAGTAACGTTGTTCAGTTTCCCGGGCGTAGAAATTTCTTGAAGGCAACGGTCGGCGTGACCGCGGGAATAACCGGATTCACGATCCTGCCGGAATCAGGTCAGTCCGAGGAGACGGATCTGTTCATCGTGGGCCCGAAGAAGGGCTATTCGCCGCAGATCGGAACGGTGGTTTCTCAAATGGCATTCATGCGTGCGCAGGTGCTCAATTCAGTGAAAGGAATGTCGCAAAAGGACCTCGATTTTCTTCTGGACGACAAGGCAAATCGCATCGGCGCGCTTCTAATGCACCTGGCAGCGGTTGAGAGGTTTTTCCAGTTCAACACCTTTGAGGGTTTGGCGCCGGTCCAGCTACCGAATGAGTGGAAGGAAAAATGGGGCATGCCGATGGACTTGGGAGAGCCGGCGCGAAAGGCTATTGTCGGGAACGGCGTCGAGTATTATCTCAATATTTTGAGCGAGACTCGGGAAAAGACGCTGGCGGAATTTCGGAAGCGCGATGACGCGTGGCTGGCCGCGGTCGACAAAGCGTGGGGATGGGGACCGACAAACAATTACTGCAAATGGTTCCATGTGACCGAACACGAAGCGAACCACAACGGCCAGATCAAATTTCTAAAGAGCCGGTTGCCGGGAGCGAAGGCGGGCGAGTAATAAGTCGTAAGTTGTAAGTCAGAGGCGGGCGACACAAACTTCGTTGGTTGCTATCTTTTTCGGCTGCTGGTTTCCGGCCGATTCTTCCACTATGCTTTCTCCATGTTTCGTAAGCCACGCCAGTTGGAAACAGAAGCACAGCTATACGATTCGGCCATCAAGAGTTTAGTGCGGCGCGCCCATTCCGTGTCCGAAATCAAGAAAGTACTCGCGCGGCGGTGCGAGGATGAAACGATCGTCACGTCCGTTGTGGACCGCTTGAAGAGGGAAAACCTGATCGATGACGCGCGATATGCGAAACAGTTTACGCGGCACCGGGCGGCAGCACGGAAGCAAGGACCTCACCGGATCGCACGCGAGTTGCGGGCGCGGGGGGTTCCCGACCGTCACATTGAAGCTGCACTGAGAGATTCTGCCGCGGAAACCGATCCAGCCGCGATTGTTCGGCAGCGGATGGAGCGAAAGCTGCGGTTGTTTCGTGGAGAAATCGATCAGAAAAAACTGGCTTCGCTTTACCGTTCGTTGATCGGAGCCGGATTTCCTGCCGACCTGATACGGCGGGAATTGCACCGCCTGACACAGGAAGATGTGCCTGCGGTCGATGCGGAGCGGGCCGAAGAGTAAAAGTGTGTCCCCAGGTGCGGAAGCCGAATTCAGTCAAGCACTTATGTCCGAGCGGAAGTTCCGACCCCCAAAGAACATATGCCTCAACGCGCAAACCTCATTTCTTTGGAGTCGGCGGCATGACTGAAGCCGCGCCCTGACATGAACGCCTGGCTTATGGGCGGGCGAGCCCCTAAGAATTCACGTTGGTGGAGTGGCAATTGCCGGGTGCCGAGTCGCTCTGCGATAATCATATGTTTCCACAATGGTTTCGAATGAGGCTGACGTGACCGAAGGCGTGCCCAAAAAGCTGAGCGGCAGCGAAATACGTGAGATGTTCCTGGCTTTCTTTGAGAGCCACAAGGGACCAGACGGCAAGGGGCATCGGCGTGTCCGCAGCTCTTCGCTAGTGCCTCATGCCGATCCCACGCTGCTGTTCACCAATGCGGGGATGAACCAATTCAAGGATGTATTCCTAGGGCTGGAGAGGCGGGATTACACGCGAGCGACGAGCGCGCAGAAATGCGTTCGCGCAGGCGGGAAGCACAATGACCTCGAAAACGTGGGCTTCACGAAGAGGCATCACACGTTTTTCGAGATGCTGGGGAATTTTTCGTTTGGGGATTACTTCAAGAAGGAAGCCATTGCTTACGCGTGGGAGCTGCTTACTTCGCCCGAGTGGTTTGCGATTCCGAAGGACAAGCTATACGTGACGATTTTCGGGGGCGCGGAAGTTGCGCCTGGTACGCAACTGGGCGTGGATGAAGAGGCGAAGAAGTTCTGGCTGGAGCAGAACGTCGCTGCGGATCGCATTTCTGCGATTCCGGGGTTGAAAGACAATTTCTGGGCCATGGGCGATACCGGGCCCTGCGGACCGTGCAGTGAGATTCACTATGACATGGGGCCTGCAGCGTCGGAGGAAGGTCACGCGGATTGCAAGTTTCCCTGCGACTGCGGCAGATACGTCGAAATTTGGAATTTGGTGTTCATGCAGTTCAATCGCGACGCGAGTGGCTCGGTAACGCCGCTGCCGAAGCCTTGTGTAGACACGGGCATGGGGCTCGAGCGGGTTGCAGCGGTGCTTCAGGGCGTGATCTCAAATTACGACACCGATTTGTTCACGTCGCTCAAGTCTGAAGCTTCAACCCTCACGGGCTTGGACCCGACGGACGGTGACGAAGCGGTCGCTATAAGAATTATAGCCGACCACTCGCGTGCGTCCACATTCTTGGTCTCAGATGGGGTCGTCCCGTCGAATGAGGGCAGAGGCTATGTCCTTCGCAAAATCATCAGCCGAGCAATGGTATACATGGGCTCGCCGCGTAGGGAACACGTCCGTGTTCTGCCCGCCATGGCGGAGGCGGTCAGCAAGGTCATGGAAAAGGCCTATCCTGAGCTCAAAGAAAACATGGAGCGGATTAAATCTGTCTTGGAGAAGGAGTCCTCACGGTATTTTCGCGCCACGGAGGTTGGAATCCGAAAGTTGGATGAGGAAATTGGCGCCCTGCAACGTCTCTATTATGCATCCATGAAA
This sequence comes from Candidatus Acidiferrales bacterium, assembly GCA_963836965.1. Taxonomy (GTDB): domain Bacteria; phylum Acidobacteriota; class Terriglobia; order Acidiferrales; family UBA7541; genus Acidiferrum. Next base: position 1,031,295 of record CAWILQ010000001.1, read on the forward strand.
ACAGGGCCCGGGATGCCGATTCGTAATATTGTTCTGCCGGGCGAGGTGGCATTCAAGTTGTACGACACATTTGGACTTCGGAGGGACCTAATTCAAACTGCAGCCGATTCACGTTTGGTTAGCGTGGACTGGGACGGATTTGATCGCGCCATGCAAGAACAGCGCGATCGTGGCCGCGCTTCTTGGAAAGGCGTGCACAAGGAAGCGGCGAACCCGGCGTATTCGAAGCTGGCGGAGACGTTTCGGACAGAGCCGGATTTTTATTCCGCGACGCAGGCGAAGGACTGCCGGATCGATTCGATCATCACCAAGAGCGGGTCCGTCAGCGAACTGAAAGCCGGGGAGAGCGGCGAAGTCGTGCTAGACCGCACCGCGATCTATGCGGAGTCCGGCGGGCAGATGGCCGACACCGGCGGATTCTACGACGGTTCTGGCGTTGTGCAACTGGCTGAAGTGTCCGGTGCGTATTATCCCGTTGCGGGATTAGTGGCGCACCGCGTAAAAGCGCGAGAGACGCTGACCGTGGGAGATCGCGTGACCGTGGTGGCAGATGCGGAGCGGCACGCGCGGATCATGCGCAATCACACGGGGACGCATCTGGTTCACGCGGCCCTGCGCAATATTCTTGGCACGCACGTAAAACAGGCCGGTTCGCTGAACGCGCCGGAACGGCTGCGTTTCGACTTTTCGCATTTTGCTCCGGTCGGCCAGGAAGAGTTGCGCGACATTGAACAACAAGTGAACGAAGAGATTCGTCTGAATACGCAGATCGAAACCGGAGTGATGTCTCTGGAGGAAGCGCTGAATTCCGGAGCGCTGGCGTTTTTTGGCGACAAGTATCCCGAGAGCGACGTTCGCGTGGTGACGATTCCCGATCCGAATTCGCCCCGCGGCTTTTATTCGAAGGAGTTGTGCGGCGGAACACATGTCAGTCGTGGCGGAGATATTGGCGTGCTCAAGATCGTGGGCGAAGAATCGGTTGCCGCGGGAGTGCGGCGCATCGAGGCGGTGACCGGCATCGGTGCGTTCGAACACTATCAAAATCAGGCCCAGATTCTGCGCGCGCTGGCCAGCCAGCTGAACGTTGGCGAGGACAACTTGTTGGCGTCGGTCGAGAAGCTAGCGCAGATGGCGCGCCAACTCGAAAAGGAACTCAGCGAAGAGAAGCGCAAAAGGGCTTTGAACCAGCTCGATGATTTGTTCGGCCGAGCGCAAACGGTAAAGGGAGTGAAAGTCGTGGCCGGCGAAGTGGGCAGCGTTGATCGTGAGGGCCTACGCCAATTGGTGGATTCGCTCAGGCAGAAGCTGGGCTCCGGAGTGGTTGCTCTTGGCATGGCCGAGGACGGAAAGGTGGCGCTCATCGCCGGGGTGACCAAAGACCTGACCGCTAAAGTCCATGCCGGCAAGCTGATACAGGCACTGGCCAAACAAGTGGGCGGATCGGGGGGGGGCCGGCCGGATTTGGCGGAGGCTGGCGGAAAAGACACATCAGCGCTAAAAAGTGCCTTGCAAAGCGTCCCGTCTCTAATCGAAGCATTGTTATAATTATCCACAGCGCCGGAACTGCGCTTCCGCAAGTGATGGGATTCACTACTACTTGTCGGGGACGCAGATTCGAGATTCAAATTGTGCCAACCCTCCGGATGCTTCGCCGAGGGAGCGCACATCTGCGGACTTAGTGTACAAACCCATGCCTTCCCCAAGGCGGATCTGTCGAACTCAAAACCATATGGTGTGGCGTGCGGGACTCTTGCTTCTTATTTCGGCTGGCTTGCTTGCCCTTCCTCGGTCAACCGTGGCGCAGATTGCCGCGGAGACCGATGCAGCCGGGCGCCGGATGTTTGTGAACGCCGAACCGGTTCCCGTGAGGCTGGCGCCAGCTAAACCACGCGCAACCATTTACATGCCGCGAGAATCGTCATTCTTGGGTGAAGGCAGGCCAGCGGTCAGCATTGATCGGGATGGGGTGGAAAAACTGGTACGCGAGGCAGCGGAACGCCACCGAGTGGATCCCGCGCTGGTGAGGGCGGTGATTGAAACGGAGTCCAATTGGAATCCGTCGGCGGTTTCACGAAAGGGTGCTTTGGGATTGATGCAACTAATTCCAACAACCGCGCAGCGGTTTGGCGTGAACGACGCGTTCAGCCCAAAACAAAACGTGGACGCCGGGGTTAAGTATCTGAAGACCTTGTTGGAGCGCTACAACGGGAACCTCGACTTGGCTCTCGCGGCTTACAACGCAGGGGAAGGTGCTGTGGATCGCGCGCACGGAGTGCCCGCGTTTCGGGAAACTCGAAATTATGTCCAGCGGGTGCAGGAAGCGTATTACCGGCCGGGTTCGGGACGGCTTGAAAATGCTTACACGCGGACCAATCCGATCCATCGTGTAGTCGACCCGAACGGAAGAATCATATTCACGAATAACGACTGAGAAGCGCTACGCGGTTTTTGGGGCAGTGGGGCACGGATGAACTTGGGGGCAAAAACTTTCTGTGGGATGTTCGCCGCTGTTTCGCTGTGTTTTGGCTTGCTCGCAGCGGCGTCGGTTCCCTGCACTGCTGCCACGAATGAGACAAATTCGAACGTAAGACGAGAAGCAGCGAGTTCGCAGTTTGCGCGCGCCGAGGAGTTGCGCGGGCTGCTCAACAGTAAGGTGCCGGATCAGCGCACCCTTGCCGAATACAAGAAGGTCGTCGCGGGCTATCAGCGCGTGTACATGATCACGCCGCACGCGATCGAAGTGCCGGAGGCGCTGTTCGCGGTCGGCGAACTCAACACGGAGATGGGGGACCATTTCGGCCGGAACTATTACCAGACCGCGGCCGATACCTACGCCTATCTGATTCATGATTACCCGGCCAGCAAGCACGTCCAGGACGCCATGCTCCGGCTGGCGAGTTTGCAGAAGGATCTGCTTGGAGATCCGGCGACAGCGACCAAGACATATCAGGATTTTGCGAAGAAGTACCCTCGATCGTCGCACAATCGCGAGGTGCAAGAGGCGCTGGCGGAGTTGGCGCTGATGAAAGGTGCGGAAACGGGCGAAGCGCCGGCAAAGACTGGTTCGACCGCTCCAACACCTGCCCGCCCGGAGGCGGCTTCCGGCGATCCCCGCAAAACATTGAGCGGCGGCGAGGCGCCCAGGTCCGTTGCGAATCCCCGATTACAGAGGATTCGCACCAACGTGACTACCGATAGCACGGAAGTGGTTATCGACCTAGAAGATTCCTTGCAGTATTCTTCCGGCCGCATCGCTAACCCCGATCGCATCTATTTTGACTTGCATGCGGCGCGGCTTACGCCGGCGGTGGCGCACGCGAATGTTCACGTGAGCGGCGGTTTGTTAACCAAAGTACGAGCGGCACAATACCGATCCGGCGTAGTTCGTGTTGTGCTGGACGTGACGAGCGTAAGAGATTATACGGTTTCGCTGACGAAGAAGCCGACGCGCCTGATTATCGAGCTGTATCCCTCCGTGAATCGGAGCAAGACAAACGCAACGGAAACGGCTCGAACCAGCAAGAGCGAGACGTCAGACGCTACGGCTCAAATCGAAGAAGCCGACCTGACAGAACCGGCTACGAGCGGACCGGTGTCCCCGAAGGCAAAGATGAATGACGCTGTCCAGGAGAGCAATGCGGTTAGCACCAGCCCAGCCCCCAAAATGATGCCAGAGCCCAGCAAGACTTCCCTAACGAGGCCGTCGAGTTCAAAGAACAAACCGGACCTGGTACAAGCCGTGTCCGCACCGGTCCTGACGCGGGACGGGCAATCCACGTTAACGCGCGCCTTGGGGCTGAAAATCGGCCGGATCGTAATTGACGCCGGGCACGGGGGTCACGATACCGGCACGATCGGCCCGACGGGCCTGATGGAAAAGGATCTCTGCCTCGACGTGGCCCTGCGGCTCGGAAAAATTATCGAGCAGAAGCTACCGGGCGCGGATGTAGTGTTCACGCGCTCCGACGACACATTTATTCCCCTAGAGGAACGCACGCGCATTGCAAACGATGCCAAGGCGGACCTGTTCGTTTCAATCCACGCGAATTCCAGCCCGGACCAAGGTGCTCGCGGCGTGGAAACCTACTATCTGAATATGAAGGGCTCTGCTGAAGCGATGGAAGTGGCCGCGCGAGAAAATGCCGTGTCGCAGGAAGGCATTCACGATCTGCAAGATATCGTGACGAAGATCGCGCGGACGGAAAAGATTGATGAGTCCAAGGAATTCGCCGAGGACGTGCAAGACTCGCTTTCAAAGCGAATCCAGAAAACGGCTAAGCCCGTGCGGAACCGCGGCGTGCGCAAAGCTCCGTTCGTGGTTCTGATCGGCGCGGATATGCCGTCGATCCTGACGGAGATTTCCTTCCTGAGTAATCCTGCCGACGAAAAACTACTGAAGAAACCCGAACACCGCCAGCAAATCGCCGAAGGCGTATTTCAAGGCGTGTCATCCTACCTGCAGAGTCTAAACAGCATGGCGGTAAACAGCGCCGCACGGCCCGGCCGGACTCCCGTCGTCGCCTCAGTTGAACAATCCAGGAACCAGAAGTAATCTGGTAGCGTCTAATGAATGGGTTGTCATGCGAAAGCTGATTGTTGTATTTATGTTGGCCGCGTGCCTGTGCGCCATTGCCGCGGCGCAAACCGCCATTCTGCCTGACCGCTTCGGCCCATGGGAAGCCGAAGGGCCCGCAAAAACGATCGCGACGAAAGATTTGGGAACGAATTGGGCCCAAGGAACGGATGCGGAACCCGTGCTGAAAGAGGCGGGGCTGAACGCCATCGAGCAGCGCAGCTATCGCAGCGGCCAGGATGAAATTACCTTACGGCTTTTCCGGCTGAAGGATCCCAGCAGCGCTTACGAGTTTTATACATTTTTGCTGGTGCCCGGCATGCGGAGCATGGGAGTGGGAAAGGATTCCGCACTGAGCCAGTATGACGGGCGCATCCTGATCGGCAATTTTGTGGTGCAAGCGACACTCTCGGCGACCGCGAAGCCCGAAAGCTTGAACGACCTGACAACCGCGCTGAAAGCCAAAGCCGACGGGACTCCACTACCGCCGCTGAAGACGTACTTGCCGAAGGAGTGGCGGATCTTTGGGTCCGAAAAATATGCGCTGGGACCGGATGCTTTTCGAGCGGCGATGAGCTCATTGAACCAGGAAGCCTATAAGGATTTGTCCCAGGAAGTTGGGTTCCAAGACGGCGCCGAAGCGATCCTTGCGCGATACCAAGGCGCCCACGGAGGAGGGGTTCTGCTGTTGCTCGAATACCCCACGCCACAGGTAGCGGAGAATCGGCGACACCACCTGGAAGAGGCTCTTCCCGCCGCCGTGAAACAGGCCGGCGTGACCGTGGAGCGAAAGGCTTCGTTGCTTTCGCTCGTCTTCAATTCCACCTCCGCAATGCACGCACAAGCCATCCGCGACGCGGTGGATTACGAGACCCAAGTGACTTGGAACGAGCCGCACCAATCGGCGACCGATCCGCCGCTGGTTCAAGTGCTCTACAAGATTTTCATGTTCACGAGCTTGTTTCTGGTAGTAGCCACGATCACGGGAATCGCCTTTGGAGGATTTCGTATCTTGGTCAAGCACTGGTTGCCAGGAAAGGTCTTTGACCGGCCGGAAAATATCGAAGTGCTACAGTTGGGCCTCTCCGGCAAAAAAATTGATCCAAGCGACATGTACTGACAAGCGAGGGAACGTCTCCCTCGCGTTCACCTATTGCTGAACGTAGAAGTCCTCAACCCCTTTCACCACGGCATCCTGCTGCGCATCCGTGAGCTCTGGAAAAACGGGGAGGGAGAGGACTTCCTGGCTCGCTTTCTCCGCGACAGGAAAATCACCCGATTGATATGCCAGCGAGGAGAATGCCTTCTGCAGGTGAAGGCAAAGGGGATAGTAAATCTCGGTCGGTACTCCCGCTTTGTCCAGATGCTGTTTCAATTCGTCCCGCCGTTCGACTCGAATTGTGAATTGATTGTAGACATGGTGAAAACCAGCAGGCGGCGGAGGCGGACAGTGCACGAAGCGAGTCAGACGTTTTTCATCGAAGAGCCGGCGGTAGCGCTGCGAGCGGGCTGCTCGGCCTTCAGCCCATCTGTCGAGGTGGCATAGCTTCACGCGGAGAATGGCCGCCTGTAAAGCGTCGAGCCGGCTGTTAATTCCCTGTAGGTCATGAAAATATTTGCGTTTGCTGCCGTGCACGCGAATCATCCGCAGGCGCTCGGCCATGGCAGCGTTGTTCGTGGTGATTAAACCGCCATCCCCGGCAGCGCCGAGATTCTTCGAAGGAAAGAAGCTGAAACAGCCGAAATCGCCGATGGTCCCGACAAACCGGCTGTTATAGCGCGCGCCGATGGCCTGCGCGGCATCCTCGATGACCAGCAAATTTCTCGATTTTGCGATTGCCAGGATGGGGTCAAGGTCTGCGGAAAGTCCGAAGAGATGAACGGGCATGATCGCCGAGCTGTTCGGCGTGATCGCGGCTTCCAGCTTGTTGGGATCCAGATTGAAGGCGTCTGGCTCGATATCGACGAAGATGGGCCTGGCTCCGACTTGTGCAATGGCCCCTGCGGTTGCCACAAAGCTGAAAGGTGTGGTGATGACTTCGTCACCCGGCCCGATTTCCGCAGCCATCAACGCAAGAATCAGAGCATCGGTCCCCGAGGCGCAGCCGATAGCGTGCTCAGCGCCGAGCTTCGCGGCGATTTCGTGCTCAAGTTGCATTACCTCGGGACCGAGAATGAACTGCTGGCTCTCGAGCACGCGGGTAACGGCGGCCATCACTTCATCACGAATCGAGGAGAATTGTGCTCCCAGGTCTAGAAACGGAAATGCTGGTTGCACCGTTTCCTGAGAGTTTGCTTTCTTGTCGGCCGCAGGCGAGGTCATAGAGATAGTGTAAGGCAACTGTGAGCTTGCCAGGGTCGGAAGGCAGCGGTTTAGCCGGAGATCACTTACTGTACCGGGTGCGCCCGGAAGTATGCCTCAAGACCGGCCTGCACTTCCTGCACGCTACGCTGAAGGTTCTTGTCCATAGCTACGACAAACGCCGGCACGCTTTTTTCCGTGGCGGGTTCGTCATAACTGTAGGAATGTTCCCATACGGTTGTGCCGGTCTTGCGGTCTCGCAGGCGAACCTCGTAGCTGAGGCGGGCCACGACGCTGGCGGCGTCTACTTCCTTGAAATCGTAGAGCTGCCCCGCGAGGATGAATCGACCATTCGGATCGGCTCGCATCGAGTAAACCGCCGTGAAGCGGCCGGAGGAACGTAGTCCACGGACCAAAGCGTTTTGAAGAATTTCCACCGGCGGCTCGGACCAGCGCTGGTACTCGTAGGTGCCCATCTCGGGCGAATCAAAGCCGTAGACCATCTTGTCGTCTAGGTAAAGGTGGGAGCTTTCGAATGGACGCACCAACAGCGAGGCGTTGATGGCATCGTCCGCAATGTAGGCCTTGGTTGGATAGGTCACCTGATAATACTTGATTGGCTTCGGAGGCGCGCAGCCAGGCAGACCGAGCACCAACAGAGCGACACCTGCAAACCAGGAGAGGGGCCTTGCCAATCCAGCCGATGGGTGCGACAGATCTCTCATTCTCAAAATATGAAGTGGAGCCGTTTTCATGGCTTGTCTCCAGGCCGGCGGTCTCTCGGAGCCGCGGGATTTACGAGAGTCGAAGGCCGCGTCTTGATCGTGTCGGTGAACTCTTTCAGGTTCTCCGAAACGATGCGGAGGTTATTCAAAAGCTCTTCGATGTTGTAGTCATTGTTGTCCAGCAGTGTTTGAATCTGCGCGGTGAGCACTGACACGTTATTGAGTGTCTGCCGGAGGCTGATAACCGAAGCGCGGACATCCTCCTTGTTCTCTTCAACCATGCCATCGACCTTCTTCAAAGTCACGTTCGCCTGATTAATGGTTTTCTGGATCTGATCCAGGAGCGGGCTGATCTTCTGCGCGGCGGCATTCACGTTGTTAATGGTGCTTTTGATCTGCGGCCGATTCTCCGCGAGCATGCCGTGGAGATCCTCGAGGGTAGCGGAAGCATTTTTGCGGTTCTTATCGTTGAGGAGATCGTTCACACGATCGACGGTAACCTTAAGCTGGGTAATACGATCATTCAGATTCGCTAAAAGCTCCTGGGCCTGCGGCGCAAGGTTATTGATTTCGGCCGTGAGGTCGTTGAATCCTACGTACGGATCGGACGGTAGCAGGGCGCCGTTGGGGGCTCGCGGAGCGCTTTGGGATCCTGCCCTTACTTCCAGATGGTTGTCGCCCAGGGGACTGAAACTCAATATGGAAACGCGGCTGTCGGTCTTGACGGGAATGTCGTCTCTGACGCTGAATTCCATGTCCATCAGGGATGGATCCGTCGGGTCAATTTTGAGTTTTTCCACGCGGCCGATTTTTGGGCCCCCTTCGAATCGGACAGTCGTTCCGGACTCCAACCCCGCAGCGTTGCGAAATTTGGCATGGAACGTTCTGGTAGATGTGGCGAACACACCCGTCAGGGCGAACACGGTTACGATCAGCAGCACCGTGGCGATCACGACGAAGAGTCCGACGAATACCTGCTCACGCCTTGATTCCATCTTTACCTGCTCTTCCCCTGACGCCCTTCACCCTGTTTGGACGATGGTTCCGTCAGCATTTGCAGATAATCCAGTTCCTGAGCTACAGCGGGCTCCGGAACACGGTCAAGAAATTGCCGAACCTTGGGATGTTTGCTGCCCTGCATTTCCTGAACCGTGCCCATGGCCACCAAATCGCCTTTGTTGATCAACACCATGCGGTCCGCGATGAGATAGGCGCTCGCAAGTTCATGAGTGACGACGATGATGGTCATGCGGAAGGCCTTTTTCAACTCCAGAATCAACTGGTCGATGCCGGCCGCGATGATAGGGTCCAGGCCTGCGGAAGGCTCGTCGAAAAACAGAATTTCCGGATCCATGGCAAGAGCGCGGGCAACGGCAGCCCGCTTTTTCATTCCTCCGCTCAATTGCGAGGGAAGAAAATCCTCGAATCCGGATAGTCCCACCTGATCCAACTTTAAACGCACCATAATCTCGACAGTCGACGGTTCCAGCTTCGTATGTTCGACCAACGGCAACGCCACGTTTTCGCCGACAGTCATCGACCCAAACAAAGCGCCACCCTGGAAAGACATCCCCAAGCGCGTACGAATTTCGTCCCGTTCGGCGTCGGAAATAGTGGCAAAATTCTTGCCGCGAATCCAGACCTCGCCGGAAGTCGCCTTCTGGAGGCCCACAAGCGTGCGAAGCAACGTGCTTTTTCCAGAGCCCGAGCCGCCGAGAATGACCAGGGTTTCTCCACGCTGCACATCGAAGCTGATACCGTGCAGGATTTCGCGACCGCCATCGTAGCTCACCCGAAGGTCTCGAATGGAGATCATCGGACCGGATAACTCATCGCTAACAGCGGGGATTGGTCTTTTTTCAGCCATGGCTCCTAGTCCGCCAAAACGAAAAACAGCATCGTAAAGATGAGATCCACCAAAATCACAAGGAAAATCGACACGACGACGGCCTTCGTCGTCGAACGGCCGACTTGCTCGGCGCCACCCCCGGTGTTGAATCCTTCCTGGCAGCCGACCGCAGTAATGGTGATACCGAACATGAAGCTCTTGATCAGTCCGGTAACAACGTCTCGCAAAAACAGGGCGTCGAGAGAGGCGGTGACGTACCGCTCGAACGTAAAATCCGCTTTTAGCACGCCGAAAAGCGATCCCCCGAGGATGCCCATAAAATTGGCCCAAATTGTCAGGCAAGGCAACATGACGATCATGGCCACAAATTTGGGGGCAACCAGAAACCCGACGGGGTCGATGGCCATGGTTTCCAGGGCGTCGATTTCTTCCGTGACCTTCATGGTACCAATTTCAGCGGCGAACGCGGAGCCCGAACGGCCAATGACGATGACCGCAGTGATAAGCGGGCCCAGTTCGCGCGTCATCGAGAGAGCAACGGCGCTGGCAACGAAGCTCATCGCTCCAAAGCGGCGCAGTTCATACGCAGCTTGCAAGGCGAGGATGAGGCCGATAAAAAAGGTGATCAGAGAGAGGATCGGCAGGGCACGGACGCCGGCCTCCATTGCTTGCGAAATGGCTTTCTGGAAGCGGGCGGGCTTGCCTTTGAATGGTGCAATGAACGTGAAGTAGCCTGCCCGGGCTGACAAGGTGGCCAGAGAGCCCACATAGGCAAGGCTTTCAAGAACGGAAGCTCCGACTTTTCGAGTAATCTCCAATGGGCCGCCGACCTGGTTGCGGAAATTTGAAGCCCTCAGGAAGTCAGAGCTTGTTCTTCGCTATCGTAGATCTCAAAAATCTTCTGCAAGCGAGAAAGCTCTAGCACTTCCCTCACCGAGGGACTCAAACTGTAGAGGATCATGCGCGCGCCGTTGTCGCGGGAAGCTTTCAATCCTTCGACGAGCGAAGCAATTCCAGAGCTGTCTATATAGCGTACGTTCTTGAGATTGAGGAAAACCTTGAGGGTACGCTTATCCTTGATCTCTCCTAAGAGCGTCTTGCGCATCGCCGGTGAGTTCGCCAAATCGATATCGCCTGAGATATCGAAGATAACCCCACCTCCAGAATGTCGGGCAGCAATCTGCACGGTCTACTCTCCTTTGGACACTTCTTCCGGCTTGCAAGGCGCCAGATATTTGACCATACGCAGCAGATTCTTGCCATTCTTCCGGCGAAATTCCACCACGTCCATACTTTGTTTCATAAAATGAAGCCCCAAACCGCCCGGGCGAATCTGATCCAACGGCCTGCCGCGAAGCTTCCTCGGATCGATCGCAACGCCTGAGTCGGAAAGAACGATCTCCAGACCGCGGGTGGCTTTCTGCTCCGGACCACAGAGCAGACGCCGGCAGGTTAGTTCAATGGGCAAACCTCCCTGCCCCTTGTAAGCGTGGCGGATCACATTGGCCAGCGCTTCATCCACCGAACGGACAATGGCGCGGGAATCCGATTCCTGGAAATGAGCGACCTCCGCGGCTCGCTGCAAAGTGGCGCGCACCAGGCAGAGGGACTCCGGGTTGCTCTCGAGAGACAACCGCAGTAGCAGTTCCGCGTTTTGGTGCGGTTCCTGCCTCTTGATGCTCTTTTGTGGTTTATTGGCACCCACCTTGGGTGTGTCTCCGCAGGCTGTGGGAATCTAGCCCTTCCTCTGGAAAGAGACGATGCCATTTTCTCAGGCGGCTGACAACCACTTTATTAAGAATAGGCTGGACCAAAAGACCTATTGAAGAGCGGCGTAGAGGGCTCGTTTCCAGCGAGTGTTGTCAATGCTCCAGATGATCCTCGCTTTATGCCCGTCGACCAGGGCTTCAGCCCAAACGTTTTGGTTACGTTCATCGGCGGCGACATTAAGACGATCCACGACGGTCATGCCGCGGGTTAGTTCGCTCTCGGTCTCCACGTCCAGGAAGTGTTCCGATTGCGCGGTGACAATTGATGGATCGAGCGCCACGGCCATGGCAACCGGGTCGGGCAAACAGATGCCATGTTCGCCGGTTTGTACGAAGTAGGCTTGTTGGCCGCGGCTGTTACACTCAATAGCGAATTTGGCGACGGGATTGTCAAAGCTGAGAACATGTCGAATGTCCACTGTATTGAGCACCGCGTCATAGCGGGAGAGATGCCAGCCGACGGGTTCGATTGGCAGGCCGCTTCGCATCACGATGCGCGCCGCTTCGGGGTCACACCAGATGTTGTACTCGGCCGCGGGCGTGACGTTGCCTTCGCAGCAGGGCGCGCCTCCCATAATCACACAGCGGCTGACTTTCGCGGAAATGTCCGGTGCTTTTTGCAGGGCCAACGCGATGTTGGTCAGCGGCCCGAGTGTGATCAGGACGAGGCCGGGGTGCGACTCAATGGTCCGGATGATGGCGTCGACCGCCGATTCTCGTTCCGGACTGCGGCGTGGCGGCAGGTAGCCTCGATCGCTAAGGCCGTCGTTGCCGTGGAACCACTCCGCTCCGCGATGCTCGCGTTTCAGCGGCTTGTCCGCGCCGGAATAAATGGGAACGCTCGATCCGCAAAGCTCCGCCGTATAGAGGGCGTTTCTCGTGGCTTGCTCGACGGGCACATTGCCCGCCACGGTGGTAATCGCCGTAACGTCAATCTGCGGATGGCGCAGCGCCATGATCAGCGCGACGGCGTCGTCGGAAGCTGTGTCGGTGTCAATTAAGAAAGGCCGTTTCACGCGCCGTAGGATAGCAAACCAGTTGGGAAACAAATACCAAAACCGTGGCTCGCTTCGGACCGCGCTTTCCGGCGATGTTGGCCCTCGATTGGCTGGGAATGAACGCTGAAAGCTTTCTTGCCCGCGCTGCAACAGTGTACTTTCTGCGGTGCGCAATAATGGAGTGATGATTTACTTTCCGATTTCGGCGACAGCGCGGGAGCGGATTCGGCGGGATTCAAGAAACTCCAAATATTCGGTCATTCCATCTCCCGTTTTGGCTGACAGTTTGAAAACTTGCATGGCAGGCCGCACTGCCAGGATGTTTCGTCTGGCCGCCGCTTCGTCAAATTCCACGGCAGTGGCAAGATCCGATTTTGTAATGACGGCAACGTCCGCGCTGTTGAATATCGTCGGATACTTGAGGGGTTTGTCTTCGCCTTCCGTTACCGAGAGCAGCACCAAACGCAAGTCTTCACCGAGATCGTAGGAAGAAGGACACACAAGGTTCCCGACGTTTTCGATGAACAGGAAATCCAAACTGCGCAGGTCCCATCCCTCGAGCGCATTCTGGACCATGGTCGCCTCAAGATGGCAAACCGTACCGGTGATGATTTGCTTCACGGGAGCTTGGCTGCGAGCCAAGCGGGCCGCGTCATTTTCCGTGGCGAGGTCACCGACGAGCGCCGCGACCCTATAGCGGGAATGAAGAAGGGTGAGAGTTTTCTCGAGAAAAGCTGTTTTACCCGAACCCGGACTGGAAACGAGACTGACGGCCAGCACGCCGGCCTCGCGGAAACGCTCGCGCAGCGCGCGAGCGAGGACGTCGTTTCGTTTGAGGACGTTTTTTCGAACTTCGACGAGGCGGGGTTCCTGAATCATTGTCGCAGCTCCAGAGCAGTTACCACGAGTTCGCGACCCTGTAGAATTTCGGGAGTTGGCGTTCCGCACTCCGCACAACAAAGCGACTGAACCGACTGGACGTGGCGGGGTTCCTGACAGGTGGGACAATTCACGATGATCGGAGCTTCTTCGATGAGCAACGTTGACCCCTCGAGCGGTGTCAGCTGGCAAGCGATCTCATAAGAGAAGAGTAAGGCCTCTTTTACGACGCCAGAAAGCGGTCCGAGCTTGAGATGAACCACGTCGACACCCGGCGCGCCGCGCGATTCTGCTTCCTCGCGGGCGAGGTCGATGATGCTCATGGCGATAGAGAGTTCATGCATTTGCCAGGCTGACCTCGAGTTCGACAGCAATTAGGGCCACTCCGGTAAAAGACATTCTCACCTCACCTGCGGCGTCCATGCGGATTCCGTTTTTTCGAAAGAAGCGCCTGATCTGTGATTTGTCAGTGCGGCCAGCGCGGCTTGTCCCAGGCTGATTCCGCCATCGTTTGGCGGAACAAGGTGATTTGTCCAAATCTGAAAACCCTGCGCTTCCAAGGGACTCTTGCTGTCGCGCAAAAGCAGCTCATTCTGAAAAACACCACCGGAAAGCACCACCGTATCGACCTCGTGCTTACCGCATAGAGTTGCCGCAGCGTCGCAGAGACCCTTCGCCAGTCCGCGCTGGAACATGCGTGCAATTTCAGGTGTGCTTCGGCCGCGGAGCCTGTCGTTGATTATGCTACGTAACAATGGGCGAAAATCCATTTCATCATCGCTAAATGGGAAAGGATATGCGTCGTCCGTGGATGAATGGCCGGCAAGCCGCTCAAGCCACATTGCGGCCTGCCCCTCGAAGGTAACGTCGCGAACGAAGCCAAGCAGGGCAGCCGCTGCATCAAATAGCCGTCCTATGGAAGTGGTACTGAAAGAGCGAACCTTTGCGTGGACGAGCTGCAATGCATCCAAATAGCGCTTAGGAAATAAGAATGGTGAAGCGGTCAAGTCTGGCAGTTCATTCAGCTGCGCGAGGAAGCCGGCGGCGGCCTGAATCGGATAGGAAGCGGCTGCATCGCCGCCAGGTAAGCCGGCAACGCGCAGATGTGCGACGCGCTCGAAGCCTTCTCGTATACTGCCGGCAAAAATCTCGCCACCCCAGACCGCAGCGTCATCCCCGTAGCCAGTGCCGTCAAAACTGACGCCGATGACGCGCTTGTCCCACGCGCCGCGTTCTGCGAGTACGGAAGCAATGTGCGCGCGATGATGCTGCACGGCGCACCGTTCCGAAGCGGCCAGCCCGGCGGCATGGATCGTCGAGACATATTGGGGGTGGGCGTCGTGAACGAGCAACAAATCGCTAGAATCAATTTCGTACATCGCAAGCAGGTCCTGGATGGTTTCCCGGAAGGCGCAAAACGATTCGTAATGATCGAGGTCACCGATGTGCTGGCTGACGAAGGCTTGGCCATCGACTACGAGAGTAATGGTGTTCTTGAGATCGGCGCCCAGAGCCAGGATGGGGCGGCTGCTTGGGAACGTAGCCGCAGCGCTGGGAGCGTAGCCGCGCGCGCGGCGAAGAATTGCAAGGCCGAAAACACCGGCGCGTGCAACCGAATCGTCAACGCGGCGGGCGATGGAGCGCTGGCCGATTAGAAAACCGTCGGCGATGCCGTTGAGTTGCCGCAGCGCATCTTCGTCCTGGTAGGCGATTGGTTCGCTCGAGCGGTTTGCACTGGTCATCACCAGAACTTCAGGAGCGCCGGCGGCAAACAACAGGTGGTGCAATGGTGTGTATGGCAACATCACGCCGAGTTCGTCATTTTCGGGAGCGACTCCCGGCAAATCCATTTTCGCCGGTGCGAGCACGATGGGCCGCCCGACGGAGTTGATCAATGCTTCGGCCTCGGGTGTCAGATAAACCAGGCTGCGCGCAACGTCCAAATTCTTCGCCATCAGGGCGAACGGCTTTTCCTTGCGATATTTTCTGGTGCGCAATGCGCAAACTGCTTCCACATTTTTCGCGTCGCAGGCGAGATGATAGCCGCCGAGCCCTTTCACTGCCAGAATTCGGCCCAATTGGAGGCCATAGGCCGCGTCTTGAATCGCCTGTTCGTCACCGCGGATAACACTATCGCCGGCTTGAAAAAGATAGTGTGGTCCACACAAGGAGCACGCGACGGGTTGCGCATGAAAGCGCCGGTCCGCCGGAGCACCGTACTCCGCGGCGCAGGACTCATCCAGAGGCCACTCGGCCATCGTCGTGTTGGGGCGGTCGTAGGGCAAACGTCGAATCACGCTGTAGCGGGGGCCGCAGTTCGTGCAATTAATGTACGGATAATGATAACGGCGATCTTGGGGGTCGAAAAGTTCCTCCAAGCACTGCTCGCAGACCGGCAAATCGGGCGAAATACGAACACTCGGCCGCAGTTCGCGTGTGCTTTCCCGGATCGTGAATTCCGGGAAGCCAGTCACTTCCGCGGGCTCAACATTGATTTCCGAAATACTGGCCGCCTGCGGCGGATAAGCTTTCATCTCCTTGAGAAACAGTTGGAGAAGCCTTTCATCTCCTTCGAGGTGAATTTCCACTCCTTCTTCCGCATTTGAGACCCAGCCTTTCAAACCGTTCGCATACGCTAGCCGGTAGGCAAAGGGACGAAAGCCGACGCCCTGCACGACCCCCCGCACCTGGATGGAATAGGCCTTCACCATGGTTTTATTTTGAGCTAACCACGCAGCCCCTGCCCTGCCACCCAACTTGAATCACCTTGCCGTCCTCGACAAGCAGTGGGATGGTGATGGGCGCTTGAGCAAGCAAGTGCAAGCGCTCACGCGCTTGGCTGTCGGTCTCGACGTCGTACTCCGTGAACTCGGTTCCTTTCCACTCGAGCCATTCGCGCATCTCGCTGGTGTAGGGACAGCTTCGCGTTCCGTAGAGCTCCAGGTTACGCATCGCCGAATCCTCCCAGCGCTAGGCGAAGAAGGTGGTAAATCGACGCTTGGACTTCCTGGATGCGCGGAATGTAGTCCGAGCGGACAATCAGGGGAAAGTCTACAAGGCCGCGGCGCAGGACTTCGCCTCCGTCATAACCTAGCAAAGCAACCGTCAACAGATTCCTTTTTCGCGCTTCTTCGAGAGCCATGACGATATTTTTCGAGCCGCCACTCGTGGAGATTCCGACGGCGATATCACCAGGCCGGGCCTGCGCGATCAACTGGCGCTGGAAAATCAATTCGGTGCCGACGTCGTTGGCGATCGCGGACAGGTTCGCGGGCTCCATGGAGAGTGAAACAGCAGGAATAGCACGGTATCCACAAGGCGGCATAACGCAATCGATGGCAAAGTCGTTTGCATCCGTAGCCGACCCACCGTTGCCAAAAAGAATGAGCTTGCCGCCACGGTCGATGCATCCCCGAATCGCGATGGCGGCATTGCCGATCTTTTCGGACTCTTCCCTCGCAACCTGGGCGCGCAAAAGCGCGTCATCGCGAACCTTCATGCGGATCGAATCAGCAACTTCCGCGACAATATCAATTGTTTCCTGCTTCTCTTTGCCGAGAAATGGATAGAGAAACCCGGCTTCGCCAACGTCGTGACCCAATTCGCGGTGTTCGAAGAAGACGTGCACCGTCTCCCAAAGCGTGTGATACAGGATCTCGATCAACTCCTGATGGATGAATGGGTCCTGGATTCCAGGACTGCAGAAATACGAGCCTGCGACTCCGGGCAAAGCAAATGTCATCGCGTGACGCTGGCGCGCCGCATCAAGGGAAGCCCAGACCTCGGGATCACCCTCGGGTGGGCCGAAACCCATGACGATGTCGTCGGCTCGAGCGAGCGTTTTCAGCCACGGTTCGAAAGCGAGGGAAAGGTCGAGAGCCGGTAGCGCGCGTTTGCCAACGATGACCGGGTGCACAAATTCCACAGAGACGTGTTGCGCGTCAGTGGCGTACGACCCGCGGCCAAAGGCCAGCAGCCTGCCGCCGCGAAGAAATCGTTCGGACATTTCGCGACAAGCTTCCGCCAACCGGCGGGATTCAACATCAAAAAATGACTCGAGCACCTGATTGCGCGCCAGCAATCCATGCTCGATTTGTGCCGTCAGTCCGAGACTCGTGGGCATTTTGCTTCCTAACAAATCCGGGGCAGAGGATCACCGACAAGCATATCCACCAAGCGGCTTCCGTGATAAAGGGTCGTCACTAAAACGGCGCTTGCGGGTTGTCCGCGAACTTCGCCGATGATTGCCGCTTCTTCGCCGCCAGGCGTCGCTCGCAGAGCACGCAGCGCGGACTCTGCCTGTCCGGAAGAAACCACAGCGAGAAATTGTCCTTCGTTCGCGATGTGAAGTGGATCGAGTCCGAGGAGTTCGCAAGCGCCGCGCACGGAGTCGCGAACCTGAATCTGTTCTTCGAAAAGGACGATACCTTGGCCACAGTCCCTCGCCAACTCGTTGAGGGAAGTGGCGACGCCACCACGCGTCGGATCACGCATCCAGCGTACGCCTGCGCCAGCTTCAAGCGCCAGCGCCTGGACCAGCGGAAAAACGGATCGCGTGTCCGAAAGCAGCTCAGCTTCCAGGTCGAGATCGCCACGGGCGAGCAAAATCGTGATGCCGTGATCGCCAATAGGGCCAGAGAGAAGAACTTTGTCGCCCGGCTGCACGGACTTCGGTGAAATTTCGACTCCGGATAGCAAGCGTCCGATTCCCGTCGTGGTGATGTACATCTGATCAGCCTGGCCGTGGTCCACGACCTTCGTGTCGCCGCCCGCGATGATTACACCCGCCTTGTCCGCAGCGCGACCCATTGCGCGAACCTCAGCCTCGAGGACATCCGTAGGCAGTCCAGCTTCCAGGATGAAGGTGACGACGATTGCTTCGGCCTTTGCGCCGGATACGGCAAGGTCATTTACGGTGCCGTTGATGGCCAGCTCGCCTATGGAGCCTCCGGGAAAACGCACCGGCTTGACCACAAAACTGTCGGTGGTCATGGCGATTCGTGTTCCGTTTATCTGAATGTGTGCGGCATCGCCCAAGGGACCCGGGGAAGAACCGTAAAGAAGAGGTGCGAACAATCCTTCGACTAGCCTGCGGCTGGCCTTGCCGCCAGCACCGTGCGCCATTTCGATCTGCGGTTCGCGGAACCTGACCTTGGAAACCGGGGTGGCCATGGAAGCCTCATTCGCTCAAATCGACGCGGCGTTAGCGATAGTAACAGTTTTGCGGTGCTCGTAGTTGTAGTAGGCCGCGCAAGACCCTTCGGTCGAGACCATCAGGGCGCCGACGGGCTGCTCTGGGGTGCACTCGCGCCCGAAGAGTTTGCACTGCGCCGGCTTGAGCACGCCCTTCAACACCTCGCCGCATTGGGCGGCCTTGGGGTCGGTTACCCGTACTCCCGGAACAGAGAAGCGCTGTTCCGAGTCCCATTCCGCGTAGCTCGCGCGAATCTTCAGAGCGGATTGCGAGATGAATCCCAGCCCGCGCCACTCGAAGTAGGGTCGGAGTTCAAAAACTTCCGCCATGGCGCGGAGTGCCGCGCGATTTCCTTCCCAGGGAACAACACGCTTGTACTGGTTCTCGACTTTCGCCTCACCCTTCCGAAGCTGGCGTAGAAGCATCACGATGGATTGCAGAATGTCGAGGGGCTCGAAGCCGGACACAACGACCGGCTTGCCTTCGTCCTTGGCAATCCAGTCGTAAGGGCGACAACCGATGACCGTGGAAACGTGCCCGGGACCAACAAACCCATCGAGGCGCATATCGGGTGAATCCAGGATGGCCCGGATGGCGGGAATGATGGTGACGTGATTGCAGAATACGGACAAGTTGCGTAGCCCCTCGGCTTTCGCACGCATGAGCGTGAGCGCGGTGGAGGGCGCTGTGGTTTCAAACCCGATGGCGAAAAACATGACGTGCTTTTCAGGATTACCGCGGGCCAGTTTGAGGGCATCCGCGGGGGAGTAGACAATTCGAACGTCCATGCCGCGCGCTTTGTACTCGAGCGGGCTTCCGTGAGTTCCTGGAACCCGCATCATGTCGCCAAAGGCGGCAAAGATGAAATCCGATTGCGCCGCAAGCGACAAACCATCGTCGATCCGTCCCATGGGGAGAACACAAACCGGGCAGCCAGGCCCATGAATCAATTCGACATTTGAAGGGAGTAAGTCCTTGAGGCCGAAACGATAAATCGCGTGTGTGTGTCCACCGCACACTTCCATAATCCGGAAGTGCTTATTCGGATCGGCGAGCCTCCGGATCTCCTCGCTTGCCTTGGTGATAAGTTCAGGCGCCCGAAACTCATCCACGAACTTCATTGCTTCCACCTTTGAGCCGACTCAGCTGGCCCGTCGTTCTCCAAGCCATAGCCACGGACTTCCTGCATGGCGGACTCGGCCTCGCCAAGCATCGTGAGCGTTTGCATTTGATCGACGGCCTCTGCTTCGCTAATCTTGCTCATCGCGAAGCCTACGTGGATCAGTACCCAATCTCCCGCAACAGGGGGATCATCCTGCAACAGCCCGAGATCCACCTTGCGGCGCACACCAACCACGTCAACAACTGCGAGATGCGTGTTTTGCGGATCCATCTCCACAATTTTTCCCGGTATCGCTAAGCACACGGTACAACTCCCTTTGCCAAAGTCCTGTTGCTGCTATGCGCTCGCACCCACTTCGTCCTGCATCCGGGCTACGAGTTCAAAATTGAATTTGACCTCATCCTTCAGTCGCACTGTACCCCCGGCGAACGACAGCGGTTTGATCCCGTAGTCCGATTGGCGCAGCGAGAAGTCACCGGAGATACGCAGCATGGTTCCCATAGCCGTCACGCGGGCCCCCAAGGAATGGGTTTGCGTAACGCCGTGAAACGAGAGTTCACCGGTAACATACGCAAGAAGCAGGTCGGCGCCCAACTTCTGAACCGTTATTTGTTTGCTTTCATATGCTGTTTCCGCGAAGCGGTCTACCTCCAAGACTTCGCGATACATCGCCTGTTCGAGTTTCTTGCGATCGTCGCTCTTCATTTCATCGAGAACGTCCATCGCGCCGGTTCGCACGGTCATCCGTACGAACGCTTTTTGATAGGTCTCCGGGACAAAATGGATCTCGCCTTCGTAGTCGCGAATCCCGATCTTGGGGCTATGCCCAAACGCCGAAAGAAACCCGGTCGCAAAGGCTTGCACAGTAAACCGGCTTGCAGTTGGATCGATCACAAATCTCACTGTCGCAAGTCCTTTTTGTGTTCCTGTCTGCATACACCAAACCCTTGCTTCTCAATCTTGCCGACGGCCAAGGATGAAATAACCGCGCTTCAATTCGTCATTCAGCTTCAGGGTGCCCCCGGCGACGGAAGCAAACTTCAATCGATACTCGGATTGCAGGAGTGAGGAGGAGCGCTGCGCCCTCTGTGTGTCTTCTCCGGCAACGACCTGAGCATCCGGGCTCACGCCTCGCGTGACTCCATCAAGCGTCAAATCACCGGCGACGTTTACTCGATACATCTTTTCTCCGTTCTTGATTTCGAGCGCCCCCTCGTTAATCGTCAAATGAACCGAAGCACTTTGCTGATGCCGGGAACGAACTCCATGTCTCCGGCGAAATCCCGGATCGCGAATTTTGGACTGTGCACCACCACCGCTACCATCTCGGACGCAAACTTGAACTGTAAAGAGACTAGCCCTTACATCGATCGCGAAATGAGCCCGGCCTTCCTGGTCCCATACCCGCGCTCCATTCTCCGCTGAATCGTTACGTTAAATTCAGCGACACCTCAAAGGAGCACTTTGGCGCTGCGACTATAGAGCAGCTACATGGAACGAAGCCGGAAATATCTTTCGAGATCCGGCAGGGCCGCCGTCGCAAGATTGCCGACTCCGACCTGCCCGAGATAACGACGCACAGTGGGATTAGAAAGCACCAGGCCGGCGCCAAAGATTACCAGCGCCACACCGCCAAGCATGTAGAGTGTTTCTTTGTCGGTTCCGTTTGCATCTTCCGTCCGATTCATTATTTCGACCGCCATGGTATTCTCCTTTGCCCGATGGAAATCCGTTTCATTTCTTTGCAGGCCATTCTCCCGCAAGAATTCGCGTTACGAGTGAAGCGATGAGCTTTACCGCTTCATCGACCGCGGCCGCCACGGGGCCGCTCAGGCCCATCTGACCTTCCTCCGGCCCGAGAGTCTCCGGCACGCAGCCAAGCACCAGGACCCGCTTCAAGTGTCCACCCATGCGGGCCGCCATGTGAAGAACGTCAACTGGATTCATTGCATGGGGCTCAATACCTGGTTGCGTTCCACCGGACTTTAACTCCTTCAAGTCCGGCTCGACGACAAAGAGAGTGCCCGGCTGACCTTCGCCCGAACAGGCATCCACGAGAATGGTTGACTGGTACCCTTCCATCAACGCGTAGGCGAGGTCGAAGCCCCGAATTCCAAAGTCCGCCACTCGAACGCCTGACGGAAACGACTGGTTTGCCAGCCGGTTCGCAACTTCCACGCCGAAGCCGTCGTCGCCAAGGAAAATGTTGCCAATTCCCGCGATGAGGATCCTTTTTGCTTCTGCGGTGCGGGTATCTTCGCTCCCGGCGACGAGTTCCACTTCGCCCGGCGCGAAAAAAAAACGATGGCCGGGTTGGCGCATCAAGCCGATATCCCTGCCGGGGTCGTCTTCAATCACGACACAAACGTGCAGCTTGCCTTCATAGTCTTGCTCGATGGATTCGACGGCTGCGATTTTCCCGTCAAGCGCGAGGTCGAAAACGTCGCCGCCAGCGCGCGGGCGCAGCCTCACACGATCGCCTCGCCGGACGTGAACGCCCTGAATCTCAATCGACTCCACCGGAGTCTTCTCCTCCAAGAGCTGCCATTCCCATTCGTTCACGGTGTCCCGCCCCTGATGGTGCGTAGTCCGCGCAATGCTCCGTGAAGCTTCATCAATTGCTCTTCCGGCAACGTCTCGGTGCGTTCGAGAATCCGCCGCGCTCGATCGTCGGACTCCCGCATTTCCTGTTTTTCTTCCTCGGTCATGGTCATGATACGCAGAGACAATATCTCATCGATCTCCGCGCCATCGAACAAATCGCCAGGACTTTCCGGAGCAATTTGCGGATAGTCGTACAAAATAATCGGCGAAGAAAGCATGGTGTCCCGCTGGCCTTCCTCCCCCACAAGGACCGGCCACGTCCCCACGTTTTGGCAGTCCTCGGCAAACTCGCGGCACCGATCCGGAGGATCGATGAGGGAAACGAAGGTCCCGTCGCGCGCTTCGAGTATGGTGTGAGCCGAAACGAGAGATCGCGCCAGTGCTTCTTCGCGGCTGACTGGGCCAAGAGCCTCGATTCGCGAGATATTTGAAATGCGCACTGTAAGCTTGAACACCTTTTCGGCCAGCCGTTCGGCTGCAAGCTCGATCATTCCTGCAACGCTTGCCTTGTCGCGCCCGATAACTCCAACAACCAATCCGCTCTCATCCCGGATCGCTTCCTTTTCCTGCTTGACCGATAAGCGGAAGGGCCATTGCATGGGCTGGCCCGCAAGCGCAGCAAGGTTAAACTCCGTCACTTCGATCACTTCCTCAACAGCCTCTTGCCATGATTGAAACGCCTTACCGTTGATTTCCAACTTATCGGTCTTTTCGACGATTCCTTCTTTTACTGAGCCCAGTTCTTTCGAAGGTGCCAGCAGTTTTCCGACCGAACGAGTGACCAGGCGTAAGAATCTCACCCTCACCACACACTGAGTCTCGGAGTTGCCAACGACCAGGCACTGCGTTTGCATCATCCACGGGTCCGTACCACCTCGCACTTCGCTGTAGTCACGCGGATAGACAACTCCAAAGTTAAATCGCTGACGGTTCTTCACGGCCGAAGGCCGGTAGGGGTAAAGCATGTACCCCTCGTAAAGCACAGCCTTCACAATCCCGTCTACTAATCCGGCATTCATGACCGCACGGTTTCCGAAAGAGCGCTCAAGGCCCTTTCCAGCGCTTCTTCCCAGGTCGGAATCCCTTCCCGCACCTTGTATTGATAGAGCTTTTCGAATGTGTCTCTTTGCAGGGCAAGCCAGGCGGAATTCGGGTAGTACGCGTCCATCAGGTCTTTCCACACTTTTACAGGTAACTGGTACTTGGCTTCGTTGTCCCAGGAAATGGGCGCGACTTGCAGCGTTTCATCCCCTCCCTGATAGAAAACTGTACCGCTGAACTGGAAACACAGCGGCAGGTCTCCGTCCGTGACGCCGTGAAAGTATTTCGTCGCCGCGACGTTGAAATCAAACGTGCACGGCACGGAGACGTCCGCAAGCGTGCTGCCGGTGAAACGCGGCACGACCACACTCACGTGCGTCCACAGCATGCTTCGCAACGTCTGGCCCCACCGATCCGGCTCCCCGAAAAGATCAAGAAGCCGCGCTTGTTCGCTGGCATCGTACTTCCGGCGGGTCGCTTCGATCTGGATTTGGGCACGCAACGCAACCGTGTGAATAATCTCGTCGCCTGGGTTGTTCGCGACTCGTACTTTGAACACGAGTAGCGGCGCGGCCGCGTACTGGACCGCTTCGGCACCCTCGATCGTAAGTCGCAAGTCAGGCACGCGAGCCCCCTTGGCCCACACCGGTCTTTTTCTTGAGCACTGCAAAAAACGCACCAACCTCTCGCCAAACTTCCGTTCCTCCAGATAGTCCACGCCAATGCGCGCGTATCAGCCCTACCAGCTTGTAACATTCGTCGATGGGAACCAGATAATACTCCGCGGGTACGGAGCCTCTGACATGTCCGACCCGGTTCACCAGCAGGGCGGTCACATCGGCCTCCATCCCGCTCAAAATGGGATTTGCCTGTTCGATATCTCCCCAAGTCTCCAAAGGAAGCAACGATTCCGTCGGTCCTGCTGGACTTGGATAGAGAGCGATGACTTTTCCGTGGGGCGAACTCCTGAAGAAAAAGACCATCTCGATGGGAACCATTAACCCGTCCCACTGGCCGTCCGTCAACTGAAAGTCCCGAAGAAACAGCACTCGGCGCGGAACGCGCTTGTATTTTGTGCCGCTTTGCCCCTCGAAGAGAATCGCACATGCACCGCACGAGCAGATGATTCTGCGATTGGCCGGCTCGACCAAGTGCTCGTGTTCGGGGGCGAGTTCGCGGCTGCACATTTCACAGCGCTCGACCGGCGTGCGCTTACGAGCAAACTGCCGAAGCGCCGCAAACGCGCTTTCCCGCACTGGTGGAAGCACGGGCGCCATATCAGTCAGCGCTCCGCTGAATTCTCGCAACCGACAAAGCGGCCATTGCCTCACCGCTTTCGAGCTGCGCCACAGATACAAATCCGGATCGCGTCAGCTCCGCGCCCGTCTCTTCCACGACAATCGACGTAGCGTCCGGAGCGGCGTCCTGCATGGCTGCTTCCAGAGTGGATTTCACCGAGGCTGCCGTGGAACCACAGCGGTTGGATTTGATCTGAAGCCGTAGCGTAACCTCTCCATCCCCACGGATCGAGAGCAACTCCGCACTAGCCGCGTGAGATTCCAGGTAGCCCCGGAGTTTCTCGAGCGCTCGTGTCAGGCGTGTACGTAAATCCTCCGGATGGAGCCCGTAGAGCAGAAGGAGACCGCTGACGAGGTCATCGCGTCCGCATTTTCGGATAATGGTTTCTCCGGCTTCGCCGGCTTGAGAAGCAAGCTCCAGGATTCGTTCTAGAGCGGCCCCGTGCAATGCCATCAGCGATTCCAGCAGCTCCTTCGCCATGGCGCGCGCGTTTGGATCGGCGGCCGTCTCCAGTCGTTCGACCATTTCCCCGATCCGTTGCATTCGTTCCTGAAGTTCTTTACCCTGCGCCATAGTCTCCTTCACGGACAAAGCAAAGCGACGGCTGCACTGGATGTGGCAAACTTTTTTCACGCTCCCAAGCTTACCCATCTCCTGAGGACTACCCGGTTGTTCTCGGCGACCAGGGACGTCAAGCGTGCTGGCCAAACATCGGTGAATGATGCGTTTCGAGCACCTTTCCGTTCCCTAGGTACATATGCACACCGCACGGCAAGCAGGGATCGAAACTCCGCACCGCTCTCATGATGTCAATGCCTTTGAATTTGTCCGGGCCATTCTCTTCGAAGATGGGCGTGTTCTGCACGGCGTCTTCGTACGGACCGGGCGTTCCGTAGATGTCGCGCGGATTTGCGTTCCACGGCGTCGGCGGATATGGATGGTAATTCGCGATCTTGCCGTCTCGAATAACCACGTGATGCGACAGCACACCACGCACCGCTTCGTGGAAGCCGCAGCCGATGGCGTCTTGTGGAACCGTGAACTCCGACCACGTCCGAGTTCTACCGGCGTGCAATTCCGCCAGCGCCTGCTCGACAAAGTACAGGGCCGCCGACGCTGCATACACCTGGAAGTAGGTGCGCGCACGGTCGCGTTCGATGGCATTGCTCCACTTCGGAATCTTCCATTCAAACTCGACTTCGGGTAGCGAAGTCGTCTTCGGCAAATACATCTTCACACTGCGGCCTGTGGACTTTATGTAGCCAATGTCTACCAGACCGGCCAACGCGGTTGCCCAAAGCCGCGCAATCGGCCCGCCACCTGTGTCGAGCGCCAAATGATCGCCGGTCCTCTTGTCGAGCCAACGCGGCGACATAACCCAGGTGTACTTTCCACCGAAGTCGCGCTTCTGCGGCCGGGGGATGGTCGTCTGATTCCACGGATGGTTCTGATCCACGGGATTACCCAATGGATCTTTTTGCACAAACTTTTCACCGTGCTCCCAACTGTCGTAATACGAACTGCCAAGCAGGATGCGGATATTCAGGTTGATGTCAACGAGATCGGAGGTCACCAATTTGTCGTCTACGACGACTCCGGGCGTGACGTACATGGCGCGACCCCAGTCGGTCATCTTTTTGTAAGAATAATCGCAAACCGCAGGATTGTTGAACGATCCCCAGCATCCCAGCAATACCCGTCGCCGACCCACCTCTTCGTATCCGGGGAGCGCCTCATAAAAGAAATCGAATAGGTCGTCATGCAGCGGAACGACTTTCTTCATGAACTCCACATACTTCATCAACCGCACCAGATAGTCCGTAAAAAGCTGAATCGTCGGAACAGTTCCCACTCCGCCCGGATACAACGTGGAAGGATGCACGTGCCGGCCTTCCATCAAGCAGAACATCTCGCGGGTCATCCGGCTCATCTGCAGCGCTTCGCGATAGAACGATCCCACGAACGGATTCAGCGCCTTCATGATATCCGCCATGGTGCGATAGCCGTGAAGGTTCGAATGCGGCGCCGCCGTTTTTTCCGCCTTGGCGTAGACGGAGGGATTTGTCTCCTTCACCATCTGCTCGCAGAAGTCCACACCGACCAAATTGTCCTGAAAGATGTTGTGGTCGAACATGTACTCGGCGGCTTCACCAAGATTCACAATCCATTCGGCAAGCGCCGGGGGGCGCACTCCAAACGCCATATTTTGCGCATACGTGGCGCACGTCGCGTGGTTGTCGCCGCAGATCCCGCAAATGCGGCTGGTGATGAAATGCGCATCTCGCGGGTCCTTGCCCTTCATAAAGATGCTGTAACCGCGGAAAATCGAAGACGTGCTGTGACACTCCGCGACCTGCCGGTTGTCGAAGTCGATCTTCGTAAATATTCCGAGGCTGCCGACGATCCGAGTTATTGGATCCCAGTGCATCTCCACCAGTTTTCTCGAACCGGTTGGCGTCCCTTTTGCCGCAGCAGTGATTGTGCTCATGTTTCCGCTCCTTTCTCTCTTAGTACGCCCCGGGTCTATAGCCAGTGGTTAGTTCCGCACGAGAGTGCCGCCACTTCGGTTCCTTGTTCACGGTGTCGTTGGTAAACGCACGCAGCGCCCGAATGGCCTTGCCGTAGACGCTGATGCTGGCGGCAGAGACCTTCGCTCCCGGCGGTTCATCCATGAACGGCATGAACTTGTCCGGGAAGCCCGGCATCGTGCAGCCGATACAAATACCTCCGACGTTCGGGCACCCGCCAATACCCGCCATCCAGCCACGCTTCGGTACATTGCAGTTCACAACGGGTCCCCAACAGCCAAGCTTCACGATGCACTTGGGCGATCCGTAGACTTCTGCAAAATCGCCCTGCTCGTAGTAGCCGGCGCGATCGCATCCGTCATGCACGGTCCTTCCGAACAGCCAAAGCGGTCTCAACTGATCGTCAAGTGGAATCATCGGTGCCAATCCAGCAACCTGATACAGGAGGTAGAGCACCGTCTCCATGAAGTTGTCCGGCTGGACCGGACAGCCAGGGACATTCACGATCGGTAAACCAGCCTTGGACTTCCAATCCCAGCCCAGGTAGTCGGCCAATCCCATTGCTCCCGTGGGGTTTCCCTGCATGGCATGGATTCCGCCGTAGGTTGCGCATGTTCCACAGGCCACCACGGCCAGAGCCTTCGGGGCCAACCGATCGATCCATTCATTGGTGGTGATGGGCTGGCCGGTCTTCGAATCGGTTCCGAGTGCCGCCCAATAGCCTTCCTTCTTGATTTTCTCGTTGGGGACCGACCCTTCGACGACCAGAACAAACGGCTCCAGCTTCCCCTGTTCAGCTTGGTACCAATACTTCAGAAAATCATCGCCGTTTTCAAAGGCAAGCACTGGATTGTGCAGATGCACTCGAGGCAATCCGGGAATCGCTCCCAGCAAGACGTCCTCAATGGCTGGTTGTGTCGCCGCCGTGATCGACACAGAATCACCATCACAGCCAAGCCCCGCGGTAATCCACAGGATATGTACATCGGAAACGGGTGAAGGCTTTTGGGTTTTCCGGCCGTAAGGAACTGCTTCGGGTGTCATTTCAAGTATCTCCTCTCGGGCTGTAGCGAATCTCAGCAGAGACAACGCTGCTTCTACCGAAGGGTCTGCTCGCTAAGGTCAACAGCTCTGGGAGGGAAGCAATTGACCGTTCGGGACAAAGTACTATCCAAAATTTCGATTGCGATAATTACAACGGCCGGAGGATCTCTACAATCAGGTCCCGGAGGAATTTGTCATCGGGGGTAGTCGTAAGGAGGCATAAGGGGAACCCCTATATAATCAATGTGTTGAGAAGATAATTAGTAACCCACGTTTAGATTCACCGTCCATTCAATCGCATGTTGCACCAGTTCGCGGGCATTGCGCAGGGCCAGTTTTTCCTTAATATGTGCCTGGTAGGACTCGATGGTCTTCACACTCAGATGCAGCTCGTCTGCAATTTGCCGCGTGCCGTGTCCCGCGCCGATCAAACGAAAGACCTCTAATTCCCGGTCCGTGAGATTCACAAGTGGAGACCTCTTGGTTGGAGAACCTCCTCGTACATACTGCTGCAACATCGTGTTGGTGAGGCGGTCGCTGAGATAAACTTCGCCCTGCAGAATCCTTCGAATGGCAACCAACACCTTCTCGGTTGCCTCCTGCTTCATGATGTAGCCGTTCGCACCCGCACGCATGGCTCGCTCCGCATAAATCGACTCGTCGTGCATCGAGAGAATGAGCACAGGCAGGCTCGCGGTTTTCATTCGAATTTCTTTCAGCACGTCCAACCCATCCGGTCCGTTCAGAGAAATGTCCAACACAACAATATCCGGCCGCAATGTTTCGATGGCGTGGAAAGCCGAATGTGCTCCTTCGGCTTCTCCGCAGACGGATAGATCCGCCTCGCGGTCGATCAGCAAAGCGAGTCCCTGACGAACGATCGGGTGATCGTCGACCAGCAGCACTCTACATTTCTTCGTCTGAATGCTTACTTGTGGTTTGGTTATCATTGGCACTCTCCTATTCAATCCCGCGAATAGGAAACGTACAAGTCACCGTTATTCCTCGCTCTTGGTTCGGCTGAACTTTCAGCGACCCGCCCACCATGTCCGCCCGGTAGTTCATAATGCGCAGACCCACTCCCGGCGGACTGGCTGGTTTCTTGGGGAATCCGTCCCCATCATCTTGAATAGTCAGCATACCGACGTTGTTCTTGCTTGTCAGCCTGATCACTATGCTCCTGGATTTCCCATGGCGTATTGCATTGCTCACCGCCTCTTGAGCTATGCGGTAGAGATGGGTTGACAGGTTCGCGTCATGAATGGCGAGTGGCTTCTCGCAGCGGAAACTACAGCGAATGTGAAACAGTTCCTCTACCTCGTTCGCCCACGTTTTCAGGGCGGACATCAATCCTAACGGCTCCGCTGTCACGGGGTGGAGACCACGCGCAAGTTGACGCGTGTTGTCGATCGCCTGATTCACCATGTTCACAATCTTGGCCGCTTCCACGGCCTCCGGCAATGACTGGTCCGAAAGTTTCTCCTCGAGGACTTTGCTCATAAAAGCGATGCCCGTCAAGTGTTGCCCCAGGCCGTCATGCAAGTCTTGAGCTATGCGCCGTTGCTCTCTCGCGCTGATTTCGAGAATCGCTTCTTCCAGGCCTTTTCGTTCCGTAATGTCGAATCCCACCCCGTGGATGAACCATGGTCGGCCATCCTCCCGGCGAATCATCTTTGCCTCACACTGAAACCAGAGTACTTTTCCGTTTCGGGCAATGACCCGATAGGCCGAACGCAAAGGCTTGCCGGAGAGGAACATCTCTGCAGCTTCCTCGCTCCATCGCATCTTGTCATCGGGATGAATTTGTTGATACCACCGGACTGGATCTTCGAGCCATTCTCTCTGAGAAAAACCAAGGGCCGTCTCAATCTGCGGGCTTACATAGGCTTCGCCGATCCCTTTGTCCAGGTAGGCCATGAACACCACAGCGGGGATCTGCTCAACCAGAGCGCGATATTTTGCTTCCATGTTCAACAAAGGTGCTTCGGGATTCACTTTCGATTCAGCTGTTTCCGCGAGATTGAGACTCATGCCGGCAACTAGCGACTGCTGTTGCAGAAAGACATCGGCGAGTTCCTGAAGCGCTTTTTCGGCTTCCGAGAGATTGGTGGACAGCCTATCCGCGTCAATCGTTTTCGCGCCTTCGTGCGTCCCATTTGCTTGCGTCAGATAATTGAGTGGCATCTGTCGCCTCTTGCGTCACGCCAGTAGTGCCGAGAGAATAGACCACATTTCGGAGCCCGCGTTCCCCGACCCGAACATTCAGCTCTTCGCTCGAGTCCTCCAAGGCGGTTCCTTGTTCAGTGACGCTTGTGTGAACCGGCGTAACGCGTGAATCGCCCGACCGTATGTCATGACCGCGGCCGAAGAAAGCAATGAGCCGGGTGGCTGGTTCATAAACGGCATGAATTTGTCTGGAAAGCCCGGCATGGTGCATCCGATACAGATACCGCCAACGTTCGGGCATCCGCCTGCCCCTCCCATCCATCCGCGCTTTCCAACATTGCACTGCACCACAGGTCCCCAGCACCCGAGTTTCACGATGCACGTCGGAGATCCATACTCGTCCGCGAATTGTGCCTGTTCGTAGTATCCGCCCCGATCACAACCCTCGTGCACGGTCGCCCCAAAAAGCCACGTCGGTCGCAAAGCATCGTCCAACGGAATCATCGGAGCTCGCCCGGCGGACATGTTAAGCAAATACAGCAGAACTTCCATAAAATTGTCAGGCTGCACCGGGCATCCAGGAACGCAAACGATGGGAATGTCCGCGCCAGTCTTCCAATCCCAACCGAGGTAATCCGGCAATCCCATACAGCCGGTCGGGTTACCCTCCATGGCGTGGATGCCGCCGTAGGTAGCGCATGTTCCAACCGCGACCACCGCCCAGGCCTTTGGCGCCAGGCGATCGATCCAGTCACACGTCAGGATAGGCTGTCCGGATTCTTGGTCGGTCCCAAACGTCGCCCAATATCCTTCGCTCTTATTCTTTTCGTTGGGTATCGATCCTTCGATTACCAGGATGAACGGAGACAACTTGCCTTCGGCTGCCTGGTGGAAATGCCTCATGAATTCTTCGCCGTTGTCGTAGGTCAGAAAGGGATTGTGCAGCTGTACCTTGGGGATCCAGGGTATCCCGCCGAGAAGGATGTCCTCGATACTCGGCTGTGTAGCCGCGGTCATCGCTATGGTGTCTCCGTCGCAACCGAGTCCAGCGGTGATCCAGAGTACGTGGATTTCCTTAATCGGGACCAACCTTGAATCAGCCCCTGCACCCAGTTGAGGCAAACTCGGCATGCGATTCCTCTCCAGAATTCGGTTTGCCCGGCCGCCAATCGAACGCCGTGCGAAAACACCGCGGCACGAAGCACTCCGCGGAGATTGTACCGAATCAAACGGGATGTGTCTGGTTTTCTTGTCTCTCAGTGCCGGACACCGAGTTCGGCGGGAGTCCACTGGACCACAGGCATTCTTAACGCTAAATCAGCGTTTGCCGGTATGTGCATATTCCATCGCTCATGTTTTTCTTGAGGTGGGCAAGGGAGGACTCAGGAGGTGAGCCGTGGCGAAAATAGTGATTCTCAGCGTGGCAGGGCTACTCGTGCTTGTGGGGGTCGTCAAAATGTTTCCCGATTTTATCCGATACATGAAGATTCGCTCCATGTAAGCCGTTGCACGTCGGGGCGTGCATATTGCATATGATGGAGTGTTCGCTCCTGTCCGCAACTACGACCGTATCCGCCCCGAACTCATGTGTGCGGGCCGGGGTATGCTGCTGCTCCCCCAGGGGGTTGTATGAGAGCCCAAGCCCGAAGGCACGAGGATTTTGCTGCCCACAAGAGGCGATCCAAACGGAAGCTGATACGCACCGCAGAGCCTCCGCCGCCTCCTCCTGCGCCTCCTGCGCCCCCTGCAAATTCCAACACCCATTAACGAAGCAGCCTGGAGCAACAGCTGGCAACATCGCCGCTGCATGCATAAACATCGGACGCTGATCGAAGCTGCACAGTGCGCGATGCCGCACGCTTGCGGATGGTACGTCTTCGCGGTCGAGAACGACGAAGGACGTCAGCTGAGCGAGGAGGAAGACGAGCGGCAGCCTTGTGCAGACATACACGATATTTCTTGTGAAGCGGCGACCCTTCGCCAGTTACCTCAAGCAAATTGAAATTTGCCGGCACAGCCGTCCAGTAATCGAGATCGCCGGTCATGCGCGCCAAGCCATAGAAACAGGAAACCACGAATCCACCAACACAATGAAGGTATAGTGGCTCGTTCAACATGCCATCGATTTCGGCTAGAAACTCCTTCCATGGCGATGCAGAAGATTCTCAGGTGACATACTGAAGGTGCTCTGGCCTCATGCGAGTCAGCAGATTCCAGTGTGCAGCGTCCTCTGTTCGATTGTTCCTCAACCACTCTTTTTCAGTTTCGGTGCGAGGAGGGCGCGGAAGAAAATCCTCTTTTGCGAGGCGGCTCTCAGACCTGCCGCTTCAGCATCTTCTGGCTTGAACTTTAAGATATCATCGGCGTCTTCCAGCGAAAAAACTTCGGAACTGATAT
The DNA here is from genome assembly GCA_963836965.1 of Candidatus Acidiferrales bacterium. Classification (GTDB taxonomy): domain Bacteria; phylum Acidobacteriota; class Terriglobia; order Acidiferrales; family UBA7541; genus Acidiferrum. The sequence goes on from CAWILQ010000001.1 coordinate 1,063,786, forward strand.
CACGCAGGTTGCCCAGCCTCACCTTTCAACCCTTGACGCTTCGCTGCAGCGTCCACTCTTAAGAGAAATTCCCGAGTATTTGTGAATAGAAGAAAGGAATCGCCAAACCATTGCTTGTCTTTCGGGAAGATTGGACCCTCGATGGGCTTGTTAACCGCGAACATTGCAAGCAGATGTTCGATTCAGAGCAATTCGAATTGGGCCAGCCAATTCTGACGGCGCAACGCTTATCTTTTCGAAACCAGCGACGTGCGGCTCGATAATGAACTCACCGATATCCCAAGGCTGGATGTTGGAATCTGTGCCTTCGTAAGGGTCACCCCGGGCTGGATCCTCTAACTCCTTAAAGAAAGCCAAGGAGTTCATGTACAAAAGACCCTTGCGCAGCATCTCCATATGCTCTCTTTGGCCAAGTTTCAGCAGGGGCATAAGAGGAACGCCCGTTTTTGTTCTGAGACCCACAGCTGATTATAGAAGATATCCGGCAGCCTGATTAGGAACCGGCCATGAAAGACGAAAAGCGCCGACACCCGCGAAATCGGCCTCGCTGCGTCGCTTCTGGGAAACCGCAGTAGAATGTCGGCTTGTCTAATTCTTCCATTTTCTGAGGGGTCACTTCATGCTAGGGACGCTCCCTACCCCTATCCTGCTTGATATTGCAATTTTTCTCACCGCATTGTCCTGGGGCTTGGGGTTCTTTATCGCTGATCGGAAGGTCTACCTGTTCGCGTCATTGGCTATTGGGTGTTTTGTCTGCCTGTTTGGATACAGCGTAGAAAGCGTGGGCGCTCCTCCGTGGGCCGTGGTCGCAGCCCCGGTGCCGTTGGATATTCTGCTCCTTTGGTACGTCCTCAGGAAACCGCGAAAAATGGCGGTCGCGTATGTCTCGACGTGGACGATTTACATCGCGCTCCATATCTTGCTAAGTTCTCTGCTACGCTACGACTCGTTGATTCCCGCATGGAGGCTGCACAGGTAACGACGATGATTGGAGCACATTGCCAAAATGAGGTAGCGCTACAGGGCCATCCGCCCCGGCGATCGCCCGCCTGGCGCGCCGCAACCAACGCGTAGAAAGGAAAGCGCGATGAAATTTTTGAAGCCAATCACGCAGAAACACTTTAACCCGCGGGTCAGGTCCCGTCAGGACAAGCTGGACCAGGTCGTTTTGAGCGCAACCCCACAGCGAATCTAGTTGTACAATGTTGGTACAATTTATTTCTAACTTCTAAAATACGTCGGTTTCTTGGGTAATTTGAACGTATTCTATGGAGCCGAGAGTGGGAGTTGAACCCACGACCTGCCGATTACGAATCGGCTGCTCTACCACTGAGCTACCTCGGCTCGTGAATTCACGATAGCATCCGCGGAAAATCGCGTCAATTAAGCGTAATTTCGGTGCTGCTCACATCATCAATGAGAGAACGGGTACATGGCCCAGGCGATTCCGATTCCTACTAAGAGGAAGACGAAGAATGACCAGAGGATGTACTTGATGCGATCCCTCGGTTGGCGACGTCCGAGAAAGCCAAACGCGATGGAGATGACGGCCGCGAAAAGCAGAAACGCCTGCAGATGTGTCAAGGCGACCGGGGCCGGCGAACTCATGCCTTGCGGCCTCGAGCGGCTTCATAGGCATGCAGCGCCGCCAGAAGATTCAAGACGCCGGCTGTCGCAAGGAACCTCGTGCCGTAGTCGCCGCCTGCATGCGAAACATCGGCTCCGGTGCGTTCCACGGCGCGCGCAAGAAAATAGAAACTGCCAGCGCCCAGATCCGCAACGTAGCCAAGTGTATCGAACGCGTCGCTTCCGTGCGACGTAAACAGATTCCCGCGCATCGCAGCGCCCAGAACCACCAATAGCCCTACGGTGAGAAATACAACCGCGGCGCGGCCCCACATGCGTTGAAGCGCATGGCCGAGGCCTGGAATAAGCCAGCCAGCGATCGCAACGCTCCACGCTCTGGTCTCCGAAGGCACGGGATGAGAGTCTCCAAGCAGAGAAGTGTCCGCACCGGGGGCAGGCGGGTCAAGCAAAGGCGTTTCGTTGTTTTCCTGGCTCATTCGATTTGCATCGATTCCATGGTCAAGCAAGTAACGGCAGAATTTCCGTCTGGATCGCTCCGGTCACTCGCGCATCCTTGCTGTCGACATACACATCAACTTCGGTGCGCATGCCGAATTCGGGAAGGTAAATGCCCGGTTCCACGGAATTGCAGGTGCGCGCGATCAAATGGCGTTCGTCCTGCGTTTCGAGACCGTCCATGTTGACGCCGTTGCCGTGAACCGAGGTTCCGATGTTGTGCCCAGTGCGATGGAAGAAATATTTTCCGTAACCGGCTTTATCAATGACCGCGCGAGCGGTTTTGTCGACTTGCCAACCTTGTAGTGGCTTAGCGGCTTTCACGTGGGAGCGGATCAGATCCACGGCGCGATCCCGCGCTTCGCGCAGCACGCGGAAAACCTTGGCATATTTTTCAGGAACCGCGCCACCAAGATAGGCCATCCAGGTGATGTCGTAGTAGACGCTGTTCGGGGACTTCTGCTTGCCCCAGATGTCGAGCAGGAGCAAATCTCCTTCGCGGATGGGGGAGGATGTTTCGCGCGTCGGGCCGTAATGCGGATCACTGGCGTTTGCGTTTACCGCTACATCCGGGCCTTCCTCGGTGACAATTCCGGCTTCGTCATATTTTTTCAGGATGAATTGCTGGAGGTCGTATTCGGTGACGGGCTTCTTGTCCTTCACGCATTTTGCAACGTGATCGAAGACTTCACGCACGATGCGGTCGATTGCGCGCCCGGCTGCGAGATGGGATTCAAGCTGCTCGTTGCTCCAGCAAGCTTCATATTTCTGCACCAAGTCTGCCGAAGTGAGGATTTTCGGGCCGAGGCTGCGTACCAACTCGACGGTTCCAGCGTCGACCATCGCGACGTAGGGAATCGCATTCTTAGGCGAGTACTGCATGGCCACTTTTTTTGATTTCCCAATGGCTTTTTTGAGGTTGCCGCGCAATTCCTCCTGGCCCGCATAGTAGAGCGTGTCTCCCGGGACCGCCGCCAGGGATTGAGCTTCAATCTTGTGAACCAACTTCTTCGGAGTTCCTTTGGCTGGGACAAAATAAAACCAGCGCCGCGTGCGCATGCCGGGAGGCAGATCTAAAATTCGATGCGCAATCGGATCGCGGCCGCGAAAGTCGTAAAAGAGCCAGCCATCGAGCTTTGCCCCGCGCAGATCCTTCTGCATTTCACTGATGTCAACCTTCATGTGGCCAATTCCCTTCTTTTGCGCGGCCCAGGTCACGCTTCGGTCTGCAGCAGGTTTTCAATCTGCTGACGCGTGATGCCGAAGACCTCCACTCGCTTCGTGCGGCATTGCTCGCCGCTCCGGATTCTAACAGCCGATTTGGCGGTTTTCAAAACCGTTGCAAGAAACTCGACCAAAGCTTCATTGGCGCGATTTTCCACAGCTGGAGCGCACAGACGAATCTTCATGGCTCCCTGGATGACGCCGCCAATTTCATCGCGACTCGCCCGAGGATGCACGCGTACGGGAAAACTGACTGTGCCGCGCGCTGGATCAATGCTGATGTCGAGCTGACTCACGAATCACCACGCTCTTTCGTACTGGACAGGGGGCTTTATTTTGACTCCGAGGGTTTGCGCTGCGTGCCTTGGCCAATAGGGATCGCGGAGCATTTCGCGAGCCAGCAGCACGATGTCGGCTTGCCCGCTCGAGAGGATGGTTTCCGCTTGGGCGGGCTCTAAGATCATCCCCACGGCACCGGTTGCGACGCCAGCGTCGCGGCGGATAGCCGACGCAAATCCGACTTGATAGCCGGGCCCGGTCGGAATGCTGACGCCGGGAACGAGGCCGCCGCTCGAGACATCGATCAGATCTACGCCGACTGCTTTCAGCCGGCGCGACAGTTCGACGCTCTGCGCCAAGTCCCAGCCATTCTCCTTCCAGTCCGTGGCGGAGATACGCACGAAGATTGGCTGGTCCTGAGGCCAGACTTCCCGCACCGCGCCACCAACTTGAAGGAGTGCGCGAACGCGGTTGTCAAATTTGCCACCATAGTCGTCCGTGCGGTGATTGCTGAGCGGCGACAGGAATTCCTGCAAGAGGTACCCATGAGCAGCGTGGATTTCGACGATCTGAAATCCGGCGCGGAGCGCTCGGCGGGCAGCCGCCACAAAATCCGCAACTACCTGCTGTATTTCCGCGGGCGAAAGTTCCCTCGGCGTCGTATAACCTGTGTTGAAGGGAATCGCGCTGGGCGCTACAGGCGTCCAGCCGCCATTTTCAACAGGAATCGGAGCGCCTCCCAACCATGGAATGCCCGTACTTCCTTTGCGGCCGGCGTGCGCCAGTTGAATACCAGGCACCGCGCCCTGTCCCCGAATGAATTCGACGATAGGCCGCCAAGAATCGACATGCGAGTCCAGGTAAATGCCGGTGTCCGCCGGGGAAATTCGTCCGATGGCGCTGACGGCTGTCGCTTCGGTGAATACCAGCGCGGCTCCGCCGACGGCCCGGCTGCCCAGATGCACGAAATGCCACTGCGTTGGATGGCCATCTTGAGCGGAGTACTCGCACATCGGCGAAACTGCGATTCGATTTTTCAGTTCAGTGCCGCGCAGGCGAAACGGTGTGAAAAGATTCATCCTAGTTTGTGTGTGCCGCTCATTCTCCGGTTATTCGATTCATTGCGGCCTAGATCGGATACCGAATAGTGCTGTGCCGACGCGGATTTCCGTGGCGCCTTCTTGAATCGCCGCTTCAAAATCGTGCGACATCCCCATCGACAGGACCGGCAATTTCCTCCGCACCCGCAACTCCAATTGATCGCGCAGCTTTCGCAACCGTGCAAAGTACGGACGGACTTCCTCGACGTTTTCAAGAAAGGGCGGAATACACATCAGCCCAGCGAGTTCGAGTCGTGGAAGTGCCGCCACGTTTTCGGCCAGTTCCGCCAAGCCTGCTTCCGAGACACCACTCTTTGTGCTTTCGCCACCCATGTGGACTTCGAGAAGCACGCGGAGACGCTTTGCCGGAGACAACGCGGCGCAAAGGCGATCGAGTTTTTGCGCGAGGGGAAAATCGTCGACGGTATCGATGCTGTGAAACAGGTTGGCGGCTTTCGCGGCTTTGTTGCTTTGCAAGTGGCCGATCAGGTGCCAAGTGGCGGCCAAACTCGCAATTTCTCCGCACTTCCCTTCCCACTCCTGGACACGATTTTCGCCGAAATGGCGCAAGCCAGCGTCGAATGCCTGACGAATTGCCCCGGCGGGATGGGTTTTGGAAACACCCATCAGGGTTATTTCTTCGACGATTCTCCCCGCGCGATTTGCAGCGGCCGCAATGCGCTCCGACAAACGCTGAAGATTCTCCTGAATCGTTGTTTGCACCATATTCGAAGTTCAACACTAAAATCGTAGCACGCTCCGTAGCAGGCCGGTTTACGGCTTAGTGAAGCGGCGAGGCTGGCTCCGTTGCGGGCTCGTTATTCTCCGGTTACACTTGCTGGCACGAGTGGCGGCCCACCACCGTAAAGCCAAATGACCAAACGCGGATTACTCATGGCCATCGAGGGAATCGATGGCAGTGGCAAACACACACAAGCAAAACTTCTGGAACATTCACTGGCGACCAAGGGCTTTTCCGTTTTTTCCACGGGCTTCCCACAATACGATTCGTGGTTCGGTAGCATGGTAGGAAAATTTCTGAACGGCGACTATGGCTCTCTACAAGCTGTCGACCCTCATTTTTCCGCGCTGCTCTACGCAGGGGACCGTTTCGAAGCGAAGCCGCGCATCGAAAGCGTGCTGAACGAGGGAAAGGTCGTGTTGGTGGACCGCTATGTTGGATCGAATTTGGCCCATCAAGTCGCCCGTGCCAGCGTCGAGAAACGTTCGGAGTTTCTCCGCTGGATCGAACATCTGGAATATTCCATTTACGGGCTTCCACGCGAAGACTTGATTTTGTATCTCCGTGTACCTCCGGGCCAGGCGCAAAAACTGGTCGGCCAGAAACCGGAGCGTCAATACACGAGGGCTACGCACGACATTCTGGAAAAAAGTTTGCAGCATCTGGAAGACGCCGCGGAAATGTATGACATGCTCTCCCGCAGCCGGCCGTGGGCGACCATCCAGTGCTACGATGCGCAGAATAATTCGCTGCGGCTTCCGGAAGATATTGCGGGCGAGGTTTTGTCGGCAGTATCGCCTCTCCTCAATGGGTTAAAAAAGGATTGACGCGTGGGATTTTCGGAATTTCTTGGGAACGAAAGAATTGTCGCGGCGTTGCGCGGAGCGTTGCGCTTCTCTCGCGTGCCCCATGCCCTGCTTTTTACTGGCCCACGGGGAGTAGGAAAATACACCTTGGCGCGCATGTTTGCGCAAGCAGCGAATTGCGAGCGCATCGCCGATGACTTCTGTGGCGAGTGCCCCACCTGCCTGCAGATTTCGCGATTAGCCGACCCGCAGAAATTGATGGAGCAGGGTTTGGCTGAACGCGGCGAGAGCGCAGACGCCGCGACCGTCGAGCGCGTTCCACTAATCCTACAAAGCCACCCGGACGTTTGGGCTGTTGTGCCCGACCCGGTGCGACTAAAAAGCCCCGTCGCGCGTCCCGTTCTGCGCATCGGCCAATTACGGGCCGTGCGCCGTGCGGCCTATTTCGAGCCCACGGGCCGACGGCGCGTGTTCATCCTGGATGGAACGGAAACGATGCGCCCGGACGTGGCAAACGTGTTCCTCAAGATTCTTGAGGAACCGCCTGGGTCTGCGACGCTTATTCTTACCGCGCCTTCTCCGTTCAGCCTGCTGCCTACCATTCTCTCCCGATGCATGCAGTTTCATTTCGCGCCCCTTCCGGTTGTCGAAGTGGAGACCATTCTACGGGCGCATTCCGATCGAAAGCCGGCGGACCTAAAGTTGGCGGCGCAGCTCTCTGAAGGTAGTCCGGGCCTGGCGCTGGAATTGGATCTGGAAGATGCGGTCGAGAAGCGAAGAACCGCACTGCGCATCCTGGAACGCGCCGCCCGCGGACAGGGTTTTGCACAACTCTTCGCCGACACAGCCGCGCTGGCGAAGGATCGGGGTTCCTCATTTGAGGAGCTGATGGGCGTGTTTTATGGCCTACTCTCTGATTTGCTGGAGATAAACGCCGGAATCCGCAGCCCTCGATTGCGAAATCCGCATCTTTCCAAGGAATTGCAAGCACTGGCGGGGCTCGTGGATCGTGCTTGGGTCGGGCGCGCTATCGATGGAATGGACAAATTGGCTGCTGGAGTACGCCGCAACTTGAACCGGCAGCTTGGCCTAGACTCCCTCGCGACGTCTTTGGTCCGCTCAAACGGCTGACAACGAGCCAAAAACAGAATTTAACTTCCCTGCCGTCTGATTCGGCGACATAATTAGCGAAACCCTAGGCCCACGGGACGCATCATAGAGGACAGGAAACACCTTCATTAAAATTAAGGAGCAGTCATGGTGAATCGCCGCATGTTCCGTCCCAGCTTCGCGGACGCCAAGGAGCAGGCCGCTCCGCGGCCTCAGCACAATGGTGGCCCTCTGCCGAGCAAGAAACCGGCTCCGCCGGAGATCACCCATGCCGAGAATTTCTATTGGGTGAAGCAGATGCAGAGCCGGACGCCGATGTCGGTGATGCTGGACTCCGGCGAGGTGCTGCACGGCATCATCGAGTGGTACGACCGTGACTGCATTAAATTGACCCGCGAAGGCGCGCCCAACTTGATGATTTTCAAGCGCCACATCCGGTACGTCCATAAAGAGGACGAAGACGGCGAAAAGGGCGACGAATAGGTCACTTCTCCATGCTGTGTCCGGCGGCGGCGGTAAAGGTGAGTAGCGCCTTGGCGGCTAATGAGCCGGATTCAGTAAAGATTTCGCACTCCGTTACCACAAAATTGCGTCCATTGCGGAGGACTCGTGCCTCTGCTGTGACGGTTCCACCGGGGACAGGCTCAAGATAGTTGATCTTCAGTTCCAGCGTGGCCAGTTCGACGCCGCGCGGAACCACGGTATAAGCCGCAATTGCCGCTGTGGTATCGGCGAGTGAGGCAAGAATCCCGCCGTGAACGACGCCATGGATTTGCTTGTGGCGCGGCCCCACCTCCAACCGGAATATGGCCCGGCCGTCGTGAACGCTCTCCACCTCGAAACCCAGTAACTCGGAGGATTTGCTCTCCTTCATTCGAAGGCGAACCATCTCGGTGATGCGTTTTTCTTCCTCAGTCAGTTTTCGTAGCATGAGAATCAGCTCCTTCAATAGGCAGACAAGCCGCCGTCTACAGGAATCGCTGTACCTGTGATCCAGGATGATTCATCCGAGGCCAGGAAAACAGCCAGTTCGCCGACATCTTGCGGTTGTCCAAATCGGCCCAAGGGCAGAGTGCCGATTCTGGCGTCTCGCGCCATTCGACCTTGCTCACTTTGGTCGAAAAGCCCTTTGACCAACTCGGTCTCGACGATTGCAGGGCAGATGCAATTGACGCGAATCTTTTCGTGAGCATGGTCAAGAGCCATGGCTTTGGTCAGCAAAACAAGGCCGCCCTTTGAGGCGCAATAAGCCGCGCGGTCTCTCATGGCAACCAGCCCGAGGACTGAGCCAATGTTAACGATGCTTCCGCCTCCGCTGCGACGAAAGGCCGGAAGCACAGCCCGTGAGAAAAGGAACGGCCCCTTGAGATTCGTTTCGATAACGCGCTCCCAGTCTTCTTCGGAAATGGTTTCAACAGTGGAGACGTTCAGAGCGCCGGCGTTGTTGACGAGAATGTTCAGCCAGCCGAAAGCTCGCTCCGCTTCCCCAACGGCTTCTTTTGCCTCCTGACTTTGGGTCACATCACAGACGATGGCGAGCGCTGGACTCCCAAACTCTGCTAGTTCCTTTGCAACCGCGTGCAAGGGGTCGCGGCGGCGCCCCAGAACCGCTACCTTTGCCCCTTCCCGAGCAAATGCCAAGGCAATGGCCCGACCGATGCCGGTTCCTCCCCCTGTCACAATGGCTGTTTTCTCTCGGAGTCGTGTCACGTTCGCAACCAAACCTGCGTCTAAACGGTGTACTATTCCGCAGGCAGTAGGTCAGCCTGCGGTTCGCGACTCTAGCATCCGAGCTTGCTACCCAGCAAGCAAGTGCCGTACCAGGCGCCGCCAATGACACGGCGCTTTGGGATTCGGAGTGGGCGATCTCCAAATAGAGGGCCACAATGCGAATTGGGATTACTGGATACCCCACTTATGGCGGTTCGGGTGTCGTCGCAACCGAGCTGGGGCAGGAATTGGCTGCGCGGGGACACGACGTGCATTTCATCACATACGCGCCCCCGATCCGGATGAAGACAGACGATCCACGGATTCATTTTCATCAGGCTGCGGTAGTGTCTTATCCCCTGTTTGACCATTCTCCGTACACGCTTTCGTTGGCCGTGAAGATGTTGGAAGTGTTCGAGACGGAATCCTTGGATATTCTTCACGTGCATTACGCGATTCCCCACTCGGTCAGTGCCCTGCTCGCAAGGCAAATGGCGGCGCCGCGGCGATTGCCTTTCATTACGACGCTCCACGGTACGGACATCACTCTCGTGGGCAACAATCCCAATTTTTTGCCCATCACGCGCTATTCGATTGAACAAAGCGACGGAGTCACTTCGATTTCGGAATATCTGTACCGCCATACGGTTGAGGAATTTGGCATCAAGCGTCCGATTGAGGTGATTCCCAATTTTGTTAACTGCGATCTATATTGCCGGCAGCCAAATCCCGAACTGCGGGCAGAGTGGGCGCCGAACGGTGAGCCAATCCTGATGCATCTGTCGAACTTCCGTCCGGTGAAACGCATTCTGGATGCCGTGGAGATTTTTGCTTTGGTGCGAGCGAAGATGCCGGCCAAACTGGTGATGATCGGCGATGGCCCCGACCGCGGGCCTGCGGAAGAACTGGCGCGAGCTCGAGGGATGGAGAAGGACGTGATTTTTCTGGGCAAGCAGAACGGAATCCGCGAGAAGTTGGGGCAGGCGGATCTGTTTTTGCTACCGTCGCAACTAGAGTCGTTTGGATTGGCGGCGCTCGAGGCCATGGCGTGTGAAGTTCCGGTAATCGCCACAAATGCGGGCGGCGTGCCAGAGGTTGTTGAGCATGGCGTCGATGGGTATCTGGTGGAGCCTGGGGACGTAAAGCAGGCTGGGAAGTATGCGATTGACCTGCTATCCCGGGAGGACCGTGGACGCGAGATGGGGCGGCAAGCGCGAATAGATGCGAAGAAGAAGTTCTGCGCCAACGACGTCATCCCCATGTATGAGCAGTATTATGAGCGAGTGCTGAGTCATCAGGACGTGCCGGTGGGACTATCCGCGCGAAGGTAAGGCCCGTTAACTCCGTTGGCCGGACGCGGAGAACGGCCCGCTTCAGAAAGCGGGCCCTACAAAAGAAAAAGTCATCAGCGAAAATGGCGAGCCAGTTCGGAAGCGTAATACCGGCCGAGCCGGTCGCGATTCTGTGAGAGCCATTCGGTAAGGCGGGTCTGGCCCGTGCTTTGCCCTTGGGTCGCGAGCAAATCACTTGTGAGGCCCTTGTATTCCTCCCAGGTCAAGACGACGTCGCGCAAGAAGAGTCCGGCGAATTGCGTTGCGAGATGCGCCAAAAGAGTCGGAACATGGACCATACGAACCGGTTTGCCGATGTTTGCTGCGATAAGCCGGACGAGTTCCTCGAAGCTGAATGTCTCTGGGCCCACAGCATCGACGACTTCATTGTTGTGCTGTTCGATCGCGTCGACCATCAATTTCGCCATATCGCCTACGAAGATCGGCCGCACCCCGTGGCAGCCACCGCTGGGAATCCCGAAGACAGGAAAATGACGCACGAACCAGGCGATATTGTTGACGAGGATGTCTTCCCGCCCAAAGATGACTGTTGGGCGCAAGATCATGGAAGAAAGACCTGAATCGATCACTGCTTGCTCCACTAGAGCTTTGCCGCGGTAATACGCCAAAGGTGAATTGAGTGACGGGTTCGCGATGCTCACATGCACCACGCGCGCGACTCCGGCGCTTTTGGCCGCTTGAATAAGGGTCCTGGAGTTGTTGACGGCTTCGTCAAATGTGGAGCGGCCGCGCGGGAAACGGATCCAGTAAGTGTTGACGAGACACGAAGCGCCCCGAAGGGAGCGTTCGAGTTTGTCGGGATTCCGGAAGTTGTACGGGAAGACTTCGACTGCATTGCCAAATTCATTTTCGCGCTGAGGATGAAACGTAAGGGTACGGACGCGAAAGCCGCGGTCGAGCAGCAGGCGGGTTACGTATTTTCCCGTGTAGCTGAAAGCGCCGGTAATGACTACGTTTTCGTTGGCCATACATGCCAGACGAATAGACCAATATAGCTGGTGGCTAGACCCACGAAGAGCGAGGTCAGCAGGAAGTGGCCAATGACGAATCGTTTTCCCTCGGGCCAGTCAGCGTGAGAGAAGTAAAACGCGTCAACGAGAATGCGGATGGTCCAATAGCCGCCAATAAAACCGGCGAGGCCAACGGCGGCGCGATCGCCTCGAAGAAATTCGGTATGCAGAGCAAGGGTGAGGGCTCCGCCTGCACACCGAGGTGCTGCCAAACGAGAGCGAGAATGTGAAACACGCCGAAATGGAGGAGGAAAACAAGACCGATCATGCCCGTCCAGCCGCGAAGTAGCGGTCGGGTTGCGGTACAAGAGCGCGCGACAAACCAGAGGAGGCCCGCGCCGAGGACGGTCTTGAGGATTGCCGAGAGCCAGTCTGCAAATCGCGGCGGGGGAGGATGCCTGGTGTCATCTAAGAACGACTTCGCGTCCGTGCCGGGCCAAGCGAGCAGAAAGGCCGCGGCACGCCAAGGCGAGTGAGAAACCGAGTTCCTGGCCCGCCACCACGTAGCCCATTGGAGACCGAAGAAGATGGCGATAGCTAATGCCCACATGAAAACCCAGGGCGAGAAGAGAATACGAAGGCGGAGCGTCAGTGCGAAGAAGAGCAGCAGAGGGAGCCATGCGAAGAAGGCCTCGGCATTCGCAGATTTGCAATCGCCAATCGAGATATTAGCGGTCCCGGATTTGCGCCAAACATTTTGGCTGAGCCGCATCGTGGCTCTCGGGATCATTCGAGTCACCTCGACAGTTGGCAGCCAGCGTTTCTTGCAGCGCAGTTCCGTCGTGCGGCTACCCAGCGATAACCGGCGTGGAGGAGGCGCGAGACTGCGTGAATTCGGGAGAGCCAAACGAGTGGGCGGGCCCACCAGATGGTAGCGGCTACAGCGAGGACGGCGTCGGCACCACCGTATTGCGTGCAGTCGGACCATAGAAACTTGAGTTCGTGAAGCAGTTCTTGGGGCTGGAGACCGAGGAGAGGACCAACACGCGGATCTTGCAGGGGTGCAACCGCCATGCCGCGCCGATGCAAGATGGGCCTCAGCCAAGTGGCCATACGCGTGCAAAAGGCGCATTCGGCGTCATAAAAGAGCCAGCCTTTGGCATGGCGGCTTTTGGTGTCGGTGTATTCGCTGGCGAGGGAGATCATAGTCCATTTCCTTGGTTGGCAGCGTTATTGGACAACGTGCCAGGTTCGTACGTTGAGGTCCTTCGTCGGGCGGGGAGGCTCCTCAGGATGACCCTTTGATCGAAGAGAGATTCCTCCCTTCGCAGACGCCGTTCGGGACGACGGAAACAATCGTCATTTAGCCCGCTTTCTTTTTGTCGGAGCCTAGCAAGGTGATGACTTTGCCGCGGAGTTTGCCTACGCCTTTGAGTGCGCCGACGGGCATATGCAGAGCCTCGTCGAACAGGCCAGACATGATGGTGAGAAATTCGAGCATGGACTCGAGGCGTTCACGGGTGTAGGCGTTACCTTGCGGGTTGGATTTCAGTTCCTGGACGCATTCGCCGAGGACGCGAAGCGTGGGGTCGATTTCGCGGCGCTTGCGTTCTTCGGAGACGATGCGGAAAATTTCCCAGACGTCCTTGAAAGTTTCGAAGTGGTCGCGACGGTCGCCGAGGACGTGAACGACGCGGACGATGCCCCAACCTTGCAGTTCACGGAGACTGGTGCTGACGTTGGAACGGGCGACCGCCAAGGTTTCGGCGATTTCGTCTGCGGGGACCGGTTTGGGTGAGAGAAATAGAAGGGCGTGGACCTGGGCCACAGTACGGTTGATCCCCCATTTGGTGCCCATTTCGCCCCAATGAAGGATGAATTTCTGAGCCACCGGTGTTAGCCCCGTTTGTGCATCCTTGTTTTGCTCGCTCATTTGGTCCCTCGCGATGAAGTTGCCTGAAATTCGTGACGGTGTGCGATCGAAGCTTGCCCTCGCCAGTTTCGGACGAGGTCCTGAGCCGCTTCGGGCCATGTGGGAAACGTGAACTGGAAACCGTGCTTTTGAAGAATGGTGGGGACTACACGCCTGCTTTTAAGTAGCAGTTCTGTCTCGGTGCGCAGGAAAAATGCTCCGGCAGCTAGCATCCAGGGTCTAGAAGCCAAGCCGAAGGGAGCGCCCCACGTGTTGCGCAAAATGCGCAGGAATTCTTCGTTGGGAAGAGGGGCGGGAGCTGCAAGATTTACGACTCCCGAAATTTGTTCGTGGTTAATCAGGAATTCGACGGCTCGAAAAAAATCGGTTTCGTGGATCCAGGACATATATTGGCGGCCGTCGCCCCAGGCTCCGCCCAGGCCAAGGCGAACGAGGCGTAGCGTGATCGGGAAAACTTCTCCTGCCGGGCCCATGACCATGGCGGCTCGCAGGGCTACTTTGCGCGTCGCCGGAAGTTGGGAAGCGAAGAAGGTGCGTTCCCACTGGCGGGCTACATCGATGCTGAAGCGCCAGGAAGCTGGTGCATCGGATTCGCTTCCGCCAAGTTCTCCGCCGAATTCGTCCATGTCGCGGTCGTAGGTGTGGCGGTAGATCGTGGCGGTGCTAGCGTTTAACCAGACTCGAGGCGGACGGCGTATGGCGTGGAGGGCTTGGCCCAAGACGGTGGTGGATTCGACGCGGGAACGCAGGATTTCTTCGCGGTTTTTTGCGTTGTAGCGGCAATCGACGCTTCGGCCAACGAGGTTGATCAGCACGTCGGCGCCGTCCAAGGTTTGCGTCCAGGGGCCGAGCGTTTTGCCGTCCCATTTGATCTTTCTCCAGGGGTCGGGCGAGGAGCGCGAGCTTCGCGTAAGGGTCGTTACCACGTGACCGCAAGACGAGAAGCGCTGAGCGAGCAGTCGCCCGAGATGACCTTCACCACCTGGGATGACGATGTGGGGGCGGCGGGTATCGATCTCGGTGGTCATGTCTGACCTTTCAGTCTATACAGACATTACAGTACTTCAAGGCGATTGTCAAGCGTTTTGTTTGGCCGCGCAAGATGAAGAAGGATTCCTCACTCCGCGGACTCCGTTCGGAATGACGGGCCGTGATTGGCGCACGGTGAGGACAGACCTACCAATCGCGAGCAAAGCCAGGGTGCGGCTGTGCCACTTGTGCGAGCGGCGGATCAGAAGACGCTGACTTCGGGGATTACCGGGACGAGTTGGGGAACGTCGATTTTGATTTTGGTGCCTTGGCCTTCGTGGCTGGAGATGTCGAGGTTGAAATCGGTGCCGTAGAGGACGCGAAGCCGCTCCCGGACGTTGCTGAGGCCAATGCCTTCGACGTACACGTGGGGCATTTTTTCCTCGGAGATCCCGACGCCATTGTCTTCGATTTCGATGTGCAGGCGGCCGTCGCGATTGGCGGTCCTGACAAAGATGCGCCCGCCTTCGAGTTTCGGAGCGAGGCCGTGTTTGAGGCTGTTTTCGACGATAGGTTGAAGGAGCATGCTGGGGATGAAGGTCTCGAGCGTGTCTTCGCCGATTTCCTTGACGATGTCTAGATTGTCTTCGCCGAAACGGGCGACTTCGATGTCGAGATAGTCGTCGATGAAAGAAAGCTCTTCGCGGAGGGGAACGAAGGTTTCGTGCTTGCGAAGGAGACGACGCAGGATGTTGCTAAGTTTGAGTACGACGCCACGGGCGGTATCCGGGTCCATGCGGACAAGGGCCGAGACGGTGTTGAGGGTGTTGAATAGAAAGTGCGGATTAATTTGGCTGGAAAGGGCATCCATGCGGGCGCGCAAGAGCAATTGCTGGTGGCGCTCGAGATTCATTTCGATGCGTGTGTTGTTCCAGATTTTGAGCGGGGCGGCAACGGACATCAGCGTGCCAAGGACTACGAGGCAAAGCTTCCAGTCCCATAGGGGATCGAGCGCGAAAAGCCATTTGGGTTTTGTGGCCATGACCAGAGCCACGCGGCCGAGTTCGAGGCCGACGCAGGCAAGAAGAGGCAACATTTCCCACATCATTTCGCCGCTGCGTACCATACGCATAACAGCCTTGGGAATGTTGAGGAAGGTGAAAGGACCGAAGTTCCAGAGATCTTCTTTGTCCGGGATCAGCTGGCGGATCAAGCCGCCGATGAGACCGGCGGTGGAGGCGGCGGGCATGGCGAGCCATTCGTGAGCCATGAGAGCGGGGATCGTAATGATGGCGCCGCCAATCGGACCGACGACGCGGCCGCCGAGGAGACCCATAAGAAACGCGCCTTCAATGGAGAGGTCGGCAAATTGGTAGGCGGGACGGTAGAGACGAAGGATTACGCCGACCAAGAGGGCGGGGACAAGAAAGAGCATGAGTTTCAGTTTTTGGTCGGGATCGCGTTCTTCGGTGAAAAGCACACGGCGGAAAGTGTTCCAACGAGCCAGGAGAGCGGCGATGGAAGAGGCGACGCCGACCTTGAGGAGCAGCGTGAAGAGAAGCTCGCGGATGGAGAGTGTGGTTTCCATCGATCGAAGAGGACTCCTCGCAACGAAGACTCCGCCTGCCTGCGGCAGACAGGTTCGGAATGACGGGAGTCTCAGCGCCAGAGAAATCTCGTCCTTATTGTAAAGAAATTCACGGGAAAGACGGCACGAATGTTGACGAATGCGGCGCGGGTGGTAATTCCCCTCCCTGTTATAATGAGGAATTCCATGTCGAGCAGAAATTCACAAAATGGGCAGGGCTCGCGGAAGCTGGGCGATGCGCGGTTGGTGGCACAAGCGCAGCTACCGACGCGCTACGGCCGATTCCGGATTTATGGATTCGAGGGCAATAGGCCGGAGGAAGAAGCCGTTGCGCTGGTGCGGGGGAATATAAAAGAGCGGCCGGTCCCATTGGTGCGAGTGCACTCCCAATGCTTAACGGGCGATGTATTGCATTCACTACGCTGCGACTGCCGGGCGCAGTTGGAATTGTCGCTAAAGAAGATCGCAAAGGCGCCTTCGGGAATTTTGTTGTATTTGCCACAGGAGGGGCGCGGCATTGGGTTGATGAACAAACTGCGGGCGTATGAATTGCAGGACGGCGGGATGGACACGGTGGAGGCAAATGTTTCGCTGGGGTTTGCGGCGGATGCGCGCGAATATGATTTTCCAGCGAAGATTCTTAAGAAGCTGGGCGCGACGCGGATTCGGCTGCTTTCGAACAATCCAGATAAAGTGAAACAGCTCGAATCGGCTGGAGTGAAGGTAGTTGAACGAGTGCCGTGCCAGCCGCGCATTTCGAAAATCTCACGGGGATATCTACAGACGAAGAAGACTAAGATGGGGCACTTGCTTCAAGGCCTTTAACTTAGGTGGACGGCAGAACAGCAGGTTCCTCGCTTCGCAGACTCCGCTCGGAATGACCGGTCAATCTAATCGTAGACATCCGAGGAAACGCTAGCCGCCGCCGACGAATTGCACGATTTCGAGGCGATCACCGTGAGCGACTTGCGTGTCGTCCCATTTGGTTTTGGGGAGGATGTGGAGATTGTACTCGATCGCGACCCGGCCGGAGTTGAGGCCGAGTTGGGTGAGCAGGACGGTGATGGTAGTGCCCGCGGCAGTTTCGCGGGTCTCACCGTTGACTTGAATGACGAGGGCGTCTGGCATGAAAGTGTCTCCCCTCAGGCTACTCGAGGTTTTGCGCGTAGTGCAAACCGGAGATGGCCCTTGGCGGTGTGATCTTCGGCGTGTATCACGAGTGCAGCCGTTGAGTCGGTAATGCGCGGCATTTCAAATTCGATTTGGGCGCAGCCGTCGGTGCCGGCCTGAGCGTGAGTTGCTTCGGCGTTCTCGCTGCCTTCAATTTCGACGCGAATCTGAGCGTTTGAAACCGGATTACCATTCTGCTCGCGAATTGAGAGAAGGAGTGTCGCGTGCCTGCCAGACAGCCAGGAATCTGCGTTCGTTAATTCGAGCACAAGGGTTTTGGGCTCATTTAGCGATTGTGCCGGTGGGTGATGATTAGGGGCAGGTTGTGCTCCGGGAGTTGCGGGCGGAATCAGGAGTTGCACGGTTCCATTGCGGATTTCTTCGATCACGGTACGATGCTGGTCCTCCAAGCGCAATTTGAGAGCTTCTTGCCGGTCCTCGTCGAGAGGCAGTAAATCAAAATAGTTGTTGGTTCTGCGATGAAGGACACGCCCTTGATAGTAGACCGTGGTGTCGATCAAGGCGTGAGATTCGCCACGATCTTCGGTCTGAACGTGAAAAGTAGCGTTGCCGACCTTAAGATTGCTGTTGTGTCCAAAAACCATGATCCTCATCCGCGGGCCAGCTGGAAGCCGGGGCTACGACGATGTTTGCTCCCGGCGCCCGGACGACATTAACGAAGACTTAATTCTGCCAAAGACGCTCCGGAATATTTTTCGGAGCATTTGACCCGTAGCGTCTCAGTGGATATTATAACTCTTCGACCATGACCCCCTCTGGCCTGCATGCATACGTTCCCTTACTGATACACCTGCTCGTGGCCGCGTTTCTGGCAGGCGCGCTGATCATGGTGTCCACGTTCATTGGGTGGCGTCGTCCAAGCAAGGTCAAAGCACAACCCTATGAATGCGGGATAACGCCCACCGGGGATGCGCGGGAGCCGTTCTCGGTAAAGTTTTACCTGGTAGCGATGGTCTTCATCCTATTCGATGTGGAAGCGATTTTCCTTTACCCGTGGGCTTACATCTTCAAGGATTTGGCCCGCAATGTCGAAACACGATGGTTCGGCTTCATAGAAATGATGTTTTATGTGGCCATCCTATTAGTCGGTTACATCTATCTCTGGAAGAAGGGCGCACTCGACTGGCACAAATCAAAGAAGTAGAGCCGGCTCGACCCTTTTGAGGATCACAGTAACGTGACGCAGCTCGCCAACGCAAACGCTAATGTTGTAGTTGAACAACTGAAAGCGTGGAACGCGCAGGCAGTTTCGCAGGTAATTGGGCATAGAGGCGAGACGACGATCGTAGTGCCGCGAGAGTTGTTGCGGATGGCGGCACAGCAATGCCGGGACAATCCTGCCTTGAAATTCAACCTGTTGAGCGACGTCACTTGTGTCGATCGTTTTCCGATTGAACCGCGATTCGAGCTGAACTACCAACTGGTGTCGCTGGAGCGACGCGATCGCGTGCGGCTGCGGACCAGCGTAAGCGCCGAGCATCCGGTTGTTGATTCGCTGGTGGCGGTGTGGGCGGGAGCGAACTGGCTGGAGCGCGAAGTTTTCGATTTGTTCGGGATTCAGTTCGAGGGGCATCCGGATTTGCGGCGGATTTTGCTGCCCGATGGCTTCGAAGGGTATCCCCTGCGACGCGATTTCCCGGTGGAGGGCAAGCGCTAGATTCCCAGGGGCCGGCAGAGACTATGACAACCGTTGAAACACCCGTTGGCGCAAGCAAGACCATGGTCCTGAACATGGGACCGCAACACCCTTCGACGCACGGCGTGCTGCGAGTGCTGCTGGAGCTGGATGGCGAGAACGTCGTTTCCGCTGTGCCGGACCTCGGTTATTTGCATACCGGGATCGAAAAGAGTTGCGAGGACAAGACGTATTCGCAGGCGATCACCTTGACCGATCGCATAGATTACCTGAATCCACTCGGAAACAACCTGGTGTACTGCCTGGCGGTGGAGAAGCTGCTTGATTTGCAGGTGCCAAAACGTGCGCAATACATTCGGGTAATGCTGGTCGAGCTGCAGCGGATCTCTTCGCATCTGGTGTGGCTCGGAACGCACGCACTGGATATGGGCGCGATGTCCGTGATGCTTTATTGCTTTCGCGAGCGCGAAGAAATTCTGAAAATTTTCGAACGCTTCACCGGCCAGCGGATGATGACGAGCTTTATCCGCATCGGGGGACTTGCTCTGCAGCCTCCGGCGGGCTGGCGGGAGATGGTAAAGCGGTTCCTGGACATGATGCCGGCGCGGATCGACGAGTATGAGTCGCTGCTGACCGAGAATCGGATCTGGCAAGGACGACTGAAGGGCGTGGGTTATCTTTCTGCCGAAACGCTCATCAATTTGAGCACAACCGGGCCGGGGCTCAGGGCAGCGGGCGTGGCGTACGACAACCGCAAGGCTTTTCCCTACTCCTCCTATGAAGAATTTGACTTCAATGTGCCTACGCGGACTGAATCCGACTGCTTCGCGCGGTATTTAGTGCGCGTTGCGGAGATGCGGGAAAGTTTGAAGATTGTGCGTCAAGCCATGGACAAGATTACGGACCAGGGCGATTTCAAGGCCGACGCTCCCGGAATTGTTCCGCCGGAGCGGGAAAAGATGAAGACGGAAATGGAAGCGCTGATTTACCATTTCAAGATTTTCACCGAAGGGTTTTCGCCGCCGCCCGGAGAAGCGTTTGCCACTGTCGAATCGCCGCGGGGGGAACTTGGATGCTTCGTCGCGAGCGACGGGTCCCCAAAGCCGCTTCGGGTGCACTTCCGCGGGCCTTCTTTCATCAATCTGCAGGCACTACCGGACATGGTGAAGGGGCAATTGATTGCGGACACCGTGGCATGCATCGGCACGATTGATATTGTTCTGGGAGAAGTCGATAGGTAAGGGAGCATGGAGCTAACCCCACAACTCGCAGCGAAGTTTGAGCAGTTGCAGAATCGCTACCCGGTCAAGCGCAGCGCGCTCATCCCGATGATGATGTACGCGCAGGACGAATACGGAGCGGTAACGGATGAAATCATTGCGGAGATCGCTCGCCGGCTTGACCTCAATACCGTGCAGGTCGAGGAGACCCTGGAGTACTACTCGATGCTGCACCGCAAGCCGATTGGCAAGCATCATGTTCAGATTTGCACCAATATCGCTTGCATGCTGCGCGGCGGAAATGAGTTGCTGGAGCACGCCAAAAAGCGACTGGAAATCGGGAACAGGGAAGTCACAAAGGACGGGATGTTTTCGCTCGAGGAAGTGGAATGCATCGGGGCATGCACCGGCGCGCCGGCGATCCAGGTGAATTACGATTTTTATGAGAATGTGACGGAGCGGAATCTGGACCGCATCGTCGAGGAGCTCGATAAAGGAAGGCGGCCGGAGCCGGTACCCGTTATCAGCGGTGCTTTGCACGAACGGCATAGGCTGGAAACGCCGCTCATCAGCTTGCGGTGGGGCGTGAAGGATTCCAACAAGATTGATGTCGCACTGCAGTTGGGGGCTTATCAGGCACTCGAGAAGGCTCTGAAGCAGATGAGCCCGGATCACATTATCGACGAGGTGAAGAAGTCGAACCTGCGCGGGCGAGGTGGGGCGGGCTTTCCCACGGGGATGAAATGGTCGTTTGTGCCGAAGGATTCGCCGAAGCCGAAGTATGTCATTTGTAATGCGGATGAATCGGAACCGGGAACGTGCAAAGACCGGCCGTTGATGGAGATGGATCCGCACCAGTTGATCGAAGGAATTATCATCGCGGGCAAGGCCATTAACGCGCACCACGGATTTATTTATATTCGCGGCGAATACCGGTATGTGCTGGACATCGTGGATGCGGCAATCGCCGAAGCGTATGCGCGCGGGTACCTTGGCAAGAACATTCTTGGAAGCGGATTTGACTTCGACCTGGTGATGCACACGGGCGCGGGGGCGTATGAATGCGGAGAAGAGTCCGCGCTGATGGAATCGCTCGAAGGCAAGCGAGGCAATCCGCGGATCAAGCCTCCCTTCCCTGCCGTGGTTGGGCTGTATGGATGCCCGACGATCATTAACAATGTCGAGACGCTCAGCGCGGTACCTGTCATTGTGCAGGACGGAGGCGAAGCTTACGCGAGCCGCGGCACGCCGAAAAACGGGGGTACGCGGCTGCTGTGCGTTGCCGGGCATGTGAACAAGCCGGGAATTTATGAGATTCCTCTGGGCATGAACATGAAGACCTTCATCGATGAGCTTGCGGGCGGCGTGCGCGGAGGAAAAAAGCTGAAAGCGGTGATTCCGGGCGGCAGCTCGTGCCCGGTGTTCAAAGCAGACGAAATTGATGTAGCGATGGACTATGACGCGGTGGCCAAAGCGGGATCGATGCTGGGCTCGGGCGGAATGGTTGTCATTGATGAGGACACTTGCATGGTCGACATGGCGCGCCGCATCATGCATTTTTACGCTCATGAATCGTGCGGGTGGTGCATTCCCTGCCGCGAAGGGACGGCATGGCTGCAAAAGATGCTGGACCGTTTCCATGCCGGGCACGGCCGGGTGGAGGACATCGACCTGATCGGCGAAGCTTCGCAGAATATGCTGGGGCGGACATTCTGCCCGCTCGGAGACGCAGCCGCGATGCCGACGATCAGCATTGTCAAGAAATTCCGGAATGAATTCGAAGATCACTTACAGGGAAAGTGCGCATACAAATCCGCCGAAGCGTTGCTCAGTTCGCGGTAGGACTCCATGGCTGAAACGAAACTTATCCATTTGAAGATTGACGACCGCGAGGCCCAGGTGCCGGCGGGCACGACGGTTATCGAAACGACGCGGCAACTGGGCGTCGAAGTCCCCTCTTTTTGTTATTACCCCGGGCTTTCCCTGGCCGCAGCGTGCCGCATGTGCCTGGTGGAAGTGGAGAAGATGCCAAAGCTGCAGACGGCCTGCACGCTGGTCGCCGGCGAAGGTATGGTGGTGCGGACGAATACGCCGCAAGTGCGCGAAGCCCGGAAGTCCATGCTGGAATTCCTATTGACGAACCATCCGCTGGATTGTCCCGTGTGCGATAAGGGCGGGGAGTGTGAATTGCAGGACATGACGTTCCGTTACGGAGCGGAGACCAGCCGATTCGTGGAAGAGAAAATCCACCGCCCCGAAGAAAAGTGGTCGAACCTGGTGTACTACGACGCGCCGCGCTGCATCTTGTGCTACCGGTGCGTCCGCATCTGCGATGAGGGCATGGATGTGACCGCGCTCGGGGTGGGGATGCGCGGCGCGCACTCCATCATTATTCCCAACGGCGGCGATCATCTGGATTGCGAAGAGTGCGGCATGTGCATCGATATCTGTCCGGTGGGAGCGCTGACGAGCGGGACGTATCGGTACAAGACGCGTCCGTGGGAGATGCAGTATGTGTCGAGCATTTGTACGCACTGCTCGAATGGCTGCAAGACGACCTTCAGCGTGCGCAATCACGAAATCATTCGCGCCAACAATCGAGATCTATCTGGAATCAACAAGGAATTTCTCTGCGTGAAGGGACGCTTTGGATTTGATTTCACGCAGCATCCGGAGCGGATCAAGCAGCCAATGCTGCGCAAGGGAGAGAAGCTCTATCCCGTTTCCTGGGAGGAAGCGGCGCAGGCTGCGGCGACAAGGCTGAAGGAGATTCACGCCGCCAGCGGACCGGACAGCATTGGATTCATTGGATCGAACCGAACGTCGAATGAGGAAAATTACCTGCTACAGAAGCTGGCGCGGGCCACGTTTGGCACGAACAACATCGATCATCACCGGACAGCCGATTATACGGGGCTGATTACGGCCCTCGGCGAGAAGGCGGCCGATTCCCTGCTCACGATGGAGCAGTTGTACCAAGCGAAAGCGGTGCTGCTGATCGGGAATGACGCAACGAATCAGAACCCGTTCGTGGCTTGGCAGATCCGGACGGGCATTCGGCACCACAATGCGAAGCTTTTCCTGATCAATTCACAGGAAACAAGGCTGGGCCGCAAGGCAAAGCATTCGGTTGTGCTTGGTCCCGTGCTGGAGCCCGCTGCGGTGCGCTGGCTGGCGACTGGAGAAGGCAATCTGTCGCAGGAATTGACGGCGCAACTCGGAGCACTGAAACAGGAACTCGAATCAGAGCCGGAGGTTGCGATCGTGTTTGGTTCGGCGCTGACCGGCGCGGCGATTGCGAGCCTGGTGGCGTTCGGATCGAACCTGCAGGGGAAAGTACGCTACATGGCTCTCGGCGATTACGCGAATTCGCGCGGAGCGGCGGATATGGGGCTGCTGCCGGATCGATTGCCAGGATATACGTATCTGGATAACCGGGCTGCAGTAGAGGCGTTCGAGCAAAAGTGGGGTGGGAAATTACCTTCGAAGCCGGGCCTGGCCGCGCCGCAGATGGTGGAAGCCGCGCAGGCGGGAAAACTCCGTGCGCTTTATGTCGTGGGGGCGAACCCACTGGCCCATTACGGGACGCTTGGGTTTGGACGCGGCAAGGTGCAATTATTGATCGCACACGATCTATTTTTGACGGAGACTTCGTTGCAGGCAGATATCGTATTTCCCGCGGCTTCCGCATATGAGAAGGAAGGCAGCGTGACGAACACTGCGGGGGAAATCCAGTTGCTGCACAAAGCCGGAGAAGTGATGGGCCCGCGAACAGATTTTGATCTGCTGCGGATCATGTCGCACCAGTTGGAGAAGCAGGGGTTGGGTAAGGCGTTCCATTACAAGAATTCCGCCGCTGTATTTGACGAGATTCGCAAGATTGTACCGGGCTACTACGTGCAGCTTGCGGGACTTTTGACCGGTGGCGCGGAAGCGACCCGTTTGCAGTTTTCGCGGAATGGACATGGGGCTTACGATGTGCCGCTGCAATTGATCCGCTCCGCGAATGACACCCTGTTCACGAGCGGGTCGCTGAGCCGTTACTGCACGATGATGCAATCTCTGCCGGAGGCCGAGGCGGAAGCCCAATCGTGAACGAATTGCTGACTCGTTACGCGTTTCTGATCGTACCGGTCGTGAAGATCGCGATTCTGGTATTTATTGTGCTGACCGTCGACGCGTATTTGACGTGGATCGAGCGAAAAGTCATTGCGCATATTCAGTCACGCTGGGGACCGCACCGCGTGGGGCCGCATGGATTGTTACAGCCGCTGGCCGATGGCGTGAAGTTCGTATTCAAAGAAGATCCCATGCCTGCGAACGCGGATAAGGTCGCTTATTTTCTAGCGCCATTTATCACCTTGATGTTGGCGTTGACTTCGCTAGCCGTAATTCCGTTTGGGCCACAGCATTTCACGGTATTTGGGTACCGGACGGGTGTCGGCATCGCGGATGTCAACATCAGCCTGCTGGTGCTGTTTGCGATTACCGCGCTGGCGGTTTACGGTGTGGCGCTAGCGGGATGGGCGTCGAACAACAAGTATTCTCTGCTCGGCGGGTTGCGGAGTTCGGCGCAGATGATCAGCTACGAATTGGCGCTGACCCTGTCTGTTGTCGGCGTGCTGCTGATTGCCGGGGATTTCAGTTTGCGGAATATCGTCGATCAGCAGGCGGGGAGCGGGAAAGGGTTGTTGAGTTGGAACGTGTTCCCGCAGATCATCGGCTTTGTTTGTTTTTTCATCGCGGCGATTGCGGAAACGAACAGGGTGCCGTTCGACCTGCCGGAAGCGGAGTCGGAGCTAGTGGCGGGGTTTCACACCGAATACGCGAGCATGAAGTTTGCGATGTTCTTCATTGCCGAATATACGAGCATGATCACGGTATCTTGTCTGGCGACGATCATGTTCTTTGGCGGCTGGCTGTCGCCTTTTCCGGATTCGTGGACGTTCACACATTATTTGCCATCGCTGCTGATGATCCCGCTTGGGCTGTGGGTATTTTTTGACGGCGTACGGTATGAAAGCATGTTCGGACGGATGGTGCTGCCTGTCGTGGGTACGGTGATCACCGCCATCGGAGCAGGACTGATCGTTTTCCCCGCGGTGAACGACGCGATTCAAGGGATTTTCTGGTTCTTGGCGAAAGTGTTTACGTTCTTGTTTGTGTACATCTGGATGCGCGCGACGCTGCCACGGTTCCGGTATGACCAGTTGATGAGCTTTGGATGGAAGTTTCTGCTGCCGGTATCGATCGCCAACGTGGTTCTGACGAGCGTTGTGATTTTGTGGAGAATGCACTAATGAGCGCCGAGTTGGTGATTTTCTTTGTGCTGGCCGGAATTGCGGTGTTCGGCGCCGTGAACCTGATTGTGCAACGGCATCCGATTCATAGTGCGCTGTCGCTGATTGTGGTGATGGTGGCGCTGGCGGGGCTGTACCTGCTGATGGGGGCAGAATTTGTAGCGGCGGTGCAGATCATCGTGTACGGCGGCGCGATCATGGTGTTGTTTATTTTTGTGATCATGCTGCTGAATGCGGGCGAAGAAGAACGCACGAACTTTTCGAAACTGGCGCTGTATGCGGGGATTCCGCTGGCGGTTGCGGTGACCGGGCTGATTGCGGCGTCGATGGTCGGTTCGAAAGCTGCGGCCGCGCTTCCCGCGGCTGCGCCGGACACGCTGACTTCCACGAGGGCGCTCTCCACGTTGCTGTTTACCGAGTTTGTTTATCCGTTTGAGCTGACGTCGTTCCTGATTCTGGTGGCGATTCTGGGAGCCATCGTATTGGCGCAGCGGGAGAACTGAAGATGGTCCCGACAAACTATTACCTTTTGTTGAGTGCGATTCTCTTCGGGCTCGGAATTGTGGCGTTTGTATTCAAGCGCAACATCATCACGATTTTCATGGCCATTGAACTGATGCTGAACGCGGTGAATCTGGCATTTGTAGCGTTCAGCCAGGCGCTGGGGAAGCCGGACGGCGAAGTTTTTGTGTTGTTCGTGATTATCGTTGCGGCTGCGGAAGCGGCCGTCGGACTCGGAATTATCATTCTGACAGCGCGGAACCGGCGTTCGCTGAACGTGGAGAATGTGAATCTTCTCAAACTCTAATGCCGATACTTGAACATTTGTGGATCATTCCGTTGTTGCCGCTGCTTGGCTCGGCCATCAACGGCCTGCTGGGATGGAAGTGGCCGAATAAGATTGTTCATTCCGTGGCGCTCAGTGCGACTGGGCTGTCTTTTCTGTGCGCTGTCGAAGCGGTGCGCGAATTTGTTGCGAATGGCCAGCAGACTTTCCGCAGGGAATTCTTCGACTGGATCGTGGCCGGCAATTTTCGAGCGGGCTACGATTTGCAGTTTGACCAACTCACCGTCGTGATGGTGCTGGTGGTGACCGGCGTAGGATTTCTGATTCACATCTACTCGACCGGTTACATGGCGCACGAGGAAGGCTATTACCGTTTTTTTTGCTACCTGAATCTGTTTATGTTCTTCATGCTGACGCTAATCCTGGCGGCAAACTATGTGCTGCTGTTTGTGGGTTGGGAGGGCGTCGGGTTGTGCAGCTACCTGCTGGTCGGGTTCTACTTTCTGAAAAAATCCGCGACGAATGCGGGAAATAAGGCGTTCATCGTGAACCGCATCGGCGATTTCGGATTCATGCTGGGAATGTTCCTGTTGTTCAGGACATTCCACACCCTGGACTTCACGGCGATTTTTGCGCAGGCAGGGCCGCTGCCATCGGAAGCCATGGGACAGTTCGGAGTGCTGACGGTGGCGTGCATCCTGCTGTTTGTAGGCGCAACCGGCAAGTCCGCGCAGATTCCGTTGTATGTGTGGCTGCCGGACGCGATGGAAGGGCCGACGCCGGTGAGCGCGTTGATCCATGCGGCGACGATGGTGACGGCGGGCGTTTATGTTGTGGCACGATCGCATGTTTTGTATTTGCACGCACCGACGGCGATGTACATCGTGGCGATCATCGGGTGCGCGACGGCGTTTTTTGCGGCCACGATCGGACTGGTGCAGTCTGACATTAAGAAAGTGCTGGCGTATTCGACGGTCAGCCAGCTTGGCTACATGTTTCTTGGCTGCGGAGTCGGTGCGTTTAGCGCCGGGATCTTTCACTTAATGACACACGCTTTCTTCAAAGCCCTGTTGTTTCTTTCGGCGGGCAGCGTGATTCACGCGATGGGCGGCGAGCAGGATATGTGGAAGATGGGCGGGCTGGCGTCAAAGATCAAGATCACGTTCTGGTGCATGCTGTTCGGCACGATCGCCATTACCGGCTTTTTTCCGTTTGCAGCATTCTTCTCGAAGGACGCGATTCTATTTGCGGCGTTCAATTCCGAAAACGGCGGCAAAGCGCTGTATGCGGTTGGGCTGCTCGCGGCGGTGCTGACCTCCTTCTACATGTTCCGGCTGATTTGGTTGACGTTCTTTGGGGCAAAGCGTTACGACGAACATCATGTTCATGTGCACGAGTCACCGTTGAACATGACGATCCCGCTGATGATCCTGGCGTTCCTTTCCTTGACCGGCGGTTGGTTTGCTCTGCCCGCTTTGTTGGGCGGCAAGGACTATTTTTCGGAGTTTCTTGCGCCGGTGCTCGGCTCGGGTGAGATTGCAGGGTTGGAGAATGCGCACAACCTGGAACTAACGCTTTCCGGAGTTGCCATGCTGGCCGCGATCATAGGGTTGGTTGTGGCTTGGCGGATGTACGCGAAGGATGTGAAGGAAGGAAAGTCGGAAGGGCTGCACAAGCTGCTTTACAACAAATATTACGTGGATGAGTTGTACCACGCCGTGGTGGTCGGGCCGCTGATCTGGATTTCGAGGAATGTGCTTTGGAAAGTCGTGGACGTTGGCGTGATCGATGGGACTGTGAATGGAATCGCCAGCGGGACGACAGCGGCAGGAGATACGGTGCGGCGTCAGCAATCGGGAAATACGCGTAGTTACGCCGTATGGGTGCTTGTGGGAGCGCTGCTCGTGTTCGCGATCATTTTCTGGCCGATCCTGCGCCCGGCGTTGTTCGGGGGGGTGTGGTAATGGCTCTCAACGGACATTTGCTGACGTTCCTGGTGTTTTTCCCAGCCGCCGGCGCGCTGGCGTTGCTGTGGCTGCGTGGAGACGACGAAGTCTGGATCCGCCGATTCGCGCTGGTGGTTTCCCTCGTCGAGTTTCTCGCTTCCCTGCTGATGCTGCGGGCGATTCCCATCGGCGCAAGCGGTTATCCGATGGAGGAATTTGCCAAGTGGATCACATCGCCGCCGATTAATTACCACCTGGGAGCGGATGGCATCAGCATGTTCCTGGTGATTCTTACAACGTTCCTTACGCCGATTTGCGTGCTGGCTTCGTGGCAAGGCATTCACGCGCGGATCAAGGAATTTCACGTGATGTTGTTGCTCCTGGAAGTGGGTGTAGTGGGAGTGTTCTTGTCGCTGGACATGTTCCTGTTCTTCCTGTTCTGGGAGATCATGCTGATTCCAATGGCGTTCCTGATTGGGATCTGGGGCCATGACCGGCGAATTTACGCGGCCGTGAAGTTTGTGCTCTACACCATGGCCGGTTCGATCCTGATGCTGGTGGGAATCATCTGGTTGTACAACGCCACGGGCACATTCGATCTGCCGACGATTCAGGTGATGATTCACAGCGGGCAGTTGGTGCTGTCGGAGCGGACCGAGATGCTTCTGTTCCTGGCGTTCTTCGTGGCCTTCGCGATCAAAGTTCCGCTCTTTCCTCTTCACACATGGCTGCCGGATGCGCACGTGGAAGCGCCGACAGCGGGATCGATTATTCTGGCGGGCGTGCTGTTGAAGATGGGAACCTACGGCATGATCCGCTTCTGCCTGCCGCTGTTTCCGGAGGCGGCGCACCGGGCGGCGCCGTACGTGGCGGCGCTGGCGATTATCGGGATCATCTATGGGGCGCTTGTAGCGCTGGTGCAGCCGAACTTGAAGAAATTGGTGGCGTATTCGTCTGTGAGCCACCTAGGATTCGTGGTGCTGGGAATTTTCGCGTTCCGCGAAATTTCCATGCAAGGCGCGGTGTATCAGATGCTGGCGCACGGGATCTCCACCGGAGCACTGTTTTTGCTGGTAGGAATGCTGTACGACCGGCGGCACACATTCGAAATTACCGAGTATGGCGGTTTGTGCGCGCCGATGCCGAAACTGGCGGCGTTCTTCCTTTTTGTGGCGTTATCGTCGATGGGCTTACCGATGTTGAATGGCTTCGTGGGCGAATTCCTGGTTCTGCTCGGGACCTATCAAGCCCACTGGCACTGGGCCGCGTGGGCCACGACCGGGGTGATTTTGTCAGCGTGCTACTTGCTGTGGTCGTACCAAAGGGTGTTCTACGGCGATATCACGCATCAGAAGAATCGCGAGTTGAAAGACACGTCGGCGCGAGAGAGCGGGATGCTCTGGGCGCTGTCCGTGGTGATCTTGTGGATGGGGATCAACTCCCCATTCTTCACACGGCGGTTCGCTGTCCCCTGCAAAGCCGTAATCGAGCAAATGAATCCGAACTTAATGCACGAAGCGGCTGTGCCGGGTGTTGGCGTTCGAGGGAGCGGTTTACAAGCACAGAATTCGATGGAAAGGCTGGCGCGGCATTAAATGGAATCCTTGAATCAGGTCATGTTGCGCAATGTTTTCCACGTGCTGCCGGAACTACTGTGGTGCGGCTTCGGTGTGATGCTGATGCTGCTACAGCCGTTCGTGAAGAGCCGGCAAGTGCTCACGTTCCTGGCGCTGGTGGGCGCTGCTGCAGGCACGCTAGTGACATTTTTTACATTCGTTGGAAGCGCGTTTTCGGGGCTGATCCAATTCGATACCTTCAGTTTATTTTTCCACTGGCTGGTTGGCCTTGTGGCGTTCCTGGTGATTCTGTCCAGCGATTCTTACTTGCAGCGCGAGAATCTGGATGGAGCGGAGTTCTATGCGCTGGTCCTGTTCGCGACCACGGGAATGGGTGTGCTTGCGTCGGCACAGGAACTGCTGACAGCGTTTATCGGCCTGGAGATGTCGTCGATCGCCAGCTATATCCTGGCAGGTTACCGGCGAGATTCGATTAAGGCGAGTGAATCGGCAGTGAAGTATTTCCTTTTGGGATCGTTTGCAACAGCGTTTTTCCTCTACGGCATCGCTCTTGTTTATGGCGTGACGGGATCGACCAACCTTGCCGCACTCTCGGAAACCAATTCGAACGGCACGCTGATGCGGCTCGGACTCACGTTGATTCTCGTTGGCTTGGGATTCAAAGTGGCGGCCGCGCCGTTCCAGATCTGGACGCCGGATGTCTATGAGGGCGCACCGACCCCAGTGACAGCGCTGTTTTCGGCCGGTCCCAAGGCGGCAACGTTTGCGCTGTTACTGAGGATTTTCAGCACTGTGCATGCGGCGACGGACTACTGGTTCTGGGCCTTCTGGGTGCTGGCGACGCTGACGATGTTCGTCGGGAATCTCGGCGCGTTGGTACAGAACAACGTGAAGCGGATGCTGGCGTACAGTTCGATCGCGCACGCCGGGTATACGTTAGTGGCCTTCGCGGCGGTGACCTCCGTCAGAGGCGACCCGGAGGCGGTAGCAGCGGCGTATGCGGCGGTGCTGTTCTACCTGGCGAGTTACTCGCTGGTCTCAGTGGGCGCGTTCACGGTGGTTTCGGAAATTGGCGGACAAGGGGAACGGTATCTGACATACGACGAGTACGCTGGCCTCGGCACCCGGCAACCGTTTGCGGCGGCAGCGTTGACGCTATTTCTGTTGTCGCTGCTTGGGCTGCCGATCACGGCGGGTTTCTTTGGGAAGTTCTACATCTTCAAAGCCGCGATTAGATCCGATCTGGTTTGGCTGGCCGTGTTTATCGCCATCAACACGATCATCGGAGCCTATTACTATTTCCGGTTGATCGTCATGATGTACATGCGCGAATACAAGGGCACGGTGCCAGCGGATGCCAGCCATGGAATGAGCCCGACGGCGGCGATGGTGGTGGCAGTGACCGCGCTGATCACGTTGTACTTGGGGTTAGCGCCGAACCATATTTTGGGAATCGTGCTGTCGCAGCCGTTGATTCTGTCCACGCGGTGAAGCTAGGAAGCAAGAGAAGCAGCCCTGCTTTCGAGGATTACAGTAAATCCTCGATTCTCACCCAGGTCATTCCGCCCGATTTCGGCGGATTGGATGTCCGCGGAATCGGTACGCCGCAGTTTCAGCGACTTCAAGCGTAGGCGGCTTCGGGAAGTGAATGGATCGACATTGCCGGTGCCGGACATGGCGGCGTTGGAGAAGCTGGCGACACTGTAAGAGAACGACAGGAACAGTAGAAGAGTCCCACAGTTCAAGCGTGTACAACGAATAAGAAAAACGCCCGCTTCGGGATGAGCGCAGCGGGCGCTTGGATTTTCGCTGGAGGTAGACTTAGACCTTCAACATGATGATGGCGAGGGTAAAGAGGGCCAAGGTTTCAACGAAGACCAAGCCTAGAATCATCGCGGCGCGAATGGCGCCAGCGGCCCCGGGATTCCGCGCTACACCTTCGCAGGCGGACGAGGCAATCCTTCCCTGACCGAGCGCCGCTCCAAAAGCGGCAATGGCCATTCCGACACCCGCCGCAATCGCGGACAGGCCCTTCCCTGAAGTTCCGCCGGCGTCCTGAGCAAACACGGCCGGAGCGACGAGCAGAACGACCCCGAGTATAGCCAACAACATGACTGCTTTCTTCATAACTTCCTCCTGAGAATTGCCGCCAGTGGGTGGTTCCCGGAAGTGCGTGCTACAAACCGGTCTCACGCTAAACGGCACAACCAAGATTCTGGACAGGCCAAGGAGATCACAGGAATTCTCATTTCCCAGGCTCTGTTCGAAATAACGAATTTGGAATCTTCAAGCACCCTGCTAGTGTTCGTCGGCAACGGCGAGCCCGACATAAATGGCCGGGAGGACCGTGAAAATATAGGCCTGGATGACCGAAACAAAGATGTGCAGCCCTATGAACGCGATGGGAATGAATACTGGAAAGATGCCGAAGAACAAGCCGAGGACTGGATTCTTGGACCACGCCCATTCGAACGGGCCCAACAAGAGGCCCAAAAAAATCGTGTAAATGAGGTCGCTGGCAAAGATATTGGCCCAGAGCCGAACCGTGAGGGAGAGCAGACGGGCCGAGGTGGAGATGATTTCCACCGGAAAAAGCAAAAGAGCGAGAAGCCAATCACCGATCTGCCTGGGGGACCCGGCAAAGGTCAAAAGATACGTCCCCGGGCCATGGTGACGGATTCCCTGCCAATTGAAATAGAGAAAAACGAGGACAGCGCAGGCCAACGGTACGAAGGCGACACCGGTGGGCGAAGAAAAAACCGGGAAAAGACCGAGTAGATTCGCGAGAAGGATGAACAGAGAGATGGCGCCAATGAATGGGACGTACCGCTCTGCCCCGTGAGCCACATTTTCTTCGATAAGGTCTCTTATGCCGAAGCCCATCGGATTGGTGATGAGAAGTTCGGCAGCTTGCTGGAAAGTGCCGGGACGCTCGACCGAAAGCCGGAAGCGCAGGATCACAGCCAGGATTGTGCCGACAAGAAGGACCAAAAGGGACATCACGACGTATTGCGGAATAGGGTGATCGTAGTCGGCAGGCTGGATGCCGATAGCGTGGAGGAGTTGGAGAGCGAGCGGCGCGAGAAAGTGATTCACCCACTCGGTGATTTGTTTTATCTGTTCTTCCATTCGTAGTCCGAGGGACGCAAGATACTGTGCACACTTACCGCGATTGTGGCCGCTCCCAGGGCGCACAGACCTACAACCATGCTTAAAACGGGAACGTTCAGATATTTAAAAATAACATAGACAGCGAGGGCTATCAACCCGTAGCGGAACAGGGCTGTGAAGTATGTTGCGAGCGGAACGCGGACTTTTTTCCGCTGCGCTTGCGCTGTGGCGGCTGAGGTGAGGGCGTTAGCACCTTGCTTGAGCCAGCGGAAATTGCACCAAGCGAGGAAGGCGCCGATGAAAAGGCCGGCAGCCCAACGCCAGTTATGGAGATATGCGACGGGAATAGCGGCTAAGGCACCGAAGACCAGTGTGAGGTGAGAGATGCGGGATTCGGTTTCTCGATAGAGGTAGTCGCCCATTGTCAGCAAGAATCATAGAACATTTGATTCGGGGAGAAAGCCTGTGAGTTTTCAGAAGATTGCCCGATTCCTAGGATCTCGAGCTTCGCCCCTCGAGCTCACTGCGGCTTGGAGACGCGACGAAGAACGTCTCGCAAACCGCCGAAAAAGCCGAGGAAGCCGAACACGAGCATCAGATACGGCTTCGTGTGAAGCCATTGGTCGAGAAAAAAACCGAGTAGGCCGCCGACGACAATCGCGGCCACGAGGACGAACGGGAGTTCCAGGGCCATGGCGAACTGGCGGCTGGAACCCGCAGGGCCCTGGTCGGCGGGAGTGAGCTTGTCATCCTTGTCGAGTTTATTGTCCGAAGGCATAGCGAGCCAGGCGCGTGAAGGGCTCAGGATACAACCCCGCAGCGAGGGTTACAAACAGAGCGACGCCGAGCGCGACGGCTTGCGCGCTCGTGAGATGCGGGACGGGAGCCGCCCCTGGTGTGCGCACCCAGGCGTGGACGACGACGCGCAGGTAGTAGTAGAGGGCGGGAACCATACACAGGGCGGCGAAAACAGCGAGGACAGGATGATGGGTTTCGATCAGGGACTGGAAAATGAAGTATTTGCCCATGAAGCCGGCGGTGGGAGGAATGCCCGCGAGGGAGAGCGTGAAGATCAAGAGGAGAACGGCGCAGGTAGGGTTGCGCTGATAGAGGCCGTCCAGATCGTCGAGAGTGTCTCCTAGGAGGCCGCGCTGGCGCATAACGATGACCACAGCGAAGGCGCCGATGGTCATGAAGCCGTAGGCAATGATGTAGTAGAAGATGCCGGTGGCCGCGGTGTTGCTTTGCATCGTGGGATCCCAGGCGACCAGGCCGAGAAGAATGTAGCCGGTATGAGAGATGGAAGAATAAGCAAGGAGGCGTTTGAGATTGTTTTGTGTGAGCGCGCCGAGACTGCCCCAAGTCATTGAGGCGATCGCGACACCGGCGATGAGGAACTGCCAAGTGGGGTGCGAACCGCCAAACATGTAGAACATAAGCCGGAGAAGAAGAGCGAGGCTGGCGATTTGCGAACCGACGCTGACATAGGCCGCGACGGGAGTGGGAGCCCCTTGGTAGACATCGGGAGCCCACTGGTGGAAGGGGACGGCGGCAATTTTGAAAAAGAGGCCGGCGGCAACAGTGACGAAGGCGAGAACGGCGAACCAATCGACGAAATTATGGGCAAAGGTGAAGCGGAGGCGGCGATCGAGCATATCCCCGATCTGGAAAATATTTGTCGAGGCGCTCATGCCGTAGAGCAGGGAAAAACCGTAAGCCAGAATGCCGCTGCTAAAGGCGCCGAGGAGAAAGAATTTGATCGCCGCTTCGTTGGAGCGTTTATCGGCGCGGAGGAATCCGGAGAGAACGTAAAAGCTGAGAACCATCATTTCGAGGGCGAGCAAGAGAACGATAAGGTCGATGCCGCAAGCCATGAGCATCATGCCGATGCAGGCGAAAAGAATCAGGGCATAGAATTCGCCTTCCTGCTCGCGCTCAAGGTCCATGTAGCGGATGGAGAGAAGAATGATGAGGGCCGTAGCGGCGAGAAACAAAATGGCGAAAACGATGAAGAAGCCGTCGACTAGGACTGTGTCATGGAAGCCGAGCAAACCAGGAGGACTTGCGGGGTCGAGGCGCGTCGCGTTGTACCGCTGAATCTGAATAAACAGGCCGAAGCCGCTGCCCGCTACGCCGAGGAGAGCAAGATAGGCGTTGAAGTGTTTTTCTTTTTTCTCCAGAAAGAAATCGAAGATCAGGATGCCGAGAGCGAAGAGGAGCAACTCCATTTCCGGCAGGATGGCCAGCCCATCGCCGTGGATGTAGTTGATGATCGACGTGAGGAAGGAATGCATAGCGGTTCGTTATCTACCTGCTTACCGCTGTCGCAGAGGAAGAAGAGAAAGAATCGGTTGAAGACTGCCCGTTTGGGGCGCAGCAGTGCTGCGCCCCTACAGGGATTGCGGCGCGGCGCTCGTAGAAGGCGGGGTTCACCTGGTGGATGATTCTGTCGACTGAGCCGTTGATGAAATCGAAAAACGGTTTGGGGTAGATGCCGATCCAAAAAATCAAGGCAACAAGAGGAAGAAGAATTGCGTAGTCGCGGAGGTTAAGGTCGGGAAGAGCTTTGTTTATTTCGTGCGTGACGGAGCCGAACATAGTGCGCTGGTACAGCCACAGGAGATACGCGGCGGTGAAGACAATGCCGAGCACGCCCCAGGCGGCCCAGGCTTTGTTGGCAGCGAAGGCACCCTGAAGAATCGCGAATTCGCTGATGAAACCGTTGAGCAATGGCATGCCGAGAGAGCTGAGAGTCACAACGAAGTAGATGGCAGCAAGGTTTGGCATGGGAGCGGCGAGGCCGCCAAATTCTGAAATGAGGCGCGTGCGGCGCCGGTCGTAAAGAATGCCAACGATCAGAAAGAGCGCTCCGGTAGAGATGCCGTGATTGATTTGTTGCAGGACACTGCCGGAAAGTCCTATTGGCGTGAGCGAGAAGATGCCCAAAGTGCAAAAACCCAACGCGCTGACAGAACTGTAAGCGATCAAGCGCTTCATGTCCTTCTGCATGAGGCAGACGACCGCTCCGTAAATAATTCCGATAAGCGAGAGGACGACGAGAACGTGGATGATTCTAGAGCGAAGGTCCGAGTCCGTGGGAAGCAGGGGTAAAGAGAAACGGATAAAGCCGTAGGTGCCCATTTTCAAAAGAACGCCGGCGAGCATAACGGAGGCCGCGGTGGGAGCGTCGGTGTGGGCATCCGGCAGCCAAGTGTGAAATGGAAACATGGCGACCTTGATTGCAAAGGCAAAGAAAAAACCCGAGAAAATCCAGACTTTAAGCGAGTCCGGAAAATGCTGCGCGGCGGCAAGAAGCGTGGGGATGTCGAAGGTCTGGATGCCGGTTAGCTTTGCCGCGTTGAAGTAGAGGGCGAGAATTCCCAAAAGCATCAGGACGGAACCAGCCAGAGTGTACAAGAAGAACTTGATGGCCGCGTAGAGACCTCGGTCGGTGCCCCAGACACCGATGAGAAAATACACCGGGACAAGGACAACTTCCCAGAACATGTAGAAAAGGAGAACGTCGAGCGACATGAAGACACCGAGCATGCCGGTTTGCAGGAGCAAAAGAAGAATGTAGTACTCCTTGGTACGAAGCTGGATGGCCAACCAGGAGGAGAAGATGGCGAGCATGCCGAGGAACGTGGTGAGCATGACCAAGAGCACACTGATGCCGTCGACGCCAAGGGTGTAACGCGCACCAAGAGAGGGTACCCAACTGTAGGATTCGAGAAAGACGTAACTCTCGTATCCGGAGGGAAAACCGAAGAACAGAGGGAGGGAAACAAGAAATCCAAGTAGGCCAAAGAGGCTGCCGACGAGGCGATGCGCGTTGAGCGAGCCGCGAGGAATGAACAGCAAGACGAGCGCCCCGGTCGCCGGCGTGAGAAGGATCACGCTCAAGAGATGATGGGAGGAAGGCTGCATGCTGATCGCCCTTTCATCGCAAACTCCGGACTAAAAGCTGCATGTGATGGCTGTAATACACGAGCAAAATGGCTAGTCCGATCAGGATGAACACGACGTAGCTGGACAATACACCGGTTTGCAACATCCGCACCGGATGGCTGAGAGAACGCGTGAATTTGCCGATGAAATTCACGAGGCCGTCCACGACCCATTTGTCCCACCACATGGAAATTCTGGAAAGAGCTCGCGCAAGCCAAGCGGCGCCGCCGACGGCAAAGCCGTCGATGACTTTTGCGTCGAACAGGTTAAAC
This sequence comes from Candidatus Acidiferrales bacterium, assembly GCA_963836965.1. Lineage (GTDB taxonomy): Bacteria > Acidobacteriota > Terriglobia > Acidiferrales > UBA7541 > Acidiferrum. The sequence continues at coordinate 1,100,619 of CAWILQ010000001.1, forward strand.
GTTGTGCTTAGATCCTTGATCCGATTGACAAAAAGAGCGTCGTAGATTTCGTCGACGTAGTATTTGTGAACGAACAGATTGTGCAGGCGCGGCCAGGAAGCGGCGACTTTGGAATGGCGTGGCGAGCGACTGGGGTAGAGCTTGTAAGCCAACCAGATGCCCATCCCCGCGACTACCACCGAAATGGTAATTAGGAACCATTCGATGAGCAAGGAGTGATGGGAAAATCGGACGGCCGCTGTTTCCAGGTTAGCGTCGCGAACCATGGGTTCCAGGAATTTATCGAAAGAACTCCGCTCATCCCAAAGCGTGGGAAGGGAGAACCATCCTCCGACGATGGAAAGAGCCGCCAGGATCACGAGTGGAATGGTCATGGTTTTGGGCACTTCCCGAATGTGCTGCTCCACTTTGGGCGGGACGCGCGATAGACCGAAAAAAGCGAGGAAGAGCAGGCGGAAGATGTAAAGAGCGGTAACGCCGAGAGTGAGCAACCCCACAATCCAGAGGAAGAGGTAGCGATCGAGGGTCGCAGACCGCGAGAACGTCTGGTCTAAAATTTCACTCCAGCTGAAAAAGCCAGCCAGGGGAGGTATGCCGGCGATCGCCAACGTGGCGATTAGAAAAGGCCTCGATACAGCAGGAAGGGTGTTCCAGAGGCCGCCCATTTTGTGGAGATCCTGCTCGCCGGACAGCGCGTGAATCACACAACCTGCAGCGAGGAAGAGCAGGGCTTTGAAAAAGGCATGGGTCATCAGATGAAAGACGCCAGCGGAAAATGCCCCCACGCCGAGTGCGAGGAACATGTAGCCGAGTTGGCTGATCGTTGAGTAGGCCAGGATTGTTTTGATATCGCTTTGCGCGAGAGCCATCGATGCCGCGAAGACGGCGGTGAGCGCACCAAGGAAGGCAACGACGTCCATGGCGACCGGGGCGAGCTGATAGATGGCGTTCATTCGGGCTATCAAATAAACGCCAGCGGCGACTACGGTGGCCGCGTGGATAAGCGCGCTGACTGGCGCGGGACCTTCGGTGGCGTCGGGGAGCCAGACATGAAGAGGAAACTGAGCTGCCTTACTCATGGCGCCGACAAAAAGCAACAGAGCAATGGTGGTGAGGGCCGGAGCGCCGATGAACAAACGATACTGGCCGAGCATCGCGCCAAGAGTCTCATTGATGCCGGCAAACGCAACCGCGTCGGCAAGACCCTGCGATGTGAACCTTATCGTGCCGAAGGTGGTTTCGATGAAAAGGATGCCGAGCAGGAAGGCCGCATCGCCGATGCGATTCACGACGAAGGCTTTCTTGGCGGCGTCACACGCGGATTTGTTCTGAAAGTAGAAACCGATCAAGAGATAGCTGCTAAGACCTACGCCCTCCCAACCCACAAGGAGGAGCAGGAGATTGTTGGCGAGGACCAAGGTGAGCATGGAAAACATGAAGAGATTCAGGTAGCCAAAGAAACGGTAGTAGCCCCGCTCTCGGCTCATGTAGCCGACGGAGTAGACGTGAATCAGGAACCCGACGCCGGTCACTATGAGAATCATGACGCACGAAAGCGGATCGAGAAGATAGCCCCAATCAGCGAGGAATGGGACGGGACCTCCTATGGCAGGGATTGGGCCAGGAGCGAACCATTCGAAAAGAATTTGCTGAAACACGCGATGGCTTGGCTCAAGAGCCAAGAGAGCAAGAGCCGCGCCGGCGGCATGGAGGAAGGACAGCGATATGCTGCCCAGGCAGAAGAAGTTGATGGCGTTTTTTGGAAGGAGGCTGCCGACGAAAAGCATCAGTGCGGCTGCGACGAGGGGAAAGAATGGGATGAGCCAAAGATAGTCAAGGAAGTAGGAGGTGGTCATGGGCTTTCTGACGCTCCCATGGAGAGTGTCGGTTCCTCAGGAGATGAAGCTGACAAACAGGCGGCGGGGCCGATCACCATTTGAGGAGGTCCATCTCGTCGGTTTGGACAGTTTCGCGATTGCGGAAGAAGGCGAGGATGATGCCCAGGCCGACGCAGGCCTGGGCGGCGGCGGCGGCAAGGACGAAGAGAGCGAATACCTGGCCGGCAACATCGCCGAAGACGCGGGAGAACAGGACGAGGTTAATGTTGACGGCGTTGAGAATCAGCTCGATGGACATCAAAACGACGATGACGTTGCGGCGCGTCACGACACCGATGCAGCCAATCAGAAAGAGCGCCAGGCTGAGGAAAAGATAGTGCTCCGGAGACATCATGGTTCGTCGGTCCTTTTCTTGTTTTTGGCCATGACGACAGCGCCGACCATGGCAACCAGCAGGAGAACACTGACGATTTCGAATGGCAGCAGATAGTTGCTGAAAAGTCCCTTCGCCAACTCCTCGGAGTTGGGTGGCAGCTTCTCCGCGTCCTCGATTTTTGGAATGAACAAGCCCGCGCCAGGTAATTTGTCGGCCAGAAGGAGGATTACAGCGACCTCGAGGCCCAGAACTGCCGCAACCAGCCCCGCAACGAACTTTTGCGGGCGAAATCGGATCTTGCGGGGAGCAACATCAAGGCGAACCATCACGATGACGAAGATGAAGAGCACCATGATGCCGCCGGCGTAAAGGAGGATTTGCGCGACAAACAGAAATTCGGCGCGGAGTTGAAGAAAGATGACCGCGGTGGCGAGGAGCGTCGTGATAAGAAAAATGGCGGAGTGAATCGAATTACGGCGCGTGATCATCAACCCGGCGCTCAGAACGGCGATACCGGCGAACAAGTAGAAGAGGATGCTATCCAGCATAGGAATCCGATGTTTCCGGCTCGACGGATGAGGCTGCGGCGGCGCGTTTGTCGTTGAGATGCGCGAGGAATATGGCCGCCGCCAAAATGAAAACGTTGGTGATGATCATTGCGAGCCAACGGTAACCGAAGTCCGATTCCAACCACATGGCGACGGCGACGGAAAAAATGTTGACGATGGCCAGCGGAATCAGGATGTACCAGCCGAGATGTAGGAGCTCATCGAAGCGGAAGCAGGGCAATGTGGAGCGCAGCCACATGAAAATATAGAGATAGATGGAAATCTTCGAGAGAAACCAGAAGGCACCGTTGAGGCCGGGCAGAGCAACCCGCAGGGGAGCTGAAATCCACGGAACCAGAACGATTATTGCTGCGACAAAGCACACGACTGCGACAGTCCACAGGGACCAGGTTTGAATTTTGGATGGCTGTTTCCCCGCTCTGCGGAGACAAAAGGCGCCGACCGCCACGATCAGTGGGCCGGGCAGAAAATCCAGCCAGTTCAGCCAATAAACGTTGGGGAAAGGGCGCAGCCAGCCACCGAGGAATAGCGTGGCGGCGATGGAGGCGACGACGATCATGTTGGCGTATTCGCCCAGAAAGTAAAGCGACCAGCGGAAACCGCTATATTCAGGTACGGAACTGGCAACCGGCCCGGCTTCCGCTTCGGGAGGATCGAAAGGCCCTCGGTTCGTTCCGAAGATGGCGGCAATCAAGTACATGAAGAAGCCAGCGGGGGCAAGGAAAATGAACCAGACGTGCTGGGCCGCCTGGGCTTCCACGATGGCGTGAATCTTCAGGGTGCCACAAAGAAGCAGGGCGCTAACGATGGCGAGGCCGCCGGCAAGTTCGTAGGTGATGAACTGGGCAGTGCTGCGCATGGCGCTGAAACGAACCGATTGTTTGTTGGTAGCCCAACCCGCGAGAATTATTCCGAGAAAGCCGAGAGAGCTGACGCCCAGGACGAAGAGAATGCCGATATTGATGTCCCTGGCAACGCGGAAGCCAGGGCCGCAGTAAAGGGCGCCCAAGGAAGTCACCGCAGCGGCCATTGTGACGATGGGTGCAAGCCAGAAAACGAACATGTCGGCGTCACGAGGGACGATGTCCCGTTTCATGAGGAGCCGGAAGGAGTCGGCGATGAGCTGCCGCAAACCATCGAGACCAACTTGCTTGGGGCCGAGGCGCTCCAGGAGGTCCGTCAGGAGCTTGCGCTTAAGGAGAATTATGTAGCCCGCGACGAGCGGAACAACCGCAATTATGACGGCGGCGCAAACGAACTCGACCCACCAGGTTTGGAGGAAGTGGGACAAGCCTTGGGAGGATGAGGTCATGCCGGAGGACTCTCGTGCAATGGCAACTCGGCAACAAGCAGGCCTCCAAGACAAGAATCGTCGGCCGGATGACAAATAGCTAAGTCCTGAAGCACGAGATCGCCCTCAAGCGAAAGCTCCGCAACAGGCCGAGTTTGGGGCGCAGGGACGCTTTTCGAAGCAGGATTGGTAGACGCGACTTTCTGCTCCGACCGGGCACTTTCGGGATCTTGGGATGGCTTGAACTCGTCTGCCATGGATCCTAAATTCAATGCGTTTCTAACACAGGAGAAATGGGCAGTCAATGAGGGTGGCCGCGAAGAGAAAGTTTTAAGTGTAAAGTTCTCCGCTTTACTTCTTGCGCCAGAAAGTTAAGTCCAGTCGAGGGCGCCGTTCTTGTAGAGCCAGATATAGCCGACCAGCAAAATCCCCAGAAAAACGAAGATGGACATCAGAGCGAACGCACCGGCGTGCGCGGTGAGCCAGGACCGATAAGGAATCGCCCAAACAAAGAGAAAGAGGGTCACGACATCGAAGATCACGAAGAGCACAGCGAGGACGAAAAGGCGCGTTGGATAGCGGCTGGGCCCGTTGGTTTTAGCGGGAATGCCGCTTTCGTGCGAGGGAACTTTCGTCGGGCCGACTCGTTCGTTGCGAATCAACTTGAAGACCAGGAGGGCGATAATCGGGAACGAGATAACGAGCAGGGAGTAGATCAGAAGAGGTATGTAGGCGGCAAGCATGATTGCGCGATGCTAGCACAACCGAGGCGGAAAGAAGAGGCACTGACATACCGGGGCATAGAACGGTTAGTGCAAAGACGCGGGGTGCGCGGAGAAGGAGAGAGCAAGCAGATCCTTCGACGGCAAGCGATGCGGCCTCAGGATGGACCTGTTTATTTTTCGAAGAGCAGTTCCCCGGCGCGTTCCGTGGCTTTTACTACGGCTTTGATCAGAGTAACGCGGAGCTTGCCTTCCTCGAGCTCGAGGATGCCGTCGATGGTGCAGCCGGCGGGAGTGGTGACCGCATCTTTCAGAAGCGCGGGATGATCGCCGGTTTCGAGGACGACGCTGGCGGCGCCTTTCATGGTTTGGGCGGCAAGGAGTGTGGAGACATCGCGAGGGAGACCGACTTTGACTCCGGCTTCGGCCAGGGACTCGAGAATGATGTAGATGAAGGCGGGTCCGCAGGCAGAGAGGCCGGTAACGGCGTCCATGTTTTTTTCGTCGACGGCAACGGTGCGGCCGACGGCGGTGAACATGGCTTTAGCAATTTCGATGTGTTCGGCGGTGGCGTGGGCGCCGCGGCAGATGCCGGTCATTCCGCAGCCGACGGTAGAGCAGGTATTTGGCATGGCGCGGATGACGGGCACCTTTCCTTTTGTGCGTTGTTCGATGTAGGAAGTGGGAACGGACGCGGCGACGGAAATGAGCAACGTGTCTTTCCCGAGGGAAGGCTTGATTTCTTTGAGGACGTCTCCGACGACCTGAGGTTTTACGGCGAGGAGGATGATGTCGGCGTTCTTGACCGCGGCGCGATTATTGGTGGTGACGTTGACGCCGAGTTCCTTCGAGAGGGCGGCGGCTTTTTCTTCGTGATTGACGGTGGCGGTGATTTGCTTGGGAGAGAAAAGGCCCTGCTTGAGAAAAGAACGAACGAGGATACTGCCGAGTTTGCCCGTGCCAAGGACGGCTACATGCTTGTCGGAAAGTTTGGGAGTCATGGTCAAAACATTGTTACGGAGGAGGGGCGGAGGGTCAACTGGCGAATCGCTTAAAGGGATGGCGTGAGGCCAAAGCGCTGGCATGAACGCCAGCCCGACGGTCAGTCGTGACGGGCGCCGTGGAGGACCTCGACGGCGTGGGGGAGCAGATGGGCGATGGCATCGAGGGATTCGAGCGCGCCTTTGGGGCTGCCGGGCAGATTGATGATGATGGTTTTGTTGCGGATGGCGGCGACACCACGCGAAAGGATAGCGGTTGGCGTTTTCTCAGCGCCTTTGCGGCGGATCTCTTCGGCGAGGCCGGGGATGACACGGTCGGCGATTTCGAGCGTAGCTTCCGGCGTGACGTCGCGGGGGCCGAGGCCGGTGCCTCCGGTGGTGAGGAGAACGTCGACGCTTCCGGAGTCGGCGATGGTGCGCATCTGATTGCGAAGAGCGGTCGGGTCGTCGGAGGCGAGGAGCGCGGAGGTGATTGTCCAGCCCAGTTCTCGGCAACGGGCAACCAATGCGGGGCCGGAGCGGTCATCGCGTTCGCCGCGGGAGACGGAATCGCTGATGGTGAGAACGGCGATGCGCATAAAGAGGTTTGAAGTTCTAAGTTGTAAGTTTTAAGTGCTAAGAGCGGCCCGCCTCCCGTCGTGCGTCAGGGCAAGCAAAAGGTGGGCCCTACAAAAGCTACCCGTAGAGTCCACACGCAACATCGGCGTGTGGGGTGCCCGGGGCCCTTTCTTTTTTTGCAACTTAGAACTTGAAACCGAAAACTTTAGCCTGTGCCGACGGTGTCGCGGTTGGCTTCGTCGAGCAGGCGCATGGCTTCCATGAGCAGGCCGGTGGTGGTGCGAGTCGTGGTAGTGACTGTGGAAGCGTTGGCGGCGTTGAAATCGATTTCGAATTCGCCTTCGGTCCAGAGGACGACCTTCATCACCGCGTCGTCACCGGTGAGGTCTTTGATTTTGGCGTCGCGGCATTGGCCACTCGCGAAATATAGTTCGCCGCGCTCGGTTCCCTTCTGAACAACCAAGCGGCAGGATTTTTGACCCATTTCGAGGGATTGCAGCAGATCGATCATGCTCATTTCTTCGAGGCGCCCTTGAATCACGCCAGGGCGCGATGCTTGTTTCTGCAGTTTTTCCAACAACAGGCGATCGACGACCTTTTTCGCGGAGCGCACGAGATCCTTAAGAAGAAACGGCTTGGAGATGAAGTCCTCCGCGCCTTCGATGAGCGGACGGAGGCGCTCTTCGATATCGCTGCGGCTGGCCATGAAGAGGAACGGGATGTGGCGAGTAGATTCGCGGCCGCGGAGCTTTTCGAAGAGCTGGCGGCCATTCAGTCCGGGCATTTTATAGTCGCAGAGGATTACATCGGGGGGCTCGTCGATCACTTTGAGGAGAGCGTCGGCGCCGTCCGCGGCGATCATGACTTCGCAGAAAGGTTCAAGGCCCTTGGCGACGAGGTCTCGCACCATAGGATTGTCCTCGGCAACGAGCAGCTTTATGTTTTTGGCTGCGGCGGCCGCGCTCATAGCTTGCGTCTCCCGGACGATTTCGCAACGCGGCGATGGTAGTCACCGCTCTTGCCGCCAGTTTTTTCGAGCAATTGGACAGCGATAATCTCAATGCCTTTATCCAGGGCTTTGCACATGTCGTAGACCGTGAGGGCGGCGCAGGTAACAGCCACGAGGGCTTCCATCTCTACCCCTGTTCGCGCAGTGGCCGTCACTTTCGAAACCAGTTCCACTCCATCTTTGCACACGCGTGGGGTCACATCAACGTGAGTGATGGGGAGGGGATGACAAAGAGGTATCCATTCCGAGGTGCGCTTTGCGGCGGCGATTCCGGCAATGCGGGCGATTTCGAGGGGATTACCCTTGGGATTTTTCAGGCTGCGGACGGCGCGGAGAACGCGAGGGCACATGCGGACAAAGGCGCGGGCCATGGCGGTGCGGGTAGTCACGGATTTGGAGGAGACGTCGACCATGGTGACTTCGCCGCGGTTGGTGTAGTGCGAGAGTTTGGACAAGTCATCCCCTTGACATGAAAGGCCCGCCGCAGACGGCGGCCGCTACAAAGGCAGGATTTAGAGTACGTCGAGCCGAGGCAGAATGGAAACCTTCTCGCCAGCGGAGATTTGCGAGCGTTCCGGAGGGACGACGAGAAAACAGTTGGCGTGCGTGAGGGCAGCGATGTCGCCGGAGCCTTGCCAACGTAATGGGCGGACTTCGCCGGAAAGCCGGCTTAAAGTCGGCGCTACCGAACTTGGCCATTCCAGCCGGGCTGGGAGGAAATGGGTAAGGCTAGGATTTTCCTGAAGAGGCTCGGCTAGCGTTGCTTCGAGCAACGGGAGGGGCCGCGGTTCGGTTCCGCTGAGCACGTCCAGCGCGGGGATGACGAAGAGTTGAAACGTGACCATGGTGGAGACGGGATTACCAGGAAGGCCGAAGACCAAGGTGTTGCGGCAACGGCCGAATACCGCGGGCTTGCCGGGACGAATCGCGACGGCGTCGAAGAAAAATTCGGCGCCCATGCCTTTGAGCACCGATTCGACGAGGTCGTACTTCCCCATCGAGACGCCGCCAGAGAGAACGAGGATGTCTTCGCGGAGGCCTTGCTCAATTTTCGAAGACAGGTCGTCGACACGATCGAGGGCATTTAAAAGCGGAACGGGTTCGCCGCCAGCGATCCGAATTTGGGCGGCCAGGGAAACCGTGTTGCTGTTGCGGATGTGGAAGGGACCGGGTGTTTCGGTGATGGGCACGACTTCGTCTCCGGTGGAGAGAATGGCGACGCGGGGTTTCTTGTAGCAACGGAGAGCGATGGCACCAACTTGGGCGGCGACGGCCAATTCCGCGAAGCCGAGGCGGAGACCAAGAGAGAGAGCAAGATCGCCTGCGTGAGCTTCGCTGCCGCGAGCAACGATGTTTTGCCCCGGCTGAGTCGGGCGATCGAAGGTCACGGCATCGTCTTTGCGCTGGGTAAATTCGATCATGATGACGGCATTCGCCCCGGACGGGACGGCGGCGCCAGTCATGATTTGGAGGCAGGTGCCGGGGGTGAGGGGTTGGGAGACGGTGTCGCCAGCTTTGATTTCGCCGATGCAATGGAGAGTCACGCCGGGATGGGCTTCGGCGGCGGAGACGGCGTAGCCATCGCGGGTGGCGCGGTTGAACGGTGGGTATTCGCGATCGGAGCGGACCTCCTCGGCAAGGATGTGGCCGAGAGCATCGGAAACGGGAAGAGTGATTGTTGGACGAATGCCCGCGAGAGATTTGGATTGCACGATGACGAGTTGGCGGGCGTCGGAGAACGAGAGCATGCGGTGATCATTGTAGCGCACGCAGAATGGGGCGATTTGTGAATCGCAACCAACCAGCCCGCTTCGGAAAGCGGGCCCTACAAAGGCGGGGAAACACGGGCTGAAGCCCATGCTACGTGAACCGAGGATGCCGGCCTTCAGGCGCGGCGCTACAACCAGCGGGCGAGGAGAGTGCCGGGCTGGATGATGGTGGCATCGCGTTCGGGTCCGGTGGAGATCATGCCAATTTCGAGTTGCAGGAAATCGGAGACGAAACGGAGGTAGTCGATCGCGGCTCTGGGGAGCTTGGAGGCATCCGTGGCGCCGTAGGTGTCGGCGCACCAGCCGGGCAGTGATTTGTAGACTGGTGTGACCCGCTCGTATTCTTCGGCGGAGGCGGGCATTTCGTGAATGGGCGAACCCTTGTAGCAATAGCCGGTGCAGACCTTAATTTCGCGTTGGGTGTCGAAGACGTCGAGTTTGGTGATCGCTAGAGAATCGATGCCGTTGATCATCTTGGCGTAGCTCAGCTCGGCGAGATCGAGCCAGCCACACCGACGAGGACGCCCGGTGACGGCACCAAATTCCTTGCCGCGTTCGCGAACTTCCTTGGCTTCGAGGTCGGGCATTTCGGTCGGAAATGGCCCGCCGCCAACGCGGGTCGTGTAGGCTTTGGAAATGCCGAGGACATGCTGGATTTTTGTGGGCGGTACGCCAGCACCGGTGGTGGCTCCGCCGGAAATGGCGCTCGAGGACGTGACGAAGGGGTAGGTGCCGTGGTCGATATCGAGCATGGTGCCCTGGGCGCCTTCGAACAGGACAGATTTGCCTTGGTCGAGAGCGCGATTGACGAGTTCCGCCGTGTCGCCGATGTAGGATCGGATTTTTTCGCCGAGGGCCAGGGAGGCTTCGACTTCGTGAGAGAAATCGACCTGGGCGCCATAGGCGCCTTGGGCGATGCGATTTTTCTCCGCGACTACGCGGGCGGCTTTTTCGCGGAAGAGAGCGGGATCGAGCAGGTCGACGACGCGAAGACCGCGACGGGCCATTTTGTCTTCGTAAGCGGGGCCGATGCCGCGCGAAGTGGTGCCGATTTTGTTTGCGCCGCGGGCTGCTTCAGCGGCCATGTCCAGTTCACGGTGATACGGGAAGATCAGGTGAGCGCGATTGCTGATGTGCAGGCGGCCTTTGACGTCGACTCCGGCTTTCGCGAGGGTTTCGATTTCGGCGACGAGCGCGGCCGGATCAATGACGACGCCGGTAGCGATGACGGCCTGCTGCTTGGGGCGCAAGATTCCGCAGGGAATGAGCTGAAGAACGTAGCGGTCCTTACCGATGATAACGGTGTGGCCTGCATTGTGGCCCCCGGCAACGCGGACGATGTAGTCAAACGAACCGGCAAGATAATCGACAACCTTGCCCTTGCCCTCGTCGCCCCATTGCGCACCCACCACGACGACCGATTTCATCGGAACATCTCCCTGGCCTGAGACCAAGTCTACGGAGCAAAATCCGCGCGGCACACCAATTTGAAATCGTACGATGGGCGTAGTGCGAACGCAAGGAGGTGTGGGGCGCTTCGATGATGCCCCGTTTCGGAATGCTAGGAGTGGCTGTTTATGACACAGCCGCAAAGTAGGACGCGCGGAGACTACCCCGCCTATAAAATTGTGCTTTACAGTCCGTTTTCTCAACGTGCATTGAGAAACGAATCCCATTGAGAGCATGAATGAGAGAATTAGGGTCGAAACCGGGCTATTTGAGCACCGGAAAGTGAAGCTGCACTTCATCAATCCCTGTTGTTTTGGGGGAGGATTTTGCCGTTGGTTGAAAGAACAGCTCTCGCCTCTTTCAGATTCTGGTTTCGAACTTTCGAAGATTATCCAGGAGGACTACGGCTGCGGTTTTGGGGCTTGCCATGACAAAGACCCGTTCTGGGTGACGCTTTCCTGCGTTGGTGACGGTCCCCAAGAAGCTCCTGCTCAGTGAGTCATCTCGGTCAGTTACGATCCTGGGTCGAATCCCATAAAGCGCTATTTCACAAACCTAACCAGCAGGCATTGCAACTGCTCCGTGATCGCATCCGCCAAGCACTGACACCAATGCTGCCATTAGGACCCTGCCAGCCCCTCGGTATAGCGCGTGACGGTCGGCAGACGTTGGCGGTTGCGTAGCGCTTTTTGCGCGAATTGTTGCGATTTCGGCTGGGGTCCGTTAGCGTCGAAGATGCGGGGTGCCTCTCCGCGCCGCGAACCGAGGGAGAGCTCTCCAGAGGGAGAGGGAGACGGACTTGACCAATCCAATCATTACTTTGACGACGGACTACGGGACCGATGACCACCTGGTAGGAGTGTTGAAAGGGGTCATCCTTAAGATTAATCCAGAAGCGACGATCATCGACATCACGCACGGGATTGCGCCGTACGACTTGCTCGATGGGGCGCTGGCGATTGCGGCGGCGTACGAATATTTTCCGCCGCGCACGATCCACGTAGTGATTGTGGATCCCGGCGTCGGAACGGCGCGGCGGCCGCTGCTGGTGAGCGGCCAGAACCAGTATTTTATTGCGCCGGACAACGGCGTGCTTTCGGGTGTTTATGAGAAGGAGCAGAACGTTGTGGTGCGGCATTTGACCAGCGAGCACTACTTTAACCAGCCGGTGAGCCGGACGTTCCATGGACGCGACGTTTTCGCGCCAGTGGCGGGGTGGCTTTCGAAACATTGGCAGCCGGCGAGCATGGGCGAGGAGATTGAGGATTTCAAGCGGTTGGCTCTGCCGAAGCCGAAAGAGTCGGACGGGGTGATGAAGGGCGTGGTACTAAAGGTGGATGGATTTGGAAATTTGATTACGAATTTCCGGCCGGAGGATTTGCCGGCGACTTCGGCGGAGAAGGGCGAGATTCATTTGCAGGTAGGGAGCCATCCAGTGACCCGAATGGTGCATACGTTTGCCAGTGGGAATACGGGAGAGCCGGTGGCGTATGTGGGTTCAAGCGGGTACGTGGAGATTGCGGTCAACAAGGGGAATGCTTCGAAGGCACTGGGAACAGGACGGGGCACACCGGTTTTGTTGACGAAGTAAGGTGGTGACCGGAGTTTGGTCGGCGACGCACGTTAGGCTCGGGAGCCGGATTCCTCAGCGGCTGAAGCCGGACTTCGATGAGGTTCAATGTCGGAGCTGAAGCTCCGCCCCCCTAATCAGCACGACAGCAGAAGAAACAGCTCTCAAGATGCAATGTGCGTGCGGACCTGGAGCGCAGCTGTACAACGTTTGCGCAGACAATTTTGATTAGCGGGATTGGTCGAGGGCGGTCATTTGCGAGCGGGTGCGGGGGTCGAGCCAGTCGCGCCAAGCGTCACCCAGAAGATTGAAGGCCAGCACGGCTAATAGAACAGCTAGAGCGGGAAAGACCACCATGTGAGGGGCGTCAAAGAGATGGTTGCGCGCATCGTTGAGCATGGCGCCCCAACTGGGGAGTGGCGCCAGCACTCCCAAGCCGAGAAAACTAAGAGTGGCTTCAGCTAGGATCGCGCCGGCCAGTCCGATGGTGGCTTGGATCAGCACGGGCTGAAGAATGTTGGGCAAGAGGTGGCGCACGAGAATGCGAAGGTGCGACGCGCCCAGGGAACGCGCGGCGAGGACAAATTCCAATTCTTTGACCTTGAGGACTTGCGCGCGGGCGAGGCGCGCGTAGCCAGCCCAGCCGGTGATGACCAGCGCGAGAATGACTTTGCCGATTCCAGGGCCGAAGAAGGCGGCGAAGGCTATGGCTAACAAAACTCCTGGAAATGAGAGGAAGGCGTTGATCAGGAGTAGATTGACAATGCGATCAAATACCCCGCCGTGGTAGCCGGCGAGCATGCCCAAGGCAAGGCCAGTCAGACCGCAGCCAAGAACTACACAGACAGCAACGAAGAGAGAGATCCGCGCGCCGAACATGACACGCGAGAGGATGTCCCGGCCGAGTTCGTCGGTGCCCATCCAATGAGAGAGGGATGGAGCCTCGAGGCGGGCGGCGAGGTGTTGCGACGCAGGATCGGAGGGCGAAATCCAAGGTGCGAGCAGAGCGACGATCAGCAGCAGGCACGCGATGGCAAAGCCTGCACGGGCGAGGAGGCTTTGGCGAAGAAATTCCCGCAAGGATGCGCCGGTGGTCATGACAGGCGCACCCGCGGATCGATGAAGGCGTAGAAAACATCGGTGAGCAGATTCACGAGGACGTAAGATAGCGCGATGACCAGGATACAGCCCTGCAGCAGCGGGTAGTCCCGAGAGGAGATGGCCATGACGGTGAGGCGACCGATGCCCGGCCATGAAAAAATGGTTTCGGTAACGATAGTGCCGGCAAGGAGCGTACCGAACTGCAAACCGAGAATGGTGATGATGGGGATGAGCGCATTACGCAACGCGTGACGCAGGAGGACCGCAGTGGCGGAGAGGCCCTTGGCACGAGCGGTGCGAACGTAGTCGCTGGAAAGCTCTTCGAGCATGGAGCTGCGGACCATACGCGTGAGGATGGCGGCGAGGGCGGCGCCGAGTGTGACAGCGGGCAGAATGTAGTTGAGCGTGCCGCCGCGGCCGGAAACGGGGAGCCAGCCGAGTTTGATCGAGAAGAGAGTAATCAGAAGAGGGCCAAGAGCAAAGTTTGGAACCGCGAGGCCGAGAAGAGTGAAGACGCCGATCGAACGATCCGCATTTGAGCCGCGGCGATGGGCCGCGAGCACGCCGGCGGGAATCGCGATGGCAGCGCAAACCAAGAGCGCGAGGAAGGCGAGCTCGAGAGTGGCAGGATAGCGTTCGAATATGACGTGGCGAACGGGAGCCTGGAATTTGAACGATTCGCCAAGATCACCGCGAAGGGTCTGGCCGAGATAGCGGGCGTATTGGACATGAAGTGGTTCATCAAGCCCAAGCGAGTGCCGCAATTGTGCAGCTTGGACCGGAGTGGCGCCTTCGCCGAGCATTTGCTCGACAGGGTCACCTGGAACAATATGAATCAGGAAAAAGACCAAGGTAAGGACAAGCCAGAGCGCGGGGAGAGTGAGCAGGAGGCGATGGAGAATGTGGCGGGCCATGGGCGGTTGAGTTCAGCTCTTTCGACTGCCGGAATTCGGTTTGGCGACCGCGACAGAGGCGCCGGTGGCAGCCGATCCGGCTGCAGCTGAAGTTTCCGCGGCCTTTGACGGAAGCAATTGAATTTTGACGCGGGCGACGCGGCGACCGTCCATTTCGATGACGGTGAATCGATAACCGCCAAACTCAAAACTTTCGCCGCCGCGAGGAATGAAACCAAGTTGATCCAGTACGAAGCCCCCGACGGTGGCGTAAGCGGGATCCTCGGGTAGGGTGATGTTGTACTGCGTATCCAGGTCGTGGACGTTGAGAGCGGCGTCGAAGATCACGGCACCGTCGGAAAGGGTGAGCGGCTTTTCGACAACGTCGAATTCGTCGTGGATCTCGCCTACCAGTTGTTCCAGCAGGTCTTCCGTGGTGACTAGACCAAGGATACTGCCAAATTCATCGACGACCATAGCCATAGCAACGTGACGTGAACGCAATTCAGCAAGCAGTTCGCTCGCCGGCTTGGTTTCCGGGACAATCAGGATTTCGCGAAGGATGCGGCGTAGATCGAATGGCTGCGGCGGAGGCAATTGCTCCTGGAGGCGGCGTTCGTGGTCGAGCCAGACCCACATCATGTCCTTGATGTGGACATAGCCGAGGACGTGGTCGAGGGTCTCTCGGTACACGGGGATGCGGGACCGCTGCGTGGTGGCGAACATGCTCATGACTTCGTCCAACGTGGCTTCGATCGGAAGCGTGTGCATGTCCGGTCGCGAAACCATAATTTCGCGAACCTGCAGTTGGTTTAGCTCGAGAGCGCTGAGGATGAACTTCTCTTCCCCAGCGGCGAGCAAGCCGCGTTCGCGCGCCTGCTGGATTTGAATCTGGAGTTCTTCGGTGGAATGAGCGACGCCGTGGCCGGCGGGCGACATGATGCCGAGGGCTTTCACGATTAGTCCGGAAGCGCCCTCGAGGAGATCGATGGCCCAGCGAAAGGTGTTGAGAAACCAAAGGAACGGGCGAGACACCATGAGAGCCACGCGCTCGGCTCGCGCGAGACTGACGGTCTTCGGAACGAGTTCGCCGAGAACGACGTGGATAGCGCTCAAGAAAAGGAAAGAAATCGCCAGAGCGGCGGCATGAATGAGCAGCAGCGTACGAAAGGAGCCTTGAGTGGGCATCAGGCTTTGAACCAACGTAGCCACGGTGATTTCGCCCAGGGCTCCGATCGCCAGGCTGGTCAAGGTGATGCCGAGCTGGACACCGGAAACAACCCGATGCAGGTCGGCGAGAAGCTGCTCCACGATTTTTGCCTGGGCACTTCCGCGGGCGACTAGTTGGCGGACGCGCGAGATGCGCACTGCGACAAGCGAAAACTCGACGGCGGCGAAAAAGCCGTTTAGCGCTACGAGTATGAGGACGCCGATGAGCCGTAGCAGAAACATCCGAGCGATTGCCCCTTAGCCGCATTGTAGCAGTACCGATATCGGACGTTTGCCGGACTAGTCTCGGTGCCGCGAGAGAAGCATTGGCTGAGATTGGCGAGGAGAAGAGACAGACGAAGACTTTCAGCCGAGCGATCGCACATCGAGGTCCAGGCGTTCGGCTAGACACGGAGTGGGTTGCACGCAGCGGGCAGGGTCCACTAGACTTGAATTTCCCGAAGGAGAGAGATTCCTGGTGCGGACAATCCTGCGGCTGTTGCTGTGGATCGCCGGAGTCGTGGTGGTGATTGTGGCCACAGCGATCTGGTGGTATGTCTATCGCCCCTTGCCGCAGTTGGATGGCTCTTTGGTTCTCCCTGGACTGAAGGGCGAAGTAAGCGTGGAGCGGGACAATTGGGGCGTGCCGCATATTCGAGCGGCTTCTGTAGAGGATCTAGCCGAAGCTCAAGGCTATGTGATGGCGCAGGACCGGCTGTGGCAGATGGATCTATTGCGCCGGGCGGCGCGGGGACAACTTTCCGAAGTGCTTGGTCCTGCCACTCTGCAGATCGACAAAGACTTCCGTATGTTGAACTTCAGCCGTGCCGTGGAGCGGGATTTCGGGATGATGGACCCCGAAGTGCGACGTGTGATGGAAGCGTACGCGCATGGCGTAAATCTATACGTCCAGCAGCATGTCACTCGACTGCCGATCGAGTTCACGCTGCTGAATTACAAGCCCCAGCCGTGGCAGCCCACCGATACGCTGGTGATTGGCTGCTACATGTATCGGACACTGACCGACACACGCGAAGAAGAAATAGGCCGGGCAATTGTGACCGAGAAGGTCGGGCCGGAGTTGGCGAAGGACCTCTACAGCCCGGAAGCGTCCATGGATCATTTTGTCGTGGGAGACGCCAGCACGGGAAAGGATCCGCACACGGCGGTGCATTCGGACCGCGACGAAGACGATGACGAAATGGACCCATCGGATGTGCAGAAGACGCACCGGGAAGTGCCCTCCCGTCCGACGATCGCGGGCGAGACGGGGCTTGCTTCGGCCTTTGCCGAGGAGGTCAAGAATTGGCTTGGAGAATCACAGCGCGAGATTCGTCGCTCCCTCGGCAGCAACAACTGGGTAGTGAGCGGAGAACACACGGCGACGGGAAAGCCGCTGCTTGCGAATGACATGCATTTGGACCTGACCCTGCCGCCGATCTGGTATGAGGTGCACTTAACGGCGCCGGGGTGGAATGTGAAGGGGTTTGCGCTGCCGGGAGCGCCCATGGTCGTTGTGGGTCACAACGACCGGATTGCATGGGGATTCACAAATAACGGAGCCGACGTTTTGGACTTATATATCGAGACGTTTAACCCGGCAAACTCTGACGAATACCGGGTGAATGGCGCGTGGAAAAAGGCAGCCGTCTACGACGAAGTGATCAAGGTGAAGGGCGAGCCCGATGAGCATTTGAAATTAGTTGTAACGCGGCATGGTCCAGTGGTGCGTCAGGACGGCGACAAGAGCTACGCGATGCGGTGGACGGTGTTGGAACCCGGGGCGTTGTGCAATTTCTTCAATTGGCTAGGGAAGGCGCAAAATTGGGGCGAATTCCGGGAAACGATGAAAGGTATTTGGGGGCCGGGGCAAAACGTGGTGTACGCGGATGTGGATGGAAATATCGGCTACGTGCTTGGAGCGCACGTGCCGGTGCGGAAGAAGGGGCATGGGGAAGTGCCAATGCCCGGAGATACGGACGATTACGAATGGACCGGATACATTCCGTTTGAGCAACTGCCGCAGGTGTTCAATCCCGAGAGCGGAATGATCGTCACAGCGAACGCGCGGGTTACAGGACCGAATTACAAGCCGTATCTCACGGATGACTGGGAAGAGCCGTACCGTACGGCGAGAATTTACGACCTGCTGCACGATAAGACGGGCTTGCGACCCGAGGACATGCTGAAGATTCAGACAGACATTTACAGCTATCCTCACGTGTTTCTGGCAGAGCAACTGTCGGCAGCGGCAAAAGCGGCCCCGGTGAAGGACCCGCGCGCGAAAAAGCTTATCGAAGAGGCGAAAAATTGGAACGGCATGGCGGACGCCAATTCTTCGGTGGTGTCGTTTTTAGACGCGGCTTTGTATCGCGCTCTGGACCTGGTTCTGCAACCGCAGCTTGGAGAATACGCGAAGGACTATCACTGGCGGCACATGGCATTTTTGCAGCGCGTGTTGACGGAGCGGCCGGCGCGGTGGTTGCCATCGGATTACAAGAACTATGACGAACTGTTGAGCGCAGCGGCGGACCAGGCCGTGAATTATCTGCAAGAAAAAACGAAAGACGCCGATCCGGACGAGTGGCCGTGGAAGCGGTTTAACTATCTGGACATGCTGCACCCGATCGGACGGCAAGGCATTTTGAGAAAATTGCTGAGCATCGCGAATCAACCGCAATCCGGCACGGTATGGAGCCCGCGAGCAGCCACGCGACACGACGGTCCTTCCGAGCGATTCGTGGCAAACACCGCGGATTGGGATCAATCGATCATGCTGATCACCGGAGGAGAATCCGGCCAAGCGGGAAGTGAGCACTATCGCGATCAATTCTCTTATTGGTTTGAAGGCAAATCGATCTACGCGCCCTTTTCTGACGCCGCGGAAGCCAAAGTGCGGCGGCATACGCTAACGCTGAAGCCAGGTGCTTGAGGACATGCCTTTTTCATGCCGGAACTTCCTGAAGTAGAAGCAATAGCTCGAACGCTTCGTCCGTTGGTGCGCGGGCAACGGATACGGTGCGTACACGCGCTTCATCCGATTGCGACGCGGCCTCAAGCACCGGCGCAATTTGCAAAGCTCTGCGAGGGGCGCCGCGTAGTTAGTGTGTGGAGACATGGCAAGTATTTGTTTCTCGAACTCGATCGCGGGTTGATCGAGATGCATTTCAAGCTTGACGGCCAATTGATTTGGTTTTCCAGCGCGAAGGATTTGCTGAAGCGGGCGAGTCGCGGCACGGACGGCGTACATGTGGATGTAGCGTTCGAATTTGCGCGCGGAGCTTTGGGGTTTGTGGATGGACGGCATTTCGGGCGGGTTCACGGTTGGGAATCGGCTGAAGACTGCGTTCCTTTGCAGCGGCTCGGCGTGGATGCACTGTCGCCAGAATTCACGACCGAGTTTCTCGGAGCGAAACTCAGCGGATCCCGAACCCCTTTGAAACAATTCTTGTTGAACCAGACTCGTGTAGCCGGCATCGGTAATATTTATTCCTGCGAGGCTTTGTGGCACGCGAAGCTTGATCCGCGGCGCCACGGAAAATCATTGAGCTGGAAAGAAGCCGCGAAACTCCATAAAGCGATTGTGTCAGTTCTTCGGCGTGCTTTAGAATGCTGTTTGCACCCGGCTCCCGTGTTCCGCGATCCGAATTGGTGGTTTCAGGGGCTTGAACAAATCTTGCGCGTTTATCAACGCGAAGGACTGCCCTGCAAGCGCTGCGGACAGCCGATCAAGCGTTGGGAGCAAGGCGGCAGATCAACCTATTTCTGCTCGCACTGTCAAAAATAGGCAGAAAAATCTGAGTGCTGACCGCTCAAGAGGAATGCGTGAATCAACCTTTACCGAAAAAACCGGAACCGCCGAAGAAGCCAGATTTTGAGCGCTCGCTGGCGCGCTTGGAAGAGGTAGTGCGCAGGTTGGAGAGCCCGCAGCTATCGCTCGACGAAGCAATGAAATTGTTCGAAGAGGGAGTGGGACTTTCGCGGGAATGTCAAAAGCAACTGGAAGAGGCAGAAGGACGAGTAGAGGTTTTGTTGAAGAAAGCGGATGGGAAGGTAGTGGCCGAGGCTTTTGAAGCCGAGGGTGAGAATAAATCGTGAGGCCCCCTCACTGGCACGGGCACAAACGCAATTCGATCCGATGAAACTCCCCCCTTTTTTTGAAGAAGACCGTTTGGCGGTTGACGCTCATCTCGAGCGGTTGCTGCCCGGTGAGTCCGTGCAGCCATCTTCGATCCATCAAGCGATGCGATATTCCGTGTTCGCGGGCGGAAAGCGTATTCGGCCCATCCTTTGCCTGGAGACAGCACGCATTTTTGATTCGGCGGAGTCGCATGCGCTGTATCCGGGCTGTGCGATTGAATTCATTCATACCTATTCGCTGATTCACGATGATCTGCCGGCCCTGGACAATGACGATTTGCGGAGGGGAAAGCCGACGTCTCACAAGAAATTCGGAGAAGCGACGGCCATCCTTGCCGGAGACGGCCTTCTGACACTGGCTTTCGAGACCGTTGCAGCGGCGCCGGTTTCGGCGGAACGACGCGTAGCGATGGTGACCGAAATTGCGAGGTCGGCAGGGACCGTGAAGGGAATGGTCGGCGGGCAGGTAGAAGATTTGGAAAACGAAGGCAAAAAAGTCGGGCCGGAGACGCTGGAGTATATTCACCGGTCGAAGACAGCAGCGCTGATTCGTGCAGCCATTACCTCCGGGGCTCTCTGTGCGGGCGCATCGGGGGAAGATGTCGCGCGCCTGAGACGGTTTGGAGAAACCATTGGTTGGGCGTTTCAGGTGACCGACGACATTCTGGACGTAGAGGAATCGTCGGCGGCACTTGGTAAAACAGCCGGGAAAGACATCGCGCAACAGAAAGCCACCTACCCGGCGGTGTTCGGACTCGAGCGATCCCATGAATTTGCGGAAGAGCTATCCAAAAGAGCGATTGCTGAGCTGCAGGTGTATGGCGAGCGTGCGGACCGACTGCGCGCCATTGGGGAGTTCCTGGTTCTTCGCCGCGCTTAGAAGCGCAAATCCATGAGCGGCAAATCCACGCGAAAAAGGCTTGATGTGTTGTTGGTGGAGCGCAGCCTGGCCGAATCGCGCCAGAAGGCACAGGCGATGATTCTGGCTGGTGAGATTGAAGTTGACGGGAAGAAGGCTGAGAAAGCAGGAGCCGATATTGCAGAGTCAGCGCGGATCGAAGTGCACAGCCGGTTGCAGAAGTATGTGAGCCGCGGCGGATTCAAGCTGGAAGGCGCGTTGGAGGGCTTTCAGGTGAGCCCGCAGGGGCTGGTTTGTTTGGATGTCGGCTCATCTACGGGCGGATTTACGGACTGCTTGCTGCAGCATGGAGCACTCCGTGTTTATGCTGTGGACGTCAACACCGATCAACTGGCGTGGAAGCTGCGCGAAGACGAGCGGGTGCTTCGCATAAAGAAGAATGCACGTGAACTGGCTGCGAACGATGTTAGCGAGGCGGTGGATCTGGTCGTGGCGGACGTGTCCTTTATTTCGGTGCGGAAGGTGCTGCCTGGTGCGGCTGCGTGCGCAAAGGCGCGTGCAGACCTCTTGATTTTGGTTAAGCCGCAGTTTGAGTTGGAGCGCGAGGACGTTGGCAAAGGCGGCATTGTGCGGGATCTGAAACTCCATGAAACGGCAATCGCCAGTGTCCGAAAAGCGGCAGAATCGCTGGGACTGACCGTCCTGGATAGCGCGCCGAGCCGTTTGGCGGGCGCTGAAGGCAACCAAGAGTATTTTCTACACGCCAGAAAAGGGGCTAGGGTAGAATCGCAATAATCCATGGCTTCCTCTTCATGCTACAAGACGATTGGGATTATTTCGCGGCCGCGTCGCTCGATTCTTGTCGAGGTCGTGCCGAAGTTATTGGATTGGCTGCACGAACGCGGTGTTGCCACGGTGATCGACTCTGAAACCGCGGGCCCGATCAGTCGTAGCGATATTGGCAAGACGCGGCACCAGATCGCGCAGGAAGCGGACCTGCTCTTGGTGTTGGGCGGGGATGGGACGCTTTTGGCGGCGGCGCGGGAAGCGGCTCCCCATGGAACTCCGATTCTGCCGATCAACCTGGGCGGGTTGGGGTTCTTGACGAGCTTTACGCTGGAGGAACTGTATCCGGCGTTGGAACAAACGCTTGCGGGGTGCGCCCCGGTCAGCGAGCGCGTGATGTTATTGGCGGAGCGCTCGCACAACGACAACGCGTTGACGAAACAGCTTGTGTTGAATGAGGCGGTTGTAAATAAAGGCACGCTGGCGCGGATGATCGAGCTGGAGCTGCACATCGATGGCGGGTTCGTGTGCCGGTATCGCGCAGATGGATTGATTGTTGCTACGCCGACAGGGTCGACGGCTTACTCCATGTCCGCGGGGGGGCCGATTGTCCATCCAGCGGTGGAATCGATCCTGATTACACCGATTTGCCCGCACACGTTGAGCGACAGACCGGTCGTAGTGCCGGATGTATCCAAGATTGAGCTGCGCATGGAAGAGAATTCGGATTCGGTGTTTCTTACGCTGGATGGACAGACCGGCGTCCCGCTACATGCGGGCGATCGAATTCGCATCACGCGCGCCGCGGAACGACTGAAGCTGATTCACCCTCCGAACAAGACTTATTTTGAGATTCTGCGAAACAAGTTGAAGTGGGGTGAGGTTTAACGCGCCTTCAGGCCAATGAGTCTGTCCGCAGGAGGTCGGCTTGAGTCTCACGGCGCCGGATCAAGCGCGCCTTTTTCCCGTGGACTAGGATTTCCGGCGGACGACGGCGGCAGTTGTAGTTTGAAGTCAGGGACATGCCGTAGGCGCCGCCCGCCCAGATGGCGAGGGTATCACCTGGCTGCACGTCGCCGAGTGGCCAGCCTTGTAGGAAGCAATCTCCCGTTTCGCAGACGGGACCGACGATGTCCGTGCGCTGACGCGAGCCATGGTCGTTTGCATTGCTTTCTCGAACGCGCGTAATGGGATGAGGCGCATCATAGAGGACCGGACGGGCTAGATCATTCATTGCAGCGTCAATAATCACGAAGGACTTTGTGGAATTTCTCTTGGTGTAGATGACTTTGGAAAGCAAGACGGCGGAAGGTGCGATGATGGAGCGGCCGGGCTCCAGCAGGAGGCTGACGCCGAGCGGCCGGACTGCGCGCCCAATCATTCGGGCATATTTCCCGGCAGGAATCGGCGATTCGTTCGTGTAGCGCACGCCCAAGCCACCCCCGAAATCGAGATATTTCAAAATAATTCCGTGCCGGCGCAGATCCAACAAATAGCCGCCCAGACGATCTAGCGCATCGCGAAAAGGCCGCAAATCCAGGATCTGCGATCCGATGTGTGTGCTGATTCCCTGCCAGGTGATGTACTTGGAATTGCCGTATTGCAGATACAGAGCGCGGGCTTCCAACCAAGCAACGCCAAATTTATGCTCGGAGAGGCCAGTGGAGATGTGGGGGTGGCCGCCTGCCTTCACGTCGGGATTGACACGTAGCGAAACGCCCGGAGCATTCGAGCGATTTGCGAGCTTTCGGGAGGATTCCTCCAAAAGGACTTCCAACTCCGCGTGAGACTCGACATTGAATTGCAAAATGCCGGGTGTATCGGTTCGATGCGCCTTGTACGCTAGTGCGGCGCGGATTTCCTCGCGCGTCTTGCCAACGCCGCTGAAGACGATGCGGTTGCCGGGAACGCGGATGTGGCCGAGATGGTCCAATTCCCCGCCAGAAACGATGTCGAAGCCGCTGCCTCGCTTGGCGAGCAAGCTTAAGATCGAGAGATTGCCGTTGGCTTTCACGGCAAAACACAAAAGGTGCGGCAGTTCACGCAGGCCGCTCTTTAGTTCGTCAAAGGCATCCTCGATCGCACGCTGGCTATAAACGTAGGCGGGAGTTCCGAAGCGCGAAGCAATTTCGTCGAGCGCTACGCCTTCGCAAAATACTTCCCGTCCTACGCCGCGAGGCAGTTTCTTCCAGCCGAATCGAGGCGTGAATCGGGCAGGATCGACATACGGCAGATTCTTTCGCGCTCCGCCGGTGCCACTCATTTTACTTTGAGGACCACGAGTGTACGGTCATCAGAAAGAGGGGCGCTTAGCGTAAACCAGTCCACTTCGCGAAGCACCAAGTCGGCAATTTCCGTTGCGGTGCGCTCGTGATGCTGCTCAATGAGGCGCCTGAGGCGAGTGGTGCCGAAGAATTGCCCTTCGACGTTAGCGGTCTCCGCGATGCCATCGGAGTGGAAGACGAGCGTATCGCCGGTTTCAAGAGTCACGCCCCATTCGTCGTAGTTGACTTCCTCGAAGATGCCTAATGGAAAGCCGGTCAACTCGATTTTGTCGCAGCGACCATTCTTGTACAGCAGCGGCTGAGACTGCCCTGCGTTGGCGACACGCAGTTTTTGACGGCCTTTTTGCCAGGTGGCAAAGCATGCGGTCATGAAACGCCCCTCGATACGGCGCTCGCCGACCAGTTGATTCATTTGACGCAACATTTCGGCCGGCTGAAGTTTCTGTGGAGCCAGGCTGCGCATGATGCCAATCGCTACCGCCCCGTAGAGCGCGGCGGCAGTTCCCTTCCCGCTCACGTCGCCCAAGGCGATGCCTAATTGTTGAGGGCCATAGCGAAGAAATTCGTAGAGGTCGCCGCACACTTCTCGCGCGGAGAGATAGCGCGCGGCAACGTCCAGGCCATAATCTTCTGTGGGAACCGGACGCAGCAACGCCCCCTGGATGCGCTTTGCAGCCTGCAAATCGCGCTCCAAGCGCGCTTCACCTTCGGCTACTTGCTCGTACAAGCGGGCATTTTCGACGGAAACCGCGAGATTCGCCGCGAGAATCGAGAGAGTCTGCACATGATCTTCGGTGAAGTAATTGAGTTGCGGGCTCTCGAGGTCCAACACCCCGATAACCTTACCCTTGTGAATCATGGGAATGGCTAACTCGGACCGAGTCTCGGGATTCACCATGAGATAGCGCGGATCCTTGGTGACATCGGGCACGACGACGGGTTCGCGCAAAGTCGCGGCGGCACCGACAAGTCCCTCGGTTGCGGCGACACGCAGTTTTCCCTGAGCTCTTTGGCCATGCTTTACATCCAGACGATGACGAAAGACTCTCTGCCCCTCGTCATAGAGCAAGATGCTGAGAATTTGGTAGTCGATGACGCGCTTGACGAGTTCCGCGGTGCGGCGAAGCAGCTCTTCCACATCCAAAATTGAGCTGATTTCGCGACTCACTTCGTTGAGGACCAGCAGGGCCTCGGCTTGGGTTCTCACCTGCTGAAACAGTCGAGCGTTTTCGATGGCGACAGCCAGACGATTCGCCAGCAAACCGAGAATCGTTTGCTGATCCTTTGTGAAGTAATCCAGATGGCGGCTTTGGATATCCAGCACGCCTACGGATTTGCCGCGGAAGATTAAGGGAACCGCCAATTCCGACCGCACGCTGTCGATGGCGTTGATGTAGCGTGGGTCCTGGGAGACGTCGCTGACGCGGACGGGCTGGCCGGTCTTGGCAGCGGTACCTGTGATTCCCTGTCCGATCGGGACTTTTAGATTTTCCGCCAAACCCGGGGGATAACCAATTGCGAAGCGATGCGTCAACGACGCGCCATCGTGATCAACCATCAACACGCCGAACAATTCGTAGTCGATGAGCCTTTTGATCAAGACCGCCGCGTGCGCCAGGACTTCGTCCAGATCAAGGGAAGCGTTGACCTCTGCGCCAAGTTCCGCGAGGGTAGAAATCACCTCGGGGCTATTGTCAGTGGTCACGCTGGATTGTGATTTCGGATCGGTGGCTTCCATGAAGCTATTTATTATAACAGGCGCGCGTGGGCCCCTTGGACTCGAGACTGAGCTTTTGTATTACGCGGGCTTGCTTTTCCCTTTCGGACCAAACTGCAGAACGCAAACGTCGGGGAGGTTGCGGTAGCGCTCGTCGTAGTCGAGGCCGTAGCCGACCACAAATTCGTTCGGAATCACAAAACCGGTGTAATCCGCGCGGACGTCAGCAATGCGGCGTTCGATCTTATCCAGCAGAACGACAACACGTAGTTGCTTTGGTTTTTTCTCTTCGAAGAAACGTAGGAGATATTTGAGAGTGAGGCCCGTGTCGAGAATGTCCTCGACCACGATGACGGTCTTGCCTTCGATGCTGACGTCCAAATCTTTGATCAATTTCACTTCACCAGTGGAGTCGGTGCCGGACCCGTAACTCGAGACGGACAGGAAATCGAAGGAGACCTCGCCGCCAAGCTCGCGGGCAAGATCCGTGAGAAAAAACACGGAGCCTTTCAGGACGCCAATCAGGTGAAGAGGTTCAGTCGGAAAATCCTGGCGAATTTCCTTGCCCAGTTGCTTCAGCCGGGTTTGAACGCGCGCATCGGAAATCAGGGGACGGACAGATTCCCCGGGTCGAAGTCCCGGCGTTTTCTTCGTTATGCTTGCTGCATGCTTCTTGACCACGCTGGTTGCTCCTCCTGCGAATCTATTCCACCCAGTCTGCAATGAAGATATTTGTTTCGTGCGGCGCCTTGCCATTGCGATTCGAGGCCCATACAAGGCGCTTGCCGTCGGAAGTGAACATCGGGAATGCGTCGAAGTCGGGATGAAAGGTAATTCGCTCTTGGCCGGTTCCGTCTTCCTTAATGACGTAAAGGTCGAAGTCGCGGCCGTTTTTGGGATCGGCTTGATTCGAAGCGAAAACGATTCGTTTGCCGTCGGGTAGCCAATACGGCGCAAAATTAGCCGCGCCATTATGGGTGACCTGATGCTTGTGAGAGCCGTCGGCCATCATCACCCAGAGTTCCAGGTTGCCGGGACGAATCAGGCCTTGCGCAAACAGATCTTTGTAGTCCTTGATCGCTTCGGGCGTTTGGGGATGTTCGGCCCGATAGACGATTTTTGTGCCGTCATAGGACCAGAAAGGTCCGCCGTCGTAGCCGAGTTCGTTGGTCAGCTGCTTCACGTTGCCGCCGTGGGCGTCCATGGTGTAGATGTCCAGGTCGCCGTTGCGCGTGGAGGTGAATACGATGTGCTTGCCGTCACGGGTGATGGTAGCTTCCGCGTTGTAGCCAGCGGAATGCGTCAGTTGCTTCAGATCGGAGCCGTCCGGCGTGGCCGTGTAAATCTGATAGGAACTATAAATGGGCCAGACGTAACCATGGGAATAGTCCGGCTTGGACGGACAGTCTGCGCTGGTGGCGTGAGTGGAGGAAAACAGAATCCGGTCTCCGGAGGGAAAGAAGTAGCTGCACGTTGTGCGGCCCTTGCCGGTGCTGACGAGCTTCGGGACGGGCGGTTTGCCGTCCGGTGAGTCTACTTCGATGGTGTAGATCTGGTCACAGGGCACGTCGGCTCCCTGGTGCTGGAAGATCAGCTGTTTGTCATCGATCGAAAAGTAGGCTTCGGCGTTTTGACCGCCGAAAGTGAGCTGGCGAACATTCTTGAGATGCTTTTGTTCGTCCGGTAGAAGGAGAGAATCTGGAGGGCCGCTCTGGGAAGATGCGAAAATAAACCTAGGTCCATAAAGGCACACTACAGTCAGAACTCCGGCGACATACAATCCAGCCCAATGGCCCTTTTTCACATTATCCCCTAAGATTTGTGCTCGAAATTCAAAAGAAGTCCTACCTACTTCCGCTGCTCCAACTTCACGTCAACCTTCAATTCTTTGCCTTCACGAAGAACAGTGACCGGAACAACGTCGCCGACTTTGCTGCGACGAAGTGCATCCGTGAAATCGTAAAGATTCTTGATGGCCTTGTCACCAAATTGAATCAAGACATCTCCGGCTTTCAGGCCGGCTTTAGCTGCAGGCGACCCGGGCTTCACGTCCGAAAACCTTACACCGTTTTCGGTTTCGCCGAAATCGGGGATGGAGCCGAAGTAAGGCCCGTAGCCGCCACCTCCGCCGGTTACGCCGGAATGCGGGTTGTTCTCGACGACAGTGAGGAACGCCGGCTTCTCGGCGTCCGATGCCAGCTCAACCGTTACGCGGGCAACAATGTTCAGAAGTTGCGCGGCAGAGTCTGGATTGATTTTGTCCCAGGTATCCGACGGTTTGTGATAATCGGAATGTAGGCCGGAGAAAAAGAAAAGGACAGGAATGCGCTTAGCGACAAAGGAAGTGTGATCGCTGGAGCTGTAACCGCTCCTCGAGATTTCAAACTTCAGCGGCGAGTCGGCACGAGCCTGGTCGAGGACTTGCGGCAGCGTAGATCCCGTACCGACGCCACCGATGTAAACTTTGTTGTCCTTGATGCGGCCAATCATGTCCATGTTGAGCATGGCGACGGCTTTGTCCAACGACTTGGTTGGATTTTTAACCCACGCGGCGGATCCGAGCAAACCCAACTCTTCCCCGGCGAAGGACGCGAACAGAATTCCGCGCTGAAGTTGTCCTTTGAGCGGAGCAAGAATGCGCGCGAGTTCCAAGACGCCGGCCGTTCCGGAGGCGTTGTCGTCGGCGCCGGGATGAATCTGGCCGATTTGCGAGGGAGCCAGCGAATCGGAGGTGCCGCGGCCGAGATGGTCGTAATGAGCACCGACGATTACATATTCGTCAGTTTTGCCTGGGAGATACGCCAGTACGTTGTTCACAGTGGCGTGTGTGGTTTCGACGTCGACGGTGAGCGTGTCGTGGAGAGTATCCGGAAAGGCGAAGGAGGCTGGCTTCGAGGTGGAGTTGATCTGGTCCTGGGTTTCCTTGAGGGATTTTCCCGCGGCTCGGAACCAGTCCTCGGCGACAGCGTTCTTCACCTGGGCAAATGCTAGGCCGACATTCTCCGGACCGCCCACGCTGCCGAAGCGGGGTAACAGATCTTCCTCGCCGTCGGCAATCTTTCCGCTCAACAGGATCATGGCCTTGGCGCCGTGATTGCGAGCATTGATCGCTTTGGTGATGAGTTGCGCGTGCGTCGTCAGGCCTTGATTGCCGCTTTTGGCCGCGAAGTCGCTCGGTTCGTAACGCAGAACAACGACGATTTTGTCCTTGGCGTCGATGCCCGCGTAATCATCGTAGCCAAATTCGTCGGCGGTTGCGCCGTAGCCGGCAAACAAGAGAGGACCGGTGACAGTGCCGGAACCCGAAAAACTGAAAGGTACGTAATCCTGATTGAGTTTCAGAGCGGTTCTCGCTTCGCCATCTTGAATGAGGAAATGATTTTTGCCCTTGAGCTTCGCGCCCGTGGTGACCGTGAACGGTTGAAGGTAGCCCTTGGTTCCCGCGGGCTCCAGGCCAAGCGCCTTGTAGCGACCGGCAAGCAGGTGTTCCGCACGGACCAAGCCCTTGGAGCCGTCACCGCGGCCCTCCATCCTTGGTTGCGTCAGAGTCTTGATGTCAGCCAAGTAGCGTTGGGAATCGGCGGGAATTAATTCTGTTGTCGAAGTCGCCGCAACACTCAAAGCTGCGGCGAAGAGCAGTACGAGTCCCAGAACGCGGTACAGGCGAGAGGATTTTGTGATTTTGGGCAACTTTCTGGCTCCGAGGTTCTGCTTGATTCGGCGTCCGAGTTTTCTCATCCTATGTGGTGCTATCCTGCCTGTCAAACCACGAGCTTTTGCTGTGAACCAAAAGACGCATGGAGGGCGAAATGAACGAAACCGAGCCAAATTTGCCGGAACCGTGGCTGCGCGGAACGCTGGGCGACGTGCCTGCTGTGGCGCGCGGCGTCCTGCACGCCCTGATGCTTGCTAAGGAAGACATATGGAAATGGTGCTTTCCGCTCTCGGACGAACAACTCAACGAGCGGCCGGGCGGAATTGCGTCCGTGGCTTTTCATCTGCGACACATTGGCCGTAGCCTGGATCGCTTGCTCACCTATGCGGAGGGACGAGCGCTCGATGAAACCCAGGTGGCTTTGCTGAAGTCCGAGCCCGCACCCGATGCGAAGCACGACGCTCTTCTTGCCGAACTGAATCTTGCGCTGGAAAGCGCATGCCGTCGGGTGAGGATTCTTGCGGCCTTAGACCTTGAAGCGGCGCGCGCAGTTGGCAAGAAGCAACTACCGACGACGCTCGGCGGCCTGCTAGTGCATGTGGCGGACCACACACAGCGGCACGTGGGCCAAGTGATTACGACCGCGAAGCTCGGGGCCAAGCGGTAGGAGGAGATTGTCGGCGTCAGGCGTCTGGTTATACTTGGGCAGCACAGTCAAATGGCACAATTTCTCAAATCGACATTTCTGATATTCACGACTCTGTTCCCGATCGTGAATCCGCTAGGCGGCGCGCCGCTTTTCCTCTCGCTTACGCATTACTATTCCGCGGACGAGCGAAAACTTCTTTCGCGCCGCATCGCGCTGAACAGCATTGCGTTGATTGTAGTTTCTTATTTCATTGGCACGCACATCTTGGCCTTCTTTGGAATTTCGTTGCCCGTGGTTCAGGTTGGCGGAGGTTTGGTACTCACATCGACGGGGTGGGCCTTGCTCAAACAAAAAGACGAGGACAGCACAAAAGCGGATGTGCACCGAAGCGTAAGCGCTGAGAACCTCTCGACCAAGGCATTTTATCCTTTGACGCTGCCGTTGACCGTGGGCCCGGGTTCAATTTCTGTGGCCATTACGCTTGGCGCGAACGAACCGCACGGTGGCCATCAGATCATTTATTCGATATTGGGAGCGGTGATCGGCGCGCTGCTGATTGCGGCGTCCGTTTATATTTGTTATGCGTTCGCCGACCGGTTGGCGCGCGCGCTTGGAGAAACTGGGATGAACGTGATCATGCGCTTATCCAGTTTCCTACTAGTTTGCATCGGCGTGCAGATTCTGTGGAATGGCGTGTCGGCGCTACTGAAATCGGTGGCCGTGATTCCACACTAACGGATTTATTTCCACGTTGGCAATTCCCTGTTGCCCAGCATAGCCTCGGCCGCCCAAGCACCCAGATAGACGGATTGGGCGACTCCGTGGCCGGAGAAACCGCCCAGGACGATCGCGTTCTTGCTTTTCATGTGGCGTTCGAACACGGGTTTCCACGCTTCGGAGATACAGATCGGGCCGCCCCAGCGGTGGGTGAATTTCACATACTGAAGAGTCGGATGGAGATTGCGGATGCGCTTCTGAAGCCTGTCAAAAACTACAACGACTTCGCCTTGGTTAACGTCCAAGGTGTGCACCCCGCGCCAATCTTCAAAGAAGATAAGCCCGCTGCCGAAAATCAGCGCGTTGTTGAGCAATCTTCCCCAAAGGTAGGGCAGATCCACGGTATAGAAAGGCTTGCCTTCAGCGAGCCCGATGTCGGCAAGTGCTTCTTCGCTGAGGGGCTCTGTCATCATTGCTGTGGTAAAGGCGGTTTGGACTCGTCCCCTCAGTCCGCTCAGTTCTTGAGCAAACCCATTTGTGGCGAAGAGGATGTTCGCGGCTCGCACTGCCCCTACGGCGGTCTGGAGTTCCAGAGTGTCCGGAAATTTCATTTCATCCACGGCGGCATGCTCGAACAACAAAACTCCGGCGCGTTCGGCGGCTCGTGCCAAACCGCTGATCATCTTTCCAGGATTGATCGAGCCGCCGGGCACTTCCGCTACCACGCGGAGATGGCCGGAGTCCTTCCAGGAGATGGGCGAGTTTTTCGAGGGTTTGCTGCGCCCCAGTTCAAATACTCCGGGAAGCGTGAGATCCGCATCCACCTGTAATTTCTTAAGGATTTTGCGATAGCCGGCGAGCACATCTCCGAGGCCAGGCAAGTCTCCGGCCGCAGTTTCCGCCAGCGCCATGCCACCCGTGTGGCCGCTGGAGCCGGCTCCAATCACGTCGGACTCAAACAGCGCGACGCTTTTATCCGGGGCCAGAGTTTTCAACCAAGCGGCCGCAGCCAGACCCGTGAACCCGCCGCCGACAATAGCGAAATCGAGAGTTGCGGGTAAGGTTTTGTGTGCGGGGATAAAATCGACTTCCCAAGGACGATTTCCCCAGTTCTTTCCCATTGTCCCGGTGCCTCACTCCATCGCAACACCATTTTACGATGAGACCCTGGCGGCGGAGCGATACACATGAACCCTCAGGACTGGAAGGCTTGAGGTACAGGTTCAGGGATTCCGAGAGGATCTTTAATACTCAATGCAAACCGAAGACGGCTACGCTGCTCGAGGTGCCAACATACACCCGTCCATTGGCGACCATCGGGGTGATGAATTTGTTGCTGCTGAAATTGTCCTTGCCGCCGGAGGCCTGCGTGGAGTTGTAGAGTTCGTTGGAAAGATTGGTTGCGTCGTAAGCGTGTAAAACGGCCGGGCTGCTGTTTTCCACAACCCAGACGATTCCATTGGTGGTGCCGCTGGCCGAAATGGATGGAGTCGCCCCGGGATAGCCGAAGGTGTGGCCGGAGCGGGAAGAGGGGAACGTCGCCAACTGGCCGTTCACGATGGGAAACGCTTTGACAGCGTCGCCGTTGGCGCCGTAATACACGGTGCCATTGAAATAGCTCGGCTTGGAATACACCCCGCCGGAGAGCTGTCCGGTGATGAGCTGGTAGATGTTGTCCGCGGTTCCGCTGAATTTGCCCATGTTGTCGCGGTCGACGACATAGATATTTGCGTCCTTTCCCGAGCCGACCGCGAGGTGGCGGGTATTGCCGTTGCCGTCGACAACGTCGGGCAGCAGAAGCTCGCCGCCGGACCCAAAGTCGGTGTCGGAATCCGATTCGGAGACGGTATTGAGAGGCGTGAAGTAGTCGAGCAAGGTCAGCGGCACCGTCGACGTGATTTTTGCGAAGCAGTTGCCGCAATCGCCGTTCGTCGGAAAACCCTGCGAATTCAGAGTCGTGTCAAAGTCTCCGTTGGCCACGATCATATAGATGTTTCCGGAGGCGTCCGCCGCCGGAGCCGCGCCAGACATCCAAATTGCGCCTTCGCTGCCATTGGGCACCAGATTCAGAATGTTGGTCTGCGCCAGAGTATCGGCATTGTATGAAATGATCCAGCTTGTGTAGGGCCGGTGATCGCAGTGCGAAG
Organism: Candidatus Acidiferrales bacterium; assembly: GCA_963836965.1. Classification (GTDB taxonomy): domain Bacteria; phylum Acidobacteriota; class Terriglobia; order Acidiferrales; family UBA7541; genus Acidiferrum. The sequence goes on from CAWILQ010000001.1 coordinate 1,132,929, forward strand.
ACCACATGGTGTAGATGGTGCCATTCAGTTCGAGGAGACTAGCGCGCTCTTTGTATTGCTTAGGATCGAAAACGACAGAGCCGCCGGAACTATTGTCGCCAGTTCCGGGATAGGAGGCCTGGACGTCCACGGGGCCACCAAACAGTTCGTTTCCAGTCGTGAGATCTAAAGCATGAATTCGCTGGTGGTAACTTCCCGTGGAATCCTTTGACATCGCAACAACGTAAATGGCGTTTCGCGAACGGTCGATCACGGGTGTCGAAGTGATACCGATTTCTGGGGTCACTTGCGTACAGCTGCGATCGTCGCTGGTAGTCTCGCCGGATAGGAGGGCGCTTACGTGCCACAACGCCGTCCCTCCCGAGGCGGTAATGCTGTCCGCGTCAAAGGCATAAATGGAGTCGTGCTCGGTGACGACGTAAACCACGTTCTTGCTGCCGCCGCCGGGAATCGCAAGGTTCGACAACAAAAGCGGCTGGGCGTCGACCAGCCCGTCGACCGCGAATTCACCAAGTTTTCCGAAGGTGCTGACCGTCACATTCGCGGGCGTCAAGGTCATTTCATTGACGTTCTGCCCGGTGCGCATGTTGTCGTAGTGGTAGGTAACGACATCGATTGCCGATCCGCCCGTCGAAGCATTCACGGTTAGTGTGGCGGTGTTGCTGGTGACATTTCCAAAGGCATTCGTCACGGTGACTCGGAATTGTTGTCCGCTGTTCGCCGTTGTTGTGACTGGCGTTGTATAGGACGCGACGGTGGCCCCAGAGATCGAACTGCCATTCATCTGCCATTGGTAAGAGAGCGGCGCGGTGCCCGTGGCCACAACGGAAAACGTTGCCGCCTGGCCAGCGGTAACCGTCTGGTTCGCCGGTTGAGTGCCGATCGTGGGCGCTGCAGACCCGACGTTAACCGTAAGTGTCACCTGTTGGCTGGTGACGCTTCCCGCCGCGTTGCTCACAACCACGTCGAACGTCGAACCGCTATCGGCAGACGTTGTCGGCGGGGTGGAGTAGCTGGCGCTCGTGGCTCCACTGATATTGCTTCCCTTCTTCTGCCATTGGTAGGAAAGCGGAGCGGTGCCAGCGGCCATAACGGAGAAAGAAGCGCTCTGGCCCGCGGTTACTGTCTCGGCCGTGGGCTGAGACGTGATGGAGGGCATTGTGGGCTTAGTACCGCCCGAATCCACGGAACTGGACGACGCGCAACCGATTAACGCGATCACGAGGCAAATTGACGCATAAAATCCGACTGTCTGCATCGCCCGGCCATGTTTGTGCACGATGTTCCCCGTTTAGGTTGCCATTGTGGAATTGGTCATCGAGCCGGGATGACTGTTACAGGATACATCTAGAGGGCGCAAAAGGGGAACTGGACGGAGGGTCAGTGCGCGGGCAACCGATCGGTCAAAAACGTCAAAGATACTTGATCAGAACCACTTCGTTGCGTAACTCATTGTAAACCAACTCATCTACCAATTGTTGCGTCAGCATCAGGCCGAGGCCGCCGGGTCGCAGGCCCTTGGCTTCCCTTTCTTGCATGTGAGCCATGGGATTGTCCTGAGGATTATTGATAGCCGCATGCGTCAGGTCCTCCAGCTTGAAGCCTGGGCCGGGATCATCCAGACGATACATCAGCATGCGTTTGGTCTTGATATAAGAGACGCGCACTTTCAGGTTAGGGTCGAGGTGGCCACCCCATTCGATCGCATTGTTCAAGAGCTCCCGGAAGGCGTAGCCGACCTTTTCGATGACCTCCGCGGGCAGACCCATATCCATATGCATCAAGAAACTTTGTACTCTGCTGACGACGGAGCGTTCGCAGGGAACCATAAGTTCCACCCACTGCGAATTGGCGGAGATGACCTCAATCGCCGGTACTTCGGGACTGGTGGAAAGAGCATTCTCCACGATGGTGAGCAATGTCGTCGCATCCAGCGGCTTTTTCAGGAATTGATAGACGCGGCCACGAAGAGCAGCGAGAAGCGTGTCGGACGTCTGGTCCGAAGTCATGACGACAATCTTCGGAATATATCTTTCACCGTGAAGATGACCGAGAAATCCGAGGCCGGTCATCTTCGGCATCCAGATGTCCAGAAGCACCAGGTCGAATTTCTTTTTCCGGACGGCGTTCAGGGCTCCCATGCCGTCCGACGCGGTAGCAACAGAGTAGCCGGCCTTTTTCAAGATTCCGCGCAGCATTTGGCGCGTAGTGGCGTCATCATCGGTGACCAAGATACTCGGCGGCATGTAGAGGCTCCGGCTGGTACGGGCTGGCTCCGGCGTCCATGGCGTAATCCTATCGCGGTTTTCGCTTAGGATTGGAAGTCCGGCGCTTGGTCTTGGGACTCGCTCCCGGGTTTCGAGAACGATTCTGTACGGCGTATCCTCTCAAATTTGCTTCCAACTCTGCAATCTCTTCCTTAAGCTGCTTGTAAAGCGAAGCAGTAGCTCGGAAGTCGTTGGCACGGCCGAGATCCTGCAGCTTTTCGGAATGGTCTCGAGCTACCTCCGCGCCAAAAATACTGACGGAACCTTTTAAGGCATGCGCAAACGAAGCCAGTTTCTCTCCATTTTTTCCCGTGACGGCCTTCTGTATTCCCGCCATACGCTTAGGAGTATCGCGCAGGAAGGTCGCAACCATTTGGCGTGCCAGCTGCTCGTCTCCACCGACACGATCGAGAAGATTGGCCATCGGCGCCTGCCGTCGAGGTGCAGAGACCACTTCCTTTTCCGCCTCAGACAGCGGTTCGGCGGATGCGCCACGGAGAATCGCATCAAGGGAATCGACGCGAAACGGCTTGCCGACGACCAAGTCGAATCCGGCCCCGACGAGCCGTTCCTGGTCTGGCTCGCTGTTGTAGCCGGTTAGCGCAACCACCAACATCGGACCGTATTCCTGCTGCCTGGCGCGAATCGCACGCATCGCTTCGAGGCCGGTCATCACCGGCATGTTCTCGTCGAGCAGAATGATGTCAAACGGGTGATGATCTAGTGCATCCAGCGCCTGTTGGCCATTGGCGACGGAAACCACCTGATGACCGCGACGCTCGAGCTGAAGCGTCGTCAACATGCGGATTTCTTCCTGGTCTTCGGCAAGGAGGACTCGAATGGGAGATTTCTTAGCTGCCATTGACCCAACACCTTTCCCTACCACGGCTGGCCTCCGGGCTGGCTCCTTCGCAATTTGTGATGCAGGCTCAGCCTGCCCTGTGGCTTTTGGGAGCCTGAACCAAAAGCGAGAACCGCGCAGCGGCAACGACTCACCGCCAATCGTGCCGCCCCAACGCTCCACAGTCAGCCGACAGAAATACAAGCCTAAGCCTGCCTTGCCGCCCTCCTTCCCTTTTGAAAACAGCGCGAAAATCTGGGAGGAGCTCATGTCTGCTGGAAGCCCCGGTCCTTGGTCATCTACAAACGCCCGGACGAATTCGCCATCCTGAGCGAGTCTGATGGTAACGGTTGAACCAGTCGGCGAGTAGCGGAGTGCGTTTTCCAACAAGTTGGAGAAAATTCTCTGCACGCGGGTTGCCTCTCCGTGGACACGCCATGCCCCGCGTGCGTCGATTCCGTCATCGAGTTTGAGCTTGACGTTCCTGGCGGCAAAAACAGGCCCAAACGCGTTCAGAACGGATTTGGCGCAGTCCAGCAGATCCGGCGATTCTGCTTTGCTCTCAGCGTGCAGTGAAGCCTTCAAATCGGCGGAAAAAACCTCCAGAATGTCGCGGATCATCATCATTTGCTGATCGCTGGCTCTCCTCCCGAGCTCCAGGAGACCTTTGCCCTTGTCGCTGATGCGCTCATCGGCCATGCAATCAAAAGTAACGCTCATGACGCTGAGAGGTTGAGAAAGATCATGAATGATGCAGTGGAGAAGGATGTCTTTTTTTTGGATTTCACGCTGCAGCTTTTCTTGGTCCAGAAGCGAATCTCGAGCGGTCTGAAGGAGCTGGAAACGCTCCTGAAACTCCGGTTCCGAGCTGTGCAGGGCAAGAAAGCGAACACCTTCCAATTGCAAGGCAATCGCTTCGAGAGGAATTTCCTTACCAGCGGGCGATTTCTCGACCCAGGTTTCCGACCGGCAGAATCCTTTATTGTTGGAATTCCAAAAAGTGTCCGCTTCGAGCAGGAAATTTTCGAGAAATGGAGATTTCTCGGCGATAGGAATTTCCGCATGGCCGGCGCGAGGTATATCCCAAATTTCTACCAGCCAGGAAGGCGCGGGGGAAAGTAATGAAAATTGCCCGTGGCCGCGATGCTGAAGAAGCACAAATCCAAGCTCGCGCAGGAATTGAGGGAGCGGGCCAGACATCTTCAACCTACGATCTTTCGCGCGAGTTGAGAAAATGCCTCTTCGACGCCCTGGCCTGTCTTGGCGCTCGAACACAAAATGGCCCAACTTTTTGTGGCGAGACGCGCCTCCATCTCAGGATCGAACTCCCAGTCATCGACCAGATCGCATTTATTCATCACGAAGACAAATGGAACGGATCCGATTTCGGCGCGGGCGCGTTCTTCGAGTTCCACGGCCCTGTCTATGGTGGCGCGGCGCGTGCCATCCGCGACGAGCAGATAGCCGGAAGCCCCTTGAAAATAGGACCAGCGAATTTTTTGGAAATCATCATTTCCATAGAGATCCCACAGGACCAGATCGATCTGCTTACCGTCGATTTGAATCGGCTTTTTGTCAATCTTTACGCCGACGGTAGTGTGGTAGGTCTCCGAAAAAATGCTCTCGACGAAACGCCGCACCAGGCTGGTCTTGCCCACGGCAAAAGAGCCCAGCATGCAGATCTTCTTTTGGATCATGGCTGGCCGGGAGGGATCTCGATAACGCGGAAGGTGGCGCTTCGGTTGTACTGGCGATTGTCTTCGCTGTCTTCAGGGCGAACTGGCTCCGCGGTGGCAACGCCGTGTGCGTGCAAGCCGGAGGTTGGAATCCCCAACTGGAGCAGTTCCGACGCTACCCGGTCAGCGCGGCGCTGACTTAGGCTCTCGTTCGAGGATTCAGCGCCTGTGGAATCGCTATGGCCCACAACTTCGATTTTTACGGCTCGGTGGAGTGAACCCGGCGGATTGAGTAATTCTTCAATAGACGGAAGGAGGCTTCGAAGGTTGTAACGTTCGACCGACGAAAATGAAGCGCTCGCGAGAGGAAACCGGATGATCGTCCACTGGAGTTTATTTTTTGCTTCGTTGAACGCGACTTGTTCCGGTGACAATTTACCCAAATCGAGCGCACGGATCCCAGGGATCAAGAGCGCACGCGAACGCAGATCATTCAGCCATTTCGCGGGAGGAGCGCCATCCATGTGCAGGACACCATCCCGTACCGAAAGATTTACACCCGCCGGAGGCGCCAGCGCGGCGATCGCGCGCTGCTGCAGGAGCGCGTCATCGAGCGCGTAGTAATGGCCCCAGTGGAATTCCGCGCGTGCCGGGTCGAGCTGCGCGTCTCGGATGAATTGTGTTGGATCGGGAGCAAGGGGATCGCGGAGGCCGCGGATGACGAAGCGGCCGCGTTCGCGAGCAAAGGATGTGATGATCAAGCCGGGCTGACTGGCGAGCCTTTCCGCCAATTGCGACCAGCGCTGGTATTGCCACCATCGCCAGCCCAGCCACCCTCCCACAAGTGCGAGCAAAACCATTCCGGTCGCCAAGGCATATCCATAGCTCCGAGATTGAGAGCCCTCTTTAAACTTGGCTTCCAGGCAGCGCGCTAGCTCTTTGTTGGCGTCCGCAAATGGCGCCGTTTCTCCATTGAAGGATTCGAACTGTGCGGCATATTCCGCGTGTAGCTTCTCCAGACATTCAGCCATTTGGTCGCGCACCGACCGAGGGGCGATGCCGCGAATCACGGCAGCGAGAATCGCGTACGGGCCATTTTCGACCCACACGTCGAGATCGCCAACGTTCATGCGGTTGACGGCCTGACCCTGTCCAGTGTGAAACGAATCGCGAACAAAATCCTGAATTGCCGAGAGCATGCCCGACACCAGGCTGGGATCCTCAATCGCAACAGCAGGGGCAACCGCGTGGGCAATCGGCAAGCCTGTTTTTTTGTGGATGAGAAAAACCTGCTCGACCCGGAAGACCAAGCTGTTGAGCAGGGCAACTTCCGTGAAGGACCGCCCGGTGCGGATCGCTTCGAGGCGCCACTTCATGCCTTGCCAGGAGAGACTTTGATCGAGAACCTGGTTGAATGAATCCAAAAAGGAGCGAAGGGTTTCGAGAATGGAGCGGCGGATCGCAGGTCCCATCACTGGAAACAGCGCGGCGGCCAACGCATTCGGGTCTTTGCGTACGGACTCGCGCAGCGCGGTTTCAATCGTTGGCGCAAGAGCATCACTCAGGGCGTCGCTTCCGCCCTGCTCGCGGCGCCGCTGAATTGCTTCCGCGACAACTCCGCTGACGTCCTCGGTCCGCGATTCGGGATTCTCGATACGCTCGTGCAAGCGCTCCAGAGCTTCTTGCTCGGGAGCAAGAATCAAGTGGCGAAGTTCTTCCAGCGAGCCGGACCCGTTTAGAGAAGATTCGCCGTCAGGCTCGTTTGTAGATCGACTTTTTGGCGTGTCTGCCATGGAGGAGCGAGCGTCCCACGGATTCGGAGCTGGTTTTGGGGCGGAGCCCATACGTTACCGATCCGGCTATTTCTCCGGCAGTTCCAGTTCGCCTTTCAACCGCAACGCGACTTCCGTGAACAAATCGGCTAGCGCGGCGCGATCGGTCTTTTCATTGCGCAGCGTCTCTGCCTCGGTCTCCAGCGCCTTTTCCAATTCTTCCTTGGATTTCTGGATCTGATTGGCGAGGGCTTTGGACTGCTCCAGAATGCGCGCACGCAGGTCTCCCTGAGCGGTTTCCAGAGTGTCCTCAAGTTGTGAGAGTTTCTTTTCGAGGGCCTTCGAAGAATCACGCGATTCTCTCATCAGCTCTTTCAAGGCTTCGGTGCGTTCGGATTTCTCGTTCTTCAGGCGCTGGCCGAGTGATTCAACTTCCTCCCGGACATACGATTCGAGCGCGTCGAAGCGCTTCTTCAGATCATCGCGGAGCGCATCGGAAGATTTGGTCATACGCTCCTCGAGACGAGCGAAACGCTTCTCGTAGTCGCGCATATTCGAACCAAAAAGAATGTCGCGGATTTTGTCTACGTTTGCGCCCTCGCGCAGCTCACCATTGGCGGCGTTTTTTTCCTCGTGATCGGCAGACATGGCTTTACGATCCCCCTTCTTACGGCGATGCGGCTTGGCGGCCATCCGGGGACAGTACTACGGCCAAAAGGGGTTGGCAACAGCGTCTTTCCTGTGTGGGCACGGACACAAGGCGATCAGTAAATCGGGCCCGAAGCGTCCGCTGTTCCTAGGGTCTCCTGGATTTCGCGGCAGTTTGTAGGCTGTATCGGGCAGGAATTATGGCCAACGGTGAGAGTGTTGTTGCCGGTTGGGTAGTTAATTTGAATCGTGTAACCGGTATCGTAAGCGGGACTCAGCCGTTATAACCGTACGGTGAAAGCGCTCGCTGCGCGTGGACGGAAGCAACAATCTGGGTGGCAGCAAGAAGCACCGCCGCGAGAAGGCGCTTGTTAGGAATATTGTGATTTCATTGTTTGGCTGCTCTGTTGATAGTCACCCGTAGATGCCAACGGAAGAGGATTTTGCCAATGGGAAAACGCGGGCGGTTTGCCGGCGCGAAACAGTAAGGATTGACAAAGAAAGAAAAGGAAAGTAAAAGAAAGGAATCGTAAGTGAGCTTCGACCAGGCCACTCGGCCGGACGGTTAGAACCTCAGGGGGTGTGGGATGGCATTTTTCGCTCGCGGTTTTCGCGTGGGATTTGGCGTCGTTCTCGGCGGTTTCTGCATTTTACTTTTGGATTACACTACGGCAGCTTCGGCTCAATCGACCTATACAGCACAGCTCAGCGGAGTCGTAAGCGATTCAAGCGGGGCGGTCATTCCGGGAGCCAAAGTCATACTAACCGATGAAGGTACGCGGGTGGGTACGACCTCCGTGACGGACGCTCGTGGGATCTATGTCTTCACCGGCGTACGGCCAAGCACCTACACCATTCACGTCGAAGCGGCCGGCCTGGCCTCGCAAGAGCACAAAGCATTAACGCTCGCGGTCAGCCAGGAGGCTACGCTGAACTTTACACTAACTCCTGGAACGGTATCGGAAACCGTCAGCGTTACAACGCAAGCGCCGCTGCTCGATACGGGCAATGCTGCCCTGGGCACAGACGTGACGAACGAGTATGTGCGCGATATTCCGCTCATCAATCGCAGTATGTTCGGCCTTGTTTTTCTCGCGGGTGGAGTTACGGAGACGACCGGATCCGGGACCCAGGATTCTTACCCCTCAGGAACAAACTTCGTGTCCAACGGTCAGCGCAACGCCACAGCGGAGGTCCGTCTGGACGGAGCTTTGACCAGCGCGCCGGAGCAGGGGGAAGGCGGAACGACCAACGTGTATTACCAGCCGTCGGTCGAGATCGTTCAGGAATTCAAGGTCGAGAATAATAGCTTTTCCGCGGAGTATGGGAACAACGGCGGGACCGTGGTGAACATGGTCCTAAAGCAGGGCGGCAATGATTTCCATGGTAGCGGCTGGTGGTTCGGACAGCGCTCCGCCCTGGATGCGAATGATTTCTTCAACAATGCGGCGGGAGTTCCAAGGCCGGACCACCTGCGCGACCAATATGGATTTTCGCTTGGCGGCCCCATTCGCAAGCAAAAGACTTTTTTCTTCATTGACCTGGAGTTTACGCGCGAGCACGACCCTGTGAACATCACCGGCACTGTGCCGACCGCCGCAGAGAGAACGGGCGATTTCTCTCAGACAATGACCGCCGACGCAAACGGGAATCCTGTAGTACAAGCGATTTACAATCCGTTCCAATGTGTGCCACAGAATGGCACCTGCGTAAGGCCACAGTTTCAAGGTAATGTGATTCCGCAGCAAAACATCAATCCGATCGGTCAGGCTTTGCTGAATCTGTATCCGCTGCCGAACACCTCCGGAGATCAATTCGGGCTGGACAATTTCCGGACATCGATTCTAACGAACGCACCTGCGCATCAGTTTGACGTAAAGATCGACCACTATTTCAACGACAAACAGCGAGTGGCGGTCCGTTATAGTCAGAGCTACGGCGAGTACAATGTTCCTTTTGTGCTGGCGAATAGCAACTTCAACGACGGCTTCACTTCTTCAACCACGGTACACAACATCGGTCTGGAGCATAGCTGGACGTTCACTCCGAACGTGGTGTGGACGAACCGCTTCGCGGTGGATCGCGTGTCGGCACCAAACAACTCCGCTTTTCCCAACCTGCAAAGCGTGGGTTTCCCATCCAGCCTGGCGGCGAATGGCTTGAATCGCATGCCCAGCATTCAGCTCGACGGCACAAACGATTGGTTATCGATGTTTACGCAGTGCTGTACGGACACGTCGTTTGCGCACACGTTATACAGCTATTCGTCGTCGATATCCTGGGTGAAGCACGCACACACAATTAAGGTTGGATTCGAACAGCGCCAATTCTTCAATAATTTCTGGCAGCCGAACTATCCCACGGGCAACTTCTATTTTCCGCAAAACGTGACGGCTTCCACGCCCATCACCACGGATACGACGCAAGGCAATTCCTTCGCCAGCCTGCTTCTGGGATATGGCGCAGCGTCTGGACCGCAAGGATCCAGCTTCATCAATGTGCAACCCACCGTTGCCGATAAGTCGTGGGAGACCGCGTTTTACCTACAAGATGATTGGAAGGTCAATTCCAGGCTGACGATCAATTTGGGGTTGCGGTACGAATGGAGTTCGCCTTACACCGAACGATTCAATCGCCAGCAATACAGCGATTTCACCGGCAACACGGGCATCACGGTTGATTTACCTAACGCGTTGAATCCCAGCGATCTGATACCAACCGAACTGAAGGGCACCACTTTGTTTCCGGAGCAGGGGGGATTGGGCCGCAGCGTCCCCACGGATCGCAATAACGTCGCTCCTCGTGTCGGGTTCGCGTGGTCTTTCACTCCGAACACGGTGATTCGTGGCGGCGCCGGTGTGTACTACGGATTGAGTCCCGCAACAAATTACCAGTATCCGGGAACCGCCTTCAGCGCCACAGACCCAATCCTCTTTTCGACAAACAACTACGTAACGCAATATGCCACACTGGAGAATCCGTTTCCCACGGGGATTTCGCAGCCGCAGGGAGAAAGATACGGAGCGCTCGCGATGTGGGGCTACGACAACTCCAATAACCTCGGAACCGAGCAAGCCCGGAATGGCGATATTTTTCAGTGGAATCTGGGCGTGCAGCACCTGTTCCCTTGGGAAATCACGATTGGTGTGGACTATTCGGCGAACCGCAGCACGCACCTTCCGTGGGGTGGCTACTCGAGTACGCGGAATCGCAACTTCATTTCGTCGAGCCTGTTAGCCCAGATTTCCGCGCAGCAACACGCGCTGGATCCCAATTGCGATGCGGACAGCTGCGTCTCGAATTATCTCAGCACATTGGTTGCGAACCCGTTCGCGCAGTTCTTCGTCGGACCCAATGCGATCTTCAATGAGCCGGCGTCGCTATACGCGCAAACTGATCCTGTGACAGGGAATCCTCTTCCTATTCCGCTTGCTAATTTGTTAAATCCCTATCCGCAATTTCCCGGCACATTTCAGGGCCTTCCGAATTTCGGCGCGAATTCCTGGTACAACTCTCTGCAGATCCGATTCCAGAAACGCATGAACCACTACGTCAGCTTCGAAGGCAACTTTACGCGCTCCAAATCAGAGGATGATTCCTCGATCGGCTTCAACGCGTTCGTCGGGAACCTGAACACCGTTTACGGATACACGGTGGGAAATCCTCAGCAACTCGATCGATTGAAGAATGAGTGGGCCATCAGCGCCAATGACGTACCGAATCGATTTGTTCTTGCCACCATCGTTGAGCTTCCGGTTGGTAGAGGACGATGGATCGGACGAGATATGAATCGCATCGTTGATGGCGTAGTTGGCGGGTGGCAAATTTCGGGAGTTATCACGCTGCAAAGTGGGCAGCCTCTACCCATCGTGATGGCGGTGCCGCGATTGGATGACGGCAACCAGAGACCGAATATCCTTTGCAACCAATTGTCGAGTGGCCTGAGTTACCATCAGGCAGCTGCGGCGGCTCTGAACGGGAGCGCAAATTCCTCATTGTTCAACGCGGCGTGCTTCGGCGATCCGGGAGATCAAGTTCCGGGTAATGCGCCGCGGTATTTCTCGAACTTGAGGGGTGACGGGATTCGTAATTTGGACCTTTCCTTTACCAAAGAATTCACAATCAAAGAACAGAAGACGTTGCAGCTTCGCGCGGAATTCTTCAACTTCACGAATACGGAGCGGTTCGCTTTCCCCGATGTGGGCGTGGGCAGCGCAACGTTCGGTGAAGTTACCTCATCGGCGACCGGATTCACGCCGCGAGTCATGCAATTCGGAATGCGGTTCCAGTTCTAATGAAAATGGCCTGCTTGAAAACAGGAGCCATCTTTGTGCTGTGCTCAGCTGCGTTGCTGTGTTCGGCAACGCCCGCCGAGGCGCCCCAGCAGAACTGGACAAACTATGTGCGCATTGGTGGATATGGGCTGAGGCCCGGAAATGCGGACGCGATCGTGCGGGATGCGCAGAATTCGCTCGTGTTTGGTATTGAAGTCGACAACGATATTCCCGGACGATATGAGAGCTTTCTAGATCCCGCTGAGAAGCTCAAGGCCATTTCCGATGTTGCGCAAGCGGCGCATCGCGCGGGAAACAAGGCGTTCGTTTACATCGCGGGAACGGAATGCATTACGGCGAATGCCGATAAGTCTCCGCATACCATGATGAAAGACCATCCTGACTGGATACAACGGAACATTACAGGCGAGCCCGCACTCTTTACCGCGAAAGCGGCATTCTGGATCCGGCCGGGTGACGAAGATGTATGGGTCAGCCCCTATGCGAAAGAGTGGCGCAAAGTTTACATGGAACGCGTCCGGCAAATCGCGGAGACAGGAATCGACGGAATTTATGTGGACATTCCGTATTGGATGACCCACTTCGACGGATGGGAGAATACCTGGGCCAGTTTCGATGACGCGACGGTCGCGGCGTTCCGGCAAAAGACCGGGTTGGATGCAAAACAGGATCTGAAGCTCGGAGATTTTAAGGATGAGAATTTCCGGAAGTGGATCGACTTCCGCATCGATACGATGACAGAGTTCATGCGCGATATTCGAGACAATGCGCAGAGCGTTAAACCACAGATTGCGGTAATTCCAGAAATTTATCCGGGCATCGAGCAGGAGGCCACGCGCGTAGGCGCGGACGTTTACGAAATGTACGGCGTGGTAGATGCGATTGCCCACGAATATGAGTTTGGCGAAGGGGAGCACATGGCTGCTTCGCGAACACAACAGCAGTGGTTTTTGTATCAAGCCGGGATGCTGTCATTTCGAGCGTTCGCGGAAGGGAAGGCCACGTGGATCCTGAATTATTCGTGGGACGGCGATAAAGGAGTCGACAAGCGCGAGGCGATGAAGAATTTGGCAATGTCGATCGTCATGGCCGGGGCGAATTTCTGGGATGCTCCGGGTCATGTGATGGGCGGTTCGAACGACCCAATCACACGCAAGGAAATCTTCGCGTGGATCGCAAAGAACGAGAAGGCGCTCTATTTGCCACGAACGCCGATGCAGCCCGTGGGCGTGTACTTTTCGCCGAAGAGCCGAGATTACGACGCGGCGGAGTTTTTGCCTTCGTACCGGGGTACTCTAGTTGCGCTCATTCAGGCCCACAGCGAATTTCAGGTGGTGACGCCGCGCACTTTAGCTGGCTTCGGTGGCAAGTCCCTGGTCTTGCCCGAAGTGAGCGTGCTCAGCGAAGCGGAAAAACGAGCGATTAAAGCGTATGCAGACGGCGGGGGACATTTGATCATCCTGGGGGCGAATGTGACGGGAGTTTCGGGGGCAAATGTCGCTAGCCTTACAGCCGATCCCGCTCTGCAATACTTCCACGCTTTCGAGAACGATTTTTCGAGGGCGTCCGAGCAGCCGCCAGAGGCGCTCTTGCACGCGGTCGCGATGAAGCGCGAGATCGAACTGCACGCACCGCCGACCGTCGCTGCGAACTTTGGCCTCGTGAATGGAATGCCTCACGTGTTTTTGGCCAACTTTACGGGTTTGATCCCCAGCCAAAATGCGGTCCCGACGGCCGTGAATGGAACTCGGCTGACTATACCTGCCGCGCGTGGAACGGTGCTGACTTTTGTTCCCTTCCTCGGTGAGGCACGAGTTGTGCGCGGGGAGAAAAAGGGCGACAACGTGGAGTTTGTGTTGCCTGCACTCGAACGAGGAGCGATTGTCTGGGTCGGCCCACAGAATTAGAGTCGAGGCGCGTGGTGCAAAAGAAAGGTGCAAAAAGTCGCGGCAACGCGATTGGAGAGCTTCGTGAACTTCTCGCCGCAAACCGCCGCGGCAAGGGCCTAGGCATCTATTCCATCTGCTCCGCAAATCGATTTGTGCTGGAAGCGGCAATGTTGCAGGCCGAACGGGATGAAAGTCTTCTACTGATTGAGTCGACGTCGAATCAGGTGAATCAATTCGGAGGTTATACTGGCCAGACGCCTGCGGAATTTGTGAAATTTGTCGACGCCGTGGCTGCTGCCGTGGGTTTCCCGCGGAAAAGAATCATCCTCGGCGGCGACCATCTCGGGCCACATGTGTGGCGCAATATAGCGGCTCGCGCGGCAATGGAGAAGGCCGGCGAAATGGTCGCGGCTTATGTCAGCGCGGGATTCAGCAAGATTCACTTGGACGCGAGCATGCCGTGTGCCGACGACCCAGTCGACAGAAAAGGATCGCTGCAGGATGAGATTGTAGCAGCGCGGGCAGCCGAACTGTGCCGCGTCGCGGAGCAGGCGCATGGTGGGCTTTCACCGTCTGCGCCGGCACCATTATATGTGATCGGGACAGAAGTCCCGGTTCCGGGCGGCGAGGTGGCCAGTTCAAAGGCTCCCACGGCGACGAAAGCGAACGATTTGAGACACACTCTGCACACTGCGAAGAAGGCGTTCCTCTCCCGCGGGCTCGAATCTGCCTGGGAGCGAGTGATCGCGGTGGTGGTTCAGCCGGGCGTTGAATTTGGAGACGCAACTGTGTTCCCCTATGACGCCAAGAAGGCTCAGGCCCTCCGCCGTTTTCTTGTTCCTGCGTGGAGTGGCGTCTATGAAGCGCACTCTACCGACTACCAGACGCCCTGTGCGTTGCGGCAAATGGTGCTGGATCACTTCGCGATTCTCAAAGTTGGGCCGTGGCTGACCTTTGCGTTCCGCGAAGCAGTTTTTGCGTTGTCAGAGATCGAGAAAGAATGGTTGTCTGATAGAACCGGCCTGTTGCTATCCGGCTTGCCGGAAGTTGTGGAAACCGCCATGCTGAGGAATCCCACCCACTGGAAAAGCTACTACCATGGCGAGGAGAAAGACTTGCGCATTGCCAGGAGGTTTAGCTATAGCGACCGTGTGCGTTATTACTGGGCGGAGCCTACGGTTGCGGCCGCGTTGCAGCGCCTGGCTCACAACCTGCGCGCTCATCCGGCGCCTCTATCTTTGTTGAGCCAGTACCTTCCACGGCAGGCCGACGCGGTGAGAAATGGGACACTCGCAAACCAGCCCTCCGACCTGATCCATGACAAGATTTTGGAAGTCCTCGACGGCTACGCGTACGCGGTCGGATGCGGTAGGGGCAAATCCACGCCGGACAGCAGGCATTTATGCTGAGCGAAGAGCGCCGTAGAGCCATCCTGCAGGTGATTCAGGAAGATGGGCGCGTAGTGGTTCGCGACCTCGCGCGGCGTTTCCACATCTCCGTGATTACGATTCGAAAGGACCTGGAGTTCCTTCATCATCAGGGGCAACTGGAGCGCACGCACGGAGGGGCACTGCCCGTAAAGACCGGCGCGCTGATGGACAGCTCCATTCAAGAAAAGGAACGGCTGCACAGACAGGAGAAAACGCGGATTGCCGCTGCCGCAGCGCGCATGATTAGTAAAGGCCAGGTCATCATTCTCGATTCCGGAACGACAACAACCGCTATCGCCCGCAGTTGCCGCCACGTGAAGAACCTGACCGTTATCACCAATGCGATCAATATTGGCGCAGAGCTCGCCGATTCGCCGGTCGAGGTCATCCTGACCGGGGGAACTTTGCGGAAAAATTCATTTTCCCTTGTGGGCCCCTTGGCGGAAGAATCTTTGCGGAAACTAAGCGCCGATCTTCTTTTCCTGGCCGTGGACGGCTTCGACGTCGGATACGGATTGACTACGCCCAATTTACTGGAGGCACGCGTGAATCGCGCAATGGCCGAATCGGCGCGGCGGACGGTGGTGGTGTGCGATTCGAGCAAGTTTGGCCGGCGCAGTTTGTCGCTCATCTTGCCGACTTCCGCGGTCCACGAAACCATCACCGACAAGAGCATTTCCAAGCGCGACTTGACGATAATCCGAGAAGCAAAAGTTGAGGTAACGCTCGTCTGAAGAAAAGAGGCCAGCAGGTTTTGCTTCGGGAACAACACTTATGACGATACAAAAGACCCGGCACACGGAGTCACATACGTGGAACGAAATTCAGTCACAGGGTGACGTCTGGCAATCTGTGCTGACTGCGACAAGAACGAGCGCCGTGATCGCGGAGATTCTTGAAAAGAGCAGCCGAAATCGCGAATTTCTTTTCATCGGTTGCGGCACGAGCTTCTACCTTGCGGAGGCTGCGGCGATTTCATGGACGCTGCTGACCGGCCAGCCAGCGCGAGCCATCCCTGCTTCAGAAGTGCTGCTTTTCCCGAAATTGATTCAGGCCGAAGGGAGCGATTTGCAGGCAGTGGTGATTTCGCGGTCGGGGCGAACGTCAGAGGCCGTACGGGCAGCAAGTGTTCTGAGACGGGACCTACGAATTCCAACCATTGGGATTACTTGCAATGCGGAAAATTGCGAGTTGCAGCAAGCCTGCGATGCCACCATCAAATTGAGTGCCGCAGATGAGCAGAGCACGGTGATGACGCGGTCATTCACGAGCATGTTGCTCTGCCTGCAGGTTCTGGCGGCGCGGCACGCGCGCAATTCCCAGTTTGTCGAAAATCTACAGGCCATGGCAGAAAAGTTTGTAGCGCGCATTCCCGCCATCGCCCAACAAATGGAAGCGTTTGCGGGGCAGCATATTTTTGCCGATTATGCTTTCCTTGGACAAGGGCCGTTTCATGGCATTGCCCGAGAAGCCGCGCTGAAAATAATGGAAATGTCCTGTTCGTACAGCCAGTTCTTCCACGCTTTGGAGTTTCGTCACGGTCCCAAAGCCATTGTAAGCTCGGCGACCTGTCTGACATTTGTGTTGAGCGAAAGCGCGCAAAAGGCGGAAACCGAGGTCCTTGAAGAAATGAAAGAGCTCGGCGGCGTTACCGTTGCCATCTGCAATCGCGCGAATGCCGACATCCTCCGTGGTTCCGATTTGGTAGTCGAACTTGGCTTAAATGGCCATGAGTTGGCGTTACTGGCTCCAAGTATCGTGCCCTGCCAACTTCTCGGATATTTCACAGCTGTCGCAAAAGGGCTGAATCCCGACCAGCCGAAAAACCTCACCCGCGTTGTGATGTTGGATTAACGATTAACGACGAAGGAGAACCGTCTTTGGCTGTGTTTGACGTCAGCGTAATTGGTGAGTTGAATCTGGACCTTATCCTGTCCGGCTTGCCCACGGAATTGATTCTCGAGCGCGAACATCTGGCGAAGGATCTAAGCATTACGCTCGGCAGCTCGTCTGCAATTTTCGCACACAATCTGGCGTCGTTAGGGAACAAAGTCAGTTTCAGTTCTTCTATTGGCAGCGATCCATTAGGTGAAATCTGCTTGAAGCGTTTGGCGGAAGGGAGTGTCGACCTTTCCCACGTTCGCCGGGTGACTGACAAGATCACTGGGTTGACCGTGATTTTGCCGCAAGGAAAGCAGCGGTACATCCTCACTTATCCGGGCACGATGTTCGAGCTGAGCGAAAAGGATCTGGACCTCGACTACGTCTTTAGGGCGAAGCATCTGCATGTTTCATCTTACTTTCTGTTAAAAGGGTTGCAACCTTCTCTCGCCGATATTTTCCGGAAAGCGAAGGCGGCTGGCCTGACGACTTCCCTCGATACGAACGACGATCCCGAGGATCGCTGGTCTCCCGGCGTTCAAGAGCTGTTCAAATATGTCGATGTTCTCCTGCCAAACGAACGCGAAGCTTGCAAACTAGCGCGAGTGGATGACGCCGACCAAGCGGCGGAAATACTTTCAAAAAAAGTAGCGATGGTCGTGATTAAGCGAGGATCGAGGGGAGTGCTTGCCCGGGTTTCGAAAGAAAGATTCGTGGCGATGCCTCCCGTGGTAGAGGCAATCGACCGCGTCGGTGCGGGAGACAGCTTCGACGCGGGTTTTATTCACCAATATATCCGCGGAGCGAAACTCGAGGACTGCCTGGCGTGCGGGAATATTGTCGGGGCGCTTTCCGTGACGCGGCCTGGGGGGACAGAAGCGTTTCGCGATACGGTGTATCGTGAGTCGTTTCTTCGCACGCATGCTTTGGGAGCGGGAGTCCGCAGCACAGAGGTGAAATCGTAGGTTGAATCAGGGAGCCGGGGCGGCGTCAAGAAGCAGGTTGTCGACAAAATCTACCTTTATTTTCCCGACGGGTCCCGTCACCGTGCCAAGATCCCTCCGCTGCACATAGTCCATCACGTGATAAGACTCCGAGGCTAATCCGCGAAGTTCGACTTCGCCGCTCCAATGCGCCGGTTCAGGTTTCTCGGTGTGGCCAGAGTTGGCCCGCGAAGGCGCATAGAACGCGTAATACATGTGGCCGTCCTTCTCAATAACGTAGGCTTCTGGAACGTCAAATCCATAAACGTAGAGGTTCAGGAAATTCCCCTTGGACAGCATTTTTTGGTTGTAAAGGCTAATCCATTCTTTCCAGTGGGCTTCCTTCTCCGGCGTTAACTCCACGTTCTTAAACTTCCGACCGTAGTCGGGCCAGGTGAACTTCGTGCCCAGTACGCCGCCGGTTCCAAGTGTCGAAGCAAAATCCTTGCCAAGGTCCTGCTCGTTATCACTGGAGGCTCCCGTAATGCGCGTAAGTTCAACGTGGTCGCCATAGACGGCGGCGCGCGGTCCCAGCAAGGCTTTGTACATTTTCACACGCCGACGCACCTGTACCGAGCCGACCGGATCGGCTGTTACCGCCTGATCCATGTAGCGGAACCACGCCAAGCTCGGAGGCGTGCCGCAAGGACAACTTTGCGTCACGCTGTCCGGCTTGAGCGCGCGCGTGGTTTCAAAGATCGTCTTGTACACGTCACCCATGGCATAGACAGAATCGTACGGCGACTTGTGGTGATGTTTCGGGTTATAGCAGAGAGGCGGCGTATAAACATTGTCGAGTTTGTGCCCGTCGAATCCCCAATCACGGATGAAACGCTCCGTGAGCTGTTTGTAATATGCCTGAACTTCGGGCAGAGCGGGGCACAATGTGGCCAGATTGCGTGCCATGCGCGCCGGCTTGCCCTGTTGGTCGAGTACCAGCCAATCAGGATGCTCCCTCACAACGTCCGACGTGACGAATTTGCGATCGCCATAACCGTACTTGCCATCTTCAACCGCCAGCGGCAGCCACCAAAGCTGGACCTTGATTCCCTGCTCGTGAAAACTTTTAACCATGTCCTGGATGGCCGTTCCCGCAAACGCGGGCGCCCGCGGCTGCCAATCGCCGTAATTGTCGAACCAGCCGTCGTCTAGAGTGGCCCAGTGAATGCCCAGTTCTTTCAGCTTAGGGATCGTGCCCAGCATCTGTTTGGGAGTAACCCCGAACTCATAGCCCCAGCCGCACCATGCGACTGCATAGTTCTCGTTATTGTTCACTGGCCGGCTGAGACCTTCCTTTTCGATGGCGTCGGACCACATTTTTAGCGGTTCGTAGAAATCGCCGCTATACACTGCAAGAAAAGTGCGCGGCGTGGAATAAACATCACCGGGTTTCAGAATTGTTTTGACGGGAATGCTCACCCCGGCTTGCACCTTCCCTTCCGGCGTTGTGCGAACTGGCACGGATAGGACCAGGGGCAAAGTCTCAAAGTGGCCGATCGCTTCGCCGACGTTGCGGGACCAAAAGGCCACAACAGGGATTCCGCCTCCGACGTGGCCGAGGTCGTCCTTTACGCCAACCGGCGCTCCGAACGGGTTCTCCTGAGAAAACTTCGCGGGAATCGGGAAAATTTCGTCCTTACCCCACTTTAAGCTGGAACCCTCGAACGTCCACAGCGGATGCGCCGAATCTTCGCCGGACTTTGCAGATGCGAAAAGGTGGCGCTGAAGGTCTACTTTCTCAATTTCGATTTCCTTTTCGCCGCGGTTACGCACGCGAAGTGAAAGCAACGCCAGATTGGGAAATGAATCATAGACTTCGAGCGTCAGGCCCTGTTCGAGGTCCGTTCCCGGAATTCTGCCATTTACATCAAGCTGTTTGCCGAGATTTCCGAGCTTGCCGGTTGCCTCTTTGACTTTTACGTTCGCAAGATCCAGCGTGACGCCGGAAAGCTCTTTATTTCCCACGGTAACAACCTGGCCTGCGTCGGCGGACCCTGTGTCGAGTGTAAGCCCCGATCCATCCTTGTGAAGCTTGCCCTGCAACGCGCCTGAGGGAGAAAGATCAAATTCGGCGGTAGGCGTATGAACGACAACTGCCTCGGGAGAGACAGACACTTCGATGGATGACTTCGGCGCGGAAACGGGGCCGGCACTCGGCTCCTTTTTCTGGTTGTGGCAGCCTGCAAAGATAAGCAGCCCTGCCGCCGTAAGAGTCAATCCACCAAAACCCCGCGCTGGGATTCGACTCCCGTAATTGCAGATCATCTCAGTGTATCCCTTTGAACTGCGCAAAAAGTCGATCGGCGTTTTTGTGGTAGATTTTTTCGAGCACTCCATCGGGCAATTCTATTCCATAGGTCATCCAGCGCCCTGGCCCGGATACCCTGCGTACGGGAAATACTTCGTTTCGAGCCAGCAGCCAAAGCCAGCAGACAGGTAGGACGCAGCAAATCATTCATCGAACACCCCGGCATTTACCAGGAGGAGTGTACCTGCGAGCGAAAGGAAAAGAAAGAAAAAGAATAGAATCGAAACCAGCCTGGTTTGTTGCTCAAGGAGTCGGAATCGCCTCCATGTTCAATACCTCGAACGGTCGTAGCCGAAATTCGCGCGATTTTCCTGCGGTCAAAGGAGTCCGCACCTTCTTGGCATCGCTCCTCCAGGGCGAATGCGCGGTGAATTTCCGAGGCACGCCGGGTGGGAGTTCAAAAGCCTTACCAACATCTAGAGAAAATGTCTGCGGATGGTCGCTTGGATTTCGCAAGGTGATGATTCCCTTCTCCGGAGACCAAGCGGCCCAGCCGTACACTTCCAGTCTGGCCGGATCCCCGCCAATCCAATGGGTGTCTACGAGAGTGGGGGCATTCTTGCGAGACCAGTTCGCAGATTCTGCCAGAATGTCCCACTCTGAGTCCGACATCAGGGAATGCGTGATGTACATCTCCTGCAGCTGCGTGCCGCCGCCAAAATAACTGTGGACCTCGTGCGCAAACGCGTGTCCTGGGTCATCGCTAAGATGTTCGGCCTGGCGAGCGTAGATAATTCCATGCAACATCAGCGAATTCAGAGGAAACAGCGAGCCCTTTTTCACGATTCCGGCGTAGGTGTCCGCGTCGCGATAGGTAATCCACTTTTCGCGCCACGGACCGACGCCGGCAAAATTGCTGTCGTCCCCGCCACGCCAAATAGAATCCGCATAGCGCAGCCAAAAGGGCGAAGGATAGGTTCCCGTGGTGAGATTCACAAAGATGTCCGGTTTCACGGCGCGCCACTCGCCGATAAGGCTGATCGCCGCGTGAAAGTCACTATCGAAGTCGCTGCCCGGAAATACGCTATTAACGTTGCCGGTGCCGTCGATCTTGAATTGATTGATTCCGTATTTGCGGATGAATTCCAGGGCAACGTCGCGAAAGCGCGCGAAATATTTGGGCCCCGAAAGCGCAAATCCTCCCTTGTTCATTTCGAAGCCTTGCTCGCCCCCGTACTTCATGCGCTGTTCTTTGGCTTTGTCATACCCGCCCCACGGAGAGAGCCAGATGCCGGGAGCCGCTCCGTACTTGGCAGCGGCTTCCTTCACAGGGGTGAAGCCATCGGGGAAGCCAGGATCGAAGCTCCAGAGCGAGCGAGGATCGTCCCATCCGTCGTCGAACAGGAAGGAATCGAGTTTCACTCCTCGCTTGACGGTGAGTTCGTCGCCGAAGGCATTGATCGCGTCCAGCGCCGCGGGCTGCGCGTAGCGTTCGCCAAAGCCGATATCGAACCATGAGTTGTAGTGCAAGAAGGGCCGGTAGGGATGCGCGCGTTCGCGTTCCACGTAATTCAAGAATCCACGACGCATTTGGCCACGCGGCGATAGCCCGATAACCGAGGAATATTTTATAGTCTGGTCGGCTTTCAATGGTAGTTCTCGATCAATCGAGCAACGTACTTGTGTGTGGCCTTTCACACCGCAGTGGCTGAGGGGATGCTCAAATCCCAAGAATATGTCTCCCGCCGTGACCGGAGAGCCTTGGACGGTGCCAGAAACCTGAGCACCCAGGAACGCGAAGTCAAATAGTCGGACCTCTCGGATCTCCACATTGGCTCGGGAGGAGAACGAAACTTCCTGCCGAATGTAATTGTCGCCGTCCCGCAATTCCGCGGACCACAAGGCAACGAGTTCTGAACCCCGGTCTTCAAGCTGTACCACCACCCGTTTTCCGCCAAAGCGCTGTTCCAAACGCGCGGCGCCGGCGTCCGCTTGCAGTGTCTCCACTTGGGGCGTTGCCGCGATCCGCATGGCCGAAGAGTGCAAGGTCTTGCCGTCAGCCAAAACCAACGTAAACGCGTCGTCCAGCAACCTCTCTCCATCGCCTAGCGACAGACGCCCAAACGACCCGTGTGCCAATCTGTGATTGGCGGTGCTCCAACGGGCAATCAGCTCCGCATTTCTCAATATGATGACGTCGCCTTGCACAGTGACGTCGGCTGTACCGGGCTGTAGGCCATAAAGATAGCTCTGTTGACCAATTACGGGAGACCCACAGCCGAAAAACAAAATGGCCAAAAGTGGACCCGCGAAGAGCTTGCTCTGTCTCATAGAAACTCCTTAGATTGTGTGAGGAGTTCCAAATTCAGCACGCACCCGAACGACATCGAATTGTACCGGAAGCTCGGCAAATCAAACCCACCATTTGTTAGTATCATTTTCGGTGATCAGTCGAGGAGAGCACATGGGCGATTCGGCGGGTGGCAAGGATCCTTTCGTTGCGATGGTGACCGCTCGTGCCGAGGTCGATCTGCGGCTCAGCGACTTTCGTCCCCGATCGATGCTTGCGGCTCCCCAACATGAAATCCTGAAGCCGAAATTCCCAGTTATCGATTATCACAATCACCTGGACGCGCAGGACCCTCGAGAAATGTTGCGGGTTATGGATGAGTGTGGGATCGACCGCATCGTCAACATCACGATGCAGACCGGCGAGACAGCGCTTGAAATGATTCGCAAATTTAATTCCGTGGCGTCGGAGCGTTTCGCTACGTATGGCTGGATGGACTGGAGCGACGTGCAGTCGCCTAGCTTTGTTCAGCGAAGCGTCGAGCGTCTTGAGCGGCTGATCGAGCATGGCGCATGCGGACTGAAGATCTGGAAGGATCTCGGAACGAAAGTCCGCGACGCAGACGGCAGCCTGCTGCGCATCGATGATGGACGGTTGGATCCCATCTACGAAAAGGCCGCCGAGCTTGGCGTGCCGATCATGTATCACATTGCGGACCCGGATGCGTTTTTTCTTCCGATCGACGCGTCCAACGAACGATATGAGGAGTTGGCCGCGCATCCGCAGTGGAGCTACCACGGCTCATACTACGGCAAGTTGGAACTCCTGACACAGCGCGATCGCGTCATCGCGCGCCATCCGAAAACCACTTTTGTTGGCGCTCATGTAGCGGAACATCCCGAAGATCTTGCGTATGTAACAGCCCTTCTGGAGAAATATTCCAATCTGCACGTGGACATTGGAGCCCGTTGCGCCGAGCTTGGGCGGCAACCGTACAGTGCGCGTGAGTTTTTCCTTAAATTCCCTGACCGGATTCTGTTTGGCACGGATCTGATTCCCGAGGTCAACATGTACCGGCTCCACTACCGGTTTCTGGAAACCCGTGACGAGTACTTTGAATACCCCTCGCATGCCTCTCGGCAAGGCCGTTGGAACATTTACGGTCTGTTCTTGCCCGATGATGTGTTGCTCAAGGTGTATCGCGAAAATGCGATTCGGCTACTTGGCAAACGCTAGTGCGGGCTGAGCGCTCCTCTGGCATTTCCGAGTCGCTTGCTATAGTCTGACGCCTCACTTCTGTGTCTTAGGAATGGCGGATGGAGCTTACACAGGTCGACGCGTCGCTCTACAATCCCGATTTGGCCCCGATTCCGACGGAGAAACGTTCCTGGAACACGTACAACTACGCGTCGCTCTGGGTGGCCATGAGCGTCTGCATCCCGACCTACATGTTGGCATCGGGCCTTATCGCGGGTGGAATGGATTGGATTCAAGCCATCGCCACAATTCTGCTAGGGAATCTCATTGTTTTAATACCGATGCTACTGAACGCGCACGCCGGCGCCCGGTATGGCATTCCATTCCCTGTTTTTGTGCGGGCGTCGTTTGGAGTCCGCGGCGCAAATATTCCCGCAGTGTTGCGCGCGCTGGTTGCGTGCGGTTGGTTCGGAATTCAGGCATGGATTGGCGGCCAAGCGATTTATTCGATGTTGCTCATTCTGTGGCCCGGCGCTGCAAATCTAGCAGGCAGCCATTGGATCTGCTTTTTTCTCTTTTGGGCTGTCAACATGCTGGTTATCTGGCGCGGCATCGAAACCATTAAATTCCTGGAAGGAATCGGCGCGCCGTTCATGCTCGTCGTTGGATTGTTGTTGCTTTGGTGGATAACGCGCAAGGCCGGTGGTTTGGGACCCGTGCTGCACACGCCAAGCAAGTTTCGGAGCACCTCTGAATTTTTGCACTTCTTCATTCCTTCCCTGACGGGCATGGTTGGTTTTTGGGCCACGGTGGCGCTGAATATTCCGGACTTTACGCGTTACGCGAAATCGCAACGCGCGCAAATGGTTGGACAAGCCTTGGGACTACCTACAGCGATGACGCTATATTCGTTCATCGGAGTAGCCGTGACTTCGGCCTCCGCGGTGATTTTTGGTGAAGCGATCTGGGATCCGGTCGTGCTGCTGACGCGCTTCAACCAGCCGGTGGTCGCGTTGATCGCACTGGTGGCGCTTCTGATTGCGACGCTCAACACGAATGTCGCCGCAAATGTTGTTTCTCCTTCGAACGACTTTTCGAATTTGCAGCCTAGCCTCATTTCTTTTCGCACCGGCGGTCTCATTACCGGCGTGGTGGGCATTCTGATGATGCCGTGGAAACTGCTCAGCACGTTCAGCGCATACATTTTCGGATGGCTGGTGGGTTGCTCGGCCCTTCTTGGCCCGATTGCAGGAATCATGATTTGCGATTACTACGTCGTGCGGAAGCGCCAACTCATTTTGCAAGATTTGTATCGTCGCGGCGGAGCATATGAATACCGGACGGGGTTC
The DNA here is from genome assembly GCA_963836965.1 of Candidatus Acidiferrales bacterium. Taxonomy (GTDB): domain Bacteria; phylum Acidobacteriota; class Terriglobia; order Acidiferrales; family UBA7541; genus Acidiferrum. The sequence goes on from CAWILQ010000001.1 coordinate 1,157,695, forward strand.
AATCACAGCGCGATTTTTGCGTTGGTTGCGGGTATTGCCCTGGCTTTGCTTGGCTTAGCGTCGCCAGCGCTGCACTGGCTTTACGACTACGCCTGGTTCGTGGGCTTTGTGGTTGCCGGAGGAGTATATTCTTTGTTGATGAGGCTGCGGACTTCTACATCGGCATAGGCGCCTGGCACAGGGTACCATTACAGGATAGCTTGTTCGTTTCAACCTTCCTTCATCCTGAGCTACTAGATTCGCCAAAGGATTGAAGATTGGGAGGATGTGTTGGCGGAGACTTCACCAGATACTTCACGCGCAAATGCGCTAGGCGAACTTCTGCCAGCGTTGACCCCCAATGAAGCTGCGGTCGAATCCGCACGATGCTTGATGTGTTATGACGCGCCCTGCACTCACGCGTGCCCCACGCACATTGATATACCTAGATTCATCAAGAAAATTGCTTCGCACAACTTGCGCGGCTCGGCCCGCACCATCCTGGAGTCCAACCTCCTTGGCGCAACCTGCGCGCGTGTTTGCCCGGTGCAGGAGCTATGTGAAGGCGCGTGCGTGCTCGGAACCGGACACAAGCCGATCGCCATAGGTCGATTGCAGCGATATGCCATGGACTTTGCTTATGGGGGGAATCTGGTGTTTTTCCCGCCCATTAAAAGCACCGGAAAGAAGGTCGCCATCATTGGCGCTGGCCCCGCCGGCCTCTCGTGTGCAGGTGAGCTCGCCAAACGCGGTCATAACGTGACATTGTTTGAAAAACGCACTATGGCCGGCGGCCTTTCGACCTACGGCATCATTGGCCTTCGTGAGCCGGTTCAGGTTGCCCTCGAGGAAGTCAGAATGCTGACCAAGCTCGGCATAAAAATTGAAAAAGCCAAAGAGCTGGGAGCGAATCTCAATTTGTCCGACCTCCAGGCAAAATTCGACGCAGTATTTCTCGGCGTTGGACTGGGCATAACGACCACCCTGGGCATTCCAGGCGAAGAACATATTTTGGACGGGTTGGCATACATCGAGCAGAGCAAGCTGGACGTGAATGACCTCGTGGTCGGCCAAAATGTCGTCGTTATCGGTGCGGGAAATACCGCCATCGACTGCGCCACGATCGCAAAACGGCTTGGCGCCGGGTTAGTGACTATGCTTTATCGCCGCTCGGAAAAGGAAATGACGGCCTATCCACATGAGTATGAATTCATCAAGAATGAAGGCGTGCGTTTTTCGTTTCTCACGGCACCTGTCGGCGTGCAGGTCCACAACGGGAAAGTCACGGCTCTGCAATGTATGCGGATGAGCTTGGGGACGCCGGACGCCTCGGGTCGCCCCTCCCCGCGACCTGTTCCAGGCTCGGAATTTCTGCTTCCTGCGGATCAGATTGTCAAAGCCACAGGGCAGGAAAAACCAAGCCTCGCATCGCTCTTGAAGCTACAGACCACGAAGGGTTTCATTGAGGTGAGCGCTGGGTTCGAAACCAGTTTGCCCGGTGTGTACGCGGGTGGCGACTGCATTCGTGCACGCGGAGCGGCTTCCACGGTGATGGCCGTTCAGGACGGCAAGTTGGCCGCACGTTCAATTCACGAAAGGCTGGTGGCTCATGACTGACCTCAGCATCAATTTTGCGGGGATTCAATCCCCAAATCCTTTCTGGCTGGCTTCGGCGCCGCCGAGCAATTCCGGTTTGCAAGTACATCGCGCCTTAGAAGCCGGATGGGGAGGCGCGGTATGGAAGACCATTGGCCCGCCGGTGCTGAATGTTTCGAATCGCTACGGCGCTTGGCACTATGGCGGCCAAAAAATGCTGGCGATCAACAACGTCGAACTAATCTCCGATCGGCCGCTGGAAGTGAATCTTCGTGAGATTAGGGAAGTGAAGCGCGCATGGCCTGATCGCGCGGTGATCGCTTCGGCGATGGTAGAGTCTAAACCGGAAGCTTGGCACGACATCGTCTATAGAATCCAGGACACCGGCGCGGACGGGATCGAATTGAACTACGGCTGTCCCCATGGGATGAGCGAACGCGGCATGGGCAGCGCTGTGGGCCAAGTGCCTGAATATTGCGAGCAGATTACGCGATGGGTCATGGAGGTAGCCAAGATTCCCGTCATTGTGAAACTCACGCCGAACATTTCCGATATCGTGATGCCCGCGCGCGCGGCGGTTGCCGCAGGCGCCAGCGCAGTTTCCTTGATCAATACCATCAATTCGATCATCGGGATCGACCTGGACACACTCGAGATCACTCCCAACATTGGCGGCAAGGGCGGCCACGGCGGCTATGCCGGCCCGGCCGTAAAACCCATCGCCCTGAATATGCTGGCCGCGCTAGGGAGAGATTCGGTTGTCAGCGGCTCTAAACTGCCGATATCGGGAATGGGCGGCATCTCCACTTGGGGCGACGCGGCGGAATTTCTCTTACTTGGCGCCGGCAGCCTGCAGGTTTGCACGGCGGTCATGCACTATGGCTTCAGGATTATTGAGGACTTGTGCGATGGTTTATCCAACTGGATGGACGAAAAGGGTTTCTCCAAGATTTCTGATGTAGTGGGAAAGAGCCTCCAGCGAGTTTCTGACTTCAACAATTTTGACCTTTCCTTTCGCGCGGTGGCGCGCATCGACCAACAGAAATGTGTCCGCTGCAATCTTTGCTACGTCGCATGCAACGATACAGCGCACCAGTGCATTGACTTGGTCGCGAGAGATGGAAGCGTCGTTCAACCGCATTCGTACGACATCCGTGCGAATGGCAAGGATGAAGCGGTTGGAACACGTCCCCGCGTGCTTGTCCGAGAGGAGGATTGCGTCGGCTGCCGTCTCTGTTACAACGTTTGCCCTGTGGAAGATTGTATTCAGATGGTCGAAGAACCGCCGGAGCGCCCGCCGGTTACGTGGAAGGAAATCTCTGATTCTCAGCGTGAAGTAACCGAGGACTGGGAAAAAATGAAACAATATCGCGAGAAGATGGGAATCCACATCCACTGAGATCGTTCGGGTCGGGTTCGGGAGTAGCCAATGGCTTTGTTGATTCGAAATGCCGACATTGTAAACGTGGGTTCGCGAGAGAGCGCGGATATTTTCGTCGCCAACGAAACAATTACTCGAATCGGCAAAAATCTTGAGGCCACGCCCGATACCGAGATTATCGATGCCGCTGGAAAACTGGTCTTTCCGGGTTTCATCGATCCCCACGTGCATATTTATCTGCCTTTCATGGCTACGTTTGCCAAGGACACGCACGAGACCGCCAGCATGGCGGCCCTGATTGGTGGAACAACCACGTTTATCGAAATGTGCTGCCCGAATCGCAACGATGACGCGCTTGAGGGTTATCAGCTCTGGAAGTCAAAAGCCGACGGAAAAAGCGCCTGCGATTACGCTTTCCACATGTCGGTCACCAAGTTCGCAAAGGAAACAGAATCGCAACTGAAAGAAATTGTCGCCGACGGCACTGCCTCCTTCAAGATTTTCCTGGCCTACAAGAATTTCTTTGGCGTCGATGACGGCGAAATGTATCAAACTCTGGAACTCGCCAAGCGGATCGGCGTGATTGTCACCGCGCACTGCGAAAACGCGGAGCTTGTTTCGCGGCTTCAGCAAAAACTGCTCGCGGAAGGTAAGACCGGCCCCGAATGGCATGAGCCGAGCCGGCCGGAATCGGTCGAAGCCGATGGCACCGGCCACTTCGCCGCGTTCCTCGAAAATACCGGCGCGACGGGGTATATCGTCCATTTGTCCTGCGAGAAGGCCTTGCAGGCTGCGCTTGCCGCGAAATCACGCGGCGTGAAACTCTCCGTCGAATCTGTTTTGCCTCACTTTCTGTTGGACAAAACGTATGCGGAGCGCCCAGGCGTGGAAGGAATGAAACACGTTATGTCTCCGCCGTTGCGTGCGAAGCACAATCAAACGATGTTGTGGGCGGCGTTGGCAAACGGCCTGATCGACACGGTAGGCACGGATCATTGTCCGTTCGACGTAGAGCAGAAGTTGCTTGGCAAAGACTCTTTCGTGAACATTCCGAACGGCATTCCCGGAATCGAGGATCGCGTCAACCTGATGTATACCCATGGCGTGAAACGCAACCGGTTGGACCTGGACCGTTTCGTCGATGCCGCGAGCACGCGGGCCGCGAAGCTCTTTGGTCTGTTCCCAAGAAAAGGCACCATCGCAGTAGGCAGCGACGCCGACCTCGTCATCTACGACACCGACTATCGCGGTGTCACTTCCGTTAAATCCCAACACACCAACAACGACTACAATGGGTTCGAAGGGATGGAGCTCGAAGGCCGCCCGTCACTGGTCACTGTGCGCGGAAAGATCCATGTCCGCGATGGGCAATTTGTCGGCGAGCGCGGCCGGGGCAAATTCCTGAAGCGCGAACCCAGCCATTTTTGAGTGAGCAGCGATGAGTCTCGATCCCAAACGCACGGTCAGTGAATTGAAGGAAATCCGAGCGCTTACCAGTGATGAAAATGGCGCTCAACGGGTGGCTTGGACCGACACTTGGCTGAAAGCGCGAGACTGGTTCGCCTCCAAAATCAAGAATCTCCCCGTCGAACACCACTACGATGCTGCGGGCAACAACTGGTTCACTCTACAGGGCAAGTCAGAAAAATCGCTACTTCTTGGTGGACACCTCGATTCCGTTCCGAATGGCGGATGGCTTGACGGCATATTGGATGTACTCGCGGGACTGGAGGTATTGCGCCGGATTTCCGCGGAATATTCCGGCCATCCTCCGGTCACCATTCGCCTTGTCGATTGGGCGGACGAAGAGGGGGCGCGCTTCGGCCGTAGCTTGCTCGGTTCTTCTGCATTTTCCGGAAGCCATTCCATCGAAGCGGATCGCGTTCGCACCGACCGGGACGGCGTGAAAATGGAAGACGCGCTGCGCCGCTGTGGCGTGGAGATCGATAAATTCCCTGACGCGCAAATGGAACAAAACAACGCCGCGGCTTATCTGGAACTGCACATCGAACAAGGCCCCGTGCTGGAGCGTATGAACTTGCCGCTTGGCGTCGTACTCGGCACAAAAGGGGTCGAGCGGCACATCATCAATTTCCACGGACAGGAGGCTCATTCAGGCTCGACGCCGATGAACGCGCGGCGCGACGCTCTCGCCGCGGCCGCGAAGCTGGCGCTTGAAATTCGGAGCATTGCAACGAAGCATGAGGACGCAGTTTGCACGATGGGTAGCGTGAAGACGTTCCCGGGTATCGTCACTGCGGTCGTGGGGCGCTGCGAAGCTACGTTGGATCAGCGCGATTTGAACGCTGAAATCCTGGCGACAATGTATCGCGAGGCGCAAGAAGCCAGCCAGCGATTCGCAGCCGAAGAGCATTGCACCGTAGATTGGTCGCGGCTCTGGAGTATCGAGCCGATCCCCTTCCATCCCGATCTGCTGGATCTTTGCGAAGAGGCTGTGCGGGAAGCGTCGGGCACGTCGCATCGCATGCCCTCCGGGCCGCTGCATGACGCCGCGGAGGTCTCGCGCGCGGGAATCCCCACTGTTATGATGTTCGTACAGTCTTTGAAAGGCATCAGCCATAATAAAATCGAGGATACGAAGGAAGAACACCTCGAGATGGCCGTCGCGGCTCTCGATCGGTTGGCTTCGAAAACCATGGCCTGGATTCAACAGCGGAACTGACGTTCACACGTTCACGGAAGGATGAGCTGCCTATGGACTCCCACTCTCGCAAAGTCGTTCAAGAAAATCGCGATTTCACGATGTTCTCTTGGTCGGTGCAAGGAGCGTCGACTCCCGTTCACATGAAGCGCGGCGAAGGCGTTTGGTTCTGGGATGGCGACGACAATCGCTGGCTGGATTTCAGTTCGCAGCTCATCAATCTCAACATTGGCCACCAGCACCCGAAAATGCTCGAAGCCATCAAAAAGCAGGTTGACGAACTCTGCTTTGCCGGCCCCAGTTTCGCGACCGAGCCTCGCGGACTTCTTGGCAAGAAGCTCGCCGAAGTCACGGGCCTGGCGAAAGCATTTTTCACGCTGGGCGGCTCGGAGGCCAACGAAAACGCGATGAAAATGGCCAAGCTTTTCACCGGCCGCGAGAAGATCATCACTCGGTATCGCTCGTATCACGGCGCGACGATGGGTTCGATGAGCGCTTCCGGCGATCCACGCCGCTGGCCCGTCGAGCCGGGTATGCCGGGCGTTGTTCGCGCCTTTGATCCTTACTGCTATCGCTGCCCCTTCGGCCAGAAAGTCGAGACGTGCCATCGCGAATGTGTTTCTCACATCGAAGAGATCATTGAAATGGAGGGGCCGCACACGATCGCGGCGGTTCTAACGGAAGGCATCACGGGATCAAACGGTCTGCTGGTTCCTCCGGATGATTACTATCCGAAGCTGCGGGCCGTTTGCGACAAGCACGGTATTTTGATGATCGACGACGAAGTGATGAGCGGCTTCGGCCGCACGGGCAAATGGCTAGCGACGCAGCACTACGGAATCCGTCCGGACATTGTGACATGCGCGAAAGGTCTGACGAGCGGCTACCTGCCACTCGGCGCGGTCATTGTTTCCGATGCCATCGCCAACTATTTCGAAACCAATATGCTTTGGGGCGGACTCACTTATAGCGGCCATCCGGTTTGTTGCGCGGCCGCCGTCGCCAATCTGAACCTCTACGAGGAAGAACACATTTTTGAAAATGTCGAACGTCAAGGCCGCTATCTCTCCTCGCGATTGGAAACGATGAAGAAGAAATATCGTTCCGTTGGGGACGTTCGCTACAAAGGCCTATTCAGTGTGCTGGAACTCGTCAAAGACAAAAACACTCGTGAACCGCTGGCACCGTTTAATGGAAGTAGTCCGGAAATGGCCCAGCTCGCTGGCTATCTGAAGAGCAAACATCTATACGCGTTCAGCCGGTTCAACATGTTGTGGGTGTGTCCGCCGCTTATTATCAATGAAGAAGAACTTCGCCTCGGTTTGGACATTATCGAAGAAGGGCTAGCCATGGTGGATGCGGCACTGCTTCCTGATTCGAGTGCACAACCAGCGGAAGTGCTAGCGCGCAAATAATTCCTTCTACCTCACGGCGCAGACAAACTACCAGGCGTAAGGATAACCCGCTGCCAGCGCTTTTTCGAGCGCTGCATCATATCCGTAAATGTCATCGAAGAACCGAATCTGATTCTCCTCATTCACGGCCGCGGTACCATACACGATCAGCACCGGTATGCGCGTGGTGAGGTTGATCTGAATGTTGTCCTTATCGCCATTCATTGTGGCTTTCACGCGGTCCAAATCCCAGCCGGGATTGTTTCGAAGCACCCAGGCGACCAGGTCGGCCGGCTGTTCCACGCGAATGCAGCCGTGGCTGAAATCGCGAACGTCCTGCGAGAACAATTCCGGCACGTCCGTCCCGTGGAGATACACGTTTTCCGGATTCGGAAAGATAATCTTCACAAGACCGAGAGAATTTGTTAGGCCAGGCTTTTGCCGTACCAACAGGTGGCCCGTCTTTAATCCTTCGAGGACGTCCGGACTGACTTCATTCTCAGTTACGACCTCGCCTTTCGGCGTGATCACTTGAAAATTATGCTTGGCGATGTACTGAGGATCCTTCTGAATGTGGGGCACGACTTCGCCGCGTTGAATGCTGGGAGTAACCTCCCAATACGGTCGGAAGATGACGTATTGAATCTCCTTCTGAAAAACAGGCGATTTGTGGCCGTAGGCTTTTCCAATGATGACGTTTTTGTAGAACGCGACCGTGCCGTCGCTGTTCATAGCACGTAAACGATACTCGGGGAGATTCACAACTACCGGAGGTTGCGAGAACGTGTGCGGAAGCCAGCGCCACCGCTCCAATGTGAGCTTGATCTGGCGGATGCGCGCTTCTCCGGGCGTATTCAGTTCATTGATGGTTCGCACGTCGAGCAAGCCCGTGGGACTTTCGCCATGTCGGTTCTGGTAATGCTTCACGCCATCGACCAGCGCTCCTTCATAAATCGTGGCTTTTGGATCCAGCTGCGCGTCCGCCGGAATATCTCCGATGGCTTGAAGGAACCGGCCGAGCCTCGCCAGGCTCGCATAAGGTTGACCGGGGTGTACGGTCTTCGCGATGGTTTGCAGCTTTTGCCCGTCATCTTTCTTCGCGTATTCCTCATAAACGGACAGAAGCGCCAGCAATCTCCGATAGCCCAAAAAGGGTGGCTCTGTTTTCTGGAGTTCACCGGTGGGGTCGGTGGCGTTTACCACCTTGGTTTGTAGGAAATCGGCTAGGCTGAATGGGCCTTCCTGCGTATCCAACTGGAAATTGAATTGTTTCGGATTTACGCGGCCAACGTGAACGGCGCGGACGTAACGCATGGTCGAGACGGTCAATGCGGTATCGAAGGAGATCAGGTCATGTTCCTCGGGATTCTGCCCCAGCCTGGCGAGCCGGTCTGTCCAGCGTGGGCCATCGTAGTCCTCGGCATCGAGTCCTCTGGAATTGGCGTTTTTCAGGACCTCAATCAGCGCTAGTCCTTGCGGACGTAGTTGACCGTTCCGAAACCAACTGAGAGAGTAACCATTGGTTTCGTAAAATTTGGCGAATTCCGTTTTGTACGAGGTAAAGTCCGGCCATCGGAGGTCGGGATTTCGCGCTGAATCTGCAATCGCGTGCAACGCGGAAATGCCGGCGGGCGTTAACGTCTGGAAGCCGGAAACAGTAGGTTGTTGCGTCGCGGACGCGGAGGCCGGCGCCGTGCCTTTGCATGCGACAAATATTCCGGCGGCGATCAGGCCAACAAAAAAGATCACGGCGAACCGAGACCAACGGATGAGACCACTCATGGCGAGCCTCCCTAAATTACCCTTCCATTGGCGTATCGAGATTGACCGAAAATACCACGGTTCGAAATATCCTCAGACTATTTTCTTCGTTGCATTAGCGTGCCACCTTTCCTTCGAGGATCATCTATGGGGACAGGTTCGACCAAAAGCACCGGTAGAGGCAACGCCGATTTGCTGATAAACTCCCAGTCTCGCTTTGCCCGTGGCTTGGTTGGACCGGCCGACGCGAAAGCCAAATACCGCCCCGGATAGGACTCAAATTATGAGTAATTTACGCTCGGATGCATTGGTCTTTTTTGGCGCGACCGGAGATCTAGCATACAAACAGATCTTCCCTTCCCTACAGGGTCTGGTGAAACGGGGGCATTTAACCGTACCGGTGATCGGCGTCGCGAAGGCTAGCTGGAATCTGGATCAGCTAAAGGCACGCGCAAAAGACAGCCTCGAAAAGAATGGCGGAGTTGATGCTGCGGCGTGGGAAAAGCTTTCGGGCTTGCTGCGTTACGTCGACGGCAATTACCAAGATGCTACTACGTTTCAAAAGTTGCGCAAGGAATTGGGAAACGCAGAGCATCCGGCGCACTACATGGCCATACCTCCCGTTTTATTTGGCACCGTGGTCGAACAGCTGGTGAAATCCGGTTGCGCGAAAGGCGGCCGAATTATTGTCGAGAAGCCTTTCGGCAACGACCTCGCTTCCGCACAGGCGCTCAACAAGATTCTTCTTAGCTCTTTCGACGAGAAAGACATTTTCCGGATCGACCACTTCCTCGGAAAACGGCCGGTCAGTAATATGATTGTTTTTCGGTTCACTAATGCCTTCATGGAACCCTTCTGGAACCGCAACTACATCGAAAGCGTTCAAATCACCATGGCCGAAGATTTTGGCGTGCAGGGCCGCGGCGCATTCTACGACCAGACCGGCGCTTTCCGCGATGTCATCCAGAATCACCTCTTTCAGATTCTGTCGAACTTGGCCATGGAGCCGCCGGTGCGCACCGACAGCGAAACCGTGCGCGACGAAAAAGTGAAAGTTTTGAAGGCAATTCCCGACATCCAGGAAGCGAATCTGATTCGGGGGCAGTTTCGTGGTTATACCGCAGAACCGGGCGTAGCCAAGGACTCGAAAGTAGAAACGTTTGCGGCTCTGCAGCTCGAAATCGACTCGTGGCGCTGGAAAGGTGTGCCCTTTTATATTCGCGCCGGCAAATGCATGCCTGTAACCTGCACGGAAGTCCTCGCCAAGTTCCGCAAACCACCGTCCGTGATTGAGGAAGGGAAACTAACGCAAAATCATTTGCGCTTCCGCATCAGTCCCGATGTCGATATCGCAATGGGCATCACCGTCATGGCGCCTGGGGAAAGAATGGTTGGTGAGCCGGCGGAAATGCTGGCGCATCATCACACGCAACCATCGGAAATGGGTGCGTATGAGGTTCTTCTAGGAGACGCCATGGCGGGCGACTCTACCCTTTTTGCCCGCCAGGACTACGTCGAAGAAGCTTGGCGCGTCGTCGATCCCGTCTTGAAAGCAGCCACACCCGTCTACCCGTACGACCCGGGCACGTGGGGTCCGAAGGAAGCGGTCACTCGCGTTGTGCCGCCTAATGGCTGGGCAAATCCTGTTGTTGCCAACCCCGCGGCCGCAGCCAAGGCGGGAACGTTCAGTTAACCGGCCGATTCCGATTTCGAAAGAGCAAAATGAGCGGCGAGTGCAGCCTCACAATAGCCTCAGGAAACCTGTGCGCTGAATTTTGGCCTGACGCAGGCATGTTGGGAGTTTCGCTTCGTTATTGCGGTCAAGAGTTGCTTCGGCGCATTGATGATTTGGAATCGGCCAAGCGAAAAGGAAGCACCGCGGGAATTCCCTTACTCTACCCCTGGGCAAATCGCCTTGCGTCTCTGCACTACAACGCGGCCGGGCGGGAAGTCGAACTCGATTCCGCCTCTCCGCTTCTGCATTTTGACGAGCACGGCCTTCCCATGCACGGCGTTCCTTGGGGCCAACTAAAATGGAAGGTCGTCGAAGCGAAGAAAGATTCCCTGCTCGCTCTTCTCGATTGGAGGCACCTCGATTTGCTTGCCATTTTCCCCTTTCCTCATCACATCCAGCTGGCGGCGAAGGTCGAGTGCGACTCCTTGACCTTGCAAACGACGGTCTTTGCAGACACCGGCTCGGCCGTACCGATCAGCTTCGGATTTCATCCGTATTTTGGAATTCCTAATCCTCCCCGCGAACAGTGGCGGCTGCAAATGCCGGCCATGCGTCGGCTCCTGCTTGATCCGCGCGGAATTCCGACTGGTGCTGAGGAATCGTTCCCTCCTGTTGGCGCGCTGCTTGGTAGCACAAGCTACGACGACGGGTTTGCTCTTCTCAGTGAGCAATCCTCCTTCGTACTCTCCGGTGGTCAGACCCGGCTAACCGTCAGTTTTCTTGAGGGCTTCGCATACGCCCAAGTGTTCGCTCCCAATGGGAAGCCATTCATCGCGCTTGAGCCGATGACCGCTCCAAGCAGCGCGCTCGTGTCGGGCAATGGACTTCGAATTGTTGAATCTGGTGCCCAGTTTCGGGCATCTTTTCGTATCGCGGTGCAGTCCCCCGGTTAACGCAGCTCATTGGAAAAACCACAGTGAACATTTACCAGACACGCGAAGGTGTCCGCCTCCAGATGAATCAAGAGCGCGAGGGCCATTGGAATCGTTGGGGCCCTTATGTAGCCGAACGCGCATGGGGCACGGTGCGCGAGGATTACAGCAAAGATGGCGACGCCTGGAGCTATTTTCCACACGACCACGCGAGATCACGCGCTTACCGGTGGAATGAGGACGGCATCGCCGGCATCTGCGATCGCCATCAGTATCTGTGCTTCGCGCTGGCCTTTTGGAACACGCGCGATCCCATTCTCAAAGAGCGCATGTTCGGCCTCAACGCACACGAAGGCAATCATGGCGAGGACGTGAAGGAGTACTACTTCTATCTCGACAACACGCCGACGCATTCTTACATGAAGTATCTCTACAAATATCCACAGGCGGCATATCCCTACGAACAACTGTTGGAGGAAAATCGCCGGCGCGGCAGATTTGATGGCGAATACGAGTTGGTGGATACGGGCATTTTCGATCAGAGCCGCTATTTCGATGTTGTCGCGGAATACGCAAAGCTCGCTCCTGAAGATATCCTGATCCGCGTCAACATTACGAACCGGGGCCCGGAAGCCGCTCCCATCCACGCGCTGCCCACGCTGTGGTTTCGCAACACTTGGACCTGGGGCCGAGATGATCGCCTTCCCTCCCTTTCGCTCCCTGCCAAGTCTGAGGTGAAGGATCCGGACGTCCGCACTATCCTCGCGAAGCACTGGCAACTCGGCGAGTATCTGCTCTATTGTTCCGGTGCCGACGAGCTTCTTTTCACTGAAAACGAAACAAACAACGAGCGGCTGTTCGGCGTTCCTTCACACACTCCTTACGTCAAGGACGCTTTTCATTCATACGTCATCGGCGGAAACCGCGGCGCTGTCAACCCTGCGAGAACCGGCACAAAGGCTGCTGCGCATTATTATCGGGAGATCAAACCCGGCGAGACTTTCTCGCTCCATCTGCGTCTCACCGCAATCGCCGGCAATCATCCGTTCGAAGATCCCTTCGCCGACTTCGGCGCGAACTTCCAGCAACGCCGCGAAGAAGCCGACGACTTTTACGGCGTCGTTCTGCCCTCCGCTCTCTCTGATGACGCGAAACTGATCGCTCGCCAGGCGTTCGCCGGAATGCTCTGGTCGAAACAGTATTATCACTACGTGATGACGGATTGGCTGCAAGGGGATCCCACACAGCCGACGCCTCCTCCGGAACGGCTACATGGCCGCAACAGCGACTGGCTTCAATTTTTCACTCGCGACGTGCTTTCCATGCCGGACAAATGGGAGTTTCCCTGGTTCGCTTCCTGGGATCTGGGTTTCCACTGCGTGGTGCTCGCGTACCTCGACCCTCAATACGCAAAAGAGCAGATTCTGCTGATGCTCCGCGAGTGGTACACGCATCCCAACGGGCAAATTCCCGCCTACGAATGGAATTTTGGAGATGTAAATCCGCCGGTCTTGTCCATGGCAGCGCAAGCAGTTTTCGAAGTGGAGAAGGAACGCACCGGCGTTGCCGACTACGCCTTCCTTGAGCGCGTTTTCCAGAAAATGCTTCTCAATTTCACCTGGTGGGTGAATCGCAAGGACGCCCTGGGAAAGAATATCTTTCAGGGCGGCTTCCTCGGCATGGACAATATCGGCGCCTTCGATCGCGACAATCTGCCTCACGGCTATCTGCTCGGCCAAGCGGACGGCACAAGCTGGATGGCAGCCTTCGCCAAGAACATGCTCTCCATCGCTTTGATTCTCGCCGAGCGTGACCCAGTCTACGAAGATCTCGCCAGCAAGTTTTGGGAGCACTACATCTATATCGCCGATTCCATGAACAACCCGAACGATCCGGAAAAGTCTCTTTGGGATCAGCGGGACGGATTTTTCTACGACTACTTACTGTCGGAACAAGGAGAGAGTTTTCCGGTGCGGGCAAGGACCATGGTCGGATTCGTACCCATGTTCGGCGGCACCACCGTCGCTGCCGACACTTTCAACCGCTATTCCGATTTTCAGCGGCGACGCCAGTGGTTCATCGATCATCGGCCCGATCTTATCGCCAGCGTTCAGCCGATGGTCACTCCCGGAGCAGATAATAATTTGCTTCTTGGTTTTGTACGCCAGGATCAGTTGCGCCGCCTGCTCGCGTACATGCTGGACGAAAACGAGTTTCTTTCGCCCTACGGCGTCCGCGCCGTGTCTCGCTATCATCTGGACCACCCGTTGGTTCTTAATCTCGGTGGTCAGGAATACCGCCTGGATTATGAGCCGGGAGAATCCACAACGGAACTCTTCGGCGGCAATTCCAACTGGCGCGGGCCTATTTGGTTTCCCGTGAATCACTTGATTCTGCTCGCGCTTCGCCAGTATCACCGCTACTACGGCGACGCATTCAAAATCGAATGCCCCACCGGTTCAGGGAACCAGATGACTCTCGGCGAGATTTCACGTGAACTCGCGCGCCGCCTCTGCCATATTTTCCTGCGTGATAAGCATGGAAACCGCCCGGTCTTTGGCTCCAACACTCTTTTCAACAACGACCCTCACTGGCGGGACCTGATTCCCTTCCACGAATACTTCCACGGCGACACCGGCCGCGGCTGCGGCGCCACCCATCAAACCGGCTGGACCGGTCTGGTCGTGCAAATGCTGATCGACCGAGGCGAACTCGCGTCCGGCAACCCCCTCACCGCTGAAAATGAAAACTTATGATGCGTCGCGAAATATCCGCGAAGAGCGCCTCAGCTCTGCTCTCAATCGACCCGCAGCAGCAGCGCGTCTCCTTCGCGTAATTTTAGTTTCTGGTTGTCGGAGGCCAGCACAATCCTTCCTGTGGGATCGGTTCTGCCGGCATGAGCAATCTTCAGGTGATCAATTCCATATGCTCCGCAGGCATCGCCGGAGAAAACCCACAACGCCTGCGGATGGTTATTGCCCATGTCCCCTCGGCAGCCTGCGCCTTCCTTCGCGCTAACCTGTACCAGAACGCCATCTGCAACAGATTTTCCGATCACTTTCGAGCTGTCCTGCGCGCTCGTCACCGGACCTCCCAAGCCATAGACGGAGTCTCCTCCAATCTGCGTGGTGGGTAACCAGACGTACGTCGATCCCTCGCCCGGGGCTTCAACAGGGACCGCCGCGGCTTGCACGGCCATGGATCCGGCAATCGCCCTGAGGTCGGTGACAATAGAAACCCACTTTCCGGCCATTTGCAGCTCGTCGAACTGGATCGTTACAGTTCTGCCCGCGCCGTTCGAGTTTGCGACCGCTTCCACAATGCGCCCCTCGAGGAGCGAGCCTTTGCGGATTTTCGATCCATTTAGCAACGGAACGTCCTGAGCAATTTTCCCGCGAAGAATCTGCCCCGGCTTGCACTTCGCAAACGCAAAGGAAGTCTGCAGCGCAACAGGCAGTATCGTTCCGGCAGGGATCTTCGCCTCCGCAGCCGTGCTACCTACTTTGTTTTCGCCCTGCGAGGAACCATAGATGAATACAGGCGCAACGGCCAGGAACACGGCCAAAAGAAGAAAACTCGCCCGCAGATGTGGCTGAGTGAATTCTGATATCGCGTTTCTGATGTGTTTACCTCCTCCTTCAACCTTTCGGCCGATCGCACAAAGTCCTCGGTATGAAAAATACTCCTTGAGACGCTCTCTTGGATGTCCAAAGGAACGCTCAGAGAACCTCAGCACCTTGGATGACCGATTGTTTGCGACGGTTCCACCCAAAGACAGCGATTTGACCTAGCCGTGACCAGCGTTTGACAAAGCCGCATCCGTTGAGCGGTAACGTCCTAGTGTTTGCCGGCGGGTGACCGCGTATTTCCCGCTGACAGGATCACGATAAGGGAGGAGAAAGTGGGTCTCGTTCGCACCACGGGCAGGCGCTTCGGCGTCGCTGGCGAGCTTATAGTGTATTTCATGGGCCATCGTCGATGGTGGATGCTGCCCCTCATTATCGTAGTCCTGCTCACGGGGGCCTTGGTTATTCTGGCGCAAAGTTCGGCTTTCGCGCCGTTCTTATATCCATTTTTCTAGGACCCTGACACTTGGGTGAAACCGCATGACGAGCACATGGCGCAAAACCCGAACCCTTTGGGCCGCATGGATGCGGTTGGCGCGAACGATCGGCAATCTTCAGGCCCGCGTGCTGTTGACCGTTCTCTACGCGATCGTTTTTCTTCCTTTTGGCGTCTGCGTGCGGCTGTTCGCCGATCCTCTGCGCACCAAACGACGACCCGCGAACTGGCTGGATACGCCGGAGCGACCGGTCGACATGCACTGGGCTCAGAAGCAGTAATACGATGAATATCCTGGGAGTCTCCTGTTATTACCATGACGCCGCGGCGGCCCTTTTGCAGAACGGCCAACTCATCGCGGCTGCTGAAGAAGAGCGCTTTTCGCGTATCAAGCACGATTCCAGTTTCCCGCGGAATGCTATTCGATTCTGTTTGGACGTCGGTGAACTATGCGGCGGCGATCTCGACTACGTCGTGTTTTTCGAAAAGCCTTTTCGCAAACTCGACCGCATACTCACCACGGTTCTGCAAACCTACCCAAGATCGTGGAAAGTCTTCCGCGAGTCGATGATCGGTTGGGTTCTCGACAAGCTATGGATTGCCGGCACCTTGCAGTCCGAGCTCGGCGTCGACCGGAAAAAGGTGCTGTTCTCCGAACACCATCTCTCCCACGCCGCCAGCGCTTTTCTTTGTTCTCCCTTCGAGGAGGCAGCGATCCTTACCGTAGACGGCGTCGGCGAGTGGGTCACCACCGGCTGTGGAGTTGGTCAGGGAAGTCAGATCCGCCTTACGAAGCAGGTCGAGTTTCCTCATTCCTTGGGTCTCTTGTACAGCACATTCACGGCATTCTTGGGGTTCGAAGTGAATGAGGGCGAGTACAAGGTGATGGGCTTGGCGCCCTATGGCCACCCACGGTACGTCGACAAGGTCTGGAAGCTCGTTCAGCAAAACAGCGATGGGTCATTCGCGCTCGATATGGACTATTTCTGCTTTCATCATTCGACCGACCGCATGTTTAACGGACGGTTTACGGAACTTTTCGGAGAGAGCCGGCCACCCGGCATGCCCTTTTTCACGGAATCCAGCGGCTACCCGAAATATTTTGGCGAACCGTCCGCAAATTGCTCAGAAATGTGCAGGCTAAACCAGCGCTTTGCCGATATAGCAGCAAGCGTCCAAAAGGTTACCGAGGAGTTGCTCGTTGGACTAGCTCGGAATGTTTGCAGAGACACCGGCCTCAAGAAACTGTGCATTGCCGGTGGAGTGGGGCTCAACAGCGTTGCGAATAGCCGTATCCTCCACGAAACCGATTTTGAGGAGATCTTTGTTCAACCAGCCGCCGGGGATGGCGGTGGCGCTCTCGGTGCGGCGCTGTGGGCCAACAACGCGCTACTCGGTAAGCCGCGGACCTTCTGCATGGAACACGCTTACTGGGGGCAAGAGTTCTCTCCAGATGAAATAAGCGCGTTTCTGAAAAACGGCGGCATTGCCCACCGTCGAATCGATAATCAGGATGAATTGCTGGATGAAGTGGTGAATCGTTTAGATCAAGGCAACGTCGTAGGCTGGTTCCAAGGACGATTCGAGTGGGGCCCACGTGCGCTCGGCAATCGTAGCATCCTGGCGGATCCGCGAAATCCGGCCATGAAGGATGTTGTGAACCGAAAAATCAAATTCCGGGAACCGTATCGGCCGTTCGCCCCGTCCGTTCTAGCCGAGCGCGCGGAATGCTATTTCGATTTGCCGCAGGCAACTCGGCACTATCCGGCGCGTTACATGCAGTACGTCGTACCCACGCGGGAATGTCAGCGTGAAACGTTACCGGCGGTGACGCACGTAGACGGCACTGCGCGGATGCAAACTCTTTTCCGCGAACAAAACCCGCGATACTACGCTTTAGTGGAGCGATTTGGCCGCGCGACGGGCGTTCCGGTCGTACTCAACACGTCGTTCAACCTCAAGGGCGAGCCAATCGTGAACACTCCCGGTGAAGCGCTGAATACATTTTTCCGGAGCGAGATGGATTGCCTGGTGCTCGGCGACTTTCTGGTTAATAAGAGTGCCCATGCATGAAGAACTAAAAGAAGGATTTGAAGCAACGGAGTTCACGGGATGAGGAAGCGAATCCGTCTGCCTTGGCGATTCTTCGCTCTTTTGGGCTATTTCGTCTTTACGCTGCTTTTTGTGGCTGTTCTTTTGGAGTTTGCGTCATTTGTCGCTCTGAACGCGTATTATTGGGTTCGGCCCGAAACTCAAGACAATTTCGCGGACACGAGCCCCGCCTACAGCGCATATCCATGGGCGCGGGAGTTCTGGCGAGAGGAACACTCGCGCTGGAAGTCGCAACGTGGTCGCTACGAACCCTTTCGGATTTGGGGAGTAGCGCCCTGGCGCGGCAAATACATAAACACGGATGACACTGCAGACGGCACGTGGCGCCGCACGATCAATCCCACGAATTGTGAAAAGGAATCCGCCTTGGAAGTGTGGATGTTTGGAGGCTCAACTCTTTACGGCACAGGCGTCCCGGACTGGGCCACTATTCCATCTTTTCTGTCGCGGGACCTGAACTCCTCGAGACTCGGCTGTTTTATAGTGACCAATTTCGGCGCGGAAGGGTATGTCACGAATCAGGAAGTAATGCTGTTGATGGAGCGCATCAAAGCCGGCCGTCGCCCGGCTATTGTCATCTCTTATGACGGAGTGAACGATTCCTACGCGGGTGTGGTGTCGCCCGGGATTCCCAGCGCCCACCTGTCCTATGCAAACATTGGAGCGAGAGTAGAAGGTTCGCTAGCCGGCCGACTCGATTTTCTTCGAAATTCTTACGCTCTACAGTTGGTTGTGACAGCCGTCAATTCTCTTCACCCGCCTATCGTGGCCAAACCGATGGACGGAGAACTGGAAGCAAAAGCCGCTGCGACGGTAGACAACTACGAGGCCAATCTGGAAATCGCAAAAACGCTTGGCAAAACCTACGGGTTTCAGCTCTTCAGTTTTTGGCAACCCGCTCTCGTGTCCGGTCACAAGCCGCTCGCTCCTTTCGAAATGAGCGTCGCAAGCAGCGACGGTGCGAAACGCTCTTTCCCCATCATGAGCGTGGTGTACCAGCAAGCAGCACAGCGATCCCTCTCGGATGGCGCCTTCATCTTTCTGGGAGACATTTTGGATTCAACAAAAGACCCAGTGTATCTGGACAAATGGATGCACCTCGCTCCCTCGGGAAACGAACTCGTAGCGCGGTCGATCGCACAATTCGTCGAAAGCAATCTGGATGCCCTGCGCAAGGCTCGGTAGGTCACTGCCTCAGAAGCATGAATCGGCGGTTAGCCAACCGTGGACAAGACGCTGTTCTCGCTCCGTTTTGCCTGTGACATCTTCATCGTCACCGCCGACATGAGCGATTGGAAAACCGGAAGCTACGAGATGATTCGCAAATACATGAAGCCGATTCCAAGGTAGGGACATCAGCCACTCCATCGACGACGGGACGCTTTGCGTCAATGTCTCTTTCGAGTCCTTGATTTAGAGATAGATGTCGTCGGGGCTTTGATCTTGTTGTTGTATTCGCGTTGACATTTGTACGCCTAGACCGCGTCGTTTTCGACGATCTCGTCGAAGTTGTCGAAGAATTCCCGGTTGGCGGCCACCCTTGCGCTTTCCACGTCCGCGCGGGCCCAGCGGCGATGTCTCTTTGGCACGCTTGAGGCGTTCGAGTCCTCGGACTGCATCGTCGATTCCGCGGTTCACGAAATCTCTGCGCTGCATTTCTGCAAGCGTTATCGCGGACCGGACCTTGGTAACCGCACGAACAGCGGCGACCTGCGCGACGACTCGAATGTCTCATGGTCGGGGTAGCGGCAATGACGCTTGTATATTTCCATACAATGCGCTATTATTGTACGTAAATATGCAACCTAAGAATTGCACCCATGGCGTCCTCATTGCGGATGTGGTCGAGTCGCGCTCACACTCACACCTCCGTTCCTCTCTCAACGAGAAGCTTCGGATTGCCAGCATCGCGCAATTGCATGACAAACTCATCCGTGTGCCTTACGCAGTCACTGCAGGAGATGAATTTCAGACAATAGCACTCCGCGTGGACTCTATCCCCAAGTTAATTCTAGACCTCAGAAGGCGCCTGCAGCCCCTTCAGTTGCGAATCGGAATTGGAATCGGCGCAATCCAGGGGCCCATACGTCCTCCTGTAAATCGCATTGCCGGTCAAGCTTTCGAATTCGCACGAGCCGCTATCAACCAAATCAAGGAAACAAGGAAGTATCCGACACTGACCGCTTTTCGTTCATACAACTCCGAGCTCGACGAAATTGCCAACTTGGTCTACGGTCTCCATGATACCCTTCTTCGACAAATTAGCGCGAAACAATGGGAAACTATCGCCATCTACCTGACTAAGAATCGTGTGGACTATACAGCCAAAGCTCTGTCGATTGATATTTCTACCGCTTCACGTAATCTAAAACGAGGATACTTCTGGCAAATCGAACACACAACGGTCGTCATGGAAAGCGTTCTCGGGCGCGCATTCCGATGATTGCATCAGAATGTGCAATATCGCTTTATTGCACGAAATGATACACCCAGCCTACAACCTCTTCCTGGCAATATATCTGGCCCATCTCCTCACTGACTTCGTTTTTCAGACTACTCGGATTGTCTCGAATAAACATCGGGGCGAATGGAGCGGCTACCTCATTCATGGAGTTACGCACTACATCGCAGTCATGGCGATGGTCACGCTCGCGGACCCGCACCGACTTCTGACCCTATCTTTTCAGTTGCTTGCCTTTTCCCTCTCACTGGTTCACCTACTCATAGATTGGGCCAAGGTTTCTTTGACCAAGTCTCATCGGAGATCCGACAATGCCCTCGCATTCATATTGGATCAGGCAATACATCTTGTCACTGTCATCGGAGCCGTATTCCTCCTTGTTCGCCCCTCGCTCCAAACATTTGTCTTATGGTTGAATCGAATTCGCTCCCTCCAGGAAAGCATTCTCCTGGTGAGTGTTGTCTACGTCCTGGTGATCTTTGGCAGCGGCTATTTTATTCGTGCGCTCATCGGGCCTCTTTGGAAGGAAGAGCAGGGGCAAACAAAAAAGGAACACGAGGAAGTGATTAACGCTGGCCTGTATATCGGCTGGCTGGAGCGATTTCTTGTACTGACCGCTTTGTTCTTACAATCCCCCGCCACCGTCGGCTTCATTCTTGCTGCAAAATCGATTGCGCGTTATCCGGAACTCAAGTCCGTGCGTTTCGCCGAATATTTTCTGATTGGGACACTTCTCAGTGTCGCTATCGCCATCGGCGGAGCCATTGTCTTGCTCAAAGCTCTCTATGGCACCGTTGCTTTCGGAAAATGAGAATTGCACCGATGTATAGTTTCGGCAAAATGGAAAATCACCCTCCTTACGTGCTTTCCTGCGAACTGACGCAGGTGGCTGCGGCGGAAGCGGAGATTCCCCCACGGGGAGAAATCGTTGTAGCAAGGCGGTCTTTAGGATTTCGACTGGCGAGTTTGCGAACAGCATCGCCGAAAATAATAAGATCGAAATCGAGCGCAGCTACAAACCAAATCCCGCAAATAGCGCCGTCGCTCCGAAGGACACCGGGAGCGGATTCCGGGATTGCTGATGATCGCAGTGGGAGGCGGCCTAGTCTTGTTAGGGCAGTCCGAAACCGAAGTGACGATCCTGTGACCTCAAATGCCAGACGCACCAAAGCACAAGCAATACCGGGAGCAATACCCGGACACGCCTCGAGCTGGCACTCGTCCATCCGGCAGCTGAGTTTTTCACGAGCAAAGTGTCTCACAGCTTGACTTGTAGAGGCCCCAGTGCCGCGAGGTCGCGCATCCAAGCTGCTCCGTCATGTTCTGTCGGCCAAGCGAACAAGCATCGCGGAAAGCCTTCCGTAGGTATGGCCCACTGCGAACAATAGCGATATTCGTCCAGCCAAGCGGAAATTTGCTCCGCCGCCTGCTGATGGTGAACTTCGACGATGAGGAGAGGCCGTCGACTTGCAAAGAGACTTGGGCCACCACTTAGAACCTGGTACTCGCCGCCCTCAACGTCGATCTTGATTAGTTGCGGTACAGGTCCTCCGGCGGCGATGAAGTCGTCCAGTGTGACTGCCGGCACGATTATGATTTCTCCGGTACCCAACACCGGACGGCAACCAGTGGCTTCAACACCTCCGTGTGACCTCACGGTTTTGCCTCGCCGAAAGGAAATTCCGTCAGTTAGGGTACAGGACCATACAGCGGTATGCACCGCCTGAAGGCGCTCTCCCAGCCCGTTCCTGGAACTGTTATCACCCAAACGCTCGACATTTTCTGGATCGCCATCAAAAGCTACAACCCGGCCCAAGTTACCTGCGAGCCGTGCTGTGCCAAGAGCGATACTCCCAAGATGTGCGCCAATGTCATAGACAACGGTACCCGGCCGAACCACAGCTGAAATTGCCTTCTGTACGTCCGGTTCATGCGTCCCGCGCCAGTACGCCGATTCTCCGGGCAGTCGAAGATGCATCCACATTCCGTGGGAAATGCCGGATCGAACCCGTACCCAGAGATGGCGCTGGGTCAGCCGCTTAAGGTCGTCAAGACCGCGTCCGGCGCGGTGCCACCGCCGTAACAGTCTTTCCACGCCAGAGTTCTTAAGGGCGACGTAAATCCGATCTAGCAAGGCATAAAAGCTGGCCATCTTGAATCGGAATTTCCTTTTAACTTCCAATCTCGCGCTCACACCGCTCGGCGTCTACGGGTGAGTTTTTGCATCCACCGTTGTTCGCCTCGCTGGTGCCGCAATTACAACCGCCCCGCCTTATCTGGGCGGGCTGCTCCAATGGAGGCCGGCTCTAATTTCGGCGGAGACCCGCTGGACTCTTGAGTGGACCGTGCGCCATTGGGTCGCGACATCAGACACACGCACCAATGTGGTGAACGAGGCATATTCTTAGGCTAACGGTCTTGGCAATTACCCTAATCCTTGGGAGACGGCCAGATTGGTGGGGTCTGATCCGGGTGATCCCTAAGATACTGCTCCACGGGTTCGTTGCGCAACACGAATCGGAATCCCCGCTGTGTATTCCTATCGATTGTTGCTTGCAAGTCCAGCTCGTCGAAACCAATCACGTGCTCAACGGATTTCGTATCACCCGCCTCGATCGTCGTAAAATGTAGCTGGTTGTCCACGAGCCAGTAGTCGGTCACCCTGTACACCGTGCCGTCTTTCAGATAGAGCTGCGGCAACTCACGTCTCGATTCGCCATACAGGTACACCGGATACTCGTAGATCTGCGGCAGAACATAATTTTCAGGACCATATTCATAGAAGGGCAGAGTGTTGTAGCCAAATCCCCAATTCCAAAACAGATAGCAGCTCGTCCACCAGCAGGAATTGTATCCCCAGCCCGCCCAATACCGCCAGAATGGCCCACTAAAGAAAATAGGGGCACCATGAAGAGGGAAAACCGGCGGAAACGGGCGCATAGGGTGCGGACGAAAGATCAAACCACCGGCACGGAATGCCGCCACAGGAGGAGCGGATGACACTCGAGGTCGAATCGGTGGGTGCAATATCGGAACGGGTGAAATCGGTGGACTAACTGCGTGCGCCCCTCCTACGCCTGGATGGCCGCCGTGCTGTGCCAACGCTAGTGGAGTCTGAACGGAGGCGGAGCCCAGCATGAAGGAAACAATAATCAAACTCTTTTTGAGGATCGAACCGCGAAGGACACGGCGCGTCATATTGCTGTCCTCCATGCAGCTCTTAGGATTTGAAGCTGCGAGGATCGCGCTGATTAGTTCCTCAATAAGTTTATACTTTTGAGGTGCGCATTGCATCACCAAGATGCTTCACAGAGAACTCTTTTCTGAACCCCAGACGCTCAAATTCTGATTCCCCAGATCCAATCAGTTACAGCACCCGAGTCAGCGGAGATTTCGGAACTCAAGATTGTTTGCGGATTTTCCCGTGCCAAGGATTCAGGCCGGGCAAGGCGTTCATGGCCAAAAGAGGATGAGCCCGGGACAAGGTAAAGTCTCCCTTGCTTACCGAGAGGAGAGAGAGGTACGATAGCCTCGGTAACCGAGGTGAGGCGATGAGTAAGCCTGCGGACCTGGTCCAGGGAACCTTGGACATTTTCCTGTGATTCGCGCCGCCGGCAGCATGGATGGAAACGGAACTCTGAAGTCATCGTCGCGCCGACTGATACGAAGGTTTCCCCGACGCCATCGTCCAATTGTTTCGATCTCAGGCTACTGGTCTAATTGAGCCGGCTCGGAGGTATGGGAACCTCGGAAGCTCGATCGCGAATGTCATTTGCGTCCTTTCCGACGGAGGGATACTTCTGCTGGCGCTGTTAGTAGCTCAGTTTCCCTCCGTCGGACGCTTTTTATTCTCATGGTTAGAGCCGGGGCTAAACGCTCTGCATTAGGGCGCAAGGAGCAAAAGTCATGGGTGTCCTGCTTCAAGGATTTTATAAAATGCCGCCCAATCAGTCGGTTCCATCTCCTGCAGATGGTGACGCGACTATTGACTGGTGGTGGGATCATCTCGCCAAGGAAGCGAACGACCTCCGCCTTTCGGGATTCACGGCTGTCTGGCTTCCTCCGGTGCTGAAGACCTCTGACGGAAACAAGCCCGGTTCGGACGGTTACGGCCCGTTCGATGATTACGACATTGGGTCCAAGAACCAGAAGGGTTCGGTATCCACGCGGTTCGGAAACCGCGAGCAACTGCAGCGCTGTGTGGCCATTCTGCGGGCCAATGGATTGGACGTCTACCTGGACATGGTCGAACACCAGCGGGTTGGTGACACAACACCATATGTCTTTCGCTATTTGGGCGCAGACGGCACCCCAAATGTGGGTCGTTTCCCGAAGAACCCGCCCAACTTCGTTCCACAAGTCCCACGGGATCCCGATCTGGGCGGGCCAGTCGCCGACGATTTTCCGTTCGGACGAGAATTGGCACCTATCAACGCTAAACCACCCGACTACGTTTTCGACAATCTGCTTGCAGCCGCCGACTGGTTGACGCGGGCTCTCGATGTGCAAGGCTATCGAATCGACGATGTGAAAGGGTTGTCGACCCAGTTTCTCCTGCCATTTTTGACCAGCAAGTCGATGAACGGAAAATTCGCGGTCGGCGAATTCTTTGATGGGAATCGCGCGCTCGTCAACGGATGGATTTTCGATCCCAAAGGAATGAAGGGACGCCCGAGCGCCTTCGATTTTCCCTTAAAGTTCGCGCTCAACGGCATGTGCAGCCGTCCGGGCGGCTTCAATATGTCCAGCCTCGACCACGCAGGGCTCGCGGGAATCTCCCCTCTGAATGCCGTTACGTTTGTCGAAAATCACGATACCGACCTCACTGCAGGCGAGAGAATCGTCATCAACAAGATGCTGGGCTATGCGTACATTTTGACTTCCGAAGGCTACCCTTGCATCTACTACCGCGACTACAGCACGGACAAAAACTGTTTCGGGCTCAAGCCGCTGATCGACAATCTGATCTGGATTCATGAGATCCTTGCCGCTGGGGCTACGGAACAACGATGGGAGGACTACAACGTTTTTGCGTACGAGCGGTTGGGGTTCCCGAACCTGTTGGTGGGTTTGAACAATGATCCGAATAACTCGAGAACCATTCAAGTCGCGACCGGATTCGGACCGAGCGTATCGCTGCATGACTACACAGGCCACTCGCCCGATGTCGTCACGGACGGGAACGGGCTGGTGACCATCACGATTCCCAAAAATCAAAATGGCGGGAGTTACGTCTGTTACAGCCGCCAAGGGTTCAGAGGGAAAACTTTTGACGTAGCCACCCATTCGATCACACAGGATTTTGAGGGCTCGGAAGATCTGGACATTCTGCCCGCTACGAACGGCAAGACGGTCAACGTGGGGCGCATCTGGAGCCGTGCGAACAGCCCAGTCGATTTGATCCTCAAGCCGGATATTACTGGCTGGATGCCCAACACGAGTGTTGCGATGGAGGTTTTGTCGCCTGACGGTTCGGTCCTCGCGACATCCGTGTTCAAAGTAAGCATTCTTGCACACATGGCCCTGAAAACGACTTCGAAGCAGTCCGGTTTTCACACCCTCCGTCTTACTGCGGCTGGAGAGCCGGCGGCAAATCTCAATCCCGCGTTCACTCTGTCGGTAACTTACACCGCGACCGCGAATCTCGTAGTCGAACGGGACTCGACTAGCTTCGGGCGCTAGGGAGCGGTAGTCGTCTTGAAGAACCTACCGACCGAGCTGCGCCGATCATAATTACACACTGGGTGACAGTGGGCTGTTGGACACACAGGGGGCACAGCGCTACGCTGTTTTTCGTGTGCGCCGCCAGGAGGCCGCCGATGGAAACGAATCAGGGAGACCGATTATCCTCGATTGCGAATCTGGAATACTGGTTGCACCTGGCGTTCCGAGCGATCCTCGTGCTTGTGCTGTGCTATCTCGCAGCAAAGCTGGGCGGAACCTTAATCATAAACGTTCCCCAAACGCTTTGGCCCCTTTGGCCCGGCTGCGCAGTTTTGGTCGCCATTCTGCTGGTTTCTCCACGGAAGATCTGGCCATTACTTATTCCAGCTGGCCTGGCCGGTTTTGTTCTCTATGACCTCCGAGCAGGCGTATCGATTCGTTCGACTGCTATTCTCCAGCTCGCTGACATCGCGGAAATTTTCGTTGCTGTTTGGGGAGTTCAGTATTTTTTGAATGGCGTGCCCCGTTTGGACAGCCTGAAGGCCTATGGGAAGTATGCATTCATTACCGTGGTGCTCGGTCCGCTGGTCGCAAGCTTGATTGGCATCGAAACCTTGACTGGGGACCGCTGGATTAGCGCGAGGATTGACTTCCTGTCAGACGGTCTGGCTTTTCTCACTCTGGCGCCTGCTATCTTCGGTTGGGTCGAGTACTTCCGGACACGGCCGCGCGCCACTCGTGCTTATTACCTGGAAGCAGCTGCGCTTTTCACGGCACTATTTTCCTTAAGTTTCGTCATGTTCGTAACTCGTGCAGCGCATGCGTCGCCGGCAGGTCTTTATTCTCTGCTGCCGTTTCTGCTGTGGTCCGCTTTACGTTTCGGTTCTGCCGGGGCTGGGACTTCAGCGAGCATAGTCGCCCTCGTGTCTATTTGGGGTGCGGTCCACGGTCGTGGACCGTTTATTGAAACGGACCCGATCAATAGGGTCTTCACGTTACAACTGTTCTTGTTGTTCACGGCTGTGCCGTTTATGACCCTCGCCGTATTGGTGGAAGAGCGAAAGCGACAAGAAGGTGTTTTGCGCGAAAGCGAAGAACGTTTCCGCCTGATGGCAGACACCGCTCCCACATTGATCTGGGTGTCGGGAACCGACAAGCTGTGCACATTCTTCAATCGAGGCTGGCTGAACTTCACCGGCCGGTCGATGGCACAAGAGTTAGGCAATGGATGGGCCTCCGGGGTACATGTGGACGATCTCGAACGCTGCCTCGGTATTTACACAGCTGCCTTTGACTCCCATGTGGATTTTGCGATGGAGTATCGATTGCGCCGCTATGACCGAGAGTATCGCTGGATTGTCGACTACGGCGTGCCCAGGTTCGGGTCCAATGGGGTCTTCTGTGGCTATATTGGCTCGTGCATCGACATTACGGAGCGAAAGTTGTCTGAAATATCCCTGCACGAGCTAACTGGTCGCCTGATTCACGCGCAAGAGGAAGAGCGCGGCCGGATTGCCCGTGAGTTACACGATGATATTAGTCAGGGCATGGCATTTCTCCAAATTGGCCTGGAGCAATTCGAGCAGACTATGCCCACGCTAACCTCCGCCGACCGCAAGCAACTGCACAACCTCGCCGAGGTAGCATCGGAGATGTCAACGGTTCTTCACAGCATGTCTCACCAGCTTCATCCGGCGAAACTCGACCTTCAGGGCTTGGTCCCCGCGATAGCAGGTTTCTGCAGAGAATTCTCCAACCAGCAAGGATTGCAAGTTATGTTTCTTCATCACGACGTACCCGGTCAGATCCCCAAGGATGTGGCTCTCTGTCTTTTTCGGATTGTGCAGGAAGCTTTGCGGAACATTATGAAGCATACTAATTCCTCTTACGCTAAGGTGGAGCTGTCCGCTCATGGTGAAGGGATCGATCTTTGTATCTCCGACTCCGGTCCAGGATTTAATCCCGAGTGTGTCGACGCAAAGGGAGGTCTCGGGTTGATCAGCATGCGCGAGCGGGTACGGTTGATCGGCGGACAACTCACGATCGAATCGCAAGCCTCGGATGGGACGCGAGTCCGCGTTTGTGTTCCACTATCGGCCGGCACCACTCAAAGCACTAGCGAGCCGAAACATCGTAAGGCCAATGCATAAGGCGTTGGCGAATTTATCGCGCAACAGTGTTTCAAAAACTTAGTGTCCAGCTATTCGCTGAGCAGCGCCTCAAATCGATTGATGAGAAAACGTCTTTTCGAAATTTAGCTTTTGTGGACTTTGGAGGTTGCCTATGAAACTCAGCCACATCCTGCTTCTTGGGATCGGCTTCCTTGCTTTTGGCTCTCCCTCCAATGCTCAAGGTGACCCTAAGCTGGAAAAGGCGAACGCCGCCGTGGTGGGTGCTTTTGAGACTCACGACATCGTGATGTTCGGAGAGTTCCACGGGAACAAACAGGAATATGCATGGTTGCGCTCGCTTGTGGCTACTCCTGAGTTTGCTGACCGCGTGGACGACATCGTTATGGAAATGGGCAACTCGCTATACCAGAAATCGGTCGACCGCTATATAAGCGGCGAACATGTTCCGCTGGAGCAGGTGCAGAAAGCATGGCTCAACACGGTCGGCGTGGTTGGGCCGCCCTCGCCAGTAACTGCGTCGCTGTATGAGGCTGTCCGCGGAGAGAACCTGAAACGCAGAGGCAAGCACCAGATGCGCATCCTCTGTGGCGATCCTTATATTGACTGGGAGAAGGTCAGCGAAAAGGGTGATATTGCACCGTATTTGGCCAATCGGGACCAGTGGTTCACGCAGGTCGTAAAGGATGAGGTGCTGGCCAAGCACCATTGCGCCTTACTCATCATGGGGTGGGGCCATCTTGTGCGTGTTCTTCCTGTCCCCCGAAGGTTTTCTATCGAGCAGGAGTTACAGGCGGCTGGCGCAAAAACCTATTTGATTGTCGTCGGCACAAATACTCCAGGCGGCTATGACGACCTCGATCACCGCTTCGATTCCTGGCCTACGCCGGTCATTGTTTCGCTAGGCGGCAACTGGGTCGGCGAACTGCCCGCGATGTCGATGCTCTCTGGAGGAGGGGCGGAGGGGTATCAGTGGATGATTGGATCCGGACCCAGTTCAGCGGCTTCCGCCTCACCCCCGCCTCCCGTGAAGCTAAAAGAAGTCGCAGACGCGCTCCTGTACCTAGGGCCTCGCGACAGTTTGACCTCGATCGAAATGACGCGAGCTGAGCTGGGCGGCACGCCTTACGGGAAAGAAATCGAGCGCCGCTTAGCGATGGAAGGATTTCCGGCCGATTTTGCCGCTCAGTTGGAATCCGCAAACAGCGAAACTCCTCAATTCTCCCGACCGAAAGCCAGTGATACCACGGCAGCGCCACCGCCGCCGCGAACGCCACCGTCAGTTCCTCCCCCAAAGAATATGGGTCCTCCCCCGCTGCCGCCTCGACCTCCATCACAATAGCGCTACGGTTTTCGGTGCTGAGATGTTCTCGAAAGGGAGAAGTCAAGAAAAAACACCACTCCAGCGGCCGGAGTTTTCGTTCTTCGCAGCCCACTTGTTTGAGCAGGATCTGTTCTGACCTTCCGCACCCCTCGGTTGCTGGGTGTTGCCACAGGGTTTTTTCTACCAGCGATTTTCATCGCTTGTTCGCGACGAAGCCTGTCAGTTCCGAAACCAGCAAAGCAGAACGTTGGTTAAGTGGCAACCATGGTTCTCTCTGAGACTCGTGGCCTATATTTCTGGTTATCCAAGAAAGCCTAGTGTTCGGTACCTTTAACGTTACGCGCTGTTAAAACAGTGACGCGGATTAAGAGTTTTACTCCCATACTCGACGTTAGCCGCACGCAAATTGGGTCTCGGTTCCATTGAAAATTGGAGGAGTAGATGACAACAGCAAAAGCGACCTTGGCTCATTTCTCGATTGATGCCGCAGCGAGTTTGTTTACGGTCCAAGCATTTGCGGCAGGAATGGTAGCAGTCGTGGCCCACAGTCCAAAGTTTGCGATTCGAGATATGGTCGGGGGCATCGAGTTTGTTCCCGGCAGCCTGCAGGACGCATTCGTAGAACTATCGGTCAATCTCGGTTCTCTTGAAATTATGGATGAAGTCAGAATGAATGAGCGCCTCGAAATTGAGCGAGTCATGTTTGATGAGGTCTTAGAGAAAATGCAGTATCCGAAGGCACAGTATCGAAGCTCGAATGTCAGTGCCTTAAAGACCGCTGAAAACATGTATCGAGTGAACGTCAAGGGGGACTTGGCGCTTCACGGTATTACACGAGGTGTCGGGTTGGAAGCACAAGTCGTGGTCGGAGAAGAAACTCTGCGTGCACAAGGGTCCTTTGCTATCAATCAATCTGATTTTGAATTGAAGATTGCCTCTGTAGCCGGAGGCACCCTGAAGATAAAGGATGAATTGAAGTTCGCCTACTTTATTCTTGGCCGACGTTCCAAGTAGCGGATAAAATCAGCCGACGCGCCATGGTCAGGTCGGCGGAGAATAGGTAGATGATACCTTCAAAAATCGTGCGTGGGCGGCTGCCCTGCCGGGTGCCGGGTGTGCCATAAAGTTTTGAGAGGAAGATTTCCTCGAAGCGGACGCGGATCTCCGCACATTCAGATCCTGCTCGGCCATGGCGATCTGAGAGAGACCACCGTCTACGTGCATCTTTCCGAACGCCATCTCCATGCGACTGCGAATCCTTTGGATTCGCTTCCCGGTTGCGCGAAATCGCCTATTGCCAGATGCTTCGCTAGAGATTAGGCCTTCCGCTCCCATCGATGGTCGGCTCGTGAGCTTCAATCTGATCGCTGTCATCCGGTACGCCGTGCGTTTGATTCCAGTGGCGATATTCGACTAGCACATGCGCTGCTTCGTTCTTTTGGCCGACGGCGTACAGTGAGGTGTAAAGGCAAGGCCGAGCGATATTCCAATCCGGATCCATCTTCAAAATTTCACGGAATTCCGTTATGGCGTCATTGAACGCGTGGCCTTCGCACAAAAAGTGGCCGTAATTTTGGCGAATGGCGAGATTACGAGGCGCGAGAGCTTTAGCCTGTCGAAAAGCATTGGACGCCAAGACGTTATGGCCACCCCATTTCACGTACATATTGGCAATGCTGTAGTAAAAGAGGGCGACCTTCGGATCCAGCTTAATCGCGCTATTCCAGGCCGCCTCGGCGCCCTTGTAGTCTCCCTGGTCTTCCAACTGAATTGCTTGGTTGTTGAGATCCTTGGCTTCCTGACTGATGCCGTCGCCGTTCGACAAGTCGGACAAGTCCTCGACGCCGTTGCTGGCAGAGGTGCCATTCGTGCCTTGCAACTTCAAGCTGAGGGAAAGCGAAAGATAGCGGCGGCCTTCGGCGTTGTCGGGCTGCAACTTGAGGATTTTCTTGGCTTCAGCGCTGGTCTGGTCAGGATTTTGGAGGCCGTAATAGATTCCTGCGAGACGGACGTGGGCGTAGAGGAACGCGGGCTCCAATTGCACGGCGCGCTCGAAGGCACTTTTTGCGGCCGGGAGATCGTGACACAGAATTAACAGATTGCCCAGGGCGGCGTAGAGATCGGCGTTCGGATTTTGTTGAGCCAGCGGTTCGAGCGCTTGGCGGGCTGCGGAGTAGTCCTTGGAGTTATAAGCTTGGGATGCGGCGATCAGGGATTGGGGAATGCCGGCGGCGGAGGCGTCTGGATGCGCCGGGACGCCGGGAAGGGCTGCGAGGAGATCGGCAGGGAGCTGCGCGATCTCCAGCGGGTTCAGGTGCGCGTCGTCGGGAGAAAAAGCGATGCCGTTGGCCTTCACCGTATTCAACAGGTTCGGTGTGGAGACCCCCGCGATCTGCCAGGCGATGAGTTGGGTCTGAGAGAAGGGAGGATGTTGCTCGGGCGCGCTTGTAGCCGTCGTTTGTTGGGCATGGTTGGCGCGCGCGATACGCGCTGCATCCGCAACGGATTGTGTTTGGTCGTCCTGGGCCAAAGCTGGCAGTGCCACCGCCAATGCCAACGCGAGGAAGCGTAGACCAAAGACTGAGGAGAGCAACTTTCTTGAGCTGTTTGTAGACATTTGGACACCACACGCAAATCGAACCTGAAGATTTTATGGGCCGCAGAGAACCCAATTAAGTTTAGGGTAGCATCGGGGATTGCCAGCGGGGCTCGTACCCACGGAGCCACTTCGAATAAGTACATAGTTTATTGGCCGCATCGCGGTGTGCAGACGTGTTCCTCCGATTTTGTCTACCGGGGCCATATCCGGGCGGCGGATACTGCGAGCATGTTGGCGTCGGGGCGGCAGATTAAGCCTCCGGTGATGGGTGAGCTTGCTTGCGCGAATTGATTGGCATGGGCAAGATGAAACTGGCCGCGCCGCCACAGGCGGGGAGAGGGCAGCGCGAGTTCCCGAGTTTGAATCAAGGCGGCGTCCCACGTGATCGGCCAGAAGAGATTGGTCACACCCGCTGACACAGCCAACAATGCGTTCCGCAAGCACGCTGCGGCATTCGGCCGCATCGAGCTGATCCGCGAGGTTAGCGGCAAAATCGAGCGGCTTCGCCTGCACCAGGAATCGATCCGCGACAAGGTGCTTAAAGTCGCCGATCTGAAGCATCTTGCCGATTGTAGCCCAGCACGGTTAAGCGTTGACAGGCTAGTGTACGCTCTATAAGTCGACACCAATGGAAGGGATAGGGCCATTCATACGCCGAATGGAATGCGGTGATAGCGATCGACGATCACGGCAAACGCACGCGAAGGTCACTTTCCACTATTCACTATTCACTGCCTACTTTGTCCAATTCTCTAGTTTCAGCCTTCCCACCCTGCGGAAGGCGCGGTCGTTCGTGACCAAAACAGCCTGTAGGGCCAGCGCATGGCCGGCGATCATCATGTCCAAGTTACCCATGGGCGCGCCCGAACGTTCGAGGGTCGCACGCACGTCGGCATAGTAGCGAGCAGCTTTTGAATCCCAAGGCAGGGCCTCTACGCGCAAAAGAAACTCATCGACGGCCATTTTGAGGCGCACCGCTTCTGGCTTGCGTGCCACTCCAAAGTACAGCTCGGCCGCGGTGACGGCCGAGACCGCGAGCTGTGCCATGGGAACCTTAAGCAAGCGTTCGCGAACACGAGGAATGTCTCCTTTGATAACGTAGCTGGCGGTATTTGTATCCAACAAGTAGCGGACGGCCATCAGAAGAGCTTCCGCTTCTGCGGCTTAGTGTCACCGCGATCGGTCAAGAAGTCGCGAGGCACGCTGACCGACTTCATCATTTCGAAAAAGTCATCCCACGACTCGGGACGCCGCGAAAGGATGACATCGCCGGTCGAATGGTCCCGGCGAACGAACACCTCGGAACCCTCGAAGCGGAACTCAGAAGGTAGACGGATCGCCTGACTGCGACCGTTGCGAAAGAGCTTGGCAGTACGTGCCATTGTGCAGACCTCCATGGTATAGACCATGATACATCACACACAGCGGTTGATCAAGGTATAGATCACAACACTCACTACTAACAGGAGTCATTCGAGCCGATAACAGTCCACGAGCATCAGGAGACAGATCCCCACAGGGGCAGACGCCCGGTTCTGCCAAGCTGGCGTTGCCCAATCCTACGCGCCCCGCGCAATACCTGGTTCACAACCAGTGATTCGGAAGGCGACTTCGTAATCGGAGAATGCCTTGTGCGACACTACGCGCTCTTTTTTGGTGGTCTCAGATGCGCCGACGGAAGAGACATTCTCAATTCCACAGTTTGGGCAGGCCCGAGGCGCACTGAGCAGATTGTCAGCTAGCCAGGTCGTGGGGTGCTTGCTTACTTCCCTTCCTGACGCGAATCGCATGGCCACCGAGTAAACCTTTAAGCCGGAATCTGATGTTTAGTTAAAGTCGGCTCTGCGAGGATTTTCGCTGCAAAATAGCCGAACTTTTTATCAGAACTTAATCCGGTAGCCGGTCTTTCGCACGGTGATGATGTGACGGGGCGAGGACGGGTTCTCCTCGAGTTTGCGGCGCAACTCCGCGATATGTGTATCCACGGTCCTGCTGACGATCGCGGCGGAGTATCCCCAAACTTCCCTCATCACTTGCAGCCGGGAGACCACCGCTCCCCTCGCTCGCAAGAGTGCAAGCAACAAATCGAATTCCTTCGGAGCCAATTCGACGGTTTGCGATGCGCGGCGTACGGTGCGCGAAGCGGGATCAACTTCGATGACGCCAAAACGATGTACCTTCTGCACATGTCCCCTGTCGGTGTCTCCGACGTGAGTGCGGCGAAGCAGGGCCTCGACCCGCGCCAGCAACTCCAGAAGTCCGAACGGCTTCGTCACGTAATCGTCCGCCCCCATCCGCAGCCCTCTGACCTTGTCGGCCTCTTCTCCTTTCGCCGTCAGTAAAAGGACTGGGTTTGCGTGTCCGTCTTGGCGTAAAGATCGCAATACGCGGAAACCGTCCATCTTCGGCAGCATCAGGTCGAGAATCACGAGGTCAGGATTCATCTTCGCGAAGGTCTTCAGGCCACTCATTCCATCCTCAGCCGTCTCGACTTGGTAGCCTTCGATCTCCAAGTTGTTTCGCAGGCCGAATGCCAGATCGTGATTGTCTTCAATTAGCAGGATTCGGATCAAGGCGATTCCTCCGGCTGCTCCGTACGGGCCCGTTCCTCTCCTTTGAAAAACGGCAACTCCACGACAAACTTTGCTCCGCCGCGGTCTCCTGTAGTTACTGAACACTGGCCGCCATGACGGGTCACCAAATCGTGTACGACGGATAGACCGATTCCTGTGCCCGCAATTGCTGATTGCCGATCGCGCTCTAGTCTTTGAAATCGTTCAAAGATGCGCTTTCGATCGGCAACAGGAACGCCGGGCCCTTCGTCATCTACGAAGAGACATGCCATACCGTCACGAGCTTCAAGTCCCAAGATGACCTTCTGTTTCTTTCTTCCATACTTTACGGCGTTATCCAGAAGGTTGATCACGATTTGCCGTAGAGCGTCAGGGTCCACGTTTGCCGCCAGGCCAAAGGACAAGCGAAGTTCAATCTGGGCTTCACTGCCATTCATCACGGATTCAAAGTCCTCCACGATTTCCTGAATCAGGGGTGCGAGTTCACGCTTCACCTTCGAGAGTAAGTCGATTTTTCTATCCATTCGGGAGAATTGCAGAATATTTTCGACCAGTTGAGTAAGGCGGCGAGCCTCGCGGTCGATGATTTCGAGCGACCGTCGTTGCTCTTCAGTGGAACGGATGCGATCCAGTAACAGCGTTTCGGTAAACATCCGAATCTGCGTCAGGGGTGTCCGAAGCTCGTGTGAGACGCTGGAAACGAACTCGTCCCGCAGTTGCTGCAGAGCCATTTCCCGGCGCAGTTGCAGAATGGCCGTCACGATCAGACCCGCATTCAAAGTCAAGAGCCCTAGAAAAAACGGCAGCCGGGAGCGCGGCAGTCCCCCGATGACAATTTGCCGAGAAATCTGCGGATCGATGGAGGCTTCGACCGTGAAACCTAGGAAAACTCCTTGGTACGTATCACCAAAAGGCTTTATGACTGTCAATTTGAGTGGTGACGCATCGCCCAACCGGAAACGTTCCACTCCGCCATGGTCGCGAATTCTCACATGCAGGAATTCGTTCGTCACTTGTCCGTGACCCAGGGACGGCGGCAGGAGGGGCTGACGATTCAAAGCCGTTCCAAACCATTGCGTCAGGTTCGGAAGGTCAACTTCGAAGCCAGCAACGATCTGGTGACCTCGCGCTCCTCGCGTGGCGCCTGCCACAAATGTCCGCGGAGCACCTCCGATTTGAGCGTTCAAGACTTGATATGCCGTGTCACTGTGTTGCGCGAAGACTCGCGCCAGATTCTCCCTCAGCCAGGCTGCCACTTGGTCGGGCGCCGCCTCATTGAGAAACCTCAACCGCCCCGTGGGCAGATCCATCTCGAAGTAGCTTTTCGCCAGGCCCGCGGCGCGCTTCACGCGCGAATCTTGTGCGGAGAGCAGCGTTGCTTGTATCGCTGCAGGTAGTTCTCCCGATGGCTGGACTTCGTGGAGCACAGTCCCCACGAGCGGGTAATAACCGTAATAACCGATCTCCGCAGTTGATCTGCGGATGACTTCGTCGGCAACGAGTGAGGAATAGTCGTGGAGGATGCTCTCAACCGTGCTCCGCTGCGAAGCATTCGCGTATTGGGCCTGTAGCACGATCAAGCTTGCGGTTGCAAGGCTGACCAACAAGAGAAGGACAATAAGGGCTGTCCGAGTCCTTCGGGAGTGCCAAGACAACGAAATCGCCATTCAGCGTTGCAGTATAACACCCGCAGTACGGGCCAGTTGACTGGGATGTCAAAGTTTGCATTTTTCGGACACCTCCCTGACAGATTCCTGACAACAAATTGAACTTCTCCCCACCACAATCGCTGGACAAATCGCTAACCTCTGCACACTGCATTCAGTCGAGTTGCAAGCGCAGGTGGAGGCGAGCCGTGTGCTTCAGGTTTCGCATAGGAGGTTTGGCCGCAAAAACAGTGATGTTGGTGTCCTTGGCGGCCCTCGTAGCTGAGGCTCAAATGCCCGACAAATTCACTAATTTGCAATACTTTCCGAAAACGATTTCCCGTCAGGAGCTCGTCGGAAACATGCGCGAATTTTCTTTTAGTCTAGGCGTCCGCTGCCAATTCTGCCATGCGGGAAAAGAGGGCAACAAACTCGATCAGATGGATTTTGCTTCCGATGAAAAAGACACTAAGAAAACCGCACGCGCCATGTTGCACATGGTCGATGCCATCAACCAGGAATACATCGCCAAGATGGGGCGGACCGCACCGATCCGCGTGGAGTGTGTGACCTGTCACCACCAGCTCAGCATCCCGAAAACCATGAATGCACTTCTAGCAGAAACGATCGATAAGGAGAATGTTCAGGCGGCCATCGCTGTCTATCGCGACCTCAGGAAAAATGACCTGGGGAGCGGCAAATACGACTTTGGAGAAACGTCGTTGAACATTTTGACGGAGAGCTTGCTTAAACAGGATAAAGCCAAGGAAGCCGTGGCCATCATGGAGCTCAACGTCGAAGTCAACACCCCGCCTTCGGGTTGGGCCTACAGCTTGCTGGCAATGTCCCACGTGGCAAACAAGGAAATGGATAAAGCCAAGGCGGATTACCAGAAGATTCTCGGGCTGAACCCCCAGGATGAATGGGCCAAAAAGCAACTCGAACAATTAAGCAGCAAGTCACAGATGCCTTGAGGCGGACTGCTTTGAATTTCGCACTCGATCGATGCTGATGCACTGGTACCCAAGCACGTCAAGCTTCTTCGCGAATGCAAGTGAGTTGAGCAAGCTGCGTTCGAAAGCTGTACTGCTAAGGCGAATTGAGAACACAGTGCGAGCAGGTTCAAATGAGAAGGCACAACCCGGGCTGTACGTTCTTACTTACGCGATTTCGAAAGAAAGGAGTGGTTATGGCAACTCGATCCACCTCGATCTTCCTCGAAGAACCAGGGCTCGGCACGACCCTCAATCAGGCCCTGCAAACTTGCCCTGAGGTTTTGAGCTTTATCTATACCACTCACTATACTCAGGTCTTGCAGGTCTGCCGTCGGTTCTTTCATCAGCCGGAAGACGCGGAGGATGCCGCGGCAGAGGTTTTCTTAAAACTGCACACGGTCCTCGAGAAAAAAGATGAGGAGCATCCCTTCCGGCCGTGGGTGTGTCGGGTGGCAGGCCGGCATTGCATTGACAAATTGCGGCGCCGGAAACACGACGCGTCTGCGATCATCGCTGGAAGTGATCCTTGCGCCGTCCCGGACGTTGCCACTCCTTCTCCTCTCTCTCAAGTTCTGCGCAAGGAAGCAAATCGCCAGGTGAGGGAACAGCTGAATCGCCTGCCGGATTATTACAAGGTTCCGTTGATGCTCCGCTACTACGAGAGGATGAGTTATTCCGAGATTGCCCGCACACTCAATCGCCGCCTCCCCGCGGTCAAAACGGTTATCTTCCGGGCTAAAAACCGGCTGCGCCGCAATTGGGGGCAGGTCAGCCCCGTAAAATGTAGATGAGGAATCCCTGAAGCCATACTATGCGGCCGCGCCAATTTGCGGGGCAACAACACTGCTAATCGAGAAATTTAACTCATTCGAGATCGAGAGCTCAGGTCCTTTCAACGTCCGCCAACGATACACGGTCCTTCCGCCTCGTAATTCTGCAGGTCGTAGCCCACCAGAGTCCTCCGGAATGAAAGCACGGCTGTCAGGCACTATTTTACCTCGTGCCCAACGGTCTTCTCTCTTTAGCACTTCGCGACATGCAAACGAGTGACGGTCTAGAATCGCAGAACTTGAGCCAAAATAAGAATTGAAACACGAATTTGTTCATTCTAGGTCGGTGCTGTAACCGACCCAGGATGACCTTGAAGAAATGGCAATAATTTCGAGGTCCTTCAGCGGGGATGGGGAAATGGCTGTCGGTTGAAGGCCGTGGGACTTCCCTAAAGCTTACCTGCGGCCACTGAAGTTGATTGCGCCGTGCGCGAATACTTGGTGAATTTCACAGTCGATCAAAACCATGACCGAAGCGCAAAAGAAAGCCCTTGCGATCTACGAAACGATTACTGCGTCGAGCGAAGGGCGGCCTTTTTCTTTCAACAGCGTGGAAGAAATGCTGAACCAGACAGTTGCATGGAAAGCGAAGAATCCAGGACTTTCAGAACTCAGCCGCGCCGAACCTCAAGTCTTGTTGGCCTTCCTGAATCAGTCCTTCGAGTGGTTAAGTGCTCAGGCTCGAATTCCTAAAAATTTCCGAGTCGTCCACACACTGCTCGATGCGATCCAACAAGCGATGACCGAGGTTCCACAGCCGTTGCCAGCGGAACTTGTTTATCGGCTGCTCCGAGAGTATCGCCAGCAAATGTCATCGATGGCACGCATTTATTACCCGTTTCCGCACCTTCTCTCCTTGCTGACGCCAGACCAAATCACGCATGAGCTGCGCGATGAGTTGCGAAGACTCGCCTTGTACTTTGCGCCGAGCCCAACCGGGAAGACTGACAAAAGTACCGAGAAAATCAGAAACCGAATCACAGAATTGGCGGGCGTGGAGGATGAGAAGCAGGTCGATCAAGGACGCGGCCCTTGGTCGCAGACTGTTTTCGATGACATCAAAACCAAAGACGAGATTACGCGCGCGGCCTGGGAGGGCTTGCTAGAGCATTGCCGCTCTCTCGAGCAGACGGTGCCGGGTGCGAAGTGGAACAAGACGGCGCTCGAGTTGATCGCGGCCCTGGGGAAGGCAGAGGTATTCACTGCGTTGCTCCGATGGTTGGCACTCGGCCCGACACCGGGACAGCCACCCGAGGCGCGGGCTCCCATTGAAGATTCGGCCTATCAAAAGGGAGTTGTTTGGTGCCTCGGAATGAGCAGCACGCGCGAGAGTGCGCTCGCCATCGCACAATTCGGCATTGCTTGCCTGCGGAAGGTTCCGCTGTTGGGCGCCGTTTCGCAAAAGGTAGGCTTTGCCTGCGTGCAAGCGTTGGGTGTGATGGAATGTGCCGAGGCAATTTCACAACTTACACGTCTGCGGGCAAGAGTGAAGTACACCGTGGCCCGCCGCCTGATTGAAAAATCCTTGCGGCAGGCGGCGGAGCGGAATGGGCTGACAGTGCATGAGCTCGAGGATATTTCCGTGGGTCGTCACGGGCTTACCACGCAGGGTGTCATCGACTTCTCTATTGGGGACGCGAAAGCAACGGTGCGTTTGGGTGAGGACGGGCGCGCTGCCGTGGTTTGGCACAATGCAGACGGAAAGCTCGTGAAGTCCGCTCCGTTCAATCTTAAGAAGGCGTACCCCAAGGAAGTGCGCTCGGTCTCGTCGTCGGTGAAAGAACTGGAACAGGCTTATATTGCACAGCGGACTCGACTGGAATCATCGTTCATCCGTCCCAGAAGCATGTCGATGAACCATTGGCGGCAACATTTCGTCGAGCATCCGTTGCTCGCCTTCTTGGGCCGCAGACTGATTTGGGTTTTCAGCGATAACCAGGGTTCAGAGAAGTCCGGGATTTGGTCAAACGGCGAAATCACCGGCGCTTCCGGAGATCCAGTCGATCTGGGTATGGCTGAGAAAGTGAGACTGTGGCACCCACTTGCTTCCGAGACCGTGGAAGTTCAGGGCTGGCGGGAGCGAATCTTTGCGGCCAACATTCGTCAACCATTTCGACAAGCTTTTCGCGAGTTTTATCAGATCACGGATGACAAGTGTCGGACCAACATGTACTCGAATCGCTTCGCTGGAATTGTGATGCGCCAGCATCAGTTCGCCAGTCTGTGTCGCGCTCGAGGTTGGGACTACAGACTGATGGGCGCAGGCTTCGATGGCTCCAATGTGCCCACCAAGAAGTTTGGTTCATGGAACATGCATGCTGAGTTCTATGTCGATCTGCCATCCGATCGGGACGGTTCCCTGCGCGAATCGGCCCTGGGAGAGCAATCCGGAGCCGGAATCAACCTATTCGTTGGTTCTGATCAGGTGCGCTTCTATCGCGACCGCCGCGAGGTGCCAATCGATGAAGTACCTGCAATTTTGTATTCGGAGGTGATGCGCGATATCGACCTGTTCACCAGCGTCTGTGCCGTTGCAGACGACCAGAGCTGGTCGGATCAGGGTGACCGAGGCACGGGAATCTTTACCGAGAGGTTCGATGTTCAGGAGCTCTCCGCCATCATCGCTCTACGGTCCGAGATGCTCTCAAGAGTGCTCCCGAACATGCCCATCTGTGACCGCTGCAAGCTCCAGAAGGCGTGGGTGGAAGTACGTGGGCAGTTGGGAACCTACCGCATCGCTCTCAGTTGGGGAGGCGCCGCGCTCGTAACTGAGTCGGAAGTCCGTTGGCTAAGGATTCCCCACGGAATTCTGGAGGCAGTATCTCTGGATCTGGCCGTTGGTCCGATCGAATTGGATCACCGGACCGAGAAGATTTTGCGTAAGGCATATGTCCTAGCGGACGACTGGAAGATCTCTTCTCCAGAACTGGTGCGGCAGTTGATGCCTGGGTGACCAGACCGTTGTGGGAGTGAGTTCCATGGGGTTTGAACTTTATTTGCAGTGTTTCGCCAGCGGACGCCCTGCCGGGATACCGAGATCAGCCGTTCGTGCTTTGTTTCCCGTGGTGGAAAACGAGTCCGAACCGAACAACTGGCGCGTCCGCTACGATTCCACCGACATGTGTACGGTCGGAGTGACGTCTGCTGAGGGCGATCCCACGCGGCTTCATTCGATCTGTATCTACAGGCCATGTGGCGACATATGTCTTTTCGTCGCAATTCTCTCTGTTCTAAGGATGGGATCGGTCATCCTTTATTTCCCCGGCGTTCCGACGCCGCTCGTCGCCAGCGAATCAGTCGTGGTCGATCTTCCAAAGGAGTTAGTCGACTCCATGGGCCGGCCAAGGTGCGTGCAATCAGCACAAGAGATCGTCGACATCATGCGAAGGGCATAAGTCCGAGCGTGAGTGCTAAGGAGTGACGGATGCGGGTGGGGTGCTGCGATGTTCCGGAGACCAGGACGCGGACTGGATTTCTTCCAGGAATTGCTTTTTGACGATTTGCTAGCGCAGCTCTCCACTCAAGCCGTCACATTTCCTCAGCCCTGTTTCTCCCCCAATAAGCCCTAGGGCGATTCCGCCTGTTTTCGCGTAACTCCTCGCAGCACGCAGCGCGTCGATCAGGCTGACGCATCGTTCTTCGTCGTAATCGCCAATCTGTCCGCCTGCTTTGAGCAGGCATTTCCCTGCCGCCGCTTGCAGATTTTACTAGATTCTAGAAACACTGATTGTTAAGGGTCGAATACACAATGTATTTGCCGCTCTCGCGAAGCCACTACTCCTGCGCTCGATGGTTTCATCGAGTGCCAGAGTACCCAGGGTACAGGTTCTGCCTTCACCGTGCGCTACCCGTTCACCCGGGAACGCAACTCGTTGGAGGAAAGCGGCACCAGCAACTGATCAGCTGGTCGAGTCATGCGTGTCTATCGAAACCTATGGCCGATAGGTTGTCGTGCCGTTGCGTTCCGCCATGATTTTGCGAGCGTTCTCATACAGCGCACGCGCTTGCGGAATCGCCTCAACGGATGCCAATACCTGTGGATCAGCCTCGAGCTGAACCTTTAAGCTTTCCTGCTGGCCAAAAGTGGACAGAAAAACCTCTTGCTTAATCTTGCGTTTCACCCAATCCCGATTTTCGGCCCAATCCGCCTGTGTGCAGTGAATCTTGTGGGTGGTGAGGAATTGCTGGAACTCTGTCATCACGCGATCGTCGACTTCAAAATCCTTGGTGATGAGGGGACGGGTCCCGAGATAGTGCCGCGTGAATTCTCCTACACTGTTCTCTGTCGGAAAAAATACCTCTGCACCGAGCAACGCCTTTTGAAAGTGATTAAGGGTCGCCTCCGGAACGATAATATCGGGGTGAATTCCGCCTCCGCCGGTCACCTTTCTGCCACTGTCGGTCTGTCTGATTTCGGTCGGATGGTCTGGAACCTTGCGTTCATAGTGGTACGCATACAGTGAAACCGATTTGTAGTCGCGTTGAATTAACCGTCCGCTCGGCGTGTAATAGCGCGCGATCGTCAACGCCAAGCCGGTGTCTTCGCTCAGGGGCTGAAGAACTTGCACCAGACCCTTGCCGAACGTGGTCACCCCAACGACAACACCGCGGTCGTGGTCTTGTACCGCGCCGGTGACGATCTCCGTAGCAGAGGCGGAATTGTTGTTGACCAGGAGGACCAGCGGCATATTGTCGCCCCGATTTCCGCGGATGGCGTAGTAGCGCCGCTCTGCGGAAGCGCGTCCTCGACTGGACACGATCAATTGGTTCTTGTCGAGAAGCATATCGGCAACTGCGATGGCCTCATTGAGCAGTCCACCGGGATTGCCGCGCATGTCCAAAACCAACCCGTCAAGGGAAGGAGCATCGAGCTGCTTCATCGCGTCGCTAAGCTCGCGGTCAGTGCTTTCGTTAAATCCCGAAAGCTTTATGTAGCCGACCCCTGGTTTGATGTCGAAGGCCAGATCCACGGCGTGGTGCGGGATTTCAGCACGGGTCAAAGCAAAAATGAGCGGATCGCCGTAACCCTCGCGAGAGAGAGTAACTTTCACCACCGTGCCCTTGGCACCTCTTAATAGGTCCGCGACTTCGAGCGAGGTCATGTCCTTAACTGGTCTTCCGTCGATTGCCAGGACCAGATCGCCCGGCCGGATTCCGGCATTGAATGCCGGACTACTCACATAGGGAGACCCGACAGTGGTGCGGTCTCCCCGCGACATAACTGTCATGCCCACGCCGTAATACTTGCCCCGGCGATCCTCCTGATTTAGCGCCCATTGACCCGCATCGAAGAAACTTGAGTGCGGGTCGAGCATGCGGAGCATTCCGGGGAGCGCGCCCTGATATACGATCTTGTCAACGTTCACGGACTCGGCGTAATTTTCCTGCACCACGTCGAGCACCCGCGCAAAGCTTTGGACCGAACTCTGAAGGTCATCAAACGAGGATTGCGTGGCGCGCACGTTTGGGCCGTAAATCCCACCCAGCACCGCCGATAGAATCAGTACTGTAACCACTAGAAATAACCCGCGACGCTCTGGTTTCATTCGACCCTCGCGCGAGAACACAGTTGACTGGTCTCACTCTTTGACCTGCAAGGACAGCACCAGTTTACGCCCATTTTCCCTGCCCGCAATGGCTTCGAGTACCTATACTCCGGAATGAACGGAACGGCCGAGTAGGATACGGCTCACCGCTAAAGGAAATCACCGGTAACAAAGGAGCTTGCGTGATCTTCGACCCCATTGCAGGCAGAAGCATCGCGCTGCTCGCGCAGGTTCCGTCGCGGTATATGGTCTCGACAAAGACCAGATGATCCCGCCGCAAGCCGAGGAATTTATGGCGACGAGCATGGGTGCGACCGTTCACACCCTATGGTGTCCCATCCCAAAGGCCGACCTCGCCAATCTGATCGCCGAAGCAGCCAGATCGATTGAAGTGTCGGCGAGCCTCTCCCCTCGGTAGTTCTCCACAGGGTACCAGTTGAGACGAATTGCGCGCCAGTTCCTGCGCCGAAGGAGAAAGGCGGGCGGCCTTGATAAGCGCCTCCTCGTTGCCAGCCGGGCCTGCAAACCCCAGCCTCCGGCGCTTCGACTTCCACTGCGCGTATAACCCCACCCTCTATTGTTTCCCTGGAGGCGACGAGCAAATCCAGCGACGGTCAAATAGGAAAATAGCGAACCTGCGCGAGCTACGCAGAGCATTTGACCGGCTTGTTCGCCGGTCCTAAACTAGGACGCGAAAGCACTTCGTAAGGAAACGACTTGTGCCTGCGCCGACCGCACAAATGAAGGTAAATCTCAGTTCTGGTGAACTTCTGGGTCGCGGAATTCAGTGTCTATCGCGCACGATCGCGGACATGAAAGGCGTTTATCGCGATGAGGAATCTCGTGGATTGCTAGATCAAAAAATGGTCGTCTATCAAGTAGAGGCTTTCCACCCGGTGGACGAGGGCAACGAAGGTGGGTTGTTTTGGGGAACCACATTTCTCAATCCAGGAATGGTCGGGGACGAATACTTCATGACGAAAGGTCATCACCACGCCAAACGATCGCGTGGCGAGTTTTATCTGACCGTCGCGGGCAGCGGCGCGTTGATCTTGATGGATGAAAGTCGCAAAACAGTTTTCGAGCCAATGAGCACGGGGACGCTGCATTACGTACCCGCTTACACCGCTCATCGTATCGCTAATACCGGCAATTCCTTGCTGACGGTCCTAGCTTGTTGGCCGAGCGATGCCGGCCATGAATATGACGTGATTGCCCGTGACGGCTTCCGCGCACGTCTGCGAAACATCGGAGGGTCTCCCATCCTCGTGGAGGAGCGGTGAGGGCGCTTGCTGTTGACTTGGGAGGAAGCCATGCCACCTGTGCTCTCATCGAAGATAAACACGTTCTTGCTTCAAGAACAGTGCCAGCGGACCGGACAAACAGTCTTAAGTCGTTATTGCCCAGCTTGACTGAAACCTTAAAAGGAATTCGGGGCGAGATTTGCAGCCCTACTCTGACGGGTGTGGTCTTCAGTTTCTGTGGTCTTGTGGATCACTCGCATAATCGTATTCTTTCAACCAACGCTAAATTCGATGATGCACCCGGCCTGGACCTAGTCGCGTGGTGTCGCAAAGAACTGGATCTTCCCTTAAGGATGGAGAACGATGCCCGCCTCGCCCTTCTCGGCGAATGGTACGCCGGGGC
Organism: Candidatus Acidiferrales bacterium; assembly: GCA_963836965.1. Classification (GTDB taxonomy): domain Bacteria; phylum Acidobacteriota; class Terriglobia; order Acidiferrales; family UBA7541; genus Acidiferrum. Next base: position 1,202,663 of record CAWILQ010000001.1, read on the forward strand.
AGCACAGGAGTGCGATGACGTAGTCATGATCACTTTGGGTACCGGTGTCGGGGGTGCCGCAATGTCTCAAGGCCGGCTGTTGCGTGGGAAACATTCTCAAGCCGGTTGCTTAGGCGGGCATCTGCCAGTCGACTTTGAAGGTCGCACCTGTAGTTGCGGGGCTGTCGGATGTGCCGAAGCCGAAGCGTCTAGTGTTTCCCTGCCAGACGTGTGCCGTAGCCATCCTCGCTATTCGTCCAGTCCTCTCGCCGCGGAATCTCCAATTACATTTGAGACACTATTTTGTCATTTAGTTCAAGGCGATCGCGTGGCGCAGGATGTAGCGGATCGCTGCCTCCGAGTATGGGGCGCGAACATCGTAGGACTGATTCATGCTTATGACCCCGAACTGGTCATCGTCGGCGGGGGGGTCATGAAAAGTGCCACGCACATTCTTCCATTTCTGCAAACCTACGTCGAGCAACATGCTTGGACCCCGTGGGGAAAAGTCCGAGTCGCGGGGGCTGAGCTCGGAAACAACGCGGCGCTCCTAGGTGCGGTTCCACTCCTTAAGGGTCTAGCCGATCCATGAGTCTACAGTCTACTTACGACAAACTGGCCACGATTCCCATTAGCGCTTCCCCAAGCGAATGCGCAGTCGGGTGGTCGGTCGTCCTCGAGCGTCTACTGGAGCGAAGACCCAGAATCGTTTGTGTCGAATGCTATCCAGGTGTACATACTGACGAGTTGGAACGCTCCATCTCGATAGCTTTTCAGCCTTCTCAGGTTTTCCGCGCCAGCGACGTCCTGAAATCTTCAGCAGACATCGAGGAAATTTTGGCACCGTTTTTGACCGACGACCCTGTTTTCGGCCGCATGAACGGTCTGCGGATCGAGGATTTTCTGGACTCCGATAAACTGGCGCGTGCCCGCAACCAAATCAATAAGGCTCAAGGCCGCGTACTCGTGCTCGGCACGGGGGCCGCGCTGTTGGGCGCGCGAGTTGATGTTCTGGTTTACGCGGACCTGGCGCGTTGGGAGATCCAACAGCGTCAAAGGCGAAACGAAATATCCAACTTAGGCGCCGACAACCGCCACGAGCGGGCTTCCCTGAAATACAAACGCGCCTTTTTTGCAGACTGGCGCGCCGCGGACCGTCTCAAGAAAGAACTTTTCCCGACGATTGATTTTCTGCTGGATACTCACAACCCGCTCGAACCGAAGTTGGTTAGCGGAGATGTGGTTCGTAAAGCCCTCGGTGGCGTCGCTACGCGTCCCTTTCGTGTCGTACCGTTTTTTGATCCAGGTCCCTGGGGTGGCGAATGGATGCGACGCGTATGCGATCTTCCGGCGGAAGCACCCAACTATGCCTGGTGTTTCGATTGTGTCCCGGAAGAGAACAGTCTGCGACTGGGTTTCGGAGCGACGTCGATCGAAATTCCTGCCGTGGATCTGGTGTTCCTCGAGCCTCGTCGCCTACTGGGTGACGCGGTCCACGGACGCTTTGGAACGGAATTTCCGATCCGTTTCGATTTTTTGGACACGATTGAAGGCGGCAACTTATCGCTGCAGGTTCATCCGTTGACGGAGTACATCCAGGATCAATTTGGCATGAATTATACGCAGGACGAGAGCTACTACCTGCTGGACGCTAAGGAAGATGCCGGAGTTTTTTTGGGGCTGCGCGAGGGAGTGAGCGCTGAGGAGATGGTACGAGCCCTCGATTGCGCACAGCGAGGGAATTGCCCATTTCCAGCGAAGCGCTTTGTGAATTGGTGGCCCGCTAAGAAGCACGATCACTTCCTGATCCCTGCCGGGACCGTCCATTGCTCCGGAAAGAACTGCATGGTTTTGGAAATCAGCGCCACTCCCTACATTTTCACTTTCAAACTTTGGGACTGGGACCGCTTGGATCTGGAGGGTAGGCCAAGGCCGATCCATCTTGAGCACGGCCGCCGAAATATTCAGTGGGATCGGGACACAGACTGGGTTCGCCAGAACTTAGTGAATCGAATTGAAAGAATTTCCGAAGGCGACGGCTGGTGTGAAGAGCGCACGGGGCTTCACGAACGCGAATTCATCGAAACTCGACGTCACTGGTTCACGAGGAAGGTTTCCCATCATACCCAGGGTGGTGTCAACGTTCTGAATCTGGTGGAGGGCGCTGAAGTAGTGGTGGAGAGCCCAGAGGAACGCTTCGCGCCCTTCGTGGTGCATTATGCGGAGACCTTTATTGTCCCGGCTGCCGTAGGGCCTTACACGATTCGTCCAACCTCGCCAGGCCGTTGTGCCACGATCAAAGCTTACGTCAGGACAAATCCATGATTTTTGACCCCGGGTTGAACATCCGCGTTAACCCGCGTCCCTTGGGGTTCAGCTTCGGGCCGGAAATTTTTGGTCCTCCGGTCGAGTACCGAATGCTGGACGCCATTCGACCGAGTCTGCGCGAGCCCGGTTGCACTGGGCCTGATCCGGTCTACGCAATCGCGATGGATGTGGGAAAATCAGAGCATCGCGAGGAGCTTAAGAAGAGGATGCTTCTCTACGGGTTAGTCACGTACGCCGCAGGTCGTCTTGGAAAAGAACCAGTGCGCAGCCAAGGCCACGTTCATAGTGTGGCTGCGCACAGCGGATGGTCGCCACCGGAAATCTACGAAATCTGGGCCGGCCGGGCGGTTGTTTACATGCAGGAGTTTGCCGCAGACGATCCTGGCCGCTGCTTCGCTGTTACCGCCGAGCCCGGAGATGTCGTTGTGGTTCCACCAGGGTGGGCGCATGCCACGCTCAGCGCTTCGCAAGAAGCGCCTCTCACGTTTGGTGCGTGGTGCGATCGCGATTACGGTTTTGAGTACGGCGAAGTTCGGGCACACCGAGGACTTGCCTGGTACGCTCTGCTGAACGACTGCGGCCAGTTCGAATGGCGGCGGAACCCTAGGTATGTTTCGCGAGAATTCATTATTGGGCCGCCTGACAATTATCAGAAGCTCTCCTTGAAAAAAGGTGTGCCCATCTACACCCAGTTCGAGAGGAATCCCGAAGCAGTGCAGTGGGTCTCGGAACCAGCGAGGATGTCGGACGTTTGGCCGGACTTCATCCCGTGCACTGGCGCCAGGAAGCAGTCGGATATGTGGTAACGCACGTTGCTCTCTTTAAAGTTCCGCGTGCTTGTTGAATGTGATTCTGCAGAAGGATCAATCCGCATGAAGCAGCGCGCCTTGGTTCCTAGCTCCAACGCCGCCGCCCCCACGGGCTCGACCCGTATGATGGTGTTACTGACCGCCGCCATTGCCGCGTTGGGCGGGCTACTGTTCGGCTATGACACCAGTGTGATTTCTGGCGCCATGCTTTTCCTCCGAACGGACTTCCATCTCACAGATGTCCAGTTGGAGTTTGCCGTGGGTATCGCGCTTGCCGGCGCACTCGTCGGAGCAGGAGTGGCAGGCTATTGTGCGGACCACTGGGGCCGTCGTGCCACTCTTTTGGGAACCGGCGTGGGTTTCGGTGGGTTTGCCATGCTCAGCGGTCTCGCCACGGGTTTGGTCTCGTTTTCGATAGCACGTTTCTTCGTTGGTGCGTGCATTGGGGTCGCATCCCTGGTAACACCGCTTTATTTGGCGGAGATGTCGCCCGCCAGAATACGCGGAGCGCTGGTTTCTCTAAACCAATTGGCAATCACAATTGGCATCTGTGTCGCTTACTTCGTCGATTACGAACTGGCCGCCTCGCAGAACTGGCGTTGGATGTTTCTGACCGCAGTACTCCCCGCGCTGGTGCTTATTCTTGGCATGATATTTCTACCAGAAAGCCCCCGTTGGTTGGCACAGGCCGGTTTTCGCGACCGCGCTCTGACTGGTTTCCGCCGGTTAGGCCGTGGTGAGGAGGCAGCGGTCGAACTTGAGGACGTAGAACGTCTTCTCACGGAAGAGCAGGAAGGGTTCGGGTTATTGCTTCAGCCGGGCTTTCGCGTTGCAGTGTTCGTGGGTATTGGCCTGGCCGTTTTTCAGCAAATCACGGGGATCAACACGATCATCTATTATTCGCCGGAGATACTCAGGATGTCTGGTTATCCCTCGGCGAAGGCGGCGATCTTCGCGGCCGGAATCATCGGTGTGGTGAATGTTCTGATCACGGTGGTATCCGTTCTTCTGGTGGATCGCCTCGGGCGCCGCTTTTTGCTTCTTTTCGGAACCGCCGGAATGGCGGTGGCACTCATGGCAGTCGGATTCGCGTTCCATCGGCATACCACCGGCTCTGGCGTGTTTTACGCCGTGATCGCCTACATCATTTTCTTTGGTATCGGCCTAGGCCCCATCGTGTGGCTGCTGATTTCCGAGATCTACCCAACAAGGATTCGCGGCAAGGCTATGTCACTGGCCATCCTTACCGTATGGGGGGCAAATTGGCTGGTGGCGAGCACATTCCTTTCCGTCATCCACGGTGTCGGACCCGCCATTACGTTCTGGATTTTTGCTGCCTTCTGTGTACTCGCATTCGGGTTCTGCTTTGTTTTTGTCCCCGAAACCAAGGGCAAGTCCTTAGAAGACATCGAACGGCACTGGATCCGGTTCGATGCAAAGCAGCAAGAGTGATTGTTTGCGGGCTCCCAGATGACAATGGCTCGATTGCGGTTGGAAACGTCGTCGCATGCACCTGGCGCTGCAAATTGCTTCGAAGGTGCGTAGTGGAGCAACTGCCTGGAAAACATCCATTGGCGTGGCGGCTCTCGGCCCCGACTCGAACGATTCACTAGAGCCCTGGAGCGGATTGTAGAGCTCCTTGACGAGCGTCCTCTTTTCTGGGAAGGTCGTCGGATCGTGCGGGCAACTCCCACTGGGAGGTAAGTTGTTATGGGAAACACAGATAATCCTGATTTCACAAAGGGATTTCCGCTAAACGACTTAGAGAATGGCGGAATGATCCAAGGAAGAGTCGGCGACGAGGACGTAATTCTGGTTCGCCGCACAGACGAATTCTTTGCAGTCGGAGCTACCTGCACGCATTATCACGGTCCCCTTGCAGAAGGGTTGATGGTTGGCGATGAGCTGCACTGCCCCCTACACCATGCCTGCTTCAGTCTTCGAACGGGCAAGGCACTGTGCGCTCCCGCCTTTGATGCAATCCCTCGCTGGAGGGTGGAGCGAGTTGGTGACAGAGTCTTTGTACGCGAAAAGCTTCCCGCTATTGCGGAGCACCCCAAAACGAATACGGAAAAACCGCCCGACTCGCCGTCATCGGTTGTGATTGTGGGTGGAGGTGCGGCCGGGCTTGCAGCGGCGGATATGCTGCGACGAAAAGGCTATGACGGACCTGTAACGATGATTAGCGCCGACGACTCCGCTCCATATGACCGGCCCAACCTATCCAAAGATTATCTGCAAGGACCCATACCCGACGAGTGGATGAATCTGCGAGTTCCGGACTTCTATAGAGAACAGAAAATCGATGTCGTCCTCAATTCGCGAGTAGTATCCCTCGACCTGCGCCAAAAGCAAATTCAACTGGCGGATGGCAGGACCCATTCCTTTGGTGCGCTCCTTCTAGCCACTGGCGCGGAAGTGAATAGGCTCGCGATTCCCGGCGCACGTAAATCCGACCTTTTTTACTTGCGCACTTGGTCGGATGCCCGCGCAATTTTTAAGAGAGCCGAAACCGCTAGGCAGGTTGTTGTCGTAGGCGCGAGCTTTATCGGTTTAGAGGTTGCCGCTTCACTTCGATCGAGAGGCCTGGATGTGCATATTGTCGCCCCCGCAAGTCAGCCGTTCGAGCGGACTCTCGGTGCGGAGGTAGGCCGGTTCTTCCGCGCGCTGCACGAATCTCATGGAGTCATTTTTCACCTAGAAAGAACTGTGACAAGCATGGAAGGCAATCAGGTGACATTAAATGACGGCACGAATCTGCAAGCTGATTTCCTTCTCTTGGGTGTAGGGGTACGACCCTCAGTTACGCTTGCCGAAAATGCCGGTTTGAAAGTCGACGCGGGGGTCGTTGTCAACCAGTACCTCGAAACAAGCACTCCCGGAACCTTCGCAGCAGGTGACATTGCGCGTTGGCCCGACCCACACTCCGGCCACCAGATCCGCGTCGAGCACTGGGTGGTCGCCGAGCGCCAGGGTCAGGTCGCGGCCAGGAATATTCTCGGCTACCGTGAGCCTTTCGACGCAGTTCCCTTCTTTTGGACGCAGCAGTTTGACGTCGCTCTTAAATACGCCGGGCACGCCGAGAAGTGGGATGCCGTGGAGATCGACGGCAGTTTAGATGCGAAAAGTTGCGCCGTCCGCTATAAGCTGAGCGGAGCAACGGTGGCTGTCGCCACAATCGGGCGAGATGTTCAGAATCTGCAGTTCGAAGCTGCTATGGAGGCTCGGCTTTCAAAATTGCCTCGCGCGACTTTCGGCTAATCTCCCGCCGTAGAATCCAGTGAGATTTTAGGGCCGCTCTATAACCTCTTGGTGCAAGCAGGCGTCAGCATTGAACACATTACTGAGTAAAGGCGATGTTTGCGTCCGATTCCCGTCATGCAGCGCCTAGCCTTGAGCTTTTCTCGTTGGGCACGGACGTATTCAAGCTCCCTTTAATAAGCGCTGTTTCTATTAAAACATCGGCCTCTTGCTTTAATAGAGGATGGAGCCGTCTGTCTCCGTGTCGCCGGCAAGGTACTTCTGCCGGGCGGCTTCCTCGATGACCTTGCGGTTTTCCCGGAACACTTCGACCTTTTCGCGGTTGTCAGCTCCGAAGTCATCATCCAAGTACTCCCTACTGATCGCGCAGCGAATGCGCGTCTTTCCGTCCTGTCTGGAGAAAAGAACAACCTCGCGATCGAAATCAAGTTTCTCCGCCTTATCGGGAAATGTCAGATCGTGTTTCTCACGTCAGGGGATATCGAAAGTTACCAAGAAGATTTCCTCAAGGCTGTACAAAAGCGAACAGCGCGCACTTTCGACAATCTGTAAGGTGCCCGAGGGACGGGGAGAAAGAGCGATACTGGCTGGGCGCTGGGCGGGTCGGGCAGTATCAGTCATCTCGTCGTCCCGTCCATCTGATTGCAACAAGGTGATGTCGATACACTCGACCGTTCACGCTACGAACATGCGAGATGAAGAGTGGGTCAAGAAACTTGAAGACGGCAGGACGGTGAAATTCACCTACCAAGAACTGCGGGAAAATGGCGCATTTATCACCGCGCAGATCGGAGGGAACGAGGTAGTCTATTCGGTCGTATTAGTTAAAGCTAGAAACCCACTGAGTCATGAAGATGTTGAAAGCCATTTCGAGGGCGAGCTCTCAAAGAGGTAGGCCATTATTTGCGGCACTCCGCGCCTGCTACTCCCATATACCGGCCGCTAACCCGCCGTAAGGAGAGACTTTCAAATGATGCAGTCGAACGAACGAACAACTGCTGAGGGGAACCGAGTGGCCAACAAGGTCCTCTTGTCAATTCCGGATAGGGAGTACGCCCTGATTCGCCCTCATCTAGAATTTCTCAGCATGCCTCACCACCTCAGTCTCTACGAACCGGGCCAACCTCTGGAGTTTGTGCATTTTCCGAACACAGGTATGGTGTCTCTTGTAATTGCGACTGAGGATGGGAAGACCGTAGAAGTAGGAGAGGTTGGCAGGGAAGGGTTTGCGGGGATACAGGCGGCGGTTGGCATAAACACGAACCAAGTGCGCGAGGTCGTACAAATCGCCGGAGAAGGGTTCAGAATCAGAATTGGGGCATTGCAAAGCGTCTTGCAGTCAGCTCCGGATCTTCAACGGCTTCTGACCCGCTATGCGGTAGTTCAGGGGATGCAATTCGCGCAAACAGCCGCGTGTAATCGGCTCCACAATATTGAACAGCGCCTCGCGCGCTGGCTACTCATCACTCAGGACAGAGTGGATTCCCCGACACTCGCCATCACCCATGATTTCCTGGCGACGATGCTAGGGACGGACCGACCCACCGTAAGCTTAGCAGCGGGCATTTTGCAGGACAGGCGGACTATCGAGTGCACGCGTGGCGCCGTGCAGATTCTGAGCCGCGCGAAACTCGAAGAATGCGCCTGCGAGTGTTACGGAGTTATCCAACAGTATAATCGCGAGATTGGATTGAAATAGCCTGCCGAAACTGTTTGATACCCTACAGACAATAATCCCTTGTGCAATTAAATTGCCTTTGAGGATTCATGAAAACGCCCAAAGATGTAAAGGTGCCTGTTTTCGAGGCCCAAGCTTTTCTCGATTCGGCCGGGGTGGCGAGAAAAGTTAAGAAGTTCAAACGCACAGAAGTCATCTACTCTCAAGGTGATGCGGCTAAGAACGTAATGTACCTACAAGGAGGCGGTGTGAAGCTCACCGTCGTTAACGAGCTCGGCAAAGAGGCGGTCGTCGCTATTCTGGGACCGGGCGACTTCTTTGGTGAAGGCTGCCTGGCAGGTCAGTCCATTCGCATGGGGACGGCTACCGCGATTATGCCCAGTGCTGTGCTCGTCATTGATAAGAGTCAAATGCGCAAGGTGCTTCATGAGCAGCATGGCCTGTCCGACCGGTTCATCGCGTTCATGCTGGCACGGAACATTCGAATCGAGGAGGACCTGATCGACCAGTTATTCAACTCAAGCGAGAAGCGGCTCGCCCGCACTCTTCTGTTGCTTGCTCGTTACGGTAAAGAAGACCAGCCACAAGGAGTCCTCCCGAAAGTATCCCAAGAGACACTGGCGGAGATGATCGGCACAACACGCGCACGGGTAAATCTCTTCATGAACAAGTTCAGGAAGCTAGGTTTCATCAAGTACAACGGCGGAATTGAGATCAACACTTCTCTTTTGAGCGTCGTGCTGCACGATTAAGCACCAACTTTCTCTCTCATCAGAACGCGGCATGCTTCCAGATCACTATTGGAAACAGGGCTTACCACCGTTGGTCGGAAAGGAATTTATCGACGTCCGGTACCACGTGAAATTCTTTTCGCCTCAATCGCCGCAGCCGCGGAGAGCTTCCGGTCTACATGTGGCCCTGAGCGTGGAGCACCCGAATGCAGCTCACAGCGCTTCCCGGCGGCGGCACCACAGGTGGGACAAGGGACCGAGGATACTTGTTTGAGCGTGAGTTCGCGCTTCTTCATTCTGCCAGAATGCGGTTGTAGCCCGTCGCGAATCTGTACAATTTCGGACAATTCCCTATTTAGTCGGCGAGCCCGGCCTACTAGACTTATTTTGTTGATATGGGGCAAAGAAATTGTCCAGTTTGTCGCCAACTGCTGGAAAAGAAAGAACCCACGGAGAGCTTCGAGACGGCGAGGCATTCCATCGGTTCGATGAAGGCCGCTTGGCGCACAGGCAGACAGCCGAAACCGAGGTCCCGGCGCATCCCGTGTTTGAACTCCAGTGATTAGCGGCGGGCCAAACGATGCAGCTCATCGTGACTGCTGTTTTTCCTGATCCCTGCAATGCCATTCTCAGCTCCGCGAACGAAACTGGCAGTCCGGTGGGTGGGAGCCTACCGGTGGATCTGGAGCCAGGACAAACAGCATCCCTGCCTGTGAACGCCGACACATTAGGGCTCCAACGGGGACAGCGGATGGAGGTACAACCAATCGTGAGCGTGGTGCCTTTGCTGACAGCTGGCCCCCGATCGACAACCACACCGGGAGAACTTGGACGTATCAAGCTGGCGAGAAGGCTGCGGCCATTCAATAGGAGCGCTCTCGCTGAAACGGGCGAAGAACAAACTGACAAGAGTTCCGAAATCCCCACTTCCTGGAGGTGTGTAACCGATTGAATCTGGGGAATCAGAATTTGGGCTTCTGCGGGTTTCGAAAACAATCTGAGTCTGTTGAAAAAGTCGACTCGGAATAGATTTCGGAGCAGATTTTATTTGCCGAGACTATCCCGTGTTGTGCTACTGGGTACAGCAGGGAGGAACAACGCCGATGATGGGTCACCAGAACCGGACGGAGTCGTTGTTTTATTATTTCCGTTTGGAAGAGCAAATTCCTACTGATCACTTGTTGCGAATAATTGACGGCCACGTCGATTTCAGTTTCGTGCGAGAGCAGCTGAAGGATTTTTACAGTCCCACAGGCCGACCCTCGATCGACCCCGAAGTTCTATTGCGACTGTTGTTGATTGGCTATCTCTATGGGATCACCAGCGAACGACGCTTAATGGATGAGGTGCGCATGCATCTGGCCTATCGTTGGTTCAGTCGCCTTGGTTTTGACCAAGAAATTCCCGACCACTCGACATTCTCCAAGAATCGCCACGGTCGATTTCGGCAGTCCGGTGTATTTCGGAAAGTATTTGAGGAGATCGTGCGCCGATGTTTAGAGGCGGGTTTCGTCGAGGGACGTAATGTGGCGGTAGATGGGACACTTGTGGGCGCCAATGCCAGCCAACAAAGCCGAGTTCCCAGGGAGAAATTAGTGGAGGCGGCAAAACTCTCCCGAACGGTTCAGGAGTATCTGACCGAACTGGAACGATCGAACCCTGTCGCAGATTCAGAGAGGTGCACGAAGCTTCAAGAAAAAGTGTCGACGACCGATCCAGATGCGACCTGGGCTATCAAAAGTGGACCAGCGGTGCTGGGTTACTACGACAACTATCTGGTCGACACGACGAGCCGAGTCATTTTGTCGGTCGATGCAACGCCGGCTTTGTTCAGCCAAGAAACGTTGGCCGCGCGGCGTATGCTTGAGCATGTTGGTCAGTTCGGAATTCAGCCACAGAATCTGGCAGCAGATAAGGCCTATGGAAGTGGAGAGTTTCTAGCTTGGCTTCTGGCGCGCAACATTCAACCGCACATCCCGGTTATCGATCACCGTCACCAGACCCAAGGACGCTTCACACGAGAACGTTTTCGCTACGAGCCAAAAGAGAATGTCTACTACTGCCCCGAAGGAAAAGCACTGCACTATCGCGGTCGGTCACTGGGCAGTCGGGGCAATCTCTATTGTTCGACGGAAGTGCAATGCTTCGGGTGTCCACAGAAGAAGCTTTGCACCCCAGGTCTCACTCGGAGACTATTTGTCCATTGGGAGGAGCCAGCGAGACAAACAGTTCGCGCGTTGCCGGGTACGCCGGATTACAAGCGTTCCCAACGAGCGCGTTACAAGGTAGAAGCTCTGTTCGCCGAACTCAAGCAACAGATTAAGCTGCGCAAGGTACGATTGCGACGACTATGGAATGTCGCTGAACAGTTCTACCTGGCAGCCACAGCGCAAAACCTGAAGAGGCTGACGCGGCATCTTGCTCAAAAACAATCACCAGAGCTCTGCATGCTGTGAGGTCTCCGGTAAGGAATGGTTTTGCGGCAGTTTAAGACTCGCGGAAGGATTAAGAAGCGCTGAAGCCATACCTGCCTCCAGACTAACTTTTGACGTTGCTCTGATTTTTCAACAGACTCAATCTGTTTTTGGAGCGGGTCGCGCGGAAGCGTTCTCGATTGTCGAGCCATGATTACAGAGAACCTGGCGAGGAGGCAGTTTTGGGGCTGGCTTTCGGCGTATGATGCGGGCTTAAAGGAACAGCCCGAGGCCGTTTACCACGCACTGAAATCCTCGCGGCGAAGCAGGCGTATAGTTGAGTCAGTTTTGTAGTGAAAAAGGAGGTTCCTCATGTCATTGCGCAATTGGGTTCTCGTACCAGCGCTTCTCTGGGCCACCGCAGGGCTCGCACAGTCCGCCCACGCGGATATCGTCAACGTACAGGGCCAGAAGATCGGCACCGCAGAGATACGCCCATCCGGCGGTGGTGTTCGCATCGACGTAGCAGTTTCGCAATTGCCGCCTGGTACGCACGGCATTCACATTCACAACGTCGGCAAATGTGAAGGTCCAGCTTTTACCAGTGCCGGTCCCCATTTCAACCCGACCTCCAAGAAACATGGAAAAGAGAATCCAGAAGGGCCGCACGCCGGAGACTTGCTCAACCTCGAAGTGAAGGCCGATGGTGTCGCCAAGGCATCTCTTTTGGACCCAGACGCCACGCTGGGTGCGGGGCCAAACTCCATCTTCCACGAAGGCGGTACGTCGCTGGTAATTCACGCAAGTCCCGACGATTATAAGACCGACCCATCCGGGAACTCCGGAGCTCGCATCGCCTGTGGTGTCATCGAAAAGTAGATGAAGTCATCAGGTTGCTAAGTCTCGTTCCACTGAATCGAGATAGTTCGGAATCAGGTAAAAGATAACATCTGGACGCACCGCGCGGATCATCGTAATAGCTTCGGATTGGGGAAAGCCGAACGCTCGCAAAAGGGCGTAACACATCGTTGGCCCGCGGTTGAGTCCGGCAGAGCAGTGCGGAAAGACTTTTGTATTCGGGAGAGCAAGCGCCGGAAAAGCGAATTGGACACCTTTGCGGTAATGCCCCGGAGGGCGCATCTCGCCGTCGTCTACCTGGGGAAGCCAGAGAATCGTAATGCGACTATCGTTCAGTGTCTGGTCATCAAATTCCGCTCGCATATCGATGACGTGCGTGATACCCGCCGCCACGATCTGGTCTACGTCAGCCTTCGATGAAATACCGCCGCCAACGGCAATGCGGTCGGTCACGAAATTGAACGAGACAGCCATGGCTGCATGCTACGTCTTCGGCCATTTCTTGTCGATCTCTCCGAGAATGTAGGCTGCGTGGTGAATGGCTGTTTCCACAGTAGCCATTTTCTTCGGGCTGGGCTCATCGGGATTTTCTAACTCGGCCAGTTTCCGGGCGGACAAAATCGTGGCCGCGAATAGGATTGCGAACTTCCGTTCTTCGGTCATTGGAGATTCCAAGGCGTGGTGTGCAGAGGAAGGGCTTACAGTGTGCCGCAAAACCTAATCATAGGAACTCACTTGAGTCACTTGCCCAAAAACCTTCCGGTCAACGTGCCTCTAAGTCCTTTGGATGGTGCGGCCGATTAGGCCCAAGCGGCTTGCCCACAAAGTAGTTTCATTCTGGGCAAGCTTGTCGCCCGCATTCTGCTCCTCAATCCAAAGAACTTCCGCGCTCTCATTTCGGGACCTTTTTGGGCGAGCAGGTTCTCGCCCACCAAAGCTCCGGAGGCGTTGGGGGACCAATTCAATTCCGTTGGGACCAAACTGGGACCAAAACCTCCCAACCGAACCCCCAACCGAGCTCCCGACGGAACCCCCAACTTGAGAACAATTCGATTGGCAAGCATCGTGGGGAAGGGTTCAAAAATTTGGCGCGAATGGCTTCGTTCCGTTCCGGGTGGTTCTGATACTTTCTCCTCAAAATTGGACAAAGGAGATTCGGGAAGGCCATGGAGACTTAGAATCGGGAAGCGCTTGCGCAGAAGGTTGGGAACGGCCGCTGACAAAGGTAGCACCGAAATATGGGATTTCAGCCGTCGCGCTGGGGAAGGTCTGCCACAAGTTGCAGATTCCACGATTCCACACCTCCTCCCCGGGAAATGTCGGACTGCGGAACGGCGTCGATCCGACGATTCGTCACGAAGAGGTTCGTCCACGCTACCGCCCATGACGTTTCATCCGTAGCCATCGTCTAAAGAGTCGTTAGGTCTATACCCGAAGACCGTAATCGACAGGCTCATACATGAAATGCCAACCGCTCATCTGTATCGTTCTTTCAACCTTGTGTGCGATCCCCCGCGCCAATGTAACCCAGGAGGATGACACGGTTGTTTCGGAGTCCAGAGGCCGGTTCACAGACATTGCGAGAATGGAAGAAATCCTTGCCATGGCCGTGAATGAATCGAAAACTGAGAAGCTCGACAAGCTGCTCGCGCCTGACTTCGTTCTCTATAGCGACGTTGCGGGTTTAGTAAGAAGGTCGGAAATTCTTGGGAGCGAACACGTTGATTCGCGATCCTTGGGTGTTTATGACCGGATGCGCTACAGGACCAGCCTGACTGTCTTGCCGCTGCCGGCCTTCGGAGCGCTTGCTGTCGGATCCCATACCTTTCCGGACCGGTCCAGCGAAACGCAAAATTTCATTCACATATGGGCTAAGCAGGATGATCATTGGCGGTTAGCCAAGGCCATCGGATATGGGTTGGGGCATAGCACACTTGCCCCGGATACGATCAAGAAGACGAACGAGCTAGATGCCGGACTGTTCCAGGCCTTCAATTATCGAAATGCAGAAGCAATGCGGCCCTTCTACGCAAAGGACGTTGAGTTCTTTCATGATCAAGTGGGAAGAACGCTCAACCAGGATGCCGTGATTGCCACCTTCCGCAATAAGTTCGACGGCGATTATGTTGAACGTCATCAGATTGTGCAACGCGAGCTTATTCAAGAGTCTCTCCGGCTATTTCCGATTCCCGGATACGGCGTGCTAGAGGTCGGGAACCACCGGTTTACCATATCGACCCGCGAGACCAATCGGGTTACGGCAACTACGGTCGGTACATTCGCGCATATCATTCAAGACGGGGACCGCGGAATGAAGATAAAGTTGGCGCTGAGTTACGACCACATTACGACGACCATGGGCCGGTAAGAAGCGGTTTAGATCTGCGACGCCGGGGTGTTGTTTCCAGCAGGTTGACGGGCAAACCGGAACTAATCCTCAAGTCATGTGGATTATTTCTGAGTGGGCCGTAAGAACAAAACGGTGTTCTGCCTAGACAATTTCGGTTAGCGTAGCGGCCATGCGTTTTGGTGGTATAGCTTTTATCATTGCATGCACTTTGGTTTTGGGCCGCCCATGCTTGCATATGCAAGTTCAGCCCAACATAAATCATGTGACGGCTCCGATGTCCGTAGAAGGCAACGTACCCATCGTCACGCTCACGTTCAAGAGGCCTGATGGGAGCCTGAGAGCTGCTCGATTCATCTTCGACTCCGGAGGTGGTGCAGTCATTCTCGATGAAGGGCTGGCGGCGGATCTTGGGCTGAAGCCTGAGGGTGGCACGATCTCCGACGAGGGACAGCGGTATAGGGCAGTCGATGTCCCGGCGGCATTTGTGAGCGGAATGCCGGTCGATTTACGAAGTAGCAAGGCCTTTGTCCATCTCGGCGCAACCAGTTTCACCAATAGAGACACGGTGGAGGGGTTGCTTCCCGGCAAAGCACTGGAGCACTATCAAGTTGTCCTTGATTATCCACAGCAAATGCTGTCTGTTGGAGAAGCCGGCAGTATTCCGCACCGCGGAGAGAGATTGCTCTGCCCGTATGTTGCATCCAGCGGACACCCGAGAGTCGAGGTCGGAATCGGCGGAAACAGCTATGGATTCTTGCTCGATACCGGAACCCAACTCACACTCATTCGCGAAGACATGTTGCAACAGTGGTCTAAGGAACATCCCGATTGGTCTAAAAGCACTGGATCAGTAGGGTCTGCGAACGTGGATGGAGCGTCGGACGATGCTCTGCTTCTGAGGATTCCCGCATTTCAACTAGGATCGCTCATAGCGCCTCACGTGGCCGCTGCATCACGGTCAAACGAGACATATAGTGCCACCTCTTACGAAACTCCAGCGGCTATCATTGGGGCATTGGGAGGCAATGTTCTCAGTCGATTTCGTATAGAGATAGACTACCCCGAGCAGCTTCTATTTCTCGAGCCCTCCGGCATGGAACAAGCGAATGACTTCGATACGGTCGGACTCGTACTCGATACCAATTCTGCGGGGCAACTGGTCGTCCGCGCAGTTTCGTCCTCGGCGTCAGAAGTGACACGCCAAAATATCCTCCCCGGCGATATCATCGTGCAGATTAACGGCTTCGGTCGCGCACCATACACGCTGACGAGAGCCGCCCGAGGCTTGTCTGGAGCTGTAGGGGAACACAAGTACCTACTCATCCTGCGACGGGGAAAGCGAATGAGCGTAATGGTGGTTGTCTCCCGGATACTCTGACCTCGTTTTGATCCACCCATACCGTCCTTTAGAGACGCAAAAGTAATTGGCGGTAACGGGGCTTTGCGTGAAATGACTCTTTCGCCGAGGATAACGGGCTTCCAGGAAGTCACATATAGATCGTTGGTGTGTAGTCGGCTACTCGGAAATTGGCCGAAAACACGACTCGTCGTCGGCCACTTGGACGTATAGTCGCTAGGCTTGATCGGAAATGCCTCGGCCACAGGAGTGTCCGCGCGTCGAGGAGTTGATCCGAGGCATTTTCGATAAGCAGACTAGAAGGAAGCCGCTGGCGCTTGCGGCGGACGCGTTGAGTTATGGGGATTGAATGGCAGTTTGGTACTGAACACGGCAGCGGCGTGCTGTTCAGCAACGGAATGGGATCGGGCGAGATGGTCTACGTTCCTGAAGATAGCCGCGGAAACGGTTGTGAAAGGAATGGGTGGTGGCCGGTGCGCAGGGGACGGACGCAGCAGTGTGTCGATGTGCTGGAGCACATCAGAGGGACACGTTAGTTGAGCTCTTAAGAAGAATCGAAGTGAACGCATAGAGACAGTTCTGCAGCCGTGAATCTTTGCAGGATGATCATCGCCGCGCCACAGCTCGGGCAATGCCAAACCGAATTCTCGCGGAGAGCGGCCGTTGTTTCTGTAGCGGCGGTGCAGGAAAGCTGAGCGAGTAGTTGGCGCCCAAGGGAGACTCGAGAAGCGCGGAAGCGATTGGCGAGAAATCCGAAGTGACGAATGCGTACGAACGCTTTGGGCAGCACATGCAAGAAGAAACGACGTAAGAACTCGCTGGTCCTCAGCTTCATCTGACCCTGCTTGCCACCGTGGGTGTAGTCCTTCCAGCGGAAGGTGACGTACTCTCCATCAAATGCCAACAAGCGATGATTGGAAATGGCCACGCGATGGGTGTAGCGACCTAGATAGCGCAACACCTGCATCGGACCGCCAAAGGCTGGCTTGGCATAGACGACCCAGTCCTGGCGGTGCAGTCGACGAAGAAGCTGCGCGAACTGTTGGGGACACGCGAGCGCGGCAGACGGGCCTGTACAATGAAGTTTCTTGCTGCCGAACAGGCGTTTCAGACCGGCGAGAAATTTTCCGCGAAACACACGACTGAGGACTTTCACGGGTAAGAAGAACCCACGAGCGCGAATCCAATGACGGTGGTCCGGCGATAGTCCACCAGCGGGAATGGCGCAATGAATATGGGGATGGAGCAACAGGTTCTGTCCCCAAGTGTGCAGAATGCTGAGCACACCAATCTCGGCGCCTAAGTGATGACGATCGGCAGCCACTTCGAGCAAGGTCTGAGCGCTGGCAGTGAACAACAGATCGTAGAACAGCCGCGGGTTGTGCAAGGCCAGCACATTCAGTTCGTGGGGCACGGTGAACACCACATGGAAGTAGTCGGTGGGCAGAAGTTCTCGCTCTCGTGCCGCTAGCCAGCGCTGGCGAGCTTGCGTTTGGCACTTGGGGCAATTTCGATTTCGGCAGGAGTTATAAGAGATCTCCCGGCGGCCACACTGAGAACACACGTCCACATGACCGCCCAGCGCTGCGGTGCGACAGCGCTCAATGGCACGAAACGCTTTGTGCTGCTGAAAATCAAAGCTGGATCGATAGCGATCCAGGAAGTGGTCGCCCTGCGCCCGGAGGATGTCGGCCACCTCAAGGGCCGGCCGCGTCATTCCTGCTTTTTTCGGTGATAGGTGCGGCTAGCTTCTTGAACGCTGCAAAGACACAGAGTCTCCAGCGGATTTGCAACGGCCTGCAGGTGCCGCTGTGACAGGTGCAGATACTTGGCGGTGGTCTCCAGATCGCCATGACCGAGCAAAATCTGGATGGTGCGCAAATCGGTGCCTGCTTCGAGTAAGTGGGTCGCCCAGCTGTGGCGCAGCGTGTGTGGCGTCACGTGCTTGGTGATGCCGGCATGGCGCGCCGCTTCGGTACAGGCGTACCAGACGGTCTTATCAGAGATCGGTCCCTCCTTGCCGCGCTGCTGCGCGGGAAACAAGTACGTTCGAGGTTTTCTCCAATGCCAGTATTCCCGGAGTGTTTCAAGCAACGCGAGGCTGAGTGGGAGATCCCGGCTGACACCGCCCTTCCCGCGCTCCACGCGGACCATCATGCGCTTGCTGTCGATGTCGCGAACCTTCAGCCGTGACACTTCTGTGCGCCGCATGCCCGTGCCGTAAAGAGTCATTAGCAGGGCGCGCTGCGTGAGATTACCTGCCGCATTGATGAGCTGAGCGACCTCCTGCAAACTCAGCACCATCGGCAAGCGACGCTGTTTTTTTGGATAGGGCAGATCTTCTCGGAACCGGTGCCGCTTCAGCGTGCGCACAAAGAAGAATCGCAGCGCGGCCACCTGAGCCACCACGGTACCAACTGCCAGCTTGCGCTCTTTGAGCAGGTAAGCCTGATAGCTGCGAAGCTCGTTGGGTCCTAACTTGTCGGGAGATTTTCCGAAGTGCTGCGCGAACTGTTGTACCGCTCGAATGTAGTAACGTGTGGTACCCTCTGCATAATTACGGCGCTGGAGTTCTTCCAGCATCATTTTGCGAAGTCGGGTCATGGGGACCTCCTTATGACCCGACAACTTACTTCAGCCGCAAGGCAAACAACGATCCATCGAGTTCACGCCTAGCGTCCGCCGCGCCAGCGGCTTCGTTCTAGTCGCAAAACCGGAAAGGTTCGGACTGTGTTGGTTCAGCCTGAAATGGAGAGAGGGCGCTTTCCGATAGTGAGTACTACGCCCCTCGCGGCAAGGTCATTGTAGCTCCACTGCGTCCATCCGTCTCAACTTCTCAACTTCCGGGTTGCTCATGACTCGGGCCCAATGTTTGAAGTGCCGGATACCTATTCAGGCATAGAATAGACGTGGTAACCGGAACCTCAAGCAAGAGGACCTTTGCACAGTGCCATAGAAGAGCTGCGCACTGGATGTAAGGCTACATCGGGATATAAGCTGTTGAGCATGAGACTGCTGGCCAAGATCCAGTTTGTAGGGCTCTTGATTTCTGGCTGTGCCTTTGGTCAAACAGCGCCTGCGTCCGCTCCTATATCGCCCATTGCTCTCCGCATGGATATGGTTCACCGCGCCGCGGAGCAAACCGATCCCGTGCCTGAACTGGAACAGCTCTGTGATGAAATCGGCCCCCGTCTTACCGGCGGTGTCGCTGCGCAAGCGGCTGAGCGGCAGGTTGTCGAATACATGCGCAAGATTGGCCTGAAACGGGTGCACACCGAAGGATGGACTTTGCCGCGAGGTTGGCAGCGTGGACCCGCAACGGCTTCGCTGGTCACACCCTTCCGGATACCGATTCCGATTGCTGCGTACGGTTGGACGGGATCGACGCCGGCGCATAGTGGGCCTGTGCAAGTGGTACTTTTGCACGCGAATGATGTTGCGGAGCACCTTAATTCCCTGGTTGAGTCGCAAGGTTCAAACTGGAGCGGCAAAGCACTAATTGTCGGGTCCGATCCTGACAACCCAATGCGGGCCTACTCGGAGCTCTTGCCGCTGCTGCGAGCGGCCAGTGCCGCGCACGCTGTCGTAGTGCTTCGTCACGATACCAGGCCCGGCGCCGGTATCGTTCACTCCGAACCGCTAGCGGTAGCGCTGCCCGAAACGATTGATACCGACCTAATTCCGGCCGTTGACCTGCCTGTTGAACATGAGAGGCTGATCGAGCGTTTATTGCGGCAAAGCCGCCCGGTGAGCATAGACATTAACGTGGAAAACAGCTTTTCTGCGGGACCGGTTCCATCGGAGAACATTGTCGGAGAAATTGAGGGAGCAGTTCATCCGGAACAAGTAGTGCTAGTCAGTGCACACCTGGATTCATGGGACCTGGGAACAGGTGCGACGGATGACGGCTTCGGGGCTGCTGCCGTTCTGGGGGCTGCACAAGCGCTGGTGCGGACTGGCTTGCGCCCTGCACGCACACTCCGCTTCGTGCTTTTTACAGGCGAAGAAGAAGGACTGCTCGGTTCGCGTGCTTATGTACGTCAACACGCTGCCGAACTCGGCAACATTGTTGCGGGTTTTGCGCTGGACTGGGGCGCAGGTCCTATTGTGCAGCTTCCAACTGCAGGACACTCCGAGCTGGTGCCGCTGCTTAGGGACTTCAACGAACTGACTCCCGACCTGCACCTTGAGCCTCCAAACGACGGGTGGCTTTTCATGACAGATGCGTATGCCTTTACGCTGGCCGGATTGCCGGGTATCGCCCCGCTGGTACGGGCGCCCGGTTATTTCGAGCAGGCGCATTCGGCCGAAGATACTCTCGACAAGGTTTCACCTGCAGATTTACGCCAAGCTATGACGGTTCTTGCGATGGCCAGCTTTTTCCTCGCGGATGCACACGATGTTCCTGAGGCACATTTCACTCGAGCCCAAACAGCGGAGACGCTGATACAAGGCAAGCAGAAGTCAATGCTCGAGGTCTTTGGGCTGTGGCCCTTTTGAGGGGAGCGATCGCGGTTGGGTTGTCGGCAAACCGGAAGTAATCCGTTTCATCCGTCACGCGGCCCGCTGGCGGCGATTCTTCCGCTGTTCCCTCGCCGCCTCCAACTTCCGATCCCGCTCGGCCTGAATGTCCTGCTGATGCCCGGCGAGCATGTCCCTCGGCGTGATGTATCCGATGGCGCTGTTCAGACGAACGTTGTTGTAATGCTCTACGTAGCCCTTAACCAGACGCCGCGCATCTTCGAGCGACAGCGGCGTTCCGGGCCGAATGCACTCCCCTTTGAGTGATTTGTGCCAACGTTCGATTTTGCTGTTCGATTGCGGGTAATACGGTGAAGTCCTGACGTGCGTCATGCCCGAAATGCGGATAAACTCCTTGAAGCCCTTCGCGATAAACTGCGGCCCGTTGTCCGAGATTACTCGCGGCCTAACCCCGGGATACCGCTCCTTGGCCCGTTCGAGAATGGTCTCAATGTCGGCCTCGGTCATCGATTCCCGCAGATCCCAATGAACCAGAAGACGGCTGTAGCCGTCCAGGAGCCAGTTCTCGCTCATGGATTCACGACAGCGGCATTCCACAACCGCTTTTGGAGTCCAATGCGCTGGGTTGTAAGAGAATTTCGAGTATTTTTTGTTCATCCGGTCTAAGGTGCAGTGGGGCACTTCGCGATTCTTCGTCGGTCCCGGGGTAATATCAAGGTTTGTAGCCATCGAGCATCTTAACCGTAACTTCTGTGTCCGGCGGAATTAACACGCGGAAATTTGCTTTTATCAATCCACTTTCCAGACAAAAAATTCCCATTTGGCCTTCTCAGTTCCAAACATGGATAGAGGGTCGCGGCAGTAGCTGCGTCGCGCACTTTGCCGATAAGTACGCCAGCCTTCGGTCCGAGGCGAATGATTACAGTCTCCACGGCGTGCTTAGCCGGCAAAGTGCTAGTTTGAAAATGGCCGTCGCTATAGAACTGCATATGCATGTCGGGATACGCCTCATCCTCCTTCTTCGCAGTAACTGCGAATTTTCCGAACCAAGAACGCGGGACATGAATTGCGAAATATCCGGTTTCGTCGGTGTCGGCGTGAGCAATAATCGCGCCCATCGGTCGCCCAAGAGGTTCAGCGTAGACTGTTGCACCCTTAACAGGTTTTAGGTTTTCATAAGTGACAATCCCATCAATTAGGCCTCTGTTGTCTTTCGGCTCGGGGACCGCGACCAGAGTGGATTGTTGTATCGACAAAATAAGGGCGATTGCCGCGCCGAACGATATGACTGCCGACCGTCGGTTCATGCGCTTGATTCTGATATAACTTCATGCGAATGGTTGCGTCGACCGTCTGAGCCGGCAGACGTAATCGGAAACTTGGGTACTAATTGCAGTGCTCCGCGAGACCTCGTAGGACGGCAAGAGTTTCAGCGCGACCACAATAGCCGCGCCACATGCGAACCGCAGCATCTCCCGACTCCAAGCGAAAAAATTCTGTCACGTAGGTGTCGGCTATACCACCCTGTTCATAGTGTATGAACGCGTGGTTTGGGGCGACACCCCCAAAGATCAGTCGCCGCCTAGGCAACGTTCTGTCCATAATTACGTCCGTAGCCTCGAATCGTTCTCCGGGGTCGGCCATCGGATATATGCTTCGTATTCCTACAGGGAGCTCGGCAACTTTTCGCACGATGACAAATTCTCCCGCAAGAAATGTTCGGCGCGTGACCACATTCATGTCGGGTTCCAAGAACTCATTCGTTGCATGCGGGCCAGATGCGACTGCGGTTTTGTTTGCGCTGGAACTGATAATTTCAAACTTCGTACGCAGGTATAGTAGGGCGGCAAGAGCGGCGAGTATTGCCGTCGAACCGATTACCACCACCTTCGATAGGCGAGAAATCTCCAATAAGTCTCCCGGTTGGATTTTGACACTGTGCGCGGAAATTCGCCGAGGAATTGTCAGCTCTGTTAATCAGAGTCGAAAATCACTGCGCCTGTGCTTGGCTGGCTTGAGGATTGGGTAATTCGATCCGATAACCGAGATTTCGGAGTTGCCGAATCATTCTCCACGTGCGCTGATATCTGGATCGTTTGGTGACTGCTGGGCCCCGTTCTTCGTAACGGGTTCCCTGATGCAGAATCAGCCAGATCAGACGACACTGTCGATGCGCAATGACCCCGATGGCTTGATTGTGCCCGAGGCGCGGGACGCAACGGCGATAGATGATCTCGAAGATGCTTCCTTTGGCTTTTACGGCGGCGTTAGCAGTCTGATTGAGCAAGCGCCGCATGTGACGGTTGCCCTTCGGAGAGCGGTGACTGTAGTTCACGCCGGCGCTCTCTTCTTCGCCGGGGCAGGCACCGACCCACGAAGAGAGGCATTTCTCGGAGGGAAACGTCGCTGCGGCAGGGCCGACTTCGGCAATGATCTGCTGCGCGGAGTCCACTGCGAAACCCGGAACCTCCGCTAGCCGCTCGACCGCATCCTGGTGCGGATGGAGCAAAGTGGCTAGCTCTTGATCCAGTTGACCGATCTGCTGCTCGAGGATTTGCAAGTGCTCTAGGGTCATTTTCAGGAGCCGTCGGTACACGGGGTTGAGCTCCGTGCACGCGCCGAGCGCATCACACAATTGTTCCGGTGTAGCGCGCAACCTCTCATGGGCTAAAGCAGCCAGAGCTGCGGGATTGGTTTCTCCGTCAGCCAGTGCCTTCAACATGCGTCTGGCACTGACGCCAAGCAGATCGGAGACCAGGCTGGACAACTTGATATGGGCCTCTTCCAGAAGTGATTCCAGTTGGTTGTTTAACCGCACCACGTCGCGCCGCAACTGGTACTTCTTGCGCGTCACCGTTCGCCATAGACGCTGCTCCGTATCGGGCACAAAGCTCAGCGTCAATTCTCGGGCTACGAGTCGTTTCACCAGCCGCTCGGCATCGACGAAATCCCTCTTTCGCCCGCGCCGCCCGCGATTGGATAGCGCCTGCGCCAGATGCAAAGTGCCGGACCTCCGCCTGGCTCCTTCCCGCTTCTCGCAGAACGGCTTCCAATACCTTTCCAGTGTTTCCCATACGGGTTTCCAATATTGCGCCGTCGACTCCATGACTATTTCTTCGGCCTTTTGCTCAACGAGCCACGTAGCCAACGATCGCAGTTGTTCAGGGTTGCTGCTAAACATGCGTCGCTCAAATTGGTATTCGCTTTCGATTTCAACGTCGGACACAACTACAGCCAGCATCTTCTTGTGAACATCGATTCCCGCTATCCGGTACGACATAGACTCCTCCTGGCCGGGTGCGGAGAGCGTGCTGCGATTACTTTAACCAGAGTCGCGGGCTATCGCCGCTCCCCAGGGGAAGACAACGACGCCCAATTATTCGCTCAAACACGCACGCTCCGGATCAGACAGATGAACGGTCTCGAACTCTCCACTGATAAACGCGACCTCGCCGCTCCAGGCCGTTGCGATCTTACCATTGAGTGATTTTCATAAGGTTTCGCGGGCCGAAGGCCCTAAAAGGACAGATGAGATGAGAAGGCCGGTCTCCCCGCGGGATGCGATACGCTCCCAATGAATGACGCGCTCGAGGCGCAATAGAAAAGGAGACCGGCTATGAAAAAGACTAGCACTGTTCGGGTAAATGGAAACATGATTTTCAAAGGACACAAGCTCACGATTGGTCTGGACCTCGGCGATCACTGGTCGTGCTATTGCGTTTTGGATGAAGCGGGGAAAATCATTCTGGAACAGAAAGTGGCCACGACACCGGAAGCGATGAAACAGACCTTTGGGAAGATACCGCGAAGTCTCCTGGCCCTGGAGACTGGGACACATTCCCCTTGGGTCAGCCGGCTGTTCACGGAGCTGGGATACAAAGTAATCGTGGCGCACGCGCAAAAGGTGCAATTGATCACCAAGAGCCGGCGAAAAGACGATCGACACGATGCGCGGACACTGGCACGGCTGGCGCGAATCGATCCCGAGCTGTTGGGGCCGGTGCGGCATCGCAGTGCACAAGCGCAAATCCACCTGACGGTGATCCGAGCGCGTGCCGAACTGGTGCGTGCTCGAACGGCCTTGGTGAATGCAGCACGCGGGTTGGTGAAATCTTATGGGCAGCGGCTGCCCAAGTGTGGCACGCAGCAGGTGAGCCGGGAGCTGGGCGCGGGATTGCACGCGGAGTTGCGCGAGGTTCTGGAGCCGCTGTTCAAAGAAATCGAATCACTGAACGAGCGCATCCAGGAATACGAGGTGCGGGTGGAGAAAATCGCCAAGGAGAACTACCCGCACGTCGAACTACTCAAACAGGTGAAGGGGGTAGGAACGCAAATCGCGCTGACGTATGTCCTGACCCTGGACGATCCGCAGCGGTTCCCGAAGAGTCGCGAGGTCGGCTGTTTTCTGGGGTTGCGCCCTGGGCGCAGAGACTCCGGTGAGAGCCAGCCGCAGATGCGCATCAGTAAGGAAGGAGACCGTTATTTGAGGACCATGCTGGTGCAAGGGGCGCACTACATCCTGGGACCCTTTGGAGAAGACAGTGATCTGCGGAGATGGGGGCTAAAACTTGCAGCGCGAGGAGGGAAAAATGCTAAGAAGCGAGCGGTTGTGGCAGTGGCGAGAAAGCTAGCGGTACTGCTGCATCGTTTGTGGGTGAGTGGGGAGGTGTACGAACCACTGCGCAATAGCCAGAAAGCGATGCGCGCCGCGGCCTAGAGGTAAGAACTCCCCACAAAACAGGGGATGCTAGGGTCGACGGAGTTCGCGATCGTCGTTCCTAAGCGATCCTGGTTCGAACTTTCTCTGTGAAAAGTAGAAAAAGACAAGGGGCAAAGAAAAAAGGAGATGGTATCCAAACAGCCGAGCTCGACCGCCGAGATCAGGTGACTGCGCCCAACTCCTGGCCCAACTTCCCTTCTAGAAAGGGGAGTAGAGGTCGATTATCAGGTAGCAGCACCTACTGAATCAAGTACACCCAACTTGCACCGAGCGACAATCGCTCACCAAAGAGTGCGGATGGAAGGGTGGCGACAGAGGCGGCTTGGCTCGATGGGGACAATTTGGGAAAAGAAGAAATCAAGAAGAAGAAAGAAAAAATGAAAAAAAGGTTTGACACTCACCGGCCTTCTCATGGAAGGAGTTGTCCGTCGCAGGCTCCACAGTCCGCGCACCGAGAGGATGACGGAGATGAGCGCGGTCACGCCGAGCGCGATGATCGTCCAGATGAAGAAGAAGCCGCCGGTGGACTTGGCGATCTCGCCGTAATGTGCCCCCGTCATGTGGAGGACGGGGACAAGCAACCCAAGGAGAGACCCGAGGAGTATTATGACGTACCCCGATCGCCGTCCGGCGAGCACTAGCGCTCCGTAAAGCCAAACGACAAAGATGGGCACTGCGGTTAGGTTTGAGACTCCTCCCTTTTCGAACCCGCGGACGATGTCGTCGGTCAGGTGAAACGTCATGAAGAGGATCGAGAGCAGAGACGTGATCGTTAGCAAGAGGTTTTGCTTCATTTGGCTATTCTCCGTGTCAAACCGCACGGAGCTAGGCGACCAGTTCCGGGTTGCCGACGGCCCGCTCCGAACTAACTGCTGGCTTCAACGCTGACCAAGTCCACGCCTGCCAGATGATGACCGAGGTACATACAGTTTCGATCGTTGCGAAGAACACGTACGCTGGATAAACGGGATCCCGAAAGTCACCGTTGGTCAGAGGCAGAACGAAGGTCAGGAAACCGTTTACAAGGGTCATAATACCACCCGCGATGATATTCGCCAGCCGGTTCGCTCTAAACGGAAGCAGTCGACACGCCACAATCATGGCGATGGGTATTTGAGAAAACCCGAAAACAGGAGGATGGGTTGGTGGCTCGGCGAGCAAGGATACGCGGTCAACGCAAAACGGGTACGCCGGCTGATGCGGCAGATGGGGCTGGAAGCGATCTATCCGAAGCCACGGCTGTCGGATCCCGGGTTAGGGCACAAGATCTACCCCTATCTGCTCCGCAGCCTGAAGATCGATCGGCCCGACCACGTTTGGTCCGGCGATATCACCTACATTCGCCTGCGGCAGGGCTTTGTTTATCTGGTGGCGATCATGGATTGGTTCAGCCGCTATGTGCTGGCGTGGGAAGTATCGATATCGTTGGAGAGCGCCTTTTGCGTGGCGGCACTGGACTGGGCATTGACGACGACGCGACCGGAGATCTTCAATACCGACCAAGGGGCGCAGTTCACCAGCGAGGTATTTACGAACCGTCTCGAGAAACAGGACATCACGATCAGCATGGACGGGCGTGGACGAGCGATCGACAACATTTTCATCGAACGATTATGGCGGACGGTGAAATACGAAGAGGTTTATCTGAAGGATTACGTCGACGTGCTGGAAGCAGTCTCCAATCTAAAAAGCTATTTCACCTTTTACAATCACGAACGCCCGCATCAGTCGTTGGGATATCGGACGCCGGCGGCGATCTACTTTGGGAAAGTGCAATGCGCTTGAGGAGGGACAAAGCAGTGCATGCTGTGGGTCGACCGAGTTGGGGATCGTCGTTCCTGGGCGATCCTGACGCGAAATTTCTCTGTGGAAAACGAGAGCGAGGCACGAAGAAAGAAAAAAGTAGCAAAAAAGAAAGAAAAGAGGGCCTGTGGAAACTGACGCTGCTGATGGAAATCCGCAAAGAGCGCGGATTCCCACAGCAGCTTGAAAAGAGCCTCGCAAAAAACGCGCGGCTTTTTCACAGTTCCCACAGGCCCAACAACAAGGATCTATCTATAATCAATTGCAGGCAGCGGTCCACCTTAAGAAGGCCAAATATTGGTCCGAAGGATGGGGAGCACCTCAATTTCCATCAAGACCGCTGAACCCAGCAGAGCCCATTGTGGGAGATGTGGGGCTGAATTCGGCGAGCCAACGAAAGCGAACAGGGCAAGCACGTCCGCATACAGGTAGTTTAATAACGCGAAGATCCAGAATAGAGACAACCGCTCCTTTGTGTCATGCATGCCAACCTCCTACGGAAAGCAATGCAGGTTCTGAGTTGCGCTCCCGCCGAGGTACGGGATTCCTTTTCCCATTATGAGGAGGGGAATCTCCCCGAGGCTTGGATACTGACCTATACGGGGAGACTAACGAAAAAGACTCATGGGGCCCGCATTATCGGAGAAGTGGTGGCTAGTACGAGATGTCCAATTTGCTCTCCACCTGCTCCGGGGCTTAGAACTTGGGCGCCAAATCGCACTCTTTGAGCGCAAATAGAGGGATGGCTGGTGAGTAAGGGCAGCCGAATCAACGTGAATTTTGCGGAATTTTGGTGGGGGCGGTGGGGATCGAAATTGCATCCCCTCACTTCTAAGTCTCGTCGACGGAAGGCGTTACCAGCCGCACTTCCACACCAATTGTTAGAAATATTAGAAAGTGAATTGCCCCAAGTGAAATGGTCCCAACGCGCCTGAATTACGGAAGTCTTCATGCGGGTGCAAGTCACCCAGTGTGCGCCCGGCTACCACGAGGAGCTGGTTAGGCCAGTTCGATTCGGGGGCCCGGCCTGTACATCGACATTCCTTTTTGTAGGACTTTAGGGGTTTTCCAACTTACCGCTGCGCCATCAAAACCAGCCCCCGGACGGCTCGAGTCCATTCAGGCGCAGATACGTAACCAGATTCCCGTAATGCAAGGCGTCATGATTTCCGGCTTGCGTCAGGATGAACATCTTGTTCGTCTTGAAGCCCCAGAAGTCCGCCGGGTCATTGAGGTGCGCGTCGGTGAACCCGGAGTACGCGCCGTCGCAGTACTCGAACGAGCCTTTGAGGTAGGCTATGGTCTCGGTCTTCGAACCCTTCGCGGCGGCCATGGCGCGGGGCTTTTCACCCTTGGCGTTTGAACACAAATAGTAGGATATATCCGCCACATGCGTCAGGATCTCGGCAAACGAGCGAACGTCCTTGGTCGGCCGGTAGCTGTACTTGGACTCCGGCATCGCATCCGCCGCCTTCATGATCTTGTCCTGCATGTTGCTACGAAAAATGGATAGCGTTGTCGTCAGCGGATTCGGCGCCGCGATCGGATTGGGCAGGTTCGGCGAGATTTGGGCATTGGCTGAGGACGCCAAGACGGAAACAGATACCATGCCTACAAGAACCATGACGCGAGGAATGGATCGGAACATTTAAGAATCCTCCTCGTACTCCTGTGTGATGACCACAGAAGTGTTACACGCTTCCTGTGGTCATGCAACAGGTAAAGACGAAGGTGGATGGGGAAAAGTTTGGTACGCGGCCCAAATCTTATTTTCAAGTTGGCCCGCGGTAACCGGGCTAACCGGGCACAAAACCCAAGAAGGTCCGTCCAGACTGACTGTTCGCCCAATTCGTCGATGACATGTTTGAGCGCTACGTCGGATGATTGCGCGGCCTGCCGTATACCTCACGCCGTCAGGAAGGAAGTTGCCATAAGGATAGCCGGGTTGCGTGGCCGCGCGTTGCCAAGGCTGGCGCAATGGGCGGTCATGAAGCCTCACCCGCAGTCCAATCTGACTGGGTAGCACGCCATTGGAACAAATTGTTCAAGACTTGCGTTCAATATAACGGAGAAGCATACCCATGGAACAAATCGTTCAAGACCTGCGCCACGCTGGTCGGACACTAGCCAAGAATCCGGGCTTCGCCATTTTCGCCACACTCATTATCGGACTGGGCATCGGAGCCAGCGTAACCGTCTTTAGCGTGGTCAATTCACTTCTATTCCGTCCGCTGCCTTTCAGCGACCCCGATCGTTTGGTGTGGGTTGAAAATGGAGGGAAAGAAGGCGATCGCTCCGGCCTGACGATCCAGGTGGGACACTTCCTCGATTACCGCGAGCGCGACAAATCCTTCAGCGACCTGGCCGCCTATTTTGCATTCTACGGAGTGGGCGATAACAAGCTGACCGGCGACGGCAAGCCCGAACGTTTGAGCGGCGTTCCTGTCTCGCAGAACTTTTTCCAGTTGCTTGGGATTCAGCCGCAGATTGGCCGGCTATTTAATGACGACGAATGCCAGTGGAACGGGCCCAAAACAGTGCTGCTGAGTTACGGCTTCTGGAAAAGGCGCTTTGGCTCCGATCCCGGCATCGTGGGCAGAAGTATTACGCTGAATGATGAGCCGCACATCGTAGTGGGTGTGCTTCCCGTCTCGTTCGATTTTGCCAACGTCTTCGCCCCCGGCAGTCACTTCGATGTTTACTTTCCTTTTCCACTTTCCCCCGAAACGAACCGTTGGGGCAATACACTTGCGATCCTCGGCCGCTTGAAGCCCGGGACGACCGTAAAAATGGCCCAGGCGGAAGCGGATATTCTCGGACCGCAAATCCGCCGAGAGCATCCCGAGCGCAACGGACTCGAATTGCGGCTAATGCCACTCAGAGATCACGTCAGCGCGCGCTTGCGGCCTGCCCTGATGGTGCTGGCCTGCGCCGTGGGTGTGGTGATGCTGATCGCTTGTGCCAACCTTTCCAATCTGCTGCTGGCCCGCAGTGCCTCGCGGCAAAAAGAAATGGCCATCCGTGCGGCGCTCGGCGCGGGGAGACGCCGCTTGATTCGGCAGATGCTCACGGAAAGCATTTTGCTTTCGTGCTGCGGCGGCACGCTGGGCGTCATTCTCGCCTTGGCGGGCACGCGCGTTGTGGCGCATCTGACGGCGTTCAACATTTCGCTGCTGGCGGGCGTCCAGGTGGATGCTCGTGCCCTAGGATTCACTCTGATGATCGCGCTGCTCGCCGGCCTGATTTTCGGGCTCGCTCCGGCGCTTCACGTCTCTGGATGGGCGATTAGCGAAGACCTGAAGGATACCGGCCGAGGCGCAAGCAGCAGCAGGAAACATGCTTGGACTCGCGGTGTGCTGGTGATTTCACAAGTCGCGTTTGCGAGCGTGCTCCTGGTGGGCGCGGGGCTTTTGATTCGAAGTTTCCTGCGCGTTCTGGACGTAAACCTTGGATTCCAACCTGAAACAGCCGGTTCTCTGCGCATCGATCCGAGCTCGCAATATCCCACTCAGGCACAACGTAACGCCTACTTCAATGAAGCGCTGCGCCGAGCGCGGGCGACGCCCGGAATTGAGGAAGCGGGCTTGACCGACAATTTGCCGCTGGGCGCCAACCGCAGTTGGGGCGTGGGCGCCAAAGGACAGGTGTATCCGCCCGGCCAGTACCCGGAGGCGTTTCCCCGCATGGTCAGCGACGGGTATATGGTCACGATGGGCATTCCCCTGAAGGCTGGGCGCGACTTCACAGAGCACGATGACCCATCGAGCAAGCCGGTGATCATTGTCAACGAAAGCATGGCCCGGGAACTTTGGCCGGGACAGAATCCCATTGGGCAGATGGTGCTGGGCGCTTGCGGCGACGAACGTGAAGTTGTAGGCGTGGTGGGGGACGTGCGGCACATCGCGCTGGAGCAAAGCTCGGGTTCAGAGATGTACATTCCTATGTTCCAGTGTGAGGATCTGTGGTCGGTGAATCTAGTGGTCCGGTCCAGGATGTCGCCCGGCGCCATCGCCGCCGATGTTCGCGGCGCGCTCAAGCCGCTCGATCCGAATATTGCGGCCAGCGAATTCCGGCCTCTAGAAACTCTGGTGGACAAAGCGGTCTCGCCGCGACGCTTTGTTGTGATTTTGCTCTCGGGCTTTTCGAGCTTTGCTTTGATTCTCGCTTCGCTTGGAATTTACGCCGTGATTTCATATTCCGTAAGCCAGAGAACGCAGGAATTCGGCATCCGCATGGCACTCGGTGCCGCACCTCGGGACTTGCTGCGGCTGGTTTTGGGAAAAGGCATGATCTTGGCCGCCGCTGGCGCTGCAGCCGGGCTGGTGGGAGCGCTGGGCTTGACGCGCATGATGAGCAGCATGCTCTACAATGTTCCGCCGAGCGATTTCGCGACCTTTGTCACGGTTGGCCTCGTCCTGGCTAGCGTGGCACTTGCGGCCAACTACGTTCCAGCGCGCCGCGCAACGAAGGTCGATCCAGTGGTGGCGCTGAGGTATGAATAGGCGCACGACTAACCAGGCAAGTGGAATTCAATCGGTGAACACAAGCGCGTTTAAGGGGAGTAACGAGAGATTGTCGCGCGTAGACACCTGCAAGGATGACGGTCACTCCGACACCTCTTCCATCAAAAGAGTTACCTCTTCATCAGAGGGCGACTGTTTCGTCTTCTCTATGAAAAAAGGCAGCCTTAGTGCTGCTACCAAAAGCAGGATATGAATGAGGCTAAGCAGCATGAACGTCGCGGTAAAGGCTCTGGAGATACCGGTCGCCTGATGCGCCATACCCAGTCTCCATCCGAGAAAAGTAGCGCACAGTGTCGTCAGGGTGGGCCCTCCGAGACGCTGAACTATATTGAGTGAGGTCGTCGCCATCGGCAGGTGTTCTTCCTCGACCGAAGCGTAGGCAGAGGTAATGGACGGAATGCCGACCGCGCTCAAACCCATCCCGCGGACGAAGAGCGTACATAAAAGCAGGGGGAGGGACATGCCGTGGCTGGCAAGAAAAAGGAACGGCAGTGTCCCGGCTAAAGCCAAAAAGGCGCCGCTGCCCGCTACCCTGCGGATGCCGAAGCGCTGCGTCAGCACGCCTATCTTCGGATACGTGCAGATCATGCCCAGTCCGAGAGGAGCCATCAACCAGCCTGCCGCGCTGGGTGATTCGCCGCACATACGGATGAGATAGATCGGGATGAGCATCTGTCCTGCGAATGAGATTCCGTTCAGGGTGAATTGCGTCAGCACCGACGCTGAAAAATCCTTTCCCCTAAAGAGCTGAAGATCAATGAGCGCATCGTCGCCCTTCATGTTTGCCGTCCGGATGAAGACAGTGAGCAGCACCAGGGCAACGAAAAATGCCGTCAAGCCGATCCGTTCGCTAACATGGTCCACACCGTAGAGAAAGAGCACGAGCCCTGGGGAAAGTAGGCAGAAGCTGACAAAGTCGAGACCTCTCGGCCGGGCTTCGGCACGGTCTTCGGGAAGAAAGCGAATCGCCAGAACGATTCCCAAAAGACCGACCGGAACGTTCACCAGGAACAGCCAACGCCAGGACGCATGTTGAAGAATCGCCCCAGCGAGCACGGGCCCGAGGAGCGGTCCAAGCAGAATCGGTATTGCGGCGTAACTGAAAACGCGCGCCATGTGCCTCCCAGCGGCGCGCGCCATCATCATCTGCGCCAGCGGAGCCATCAAACCTCCGCTCATTCCCTGGAGGACTCGAAAGCCAATCAGCGAGTTCGCGGACCACGCGAGTCCGCAGAGTGCCGATGAGAGCGTGAAGATCGGAAAACACCACAGATAGAGCGATTTTGCTCCGAGCTGCCCGACGAGCCAGCCATTCAACGGGAGCATGAGAGCCAGCGCCAGAAGGTAGCCGCTCGTGACCCATTGAATGGTGGTAAGACTGCTATGCAGATCAACGGCCAGGCTGGAAAGGGAAACGTTCACCACAGTTGCATCGACCTGTCCCATGAGGGACCCAAGCACAGCGACAGCAGTGATCTTCCAGACCAGTGGATCGAGTCGATCGAGTTGATTCTTGGTGTTAGGCAAGTGCGGCGAGGACCTCATTGGTCGAGCGCACGCGACAGAGCCGAGGGAATATCTTCTCGAATGCGAAACGATGCTGTTCGCCATCCTGACCGGAGCAGGCGTCTTCAACGACGACAAAGCCAAAGCCGAGGCCGGTACCCTGTCGCGCCGTGGACTCTACCCCCGCATTGGTAGAGATTCCGGTGAGGACGACCGTATCGACACCATGCGACTTAAGCTGCTGCTCAAGATCGGTTCCGGCAAAGGCGCCCCAGTGACGTTTCGTAAGCAGGATGTCGCCGGGCTGAAATCCGGCAGAAGGGGCAATCTCCGAAACAATGCCGGGCAGCGGTGTATTCCCCAGGTTGATCGGCTGGTCGACAGGAAGCTCGAGGAAATCGTTGAGGTCGACGCGGACATAAACAACCGGCGCACCGTGGCCGCGAAACGCTTCGGCCAGCTTTGCAGAATTGGCAACGACCTGTGGGGCTGGATGAGGCGCGGTACTCATGCCGACGATGGCATTCTGGAGGTCAATGAGAACAAGTGCTGTTTTGTGGGAATCAAGCTGAAGTTCTGCCATGGGACTCCTTAGGAAAAGATTTGTCATCGAAATCGAGGGCACCCTCGATTTCCAAGGTATAGAATATGAGGATGCCCTCGAATTTGTCAAATTCGATAAGGGTCGCCCCGCAACAGGCGCGCTCTTCACGCAGGCTCGCCAGTTTCCTGGATGCGGCGGCGGAACTGTTTGTCGAGGTTGGCTATGAAGCAACCACGATGACCGCCATCGCGGAGCGCAGCGGCTCTTCGATCGGAGCGCTTTACAACTACTTCCCGGACAAACAGGCCGTCGCCCTTACCTTGTTGGGCCAGTACGCCCAGGAGATGGAAGAGCAATGGAGGCCATTGATAGAGCAGGCGAAGAACCTCAGTCATCGAGAGTTCGCAAGTCTCTTTATCGAACGGATCACTGAAATTTTTCAGGTACGTCCGGCTTATCTCAGACTGCTCGCGGCGCCGATTCGGCTACGCCGCGATCCCGCTGCGAAGAGAGTCTTGCGAGTCAACATCGCGAATGCCTTTCGAGCAAAGAACCCATCCCTTTCCGACGAACGAGCAGCTCTGGCTGCGAACGTGACTCTCCAGATAGTCAGAGGCCTGATAACGCTCTATGGAGAAGCGGGTGATAAAGCGAAAGACCTGATTGTCGAAGAATTCAAGAAGGCGCTGACCCTATATTTGGGAAGCGTTTTGGGCTCATGAAGTCGCCCATAACAGACGCCTCTCGGACGGCGATTCGGAAACTATCTCCCTTTTTGATCGTCCTGCCGGATTGGAAATCTAAACTGTCAATTCGGATGGTTGCGGGGTCGCTGAAAAGAAAGAATTTGTTGGTTGCAGAGGCTTAATTTGAACCGACGAACTCCGGTGCCAGCTCATTTTGTCCAAATGCTTGGAGTCCAGACGAACTCCATCTCGATCAAGATAAGTAACGAGTGTGTTGGTTCAGCCTGAAATGGAGAGGTGGCGTTTCCCGTTAGCGAGTATTCCGCCCTTCGGGCGGGGATTTTCAAGGCATCGATACGACCACAAGGCTATCCCTCAGCATGGTTGCGTCGCCGCAGAGCCTGCTTCCGTTTCACCCGGCAAGATCATTGTAGCTCCACCACGTCCATCCGTCTCAACTTCCGGTTAGCCCGTCATCACTCGGGAAGAATCTCAGCGATTCCTGGCGCATTCAGAAATGTTCGAGTGCCGTCGCACCGTTCTACGCAGTGCTCTCCGCTAAGGTCAATATCGAGACCGCATAAG
>CAWILQ010000002.1:0-356314 GCA_963836965.1 Candidatus Acidiferrales bacterium
CTTGCTGTGTTTACGGCCCGTTCATAAGGACAGTCCTGGCCGAAGATGGGCAACAAACTCGAACAGTCGAATGAGGCATGCTCGCACGCGATTCGCGCGAAAACGTACTGATGGAGTCTGGGAGTTAGAACTAGTAAAATTGCCTCCGTCATGGAAAAGCAGCCTCTGCCTGTCACGTGCTGCACTGTATGCGGGAAAGTCGGGTATAACATGACCCTGGTCAATGTCCGATGCGGCCGGATCACGAACAACGAGCAATGTAGGGGCCTAAATCAAAGTGCCGTCGCCCTTAACGATTGGAAGGAATGCTCGCCATGCAACGGAAGCGGTTGGACTAACGCAAAATGTGCGCGATGTAACGGTGCGGGATGGCTTTTCGTTCGGGCATAATGATCGCCGTTCGGTTCCTTCTGTCCTCCCTTCACCATTCCTCTAGTATTGCAAGCGGGTTCGCTCTTTGTCATTGCCCAACCGTAACGACCCAACTAAACTCTCCATCGCCACAATCGTGGGGGCGCTCACATGTCGGGTTTCTTGCAACGGCTTATGCCGAAGGGAGCGGATTTCTTCATTCTCTTCCAAAAACAAGCGGAAAACATTGTTCTGGGCGCTATGGCATTCACGAAGATGCTGGAACACTATACGGGCGTCGTGGAGCAGGTACAAAACATCAAAGCCATCGAACACTCCGGCGATGAGATTACCCACCAGATTTTTCGAAAACTGAACCAAACTTTTATCACGCCGTTCGATCGTGAAGACATCCACGAACTGTGCGGCACCATGGATGACGTTATTGACCTGATTGATGCGGCTGCGAGCCGCTTCGTCCTATATCGCATCGACAATGTCCGCTCTGGCACGATCGAACTATCGAAGATCCTTACCCTTGCGACCAGGGAACTTTCCGCCGCTATCCATGGCATCCCGTCACCCGATGCTGCGCTCCAGAGGGTAATTGAAATCAATCGTCTCGAAAACGAGAGCGACCGCATGTGTAGGATATTGATCGCACAGTTGTTCGAGGAAGAAAAAGATGCAGTGCAAATCATTAAATGGAAGGAAATTTTTGAAGTAGTCGAAACCGCCGTCGACAAGTGCGAGGACGTCTCCAATGTCATCGAGAGCATCATTCTGAAGAACGCCTGATGCTCCTTGTGACGCACCCTAGGCATACTCGATACCTGCATCACGTCGTGGAGGCGGAGTGATCTTCTTCGTCGTACAGGAACAACGTCAGCGCGGGCAGGTCTCATCGGAATGAGCACATTTTTGCTGGCAAGCCTCACGGTCTTCCTGACGCTAGCGTTTGAGTTTTCCAATGGGTGGCATGATGCCGCCAATTCCATTGCAACCGTGGTTTCCACCCGCGTGTTGACGCCGTTCCGCGCGGTATTGTGGGCCGCATTCTGGAATTTCATCGCCGCTTTTGTTTTTGGCACTGCTGTTGCTAATACGGTTGGTAAGGGCATGGTCCATCTCGAGATGGTGGACACACGTGTATTACTGGCGGGTCTGTTGGGCGCCATCATTTGGAATTTGATTACTCTAACGCTGGGGCTGCCGACAAGCTCGTCACACGCACTGATGGGCAGCTACGGCGGCGCAACCATTGCTTTTGCAGGCACTAAGGCGCTCATCCTGTCCGGCTGGGTGTTGCCTTTGCTCTTCATCGTTTTGTCGCCGCTGATCGGCTTCGCAGCAGGACTGTTCGTCAGTATTGTGACCACCTGGATGGTGCGGAACCAGAAGCCGAAAAAAGTGGACCGCTGGTTCCGTCGCTTGCAGTTGGTCTCAGCAGCGGCGTACAGCCTTGGCCACGGCACGAACGACGCCCAGAAAGGTATGGGCATTATTACAGCAACCTTGGTAGCCGCCGGCATGATGAAGAACTATCAGGTTCCCTACTGGGTCATCATCTGCTGCCATCTGGCAATGGCCGGCGGCACCATGGCCGGTGGTTGGCGCATCATCAAAACAATGGGGCAGCGCATTACCAAGCTGACACCCTTCGGCGGATTCGCTGCGGAAACCGCGGGTGCGATTACGCTGCTCG
The DNA here is from genome assembly GCA_963836965.1 of Candidatus Acidiferrales bacterium. Lineage (GTDB taxonomy): Bacteria > Acidobacteriota > Terriglobia > Acidiferrales > UBA7541 > Acidiferrum. The sequence goes on from CAWILQ010000002.1 coordinate 2,057, forward strand.
CTACCGCGCACTTCGGTATACCCGTCAGCACCACTCACACGATTACAGGAGCCATCGTTGGAGTCGGATCCTCACGTCGACTAAGCGCGGTGCGCTGGGGCGTGACGCACAACATAGTCGGGGCATGGCTTCTTACGATTCCGGGTGCGGCCATACTCGGTGCGATCTTGTTCAAGACCCTAGGGCCTCATCTGAAATAATCAATCCTTACGAACTTCGAACCTTCAGGGCGCAGATCTAAACGGAACAGTTGGAAGACGACGAGCTTTTGTTAGCTAGAAGCCAACTTCGGACTTTTGTCCCGATTGTGGCGGAATAGTTTAGGCCCCGCCGCCAGGTGAAGTACCTGCCTGTGGGGGCGACCACCGGGGGTGGGGTAGCTCGAAATTCTAAAACGGGATGCGCCGCGGCGTTCCGGCGCGCGCATTGTGACAAATGGCACAGCGTCACCAGTTAATCCAGTTCCGGCTTTAGACTAAGGCCCACGGTGGAAGTCCGTTCGCAAGAGGAGGCCGCCGTTCCTGAAAAACTAATCTTTGTGGGCAAGCGAAATGCGCTCGCGATAGTACTACTTTCTAAAAAGCTAGAATGTGTCTTGACACAGTGATCTAAATCAACTCTAATCTAGCCACTCAGTACATCCAGCACCGTCCCCTGAGATATTCAATTTGACGAAGTCTTTGAGCCAGTCTGCACAGACCATCCTGTTTAACTCGCCCGTTACAACAGCTTGGAAGTAGTGAGGCTAATGATGGTTCCTGCGTTCGACATCTTTCGAGTCTTGAACGATCAGGAATCCCTCTGGATGGAAGCAGCGGTGACCCTCGACGATGCCATTACGCGAGTGCGACAAATCGGCGCAGAAGACTCAGGCCAGTATTTCATTCACTCCCAGAAAACCGGCGTTGAAATCGCAATGACGGTCCGGCGTTCTGCAAATGTCAGACCGAATTTCCGTACCCGCTCAGAGCCCCTCACTGTGCGCCTTCACCCCAGGCGTAGACCGGAAAAGTAAAACAAGATACACCACTTTTCCGTCGCAATTCTGCGATAACTCCTTGCTCTGGATAATCTCCGGGAGAGCTTTGCGGATTATTCTCTTTATGCCTGCTGCCATGCCATTCCCTTTCGTGCATCTTAAACTGCCCATTACCGGTGCCGTTGACCAGTGCGTTCTCCACCTAGGCGCGATCCTGGCGCACAATCTCGTCGAGGCGGGGATCATCTATGGACGTAAAGACGTAAGGAAGACACGACTGTGGCCGTGGCAGGTTTCCGTAAGCGCGAAGCATGACGCCGAGTCGCCCAAGTCGCGCTTACTCATTTCGATGCGAGCCCAAATTGTGCGAGGTAATCGTCCTTCGGACGTGAGTGGCCTCTTTCGGCGGGACTGCGCTTCGGTGACGGGTACTCGAAGTCGCGCTGCGCGAGCTATGTCATCGCCCAGCGCGGTCAGTTCTTAAAAAGCACTCCCATCTAAAGTTTGAGGTCAATACCAAGGAATGGGAATCCGGCGTTGCCTGTAGGATTCGCCGCGCTTAGTTCGGGCGTGGGCCGGGCGCTACCCGTCGACCGAGGGATCTTCTCTAGGTGTACAAAACTGAACAGACCGCTGGCCGACAAAACTCTAGACTCAGACAAATTCCACTAGACGGGCTTGCGCTGAGAAAAGGGGGGCTTGCGCTGAGAAAAGAGGGTAGTTGCAACCATGAAGTTCCAACAATACGATATTTTCCGACTTCAAGATGACGGCACACCTGTGTGGCTTGAACCGGCTTCGACTTTAGTGCGTATTCCGGGGCATCGTGATCAGTGATTCCGGGCGATCGTGATCACGATTCCGGGATGATCGTGATCAGGGTTCCGAAATGATCGTGATCACCGATTCCGAAGTGATCGTGATCAGTTTTTGGTGATCTCCGGAATGGTGATCACGATCAACTTGGAATGTTTTCCACAGGGCGAGGTGGCGCTGGACATCACACCGGGCAAACTGTTTCTCCTATGTGCCTTACGGGAGAGACCGAGTGCCAACCAGGAGAATGTCCATGCGTAAGATCAAGGAAGTCCTGCGCCTCCGCTTCGAACTACAGCTGGGCCAGCGAGAGATCGCCCGCGCTTGTTCGATCAGCCAGGGTGCAGTCCATAACTATCTGAAGAAAGCCGCAGCAGCCGGGATCGGCTGGCCGCCGCCGGAAGACTGGGATGAAAAACGCATCGAAAAAACACTTTTCGGTGATCGCCATCCCATCGAACGGCGGCAACGCACGCTTCCCGACTTTCCCGCACTCCACGAGCAGTTCCAGCAACATCGTCATCTGACTCTGCAGTTGGCTTGGGAAGAGTATCGGCAAGTCCATCCGGACGGATACGGCTACAGCCGCTTCTGCGAACTGTACGGGCGGTGGCTCCAGAAGCAGGACGTAGTGCTACGCCAGAACCACACGCCTGGGGAGAAGGGTTTCGTCGATTGGGCTGGGAGAACGATCCCCATTCAGGATCCCCGGACGGGCGAGATCCGCGGAGCGGCGCTGTTCCTGATGGTGCTGGGCGCGAGCAACTACACCTATGCCGAAGCCACCTTGGATCAGCAGATGGCCTCCTGGCTTCGTTGCCACATTCACGCCTTTGAATATTTTCGGGCCCTGCCGAAGCTGCTGGTTCCGGATAATACGCGAACCGGAGTGAGCCGCGCGTGCCGCTATGATCCGGATCTCAATCCTACGTACCAAGAAATGGCGATCCATTACGGGGTCGGAGTTGTTCCGGCGCGTCCCTACCGCGCGCGGGACAAGGCTAAAGTAGAGTCCGGGGTGCTGGTGGCCGAACGTTGGATTATCGCCGCTCTGCGTCATCGCACCTTCTTCCGGCTGGAGGATTTGAACCAGGCGATCTGGGAACTGCTAGAAAAACTGAATCATCGACCCTTCAAAAAGCGTGACGGATCGCGCGCGAGTGTGTTCGAAAGCGTCGAGCGTGCTGCCATGCTACCCCTGCCGGCTGAACCGTTCGACATGAGTCAGTGGTCGAAGGCACGAGTGAACATCGATTACCACATCGCCTTCGATCACAACTTTTACAGCGTGCCGTACCATCTGGTTCAGGAACGGGTGGAAGTTCGATCGACGCCGAGCACGGTAGAGATCTTTCACCAGGGGCAGCGCGTGGCCTCGCATCTTCGCGGCCGTGGGAAAGATCAGGCGATCACGCAGAATGAGCATCGACCGAAGAGTCATCAGGCCCATCTGGAGTGGACACCCTCGCGCATGGTGCACTGGGCGGAACAGATCGGACCGCACACGGCTCAACTCATCGAGCGCATTCTGTCGGAGAAGCCGCATCCGGAGATGGGTTATCGCTCGTGCCTGGGCATCATCCGGCTCGCCGAACGCTACTCGGCAACGCGCATGGAAGCAGCCGCCCAGCGCGCCTTGGAAAGCAATGCCTGTCGCTACCAGAGCGTGAAATCGATCCTAAAGAACTCGCTCGACCAGCAACCATTCACACAACTCCCTGCGTTGCCGCCACCGCCGCCACACGACAACATTCGTGGCGGCGAGTACTTCGAGTAAGGAGGGGAGCGTCATGCTACAGCAACCGATGATGGAAAAACTCCAATCTCTCAGGCTGCAAGGGATGATCGAAGGACTCGAACAACAAGAACAAGACGCCACCTCGCGGGAGCTGAGCTTTCTGGATCGCTTGGCGTTGCTGGTCGATCAGCAGTGGACCTGGCGGCAGAACCAAGTGTTGGCCCGGCGGCTCAAGACCTCTCGCCTGAAGGGCTCTGCTTGCGTGGAAAACATTGACTACCGCGCCGAACGCGGGCTGAATCGCAGTGTGATTCGTGCCCTCGCCCAGGACTCTACCTGGGTGAAGAACCACGAACACATTTTCGTTCTCGGCCCAACTGGCGTGGGCAAGAGTTATATCGCTTCGGCCCTGGCGCAGAAAGCCTGCCGGGACGGCTGACGCGGTCTACTACACCCGGACGGCCGCGCTGTTCCGGGATCTGAACCTGGCGCGGGCCGATGGCAGCCTACGGCAACTCCTGAGGCGGCTGAATCGCATCGACGTGCTCGCGGTGGACGACTGGGCGATGGCCCCGATGGGAGAATCGGAACGGCGGGATTTCTGGGAGATCGCGGAAGATCGTTACCAGGCCCGCTCGATGATCCTGACCTCGCAACTGCCAGTGTCCCGCTGGCACGAACAGATCGGAGATCCCACGCTGGCGGACGCCATCCTGGATCGCTTGGTGCATAACGCCCATCGCATCGAGTTGCGCGGCGAATCGATGCGCAAGCAGCGAAACGACAAAAAGGTATAAAGAGGCGGGAGGAGGACAAACAGCACCTGCTGCGGGCCGACCGAGCCGGCGATCGTTGTTTCTAGACGATCCTGACGCGAAGTTTTTTGCAAAAAGATCGTCCGGCGCCAAAGCTGTGGAAAAGCCGCTCCGTGGAAACCCCCAAAAGCGGGGTTCCCACTCCGCTTGGAAATCCCGCAAACGGCTCGGGATTTCCACTTTTCGCACAGCTTCAACAACAACAACCTTGACGATGGTGATCACTTTATGGAAAATGCAACCGCCAGCGTCGCTTCGCTCCGAGGACTGATCACATCAATCCCGGAACGCTGATCACGATCAGTTCGGAATCCTGATCACCTTCACGATGCTCAGGATCGAGTGCATCAATTCGGTGTGAGTGAGCCGGGAGAATACTTGGTCTTTAACCAAAACAACGCCCAGAAAATCCCCCTGAGAGTTAGTAGAGAGCAGAACGGCCACTAGAAGGGTGGCCCATAGCATTCGTGGCTCCTTGTCGATCAACGGAAACCTTCCCCGCTGCCGCCGCGTAGTCCGCAACATGGGGCGATGAAAACCTCGTCGGTGTTTGCTGCCTGCTGCTTTCTGATTCCTTGCATGGCCTGCGCCAAGGAGCGCGGCACCGTCGTTGACATCTGTGAGCGGGGGGACCTCTACGCACGCTTCTACATCTACAAAGTAGAAACGGAAACACGCCATCGAAGAAATACGACCACAAACCGACTTCCGCCCGGTTCGCAATAATCATCCAGCCTATCCGTCAGAGTGAACGAAGCCGCTGTCGTATTTCATCGAGTTCTCTTTGCGTTTGCCGGATTGCGGCTTCCAACTCGGCAATGAGTTTTCCTGCGTTTCGGATCAAGGATCGTCTCTCGGCTGGGTTATTTGTTTGTTCTAACCGTTCTCTTAGAACATCTAGTTCAGATCGCAATTGCTGAAACTCGACCATTTTTCTCTGTCCAATGCATCACTCAGTCGAGTTTGATATTGAATTGAGACGAAGCTACTGACGGCAACGACGGACCAAAGCGCCTTATGAGACTGGCGAAAAATATGCCGAGGGCAACGCTGACCCAAATGAGCGCAATGCCAATCCACATGACCCTCTCCGATGGATTCGACCGTTCGGTCGCCAAGGTTTTCGCAGCTTGGGAACCGGTCGAAGCAACAGTCCTGGGGTTGGCGGGAACCGGCTGCGTAAAGGCCTCTGTATAGGGGCCATCCGCGAACTGGGTGTTTGTAATTTCCTGAGCCCTTGCACCGCCGGCAGACAAAAGAGCCAAGCCAACTCCCGCGATCAGCAACTGTGTCCGGATCATATTCTGTAAATTCACGATGCCTACCTCCAAACTGATGTCTCGTTATGCAGTTGAAAGGTGCAACTAGAATGCCGAACCAGGTGTGAGGAGTGAATTTCACGCGGACAAAGGAATGCTATTGGAACAAAAAGAGTTGCGTGAGTTGACGAATGTTAGTGACAAGGTTTGGCAAAAGAGAACGATGCGAAAGCCCACACGTTCGGATAGTCCTTCTATCTGTTCGGGTAGGGTTCAGGCTGGTCTCATCCTTCCTGTAATTTACTTGCAGGCGGACGCCGTCAATGTTTTGCATCAATACGAAAATGACTATATTTTCGTGTAGGAGAGTCCGGGGTAGCCGCCCATCCCGGACCTCCGCGCCCTGGCGTGAAGCGGTAAGGCTGCCGTCGCCGAGCGTCGGAAACTCGCCAGCAGCGCCTTCCTTGCCGTTCTTCAAAAACTAATGAGTCTGTTGAAAAAGTCGACTCGGAATAGATTTCGGAGCAGATTTTATTTGCCGAGACTATCCCGTGTTGTGCTACTGGGTACAGCAGGGAGGAACAACGCCGATGATGGGTCACCAGAACCGGACGGAGTCGTTGTTTTATTATTTCCGTTTGGAAGAGCAAATTCCTACTGATCACTTGTTGCGAATAATTGACGGCCACGTCGATTTCAGTTTCGTGCGAGAGCAGCTGAAGGATTTTTACAGTCCCACAGGCCGACCCTCGATCGACCCCGAAGTTCTATTGCGACTGTTGTTGATTGGCTATCTCTATGGGATCACCAGCGAACGACGCTTAATGGATGAGGTGCGCATGCATCTGGCCTATCGTTGGTTCAGTCGCCTTGGTTTTGACCAAGAAATTCCCGACCACTCGACATTCTCCAAGAATCGCCACGGTCGATTTCGGCAGTCCGGTGTATTTCGGAAAGTATTTGAGGAGATCGTGCGCCGATGTTTAGAGGCGGGTTTCGTCGAGGGACGTAATGTGGCGGTAGATGGGACACTTGTGGGCGCCAATGCCAGCCAACAAAGCCGAGTTCCCAGGGAGAAATTAGTGGAGGCGGCAAAACTCTCCCGAACGGTTCAGGAGTATCTGACCGAACTGGAACGATCGAACCCTGTCGCAGATTCAGAGAGGTGCACGAAGCTTCAAGAAAAAGTGTCGACGACCGATCCAGATGCTACCTGGGCTATCAAAAGTGGACCAGCGGTGCTGGGTTACTACGACAACTATCTGGTCGACACGACGAGCCGAGTCATTTTGTCGGTCGATGCAACGCCGGCTTTGTTCAGCCAAGAAACGTTGGCCGCGCGGCGTATGCTTGAGCATGTTGGTCAGTTCGGAATTCAGCCACAGAATCTGGCAGCAGATAAGGCCTATGGAAGTGGAGAGTTTCTAGCTTGGCTTCTGGCGCGCAACATTCAACCGCACATCCCGGTTATCGATCACCGTCACCAGACCCAAGGACGCTTCACACGAGAACGTTTTCGCTACGAGCCAAAAGAGAATGTCTACTACTGCCCCGAAGGAAAAGCACTGCACTATCGCGGTCGGTCACTGGGCAGTCGGGGCAATCTCTATTGTTCGACGGAAGTGCAATGCTTCGGGTGTCCACAGAAGAAGCTTTGCACCCCAGGTCTCACTCGGAGACTATTTGTCCATTGGGAGGAGCCAGCGAGACAAACAGTTCGCGCGTTGGCGGGTACGCCGGATTACAAGCGTTCCCAACGAGCGCGTTACAAGGTAGAAGCTCTGTTCGCCGAACTCAAGCAACAGATTAAGCTGCGCAAGGTACGATTGCGACGACTATGGAATGTCGCTGAACAGTTCTACCTGGCAGCCACAGCGCAAAACCTGAAGAGGCTGACGCGGCATCTTGCTCAAAAACAATCACCAGAGCTCTGCATGCTGTGAGGTCTCCGGTAAGGAATGGTTTTGCGGCAGTTTAAGACTCGCGGAAGGATTAAGAAGCGCTGAAGCCATACCTGCCTCCAGACTAACTTTTGACGTTGCTCTGATTTTTCAACAGACTCTAATGATTTCGGAATCCGAAAAAATCAAATTCCCGTGCCGTAGATTCAAGTAGTTACAGAGGCCTACGGGAAGGGTTTTTGGAACCCATCGAGTACTATGAACCACTTGTCCGGTTTCCCGGGGAAACTGGAAAAGTGGCTGCCAGTACCCAGGTGACTGATTTCCGACGTTCATATTTTCCAGGCCGTCGGAGAGTAGGAGAGTACACCGTTGTATCATTCGTCAGTCTCGCTGTTCCAGCTCATGGTTGGATTCCCAGCGCCCCTTTGCCGGAAGAACCGTAGTGTGCGAGTTCGCACCCGGTTAAGATAGATTCAGGGATTGCTCCGCCAACGACTATGAGAACCCCATGCGTTCTTGGGCTCTGCATATTGACTCTACTACTGGCTTCACAACTGCCCGCGCAGAGCCAGACTCCGAACGCGACGGTAGGAAAGGCGGGCCCAATCGACCGGGGTATCGATCTTCTGTTTAACTATCTCAACATGGCTGGCACCAAGAAGACGACCGAATTTAGGCCCTTGACTCAGAAAGAACGAACCCAACTCTACTTCAAGACCATGATCAATCCGTTGGGCTACGGGAAGGCGGCTTTCTCGGCGGGGATCGATCAATGGAAGGATAAACCTGCAGAATGGGAGCAAGGCGCGTCAGGCTATGGCAAGCGGTTTGCAAACATTCTGGGCCAATATTCTATCCAACGCACAGCGACGTACGGGCTCGCCAGCATTTTGCACGAGGACAATCGCTACTTTAATTCTGGCAAAAAGGGTTTCTGGCCGCGCACCGGCTATGCGCTTTCTAGCGCGTTCCTTGCCCGCCACGATGATGGTAGCCGGGGCGTCTCCATTTCTCAGTTGGGCGGAGTGGCGGCTGGCGCGTTTGTGGCTCGACTGTGGCTACCCCCGAGCCAGAATTCCGGAGAAGACGGGGCCGTGAGTTTCGCGATCACGATGGGCAGCAACGCTGCGTTCAGTGTCGTGAAGGAATTCCTTCCCGATCTCGGAAGAGCGATAGCGAAGAAACGCAACAAAGCTCCGCTTCAATCTGCGGAAGACATGCGTGCAGACGCCTGGTAAACGGAAACCGTCGATGTGGTACTAACCGCCACTTCTCCGGTAATCGACAAGTCAGATAGCTGATTCGGTCGCTCGTTTCTCGGAGCTCTCAAAAAGAAATAGAATAGTTCACTTCTTGGTGATTTCGAGGATCACTATTCCTTCGCTCAGCCGACCAGAGACGTCGGTGACCCTCAACGTGATCTCGTATCGGCCTGACGGGACTTCCGTATTCGTCACGTGTATTCCCTCCGCATTTACAAATGGGCGCACCTTGTCGGTGATGTCGCGCTCTCCACGGAATTTCTGCAAGATCCACTTTTGCGCAATTACCTGTATGGATTTCGGATCGGGTTGGGAATCATGTGGAAGAAAACGAACAAATAATTCGAAAGGAGATTTGACTACATCAAGTTTAGGTTGAATGATCTCTAGGCCAGGCCCAGCGGATTTTGACATCTTAAGTGTAGGCATCGCCAACGGCCTTAGAGCGTTTGCGCCCAAGCCTTTGTGTCGGTCTGGCTCATTTTTCTCTGCCTCTTTTGTCACAGATTCCCAGAATTCTACGTCGTCGGGACCAATCAGGACGGTTGAAGGCATATGGCTTTCTTGGGCAGCACTCGCACCTGACATGCTCAAACAGATATGCAGAACAGATAAAGTGGTCCACGTAGCAGAAATCGCCAAATATAGGCGCCGCGACCGTCTCATGGCTGGCCTCCCCGGTTGATGACTTCACAAAAGTCAGAGTCGGCACGAACTCGTTTGCCGGATTTGGGTTTGGGAACGACATACATCCGTTCTACGCATCCGTGTTCCATTACACTAAGAAAATGTTTGAGCCAGCTTCCAAATGTTTCGGATTTCTATTCTCAAGCTGAAACAAAACCTTAGGATCTATGTTCGCCCGCAAAGATGCTGTCAAAACCTCAGGGGTCGGCTCGCTTGCTATCCTTTTCGATTGAGCTCAGAAGATCATTTGCAATTTTCTCGGCAATTTGACTGCTAGCACTTCCCCAATCACGAGCGAGACTTTCACCACTCCATAGAATATGCCCTCCCTGCGTATCGAGTCGAAAAACAGCTGCAGAGGCAATGCCGTAAACGTCTTCCGTTACAACTCCGTTAAGCACCGCATCAGCTTGACTTAGATCATCCACCAGATTGAGTCGGTCCGATTTCGCCAAGCGATTAATCAATTTCTCACGGACTATGAGAGCGGCTTGTGTTTGACCGAATGACGCAAACGCGATTGATTTGACTTCACCAAGCCGTTGCACCGCCCTACCGCTTGCGGTTTCTTTGACATTGGGTTTATCAGCAAGCTTTCTCGGCGAAGAGGCAGAGAGAAGCGGCTTCACGACATTAATGGGGACTGCGAAATTCAAATTTTGTCCTCCGACCATTTCTGCAGTCGTTATACCGATGAGTTCACCCCCCATGTTCAGGAGTGCCCCTCCACTACTTCCGGGAGAAATCGGAGCAGTCGTTTGGAAAAGGCGCTGATTCTCGTCCTTCAGTTCCCTGATCGAACTAATGATGCCATTTGAGACCGTAGCTTCGAGGGAGAGGGGACTCCCAATACTCACGACTTCTTCCCCAACTTGGACCTTATCCGAGTCTCCCAGAGCAACAGTTGGAAAATCGCTTCCAAACGCCTTTAACACCGCGATGTCCTTCGCCATGTCAGCCGCTAGCACGCCCTCGATTAAGAAGAAAGCACCATTTGGGAATTTAATTACCGCGGAACTCGCACCGTCGATCACATGGTAGTTTGTAATGACCTTTCCATCGTTGCTAACGACCACGCCGCTGCCCTGTCCAATCTCTCTGCCACTCGCATTAGAGACTACGATCAGGAAGACAGCTTTCTGGGCATCATGGGAGATAGTCGCAATATCCTTCTTAGTCTCATGTGTTTGATCTTGCAGGACGGGTGTATTCTGCATGTGTGTTTTCGTCAGGTTATCTGGACGAAGGGTTGGAATACTGAGAAGAACGAGAACCAGCAGCAAGGAAAACATCTCGCATCTCCATTATCTACATCTGCAAATTGCTTTTAGCTGAGCCTAGAAGCTCACATTACCATAGTCTCACCCCGATGGTGGTCCGCGCGGCACCGAAAAATGAGGCACCCAACGCACAGACGCCATTCCATTGCCACAGGCTCCACGCGAAGCCCGTCGCGAAAACTCATTCCCTGCACTTGCGTTTTGTCGCCACTCCCGGCCAAAGCTGAGACCGACACCAACATGGTTAGCACCATGAGATTCCCTACCATCATTCTCTTATGGCTATTCATAAGCTGTGTCTCCGTGTCCAAACCGCTTGCCGGCGCAGATTGCTCTGGAGCAACGACAGGATGTGCCTGTGCTTGCCAGTATTGAAGAGGTGGGTCGAGTTGTCTTTGTCCGCCCACAGGGAACCCAGCTTGGTACTTAGCGCCATGCTGGCCTCTGTCGCTCGACCTGCCACCGGACCTTCCATGTTCGCCACTCTCCCACACTCTGACGCACTCACGGACAGTCCGTGCAACATCAACGCAATCAGTTATTTGCGGTGGAACGTCGGCTAATCTAGCAGATGCGCTCACTATCCACAGCGCTGTTCTGAAATCAGAACACTCACGCGGAGAGTGAAAATCGCCATACTGTTCAACTTGATTGTGCGTGAAAAAGGGAGAGGGCCGGCGCCTCGGTAATTTTCTGTGCCACGGCAGGGGATCGCCCCGACGGGACTGCCCCGTGCATCCGTACAAAATTGTCTGGATGGGCCACCGACCACGCATCACACCCGATGTCGTTGCGTGGATCATCATTGCGGTCAGCTTAGCGTTACTTGCTGTAGCCGGTTGGATAGCCTTTCCTAAATGAAAAACCTAGTGCCGGCCAACGAAAGGGCGGCAAAATTGTCCGTGTGAGACATTGCTCTGGAGCAACGACGGGATATGCCTGTGTGTGGCAAGATTTCGAGTAATGAGGCGAGTGTTCTTGCCCGCCCGCCAGGTAAGCCAGCATGGTGAGAAAAGGAAGGCTAAGACGCCATGCTGGCTCCTGTTTTTCTCGTTCCGAAATTGTCACTCTGCCGCTAGGCCATGTCGTTGACGCGAGGAAAACCGCCGACGTACGTACTAGCCCGGTTTGCGGTGCCGGTTCAAACGGTCGATGCAACACCATCTGATGTAAGTCTGCTCTGAAAAGGTGGTGTTGCTATGAGATCAGGGAGGTTGGGACTTTCTGCGATCGATAAGCGTGAGATTTGGAGTCGATGGAAGGCTGGACAGACGCTGCATGAGATCGGGCGGGCCTACGGCAAGTGCCATAACACGATACGCGCCGTGTTGCTGCCCCGTGGCGGCATTCCTCCTGTGGCTCGTCGCCGCTCGCGGTTAGCGCTCACCTTCGCTGAGCGAGAGGACATTTCGCGAGGGATGGCTTCCGGTTCATCGCTTCGTGAGGTCGCCAGTTGTCTCCATCGAGCTGCTTCCACGGTGAGTCGGGAAATAGCGCGCCATGGTGGCCGACCTATCTATCGCGCCTATGATGCGGACCAGCAAGCATGGAACGCAGGGTTGCGGCCGAAACGCTGTCTGCTTTCCGTGAACAGCGAGTTGCGTGACCTCGTTGCGAGTAGACTGATTCTGGACTGGTCGCCCGAGCAGATTGCCGGGTGGTTGAAGGCTCAGTATCCCCACAACGAGAGCATGCGCGTGTCCCACGAGACCATATACCGCAGCCTGTTCATTCAAGCACGGGGAGCGCTGAAAAAAGAGCTGACCGACCACCTGCGGTCGAAGCGACGCATGCGCCGCTCGCGTCACGCCAGCGAACATGGACACTCACGGGGGCAGATCGTCGATGCCATCTCGATTCGAGAAAGACCTGCGGAGGCCGAAGATCGAGCGATTCCCGGCCATTGGGAAGGCGATCTGTTGGCCGGTGGCAAGAACAGTTATATTGCGACCTTAGTGGAACGGCATTCCCGCTTCCTGATGCTGGTCAAAGTGCCGAGCAAAGAAACGGAAGCAGTGGTTGCTGCGTTGAGTGAGCATGTTCGTAAACTTCCGGCGACCCTGCGCCTCTCCCTGACCTGGGATCGCGGGCTGGAGATGGCCAAGCACAAGGAGTTCACGGTCGCGACAGATGTGCAGGTTTACTTCTGTGATCCGCAAAGTCCCTGGCAGCGTGGAACAAACGAGAATACAAATCTGCTGCTGCGGCAATACTTTCCGCGCGGTACCAATCTAGCTCCCATCACTCAAGCGCAGCTCGACCAAGTCTCGCTGCGCTTGAATCAACGACCAAGAAAAACCCTAGGATTCCAAACTCCAGCGAGTAAACTTCAAGCAAGTGTTGCATCGACCGCCTGAGCCGGCCGGATTTTACTGAGACTTAACCCGCAATCTGTTCCGGTTCGTTGACTTGCCTTCTGTTGCGCCCTAACATGAGCCGAAATGCCAGGCAGTGACTCTCTCATCGGCCAGACCATTTCACACTACCGCATCATCGAGAAGCTCGGTGGTGGAGGGATGGGTGTCGTTTACAAGGCCGAAGACACGCGACTCCATCGCGCAGTGGGTTTGAAGTTCCTGCCCTCCGAAATGCTCCACGATTCTGCTGCGCTGGAACGCTTCCGCCGCGAAGCGCAGGCAGCTTCAGCGTTGAATCACCCGAACATCTGCACCATTTACGACATCGGCGAACAGGACGGCCAGCAATTCATAGCGATGGAGTTTCTCGACGGCGAAACATTGAAGCACCGCATTTCTGGCAAGCCGCTGCCCCTTGAGCAAACGCTGGAGTTGGGGATTGAGATTGCGGACGCACTCGATGCGGCGCACGCCAAAGGAATCGTCCACCGCGACATCAAGCCCGCCAACATATTTGTCACTGCGCGCGGACACGCCAAGATATTGGATTTTGGGCTGGCAAAGCTAGCACCGGCGGGCGGTGCAGTGAATCTCTCGGCGATGCCCACAGTCAGCGAGCGAGATCTGCTCACTCGGCCGGGCACGGCGATTGGCACCATCACGTACATGTCACCAGAACAAGTGCGGGGCGAAGAGCTAGATGCGCGCACGGATTTGTTTTCTTTTGGTGTGGTGCTCTACGAAATGGTGACCGGGCTTCGACCTTTCCGTGGCGAAACCTCTGGTGTGATTACGGAAGCTATTTTGAATCGCAGGCCAGTTGCGCCGGTGCGGCTGAATCCCGACCTTCCCCCAAAGCTCGAAGAGATCATCAACAAGGCGCTGGAGAAAGACCGGAAGCTACGCTACCAGAGTGCAGCCGAAATTCGCACGGATTTGCGGCGGCTGAAGCGGGATTCAGATTCGAGCCGTGCAGTCCTTCCAACGACGGACGTCTCGATGAGGAGCGTCCCGAAATCCACTCGATATCGATGGAAAGCGGTCGCTGCCGCAACTATTGTGATTGTCGGACTAGCCGTAGGCGGATGGTTGTTTTTCTCCCGCAGGGTGCACGCGCTGACTGACAAGGACACGATTGTCCTCGCCGACTTCACGAACACGACCGGAGACACGGTGTTCGACGGCACTCTCCGGCAGGGGCTTGCCATCGAACTTGAACAATCGCCCTTTTTGAGCATTATTCCTGACCAGCAAATCCAGCAGACTCTGCCCATGATGGGCCAGAAGCCGGATGCGAAGCTCACGCCGGAGATTGCGCGGGAACTCTGCCAGCGGACAGCGAGTGCCGCCGTCCTCGACGGCTCGATTGCACAGATTGGCACGCCGTATCTTCTGACCGTCAAGGCGGTCAACTGCGCGAGCGGCGAATCGCTGGCAAGCACTGAAGCCACTGCGAGCGACAAGAACCATGTGCTCGATGCACTGGGGAAGACGGCATCGGATATGCGGGGGAAACTGGGCGAGTCATTGAGTACGGTTCAGAAATTCGATACCCCACTTGAACAAGCGACTACGCCGTCGCTGGAGGCTCTTAAAGCCTTCGATTCAGCTATCAAAGTTCATCCGACTGCCGGGGACGAAGCGTCTATTCCGCTTTTCAAACACGCAATTGAACTCGACCCGAACTTCGCACTCGCATACTCGTGGTTGCAAATCGCATACACCGACATTGGGGAACCGACTCTTGCTGCCAGCTATGCTCAAAAAGCGTACGACCTCCGCAGTCACGCCAGCGAACCGGAGAAATTTTTCATTATGTCCCGCTACTATAAGGCAGTGACTGGGAACATGGAAAAAGCCGAACAGGTCTGTCTGCTTTGGATACAGGCTTATCCCCGGATGGCGATGCCGCATACTCACCTTTCGGGGTCAATCTATCCGATGACCGGACAATACGAGAAAGGGATTGAACATGGCAAAGAAGCAATCCGTTTGAGTCCAGACTTTTCCCCCTCGTACGTCCTCCCGATGTTCGACTATATCGCTCTGAATCGGCTTGATGAGGCGAAGGCCAACTACGAACAAGCTCTCAAACGCAACCTGAAAAGCCCCTTTTTTCCCCTTCTCTTATATCAGATTGCTTTCCTGGAGAAGGATACGGCCGAAATGGCACAGCAGGTAGCACGCGCGGCCGGCAAACCTGGAATAGAAGACACGTTGATGGCGAACGAGGCCGACACCGCCGCGTTCTACGGGCGACTGAAGACGGCCCGAGAGTTTTCCCGGCAGGCGGTGGATTCAGCTGAACGGGCAGACAAAAAGGAAGCTGGGGCAACGCACCTCGCGATATCTGCTTTGAGGGAAGCCTTATTCGGCAACGCGGACGAAGCGCGACGTGGTGCTGATTTGGCAATGGAGCATTCTGCAGGCGTGGACGTGCAGTATGGCTCGGCGCTGGCGCTGGCCTATGCCGGTGACTATGGGCGAGCGCAAAAACTGACTGACCGCTTAGGCCAGAAATTTCCGGAAGCTACCATCGTACAGTTCAACTACTTGCCGACGTTGCGGGCAAGAATGGCGATTGGGCGGGGAAGGGCTTCTGAGGCCCTAGAAACTCTTCGAGCAGCGACTCCAATCGAGCTTGGACATTCGACATACAGTCCATACAGTTGGACTGGCTTGTATCCCGTTTTTGTACGAGGAGAGGCCTATCTGGCTGTACATCAAGGCAGCGATGCCGTCGGTGAGTTTCAGAAGATCCTCGACCATCGCGGAATCGTGTTGAACTCACCCATCGCTGCGCTGGCCCATCTTGCTCTAGGTCGCGCCTACACCATGCAAGGCGACAACGCCAAGGCCAAAGGGGCCTATCAGGATTTCCTCACCCTCTGGAAAGACGCCGACCCGGACATCCCAATCCTCATCGCTGCCAAGTCTGAGTACGCGAAATTGCAGTAACGGAATGCGAATCTTCCCTAGCAATTGCCTCAGTGCCTTCCATGAGAAGGCCGGTCCCTGTCAAGCACAGAGTGTTTTGCTCTTTCCATGAGTTCTTCGCTCTTTTTTCCGTTCAGCCAAGCCGTGTTCACGCGGTCACACGCCCCGTTTGAAACACCTTTATCTTTGGGACGTCCGATTCTTCAGACAGCACTACGTTGTTGAATTTTGTTCTCTGCGTCTCCGACCGATATAGCAAACAACCCACCATATTCGACCCGCTGAAGTCACATCCAGTCACGTCAGCATAAGAAATCTCGCAGCCGATCAGTTTGCAATGACTCAATGAAGCTCCTCTAAGGTCAGCGCCAAGCATATTGGTGCCCGAGAGGTCGCTGCCATCAAGACACTGGCCGCTCAAATCCACGTGATGCCAATTTCTGCACCGCAAGTCCTTTGCGCTCTAGATTCCAGCCTTCCACGTAGTCAATCTGTCGACCAAGTCTGTCACGGATAATGACGACTGGCACGGGTTTGGGTTTGAGTACCGAAAAGGGCCACATCATTTCACCTCCATCAGCAATTCCGTTGGCTTCTCGAACAGTAACGAATCCGAACCCAGCTGCGTTGCCGCGATCAGTCCAAAAATCGATTTCACCTTCGTAGATTCTGTCACTCACATTCATTTCTCCAAACATGCACTCTAAGAAATAGAAGAGGCTCTCGCAGAAAGGACTAGTCACCGCGAGAGCCCGTTTGCTGGTGAGGTTCATTGCGGATAAGGAGGGATCCGCGGCGCCGCCTCATCAGCGATTCCCGGCGCGGAGAAAGCTAATATTGTGTGGATTCGGCGAAGACTTCGGCCAGAAGGTTGGCTCTCCGCTGGACTTCTTGAATCAGCTCGAACGTAGAGATCTTTCTCACCGGTGGAAGCTGGAGTCGCAAAGCCAATTTCTGTTTCTGTTCGTGGCGACGCTTCTGACGCTCGCGACGACGTTTGAGAGTTGAACGGCGACTCATTGCCGAAACTCCGCGCCACCGTCATGCAGGCTGGTGCATTGGCTCTCGAGCTGATTGCCTCACCGATCACAACCGTCAAGCAGGCGAAGACTCCACTGTTGATTCAGCAGGGAACCAATGATAAGCGGGTGCCCGCTCCGAACGCCTACGAGTTGTACCGTGGTTTACAAGATCAGACAGTCGAGTCTCGCCTGATTCTGTACAGCGGCTTCGGTCACGGTGTCAACCTGCCGAAATCGATGCGAGCGGTCATGCAATCGAATCTCGATTGGTTCAACCACTACATCTGGAAAGAACCCATACCAAACGATTCGCCCATTCTTGGCACCAGCGAAACAGAAACCGGCGAGTGAAGCCGGTACGAAGATGTCAAGCAAAGACGCAGCGAGGCAATCACTTGGGCCGTTGTCATTTGACTTAAACCTTTAATTTTGATACTCTTGCACTAGGGGAGTTTGCCTTCGACCGGCTGGCTTGGGCGTCCACCGGAATCAATCGCGGGGGTAAACTGAAGCCTCAAGGCCCTTAATGAACGCCATCGTCCTTACTGCAAAACAATCGCAGGGTGGATGACGCGCAATCCCGCCAATAACCGGCGCGGACGGTAACCCTAAGGGTTGCTCCGTGCATTCCCAAATAATTTTCTCTTCAGGCGCACTTGATGCGTCCGAATCGGCCGTTGAATCTTCCGATGCGGCCAGCAGTTCCCTGCCGTCATCCTGCTGTGATATTGTCCCGACTGCAACGCCGTCCATCGCGGGCACGAAAAGAGGTATCGTGCCTAAGAGACGGTTTCAGAAAGGAACATTCGTAAAGCGAGGCGACAACTGGGTCGGGATGTGGCGAGTAGATATGCTGCAACCTGACGGCACAACGAAGCGGGAACAACGCAGCCAGACGTTCGTCGGACTATCCGAGCGAGCAGCCCGGGCAGCGTTTCAACCGATTCTCGATGCTGTCAACGCCGCAAACCAAGCGACCCCGCCAGTGCCCAAAACTTCCGACACAGTGGCAAAAGCTGTCCGGGAGTGGCGGGAGCACGCTGCGGTATCGCTCAAGCCCAGCACTCGCCGCTCTGTGGAATCACATCTGAGACAAAGTCCCGGAGGTTTCGTTGTCTGACTTGTCGTTGCCTCGGAGAGTTAAGGCAAGACCTCGGTGCTATTCGGAAGACGATATGGCGCGGATTGTGTCGTCCGCCGACGAACCACTTGGGACGATTTGTTTTGTGTTGTGCTCTACAGGAATGCGAATAGGCGAAGTTCTTGCGCTCAGACTTGAGGACTTGGACTTTAAGCGTCAGTTGATTCACGTCCGATCATCGGTCTACGCGGGAACTCTGGGAACGCCGAAGAGCGAGGCGAGTTTGGCACCCCTGCCAATGCCGCCCGTGCTGGTGACCCGGCTCAAGACCTTTTTGGCGTCGAAGTTTTATCGTCAGAACGATCTCGGCCTCCTGTTTGCAAATCGGCGGAAACGCCCGTTCTCGGCGAATAAGCTACGGGAAAAGAAACTTCGCCCGTTGCTCAGATCGCTGGGGATTCCTCCCGCAGGCTTCCATGCTTTCCGGCACGGTGTGGCCACCACGCTGATTGATCGGGGTGCAAGCATCACTACCGTGGGAGCACAACTACGACACAGCGATCCAAGAATCACTCTTGGGCTGTATGCGCACGTCGTTCCTCAATCGCAGCGAGACGCTGTTGCAAGACTGGCGAGCGCAATCAGTTCAGGCCAATTGCTGACTCAGCATTAATTTGCTGACTCAGCATTGGGAAAGTCCTTTGTTTGTTGGAGTTTGGTAGGGGCGGTGGGGATCGAACCATCAAGCCCATTGCAAACACGTAAGTTATTCATTCTACGTTCTGACAAACCGGTAGAAACGCTTGAAACGCCGAAGTGAGGTACACGGCGGGTACACGGAACTCCAATCGGCGGCCAAACATCTTGGGACTCTCTGGCGGTCTTTGCAGTTCTGTGTCGCCGCTTATTCCACAACATGCACGACTGAATCCCTAGAATCAGACGTGGCTAGGTTGTCGTTGCTAAGGAATATCATTTTGTTGGGCTGGCCATCGAGCGACACGGCGACCAACCAGTAGTAGGTTTCGGTTTTGTCACCAAGACGGCGAGTCGCAGTTGCAGCCAGAACAATCTTAGCCGTTCTATCTAGCAGAATCGAGAACTTACCGTCTGCGTCGGTCTTTACTGAGGACACAGGGGCCGGCAGATTAGCGAAGTATTTCGCACCTGAGTTCCAGCTCATGGCCGACTCCTGTAATGGCGCTAATTCACTTAAGGCGGAAATTTCTGTTCTGAGGGCTGCCGCATACTGGTCCATAGCCTGACGACTGCGGTTAGAATCGGATTTTGTCTTCATCGCCTTTACATTAGCTTTGGCGGACGCCACGGTCTTCCGTGCTGCTTCCATTTGCGGCTGCAACTTTGCGACCTCCTCATCCGCATGCGCCTTTGTTTTGGCGATGGAGTTTTTTGTCTCCTCATAAGGCAAGACTCGCACGTCCACTAACCCGAGCTTCACATTCTGACCGTCTTGGGTGACGAGGAAGACATGACCATCAAGCTTGCCCCGTCCTCGGCCGCAGCCAGAGCACGCGAAACAGCACGACACTAGGAAAAGACCCATCAGAGATTTCATTTTTACATTCCAGATTCCAAGACATTTTAGTAAGAACTATCCCAAGGGGAAGTCGTCGAGGCCAGAGAATTTGAACCACCAACCTCCTGGTCCCGAACCACGGAACTACCAAATCTAAGCTGTTGAATTGGCTTAAGTTCCCCTGTGCAGCCCTCTCACTAATTGCGCTACGATTTGCGATACGCCTAAAGTGATGCAACTGCGTGCTGGTAGGCATCGTCTCACACCTACGTCGGACCCTTCGTGCCGAAGTCACTGCAGCTTCGCGTACTCCGCTTTCGCAGCCATGGAATAGGAATATCAGGGTCGGCGTCTTTCCAGAGCGTGAGGAAATCCTGATAGGCCGCCTTGGCGGTGTCGCAGTCACAGGCTAACCTTTCTGGATAGAATCAGTTGAAAACGCAAGATAGCGCTTAAGGGAAGCGGTTCGCAACGCTCCCGGAGATTGCTTTATTTATTCGGTGTGAGGAGCGGCGTCATGGAACTCATCGCCCATTCGGACTTGTGGGAGCGTGTCAGCCCGGCGTCTTCATCTCAGGTGGTTCGAGCTAGTTCACAGAGACGCTGATTGCAATTCGGTCCTGGGGATACCTGCTGCGGTTGTATAGGTAGTAGCCGTCCCCGTAATGCTCGATATACACATCGTCGTTGTTGTACCAATCATCTGGCCAGTATTCTGGCCACGGGTCAACGACACTGAACCAAAAACCGCCGTACTGGAAGCGTGGATATCCACCAACAACCAACACGGGGTAGCTATAAATGCGAAACGCGTGGCTCGGGCCAAAGTAGCCGCGATAACGGTCCTCAGGAATCCTGTAGCCGTTGTATCCGCCACGTTGGTTCCAATCGCGGTGCTCAGATTTCCAGTCATGTGCCCGATGCCCCTCCCAAGCGGCCTGCTGTTCTCCTGGCTGTCCATGTTGCTCCTGCTGCGAGGGCCGATTGGCCTGTTCCTGTTTCTGTGGCTTGGCCTCTTGTTGCTGCTCCTGTCTCGCTGACTTGTTCTCCTGCTTCTGTTTCTTTTCCTGCCCCTGTTGGCCGTTGGCTTGCGGTTCCTCCTGTTTCTGTGGCTTGGCCTCTTGTTGCTTTTCAGGCTTAGGCTGCTGCTCCTGTTTTTGCCGCTTATCCTCTTGTTGCTGCCCCTGCTGTGCGTACGTGGGACCCACGGTTCCTAGAAGAAGCAGAACTACCATGCGAATAAGTCCAACGGGTTTCATGAGTGTTACACCTCCAGCGCCCTAACCGTTGGCCTGAGCGTATTCTCTATATCTGCTGATAACAAGCTATTAAACGGAAGCCGCGAGGGATGCCCAACACCCACAAGTCGGACGCTCGCTTGCCTCCTGATAACTGCTTGCCTTGACATGCGTAGAACAGCGTTATACGATGTTATCGATGCCAAAGAAGCTCACGGCCATCCGGCTGAAGCCGGAACAGCTTCAAAAGCTGGAGAAAATAGCGGTCCGGGAAGACCTCCCAGTTTCATGGTTGATTCGTAAAGCGATTGATGAGTTTCTGGAGCGAAGAAAATAAGCGGGACGCGCCGGTGCTGATAACACCGACACGCCCCTAACCAAATGACCTACTAAGGAGGTCGAAATGGCTGAACAAAAGCTGTCACTCCCGTGTGCACGTCCCAAAACCGAATTGTTGGGTAAGTCCAGTCCTGCCAAACGTGCAGCCATCTACACGCGTGTTTCCTGCGGAGACCAGCATCCAGAAACACAGCTTTACGACCTGCGCGAACTAGCTAAACAGCGCCGATATGAAATCGTGCATGAGTATACGGATACAATTTCAGGCGCAAAATCGAAGCGTCCCGGACTAGACCAGCTTCTGGCGGATGCCGGAAGGCACCGCTTTGATGTCGTACTTGTCGCCGCGTTCGACAGAGTTGCAAGAAACGTGCGCCATTTCTTGGAAGTGCTCGACGAACTCAACCATCTAAACATCGAGTTTGTGAGCTTGCGAGAAAACATCGACACTGGTGGGCCATTGGGTCGTGCGATGGTCGTAATTGTCGGAGCCATTGCAGAGTTGGAGCGGTCCTTAATCGTAGAGCGCGTGAAGGCGGGGATGCGACGAGCAAGATTGGAAGGAAGAAGGATAGGCCGTGCACCGCTCGATGTTGACCGCCCAACGATTGTTAGCAACCGCATTTCCGGCATGAGTCTGACCCAAGTGGCGAAGCGCCACCGGGTTTCACGAGCCACAGTGGTGCGGCTTGTAAAGCAAGCGAAACAATGTCAGGCAGCAGTAGCCGCTTGAAGAACAGCTCAACGCACGGCGAGTTGAACTAACAGGTCTAATGTTCGACGTTGAAGTAAATCTTTGTGGTGGCGCGTTATAGGCGGCGCTGCTCTGTGCTTAAAGTGCGAACAACCGACGTTGAGGGTGCGGCAACTGCCCTGTTTCGGAGCGGCGGTGTTTACGCCGAGATGGTAGAACAGCCACGCGGGTTCCGCGAGTCAGGGGCTTATCCTGCGCTTCGAGTGCATGCACAGCGACGTTGAGCAAAACAATGTCTGCAGCTTGGGCTGCCGCAAATCCACGCACTACCGCGACATGCTCCACTCGTGCTGCACGTTGCCAGTCAAGCGCAGCGAGTAATGCCGTCATGCTGCTGGATTGGTCACGCCGAAGGCTGAGAATTTCGGCTGCGACGCTCGTGAGTTGTTGGTCTCGGGTCGCCATGGCCGGAGACTACGCCATGCGCGGCAAGGGCACAATAGTACGTCGCCGAAAGGCGGTGGAAAACTCCCCGACACAGCACCGATTTGCCGGTGGGGGACCCATCTCCCCATCGTGCTACCTTCTTTCTGCCCGCTCATTTTTTTTTGCCTTGTAAAGTGTGATTCTTGGGCGCGGTTTCGAGAGGCTTGTGTGTAATTATTCCCCTGCTCCCATGGTACAAAAGGAGACATCAGCCGAATGGGCAGACCTTCCGCGACGACTGGCGCACTACAAATTCACGCTTAATCTGCGATTTAAGTTGATAGGTGAGCGGGATTAGTGAGCCAAGCCGTTACGAGTGCCACTGGAAGTAACAGATGAGCAGACTGAACATGGCAATTCCTGACCGACATGCTCCATCCGTCCTTCAGGAGTGGTCACCCAGTGTCGAGAGGTCCACGGCGGATTGTGGCGAACATGCTGTTGATGTCCGCATTCGAGGTCGGCAATCCAGTCGAAAAATTCATCTTGATGAAACCCCACGATTTTACGAGGGATTCCGGGCACCTTTGCTCGCATGGGTTTCATATAGAAGCCAATGTGATTCTACGCTCCTTCAACGTTTGATGGCCGCTCTGTAGTGTCAAAGCGCGGAGCTGTTCAGTTTTTGGCGGGCGGAGCCAACTGGGGCGAGAGTATTCAGGGGCGAGACGTTTCCCAAAAATTGGGTACAGGTTGGGGAAACTTAACGACGATGTCAATCCTATCCAAGCAGGTGGACACTTCGCGAACGACTGTACATTTTTCCTCTTTCAGGTTCACTTCGTTTATAAGTAAAAGTGTCTGGCCGGGATTTACAGGAGTAGTTATGGTGATTAGTCCTCCTCCTGCGTTAACTGAAAGTGCTTTCGTTTGTTCGTGAAACGGGTCATCTGTGGCTCCATAGCCATAAACCCAAACGGGAGTATTAGCCAAAAAGCGCTTTGTGGACCGACGCTCACGAATGTCACGAATGGCGTCCCAGTAATTCTGTAGACCTTCGTATTCAACGCGCTGCTTCCTAAGTCGTTGGGCTTCCCGGAGGGCCTGCCAAATCTTGCTCATACTACTCTCTCAGACTTTGCATTCACGATAGGGCAGAACCTTCACAAAGACTACTATTAGTCTGGAACTGCTCAGTTGGGTCGCGGTGCCGCACATTTTCGTACTGGGTCCCGCTTCTCCAGACGAAAGTAATTGACGGGGTTACCCTCGACAGTTACGACTTTCGGCTGACCTTTTGTATCTGGATAGAATTCTGGGTGGCCGCATCTCGGCAACCACACAAGCTGTTTAGAGTGCCGCCCCGGCCATCCGAAGATTGCCGGGCTATCGATGTCGGTTTTGTCAGCAAAGTCAGGATTCTTACCACAACCTTGCCACAATCTTCTCAATCAGGAATTTCATAGCTGCCTGCGTGTGGTCTGCTCTGCTTGTGGTCTTCACTGAGCAGGGCTTCAAGTCTATTTGCACAGTCTTGTTCCCCAATTCTAGAACCGTGAATCCGATGTGGGCCGATAACGAACTTCTCTCTGCACTCATCGCAAGTGACAACGCCCCACAGCTCATTCTCCGGCGCGTATATCGCAGTCTGGCCCAACTTCACCGCCACCGAGCAGAGCGGGCTAATCTTTTTGCGATAGGGTTTGAAGCTCATAACTTCACTTTGTGCGGAGAAGCTGCTGTGGCCCCACTTCGTCAACCCATAGGGGCCGAGTCTGACTTCGGTTCCGGTTCTTCCCAGACCCGCACCATCTTTGTACTCTCAGATGCCCGTAAGTCCTTCGCAACATCGCGCCAGGTGTCAGCTTGAGATTTTGCCCATGGTGGCATCTTGTCAGCTTTTGCTTCCAAAGTTTCGGCCACAAAATCATCCAAACGCACGAACCGTGGTTTTATGTCTTCCTGCATATTGCACCTGTGTGCCTACTCTACAGGATGCGATAACAACTAGCAGCGAAACTACTCAATTTTGAACACTGTCGGTATCAGCCGTAGAACGCCCAAATCGGACCTGTCCGGCAATCCGATTTATTAGGAGCTGGCAAACTCCAAAGAAATAGCTACCCAACAGGGCTATCCCGCTCTTTGAGTACCCGACTTCTCATTCCCGACCCGCAATTTCTCGCGCCGAACAACGTATACTTACGACACGCTGACCTCGCCTGAGGAGCCACGAACATGCGAGACGAAGAGTGGGTCAAGAAACTTGAAGATGGCAGAAAGGTTAAATTCATTTACCAAGAACTGCCGGAAGACGGGGCATTTATCACCGCGCAGATTGAACGGAATGAGGTCGTTTATTCCGTCGTATTAGTTAATGCCAACAACCCGCTGAGTCACGAAGATGTTGAGAGTCATTTCAAGGGCGAGCTTGCAAAGAAATAGCGCCGCTGAGCAGAGTAAATTTATTTCCTCCCGGTGGCCTCAATAGCCGCAAACTTCCGCTCCACATGTGGTCTTGAGCGCGGAGCACCTGAATGCAGCTCACAGCGCTTCCCGGCCGCGGCACCACACGTGGGACAAGAGACCAAGGATACTTGTTTGGGCGTGAGTTCGCTCTTCTTCATTCTAGGAGAATGCGATTACAGCCCGTCGCTAATCTGTTCAATTCCGGACAATACCCGCGTTTAGTCGTATAAATGCCAATACCGGAACTGTCCGTTACACCATCAAGCGGTAAAAGAGCGTAGCGGGTCCGTTTCAATGGCGACTACGACCACGCTTGCACCGAGGAACACGAGTTCTCGACACCCACTCGTCCTGCTGAATGAAGAAGTCGGGACTAAACTCGCTCCGCTTGGGGTTGTCACCCTTCTCGGTCAGTCCGTTTTTATCAGTCGATGATGGATTGCGTAGAGCGCGAGTTCGAGGCGGTCAGAGACTCCGAGCTTGTCAAAAATGTTACTCAAATGATTCTTTACGGTCTGCTCGCTAATGAAAAGATTTTCACCGATTTCCTTGTTGTGGAAGCCCTGGGCCACAAGCTGAACAATCTCCTTTTCGCGTTGACTGACAAGAGGTTTTTCGCGGGGCGACCCGGCCTCAGAAAACTTGGAGAAAGCTTTCATGACCTCTGCGGTCATGCGGTTATCTAGGCAGATTTCCCCAGCATGAACCCGGTGAATACTTTTCACGAGAAGGTCAGTGGCGGATTGTTTCAGGACGACGCCGCGCGCTCCCAAGTGTATAGCACGAACAACATCGCGGTCGTCTTCCGCGGCAGTCAGGACCACAACGCGAGTCGGCAGGGTATCGAAATCTATCTCTTCAAGGACAGCAAGCCCACTCTTATCGGGCATGCGTAGGTCGAGCAGAAGAATATCCGGCTTCAGTTTGGAGATGAGCTTTATGCACTCGGCGCCATTTTGAGCTTCACCAATGATGGCGACCCCTTCGGCGGCATCTAAAAGTTTGCGAAGGCCATCGCGAAAAATCGCGTGGTCGTCGGCAATCAAGACCCTAATTGCGGACTTCTGTTTTGACATGAGAAGCAACTTGCCCTGATGGAGGGTCTTCCTTTGTTTTACTATACCGCTGGTCACTCCAAATATCAGACTTCATGTGATGTAAATGCCCACCGAGACAATGAGTTGTAATCAAAGCAGAGACTGAATCGACGAAGGAATGACCCGGCCTCTTCCCTCCACTATCGAAGCCTTTCAAGACGAAGGGAAATTAGCGGACAAGGCACGTCAGGAATACCCGGAGCCAGAACACAAAGGGATTGGCGTTTGGGCACGCGCAGGATTTTCATCTAATCTTCGGACATGAATGACTCCACTCGAACTAAGATAAACGGAGACTGGCAAGCGAAGCCCGAGCTGCACCGCCACTCATATCAGGAACAATAATCAATTCCAGTACCGTCACTGCGGAGAGTTCGACAGCATAGTCCTCTATCTCTCGTACTGACCCGGGCGAACTGAAATTCCACTGCTGGCGTACGATTTCTCGGAAAGAATTCCCGTTGTCAGAAGACCATCGCAGGACGAACTCTTGCGTGCGCGTATTCTCGCTGTCCTCGAAAACCAACACGATACGCCTGAGCTTCTGTGGCTCGTCGAAAATTAGCCGGATTGTCTGACTCCCGGGGTTCGCCGCACGCCAGCCCCGGTTCTCTGCCCCTAGCAGCGCAGATTCAATCGGATAGCCATCTTTTTCTGATGTGACCTCAACCAAAGCTGCACGGTCCACGTCCAGCCAGGCTTGACCAGAAGGTGGGGCAGCCGGAGGAGTCGTCGAAATCTGGCGCTTACGCATTTCAATCCTTATTCTACTCCTAGCTCTGCGCCAGTGCGGGCTGGAACAGAACCCCGAAACGAAATCCAGTTGGGCAACGTTGTGGACGGCAAAGCGACCGGGTGACGCTAGCAAAAATTTAGAGTTGCGTTATGGGTTTATAAATAGTGCAGGGAATGCTCGACGCGAACTAAGGGCGCGTCCCCTTAATGGTCACGCGACCGTCCGCTGCCCTCGTCCGAATGGCCCCAGCAGGGATGGCGCACTCTGGGTCTTATGCAAAGTCGAAATAAGGACCTCAAAGGTTTCTATCCGGGGGCTTCCTTCAATAACGGACGACAACATCCTTATCACCTGTGGATATGTTTCCCGGTTGTATGCCTCCGCATGCTCGGCGGTCTCCCACAAATCGAAGGACTGGACCTCTCTTCCGCTCGGGTGGAGAAAAGTGATTTGCTCCAGGAATCCCCTCTGCTTCTGAAGCAAGGGAACAATTTCTCCTTCAACTTTCAGCTTGAATGCCAAGGCACCATCGTTCTTCAAGTACATATACAGCTTGCGTGCGAACATAATATTCACTTTGGTTTCGTGGCGACGGGAAGGATTCTGGGGCACTGTTCTCGAACCGCGAAGCCTAAGACATCTTGGCCCAGTCTCACGCTGCTCTAGTTAACTGTGTTTGTCAAGTCATAAGTCCTATTCGTAGCAAGCTTTACTATCGGAGTTAACTACCCGGCTCAGGCGTCTGCGAATGAACGTGCTGCCTATCAGAGACTTTCCCACAAGCTCAGCGAGGAGGAGGCGGCGGCACCGACGCAAATCAACGTCGTGCTGAATTGGTTTGAAGAGCTGAAGCGGCGCGTGCCGCCAGGAAAGAAGCCATGAGTTTGGGAGCGGGAGCACAACTCGGGCCGTACCGAGAGGTGACCGATTAACCGGCCAGCCGTACACGAAACGGTGCCTCTTTCCGACAATACGTCGTCCAGCCGGAATCCAACACTTTGGCGGTCTCTGTCGCCGCCGGCCTGCAAACCCCCGTATGATGCTTTAAACATTTGGCTCGCACGAAGGAGCGTGAAACTAATCATTGTTGTGGCCCTGGTAATGATTGCCGCGCTCGTAGGTCCCTCCAAGGCTGAGAAAGGCGCAGGCGACACGGTGCAATTTGCGGCTATTCGCGGCTAGTGTTGCGTGGTTTCGTGGCTCTGTAGGCTCTGTGGCGCGATTATCGCAGCACTATGACTGGTCTTCTGGCTTTGGTGGCGTGTCTTCGATGAGAGGCTGGTCGATAACATCCGCGTCAATCGCATCTAGCGGCTTGCGCCTCTTTGCTGGTGGCGGGTCATCGAAAACAACATTCACTTGCACGCTGCGCTCGCCGCTCAGTTCGATTCGCTGCACAGATTTTCCTTCAACACTTTCGCGCATTTCTTTTGCGGCCGGAACTGAGTTCCCTGTGTGTCGGCATGCTTGACGCACTTTCGATTGTGCAATCGCTTGCGCCCAGGTGACGCCTGGTGCGAGACGCATTGCTTTGCGTTCCGCTTCAGGCACCGGCGACCGCAATATTTCATCGTAAGCCTGTGTCAATGGTCGGTTCGGTCGTCTACCTGCCGGGTTTCCGCTTTGCCCGGGACGCCACTTGGTGGGTTCGAGTGCCGCGAGTTGTTTATCAGTTGCCACGGTGCTTTCTGCCGTTATGTAATGAGGTAAGAAGAAAGCTGCTGACATTATTGGGTTGTATCTAAACCCGCCAGCGCATGCGGCGGTATTCAGCGTGGATGAAAAGACTTCTATCCAGGCCCTAGATCGCAAGGATCCGGTTCTACCGCTGTCCCCGGGACGCGCCGAACGGCACGGTTTTGAATACTTTCGTCACGGCACGTTGTCGCTGTATGCCGCCTTCAACACCAAGACCGGCGAGGTGCTCGGCAAAACGTCGGAACGGCACACCTCGGCCGAGTTCGTCGCCTTCCTTACCGACATTGTGATCGATCAACCTAGCGGCAAAGAGATCCATGTGATCGCTGACAACCAATCTGCACACAAGAGCAGGCCGGTGACAGACTTCCTGGCGGTGCATCCCAAAGTTCACTTGCACTTCACTCCGACCTATTCTTCCTGGCTGAATCAGGTCGAGTTGTGGTTCAGTAAGATCGATCGCGACGTCATCGCACGTGGGGTATTCACTTCCGTGTCTGACCTGAAGAGAAAGCTCTTGCGCTACATCCGGCATTACAACAAATCGCCTCGCACCGTGAAGTGGAAATATGCCGATCCATCACGTCATCTTGGTACACAATCAGTTGGTACAGGCCACTAGCAGGGTAGCATACCATCCTCACGCCGCTTCGTAGTCGCCGCAGGCGTAATACTCATCCCAGTCGGGATGCTCGGGTCGCAAGGGAAAATAGACCTGTCGTTTGCCGTGTCCGCTAACGTACAGGCCGTCGGGGTAGTCAGGATTGCTCAGGCTAACCAGTACAGGTTTGACCCTACGGCGATGGAGTCCGGCCAGTCGGGCAATCTCGGAGAGGGTAGTTGGGTAGTTCTCGTTGAAGTCGTTTTCCCAGATCAAGCGCAGGATGTGCTCTTGCCGTTCCGGTTCCGAAAGCCGTTTCCAGGCGGCGGAGGCAGTTCTCCTTTCCGCCGCTGCTTTGGACTTATCGTTCCGTACTGCACTTCCTTCAGAAATAGGCTGTATCGAACTCGACGTAGCAGAAATATCTGGTCCGACGTGACCAGGAATATGCGATTCGACGTGCTGGTCCACTTGGATTTCTGGAGCAGGAATATCGGATTCGACGTTGGCCCGATTGATTTCGCTTGGACGCAGTTCTCTCGGCCAGGCCGGCAACGTCTTTGCTTTCAGTTTTTCGGGGTGCAAGACGCGCAGCCGTGGTCCGTGTTCATGCACCAGCCTTCCCGGGCTGAGCAGGTCCATGGTTTCGAGTTGGCGCAGACGTTTGTGGACGCGCCAGGGCCACCAGCCGAGGATGTCGGCCATGGTCGACACCTTGGGGTACACTTTGCCGCTTTTTCGACCGAACGAATCGAGCAAATCGAACAACCGAGACAGGTCGCGGCACGCGGCGATCCATTGCCGACCGAGGATCGGCGAATAGAATCGGGCTTCTCTGCCGTTCAGCGGCGAAGACCGCGTTGGTTTTTGGTATTGCGATTGTGGAGCGGAGATGCGGACTTGACTGGCAGCAACGTTCGGCGTAGTGTGCACGGTGATCCATCCTTTCAATTCATCATCATTCTCCTTTCCGCCAGCCCTCTCATCGGGGCTGGTGTGCCTCTCGGGCACAAAAAAAAGGAGAAACCACAAACGAAACCGCCCTTAGGGTTTGACCCCAAAGGCGGGTTCATCTTTGTTTCTCCCAATTTTCTATATACGCCGGTGCGGTCACGGTATCAAGCAAAAAGTTCAGATCGAATATTCTTTCCACAGTTCCTCGAGTAGGGCCTGCTTGCCGCACGAACCCCGAAATAAAGTAGTACTTCACATTGACGTGAACGCCGTTAATCGGGAGTTACCGACCCCGTTCCATCTCCGAATGAATGCCGGGCCAGTTGGAATAGTCTCAGCGCGTGCATATACTCATGGCGTAGAGAAAGTTTATGTTACTCGAGAGCCAACTGCGTTGGTGCCTTGTTGTGATCCTTTGTTTCTGGACGACCGGATTACCGGCACAGACTCAACCGCCAATTTCAACCCCGAAAATCGACCCAGCAGCCGAGACGTGCACGCTCAACGGGATTGTGGTGCGAAAGGATGACGGCGCTCCTCTGAAAGGAGCAACTGTCCATCTGTGGGCGGAGGGTGATAGAGATACGGAACACACCATCGCGGTGCAGAGCGGCGCAGACGGACGCTTCGTGCTGAAAAATGTCCCTGCGGGGAACTATCGCTTGAAAGTATCCCGAAACGGATATTTCGACGTGGAATATGGGCAGCACAAGCCCAGTGATCCAGGCGCAATCGTCAACTTGCGCCCAGGCCAAAACGTCTCGGATCTACTGTTCAAAATGGGTCGCGCCGGAGTGATCAGCGGACGAATATTCGATGAAGATGGCGAGCCCATGGCTAACGTGATGGTCAATGCGTTGAAATACAGCTATAGAGAGGGGCACCGGGAATTGACTCTGGTAACCGAAGCGCAATCGAACGACTTGGGGGAGTTTCGCCTTTTCGGCCTTGCGCCTGGACGTTACTTCGTTAGCGCCGCGCAGATGGAGTGGAACCAAGTGGTCGGCGAAAAGGAGTTCAGTGGTGCGGGCAACGCCAATGAGAAAGGCTTCGCGAAGGTTTATTACCCGAGCGCGCTGGAACCCGACAAAGCGTCGCCACTCACGGTAAAAGAGGGCGAGCAGATTCCGTCGATCGATTTTCTGATGAAGCAAATACAGGTTTATCGAATCCGCGGGAGAGTAACGAACCTGGTGTCGAAGCGCGCTACTCGTGGGATGCAAGTGCTGGTGCTGCCGAGGAAGCAGGAAACGGACTATTTCGGATTCGGCATGAACAACTTGGTGAAGGCCGACGGTTCCTTCGAGTTGGCGGAAGTCACCCCCGGCGAATACACGGTTGTGGCCATGTTTTTTGATGAAGGCAAGCTGTACTCCACACAGCAGGACGTAGACGTGACCGCTGCCGACGTGGATGGTATGGTGCTCAGCGTAAACACGGGAGTAACCATACCGGGCAGAATTAATTGGGAAGGCAAGCCAAGTCCTGGAAAAGATGACGGCATGGTCTGGTTACGTTCGACACAGACTATGTTCGGCATTGGCGGTAGCCAGGCAAGGATGGAAGATGGTTGGCAGTTCACCTTGAAGGGAGTGCCGGATGGCACATTCCGCGTGCACGTAAATGGTCTCTCGGAAGACTGCTACATCAAAGAAGTGAGGTTCGGCGAGACCGTTCTGCCAGACATAGAACTGCGCGTGCGAGGGGCCGCCGCAAATCTGGAGATCACCGTGAGTTCGCAGGGAGCACACGTACAGGGTCAGGTTTTAAATCAGGACGACCTCCCCGTTGCCGGTGCCTGGGTTGCGGTCGTTCCGGAAGAAGAGAAACGAAAATTTCTGCGGCTGCATAAGTCGGGTTTGACGGACCAATACGGCCATTTTGAAATACGTGGGCTGGCACCCGGGAAATACAAGGTGTTTAGCTGGGAAGGTATTGAGAAGCAGGCGTGGGAGGATCCCGATTTTCTGAAGGAATACGAGGACAAAGGCAAAGACATCGAAGTGGTCGATAGCGATCAAAAATCGCTGGAACTGAAGTCGCTTTCCACACAGGATTCGCAAACGAAAACGGAATGAGTCTGTCGCCTCGCGTGGCGGCCAGGTGTAAACTAGCACAGCAACTCCGATTCACAGAATGTGTTGCTCAATCCTTCTTTCCTGCTCGTCCATGGTTCACTTCCTCCTTAGATTTCGCGTTCACTTCCACTGCCCGAAACTTAGCCGCGCGAGCGATGCCGCCCGCTGCGGGAACAGCCAACGCCAGAGTTTTCGCATCACATTTCCCCGAGGTGGGAAAATGTTTCCCACCTGTTCCCCGCCTGTTTCCGTCTGTACGGAAAATCATCTGCCATCCGCCGCTTCTTCTTTCTTCGCATCCGTGGTGCGGAACTCCACCGGCGAGGCGGACTTCTTCGCAATGCGCACGATCCGCCGGCGGGTATGGGAATCCTGTTTTAGCCACGAGACGTGATAGCCTGCCGCTTCGAGGTTCGGGTCGATGCGGTTCAGTGCGCTGCGCAGAGCCCGCGGATTCTTCGGCCAATCCGGATCGCGCTTTTCCGTGTCATCGAACCGGGCATTGAGCGTGCCCAACAAGTCCTTGACGCTGCCCTCCCACGAACCGGCATTCGCATCGATGAGCAGAATCACCGGCAGGCCGATGGCCGAGAACTCCAGGCTGGTATCGGAGGCCTCAGCGCGATTGGCTTTGTACGCATCTAGAAATTCGCCACTGGCAAATCCGAGTTCGCTTTCTGCCGCAATTACCCATGTTGAAAAATCGGCCATCCGCGGCAGGTGTCCCACTTTTACGTATGGCTGTTTCCGGAGTGCCACGCTGACGGCATCGAGCAGCGCTCCGAGCAACGCGGGACGCTTGGCCTTGAACTCTTGGACGATTGTCTCTTCCGTGCGCCGCTTGTTCTCTGGAATCTTCTCCAACTTCAAACTGATCATGCGGTCGAGCAGATCCCCGCGCGTGGCAATCTGCGAAATACCATTCATCACCAAAGGATTTTTCGCGCTGAGAGCGAATAGCGTCGAATCGCTGTACAGTTTTCGTCGACGCAGGCCGGAGCCTGTCGCCAACCGGCACAATGCATCGCTAAACTGGTCCTTAATCTCACTCAAGTTATCAATGCAAATCAGATGAGAAAATTGCGCATCGATGAGCAAATCGCGCTCGGACGAATGGCCGGTAACCGTCTGCGGTTCCGCTGGGTCGATTAACCCCGCTAGGATACGCTCGGCGGTGGACTTCGCACTGCCTTGCGATCCACACAGGAACAAAATCGGGTAGGCCGCATGCGTTTGTAATGCGCCGACCATGCAACTCAGAAAAAGCACCCGGTCAGAGCGTCTATTGATGTTGACCAATTCGAAGATATCATCGAGGTTCCCGCCGCGCTTCGGTTCTGGCAAAGGCCGGGACACGCTACTGCGCACGAACCGCACGGGCGCATTTTCTTTGAGCCACCAACCGCTCGGAGTGATTTCGACGACGCGCCATAATTGATCACAAAGATCGAGGTAGATGTTCCCACTAGCCTCTGCTATGCGGTGGAACACGGGAAGTTCACGGGACTTCTCGCCATACAAAGCCTCACCCCGCAAAATTCGCAGAACTTTTTTAAGGGCCGCATCCGAGGGCATCGAGCCCGTGGCGGTGTAAATCGCCCGGCACAGCAGGTCCTTGAACTCGGAACTGTTCAGTTCAAAATTTTCGTAGTGGTCTTTTATCCGTGCCGTCGCGAACGCCACTCGGCTTGGTGTGTGGAATAGCTCCAAGTTGCCGCGCTCCACTTCGGGCTGCACGACGCGCAGAACGATTTCCTCCGCCGCGTCCTTCTTTGCCTTTGCGTCGCCATCCTTCGGACGCTTCGGATCCTTCGAGTCGGCCTTTCGCGCACTCATGCCCGGGCCTTCCTCGCGGATCGTTGCAGCCATTCATCAATGGCCTGCTTCGAAACGAAAAACGCCCGTCCCACTTTGATTTTTGGAAACGCGCCTTGATTGATCAATCTACGCACGGTGTACGTCGTCGCCGTGCTCACGCCGAGGGACTTCAGGTACTCGGGCGCATCTTTGACAGAAAACTGGGATTGGGATTCGGGAAAGACGATTACTTGATTTTTGCGCTTCGGCATTGGGGGTTCCGTCCTTCGTGGATCCCCCAAATGAAAAAAGCCGTCACTTGAGGAATCGTAAGATTCCTACCCAGTGACAGCCGCGAGGACGTCTAGCGTAGCAAGGGCCGTGTGTCGGGTTTACTGCTGTAGGTACTGCTGTGCTTTTTGTACGCGCTCGTTTGCGTCTTTGCAAGGAACTTTCGCATGGCTGTGGAAAAGAGTAAGAGTGTAGCGTTCGTGCGGGAGAGCAGGTCTACTGTGTACCGTCACTGTGTACCGAAGCAACGGTACACAAGCGAAAATACGCAAACGTACACGAACGCACACGAAAACAGCGCAGAAGGTTAAGTTCTGCGCTGTCTGCGGCTTGCTGTGTTTTCAACTGCTTAGATTGGTAGGGGCGGTGGGGATCGAACCCACGACCTTCGGCTTAAAAGGCCGCTGCTCTACCACTGAGCTACGCCCCTAAACTCTTTAATTCAAGTACCTTCCAGTAACCGGAGCTTCGAGAACGCTCGCCGGTGCTACTGTGGTGCTACGCGGCGAATTGAGCAAAGCGGCGACCTTGTGAAGCTGACTCGGTCCAAGATGGCTGTATCGTTTGGTCATGCTCAAACTCTTGTGTCCCAAAAGTTCCGCGATGTCGGCCAGATTCGCGCCTTGCATTCGCAACTTCGACGCGAAGTCGTGGCGCAGGTCGTGCCACTTTAGGGGCTCCGTGATTCCCGCGATCCCTACAGCTTTATCAAACCAATGGCGTGAATTGGCCAGTGGTTCACCAGTCTTTTCGGACTGGAAAACGCGGTCGGTCTTGTCTCCCCGCTGGTACACAGTCGTAAGCGCGTTCAGGGCCGCGTTATTCAACGGAATATGTAACGCTTCACCGTTTTTACTGGTGGGGATGTTCAGCATCCGGCCGTTCCAGTCTACCATGCGCCAAGTTAGGCCGTACATGCTGCCCTTTCGCAGCCCGGTGCTGATGGCGAGTTCAAATTCCACGAGATGCTCCGGGTACTCGCGCACGATTACGGCACGCAATCTCTCTTCCTCCGTCTTGAGAGGCTTCAGGTAGTCTATTTCGGTTTTCGCTGGCTCGAACTGATTCAGGTAACGGACGCGAGAATTGTCCTCGCGCCGGTGGCGGATGTCACGAGCCGGATTGACGGTCACCTTTCCTGCGCGGCGCGCTTCGCGGTAGGTGAGCATCAGCAACGAGCGATAGTGATTGAACGTCGAAGGAGCCCACTTCTCTTCCCGCGCGGCCAGCCCGAGCCGGTCCTCCATCTCCGCGGTGCTAATTGATTCCGCATCGCGGTTGCCCCACCATTCCCTGAGCCGCTTCATCCGCGATTCGTCATCTCTCCAGGACCGCTTGTGCTGGCCGGAATAAGTGAGCGCGTCTTCGGCGACTTCGCTGAAGCCTACAAACTTGCGGCGCAGAGTCTCCGGTAGTTTCTTCCCGGTGACCGCTTCCCCACGCCGCTTGTCCAGTAGGTCCTTCGCCTGACCAAATGCGCCTACTTTTTCGCGGCGATATCGCCCTGCCGCGTCTGTGTACCGGATCCACCAAACATTCGAGCGCGGATCCTTCTCGAAGATTCCCCGCTGTGGCTTTGGCTGCGTTTTCATCGCTTGCCTACCTTTCGTTTCTTATAAATTGCCAATTCCCTCTTCTCGTGCTCCGCCAGTTCTAATTCCTTCTTTTCACGTTGCCTCTTCCCGGCACGAAACCGCTGCATGTATTCCCGTCGTTTCTTTTTCTCTTCTTCCGTGGAGCGGACCCGCTTCTGCTGGTGAACACCCGAGCAACATTCTTTGTGCGAAAAACGGGCGAAGAACCACCGTTGACAGCCGCTCCAGGCGCACCGGCGTATGCGGTCGAGCAATCCACGCGAGGCCAGTTGCAGCAACTTGGAGACATCTGATGGACCTGTTATTCGCTCAAGTGTTCACCGACATTGATGCCCACAATGCGGCCGTGGGCCGTGCGTATGACGGCATGTATTTCCGGATGGAGCGTTTGGCGATTCATCCGGAGGACATCCGCACATTCCGTTTGCCGCCGCTGAAAGTGAAGTCTACGGATTCTCGTGCGGCCGGTTTCAAGAAGAAATATGGAAAACAATGCGTAGAGCTCGATGCCTTGCCGGTAGCGGAATTGCGCCGGCGGATCCAGATGGCTACCCCCTCCAGCAGGACATAGACTTCTACCATTTTGAGGATGCGTTCAGAACAACAGAGGATTGCCAACCTGTAGCTCAGGCCTTTCTAGGCCTGCGGCTTTCCCCCGCGTCTTGGCTAACCCTTACCCGGGATAGCGCTCCCCCAGTTTTACAATGCGGATGCGGTGGTCGGAGAATTTGTGGTGGGCGCCGGGGAGTTCGAGCTTAGGCATGTGACAGGTGACGCAGCCGGTGTGCGCGACAGCGCAGGACTTGGCCCCGGGCTTGCCACCGCCGTGGCAGGCTAGGCATTTGGAGTCGTAATCCGCCGGCTTGCTGCTGACTTGGTGGTGCGGATCGTGACAGGCCAGACAACTGATGCGCGCATCGTCGGTGTCGTAGCACTTGCTTCCGGTTAGGCGATACGGCTGAAAACGAATATTGGAAATGTTGGGATTGGATTGCGAAGCGATTTCCGCCCATGTGCGATGACATTGTCCGCAGAAATTGGACGCGTCTTCCGCAGAGAGGCGATCGAGCTTGGAGAGCGCTTTGGGGACTTCCAGGTCGTAGTTGTCCTGGATGACCGCAGCAAGGTGGGTCTCGACGGATTCGTGACAACGGCTGCACTGCACGCCCCCAATCATCTGATTCAGCGTGAGCTGCTTGCCCACGCTGGTATGGGTGGCGTGGCAACCGAAGCACCGAAGTTTTTCGTCGCGACTGATGTACCGCCCGGCGGCATCGACTAGATTGGCCGGGGTAATGCCGGCCGACCCGAGCGTGGGGCCGAGCCCGTTGAGTTCGCGGAAATAGCTGACGCGGCTTTCATAGAGCTCGCCATCCTTCTCGAGGATGTAGGTTTGCCCGAAAGAAGAGCTGGCGCCAAGAGCCCAGCGAATAGGCAAGGTCAGCGATTGCGCGCCGTCGGTGACCGTGTAATTGCTTTGGCTGTCGACCCGCTCGATGCGGTAAGAGTACTTGCCGATGGTAGTGGCCAGTAGAGGGCGATCGATGAGGATTCTACAGTTCTCGACGGTTTCGAGGGCTTGGTACATGGAGGGCGCAGAGCGGGCTTCAGAGTGGCATTGCGCGCACGCCGAGGCTTCGCGGGGCGAATCCGCCCGGGCAGCACTGGAATGACCGGAATGAGGCGCGGCCGCCGCCGTGAGGAATACTACGACACTGGCCGCGACTAGCGCCGAAACACACCACACTGGCCGAGTGGCAAGACGCAAAACTGCCTCCGCGCGGACATGTTGGTGTGTGTGCACAGTGGCCGAGATGGCATGACCAAGGAGGGGCAACTTCAGTTAGGGTGGAATCGGGCTAGCACCCCCCAACACCCCCGAGTTCCAACCAAGTATTCCCGGAGGGATGGAATTTAGTTCCCGGCTGGCACCGACCAGCTCACATTTCTTGGCTTGGTAGGGACGGCCTTCGGAAGCCGTCTGTTCAAGGCGTAACCGGGGCCCGCCGCCGAAGTTGCGTGTGTGGGTGTTTGAAGCTTGCCGTGGCCGCGAAAAGTGAAACCGAAAGCGCCATGCGCGAACGCGATCGATCGATCGCCAGCGCAAGTTTGCGCGTGCGTAACTGTGAAGAACGCGAAAGAGAAGCGGGCCAAGCCTTCGCCGCCGCACGCGGCAGAGAGAGAAAGCTAAAGGAGACCGCATGACTACTTCGCATTTTCAGCGTAATGCGTGCATCGAACGAATGACGCCGCGAGTCGGGCCGGATCGCGGGCAAGTTTTGCCGGACGGCAAGCTGATAGTGTCCAGCGTGGTGCATCGCATGGGCAATGGTTGGGCGAGCCCGCAGCATGACGCGATCACGAAGGCGGAACAAAATGATTTGCGCCGTTCAATCAAAAATCTACTGGCCACGCCGGGCGCGGTGGAATTCCGCTTAGACGATGATGATGAAGTGATCGCGGCGGAAGTCCCCACGGACACGCCGGTATTGCCCGGTGAGTTTCTGGCCAAACTCAAGGAAGAGAAACCGGCAACGACAATCGGGCCACAGCTTAGCCAGGACGACCAGTTGCTAAAGCGTGCGGGCGAAGACATTGGCGCGTCCGGATTGGATCGTTGGCTAGCGAAGAGTTTACAAGCGGGCGAGCTCTTAGAGGAATTGATTGCCCACGCCAGGGCCGGTTCGCCTTCTTTTGCCGCTGCGCAAAAAATCGAGCAGGAGATCCGCGAAAGTTATTCGCGTCTACAGAAACGCGCACGCGCGGCGTAAAAATGACAAAGACGCAACCAAGAATCTTTCGGACGGATTCGGCGTATCGAAGCACCAAAGAAACGCCGCGTCCGCCTATGCCACGGATCGCCAAGCGGAAATTCTCTGCGAAGGAGTCACGGCATGACCACGCCGATGTACACCAAACTTTCGATTCTTGTCGACCAGGGCTACAACCAAGCGGTCGTGACGGTGGTGCTGCCGATCCCCGCGCAACTGTTGAATGATCCAGACGAGCTCCTAGGCCGTTAGGCGGTACGTAACCCTTCGCTGCGAGGTACTCCACGTATTCGAGGAACGACCCACCTTTGGCCGCTCCTTTCTCGACGGCGAGATGCATCAGGATTTTGCGACACGTCAACACGGCAGATGTGAAAGCGTTCACCTTCATCGATGAACGAGCTTCGGTGTATAGGGTGGCGACATCATCGGGCAGGGAGCCTACAGCGTTTCCGAAAGCCGGGGCAGGATGTTGCGTGAATTTGCCGCCCGCGTAGTTGAAAAAAGTTGGCTTTCCGCAGAATGAGCAGATGCATATCAGGCCGTCTGGCTGCCTGGCCTGAAAAACCGCATCGGTTTCTTGCGAAGGCCATCCCTTATCTGGACCGACGGTGCGGTCGCAGTAACTACAGACGTAACCGCGAGGTTCTATAGGAGAAGGATTGTGCCAAGTAAGGGCCATGACTGGACCGCCATCCTACCCCCAGGGGGACGTGTCAAGAACAGAGATTGACAACATTGGCGACCCGAATGTCAAAGGTGAACTTGAGGGAAACCTAAACAGGAGCACCAGTGCCGCGGCACTCAAAAACTGTGTTTTTATTGGGGTTTTGGTGAACCGGGGAGGACTCGAACCTCCAACCCGTTGATTAAGAGTTCCACTCACACGAAGAACCAACAAGTTACGATCATTTGCGACGGGTGGCTGCGACTACTCACAAACAGCGTTGAATCAGGCACACCCACGTTGACTTGTCGGTAGTCCATCGCAATTGCTCGCAGCACGTCAGCACACGTGGTAGTCACCGACGGTGGTCAACACCCGCAGACCATCGAAGCACCCAAAAACCCCACCCGGTCAGCGTATACGTACCTGTGCGGACAATTTTTTGGGAATTTTCACTTTTCGGGAGCGAGTCGGTCAAGCGCTGGGGTTGGTCGAGCTATCTTCCAACTTGATGTGGAACTTCGGGGTGCAGGATAGCGTAACCAAAAAACAACGGGCAACGTCCCAAAAACCAGAGGCTGACCGATTAACCGGCCAGCCGTACACGAAACGGTGCCTCTTTCCGACAATACGTCGTCCAGCTGGAATCCAACACTTTGGCGGTCTCTGTCGCCGCCGGCCTGCAAACCCCCGTATGATGCTTTAAACATTTGGCTCGCACGAAGGAGCGTCCGCATGAAACTAATCATTGTTGTGGCCCTGGTAATGATTGCCGCGCTCGTAGGTCCCTCCAAGGCTGAGAAAGCCGGTGGCCCAAGTGGCAAGACAGAAGAGGAAAACGTTACGGAAGTATCGCAACGCCTTGGTAAAGTGCTCGCGGGCTTTGCTCAGCTTCGGATCGCCCAGAACCATTTCCCCACGACTGACCTGTTCGGCTGTATGGCGTCGCCCTCGGCGACGAACGAGACCGTTGGAGAATTCAAAAGCCAGGTTCTCTTCGAGAAAAAGCCGTTGGAGTTCGCCGGCGATATATTCCTGGACATCACTTCTGGGAGTGATGAGTTCAAATTCGCTCGCTTGTTGGTTATACCTGTACTCATCCGTAGACAAAAAACTGTATAGGCGTTCACAAAAATCGGCCACCTTCTGCCAGGGCATACTCAACAAGATTCCGTCTTCATCAGCCGCCCCACCTGGTGGTATTCGGGCGATGCGTTGCAATTCTCTTTTGACTGCGTTCCAATCCTCTACGTATTTCTTTTGAACAAGGCCGTAGACAAGATGAAGCAGGCCAATTCTTGCCGTTTCGGGAAAATCGTTATCAATTTGAGCCTGCGAGCCACGGTGTCGCGCGGAAAAAGGCGGAAATATATCGTCAGTCAAGAGTCACCCACATGTGAGAAAGCCCCATCTCGTTCTTGGTGCTACTGGGGTGCTATCGGTTGTACAGAATCATGCGCTGTGATGCGCTGAAACACAAGGAAGTGAATTGAGAAAAGGCCGTGGAATCAAGTGTTTTGCGCGGTTGCGTGTTTTTGTGCGCTGTGCTGCGAAAGCATCAGAACGCATTAAAAGGCCGCTGCTCTACCACTGAGCTACGCCCCTAAAGTGTATGCCGCTCGGGACTTCCGGATTAGCTCCGGAACCCCATTTTGTTCGTCTTTCCCGGCTGAACGCACTCCCCTTCCATCGCCCGTGTGCGCACAACCCTGAGGGCGGCTTACGGCGCTTCGTTTAAGGGAACGTATGCGGGTTCGTCCGCGGGATGATGAACATCCGACACTGCCAGTCTACCATGTCCCACGTCAGACAGTACTGACTCCCCTTCACACAACCAGCTTGGGATAGTCTCTCGGCGGTTATGATCCGAACCATTTCCTTTAAGCTCGACAAAGGCCGCGCATTCGTCCGGTGCGACCGCTTGCTTTATTTATTCCCTCATAGGCAACGGTCGCAGATAGCCGTTCGCCTTCGACAGTAGTTGCAGCCAAAAGACACCACAGACGCTGGAGTCAGAAGCCTCGGGATTCCCGGAAAGCGCGAACGACCACAGCCGGATCGCGTTGATCGACGTCGACCAGAGCGTTCAAATGACGGACATCGGCGGCAGTCAATTTCCCGGCAAGGTCAGCCAGCGCTCCGCGGAGTGCCGGAAGTCTTGCGAGTGTTTCTTCCCGAACGATCGGCACAGCGTAGTAGGGCGGAAAGTAATGATGGTCGTCGATGAGCGCAGTGAGATGTAGCGCCTCGATGGCTCCGTCCGTGGAGTTCCCAGCGACAATATCGACCTGTTTGCTGGTGAGTGCACGGTAAAGCAGCCCCAGATCTAGGACGGTGGGTTGCGCAGCGAAACGAAGATTGTAGGACTTTGTGAGTCCAGAGAAGCCGTCGGGTCGCTCCAGGAATTCGTAGCCGACGCCTGCGCGCCATTTGGGAGCGAATGCTGCAATATCCGAAAGTTTTTGAAGGCGAAAGTTTTGTGCGTCTTCGCCGCGGATTACCATCGCGAATGTGTTTTCGAAACCAAGTGGCTCAGTAACAGCCAAGTTGAAGCGTTCGGCATAGAGCTGCTTCACGCGCCGGTAAATGGCGGCGGAATCCTTGCCTGCTGGATCGTCGTTAAGCACAACCGTCAAAGCGGTGCCCGTATATTCAACGTACATATCCAGCGCTCCGGAGAGAAGCGCTTTGTGAACGAGGAGTGTGCCGCCGAGATTTGTCTTGCGTTCGACATGGACACCCGTGCGCGCTTCAATGTGTTGCGCCAGGAGTTCGGCGAGAATGACCTGTTCGGTGAAAAATTTGGAGCCGATCGTAATCCTGGGAATCGCGGGTCGCCCACAACCAAAGGAATGAAACGCCAGGATGCCGGCAAGTAGAATGGTGAATGAGCGGCGCATTTATAGTCGAGTTTCTCACGGGATCCGCCAACAGCAAACAAAATGTCTAGGGCGCAGACAAAACACAAAGACCAGTAATTGAGGACTATGTAACGCGAAGGCGGCGCTCAAGCTGGCCCAACAAAAAATCAGCCAGGAGGGCTAGAATGGCCGCGGGAATAGCCCCGGCGAGAAGAAGCGAATTGTTAACGAGGGCCACTCCACGAAAGATGAACGAGCCGAGGCCCCCAGCACCGATAGCGGCTGCAATGGTGGCTACACCGATTGTAATCACAGTGGCAGTGCGGATACCCGCAAGAATCACCGCAAGAGACAATGGGAAACGGACACGCCAAAGAATCTGCGTGGATGTCATGCCCATAGCTTCGGCGGCTTCAAGAACAGCGGGGTCAATGGCGGTAAGGCCGACATAAGTGTTTCTGAGAATTGGCAGGAGCGCGTAGAGGACTAACGCGACAATCGCTGTGCGCTTGCCAATACCGCCTAGGAATGGAATCGGTATGAGAAAACCAAAGAGCGCGAGGCTGGGAATAGTCTGAAAAATATTGGCAATTGCCAGACATGCTGCACGGAACGCGGGACGATGAACAATGAACATGCCGAGCGGTACGCCGATGAGAATTGCGACGGTCATCGCGATCAGAACTAGGATGAGGTGATCAAGCGTCGCACTGAATATTTCTGTGTAGTGGTGAAGGAGGAAGTCCCAGAAATTCATACGGAAGCCCCGGGCGATACAGCCAGCGAAGCGGCAAAAGCTTTGACTTCTGGATGGTCGAGATGGAGAAAATCCGCCGGAGCCGAGATCGCAATGATTTTGCCTAGCTCCAGTAGCACGATGCGCGAAGCCAGAAAAAGAGCTTCACGAAGATCGTGCGTGACAAACACTATAGTTTTCCCGAGGCGCCGCGCGAGGGACCTGAATTCAACCTGTAGTTCGGCACGTGTAACTGGATCGAGTGCGCCGAACGGTTCGTCCATTATGAGGATTGGTGGATTCGCGGCGAGAGCGCGAGCAACTCCAACGCGTTGACGCTGGCCGCCGGACAGTTCTCGAGGAAGGCGCTTCGCGTATTGCCGAGGATCGAGTCCAACCAGATTGAGCATTTCGTCGACGCGGGACGCGATGCGAGCGGGTTCCCAATTTTCAAGTTTGGGAACCAAGCCGACATTTTCCGCGACGGTGAAATGGGGAAAAAGCCCTGAATCCTGAATTACGTATCCAATGCCGCGGCGAAGGCGGATGGGATCCCATTCTGTAGTGGCGCGCCCTTCAATGAGAACCTTACCGGATGTAGGGGAAAGCATTCGATTGATCAGACGCAACAGTGTGGTTTTTCCGCTCCCACTGCGCCCAAGAAGGACAAGCGTTTCACCGCGAGAAATACTGAAATTGGTATCTGAAACGATGCCCCGACCCGAAGTATCGGCTATGCGATAGCTTACGTGTGAAAATTCGATCAGAGTTCCCTGGCTTTCGACCGTTTTTGTACACATTTCGATTGAAACCCTCAAACCTTGAGCAACCATCATAGTGTAAATGGACGTGAAGCCCGCTATTTGCAGATGCTTTCACACAAAGTAAAGCACAGAGATCGTGGCTCTGGCGGGCATCGCTTGGTTCACACAA
The DNA here is from genome assembly GCA_963836965.1 of Candidatus Acidiferrales bacterium. Classification (GTDB taxonomy): domain Bacteria; phylum Acidobacteriota; class Terriglobia; order Acidiferrales; family UBA7541; genus Acidiferrum. The sequence continues at coordinate 45,712 of CAWILQ010000002.1, forward strand.
GGAACTTTCGACCTGCCTATTGCCGCTCTTCGAGCTATTCTCACAAAGGCGGAGCGCCTGGATTCAACCGCAACTCAAGCCATGCGCCGACTGGCCCCTCCAATTCATCCAACTTCCGTGTCACGATCCAGCGAAAGGACACCACCATGCCGGAAAAATCGCCAACAGAATCGAACGCTTTCCGCAAAGAATTGATCTCTCTTTTTACCGGGGAAAATGCCCACGCCGGCTTCGACGCCGCCGTCAAAAACTATCCCGCCGATCTCCGCGGCGCACGCCCACACGGTCTCCCGCACTCGGCCTACCAACTCGTCGAGCATCTTCGTATCGCCCAATGGGACATCGTCGAGTATGCCCTCAACCCCAGGCACAAATCCCCTGACTTCCCTGACGGCTACTGGCCGAAATCGCCCGAACCTCCCAACCCCACAGCGTGGGACAAATCCATCGCCGCTTTTCGTGCGGACCGCAAGAAATTAGTTGTCACGCTAGAGAAGTACGATCTGCTTGCCGCCATCCCGCATGCCAACAACCAATCGCTGGCCTCGAAAACCATGCTCCTCATCGACCACAATGCTTACCATCTCGGCCAACTCGTCCTGCTGCGCCGTCTCCTAAACGCCTGGCCTGAACAATAGAAACGCGGCGCAGCCGTGGCTAGCAATCCCCCAGCCGCCCCACTTTCTGCGGCTCACGAGACTCAGGCGGCCGCAAGATAAACGTAGCGCACGATAAAAAGAATGGTGAGAATCCAGATGAGTGCATTGATCTCCGCCAATTTCCCCGCTGCTACTTTCATGACGGTGTAGGAAATCAGGCCGAGGCTCAGTCCCGTAGCAATGCTGAATGACAACGGCGTGACCAGCATGGTAATAAACGCCGGTAACGCCTCGCTGAAATCATCCCATTTGATCTGTGCCAGAGACTGGGACATCAAAACGCCGACCACAATCAAGGCCGCAGCCGTGGCATAAGCCGGAATGGCCGCCGCCAGTGGTGAGCAAAACATCGCAAGGAGAAACAGGGCCGCGACCGCAAGATTGCTGAGACCGGTGCGCGCTCCTGCGGCCACACCTGCGGCGCTCTCGATGTAGCTCGTGACTGTGGAAGTCCCGGTCACCGCGCCGAAAATCGTCCCCACTGAATCCGCCAATAAGATTCGGCCCACGCGAGGAATCTTGCCATTCTTGACAAAGCCTGCCTGCTCGCAAACACCAACGAGAGTGCCAACATTGTCAAAAAGATCCACGAACAGGAACGCAAATGCAAGCTCCAGGAAACCAAGATGAAGCGCTCCCCGAAAATCCAGTTGCAGAAAGGTGGAGGATGGATGGGGCATCGCAAAAAAACCGGAAGGCCAGCTGGAAATTCCGCGAAGCATCCCGAGAAGCGTCGTCCCGATGATCCCAATCAATATGGCACCATGGATTCTTCTTGCCATCAGCACCAGCGTCAGAACGAGTCCAAAACATGCGGCTTGCACTTCTTTGTCCGCAAAGCTTCCTATGCCCACGACGGTGACGGAATTGGCCACGATCAGTTTGGCATTCTTCATGCCGAGAAAAGCGATAAACATGCCGATTCCGCCGGCGGTCGAATGCTTCAAACACTCCGGGATCCCATCGACAATCTGCTCGCGAATTCGCGACACCGTCAGAATCAGGAAAAGTACGCCCGAGAAAAACACAACCGCGAGCGCCGCCCGCCACGGAACGTGCATCGCCAAGCACACGGAATAAGCAAAATACGCATTGAGGGACATGCCCGGTGCCAACGCGATCGGATAGTTGGCATACAACCCCATGACCAACGTAGCCACCGCCGCGGAGATGCAGGTCGCAAACAACACACCATCGGCGGGCATGCCTGCCTGCGAGAGAATTTGCGGGTTGACGGCGACAACATACGCCATGGTGACGAACGTAGTGACGCCGCCTAACAACTCTTGCCTCACGGAGGTGTTGTTTTCAGAAAGCTTGAAGTATCGATCGATCAATCGGAGCGCTCCAGCGAATCTGGCCTGCACAATCCAGGTGCTTCAATGGCACACTGCCAACCCCAGAATCGCGTGAACAGAATCGCACGAAACGTTTAGTACGGAATCTTCCCGGGTTTCTCCAACCACAGGCGAAATCCCGCGAGCGCCTCTTCGTGCATCATTTGAATGGCTGGGATACGCCGGTGCGAATGGATTTCCTTCAGTTCGCGATAGATAAAGGAATCGTCGAAACCGATGGAGGCAGCATCTTCGGCTGTGTTGGCGAAATAGATGCGGGAAATTCGCGCCCAATAGATCGCGCCGAGACACATCGGACATGGTTCGCAGGAGGTATAAAGTTCGCAATCCCTGAGCTCGAAGACGCCAAGTTTCCGGCACGCGAGTCGGATGGCCTGCACTTCGGCATGAGCGGTCGGATCGTTGATGGAAGTAACCTGGTTGACGCCCTCAGCGATGATCTGGTCACCTCTGACAATTACCGCGCCAAACGGACCGCCGTGACCGGACTCGACCCCTTCAATCGAAAGGTGAATGGCCCGCGCCATGAAGGGATTAAACATGCGTTGGCACTCGCAGGTTCACAGTTATCCGGGCGCAAGTATAAGCCCAGAGCGCCGCGGACCAGAACAAATTTCGCGTTGCATTGTCGATCTTCGCGACTTGAAAAACTGAAGTGATGCGGCTACGCTCGTGCCACAATCTGTTTGTAGAACAGTCATTTCTGATTATGACCTTGCGCGCCTTCCTTTCCCGCCGAGTTGTCACCCCGGGTGGGGTACGTCCTGCCGCAGTTCTTGTCGATGGAGACTGCATCCGCGACGTGGTCCGTCCAAATCAGATTGCGGCTACGGAAATCGCAGAAACGCACGATTTTGGCGATGCGGCAATCCTTCCGGGGCTGGTAGATTCCCATGTGCATCTCAACGATCCTGGTCGCGCGGAATGGGAAGGATTTGAAACCGGGACGCGCAGCGCCGCAGCCGGGGGCTACACGATGCTCGTCGACATGCCTCTGAATTGTTTGCCGGGGACGACTGACATCGGCGCGCTCGAAGCCAAGCGGCGTGCAGGAGTAGGCCGAAGCCGGGTCGACTGGATGGCCTGGGGTGGAATCGTCGAAGACAACCAGGGATGGATTGAGCCGCTGGCCGCGGCGGGTGTCGCGGGATTTAAGTGCTTTCTCGTGAATCCGGGTATTCATGGCTTTACGATGGTTACCGAACAGCAGCTGCGTGCCGCTTTGCCGCATGTCGCTAATACCGGCTTACCGCTGCTTGTACACGCCGAACTTCCCGGCCCGATCGATTCGGCGACAGAGGGTTTGAGGGGTGCGGATTGGACCCTCTTCAAGACATTCTTGGCCTCGAGACCGGAGGAAGCGGAACTGGCGGCGATTCGAATGATGTTGTCCTTGTGCCGCGAATACAAGTTCCGCTTGCACATTGTGCATCTCTCCGCGAGTCAGGCGCTAGCGCAATTGCACGCCGCGCAAACTGAGGGTCTGCCGGTAAGTGTGGAAACCTGCCCTCACTATCTGCATCTGACGGCAGAAGGAATTCCCAAGGGAGCAACGCAGTTTAAGTGCGCTCCGCCGGTTCGCGACGCTAGAAACCGCGAAGCCTTGTGGCAAGGGCTGCGCGAGGGAATCATCGACCTGGTCGCGACGGATCATTCTCCGTGCCCGCCGGAAATGAAATGCCTTGCGGACGGAAATTTTCGAGCCGCGTGGGGCGGCATTGCAAGCCTATCGATGGCCCTGCCGGTAATGTACACCGAGGCACGCGAGCGCGGCTTCTCACTGTGTGATATCGCCCGATGGATGGCGGAGGCACCGGCTAAGCTGGCAGGATGCGACAATCGTAAAGGGCGAATCGCAGCGGGCTTCGACGCCAACTTTGTTATTTTTGATACCGAAGCCAAATTTACGGTGACCGAAAATCTGCTGCATTACCGCCATCCAATCTCGCCATACCTTGGCGAACAGCTGTGCGGAAAAGTGGAAGCAACCTATCTTCGAGGCCAACCGGTATTCGTGGACGGAACGTTTCCCGGCGTGCCGCGTGGCCGGGAGTATAAGCGCTAAACGGAGGGTCGCATCATTGGTATGAATACAGGTGGCATCGTCGGCACGTCCGTTCCGCGCCTCGAAGGACGTGGCAAAGTCACAGGAGAGGCTCAGTACGTCGACGATATGGTTTTGCCGGGAATGCTCTTCGGTGCGACCGTTCGCAGCCGGATTCCGCGCGGAAAAATCAGAAAGTTAATGTTCGGCCCAGACATCGATTGGAATGAGTTTGTTATCGTTTTAGCGAAGGATATTCCTGGGAAAAACTGCATTGCTCTCATCGAGGACGATCAACCGTGTTTGGCCAAGGAAATGATCAATCATCCCGAGGAACCGATTGTTCTATTGGCTCATCCCGATCGCCATCTCCTTGCGAAAGCGGTCGCCGCCGTTTCCGTAGAATGCGATTCCCTGCCCGCACTTTTCACCATGGAAGAAAGCGAGAGGCAAACGGAGGTCATCTGGGGAACGGACAATCTGTTTAAGAGTTACTTGATCGAAAAAGGGAATATCGAAGAGATTTGGGAGAAGGCAGATCACATCGTCGAAGGTGAGTACACGACGGGAGCGCAGGAGCAGCTGTACATCGAAAACAACGGAATGATAGCGACGTTCGAGGCGAAGCAGGGCCTGACAGTGTGGGGTTCCCTCCAGTGCCCGTACTACGTACACAAATCGCTGATGAAGCTCTTCGACCTGCCCGCGGAACGTGTGCGCGTGGTGCAAATGGAAACCGGCGGCGCGTTTGGCGGAAAGGAAGACTATCCGTCGATGATCGCCGGCCATGCCGCCCTTCTGTCAATGAAGTCGGGAAAACCGGTGAAGGTCATCTACGACCGCATGGAAGACATGGTCGCGACGACAAAGCGGCATCCCTCGCGGACACGGCATCGCACAGCAGTCGATAAGGATGGCAAGATTCTGGGTGGCGAGATCGATTTCACGATCGATGGCGGCGCATATAAGACCTTGTCGCCGGTGGTTCTTTCGCGTGGCGCCATTCATGCCGGCGGCCCATATTATTGGCCGTCCATTCGCATTCGTGCGAAAGCGGTGGCGACCAACACCCCGCCACAGGGTGCGTTTCGTGGATTCGGCGCGCCGCAATCACTTTTTGCGATGGAGCGTCAGATGGACCGCATCGCTGGAGTCGTTGGCTTATCGCCGGTCGAAATCCGGCGCCGGAATTTTCTAAAGCCGGGTCAGACCACAACGACCGGGCAAGTCGTGCGTGAAGACATCGACTTGAGGAAGCTTCTGGATCGCGCGCTGGAACTGTCGGACTACCACGCGAAGAAGCAGAAATTCGCCGAGGAAAATCCCCGGCGCGACCACAAAAAAGGTATGGGCATCGCCACGGTCTTACACGGGGCCGGGTTCACAGGCTCTGGCGAACGCTATCTCGCGTCCGTCGTGGGAGTAGAGGCACGTGAGGACGGCAGTATCCGCATCCTGGTTTCCAGCACGGAGTTCGGGCAGGGAACAAATACGGTGCTTTGCCAAATTGCCGCGGAGGCGCTCGGGTTGCGCTACGAAGATGTGGCCATTGCCCGGCCGGATACGCGAGAAGTGCCGAACAGCGGCCCGACAGTTGCATCGCGCACCGTCATGGTCGTTGGAAAACTGGTGCAATCTGCTGCGATAGGAATCAGGCAAACTCTTGTAGCCAGCGGTTTACTGCCAGAACAGCATACTCGAGACGAGTTCCGCGCAACATGTCGCGCTTACGTCTCGGAGCACGGCAGCTTCCGCAGCTTGGCGCAGTACGAACAGCCTGACGATATCGTATGGGACGAGGAACAATATCGTGGGTCCGCATACGCGGCCTTTGCCTGGGCAGCGTACATCGCGGAAGTCTCGGTTGATCTAACGACCTACAGCGTTTCGGTGGATGACTTCGTTGCGCTCCAGGAGGTGGGAAAAGTATTGCACCCAGTTCTCGCGAGGGGGCAGATCATTGGCGGTGTGGCACAGGCCATCGGATTTGCTTTATATGAGAAGGTAGTCTGGGAAAAAGGCAGAATGCAGAATGGGCAGATGACCAACTATATTATGCCGACTTCCGCCGACCTTCCCATCATCCGGGTGTATTTTGAAGAATTGGGCAATCATCACGGCGCCTATGGGGCCAAAGGAATCGGCGAACTACCCATGGACGGTCCCGCGCCCGCAATCATCAACGCGGTCGAAGACGCGATCGGTGCGCCGTTTAACTCGATTCCGTTGCTCCCGGAGGACATTTTTGCGGCGATCTCAGAAAGAACCGCATCGGCGAATTTGGCCTCCAGGGCGGGAGGGCTCGAATGAACCAGCCCCGGGGCGGCCGTACAAAACGCGCGATTTCTCTCACCGTGAACGGCCAAGCAACCGCAGTGCGAGTGTTCCCAATGGAGCGCCTGCTCGATGTCCTGCGCAGCGAATTAGGATTGACCGGAACCAAAGAAGGTTGTGGCGAAGGCGAATGCGGTTCCTGCTCCGTATTGATGGACGGAGAATTAGTGAACAGCTGTTTGATTCCGGCGCTCCAAGCGAATCGCTCGGTTATCGTCACGATTGAGGGATTGGCCACCGACGGCCGCTTAACCAACTTGCAGAGAGCTTTCCTGCAGTGCGGCGGCGCTCAGTGCGGAATCTGCACGCCGGGTATGCTTCTTGCGGCGCGTCATCTGTTGTGCAAGAACCCGAACCCTTCCTTGGATGATGTTCGCGAAGGACTGTCCGGCAATCTCTGTCGCTGCACAGGGTACATGCAAATCTTCGAGGCCGTTCTGGAAGCTGCCCGTCGGGAAGACTTGTCATGAGAGCACATCCAGCCGAATATGAACTCGTCGCTCCGCGCACCTTGCCAGCCGCGTTGTCGCTAATGGCTCAAGAACCTGGCGCATGGCTGCCCATCGCCGGAGGCACGGATGTGATGGTGCAGTACTCCGCGGGCAATCTGCGGGCACGAAAGCTGGTCAGCATATGGAATCTTCCAGAGCTGCGCAAGATCGAAGTCTCCGGCGACGAAATTCAGATTGGTGCTGGTAGCACCTGCGCGGATCTGCAAAAACATGAGCTAATCCAGCGCGATTTCCGTTTGCTCTCGATTGCCGCGAATTGGACGGGCGGAATCGCCAATCAGAATCGCGGCACAATTGGCGGCAATATCGTGAACGCTTCTCCCGCCGCGGATTCCCTTCCCGCGCTCTTGGTTTATGAAGCAGAATTGATTCTCGCTTCCTCGCGCGGAGAACGCCGCGTGCCGTACCACGGCTTTCACGTGGACTATCGAAAGACGCAACTCGGTCCCGATGAATTAATCCGGGCCATCTGCTTGAAGAGAAGATTTTCGGACTATTATGCCCACACACGAAAGGTTGGGGCACGAAACGCGCAAGCTATCTCTAAAGTATGCCTTGCTGCTCTAGGACGTCTCGCCGGTGGAACCATCCAGGATATTCGTCTCGCGATGGGAAGCGTCGCACCAGTGCCCTTTCGCTTGACAGAGACGGAGCGCGGGATCAGGGGGCAAGCACCGAGCGCACAATTGATCGAGTCGGCCAGAAAGACGGCGGCCGCGGAAATTCGACCGATCGACGACATTCGGTCCACGGCGCGCTATCGGGCATCAGTGGCTGGGAATCTGGTAGCGGAATTCCTGGAGCAACTGCGCGCCGGCGGAACGATAAAATGAACGAGGTCCTGGCACGATGGAACGACCTGAGCCCGGAGGAAGCCGCCGAGGAGATCCTGCCTTGTTGTGGTTCAAAGGCGTGGGCAACCCAAATGGCGTCTCGCAGACCACTTTTTGATGAAGCTGCCTTGTTAGCCGCCAGCGATGAGGCCTGGAAAGCCTTGACGGAATCCGACTGGATCGAGGCGTTTCGGACCCATCCACGAATCGGTGAATCGGAATCGCAGGTTCCCAGGTCCGCGACGGCGGCCAAATGGTCCGGTGAGGAACAACGGAAAGTCGAGAGCGCGAGTGAAGATGTAAAGCAAGCTCTCGCCGATGGAAACCACGCCTATGAACAACGGTTCCATCGTATCTTCATTGTCTGCGCCACTGGGAAATCACCACAGGAGGTGCTGGCGATTCTTCAGCGGCGGTTGCGGAACGATGTGTCCACCGAACTTCTCGAAGCAGCCGAACAGCAGCGACAGATCACTCAGCTCCGGCTGAAGAAATGGCTCGCGTGATGAAACGAATCTCAACGCATGTTTTGGATACGGCTCAAGGCAAGCCAGCAAGCGATGTGCCGGTGCGGCTCGAAAGGCGCGAAACTGCGGGCGAATGGGCTCGCCTGAGTTCTTCACACACCGATGGAGACGGCCGTTGCGCTCAATTGCTGCCCGAGGATGAGATCCTTCGTCCAGGCATTTACCGCCTGGCGTTTGATACTGCAAGCTATCATCTTTCGCAAAATGTTGAAGGTCTGTATCCGATTGTCGAAATCACGTTTCAAGTGCGCGAGGGCGAATCACATCTTCACGTTCCTCTGCTCCTGAGTCCGCACGGTTTCACGACCTACAGAGGAAGCTGAACCGATGAGCCTATTAGCCGAAAACAGCTACGGCAAGTCACGCGTTCGGCTCGTAAGAGTGAAGCGTCGCGCGGAGTGGCACGATATTCGCGAATGGACTTTGGAAATCCTGCTGGAGGGAGATTTTGAATCTTGTTTCGTAGAGGGAGACAACAGCAAGATTCTCCCAACAGACACAATGAAGAACACGGTATATTCGTTGGCTCGCAAATCTTCAGCCGGGTGTATGGAGGACTTTGCAAGGGAGTTGATCGAGTTTCTCCTGGAACGTAATCCGCAGGTCTCCGCAGCCAAAGTCGCGATTTCGGAAAAGAGGTGGGAGCACCTGCACGCCGACGAGAAGCCGCATCCCACAACATTTGTGCAATCAAGCATCGAGCGACAGACTGCGAAGGCAACGGCAGCAAGGAACGGTAGCGTGTCAATCCGGTCGGGTCTGAAGGATCTGGTGATTCTAAAAACATCCCACTCGGAATTCGTTGGCTTTATCAAAGACTCCCTCACAACACTTCCCGAAGCAACCAATCGCCTCTTCGGCACAGCGGTCCGAGCTCAGTGGAGGTACTCGTCGCCCGCATTACCGTTCACCTCGCTGCGATCCACGATCCGCGAAACGCTGTTGAACGTTTTTGCTGCGCATGCCAGCAAATCCGTGCAACATACGTTGTACGCCATGGGTGAAGCGGTACTTGCTAACATTCCGGACGTTGAAGACATCGAACTGACGATGCCGAACATTCATTGTCTTCTTGTGGATCTCTCCCGCTTCGGCCAAGACAATCCCAATGAAATTTTCACGCCCATCGACGAGCCGCACGGCTATATCAAGGCGCGTCTTCGAAGGCGGGAGTGAGTTTTCGTGTCCGGAGACGGCAACCTTAACATTCGCGCCGAGGAAATCGTCGCTCGTTGCAAGAGACTGGCGTTTTTCTCGGAAGACCGTCAAGGAATTCACCGAACGTTCCTCTCTCGACCGATGCGGGACTGTCACGAGTTAATCACCCAATGGCTAACTGCGGCGGGAGCTGACGTAAGCGTGGATGCGGCTGGAAATCTGCGCGGATTCTATGCCGCGGCGCAATCTGGTTCGCCCCGACTGCTGATTGGATCGCATCTGGATACCATCCCGAATGCCGGAGCATATGATGGCGTTCTCGGCGTCCTGCTCGCGATCGCTTTGCTGGAATCCTTGCAAAAGCGGAAGTTGCCTTTTGCAATAGAAGTAATCGGATTTTCCGATGAGGAAGGCGTTCGGTTCGGAAAGCCGTTTATTGGCAGCCGAGCGCTCGTCGGCCGGCTCGATGAACAGCTCCTGAATTGCCGAGATGCGAATGGAATTTCTGTGCGCGAGGCGATCGAAGGCTTCGGTTTAAATCCGGGGGACCTTTCGCGCGCTACCGTCACCGATGATACCCTGGGCTACTTGGAGTTTCACATCGAGCAAGGACCCGTGCTTGAGTGGCAAGAACGGCCGCTTGGAGTTGTGGAGTGTATTGTAGGCCAAACACGACTTGAGCTGGTCTTTTCAGGCTGTTCGAACCATGCCGGCACCACACCAATGCAACTGCGGCGGGATGCCGTTGCCGGAGCGGCCGAGTGGATCGTCGCAGTGGAGCGTGAGGCGCAAAATTCTCCCGGACTGGTGGCGACTGTTGGCCAGATCGAAGTAAATCCAGGGGCAGTCAACGCCATCGCCGGGCGGGCTCGGGTGACGCTGGATGTTCGCCACGGCTCAGATGAGATTTGTGCGAGAACCGCGGACAAACTCATCCGGCAGGCGGAGGAAATCGCCGAACGCCGCGCCTTAACGCTTAAGTGGAGCGAACTGTTACGGCAGAAAGCAGTCAAAATGGACAGATTTCTTGTGGAGCGGGCTGAAGAAGCGATCCGCGGCATCGGGTCCGCGCCTTACCGCATGGTGAGCGGCGCCGGGCACGATGCCATGATCCTTGCCGAAAAAGTCCCGGTGGCGATGATCTTTCTGCGAAGCCCCGGTGGGATTAGTCATGACCCTGCAGAATCGGTCAAGGTCGAGGACGTGGCGAGGGCTCTCGAATGCGGCTCCCAACTGCTGGATCAGCTCGCCAACTCTTCGGAATTTCTAAAAAGGAAGTGCCGTGCATAATCTTGGCCAAACGCGAAGTAGCCAACAATGCAATCATATGCTCCTGACACCGGACACTTTCGTGCGCACGACGCTGCCCGGCATGAAAACATGCGTCGCCCTCGTCCATGTTGGTCCCGCGGCGGGCGCGAAATTCACTCAGTACACGGCTGAATGCGAAGCCGGTGGCGAACTTGGACCGACGTCGGCGCAACGCTTCCTCTATGTGCTCGAGGGCGGTTTGAAATTAGAGATGGATGGTCATCGCCACGAACTCGAAAGTGGTGGCTACGCATACCTGCCGGAAGGCAAGGTCCATCGTGTAGTGGCGACAAAAGCTAGCCGCGCCGCCGTCATCGAGAAAGTGTACCAGGCGCTACCCTCCTTCGAGTCACCCGCCGCCATCATTTCCAACGCAGATGCGGTTTCCTCGCATCCGCTGAACGATGACCCGGACCTACAGGTGAAATGCCTCCTGCCCGATGCCATGAGCTTCGACTTCGCCGTGAACACAATGGTCTATCAGCCGGGTGCCGCGTTGAGTATGGTCGAAATGCACGTGATGGAGCACGGCCTGTTGATGCTTGAAGGCGGCGGCATCTACCGCCTCGGGGATTCGTGGTATCCCGTAAAGGCCGGTGATTTCATCTGGATGGGACCGTGGTGCCCGCAGTGGTTCGGCGCAATCGGAAAAGTTCCCGCAAAATACCTCATTTACAAGGACTCGAACCGGCATCCACTGCTGGGTGAACAACGATGAAGGTCGATGTAGACTCGGGTCGGCTGTCGAACGAGATCGAGGAACTTGCCGCGATCTCCGATGCCGAAGCGCCGGCGGTAACTCGTATCGTATTTACGCCGACCGACTTGAAGGCGCGTGCTTGGCTAATTGGCCGCTGCGAGGATGCTGGACTGGCCGTGCGGCAGGATCCCATCGGAAATATCTTCGCGCGGTGGGTGGGGTCGGATCCAACTGCTCCCGCAATCGGCACTGGCTCTCACATCGACGCAATCCCGAACGCCGGGAAATACGACGGTGTGGTTGGCGTGCTCGGTGGCCTTGAGGCGATTCGTGCTCTTCAACGAGCCGGTTCTCGACCGACATGTTCGATCGAATTGCTTGTGTTTACCTCCGAGGAGCCGACGCGCTTCGGAATAGGTTGTTTGGGCAGCCGTTTGTTGTCGGGGACGATGTCCGCGGAGTCGGCTCGAAAGTTAACCGACAAAGAAGGCCGCTCGCTCGAGGAAGTGCGATGCTCAGCCGGACTAAGAAATCAGCTTGAAGACGTGAAGTTACGCGACAGTCACTACAAAGCGTTTGTAGAATTGCACATCGAGCAAGGGCCGCTGCTCGAACATCAGAAAGTCCCTCTTGGGATCGTTACAGAAATCGCAGCCCCCGCCAGCCTCCGTATTTCGATTGAAGGCAGGGGGGGACACGCGGGCGGAGTGCTCATGCCGGATCGTAAAGATGCACTCTGCGCTGCCGCGGAGCTGATCCTGGCCATCGAGAATGCCGCAAAAACAAGCGGCGCCCTGGATACCGTGGCCACGGTGGGTATCTGCGACGTGTTTCCGGGAGCGGTCAACAGCATTCCCTGCCGCGTGCAATTGAGCGTGGACATTCGAGACACAAGCCTGGAACGCCGCGACGCCGTGATGCAAGTAATCGGGTCCGCGCGCCAATCGATAGCCGCCAAGCGGCACGTCTTGATTCAAACGGAGCAGCTAAACGCGGATGCGCCCGCCCAATGTGACCCTGCGATTGTGGAAGCTCTCTCTCAATCCTGCAAGAAACATCAAAGCAAGTTTATTCCCATGGTTAGCCGCGCGTATCACGATTCGCTCTTCATGTCGCGTATCGCCCCGGTGGCGATGCTGTTTATTCCCTGCCACAACGGCTACAGCCACCGGCCCGACGAGTACGCATCCCCGGAAGATATCGAACGCGGAGTCGTGGTGCTTGCCGACACGCTTGCCACCCTCGCCGCGTAATCTCCATAAAATGCTCGGTTGTCATTTTTTCAATTCGCCGAAAGAGAAGCGCGAATTTTTGCGTAGCCGGGTTTAATGACGGAGTAGATGAAATCAATGCGGCGGTTGTACGGCAGAAACGCGCTCTTCATCGCATTGATCGTGATTTTCTCGAAGTCGTCAAGCGAAAGCCCAAAGGTGTCCGCTGCCGCCTCGAACTCTTTGGTCATGGATGTATCGCTCATCAACCGGTTGTCCGTATTCAACGTGACCCGAAACCTCTCTTGGTAAAAGATCCTGAACGGATGCTCGGCGACGCTCGCCGCCGCGCCAGTATGGACGTTGCTTAGCAGGCAAATTTCCAGAGGAATCCGCTTGTCGAGAACGTACTGCGCAAGATCGCCCAGTTTGACGACTTTGCCATCGACAACAGTAATGTCCTCGATTAAGCGGGTCCCGTGACCGATGCGATGGGCGCCGCAGTATTGAATGGCCTGCCAGATCGATTCCTTGCCAAAGCCCTCGCCCGCGTGAATGGTAATGTTGAAATTCTGCCGCTGAATGTAGTGAAACGCGTCCACATGCTTCTTCGGCGGATATCCGCCCTCTTCACCGGCCAAGTCAAATCCCACGACTCCACGCTCGCGAAAATCCACGGCAAGCTCCGCCATCTCGAGCGACACATCCATGTTGCGCATCGCGCAAATGATCAGGCCCGAAGAGATTCCAAAGTCCTTTCGCCCCTGCTCCAAGCCCTTCAGCACAGCGGAAATCACTTGCTGATGAGTCAATCCGTTTCGTCGGTGAAACAAGGGAGCGAACCGCGTCTCGAAATAGACCACTCCGTCTCTGCTCAGATCCTCTGCCTGCTCATAGGCAACTCTTTCGAGCGCCTCTTCGCTTTGCATCACCGCAATTGTGTGTGCAAATCCTTCCAAGTACTTCGGCAGGCTTCCCTGATTCGCGCCTTGGTGGAACCAGCGCGCGAGCTCCTCGGGATCTTCGCTGGGAAGCTCCTTATACCCGGCCCGTCTTGCCAGGTCGATTACGGTTCTTGGCCTGAGCACGCCGTCAAGGTGTTCGTGCAACAGTACTTTGGGAATAGTCTTCAGTACGCCGCGATCCAGTTTCATGGAGCCCTCCGACGTCCGTGTCTACTCCGATTATTATCACGAGAGAGGACAGCACTGAAGTGTGAGGTCAATCCGTCCGAGCGTGGTTTCGCGGAACGGTCTGCCGGGTTAAAGTTCGACTCGAACTTCAAGCTAAGATTCATCTGCGTCTGCCGTGCAATGCCGATCGACTTGTCTACGTTTCCGAGCCCGAAGGGGCAGTTGTAGAAGCCACTGGTCTCGTTGGGTGCGCCGCAACCGCATGACAGAACAGGTAATGTCCCCTGAACCGGCAACTCGTTGTGATATTGGTTCTGCTCCACGTTGTCGATGGGAATGTCCAGGCTCGGTGTATTGCTCACGTTGAACACGTCGAAACTGTAACGCAGCGTGATTCGCACATTCAGTTGCGTCATTTTGACGATGGACATGTCCAATCGTTTTTGCCAGGATTGCCGGAAGATGTTGCGCTGCCTTGTAGTGAAGCCCGCCTGGTAAGGATCGTTCGACGGGATCGCGCCGTTCACTGCGCCCGACTGCCGAACGGGTATAGTGAAGCACGATGCTTTCAGCGCCGATCCATTTTACGCCAACTTGCCCGGTCAACGCGGATTGCGGCGTGAAGCCCGGGGCCAATGGGACGATCGGGTTGGTGATGCCGTTCGAAACGCCGTAATACAAGCTGCCAACCGGGCCACTGCAGTCAATCACGCTGAAGGACTGTCGGCTCTGGTAGATGCCGATACTCTGCAGAGCCCAACCATTCGTGAATTTGCCCTTAACCGAAGAATCCGCCGCGAGCTTGGGCATTTCCAGCACAAAGTTGAAGTTGAACACACGTGTGCGGCCGAAGTCGGCGGTGCCATAGGCATGGTGCAGATTCAGCGATGGTTGCCGTTGTAGAACAACCCTAGCGCGCTCTGTTCATCCGTGGCGTGCGAATAGGCATACGAAAGCCGACGCGGACGTCGTGGTGCTCATTTGCTTGTCCACGTGGGTCGGAACCGAAATGCACACTTTCGTTTTCCTCAATTCATTTTTCTATTGCAGGCGTCGAGCCGGAATTCGGGGGTAGCATAGATGCGCCATGCCACTGCGATGTGTTGTCCTACGACTGGTCCGCTTGTTCCTGGTCTTTTTGGTAGCGGTGGAATTTCTGTTTCCGTGCGCCTCTTCTAGGCAAGCGCTGCCCGAAAGATCTTCGGACTCTGGCCTCGTTCTGCACGAAAAGCGAAATTCTCCGCTGGATTTGGAAGTCGCGGGCGATTTGACTGAACTGCCATTTGGGTCCGTCCGATATATTCGTAGAGAGGATTTGCTAAAGCTGCCGCAGATCAGCCTTATGGTCACCGACGATGCGAACTTCAAGGGCCCCACTCCGGTAAGCGGAGTACTCCTGGAAGCGTTGTCCAATCGCGTGAGCGCGAAGCCTCAATCCGACCTGATTGTCGCCATTTGTAGCGACAAGTATCGCGCAAACTATCCGCGCTCCTATATCGCGGCCCATCATCCGATTCTGGTGCTGACGGTCAACGGCAAGTCGCCCGATGAATGGTCAACACATCCGGATGGCCTGGACTTTTCCATGGGCCCTTACCTGATTTCCCACGCGAAGTTCACTCCAGCTTTCAAAGTTTTGTCTCACTCCGACGAGCCGCAAATCCCATGGGGAGTGGTTCGCCTGGAATTTCGAAATGAGCAAAAAGTCCTGGGAGCGATAGCACCTCGCGGGCCGCACGCCCGCGATCCTGACGTACAAAATGGCTACCGCGTGGCCCAGCAAAACTGCTTTCGCTGCCACAACATCGGTGCCGAAGGCGGCACCAAGGCGGGCCGGCCGTGGCTCGTGCTCGCCACTTGGGCGAACGCCGCGCCGGATCATTTCATTGCGTATGTTCGCAATCCCAAGGCAAAGAACGCTCGTGCGCAGATGCCCGGCAACCCGAACTATGACGACGCCACGCTCAACGCGTTGGTCGCCTACTTCCGCACCTTTTCTACAGACCCCAAGCCATGATTCTGCGCGTCGCCAAAACCTCGCTCGTTTTTGCCATTGCCCTCTATTTCACTCTCATCGTTTTTAATAATCTCTCCGACTACGATTCCAATTATCAATTTGTCCGGCACGTCCTGATGATGGACTCGACGTTCCCCGGCAATCGCGGGATGTGGCGCGCGCTGAATCCGCCCGCCTGGCATGTCGCGTTTTATTGGGCCATCATCGTATGGGAGTTCGCGGCCACGCTTCTCTGCTGGTGGGGAGGATTGCGTCTCGCAAAGTCACTGAAAAAAGAGCCGCGGGAGTTCCGCGAAGCCAAGCATGTCGCGATCACCGGCTTGACAGTGGGCCTTTCTCTTTGGCTCGTGGCTTTTCTGATTTTTGGCGGAGAATGGTTCCTGATGTGGCAGTCCCGCGCATGGAATGGCCAGGAATCAGCCTTTCGCATGTTCGCGACGGTCGGAATCGTTTTGCTTTTTCTGGCGCAGCCCGAAGCCGGCGACCGGCTCTAGCTTTCCGCGAACGCTGGATCGCGTTTCCTCACACTCAGAAACACCCAGGAAAGTCCTACCGCGAGATATCCCAGGTAAATGCCAACCATAGACATGCAAACCGCTGACACCTCGCGCCGCCAAAACCACGGCGAGCGAAACCGCCGCGAAGCCCGGAGTCTCATTCCGAAAGTGCGTTTTCCGAAGCGACGAATGCGTCAGGCCATTGTGCGACAGGCGTCAAAGTTTCGATGGAATGGTGCGGAAAATCCCTAAGGCTCAGTGAACCGCCTTTGACTTACACGCGCACAGGCCGTTTGCGCTTCCATTCATGCTCTCGCCGCAACAAGGACTGATGTTTCTTGATCTGCATTTCAATCTCGCTGAACGCCTTCTTGCAACCCGCCAAAACATTCTTGCCGTTTCCCGTAGCGTGCAGCGTCCCTGTGGGTAGCGAAAGCGTCAAGATAAGCGATCGCTCCTCGGTCCGCTGATTTTTCGAAAAAACACCTTTGATTTGCACCAGGTCCGGCTCATAACTTCGCAAGAGCCGGTTCAGTTTGTCCAGACGACGCGTCACTTCCATCTCGACTGGTTTCTGTGAATCTACATGCTTGTAGCTGATCGAAACGTTCATGGTTGCACCTGTAAGACTTGATGGGAGCCGAGGCAGGACCGCAACGGAGCAATCTTCCGCACCGCATGGCAAGCTCAGCCTAGCACTCCGGCAAGTCTCGTGCAATCCCTGCAATCCCAACGCGCGTTGACAGCAATCCGAACTGTCCTTAGTCTAATTCCGCTCTCATGAAAAAACGCCCATCGTCCAAATCTCAATCGCAAAGCGGTGTCCGTATCGGTCCCGCCGGCTGGTCGTACAGCGATTGGGGTGGTTATGTTTATCCTTCCCGCCGGCCGAAGGATTTCCACGAGGTCAGATACCTTGCCGAGTTCTTCGACACCATCGAAATCAACACGTCTTTTTATCAGCCACTGCGCCCCGATCATGCCGAACTTTGGCTAAACCGCGTTGCCGCTAATCCCGCCTTCGTCTTCACCGCAAAGCTCTGGCAGAAATTCACCCACGATCCTTCCGCGACGATGGAAGACGAGCGCGCGGTCCGCGCCGGCTTCGACGTTCTACGTAACGCAGAAAAGCTCGGTGCCATCCTTCTGCAATTCCCTTTTTCTTTTCACCGCACCACCGAAACCCTCATTTATCTCACTGCCGTGCTTGAGCGCTTCGCCGATTACCCGCTCGTCGTCGAGTTGCGGCACTCCTCCTGGCAAATTTCGGAAACATTCGATCTTCTGCGCGATCGCAGGGTCGGCTTTTGTAACATCGACCAACCCATCATCGGCCACTCTGTTGAACCCTCCGCGGTCGCCACTTCATCCGTTGGTTATGTCCGTCTCCACGGCCGCCGCTACGACACATGGTTCAGCGACGATCCAGCCACTCCAGCTCACGAGCGGTACAATTATCTCTACTCGACGGAAGAGCTAAATCCCTGGGTGGATCGAATTCACGTTCTGAGCGAACACACACGCAACACGTATGTCATCACCAATAACCATTACCAGGGCAAAGCGGTTGTCAACGCTCTAGAGCTTCTCAGCATTTTGAAGGGAACAAAAGTAAAGGTGCCCGAGCCGCTCCGCGAACGTTTTCCGCAGCTCGAACAAATTGCCAATGAAATGCCAGCTCAGTCCACGCTGTTTCCAACGGACGTACCAAAAGCGAAAAAATAATGGATCTATTTCTTGAAGAGATTTTCGAACGCCTGACGAGCATCGAGGGGGCGCCCCGGGGTGGGAGATTCCACAGGAACCTGGGCAGGCTGCATGTACGAAGTGGGGGCCGTGTCTTTTTCTACCGTGGTTCGGAACTCGTAGAACGTACATTCATTCTTTGTATCCTTGGGAGAAATCCGGGCCGGAATCGGCTGGGTGCACTCGAACTGCGCTCCGGTATCAAAAAACCGGCACTGCTTGCAACAGTGCAGCTCAAAGTTGCATTTCGGGCATTTCCCCGAAGGATCGAAACCCGCCACCAGCACCGCGCCACAATTCGAACAGCGCGCCCGCGTTACCGTTCCGACCATCCTCGGCGTGCGCGGACCAAGATGATCGGTCGCACCTCGCGGTCCGCCCTGCGGCGGCTTACGCTCTCTGTCCTTCTTTTCCCGTCTGTCCTGCTTTTCGGCATCACGATAGCCGCGGTGACCGTACTTGCGATCCACAAACGCCTCCGTCCGTCAGTCGCAACGGACTGTAACTACACCCTGCTTCACAACCGTGTTAAATCGTGTCTTTTCCCGAGATGTATCCAATCAGAACGCTACAAACGCCCAGCATACCAGTCTTCCCTTTTGACGTTATTCTGGAATGCTGTCTAGCGAGAGCAGAAGATGGGACATCTATGTTTGTAGCCCTCTGGGAGTTCGAAGTCAAGCCGGGAAGTGAAGACCGCTTTCAAAGAGTCTATGGACCCAAAGGTCAGTGGGTCCGACTGTTTCGACGCGATCCCCATTTTCGGGGTGCTCAACTCCGGCGGGATCCCTCCCGCCCGCTCGTTTACTTCACCATCGACTTCTGGGATTCCAAAGCTGCCTACCAGCACTTCCTGACGAAAAATCGCGTTCCGTACCAGGCCATAGACCGAAGCACGGAAGGGCTCACCCGGCGCGAACGCCACATTCTGTGTTTCGAACTACCGAGCCGTTCTTCACGCTACACAAACATTCCGACCAGCCCATCAGCGGGCAAATCCGGTTGAAGAATCGTCTTGGGCGTTCCAGCCGCCCGCAGAACCGCTTCCGCAGCCAGATAGCCACTTCGCACCGCTCCTTCCATTGTTGCGGGCCAACCGGTATCGGTCCAATCTCCGGCCAGGAACATTCCTCGCACTGAGGTCTCTTGCTTTGGACGCCACCGATCCACTCCAGGTTGCGGGGAAAATGTAGCCGAAGCCTCCTTAATCACTGTCGCCTTCGTCAAATTCGCTTCCCGCGCCTTTGGCAGCGCCTGTCGCACCTCTGCCAGGCACAGATCGATGATCTCCTGCCGCGGCTTCTGCAATAGGCCGTATGACGCGCTAATCACCAGTTGCAGGTACTGGCCCTTCCCGCTCCCATTCTTCCCTGTATAGAGGGCCGTCTTGTTAAATATCCACTGCGTCGTCGTCTCTAGCAGTGTCAGGAACGGCTCCTGCATCACTACCCGGTCAAACCACAGGTGCACGCCCGTGATCGGCGAGTCTCGAATCTTCGCGATGTTTCCAAGCGCCGGGTCGGCGGCCTTAAGTCCCGCCGGAAGTAGTTCTTCGAGCGACCCGTGCGGCAGCGCCACGACAAACGCATCGCCGCTCTCTTCCCTACCCTCATCAAACACGGCCGCCGCTAAAATATTCCCAGCGAACCGCAATCCACGTACTGGGCTTCGTAGGTTCACTTCCCCGCCGGCCTTCTCAATGGATTCCTTGCACGCTTCGTACAACGTGCCCAACTCCGCGCTGGGCACTCCCATGCGATAACCTGTGCGGTTCCTGAGCACCGACTTCCACAACACGTCGATCCCATACTGCGCGTCGATGTTGTCCAGTTCCTCAGAAAGCGCGCTCACCAGCACGGCCCTCCAGAAACGCTCGATCGCGCCTGGCGTCTGCTTCTGTCTGTTCAGCCACTCGAGCATCGAAACAGGTGCGCCATTTCTCAGCTCCGCGGGCCGGCCCTGCGCGCGAAGAATCGAAAATATCGCGCGCCCGATCGAAATCTTATCTTTCCCCGACAGCGGCGCAAAAGTCAGGAAGGAACCAATCATGTGCAACGGTGCAGGAAACATTCCCGCCTCGAGGGAGCCTTCCCGGCCCTGCGGATCGCGCAGCAGCAGACGGTCGAAAAACGTTATTTTGTCCTGAACGCCGACGCGCCGAAAGAAATCCTCTAGATTCGTGCAACAGCCGAACGTTACGTGCTGGCAGTTATCCACGTGCTCGCCGTCCGGCAATACATAGGAAGTCGCCCGGCCGCCGAGAAAGGGCCTCTGCTCAAACAGGCGCACGCGCCAACCGGCTTCAGCCAGCGATACGCCCGCCGACAGCCCCGCTAGCCCGCCCCCGATCACGATCACGTTTGGCAAGAATATTCTCTTTCGTGTGGCGCCCGAATCGCGCCTTGGCTACCAACTTCAGTTTCTCCGCCTTGGTCAGCCGCACACGGCCGCCAAAAACGGCAAAGTCAACGGACTCAATACGCGCCAGCAGCGCGCTATAGGTATGCACCAGCAGCCACAAAGTCGCGCGGCTGTCTTCCTCGACCATGCCGAGCAACTGCGATCCTTCTCCGTACAATTTCCAGGCCCGGTCCGCCTCGAACCGCAGTAATTCCCTAACTCCTAGACTCGCTTCCTGGTGGCCCAAATCCTCTTTGACGACACGAAAGTGTTGCAGATCTTCTTCCGGGAGATACACCCTGCCTAGTTCGTAATCCTCGTTTACGTCGCGAATGATGTTGGTGAGCTGAAAAGCCAGACCCAGCTTTTCCGCTAATTCCAGCGCCTTGGAATCCTCGAATCCAAAAATATGCGTGCAGGTCAGTCCCACCGTTCCCGCCACGCGGTAACAATATTCTCGCAGCCTTTCAAAGGACGTGTACGACTGAATCGTTAAATCCATCTCCGCACCCGAAATCAAATCGTGAAGATAGCGGGTCGGCATTTTGTAACGCTCGATGGTGTCAACCAGCGAGGGAATCACTTCTCTCTCGCCTTTCAAATACCCGGTGGGCAACGGCGCGACGGCATTTCCATCGAAAGCCTGCGAATGCCCCGTGATAGCCTCGTCCAGCGCCGCCCGCCATCTCGCCAGGCCGCGGTGCTTCCTCGCCAGATCCGCGCCGTCATCCGACACGTCGTCGATGCATCGCATGAACGCGTACAAGGCGACGATTCCATCCCGCTTTGCCTTCGGCAGCAGGAAAAACGCCGGGTAGAAACTACTGTGAGCTTCCCGGGCGATCCGATGGCATTCCTCATAGGAAGCCACCACATCCAGCATCGGCTCTCGCCGCGCAGCAATTTCGTTCGTTTGTTTCGGAATTTGAGTAATCGGCGTAGGAGCTGATCTCCACATGTGAGCCCCAATGGCCCGCCCCAGCAGGCGCACCTGTTGTCCTTTGCTCACCTCCGGCCGCCGGTTCAGCGTGTCGTATCCAATGGATTCGATCGCGTCCAGCACGGCCAGTCCCCCACGGCTGAACATGGCTAAATCCACGCTCAGTTTGCCGGAGACCATTCTTGCAAGCGGCTTCCCCTTTTCAAAAAGGGCTCGGGTGGATTCGATCAGCTCCTTCATCAACGCCACATAGTGTCCATCAAATTTTCTCTCGACAATTTGTCGCTCGCTCACTCCGTGAGCCGCGGCTCGATCCAGCGGAATATAGATTCTTCCCTTCTCCAAGTCCCGCGAAACATCCTGCCAGAAATTCGCCAATTGCAGCGCCGTGCAGGTTGCGTCCGAAAGTTTTTGCCGATCCTCGTCGCGGTAGTTGCAGAGATACAACACCAATCGTCCTACCGGATTCGCCGAGAACTCACAGTAGTCCAGCACTGCGTCCCACCTCGGGTATCTCTTCACCACCTGGTCCTGCCGAAAAGCCTTCAACAAATCCGCGAACGGCCGCTTTGGGATATGTTTTGCGATCACAGTCTCTTGCAGTGCTACAAAAACCGGGTGTGACGGCCTGCCCTCGTAACATTCGTCCAATTCCGTTTCCCACCAGGCAAGCAGCTCCAAGGCCCGGTCTTTGTCCGGGATTTCGTCTCCCAAATCGTCGGCCCATCGGCAGTAGGCATATAGATTGTAGAAATGCTGGTGGAGTTCCCTCGGGAGCAGCCATGAAACTACATTAAAGTTTTCATAGTGATGCGTCGCCAGCCACTTCGTATATTGCTGCGCGATCTTGGGCGCACACCCGTTCGCCGGCAATTTCTCCATCAGCGATAATTCACCTGGACGCAGCATCAGTGAGAGAGTTGTTTCTTCCTCCGTCCAAAGTGGACCGGACCTTTAGAGCGCTGGGTTTTAGCGAATAACAAAATACAAGTTACGAACCACGTCCTCAAGGCCGGACGGCCAACTTGATCTCTCCACTGCGCGCCTTCATGCGCTCGAATGCCTGCGGCAGATCTTCCAATCGAATCTCTTCAGTCACGAATTCTTCGGCGGAGACATCCCCGCGCCGCACCGCTTCCAGCGCTTCACGAATGAAGCGTGGCGTATGATGGAACGGCGAAATCATCTTGATCTCGGAATAGTGAATCGCCGCAGGCTCGATCTCCACGCGCGTCCCGGACGGCAATCCGCTGAAGAAGTTCACCACGCCTCCGCGGCGCACCATCTTTAACGCCTGCTGCCACGTCGCGGGATTCCCCGCCGCCTCGACCACCGAGTCGGGCCCGCGCCGTTCTTCCGTCAAGTCTCTCACTGCCGCGACCACGTCGGGTATCTCCGTCACATTGATCGTGACAGCCGCTCCCAGCTTTCGTGCTACTCCGAGCGGCCCTTCGCGCCTGGCTAACGCAATCACGCGCACTCCCCGGCGCGAAAGCATGCGTACGTACTTCAATCCAATCGGTCCGCAGCCAATAACGGCCGCGGTATCCCCGGTGCGTACTTCCATCTCGTGAATCCCGCGCAGCACGCATGCCAGCGGCTCCACGAAAGCCGCGCTGTGATCGTCCACCGAATGCGGAACTTCCAGCATGTTTTCCCGGACAATCCGTCCCGGAATCCGCATATATTCCGCGTATGCGCCATTATTGAACAGCAGGTCGTCGCAAAGATTCTCCTGGCCACGTCGGCAGTGATAGCAGCGAAAACAAGGTGCGGAATTCGCAGCAATCACCCGCATCCCGAGACGCCACTTTGCGTCCACGCGCTTTCCCGTGGCTACGATCTCGCCCACCACTTCATGTCCAAACACGGCCGGAGGTTGAATCATCTTTGCGTGATAGCCACGCTTCCAAACCTTGAGGTCCGTTCCGTCCGTCAGCGCCAGCCGCACGCGCAAAAGCACTTCGTCGGCTGCCAGAGAAGGCACGTCGATCTGCTCGATCCGCAGATCTTCGCTGCCATACAGCACCGCCGCCGTCATTTTCGAGGGAACACTGATGCGAGCCGGGGCAACAAGTTCTTCCAGCCCAGAATCCGTCTTCTTTGTGGATGCTGCTCTCATGAGTGCGTTATCAGAATCTTCAACGATTCTTCCGTGGGCCTATTGGCTAGTTCCAACCCCTCTTGAATTCTAGCCAATGGAAACCGGTGCGAGACAATTTCCATGACCGGCAGTTTCTTTTCCAACACCAGCGCTGCCGCACTATCTTGGATGTCCACAGCTGCACTGTAGCTGCCCAGGATTTCCTTTTCGTCGATCCCCACAGCAGCAGCCGGAAACTCGATCTTTGTCACAGGGTCGTTTGCAGCGAACAGAAGGACTCGTCCGCCAGGCCTTGCCGCAGCCAACGCTTCCACTACGACGGCGGGATGCGCCACCGCAACTAAAACCACATCTGCGCCACGACCCCCCGACCGGGTCCGTATCTCTTCCACAAGCTTACCACTTAACGGGTCAAATGACTCTACCGCACCAAGCTCCAGGCTCTTCCTCCGCCGGCGCTCCATCGGGTCACTGGTATAGATGAGCGCGCCCACTGTCTGGGTAACCATCAGTAGTTGCAGTCCGATAGGGCCGCACCCGATGATAAGCACAGTTTCGCCCGGCGACACCCGCGCCTTTTGCACAGCCTTCACAATTGTGTTGATTGGTTCGATGAAAGTGGCTTCCTCGAAACTCACATTATCTGGCAGCACCACAATGCCCCGCTCCGCCACCCACGGCATCGCCTTCACATACTCTCCGAATCCACCGCCATTCGGCGTGAACCCCGCAGTCAGGCCCGTTGTCTTGTACTGCTTGCACTGCGAAAACTGCCGGTTCTTACAATAAAAGCATTCGCCGCAAGGAATGTGGTGAA
This sequence comes from Candidatus Acidiferrales bacterium, assembly GCA_963836965.1. Taxonomy (GTDB): domain Bacteria; phylum Acidobacteriota; class Terriglobia; order Acidiferrales; family UBA7541; genus Acidiferrum. The sequence continues at coordinate 70,013 of CAWILQ010000002.1, forward strand.
AGCTCATCACCCGGTCGCCCACCTTCCATTTGCTGGCGCCCTTGCCAATCGCAACTACGGTTCCCGCCAGCTCATGCCCAAGGATCTGCGGCGGTTCTACATACCGCTGAAAAATCTTCTTGATGTCCGTCCCACAAATCCCGCACGCCGCCACCTTGATGAGCACCTCTCCCTCACCCACCTCCGGCACCGGCACTTCCTCCACCCGCACCACACCCTTCTCTCGATACACACCGGCCCGCATCGTCCTCGGTACCGGCGCCAAAGTCCTCAACCCTTCGACGACTGTCCCGGTCCCGTTCATTCGCTCATACCCTCGGTGGCATGGACCTTCCCCAGTTCCGGCGTTAGTGCTTGAATGTACTCATCGAGGAACCTTGCCAATTTCTCGGCGGCAGCCCTGCTCTGTCGGCCGAACCGAAGCAGCGCGAGAATCTTGCCAGGCTCTTTCATCAAGTCTTTCAGAAGCGGCACGACCCGAATGGATCCATCGGCGGTAAGGACTTTTTCAAAATCGACCGGCATTTCTTCTTCGCTGCCGTCGCTTATCGCCCGAATCACGGCCACAGGAATTTGTTCTTCGTCAAATTGGCGAACTACATGCGAGGATTCCATGTCGACGACGTCTGCAAATTGGGACAGTCGGGCCTTCTCTTCGGCTGTGTCGACGACCCGGTTTACGGTGACTAGTCCGTGAACAAGACTTGCTCCCTGGTTGCTGGCAAGTTCGAGTAAAGCCTTTGAGACACTCGTCCCGGTCGCATTCCGCAGGTCCCCAACCCGGCATGGTGCAACAATCGAAAGCGCTTCGTATTTTGGATTTAACGATCCCGCGAGCCCCGAGGATAGCACCGCGTCAACCCCGGCTGCCTTCACGCAACTGGCCACTTTAAAATCAAAAGCTCCGATCCCCATACCGGTTAGATACACCCAGACAATGTGATTATTGATCTGAGCTTCTTGGACGCGCACACCTTCGCTCCAATGCGATTCATTCAACAGTATTTCTCGGAATGGCCGCAGCTTACTCCAAGGCGCAAACTCCGCATCCACCGCGAATGTCACCAATATTCTCATCTATGCTCGTCACTTCGCTACTTCCGTTCCTTACATCACTGACTTCTTGTACTTCCTCAACTACCTTCCGCGCTCACGCCGCGAGCTTCATCTTCCTCACCCGCCCCGCCTTCACGTACCCGTTCGCCTGATACCACCGCACCGCGCGTTCCAACGCTGCCGCCACTGGCCCCGACGGAAATCCCAATTCCCTCTGCGCTCGCGAGCAATCCACGAACATCTTGTGTTCGGCGATTTTCACGCCCTCCACCGGAATCTGCGGCTCTTTCCCGATCAACCGCGAAAACGCGGTCTCTACATACGCTACACCCAACGCCACCCCGTGCGGGATTTTCATCGACGGTGCCCGTAAACCCGTAATCCTCGCCAATCTATCCAACAAATCCTTCAGCGTCAGATTCTCTGCTCCAAGCAAATACCGCTCACCAATCTTTCCCCGTTCGGACACCAGCAAATGCCCCGCCGCGCATTCTTCGACTCCCACAAAATTCAATCCTGTCTCTACATAACCCGGCATTTTCCCGTTCAGGAAATCTAAAATAATTTTCCCCGTCGGCGTCGGCTTCCAGTCCCAGGGTCCCACGGGGGTAGTAGGCATTGCTACGATGGCCGGCAGACCTTCCTTCGCTGCTCGCAGCACTTCCTGTTCGGCCATCCATTTCGAACGCTTATAGTGTCCGATCATCTCATCGAGCTTTGTATCTGTCGTTTCATTCGGCAATTCCGGCCGATCTACGGCGATCGTCGCCACCGTGCTCGTATAAATCACTTGATCGACACTCGCTTTTTTCGCCGCCGTGAGAAGATTCCTCGTCCCGCCCACATTCGAATCGTAAATTTCCTGCGGATTTTTCGCCCAAAGGCGGTAATCCGCCGCCACGTGAAACACGCGCTTCGCGCCGTTCATCGCACGGTCCAGCGAAGCCGCGTCGCGCAAATCTCCCGTCACATATTCCAGCGGCAAATCGCTGATCGCGCGATTGTTGCTTGACGGCCGCATGAGCACCCGCACGCTTTCTCCGCGCGCCACCAACTGCCGCGCTACGTGGCTCCCGAGAAAGCCCGCCGCTCCTGTGACCAAGGTCGTCATGGCTTGCGCTTGCCCACGCGCTTCTCTCCCAAATTCCCACCAAACTGCCAAGCTAACAACTTCCAGAAATCTCCCGCCTTCGGATTCATTCCGAGGAGCGCCGCTGTTTCGTATCCTCCATGGCACTGGCAGTTCTCGCAGCGCGGATTCAGCCCGCGCCCGTAATTCTCCCAAACCGTTTCGTCCAGCAGCGCCTTATAACTCTGCGCGTAGCCCGCTTCGAGCAAGCTGCACGGGCTTGTCCATCCGAGCGGTCCATAGACCGGCGCACTCCACACGCTGCAATCCAGTTCTCTCTCCCCCCGCAAATAATCCAGGTAAATCGGGGAAATCAGCAGGTTGTAGTCTGCCAGCCATTCGCTCGCCTCGCGGAATTTTTGGTGCATCTTTTCATGAAACTTCACGCTAGCGTCCCGGCACAGCCGCTGCTCCGGATAATGGGGCGCCAGCAGGTATCCGTCGACGCGCATGGCGTGTAGCCACCCGTACAGCTCCTCCAAATCCCTTAGGTCCGTGTCCGGATAAATTGTGCTGTTCACTACCACAAAAAATCCGGCATTCTTCGCGGCTTTAACTCCGTCCAGCACCTCCGCAAAAAGCCCAACCCTCTTCGCGCGCGCCTCGTGGACCGATTCTGTCCCATCCAGCTTTACATTCCAGAAAAACTTCGTGGAGGGCAGAATCATATGCAGTCGCCGCCGGATCAATGTTCCGCTGGTCGACAAAAACAGATAGTGCCCCCGCTCGAGGATGCCCCGCGTCAGCGCGACAATTTCCGGATACTCCAGCGGTTCAGCTCCGCCGATCGACACCATCGGCGTGTTGCACTGTTTCACCGCCGCCAAACATTGTTCAACGGTGAGCGTCGGACGCTCTACCGTCGATCCGTCGCCACTGGCTTCGCAGCAATTCGAACGGCGACTTCCGAGCGGCTCCAGCGAGAGGAACAGTGGAAACTTGCGTTCACCCCGCATTTTTTTCGTTGCAAGGTGTTTTGTAGAGTCGAAAACCAGCCCGAAGGGGTACCGCATTGGTGGATTAGGAGACGCGCCGTTCGCGCGCCGTATAAAGGCCGCTACGCAGCCGAAAATCACCCGGATTAAACTTCGCCGCGCAATATTCCGCCGCGCGCCTCGCATGATTTCGGTAACGGGCGAGCGCATATACGGGAAAGGAATTCTTATAAAGGTGGTACTTCAAGTAGAAAACACCAGGAAATCCAGTTCCTGTAAAATCGTCTTCACCCCACGAGCCATCCGCATGCTGCTGCCCAACCAGGTAAGCGGCAGCGCGCGCAATCGCCGGGTCGTTCGGGTCCGCACCTGCGAGAAGTCCAATCAGTCCCCAAGCGGTTTGTGATGCCGTGCTATTTCCCTGGCCTTTACTGGACACCACTTCATAACTGTTCAGCGATTCGCCAAAGCTACCATCTTCCTTCTGCACCTGGCGCAGCCAATTTACTGCTCTTACGCAATAGTCCTGCGCTGTCATTGAGACCGTTTCGAGCGCGCGCAATACGCCGCTGGTGCCATACACATAATTCACACCCCAGCGGCCGAACCAGGATCCATCCTTGCTCTGGTCCTGCTCGAGGAAACCCACAGCCTTACGTATTACCGGGTGCTCGGCGGGCCAGCCAAACCGCCCCAGGCATTCCAGCACACGCGCGGTCACGTCCGCTGTCGACGGGTCGATCATCGCATTGTGGTCCGCGAATGGAATGTTGCAAAGCAATTGCCGGTCATTATCCCGATCGAAAGCGCCCCAACCGCCATCGCGGTTCTGCATGCTCAGCAGCCACTGAATTCCCCGCCGCATCGCGCCTTCCATCCGCTTTTCATCGGGAAATTTCACGCCTTGCAACGCCATCAGCACAAATGCGGTGTCATCCACGTCAGGATAAAAATCGTTGCGAAACTCGAACGCCCATCCACCCGGCTCAGCGTCCTTGTTTTTGATCTGCCAGTCGCCCCCGCCCAGAATCTGCTTTGTCAGCAACCAGTCCGCCGCTTTGACAAGCGCTGGATGATCGACAGGCATTCTGGCTTCTTCCAACGCAACCATCGCGATGCAGGTGTCCCACACCGGAGACACACAGGGCTGCAGACGGATCGTATCTTCCTCTTCAATTTCAAACCGCGAAAATTCCTTGATCTCGCGAAACGTCAGCGGGTCGTCCGGCCCATGTCCGAGCGCGATCAACGCGAATATCGAATTCATCATCGACGGATAAATCGCCGCCAATCCCTCGGTTCGCTCCATGTGTTCCACCATCCACTGCTTCGCTTCGCGGATCGCTTTTTGCCGTAGCGGTTTCCATGGCAGTTTTTCATAAAGCTTCAGTCCGCGATCCACTGCCAGGAAAATATTCTTCCAGGACAGAATCTGCTTGCTCCAGTTGAATGCTGCCGTCTTCTGCGAGGGATCTTTGAACAATTCGTCCACGCGAGCATGTTCCGGCAAGCGAAATTCCGGCCGCAGCGACGACAGAATCGCCATCGGAATCACGATGCCGCGAGTCCAGGAGGACATTTCGTAAATATTGAAGTAAAACCAGTTCGGCAGGAGCATCAGTTCCGGCGGAATCGCCGGCACCATTTCCCAACCCACAGCCCCAACCAACGCCAGATAAAACCGCACGTAAGAGTTGGTGTGTTCCAGCCCGCCCAACCGAAGCACTGTCTCTCGGGCCTTCGCCATGTGCGGCGCGTCCGGTGAATCGCCTGCCAACTTCAACGCGAAATAAGCCTTGGTGGTGGCATTTAACTCCGAAGGACCGCCCGGATAAATGGGCCACCCGCCACTGTCGAGTTGTTTGCGCCGGACATAGTTCGCGAGCTTCGCGATGCGTTCTGGTTCGGCTTGCCCCAAAACGTGAAGGTAGTAAATATAGTCGGATTCCAGCGTGGTATCGGCTTCGAGTTCCCCAAGCCAATATCCTTCCTCCGCTTGCACAGAAAGGAGGTATTCCGCGCCATTCTTAACGGCCGTTTCAACTTGCTCGGCCCAATTTTCCTGGCGCCATGGCACCGGCGCAGGGGCGACTGGTAGTTCCTCTCCGACTCGAACAAACGACGCCATCTGCTCTCCCTCAGAGAAATTCCACCGTCTCGCCTAGGTACACCCCATCTCGCGGTCGAAAACCAGGTTAACTTGCCTATTGCGATACACTTCCGAAGGAAGTGCGAACCCCGCGAGCCGGGTAAATCCCCAGTGCTTTTTCATTATCTCCCCACCCGCGAAGGGGGTCAACGATTAAGATGCCGAATCAGCAAACCTACGTTGCAGACTCTCCTACAGCCCCACGTTCGCGGGTCCTTGTAGCATTCGATGCACCAATTTCCATAAGGGTTCGGGCAGTGGCTCCCCTTGGCGCTGCAACACCGACGGTTTTTCTCTCATTAACTGCTCCGGCAACCGTATCCACAAAGGCGCAGGCAGCTCTCGATCGCCAAGCTGTCGGCGCAAGACCAGCGCGTGCGCGCGATCCAGCGCAATTTGCGCCGACTCCTTGAAATCATCCTTCAACGGGTCAATCACCGCGAAATAAAGCGACGGCGATACGAACTGCATTAGGGAATTACTCTCGACAATCAACGCCTGATTTGTACGTCTATCGTCGGCTTGTCCAATCTCATCGAGCGCCTTCCGCACGAGAGGCATTCCTTCTGCCAGATAGCCTTGTTTGGTCCTCAACCAAAATGATCGCTTGGCTCCCGCTGCCAGAAAACGCGCACTATCCGTTCCCGTGTCCGCTCGTGTCTCCCAATCCAACGCGCAAACATGCTCTGTCGGCTTGCAATCGCAATCCTCTCCGTTCTGCGCGCAAACGCCATGCCCATACTGCGTCACCTTGCCGGCAATCCACTCCGTTCGCGGAAATGCTCGGATCACATCGCACACCAACTGCGTCTTCCCAATGCTCCGTGTGTGGCCGCCCACAACAATCAGCCGCCACACCGCCCTCGCGCTTGCTTTACCAGTAGCCACTTCTATCTAGCCTCGCAAAGTTTCCGCGAACTTATATAGCGCTGGCTTGCATACCAGCGCTCTTCAGCAGCGAAGGCCAACCGAGCCGTCTCCGCACTCTCCAACCCCGTGGTTCACCTCTTCCCTTCCAACCTCTTGATCCTCTCACCTAATTCCGGTAATCGCGCAAACCACGCATATGCCTCCTTAAACTTATCCAACGGCCGCGCCGGCGTGCCCCAGACCGTCTGCCCGCTGCGGATCGTCTTGCCCGTAGGAATCCCCGCCTGGGCTCCGGCAATCGATTGATCCTCCAGCGTGCAATGATCCGCAATGCCCACCTGTCCGCCGCATATGACATGGCGCCCCAGCGTGCTCGACCCGGAAATCCCAGTCTGCGCCGCAATCACTGTGTGCGCCCCAATCCGTACGTTATGACCAACGTGCACAAGATTGTCGATCTTAACTCCCTCCGCAATCCAGGTATCGTCGAGAGAACCCCGATCGATCGTTGCATTCGCTCCAATCTCCACGTGGTCGCCTATCTCCACAATTCCGGTCTGAGGAAATTTCCAGTATCGTTCCCCGTCGAAGGCATATCCGAAGCCATCCGCACCAATCACCGCGCCGGAATGAATCTCCACAAAGCTTCCCATGCGAACGTTTTCGTACAGAGTCACTCGCGGATGAATCCGACAATTCTCTCCGATCCAGCAGCCCGCCCCGATCACGCTGTGGGCGCCAATTTGTGTCCCATCGCCAATACGGACGTCCTCGCCGATCACCGCGTAGGGTCCAACCCCGACGTTGTTGGCGATATGCCCAGTCGGGGCCACGATAGCCGTTCGATGCACGCCTCTCGCGATGGGTGCAGGTTCGAGCAAAAGAGCCGCTGCCTTGGCGAATGCCACCTTTGGCATGCCGCTTCTTAGAATCGTCTTTCCCGGCAGAACCGTTCGCTCGTCGGCCACGACGCACATCGCTGCCGAACCCGCCGCTCGCTCGGCATGCTTGGCCGCTTCCACATAGATGAGATGCTTTGACGCGGCGCGCTCCGGCCCCGCGACGCCCACCAATTCGAGCCCACCGTCTCCTTCCAGTCTCGCGCCTATCCTTCCCGCCAATTCCTTCGCCGTCAGCTTCATCGCCTGCCTCCCCGCTTTGCGCGCATGTCAACCACTTCTTCTTACGACAGAAAACTGTACAGCGGCGGCTCGCCTTTTGGCCGGTTCTTCCATCTCGCGTGAATCCAAATCCATTGCTCGGGATACTTCCGGATGATTCCTTCAATTACCTTGGCAAACCGTTGTGTATTCTCTAGAACATCACGCTCCGCATCGCCCGTGCGCACCAACTCTACCGGCGGTTCAAACCGCAACCGGTATTTCCGCAAATGTTCATCCCAAAATGCATAGCCTGGTACGACCGCCGCGTCCGTATGCAGCGCGACTCGCGCGATTCCCGTCGTGGTGCAGGCCGGAACGCCAAAAAAATCCACAAAAACGCCTTCTTCCGGCATGGTGTTCTGGTCCGCCAGGACCCCGACGGTTCCTGCGTCCTTCAACACGCGCAGCATCGTCCGGGCTGCCTCATTCTTATAGATCGGTTTGTTGCCCGACCGCCCTCGATACAGGTTCACCAGAGCATCGAGCGGCGCGTTATCCAACGGCCGCGCCATATAGTGCAGCGGAAACCCATACAATGCATGCGCGTAGGATGAAAGCTCCCAAGCTCCGATGTGGCCCGTCAGGTACAGCACGCCCTTGCCGCGGCTTTGACCGGCCAAGAAATTTTCATGACCGTCGAGCACTACCACCTTCTCGATATTTTCCTTTGTGTATCGCGGAAGCCGAGCAAACTCCGCCGTCATCCAACCCAAACTTCGCGTCATTTGCCTCATCACCGGGCGGCGTCGCGCTTCGGGCCAATCCGGAAACGCCAGCTTTAAGTTAAATTCGGCAGTCTTCCGCAGCTTGGGCATGAGGAACAGCAACGCACGCGCCGCGCCGGCGGCAATCGCCCTCGCGACCGGCCGCGGCAGCACGCCCAAAATCTTCACAAATGTCCACGCTACCCCATACTGCAGCAGTTCAATCATCTTTGGAGTGCGGGAGCCCGGCTCCCGCCTTTACGGTCGCGATTGATCTTCGGTGATTGCGTTGTGCCCTGCCAACGTCGCCCAACCCCATCGACGTCATCTCGAGCCAGCCTGCCGCAGGCAGGCGACGCGAGGGACCTGCTTTTGCCTTCTTATGGGACCGCACCTCTACCATCCCAAGATACACCGACAATGCTAGACTCATCCTTCCGTGACGCAAACCGACAACTCTGCAGCCGTTAGCACCGGAATTTCTCCAGCAGCGCGTATCGCGTGGATCGTTCTCATCCTCGCTACACTTTACATCTGCTATTTCCACAATCTCGGCGCCCTTGGGCTTGTCGGTCCGGATGAGCCTCGTTACGCCTGGATCGCCCGCGACATGGCCGAAACCGGCGATTGGGTCACACCGCGCCTCTACGGCCAGCCCTGGTTTGAAAAGCCCGTGCTGTATTATTGGGCCGCCGCTCTCAGCTTCAAAGTTTTCGGAGTTAGCGAAGTGGCGGCGCGCTTGCCGAGCGCCGTAGCCGCACTTCTCGCTACGGTCGCCCTAGCGTGGCTCGCCTGGCGTGTCCGGAGTGCGGATACGGCGCGGTGGCTTCTCCTTCTTCTGCCAACTACCGTCGGCATGATCGGCTTTTCCCACGCCGCCGCCACAGACATGCCCTTCACGGCCATGCTCACCATCGCCATGGTCTCCGCCGCAAGACTCCTCGGCGTAGATCCTTCCGCCTCCTTCATTTCCTTCACCTCCTCCACCTCATTTACCTCATTTTTCTTCGGTGTTTTCCTTGGTCTCGGTGCTCTCGCAAAAGGTCCCGCCGCAATCGTCTTGTCCGGCGGCGCTATTCTGCTCTGGACAGCGTTCACCAAGCGTTGGCGCGACGCTTTGCGCTGCCTTCATCCCATCGCCATCGCAAGCTTCTGCCTCACCGCTCTTCCCTGGTACATCCTGTGCGCCCATCGCAATCCCGATTTTTTCCACGTTTTCATCATCGAGCACAATTTCAAGCGCTATCTCACTCCCGAATTCCACCACATCCAGCCGTTGTGGTTTTATATTCCCATCATTCTCGTCGCGGTTTGCCCTTGGACTCTTCTTTTCATCCCCGCAGTGCGGCGATTCTTCGGCGACAAAAAAGAGCGTCAACCCGAATTTGCGTTCCGACTCTTCGTGCTGGTCTGGGCCGTATTCCCGCTGGTTTTCTTCTCCATTTCACACTCCAAGCTTCCCGGTTACGTTTTACCCTCCGTTCCGCCCTTGATGCTGCTGCTCGTGGAACCGCTTTCTGGCAGTCGTAAGGACAAGCAAAGACCCATGAGGTGGCCGGGCCTGATCTGTGCCGGCGGCCTTATGGGGTTAGCCACCCTGTTTTTTGCAGCAGGCAGGTTATTGGCCCACAATTTTCCGTACCGCCCGTCCGCCGGCAGCATTCTGTTTTTCTTTGCGTTCGTTACTGGACTCGCAGCCATCCTCGTTGGATTTCTTGCGGGGTTTCGCCTTAACGCGGTGGCCCTCTTTGCTACTATTTTCGTCCTGCTCTTCCTGGTCGTGCAGACCGACAATGCTCTTAAGCAAGCCGACGCTGACTTCACCGCGCGAGAAGCCGCGGCCGAAGCGCGCAAGCTCTGGCCGGACTTCTCCGCCAATCGAGCGGGAATCTGGCAGATCAAACGTTCCTTAGCATACCAACTGAATTTCTATACGCATGCGGAACTAGCGGAGTGGACGCCACCAAGTGCAAAGCCTGAATGGTTGTTTATTGATCCGGCGCGGATGCAGGAAGCGCGCGCACGCGACTTCGCCTGCGCAGACTTTTCTGGCCACGCTGCGGTGGTTCCGTGCCGAAAACAGAGATAATTCAGCGGCCCGTCTTAACGGTCTTGGAGGGCTTGCTCGGGGGAACAGCGGGAACGGCGCTGACCGGCAGCCTGGTTAAGAAAAATGTCACTACCCGATTCTCGTACGTACGTTTTTCTTCGTCGGGCAGATTTACAAAATTTCCATGCGCAATAATGGCCTGTTCCCGCGGCTCTGGGGCTTTCAGGAACATGTCGCGCGTAATCGCGCCTAACTCGGGATCATCCGTCGCCTGAATAAACAGGATCGGCACGTCCGCCAGGGTCTTCAACTTCGACGAAACCGACGGGTCATTCTTATATCCATAGTTCAACCATTCAAAAGTAGTCTGCGCGGACTTCACCATGAAGGGAAAGCCGCCGACGCCGGTCTTCTCCACACCAATCCTCACCATCTGTTTCGGGTAGTCGTACACCGAATCCAGCACCAAGGCGCGTACGCGGGGGTCTGCTTCTGCCTCCCGCAAAGCGGCATAAGCGCCAAGGTTGTAGCCCCACAACCCAAAGCGCGTTGGATCCACATCGTTACGCTTCGAAATCACATCGATCCCCGCGCGCACCTCATCGGCTTCCCGGTAGCCAAACGTGGTCCGTCCTCCATTCGAACCATGGGCCGCAAAGTCAAACACAAATACGTTGTATTGATGGTCCTGCAGCGCGGAAACCAGCGTCAGCAGTTCTCCCCGGCTCGACTGATATCCATGGCACAGGATAATCGTCGGCGCGCCCAGCAAGCCCGGAAAGAACCAGCCTTTACGCTCTCCCGGGGTCAACCCGCTCACGGCAAAATCCACCTCGTCCGGCCGCCCGGGAAAGCTCTCCATATTGATCTCGGAGCTGGTGCGCTGCGGCTTTACGATCCAATATGTAAGAACGCCCGCAATTGCGGCCGTCGCCAACGCCACAAAGAAAACCAGCGTCAACACTACAACCGATAGCTTGGTGTACCAACGTCTCGGGTAACGCAGTTCATCTACGATGGACATGGGCTTTGGGTTCTAAATCCGGGCAGCTCAACCGTCCCCTGAGAGTCTCTTGCACAATCGGTCGCTGCCGAACTCTCGATTAGGCTAGCACGTGCCTTTCCCGCCGCTATCAGGGTTCTCTCGAGCGTGTGCCCGATTTATATCTGCCTTCTTCTGGGATTTGGCGGCGAATTGCTGGAATCGGCTATCATGACAGGTGCAACAGGGGAGTCACGTAACATCCGGTCTATGAACATCATCGACCTTCGCCAAGCGACTGTTCGGCAGATCGAGCCGCTCCTAGAGGAAGAGGCCGACCACTGGCGCGATGAGCTCCATTGGGACTACCGTAGCGCGCTGGAACTCATAAAGCGCTTCCTCGAAGCCCACGCCTTGTCAGGCTGCGTGGCGCTTGATGGTGGCTCTGCGGTCGGATATTCCTTTTATGTGCTGGAGGACTACAAAGGCCTGATTGGCGGGATGTACGTCTCGCCGCAGGAAGACCAGGGTCCCATCGGCCGCAGGCTGCTCGAAGAGATGCTGTACAGCATGCGCTCACTGCCGCAGATGCAGCGCATCGAGGCGCAACTGATGCCCTTCGGCGGCCCGGTCGATGAAGCGCTACGCGCGCAAGGCTTCCGGCTGCACACCCGGCAATTCATGCTGCTGGACCTGACGAAGAAGTCCGAGCCTAGCCCCAGCATCAATTCGGGATTACGTCTGGATCGCTGGAACGACCGCTACTTTGATCCCTGCGCGAAGCTGATTTATCTCGCCTACGCGAATCACATCGACGGCGACATCAACGATCAATACCGCTCGCGAAACGGCGCTCTGAAATTCCTGAAAAACATCATCTTGTTGCCAGGGTGCGGCCAGTTCCAACCAGGCGCTTCTTTCGTACTTCGGCATCCGGGAAGCGACGAACTGGTAGCCGCCGTTTTGACCAGCGAGGTTGCCGAACGAGTCGGGCACACCACCCAAATCTGCGTGCAACCAGGATTCCAGGGCCATGGCCTGGGCCGCGCGCTCATGGAGACCGCAGCGAACGCCCTGCGCAGCATGCGCTTCAAGGAATTGTCACTCACGGTCACAGCGGAGAATCACACTGCCGTCCATCTCTACGAACGCCTCGGCTTCACCACCATCAAATCTTTCACCGCCGGCGTCTGGCCGAGGTAAGTCTCGAGGGTGGCTTTCATGTAGCGGGCGTGTTCCAAGGCGGGCGCCTTTCTTCGTCCAACGCGAGAATCAGCGAGGGTCCGACAGCAGTCTCTTCTGCGCTGCCTCAAACTCATCCCCGGGCAACCACGCGGGCACATTCTGTGCAGTGGCCGCTTTTTGCCCTAACACGTAGCCGAATTCCGCCATCAGCGCATCGCCATGGAAATCCATCTCGGGCTTGTACTCATCGGTGGGCTGGTGATACCGGTTCTCCACATAGTCTTTCGCTTGTGCCTGCCCCCATGCGGTGTCGTGCCCTTGGTACTTCATCCCTTCGTTGATCGAAAAAGCCGGTATGCCCACGCGCCCCAAACTAAAATGGTCGGAACGGTAATAATGCCCCGCTTCCGGCCGCGAATCAGGGCGAATCGTCAAATTAAACTCCTTCGCTACTTCCTCCACCGTGGAGTAAAAACTGGTCCGCTCCGCGCCGACAACCTCAACTTCTTCGGGAACACCAATCGGCGGCAGGTCGTCGTAATTCAAATCGAGAATCGGCCGCGCCGGCAGCTGCGCCGTATGTTTGCCAAGATATTCCGATCCGAGCAGTCCTTGTTCCTCCGCAGTGACCGCCGCGAACAAAATCGAACGCTGCGGCGCCGGCTTTGTCTTGACCCAAACGCGCCCCAATTCAAGGAGGATGCCGCAGCCGGTAGCATTGTCCGCGGCGCCGTGATAAATGTTCGCGCCCGCTGGCTTCGATTTGTCGATCCCGAAGTGATCGTAGTGTGCCGTGTAGAGAATCGCCTCGCCTTTTTTCGATGGATCGGAACCCTGCACCATGGCGAGCACATTGCGCGAAGTATACGGATGAACCGAGCTGACGATGTGCGCTTTGAGGTTCACGGATAGCGGAATGGGCTTGAACTCGCGCGATTGCGCTTGCTTGAAAAGCCCGTCGAGATCGAGCCCGGCCATGCCCACAAGCTTTTGCGCCGCATTCTGCTGAATCCACGACGCGGCCTCCAGCTTCGGCGTGCCATCCAGTTGCAGAAACGATTTCTCGCCGCCCCACGAATTGCGAACCACGGTCCACGGATAACTGGCCAGGTCCTCACGATGAATGATGAGCGTGGCAATCGCGCCGCGCCGTGCGGTCTCTTCAAATTTGTAAGTCCACCTGCCGTAATAGGTGAGCGTCTTGCCCTTAAAAAAACTCTGATCCTCGGAAACGGGTTCATTCACAAACAAAAGCGCAACTTTTCCTTTCAGGTCATATCCCTTGTAGTCGTCCCATTTATATTCCGGAGCGGAAATACCATAACCGACAAAAACGATAGGCGCATCGATCTCCGCCGATTCCGTCTGCCGTTCGTTGGTGGTCACGTAGTCGTCCAGCGCCTTCAATTCAAGCGGCACGCCGGATTTGGGCGCAAGCGCAAAGCTCGTATCCGGAAGCGTCTTTACCCCCACCATCGGCACTTTCTGAAAGTAAGTTCCGCTGTCACCCGCGGGCTTGAGCCCATAGCTCTTGAACTCCGCTGCAATATACTCGGCGGCCAGGTCGCCGCCCTTCTGGTTCATGCCACGACCTTCGAGTTCATCGCTTGCCAGATATTTCACATGCGCGCGAATTTTCTCCGCGTCGAACTTTGGCGCCGCAGTCTTGTCCGCAAAGGCCGCCGTAACAAATACCGCCACCGAAAGCGCCAGCAAAACCTTGTACATGCGAACTCCTTAGAAATGGGAAAATCCGAAGAAAAACTGTAGCACGGTTCGAAATGAAGCGCCGCGGCCGGCCGGCATGTAGCTTTTATGGCGTGCGCGGCTGTGCTGCACGAAAATACGCTGTGGCCTCCGGCCGAAACAAGAAATAGACAAATAACCCCAACATCACGGCATGCACAGCGAGCTGTTGCGCAGAATGGAAAGCACTCAGGATTACATGAAACGCCATCCACGCGACCGCTAGCCAACGTGCCCAGTTGCGACCGCCTAGCAGATACACCCCCGCAGCAATTGCCAAAAGCGGGACAAGCACTAACCAAATAGCATCGGTCCGAAACACACCCAGGGTGACGAGTTCCTTCGCATGGACCCCAAATCCAACCACACCCGCCGCAACGTAGATCCAACTGATGACGCTTACTGGCAGTGGACGTTTATTCATAAAGTGGACCAATAACGAGAACCAACGCGCGCGGCTCAGCCTAACGGTTTCCCTATTTCCCAATGATGCCCGAAGGGATCGACGATCCGCCCCACCCGCCAGCCATACGGTTGGTCTTCGACCGGCCATACCGCGGTCGCGCCCGCAGCCAACGCACGTTCAAACGCTGTGTCTGGATCATCAACGACCATCACGATGCGCACGGTTCCTCCACGCAAAGACTCCGGGCTGAAATTCAAGTGTTCGGGAGATTCATCGGCAACCCAAAACTTGGATTCACCCACAGAAAGCTCCGCGACGACCGCTCCTCCATCATCCAAACGAAACAACACCTCAGCTCCGAAAGCTGCCTTGTAAAAATCGACCGCTCGCGCTCCGTTTCGAACCGAGAGCATGGGTGCAATAGAGAGCCGCGACGCAATCTTCAGAGGCTCGGAAACAAGTGCCCCCCAATCAGCGGGATTCAAATCGTGAGCGTGCCGGGAAAACAGCCAGTGATGACCAGCCAGATCGACGGCCGCATACTGCCGCTCGCCGTACTCGGTTTCGTGCAGCTCCTCGACAATTTGCGCGCCGGCCGCTTTCGCCTTTTCGAAGTGACCGTCCACGTCCTCTACAAACAGCGTCAGGCTCTGCGTAGCACTTCCCAATTGCGCCGGACTCGCGCTGCCCGGCCGCGCTTTGTGCAGCATGACCCATGCCTTGCCAAGATGCATTTGCGCTCCGCTGGGGTCTTCCGGTTTGCCATACCGGTAGTGTTCGCAAAATCCAAACGCGGTGCTCAACCAGGCGATCGCCTCTCTAATGTCCGGGTAGACCACATGCGGCAGCAAAGTTTCGGTCGGAACCGAGCGATTCGAAATCACGAGAATTCCCCCCCAGCGGCGCAGTAGATTCTTCATCCGTTCGGATGAACCGTCTCACGATACCGGGGAGCCAGGAATTTGTATTGTAAAAAAGCGTCAGCTTCCCAAGGCCACCACGGGCACATGGTTACGCCGTTGCGGAGCCGCTGGCCGGTAGGCGGTGGGCGTCATGCCCGTAAGGTCTCGAAAATCATGGATAAAATGCGCTTGATCGGTATAACCGTATTGGGCGGCAACCTGGCACCAATCCGCATCCGCGGGACACCGCACAGAGCCCACCAGTCGTTGCATCCGGCGTACGCGCCAAAGCCGCTTGGGAGTTAAGCCGGCCTGCTCGCGAATCCGTCGCACGAAAGTTTTCGGCAGCAGCCCCAATCGAGAGCGGGTGTCGGTTAGAGACACACCTCGCGCCAGCAACTGAACGGCAGTCGTCGTACCCGGCTCCGACGAGCGGGTGAAACGCTCAAGCAATATCGTTTCAAGCACGCGGAGCTTTTCGCCCGGCGTCGGCGGTTCACACAATCGTTCGCGAACGAAAGCGCCGTCGTATCCCCACACGTCATCGAGTCCCACAATCTTGTCGCATACCTCGCTCAGTGGCATTCCGAAAAACGCCGCCGCTCCACCTAGCTTGAATTCCACCGCAATCAGGTGGCGCTGTTCCATGGTGTCAATCGCTGTAGCTTTCCCATGTGGGCCGGCCAAAACCGCTCCGCGCGTACGATGGACAGATTCGCAGCGCTCGCCGCTGTAGGTGCGAAACTCGCCCTCAGCCAAATTCACCATCAGGTGCGCCTGCCCGTTGGGTAGGATTCGCTCGACCACCGGCGCGAGGTCGCTCTCGTGGTAATGAAATGCTTTAATGAAGGGAGCTAAAGCCGGACAGCGTGGACGTGCAACAATGTGGCGCATGCTCGGGCAAGCATACCATCTTAAAGTCATGCTTTTCGTCGACGCTTGATGCAACGCAGGTACTAGAGGCCTAAACGGCGAGCGCAGTCTCGCAACATTTCTGGCTCCCAGTCGGGACGCCGCGGATTGTTGAGATGCGCATTGTCGCTAGGGATTCTGCCCGTCAAATGCAAGAAAACCGCAGCGGAATGCTTATAAGCCGGCACGGGCTCGCGAAAAGCAACATTTCCCAAGTATTGCAGCGCATCGGACAGCGCAAAGTATCCTGGGTCACCCCTCTCCCAAAGCCGGTCGCGCTCGGCGAATTTTTCTGGAGAGAATGTCGCCAGCCCCAGCAAATAATCCGATCCATACTCGATCATATTGATCCCGAGATCATTGCCGGTATAAATGTGAAAGTCTGGTCGATGAGCATCTCGGAATGCGAGGCGCTCCAACTCGACCAAGCGATCCAGGGAAGAATGCTTCATTCCCACGATCTCGGGAATATCCATAAGACGGTCGATCATCTCGTCATCAAAAATTTCGCCATTGGGCGCGAACATTCTTCCCAGTTCGAATGCCAAAACGCCCGGATATCCGCGGCACGTTTGCTGGTAAACCTCGGCTTTTTCCTTAGCGGATTTTCCATGTAGCTGGCTGCTCTGAAACAAAATTGGCGTGCCGCCGAAGCGCACGATAGCATCGATCTGCCTTCGATACAGCTCAATGACCCCACCGGTCTGTCCCTCGATATAAGCTCCCGCCACGAACGGCACATCTTTTCCCAGAGCCTCCCGGGTCCACTTCAGGACCTCCAATTGCTCCCCGTCGGTCAGAAAATTCACGTAGCCGGTGTCCATGTTGACGGCGTTTTGCAGCCCGGCTTTTTGCGTAGCGATTAGATGCTTTTGAAACGCCTCGACAGCCACGCGACCGTCGTTTTCGAACGGAAGTAGCGCCGCGGCAATTCCCTGCAACTTCCGGTGCGCGCGCGAACGATCGAAGGGAGACGCGCTGCTCATGGCCGTCTCGCTTTCGCCAATTTCAGCTTTTCCGCTGACTCCGACGATTTATAGTGTTCGTCCAACGGATAGCAGCCCGATGGCAGGCCCTTGCGCGGCGCCGTGGTGCAATCGCTGAAGGTCCGGCAGACCAGCTTGTGTTGAATGGTTCTGCCCTCGGCTGCGTCGAGCAGCAGCCCGGGATACGACAAAATCATCCGGCCCAAACCGACGAAATCCACCCATCCCTCGCGAATCGCCGCCTGGGCAACAAGAGGTAAAAAATCCTGAAGATAGCTGTACGCGGATCCGACAACAATCAACTGCGGAAATTCAGTTTTCAGTTCTCGCACCATTTTCATCTGTCGCGCCACCCCGACGAGAGGATCTTCCGGGGGCTGGTAACCATCCGACGGCGGATAGAATGCAGGTCGCTGAACATGAGGATTGTAGTAAGGGCTTCCGGCCGTGAGGTTGACCAACCGAATATCCAGTTCTTCCAAAAGCTTCAAAAATCGCTTCGTCTCCGCAAGATCCATCTCTGTCGGATGCGACGAATCCACGCCAAATCCCCACCGATAGGGAATCAAATGATCATGCTTTTCCGGGACCCCGACTCCCATTTTCCCGGGCAATGTTGTCGCCGGGTCGGGTCGAAACGGCACAATATCAAATGCAGAGAGCCGCACCGCAATTTGCAGCCCAGGTGTGTTTGAGCGTATGCCTTCCACGACCTCCCGCAAAAACCGCGTGCGATTCTCGAACGATCCCCCGTAGCTCCCTGCCCGTGTGTGTGCGCTGAGAAATTCGTGGCCGAGGTATCCATGGCAATGCTTGATGTCGACGAAATCAAATCCCAGTTCGCGAGCTGCCCGCGCCGCGCGATGAAAGGACTCAACGATTCCGCCAACCTGCTCGTCCGTCAGCACAGGAAAATCAGCGGACAGTCCAAGCTTTGCATCGAGTATGGGATGTCGATAAAGAATTTTCGGCTCCGGCCGATCGTACGCGTTCGGACGGCAATAGCGCCCCGAATGCGTGAGCTGCAATCCGATGAGCGGCCGCTGTCCGCCTCCGGTCATCTCCCGGTGAGATTCAATCATCGCATCGCGCTGTTTCGCCAGGCCCGCATACGTGTGAGGCGCAATCACGAGCTGGTTCGGATTCGCCCTACCCTCGTGCGACACCGCAACGGCCTCACCTCCCCAAATCAGGCTCGCCCCGCTGCTTCCGAAACGTCGCCAGCGGCGTACGGTGTTCTCGCTTGGGCTGCCGTCAGGATTTCCGTCCCAACCTTCCATCGGCTGCACGGCGATTCGGTTGCCAAATTTATATCCGCCACGTTGCAGCGGCCAACCCAGCGGCGATTCCGTTCCGGCCAGCAATTCGGAATCACACGGCAGATGTAAGCCAAGAGAGCGCAAGTGCTCCTCGAAACGCCGAACATCCTTCACTGCGCCAAGTCGCAAGATTGGAACCGAGCTCACGTTTTCACCGAGGGCCTTGAACAAAAGAGCGTTCAATAGGTTAAGCAAAGAAATCACGATCAATCTAAAATCCTTTCATTACGAACGATGACATACTCGGTGAAATGAGCCGGCCTCACCAAGCTAAAGGATACTAAGCACTCTCTTTTCCGATGTCGAGCGCTGATCCGTTTCGCTTATTGCGAATCATGCAGAGCGGTGGACGTTTCGCGAGTCAGGCGCAACAGGCCTGGCATGTCGAAGCCGGGGGCGTGCGTCAAACCAAGCCGCACGATAACCAGACGTTCCGAGGGAATAATCACCACGCGCTGGCCGAGATTGCCGGAGCCGTAGAACGAGTCCTCGGGCATGCCGGCTTTAATCCGCTGCGCGCCGTGCCCGTGAGCGCCGCGATTGGTCCAGAATCCGGCGCCGTAATCGGCGTTCAGCGTCGGCGCGGCGGAATAGTCCACCCATCCTTCCGGCAAAATGCGCCGTCCGTTCGCTACACCATCATCCAGGTAAAGCTCGCCGAAACGCGCCCAGTCACGCGCGGTAGCGAAAACGTAGATGGATCCGACCGGAGTGCCTGTGGAATCAAACTCCATGGTGGCGGTGGTGATCCCGAGCGGTTCGAACAGCTCTTTGCGCGCAAACTCCACCACGTCCTGTGCGTGGCCGCCCGCGGCGTCGCGAACGATTCGCGACAAAATCAATGTGTTGCCGCTGGTGTAGTCAAACATCGTGCCCGGGGCCGCCTTGAGACGCGACCGCTCGGCAAACCCGGCCATGTCTGGTTCAAGAAATAGCATCCGAGAAACTGGATCAAAGCCGGAGTCCGATTCTTCCATCGCCAGTCCGGATGTCATGCGCAGAAGCTGGTCGATGGTTATGTCGTGCCGAGGGTCGGAAGGATTACCCCATTCTGCTACCGGCGCCGGCTGCTCCCTGGAAAGTCTTTTCTGCCGCACCAGAATTCCGATGAGCGCGTTGGTCACGGATTTGGCAAGAGAGTAACCAAGAATCGGCGTATTCACGCGGAAACCCGGAGCGTACCGCTCCGCGACCAGCTTTCCATCGTGCAAAATCACGATGGCCTTCACCCAGCGATAGGGCGGCTGCGCCGGTTCGGCGAATGCACGATCCAATGCAGCCTCAAGCTTCGGTGATCGCGGATCTACTTCGAGCGGGGTCGCGGGTCCTGCTGTCGTCACGAGAGTTGCACTCGAGCTGCCAGGAAAATAGCTAGCCGGCACGGCTCCGTGCACAAGCATGCAACCCCGTCCGTCGCGAAAAATAGCGCGGCTCTCAAATCCACCCCGCCAAGTCGCGGTAGCTTGTCGCGCTGTTCGGTCCACGGTGTACTTGAGGTGTTTCGCCAGGAGATCCTGCCCGGGAATCGGCTTAATCGCCTCGGCGTACAGCAAATCCGGGTCCAACGCTGACACAAAGACTCCCGAGCACAGAGTTTTACTGACAACCGCCGTGCCCACGCGAATCCCGCGTGCCGGACCGTTCCAGAACCAAACGGTCACACAAGCCAACCCGACGACCGCCACAATCAGAATGATGCTACGGAGCTTTCGAGTCATCTTAGAGTGAATTTATCGCGTGTCTCCAACCGGCCCGCACTTGATCAACTCACGCGGTCCAAGCATGATACGCCGGAGCACCCTGATTTGTTCCGTGATCACAGTGAGTCGCATGCCTTAAATGCATGTCAACATGACCCGCACCTTTTGCAGATGAAGGATCTCAACCGATCATTCGGCGGGCCGTCGCGTCGAACGGAATCATTTGGGTAGGTCGGGACAAACGAATTCTTCGTCGACCGCCGTCAAGGTAATATCCTGAACCTCGCCACTGTGCAGAAGTTTTTTGCGGAGATGCAGGGTACTACCAGTCGACTCGGCTAAAGTAGCCGTGAATACGGCTTGCTGGTCTTCGACAACGCGCAGCGTATCTGGCTGCGTCTTGTCGACGGACCAGGTCGCGATCCGATACGTCTCCACGCAGGAAGTTTCCAGCAACGTTCCATTCGGCAAAAACAGATAGATGGATCCCGAAGCTGGACCGTAGGGAGCATTCGAAACGCGCCAGACGCGGTTGAGAAGCGCCGAAAAGCGAACCTCGGGTCAGAAGCGATTTCCGCCTGGATGGTCCCCTGACGCTTATCCCGCGGCGCAGCCGCGCCGGTGCGGTTTTCTGTCTGGTCTTTGGAGCAAGCGAACAGGGATAACGAAGCAAACAAGAGTGCGTTGAAATGCCTCTTCATCCCGACCATTCCCCCGGTTCCGAGCCTTGAGTTTCCGAAAATTCGTAGCGCCGACTTCCATCCGGCTCGTCCCGCGTCACGCCAGGTCACGGCTTTCGATAAACAATTCCGCCCTTCATCACGAAAGACACGCGGGTGAGCACGCCAATGTCGTTCACCGGATTCCCCGGAACGGCAATGATGTCCGCCCAGTAGCCGGCCTTAAGCGCTCCAACGTCGTTCTGCCACCCAAGCAACTTCGCTCCATTGACAAGCCCCGCCTGCAACGCCTCCAGCGGCTTCATCCCGTATTGCACCATCAACACATATTCGCGCGCCTGCGTGCCGTGCGGAAAAGGCCCTACATCCGAGCCAACGGCCATCGGCACGCCGGCAGCAAGCTGTTTACGAAATTCCTTGGTGTGAATTTCAAGCAACTGCCGTTCGTGTTCGGCCAGCGCGGGTGTGGCGGCATGCTGCCAGAAATATTCCGATACCGTAAACGTCGGCACCGCGAATATCTGCTTCTCTTTCATCAGACGCATGGTCTCGTCGCTCAATTGATACGCGTGATCGATCGAAACCACGCCTGCCTGTGCAGCATAAAGTGTCCCTGGCTCTCCAGTAGCGTGAACCGCCACCCGCTTACCCGTTCGCGCCGTTTCCTGCACTGCTGCGGCAAGCTCCGCCTCCGTGTACTGATACGCCGTCGACAAGCGCTCATCGCGAATCGAATCCGGGCCGGTCTCATAAATCTTGATGAAATCCGCTCCCTCTTTTGTTTCCTCACGAATAGCCACCACCAATTGCTCCGCGGAATTGGCGTAGGTGGCGTTCGAAAGCACGTGCTGTTCCGGGTTGAATGGAATGGCATCTTCGTGGCCGCCAAGAATGTCGATGGCGTTTCCGCTGATGCGCAATCGCGGTCCGGGAATCGAGCCGTCGTTGATGGCATTCCGCACCGCGGTATCCGCCGAGCCCGCGCCCTCGGTGCCCATGTCGCGCTCGGCCGTGAATCCGGCCATCAGATCATTACGAGCCGCCAGAGTCGCCATAATGGTGCGCTGCGGGACCGATTCCTGAACGGTCTGCAAATCTTCCGCTCCAGGATGCAGAAAAAGGTGAATGTGCGCGTCGATCAGCCCCGGCATCAACGTCGTGTCGCCGAGGTCGACGACTTGCGCTCCCGCCGGGCGCTTCACATTTGAACCTACCTCCACAATGCGGTCTCCTTGCACCAACACCTCGCCCGGCGCGATAACCTTCCCGGTCTCAATTTCAAGCAGTCGCGCGGCATGCAACACGATGGCGGAGTTGGTTGTGGAGCCAGTCTGGCCAGACGTCGACGATGAAACGGCCAAAGCAAGCAACAGCAACCACCGACCGAACAGCACAACGCGTGTCGTCATGGCCGGAATCATACCACCGACGCACAACCTTGACGCCGATGTCGCCATCGCACTGGGTGAAATTTTGGTGGGCAAAACCTTCAGTCGGAGAGTCGGGTAGAATGCCCGGCGGAGGAAAAATGGTCCGGAAAACACGGAGAAAGTTTCTCGCGGAAGCATCCATCGGGTTGGCGGCAGGTATGGCCGGCATTGCGCCCATCGCAGCGAGCGCCGAAGGGCACCGCCAGGATCCTGGTAAACAACAGCCGGCTGGAGCGCCACCCGCGTTCGGTACTGGACCGCTAGTGGGGCCGGAGGTCTCACCCGGGACATTCGTTGAGGCGGAAAAATTGGTGCAGGTGCAAATGACAGATGCGGAACTCGCGCAGGCGGCTTCGAGTTGGCGCGGCAACATGGCCTCCCTCTACCAACGCCGCACCGGTCCGAGAAAAATCGCGCTGGAGTCCACCCTGGCTCCTTTTTCCCTCTACAAGAGCGTCATGCCGGGTCAAAAGGCGCCCGCCGGCAAAAACCAATTCGTGCGCAGCAAGAGCGATCCCGGCTCGTTGCCGTCGAACGATGCGGACATCGCCTACGCTTCGCTAACCAAGCTATCGCGCTGGATCGAGCAGAAGAAACTAACCTCCGAGCGCCTGACACAGATTTATTTGAAGCGCATCGAGCAATACAACCCAAAGCTGCGTTGCGTGATCACGCTGACGCGCGAACTGGCGTTGCAGCAAGCCAAGGAATCTGACGCGGAAATCGCCGCAGGCCGTTACCGCGGCCCTCTGCACGGTATTCCTTGGGGCGGCAAGGATCTGCTGGACACACTTGGAATTCCGACGACCTATGGCGCAGAGCCTTATCGCAATCGCATCCCGGAAGACGACGCCGTGGTCGTGAAGCGCCTGAATGCCGCAGGCGCGGTACTCATCGCAAAGCTGAGCTTAGGCGCGCTAGCACTCAACGACATCTGGTTCGGTGGGCAAACCATGAATCCGTGGCTTGTCGAAGAAGGTGCCTCCGGATCAAGCGCTGGCCCAGGAGCGGCAACCGCCGCCGGTCTGGTGGGATTCGCCATCGGCAGCGAAACTGGCGGCAGCATTGTCGCGCCCAGCATGCGCTGTGGGGTGACCGGCCTTCGGCCCACCTACGGCCGGGTGCCAAGAACCGGCGCGATGACGCTTTGCTGGTCGCTCGACAAACTGGGCCCAATGACGCGCGGCGTCGAAGATGCATTGCTGGTGCTCAACACAATCTCGGGCCCTGACCCAGGAGATCTTTCAAGTGTCCCAAGCACGTTAGATTTCGACGCAAATGCCAGCGTGAAGGGATTGCGTGTCGGCTATTTCCCAGCATGGATGAAAGAAGCTCCCGCGACTGACGTCGATCGCTTGGCCCTGCAAACTCTAAGGAAAGTGGGCATGGAGCCTGTCGAAGTCGCGCTTCCCGATTGGCCCTACGACTCGCTCAACCTTATTTTGTTTGCCGAAGGCGCCGCCTCCTTCGAAGAACTGACATTGAACGGCGGATTGAGCCAGTTGCACGAACAGACCTACGACGCATGGCCCAACATTTTCCGACAAGCGCGGTTCTTGTCCGCGGTGGATTTCGTGCAAAGTGACCGCTTCCGCCGAAAGGTGTGCCAAGAAATGGCTCGCGTCTTCGACAGCGTAGATCTACTCCTCGTGCCATCGCTCCGCGACGAAATCCTAACGATCACAAACAATACCGGCCACCCTTCACTGACCATGCGAGCTGGATTTGTTGAAGTAGCCGAAGCCAGAACCGATTGGGCCCCCGATCGCTCCCGGCCAATTCCGAAATTCTCCTCACCGCGCCGAGTGCCGCACGGAATCACCTTGATCGGCCGGTTGTTTGACGAAGGAACCGTCGGCCGAGCGGGAATCGCGCTGGAAACAGCGTTCGGAGTCGTCGACGAGAGGCCACCCAGCTTCTGAGGGTGCAGATTTCGCTCAAGCGCTTTTTTCGAGGGACGCCGCCATCTCGAGAAGTTTCGTCACCGTATTCCAGTTGCGCCCGGTAAAGGAACTATGGAGAGTTTTCTCGAGCGCCGGCCACGAAAGCTTCGTCTGGCCCATTCCATTACGGAAATAAATGTACAGTTCGCTTCCATACATTTGCAGTTCCTCGCCGCGCGCGTCAAATTTCAACAGGTCATCGCGAGCTGTCTTGGCGGGCGCGCTAGACAGAAAGACCACAAGCAGTTTCGCAGGTTCGATATCGTTCCGGCCGACGAACGGATTCTTGCCGATGATCTTCCGTAGCTCTGAAGTACTGCGAAGCACCACACCTGGACGAAATCCGAATTTGCGATCGATAGCTTCCTCGATACGTTTGGACAGAAGCGCAAGATTCTTTTCGGCAGAAAGAAACACGACGTTGCCGCTCTGCACATAGGTCCGCGCGCATTCCAGCTTGAGCGAGCCACACAAGGCGCGCAGTGCGTCCATCTTGATTTTGTTGTGGCCGCCGACGTTGACGCCGCGCAGCATGCAAACGATCGCTGGCATGGGCGGCAGTATAGCTCTCTTTCTTACGTCGATTCCCCAGGTGTCAGTCTGGCTTCGTCATTCCCGTGTGGAGTCTTTGAAATGAGGAATCCCTCTTCGATCTGTGGGTATAGGATCCTTACTTCTTCCCCGCGCGATCCTTCAGCAAATTCTTCAACTCCGACATGAACTCCTGCACGTCCTTGAAATCCATATACACGCTGGCAAACCGTACGTATGCGACTTTATCTAGCTTCTTCAACCGGTGCATGATCATTTCGCCGATCTCGGTAGTAGTGAGTTCCCTTTCCGTCGCGTCGTGCACCACGCCTTCGATTTCGTCGACAATGCCTTCCAACTTCGGCGTCGGCACTGGCCGCTTCTCGCAGGCCTTCAATAATCCCTGTAAAATCTTTTGCCGCTCGAATCGCTCCCGCCGCCCATCCTTCTTGATCACCATATAGGGAATTTCATCAATGCGCTCGTAGGTGGTGAAACGCCGGGAGCATTTCAGGCATTCGCGGCGCCGTCGAATTGTATCGCCCGTACGGCCTTCGCGAGAGTCGATCACCTTGTCATCCAGATGCGCACAAAAAGGACACTTCACTCGGCAGATTCTCCTGGAAATTTAAGCAAGAGCATATCAGAAATCGAATCGCGGCAGGTCTACGACGGTGTGGACGGACGGTCCAGAATTTCCGCATCGATTTCTTCGCCTTCGTGTTCGCGCATGCGGCGAAGCTCGCCGAGTGACAATCCTTCTTTAAAGAGCAGCGGAACTCCCGCCAGAGCGCACGAAGCGAACGTGATCAGCCAGAGCACCATCGCCGCGGCAAGCGCCGCTTCCTGCCCCACTCCGTACAAACGCGTGAACGCTACGATCGATAGCGCTTGCGACCCGCCGCCCACTCCGGGCAATTGCACGGCGGAGCCGACCAGGGTAAACACGAGCACCAATATCGCATCGGAAAATGTGAGCGTGCCTAATCGCCCGCTGAAACTCTTGATGATCAGAAAATAACAGAACACGACCAGCAGCCAATGGATGAGCGACAGAAACACGGCGGCGAACACATCGCCCCACGTGCGCACCGTCTGCACCCCGCGCGAAAATCCAAGCAAAATTCGGGCAACGCTGGCGCGCCATCCGTGGTCCGGCAGCCAGCCCTGCATGCGGCGTTCCAACAGCGCCGAACCATGCAGTCGAAGGTACACAAGCCCCGAGATAGCTACGATCGCTACAATCGAGAACGCCGTCCCGGCCGTCTTCGCGGCTTTCTCGAAGGCAGAACCCGTCCCTTCCGCCACTAGGTGTCCGGAGGACTCAAAAATCAACAAGCCAATGGCAGCGAGTACCGCAGTCGAGGCGCCATCGAGGATTCTCTCGAGCGCGTAGATGCCAAACGTGTCCGCGACCGGCAATTTGTCTTTTCGCGCGATTAGCAGCGGTCGCACCGGCTCCGCGGCTCGGCCCAGAAGGAAGAGCGCGCTAAACCCTGCAAGGGTCATCGGATAAATATTCCAGAATCGCGCTGGACCCACGTGCGCCTGAAACCGCTGCCATCGCAAAGCCCGCACCGCGTAGCATGCGTAAATGGTGATGAGCGCGAGGAAAAGAAGGAAGTAATTCGCGCCGTGAATCGTCGCCCAAAGCTGGGCGCCACTGAACTGGCTCAGATTCAATAATCCACGCGAACGATAGGCAAGGAAAGCCACAACAAGCGCAAGCGCAGCCAACAACCACTTCTTCCTCGACGAAAAAGCCATATGCGTTGAGCCTAGCCAGATTTGCGACAAGTTGCAAACACACGAGACAATGTCTGTTGCGCCGTCCACCGCTCCTGACGGTTCGGCCCGCGCTTGAGGTCCCGGCGCAATCTACGAGTTTTCATACGAGGTACTACGAAAGTCTTCGTCGTTTGCTAGTGTCGTAAATAATTCAATTCCATTCAATTCCATAGGCTTGTCATGGCCGCCAGACACGAGTAAGATTCCGCCAATTGGTCGGTTTGGGGTCGCCCGTGGCGGGGAACATTTGCGGGGCAATTTACGTTCCATTAGATGACAGGCCGAGTAACTCTCGTAAAGAGTTATGCCTGAGCAGGTTACTGGAGAATGAGGCTAGGAAAGCTTGGAGCCGGATGCCCAACTGGTCCAGCGTTGCCTCCAGGGCGATGGCTCGGCCTGGGAGGAACTTGTGCGCCGCCACTCGCGCCGCATTTTCAACGTCTGTTGCCGCTTCGTGGGTAATCGCACGGAAGCCGAAGATATTTCGCAGGAAGTGTTCCTGCGCGTGTACCGGACGCTTGGGAGCTACCGTTCCGCGCACGGTGGTTTTGCGACGTGGATGACTAGCGTGACAAGGAATCTGTTGATCGATCATTATCGAAGAACCAAGCGGGATCGCCAGACCGATTCGCTCGACGACGCCATGCCGGTTGTCGAGAACAAAGAGTCGGCTGGGCGGCGGCCCGATCAACAGGCACTGATGAACGAACTGAGCGGCCAAGTGCAATCCGCCCTGACCAGGCTATCACCGGAGTTGCGAGAGGCAGTCATCTTGCGCGACCTCCAACAATTGGAATATGCGGAGATTCAGCAGGTCTTGGCTGTGCCCGAAGGAACGGTAAAGTCGCGGATTAACCGCGGCCGTATCGAACTGGCAAAGATCTTGCAACAAATGGGAGTGAGGCCGTCATGACGACGGGTAAAACACAAAGGATTTTGGTAATTCTAGGGGCGGAGAATTTTCTGCTCGTGGGGGTCGAATCATGACCTGGACATGCGATCAAGTGGAAGCGCAGCTGAGTGATTACTTGGAAGGGATGTTGCAAGCGGCGGATCGCGCGGCATTCGAAGCGCATGCGCAGAGCTGCCCCGAGTGTGCCCCGTTGCTTGCCGGCGTGCGGAGCGTGATGACCGAATTGCAGTCCATGGAAGAAGTGGAAGCGCCGCCACGGCTGGTCTACTCGATTCTGGATAAAACCCTCGGGCCCCGCGAAACCGTGTCGGGCTGGCAGGCATTCCGCCGATTCCTTGGTGGCTTTCTATCACCGAAGTTCGCTTATGGCGCTGCAAGCGTCATGGCCACGTTGGTCATTCTTGTGAGCGCTTCAGGAATCTCTCTTCGCAAGCCGAAGCTGGCTGACCTTTCGCCTACGAACTTGTACCGCAACGCCGAACGTCGCGTGCATCTCGGCTATGCCGACACCAAGAGGTATGTCAGCGACCTCCGCGTCGTGTATGAAATCCAGTCTCGTCTGCGGCAGGATCAGAACGAACTGCAAGTTACACCGGAAGAAAACCTTCCGAAGTCCTCGCCTGAAAAGCAACCGGGCCAGAGCGACGACCACACCCGCGTACAACCGAAACAACAGAATCGTGCCAATGAAATTGGCCGGCAAATGCAAATGCTGGCGGCAGAGTGTCCCGTCGTGCTGGGGAGGAATTTTCGATGAAATGTGCGGTGCATCCAGATGTGGAGGCATCGGGCTTTTGCCGGAACTGCGGGAAACCGATGTGTCCGGCATGCGTTCGGCCAGTGCGAGACGTTCTCTACTGCGAAGAGTGCTTGGCCAAAGTCGTCGGTTTAGCGCCGAATCCAGCGGCAGTAGCTGCTGAAGGAGTCGCTGCCCCGGTCTTGCCGGCTGTCGTGCCTGCTGGGCAAGGATCATCCGTACTCGTATTCCTGCTCGGGCTGATTCCCGGTCTCGGCGCCATCTACAACGGCGAATACAACAAAGCATTGCTCCACATTGTAATTTTTGCCGGCATCATTCTTGGTATCACTCTGGATTTGGGTGAAGGCGCGGAAGCCGTTCTGATCTGCGCGTTGGCCGTCTTTCCCTTTTACATGGCCATCGACGCGGTACGCACGTTGAAAGCAAAGCAGATCGGCGAAAACTACCAGGATCCGCTCGAGAACTGGACCAAGCAAAGAGGCTTTGGGCCCATTCTGCTCATCGCCCTTGGTGGCTTGTTCCTGTTGAGAAATTTCGGCGTCTTCGACGTCTTCCGCATTCGCGAGTTGTTTTTTCCGCTAATCCTGATTGGAATTGGAGTTTGGCTGCTGCGGAATCGTATGGGTCGGCAGGGTTGAGGGGAGGGACAGCATGACTACGCAGGCCGGATGCCGCTGCCAGAGCTGCACCATCCGCGGGATGATGGGTCCGGCAGTTCTGATTACCTTGGGCGTTCTTTTCCTTTTGCATCAGGTGCGCGGCGGTCATTTTGATTTTGGCAACACCTGGCCCGTTTTACTAATGGTGATCGGCATACTGCTCCTGGCATCTTCGCTCGCGCCGCGCGACGGCCACATCGAGCCTCCGCCGCCACTTGTACCGCCTCCTCCGCCAGCGCCCCCAGCAATGCCTCCGCCGCAGGCGCCGTACAACAGTCAGGGGCAATAACGAATTATGGCAAGCACCCGCCCTCGCAGCAGCGGCTTGTTCTCCGGTTTGGTCCTCATCTCCGTGGGGATTCTCCTGCTACTCCACAACTACGGCCGTCTCGAACTCAGTGGCTTCTTCACCCGCTGGTGGCCGCTGCTGATTATTTTTTGGGGCGTGATCAAGCTTTACGAACGCACCGTCGGGCGCCGCTTCGGCGGCACCGGTGGCGGCATCACGGGCGGCGAAGTCCTGCTGGTCCTGGCAATGCTCGCGCTGATGGGCATCGTCGTGGGCGTCGAGTATGGCAAAGAAAAGGTTGGCGGCCTGATCGACGTCCCCGGCGACAATTACGAATATGACGCGGACGTCGCGCCGAAAACCATTCCTGTCAACGCACCCGTTCTAGTGCGAAACATCCGCGGCGATATCACCGTGCGCGCCTCCGACGACCACGAAATCCAGGTCTCCGCAAAGAAGAATGTGCGCACCTGGAAAGAATCGGATGCTCAGCGTATCGCTCAGCCCGCGGGTGTCGAAATCACGCAGAACGGCGACAGTTTCGAAGTCCATCCCACCGGCTATGACGCTTCCGATCCGCGCATCAGCATTGACCTCGAAGTAACTGTTCCTCAAAAATCTGCGCTTACGGTCAAGAGCGACAAGGGCGATATAACCGTCTCCGACTTCCAGTCCGATGTCAGCGTCACAAACCAGCAAGGCGACGTCGAAGTCCGCGGAACGAACGGTGAAGTCTCCATTGAAATGAAAAAAGGTGACGTCAAGGTTTCCGACACCAAAGGCGACGTGAAGATTTCCGGCAAAGGCGGCGAGATTGAAGTGAACGACACCACCGGCAGCCTCACGATCGAAGGGGATTTCTACGGTCCGGTGCGCACCGACGAAGTGACCAAGGGCATTCGCATCGTCTCGCCAAGAACCGACCTGACCATCTCTTCGCTGGCCGGGCACTTGGACGCAGGTAGCGGGAATCTCGATGTGATTGACGCGCCGGGCAATGTGAACGTGCGGACCCGCGACACCGAAATCAACGTGGAAAATCCCGGGGGCAAAGTGAATATCGATAACCGCAACGCGCAAAGCAACGTGCGTTTCACGGCGCCACCGAAAGAAGACGTCACCATTACAAACTCATCCTCAGGAATTTCTCTCACCTTGCCGGGCAGTTCCAGTTTTGAAATTGTCGCGGACTGCCACAATTGTGAAATTGAATCCGAGTTCGATGGCCTGAACCAGACCAAGTCCGAATCCGGTGATTCTCATTTGGCGGGAAAATCCGGTTCCGGCAAGGGCCCAAAGATCGTCCTGAAGACCAGCTACGGCAACATCGAACTCCGTAGAACTTCTCTCACGGTCCCCACGCCTCCAAAACCGCCTGCGCCACCGCGGCCGCCGAAGCCGCCTACACCGCCCATTCCTCCGTCCACCGAACAGTAACGAAGCCCATCGGATTCCGCCCAGGCGAACCAGCCGGCGAAACCATTCAGGATTTCAAGGTTTCCTGGGGTGCACCGAATCCAACCGTCATCGGAGTCTTTTTCGCCGTACTCACCAAAAACATCAATCGCGGTTGCATCCCGAACAACCGCGCCACCAGGGCGTCCGGCATCTGTTGAATTCGCGTGTTAAACACATTGATGGAATCGTTGTAGAATTCGCGGCGATCTGCGATTTGGTTCTCCAGTTCAGAAATGCGCTTCTGTATTTCGAGAAACGAAGCATTTGCTTGCAGCGCCGGAAAGTTTTCGGCCACCGCGAAAACCTTCCCCATCGAAACGCTCACGTTTCCGCTGGCCTGTACTTTCTGGTCGAGCGTGGCCGCCGACCCGAAGCGTGTACGAGCCTCCATGAGCGTTTGCAGAGTCTCGCGTTCGTACTGCATATAACCTTTGCAGACGTCTACCAACCGCGGCACCTCATCGTGCCGTTGCTTCAACAGCACGTCGATGTTCGCCCAGGATTTGTCGATGTCGTTGCGCATGGCCACAAGCCCGTTGTAGATCATGCCCAGGTAGAGAGACAGTCCGCCAACGGCGAACAAAATCATGAAAGAAGGAATCAAATCCATATTATTCCTCCGTGGGCTAACGAATCCATCTTAGATAAGCCATCAGAAAATACAGGCCGGTCAGAGCCATCACCGGGCCGCCCCAGATACAAGCCACGGACTTCCACGCGAGCTTACCGACCAATTCTCTTTGACTGTGGCCGGAGATCGCGAAGGGTTCGTTGCGTTCACCTTTGCTGATGGCCACTGAGGCGCAAAGGTCAAAATCGCCAAAAGCGGATTTGTCGGAAGAGGGCCGCCACGCGGCCGCGTCCCGGTCCGCAATTACCGATCGGTTTGTAGCATTGCGCGGAATTTGTGTCTCCGCGGTTTGTACCTGCACACCGGGGATGTGGCGGAGGACTTCGGCAGCCGCGGGAACTCCTCGTGCGGACGCGCCGCCTCCAACACATGTGTTTGCAGTGAAGCCACCCGTCGAGACACCGCCGGGAAAATTCATGGATACACTCGCCGAAGAACTGGCAGGCGGCCTCGCACAGCCGGGATTCACGGCCGGATTCTCTCCAAGAGTGCCAAAGACGAAGAGCGGGAATCCCCGCGGAATGATCCGTTCTTCCAGCTTGATTTTTTCGTACGGTACCAGACCGCGCTTCACCAAAAAATCCTTGATATTGGGTGGCAGCAGGCCGTCGGTTCGAAAGAACGAAGCGCCTACTTCATCCGAAAAGCTCCGATGCACATCCAAGTCCGCCCCTTGCGGAGCGATCAAAACGCGCCCGGTGGTGTCTTCCAGGAAGAATGGAACGTACCGGCTCTCATCCAGCACGGATTTCCACGCATGATTGTTGTTTCCCGACTCCACCCACTGCCAGGCCTGCACACGATAGTAGTAACAAGGATCGCCTGTAATCGGCGCCGCAAGCTCGTCAGGCCCCACCGGCGTGCCGGTGACTTCCACAAGTCCGATCGATGCGCTACGTATGCGCGATAACGGCGTGTTCAAAATCATGCGCTTGAAGCGAAGCATGCGGAAGCCGCTGAGGAACAGCATCGGCCCCATCACGATCCCCGCCAGGCACGCAAGCACAAAGTAAAAACCGAAAGAGCCTGAATAGAGGAGCGCGCCAACACCATCGGGCAACATGGAAATTCCTTCTACGAGCACGGATGGAACTTTTTGTCAGTTTACAATGCGCGGGTTTGCATTTCGCGGAACGATGAACCTGACTTATCCAACTAGAAAACTGGGCGCGGACTCTGCGCTATTCGGCGAGGCGCCGCAATTCCTCGAAAAACCTGGGATAAGAGACTCCCGCGCATCCG
The DNA here is from genome assembly GCA_963836965.1 of Candidatus Acidiferrales bacterium. GTDB lineage: Bacteria > Acidobacteriota > Terriglobia > Acidiferrales > UBA7541 > Acidiferrum. Next base: position 102,531 of record CAWILQ010000002.1, read on the forward strand.
GCATCGAGGATTCGCGTTTCGCCGGATGCCGCCAGTCCGGCAACTGCAAACGCCATGGCAATGCGGTGGTCTCCACGAGGATCAATCTCCGCTCCGTGGAGTCGGCTTGGAGAAACCCACAATCCGTCGGGCCGCTCCTCAACCGCAGCGCCCATGCGCTTCAAATTTTCCGCCAGCGCCGCAATGCGATCGCTCTCTTTCACCCGCAGTTCCGTCGCGTCTCGAATCTCAATTCCCTGCTCCGTATACGGTCCTAGTGCCGCGAGCATCGGCAGTTCGTCGATCAGAAGCGCCACAAGGTCCCCCGAAATCACGCCGCCTTTCAACGTCGCGCCTTTGATGGAGAGATCACCGACAAGTTCCCCCTGCCGCGTCTGCAAATTCACGATGCTCACGGCAGCGCCCATCTGCTTGACAAAATCCAAAATCGCCGCGCGCGTCGGGTTGAGTCCAACATTGCCGATATAAAGATTGGATTCGGGTAGAAGTGACGCCGCAGCAATAAAAAAAAACGCCGACGAAAGATCGCCGGGAATATCGGCCGAAATCGGACGAAGCGCGGGATGGCCATCGCTGCCGGCCGCCAAGCCCTGAATCGATATCGTACGACCACTCTTACGCACCGGCGCATCAAACTCAAGGAGCGCTAGTTCCGTGTGATCGCGTGTCGCTGCCGGTTCTGTAACCGAAGTCTCGCCTTCTGCATACAAACCGGCAAGCAGTACCGCCGATTTCACCTGCGCGCTGGCCATCGGCATCTGGTAGTGAATGCCGCGCAGCTTGCTTCCGTGAATTTCGAGCGGCGGAAAATTTCCGTCTCGCCCGCGGATATCGGCTCCCATTTCGTGCAGCGGAGTCATCACGCGTTTCATGGGTCGCTTCTGGAGAGAACCATCGCCGGTAATTTTGGTGACAAAGGATTGCCCGCTCAAAATGCCGGAAAGCAACCGGATCGTCGTTCCGGAGTTTTCCGCATCCAGCGTGCGCCACGAGCTTTTCAGCCCCCGCAAGCCGTGGCCGGCAATCTGCACCGTAGAGCCTTCGATCTTGACCCCAGCGCCCAAAGACTTCAGGCATCCCAGTGTGCTGTAACAATCGCGCGCCGCGGCAAAATTGCGCAATTCGCTGCTGCCATTCGCAAGAACCGCAAGCATCGCGTAGCGGTGCGAGATCGATTTATCGCCGGGAAGTTCCAAACCTCCGGAGAGCGCCTTAATCGGCTGAATGATCTCTGATTTCACGTTGTTTGCCAGTTTAGCACGATGTAGAAAAGCACCCGCGCGCAGCGAACCGCAACCGATGGCCGCGAGGCCAAGAACCTCGACTGTACGCCGGGCCAGTTTTTCTTGCGAACTGAAAACAAAATGCTAAGGAAACAATCGCAGAGCGCCTGCGTATTATGAAATGGAAGCCAAAACGAGGCGCACTCAGGGAAATTCGCGGGACCGCAGGGCCAACCCTGCGCCAAGGCATCGAGAGGGGACGAATGTTCGCTCGTAAGACAGTTCGACAGCTTTTCTTTAACGCCGCGATCGGCGTTGGGGCCTTATTCCTCGTAGGCGTGCTGCTCGCCGCAATACCGAATCATCACACGCCCTCCGTGACTATGACCACACCGGAAATGACACAAGATCCGCAAGGCGCCGATCACGCCGGCATGCCGGGAATGGCCCCCGGAACAACCATGGACAACGACGACGCCTCCGTCGGTGAGCACAACGCCATGATCGACATGCAGCACATGCACCACGGCGATACGCCGCACATGCACATGACTGCTTTGCGTGCGGCGAACGCCGAAGATCAGAAACGTGCCAATGAAATCGTGGAACAACTGCGTGCCGGCCTCGAAAAATACAAGGACTACCACGCGGCCCTGAACGACGGCTACAAAATCTTCATGCCGAATATTCCGCAGCAGGAATACCACTTCACGAATTACGAAAACGGATTCTTGGAAGCCTTCACCTTTGATCCGGCGCGCCCCACTTCCCTGCTGTACAAAAAAACGGCGACCGGTTATGACCTGGTCGGCGCGATGTACACCATGCCTAAGCGCGCCACCGAAGAACAACTCAACGAACGCGTCCCGCTAAGCGTTGCCACCTGGCACCTGCACACCAATCTCTGCATGCCGCCCAAAGGAGATCGCCGCCACGCCGACTGGACCAAGTTCGGTCTCCGCGGATCGATTACCACGGAAGTCGCCTGCGACGCCGCCGGCGGCACCTTTCATCCTGTGATCTTCGGCTGGATGGTGCACGTCTACCCCTACGAAGACACCACCGCCAAAATCTTCGCCATGCACCATCACGATTGAGATCGGAATCAGTTCTGGCAGCCACTCGCACGGAGAATCAGTGACCGCGGCGAGACACCGGCCGGAATGTTAGCTGTTCGAGTCTTTGAGCTTCAGGCGGTGCTTGTTCTCTTCCAGAAAATCTCGCAGGTCCTTGGACACATCAAGTAAACGAATCCACTGCTCGTAATAAAGCGTAACCGGGAAGCGCCCAAGTCCATAGACGCTGACTCCGCCTTTCTCCCCAACACGAAAATCCAAAGTACCCTTCTTCGGCCGGTCAGCCTTTTTCTCCAGCTCCGCGATCCTGGCCAGCAATTCCTCTTTTGTCGGTTCAGACATAGCCCCCTCCTGAATGAAACATCGTCGCACACACCGGACCAACACGCTACCCGCGTCGGGACCCGCAGCAAGTGGCGAGCCTTGAGACCCGCGCCTTTAGCCACCATTCCCCATCCGCTCCAGCCTAGCCCTGCTGCCGCCGACTTTTCCGCAGCCGATTCCCTTCCCCTGGCAGTACCAAATCTCCGGATTAGCGTCCCTCCGCTCATCCGCTCACAACCAAGGCCAGGACTAGAACTTCTAAGCCTAAGGGCTAGGCCGGACCATCTGGAGGTTCAATTGCTCTCCCAGCCCCCGCCCGGTATCATGCTGAATTCTTCCTGGAGCTGCCTCGATCTGCCTATGGGCCAAAATTTCCAACGACTAACAGTGACCTGCCTCGTTTTTCTCGCGCTTTGCGCCTTGCCGCCTCTCGCCGCCCCCCAGCAACCCACAGAAACTATCCCTGTCGATCAAGTCCACGCCGGGATGCAAGGATACGCTTACACCATCTTCGCCGGCAACCAAGTCGAAAAATTCGACTTGGAAGTCTTGGGCGTCATGCCCAATTTCCTTGGGCCAAAGCAATCCATCATCCTTGTCGAACTGAAGGGTCCCAAAGTAGAGCACACCGGTGTGGTCGCGGGCATGAGTGGCAGCCCGGTTTACCTCGACGGCAAACTCGCCGGAGCGCTTTCCCTGAAGCTCGGCATCTTCACAAAGGAAGCGATTGCCGGTGTGACTCCCATCGCCGATGTTATGCGCCCGCCAGTCGAAAACACTGCGACACAAACCGCACAGGCATCTTTCGAATTGCCGAAGCAAACCGTCGCACAGAATATTCCAAGCGGCTCGGCGCTCGAGCCTATTGAAACGCCTCTGGTCTTCGCGGGCTTTCAGCCTGCCGCAGTGCAACAGTTCGCCGGGCAACTGCAAAGCTATGGTCTGGTCGCCACACAAGGAGGCACCGCCGACAACCAAAAAGACGACGCCCACGCGCATCTCGCTCCCGGAGACATGGCCGGAATGGTCCTGGTCCGAGGTGATATGTCGATCAACTCCGCCTGCACTGTCACCGCCGTCCAAGGTGATCGCGTCTTTTTATGCGGCCATCCGTTCATGAACCTCGGCGACATCCAAATGCCGATGTCGCGCAGCGAAGTGGTGACAACTCTGTCCTCTTCCCTGGCTTCCACAAAGATTGTCAATTCGGGTGGCGCCATCGGCACGATCACCGGCGACCATCTCACCGCCGTAGTGGGAAAGCTGGGCGCGCCACCCGCAATGATTCCTCTCGATCTGACCTTCGTCACAGGCTCGAACGAAACCACGCTGCACTTCGAAATGGTGAACCATCCGAAGCTCACCCCGCTCCTGGTCGCCATCACCACGTTCAACGGGCTGACCCAGAATGCGACCTACGGTGAAGGGACCACGCTGCACATGACTGGCGAAATCCAGTTGAAAGGTCACGTCCCAGTAAAACTGGAAAATACTTTCGCGCCGTCGGATTCCCTCCTGCCGGATGGGTTGCCGATCGCCCTCACCGTCCAAAACGTATTTGGCCGCCTGTTCGCAAACAATTTCGAAGTGCCCGGCGTGGAGCATGTTTCGCTGCGCGTGGAAAGCCAGCCCGGAAAAAATTCGTACACCATTGACAGCGCCTGGCTGGAAACGGGTGAAGCCTCTCCTGGTGAAGACGTCAAAGTGCGTGTGCAGTTGCGCCCATTTCGTGGCGCGCCGCGCGTCGAAGAAACCACGGTTCACGTCCCGGACCAGATTGCGCGGGGCGGGACACTTCGCGTGCTCGTCAGTGACGCCGAATGGATGAACCGCGCCTCTCGCGGCTTCAATTTTGGCGCTGCGCCGAGCGGCGCCTCCGGACCCGAAGGACTCGACCAGTTGATCGCGCTCATCAATCGCGAGCGCAACAATGACCGTTTGTATGTCGGTGTTTTCGTACCTGCGCCAACCATGGTGTGGGATGACAAAGAACTCCCCAATATTCCCCTATCCCAAATTAACGTCATCGACGGCCGTCCGACACCCGGTAGCGTTCAAGTATTGCGTGAATCCCTGGCGAGCGAATCGTCGATCGTGCTCGGTGGACCGGTAACGGGACTCATCTCGCTCAATTTGCAAATTCGGTGACCCGATCTATGTCGAAACAATCGAAACAGCTGTCGCTTCTGGCGTTGTTGTTCTGCGGTGTAGCCACGACCGGCATCGCGGACCACACCCGCCGCTGGAGGCAATCCACCTACGAAGAGTTCCTCAAGGGCACCGCAAAGGGCGTCGCCGTGCGTAGCGACGGCCACTTAGAGCTGGCGCCGAAATTCACTCTGGTCTCGGATGCGGACGCGTCTTATTTGTGGTCGCTACGCACCGATGCCACCGGCGCTTTGTACGCCGGCGGTGGCTCTCCCGCGAAGGTGTTCCGGTTTGACGCAGGCGGAAAGCCAACGACTGTATTTGAATCGACCGACTTGCTCGCGCAATGCTTGGTGTTCGATGCCAAAGGCACGCTTTACGTGGGAACCTCTCCAGACGGCAAGGTCTACAAGGTTTCAGCGAGCGGAGAAAAGAGCGTCTTCTTCGAGCCCAAGACAAAATACATTTGGGATTTGGCCTTCGCTTCGGACGGCACTTTATATGTGGCTACGGGCGACAAAGGCCAGATTTACGCGGTGTCTCCCGATGGAAAAGGAGCGCTTTATTACGCCAGCGATGAAGCCCATATCAAGGTCTTAGGCTTTGACAAAAAAGGAAATTTACTCGCGGGCACGGAACCCAACGGCCGGGTGTTGCGAATCACTCCTGCAAACGAGAAAACAAAAAGGAAGCCCGAAACGGGTACGGCCGATGGCTTCGTGGTCTACGAAACGGCGAAACGTGAGGTCACTTCCCTGGCGGTAGGCGCCGACGGGAATATCTATATCGCCGCAATCGGAGAAAAGCCGCGTTCCGGCGTACTGGGACAGTCCAACATTGTCGCTTCGCCCCAAGGCAATACAACGATGGCCACCGCTGGGATTCAGTCCGGAGGAACGTCTCCGCCCTTCGTGGCTTTTCCGCAAGCCATTTCCAGCGGCATCTACCGCATAACACTGGACGGTGTCCCGGAGGAGCTGTGGACTTCGCGCGACGAGGTCGTCTACGCATTGGGCATGAATTCCGACGGACGGCTGCTTGCCGGAACCGGTAACAATGGATCGCTGCTGGTGATCGATGGACGCGGCGTGTACGCGCAACTTGCTAAGGCCGGCTCGGCCCAAATTACAGGCATTTCGCACCAGTCGAATGGCAAGGTTTACTTGTGCACCGCCAATCCCGGAAAAGTGTTTTCGCTCGGACCGGACTATGAAGCCGAAGGCACCTTCGAATCGCAATCGTTCGACGCCAAGCTCTATTCGCAATGGGGACGCCTGGAGTGGTGGGGACCACCTGCAACGACATTGGCGGTAAAGAATGCGAAGCAGAGCAAAGAGCCGCGCCTGGAGTTTTTTGTCAGAAGCGGCAACACCGAAGATCCGGGCAAGGAATGGTCCACTTGGTTCGGTCCGTACACCTCGACAGAGGCACCGATTGAGGCTCCGCCGGCGCGATTCCTGCAATGGAAAGCGATAATCCACGATGGCCGCCCCGGCGATGGCATCGATTGGGTAAGCGTCGCGTACGAGCCCAAGAACGTTGCACCGGTGATCGACGGAATCGCAATGCAGGATCCTGGAGTGCGCGTGCAGGCGCCGATGGGAATCACCGTGGGAGGTAACGTGGCCCTGAGGCAACCACCGGCCCCGAATCTGGCCCAGGGTGGGGTGGCCATCGGAAACCCCAGCGCACCGCCGAAATTCGAAGCGCAGCCACAAGGAACACCGCAGAAGGGCTACCAGTCGGTGCTCTGGTCCGCGCACGACGACAATGAGGACGACTTGAAATATACGATCTTCTTCCGCGGGGAAAATCAAAAAGACTGGCTGCTGCTGAAAGACAATCTCGAGCAGAGATTCTACTCCTGGGACACAACCTCGATGCCCGACGGCGCCTACTATCTGAAGGTCATCGCCAGCGATGCGCTTTCCAATCCTCCCGACCAAGCTCTGCAAGCCGAGCGCGAAAGCGACCGCTTCGAGGTCGACAACACCACGCCAACCATTGGCAAAATCGACTCCAGCCCAACCGGAATGAACGCGGACCGATCAAAGGGCGTCTCTTACGACTTCAAATTCACCGCCAGCCACCCGACCAACAGCATCGACAAAGCGCAATACAGCGTCGACGGCGGCGACTGGATCTTAGTGCGTCCGGCGAACGGCATCAGTGATTACAAGATGGAAACGTATTCCTTCACCGTGCATGGCCTGAGCCCGGGAGAACACACCATTGCAGTTCGCGCCTATGATCGCTTCGAAAATGTAGGCGCCGCAAAAACCACCATCCAAATCCAGTAGCGAATCCTGCAGCGCCGCGCCTTCAGCCCGGCATCCTCGTAGGGTGCAACATTGACGCACCCCTTCTCGGCAGCATCACCAAACCCAGGGGTTCAAAACCTCACTAGCGCAGAAACAAAACCGCCATCAGACCCGCGGCTTAGGCGGCCCGGGCAAGGACTGCGCTTCACGCGCCGGTTCCACTTTCTTCGGCTCAATATACATCTCAATCTCCGCGCCAAATCCCATCCTGCCGTCGCTATAAGCATCCGCCTTTGCATGAACCAGCCGTGCGCGGCAATGGGTCTCATCGGATTTGCCGCCCGTCACTTCCGTCGGCATCACCAGAGTTGCCTCAATCGGCATTCCAACTTGCAGGGGAGCGGAAGTAACGAAGAAAAACCCGCCGCGCGAGATATTGGTGGTCTCCGCGAAATGTTCGGCTGGACCGGAAGCCAATCCAAGCGGACGAAAGCGCAATGGAACACGAATTCGAAAGCGCTCTAAATGTCTTCGTTCCGAACTTGGCACGTGAATCTCCGAACCGAGCGAGAAGGCGAAAGGGCCCGGGCAACTGGGCTTGTGCCATTAGCGTAGCAGAGAGGCGGATAGGGTCAAGCCCCGGTTTGCTAGTGCCTAAGAGGGAGTACTGCTATGAGCCTCCGATTGCCTGCTACGAACCTCGAGTCGTAAAGTAGACACTAGCCCGGGAGCTTCTGGCGAAGAGGCACGCCCTTCCTCCTGCTCCGCCAAACTCCCGCTGACGCGAATCTGCGTTTTCTGTGATTCTATGTAGGTTGCAAACTCGGAGCGTGGAGCGCACAATAGCCCGCTGCGCGTTTTGTACGGAGGTCCTGCCTATGTTTCTCGATTATTACCAGCTGAACGAGCAGCCGTTTGGCGCATTATCCGATGCCGCGCAAGCTTTCCAGAGCCGCTCGCATGGTGAGGCGCTGAACTCGTTCGAGGATGCGCTCCTGAACGACCAGGGTAATCTGGCGCTGGTCGCGGAATCCGGCATGGGCAAAACAATGCTGCTCCAGGAACTCCTCGAAGAATTGCGTCAAGAAGGCCGCGCCGCATTTCTTTTTCAAAAAGACTGCAGTCCTCGACAAGTCTTGCAATCCGTTCTCGGCGGGCTGGGAGTTGACTCCGAGGGTTTGGAACTGCTGGTCGTTCAGAGCAAGCTCAACGAAATTTGGTTCGCGGAGTTGCTGGCAGGAAAACGAATTGTATTGCTGTTCGACGACGCCGAAGAGCTAGACGACACAGTGCTGAAAACTCTTCGCCAGCTCTCCAGGTACGAAACTTCTAATTCGAAGCTGCTGCAAATGGTTCTCTGCGGGCAGCCGGAGCTTTCGAGGAGATTGGAACGCGACGACCTCGCGCAGTTGCGTAAGCGCGTGACTAAAGTCATGCAGCTGGAGCCTCTGTCCCCTGTGGAGACATCGGCATACATCCACCATCACCTCTATGTAGTCGGCCATCGCGGCAATTCCCTTTTCTCGCCGGATGCGCTGACGATCGTCGCCGAACTCAGCCGCGGCATTCCCCAAAACATCAACAAAATTTGTTCTCGCGCCTTGCTCGAAGCCTACGCTCGGGGCCTTCGCCTCGTCACGGCAGACCTCGTCGAAAAAGCGGAGCGGAATCTGAGCACCGTCCCGGCAGCCAGTGAAACAACGATAGAACTGCCGCTCACGCTTCCGGCGGGTACGGACACGAAAAGAAAGGCCGCGGTTCGCGTTCCACTGTTTCTAGCAGCCAGAACCAAGCAATTTGGTCTGCCCGGTTCCGGCCTTTGGATCGGCGCCGTCGCTGGTGTCCTACTTTCCGCCGGTTTAGCGCTGCCGCATGGCATGTTGAAAGGCATGACACACATCATGCATGGACAACCCTCGTTGCTGGCAGGCTCGGTCCAGCGCGACTCGACACCTCGACTGCCTTCGCAGCCGAATCTCTCGCCGCGCAACGCTCAAACAAGACTTCCCGCGCCGGCAACCCTAGGTCTAAGCCCGGTTCCACCGAAGCACAACCTGCCAGCGGTTCTCGCAACGGAGAGCGCGAACCCCAATGCTCGGCTTTCCCTCACGCGCGAACTGGGCCTGAAGATCAACCGCATCGTCATCGATCCCGGCCACGGCGGCTTCGACACCGGGGCAAAAGGCCCTCATGGATTGCTCGAAAAGGATCTCTGCCTGGACGTCGCGCTGCGCCTCGGGCAACTCATCGAGGAAAATATCCCCAGCGCCGAAGTTGTCTACACGCGCAAGGACGACAGCCACGTTCCACTCGAGGAGCGCAGCGCTATCGCCAATGGCGCGGACGCCGACCTATTCATCTCCATTCACGCCAATTCCAGCGATAGCCGGGAAGTTCGCGGCGTCGAAACCTATTACTTGAGCCTCGCAACCTCCAAGGAAGCAAAGGAACTCGCCATCCGCGAAAACGCCCTCAGCCAGGAATCTCTCCACGATCTACCAGAGCTCGTGAAGAAGATCACCAGCAACGAAAAAATCGGGGAATCGAAGCTGCTTGCCCTCGAAATTCAGAAGACGCTCTCGCAGCGCCTGCAACTTGTGAGCCGTCGCGAGAGAAATCGCGGCGTGAAACAGGCGCCGTTCATTGTCTTGACCGGCGCGAATATGCCCGCCGTCCTGTCGGAAATTTCCTTTGTCAGCAACGCGAGCGACGAGAGTCTGTTGCTCGAAGGCGGCCAGCGCCAGCGCATCGCCGACGGACTGTACCGCGGAATTTCCGCCTATCTAGATGGTTTGCACACTCAGCCGCAACTCAAGCCGAAGCTGGTTACCCTAAATCGCGCCAATCCTTCATCAACGTTCGAACGCGCTACGCTCGCAACTGCCCGAAATCCGCTTTAAACCACGGCTGCGAACTACAACTTTTCCTGTACTCAAGTACAGCGCCATTCTAGCCAACCCTACTTACCTTGCCAGCCTCAAACCTTTACTATAAGAAGGACTAAGGCTGTAAACTGATAGCCGTGAATTTCATCTGCCGCGCTGCAACCGAGGATTCCCTGCGACGAGTCGCCAAAATCTTCCTTTCTGCCGCCAGGAAACTTGCCTTGGTGATGGTTGGGCTGCTATTCGCCGGCCATCCGACGCTTGCGCAATCACCAGAAACCCCTTCTCCCACCGCGCCCAGTGCATCGGCAGACACAATGACAACCTTGGCCTGCGGCGTCGACCAACACACGGATCAGCAATTGCCTGGAAGTATCACGGGCACGGTGGTTGACCCTACGGGGAGCGGCGTTGCAGGTGCCCATGTTGCGTTATCACACGAGGGCGGCCCTACTGCTGAGGAACAGTTTTCCCGCGAAGATGGACAATTTTCCTTTTCGAATGTCTCGCCCGGGCGCTTTCAACTCACGGTTAGCTCCACCGGCTTCGCCACGCAATCCGCCTCGGGAAAGCTCAACTCCGCCGAGAGCTGCGTCATGCCGCACATTACTCTGCCGGTCGCCACCAACGTCACGGAGGTTCGCGTCGAACTCTCCACGATCGAACTTGCGCAGGGTCAGATCAGCGACGAGGAAAAGCAGCGACTATTCGGCGTTATCCCGAATTTCTACGTCAGCTACGTCCCGGACGCGGCTCCGCTCACGGCAAGGCAAAAATTTCAGCTTGCATGGAAAACAACGGTCGATCCAGTCTCTTTTGGGGTAACCGGCGTCGTAGCCGGCGTTCAGCAGGCCACCGACAAATTTCCTGCGTACGGACAAGGCGCCCAGGGCTACGGCAAGCGCTACGGCGCGGCTTACGCCGACCTGGTTACCGGCACATTCATCGGAGGCGCAATCCTTCCTTCTGTCCTCAAACAGGATCCACGATATTTTTATAAGGGAACCGGCACCGTGCGCTCTCGCGTTCTATATGCGATCGCCAATTCCGTGATCTGCAAAGGCGACAACGGCCACTGGCAACCGAACTACTCGGGCATCGCGGGGAGCCTCGCCTCCGGAGCCATCTCCAACCTCTACTATCCCGAGGCCGATAAAAGCGACGCCGCCCTGACCTTCGAAAACGCCCTCATCGGAATCGGCGAAACCGCAGCCGTCAATCTCCTCCAGGAATTTGTCATGCGTCGCCTAACCCCCAACCTCCCCAAAACCGAACCTACTACGACTCCGTAGCTCGTCGCCTGTTCAATCCGGGCCGAAAATCACACCGTCATTCCGAGTGAAGTCCCGGAAGCGAGGAATCCCTCTTGAATCCATTGCGCCTTGAATCGGCTCTCCCATTCCACTCCTCCAACTGGAAAGCACTGACAACCGCCAACGCATCGTCTACACTCAACAAATGGCCGCTGCAAATCCCGCAGGCACCGCTGCTCCGATTGAATGGAAAATCATCGTCGAAGCCCACGAACGCATCCGTCCCCGAATTCACCGCACGCCCGTGCTGACCAGTGAATCCCTCGATGCCCTTGCCGGTGCGCGCCTCTATTTCAAGTGCGAAAACCTGCAAAAAACTGGCTCCTTTAAAATTCGTGGCGCGACAAACGCGATTTTTTCCCTAACTGACGAAGACGTCCGCCGCGGCGTCGTAACCCACTCGAGCGGGAACCACGCGGCCGCGGTCGCTTGCGCCGCCCGCTGGCGCGGTACCACGGCGTCCATCGTCATGCCGAAGAATGCTCCTGCGGTGAAGTGTCGCGCCGTCGAAAGCTACGGCGGAAAAATCACGTTTTGCGAACCAAACGTAACTTCCCGCGCGGAAACGGCGTCGCGTATCCAAGCTGAGACTGGCGCCGTGATGATCCACCCCTACGACGACGACCGCATCATCGCCGGACAATCCACCGCGGCCAAGGAACTGCTCGAAGACATCTCGGACCTGGACGCCGTTCTGTCCCCCGTCAGCGGCGGTGGACTGCTCAGCGGCACCTGCCTCGGCGCGAAAGGCACGAAACCCGGCCTGAAAGTCTACGGCTGCGAACCGGAGCGCGCCGACGATGCTTATCGTTCCTGGAAGAGTGGGAAACTGCAGACTCTCGAATCGAGTGACACCATTGCGGATGGACTACGAGCCTCCTTGGCACCGCGCACTTTTGCAATTCTGCAAAAGCTTTTGGACGGCGTACTTCTGGTGAGCGAGGCGGAAATTGTGGCGGCAATGAAACTGATCTGGGAGCGGATGAAGATCGTAATCGAACCTTCGAGCGCCGTAGCGCTGGCGCCGATCTTACGCTCAAGCGGTTTGCAGGAAATCGCAATGGCCCAACGGCGCGGCGATGGTCCTGCCAAGGTTGGCATCATTCTTTCCGGCGGAAACGTGGAACTGAAGTTATAAGAACGTTACGTGAAGTATTGGTTGGCAGCATAGTTACCTTGCGGCCAACCGGGAATTGTAAGGCCAACAGGCGCTGTGTAGACTGAATAGGGGAACATTCCTGTTCAAGTCACACGGTCGGCCTGAAGCGCGCTCCAGCCTCGCGTCTTGTCCCGACCTGCGCTGTTAACACGTCAAGTAGCCGTATATAAGGGTGGGTAGAGTTGCCTTTTCGACGACAGGCCCTACTGGCTGGATTCCTGTGCTTTCTTTCTATCTCCCTCATCACTACCGGCAATGCCCAGCAAAATGGGCAACCATCGAGCGATCACGACGAACGCCCGCTCGTCGTCTTGAAACACACCAAACACCCACTGGCGGTTGAAGCCAATGCTATCGGCCAGGTCGAAGCCGGTCACTCGCTGCAGAGAATGCTGCTCGTCTTGGCCCCTTCGGATACGCAGGAAATGGCGCTTAAGAAACTGCTTGACGATCAACAGAATCGGAGCGCTCCCAATTATCATCACTGGTTGACCGCCGCAGATTTCGCAGCGCAGTTCGGCGTGGCTGATGCTGACCTGCAAAAGGTAGTCGCATGGCTGCAGGCATCCGGATTCACCGTCGAGCGGGTTGCAGCAAGCAGACGCTGGGTGGAGTTCACCGGCACGTCCTCTCAGGTGGAAAATACATTTCACACCGTGATGAAGTATTACCGCGTGAATGGAAAAGCCCACTTGGCGAATTCCACGGATTTGGCTGTGCCTGCGGATATCGCGCAAATAATCCTGGGCCCTGTTTCTCTGAACAATTTCGGCAGAAAACCACCGGTGCACGAATTCGCCGGCCTGGCAGGTCGCAGCGCTCAGGGCAAAAAGATCATCCTCACGCCGAACCTGACCGCCGTCGGCGTCACCAACACCTACTATGTGGCGCCCGGAGATTTTGCAGCGATTTATAACACCAATGGTTTGCTCAACAGCGGCGTGGACGGTTCCGGCGTCTCCATCGCCGTCACCGCACAATCTCAAATCGAACTCACCGACGTGCAGGAATTTCGCCAGATCTTTGGCTTGAAACCGAACGACCCCAATTTCCTTCTGAGCGGACCCGACCCTGGTGTGGCCGACCAAGTCGACTCCGAAGAAGCACTGCTCGACGTCGAATGGGCTGGCGCCGTCGCTCCGGGAGCCACAATCAACCTGGTTGTCGCGGGCAGCACGGACACCACCAGCGGCGTCGATCTGGCGGCTGCCTATGCGGTCGACAATCAAATATCGCCGATCGTGACCGACACCTACGGCGGCTGCGAGCAAGCGCTTGGCTCGTCCGGCAACGCGTTTTACAACGCCCTTTGGCAGCAGGCCGCGGCCGAAGGCATCACCGTGCTCGTCGCTTCGGGCGACAACGGCGCCGCGGGTTGCGACAGCGCGGAATCATTTTCGCCTGCGGTAAATGGCTTGGCCGTGAACGGCGTCGCGTCCACACCGTACAACGTCGCTGTGGGCGGCACGGAATTTGCCGACGTAACGGCACAATCGACGTACTGGAATCAAGCCAACTCCGCGAACTACTCCTCGGCGATCGGCTATATTCCCGAAGCCGCGTGGAATGAGAGCTGCGATCCTTTGCAAGCGGCGAGTGCCACGAACTGCGTCCTTGGAACAGGAAACTTCAGCCTTCTGGCGAGTGCGGGCGGCTCGAGCACGGTGTATCCCAAACCCTCGTGGCAATCCGGCCCCGGCGTGCCAGCGGACAACGCGCGAGACGTGCCTGACGTTGCGCTCGCTGCCGCCGCGGGCCACGATGAAATCGTTTATTGCACCAGTCTCAGCGGCACTCCTTGCCAGATCAATGCGCAGCAGGACGTCGTTGGTCTCACTCTTGTCGGCGGCACCTCTGTAGCCACCCCCGCGATGGCGGGGATTCTCGCGCTAATCGAACAAAAGCATGGCGTGCTGCAGGGGCAAATCAACAACGTTCTCTACAAGCTAGCGCAGGTGTCCGGCAACAGTTGCAACTCCTCGAATCAAACCAATCCTGCAACAGCAAATTTCTGCGTGTTTTACGACGTGACCTCCGGAAACAACCAAGTCCCTTGCGCAGGCGCCTCGCCGGGCTGTTCTTCGACGCAAAGTGGCACCGACGGATTCACCACCGGACAAATCGCTGGCGCAGGCTACGATCTGGTGACCGGGCTTGGATCGGTGAACGCCACCAATCTCGCCGCAGCGTGGAAAAATTTGACGCTCGCTCCGTCACAAACCACCCTCTCTGCTTCGAGCACGACCTTTGTCCACGGAACCGGGGTCACCCTGAATGGGGCTGTCTATCCTGGGTCCGGCACAGGCTCGCCCACTGGGACGGTCTCCATCAAAACCAGTGCCTACGGAGATTGCCCGCAGACTTTGCTCTTGGGCACCGGCGGTGCCTATTCCGGAACTGTGAGCGATCTGCCAGGCGGACAATACAACGTTCTGGCATACTATCCTGGCGACGCGACCTATGCTTCGAGTGAATCCTCGCCCGTCGCCGTCAAGATCACTCCCGAAAACAGCAACGCCACGGTCACAATCAACGGACTGCAAAATTCTGCCGCCGGCTACGGCGCGCCGCTGCAAGTAAAGGTAGCCATCGTTGGAGCGTCGGGCCACGGCGTCGCCACCGGACCCGTCACCATCCAGGATGGAACAAATCAAGTTGGGACCTCGAACCTCGCTTCCGACGGCACGGCCTATTTTTTGACCGGCGGTGGCGCTGCCTATGCGTTTGCCCCTGGCCCGCATTCCGTCACCGCCGCTTATTCCGGAGACAGCAGTTTCAACGCAAGTACATCGGCAGCCGTTACCTTCACCATTGCAAAAGGAACTCCGTTCGTCATCGTTGGTGCAAACACCACAACTCTAGCGGTCGGCCAAACCTTGGGTGTCCATGCCGTCGTCGCAGGACAGGGGACGTCCCCCGCGACCGGAACCATTCAATTCACCGTCGACGGAACCGCGTATGGTGCTCCGATTACGCTGCAGACAGGTGGATTCTTCGGACCTTTGCCACAAGCCGCGACTCTGATTCCCAACCTCACTCAGGGAGCTCACGTCATCGGCGCAAGCTACGATGGCAGCGCCGATCCGAATTATTCCAGCGTCGCCAGCGGTGATCCCGTGAACGAACTAACGCAAACCGTCACCGTGGCAACCGCAACCGGCGCGAAAACCACCACCACCCTCATCATGAAAACCGCTCCAATGAATATGGGCGATACCGGTGTTTTCACCGTAACAGTGACTCCCGGGACTGCCACGGGAACCGTGACCTTGTGGGACGCTGTCGGCCCGCGCACTGTCGCCACTTCCATTGCCAGTGGCACTGCAACCGTGCAATTCCCCTGGACGCAAGCAGGGAGCACTTCGCTCTATGCCGTGTACTCCGGCGACTCCGCCGATGCCGGCTCGGCCAGCACGGCTGTTTCCTTCACCGTTCAAAAGAGTTTGCCGCTCGTTTCCCTCGCTGTCCCGGCCACCATTCCCGTGGACGGGCAAAGCAGCTTGATCGCTAGCGTCGTTGGCAGTCCTGCAAACTCTCAGCTTCCCTACCCGACTGGGGTGGTCGAATTTTGGGACTCTTTCAATGCGGCCGCCGCCAAAATGCTGATCGCTCAAACACTCACTGCTGGACCTGGTGGAACGAGCGTTTCCGGCGCGCGCCTGCAATTGACTCCAGGTTCGCATAGCCTGTACGCGCACTATCGCGGCGACACAAACTGGCAGTCCGCGAACTCCGCAACAATGCAAATCGCGCCTCCATCCTTCAGCCTCAGCGTCTCCCCGCTTCCAGTGGCCTTTGCCGCTGGAAGCGTTGGAAGCGGCACAGTCACCATCACTCCAAGCGGTGGCTTTACCGGGACGGTGACCTTAAGCTGTGCCAGTGGCGGCACATTCCTTCCCGCGGGCTACTCGTGTTCCCTTGGACAGACGAATGTCACCGTAAACAATGCGGTTACCTCGACCACCCTCAGCTTTACGCCATTGTCGGCTACTACAGCTCGTTTGGTTCGGGGCCAGGCCGTACCGGTCCCGGCGAGTACGGCGTGGCGCGCTAGTTTTGTCGCCGGCCTAATATTCCTCGGAATCTTCGCTTTCGGCGCGGGCAGCGTCAAAAATAGTGACAACTTTTTCCTGGCTTGCGGGTTAGTTCTACTTGTATCCGGCGTGGTGTTTGGTTGCAGTGGAGGCGGCGGCGGTGGGGGACTGTTCACGACCACAACGACAATCGTGTCGACAAATCTTCATGCAGCCTTTGGCACGCCCGTGACATTTACTGTCACGGTGAAGCCAAATGGCGCTGCGACGCCCACTGGCGTGGTTCAGCTTTACGACAACGGCAAGGCCTACGCTAGTCGCGTCAGTGTCAGCGCGGGTATTGCAACATTCCTCGCTACCAGTCTGCCGGCAGGCGTGCACAGCTTTACGGCAAACTATTTGGGAGACACGCACACACTGCCCTCCACCTCTGCGCCAATTTCGCAAGTCATTACCGGTCCGGTGCCGTTACAAATCTCGGGCGTAAGTAATGGCAATACGGAAACAGTCAACTTTACAGTCGTGGTGAATTGAGTGCCTCAAGCGTACATTGGAATGGTTTCAAGGTAATGGGCAGGAAGCAAACCGTTTGCTGGCAGGTTGCATCTGTAATCTAGAGCATGGACCGTCGCCGCGTCATGGGGGCCGGAGACGCGGTTCCTGCCGAATCTGGGTCGTGCTGAAAAAAAACCAAAAGTGGGAGTCGCGAGGTCATCATGAACAGAGGACTGCATCTCTGGCGGGCGGTGCTGTGTGGAGTGCTGGCATTGGCGGGAAGCGCGACTTTGCGCGCGCAAAAATCGGCGGTCGTATCACGAGTGACCGAAACCGTTGACGACACGCAAACTGTAACCCTCAAGGGCAACGTTCATCCCCTTGCAAGAGCTGCAAATGACCAGGGCGCGGTCGCGGATTCTCAGCCGATGACGCGCATGATGCTGCTGTTGCAGCGCAGCCCCGCTCAGGAACTATCGTTGCGCCAATTGATCGATGCTCAACAGACCAAAGGCTCCGGAAGCTATCACACTTGGCTCACCCCCGACCAATTCGGCACTCAGTATGGCCCTTCGGATTCCGACGTCCAGGCCGTCACCGACTGGCTCACGCGTGAGGGATTTCAGGTTACCAAAGTCGCCGCAGGAAGAGCGGCAATCGAATTTGACGGCAATGCCGGCCAGGTGCGCAACGCCTTCCATACCGAAATTCACAAATTCGTAGCAAATGGCGAAACACATTTCGCCAACGTCAGCGACCCGGCCATTCCCGAAGCCCTCTCTCCGGTCGTGGCAGGTGTCGTGGCCCTGCACAATTTCCCCAAACAACCGAATGTCCGCAAGAGCGGTCTCTATCGCCATACCAAAGGTTCGAATGAACTGCAGCCCCTGTTCACTTACGGAAATCCAGCGAAATACGCTCTTGGTCCCGGCGACTTTGCGAAAATCTACAACATTCCTTCGACCGCAACGGGCGCGGGCCAATCTATCGCCATCATCGCGCAGACGAACATCAACACGCAGGACGTTGCCAACTTTCGATCCATGTTCGGGCTCCCGGCGTACTCCTCGGGTCAGTTCAACGTAATTGTGAATGGAACTGATCCCGGAATTGTGGGACCGAACGTAGTTAACTGCTTGCTCTCGACCGATGACGAAATCGAGTCCGATTTGGACAGCGAATGGGCGGGCGCGGTCGCACCGGGTGCAAATATTTATCTTGTAGTTTCGCAGTCAACTTGCGCTAACCCTAGTCAGGTTTCGCAAGGTGTGGATCTTTCGGCGTTGTATGCGGTCGACAACAATTTGGCTCCGGTCATTAGCGATAGCTATGGAAACTGCGAAGCCGCGCTGCTCACGGCTGGAAATCAGTTCTACAATTCGCTGTGGGAGCAAGCTGCCGCGGAGGGCATCACTGTCGCCGTGTCCTCCGGTGACAACGGTTCGGCCGGGTGCGATCCGATTTCCTCAATCGATCCAAACGCCGCCTCGCAGGGTGTCGCGGTCAACGGCCTCGCATCCACGCCCTTTAACGTAGCGGTCGGCGGCACCGATTTCGATCCAACGACCACCGGCAGCGCGGTCGCGACATACTGGGCGCCGAATACCTCGGGTGACGTCATAAACTCAGCGCTTACTTATATCCCGGAAACCACTTGGGACAATTCGGCGTGCGCCTTGGCCTATCCTGCTGCCTGCGCAAGCGTCGACACCACGAACGGCACGGACATCAGCGCGGCCAGCGGGGGTCCCAGCAACTGCGTAGTGGGAACGGCAGACAGCAGCGGAAACGTAACTTGCGCAAAGAACAGTAGCTTCCCGAACTACGGATACCCAAAACCGGCTTTCCAGAGCGGCCTCACACCCGCTGACAACGTCCGCGACATTCCTGACGTCTCTTTCTTTGCCAGCGACGGTGGTCCTCCCTCGAGCGGCGCCGGCGTCGCCTATGTCATCTGTCAATCGGATGCGAACTCCCAGGGCGCAAGCTGCAGTTTGGCGAGTCCCTACCAGGATTTCAGCCTCGTCGGAGGCACATCCGCCTCGACTCCCGCCTTTGCAGCAATTATGGCTCTTGTGAATCAAGCCACCGGCCAGCGCCAAGGGAACGCGAATTATGTCCTTTATAACCTTGCCTCCGCCGATTCCAACTACACCGGTAGCAAATGCGAGTCTTCTTTAGGACAAACACCTGCCGCCGGTTGCGTCTTCAACGATGTAACCAAGGGCAACAACGCGGTGGCTTGCGATGCCGGCACGCCGAACTGCAACAACACCGCTAACGTGTCTGGCCAATTTGGTGTCGTCATCTGTACTACTTCCACGTCTCCGGCCTGCCCCGCTGTCGACAACGGCCAGCCCGCTTTTCAAGCCGGCGCAAAATACGATCTTGCCACGGGGCTTGGCTCGATCAACGTCACAAACTTGTTGGCAAAGTGGACCTCTGCCCCGCGCACCGCGACCACCACAGCGCTCAGCGCCGCAACCGGCGGTTCGCCTTCCGGCTCTTCCTTCACTGCCACGGTGAATGTCACGCCAACCGCCGCCTCTGGGGATGTCTCCTTGATTGCTCTTAAGAGCGACCAGACCACCGTCCTTGGTTCGTTCGGTCCGTTCCCCCTGACGGCGGGAACCGCGGCCATATCGACGAGCCTCCTGCCAGCCGGCACCGCATATGTCGCGGCAACCTACGGCGGCAACGTCACCTATGCCGTCAGCACTTCCACTCCGGTGGCACTTGGCAGCGCCGTCGGTGGCGCCGGCTACACCGCAAAGACCACCCTCAATTTCATCTCCTTCAGCTCCTCCACCGGCCAGCCGAATAGCCCGACAACCTCCTCGCAGACTTTTCCTTATGGAAGTGGTTACATTCTGCAGATCGTTGTGAGCCGTGCCGACGGCACAAGCTGCGCTTTCAGCTATCCGAGCACCAAGCCCGCGTTTCCCTGCCCCACCGGAACCATCACCCTGACTGACAACGGAGCTGCGCTGACGGACTTCCTCAACAACGGCAAGTCGACAAACGTCACCAGCCTGAACAACCAGGGAATCGCTGAAGACCAGCCCGTCAATTTGTCCGCCACGGCCAGCAGCACCACGCCCGGTGTGCACAATCTCGTGGCCACATACTCAGGCGACAGCAACTACGCTGCAGGGCCCGCCAGCAACACGCTGAAGATCACCATCCAGCAAGTTGCCACCACCACGCAAGTCGCCAGCAGCCTGTCGAGTATCACTTCAGGCGCAACCGTTCTGTTAACCGCCGTCATCACGCCCAGCACCGTTAGCAATGGCAACGCACCTTGCGGCACAGGTAGCACTGGCACTGTGCAATTTACCAACAACGGCTCGAACTTGGCCGGCACCGTGACCTACACTCCGACGCCAGGCCAAAACAGCGCAAACGGCGCATCTTGCACAGCCACACTCAGCACCGCAATCTCTTCGCTCTATCCGCCTCCCACCGGGAAACCGGGTTCACCACTGATTCCGCGCATCCCGCTGCTCGTGGCGTCTCTCAGCCTTCTGTTCTTCACCCTCGGCATGCGTTGGATTTCCGAGACCCGCCGCCGTGCCTACGCTTGCATCGGACTGTTCGTGATCGCGCTACTTGTCGGCGTGGTCGCAGGTTGCGGTGGCGGCGGTGGTGGTGGAGGTGGCGGTAGCACTCGCACCATCGGCGCGGCTTACAGCGGCGATGCCAACTACACGAAATCCAGCGGCACAACCACCATCCAAATCCAGTAAACCCACAGGGCTTGTTCACCTCGGGCGCTTCGAAAATTCGAAGCGCCCCTTTTTTGTAGGGTTTGATGCCGTTGCGCCAGCGGCCCGCGACAATTTAGGCCAGCCCGCAAGGACTGTATGCAAACGCACCGGGAACGCAAGTGCCGTAGGCGTGGCACGTTCCCTCAATTACGAGCGGGGATTACCCCTGCATCGGCGGGAAAACAATATTCCAAAACTGCGGCGAAGGCGCCGTAAACTCCACCGGAATCAACGACCCCTCCGGGTTCATCTGCGGCGGACGCACCACATGCGCATCTACTTTCTTCTGCGACTTCGGATTCTCAATCGTCAACTTCGTCCCCTGAGACAATCCTTCAGGCAAAATAATCATCGCCCCGCTCGCGCTCACCGTATGCGTGAACCCGTGCAGCGGATTCGCTTTCCCCGCCAAATGGATCAATATCGGCATCCGTAGCAGCACGCGTTGCGCCCGCCGCCGTTCTTCATTGGTCTGCGGACGAACCATGTTCGCGCTGCGCTTCACCTGCGCCGGCGTTGAACCAGGAGCCGACGAGGTATTCGCTTTCGCCACCGGCACATTCGATTTAGGCAAAGGTGTCACAGTTCGAGCCCCCAGAAATCCATATCCGGCGCGATCAGTTCCACGCCGTATTCCCAGCCTTCCGGTTCCTTGTTCCCTTTCCAAACAATCACCGCGGCATTACTGGCCTGTGTTGCAAGATTCGTGACGGCAAGCCGTTGCTCGAGCTCAAGAGATTCCGTAAGCACCACCATACAGCCATACGGATTCACGATCCGCGTGTTCGCTTCCACGGAACGCCGTTGGGCGTCGCCCGAATCCCACTCCAACCGAATCTGCACGCGGGAATTCATCCGGCGTCCGCGGCGCTTTTCCCTATATTTCATCCCTACTTGCTTCAATTCGCGCAAGTTAACGGACATCGTGGCCTCTGTTCGATCATGCTAAAGTTAGAAAGAACTGCGGTCAATGGTACGCAAGCCGCCGCGCTTGCGAAAGAGTAGCTGGCCTTACGGACAGGAGTATCCCGCCAGGTGAAGACCCTCATCGTCAATGCCGACGACCTCGGCTGGACCGAAGGCGTCAATCGCGGCATCGCTGAAACTCACCGTAAGGGTCTGGTCACCAGCACTTCCCTCATCTCAAACGGCCGCGCCTTCGCTTCCGCCCTTCAGGTCGCCCGCGCTAACCCGGAGCTGGGCGTCGGCGTCCACTTGAATCTGAGCAATGGCCCGCCTACCGCCGATCAGGCGAAGCTGCCCAGCCTGTTAAATCCTGCCGGCGAATTCGAAGGCGGCCCTGAAAGCTTGCTGCTACGAATCGCGACGCGCAGTCTGAGCCTCGAGGAAGTCGATCGCGAATGGGACGCCCAAATCTGCAAGGTCCGCGACTCTGGCATCTCGCCAACCCACCTCGATGGCCACAAGCATATACAGATGCTTCCGGGACTTTTTGAGATCGCCCTACGCCTCGCGAGGAAGCACGGCATTCGCGCCATCCGCATCGCGCATGAGGAGTCCAAACTGCGCGTTCTGCTCGCCTCCGGTGGCGAGCAAAAGACCGGAACAGCCTTGAAACAAGGAGTCCAGGCCCGCGGCCTGAAATTCCTCGCGCGCGACGCGCGAGAACTGGCCGATCACGCCGGCTTGTGCACCACCGACTATTTCTGCGGAATCGCGCAAACCGGCATCCTGACCCGCGCAGGCGTCGAAAATCTTCTCAACCATCTGCCCGACGGCACCACCGAACTCATGTGCCACCCCGGCTACGCCGATGAAGCCCTACATGATTCGCCGACCCGGCTGCAAGAGTCGCGCCAAACCGAACTCGACATCCTGACCGACAGCCGCGTCAGAAAACTTGTCGCCACGCGGGGCATTCGCCTGATAAGCTATGGACTTATGGGCGAAGTGGCCTGAACGCGCGAATTGGGGGCGCGCCAGGGCCAACACCCCGCGCGTCCACCCATAGCCAAAGGCTCTGGCAACACGGGAACGAAGAGCGCTAGAAAGGCCCGGGTTTACGTCGTATGCAAACCGATTCACCCATTCATTATTCGGTCGTCGTCCCGTTCCTCAACGAGCAGGAAAACATCCCCACGCTGTACATGAAAATCACCGAAGTGATGGATGCCATCGGCGAGCCGTACGAAATGGTCTTTGTCGACGACGGCAGCAAAGATAATTCCTATCGCGTCCTCTCGGAAATTTACGAGCACGACCGCCGTGTCAATGTAGTCCGCTTGCGCAGAAATTTCGGCCAAACGGCGGCTTTAAAAGCCGGCTTTGATTTTGCCCGTGGCGACGTGGTCATCTCCATGGACGGCGACCTGCAACACGATCCCGAAGAGATTCCCCGCTTCCTCGAAAAAATTGAAGAGGGTTTTGACTTGGTCAGTGGATGGAGAGCCAACCGCCGCGATCACTGGCTCATGCGCCGCTTGCCCAGCCGCGTCGCCAACTGGATGATGGCCAAACTTTCCGGCATCGATCTACACGACTTCGGCACTACCTTTAAGGCCTACCGCAAGGAAATTCTGCAGGAAATTCAGCTCTACGGCGAACTCCACCGGTTCATCCCCGCACTCGCCAGCTCCACCGGCGCGCGCATCGCCGAAGTGCCCATCTCGAATCCCGTCCGTAAAAGTGGCAAATCCAACTACGGTATCGGTCGCACCATCCGCGTTTTCTTTGACCTGATCATGGTCAAGTTCCTGCTCGACTATTCCACGCGCCCGCTGCAATTTTTCGGCTTGCTCGGCTTGGCAGGAACCGGCACTGGCCTTCTGGTCGGCGGTTTCCTCGTAGCCAAGAAACTGCTATTTCACATCGACGTAATCGCCGAACACGGGCCGCTGATGCTCCTCGCCACCGTCCTTTTCCTGAGCGGCATTCAATTCATCTCGATGGGACTTCTCGGTGAGATCAGCTCGCGCACCTATTACGAATCTCAGAACAAACCCATCTACGCCCTGCGCGAGGTCAAAAGCCACCGCAAAGAACTGGGCGACTCCGCCGAGCCCGCCCGCCCCAGCGGCAGCTCCGAACGCTAGTTCCTCGAAAGTCCGCCACTTCTCCGTACTTGTCATCCGAAGGAGCGTGCCGTCCGCGCGACGAAGGACCTCTACCGCAGCGTCTTGTCTAGGTCGCCACCAACTGCCCGCCCTCGTTTTTTGAGGGTGGCTGGCCTTCCGATTACGCTTCTCTTCTTTTAGGGGGTCGGAGCTGTTCAGCTCCGACATTTGACACTGGGCAAAATTGGGCGTCAGCCCCTAAGGAATGGTTAAGCGCTGCCTCATTACAACTCTCGATACTTCCCCCGGTGATACAGTAACGGCTCCCCGTCATTCAACTCCAAACTCTCCACTTCTCCCACAAAAATCGTGTGATCCCCAGCCATATACTGCGCCACCACGTTGCAACCAAAATGCGCCAACGCATCCTCCAGTATCGGAATTCCCGTCATAGTCCACTGAAACCGCACTCCAAGGCGCTCCTCCTCCTCCGGATCCTGCTGCGGCTTCGCAAAATATTCGGAAATAAGCTGCTGCGTGTCCTTCAGAATGTTCACTCCGAAACGTCCCTGCATCTTCAAATACGTCAGAAGCCGCGCATCGTGATCGATGCATACCAGAATCAACAAAGGATCAAGCGACACGGACGTAAGAGTGTTCGCTGTCATGCCGTGCACTTGGTGATTTTCGCGCTCGGCAGTGAGCACGGTAACCCCGGTAGGATAACTGCCCATCACTCGCCGGAATAATTCGGGCGTCAACGATGTCGTTGGCATAGCGGACTTCACTGAAGATATCACAGAGCAGAGAACCGCCGCCAAGTGCGAGTCTTTGGTTTGGTAGCGGCCGCCTTTTCGCGGTCGGCCGCCTTCTCAACGCGACTGGTTACCACGTCTTTTGCGCGACAAGGGTTCTCAAGTCCTCGCCACGCAAAAGAGTCTGCCAACGAACGCGCCACTAATGTCACGCCTGCGCTACTTGTGCGGCTTATCCTCCGGCTTCGGCTTCGCTGGCGGCTCCTTATACGCCTTGGCGTGCTCCGCTTCCTGCTTCTGTTTCAAGTTCTGCTGTTGCTGTTGTTGCTTCTGCTGAAGCTCCTCGAGCTGCTGCTGTTGCTTCTGCTGAACCTGTTGTTGTGCCTGTTCGTCCGCTTTCGCCTGCGCGGTTTTCTGTTGCTCCACATTCTGCTTCTGCTGCAGCTTCTGATACTCCTGGTCCTGTTTCTGCTGCAGTTGCTGAATCTGCTGCTGGTGTTTCTGCTCGAGTTGCGGATTCACACTTGCGGCGTTGGGGCGCGAGTTCTGCGGCCGGTCCTCGTAGACCCGTGTGTTTGCCGGATGATTGCCAGGAGTCCCATTCGTTTGTCCGACATTGTTGGGCGGACGATTGGCGTTCAACGGCCTCGGCTGCGCGTTCCCGTTATTGCCTCCACCTTGCGCCGCGTTGTAATGCGGCGTCCCCGGATTCGCCGGCGGCGCCACCTTCACCTGCGGGGTCACGCCGCGCGCCGGTGTGGGCTGCAGTTGACGCTCCTCCGTAGCCGAAATGGGCCTGCCTTGATTCTTCTCGATAGCCGCCTGCCGCACCGCAAACGAAGGTGGTGGTGGTGGCGGAGTGTTCTTCGCTACGACGGTTCGGCTCTGAATTGTCGCGGGTGGGTGTACTGTCGCCGCCGCACCCGCACCTAGAACCGCTTGTTTTGGCGGGACAACCGCGGGCGCATGCACCGCTGCCGGTGCGGTTGCAACTTCATGTTGATTCACCGCCACCATGTTCCGTCCAACGGGCTGCGCGGAAGTAAACGCGTGCGGCGAAGTGGCTGTCACTGCGCCCGGCACGCCTTGATTGACATACCGCACGTTATTGACTGTCACATTCTTGTTCACGATCGTCGTGTTGTAATAGTTGTTGATCACCGTCTGATTTACGGTCGTATTCGAAATATTCACGTTGTTGACATACGTGCGGCTCACCGGATACGACGGCACAAACACCTCTCGCGGTCCCAGCGGGAACCAGCCCACATTTACTCCGGCCGCAAAGCCTGCTCCGGCCCCGAATCCAACTCCCGCAACAAAGTGTGGACCGCCAACCCAGGCAACCAACGCCGGGGCGTACACCGGCCTTACATAAGCGACCGCGACCACCGGAGGCGGGCACGGCACCCAGCCCCACCCTCCGCCTACAAACACCCATCGTCCATAGTGAAACGGCGCAAATCCCCATGGTGCGTCATCGACCCACGTCCAACCCCAGGGCGAAACCCAAACCCAGTGGCCGAAGCGGTACGGCGCCCACCCCACCACCGCAACGTGCGGGAACCACACCGTGCCGTATTCCGGCACTGGCCGCCAGCCGCCATAATCATCGAGGTCCTCATACCCGATCACATCATCGGAGACATACCGGCGCGCCACGGAATGATCCTCACGCAGGTCCCGCTCGTCGCACCAGGAATCGAACGAATCTGCATCCGGCAGTGGCTCGATATCGGCATTCACGGCATCCGTTCCAGTGAAAATTCCCTGCTGCCCAGGATGAATCGTGTATCCCGAACCGCCTCCGGTCACTTCCCCATCGCCGTCGCGCACATTAATGATCGTCGTATCTCCCGCTTCGTTCACGTTTATGCGGTAACGGCCGGGTCGCAGAATCGAAAATGCAAGATTGGGCGTATCGACTTCGATGGCCTCTTCTTGTCCAAGCCGTCGAACGCGAACGTTGATCGTGCCCTCGGTAAGCCGCACTTGCATCATCTGGTCGTTGAGGTTAAGAAAGGAAAATCCAGTCGTGTCGCCAAGTCGAATGGAGGCGGAACCAACGTGAAGCTCTGCCCGGCTGTTCTGATCTGTCCAAAGTTTGTCGCCCGTTGTGATTGGACGATTGAGTTCCCCCGTAACCCAATCGTCTGTTCCCGCGGGGCTGAACGACACTTGCCCTTCGGTCAAACTAAGGCGCGCAACGCGAGAAGGTGGATCATCCCCGTCAGCAAGCGCCCGGTGAGGAACCAGTACGATCAGCGCCACAAGCGCGCTGAACAGAATCAGTCTGTGTGGTAGACGTGTTTTCATTTGCATTCATCTCTCCTGAATGCCTTGACCGCGTCGATGCTGCAATCTGGGAAAAGCGAGCGCAAGGACGGGTGAAGGGTCCGTGCTGCCAGGCCGAAATGCCTTCCGCAAATCGCACGCTCCCGGCTGGAATGGGGAACTTAACCTCAAAAGCCCGGCTTCTCTATCTTTAACACGCCGAAAGCAAAACAGTTGTGGAATCGTAAATGTCCGTCACGAAAGAGGCACGGCAAAAAAAAAGGGCCCGCTTCTGCGGAATTGAAGCGGACCCGGGGTCAATCACAAATGTAGATTAGTGGATTAGTGATGGCCACCGCCACCACCGCCGTGGCCGCCACCTCCACCACCGTGGGATCCACCTCCGCCGCCGCCACCATGGAATCCGCCCCCAGAGCTACCGTGGTACCCGCCGCCACTCGAACCCCGCGGTGCCGAATAAGACCGTGGCGCGGAGCTGTAAGAGCGCGGTGCAGAGTAGCCTCGATTGCCGTTGTAAGACGGTGGGTTGTAAGAACGTCCGCCGTTGTACGACGCCGGTGGCCGATTTGTGGAGTAGTGCTGGCCCGCGCCAGAGTTGCCGCTGCCCGCCCAAGGTGGACGGTTCGTGGACATGCTGCGCGCGCCGCCGATGGTGCTGTTCGGCCGCTCAGAGCCGAACCCTTGTGGTGCGCGGCCCGAATCCGTCGTGCGGCCTTGCGCGCTCCAGGAGCGCGTAGAGTTGGTTGTGCTCGTTCCGCCGCGCGCGCTAGGCTGCGTCGCATACGGCGGCCGGCTGCCTGACAGTTCAGACTGACGGCTGCTGCTCAAACCGCCGGAAGTGCTCATCGAATGTGCATAAGTGGAGCTCGCCCCGCGCGACGCATACACCGACGAACTCATGGTGTGAACCGGCGAATGCGAAGCGCCTGCTGCCGGCGTGCTGCGTGCCATCACGCTGCGATTCTCCACACTTCTCGACGGAGTCGCCACGTGAGAGCCCATGTTCGCTGCGCCGAGCGAGCTGGCATGCGTCGGTGACGCGTGCATGCCGTTCGTCACTTGAGCGCCTCGCAAGGAAGCTTCCGTCAAATGCTGAGCGCCTCGGTTAATCGCTTGTCCATTCACAAACGCGTTGTGCGAAGCCGTAGTCACCGCGTGCGTATTATGCGCATAGGCGTAGTTGAAGCCGCGGTAGCCGCCCGGCCTGCCGTTGAAGTTGTGGAAGTAAGCATTGTGTACGTTGATGCCGCGGTAGTAGCCCCATCCGCAGTGATACCACGGATGGAACGGCTCACCCCAACCAAGCGGGAACCAACCAAAGCCGAATCCAAATCCAAATCCAAACCCGCCCAGCCAGCCAACAAACGCCGGCCCATAGAAAGGATAGGCGTAGATCGGTCCAGGTGCCCAGCCCCAATAGCCGCCGCCATATACCCACCGGCCATAGTGATACGGCGCGAATCCCCAAGGTTCATAGCCAACCCAGCTCCAGCCCCAAGGGGCTACATACGCCCAGTTGCCGTTGCTATAAGGGGCCCAGTCAGGTCCGACGTTGTTCGGCACCCATACGTTGCCATACGTGTCGTCCTGTTTCCAGGTGCCGTAATCGTCGAGGTCGCTATAGCCAACCGTGTCGCGATTTACATATTTCGACGAGGCAGAATTGTCCTCGCCCAAATCGCGCTGCTGCGCCCACTGATCCAAAGGATCCGGGCCAGCCCCGGGACCAGTGGAAACCTTCACGTTGCCGTCGACGCCCGTAACATCGACTCGCTCGCCGGCCTTCACCGGATAAACCTGCCCCGACGCAGCAATCTCGCCCGCCCCGCGAACCGCCGTCACGCTCGTGAAATCGCCGTTCTCATTCACATCGATCCGGAAAGCGCCGGCTTCCTTCACCGTGAATGCCAGATTCGGTGTATCGACTTCGTAGTTTTCCCCTTGGCGGATTTCGCGAACTCGGAAATTGATTTTTCCTTCCGGCATCCGAATTTGCGTCACGTTCTGATCCAGATTAAGGAAAGAGAGAGCGGTCATGCTCCCCAAATGAATTGCAATTTGTCCCGCCTGTAGCTCCGCGCGGGAATCCTTGTCCACCCAAATCTTGTCGCCAATCGTAACTGGCCGGTTTCTCTGGGCCGTGCCCCAGTCACCCGTGCCACCGGGCTGCAATGAAACCGATCCATCCGTGAGGCTGATCCGCGCTACGCGCGAGGGAGGATTCTGTGATTCGTCGCTGGTAATGTTGTCATCGACCGCAGGCATGTTTGTGGCATTCGGATCATTTTGCATCTGCCCTTGGTCCACAGTCTCCGGCTGCTCTGCTCGTTGCGGCTGGTCCTGTGGCGGGCCTTGCGCAGGAAGCGACGGTCCAGTGAGAAACAACAAAGCGGCCACTGCGGTAATCACCGTGCTCACTTTGGAACGTCTGAAAATGTCGCTCATAAGATTTCCCCTGAAGAGCCCAACTCCATGATGCGAGCCCGGGAAGCCCACCGCAAGTACGCTGGACTGAGCCTCCTAACGGTAAAACACCGATATGGGAAAGAAGTTGCCATTATATTGATGTGTATCCAGTTCCGCCAGATTGGTACTAGTACGGAACCTCCTTGCACCCATTCTGGACCATTGGCCAGCACCGTTCTTTATTCTTCTTCCGTACACTTCCTTCTTGTGGGCCTAGCCGCCCTTAGGGGAGAATCGCATACTTATGAAACGACTATTTCTTAGTTTGGGAGTCGCGGCCATCGCCGCCATTTACCCGGGTTCCGTTCAAGCACAGGTCTGGCGCCAGGCGGGCCCCCCAGGGGGTACGGTCATTTCCCTGGCCGCTGACCCCAACAATGCCAGCACGCTGTTTCTGGGAAGCTCCGACGGTCATGTATTCACCTCGACCGACGAAGGCCAGCATTGGCAGATGATCAGCCGTATCGGCTCGGGCCAGGACGATATCATCACGCACATCATCATCGACCCGCGCGATTCGAATCGCCTGTACGCCAGCAGCTGGACGCTCTATTCCGGCGGCGGCGGCGTCTATCGCAGCGACGATGGCGGCCGTAGCTGGAACATCGTCGGCCTTGCTCACGAAACGGTTCGCGCCCTCGCGCAATCGCCAACCAACCCGAAGCTCCTCCTCGCTGGCTCTCTTACGGGCGTCTACCGCTCCGAGGACGAAGGCGCAAGCTGGGTGAAAATCACTCCGGACAATCACCCGGACCTCAACCGTTTTGACTCCGTTGCCTTCGACCCGAAAGACAACAACGTGATTTACGCCGGAACCTATCACTTGCCCTGGAAGACCTCCGATGGCGGCAAGAATTGGTTCCCCGTCGTCAAGGGCATGATCGATGATTCCGACGTTATGAACATCATCGTCGATCCCAACAACTCCGAAAACGTCCATGCAGTCGCCTGCTCCGGCATTTATCACAGCCTCAACGCCGGCACCGAATGGGTGAAGTACAAGAGCATTCCCAACGTTTTCCGCCGCACGCAGCTCATTCGCATGGATCCCACGAACGCTGACATTCTCTACGCCGGCACAACCAGCGGCCTCTGGAAGACCGTCAACGAAAAAGATTTCCGCCGCGTGACTCCTGGCGACTGGATCATCAACGCGATGATCATCGACAAGAAGAATCCGCAGAAGCTGATCATCGGCACCGAGCGCGAAGGTGTGCAGATCAGCGACAACGGCGGCGAATCTTTTACCTCCGCCAACGTCGGCTTCCACCACATGCACATCTCCGACGTCGCGGTTGACCGCGAGCATCCGGGCCGCGCGCTCGTCGTGCTTACTTTCGACAACGACGCCTTCATCGCCACCAACGACGCCGGCAACTCCTGGACCACGCTCGGTGCTGGCCTGAAGCGCACCGAAGTCCGTCACGTCTACGCCACCCCGAACGGCTGGTGGGCCTCGCTCATCAAGGGCGGCTGGTCGCAGTATGACGAATCCACGAAGAAGTGGACCCGCGCCGGTCTCTACGTTCCCGATCCAGCTACACCCGCAACGAAGACGGCCAGCACCAAGGGCAAGAAGAGCGCAGCGGCAGCAAAAGCTCCCGTCGCCAAGAAGCCGGTTCCGGTGCTCTCCGCTTTCCTCGTCAACGACATGGCCTTCGGCAACGACTCTTGGTACGCCGCCACCACCGGTGGCCTGCTGATCTCTACCGATTCGGGCAAAACCTGGAAGTCCGACGGCAAGGATCCCCTCGCTCACAAGCTCGCGCAGTCCGTCGAAGTTTCCGCCGACGGCAACTCGGTGTGGGCGATTGTTGAGCACAACCTGCTGTTCTCTTCGAACAAGGGCGAAACCTGGGATGCTCAGGAACTCAACTTCGCTTCTGCCGGCAACCTGCGCATTCACCGCATCGACGACTCCGAACTCTTTATTACCACGAACATGGGCCTCTACGGCTCTCACGATGGTGGCAAGACCTGGAATCGCGCCGATGTTCGCGAACTGTCCTTTCAATCCGTCGCCGGCAACGGCACCGCATTGGTTGCAGCTCTCCAGAAGCACGGCCTCGTCGCTTCCTTCGACAACGGAAAGTCCTGGCAGAAGCTGGATGATCCGCTCTCGCAGAGCTACTTCCCGGCCATCTGGACACGCCACGACGGCTCGATCGTCGCCGTCTCCGCAACCGAAGGCCTCCTGAGCCTGGACCCAAACGCCAAGTCCGCTAGCGCCGCCCCAACCGGCATGCGCTAACTGGATCGAGCGGACTGTATCGCAGGGCGAGTCCGCGAACCCTGCGGCTTTCACTCCTCACCTCAACTTTTTCCCGGGCGCTTCATTCCACGAAGCGCCCTTGTTCTTTTTCATGCAACGCGCTTCCTTTTGTACGCAACACGTTGTAGACGACGCGCGAGCGAAACGGCTGTCATCCTGAGGAGCACCTGTCTGCGGGGCCGCTTCGCGCGCCGCGGACGCGACGGAAGTTCTCAACCGCAGCGTCTTGTCGCGCCTTCCCCGGCTCGGGTGCCCCACACGCCGGTGTTGCGTGCCGGTTCTTGGGTTACCCTTGCTCTTTTCCGCTTAAGGGGTCGGACCTTCAGGTCCGATAGGAACAACTCCTCAAAATAGGCGTTGGGCGCTCGGCGGGAGCCCAGCGCCCAACGCTTCCCATTTTCAAATTTCCATTTTCTAACTTTCGGCCCTACTCCGCTTTCTTAATCTCCGACCCGGCCTGTTCAATACTTCCCTTCACCAGTTCCGTCTTCACTTCCGACTTCTGCCCGGCAATCAGATTCACTTCCGTCTCAAACGTCCGGTACCCCGCCAGTTCGATCTTCACGCGATGCTTCCCAGGGGTCACCAGCAGCGCATGCACGCTCCCGCCAAGCTCCCCCGTGTGCCCCACATACTTATCATCCAAAAACACCGCAGCCCGCGGCGGCTGCACCGTAATCTTCAGCATCGACGTCACCGTCGGTACCGCCGCACCCGGAGCCAGGTTCAACTTCACTCGCACCTCCTGCTGCATCCCCGGCTCAACCACCACGTCCTGCACAAAATCCGTATATCCCGCCGACCTCACCGTGATCGTGTGCTTCCCCGGCATCAACAACACCTTCTTGTCACCCTTCAATTCTTTCACATACCCCAAGTACTCGCCGTCCACCCAAACTCCCGCGTCCCGCTCCACCTTCGACGCCCCGTGAAACTTCACTTCCCCCATCACCTTATTGTCCCGACCGACAACGCCCGAAACCCCCATCGACACACAAATCGCGGCAATACCAAGCATGCTTGCAAGAAGCCCTAAATTTTTCCTCATATCGCCCCCTGTGATGCGCAAAAAAGCCATTCGCGGAAATTACCTCCCCATTACGTGGCTGGACTTCCAGCGTAACCCACAACCGCACCTCCTGCCCTTCCGCGCACCCCCCTAGTGCCCAAAATTCCATAGGGCACATGCGGCTCTGATTTTGCGGCACGACTGCAGTCGTGTCCTGACGCAAGCCTGGAGTTTGCCCTGATCTTCGAACGGTCCGACATAATGAATGCGAACAAACCGGGCTTCAGCCCCTGAGGACTCCGATTTTCTAATTTCTATTTTCCAATTGCCAATTTCGATTTTTCCTTACTCCTTGGTCCACGGCGGCACCACCCCGGTCATCCTCGCATACGCCACCAACTGCCCCATATGCTCGTTGTCATGCACCAGGATCCGCAAATACATGCCATCCACCGTGGTATTGCGATCGGCAATGTGCACCGTCCTCTTCAGATCCCCCGGAGTCTCCTCCCGATGCGCCACTCTCACCGCCTCTAACGACCGCTTCAGCCAAGCAATCACTTCCGCCTTTGAAGTGACGCTGTTGTCCATACTTTCTTTCCAGTCCGCGGGCATCTTCGGCCCTGTTACGCTCAGCAAATAAAAATTCGCTTCCGCAATGTGCATGTACACTTCACTCGTCGAGCGTACTTCCGGCGCTGGACGCCACGCGAACTTCTCCGCCGGAGTCGCCTCCGCCAACGCCACCAATTGCTGCGACACATGTTTCCACTCCCCGTCGTACCCTTGCCAAATCCCCTCGGGCGCCTTCTGCCCATACGCCGCCGCCCCACACAAAATCCACAAACAAACCGCCTTCGCCAACACTCTCTTCATGTCGCATCTCCTCCCCGAGACCCACACATTGTAGCGCCGTGCCTTCCGCGCGGCATTCTGCCGCCGCCTGAATTTCGAACGTGCAATCCTTCAGCGGCTTCCCCTTCTCCTCGAGCAGGAACATGGACAGCGTGTAGGGTTGTTCATCTGTCGAACATCCGGCGCTCCATACCTTCAGTTTCTTAGATCCCATCTTGCAGGGTTCGTTGACAAGGCCTTCCGATCGCTGTCTGTTCATGCCGGAAGACATTTCCAATTTGGCGCCGCTCTTCATTCGGTTTTCGCCTTAGCTAACGCCCATTCCTGCTCCCATTGACCTTCCTAATCAAACCGGATAGTGTCTCCCCATCTGTGCAAGTGGAGGTCCAAGTTCTTGTCCGAAGTTTCCGGCAATATCAGCAACTCGTCCTTAGCCCCCGAAATGCCCGGTGAGGTTTGGCAGTCAAATCCTCGCAATAATGTTTTTGTCGCGTCATAATGTCGTGTCAATGGAGGAATGCCCGAATGAGTCTGAAAGACGAAGTTTCCCGCCGTAGGTTTATTCGCGATACTGCGGTAGCCGGCGCAGCCGTTTCGATTGTTCCGAGGCATGTGCTCGGAAAAGGCTATACACCACCGAGCGACATGCTAAACATCGCCTGCGTCGGCGTTGGCGGGATGGGCCGGAGCAATCTCATCAACCTTGCGAGCCAGAACATTGTTGCCCTTTGTGACGTCGACTGGGGATATACGGACAAGAATCTGTCGCGGCTGGATACGGACGTCGCGAACCTGCAAGCGCACATCGATCATCCGGATGCCACGCCCGCCAATGGCAAGCCCGCTCCGAAAGTCGATCCCGAAAAGGCGAAGGCCCGGCTCGCCAGCATTCTTCATTTGAAAAACGATTTGATTCCGAAGGCCAAGCGCTATTCGGACTACCGGAAGATGCTCGACCAACAAAAGGACATCGATGCGGTGGTGATCGCCACGCCGGACCATATGCACGCGCCGATAGCTCTGGCGTGCATGGACATGAAGAAACACGTCTATGTTCAGAAACCGTTGTGCTGGTCGGTGGATGAAGCGCGGCAGCTTGCCAAACGCGCGGCAGAAACCAAGCTCGCCACGCAGATGGGCAATCAAGGGCGTTCGCTCGATGATACGCGAACAGCAGTTGAGTACGTCTGGTCCGGCGCGATTGGGGAAGTGCGCGAGATCCACGTGTGGACCGATCGGCCCGTCGGTTTTTGGCCTCAGGGCGTGCCACGTCCGAAGGCTGCCGTCGAACCTCTGGATACGGTGAAGTGGGATCAGGCGGGCGTCGATGAGCGGCTGGCAGCTGCGATGGCGGGAAATTATCCCGTTCCAGAAACACTTTCCTGGGACCTTTTCCTCGGCGTCGGGCCGCAGGTTCCCTACCATCCGATCTATCACCCGTTTAACTGGCGTGGCTGGACGGATTGGGGCTGCGGCGCGATCGGCGATATGGGCGCGCACCTGCTCGATGTTTCCATGTGGGCGCTGAACCTTGGATTGCCCACGTCCGTCGAGACGGTTTCCACTCCTTTCAACGGTGCGTCTTATCCGAGCGCCGAAGTCATCTTCTACGAATTCCCGGCGCGCGGCTCCATGCCGCCGGTGAAACTCACCTGGTATGACGGCGGGCTGATGCCGCACAAACCGGAAGAACTGGGCGATGAGGAATTGATTAAGGAAGGTGGTGCGATCCTTGTCGGCAGCAAGGGCAAATTGATGCACAGCACTTACGGAGCGAACCCGCGCCTGCTGCCTCAATCGCTGCAGAATTCCGTCGGCAAGCCACCCGAAAAATTGGCCAGGATTCCCGAGGAAGCGCACGAACTGAACTGGGTGGATGCCGCCAAGGGCAAAGGGCAAACCGATTCGCCATTTGAATATTCGGCGAAGCTCACGGAAGTGATGCTTCTCGGCGTGGTGGCGCTGCGCGCGGGCAAGAAGATCCTTTATGACGGCGCCAACATGCGGATATCCAACGTGCCCGACGCCAATCAATACCTCAGCCGCCAATACCGGCAGGGTTGGTAGCACCTTTTAGGACGCGCGCCGCACCGCTGCGCCCTTGTACGGTCAAACGAATCCTAAGGGTGACGCGGCTTTTCCTTGTTTTTGTATTTGGAAATTGCGCGCAGACTTTTCTAATCTGTGCCGTGCGCGTCTGGCGTAGAAGTTTGCCCCAAGCTAAGCGTTGGCGTGTTTGCCGATGCCGCTCGTAAGCTATCCACCGTTTCCATCACCAGTTCGCGGATCCTCGGGTCCCGCGTTATGGACTCGTGGCCGGCCCCAGCCACATTCACGTCTGCCACGAGTTTCGTGTGAGCCGGATCCTCGCGCCTGAAATGCTTTGTGGTCATGAACATCAAGAAGTCGTGGGCGTGGAAGATTGCTGCGGATCTTACATTCTTCGGTATGGTGTAGTCCGTAATTCCTACGCTATCCACCTGGATCGTTAGCTCCACGGGGATGTCGCGGCTGCGCAGTTCACGAGCCACGCTCACCATCGCCCATCCACCCATGCTGTGACCGATGAGTATGACTTTCGGCGAATGTTGCAGCTCTTCGGGCGTCAATCCCCCCGGGTGGGAAGGAAAATGTTTCAGCAGCCAACTCCGGCCTTCCGTCCACGCGTAAGGCGAAAACGAGTTGGCACAAACATCCGAATATTCTCTTCCTTGCAATGTTTCGCGGATCTGCACCACACCGGAATGCCGGTTATTGGGAGGTTCCAATGCGCCGACGAAACCGAGGTAAACAATGCGGCAGTTGACGCTTTTAGCGGTGCCAGGATTGCTGCTGGAAACCGGCGCCTCCGCCGCTCGAAAGAGTTGTTGCGCTTTCGCGGGGACCGCACAAAACAGGAAGGGCAGCAAGAGCGCCATGCAGCCAGTGCGCACGAAAATCCTCGATGAATCTTCTCTACGTCGGTGATCCGTTTTCACAGGTTGGGTATGATTTAACTCGCGGCAACCTTATCCTGCTGAACCTGCCCGGTCAAGCGGTAAACGCTTGAAAGTGTCTCCCTCGAGCGAAGCCGTCAACGCGCACGCGCACGATGACTATTTCTTCTTTGGTGGATAGTTCTTAAGCATTTTCTCGACGGCCTTTTCGAGGTTCTTCTGCCGCTTCTCGGGCTTGGCGGTGGGATCGAGGGTCTTCGAAACCGTGCCTCTCCATACCAATCTCTTGTTCGCGGAGTCGTACATATCGAGATCGAGCTGCCCGACACGAATGGTCGTGGAGGTGGCGGTACCCATACCCATGCCGCCGCCCCAACGCGGCCCCGCTCCCCAACCAGTGCTGTAGGCATTCCATTGCTTTTGGGTGCCAATTGCGGTCTGGTAGCCGATATACAAATCCGCGTTGTCCGCATCGGTTTTGGTAAGGCCCCTTTTTGCCAAAGCCGCGTCGAGCGTAGCGGTAATTTGCCGCGCTGTAAGATCATCCACCTGTTGCGCGTTTTTGATACTGACCCATTTATAGGTTTTGAAGTGAGCGAAATCGGTGTCCTGATCGAAATTATAGGTGACCTCTTGAGCCGCGGCAGCGCTTACTCCCAACACCAACAGAAAAAAAGCAAGATAAAAAAATCCCTTCATTGAATTCTCCCCTTTGAACCTGACCCGGGCGGCGGTATCGCTGAATGCCTTCGAGTATACACGCTGTGCGGCCACATGGAGGCGGAGCGAACCTGGGATCAGAACAGTCCGGGGGTATCGAAGGGCAAACCCACATAGTTTTCAGCTAGCGTAGTTGAAGCGGCTCGGGAGCCGGTCACATAATCCAGTTCCGCAAGACGAATCTGGTGCGAAAAACTGTCCTCGTGAGGAAACCGGTGCAGCATGGAAGTCATCCACCCGGAGAATCGCTGGCACTTCCAAACGCGGCGCAAACAGCGCTCAGAAAATTGCGCCAGGTGCTCGCGGTTCCCGCGTCTATAGAATTCCACGAGACCACGCGTCAGAACGCGCACGTCCGCCACGGCAAGATTCAATCCTTTGGCTCCGGTCGGCGGAACTATGTGGGCGGCGTCACCCAATAAGAACAGTTTTCCAAACTGCATCGGCGCAGCGACGAAGGCTCGCATAGGCGTAATTCCCTTCTGGAAAATAGGGCCGTCGTTGAGCACAAACCCGTCTCGGGTCGCCATGCGCGTGCGCAACTCCACCCAAATCCGGTCATCCGGCCAGAGATTGATATGCTCATCCGGCGCACACTGCAGGTAGAGCCGCGAAACCTCCGGCGACCGCATGCTGAGCAACGCAAACCCACGTTCGTGATAGTTATAGACTAGCTCGTGGGACGCAGGCCGCACACGAGCAAGAATTCCTAGCCAGCCAAACGGGTAGTGCCGTTCGTGGATCAGCAGTTGGCCTTCAGGTATCGCAGGCCGGCAGATGCCGTGGAACCCGTCGCATCCGGCGATGAAATCGCAGGAGATCTCCTGGCTGTCGCCGCCATGCTGATAGTGGATTCTTGGATTCGTGTCGTACTCTTCGATGCGCATGGCCTCCGCTTCAAAATGGAGAGGCGCGCCGTAACCTAGGCGCGCGCCGATCAAATCCTTGACGACTTCCTGTTGTGCATAAACCGTGATGGATTTGCCGACCAGTTCTCGAAAATCGATGCGATGGCCTTTTCCGTCGAAGCGCAGTTCGACACCTTCATGCTGCAGACCTTCTCGTTTCAGGCGCTCTCCCACTCCGGACCCGCACAAAATGTCTACCGTGCCTTGTTCGAGCACTCCGGCGCGCACACGCGTTTCGACATATTCGCGCGGCTGCCGTTCAAGAACCACGGACTCGATTCCTTGCAAATGCAGCAGGTGGGCAAGTGTCAACCCGGCGGGCCCGGCACCGATGATTCCAACTTGTGTGCGAAGTTTCGCCATTGAGGTCGAATAAAAGGCCTAGACTAAGTAAACTTCTCGATGACTTCCTTGGGGATGGCCTGGCCTTTCACTTCGGGAGGTTCGCCAGGCAGGCGCACCGTCCACACGCGCTTCTCGATTCCTTCCACCGCCAGAGTGGCTCCGCGAAAGAGTTTGTGACTCAAGGAAAAGCTGCTCTTCCCCCACTCGGTGACGCAGGAGTCGACGTGAACGACGTCGCCAAACGAGGAAGGCGCCAAAAAGTTGCAGCTGGCCCGCACGAGCGGAATACCTGCAATTTTGTAGTGGCGCAGCATCTCTGCTTTCTTCATCCCCAGGGCGCGGTGAAAGAGCGCGTTCGTACAGGCGTCGAAGTATTCGAAATAGCGGGGAAAAAAGACAATCCCGAAAGGATCGCAATCGCCCCATTCAATCTGTATTTCTTTTCGATGGATGAGCATAGTCGCAGGTAAACAGGCCGACCAATACCGCCACCGGCGAGTTTATCGTAGACCGCTGATCATTGCATGGCATTTGGTTTTCACCGGTGCGTTTACGGTAGACTAAACAAGGAACAATTCCTGAGCCATGACCAATGCCTATGTTTGTGATGCCATCCGTACGCCCTTTGGCCGCTATGCGGGCACGCTTTCCGGCGTAAGAACCGACGATCTTGCGGCGATTCCCATAAAGGCTCTGGTCGAACGAAACCCTGGCGTCGATTGGAACGCTCTCGATGATGTCATTTACGGCTGCGCCAATCAGGCCGGTGAAGACAATCGGAATGTGGGGCGAATGGCCCTTTTGCTCGCGAGCTTGCCGAAAGAAATCTCGGGCAGCACGGTGAACCGGCTGTGCGGCTCCAGCCTGGATGCTCTTGCTGTCGCCGCGCGCGGCATCAAAAGCGGCGAGATCGATCTGGTGATCGCCGGCGGCGTGGAAAGCATGTCTCGCGCGCCCTTCGTGATGGGCAAAGCAGACGCCTCTTTTTCGCGGAGCATGAAGATCGAAGACACGACTATCGGATGGCGTTTTGTGAATCCTCTGATGAAAGCAAAGTATGGAAGCGACTCAATGCCGGAAACGGCTGAAATCGTCGCCGAGGAATATAAAGTGTCGCGCGCCGATCAGGATGCCTTCGCGCTCCGCAGCCAGCAGCGCGCCGCAGCGGCAATGAAAGCCGGACGGTTGGCCGAAGAGATTGTTGCCGTCAGCATTCCTCAAAAGAGAAGCGAGGCTGTCCTCGTCACCGTGGACGAACCGCCGAGGCCGGACTCCACTCTGGAAGGTCTCGGGAAACTAAAAGGTATTGTGAGGCCTGAGGGTACGGTCACCGCGGGCAATGCTTCTGGCGTGAATGATGGCGCTTGTGCTCTGCTGCTGGCTTCGGATACGGCTGTCAAGAAATACGGACTCACACCGCGAGCGCGTGTCGTTGCGGCGGCCACTGCAGGCGTGGCTCCGCGCATGATGGGCATGGGGCCGGTGCCGGCAAGCCGAAAGGTTTTGGCGAAAACGGGAATGACGATCGGGCAGATGGATGTGGTCGAGTTGAACGAGGCATTCGCGGCGCAGGCACTGGCGGTTCTGCGCGAACTGGGATTGCCGGATGATGCAGCGCACGTAAACCCGAATGGTGGCGCAATCGCCATCGGGCATCCCCTGGGCGCCAGCGGTGCGCGCCTTGCAACAACCGCGGTTTACCAGCTGAAGCGCACGAACGGCCGCTACGCTCTGTGTACCATGTGCATCGGAGTGGGTCAGGGCATCTCCCTAATTCTGGAACGCGTCTAACCGGGTGCAACCGTGCAGCGATTGCGAGGCTATCGAAAAGCGGCGCCAGGCACGCAACCGGAATATCTCCACCCGCCTTATGTTTCATCGTTAAAGCGTGCTCCCACACAGCCACTGGTCTCTCTTCCTGATACTCTTTCGGAAATCACAGGGCCGATTTTTCGGAAAGATATCGCGGCTGTGGACGCGTTCGACCTCACGCGCCAGGGCAACGGCAAACCACTCGGCGAACGCATCTTCGTCAGCGGGCAAGTCCGTGACGAGGATGGCCGGCCGATTCGTGAATCGCTGATCGAGATCTGGCAGGCCAACGCGGCAGGACGCTATCTGCACAAGTGGGATCAACATGACGCCCCCCTCGACCCTAACTTTATCGGTGTCGGTCAAACCTTTACGGACGAATACGGGTTCTACCGCTTCCTCACAATTCGACCGGGCGCCTACCCTTGGAAGAATCATCCGAATGCGTGGCGGCCACAGCATATTCATTTTTCTCTGTTCGGGCCCGCTTTCGCCACACGGCTGGTCACGCAAATGTATTTTCCCGGTGATCCGTTACTGGGTCACGATCCTATTTTCAATAGCGTGGCGGATCAGCCCGCTCGGAATAGTTTGATAGCGAACTTCGATTGGGCCACGACGGTTTCAGAAGTTGCTTTAGGCTTCCGATTCGATATTATCTTGCGCGGACGCAACGCCACGCCGATGGAGCGCTAGATGAGCGGCCGCACCACGCCTTCGCAGACTGTCGGTCCTTTCTTCAGCATCGGCTTTTCCTGGTTGGAAACAACAGACTTGACCGGCGGCGCCTCTGCGGGAACGCATGTGACGATTTGTGGGCGGGTAATCGACGGCGCCAATCAACCTGTGCCGGATGCCGTCCTTGAAATCTGGCAAGCCGATGCCAATGGACGATACTCGCATCCGGAGGATGCGCCTGAGTTGCCCGGCGCGAATCAAAGCCTCGGATTTGGCCGGGTGGCGGTGGACCATGAAGGCAAATTTCGGTTCACCACTCTAAAACCAGGTGGCAGCAGCGATCCGAACGACACGCCCCAGGCGCCACACCTGGTGATTTCTATTTTCATGCGCGGGTTGCTGCGGCGACTGATCACGCGAATGTATTTTCCCAGTGATCCGGCGAACGAATCGGACGCTGTGCTGGCGCGAGTTCCGGCGTCGCGGCGCCACACTATAATCGCGCGCCCCGCGGATACCGGAGAAGCCATGCTCGTGTGGGATGTACACTTGCAAGGCGATCAAGAAACGGTTTTCTTTGATTGTTGACGGGCGGAACTATTCGATCCTATGACCCTCTACGACGAACTCTTCTCCTACAGCGCGCTAGAACAGATTTTCTCCGCCGAGTCGTGCGTGAAGAGCATTCTCCGGTTTGAAGCCGCGCTGGCCGTCGCGGAGGCCCACACCGGCGTAATTCCACAAGGCGCGGCTCAGAAGGTTGCCGAGGTCTGTGCCACGGAAACTTTTGATGTATCGGCGATCGCGAGAGGAGCCGCGCACGCCGGAAACATTGCTATTCCGCTCATAAAAATGCTGACCGAAGCTGTTTCGCGTCGAGACCAGCATGCGGCACGCTACGTCCACTGGGGTGCCACCAGCCAGGACGCCATCGACACCGGTCTCTTTCTTCAATTGCGCGACGCGCTGGCGTTGGTGGAGAGCGATTTAGCGCGGCTCTCTGAAACTTTGGCGACCCTCTCAAGCGCGCACCGAACAACCCTGGTCGTTGCGCGCACATGGATGCAGCACGCTCTACCGACGACATTTGGATTTGTCGTGGCGGGTTGGCTCGACGCCCTTCTGCGCCACCGCCACCGTTTGGCGGAGATTCGCCCGCGGATCTTGTCTCTGCAATTTGGCGGCGCCGCGGGCACACTCGCAGCCTTGCGCGGAGATGGCCCCAAAGTGGCCAGAGCACTTGCGGGCGAGCTTCAACTAACTCTACCGGACGCACCGTGGCACACGCACCGCGATCGCATGGCGGAGATCGCAGCGTTTTTCGGTCTGCTCTCCGGGACGCTTGGCAAAATGGCCCGAGACATTTCGCTGCATGCACAGACGGAGGTCGGTGAGTTAATTGAACCAGCCGGGAAGGGCCGCGGCGGATCTTCGACGATGCCGCACAAGCGAAATCCCGTAACCTGCGCTATCGTGCTGGCGGCATCGACGCGCGTTCCCGGGCTGGTGAGCACCGTGCTTTCCGCGATGCCTCAGGAGCAGCAGCGCGGACTTGGCGGCTGGCATTCGGAGTGGGAGACACTTCCAGAAATTGTGCGCTTGAGCGGCGGCGCGTTGCACCACTTGACCCTGATGCTGCCGCATCTCGAGGTGGACACGAAACGAATGCGCCAAAACCTGGAATCCACAAATGGGCTGATTTTTGCGGAAGCGGTGAGCACGACCATCGCGGATCGTGTGGGAAAGATGCCGGCGCATGAATTGCTTGAAGCCGCCTGCAAGAGATGTCTGGAAGAGGGCCGTCATTTGAAAGAGGTTTTGCGCGACGATCCCAGTTTGCAAGGGTATTTTTCGTCGTCCGATCTGGACAGTTTGTTTGACGCAAAGAATTACCTGGGAAGCTCCGAGGAATTTCTGGATCGGATCATTGCCCAGGCGAATGAACTTCATCGTTAAACCAACAACGCAAGGAATCTGCGATGCCGTTTGCCAATTTGCCTGACTTGAAGATGTATTACGAATGGATGGGCGCTGAGAGTTCACCCGTGATGGTGTTTTCGAATGGCCTCGGCACGAATGTGCGCATGTGGGACGGTCAACTCGAATCTTTTTCGCACCATTTTCGTGTTCTTCGTTACGACGTTCGCGGGCACGGCCGATCCACCGTCACACCAGGCCCGTACACGATAGCCCAGCTAAGCTGGGACCTTATCCAACTGATGGATTTCTTGCGACTCGACCGCGTCCATTTCTGCGGCTTGTCCATGGGCGGTATGGTCGGGATGTTCCTCGGCGCGAACACCGCGAACCGCTTTCACAAGTTTGCGCTTTCGAACACCGCGTCGAAGTTCGGCGACGAGGACATGTGGAACAAGCGAATGCAGAGCGTACGAAGCGGCGGGATGAAAGCCGTCGTCAGCTCCGTGCTCGATCGTTGGCTCACGCCGAATTTCCGTTCCGCACATCCCACCGAAACCCAGGCGGTGCTTTCCATGCTCGAGCGTGCAAACCCGGACGGATACATAGCCGCTTGCGCAGCGGTGCGCGACACAGATCACCGGAATATTTTGAAAGACATCCACTCGCCTACGCTGGTGCTCACCGGGACGCATGACCCTGCGGCAACACCGGCAGCCTCGCAGGTTCTGACAAGATCGATTCCCGGCGCTGTTTATGTGGAGCTTCCTGCGTCTCATCTTTCCAACGTCGAGGCTCGTGATCAGTTTAATGAGCAGGTCCTAGATTTTCTTTTGGCTTAAAGGAGTTCGTAATGGACGAGCGAAGGCGTCATGCAAAAGGAATGAAAGTGCGGCGGGCAGTGCTAGGCGACGCGCATGTCGATCGCGCGGAAGCCACAAAAACCAGCTTCACTTCGCCTTTCCAAGACCTGATTACCCGCTACGCCTGGGGCGAAATCTGGTCGCGCCCGGGACTCCCGCGCAAAACCCGCGGCATGGTTACGATTGCCATGATGGTGGCGTTGAATCGCCCAGATGAGCTGCGCATGCACCTGCGAGCTGCAGCGAATTGCGGCGTCACCCGCAAAGAGATTCAGGAGGTCCTGCTGCAAACGGCGATTTATTGCGGCGTGCCCGCAGCGAACGGGGCTTTCCACATTGCGGAGGAAGTGTTCGACGAACCAGCTAAATAAAAGATCCCTCAAGCCAACACGGGAGCGGCTTCGAGAACTTCCGTGACCCAACGCTCCGATTGCAAATACAGATCCGGCAGGTATTCTTCATGCAAGCCGATCTGCCGAGCGGAGGTCGACAACTGTACCCACGTGCCGGACTCAGAAGCGAGCACGACTTCGAAAATCCGCCGGTAGCTGCTGGGCTTGGCGAGCAACGCCTTCTTGATTTCTTCATCCACAGGAATCTCCTTGAGCAGAGCCAACATGCGTATATTCGCTGACAACGCAATCGCTCAGCGGATCGGTAGTCGCTGCTTTGCGTTCGGCTTAATCAGGTTGCTTCTTCCCATTCAGGATCCGGCGCTGGCAAGCGATCGTTATCGCGCGCGAAGGTCGTATACAAAGTCGGAAGCAAGTAAATGCTGAGCAGCAATGCCGCCAGAAGCCCTCCAACGATGACGATCGCAAAGGGCCTTTGAGAATCCGACCCGATCCCACGCGACATGGCTGCCGGAAGCAAACCGAGAATGGCCACAAGCATAGTCATCATGATGGGCCGCAGCCGCAGGACAGCACCCTGCACAGCCGCATCTTCGATCGAGCTGCCCGCCGCGCGCAGGTGGTTGATGTATTCGACCATGATGACCCCCGTCTGCACGGAAACGCCGAAAAGCGCCAGAAAGCCGACACCGGAAGACACGCTGAAGTGTTCCCCCGTGATGAGCAAAGCCAGGAAACCGCCGAGAGGAGCCATGGCGACATTCGCCAGCACGAGCAATGCCCACTTGGGAGAACTGAACATGGTATACAAAATGACATAAATGATCAAAAGCGTGATGGGTAGCACAAACATGAGCCGCCGCTCGGAACGCTTCTGGCTTTCGTATTCGCCGGCCCAATCGAGGGTATAACCTTCAGGCAATTTCACTTCATTTTTCACGCGAGCCATGGCCTCTTCGACCGTGCTTCCGAGATCGCGGCCGCGTACGCTGTACTTGATCGCGACGTACCTGGAATTCGC
Organism: Candidatus Acidiferrales bacterium; assembly: GCA_963836965.1. Classification (GTDB taxonomy): domain Bacteria; phylum Acidobacteriota; class Terriglobia; order Acidiferrales; family UBA7541; genus Acidiferrum. Next base: position 147,435 of record CAWILQ010000002.1, read on the forward strand.
TTCACGGTAAATTTCTGAGGCACCGTCGAGCGTTTCCACCCGCGTGACTTGCGCCAAAGCTACGCGCTCTCCCGTGGGCGCCACTATGCGGATATTTTCAATCGCCTCCTTTGTGTCGCGGTAAGGGGCTTTGTATCGCACGACGAGGTCAAAGACTTGCTCACCACGCAGAACCTGCGTCACCGCTTTTCCACCGATCGCGGTTTCGACCGCATCCTGCACGTCCGCTACGTTCAATCCGTGGCGTGCGGCCGCTTGGCGGTCAATGACGAGGTTCAGGTTCGGCTGGCCAAGGACGCGGAATAAGCCCAAGTCTTCGATTCCTTTCACTCCGCGCATCACGTTTACAATTTCTTCCGCTTTGGATTCGAGAGTAGGCAGATCGCTGCCGTACATCTTGACGGCCAGTTCTCCTTTGACGCCACTGACCGCCTCTTCGACGTTATCAGAGATCGGCTGCGAGAAATTCCACAAAACGCCGGGCATTTTGCTGACTTCCTTGTCCATCGCGGCGATCAGTTCTTCCTTATCCTGACGGAAAACTGAACGCCACTGGTCCTTTGGCCAAAGATCAACAAAGTACTCCGTATTGAAGAAGCCCGTCGTGTCCGTTCCATCATCCGGACGCCCGACTTGGGAGACCACCTGCTTGACTTCCGGGAAGGACGCGAAGATCAATCGGGCTTGATCCATCACACGGGTTCCCTCCGTTAATCCCGTGCTGGGAGCGAGCGTGCCCCGTGCCCAAATCGCTCCTTCGTCCAAATGGGGTAGAAATTCGGAGCCGATCAACCCGCTATACAGAATCACAACAGCCAGCACCGGAACACACGTGCCGAGGATCAAGGTGAAGCGCCGGTGTTCGATCGCCCAGCGTAGCGAAGTCCGATAATGGTCCCGCAGGAAATTCATGAGCGGGTTGTGCCATTCCTTTACTCCCTTACGGAACAACACGCCAGCGAGAACGGGCGCAATCGTCATCGAGAAAATCAACGCCCCGAGCAGCGCGAAAGCGACAGTCCACGCCATTGGCCGGAAGAGTTTGCCCTCCACACTCTGCAGCGTGTAGATGGGCATGTAAGCCGTGATGATGATGGCAATGGCATAAAACACCGGCCGCTGAATCTCGTGAGCCGCATCGCGTACGCGCTCCAGCGGGGTTTTCTGCGCCGCGCTTGGCAAACCGAAATGACGCACGATATTTTCGATGACCACAACCGCGCCGTCCACCACCATGCCAAAATCCAAGGCCCCCAGGGAAAGCAGATTGGCGGGAATCTTATTTAAGTCCAAGCAAATGGAGGCGAAGAGCAACGAAAACGGAATCGTCATCGCGACAATCAAAGCCCCGCGCACGTTTCCGAGGAAGAAAAACAGAATGACGGACACCAGTAAGACGCCTTCGCCCAAATTGTGCAAAACAGTATGTGTTGTGTAATGAACCAGATCGCTGCGATCGAGGAACGGAACGATCTTCACGCCGGTCGGCAGAATGTGCTCGTTCAGTTCCTTCACTTTTGCGTGGATGGCTTCGAGCGTGCTGTCCGATTCGGCGCCTTTTTGCAGCAGCACGATGCCTTCGACCACGTCGTCGTCGTCCACAATTGTGCCGTCGTTGCGCCGAATCGATTTACCAATCTTTCCGAGGCGGATCTTCGGACCTTGCGTGACTGTGGCAATATCCTTGACCCGAAGGGCAGTTCCGTTCTGCGCCTTCAGGAGGGTTTCTTCGATGCCCTGCACGCTGGTGAACAATCCCACGGCGCGAACGTTGATCTGTTGCGAACCGGACTCGATGAAGCTGCCGCCCGCATTAATGTTATTTGCGGCCAGCTGTTGCTCCGCTTGTCCGAGGCTCAGTCCGTAGGAGATCAGTTTGTTTGGGTCGACACGAACTTGATACTCCCGTGTAGTTCCGCCAAAACTGGAAACGTCCACGACGTTCGGCACGGATTTGAACTGCTTTTCCAGAACCCAGTCTTCCACGGCCTTCAATTCCATCAGGTCATACTTCGGGTTGGTGCTCTTCAGCGTGTACCAGAAGATTTGCCCCACCGGACTGTAATCGGTTCCCATCTGCGGAGTGAGCCCAGTTGGCAGAGTAACCATCGACAAGCGCTCAAGCACTTTTTCGCGGTTCCAATCGTCGACGGAAGAATCGTCGAAGATCAGCATCACGCTGGAAAGTCCGAAAAGAGACACGGAACGAAGGTGCGCAAGATGTGGCAAGCCGTTCATCTGGATCTCGATGGGAATCGTGACTTGCTGTTCCACCTCTTCGGCTGCGCGGCCTGGCCACTGCGTGATGATCTGCACGTAGTTGTTCGCGACGTCCGGATACGCTTCGACGGGCAGGTTGTGGAAAGAAAGAGCGCCCCAGACGAGCAGCAACACCGTAATCGCGAGAACGATAAAACGGTTGTCGAGGGCAAAATCGACGACGGCGCGAATCATCGGAGGTTCCTAGTTGCCAGGCGGTCAGTCATTGGTTTCTATTGCTCCACCGTGCTTTGCATTACCAGCGCGTTGCTGACCACCTGTTGCCCGGGCTTCACGCCATCCCGGATTTCCTGCATTTTATTAGGAAGCGGGCTGCCGGCCTTCACTTCCACGCGGCGGAATTTGTTGCCCCCGACGGGAACGTACACCCAATCGCGGTCGTGCAAATGCAGAATTGCCGCGGCGGGAACGGAGGCGTACTCCACTTTCTTCTTTCCTTGAAAAGTCGCGGTCACAAACATGCCGACGCGCATAAGCCGTGCCGGATTAGGCACCTGGACGCGGACTTTGGCGGTGCGAATATTGGGATCCAGGATCGGTCCGATGTTGCTGATCGTTCCGGTGTATTTTTTGTCTGGATAGGCCATCAGGGTAATATCCGCTGTCTCGCTGACGCGAACATTTGCGAGATCATTCTCATAAACGTCGCACAGGATCCAGACGCTCGAGAGATCGGAAATCGTAAAGGGATTGCTGCCCGAGAGACCCTGGACCCCGGCCGCGTTCGTGACTTGCTGGTCGGTGATGACTCCCGACACCGGCGCCTTGATGTCCACGACGCCGCTCGGATGATCTTTGTCCACCCCGAGCAAGCGGAGATGTTCGAGGGTCGTCTCCACATCGACTTTGGCCTTGTCTTCCGTGTCTTGCGCCAACTGGAGATTACCCAGCGAAATCGCGCCTTTGTCGTAGAGCAATTGCGAACGCTCGAGTTGCTTGTTGGCCAAAAGCTCGTCGGCAAGAGCCTTCCGGTAGTCAGAGAACGCTCCCGCGATATCGGGGCTCTGCACCTGAAGCAGTATTTGTCCTTTCTGTACTGTGTCACCCAATCGCGCGCGAATGTCCACAACGCGGCCAGAAGCAAGCGAAATTACGGGAACAGTGCGGCTGATGTCTGGATTGACGGTGCCCGTGACGCTCAGCGTTGGCGCGGCAAGATATTCGGTGGCCTTGACCAATGGAAACTGCTCGGGATGATCTACCGTTAGCAGGCTGACGTCCTGTTCCTTTTCGACCTTAGCCGGCGGAGGGGCTCCTCCATTTCCGATGTCCTCGGATTTGCGGCACGACGCGAGGAACATGCCCACAATCAGCAAGAATGTCATTGGCAAAGCCAAACCGCGTTTCATTGGAGGACCTCACGTCCGACGGCAAGATTCAGCTGCCCCGCCGCAATCAGGTAAGAACCGATGAGGTTGAGATAATTCACTTCCGTGTCCCGGTATTCCTTTTGTGCGTCGAGAAAATCAATCAACGCCGCTCCACCATGCTCGTAAGAAAACCGAACCGTCTCTCTCACGTGGGCTGCCAGTTCCAGATATCTGGCTTTGTAAGGCCGGAGCAAGATCAAATTGCTGTTGACCGTGGCGTACGCGGAGTCAACGTCGTTAAAGACTTGGGCCTGCGCCGCGTCCAGCAGCTTCTGATTGCGGTCGATGTCCAACTGCGTGCGCAGCTTTTCCCCCTGGTTTCGGTCGAAAATGCGAAAAGGGATGGTCACGCCGGCGCCGACATACTCTCGCAAAGGTGGCTGATAGCTTAAATAGGCTTGAGAAATGGAGGGAAAGCCGACGTCGACATTGATGGTCGGATCTGTTGAGCCATTGGCAACTGCAAGCTGATGATCTGTTTTTGCCTTGTCCACCGACTGCAGAGCGGCCTTCAGATCCGGGCGACTGTCCAGGGCAATTTGCCGGAATTGATCCAGAGGCGCGAGCTGATCATTGAATTCGTACAGCCCGAGCACCTCGAACTGGTCAACGGGAGTCTTCTCATTGAGAAGCATGAGGAGTTGAATCTTGGCGGTTCGTAAATTGACCTCGGCACCCTGAAAATCCGCCTCGAACTGAATGCGTTGCAATTCCAGGCGATCATAATCGATTTGCGCGAGGTCTCCCGCGTCGAGGCGGTCTTTGCTGATCTTTAATTCCTGATCCCAATACTCTAAATTATCGGTGGCAACGCGCAGCACCGCTTTGGCTTGCAGGATTCCCACGAACGCGCTGCGCAGGTTGAAGATCAGGCTTCTTTCCAGATCGGATTGGCTGGACACTGCAATGTCTGTAGCCTTTTGAGCGCTTTCGAGGCGCAACTCCCGTTTGTGCCTGCGTTCATGGAGATAGTTCACCGACGCAGTTAGAGTGGCAGCCGAGAAAGCAGATTGCTGGGTGGTGTTTCCAATCTGGTCTACTCCGACCGTGATTTGCGGATTGGGTCGCAGATACGCGGAGATTTCGTTGGCCTTCGATTCCTGGATCCCAATTTGCCCGGCGCTCAGCGTCGGATTGTTCGCTTCGAATCTCGCTTTCACTTCGTCCCAGGTCAGGCCTTTTTGTCCTTGCGCTTGGCATGCCACTCCCCACGCCAAAACGGTGGCCAGGCATACACCCCTGAGAAAACGCCACATGACTCTACCCTCACATCCTTTTATATTTGGTGAACGCGGACACTCGCAGTGCCAGTGTCCTTACTCCGCTTAGAGGATCAGCGCGGCAGTGGCGCTGCCCTTTCTAAATGGCCTTTGACGATATCCGCCTAGGCCTAAAGAATGTATAACAGCCGTGTAAATGAACGGTAACTAAAGGAAAACTTTGCGAGGCGGGGAGCGGCCGAGCTGCAAAAGCACGGGCCGGTGCAGTACGGGCTCGACGGCAACCCGCGAACCAGCCGTGGAGGAGAAAACTTGATCATAGCGACCGTCCGCTGCAACACCGTCTTCCAGACTTGAACGAAGCAAGGCGGCTACGGCTCGATCGAGCTGCGGGCCGGCCGGACCATTCAGTGCAAACTCGCTGGCGTCTATTTTTTCGAGGATATCCGCTGGCGCTGCGGAGAAATTGCCGTGCCCATCGTTCAGCAGCACTTCAATGAAGGTTGTGTCCAGATTCGAGGTGAGCACCAGGTCAAGACTGTCGTCCCCGTTGACGTCGCGAGCGGCGACCCGAAGTCCCCCGAAGGGCGCGCGGACTCCGATGAGGGATTCCATACCGCGGCTGAACTGCAAGCGGATGGCGTAATTGGTCGCCTCGGAAGTTTGGCCTTGCGTCTCTACCAGCGCCAGATCAGGCTTCTGGTCGCCATCCAGATCGGCAAATACAAAATGCGCGCCATTGTGCTGAACGCGCAAAACCTCGTTCGAGAGCCGTTCCGAAGGGGCGTTTTTGGCGAATTGCAACGTTACGGCGATTCCGACCCAAACCAGACAAAGGACGCCTAGCTCCAGCAGCACTCCGATTCTTTTGGCATTCCTCGTCGTCATTTCCAGGGCCACGGGCAGCCACCATGTTCGCCCGGTGTATAGTTAAGACGCAACGGCTACAGGATACACAGGCCTGAAAGGCACGTAAAGCCTGTCCTCCTAGAGTGATGAGTGACGGCCCAATAAAAGCCATCATCGTGGGTGCCGGCCCGGCCGGACTCACGGCGGGGTATGAACTGGCAAAGGCGGGCCAGCGCGTCCTCGTTCTCGAAAGCGACCCCGACTATGTGGGGGGCATCTCCCGCACGGTGAACTACCGCGGCTATCGCTTTGATATTGGCGGCCATCGTTTCTTTTCCAAATCACAAGAGGTAGAGGAACTTTGGACCGAAATCCTAGGAGCGGATCTGCTACGGCGTCCGCGCTCCTCCAAAATCTACTACGGCGGCAAATTCTACTCGTATCCTCTGAAACCGTTTGAAGCACTTTCAAAACTTGGCGTTGCCGAATCGTGTCGTTGCCTTTTGTCGTTTCTTGTCGCGCGAATTCACCCAACCCCGAATCCGAAATCGTTCGAAGACTGGGTTGTGAATCAATTCGGGAGTCGTCTGTTCCGCATTTTCTTCAAAACCTATACGGAAAAAGTGTGGGGAATGAGCTGTAGGGACATTTCCGCCGACTGGGCCGCGCAGCGGATAAGGGGACTGTCGCTCGGGTCAGCGATCAAGAACGGGCTCCGGCGCAAAAGTGCGCCGACCGCGCGCGCGGCAGTTGTGAGGACGCTGATCGACACGTTTCGCTATCCCCGTTTGGGTCCGGGGATGATGTGGGAGACCTGCGCCCGCAAAGTACTCAGTCTGGGTGGTGAGGTGCTATTGGGGCGGGGCGTCATTGGCTGTGGCTTCGACACCGAGACCGCCTTGTGGACGGTCGCCGCAAAGAATGCGAAGGGCACAATCGAGGAATATTGCGGCGAACACGTCATTTCCTCCATGCCTCTCAGCCAATTAGTTGCACAAATTCAGCCGCGGCTTCCGACCGCCGCTCTTCGGTCGGCGGAATCCTTGCGTTACCGAGACTTTGTGACCGTTGGTCTGATTCTGCGCGAGCGAAATCGCTTTCCGGACAATTGGATCTATATTCACGATCCTGAAGTAAAAGTCGGACGCATCCAAAATTACAAGTCCTGGTCACCCGAGATGGTTCCGGATCCAAATTACTGCAGCTACGGGCTGGAATATTTCTGCTTCGAAGGCGATGGCCTTTGGAGTTCGCGCGACGAAGACTTGATTGCGCTGGCCAGCAAGGAATCGCAGCAGATGCGGCTTGCGGATGTCGGAGATATTGTGGATGGCTGCGTGATTCGCCAGCCGAAGGCCTACCCGGTTTACGACGACGAATACAAACAAAACGTCGATGTGATTCGCGCTGCCCTGCGCGACCATTGCCCCAATCTGCACCTTGTCGGACGCAATGGCATGCACAAGTATAACAATCAGGATCACGCCATGATGACCGCAATGCTGACTGCCCGTAACATCCTCGCCGGCGAGCAGAAATATGATGTTTGGGCGGTTAACGACGATGGCGAATATCACGAAGCCGGTGAAGCCGGCGCAATTTCTACGTCGCGGTTGAGACACGACACAGCTTATCCACACGGCTCATGAGTTCAATTCACATTCGGGCGGTTCAAATTATCCGGAGAACTTCGATTTTGCGTTTCTCCGCTTCTCTCATAAACTAATAACTGGAGGTTTCCTTCTTGAAGAATGCAGCTGTAGCTTGCTCCTTAGCAGGCGTCTTCGCTTTGGCCGCGATCCTTGGCAGTAGTTCCGGCCGCGCCGCCGAGTCCTCTTCGTTGCAGGAGCATCATCTCCGGCTGTATCACACTCATACCGGCGAACGCATTGACATCGTGTACCGTCGAGGCGATCAATATATTCCTGAAGCGGAAGCGCAACTCGACCATTTCCTCCGAGACCACCGCACCGGCGACGTGAAGCACTACGACCCCCACGTCTTTGACATCCTTTCGGATCTAGCCGCGGCTGTCGGACACCCAAGTGCGGAGATCGAAATCATCTGTGGCTACCGCACACCTTGGAGCAATGAATTCCTTCGTAGCCGCTCTGCCGGCGTGGCAAAGAACAGCCAGCACATGATGGCTCACGCCATCGACATTCGCATTCCTGGAGTCGATACGCTCGCTCTGCGTAACGCTGCGCTGGCGCTCGGCCGCGGTGGAGTGGGATATTACCCGCGCTCGCAGTTCGTTCATGTCGATACCGGGCGAGTCCGTGCCTGGTGCTACGGCTGTTCTTCCCTACATACAAACACAGAATAGATTGCTATAGCGAAGATTTCATTTGCAAAAAGAGGGGTCAGATCCTTACCCGCAACACCGCTGCGCCCGGTATGGCGTCACTCTTCAGCGCGTTCAATGCGACATTCGCTTCGCTCAGCGGATACACCCGGATGTGTGTGCGGATCGGAATCGCCGCAGCAAGTTTCAGAAACTCCTCTCCGTCTTGGCGTGTGTTGTTGGCCACGCTGCGAATCATCCGCTCCTGATACAACAAGTCATACGGAAAAGACGGAATATCGCTCATGTGGATTCCGCCGAGGATGAGCCGTCCGCCCTTTCGCAGAACCTTCATCGCCGCCGGCACGATCTCTCCCGCGGGCGCGAAGACGATCGACGCATCCAGTTCGACTGGCGGAGCATCCATGGTGCCACCCGCCCACTTTGCTCCCAACTCCATCGCTAGTTTCTGATGCCTCTCATCGCGGGTGGCGGCGTACACGTCGACGCCCCAGTAATTCGCGACCTGGATCGCCACATGCGCCGCCGCGCCGAATCCATAGAACCCGAGTTTGCCCCCTCGCTGCACTTGGGCCATTCGCAGGCAGCGATATCCGATGATGCCCGCGCAAAGAAGCGGCGCTGCGTGTTCATCCGGGAGCCCATCGGGAATCGCATACACAAAATCCTGCGGCGCCACGACCCATTCCGCATATCCCCCATCCACGCTGTAGCCGGTGAAGAGCGGCGCATCGCACAAATTCTCTTCTCCCCTTTTACAGTAGCCGCACGTTCCGTCCACCTTGTGCAGCCAAGCGATTCCGACTCGTGTGCTTTTGGGAAAACGCGTTGCGCCTGCTCCAACTTGCTCGATAGTTCCTACGACCTGGTGGCCTGGGATCACCGGAGATTTCTTCGGCGGCAGTTCTCCTTCGATCACATGCAAATCCGTGCGGCACACGCCGCACGCCTGAACGCGCACCAACACTTCTCCGGCCCGAGGCTCCGGCTCGGAAACATCAGTGTATTCCAGTGGATTTTCTTGGATTCTGGCGGGTGCGCGCAGCAGGCAGGCCTTCATCTCTCAACCTCAAAAACAATCTGCTCGCTTCGCAACCCGGAAAAGGCGGCCAACACACGCGTTGGCTAGAATGATACCCCTAACACCCGGCGAACAAAAGAATCTTTGCACCGCGATCCTCTGCCGCTCCTATTCAGCAATTCCTCTTCCGCTTGCTTTCCGGCACGCTAAATCCTAACCTGACTGACGTATGCCAGACTTTACCCCGCAGTTTCTGACGCTTGGCTTTATCTACTATATGGTTTTCCTTTTTTCCACCACCTGTCACGAAGCCGCTCACGCGTTGGTCGCCAAGCTGGGTGGCGATAACACTGCGGAACTCGGCGGCCAGGTTTCGCTTAACCCTATTCCTCACATTCGACGCTCACCCTATGGCATGGTGGTGTTCCCGCTGCTCAGCTTTTTTCTTCTGAATGGAGGAATGATCGGCTTTGCCAGTGCGCCGTATGACCCGTACTGGGCGCGACGCCATCCGCATCGTTCGGCTCTCATGGCGCTGGCCGGGCCGGCCACAAATTTTCTGCTGATGCTTCTCGGCGCGTTCGGACTTCGCGCTGGAATTGCCTTTCACCTCATCGAACCCCGTGGATTCGCCGCCCAACTTATGTTCGCTGTTTTTTCCCTAAACCTGCTTCTCGGTGTATTCAACCTGCTTCCTGTTCCGCCGCTCGATGGAAGCTCCGTGATCATGCTGCTGATGACGGAAGACCGGGCTCGCGGATATCTGGATTGGATTCGCACGGGGACCTTCGCCATGCCCGGCATTTTGGTGGCGCTGATTCTTTTCCGATATATCTTCCCACCGGTGGAGAGCTTCATCCAATCGCTACTGCTGTAAAAGATTTCGCATGCGGTCAATTTGAATCGGAGCGGCACACTCGCTCTCTGCCCGTGTCTTAGGCGCACACTGGCTGTGGTACTCGCTCCGGGATTCCGCACTATCTCTTGCTTTCCAATTCCGTGAAAACATTTGGCTGGCTTAACAAGTGCTCTTCTCTGCCTGGGATAAGGTTTACTTCCTCAATTGGGTGGCGCTTCCAGCGCGGCAGGACTCTAGCGCATCGTGTTCAGGTAGTTGGACTCTTGCCCCGACCGCCAAGTGCGTGTAATCGACAATCCCGGTATTTGCGTTCGCCAGGCAATTCCACAGGCTGCCTCGCCCGAGATGTTCACGCGCTAGCGACCACAACGAATCGCCTTCTTGTACTGTGATGGTTTTCCGTCGAGAAGGTTCGTGCACCGTGCTGCGTTCTGGCACCCACACGGTGCTTCCCAACTTCAGCAATTCCGGCGGACCACTCGCAGCCCCGTTCAGGGCTCTCAACTCGGGCCACCGCGCACCATCTCCCAAATAAATCTCCGCCAGCTTCCACCAACTCTGTCCTTGCTGGACCTCTACGCTCTTCGTGCCGGCAGCCGGCGCATTTCCTTCGACGGACCGGATCGCAACCGCCAAGCGACTGGGCATCCCAGGCCCCGGCGCTACCTTGAGGGCGGGCGCAGAAGCAGAAGGCCTGCCACCGAGCGGCCGCGGCTGGAACGGCGAGATCCGAACATTTGGCGTCGGCCGGCGAACAGACGGTATCCAGCCGCTTGTATCGCCAGTCGCTCCGGTTCCAACAAGTGGCGCAACTCCCGGATCCGGAGCCGCAAGCGTGCCCTCTGGAATTTCGTACTGAAACGGCGCGAATATCCTTTTGGCGGCAAGCTCGTCTCGGCGCAGGACGCTTTCCTGCCGGAAACGTCTTGCGACTTCGCCCAGCGATTCATTCTGCGGGTTGTTATCCTTCGGGGGAGTCTGCTCTGCGTTTTGTTCGGCGGGCGCGGCGTTCTGCTCCCGCTTGCGAGCCTCGATGCGCTCGTGATCTTCCGGCGTCAGGATTTTTTTCCGCTTCAGATCCTCTTCGGTATAAACGTGTCGTGGAGTTTCCTGTTGCGCGGCTTTGCGCGCCTTCTCTTGACGCGCGGCCTCTGCCGGGTCCTGGCCGCGAGCTTGTATTGCGAAGAATGAAACGAATACGAAGCCGCAGACGATAGCTATGCGCCATGCTAACGAGAGCCCCCGCACTGGACCACTCACTCCCATCCACACACACTCAGTTCTGTCGAATGACCGGAGGGACGTTCCGGCCTCTAATGAATGAATTCTCCCTCAGCCATCGTCGGCACTACAACTATTTTTCCGCTGTGTGACGTTTTGGCAAGCTCCCACAATTAATGCGATTCTTCCAGTTGACTTGTCACCGTGCTGTTTGCCAAAATGAATGCCCCTGTCCCTCCAACCAAAGTGGTTGAAGAGTAGTCACGCGGATCGCTTGAACGGCACGGGTGAAGACGGTGAGCACGATGCCAGTTACGACCGGCCCCTCCCGCAGACGGATGTCTCGCATTTCCATATCCAACGACCTCTGGGTCTATTGGGAATCCAGCAATGGGCGGGATGTTTCCCGCGTCAAAGACCTAAGTCCCTCCGGACTTTTCATTGAGACCCGCGCGCGAAAACGCGAAGGCGACTTGCTAAACCTGCATTTTCTTGTTCAAGAAGGCCAGATTCGTGCTGAAGCCATCGTCAAGCACGCCAGTTCTGGGCGCGGACTGGGCATGAAAATAAATTCCATCCCGACCGCCGATGCCCCGCATTTGCATCGCCTTCTGATGCGTCTCCGCGAGGCACCCAAGCCGCCGCAGCCCCCATTGAAGTAACCAAAATTTGTTCATCTTTTGTGTGCAGTACCATTGACATGCCTCCTCGATAGGACTAACTTGTCTCTTGGCCCTCCAATAGGTAGCAATCCTTCCGGTGAGGTTCTTATGTCCCCAACGATGGAATCAACCTCAACGCTGTCCCATCAATTCGAAGAACGCTGGGCGAGAATGCGCTCTCACAAACGTGCCGTCGCCAGCTTGCGCTTCTTGGTTGAATGGGACGACGGAGGTAGCAGGCGCTGCGCAAATGGCGTTACGGTCGACGTCAGTCATTCTGGTTGTATGGCTGTAGTGGGCGCCGATCTCCCGCTTCGGCGCAAGGTGCGCCTAGTGCTTCCCGACGCTGGCCGGAGCACGCAAGGCGAAGTGGTCTGGCGCGGCCATGAAGCCTGGGATATCGGCATCGCGTTGACAGAACCGGACGCGTCTTTCTGGGGCGTCAAGATCTAGCCTCGGTTTTCGGTACCGGACCTCGCTCTTCGACTCCTGCCCTTTTTGTGTGCGTGACGTAGAACGGGATTCGTCGCGCGGACATTCCGATCGAGGTAATCATCCAAATGCTGCCGGATGTCGCGCAAGGGCTCTTCCTCGTTCTGCAACCTGCGGATGAGCAGCGCGCCCTCGAGTGAGTCGATAATCAAGCGGGAGAGCTTCGTCGGTTCCACGCGGACGTCGATCTCATTTTTCTCGATCCCTTCCGCAGTGATTTCCGCCAGCCGTTCCGCCCGGCTTCAGAAAGCCTTCCGTGCCCGCGCTCTCAGCGCGGCGTTTCCATCGTCAGATGGCGGTATTCATCAAGGGACAGCCACCGGCGACGAGCCCGGCTCTCATTTCCACAAAGTTCACGATCGTCTTTTTCAAGCGGTCGACATGGTTTTCGACCGCATCTACTTCGTCTAGCCTGCCCGAGGCTGCCTACCTCGACGCATAGTCGAACGCCTCGGTGGCCAGCGCCTCCTTGCCCGAAAAATGGTGGTAGATTCCGCCTTCTTCAGCCCCGTCGCCTCCATCAGATCGGACAAAGAGGTCCCCTCGTAGCCTTTCTGGTTAAACAGTGGCGCTGCCTTTTCGACGATTTCGCGGCGCGTTCGCTCTCCCTTGGTCATGGCGCGTCCTCTTTGCCTCTCCGAGACCGACTGGTCTTTTGTATGGACACAGCACATTCTTATGCGACCGTACGGTCTCTTTTGTCATCCAATGTTCCGGCACGCCATGGCCGACGCAACCTACGTCCCGACCGCATCCCTCGTTCTTCCCGCTCCTCGCGCCGCCGTCAACCCGTGGATCATCGCCGTCACCGTTACTCTCGCTACTTTCATGGAACTCCTGGATACGGCGATCGCCAACGTGTCTCTTCCTCACATCGCTGGCGGTTTGGCAGTCAGTTCCGATGAAAGCACCTGGGTGCTCACCAGCTACCTGGTGTCGAACGCCGTGGTGCTGCCGCTATCCGCATGGCTCAGCCGCTTGTTCGGACGCAAGCGCTATTACCTCGCCTGCGTGGCGCTCTTTACGCTCAGTTCCCTGCTTTGTGGATTCGCGCCGAGCCTCGGCGCCCTGATTTTCTTTCGTGTTCTGCAAGGCGTCGGGGGAGGCGGCCTGGCTCCTGTTGAGCAAGCTATTCTCGTGGATACTTTTCCGGCCTCCAAGCGCGCCGCGGCCTTTGCGCTTTACAGCATGGCGATCGTCACCGCCCCGGCGATCGGCCCGCCACTCGGCGGCTGGATCACCGACCACTGGAGCTGGCGTTGGGTCTTCTTCATCAACATTCCCATCGGGATCATCTCTATGATCCTTACGAGCCGCCTGCTTTCCGATCCGCCGGAGTTCACGCGCCAAGTGGAAGCCGCCCGCCGCGACGGCAAGCTTAGAGTCGATGGCTGGGGAATTTTCTCCGTGGCTACGGCCTTTGCTTGCCTGGAAGTCGTCCTCGACCGCGGACAGACGGAAGATTGGTTCGAGAGTAATTTCATCGTGATCTTTTTCGCGATCGCAATGGTGGCCCTTTTCTTCGCCATCGTGTGGGAGTGGCGCCATCCGGATCCGGTAGTTGAGATCCGTCTGCTGGGCGACCGGAATTTTGCTTTGGCGAATATCTTTTATTTTCTCTTTGGTTTTACGCTCTACGGTTCCACGGTTCTCATTCCGCAGATGCTTCAAACTCTCTATGGCTATAGCGCCACGGATGCCGGCTTGGTGCTCGGCCCGGGCGCCTTCGTTATCGTGATGCTTGCGCCGGTGGTAGTGCGGATTCTTCCTAAAATTGGCGTCAAGCGCCTTCTCGCGTTCGGCTACTTCGTTTTCGCGGTGGCCATGTGGCATTACGCCAGTTTTACCTTGGCAACCGACTACCGCCACGAAGCTCTCGCCCGCGCCGTGCAAGGCTTGGGAATTTCCACGCTCTTCGTTCCCGTCAGCCAGCTCGCTTATTCCAATTTGGCCAAGGAGAAAAACAACAAAGCCTCCAGCCTGACCAATCTTTTCCGCAACCAGGGCGGCAGTTTTGGCATCGCCTTTGTCACCACGCTCCTGGCACGCCGTACGCAGTACCACCAGTCGGTCCTGGTGGCGCACAACACGCCGCTGGATGCGCGGTATCAGCAATTCCTCGGTAATCTCACGTCATATTTCTCGACGCACGGCTATTCACACGCTCAAGCTGTGATTCATGCCCAAGCGCAAGCGTTCAGCCTGCTACAGCACCAAGCCGCCTTCCTGGCTTTTCTAGATTGCTTCACGGTGCTCGGCTGGTTCGTTCTGGCGGGAGTCCCACTCGTGCTGCTGATCAAGAAATTCAAACCCCCGCCTTCGTCGCCAGGGCACTGAATTTCGGTAGTAATCTGTGTTCGTCAAAGGAGGAACTATGAACTTCCCAGCCCGGTACGTAGCCTTGTTGGCCGCTGGCGCGGTTGGCTTCGGTATCGCAGCCCGCGGGTTCGGCGCGGCTGAGTCTCACACCGCCCGCCAATCGCCGTCGGAACCAGCCGGAGAGACGGTCATGGGGCGGGTTCATCCTATGCGCATCTCCACGTGATGGGGCACCCTGACGGTTCCGGTAATCAGTGAATGGATGCGGCCACACGCCGCCTGCGCGTGTGGGTTGTTAGAGTTGATGTTGGTTTTTCTTATTGCGCCGCGGCTTGCGCCTTTGCGCCGGCGTCGGCATTAAACAATGTCACTTCCACGCGGCGGTTCTGCTGCCGTTCTTCGCGCGTCTTTTGCTCGTTGAGCGGCTTGTCTTTACCCAACCCAACGAGCTGGATTCGGTAAACCGGAACGTTGTGCTGTCCCACAAGATAGGTCTGCACGGCTTCCGCGCGGCGGCGGCTGAGCTCCAGGTTGTATTCCGCGGAACCTGTTTTGTCCGTGAATCCCTGAATGGCAATGAAGTAACGCTTCGCGCTGGTGGCCGACTGACTCATTTGATCGAGCTGCTGTTTGGCATCGTCGGAAAGCGTCGCCGAATTCACCTTGAATAGGACGGTTACCGGGCTGCCTGCTTTGTAGTCGTCCAGATCCGCGATGCGCTCGTTCAACTCGGCGTGAAGCTGATCGCGTACTTGGTCGGACTTCTTCGATGCCGCATCAGCGCGCCCAATGGCGTCGGTTGCGCGATTGTCGGCCGAAGTGGCTTTTTCATCCGCGGCGCTGATGCGCGGTTCGGTTTCATCCAATTGCTTTTGCGTCTTCTGATTGTTCTGGTCGACCTGGTTTACTTTGGCGTTTACCGGATCGACCGTTTGCGCCACATATTTCTTCGTTGCGCATCCCCCTAGCAAAGCCAGGCTGATGACGAAACAGATTCCAATCGGCCGCTTCATCGTTTCTCCTCACAGATGGAATTGGCTGGGGTGATTCTTTAACGCAGTCCTTTGGGCGGAACAACGGCTGGGAGGGAAAAGCGGGATCGGTTGCCATCGACAACCGATATCCCACTGCGGTCTCCATCTTATTCGTTTTTTTTCGTTCCCGCCAGAATTTCTTGCCCAATACGCACTGGGTGAAATCCTGTAGTTTCACTGCGGGTATTGCTTTATGAACGTGACGTGGTCGCCGGTGAAGTGCACGAATACGGTTTTGTCCGGAGGGTGGCCGTAGATCCAGTCTTCGGTATCGTTGCCTTGCGCGTCGCGCTCGCGCACTTTGCGGTCTGGCTTGCCGATCGCTGCCACAACCTCATCACGATCCATGCCTACTAAAGGATGCCGTTCGGTGATGGCTTTTTTCATCTCCGGAGGGAGAGTGTCGATCCATTGCACCGATGCCGATTTCACTTTGGAGAAATCGAGGAAGGGCGCCAACAGATTCTTTAGCTCGTCGGGTGAAAGGTCGGGGACGGTTTTTGCAAATTGTAGGTAGATGGTGCCGCCGCGTCCTTGCTGGAATCCTGGCGGGCCCGCGTCCTGTCCGTTCGTCGGCGTTGTAGTGGTTGTGGTGGTGGGCATGGTCCCCCCCATGCCGAGTTGAATGTGATCCCGCCAATTCTTCCTTGGCCGGCCGCCGCCGTTCACGTCGACGATGATCTCTTTGTCGTGAAATTCCAGCTTGGTGATCTGAACGTTGTCTCCTGTATTTATAGCAGCTCCGTGAGAACCGACCGCCCGATTCAGATTTTCCTCATCGAGCGGCTTGTCTGCGTACAGAACGAAGCCGTCTTTTCCAGCGGGAAGGGGCTTCTTTGCCTTGGCAAATTCCCCAGAAACGTAGCGAATCAAGGAGAGCTTAGAGACTTCCTGCAGCGAATCGCTTTTCTTTGAGGCGGACTGCGAGGGCTTGCCCTGATCCTGAGGATCATTAACCACGGTCGGATACAGCGGAACGCGGTCATCCGGCGTGAAGCCACCTGACTTAGCCGATCCCTCCGGACGCGGCGGAACCAGGTGCGGCACATCCGGCACGTCGCCGTAGACGCAAAGAAGCAAGCTCAGCGGGATGGCATATCGCAAAGACATAACCTGCAATGGGCCGGTATCCCGAGCCCCTTTCATTTTATGATGCGTCGAGCCGCTTGAGTAGTACTCAATTTTACAAAATCTACTGCGCCACGACCTGGACGCCTTGGCGGTCAATATGCATAGGGAGGAGCTCTCCTCCGGCATCAATCACGGCTTTTTCTACGCGCTCGCGAGCGTCCGGTTCGATCAGCAGCACAACGCACCCTCCACCGCCAGCGCCGCAAACTTTCCCAGCCAACGCGCCCTTGCGTCGAGTGGAGTCAATGATGCGGTCAATCGTCTTCGTCGAAATCGTCGGCAAATTCCGTCTTCGAAACTGCCATTCCGCGTGCATCAATCGTCCAGTCTCATCCCAATCCCCTGCCGCCAAAGCGTCTCTCAATTTCTGCGCTATCTGCGAAATGCGTTCCAGGTTACCCACCACCGCGCGCTTATTGTCGATGTGCGCCTTGAAGACGCCCCAGTTGTTGATGGCCGATTGCCGCGGCTTTCCCGTGTAGCAAACCACCAGGCGGCGCTCCAGTTCGTCCAAATTCACGTTGATCTCGATGCGCCGCTCACCGCCCGGAATCAGTTCGATGGCGGCCGCTCCGCCAAATGCCGGCGGGTAGTGATCCTGCATCCCCGTAGGAATATGAATGACGATCGCCTCCGCGTCACGGCTGATGTGAACCCAGTCCACTTTGCTGCGGCCCGCGCCCGTAAAGCGATCGAGCGCCGCACAGATCGCTACGGCCATGGCGCTGGACCCGCCGATCCCCGCTCCCGCCGGCGCTTCTGAGTTGGTTGTCAGAGAAAAACCGCCCTTGGGATGGAAAAATTTAACGATTTCGGCCAGCAACGGCAGGCGGTAGCGTTTTGCCTTAAAGAGATGCTCAAGCGAAGCAAACGATTCCGTGCGATTGGTATCCAATGAAACCAACCGGATGCGCTCGTCGCCCACGGGAAGAGTCTCGACCACACAGGAAGCGTAGCGCGAAATCGCAGCGTTCACCGTCACCGCCCCCGGATGAAACAGATATAACGGCCAAATGTCCAGCGTGCTGCCAGCAAGGTCTACCCGTGTCGGTGCTTTCGATTCGATGCGCATGGTTGTCCTATTCGGTGATTTGGCAGAGCAGGTTCCGGAGTGAATTCTACTACGCACCGCTGGAAATGGCGCGGTTCCGAGACAGGATTTGCGGCCCAGATTCCCGCCGGGCTTGCGCGGGGTTCGGTTCGAAGCAGCGTCGGCAGCGAGCTTCGTACGCATCGCTCGCGCCGACGACGATCAGATCTTCATTCTCCACCAATCGTTGCGTGTGAACCGCCGGGTTGCCACAGCGCACGCAAATGGCAAGCAATTTGGTGATCTCTTCGGCCACCGCCAACAGCCGCGGCATGGGCTCAAAGGGCCGCCCACGAAAGTCGGTGTCCAACCCGGCGACGATCACGCGCTTGCCCAGGTTGGCCAGCTTGCTGCAGACATCGACGACTTCATCGCCCAGAAATTGCGCTTCATCAATACCCACAACTTCGGTGCGCGGCTGCAATTTCTCCAGAATCTCGGAAGCCTTGGTCACATTGTCCGAAGGAATGCCCAAGCCGGAATGGGAGACAATTTCGTTGGCCGCAAAGCGCGAATCAATCGCCGGTTTGAAGATCTGCACCCGCTGGCGCGCGATTTCCGCTCGTCGCAAACGGCGGATCAGCTCTTCGCTCTTCCCCGAAAACATTGGACCGACCACAACTTCGATCCAGCCCATGTTGCCCTTGACGATATCCACGTCGCGTCTCCTCGATTTGTTCCTGGCAAACCAGCGGAAAGTAACGTCACTCTACTCAACAGAATACACTGCAGGCCGCGACTTTCCCATCCTAGGAGCGCGACATGTCACTCACCGGCCGTTTTGGATGCTAAGTACATCTTCTGGTTATAAAACGGAGCGAACGCTGCGATCGTCGCTAGCCGAAACGATTCCTGCCGCGAAATCAAGTTTCGCGAGAGCACGCCCCACGCGCCTTGGCCATCGCGGATTCCCGCTGCGCCGGCAAACCGGTCGATCGCGACAGAAAGCTCCGTTCCATGAGACAGCACCTCCACCGCCAGCGCCTCCGGCAACTCAATACTCCCCGAGCATCCAAAATGCCCGCGCCTTCCGTCGCTGACATACGCCCAACTTTCCAAAAACACGCACTGTACGCCGTTTTCCGAGGCAACGTCCAATCCACCTTCCAGCCCAACGAAAAAATCTGCGGTCCTTCCTTGGGCCTGGAGCACCTCGACCAACGCTTCAACCCGCTGCCGCGCACCCTGCATAAGTTCTTCGCGCGAACCAGGCGTGTGGCTCACGCCACTCTCGACTTCATAGCCCACCACGTCGAGCGCGGCTCCGTCTCCCAGCAGTGGCGCAATCGCCAACGCCGCTTCCCTCACCGCGTTGCATTTCGGCCGCCGCGTACTCCCCACAGCAATGCTGCGAATATTCATACTCGAAACCTCTCCGCGAATTCTAGCGGGAATTCTCAAAACTGATTAGAGCGTTTCTCGAAGCCTTGAGGAAATCCTTGGGGGGAAAATCTCTATCGTATGGAGCGGCCTATGAGAATCGAACTCACGCGTGAACCTTGGCAAGGTCGATTTAACCACATAAGACGCTGGAACGGCGGCATTTATAAGGAACTCGTCAGCTCGTAATTGGGAAATAATGGAAAACATAGCCCACAAACGAAACCGCTTGGGGAGAATACGAAGCGCGCCTGCCGTGGCCGCACGACACTCGACTCCAACAAATCCTTCCATCACTTTTCACTACTAACGCTTCCAACAAATCGGGGAACTGTGCGCGCACGACGATTCAATTTGCAGGCAACATTAGTTGCAATGTTTGCTTCAACCGTCCCACCACACTGAGGTGCTCATTCAGACCGACGATCCTATCCCTGATGAAGCCATCCTGGTCGATGACCAAATATGTGGGAAACGCGTGAACGTCGAATTCCGCACGAATACGGCCGTCCCTGTCCCAATATTGGGGCCACTTCATGTCGTGTTTAGATATGAAATCGCGCCAAGCTTGCTGGTCGCTATCGGCACTGAAGCTAATCAAAACTAGCTTTGACGGAGGATATTTCTTGGTCAGCTCCTTGAACTCAGGAACGGCTGCCCTGCAGGGAGGACACCAGGTAGCCCAGAAATCCATCACGACGATTTTTCCCGGGAGCTGATCGAGTGAAACTTGCTGGCCGTCAAAGGTCGTGACGCTGAATGGCGGCGCCAGAGGGTCTCCGGCGCGCTTCGGGTTGGCAATGAGTTTCCTCGCGTAGTTTGCATCTCGGCCGTCCGGAGCGAGGCGGAGATAAGTATTCAGTTCGGTGATTCCATCGGGTTCACGCGATTCCCGGAGAAGTACGATACCCAAATTGAGGTGAATCGCAGCGCTGTTCGGATCCAACTGTACGGCCGCACGGTATTCGAACTCCGCTGCCTTGAGTTTCTTGGGGTCGTCGCCCATGTCTCGGAGGATACTGCCCTTCAGAGCGTGGCTGTTGATTCGGAGCTGATCGTTCGACCCGCAGGAGATCGCTTGGTCGCAGCTCTTGAGCGCGTCGTCAAGCTGACCAAGTTTCGTCTGAGCCACGGCTATCTCCAGGTAGCAATCGCCGCAGGAATTGTGGCGCATCTGGTTGACCTTCTTGAAGTCCTTGATTGCGTCGTCGTAATGGTGGGCGGCCAGCTCGTCGGTTCCTTTTTTGAAGAGGGACGCCGCCGGATCCGTGCTTCCCTCCTGGGCAAGCGATCGAAAAGGCGAAAGCAAACCTATCGAAGACATGAAGAGGAACATAGAAAGGCGCCGAGCCGAATCGCGCGACATAAGTTTCCCCCGCTCGCCAGTCACATTAATGATCGTAGTCACGAGAGCAGCAAATAACACTATTCTCGGCCCTAAGATATCAGGACCTGGCACCAAAGCTTTGAGCTGTTAGCAAAGAGGCAAATACATCTCTGTAAGAGTCAATCCCGCGGCGAATTCTGGTTCCGTGGCGGAGAGAAAAACCCCGAGCAGAATAGAAGGCACTTAGCGCGGGTCACTGCTGAACCGTTTTTTCGCACCTTGCTGTCGCGGCCGCCGCCAGGTACTGGCGCTGCTTGGTCGCTCACCGCTCCCGCAGCGAAATGGCCGAGACGAAAAGAACAGTCGGCGTTACTTCCCCACAATCAAGATCCAATCGGGATTTTCAAATTTGCTCCCGATTTTCAATGAATGTACACCCAATATTCCGCGCGCGGGCTTAGACTCCCCTCGGTACAGGGGGAGACCTTTGCTAGATTTGACGGGACTACTCACTAGTTAACAATCAGGCGAGCGCATGAATCTCTTTCGGTAAGAGAATCGCCACGCCCGGTTCACACGCGGGGCCAATTCAAAAATTCCTCAAGGCTGTTGGCGACAGTCTCGCCCCGGGAGCTGCAGCCATCGTAGTCGAGGAATATGACGGGGGAATCCTTTGCCCGGTGATCGGAAGCGGCGATCCAATACCAAGAGTCGCGGCCGGTGGTTGCGAAACAAAACCCGGGACCTAGCACTTCGTCACGGGGCAGCTCGTTCAGGGCTTCCGTGTCCAGTGGCTCGAAACAATAAACTGGCCAGCGTTTTGTCCGCCAGCGTTTTTTGCTGGGTTTCTCGAGTTGAAAGCCGACGGATTGGATGGCGAACTTGTCCTCGTACAACTGCAGAAGTCTCTCCGGCAGCAGCTTACCCAATTCGCGTTCGACGGCGTCGCGCTGAGGACTCAACAACCGACGCAGGTATGCATCGTATGCGGCCTTGACTTGATCGGGTGTTGGTCGAGAGCGGAATCTTGCGATGGCTACCCGAATCCCCTTTGCGATGACGAGTAGCGTAGCGGCGATGACGAGAGGACCAAAAACGATGAGCTCAAGCCTGTCCATACGCTCATGATACTGCAGATGGAGGGCACAAATTGATCCGGAGGGACATGGCCATAGCGATGAGGAAGTCGATCTTCGCCGATGGAATAAGGTCGGGTTACTTAACTCGAAAAACATTCGAAATTTCGGAACCCAGAGTGCGTCTCTACGGAGATTGTCGCACTGGTGACGACGAAGGTTCAAACCTCGGGCATGTTCCAGGGTAAACCCTTCGACGTTATGGAGCGCCAAACCGACGTATTGGTTTGGAAGGACGGGGGATGAGCATTTGCAACACGGTTTTCAGGGCGACCTCTCCTTTTCGAGAGCTGGCTTCCCCGTTCTCGAACTCGATCCAGCCTTCGTTGAAGCCATCCAGCATCCGAATACGGGGTGTGGGATTCTTCATGCCCTGCGATCTGAATAGCGGTTCCCAAGTCTCGCGCGGCACGGCGTCCATTCTTACGGGACGGCCAAGAAGTTCAGCGAACGCGGCCGCAACCTCGTCGGGCGTCACCCGGCGCGGCCCTTCCAACTCGACGACTCTTCGGCCGTTCCAAATTTCCTGGAGCACTTCCGCGGCCACACGTCCGACGTCGGCGGCGGCAACCATTGGTACCGGTTTATCAAGAGGCTGCAAAAAGCTCGGAATCACACCGTTCTCGCGCGCTGCAGCAACATCCCATCTGGAATTTTCCATGAACCATCCCGGTCGCAGGAAGACAATGGGCATCGACAGCTCTCCCATCACTTGCTCGATGATTGTGTGCTGTGTGAGCAGGTTCGGTTCGCCGGCTTGCGCGCCGACCGTCGACAGGTACACGACTCTGCCCGGACGGGCTCTTTCGAGAGCCGATTTCAGAGTGACGGCCGTGGCCCGCGCCTCGGGAAAGCTGGGTGCCGGATCGAAGTTTGGCGGAACCAGCACGAAAACGCCTTCCGCTCCCTCGAACGCGGACGCAAGCGCCGCGACGTCAAGGATGTCCGCTGTCGCTAATTCGCAGCCGCGCTGTTCCCAGCCGTCACCTTTGCGGACGTCGCGCATTACAGCCCGAACTGGCCGCCCAGCGGCCAGGAGGTTACGCGCTACGTTGCCGCCAACGTTGCCAGTGATTCCAGTAATTGCGAACATCGTACCTTTCTCCTTGCGATCCGAAAGCCCTGCTTTGGACTGGAGTTCCGTTTGGGTTCCGGAGCTAGTGCGGCCCACCTGCAAACCAGTCGTTTACCTGTTTTGTAGCCTCTGCGTCAATTGGCCCGGTGCCATTGCGGAGGAAGGCAACCCGCTCAGTCAGAACCTCGCGTGCATCGGTCAACAAGAAGATTTTGATCGTTTCGTCGATGAACTCCCGTAATGCGGGCAAGGAGAGAGCGACTGCTCACGAGGCAGGCGCGTCTCCCAAAATGTGCTTCCCTGCTTAGGCGTTCCATCCACGATTGAAGCCCAGCGAGCTTCTGACGTTGACCACAATTCCCGCACAAGTTTGTGAAGAAAATATTCAGGCCGCAGATTGCACAAGTTCAGTAAATCGGCTCCGCGAATGAAAGTTGCCAGCTTACCGTAGCGCTGTTTTTGCTTTTGGCGGAACACCCGAAGCAGTAGGCCCATTGGGGCCACAGGGAGGAGAGATAGCGAGCCAACGCGAAAGGAGATTCAGCGACCTTTTTCGGTAAGAATGGCACAATCCAAAGGACCTATTCGCGTACTCAACGAGAAGGCCGACGAGCGCAGCGGCTCCTCGGAAGAAAGGATTTCCGACTATGTCGGCGAGATGGACAAACTCGGAGAGACCCGGCGATTGCAATATTCGGCCCGGTTTCTCCTTGCGGCCGCTTCTCAATGAACACTCGATTTACGATGTCGTGGGGAATACCGTGACTCTCAACTTCGCCGCTGCATACGGAGCGAGAGTTAGCTTCTCGACGGGTTCGCCACTGGATACGGGACTCGGCGGCAATTCTCCTGCTACCCTGTTTTCCGCCTTCCATTGAGGAACTTTTCGTCCCTGGACCTCCACCCTAACGGGTGCACCCTCCAAACTAAAAATGCTCTGGCCCCGTTTGCGTGGCCGCGCGATTTCTGCCAGATTAGAGTTTCCGGCGTCGATCTTCAGGCCGTAATTCCATGCGGACGTCGGCCGTGCTTCCCAGTCCGCGGTTAAACCTCGCGTTCTCAGCTTTCGCCACTCTGTTTGGATATCAAGGGAAAAGAGGATGGGTCCACGTTCAACCACCACGGCATTGTCCTGCCATTGGCGGACGGCGACCTTCATGGGCAAAATCAACTCAACCTGATCTCCCGCTTTCCACTCCCTGTCGATAACAGCAAAGCCGCCAGTCTGAGAGAACGGACTGACGGTGCCATTCAACCTGACGATAGGATCGCGGGTCCATTGAGGGACGCGCAAGGCGAGAGGAAAACTGACTGCCTTCTCCGGCTGTAGACTCAGCAGAATATGCCCATCGAACGGATAGCCCGTTTCCTCCTCGACCACAATTGGTATGCCGGCTATCCGCGTCCGCAGTTTGCAGGGAGCATAGGCAATAGCTGCGACCCCTCCTCGAGCGTTCGCCATCCAAAGACTTGAAGTGAACTTGGGCCAGCCTTGATGCATATTCGCGGTACAACACCCGAAATTCGGCTCGAGACCGTAAAGGTTCGATTCGGGTCCATTCGTTGTCCAAGGCCGCTGGTCCAAACTACACTCGATTTGGTTCGGTTGCTGGTCGTACTGGTGAGCCCACATATCGTCGGTCAGGGCGCCGGGAAGCGCATTGTAGGCAATCCGTTCAAGACGGTCGCCAAGCGATGTGTCGCCGAGGATGGCCAGGGCCTGCTCCAAAGAGAACATGTTCTCGACTACCGTGCAAAGCTCAACCCCCTGCGAGGGGTTTCTCCCTGCGAGATGCTCGTCAGCGCTGAACATACCCATTGGCATCCCATGATAGAGATCAAGAGTACCCAGCTGACGTTCCACGCCGCTGCGGTCTGATGGGTCTTTCGAAAAGAGCCACCAAACGGCGGACGACTTGAGTCCCATCGCATTGTTCACACCGTGGGTCTGCATGGCCCGGTCGGTCGGCAGAGTTCCTTTCACCAGTCCGAGTTCCTGCGCGCTGCTCTTGTGTTTGAACTCGAATTGTTCGAATTGCTTTTTCCAGTCATATCCTTGGTCGCGCAGGAGTTCCGCTAGGCGGAGCAAGCTCGGATCACCCGTACGGTTATAAAGCCAAATAATGCTTACTACTTCGTCTTGCCACCGGTATCTACTCCAGTCGCGCAGCGGGCGACCCGGCAATTCCCTGAGTTGATGGGCGAAATACCTCTGCATGACGGGGATCACGCGAGGATCGTGGGTCGCTTCGTGGTGTTGCGTCAAAACCTTGAGCATAACGATGCGAGGCCACCAGTCATCATTTCTGGGTGGCCCGATCATCCCGCTGGCCGTTTGGTTGTCCAAGGTCCAATCGATCCATTTCCGAGCTTTGGCGACCAGTCTTTGATCTCCGAGCAGATGAGCAAGCGGTACCAGTCCATCGAGGAAATAAGGTCCTCGCTCCCAGGATTCGCCCGCTCCGCCAAGCCAGCCGCTTTGCGGGCCGACATCGGGCCAAAACTCGTCAAGATGGCCTGTCAAACCCTGCGCCTGAATTTGAAGCTGCTGCAGAAGCCAACCCGTGGGTCGAATTGAAGTCAGTGGCAATGGATAGAATCGATTCTCCGCGAGCGGTGCACGATTCACCACCACGTCGGCCATGGGAATCCTTTTGTCGACAACGACCAAACCAGCCACGCTGGCTATCACGCGTTTGGGGACCACGGCTGCTGCCGTGATGTTTTTCAGGAACGATCGGCGCGATGAAAAGGGCATCTGGACCTCGGACAGCAACCTCGGGATTACGGTGCTAGTTCGTCTGTGTATTCGTCTTCCACATTCTCGAAGAAGAGACCTTGGAAACGGCCGGGTTCAAGTGTCGGAAGTGTCAGCCGAATCGAGTGGGGCCGGTCGCTGTCGATAGCGGAAAGGTCGGCGTACCATCCTACAAACGATGGAGAGTGTTTTCGCACAGAAGAATATGCCGCGATCAAAAGGAGAGGAGAGCCATCCATTTCCGCTTTCGCGACCATCGTGTCACTAGGCTCAGCTATTTGCACAAACAGCAGCAGCCGGTCCGGAGCGAGCCATGTCGTCTCATAGTCTTCCTTGGTCCAAGGGATTGGCCACAGCTCTCGTCGTTTGGCAAGTTGTTCACGGATTCGGTGTGGGACGCTAATCGTGCCGCGGTACGATCCGTCCGCCTCGGTGTGCAGCGCGACTTGTTGGGAGTGCGAAAAAGCACTCCCGGAAAATTTTGTCGGTATGGACACGTATCGGCCGTGCTGCACAAAAGGAAGAGACCTGCCGTTGATCTGCACTTTTTTGGGATGCTCGCCGTTTTGCAGCAAAATCGATACTTCGCGGTCCGTACCCTTCTGCCCCGCGGCGTGGTCAATTTTCAGAATCTCATCCACGAGGTCCGCGCGAAGCGTTTTCTTCGAATCGGTCGAGCGCACGCCGAACACGAGGTTGGCCTCTTCAAAGTTAGAAACAGGCACAAGTTCGAGGACTGTTGCGCTCGTACCTTCCATGGGAAGAGAGAGCAGATCGCCGAAGTGCCATACTCCGCTATTCGGCTTGGCGATGAGCTGACCGTCTTTAGGGTAAAGCTCTCGCAGGACAAACTCTGCACCTGGCGTTAACCCGACTGTTGCGTCCCATGTGAATTCTGCCTGTAGCCCTTTGTAATTGGGATTAAAGAGGAAGATGTAGCCCCTATTCCCGGCGATCGCGGCTGTTCCATCCACACGTCCCATCGCCGGCTGTCCTAGAATTGACTTCGTATGCGTTAAGAAGTCTTTTTGGTCGACGCTCCATTGAATCCAATTTCGGATCCAGGACCTGTCTGCTGGAGAGAAGTGCTCAAACTCAGCCAGATCCCGCGCAGGAATCATGTCCACTACATTGTTCCAACTCCCCGTCGCGATCGAGGAGAGCACCGAGTACCGATAACCGAGATAGTCCCAGTCGCGCCTGCGAAAGGGCGTGTACACGGTTTGCGTCACTTCCTTTGCATCGGACCCGTCCGTCACCACAACGTTTCGGTTTCGCGGAGTTTGGTGCGTCATGTATCCCGGCAGGACCTCGTGGGGCGCGAATTCGTAGTTCCGGTACCAGTAATTCACGAAGCGGGTGCGGTCTGCAGAAACCCGGTCAAAGTGAAGATCCGGGTAAGGCGTGAAGCTTTCCGCTTGCTCGTCATTCCCGGTGGGGTGCGGATAATTTCCGGCGAGCCAACTCCACGGCCCATAAGCTTGGTAGGTTTGTCGGCCATCAATGACAATGTTCGGGTCAGCCTTGCGGAGCGCTTCCATCACCCGGCGCCAGCCGCTCCATTGCGAGTAGGCACTGCTGCCCGGGACGTTAAAGAATGCATAATCGAACGAATAACCGGCAATCCCCGTGCGTCGCTTGAAGGCCACCAACTCGTAAATGAGGAAATCTTGGAACTCGCGCGATGCCAAGGTGGCGTACGCACTGTTCGTTTTTCTCTTGGGATCGTTGACGATCCAGGAAGAACTCTGGGCGAATGGCAGCGACGGGTAGACGTAGGCTAACAGGCCCAGGCGTTTGGTCTTCGCGTAGTCCAGCATTTCTCTCACGGTGTCGGGTACTGGACTTTTTTCGACGTCCCATTGCCCGTTGCGGATCTTTTGTCCGAGACCAAGCCAAAGCACATGTTCCCAGCTCCAGTCGTCCGCATCGTTCTCGATCAAAGCGAGTTCGTGGTTCGACGGCGCATAGAGCAAATTTTGGATTCCAAGATCGGAAGCCGTATCCATGATCCGCTTGTATTCCGCACGGCCTTCCGCCGTAGCGACGTCGATCTGATAGTCGTTGAGCGTCCATCCGATCTCCACACTGATGGGAGCCGGTGAAGGATGAAGGACAAAATCGCCAACACACTCTGTGAAGGCTTCAATCTCTGCTTTGTCCGCACCGTCGCGACGTATCGGGCCGTCGGGCAATTTCCATTCGTAGACCATGCGGGCGGGAATGCGGTCGCCCGTTTGTTGGTACGGGCCAATCACCGCCGGGTCGCTCGACCACGGACCCCATTGTTTGCGCCACCGCATTTCTGGCCGATATTGAATCGTGGTGTCCTGTCCGTTTCGAAGCACCGCCAGGAAGGGATTCTGGACGGCCAGCATCAAACCGCGCTGATGCTGCAGACGAAGGAAAGTGCCGTATTGCCCGGAGACAAACTCTCCTGTCCAGGCTTCGGTGGACGGGCCAAATTGCGGGAGATATGTCCCGGGGGTGAAGTCGCTCTCGATTGACTCCCGAACACTGAGTCGTACAGGCTGCATCTCGATCACGGTGTAGGCGGGTGTGGGACTCTCGACGATTTCCACGCGCTTGGTCAGAAATCTCCAGCCTCGCCGAAGTTCATACACAACATCGAAGGAGTACCCGACTTGTTCGTAGTGATAAACCAAGCCGTCGTTCTGTTTCTTGATCGTGGCACGAAGGCGAGCGCTATCGATCGAAACGCGATCCACCACCACCGCAAAGTCGTCCTTGGCAAAGTGCACCACGGTACCAGTCTTGAGGTCCGTGATGACGACCAGTCCACGCGGCCCGAATTCTGCAAGAAGTTTGTCGTTCCTCAGCTCAAGTTCCCGCGCCCCGCAACGGGTGCAGATGACACCGAAAAGGGCCAGAGACGAAAGTAGCCTAAAGAATCCCGAAGACCAAATGCCTCTCATCCTGCGCTCCGCGTGAGGTAGCGTTCTTCGCTGCAGCAGGTAAGGAAATGCCGGGGGTGACAGCATTTCCTTACCGGTGGGGCGGTTAGGGTCAGAAGCGAAGGCTGATGCCGAGCTGAAGCCAACGCGGGTTGAACTGCGATGTAACCTTGCCAAATGTAGCGTCGGGCAGGTTCCCGTCCATGTTCGTCAAGTTTACGCGGTTGAAGATGTTGAAAAAGTCGAAGCGGAACTGGAGACTCAAGCGCTCGTAGATCTGCGTATTTTTTGCCAGGCTCATATCGAAGTTGAAATAGTTCGGCCCGCGAAAACGGTAGGCTTGCTCGTTCCCTTCCGTGCCGATCGTAGGTTGAGTGAAATTGCTGGCGGGAAAGACACCGTTTAAGAAGGCGCTGCGGCTGCTTCCCTGTGCGTAGCTTGTGACATTGGGGAAGTCATAGTTGTCGCCATCCGCATTGTAGTCGCCGCTTCCCGGTTGCAGTCCTATAACTTGACCACCACTGTTAAGCACAGGCTCGAAGGGAGCGTTGGTGGAGACGACAAAGGGATATCCTGACTGGAAGATGGTGATGTCGCTGAATACCCACCCGTTTGTGAGCACTCGGGCAAACGCGTTGCTGGAATTCATGCCTGGAATGTCATAGGACGCGGACAGGGAGAAGCGGTTGGGTGCATTGAAGACGGATGGGCCATAATATTGATGTATGTTCGTAAACGTTGGGTAGACCTGCGCGTCGTCCCTGGAGCTCGAGCGTGTATAGGAAGCGTTGAAGAAACCACGCTTGCCGATACGTCCCCGCAGCGCAAGAATCAGCGCGTTGTAACTGCTCACGGCGCCATTCTGGGCATAGGTGATCGAACCGAAACTCGGATTGAGCCGCTTCGGTGTCGGGTAGTTCAAAATAAGATCCCCGGCGAAACGATTAATGTCTGTGCCGTAGGAAGTGGCGGTCTCTTGCCCGCTGCCTTCTATCAAGTTTCTCGACTGGGAACCTGAATAGCCAATGCTGGCGACGATTCCGTGGAAGATGTTCTTCTCGATGGTGCCGGTATAGTTATACGTGGTGGGTGGACTCAAATTCACGTCTAAGCCGCCGACGTTGAACTCTGCACCCGTAATTCCCCCATGCGAGTCGAGCTCCGAACTCGGTAGAACCGGATAGGGGAACCCGGCCGGCGTCGTCGCGCTTGTTCCCAAAGCAAAGACGGGAGGAGTGGCGGAACCGTTGTAAAAGGTTGGAACCACCCATCCTGGAGGATTTCCCTTCAAGCCATTTTCGTCGTTACCTAGCGTGGGCCAGTCATGATAAATGCCAAACCCACCTCGGACTACCAAGTCTCCGTTGCCAGTTGGGTCCCAGGCAACACCGATTCGAGGACTGAAGGCCATGGGGGCACGGTTAAAAACATTTCCTTGTTGGGTCATGAAACCGTTGGCGATTTGATCTTGGAGAGTCGCGCCTGGCCCGAGGTGGAAGTTAGCCAGTGTCGTCCCCGAAAGAGGAAAGGGATTTCCGTAGTCGTCCCACCGCAATCCCAGCGTGAGAGTTACATTCTTTTTCACTTTCCAGGTATCTTCGGCAAAAAGGCCGTTTGTCACAATGGCGTACTCATACTGCCCTTTTGCCGGCTGACCGGTCAGTACGTTGTACGACAAGCCGGATTCCGTGTTCGGAATGTCTTCGACCAGGTTCAGCAGGTTATTAAAGCTGAAATTCGGCTGAGCATAGACCGGGGCGAACAATGCCAGGTCATCGCCATGGCGTCCTTCGTAGCCGAATTTGAGAGTGTGCGCCCCCTTGATATGCGTCAGCATATCGCGCCAGTGATAGTTGTGCTGAATGAAGTTCCCCTGCGCAAACCCGACTCCGAATCCCACCCCTTGTCCGGTGACGCCGACGCCGGGGACGGTGAAATCTCCGGTGAGGTTGTTCAGTCCCTGCACTTTGTTGTAGCCAAACATGCCCTCGTTGAGCGTATTCGATGTGAAGGTGTGCGTTTCGTTGATCTGCAAGGAGTCCGTCACATAGTTATCGGTCGTCGAGAAGGCAGGTCGCACACTGGGCGCGTCCGTGTTCAGGGTTGTGCGGTAGATGTTTCCGTAGAGGCGATCCCTACTGAAGTTCTTATCGATTCGCGTATTCCACTGCAAGCCGTTCCGGTAGCTTGAAGAGTTGAACACTCCGTTGTCGATCATCGACGTACTGCAAGGCAGGCCGAATGTGGCCGGAGTTCCGCAGGTTGTGGGGAAAATGTCGGCCGCAGTCTTAGCGACTCCCGTCACCGTCGCTCCTGTGGGCTGGTACTTCGTTAACAGGGTGGTGCCCAGAGTGCCCGGGAAATTCGCCTTGGCCCACGCCGTGAAGGCCGCATCTTCAAAGGTTTCGGAGGAAGCACCGGTCGAAGCCGTGGAACGCAGCGGTTCAATAGCAAAGAAGAAGAAAAACTGGTGATTCGGGATGATTGGGCCGCCGATCGAGCCGGAATAATTGTTGCTGTGGAAGGGCGCGTACTTGTGGACGAATTCCGTCCCAGCCCACAGCCCTTGATACGTGTAGTAGTCGCTCACGTTTCCGTGAAACTGGTCCGTTCCGTATTTGCTTGTCATCACCATTTGGATGGAACTGGCACGTCCATACTCGACGCTGAATGTATTCGGTTGGATGGTCATTTCCTGAATCGAGTCAGGATTAGGAGTCAAATTGAGGACGCCGGGACGAATGTCACTGGTGACGTCCATTCCGTCCATCACGTACATGTTTCCGACGCTTCCCCGTCCGTTCGCGCTGGCGTCAACTTGCGTCTCGGTCGAATAGTTGTCGGCGGCGGAACCGGGACTTCCTCCAACGAGTCCCAGCCCCACCACCCCGGGTGCTATCGTCGTGAGAGCAATGAGGTTTCGTCCTTGCAATGGGAGGTTTGCAACTGCTTGAGATTCCAATGTGAGTTCCGTCCGAGAATCCGCAGTGTCAATGACCGGCAGCTCGGTCGTGACCTCCAATTTCTGTGCAACGCTCGCGACAGCAAGATGAATGGGCAAGTTCAGAGTCTGTTCCGTGAGCAAAGCGAAGGAAATCGTGGAAGTTGCAAATCCTGGAGCTTCGATCGCAATCTTGTAGTCGCCTGGAGCGAGACTCACAAAGCGAAAAATTCCCAAGTTGTCCGACTTCGTGCTGAGCTCAGCACCGGTCGAGACGTTCGTTAGTGTCACAGTGGCACCCACAACATTTGCATCTGTGGGATCCTGTACAGTGCCGGAGATATTGGCGTTGAATTGGGCTGATGCCCCGGTGGCGAAGATCGCTGAGAGACAAAAGAATACTGCCGTGCGCAAGATCGCGCTTCCCATAGTCCACACCCCCTAATCCTTCCACTTCCCGCAAAGATATCGATGGCAATCATCGAAACTTTGAGGAGACGTTGTTGGCACTTTCGCCCTAAACCGGAGTGGAGCGCATGAGCAAGCTAAACTATGGACATCTAGTACAAATGGACTATCCCCGAGCGGTGCGCTCAAGCTAGACTCGTGGGCCAGGGGACGATGTTCAATTCGCTGCAGTCAATTTGGCGGAAGGTTTTCCGCCGTACGAGCATCTTGGGGCTTTGTCTGATTTGGATGTTCAACGGCAGTTGCCGCCGTGCCTCACCACCGACGATCGCTTTCATTCCTCGTACTTCTGGCACTCCGCTTTGGGAACCGGCGCACGTTGGGGCAGAGATGGCCGCTCGCAGCACCGGAACGAAGATCTACTGGAACGCTCCCACCCGAGAGGACGACGTACAGGGACAGATTACGCTGGTCGAGAGCGTGATCGACCGAAGGTACCAGGGGCTGGTGCTTGCACCGGACCAGGCCTTGGCATTAATCACGCCGGTCAGGCGTGCACTTTCAAAAGGAACGCCCACGGTCATCATTGGTTCGCCTCTCCCGATTCCCGGCGGTGGCAGGTTGAGTTACATCCTCAACGACGAAGAGGAGGCCGGTCGAATGGCCGCGCTCAGAGTGGGGCAGTTGCTGGCGGGAAAAGGCTCGGTCGCGATCCTCGGGGTGAACCCCGACATTGCCGGGATCATGATCCGCGCCCACAGTCTTGAAGTAGCGCTTGCGGAACGCTATCCAGGGATCCAAATTGTCGAAAAACGCCTGGGTTCCTTCAATTTTCCGCATGACCAACAAATCGCGGAGGAAACACTGCGGGCAAATCCCGATCTCAATGCAATCGTAGCGCTCACTTCAGCCTCGACGCGCGGAACGTGCTCTGCCCTCGCCCACAATCGACAAATGCAATTCACCAGAGTTATCGGGTTTGACGAGCCCGACCCTGTGCTCCTCCTGCGGGAGCGCGAGCTTGACTCCATGATCGTTCAGAATAGCCGCGAGATGGGCCTAGGCGCCGTGAAGACAATCGCCGCACTGCTCCGAGGGCAATCTGTCCCGCCGGAAGTTAGATTGAAGCCGTTGCTGGTCACGCGGGAAAATCTGGAGTCACCAGAAGTGCGTCAGGCGTTCTCCATGGAGTGGTGGCGGCCATGAACGTCAGGACCGCAATCTTCGGGCTTCGGCCGGTGCTACGGTTTGTCCTCATGGGATTCCTCGTGCTCGCGGCGGGCTTCCTTCTTTTTCCCGGGCTGGTGCTGAACCGTCTCGCGGGCCTGCCTTACCAAGACTCGTTTGCTGCCGGGACCGCCGACGAATGGCACGCGCTTGGTGGTACCTGGGAGTTGGCAGATGGAACCATGCGAAATGAATCCGATGAACGAGGAGCTAAGCTCATGGCTGGCTCCGTTCACTGGCGCGACTACGCTGTCGAAGCCGACATCCAGTTGCTCGGACAAGACGGGGATGCTGGCCTGCTTCTGCGATCAAGCGATGAAGAGAACGGCGTCGATTCCTACAACGGCTACTACGCGGGACTGCGCAATCATGATCACACTCTCGTTCTCGGCAGGGCCGATCACGGCTGGATCGAAAACCAGGCCGTGCCTATACCCGGTGGCATCCGCCCTTTTCATTGGTACCACGTGAAACTCATTGCCGTCGGCTGTGACATAGCGGCCTCGCTCACCGACCCTCTTCAGGACATCGCGATTTCCGCAGCCATGTCCGAGAATGACTGCAAACCAACTGGCCGCATCGGGCTTCGCTCCTATTCCTCGGGCGGGGTGTGGCGGAATGTTCGGGCCTACCAGGCCACCTTCGCGGATCTTGAAGCGCTCCGGTCGAAAACCTCCCTGTCAAGATCCGCTGACCAGGCAAGCGTTCCGGCCAGTCCGCTCCCTTCGCGATCCACAACCGAGTCTGCTGAGGCTGGGGATTCACCACCCTCCGTTCCCGAGCACCAGACTCTCGTGGCACAGGAGATAGCCGGCCTGCGCTTGGCGTCCACACTCCATTCGACTCTGGCCACGGTTCGCGGCGTTGTGGTTCTGACGTCGCCCGCTTTATACGTGCAGGATGCAACCGGCGGGGCGGCCGTCATGGAAGCCCAGGCAGCCCCGCTAAAGGTGGGCGATGAAATTGAAGTTACGGGTAAACCCGAGCCTCATGATTTCAGCTTGGTTCTCCGCGAAGCCAAAGTGCGCCTGCTATGGACACGAGCGCCCATTCCGCCACTTTCCGTCACCGCAGCGCAGGCAGCCACGGGCGCTTTCGATGCCACTTTCGTGGAGCTGGATGGCTACCTCGTGAGCAAAGAGGGCGGACCGGGCAACACGATGGTGCTCGGGCTGCAGAAAGGGGAACAGTCCTTTCGAGCGATCATGAATCCTGGTCGTGGCGACGTTCTTTTTCGCAAGTTAAAGACGAACAGCCTTCTCCGTCTTCGTGGTATCTGCGTAGTGGACGCGGAATACACCCAAAATCTCACACCCTTCGTACTTCTCCTGCGCTCGGCCGACGATATGACTCTGCTTGCGGGTCCGCCATGGTGGAGTGCCCGTCATCTCGCTGCCATCGGCGCGGCTGCTCTGATTCTCCTTCTCGCTGCGCAATTGCTCTATAGCCGGGTGGAGCACTGGAGATTGCGTGCCGTGCTCGAAGAACGCGAGCGCCTCGCTCACGAGATGCATGACACGATTGCCCAGAGCTTCGCCGGAATCGGCTTTCAATTGCAGGCGATTCGCAACGACCTCCACGACAACAACCCGGCGGCCCTTCGCCAACTTGATCTTGCCTCGGATCTGGTGCGTCACAGCCACGAAGAAGCACGCCGAAGTATCGCCACTCTCCGACCCGAATCCTTAGAATCCGTCGGCCTTCTGCCGGCCTTGGAGCGCAGTGCGCGGAGAATGGTCGATGGGGGATCGGTCGAAGTTGTTGTCTCAACGCGCGGGAGCGCACGCCCGATTCCAGTCCGAACCACGGATGCGCTGTACAAGATCGGCCAAGAGGCGGTCGCCAACGCGATTCGGCATGCGCAACCAAACTCGCTGCGTATTCTTCTCGGCTACGAAACGAACGAAGTGCAGCTGGTTGTGGAGGATGACGGAATCGGCTTTGCCGGGGGCGTGCCTTCCCAGGGATTCGGCATGCAAGGCATGCGCAAGCGTGCCGAAAGCATCTCGGGCATTCTCGCGATAAAGAGTTCCCCGGGCGATGGGACCAAAGTGGAAGTGACCGCACCACTGCCTCCACGTTTAACTCTCAAGACCTGGCCGGCTTATCTGTGGCAATACTTTCAGGAGCGTCGATCCAATGCCCAAGCATGGGAACGAACCTATCCGTATTCTTATCGTCGATGATCATCCTGTTGTGCGTGCCGGGCTGGCCAGTATGCTGGGAACCCAGCCCGGACTGAAAGTCATCGGTTCCGCGTCCGGCGGTGAAGAGGCTCTCAAACTGCTGCAACGCGATGCCGCTGATGTGATTCTCCTCGATCTACGCATGCCAGGAATGAACGGCCTCGACGTGCTGCGCTCCCTGGCCGCGGCGCCGTACCGTCCGAAGGTGATCGTCCTCACAAGCTTTGAAACCGATGAAGATATCTACCGCGCCGTACAAGCCGGAGCTCAAGGATACCTGCTCAAAGACACGGCTCAGCGCGAAATGATCGAAGCGATCACCTCGGTGCACGGCGGCAAGCGTTACATCCCGCGGCACATTGCTGCACGTTTGGCCGATCGCATGATGCGTTCAAGCCTGACCGGTCGCGAAATGGAAATCCTGGAGATGATCGCTAAAGGCCTGACCAACAAGGAGATCGGCAGCGCCCTCGACATCAGCGACAACACCGTTCGCAATCACGTCATTAGCATTATTGGGAAACTGGAAGTTTCCGATCGCACCGAAGCCGCGACGGCTGCCATCCAGCGAGGGATCCTCTCGTCCGCAGAGTAACCGGATTCACGCAAGACTAGAACATCAGTTACTTGGTGCTGATCTCCTTTTTGATGAAGGCTATTTCTTCGGCACTGTACGGTGTCCCGTCGTTTCGGAAGATTTCGTGGAACCACACCGCTGGTTCCCGATCCGTATAGGGGTGCTGCCAGGAATCCCAGGGCAAATAGGTCTGCGTTTTGCCGCCCACTAGACCCCAGTTGATCGCCGCCACATGATATTGCTTCGCAATCGGCAAGGAACCCTCGAAGGTGCTCCCGTTTTTCCTTGCCATGTATTCGGTGCACAGAATGGGCCGGTGGTACTGCTCGAGCCACAGAATCCGCTTCTTGAATTCCGTCGG
Organism: Candidatus Acidiferrales bacterium; assembly: GCA_963836965.1. Lineage (GTDB taxonomy): Bacteria > Acidobacteriota > Terriglobia > Acidiferrales > UBA7541 > Acidiferrum. The sequence continues at coordinate 183,579 of CAWILQ010000002.1, forward strand.
TTTATCGTAGTTGTGGAAGGACACGACATCGGACATTTCTAGCTGGATTTTGGCCATTGGCTCGAGTTTTTTCGGGTTCGACCACCGGCCCTGCCAGACTCCGCTGGTTAAAGGTTGGCTGGGATGCACGGAGCGGGCCCAGTCAAAGACCTGGGGCAACAGTATAAGGACGCGTGAAACTTTGTCCTTGGGCTCCAACTCTCCGTAGCTCGGACCATTTGTATTGTCCGGCTCGTTCCAGACATCCCAGCCGAGAACACGCGGGTCGTTCGCGAAGGCGCCCACCACTCCCTTGACGTACGCCTCGAGTCGCGGATAGGCCGACTTGTCCATCAGTGCCTGCGCGCCGGGACTCTGTACCCAACCCGAATTATGAACCCCGGGTTTTGGATCGCGCTGCTTCCCTAGTTTCGGATTGGGATCCCAAACCGAATCGAACAAAACAAAGACGGGGCGAATGTGATGCTTGTCTGCAATCTGTAGAAAGATGCCTATGCGCTGCTGGAAACCCTGTGGGTCCTGCAGCCATGGCAGGTCATGGAGGAAGACGCGGAGGGTGTTGAGACCGATGGATTCGGCCCAACCAAGTTCCAAGTCAATCCGCCTCGGGTCGAACGTTTCTGCTTGCCACATCTCGAGTTCATTAATGGCTGTGGCCGGGATGTAGTTACTTCCGACAAGCCAGGGCTGCTTTGCGTACCAATCGTTTGCTTGCTCCTCCGTCCATCGTGGAGCATGGGAGGCGGCTCGGGAACGCTGCGGACAGCAAAACAGGAATGGAACCAGAAAGATCCAAAGAGACAATCGATTCACGTTGGCCATCCAATGCCCAAAGCGTATAGAAAGCAGGTTCTTACCGCATGGTCCATTTGAACTATCGCCCGGTGCTTAACTCTGATCTCGGCGAGCCAAATTTAGCGATCCCACTTATCAAACAAACGAGCTGAAGTCTAGAGTATCTTGCATCCGAATTACGTCACTATGCTCGCTTATACGTCAAAGCTCCGTTGTCCCTTTGAGAAACTTTTCCGGTGTGAGTTTCCACCCATTGCACGAATTGAGATCGGAATCGGACACAAACCTCGCGGCCCGGATAGCGACACTGCACCCATTGGGTGCAGTCTTTTGGTTTTCATCGGGCGGCGGACCAAGTTTCGTTTTCCGCCACCGCGCCTTCTCAAGATGGGATTAGCTTTCCGGGATTCAATCGGTTGTCGGGATCTAGGCTTTGCTTTATGGTTCGCATCACCGCTAACGAATCACCGTGCTCGGTCTGGAGATAGCGCATTTTCCCTAAACCGATACCATGTTCCCCCGAACATGTACCGCCCAACGAGAGGGCGCGATTCACCATCGATTCCGACAAAACGCGTGCGGTTTGTAGTTCGGCGGGATTTCGCGGATCAAGCAGGTAGATCATATGGAAATTGCCGTCGCCCACGTGGCCGACAAGCGTGACGGGAAACGGAGCCTTGGCGTGGTCGTCTTTCGCGAACGCAATGCATTCCGCTAGTTGCGAAATTGGAACGCAGACGTCAGTAATCATTGCTCTCGAACCCGGCCGCAGGGCAAGAGCAGCATAGTAAGCGTTGTGGCGCGCCCTCCACATCTTTTCACGTTCCTCTGGGAGAGTTGCCGAAACGAACTGGCTCCCACCATGTTCTTCCGAAAGTGCCTGCACAATTTCGACTTGCTCAGCGACGTGACGTGTGTTGTCGCCGTGAAATTCAAAAAATAAGGTCGGGGCCACCGTGTAGTTCGTTTTGGCATAGCGGTTGATCGCGTCAACCTGCGGTTCGTCCAGCAATTCGACGCGCGCAATCGGCACACCCATCTGCATTGTAGCGATTACCGTTTCAACCGCGCCGCGGATGGTTTGGAAGCCGCAAACGGCGGCTGAGACGGCCTCGGGAATCGGGTGCAACCGTACTATTGCTTCCGTGATCACACCGAGCGTTCCCTCAGAGCCTATGAACAGACGAGTGAGATCGTACCCGGCGCAGGACTTCCGCGCTTTGGTACCACTGCGGATGATACGACCGTCCGCTAACACTATGGTTAGACCCAAAACGTTGTCGCGCATAGTGCCGTAGCGGACAGCCGTTGTTCCGGAAGCCCCGGTAGCGGCCATTCCACCTATGGTGCATTCCGCGCCGGGATCCATGAAGAAGGTCAATCCCGTGTTCTCCAGAGTCTTGTTCAGCTGGACCTGCGTGACACCTGCTTGTACATGGCCATACAGATCCTCTCGGCTGATCTGCAAAATATGGTTCATTTCTCGGAGACAGACGGTCACGCCGCCGTGAATTGCATTGACATGTCCCTCAAGCGAAGTTCCCGCGCCGAAAGGAATCACGGGAAGCCCCTGTTCCGCGGCTACGTTGATTATGACGCTGACCTCTTCGGTCGTATGAGGAAAGCAGACGATGTCCGGCAGAGCGGGTTTGTGATAGGACTCCCCGTGACTGTGGTGCTCGCGAATAATTTGGGAATTGCTTGCGCGATCCCCCAGAGCCGTCCGAAGCTGGCGAAACGCGCCCGAAACACCCGCGGAGGACACCGACGCCGGAGTAGTGATTTTAGTTTGGTCACCTCTGTCGTTGTGAGTCATTAGATGGCTTCTTCTAGGCTTGGACACTCCGACCTTATGCAACAGAACGTCTGGCGATCCATTTGAAGTAGTAAAGCATCAGTCGTGCGGAACCGGTATTGCGTATCCCGTGCAGACAGTTTGGCGTGGCATACATCACCTCACCCGGACCAACGCCGGAGGATTTGCCATTCAGCGTGATCTCTGCGGTTCCTTCGATGAGCACGATGACCTCCTCCTCCACGTGACTATGAGGTGGATGCGGTTCCTGCCCGGGGTTTAGGGCCAAGCTACCCACCGTGAGGCTCGCCAATCCTTCCGTGGAACCGTTGAAATAGACTCTGTGTTCCCCGATTGGTCCCGGCTGCAGACGCGCATGGCTGGGGTCCACGAGGGCAGAGACCAACTCCTGAGCTTGCAGCACTTCGGTACTTGCCAAAACGCCAGCAAAAGTTGTTAGCAGCGTTCTGCGATTTAGCGACATCGGCGGTCCTCCTAGGCTAGTAGCAAGAGAAGAGTAACGAGCATCATGGGGTGGCGACCTGCCGTACACATCGAAACGTTAGGCCTCCGCTGTCCCTTGCGTCAGGATCGAACCTGTGCCGGTACGACACTCGGATGTACACAGGCAAATCGAACCAAGAGCCGCCGCGAAGAACCCGAAGCTTTCCCTTCGATGGTCCTTGTGGATCCTCAGATGGACTGTTCTGGTAGTAGCCGGGATCATACCAATCGTTGACCCACTGAGCTACGTTCCCTAGCGTGTCATATAAGCGAAATTCGTTGGCGCGTTTCAGACCGACTTCATGGATCGCGTTGCCATTCTCGTTCATTCGTTTCAGGGTTTGCGTCAGAGTGACCACGCCGCCCACAGCATTGGCCTCGTCCGCCCTCAAGAGCCGGGCACTGTCTAGGCGTTGCTTGCCGCTGTTATTTGCATACCAGGCGATTTCATCGATGGGCGCGTAACGGGGCTGTGTGCTGCCCGCTCGCGCGGCATATTCCCACTCTGCCTCGGTAGGCAATCGCCCTCCCACCCATTTGCAGTAATCGCGCGCCTCGTTCCAGGTCACATCGGCTACGGGCTGATCATCGTCGATCCAACCACTATTGAGCGGCCGACCGAAAAAATTCGGTTCGGGTGGCATAGAGGTGCTATTGCTTCGGACGAAACGTTTGAACGCTCCTACTGTCACTGCCGTCTGGCCAATCCAGAAGCCTGTAGTGATTCTCACTGGATGCGCGGGCTTCTCTTCGTCAAAACAATCATTGTCGCTCGGCGAACACCCCATTTGAAATGTCCCAGGTGGTATCCAAACATATTGGAGGTCTGCGATCGGTGTGAGTTTTGCCACGAACTTATTCGCCTGCTCGGTTGTCTGTGCAAGCAGTGCCCCAGCGGCCAGGCAACAAAAGATGACAGACGGGACGATACACTTCCGGTTCGGGCCCGGCATGGACACGGTTTGCTCCTTTCAAGATCTGTACTAGGTATCCAATTCCTTTCACGACCCAATACCCTGGACCATGAATCCTCCGTCCACGCAGGTGATCTCTCCAGTAACAAAGCTGGCGCTTTCGGAAGCTAGATAAATCGCAGCCCCTTTGATCTCCTCAAGTCTCCCGTATCGTTTCATCGGCGTGTGTGCTGTGATGGAAGCGTGACGTTCCGGCAGGTGAATCAAATCGCGATTTGATGGCGTCTCGAAAACGCCAGGGGCTAGCGCATTGACCGCAACGTTGTACTTTGCCCACTCGGCCGCGAGGCAACGAGTGAGCATAACGACCGCGCCTTTACTGGCGCAGTAAGCCGTGACTTCGTGTGCACTCAAGAACGCGGCAATCGAGGCAATGTTGATGATGCGTCCGTACATTTGACTTTGCATCACTCGGCCTACCATCTGGCATGCGTACCAGGTACCTTTCAGATTGACGGTCATGATGCGGTCCCAATCTTCGTCGGCCAACTCCAGCGAGGGAATTTTCTTAATTGTCCCTGCCGAATTCACGAGGATTTCGATGCCCCCCATTTCTGCGAGCATCCGGACGATCACCCGCTGAATGTCGTCGCGGCGGGTGACGTCGGCGGTAGTTTCCAAGGTGTTTCTGCCCAGAGCGCGGATTTCGGCGGCAATTTCCGAAACGGCATCCGCGCGCCGACTGACAGCAACGACATCCGCCCCTGCCTCGGCTAGGCCAATGGCGATCGATTTGCCAATGCCACTGGTCCCACCGAATACCAACGCTCGTTTCCCTGCCAAATTGAATCCGTGATAGGCCATGAGTTCTCCGACGTACTTTAACGTGGAGAACCTGAGCTAGGTGCGAATCCTTGCGATGGCATCGATTTCCACTCTGATCCCTCCCCACAATGTGGATTGCACTGTGGTTCGCGCGGGTCGAATGCCACCGAAGAACTCGGCGTAGACGGAGTTGAAGCGGTCGAAATCCTGAATACGCATCAAATGGCAGGTGCATTTCACAACATCATCGAAGGCACAGCCAGCCGCTTGAAGAATCTTCCCGATATGGTGCAAGGTGAGGCGAGTTTGCTCTTCAATAGTTCCCTCGACGACCTTGCCGGTTTGCAGGTCCAACGGCCCTTGTCCACTGATATACAGCCACCCGTCTATAACAACGCCGGCGGAATAAGCGCCGACCGAGACCGCACTATCCGGATGGCTGATTTCGAGTTTCCCCATTTCTTTTCTCCTTGATGTTGATCGAATAAACGAGATGGTTCGCCATGCGTGCAACTGAAGTCTCAAACGAGTCCGCCTCGGTATGCGTTTTCAGATCGTTGAAGTGGAATAATCGCCTCTCCTATTTCTACTTGGGACGGATGTTAGCCATAAACTCTGGCTTACCTCGGATGTCTGACCTCATGCTATAAAGAGCTCCGCCAAAATATCCAGAAAGCGGATCGTAACGTGGCGGCATAACCGGGAGGGCCGCCGATTCTCCTGCAGAGGTGATGAAGATCTCCGACAACTCTGGTCCACCAAATGCGATCGAAGAGGTTTGTTTGGCTGGCGTGTCAATACGCCGTTCGATTGCTCCGCCAGGATCGTATCGGACAACACAACTGCCGTACCATTCTGCCGACCACACAAATCCTTCGGCGTCCACAGTTAAACCGTCTGGTATTCCGCTCGTCGATGGAACCTTGACAAGGATGCGCCGATTCTTGACACTCCCCATCGCCGCATCGTAATCATAGGCAAAAATGCAACGCGCGACGGAATCCGTGAAGTAAAGTGTCTTACAGTCTGGCGAAAAGCCGAGGCCATTCGCCAAGTGGAACCCCTCATCGAGGATGCGCGCGGTTCCGTCCGTGTTGACGGCGAGCAGCTTACCCAAGGGGTAATCCTCGCTGGCATCGTAATAAAACAAACCGGCAAGCAACCTTCCCGCAGGATCCGCGATGCAGTCGTTGGCCTGACATTTGAAACCGTCGGTCTCGGCGCAAATAATCTTTGGAGCTCCCGAACCATCCCACAACCAGATGCCGGACGTATTTGAGATCACAAAGCCGCCATTCTCATTCAGTGCAAAGCCCTTGATTTCAAATCCTTCCCTGACGACCTGATGTTTCTTTGCGGGCCAGTCATAGCGGTAGAACCGGAGGCCAAGGCAGTCCGTCCAGTAAAGTCGGCTATGCTCGACGTCCCACAGGGGACCTTCTCCGCACCGATCCTGGTAGTCCGCTACAACGCTGAGTTCATGCATCCTTCTACCTCCCGATCAGCCACTAATTTTGCAGGTAGCACTCTCTGTTCAACAAATCTTTCCCCTTGCGGCTACACGCCAAGAACCAACAACCTCTGCGTGTCGCAACGTGGCGACCGTATCGTGCATGTTTACGCATGTGCAGATGTGATTGGGAATGACGGTCAATATCTGCCCAACCTGAAACTTCTTGGCAGACTTCGAAACGTCTAGGAAACCATGCTCTTCATTAAGTTTTACGATGGGGACGTCGGGGGCCTCGACGATATATCCATAACCATGCTTCGATCCTGAACTGAGCATGTCCGAACAAAATGTCTTGGAGCCCGCATCTATGATGGCGCAACCCGGAACAGCTGTTGAAATGACGGTGGTAACGACGCGAGCGGCGCAGTCTTCGAGACCGCATGCTCCCTGATAGTAGGTGTTCAAATCACCATAAACATAGGTTCCAGGCCTAATTTCGGTGACTCCAGCGACAATGCCGGTAAGCTGCGCGGAAGGAGTGGAACCCGCCGAAACTATTTCAACGGGCATTCGTGCCGCGCGGAAAGCATCGAGCACCGCGCCAACTCTAGTGGCTGCCTTCTCCGTTTCCGCCCGTCGCTCCTCGAGGGTCCCCCAGATATTTCCAAAATGGGTCAACACTCCACGAAATTCGAGTCCTGCCATTTTCTGGATTTTCGTCGCCAATTCCACGCAATCAGCGCCAGACGCCAAACCGCAGCGTCGCGCACCGGAATCAAACTCCACGAGCACCCCGATATTCGCCCCATGGGCGGCTGCCGAGCGCGAGAGGCTTTCAGCCGCGGCGCCCGAGTCGAGAGAAACCAGGATATTGCGTTCGCGAGCGAGGCGAGCCAGCCGTTGAAGTTTTTCCTCGCCGAAGATCGGATTTGCCACAAGAATATTGTCAAATCCCGCGTCGGCGAAAACCTCCGCCTCACCCACCTTGGCCACGGTCAGACCGATTGCCGCTCGATCCAATTGCATTCGCGCGACTTCCGGTGTCTTGTGTGTTTTTGCATGAGGACGAAGGTGGATTCCGTTTTTGCGGCCGAGAACTGCCATCCGTTCGAGGTTGTGCTCTAAAATATCGAGATCAATGGTCAGCACAGGGGTTGAAAGTTCGCGGTAATTCATTGAGCCCCGCAATAATGCCGTTCTTCAAATTTCCGAAAACGCTCCACTTCGATTGGTCTCCTTGCAGAATGCAGAAGCGAACTCTTGCGTTTTCAATAAGGTCCCTATGACGAACGCCGGTAGACGGCATGACATCGAGATTAGGCGAACTCGCTGAGATCAATGCCCTCGATTTCCGCGTCATAGGTCTGATTGGAGGCAAGCAACTCGTCCCACGTCACGGGCCGGCCCGTGTACGCAGCCATTCTCCCAAGTTGGGCGCTGAGGGCGGACTCAACTCCCTTTGCAGCCTGGTTGTGATATTTTCCGGTGACAATACTCTCGATGAATGCCTTGTCCTTCTGGGCATCGGCGAATTGCAGAGCGTCAAGGAAGTCGCCCCCGGTTTTTTGCGCTGTTCCCGCCTTGGATACGGCATATATGTTGGCGTGTCCAGGCTGCGTCGAACAGGGGCTGGTGCTGCCCTCCCATTCCCAAGGTTCGTCGCCATAGATCCCCACGACGCCGGAATAGTGGGCTTCGGCAACTCCCTTAGTACCGAAAAATCGCTCGGAAACGTCCCATACTGCGTCGCCGCCCGCGAATTGATTTATGCTCACGTGAACGTCATCCGGGTAGGTGAATACCATACCGAAATGATCCCAAGTATTGCCCCAATCGGAGTTGACAAGATTGCGCCCTCCCGAAGCGACTGCCTTAAGAGGATGGGCTTTTAGCGCCCAGTTGCAGATATCGATCACGTGGATGGTCTGATCCACGATCGTGTCTCCGGAGAGTACCCGGTCCCAAAAGAAGTTGCGAATCCTTAGTTCCAATGGCGAAGCGTTGGGGTTTCGCGGGGGGTAATTAATGTGCGTGGCGTGGTAGTAGGCTGCACCACACGCGATGCGACCAATTGCTCCGGAATGAATACGTCTGATTAGTTCCACATAAGGAGGTGCGCTGCGAATCTGAAAACCGACGTCAAGGCTAAGTCGACCATCCGCCTTCCTACCGCTTTCAAGGATGCGCTTCGCACCGGTGACATCCACGGCCACCGGTTTCTCGCAATAGGCATGTTTGCCGGCCGATACAACCGCATCTAAATGTTCGGGGTGGAAGAAATCGGGGGTAGAGATTTGCACCATGTCTACTTCTTTAGAATTCGCAATTTCATGGAAAGCATGGGGTCCCCTGAACATCAACGTAGGATCTACACCGGCGTATCCTTGGTGCACAGCAACTTCATCGAAGTGTTTCTTCGCAGCATCCAGCTGATCTTGAAACAGGTCGGCTAGAGCGACCACTCTAGCAGCGGTGTTGGTAGCAAAGGAAGTTGCCACACCGGTGCCTCGTCGTCCGCAGCCTAGGAGGCCCAACCGAATTGTGGAATTGGCTGTCGTTCCGCGCACGGACTGCGGCTTGACGATCATGAAACCGGCCGCGGCAGCACCGCCAAGAAATTCGCGTCTACCGACCGTGTTGCCAGGCTTGTTCGGCATTTTCTGAGCTCCTTAAAAAATACCTAAAGATACTCGCCGCTTTTTGCTGTGTTCATTGACTGATTCAACCCGCAGAACCGTAGGCTTGCCCGATTAATTCTTTGAGATACGCACCCGACTTCTCTACGTCCTCAAGTTGTTGGGAACCTTCAGTCTCCCTTTCAATGGTCACAGGCCCACGATAGCCCAATTGCCTGAGCCTTCCGATGATCTGGGGGAAATTAGCTTTCCCTTGGCCGATAGGGACTTCTTTTCCCAACCCGCGGGGATCGGTTGGAAACAAGCCGTCCTTAGCATGCATTCCACGAACATAGGTCCCGATAACATCGAGAGCGTCGACGGGATTGCCTTTACCGTAGAGAATTAAATTCGCGGTGTCCAAGTTGACCCCGATGTTAGGCAAGCCGACATCGCCAATGGCTCTGAGTAAAGTAATCGGCGTTTCCTGTCCTGTTTCAAAATAGAAATGTTGACCGTTGGCTTGGCAGTAGGAGGCTACCTTGCGTATGGCGTCGACGGCTTCACCATACAAGGGGTCATTAAGATTCTCTGGAATGAAACCGCAGTGGGTGTGGACGGCCGGTATCCCGCATTGCTTGGCCATGTCGGAAGTTCTCTGGAGATTTTCGATTCTTTGAGTCCGGTATTCTCGTGGGACCAAGCCGATAGTTATCGGGCCCTCGGATAAGTTGAACACCAGTGGCCTTGGACCGAGGGAGATCAGCGTTGTTGCCTCGACTCCGTAACGATCGAGCGCGCTCCGGAGTTCAGTGGCCAATTTGAGCGAAGGTTCGCCGACAACCACTTGGCAGGTGGGCAAGCCAAGTTTGTGAACCTTAGCAATGGCTTTGTCAGGGTCGCCGCCGGGTGGGACCGATACCACAAGACCTAGCGGAAGGGCCTGCTCTCCCATACTGGCGACCAGATTACCGACGGCGGCGCTGGCACATACAGCCGTTGAAACCTGAAGAAACGTGCGACGGCAGTACCTTCCCATAGTCCAACCTCGCTAGTAAACTCTTTGCTGGCCTACCGAAGTCGCTCCACTAAGGCCTCGACTTCAGACCGAAACAGTACACCCACGAATCATGATCCACGGCGAAAATCTGTCCTTGGGCAACGGCCAAGCCACTGAAGTGTACCCAGCCGTGCATGGCATCCGCGCTCTGATACAACACATTTCCCGTCTTCGCGTCTAGCGCGTAGAGGACAGCGTTCCTGGTGTTCTGCAATTTTTCCGCATCGCTGAGCAATGTCCACTTTTGGGTGATGATTCCTCCCTCGTGAGTCTGTCGCGCATTTTCGCCGTTCGATAACACGAACAATACTCCGTTGGCGATCACCGCTGGTTCCGGCAGATTCAAATCACCCGATAGCCACACCGGTTCCAGAACGGGCTTGCGATCCGCAGCTTTTACCTTGAAAGCCGCAATGCTTCCGTGGACGACAGGTCCGTTTGTCCGGGAAAATGTTGGCGCCGCGTTCGAGAGCCGGCCCCAAAGCGGCGCATACAGCCACGTTTGATCGTCCGAATCTCTCCAGGCTGAGAGAGCTCCCCAGATGCCGTTCGCCTCGTAGGTTTCCTCGTCATTTGCGAGGCGCGACGTAACGAATAGCGGAGTCTGGTGGTCCTTGTTACCCAGAGAATCGGCATCGAGTAGATAGAGATACCCCTGCTTGCCTCCACCGGCGAGCAGGTTGTAAGTCTTATGCGCGAAATAGACCGGGCTGGAAGACGCCAGGTCAAGATCGTATTCCTGGATGTGCGCCCAGTTAAAAGGAGTGTAATAATCGACGAGCTCCAGGTTAGAAACGGTCGCCGCAATGAAGCTATCCGCATAGTTTCCAGCCAACGGATCAAAATCACCGTCGGCCGTCGCGCCATAAATTCTGTTACTTCCGATCACTGGGCCGCCCCGCCCCCAGACGCCGGCGCCGTTCGTAGCCGTGAACAATTGGTGGATGACAGGACGGCTAGGTTGCCCGATGTCCATGGAATAGAGCCCGGGTCTCGATCCGCCGCAGTTACCCGACACGGAGGTGTAAACAGTCTGATCAACCAGATTGAGGCTCCAGTTTTTCGAGAACGCAGGTACGAACTGGACAGGGCCGAACCTGTTTATTCCAGAACCTAAATCCAAACCGTAAAGCTTGCCATCTTCAGCGATCGCGAAAACGGTATTTCTGAGACGGTCGATTGTCGGCGTGGCGGTCAGAGCATTCGGACAGAGCCAATATCCCTGCTCTTTCGGCAGGACCTTGGATTCGAAAGTATCGCTCCAGATGAGCCGCCCGTCCTCCGCGTCTAACGCGAACAAGGTATTGGAAGTTCCTGCAACATAAACGACGGTCCTGAACCCATGGGCCGTTAGGACGTTACTGGCCACCACCGGAGCCGTGAGGGAAAGGAGAGATTTGGGCTCGTTCTTCAGGTGAACTTTCCAGCGAAGTGCCAGCCCAGCGACGTTCTCTCTGTTGAGGATTGTCTCTTCAAAGGCCCATCCTGTACGCTGCGGATCGTGCCCGAACGTTGGCCAATCCGCAGTGCGCGCTGAGATCGCCGAGGAAATGCCGCACAAAAGAAACAGGCGGAAAACAGTTTGCGTCTTCATTGGTCCTTAAAATCTCTGAGGATGTTGCGACCATGTCGTTCACGGTTGCAGCCCTTCAGGCGACTCAAGGCGACCCGAGCATTGTTCAGCTGTCGGGGCGACCGGAACCCTACCAGAAGAACTTCATCCCAAATTGAATGATTCGCGGCGGAGAGGCGCTCAGTAGTTGCCCGAAGCTGGGAGTTCCGACGTCCATCACCTGACCTCCGCCAACTCCTGAATATCCCTGTCCATAGGTCGGATGATTGAAAATGTTAAAGAATTCTGCCCTAAATTGAAGCTTGAGCCTCTCCGTGAAGGCAAAATTCTTGGACGCATAGAAGTCAAAATTCCTGTACGCGGGGAAGTTCAAGATATTTCTGCCGGAATTTCCAAACGTTCCGAATGTCGGCTCGGCAAACGCCGAGGTATCAAACCACTCCTGTGTGGTTCGCTTAAATCCTGGTGGATCCGGATTTCCCACCAGTTCAGCCGTCTGGAAGGCCCCCGAACCCACGTTTGCAGGATCGCCCGTTACACCAACGGTGAAAGGCAAACCCGATTGCACGGAGACTATACCGCCAATGTCCCAGCCCCCGAGGAATGCGTCTTCCACTCCGCTGGCGTTTGTGAGGAACGTTCTACCTTTGCCAAACGGTAGCTGATAGATCGAACTAAACACGAAAATGTGTCTTAGGTCAAAATCACAACGTCCCCAGAATCTTCTCAAGTCATAAGCATCCACGCCTAGACCACTAAACGCGTCAGACTTTGGATCCAAGCACTTTGAGTAAGTGTAGGAAGCCAGGAAGGTCAATCCGTTCGAAAATCTCTTGTCGAGTTTGATTTGCAAAGCGTTATACGTGGAATTCGCGATGTTGTTGGCGTAAGTAAATCCAGGGGAGAAGTTTGGTAAAGGCAGCCTCGGGGTCAAAGCGCCTGTCCCCGGCTCCGGCGCAGTATTGACAGTCTGCTCAACGAACAAATGGCGTCCCAGGGAACCCACGTAACCAACATCCAGGGTCAGAGAGTGAGTGATGGCACGTTCAACCGTGAGATTGTATTCCATCGCATACGGAATGCGCTCCCGAGGGTTAGTGGACGGTCCCGTAGCTACCGGAGAATTTGGACCATAAAAGGTAGTTGACGCGGGATAGTTATACAAAATCGTGTCGGGACCGCACGTCGGTGTACCATTCACCGTTCGACACGCCACACTGGCCGGCTCAATGTTTTGCTGGTTGACGAGGCCGACTACCGTTGCGGCATAGGGCCATTTTTCGCGACCGCCTTGAATCGGCTCAATCCAGTTATTGTCATGGTCGTCAAAAATGGCAAACGCCCCGCGGACGACAGTTTTGGGCGATACGTTGTAGGCAAAACCAAAACGCGGTTGAATTCCGTTGTATTGGGGATCAAACCAGGTGCTCCTGATGTTCGCAACTGGAAATTGGGGAGGTACCGGTTGGGTTACGCGAAAAATTTTTTCGTCCCAGTCGATGCCGCTCCAAAAACCGTTATAAAAGGAAGGGGGACTCACAAAGTCGTATCTCACCGCAACTTGCAACCACAGCTTCGAAGAAACCTTCCACTTATCCTGAAGGTACCCTCCCCACCAATTGGACGAAAAGTTGGCTGACGTATCTCCAACCTGGCCAGCGGTGCTGTCGTTCAAGCCCAAGAGCCAACTAGCGCCAGCGTTTCCTGTGGTGTTAAAGAACCCGGGCTCCATGGTCTGGACCGGCGACCAATTTGCTTGCATGCCCCAACCGTCGTCGAAGCTATGGAGATGAAAGTAAAGAATTCCTGCGCCCAGTTCATGATTGCCTTTGGTTTTTGCCACGTCAACTGAAACCGAATTCGTCTTCTGGGGTCCCAAAGGTATAGAAAACTGTTGGGCATCGGTGTATTGAGGCGAGGGAACATTCCAAAAACAAAGCGGAATTCCATTTCTTTCCGGGAAAAATTGCCCCACGCCGCAAGAAGCCGCCGTAGCTGTAGACCCAGGCGTGCCAAAAGTGGATTGCCAATTGCTGTAGGTATATCCGTACCGCGCGGTAAAAAGAAGCGTCGGGTCGAAGAGGTGCGTGTAGCCGATGCCGACGCTATCAGTCTGGTTGGAGTTTCGGGATGGATCGATTGGCAAACCAGTGGGAGTGAGCTGGCTTGGCTTGGAACGGTAAAAGGCTCCGTTGAACGTGTCATTGTTTCGAAAGACTTGGTCTATTTTGACTCCGAATTGGTCGTTATCCACGGTCTGTTGATTCGCGAGCTTAAGATTATTGGTTTCGCCCGGCAGGTTCGGCATTGGATAAAAGTGATTCATCATGAATTGTGATTGAGGCATTATCATCGACTGAGGAATCACGTTGCCCGGGAATGGGTCCGTTACCAGTCCACTCGCCACTGCCATCAAGCCGGTTACCGGATCGGTCGTACCGGCAGTCACGTTCCTTGCAGTATACGGGTTAAAGATTTCGCCTTGTAATACAGGGCGACCAAGATCATCCGTGCCGATTTGGGGCCCCAAGAAACCCGAGAAGTCTCCTGAGCGCGCCGCGGCAGTAGGAACACTGACTTGTTGGGTTACCCCTTGACTCGACCGGAAGCCTTCCCAGTAGCCGAAGAAGTAGGTATGTTTTTCCCGTCCGTCATAGTGTGGGAGAAAAACGGGACCGCCAATCGTTACACCATACTGGTTTTGTGTATAAGGCGGCTTCGTTGTATCAAATGCGTTCCGGGCGTTCAACACGTCGTTCCGCACAAACTCCCACGCGTTTCCATGGAGATCATCTGTGCCAGATTTGACGACCAAGTTCACATTGGCACCGGAAGACATATTCAATTGGCCGTCAACGATCTGGGACTGTACCTTGAATTCTGCTATGGCATCAGGCGGAGGACTGATCGCCCAAGAATCGAAGAAGAGGCTATTATTCGGTATTCCGTCCAGGGTGTAATTGTTTTGCGTACCCCGTTGGCCGTTTACCGCAGGACTAATCCCACCAGCACCTTCGGAAACCGTAAAAGTGCTCTGCTGCCCTCCAGGATGAGGAGAGGCGCCTGGCGTTAGCAATATTAATTGAGTGAACTGACGGCCATTTAGCGGTAGGTCGGCCACTTGTTGTTGGCTGATGACCGTTCCGATTGCCGCAGGCGTCGTTGTCAGCGCCGGCGGCTCGGACGTTACTTGTAAGGTCTGAGTGGTTGACCCAACGGCCAATTTGAAATCAACCGTCTCGTCTTGAGCCACCATCAACTGGACCGACGGTCGCTCAATCGTGCTGAAACTCGGAGCGCTCGCAGTGAGTTCATATTCTCCGGGAGGCAATCCCGGAATGACATAGCTTCCTAGTTCATTGGTTTGTGCCTCGCGGACCAATCCTGTTCCAATCTGCAGAGCTTTCACTTTCGCATTCGGAACAATCGCACCCGACGAGTCCGTGACCACGCCTCGAAACGTACCGGTGACCGCCTCCTGAGCCAATCCCAGGCCGGAACCGGCGAATCCTAAGAAGGCGGCCAAGAAGCCAGTCGCCAGGAACTTGATGAGCTGTTTGCCAGACATATTTTGTCCTCCCTGATCGAAAATCATCGGACCCACCCAGGAATGTCTATTTTCAAGATCCCGAACCGTTTAAAAAGCCACCAAAGCCATGGTTTGCAGTGTTCAATCGAACCCGAATACCCATCCACTTGATCTCGATCGGACGCCGGTTCTGTGGCGGCCGTACGCGACTCTCGACGGTCGTTCGCTCTATTCGCAGGTGCTGACGGACCGGCAATGCAACTGCGAGAACGGTTTGGTCGCGTACGGAACAGCAACAGAATCAAGACTTCGTAACATGGCGCTCAACACGGTGTCAAGTTATTTTTCTATGGAGAATTATGTGTTTCTCTAATGAAACTAGGATTGTAGGAAGAAACTACATCAAAGCGGGGCCGTACTCATTTAGGAACCATCGCGCACAGGAGGGAAAATCTCGCCATCGCCTTGGCGGCTTTAAGTCTTAATTGTCGCGACCAAATCCGGCAGAAAAAACCAGAGCAATTCCTCCTGGGGAAAACCTTGCCCTAAGTGATGGCGAAATCCTTCTGCCGACGTTAAATATGAAATCTTTCCGGCGCGGTCTGCCATGGCGCGCATCATGTCCAGTAGACCGGATATGCCCTGTTGGGCGCGCAGAAAATCTTGCTGGCTTTCGTGACACGCGAGCATTTCTGCCTTGCGGGAAAGTGTTGCGGAGATATCGACAAACAATGTCGCCTGAACTTCCTTCCCGAAGATGTCCCGGCCTCCGAAAGGTTCGGTGTAATAAAGGTGTGGGACGGCACGAAGAGGTTTTGCGGACCTGCTATTTCCGGTTCGAAAGTTAGGAGCCATGGCGCCAAAGCACGCGGTCTGACAGAGCTGGCTTGTCGTTTCGTGGTCTACCATGTAATCGACGGGCGAGTGCGTGAAAACGATCGAAGGGTTGGTGAGCCGGACGAGTTCCGTTACTTTCGCGAGAGTCTTCCGGTTGTAAAAGATGTTGAGATCTCTTTCGTTCAGGCAAAAATACCGAGCACCGATTAGTTTCGCTGCACGCCCCGCCTCTCCACGGCGAATTTTCGCTATCGTTGCGCCAGAAAGTGTGGTGCTGCCGCAGTCCCCTGCGGTCATGGTCGCGATGTGAATTTTCAAGCCTCGTCCGGCGAGATGCGCAAGAGTTCCTGCGCAAAGGAATTCGGCATCGTCAGGGTGAGCAAATAGGGCAAGAATAACTGGATTTGTCCTGCCACCAAGGTGCCGATCCGCGAGAGCGTCCAGCTTTCCTTTTCCTGCCGGAACGCTTGTCTGTGTTTCCAAATTTCCTCCAGCACGAAGAGCGAGCCGCCAAAACAATTGCGTCCGCTGAACAACACGAAAGGACCCCTACCGAGCCTTGCCCGACGATGTCGGCTCCATGGCAACGGGGTTATGAAGAGAACCGATGTCTTCAATTACGACCGTGACGGTTTCACAAGGCTTCAGCCATCGCGGCGGCTTTTGCGCCATGCCGACACCTTGGGGCGTTCCTGTGAAGATTACCGTTCCCGGGAGCAGTGTCGTACTTCCGCTCAAGAACTCAATCAGGCTAGCCACGTCAAAAATCATATCGTTGGTGTTTCCTTCCTGAACGATCTCCTCGTTTAGAATCGTTTGAAGCCGAAGGTTGTTGGGATTCGGGATCTCATCCTTGGTCTTGAGGCAAGGTCCCAACGGCGCAAAAGTGTCGAAGGTCTTTCCTCGGCACCATTGGCCTCCGCCCTTCTTGAGCTGCCAATCGCGAGCGCTTACGTCATTGCCGCAACAGTATCCGAGAACGTAATCCAAAGCTGATTGGCGGGAGACATTCTTGCAGGCCTTCCCGATTACCACGACTAACTCGCCCTCATAGTCGACTTCGTCGCTCTTCAGCCACGTCGGAACGAATATCGGATCTTCCGGATTTTGAATGGAATTCGGACCCTTCGCGAAAACCACAGGGAACTCGGGTATGGGGAGCCCACTCTCTTCCGCGTGATGTCGATAGTTCAGGCCGATACACCAAATTGCGGCTGGTTCTACCGGAGCTAACAATTTGTTGACTTTGCTGGCGGTGTTCGTGACTTCATATTTGCCGAATATATCCCCGATGATTCGTAACGCTACCCCATCGTTTTGTTGCGCGGAATAGCAAATTTGTCCGGCCTCATCTTTGTGGCGAATTATCCTCATCCATGCTCCTATGCCTGATCGAGATCTTCGGTTCATTTCGTGCTGCTGCCGGCGACAGTGGAGAACCTTGCGATGAAAGGATGCTCCCGTCAACTTAGCAAAGACGTATGCGACTCCACTTGGGCTGGCGCACGGACTTCACGTCATACTCAGGTTGAAAACCACTTTCGTGGCCGTGCCATCCTGGGTGATGCGAAAGGCCTCCTGAAATTGACTGAGCGGAAGCTCATGCGAAATCAACGCTTGCGTGTCGATTCTACCTTCACTCAGCAACTGGATGCAGCGGTGCCATGAGTTCCAAACGTAGCCAAACGACCCTACTACCCTTAATTCTTTCAGGACCACCTTATTGAGATCCGTTTCAATGCGTGAGGGGTAGATTCCGACTTGTGCCAGCGTCCCTTCCCTCTTGACGGCTTCCCAACAGTGAGCGAGAGAAGCTGCGGCCCCCGAGCACTCATACACCAAGTCGGCCCCTTCGTTATCGAGTGCTCGGACGATTCCTAGCAAGTCTTCCTTGGAACTGTCCACAACGAAGTCGGCGCCCAAGCTTTTTGCGAGCGCTAGTCGCGACTGGTCCTTGGTAATTCCGGCTACAATGACACGCGCACCTTCCAGCTTTGCGACGAGCATGGTAAGTAGCCCGACCGAACCCGCACCAGAAACAAGTACAAGATCACCGGCATGAACCGCTGTTCGCTCGATCACCGCATGAATGGCAACCGACATTGGCTCTCCGAGCGCCGCCTGCCGAAAGGAAACATGGTCCGGTAGAGGGTGACAGCGCTCCCCACGGATGCAGATGTATTCGGCGAAGGCCCCGTCAATCATGTAACCGGCAGAAATTCTGTGAAGGCACATGAAGGGATTGCCGACCCTGCAGTGATAACAATTGCCGCAGGTCCGGGCAGGATTTGAGGCAACAACTCGGTCGTTAACCTTAAAGCGACGGACCTGCGATCCCACTTCGACGATAGTTCCGCAGAATTCGTGCCCCAGTACAACTGGAGGATTGCAAGGCCACTCGCCTTTGATGATATGTATGTCTGTGCCGCAGATTCCCGCGGCGGCGATCCTCAGTTTCACCTCGTCCGGTGCGGGTTGGGGGTCGGGCCATTCCTTAAGATCCAGGTCCTCTACTCTCCCGCCAGTTTTCACCAGAGCCTGCATTATTGGGCCTCCCCCGATTTTGTTGGCTGGCTCGACGCGCCTGGCTCAGGCCGCAAGAACCGCTCGGCAAGCCATCGCAATGTGCTCTTCCGAAACCATCACCGCTTTTTGGAGCGACGTGGCCACAGGCATAGGCACGTCTTCCGAGCAGACTCGCCGGATCGGAGCGTCAAGATCGAAGAAACACTCCTCAATCATCACTGCTATGAGCTCGGCTGCGTATCCGCAGGTCCGCCAACCGTCATTCACCACGACCAGCCGATTCGTTTTCTTGACAGACTTGACCATGGTGGCGGTATCGAGCGGCTTCAGCGTTCGAGGATCGATGACCTCGACCTCAATCCCTTCCGCCGCAAGGTTTATTGCTGCCGTGAGCGCCAATGGTACCGTCCGCCCTGTCGCGATTACGGTGATGTCCTTTCCGTTGCGTTTCACATCCGCAACGCCCAGAGGCACGGAATATTCGGTTCCCTCTTCTACCGGCCCACTTTGGCTGTATAGGAGCCGATGCTCCAGAAAAAGAATAGGATTGTCATCGCGGATTGCGCTCTTCAGCAGGCCTTTAGCATCGGCGGGGGTCGACGGCATCACGACCTTGAGACCGGGAATGTGGACAAACCAAGCTTCGAGTGATTGTGAATGCTGGGCGCCTAGTCCAATTCCCGCTCCGACGGGCGCTCTGAAAACGATGGGCTGCGACACCATGCCACCGGTCATGTAGCGCAGCTTGGACGCATGGTTAACAATTTGATCCATCGCTATGGTAATGAAATCCAGAAATTGAAATTCGACGACCGGGCGCGCACCCACCAGTGCAGACCCCACACCAGCTCCCGCGATCGCCGCCTCGGAGATGGGCGTATCGATCACACGTTGCGCTCCAAACTCTTCGAACAGCCCCTGAGTCACCTTGAACAATCCTCCCATCTTGGCGACATCCTCGCCCATCACAAACACGAGTGCATCGCGACGCATCTCTTCTCTTAAAGCCTCGTTCAGAGCCTCTACGTACGTGGTGATTTTCATTGGAGGGATCACGAATAGACGTCCTCCGTGGCCTGTTCCCTTTTCGGTTGAGGGCTATTCTTTGCAAAGGTCACAGCCGCGGAAACTGCGTCAGCGACCTCAAGGTCAATTTGATGGAGCACCTCAGGCGTGGCGATCTTCAACTTTAATAGATGAGCACGATATCGCTCAATGGAATCCCTTTTCTTCCACTCTTCTATTTCTTTCTGCGGGCGGTTCTCGACTCGAGTGAAGATCGAATGCCCTTCCCACCGGTAGCTGACGCATTCGAGAAGCGAAGGCCCCATCCCTTGACATGCACGTACGGCTGCCTTGTCGACTGCCGTGAACACCGCCTCGACATCGTTTCCGTCGACCTTCTCTCCTGGAATTCCGTACGACGACGCCCGGCCGGCAACGCTCCCGCCCGCGGTTGTCTCGGCAAACGGAGCGCTGAGCGCCCAAAGATTATTTTCACAAAGGAAGACTAATGGGAGCCTGTAAATTGATGCCATATTCAAAGCCTCGTGAAAGGATCCCTGATTGCAGGCACCTTCTCCGAAGAAGCAAAAGACTACCGATTTTTTCCCTTTCAATCGACTGCCAAGCGCCGCCCCAACCGCCAATGGAATGCCTCCGCCGACGATGCCATCCGCACCGAGCATGCCCCGCGTGATGTCGGTGATGTGCATGCTGCCTCCCTTCCCTCGGCAGTATCCGTCCATCCGACCCAAAACTTCCGCCATCATTCTGCCAAGGTCCAAACCGCGGGCGATCGCGTGTCCGTGGCCGCGATGCGTGCTGGTTAGAAAATCCTCGTCCTTCATGGCTGCGCAGGCCCCCACCGCAATGGCCTCCATTCCGATGTACAGGTGCGCCGTCCCGGGAATCAGCCCCGCTTTGTTGAGCGAGACGATTTCTAATTCGAAGGCTCGGATCGAGCACATCTGGCCGTACCATTTCAACCGAGTGTCCCCGTTAACCGGAGGAATACCACTCGTTTGCGCTGGGCCTGAACTTCGCTTCATATACCATCCCGCGTGCACACCGGGCGCAGCGTCATGTCCACTTGGACGAAATCCAAGTAAGCCAGGCCTCTTGCACGGCACCCCAACCGCATTGGTCTTCGAACAGCATCTCGGTTCGCTGATTCAAGGATTGTCTAGTGCCCCGTTGATTGTACGAGGGCACTCGTTTCTTAACACGGCCTTTTAAACACTGTCAAGGTCTTTGTCCTACAGTGAATCAGTAATTTCTCTAATGAAATAATCCGAGGACCGCTTACACGTAGCGGCTGCCGAGCGTTGGGACGACGTCGCCGCTATGGATGATCTGGGTGGTGCGTCGCCAGTCCATTCAGCATGAATTGGTTGTAGTCTTCCAGTTGTTTCTCGTCCATCTTTTGCCGCAGGTCAAACAATTCAGCCGCCTCCTGCGTTCGACCCGCTTTTTGGTAGGCTTGGGCGAGCTTATAGAGGATATCGGTAGATTCGGGTCTGAGTGCCCTGGCGCTCTCAAGGTCGGCAATGGCACTCTCTGCATCCTTGGCTCCGAGTTCCAGTTTTCCGCGATCGTAGTAAGCGTAGATGAATTCTTTATCCAGAGCCAGGCAGGTGTTCAAGGCTCGCAGAGCTTCGTGATAATTCGGCGAGTTCACAGGCGCGCCCATGCGAAGCAGGGCCTCAGCTTGCAAATAGTAATTGCCTGGGTCTTTTGGGGCGATGCGGTCGGCCTCCTGTAACAGTTTCAGGGCCTCTTTTGCACGCCCGCTTTCAATCTGCGATAACGCCAAAGCCTCATAAGGTTGCGGAGATTTTGGGGCTAACTCTATCGCCCTTCGATAGTCCTGTTCGGAAAGAGCGTTTCCTTGCTTCTGATATAGCAGACCGCGGCAGAGGTAAAGCCGATAAGACCGTGGAAGCTGCCGTATCCCAGCGTTAACCGATTGCACCGCCGGGTCCCACTCTCCGAGATGAGCCGAGAGAGCGGCCAAATTCAAATAGTTGCTTTCGTTTTTCGGATCGACGCGAATCCCATGCGCAAAAGCTTCAGAGGCATCCTGCGTCTTGCCGAGTCGGTCGTAGGCCACTCCCATGAGCGCGAAAAGATCGCCGTCGTCGATGTTCTGCGACTTGAGTCGCTCTAAAATTTGAATACATTCGGCATAGTGGCGCAACTCAAAATGGACCATAGCCAGCGCATATCCCCGGGTTAGGGGATCAGGGTAGTTTTCAGGCAGTGAGTCGAAGATCTGAAGGGCCTCGGCAAAGGAACCCATGCGGCCGTAGAGCCAACCGATTTTGAATCGGTATCGCGGTTCAAGCTTCGTGTCGCCGGCGAGTTTTCGCAGCGTCGCGTCGGCGGAAATAGTTTGTCCGGTTTCAATCTGGCATTCCGCCGCCATCAGACTCGCCTGGGTGTCCCGCTCGACAAGCTCAACTGCAATCTTAAACCGCGTGAGTGCTAATGCACATTCCTTTTTGACGAAGTGGATTTGCCCAGCAAGAATGTTGCTGGCGGCGTCCGCGGGCGCCTCTTTCAAGACTGTTTGGAGTTCGGCAGATGCCGCGTCCACCTGTCCTTCGCGCAGATAATTCGTAGCCAGCCCTCTGCGAGCGATCCAAAATCGGTTGTCGATAGCCAGCGACTTTTTGAATGCCTCATTCGCTTCTTTTACACGCCCCATCAGTGTGAGTGCCACTCCTTCAAGATACAAAGGCTCCGGCTTGCCTGGAGCAAGTTCGCTGCTTTGCCGGAAATGATTCAAAGCCTCCTCATAGTTTCCAGAGTTCAGCAGGGCTAGCCCCTCGTGGTACGCTCGCGAAGACGGCCCTTCGGCCGGCGGATCTTGTTGCTGTCCCCGGAGTGGGAGGTGAAGCAGCAGGAGAAGGAAAAAAGCGACAAAAAAAGCGGAACAAACCTTTTGCAGCTTGCCGGGCGATCGACATGAATCTGTTTTTCCCATACCGTTCCCTTGGCGAAAACTCCTGCAAAACGGTGAACGCTAGTTGCCGGCTACGTCTAAGAACCTTGCGCGCTCTTTTTCATCGCTTCGAGCAGGCGAGCCGTAAACGTTTCTAACTTTCGCAGCCGATCTTCGACTCGATCATAGGGCGTGCTCCCCTCGGGCTTTTCATCGAGCACGGCATTGATAGCTGGCGAGTTCAGTTTTCTCAACTCACTATCAAAGCCGGGCCAACGTAAGGCGCCTTCGTAGCCGTGCCGAGCCTGCCACCGTTCTACCGCCGTGACAAAATTATTTAAAGACTTCTTGCTGTCGGTGCCGGTTTCCAAGGCCGAGACAAAGACCACATAGGCAGCTTTTAACCGTAGGATCATCGCCAGGTCATTCATGAATCGATGTGCGTCTCCGAGTAGCAGCCCCTTCAGGGAACCTGGCGTCAGATCCTGCGGCGGGACGGCCTCCAGTCTGTCTGCCATGGCACCCATCGCGTCGACATCCTTGCTTGGCAGCAATTCCCAGGCTTGCGCAATCAAGCCGCCCTGTCCCGGAATCAGGGCGTCGCCAAAATGAGCATAGTCAGATTCTTTAGGTCGAGTTCTTCCTAATGCGCCCTGTGCGAAAGCGAATGTATTCGGCAGCTGTGCACAATGAGTTTGGGCGTTGGCAATGGTCCCACCGGGCGCGAGAGCCCTTCCCGAGTTATACGCATTGTCATCCCCAAAGTTCGTCATGGGAAAGGAAGGCTCATATTCAATGGCATTGTAGTTGAAGGCCAAGGCGTTGGCCGCAAGGCCAAATTTTTCCGCCATTTTGAGGTTCGTTCCGTTGGGCGGATCGCCGACCGTGTGGATTGTAATGCCCCAGGGCTTCGGATCGAGCCGTTTCATCCGCGCGAGCATATCTTCCGCTTCTTGGGGCGTTCCCCAGCCGTGGCTCCCGAAGTCCGCTGTCTGATAGAGCCGGCAGTAGCCCTCCCAGCCTTGATGCATCCAGTAATACAGCTCTATGCCTGGCCGCAACCGACTGAGCATCTTGCGGTGCTCGCCGAATAGTGTCACGAATTCTGCGTTGTTCGAGCCGGCATATCCACCCGGATCGCTGTCGATGAGTAGGACACCATCCATCTGGGCCAACGGACGAAGCAGCGACTCCCTCCATCGAATCATCTTTCCGAGAGCTACGGGATCGCTGGGATCAACACGCATGTCACAATAGAAAAAATGCCTTTTCTCGAATTCGAACTTAGCGGCTTCCTCGTTCCTCGCGCCAACATTGGGACAGAGCGCGATGTACGCCTGCATTTGAAAGTCACGATGGAGAATGTCGATGACTTTGGATATTTTATCGACTTCAGCAACATCGCTTGGCGTCAGTGGGTTCGGCATGGTTTCCAGTACCGGCCAAATCATGACCATGTTGTAGCCCAGCCTTTTGAGGCCGTCCGCATACCCGCTATAGTCGTCAACCGTCCAGGTCCGTGCTGCGTAAGGGTGCTTATAAGGCCAATGCTGGTGGATATACATTCCGACGATCTTGTCGGTCGGCCCATTCTGCTGAGAGTCGGCAGCCGCCGAGACACCAAACTCCGTGGGGCCGAGTGCCAATCCTGCCAGCCCTCCCGCTGAGTAAAGAAAATCACGCCTTCTCATCTGGCCCCCTTCGAGAAACATTCCTTCGTTACCGGGAAATTCAAATCGAAACCGGGGCCTCCGCCCCAATAATGCCCTGCCATACCGGAACGAAATCCCGGATGCAAGAAGTGCTTAGATTTTGCGACATTAGCGCGGCCATTATCGGATTGTCAAGAAAGTTTGAAATTCCAGAAACAGTCATTTCTGTATTGAAATTTCAACAAAAAGTGCTTGACAGCCAATCACCGCTTGTATAGCTTTGCGCTTCAATGAATTTCCCGAACGGTCCGGCGACAGAGTCGTTGCTAACGAGTGAACGGAGGTGTCGCCCGTGAACCCTCGAGCAGCAATCGTAACTGGCGGTGGAAGTGGCCTCGGCCGTGTAATGGCACAGGAGTTTGTGGCGAATGGCACCTACTGCCTGATCAGCGGCCGCCGCATCAAATCCCTTGAAGAAACCGCGAGTCTGATACCTGAAAAGGACCGGAGCCGGCTCGCCCTTGTTCCGGGCGACGTGACTGTCGAAGTGGATCGCGGGCGCATGGTCAGAGAATGCATGGCCAATTTTGGACGCGTGGATATCTTGGTCAATAATGCCGGGATATCTTTTCTAGGTCCACTGCTCAATCACGAGGAGAAGGACTGGCGCGAAGTGATGAGCACCAATCTGGATAGCCTATTTTTCATGGCGAAAGCGGCGATTCCCCATATGCGCGATCAAAACTGGGGACGGATCATCAACATTGCATCGGTGTATTCAACACTAGCTATGAATAGTGATTACTATGGCGGATTACTGCCGACGATCAATAAAGACGGTCTGGGCCCAACCCGTCAACCTGCCTACCATGCCTCCAAGGGAGGAGTGTTGAATCTGACCCGCGACCTTGCCGTCGCCGTGGCCCACTGGGGAATTACCGTCAACGCAGTGAGTCCGGGAATGTTCCTCACGGAGCAGTCCGACGGGATAGTGAATGAGCAAGCCAAGAAGGCTCTTCAACAGATGACTCCGATTGGCCGGTTCGGCGACCCCCGTGAAGTGGCGCATGCAGTGCGCTTTCTTGCATCCGAGCAAAGTAGTTTTATTACCGGAATTGACCTGGTCGTCGACGGTGGCTGGTCCCTCTGGTAGCAACGCGGATCCTATGTTTCGATTTCCCCAGCGGCACGATCAGGAGCGAATCGCATGCGTGCAGTAGTAATCGCCCAGCCGGGCGTCGCTAACGTAGAGATTGTCGATGATCCGGCGCTCATCGACGACGAAGTGATTGTCAGAGTTTTGGGATGTGGCATCTGCGGCACCGACATGCACCTTCTGCATGAAGGCTTGCCCAACTTACGTTATCCCCTGATCCCCGGGCACGAACCGTGGGGAGAAATTGTTGAGGTCCCCAAAGTGGAGAAAACATTCCGCGTGGGTGATCGAGTCGCTGTCGACCCTTCCCTCCACTGTGGCTTGTGCCCGCAATGCCAACGAGGGCGAGGCAATCTCTGCGCGCAGTGGGGTGCGATTGGCGGCACCCGCAGTGGCGCATGGGCGGAGTTCGTTGGCGTCCCTCGTCGCAACATTTATCTCCTTGAGGAAGGCTTTCCCCTGGATTGCGGACCGATTATCGAGCCGATTGCATGCGCCCTCCGAGGCATCGACCAACTGAAACCAAGAGCCAACATGAGCGCAATCATTTTTGGCGCCGGCACCATGGGCATGCTTCTTACGCTGCTCCTGGATTTGCGGGGAATTGGACCGATCCTCGTTGTTGAAACGAACGCCGAGCGGGCCAGGATTGCGCGCCAATTGTTGCCGGCAATCGTCATACATCCAGAAGCGTTGGATAAACACGAAGCAGAATTGGTAATCGACGCAACTGGCGACCCTGTTGCGATCGAAACCGCAGTGCAGCGTACGGCTCCGGGTGGGACGATGCTGATGTTCGGAGTGTCTGCTCCAAAGGCAACAGCGAGCGTGTTTCCTTACCACATTTATGAACGCGAAATCACCGTCCGGGGATCAAAGGCCATTCTCCACACTTTCCCTTCGGCATTGGACACCGTCCGGCGACACGCGCCTATTTTTCGACGCCTGGTTTCTACCGCAACGTATCCTTTGCGGCAGTTTAACGACGCACTGGCCGCGTTACAAAGTGGGCGAGTAGTTAAGGTTGTGATTCAACCTAATCCTCGAATTGGTGATCTCGACGGGCGAAGCTGAGTTTCTTTCATAGAAGCCGCAAAAGGCATTTGCGATGAACGATCAACTCGTATCTGGAAGGGAGTAGAGGATGTCAGAGTTTGAAGCCATAGAGCTGCATGATTCTGAGCGTCAAACGGCACTCAAAGAGATCCAATCGCAAATTGCGGAATGGCGTTTGACTATGCCGTCAGTAACCCCATTACCGCTTCATTTCGGCCTGAATCGTTTTAAGGAAATCGGAGAGACCGAGTTTTGGATCGCCAATGAAACAAGCTTCGGCTACTGCGGCAAGTTTCTTTTTGTCTTCGATGGCCAAACCTGTCCCTACCATCATCACCTGAAGAAGCATGAGACTTTCTTTGTGGTCAAAGGAACTCTGCGGGTAAAACTTGGAAAGGAAGAGCTTTTGCTGCCGGAGGGTGCGTCGCTTGCGATTGCACCCGGTACGGGACACTCGTTCACCGGCGTTGGCCCCGCGCTCCTGTTGGAAGTGTCGATGCCCTCGGTTATCGGGGACAACTTCTTCGAGAACACTCTGATAGGAAAGGGCGGGGTGATCTGAAGCTGTGCTGCTCAACATCATCCACTTCCCTGCTCACGTCCGTATATAGATGCGAGGGTTTGTGCATTTCCATCTCGTAGATTGGCTTGTCGTGGCCGTTTATTTGGCCGGCACACTGGCGGCCGGCTCCTATGGGAAGAGGTTCGTTGGTGGACTTTCCGATTATCTCGTCGCCGGTCGCCAGCTCGGCACTTTCATCGGTACGGCCACACTGGCGGCTACGGAAATAGGAACAATCACCTTCATGTACTATGCGGAGCTTGGGTACCGAACCGGTTTCGCCTCTTTTGTTAACGGGCTGATTGCCGGATTGGTGATGATCTTCATCGGGCGAACGGGCTTCATTATCAGCAAGCTTCGCGGTCTCGGTTTGATGACCATTCCCGAATTCTTTCAAGTGAGGTACAGCAAGAATCTCCGTGTACTTACGGGGATTCTTGTGGCAACCGGAGGCATCCTGAACACCGGCGTGTTCCTGAAAGTCGAAGGAACGTTTCTTGCCATCATTACGGGTATTCCTTTGGACCACCTAAAGATCACGATGACCTGTATTCTTCTGCTCGAGCTTATATACACAGTTCTTGGTGGCATGGTCTCGATTGTCATCACCGATTTTCTACAGTTTTTGGCCCTCAGCCTCGGCACGGTTCTGATCACACTTTATTCCATTAAGGTCGTCGGATGGGGACACATGAGCGCTACGGTGTGGAAGACCATGGGACCGCAGGGCTTTAATCCATTCAGCAACCCTTCCTACGGGTGGGCCTACATTATTTTTCAGGTTCTGCTCTGGATGGCCGTCGACACCTGCTGGCAAACGACCGCAATGAGAACCTTTGCGACACGCGACCCGCAAACAAGCAAGAAGGTCTTTGTCTGGACGGGTCTGATCTTCTTAGGTCGCGGCATGATGCCGATGCTTTGGGGCATCGCGGCACTGGCGATGCTGGCCCCCGATGTGAACCCCTTGCAAGCCATGCCGCTGATGCTGACCCGCATTCTGCCTACGGGAATTCTAGGCCTGGTTGTTTCGGGCATGCTTGCGGCTACGATGTCCGTCAACAGTTCTTATTTGCTGGGTTGGAGTTCGGTCATCGCGCAGGACATCGTCTTACCTCTCCGCAAGCGCCCGCTTAGTTCGCGATCCAAGGTTTTGTTGAACCGTGTCGCTAATGTGTTCGTAAGCTTATTCGTATTGTTCTGGGGGATCTGGTATACGCTACCTGGCCCGACCTATTTTTATCTGAACATCACGGCCTCCATTTTCCTGGCCGGCGGATTCGCCGCAGTTATCGGAGGACTGTTCTGGAGACGCGCCAATACCCAAGGCGGATATTGCGCCATGATCGCGGGCGCCGTCGGCGCCATCGGATTCTTCTTTTTCAAACTCCCTGCCAGCTACGCGGGGCTTGGCTCGTTCACTCTCGCTGGCCTGGCCATGGTAATTGGCTCTTTGCTCGGGAAGAAGGCGGACGATGAGTCCTCAAGGTTGGCGGGCGAATCACCGCTAGATGCATGGGTCAAACCAGCCTGAATGGTTTCCGTCGCAAAAGGTGGATGGAACGATTATCTACGGACGATGAGCCGGGCGGGCGCCAACGAATGGGTACTCGGTTATCGCGTATCCATATCGATGTGTGAGGTCTCGGAGGTGGTGCTCTTATTCCGCAAGCTGCGTAACATATCGCGCAGGTCTTTGCTGCCTCGCACCATGACGACGAGGGTGATAAGGACGAAGGACGATCCAGCTACAATGAAATTTGCCGTCCAGAAATAGTACCAGAAACCCAAAAGTGACCAACTTTATGATTTTTCGAGAACCCAGATATATCGTACAGAAAAATTAGCCGCACTCGATTGCGACGGCAGCATAGTATCTGGTTTATTTGCGCAAGGACAAGCCAAATGTGTCAGATCCGTGCGCCTTTCGAAGCGAAATGGAGTCAGGAGTAGCATATGAAAACGCAGGAGATAATTTCTTCAGAACGATTCAAAAGCCGAGTCGCGCTGGTTGTCGGCGGAGCCCAAGGCATTGGCAGAGCGATTGCCGTCCGGTTGCGACGCGAGGGCGCGCATGTTGTGGTCGCGGACATCGACCGCGCCCAGATGGATATCGTGTCCCGCGAAATGGCGGCAGCAGGAACGAGTATAGAGACTGCAATTTGTGACGTTCGCCGCAAGCGACAAATAGAACAAATGGTGGCAGCCGTTGCCCAGCGGCATCATCGGGTCGACATCCTGGTGTATGTGGCGGGTGTGGGCAAGAGCTTGCCCTTTACTGAGACCGGCGAAGATGTGTGGGACTGGACCATGGACATAAATCTGAAGGGCGCATTTCTGGTCGCGCGCACCGTGGCGCCGCATATGATCAAACAGAAAGCAGGCAAGATGATATTTATGGCGTCGACGAACAGTTGGGATGCAGAAGCTGAACTTGCGCCGTACAACGCGTCGAAAGCCGCATTATTCCTCTTAGCCAAGACCCTGGCGCGGGAACTGGGCCACTACGGCATACAATCGAATGCCATAGGCCCCGGCTTGATCCGAACCCGTTTGACAGAGCCCTTTCTGAAAAATCCCAAATTCATGCGAAAGTACAAAAACCTGATTCCCGCTGGCAGGCTTGGGTTGCCCGAGGATATTGCTGGCCCGGCGGTGTTTTTGGCGTCATCGGACGCGGATTACGTAAATGGTGTTTTGTTGTTCGTTGACGGTGGGCAGCTGGCTTGAAACACAATTCGCAAACCTCTATCACAAGGATTGACCGAATCCGCTGGTCGTGAAGATTGCAACTTTGCGACCTACAAGGGCAGACTAACCGGTCGCCTCTCTCGGATGGACATTTCTGCGGCGTAGCAAATCTCATGCGTGTGGGAAGCGTCGTCCAGACCGGCAATTGATTCTCGGTCTCCAAGAATACAATCCACGAAATCGTTGACTTGTAGCTTGAAAGGGTGGTGCGTTACGTCTCCACTGTCGGGCAGGATCGTCGGAATTGTCGCCCAATCTTTCTGACCGCTCCAACGTTTTGAGAAGACTTGGTTGTTACGTATGGTTCCCCCGTCACCCAAAAGTTTTATATTGAAGACGTATGGCATTACGCACTCGACGGAGGACGCCACTTTACCTACAGTGCCGTCCTCGAACTTTATGAGGGTGACGCTGTTGGGTTCGTACTCATACGCCAGGGGATTGCGGTGGCTGCAGTTGGCGTAAGAAAACACTTCAACGACCCGCTGACCAACAAACCAGCGCAGGCCGTCCACCGCGTGGCAACCTGCCGTGAGCAGGCTGCTGCCTCCTATGGATTTCTTGATGTTCCATTTGTATTGGGCATACCAGGGCCCGATCCCGTGCAAGTAGTCCACCTCGCCGTAAAACAGCTGGCCGACAACACCATCCGCGATGAGCGTTTTCACGATTTCGAACAGCGGATTCCAACGGAGTACGAAGCTAACTACGGTCTTAACCTTGGAGGATCGCACAGCTGCTTGAAGCTCCCGCAGACCCGCCAGGTCAAGCGCCACCGGTTTTTCGAGCATAAGATGTTTCCCAGCCTTCGCTGCTGCGATTGCTTGCGACGCGTGTAAATGGTGTGGTGTGCAGATAGAAACAATCTTGATAGCAGGATCTTCGAGCATACTTGCCAACTGGTCATAGGCCTGGCAATGGGCTAGGCCCTGCTCCTTGGCCCAAGCAGTCGCGCGTGCCGGGTCCCGGCTAACAATGCCGCGGACTTCCGTGTGAGGATTCGCCTGGAACGCTTTGATATGTTCGCCAGATACCCAGCCTGTCCCGACAATGCCGACACCCAGAGCTTTCATTTTATTCCATCTTTCATCCGCATCCGTCGCCGGAAGTCCTGCGGTGGATCCAGTTGGAACCTTTTCTTGCAGTCGACGTTTATCAACTTCAGCTAGGCGATGCCTAACCGGTCTGCAATTGCGCTTGCCGTCTCCTTCAGCGCCTTGACGATCTGATTCCGATTCTTGCGAATCCGCGCTGATGGGCCGGAGACGCTCAATACGGCGAAGGTGCGAAAATTCATGTCCAAAATAGGCACCCCGATACAAGAGGCCCCTAGCTCGTTCTCCTCGATGTCCGTCGCGTAACCTTGTGCACGAACTCGGGAGATGGTCTTCGCTAACGCCAAACGGCTGGTGATCGTATTTCGAGTGAAGCGACTGAGCTTGATCTGCTTGATTGGTGTTCCTTCCTGGCCGTCCGGAGGAAACGCCAATACACATTTTCCGACTGCTGTTGAATGCAACGGAGCCGCGCAGCCAATATCGGCCACCATTCGAAATGATTGCCTGCTTTCTAATATCTCCAGATAGACGACGTCGCCATTTTGCAGGGCTCCAAGATTCACGGTTTCGTCGAATTGGTCCCGAAGTTTTTCCAATTCCGGGCGCGCGATCCTCACGAGATCTGTGCCGGGCACCACACGTCGAGCGGCCCTGGCAATTTTTGAACCAAGATAGAATCTTCCTGTTTCGGGAACTTTGTGGACATAACCTAATTTCTCGAGCGTCGAAAGAATCCTGAGCACGGAGGTTTTGGCCACGCTGGTCTGGGCGTGGATCTCCTGCAGCGACAGGTCTCGGCCGGCTCCAAAAAACACTTCGATGATCCGAATCGCGTTGGCCACCATTGGCACCCAATAGGTTCGCGCCATGCTCGCCTCCTTTCCTGCGAAAGTGTACTCTACAGCAGATCCTTTTCTCGAGCAAATTGATAATTCATTAGAGAAACATATAATTCTCCATGGAAGAATCGCTTGACACCCCTCGAAGGGCCGTGTTAAGAGAAAGCTGTGTCTCGAAAGATACTTCTTGGGGGGCTCCGTTTTTCGGTAGCGAAAGGCTGCAAGACCATTTCGACAGGTATCCGCACTCCTGCACGGGGAAACTTTTTGTTGAAGGGATTCGCTCCATCGCCCCGAAAACGCTACTTATCGAAATTGTTCCTTTCGGAACAAGACCAATCTGGCGGCGTCGACGAAACCTCGGACGTGGACTTTTCTGTTACTGCCTTACGGACGCTCTCGCAGGCGAGGCTTGCACGCTGACGATTCGAACGATGCTGGAATTCCCGCCCAAGAAGTTCGGCGAAGTCTCTCGCTTCGAGAGGATTATAGACTTATGAAAATCGCCGTTGCCAGCGTCATGCAGGAATCAAACTCATTTGCTCCGATCCAGTCAGAGTTTAGTGATTTTCAAATTCATGTGGGAGTTGAGTCGGGAATCTATCGCGGAACAAACACGGAGATGGGTGGTTTTCTTGAGGAATGTGAAAAGTTGGGCCTGGAACCGTTGCCTCTTTTGTCGGCGTGGGCGTTGCCGGCCGGTCCTGTCGGGGAAACCGCATTGGATCAGGTCTGTGAACTTCTGCTCAGACAGATGCAGGATGTGCAGTTCGAAGGCCTCCTGATCGCACTCCATGGAGCGTGGCTCAGCACTAACCATCCCTCCGCCGACGCCGAGCTCATCCGCCGCATCAGGACCAAGATTAAGGATGACATCCCGATTGTTGCTACTCTTGATTTGCATGCCAATGTTCGACCTGCTCTCCTCGAGGGCCTGTGGGGTGCAGTCGGATATCGGACCTATCCTCACGTGGACATGGCAGAGACGGGCAAAAAAGCGGTTCACCTCATATCCGAGATCTTGAAGGACGGGAGCCGCCCGGGATTTTTTTGGTTGCCCATTCCTTTCCTGGCCCCTCCACAGGTGGCGACAACCGAACATGGCCCGTTAAAGGAATTATTCGTGAACCTGGACGAACGGTTGAAGGATCTTGGCTGCGTTTCCTCGTCTTTTTTCTGTGTGCAGCCTTGGCTGGATGTGGAAGAGACGAGCAGCAGTTTTCTGGTCGTTGCGGATTCGAAGCAGCCCAAAATTGCAGAGGTCGTCCGAGGACTCGCGTCGCGCCTCTGGGAGCAGCGATCTGAGTTCGAAGTCGAGTGGGTTAGCCCAGAGACTCTTGTGAGCAAGGTAGAGCAATTTCGCCCTGGCCCAGTAATTGTTTCGGAAGGATACGACGCTACGACAGGCGGAGCACCTGGGGACCATCCAGGGCTTCTTCAAGCACTGCTGCCACACAAGGAAACGCTTTCCGCGTGTATTTTCCTGGTTGATCCGCTTGCCGCAAGAGAAGCACAACAGCTTGGAGTGGGAGGTGAATTTCACGGCTGTCTTGGAGCTGGCCTTGACAATCGCTTCTCTGAGCCAGTTCCCCTGAAAGGACGAATTCGCCACTTAAGTGATGGCGTGTTTACGTTGCGGGGCCCCGTGTTCACCGGGAAAAGGGTAGATATGGGGCTAACGACTGTTTTAGAGGTTGGAGGACTCAACATTGTTGTGGCGTCGCGTGCCGTCATGACCATCGACCCAGAGCTGTACCGTAGCCAAGGAATTGAACCTCGCGATCGACGCGTGGTGGGTGTGAAGTCCCCAAGTCTTTTCAGGCCTGGGTTCGAAGATATGCTCGCCGGCGTTTTATACCTTGATATGCCGGGAGTTTGTCGTGGCCATCTTCGCCAGATTCCATTCCGTCACATTAATCGTCCCATTCACCCACTAGATGATTTTTCCTGGGAAGGTTCTCGTGGAGGCGTTTGGCTGTAGTTCAATCGAATTAAAGTCGAGGGACTTTAAACAGTCATCATTGAGATCGCGCCTTACCGAGGGTTCGGATTCAGGAGAACAAGAGTGAATGAGTACAGATCACAGTTTAAGGAAAACCATTGAAGGACCATCAGAAATCACGTGAGCTTTTTGAACGAGCCAAACAATCGCTGGCCGGTGGTGTGTCGAGCCAATTTAGAGCCTCAGAGCGACCCCATCCTCTTTTCTACTCTAAGGCTCATGGCGCATGCATCTCCGATATGGACGGGAATGAGTATCTTGACTTTACGCTATCGCAAGGCCCGATGATCCTTGGACACTCTCATCCAGCGGTCGCAGATGCGGTGAGTAAAGCGCTCGCGGAGGGCCAGCTATTTGGAGGGCAACACCTGGCTGAGCTAGAGCTCGCGGAGCTTTTGAAGCGATTGATTCCATGCGCAGAGCTGGTGCGTTTCAGTTTGTCAGGCTCAGAGTCTGTCCTCGCCGTCCTCCGACTGTCACGCGCCTTCACCGGAAAATCGAAGTTTGTGAAGTTCGAGGGTCACTATCACGGCTGGTTGGATGAAACAGCGTTTAGTATAACGCCGACCAGGACGGAAGCTGGAGACGAGCTCCAGCCGCAAGCCGTCCCTTGGACTTCAGGTATTGCCCCGGGAAATGATCAAAACTTGATTGTGTTGCCCTGGAACAACCTTAACGTTTTGCAAGAGGTATTGGGCCGAAGAGCAGATGAGGTCGCCGCCGTGATTTGCGAGCCAGTGATGTGTAACAACGGATGCGTTCCGCCACAGCCAGGTTTCCTAGAAGGATTAAGAGCAGCTTGCGACGCGCATGGGATTGTATTGATTTTCGATGAAATCATTACCGGTTTTCGGTTTGGATTGAGCGGAGCTCAAGGTCACTTCAAAGTCACGCCCGACCTCGCCGTATTTGGTAAGGCCATGGCCAACGGCTTTCCTATGAGCGCGATCGTTGGTCGTCAAAATCTGATGGAGCTTTTTGCGACGGGACGGGTCATTCATGCCGGTACCATGAATGCACAAAACGCCTGCGTTGCCGCGGCGCTCGCAACAATCCAGGCGCTCGAGGCTGAATCTCCGGAAATCTACAATCGCATGACAGCAATGGCGGAAAGTTTGCGCTCGCGAATCATCACATCCGCTTCAAACTGGAGGCAGGCCATCGTCGTACAAGGGGTGGGTCCAGTGTTCCACCTCGGGTTCAGTAGGGCGGGGAGTATCAAGGACTATCGGGGAACACTGACCTGCAACAAAGACAAATATCGCAGCTTCTGTGACACAATGCATGACCGCGGCGTCCGCCTAATCGGCCGCGGTCTTTGGTATGTATCAGCAGCTCACACTGATGAAGATATCGAGTTTTGCGCCAGGGCGGCCGACAACGCCTTCGAGACTCTGGCGAATTCGAGATCGGCCTCCTTGCGATGCTAGCGACAAACCAAAGCTTGGTTGTGATTCTCGTCTCGGTGCTTCCTCAAGGAACCAGGTTGGTTACGGCAAATTCTTTGTGAAGGTAGTTGCTGGCCAATTGCATATGATGAGTTCTTTAGCAGGAATCGGGAGAGACGTCACGGCTTCAACGGGCATGGGAGGATGAGTGAGTGGACACCTTGCACAATCGTATTGCCATCGTTACCGGTGCCGCTCAGGGAATTGGCGAGTCAATAGCTCTTGAGTTCGCGGGAGAAGGCGCGCGAGTGGCCGTGGCTGATATCAATTTTGAAGGAGCCAAGCGTGTTGCGGCGCTAGCCGAGTCAAACGGCGGCGTGGCCACGGCGATCGAAGTGGACGTAACGCAGGAAGCCTCGGTTGTCTCGATGGTCAAGACCGTGGCCGCCCAATATGGCTCTGTCGACATTCTCGTCAATAACGCTGGTGCTTATCCACGGTTCGTGTGGCACGAGATGACCGTTAAACAGTGGGATGACACCCAGGCATTGAATCTGCGGAGTTGCTTCCTGTGTTCTCGAGAAGTGTTTCCCTATTTCAAGTCAAAGATGGCCGGTAAGATCATCAACTTATCTTCGGTAACCTTCTGGGTTGGACGTCCCCATAATCTGGTGCACTACATCGCATCAAAGGGCGGGGTCATCGGCTTCACTCGCAGCTTGGCCCACGACGTGGGGGAATTCAACGTCCAGGTGAACGCTATCACGCCGGGCGCAGTTGAGAGCGAAGAAGAGAAGAAAGTGGCTACACCTGAGATGATAGCTTCGGTGTTGAGTCAACAAAGCCTGCCTCGCCGCGTTCAAGTGAGAGACATTGCCAGAACTGCTGTATTCCTAGCGTCTTCGGACAGCGACCTGATCACGGGTCAAACGGTCAACGTCGACGCCGGCTGGGCGATGCACTAGCTGAGAACCGGCGTCTTTTCGGGAAAGCAGGGACGGTGACAACATACCAACGACACTCGCATCATCGCAACTATGGCTGCCGCGTGCGGGAGTTCATTCTGAAGGATTTTCGCGCGGTAACTTTGCAGAACGAGAAAATAGCGGTCACCATCCTGATCGACAAAGGCGCGGATGTTTATGAGTTCCTATATAAGCCCAAGGATGTTGACTTCCTATGGAAATCGTCCGTCGGTTTGAGATCCATGAAAAGTTATCAACCCACCATTCCCGGAAAGGGTGGGAATTTTCTGGATTTCTACGAAGGTGGTTGGCAGGAAATGTTTCCGTGGGGAGGTCATGCTTCTGTATACCGCGGAGCGGAGACCGGACTTCATGGTGAGGTTGCTCTGGCCCGCTGGGATTATCAGGTGAATGTTGACACGCCCGAGCAAGTGCAGATCACCTGCGTGGTTCGCACTCTGCGCTCCCCATTTCTCTTGAAGAAAACATTCACACTCTACCGCAACCGCGCGGATTTGCGGATCAATGAAGTGGTCTTGAATGAAAGCGAACAGCAGATGGAAGTCGTTTGGGGCCATCATCCCGCCTACGGTTGGCCC
Source organism: Candidatus Acidiferrales bacterium (assembly GCA_963836965.1). Taxonomy (GTDB): domain Bacteria; phylum Acidobacteriota; class Terriglobia; order Acidiferrales; family UBA7541; genus Acidiferrum. The sequence continues at coordinate 219,979 of CAWILQ010000002.1, forward strand.
TTCCTCGACAGTTCATGCGTCATCGATCTTGCTCCGTGCAAAGTAAAGACGCTGGCCTCTTTGGACGAAAGCGGGAGGTTAGCAGAGCACTCTGAGGGAGCCTGGCCCTTTTTTAATCTTCGGAATGGCGGGAGCGTGGATCTTTCGAAGATTCCCGGTCCCGAAAGCCGCTCGCATGACCTCGCGTTTTTGTCCGGGTTTAAAGAAGGTTGGTACGCGCTTCGCAGTCAATCGCAGGCAGTGGGAATAGGCTTGGCTTGGGACGCTAGTATTTTTCCATGGATGTGGTATTACCAGGTCTTCCGAGGGGCGCCAGATTATCCATTTTGGGGAGAGGAATACCTTATCTCGCTGGAGGTGGCAACATCCATGGGCTTGAAATTTTCTGATGCCATCAGCAACGCCACTGCCAGAGTGATTCCAGGTGGGGCAAGTGTTAGCTCTGAAATGTGGGCCTGCATTTTTGACGGGAATCGGCCTGTCGCTCGGGTTTCCGCGAGCGGAGTAGAATTCTAAACTTTCGGTTCGGATTCGCAAGATCCGATGCAGCTTGCGCAGCTTGCTAGAGGCTATTGCTCCAACCCAACACAAACATCGCAACTACTATGGTAACCAAACCTGAAGTCGCCAATCGCACGGCGGTGCCGCCGGCTCCACGCCATTCACCGGCGAGCAACCCCCAACAATTTGCAGTCAAAACCATCATCGACATCACTACAGGCCAGCCAATGGTCGGTCCGAGCTGCCCCATCCGAATTGCTCCCATGCCGTAAAGTACGGTCCCGGAAATCCACATCAAGCCCATCAGTGGGGTGAGAAACCAGTAAGGTTCGGCCTTCCACGAGAAACGACTCCAGGATTTGTTACGGTTCAATAGGAAGATGCAGTAACACAGACTGGGCAAATACCCCGCATTCGCCACCAGCACCCAAACGGCATTCGCGGAATTCGCCGGCGCCGCTCCGAAAAAGATGGCTTGGTCTTGAATTTCCTTGGCATAAGCAAACGCGATGTTGATCAATGGGCTCAAGACCCCGCAAGCGATACAGATAATGAGGCCGATCACGAACGTGGGTTTTACTCCGCCCCGAGCATCGCTTTTTGTCGGGCCGGGCTCATTTTCGCGACGAAGTTCGTCGCGTTTCTTGCCCGCTATCGAGAACAGGATTACCCCCACTATGAGAAGAGCAACTCCTGCGATCGTTCCAAGGCCAGCGCGCCTCCACAGTTGGTCTCGATGTTGTCCTATGAGTGGAACGAGTGAACCTATGCAGGCGCCGAGGCCGAGGATGATCGCGTAACCGATAGCAAGGCCCAGCAGTTCGCATCCCAATCCAAAGGTAACAACCGCGAGCCCCCACCCGAGACCGAACAGGAGCGTACGTCCCAGAGTGGCCGTCGACGTGTGCTCGTATGTTGAAAGCAGGTGCGGAATTGTCGCCAGGGCAAAAACTAATGGCAGAAGCAGGTACGCAAACGTCGAGACCAATAACCAGATATTTTCAAATGGCCATTTTCGAAGGTACTTCATGGGAGATAGCACAGAACCTTGAAGGATCCCAGACAGGGCGATAACCGAGAGCCCATATAGGGTAGCTGAGTTCACGCACACCTCGCGGCCAACTGACGAAACCAGTCACAACAATTCCTCAATGAGCACACAACCATAATTAATGGCGACCAACAGTCACCACATTTCAAAAAATGGGCAGATTCGGGACCCACTCGGGGCGGTGCGGATCCATGAACTCATTGACCGACCCTTGTTCCTTATAGAATCTATGGTATTTCGCCACCTTCTCTTCGTCTAACTCGACACCCAGTCCCGGCCCTTCCGGGAGATGCATGGTTCCGTGACGATAACGAAAAGGCTTGGTGATGACATCGTCCACTTGATCATGGTAATGGGAATCTGGCGCGTGCATCATGTATGGCGTTGAAGCGGCCAAATGCAGCATAGCCGCGGTGGAAACGCCCAGTTCACGATCGCTATGCATTCCCAAGCCCAATTGGAAGGTCTCACACACGGCCGCCAGCCGCTGGTTGTTCCACAGCCCGCCCCAATAATGCACATCGGCCAGAATAATATCGACTGCCCGTAGTTTCACCGCGGTTGGAATGTGATCAAAGGCGATGACCATCATGTTGGTCGCGAGGGGAACCGAAATATCCTTTCGCACTAGACTCATGCCTTCGATATTCGCGGTCAAGTCCTCAGCGTATTCAAGGTCACATTCCTTCATGTGGTTCATTATTCGAAGGCTAGTTGCCACGGACCACGCGGCATTCGGATCAAAGCGAATTTGATAAGGCAGGGGAAAGCGTTCGCGAAGTTTTTGCACGCTCCGGAGTTCTTCGTCCGGAGGTAACACTCCGCCCTTTAGCTTGATTGCCTGAAATCCGTACTTCTCCACCAACTCTTGGCAGCGGTCAACGATAGCCTCGGCAGAACCTTCTCCACCAACATTGCGTTCCCCTTTGTAGCGATAAAACAGATACGCCGCAAAAGGTATTTCGGTGCGAGTGGCTCCGCCTAGCAGACTGGCTACTGGTCGATTTAGCGCCTTCCCCGCGACGTCCCAGCAAGCGATTTCAATTCCGCCGATAACGTGAGCCGACAGGTGGCTTTCATAGCTGATCCGAAACGACTGTAGTTTACGTACGATCGAGGAGACTTCAAGCGGATCCATTCCGAGAATGAACGGTTTGGCAAATTCGAGGGCGCGCACCGTGCCGTCACCACCGTACGTTTCTCCGATGCCGACCAACCCGTCGTCTGTGCTGATCCGGATAAGTGTGCGGGTCGTTCCAGTCTCCACTCCCATACTCCATCGAAGGGGCGCTTCCATAGGTACGGTAACCGGAATACCAATAAGGTTCGTGATTTTCATGGCGGGTCCGCGTTGCCGCTTCTAGATTCCTTGGTCATTGCGTTGCATTGCTCCAGAGAAAGACACACCCCGAAAGGCCCGTCAGTCTGCAAGTGAATATAAGGAGCTGATCTAAAAAAACAGCATTGTATAACAAAGACGGCGAGGATCACTGTAGAAGGCGCGATTCCAGTGTGTCAAGCCATTTTCCAAGCAAAGAACATGCGTTTCTCAATTGAAATCCGCTTGAAGCCGTCCTTTCGCGGATACATAATAAGTAGCATTCCTAAAACCGGGTTCCTCCAGGGCATGCGCGTTAAAATGTCCAAGCTCGACAACCGAACATCAACAAGAAACGGGTATCTCACAGAATGACCTGGACTCGTCGTGCGTTTATGCAAGTTTCCGCTGTTTCAGCGATCTCTTTGGCCGCCGAACGAATCTTGGCCCAAGGCGTGGCCACTCACAAAGCGAAACCCATCGCTCGGCAGGCTCCCTCTGGGCGCCCGTTTAACGCTCACTTTGTGGACGTGGCAGCCGCTGCCGGTCTCCGCGCAAGCACAATCTATGGGGGAGTAGAGAGCAAAAAGTACATTCTGGAGTCTACCGGCTGCGGCTGTGCTTTCCTTGATTTTGATAACGACGGCTGGATGGATATTTTCCTTCTGTGTGGCATTCGGCTCGAAGGCGCTCCGGAGGGCGCAACAAACCGTCTCTATAAAAACAATCGCAACGGTACATTTACCGACGTTACCGAAAAGGCCGGTCTCCGAGCAATTGGGTGGGCCTCTGGTGTCTGCGTCGGAGATTACAACAACGACGGGTTTGATGATATTTTTTGCACGTACTTCGGACAAAACATTCTTTACCGCAACAATGGCGACGGTACTTTCACCGATGTAACCAAGGCTGCCGGACTATTGTCTGATCAACTTCGATGGGGCTCCGGGTGCAGTTTCCTGGATTACAACCGCGATGGTTATCTTGATCTGTTCGTTTCCAACTACGTTCGTTTCTCGATCGAAGACACTCCAGCCCCTGGGGAGAACACCAATTGCAATTGGAAGGGCATTCCCGTTGAATGCGGACCACGGGGGCTGCCCACAGGTCGCCATCAGCTCTACAAGAACAACGGGGACGGCACGTTCACCGATGTCAGCCAGGAGGCAGGTATTACTAAGGCTAGTCACACTTATGGTATGACTGTCGCCACAGCGGACCTGGATGAAGACGGCTGGCCTGATATTTATGTTGCCTGCGACTCCACACCCAGTCTGCTTTTCATGAACAACCATGATGGAACCTTCCGGGAGGAGGGCGTCCTTCGAGGAGTTGCACTGAGTGATGACGGAGAAGAGCAGGCCGGTATGGGGATAGGGGTTGGAGACTACGATCTAGACGGCCGTCTGGACCTCTTCAAGACCCATTTCGCCGATGACGCCAATGCTCTGTACCATAACGACGGCGAGGGAACTTTCAACGATGTAACTCAGCAATCTCGCGTAGGTGTAGAGACGCGCTATATCTGCTGGGGCGCTGGAATCGTCGACTTGGACAACGACGGCTACCCCGACATTTTTGTGGTGACGGGGAACGTGTACCCGGAAGTGGAACGAAAACTTCCTCAATATCAGAACAAGACTCCGCGGGTGGTTTTTCGCAATCTCGACAATGGCACTTTTGAGGAATTGATCGAAGCCGCTGGTCCCGGAGTGGCGGAAGTGCACTCCAGTCGGGGATGTGCCTTCGGCGATTTCGACAACGACGGAGACATCGATATACTGATCGTAAATTTAAACGAACCGCCATCCCTCTTACGCAACGATCTCCGCGGTAAACAAAACTGGGTAAAGATTAAACTGGAAGGCGTAAAGTCAAATCGAAGCGCAATCGGTGCAAGGGTCCTCGTTCGTTACGGCGGAAAAACCCAAGCACAAAGCGTGCTGAGTCAAAGTAGCTACTACTCTTGCAATGACCCTCGATTGCATTTTGGCCTCGGTAGTCATACAGAGATAGACATCGAAGTGCACTGGCCTAACGGATCTGCCGAATCTTTTAAGCATTTCCCCGTCAATCAACTGATCACGCTCGAAGAGGGCATAGGTCGCGTGTCCAATCGTGGGTGGGCCTGATACGGAGGTTGGGTAAATCCCCGTTCTTGACTGTGCCTCTCGAGAACCTCGAAATATCTGAGCCGATGAGGATTATACGCTCCTGGATTATTCTCCACTGATGCCCATTTCTCTCACGACATCCTTGCGACTCTGTCCTCGATATTCTGCCCGCGTGATTCCCTGCTGCTGGAGAACTTGGCTTTAGGTCACCAAATCGGCGTGCTTAAGCGGTCCGCGAGAAAACGCCCGAACTTGACCTCGAGGGATCGCCTGCTGTGGATCTGCCTGCCCCGTCTCTGGGATGGCTGGCGCTCTGCGCTTGCCATCGTCACTCCGCTTGCAATACGCGCCCGGTCGCCGTCACGGCAACCCCTGTACTGGTGCGAAGAGCTGCCTGGCGACAAGGAGTTCCGCGTTCAGCAGCGCGGCGCCGGCGGCCCCACGGATGAGGTTGTGCCCCAAAACAACAAACTTGTGGTCGAGCACGGAACACTTCCGCACCCGGCCGACGTGCACCAGCATGCCCGCTCCAGTCTCCGCGTCGAGGCGAGGTTGGGGGCGGTCGCGCTCCAGGTGGACCACGATGGGCTTTGTCGGAGCACTAGGCAGGTGCAACGTCCGCGCTACGCCGGGAAATTCCCGGAACGCTTCCTCCACCTGCTCGGAGGACACACGCTCGCCCATCTCGAGCGAAACCATTTCCGTATGGCCATGGAGAACGGGAACGCGCGAGGCTTGCGCGCTGATCTGGACGGAAGCGGGTTCTATCGAATTCACCATGAACCGGCCAAGTATCTTCTGCGTCTCGATTTCGATCTCCTCCTCCTCCCCCTCAATCCAGGGAATCACGTTGGCGGCCGAGTCGGCCGAAGCTACGCCGGGGTAGCCAGCGCCCGAGAGAGCTTGCATCGTAGTCACGACCCCGCGCTTGACGTGGAATTCTCGGAGGGCGGCTAATACGATCGCGAGAAAAATGGTCGAACAGTTCGGATTCGTGACGATCGCTCCGCGCCATCGTTTTCGCTGCTGCTGGATCAGGACCAAATCGAGATGCTGCGCATTCACTTCCGGAATCAGCAGCGGGACGAACGGATCCATCCGGAAATTTCGCGCGTTGCTGACCACGTAATGTCCCGCAGCCGCGAATGCGGGTTCCATTTCGCCCGCGGCTGCTGCATCGAGCGCCGAAAAAACCAATTGCGGCGCGTCACGCGGCCTTGGCGCCTCCACCTTCTGGTCCGTCAACCCGGCCGGCACCTTACCAGGCAACCTCCAGGGCAGATCCCCATAACGGTGACCCTGTGACGGCTCGCTGGCCGCGAGCCAGGTGATCTGAAACCACGGGTGTTGCTCCAAAAGCGCAATCAGTTGTTGCCCGACCATCGCGGTCGCGCCCAAGATCCCTACCTCGATCTTCGTGGCCACCCGCTCAGGCCTCTGCCGCCACAGGCTCATTCGGTAGCTCCGCTCGTCCGCAGAACGAGGCAATGGGAATATGTTTTGCGACAACCGACATTGGCGCCCGGATACACCCCGGCCACGCCGCGACGACCTACGCTGTAGTATCCTCACGGCGAGGTGGAGTTGTACCAGCGCGCGGCTTCGAGCAACCGCTTTTCTCCAACAAGTCTTTCCTGGCCCGCCGCCTGAGAGGTTTGTTCTCCCGGTCTGACCCCGTAAATTCAGTTCTTCGGTGCTATTTTCTTGCCAGGGGAATCCGTCTGCAAGGTTTAGCGTCTTTGTGAGGTTTCTACTGGAGCAGGGGAGTAGATTCCTCTTTCGCCATTCTTTCCCGGTTCCTCCCAAACTGCACAGGTCCCTCCCATAAAGCAGCCACTCGCTTTGGAAGCAGAAGCCCTCGCATTTAGGTGCCCCAGAAAAATGGGGCAGAAAAAGGAGACATTTTCTTATATGAACTCAGTAACGATCGTCGGATTTGTCGGAGCCGCCCCCCGAGCAGCGTCAAGCGCGGAACAACGGTTCAAAATTCACTGTTCTTTCCGTCGCCACGCAACACTCCTGGAAAAACGCAGAAGACGAATGGGTCTCGAAAGTCGAGTGGCATCGCGTCGCAATTATATGGAATCTAAAGCTTCGTCAAATCGTTGAGCAAGGCTGATGGCAAGGCAGGGTTCACTACGTCTGGATTGCCCGGCCGGGATCGCTGTGACTGCCGAGACGGATACCCGCCAGAGTCTAAGGCGGGGGTTTAGGCGCGATCACGCCCGAAACTCTGCAGCGTTATCGGTTGCCCATTCGAGGAACGTCTTTGCAGGTGCTCCCGTGATCTCTTCGACTGTGGACGTCACGTGTGCAGGTTGGCCCATGGCGGCAGCCCAGGCCGTGAGCAGCATATTCACTGCAACCAACGGCCCGACTGTGAGCAGCTCAGGCCGCGCCTCGTCTGGCGACATCTCTTCGATGCGCAACGAACAATCGCTGCGCCATAAATGCCTCCGCGGAACTTCCGTGATCCCAGAGTACTAGGGTGCATCACAAGCGCGATAATCAGTGCAAGCGATATCCCGGCGGCAAATATGATGCTCACGGTGCGGAAGCGAAGCGACAGCCCCAGAGAACCGACGATTCCCCATGCGCACCCGAAGGCAGCGCCTACAGTTGCACCTATGTTGCGTTGCTCATCGGCCTTCTGTAAGCCGAAATCGCAGCAATTCCGTTTTCATCGTTGCGACGTTGGAATCAGCGGGGGGTGTTCTCTCATGGCGTTTTGAGAGGTACCTGCTGGTTCCAAGGTGCCACACTTTCCTCATACTCCATGGGATCTCCGAAACCTTCGGTTTGGACGCCGAGTTGCCGAAGAGCGTCCAAGGCCATCAATCTGCGATGGGCGTTGAATGTCATGATATGGGCGAAAACGCCACCGAACGTGAAGGTCTCAGCGGGTTCGCACAGAGCGTCGACGAACGTGTCATCCCAGGCGGAGCGGTTCCGGATGTCACTGAAAATACGATGCAGTTCGGCATCGGTCTTTTCGAGCCTTTGCAGCATCGCTTGCGGGGAGCGTTGCGATTTGGGAGGGCCGTTCCTATCCATATCGGCTCCGGACAGCGCGGCGGTCCAGACCTCTTTCGTGAAGACAATGTTTTCTAACAGCTGCCTTAGAGTCTTATTCGACTCCCGCCAAGGCAGCAGCTCTACGACCGTGGTCAGCGGCCGTTCCAATTGTTCCTCTGTCAAAGTACCCGCGTATTCCAACAAACGCCGCGTGTGCCAAGAGTCGTTGCCTGCAAAACGATCGAACAAGTCCATGTCTCTTCCTCCTTTTGTTGAGGAACCAAGGGCAAAAAAGTGAATTTTGTTGGACGCCGGCAAGTGGCAGTGCGGATCACGCATGCGCCGGTATAGGCTGGGAGAAGTCCGAAACGCTTTTCGGAACGCGCGAGTGAACGCCTCCAACGAACCGTAGTTGGCGTCCAGGGCGACGTCCGTGACCGACATTGCGGTGTGCGCCAGTTGATATGCGGCTCTTTCCAACAATAGCCGCCGTCGCATGGCACCCGGAGTTTCTTCGACCACGGTTCGGAACAACCTGTGGAACTGCGTGCGGCTTTGGTACGCTTGGCGCGCTAGATCCTGCGTTTTCGCCTGAGTGTCCAGGGAGTTCGCAACAATTGCACCGAGGCGGTCTGCCGTGTCCTGACCATCCGCTTTATTCATGCGTCCGGTTCCTCATCTTGAGCGAATTATAGACAAGAGATGACACCTGCCGCCTGATAGTACGTACCAATCTTCTACCCTAGAAGGCGGACCAAAGCGAATAGATACATGGATACTCGACGCCGTGCTTGCACGATTACCTCCCGACAACGCCGCAGCGCTGACCGAACCGATCGCTCCCCGGTGGTTGGCCATACGGAAGTAATCGCCAAGAACGGCGCCCTAAGTCATCGGCAATTTCCATCGGGTTGCGGTCACGCACTCTAGCCACAGTCGCCGAGCGCATTTCCTCACAGCCATCCGGCGCTCGTAGGTGCCACTCGAATCCAGCACCATTGTGGAACCTGTGGCGATCGTGACGCGACTGATTTTTTCTGTTCCGCTTTGCCTGCTCACATAGCTCGGCCGATACCGCACCGACCTTCGCAGTTCAGTAGGCCATCGTTTTCTGCCGCTCATTTTTCTGGGCACCGCTACGGGCTAATTCTTGCGCCCTGCAGCTTCGCGTCTTCTGCTTTCACGGCTCCTCACCAAACATCGTGGGTCCCTTCCATAAAGCAGCCGCTCGCCTTGGAAGCAGAAGCCACTCGCTTTTGGGTGCCCCAAGAAAATCGGGCAGAAAAAGGAGAAAATTCAGTTATGTCTTATCTGATAGTTAGTTGGAATAGCTCCGGCTCCGGTTTTACCCGGCAGGCGTTCCGCCATTAAAGCATGTTAGGTTTCCACTGGCTACTCCCGGAACGAGGCCCGCGACGCCATGGGCGGCACGTTCAGGCCGCAGTGGAGGGAGTTGCCAGCGATCGTGCTACGTTTGTCACTTCCATGTTGCCCGAAACCGGTCCAGGATCGATGCCAAGCACGGAGATCACTTGCTACAAGCCGACTCATCGTCGGAGCCATGCCAGGTTTCTGTTGCGTCTCGTCCAACAAGCAACAGAGGAGATGCAATGGGTGTCCGGTTCATTCCATCTCCAAACGAAACTACGAAGCCAGCAGCCGGAACCTGTCCTTTTTGACTTTCGTTTCGCCGGCCTTCGTCGTTAGCTCTGTATTGCAACTTTCTCCCGCACAAAATGCGTTGCGTATTCCGAAGCCTTGCGATTGGTTACGCAAAATCCGAGCGCATGCAGGTCCAGACCGTGCAACAGTGGCTCGCCCTGACCGAGGAGAACCGGCGCCAACGTGAGATGCACGGAGTCGATCAGCCGCTAGGTCTTTACATGCTCGGTGCCGGCGTTCCATCGGACCATTTGGTTACTCCTACCAGGAAGACTGACAGTGGTGGGAAGGATTTGAGTTGTGGGTAGGCTTCGGCGGAGATGTACCAGTAATTTACGGCGAGAACTGGGGAGTTTGTGAGATTTGCGCCCCAGGCTGCACCGTCTTTCGCTGTTTCGTAGAACATCATGTGCGGGGCGTTGTGGCCGCCGTAATCGCTGAGATACGAATCCTTCGACATCATGTAGGAGACAGTCCCCTGCTCCAGGGCCGGTAATTCTTTTTTGTCTATTGCGGCTTTGATTGCGGCGATGACTTCTTGTTTGGAATGGCCGGCGAGCAGCAATTCGGTGCGTTTGTAGGCATAGGGCAGGACCGAGCGGACGGCTGGTGGATTGATGCATTCCGCGGCGCGGACTTTTGGATTCCAAAACTCGGGATGATCGAACATGCCCATCCATCCGCGTCCCACCCAGCATACCCAGCCGTTCTTGCCTTCCACCGCGGTTTCGAAGCCGTGGCGGGTCAGGACGATCACTGAGGCGTCGTGGGAGATGGCGTCTGGAGCGGCGCTGCGGGCGAGGGCGATTTCGGCGTCGCGATCCATCAGATATTGTTCGATTGGGGCCATGTTGGGATACGGCTGTTTTGCATCTTGTGCTGCGACGGGCCGGGATGCGATCAGAGCGGCGACGAGTGCGAATCCGCTCAGCAAAGTGATGCGTATTTGATTTCGGGTCATTGCCTTCCTCCGTAATTTTTCGATTTCGTGCTTATCCATTCATACTTCGACGGAGTCGACCGAGCCGACACGATTGCCGTCGCGCTGGTGAGGCCACGAAATTGATTTGCATTCTGTCAGGCGAGCTTCAGCGCGCAGTCTTCTGCCGGCGCTGCTCGCTGGCCTTCAGCATTTCGTTGAGGTCGCCGGCGGGACGAATCTCGAAGATGGCGCCGTATTTGAAGGCAGCATGCTGGGATATGAGCTGGTGAGCATGATTCATGTCGCGGGCTTCGAGGATGAGAATGCCGCCGAGTTGTTCCTTGGTTTCGGCGTAAGGACCGTCCGTCGTGGCGACTTTGCCGTTCTTCGAATAGAGGGTTAAGGCGGTTTCGCCCAGTGGCCGTTGGCGCGGAGATGGTCGTCGTAGGTGAAGCAGGCGTCGAACATCGCTTGTTTCTCGGCCTCGGTCATGGCGTCGTGTTTGCTTTTGTCGTAGTAGCCCAAACAAATGTATTTCATGGTTCGTCTCCCCTTGATGGCGGCCAGCAGCACAGGTGTCACAGATTTTTCCGTCACTGTTTCGAGTAATGGAGCGCAACGCATCCTGATTTGAAAAACTTTGACTCAACAAGTTTTAATTGCAATTTCTCCGGCAGGCTAACACCCTCCAACAGCCGTCTCCCTGCTCCTGCAAGGGTTGGCCCAACGACAAAACGATATTCATCCACCAGGCCAAGCTCCATAAGTTGTGAAGGAATATCTACACCACCGACCAAAATATTTTTGCCTTGTTCTTGCTTCAATTTAAGTATTTCGTCGCGAAGGTTGGTGCGAACAATCCTGGTATTTCTATCTTCAGCGGTGGCTAGTGACCGCGAAAAAACAATTTTGTTGGTGGAATCAAATGCCCGAGCAAATTCGATATCTGCTTTTGTCTCAGACTGGTTTTTGAGGACTTCAGGCCAATAGGGCACCATCAATTGATAGGTTTTACGCCCAAAGACCTGCAGGTCAACCTCTCGCGTGAGGTGAGTAAAATATTCAAGTTTTTCTTCATCGACAAATTGTTTGGTGTGGTCGACGCAGCCATCCAGGGTCGTGTTGATCGCGAAGATTAGCTTTCTCATTTGAGCCCTCCCTCTGAGGTCGCTACGCCTAAGCGCCCATGGTGCCGGTCCGCAAAGGTCCGTCGGGCCGGTAGGTGTTGATGATGACGCCCGATGCCAGCGCTTTCGTGCTGACGAACTCTCCAAAAACCGCCTACGTGCTCCTTCGTCTCCAGGTATGGCCCATCGGTGATAAGCACCTTGCCATCGCGCTGCACTCGCAGCGCCTTCGCGTCCCTCGCCGCGCGCAGCCCGCCAGCGAAGAGCCTGACACCCTTAGCCTCCATCTCCTCGTTGAGCACGTCGATATCGTGCTCCATCGATTTGTCCGCGCTAGACGGGTCAAAGTCGTCGGGCAGGTAAATCGCAACCAAGTATTGCGCCATTACTTCTCCTTTAACGGTCTTCTGGCCAGTAGCACGGCGTTGCGCACTGCATCTTCATTCTATAGTCGTCGCGAAGGGAAAAAATCGACAGCGGCGGCGAATTATTTTTATTTTAATTCAGCAAGCCGCCTGGCGAGAAAACGGCGGTCAGATGTTGCTGCAGGGTTGTGTTCGCAAGTCTTGTCCTCGTTTCAGCCCGTTTCTTTACGACCTTTGGGACAGTCCGCTCAGCGATGCTGCGAATGTAAGCTCCGATCGTGGGGCGAACGACGGAATGAAACGGTATGTTTTGGATTTCTAGGAAGCCGATACGCATCCAAGTCTCGTCCGTATGCCTCGTAGTGTTCGCAGCGAGCCCTCTTGCAGCTTGGTACTCCAACCGCTCTCTCGCTTGAGGGTTCTTTGAAACCCTCCGATACCGCTCCCACCAAACTTCGCAGATCGCAAACTCCAGGGCCATAGATTCCTCCATTTTGGGTTCGGCCCCCTCGGGGGCCGAACCCAACGATACGTCTGGCCCGAGACCCAGCCCTATTCCACATAATCCATTCAGTGACTCTCGTAGGGTTCGTTGGTTCTGACCCGGAGCAACGTCAAGCGAAGGGAAACGGTTCGAAGTTCACCGTGTTCTCCATCGCTACACAGCGCTGTTGGAAAAACGCCGATGATGAGCCGAGCTCGAAAACAGAGCTCGACCTACGAGCAGGCGAATAGCAAAAGCAAGTCGTCGAAATGCATCGTTCTCGTGGGCACAAGCGAAGCGGGTCGCAAGCATATCCGCAACATGGACGGGCTAGGTGCAACCCGCCGGGAACAATACGCGACGCTTCTTCTTCTCGCGGCGGCATCGGGGCTGCGTTCGAGCGAGTTGCTCGCATTGAAGATTGACGATATCGACTTCAAGGCGAGTACCGTTCGCGTAGACGAGTCGCCGGCGGACGAACGGTAAGATAGGGCCTCCTTGCAAGAACGCAGCCGCCTATCGAACCGTTGGTCTGCACGACGATGAGGGCAGAGCGGCCATGAGAAGCTTGAAGCGTCTTCTCGTAAGGGGCCTCAACGCCGTGACACTAGTTTTTCGGTCGAAGCGTCAAGGACCACTTCTCGAAACCACCATACTGAATCAAGGGCTGTATCCGGCACTCGAAGCACTTGCTCTACTGCAGGGCGACTTGCACGGATTTCGACGCGGATGTAACCGACGAACGGAACTCGCCGGTATCAATTCCGCCGTTATCCGTCAACAAATGGGGCACAGCTCTGTACAGTACAGTAGGGAAATCCCTCTGGAGCGGGTCCGTGCAGCATTCTCGAGCAAGTTATTGGAAAAAATGGAAAATGAGGCGGCGGCGCAAGTGTTTGAAAACAATGGAGCGGCCTATGAGAATCGAACTCACGCCTGAACCTTGGCAAGGTTCCGTACTACCATTATACTAAGGCCGCTCCGGCCTCTATTTTTATAGCATGCCCACACGCCAAAACCAAGCCGCGCAAGCAACCCGTGCATGAAAAGCTTAACTTTCAGGAAACTTGCGTGACGCGCGCGGACTTCACGATGGGCGACCGCCGCTGGCGCTCGGCGAACCGCGTCGCTTTTTCTTTGTCCGTATACACGCGACCGAACGTCTCTCCATCGGCATAGTTCACTGTGACCAGAAAATGATGATGACGCCGGCGTCGGTCTTTGCCGAACTCTGATTTTTCGTCCCGCACGGTTTTTCGGGGAACTTTACCAACTGTTTTACCCACTGAATTTTCCTCAGTATCTAACGTCTCGAGTGAGTCACTATCGCAAGAATCTGTCCGTTGCGCAAGTGAAGAGAAAGTTATCCTCTGCCACTCTTACGTTGGATGACGATTTCTACCTCAGAGATACGTGAGAGATACGGCCTATCCTCCTACAGCCACCGGATAACGGGAACATAATCAAAAGTTTGCGCGCCGCCCACTGCTCAATCTCAATTTTGCGACGTGTCACGGCGTTGTCATTTCTGTTGCAACTGGCAGATTTCATGAAACATTTTGGCGAGTTCTACGTCTTTATTAGTGAGACTGGAACATGCTTTTTGCGGCGAAAAAGGACGCTACCATGATCGTTATTGCAAAACAGCCGCCACTTCTCGAGGATCTCCGGAAGCACGCTCCGGAGCAAATGGCGGAACTGCGCCTGCTGTTGAACGCGGGCGTTATAGGCCGCCCGGACACTCGTCGGCCCGGGTTCTTTGAGCTCGACGGCGTCGCCAACGTGTATTACATCTTCCGTTATCCCACAGGCCACAAGGTGCTGCTCGTTGCCGCTTGGCAAAAACACACAGATCCCGTTGCGGAAATGGTCGCTTGCTGGAGTCCCGCAGCCTGAAATATTAAGCTAACGTAAAAGTTTGTAAACGATGGGGCGGACTTTCGTGTCCGCCCTTATTTTTTGTCCAGCTTTAGTGCGACGGAATTGATGCAATAGCGCAAACCTGTCGGTCCAGGGCCGTCATCAAACACGTGCCCGAGATGCGCTCCGCAGCGGCTGCACGTCACTTCCGTCCGAACCATCCCATGCGACGTGTCGGCGGACTCTTCCACTGCTTGCGGGTCGGCTGGATCATTGAAACTGGGCCAACCGCACCCTGAGTGAAATTTATTCTCTGACCGAAATAGCTCCTGGCCACAGCACACACACTTGTACTTTCCCGGCGTTTCGGTCCGTTCATACTCCCCGGTGAAGGGCGGTTCGGTTCCCTTCTGGCGGGTGACATAATACTGATTGGGGGTGAGTTCTTTCTGCCACTCGGCGTCGCTTTTTTCTATTTTTTCAGCCATTCCATCCCCCTGTACCTGTGGGCCATCTTCTCATCAATATCAGATTCGGCGCATGCTCTTGACGTTTCAGCGACCGCGCTCAATCATAAGAACACCAGGCCTCTGCGAGCACAGATGGCTTATGCCCGATCAAACTGAAACACAGTACGCCCAGCGACGGCGGAGCCGCCGCGCAAAGATCGCGAAGCCCCTGCGCGTGCGCCCTTCGGAACCGCGCGAGGAGCATTTCGAAGACCTGCCCATCAGCATAAATGCCTCAAAAGAAGGTATTTATTTTCACACCCGCCGCAACACCTACTACAAAGGCATGCGTGTCTTTGTCACCTTCCCTTTCACTTCTGGTCACGACCCCATGAACTGCGAGTACGTCGCCGAGGTTGTCCGGGTCGAAACTCTGGCCAACGGCCGCTTCGGTGTCGCCCTGCACCTGAAAATGACAATGAACTACAGTTCCGGTGCGCCGCCGGGCTCCATTTCCCGCGCCTAACATCAACTCTTTCGATTAGCCGGAGCTGAAATTTGGATTGCAAGGCGTGACCCTGCTCGTGTATCTTGGCTCCCTCATGACTTTCCGGGCGCATCTACACCATCATCATGGCTTCTCGCCGCGCCCGTCTCGGTCTGTCTAGCGCTTACTGAAATACAAGCTCTACTCGGCCCGCTGGCGCGAATCGCCCGGCGGGTTTTTTGTTTTGGGAGGCTGTCGTGGAACTGGCATTTGAAAGACTTGGAGGACTTATCCCTGGAATCGTGCAGGATCATGATACCGGCGACGTGTTGATGGTCGGCTATCTGAATGCCGAGGCGCTCGAAGAAACACAGCGAACCGGGGAAGTCCACTTTTTTTCTCGCTCACGCAATAGGCTTTGGAAAAAGGGTGAGACCAGCGGCCATGTCCTGCGCGTCCGGGAAGTGCGCATCGATTGCGACGCCGATGCCCTGCTGTTCCTGGTCGATCCTGTCGGCCCCGGCGTTTGCCATGAGGGCTATCGGAGCTGTTTCTACCGCTCGCTCGAATCCGACGGCAGTTCCCTGGTGATCTCTGACCGGGTGTTTGTTCCAATGGATATCTATGGCAAGAAGGACGGGAAATGAGCGTCCTCAAACTTGGAATTCCCAAGGGAAGTTTGCAGGATGCCACCATCGATCTTTTGGCGCGTGCCGGTTGGAAAGTCACACTAAGTTCGCGCAGTTATGTGCCAGCAATCGATGATCCTGAAATGGATTGCCTGCTGGTGCGCGCGCAGGAAATGGCGAGGTACGTCGAAACCGGCGCGCTCGATGCGGGTATCACCGGCCACGACTGGGTACAGGAAACCGGCGCCGATGTAATCGAATTGGCCGAACTGGTCTACGCCAAACAAAGGCTCGCGCGTGTAAAGTGGGTGCTTGCCGTTCCGGAGGATTCCACGATTCGCACGGCCGGTGATCTGGAAGGCAAAGTAATCGCCACCGAAGTTGTAGGCATTACGCAGCAATACCTCGCCAAGCATGGCGTGAAGGCACGTGTGGAATTTTCCTGGGGCGCCACCGAAGTGAAAGTCCCACAGCTTGCCGACGCGATCGTGGAAGTAACAGAAACCGGATCCTCGCTGCGCGCCAATCGATTGCGCATCATGGACACCGTTCTCGAATCGTCCACCGTCTTCATCATGAACCGCAAATCCGCGGACGATCCCGTCAAACGCGAAAAGGCGGAAAATCTAGTGTTAATGCTGCAGGGAGCGATTTCGGCAGCGACACGGGTCGGCTTGATGCTCAACGTGCGCCGCGAAGATCTGACTGCCGTGCTCTCCGTGCTCCCAGCGCTGAAGAACCCCACCATTTCCGCGCTGAGCGATTCCGATTGGGTAGCGGTCAACACCATTATTGAAGAAGCGGTGGTTCGCCAGATTTTGCCGCGTCTGAAAGCGGCGAAGGCGCAAGGCATTGTCGAATATCCCTTGAACAAGATCGTGCTCTGATGCGCATCCTGAAACTTACCGCCACAACGGAAGCCGCCTTGATGAAGCGTCGCGAAGGCCAGGATCGCGACGCCCATCGAGCCGCGGCTCGCATTGTGGCCGACGTAAAGCGGCGTGGTGACGCTGCGCTCGACGACTGGGCCCGCAAACTCGATGGCGTGGATGTGCGGGGGAAGTCGCTGTGGATCACTCGCGCCGAGACAAACGCTGCTCGAAAGAAAGTCGACCGCGAGTTCATTCGAGCTGTGGAACATGCCGCCTCGAATGTGCGGCGAGTGGCGGAAAAGCAATTGCCGCAGGCGTGGTCTCTCGAAGTCGAACCGGGAGTAAATGTCGCGCAGGTCATCCGTCCCATCGACTCCATCGGCTGCTATATACCCGGCGGCCGTTTGGCGCTGTTTTCGACCATGATAATGACCGTCGTGCCGGCCCGGGTGGCAGGGGTAAAGCGCATTCTTGTCGTCTGCCCCCGGGCGAACGATGGAATTCTCGCTGCCGCAAATCTACTCGGGGTAACCCATTTGGCGCGAGTCGGCGGGGCACACGCGATCGCTGCTTTGGCGTACGGAACAAAGCGCATCGACGCTGTAGAAAAAATCTTTGGCCCTGGCAATCGTTATGTCACGGCGGCCAAACACATCATCAGCTCCGATTGCGCCATTGATCTTCCGGCGGGCCCGACCGAGGCCATTGTTTTGGCACGCAGCGGAAACGCACGCTGGATCGCCGCGGATTTGCTCGCTCAGGCAGAGCATGCTCCGGATGCAGGAAGCTATCTCGTCACAACGTCGCCGCGACTGGCCAGACAAGTTCAAGACGAAATCACACAGCAATTGAAGCTTTTGCCGCGTTCGAATCCCGCGCACATTTCTACCGTCAAGTCCGGCGCCATTCTTGTCGCGCCCACTTGGGATGAAGCCATCGCGTTCGTGAATCATTTCGCGCCCGAGCACCTGTCTTTGCCCGAGAGCACGCCATCGCTACTCGAAAAAATTCATTCCGCTGGCACCATCTTCGTCGGCCCGCTCAGCGCGCAACCCTTTGGCGACTACGCCTCCGGCAGCAACCACGTTCTTCCTACAGGCGGCTGGGCGCGGCGACGCGGTGGTCTCTCCGCTAACGAATTTGTGAAACAGATCAGCGTGCAGTCCATCCGCCCCGCCGGTTATCGCCGTTTGGCTTCCGATGTACAGGTTCTGGCGCGCTCCGAGGGCTTGCTTGCCCACGCCAATGCGGTCGAGGTGCGCAAATGAAGGTTCACCTCCTTGTACGCAAAGCCATTCGGCTGCGTCGCACCTACGAAGCTCCCGCCGAAGGTCGCGCCGGCAAAATCCGCCTGGATTTTAACGAAAACACCACCGGCTGCAGCCGTGCCGCACGCCAGGCCCTCGCTCGCCTCACAGCCAAGGAAATTGCAACGTATCCCGAGTACGAAGTTCCTGCGCGAAAGTTGGCGCGTTATTTTCGCGTCGATCCGGAGGAACTCCTTCTCACGAACGGCGGCGACGACGCGCTGCGCGTGTTCTTCGACACTTTCGTCGAGCCGCGCACGGATGTTCTCATCTGCGAGCCGACGTTTCCGATGTACCGCTACTATGCCGAAATTGCCGGCGCTCGCATCAAGGTCCTGCGTTACGGTTCCAACATGGAGTTTCCCTTCGAGGAGGCCTTGGCCGCACTGAGAAAGAATCCGCGACTATTTTTCCTGGCCAATCCCAATAATCCCACGGGCACTCTGGTCCCCGTCGACGCCGTTCGAAAACTGGTTCGCGCCGCGCCGCGCACGGTCATAGTCCTGGATGAAGCCTATGCCGAATTCTCCCCGGAATCCGCGGTGCCCCGGGTTCGCGAGTTTCCGAATCTTTTTGTCACTCGCACATTTTCGAAAGCCGAAGGAATGGCGGGCTTGCGCCTCGGCGCCGTAATCGGTCATCGCGATTCCCTCGCGTTCGTGCGTCGCGCGATGCCGCCATATCCGGTCAATCTTGCCGCTCTGGTGTGCGGCGTGGCCGCCGTCGAAGAGCGCAAAACAATCGCGCGCTACGTTCGCGGCGTCAAGCGTTTGCGAGTGTGGTTTGCCCGCGAACTGGACAGCCGCGGCGTCCGCGTGTTTCCCACTTCCGCGAACTTCCTGCTCGCCGATTTCGGTAAGCGCGGGCCGGCCTTCTTCCAGAAACTAGCCCGCCATAACATTCTGGTGCGCGAGCGAAGCCATGACCTCGGTCCCGGATACGCCCGCATCACCATTGGCACGGAAGCCGAACTCAAGAAGCTGCTGAAACTTTTTGGCTCGGGCCGCTAGGAATTTCAATGCTTAGAACCGCTCACATCCAACGCAAAACCAAGGAAACGCAAATCGATATTCGCCTGAATCTCGACGGCCGAGGCAAATCCGCAATCTCCACTGGTATTCGGTTCTTCGACCATATGCTTGACCTCGTGACGCGCCACGGCGGTTTCGAACTTCGCCTGAGAGCCACCGGCGACCTCGACGTCGACCAACATCACACCGTCGAAGACGTCGGGATCGCCCTCGGTGAAGCCGTCAACGCCGCTCTCGGAAACAAGCGCGGCATTCTTCGCGCCGGCTATTTTTTGATGCCAATGGACGAAACTCTCGCCGCCGCAGCGATCGATTTCGGCGGCCGCGCCTTTTGCGTGGTGAAAGCAAAATTCTCGGCGCAGACTGTCGGGGGCTTTCAAACCGAGCTTGTCGAAGATTTCTTCCAGGGCTTCGCACAGGCAGCACGTGCCAACGTGCATCTCCGAGTGCTCTACGGGCGCTCTTCCCATCACCAGGTGGAGGCGCTATTCAAGGCGTTTGCTCGCGCACTGCGTTTTGCCGTGTCCCGCGATAAGCGGCTACGCCATGTCCTGCCCAGCACCAAGGAACTTCTGTGATTGCCACGCTCATCGATTACGGGGCAGGTAACGTCACCTCCGTCGCCCGCGCGTTGCGCCGCCTCGGTGCCGAAGTCCGCACCACCAACCAGCCGGAAGAAATTACCACTGCCACCTGCCTGATTCTGCCCGGCGTCGGTCACTGCGCCGCGCTGCTGAATTCGCTCGATGCCCACGGCCTGCGTGGCCCGCTTCTCACCGCCATTTCGCGTGGCACGCCGTTTCTCGGCATCTGCCTCGGTTTACAAGCGCTCTATCAAAGCAGTGCCGAAGCACCCGAACTTTCCGGTTTTGGTCTTTTACACGGCCACGTCGATCAATTGCCACAAAAAGTCAAATTGCCGCACATGGGTTGGAATCAGCTTCGGCCTCTTCGTGATTGTCGGCTTCTCGACGGGATTTCTTCGGACGCTTATTTTTATTTCGCTCATTCTTATGCTGCTCCTGCGGGCGGACTAGCCACGGCCGCCACCTGCGAACACGGCCGAGAATTCACCGCGGTGCTCGAAACAGCGCAGATCTTCGGGGTGCAATTTCACCCGGAAAAAAGCGGCGCGCCCGGCGCCAAGCTGCTCGACAATTTTCTGAGGCTCGCTGCATGAGCCTGGCCCACCGCATCATTCCCTGCCTCGATACCGATGGTTCGCGCGTCGTCAAAGGCGTGCATTTCGAAGGTTTGCGCGAAGCCGGCGATCCCGTCGAACTGGCCGCCCGCTACAACGCCGAAGGCGCCGACGAGCTCGTCGTCCTCGATATCGCAGCAGCGCGCGACAATCGCCCGACGTTTCTAGAAACCATTCGCCGCGTAGCCGAGCAGCTCAATATTCCTCTTTCTGCCGGCGGCGGCATTCGGTCGCTTGACGACGCGCGCTCCGTGGTGCGCGCCGGAGCCGACAAAGTCACTTTGAACACCGCCGCCGTCGAGCATCCCGAACTCATCGGCGAACTCTCGCGCGAATTTGGTGCGCAAGCTGTTGTGTTGGCAATCGACGCCAAACGCGAAGTTGAGCATTGGCAGGTGCGAATAAAAGGCGGTCGCGTCGCAGCAAATTGGAATGCGCTCGAGTGGGCGCAGCGCGGCGTGGAATTGGGCGCGGGAGAGATTCTGCTCACATCGGTTGATCGCGATGGCACACAATCGGGCTTCGACCTCGCGCTCACTGCCGCAATCAGCCGCGCAGTCTCCGTGCCCGTGATTGCTTCCGGCGGTGCGAAACTTCCGCAACATTTTTTGGAAGTATTCACCGCCGGCGCCGCCGACGCGGCGTTAGCCGCGTCCATTTTCCACGATCAGATGCAGTCGATTCGCGAGCTGAAATCCTATTTGCAATCAAACGGCGTGGAAGTGAGGCTGCCGTGCTGATTCCTTGCATCGATTTGCAGCGCGGCCTGGCGGTGCAACTAGTTCACGGGCGCAAACGCGAACTCGCCGTCGCCGATGTGCTGGGCCTGCTTGATCGCTTTTCGCGCTACGAGTGGCTGCACATTATCGACCTCGACGCCG
Source organism: Candidatus Acidiferrales bacterium (assembly GCA_963836965.1). Classification (GTDB taxonomy): domain Bacteria; phylum Acidobacteriota; class Terriglobia; order Acidiferrales; family UBA7541; genus Acidiferrum. The sequence continues at coordinate 241,255 of CAWILQ010000002.1, forward strand.
CCATGCGCAAAGGCCACAATAATGCCCTCGTTAGGCAACTCTGCGTCGAAGCGCGCAACAAATACAAAATGAAGGTGCGCGTAGGCGGCGGTGTTCGCACGGTTCGCCGCGCCGCAAGCCTCAAGAAACTGGGCGTGCAGCAGGTCATTGTTGGCAGTGCGACCTTCCGGCGAGGCCGCCTCAACCTGCCCTTCCTGAAAAGACTTTGCACAGGCGTCGGCAAGAAACATGTCCTCCTAGCACTAGATACAGCGAAAGGCCGTGTAGTCACACACGGCTGGCGGAACTCGCTTTCCATCGAACCAACCAATGCGTTCGCAGCCCTGGAGCCTTACTGTGCCGGATTTCTCTGCACCGATGTGGATCGCGAAGGCACCATGACTGGAGTGAACCTAAAATGGTTCAGGAACTTGCGCGCCGCGACGAAACTCCCCATCGTCGCAGCCGGCGGAATTTCCGCCACTCGCGAAATCCGCGCTCTAGAAAAAATCGGCATGGACTCCGCGGTCGGCATGGCCCTCTACAAAAACCGTGTCTCGTAGCCCGCGACGACTCCAATCCGTCATTCCGAACACAGTCTGCGGAGTGAGGAATCCTTCTTGCTCTGCTGGTTCAGGCACTTTGCCAATCCTTTTCGTCGCCGCTCACCTGCAGTACGATAGTGTTCCACCACGGAGGTCCTATGCTCGTGACTTTCCGCCCCTGCGGCCCCAAAGATCATAAAGCGTTGCTCAAGCTGATCGTCGCTTACTACCGCTTCGACAAAATCCCATACAACCTGAAATCCCTCAGCCGCGGCCTTGACACCCTTCTCCGCAACCTTTCCCTTGGTCAAGCCTGGCTGATGGAGGCTCACAAAAAACCCGTAGGTTATACCTTGTTAACGTACAACTTCGACCTCGAATACGGAGGGGTCGAGGGCATGCTCACCGATGTGTACGTCGAAACGCGGTTCCGCGATCGCGGCGTAGGCACGCTGGCCCTGTACGAAGTGGAAGATTTCTGCCGCGAGCGCGGCATTCGCAATGTGGAGCTACAAGTCCTGAATCACAACAAGCATGCTGAGAAGTTTTATCGCAAGGCTGGATTCCGTATCCTGCCCCGCAAAGTCATGCTCATGCAGGTGCGCGCCGAAGAGAAACGCCCGCCCCGCCGTCCTATCGCAAATACGCATCCGTAATATACTGCTGCACCATGCGCTGGGTATTGAAGAACGAACCATTGATGGCAATGGCGTGCTGCATCACGGACAAATAGCGGTTGCGGTCTTCATAGAACATCGGAATAATCACGCTCTCCAATTTCGAATACAGGCTTTCGGCATCTTGCGCGTTGTCTGTCACCGTCTCCGGTGAAGGATCGCGGCGATGCGAGTCTCCGATCGACCATCCGGTTACGCCCTCAATGTGCCCTTCCACCCACCACCCGTCCAGAATGCTCAGGCTCGGCACGCCATTCAGAGCGGCCTTCATGCCGCTCGTGCCGGAAGCTTCCAACGGGTACTGCGGCGTATTCAGCCACAAGTCGCCGCCCGAGGTAAGCTTTCCGCCCACGTCCATGTTGTAGTTGTCAAGAAATACGATGCTGACATTTTTCTTCAACGCTTTCTTCGCTTTAAAAATCCTCCGAATGATGTCTTTGCCGCCGGCGTCTTTCGGATGCGCCTTCCCCGCGAACACAATCTGAAAGCTCCCTACACTCTTCGCGATATGACGCAAACGATCGAGGTCGCTGAGGATCAAGTCAGCCCGTTTGTAACCGGTTGCACGGCGTGCAAACCCGATGGTGAACGCTTCCGGGTCCAACCTCAGCCCCGTCTTCTTTCGAACCGCTTCCAGTAGGTCGTGTTTCGCCAGCAGGTGCGCCGCCCAGACTTCCTCCGGCGGTAACCCCAACGCTCCGCGCAGGCTGTAATTGTCTTCGCGCCAAGAGGGAATGTGCCGGTCGAACAGATCGCGGAAAGCGGGCGAACTCCACGTCGCCGCGTGCACGCCGTTCGTGATGGCCTCGATCGGAACGTTCGGAAACATCCGCCGGGAGACCTCGCCGTGCAGCTTGGCCACACCGTTGATATAGTTGCTCAAGCTCAATGCCAGGTAGGTCATGTTCAGGGAAGCGCCTTTCTTCGCCGCCTCCACCAAATTCGGAAAGCCTAGCTCGACTTGCAGTATGCTCTTGATCAGTTCCGCCGACGCCGCGTCTTTCTCATCAAAAATTCGTGCCTGGTCCGGATAAAGTCGCGTCAAATACTCCACAGGGAATTTGTCGTGCCCGGCGGGCACCGGCGTATGTGTTGTGAAAACGCACTTGCTGCGCACCCGCTCGATGTCTTCTCCCTTTATGGAACTACGGCCTGCGCGATGAGCTTCCTCCTCCAACAATTCGAGGGTTAGCAGCGCGGCGTGTCCCTCGTTCATGTGGTAGCGCATCAATTCCGTGTGCCCGAGCGCACGCAGCATGCGGACGCCGCCAACACCGAGCAGCATCTCCTGGGACAAGCGATAGTACGGATCCCCCCCATAAAGCGAGCCGGTCAATTCTCGATCGCGCGGATCATTGTCCGGCAGATCGGCATCCAGAAAATAGATGGGCACCTCGTATCCGCGTACGCCCTTCGCCGTGTAACGCCACGCGCGCAACTCCACGTTGCGGTTTTCAAGCGCAACTGTCACACGCGGAGCTTCCTCCACCAGGAACTTCTCTACATTCCATTCCACCGGCTCTTCGGTCTGCAAGCCGTCTTCAGACAGTCTTTGGGTGAAAAATCCCTTCCGGTATAACAACGACACCGCCACCATTGGCAGCCGGATATCCGCTGCGGCCCGGATCGTATCGCCGGCCAACACGCCAAGTCCGCCGCTGTAGCTCGGCATGAAGTTTTCCAACGCAATTTCCATCGAAAAGTAGGCAACAAATCGTTTAGGTAGGTGTGGCAGATTGGCCATCGTTCCTGGGTCTCCGTCCTGCGCCTCGTGCTCTCTTGCGTCTGCTATCCTTCTTCGAACTTCATATTGTCCGGGAACAACCTTTCCCAAGCAAGGGAAGCGGCCACAGTCGGTTCTTGGTCATTACTGCCGCCGCGTATTCCCCGTGGTTCGATATAATTCTGTCCCATGCCTATGCTGCTCGAAGGTATTCAGGTCGTCGAGGTTTCCGAGGCTCTCGCCGGCCCCTATTGCGCAATGATGCTCGGTGATCTGGGCGCAGAGGTCATCAAGGTCGAGCGGCCCGGTATTGGAGACCACTCTCGCACCTGGGGTCCTCCATTCATCGGCGCAGAATCCGCCTATTTCCTGGCCGTCAATCGCAACAAACGATCGATTACGCTGAACTACGATCATCCGACGGGCACCGAAGTCCTGCAGCGCCTGCTGGCTCAGGCCGACGTATTCATCTCTAACCAGCCATCCCTCACCTCGTTGCAGCGACGCGGAATTGACCCTGCTACGTTGCGCGCGAGGTATCCGCGATTGATCTATTGCGCCATTAGCGGCTACGGACTGTCGGGTCCAAGAGTTGGGCAACCGGGCTACGACATCCTCGCCCAAGCCGAAGCTGGAGTCATGAGCTTCACGGGTGATCCCGACGCCGCGCCGATGCGCTTCCCTGTTGCCATCGCCGACATCACTACAGGAATATACGGCGCGATGGGTATCCTGGCGGCGCTGTACGCTCGTGAGCGCACTGGCAAAGGCGACTTTCTGGACATGGCGCTCTTTGATTCTCAGCTGACTTGGCTCGCCAATATCGGCAGCAACTTCCTGAACGCGGGAATCTCTCCTTCTCGCTGGGGCAACGCCCATGCCAGCATCGTTCCCTACCAGTTATTTCATGGGAGCGATGCGCGCGCGTTCGTCGTCGCCGTCGGCACCCAAGCGGTCTGGCAGCGCCTTGTGCAGTTCCTCGGTCTGGAAAGTGACCTTGGCGCAGACTTTCGCTTCGCCACCAACGCCGACCGCATTAAGCACCGCGATATCCTAATTCCTCGTCTCCAGAAGCAATTCGCCTCGTTCCCGGCGGCTACCTGGGTCAAGCGACTAATGGTCGCCGATATTCCGGCCGCGCCAGTTCAAACCGTCGGTGAGGCCTTAAGCGACCCGCAAACCATCTCGCGCACCCTCATCGTCGAACTCGAGCATCCGACACTTAAGACGGTACGTAGCATCGCCAACCCCATACGGCTTGAAGCCCAGCCGATCCTCTATCGCTTGCCTCCGCCGGTGTTGGGCGAGCACAATCGCCAGGTTCTCCGCGAACTTTGTTTTTCGGATTCTGAGATTGAAAGAGCAATGCAGACCGCTTGTTCGCCTAGCGAAACGCCGGCTCCACATCTCTAATAATGCTAACGTTTTTTCGAAAATACCGTAGTTAACTCTAGAAGTATATTTCATTCTTTTTACCATCGCACGTTTTCCACGATCGTCATACGGGCCGGATCGCCGGTGCGGCATCGGTCGCTGTTTCGCAAGATTGAACAGGTCGCGGATCTGCTCACAGAGGAATTCGCTCGGGGAGTAGAATTCGCGGGTCTTTACGAGTTCGTCGAGCCGGCCGATTCATCTCAAGATCTATTTCTGTGCCTTGAGGAAATGTTCCGCAACAATGCTGGGCATTTCTACGATACGCTTCTGTTCCGCACCGACCGCCAATCGCAGGAATTGCGCCATGCTCCACGCCAGTGGCGTCGCGCTTCCGGTTCCGCCTCCAAACCTAAAACCAGACTCGGTTGGGTTGGCCTGATCCCAAACCTGTTCGGGAATCATCCCGCCTTCATTCGCGAACTGCTGCATGGACGCAAGGTATAAGGTCGGATCAAGCCCCAAAGCAATTTCGTACTCTCCGCGTTCGCCCGTGAAAATCGGCCAGAGCCGTCCAATGCCTTCACCGAGCCACGGCCCGCCAAAGTAGGTTTCCCCATAACCGTCATGGTTGTAACGGCGAAATCCGGGCCCGTTGGGCGTCTCCGTTCGAATCGTCGAATCGATGACCTCGACGGAGCGCGCAATCGTCGCATCATTCGCTGGGCGAATCCCCAGCCGTACTAATTCCAGGAAGCCGGCGTCCACCACATCGCGTTTGTCCCAAACGCCTCCGCCATTCTTTACGTCAAGTTTCGCGCCGTCGTTTGGATCCGTTGTATTGTCGATACGGATGTAGTAGCCCGCCCCAGCTTTGCTCAGGTGCCCGGTCGTAGTCACTGTCCACTTTTCGACGTTGGCGGCCCATTCATCCGCCACACGCAAGTAACGTTGCGCGTCGTTGGTTGCCCCATTTTTTCTTGCAATATCGGAAGCGCACACCAGCCCGGCGATTTCTGCCGCAATCGTCGAAGGCGAATAGCCGCCTACTTCCTCCCAGCGCTCCTCTTCAGTGACCGGCCCGCGGGAAACGATGAATTCCGCGGTCGGGCGAACGTGTTTTGTCCAGGTTTCTTCATCCGTACGGCCCAATTGCCAGGCGAGAATGAGTGGGTAGGAAACTTCGTCGATCTGAAGCGCCGTCCAGTACGGCTTTCCGTCGAGCCAACTGTTCTGCGGGTAGCTGCCGTCGGGTTTCTGCTGCACGGTGAAGAGATAGTTCAACGCGCGCTCCGCTGCATCGCGATCTCCCGCTGCCAACAGCCCGGTCGCCACTTCGTACAAATCGCGGCCCCACACCAAATGATAGCCGCCCACATTGGGCTCACTGGCTTTCACCGCAAAGCCCCACGGTATGCTCATCGAAGCAATCATCGCGCCGCGATAGGTCTTGTCCTCATGAGCCTTCAGCACCATGGCGGCAAGCTTAAACATGCGCTCGTTGCGCGCATTCACCCGCACCAACCCACGCGCATATTCTTGCCAGCCATCCACATATTCGGCGCTCGCTGCCGCGAACCCCTTCCGCAAACTCTTCTTTGCTGTATCCACAGCCTCAGCAGCCTTCGAACCAAATCCCAAAGCGAGCACGCCATGCTTAGCGTTCGCCAGCTTCGCCACTTGCAGGACATTCCCCTTCTCCGCACGGTCGTATCTTTGCGTCAACAGGTGATGCCGCAGCAAGTCCGTGTATCCATCGCTCGTCCCTGCAAAACCGCTGGTCATCGCCGCAAAGCTCGGAGCGCCGACCAGCGCCACCGCGACATCCTCCTTTTCCGTAACCAGAGCCTCCCCCTGCGAATATCCGGTATCGCCATATCCACTGTTCTTCAGCGAAGGGTCAAACAACACGTACACCGCGTCAGCCGACGGTCCGCTGAAGGAAAAGTCGATCAGCAGCGCATTGCTCTTCGGATCCGTCACGTAGGTTTTTGTAAGCTTGAATTTTCCTTTGGGATCGCTGCTGATCTGCCGGTACAGCAACGCTTCGTCATTCACCCTTTCCAGGGAATGCAACATATCTTTCGATTCGACCCAAACGCGCTTGCCATCGCTGACGGCAAACTCCAGTGTTCGGACGTCGGCGGTGTCCAGTCTCGGATAATAAACCTCCGTGAGTATGCCGCCCTGCAACGTAAACCACACTTTCGATTCCGTCGATGTGGCAGTACCAACTCCTTCCTTGCCTCCGGTCGTCCACGTGGGAGGATTTCCAGGACCGTCCGGGGCATTCTGCCCGGCGGAAGCAATGGCAAAATAGGGAACGAGGATGAAAACGAGCATTGCTTGAGCGAGGTGATTTTTTCCGGGCGTCACGGGCATACCCTTTCCTGCATTTGGGGGCTGCGGAGGCGAAATACACAAGGTTTCGCCTCCGTCCCGGGTAAGGCTAGAAAGTGAAGCGCAAACCAAGTTCCATCTGGCGCCAGCTGAAAGGTTGAATGTTGTTGATCAAGCCGAACTGGGCGTTGGGATTGAAGGTCAACACAGCGCTGCCTGGGCAACTGGTCACGCCAGCCGCGCAACCGGTCGTATAGTTCCCCAGGTTGCCGTTGGGATTTGCAAAGTGCGGCGTATTGGTCAGGTTGTACGCCTGGAAGCGAAACTCCCCCTTGACCCTCTCGGTCACCTTAAAATTCTTGAATAGAGAGAAGTCCATGTTGGAACTCCCCGGCCCCAACAGGATGTCTCTGCCGCTCGTGCCCGGCGCATTGAACACCACGCCGTTCACAGCTCCAGTCGTTGTGTAATAGATCGTAGCTGGCGGAGGCGCGAACGCAGTCGCACTCACGTAACTAGTGATATTGCCGGGACTAACGTGTGGCGTGCCGACAATGTCCGCGCGGGTTGAGGTGGGATTCCCATTCACCGTGATGCTGAACGGTAAACCTCCTTGCAGTGTGTAGATTCCGTTCAGTTGCCATCCGCCAATGATGTAATCGGCCCACTTGGGTACGTCTCCGCCCCAGCGCTTTCCGCGGCCAAAAGGGAGTTCATAAAGCGCGCTCATCACCAAACGATAGGGCTGGTCCTGGTTGGATAAGCCACGTTCAATCGTATAGTTGCTGTAAAGTTGCGGAGCGCACACATCCAGGTTTCCGCAGGAGTCATCGATGGTCTTCGACCATGTGAAGGACCCGAGGAACTGAAAACCGTTGGTAAAGCGGCGCTCGTATTGTGCCTGCAAAGAGTGATAGTAGGACTTCCCGCTGGTGTCCTGCACGGTGATGCTGCCCAAATCGGGATAGAGTTCCGTGCCGGGCGCGCTGTCAAACAGTTGTTGGTTCGCATTGTAGTTGCGCATCAGGTGAGCGCCGAACGTCCCGACATACGCGAGGCTCACAGACTGATTGTTGGCGATTTGTCTCTGCACCTGCAAGTTCCACTGGGAAACCTGCGGCGTCACGTCGCTCGGCAGCATGGCGATGACGCTAACGCCCGTCGGCGCGGATAAATTCAGATTCGTGAAATTGCCGCTCGGCAACGGAGAGGTAGCCTGTGTCGCAATAAGCTCGGACTGCGTGCAGTTCGGTGAACAGGGTAAGGCTCCCGACAGCGTGATCCGGTACCCCTGCGACGCCGTCACCGTGTTTTGCCCGCTAAACGGAGGATTCTGCGCCAATTGGTTGCTGATGCCTCCGCGATCCATGTAGTAGAACAACCCGTATCCGCCTCGCACTACGGTCTTGCCGTCACTGGTGAGTTGGTAGGCAAACCCAAGGCGCGGGCCAAAGTTGTGATAGTCGTTGGGAATCTGTGTGCGCAGAGTGCCGTTGCTTCCTGCAACCACCAGCGCTCCGGTATTCAGATCGAAGTTGGCCTGACGGTCTAGAACTTCTACCGGCCAGGTCAGGACGTCATAGCGCAGACCAAGATTCAGCGTGAGTCTTGGCGTCACGCGGAAATCGTCTTGCGCGAAGAACCCGTTTTCCCAAGTGCGGGTTCCCACCATTCCGAAATTGGTGCCGTGGGAGTAATTGTTGACAAAGCCGGCCAGAAGGTCGGAAGTCTCGTACCCCGTGAACTCGACTCCTGAAGTCCCGTTGCCGGTAAGGTTAAAGAAGCCTTTTCCTGCGAGCGGGCGATAAAGGTTCAGTTCACGCCGCAGGATTGTGCCTCCCACCTTCACGGTGTGACGCCCCTTTGTCCAGGTCAGCGTGTCGTTATAGTTGAAACCGGTCTGCGGCACCAAATACGAGCCATAATCGCCTGTGTAAGAGATCTGCGTGCCGTTGCCACCGATTAGCGCAATGCCGCCCAACAAAGGGGTGTTGCAGTTCACGATTCCCAATTTGGTGCACAGGTCAACATTATTCTGAGGCGGCGTGTATCCGTACGTAGTTCGCACAAATCCACCTCGAAATTCGTTCACCGCCGTCGGACCGAGGATCGTCGTCAAGCCAATCGAGGTGCCCCAGGGATGGTTGAAGTTCGTGCCGGAACCAAATCCTGAAGGCAAGGTGGCAAGAATCGTCGACTCCGTCTGATCGGCTCTGCCGCGGCTGAAGCGCCCGAAGATGCTGTTGCTCTTATCGAGAATGTAGTCGACGCGAATGTCAAAGTCGTTCCAGTTTTCGATTTGGTCCATGGTGTTTTTGTAGTTGTTGATGATCGAACCGCATCGTGGATCTTCGGCGTAGGTGCAGTTCGGTTGCGGGAAGGCATTCAAATACGCTTGTCCCACGGTGTTGATGCGATTGCTCGGAATCACGTTCGGCTGCGTGCCGTTTCCGATGAATTGCCCGCCGGTGGTTGGATCCAGAATCGTGATCGGCGTGGATAGACCGGTGCTGACCGGACAAGTAGCGGCGCCCCCGCAGAGCAACTCGGAAAAGTCACCCGTGCGCATCGCGTCTGTGGGCACGGTGGTGTAACCGGGACTGCCCGGTATCTTCTGCCGCAGTCCCTGGTAATCTCCGAAAATGAACAATTTGTCCTTCAGAATAGGCATGCCTACGGTTCCGCCAAATTGATTTCGGGTGAAAGGAGGCGTCGGCGTGTGCGGAGAGGTAAAGAAACTTTCTGCGTTCAGTTCCTTGTTGCGGTTGAACCAAAACGCGCTGCCGTGAATGTCGTTTGTGCCGGACTTGAGCGATGTCACCACCAACGCCCCACCCGCCCGGCCATACTGAGCGGGTGCCACGCTGGTCTGCACGCGAAATTCGTCGATCGCGTCCGCGGGTGGGAAAAACACAATCGTGTTCACCAGCGCTTCGTTGTTGTCAATCCCGTCGAGAATGAAATTGTCCGCTTGCGGCCGCAGTCCGTTTACGGCCAGCGCAGCGCCGCCCTCTTCCCCGAATCGAAACGTTTCCGCGTTGTTATTCGCTCCGGTCGCCGCGCCCGTCGGTAGACCGCGCGTCACACCGGGAGACAACGTGGCCAGTTGCGTAAAATTTCGTCCGTTCAGTGGTAGTTCCGTAACCTGCTTACTCTCCACCACAATGCCGATCGCAGAATCCTGCGCATCTACAACCGGAGAACCGGCCTCGACCATGACTGTTTGGGTGACATCTCCAACCTGAAGTTGAAAGTCCGCAACACCCACCTGGGCCACTTGTAGGGCCAAGTCTCGCGTTACTTTTTTGAACCCCTTCTGCGATACATCCACGCGATAGTTCCCCGGTGGTAAGGCTGATACAGAGTAGTAGCCAAGTTCATTGGTCGTGGCCGTGGTCTGCCGGCTGGTGTCTACGTTCGTGATGGTTACGGTCGCCCCGTTCACCGCTCCGCCTTGGGAATCGGTGACTGTTCCTTGCAAACGTGCGGTATCACCCTGCGCCAAGCAAACAAGCGCTGTCGAGAAGGTCAGCAAAAGCAGAACCAGGAACCTTGCGAGAAAGTTCTGACTCGTCATGCGTTTCCTCTTTTCGTTAATGGATTTCGACTCAAACGCTGAGCCATTCGGACTGGCGCGGTTCCGTTATCCTCGCGCCTCTCGACTGGGCGCGTTCGAACCCACTTCAAGCCAGTCCGTTCCTTGCCATCTCAGCAACCCAGAACGTCCCAACAGATCGGCACCACCACCTGTTGGGGGTCATACTGGTTACGAACCGGGTGTGCCTCGAAGGCAAAATCGTTCCCCCAAAACGATTCAAGCTATTGCGTCTGGCTATCTGTTTCTCAGATGATTGCTTCTATGAGAAGTCTCCAACCGTTTGAAACCGTTACATGAGCAAACCTTTCCCTGCCAATCACTTACAATTGCTGTAACCTTGTTACAAGCTATTTGCATCTCACTATTTCGGGGCAGTATGTCCTTAGAGGAAGATCTGTATCTTCGTCACGTAGAGAAGTTAGCGAACAGTGGAGTACTCCACAGTTCTGAGTCTCTTCGGAAGCTATTGCGCTACCTTGCCCGCCACGCCTTGGAACATCCCAGAACTCCTTTGAAGGAGTATCAAATTGCCACAGAGGAGTTCGGCCGCCAGCCCGACTTCGACCCCGCGGTGGATTCCATGGTTCGCGTCCAAGCGGGGCGGTTAAGGGCAAAGCTCGCTGAGTATTACGCTTCGGAAGGAGCCGTGGACCCGGTCCGCATTGAGCTGCCCAAAGGCACCTACACGCTCGCCTTTCACCGCCGCCAGCCAGGAGAAGCGCAAACTGACAAAGAAGATCCGCCGGCGACCGACCGCGATCTGAAGCATCCGAGTTCCCACACTGCGGTTCCAAGCAAGTGGCCTATCGCCGTTAGTGCCCTGTCCGTTCTCCTTGTACTCGCCTTGGCAGCGCTGTATTTCACTTCTCGAGGGAGTACCGTTGCCAGCGCCTCACACGAGGATTTGCCCGCGAAATCATTGCAGATTTTTTGGAAACCTTTTCTCGGTGGGGCCGACGAGCCCTGGGTGGTCTTTAGCAATGCCGCTTTTGTTGGGCGGCCGGAAACGGGAATGCGTTACTACGATGCCGCACACGATCCTGATGAAGCGGTTTGGGACCATTACACAGGCGTTGGCGAAGTGCTCGCCGTTCACAGGTTGGACCTGGTTTTCAGTTCTCTTCATCGCAAGCTTCGCGTCAAACGCGGCAGCCTCTTTTCTCTCGATGATGTAAAAAATAATGATCTTATCTTTGTCGGTTCTCCTTCGGAGAATTTGACGCTGCAGGAGATTCCGGGCACGCGTGAATTCGTATTTCAGCGCCTGAATTCAGGACTTAGAAAGGGCGACCTCGCAATTGCCAACCTTCATCCGCAACGAGGCGAAGCCGGATTCTATGTCGCCAGTCCCTCCGCATCCCCCCTCACCGAAGACTATGCCGTCCTCGGCTTCATGCCAGGAATTGATCCCTCGCACTCGCTTCTGATCATTGCCGGTACCACCACCTTCGGCACCCAAGGCGCTGTCGAGTTCGTCACTGGACCGGATTCTCTCGCGGAGCTCCTTCGTCGCCTTTCTCTCCCGGACGCTGGGGATTTGAAGCCTTTCGAAGCCCTCCTGCGCGTGAAAATCACGAAGGGGGTCCCGGTCGACACCGAACTTATTTCGGTTCGAAAGTTGATGCCTTAAGCGGCTTCGAAGGGTAGCGGCCTTCGTCGGGGGATTCCTAAAGCCGCTGCGGCTAATAATTCCGAATTCCCAGCCCGAATGTCTTGCCGGAAATCCTCATCTTGCGAGCCATCTTGCGAGCCTTGACAGAGCCCGTGAGAGTGGCTAAGTTCGACTGGCCGGCCACTTGTGGTCGAGAACCTGCCGATGTTTAGTCTGGCTCCAATTCGCCAGAGTCGCCTCGGAATCATAGCCATTTCGCTCGTGGCGGCTGGGATTGTCTGGATGTGCTGGCCCCATGCCGCCCCATGGTTTTCCCGTTTTTATCGCAAGCCCGTGGATTTCAGCCGGGATATCCGGCCGATCTTTAATCAAAATTGCACGTCCTGCCACGGCGGAGTGCGACAGAAAAACGGCGTATCTTTCATTTTTCGCGAGGAGGCGCTCGGAACCGGCAAGTCGGGCCGCCGCACCATTGTTCCGGGCGAACCAGACGCATCCGAACTGATTGCCCGCGTCACTTCGAAGGATCCGGATGTCCGCATGCCCTATCACGCGCCCCCGCTCCCTCCGGAGCAGATCGTGCTGCTGCGCCACTGGATCAAGGAGGGCGCGAAGTGGGCCGATCACTGGGCGTTCGTTCCTCCCAAACCTCAACCGTCGCCACCTGTTAAGCACGCGGACTGGGTGCGCCAGCCATTGGATCGCTTCATTCTTGCCCGCCTAGAGAAGGAGTCTTTGCAGCCATCTCCCGAAGCGAGCAAGCCGGAACTCCTGCGACGCGCATCTTTGGATCTGACCGGACTTCCGCCGACCGCCGAAGAAGAAGCTGCGTATTTGGCCGACACCTCCCCCAACGCATACGAGAAACAAGTGGACCGCCTGCTGGCTTCGCCGGCCTATGGGGAACGCTGGGCATCGATGTGGCTGGACCTGGCTCGCTACGCGGACACGCTCGGATACGAAGCCGACCGACGGCGGCCTGGCGTGTGGCCTTATCGTGATTGGGTCATTGACGCTTACAACAGGAACATCCCATACGACCGGTTTGTGATAACGCAGTTAGCAGGCGACTTGTTTCCCGGCGCCACATTTGAGGATCGCATCGCCACCTCTTTCCACCGGCAGACTCCCAACAACCAAGAAGGGGGAACCGACGACGAAGAATTCCGTACGATCGCGGTGATCGACCGTGTTGCCACGACTTGGTCCGTGCTGAACGGAGTCACCATGAATTGCGTGCAGTGCCATTCGCATCCCTACGATCCCATCCGCCATGCGGAGTACTACAAATCGTTCGCGTTCTTCAACACTTCGAACGACGCGGATTTGGACGACGATTCGCCCGTGCTTCGCGTTCCGAAGGAAAAAAACCGTTACGCCGAGGCGTCTCAGATTCAGCAGGAGATTGCCCAGCGGATTCATTCGCAAGACGATGCCGATCGTACGCTCGTTGCGAAATCCGCATGGCAGTCTGCGCCGATTGTGGAAGCCGCGGCCAACGAGATCGAAGTGCTCGAACCAAAAGTGGCGGATCTCGAAAACAAACTGGCAAAACTCAAAGCCAAAAAAATGCCGCCCAAGCAAAAGGCAAACGACACGAAGGATCTTCTCGATAGCCTGGCTGTGGCGAAAAAGAGGCTCGCGCATGCCAAGGCTGTCGGTGGCCCGGCGAAAACCTTCCATATTCAAGAGGGCGAGGCTCTGGCCGACGCTACCACTCCTCCGGAATCATTTTATGAGCTGACCGCATCCACAAATCTCCCTGTCGTGAGCGCGATTCGAATCGAAGTACCGCCGGCCGACGCAAAAACCGCGCGCCATACCCCGGAAAACGGCTTTATTGTGGATGAAGTCCGAGCCTGGCTGCGGCTGCCAGACGGGCGCAAAAAAAAGATTGCCTTCCGTTGCTTTCTCCACGATTCGGAAACGGATCTTGAGACCGCTATTTCGGATTCCGTCGATCCTAAGAAGTCTCACGAAAAGAAGGAAAACGCCGACGGTTTTGCGGCGAACTCCAAACTTTTTCGCACGCGGTGGATTGTGGGCGTTCCGTCCGCGCCACAGCGAGTCCCGGCAAAAGCTCGCATCGAGGTTGATCTCAAACAGACAGCCGATATCAACTCGAAGCCTGCTCTGGCGCAACGTGTAAAGCTCTCGTTCAGCAACGATGCTTATTGGACTTCCCTGGTCCGCGATCCCTTACGCGCAAGAAATATTGCTCGCCTCCAGGAGTTGGAGCGGACGCTGGCAAAGATAGCCACTGTTAAGCTTCCCATAATGACGGAGGAGCAGCCCTACGAGAAGCGCGCCACGCTCGAATTCGAACGCGGAAATTTCCTCACCAAGTTTGGGCCTGATCTTACCCCTGATGTGCCCGGCATTTTCCCCAAGCTTCCGGATGGCGCGCCACGCAACCGCCTCACCCTCGCAAGATGGTTTTTCTCTCCTGGCCAGCCTCTCACTGCTCGTGTGGCTGTAAATCGGTATTGGGAAGAACTGTTCGGCACAGGACTCGTAGAGACTCTAGAAAACTTTGGAAGTGCTGGTGAAGCGCCTAGCCACCCGGAACTCCTCGACTGGCTCGCGCTCCATTTTCAGAACGATCTGCATTGGGATATGAAGGCTCTGTTGCGCGAGGTTGTGACCAGCGCCACGTACCGGCAAAGCGCCGCATCTACTCCAGCTCTCACGGAAAAAGACCCACGCAATCGTCTGCTCGCGCGCGGTCCGCAGCAACGGCTCACGGCGGAAATGGTTCGTGACCAGGCGCTCGTAGCCGGCGGGCTGCTGAATCGAACCATGGGCGGGCCACCGGTGATGCCGCCGCAACCTGCCGGTGTCTGGAAAAGTGTCTACAACGATGACGACTGGAAGGACGCGACCGGCCCCGATCGCTACCGCCGCGCGATCTACACTTTCGTGAAACGTACAAGCGGCTATCCCAGTTTCCTCACCTTCGATGCCTCGGACCGAGACACCAGCCTTCCCCGGCGCATCCCAACCAACACTCCCTTACAAGCTCTCGTGACGCTGAATGATCCCGTTTATCAGGAAGCCGCGGAGTCCCTTGCGAAGCGCGTGCTGAAAGAAACCGTCGCAAATTCCAACAACGGCTCCGGGAATCTGCTCGACGCCCGGCTTTGCTATGAAACCAGGCTCGTGCTTTCGCGCGATCCTACGCCGCGGGAACTCGCGGTGCTGCGGGCCTTCTTCGAGAAAACCTTAGCCATGTCGGACAAGCCGTCTTTTGTTGGAGCAAAAATGACCGTCGGCAGAAGGCCGTTGAATCCACAGGACTCCGCAAAGGAATTGGAAGCACTGACCGCTGTCGGCAGCGTCCTGTTCAATCTTGACGCCGCCCTAACCCGGTGACTACGCATGAGACGATCAAAAGCAACGCAGCAATCCCTGTCTGAAGGTTCTGGTCAACTGCACCCTGCAGAGATTTTGGCGCAACTGCAGGCGCAAACCCGTCGCCACTTTCTTCGTTCCTTCTCGGCCGGTGTCGGAACATTGTTTCTGGGTACATTAGCTGCGCCCCTACTCCGCTCATCGCAAACAACAGGATTTGATACGGACGGAACGCCGCGCCTCGATTTCACTCGTGATCCCAAAACTCCACTCACCGTTCTGCCGCCTCAGTTTGCGCCTCGAGCAAAGCGCGTCATCTATCTCCATATGGCGGGAGCCCCCAGCCAACTCGAACTTTTCGAACACAAACCCGAACTGACCCGCCTCGACGGCCAGGATTGCCCAGCCTCCTTCCTCGTCGGAAAACGCTTCGCATTCATCAACGGCATCCCGAAGCTGCTCGGCTCTCAATATCCTTTTCATCAGGCAGGACAAAGCGGGCAATGGATTTCCGACCGACTGCCTCATCTCGAAAGGCAAATCGACAATCTGTGTTTCATCAAATCGATGCGTACGGACCAGTTTAATCACGCGCCGGCACAATTGCTCGTCCAGACCGGTGACGCGCGTCTCGGCCATCCCTCGCTCGGCTCCTGGGTGCTTTACGGACTTGGCACGGAAAATCAGAATCTGCCGGGCTTCATTGTCCTGCTTTCCGGCGGCAATTCTCCCGACGGCGGCAAACAGCTTTGGGGCTCTGGGTTCCTGCCGAGCGTCTATCAGGGTGTACAGTGCCGTTCTCATGGCGAGCCGGTTCTGTATCTCGACAATCCCGGTGGTGTAAGCCGTCCTCTGCGCCGCAGCATGCTGGACGCCATCGACGAAATCAATCGTCAGACCTACTCGGAGTTTGGAAATCCTGAGACGGTCACGCGCATTGCCCAGTACGAAATGTGTTTCCGCATGCAGATGGATGCCACGGACGCGATGGACATCCGCAAGGAGCCCGAAGAAGTCCGGGTGAGTTATGGATCGAAACTCGGGGAATCTAGCTTTGCCAACAATTGTCTGGTCGCTCGTCGCCTTGCGGAACGCGGCGTGCGTTTCATCCAGCTTTATCATTGGGGCTGGGACAGCCACGGTTCGAGCGCGAATGAAGCCCTGAATATTGGTTTCGCCGATAGGTGCCGCGAAGTGGATCAGCCGATGGCCGCGTTGCTAGCCGATCTGAAAACGCGTGGCATGATGGAAGATACGTTGATCGTTTGGGGCGGCGAATTTGGCCGCACCTCAATGAGAGAGAATCGTGGTGGCCAGGCCATGGCCCTTATCGGTCGGGATCACAATCCCGGCGCTTTCACCATTTGGATGGCCGGAGGCGGCATTAAGCCGGGCATCACCATCGGCCAAACGGACGAAATGGGATACGAAATCGTGAGAGATCCTGTCGAGATTCGCGATCTGCACGCAACGATTCTTTACATACTCGGCTTTGATCATCGCAAGCTCAATTATGTATACCAGGGGCTAGATCAAAAAGTGACTGGCGTGAAACCGGCACGTGTCGTCCCCCAGGTTCTCGCATGAGCAACTCCGTTGCCGCCTCATTTGGCTGTCGGAGTCTCCCACATTCATGAGCTTTGCGGTGCAGCGTCTTTCAGCGCGCGTTGGCTTTGGCCTGCTCACGCTCGTGCCGATTCTGATCCTGCTGCTCCTTGTTCTTCTTGCTCCGCCGGACGGAAACGAACGAACAGAATGGCTCCAATTCCTAGGGCACTTCCATCCAATTGCAGTGCACCTGCCGATTGCAATCCTCATCCTTGTACCCCTGGTTGAGTTGGCTGGACGTTCCCGTTTCTTTCCACAACTGCTTTCTTCCGTCGACTTTTTGCTTGGTGTAGCAACTTGCGGCGCGATTGGAGCAATTGCGTTGGGATGGTGCCTCGCGCGCAGCGGAGGTTACTCCGGTTCGCTCGTCACCCAGCATATGTGGGGCGGCCTATTGGTTGCGGTCGCAGCTTGGCTCTGTTGGTTGTTGCGCGGGCGCAGCAGCGAATCGCATCTGAACCGTGGCTACCTCACTGCGCTGATTGTCACAGTCACCCTCGTGTCGTTTACCGGATATCGTGGCGGTCAACTGTCTCAAGGCGAGAACCACCTTACGGAACATATGCCGGAGCGGTTGCGCACGTTGCTCGGTATGCAAGCCTTCGCCAGCGTTTCCTCAACCTCGTCAAATGCGGGTCCCGCCACCTTCTACGGCGCTCGCATTCAACCGATCTTTTCGCAACATTGCATTGGCTGTCATGGTCAAGCCAAGCACAAAGCGAATCTTCGCCTCGACACCTACGATCGGGTGATGCATGGAAGTAAGCATGGCCCGGTGATCAAGGCCGGCAATCCCACGGGCAGTGAAGTTTTTCGCCGCATCACGCTGCCTCCGACCGACGATGACGTCATGCCCGCCGAACACAAACCGCCTCTTTCGCCGAACGAAATAAAAAGGATCGAACTTTGGATTTCCGGCGGAGCTTCGGGTACGCAATCAGCGGAATCGGTCCAGGACGTTCCGGCTGACTCTGGCACGTCAACCGCGGTGGCAGAAATTACTTTTGAAGAATCCGATCCAGCCGCCGTAGCCCAACAACGTGCGCGGCTCGCATCCGCGGTGCTTCAACTCCAGCAACGGTTCCCTTCCGCATTGGACTACCAGTCGCGCGCATCAGCTGATCTAGTTCTGGATGCCTCGCTATTGGGTTCGAACTTTGGGGACAACCAACTCGCCGCGCTTACTCCGATCCGCGATCAAATTGTGTCTGCAGATTTCTCCGGCACGGCCATCACCGACGCCTCTTCCCCCGCCATCGCCGCCATGAAACGCCTCCGCACCCTCCGCTTAGCGCACACTAAAATCACAGACGCCGCCGTGAAGACTCTCGTTTCCCTCACTCAATTGGAATCTTTGAATTTTTTCGATACCGCGATTACCGCCGATGCCCTAGCGCCCATCGGTCAACTTCCGAAGCTGCGTCATCTTTACCTGCACGACACAAAGATCTCGCCCGATACACCGATGCCAGAGGAACTGAGAAAGAAAATCACGTTTTGAAGGAGATGAACGCGAGTCACGCTGGCTGTTCACTATCCCGGTTTTCTAGGGCCCGCGAGCGTCTCCCGGTATAAGCAATTCGCTCGCGAACCCGATATGGTGAGCCCAAGTCGGAAACTCTATTTGTATGTGGCGCTCGTGAGGGCCAGTTCATCACGATGCGCCGTGGAATCGGTCATGGAAGAAAACGCTGGTCCATTGAGAGGATTTGCTTTCAGCGCTTCCCGTATCCCCGCGCTAACCTTGTCCACACCTTCCGCGTTTGCGGCGATGTAGAAAATGTAGAACATACTCGGAGCTTCCGTGTGGATGGCTTGCGTATCGATTTCGTACTCGTGGATTGTGCCCTCGGCCAACTCCTTCTCCAAGAGAGGCACGATCATATTCCTGCTGAGCTGATCGAGAGCATTGTCCGGCGTATCGGCTTTCAACTTGTAGATCGATCCGTGTGTGTAAACGTCCTTCCAGGTTCCGGAATGCCAGTTGTAATACCGGCTGACATAAATGGAATCCCAATGTTTCGTGGCACTGGATAGTACGCTGGATGTGGCGTTGCCGGACTTGTGTATCTCAGCCAACACATGCAGCAAGCCTGCCATCGACATTGCGGACCACCAGGAGTCGTGGGTGCTGCCGTCGGCTTCGTGCACCATAGTCATGTCGCTGCCGTAGGCGACGAGTGTGCCGCTGGCCAAGCCCTTCTCCAGGATTGCCTGCGTTGCTCCTCCGGCCTTCTCCATGTCTGCCCACTGCGCGCGTGGAATACTCCAGTTGCTAACATAAGTGTACATCGGGGGTTTTTCTTTTACTTCTGGCGTTTGTCCATGGACTGCAACGCGGCACACTCCCAGAATCAACAAGAATGTTGCCATCGCAAGCGCGATTTTTCTGATCACAATTGCACCTCTCCTCTTTCGACTCGTTATGGTGTGGATGAATCACAAGATCGAGAGCGGCAATAACCTAGCATTCCTGACCCGGAAACTTGCTCGCCCTCTGACGTGTGGTGTGTCTGCGACTATAAGCACTTTCGGACAGGAGTCAAGAAATTAAGGGGCGCGCACATCCGTCGATCCGGCAACGGCACTCCCGTACAGGCAAGCCCGTCCAGCCAAAAGCAGTCAAAAGCAGTCCAAAAGCAGTCTTGACACCGGTCGCCGTCCGTCCTAACTTCACCCGCACAAAGGGTGGAAGTCGCATTCCCCTTCCTGCTCCTGACGACTTCCTCCATGGAGGTCCTCATGCCGATCAATCTGGTTTCTTTTTCACTCGTGGATTCCCCGGTAACGATCGAAGAAGGCCGCAAGATTCTCGAACGCGACGATTATGTCTGCCGCTATTGCGGTTTGGATGGACGCGCAAGTTTCGAAAATGCGTTAGTCATGCGCGTCGATTTCGTTATTCCGCGCGCCCACAAAGGAAAGAAAAATCCCGCCAATCTCGTGGCCTGCTGTACTCCTTGCAACACGATCAAAGGCACGCGCGTCTACGTTAGCTTCGACGAAGCGAAGGCGTATGTGCTCACGCAGCGCGAAGAGTTGCGCAAGACCTGGCAAGCGAAAACCGCTCGGCCCCGACCCATAGCCAAATCCGCTGGCGCTTAGTTTTCCCTGCGGCTGTGCTCCCAAGACCGAACTCGAGGGCTCAAGCGAACGGCAGTTCCAGTACCCTCTTTTTGCGGCAAGCACGAACCCGGCCCTACCGATAGCAACGATTTAATGGTGAGGATTTGCGAATCGCGTTCTTACTGCTAACTAGATGTTTTGAAGCAAACAGTGAAGCTTACCCCCTCAGAATCAGTGTCTTTGGTCCGGCGCAGCGTGGCCAGCGATCAAAAAACCGTGCATGCCGTCCAAAAGAGCCCGTCTAATATTAAACAATTAGCTTGACAACATCACCACATTGGATTTTAAGTATGTGCATTCCGGGGAAATTCCGTCTCGAATATCGTTATTGTGCGCGAAAGGGGTGGGCCGTGGTTCAACGGAGGATTACGTATCTATTGGTGTTGTCGTTTCTAGCGGTTTTCTTCGCGAGCGCGGTTAGCGGTCAGGGAATTTTTGCGACGCTCACGGGTGTGGTGTCCGATCCCTCGGGAGCCGTGGTATCTGACTCGAAGATCACCTTGAGAGATGCCATCTCAGGCTCGCTTCGCGACACGGTGACGAACGCAGACGGGTATTTCACGTTCGCGTCCGTGCCCGTTGGTACGTATGTGCTGACGGTGGAGGCCAAAGGGTTTCAGACTTACAAAGCGGAAGGCATCGCCTTGGGCGGCGCCGAAAAACGCAACTTGAACATCCAGTTAACGGTTGGGACGGCCAGCCAAACCGTGGAGGTCAACGCCCAAGAGACCCCACTTGTGACCACGGACTCAGCCGAAAAGTCGTATACCCTCGAATCCAAGGAGTTGCAGAATTTGGTTCAGGTAGGTAGTGACGCGGCCGAGTACATCAAGATCATGCCGGGCTTTGGGGTTCAAAACGGCTCTTCGAACAAGGCGAACTATACCGGCGAAGTCATCGGCATCAACGCCAACGGCGACGGGGGCAGCCAGAGCCCGCTGAACAACGCCTACACCTACAACGGGCTGCCCAGCAACTCGCTAGACATCACCGCCGACGGGGCCCACGTGTCCGACCCGGGTTGCAACTGCGACACGCCGGTCAACCCCAACTCGGACTTCTTGCAGGAGTTCAAGGTACTGCAAGGGAACTTCAGCGCCGAGAACCAGAAAGGGCCGATACTCATCACATCGGTGACGAAGGCCGGTGGCCAGGAGTTCCACGGCAGCCTCTTCTTCTCTGCCCGCAACTATGCAATGAATGCGAACGACGCGCTAAATAACGCCGACCTCGCCCCGAAACCGAAGAATAAGTATTATTACCCGGGCGGTTCGATCGGCGGCCCGGTGATCATTCCCGGAACGAACTTTAACAAGAATAAAGATAAACTGTTCTTCTTCGCCGGCTATGAGTACTTCTACCAGGTGTTGGATACCGGCTTGCTCCGTGCCACGGTTCCGACTCCGGGCATGCTCCAGGGGAATTTCTCGACATCCGAGTTGCAGAAGATTGGCGACCCAACCCACAATTACAACACGGCTTCCGGCAATCCTGCGGGTTCGGCCTGCCCCGGCACCAGCGTATCCGCTGGCAACTACCTTCCATGTCTTAATTCCACCGGTTTAGGGTGGTATCCAGGCGGCATCATTCCGGCAGGGGATCTCAACGCTAACATGCTTGCCCTGATGAAGCTGTATCCCGCCGCCAACGCCGATCCCGCCGTGACTCACGGCTACAACTACGTGCAATCGGAAGTGTTCAACCAGAACAACCAGCAGTTCGTCACGCGCGTGGACTATAACATCAGCGACAATACCAAACTGTTCGTGCGTTACAACTACCAGCGCGAGACCCAGCAGTTTCCTGTTGGCCTGTGGTGGCGCAACGGATCGCAGGTTCCGTATCCGACGCCGGTAGAGGGCAAGAACCGCTCCAAGTCCATATCGGGGTCACTGACGCACGTGTTCAGCCCAACGATGACCAACGAACTGGTCGTGGCGTACACCGAGGTGTTGTTCCCGAACGTCTTCAGCAATCCTTCAGCGGTAGACCGCACAAACGTAGGCTACGGCCTTCAGGGACTGTTCAAGAACGGTGTTTCCCAGATTCCATCCTTCGGAAGTTTCGGGAACGAAGCGGCCCTGATCTTTAATCCGGGCGGGTTCGAAGCCGGCGGAGCTTCGCAGGGTCTGTATGCCAATAAGTACATGCCCAGCATCAGCGATACGGTCAGCAAAGTTTGGGGCACGCATACGATCAAGGCGGGCTTCTTCTGGGAGTGGATCCGCAACGCACAGCCCGGCAACGATAACACCAACGGTGAGCTGCAGTTTAATTCTTCGAGCATTGCAACGTCACTCGGTTACACCACCGGAGATTCCTATGCCGACGAGGTCCTGGGCATAATGAGTGACTACAATGAAGCCTCATTCAACCGTATCAACGACATTGCCTACAATCAGTATGAATTCTTCGTGCAGGACGACTGGAAGTTGACCAAGCGTTTGACGGTCAACTACGGCATACGCTTCAGTCATATGCAGCCCTGGTATGACCGGCTTGGGTTTGGCTACTCGATCTTCAATGTTGCCGCCTATACCGCAGGCGGTGGCCAAGCTTGTTCAGCTGGACCGACCTACTGTGGATTCGAGTGGCATTCCAAGAACAGCTCCGTTCCGCTGGCGGGATTCCCGACGCGGGCATTGTTCTACCAACCGCGCCTGGGTGCCGCCTATGACCTGTTTGGCGACGGCAAAACGGTACTCCGCGGAGGATGGGGCCGCTACTACTTCCACGCTGGTCAGTTTACGAACGGGTTGGATGCGTCTGCAGGGGTCAAGCAGATTTCTTTCGACGGTGGCAAGGTTCCCGTAGGGGCCGGCAGTCAGCCCATCCTCGTGAATCCGTTGCCCCAGTTCCCAGGAGTCCCCGGGCTAGACACAGTAAATTTTAGCGCGGTGGCGTCGAGTCCCTCCGCCGTGGACAGCACGGACGACAAGCAAGCCTATACGGACAACTGGAACGTTACTATTTCCCGCCAGTTGCCGTGGTCGAGCATACTGGAGGTCTCCTACATCGGCAACAGGTCGGAAGATATCCCGAGCAGCGGCAACGGCGGCAGTGCGGGCTTCAACACATTAAACATCAACTTGGTTCCAAAAGGAGCCATGCTGGCGTCGAACAATGGCGGCGTTGATCCGAACTCGCTCAACTCGCAGAACTTCCGTCCTCTGCTCGGTTATGGAGACCTGTACGTGGCCACGAACAACGCGCATGCCAACTACAACGCCTTTCAGGTGGTGTGGGCGCGCACGAGGGGGCGCTACACCATCAATCTGAACTACACGTTTAGCAAGGCTATGGGTATCGAGAATTGCAACGGCAACCTGTGCGACCAATTCAATGTAAACAACAACTATGGCGTGCAGTCCAACAATCGCCCGCATCTCTTCAACGCTGTTTACTCCGTTCAGTTACCCAACCCCACTACCCAGAAGCTGGTGGGTGGCTTCGTCAACGGTTGGCAGGTCTCTGGCATCCTGCAACTGGAGAGCGGGCCCAACCTGACGGGCTTCCAGAACCAGAACTTCGGTATGAATCTAAATAACGCGATCATTCCCGGCAGCATCTCGGCTCAAAACCCCAACGGTATCGCGATCAGCAACGTGTCGATCCTGGGCACGCCGGATATCCAGCTCAACCCGATCTTGACTTGCAACCCAACTTCGAACTTGGGACCGCATCAATGGATCAACGGGAATTGCTTCGCCCCGCCGACCCAGGTCGGCCAGAACGGCGGGACCGTCCTACCCCCCATCTACGGACCGGCCTTCTTCAGTTGGGACATGGGCCTGTTCAAGAACTTTCCCATCACCGAGCACAAGACCCTGCAGTTCCGGGTCAACGGCTACAACTGGTTGAACCATCCGCTGTGGTCTTTCAACGGAAACAATCTCAACCTTAGCTACACTCAAAACCCGGCAGGCGAGATAACGCAGTCTAACTCGACCTTCGGCACCGCCGTGAATAAACAAGGGCACCGAATCGTGGAGCTCGCGGTCAAGTTCTTCTTCTAGACTGAACACAAACATTTCAACCAAAAACGGGATGGCTTTGGCCATCCCGTTTTTTCTTGTAAACTTTACCGAGACCCGTTATCGGCATGTGGAAACCTGCACTTTTACTCGTCATAGGCCTCAGCGCGATCGCACAGGCACAATCTCCTCAGGAACTGGTCCAGGACGCAATCCAGAAGCAGAAGGCTGGCGATCTCGAAGGTGCGGTCACCGAATACCGACAATTTCTCAAAATGCGTCCTGAGGCTACCGCCATTCATTCCAATCTGGGTGCAGCTCTGGCCGGCTTAGGCCGATATGAAGAGGCCATCCCCGAATATAAGATCGCTCTCAAGCAATCCCCTGCCCTCGAAAGCGCCCGGCTCAATCTCGCCTTGGCCTATTACAAGATGGGACATATCGCTGAAGCAACCAAGGAACTCGAGAAGGTCCACGCGAAAGATCCCTCGAACCAGCAGGCAACCCTGCTTCTGGCCGACTGCTATTTGCGCATGGGCCAGGACAAGGATGTCATCCGCGTCTTGCAGCCCGAACAGCAAGAGCATCCCGACGATCTGGCGGTCGCCTACATGTTGGGAACCGCCCTCATTCACGAAAAGCGTGTCGAAGAAGGCCAGGTCCTGGTGGACCGCATTCTGCGCAACGGAGATTCTGCCGAGGCGCATCTCATGCTCGGCAGCGCCAAAATGAATGTTCAGGACTTTGCCGGAGCCCGCGACGAGTTTGCCAAGGCCGAGGCACTCAACCCCAATCTGCCCGACGTCCACGTTCTGTACGCTGAAGCGCTCGTGTTTACAGGCGACTCCGACCTCTCGTCCAAGGAATTCGAGGATGAATTGGCGATCGACCCGTACAACTTTGACGCCAACCTTCAACTCGGTGCCAGCGCCCGCCTGGAACAGAACTACGATGAGGCTCGCAAATACTTTGCTCGCGCCTTGGAAACTCGACCCGCCGACCCCGGCGTGCGCTACCAACAGGCACTGATTGATATCGACCAAGGCAAGTTGGACTCTGCCCGCCAGGCTCTCGAATCCCTGGTGAAGGAATCTCCTCAATTCACCGAAGCGCACGTTTCTTTGTCCCTGGTCTACTACCGGCTGAAACGCCCTGCAGATGGCAAGCGCGAGCGGGAAATTGTGCAGAAGCTGACCGCCGAAGCGCAAGCCAAGCAGCCCGGTGTGAACCCACAATGACCGTTCATATGCGTGTCAGAGAACCGGCCGAAGATTCTAAATTGCGATGAGATGGGGTGCACTAGTTTTGTGCTTGGTTTTGGCCGAAGCTGTTTCGGCGCAATCCAGCTCACCTGCAGCGCGTGCGTGCGCTCCGTGCCACTCACAGGCAAAATCGCAACCACTCACGTCCATGGCGAACGCTCTCGAGACCGTCGAGAAGTGCAAAGTCTTGATCGATCATCCCGTGTTGACGACGAACGTGGCGGGATATTCGTACCGGATCGAACGAAAAGGAGATCAGAACCTCTATTCCGTGAGTGACGGCACGAATACGCTCACGGTCCCGATTCGCTGGGCAATGGGCGCAAGTTCGGCGATCGGCCAAACATACATCCTCGAAAAGGATGGCGAATTGTATGAGAGCCGGGTGAGCTACTTCCGGGAGTTGGACGGGCTTGGCCCTACGTTGGGATCGGCGGGATCGATTCCTTCGGATTTGAAGGAAGCCGCCGGACGATTGATGAGCCGCGACGACAAGCTGAAGTGCTTTGGCTGCCACGCCACAAACGCGACGGCAGGCAGGCAAGTGACTCTGGATAAAATGACTCCGGGCGTGCAATGTGAGCACTGCCATAAAGACGCACCAACACACTTGGCGGCAGTGCTCGTGAATGGTTACGAACCCGACGCGTCTAAATCATCGCCTGCGCCTCCCGCACTGCCCGCCGAGCGAGTTTCGAATTTCTGCGGGCAATGTCACCGGACCTGGGCGGAGATTGCCGCGCAGGGCAACCCAAGCATCGCGAACATACGCTTCCAGCCCTATCGCCTCACCGGTAGCAAATGCTACGACCCCGATGACGCACGCATCAGTTGCCTCGCCTGCCATGACCCCCATCACGAGATAAACGCGGTATCCACGGATTACGACGCGAGATGCCAGGCCTGTCATGCGGGTGGCAAGCCCGGCGCGAAAGCATGCCCGGTTGCGAAAAGCAAATGCTCCACCTGTCACATGCCCAAACTTGAGCTGCCCGGGGCCCACCACAAGTTCACCGATCACCGCATTCGAATCGTGAAGGCGAATGAACCCTACCCAGGCTGAACCGCAAACTCCTCTCACCGTCACCCGCAAGGCACGCTTATTCCCGCCCTGCAGCGAGAACAATTGTGTTTGCGATAGGATGTCAGGATGATTTTTTCCCGACGCGGATTTCTGGGTCTTGGCATGGCTGCAGGCGCCGCCAGAGCGTTTGGGATCCCACCGCAAAATAAAGCCTCCTCGGAAGTCTCGCTGTTCAGCGAAGTGCCCGCGTCGGTGTCCGGCATCACGTGGATGCACGAAAATGCCATGTCTCCGAGCCGCTATCTGCCGGAGGCGCTGGGACCGGGGTGCGCGTTTCTGGACTATGACAACGACGGCTGGATGGATATTTTCCTTGTGAACAGCGGCCCGAGTGATTTTTGGAAGCCGTCCAAACCTGTCCGTAACGCTCTGTACAAAAACAACCGGGACGGCACTTTCACGGATGTAACCGAAAAAGCCGGTGTGGCCGGCGCATATTTTGGGATGGGTATAGCCGCGGGTGACTACGACAACGACGGCTGGCCGGATCTTTTCGTTACCGCGTATGGCAAATGTATTTTGTATAAGAACAATCATGATGGAACCTTTACCGACGTGGCAGAAAAGGCCGGTGTCGCAACGCCTGGCTGGACCACCAGCGCCGTCTGGTTCGATTACGACAATGACGGCAAATTGGATTTGTTCGTCTGCAGCTTCGTGGATTACTCCGGCGTGCGCAAATTGGAGTGCGGAAATAACGCGGTCGGCAGGAACTATTATTGTGTGCCGCGCGTGTTCAAACCCACTGCGAGCTTCCTCTACCACAACAATGGAAACGGCACGTTCACCGAAGTTAGCAAAGGAACGGCCATTGCCACCGCTCTCGGCAAGGGTCTCGGCGTGGTGGCGACCGACATCAACAATGACGGTTGGATGGACTTATTCGTCGCCAACGACACAGTACAAAACTTTTTGTTTGTAAATCGTGGGCCCGGTGCGAACGGCCACTGGAACTGGGACGAGATCGCGCTGCAAGCCGGCGTGGGATTTAGCGAGAGTGGCAGGCCTCGGTCAGGAATGGGCGTGGATGCGGCAGATCTCAATGGAGACGGATGGCAGGATTTGTTCGTCGCCAACGTCGACCACGAAATGTATTCCATTTACGAAAACAATAAAGACGAATCGTTCCACGACACAGCGCAGGCTAATGGCGTGGCTCGTGACACAAGGTTGCTGAGCGGCTGGGGAATGAAATACTTCGATTACGATAACGACGGTTTGGTGGACCTGATACTGGCGAATGGCCATCCCGACGACATGATCGATCTCTATTCGATGCAGGTGAAGTACAAGGAGCCGATGCTCCTCTATCATCAAGGCGAAGACCACAAGCTGCACGACGTGAGCGAGACCGCAGGCCCGGTGTTCCACAAGGATTTTGCGGCGCGCGGTCTTGCCGTCGGCGATTTTGACAACGACGGAGCCGTGGATGTGATCATCGGGATCAACGGTGGTCCTCCCGTCCTACTGAAGAACAACGCCGCGAAGGGAAACAACTGGCTCGGACTCAAACTCGAAGGCGTCAGCTGCAATCGCGACGCCATCGGAGCGCGCATTAAATGGAAGGCCGGCGGTAAAGTTCGCGAGCGACTGAAGAACAACGGCGGCAGCTATCTTTCCTCGCACGATCCTCGGGAGGTGCTTGGTATCGGCACGGCGAGCCAGATCGATGAACTGGAAATTCGTTGGCCCGCGCCCAGCAAGCAGGTTGAAAAACTCACCGATATTGCTCCGAATCGTTATCTTCGTGTCCTCGAAGGCAAAGGAAGCGTCTGAAACTATCTGCTGCGATGTTTGCATGTATCCGGTGTTGGGATCTTCATCCTAGCGTACCTTCTCCGCCTCTGGGAGTGGCGCGGGCCTCCAGCATGGCAAGCAGATAATTACGTGTAGCCCGAGTCGGAGCCATGATCGTTCCGTCCTGTAACCGGACGGCTTCCGCGGCGGACGCAGATCAGCGCTCCCCGCTTCCGCCGATTTGTCGTTTTTGTCCTGGCATCGTGGACAGCGTCGAAGCCAGGCGTGTGACAATCGCTACACTCTCTCGCAGAACTTTTTGTTTACATGGTGTTTGTAGTTAGTGAGGGCGGCCGGAAACGCCGCCGCAAAAGTGGAGGCTTGCTATGCAAAATCGAACCGTAATTTTGCTGGTCTTGCTGGCCAGCGTGTTTTGGCAGCAACCGTCACCTGTCGCAGGAGAATCTCAGACGGCTGATCCGCAAAGTACGCAGGGCACGAACGCGCACAGTCACGACATGTCGACCATGACGCAAGACCAAAGCGGTGACGGCAGCGCCGCCATGGGCGCCATGCACTCGATGGAAGGGCAGATGGACATGGGCCCGCATATGAAAATGACCGACCTTCGTCCTGCCCGCACTGGCGACGCCGAGCGAGCTCAGGCCGTTGTGGACTCAGCCCGCAAAGTTGCCGCCCACTATCTCGACTATCGTTCTGCGCTAAGCGATGGCTTCGAGATTTTCCATCCCGAGGTTCCACAGAAAATCTATCACTTTGTTAACCGTGCTTATGCGCGGGAAGCCGCGGTCAGCTTCAATGCCGAACACCCCACCGCTCTGCTCTACGAAAAACACGGCGATGGCTACAACTTGGTCGGAATAATGTACACCGCCCCCAAAAATTTTAGCGAAGAGCAACTCGACCAGCGCATACCGCTCAGCATCGCGCAATGGCATGAGCATGTGAACTTCTGCGCCCCGCCGCCTGACCGCAGAAGCGAGATATTGGCGACGAATTCCCAGTTCGGGCTCAAGGGATCGATTACGACGCGCCAGGCGTGCGATGCCGTAGGGGGAACGTTCCACCCCGTCGTGTTCAACTGGATGATTCACGTCTACCCGTTCGAGAAGGATCAGAAGAGCATCTGGTCGATCGAGCGCCAACACGATGATAGCTAGCCAGCGTTATGTGAATGGCTACGGGCGAGCGACTTCGGCGTTTCCAACGAGGATGGTTTGGGTTTTCCAGCCTTCACTGCTGGACACGTAAGTCACTTGTGGTCGCAGGCTGAGACGCAAATCCACCCTGGCATCCGGCAATACCACCATGGAATTGCCCTCGAATGGAATGACAAGTTCCGGCGGGTCGCCCGGCAATTGGAGCGGCTGTACGTCTCCTTGGCTCGTGATGGTGCAGTTCGACAGCGTTCCGCTGCATTCCTGCTTGGAGAGCCCCACAAAGCGGTCTGTGAATTCGGGAACAAATTGCAGTTGTAGTTCGCGATAACTGCCCGCTGGCACAAGCGCGTTCTCTAGCAGAACGGTGAAAGAATCCCCGATCAGATCGACTCGACGTGGTTGAGTTGCGAGTTGCGGAGCAAGGTCGAAACCGTCGGGCGAATTCGTGTCCGCTGGATTGGTGGGACGAAGCCGAATACTCTGCACCGTCACAAAAGCATGCTCCACCCGGGTCGTGGCAGGGCAGGTTTCGCAGGCCGCCGTTTTGACGGCAACCATGTTCATCATGCCCATGCCCTGGGACAGCGAGCAGGCAGGCGGAGGATTTGCTACGGTTATTGTGGCCGTGCCATTGCCGTTGTTGGAGATGCCGACAAAACAGGAATTACCACAGCCGGCAACGCAGATGGCCGCAAAAACCCAGAAGCAAGAAAACATTTCGCGGTGATTCGGTCGAGAGAAGCGCATGGGTTGACTCCAAAACATATCCGTTGAGCGCGCGTCTCAGGCTGCATTCTACTCGCTTGAGAAACCTCTAGCCAGTGAAAACGCTGTTAGGAGTTGGAGAGCGGCTCGTACTCATTGTTTCGCGCAGTGCAGGTTCGCGCAGTGGAAATGCAGTGGAAATATTGGTAAGCGCTGTAGGCGGACAGGCCTTGCTTCAGGGCTGCGGCGCCAATCACCAAGGCACGCGGAGACAACCGGGTTACCGGTAACGGCTGCCAATACCCCGAGAGTCACAAATCACTCGACAGTAAGTGCAGGGGGTTATTTCGCGGCGTAGAAGAGGTAGTCAGCGGAGTATGAGACGCGGACTTCCTGGCCGACGTGCGAAGCGTCGCATCCGGACGCTGGTGCTTTGCCACCTTTAGTGTTGAGGCGCTGGATGGTTGTGGCGCTAGAGAGCACGCCGCTGCCATCGTGGCTGAGCACCTTGACGAGAAGCCATGGAACGGAATCGCCGTCCGGCGAAGGCGCATTGGCAACGGCTTTGCCGATAACACGGCTGCCGTCGCTCGCTTCCCAAGAAGGTCCAGCGAAATGTTTGCCGAAGGGTTTGTCATCCTTGTCGAAGAGTTGCGCATCGGGAGCCTTCAGCGTCCAAGTGAATTGCGTGGCGTCACCCTTGCAGGTGTACACCTGATCGCCCTTCGCGTGAACCTTGAAAAGAAGTCTTTCATTGGCGGATGGCTGGAGTTGCTGCGGGACTTGTTGCGCGGCAGCCGAGAACAAAAGAACCGTACTCGCGGCGGCGAGCAGGGTGGCGGATGCGAATCGGAAAATGCTATTGCACATGGGTCGCTTCCTCCCGTGAGGGCACGGCATGGGTTCGAAGCACAATATAACCAACATGCTCAACGTTGAGCTTAGCTTTGCGGCTTCAACAATCGAATCGCGGTCGAGACATGTCTCGTACTTCCTTGCTTGCCCCGTAGCTATGAAACCCAGCTAAAATTGCTGAGAGTCGATTCTACCTCCCTTAAATGACCCGGTGCCAGCGCCCCGTACGGGAGTCTTTCGTGTCGTTATCTGGCTCATTAAAACGAAATGCTGAGGCGTTTCAGGTATTTTATCGGCCAATGCAACCTCGTAGATTGAGCATTAGAACCTGGTCGCTTAGGGGGCACGATGGCATCATCGATGGCATCATGGCACCTCGAATGCGCGAACTGTCGCAAGTCCTTTCAACAGTCGCGGATTGAAGACACACTAAAAACAAGTTCTTTCCCGAGGAGCCAATTTTCTCTGATTGCGGTGCCAAGCTAGAGTGCCCGCACTGCAGCCACAAAGCGACATATCCGCAATACCAACTGACCTTTCGGGCTTGATATGACCGACGCAATCTATTGATTGCTCGAACGGTGTTGGTGGTCGAACTAAAGAAAGCGTGAGCGTCAACTAAACTTGGCGGAACCTGCACACGCCCTAATCAGAATATATCTTAACCTATTATTTAATACATGGTTCGCGGTAGGCCGTGGGCGCAAAAACTTGGTACGCTACCGTCCACTAAGGAGCAGGTTATAGGAGGGGTTATCGTCCGCCATGGATGACGAACAAGTGCCATTGGAAACGATTCTCCGCACGGAGGAATTGGATCGACGCCCGGCACGCCCACCGGACTTTGAAAAAGAAAATCGCGCCCTCATTGGTTTGACTCAGGCACTGAGCGATGCACCGCAAACCATTCTGCAGACGTTGGCTGACACGATCCTGAACATTTGCGATTGCGGTTCAGCGGGCGTCAGCCTGCTAACCACGCACGATGGCGGCAAGCGATTCTATTGGCCCGCAATTGCCGGCCAGTGGCAACAGCACATTGGTGGTGGCACGCCGCGCGACTTCGGGCCTTGCGGCACTGTCCTCGACCGAAACTGCCCGCTCCTATTCACTCATGTTGAGAGACGCTTTACCTATTTCGAACCAGTCACGCCTTCGGTCGAAGAGGCCCTCTTGGTTCCTTTCTATGTGGCAAACAAAGCGGTCGGCACGATTTGGGCTGTCGCCCATGACCACAGCCACAAGTTCGACGTCGAAGACAAGCGTCAGCTTCTCAGTCTCGGTCGGTTTGCTTCAGCCGCCTATCAAGCTGTGATTTCGTTAGATGCCTCTAGTCAACTGGCGGCGATCGTCGAGTCCTCGGACGATGCCATCATCGGCAAAAACCTCGATGGCATCATCCTTAGCTGGAATAGAAGCGCCGAACGGCTATTTGGCTACACCGCCGAAGAAGCCATCGGCCAGCACATCACACTTATAATTCCCCCCGATCGCAGAGACGAAGAATCAATGATTCTAGAGCAACTCCGGCAAGGTGTGCGTGTAGACCATTTCCAAACTATTCGCATACGCAAGAATGGGACGCCGATAGATCTTTCTTTAACAATCTCACCGATCAAAAACTCTTTTGGTCGTGTTGTCGGAGCCTCAAAAGTGGCGCGGGACATTTCCGAGCAAATGCGCGCCGATGGCCTTCGTAAGGAAGCCGAAATCTCCGCCCATCTCTTACAAGTCCAGGATACGGAAAGAAGACGTATCGCCCGCGAGTTGCACGATGGCGTGGGAAATTTACTGGCTGGGATCAGCATGAATGCCTCGCAAATTGCCAAGGAAAAGGAAAAACTAAGCCCCTCTCGCGCACGATGCTTAGAGGAGAATCTCGGTTTGATCGGACAAGCATGCGCCGAAATTCGAACAGTGTCCTATCTCCTACACCCACCGCTGTTGGATGAAGTGGGTCTGCAATCCGCCCTGAGGTGGTATATCGATGGATTTGCTGAGCGCAGCAAGATTAAGGTCACGATGGAAATAGCCCCCGATCTAGGCCGCCTCCCGGAAGACTATGAGTTGTCCTTGTTCCGGATTGCACAAGAGTGCTTGACGAATGTCCATCGTCATTCCGAGAGTTTCACGGCCCTCGTGCGGCTATGGCGCACGCCGGGAAGAGTCGAAATGGAAGTAAGGGATGAAGGCAAGGGAATCAAGGAGGAGATACAGTCCAAATTTGCCGCTGGTAGTAGTTCAGGCGTAGGTCTTCGCGGAATGCAAGAAAGAGTGAGATTGCTCGGTGGTGAGTTGATAGTGCAATCAGCGGGAAACGGTACGTCCGTTCTCGTCGCACTTCCGCTCACACAGGAAGCTGAGATCCCATCAGAGCAGGCGGTTCGGTCCCGAAATCAAATGGGAATTTCCTCGTGAAGAAATCCAAACCGGGCTGCAATTCTCCTTTTGCATGGCTCTGCCTTGCAAGCGGACTCTTCAAGGTTGGTAGACCAAATCTCCCCATCGATAAGTAACTTTCTTCTTGCAATTGGGGCATTCGAATGTGATTCCGTTCGGCGGGAATTCCGGTTTCTCGGCAAGAAAGAAGTTGGCAAGCGTATCGTTAATCTTCGAGTGTTCGAAGTTCTTGCCACAATTCGCGCAACAAAGAGCCCAACTTGCCAAGCATGTACACCACCGTGAGCGTAAATGTATATGGTGGAGAATGTCGGATACAATCGAAGCAGATGTGGTGGAGAATGTCGGCAACCACTTTATACCCACGACTTACACCCAAATCGGCAACCCATACGAGCCTCGATGCACGGCGGCAACATCGTGGACCGGGCCTGTGGCGGAACTGGCAGACGCGGCAGGACTCAGAATCTGCTGGGAAAGATTGGAGGTAGCGGCGGGACTCGAACCCGCTAAGATCGGTTTTGCAGACCGACGCCTCGGCCTCTTCGGCATCGCCACCTCAAACTTTATACCCACGACTTAACCAATCTGTACCCAAACTGCCCGCAAAACGCCTATTTTACCCCTATTTTCAGTCTCCGTAACCTATTGAAACCACGTCGAACTCATGCCTTACCACTTGGCTACCGCGCCACCGTTCAGCTGGAGACTGCGAGTGGCAGGGACCTTGACAGAGTCCCTGCCACCCTGCACGCAACGAGAGCCTGGCCTACGCGCTCTGGCACGCCGGCACAGCCTGGAGAGAAGCTGCGTTCAGGTTCACGATGGGTGCACCGACCAAATTGCCCCACTCGGTCCAGGAGCCGTCGTAGTTCCGGACCTTGGTGTAGCCGAGCAGGTACTTCAGTACAAACCAGGTGTGGGAGCTGCGTTCGCCGATGCGGCAGTAGGCGATGGCTTCATCTTGGCCGTGAACGCCTTTGCCTTCGTAAAGCTTCTTCAGCTCGTCGTACGATTTGAAAGTGCCATCGTCGTTGGCGGCTAGCGCCCAGGGAATATTTACGGCGCCGGGAATGTGTCCGGCTCGCAACGCGGTTTCTGCCAGCCCCGGCGGCGCGAGAATTTTTCCGGTGAATTCGTCGGCGGAGCGAACATCGACGAGATCTCCACCGAGGCGCTTGCTTTGGATCCCGAGCACGTCTTCCCTCCGCGCCCGGATCGACTCGTCAGGATATGAGGCGCGATAGGTGGCGGGAGTAACCGCAGTCGGTTCAGTGGTGACAATGAGTCCGTCGGCAATCCATTTTTTGCGGCCGCCGTTGATGAGCCAAACGTCTTTGTGGCCGTAGTATTTCAATTGCCAGAAAGCATATGCGGCAAACCAGTTGTTGTTGTCGCCGTAGAGGAGAATTATGGTGTCTCGGGAGATGCCGGATGCGCCGAGGAGGCGCTCGAGTTCGGATTTCTCGATCAGGTCCCGGCGAACGGGATCCTGCAGCTGGGTCTGCCAGTTCCAAGCAATGGCGCCGGGGATGTGGCCTTTTTCGTAAGAGGTCGTGTCCACGTCGACTTCCACGAGGCGAAAGCCCGGGGAATTTAGATTCTGAGCTACCCAATCCGTGCTGACCAGAACCTCGGGGTGCTTATATTCAGACATGCGTCGCTCCTTTCCAGATAATCCTTGCTAGCGCTACCACAGGGCTACAAAAACGAAAAACCCATCGACCAGGCTCTCTGGCGATGGGCTTGAACTTCGATTCGGCTAAATTCTGTTCGCTAGCGGTTTAGCCTCCCCATACCAGAGCACACTTGTGCGCAGCACAGACAGCAGCACGCCGTGAAGTGGGAGTTGTTAGACATGAAGACAGCTTACAAGCGCGGGCCGCTCACGGCAAATGCAAACTTTGGATGCGTTGTATCGGCCGGACGCACGCAGTAGCAAACGGTAGCGACGGGAGCAGCTAGCAACTCGAAGCGACGTTAGGTGAAATGCTTCGGCGGAGCCTCATGAACACTCTAGAGTTGTGGGTCGGCGGGAACGAGCTTGTAACTTTTCGGGAATGTATGGGTTGAATAGAGCAACTTGCGACGAAGGATGAAAAAGGAATGAAGTTGCGACACATGGCGTTCGCGGTGCCGATCTTCCTTGGCGTTGCGGTGGTGAACGGGTACATGACCCGCGCCGGATCCGATGACCTGCGCGGCAAGATGCTCGTCGACGCGCGACAACGCACCTACGATCTCCACGTCCCCACCAATTACGACGGCACAAAGGATGCGCCGCTTCTGATTGCGCTCCATGGACGGCTCGGAACCGGGTCCGATCAACAAAGGCGGGGGCACCTGGACCGCCTGAGTGACGAATTCGGATTCCTGGTGGTCTATCCCGACGGACTCCAACGGAGTTGGGTTGATGGGCGCGGCGCAACGCCTTCAGACAAGAGCGACGTCGATGACGTGAAATTCATCTCGGCCCTGATCGATACGCTCGAGAGTAAGTACAAAGTCGACCGCTCGAGAATTTACGCCACGGGCATGTCCAACGGAGGATTCATGACCGGGCGTTTGGCGTGCGATTTGTCTGACCGCATCGCCGCGGTCGCGATCGTCGGCGCTTCAATTTCCGAGAACGTGGCTGCCGACTGCCATCCCGCAAAACCGGTATCGGCACTGATCATACAGGGCTCGGAAGACCCACTCGTGCCCTTTGGCGGCGCGTTGGACGACCAAGGCGTGGCGCTGCCGCACGATGCCGCGGTGCAGAAGTTTGTGCAAGTGAATCATTGCGCGGGAGAACCAAAAAAAGATCACATTCCAGGCAATACGGGCGACCGGACGAGCCTCGATGTGACGACGTATGTGGGCTGTGCCGGAGGTAGCGAGGTGCAAAGCTACGTGGTGCACGGGGCCGGCCACGCCTGGCCGGGAGGCGTGCCGTATTTGCCGGCCACGTTCGTCGGCAGGACGACGCGAAATCTGGACGGGAGCAAGGTAATCTGGGAATTTCTTTCAGGTCACAGTCGATAAAAATTCGCGCCTAATTTTGATTGCTATCGGTCGGTTCAACCGCGAGAGAAGACAAATTGCGCAAGCGGTTTGTGGAGTTGGGTGGCGGCGTCGGCGCAGCGAGCCCGGCGGTTTCCGATCCGAGCCCCAGCTTTTGAAGAGTCAAGGCATCGAGTTTGCCCGTAGGGGCAAGGCCGTTGGAAGTCTGAAAGCGCTTCATGGCGTCGGACGTGGAATCATCCCACTTCCCGGTGGGTTCGCCAGCGAAGACGCCCTTTTTCGCTAAGGCTTGCTGAATTTCAGTGATGCGATCGGTCGTAGGAGCTGCCTGCCCTTTGACCTTCTTAACTCTTTTTTTGCTGGAAGTCTTGGAGTGCGTGGATCGTGACGAACTTGCGGTGCCGGAAGTAGTGGAGTGAGTGGTAGTGCTCGACGTGTGGGCTTTGTGCACCACTTTCTTCGGCGTCGCAGATACGTTCTGCGCGGAGACGGCGGGCACACTGAAGGCGCCCGCCGCCAAAACCACGAGAAGTCGTCCGCCAAGATTTCTCTTGCAGAGCAGTTGACCCATATATGGAACGATTGTTCCCGGTTATTTGCTGTCCGACGGAACCACGCCCGCGAGAAACACGGTCAAAACACGGTCCGAGTTGCCGCCGCGGCGGAGAACCTTGAATACGACG
This sequence comes from Candidatus Acidiferrales bacterium, assembly GCA_963836965.1. Classification (GTDB taxonomy): domain Bacteria; phylum Acidobacteriota; class Terriglobia; order Acidiferrales; family UBA7541; genus Acidiferrum. The sequence continues at coordinate 278,075 of CAWILQ010000002.1, forward strand.
TTCTCGCCCGCCTTCAACTTCGATACGGCTCTGTGATAATCGTCTACGGAAGCAACCGATTGGCCGTTCACTTCGGATATTACATCGCCGGGCGTGAACTGGATGTCTTCGCCAAAGCTGGTCGGTTCGACTTCGGTGACCACCACGCCCTTCTGGCCTTCCAGTCCCACCTTCTGAGCCCGGTCCGGAGTGAGGTTTTCTACACGCAATCCGAACTCCGCCGGAGACGAATCGTCCTGCGAGTTGCTGGCGCGGCCGGCTGTCGCCGGAAACACGTGGGTGCGATCCTCGACCGTGGCCGCAGTTTCGCGCAGTTGCTTGTCACGATAGTAGGAAATCTTGACCTTGCTGCCAATCGGAGCGGTGGCGATCGGATTGACAAGATCGTTGCCGGTCTTTACTGGAGTGCCGTTGATGGCGCTGATCACGTCGCCAGGCTTGAGTCCGGCCTTTTCGGCAGGGCTGCCAGGAGTGACGTCCTCAATTACGACGCCATGCGGCGCGCCGAGAGACTTGAGCGCGATTTGGTTGGTGCTGATCTCTTCCTGGAATTGAACGCCGATCGAACCGCGCGTCACGCGGCCGTTCTTCACGATCTGATCGTAAACATTAATCGCGGTGGTCGACGGCATGGCAAAACCAACACCCTCATAGCCGCGGCTGCCGGTCAGTATAGCGGTGTTGATGCCGATGACTTGTCCGGCCATATCGACAAGCGGGCCGCCGGAATTTCCGGGATTAATGGCCGCGTCGGTCTGCAGGAAGCGTTGGAACTGGTGGTTGCTCACGCTGTTGCGATCTTTGGCGCTGATGATGCCTGCGGTAACCGTGGCATTGAGCCCGAAGGGGCTGCCAATCGCGAGAACCCAATCACCCACCTGGACGCCATCGGAGTTGCCAAGCTTGGCAAAGGGCAAATCTTTACCAGCGTCAATCTTAATGACCGCCAGGTCGGATTCCTCGTCCGCGCCGATCAGCTTGGCGGTGTACTTGTTGGTTTCGCCGTTGAGCTGCACTTGAATCTTGCTGGCTTGGTCAATTACGTGATTATTCGTGAGGATATAACCGGACTTGTCCAGAATCACGCCGGAACCCAAGCTACGCTCGGCGTCCTGATGCGGTTGGCCGCCGCTTCCGGGCTGGTTATCAAAGAAATGAAAGAAGAAATCTTCGCTCGGGTCGTCCTGATCGCTCTGGTGATGCTTCCGGGATTTGCGGTCGATGACCTGTGTGGTGGCAATGTTCACAACGGCGGGCTCGACACGATTGACGATACCCGAGAACGAGCTCGAAGAGGGGATGGGATCCGGCAAGGCGAGCGGCGCCGCACTGGTACCCGCGAATGAGAAGCTGTGCATTGCGGAAACTTTACCGTTCACCAGCGTGCCGATAAAGATCCCGATCACGAGAGTAGCTGCAATCGACACGGTGGCGATCATCTTCCGGCGCCGCGTCCAATCCGCCATATTCCTAGGTTGGTCCATCTAAATTGCTCCTATCTATTCCGTGGCCCAGTCCACCTGCCGAGAGTATAACACCGCAAAAGGGCCGGGGTTGCTCTCGAAATACGATGCGCCTCGACGTTAACTGGCCATCCGGCCGGGTCTCACTGGAAGCGTTGGTACGCTGTAATGTTTGACGCAAAAGGTTAGCAAATTGTTGTGAGCTGTGGTGAGAGCTAACTTTCGCCTTGACAAGCAGTTCGAGTTCTAGCATAAATGGATTAGCCGCGATAGCGGCAACACGTGGCGATTTAGGGCGACTTGCTCCACGTAAAAAACTGCTAAAGAGCTGGTAGAGTTCACAGAAGCAGAAACCTCTGAGACCCTCCAAGCTTTTTGGCACGGAGGGTTTTTTGTTTCCCTCCGCGCTTGCCCTCAGTCGATTGTCACGTCATTTCCTACCGTAGGCCTGTCTGGGCGGAAGCCCAAGCGGGGCTAGCGCGAGGTGCCTTATGGAAGTCCATTTCTTAAGATGTAGAGAATGCGGCAAGAAGTTTGCCAATGCGCCGCTATCTTTCTGTGAAGAATGCTTTTCTCCCCTGGAAGTGAGCTACGACTATGGAGCACTCGGCGAGACCGTCAAGCGCGAAGCGCTCGGGCACCGGGCTTTTAATATGTGGCGCTACGCGGAGCTGCTGCCTCTGCCGGAGGGATTCACACCAGCGGCCGCGGTTGGCGGCACGCCGCTCGTGAAGTCCAGGAAGCTGAGCGCCCAATGGGGCGTGAAGAACCTTTTCTTTAAGAATGATGCGGTGTGCTTCCCTACCCTGTCCTTTAAGGACCGCGTGGTGGCGACCGCTTTGGCGGCGGCTCGCAGATTCGGATTCAAGACCGTGGGCTGCTCCTCGACAGGGAATCTGGCAAATGCAGTAGCGGCGCAAGGCGCGCAGCAGGGATTTGATACGACCGTGTTCATCCCCGCCGATCTGGAGCCCGCGAAAATTCTAAACACCGCGGTGTATGGCGCGCGGATTATCCGCATCGATGGGAACTACGACCAAGTCAACCGCCTGTGCACGCAGATCGCGGACCGCTTCAAGTGGGGACTGGTAAATGTAAATCTGCGGCCCTACTACGCGGAGGGATCGAAGACCCACGGCTACGAAATCGCAGAGCAACTTGGATGGGAATTGCCGGACAACGTCGTGGTGCCGATGGCTGGCGGTTCGTTGATTGGAAAAATCGCCAAGGCGTTTTCCGAATTGGCGAATCTTGGTTGGGTGGCGCCGAAGAAAGTGAAGTTCTTTGGCGCTCAGGCCACAGGATGCGCGCCGATAGCGGACGCCGTGAAACGCGGCCTTTCACGCGTGGAGCCGCAGAAGCCGAACACCATTGCACGCTCGCTGGCAATCGGCAACCCCGCCGATGGGCACTATGCGCGCCGCTTGATCATCGAATCCGGCGGTTGGGCGGAGTGCATTTCCGATCCGGAGATTATCGATGCCATTAAGCTGCTGGCGGAAGCTGAAGGCATCTTCGCGGAAACTGCCGGCGGCGTGACCACCGGCGTCACAGCGAAGCTCATCGAACAGGGACGCATTCGAACCGATGAAACCACCGTGGTGTGCATTACCGGAAATGGTCTGAAAACCACCGACGCCATCGCCGCGGATTTCCCGGCGACCGAGGCGATCCCGCCGAAACTGGAAGCGTTTGAAGCTTTACTGGCGCAGCAGTTGGATGAACCCGTCCGGGCGCAGTGAACATCGAATTTGTAGAACCGGAGAAGAAGATGGCCATTACGATTGAAATTCCCACAGCGTTTCGGCGGTTCACCGACGGAACACCCAAGCTCGAAAGCGCCGCAAAAACCGTGGCGGAGGCGTTGAACGAGTTGGTCGCAAAATACCCGGCTCTTTCGCGGCACGTGCGCGACGATGAAGGACAAATCCGCCAGTTCATCAACGTTTATCTCAACGACGAAGACATCCGCTTTCTGGGCGGAGAAGCGTCTGCCCTGAAAGACGGAGACAAGTTGCTGCTCGTGCCGTCGATCGCCGGCGGCTGAAACACGCTTCACAGTCGCTCTGCCTGTGCCTCTCTTCATTGCGGTCCGGCTTGCCTGGAGTAGTCAGCCACTGCTTGACCACATCTCGGCACAATCTCAACCATCTCGCGCGTCTCACCTTCCACTGCGCAGCCTCGATCGAGGAAACACCCATTGCCGAAGGCACGATTTGCCGCCCGGTGTAGGGCAAGGTTTGCCCAGGCCGACGCCGGGGGGTCCGTGACGAGCTCACCATGCGAATTTGCTACGATAGTGAATCGTATGCCGTGCGAGTCCTGCAGCACTGGGAGATCTATGGCAGGCGGTTTGCACCAGAGAAAGGCCCCCGCGGCGACGTGCAGGCAACGCGGCGACTTTTTCATCCAATCCAACACCGTGGTACGCTATTTCCCGTGTTGGTCCAATCCGGGCAAGACAAGAAAGGATTGGAAATGGCTTATTACGCGCTTTTCTACGATGTAGTTGACGACTTTGTGGAGCGGCGCGCTCCCTTCCGCGAAGAGCATCTGAAGTTGGCCGACGCCGCGAACCGGCGGGGCGAACTGGTGCTCGCCGGGGCGCTCGCGGAGCCCGCTGATGGCGCGCTCATCATTTTCCGCGGCGACGACGCAGCAGCCGCATCTTCCTTTGCAGAAAGCGATCCCTACGTGCGCAACGGCTTGGTGAAGCGCTGGGAGGTTCGACCCTGGACCGTAGTCGTAGGAGGCGAAACAAGAGCCACTGTGAGCGGTACACGAGGAGAGGCCTGAGATGGTAGTCCGATTCTGGTCCGCAAGAACAACCCAAGCACGGTTTCCGGAGTATCTGAAGCACTTCAATGAGAATGTGCTGCCGCGATTGCGGGCGGTCGACGGCTTTCTGGAAGCCCGCGTCATTTCGCAGTCGGACGGCACCGTAGTGCAATTCGTCGCGGAGACGCTGTGGGCCTCGATGGAGGCCATCGACGGGTTCGCCGGCCCGGACCGCGAAGAGGCGGTGATCGCCGACGAGGCGTTACACCTGTTGACCTCCTATGACCGGCATGTGCGGCACTATCAGGTGGATTTGTGCGAAGATCATCGTGCGGCAACGGCCTCCGCCGGATAGTTCGCACCTCTGGTGCCGGTAAATCCCGCAATGCTAAACTGTTAAGGCACACCCATGACACCGAAAACACTGTACGAAAAAATCTGGGATAGCCACGTCGTGCGTGAAGAACCCGGAAAACCCGCGCTCATCTATATCGATCGCCACCTCATCCACGAAGGCACGTCTCCACAGGCGTTTGCCGGACTGAAGGCCGAGGGCCGCACGGTGCGGCGACCGGATTTGACATTCGCGGTGATGGACCACTCGGTCCCGACAAAAGACCGTCTGCTCCCAATTGTAGACCAGGACGCGAAGGCGCAATTTGATGCGCTGGAACGGAATTGCCGGGAAACCGGTGTGCGGCTGTTCGACATGCACAGCAAGAATCAGGGCATTGTGCATATCATCGGGCCGGAGCTCGGTATCACCCAGCCCGGCCAAACCATTGTTTGCGGTGACAGCCACACGTCGACGCATGGCGCATTCGGCACCCTTGCTTTCGGTATCGGCACGAGTGAGGTGGAGCACGTACTGGCAACGCAGTGTCTGGTGCAGAACAAATCGAAGACTATGCAGATTGTTGTGAATGGCAAACGCCCCAAAGGCGTTATGGCGAAAGACATCATTCTGGCCATCATCGGAAAGATCGGAATCGGCGGCGGAACCAGCCATGTGGCCGAATATCGAGGCGAAGCGTTTCGCGAGCTTTCCATGGACGGCCGCATGACGGTCTGCAACATGACGATTGAAGGCGGTGCGCGCGCAGGAATGGTTGCCCCGGATGAGACGACCTTCGCTTATATGGAAGGCCGACCGTTCGTGCCCCGTGGAAAAGACTTTCAGGAAGCTGTAGAACGCTGGAAGTTGCTGAAGACCGACGACGGCGCGAAGTTTGATATGACCGTGGAGTTGCGCGCTGAAGAGATTGGGCCGCAAGTGACGTGGGGCACAAATCCCGGCATGGTCACGAGCGTCACAGGGCGCGTACCGGACCCACACGACTTCAAGGATTTGAACGATCAGAAAGCCACCGAAAGCGCCCTGAAGTACATGGGACTCCGGCCGGGCACGCCCATTGTCGATATCCCCGTGGACCGCGTGTTCATAGGTTCCTGCACGAATTCCAGGCTCGATGACCTTCGCGCCGCTGCCCAATTGGTGGCCGGCAAGCATATCGCCGAGAACATCAAGCAGGCGTTAATCGTGCCGGGTTCGCGCGGAATCAAAGCTCAAGCGGAGAAAGAGGGTCTGGACAAGATTTTCTCCGAGGCGGGATTCGAATGGCGCGACGCCGGGTGCAGCATGTGCATCGGTATGAACGCCGACGTTTTGCCGCCGCACGAGCGCAGCGCCAGCACTTCCAATCGCAATTTCGAAGGCCGCCAGGGCCGCGACAGCCGAACGCATCTGGTCAGCCCGGTTATGGCCGCCGCCGCCGCAATCGCAGGCCACTTCGTGGATGTGCGCGAGTTTGATGTGGCGCGAGTCGAATAGTTCTACCTCCTAAACTCTTAGAATTTAGAACTTACGACTTAGAACTGAGGACTATCACATGCAGCCATTTAACACGCACGCAGGCTTGGTGCAGCCGATCGACAGGGTAAACGTCGATACCGACCAGATGGTGCCGAAACAATTCTTGAAGGCGCTGACGCGTCAGGGTTTCGGGCGCATCCTTTTTTACGACTGGCGTTATTTGCAGCCCGGAGAACGCCCGAATCCGGAGTTCGTGCTGAATTTTCCGCGTTACAGAGGTGCAACAGTGTTGCTGACGCGGGCGAATTTCGGCTGCGGCTCCAGCCGCGAGCACGCTCCCTGGGCCATAGGAGACTACGGCTTCCGCGTGATCATTGCTCCGAGCTATGCGGACATTTTCTACAACAACTGCTTCAAGAACGGAATCCTGCCGGCGATTCTGAAGGAAGAGGAAGTCGAGGAACTTTTCCAGCGCACTGAAACCAGAGAAAGCTATTCCCTTTCCGTCGACCTGCCGAATCAGACCATCAGCGACAAGCACGGCCTGGTCTACAACTTTGAAATCGCTCCATCGCGAAAGGAAGTTCTTCTGAAAGGCCTCGACGACATTGGCACTTCCCTGCTGCACGTCGCCAAGATTGACGCCTATGAGAAAGCTCACATCGCCAGCGCGCCCATGTATGAGGCCGTAGATGTGAAGTATTACTCCGAGAATGGACGGTAGCCGCTCGGCTCTATGCTGAATTCGAGCGGTGAAAAATGGAAGTCAGCCTAAAATGCTCGATTCCGGACCGTTTGTCTATTTGCCAGGTGAATGTGTCGATCCAGGCGACCACTCGTAACGTGCGGGCGCAAAAAATGAATAGGCGGCAAATTTCCAAGCGGGTCGCTTCTGCATTCTCACCTTTCCTGGTTAGCCTTTTTGCGAGTTACTTGTTTTTGGCTTCGGCTGCCGCGCAGTCCTGCGGTGCGCAGGGGGTTGCCGCACAAGTGCTTGGCTCCGGTGGACCGGAGCTGCAGGACAAGCGCGCTTCGAGCAGCTACCTCATCTGGGAAAACGGGCAAGCACGTGTGCTGGTTGATGCGGGCGGAGGAAGTGCGCTTCGATTTGGAGAGAGCGGGGCGCAAATGTCTCAGCTGGATGTGATTTTATTCACTCACTTCCACGTCGATCACAGCGGGGACTTTCCCGCGTTGATCAAGTCGTCCTGGTTTGAGGACCGCAAAGGAGCCTTGCCGATATACGGCCCGCCGGGAAATGACTTCATGCCCTCAACCATAGAGTTTGTATCCGATTTCTTTGGAGACAAGCACGGTGCTTATCGGTATCTCAGCGAGTTGTTGGTACCCGATCAAGAAGGCAGCTACAAAATGCAGCCCCACAACGTACTGGTCAGTTCAACACCGATTGCTGTTTTCCGCCGCGGCGATGTCGTCGCTTCTGCCGTACACGTCGTTCATGGACCAGTTCCCGCATTGGCATGGCGGGTCGAGGTAGGTAGCAAAACCATCGTGTTTAGTGGAGATACGAACGGCGACGGCGACGGGCTCGTGCGTTTGGCGGCGAATTCGGATTTATTCATTGCTCACAACGCTGTGCCGGAAAGCGCCGTTGGAGTCGAGAGGCGCCTGCACATGCCTCCGTCCGTGATCGGACAAATCGCCGCGGCCGCCCACGTCAAGAATTTGGTCTTGTCGCATCGGATGCTTCGGACACTTGGGAACGAACAGCAGACACAAGCTGAAATCAGGAAGCGATATTCAGGTCCGGTCGAGTTCGCCAACGACCTCGATTGCTTTCCGGTGCGATGAGTCCTTACATGGGACGCCACCAGGGCTTGAAATAAACACGGCCTTCAAAGATGGGCTCGGGCGCCTCCGGCGCGGCGGGTTCGCCCAATAATTCCGCGATCAAAATTCCGGCGACAACCAATCCGGCGCCAGTCCAGGCGCGTCGGCTCAACCGTTCGTGCAATAAAAGGTAAGAAGTGATCACCGCAAAGACCGGCTCGAGCGCGAAGAGAATGGCAGCGTGGCCCGGCGAAGTATATTGCTGTGCCCACAACTGCACCGTGAACGCGACGGCGGTGGCAAATACCGCACAGATGATGATGGCCCCAAAAAGCGGCCATCCCCAGTCGAAGCGCACAGGTTGCCAGTGAATTGCTCCGGCGAAGCCTGTCAGGGGCCAGGCCATCACCCCGCAGCCGGCGACCTGGATTACGCTGAGTGCCGAGACGGAATGCTCCTGCGAATATTCGCCAACCAGAATGATGTGCACGGCGTAAAAGCCGGCGGCCACGAAGGTGAGCACGTCTCCGCGATTGAGGTAGCGCAGGCCCTCCGCAGGAACAGTGAGAAAATACAGCCCGATGAGCGCGGCGAACGCTCCGACGTAAATCCACCTCGCAAGAGAACGGCCCCAGAAGATACCTAGCAATATCGGGACAAGGACCACGCTCGATCCGGTGACGAAGCCGGAGTTGATGGCAGTGGTGTACTGCAGACCTACGGTCTGGAAGCAGTAGCCGCCGAACATGAAAAACGCCAAACGCAAACCAGGAAATATTTCGTGGGGTTCGATTTTGCCGAGCACCCGCGGACGCAAAAGCGCCATCAGCGCGGCGGCAATCGTAAAGCGCACAGCCAGAAACACGAACGGCGAGGAGTGCTCCAGACCGTTCTTCACCACGACGAAGGTGCCGCCCCAGATCAGTGAGCAAAACATCAGTGAAAGATCGGCTTTGAGTTTGCGATCCATGCAAAGAGCTCCGCCGCAGGGCGTTATGAGTGTAGCCGAGTCCACACGCGCCAAGGAGCAGCGAGAAGATTCGCCGAAATGTCAGTATTGCTCTACCCGATCCCGGCCTTGAGGTCTTACATAATCCTAATGGAAGGCTCAGGTTTTCCTCAACGGGACGCTCCTACTATGGTGTTGCGGCGAGTTGGGAACCGCCAGCGCGCGGTTCTTGGAGGAACAACCATGGTATGGGGTCCGAAGGGCAGTGCGCAAACATCTGTCGTGCAATGTGCTGTTTGCGGGAGCCACACGGAATTATTTGAGCTTCCCGGTAGAAGTGAAAAGTATTGTTTTGAATGCAGCGCGGATGTTGCCACATCGATTTTACTGACGACGGAGATTGATGCGGCAACCCGTTCGGGGGAAGAGACCGCCGCCTTGGTAGCGGAATTCTTACAGTTGGGAAGGCGCCTGTTGTCGAGAGCGCAGTTGCAGTAAGGAGCCTGTTTGAGATTCAAACGGAGCGAGCGCGCGAAGTGGTGTTCGCGGAAACCGTCCCAGACGGGCTATTGACTCTTGGCAAAGGTATTGTACATTCTCGTCATATGCCTAACCGTCAAAGGCTTCACGGGGTCCTCCGTTGTTTTTTTGCTGTTTCGTTTCTCGCCAGCCTTCCCCAAGCGGTAATTTCGAAAGACGCTTGGGTCGAGGTGCGCTCCCCGAACTTTACCGTCATCAGCAACGCGGGTGACAAAGAAGCCCGAAGGGTTGCGGACCAGTTCGAGCAGTTCCGCGAAGTGTTTCACAACACGTTCCCCAAGTTGCGGGTGGATTTAGGCAAGCCGCTCATTATTTTCGCTGTAAGAAACGAAGACTCCCTGAAGGCCTTGATCCCCGCCTATTGGGAACAAAAAGGCCGCATGCACCCTCAAGGAATCTATGTGCCGGGCGAGGATCGCCACTATGTCGCGGTGCAGACCAACGTGGAAAGCGACAATCCCTATCAGATTGTGTATCACGAATATACCCATGCGATCATGAATCTGAATTTTCGGGGTTTGCCCGTATGGCTGAATGAAGGACTGGCTGAGTTCTATGCCAATTCCGCGATTCACGACAAAGACGTGGAAATTGGAAAAGTCGCCCCGTATCACTTGCAGACCCTGCAGCAGGATCGGCTGATTCCTCTTGATGCGCTCTTTCTAGCCGACGAGCACTCACCCTATTACAACGAAGCAAACCACGCGTCGATGTTCTATGCGGAGTCCTGGGCGATTGTCCATTACCTGATGCTGGATCCCGAAGCGCGCAAGCGCCAGTCGCTGCATACGTTCATGTCCTCGTGGGATGCCAGCGGAAATCAGATGGATGCTGCGCAGCAAACCTTTGGCGATTTGAAAAAATTTGGTGCAGCAATGGAATCCTATGCGCGCCAACGCAGCTTTTACGTAGCTAGAGTTGCTACGACGATTCACGGCGACCCTAAGAGCTACACGAGCCGGCCGCTGGCGGAAGCAGAGCTGAACGCCCAACGCGCGCTGTTTTACGCACACACGCAAAGGCCAAAGGAGGGCATCGCTGCGGCCGACGAAGCGTTGAAAGCCGATGGGAATTTGCCACTGGCCCACGAGGCCCAGGGCTACCTATTCTACTCGCAGGGAGAATTGCTTCAAGCCAAGACCGAGTTCGTCCGCGCCATCGAACTGCAAACCACGGACTATTTTCCGTACTACTTTGCCGCCGAAGCGGAACGGCGCAATGGATTCGCATCGCAGGAAGAAGTTCCGAAAGTCATTGCCTATCTGGAAAAGGCCATTCAGATGAATCCGCAGTTTGCTCCGGCGTATGCCGCGCTCGCGTCGGTGTACTCCATGTATCCGGAAACACGCGAAAAGGCATTTGAGCCGGGGCGCAAGGCAGCGCAATTAGAGCCTGGCAATCTTTTCTATGCCACCAGCTATGGGTATGTCCTGGCGAACGCGGGAAAGACTGCCGAAGCGAAGACGCTGGCTCTACGTATTCAACAGACCGCCAAGACTCCCGTGGACCGCGCGAACGCCGGGCAGCTTTTGTCGGTGATCGCCAGCCGCGAAGAGTATGACAATCGGATGGCGGAGATGAAGCGGCAGGCGAGCGAGCAGCAAACCGCGGCGGTTATTGTGGACCCAAACAGCGGCACTAACGCCAACTCTTTTTCGTCAACGACGGTGAGTTCGCCGTCGAAGCCACCCGCCGCTGCTTCGCGCGAAGACGATGAGTATAGCGTGGAGGCTTACATTACCGCCGCCGATTGTGGAAGCGGTCCGGGCAAAGTGAGCATTTCTCTCAACAAGACCATTCTGAATTTCAAGTATCGGGATCTTTCCGAAGTCCAGGTAGTGAGCGCCGCCAAACAAGATTCTGGCCAGGCCCCTGCTTGCTCCAACTGGAAAGGTCGTCGCGCGCGGATTTATTTCTTTAAGGTCAAGGACAAAATGTTTGCCGGCGATCTGAGCACCATTCAGTTCTTCTGATACACCGTCCTGCCGCCAGCCACGGTGCGAAGCACTTCGGTCTTTAGGAAATCCTTGGGCGAGATTCTTGTGAGGTCTTGGGAAAGAACCACGAAGTCGGCAAATTCGCCGACTCTCAGCTCGCCCTTCTTCCCATCCATAAATTCGGCGTAAGCCGAGCCCGTTGTGTACGCGCGAATACAATCCTCCAGAGAAAGTTTCTCCTGCGGAATCCAGCCGCCCGGCGGTCCGCCCTCGACGGCTTCCCGCGTCACGCACGCATAGAGCCCGCGCAGAGGATTGATCGGCTCCACATCATAGTCGGTGCCGAATGCGAGTCTCGCTCCCGCGCTTTGTAACGCCTTCCAGGCGTAGGCTCCTTTGGAACGCTCCGGTCCCAGGCGTTGTTCCGCCCAGCGCATGTCATTTGTCTCATGCGATGGCTGCATCGAAGCAATCACCTGCAATCTTCCGAACCGCGGAATGTCTTCGGGCGCAACCACCTGCGCGTGCTCAATACGATCTCGGCGGTCGCGAGGAGAATTGACGCGCAGCAAAGACTCGAAAGTGTCCAGAGCGACGCGATTCCCTTTGTCGCCGATCGCGTGAAACGCCAGTTGAAATCCCAGCCGATCGCGTTCGATGGCCATGGCTTTCAACTTTTCCGGGTCCACGGTAAGAATGCCGCTCGTGGAGGGATCATCCGAGTACGGCGCGAGCAGGGCGGCGGTGCGAGTGCCAAGAGCGCCGTCCATGAAGCCTTTGAGCGCACCGGTACGCAGCCAGGGGTCCGTTGTGCCGCCCTGTGCCCGCATATTCTGCAAATCGTCGATCGAGGCAGTGAACGGCAGCCATTCCGTGATGCGCACCGTGAGCTTCTTCTCCTGCTTGAGATCGATGTAGGCGAGAAAATCTTCCCAAGTGGAAAATTCCTGCACAGACGTGACACCGTTGCGGGCCAGTTCGTCGAAAACCAGTTCGATTCCCTTCCTGCGCTCCTCGTCCGAAGGATCGGGAATGCGCTGGGAGACCATGGTGGTCGCAGTTTCTTTCAACAGCCCGTTGGGTTCGCCATCGGCGAAACGGCCAATTTCCCCGCCCTGCGGATTGGGAGTTTCGCTGTTGATCTCTGCGTGCTTGAGCGCTAGAGAATTGGCGACGGCGATGTGGCCGGAAACGTGGTTGAGATAAACGGGATTGACCGGCGCTGCCTGGTCGAGTTCGAGACGCGTGGGATATTTCTGGTCCGCCCAGCGTGACTGGTCCCATCCGCTCCCCAGAATCCACTCGCCGGATTTGTGTCTCCCGGCGGCGGTTTTGACGAGTTTCAGAACATCATCGACGGAAGTAGCGTCATTCAGGGCCAACGTTAGTTTGTCCCGTCCCGCTGAGCCCAAATGCGCATGCGCGTCGTTGAAACCGGGCATCACGAAGTTGCCTTTCAACTGCGTCACATCGTTCGATTCCGCTCCACCGCAATCGAGTAGAATCTGCGAGATCGTCCCGATACACAGGATTTTCTCATCGCGGACGGCCATGGCCTCGGCCCAGGGATGTTTCGGGTCGTTGGTGTAAATGCGACCGTGCAAGTAGAACGTAGTGGGGTGAATGACTGCTTGTGCGGACTGAGCCTGCGTTGATCCCGGGGTCGCGATGGCCGCCAAAGCAAGCACGGTGACGAGCGTGCCTCGCCAAGGAAGCCACAGCGGACTATGCATTACGCCTTCTCCGCGGCCAGCCCGGAGACGCCCAGAAGAGTCAGCAGAACGCGCTTCAGCCCCAGTTCCCTTTCCCTGGGTTCGTACCATTCTTGCAGGGAATGCGCGCCGCCGCCGTTTCCGCCGGCGCCGATCGCGATCGCGTCGATGCCCATCGAAAGCGGAATGTTCGCGTCCGTCGAGGAGCGTTCATTGCGGGATTTATTGGCGATAAAATCGTCAGCATTCCGGAGGGCGTCGAGCAGCGTGGAATCCTGCACCAGTTCTCCACCTGGGCGGCTGCCGATGAGGTTGATTTTCCATTCGAGCTTGCCACGGGTGCGGTCGCGTGAATTGTCCATTTCGTCCTTCACGCCCGCGGCGATGCAGTCGCGAAGGGCCGACTCCATGCGGCCGATTTCGTCTTCGTTTTCCGAACGCAAATCGACCTTCAGCGTGGCTTCGTACGGGATCGAATTGACGGAAGTGCCGCCTTGGATCTGGCCAAGGTTAAAGGTGGTGCGTGGCGCGGTGGGGACCTTGGTATTGATGAATCGTACTGACCCGCGCACCAACGCGTTGATGGGATTCGGCATGCCGAAATCCGACCAGCTGTGCCCGCCGGGACCGCTAATAATCACTTCCTCGCGACGGGACGCGAGCGCTTTCGTGGTTACATGATCGATGCCGGAACCATCGAGGACAATCACCGCGCGCAGTTTAGCGTGATACGCCTCGACGATGGCGCGGATCCCACGCAGATTGCCTTCCCCCTCTTCGCCGACGTTTGCCGCAAACAATATAGTTCGTTGCGGTTTTATTTTCGCAGTCTGGATCGCCCGAGCAACGGCCAGCAAACCGGCAAGCCCGGTACCGTTGTCGGAAATACCAGGGGCCAGCAGGCGATCGCCTTCGCGCCTCACTTTGATTTCCGTGCCGGCGGGAAAAACCGTGTCGAGGTGTGCGGCCAGAAGCACAACTTCTTTGTCCTCCGCGCCTCGCAGTTCGCCAATCACGTTGCCCACTTTGTCGGTGAAAACGGAAAGGCCATCGGCCGAAAGAATCTCCTTTACGGCTTGGGCGCGTTTGCCTTCCTCGAAAGACGGAGCAGGAATTTCGGTCAGCCGGATTTGTTGCGCGGTGGTCCAGGCCAGATTCTCATCAAGCCAGTTGAGGGCTTCGCGGACCTGAGGTTGATCCGCGAGAGAATCAGAACGCGCAAATCGCGACGACGAGGAGACCACCGAAGAGCGCATCGGCATAGCGCAAAGCATAGCGCAAACAACAACGCGTTTCACCGTCAGAAAGGACAGGGGCGATGGGCGCGGCGTCGACGGGAGATTCTTATCGGCGTGCATCGGGGGACACGCAGGCATTCTACAACACGCTTCAGGCCGGAGCACCGGGTGCCGCGCAGAGCGCGCGGACCTCGTCCTCTGTCAACACGCGGTGGGATTGCTTGGCGGCTTGGAAGATGCGGTTCACCACTTCGTCCGTTTCGGCAAGGCCGTGGGTGGCCAGCCAGTGAATCACGTTCGATTTACCGCTCATTGGACCGATTTCGACAACCTGTTCCAACCCGACAAGGTGCGCGGGCACACCGCTGTAGACGGCGTCGGCCAGCGTGCGATCGTGGTTTCGCAGGGCTTTGACGATTGCCGCGGCGTGCACACCCGTCGCCGTGCGGAAAGCGTCCTTGCCGAAGACCGGATAGTTCGGCGGAATCGTTGTGTGCGTGGCAGCGGCAACCTTCTCGCAGTATGCGCGCAGATGGGTGAGGTCGTTGGTGCGCAGACCCATCAGGTGCAGGTTCACGAGGAGCAGTTCCATGGGCGTATTTCCGACGCGTTCTCCGAGTGACAGAGCCACGCCGTGAATTTGTTGCGCGCCCCCCGCGATGGCCGCCAGCGAATTGGCAATCGCCAGGCCACGGTCGCGATGGCCGTGCCAATCGACGCGAATATTTTCCTTGGAAGGCTTGACGACGTTGTCGACCACGAATTTGACGAGATTGTAGGAACCTTCCGGAGTCGCGTGGCCCACCGTGTCGCATAGCACGATAGCCCGCGCCCCGCTGCGAATCGCGGTCGTGTAGAGCCGCCGAACAGTTTCGGGATCGGTGCGCACCGTATCTTCGGTGACGTACATCGACGGCAGGCCGTGCTCCACCGCGAACTTCACGGCTTTTTCCGTAGTGCGCTCCAGATGATCTACAGTCCAATCTTCCACCAACCTGCGAATCGGGCTGGAGCCAAGAAACGTAGCCGCTTCGATGGGAATTCCGACGCGCTGCGAAATTTCGACGATGGGCCGGATGTCCGCTTCGACCGTGCGCGCGGCACAGTTGGGTTTAATGCGCATGCTATGGTTGGCGATTTCGCGGGCCAGGGCCTCGACGTCCTTGGCCGCGCGGGGTCCGGCGCCCGGCAAGCCGATGTTCACGGCGTCGACGCCCAGGTCTTCCATCAGGTGCAGTATCTCGATTTTTTCTTCAATTGTAGGATCGTGAATCGACGGATTTTGCAGGCCATCGCGCAATGTTTCGTCATTGACGAGGACCTGCGTCCCGGGACGGATGGGAACATGTCCGGCAAGATTCCAGTCGTAGATGAGATTGTTTTCGTACACCGCGCTGCAACCCCTGTCGAGGATTCTAGCTCAACGTTGTCAAGAGTTCACGCATCGGCAGCGCCAGTCTGCACCTTCGCTTTTTCAAGGAGTCTACGGATTGTATTTGTCGAGCCAGTTCTTGATTTCAGTAAAGACATTGCGCCGTTGTTCGGCGAGCCGCGGGAAATGCGGTGATCCGGGATACGTCACCATGCGGACGGTTTTGCCGCGTTCCGCCAGAAGCACAAAAAATTCCCGGCCCTGGAACGTCGGTACGCGAAGGTCGGCCTCTCCGTGCAGAATCAACAGCGGCGTGGTGACCTGATCGGCGTGCATCACCGCGGAGAATTGCAGAAACGGAGCCGGATCCTTTTCCTGCAGGCGCATGTCGTAGTCCACCTGGCTGATGTCGCTCGTGGGGATGAAGCTCAACCAATCGGTGATTCCCGCGCCTTCGATCGCCGCTTTGTAGCGGTGTGTTTGCGTCACGGTCCACGAGGTGATGAAGCCGCCCGCGCTCCAACCGAAGATCGCCAGGCGATTCGGATCGGCCCAGCCCTGAGCAACAGCGAAATCCGTGGCGCTGTCCACATCGCTGTAAGCGCGATCTCCAAAGTGCTGATAAATCGCTCCGAGGAAATCCGTGCCATACCCCGTTGAACCGCGATATTGCGGTTGTAAAACGACGTAGCCAAATCCGGCGATCATCCGTGAAAAAGGATCGAGGCTCAGCGCGTCATTGGCTTCCGGCCCTCCATGGGGCAAGACAAGAAACGGGTAGTGCTTCCCCCCTTCGTAATTTGCGGGAAGGGTGAGGATTCCTTCGAGCTTGGTGCCGTCTTTCGCGGTCCAGTTCACGACCCGGACTTCGCCGAGTGCCACTTTGGCGAGCGCGTCATCGCCCTCGTGTGTAATCTTCTGAAGCTCCGTGCCATGCGCAACGGCGACGTTCGCCGAGTGAGCCGGATCGCTGACCGTGAATGCAACGACGTCGGACGAGGACGCAAACGGCGAAATCGCCGGGGCGGAAGCAATAACTCCGCCCGGCCAGCGATAAGCGGGGGTCAATTTTCCGTCGCGATAGGAATACGCGTCAACGTTGGTCCCCTGGTGCATTTCCACCCACACCGTGCCGCGGGGGTCGTCGCTCACAGCCGCAATTGTTCCTTCGAGCTTCGGCGTTTGATCCTGCGGGGTTCCACCCGACGCAGGAACCATCCAAAGGTGATCTGGGGTTAAGACTTCCGTGGTGCTGCTGGCGAAGGCCAAATCTTTTCCGCCGTTGGCCCAAGCAATCCCGGACACGGAATTCGGTATGTCCGCTACTTTGCGAACACCGCCGGAGGAGCAAACCCAAATCGTGGCACGCACATCGTGATGACCGATTTTCTGAAGCTGTGTGACAACCGCCAATTGCGAACTGTCCGCTGACCATGCCAATTCTCCGACATCTCTTAGGTCCGGGCACCACCAGGTGCCCTCCGAACCGCTTGCGCTCGCGACGTAGATACTGGTCACGTCGTTTTCCGCGACGTGGCGGATGTCGGCTAGAGGGTCGTTCGGGCGGGGATCGGCGGTGAAGGCAAATTTGTTTCCGTCGGGTGAAATCCAGTGGCCGTGAATTCCGTTGGGCAGAGAAATAATTTGCGTCGGCTTTCCGCCACCCAGCGGAATAATCCCCAACTGGCCTTTGTGGTCGACCTCATAGGCGCCGTAGAGACCCTTGCCGTCCCTTGTGAATCCGGCTGGTTCAAACGATTCCGGGAACTCCAGCTTCCGTGCATTTTCTCCGGTCGCGTCGATGAGATGCCATTCGCGTTTCGTTGGTCCTTTGTCGCCGTCGTAGCTCGCTACGTACAAAACGGTTTTCCCGTCGGGCGAAACGGCCAAGGCGCGCGCGCGACGCAGTGCCGAGTAGTCGTCCAACCCAAACGGGTGCTTGTCTTGGGCACCTGCTCCTAGGGCCAGGCCACTGGCAACGAGTACGGTCAAAAAAAGAAAAGAAAGAAAAACGGCGCGAAAAGACTGTCGAGTCATAGCGCGCATTGTATCCAAGTCGGCCAGAAATAGAAATGAAGGCACGAAAAATCCCGTGGGCCCCGTAGTACCTACGTACCACTTGGCAACCATGCTTTTCGCGCAACTCTGAGCGACGTTCTGTGTTTCTTCCAATATTCGGGTTGGCCAAGTCCTCGCCGGCCCCGGGGTGCAACAACAGACTCGTATTCGGTCACGAACAAAAACATCGTGAGGCTCGCCCCTCATCAGGAGATGACTCATGAAGTCTTTTTACACACGCATGGCGCTCGGCGTCGCATCAGGTGTATTGATGCTCTGCTCCACTGGATGCTCGTCCGGCAGTTCCAGTGCGAATTCAGGTGGTTCCACGCCTCAAGCACAAAACGGGACAGTGAATTTGATCGTCAGCGACGCTCCGACCGAAGACTGGGCCACAATCGGAGTGAAAGTGCTGTCCATCGCGCTGACCCCGCAAGGCGGCGGCAGCGCCGTCACCGTGTATACCGCGCCGAATCCCGCGCCAACGATCAACTTACTGCAACTTGATCAGCTGAATGAAATTTTGGGTAACGTGAGCGTTCCAGTCGGAACTTACACTTCGGCGACAATCACGATCAGCGGTAATCCTGGCGATGTTCTGCTGACAGTTTCGGCCGATCCGGAAGTTGGATTTGCCGCCGCTGCGGGTACCACGATTTCCTCCAGCCAGATTCAGATTCTCAACACTACAGGAACCGCGGGTAGTTTGACCGTGCCCGTGAACCTGAACCTTGCGTCGCCGCTGGTAGTTACGGCGGGCCAAAGCAATGCATTGGATTTGGAGTTCAACCTTGCGCATCCCGCATTCATCGTTGCTCACGTACCTCCCTCGGGCGGCGGTACCACAATGTGGGCGGTAAGCTTCAATGGGACATTGCGTCACCGGAGGATCTGGAACCTGGCGCGCTTGGTTCTTCGCCACCATTACGGAACCGTTACGGCGGTCTCGACCGACAACACCACGCTCACGTTTGACAAGGATTATCCGGTGTATCCGCCGGCCAATCCAGAAACGGAAATCACTAGCTCACAAGCTCTTTCCGTCTTCGCAGATTCCAACAACGGAACTCTTTACTACGATCTCGACGCCAAGACGCATTCTACGATCCATGACTTCAGCTCCATTGCTTCTGCAATCGTCGGCAAATACATCCGCGTGGCGGCCCGCTACCAGCAGGACGGCACGCTCGTTGCCGTACGCTTGTGGGCCAGCAGCTCCTTCAACAGCGTGTGGATCAGCCCCGAGGGCCACATCCTGCACGTGGCGACAACCAGCAACACGCTGGTGGTGGACAACGAACTGGGCGTAGGCGTTCCTTTGACCATTGACGCGAACACCCTCTTCTACTTCCGCACGCCTTCGAACGCACAATCAGACGCCACCGCCATTGGGCAGGGCACTGCGTTCCTGTCCAACCTTGTGCGTGGATTCAAAGTGCACGCGAGCGTCGTCGATCCTTTGGCCAGCCCGTTGGTCGCCAGCTCGATCGATATCGAGATCGCGCGCTACGACGGCACAATCACCGGCAGCAACCTGACCAGCTTCAGCTACACGCGCAACTTCCATGACGCGAGCGACGACTACACGGTACAGTTGCCATTTATTTCTTCGAGCACGCCGAACGGAAGCGATCCGCAATCGGGGAATCCCATCACCGGCTTCAAGTGGTGGAACTTCACCTACCCGACGGTCGTTGACAGCGGCGCGAACGCCATCCAGGACTTCGACAACGCCACCAACGGTAGCGTGAACTTCGGCGGCAGTGTCGGCCTGATGCAGGCCGCAGGCGAAACCTACGCCACGTGGAACGATCCCGCCGGTGCGAACGCTTGGGCAGCTCCCTCGGCGGTTCTCATTCCGACCACGATCCCACTCGCCACTGCGGCAACTTCATACTCGAGCGGCAATTTCACCGTCGGTGTAGCCGGCGGCGCGCAAGCGGTGCCCGTGAATCTCAATACCACTTCGGGCTCTGCCACTCTGGTTTATCAAGTGGATTGGAACAATGGCGCCCTGACCGTCAGCCCGGTAGACATCAGCACCACGGCCGGACAGAACACCTTGTCGACAAACCTCGTGACCGGCACGCTGGTCAAGGTCTACGGCGTCCCGCAGGCCAACGGCACAATCAATGCTTATGTGCTGACCTACTTCACGGGCTTTGCACAAGCGACAACCAACTAAAACTCTCTCCCTCTAACAACAGCGCCGCCAGCAAGGGCAACCTCTGGCGACGCTGTTGCTTTTCTCTTGAACTTTGGACCTCAGTCGCCTCCAACGCGAAAGGTTTCGTCGTGATCCACGCTCACCATGAACAATCCTTGCGGCGGCACCGTCGGGCCGGACCTCGAGCGATCTCTTAGCGTATAGAGCCTATCGATATCGTCAGGCGCGAGTTTTCCTCGGCCCACTTCGAGCAAAGCGCCAACCATCTTGCGGACCATATATCGCAGGAAGGACCGCCCGTGAACCGTGAACCACAGCTCCTCGCCGTCTTCGCTACGCGTAAGCTCGGCGGAGAAAATCTCGCGTTCCATATTTCGTTCCTTGTCGGCGTCTTCGGAGCCTGTCGACGCCGCGAACGAAGAGAAATCATGAATCCCGACGAAGCGCGCCGCAGCCTCCTTCATCGCTTCTTCATCGAGCGGAAACGGATAGTGCAGCACGTAGCGCCACAGCATAGGTGGCAGCACTTTCCGGCGATAAATCCGGTAGCGGTACACCTTGCCTTTCGCCGACCATCGCGCGCTGAAATCCGGCCCTTTTTCCTCGGCGTTGACGATGCGGATGGACGGCGGTAAAAGCGCATTTAGCGCACGTTGAAATTCCCCAGCCGAGAGCGCGGACTGCGTGCGAAAACTACCCACCTGCCCGAGCGCATGCACGCCAGCGTCGGTGCGGCCCGCGCCGAGGAGCTGCACGTTTTCCTGCGTGAGCCGCCGGAGCACCGCAACAATTTCACCCTGAATCGTTGGTTTATTCGCCTGAATTTGCCAGCCGTGAAAATCGGTGCCGTCGTAGGCAATCGTGAGTTTGAAATATCGCATTCGTGCAAGGAGTCAGGAGTCCCGCGCGCGCAATTACGAAACCGAGCGCACAAAGTGGCTGCCGGGCTTGATCGCCAGACTCCCTTGCCGGCAAAGAGGGCAGTCGTCAGCCTCGTAGTTATCAATTTTCAACTGAATCAACGCATTGGATTCCACAGGAAACTCAATGGTGCCACCGCTGCGGTCGATCAAAGCGCCTGCGGCAACCACCCGTCCACCGGCTTCCTGCACCACGTGAATGGCCTCTTCGGTCGACCCGCCCGTGGTCCACACGTCCTCCACCACCAACACATGCTGGTCGGGCTTAATCGTAAACCCGCGGCGCAGCGTCATCGTGCCGCTGCCGTCTCGCTCGACGAATAGGGCAGGAACTCCGCCGCCCACCTGGTCCTTTGGCAGCGGCAAGGCTCGCGCCACCTCCTGGCCGATTACTACTCCTCCCAAGGCCGGCGAAACCACAACATCAATCCGGGCATCGGAAAACAGCTCCGCCAGGGCCTGACCCAGCCTTTCCGCAAAACGCGGGTATTGCAGCACCAGCGCGCATTGAACATACGTGTCGCTATGCCGTCCGCTCGACAGCTCAAAGTGCCCGTGTCGGATGGCCCCGGCAAGCTCAAAGGGCCTCAGAAGTTCTTCGCGCGAAAACATCATCTTCGTAGCTCTGCCAGCTAACCGTTTCAGCCCGCTAAACGTCGAAACGTCAGGAGATTAGCTGCCAGTTCCTGCGTTGTCAAGGATCGGCTGCCTTGCTAAACTGGTCCGCTCATACGGTTCGGTATTCATTCAACTCATCGAGCTTCCACCTTGCCCCAACGTTGTGAAACAAATTGGGGGTCGCGAACGTTTACAGTATAAAGAAGCATGGATTTACAGGATTCACTGCATACGCGCCAGATTTCTCCAATTTAGAAGTGAGGTCATCCATGAAGAAGCCGTTTGTTAGACCCCTGCTTGCCGCCGTTCTCGTCGGGATCATGGCGGGCACACCGCTTGCCCCGGTTCGCGCGCAGGAGCCGTCGTCCCCAGCTCAGGGACATGCCGCAGCCCAAGGCGGTGTTCCGATTTCGCTGGGCCTTTCTAAATTCGACTATTCTCGCCCGCCGAGTGCGTTCCCCAACATCCTCAATCCCTATCTCGTGCACAATGTCGACCCTGGCGTGCTCACCAACTCACCACGCCTGGAGCAACTGATCCACGACGGTAAGCTTCCTCTGAGCCTTCAGGATGCCATTGCCCTGGCGCTCGAAAACAGCATGGATATCGTGGTGCAGCGCTACAACCCGTGGATGGCCGACACCGGCGTGCTGAAGTCAAGGGCCGGCGGCTATAGCTACGGTTCGCTTGGCAGTATTGCGGTAGCCTCGACGGCGAACTTGCCGGAACTGTTTTATGACCCGACGGTTACCCAGGTGATAGGCTTCAGCGATGCCACCACCCCGATCGCCAACCCGTTCATCTCGGGTCTCGGTGCCTCTGGCAGCACGACCAAAGCACAACCTCTCTTTTCGCACGCCGCTTATTACAACACTTCCTTCAATGAAAGCTTCCTCACCGGCACTTCCCTCAGTGTGGCCTGGAACAATACCCGTGCTTCCTCCACGGCGGCAAACTTCTTCAACCCGTATGTGCAGTCTTCCTTATCGATCGGCCTTCAGCAACAACTCCTGGCAGGCGCCGGGCGTACCGTCAACCGCCGCAACATCATCATCGCTGAAGATAACCGCAAGATTACTGGTTTGGCCTTCGCTCTGCAGGCCATCACCACTGTCACGAATACCATCAACGCATATTGGGAACTGGTCTACGCGCGCGAAAACGTCAAAGTCGAACAGCAAGCCGTGACGGTTTCCGAGAAACTTTACAACGACAACAAGAAGCAGTTGGAGATCGGGACGATGGCGCCGTTGGACGTGACCCGTGCCGAATCCGAGCTCGCTACTGACCAGCAAAACCTGATCGTTGCGCAGACCACGCAGCTTCAGGACGAACTGGTCCTCAAGAACTACATTTCGAAAGACCCCATGGCGTCGAACTTGCTCGATGTGGAAATCATTCCCACCGATAAGCCGGAAACTCCGGCAGCCGTCGAAACCGTCAAGTTCGAAGAAGCCGTGAAGGAAGCCTTCCAGAAACGGCCGGACCTTCAGGAGCAGTTTTACAACCTGAAGAGTGCCCAAACTGACGTCCGCGCCACGAAAAATGCCCTTCTGCCAACCGCGACGTTGGGCTTGCAATATACCTCCAACGGCCTTGCCGGCAATTCCTTGATCAGTGGCACTTCGACCACCATCGCGGGTTCTCCAATCGTTGACGCGGGTGGTACTCCCATTCCGGGTTTCTACCTTCCAGAAACGGTCTCCCCGACGATCGGCACCTTTAGGGATGGTTTCTCCACGGCTCAATCGCAGATCTTCCACAACAATTTCCCCGTTTATTCGGGCCAGGTCACCTTCAGCCTTCCTCTACGCAATCGCGCCAACCAAGCCGACAACATCCATGCCCAATTGGTGCAACGCCAATTCGAAGCAGAAGTGCAGCAGACGAAGAACACGGTTTTGCTCGATGTACGCAATACCACTATCGCCGTGGAGCAGGGCCGTGCCCAAGTGCAGGCAGCGAGCAAGGCACGCGAACTGCAGCAGCAGACCTTCGACGCCGAGCAGAAGAAATATCAGCTCGGTGCTTCCACGGTGTACAACGTCATCCTCACCCAGCGCGACTTGATCAGCGCGCAGGGCACGGAACTGCGAGCGTTGGCGAATCTGGCCGAAGCCAAGGCCAACTACGAGCGGGCGCTCGGCCGCACCCTGGAAGTCAACAATGTGACCATCGCCAACAACCAAGGCACCATCGAGAAAGATCCGCTAATCCCGGGTACCGAGAATGGCCAGGTCATCGGAACCGCTGACCTTTTCAAGGCCCTGGAAAAGGCTGGCGTTCCCGGCCAGCGCTAACCCGCGCTCAACAATAAAATATTCATCTCGACGGCAGCTAGAAAACCTGTTGTCCGTGGTAGCCTGGCCCTTCGAAAACCACCCTGGGTGACTCCTATGGGTGTCCACCCTGGTTTCATACGAGGCTCGCTTGCCCCTCACAGAGCTTTCGCATAGCATTAGTTTTCGTGAAGGTCCATATCGGACTCGTTATTTTCTGTCCCCGTAATGACGCAGTCTCACGCTGCCGGAGCGCCATGCAATGAGTGAATCGTCGGATATGAAGAACAACCGCGGTGGCTCCCGCAAACCTTCAGACGCCGAGCAAGATTGGGAGAAAAAGATCCTCGAACCCACGCTGAAGAAAAACCCCGAGCGCCAGAAGGAATTCACCACCACCTCCAGCTATCCCATCCGGCGGCTCTATACTGGCGCCGACTTTCCGAATTGGGATGCCCGGCGCGATCTCGGTTTCCCCGGCGAACCGCCCTATACCCGCGGCATTCACCCCACGATGTATCGCACGCGCCTCTGGACCATGCGGCAATTCGCGGGTTTCGGCACAGCAGAAGACACCAATCAGCGCTTTCGCTATTTGCTCGCGCACGGCCAGACCGGTCTCTCCACCGCGTTCGACCTTCCCACGTTGATGGGCTACGACTCCGATCACGAACTCTCCGAAGGCGAAGTTGGTAAATGCGGCGTAGCGATCAGTTCGCTGGCGGATATGGAAGTTCTTTTCGACCAGATTCCGCTCGCCGACGTCACCACTTCCATGACTATCAATTCGCCCGCGGCGGTGATTTGGGCCATGTACCTCGCGGTGGCCGAAAAGCAAGGCGCGGATTGGAAGACAATCTCGGGAACGCTTCAAAACGACATCCTCAAGGAATACATCGCGCAGAAGGAATATATCTATCCGCCCGAACCCTCCATGCGCCTGGTGATTGACACCTTTGAATTCGGCATGAAGCACACCCCGAAATTCAATGTGATCTCCATCAGCGGTTATCATATTCGCGAAGCCGGCTCGACCGCGATTCAGGAATTGGCGTTCACGCTTCGCGATGGTATGGAATATGTCGAATGGGCCATGCGACGCGGACTGCCGGTGGACGAGTTCGCGCCGCAGCTTTCGTTTTTTTTCAACGCGCACAACGATTTCTTCGAGGAAATCGCTAAATACCGCGCCGCTCGCCGCATCTGGTACAAAGCCATGACCGAGCGCTACCAGGCGGCGAGTCCTCGCTCGTGGGCGCTACGCTTCCATACCCAGACGGCGGGATGCTCGCTGACCGCGCAGCAGCCGATAAACAACGTCGTCCGTACCGCCATTCAAGCTCTGGCCGGAGTGATGGGCGGCACGCAATCGCTGCACACGAATTCTCTCGATGAGGCCTGGGCATTGCCTACGGAATTCGCGGCTACCGTCGCGTTGCGCACCCAGCAAATCATCGCGCACGAAACCGGCGTGACCAACACCGTCGATCCCCTCGGCGGCTCTTATTTTGTTGAAGCTTTGACCAACGAAGTCGAGCAAGGCGCTTCGGATTACATCCGCCGCATCGACGCAATGGGCGGCATGGTCGCGGCGATCGAGAAGAGCTACCCGCAGCGCGAAATCGCCGAAGCGAGCTATTGCTATCAGATGGCTGTGGACAAAAAAGAGAAAATCATCGTCGGCGTAAACGAATACGTCACGCCCGAAAAACCGATCGAACTCCTTCAGATCGACGAAACCGTCGCGCGCCGCCAGGCGGCCCGTCTTTCCAAACTGCGCGCCGAGCGCTCCTCCGCGGAAGTGGAGCGTCGCCTGCAAGCTCTCCGCAAAGCGGCCGAGGGAAAAGAAAACCTCATGCCGTTGATCTATGACGCAGTGAAAGCCTACGCCACTCTCGGCGAAATCTGCGAAGCCATGCGCGCCGTCTTCGGCGCCTACGAAGAAGTCGCCGTCACGTAAGTCCTGCTTTCTTGCTCTTTCCCTCTATGGCAGCGCCGATGATGGCTCGGGTTCATTCTGCAACTGACATAGAAAGGGAGAGTACGAGGAAACATATAACACAGAGCTCGCAGAGAGAGAGCGGAGCACAGAGAGAGAATGAGCGAAAAGAAGATTCGAGTGCTGATTGCTAAGCCGGGGTTGGACGGTCACGACCGGGGAGCCAAGGTCATTGCCCGGGCGCTGCGTGACGCCGGCATGGAAGTAATTTACACCGGTCTCCGTCAGACGCCGGAAATGATTGCTTCCGCCGCCGCGCAAGAAGACGTGGACGTCATCGGCTTATCGATTCTCTCCGGCGCGCACAACACGCTCTGTCCGCAGCTCATGAAACTGCTCCATGAAAAAGGCATGAACGACGTTACCGTTCTTGTTGGCGGCATCATCCCCGAAGCCGACATTCCCGCCCTGAAGCAAGCTGGTATCTCTGAAATTTTCCTCCCCGGCACGTCCACACAGGACATCGTCGAGTTCATTCACAAGCGCCTCGCGACGGCTCATTGACTAGGCACATGCCCGCTCGAACTTCACCCGCGTATACAGCGTATGGAACCCGAGCCGCGTGATGTTGCGTTGCGAGTTGCTGCCCGGCTGCGCCAGGCTCATGGCCAGCGTGCATCCCGTTTCCGCTGCTCTTTGCAGACGTACATGCAACAGCGCGGTCTGCACACCCCGTTTGCGATAGTCCGGCAGAGTGCTTGCGCCAAACAAACCGGCGATTCTTCCACGAATCGCCAGCGTAGCTCCACCCACCACTCGACCGTCAATACGCGCTACGTAGCACTCCGTGTTTTTCCCCATCGCGAACATCTTCATTACACTCAACAGTTCGTGTGTGACCGGATAATTCTCGGCAAAGCCTTGCGCGACGGTCATCACCCACAGATCCAGTTCATCCGCGTTCGCCAGACGAATATCGAGCCCGGCCGGAAGAGGCGGACTGGCGCCATCTACGATGGGACGCACCATTACATTGGAAAACTCGCTGACGTAGTAACCGCGGGCCTTGTATAGCTCAAACAGCGTAGCGTCGGCCAAGGGACACGTTTCTACACGCACAGGTTCCTTGCGGCGGAAATAGAACAACTCCAACTTATCGAACTCCTCCGCGCTCACCGGGCCGTGCAAACCGAGACCCACTGCCTGCGTCACAGGATTGCCGGCGCCGCAGTACACCGCGTAACCGCCGGCAATGCCTTCCACCGCGCCCTGCGAGCCAGACTGCATCGCTATCATCTGTTTCGCACAACCTACAGCCGCTTCGGCTTCCGCCAATTCGATCTCGCGCGCGAGTTCCACATCGAGGAGCACATTTTCCATGCTGCGAGTCTATCGCATTCCTCCATATTTCCATCTTGTGTCTGGCAAGGACAATGGCGGTCAATCCGTTTTGCTTCTTGCCGGTGTTGCTTCGTATACTTCCTTGTCATCATTTCGTGCGACGAGGTCTTCGCGTGTCGACTCTGAAATCCTCGATCAATTCCAAGTCTCCGCAATTCGAAAAAAACGCCCACCAAATGGTCGAACTCCTCACTCTACTCAAGAACGAGGAGGAAAAGATTCGCGAAGGCGGCGGCCCGAAGGCCATCGAATCACAGCACAAGAAAAACCGGCTCACAGCACGCGAACGCATCGCGAGACTGATCGACCCGGGAACCCATTTCTTCGAGTTGGGCATTTATGCCGCTTATGAAATGTACGAGGAATGGGGTGGCGCTCCCGCTGCTGGAACCATCACAGGCCTGGGCCGGGTCGCTGGCCGCATGTTCATGATCATCGCCAACGACGCCACCGTGAAAGCCGGGGCGTTCTTTCCCATGACCGCAAAAAAGGTAATCCGCGCACAAAACATCGCCATCGACAACCGCATTCCCACGATTTATCTCGTCGATTCCGCGGGCGTGTTTCTTCCTCTACAAGAAGATGTTTTCCCTGATACCGACGACTTCGGCCGCGTCTTCCGCAACAATGCCGTCATGAGCGCCATGGGAATACCGCAGATCACCGCAATCATGGGAATGTGTGTGGCGGGCGGCGCGTATCTCCCGGTGATGTGCGATCACATCCTGATGACCGAAGGCTCCGGCCTTTTCCTCGCCGGGCCCGCGCTGGTGCAAGCTGCCATTGGCCAGAAAACCTCGGCGGAAGAGCTAGGCGGCGCCAAAATGCATGCGCAGATCAGCGGCACCGTGGATTTTCGCGAGCCGGATGACGAAACCTGCCTGAAACGCATTCGCGCGCTGGCTGATAAAATGGGCGCCCCGAATCCGCCGATTTTCAACCACACGCGACTTGCGGAGCCGCTCTATCCCGCAGGCGAGCTTTATGGCATTTTTTCCGGCGATCCCGGCAAACAGTACGACATGCGCGAAATCATCGCGCGCATCGTCGACGGCAGTGCGTTCGAGGAATACCGCATCGAATATGGAGAAACGCTTCTTTGTGGCTACGCGCGCATCGGAGGATGGGCTGTCGGCATCGTCGCAAACCAGAAAAAACATGTGCAGACGCACGCTCCCCACTCGGATCAAAAGCGTATCGAATTTGGCGGCGTGATTTACACCGAGTCTGCCGAAAAGGCCGCGCGTTTCATTCTCGATTGCAACCAGAACCGCATCCCACTGGTTTTTCTTCATGACGTGAACGGCTTCATGGTTGGCAAGGACGCCGAATGGAGCGGCATCATCCGCGCCGGCGCCAAAATGGTGAACGCGGTAGCCAACAGTGTTGTGCCCAAAATTTCCGTGATTCTCGGCGGCAGTTTCGGCGCGGGTAATTACGCGATGTGCGGCAAAGCCTATGATCCCCGTTTTATGTTCGCCTGGCCAACGGCGAAATTCGCAGTGATGAGCGGAGATGCGGCGGCGAACACGCTCGCCGAAATCAAATTCAAGCAACTCGAGCGTGAAGGAAAAAAGCTCGACGAAAAGGCCAAGAGAGAACTGCTGGATTCCATCAAAGCCACCTACGAACACCAGACCGACCCTCGCTACGCCGCCGCGCGCTTGTGGCTCGATACGATCATAGACCCGGCACAGACACGCGACGCGCTGATCTGGGCTCTCAATGCCGCAGCTTTAAACAGCGAAATTCGCGAATTCAAGACGGGAGTACTGCAAACCTGACGCCTCGAAACTCCATGGACCAAATCAAGCTCATAGAATGTCCGAGAGATGCCTGGCAAGGCCTGGCCGATCTTATCCCCACTGAAACCAAGGTCGCATATCTCAATGAACTTATCGCCACCGGCTTTCGCCACATCGATGCCGTCAGCTTCGTTTCTCCCAAGCACGTGAAGCAAATGGCTGACAGCGAAGAAGTGATGGCCGGGCTACTCTCTTCCCTTCCCGACGGTGCCACTCTTCCGGAAATCATTGGCATCGTCGTCAATGAAAAAGGGTTCGAACGCGCTCTCGCCACGCCAGGCGTTTCGACTATCGGCTATCCTTATTCCATCTCGGCCTACTTCCGCCGTGCCAACGCCAACATGAGTCGTGCCGAATCGCGCCAGCTTGTCGAGACTCTCAAACGCGAGACCAAATCCACGAACAAAGCCTTGGTCATCTATATCTCCATGGCCTTCGGCAATCCCTACGACGAGCCTTGGGGTCCGGAAATCGTTCAGGACACGCTCGACTGGCTCAAGGATATTCGTGTCAATACCGTTTCTCTTGCAGACACAGTGGGCACGGCCACCCCGGAACTCGTGCACGATCTGTATTCGAAAGTCAAAAATCACGTCGCGGGCATCGAGCTTGGCGTCCACTTGCACTCGCGCCCGGAAAGTGCAGAAGCCAAGGTTTTGGCCGCTTACCAGGCGGGTTGCCGGCGGTTTGATTCGGCGCTGACCGGCCTAGGCGGCTGCCCCTTTGCCGGTGACGACCTTGTCGGCAACATCGCGACCGAGAGCGTCCTTGCGGCGCTGGTCAGCGCCGGTCAGCAACCCGGAATCGACGGCGCTAAACTAGCTAAAGTAATCGAAATGACCAACGAGATCCGTACGAAATATGCGCACGGTGCCGTTGCCGGTTAAGGAGGCTTGTAGATGAAATTTGGATCGCTTCACTTCGAAACTGACGGCCATCTTTCCACGATCACACTCAACCGGCCGGAGAAGCGCAACGCCATCTCGATCCAGATGATCGCCGAACTGCACGCGGCGCTCGACGAAATCGAAAAGACCCACACGCGAGTCGTGATTCTCACCGGCGCAGGCAAAGCGTTTTGTGCCGGAATCGACCTGGATTATTTGCAGGCCATCGGACAGCAGTCCGCAGCCGAAAATCAGGACGACTCCAGGCGCATTGCCAAAATGTTCCGCAAAATCTGGAGCTACTCGCGGCCACTCATCGCCGCCGTGAACGGGCATGCCCTGGCGGGAGGGTGCGGCATCGCCACGCTCTGCGACTTTACGCTTGCTGTTCCGGAAGCGAAATTCGGCTACACCGAAGTAAAAATCGGATTCTTGCCGGCGATCGTTTCGGTTTTTCTTACCCGGCAAGTCGGTGAGAAGCGCGCCCGCGATCTGTTATTGACTGGCCGCCTCGTCGAAGCAGAGGAGGCCAAGGACCTGGGTCTAGTCAACGAAATCGTGCCAGCAGAGAAGCTGATGGCAAGGGCGCAAGAACTTGCGGAAACCATTCTAGCCGCCAGCCCCAGCAGCATCACCCGAGCCAAACATCTACTCGTCTCCGCAGCCGCTGCCAGCGTCGATCATGACCTCGAGCGCGCCGTACTCGAGAGCGCCCGTGTCCGCTGCACGCCGGACTTCAAAGAAGGCCTCGCCGCATTCCTTGAAAAGCGCAAGCCCATCTGGCACGATGAAGCTCAGAAGCATTGAGCCTGGAAAATCCAAATTCTCCGACCCGACTTCTTTCGGTTCGACCTGCAGCCAGGCGACGGGCATCAGGATCGTGTTCACGTGCATGCCCGCCAGTTTGCCAAAAATGAGATCGGCCTGCGCCGCGGTCCCCGCTGAAGAATTGCCAGTTCCCCTCCGCGAATCAGAAAGGCTGTCCGTTCACGATCAGCTGTCCTGTTCCGTTTTCTATTTTGCTATGTGGCAATTCGTGAGCACGCAGCGCCAGAAGCAGAAAACAAAAAACCAATGCCACAGGCCATGCCCCGCAGGACGATCTTCACAAATCCTCCAGCAGGAGAGAGTATCTCAACCGCTATTTCCAACAAAGGTTGTTATGGGTCCACATCCATGGGAACGGCGGGTGTTGATTTTCACCTCGGCACAACTTCCGGCATACTAAGAACCATGATTGACTATCACGACGTGACGGTACGTGTGCGCTACTCCGAAACCGACCAGATGGGTGTGGTCTATCATTCAAATTATCTGATCTGGTTTGAAGTCGGCCGCGTGGAGATCATGCGTTCCCTCGGCTTCGACTATAAACGGATGGAAATTGAGGACGATTGCTACCTCGTCGTGGCCGACGTGCACTGCCGCTATCATCAGCCCGCGCGCTACGACGAAGTCATCATTGTGCGCACGCGAATTCTGGAGGCGAAGAATCGCGTCTTGAAATTCGGTTACGAGCTGATCCGGCAAGACGATCAAAAGCTTTTGGCAACCGGCGATACCACCCATGTTTCTTGCCGGCGGAACGGCCGCGTCACCCATTTCCCAGAGAAATATAAGCTCGCCTTTCTGGCCATTGCCGCCGCGCTTCCCGATCGGAGCGCGGAATGAGCGTCGCCCTGACCGGCAATGACCTTACATTCGACCAACTTTATGCCGTCGCTCTGCAACACGAAAGTGTCTCGCTTTCCTCTGATGCCGTCGCTCGAATGAACGCCTCCCGCGCGGTCGTCGACAAACTCCTTAAAGAAGGACAAACCGCCTACGGCATCAACACCGGCTTCGGCAAACTGGCTAGCGTGCGCATTTCCGCGGAACAAGTCCGGCAACTCCAGGTCAATTTAGTCCGTTCTCACGCCTGCGGCGTCGGCGCGCCACTTTCAGAGAGCGAGACTCGCGGCATGATCCTTCTCCGCGCCAATGCGCTCGCCAAGGGTCTCAGCGGCGTGCGGCCGGTCATTGTGGAAACGCTCTGCGAGATGCTGAACAACGAGGTCCATCCTGTCATTCCTTCACAGGGTTCGGTCGGCGCCTCCGGCGACCTCGCGCCGCTTGCGCATCTCGCGCAGGTGGTGATCGGCGAAGGCGAAGCCTTGTACAGGGATGAAAAGCTCACCGGTGGCGATGCCCTCAAGCGGGCGCTCATCAGTCCCGTAACTCTCGAAGCCAAGGAAGGGCTGTCGCTACTCAACGGCACTCAAGGAATGCTCTCGCTGCTCAGCTTCGCGCTCCGCGAAGCCGAGATGCTTGCCGATACCGCTGATGTTTCCGCGGCGCTCTCCCTCGACGCGCTTCGCGGCAGCCCTGGCGCTTTCGACGCGCGCATCATGCATGCCCGCGCGTATTCCGGCGCGGCGACCACCGCGCGTAACCTCGCGCATCTGAATGACGGCAGCCAGATTCGCGAATCGCATCGTGCCCCGGAAAAAGACACGCGAGTACAAGATGCGTATAGCCTCCGCTGCACACCGCAAGTCCATGGCGCGGTTCGTGACGCTCTATTGCAGGCTCGGGAGACAGCACTCGTCGAGCTAAATAGCGCTACGGACAATCCTCTTGTATTCGTGAAGGAAGGCGGCGGGGGCGACATCATCAGCGGCGGCAATTTCCATGGCCAGCCGCTGGCCATGGCAGCCGACCAAGTGGCCATCGCGCTCGCTACGCTAAGCGGCATCTCCGAGCGCCGCATCGAGCAGATGACCAATCCGCTTACGAGCATGCTCCCTGCGTTTCTCACGCCCGAACCCGGCCTGAATTCCGGATTCATGATCGTGCAGGTCACCGCCGCCGCTCTGACCAGCGAAAACCGCGCTTTAGCCACGCCTCATTCTGTCGACTCGATTTCCACTTCGGGTAATCAGGAAGATTACGTCTCGATGGGCATGAGCGGCGCGCGCCGCCTCGCACGCATGCTCGACAATCTCCGCCATATTCTCGCGATCGAACTGCTCTCTGCTTGCCAAGGGATCGATTTGCTCGCTCCGCTACAGACCGGCGCTCTCGCGAAGAAGGCTCAAGCCGCGGTTCGCGTCTTGTCTCCCCAGGTCGATGCCGACCGCCCATTGGCGCCGGATGTCAATTCCGTGGCGAAGCTCATCGCGAGCGGCGACATTGCTAAGATCTTGCACTGATCGCGGTCTCGGCGGCGCTGCCTTGGAGAACTCGCGCGAATACCTCACGGTCCACATTCGCTCCACTGGCCACCAGGGCAACTCTCTTGCCGCGCAGTTGCTCCTTTTCTTTCAAAGCCCCAGCCAACCCTGCGGCGCCTGCGCCCTCCACAACATTGTGCGTGTCGCTGAACATGTGCCGCATGGATTCTTCAACCTCTTCATCATTCACGCGAATTATGTGATCAACATTTTCTCGTAGAATCGCGAGCGCCTCTTCATCGGCGCGGCGGCAGCCCAGCCCGTCGGCCGCTTTGGTGGTCGCGGGCGCCTCCACCACCTTGCCTTGTTCAAACGACAAAGCGTAAGTGGGAGCCAGCGCCGAGACAACGCCGACTAATTTCGCCTTCAGCCCCAGCCCGTTTCTAACGGCAATAGCAGCGCAGATTCCCGAGCCCATCCCAATCGGCACATACGCCACATCGATATCCTTCACAGACGTAAACAGCTCGAACCAATAAGTCGCGACTCCCCGAACAATGTCGTAGTGATACGGCTGCACCATGTGCAGACCCTGCTTCTCCGCCATCGCCATGGCCTTCTCTCGCGCGGATTGATAGTCGTCGCCGAATTCGACCAGCATCGCGCCCTGCGCGCGCATCGCGGCGTTCTTTTCGCGGCTGTTGCCGTGAGGCACGAGGATCGTTGCCGGCAAACCAAATCGCTTCGCGGCAAGCGCCACGGACTGCCCGTGATTCCCCCGCGTGGCGGCGATCAGACCACGCGTTGCCGGCTCACGCTTCATCAGCTCCTCGACATAGACAACCGCGGTTCTTGCCTTGAACGCTCCTGTCGGAGTCTGGTTCTCATGTTTCACCCAAACTTCCGTTCCCAGCCGTTCGCACAATAAAGGCCAACAATACTGCGGGGTCGGCGGCATGATCGTGTAAACCGATTCCTTGGCGGATTCAATTTCCGCAATCGATGGCAAGTGAGCTCGCACCGTGGCGGTTTCCTCTTCAGAGTGTGTGGTCATCCCAAAGCCTCCAGGAAGTACATGAACATGCTGTATCCGGCGATGTAACTGAAAGGCGGCAGCTCCAGCGAATAGTGCCCCACGGGCAGCTCCATGGTGCGCGGCTCCGCGCCGTGGCGGTGCAGTGCGCGCAGCATTTGCTCCGTCAATTCCGGCAAGAACGTCGGATCATACTTGCCGTAGACCATAAACGTGTCTCGCTTTGCTCCCATCCCGCGCTCCACGTAAGGCATGGGGCTGATCGGCGCCCAGTAACGCCGCAATTCCTCCAGCGTCACCTCGTGCCGCAACGCCTCCCACACATGATTTGTGGTCATGCCCTGGCTGACCACATCCGCGAAGTATGTCGATACATGAAAAAACCCGCCGGCACGCACCCGCGCGTCATGCACCAGAGTGATGTACCCGACCGACGAACCAATACTTGTCCCGAGAATCCCGAGCCGGTCGTAGCCCTGCGATTCGAGCCACCCCAGACACGCGCGCGCGTCCTGCACCGCCTGTCGATTAGCAACCAGCGTCAGCCCGATATTCGTCCCCACCAACTGGTCTGCGCGCTCGTGGCCGTTTGCCATGCGCCGGTCGTGGTACGGCAGGCTCATTTTCATCGCGCTGATGCCGATGCGTTGTAGCCACCGGCACAGGGACACCTGCCCATGCCATTTGGCATTCCAGTTCGGCAGCACGAGCACCGCAGGTCCAGCTTTCCTTGCAGGGAAAAATTGCGCGTAGACGATATTGTTCTCTGCCCAAGGTGATTCCACAGGACTCGTGAAGGTCAGAACATTGTTGCTGTCTAACCGGTAGTCGTGAACACCCGCCAGCGAGTACCAATCGTCGCTGCGGGCGATGGCTTCACTCGCGTATTCGGCAATGTACTGCCGTGGATCATCCACGCCCGGCCTTCCGCCGATGTGCTCCAATCCCCAATCGAACGAGCGCACCATGCGGTTGTCGTCCGTGGTCCATCGCCGGTGTTCGTACCGGCGAATCCAATGCTCGTAAGCGGTCATTGCCATGAGAAGTTCAGTGTAACGCAGCGGGCGGCACACCATGCTCGCGTCCCTCGCAGTATTTTCGGCTTGCCACAGGCCAAATTGGCCGACAACGGCCGATGCAAGGCGGCCCTTCTGCTCGCCCTGAGGAACCAAGGGAGGCCGACCGCTGCTGAGCGGAAACCAAGGCAGAGAGCCAAGATCAACGAATGCAGCAATGTGGCGCTGCCCAAGGTGTCAGTCCCCAGCCAGACGCCAACGCCACTGCTTCCCGTTAGGCATCCGACACGTCGGGATGCTCCGTCGATTGAGGCATCGCTACGCCTGTGGCACAGTCGAAACTGTGATTCCTTTCTTCTTTTTTCTCTTTGGCATCGTGATCGGCAGTTTCCTGAATGTTTGTATTGCGCGCATTCCAGAAGGCCTCTCTATCATTACCCCCGGATCCCATTGCCCGCGCTGCGAGAAACCCATTCGGCCCTACGACAATATCCCGGTTCTAAGTTGGTTTCTGCTGCGCGGCAAATGTCGCAATTGCCACCTTCCAATCTCACCGATGTATCCCATCGTCGAATTCCTCACCGGCGCCTTGTTTGTCCTGACGTACTACAACTATGGCATCACCCTGCCTGCGTTCAAGTTTCTGATTTTCGCTTGCCTTCTCATTATCCTGATCGTAACCGACATCGTCGCGCGCCTCCTGCCGGACGCGGTGAACTGGTTTGGCTTTGGCCTCGCTCTTGCGTTCGCCACGCGCGTTCCACCCGGCGGATTTATCGACGGTTGGATTCACGGTCGCGTCATTCCCCCGATGGTGGTCGGTGTTCTGGAGGCTCTGCTCGGCGCGACTTTCGGCAGCCTCGTGCTGCTTGGAGCGGCCACACTATATAGGCTGGTTCGCAAGCGCGAAGGAATGGGCATGGGCGATGTCAAAATGATGGCTATGGTGGGCGCTTTCCTCGGTGTGCGTGGCGCATTTGTCACCATCCTCATCGGCACTCTTCTCGGAAGTCTTGTTGGTATCGGGATGGTCTCTTTACTTTTCACATTCGGATGGCGACGCAATCTTGCCGAACGGGCGCACCGTCGGGGCCTCGGAAGCCTCACCAAATTGCGCTGGACTCTGGCCGCCGAATACCAGCTCCCGCTTGGATCGTTTCTCGGCATCGCGGCGCTGCTGGTTGTGTATGCCTTGCCGTGGGTCGGATTCCCGATTTCTCCCAGTTTTCGGCCCTGATTTTGCCTCCGTTAACCCTTAAGAGCTTCCTTCGCCGCTCGCTCTCGTTCAGGAGTAAAATAGAGTATCGAATAGCAAGTGACCGGCGAGCTTGTGCCTGGCGCCTCGTTCACCCAAGGGCTCGCTCGCTCCAGTGGAGGTCAGTGCCATGCGCCTTACAACCCTTATTCGCTTTGTCGCGCTCGCTGCGATTCTCGGCCTAAGCGCGATTGGTATCGCCGCGCAGGACCAAAGCTCCGACGACGTGGCCGCCGCGGCCCGCAAATCGCGTGAACAACAGAAAAACGCGCCCGCGCCGAAAAAGGTCATCACCAACGACGACATTCCCTCTCCGAAAAGCGCCGCTACTGCTGCGGATTCCGCGGTTAGCAAACCCGCCGAACAGGGCCCGGCCGCCTCGGCCGATGATAAGTCCGCGGATAATGACCCGAAGTCCGAAGCCTACTGGCGCAAACGCTTCGGCGCCCTGCACGACAAGCTGGCCACTTCCGAGAAAGAACTGGACGTCATGCAGCGCGAACTCGACAAGGACCAGGTGCAGTACTACAACGATCCGCAAAAGGCTTTAATGCAGCAGCACGACCGCTCCGACATCAACGACAAGACTTCCAAAATCGACGCCAAGAAAAAAGAGATCGAAATGCTGAAACAGCAGCTCAGCGACCTGGAAGACGACCTGCGCAAAGCGGGCGGCGACTCCGGTTGGGCTCGCTGACCGCTTCTCTTCCGCTTTTATCTTGATATTGCACCGCGCTCCTTCGTATCCTCATCGCGAACCGCCGCCCTTCCGCCTCAACGCTCGATAGCTATTTGTGCGTCTCTTTAAGGTCAGGTCATGAGTCAGCTGCACGGTGAATCGCTGGCATTTCGTCTGGCGCTGCTGAAAAGCGAGCGCCTGCGCATTTTCATTCTGTTCATTGCCGTCGGCGTTGGGCTGTTTCTCCGTCTGATTCGCACTCTGATCGCTTGGAACGACGAAAATGCGAGGACCTTTTTCTGGCTGATTCTGGCGGCGACGATCTTTGCAGGCCTGGAACTGCTTGTTCTGCGCGCCATTCGTTTGGCGATGAAGGCCCGCGGGCAGATGTCTCAACCCTTCTGGATGGCAAACATCCTTGTCGAGACGCTCTTGCCCGCGGTGCTAATCGCCTTCGTATCCAGTCCGATCATTCCGCCGGAATATCGGCCTCTTATCAGTCCCGCGTTCCTGCTCTATTTCGTTTTGATTACGCTTTCGACCCTGCGCTTGAATCCCGCCGTCAGCATTCTGTGCGGCTTTGCTTCCACCGTGACCTACATTCTCGCGGCTATGTATCACGGCTGGAGCTTGCGTTTGACCCTGGCTCGAGCCTCGCTCTTCGCCCCCG
Source organism: Candidatus Acidiferrales bacterium (assembly GCA_963836965.1). Lineage (GTDB taxonomy): Bacteria > Acidobacteriota > Terriglobia > Acidiferrales > UBA7541 > Acidiferrum. The sequence goes on from CAWILQ010000002.1 coordinate 315,547, forward strand.
AAAAAACCGTTACCACCTACGCCGTTTTTCTGATTCTGTCCGGTCTTGCTGCCGCCCTCGTCGCCAGGGAAATCCGGAGCCAGGTGGAAGCCGCGTTGCGCGAGGCGGAAACTCGGCGGGAGGTGGAACACCTGCAGCACGACCTGGATGTCGCGCGATCGATTCAGCAATCTCTTCTACCAAAGTCCATGCCGCAAGTGGCGGGGTTCGATATCGCCGCGTGGAACAAGCCCGCGGACCAGACCGGCGGCGACTACTACGACTGGCAAGCGCTACCGGATGGCCGCATCGTCGTTGCGCTGGCCGACGTCACCGGCCACGGGATTGGTCCAGCGCTTCTCGCGGCGGTTTGCCGTGCCTATTCGCGTGCGACATTCGGACAACACCAGGATTTCCTGAAATCCATGGAGCGAATCAATTCCGCGATCGCCGGGGATGTAGGGGCGGGTCGCTTTGTGACTTTTGTCGCGGCGATTTTAGGATCCAGGAACGCCCAGGTCGAACTTCTTTCGGCGGGTCACGCCCCGCTGTTTCTCTACTGGCTGCGCCAAGATCGCTTCGACAAAATGGAGGCACACGGGCCGCCGCTGGGCATTTCCGCGGAATTGCTGTCCGATCCACCGCAAATTCTGCCCTTTGAGAGTGGCGACCTTTTGGTACTTGCGACCGACGGGTTTTTCGAGTGGGAGAATGTCGCCGAAGAACAGTTTGGTAGCGAACGCCTTGAAAACAGCGTTCGCACCAACCGCGATCAATCCGCGGCCGCAATTATTTCTTCTCTCTATGAGGATGTGTTGCATTTTGCGGGCGGCACTTCCCAAAAAGACGACCTCACGGCGATCGTCATCAAGCGCCTATAGCCATGCACCATTCCTCTTCGTAGAAGCGCAGCATTGCTGCGCCCCATGTCCGCGCGATCTACGGTTCTTGGCAAATATCCGGTTTGCGGGTGCCGACGCGCTTGCCTGAGCCACGAAGAGCCGGTGTTGCGTGTTGGTTTTTGGGTTCTCTTTTTTCCCGGAACTCGTTGCAACAAGCGTCTCGGCACTCGCCGATTTGTTGTCCCGGGCGAAGTCTTGCGAAGCGAGGGACCTGCTTGTTCTTTTCGTTGCGGCGTTCGGTTATCCGAACGACGTTAAACTAATTCAGGTAGCCGCCTTCTGGCAATTCAAGCCCACCATCCTCCAGGATCGCCAGACCTTCTTCCATCATCTCTGTGCCTTTTTGCAGAGCCTTCCAGGCCACGCGTTCCGATTCTTCTGCGACCAGCTCCAGGCATCCTTGAACCGCTTCTGCGTTTCCCAGAATCTTGGTATCAAGCAGCGGAACCATCCGCTCCAGCGCTTTATCTTGAATCTTCTGCAAAGCCATCTCGATCGGCACTTCTTCCAGGCACAAACCGCACGCGAGTTCCACCAGCGCGTCTTCCAGGCGAATCCGCCGGATACGTCCCTTCAGCTCCGTTTTGGCGGCCTGCGCCAATCTGTTGTCCGTGATCATTGCGTCGTTCATTGCCGGAGTCTCCCTCGGTACGACCCTGCCATCTCCGGTGAGACTACAGGCTGCATAGGCCTTGCACAATATAACGCTCCGTACCAGCCATTAATAAAATGCACACATTTCGGCCGCCCCCGGGGGGCACTCGAAACAAACAGAAGCTCGTCATTCCGAGCGGAGTCTTCGGAGCGAGGAATTCCTCTTCCTTCGCGGCTTCCCTGTATCTGCGACTGCCTCCGGTAGGGTTTGCCTGTCGGCAAGCCGGCATCTCGCCGGCTACTCGCTGGTCGTTTTGCGGCGGCGTTTTGGTCTCGTGGCGGTGAACTTGTGCTGCTCCAGCAACCGCACCAACTTGGCGGCGCGCCGTTCGAGCGTGGTTTGTTGTTTGACGGACGTAACATATCGCACGATCTGCCTGCGGAAGGCCGTCGTCACTCCGCGATAGGCGGCTTGCGCTTTGGGAGAGTTGCGCAAAGCAAGCGCCAGCGCGGGCGGCAGCATTGGTTCTCGCGAGTCTTCGTCGCGCTCGATGGCAATCTCCACCACGGCGCCCGCATCCACGCGCAACCTCTTTCGAATGTCGCCATGAATCGCCATGCGGTAGAGGCATTTGCCTCGCGAAACCAGCGTCGTGCGCACCGGCACGCGCTCCACTTCGCCCCTAACCGCCACCCTGGCAGCGCCTTCGCCGACGGCTCGCGACACATCCGCGGGCACGTCCACAAAACGAATGATTCCCACCTTGTAGATCTTCGCGGAAAAAACGTGAACGCCATCCATGGCGGTGAATAATAGCGCAATCGCCGGTTCTACGGGCGAACCGCAAGGTGCAGGGCCACGGAGCCAAATGTCATCAAGTGGTAGCGCACTTGGATATAGCCCACTTTCTTCAACACGGTCGCCAGTTCCTCCGGCCGGAAGAAGCGCCCCACGGATCGTGGCAGGTAGCTGTACGCTTCGGCATCGCCGGAAATCCATCCGCCGATCTTGGGCAATACGATTCTGGTGTAAAAACGATACGCATCGCCCCAAAATCCCCGGGCAGGATCGGCGAACTCCAGGATGGCAAGAGTTGCTCCCGGTTTGAGGACGCGAGAAATCTCTCGTAAACCGTCCTCGTAATTCGCCAAGTTTCGAAAGCCGAATGCCGTCGTCACCAGATCGAATGATCTGTCCGCGAATGGCAGGCGCAACGCATCGGCTTCCAGGAATGGTATTGGCGCGGTTCCGTTCGCTGCCGCCGATTTTTCGCGCGCGCGCACCAGCATGGGATGCGAGAAATCTGCTCCCGTGATTCGCGATTTGCCATTGCGCTGCAGCGCAAACGCCAGATCGCCCGTCCCGCAGCAGAGATCGAGCACAACCGCATCCGGCCGTTCGAGGATCGGCTTCACTTCCCTGGCCGTGCGCGCGCGCCACACGCGATCCATTTGCGCGGAGAGAAGATGATTCAAGAGGTCGTAACTCGGCGCAATCCGCGTAAACATTTCACGGACCTGGCGCGAAGCTTCTTGTGGTGTCTTCGCCCCTTCAGGCTGGGTGCCCTTCGGCATTGTCGCGGATTCATTCACGGCATTGTCCGAGCGCGTCCATCGGCCGCAGCATCAGATGCGGACCGAAACGCAACACGCAAATGGCGGCTTTCTCCGGAATCCCGTCGTAGGTCCTCGCGTGACCGAGACGAGAAGAGAGAACGAAACGCACTTTTCCGAATTTCGTTTTTTTGTCCGCACGCATCGCGGCAAACAGATCGCGTGGCGGCACCCGAGGCCACTCCGGAAAGGGCCCGATCCTCCTGATCAGCGAAATAATGCGCGCCACCTCATCCGCGGGCGTTTTCACGCTCTCATGGCCCAGCAAGGCGGCGCACATGATTCCCAATGCCACCGCTTCTCCATGCTGAAACTTCTTGTAACGCGTGACGGACTCCAGCGCGTGCGCGAAGGTATGCCCATAATTCAAGATCTCGCGGAGCCCCGCCTCCCTTTCATCCCGGCCGACAACCAACGCCTTAATTTCGATGGAACGGCGAATCACGTGTTCTAGTGGCCGCTCATCGCGCCCGAGAATGCGTTCCAGGTTTTTCTCCAGGAAGGCAAACAGCTTTGCATCCGCGATTACGCCGTATTTGATGATTTCGGCGAGACCACCGCGGAATTCTCTCGGTGGCAAACTACCGAGAACCTCCGGATCTACCACCACGAGTTTCGGCGGATAGAACGCTCCTACGAGGTTCTTCCCTTCCGGCAGATTGACTCCGGTCTTTCCTCCCACGGCACTATCGACTTGCGCCACAACCGTCGTTGGCACTTGCACCAGAGCGACACCGCGCAAATACGACGCGGCGACGAAGCCGACGACGTCTCCGACGACTCCGCCACCTACGGCAATCAGGAGGGATTTGCGGTCGACACCCGCGCGCACCAGTTTGCGAGCGATCGCCTCTACCGTTTTCAAGGTTTTCGTGGATTCCGCATCGTCAAACAAGTGAACGCGAGCGCCTACGCGCAACGAAAGTTTCTTGCTCACCGCGCGCCACACTCGCTCGGAACTCACAACATGAACGCTCGAAAACTTGCCGAGCCGGGCGATTTCACGCGAAACATTTCGCAGAATTCCTCGCCGACAGACCACGGAATAGGCGCCGGCAGCGGAGCGAACACGAATGGCTTGTGATTGCGTAGATTTCATCGGGATGCGTGAATTCCTCCAATGTAGCATAAGCGTGCGGTGTATACTCCCAGGTGCCTGAATTCATTCGTTCTGGTCGGGCAGATTCCAATCGATTAAGCCGTACACCGCAGATACTTCCTCGGATTTCCTTGTGCGTGATTGCTGTGCGCGGCGGAAAGCGAAAGCCTTCATGCTTCACTCATTCGCAAAGTCGTGGCGTTCGCCGATCAACGCGCTGCTGCTTGCGCTGATTGCATTTCTTCCCCTAAATGCCGGCGATCCTCCCGCGACGCACCCTGGCTACTACAGGTTTCCCGCGATTCACGGCGACACGATCATCTTTACGGCGGAGGGCGACTTGTGGACGGTGAGCGCGAAAGGTGGAGCGGCGCAACGGCTGACTTCGAATCCCGGCCAGGAATTTGGCGCGACCATCTCTCCGGACGGCAAAACCGTGGCGTTCAGCGGGCAATATGAAGGGCCCACCGACGTCTACACCATGCCGGTCGATGGCGGGTTGCCGCTACGGCGGACTTGGGATGCCAGCGCGGTGCCCGCAGGCTGGACTCCAGACGGCCGCGTTCTTTACTCCACGTATCGATACTCGACCCTGCCCAACCGTCAATTGGTCGCCATCGACGCGAACGGCGGCCACGAAATTCTCCCTCTCTCGCAAGGGGTGCAAGCAAGCTTCACACCTGATGGCAAAACGCTTTTCTTCACGCGCCTGCAGTGGCAAGGGAGCAGCACGAAACGGTACAAAGGGGGCACCGCGGAAAACATCTGGCGCTACGAAAGCGGATCCGAGGCCGTGCCTCTGACGGCCGACTACACGGGAACGTCGCGCGACCCGATGTATTGGGACGGACGCGTTTATTTTCTCTCCGACCGCGACGGGACGATGAATGTTTTTTCCATGGACCCGCAAGGGCATGATCTGAAGCAGTACACGCATCACCGCGGATTCGACGTGCAAACCGCTTCGCTTTCAGAGGGACGCATCGTTTATCAATGTGGCGCGGATTTGTGGCTTCTGGACGTGAAGAGCGACCAGGACGCGATCATTCCCATCACGCTGATTTCGGATTTCGATCAATTGCGCGATCACTGGGTGAAGAAGCCACTCGACTATCTGTCGATGGCGCATGTTGCACCGGATGGTAGCGGTGCCGTGTTCACGGCGCGAGGCGAAGTGTTCACGCTGCCTGCGGTGACGAGCGGGCGCATCGTGAAAGTAGCCGCCAATTCCGGGATCCGGTATCGCGATGCGCGGTATACGCCCGACGGAAAATCGATCATCGCGCTTTCGACGGAAACGGGCGAGACGGAATTCTGGAAGTATCCCGCGAATGGCGTGGGCAAGGCAGAACCATTGACGAACGACGCCAAAGTGCTGCGGTGGGACGGCATCACGTCGCCGGATGGACACTGGCTGGCACATCGCGACAAGGATCAACAGTTGTGGATTTTCGACCTGAAGTCCAAAACCGACAAGAAGATCGCGCAATCCTTGAACGGCGACTTTCAAGATCTCTCCTGGTCGCCGGACAGCCAATGGCTTGCGTACTGCGAGACTGCAGATAATATGTTTCAACAGATCAAGGTTTTGAACGTCAACACCGGCGCGATTCAGGTTCTCACGTCCGATCGCTACGACAGTGCGAGTGCCATATGGAGCGCCGACGGCAAGTGGATGTATTTCCTCTCGGACCGCGTGCTGAAGACCGTAATTCATTCGCCCTGGGGTTCGCGGCAGCCCGATCCGTTCTACGACCGCGCGACCAAGGTGTATGAACTCGCGCTCACGCCCGGGCTTCGTTCGCCGTTCGCCCCGGTGGACGAACTGCACCCGGATCAGCCGGAGAAACACGAGGAGCCGAAACCCGCGAAGGATAAGGATACCGAAGAGAACAAGGACAAGGACACAAAGCTCGCGAATGCGGGGAAAAAATCCGCCGACGAGAAGAAGGCCGGCGAGGAAAAGAAAGCCGTTGAAGAGAAGAAGCCGCCGGTGGTCAATATCAACTTCACGGACATTGCTGCACGTTTGAACGAGGTGCCGGTACCCGCAGGAAATTATTCTTCGTTGCAGCTGACGGAAAAGCGGCTGTGCTGGCTGGATAGCACCGCGGAAACGGATCCAAAAATGAATCTGCAATGCGTGGAGATTGGCAACAAAGGCGAGGCTCCGGAAACCGTGTGGGGCGACGTGCGCGGATACGAAATTGCTCTAGACCGAAAGAAAATGCTGGTCCGCAAAGGCGAGGACTTCTTCATCCTGGACTCCGAGGTCAAAGCGGGCACGATCGCCGACGCCAAAGTCATGGGCAAAGCCAAAATCGATATGTCGCGCTGGACCATTCTGACCAATCCCAGCGCGGAATTTCACGAAATGTTCCTGGACGCGTGGCGTTTGGAACGCGACTACTTCTACGACCGCAACATGCACGGTGTCGACTGGCCAAAGGTTCGGGACCGCTACTTGCCCCTGGTGGATCGCGTGGCCGACCGCGAGGAACTCAACAACGTGATCGAGCAAATGGTCGGCGAACTTTCCGCTTTGCATATTTTTGTGGTCGGTGGCGACGCCCGCAAGCCGGGCGACGAAGTGGATATCGCTTCGCTTGGGGCGATTCTGCGACGCGACGAAAAGGCCGGTGGGGATGTAGTGCAGCATATTTATCAGCACGATCCGGACCTTCCGAACCTGGCGCCGCCCCTGGCGCGGCCGGATTCGCTCGTAAAGGAAGGCGAAGTGATCGTGAGCATCGATGGAGAAGATGTTCTGAGCGCGCCGGATGAGCGGGTGTTACTGCGAGGCAAGGCCGGCCGCAAAGTGTTGCTGACCGTGAAGAACGCCGCGGGACAAACGCGGGATGTGCTGGTCACGCCGGTGACGGAACGAGACGAGAGAGGGTTGCGGTATACGGAATGGGAGTATACGAGGCGGCTGAAGGTGGATTCGGATTCGCAGGGGCACATCGGGTATGTGCATCTGCGGGCGATGGGATCGGGCGACATTGACCAGTGGGTGCGCGATTTCTATCCGGTATTCGACCGGCAGGGATTGATTATCGACGTGCGGCACAACGGCGGAGGCAACATCGATTCGTGGATTCTTGCGAAGCTGTTGCGGAAAGCGTGGTTCTACTGGCAGCCACGCATCGGGCATCCTTCGTGGAACATGCAGTATGCCTTCCGGGGGCACGTGGTAGTGCTCTGCGACCAGGCCACGGGTTCCGACGGCGAGGCGTTTACCGAGGGGATTCGCCAGCTTGGGATTGGGAAAATTATCGGCGTGCGCACCTGGGGTGGCGAGATCTGGCTTTCCTTCAGCAACCAACTGGCTGACCAGGGCATTGCCTCGGCGGCGGAGATCGGTGTTTACGGTTCCGACGGGAAGTGGCTGATCGAAGGGCACGGCGTCGATCCGGACATTACCGTCGATAATCTTCCGCATGCAACGTTTGGCGGTAGTGATGCACAGCTCGATGCCGCACTCAAATATCTCAAAGACGAAATCCAAAACGATCCGCGCCCCGTGCCGCAGCATCCACCGTATCCGGACAAATCGTTCAACTACGATAGGTAAGTACCTGCTGGGAACACCCATATCCCGATCGGCGTCGGCTGCCTAACGAATGACCCTACACGCCGCATCGGTGCTACCATACTGCTGCGCGTGAAGAAGGTTGTCCATGACCCTGTCGCAAAAGGTCTATCACGTCGACTACGCCGTCATTGGTTCCGGCGTCGCAGGCATGCGCGCGGCCATCGAACTCAGTCAGGCGGGCAGCGTTCTCGTACTTGCGAAATCCCACCTCAGTGAATCGGCTACCGCTTATGCCCAGGGCGGGATTGCTGTGGCCCTCAGCGACGAGGACGAAATCGGGCTCCACGAACAAGATACGATCATCGCCGGCGACGGTCTCTGCGATCCTGAAGCCGTCGCTCTGCTCGTTGAAGAAGGACCAAAATCCATCACGCAGCTCATCGAGTGGGGCACGCCATTCGCTCGCAACGGCAGCAGGCTTGCTTTCACCCGTGAAGCCGCGCACAGCCGCTCGCGCATCTTGCACGCTCACGGAGACTCCACGGGTCGCGAGATCAGTCGCGCCCTGCTGGGTCATGCGCACTCGATTCCGCATCTTCATCTTCGACCACACGCTTTCACGACGCGTCTCATCGTCGAAAAAGGCCGCGCCGCCGGCGTCCAATTCATCGACGAACATGACGGCTCGCTCCACGAATTGCGCGCTGGCGCGATTTTGCTGGCGACCGGCGGCTTTGGTCAGCTCTATCGGGAAACCACGAATCCCGAAGTGGCCACCGGAGACGGCATTGCCATTGCCTACGAAGCCGGTGCCGTCCTTTCCGACATGGAATTCGTCCAGTTCCATCCAACCGCTCTTTGCGTACAAGGCGCGCCACGCTTCCTTTTAAGCGAAGCGCTGCGCGGCGAGGGCGCTATCCTGCGCAACATCAACCTCGAGCGCTTCATGAAGCGCTATCATGAAGCGCAGGAGCTCGCGCCTCGCGATGTTGTGGCTCGCGGGATTGTCAGCGAAATGCAACGCACCAACAGCAAGCATGTCTATCTCGACATGACTTCAAAATCGCAAGAGTTCTTCGAAAAACGCTTCCCTCGCATTTATGCGACGTGCGCGAAATGCGGCGTCGATCTCGCCACTGATCTCGCCCCGGTCAGCCCTGCCGCGCATTTCGCGATGGGCGGAGTGAAAACGGATCGCTCCGGCCGCACGTCAATCCCGGGACTGTACGCTGCCGGGGAAACAGCTGCGACCGGCGTTCATGGCGCCAATCGTCTCGCCAGTAATTCGCTTCTCGAAGGTCTGGTCTTCGGCGCTCGCGCCTCGATGGCCATGATGCAAGACGCTCCCGGCTCGAGGAAAAGCACCGCCCACCTGCCCGGCGCGCTCGCTCCCAAAACCTGGAATGACTCAGAAAAGCACCCGGAGAAGCCCAAACCGAAACCGTCGGACGCTTCCGCACTGGAGAAGCTCAGGGAACTGATGTGGAAGCAAGCCGGAATCTTGCGTAGCGGCAAAGAATTGAAGTCGGCCATTGAGGCCCTTACGGCGGTGCATTTGCCCCACGCCGAAAAGGATATTCGCGCGGATCACGAATCCCGCAACCTTCACACCCTTGCCTTGCTGGTATCGCGCTCCGCACTCGCGCGCGAAGAAAGCCGTGGTAGCCACTATCGTTCGGACTTCCCTTACCGCGACGACGACAACTTCCAGAGGCACTCGCTCGTGAGCAAGGGTCAGGACGTGGCTTTTGAAAGGTTGAGCGGCAGAGCTGTCAGCAGTTCGTAGCGAGCTACTTCCTCTGCAATTCCTTCACAGATTCCAGGACGGTGTGGCCTACGATTGCCAGTGTCTTCGGGCTGATTTTGTCCATCGTATCCTGCGTCGTATGCCAGTAGGGCACATCGTTTGCCGCATCCAAATCGATAATGTCCACCGACGGCACATTCCGCTTCGTGAACGAGAAATGATCGTCGCTGATCGCCTCGACCTTATCGCTCACAAAAACATTCGCATAGCCTAACTTGCCCGCGGTCGCCCACACCAGGTCTGCGAGCCACTTCGTTGACCCGGCTTCGCGTTTGAAGTGCGGCGTGCGCCCTCCCACCAAATCCGCCAAGATAAATGCCTTGACCTTCGGCAAGTCGCCGCTTGCAGCCATTCTCGCCGCCATTTGCCGACTCCCATACGTGTTGTCCGGGTCGCGCCACTCCTTATTAAACGCTTCTTCGGCGTCAAAAAAAGCAATCCACACCGCATACCTTCCGGGCGGCTGCTTGCAGAGCAATCGTGCCAACTCGAGCAAGACTCCGGTCGACGAGCCGGCATCGTCGGCGCCGACAAAATTGTCCATTTTTTTTGTGTCGTAATGCGTACCGAGGAGAATAATTCCCTGCCTCTCGCCGGGAATTTTCACCAATATATTCTTCATCGGCACGCGGCCGTCGGGAGTATCCGCGGAAAAAGAATCGGTCTCCACCGCGCAGCCGTAGGATTTCAGTTCCACCTCCAGGTAATCTTGCAATTTCGCGATCGCTGCCGAACCGGGCGGCCGCGGCCCAAAGTTCACCTGCTTGGCTACCTGATCGTATGCGCGTTTACCGTCGAAGCCGTCCGTCTTTTCCGGAGCAGGCGCTTCGTCGCCGGGGGCTGGAGCGGTCCCCGCGACCGCGCTCATGAATGGCGGCTGGGGCCCGGGCTGCTCGGTATTGCCAGACTTGCACCCCGTCGCAAGCAGCACGCAGCACACCGCGAGTCCCAGCACAAAGCGGGAACACATTTGGGAATTTGTCATGAAGACTGTCCTACGTTTTCTTCCGCCATCCGTTTGTTCCGTTTGCGCACCACCGCGGCGGACACTCCAATTCCCACGAAATACAGCAGCACCATAGGTAGCATGAAAATCAACATGGTTTGCGCATCCGGCGTTGGTGTGATGACCGCCGCCACCACGGTGATGACGAGGATCGCGTAACGGAAATTGCGCCACAGGAATTGGGGAGTCACAATCCCGAACAGCGTGAGAAAAAAGATCAGAATCGGCAATTCAAACACCAATCCTAGCCCGAGCAACACCATCAATATCAAATCGAAGTACTCGTTAATACTGAGCAGCGGCGCTACCGTCCCGCCAAATTGCTGGAACCCAACCAGAAACCGCAACATGTACGGCAACGTGACAAAATATCCGAAGGCAATTCCCGTCAAGAACAGAAACACCGTCGAAAACAGGAAACCGGTCACCGCGCTGCGCTCGTGCTTATAGAGCGCCGGCGCAACAAACAACCACAATTGATACAACACAATCGGCGACGCCAGCACAATCCCGATATACACGCCCAACGTGATCACCAGGTTCAGCGCCCCCGCGGGATGGTTGTAATACAGCTTGGAATCGAAGTGCGCGTCGTGCAGTGCTTTCAGCATCGGCTCGTTAATGAACCGTATAACCTTCGGCGAGATGTACACCCCAATAAAAGCCCCAACGCCGATGGCGTACAACGAATTGATGATGCGTTTTCGCAGCTCGGCCAGATGCTCGAAAAACGTCATCTGCCCCCCGGCCGCCTCTAGGCGGCCGGCGATCGAGGTATCAGGCTGGCTGCTGTTGGTCATGTGCGGGGGGATTCTCGGTTGCGGGCTCTGCCTTCTCATGCTCGGCGTTCGCAGTGTGTGCTTCCGCCGCTTCCGCTTCTCCGTTCGCGCCGTCTAATCGCGGGACGGCTTCGGCAACCGGGGTAACTACCAGGCCTTCGTTTGAATGCGCATCGGAAGCCGCCTCCGCTAGTTGCGAGGTCGCTGGCGAAGGCGCGGGAAGGGCCGGCTGGCCAATGCTCTTGGTGGCCGCATCAGCGGCCGCATTCGCTTCGGCCACTTGTTTCTTCAATTCGGCGATGCGCGCCTGTCGTTCCAGGTCCCGCATCTCTTCTTCGAAGGCGTTTTTGAAGTCGTTCGAAGCTTTCCGGAACTCGGCCATCAGTTTGCCAAAGCTCCGTGCCAGTTCCGGCAGCTTTTGGGGGCCAAATACCACCAAGACCACCAGGAAAACCACGATCATGTGCGGAACGCTCAGCATGGATGGATTTGACCGGCTCTGGGAACCCTAAAAGTGTCCTGTCTGCATCATAGAAAGGGTACCATCAGGTGTCAAACGACAGTTGGCTTCGTGCATGCTATACTATGCTTTTATACGATCCCGCGGGGGGTATACATGAATCCTGAACGGCGTGGATTGGTCCTGGTCGTCGTTGTCCTCGGTCTATCTGCTATTCTTGGCGGCATTTACGGGCCCTCGGTACGCGCCACAACCTCCTCCACCGACGACTTCCGTTCCTCGGTCGAGAGCTTCACTTCCGTTCTCGACGTCGTTCAGTCCAATTACGCCGAGCCTGTCGACATCGATCGCGCCGTCTATCAGGGCGCGATTCCGGGCATGTTGCGGATGCTCGACCCGCACTCCAATTTCTTCGATTCCCGCCAGTATGCCCTCCTCCGCGAAGATCAGCGCGGCAAATATTATGGAGTCGGCATGGTGGTTGCTCCCCGCGAGAACCACACGATCGTCGTCGCGCCCTACGTCGACGCGCCGGCGTTCAAAGCCGGCTTGCGTCCTGGCGACGTCATCAGCAAGGTCGATGAAAAATCCACCGATGGTCTGTCCACGACGGAAGTCGCGGATATGCTAAAGGGCCCCAAGGGCACCATCGTAAAGATTCAGGTGACACGCGAAGGTTCGGCGGATCCGCTCGTCTTTAGCGTTACTCGCGACGAGATTCCGCGTCATTCCGTCGATATCGTCACCTCGCTCAAGCCCGGCATCGGCTATGTGCGCCTGACGCAGTTCAACGAAACCACCGACCGCGAAATCGCCGACGCGCTCAAGCAACTCGGCGCCAATTCTCTGGATGGTCTGATCCTCGATATGCGCAATAACCCTGGCGGCCTCCTGAACGAAGCCGTCGCCGTCGGCGATATCTTCCTCGAAAAGAATCAGCTCATCGTTTCCTATCACGGCCGTAGCGCGCCGGAACGCCGCTTCTACGCCATTCGCGGCAATCAAGGCATGACTGTTCCGCTCGTTATTCTCGTGAACAACAATTCGGCCTCCGCCGCCGAAATCGTCACCGGCGCTGTGCAAGATCACGATCGCGGTCTCGTCGTCGGCGAAACCACGTTCGGCAAGGGCCTCGTTCAAACCGTGACCCCGCTCTCCGAAAATACCGGATTGGCTCTCACCACCGCCCGTTACTACACCCCGAGCGGGCGCTTGATTCAGCGCGACTATAAATCCATTTCCCTCTACGAGTATCACTACGAGCGCAAGGTTCCCGAGCACCCTTCCGAGATTCGCCAGACCGATAGCGGGCGCCAGGTCACCGGCGGTGGCGGCATTACGCCGGATATCATTGTCGATGCGCCCAAGTACACCAAGTTCCAGGATGAGCTCTTCCGCGAGGACGTCTTCTTCCCGCAGGAACAGGGCGTCGGCGGGTTCACCCGCTATTTCCTCGGCTCGAAGCCTGCCATCACCCACAACTTTGAAGTCGACGACAAGGTCATAAAGGAATTCCGCGACTATCTCGCGAAGCACAACATCCGCTACTCCGAACCGGAATTCGCCGAAAATCAGGATTGGATCAAGCGCAAGATCAAGCAGGAAGTCTTCATGTCCAACTTCGGCACCCAGGAAGGCTTCAAGGTGCTCCTCGAAGCCGATCCGCAAGTCCAAAAAGCCATTGACGCCATTCCGCAGGCCCGCGCCCTTTACGAAAACGCCCGCAAAGTCGTCGCCCAGGGGAGCGCCTCCACCACCCACTTCAAGCAACCCTGATCGTCGATTGGGAAACGAACCCGTCATTCCGAGCGGAGTCTTCGGAGTGAGGAATGCCTCTTCGAATTCTGCGTCTTGGGCGTCGGGTGCTGCTCGGTGGTCAGTCTTGTGCGGCCCACAGACTCCGATGCATCCATGGCCATGCGTCCCGGCTCCCCTGTCGTGTACTGCGCCCAACTGCTCCACGACCAATCTCGCGCGTGCCGCACCAGCGCCGCAAGCGGGACACGCATAGAAGTCAAACCCCGCAGGTTCCTTCAGCGAGTTCGTGGACCTGTATCTGCGGGATGCCGGAGAACTGCACGTTGACGGCACCGATGAATTGTGCCCTTCGTGCCGCTTCGCTATACTTCCGATTCTGTTTCGCAAATGGACAAAAGAACCTTCATTAAGCTTTGCTCCGCCTCCATGATGGGTCGTTTCATCGTCCCGCACATGCCTGTGTCGTCCGCCTCCGATGACAAACTGCGGAACTGGGCCGGAAATATTCAGTACAGCACCGAGAAACTGCAATCGGCGGATTCGCTCGAGCGCGTGCGAGAATTTGTGAAGAGCCAGGAGGAGCTAAAGGTCCTCGGAACACGGCACTGTTTCAATACCATTGCGGACAGCAAGAACCAGTTTTTGTCCTTGCAAGAGATGGACAAGATCGTTTCCCTGGACCGGGCTGCGCGCACGGTCACCGTCGGGGGACGACTGACTTACGGACAGTTGTGCCCCTATCTCGACAGGCACGGCTTCGCTCTGCACAATCTGGCATCCCTGCCGCACATTTCGGTTGTCGGGGCTTGCAGCACCGGGACTCACGGTTCCGGAGAGAAAAACGGGAATCTGTCCACCGCGGTGTCGGCCATCGAGATGGTAAACGCCGCGGGAGACGTGATTGAACTGTCGCGCCAGAAAGACGGCGAGAGGTTCCTTGGCAGTGTCGTGGGCCTTGGGGCATTGGGCGTGATCACGAAAGTGACGCTTGATCTTCTGCCGGCCTACCAGATGCAGCAGTACGTATATGAAAATTTGCCGTTGAGCGAGTTGACTAGGCATTTCGACGAGATCGAAGCGGCGGCATACAGTGTGAGCCTGTTCACAGATTGGCAGCGTCGGCGGATCAACGAGGTGTGGCTGAAGAGCGTGATCGCCGATGGACAGAAGGTTGACGCACCGCCGGAGTTTTTTGGAGCTAAGCGAGCGACGAAAAACCTTCATCCCATTGCCGAGCTTTCCGCGGAGAACTGCACGGAACAGATGGGCCTGCCCGGGCCTTGGTATGACCGGTTGCCCCATTTCCGCATGGGATTTACGCCGAGCGCAGGAAAAGAACTGCAATCGGAGTATTTTGTGCCTCGCAAGAATGCGGTCGAGGCCATTCTCGCGGTGGAGAAATTGCGCGATCTGGTGAGCCCGCATCTGCTGATCACGGAAATTCGGGCCATTGCGGCGGACGACCTGTGGCTCAGCCCGTGCTATAAGCAGCCAAGTGTAACGATCCACTTTACGTGGAAGCCAGACTGGCCGGCGGTGAGCAAGGTGCTGCCGCTGATCGAGAGAGAGCTTGCGGCGTTTCGCCCTCGTCCCCACTGGGGAAAACTGTTTACGGTATCCCCGGCACAACTCCAGTCCAGCTACGAAAAAATGCCGGATTTCGTGAAATTGAGTCAGCAGTACGATCCGCAGGCGAAGTTCCGCAACCAGTTCTTGAATACGAACATATTCAGCGCAGCGTAGCCATGCTCTGCATGAACTGCTATAAAAGGCTACCCCTCGCGACCGATTGAAGTCGCTGAACACGGAAACGAAATTGCCACTCTATTGGCGACAAGTTTATGAGATTAAGGGAAAGGCCGGCGACGGCGTCGCGAGCGGCCAGATGGTATTGTAGGGGGAATGAAAGCCAACGAGCTTCCCGGATTTCTATTCTTTGATCACGTCGCCATTTCCGTGAAACACGGCGATCTGGAAAATCAGGTGAACGCCTACAAAATGATGGGTTTCACCGAAATCCATCGCGAAGACGTCCACGGCAAAGATATGGTCCGCGAAGTGCTCCTGCGCATGGGCGACGGCCCGAATCTCATTCAACTTCTGGAACCTCTTTCCCCCGACTCACCTGTGGCCAAGCAAATGGAAAGGAACGGCGGACGCGGCGGATTTGCCCACATCGCCTTGCGCGTTGCGGACATTCACAAAGCATTCGACTACCTGAAACAAAAAGGAGTGCACATAATAGACTCTGCCCCACGTCCCGGCTCCCGCGGCACTACGGTATTTTTCGTACATCCAAAGACCATGGACTCTGCGGCGTTTGGCTATCTCATCGAAGTCGTGCAGGAAGGCACAGGAAAAGGACAAGGATAATGTGGGAGGAATTCCGAGCGATACCGACAGCCGAATGGGAAGCCGCCATCCGCGCGGATTTGAAGGGCGCGGATTTCGACAAGAAATTGCTCTGGCACACCGACGAAGGCATCACCGTCTGTCCGTTCTACCGCGCTGAGGATCTGCCCGCCAGCGCGGGCCAAGTCCGATTTGCTGGAACCTGGCAGATTGCAACCACTGCGGACATTCCGAAAGAGGTCATCCGGGGAGACTTGCTCCACGAACAAGGAGCCACCGCCGTCCAGGAAATCGGCTATGCCCTCGCGGAATCCCAAGGCAAATGCAACACGTTTGTATTCTCCGTCGGAACCAACTACTTTTTCGAAATCGCAAAGCTGCGCGCCGCCCGCCAGCTCTGGCTTCGCCTCTCTGGCGAGCCGATGGTGATCTGGTCAAAAACCTCTATCGCCGACAAAAGCCTCTACGATCCCTCCGCCAATCTGATGCGCTGCACCACCGAAGCGATGAGCGCAATTTTCGGCGGCTGCGACTATCTGGTCATCGAGCCCGCGCGTTTCCCCGAACATCTCGCCCGCAGCCTGGGCCGCATCCTCCACGAGGAATCGCATTTTGAAGAAGTTTCTGATCCCGGCGGAGGCTCCTATTACATCGAGTCGCTAACCGTCTCGATTGCCTCGGAAGCGCGCAAAGTCTACGACTCCGGTTTGCCGGGCCGCGATTCCGCTATCGCCGCCGCCCGCGCGGCAAAAGAGAAAGCTGTGGCGCAACGCAAGCTCACATTGGTCGGCGTCAACAACTATCCCGACCTTAAGGAAACGTTGCCCGCCGGCGCTTCCCTGCCCGCAACTCCCTGGCGCATGGCCGAACCATTCGAAAGAATTCGCCAGCGCGTCGAGAGATCCGGCAAGCGCCCCCGCGTCCTGCTTCTCGAGCGCGGTGACGCAAAAATGAAAATGGCGCGCGCCGACTTTTGCCTGAACCTCTTCGGCTGCGCCGGATTCGACGTCGTGACTTCGGAAACACTCGGGCCAGCGGACCTTGTCGTCCTGTGCAGTTCCGATCCCGAATATCTCGCCTTAGCCGAAGACATTTGCAAGCAAACGAAATCGCCGGTCATCGTCGCCGGAAATCCCAAAGCGCAAATCGCCGCGCTTCGCGCCGCAGGCGTAAAGGACTTCGCCTACTTGGGCATGAACGCCGTGGAATTTTTGTCTCGCTGGCAAGAGGCCCTCACATGACTCGCCAGAAATGGATGACCCCCGAAGGCATCGAGGTAAAGCCCTTCTACACCGCTGCAGATTTGGCCGGAATCGAGCATCTGGATTACGCCGCAGGCGTCCCGCCATTCCTCCGCGGCCCCTACACCTCGATGTATGCGCTGCGTCCCTGGACCATCCGCCAATACGCGGGATTTTCCACCGCCGAAGATTCCAACGCATTCTACCGCCGCAACCTCGCCGCCGGCCAAAAGGGTCTGAGCGTCGCCTTTGACCTCGCAACTCACCGCGGCTACGATTCCGACCATCCGCGCGTAACCGGCGACGTCGGAAAAGCCGGCGTTGCCATCGACACCATCGAAGACATGAAAATCCTCTTCGACAAAATCCCGCTCGACCAAATGTCCGTGTCCATGACCATGAACGGCGCCGTGCTCCCGGTGCTGGCCTTCTACATCGTTGCCGCGGAAGAACAAGGCGTCTCCTCCCAAAAACTCACCGGCACCATCCAAAACGACATTCTCAAGGAATTCATGGTTCGCAACACCTACATCTATCCGCCCGGTCACTCCATGCGGATCGTCGGCGATATTTTCCGCTATTGCGCCAAAAACATGGCGAAATTCAATTGCATTTCGATTTCCGGTTATCACATGCAGGAAGCCGGAGCGACCGCCGACATCGAATTGGCCTACACGCTCGCCGATGGTCTCGCATATCTCCGCACCGGCCTCCACGCCGGCCTCGACATTGACGAATTTGCCCCGCGTCTCAGCTTTTTCTGGGCCATCGGCATGAACCACTTCATGGAAATCGCCAAAATGCGCGCCGCGCGCGTCCTTTGGGCCAAGCTTGTGAAACCGTTTCATCCGAAGAATCCCAAATCAATGGCTCTGCGCACCCACTCGCAAACTTCCGGCTGGAGCCTCACCGCGCAAGACGTTTTCAACAACGTCATCCGCACCACCATTGAAGCCATGGCTGCGGCCATGGGCGGCACACAATCGCTGCACACCAATGCGCTCGACGAAGCGCTCGCTCTGCCAACCGATTTTTCCGCCCGCATCGCGCGCAATACGCAAATCTACTTGCAGGAGGAAACCGGCATCACCCATGTCGTGGATCCCTGGGGCGGCAGCTACTACGTCGAATCTCTCACCGCGGCCCTCGTGGAAAAAGCCTGGACGCTGATTCAGGAAGTTGAAGCGCTGGGCGGCATGACCCGCGCAATCGAATCGGGCCTTCCCAAGATGCGCATCGAGGAAGCCGCCGCCAGGCGCCAGGCTCGCATCGATTCCGGAAAGGAAACCATCGTGGGCGTAAACAAATACGGTGTTTCCCACGAAAAGCCCATCGATGTTCTCGTCGTTGACAACACTGCTGTAAGAGAGAACCAACTTGCGCGACTCCAAAGTGTGAAAGCGCGGCGCAATATCAACGATGTCGAAGCCGCTCTCGCCGCGCTGACGAAATGTGCCGCAACTGGCCAAGGCAACCTCCTCGAACTCGCTGTCGTGGCCGCACGCAAGCGCGCCACCCTCGGCGAAATCTCCTCCGCACTCGAAAAAGTCTTCGGCCGCTACCAGGCCGTGCACCACACCATTTCTGGCGTGTATTCCTCCGAGAGCCGTCAGGATCCCGAATTCCTGAAAGCCCGCGACCTCGTCGACTCTTTTGCCAAATCTGAAGGCCGCCGTCCCCGCATCCTCGTCGCAAAAATGGGCCAGGACGGCCACGATCGCGGCGCAAAAGTGATCGCCACCGCCTTCGCCGACTTAGGATTTGACGTTGACCTCGGTCCGCTCTTCCAGACCCCCGAAGAAGTCGCGCGCATGGCCGTCGAAAACGACGTACACGTTCTGGGTGTCTCCACGCTCGCCGGCGGACACATGACTCTCGTCCCCCAAGTCATTCGGGAATTGAAGCGGCTCGGCCGTCCGGATATCCTTGTCGTCGTGGGCGGCGTGATTCCTCCTCAGGATTTTGCGGCTCTCAAGCAAGCCGGCGCTGGGGGAATTTTCGGTCCCGGAACACGCATTCCGCTCTCCGCGCAGGAAGTTCTGCACGCTTTGCAGGGGTAAGCCTTGCGCTCACGTCGTCTGGCGGCTGAACAATACGTTTCAGGTGTGCTCGCGCGAGACCGTACCACCCTCGCTCGCACCATCACCATCATCGAAAGCGACCTTCCCTCGGACAACGAACTTTCCGCAAAAATATTAGACACACTCCTTCCTCACACAGGAAACTCTCGCCGGATCGGCATAACCGGCGTTCCCGGCGTCGGCAAAAGCACCTTTCTCGACAAAATGGGCATGCACATTCTTCGCGAACACAGAGAAAAGCTTGCCGTGCTCAGCGTCGATCCATCCAGTCCCATCACCGGTGGCAGCATCCTCGGCGACAAGACCCGCATGGAACGATTGGCAACGGAGCCCAATGCCTTCATCCGCCCGTCTCCCTCGCGCGGCTCGCTCGGGGGCGTCGCCGGGCGCACGCGCGAAACCATGCTCGTCTGCGAAGCCGCGGGCTTCAACAACATCTGGATCGAAACCGTAGGCGTAGGCCAATCCGAGATTGCCGTCCGTTCCATGACCGATTTCGTCCTGTTGCTCCTATTGCCCGGAGCCGGCGATGACCTCCAGGGAATCAAGCGGGGCATTCTGGAACTCGTCGACGCCGTCGCCATCAACAAAGCCGACGGGTCCCAACGCGAGCGCGCCCAAGTCGCAAAGGCGGACTACACCAGCGCTCTTCATCTGTTCGGCCCGGGAGCCGGCGGCTGGGTTCCCCCAGTCTTGCTCTGCAGCGCGCAAACCGGCCTCGGCATCCCCGAAATCTGGGATTGCATCCTCCTTCACGAAAAATTCCAACTGGAGAAAGGCCTTCGCGCAGAGCTACGCCGCGAACAGTCTCTCGCCGCCATGCGCCAACTCATCAGCGCGGAGCTTGAAACCGCCTTTCGCCTTGATCCCGAAATCGCCCGCAAGCTCCCCCAAATCGAAAACCAAGTCCGCAAGGGCGAGATGACGCCCTTCGCCGCGGCCCGCACGCTGCTCGATCAATTTCACCGCCGGAAAACTCCTGCCATCATGAATCCGTAGCATAGGCTTCAGGCTGTGCGTCTTACCACGCCGAGGCTGGCCGCACCGAGGTTGTAGCCGAAATTGAATTGGGGGGTCTTCCGACCGGTGTTTTTTCTTTCCTCGGTAGCGCAGGATTTCACCGCTCGTCGAAAATGTGCTTGCCATCGGGGGGCGGAGCTTCAGCTCCAACATAGGTACCTGCCGATTAACCAGGCTGGTAGGCCCGGGCTTTAGCCCGGGACGCGAGCGCCCCTGCGGAATTGCTCTTTGATTGCTTCCGCAACCTCTCCAACCTCTGCCCGCCCCAGAAGGCGGGCAACCGCCTTCCAGGTTTTGGGACAGGCTCCTACCTGTCCTAAAGACCAGTCGTATTCGTGAAGCGCGAAACATATCCTCTTCTACAAGAAGGGGTGCTACCCATGACCATTGCGCAAAGAGAAGCCAACACGCAGTTGCACTGGTTTCAGGCTGAACAGGAAATTCTCGCCGACCTCAGGCCCGGTGCGCCGTTTGATGCGCGCGCGTCCTTCCAGGCTTTTGGCGAAAGACAATTCGGCGGGCGCTTCGCCGCCGTCGCCTGTTGCTGCGAACTGCCAGCTAATGACGCGCCGCGATGGGAGGCAGCGCTCGAACTGCGCGAGCAGCTCAAAACCGAGACAGCTCAGATTCTGCCGGACCCGTCCGCAAGCGCCCTCTTCAACCTCGGCGATGGCTCGGAAGCCGTCCTGCTTGAACTCACCGCCTAATCAGCCTGATCGAAGCGCTCCCCAATAAGTACGATTGGTACTAATCCGTGTCTAAATTACTCGCGCGGACGTACCCCACTCTCGCCATATTGGAGCTGCGCTAAAATCAATCGCAGCGAAACGAATTCTCTTCTCGCATCGTACTAGCGGTAGGAATCGAGGCGAGCCGGCATGGCTGATCGTACCCCTCCAACCTCGCTGCACATTGGCGCAAGAATCGGCGGAGCGCTCCTGGTATCGTGTGTAATCCTATTCACCTGCCGCTCCGTCGCATCTCCGCAAGCCCCTGCGCCCTCACCAGCACCCACAATTCGCGTGCAATCTTCGCTCGTCCTTGTGGATGTCACTACTCAGGATCCCAAGAGCGGGCTGCCGGTTCGAGACCTCAAGAGAGAGGACTTCCGCGTGTTTGACAACCGGCGCGAGGTCCCGATTGCCACATTTGATGCCGGGGCTTTCGGCAAAACGCGACCCGCCATCGTTTGGCTGGTCGTCATCTGCAATGAGCAGGGCAAAATTGCCGGGTCCGCGAATTACGCCGGGAAGGAGGCGTTATTTCGGCCTCCTCTCGACCATTTGGACGCACACGACATGGTCGGAGTCGCTCACTGGTGTGACAATGGCGAAACGCAACTCGACCTGCCGCCCACCGTGGACCACGATAGCCCCATTCGCGTTTTAGCCGAAGTCATTCGACCGATCCCGTTTAAGGGTGAAACGAGCGACAGCGATGCCGTTGGCGAAGTGACCTTTCGGAAAATGATTCGCCTCATCATCCAGGATGCTTACCAACGAAACCCGCAGCCACTACCGGTCATCGTTTTCCTCGACGGCGACCACACCGGCCAACCCATCGGAGAGTTGAACAATCTAGTCGATGATTTCCTGGAAACGTCTGGAATTGTGTTCGGCATCAAGGACTACCTTTATCCGGCTGTGCTGCCACTGATCGGTGAGCACGGGCAGATTCTGCACTATATGGCGAAGCACACTGGTGGCCAATACCTGACGGCTCCGCCGGCCGGGTACGCCGCCGCCCTAGAATCGATTCTGATGCAGCTACACTTCCGGTATCAGATCGGATTTATTCCGCCTGCGATCGATGGCAAACGCCACGAGCTCAAGGTAGAACTGACGAAAGAAGCGCGAGCGAAACACAAAGGCGTTCGACTGAGGTTTCGCACCGAATACATTCCCGTCTCCGAAGAGCCTGCTTGGGCGCGGTAATCCGTTGAACTACTACCGAGCGCTTTCGCCTTCGCCGGAGCCCAAACACAGCCGGTGCGCGTGAGGTCTAGCCACCGCTGACCGCGGGAAGAATGGAAATCTCCACTCCCGGACGCAACGGAGTTGAAAAATTACCCGTGTAGCGGCTGTCTTCGTTCCCCACAAAAATGTTGATGTGCTCGCGCAATTGACCTTCCTCGTTCACCAGGCGATCTCGAATCCCTGGACACTCCGTGCAAAGGTCCTCGAAAGCTTCACGCAACGTCGCAGGCGAAGACTTTAGGTCAACGCGAGGTGATCCGCCGGAAAACGTTCTCAACGGAGCAGGAATGTAGAAAGTGACCGGCATGCTCAGCGTTTCCTTCGCTTCTCGTTCCTTCTACGGGTCACTCTTTTCTTTCGAGCCGTCCCCGAAGGTCCGCTCGTAGCGGTCGCGGATTTACCATTTCGAGGAGCGCGAGCTTCGCCCACAACCGCAGCTTTCACGCAGACGATGGCGGGCAAGCCGCTAAGAATCATCTTCCAGCTCTTCCCCTCGTCGGTCGAGCCAAACAACTCCCCACTGCGAGTGCCAAAGTAAATCCCAGCGGGATCGAGAGAGTCGGTGTTCATGGCATCGCGCAAAACCGTTTCATACGCTCCCTTTTGCGGTAATCCGCGTGCTAGAGGTTCCCAGGATGCGCCGGCGTTCCGAGTGCGATAAACACGCAATCTGCCGTCCGGCGTGCAGCGAAATTCGTCCGATTCAATCGGCAGGATGTACACGCAATCGGCATCCCGCGGGTGCATCAACATCGCAAAACCAAAATCGCTCGGCACACCGCTCGAAATGCTTTCCCACGAATCGGCGCGATTGTCCGAGCGATACAAGCCCCAATGGTGTTGCAAAAAAAGCCGCTCCGGACGCGCCGGGTGAAGAACCATTTTGTGCACGCATTGGCCAAATTCCGGATATCTTTCCGGCTGAAACGCCACCCGAATCCCTTTGTTGCGCGCTTCCCACGTACCGCCCGCATCTTCGGTCCGGTACACTCCTCCGGAGGAGATCGCCACATACATTCGCTGGCTTGTCGAGGGATCAAGAAGAACGGTGTGGAGACATAGACCGCCGTTCCCGGGCTTCCAGCGCGGCCTGTGCGGGTGATTGAAGAGACCGCGATCCAGCCCCCACGTCTCCCCTGCATCCTGCGAAACGAACAGCGCTGCAGGCTCAGCCCCGCAGTACATCGTTTCGGGCTCGTCTTCGCGGCCGAGAGAGACCTGCCAAATATTCTTCAACGATGCGCCGCAATCCTCGGGAAATTTGACGTTGGCTTCCAGGGGATTCGTCCAGGTCTTCCCGAAATCATCGCTCGAACGCAAAAACGTGCCCCAAAAGGTAGAAGTGGACGCCCATAACCGGTGCCGCCCTTTTCGTGAGTCGTAGACCAGGGAATAAATGCCTTGGCCATGAAAATAGGGCCCGGCCACTTCCCAACGAGAGCGCTGCGCCGTGGACCGCAACAAAAACGCTCCCTTCGTCGTTCCCACCAGCAGAAGGACATCGCCATCCTTTGGGCAATGGTGCCGAATTCCGCGGTGCACGATCGTCAGCGGCCCCCTCGGCTCGCTTGAAGCGGGCGCGCCAACAACCGAGGCGGATTGCACCGCTTCTAGTGCGGCCTGCAACTCGCTCGCGCGCTGGTAGCGCTGCGGCGGCTCCTTCGACAGGCAGCGCTGCACGACAGCCCAAAGGCCCCCAGGCACCCACGAAGGCAGAGGCGCGGCGAGTTCGTGCATGATCGCCGAACTGACCTCGAACGCAGTCTTTCCGCGAAACGGCAACTGACCGGAAGCGGCCTCATACAAAACAACTCCAAGCGACCAGATGTCGCTGCGAAAGTCCGCTTCTTCGCCGCGCAGCAGTTCCGGCGGCATGTAGGGCAAAGTACCGGTAAGTCCACCGGTGCTCTCCTTCGTGCTCCCGCCCATCGCTTCGGGCGTATCGATCGTCCGCCGAGACTCATCGAAAATCTCTTTGCGCAATCGTCTCGCCAGGCCGAAATCCAGCACCTTTACCAAGCCTTCCGGAGTGACCATCACGTTCGAACTTTTCAGATCCCGGTGCACAATGTTCCGTCCGTGCGAATGCGAAAGCGCGCTCGCGATCTGCACCCCGTAGCGCAGCACGGACTCAACCGGCAGACCATGTTTCCCGATCAACAGGCTCAAAGGTTTGCCCGCAATCAGTTCCATGACGATGTACAGCTCTCCGTCCGACTCGCCAACCTGGTGAATGGTGCAAATATTGGGGTGACTCAAGGCGGAAGCGGCCCGAGCTTCTTCGAGCAGAAATTCTTTGGCGGACTTTTCAGCGACGGCGCGTGACGACAGCACTTTGATGGCTACCTCGCGACGCAGAACTTCATCCTGCGCGCGGTAGACAACACCCATCCCGCCTTCCCCAACCTTGTCGACAACCCGGTAGTGCCCGAGCAAGTCTCCCAGCATGGCTTCGCCTCAGCAGCAAGCCTAGTTCACCGCCTTGGAAACGGCAAACGCATCGCGCCACTAGCGCAAGCGCTAACCGTCCGACTGCGACTCGCTCAAGTCACCAATGAAGTGGATGATTCGGTGACAACGTGATGGGCAGCGCCAGTTTTCAAACCGGCGCAGGGTGTCCCACCGAAGCAAATGCAAAAACTCATGTGTTGCAGAGGACTTTTTTGATTTTGCCGTTCTCGGTGAACTTCTCGGGGACGTGCCAGCTCGCAAGCTGGCATCCCAACGATCATCGCAAGCTTATGGATGCGGAGCCGGTGGATTTGATGACGTGACGGTGTGTTTCTGCCAATCGGAATCCGTGAGATTCCATCCACCGCCGAGAGCCAGATAAAGCTGAACGACGACCACCCGGCGGTTTAATTCCGTCTGCGCTAAAGCATTTTGTTCCGGATACAACTGGAGCTGAGCATCAAGCACTTCGAAATAGCTGGCCCTCCCCGCCGTGTAGCGCGCTAGCGATACCGTGACAGCCTGCTGGTAGGCAGCCACGGAGCGAATCTGCTCGATGCGAATGGCCTCGAATTTCTGGCGGGAAATCAGAGCGTCGGAAACGTCGGTGAAGGCAGTGAGCGCGGTCTGCTCGTATTGCAACTTCGTTTGTTGCCATGCTGCGACCGCCTGCCGCTTCTGCGCCGTAAGCGCCCCGCCTGTGTAAATGGGGCCCGCAAAATTGCCGGCGATGCTCCACACATTCGCACTTCCAGCAGTGATTTGAGAAAGCGGCGTGCTTGCCTGGCCGAGAAGGGCGGTGAGGCCGATCTGTGGAAAGAAATTAGCGATCGCCACCCCAACCTGGGCATTGGCTGCGCGCACTTGCTGTTCAGCAGCCAGGACGTCCGGGCGCCGTTCCAGCAGGGCAGAAGGCAAACCCACCGGAATATCCGGTGGGACGATTTCGTCGAGCAATTTTGCCGTGTGAACGATAGGCTCGGGATTGCTTCCGAGGAGGACACTAATCACGTTTTCTTGCAACGCAATTTGGCGTTCAAATTCGGGGATGGCCGCGGCCGCCGCAGCTTGTGCAGCCTCGGCGCGGGAAGTATCGAGCTTCGAGGCAACGCCACCTTCGTAGCGCTGCGTGAACAGCTTGAGAGTGTCGGTAAACGAAGCAGTCGTGTCCTTAGCGATCTGAAGCTGCAGCTCCAAACCCAAGAGCTGAAAATAAGCCTGCGCAACGTCGCTCGTCAGCGTGAGCATGACGCCGCGGCGAGCTTCTTCGGTCGAAAGATATTGCGCGCGCGCGGATTCATTCAGGCGGCGAATGCGGCCCCAGATGTCCGCTTCCCATGCAACGCTGCCGGCAGCAAGAAAAGCACCCTTGGTTGTTAGCGAGCCGGGGACGACAGCGCCAAGGAATTCGTTCTTTCCATCGCTGGCGCCGACAGAATAATTTACAGCGGGAAGATATTGCGAACGGGCCACGGCAGCAAACTGCCGCGCTTGTTCGACCCGCGACACAGCGATGGCCAGGTCGTAATTATTCGCAAGCGCGGTGTCGATGAGCGATTTCAGTTGGTCATCTTTAAAAACTTCCCACCAGGGCAGGTCGGCGTAGGAAGCTTGCTGAGCGGCGCCGTCCAGGCCGCGGAAATCGGCGGGGGCATTCACTTTCGGGCGCACGTAGTTTGGACCTACGGCGCAACCGGAAAGAATAAGCGTTGTGGAGAGAAGCACGGCAAGCAGAAAACCATGCATGCCGCGCGGCGTCTCTCCCCAAAATCTTTCCTTCGGATTGGAGACGATCATCTTCATCGCAAGTGGATCATTCTCTGTTTCGATACCCTCGGCTTAATCGGCGTGTCCCGGGCTGGGCGGAGCTAAGCCCGGTGCGCCAGGTTCAACTGCCTTGAAGCCTTCTACACTTGCGCCTCCGAGCCGTTCCACCATGTAGAACAGCGCTGGAATAATAAAAATGGCAATCGCGCTGGCGGCCAGCATTCCTCCAATGACCGCGGTGCCCATCACTTGACGAGAAACAGCACCGGAACCGGTTGCTCGCCAGAGAGGCACGCAGCCCAAAATGAAGGCGAAGGAAGTCATCAGAATGGGCCGCAGGCGCAGCTTGGCCCCTTCTAAGGCAGCGTCCGAAAGTGACCGGCCCTTTTCATATTCGGCTTTCGCGAATTCGACGATCAGAATAGCGTTCTTCGCGGCGAGCCCAATCAGCATCACTAACCCGATTTGTGCGTAAACATTGTTTTCGAGTCCCAGCCCCGAATATTGCTTAAAGACCAGCAGATCGATGATGCGTCGCCCGAAGAGCGCAGCAAAAGCACCAAAGACCGCGATCGGCACGCTCAGAAGTACGCTAAACGGCAAGGTCCAGCTTTCGTAGAGTGCGGCGAGAATCAGAAACGCAAAAAGGATCGATAATCCGAAAATCGCGAATGGCGAAACGCCCTGTTGCGCTTTTTGTTCTTGGAAGGACATGCCGAGGTAGTCGAAACCCATGCCAGACGGCATGGTTTGGGCGTACACCTCTTCCAGGGCTTTCATCGCTTGGGCCGAGCTGAATCCACGAGCAGCCGTGGCGTTGATTTGTGCGCAGCGGTGCAAGTTGTAGCGCATAGTGAATTCCGGCCCATTTTTCTGCTCGATCGATGTTACCGCAGAGAGCGGCACCATGTTCCCCTTGGCATTTCGAACGTAAAACTGGCCCAGATTTTCCGCGCGCGTGCGGTAACTGCCTTCCGCCTGCGTGTAGACCTGCCACTGTCGACCAAAGCGGTTGAAATAGTTAATAAATGCGCCGCCCATGAAAGCCTGCAATGTGCCGTAGACGTCATTCAGCTGAACGCCCTGCGTGAGGACCTTGTCTCGGTCCACATTTACGTAAACCTGCGGAACCGAAGGAAGAAAGGTCGTAAATATTCTGGCAATCTCCGGCCGCTTCTGCGCCGCTTGCATGAATTGCCGGGTATTGTTGGCCAGGAACTCCACATCGTGGCCACCGCGGTCCTCAAGGATGTAGGTCACTCCGCCGGAAGCGCCTACGCCGGGAATCGCGGGCGGTGGAAAAGCGACCGTCGTGCCCTCCGGCAGCTTGCCCAGGACATCATTGAGGTGAATGATCATGTTGATGTACTGCTCGTCCTCGGTCGTCCGCTCGTGCCACGGAGTAAAGGTCACCCAGAAAAATGTGTTGTAGGTCGTCCCCACACCGCTCAGCATGCTGTAGCCAATCACGGAGGTGACATGGGCAACGCCGGGGGTCTTCTTCAACAGATCTTCCACTTTACTTGCGGCCGCGGACGCGCGTTGCAGGGAGGAAGCGTCGGGAAGCTGCTGGGCAACGAAAACATAGCCCTGGTCTTCATCGGGAAGAAAGCTTGTCGGCAATTTACCGCCAATAAAGCCGGCCAGAACGGCGAAGCCCACAAGCAGAATAATCGCAAACGCCATCTTGTGAATGAACATGTGGCAAACCTTCACGTAGTCATTCGTGGCGGCGGTAAACATCCGGTTGAACCACCCGAAAAACTTCCCGAGCGGGCCGCGTGCCTCCTTTTTTGGGCGCAGCAACAAAGCGGAAAGCGCCGGACTAAGCGTGAGAGCGTTGAAGGCGGAGATGATCACGGAAACCGCGATGGTTACCGCAAATTGCTGATAGAGACGCCCGGTGATGCCCGGAATGAAGGCAGTGGGAATGAATACGGCGGAAAGAATAACGGCAATACCGATTACCGGAGCGGAAACCTCTTCCATCGCCTTGAGCGAGGCCTCCTTAGGCGACAGCCCGTGTTCGATGTGGTGTTCCACCGCTTCGACGACCACGATGGCGTCGTCGACAACCAACCCGATCGCCAGCACCAGACCGAATAAGGAAAGGGTGTTAACGGAAAATCCCAGCAGGGGAAAGACCATGAACGTGCCGATCAGCGAAACCGGCACAGCAAGCAGCGGGATCAGCGTGGCCCGCCAACCCTGCAGGAAGATATACACGACCAGGATTACAAGCACCAAAGCCTCGAGGAGTGTATGTTCGATTTCCTTTATGCCTTCGGTTACAGGAAGAGTCGTATCGAGGGCGGTGACATAGTCGAGCCCCGGGGGAAAAGTCTTCTTTGCATTTTCCATGAACGTAATAGTGCCTTTTCCGGCGGCAACCGCGTTCGAACCTGGAAGTTGGTAGACGGCAATCACGGCAGAAGGTTTGCCGTCCAGCCGGCCCTGGATGTTGTAGACCTGCGCGCCGAGTTCAATTCTTGCTACATCCTTCAACCGCACGATGGATCCATTTGATTGCGCGCGAATCACGATCTGCCCGAAGTCCTCTTCGGAAATCAGACGTCCTTGAGCACGAACCGCGTAGGTAAACTCCTGCCCGGCCGGAACCGGTTCGCCGCCGATTTGTCCCGCCGGATTCACATTGTTCTGTGTCTGCACGGCGTTGATGATATCCGGGACGGTAATCTGCAGCTTAGCCAGCTGATCGGGCTTGATCCAGATACGCATCGCGTATTGTCCCGCGCCAAACACCGACACGCTGCCAATGCCTGGAACCTGGGTCAGGCCGTCGACAAGGTTGATGAAGGAATAGTTGGCAAGAAATTGCGAATCATAGGTGCCGTTGGGAGAGTACAAGTCAAACAGCATCATCGGCGCGGCAGTGGATTTCTGAACCGTAACACCGAAATTGTTGACGGCAGCGGGCAGTTGCGAGGCTGCCTGGTTTTGCCGCATTTGCGCGAGAATCTGATCCGTGCTGGCGTCTGTCTTTACGTCGAAGTCGACCGTCAACTTCATCGTGCCGTTATTGGCGTTGAGGGAGTACATATACTCCATGTTGTCCACACCGCTCATCTGCTGCTCGATGGGGGTGGCAACGGATTGCTCGACGGTCAGTGCGTCGGCGCCGACATACGTGGCATTCACCTGGATTTGCGGATCAGCAATGTTGGGGAATTGTGCCGTAGGCAGGCCCAGAACGGCCACTGCACCAACGATCACCATGATGATGGAGATCACCATGGAGACGATGGGACGCTCAATGAAGAATTTGTACATGCTTGCCGGCTACTTTGCCGTGCCCGCGCCGGAGTTTGCCGGAGTGGTCGAGTCTGGGGAATACGGTTTTGGGTTCACGTGGATACCATCGCTGACTTTTTGCGTGCCTTCGGCCACTACGCGGTCGCCTGGCTTCAAACCCCCTGTGATAATCCACAAAGCGCCGAACTTCTCTCCTACAGTAACCGGGCGGATGCTGACCTTATCGTCGCTGCCCACCACAGCAATCAAGTATTTGCCCTGCACGTCGGTGACGGCACGCTGCGGCACGAGAAGAACACCCTGGTCGACGCGCACCACGGAACGTATGTTCCCGAAGCCGCCGGGTCGCAACAGATTGTTGGGATTCGGGAACTCGATTTGCAACAAAATAGCGCCCGTGCCGACATCTACTTGCCGATCGAGGGCGTAGAATTTGCCTTTCAGCGGATAAATAGAGCCATCCGTCAGTTCCAGTTGCCAGTTCATTCTGTCGAGCGCTTGCTTTTCGGTCTCTCCTGCCTTTTCGATGGCCCGCATGGTTTTGAGGTAGTCCTGCTCGCTCGCTGTGAAATTGGCCAGGATGGGATTGACGGTAGAAATTGTAGTCAGCGGATTCAGGCTTTGCGGGCTGATAAAATCGCCAACCTGTGCGTTGGCAATGCCTGCAACGCCATCGATGGGGGAAACGATGGTGCTAAATCCGAGATTGAGTTTCGCGGATTCCAGGGACGCCTCCGCTGCAACCACGGCCGCTTTTGCCGCTTCCATCTGGGCAAGCGCCGCCAGGTTCGCTTGAATCGCGTCGTCCAGTTCTTGTTTGCTGATGGCGCCTTGGGCCGCTAAGGGTGTGTAGCGTGTGACATCCAATTGCGTCTTGCCTTGCTGGGCCTGTGCGCGAGCCAGTTCACCTTTTGCTTGTTCCACCATGCCCTTGGCCTGGTCGGCGCTGGCCTGGAATGTGCGGGAATCCAATTGAAAGAGAGGCGTTCCTCTCTTCACGTAAGCGCCGTTCGTATAAGTCTGGTTCATCAAATAGCCCGCGACCTGGGAGCGAATCTGCGCGTTCACCTTGCCTGTCAATGTCGAGACCCATTCTCGGGTGATGGGCACATCTTTCTGCTGCACTTCAACGACTTCCACAACGGGAGGAGCGGCCTGTACCGGCTTTTCCTGACCGCAGCCGGCAGAAAACACAAGCGCGCCCGCCAGAACAACCAGCGCAGACGTGCGGTGCTTCAGAAGTGAGGGCAGAGAAAATAACGCATTCATCCGAACATGAACTTCACTCATAAATGATCCGAGATGTTTGAGTTGTACTGGACGGAACGCCCGCCACCGTACCACGTTTTGTGACCGGGGAAAAGGTAAAAAATCAGCCGCGATCCGAATCCCTCTCCGCTATGTCCACGAGCGATCGCATCACCATCTGTCCCATGATCACTTGTGATGAAAGGCTTGAAACCGGAAGGAGTAACCGACGCCAATGAAATGATCGGCTGCTGCCGGCGTTAAGCCGACGCCGAAGTGGAAGTCGATTTGGTGGTGTGTCGCAAACTTCAGGCTTGTGCCGAAGTGTAGCAACTGCCTCGAGCCGCCTCTTTGCGGGAAGTCACCGACGTATTCGATGAAGACATCCCAGGGTCTGGTTAACTGCCGATCCAAAAGAATCGTCGATTCGCCCGTCAGATTGCGGGACTGTCCTTGGGTGGGTGCATACAGCGAGAGCATTCCCGCCGCCGTCCACTTCGTGAAGAGCGGGTGCGACCAAGCCACCTGGCAACCCGGATCGTAACCGCCGCTGGACACCGTCGCAGCTCCGGTCGGGAAGCTGACGAAGATTGTCCCGGATACGTCGAATCCTCCCGGCATCGGTCCGAGCTGTTGCTTTACTCCGACGGCCAAGTCGCCGAATCCCGAGCCGGGGCCACCTCCGGTGGTCAGGTTGTGATAATAATCGGGCACGGTAAGACGCAATTCCGTCTTTGCGGCGACACCAAAGCGCACTAGTGTTTCCGGCCCGTCAAATATGCTCAGCCCGAGATTACTGGTTTCGAGGAAGCCGTTTTCCGCCTGTAAGCTGCCGGAGGGGACGACGATGCTGGAGTTGGTAAACGTCGGCCGATCGGTTGCAATCGGCGCAGGAGGATTGTTGTTCCCAGGTTGATCCTGGCCATGGGATGGCGCCATTCCCGCGAAAACGGAGACCAGCAGCGCAGTGGAGATACGCATTAGCATTGGTGGAGTAATTGTTCCTGCACAGTACTGCCGACATCGAGAATGGACCACAAGATCTCAGCGCGATTACATCGCACTTCTTGATGTAGACTCTCGGACGGTGCGTTCAAATGGCGAAACCAGCCAGAGGCAGTCTAACTCTCAGCAAACTGGCGTTTGCGGCCGCCCTCACTTTCTGCAGCTGGGGGGACGCTTGGGCACAGGACCTAGCTCCGCGAGCCTATGTGATTACGCCGGTGCATTCGAACGCGATTATTTTGACGTACTCCTATTTCTCGGGCAATGTCCTGTTCGACGGTGCGGTACCGATCACCGGGGCCGTTGCTCACATCAATGTTCCCAGCTTTACCTATTATCATTCGTTTAATTTGGGGGGCCGTTCAGCAAACATTACGGCCACGTTGCCGTATGGAGTGGGAAATTTCAGAGGAACCGTGACCGGAGCAGCAGCTCACGCCTACCGGTCCGGCATGTTGGATTCCTTCTATCGTTTTTCGGTGAACCTCAAGGGCGGGCCGGCCCTGCCGCTCGAAGACTTCCACACTTGGCGCCAGAAGATGTTGATTGGCACGAGCCTGAAGATCGTGGCGCCCACCGGACAATATGACCCGACAAAACTGATTAACTGGGGGACGAACCGCTGGGCCTTCAAGCCAGAGATCGGCTATTCGCAACGATGGGGACACTGGTTGCTGGATGCATACGCCGCGGCGTGGTTTTTCACAACGAATCCGGAATTCTTCTCGCACAATCCGTACTTCCCAGGTACGCAAACACAATCGGAGAGTCCCGTGGCAGCGTTCGAAGGCCATCTCGGTTATGACTTCAAGCCGCGACTCTGGGTCTCGCTGGATGCAAATTTTTGGCACGGTGGCGAGACAAGTCTGAACGGCGTCTCGAATTTGCACACAGTTCAGCGGAACTCTCGGATTGGAGCGACGGCGGCGGTCCCGATCACCAAACACCAAACCCTGAAGATCAGTTACAACAACGGCGCGTACATCAACTATGGCGGAAACTATCAGAACGTTTCCGTAGCGTGGCAGTACTCTTGGATTGGTTGGCCGAAATAAAAATAACAGGTAGCACATCCCCTTGCGAGAATTTCGACCGCAATATCGCATCGTCAATTTTTGGCCATAGACGGGGACGCGTTATGCGATTAGTATTCGGATGCAGCACGGGACGCCTGAATTTTCCCATACGTATTTTACAGAGACGACGGTTGAGCGTACGTTTTCGCGGAGGACCACGATGATTTCGAAGTGTGCAGCAGCGGCGGCCATTTTATTTGCGCTTCTGGTTTCTGTTTCCGCATTGCCAGCCGTTGTCGGCCGCACTGCCTATCCGCTGCTCACGGGCGACTACCAGGTGAAAGGCAGCAGTAGCGGCAAGAGAAGCGCCAAACGTGTTGTGGGCGGAGCAGGTCTCGGGGCGGTGATTGGTGGCATTGCCGGGAATGCAGGAAAGGGAGCAGCCATCGGCGCAACTGCAGGGGCGGTGGGCTCCGTAGTCCAGAAAGGTAAGTCCGTCAACGTGCCCACCGAGACGTTGCTCGAGTTCCGGTTGCAACAGCCCGCATCCTTGCCAACCCGATAGACAAGCCGGCGCCGGACCAGCTTATTGCTTGAAGACCAATGGCGGCCCGCTGACGCGCTTCCCTTTGAGGTCGACCGTCACCTCGACTCGGTCGGCGATCTTGATGAATGGAATGCCGCTGTTCATCCCATAATCCTTACGGTCGAAGGCCATCGTCCCTTTAATCGCGCCCGTGCCTGTCCCCTTGCCGGAA
The DNA here is from genome assembly GCA_963836965.1 of Candidatus Acidiferrales bacterium. Taxonomy (GTDB): domain Bacteria; phylum Acidobacteriota; class Terriglobia; order Acidiferrales; family UBA7541; genus Acidiferrum. The sequence goes on from CAWILQ010000002.1 coordinate 349,268, forward strand.
ACAGTTAGGTTCAGGGTCTCGGACTTTGACACCCCACGAATGGTGAAGGTCCCTTGCACATCAAAGGTGGCGGGGCCCGTTTCTACGATCTTGGTCGAGTGAAATGTGATCAACGGATTCTGCTTAACGTCGAAGAAGTCTTTACCTCTTAGTTTGTCGTCTTTCATTCCGCTTCCGGTATTCACGCTGGCAGCTTGAATCTTGATATCCAAGACGCCGGTCGTAACATCCGTGGAGGGGTATGTTAGCGTTGCCTCCCATTTGTCGAAATTGCCGGCAATCGTCACAGACGCCTTCACGGAGAACTGAACAGTACTATCTTCTGGCGTAATCACGAAAACTGGACCTTGTGCTTGAGCCAATGGCGACATCAAGATGGATGCTAAGATGCCTAGGACGGCTAATCGCATGGAATTCCTCCTGAACACACGAACGCGAGAACTTTGCCTTCTGGATCATTTCACTGGCGGTGACTGGCTGCTATTGGTCAGAAATGACAGGCCCACCGGTTTTAGTCGGCCGGCCCACCAAAGTCAAGGATTATCGAGTCACGCGGCCGGGTTGTGCATTCAGGATTCATCGAAATGATGACGAGAAGTGAAGAAGAGCTTCACCAATTTGTCTGCACCGAGGATCTGGCGAAGCTCAGTAAAGGCAAAGAATGGAATCAAAAGAACTGCCAGAATCGCGACGATGGCCAGTATTCCGCCGAGCGTTCCTCCGCCAATCTCCGCAATGCTTTCACCAAACGATTTGCCGTGATACCAGCCAACTCCAGCTTCCTCGAGAATTTTGAAACAACCCAACACAACAGCGAAAGCGGCCGACTTGAGGAGCGTTGGATAGATCAGTGGTTTCTCCTTGAGATAGTCAGCGAAATGAAACGCCCGAGCGACCAACATGATTTTGCCAAGGGCGAGAGCGTTGAAGAGCGCGATCCCGTGCGCGACAAGAGAAAAACCTTGTTCAGATAACAGCACTGATTTGTATAGGATGAACAACGCGAAGACCAGCCAAAGATACAAAGTGATTGCTAAATACTCTTTTAGTTCCTGGTAGGCCCTTTGTTTGAGAGTGCGATTTGGCTCGTTCACGTTATTCTCCCCGGGCTCAGACTATCCGTGGCAAGTTCGGACTTCCGGAATGCGCGATTCCCAATGTCTGCCGACGCGCGGGCTCGTCAAACTCTGACGTTCCCATGCAATCCCGCGCAATCAACGACTGGATTCCCGGTCGATGATGTTTTGCTTTTCCAATTCCTTGGTGACAACTCTCACTAGATCTTTGATCACTTTTTTTACGGAATTCGCCTCAAAGGTGTTCGTCGTCCCTGTCCACACCAGCTCTCCATCGGGCTTCGCGGTGGAGTAAGAATTCACTTCTACCTGAGCTTGCTTTTCGGTCTGCATGTAACCCGGGGTATAGATCACGGGAGATATCGCACCATAATAGCCATAAAAGGTTTCGTAGTAAGGGAACGGAGTGTACGCTTGCCCGGGGACATAAGTGGTCTTTGTATCTTTTTTAGTCAAGCGCGCAACCACGATGGCGTCGAAGTTCTGTTCCTTCACTAGTTCCCGCAAATCTTTCATATCGATAGGAGTCAGATCGGGGCGCGGCATAAATTCGTAGCTGGGGGAGGCCTTTGTCCCTGGCCTCGAAATCGCCGCGACTAACTCATCTTCGAATTCTGCGCGGTTCACCGCTTTCCCATTCAGAGCCAACACCAGAATGTTCCTGAAGGTTCCACCGGTGTAGTTTGGATTCTTCCAGCTGAAGTCCAGCTTCGGAGCGGCAACCAACACGAGTGCGAGGCTTGCCAGAACCGCAGCAAGCAACATTGATTTTTTTCTCAAGTCCGTTCCTCCTTGATTTCTGTCTGATCGGGCGGGCTTATTCAATGCCTTCGTTCCAAACATGCGTTGAATGCGAGTCCCACGTCCAGTCTTGCCGGCTAGCATCTGACGGAACCCTTCAAATGTCCAACCCTGCCCGCGGCTTAGGACTGTGCGTTCCGCCGGTTTTGCGAGCGGTCGACTGTCGAAGATGTGTCAGATGTTACGTTAAAAGTGTGACCGACCTAAATAGGTGGTAAAGTTTCGCTGGGCAAAGCACTCGACATCGGCGCCACGCTTTCCCGTTTTCTTAGAATAAGTCGCCCGTTGGAGTACGCCGAGGTTGGTCTGCCGAGAGGAATGAACGTGACACAACCTAAGGAATTCGCCCGACTCGAGGAAGTCCACAGAGCCGAGACAGCGTGGAGGAAGTGGGGCCCCTACCTTAGCGAGCGCCAGTGGGGCACAGTACGCGAAGACTACAGCGAGGACGGAAATGCCTGGGACTACTTCAGCCACGACCAAGCCCGCTCCCGGGCATATCACTGGGGCGAAGACGGTCTTGCGGGAATCAGCGACGAGAAGCAACTGCTCTGCTTCAGTGTAGCCCTTTGGAACGGCCAGGACCCAATCCTCAAAGAGCGCCTTTTCGGGTTGACCAACAGCGAAAGCAACCACGGCGAGGATGTCAAAGAGTATTACTTCTACCTCGACAGCACGCCGACCCACTCCTACATGAAGTATCTGTACAAGTATCCGCAGGGAGCCTTCCCCTATGATGTCCTGGTCGCCACCAGCAAACAGCGCAACCGCACACAGACGGAATACGAACTTCTGGACACCGAAATCTTCGAAGCTGACCGTTACTTCGACGTGTTCGTGGAATACGCCAAGCAGACAGCGGAAGACATCCTGATCCAGATCAGCGCCGTCAATCGTGGGCTCGAACCCGCCACACTGCATGTCCTGCCGACATTGTGGTTCCGCAACACATGGACATGGTGGCCTGGCACACCAAAGCCGGTCTTGAAGCAGATCGCAGGCAAGAATGACGTCCGAGTTGTCGCAGCCTCTCACCGTGAACTCGGTGAACGCTATCTCTATTGCGAGGGAGCCGTCCCGTTACTCTTCACCGAAAATGAGACTAACAATGAGCGCATTTTCGGTACTCCCAACTCCAGCCCCTACGTGAAGGACGCCATCAACGAATACGTCGTGCACGGTAGGCTAGCGGCCGTGAACCCCGAGAACCGAGGTACAAAAAGCGTCGCCCACTATCAAGTCACCGTCGGGCCAGGTCAAACAGCCACGACCCGTCTGCGCCTTACTCCCATTTCGCCCGCCGCGATTGGTGACCCGTTCAGCAGTTTCTCGGACACCATGACGACTCGCCAGCGCGAGGCCGATGAGTTTTATCGAGCCGTCACTCCCGAACGTGTCAGCGAAGATGAGGCTCGGGTCATGCGACAGGCGCTTGCCGGGATGCTCTGGGGCAAGCAGTACTTTGGTTTGGAAGTGGACAAATGGCTGAAGGAACATGGCGTCGATCCAATGCGACCTCACCCCAAGCATATTCGCAATAGCGAATGGTTTCATATGCTCAACAACCACATCATCTCCATGCCGGACAAATGGGAGTATCCCTGGTACGCGGCCTGGGATCTGGCGTTTCATACCATCGCTCTGTCTATCGTAGATGTGGATTTCGCAAAGGGACAGCTCGACCTGATGCTGCAAGAATCCTTCCTGCATCCGACCGGTCAGATTCCGGCCTACGAGTGGAACTTCAGTGATGTCAATCCACCTGTGCATGCGTGGGCCACGATCTTTCTGTACCGGACAGAGCAGGCGCTCAAGGGTCAAGGAGACCTTGAGTTCCTGAAGCGATCGTTCGCCAAGTTGACGCTGAACTTCAGCTGGTGGGTGAACCGCAAAGACCGCTTTGGCAAGAACCTCTTTGAAGGCGGCTTCCTCGGACTGGACAATATCGGCGTCTTCGATCGCAGCGCGCCGCTACCAACCGGGGGCTACCTCGAGCAGGCTGACGGCACGGCGTGGGTGGCACTGTTTTGCCAGAACATGCTGGAGATCAGCATCGAGTTGGCTGCGCATGACTCCTACTTTGAAGACATGGCCACCAAGTTTGCGGAACATTTCCTGTGGATCGCCCACGCTATGAATCAGATGGGGCCCGACGGTATGTGGGACGAAGAAGACGGCTTCTACTATGACGTCCTCCGCCTTCCCGACGGTAGCGCGAGCCGGCTCAAAGTCCGCTCAATGGTCGGTCTTTTGCCGCTCTGTGCCACCAGCGTCATTGAGCCTTGGCAGCGCGAGAGGGTTCCGAAAGTGATGAAGTCGTTGACGGAGCGCCTACAACGCATGCCTGAGCTCCTCCGGAGCATCCATCCAACAGGGCCCGGCCACTTAGGGTACGGCGAACGCGGTGTCGCCGCGTTGGTTGGTCCCGAAAGGTTGCGGCGAATCTTGTCGCGCATGCTCGATGAAAATGAATTCCTCAGTCCCTACGGCATCCGCGCTCTCTCCAGATTCCATGCCGATCATCCCTTCGTCTTTAATACGAATGGTCTGCAACATCGGGTGAATTACATGCCGGCGGAATCCGACACCGGCATGTTCGGTGGAAACTCAAACTGGCGTGGCCCCATATGGATGCCGATGAATGCCCTGCTGATCCGTGCGCTGCTGTCTTATTACTTGTATTACGGCAACAGCTTCAAGATTGAATGCCCAACCGGCTCTGGCAACCAAATGAACCTGTTCGAGGTAGCCCGGGAAATTGCCAACCGGTTGACCCGAATATTCCTGCGCGATAAGTCTGGTCGTCGCCCAGTCTACGGAGGCACCGAGAAATTTCAGACCGATCCTTACTGGAAGGATTACATTTTGTTCTATGAGTATTTCCACGGAGACAATGGCGCCGGCTTAGGCGCCAGCCATCAGACAGGTTGGACGGGTCTCGTTGCGAAACTGATCGAACTCTTCGGCCGCCTTGACGCCGACCAGGTTCTGCAACTGGGCAGAGAAGAGGCCTTTGCGAAGAAAGCTGCAGCAACCTAAAGATCGATCCGCTATATCCATCTCGGAGCCAAAGCGCGTATTCCTCGAGTCTAAAACCACAAGCAGCTTGAGCGTCTGATCGAGCGCTCTTCATTCCCGGGCGGGACGCGGTTATCCGAACAGGACTACAGGCGTGATATACACTTTCAAACCGGGTCTAGTGGAGCTGCGACCTTGCAAACTCATATGCGTGCTGTCATTCAAGTTTCGGGAGTGCGGAAGAGCTACGGTTCAACGGTGGCTGTGCATGAGGTGTCGTTCGAAGTAAATGAGGGTGAGATTTTTGGTTTGATTGGGCCGAACGGCGCGGGAAAAACCACCACGATGGAGTGCATCGAGGGGCTCCGCGTGCCGGACCGCGGTGGAATTTCAGTGCTGGGTCTCGATCCGTTCAGGGATGTGTACAAGCTGCAAGACCGGATTGGAGTGCAACTGCAGCAGGCACAACTACAGAAGCGGATCAAAGTGTGGGAGGCGGTGAGCCTGTGGGCTTCGCTGTACCAGAAGAAAGCGACCGACGGCGAGCGACTGCTCGATCAGCTCGGGCTCGCCGACAAGCGGGACGCGTGGTTTATGAACCTGTCCGGAGGCCAGAAGCAGCGGCTGTTTATTGCCCTTGCGCTGATCAACGATCCGGAGGTCGTGTTCCTCGACGAGCTGACCACGGGCCTGGACCCGCAATCGCGGCGGGCGATCTGGGATCTGGTGCGCGGGATTCGCGAGCGCGGCAAGACGGTTTTTTTGACCACCCATCTGATGGAGGAGGCCGAACGGTTGTGCGACCGGGTAGCCATCATCGAACACGGACGGATCATCGACATCGACCGCCCGGAGAACCTGGTCAACCGGCATTGCCCGGAGCGAACCGTCGTGCTGGCCACGGATAATCCGATTGCGGAAGAACGCTTTCGAGCGATTCCCGGAGTTGAGACGGTGATACGTAGCGATAGGCGATTCACCATTCGCGGCCGGGGCGACGATCTGGTGACCGATGTGATTCATTGTCTTTCCGAGAATGGGATTCGGGTCACGGATTTCCGGACAATTCTGCCAAATCTTGAGGATGTGTTTCTGAAACTGACCGGTCGCTCGATCCGCGAATAAGCGAGAAACTGATGCTGCGAGGACTGTGGGAACTAACCTGGCTCGAGATCAAGATATTCCTGCGTGAGCCGCTTGGCGCGTTCGGATCGATCATTATCCCTGTACTGGTGTTTCTAGTGGTGGGTCGAGTAGTCGGCCGCGGACTACCACCGAGCGCGCTCGCCGCCAACAGTTTTGTGCAAGCGGGTCTGCCGGTTCTCGCTTCGGTATTGATCGCTGTGAACGCCGTGCTGTCGCTGGTGACGATCATCTCGATCTACCGCGAGGGGGGGATCCTGAAGCGACTGCGCGCGACGCCGCTGCGTCCACAGACGATCCTAAGCGCCCACGTGATCGTCAAGCTGCTGCTCACAGCGGCAACGCTGGCGTTGCTGGTCCTGGCTGGAAAGCGCTATTACCCAGTTGGCGTTCACGCGCCCTTGTTCTCCTTCACGATTGCGCTGCTGATCAGCACCTGGAGCATCCTGTCGATCGGGTTTCTAATTGCCAGCATCGTTCCGACGGCGCGGTTTGCGCAGCCGATCGGCGCTTTCATCATGTATCCAATGATCGGAGTCTCAGGGCTGTTCGTCCCGGTTGCGGCGCTGCCGCCGGTGCTTCGCGCGGCGGCAAGAGTTGTGCCGCTAACGTATGCGGTGTCACTTATGGAAGGGATCTGGAAAGGCGATCCGTGGTCGGCGCACGTGGCTGACATCACGGCACTTGTGGTGGTATTTGTGGTTTGTACGGCGATATCGGCGAAGGTGTTTCGGTGGGAGTAGGGAAACTTTTAATCGGCGCCATCTGTCGCCTCTTGCGTTACACCGATTGTTGCCGGGCGAAGTAGATTTCACTTTTCGGAAACTCGTGTAGCCACGCGAAACACTCGGTCCTTCGCTCGGTTTCTCCCAAACGGCTCCCTGCGTGTCGACAGGAAAATCAGAAATAGGTAAGATAAAATGTTGCCCGTGGACCGGTAGCTCAATGGTAGAGCAGTTGACTCTTAATCAACGGGTTGGAGGTTCGAGTCCTCCCCGGTTCACCACTT
>CAWILQ010000003.1:0-107430 GCA_963836965.1 Candidatus Acidiferrales bacterium
TTTGGTTTCGTGTGTGGCGTCATTAGCCGCTTGTATCTCCTGGTCCGGTCAGCGCATATTGCAACTACAGTTCGCCTGATTTCAGAATGCGGCATTATTGGTGTTCTGTTTAGTTTGTGCTTCTCTTTGTTTCTCCGGCTCCTTGGGTGGGGACCCGTGGAGTGGACCAATTTGAAGGGAATACTGTTCATTGTCAGTGTGGGTTGTCCCTTGTCTATCCTGTACGCGATTCTCTATCGAAGGGATTTGCTTCGTCGCAGCTCAGCCTCTCCAGCACCAAGTAACTAGGCTCACGGTTGAGCATTCCTGTAGTTGGGCGACTGACCTCGCTCAGTTGATGCAAACAGGCGATTACGCCCACAATCCGCCGGAAAATTGCGAAACAAGGAATCCGAGCAACTGGCGGTATGATTTATTTCCTTGCGGAAGGTTGGCAAGTTCGGGTGGAAATCCGAGGTCACACATGATGGTTTACCTTTCGCACTCACTGAATCCGATACCCCGCTACTAAGAGAACCTTGTCCGGATACGCGCTGGTCGGGTCTCCAAATCCATTGTAAGCGTGAAGGCCCTCACGAAGTCCGTAGCGCCGAACGTATCCAGCGAGAATCTTCGAGCCTGCAAAATCGCCATGACACTCATCACTAACGATTTCGGCGGCATGTCCAACCACCCAACATCGACTGCTGACGCGACCGTGGTTTTCGTACTTTAGGCAGCACCGTATTGCAACGAGGACATGAATATTAATGCTTAAGCGCCGTTTTCCACATGGAGTCGGCAGTTTTCACAGCAAGCAGGATAGATTCATCGTAGGTGATTTACCTACAAAGCTACGGACCATTTCTTGTTTGCTCGCGCCGGTTATCACTTCGCCATGGAGGGTTTTTCATGTCCAGAGCCACGGCTCTTACAAGCCTTCTCATATTTTCACTTTGGCCGAATACGAGCCATACCGAGATAACCGCAACCGCAGACACTGTTGAACTTCACGACGGCGTTTTCGCCGGTCATCCAACCGGCGTCGTGTTTATGAATGCACCTTGCGTCTATGGCGACAGCTACCATTACGAAATTAATTCGGCAGGTAAACTTAGCGTTCTGGGTCCGTTAGTCTGTGGCAATTTCAAGGGCAGCGCAGGCGGAGAGGAAATTTGTTACCTGAATCCCCAGTTATCCTGTCAGAGTCGAACGAGTTTTAGCGCAGGTGCCGGGACTCCCTATGCGATCAATGAAACTGGAGTGAAGGTGGGCAACAAAGTAGTCCCATGGGTAGACCCGCAGCAAGTGATTGCGTTAATGCCTTCAATACAGACGAGAGCCAAAGCAAAATGCGAAAGCGTTCTATTCTGGCAGTCTAAAGAAAAGGAACATAACACGACGACTTCAGTCCCTGCGAAGATTGAAGCCCAAGAGGGCTGTAAACCCACTTTGGTTCAGATTTGCGCATCATCTGCCGGTAAGCTCGCGAACGGCAAGGATATATCAATCTTGTGTCGTCCGTAGGGACTCGACGAGTAGCCGCCAACCCTAACTCCTGATTGCGTCGCAAAATCGGAGAAGTAAAGTAGTACTTCACATTGACGGGAAGCGCGTCAATCAGGCTCTGACCAGTTGATGGGAACCCAGTGACGGGAACGAATCCAACTTCGTTTTCATGCCACCGTCAAAGACACCAGACGTTTTACAATCTTGTCCGTCGCACTGTCGAGTAGTTAGGTCGCCTTCAAACAAGGAAGTGTGAAATGCGCAGATGGGCGTGTGGTTTGACGGTGATTATCGGCCTGTGATCCCTTGAGGCATGTGGGCCCTTCAGTTCTTATTACAGTTGTCACATTGCCGATGATATCGACGCGACAACAAGAGCGGAGGTCACGACCGAGAGTCTGAAATTCGCACGGGCGGCTTTCGACGGAGATACACCGCAGGGCATTTGACCAGTTGACGAACGAGGCGAACGACACGGTTGGACAAGAAGCTATTCGGTCGCTTCGCCAAATCAAACTGCCCGGCAATATCGTGCTGACACCCCCTCACTTTAGGGAATTAAGCAAGTATCCGACGTATCGAATGCACCTCCTTTGCCAGGAGCTGAGTCAGTCGATTCTGTTCAAAGGTATGTCTTCGCCTCCGGTGTGCAGAATCATTCTCGTGACGCGACCCCGGTTGTCCATTTCAAACGTGAACACGTCATCTGCCGTTTTTGAGAAAAAGTCTTTCTCGCTTTCTGGAAATAGCTCCTCTTGCGGCTCCTCGTTTTCCTGCACAGATAAATGATCACCTTCCTGGCGAACCACGAGGACCAGATTTGGTGGATTTCCGTAACGGCCAAGATATTTTTTGAAAATCGCAGGATCGACCTGTATCTGTGTATGCTGCTTTAACGCCGGACGGGGCGGTAGTTCGTTATAGGGAGTGAATCGCTCCCATTCGATGGGCGTGAAGGTATTCTTGAGTAAGGTCTCCAGCACGGGTCTGTAGATGCCTTCGCCATTCCCGCTGTTGGTCATAATAAGAATTCCAGTTCCTGACTTGTCGAAACAGACAGTGTAGTTCCTCCAGCTATCATCGTGCCCTTCCTTAAAGAAGGCCTCGCCATAAGGCGTCCAAAAGAGTCCCCATGCCAAACCATAACTAAGCCGGATTGTCTTGTTCTCCTCTGTGGTTTCAGTTTCAAGTGTAGGAAATTCGTGTTTTGATGAAATCGGAATTTGTGGAGTAAGCAGCTGTTCATGCATTTGTTTCGACAATCCTTTGCTCTCCATGACGGCTTGCAAGAACAGCGCGAAATCATGAGGCGTCGTCAGAAGCGAACCCGCCGCGTCGGCCTTAGGGCGTTTTTGTGCTCCAAGAGAACGTCCATACTCGTCATAACCGTTCGCATAGTTTGCTTCAAAACTCTCCTGCCAGATCATGCTACTGCGAGTCATGGTGAACGGACGAAAGACGTGCTCCTGCATTAACTTTTCCAGCGGTTGATTGGTGATGGTCTCGACGACGAGTTGCAGCAGGTCGATTCCCTCGCCCGAATAGGCATATCGCGAGCCGGGCTCAAAGTGAATTTTCAGCTTCCGGTCGTCTTCGGCCCAACGCCAATTCGGAAAACCGGCGGTGTGGCTCAACAACATCCGCGCGGTGATCTTTTTGTATCGTGAATCACCGGCTAGATCCGCGTAATTGGGATATTCCGGCAGAGGCTTCGGCAAGTATTCGTAAACGGGTTTATCAAGGTCGAGGGTGTGTTGATCGGTGAGTTGTAACACCAAATAGCCAAACGCAACTTTCGTAAACGATGCCCCCGACATCACCGAATCTACAGTTAACGGCAGATTCTTTTCTTTGTCGCGGACACCATACGTTTTCAAATAGGCAATCTTGCCACCGTTGAAGAGAGCAAGCCCCAGCCCCGGAACTTCCGCAGCCTGCATGAGCTTTGTAACGGTGTCATCTATTTCAACTGGCTTGATTGTGCTGCCATCGAGACGCTTGATTTCCTGGGCTTGCTTGTCCTGCCCCAATGAAAAAACACCACTAGCGAAGACAGCGATTCCGAGGAGCAAAAGCTTCTTTGTCATGCAGACCCTCCCCACTATTAGTGTTACGCAGATCGCAACAATTAGGCCCGTTTCCACGCACCGCGCGGGCGGGCGCTAGCTTTTTATTTATCTCCGCGCCAACGACCGACTAGATTATTGATTGCTCGTTGGTCCTCCACGAAAATTGCTAGGACAGCTTGCGGCTGCACGAAATGTCAGTCCGATTGTTTCTGGGTCATATACTTTCACTGGGTCCAGACCTCGCTCAATAAATATGCGGGCCCAGTCGAGAATGAGCCGGGTGGCTGGAAGGTCATCAACAAGATTGCCGTACCCCCAGCATGGAGCAAGCACGGCGAGACCCTTTTCCGTTGTTTCGGCAACAACTCTGTTGAGTTCTTGACCCTGGTCTCCCTTGAATTTGCTTACGGCAACATCCGTTGATGTCATTTCTCAAGTTTAGCGTGAGTCCGGCACCGGAAATCAGCTCATCGTACGCACTTCTCCGATATTCGCGTTACCAGGACCCAGCCGCTTGATTCGTGACTCCGGCGAAACTTGCGCGTTGACAACCAGCTTCTGACCTGAAGTGTGGCGAGTATCTGGCGAGCTATCGTCGAATGCCAAGTCTTGGGTGGAACTTGTGATCGCGGGAGCCACTATGAATGAACGATTGACAAAGAATTTCGTTGAGGAAATGTGCGAGGAGCTAAAGAACCAACTGTCTGAGCTTGAGCTCGCCAAGAAAAGAGAAGAGCATGAGGTGGAACACGCCGCTGCTCTGCTACAGCGGAAGGCGAGTGCGCGGACTCTTTTGCTAGAGCGTCTTGCGCACGGCGGCGCGTTGGTGCTTGCAGTTAACGCCGGGCGAAGCCCTTCGGAGCTCAGGGTAAACAAGCCCCGCCCCTAAAGGTTTGCGCCTTGCAACTCGACGGAAAGTCATTCGAACTCAATAAACTCTCGTACTTCGATTTCGGTTTCCTGGTCCGGACCGTTCGGCGAAAACGGAGATCGCTTCGCCCACTCGATCGCTTCTTTGAGCGATTTCACCTGGATAAGCCAGTATCCGCCGACCAGTTCCTTCGATTCGGCGAATGGTCCATCGATCACCGTTTTCTTTCCGCCGGTCGAGAATCGGACTCGCGCGCCTTTGGAACTCGGGTACAGACCCGCCGCATCGAGCAAAATTCCCGCCTTGGCCTGCTCTTGGTTGTACTTCACCATCGCGGCGATCGATTCCGCGCTCGGCATCTTGCCGGCTTCGGAATCTTTGCTGGATTTTAGAATCAGCATGAATTTCATCGTCATTTCTCCTGAATGAGTGTTGGTCGGCGAAGCTCAATTCCCGGCCTCACTTCTACGTCGAACCGCAAACATCAAAATCGACATCCACCAGACAATTCCCCCACGAAATTCATCCAGCGCCCTAATCTACTGCAATTGCAAACGTTAACCACCAAAATTCCTTTGCTTCTTTGCCGCGGTGGACGACACGACCACCGCGTGCCCACGCTTTTCCGCGGCTGTTGTGCCGATCCCAAAAACTGAGAGCAAAGGGGTAGGAGTGTGGCGCGTTTGCGGTTGGCCAAAAAAGCCGAAGTTACGGATGCGCCGGAAGCCTTGCGGGAGGATGTGCAGTAAGAAGCGGCACAAGAATTTATCGAGCACTAGGGTTAGCAACTTCTGTTCGTTATGGTGAGCAGAATCACGCCAGCGAAAAGTGACTACCTCAGGCACCAAGCAGCCACTGCTCCGTTCATCTCAGGCGAAGCGTCTGCCGCCGGGCGGCTTTGTTCAAACGGCGTCACCGTAAAAATTGGTTCTGGTACGATATGTCCAAAGTCCTTGGAGAAGTCGATGGACGAGCAAGAGTTTGATTCGCTGTTTTCAGTGCCCTTCGGCACAGAGGATGCGATGCGGATATTCGCACGCGGAGGCCGCTATGCGACGCTCGGGACCGCGTTGGGGGGCAAGACGGTTGACGACCTAGAGCGAAAGTTGCTCGCTCCACATCCTGAAATACCTTTCGGTTTTGACCTGGCAGATTTGCAGGAACTGCAACGGATGGCGCAAAGAATTTTACTGTATTTGAGCAACCCTCAATCTGGTTGGATTTCGAGATTGCCTCCTCGGACGATTATTGTTGGTAGCGAACGCTACACTGAGTGGCAAGCTAGATGCGAAATAGTTCGCCGCGCAATTGAGCAGTTAAAAAAATCATGATACTACCCCCCGCCACAATGGATGCGCGCCGAAATAAGAAAAAAGAGTGCGATGAGTAACGCGATACCGCAGGCAACCAGCGGCCCACATAACGTAGACCGGCCACCCCACCCAACCCTGTTCTTGCGAACCTTGTGATACCGACTGTAATCGACACCTGACTCCCGAGCTGGCGGTTTACACAGCTAGCCTCGTATCGGATGGTGAGGAAAGCGTCGTAGCCAACTGCTTTCGTGCTCTAAACAATCTTGAACGAATCGCGCCCGGCGGCACTTGCAGCATCGCGCCAACTTCTTCGGCGGTGTATTCATAAATCTCGCAGAGAAGAAGGACAGCTCGCTGCCCCGAAGTCAAATGGGAGAGTTTGCGCATTAGGGCACCGGCACTTTGCTTCTGAGAAAGGAGTTGCTCCGGATTTGGTCTTGGGTCTGGGAGCAAGTCCGCTGCCTCCCCTCGTTCTTGAGGGATCGAGCGTTCGGAGGAATAGGTTCGCTTTCGCTTGCGAAGAATCGTGATCGCTTCGTTGACGAGTATCCTTGCTAGCCAACTGCGAAACGCACCTTCGTACTTAAAACTCTCCATCTTGCGGAAGGCCACCAGCGAACAATTCTGGACGGCATCCTCGGATTCCTCGTGGTTGCGCAGGATGCGTTGCGCCAAGCGGTAAAGGATTGGCCGATACCGTGAAAACAAGATCTCAAACGCGTTCCTGTCCCCTTGCAAGCCATCCGAAATCAATTTGCTGTCATCCAGATGTGCCTGCACTTCGCTATCGTTCGCGCTTTTGTCCTTCCACGGTCCTTGCACTTTTGTTTCCCTCAGTTCCTTATTTCCCGGAACACATCAATACCCGGCATTCCGCCAAACGACGCACCCGGGAAGTAAAGCCGCGATTGGCTGCTTGCTTCTATATTCGATTCTCGAACTGTTCTGGCGTTTACATGCCAATTTGTCACCTCTCCTGTAACGGTCTTCGGGTGCCCTGCCTTCACTATATAGTCGAACGGCCGGACCGGAATTCGACAAAGCGCCCAAGAAATTCTTCACCTTCATATCGCGGCAGTACTGGTTGGCTTCATTCCAGTTGATCCTGCTGCCGTTGTCCTCCTTCGTCCACATCAAGCCTGTCCCGGGATCCGTCCATGTCACATCCTGCGGCAAACTCATTTCAGCGATGCTGTTTTCATGCTCGCCTTTTGCTTCGAGCTCTTTCCGGGAATCGAACACCTCATATCCCGATGTTACCTGCATCAGCGAACTACTCGATTTCGTGCCGACCATGTTCACGTGAGCGGGAAGCAAAAACACAGAACTGACGGATAGGCTAATCAGTATCCACACGAACGGTAAACGCATTAGGACTTAGGCTGCGCAGTCGCAGAAGTTTGGCCGCACTGATTTCGAATGCCTTCGCGAAGTTTCTCACGCTCCTCAGGTGTCATCTGTTCCCAACGCTCTTGCATCCGACGCCGCCAGGGGGTGCCGAAACCGGGCACCGGTCTGCCAACGCCGCGCCACCCACCGAACAGGACCCAACACAAGGCCAAGAGGCCCACGGCTTGCCAGAAAGTCATTGTTGGCAATCCGAAGAGACTGGGCATCAGCCAGTTCCACAAATGATGAACTGCTTGGCCAAATCCAGCGATTGCGATGGTTAAGAAAAATGCAAGTCTCAATACAACTCCGGTCCAATGTGATTTCATTTCTTGTCCTCCTCACTCTCGAATAAATTCGTCATAGATGCTTCGAAGCCGCTCGCGCAGATGCATCACCGCGTAGTGTTTGCGCGAAAGAAGTGTATTCACGCGCAGTCCACTTTCGGCGGCAAGCTCCTTGAAGCTGTGGCCCTCGATTTCATGGGCGATGAAGACTTCCCGCTGCTCATCAGGAAGCTCATCCAAAGCCGCACCCAGCTCTTCGAGCAACACAGTTCGAGCATAGGCCGCCTCCGGCCCGCCGTCGGACGACGGCAGCAGATCTTGAAACGTAAACAGTTCCCCATCCATCGGTGATATTTTCTGGTCCTGCAATGCCTCTGGCTTTTTTTTGCGGAATAGGTCCGTAATCCGATTGCGTGCCACGCGGAATAGCCAGGCTCCAACCTGCTCTATCGGCTTCATCAGACGATAGGCTTCCACCAGCTCGTAGAACACATCCTGGAGAATGTCTTCTGCGTCGCCGCGATCAGGTACCCGCCTGCGGATGAAGTTTCG
The DNA here is from genome assembly GCA_963836965.1 of Candidatus Acidiferrales bacterium. Taxonomy (GTDB): domain Bacteria; phylum Acidobacteriota; class Terriglobia; order Acidiferrales; family UBA7541; genus Acidiferrum. The sequence continues at coordinate 7,973 of CAWILQ010000003.1, forward strand.
CAGCCGAGCTTGCTCACGCAAGATGGTCCCAGAGATCCTTTGATCCTGTTCGTCTGCCATCTCCTTTATGCTCAAAGCGTGCTTCATCTATCTTTGTAGACGGATGAGTTGTGCGGATATTTTAGAAAATGGTGAAGAATTCGCGACTGACAATCTAGTTCTGTTGCGGTAACCGTGCGCGACCGCCCGTCTGACCTTACCACCGATGCGTCAAGTGTGCCTAAGTCCCGGTAAGTTCGTACTATGACTCAGTGGCAAGTCTGTCTGCCGTTTGCCGAATGCGTTTTTCCTTGTCAAAGCAATGAGTTCAGTAGGTTACTGGTAGCGTCAGAATTCAGACGGAAGGACCCGCCGTACCGCTAAGGAAGGTGATCATGAGTACCCTGGCCGTCAGTTTAATCGCATTCGCCTTCATTTTTGGAGGCGCGCTGTTGGGCATGTCTCTCCCGGGAGCTATGCCGCAGAATCATCTTAGTGACGATTCGAAAGACTCAGTGAAGTTGGGGATGGGATTAGTGGCGACAATGTGTGCGCTCGTTCTCGGCTTGCTGATTGCCTCCGCAAAGACCTACTACGACACGCAGAACGCCGAACTGACCGACATGTCTGCCAAGATCGTTTTACTCGACCGGATGCTTGCTCACTACGGACCGGAGACCAACGAGTCCCGCGCTCTTCTGCGCAGCGTCGTCGAGCGCTCAATCAATCGACTGTGGCAGCGTGGGGGTCCGCCGGGATCCCATTTGGACCCAGCCGCGGTCAGCTCAGAAACGCTGTCAGAAAAGACGCTAGGGCTTTCGCCGAAGGACGACAGACAGCGCGTTATCCAGTCTCAGGCGGTGAGCCTCGAAATATCTCTCGGACAAACCCGCTGGTTAATGTTCGAACAGGCATCCACACAGGTTCCTAAACCATTGGTGGTCACGTTAGTTTTTTGGCTGACCATCATTTTCATCGGTTGGGGCATCTTCGCTCCCCGCAACGCTATCGTAGTGGCTACCTGGTTCGTTAGTGCCCTGTCGGTTTCGAGCGCGATCTTCTTGATCCTGGAGATGTATACGCCTTACGCGGGCCTGATTCTCGTTTCCAGCGATCCGCTCCGCGCCGCTCTTGCACATCTCGGCCAATGATGCAGTCATGTAAACCTGACACTGTCAAGGTCCTGGACACGTGTCAGATTAGCGTTCACGGAATCTGCCTTGGTACCCGTTCTTCGACCGGCGGTTGGGTGCCTGGCTATTGCTGAAACACCAAAGGAGGGCCGCTGATTCGTTTCCATTTCAGGTTGACGTTCACCTCTACACGATTGGCGATCTTGATGAAAGGTATGTCGCTATTCATTCCGTAGTCTTTGCGGTCGAAAGCCATTGTGCCCGTAATACTGCCTGAACTAGTCCCCTTGCCATTGTCCTCGAGCGTCAGTTTCTCTTTTTTTGTGACTCCCCGAATCGTGAAATCGCCTTCCAAGTCAAAGGTGGCGGGGCCAGTCTGAGTAACGTTTGTCGAAACAAAGGTAATCTGCGGGGCCCGCTTTACGTCAAAGAAGTCTTTGCCTTTCAGCTTGCTATTCTTCATCCCGCTTCCGGTATCGACGCTGTCCGCCTGAATCCTTATTTCCAAAACGCCTGTCCTGACGTCAGTAGACTTAAAAGTCATGCTGGCCACCCATTGCGAAAATGCGCCCTTGATTGGAACGGAGGACTCGACGTCGAACTTAATTGAGCTTTCCACGGGAGTAACCTCGTAAACGGGTACCTGGGCGCGGACAGTGGATTGAAGCATGGATGCGACGAATATAAATAGGATCGCCAATCGTGCAAATCCTCTCCAACAGCTGTCTGCGTGGTGCCCTAGCCAGCTATGGCTGCTCTTCTTTTTTGCGGTGATGACACCCGCCAATTCACTCATGGTAAGTCTCATGGGTGCGCTCCTCCATTTTCTCCGTCTTCGAGCATTTTTCTAAGGGTGGCCAGAGATTTTTGCAATGACGGCGCGGCACGGTCCGTTGCCACTTTTCAAAGAATGTACTCACGCGAAATTCTACATTTACTGCCGACGGAAGCAAGTGGGACATTTACTGTTTTGCAAGCCGGCGTTAAAGGATGCGGTTACCGGTAGCCACTCGCCAATGTTCATCGCGTTGTCGTCGTCATAGCGCCGGTATCCAAATTGTCGAGTGTGGGTCCAATAGTTTTGGATCATATTTACCCACAATACAAAAATTCGCATTTTAACCCACATCACCAGCACAAACTTCAGATCTCCAACCAGCTTCCATAAGAGATAAAAACTCAAGGCTTGTGCGAGTATGGCGACAAATGGGTTTGCAACGACCCGAAAAGTCCGGGACTTCAGAATCTCGTCGCTGGCCAAATTCTCATTACACCGATACGGCATGAGACAGAGGTATAGCGTTCGCCAAAATCCATCGCTTGAAAGTTTGTTGGGATCCCCGTCATGGTGACCTACCGAGAACATGATCATAAACAATGGTTCTGCAACCCCAGAAAAGACCAGAGAATGTTCGACCTGCGCAAACCGATAGCGAGCAAAAGAAGTCTTCGACCGCATACCGCAGTTCTAAGAAGTTCAGCGAAGGAAAAACCCCGCGCAGAGTCATGAGGTTCGACTTTTCGCACTTCCTTTTTTGAGGTCCGGGGGAAAGTACTATCCGTATCGTCATCGCCCCAAGTTGAAGTTTTTGTGGAGCGGGTACGTTTCCCGCTGGGCAGACCCATGGCGACTTGGTCCGTCTTTGCTACTGTAGTTCCGGGAGCTTTTAGAAAGGGTAGAGGACGACCATGAAAAACTGGCGACCGATCCTGCTGCTGTTTGCTGCCGCTGCCGCTCCTTGCACACTCGCGCAAAACTGGCCGATTAAGGTCTCGCCGAATGGCCGGTACTTCGTGGACTCGACCGGCGCTCCGTGGATAATGGTTGGTGACAATTCCGGCTACAACCTGATGAACTATCTGCCGCTGATCGGAACGCAGTCGGTCGACACGTATCTGGCAGACCGCGAGGCGCACGGTTTCAACACGGTTTGGATGAACGTGGTGTTTGGCGTAGGGTCACAGACTCCAGCAAGCGCCGAACTGTATGACGGCACGAGGCCGTTCACGTCGCCTGCGAACGGAATCGACCAGACGTACGACTTTTCCACTCCGAATTCAGCATACTGGGCAGAAATCGATGCTCTGGTAGCGCGCGCTGCCGCGCACAATCTGGTCATTGCCATGATTCCGTTCGAGACCGGTCTGTCGAATCCGAGTTGGCCTCCCCCGCAAAGCTGCACAGGTGGGCAACCAAACGGAACCGGTTGGCTGACCGCGGCACGCGCGCAGGGCGCCACGGCGATGTATAACTACGGCGTTTTCTTAGGGAACCGCTACAAGAATTCGCCGAATGTGATGTGGGTGTTGGGTTACGACTTTCAGTCGCAAGTTTGCCAAGGTGTTTCGGGTTCGCCTGGAGCCAACGATGCGGGTTTAGTGGCGGAGTTGCTTGCTGGGATTGAATCGGTCGATCCGAACCATATCGTCACGGGAGAACTCAGTTTTCTCTTCAGCTACGACACCGAGAACGCTACGTTGGCCCCGTTGATGAAAGCGAACGGGGTCTATTCGTACGGCGGCATTTACGACGAAATGCTGCAGGCATACAACAACAAGGCGATACCGGCCTTCCTGATCGAAGGCAACTGGGAGTTTGGGAACAATAAAGGCATCCTGGCACCTTGGCCGGTGAGCGATAACAACCTGCCGTGCGGCACGTCCGCGCCTCCCTGTTCGACGATGGGGAACCCGACATACTCGCTTGTCGAGAGAATGCAGTGGTGGTGGACGATGACGAGTGGAGGGGCGGGGTTTTTCTACGGAAACCCCTACGGGTCGAAGGCAAGTGGTGATATGGCTGGTTCATGGTGGCCGGGCGCAGGAATCGACACAGTGGCGATAGCGCAACTGGGGTATGCGACGAACTTCTTTGCGGGTATTCTCTGGCAGTCGATGGTCCCGGACCAGAGTCATCAGGTTGTTACCGAGGGCTACGGTACGTACTGCGGCAGCACCTCGAGTTGTCTAAATCAACTTTCCAACGATTACGTGACCACAACGTGGAATCCAAACGGGACACTCGCGGTTATTTACAATCCGCAGGGCAATACGCTGACGGTGAACCTGGCCAAGTTGGCAGGGCCGGTTACCGCTTATTGGTACGACCCTACCAAGGGAACCTACGCCACGATCAGCGGTTCTCCGTTCACAAACAGCGGTTCGTATTCCTTCGTCACTCATAGCACGAACAGCACCGGGTCGAAGGATTGGGTACTGGTGCTTACGGCACCAGTCACTAACCTACACAATCCCAATGGACCGGACCCGCAGTGATTTGTGGCGCCGGCGTTTGAGGAGATGTCGGGAAGCCACCGCACGTCCGAGTTCGCCAAGAAGTAGGAAGGAAAAAGCGAACAGGTGGAGTTGGAAGAGGGCCTACGAAGAACAGCGTGGCGGTGAAGCTGTAACAAGGACGACAGCGAGCGATAGTAGGAAAGACGGCGGACTTACGGGATTTCCACGATAGGTGGCTTTCGGAACCACGCGTCGTAGCCGGCGACGAGCCATTCGATCGGGAAACCGCCTTCGTGAGTTACCACGGCGCTCACATGCGCCGCGTCCAGCGGCAGCAGGAAGGAACGGCTCGCGTTCATGGACTGCCCGGGCTGCAGCAGCACCCCGAATGGGACCTCGGACGCGTTGGGCACGGGATCGAAGCGACGGCCGGCGTTGTCAATCAGGTAGACAACCATATAACGCTCCCGCTGCGGAACGCGCAGTGCACGGCTGGCGAGTTGCAAGTCGACGGTGTAGCGAAGCCCTTCTGACACCGCTTCTTTGTTCACGGCGGTGATCGCTACGCACCAATCATCGAAACATTGCGGTTCGCCGATTTTCACCACGCGACGAGAACCGAACAGGGAGATTGCGATGACACAGAGCATATAAACGGCGGCAGCGAGAAGAAGTCGCCAAAGAACAAGGCCTGCACGGCGGTATTCACGACGTAGGGCATAACCGGCGGCGAGGACGAAAGTGCCCGCTGCGAGCAAAAGCAGAAAGAGGAAAACAAGGTCAGCGAGAAGCATAGCAGTACTTTATATCGTAAAGTACTCTCTACGGCAACGCAAATCTTCGCCCTGCCCCAGCGGGACGCTCCTCCTAATTACGGATTTTGCGCTTGCGGGTAGACCTTGATCCAGTGGTTGCGCATGCGGGCTTTGACTTGTTTTTCGTGCAGGTTGGAAATGATCAGGTTGGAGTCCTCTACCGGCATGTGGCAGTCGACGCAGTTTTCGCGGATTTTCTCACCCCGCTTGGCGAATTCGCCGCAGTCCTTATCCTTGTGGCAGTGCAGGCATTTTTCGGAATAGGCAGCGGGTTCGCGCTCCGGCGCGTGGACATCGTGGCAGGTAGTGCAAGTCATCTGCGAGGACCGGTAGCAGAGGCTTCTTTGCGTAAGAGCGACCTGGTTGCCATGCACATCGACCCGAGCGTCTTCATCGGGACGCTGCAGCTTGATGAATTTTTCGAGCGGCTGTCCGGGAACGTAGCTGAACGCCGGAGCAAGTTGCTCTCCGATCCCGCCGTGGCATTGCGCGCAAATGTCCATCTGGCGGTCACGAGAGAGAGCGGATGGATTCACAACGAAGGAGCTTCCGCCCGCCGCTGGCGCGCTGTTCGAGTGCTGCTTTTCAACGTGTTGCCGGCCCGGTCCGTGGCAGCGCTCGCAGGAAATGCCCAGAACGAATCCGGTCTTGACGTAGTGGTTTTCCGCCCGATCCGAACGGACTGAAGCGAAATAGGTGGCATGGCACTCCAAGCAGCGCGGGACGATGGGCCGGTCGAAATCCGCGACGCCATCGCTGAAACCCGGGCTGTTGACCCAATCGTGCAGTTCCGTCCAATAGGAAACCGGCAATTGGAGAAGCTGATTGCCCCTCCAATACAGGTAAGTTTGGCCTTTTGCTCCGGAGCCCGTGACGAAATCGATACGCTCGGACCGAGTCTTCTGGTTCGGAGGCTGCCAGAACACGGCGGTCTCGAAAAATCCATTTTCACGGGCGTCCATGCGGAAATACAGGTCTGGGTTGCCGGTTTTTAGCAGATTCGCGCCGGGAGCGAAACTTCCCGCGATGGAATTTTTTGTTGGTCGTTGTGAAGTGAGGTGGTGATTGGTGTGGAGATAGGTGTCTGCGATCGCCGCGTGGCAGTCTTGGCATGCGGCGTCATCTGCAAAAGCACCTCGAGATGTCTTTCGGTCTTGTGCGGCAAGGAAGTTCGCGCCACAGAGCAAGAGCATGACGATGCGGATCAGTCTCGCGCGTGGCACGAAGGTTCGCTCCCGCCGAATACGATAGCAGCCCACGGCGGGTTAGGCGTTGTGGATTTGGGTTGGGTACGGCACGGCTGAACAGGACGCGGAAAAAGCGGAAGACAATTCCTCATTGGCCGAAGCCCGGTTGATTGCCAAGCACTGATTCGGAAGCTGAAACTCCGACCCGGTCCAGGCACATTTTTCCGCAACCTGTAAAGCCGCGCACCCCCTTCCAGACATGCTGCCGTAAAGATGAGCTAGTTTCACTGCGTGGCGCTTTGGCCCTTGGCGGCGTCCGAACGCACTTTGGGCCAATCGTAAACGGGATATTTCGGCCGTTTGATTGGTGGCACAGGATGTTCCTTCAAGTTGGTTAGCGCCACGGCGACGCCCCTCTCCAGTTGCGGGTCGTGGCCCTGCCGCCAGAGTGCAGGATCGAGATCCACTTGAATGTCCGGCGACACGCCTTTGTTCTCGACGTCAAACTCGCCCGTCTTGGGATTGAACAATCCAAAGCGCGGGGCGGTGATGGCGCCGCCGTCCAACAAAGAGGGATAGCCGCCGATACCGATGAGGCCGCCCCACGTGCGGGTGCCAATCAGCGGACCAATCTTGAGTTCTCGGAACATCCACGGGAGCGCATCGCCACCGGAACCGGCATACTGGTTGATGAGCATCACCTTGGGGCCGAAGATGACTTGTGGGAGGACGATATCCTTGCCTTCGCGGGTCATGGCGGAGAAAAGCAGCGGACGGCTCAGCCAGTCCACGATGTAGTCGGCAAGCCAACCGCCACCGTTGAAGCGTTCGTCGATGACCGCGCCTTGCCTGTCGTTCTGCGGAAAATAGTAGCGGTTAAAATTCGTGAAGCCACCGACCGCGGTGTCCGGCAAATAAATGTAAGCCAACTGGTTGTTGCTGAGTTCGTCGACCTTGCGGCGATTGCTGTCCATCCAGTCACGCAAGCGCAGAGTCCGCTCGTTGCCGATGGGGACCACGGTGACGATGCGTGCGTCTTTTCCGGTTGGATCAGGTCCGACCCTTAACTGCACGGCCTTACCAGCACGCTCGATGAAAAAGCTGTACACCTCGTCGTTGCCGTGGACTTCGCGCCCGTCGACGGCGAGCAGATACTCGCCTTGTTGGACATTGACGCCCGGTTCGGTCAGGGGCGCGCGCAGGTCAGGATTCCAGTTTTCGCCGAAATAGACCTTTGCAAAACGATAGCGATCGTGGTCGATCGTATAGTCCGCGCCGAGCAGGCCGACGCTGACTGGTTTCACTTCCGGCCGCTCGCCTCCAAAAATGTAGACATGCTGAGCGGTAATTTCGCCGAGCATGTCCGCAAAAATGTAGTTCAGGTCGGCGCGGCTCATCACATTGTCGACGTAGGGTTGATAGGTAGCCATGAGCGACTTCAGGTCCGCGCCATGGAGATTGGGATCGTAGAAGAAGTCGCGCTCGATGCGACCGACTTCGCGGAACATCTGCTTCCATTCGGCGCGCGGATCGGCGTAAATCTTCATGGCTTCGAGATGCAAAGTGCCGTCAGGCTTACCGGGCTCCGGCGGTTTGCCGAGGGCATCGACGGGCTTGATGGCCCATTGGCCGTGGGGCGGCCCACCGCCGCCAGGCGCCAGAGGATTAGGCGGAGGGAGTTGCTCGTAGAGCGCTTTTTCGCCATTGGAGGAAATAGCGAATCCACCGACATTGTCGAGCAGCTTGTCGGTCTTTCGCGTGCACACGTCGAACTTGTGCACGATCCGGCCCGTCGGAACGCCTTGATTTATGAGCGGCGACTCGAGGAGATACAGCACATGCGTCTTGCCAGCGAACAGCGAGTCATAGTTTCCGGCGGGAATGGGCAATGCCAGGATGCGCTGGTTGATGCTGTCGAAATCGATCTTCACCTCGGGTGCTTTTTCGCCCGGTTTTGCAGCTTTGTCGTCTTTCTTTTCATCCTTTTTTTCGTCTTTCTTCTGGTCAGCGGATTTGTCGCCGCTCTTATCGGATTTCTCGGCGGGCTTCTCCTCGGGCTTGCCTTCTTCCGGTTTGCAATCGTCGACGGGCGCGGATTTATCCGACGCGATCTTCTCCTCATCGCTCTGCGGAGCGAGTGGCGATTTGAGGTCCTTTCGCAGAACAATAACGTAAGCGCTTCGCGTCACCGGAATTTTATACGCGCCCATGCTGCTGGCCAGCGTGGGACCGACGTCCGTACTGGCAAAGAAGTACAGGTACTTTCCGTTTTTGTCGAAGGCAATGGAGCCGGCATCGCTCAAACCATCGGTAACCTGACGGGGCTTCTTATCCTCCACGCCGTAGATAAAAACGACGTGTAGACTGCTGTCGAGTTGGCGGGTATATGCGATCCAGCGGCTGTCCGGGGACCAAACCTGGCTGAAGTTCGCGCCATCGTAGGGATTCGTGTCGACCTTTACGGGCTTGCCTTCATCGATGTCCACGTACCAAAGATTCAGCCGCTTATCGCTGAAGGCAATCTTCTTGCTGTCCGGTGACCAGGTGGGCGAATAAAAGAACGTGGGAGGATTGCCGAGATTAATTTTGCGGACTTCGCCCATTCCATCTTGCGGGCTCAAGTGCAGCGCGTATTCTCCGGACTCGTCGGAAAAATAAGCGATCCATTTTCCGTCGGGCGACCATGCCGGATCGCGCTCGGCGAAACCGGGCGTGTTGGTCAGATTACGGATGTCGCCATGTTCCACCGGAACGGTGAGAATTTCGCCGCGGGCTTCAAAGACGGCGCGAGCGCCGGTCGGGGAGATATCGCCATTCTGGATTTGCTCCGCGGCATCCACGAAATGCGGACGCACGGCCGGAAAATCGCCCGTTACATGGATATTGACGGTGTTCTCCTTGCCGGTGGCGGGATCGAAAAGGTGAATCGAGCCGAATTGTTCGTAGACAATCGCGTCCGGACCTGCGGAAGCGGATTTGATGTCCCCTCCGTTGCTTGGCAGCGCCAGCTTGACGCTCTTCGCTGCTGGATCATAGACGTACAGGCTCACCGGTCCATCACGGTCGGAGAGAAAATAAATCTTGTTGCCGACCCACATAGGGGTGGAATCGTTGGAATCGGTACGCGGGAGTTTCTCGATGCTGGAATCGGAAAGCTTCGCGATCCAAACCGGCGAAGCGGTTCCGCCGCGATAGTGTTTCAGCCCGCGCTGAAATTGCCAAGACTCCCGGAAATTCGTGAATGGTACATATGCCAGGTATGATGCGTCCGGCGAATAGGACCCTTCTACAGCCATCGGTAGAGGAAGAAGCTCGGGCAAACCTCCGGAAACTCCCACAGTGTAGAGCTGCGTGAAGCCGGCGTAGCTGCCGCGGGGTGACCGGAACAAAATACGCTTGCCATCACGTGTCCAGCCAACCGCCTGATCGCTGCCGGGATGCGTTGTTAGCCGCTTCGGGGAGCCTCCAGCGGCGGGAATCACGTACACATCTTCGTTGCCGTCGTACTCTCCGGTGAAGGCGATCATTGAGCCGTCGGGTGAAAACACGGGATCGATTTCGATGCCGACGTCGCTGGTCAGCCGGCGCGCTTCGCCCCCACTCCGGTCCACGACCCATAAATCGCCGCCGTAGCTGAAGGCGATTTGCGTCCGGCTGACTGTAGGCTTGCGCAGAAGGGCGTACTGATTGCCCGATTGAGCGGCCAAATCGCCGGCCGCAAAGAGCGAAAAGAACAAGCCGACCAGAACAGCGGCGCACAGATGGAACACCGACGTGCGGATATTTGCAGGCATGACAACCTCCGAGGACCATGGTTTAGACATGTTAGACGTTTGACCCCGCGCGAAGGTCAGGGCCGATCTGTGTATTCATACGACGTAGCGCCGGTATAGGTTCCGCCGGTCATGACCCTGTGATCTTGAGAGGATTTTCCGTTCCGCCAGCAGAACTACCCGCAGGAGTCTACCACACGCACGAGCGTAAGACGCAGTTCTCCATGGACTTCCGCTTGCTGTTGGGTTATTGTCCAGGCTCTAAGGAATTTCTCGCCGGCGCGTCAAGTGGTCGCCCCGCATAAGACCGCGCCAAAGGCAGGGCCTATGGGCAAAATGGTGCTCGCTACATTGGCCGCGTTAGCATTGCTGTCTGTCCCTCCTTCCGTTTCCGCACAAGCGCGCACGGAACAGCGTGCCGATAGCCCTTCGCCTCGGTACTCCATTCCATGCTCCGAAATGCCGGGCGGAAACCAATTGCGGCTTGTGTGCCCGACTCCCGCGTTTTTGCCTGTTGCCGACGAGGATGACGACGATTCCGGGGAGCAGCCCATACCAATCGTGCTGAAACTCCCGGAAGGGACGGCGTTGCGCATTGCCATCGATGCGCGCACGCGTATTTCGCACGTGGGCGAAACTGTAAAAGGATACGTGGTGGAGACGGTTTACGCTTTCGACGAACCGGTGATTCCGGAAGGCAGCGTAGTCACCGGGCGAGTCACGCAAATCGCGCCCGTTCCGAAGCTGCGACTTGCGCAAGAGTACGCCAACGGGAATTTCTCTCCCTTTCATCAATACCAGGTCACGTTCGATCACTTGCGCCTGCCGGACGGACGCGAAATCGAGATTGCGACCACAGTTGCACCGGGAGCCGCCGAGGTGGTGCATCTGGTCAGCAAGCCACCCAAGGACAACGATGCAGAGAAAGAGCACAAGAACGGCGCGGCAAGGGCCATGGATGCGACAAAGCAGCAGGTAAAAGCCGGCGTGCAGGAAGCAAATGATTCGGCGCATCAGGCTGCCGACCAGATCCGTGCTCCGGGAAAAATGCACCGGCTGAAGCAATTTTTGCTGGAGCAGTCGCCGTACCGGCGGCAATACATCGAAGTGGGAACGCGATTTAGCGCCTCGTTGACCCAGGGGCTCGATTTTGGCTCTGACAGTCATTCCCAGGAGCAACTTTCGGCGTTGGGCGACCTGCCACAAGCAGACACCGTGCTGCACGCGCGGCTGGTGTTGGAGTTGAGTTCAGCAACGGCAACGCGCGGAACTCCCGTGGTTGCGGAACTGACGGAGCCGGTCTATTCGTCCGATCACCACCTGTTGATGCCATCGGGCTGCCGGTTGATCGGGCAAGTGGTGGAGGCCCGGCCGGCACGGCGTTTACACCGCAACGGCGAGCTGCGTGTGATTTTTGAACACATCGAAATGCCCGGCGGCGGTCTTCAGGAAGTGCAAGGCACACTGGAAGGCATTGAAGTGAGCCGCGCGGCGCACATGAAACTCGACGAAGAGGGAGGCGCGCGAGCGACGGACAGCAAGATGCGCTATCTGTCGACCGGCGTTGCGCTGCTGCTTGCGGCCGCTGCTGCGCATCCGGATGTGGACCGTGGCGGTATGCAAGATCCAGCCGGAGATCCTGCGGTGCGCGCGGGAGCGGGCGCTTCGGGATTTGGATTAGCGGGAACCGTGATTGGATTAGCGGCGAAGTCGAACGCGGTTTCGATTGCATTTTCCGCGTATGGAGCCACAGCGTCGATTTATACGAATTTTCTGTCTCGTGGACGCGAAGTTGTGTTGCCGAAGGATGCACCAGTTGAAATCGGCCTGGGAACTCGGCACCCACGGGCCCACTAGGGCAAATTCGCGAGGCCTGCTATCTATAACCCTAAGAGCGGATCCTGATAGCGGCTTTCTAGGTGTGCGATCGGCAAACTGTCTGTGCATTGTGCCAGTTTCCGCTCGAGGAAGCGCTTCTCCGGCTCCGAGCACCGGAGTTGGAGGGCGCGATGGAAAGACTCGGCGGCCGCTGGATGATTTCCCGCCTCCAACAGCAAGCTTCCTTCGACCGCCGGAAGCAGATAATAGTTCCGCAACGAATCCTCGCTCGCCAGAGCATTCAACTCCGATAGCGCCTGTTCCGTGCCGTTGACTTTCGCGACTGCCACGATACGGTTGAGAGCAACCACCGGTGACGGACACTGCTGCAGTAGTTGGGTGTACAACTCGAGGATCATCCGCCAATCCGTTTCGGCCGCGGACCTGGCTCCCGCGTGTGCGGCTGCAATTGCGGCCTGAAGATGATAGGTCGAAAGCTGCGGTCCTTCCGCGCACAGCGCGAAGTGATGGAACCCAACAGCGACCAGCCTCGCGTCCCACGCATTGCGGTCCTGATCCTCGAGCAACACGAGTTCGCCCTGCGAATCGACACGCACCGGAAGCCGCGCCGCCTGAAACGCCATGAGCGCAACCAGCGCGTGCACCTCCGGGGTAGCTACGGATGAAGCCGCCAGCAGCGTGGCCAGTCGCAGCGCTTCTCCGCACAGCTCTTGCCGCGTTAAATTCTCACCGGTTTGCGCCGCGTATCCCTCGTTGAAAATGAGATAGATCGCTTCCAGAGCCGAGTCCAGCCTCAGAGTCAGCTCCTCTCCCTTCGGGAGTTCGAATGCGATGCACTCACTGCGGATCTGGCGCTTGGCGCGGACCAACTTTTGCGCGATCGCGCTTTCCTCGGAAAGAAAAGCACGTGCAATTTCGCGGGTGCTGAAGCCTCCAATCGTTTTCAGGCTTAGAGCCACGCGAGCTCCCCGGGGTAAAGCCGGGTGACAACACATCAGCAGCATGCGCAACTCGTCATCGCGCAACTGTTCTTCGAACTCCACTTCGCCAGGCAAGTCCGCGGAGCTTGCCATCCGCGCCACTTCGCTTGCGGCAAGGCTTGCAGTTTTTTGATCAACAAGCATGCCGTGACGTACCGCATCCAGAGCGGCATTCCGGGCCACACGAAACAGCCAACCCGATGGGTGCGCGGGTACGCCACTGTACGGCCAAATCTGCAGCGCTTTCGACAATGCTTCCTGGACCGCTTCCTCGGCCAGATCCAGGTATTGTGGGCCGAGCAGGCGAGTCAAATAGGCGACCATCTGTCCCGCGCGATTGCGGAACAGATGGTCCACCAGAGCGGCTGCTGCGTTGGTCATGTCAAGCTCCGGGCACAGGCTCAACTTCGCGCAATTCGATCGTGCCTCCGTATTCGAGACCGGGGCAGTCGCGGCACTGTTCCACGGCAGCGGCGTAGTTCGCGGCTGAAATGGTGAAATAGCCGCCGAGCACCTCTCTCGTCTCGCTATAAGGCCCGTCGGTGACGCGCATATGATCCTTGCCGCGGATTACTTTTCCGCCGTCGTCGCGTAGCTTGGCGCTGCCAACCAGAACTCTTTGGCTGTCCAGCTTTTGCCGCCAGGCGATGAATTTCTGGATGGCCTTCTGCATCTCTTCCGGACTCATCTTCTTCCAATCCGTGGGATCGTTGTGAAGCAAAAGCATATAGTTCGGCATAAGGTCTCCTATTGCATTCGAGTGTACTGCTCCGGAAGAGGCTCTTCGCTCAATTCGAAGTCCCTCTTCGCTATAAAGACGAACGAGGAAGGTGGATTTCGACATTTTCAGGGTAGATTTTGGGGAACGGCGCAGAAAAGAAGGTGGATTCGGCGATCAGCCGGCGAGCACAAGCACCACCGCGAAACCGTCGTAACCCTTACTGCCCACCGTTTGAATTTCCGTAGCGCTGACTCGGCGCTCGGTGGCAACGCGCTCGTTGAAGCGCCGCACACCCTGCACATCGACGTCTTTGCTTTCCGCGTCAATCACCTTTCCATCGCGAATTACGTTGTCCGCGATGATCATGCTACCCGGCTTGGACAGCTTCAGGGCCCAGTCGAAGTACTCCGCCATGGTCGATTTGTTCGCGTCGATGAAAATCAGATCAAATGGCTCGGGGCGCTCGGCGGCGACTTGTGGAAGTGTTTCGAGCGCGGCACCCAAGCGCTGTTCGACCACTCTGCTTAAGCCCGCACGTGCAAAATTCCCGCTAGCCACGTCCGCGTGTTTTGCGTCCGCTTCCAACGTGAGAAGACGGCCGCCTTCGGGAAGGGCGCGCGCCATCCAGATCGTGCTGTACCCGCCGAGCGTGCCGATTTCGAGAATGGTGCGGGCCTTTAGCGAGCGAGTCAAAAGATGAAGCAGCTTTCCCTGTGGCGGTGAGACTTGAATCGAGGGCAATCCCGCCTCGGCGCTGGCGCGCAGTGCAGCTTCGAGGATGGCATCGCTCGGGATAAGCGTTTCGGTGATGTATTGATCTACTGCGGTCCAGACTTCCTGCGTCATGAGATTTTCTCCTTCGCGGATATTTTCAGAATCGCCATCCGTAGCCGACGATCAGTTGAATGCTATGCTGCATTTTGCCACCGTCGAAAGACTCGGTAACACTGTCGACGTTCACGTCCCGGGTGTTGAAAAAGAGATGCGTGTCACCGATCTCGATGCGCAGCGTGCTTCGTTCGTTGGGATAGAGCTCCACGATGCCGCCGAGATCAAGGACAAAATTGTTGGAACGGCCATAACTGTAGGTGGAGGTCGAATCACTGGTGGTGATGCCGGTTAGAGCATCGGAATAGCTGTGAAAGCCGGGCCGCACTTTGCCGAAGAATCCGAAATGGTTGCGCCGGATACCGCCCTTCAGGCCGACGAGCCCTTGCAAGATGGTGCCGCCGTCGTGGGGGCCGGCTACATCAGGGCGGCGCGGGAAGTAGAGCAGGTCGCCGTCGAGGTAAAACACGCCATAGAAACGGTATGAGGCGTAGCCGCCAACGCCGGGTTCGGTGCGTACATTCTCCGTCAAGCCTTCGCGAGAGATCATCATGGCGCTGAAAAGTGGGCCGAACTCCCAGTTGCCGGGCACCTTGGTCTCCGGCTCGTTCTCAATGAGTGCACCCGGGCGATACGCAACACCGAAACTCAGGCGCGTCGAGTCATTGATTTTTCCGGGAATCGCCAGGGTGTTTCCGCTTGAGTTTGAGGTTACATCCGCCGGAACACGGTAGGGATCACCTTCGATGTCGAAACGCAGAACCCAGCGCGGTGAAGGATAATACTCGATTCCGCCTCCTAGGTTGAGAACGAAATAAGTCGCTGGTCTGGCGATGTATGGACCAGCCGTTCCATTCGCAAGCACTTCGACTCCCGAAAAATGAAGCAATCCTGGACGGACCGAGCCGAAAATGGCGAAGTGACGAGTCTGAACGGCCTTCGCGCGAAGGCCGAAAACAGCTTGAAGGGTTTGTCCGCCTTGTACCAAAGGGAGAGGCACTCCATTTTCCGGGAAAAAATCCACTGAAGATTCGAAGGCCAGCCGTCGAGTGAAATTCCAGTCAAAGCGGCCGCCGACGCCGGAGAAGTTCTTCCCTTCAAAGGCGAAATTGGTTTCTCGGAGCGTCGAATACTGGGCGCCGAGTTCGAAACGCGTGTAGTTGTCCTGCGCGTCGACCGCCGCTGGCAGCAAAAGCGAGAAGAACATTAAACCGAAGACGAGAATTTTACCGGTCATGATCGAGCGTCGGTCTGGCGCCCTTCTGCCACTCAAGGAGAGATGCAGGAGTGCGAAAAAAGTATGGCACGGCCCGGTAGAAAATCGCCATCACCTGTGCTTCGCCCATTTAAACCGGATGAGTCTCGCGGTATTCGCCGCAGGCCTGCAGGAAGCGCTCGACATCCTTTTTCAATAGATAGTAAGGCGTGGATAGGCGGATTTTGGAAGGTAGGCCGCCGCGAATGCGGATCTTCTTTTCCTTCCACATCCAAAGTTCGGGATCGGGCATCTTGTAGGGCTCAATAGTGACGGTGGCAATAGCGCATCGCAGCGCCGGATCAGGCGAAGTCCAGGAGTGGGCGTGAATCTCCATCATCTCCTGGAGGAGGTAGTCGGCCATTTTGCGGTGGCGCTTTTCGATGCGATCCATACCAATCTGATTGGCAAACTCGATGGACGCTTTCAGTCCACGGAGCGCCGGGACGTTGGAGCTGCCGATGCGTTGAAATCGCTCCGCGCGGATTTTCGTGTCATCCCAACCCTCGGTCGCGATGGTGTTCCATAGGCGATCGATTACTTCATCTCGGACGTAGAGAAAGCCGGTACCCTTCGGCGACTGCAGCCACTTGTGAGGGCTGGCGGAATACATGTCGCAGCCAAGCTCGTGAACATCGAGCTTCATCATGCCGGGAACATGGGCGCCGTCGACGGCGGAGAGAATGCCTTTGGAGCGGGCGAGCGCGCAGAGCTGTTTCGCGGGAAGGACCACGCCCGTGACCGTGGTGATGTGGCTAAAGAAGAGCACGCGGGTGCGGGGAGTGATAGCGTTCTCGAAAAGGTTAAGAACGGTCGCGCCGTCCGGCACCGGCCGGGGCAATGTGACCTTCTTGACGACGATTCCATAGCGCTTGGCGCGCAGATTCCAGGGATGTTCGCCGCCGGGATGTTCTTGATCGGTCATAAGGACTTCGTCGCCGGGTTTCAAGTCAATGCCGTTGGCGATGTAGCTGTTGCCTTCCGTGGCGTTTCGAAGAAGCGCCAGCTCCTCGCGCTGGCAACCGATGAATTCGGCGAGCGGATCGCGAAACTCGTTCCAAGCGGCGTAGCCCCAGATGGGGTAATCCTCGGGATCACTTTGCGCCAGACGCTCGGAATCGCGATAGCCCTTGAACACCGCTTTGAGGACCGGAGTCGGCGAAGAACCTACTGTGCCGTTGTTTAAATAAACTTCATCTTCGGGAATCAGAAACAGTTTTCGGATTTCGGTCCAGTATGCTTCTTCGTCCGCGTCATAGAGACCCCCGTCCGGTATTTTGTCCGGGGCGTGCGCAAGAATCTCCTGGCAGACATCGGGCAGGGGGCTTCTGGTCAGCGCGGCGACAGCAGCGAAGGATGAAAGAAACGTGCGGCGATCGATCATCATGCCTCCTCGAGAGCAACGGCGGAGAGCAACGGCGGATTCTATCTCGAATTTACGGCGAGCGGTCACTGGAATGAACGGCTGGAATGAACGGCTGCTTGCTTCATTGGTCCTAGAGCTGGCGCTATACTGGCCTCACCGGGGTGGTTGAATGACGAGGGCGGGAAAGCGAGAGTTGGGCCACAGATGCGCCATTTGCCTGGCGTTGTGCGCGCTCCTCGCGCATTTTGCGTTTGCACAGAATCCGCGGGGAACGTTGCGCGGCGAAGTGCGGGATGCGAGCGGCTCGCGCGTGGCGGGAGCCAAGGTTGTTGTGCACAACGAGCCGTTGTCGATCACCCGCGGAACGCAGACCGATGACCGCGGCGAATTCCGAATCGAGGAGCTGCCGGCCAGTTCGTACCTGCTGAGCGTGAATGCGACAGGTTTTGCGGAGGCGCGCTCAGAAGTAATCGTGGCGATCAGTTCGGTACGAGAAGTCAGCGTTACCCTGCGTCCCGAATCCGTCAAAGAAAATGTAGTGGTCAATGCCAAGGCGCAATCGATCACCACGGAGCCTCTGGAGACGGCAAGCGCAATCCATCAAGCGGTGATCTACCGGCAGGACTTGGAGGCAATTCCGCTAGCCGCGCGCAGTTTCGCCAATATTGCATACCTTGCGCCGGGAACGGAGCCTGTCGAGCCTTCTGACCCTACCAAGGCACGCATCACCGCTGTGTCTACCGGTGGCAGCTCCGGTTTGAACAATGAAGTCTCCGTCGATGGCGGCGACAATTCGGACGACTACATCGGCGGGTTTCTGCAGAATTTCTCTCCGGACGCCATTCAGGAATTTGCCTTTCGCACCGCGCAGGCCGATTCGGATACCGGCCGCACGACGGCAGGCTCGGTGGTGATCACGACGCGCAGCGGAACGAACGACTGGCACGGCGATTTTTCTCTATTCGATCGACAGGCGGCGTTGAACGCTCGTTTTCCGATCGATAATCCCGCGCCCAATCCCAAGCAGCCCTTCTCTCGGCAGAATTATGTCGGCACGCTCGGCGGCCCGATCGTGAAAGACAAGATTTGGTTTTTCAGCTCGCTCGAGTATGTCCACGAAAATGCCAGCATCGCCTACAGCCGAGCAAGCACGGCGCAATTTAATGCGTTGGCGCAGCTCGCATCCATGGGCCTGATTCCCGGCGTGAGTTCGATTGAGGTTCCCGGCAACGTGCCGGTGCCGTTCCGCGATTATCTCGGCACGGTGCGCTTCGATTGGGCGCAGTCGGAGCGCTCGCGCTGGTTCTTGCGGGCCGCACTCGACACCTACACCACTCATAATGCTTTAGTGCAGCAGGGCGCGCTGTCTTCGACCGGTGTAACTTCTCACAACAACTATTTCAATGCGGTGATCGGCCAGCAGTTCACATTTTCGCCGCAGTGGATTGGATCGCTCGTCCTGGAGTTCAGCGGGCTCCATCTGACGCAAACGCGCAATTCTGATTTTGGCTTTGCGCTTGCGTTTCCGTTCACCACAACTTCGAGTGTCATCACCGGTTTTGAAACTTATGGCGACAACCAATTCGTAACCGGCATTGCGAATTTTCCGGTGCTTCGCAACCAGGAGAAGTACCAGGTGCGTTACGACGTCACGCATATCATGGGCCGGCATACCCCGAGATTCGGCGTAAATTTCATTCACGAACCGGTGCTCAGCGGAGCGCTCACCGGCACTGCGGAAAAATTGGTTACGTTTCCACAAGATCCGACCTATTACCTGGCGAATCCCGCGCAGTTTCCGATCGATTATGCTGCGGGAAGCGTCTTCACCCCCGCGAACGACGGGAGTTTTTCGCAAAATGTGCAGCGCCTCGGTCTCTATGCCGAGGATTCCTGGCATGTGACGTCAGGTCTGACGATCAATTATGGATTACGCTACGACACGACGTTCGGACTCTTCATCGCCTCGGGCCGCACGCAAGCCTTCAACCCCGCGCGGAGCACCGGCTTGGTGAACGGAATTCCCCACGACTACCGCAAGGCATTTGCGCCGCGGCTCGGCGTGGCCAAGACGCTTGGGGCATCGCAGAAAACGGTGATCCGTGCCGGCGTCGGGCTGTACTACAACGATCTCGCGCAGAATGGCTGGGTCACGGCGTTTCAGTCCGTCAATGCTGGCAGCTTCGAGAATGGCCCGGTGGCCCCCTCATTGATCGATCCGAATTACCGCACGCCGTACGCACTGCACGCGACCGCGGGAATTCAGCACGCGCTCAACGCCAACTGGATGATCAGCGCGGACTATACGCGCGAAACCGGAATGCATGGCTACCGCAGGTACGATTATCCGGAGGCAGCGGTGTTTCGTTCAGATAATCGCTCCGCTTACGACGGACTTTCACTGCGGGTGCAGGGCAACCTATCGCGCCGTGTCAACATCACCGCGCACTACACGCTTTCCTCGGCAAAGACTTGGGGCTGCGTTCTGGGAGAACTGTTCGACTACGTGAATGGCGTTTGCAATCCAAACGACCCATTCGCGCCGGGTGACTACGGCCCTTCGGGCGAAGATGTGCGGCACCGATTTGTGTTTGTCGGCAGGTTCCGGTTACCCGTGGGATTTGAAGTATCCGCGCTGGGGCAGGCGGAAAGTGCGCGGCCGTTTACGATGACCACTCCCGTAGGCACACGCGCGGTGGTCAATGGCGTGGAAACCACGATGGATGAATTTCGCGGCACGCCCTACATGCAATTCGATATGCGGGTGAGCCGGCCGTTCACGATTGGCGAAAGGTGGTCGGTGGTGCCGTTCGTGGAATTTTTCAACCTGTTCAATCGAAATAATCCCGGAGCATTTTTTATCACGAGCCTTGCGGCGCTGCCCACCCCCGTCAACAATCTCGCAAACGCCACAGCGTTCTGCTTGAATGCTTCTTGTACGCAGACACAGCCGATCAAGAGCCTCAATCAATTGCGCTATCCCGCCGGAGCTCTGGGCGATTTCTTCGGTCCAGGTACGACAGTGGGCATCCCCTTCGCGGCGCAACTGGGCATCAAACTGTTTTTCTAAAGTCCACAACGGCGGAAAGATCGGCGGAAATCCTCATGCTTACACGACCGCGCTGGTTGTTGCATCTAGAAGGAGCGGCGATTTTCGGATTGTCGTTGTATTTCTATGGCTCCGGACACTATCGCTGGTGGTTATTTGCGGTGCTTCTTCTGGCCCCCGATCTCTTCATGCTGGGTTATCTGTTCAACGCGAAATGGGGATCGGCGGTCTATAACCTGGTGCACACTCTTACCGGACCGCTCGTTCTGCTTGCCATAGCGCTGATTTTTGCCGCGCCGGCTTGCACTTCCTACGCGTTGATCTGGCTCGCGCACATCGGAATGGACCGCGCCCTCGGCTACGGCTTGAAATATCCGACCTTCTTCAAGGATACCCACCTGCAACACGTCTGATTCGAGCGGCGACAGGCTTTCGCCCCAGCGGTACAATGAAAGAGTATACCAAGGGCACGAAAGACAATGTTTGAGAACCTGACGGAACGGCTGCAACGAACATTTAAAAACTTGCGCGGGCAGGGCAAGCTCAGCGAAGAGCACCTGGACGCGGCGCTTGTGGAGATTCGCGAAGCATTGCTCGAAGGCGACGTAAACGTTGGTGTCGCCGACGAATTGCTGTCGAACATCCGCAAGAGGGCGCTGGGCAGCGAGGTGATGCTGCAACTGTCGCCGGACCAACAGGTGGTAAAGATCGTTCGCGATGAACTGCTGAATTTGCTGGGCAAACACGCCAAGCCACTGTTCGCGTCGCGGCCACCGTCCGTGTGGATGATTGTTGGACTGCAAGGTTCGGGCAAGACGACCACTACAGGTAAGCTGGCGAAATGGCTTTCGCAGCACGGGCACAGGCCGATCGTGGTTTCGACCGACGTGTATCGCCCCGCGGCGCGAGAACAGTTGAGCCAGGTTGCCAAGTCCATCGGCATCTCGCTTTGGCCCGGCGCGGGAACGGACAAGCCGCTGGAAATTGTGCGCGGCGCGATCAAAGAAGCGAAGCTCTCCGCGAGCGACGTGATTATCGTGGACACCGCTGGACGTTTGCACATCGACGACGAACTGATGAACGAGCTCTCCACGCTGAAGAAGGAATTGCAGCCAAGCGAAATGCTGTTCATCGCGGACGCCATGATCGGGCAAGACGCGGTGCGCTCCGCGGGCGAGTTTCACAAGCGGCTGGGACTGACGGGCGTGATCCTGACGAAGCTGGACGGAGATGCCAGAGGCGGGGCGGCGCTTTCGATCAGCAAAGTGTCCGGTGCGCCCGTGAAGTTCGTGGGCCTCGGCGAAAAATACGACGCGCTCGAAGGCTTTTATCCGGAGCGAATCGTTTCTCGCATTCTGGGAATGGGCGACATTCTGTCGCTGATCGAACGCGCGGAATCGGCGTTCGACAAGAAGACGGCGATGGAGCTGGAACGCAAGCTCCGCAAGGAAGACTTCACGCTGGAGGATTTTCGCGACCAGTTGCGGCAAATCCGGAAAATGGGGCCGCTCGAGCAATTGGTGGACATGCTGCCGAAGGTTGGGCCGCTGCAAAACCTGCCAAAGGACGCTTCGGTGGACGAAGGCAAACTGAAGCAAGTGGAAGCGATCATCAATTCCATGACGAATGAAGAACGGCGCGATCACAACGTGATCGATGGGAAGCGGCGGAAACGCATCGCCAAGGGCAGCGGCACCACCGTGCAGGACGTAAACCAGGTCATCAAGCAATACATGCAGATGCGCACGATGATGAAGCAATACGGCGCGATGGCCGCTCGCGCCAAGATGAAGGGCCTCGGGAAGTTAGCGGGACTCTAGCAACGGCTACGCGATTGACCTATTTAGACACGTCAATATGGAATGTTCCGGCCGACCCAAGCTGCTGATGCCGAAACAGTTTGGCGGTCGTGCGCCGAGGCCGATGCACAGATCGTCCTCGGCCTAAATGCGCATTTCGGAATGCGCAAGGCATTCTATGGGAAGAAAGCGGACGCGAGTTCTCGCGGTCAGAAATCAAAACTCTAATGTGTACCGGTTGGCAGGAGTATGTCGGCGACTTTCAGGGAAAGCTCGTCGGGGTTTAGGTCGGTGCGGTTACACAGAACTACGATCACTAGATGATCATCGATGAATCGTTGGATTGTAGTCCGAAAACCCATTGTGCCGCCGTCGTGATAGTTTCGCGCGTGACTCTGATAGGGATCGAGAAACCAACCGAAACCGTACTTGACCGGGGGCGGTTCAGCTGAATTCGGGGCCTGCGGATCGCGCGGCCAGTGTGGTTCGCTGCCGTCGTTAAGCTGCACGGGCGTGAGAGCGGGCCGCATTTCTGATTCGCCGAGCAAGGTGTGTCTTTGCAAGCCCTGGTCCCATTTAGCCAGGTCCGGCACATTGGAATAGATACCGCCGTCGCCGAGTGTGGCCGACGTGGGGCTCTGATCGGTTTCGACCAGCTTGCCATTTTCCCGGGAATGGCCGAACGCGCGATCGCTTACGGTGTTCTTGCCGTCTTGGTAGACAACCGTCTTATTCATTTTAAGCACAGCAAAAATCCGGCGTTGCAAGAATTCGCGATATGGCATTCGCGAAACCTTTGCGACGATGAGTCCCAACACCACGTAACCGGAATTACTGTATTCCCAGCGCGCGCCCGGAGCGAACCGTCCCACTGGTTGAGCTTTGAGGAGCGCGAGGACCTCGTCATCCTGAATCTGATGCTCGGGGCTCCACTTCGGGCCGCCATTCTTCTCTTGTTTTTCCATCAACTCCGAGTAATCCGGCAAACCGGAAGTATGATTGAGAAGATTCCGAATGGTGATGTCCCTTCCGTACCGGGGAAAATCGGAGAAGAAATCGGTGAGATGATCGTCGTAGTGAAGCTTGCCGTCGTGGACGAGCAGCATAATGGCCATAGCGGTGAATTGCTTGGTGACACTCGCCAGACGAAAGTTGGTCTGCAGATCGATTAGCGCCGGCGACCCCAATTTGCGAACCCCGTAGCCCTGTTCGAACAGAATCTTCCCGTTCCGTTCCACGAGCACGGCAAGCCCGGGTTCTCCTGGCTCGACGAGGGGAGTGAAAATATCCTTCATCTTGGCCTGTTGTGTATCGTCAGACGGCGGCGCGCCGGCCATCAAAATGGTGCCGACGGCGGCGAGGAGAAGAAGGACGACTCCAACCGACTTGACCGTTCGCATGGTTCCTCCGGGCCCAGAAAGCATAGCATTCACAAGGTCCGTTTATCTGGGCGTAACACATCTGAGATACTTGTCTACGCTCGTCTGGGATGACTTATGGCTCGCACAGCGCTTGAAGATCACCGGCTTTACTTGAACCGCCACCTGCAGTGGATGGCGTTTAACCAGCGCGTGCTCGAAGAGGCGCGCGACACCCGCAATCCCCTCCTAGAACGCGTGAAGTTTCTGGCGATTACCGCCAACAATCTTGACGAATTTGTGGAAATTCGCGTGTCCAGCTTCCTGCAGAAGATCGAGCACGGCTCACAACAGACCGGTCCCGATGGTTTGACGACCGAGGAGGAACTGGCGCGGGTCTCGGAGGCCATGCACCATCTAGTGACAGCACAGTACAAGTGCTGGAATGACGAGTTGTTGCCGGCGCTCGCGAAGCATCAGATTCGCCTGCTGGCCGTCGATCAGTTGAACACCAAGGCGGCGCAGACGGCCAAAGAGTTCTACAATCGCCGCGTTTACCCGATGTTGACGCCGGTCACTGTCGATCCGACGCATCCCTTCCCTCACGTGCTGAATAAAGCGTTGTGCATTGCATTCCTGCTGCGAAAGCGCAAGGGGTCCGGAGAAAAGCCGCTTTTCGGCGTGGTGACTGTGCCACGGGCGCTGCCGAGGCTTCTCCGGGTACCCACGGGGAACGGAGGAATTCATTTCGCATTCTTGCAGGACATTATTTCCCAATATGCCGCGAAGCTATACCGCGGCTACGAAATTCTGGCGTCGGCGGCGTTTCGCGTGACTCGGAATAGCAATCTGTACCTGGAAGAGGAGGAAGCGCGGACGCTTCTCGAGGCCATTGACTCTCAGGTGGCGCAGCGTCGCAAAGGCCAGGCGGTGCGGCTGGAAATTGAAGTCGGAGCGCATCCGGAGATCGTTTCGCACCTGGTATCGACATTCGAACTGGACGAGTCGTTGGTTTTCCGTGTGGCCGGTCCGGTGAATCTGCAGCGGCTCTTCCACTTGTATGAGGAAGTTCCGCGGCCGGACCTGAAATATTCTAATTTCACGCCGCGGCAGGTACACATCGGGCACGACGCGGACTCCATGTTTGAAGTTCTACGGCGGCAGGACGTACTTCTGCACCATCCCTACGACGCGTATGATCCGGTCGTCCAATTTTTGCAGACCGCGGCTCACGATCCGCGCGTCCTTTCAATGAAACAGACGCTGTACCGAACAAACACGGACTCTCCCGTGGTGCAGGCGCTGCTCGAGGCGGCGGGAAAAAAAGAAGTGACGGTTGTCGTCGAGTTGAAGGCCAGCTTCGACGAAACGTCCAACATCAAGTGGGCGCGTAGCCTGGAGGACGCCGGCGTGCAGGTATTTCACGGCTTGGCGAACCTGAAAACGCACGCAAAGCTGGCGCTCATGCTGCGCCAGGATCCGGATGGAAAGCTCCGTCGTTACGCGCACCTCGGCACGGGGAATTACAATCCGTCAACCGCGCGGTTTTACAGTGATTTCAGTTTATTTACATCGGACCCGGCCATCACTTCTGCCGCGCATGACGTGTTCAATTTCCTGACCGCCTATGCCGAAAAAGCGCATTACCGGCCGCTGCTGCTTGCGCCAAAGGACATGGCCAAGTCGGTCATCGCTTTGATCGACCGGGAGGCGCGGAACGCCCGGCGCGGCAAGCCGGCAAGAATTATTGCGAAATGCAACGCCGTGGTCGATCCACCGGTGATCCGCGCTCTCTACCGGGCGTCGCAAGCGGGTGTGGAGATCGACTTGATCGTACGCGGACAATGCACGCTGGTGCCCGGACTGCGCGGGATCAGCAGCCGTATTCGCGTGCGGAGCATCGTGGGGCGATTCCTCGAGCACAGCCGCATTTATTATTTTGAGAACGGCGGTTCGTCCGAGGTGCTCCTGGGTAGCGCCGACTGGATGCCGAGAAACTTGTACGAGCGCGTTGAAGTGCTCTACCCATTGAAAGATGTGCAGTTGCGCGAACGGATCTGCAAGCAGATCCTGCCGGCGTACTTGGCCGATAACAAAAAAGCCCGGGTGCTCGGATCGAACGGCCAGTACACGCCCTATCGTCGGCAACAGGGCAACAAAGGATTTTCGGTCCAGGAGCATTTGATGAAGCTGGCTGGCGGATTTGTCAACGGCTCCGGAGTTCCTCACGACCCGCATCCCAGGGTCGCCTATAGTGAAGCCCAGCCAGGGAACGTCCCCGTCGAACCCACGCATACCTTGGATCTGGAAGTACAGGACTCTTCAAATGCAACAGTATGATCTGGTGGTGATTGGGTCTGGACCCGGCGGGCAACGGGCGGCAATCCAGGCGGCAAAAGCGAAAAAACGCGTCGCGGTGGTGGAAAAGCAGACGATGGTCGGGGGTGTGTGCATCAACACCGGCACCATCCCGAGCAAAACCATGCGCGAGGCGGTACTGCATCTCTCCGGCTTCTATCACCAGGCCTTCTACGGCTCCAACTACCACGTCAAAGAAAACATCACGATGAGCGATCTCAATTTCCGGGTCACACGGGTGATTGAGAACGAGGCCGCCGTCCTTCAGGATCAGTTGAAGCGTAATGGTGTCGACCTGTACCACGGAACCGGCTCATTTACGGACCCTCACCACATTCGTGTGGAGAACACCACCGGCTTCAACGAACTGGAAGCGGAATTTGTAGTGATCGCGACCGGTACCAAGCCCGCCGTCAATCCGAAGGTAGCCATCAACGGGCGCAATATCGTCAACAGCGATCAGATCCTCGGCATTCCAACGGTGCCAAAAACCCTAATCGTCGTCGGCGGAGGAGTAATCGGTGTCGAGTACGCTTGCATGTTCACGACGCTTGGCGTGCGCGTGATTATCGTGGAGAAACGACCGCGGCTGCTGGAATTCGCCGATGCCGAGGTGGTAGAGGCGCTCAGCTACCATATGCGCGACCGCCGCGCGACTATGCGTTTGACCGAAGAAGTGGAAAGCGTCGAAGAGACGCCGGACGGCAAGGTCGCGGCGAATCTGGTCAGCAAGAAGCGGATTTTGGGAGACGCGCTCTTGTACGCCGTCGGGCGCCAAGGAAACATCGATCGGTTGAATTTGAAGGCTGCGGGTGTGGAAGCGGATGACCGTTACCGGATCAAAGTCGACAAGGATTATCGAACTTCACAGCAACACATCTTCGCGGTTGGAGACGTCATCGGATTTCCAAGTCTGGCGTCGGTTTCGATGGAGCAGGGGCGGATTGCAGCGGCGCGGGCATTTGGGCTCCAGGCGGAATCCGATCCGGCGGGATATCCGTATGGTATTTACACCATCCCGCAGATTTCGTTCATCGGAAAGACGGAAGAGCAATTGACGGAGGAAGATGTCCCGTACGAAGTTGGTGTGGCCTATTACCGGGAAATCGCGCGCGGTCAAATTTCCGGACACACCGAGGGACGTCTCAAGCTGCTGTTCCACCGGGAAACTCTGGAGTTGCTCGGTGTGCACATTTTTGGGGAGGATGCCGCGGAACTTTTGCACATTGGACAAGCGGTGCTGCTGTTGAAGGGCAAGATCACTTATTTCATCCACACGGTCTTCAACTACCCAACGCTGGCGGAATGCTACAAAGCGGCCGCCTTTAACGGTTTTAATCGCTTGACCTGAACCGCAACTCACGCACCGTGCCCGTTGGCTTGCGGCTTCTCCGCCACGAACAGGCCGTAGACAAAATTGCCGGAAGCGATAGCAGCCCGGACGGCTTGAAAGGCTTTGAGGTAGGTGATGAATTCCGCTCCGAGTTTGGCGGCCAGAGTCCAGAACGCTTTGTCCTTGATGATGTCCAAGCCAATGTCCCAGCTTTTCGCGCAATTCGGCGTGAGTACCTGGCGATGCGTGATGCGAAGACCGCTTGCCGTCAGGAAATCCGCGTATTCGTTCATTTCGCGAAGTTCCACAAACATGCCCTTGTCGATGGGGTCGATGAACTTCTTTCTTTTCGCGGGGCTTAGATTTTCCCCGCGGAACCAGTCGGTCAGGGCGAAGGTCCCTCCAGGCTTCAGGAGTTTTGCTGCCGAGGAAAAGAATTTCGCGGTGTCCTGATAGTGAGAGATGGATTCGACCGACCAGAGTATGTCGAAAGGTTCCGAGAATTGCAGGGCTTCCGCGTCCATGAGGAGAAACGTTGCGCAAAGGTTCTGTTTCTTGGCGTCGCCATTGGCCATTTCCACCTGGACCGGAGAAATGGTTATTCCTGTCGCGGAAACGCCGTATTGCCTGGCCAGATAGAGACTGGTTCCTCCAAACCCGCAACCAATATCCAGGACCCGAGAGCCCGGCGTAATATTGGCCAGGCGCGCGAGATGCTCGATAAGTTGAATCTGCGCCGTTTCCTTGGATTCATCCCCGCGGATCCAGTAGCCATGGTGGATATGCTCGCCCCAGAGCGAACGGTAAAACGGGCTGATCAGGTCATAGTGCTCGATGATTTTTGGTTTTTCGTTCGTTCGGGCCATGGTCCAAGGGTCGATCTTCTTCAGATTGCGCGCGCAGATGCTCCAGCGGCCCATATTCTACTCTGCGATTACCTGCCGTCCAAGCGCTTGAGGAGTGTTTGCCGGGGGAACGGAGTCACGCTAGAATGAAAGGCATACTTTAGGAGGATGCACCTTAGTGTTGACCATTCGTTTAGCAAGAATTGGCAAGAAGAAAAAGCCGTACTACCGCGTGGTAGTCATTGAAAGAACGAGAGCGCGCGACGGACGTGTACGCGAAGCGGTGGGAACCTATGATCCCCTGAAGAAACCCGCGGAGATCAAGCTGGATTCCGAGCGCATCAAGTATTGGCTCGGCGTCGGGGCACAGCCGAGCGATACGGTTCGCAGTTTCATCAAGCAACAAAAAATCGCATAAAACGTTCAAACGCTCAGGTTCTCGCTCGCAGGTTTTTCCAGGTCAGGTCCCAGTGGCGGAGGTACATAGCGCGCTCTCTGATGGAGCGGGGCGCGCGGTAGTACGACAACCTGAACGCACGCGGGGGCCCTATGAAAGAACTCGTGGAGGAGATTGCTCGAGCGCTGGTGGATCATCCCGAAGGAGTGCAAGTGAAAGCGGTGGAAGGTTCGCAAGTCACGGTGCTGGAATTGCGAGTCCATCCCGAGGACTTGGGGAAAGTGATTGGGCGCCAGGGGCGTACGGCGAAAGCGATCCGCACGCTGCTCGGAGCAGCGGGGATGAAACTGCGCAAACGTTTCACGCTCGAGATTCTGGAAGATTGAACCACTCGCGCGACCAAGAGCGGAGTTGGTTGCTGGTGGCCCGTATCCTACGGTCACGGGGTAATAAGGGCGAGGTCGTGGCGGAGCTGTTGACGGATTTCCCCGCCCGGTTTTCCACTTTAAAGCGAATCTATCTGCAGAAAGGCGACGGAGAGCCTCGGACCGTTGCGCTCGAGAATTTTTGGCTGGACCGGAACCATCCGGGAATGGGCGTGTTTCATTTTGCGGACTGCGCGTCGATCTCCGAAGCAGAAGCTCTGCGCGGGTATGACCTGCTGTTGCCCTTCGAAGAGCGAGTGGCGTTGCCGGCTGGCCAGTATTTCGTGACGGATTTGATTGGCTGCACGGTGTTTGAAGCAGCGGCTGAGGCTAGCAAGCTTTCTTCGCCGGCTTGCGCGATGGAAGACGCTCCTCGGCTTTTGGGCACTGTGCGCGATGTTTATTTACCGGGCGAAAGCGTTGCGGGAACTCCGCTGCTGCAAGTGGAAACGGCAAAGGGCGAGCTGCTTTTGCCCTTGGCTGCCGATATTTGCATGCGCGTTGACGTGGCGGAGCGCAGGATCGATGTTAGGCTGCCCGAAGGGTTGAACGAGCTGAATGCACCGAAGTAGTCGGCGCGCTCGCGAGAGCTCAAGTTTGTTTCACTGCAAACGATGCGATTCGATCTGATTACGATCTTCCCGGAGTTTTTTGCCGGTCCGCTGGACCACGGCATCATTCGGCGCGCGAAGGAAGCGGGTATTGCGCAAATTCACGTGCAGGATTTGCGCGAATTTACGAAGGACCGGCACCGTACAGTGGACGACCGCCCTTTTGGCGGCGGCGAAGGTATGGTGCTGAAGCCGGAGCCGCTGTTTGAGGCGGTGGAAAAGTTGCTCGGGCATGAAGTCGGCGATGCGCACGCGAAAGTCGTGCCTGAACCAACCACTGCGGTCTTGCTGATGTCGGCAGCAGGGCGGCTGCTTACGCAGGAGACGGTGCGGCGACATGCGAAGCTCAAGCGGCTCATTCTCATTTGTGGGCGCTATGAAGGTGTCGATGAGCGCGTAGCCGAGCATTTGGCCACGGAAGAGATTTGTGTCGGCGACTACGTTTTAAGCGGCGGAGAGCTGCCGGCGGCAATCGTGGTGGACGCGGTCACAAGGCTATTGCCCGGGGCACTTGGGAACGAGGCTTCCTCTCAGAACGAATCCTTTCAGGAGTATGAAGGACCGAGCCGGGCAACGAAGCCGGCGAAAGGCGTCTTGCTGGATTTTCCGCACTACACACGGCCGGCGGAGTATCGCGGCTGGCAAGTACCCGAGGTTCTTATTGGCGGCAATCACGCCGAGGTTGCGAAGTGGCGCCGCGAAAAAGCCTTGGAAAAAACACGACGCAATCGGCCGGAATTGCTGGAAAATGCGAAGCAATGAAACAGAGATTCATGCGGCGCCTGCTTCGCCGAATCGGCCTGTTCCTTGCAGGACTCGGAATTTTTGCCGTAGGTCTTGGCCCGCTTATTCGAGCCAAATCGTCGCCCGGGGATGTTCGCGGTCTTACCTTTGCACCGATCGGCATCATCGTGGGAGTCCTCGCAATGACCGCGGCCATTTTCAGGAAGGATGGATCGGTCGAGGACGCACGATCGCCCAAAGACAGGAGAAAGCAACGACGGTAAGTGCTTGATCCCCCTATGCAAGGCAGCGAAAAATGTTATAATTGAAATTTGCCTTAGAAGTGCTGGCCCCGCCTGAGTGGGTCTGCAGGGAATACAGAAAATGAATCCGGTAATCCGTAAGTTGCATGAAGCGCAGTTGCGCAAAGACCTCCCCGAATTTCGGCCCGGCGACACCGTCCGGGTAAACGTTCGCCTTCTGGAAGGCGAAGGGGAGAAGGTGAAGGAACGCATCCAGGCGTTTGAGGGAGTGGTGATTTCGAAGAAGGGCCGCGCCAGCAGCGCCACATTCACCGTGCGGCGCGTCAGCTTCGGCACCGGCGTGGAGCGTATTTTCCCGCTGCACTCGCCTTCGATCTCTTCGATCGATATAGTCGGCAAGGGCAGCGTGCGCCGGTCGCGCCTGTATTACCTGCGCAACTTGAAAGGCAAAGCTGCCCGCATCAAGCGCGCCGCTCGCGAAGAGGCGGAAACGACTCCAGCCACAACGACGGCGAACGCATAAGAACACGTCGAAGAAGCGCCCGCCTCGGAAGGCGGCCGCTAGAAAACCTTCGCCCCATCCAATCCAAAAAATCACGTCCACAGGTTCATTCTGAGGAGCGCGCCTCGCGCAACGAAGGCTCTCAACCGAGACTTCACATCGCTTTCCACAACGGGCGTTAGCCAGGACCGGCAGCTATGCCTGTCCAATATTCTTGGCAACCCCGGCGGAAGGAATGGCATAAAATCGGCTCGCCCTGACGAAGGAGGCTCATGCTTGAAAACTGGAGGAGGACTGTGTGGCGGAGTTCGAAAATCATGTCCTTCCTGATACTTGCTATGAGCTTAGAGCGACTCGACGCCCAAGAAAGCAATGTGGCGAAGACGCCGCCAATGGGTTGGAACAGTTGGGACGCTTACGGAGAGAGCGTCAAGGAAAGCGATATTCGCGCGACCGCGGAGTGGATGGCGAAAAACCTGAAGGCTTACGGCTGGGAATACGTGGTGGTGGACTCCGGCTGGTACGTGACGAATCACTCGGCGGGTTTTAACGCGAACAACGCGGAGTTCAGCCTGGACGCCTACGGGCGATACACGCCCGCGGAAAATACCATTCCTTCCGCCGCGAATGGCGCGGGATTCCGGCCGCTGGCGGATTACGTTCACAGCTTGGGTCTTAAATTCGGACTGCACATTCTTCGAGGCATTCCGAAAGTGGCGGTCGAGAAAAATCTCCCAGTGCAAAGGTCAGAGTTCCGTGCTTCGGACGCCGCAAACAGTTCCGACACGTGTTCGTGGAATCCATTCAACTACGGCCTGGACACGACGAAACCGGCGGCGCAGGCCTATTACGATTCGCTGGCGCGCCAGTTCGCCGAATGGCACGTCGATTACGTGAAAATCGATTGCATTTCGAGCCGCCCTTACAAAGGTGAAGAAATCCGGCTGATAAGCCAGGCGCTGCGACAGAGCGGCCGGCCCATGGTGCTGAGTCTCTCTCCGGGACCTGCGCCGCTCGAACAAGCGGAGGCGATGGCCAAGTACGCGCAGATGTGGCGCATTTCGGACGACGAGTGGGACGTGTGGCAAGGCAAAGGCGACGAGTTCCCGCAAGGCGTAAACAATCAGATCGAACGTGCGGCAAGGTGGGCTGCCTATTCCCGGCCCGGAAACTGGCCGGATGCGGACATGCTTGCGATTGGACGGTTGGAGCCCGCGCCGGGATGGGGTGAGTCGCGCGCGTCACGCCTGACGAAGGACGAACAACGAACGTTGCTGACGCTCTGGGCGATTTTCCGTTCGCCACTCATCATGGGAGGAAACCTCTTGCTGTGTGACGATTGGACGAAATCGTTGCTGACGAACGCGGAAGTAATCGCCGTCGATCAGCATTCGAAGGGCAATCACGCTGTGGAGACAACGCCTAATTCCGCCGTGTGGATGGCTCGACCGGAAACGGGCGCGGGCTACTACGTCGCGATATTTAATCGTAGCGATGCGCCGCAGACGCTCCATCGCGCCTGGAAACAACTCGAGCTCGTGGAGTCCGAGTATGTGCTGCGCGATCTCTGGAAGCAGCAGGACGTGGGGCGCGTAAAGTCGATCGATGTGACCTTGCCCGCGCACGCGTCGATTCTCTACAGCCTTACGCCCGCTCGCTGAGTGCCTGAGCAAGCAGCGAGCTAGACCGCCCGTACCACTGACGACGACGGCTGCTATGCGTGGCATATTTGGCAAAGCCGGCGCATTTATTTGCGCTGTGGGACTCGCAACACCGCCTGTATTGACTGCTCATCCCGACGAGCCGAGATCTCGGGTTCGAAGATGAGTCCTGAATGGCAAGAATGCGTGTTTAAGACTCCGCCGGTTGTGGCTGCTTCGAATACCTGGTCCATGTATCTCATCCAATAGCCGCTGATCCCAACCCACAAGGAAAAATAGAACTGGAACGTGTTGACCGGCCATGGCGGCGCGTCCTCCGCGTGGTACACTGCGGCGGAACACCTACTCCATGAGCCGACTCTGCTCTTCCCGTTTCGAGCGAGCGGCGCGAAAGCTCGGCTGGACGCGCATCGCGGGTCTCGATGAAGCCGGGCGCGGCGCGCTGTTCGGTCCCGTCGTCGCCGCTGCCGTAATTCTAAATCCGAAACGAAGAATCGTCGGGCTGGACGATTCAAAAAAGCTGACTGCAGATCGCCGGGGCGAATTGGCGTTGCGCATCCGCGAGCACGCCTTAGCATGGGCTGTCGCGGAAATCGATGCGCAGCGAATCGACGCCTGGAACATCTACCAAGCAAGCCGGCAAGCCATGGATGCCGCGCTGCAGCAACTTTCCATTCAACCGGACTACCTGCTGATCGACGCCATGAAATTGGACGTCATGATCGAGCAGAAATCGCTCATCAAGGGTGATCGAAAGAGCGTCTCCATCGCCGCCGCTTCCATCTTGGCAAAAACACATCGAGATGCGCGAATGGAAGAGTGGAATGTGGTCTACCCGCATTATGGCCTTGCGCAGCATAAGGGATACGGCACGCCGGAGCATCTTGAGGCATTGCGCATCCACGGGCCCACGCCACTGCATCGGCATTCCTTTATGCCAGTCCGCGACGCCGGCTGTTGGGCGGCCGGTGCGGTACAAGTAGCGCTGCCGCTCGATGAAGTCTGGCCGCAGGATGAGGTAGAGAACTAAGAAAGTATCCGAAATGCTTAACGCCGTGGGCCAAGCCGGCTTCGCCCTCTCTTCGCCCAAACGTAGCGTATCTGCCACGGGGATAACTGCCTGCTCACACTCACCCGCTGTTCGATTGACGGCCCCAACACTGGGGCGTAGCGTGAAAAAGTAGGAGCGCAGGACTCTCAGCGCCTGCACTGCGTCCAGGAGAAAGTCGCGACGGCTTAAGTGGAGAGCTGTCGTCTATTAGCGCATGGCCTATAACAAAAGCAAGTTTGTCGAAGCCGCACAAAAACTGCTGAACCAGGGGAAGGTCGCCCAGGCCATCGCCGAATACCAGCAGATCCTGAAGTACGAGCCGCGAGATCAGGTCACCCTGATGACCATCGGCGAGCTGTACATTCGCCAGGGCGAAACCATCCAGGCCATCGATTATTTCGAACGCCTCGCGCAACTGTTCGTCAGCGACGGATTTCTGACCAAGGCCATTGCCGTTTACAAACGAATTGCGAAACTCGCGCCGGAGGAAATCCGGCCGCTAGAAAAGCTCGCAGACCTCTATGTGCAACAGGGAGTAATGAGCGAGGCGCGGCCGCTGTTTCTGCAGCTGGCGGAATTGCACCTGAAGAACAACCGGCAGCCGGAAGCGGTGACGCTGCTGAAGAAACTGCTGTCCGCGGAGCCGGACAACCTGCGCATCCAGGTCCGGCTGGCGGATTTGTACCAAGCCATGGGCCAACCCGGAGAAGCATTGGAGACCTATGTCTCTGCGGCGCAGCGGGCCCTCGCTCGCGGCGATCACGCGGAATGCGAGAAGCTAGCGGATAAGGCGCTGCACATCGATCCGAAGCAGTTGGACGCTTTGATCGTAAAAGCCCGGGCCTATTCGACGATGGGCAACGTAACCCAGGCAGCGGCGATTCTTGAACGCGTGCCGGATCTCGAAAAGGGCGGCGAACCGGCGGAATTGCTTCTGGATCTCTACCTAAAGAACGCGAAATGGGACGAAGCAACAGCCTTGGCTCTGCGGATTTTTTCGTCGGATGAAAAAAACTTCAGCGCAACGCAGAAGGCCACGGAAGTCTTGATGGAATCGGGACAAGCCGAGCGGGCCATGAGCCTGCTCTCGCGTATTCGCATCCCGATGACCGACGCCGGCGAACACGAAAACGTAACTCATCTTCTGAATGAATTGTCGGCCAGACTGCCGGGAAGGCTGGAGCCGCTGGAATGGCTGGTGGATACCTACGGAAGAACCAGCGATTCCTTCCGCATGCCCGATGCGCTCGCGCACTTGGGCGACGCCTTGGTGTCATTGGGGAAGTTGGAACGTGCCAAGGACACCTTCCAGCAACTGGTGGATCGCGAACCAGAGAGCGACGCAGCCAAGCGCAAACTGAACGATGTTCTGAAGAAGCTGGGCCAAACCGATGCAGAGACGGCTCCGGCGGACATTGTAGTGGTGACCGAGGATTTGCAAACCGAACTACCGAAAGCGCCGGCGCCGAAAGTTCGGCCGGGTTTGGAAGAGCCAGCGGCGTCCATTGCGGCAGAGACGCCGTCTTCGGCAGCGCCCGCCGAGCCGGAACTGGACGAAGAAACGCAAAAATTCATCGCCCAATCGCTCACCGACGTTGACCTGTTCGCCAGCTACGGGTTGACACAAAAAGCCATCGGCTTGTTGGAAGCGATTCTGCGGCGCGCCCCGACACACACTCCCACGCTCGAAAAATTGTTGGACTTCGTGCTGGGTGCGGGCGACGACCGCCGCACGGCGGAACTTGCGGCGCAACTCGAGCATATTCACGCCAGCCGCGGCGATGTACGAAGTGGAGAGCGGTTCGGCGAGCTGCGCAGGCGCTTCCAGCGCGCGGCCGGCTTGACGGACGAAGAAATTGGAGCCGCGGTGGCAGCGGCAATGCCACAACCCGTCGAAACCGAGCCGGTCGAAGAGCCTTCCATGCTGGATGCAGCGGTTGCGGCCGCAGACGTTCAAGCAGCGCCGGGAGGGGCTTCCGCGCAGACAGTAGAAGTGCCGGGAATTCTTGCCGAGGCGCAAGTTCCGGAAATCGAAATCGTAGAACCAACGGACGCGGATTCTAAGGCTGCAGTCGCTCCGGAAGAAGTCGACCTCTCGGCGGAATGGGCTTCCCTGCTGGAAGAGACAAAAGAGCCCGCGCCGGCACCGGTGGCCGCGGCTCCGAAGCTTCCAGCTTCGCCCGCGCCTCCCGTCGCCGAGGAGTTCGAGATCCCGGAGGAGGAAGGAAAGTCCGAGAATTTGACTGCGGAAGCTGCCGCAGTGGAACCGCCTGTTGTTACCCATGGCGAAGCCGGCGGCGAGGAATTCCAGGTTCCCGTAGAGCCTGCGCCGGACGATGGGGAAATTCCCGCTACAGAGCAACCCGCGGATCATCCGGTCCACGCCGAACAACCCGTGCACGCGGAAGAGGAAATCGGCCAGCACCCCGAAGCGCTTTTGCCGGAAGCAGAGTTGACGGGATTGCCCGTTCCCGACCATGCGGAGGTTGCCGCGGAAGGTGAAGACTCGGCGTTGGAAGAACCACAAGCCGCGTTGCCGGAAGAGCCGCCAGCACAACCGGAACTGGAATTGGACCAGGAATTCGAGCTCGTGCTGGAGCCGGAGGAAGTGGCCGCGCCCTACGAGATGCTTTCGGAGGTGCCCCTAGCCAAAGCGCCAGAGTCCGCGGAAATCACGGCGCCGCCGGAAGAGAAAATCGCAAATTCGGCTCCGGCTCAGAAGTTCACTTCGGACCAATTTCTTTCCGAACTCGCCAAGGAAATCGACGAATTGGGGCTGGATGAACTCACTCCGACCATGTCCAAGCCGGACGCCGAGCATGAGGCGGTGGAACCGGCAAAGGAGCGCATCGGGGCTAGCACCGAAACCGGTCCACTGAAGGAAGTGTTCGACGAATTCCGCGCAGAACTCGGCGAAATGGGCGCGGAGGATGAAGACTTGGAGACCCATTACAACCTGGGAATCGCCTTCCGGGAAATGGGCCTCCTTGAAGAAGCCATCGGCGAATTCCAGAAAGTAGCAAAAGCCAACGATCGCGGAAAAGCTTTCCGCTACGCGATGCAGTGCAGCACGCTGCTGGGGCTCGCGTTCATGGAGAAGGGCCAGCCGGATATCGCCGCGATCTGGTACGAGCGAGCTCTGAGTACCCCGGGCCTCGATTCGGAAAGTAAACTCGCCTTACGGTATGATTTGGGAGTGGCGCAAGAGTCGGCCGGCGATCTGGAAGCGGCACTCAAGAGTTTCTCTCAGGTCTACGCGGTCAACATCGACTATCGCGACGTTGCGGATCGGATTGCCTCGCTCCAAAAACCAGCGCGCTGACCATTTGCCCACGGTCAACCAGGCTAGACCCAGGGGATAATGAACCGGATTTTGCGCGCATTGACGGTAGTGTTGTTGTTTGAGATGGGCGCGCTGCTATTGTACCTTCCGTGGTCCGCGTTCTGGGAACAAAACTACTTTCTGAGCCATTTTCCGCGGTTGATGCCGATTATTCTGCATCCCTCCCTGCGCGGAATGGTCAGCGGCATCGGCATATTGGATATTTGCGTGGCTTTTGGAATGTTCACCTCGCGCCCGGCGCCCGCCCGTGTCTCGCCTCCCTCAAACTCGTAGTATGAAACTGTATTACGTGACGGACCGCAAGGCGCTGTCCACGACTGCAGGCGAACAGAACCGGCTGCTCCTTGAAAAAATGGAAGGCGCCGCGCGTGCGGGCGCTGATTGGATCCAAATTCGGGAGAAAGATCTCCCGGGGCGGGAGCTTGCCGCTTTGGTGGAAGAGGCGCTGCGCCGGATTCCTCGCTCCTGCCGGATTCTGGTGAACGATCGTTTGGATGTGGCTGTCGCCGTTCGCGCGGGCGGCGTGCATTTGGGAGAATCGAGCGTGCCGGTTGCGGAAGCAAGGCGAATTGTAAGAGACCAGCCTGCCGGAGCGGACTTTCTGGTTGGCGTCTCCGTGCACTCGCTCGAATCAGCGCAGGCGGCGGAGCAGTCGGGAGCGGACTACGTGATTTTCGGGCCGGTGTTTGAAACTCCTTCGAAGACCGCGTTCGGACAGCCGCAGGGGTTAGACGGGCTGGCAAGAGTATCTGAGAGTATCTCGATCCCGGTGTTAGCGATAGGCGGAATTACGGCGCAAAGGGCTCGCGAATGTGTTTTGGCGCGCGCATCGGGAATCGCGGCAATACGCCTATTCCAGGACGCGGAAAATCTCGAGCAACTTCTAAAAGAACTGCGAGCCTGATTCTTCTACGCGTTCATAAGTCGGCGAAGCAGGCGAATCTGGCCGGCGTGATAGACGTCATGAAAGGCGATGCCGTAAAGCATCGGCAGATGTTTCATGGCGGCTGGCGATTTCAGAATCTTCTGGACGGCTTGAACAAGAGCGCGATGCTCGTTCTCCAGAATGGCGCGATCGGCTCGCCACCCCGCTTCCGTAGCTTTTCCCTTCTCCGGACGCGCGAAGAAATTGCTTCCCTTTAAAATAAACGAACCTTGTTTGCCGCCCTCGAGCCGACGGCGAACCGCGTACTTCCAGTACGCGGCATGAAGCGTCTCCTCCCAGATGTTGTGCCGAGCCGGCGCAGGACGCCACGCGGCTTCTTTGGCGGTGACGCCTTTCAAGGCGTGCTTGAGATTCGGCCCGTGCCAGGTTTTCTTCTGAAATGCTTCGTCAAGAAGAGCCAGGATGATGGCTTCGTCATTCATGAAAAGCCTCGGAAGGTCTGTGTGACATTCTACATCGGATGCCGGGGGGCGAGCCTACCTGTGGTGATGGACGAGTTTGCGAGCCATCCCGCTTTGAGCGCCATCGCTTCCACGCTCGCGGTGAGACGGCAGAGGACGGCGTTTGCGCCGGAATCATGTCGCGCCAGAGTTGTAGCTGAGCATGGTCTTCGATTGCGCGCGCTAGCCGGAAACGCTCGACTCCCGGCATAGTTCCCGCAGATAGATCGAAGAATGTTGTACATCACGCGAGCGCGGCAGACTACGGACGGAAAATGGGCAAGGCCGAGCGCATCAAGGTCAATTGCTGCATGAACGATCTGGCGTTGGGCAAGAATATCCGATGCTTCGCCGAGGACGGCTGTCTTGCCGGCTCCGATCGTGCCCGTAATGATCAGCACGGATTCCGCAAGCTCTTCGAGCTTCCCATGCTTTGAGGAAGGGGGAACAGCCACACGAACCACAGCCCTACCTGCGGCCGCGATATTCCCGAGTCCTGCAACTTTTCTTCTGTTTGCGAACGAATGCTTTCAATTCGCGGACTGCGCCGAACCTATAGCTTCATTCAGAATCATCGCCAGGCGCGTTCCAGCTTGCGCAATGCGCTCTTCAACAACGGGACCCGCGGCGTCCTGGTAATTCTGACCGGCAAAGAAATGCAAGTGCAGCATTCGTTCGCCGATGTGATTGGCGTCGGCGCAGCTATGGACCGGAGCCGCCGTTTCAACGGGAACGGCAGGAACGAGCGCTCCATACACAATTGATTCCGCATAGTCATAACTTTCCCAGGCCCAATCGTCCACATGGACTCCCGCGGCTTGCCATTTGGGAATGTCGGCAGAAAAAACCAAAGTGAGATATTCCGCGTACTCCGGCGGCTCGGCGCCTTCCATATCGCGCTCGAGGATGGCGGTATCCCAAAGAGCGTGAAGATTCGGCGTAAAGGACTCATGGTGTTCCTGCGGTCGGCGGCGGAAATAACGCACCGGAACGCAGTTGCCGCCTTCGTCGTTGTTGGTGACAGCGTGAAGAGGCATATGCAGATCGCCGACAAAATGGATGATGTAGCGCAGCGCATCGGCTCGCTTGTGCGGGTCGGCGCCGTTGTGCTTTAGAATCGCGAGTTGATCCGCGATGGCCTGCGTAACGCAGCCGTCGCTGCCGCAGAACTGCGCCAGCGCACCGCGAGAAGCACCCCGCGGGATGTCGATGTAGTGCCATGGCCCATTTTTAGCACTACTGCGCACATCGTCGGCCCAGGTGGCGGCGTCCGCCATCAAGTCGCGCGTGGCATTGCCGCAGTAGCGTTTGACCTGAGGATCAATGGGATTTTCCGAGAGCAGTTTTTCGACCAACTGGCGTGCCTCTGGCGTGAGCTGTTTGTCGGCAATCAACGCGACCGTCTGATGGCCTTTGCATCCCCAGGCCCGCACGGACTGGCATCCCAAGGTGAAGGCCAACAGCAAAACGGTGAGTCGAGCGCAAGTGAAGCACGTTGACTTCATGTGTAGCTCCAGAATGGTTGGTCAAAGAAGCAGCAGTCAATACCAAAAGCGCAGAGCTGAATGCTTAGGCACTGAGCCAGCGCGCCACCGGCTTCCACGACTCAGTGTGGTCGCAGATAACGCGTAGAGCGGCGGTGATGGGTATGCCGAGGATCAGGCCCATGCCGCCCCAAACCCAGCCCCAGAAGAGCAAAGAGATTGTAATCGCCACGGCGTTCAGTTGCACCTGACGGCCGACAAGTTGAGGAGCGATAAGGTTTTGCGCCACGATGTGAATACTGGTGAGCACAACCGCGATGATGCCGAAGTGACTGACCGCTTTCCACTTCAATACCGCAAGGAAGAAACCTGGTATCCATGCCAGAATCGCGCCGATATACGGGACCATGTTGAATAGACCGGAGGCGATTCCGGCAAGGACCGGGTAGTCGAAACCCAGAGCCAGAAAGAAAATGCTGCTGCAGGCGATTACAACCAACGTGACGACCGACATGCCGATGAGATAATCCCGGAGAACATTGCGTAAGTCGTCGAGGGTTTCTTTAACTTGCGTTCGCCGCGAAATGGGAAAAAGCTGCAACGTGGCATGCCACGCTTCGCGCTTTCCCGCGAGCATGAAGAAGACGAGGAACGGGACGAAGGTGCCCTCCAAAACCAGGGCATAGAGCGAACCGATGCCGCGAAGAAACAGGTTGTGCACCGTGCCGGAATCAGAAGATGCGGTAGGGGCCTTGCCACCGTTCGGAGCGGTCAGATCATTCACGCTGCCCTCAATTCCGTTTATCTTGCCCTGCACTTCGCCGGTGGCTTCGCGGAGAATGTCGCGATATTTTGGCCAGTTGGCGGCGAAGTCCGAGCTGCGCACCCACAAGCCGTAGCCCACGGCACCAATTACGGCGATCAGGAGCAAAACCATAATCAGCGAGCCGATGGTTCGTGGAACGCGGACCCGTTCCAAAAGTTCCACTGCGGGATCGAGGAAGTAGGCGAGCAAAACGGAAAGCAACAGCGTGATGACGACGCCGGCAGCGTAGTAAAAAAACAGAAGGACTACGGCCCCCGCCAGTATGCGCAAACTGGTCGAGGTGGAAGAAATACGCAACGCGGCCGGCGGCGTTTCCGTGATGGCCAAGCGACACCCCTCTGACCGACCACGGTAGCACAATCAAGGCTGACGCGGGACAGAGCGTCTCGATCGTCATGCAGGGTTAATAAAGAGCCGTGACTGAACGAGTGGTAACCCGAAATGAACCACCGCAGAACCACACGCGCGGGAGCGCCGGAGGCCTATGTTAGACTGCCTCGGGGACACGCTCGCCCGTTCAGATCATGACTAAAGAACTTTTCGGTACCGACGGAATCCGCGGAATCCCCGGCTCTCCTCCACTCGACGACGCCACTTTGTACGCCGTGGGACGCGGGTTAGGAGAGTTCCTGAATCGCGAGCACGGCTCGGCTCACGTTCTGATCGGCACGGACACGCGAGAATCGGGACCCCATATCGCCGCGTTATTGGCGGCGGGGCTGCGTAAAGCAAATGCAACCGCGGAATTTGCCGGGGTCATCACTACCCCCGGCGTCGCCTGTCTGGTGCGGCAAAACGACTATCAGGCCGGGGTGGTGATTTCTGCTTCGCACAATCCCTATCACGACAATGGAGTGAAACTTTTCTCGCATGAAGGAATGAAGTTTCCGGACGCGGAAGAAGAACGGATCGAAGCCGACATTTTCCGGCTGAGGAGCCAGGCCGTCCCCGTGGAGCGTCCTGCACTCCTCGCGAATCATGCCCTGCACGTCGAATATCTGGAATTTCTAAAAAGGCATGTTTTGGAGGGCGCAAAGCTTTCGGGCTATCGCATGGTTCTGGACTGCGCGAATGGGGCGGCCAACCAATTGGGGCCGGAATTGTTCCGTTCGTTGGGCGCCGATGTCGTGGCCATGGGAGTGAAGCCCGACGGGCGGAACATCAACGCGGGGTGCGGCTCGTTGTACTTGGAAGGCCTGCAGGATCGCGTCAAGCGGGAAGGAGCGCAACTCGGGGTTGCGTTCGATGGAGACGCCGATCGCGCCATGTTTGTGACCAGCGATGGAAAAATTGTGAACGGCGACGGTGTCTTGTTGGCTGCGGCGCGCTATTTGAAATCCAAGAACGCCTTGAAAGAGCAGCGCGTAGTGGCAACCTCCATGTCCAACCTGGGGCTGGAGCGCGCGCTGGCCCGGGATGGGATTTCGCTGGCCCGCGCGGCTGTCGGTGACCGCTACGTCCTCGAAGAGATGCTCAAGTCGGGCAATAACCTTGGAGGCGAGCAATCGGGCCATATCATTTTTCTGGACGACAGCCCGGCTGGCGACGGCCTGCTTACGGCGGTTAAGATCGCTTCGCTGGCTTCGATGAACGGGCCACTGGAAAGGCTAGTCGAAGGACTGAAGGACTACCCACAGGTGATCCTGAACGTGAAGGTGAGATCCAAACCCCCGCTGGAGTCCCTGCCGGAGGTGGCCAAGACGCTGGCGGCAGCACAATCGGCTCTGGGTGACAATGGCCGTGTGGTCTTGCGTTATTCGGGAACCGAGCCTTTAGCACGCGTGATGGTCGAAGCGGAACATCAGGTGGATGTGGATCGTTATTCGAAATCAATCGCGGAGGCTTTGCGCGGCGCGATTGGTGTGTAACGGGCAAAAACAAGAATAACGTTTTTGTGACTGCCGCACGCGGAACTCCGAGAACTTGAAATTTCCAAAGACTGTAGGAATCCTGCAGGAGTCTGTGGGATTTTGTAGATTCGTACTATCGAATTTTCCGAGTCGATTTTTTGATCGTTCCTTAAACCCATTGTTATCAGTAACAATGTCGCCCGGAAGTGGTCGGACGTGCGCTTGGCAAGCGGCTTGCATTCTCTCACTACAATTCATGACTTTGGCTTCCCGGGGTGGCCGGAACTCAACCTCGACTGAGTTACCGGTTATTGGGGGGTCAGATCAATATAGGGGGCTTGCACCGGCCCCCTTTTTTTATTTCTCCCGCCTGTGGTTCCCGCCTTGTCCGAGACGAGTTCGTTTAAGAGTTCCGTAAGATAGTCGAAAAGATCCGGCCACCTCGGAAGCTCGTCGCTACACGATCTTCTGCAAAAAAGTGAGCGGCCGGTGGGGGTTCCGGCCGCTCTGGCGTGGGGGATGGAGGGACTACACTCGGAAGATCAATCCTTTTCTTCAGGGGTGGTCGGTCGTTCTACTGCGCTCGCCAGCAGCAGAACAACACACAGGAGCAAGATCGCTACGATCATTCCGCCACTCCGGAAGCCGAACCGAACTCCCGACTACGTTAGTGATTGTGCCGGAGGCCAGCGATCCGGTCACTAGGCTGAAAGGTTCAATTGAGGGAGTACCCGCCTCTGGCACTTCCGTACCTGTACGTTGCCGCCGATCGCTGGCCACTCGCTACGTGCCTACGATATCCTTCTAGGACCATGCATGATTTGAACTATTTCCGGGACCATCTGGACGAATTTGCCGATATGGCGAAAAGGCGCAACACCACGCTGGACCTCGACGGCTTTCGGGTGCTCGATAAAGAGCGCCGGGAGTTGATCCGCGTAAACGAAGAAAGAAAAGCGCAGCGCAATAAAGGCAGCGACGAAATTGCGCGCCTGAAGAAAGCCAAGGAGAATGCGGACGCGCTGTTGGGGGAAATGAAGCAGGTCTCCGAAAAAATCAAGCAGGTCGATGAGCGCATCAACGAACTGGATGCGAAACAGCGTGAATTTCTGCTGACGATTCCCAATATCCCGCACGCGAGTGTTCCCTACGGCAAGGGCGCGGAAGGAAACCAGGAAGTACGGCGGTGGGGAAGCGCCCCAAAATTTGATTTTCAGCCCAAGCCACACTGGGAAGTGGCCGAAAAGGCTGGAATTCTCGACCTGGAAGCCGCGGCGCGGATCACTGGCGCGCGCTTCGCCGTGTATAAAGGCTGGGGTGCGCGTCTGGAGCGGGCGCTGGCCAATTTCTTTCTGGACGTGCACACCCGCGAACACGGCTATACGGAAATATTGCCGCCGTTCCTGGTGAATACCGCGTCGTTGACGGCTGCGGGGCAATTGCCAAAGTTCGCTGCGGATCTGTTCAAGCTGCAGGATACGGATTTCTGGCTGACACCTACGTCGGAGGTAGAGCTGCACAATCTCTACCGCGATACGACTCTCAACGAGGAGCAGCTCCCCACCCGCCTAACCGCTTGGACGGCTTGTTTTCGATCCGAAGCGGGCGCCGCGGGAAAAGACACGCGCGGGATCTTGCGACAACACCAGTTTCAAAAGGTGGAACTCTTCAAATTCACGCATCCGGCGAAAAGCTACGAGGAGCACGAAGCGCTGGTGCGCAACGCGGAAGCCATCCTCG
Organism: Candidatus Acidiferrales bacterium; assembly: GCA_963836965.1. Lineage (GTDB taxonomy): Bacteria > Acidobacteriota > Terriglobia > Acidiferrales > UBA7541 > Acidiferrum. The sequence goes on from CAWILQ010000003.1 coordinate 52,090, forward strand.
AAAAACTGGGTCTGCACTACCGTACCGTGCTGCTTTGTACTGGCGATATGGGCTTTGCTTCAGCGAAGACCTACGATCTGGAGGTTTGGCTGCCCTCAAGCAATGAATTTCGCGAGATCTCTTCGTGTTCGAACTGCGAAGCCTTTCAGTCGCGGCGCGCCGGTATTCGCTTCAAGCCAAAGGCCGGAGCGAAGAGCGAGTTTCCTCACACGCTCAACGGTTCGGGCTTGGCGGTTGGTCGCACCTGGATTGCCATCGTTGAGAATTACCAGCAAGCGGACGGATCGATTCTCATCCCGGAACTGCTGAGACCTTACATGGGAATTGACCGAATACCGGCAGGAACTGAGCTCCCAGGGTATGGAACCCCGTCTGCCCCTTAAGTCTCTTATAGTCTTATAGTTATATGCCAAGACTGGTGCTTTGCCCAGCCCCAGCCGGGGACCGATACGCCGCGCAACCCCTTGAATTTACTGCTTTTCGTTTGACTCCCCAGTACGCCGTTTATACACTCGGCTCAACGCTGCCAGCCCGCTCGAAAAGGGCATCGGAGAAGCCGGCCGCGGAAGAGATCCAAGAATGACATTTATTGTTCGAATGCTGAAGTATCTGTTCTGGCTGATAGTTGTCTCCTCGGGTGTGGCCATTCTGCAAAAACTCGTCGGTAAAATGGCCAGCGGGGGCACTCGACCGGAGTCTCCTCTAGACGTGCCAAGCAACGCGGCGAATCAGAAACTGGTGCGCGATCCCGTGTGCGGCATGCACGTGGCCGAAGGTCTCGCCCTGGCGCTGAAACAAGACGGAGAAATCCTGCACTTCTGCTCCGCCGAATGCCGGGACAAATATCTGAACGGAACACTGAAGATTTCCGCCAGCGCGTAACCTAGCTGGCGTACACGTCAAACGCACGTAGCAGGTACGTCGATTCAAGGCAAACGAAAGGACCGAAGCGAATGGCCACGGTCGCAAAACCAGCAGTTCCCAGCCGCACGGTGAATGCACCTCCGATAGTGCCGCGCATCGCTCCGCGAGAGGAATTAAATCCATTTCGCATCGCGCAGATTCAGTTCGATATTGCCGCGGAGGTCCTGAAACTGGATCCCGGCCTGCGCCAGGTCCTGCGCACTCCAAAGCGCATACTCGAGGTCTCGCTACCCACGAAGATGGACAACGGTCAAGTGAAAGTCCTGACCGGCTTTCGCGTACAGCACAACATTGCCAGGGGACCGGGTAAAGGCGGCATTCGCTTTCACCCTGGTGTCACGCTTGATGAAGTGAAAGCGCTTGCCGCCTGGATGACGTGGAAGACGGCGGTCGTCAATGTGCCATTCGGCGGCGCGAAGGGCGGAGTGATCTGCGACCCGAAGCGCATGTCGAAGGGCGAGTTGGAGCGCCTCACGCGGCGTTTCGCCAGCGAGATTCTGCCGCTGATCGGTCCCGACCAGGACATTCCGGCACCGGATGTTTATACCGATGCGCAGACGATGGCCTGGATCATGGACACATACTCGATGATGAGGGGCCACACTGTGCCGGGGGTGGTAACCGGGAAGCCGATGTCCATCGGCGGGTCGTTGGGAAGGCTCGAAGCGACCGCGCAAGGACTCGTTTACGTCGTGGAAGAAGCCTGCAGGATGAAAAAAATTTCCGTGCGAGGCGCCACGGTAGCGATTCAGGGCTTTGGGAATGCCGGAGCAACCGCCGCGCGGTTACTGGCCGACAAGAAAGCGAAAATTATCGCGTTGAGCGACACCCGCGGCGGGGTAACAAACTCCCGGGGCATCGATCCGATCAAGGCTATCCGCTACAAGGAGCGCTCCGGCACCGTCGTCGGCATGCCCGGCGCCTCGCGGATATCGAACGATGACTTGCTGGCGATGAAATGCGACATCCTGATTCCAGCAGCGCTCGAAAACGTGATTACTTTGCAAAACGCGGAGTCGGTAAAGGCCCGCATCGTGGCAGAGGCGGCCAACGGACCAACAACTCCTCACGCGGACGAAATCTTGGCGCGGCGTGGAATCACCGTGTTACCGGACATCCTGGCGAATGCCGGCGGCGTCACGGTGAGCTACTTCGAATGGGTGCAGAACCAGGAAGGGTTGATTTGGGATTCCGACGAAGTGAACGTACGGCTGCAAAAAATCATGATTCGCTCTTTTCACGACATGGTGGAAGCGATGCGCAAACATCATGTACCTCCACGCGCTGCCGCGATGACCGTAGGGGTCGGCCGAGTCGCCGAAGCGACGCTGGTTCGCGGCCTATTCCCGTGATGAGCGAGGGCTTCTAAACCGCGCTCGGATCCGAAAATCCTGCTGTTCATCGAAAGCACTCGCCTTAAGAGCAGCAATGCTGTCCGCCTGTCCGAAAATGTTCTTGCAGAGAAAATTTGATGCGCGTACATTCGCAAGTGCCGGGCGTTTTCCGGTGCGAACGAGAAAAATTCGCACTGGCGAGCGTGTCCGGCTATTTTCTTCACGGAACGAGGCGAAAGACAGACCAACATGAGCCATCTTCACGCACAGGGAATTTCTGTGCCTCCGATTTTGCTGACGATCGCGGGCTTCGATCCAAGTTGCGGAGCGGGTATTGCGGCGGATTTGAAGACTTTTGCGGCGCACGGCTGCTACGGAGTTGCTGCGATTACATCGGTGACGGTGCAAAACACGCAGACGGTCGAAGCGGTGCATAACACACCCAGCGCGGAACTACGCGAGCAGCTGGAAGTGCTGGTGAAAGACGGAGACATCGCGGCGGTAAAGATCGGAATGCTGGGAAACCGCGGAAATGCCGTGGTGGTGGCAGAGTTTCTAGACGCTCACACGTTTGCCCATGTGGTGCACGACCCGGTGATGAAATCGTCCAGCGACTCCGAACTGCTGGATGCTGGGGGAGTGAAGTATGTGGCGACGGAGCTGCTAAAGCGTTCGAGCGTGATTACTCCTAACATCGCTGAAGCGGAAATCCTGACGGGAATCAATATCAAGGACGTCGCAGACATGGAAGCCGCGGCCCGCAAGCTGGTGGAAATGGGTGCCAAGGCCGTGATCGTCAAGGGCGGACACATGGAGAAGGCCATCGATGTGGTTTTCGACGGAACAGAAATGCACCAACTGAGCGGCGACAAGGTAAAGCTCGAAAACACCCACGGCACGGGATGCACGTTTGCCTCGGCACTGACGGCGCAACTGGCAGCCGGACGAGGGCTTGTCGAAGCGGCGACGCTGGCAAAAGCCTACGTAATGAAAGCGATCGAAAAAGCGTACCCGGTGGGAAAGGGGCGCCTCCCGCTCGATCATTTCTACCGGATGAAGATCGAACCGTTGGCGCGCGGCACGCACGAAGTTCCGCAACATGGCTTGCATCCGGCCGCGGAGCCGGCGGCGCACTAAAACGCAAGCGTGCCGCAAAAAGCCGCCGCACTTTTACCGACACGAGTTCATCTTTCGAGAAATCCCGGGGTTGCCGGCCGTATTGCGCTTTCGAAGGGAAACTCCCTTGTCTAACAGCCATGCTGTTTCAACGCGCGCGGCGAGCCACTTTTCTCTCTTTCAGGCGCTGCGCCCGTTTCAGTGGTCGGAAGTGCCCAGGAATCTGCTCGCCGGCGTTACGCTCGCGGCGATGAACATTCCACAATCGCTCGGCTACACCAAAATCGCGGGCACCCCGGTCGTCACCGGCTTGTACACCTTACTGCTTCCACTGATCGCATTCGCAACGTTTGGGTCTTCACGCTATCTGGTGGTCGCCGCCGACTCCGCGACCGCCGCCATTCTTGCAGGCAGCCTCGCCGGTATGGCGCCAATCGCGAGCGATCGGTACGTGGAGCTAGCGGGTGTAGTCGCGCTCTTGACTGGCATTTTGCTTCTGCTTGCTCGGCTGCTGAAGCTCGGCTTTCTTGCGAATTTCCTTTCGCGAACGGTTCTCGTCGGCTTTCTGACCGGCGTAGGTTTTCAGGTCGGCATCGCGGTTCTGGGTGAAATGCTGGATGTTGACGTACACAGCCGGCGAACTCCCGTCCAATTTCTGGAAGTCCTGCGTTCCCTGCCGCGAGTTTCCGGTCTGACTTTGGGCATTTCGCTCGCGGTCGTCGCAGCTATTTTCGTTTTGAGCCACTTCGTTCCCAAATTGCCGGGACCGCTTTTTGTAGTCGCTGGCGCAATCGCAGCTAGCGGGTACCTCCATCTTGGAGAACACGGCGTGAAATTGATCGGTCCGGTGCCCGGCGGACTGCCGCATTTGGGCTTGCCCGACGTGACTTGGAAAGATGCGGAGCTGCTTGTTCCCGTGGCGTTTTCCTGCTTTGTGATGATCGTCGCGCAGAGCGCCGCAACATCGCGCGCCTATGCGACTCGGCACCATCAAGTAGACGACGAAAACTCCGACCTGGTTGGCCTCGCTACGGCCAATGTCTCGGCCGCTTTGAGCGGCACATTCGTTGTGAACGGAAGTCCGACGCAGACTGGCATGGTGGAAGGCTCCGGCGGCACCAACCAGATGGCGCATCTGGCCACCGCCGCGGTCGTTGCCCTGGTCCTACTGTTTCTCACCCGACCTTTGCAGTTTCTCCCCCAGTGTGTTCTCGGCGCGGTGGTCTTCACGATCGCTGTTCGGTTGATCGACCTGCGGGCTTTGGCCGACGATCCGTCGCGAAAGTCCCGGAGAGTTCACTTTGGCCGCAGTCACCGCCCTTTTCGTGGTTTTCGTCGGCGTGGAACAAGGTATCGTGCTGGCGATGATGCTGTCGTTGTTTCGCGTGGTGCGGCATAGCTATCATCCCCACACCGCCGTGCTCCAAAAAAACCCCAACGGCCTTTGGATTCTGAATCCCGTCGACTCCCGGCGCGACCACGGAACCGGGTCTGCTGGTGTACCGCTTCGGCGCACCGCTTTTCTATGCCAACGCAAATTATTTTTCGGTGGAAGTACGGATGCTCGCCGAGTCCGCCAAGACACCGCTGCATTGGCTGGTGGTCGATGCGGGAGCCATCACCAATGTGGATTTTACCGCGGCGCGAGTCGTGTGTGAAGTGGTGCAGGATCTTCTGACGCGCGGGCACCGGAGTGGTTTTTGCGCACGTGCAATCGGACTTGAAGCCGGATCTTGACCGACATCAGCTGACAAAAGCGATTGGGCCGGAGCGCATCTTTGACACGCTGCACGAAGCCATCGACGCCATCCGAAACAAGCTGCCCGCCTGAATGCCAGGTGCATCTCGGCGATTCCGGAGTGTTATAGTCTTTCTGTGGGTTAGAAACTTAACCTTATGCGAATACGATAAACTTGGGTAAAGAAAAACCGGGTCTGGAGTGAACCTCCGAGCTCAGCAGGTTCAGGCAAGGAGGGCAGCATTGCAAAAAATATTTCGATGTAAGAAGTGCCAGCGGGGCATGCGCGTCGTCGGTTCTACAGGTCTGCAAAAGGAGATAGAACGCGTTGCCATTTGTCCGTACTGTAAGACCAAAAACAAAGTGAAGTGGCCACGAGGAGACCCGTTTCACGTCCAGAAAATCGCGACGCGATAGGTATTCCTGGGGCTACCAGCCTCCTCCCCCTCCTCCACCGCCCCCTCCACCCGAACCTCCGCTAGCCCCTCCCCCAGAGCCTGGTGCCGTTGCCGATGAAGAGATCGCGGACGTAAGCGAACTACTGAACGACGAGGCAAAACTTGTCCCGGTGAAGCCGTTCCACGAGGACCCGGAATAGAACGACGGGGCGTAGCTTCCGTTAGAATGGCCCGGCGCCGTGCTTGCTCCCGCCAGGATCCCGGAGAATTTCTCCGCCCAATCTTGCTCGACGTCGAGGGCTATTGCGTAAGGCAGAAACTTCTCGAAAACAGCGGGTGTTTGCTGCGGAGGCATGGCGCGATTGAGCCGGTCGCCGTCAACTGCGCCCAAAAACATCTTGAAGCCCTCGACCTGGTCCATCACGCGCCGTCCGGCAAAGGTCGGAGCTTTCATGAGGTGAAGGAAAAGCACGTGGAGGACACCGCAGCCAAACACGTAGAGTACAAACGGAAAAGACGTCAGCTTCCAGACAAACCAAAAGGCCATCAACTCGAAAAAAACGAACGGAATCGTTGCGCAGGTCGACAAGAAAGCTTTGCCCGCGCTGACAGCCTCGGTCAACGCAGATGCGCGCCCGCGAAGAACTGTTCGCCATGTGGCAATCACTTTCGTCACCATGCTGTAAACAGCAAAGCTCCAAATGCCGAGCCAGACGGCGAGAAACGCGCACATAAAGATTTTTGGAGGGCTGAGCACGGCCAAATACCATACGGCAATGAGCAGGGAGAAAACCACTGGCGCGATCAGGTAACGCGAGTTCGTGACGAAATACGCTTTTTGTTCTTTCGCTGCTAGAAATTGCCCCAGTCGCTTTAGCGCGTCGTGAATCGCCGAATGATTTTCGTTATGCAGCCAGATTTGGTTGCGCCCATCAAAGAGGGATGCGGCGATCGTCCGTTCATCCTCGGACAGCACCGAATTCGGTTTGCCGGTGGTGTAAAGCGTGTAGGAGCCGGCCTGCTCTTTAATCGTCAGGAAGCCGCGCACCGCCATATCCAGGATCGCCGCCGCAAAAGTCTTATTGTCAAAGCCCATGCGCAGGAGGTAGCGCATTCCCGCGGGAGAAAAATTGGATGGTGGCTCATAGAGAGGCATGATAACGCCGCGAACCGGGTCGCGGCCGACCGCGAACCAGGCAATCGAGTAATAAAGAACAAGGACGAGGAAACCAGCCACAAGAAGCAGAGCCAGACGGTTGTCACGAAAGAAGAGGTCCAATTTCTGCGAAGTGGTGGGTTCTGCGATGTAGCCCTTCGGCCACGCCAGGAGAATAGTCAGCCCTTCATGGGGCCCGAGAGGCCGCGTTGCAGCAAATCGAAACCCGGGGCCATCGGCCGAGGTTGTCAACTGGGATTGTCGCGAACCCTGTGGGCCGGTATAGCCGGCGAGCTGCACTTGAGCGGCAGGAATCCCGGCGGGCAGATGTACCGTGGCGGAAGCTTGACGGATGGGAAAGGCCCAGCCGAGGCCGGTAACATTCCAAAACAGCTCGTCATGATCCTTGAAAAATCCGAGTTGGCGGTTGGTCGTGTAGGTAATGGTGTAGACGTGTCGGCCGGGTGGCACCATGACGTTGTCGCTGCCGAGATAGACGCGCTTGCCATTGGAATGGTCTTCGACGCGGAATGGTTCAGCGGCACCATCCCGCGATGCGGACAACATCTGGAAGCCCACAACGTAATGGTTGTCGAGCGTGTCGCGATAGCTCGTGGGGAAATCGCGATAGATTCCGTGGCGGATCTGTCGCCCGGCGGCAATGACCGTGATAGTCTCTGTGACCTGAAGCGAGGAATCGTCCAGTAGCGTAATGTCGCTGTGAAAATCGAGAATTTGCTCGCTTTGCGAACGAGACGGAAAAGTCTGCGCGTGAAATGGCAAACAGCAGACGAGAGCTGCCAGTAGAAACCAGAGAAACCTGCGAACAAACGGAGAACGCATAAGTGGTCCTTATATCCACTCTAGCGGACCTGCTTTCCCGAATTTGACAATGCGGCCAGATGGTTATTTGCAGAAACGAAACGCGGCCGGGCGAGGAAAGCCGTAACATAGCAAATCGCCTGCAAGGAGATTCCGGTGATTTCTGATTACACGTGTAACCCGCGTCGATGGGCGATTTCTCGAGGGAAGCTGGCGACAATTCTCACGATGTGCCTGTGGTTCGTTCGCTTGGCCTCGCCACAAGACACTAGTCTTATGGTCGACACGAAATCGGGCAAAGTGAGGGGCGTTTCCAGGCCGTCTGGCGGCGCCGAATTCCTGGGCATTCCTTACGCGCAACCGCCCCTCGGCAATCTCCGCTGGCATGAACCGGTTCCCGTTCAGCCGTGGAAGGAGGCACGAGACGCGAGCACTTTCGGCGCGCCGTGTGCGCAGCCGCTTCTCGGAGATTGGAACAGGCGCAACGCGGAATCGGGCAAGGAAGACTGCCTTTTCCTCAATGTGATGACTTCCGCATGGCCTGCGAAGGAGCGCCTGCCCGTCATGGTCTGGCTGCACGGGGGCGGAAACGAAGGAGGCACAGCCTCGAGCCCGCTTTACAAAGACGGTACCCTGGTACAGCACGGAATAATCCTCGTCACCGTAAATTATCGGCTGGGTGTGTTCGGTTTTTTCGCCCATCCTGGACTGACCCAGGAGTCTTCGCACAAAGCTTCCGGCAACTACGGCCTTATGGATCAGCTTGCCGCGCTCCGTTGGGTGCGCGACAACATCGCGAAATTCGGTGGCGACCCGGAAAACATCACGCTTTTCGGACAATCCGCTGGAGCCCAAGATGCAAGCCTGCTTATGACTTCTCCTTTGGCCAAAGGTCTGTTTCAGAAAGCCATCGCGGAGAGTGGCTCCGCCCTCAATCCCAACATTCCGACGCTTGCCGTCTCCGAGGAGCGAGGCGAAAAACTTGCGGCGATGCTCAAAGCGCCTTCCGGAGAAGGAGCAATCAAGTTTTTGCGCGAGTTAACGGTCGGGCAGTTGCTGATGGGTCTCGAAGCTCGCGATCCCAACGAGCCTCCATTCTTGGGCCCGAATATCGACGGTTGGGTCATTGCGCGGCTTCCCGCACAAGTCTTCGCCTCGGGGCAGCAAATGCCGATCCCGTTGCTCATCGGCTCGACGACGCGCGAACTTGGCATGCCCGGCGGGGCCGAAGAAGTGCGAAAAATGATTCAAGACGTAGCCGGAGATTTGGCGCCAAAGGTTCTGTCGGTTTACGGGCTGGCCGACGGCGGCACAGGGACAACGGATCCCTTGTACGGAGCGATCGGCAATCAATGGCTCGCGGATTTCATTTTCCGCTGTCCAGTCACGACGCAGGCGGAGTGGCACAACGCGGCGAAGCATCCTACCTACGAATATCAATTCGAACACGCCATTCCCGGTCAGGAAGCCGAAGGCGCGGTGCATTCTTCCGATCTACCCTATGTGTTCGGTTATTATCCGAAAACGGGGAATATCTCTGGAAAATTCGGAGATACGGAACACAAGCTCGCCGATCTGATCGAAACCTACTGGACGAATTTTGCGAAACGCGGAAACCCCAACGGCGAAGGACTGTCCAACTGGCCGGAATATAACGGCTCGCAAGCGTTCATCGAATTCAAGCAGGGCGGCGGTGTGGTAGCCAATTCCGGCGGCTTACGCCGCGCGCAGTGCGATGTGCATCGTGAAGTATTGAAGCAGCGTCTAGGCCAATCAAAATAGGGAGTCGAGCAGCCGCGTCCCGACTGAGCATTATTTGAACAGCACCATTAGTCCCTGCGGCAGCGTCCCCCGCCAATGCGCTGGCTCGTGCGTGCCTCCGACCTCTTCGTAGTCGACCGCATAGCCCTTGCTCTTTAACACCTCTACGAAGCGCCGGTTGGCAGCCAATAGCGTGGGCCCGCCCTTTGAAACGTCCTCGAGCAGTCCAGCCTCGACGAAGAAGCGGAGCAGCAACTTCGGGCTCGCGTCGTATTGGCTTGCCAGGAATTCCCACTTGGAGCTTTCATGACCCTCCCAAAACGAACCGGATTGGGAAAGAACGAGTCCGAACAGATCCGGCCTGCGCAGCGCGGCGAATGCTGCCGCGCTTCCTCCCATGCTGTATCCCCCAATCACCGTTTTCTGTCTGTCGCGCGTGACATGCAAGCGTCTGTGGAGCCAGGGGAGCAGTTCATCGCCTAGAAAGCCTACAAATGCCGGGTTATATTCGAGGTCCGAACCACGAGACTCCTGCGGGGTGTCAATCAACACTGCAACGATTGGTGGAATCTTCCGCGCATGAATCAGATTATCGAGAATCGTGGTCGTGGGAATCCAGTGCTGATAGGAGAATCCGTCGAACAACAGAAGCAAGCCGTACGAATTCGGATTCTTCGTCGCATATCCTGCTGGGGTATAAACCGAGAACTTGCGCTCCCGCCCCAGGATAGAACTCCTCAAAGTATAAGATTCAAGTTTGCCCGCTGGAACGCCAGGCTGAGCTTTGATCCAGCGTTCATCGCCGGCTAGAGGCATGACGGCAATGGAAAATTGCACTGGGGGGGATACGGTTGCCTTCAAAAGGCAGCTCCATGCCAAACGGTCCACGGACGATCGAGCGAAAAAATGACCGTCACCAACTCAAGAAAAGCCATTGGCCCGGCGCGGATCTTTGACACACTTCACGAAGCCATGGCTGCAATTCGAAACGAGCGGCCCGCCTGATGCCATTGCTGCTTCCGGCGACCCCGAGTGTTATCGTCTTGGTTTAGAAACTGGTAAGCAGCACAACAGGCAACCTTGGGTGAAGAAAGACCGGGTCTCGAGGGGACCTCCGAGCTGAGCAGGTCAGGCAAGGAGGGGAGCATTGCAAAAAATCTTTCGTTGCAAGAAGTGCAAGCGGGGCATGCGCGTCGTTGGATCCACCGGACTACGGAAGGACATCGAGCGAAGTGCAATTTGCCCGTACTGCAAACGCAAGAATAAAGTGAGTTGGCCGCGAGGCGATCCGTTTCGGGTACAAAGAATCGCCACAAAGTAGAGGTGCACTGGCCAAGCCCAGAGCCTCCGCCACCGCAAGCACATCGGCGGATCCGTGGACCCGTCTGTGACGTACGCGGATCGCGCGTAAGGATGCCAAGGAAGAATTTCGTTGCCCGAAGTCATAGCGGTCCCCGTCCAATTATCTCCGGAAATCGAAACGAGATCTCGGAGAAGGAAACACCCCCTACCCACATGAAGCGATCTGCGTGAAATGGAAAAGCTGACGGGAATCCATTCCAAGGAAAACTTCGGTAACACAGGTTGTGGTTGTCCAATGCGCCGCAAAGGAGTAGACTCCCTTCCATTCAGTGCGGAGGACTTCTATGAGCCCACCTCATTTGCGTTGGCGAGGGTTGATTTTCGCCGCCGTGGTGTGTCTGACTTGCCAATTCTCAGCGCTTGCCGCGGACGAACAGACGCTAACTAAGGAACAGATTAAGCAGTTCCTTCGCACCGCAAAAGTGGTGGACAGTCGGCAGTCCAACAAAGGCATCACCCACACCTGGCGGCTCACGCTTTCCGACGGCACCGTCACCCACGACGCCTCTTTCCAACCGATTGATGAACACAAAGCCGAGATGAAGTTTGCCAGCGGCACCGAGCTGAACTTCGTGGATTCCTACAAGTACAATATCGCGGCTTATGCGTTGGCTGAGTTGATTGGCATGGAGGACATGCTCCCGGTGTATGTCGAACGCACATGGAAAGGCAATCCAGGCTCGCTGAGTTGGTGGTTGCCGGTAAAGATGGATGAGGCGGAGCGGCACAAGCAGAAATTAACGCCGCCGGATCCGGACGCCTGGAACAATCAGATGTACAAGATTCGGGTCTTCGATCAATTGGTTTCCGATTCCGATCCTAATCTTACCAACGTGCTGATTGGTGAGAATTGGAAAATTTGGAGGATTGATTTCACCCGTGCATTTCGGACCAACACCAATTTGAAAGAACCTGACCAGAACTTGGTGCGCTGCGACCGGCAGTTGTTGGAGAAACTTAAGGCACTGGATGGGAACACGCTGGCAGAAAAAACCAAGCACTATCTCAATAAGGATGAAGTGAAGGCGGTGATGGTGCGGCGGGACAAGATTGTGGCGTTTTACCAGAAACTGATCGCGGAGAAAGGTGAAAGCGTAGTGCTGTACTGAAACCTGCGGCGACTCAAGGACACGCACAACGGAATCGTGGGAGTGCCTCTTCTGGGGATCAGGTTCTGGCCGGGCAATCAGTTCGAAGGATGAAGCGGAGAGAAAGGAGCCGAATTTTGAAAGTGGCTTGCTCTTTTCGGTTCCTAGGCCTAATGTTCGTTCTACATATCACGTCCTTCCGGTGATCCGGTAAAAAAGGAGAAAAACATGCTGAAGAAGCAAATCATCCTGCTGTTGGGGTTGGTACTGACCCTCCCGCTGGCGATGGCAGTGAGCGCGCAAGAGGCTCCTGCCAAGGCGAAGGCGGCTCGCTGGGAAGGTAATATTGTACGAAGCAGTAAGGATAATTCTACCCTAACGGTTCGTAAGGTGGGGGCAATGGGACGCGATGAGAGGACCGTTCAGTACGACAGCTCGACGAAATGGGTCAGCCAGTATCACGGCGACACCAAGGTCAATGACATTGACTCTAGCCAGGTTAAAGATGGAGATCGCGTGATTTGCACGGGCACTTGGGACAAACCCGGCGTACTCCACGCAACTCTAATCTCTTTGCGGCTCTCCCACTCCCCTAAATAATCGAGAGGTTCACTCAGTAGCCAGATCGCGGAGCCATCCTTTGGTGGCTCCGCGATTCTCTTACGTGGCGGTGGTTGTTGCGTTTGCGGGCTGCGATGTGTAGCTTCCGGCTTGCGACTCTTGGAACTCTGGCAGCCTATGATGCACCGCAATTGAGGATGCCTTGCGGAGAGCAATATTTTCGCACCATTCCGAACGGATTTCGTTATAGGAGTCAGGAAGATGGTCCGCCGCCCTCCGGTCTCTGTTTCTCCCCACCGCACTTATATTTCCATCCTTCTCATCCTCGTGTGTGCGGGATTCGCGTGGGGGCGACCGAAGAAGGCTCCAGCGGCGCCGCCGGACACCGTGGTCGCCATCGGGGATGTTCACGGTGACTTTGACGACTTCGTCGCGATTCTTCAGCACACTGGTCTTATAGACAAGCAGAACCATTGGACAGGCGGTAAAACGACCTTCGTCCAGGTCGGGGACCTCCTGGATCGCGGACCCAAACCGCGCGAGGTCATGGACCTGATGATGACACTCGAGAAGGAAGCGAAACAAGCGGGGGGCCGGGTAATAAGCCTGCTCGGCAACCACGAGATGATGAACATCATTGGCGACCTTCGTTACGTCACTCCCGTGAACTATGCCAGTTTTGCCGACGGCAATTCCGAGAAGAGGCAGAAAGCTGCGTATGACGAGTATATGAAATGGAGGGACAGTCACGCATCGTTACTAACCGAGCTTCCCCAGCCTATGGAGTTGACCGAAGCAGAGTGGATGGCACGTCATCCGGCAGGTTTCATTGAGCAGCGCGAGGCGTTTGGTCCTAAGGGAGAATACGGTGTGTGGCTGCGGGGACATGCCGCCGTGGCCGAAATTGAAGGAATCATCTTTCTGCACGGGGGGATTCATCCTGAACTGGCCAAGACGAAAATTGATGCGATGAATAGCCGGATCCAGGACGAAATCAAGGCGTTTGATGGTTCGAAACAGTATCTGCAGGATGAAAAATTGATTCTCCCGTTTTTTAATTTGCAGGAAATGACCGATGTGCTTCAGGCGGAAGTGATCGCTGAGCGCAAGGCGCGTGTCCCTGCCAACGCTGAGCGCCTGGCGAAGATCCTGGAGTTCTTGAAGTTTCAAGAATGGCTTAGCGTGCGGGTTGACGGCCCGCTGTGGTTTCGCGGTTACGACCAGTGGAGCGAAGAAGAGGGTGCACCACAAGCGACCAAGCTCTTGGAGGCGTACAAGGCGACACACATCGTAGTAGGGCACACGGTGCAGAAGGGCGGTCGCATCCGGCCTCGCTTTGGCAACAAGGTGTTCCTGATTGACACCGGCATGCTCAGCAGCTACTACCCTGGAGGTAGGCCGTCAGCTCTGGAAATCTGCGGCGATGCCAAATTCATCGCAGTGTATCTGGACCAGCAGGTAGTGCTGCTCGATTCCTCTGGGGCTTCACCGCAAAACGGAGAGGCTGGGGAACATCCCGAGTCTAGGGATCGGGCCACGGCCTCAGAAAAGGTAGACGTCTTACCCGGCAATCATATATGTTCCGCAACAACGGTCACACCGCAATAAGACGTAGACGTAAAAGTTACGAAAGTGGGTTCTGCGGATGAAACGGTGGCTTCACCGGATTCTCAACATTGACCCTGAAGACCTGGGGCGCGGCCTGCTCCTGAGTTCGTGTCTATGCCTGATCATCAGTGCCTACGTGATCGGGAAAGTGGCACGCGATGCGCTGTTTCTCGCGCGTTTCCAGGCAGTGCAACTCCCGTATGTGGATATCGCCAGCGGCGTTCTGGTCGGTTTCGTAGTCGCGGGCTATTTACGTTTGAGGTATTTAACCTCTCTGCCTACACTGTTGATCGGTAGCCAGATCTTTTTCGCGGCGAACTGCATGGTGTTCTGGCTACTGGCGCATTTCTATCATCCCGCGTGGCTCTATCCAGTCTTCTACATCTGGGTGGGGACATTCGGAGTGCTGGCCCCGACGCAGGTGTGGACGCTTGCGAACTACATGCTGACTACGCGGGAGGCAAAGCGCGTCTTCGGAATGGTAGGAGGTGGCGCGATCTTAGGTTGGATCTTTGCCGGGTTTGTCTCGAAGTCAGTGGCGGGTAGGTTTGGCACGGAGAGTTTGCTGCTGTGCATGGTGCCGCTTCTGTTGATTTCTGCCGCGCTGATTCATCTAGCGTGGAGGACAGACAGATTCAAGCTCACAGAATCGCGAGAACCGCGGGCGGAGGCATCGGGAGCCGGACAGGGAGACGTTCAGGGCAGCCTGAGGCTGGTCTTCTCCTCGAAGTATCTGCGGGCTCTGGCGGTGATTATCTGGATTTCCTCTTTCGTAACGACGCTTACCGGATGGCAGTTCAAAGCGATTGGCAAGGAGTACTTCGCAAACAAAGACCGTCTGGCCGTTTTCTTCGGTGATTTTTATTTCTACGTTGGAATCCTGTCGTTCGTGTTCCAGCTCCTGCTCACCACTCGGTTCCTGCGGCGCTTTGGAATTGGCACCATGTTATTTGTGCTTCCCCTCACGGTGCTCCTGGGCTCAAGCGGCTTACTGATTTGGGGAACCCTGGCAGCGGTAGTTCTGCTGAAAGGCGGCGATCAGGTGCTGCGCTACTCACTTGATAGGTCCACCGTGGAGTTACTTTACTTGCCGCTGGCGCAACGGGTGAAGTTGCAAGCGAAATGGTTTATCGACACGGTCATTTGGCGGCTGGGAGACGGTTTAGCGGGTGTGGTCGTACTTATATTTGCGACCTATCTGCACTTTGCGCCAAAGCAAATCAGCTATATTGTCCTGCTGGCGATCGTGGGGTGGGTGGCGGCGGCCTTGGTCGGTGGCAGGCAGTACCTTGCCGTTCTTCAGGATTCGCTCAACAAGCATCGACTGAGCGCCGAGCAAGCGTCTGCACTGGCGCTGGACCGCTCCACATCCGAACTGCTGGCAAACAAACTCCATGTCTCCGACCCGAAGGAAATCCTGTATGCCCTCAGCTTCTATGAGGTCGAGCGCGCCAGGACTCCTCATCCGGTCATCCGGGATCTACTTCAGCACTCTTCCGGCGAGGTGCGTCAGAAGGCTCTTGCCATTCTCTCGGCATCCGGAGACACATCCATCTTGCCGCGGGTAGAAATGATGCTCAAGGATCCGGAGATTGCAGTGCGCACGGAAGCGATGCTTTATTTGGTGCATCATGCGCATATCGATCCGCTCCTGCTGCTTCAGGAATTGAGTGAATTTGAAGATTATTGTGTTCGGTCAGCGGTGGCGGCATACCTGGCCCATCCGGGGGAAGCGCAGAACTTGGATACCGCAAAACGAATCTTGGAGGAGATGGTTGGGGAAGAAGGAGAAGCCGGACAAAAAACGCGCCGGGAAGCCGCACGGCTTCTGGGAGAGCTCCCCGACTTTTTCGACCCCTTGCTTTCGCGCTTGCTGCACGATCCCTCGTGCGAGGTAGTGCGGGAAGCGATTCACTCCGTAGGTAAACTTCGAAAAGAAGCTCTGGCTCCGCAATTGTTGAAGCAGTATTGCAAACCGGGGCTTCAGGAACCGGTGACGCAGGCGCTCACGGCATTTGGGGATTCGATCGTGGGAGTTTTGGGTGACCGCCTGGGAGATCCGTGCGCGCCTGCAGAGGAACGCGGAGAGGTTCCAGCGGTCCTGATGGGCATCGGAACGCCCGCCGCCGCACGAGCGTTGCTCGAGAATGTAATGGAAGGCGACACCGCCCTCCGGTTCAAGGTTATCAGTGCGTTGAACAAGCTCCACCGCGACCATCCGGAGATCCCGCTCGACTTTCAGATGTTGGAGACGGTGTTAGCGGGGGAAATCCTCGGCCACTACCGCACCTATCAGATCATGGAGGCCATCTCGGGTCCGGGAAACACCGGCGATGCGGTGGGAGGGTCGCTCGCGGACTCACTTCAGCAGGAATTGGAGAGGATCTTCCGGATACTCGGTCTGTTGTTTCCCCACGTGGATTTTTACACGGTTTACCTTGGGCTGCAATCCAAGGACAAAACCGTGTATGACAATGCTTTGGAGTTCCTGGAAAACGTTTTGAAGCCTTCGTTGCGCGCCACGCTGGTGCCATTGCTGGATGGACGGGTGACGCCGAAAGAACGCGCGCGGCTGGCGAACAAGCTGGTGCGCACGGAGTTAGAGAGCCGGGAGCAGGCGGTCAACGAACTCGTTTCGAGTAACGATCCATGGCTGAAATCATGCGGCGCATATGCGATTGGATCCTTCCGGATGAAATCCATGGCGGGGGAACTGGAGAGCTGCTTAAGCCACCCAGACCCGCTCCTCCGGGAAACCGCGCGCGTTGCAAAACTTCGGCTCGAAGCAGATAACGCGGATTCCTAAATGGGACGCAGCTCTTAAGTTGGGTTCGTGTTCCGGTTCGACGTATTTCACGTCTTAACTTCCCAGCGTCTGAAAAATCCCATGTTGTTTTCACAAACGAAGGTAGATAACTACTCACGGCTAGCGACATCGAATTTACCCAGGATGGCAGCACAGTAGCGAGCTCAGGCGGGCCACGGCGTCCGCAGTGCGATCTACTTCGTGAGGTGCTGAAGCAGCGCATGGGCCAACGCCAATAGCTCAACGGGAAACACGGGCAGGTCGACTAAGTTAAGCTAGTGCTTGTAAACGATTTTTCCGCCAACGATGGTGGCGACGGGGCCGCCTTTGAAGGAGCGTCCATCGAAAGGGGAGTTCCGTGATTTGCTGGCGGATTCTTTGACCTGATAGGTCCAAGGACGATCGATGGAAAAAATTGTGACGTCGGCCGGTTCACCGATGGCGAGTTTGCGATCTTTGCCTAGCACGCGAGCAGGACCCGTAGTGAAGAGTTCGATCATACGCATGAGAGATATGCGGCCTGAGTGGAAGAGTTGTTCCAAGGCCAGGCCGATTGCCGTTTCAAAGCCCAGAATGCCAAAGGGGGCTTTGTCGAACTCCACATCCTTAATGGCGGGCTCGTGAGGCGCGTGGTCCGTGGCGATGGCATCGACGGTGCCGTCGGCGAGACCTTCCAGGAGAGCTTCGCGGTCCTCGCGCGCGGCGAGCGGTGGGTTCATTTTGTAGCGCGAGTCGTAGGTCACGTCTTCATCGATGAGAGTGAAGTGGTGGGGCGTGACCTCACAGGTAACGTGAAGTCCATTTTGCTTTGCTAAGCGTACCTGGGCGAGAGAAGACTTTGCGGAGACGTGCGCAATGTGGAGGCGTGCGCCTGTCAATTCAGCGACCTGGACGTCGCGAGCGACGCAAACTGATTCAGCCGCCGCAGGCATACCGGGAAGGCCCAAACGCGTGGAAGCAATGCCTTCGCGCATGACCGCTCCTGCAGCGAGTGAAACATCCTCGGCATGTTCGATCACCGGAAGGTCCAGCGAGCGGCAGTAATCCATGATCTGGCGAGCGAGTTTCGCGGTGGCGATGGGCTTGCCGTCGTCAGAAACGGCCACGATTCCCGCGTCGCGCATGGCAGCGATGTCCGAGATGTCTTCGCCCTTGCTGCCAATGCTGGCGGCGCCGATGGGCCAGACTCGGACATGGCCAAAGGCTTTAGCGCGATCGACGATGAAGCGCGTTATGGAAGCGTTGTCGTTGACGGGCCGGGTGTTGGGCATACTGCAGATGGCGGTGAAGCCGCCGCGTGCGGCCGCATGCGACCCAGTTTCGATCGTTTCGGAGTTTTCCTGGCCGGGCTCACGTAGGTGCGCGTGCATGTCAATGAAGCCGGGCGCGACGATGAGGCCGGCGGCATCAAAGATTTGCGCGCCATTGGCGCGAGAGATTTTTCCCGCCGGCGCGATTTCGGCAATACGTTCACCGTCGAGGAGAATGTCGCGTGGCGCGTCGGTCTTGGACGCAGGATCGAGGACCCGCCCATTCTTAATCAGTAGCATGAGCAGATTCCTTCGGTGGTGCGGCGGTTTTTCCTTCAAGAGCGGGATGTATACCCTCCGTGGCGCCCACCATGAGGAGATAAAGAATGGCCATGCGCACGGAGACGCCGTTGGTGACTTGCTCGAGAACAGCGGAGCGCGGGCCATCGGCGACGTCGGGAGTGATTTCGGTTCCGCGATTGATCGGCCCGGGATGGAGGATCAGCGCATCGGACTTGGCCAGTTTCATGCGTTCGGCATTGAGCTGGTAAAGAAGGATGTAATCGTTCTGGGAGAGCGACGGCTCATGGAGGCGCTCGGTCTGAACGCGAAGGACGATGATGACGTCGGCACCTTCAAGGGCTTCCTCGACGCGGTAGACGCAGCGAATAAGCGTACCAGGAGGACCGATGTGCTCGAGTTCGCGTGGCACCCACATCGCAGGTCCGCAAAGTGTGAAGCGGCATCCGAACTTGCCGAGAAGATGAATGTTCGAGCGCGCCACGCGGGAATGCGCGATGTCGCCGAGGATGGTGACATTCAAATTGTTGAGGGATCCCTTGCGATCGCGAATGGTGAGGGCATCGAGCAAACCCTGAGAAGGGTGCTCGTGCGTGCCGTCCCCCGCGTTGACCACGGGGATTTCCAAGTGGCGGGCGACAAAATCGGCGGCGCCCGAAGAAGAATGGCGCATTACAAAGCAATCCGGCTTCATCGCATTGAGATTGTTCGCAGTGTCGAGAAGAGTTTCACCTTTCTTGAGGCTGGAAGCTTCAGCCTGAAGATTCATGGTGTCCGCGCCGAGACGCGAGGCGGCGGTGCCGAAACTCAGCCGCGTGCGCGTGGAATTCTCGAAGAAGGCGAGGGCGACGGTTTTACCGCGAAGAGTGGCGAGTTTTTTGAGCGGGTTGCGTTGAATTTCCTGAAAAGGTTTGGATTGTTCGAGAATAAGTGTAATTTCTTCTGCACTGAGGGGTTCGATCGCGAGCAAATCACGAAAGCGGTAGTTCACATTTGTTCTCGTAAGAAGCTGAGGCGCATCTCTGAGCGAGGAGGGGTGCAGCGCCCCTGACCGAACCTCATTTTACGCGGAGAATCGCCGGGACGCAAAAACTTCCGGCAACGCGGAATCAGGCATCGACGCGATCGACGAGGACAACCCGTTCCTCATTGTCGATCTCCTGCATGCGGACTTCGACGATTTCCGTGTCGCTGGTCTGGACCGTGCGTCCAATGTACTGGGCTTCAATGGGCATTTCGCGGTGGCCGCGGTCGATCAGGACGCACAGCGAGACGCGCTTGGGGCGGCCGAGGTCGAATAAACCGTTCATGGCGGCGCGGATGGTGCGGCCGGTGTACAGAACGTCATCGACCAAGACCAAATCCATGCTATCGACTCCGAAGGCGATGTGCGAGGACTGCAACACGGCCTGGGGAGCGACTTTGGAAAGGTCGTCGCGGTAAAGCGTGATGTCGAGCGTTCCCACGGGAACTTCGACTCCGTCGATGCCCCGCATGGCCCGGGCGATGCGCTGGGCGAGAGGAACACCGCGCCGGCGGATTCCGATAAGCGCTAGATTCCGCGTTCCGCCGCTTTTCTCCACGATTTGATGGGCAAGTCGCTGCAGGGTCCTATCGATCTCCGCAGCCGACATCAACTGACTTTTTTCGATGATTCGCATATCGGCGTAAATGCTAACACAAGTCGCCAAACGGAAAAGTGGTGCGAATCACGCAGATGGGGCGAGAATTCACGAGGGAGGAATAAAGGCGTGCTAATCTTCGTAAGACAATTGGGAGCAAAGAAGTCATGATCTGCGGGATAGATGGATTGGTTGGCAGGCAGCGAAAGTGGCTGGTAGCAATTGCCGCGATGACATTGACTGCCGCGGGTGCATGGGCGCAGGCATCCAAGGCTAAACCGGCAGCGGCGAAAAGCGCGATACATGGTACACGGCCAAAGCTGGTGGTGATGATTATGGTGGACCAGATGCGCGCGGACTACGTGGACAAATTTCGTGGTCAATGGAGCGGTGGTCTAAAGCGGTTGTTGGAAGAGGGGGCCTGGTTCCGCGCCGCGGCCTATCCCTACGCTGCGACGCAGACTTGCCCGGGACATGCCACGGTTTCGACGGGGGCGTTTCCAACCAGCCACGGCATCGTGGCCAATTCGTGGTGGGACCGTGACGCGCAGAAAATGGTGACCTGCACCAGCGACCCGAACGTGAAGAACACCGCTTATGCGGGTGGCGCGACGAAAGGTGGAGATTCCGCCTGGCGAATGCTGTTGCCGTCGTACGCCGAAGAACTGAAGTTCCAGACCGGCGGCGCGACCCGAGTGGTGACTTTTTCATTGAAAGCGAGAACCGCGATCATCATGGCTGGGCACAAAGCGGATGCCGCCACCTGGTTTGACACGAGCACCGGCGCCTGGGTCACTTCTGCGCCTTATCGAACCATGCCGTTTGTTGAAGATTATGTGAAGCAGCATCCCGTGACAGAGGATTACGGCAAAACCTGGTCGCTCTCGTTGTCGCAGGGGCAATATTGGTACGACGAAAAGGCCCTGGGTGCCGGGACCGTAGCCGGCTGGGACGCGACTTTTCCATTCCCGCTCGGCGGCAAAGAAGGAGCCGCCTCTGCCGACGAAACTTTCTATCAGCAGTGGACTACCAGCCCGTTCGCAGATACCTACCTCACGAAGCTCGCGGAAACGGCCGTCGATTCGCTCGGCCTGGGAAAAAGCGGCGGGACCGACTATCTCGGCGTCAGCTATTCCTCGACAGACTATGTTGGCCATACCTTCGGCCCGCGTAGCTGGGAAATCCAGGACATTCTGCTTCGCTTGGACAAGGATTTGGGCGAACTGTTCGCGCACCTGGATCAAAAAGTGGGCCGTGGAAACTATGTGGTGGCCTTAACCGCGGATCATGGTGTCGCGCCGATTCCAGCGGACATGAAGAAGTCTGGCTTCGACGCCGGCGTTCTTAGCTTGCCTGATCTGCAAGCGCGATTGGAGAAGGCACTCGAGCCGTTTAACTTTGCCAAGCCCGCAATTGCACGCGTTGCGGGGAACGACATTTACTTCTCGCAATCCATTTATGGGCAGCTGCGCCATGATCCCGCGGCGACGAAAGCCTTGCTGGATGCGGCGCTCTCGACCCCGGGCGTGGCCGAAGTTTTTCGCGCCGAAGAGCTCGGCAGCGGAGTCAAAACTGCTTCGTCTGCCCGGACTGCCGCGGAACTCAGCTTTCTTGCAGCGAGAAGTGGCGATCTGTATGTCCTTCAGCAACCTTACTGGCTGACGGATGGATCGGCCTCGGGAACGAAGAGTTATACGGGCACGGGACACGGCACGCCTTATTTCTACGACCAGCGAGTGCCAATTCTTCTGATGGGCTACGGCATTCAGCGCGGGGAATACTTCGAAGCCGCTACACCTGCCGACATCGCCCCCACATTGGGAGCGTTGACCGGAGTAACGCTCGCCGTCCATGACGGCCGAGTTCTGAGCGAAGCCCTCCAGAAACGAGTCTCGAAGTAGGGTCGCGTTCGTCGGGATGCTCCGAGGCCAAGCTTCGTGGTATCCTCCCTGCCCACCGTGACTACCACCAGCAGCATCGACCTGAGCGTCCAGGTTGGCACCCTGCGCCTTCAGAATCCCGTAATCACAGCCAGCGGAACTTTTGGCTACGGGGTTGAGTTTGCCCATCTCATCAACCTGAATCGGCTCGGCGGCTTTGTCACTAAAGGGATTTCGAAGGAGCCGATCGAGGGCGCTCCTGCGCCACGGCTGCACGAAACCGCTTCCGGAATGCTCAATGCCGTCGGTTTGCAGAACATCGGAGTGGAAGCGTTCCTCAGAGATAAGCTACCACTGTTGCTAAAATACAACACCCACCTGATCGTGAACGTCTTCGGCTACTGTTTGGATGAGTATGTGGACGTCATTCGCCGACTAGAGCAGGCCAAGGGCATCGCTGCCTACGAACTGAATATCTCTTGCCCGAATGTAAAAAAGGGAGGGATGCAGTTTGGAAGTGACCCCACATTGGTAGCTGAGGTAGTTGGTTCGGCCCGAAAAGCGGCGGCGCACAGGCCGCTCTGGGTGAAGCTCAGCCCGCTGGTTACCGATGTTGCGCTAATCGCCCGTGCTGCCGAGGAAGCGGGAGCGGACGCTCTCACCGTGGCAAATACGTATCCTGCTATGGCTGTTGACTTTAGTACTGGAAAGTCCTTCTTGGGCAGCGTGACGGGCGGACTGTCTGGCCCAGCCATCAAGCCCATCACGTTACGCTTGGTTTGGGAAACCCGGAAAGCGGTTAAGGTCCCGGTCATTGGCCTTGGCGGAATAGAAAAGGTGGAAGACGTGCTCGAATATATGGCTGTGGGCGCGTCGGCGGTACAGGTGGGAACGGCCAGCTTCTCTGACCCGAAGGTCAGTGAGGCTATTGTGCATGAACTTCCGAAGGCCTTGGAGCGAACTAACACATTTACTTTCAATGAGATGAGAAAGAAGTTTGCGGCAGAAAACGGTTGACATAATGCGGTAATAATGCTATAGTTTTTGGTAGTTCGTTGCAAAAAGAACACACTATGCGAAGACCACTCTTCATGATTTGGGCCGCGATTCGCTGGGTACCGCTGATGTTCCTGATTGCTCCGGGCATCGAAGCACCCTTGGTGGCGCACCTGAGCACTCCGGTGAAGCCCATCAAGAGCTGGGTTGGCAACGCCAGCTGGTATGGCCCCGAGTTCAATGGGAAGGTGACTGCCAATGGCGAGCGGTTCAACTCCGAAAGCCTAACGGCTGCCCACCCGACGCTACCCTTTGGTTCTTGGGTGCGCATCGTCAACCTGAGCAATGGCAAATTCGAAGTAGCGCGCATCAATGACCGCGGACCCTACCAAGAAGGACGCGAAATTGATGTATCCTATCGCGTAGCCCGGAAGATAGGTCTGATCGCTTCGGGAGTGAGTCAGGTTCGGCTGGAACTGTTGCAGGTACCGCCGAAGCACACCCGAACGGGGTCCGATCCGAACTAAACCGTTTCGGGCACGTCCCGAAACCTTGAGCTTCGACGCCCATCCACGCAGCAGTCTGATTGTAGCCCTCGACTTTGATTCTCTTAGTTCAGCTCTAAAGTTCGCCAAGCAAGTGGCGGATCTTGTTGGCATGTTCAAGATCGGCAGCCAGCTCTTTACTACGGCTGGTCCCGAGGCGGTGCGCCAGGTGGCGCAACTCGGCACAGGTATTTTCCTCGATCTGAAATTCCACGACATACCGAACACCGTGGCGGGAGCTGTGCTTGCCTCAGCAGCGATGCCCGGGGTGCAACTGGTTAACGTACATGCTCTCGGTGGAACCGCAATGATGCGCGCGGCCGCGCAGGCCGCAAGCGCAGGCGTGCCAATGGGCGCGGATCGCACACGATTGCTGGCGGTCACTATCCTGACCAGCATGGATCAAAAAGCAATCCGCGAAGTGGGTATCGGCGGTGCGCCGAAATCGCGCGTCGTTAAACTAGCGAAACTAGCACAGAAGGCCGGCGTCGACGGAGTTGTTGCGTCGGTGCAGGAAGCAAAAGCAATTCGCAAAGCCTGCGGACGGGAATTTCTGATCGCCACACCCGGCGTGCGGCCGAAAGATAACGGTGTCGGCGCGAAGAAGGACGACCAAGCGCGCACCGCGACCCCTCGCGAAGCGATAAAAGCGGGTGCGGATTTCATAATCGTGGGCCGGCCGATTCTCGCGGCTGCCGATCCCCGTGCGGCGGCTCAGCAAGTCGTGGATGAGATTGCCGCGGCGAAGGGCTGATGCAGCAACCGAGGCCGACACGAAGGTCCTCATTCAAAGCATCATCCCGAAGACAGCAGGGCATTCATTCTGATCCGAATGGCAAAAAGCATCATCGTCGGAACCGCAGGACACATCGATCATGGTAAGTCCACGTTGATCGAAGCGTTGACGGGAACGCATCCCGACCGTCTCGAAGAAGAAAAACGGCGCGGAATCACGATCGACCTGGGCTTCGCTTTCCTAGAGGAAGGCGGCGTGCGCTTTGGGTTTGTGGATGTGCCGGGGCACGAGCACTTCGTGAAGAACATGCTTGCCGGCACCTCAGGGATCGACCTTGTGCTGCTGGTGATCGCCGCCGACGAAGCGATAAAACCGCAAACGCGTGAACACTTCGACATTTGCCGCTTGCTGGGCGTGAAGCGCGGAGTCATCGCCCTGACGAAGTCGGACCTTGTAGAGCGCGACACCGCGGAATTGGTGCGGTTGGAACTGGAAGAATTCGTGAAAGGGTCGTTTCTTGAGACCGCACCAATCCTTGCCGTGAGCGCGAAAATGGGATCAGGACTGGCGCAATTGAAAAATGCGCTTGTCGAAGAGGCGCGAAAAATCACCGAGAAGCGGGCGGAACGTTATTTTCGGCTACCGATCGATCGGTCCTTTGCGGTGAAAGGTTTTGGCACAGTGGTTACCGGGACACTGATTTCCGGAGAAGTCGCTGCCGGGGACGAAGTGCAGCTTTTGCCCGAAAAGAAATTGCTGCGGGTGCGGGGAGTGCAGACGGGCGGACAAACCGTGGAGCGTGCCCAAGCCGGACAGCGGACCGCGGTGAATCTTTCTGGGATTGAGCATGGCACGATCGAGCGGGGAATGGTCCTGGCTGCGCCGGGACGGTTCGCAAAAACGCGCCGAATCGATGCCCGAATGGAATTGCTGCCAAGCGCGCCGCCGCTCAAGCACCGCGCACGCGTGCATTTTCACGTCGGAACAGCCGAAAGCACCGCCGAAATCCTGCTCCAAGAGAAAACCGTCCTGCCTTCAGGCCAGGCCGCATTCGTGCAATTGCGTTTGGCGGACGACGTGGTCGTCGCGCGCGGCGACCGCTTCATCGCCCGGCAATTTTCACCGGTGGTCACCATTGGGGGCGGCCAAGTGCTCGACCCTCTGGCACGACGGCCGACGCGAAAAGACACTGGACGCACACGATTTTTGGAGGCCCTGGAACGCCCTTCAAACGAAGAGATCCTCCGCGCAATGGTAGAGCGCGACATTCGTGGACTCGGCATCGAAGAAATCATCGCTCGAACCGGTTGGATGGAGGAGGAAGTGAACGCCGCGGCTAAAAACCTGACTAAGGCGGGAGCGCTTCGCAGTGTGAGCCAGGAGCCGCTGCGCTTGTTGGCGGAGCCCCAGTTTCAAGACCTTACGAAAAGGCTTCTCCTTCGTGTGGAAACCTTTCACAAGGAAAATCCGCTGCTGCCGGGCATTTCGCGCGAGGAATTACGCGCGGCGGCCGGCCGGCGTGTGAAAATTGAAACATTTCGCGCGGCGCTCGAAGAATTGGCCAAGCAAGACAAAGTTGCCTTGCAGGGTGAACTGGTCAAGAAGCCCGGAGCAGAGATTACTCTCACACCCGAAGAGGCGCGCGCCAAGGAACAGATCGAACAGGCTTTCGCCAAAGCAGGCTTGGCCGTGCCTTCGGTGAAGGAAGTTCTGGCGCAACTGGCAATCGAAAGCCGTCACGCGGAAAAGATTCTGCAGATTCTACTGCGGGAAAAAGTGCTCGTACGCGTTTCGCCCGAGCTTGTCTTCCACAACAACGCGTTAAGCCGACTCCTCGAACTTCTCCAAAACTACAAGAAATCCAAAGGCCCGCGCATCGGCGTAGCGGTGTTCAAAGAGCTGACCGGCATCACTCGCAAATATGCCATTCCCCTTCTCGAATACCTGGACCGGCAGCGCTTGACGCGGCGTATGGGCGATGAGCGTGTTATCCTGTAGGAGACTGTTCTAAACGATCCCGGCGCAAAATGAATGGAAGTAGTCGGTGGTTCCGGCAGCCGGTTAAGATCGGAGCGGAGATCGATCATGGGTGAATTCAGCATATTTCACTGGCTCATCGTATTGGCCGTCGTGCTGATTTTCTTTGGCGGCCGGCGAATCCCGGAAGTGATGAAGGGATTAGGCGAGGGCATACGCAGTTTCAAGGACGGGATGTCCGGCGGCGCGGCCACAGCCACGGCGCCATCTCAACCTGCGCCGGCATCCGCGCCTAGCGGAGTTACCGGAAAATCCGGACGCGGCCAGGCTGTGATCAGTTGGAATGCAAGCTCCGGCGCGAGCAGCTACAACGTGAAACGGTCCGGCTCGAGCGGTGGTCCTTACGCGCTGATTGCCTCGACCGGCGCGACCTCCTACTCGGACGAAGGTCTGGGAAACGCAACCTACTACTACGTCGTCACCTCCATCGGCTCGTTCGGAGAAAGCACGAATTCCGCGGAAGTCAGCGTCACACCGTCCTGAACCGCGGCGATTCCGAAGCGTTTTTCGCTCCACAAATCGACTCATAAATAAGCCAGTATCCGGGCCGATAACGGTAACCTGCCTGCATACAACCACAACTGCTCTTCTGACCAGTAGAGGTCCTGCAACTTTTTGCGTAAACGTGGGTAATACCAAGTACCCGGGGCAATCGCCGAGAAAACAAAGTCGAGAAAGCAAAAGGAGATCAGGTCATGAACTTCAATTTTTCGAGGTGGATGGTGTTGCCCGCAGCGGTGCTTCTGCTGGGCACGGTGGCGCTGGCGCAGGATTCGTCATCGACGCCGACTTCGGGCGCCCCGGCCACAGGAACCCCCAAGCCAGGTGAAGTCGCGCAACGCAAGGACAATCAGCAGGACCGCATCGCCAATGGCGTGAAAAGCGGCCAGCTGACCGCCGGTGAAACCGCGAACTTGGAAACAAAAGAAGCCGCCATCAACGGCGAGACACGAGCGGACCGCGCCGCGAACGGCGGAAAGCTGACGGCAGCCGAGAAGCAGCAGGTCAACCAGCAGCAGAACCATCTTTCCAAGCAGATTTACAACGACAAGCACAACGCAAACACCGCGCACTATGGAAATAACGAAGTCGGCCAGCGTCGCGAGAATCAGCAGGATCGTATCGCTCAAGGTATCAAGAGCGGCCAACTCACTGCCGGTGAGACCTCCAAGCTCGAAAACCAGCAGAAGGGCATCAACCAGCAAGTGAAGGCTGACCGCTCGGCGAATGGCGGCAAGTTGACCGCTGGCGAAAAAGCACAGGTCAATCACGAACAGAACGGCGCATCACGGAACATCTACAACAAGAAGCACAACGCCAAGACACAAGGACAGAAGTAAGCGAGACGGTGGCAGGGGAGAACGGGCGACCGTCCCGCTATGCCGATTACTCCGATTCCTGCTCGTCGGACCAGCCGAGTTTCTGAAGGTGGTCGACGAGGAGCGCCAAAGGCAGCCCGACAACGTTGAAGTAGCAACCTTCGATCCGCGGAATATACCGTCCGGCATATCCCTGAATGGCATAGGCGCCGGCTTTGTCGTAAGGCTCATCGGTTGCGAGGTAACGCGACAGTTCGTCGGGCGAGAGCGGAGAAAAAGTGACCCGCGTCGTTTCAACAAACTGCCGCCGCTCCATTTCCGGCAAGCGAATCAAGCAGACCCCGGTGACTACCGAGTGTGTTCGCCCGGAGAAGAGTTCGAGCATGTGGCGCGCGTCGTCGGTCGACCGGGGCTTGCCGAGAATCTGTCCGTCGAGAACGACAACCGTATCCGCGGCGATCAAAATTGCGGGACCGACGGCGCGCGCAGCCGCCAGTTCCGCCTTCAGATCCGCAAGCCGCTGAACCATCTGCTGCGGCGTCTCTTCGGGATACGGCGTTTCATCAATGGCGGAAGAAAGCACGGAAAAAGAAATGCCCGCGTCGCGCAGAATCTGCGCGCGCCGAGGCGATGCAGACGCCAGAATCAGCTTCATAAAGTTGCGCTCGCGGCCAGAATACTACAGCGCCGTCGCAGTGACAGCTGCGCTTTAAAGCAGAGCGTGGAGCACGTCGAGCGTCGAGGGAAGAACTTCAAAGCGAACGGGCGCGGCGAAACGAACTCACTGCGAAAAAGACAAATACCAGCGCAACAGCAACAGAAACAGCGATGAGCCAGTAGGCAACGTCGCGCGTCCAAGCGCGGAAAGCGGAATTCAACCAGCCTAACGCCAGAATCGCGAACATCGCGCCGACTGTTTCGTGGAAAATTTGCTTCAATACCCGCCAAAGCCGCTTGAATCCGCGCTGCTTTGGAGAGCGAGGAGCGATACTTGCCGCCGTCGACATACTTGAATCTTAACGCAGAAACGGCAAGGTTTGCGGGGGCCATGCACCCGTCCGATGGGACAGGAGCGGGAAAAAGCCCTGTATGCATTGAGGACAACCGCTGGCAAAAGGGTAGCTTGTATCAAATTTGGTGTAGGCCTAAAATTGGTTAGTGGTACTGGGGGAACCGGCCTTGCAACTCGACGATCACCTCAAGAACCTTCTGCGCGAGCTTGGGCATGCCATCAACGATACCGTATCGGAATCGGAACGTATCACCGGAGCAATCGCCGGTGTGCGCGCGCATGGCTATGACATCGTGCTGAAACTGGACGCGACCATCGGGCTCGCTCGTCGCGACGGCAGCGAAATGCCCAAGATGACTACCCAGGACCGGCGCTTCCTCGAGTCTCTTCGCATCCAGGTGGATCAAGAGTCCATGGACCAGGACACGGACAAGCGGCAGCCTTCGCGGCTGGCCATGACGCCGCAGGACGTGCGTTTTCTGAAATCCCTTCGAATCGCAACGGACGATATCGAATGAAAAAGATTTTCACGATCGCGTTGGTTTCTGGGGGCATGATGCTGCTCGGCAGCTTGTGCGCTTCCCGCGCCGCTGCCCAGGACCCCATGCTGACGCCCATCATCGTCAGCGAAGTGGCTCCGATGATTGTAGACGAAGCCGCGCCGATTATTGTGAAGCTGGCCCCGAAGCCTAAACAGACCGGTCTGCAAAAATACGAAGGCTACATCGTCCACGCGAACATCGCACAGGTGACGGTGAGAGCCAAAGGCAACGACCTCGGTATCCAGACGTTTCCCCTCAACCCGGACGTCGCCGCCAAAATGCAGAAGATCGTCGACAACGGCGGGTATCAATACGGCGACAAGATCACCGTGTACTACGACCCGACATCGCGAACGGCGATGAAGATCAAAGGGAAACCGTCTCGGCCCCTGTAAATCCGAGGGGAGTCATGTTGCGCCTTCCCGCTGTTGCCGGGCAGTTCTATCCGGGCGATCCCAAAGAACTTTCCACTCTGGTAGAGAAATACACAAAAGAAGAAGAGCCTCGGCAAAAAGTAAAAGTGCGCGCGTGCCTGGTGCCACATGCCGGCTATATGTATTCGGGCGCTATCGCCGGTGCGGTTTTCGCCCGAATCGCAATACCGAAGAAAATCCTGATCCTGGGCGTCCGGCATTATCCTCGAGGAGAATCGTTAGCAATACTGTCGGAAGGCGCCTGGCGAACGCCGTTGGGTGACGCTCCCGTCGAAACGCCTTTGGCGGCGCGTCTGCTGAAGCAATGCCCCGCGTTGCGCGAGGACAGCGTGGCCCATAGCCGGGAACACTCGCTCGAAGTGGAACTGCCCTTCTTGCAGGTTCTCTCCCCCGGGTTTTCGTTTGTACCGGTTGCCGTCGGCACGTTGCGTTATGAAGAGCTGCGAGAGGCCGGCGAAGGCATCGCGCGGGCGCTCGAAGAAGCGGGAGAAGAAATTCTGGTGGTTACCTCGTCCGACATGAATCACTACGAAGACGACGACACCACGCGGCAGAAAGACGAAAAGGCGATCGAGCGCATGTTGAACCTGGACGCCAAGGACCTTTACGACGTTTGCCGGGCAGAGCGCATCTCCATGTGCGGCTTGGGACCCGCTGTCACGATGCTTACAGCCATGAACCGCCTGGGCGCGAAAAAAGCGGAACTCGTGCGCTATGCCACCTCCGGCGATGTCAACGGAAACAGGAAGGAAGTCGTCGGCTACGCCGGGATGACCGTCGACTAAAGAACCTGTAGCTCAGGCCTTAGGCCTGAGGGTTTTTCTTGTTTTTTCCTAAACGGATGAACCTCGGTCGCGCTGCCAAAAGCCTCACCCCTGGAAAGCGTCACGTCTCAATGATGTCCACCGCCTCCGGAATGGCCGGCAGGTCCCGATGAAGTGCTGTGCGAGGAGTTCGATGGAGCCACAGAGTTAGATGAACCGCCCGACGAATTGTCCCAGATTGCGCCGCCTCCGGAAGAGTGCGACGAGCCGCTGGAAGGCGGGTTCGGAGGAGTAATGTGTGGACGCGCGGGCATGGTATCGCCGTGCGCGACCGCAGGTGGGCTCGGCGTGCGCTGCGTAACACCTGCGACAGCGGCATTTCTCGCAGTTCCTGCCGCCGAGGTCCCTGACGTCACTTTCGTTTCATCCGCGGTTTCCTTAGCTCCATTTCCGCCATTCACAAAGCGGTGCTGCTCAGGATCGTAGACGATTGAGGAATCGCGGCTCAATGTAACTGGCCGGCCAGCGAGAATCGTGCGGGATACGCGCGTCGGTTGAGTCGTCACCGGCAACGTAGCGGCCGTCAAAGTATTGTGCGGCGGATTCTTGATCGTCGACCAATTCTCCCCAGCCGCGGGCAACGTCGTTGCACCGATCTTGTTTCCTTCGGCAGCGAATACGCCGTGGGCCAGATTGATCGGCGTCTTGCCATGCGCGTCGGCCGGATGCAAGGGAACTAGTCCAGTCGCGGTTCCCGAACGCACCCAGACCGCAGTGATCGGGTGATAGAGGAACGGTCCGCCGTATCCGAAGCCGCCATATCCAAATCCCGTCGGCGTCCAGAGCCATCCGTATGCCGGACTGAAAATCCAACCGCCAAAATGGTAAGGCAACCAGCCCCACGGAGCGGAACCGATGAAATTCCAACCGAAAGACGGATCCGAATACCAGCTGCCAAAAGCGAAAGGATTCCAACCCAAACCGGCACCGTAGGGCTGCCAGCCGTATCCATAACCTGCAACATTGTAGAACGAACCGTAGTTGTAAAGATCGGCGAACCCGGAAGTGTAGTCCGGGGAATTCACATACTGGCTCGAATATGCGGTCGCCGTAGCAACGGCATCAACGCGACCGGAAACCCATTTGTCAAAGTCGTCGTATTCGGGGGCGCGGCTGATTGTCGGTGCGGTGCCGGCGTTAATATTGATGGAATAAGATTGGCCTTTCTCGAGCGATTTGGACACTTTGTTGCGCAGCACGTTGACTTGTCCGAGCTCCACGGCCACGTTGCTGCCATCATCAAAATTATCCAGCCGGAAGCGCGTCCGCCCATTGGCCTCCACGCTGAAATCGCCGCCCGTCACGCTGAAATAATCCCCTTTCCCGGGGTGCACGTAGAAAATGGCGCTTCCTTGACGCAGAACCAGGCGGGTGATGAGCGCGCCGTCGTCGAGCGATAAGTCGTAAAATTCGACGAGCGTATTGGCGCTCATAAAAGCCATCGCGCCGTTCTCAAATTCAACTTCCGCGCGGCTGTTGGCATCGGTAGCAAGCGCGTAACCCTGGCGCAGAGGAAGATTCAGGGGTGCCGCTTCCCAAACCGCCTTCGGGTCTTCTATCGAGTCCTTGTGAAACTCCCGCGCAAAGCGCACATCGCCCTGCACCAGGCTCAGCCGGACAATGCGCGCATGGCTCGAATCAGCCGCCGCTAACGATGGCGAAAGCAGGCACAGGAAAGCGAGAGAGATCGAAAGCGACAGCAGGGAGAATCTTTTCATGGGGTACCTCGAGGGGCGCGGACCCTGTCCAGTTAGACGATAGCGCAACTCTGCGGGTTGCGCTAAACAAAAATAGGGTTTGCGACTGTGATTGGTGAAAGCCGCGTACGGACAAGTCCGGTACAAAGCCGGAACCAGGAACCACCGGTCGCCACCGTGGAAGCCGCACCAGTCCCATGAAAATAGACGGTTTAACGGATAGCGTCCGCCTCATGGACCGAAATGTTATATCCTTCGCACTTTCACGGAGAAGGGCTAATGAGCGCGAAACCCACCTGCAAATACATTCCCTGGAAAAACGTCGAACACGAAAAGTTGAACGACCTGATTGGCCGCGAGATGGTCGTGGGCGACAACCTGATGCTGGCGCGCGTATTCATGAAGAAAGGCGCGCACGTGCCAGAGCACCATCATCACAACGAGCAACTCACCTACATCCTCGAAGGCGCGCTCAAGTTCGCGATCGATGGCAAGGAAATTGTTGTTCGCGCGGGCGAAGTGCTGTGCATTCCCTGCAACATGGTACACGAGGCTTGGGCCCTCGAAGATACTCTGGACCTCGACATCTTCCATCCGCCCCGCGAAGACTGGCTCAACAAGTCCGACGACTACCTTCGCCTCGACGTTCCTCGAAAATAGCCGTCGAGTCCATAATCGTCAATCGTTCTAGTGGCTGCGGCTGGGATCGTCGTCCGGATTCACGTAGTTGACTTGCAGTGGTGCTTCCCCGTGGATTTGCACCACGACCTCTCCACTGGCCATCGCATAGTGATGCATCTCGGGATCCATGTACGCGAAACTTCCGGCCGGGAAACTGCCCATCTTGCTTTCGTCGAAATGGTCGCCCATCCCAACCTTGAACGTCCCTGAAACGACGGTGACATTTTCGCGCTTGGGATGCCAGTGCGGTGCGATGCGGTATCCGGCGGGCATCTTTAGGCGCACGGTGTAGTCTCCGGTGGTCGCGCCGGGGTTGCCCTCGAGCACCGCGAGCTGTGCCCCAGGAGACACGAACGACGGCGCCGGACCGTAGGGAATCGTATCAGGAGTGAAGACGTTTTTCTCGTGGGAATCGCTCCGAGCGCCGACCGCGCACACCAAACCGATCCCGCACAAACATGCCGCCAGACCAACCATAAAATTTCGTTTCATTGCTCAGCCTCCGTAAAGGAATTCATCGGCGAGCATGTTCCTGCAATCCAATTGCGATTTCAATCGAGCCCGAATACTCTTTGCCTATCTTTTGTATATCTTCCTTAGCCACTCAATCTTAGGCGTATAATGCCGGCACAGAAGTAACATGCCGCTTGGAAAACGAACGCCCGCTGCCTTTGAACTGGACCTAGGCCGTTACGAACTTCGCCGCGATGGCCGCCGCGTGAAGATCGAAAAGAAGCCAATGGAGCTGCTGATTTTTCTGGCTGGCCGCAGAGAGCAACTGGTCTCGCGCGAAGAGATTGTCAAAAAGCTTTGGCGTTCCGATCTCTTTATAGACACTGAGCCTAACATCAACAACATCGTGCGAAAAATCCGCACGGCTCTGGGCGACAGTTCGGACACGCCACGCTTCCTCGAGACCGTTGTCGGAAAAGGCTATCGCTTCGTGGGGCCACTTCGCGTGATCGCTGCACGCTATCAACAGTCCGATTTTGAACAGAACCCCTTAAGCGGAACCGGCCGAGGGGACTCCTCGCATGCCAGTCTACGCCCGTCCCTTGCTGTCGTGCCGCTGCTGCTTCTCGGAAAGATCTCGGACGACCAGGGGGTAAGCCTTGGGTTTGCTGACGCATTACTCTCGCGTCTTGCAAATCTGGAAGGCGTGGACGTTTTGCCGACCTCAGCAGTGTTGAACTTGCCTGGAAACATGACAGCTCTGGAAGTTGCTTCGCGTCTCGGTGTCCGCTTCGTCGTCCACGGCGCGATCCAGCAGTCGAAGGGCCAATGGCGGCTATCCCTGGAACTGTTTGACGCCGGTTCGCACAGCGCGTGCTTCACCCGGCGATGCGATCTCGATCTGCAGCGTCTCTCCGATCTTGAAGACGACCTGGCTCGCCAAATCGCAGGCGCCCTGAAGAGGCCTTTGCGTTTACCCGCGCCTCAACGCCGTGCGCGCTACAGCCAGGACCTTCTCGCGTATGCGGAATTCATGCGCGGCTACCGGCTCAGCTCCTCCGGCGATTCCGCAATGCTGGACGAAGCGGCGAAGTGCCTGAGTGTCTCCGTCACGCGCGACCCGAATTTCGCCCTGGCTCACGCGATCCTTTCGTATGTTTGCGCGACGCGTCACTATGAGTTCGATCCAGCCAGCGTCTGGCAAGAAAAAGCGGAGTTTCACTGCCGTCGCGCTCTGGAGCTGGATCCGGATCTGGCGGAAGGGCATGTGGCCAAGGCTTTCCTGCTCTGGGGACCATCAAAAAACTTTCAACATCTGGAAGCGATCGCTGAACTTCGGCATGCACTCGCCCTTCAAAACAATTTACTTCACGCCTACAACCGCCTGGGCACAATTTTGGCTCATATCGGCCTGCTCGATCACGCTCGTGAAATGTACCAGAAGGGCAGTGTGTTCCATCCGCAAAAGGCCGTCAGCCACAGCATCGTTCAGGTTTATATCTGGAATGGTCAGTACGATCTGGCGCACGAAGAGATTCAAGCGTGGCGTGCCGAAAGTCCTGGCAACAAATATCCCGTCTATTTCGCTCCCTTGCTGGCCATCATGACGAATGACTGGAAAGACGCAGAAGTCCTGCTCGACGAAGCGGTGCGGCTCCTGCCCGAAGAACCCATGATCCTCAGCCTGAAAGGTCTCTTTTACGCTTTGACGGGGAAAGCAGAGCAGGCGCTCGAATACGTGGCCAAGGCCTGCGCAAGCCCAAAATCCTTCGGGCATGCCCACCATACCTACTATCAAGTTGCCTGTGTCCACGCCGTTCTAGGGCGCTCCACGGTCGCGTTTGAATGGCTGGAGCGCAGCGTAAGCACTGGATTTGCCTGCTGGCCGTTTTTTGTGAAAGATCCCTGTCTCCAGAATCTTTGTGCGCTACCTGAGTTCGAAGTCCTCGTCAGTTGTTTGCAGGCAAAATATCCCGACCATGTCGGGCTGCTTTAGGTTCTCCCGCGATTGCGTTTACCAGATCTTGCAGGACTGTTCGCGCACCATGGTGTCGCCCTTCTTGCAGCCGAAGGCCTTGGCAAACGCTTCTATGTTCGACAACGGCCCGTTGCCGCGGAATCGCGCCAGCGGATGAGGATCGGTGTTGGTTTGCAGCCGCGCCGCTTCCGCGCGCTGATTCGCGCCCCACACCTGAGCCCAGCCGAGAAAGAAGCGCTGCTCCGGCGTAAAGCCGTCGATATCCTTCGGACGGTTTCCCTGGATGGACTTTTCGTATGCCGCAAAGGCGATGGTCAATCCGCCAAGATCGCCGATGCTTTCGCCGAGCACCAGCTTACCGTTCTGATGCAGTCCCGGCTCGACTTCGTAGCCGTTGAATTGATTCACCACGCAGTCGCCGCGCTCGGTGAAATTCTTGCGATCTTCCGGCGTCCACCATTCGTGCAAATTCCCGCTGCCGTCAAACTTCGACCCCTGATCGTCGAAGCCGTGGCTGATTTCGTGGCCGATCACTGCGCCAATTCCTCCATAGTTCACGGCGTCATCGGCGTTCGGATTGTAAAAGGGCGGTTGCAGGATGCCGGCGGGAAAAACAATCTCGTTCATGCTCGAATTGTAGTAAGCATTCACGGTGGGCGGTGTCATTCCCCACTCCCCGCGATCGACGGGCTTGCCGATTTTCGCGAGCTGCCGCGCATACTCAAATTCAAAACTGCGCCGCACATTGGCGTCATACGAAGTGCGGTCAACTGTTAGCTTCGAATAGTCGCGCCACTTATCCGGATAGCCGATTTTCACAGTGAAGGCTTCGAGCTTGGCGAGCGCTTCTTTCTTTGTCTCTGGTCCCATCCACGAAAGAGTGGGAATATCCTCGCGCAGCGCGGCAATCAGATTGTTGACCATCTCCTTTGCGCGCGCCTTGGCGGCCGGGGGAAAGTATTTTTCGACGTAAACCTGACCAAGCGCCTCACCAAGATTGCGATCCGTAGCCTGCACGCAACGCTTCCAGCGCGGGAGCATTTCCTTGGTCCCAGAAAGCTTCCTGTCGTAGAAATCGAAATTCTCTTCCACAAACTTGTCGGGAAGCTGCGGCGCGGCCGCGTGAATCGCGTGCCAGCGCAGATAAGTCTTCCAGTCGGGCAGAGGCACGCTGGAGAGTTCCTGATTCACTTGCTTGAAAAATTCCGGCTGGCGGATGTTGATTTGCTCGACCGGCGGGGCGCTAACGTCACGCAAATAGGTTTCCCAAGACCAGTCCGGCGTCAGAGTTTTGATCTCCGCAAGCGGCATAAGGTGGTAATTCTTCTCCGGGTCGCGCAATTCCACGCGCGAGCGTGAAGCGTTGGCCAGCGCCGTCTCGATCGTTACGACTGTCTTCGCTTCGGCGGCTGCCCTGTCCGGCGCGTCGCCTGCAAGGGTGAATATCTTCGCCACATGTTGTTCGTAATCTGTTCGCAGTTGCTTGGATTTTTCGTCGTCGCGGAAATAATAGTCACGGTCCGGCATACCCAAGCCACCTTGTCCGGCCTGCGCGATCACACGAGTACTGTCCTTGATGTCCTGCCCGGAGCTGAAACGGAAAAGCACGTTGGCGCCCTGTTGCTGCAACTTGGCAACCGCGGCATCCAGTGACGCGCGGTCGTGAATCGCCTCAATCGTGCTCAACTCACCGTCGATCGGTTTCAATCCCGCGGCTTCAATCGCCGCTGTGTCCATGCAACTGGCATAAAAATCGCCGATTTTCTGTTCGTTCGAACCGGCCGGAGCATTCGCCGTGCCAGCGGCGGCATCAAGGATCGTCCGCATCGCGGTGAGATTATTGTCGCGAAGCTGCGTGAACGTACCCCAATTCGAATATTCCGCGGGGATGGGATTGGCCTTCATCCAACTGCCCATGGCGAACTCATAAAAGTTGTCGCAGGGCTTGCAGGTTCGATCGAGATTGCTTGTGGAGAATCCCCACGACGTGTCTCCGGCAGCCTTTGCGGGCAGATGCGATAAAAGAAGAAGCGCACCGGCGAAACCGGAGAGCGCGAAAAAACCTGCGAGCAAGTGAAGATTCTTCTGGTTCACGATTCACCCCTTGTCGAAACCGGCAGGAGATAGAGCGGAGCACGAGTACCGACCAGCGGGGAGTTTAGCAGAAGAAGCAAGCCTACGCAGCTTGCTGTAGTGTCCTAATTTTAAATTTAACGATGCCTTGCGAAGGGTGGAAGGTGGGAGTGAGTTAGTTGCCTTTTCAATCGGTCAAAGGTTATACGCCAGCGGATGCTTGGGCTCGTAAAGCATGATGTCGTCCGCGCCAGGTACGGCCATCATGACCACGAGTCCGTACCCGTGATCCTGAACTTCGCCGCGGAACTCCGCTCCTTTGCCCTTCAGTTCAGCGACCGTCTGTGAGATGTCGTCGCACATCAGGGAGATCAGATGGTGCCGCGGCGATTCGTACGTCTTGCCATCGTAGACGCTGTGGGTCGGGTGCACGCCCATCTCACTCCGCCCGGTCTTGAAGATCAGCCAACCCGCGCCTCCGCCCATTGCATCCTCGACGTAGGGCCAGCCGAGGACGTCGCGAAGGAATGCGCGCGTTGCGGGGGCATCGTCGGAATAAATCAGCGTGTGGATGCTGGTGATCATCGGACTGAACTACTGAAATCGCCCAAAATTCTACTATTTCGGTCTATTGCCAATCAAGAAGCCGTTCATCGCACTGGAGATCGAAATTAGGACACTACCCAGCTTGCAGCTTTGGTGCCCAGTTGTCGGAGGTTCAGCTCGCCCCGAGCTTCGAAGAGCTCCGACATTGGACCGGCAACAAAGCGGGTGCGCAGCGCAAGCATCTACTTCGCAGGGGCGGTGGGAGGCAAATAATCTTTCTGGTATTTCGTCAAATCTACTTTTTGCCAGGTGCCCTGAATGATGGCTTCGCGGATTTCGGCCGGTGTCTTGCCCTTGTGCGTCTGTTCGTAGGAGTAAAACGCTTCCTTCTGGCAAATGTCGCAGCCGGAGCCGTGGCGGCCAACAAAGCAGTCGAGCAGGCTACCGTGGCCGTTGCTGCGGTCACAGTGACAGAAGCAGGGTTGCTGATACAGGACCTTCTCGACACGCCCCGCAACCACATAGGCGTTAAACACCAGCTTGTCGCTGTAAATGGAAGGTTCCATGGTCGGAGGCAAGTCTTCCGTGGGTGGCTCTCGATGGAAAGCGGGCAAAGGTTCAGAAGACGCGCTCGGCACCTGCGGCGCCGCGAATTGCGGCACTACCACCAGCGCCAAACCCAATCCGGCGACTGTGAACCCGGCGACAAATTTGTTCGACATTCTCATTCCATCCTCTTTCCACCACGATTTCCGGACCTCTTCAATCTACGGCGAATCCGGCTGGAATTCCACTCGCGTGCCGCATGAATCAGGAGCATCTGGCTGCCGCCTCAGGCACTCTGTGCTTCCGCCGGCCTAGGTCCGTTCCACGCTTTTAGCACGGCGGGGTCCACGCGCCCGAGCGTGACATCGGCTCCATCCGCATCGGGCTCTGTCCAGCGCCAAACTGCCGCGCCACAAAGTCCCGCGTTGTGGCAAGAGTCCAGTGCTGCGGTCAGCGAATAGTTCGGCTGTGACGGGTCGCGCGTCGGAAGTTCGCCGAGCCAGAGCGGTTTGTCGAGTGGCGGCAGCGCCGTAAATTGCTCCGCAAGGCTCTTGCGTTTCCATTTTTCCGCCGACGGATAGTAGTGCGCCTGATAAAGATCGAGTCCAAGCTCCGTCCAGGCGCGTACCCACAGCAGGCGCGCGGAACCCAGAGTTACCGGGACTTCGCCGTATTCATGTACCGCGCGCGCAATTTCTCCGGCGAATGCCCGAAAGTCCGCAAAATGCATTTTGGCCGCCGGTGCAAAATGAAACTCGCGAATCGCCCATTCCGGTTCGTTGGCAATTTCCCAGGCAAACAGCGCCGGATGCGCACGGAACTCTCGAAAAAGCGGAATTAAGACATTCAGCAGAAATGCCTCTCTTCCACCCGCAAAGTGCAGCGCATGCTCGTGCGCGTAAGGAGGGCGCTTTCCCCTGTGCTCCTGCAGCCAAAGAAAATCAATCAGCGAGAAACACAACTTCAGTCCGTGACGGAGTGCCAGTTCAAGAACCGCTGCTACATCGGCGAACAGAAACTCGTCCGGCTTTCGCGCGACTCCCTTTTCCGCCACGAAGCCACCACGGCCATCGCCAAATAGAAACCAACGTACCAGCGTCGCGCCGGTGTCCTGAATCTGCGCAAAGTCTCGCTCAAGAACTTCTCGCGCATCCGCAAGACGGACTCCCCTGTGTTCTACACCCGCCGCGCGTCCAAAATCCTCGCCATACTTCCGCCAGGGGTAGTTCACGCCCAGGAAAAACGGAGTGTTCAAGCGAGGCGCCATGGAAGTTAGACACCAGTTTCTAGCGCCGGCTTCTAGCCGGCGCCTTTTCTTCGCAGCGGTTGCGCCGCGACGTACTTACGAGCAGCCGCCAGCTCCGGCCGGTCCGCGTTCGCCGGGCAGTTCCGAATGAGCTTACTGTAGAAATCAGCCGCCGCGCTCCGATCCCCAATCGCATCCGCAGCACGCGCCGCCCCATAAAGTGAATTAAATCGATTCGGGAAGTTCCGCAAAGCTTCTCTGTACGCCGCGAGCGCTTCCGCAGGCCGCTGGAGTTCCAGCAACAAATCCGCAAGCATCTCGCGAGCGGGCGTAGCGAAGGGCTCATCGTCCCGAGCATCCTCGCGTTCCGCGGCGGCTCGCAGAATCGACAGAGCCTCGTCCGCCTTGCCCTCGGCGTACGCCAGCCAGCCCGCCGCTTCGCTCGGGTCGATTCCCATGCCCGAAGGCGCCATGCCGCCAGATCCTTGCTGACTTTCTGCCGTCTTTACGATCCGCGCGATCTCCACAAGTTTTTGCACATCATCGCGAGCGGCCTGTATTTCGCCGCTGCGGGCGGCACCGATCGCCCGCGCCCAATACGTGTAGTCCTGCCACACCGGCCGCTCGTTTGGAATTTCGAGCGCCGCAGCTACTTTCCAACGGTGCAATTCGATTGCGTTGCGAGCGGCAAAGCGACTTTGTGCGTCGAGAACATCGGATTCCTGGGCTCGCGGAACATTCTTCAATGCCGGTAGCGAACGTCGCGCTTTTGCCTCCTGCCCGCTCTGCAGGTAACCGTAGTCAAGAAAGTCCATGGCATGAAGCTGATAATCCGCATCGCCTCGGTGTGCCTTCATCGCTTCTTCGGCAGCCGCAGCCGAAGCGACGTTGGACGCGATCATCTCTCTCCACATCCCAAGGCGCCGGAAAATATGCGATGGCATGTGCAACGCATGTGCGGAATCGGGCGCGATCCTGGCATAGACCCGCGCCGCCGCAAGCCCGTCGGGCGCAAGCTCTCGCACATCCGTCGCGTGAATCAGGTAGTGGGCAGCGCCGGGGTTTTCGGGATACTTGGCAAAAATCGGATTGAGAATGGCGATCGCTCGCTTGCGATTGGCAAGATCGTCGACGCCCATCTGCGCCAGCGCGACCAACGACAAGGCGTAAAGCTCTCCGGCTTCGTTGTCCTCGGGCTGATCGCGGTACAGTTTTTCCATCGCCGAAGAGTACGCCTGTGCGCGCGCGATTGGCTTCAGCTCATTCGGCTGATAAAATGCATCGGCCGCTTCGATGTACCCGCGAATCCGCGGATCCTGCACTCCGATCTTCTGCGCCTGCTCGACGTCTTGCCATCCAAGTGCCAAGGTTTGCGGCTGCGGAAAATCCCACAGCGGTTCGTAGAGCGCCATGGCCTTGCCCCAATACGCCAGTGCGCATTCAGAATCAACGTGTGCGGCTGTGGTAAAGGCCTGTTCGGCCTCTTCGTATTGAAAGGAGTGCAGCAGGGCCAAACCCATTTCCATCGTGGGTTGCACCGACTCCGAACAGTGCGTAGGAAAGTTTACTTTGCCGAATTGTTTCCCGTGATGCGGCGGTGCTTGAGGTGAGCCGGCTGCGGCGTGCGCCGGCAACAGAGCAAGCAGGAATGGGACAATCACCGCCAGCGCGCAAACAATTCGTCGCAAGCCGATCTCCTTGCACACGGACCAAGACCTGTACAAAAGCCAAATCGGAAATGTCACTATAGTATGTGATTCACAGGCAGGAGCGACGCCTAGCGAACGATGGCCGGCCGCAATGTCACGGTTTTTGCCGCCGCCGCGCGTTCTGCGAGATGCTTCTCACGCAGGTTCCGTTGTACCCGGCGGCCCCAGGTTTTCACGAAGGAGTAATTCAGCGCCCCGCCAATCGCGGAGCTTGCCAGCGGCACCAACCGAGCCACCCACTTTTCCGCGCTCTCTTCGCCGAGGCGTACCGCGAGCCGGCTCGCCAGTTTCGGCGCCAGCTTTTCAAACATCTGCTTTTCGGCGAGGTCCTTGCTGAAATCGATTCCTGTCGCGGTTGCCGCCGCCATCCAAAGTTGCGCGCGCCGCTCCGGGCCACTTTCTTCGAACCCGTAGAGCAAGCAAAGTTTCTGTATCAGCCGCAGCGTGATCAAAGTCAGAAAGCCGGTGTCCGGGATCACCGTGATCATTCCACCCAGGCCAAAGCCCGCTCCCTGAGCCATCGCCAGTCGCTGCGCATCGTGGATCAGCCGCTCCGCAATGGCGTCCAGCTTCTCCATCGGCGCATCCTTCATTCGCCCAAAATGAGGCACCCAAAGGCCGTGTTTCTCGGCCAGGTTTCGCCGAAATTCTTCCGGATCAATCTCGACGGAGCGCAGCCCACGCAGCACGCTGAAGCGCAGGAACTTCCCGACGGCCCGCCCGGCAAGCGATTTTGGCACCTTGGCCATGTCTTTAAGCATCCTATGCTCGGTTAGAACCGGTCAAGCCCCGTTCCGTTGCATCCCATCCACGGAGTCTTGACTGCCACGCGACATTGGAACCGGTGTCCTACTTGACGTGGACAAAGTTTTGGGTAAACTGCGTTTTCGCTATGGCGACGATTGCACCAATGCTTCCTGCCGAAGTGATTGCGGATCTCGCATTTCCGCAACGCGAAGCGGCTTTCTTTTACGGTTTGTTCCTGCGTGGGCATTCCCCGGAAGAACTCCGCCGCGACATTGCGGTTCCTCCGGCGGTTCTCGCCAAGTGGCACAAGGACGCGGAGCGCGAACCGCATCTCCGCAACGTCTTCGCGCGCATGGTCGAGTATCGCCGGCACGTTCTCGCAATTTTTGATTCTTTGATCGGTTCCGATAGGCGGCACACCCACCTGCAATAGGCTCCTAGTACTCACAATCTCATCCTGAGCCGCTTCTCTCGCTGTCTTGCTGATTCCGCTTGCGTTAGGAAGGCAACTTCCCCGGTTTCGTTGTCGTCTAACCAGGGTAACCGGGAAGTGTTTTTAAATGAAAGAGATTCGTGAATTGACGCGGCCTTGACGGAGGACTAAAATCATTCCGTTGCAGGGGTGTCCGTAATGCAGACCTTTTTCAGAAAATCCGCGGCGTTCTTAACATCGCTTGTCTTCCTCGCGCTTCCTGTTTCCGCACAACAGGCTCAGGACCAAAGTACTCCGCAAGACATTCCACAGAATCAGAAGCTGACCAAAGAACAGAAGCAAAAAATGAGGAAGACCCTCAAAGAGCTGGACACGCCTTACAAGACGTGGCTCAACGAGGATGTCGTCTACATCATTTCGCCGGATGAGCGCAAAGCCTTCCTCCAGCTCGAAACCAACGAGGAGCGCGAGCAATTTATTGAATCTTTCTGGTTGCGCCGCAGCGGCAACCCGGACCTTCCGACCAACGACTTTAAGGAAGAGCACTATCGACGAATTGCTTACGCGAACGAGCACTACGCTTCCGGCATTCCTGGCTGGAAGACGGACCGCGGCCGCATCTACATCATTTGGGGTGCGCCGGATGAAATTGAGTCGCACCCGACAGGCGGCACCTACGATCGCCCTATGGAAGAAGGTGGCGGCTCCACAACTACATATCCGTGGGAAACGTGGCGCTATCGCTATCTCGAAGGAATCCAGGAGAACGTAATTCTGGAGTTCGTCGACCCTTCGGGCAGCGGCGAATATCATTTGACTATGGATCCGTCGGAGAAGGACGCGCTGTTGCACGTACCGGGCGCGGGCTTGAGCCTTCTCGAATCCATGGGCTTGGCTTCGAAGACCTGCCGCTTTACACGATCGGACGGCACC
This sequence comes from Candidatus Acidiferrales bacterium, assembly GCA_963836965.1. Lineage (GTDB taxonomy): Bacteria > Acidobacteriota > Terriglobia > Acidiferrales > UBA7541 > Acidiferrum. The sequence continues at coordinate 95,303 of CAWILQ010000003.1, forward strand.
AACCTGCCGACTGCATTGGGTGGCACGCCGGCGAGCTTGAATGAATTCACGCGTCTGGAACTCTACGCCAAGGTCCAGCGTCCGCCGGAAGTGAAATATAAGGACCTCGAAGCGATCGTCACTTCGCGCATGGTCCGCGATTCCTTGAAGTTCCAATACCGCACCGATTTCTTAAAGGTCACGAGCGACACCGTGCTGGTTCCTATCTCCGTGCAAATTCCCAACAATCAGCTTTCCTTCAAAGCGAAAGACGGAGTGCATTCCGCCGAACTGAATATCTTTGGCCGCGTGAGCACTCTTACCGATAAAGTTGTGCAGACTTTTGAGGATCCGGTCGTCAAGGATTACCCGGATTCGCTATTCAACAGCGCCGTGAAGCAACAATCGATCTATCAGAAGTCTCTGCCTCTGCGACCCGGTCTATATCGCTTGGATATCGTGGTGAAAGATGTGAACAGCGGTAACGTCGGCGCGATAAACACCCGGCTTGCCGTGCCGCGCTATGACGAAGAAAAACTGGAAGCCAGCACGTTGATTCTTGCCGATCAAATCGAACGTGTCCCCGCTAAGCAGATCGGCACTGGGCAATTCGTGCTCGGTTCCTCCAAAGTTCGTCCGAAGCTGGACGCGAGCTTCAGCAGTTCCGACAAAATGGGAATCTATCTGCAGGTCTACAACCTTAAGCCGGATGACAAAACCCATAAGTCAGACGCATCGTTCGTCTACACCGTCAAAAAAGGCGACCAGCAAATTATGCAGTTTAAGGAAACTTCGGCGGACATGAAGCAGACCGGCGAGCAGGTGACCATCGAGCGTCTTTTGCCCTTGGCTACGTTGACTCCCGGGAAGTATACTCTCGAGGTCAGCGCGACAGACAAATTGGCGCAGGTCACGATTTCACGTACCGCGGATTTTTCGATCAAGCCCCCGGTTGAACAGAAGGCTGCGGCGAACGTTGCGCCAGGGAGGTAACCAGAGTGAAGCACGGTCAGCTCCTGTGCTTCGGTTTTCTATTGGTTACCTTGGGTGTGTGTGCCGACGCTCCGCCGGCCGCGGCGCAGGCCAGCCACAAAACCGCACTTGGCACAATTTCCGGTATCGTTCGTGATCCCGGCGGAATTCCTCAGCTCGGTGCGAGCGTGGAGATTCTCGCGGAAGCCCCCGGAGTTCTTCTCCCACACCAGTTCCTGACAAACACAGAAGGATTTTTCCGGACGGAGAATTTGGCGCCCGGCTTTTACACCGTTCGCGTGACTCTGGCCGGGTATCTGCCCGCTCTTCAAAAGCACATCCAGATTTCCGCCAATCTCAACACCGTTGTTCGCGTGCAGCTCGAATCCCTGTTTGCCTCGATTGAGCAACTGCGTCGCTCTCCGGCAAACGGTGCAGCCGAGCCGGACGACTGGAAGTGGGTGCTGCGTTCGGCTTCCGGGATGCGCCCGGTCTTGCAATGGCACGAGGAAGACACCGACGATACCTCGGCGATTGTCGCGGACCTCGGCGCGCCGCGGCAAGTCGGCCAGGTTGAGTTTACCGGCGGAGCGCGTCGGCCGGGGTCGGTTTCCAACATTGACGCCGCGCCGGGCACAGCCTTCGCCTACGATCAGCGCCTCGCGCGAGACAATCATTTGGTCTTCGCCGGCCAGGTTACCTACGACGGGGATGCTCCTGCTGGTGGCCTCGCCACCGTCTGGCTGCCTATGGGCCTGCAGCAAGACAGCCCGCGCAGCACCATGGTTCTCCGCGAAGCCAAGATCGGACCCGAAGGCCCAACCTTCCGCGGCGTGCGTATTGATCAAAGCGGCTCCATGAATCTTGGCGATCGGGTTGTTCTCCGCATGGGCGGCGAATACGTCCTGGTGGGTGCAGGCGCTTCGGCCTGGAGCTTGCGTCCAAGGCTTGAATGGGAAACCAAAGTCTCGCCAAACTGGTATATGAACGCCGTTTATGCCGCACTTCCCGCTGCGGTTACGAACGGGGACAACTCCATCGCCTATCTTACGGAGACCAGCCAACCGAGCGTTCTGACTTCCGCTATGGACCAGTTGGACGGATTTCCCGTGCTGCTTTGGCACGACGGCAAAGCGGTTCTCGAAAACGGCCGTCATGAGGAACTCTCAGCCGAACGGAAGCTTGCAGATCACAGTGTTTTCCAGCTTGCGGTCTTTCACGACGACAATAGCCATGTCGCTTTGTTCGGAAAAGGTTCAGGCCTTCCCACGGGGGAATATTTCCAGGACTACTACTCGAACGTCTTTGCGTATGACGGCGGCTCCTCGGTTTCCTGGGGCGCGCGTGCCGCGCTCCGCGAACGAATTTCCGACGATCTTGAAATGACCGCTATCTATGCTTTCTCGGGCGCACTCGTACCGTACACCTTGGTCGACGGTGGCCTCCGCGACGCTCTTCGCACTGCTTCCCGCGAATCCGCCGCTGTAAAGGTTACCGGCAAGCTTCCCATTACGGGCACAAAACTCACCGCTGGCTATAAGTGGGTCGGGGGGATGGCCCTTTCACGGATCGATCCTTACGGCGAGGGAATCTACGACCTTAGCCCGTACCTCCACATCGGCATTCGGCAACCTCTGCCGTGGCCTACCGTGGGCCACTGGGAGGCCAACGCGGAGTGCGACAATCTGCTGGCCCAGGGGAATGTCTCGTTGAACAGCCGGGACGGACAAGTATTGCTGGTGCCTGCGTTTCGAAGCTTTAGGGGTGGGTTGAGCCTGCAGTTTTAAGCGCTCAAAGTGTTCTCGAAACCTGTATCTCGCCTACCAGAAAATGGAAGTAAGCCTCGCTGGACCTACGAATTTTCCATAAGCTATTGATATGCGTGTACTTATTTGTAATCATATCTACTAAAGATTGGAAAAGGACTTGCTCCACCTTTGACACAGGGACTAAGCAGGACCTTAGGCATGAAGGAAAGTCTACGTGTGAGCGTAGGTGCGGTCGTACTGGCGTTGGCAACGCTGGCGGCGGTCATCTTCGCTTGGCTCAACTTCCTTCAGCGCTCTCGTTACGACCTGGTGGACGACGGAGTGGCTTGGACCGACAGCGCCACTGGCATCGAAGCATGGAAGGTGATGCCGAACTCTCCCGCCGCCGCTGCCGGTATCCGTCCCGGCGACCACCTCCTTGCCATTGACGACATAGCGGTTCCCAACGAGAAACATGTCGCGCAGCGGTTGTTTCGCGCCGGTCTTTGGACCCAGTTGCGCTACAAGCTCTCCCGGAACGGCGAGGAATTTGAAGCGCGGCTGATCACCGCCCCCGCCCAAAAGCCCTTGGCGCTTGAAAATTATGAGCGCGTAGTCGGCCTTCTGTATCTCTTTATCGGGCTGTTCATTTTCATTCGAAGATGGAACGCTCCGCGCGCGGTTCATTTTTATGTTTTTTGTCTCGTTTCTTTCATTCTCTATTCCTTCCACTACAGCGGCAAGTTGGACGTTTTCGATCTGGAAGTTTATTGGTCCGGGGTTATCGCGCAAATGCTTGCGCCAACCTTGCTGCTGCACTTTGCTCTGGTCTTTCAGGGCCGGTCGTCAACCGATCGCAAATCCCTCTTGAAAATCGCCGCAATTTACACCATCCCGGCGGCACTGCTGACGGTCCATGTCCTCACTGCTTTCAACGCATTGGGCTTTGTGCCTTCCATCCGCTCTCGCGTGGTGCTCGAGCAGATCGAATACAGCTTCCTCGGCGCCTACTTCCTCGCCGCCGGTCTGGTTTTTTATTTGAGTTATCGCCGTACGCGTTCCGGCGTGCTGCGTCAGCAGTTGAAATGGCTCACCGGGGGAACGCTGGTCGGCAGCCTGCCGTTCACCGTGTTCTATGTGTTGCCGTATTTGGTCGATCCGCAATCGCGCTCCTGGATGCAGTATTCGACGATCAGCCTGGTGCTGATCCCGTTGTGCTTCGGTTACGCCATCATCCGCTACCGGTTGATGGATGTGGACATCATTTTCAAGCGCGGCCTTGCGTATACGGCGGCAACCGCGGCGGTCGCGGCGATCTACTTTGGACTCGTCGCCGTCATCGCGGAAATCTTCCACGCGCAAACCAGCGGCCCGGTTGCGGGCATGATCGCCATCGTGATTGCGGCCTTTTTATTCCAACCTTTCCGGGAAGGGATTCAAGCGCGCTTGGATCGCTTCTTCTATCGCGACCGGCTCAACTACCGCCGCACGCTCATCGAATTCGGGCGAACGCTGACGAACGAAGTCCGGCTGGAGCCCATGCTCGGGTCGGTGATGGACCGCGTCTCTCAAACTTTGTTGGTGGATCGTCTCGCCATCTTTGTTGAAGACCCGCAGCGGTTCGGCGAAATGCGTCTGGCGCGTTCGATGGGCGTTCGTCTCGTTGAACCACTCGATCTGAGCTTCATCGGGCCGTCGCGGCCGGAATTTTTGAGCGGGCCGATCTTTTTCGAATCCCCGCGGAGCGCGCGCGACGTGAGCGATTCCGTACGCCGGACGCTTGAGCAGCTTGAATTGAACTATTTCATTCCTTGTCGCATCCGCGACCACACCGTCGCGGTATTGGGCCTCGGCAAGACGGTGGACGGCGACTATCTTTCCAGCGACGACGTCGAGCTTGTGCAGACCATCGCCGGCTATGTCGCCATCGCCTTGGACAACTCGCAACTCTATACGTCGCTCGAGCGCAAGGCTATCGAAGTCGCGCGCTTGAAAGACTTCAGCGAGAACATTGTGGAATCCTTGAACGTCGGCGTCCTTGCGGTCGATCTCCTTGGTACCGTGGACGCCTGGAACAGCCGCATGGAGCAGCTGATCGGCGTGAGCCCGAGCGACGCGGTGGGCAAGCCTTTCAGCCACATCCTGCCGCCGGATCTTGTTCAGGAAATCGAAGCGCGCGGTGACGAGGAGCAGGTCACCGGCATCTACAAACATCGCCTAACGCACCACGGCAGCTCGGTTGTTCTCAATGTTTCTATCACGCCGCTGGTCGGCAAATCCGGTGAAAAAATCGGCCGGCTGCTGCTGTTCGACGATGTAACCCAGCGGGAGCGCATGGAAGAGCAGATGTCTCAGACGGAAAAACTCACGTCCCTTGGCTTGCTGGCGGCAGGCGTGGCGCATGAGGTGAACACTCCTCTTGCGGTAATTTCGAATTACATCCAAATGTTGGCCAAGCAGATGCCTGAGGGCGATCCGCGGCACTCCATCATCGACAAAATCGTGAAGCAGACCTTCCGCGCCAGCGAAATCGTCAACAACCTGCTGAATTTTTCGCGCACCGGTCCCAGTGAACTCGCCGACGTGGACGTGAATCACGTCGTGGAAGAGACCCTGTCGCTGGTGTCCCACCCGCTCAAGACCGCGCAGATTCAAGTGGTCAAGCAACTGGGACAATCATTGCCTGCCGTGCGAGGTTCCGCCAATAAGCTGCAGCAGGTATTTCTCAATCTGTTTTTGAATGCGCGAGACGCCATGCCCACGGGCGGCATGCTCGAAATTCGCACCGCCGCGCATAACGGCGGTGTGGAGATCGAAGTTGTGGATACAGGTAACGGGATTCCGCGCGATCACATCCATAAGATTTTCGATCCGTTTTTCACGACGAAGCCCGGCGGCCGCGGAACAGGGCTTGGCCTCAGCGTGAGCTACGGGATTATTAAGGAACACGCGGGAAAGATCGACGTACGATCGACTCCCGGCCGGGGAACTTCATTCCATGTGGAATTTCCCGCAGTCAGGAAGACCGTGCATGTCTAAAGGCTCGATCCTCGTCGTCGATGACGAATCGGAAATTCGCGAAGGCTTGGAGCTGTTGCTGCAGACCGAGGGTTATCACGTCTCCAGCGCGGAGACCGCAGTCTCCGGACTATCTCGGCTCGAAGAGCGCCCCTTCGACCTGATGTTGTTGGACGTGAGTCTTCCGGATCGTAACGGCATCGAGATGCTTAAGGACGTGCACCGGCAAGATCCCCATCTGCCCGTCGTGCTGATCACCGCCTATGGCTCGATCGAGATGGCCCGCACCGCGTTCAAGAGCGGGGCCATGGATTACATCACCAAGCCGTGGTCCAACGACGAGCTTCTTGCGCAAGTCGCCCAGGCCGTGGAAGCTCGGCGTTTACGCGATGAAAATGTCCAACTCAAGCGCGCCTTAAAACAACGATTCAACTTCCCCAATATTGTGGGCAAGGGCGAAAAAATGTTGGCGCTCCTGGACTTGGTGGCTCAAGTGGCGCCATCACGCTCCACAATTCTTATTAGTGGCGAGAGCGGTACCGGAAAAGAACTGATCGCCAAGGCGATTCATTCCGCCTCGCCGCGCGCCGACAAGGCCTTTGTTCCCGTCAACACGGGATCGATCCCGGTGGATTTGTTGGAATCGCAACTATTCGGCCATGTGAAGGGCGCGTTTACCAGCGCTGTTTCTTCGAAAAAAGGCCTCTTCGAAGTGGCCGACCAGGGAACTATTTTCTTTGATGAGATCGCCACCGTCAGTCCGGAAACTCAGGCGAAGCTCCTTCGCGTGATCCAGGAACGCGAGTTCATGCGCCTCGGGGGCACCGAGCAACTCAAAGTGGACGTTCGCATCGTCGCGGCCTCCAACGTCGACCTTCTTTCTCTCGTCAAGGAAGGGCGCTTCCGCGAGGATCTTTATCATCGTTTGAACGTCATCCACCTCCGGCTTCCTCCTCTTCGCGAACGCCGCGAAGACATACCACTTTTGCTGGCGCATTTCCTGGAGCGCTTCTGCCTGGAGAATACCAAACCATTGCGCCACTTCACACCCGGCGCCATGAAGCTGCTTATGGATTACGACTGGCCCGGCAACGTGCGCGAACTGGAAAACGTCGTGGAACGCGCCGTGGTGCTTTCCGTCCAGGAACGCGTCGACGTGGATTTGCTCCCGGACTCCATCCGCAGCAAGGAAATCGTCCGCGGCGTCCGCTTGCAAATGTCGGAATTCTTGCCCCCGCTTCCGGGTGAGCCCGGATCGCGCACCGGCGCGGATAACCCGAAACCGAGCCTGTTCCAGATCATGGACGAGGTCGAACGCCGCATCATCGTCGACATGCTGGAACGCTGCGGATGGAACCAGACCGAAGCCGCGGAACGATTCCTGATTCCTCTCTCCACCCTCAATCAGAAAATCAAGCGCTTGGGAATCGACGTGCGCAGGCGAAATCGGGGAGAATAGAGCCGCTTACACCAACTAGATAGAATCACGGATAACGCCCCAAAAACAAGGGCCGCCCAAACCTGCCAACGAAACCGCCGCGCTGTCAAAAACACCACCATTTCCGTCAGGCCAAAAGGAATCATGGTGACGACAGCCAAACAGTGCAGCGACTGCGCCAGGCTCAGCGCCAACGGTATGGCCCATCACCGCGATGTCGCGCGCACTCGTCATCAGCAGGAACAGCGCGCACAACAACGCGACGGTCTCTCCTCGACGCCGCCTCACAAATAGGAACGCACAAATCAGCGTGCAGGGCAGCGCCAAAATAGAAGGCAAACGCAGCGCGACTTCAGTGTGAGCGGGTATGCTTAATGCAAAATGTTCGATTTCGCAAAAGAGTGGTGGTTGGCCATCCAGCGGGGCATAAAGGGCGGCGAGAATATCCTTCCAGCCTCCTTGAGAGCTCACCACCAAAGTCAACAATTCATCGCACCGGAATGGCTTGCCCGCCGCAGCCATCAGGCTGCGCACGACCGCGTACACCGCCAGGCAGGCCAGCAAACCCCACGCAAGTTTTTTGTTGATTGTCCGCGCTGCCTCGATCACAAACGTGCCGCCCGCCCCTGCGGCACGGACGCGTTGTCCGCATGCGATCCGGGTGCGCTCGCAGGGTAAGAAGCCGTGGCGGGATCGCGCTTATAGTCTCCGCGGCTGAAATATTTCTCCAGCCAGACGTACAGGCAGATAAACAGGTAACGGCTGCCCATTTCCTTGATCTTCAACTTGCCAACCCCGCGGCGCCGGTTGCGCCACGTTATGGGCACCACCTTCCACGTATAACCGCGGATAATGGCCTTCAGCGGAATCTCGATTGTAAGATTAAAGTGCGGCGAAAGGAATGGCCGGCAGCCGTCGATCACCGTGCGCCGGTAAGCCTTAAACGCGTTCGTGGTGTCGTTCAGGTGAATCCGGAACAGAACGCGCAGAAAGAAATTCGCCAGCCGGTTAACCTTCAATTTCAAGTACGGATAGTCCATTGTGCCGCCGCCTTTCACAAAGCGGCTTCCAAACACGCAATCGTACCCCTCATTCAGAACTTTCCAGTAAGTGACGACGTCTCGGCAGTCGTCCGATTCATCCGCCATCATCACCACGACGGCGTCCCCCTTGGACTGGTCCAGCCCGTGCACAATGGCCCGCCCAAACCCGTTGAGCCCCGGATTCCTTACCAGCACCAACGTCGGGATTCTCTCCCGCGCCTCTTCCAGCGCCTGCCACGTTCCATCCGTGCTTCCATCGTCAACTACTACTATTTCGTGAGGCACATTCCTGAGCCGCAGTTCGACAAACAAGTGCTCCACCGTCGAGGCGATGCAGCCTTCCTCATCCCTCGCGGGAATGATCACGGACAATAGAGAGAGTGTGTCCATAGCCCCCGTTCCTTCGGGTTCCGGTCGGGGTTGTTTGGCTATCGACTGGGTGGTCATCGGAATCTGGTCGGGAACCCCCAGAAAGTCTATATTCTGACAGCTTCTTTCGGCTAGTCAAATCTTGACCCCGCTCCTCTCCGGCTGGCTTTCCGGTCCTGCTGCCCGCCAATCGCGGTCCTCTACGCCAGGCAAAGCGGCCCAGCTTACGCGTCTATAGTCGAGATTGGCTGAGTGCCGAGACTCAACCTAGCTTAGGGTGCAATTGCGCGGACAGGACATCGAGACACTCGCTTTTATTTCGATCGACACTTTGATCGGGCCAAATGTGACCTTGCTCCTGCTTTCCGTCCAGGAACGCATCGATGTGGATTTGCTCCCAGACTCCATCCGCAGCAAGGAAATCGTCCGCGGCGTCCGTTTGCAGATGTCGGAATTCTTGCCCCCGCTTCCGGGTGAGCCCGGATCGCGCACCGCCGCGGATAACCCGAAACCGAGCCTGTTCCAGATCATGGACGAGGTCGAACGCCGCATCATCGTCGACATGCTGGAACGCTGCGGATGGAACCAGACCGAAGCCGCGGAACGATTCTTGATTCCTCTCTCCACCCTGAATCAGAAAATCAAGCGCTTGGGAATCGACGTACGCAGGCGAAATCGGGGAGAATAGAGCCGCCAAGACAACGCATTCCCGTTCCATTTTGAAAACTCGACCCGTCTCCGTTCTTAATTTCATCTTGCATCCCAGTTACGGCCTAGGCACAGTAACGTCACATGATTCTGCGTCTTTCGGATTCCCTCTCACGCGGACTGGTGGTCGCGGCTGCCTTGCTCGTCGCGCTGTGGCTGTGTTTTTTCGGCGTTCGCACCGCGATTGCGCGCTACTACTCCGAAGTTGAGACCGCTAAGTATCTGGAGACCGCGGTCCGTTTGGAGCCGGACAATCCGGACTATTGGTATTCCCTCGGCCGCTTTCAGCAATACAATCTCGAACAGCAAGACGCCGCCGGCGCCTTAAAATCCTACGAAAAAGCGATTGAGCTCAACCCAGTCGCCACCGAAGCGTGGTTGGATCTCGGCACCGCTTACGAATTGGATGGAAAAACCGACAAAGCGCGTGCGGCCTACGTCGAAGCCAAGAAGAGCTACCCTACGTCCGCCGATGTCTCTTGGCGCTATGGCAACTTTCTTCTGCGGCAGGGAAATCAGGTCCAGGCTTACGCGGAATTGCGGCGGGCCATGGAAGCGGACCCGAGCCGCGCGGCCTCCGCTTTCTCGCGGGCTTACCGGACCAATCCGAACATCGACGAAATCCTTCGCGATCTTCTTCCTGCAAAGCAAAGCGTCTACGTGGACGTAATCTGGGAAGCTTTGAGCGAAAAACAGTTGGCCGTCGCGAAAACCGTCTGGGCGAAACTGCTGACCATCAATCCGACTCCGCGCCTCGATCTGCGGGAAGTGAATCGGCTTGTCAGCGAGTTGCTCTTTTCTGGTGAATACACCGAGGCCCGCCGCGTGTGGGATCAAGGCACGGCCACCATGAATTTGCCGCCGCTTCTGCAGCCCAAGAGCACGGTCGTCTGGGATCCTAGCTTTGAAACTGACGTCAACGGCTCGGCCTTCAGTTGGGGCTACCCAGCGATCCTTCAGGGAGCGAGCATTGGACTCGACAAGTCGCAGAAACTTTCAGGAAAACAGTCTCTGCGCCTTTCTTTCGACGGCAAGCATGATCCCTCTTTCGAAACCCCTTGCACCCAGGCGATCGTCGAGCCTGGCACCACCTATCGCTTTTCCGGTTGGATCAAGACCAATGCCCTGACTTCCGACCAGGGCGTCGGATTCCGTCTTCGCTCCATAGGTCAAACCGCTCCGACAGTCACCAGCACACAGCAGATACTTGGCACAAATCCCTGGACTGTTGTCGATCAGGTCTGGACCGCCGGCCCGGATATCCGCCGCGTGCAGATTTGCGTGGTCCGGGATTCCAGCGTGAATCCAGATGCGCGCATCTCTGGCACCGCTTGGGTCGACGACGTGAATCTTCTCCCGCAGCCGGCGGAGCACCGCAAGCCATGAAATTCGTTCGCGTCGGCATTTGCTGCTTGCTCGCTTTCGCGGTTCTCGCTTTCGGCACGACGGAGGAATGGTCACAGGCGGTACTCGAAGTCGGCGCGGCCTTTCTTCTGGTATTTTGGGCCGTCGAGCAGTATCGCCGGAGGTCGGAGCAACTCGTAATCCCCCCAGAATTCCTGCCACTCTTCGCATTCGCGCTCGTGGTCCTCGTACAATTGGTCTTTCGTTTTACCGCTTCTAATTATTACACCCGCATCGCGCTGCAGCTCCTGATTGCCTACGCGATCGTGATCTTTCTTATGGCGCAGGCATTTCAACGCAGGGGTCACTGGCGTGGTTTTGTCTGGTTTCTGATGAGCCTGGGATTTTCCGTTTCGATTCTAGGGATTCTGCAAAGCCTCACGTTCAACGGAAAACTCTATTGGTTTCGCGTCATGCACTTCGGCGGCTCGCCGTTTGGCCCGTATGCGAATCGCAATCACTTCGCGGGATTCGCGGAAATGATCATTCCCGTCGCGCTGGTGCCTCTGGTCCTCGGAAGGGTGCGCCGGGAACGAATTTTCCTAGTCGCCCTTTTTGCCATCGTTCCCACCGTGGCTTTGGTCCTGTCCGCCTCCCGTGGCGGTATCGTCAGCTTTATTGTCCAAATGATCATTTTGCTCTTGCTGTTGCTGATCCGCCGTGCTCCCGGTAAGCACGTGATGGTCGGTGGAGTGGTGATTGTGTGCGCGACATTGTTAGTTTCCTGGATTGGCGTTCAACAAGTTCTGGTGCGATTTGCCGGAATCCAAAATTTGGAGGTGTCCGCAGGCAAACGCAAAGCGATGGTCGAAGACACCTTCCGCCTGTTTCTTGATCACCCGATCCTTGGCACCGGGCTTGGAACATTGCAAATGGTCTATCCCCCCTACGATTCGCTCTATGACGGGAAGGTCGTGAATCACGCCCACAATGACTACCTGGAAGCCATGGCGGAGACCGGCCTCGTCGGAGGTGTGTGCTGCCTTTGGTTCCTCGCTGTGGTCCTCCGGAACGGCCTTGAAGGGATGGCCACCTTGGGGAGTTCGTTTGGCTCCGCTTTGAACCTGTCTGGGCTTCTAGCTTGTTGTGGGATCCTGGTTCACAGTCTGGTAGACTTCAACCTGCATATACCTGCGAACGCCCTGCTATTTTTCGTCTCAGCCCACATGGCAGCAGTCCATTTCCCTGCCGACCCGCCGGCAGAGCATGGTTAATTGGAGCGCGTGCGGAAGTGAAAACAGTGATCAGCCGCCAGTGGACAAACTGTATACTGTGGTAGGGGGTTATTCGATTTGAGGGGCGTGGTTCGATCTTGGGGTCCACGCTGTTTTGTGGCCTGCGTGTCCGTTTTGCTCTTTTTCCACAGGGCCTCCTGCAGCTACGCCCAAGATCTTTCGGTGGTCGGTACTCAGCAAGACACCAACGAACGCATTCGCTCCCTCGGCTCGA
>CAWILQ010000004.1:0-620406 GCA_963836965.1 Candidatus Acidiferrales bacterium
ACGGACAAGCAGGGACGAGCGCAAAGAAAAAGATCGACAAGGTAGCGCTGAGAAACCCTTTAAAGTCGTGGACTGCATGAGCCGGAACAACCAAGAACAAAACTACCCATAGTGTCGAAATCAAGGTGGCGACACAGGCACAGAAGATCCCGGCCATTAACACGTCAATGATTGTTTTGGCTCGCAATTTGATGCTGCTACGGCCCTTCAGAAAAATATTACATCGGACCAGTCTGATAGCTGTTGCAAAATCTCCATAACGCAAATTGACCCCGGACGGGGGTCGCCAATTCTCAATTTACGCTATTGATCTAATCTAGTGGTGCCACTTTGCGGCGCCTGCGCTGATCGTCGTCCTCTTGGAGAAGGCGGGCCACTTCATCTACGAGCGCTTGGAGCGTCATTCAACGTCGAATAGCTCCGACTGCGGCTCAAGTCCTGCTATGAAAATAGGGTTCAGCTGGCAGCCGGTGTGCGCTACAGGCATCGACTTCACGCGGCCTTCTGCTCTAAAGTGACGGCGTATCCTAGGCGTTCGAGGCGATGAACCAAGTTTCGAGTCAAGGTATGCCTGTTGAGCTTATCGAGGTAGAGATCGCCCAATTCGTTGTAGCAGACTTGGTGGGAAAGCATGTGATAGATGGCCACCAAGATCTTATGGGCGACAGCTACGATTGCCCGCTTGTACCCGCGCCGAGCTTTGAGACGGTAAAACTTGTCTCGCAGGTAGGTGCCCTTGGCTTTTGTTGCAGCAGTGGCAGCTTCCACCAAGGCTGTCTTTAGATACACATTGCCCTTAGGGATGCGACTGCTCTTGCGCTTGCCGGCCGATTCATGGTTTCCAGGACTTACTCCAGCCCAAGATGCTGCCTGCAAAACATTTTGGAACACGCTCATGTCCACCCCCAGTTCAGCGATGATCGCTGCCGCCACCGCCCAGTTCACGCCGGGGATCTCATCCAACAGGGTAAGTTGCGCCTCATACGGCTTCAGCTTTTCCTGGATGCGTTGCTCGAGAACGGCTAGATCCTTTTCTCCCGCCTCGAGTCGCTGGAGTTGCAACCGCAGCAGGAAGCGATGGTGCTCTTCGAGCTTTCCTTCCAGTGCCGGCTCCAGTTCGGGAATCTTCGCGCGCATACGTCCCTTGGCCAATTCAGCCATTTCCTGCGGGCTCGCTTTTCCTTCGATCAGGGCTCGCAGCATCAGTTGACCGGAGAGGCCAAAAACGTCCGCGGCCACGCTGGCTAACTTGATGTTGGCACTTTCCAGCAGCTTCAGTAGGCGATTGCGCTCGGCCACTTGACTTTCCACCAGCTTGCGGCGATAGCGCGTCAAGTCGCGTAACTCCCGGATGGGCTTGGGCGGAACAAAGCTGGAGCGCAACAACCCGTGGCAGAGCAATTCCGCAATCCATTCCGCATCTTTCACGTCGGTCTTGCGTCCCGGAACCTTCTTTACGTGTTGTGCGTTTGCCACCACGATCTTGAAAGTTCCTTGTCCTTCCAGGATGGCGTAAACCGGCTTCCAATACACCCCCGTACTCTCCATGGCCACGTGAGTACAGTCTTGCGAGAGCAACCATTCACGCAAGGCCAGCAGCTCTCGTGTGGTGGTCCCGAAGGTCCGGATTTGCTTGTGAACCTTTCCGTTCTTCGAAACAATCAACAAGCAGGCCACCACGGTGGCTTGATGCACATCCAACCCACAACCACGCTCCACTAGAGTTTCCATGACACCTCCTTTAGCGGAGGCGATTGCTGCGTCGCAGGTCTGTTACAGACACTGCTATTCGTCCTTCCCGTTTTGGGGTGCGACAAAAAGTGGTACCTTTACCGACGCGGGTCAGTCTTCCATGCGAGATCTATGTCGTCACAGGACTCTGCCGACCTTCAAGCAATCGCCTTCCAACGATGCTTGTATCACAGGCACAGACTGACCCGTCTGCTCGAGGCTGCCAGCTGAACCCCATTTTCATGCCTTGTGGTGCGCCAAAAGGCGCATGACGTCTTCCATGAGAAGGCCGGTGAGTGTCAAACCTTTTCTTTCATTTTTTCTTTCTTCTTCTTGATTTCTTCTTGTCGCAACACTCAAGTCCTCTATTTTCGAACAGTTTAAAACGAACAAAAATGCGCTGTCCTGAAGATGCTTCGCATTGGCACGAAGTTGCGCGACGCATTTTCCGCACAAATCAGATTTCAAATCCGAAAACGTTATTTGCGCGCGAATGGGAATCTACCCTTCGTGTATCACTTTTCCCCTCCCTATAGCCTACCCCGCCGTTTTCTTGACCCCTTGCGCAGGCGGCAAGTACACTAGAAGTTTGCAAATGCTGACGAAAAACAGGTAGCAGGGCTCGAACTGCCTGGGCGAGGGATTCCTCATTTCGCAGAAGCGTGCAAGAGAAGCTGTAGATATTCAACGAGCCGCTGGAACGTAGAAAAATCAAGGGGGGATTGCTTTGCCAAAGCGTACTTTTCAACCGCGGAGACGCCGCCGCGCCAAAACTCACGGCTTTCGCTCGCGCATGAAGACCAAGGGCGGCCGCAAAGTGCTTGCGGCTCGCCGCAAGAAAGGGCGTCATCGCCTTACGCCAGAGTAGCGGCAGCAAACCCGCTGCGGGCTTTACGTTTCCGCGCGAAATGCGCCTGGTTCGCAAAGGCGATTTTGACCGCGTTTACCAGGCCGGAAAGCGTTTTTCCAGCAGCCACTTCACCGTCTTCGTCCGTCGCAACGAACTGGCCCTGAACCGTTTCGGCTTCAGCATTAAGAAGGCATTAGGCGGCGCAGTGGTGCGCAATCGCATCCGGCGACGGCTGCGGGAAATGGTGCGCTGCCACAGGCAGGAGATATCCGCGGGATGGGACATCGTGATTCATCCGAAAGGCTCGGTGGCCAAGGCGCCGTTTGCGGCGATGGCGCAGGACCTGGTGCGGCTGATGAAACAACTGTGAGCTCCACACCGAGCCCGGAAAAGCATTCCGCTGCCGTGCGCGCGGCGCTGTTTGCACTTAACTTCTACAAATCTTACCTGTCGGTCTTGCTTTCCGGCAATTGCCGCTTCGAACCTACTTGCTCGCGGTATGCCTATGACGCCATCGAACGGTTTGGCGTGACGCGCGGTATGTGGCTGGGCACAAAACGCCTGTTGCGTTGCCATCCGCTATCACGAAAATTTGGGTACGACCCGGTACCGGAGAAATGGAAAGAGATGCGATCGAATTCTTGTACGCCTTCTGAAAACCACGGGGTACGTTCGTGAGTACGCCGCCGCTCGGACAATTTCCACCACTCGGGCCGAACAAGGACAAGTTCTCGCCGGAGCTGCGCATCCTGGTCGCTTCGCTCCTTTCCATGGTCGTGATTCTTCTGTGGGCCAAGTTTTTCGCACCGAAGCCACCCGCGCATCCGCAGCAGCAGAACACTCCCGCGGCCAGCGCGCCCGCGACTCCAGGTCAGCTTACGGATTCTGCGCCAACCGCCAGCAGAGTCACGGATGCTCCCGCTGCAACCAGCGGAGCCGCGGCGAAGACGCCCGCCGTCACGGATGCACAGGAACGAACCCTTGTCGTCGAAAACGCCCTGTACCGAGTGGAATTTTCCAATCGCGGCGCCGTGGTGAAGAGCTGGCAGCTTAAAAAGTATAAGGACGACTCGAAGCCTCCGCGCACCTTGGATTTGATTCATGACGACTCCGCTAAATTGACGGGCGGCTGGCCCTTTTCTCTCGTTTTTGACGATCCGCAACTAGAAAAAACAGCGAACAGCGGCTTGTACAAAATCTCTACCGATAGCACCTCTCTCGACGCGCCGACGGATGTGACCTTCTCGTGGAGCGACGGCCACCTGGAAGTCATCAAGAAGTTTCACTTCGACCATTCCTATGTGGTGAGCGTCGAAACCACCACGAATTACAACGGCTCGCACGTTCAGTCGGGCCTCGCCTGGCGTGGCGGCTTCGGCGACATGACGGTCACGAATCCCGCGCCGATCACGACGGTCATGACGTTTTACAGCGAAGGCGGAAAGCTGACGACCGTCGGTTACAAGAAGCTCGAGGAACCGGAAAAGTTAGGAAACGTGTGGCAGGGCGGCAAGAATTTTGCCGGCATCGAGGACCGCTATTTCGCAGTCACTTTCTTGCCGCCGACCGATTCAGCTTCCACAACACTCCAGACGCGCTATTGGAAGGTCTGGGACACGGCGATGGTAAACGGCAAAGAAGAATCCGAAGCCGTTCCCGAAGTGGCGTCGGCGACTTCGGTACAGCCCATGAACATGCGCGTCTTCGTGGGGCCGAAGGATTACGACATGTTGAAAGCGATGCACCCGCCGCTGCAATCGCTTGTGAATTTCGGAATCCTGGAATTCATCGCGGACCCCCTGTTTCACGGCCTGAAGTGGTTGCACGACTACATTCCGAACTGGGGCTGGGCCATTGTCGTGCTCACGTTGCTGATCAACATGGTGTTATTCCCGCTGCGCATTTCAAGCTACAAAAGCACCATGAAGATGCAGCGGGTGGCTCCCGAAATTAAGCAAGTGCAGGAAAAATACAAGAAATACAAGATGAACGATCCGCGCAAGGCCGAAATGAACAAGGAAATCATGGCCATTTACTCGCGCGAGGGCGTTAATCCCGTGGGCGGTTGTATTCCACAACTCTTGCAACTTCCGATCTGGTTCGGCTTGTACCGCGCGCTGCAAGGTACGATTGAGCTGCGGCATGCTCCATGGTTCGGCTGGATTACAGATCTATCCGCCAAAGATCCGTATTACGTTCTTCCGATCCTTATGGGCGTGACGATGTATTTGTCGTCGAAAATCACGCCGATTCCCACCACCGATCCGCAGCAGGCGCAGATGATGAAGTTCATGCCCATCGGCATGGCCGGAATGTTTATGATTATTCCATATCCCAGTGGACTGGCAGTGTATATTCTGACTCAGAGCGTTGTCGGGATTTTGCAGCAGTGGTATCTGAATCGGACTCACCCCCTTCCCGCCCCAGCCAAGCCCTCGCGCGCCAAGAAGTAAGCGCGGGTCGGCTGCAAAAGGGATTCTGCTAGCGCATCCGGGAGCCACATGACCAAGGAACTTGTCCGCGAGGGAAAGCTCGACCGGGAAGCTACGGCTGAAGCTCTGCGCGAATTTCTGCTGAAAATTATTCGAGCCGCCAAATTCGAGCTGAACGTAACAGTGCGGGCCGCCGACTCTTCCAGCGGCAGTGAAGAAGGCGAAGCGGAAGTCTTTGCCGATCTCGACGGCAAAGACAAAGAAATCCTGATTGCGCGCGGCGGAGAGGTTTTGAAATCGCTGGAGTACCTGGCGTTTCGCGCTCTTGGGCTGGAACCCGCTTTCCACGAAAGAATTCATCTCGACAGTGGCGGTTTTCGCGCGTTGCGATTTGAGGAACTGCGTATGACGGCTCGAGTCGCCGCCGAACGCGTTCTCATTTCGAAGCAACCGTTTCAGTTGAATGCCATGTCTTCGCGCGAACGCCGCATTGTGCATCTGGCGCTCAAGGACCTGCCTGGCGTGCGGACCGAAAGTGTTGGCACCGGCGAAGACCGCCACATCGTGATTCACCCCGCCTAACCCTGGAGTGCGGAAGCCGAGCTCCCGCACTCCAAACTCAACGCCGAAGCCAGCCTTGGCTGATGACTTTTCCATCGGCGGAAAAGCGCACTTGATAGGTGAACGACGCAGGGCGGTCTCGTCGAATCTGCGGAAACCGCAAATCGGAGAATTCCACGATAGCGTCTCCCCCTTCTTTGTGGAACCGCGTGACTGGGAACCGAGCGAACCATAGCTCCTTCTGCACATCAGGAAGCTGCCGCGCCATTTCGATGTATTCGTTCGTAGGGGCGTCCGGGTAATACGTCCGGGTGATGACTTCGGCGTCCACCGGCTCGTTCTTCTTCAAAAGGTCGTCGCTCAAATCCATGCGGACTTCATAGACACCGCGAGCAGCACGTACCAGTCCATCCCAATGCCACAGCGACGGAGGTAGGGGAAGCGCCCCGATCGCTTGTACTTCTAATTTTTCCTGGGCGGCAAATTGCCTTACGCGCTCGAACGCGGCGTGGTGCGCCACTGCCGCGGCAAGAATGTAGGCGATCGCCAGGGCCAGGCCGACGCGATTCCAGGTCTCGTAACGAATGCGCAACCCCCACCCGAGCGCCGCCGGCAGAAAAAACAACAGGGCGAAGAACACCATGGCAACAAGAACCGCCGAACCGGAAATCGGAGCGCCCACAGCCATACCAATCCGGGCGATCAGGAGCGGCGTCGGCGTAAAAATCGCCCATAAAATAAGGGCACGCTTGCCAGCGCGCTCCGGATCTTCGTAGGTCCACGCCAGCAACTGCGGAATCAACAGAATCGCCGTGAATGTGAAGTCCACAATGAACAAGATGTCCCAAGCCGGCCGAGACCATTCGAGCGGCGACCAGATCATCGTTCCGTACGTGGTCAGCAGGTCCAGAAAAATGTGGCTGAGAATCCCGACGGCGTACAATGCAGTCAACGCCAAGAACGAAGGAGTTTCCCATTTGCGCCAGCGCGCTATCGCCCCTGTCAGTCCGGCAAGGATGACCGACCAGATCGGCATCAAGAGCAGTGAGTGCGTGAGGCTACGATGCCAAGTAATCATCAGCATCGGATTGTTAGAGAAAAATTCGCGCAGGACATCGGAGTCGGGAAAAATCGCTCCGACCATCAACGCCCAGGTAGTTAGCCGCTTTTTTCCGATCGCCGACGGCGGGAACAGATCGCGGCCGCCAAAAGCGGCTTTGCTGATTAAGGCTCCGGCGATTCCGTGGGTGATCGTGTCCATCGTCGTTGGCGGGCGGTTTTCCTCAGATGACGTGTAAGAGCGGCGAAAATTTCGTCAGCACTCGGCCGACTCGAGCGGCGCTCACGTTGTGCTGTTGGAAGCATTGCAACGCTGCCTCTTCGGCTTCCGGCGCGATGGCCATGAGCAACCCTCCCGAAGTTTGCGGGTCGAACAGAATTGCCCGGTTCTCCTCGGGGACAGTCTCTGCAAAACCGACGCAATCGCCTATGAAATCGCGGTTATTGTTGAGCCCGCCGGGAATCATGCCCTGTCGCACAGCTTCAAGCGCTCCGGGTAGCAGACGAAACGCGTCGTGCCGGATTTCGAAGGAGGTGGGCTGAATTCCGTTCGAAGGATCTCCTAGTGCCATTTCACGCGCATGCCCGAGGAAACTGAAACCGGTGACGTCGGTAACCGCGTGGATCGTGCCTTGGCCTGCTTTCGATTCGAGTTCACGCAGCGCTTGCGACGGAACATCGTTGAGCTGAGTCATCGCCGCAGTCGCGGCACCGATCGACTCTTTGCTGGCCCGGTCTCTTTTCTGCGCGGTAGAAATGACTCCCGTGCCAAGAGGTTTGGTGAAGAGCAGAACGTCGTTGGTCTGCGCGCCGACATTTCTCCAAACTCGCTTCGGATCGATAAGTCCAGTCACTGCGTAGCCAAACTGAATGTCTTCATTTCGTAGCGAGTGGCCGCCGATGACGCTGCATTTTGCTTCGGCCATTTTGCTCAGGCCGCCCCGCATGATCTGCTCAAGGATCGCGGGATCGCCTGTTGCCGGAAATCCGACGATCGAGAGTGCGGAAATCGGGCGCCCGCCCATTGCGTAAATATCGCTTAACGAATTAGCCGCTGCGATTTGGCCGAATGTGAAAGGATCGTCGACGACTGGCGTAAAAAAATCTACTGTTTGCACGAGGGCGACGCCTTCGCCAAGCAAATAGACGCCTGCATCGTCATTCGTGCTAAATCCTACCAGGACATTCGGATCGGTCTGCGGAGGAAGACGGCGCAACACCGCGTCCAATGTTCCCGGCGCCATCTTCGCAGCGCAACCCGCCGCTTTCGCCATCGATGTCAGTTTGACCGCTTCGGCCATGAAACCTCGCAATTCTTCACCCCGATTATAACGATGCAGGAGCTTTCGCGCTCGTTGCGGGGATGGCGGGCAGGGTCAAACGCCGCCTACGGCACAACCGCAAGGAAAATAAATACGGCGAAGATCACAAGATGCACGATTCCTTGAAGCACCGTCGTGCGGCCCGTCCCTAAGGTCAGCACGCTAACGAGAAGCGTGAGCGCCAACAGTAATTCTTCTTTTGGCGTGATGCCGAGCGTGAGTGGCTTGCCGAGCAAAAGAGAAACCGCGACGACTGCAGGAATAGTCAGGCCAATACTCGCCAACACCGAGCCCAGCGCAAGATTCATACTGGTTTGCAGGCGATTCGCACTCGCGGCGCGGTAAGAAGCCAAACCTTCGGGGAGTAATACCAAGCCGGCGATCACGATACCCACAACCGTTTTCGGGGCACCAACTTTTTCGATTCCAAACTCCATGATAGGTGTGAGCGCTTTCGCCAAAGCAACGACGGCGAAAAGCGAAACGAGCAACAACGCCGCACTCAGCAGCGCCACTTTGTTGGGCGGCGGCGGTGCGTGCGTTCCTTCGACACCGCCGTCTGCGGGGAGAAAATAATCGCGATGGCGAATAGTCTGCACGAACAGGAAGGAGCTATAAAGGATGAGGGAAACGACGGCGGCAAAGATGAGCTGTGAAGGACTGAAAGTCGGGCCCGGTGTTGTCGTCGTCAGATTCGGAAAAACGAGGGTCAAGGTGGTGAGGGGCATCAGGACGACGAGAGCAGCATTCGCGCCTTGTAGCTGAAAGGCCTGTTCACGGTGACGCACTCCGCCCGCCAGCAGGCACAAGCCAACGATACCGTTGCACACAATCATGACCGCGGAGAATACGGTGTCTCGGGCTAAACCGGCTTTTTCGGCTCCTCCGGTAATCATCATCGACACGATCAAAGCTACTTCGATGATGGTGACCGCCAACGCCAGCACAAGCGTGCCGAAAGGTTCGCCCACACGATGTGCCACGACTTCGGCGTGATAGACCGCCGCAAACACCGTGGCGATCAACGCAAACGTTTCCGCCACAGCCAACGGACCACCAGAGCCGAGGGCAAATTGCAGAACCAGAACGACGCAGGCCAGCAGCGGCCATGTCCACGCCCACCACGGAATGCGCTGCGCCGTTATCGCCATTCACCCGCCCTATTGGTGCGAATGGGAAGATATCACACCGTTCTTGCTGGCCCGAGAACTTTGGAGAAGCTAGAGAATATGGCCGGCAGCTTTGTGGTGGAGTGCGCCTACAGAAGCGCGAGCCGCGGGCGTGGCGGGAGCGCCCATCGGCGGATCCATCAGAATCACAGTTGGCGCTCCGGACCCGTCGGAATCATGGCCACTGAGACAACTTGCGTTTGTGACAGCGAAGATGTTCTTATCTGTTGATGCCTTGGGACTTCTGGTTGATCTTTGTTGTGCTCGGCGTCTTGATTCCCTGGCGGGGCCGCGCGCGCTTACAGCGGCTCTTGGCCCGGTCGGTCGTGGACACAAAAGAAAAGCTGGTTCTCTATGGCAGTACGATCGCGTTTCAATGGATCCTCATGGCTGCGGTCGTGTGGCGGGCCATCGCTCGCGGGCTTACTGCTTCAGACCTTGGCCTCGCGCGCCATCCGACCGTGGAACTGCTAGGCACTAGTGTGGCGGGAGCTGTGGTTCTCGGCGCATTCCAGTGGTTTAATCTCCGGAGAATCGGTCGCATGACCGGCGCGGTTCCGGACTTTATGCGCCAATTGGCGCAACGTATACTTCCTGGTCCGCCAGTCGAACTGGCTCCCTACTTTGCCTTAGCCATTACAGCGGGAATCTGCGAAGAGTTCCTTTACCGCGGATTTGCGATGGCGGCGCTAAATCAAGCAGGCGTTGGTTCCTCCGCCGTCGTTGCCATTTCTTCTGCTCTCTTCGGGCTAGCACATACGTATCAAGGGAAAAGCGGCGTCGTTGGCACGACGCTAATGGGTCTTGTGTTTGGAGCCGCCCGTGTCGGTTCTCAAAGCCTGATGCCGGTTGTGGTGTGGCACTCGGTCGTGGATCTGGTAGCGGGAATCGCCGGCCCGAAATACCTCTTGGTGCCACGAGTGTCTCAGTAAAGCTTTTAATATGAGATAATTACAGGATAGTAACTTCAATGACAACAGATGTGGACAAGCCGCTTTCCGAAGATACCATCCGGCGCGCTTTAAGCGAATTTAGGATCGTCGCTGATCGGCGGCAAATCCTTTTGATTCAAAGATATATGAAGATCTTGCGGCACTGGAACGAGAAGCTGAATCTGACCGCGATTCGCGACCCTTTGGAGATACTATATCGTCACTTTTGCGAATCGATGTACGCGGCTGTCGCGGTCCCTGGGGAATTTGGTCGTCTCGCCGACATTGGATCAGGTGCAGGCTTTCCGGGAATTCCCCTGAAAATCGTTCGGCCCGAGCTTGAGCTGTTCCTCGTAGATTCAAATATCAAAAAAGGCACCTTTCTCGCGGAAGTTGTTCGTGATCTGGAACTTGCCAATACTCGGGTGCTCATAAGCCGCTACGAGGAACTCTCCGAAGAGCTGGCTCCGCTTGATTTTGTTTGTTCGCGCGCGGTAGGGGAATTTGGGCCATTTCTGGATTGGGCGGCGAGTGAGCAATTGTCGGCGCGCCGAACTTTGCTTTGGATCGGCGGCCGTGACATCGACGAAGCTCGAAAATCGACCCTATGGGAGTGGCAAGAGCCCATTTCCGTGCCGCAATCGCTTCGGCGCTATCTCCTCGTGGGCACGAAGAAAGCCGAAGCGTCCGTGTCGGCGTGACGACAAATACCTCTGTCGACATCTCGCTCCGACAAGAATCGAGCGAAATCGATCGCCGCTGATCATCGGCTCCGAAAATCGAACCATCATAACAATATCCGACACGCGATGTTCCACATGGAACGTTCCACCGCGGTTCAGAGCGCGATCTGTTCCATGTGGAACACTGAACGATGGAAGCAGTAGGCTCAGAAATTACTATGGCAGACTGTTCCCTGTGGAACATTTCGCGTGACGGTTTTCAAAATGCGTCGAATAAGTCCAACCCAATGTGATGGCTAGGTGGCTGTGTTTCACGTGGAACACACAAGATTCCACAGAAAATCCGCAGTACAGACGCAGTTTCACGTGAAACAACTTGCGCCGCTAGAATGGCTCTGTTATCGTCTCGTCGTTTGGGGGAAGCCTCTTGGCCCGGGTCATCGCTGTTGCGAATCAAAAGGGTGGAGTCGGAAAAACCACTACGGCAGTCAATCTAGCCGCCTGCCTTGCCGCCGCCGAACATTCTACGCTGCTCATCGACTGCGATTCTCAGGGAAACGCGACGGCTGCGATTGGTTTTCCAAAGGATCCTTCCAGGCGGACCATCTACCACACGTTGATTTTGGGTGAGTCGTTTGAAAGAATCGTGCAAAAATCGCAAGTCGAGGGACTCGATGTACTTCCGGCTGACAAAAATCTTGTCGGGGCTGAAGTCGAACTAGTGAACATGGACGGTCGCGAGTACAAACTGCAGTCTCTTCTGACACCTCTGCGTGAACGATACCGATTCATCATTTTGGACTGTCCCCCAGCGCTTGGCCTGCTAACTCTGAACGCATTGGTGGCGGCAGATTCAGTCCTTGTACCCATTCAATGCGAATATCTGGCACTTGAGGGGGTATCGGAGCTGCTGGACACCCTCATGAGAATTCGTCGGACACTCAATCCGAGTTTGGAAATCGAAGGAATCTTGCTCACGATGTACGACGAGCGCACCACTCTATCCCGACAGGTTGCAACCGACCTGCGAAGCTTTTTTGGTGGCCAGATATTCCAAAGCCTGATACCGCGGAATGTTCGTCTGGCGGAAGCACCAAGCTTCGGTAAGCCTATTATTTTCTATGACATTCATAGTAAGGGTGCCGAGGGGTATACGCAGCTTGCGCAGGAGGTAATTGCAAATGCCGAGAAACGCGTTGGGACGGGGGCTCGGAGCGCTCATTCGGGAGCCTGAACCGCAGGTTCAAGCTTCCGCAACAAAGCCAATCGAACCGATTTCGCCACAGCCAGCAGTTGCCATGCCGACGTCGGGAGGATCGGCCGCTGCTGCTGCGCCGGCGATGAACCCAACCTCGTCTACGTCTGGGCCTCTCCAAATCGATATTGACCTGATTGAGCCGAGCCCCTATCAGCCAAGGACGCGCTTTCGTGAAGAGGCCCTAGACGAACTCGCGCGCTCCATTCAATCGAGTGGCATCATTCAACCGCTCGTGCTACGTCAGGTTGGCAACCGCTATCAACTCATTGCCGGAGAACGGCGTTGGCGGGCGGCCCAGCGCGCAGGCCTGAACAGCGTTACGGCGATTGTTCGTCAAGTTCCGGACGAATTGGCGCTGGAAATGACGCTCGTCGAGAACATCCAGCGCGAAGATCTGAATGCGATCGAGCAGGCGCGGGCGTTCGAACGGCTGATGGACGAGTTCCACGCCACCCAGGAAGCAGTTGCGGAACGAACTGGGAAAGATCGGGCTACGGTGGCGAACGCGATCCGCCTGCTGAAGCTCGAACCAACCATCCAGGATTGGATTGAAGAGGGCAAGTTGACGGCGGGACACGGCCGTGCGTTGCTCGCCGTGCCGGATTCGCAAATGCGTATGCGTTACGCGCAACGCGCCGCGCGGGGTGGGCTTACTGTGCGGCAGATTGAGCGGCTTGCTTCGAGGCGATCGCGGGGAGCGCGAACCCTGACGGAGACACAGTTGGACCCGAACATTCGTCAGGCATTGGAGGAGTTGCAACGACACTTGGGCACGAAGGTTCTTCTGCGGCAGAAGACGAAGGTTAGACCCGGGCAACTTGTGCTGGAGTATTACGATGAGCCGCAGTTGATGGGAATTTACGATCGACTAATGAAGTGACCAAGTCGCGGCTTTGCGTGCTCCCTGCACCATTGTTCAGGAATTGCATTCGACAACTCTTTGTGCGAGTTGCGTTGACATCTCGAAATTCCACGCTAAATTGGTAGTACATCCTCTCGGGGGTAGTTCTATGGCATGGAAGTGGCCCGGCTCATCCAAGAATGGTGTAAGCGAGGAGTGGACTGGATTCATTGACCAAGGAGTGTCGCTCGAAGGGACACTAACCCTGACAGGAACATTCCGTATTGACGGACACGTCAAGGGAAACATCATTTCAGAACAGACCGTCGTGTTGGGCCAGAATGCCAAGGTAGAAGGGCAGATCGAAGGAAATAGAGTGGTCATCGCAGGCCGCTTTGACGGGGTGATCTTCGCGAAAGGTCGAGTAGAGATCCAAGCGAAGGGTGTAGTTACGGGCGAGGTTCATTCCCCGTGCATGGTGATCGATCCCGGTGGAATTTTTGATGGACGCTGCCACATGTTGGCCTCGTCAGATGCTGCCGCAGGAGTAACAATCCCCATCCGTGCCGTCGCAAGCGTATAACCATTTAATGTTTGATTAATGGTTAGTTACCGTCTACCCTAAAGAGCCTTTCTCAGCTTCATCAAACGCGCGATCAAGCCACCCAATCTCGTCCGCAAGTTGACACTGTCTATCGGCGGCGACTATTGTTGCCAAGGGATGCAACACGAGGCGGTCGAACAATGAAAGTTCTGGTCATCGGCAGCGGCGGGCGCGAGCACGCATTGGTGTGGAAGTTAAGAGAAAGCGCCGGGATTGAAGAGATTTGGTGTACGCCGGGGAATGGCGGCATCGCCGGGGACGCGGACTGTGTCGTCGCCGACCCGGGCGACGTGGCGAGTTTAGTGGCGCTGGCGGAAAACCTGAGGCCGGATTTAACGATAGTGGGACCCGAACTCCCGTTGGTGAATGGCCTGGTGGATGCGTTTGAGAAGTGCAAATGGCCGATTGTTGGCCCTACGAAAAATGCGGCACGGTTGGAAGGCAGCAAGGTGTTTACGAAAGAGTTTCTCGTGAGGCACAAGATTCCAACCGCGGCAATGTATGGGGCTTATGATTCGCCCGGGGGAGCATATGGGGCACTCTGTGAAGTCGATTGGCCAGTGGTGATCAAGGCGGATGGATTGTGCGCGGGAAAAGGCGTCTTCGTGGCACCGAATCCGGACGCGGCTACGGAATTTATCGAACGCCTGATGGAGAAGAATGAGCTTGGCCCTGGTGGAAAGCGCGTGATGCTGGAAGAAGCGATGGAGGGAGAGGAGTTGTCGTTCATTCTACTGACGGACGGCGAACACTACGCGCCCCTAGTGCCGACCCGAGACCATAAGCGGGTGAACGACAACAACGAAGGGCCCAATACCGGCGGAATGGGAGCCTATTCCTCGGACGACTTGCTGCCGGAAGATCTCCGGTGCGAACTGACCACGACCATCATCGAGCCAACAATGAAGGGGCTCGCGGAGGACGGGATTCGTTACCAGGGATTTCTCTACGTGGGATTGATGCTGACGAAAGGCGGACCGAAGGTGCTGGAGTTCAATTGCCGGCTGGGCGATCCGGAGACGCAGGCCATTGCGGCCCGCATGGATTTCGACCTGGGCGATGTACTGAACGATGTGGCAGCGGGGAAACTGCGACCCCAGAAGCTGAAGTGGAAGGCTGGGGCCAGTGCGTGTGTGGTGCTCGCGTCCGGAGGATACCCGGGAAAATTTGAAAGTGGGAAAGAGATTCACGGATTGGAAGCGGCGAGCAAAATTACGGATGTAAAGATCTTGCATGCGGGAACCAAGCGCGAAGGTGGCAAAATCCTGACCAGCGGCGGACGGGTGCTGGGAGTGACGGCGCCAGGCGAAACGCTGGATGCAGCGCTCGAGAAGGCGTATCAAGCGGCAGACAAAATTCACTTTGACGGCATGCATTACCGACGAGACATCGGACGACACGGGTTGCAAAGTTCGGCGGCGGGAGATTGACAGCGTGGCGAAGGTAACAAACCTATTCCGGGCACCGAAGCGGCACGCGGCAATGAAGGAATTGAACGAAGCGCAAGTAATCGAGAACTTCGGAATAGAAGGCTGCGCACACGCCAGGCCAGGAGGAAAGCGCCAAGTGTTGCTGATGGACATCGAGACGCTTCGTGCGCTGTATTTGGCGCCGGGCATCATTCGCGAAAACATAACGACAGAAGGATTGGACGTGAACGGCTTACAGGTTGAACAAAAACTGCGCGCGGGCGAAGTTGAATTAGAGGTGAGTGCCGTTTGCGAGCCATGTGAATTGATGGAGGAGATTCGCATAGGGTTGATGGAGGAACTGAATGGTCGGCGCGGGATGCTTTGCCGTGTGAAGCGCGGTGGAAGGCTCCGCGTTGGTGATTTCATCGAGTTGCTAGCGGTAGTCGAGGAGGTTCCGAGCTCTAAATAGAACTTTTTAGTGATCGGGATTGGGCTTGCGCATCAGGGTTGGGGCGTCGGCGGGGCGGTCCTTGTCTTCGCCGCGTTGCGCTTTCTGCCGGGGTTCTTCGGGCGGAACGATCCACTGGAAGCCGCCGTTCTCGCTAACTTCTCCTTCAACGAAATGAGCATTACCGGCCACATACGGTAAGGCAGCGCGAAGGAAATCGCCGGCATCTTCCATCGCGACTTTGTTGGCTTGCCCCTTCTCGATGTGTTCGGCGACTTTGCTGAAACGAGCGTCGGAGGAGCGCAGTTGCGCGATTCGTGGGTCGTTCTGCTGGATCAGTCCGGTTAAAGGAATATCTTGAAGAGTTTCAGGGAAGCGCACCTCGACGAGGGTCTTGGCTTGGTGCTTTTCCGGCGGGTAAATCTGGTTGAAACTCGGGCGGAGAATGTGTGTCTGCCAGAAATCGCTGGTGGCGCTGACAGATTCCTGCTCGGCACGATAGTCGATGAGCCAGACTTCTGGGCCGTAGCCTTGTGGCGCATACCCGATGAGGACAATTTGCACGAGGGGCTCGTCGGGCTTGAGCTCGATTTTATGGTGGAGCTGAGAAACCAGCGGGCGAAGCTTCTCGAGAAAACCTGTGCCAATCAATTCCAAGTCCGCCTCACCGGAACCGGGTGGCCGATACGTCTCGTGGGTGTTAGTGGGGCGAATGTCCGAGATGTCTCGGTCCAGGCGAATGGGCAGGGGTTGAGCGGGGACCTGCCACTCGGACGCACCAAAGAAGATGCCGACATGCGAGGAGCCGATGGCGGCCACGCGCGGCGGAACAGATTTGGCTTCGAGGGGATGATCGATGGCAGCAAAGACGATGCCGTCATTGGCGACGTGAATGATGACGCGACCGCCCGCGAGGTTGGCGACGATTTCGTCTTCTTGGGCGGTGGCCGAAATTGCCACGAAGGTTAGAGCGGCAAACAGGGTGAGGAGTACGCGCATGCGGTGATTCCCAGAAGCTAGCATACTCCGTTACGGAGCCAGGTGCAGCGGTGTCGCAAGTTCTCTGGTGCGGCATGTTTAGGTAAAATAGAAGGTTCGAAATATGGGAGAAACATGAGCCATGGGATTGCGTAAGCGGAGTGGTTTGAAGTACAAAGGAAAAAAGTTAACCCAAATTCTGGAAGAGCATGAGCGCTTTTGGAAAGGAACCGGCTCCCGGGCGGACTTGACGGGTGCGGATCTGTCTGGAGCGGACTTGAGCAAAGTGAATCTGGCCGGCGCCATTCTTCGGGAAGCCAACCTCGAGGGAAGCGACCTGCGAGGAGCGCGGCTGCCGGGCGCAGACTTTACGGGTGCGCGAATGCGGAAGGCGGACCTGCGAAACACCGACATGACCGAAGCGAGTTTGTCTGGGGCAGATTTGACAGAGGCGCAAGCCAGCGGGGTGGAGTTTTTCCGGTGCGACTTGACGAATGCGAACTTCCAGAAGGCGCTATTGCGTAATACAAATTTTCGTGACGCGCATGTGGACGGCGCGAAATTCACCGGCGCGGATATGGGCATCGCGATTCTGAGAGAGACCGATCTCAGCAAGGCCGATCTGACGGGCGTGGACCTTTCGACCGCGCTGCTGCCGCCCGGGTACGCAGCGAAAAAGCAGGGCGCATAGCGCGGGGCGGGGAGTAGGCCCCGAAGAAGCACGCGTTGCAAGGCGATGATGGCAAAAGCGGTCGGTGCGTGTTAGCCTCACGAAAAGTGCCGAATCGAAGGCAACCTTGGCTACAACCTCGACAAAATTAGACCAGCCAGGCTTACGTGAACGCGTTTTGCACGTGCTGCGTGAACTGCTTCAGGACCTAGGTAGTCATGGCGCGCTGCAGACGCTATCCACCAGGTCGAACCTCGATCGTGATTTAGGATTGGGCAGCCTCGAGCGAGTGGAATTGCTGACGCGGCTCGAAGCTGCGTTTGCGGTGCGACTGCCGGACACCCTGGCGTCTGAAGCGAATACTCCCGAAGATTTGATTGAGGCGATACACAGCGCTCCCGGTCGCATAGAGGACGAAGAAGATGCGTCGGCCCTGCGAGCGGTGGTGACCGATCAGAGGTTTCAGGAGGACGCTGGCGAATCCATCGTGCAGAGAGCGGAAACGCTGCTGGAAGTGATCCGTTATCGCGGCGTGCATGATGCAAATCGGACTCATCTGATTATCACGGAGGATGCGGAACAGGGTGAGCGTTCGCACACGCTGACGTTTGGCGAATTGGCCGCAGCAGCGCAGAAATGCGCGGACGAGTTGGCGCGGCGTGGTGTCCCGGCGGGCGGACGCGTTGCCTTGATGCTGCCGACGTCGCGGCAATTTTTCGTTTGTTACGCTGGAATTTTGCTGGCCGGGGCGGTTCCTGTGCCGATCTATCCGCCGTTTCGCGCGGACCGCATCGAAGAATATGCGGCGCGCCAATCGGCCATTCTCAACAACGCGGGGGTTTGCTTGTTGCTGACGTTCCGGCGGGCGGAAGCCGTGGCAAACCTGCTAAAGCCGAGGGTGAAATCGCTGCTAGAAGTGGTGGACGCGGAGAAGTTGCTGGGCGTGGCGGAGAAAGAGCCGCCACCGGCGCCCGGCGCTTTGCCCGCGTTCCTCAGCGGGAGCAGGTTGCGGAAAGCAAGCGACATTGCGTTATTGCAATATACGTCGGGATCCACGGGCGATCCGAAGGGCGTAGTGCTGACGCAGGCCAATCTGCTGGCCAACATGCGCGCGATTGCAGAGGCGGTGCAGTTGGCTCCGAGTGATGTTGGCGTAAGCTGGCTGCCGCTGTACCACGACATGGGTTTGATCGGAGCTTGGCTAACGTTGTTGCTGCATGGCGTGCCGGTGGTGGTGATGTCGCCACTGGCATTTTTGACGCGGCCGGAGCGCTGGCTGCAAGCCGTTTCGAAATACAAAGGAACGATCAGCGCAGCGCCAAATTTCGCGTACGAGCTTTGCGTGCGAAAAATCTCGGAGAAGGCCATGGAAGGAGTCGATTTGAGCTCCTGGCGCGCGGCGTTAAATGGGGCGGAGCCCGTTAGTCCAGAGACGCTCGAGCGTTTTGCGAGGAAATTTGCCCCGTACGGATTCCGGCCGGAGGCGATGCTGCCGGTGTACGGCTTGGCGGAAGCGTCCTTGGGCGTGACGTTTCCGCCTTTGTATCGTGGCCCGAAGGTCGATCGCGTGGAGCGCGAAACCTTCGCAACGCAGGGCCGCGCGGTGCCGGCGCAGTCGGGAGATGAAAACAGCATTGCATTTGTGTCCTCTGGCGCAGCGCTGCTACGGCACGAAGTGCTGATTGCAGATAAAGAACGAAAGCCCGTACCAGAACGGACGGAGGGATTTTTGTGGTTCCGCGGCGCCTCGGCGACGAGCGGGTATTACGAGAACGAGGAGGCTACCGCGAAGCTATTCGCGGGAGGACCCGTGATTGCAGCGGGCGAGTACCCGTGGGTGAACTCGGGCGATCGCGCCTATCAGACCGGTGGCGAGATTTACATCACCGGGCGCGTGAAAGACATCATCATCAAGGGCGGCCGGAATTTGTATCCGCATGAAGTGGAAGAGTTGGCATCGCGGGTGGAGGGAATCCGCAAGGGATGCGTGGTCGCTTTTGGAATCGTCGGTGAAGAGACGGGAACGGAAAAGTTGGTCATCGTCGCGGAGACGCGAGAAGAAAACCAAGCGAAACGGGGGGGGCTAGTAGCTTCGATCAACGAAGAGGTCTCGCGGGGATTAGGGATGCCGCCGGATCGCGTGGAACTGATCGGCCCGGGCAGCATTCCGAAAACCTCGAGTGGGAAATTGCGACGAGAAGAAACCAAACAGCTTTACCTTGCGGGCACGCTGGCTGCGCCGAAATCGCCCGCTTGGGTGCAGATCGCGAAGCTCGGCACGGGATCGTTTTTGAAAGGGACAGCGAGGGCGGTGGCCGGCTGGATTCGAACGGGATTGGAGAAGATATACGGTGTGTGCTTCTTTATTGTCTTTGTTATGTGGATTATTCCTTCGTGCGCGATCGTGCGGTTATACAAAGACCATCGGGCGGCCGGCCGCTTCACTTCCGCGGCGCTCAAGGTGTTGTTTGCGCTGACCGGAATCCGCGTCAAGGTGATCGGGAAAGAGTACATGGACACGCCAGGAGCAAAGGTTTACGCGTCAAACCACGCAAGTTATTTCGACGTGCTGCCCCTGATGATGGGGTTGGGAGTGCCGTACCGCTTCGTGGCGAAGAGCGAAGTGAACCACATGATTTTTATAGGAACATTTTTAAATCAGATGGGACATTTATCGTTCAATCGGCATGACGCGAATTCGCGGCTGAAACAAGTGGACGAGATTGAGAACTGTCTGAAGCAAGGCGAGTCCGTTTTTGTGTTTCCGGAGGGGACATTTACGCCCCAAGCGGGAGTGCGCCCTTTCCAACTGGGAGCGTTTCGCAGCGCGGTAGAAACCGGCGCGCCGGTGATTCCGGTCTCGCTGGCGGGCACGAGGCGCTTTTTGCGTGACAGGACGTTGCTGCCTCGGCCGACGAAAGTGACGATTACACTTTCCCCGCCGATTTACCCGGAACGGGTGGCCGAGACCGGCGATCCGAATCGATTGCGCGAAATTGTTCGTCTGCGCGATCAGGCGCGCGAGGTAATTGCGCGGTATTCGGGCGAACCGTTGTTGTAGTGGATGAACGTGGCGACGCCTCGGTTGGGCCGCAAACGGCGCCCGCTACATGACCCGTGATGATCCCAAAAAGAAGAGAAGCGCCTAGATCCTGAGGCCCGGCAAACTGCGCCGGGCCTCAGCGTGACAGGGCAGCGGTTGGGCTGGTTAGGTCAGTGTGAAAGCGTGTAGATGACCGTGATGTGGGTGTCGATTTCGACGGGCTGGCCGTCGAGAATCGTCGGGCGATAGCGCCATTCGCGCACGGCGGCGAGCGCGGATTGCAGAAAGAGCGGATCGCCGTTGACGACCTCCAGGGATTGAATCGTGCCATCGGTGGAAATGATCGCTCTAAGCTCGACACGGCCTTCGCGGCGAAGTTGTCTTCCCAGTGGCGGATAAACGGGCTCAACTCGACGAATCAACATGGCTTGCTCAACGCTGCCGACATGAATCCGGCGATGCTCGGTAGCGTGCGGCGGAGTGACCGGAGGCGGAGGATTCGAATCCGATGGCAACACTCCAAGAATCACTGGTCCACCGGGAACGCCTGGAATTTCGGGGCCGATGGGTGCGACTGGGTCGCCGACAGGACCTGGGTCGTGGTCAGGGAAGTTCGGAGTTGACGGAGGTGGGCAGAACCGGCAAGGATCGAGCCTGCCGTGAGGCGGTTGAGGCCTCGGCCTGGCTCGATCAGAAATTCTTCCGGGATTGTAAGGAACGGCCGGGACCAGCACGGCGCGGCTCGCGATATTTTCGCCTTTGCTGAAGAGCGGGAACAAAACGAGAGTCGTGACGAACAGAATTTGCAAGACGATTGAAACGAGCAAAGCGCGCTGCTTGTTGCGGCGACCTCGCGCTTCCTGCGCGGAGTCGCCTTCCACCAGGCAAGTGCGGAGAAAACTCTGTTCAGGGTCGGGAGAAACAGCCATCACACACCTCCGGAAATTTTCCTCGCGAGTCTTGAGAATTTTGCGACGCCAGCTCCCTGGGTTGCTTTCAGGAAACTGGCGCCGCTCTCGCAGGGATGTGAGGTGCGCGCGTCCTCTGCAGCGTTTGACACCATGCAAAAGAAACAAGTTCCCCGGCGTAGTAGAAAAGAATTAGACAATTTTCAACTAGGCAATCAAACTAGCGAACGCAAAGCGAAGAAAAAGGCCTCTCGGTGCATCCGCGACAAGTGCCTGAGCATCTAACTTTTCGAAGCGGAGGGGAGGAGGATTCGATGGAAAGGCATATGCCGGAAGTTGTCGGGGTACGCCGCACTGGCTGGGCGGCTCTGGAGCGCGATCCGCAGAAGGATACGGTGGAGTTCACCTGTCCTCATTGCGGCGCGAAGGGGCAGAAGAAAGCAAGGCACGAGCGGGCGGAGTACCGCTTCACGGACGGCTTTCTGCAGGATCTGCAGGGAGAAGGCGTGCAATGCCACTTTTGCAAGCAGTCAATGCGGGTAGTCCCCATCGTTCTCGTGCACGATCGGGATGAAGTGAAGAGGTTCGAGGCTGTTTTCACCGAAGATGCGGAACTTGTTGTAGCGAAGTCATAAGCTGTTAGGCATAAATACGAAACGGGGCGTCGAGTGCTGGCGCCCCGTTTTTTATTTTGCGTCAATCTGTTAGACGCAAGAATTAGCGCCAATCGCGGCAGTGAGCGATGGCTTCGCGGCGTTCGACAGCCCAGTGGTGAGCGGCGGGGCTGTACGGACCGAAACGCTCGACTGCCTCGTGGTAGCGCAGATTTGTATACGCGACGCGGCGATTGCAATCTCGCCAAGGATCAGCTTGCGCCGCGGGAGCACCGGCGAAAGTGAGAAAGCCGCCAAGCGCAACAGCTGCGAGAGCGGCCTTGCCGAGAAGCGAACGGAACAACCGAGTAGGAACTTTCATAAGATCCTCCAGGAACGCGCCCAGGCCGGCTTCGGATCGCGCTCTGAGGAATCAAACACTCGTTTGGTGCGAAGGTTGCGGCGAAGAAAACCAGGTCAAGAGGAGGGGAGGGGTGCAACGTCAAAGCTACGCTGCACCCCCGTGGGGTGTTTGGTCAGGCAAGAACGCAAAACTCAGTGATCGTGGTCGTGTTCGTCCCAATCGTGCTCGGTATGCCAGCGGCGAGCATCTTCGTCCCACCACCGCTTATCGTGATCCCAGCAAAAGGATCGCGCCTCAATCAGTTCGTGGCGCCATTTCGCGGCTTCCGGGCTGTCCGGGCCGTGCTTCTTGATCGC
This sequence comes from Candidatus Acidiferrales bacterium, assembly GCA_963836965.1. GTDB lineage: Bacteria > Acidobacteriota > Terriglobia > Acidiferrales > UBA7541 > Acidiferrum. The sequence continues at coordinate 22,215 of CAWILQ010000004.1, forward strand.
TTCGTGAAGATTGTGATCGGCTTTAATGGTGCGTTTCTGGCAATCGTCGTCAGCGCGTACAACGGACATGGTGGCAAACAACATAGCTCCCGCGCACACCATGGGTGCCAATACAAAACGTGCGTTTCGCATTCCACTCTCCTGTGGACTTCCACTCTTGATTTTCTGCGACGCCGGGACATAGCGTCTAAGCCGCTAGAACCAATTCAAACAGCGAAGTAAGGAAAATGCACGGCGTGTGCCAAGGTGGATTCATTGATAGGTAAGCACTTAGAGGTGGTTGTAGAACGCAAAAAGTTCAGTACGCCTGTAAGAAAGGGTCGACTTCCATGTGGTATTTTTCCAGGCCCGTGCGGATCACCTCGAAAGCTTCGTCGACCGTGTCCGCAAATTGAAGCTGGTCGAATTCGTTTTGATTGATGGTGCCCCAGCGAACCATGGCCTTGAGATTGAGAACATCATTCCAGTATTTACGCCCGTATATCAAAATCAGAGTGTTCTTCGCCATTTTACCGGTTTGCGAGAGCGTCATCATTTCCCACAGCTCGTCCATCGTACCGAAACCACCGGGGAAAACGATAAGAGCTTTAGCGACTTGCGCGAACCACAATTTGCGCATGAAGAAATAGTGGAAATTGAAACTTAGCTCGGGGCTGATATAGGGATTGGCGAATTGCTCGTGAGGGAGTTCGATCGAAAGTCCGATGGATTTGCCGCCGGCCTCGTAAGCGCCGCGATTTGCTGCCTCCATAATTCCTGGTCCGCCTCCGGAACAAACCACAAAGCGGCGCGGGCGCGGTCCAAGTGAAAGGGCCCAGGTGGTGAGTTTGTGAGAGAGTAGCCGCGCTTGTTCGTAATAGCGGGACATTTCGAGAGCGCTCTTGGCATCCCGCAGCGCAACGTGATGCTTTTTTAGTTTGAGCTTGCTCATTTTCCGGGTATTCATATCCTTCAGGCGGGTGCAGCGCGCGGCCGCGGTTTCATGCGATTCGATGCGGGCGGAGCCGAACATCACGATGGTGTCGCCGATGCCTTCCTTTTTGAGCTGCGCCAGCGGATGAATGTATTCCGCGAGAATGCGGATCGGCCTGGCGGCCGTGCTCTGCATGAAGGCTTGATTTTCGTGCGGGGCTTCGGGGGCGTGCAGCGGCCTGAGTCGTTTTCCGTCGGGCATGGGCCTTCTCCAGAAAGGTGAGTTACCAGTGTAGGCAGAGCCTCGACTTCCGGCAACGTCTTTGGACCTAGATGCGTCGAAAGGAATACACGCGAAGTGGCTGAAGAAATCGCGAACTCGGACCGATGATGACTCACTCTGCGATAGGAACGATGTTGGCAACGTTGGTTTTGGCGGCGCCGATGACGGTGGGCGCGCAAGCGCCGGAAGGACCGATGACGCCTCCCTCCGGAGTGGCGATTCAACAGCCGTCGAAGATCAAAGTGCGCACCGTGCTGGTAAATACGCCGGTGACGGTGCGAAACGAAAAAGGCGAGATGGTGCATAACCTGGAGGAATCGGATTTTCGCGTCACCGATAACGGCAAAGCGCAGAAGATAACGCATTTCAATTTAGGGGGAGACCCGATTTCGCTGGTGGTGGTGGTGGAAACGAGTTCACGGATTGGGCCGCTTTTGCCGGGGGTGCGCAAAACAGGGATTTTGATTTCGCAGACAGTTACGGGCCCTACGGGCGAAGGCGCGGTGGTCGGATTTGATGACGAAGTGAAAACGCTGCTGGACTTCACGGGCAGTTCGGACGCGATGGAGAAGACCATTTCCAATTTACAAGAAGGATCGCCAGGTTCGAAGTTGTTTGACGCGATGTCCAAGGCGGTGGCGATGCTCAGCGCCCGGCCGGAGGTCTCCGAATCGGACCTGGGGAAGCGACGCGTGATGTTGGTGATTGGAGAAGCGCATGATTCGGGAAGTGAGGAGAAACTCGGCGAAGTGTTGCGGCGGGCGCAACTGGCCAACATCACTATATATGCCGTTGGGATTTCCGGTACGAAGGCTGATTTGAAACGAAAGCCGGAGGAAAAACAGGTACCAAAGGCAACGCCCGACGGCGTGTTTGGAATGCCGCCACCGCCGGGGACGGTGCAGACGCCGTCGACGGAAGCTGCAAACGATGCCGCGGGGGGACCCCTCGCAGCGGCAGTGGCTTTGGCAGTTTGGACGGTGCAGCATGCGAAGGATAAGGTGACGGCGCATCAACTGGAGATCGCGGCAGCGGCTACGGGCGGTCAGCACGTGTCGGTTTGGAAGAACCATTCGCTGGAGAAAGTGATCGATGAAATGGGCGGGGAGCTGCACTCGCAGTACACGCTGTCCTACACGCCGAGCGGAGACGTAACGGACGGCTACCACGAAATAAATGTGACCGTTGACCGCAAAGATTTGAGTGTGCGCGCGCGGCCGGGATACTACGTCGAGGCTCCGGGAAGCTGAGGTGCGTCCGTTTTCTGAAGGTTCGTGCCACAATCCGATAAGATTCATTTATGAGCCGCGGCATGCCAAGTCCAGCGGAGCAGTACAAACTTCGGCTGGCGGCCAACGCAGACATTCCTGCGCTGCGCGAGCTGATCGACGTGTCGGTGCGCGTTTTGCAGCGCGCGGATTATTCCGCGCCGCAGCTCGAAGCGGCGCTGGGTACCGTGTACGGCGTGGATACGCAACTGATTGCCGATGGCACCTACTATGTTGTGGAGGCGGAGAACGCGGCCGGTGAGAGAGCGATCGCAGCGTGTGGCGGGTGGAGCGTGCGCAAGACGCTCTATGGCAGCGATCACGGTCCGGGTCGCGACAACGAATCGCTGGATCCCGCGCACGACGCTGCAAGGATCCGCGCATTCTTCGTGCACCCGGACTGGACGCGACGAGGCCTCGCCACTTTGATACTGAAGGCTTGCGAGGATGCGGCCTACGCGCGTGGTTTCCGGCGATTTGAAATGGGCGCGACTCTGACAGGAGTGCCACTGTATGCCGCGCGGGGATATTCGAAGGTCGAAACCATCGAGGCGCCTTTGCCCAACGGCTTGTCGCTCACCGTGTTGAGAATGTCGAAGACGATTGCTTAGCGGGCCACAAATTTGGCTCTAGGCGATCTGCTGCCAGAAGGTGGATTCCTTCGAAGCAAGCAGCGAATCCTTGCGCGCGTTCCAGCGAAGAAAATGTGACGTGCGAGTGTGCGCAGTGTGATGTTCGCGGCTTTCCCACACTTCGTGGAACAGGTACGCGCCGGGCTGGTCGGCGGCTCGGTGAAGATCGTATTGCAGGCAACCTTCTTCCTTGCGTGTGGGAACAACCAGGGCGCGTAACTCGGCTTCGAGAAGCAGGTGCTGGCCCTCCTTGGCGCGCAGCAGGACGACGAGAGTGAGTGCTCCTTTGGGAAGTTTGGCGATCTTGGCGCCGCGAGACCTGCGGCTGGAGCGCCTCCTGGTCGCTTTCTTCGCTTTTCGTTTGGGCATGTCGGCGGGGATTGTACTCCAACTGGCGATAAGCGCAAGGCTATTGTCGAAGTTCCCTTATTTTTCGGCGTTTTTGCGGCCGGCGTTCAGGCTGTCGAAATTGAGGAGGGTATTCAGGACCAGCGAATACGTGTTTTCGGTTTCGCCGCGATAGATCGGGTTTATGGAGAACAGAATGACATGGCCGGAACCATTTGGGACATCGAGTACCGCGGGGTGCTGAGCGATTTCGCTGCCGCCTTCGACCAGGCCGGACACCAGCAGGTCTTTGGAGTCGCCGTAGCGGAGAATGACGCGCGCGCGGCCGGCGGGCGGGATTACGCGCGGATTGTTGCGAAGTTGTTCGTCGGTGGGAGTGGGCAGTTCCCATTGCTCGTGCTCGGGCTCCTCGGGAATTTCGGTGGCGGGGCGGCCAATAACGAAGTCCGAATCATCCTTTGTGCCGCGTCCTGTCGGCCGCTGATTCGATTCCGGGCTGAGATGGCGCCGCCGGGAACCGAGCATGCTATTTACCGAAAAGATCGGGCCGTTATCAGAATAGGCGGAGACTTTTTCGTCGTAGCCATAAGCAATGGGGCTGGCGGCATCCACGAGGCGCGTGGCGACGATCGCGCCAACAATTTTCATTTTGTCGGAGTTGCCGGCGCTGACACCGTTTGCGAGGCCGATGGTAAGCGCGAGTTGAGAGGTGTCGGTTGCGGTGAGCAAAACACCGCCCTTGGCCACAAATTCCTGCAGCTTCGCGACGCCGTCCCAGCCGAGACCAGGGCGCATGTCGGGCGTGGAGTCATTCTTGCCAACCAGATTCGGCGTTTCGGGCGTGTTCAGCCATGGGAGAGGATTGCCCCAGGAGGTGGACAGGCCTGCGATGACGGTAGCCGGATTGCTCCAGCCGACCGGTGGGAAAAGAATGACGTCGTATTTGGTGTTGAGATCGGGGATTTTGGCGAGCGATTGCGTGCTCATGTAATCGTACGGGATTTGCAGATTGTCGAGCGCCAGCCGCCACCAGCCTTCGGCCTGGGTGCTAAGCCAAGTGTGAATGTAAGCGATGCGTGGAGCGCGAACGGGATGAGTTTTGACGGTGGGCGCTAGGGTGAGCGCAACGGCGCGCAGGCCGAGAGATTTTGTGGCGCTGTCGAGGTCAGAACGGCTGACGCCGCGGACGAGGAAAGTGCCGCGGGTGAATTTGTGGTTACCGGTCTCAAAAGGCTCTTCGGCAGCGTCAATGGTTGCGTCTTTCAGACGATAACGGAGAGTGGCGAGAGCGGGCTCGGCATGATTGTCGATGGCGAATACCGCGCCTTCGCCCTGAACACCGCCTGTCGACGGCAGCTCTGTGAGCCTCTCCACGGGAACAGTGAGAATCTTCGGATCCGTCACGCGGACGACTTGCACGCCGAAGAGTTCGCCGAAGGTCCAGGCGGTGTCGTCGTAGGGCGTTTTCTGCGGATCGTCGGGGCTCCAATATTGGTAATCGAGAAGCGCGTCGGCGACGCGGGAGTAGGGCTGGTCCATGCGAATGACAAAGCTGCCAACGGGAAAGGTGCGCGTGGTGGGAGCCGGCGGCTTTGGCTTTTCTTCAGAATCGGCGGGTTTGCTGGATTTCTTTTCTTTCTTAACGGGCAGCGCAATCGTGAATGCGCTGTTTGCACGGGAAATTTCGACGTGCTGCTTCAACATGATGCGCAAGAGATCTGCCTGGATGGTAGCGCGAGGATCGTCGGAGGGAAGAACATAGGCTGCCGGTCCTTCCGCGGAGGGTTTCAGGATCGAGCGCTTTGATTTGAGATAGAAATTCTTGAGGAAGAGCCGCTTGTTCTGGTTGAGGTAGTGAAGCGAGGTAAGCAAGCCGGTTTCTTCGTAATTATTGTTGTTCCTCTGAGACCACAGAACTTTCGGCAGCGGCGGATTGGCGCGATACCAGGTACGGGAATACTCCTCGGGTTCGAGTGTGCGCTCCTGCGTGTCCGCGCCGTCATTGCCGAAGGTTTCGTACAGGCGGCTGATGCCGTTGTGCATCGCGGCGATGAACATGAGATAGCCGGGCGACCACGTGTCGAAATCGCCGTGCGCGAACACGCCGGGCATGCCGAACAGGTTCATGTCCGCAACGTTGCGCGCGCCGATCATTTGCCATTCGTCCACGAGGATCGGATCGACCCAGGCATTGTAGGGGCCGTCGCCGACGGTATTGTCGTAGAGATATGGAACGGATTCATGAAGATCGTGCAGGACCTGCGCATCCCAGCCGACGTAGGTGTCGAGCACATTTTCCGTGAGCTTGAGCGTGACGGCCATGGCGTCTCGATTGTTGTCGTGCGCTACGTATTTGCCCCAATAGATGAGCGGCGGATAGAAATCTTTGGGATGGGCGAGATGCCATTTGTAAATGTCGACCATACGATCACGGCCATCGACTTCAACCACGGGAGTGATCAGCGTTATAACGCCGTCGCGAATATCACGAATGTAGGGACTGTCGTCGACGGCGATACGGTAGGCAAGCTCCATCAACGCCGTGGGAGCGCCGGTTTCGGGCGAGTGGATGGTGCCGGTGATGTAGTAGACGGGGACGGCTTCGGCAACGAGTTTGTCGGCGGCTGCGTCATCGAGTTGAATGGCGCGAGGATCGGCGAGTTTCGCCAGGCGCTGATGATTCTGCTCAAGGTTTTTGAGGTTGGATTCCGAAGAGATCGCGACGGCGATCATTTCCCGGCCCTCTTCCGTAGTGCCAATGGAGAAAACCTTCACGCGTGGTGTGGCTTTTTCGAGCAGGCGCATGTACTTGTACACGTCTTCCGCGTAAGGAAGGATTCCCGGCGCGCCGGCAATATCGCCAAGCACGACTTCCGGAGTGGGTACGGTTTTGCTGGCGGGGAGATAGTCGACAAGCGGCGAAGAGAAGTAAGGCTCGGTGGTGTATTTGTGAATTTTGGCGGTGTAGGCGTCGTCAATAGGCTGTTTGGGATCGCGGGCGGGTTGTGTTTCGCCGTCGGCAAGAGCGGCACTGGCGGTTACCAAGGAAATGCAAACGAGCAGGGCAAGCCTCGGCGGTGATGGGCGGGACATGAACATCTCCTCATGACAATCGAATCCGCGATTCTAGCGCATATTTCACGCAATGAAAAAGCCGCTGGCTCACGAACCTGCCTATGGCAGGAAGGTCAAACACACGGGAGAAGGTATATTTTCGGCGAACGAGACTTGCGAGAGGGCTCCCGTGCTTGAATCGATGCGGAACACCGCAATGGAGTTGGAGTTCTGGTTTTCGGCGAGGAGATATTGGCCGGTTGGGTCCATCGTGAAGTGCCGAGGTTCTTGGCCCCCGGTGGGATAGTCGCCGGTGTGCGTCAGCGTACCGTCCGTGGGATTGACCGCAAACACGGCGACTGTGTCGTGGCCTCGGTTAGAGGCGAAGAGCCATTTGCCATTCGGGTGAACGGTAATCTCGGCGTCGTCATTGCGGCCAACAAAATCGTTCGGCAAGGTAGAAAGTATCTGCAATTCGTGGAGCGCGCCTTTGGACGCATCGTAGGAGAAGGCGGTGACGGTGCTGTTCAGTTCGCTGACGACGTAGATGTTTTTGCCGTTCGGTGAGAAAGCGACGTGCCGCGGACCCGCGCCCGGCGCGAGTTTCGCCGCCGGCGGATCGTTCGGAGTGAGCGTGCCCTTGGCGGCGTCAAAGCGGTAGCTGAGGATCGCGTCGAGACCGAGATCGGAAACAAAGACGAAGCGGTTGTCCGGCGAAACCTGCACCCAGTGCGCATGAGGCACTTCCTGACGTTCCTTGTTCGGGCCGAGCGTGCCGGCGTCCTTCACATTGGCGGTATGCTCGCCGAGTTTGCCATCGGAAAGAATCGGGAAGACCACCACGTTGCCGGAGGTATAGTTGGCGGCGAAAAGATATTTGCCGGTTTTGTCGAAGGAGAGATAGCACGGATCTTCGCCGAGAGCCGAGAGTTGATTCAGTTGTGTGAGCCCGGCGGACTTGGCGTCGATCGAGAAGGCAGTGATCGTGCTCTGTGGGCCGGTCTCGTTGGCCGCGTACGCAAACTTACCGCTGGGATGAATCGCGACCCAGGACGGGCTTGGCGTTTCCGCGGCGACACCTTTCAAAGCGAGCTTGCCCGTTGCGGAATCGAAGTCGTAGGCGTAAATGCCCTTGCTGCCGGTTTTTCCTGTGTAGGTGCCAACGAGGGCGAGGTGATGCGTGCCGGCAGCGGGTTGTGGCCCGGCGGCAGCGAGGACCAGCGTGACAAGCGACGCGGCGAGAACAAGAAATGCAAACAGTCGGCGTGTGTTTTTCATGGCATGTAGTGTAACGCAGGGCGACTCTGCGACCCCCGCGGTTTTTCCGCTGGTGTACCGGGCGCCGTCTGCGGCGGGCGCTTTTGTTCTGATCACGCTCTCGAGAGCCCGCTTCGGAAAGCGGGCCCTACAGCACCGCTGCCGCGTTACTTCCTTTCTTCTTCGTCTTCTTCCTTGATGACGGCAGCGGCGGCTACGGAGTCGTCGTCATCGAGGCGCAGCAGGCGGACGCCTTGGGTTGAGCGTCCGGCCTCGCGGATTTCGTTGGCGTGAACGCGGATGACTTTGCCGTGCTCGGTAATGATCATGACGTCGGATTCTTCGGTGACCTGAAGCGTAGCGACGACCGAGCCGTTGCGGTCGGTGGTCTTCATGTTTACGACGCCCTTACCACCCCGTGAGGTGATGCGGTATTCGGCGAGCGCGGTCCGCTTGCCGTAGCCCTTCTCGGCGACGGTGAGCATCAGCGTGGTGAGGGAATCCTTGATGTGCTCGTTCTCGAGTTCTTCCAGGTTCTGAGTGGTCTGCTTGTGTTCCTTGGCGATGATTTCGAAGTCGGGCTGCACCGCATCCATGCTGACGACATAGTCGTCTTTGTCAAGGTCCATGCCGTTCACGCCGCCGGCGTTGCGGCCCATGGGACGGACTTCGGTTTCGCGGAAGAGGATGGCCTGGCCTTCGTGGCTAGCAAGGAAGATCATCTGTTTGCCGTCGGTAAGCTTGGCGCCGATGAGTTCGTCCTTGGCTTCGAGATTGATGGCGATGATCCCTGTGGAGCGCGGATTGGAAAATTCGGTAAGGGTAGATTTCTTCACGGTGCCGAATTTGGTAGCCAAGAAAACATAGCGGCCTTCTTCCTCGAGGTTGGTGGCGGCGACGAGAGCGGTGAGTTTTTCATCTTCCTGGAACTTTACCAGGTGAGAAATCGCCTTGCCGCGCGTTGCCGCGGCGGCTTCGGGAAGTTCGTAAACCTTCAACCAATAGACGCGGCCCTTGGAGGTAAAGAGCAGGATGTAACTGTGCGCGGACGCGATGAAGAGGTGCTCGACGAAATCCTCTTCCTTGGTGCGCGCACCGATGCGGCCTTTTCCGCCGCGAGACTGGTGACGATAGATTTCAACAGGGGTACGTTTGATGTATCCGGCATGGCTGACTGTGATCAGCATATCCGTGTCGGCGATGAGATCTTCGAGCTTGATCTCATCGACCTTGTCGACAATTTGCGTGCGGCGGTCGTCGCCGTAAGCCTTGTGCACCTCGCGCAATTCACCAGTGATGACCTGCTTCAACTTCTTGTCGCTGGCAAGAATTTCGCGCAACTCCGTGATGAGATCGCGAATGGACTTCAATTCCTTGAGAATTTCGTCAATGGAGAGCTGCGTGAGGCGGTGCAGTTGCAGCTCGAGGATCGCGTCGATCTGAGTGTAAGAGAGTCCGAGACCCGCGCCGCGGCCAGCCGCTTCGATTTCGGGAGCGCCGGCAAATTTATACTTTCGGCCATCGAGCTTGACGCCTTCGAGTTTCCTGGCTTTGCCGTTCTCCGTGATAGTGACGTCCTGCTCGGTGAAATACTTGAACAGATTTTCCTTCGCATCAGCGCGGCTGGACGATCCACGGATAATGCGAATGACGTCGTCGAGGTGATCGAGAGCGATCTGGTAGCCGACCAGGATGTGCTCGCGCTCTTCCGCCTTGCGCAATTCGAAAATCGTGCGCCGGCGCACGACTTCCATGCGGTGCTCGATAAAGAGCTTGATCAGCGGAATGAGGCCGAGTTCGCGCGGCTGGCCGCCGACGATGGCGAGCAGGATCATGCCGAAGGATTCCTGCATCTGGGTATGCTTGAAAAGATTGTTCAGGATGAGCTGGGATTCCTCGCCGCGTTTCAATTCGACGACGATGCGCATGCCCTCTCGTGAAGATTCGTCGCGAACGTCGGCAATGCCTTCGATTTTTTTGGCTTGCACGAGTTCGGCAATGCGCTCGACAAGCTTGGCCTTGTTGACCTGATAGGGGATTTCGGTGATGACGATGTTTTCGCGGTCCTTGGTGGCCTCTTCAATGGCGGCTTTGGCGCGCATGATGAAACTGCCGCGGCCGGTGCGGTAGGCGGCTTCGACGCCTTCCCTGCCCGCGATGTAGGCGCCGGTCGGAAAATCCGGACCGGGCACAATCTTCATGATTTCCTTGAGCGAGGCGTCCGGCCTCTCGATTAAGAGGATAGCGGCATCGACGATTTCGCGCAGGTTGTGCGGAGGAATGTTGGTGGCCATGCCGACAGCGATGCCACTGGCGCCGTTGACGAGAAGATTGGGAATGCGCGAGGGAAGGACGACGGGCTCTTCGCGCGTCTGATCGAAGTTTGGGATGAAGTCGACCGTTTCCTTCTCGAGGTCGGCGAGAATGTCTTCCGTAATCTTGGCGAGGCGCGACTCGGTGTACCGCATGGCCGCTGGTGGGTCGCCGTCGACGGAGCCAAAATTTCCCTGACCGTCGATCAGGGGGTAGCGCATGTTGAAATCCTGGGCGAGACGCACGAGCGCGGGATAGATAACTGCTTCGCCATGAGGGTGATAGTTACCCGAGGTGTCGCCGCAGATCTTCGCGCATTTGCGATAGCCGCGATTGGAGGCGAGGCCGAGGTCGTTCATGGCGACGAGGATGCGCCGTTGCACAGGCTTGAGGCCGTCGCGCACGTCGGGTAGCGCGCGGGCGATGATGACGCTCATCGCATAGTCGAGATACGACTTGCGCATTTCGGCTTCGATATCGATGGGAAGCAGTATGGATGTGTTCTTCTCGTCCGCCATTGTTCCTCGCCTCAGACTCACAAATACTTAGGGTTTATTGCTCATGCATTCAACTACGTAAGCCTTCACGGTGTCGAAGGCATCGGCCGTGTTGGTAAAGCGCCGTGATGCAAATTCTGCTTCGAGTTGCTTTAAAAAAGAGTCGCGGCCGGCCTCATTCTCAAACGCAATTGCCACGCCCTTCTCGTTGTCCGGCTGTGCCGTGGGCGCAGCGCGAAATTCGCTCACGCTCAATCCACGCAACCCCGGCAATGTCGTCCATCCTAACTGGTAAATCATCGTTGGTTTAGATATCGAGGTTCACGACTTCGAGGGCATTGTCCTCGATGAACTTCCGGCGCGCTTCCACATTTTCGCCCATAAGCGTGGTGAAAATGTCTTCAGCCGCGACAGCGTCCTCGAGTTTGACCTGGAGCAACGTGCGGGTTTCCGCATTCATAGTGGTTTCCCACAACTGCTCAGCGTTCATTTCGCCCAAGCCCTTGAATCGAGTGATGGTGAAATCTTTCTTGGCGTCTTCCATGACGTAGCTCAAGACGTCCGTGGCCTTTTCTCTGCTGACCTTTGTGCCATTGCGTGCAACGGTGAAAGGAGGGTGGTTAAACTCCTCGATCTGCTTGGTCAACGCGCGCAGACGCTTGTATTCCGCTGTGGAGGCAACAGCCCAACTGATCTTCTGGTTGTGAGGCGCGCCGAACTGGATTTCGTACAAGCTGTGTTCCTCGTCGAAGACCAGTTTTCCCTCGAGTTTCAATTTGCTCTTTTCCACCTCTTTCAGGAGTTTTTCCAAGGCCTTCTTGTCCTCAAAATCGGTCTTCTTTTCCAAGCCGCTCTCCGCGAGCAAATCCACCAGTCCAGGTTCGCGCAGCCGGCGGCCCAACTTCGCCGCTGCAGCCTCGTACTCCTGAACGTTAAGAAGGAAGGTGGTAAGGCGCGCGCCTTCGAGATTGACGCCTTCTTTTGCCTTGACGACGTGGTCCTCGGTGGCGCGCTTCATTAACTCGCGGGCGAAGTCGCCCTCGTCGCGAATGTAGCGCTCGCTCTTGCCGCGCTTGACGCGATAGAGAGGCGGCTGGGCGATGTAAACGTGACCGCGCTCAATGAGCTCCTTCATGTGGCGGAAAAAGAAAGTGAGGAGAAGCGTGCGGATGTGCGAACCGTCGACGTCCGCGTCGGTCATGAGAATGACTTTGTGGTAGCGGAGCTTGCCGGCATCAAAGTCGTCTTTGCCGATGCCCGTGCCGAGCGCCGTGATGATCGCGCGAATTTCCTCATGGCCTAACATCTTGTCGTAGCGCGCCTTTTCCACGTTGAGGATCTTGCCCTTCAGCGGAAGGATGGCCTGATATTTGCGATCGCGGCCCATTTTTGCCGAGCCGCCGGCGGATTCGCCCTCGACAACAAACAGTTCGCAGCGGGAAGGATCACGTTCCTGGCAATCCGCAAGCTTGCCGGGAAGACCGCTGGAATCCATGGCAGACTTGCGGCGGGTGAGTTCTCGGGCCTTGCGCGCGGCTTCGCGGGCGCGAGCGGCATCGATGCACTTGCCGATGATCCGGCGGGCGACGGTGGAGTGCTTGTCAAACCATTCGCCAAGCTTTTCGTTCACGAGTTGCTCGACATCGCCCTTGATATCGCTGTTGAGCTTGCCCTTGGTCTGGCCTTCGAACTGGGGTTGCGGCAGGCGTACGCTGACAACCGCGACGAGGCCTTCGCGGACGTCGTCTCCGGTGATGCTCACCTCGTCTTTTTGCTCTTTCAGCATGCCGTTGGCGGAAGCAAAGTTGTTGATGGAGCGAGTGAGCGCGGAGCGGAAACCGGAAAGATGCGTGCCGCCGTCGACGGTATTGATGGTGTTGGCGAAGGCGAAGACGTTTTCCCCGTAGGTGTCGTTGTACTGGAGAGCAATTTCGATTTCGACGTTACCCTTCTTGCCTTCCATGTAGATCGGCGAATCGTGGAGCGTGGTTTTGCCGCGGTTGAGATGCTTGACGAACTCGGCGATGCCGCCGGTGAAACGAAATTCGGTGGATTTTTCTGTACGCTCGTCGTTGAGCGTGATTTTCAGGCCTTTGTTCAGAAACGCGTATTCGCGGAGGCGGGTGGCGAGAGTGTCGTAACTGAACACTGTCTTTTCAAAGATGGTGGCATCGGGGTGGAACGTCACCTTGGTGCCGGTTTTGCGGGTCTTTCCAGTTTGCTTAAGCTTGCTGCTGGGCTTGCCCTTCTCGTAGGTCTGTTCCCAAACCGCGCCGTCGCGCTGAATCTCAAGTTCCAGCCAATCGGACAGAGCGTTGACGACCGAAACGCCGACGCCGTGCAGGCCGCCAGAAACTTTGTAAGTATCGCTGTCGAATTTTCCGCCAGCGTGAAGAACGGTAAGAACCACTTCGGCCGCGGGGCGCTTTTCCGTGGCGTGCATGTCAACAGGAATGCCGCGACCATTGTCCACAACCGTAACGGAGTCGTCGGCGTGAACCGTGACGTTTACTTCATCGGCGAAACCGGCCATGGCTTCGTCGACCGAGTTGTCCACCACTTCCCAAACGAGATGGTGAAGCCCCATTTCCCCAGTCGAGCCGATGTACATGGCGGGACGCAGACGGACCGCTTCGAGGCCGCCGAGCACCTTAATGGATTTCGCGTCGTACTGGTGACCGCCCTTGCCTGTCACGGTTTCCTTATCGCCCATGTCATCTCCTGATGCGCGTGGCTACAGCAATCCGATCATTCGAAAGTCCCCCGGCGCGCGACGGGTTTTTCCGACGGCAATGATGCAAAACTAATTTTCGTGAAGCCAGGAAAGGCGTGATGTTTGGCTATCCCCATTCGTCGCCTCACCCTTTGACCGCGATCTCGCTCGATATAGATCGAAGCTCGTAGGGTTCCTGCTTCATCCCGTCCCGCGCTCCGGGACGTGGCGAAGACTTATCTTCTCCAGGCAGTTAACCGGCCCCTGGCGCAGGGCTTTTTGTGGGTCAACCAAGCCTGGCGGACGTGTCGATCTGGAGGAAAAACTGCGAATCGACAACCCACTAATTCTACTGGAAAAACGGTATTTTCTCAAGGCGACAGGAAGGGGGTGTGGATAAATAACACTTTTGTTTTCTGGCTCTTACAAACGGATTGCGGGGCGTGATTATGGCCTTGCCAAAGCTCGTTGCGAGTCTGAAAACCGATCTGCCGTTTTGGCCGGATTGGCGTCTCGAGCCTCGGTTTGATGGTCCGAAAAACAGCTTGGAATCTGGCGTCGTCTTTCTTCTTGATTTTCCGGCGCAAGTCCTCGTTCGACACGATCAACCGGCGCAGGTGCGCGAACGCTCGCATGATCGCTATACCTCGGTACAGCGCGCGATCCGCGTCTACATTACCTAGGTTCCGCGTAGCGGATGGATTTGCTGGCGCACGAGAATTACAGGAACGATTTCGTGTTTTAGGAACCGGGGCATGGCGGACAAGGAGGTAAGATTCCTATTCGGAATCTCAAACAACGACTAAATGATAGCGAACCGCAAAATAATTTAATGCTTTGGTAACCGACAGGCGCTCAGATGCGCATGGGCATGATGATGTAGCGATAGCGGTAGCTCTCGTCGGCAAGTGGCCGCATTTGACCGGCGGATTGTTCATCCTTGAGTTCAATGCTGATGGGTCCGTCGGCCGCAGCGGCAAGGAAATCGAGCATGTAACTCGAATTGAATCCGATAGAGATGGGGTCGCCTTTGTACTCTTTTTCGAGGGATTCTTTCGCTTCTCCGTATTCGGGGCTGGATGCCGAGATCTCGACACCTTCGGTAGAAACGGCCAGCTTTACAGCGTGAGAGCGCTGGTCTGCAAGCTGTGAGACGCGACGCACGGCATCGCTCAGCTCGGCCCGCTCCAGAACAACGGTTTTGCTGTTTTCGCGTGGCAGAACCGCTTCATAGTTGGGAAATTGTCCGGTGAGAATTCGGGAAATTAGTAGGCGGTGGTTCACCTGGAAAAAAAGATGGCTTTCGTCCTTGGCGAATTCCATCTGTGCATCCGAACCGGCCGTGGCGGAAAGCTTTTCGACTTCATCCATCGCTTTCTTGGGGATCAGAACACGAATTTCGCCGTTCAGGCCGGCAAGCTTTTGATCCGTTTCCGCAAGCGCCAGGCGATGGCCATCGGTGGCTACCATTGCGATCGTGTCCGGCTTGAGGATCAACAAGCCGCCGTTAAGGGTATAACGGGACTCTTCCATGGAGATAGCAAATTTCGTCTTGGCGATAAGGCTTTCGAGGACCGCCGCAGGGATCTTCACCAGTGTATGTGGCATCGCCGGAAGGGCGGGGAAGTTCTCCTTGGCCATTCCGACCATTTTGTATTTCTTTTTCTCGCTTACAATCTCGACCCAGTGATTGTCCAGCAGCTTGAACTTGATCTCGCCCTCAGGGAGGAGGCGGACGAGTTCCAATAATTTCTTGGCCGGAATCGTGCCGGCCCCTTCTTTCTTGACTTTGGCTTCACAGGAGGTGCGAACGCTGAGCTCGAGGTCGGTGGCGGTGATCGCCAACCGATTGCCCTTCGCCTCCACCAATAAGTTCGAAAGAATGGGGATAGTCGTTTTGCGCTCCACCACACCTTGAGTCGTCGTCAGTTCATTAAGCAGCGCGGATTTCGTTACGCTGAATTCCATCGATTGGGTTTCCTCGCGGACGGTGCCGGTTGCGGACATGGTTTCTCCGTTACAGAAGTACCGCTAGCGTACTGTACTCGTTTTTTCGCCAAGTATAAAGGGTAGCGACCAGAAATAGGCTGTGGAAATGGGGGATGCTGAGGAATTTTTTGCGACCGTCGAAAGACAGCGTTGATCGGTGATTTCCACACCAATACCAATCCTCACAAATTTCAAAAGGCTTTTTCTTACTTAGAAAAATCTAGTCTTCTTGTTGTGATGAGCACTGTGCATTCGTGGAAAAGTCCCAGGCGTGAATGCCTGCCTACATTTTTGCAGGTGGGTATGCAGTGGAATTTTCTGCGGTCGCTCGGAAAAGTGGTGATTTTTTCAAAACACACGCAGCTCTTCAAAAGATCTTCACAAATCATCCGCACCATTCCCACTTGATCCGCACATGATCTCCACAACCGGTTTGAAATTAAGAACGGGCCGTATCGACTGCAACGGACTGTCGTGGCGAATCGACATAGGTAGGTGGTCGCCCACCTTCCCCGTCACACCTCCGTCCGAACCGGTCGCGTATACGGCGGTTCGGCGGATTTAGCTACTTCTTGTCGAACAATCGCGGAATCCCGGGTGAGGCGAAGTAGGCAGCGGGCAGGGCGAAGTGCAGACCGGAGATTTGGCAAGCCGCCAGGGCCCGGAGCACTTCCCGCTGTAGCAGCGAGGTCTCGGTTCACGCCCCGTTGGGTAAGCTTCGCGAATCGTTACCGTTCGACGCTGCCACGGCTTAGACAGAAACGCCTGGAGGTGTCTCCGCAGCCAGTACACAAAAACCCGCAAAGATCTTTGCGGGGCCTACGAAACAATGGAGTAGTCAAAAAATCAACTACTGGAGCGCGTCCATGAGGCGGGTGATCGTGCGATTCAGTTCCTTGTCGGAGCGACGCAGTTCTTCGATCTTGTTGATGGAATGCAGGACAGTTGTGTGATGCTTGCCGCCGAATTGGCGGCCGATTTCCGGGAGCGATGCGGTTGTAAGCTGCTTGACGATGTACATGGCGACTTGGCGAGGGAAGGCAATGGCGCGGGTGTTGCTGCGCATCTTAAGATCTTGTTCGCGCAGATTAAAGTGCTCACTCACGCGCTTCTGGATGAGATCAATGGTGACGCGCTTTTCCTGAGACGCAATTATGTTGCGAAGAACCTGTTGGGCAGTGGCTAGTGAGATGGCAGTGCCGGTCAGCGAAGCGTAGGCCATCAAGCGGGTCAAAGCGCCTTCAAGCTCGCGAACGTTCGATTTAATGGCGCGCGCGATGTACTCGGCAACTTCATCCGGAAGATGGAAGCGATCGTTCTCCGCTTTTTTCTGCAGAATGGCGATCTTGGTTTCGAGATCGGGCGGCTGGATATCGGCGATCAGGCCCCATTCGAAACGGGAACGCAAGCGCTCTTCAATCGAGTTGATATCTTTCGGGAGGCAGTCCGAAGAGATCACAATCTGCTTCTGTTGCTCGTAAAGAGCATTGAAGGTGTGAAAGAACTCTTCCTGGGTGCGCTCTTTGCCGGCGATAAATTGGATGTCATCCACCAACAGAACATCCACAGTGTGGAAACGATCGCGGAAGCTGATCATGCGATCGAAGCGCAGGGAGTTGATGACTTCAATCGTGAACTTTTCCGCGCTTACGTAGCTGAGCCGCATGGCCGGATTGCGCTTCTTGATCGTGTGGCCGATGGCATGCATCAGGTGAGTCTTGCCCATTCCCACACCGCCGTACAGGAAAAGCGGGTTGTAAGCTTTCGAAGGCTGCTCGGCGACGGCGCGAGAAGCAGCGTGCGCAAACTCGTTGGACTTCCCCACAACGAAGGTATCGAAGGTGTAGCGATTGTTCAGTTGGTGATCGCTGCTTTCGAAATCGAGTTTGGACTGCTTGATCGCGGAAGTAGCCGGGGCAGCTTGCACCTGCTCCTCTTCGGTGCAGACGTATTGCACCTTCATGTTCGGCGTGCCCATCTGGTGGAACACGGCCTTGATGATTTCGCCGTAAGTGCGCGTCAGCACCTGACGGAAGACAGCGCTCGGAATCTGCACAAATAGCGTGTCGCCTTCCTGGCGGCTCAGACGCGTAGGTTGAAACCAGGTGGAGTAGGTGTTGATGCTTACTCTGGACTTGATCAGATCTAGAAACTTATCCCAGACGTTGAGTGTTGCGGATTCACGGCCAAGTTGGGTAGCAGTCGTCATCTTTATGTAAACAAAGCACTATATTTCCACAGGTGTGCAAAAACCTGTGGAAAGAGGATTTAGCCCTAAAGCGTCACGCCTTGGAGTTCTTGCCCGCGCAGGAACGAAATGTTTTGTGCCCCTGTGGTTCCGCGCAGCCCAATCAGATTTGCAGGACCACGTTCCACTGCTTCAAAACTGGATGGATTCTCGCGCACTGTCAGCGGCGGAGCAAGCGAAAAGTGCGCCAAGACCAGTACCAACGTTCACATGGCATTCACAACTTTTCCACAAGCACGGAAAATGTGCAAGTGGGTCAAAAATTCGGCGAAAACACAGGAATTTGAAGAAAGAGAAAAACATTTTTGAACGAACTGCACTGAAACAGTGCAATTGAGGCTGAGGAAAACTCAGGTAAATTTTTAGTGTTTTCGATCCGGACGGTGAAACTCGTAGACGCCAAGCGGATCTCCACCGATCAGAAGCCGCTCTTCCTCTACAAGAATGACTGTAGCGTCGAGCGGCGAACCCTTGGGCGTGTAGATCTGATATTCGGAGCGGCGGACGCCGTCTTTGTCAAAATGCACCAGGGTGTTGTGTAAACCCATCCAGATATCTCCGCTAACCGGGTCTACTCCGAACGAGGTGAGAATCGGATGAAACACCGGCGGCTCCCCTTTCGCCTCCTGCCGTTCTATGGCTTTCCGTGTTGTCGACGCTTCCGGATAAGCGTCGACCCCAGTGAAGACAAAATCCTGGATGGCGTTGCCGTAGCGGTCATATTGGCGGACCAGCGGTTCCGGCATATATGTAAAACCGTAGTAGATGCGGCCTTGCGGATCAGCAGCGACGCGACCCACATTCAGGTAGCGGTCGATGTCGGCGCGGGACGAGAGCGATTCAACATCCCCAAATTCCCGTGAGACCTTGCCATCTGCCCCGTACACCGTTACGTGGTGAACCTGGTCCCGCGTGGACACGGCCACTTCGCCTCCCGGCAGTACCGCCAACGAGAGCAGCGAGCTGACCGGAAAAGAGCGCAACTGCGTCCCGTCTGGCGCAAACTCGTTGACCAGGTTATAGCCGGTATCGGCGACGTAGACGTTCCCTTGGGCGTCTACGTCACAATCTTCCCCAAAGGCGATTGCCGAACGGCCAGCTTTGTTTGCAACCGGAGCCGGTGGCGGTGCGCCAATAATAGAGATTCCCTTGCCTTTGCCGTCGAAAATCGCCAGGCCAACCGCAGGCGAAGCCAGAACGTAGTAGTTTCCGTTGGCGCTCCGACGAAGCGCGCGAAGCCCGGGGCCGATGCTCGGGAAAACGCGGCGGCTGGCCATCAGATCATCGTCAATCTCTGATCCGCCGGCCCAAAGTGCTCGGGCAACGGGCAGGCACACAGCGGCCACCGTCAAAATCCAGGTGATTTTACGCATGGTCTCTCAGATTACACCGGCAAGCTGGCGGTTGCTTGTCGCCTAGTCGGCGCGGAGGCGGAGCCGGCCGATAGACTTAGCCCGCAGGCGTCCGGCGTGGTTGCGGGGCCCGGAATCGTCGGCTTCGATGACAACAGCGTTCATCTGGACGTCTCCGGTGGCGACTTCAAAGCGAGTAGGCAGGCCATCGATGAATTTCTTGATAATCGCCGCGCGATCCATGCCGATGATCCCTTCGTGCGGTCCGGTCATCCCGACGTCCGTAATATAAGCCGTGCCTTCCGGGAGCACGCGTTCATCGGCAGTGGGTACATGGGTATGCGTACCAACGACCGCAGAGACACGCCCGTCAAGGTACCAGCCGAAGGCGATCTTCTCGCTGGTGGTCTCGGCATGAATGTCCACAAGAACGAAAGCCACATCGGACGGCAGCTTAGCGAGTTCCGTGTCTGCCTTTTTGAAGGGGTCGTCGGTAGGTGCCAAGAACACACGGCCCTGGAGGTTCAATACGGCGTATTTCACACCATTCTTGGCCGTGCCCACAAAAAGACCGGATCCCGGGTTGCCCTCCGGGAAATTGGCGGGGCGAAGGAGCCGCGGTTCGTGCGGGATAAAATCGAAAATTTCGCGGCGGTCCCAACTGTGATTTCCGCCGGTGAGGACTTCGATTCCGGTTTGCAGCAACTCCTCCGCAATGCGCGGCGTAATGCCGAATCCTGCGGCGGAGTTTTCGCCGTTGGCGATGACCAAGTCGATGTGATTATGCTCAACTAGGTCGGCGAGGCGATCGCGAACGATTTGGCGGCCGGGAGATCCGACGATATCGCCGATGAAGAGAACTCGCATACGAAAGTGGTAAGTCCTAAGTTGTAAGTTCGTAGTTTCGGAGTGTCTTAAATTTAAAACGAAAAACTGATTACCAAAAATTAGAAAGGAGCGGACTGCTCAGCCGTGGGAAACTAGGCCGTGAACCTCTGAAATAGGTGGGCGCCACGAGCCAACCATTAGGCTTTCCTGCCCCGTCCGCGAGTCCTTCTCGAACCCGCCGAAGGGACAGGCCGTGCGCACAAGCTGACTATCCGCAGCACCCCAGAGATTCGTTACGGTTCAAACGGCTTTCGCGTCCTCACCTGCTTCGAAGTACCGCTCCAGTGCATATTATCCCCCGAGCGCGGCCTGTCGTCCAACCGCGCCGGTAAAAGTCGCGGAACGTTTAGCTGACCCACGGAACAGGCGGAGAGTAAAATGGCGAACGCAACGATGACGAGGTGCATCATGCCAAGAAAGTGGCTCGTTCCTTTTGGTTTTCTAGTCTCTGTGCTCGCAGTTGCCTCGGCACAAACACACCTCGGCAAAGTCGACTTTCCAACGAGTTGTTCGGCCGAAGCGCAACCCGTGCTCGAGAAAGGCTTGGCGCTGCTGCATTCGTTTCAATATATGGAGGCGCGCCAAACGTTCGAAGAGGCTGAACGGCTGGACAAAAACTGCGCGATGGCTCATTGGGGCAAGGCGATGTCCTTCTATCAGCAGTTGTGGGATTTTCCCGATGAGAAGCACCTCAAGGAAGGCCACGCGGAGATCGAAACGGCGCAAAGGCTTCAGCCGCAAACGCCGCGCGAACAGGGATTCCTCGCTGCCGCCGCTGCTTTTTATCGGGACAACTCCAAGCTGAGCCACGTAGAGCGCGCCAAAGCGTATTCGGCGGCGATGGAAAAGTTGCGGCAGCAAATGCCGGATGACGTGGAAGTGGGTGCCTTCACCGCGTTGGCGCTTGTGGCGCTGGCAGAGCAGGACGTAGATAGCTTGAACAATCAAAAGAAAGCGATCGCTATCCTCAATCCGCTTTTCGAGAAATATCCAGATCATCCCGGAGTGGCGCACTATCTGATTCACGCCACGGATAGGCCGGAGCTGGCTCCCGAAGGATTGGCAGCCGCCCGTCGATACGCTGCCATCGCGCCCGATTCGCCGCACGCCCTGCACATGCCGTCGCACATTTTCGCGCGCTTGGGGCTGTGGCAGGATTCCATCGACTCAAACATCGCAGCCAGCGCCTCGGCGGCACGCGCGGCGGAACAGCACCAGGCGGAGGCGCACTACCAGACGCACGCCATGGACTATCTGAACTATTCCTATCTGCAAAGCGGCCAGGAAGCGAAAGCGCGGGACGTGATTGCGCACATGGACCACGTCGTTGGTGCGAACGATGACATGAAAGCGGAACACCGCGCATACCTTGCCGCGCGCACGGCCCTCGAGCTTCATCGATGGACCGAAGCGGCGAACTTGGCCATACCTGAAGTTCGCCAGGATCAGCAGGACAACACCTATTGGGCAAAGGCGATTGGCGAGGCGCGCAGCCGAGACCTCGCGGCCGCTGAAGCAGACGTGAAACAGCTCGCAAAGAGCGTCGAAGAGCGGGAGGCTCGCGCGCGTAAAGACGGCTATGAAGTTTCCAAGGAGAAAGCGACGGATCTGCGCGAAGCCGAGGCTTGGCTCGCGTACACGCAAGGAAAAACCGAGCAAGCGCTCGAGGAGCTACGAGCCGCCGTCGATTACCAGGAGAAAAATGGCGGTGAATCGGTCATCATTCCCGCCCGCGAAATGCGGGCGGACATGCTGATGGAATTGAAGCGGTCTTCTGACGCGCTCGCCGAGTATGAGATCGTGCTAAAGAACGCGCCGAACCGGTTTGATGCGTTACTCGGTGCGGGACGCGCCGCGCAAGCCTCCGGTGACATCGATCGAGCCCAGTCGTTTTATGTAAAACTAACGGAGTTGTGCCCCGCCGAAGCCGACCGACCGGAGTTGGTGGAGGCGAAGACGGTTTTGGCGAAGAAATAGGCGGGGGGCTCTGGAGGCTCAATGAAAAGAATCGCGGTGGTTGGCATTTCCTTGTTCCTGGGTTGCATCGCTTTGCATGCGCAGACCGCTCCTGCGTCACAGAATCCTCCGGCGAAGAGCGCGCCGTCCTCGGCCAACCAAGGTGCAGAGAAGATGCCCAGCCCCGCGAAGCAAGCGGACATTCGCAAACTGCTGGAGTTGACCGGCGCCACTACGACCATGGAATTAACCATGCAGAACATGGAAAAGAGCATCAAGCCGATGCTCGCGAATTCCTTGCCGCCGGGAGATTACCGCGAAACACTGGTCAACCTGTTCTTCGAGAAATTTCACTCCAAGATGGATGTACAAAAACTCGTCGAACTGGCGGTGCCGCTTTACGACAAGTATTACACCGACGAGGACATCAAAGGTCTAATCCGGTTCTACCAGACGCCGCTTGGCCAAAAAACGGTGAAGGCCCTTCCGAGCCTGATGGGAGAATTGACGGAAGCTGGTCAGAAGATGGGACAGGACTTCGCCCGGCAGAGCATGCTTGAGGTCATGGCGGAGCACCCCGAACTCGAAAAGGCCCTGGAAGACGCTCAAAAGTAGACCGCTAACTAATCCTCGCCTTTGAGTTTTTCCCCATCGGTCACTAACGCCGAAGATCGCATCTTACCTTGGGGAACTTTTCGGCCTCTCGCGGCATTACCAGTATGAAGGGGTAGTTGTCGATGCAAGGAACACTGCCGGTGTTCGTTCTAAAGCCGAAGCCGAAAACCAAAGCGCCATGAACGATACCACGCCGAAGGCGAATTTAGGGAAGCAAACGCCCCCGGAAAGCGATGAGCGGTTGATGCAGGCCTGCTCCCAGGGCTCGGCGGAGGCGTTCAGCGAACTGTTCGCCCGCTATAAACAACCGCTGTTTGGATTTTTCCGCCGGCGCGTGGCCGATCCCGCGCAGGCGGAGGAATTAACACAGGAAACCTTTCTGGCGGTGCTTCGCGGAGCGCCACACTACGAACCGCGAGCCTTGTTTCGAACGTATTTGTACGCGATCGGGTTCAAGATTTTGCGTGGGTACTGCCGGAAGGTAGCGCTGCGGGCCGCTTTTTGGGGAGAGCGGACAGGCAGTTTGGAGCCCGCGGGCCACGACGGTACGGACGCGTCGATGTTGCTACGGGAAGCGGTAGGAAAACTCGAACGCACAGACCGGGAAATCCTGCTACTAAGAGAATTTGAGGAATTGACTTACGCAGAGATCTCGGAATTGCTCCATCTACCTCTGAATACGGTTAGATCGCGCCTCTTCCGGGCGCGCTTAGCGTTGCGGAAGCTGCTGGAAGAGCCAGCGCCCGTGATTGGTTTAGGAAAACTGGCGGAGTTCGAAGGATAGACATGGATACGCGCACACATCCCATGACGCAAGAAGAAGTGATGGCTTTGTTCGACCATGAGTTGCCCGCGGAGCGCAAAGAGTTTGTGTCTTCGCATTTGGATCAATGCCCCGAATGCGACGCGCTTACCAGTCAGTTCGGCGCGGTGTCCGCGGCACTTTCGCGGTGGGGCGTCGAACCCCTCCCTGGAGAGCTGACGAAGCGCATTATGGAATCGGCGGCGAAGACTCGCTCGGGCGTGAAGGTTAGAGCGCCAAGCATATTCATCCGCGCCGGCCTTTGGGGCGGAAAGCGCTGGGCGCTTGGAGGCGGGATCGCAATCGCGACTTTGCTATTTCTGGTCGCAATATCTGTGCCGTCGTGGCACCGTTCCCAGGATTCGACAAGCAAAGCCCGGATGATTGCGCAACACAGGATCAGCGTCGACGACGCCGCCGTCAGGGAGGGTGTCATCGGCGGGGCGTCTAAGCAATCGGAACCGCTGTCCACACCTTCTCGCGTCGTGGATTCGAATGGTCTCCTGCATGGTCTTGGAGATCACGCTCAAAACACGATTTCCGTGGATGGGCCACTGGCGACTGAGGAGCCGAGCGAGTTCACCTCTGGCCCGATGATTGCGCGGACGGCGTCGCTATCGATCGTCGTCAAAGATTTTGTAGTAGCGCGAGCGACGCTCGATGCGATTCTGGTGCGGCATCATGCCTACGCCGCGGAATTGACGGTAAACACAGCGGAAGGCTCGGCACGGACGCTGCAAGCATCATTGCGCGTGCCGGCCTCCGAACTGCAGTCCGCGTTGAGCGAACTGAAATCACTCGGACGGGTGGAAAATGAAACACAATCGGGGGAGGAAGTAACACAGCAGCACGCCGACTTGGTTGCGCGACTAAAGAATTCCCGCGAAACCGAACAGCGCTTGCAGGCCATCCTACAAGAGCGTACCGGGAAGATCACGGACGTTCTGCAGGTGGAGCAGGAAATTGCACGGGTGCGCGGCGAAATCGAGCAGATGGAGGCGGAGCAGAAAGGGTTGGAACACCGCGTGAGCTATGTGACGGTGAGCCTGAATCTGGCCGACGTGTTCCAGGCGCAACTAACAACTCCTTCTCCGTCGATAGGGACGCGGTTTCACAATGGTTTTGTGGCCGGTGTGCACAACGCCTCGGAGGCCGTGCTGGGCATCGCGCTGTTTTTCATGGAGTACGGCCCTACGGTCCTGGTTTTGCTGCTCATCCTTGGCTTTCCAGGCCTGTTCTTGTTGCGTCGCTATCGCCGTTCACTCACCACCGCATAGCGGGAACCGAGCTTTGTGGCGCGGACTACGGCGCTTATCCCCGTCCCAGGCTTCGCAAAACCACGAGCGAAGCGAATCAGACACGGCTCACGGTACAATGGCACGGCATCGCGAGGAGAGAGATTCATGAACTATCGCCGGTTTGGGCGGACGGGCTGGAGAGTGAGCGAGATTGGCTACGGGATGTGGGGACTGGCCGGGTGGAGCGGTTCGGACGAGCGGGAAACGATGCGCTCCTTGGACCGGGCCATCGAGCTGGGCGGCAATTTCTTTGATACCGCGTGGGCGTACGGCGACGGGAAGAGCGAGCAGATTCTGGCGAAGATTCTGAAGGAACACAAGAACGATCCGGCGGCCGGCGGACCGGATAAGCATTTGTACGTGGCCACCAAGATTCCACCGCAAAACCGGCGCTGGCCAAGCACGCGCATGTTCACGCTGGACGATTGCTATCCGCCCGAGTACGTCGAGGAGTACATTGAAAAAAGTCTCAAGAACCTCGGCGTGGACACCATCGACCTGATGCAGTTTCACACCTGGGAAGATCGCTGGTTGAATGACGAGCGGCTGCCCAGGTCGATTGAAAAAATGAAGAAGAGCGGAAAGGTCCGGGCGTTTGGACCGAGCATGAACCGCTGGGAGCCCGCGAACGGAATCCGAGCGGTACTCGAAGGCTACGCGGATGCCGTTCAGGTGATTTACAACATCTTTGATCAGAATCCCGAAGACGCGTTGTTTCCCGTTTGCCGTATGAAAGAGGCTGCAGTGATTGCGCGCGTTCCGTTCGATGAGGGAACCCTGACGGGAACGCTGACACGGGATTCAACCTGGCCTGACGGCGATTGGCGGAACACCTATTTCGTTCCGGAGAACTTGAATGCAAGCATTGCTCACGCTGAATCTCTTCGGCCATTGATTCCAGCGGGGAGTACGATGCCGGAGATGGCGCTGCGTTTTATCCTGAGCAATCCGGACGTGAGCACCACCATTCCGGGCATGCGTAAGCTGAAGAACGTGGAGGCAAATTGCGCTGCCAGCGGGATGGGACCGCTTCCCGGGGACTTGCTCAAG
This sequence comes from Candidatus Acidiferrales bacterium, assembly GCA_963836965.1. Taxonomy (GTDB): domain Bacteria; phylum Acidobacteriota; class Terriglobia; order Acidiferrales; family UBA7541; genus Acidiferrum. The sequence continues at coordinate 47,690 of CAWILQ010000004.1, forward strand.
AAATTGTGCATTCATCGCTGGGACCGCAATCCCACGTCGTGGTCGCAATAGGCGAATGGAACATGCCGCACAACATCAAAATACAAATATTCGGGCAGATGTTTCCGATTCAGGGAGACCTTGAAGAAAGCTACGTTCAGAAGCTGGCAGAATACGTAGACGAAAAAATGCGCGCCATAGCCGATATGACTCCGACGGTCGACACGCAGAAAGTGGCGATCCTGGCGGCGCTGGCGATTGCCGACGAACTGCACAGTTTGCGTAAGGAACGAGGTGAGCGTGAGGAATTGTTGAAGGAACAGGCGGAACGCTGCCTGACGCTGGTAGAACGAGCGCTGAAGCAGGCGGACTGACGCGCCGCTGCCCCAAGAAAGCACCGCGTGTCATCCTGGGACGAACCGACGATGTTCCTCGAAGGATCTGCCGAAGTTTGCGCTGAGATCCGTCGTTGCGATTCTAGCGCCAGGCAAGCAGGCAAAAGACCGGTTCTGAGTCATGAGGCGCGCAAGCTGGCACCGAGGTCCTGCGCAAGCGCTGCAATGATGCGGCTCGAAAAGTCATTGATCTGCGCGTCGGTGAACGTGGATTCCTTGCTCTGGAATGTGACGCGCACGAGCAAAGAGTACTTTCCGGCCGGGACATTCTTGCCGCGGAAAAGGTCGACGGCTTCGATCGAAGTGATTTCTGGAATGCCGAGCGATTCGATGGCCTTGGTGACGTCCGCAAAACTGACGCCATCGGCGAGAAACAACGAAAAGTCGCGCTCGACGCCGGGAAAACGCGGCAGCGGGTCGTAGCGGCGATTGTTCTTCACGCCGTAATACATGCAATAGAGCGGGCCAAGGGAAACCTCCGCAAGGTAGACATCCTGGCGGAATTTGAGTTTGTCGGCCACGCGCTTGGCCAGTTGACCGGCAACGCCCAAAGGTTGATTTCCTTCCTTGCCGAGATAAACGCTGCCACGTTTGGCCGCGTGCATCCAATCCGGGCCGCCGTTTTCCCAGCGCAAGCCTCCAGCCAGCGCGCCAATCGCATCGAGATCGCCCTTCAAGTCGCCGAAGCTATACTCGCGCGCGGAGTCGTAAAGCCCCTGCGCCCGCGCAATACCGGTGGCGCCAACAGTGAGCGCACGCGATTCAATAGGCTTGCCGTTCACGAAGCGATAGTGATGGCCAATCTCAAAGAGCCGCAGGTTGCGCTGGCCATGATTGAGATTCCACTCGATCGCGCCAGCCATAGTCACTAGGCCCGTTGACTTCAAGACGCCAGCTTCTTCGCTCAAAGGATTTGCAAGCTTGGCGGGCACCGCATCCGGCGGACGGAAGAGTTCGTTGCGTTCTTCGGCAACGTGCGGGATGGTCAGGATTTCGTGGTAGCCGAGGCCGATTAGGCGCTCGCGCAACCGCGTTTCTGCTTCCTGGTGCGGTAGGCGAGCCGCGCCCGAACGCGCCGCAGGCAAACGAGGCGGAAACTTGTCCATACCATGAACACGGGCGACTTCCTCAATGAGATCGATTTCGCGCTCCACGTCGGCGCGCCACGAAGGCTGCGTGCACTCCCACGCCGCGAGGAGCGAGTTCGCGGAGCCGCGATTCTGGTCGACGCGCACGGGAGCGAAGCCGAGCGAAGAAAGTATGGCTTCGAGGTGCTTGTCGGCAACGTCGGCGCCCATGATGCGCAAAAATTCAGCTCGCGTAATAGCGATTTTCTTGGGCGTGCGTTTTCCTGGGTAGACGTCGACCACGCCAGCCAGCGACTCTCCGCCCGCAAGCTGGATAATCAGCTCGGCAGCGCGGCGCGAGGCGAATTCGGCCATTTCGGGGTCCGCACCACGGCCAAACCGCGTGCTGGCTTCGGTGTGCAGCCTCAGCAAGCGCGCCGCTCGACGGATGGCGATGGGATCAAACCACGCACATTCGATCAGAACATTTTTTGTGGAGAACGAAATTTCCGTCTCGGCGCCGCCCATGATGCCGCCGATACCGACGGCGCGCGAGCCGTCGCCATCGCACACCATGCAAATGTTGGAGTCCAGGGTGCGATCGATTCCGTCGAGCGTCTTGATTTTTTCGTTTTGCCTGGCGCGGCGCACGACAATGCTATGTTCGCGAACCCGATCGTAATCAAAGGCGTGCAGCGGATGGCCCAGCTCTAGCATGACGTAGTTCGCAATGTCGACAACGTTGTTGATGCTGGCGGTGCCGGCGGCATCCAGTCGTTCCTTTAGCCAGGCGGGCGAAGGCTGAATTTTCACGCCACGAATGACGCGAGCAGTGAAGCGGCCGCACAATTCGGGGACAGCGATTTTGACGGTAATCGCGTCTGCGGCTTTTGCGGTAGAACTCTCCGCGGGCTTCGGCGAAATGCTTTTTATGGGAAGGCCATAAATCGCACCTACCTCCCGCGCGACGCCAAGCATCCCCAGGCAATCGGGGCGATTGGAAGTAAGTTCGGCATCGATGATTGCGCCGTGCGGGCCATTTTCGATGCTGGCTATGTTCGTGCCGGCGAGCGCGAGGCGGGACGCCACTTCTTCCGGCGAAGCGGTAACGTCCACGAACTCCTTCAGCCAGTTGTAGGAAACCTTCATGTGATGTTCCCGCCCAGCTTGCCGAAATAGACGCGCGCGAAGTATTCCATGCGAACGGCGCCGTTTTGCTGATAGGTGTCAAAGATCCTTCGGAGCTCCTCGATCATGGGAGCATAGTGAGGGTGATTTTCCGTGGGTGCATAGGAACTGCTGCGTAACCGCCCGCGTAGTCCCTCCCAGTCGAAATCCTGATGGTTCGACAAATCACGCGTTAGAAATGTGTGGGCGTCAAAAAATTTACGCATTTTCTCTACTTCGGGGTACGTATCTTTCACGGATTTATAGTCGCTTCCAAAGCGCACGAGCACATCTTCGTATTCCCGGGCAAACGGAGTTTCTTCCATCCGCCGATCCTGCCAAACGACGACTGCCCAGCCATCGGGCTTGAGGATGCGCCGGAACTCGCGCTGCGTCGCCGAAACATCGAACCAGTGAAACGCCTGGCCAACGGTCACAAGATCGACGGAGGTTTTGGGGAGAGTGGTGGCTTCGGCGGAACCATCGATGCTGGCGAAATTCGCGTACTCTCGAAGAGATCGTTCGCCGCCGGCGCGCATTTCGGCGTTGGGCTCGACTCCGTAAACACGATTGCCGTGATCGAGAAAGAGTCGGCTCAGCAGACCGGTGCCGGAGCCGATATCCGCGATGATGTGATCGGGTCGTAAGCCACATTCCGTGGTAAGCAGATTGACCAGCGCCAGCGGATAGCCAGGGCGGTAACGCGCGTAGTCCGACACGCGGTTCGAGAAGCGTTGTTTGGCATCAGCAAACATCATGATCGTCTACGAACCCTTCGATTCCTCAAAAGCCTATACTTCAAGCCCGGGCAATGGCGGAGCCCTTCGAGGCTCAGGAGGAACTGAAACTCCGACCCCCTACGGAAACTGTTTCAGGAAGCGCACATCGTTCTGGAAAAAGACTTGGATGTCGTCGATACCGTATTTGAGCATGGCCAGGCGATCGATGCCGATGCCGAAGGCAAAGCCGCTGACTTTTTTCGGATCGTAATGGACGAAGCCGTAGACGGCGGGATCGACCATGCCCGCTCCGAATAGCTCGATCCAGCCCGCGCCTTTGCACTTGCTGCACGCGCCACCGGTTTTCGCCGTGCCGCTACCGCCGCAGAAAATGCACGACGCATCGAATTCCACGGAAGGTTCGGTGAACGGGAAGTAGCTGGGGCGGAATCGCGTTTTGACGCTTTCGCCGAAAAATTGCTTCACGAAATAGTCTATGGTCCCGGTGAAATCGCAAAAAGTGATGTCCGAATCGACGGCCAGGCCTTCAATTTGGTGGAACATGAAGGAGTGTGTGGCGTCGGGATTGTCCCGCCGATAGACCTTGCCGGGAACAATGACGCGCACGGGTGGCCGGCGCTTTTCCATGGTATGGATTTGAACCGGCGAAGTGTGGGTGCGGAGAAGGAGCGGGCCCGGAGTGCCTTTCGGCAATTCGAGATAGAACGTGTCCATGTCATCGCGGACCGGGTGATGCTCGGGAATATTCAACGCCTCGAAGTTGTAGTAAGGCGTTTCGATTTCGGGCCCTTCGACGACAGAGAAACCGATGGAGAAGAAAATATCTTCGATTTCCTGGAAAACCTGGCGGATCAGATGATGCGTACCAATGGGGCGGGTCACGCCGGGCAAGGAAAGGTCGATACGTTCCTTGGTGCTTGCAGCGGCTGCGGCGCCCGCTTCGACAAAGAGGCGGCGCTCTTCCATTTGGGTATCAACGTGAGCGCGCAACTCGTTCAGGGAAGCGCCGACGACGCGCTTGAGATCGGGAGCAGCGGGCTTCAGCCAGTTGTCGGTGACAAGGGTCAGAACGCCAGATTTTCGTCCGAGCCACGCATCACGGAGAGCCTTCGAGGAAGTTTCGTCAGTCACGTTGGAAGCGTCGGAGTCGAAACGAGCACGCAGTTCCGCGAATAAGGCATGAACCTCATCGACGGACGAAGCGCCGAGAGCCGCTAGGGTCTGGTTGTGTTTTGAGTCTGTCGACATGTCCTACAAAAGAGAATACAACGAGCATCGCCATTTGAAGCCTGAATGCGAGACAGAAGAGGGATTCCTCGCTCCCTAGACTCCGCTCGGAATGACGACTGCCGATCTGCATACTTCTTGCCGAGATGGGGCGCAGCAAGTGCTGCGCCCCTACGGCGGAAAACCTCACGCCTAGAGGCGTGAGTGCACCCTAGACCTTTTTTGCAGCAGGTTTGGGTGCGAAGGCCCTCGCTTTTTCCGCCAGGGCGGTGAAGCCTACGGCATCGCGCACGGCCATATCGGCGAGCACTTTGCGATCGACTTCGATGCCCGAAGCCTTCAGGCCATGAATGAGCTGGCCGTAGGTTAGTCCATTCTGGCGAGCGGCTGCGCCGACACGTTGAATCCACAAACGGCGATACTGTCGCTTCTTCACGCGGCGATCGCGTTTTGCGTAGCGATCCGCGCGGTTGGCGGCCTCTTGTGCGGACTGATAGAGCTTGCTCTTTGTGAGAAAAAAGCCCTTGGTCCTCTTGAGGTACTTCTTGCGCCGAGCCCGGCGCTTGGTGCCGCGTTTTACGCGTGGCATGGGTTTTCTCCTTCGTTTTCTCGTAACTCAGCGTTTTCGAGAGGAGGATTTCGCTAGTTGCCGCGAAAACCTCACGCCTGAAACGCGTGAGCTACAGTTTTTTCTGGAAACAAGACAGGTTGCGAGGACGCGCAGCGAAGCGCTTCCTGCAACGGGTTTGTTTCCGATGTGATTTGTTGTTGCAAGGATTTTTGTCCTTGCTCCAACTGCGCCGGCATAAAAGCCCGCTTGCGGCAGGCAAGCCAGCGCTACATGGGTGGGCCGAGGCTCGCACCCATGTGCCCCGCGAACGGGGCTTAACGGCCGGCAGGCACCCGTGTAGCACTGCCTGGCACGTTTCGTGCGGAACGATGTTCCGCGGTTTTTGTACGAACCCATAATTCAGTTCGTGCAAAATTCGAGTCTCGGCTGAATCATTACATTTTGCCGAGATGAGGCGCAGCCGTGCTGCGCCCCTACAAAGACCTAGGCTCCGTAGGGGAGCATCTGCCGCACGGCGGCGACGTCGCGATCACTCACCTTGGTTAGCTTTTTCAGCTTGCGCATGCGCTTGGCGGCCTTGGTGCCCAGCAAGTGGCGCTTGCCAGAGTGCATGCGCAGAATCTTGCCGTTAGCGGTGATCTTGAAGCGCTTTCTCGCGCCGCGATGCGTCTTGAGCTTCTTTTTGGGCTTCAGTGAATTGCGTGGCATTGCTCTAAATCCTCTCCCTACGAGCCGACCAACGCGGCTCTGAAAATTATCCTTGGATCAGGCGTTCGGTTGAGCCGAACTTCCAGGTCGCGGCGAAGGGCTGGTGCCCTTTTTCGGAGCCAACAGCGCTACCAGGACGTTGCCTTCCATGCGAGGCATGGTTTCGATCTGGCCGTGTTCGCCGATTTCGCCCAACAACCGAGTCATTTTAGCGCGTCCCACTTCCTGGTGAGCCATCTCGCGGCCACGATGAAAGATCATGGCGCGGACTTTGTGTCCTTCTCCGAGGAACCGGATGATCTGGTTCTTGCGAACCTGATAGTCGTGCTCGGCAGTCGCGGGGCGAAACTTTACTTCCTTGAGTTGCGAGCCACGGCTGCTCTTGCGCTGTTCATGGGCCTTTTTGTTCAGTTGATACTGGTATTTACCGTAATCGGTGATTTTGCAAACCGGCGGATCAGCCGTCGGCGAGATTTCCACCAGGTCCAATCCCCGCTCGCGCGCCAAGCGAAGCGCCTCGAACGGCTGCATGACACCCAACTGCCCGCCTTCTTCATCAATCACTCGAACTTCCCGAGCGCGTATCCTTTCATTGATACGGATACGGTCGGCCTGCCGGAAATTCCGTTCAGCGATAAATCCCCCTAAGAAAAAAAGGCACCCGGCAAGCCGGGTCACACCCCGTTTACACAGCGACCCCGGCCGCGTCTGGCGGCACGGGGCAGACCTCAAAGTATAGCACGCAGGCGGAAGGCGACAAGGGCGGAATGGCTTCAGGGCTTCAGGAACTGAGGTCCAGCTGACCCTTGGGCCCGGCCAATGTTGCGCGAATTTGCTGCTTGTCGGCTTTGACGACGGTTACATCAAGCGAGAGTAACGCGGCGGTCTTGTCCAGGGCTTCAGGCGTGGGGGTAGCCAGCTCAAAACGAACAATTCGAAGACCCCCGGGAGCATCCGATGAGGGATGCGGAGAATCGGCGCCCCACTCAATGAAGAAAGGTAGGAGCCCGGAAGCATCGTCCCGTAATTGGAGAATCTCCCATTGCAGGTGGCGCCCGTCGGGCCGCTTGCGCGAGCCGGGCGTCGGACCGTCGAACACAATCCCCTCTTTCCGCAGTTTCTCGGCGTACGGTGCCAGGGGCCCGGGATGTGCGGCCCAGCCCACCAGGCGCGGGCCGGAGAGTTTGTGGAGCGTCAGCGCCAAAGGATTACTCGAATCGGCTTGGTCCGGATCGGGCGCGATGATTTCCAGATAATGCCTTTCCCCAAGTGAGAGCAGCGCGTTGCATGTGCCCCGGCCGGGATGCACGCCGCCGAATGCCGCGTCGACGCCGGTGTGCTGCCGCAAAAGGGTGATGCCGGCGTCAAGCTCCGGACAGCCGAGGAGAATGTGATCGAGCATGGGTGCGACCTCCGCGTCTTTGCCCACAAAAAACGATGGCGCGCCTAGGACCGTTCCGGTTAGCGTGAGGAAAAACCGTCGCGAGAGTGGTTGCGCCAATCCGTTACCTCCGGCATGCGCATGAGGGACTATTGAATCGAACGCGAGTCGATTTCTTCTTTCAGGGAAGAGATCAGGTCAGAGATGGGGCGGCCGCCGAGGTCTCCTTTGCTGCGATGCCGCACGCTGACGGTGCCGGCTTCGGCTTCTTTCGGGCCGACGACCAGCATGTAGGGAATTTTTTGAAGTTGGGCGTCGCGGATTTTCGCGGGCAGCTTTTCGTTGCGATCGTCGAGATGCACGCGAATGCCGTGGTTCTTCAGAGTCTCGTGGATGCGCTTCGCATAGTCCGCCACTTTTTCGCTGACCGGGCAGATCTCGACCTGCGTGGGCGCGAGCCACAAAGGAAATGCGCCTGCATAGTGCTCGATCAAAATGCCGAAGAATCGCTCGACGGAACCCAAGAGCGCACGGTGGACCATCAAGGGTTGGTGGCGCGCGCCGTCGTCACCGACAAACTCCAGGCCAAAGCGCGCCGGCAGGTTGAAATCGAACTGGACGGTAGTGAGCTGCCAGGGACGCCCGATGGCGTCGATGAGCTTGACATCGATTTTCGGACCGTAGAACGCGCCTTCGCCTTCCATCTTTTTATAGGGAATGTTCATGCGCGCCAAAGTGCTGGCGAGAGAATCTGAGGCGTGTTGCCAGTCTTCAGGCTTCCCGGGGTAATTTTCCGGGTGCTTGGGATCCCAGTCCGAAAGCTCAACTTCGAATTTGTCGAAACCGAAATTTTTCATGACCGCGTAGGCGAAATCGATGCAGGCTTCCACTTCGGCTTCGACCTGGCTGGGCGTACAGAAAATGTGGGCGTCGTCCTGCGTAAAACCGCGGACACGCAGCAGGCCGTGCAAAACGCCGCTGCGTTCGTAGCGGTAAACTGTGCCAAGCTCGGCAAGGCGTACGGGAAGATCGCGGTAGCTGCGTAGCTTGGACTTGTAAATCAGAATGTGTCCCGGGCAATTCATGGGCTTGAGCTGGTAATCGGCCTTTTCCACTTCCACCGGGCTGAACATGTTCTCCCTGTAGAAATCGGCGTGGCCGGAGGTCTTCCAAAGGTCCAAACGCATGATGTGCGGCGTAAAGACCAGGTCATACCCACGCTTCAGGAGTTCGTCGCGAAGCCAGTTTTCGATGAGCGTACGAATCAAGCCGCCCTTGGGATGCCAGAAGATCAGGCCAGGACCGGCTTGCTCCTGAATGCTGAACAAATCCAGTTCCGAGCCGAGGCGGCGGTGATCACGGCGCTTGGCTTCCTCCAGACGGTGGAGATATGCATCGAGCTCCTTCTGGGTGAAAAAGGCGGCAGCATAAATACGTTGCAGCTGCGGATTGCCTTCTTGGCCCTTCCAGTAAGCACCGGCCACATTCATGATTTTGAAAGCCTGAATCCGCTTGGTGGACGGAATGTGCGGACCGCGGCAGAAATCGATGAACTTGCCGGTGGTGTAAAACGACACCATGGGCTCGTCGGCTTTTTCTTCGACGAGTTCACATTTGAAGAGCTGGTGGGAGTCTCTGTACAGCTTGAGAGCTTCGTCTTTCGGCATCAGCTTGCGCTCGTTCGGCAAATCCTTGGCAGCAAGCTCGTGCATTTTCCTTTCGATTTTCTCGAGATCTTCGGGAGTGAAAGGTTCTTCGCGCAGGAATTCGTAAAAAAAGCCGTTTTCGACGGGCGGGCCGATCCCGAGTTTTACGTTGGGATAGAGCTCCATAACGGCAGCGGCCAGAAGATGCGCGGCGGAGTGACGAAAGACATAAAGCGCGTCGGGATCCCTTTCGGTGAGTATCTGGAGCGAAACGTCTTGCTCAATGGGGCGGCGAAGATCGTACAGCAAGCTGCCGTCTTCCGCTGGATCCACCGAGTTTGAGAAAATGCCGGTCTTTTGGGCGGAACCATTGCCGTTGGCTGCACGGACTTTTGCCACGAGCGCGGCGTCCGCGAGGCGCGGTGAGATGGACTTAGCGACTTCCAGGGGAGTGGTGCCCTTCGGAAGATCTTTCACGCTGCCGTCCGGGAGAGTAATGTGGATCTGATCCATGGTCGCAGTCCTTACCGGCAAAATCCTGCTGGGGATTTAACTAGTTAGAGTATAGGTGGGTCACGACAGGGTCAAGGCGGGCGTCATTCATAGCAACACAACTCCCGGCAGATCGGCAAAGTGCTTGTGCCGCTGTCATAGATGATCGCGTCCACCATGGCAAGCTTGTGTGTGACACGAAGTTCCGCGCTCTTAGCCGCAAAGAGTTCATCGGAACGGGACCACAGTTTTTCTGAGCGCGTCGGAATAAAAGGCGACAACTTGGAATTTGGGAGAGACCTTTACGGTAGCCATCACCGTGGCCGCTAGGAATTGTATCGACCGCAGGATTGCAGTATCGATGAAAACTGCGCATTTCTCGCGAGAAACGCTACAATCACTCCTTTAAATTCGGGCACCAAAATCGGGCCGGGGGATTTGGATGAGTTCCATTTTGAAAACCGTACTGCTTCTGTTCGTCACCTTGATAGTGGCTGGCACCTTGTTGGGTCAAGCTCCGCAAAAAGTAAACCCAGCGGACGACCGTTACAAAGTGGACATTTTGGTGGTGGTGGCGCACCCGGACGACGAGGCGTTCTTCACGCCTTACGTAGCGCGCGCGATTTATGACATGCACAAACGCGTGGCGGTGATTTTCAGCACGCACGGCGGAAGCGGTGTGAACCGGTTCACGCGCGAACGCGGTCCTGCGATGGCGAATGAACGGGAGATCGAGGCCCGCGATGCCTGTGCGAAACTGAACATTTCCAATGTGTGGTTTTTGGATGGAAGAGATACTGCTTCACAGGATTTGCTGGATTCCTTCTCCAACTGGGGACACGGCGCGAACCTGGAAAGGCTCGTTGGGCTGATACGGTTGACGCGGCCGGAAGTGATCTTCACCCATTTTCCTGGAATATTCATCGGCGAAAACCACGGCGACCATCAAGCCACCGGCGTGCTCGTGACCGAGGCATTCGATTTAGCAGGCGATCCGCTGGTTTTTCCTTCGCAACTTGCGGGAGACACAAAACATTACGAGAACTATCTTTCGAATCTGCAACCTTGGCAAGCAAAGAAGATTTATTTCGGCAGCGACGCGGAGGACAACAAGCAATTCGACGGCAGCGGACCGACGTACTCTGTGCGAGAGATTTCCCCTTCCCAGAAAAAACCGTACTGGCGGCTGGCCCTGGATTCGGCCATGGCGCACCGGACCCAATTCCCGGATGATATCGCTCGACTATCCAAAATGAGCGACGCCGAGCTCGAAAAAATGATGAACGATCCGAATTCCGCGTGGTGGTCGGAGCCTTCCACGCTGATTTTTGGGAAGTCCGTGGTCGGCGGCCAGTCCACCGACGACGTGTTTGCCCATGTTGATGAAAAACCGCTGAAAGAGGCGCTATTCCACGGTGGGGCTTTGAATGGCCAGGAACCGTCGCAACCGCTACCGCGAATCGAGTTGGGAGGCCCGTGGCAGTTCTACGCGGAGTTTTATCTAGTGCACGGATTGAGACATCTCCCGCTTGCGAAGGAGGCGGAGATCGGCGTGAAGGCCGGGACGACGCTGGTCATTCCGATTGTAGTTCTTCACGACTCGGCGAAGACCTTGCCGATTACGTTTACGGTGAACCTGCCCGAGGGATGGAAACTCACTCATGGCGGAGGTCAGTTCGTGTTGCCAGCGGAGGCGTCAACATCACTCCCTTTACTGATTGAGACACCTATATTGTCTGCGGAACAGTTGAAAAAGACTGTGGCCCAGGAAGTGACGGTTCGCGCCGAGGCGGCAGGACAAGCGGCCGGCGAAGTGAAGCTGCGTGTGCTGCTCAAGCTTAACGCGTTACCGGAATAGCAAATCTCACAAAATTGGAAGAGCCACAAGCTTCGCCCTGCGGCTACCAGCGCGATGTCGGGCGCATGCCACCGGCTACTTTTTGGCACGTGCCGCTTCCATTTGTTCCCAGACGGCATCCGGGAGCATGGCGAGATCATTGAATTCGCCGGCGCCGCGTAGCCATTGGCCGCCGTCGATTACCACACATTCTCCGTTGATGTATTCGGCCATGTCGCTCAACAGAAATGCCGCGAGATTGACGAGTTCCGCGTGGTTGCCGAAACGCTTCATGGGATGTTTGTTGATTGCGTGTTCTTCGAATTGCTTTGAGGGCATCAAGCGGGACCACGCGCCTTCCGTCGGAAATGGGCCAGGCGCGATGGCGTTGACACGGATGTGATATTTCGCCCACTCGACAGCGAGGGACGTCGTGAGCGCAAGTACGCCAGCCTTGGCGCACGCCGAGGGCACCACGTAGCCGGAGCCAGAATTCGCAGCCGCGTAGGTGGTGGTGACGTTCAAGATATTGCCGCCCAACTTTTTGGCGATACGGCGCTTGGCGAAGGCCTGAGTGCAATGAAATGTGCCGTTCAACACAATGCCGACGACGGCGTTGAACGCGTTGGGAGACAGTTTCTCCGTGCGCGCCATGAAATTTCCGGCCGCGTTGTTGACCAGCGAATCGATCCCACCAAAGTGTTGGTCTGCAGCGGCAAACGCGGATTCGACGGAGGTGAATTCCCGAACATCGCACGTGGCGAACGCCGCGGAGCCGCCGAGACGACGAATTTCCGAGCACGTTTCCTTTAGCGGTTCTTCGCGGCGCCCAATGAGGAACATGCGGGCGCCTAGCTTGGCGAACGCGATCGCCATGGAACGGCCAAGGCCGCTGCCGCCTCCGGTAAGGAAAATTGCGCGTCCCTTCAGAAGATCGGATTGGAACATCGGGCCTCCTGTGCGCAGGGAGGAATTGTAACAGGGCGAGACCGATCGGCCCGCTTCAGAACGCGGACCGGACAAAGATTCAACACGGGGCGCTTCAGTTGGCGGGTGCTATGGTTGCTGGGATCGGGCGGCCCAGGGCCTTGGCGTATTCCGTGTCATAGACTGCATTGCCGGGAAATTCTTCCGTCAATTCCTTCAGATTTTTCTGCGCCAAGACGTCTTTCTTTTCGCGCCGCGCGGAGAGAGCGAGAAGAATCTGGGCGAACGGCTTCAGGTAGCGACCGTCGTCCGCGGTTTTCTGCACCTCGGACATGCCGAGTTCCTTATCCCCATGGACTCCGCCGAACCACAACACGAAACGGGCGGAGGAGGAAAGCGAACCAATCACGTAGTAAGCGACTCCGGGCGCGACATAGGCATCGTAGGCGTCGGGGTGATCGCGGAGGAGCAACGCCGCATTGGCGTTGGCCTCTTTCAGATGTTTCAAGGCGTCAAGGTGTTTTTTGAGGAGCATGCTGTCGGCATCGGACTGCATGCCGGAGCAAAGCGTCAGCGCATAGAGTGCTTCGGGGTCGCGCGGCCGACTCTTCAAATGGCGCGTGGCAATGATTCTGGCCTTTCCGCAGGAGTCTTCAAAGTTCTTAACGCGGGCAGGGTTCGGAGTACCAGTGATGCCGCCGAGGAACCGCTTGTCGTCCAGGAAGTACTCGCTTGTCAAAATGTGTTGGAGAAAGAACTCCTCGAAGAGATAGGTGGCGGCGACAGAGACCTGGCCAAATGGCTCCTCGGGATTCTGCTCCGCCCAAGTCTCGAAGACCTCACGCGCGGGAAGAAACTGCTGTTCGTAGAGAAGGCGATATCCCTTTTCGAGCTCAGGGTCGGATGAGAACGCCGGACCCCGCGATTGAGCGGAAGCCGGTTGGTACAGGCTGAGAGCCAAGGCTGCGACGACGGCGAGCCGCAGGTACGATGCAAAACGCATGATTCACCTAGTCTAAAAGAGTCCGGGAAGGAAACGGGGCTTCCCGTACATGGCCTCCCGGTAGCGCGCATCCGAAAACAGGACGCGCTCTTCGGTGTTGATTCGGCGCGAAAGAACAAGTGCATGAGCGGCGGTGCCAATGCCGGCGGTAATCCACGCACAATGCATGAGCGGAAGAGCCAGCATTTCGACAAAAACGGCGGCGTAATTCGGGTGACGGACGTAACGGAAAGGACCGCTGGTGATCACTCCCATACCGGTGGAGTTCATGACTTCGACGTTCCAATGTTCACCGAGTGTCCGAATGACCCACCAGCGAACCACGTTGGCAGCAAGAAAGAGAACCAAGCAGATCGCCGCGAAGACCGGATAGAATGGGCGATGTAGAAACACAACTTCGAGCGCGGCGCCGATCAAAACGCCGGTGTGAAGTAACACCATGGTGCGAAAGATGGGATCGACAACCTTCGAAGCGCCATGGGCAACCATCTCGCGCTGGTGGCGTTTGGAAATCTGTAGTTCGTAAAGGCGCAGGAGGGCTACGACAAAGACAAGGCCCAGGTAAGCTTTGACGCTTAATTCCATTGCAGCAACAGAAACTCCGCGCTGAAGCCCGGACCGAAGGCGGCAGCCATCGCGTGTTCGCCGGCCTTGAGGGGGCGCTTTTCGAGCCACTCTTGAAGAATAAAGAGAATGGTGGCGCTGGAAAGGTTGCCGACGTTGGCGAGGATATCCCAGGAAGGCTGCGTATCGCACTTGCAAAGGCCTAGCTGCTGCTCGACATTTCCAAGTAGGCGCGCGCCGCCGGGATGAAGAATCCAGCCCTTGATGTCCTGACGGGTTTTGCCATGCCGCTCAAGGAATCCGTAGACCAGGCCTTTGATTTCTGCGCCGATCATTTCAGGGACATCTTTCGCCAGCAGGATGTGAAAACCCGAATCGCGCAGGTCGAAACCCATGGCTCCCAGTGAATCGGGGAACGTATACGTCTCTGTAACAAGAACACGGGGCCCTGGCTGGTCCTTTCCCGTGACCACAACGGCCGCGGCGCCGTCGCCGAACAGGATGGACGAAATCAGATTCGCTTGGGAAATATCCTTGCGTTGGAAGGTAAGCGACGGCAACTCGACCGCGATAATCAACACATTCGCTTCGGGATAAGACTTGATGTAGTCCGCGGCGCGGGAGATGGCCATGGCCCCCGCGGCGCAACCAAGTTCGGTGAACGGCATGCGGCGTACATCGGAGCGAAAGCCCATCAATTTGATGAGGTGCGCATCAAGCGAGGGAATCATGAAACCAGTACAGGAGACGGTAATGATCAGGTCAATGTCCTCGGGGCGGAGGGCGGCCTTTGCCAGGCACTTTTCGGCCGCTTCCTGGCCAAGCTTTATGGCATGTTCGATGTATTCGTTATTGGTCTGGCTCAGCGCTCTTGGTTCAATGGTGTAATCAATCGGGAAGATGGCGTGGCGCTGGTGCACCTGGGCGTTATCGACGATCGCCATCATGGCTTCCACGCGGCGGTCGGGAATATCGAAAACCCGGCCCATGTAGTACTTCACGTCATCGCGGGTGATGAGGTAGGGAGGCAATGCGGTAGCAGACGCGGAAATCGTGGCTAACGAGTGACCATTTGATGAGACCGGATTCGACAAATTCACGTTTTACCGTCCCCCACCCGGCGGTTTTAGCTTTCTAAACTGGCGAGACACCCAGATCGACTTGTAACCCTGTAGGTGGAAACTGTTTAGTGGCTTACTTTACATCAAATCAAGCCACAGAGGAAATACCCAGAACTGTGGAGTGAAGCGCATCGGCCAAGGGCCCAGCGGAGTCCATCGTCAGCTAGCCGCTTCCTGACTGGCGCGGATTTCCTGCCAGCGGCGGGGGCGTTTGTTGAACTGCAGAACTTTCTTGCGCAGCCGGATGGACTTGGGCGTGATTTCGACAAGCTCGTCATCGGCGATGAATTCGATAGCCTGTTCCAGGCTGAGCTGGCGGTGGGGAATCAAGCGGATGGCCTCGTCGGCAGAGGAAGAACGCATGTTGGTGAGCTTCTTCTCCTTTGTGACGTTCACCTCCATGTCTTGCTCACGGGAGTTTTCGCCGACTACCATACCTTCGTAAACTTCAATTGTGGGGCCGATGAAGAGCTCGCCGCGTTCCTGCAATCCCCAGAGCGCATAGGCAGTGGAAACTCCGGGACGATCCGCCACGAGCGCGCCCGTGGGACGGAGAGCCATATCGCCGCCATATTCCGTCCAGCCGTCGAAGATGGAATGAATGAGCGCGGTGCCGCGCGTGTCTGTGAGCAACTGGCTGCGCAAGCCGATCAAGCCGCGCGAAGGAATCTTGAAGTCTAGGCGAACGCGCCCGGAGCCGTGATTGCTCATCTTGATCATTTCGCCGCGACGGCTGCCGATGGTTTCCATGATGATGCCGATGAAATTCTCCGGAATATCGATGACCAGGCGCTCGACGGGCTCGAGTTTCTTGCCGTTTTCGGTGCGAACGACGATTTCAGGCTTGCCGACCATCAGCTCGAAGCCCTCGCGGCGCATGGTTTCGATCAAAATAGCGAGCTGCAATTCACCGCGGCCGAGAACGCGGAAAGATTCGGGCGTTTCGGTGTCTTCGACGCGGATGGAAACGTTGGTTAGCAGTTCCTTGGCCAGGCGGTCGCGGAGGTCGCGCGAAGTCAGGTAATTGCCTTCACGGCCGCAGAGCGGGCCGGAATTGACGGAGAAAATCATAGCGAGAGTCGGTTCGTCGATGGTTAGTGGCTCGAGCGGCGCGGGATTTTCGAGCGAGGTGATGCTTTCGCCGATCTGAATGCCCTCGACTCCCGCAATCGCCACGATATCACCGGCAACCACGGTGTCGGCTTCATCGCGTTCCAAGCCGCGAAAAGTGTAGAGCTTGGTGATCTTGGTGGACAGGAGCTTGCCGTCCAATTTGCTGATACCGACTTCTTCTCCGCGATTCAGAGTGCCGTTAAAAACGCGGCAGATCGCCAAGCGTCCCAAGAAGTCGGAATAATCAAGATTGGTGACCTGGAGCTGGAGAACGCCTGCCGGATCGCCTGTGGGGCGCGGAATTTTATTCACGATCGCTTCGAAAAGGGGAAGAAGATCTTGCGATTCGTCACCTACCTTGCGATGGGCGATGCCAGCGCGTGCGTTTGTATAAATGATCGGAAAATCGAGTTGATCTTCCGTGGCGTCGAGGTCGATAAAAAGATCGTAAATTTCGTTCAAGACTTCTTCGGGCCGCGCGTCCGGGCGGTCGATTTTGTTGAGGACGACGACAGGCGGAAGTTTGGCGGCAAGCGCCTTTTGGAGCACGTAGCGAGTCTGCGGAAGCGGTCCTTCACTGGCGTCGACGAGAAGCACAACGCCGTCGACCATACGAAGGGCGCGTTCCACTTCGCCGCCGAAATCGCTGTGGCCCGGAGTATCGACAATGTTGATCTTGGTATCGCGGAAGAACAAAGCCGTGTTTTTGGCGAGAATCGTGATGCCGCGCTCGCGCTCCAAGTCGTTGGAGTCCATCACGCGTTCGACGACGGCTTGATTGGCGCGGAAAATGCCGCTTTGGCGGAGCATGGTGTCGACCAGCGTGGTTTTGCCGTGGTCGACGTGGGCGATGATGGCGATATTGCGAATGTCTTGAGTCATGTGCGTAGAAGCGTCTTGAGACAAAAATAGCTGCTGAAACAACCAGCAGCCCGGACGAATCCCTTTCTTCATCGGTTACAGGTGCGGTCTACTAACTGTTATTTTAGCAGAGGCGGCGGCAGGCGGCCAACAGAAGGAAAAAGCAATGCAAGAAGTGGCACGGGTCGTAAGTCCCGCCACTACGCCTCTCTGATCAAAGCGCCTGAAGGGGCTTGTGCTGGAGTATCTCGTCTGCTTCGATGAGCTGCCACTAGGCCAGTGCGAAAACCATAATCGGAATGTCTTGGTCGCGGATTCTGTTTCGTCCAAAGCGGGTGGCGGATGGAAATCAACGGCCCTTGTTCATTTTTTTCCGGATTAGAGTCGAGAATACGGCCATTCGAGCTCCTGACGACGATAGAGTAGCCTCTCCGAGCTTTCGGGAAGGGAGAGGCGAAAACCGTACCGGGTGTTCTGGTACAAGAGCGTCCTCGCCGGCGCCGGTCCGGAATGCGCAGCTTGGCTAGCAGGTGGATTCACTCCTTGATGCGGTGGGCCGGAAGTTAGCCGCTACAAAGCGGAAGCCACCGCAAGAACAACAGCAAACATTGGCTTTTCCATCGATTGCATTCTGATATTGCCTCACGCATTCTGTGCAGGGTGAGGACAGCAGAGACCGGCTCCGGTGGGGAGACACGCTAGCTGGTGTGGTATGCTCACGGCGATTTTTTATATGCGTCTGAAAATGAGTGAGGGTGGCGTGAAGGACCGAATGAGATCATTGGGAAACACCATGTGCGTTGTGGTTTGCGCGCTGGTCTTCGTGGTTGGGGCGCAGGCGCAGGATCAGAAGCCGGCGCGGCCGGACTTGCCGAAACTATTTGAGAAGAAAGAAGTGATGATCCCGATGCGGGATGGCGTCAAGCTGCACACGGAAATTTACACCCCTCGCGACGCGCAGGAACCTCTTCCTCTGCTAATGGAACGAACGCCGTATGGCATCTCCGGTGGACCGCAGGGTTATAGCGGCCATCTCTTCGGGGCGCAGGACCTTTACGCCGACGGCTATATTTTTGTCTACCAGGACATACGCGGGCGCTATGGTTCGGAAGGAAAATTTGCGATGAACCGGCCGTTGCACGATCCGAACGACGCGAACGGCGTGGATGAGAGCACAGATACGTACGACACCATCGATTGGCTGGTGAAAAACGTCCCGAAGAATAACGGACGCGTGGGCGTTTGGGGAATTTCCTACGGCGGGTTTCTGACTGTGATGGCCATGGTGAATGCACATCCCGCGCTCAAAGCGGTTTCGGAACAGGCATGCATGGGCGACGCCTGGATGGGCGACGATTTCTTTCATAACGGGGCATTTCGGCTGAGCTATGGTTTCGAATATTCGGCATTGATGGAAACTTCGAGCGAGAATTACAGTTTTGAGTTTAACGCCTTCGATTTGTACGACTGGTTTCTGCGGCTGGGCGTGCTCTCTAACGCCAATGAGCGCTACTTCCATGGGAAAATTCCCACGTGGAATAACTTCGTGAATCATCCCTCGTATGACAGCTTTTGGCAAAGCCATGCGGTTGAATCTGCCTTGAAGAAACCGACGGTGCCCAACTTGAACGTGGCGGGTTGGTGGGATCAGGAAGATTTTTATGGCCCGATGCGCACGTACGAGAATTTGGAGAAGGACGATCCGAACCATCTAAATTATCTCGTGGTCGGTCCGTGGAATCACGGCGGCTGGGCGCGCAGTTCGGGCGATACGCTTGGCGAAATTCCTTTCGGCTCGAATACATCCCAGTATTTCCGCCAGAAAGTGGAGGCGCCGTGGTTCGCCTACTGGCTGCATGACAAAGGAGCATTGCCATTGAAAGAGGCGCTCCTGTTCCAAACCGGTAGCGACACCTGGACGCAATTTGACGCGTGGCCGCCGAAAGAGGCACGGAAAAAGAATTTGTATTTTGGCGCAGACGGAAAGCTTTCGTTTGACGCGCCGACGACAAAAAGCGGCGAAGCGTTTGACTCTTACATAAGCGATCCCGCTCATCCAGTTCCCTATCGTCACCGGCCCGTGGATATGACGTACCCGAATGACCATCCCGGCTCATGGTATACGTGGCTGGTGCAGGACCAGCGGTTCGTGGACAACCGGCCGGACGTGCTGACCTGGCAAACCGATGAGTTACAGGAAGACGTCACCATCGCCGGCCAGGTGACCGCCAAGCTGTTTGCCTCGACCACCGGCACAGACAGCGATTGGGTGGTGAAGCTCATTGACGTGTATCCGCAAAAGATGGAATCCGACTGGAAACTCTCCGGCTATGAATTGATGATTGCAGACGAGATTTTCCGTGGACGCTATTGGAAATCCTACGAGAAGCCGGAGCCACTCGTGACCGGAGAGATTATCCCGTTCACCTTCAGCCTGCACACTGCCGATCACGTCTTTAAAAGGGGCCATCGCATCATGGTGCAGGTGCAAAGCACGTGGTTTCCGCTCTACGACCGCAATCCACAAAAATTTGTGCCGAACATTTTTGAGGCAAAGGAATCGGACTACCAGAAGGCGAACCAGCGTATCTACCGCTCGGCCGATCACCCATCGAGTGTTGAAGTGTCCGTTGTGCCGGAAAGCGCCGGACACTAAAGAGCCAAGACTTCCGTCAACTGAGCGTGCTTGTTTGCGCAAGCCACGATCAATCTTGACGTTTCTGTCACAGGGCTGTAATGCCCTCCTTTTTAGGCTGCGGACGAAGGAGGGATATGTCCTTCCATCCGCGGGTGGCGTTGTTTTGCGAGACCTTCCACGAAATTAATGGCGTGGCGCTGACGGCGCGGCAACTGGTGGCGTATGCGAAGCGGCACAATCTTCCGCTGCTCGCGATTCACGGCGGCAAGTTGCCGGGAACTCACGTGGAAGGCAACGTCCGGCAAGTCGAGTTGAAACGTTCCTGGTTGAGCGTGGGAATTGAATGCGACCTGGAGTTCGATTTCGCGTTTTGCCGGTATTGCAACCAGATTCGCGAGGAAGTTCTGGCATTTCAACCCGACGTCATCCATATAACGAGTCCCGGCGAGTTAGGGGAGCTTGGCGTATATCTTTCGCACAAACTGAAAATCCCGCTGGTGGCTTCGTGGCACACGAATTTTCATCAATTTGTGGCGCGTCGTTTGCAGCGGTTGATCGATTTCCTGCCATCGAATGTAACGCGGCCCACCGTCGCGTGGTCGCAGGAGCGCGGGCTTCGGATCCTGCTGTGGTTCTACGGATTCGCAAACGCGACGCTGGCGCCGACACCGCCACAAGTCGCTTGGCTCGAGAAGCAACTGGGGAAGCCTTCGTTTCTGATGCCGCGAGGGGTAGACACGGAGCAGTTCAACCCGAACCATCGGACGGTGAAAGACGGAATACTTCGTTTGGGATTTGTCGGCCGAGTTACGCCCGAAAAAGGCGTCCGCCTGCTGCGCAAAATGGACCAGGCTTTGCTGGAAAGTGGCCTGAGGAACTTTCGAATCGTGATTGTGGGTGACGGCAGCGAAGTCGGGTGGTTGAAACGTCGTTTGAAGCATGGGGAGTTTACTGGCGTGTTGCGCGGCGAAGAACTGGCGCGTGCGTATGCCAACATGAACTTGTTTGTGTTTCCTTCGCGGACAGACACCTATGGAAATGTAGTGCAGGAAGCCGCGGCATCCGGAGTTCCCGCGGTAGTTACGAATGAAGGCGGGCCGCGTCATCTAGTCGCGCATGGAGAGACAGGCTACGTGGCAGAGCTGGATTCAGAATTTATTTCGCGGGTCGTCGACTTGGCACATAACAAGGAATTATTAAGACGGTTGGGAAAGGCGGCGCGCGAGAGAATGGGGGGCATTTCGTGGGATGCCGCGTTTGAAAAAACCTATGCCGCGTATCGCTATTGTTTGCCGGAAAATGCCTCAGAACAAGCGAATCTGCAAAAAGCAAAGCTTGCGCAGGCTTGCGGAAACCTGAGGCGATAGCAATACCTTCCGTGGGCTATTTCGCCGCCAGACGAGCTTCGCCAGCTTGAAAAAACGACCATGGACCGGCATTCATATCGCGGAGGTACGGCGCCTGCCAGGCAAACTCGGGGTGAGAATCGAGGAAGGGCTTGGCATGAAAATCATCGCCGCAGGGATGGCCTAAACGGGCGACCAGTCGCATATTCTTAGTCATACTTGAATCCGTCGCCTTGCCTTGCACTGCTCCGCCAGGATAAAACGGTCCCCAGCCCCAGATGGAAATACCGCGCTCGACGGTGTCAACGTGGCCGCAGAGCGTGCGCTCGTTTGCTTCTGTTTTATTCGCGTAGGTGTCCACGTGGTCGCCCAACATTTGCTGCGCAAGCGCGACATCGATCTTGCCTTTGTTTTCGTTCAGGAGTTGGTCCCAGCGAACGCGGCGCGCATTGGGCGACGTCTCCATGTTCTTGGGATCAAATTGCGGCGCGTCGAGTTTGAGAACCTTGGGATCGCGTGCCCAGTTGGAGCCGGAAAATACGCCGTCCTTCGTGCGCCACAATTTGTATGCTTTCAAGCCGAGTTCGAATTGGGCAATCTCTCCCGTCTTTCGATCACCGAGCAGCCAGTCATTGGCGTAGCCGCCGTTGTTGCCGTCGAGCATGATGCGCGCGTACTCATCGATGGAACCGGCGTACTGCAAAGCTTTCCGAGCGCGCATGAATTCGGGCTTGCCGTTGGGATCCCAGCCTTCGAACTGACTGATGGTGGTCTCGGTAATCATCAATCCATCGCTGTTGATGCCAAAATCGTCGTCGCTGGCGATCACACCGGGAAAACCGTCCATCAGAATGCGATAGCCATGCGCCGGCTGAATATCAAAAATGATGCGCCAGCGTTCGCCGTTCACGTAGCTGGTCCAATTGCTGTGCGCAATGACGATCTGACCGTCTTTGGTCCAGCTTCCGGTAGCCACGAAGGCGCTGCAGTTTCCGGGGCTCTTTAATTTCGGCGCAATGATTCTTTTTTCCTGCTTGTCCAGCCAGGGCACGTAATAATCCGGAACTTCCTCGAAGGAATTGAGGGCGACGATGTCATAGACGTCCAACTCGGATCTTGTGCGCGCATTCAGCCCTTCCGTGATGCCCTGAAGCTCTTGCTGATATTCGGGATCGAGCTTCGGCCAAAGCTTTTCGCGGGCAACTTCGCGAAAAAAAGGCCACTCGCGTTTGGTGGAATGCATCATGCCCGCGGACACAGCGGGAAACGCGTCT
Organism: Candidatus Acidiferrales bacterium; assembly: GCA_963836965.1. Taxonomy (GTDB): domain Bacteria; phylum Acidobacteriota; class Terriglobia; order Acidiferrales; family UBA7541; genus Acidiferrum. Next base: position 69,747 of record CAWILQ010000004.1, read on the forward strand.
TCAATTTCTTTGGCGAGGAGATAGCCATGCTGAAAGCCGATTGTCGAAGGATCGCCTTCGAGATGAACGAAGACCCAGCCGCCACGCTCGAAGCGGTATGCGCCTTTCAGCCGCGGATCGCCTGACGTTACTTGCTCGTGCGCCGAAGCAATCGCACCGGCCATTTCATTCTTTGCATCGTGCGCGTCGTTGCGACCTCGCCCGACGATCCACAAGAGCGCCGCGCCGATAATTACGATCGAAACAGCGATCACTTTGCGCACGACGTCAGACATGGACGGGAACTCCTTTTGCTTTTGCTTCCGGAACGATGCTGCGAGTTTATCGAGAATCGAGAAAAGCGACAACGGGAACGAATGCTCGTGTGACCGCCTAATGCTTAATGTTTCGATTCTCTGATAGATTCAAGAAATGCTGGCGGCAATCACCCGAAAGGCAAGTCCCGCGCTCGCGCAGTGCGAGTTGAGTTTCATCGATCGAAAGCCCATCGACCTGGCGAAAGCATGCGAACAACATCAGGCTTACGAAACGCTGCTGGCCAAACTTGGAGCTCACGTCATTTCCCTGCCCGAGGAACCGCAGCTGGCGGACTCGATGTTTGTGGAGGATACCGCAATTGTGCTCGATGAAGTCGCCGTGATTTGTCCGATGGGTACCGGATCGAGAAGAAAGGAGCTACCAACGATTGCGGCAGCACTGGAAAAATATCGCAGGCTCGCTCACGTCAAGTTGCCGGGAACGTTGGAAGGCGGCGACGTGCTTCTCGTCGGGAGAAAAGTTTTCGTGGGACTCGCGGCCCGTTCCAACCCGGAGGGCATTCGCCAACTAGCCGTGATTCTCGATCATTACGGCTACGAGGTAACCGCGGTACCGGTGGCCGGCTGCCTGCACCTGAAATCCGCGGTTACTGCCCTCGGGCAAAACGCGCTGTTGGCGAACCGCTCTTGGTTTGACTGGAAACGTATCGAAGGATTCGCGTGGGTAGACGTCGATCCCGGCGAGCCGCACGCAGGGAACGCTTTGGCCATTGGCGATTCAGTGGTGTTTCCAGTCTCCTTTCCGAAAACGCGCGCCACTCTTGAGGCCAGCGGATTCAAGGTGGTTTCCTTGGATATCAGCGAGCTGCAGAAGGCCGAAGCCGGCCTGACTTGTTCGAGCTTGCTCTTCGAAGAGCGAGTTTAGGGCATTTTCGCCAGTTGTTCGCCTTTGCAGTTGACACTCAGCATTCGCGAAATTTTAATTGGAAATCCTGCCGAGCATGTTATCCTCTGCTTATGTTGGCTAGCGCCACCAAGCGAATGTTCTCCCCGTCGATGTTCACCTCGACGTCGACTACCACCATTATTATTAAGCGCACTATCATCGCTTCGGGCGCGGGGAGAAACGGCTAGCCAGCTAGAGAAAGTTTCCAAACCCACCGCCAGAAGCGACCTGGTGGTGGGTTTCTTAGTCTAAACCCCCTCCAGAAACGCTCCGGCGGAAAAACAAGGAGCGGTACCCATGAGTCCCGAACAGCAGGAAATCAGCGGCAACGCGGAAGGTGAGTTAGGACCTTGCGAAAGCGGCCCGAGCTTGGAGAGCGTGCTTGCGCTTGGGCCCGAGCATCCTTTACAAGAGAACGTCATTGCCTTTAAGTTTGGCGGGAGCTCGTTGCTTGGAGCCGAACGCTTGCTGAACGCAGCGCGGCTTGTACACGAGGAGTGGCAGACGCGGCCCGTCGTCGCGGTTGTCTCGGCGATGAAGGGCGTGACCGACCGGCTGTTGCGCGTGGGACAATTGCTTAGCGAAGGGCGAAGCCTGCACGCGCGGAAGGAAGCGGAGTCCATCGCGGAGCAACATCTGGCCACGCTGGAAGATTTGTGCCTTGAGCCCGCGGAACACGAGCGACTGGAACAGGAGCTGGAGCTTTTGACCGAAGACCTCTTGCACGAAGCTCCACTGAGCGGACACGTAGAAACGAACGGCGCTACGCTGGACTGGCTGGCTTCGTTTGGGGAACGGTACGCGGCGCGATTACTTGCTGCAGCGCTCTGCAAAATCGGCGCTGACGCCGTGCCGGTAGCCTCTTCGGATTTCGTGCTGACGTGCGACAATTTCCGTGAGGCCAAGCCGCATCTCGAGCACACGCGCCGTCGCGGCCGGGAGATCCTATTGCCCTTGCTCGAGGCGGGCATCGTTCCGGTCGTGACCGGCTTTATCGGCGCAACGCAGGATGGACGCATCACAACGTTAGGACGCAACAGTTCCGATTTTTCCGGCGCGCTGATTGCGCATGTTGTGGACGCAGTCGAGCTGGTGATCTGGACGGACGTTGACGGGATTTACACGGCGAACCCAAATGAATCGGCGGAAGCACAATTACTGCATGAATTGAGTTACGACGAGGCCCAGGCGCTGGCGGCAAACGGCGCGAAGGTACTGCACCCGCACGTCCTGCCGCTGGCCGCGCAAACGGAGATGACCGTGTGGGTCAGGAACACTTTCAAGCCACAGGGTCGCGGCACCCGCATCAGCGCCAAGGAAAACGGAGGATGGGAATGAACGCTCGGGCAAATGCAAAAAAATGGCGCGCGGGCGTTTTGGGCGCTACAGGAATGGTCGGGCAGCGTATCGTGAAACTTCTCGCGGATCATCCGTGGTTTGAACTGACGGCGGTCGCGGCCTCCGAGCGATCGACCGGTAAGACGTATACGGATGCTACGCACTGGCATTTGGAAGGGTCGGTGCCGGAACGCGCGCGCGGGCTCGTGGTGAGAGACCTCGATCCCAGCCTGGATTGCGATTTTGTCTTTTCGGCGCTGGATTCGTCAGTGGCAGGTCAGGCCGAAGAGCGATTTGCGCATGCGGGGTATCCGGTGGTCAGCAACGCAAGGAATCATCGCATGGACGCGGATGTGCCGTTATTGATTCCGGAAGTGAATGCCGCGCATGTGGACTGTATACCGGTACAACAGAAAAACCGTGGATACGATTCCGGCTTTATCGTTACGAATCCGAACTGTTCGACAGCGGGCCTGGTGCTGGTGCTAAAGCCTCTGGTGGATGCGTTCGGGCTGGAGAAGCTTTTTGTTGTGACGATGCAAGCTGTATCGGGCGCAGGCTATCCCGGAGTTCCTTCGATGGATGCTCTGGCCAATGTGGTTCCATTTATTAGCGGCGAAGAAGAAAAGATAGAGGCCGAACCGCAGAAGCTGTTGGGTAAGTGGGACGGCCGGCGGTTCATCGAGGCGGGGCTGGGAATTAGCGCGCATTGCAACCGCGTGCCGGTGGTGGACGGCCATCTCGAGTGCGTTTCAGTACGGTTAAAAAAGACCGCGACGATCGAGGAAGTGCGCGAGGCGCTTCGCACCTTCGAGGTCTCCGAAGAGCTGCAAGAATTGCCAACGGCAATAAAGCGGCCCGTCGTCGTGCACGACGGTGAGGACCGGCCGCAACCCAGAAAAGACGTGAATACTGGACATGGAATGGCAGCGGTTGTCGGCCGCGTCCGCCAATGCCCGTTGCTGGATGTGAAACTCGCGCTTCTTTCGCACAACCTGATGCGCGGTGCGGCGGGCGCGGCGCTGCTCAACGCGGAATTGCTGGCTTCACGAGGATTCCTGAAATCGCGGCTGGTCGAGCCTTCCGAACTGGAGCAGGCCACGCGCTGATGGCGCGCATTGCTTAAAGGCTGTTTCGGGATTACGGGACGAAATAATAGCGAACCAAGTGGAAGAAGATCGGCGCGGCGAAACAAAGCGAGTCGATGCGATCGAGGATGCCGCCGTGACCCTCGATCACGACGCCGAAATCCTTGATGCCGATGTCGCGCTTGATGGCGCTCATCACAAGGCCACCGTTAAAACCCAGGATACAAATCATCAGCGACATGCCCGCGGACTCTAGCGGCGTAAATGGCGTGGCCCACCACAACGCCGTGCCTAGCGCGGTCGCGCTCAGGGCTCCGCCAAGGAAGCCTTCCCACGTTTTGTTTGGACTGACGCGCCAGGCAATTTTGCGTCTGCCGACGAGTTTGCCCCAGACGTACTGCAGAACGTCGCTCATCTGATCCACGATCACAAGATAAAGAAGCAGGCGTGCGTCGTGGCCTTCGAATCCCGGAATCTGCAGCAGAAGCAGCGCCGGGGCGTGGCTTAGCGAATACACGCACACCATAATTCCAAATTGCACCTTGGAAGCACGCTCGAGAAAGTGTTCCGTGTCTCCCGCGATGGCAATGCTTGGGGGAATATAAACACAGGCAAGCACCGGAATCATGACGGCGAACAAGCCATACCACTGAACGCCGATAAGGTAATACTGCAGCGGCATGATGACGAAAAAGCTCCAGAAGAGCGTGCGATGATCGCCGCGACGCGTGGGCACGAGGGTCATGTATTCGCGCATCGCAAGGAAGGAAATGATTCCGAAGAGAATGAGAGAGCCGATGCGCCCGCTCACAACGGCCACTGCAAAGATGGCGCACATCTTCCACCACGCACGGATACGGGCGTTCAGATTGTCGATAGTCGTGCGGCCCGGGTCGCTCTTATACCGGCTTTTCAGGACCCTACCGATTAAGGTGGAAATCAACAGAAGGACAAGCACGCCACCATAGAGCCAGTCGAGCTTGGCATCGTGCAGAGCTTCAAACATCAGGCGGATCCAATCCGGCGCAGGCTGGCAACCGCTTCTCGCGCGCGTTCGAGGAACGCGTCCCTGTGCTCTTCGGGTTCCACTTGCAAAGGCTTGCCAAATGTCAGAAGGCTCAGCATCGGCACAGGTAAAAATTCCCCTTTAGGCAAAATGCGATTCAGATTTTCCAGATAAGCGGGAACCAACCCCACATCAGGACGCCGCAAACCAAGATGATACAGGCCAGAACGAAACGGGCCCACCTTTTCTCCCGTGCCGCGAGTGCCTTCCGGGAAAAGAATCAGTGAATGTTCCGTGCCGAGCGCGTCCGCCATTTCGTCGATTAAATGTCGGCCTACAAAATGGGGTTCGTCCGGATTTTTTGTTTTGCCGGAGGAGCCACGATCGAGGAACACCGCATGAAAAACGTTGTTAGCTAGATAGCGACGAAGTGGCGTCCGTTCCCAATAGTCCTTCGCGGCGATCGGGCGAGTCTTTGCGCGAATTTCCGAAGGCAGTGCCGACCACAGGACCACAAAATCGAGATGGCTGCTGTGATTGGCGAAGTAAACGCGCTGCCGCTCGTCCGGTTCGCATCCGGCCCACCGCACCTGAACGCCACTGATTCCTCGGCCGATTGCGGCCAGAAGACTGGCGATTGGATGAATGTGATTGTTCATCGAGCGGCAGAACCTCGGACCTCGGCGAGCGCCCTGTGCGCACGATTTGCGATGGTAAGGAGCAGCAAGAAAAGCACCAGCCAGAGAACGTAACGGACTATCGGAACGATAGGCAAGTTCAGCCCGAGAAGCAATCCCAATACGCCGAACACAAAAGCGCGATCGCTTTTCCCCATAGGCCCGTCGTAGCGGCGCGAAGCCCCAATCTGCACGCCGATGACGCCGGTCATTTCCGTGAATGCGGCGCAGAGGACGATCAAGATGACAAGAACCGAGTCGAAACCTCGAATAATCGCCAGAGGCAGATAAAGCGCGGAATCGGAAACGACATCGCCGAGTTCGTTCAGGATGGCGCCAAGCGCGGTTTTCTGATTGTGTTCGCGGGCCAGCATGCCGTCGATGGCATTTAGTGCCATACGGACGAACAGGACGATCGGGAGAAGGAGAAGTGCTCGCTGCGAGCGCGAGTAAAAAATAACAGCGCCGGCAGCTAAAGAAATGACCATCGCGGAAAGCGTGACTTGGTTGGCGGAAATGCCCGCCCGTGTCAACGCGTTTGTGAGCGGACGGAGAAGATTTTGAAACCTGGGCTTCAGGCCGTAGATGCTGGGCATGGCGAGGAGTTCATCTTACAACGGCTCGCCTCCGAAGACCGGTTTTGCAAAACTGTGGTGATCGAGTGAGTCACCAACGGACTTGAAACTGAACCTCGTTCGCTTCCGCATACTTTTGCAACAGGGCACTCATCCGCTGGCCGGAGGACTCCAATCCCTCCGCTCCGCCGAACGAGACCAGAATCGCGGCAACGCGCCGCGTCGACGGTGTGACCATTGTGCGCTCCGAATCGCTGGTGGGGCTGCCGTGCGGGCCTTCTCCATCGGAAAAGACCGGCAGCCCTTCAAGATTCAAATCGTATTTGCCAATGCCCTTGTAGGTTTCGCCAGCACGCCCCGATCGAAACACGACGTCGCCTTTGACGTGCGCCAAGTCGTAAAGTCCAATGGGCAACCGGCTTTCAACGGAAATCAGGTTGATGATATCGACGACCGAATTAATTTGCGGAAAGCCCTTCCCGCTCAAGATTCGGCGCAGCAGCGCTTCCGCCGACCCGCGATAACGGGCAGGATCCTTTCCCAGCGCTTTGTAGCCCGCCCGCGTTGCCAGAATTTTCGGTGATTCGAGAAGGGCCCGCGGGTCGGGGAGATGCAAAATCTCCGTTTCCCGTAGTTTCATTTCTTCCAGTAAAGCAGGCGGCGTCTCCCCGGTGACCACTTGTGCGGTGAGAAATCCCAATGACGTGCGAGGACACTTCAGTTTCAAGCCGGCTTCAATCGTGACATTGGCCATGCGCGTAAGGATACCCGCGCGCTCAATCGCGCGCTACCGGCTTGAGGCGGGCCGTGAAGTGCCGCAAGAAAGGAGCGTGATGCACCAATTCATATCCGCAAATTGTCTCTCGCCTGCGCCACACGTCGAGAATCACTTCCACTACATATTCGATATGGCTCTGCGTATAAACGCGGCGCGGAATGGCCAATCGCACCAGGTCCATGGTGGCGTGCTCGCCAAACATCAGCGTGCCAATTTCCACGGAACGGATTCCACCTTCGAGATACAGCTCGACCGCCAGCGCGACTCCTGGAAATTGCGAAACCGGAATGTGCGGCAGGGAGGCGCGCGCATCGATGTAGATCGCGTGGCCTCCAGGCGGCAAAACGATGGGCACGCCGTCGCTGGAAATGTGATTTCCGAGGAACGCGGTGGAGGCGATGCGGTAATTCAAATAGTCTTCCTCGAGCGCTTCGTTCAACCCGACGGCGATAGCGTCCAGGTCGCGGCCCGCCAAGCCGCCATAGGTCGGAAACCCTTCAGTGAGAATCAGAAGATCCTTTTCCTGCTGGGCGAGAATGTCGTCATTGGTGCAAAGAAAGCCGCCGATATTTGCCAGGCCATCTTTTTTGGCGGACATGGTGCAGCCATCGGCGTGGGAAAAAATTTCGCGCGCAATCTCGCGGGGCGTTTTGTCCGCGTAGCCGGGCTCGCGCAGCTTGATGAAATAGGCGTTCTCCGCATAGCGGCAGGCGTCAATGTAGAGCGGAATACCGTGTTTTTTGCAGATTTGCTTCACTTCGCGAATGTTAGCGAGGGAAACTGGCTGCCCGCCGCCGGAATTGTTGGTTACGGTCAGCATCACTAGGGGAATTCTCTTTGCACCCTCGCGTTCGATCAATTCCGCCAGGCGCGTGGTGTCCATATTTCCCTTGAAAGGATGAAGATGCGCCGGCTGCTTGGCTTCGGGAATCGGGATATCGACCGCATGAGCGCCGACAAATTCGCAATTCGCGCGCGTGGTGTCGAAGTGCGTGTTGTTGGGTACGATGTCGCCCCTCTTGCACATCACATTGAAGAGAATGCGCTCGGCGGCTCGGCCTTGGTGCGTGGGAATTACGTGCTGGAAACCAAAAATAGCCTGCACCGAACTGCGGAATCGCGTGAAGCTGGGCGACCCGGCGTAGGATTCGTCGCCGCGCATCATCGCGGCCCACTGCTCGGTGGACATGGCCGATGTTCCGGAATCGGTGAGAAGGTCGATGAGAATCGCCTCCGAGGGCACGAGAAACAAATTGTAACCGGCATCTTGAATCAGTTTTTGCCGCTCGGCACGAGTCGTGCCGCGGATCGGCTCAACGCTTTTGATGCGAAACGGCTCAATAATCGTGCGGATTGGCATGGCGGCAGCAATCTCCCAAGAAACACTACCACACAACATTCAGGGCGTTTTCCCGGAAGGCATCGGCGTTTACGACCGTCAGCTGTTGCATTCCCGGATCGGTGAGAATCTTGGGTTTTTCTTCCTGAAGCGCTAAGAGATTGTGGCCGGCCGAACAATCCTTGGATATGGTCTGGCCGTCCGCGCTGGTGTGCGAACCGTCGTGGCAACGGAAGCAGCCGGGGAAAATCATTTTGTCCCAGATTGTTCGGATGAACGCCTCAGTTCACTTTCATCTCGGGAAATACATTGCGCAGGTAAATGTCAGCCACGGTGTTGGCGGCTTGCTCCACAAGGACGCGCTTGGTGTTGTAAATCTCAGGATAGTTCATACGGTAATAGCGCAACCCAACGCCAATCAGGCTGAGCGTGTTCTGACTCAGGAAATAGATCAGCCTTGGCCAATCCTTCGCTGTGTTTTGCGCAGTCATAACTCGTTAGGTGCTGGTACCGGCGGCTCGGAAACGAGCCACTACTCCGCTGTGACGCGACGGCCACCGCGAAGGACGAGCTGTGGCACGCTCAAAGAAGATAATCGCGGCGACCACTCGCCGCTACTCTTTCAGCGAGCGAATGAAGGCAACCATGCCCTTTACTTGATCCGGTGTCATATTCTTGTAGGGCGGCATCTTGCCTTTTCCGTTCGTGATGCTGGCGCTCAGTTCTGCGTTACTTTGCTTCTGAACGTCCGCCGAAGAAAGGTCGCGGGTCTTCATTGCTTCCTTGCCCTTGCCGTCTGCCCCATGGCACATCGCGCATTTTGCCTTGAAGGTTGTTTCCGCACCGGACACATCGGCCTTCGCGGGAAAGCCTAACAAGCAGGCTCCGGCCAGCAGCGCTACTGCGAATGCGATCGCGCCCACGCTCTTGATTTGCTGCTTTTCCACGTTGGTCTCCTCAGTGAGTTTTGGAGAGGACCATTCCAGCTTCCCCCCGTCGTCTAAACAGCGTATCGAACCGAGAGCGCCATCAAGTTAGCCCGGAAATACGGGGCACATACAGATCCTGGTACGAACCGTTCGAGTCTTCGTGATATGGGTAATACTCCCAACGCACCCGTCCAGTTCTTTTCAAACTGCTAAGCTGCGCTCCCGTAAGACTGATACCCAGTTCAGCGGGCCGGATGGCACAGTTGGGATGGGGCTTTCGGGATCAAATTTAGCGGGGATCTGGCTGCGCTCGGTACTGGTCCGCCCGCCATTTTCTTATATCCTTTGCAATCTCGCTTATCCTATAATCCACCAGCGTTTTACCGCCCGCCGAAATGACCAGTGGGTCCCGGCACCTATCGCTTCAAGGAGCTGTTATATGAGAAAGATTTGGGTTTCCCTGTTCGCTGCGCTCTCCCTGGCCCTTACGGGTTCCAGTTCGCTGGCGGCTGATGACGTCAAGGAAGTGGATCGTGTGCAAAATGCCGGCCAAGTGATGACGGAAATTCTGAATGTGCCGGACGATATTCCTCAGGACGTTCTTAACAAGGCCTATTGTGTGGTTGTGCTGCCTTCCGTGCTCAAGGCGGCCTTCATCGTGGGAGCCAGTTACGGCCGCGGCGTCATGACCTGCCGCGGGGGCGCCAATTTTGAAGGGCCCTGGGGTGCGCCGACCATGATGGCGCTCGAAGGCGGCAGCGTCGGCTTGCAAATCGGCGGCGAAGCAACCGATTTTGTGCTCCTGCTGATGAGCGACCGCAGCGCGAAAGGAATCCTTACCAGCAAGGTGAAGTTGGGAGCGGATGCTTCCGCCGCCGCGGGACCGAAGGGCCGTACAGCTTCTGCCGCCACGGACGCGACGATGCGCGCTGAAATCCTCAGCTATTCGCGCGCACGCGGCGCGTTTGCAGGGATATCTCTCGAAGGCTCCACGCTTCGCCCGGACAACGATGCCAATACCAAGCTTTATGGCAAAGAAGTCAAAGCGGACGCGATCGTCCTCAAGGACGCAGTGAAGCCTCCGCCGAGCGCTAGGTTGTTGCTTCGGACGTTAGACAAGAAGTCTCCGCATCGCAAGCCATGAAGCCCGGCGGCAACGGCACTCGGTTTGAGCCCGGTCACACCAGTTTGTATCCCCGGGAAGCCAGTGTGGGGCCCATGGGCAGCGAGTGAAGCGGGATTTGCGTTAGCGCGAAAATCGCATTTGCAATCGCTGGCGCGATTCCAAGAATTGGCGCTTCGCCCGCACCAACCGATGGCTGGTCCTTGCGATCGATCAAGAGAACGTCCATACCCGCCGGCACGTCCCGGAAACGGGGCACGCGATACTTTGAAAATACGTTGTTGACGATACGGCCGTTCTCGAATTCGATCGCTTCGAAGATGGCGCCGCCAAGCCCCATGACGTTCGCGCCGATCAGCTGATTGCGCAGTCCGTCGGGGTTGACAATCGCGCCGCAATCAAACGCTGTCAACACTCGCTCAATTCTGAGTTCGCGGGTTTCGGGTTTCAGCGTGACTTCCGCGAACGTCGCCATATACCCGAGCTTCTCGTAGCCTCCACCCACACCAAATCCACGATTCGCAGGGCGTGGTTTGTCCCAGCCGAACTGCTTGCCACCTTGTTCGAACACCGCGCGCAGCCGTTCTTCTTTCAAGTTCTTGAGGCGAAACTCCAGCGGATCCATCTTGAGAGACGCCGCGATTTCATCCATGTGGACTTCGCGAGCAAAGTGATTCGCCGTCGCAGCCAGCGCCCGGTAAGAGCCTTGCCGAAGCGGAGAATTCACGGGATGAAACTGGATTCGCTGGTTGGGAATATCGTAGTAAGTGCGAATGCCTGCCCCACCGGAATTGTAGTTGTGGAATTCCCACGCGTTAATTTTGCCGTCCGGAGATACAGAACTGGTGACATCGATCACGCCAGCGGGTCGAAAATAGGCCCAGGTAAACTCTTCTTCGCGGGTCCACACCACTTTCACGGGGCGTTTCGCTGCGCGCGCCAGCCGGGCCGCCTCCAGCGCGGTTTCCGCGGTATGTTTTCCGCCGTAGCCCGATCCCATATCGGGCATCAGCACGCGGACTTTTTCTTCGGGCAAATGAAATGCCGTGGCGAGTTCGCTGCGCACGCCAAAGGGCCTTTGTGTACCGGTCCACACCGTAAGTTGACCGTCGTTCCATTGCGCCAGCGCCGCGCGCGGCTCAAGCGGAGCGTGCGCGATGTAAGCGATATTAAACGTTGAATTCAGACGTTCTGCGGATTCAGTGAAAGCCTTTTCGATATTTCCTGTTTCATGACCCGAATTCCGCTCCTCGTCCGGAGTCGGATTCTTCTTAAGGAATTCGAACAGCTCCTTATTCGAAATCTGCGGCTGCGATTTCCATTCCGCCTTGATAGCGGTCGCCGCTTTCTCCGCCAGGGCCGAGGTCGGCGCCGCGACAGCCAGAAAATCGCCGTCACGCACGACCGTGACACCCAGCATCTGTTCCGCGGCGCGAGTGTCGGCGGAAGTCAGTGTGGCTCCGAACGAAATCGGCCGCACCACCTTCCCGTAGAGCATATTCGGCAGTGTGCAGTCGGATGGGTAGCGATGCTTCCCAGTCACAAAATCGCGGCCGTCGACTTTGGAAACAGCCTGCCCGGCGATCTTCCACTGCGCCGCTGGGATCAGTGGATCTTCCGCGGGAAGAAGCTGCGTCATCTGTTTCCCTCTGACGAGTTCGGAATAACTGGCGGAGCGATTGGTTTTCGGATCGATGATTTTGCCATTCGTCGCGGTCAGCTGTCCTGGATCGGCATTCCAGTGCTTAGCTGCGATGCCGATCAACTCGTCTCGCGCGGCCGCGGAGACGCGCCGCAATTGTAGATTCATCACCGGCGTCGTCCGGCTGCCGAAAGTGCCCATGTCGAACGGCACGAGCTGCGTGTCTCCCATCACGAGCCGGACAGATTCGATGGGCACACACAATTCTTCGGCGACGGCCTGGGAAAGAGAGGTCCGAATGTTCTGGCCTACCTCAACCTTTCCTGTCAACGCGGTGATTTCTCCATTTTCGCCAATGTGCAGCCACGCATCGATCTCGCGAGGCAGATTTTCTTCGCTACCGCCTCTTCTGCCGGACTCCTGAAAGGCCGCTGTCTTGGACGAGGCGCACGCAATAAAAATCCCAGTGCCTAAGAATTTGAAGAAGTCGCGGCGGTCGCTTTCGAAGATGACGGAAAGCGGCGAGTGCAATTCGTAGCGCTCAGGTTCGAGTCCCACGACGAATTCGGCTTTTCTCGTCATCGGACCAGCTCCCTTCCGGCAGCGCTGGCCTTTCGTATGGCAGCCACAATCCGCGGATAGGTTCCGCAGCGGCAGATGTTGCCCTGCATGAATTGCAGAATCTCCGCCTCGGAGGGCTTTTCTCGATTGTTTAGAAGCGATACCGCGGACATGATCATGCCGGAGGTGCAATAGGCGCACTGCATCGCGCCTTCGTCGAGAAATGCCTGCTGCACAGGATGCAACTGATCGCCCTTTGCAAGCCCTTCGATGGTAGTAATTGATTTGGAGAAAACAGCGGACACCGGAGTCATACAGGAGCGCTGCGCCCGCCCGTCGATCAGCACGGTACAGGCGCCACATTGGCCTTCGCCACAACCGTACTTGGTGCCCGTCAGGTCCAGTTGTTCGCGAAGGACCCAGAGCAACCTTGTTTCGGGATCGGCGCCCACGGAGAAGGACTGCCCGTTGATCTTCAGCGAATATTTGGTAGGCATGGCCGTTTCTCCCAAGACCAGTTTACGCCTGCCAGGCGATGATGAAAAAGTGAACGGCTTCTGACCCGGAGGCGAATGAGCGGCCCGCCTCGGAAGCGGGCCCCACAGGGAGTCGTGGATCGGTTGCGAAGCTTCGCGCCGACAAAAGCGCACTAGGGTAGCGAACCGGACGTCCTAACCGTCTAGAAGTAGAATTTCAGCGCCAACTGACACTGTCTGGGCCCGACGGTGGTGTAGTTGATTATGCCGAAGTTGGGATCCCCAACGGTGGTATTTGGCGTGCCGAACACGGGATGGTTGAAGGCGTTCTCTGCCTCCAGGCGCAGTTCGAGCTTCATTGCTTCATATCTTTCGGATAACGCGAAGTCTTTGCCGATGGACAGGTTCGTCGAAAAGTAGAAGGGCGACCGGATGCTTGAGAGGGTCCGCGCCGCGTTACCCAGCGTATACGGAGCCGGTAACTGGAAAACGTCAGGGTTCGCGATGTAGTTGTTAATCCAGTTCCCGTCGTTTCCACCGGTGCGCTTTGGCGTGCCAGTGATATTGGGTCGTTGCTGACCATAGGTTGGGATTGGTGTTCCACCACCAGAGGTGGTAAAGGCCAGGGGGAAGCCGTCATGTATGGTCCAGACTCCCGCAGTTTTCCAGCCGCCAATGAGGAGTTCCAAAGGACGCGGCATGTTGTTGAGGAAAGCCCTACCCCGGCCAATGGGAAGATCGTAGGTATAGTTGATTTTCAGCAAATGCTTGATATCGAAGGTAGAGAGACTGCGATCGAGCCCCGGCTTATTGGGATCCTGGGGTCCGAGCATCCAACCTGTCGTATTGGCGAGCCATGTGAGATTTCCATCATAGATGGAGGAATCGTCGATGGATTTAGCAAACGTGTAATTCGCCGAGAGTTGCAACCCGTTGGAATAGTGTTTTTCGAGCGTGAGTTGCAGCGCCTGATAGATAGAGTTGGCAACCGGCGGCTCATCCGTAGTCACGCCGGTGAACTGCGGATAGGGCAGCAACAGCTGGAAGTATTGGACCGTGGGCGCGGTCAGAGAGCTGTTGGCATAATAAGGAGCGGTGAGGATCGAGGCGAAGGGATTGGGCACATAGTTTAAGAGATTGCCGATCTGCGTCGGGGTCATGCTCTCGACCTGTGGTCCCAAAATATTCAAGGTATTGAGGCCGTTGTAGTAGAGGCGCGTTCCTTTTTTTCCGAGGTAATCGATGGTGAAGACGGTGTTCGAGTTCAATTGACGCTCGATGCCGAAACTCCAGCTTTGCTCGTAGGGAGTCCTTCCATAGAAGTTGTTGCGAATCGGGCCGATAGCTCCATAGCCTACGTCATTCAGTAAACCCAAGGAGCTTCCTGTCGGCAGGATCAGCCCGTTCGGAAAAGGATTGCTAAGGTGCAAGTAAGGCGTCGCGCCGTCGTTCTGATACGTGGTGACCGGGCTGGTGTACTGGTTGAAACCTTGCGAGCCATAGCTCAGCAAGCCATTCGCTCCGGAGCGCGTGGGATCGAAGTAAATGCCATAGCCACCGCGAATGACGGTTTTGGTGCCAAACAGATAGGAGAAGCCGACACGCGGCTGGATGTCTTTCCAATCCGTGACCCAGTTGGTGCGTTCATTGGAACTGGCAAAAACCTCGCCGCCGTACAATGTGCGGGTTATCGTGTCTCCGGTGTTTATGTCGGGAAAGGAGATCGTGCCGCCGTTCAGAGGCGATACTACGCTGGGATCAAACCAGTTCATGCGATTGTGGCGCTCGGTCCGGGGTGACGATACGTCGTAGCGAAGGCCCAGATTCAATGTCAGCTTGGGCTTCACTTTCCAATTGTCCTGAACGAACCAGGCAAACTGAAAACTTTCCGTCGCCGGCAGGAATTGGACCTCGTAGGTGCTTCCGTAAGGAGCGCCGGTTGAGATCTGACCCATCGTGAAACTGGCCAGGCTGTCCCCACCGCAAACCGAGATATCCGGAGTGGGGCATTGCGAGCTGCCGGAACTGTTGAAGCTGAAAAGTCCGAGGGGTGCATTTGTCTGAATATAGTTTTGCTGGTGTATCCGTCCTTCGAATCCGAATTTCATTTCGTGGGTCCCGTGGATCTTGGTCAACAACTCCGTCAGCTGGCCGGTGTCCTGACCCTGTCTGTAGTTGCCGTAAGGATCCTGTCCGATGCTGGTGTAACCGGCGGAATAGTAATCGTTGATGCCTATGGCCGGAACGCCCAGAAATCCATTCGTCCCCAGATAGGACGGAAAACCAAGTGCGCCCAGGGGATTCGCGTTCAGGCTTTTGTTGTAGGCATCGATCAGCGTCGAGCCGCGCGTGAACCCCAGCGTGCTGGTCAGGATAAGTGTGGGATTGAAGGTGTACGTATCGGTTATGGCGAAAAGGTGCGCCTTGCCGCCGTTTTGGCCACTTCCGCAAGGATCCGTGAAGTTCTTGAAGCAATTGTAGGGAGTTGCGCTATTCCAGTCTTGTGAGTACTTCACGCTCAGTAGATTTCTCTCGTTGATGCGATAGTCGATCTTAATGTCGAACTGGTCGTTGGAACTGGGCGTTGCTCCCGAGGCCAACCAATTGTCATAGTAGTTTCCGCTGTTGAAGTTCGGCATGGGGAACAAATTCAACATCTTGAGGGCCACCGGATCGATCAGGTTCCCCGCCGTCGCCGGCAACTGAAAGGGTGTCCCATTCAGGTTCGGGTTTCCCGGGCTGGTATAAGTGGCAAGATTGTTGAAAGGAATGAAGCCGCTGCGATAAGCGCCCGCCGCTCCATTGGCGGGAGTTTGGAACGTCCCCGTATAAGGATCCCAGAGCTGCCCGGCAGCCACACTGCACTGGCCGGCGCCGTTGAATGTCCCGCCATTGTCAGCGCACAATTCACCGAAATCGCCGGTGCGTTCGGCGGCACTCGGAACACCCGCCTGATAGGTACCCATATTGGACGTGCGCGTGCCGTCCCAATCGAAGAAGAAGAACAGTTTGTTCTTGACGATTGGTCCGCCAAAAGTGCCCCCGTAATTGTTTCGGTGCACCGGCGGAATGGGAACTTGTGCCTCATTGTTGAACCAGTTGTTCGCATCGGTGATCGTGTTTCGAATGAAATCGTAGGCGCTCCCATGAAAGGAATTGCCGCCGGAACGCGTGATCATATTGACGACCGATGCGCCGGAAAAGCCATATTCCGCGCTGAAGTTCGTCTGCTGGACCTTGAACTCTTCCACCGCTTCTGCCGACGGAGTGTAGGTGACGTTGGTGACACCGCCATTTGGCTCAAAGTTGGTGATCGAAGCGCCGTCCATCAAAATGTCAGCTTGCGCCCCGCGGCTGCCATTGGAGACGAAGTTCGTACCGGTATCGCCGACGGAGTTCGAGTCGCTCATGTTGGTGACGCCCGGCGCCAGACTGACGAAGTCGAGAACGTAGCGGTCCACCAAGGGCAGGTCGTTGATGAACTTGCGATTGACCACCTGGCCGGTGACCGCATCCTCGGTCGACAACGCCTGCTCTTTCGCCTCTACTGAGATTGTTTGCGTCTCCGCGCCCACCCGTAACGTCAGATTTGCGGTCGTATTTTCGCTGACCGTCACCTTGATATTGGGGTGGATCGCCTTCTCGAACCCCTTCATCTCCGCCGATATGGTGTACATCCCCGGAGGAATCGGGGTGAAAAGATAGCGCCCAACACTGTCCGACGTCGTGGTAAACGAAAAGCCTTTATCCTGATCGGTCAGGATGAGTTTGGCACCGGCAACAGTGGCGCCGCTGGGGTCGGTCAATTCTCCGGTGACGGATCCAAAATAGCCTTGGCCGAGCGCCAGTGCGGGCAGAAGAAGCAGAAAAGCAAACCAAGCTCCGGCAAAGATTTTTTTCAAGGAAGTGGCGTTTAATCCGAAAAAGACCGCGTTCATGGCAATCTCCTTTGCACAGGCGACACCCGTGCCTGTAACTCTCCGCCGCTACGACTCCAGTTTTAAAAGACACCCCAATTTGCAGGACCAACCTCGATCGACGGGCACCCAGCAATGAACCGGCAGTTCTTGACAAACGTCGTTTCGGTCCCCTAGTTTAAAACGATTCAAATACTCATTTCTGTTCCTGTCAAGGGCCAAAATCAAGGAGGTATCGCAACGAAGGACCCGCACAGGGTCGGATGGCGGTAACCGGCTGTGCCTTCCGGGGATAAGAACCAAGAACCATAAGGTGGCTTTGTGAGTACTAAGAACCGGTGAGGACGCCCATTCGGGCAGCTAAAAGCCCTTGGCCCGATACACTTCCAGGCATTTCTTTGCGGTTTCTAAAGCGGAAAAACGGCTGCCTTCCTGCTCCATCAAGTAGTACTCCGCTCCGCCGACACTTGCTGCCGCTGCGAAAATGGCTTTCCAGTCGGCGACGCCTTCGCCAAACAGCACCGAGTACCCCTTGCCTGCCTCCGGCGACCAGTCCTTGCAGTGCAACGATCGAATTCTTCCCGGGTTTGCGCGAATCCACGCAACTGGGTCCGCTCCCGCTGCCAGACAGGTTCCCACATCGAGCTGGAGCATCACGGATGGTTTCGTGCTCTTGGCCAGAATTTCCATCGGCCGCACGCCGTCGACGGGGAGGAATTCCAGCTCATGATTGTGATAGCCGGCCTTCAATCCCGAGCCTTCCAGTCTGTCCGCCGCGGAATTCAGCTCCTCCGCCACTTCTTTCCAACCGTCCAGCCCTGGCTTTGGCCGCGAACTGGCCATTACGAGATATGTGCTACCTAGGTTCAGATTCAGATCGATGGCATTCTGAATATGATCCTTGTCCATAAACGACCCGTCGTTGTGGGTAGAGAAACAACGGATGCCCAAATCGTCCAGCAACTTCTTCATTTCCTTCGCTTGCGCATGGCTCCATTCGAAATACGGCGCATAGAACTCCAATCCCTGATAACCCAGCGCGGCAATTGCCCGGACCGTTGCTTGCGGATCTTTCTTCAGCTCTTCTCGCACCGAATACATTTCGATGCCCATGGGAATTGTTGTTGCGCCAGCTCGCCAGGCCCAAGGTATGACCGCGGTAAATGCCAGAAAAGTTCTTCTTGAAAACGGTTTGGGATTCATGGCCAGCAATCCTATCCAAAAACGCTTCCAATTTCATCGAAACTTATTGAGACCTCATCGCTGAACTAAGGATGGCGCGCCACTGCGCTCGCGGGTATATTTTGAGAGTTCCGACGTGGAGCGGGTTTAGCGACGGAGGGCGAGCCTTGAAGCTTCTGTACTTCCTGACTACAGCGTTGTTCATTGCCTGGGGAGCAGCCGACGTTTCCGCCCAAAGCGTAAACGTCACCTTTGACAGGAAGGCTGACTTCTATCAGTTCAAGACGTACAAATGGGTGAACATCAAGGACGCGCAGCTCCTCGATGATCTAACCACAGAGCAGCTCATCGCTACCGTGGACGTGGAACTCGCCAAAAAGGGCCTGACAAAATCCAAAACGGACAAGGCGGACTTGTTTGTCGCGTACCAGATCGCCCGTCCCGGCCAAAAGCAATTGAGCCATTTCAACGTCGGCGCATCTTATGGGTCGGCGGCCGGAGCGAATTCCGCAGCCGCTGGAGCATCAACCACAACTGTCCACACCGGGCAATTGGTACTGGACATGTATGAATCCACGAACCAGCAGTTGGTGTGGCGCGGGGTGGAATCCAAAACCATCGACGCGGACGCCAAGCCCGCCAAGAAACAGAAGCACTTAGACAAAGCTATTGAGAAGCTCTTGAAAGACTACCCGCCGCAGAAAACACAATAAAGCGGAGCGATTTGACCAACAACCGGTAGACGCTTTTGGCGTGCCGATCTAACGGGGCGAACTTTCTGAAGAAGGGTCGGCCCGCGACTTCTTGATCCGTTGCAGGGAAATTGGAATACCCGGCGTCTCTACTTAGACGGTGGCGGCGCGGCGGGTTGGACCTTCGCGGCGGAGTTTTCTAACTGTGAAATCGCCGAGGAAGAAAGTTCGTAGAGCGCCGGCTCATTCTCCCGCTTCGCAATGTATTCAGACCCGCGCTTTGCAATTGAAACCCGCTCCACGCGCTTGTTGTCATTTGAGGTCACGATGATTTCGAGCGAAGGTGCCGTAAATCCGGAGTCGGGGAATTTTTCCGCCGATAGGTCGCGGATATTGCCAAGTAGCGCCTGGACGGTAGAGTCATCCAGTTTCTTGCTGTCAGCACTCCACCAGTCGGAACCGGAGTGCGTGAAAACATATGATTTGGAACCGTCGTGAAGTTCGAACTTGTTGGGGTCTTCGTAGCCGAAGTCGAACAGCTTTTTGTTACGGAAGTCATCGAGAGGCTTGTCGAGACTCGTGGCAAGCGTGGCCGGGACTTTGTAAATACCGGGAAGCCCGGTGGACTTGGCGTAGTAATTGTCTTTGGCTTTGCGAATTTCGAGTTCCTGCATGCCGGAAGCGCCGCTGATTCTCGCGATGGCAAATGGAACCGCGGATTTGAACGCCGCGGCGTCCTTGGAATCGTCCGATCCGGCTTCCATTTTGGCTTCTTTCAGCGAGCGGACCAAGTCTTCAACCTTGTAGCTTTCAGCGCGATACGGCGCAGGTTTGAGAATTTGCCAGGCGTCTTTGTTGCGTGCAAAGGTGACGTCTTGTTTTTTCTCCGGTCTTTGGGTGATGAGTTCGACCTGGCTGACCTTGTCAAAATCCGCTGTGAGAAGGCGCTTGTCGCGGAGATCGTCGACAGTTTTGTCGACGCTGGACTTGGTGTAACTGGCTACCGTGAAGAGACGATGGTCGCCGGCGAGCACGGCATAGAACGCGTTTCCTGAAGGAGTCTGATCGCCGATCAGGAGCTTTTGCGTTTTGTTGTTTTTCGATGTGACGTCGATCTCGACCGAGGGAGCCGTTAGACCGTAAGAAGCAAGGTCCGACGCCTGTTCCTCAAGGAGACGCTCGGCATTCAAGGAAGAAAGCGCGGAAAGAACGCTGGAAACGGAGTCCTGATCGGCTGCGAGTGATTTTGGCACGGTAATTTGCCAAACGCCGGAATTGTTGCGGGAGAGGTCGACCGGCGGTTCGGTTTTGCGATGAATGGTAAGGCCGGTGATATCGGACTGGCTGAGAGAAAGAATTTTCGTAGGCGCATCGACGGCGGTTTTTGCGGCGCTGTCTGCGTTTGAACCGTGATGATTCGACCAATACAGCGCGCCGAGAAGAGCGGCGAGCACCGCGGCGGCAATCAGAAGTCCACGAAGTTTCATGATAATGTTCTCGAAATCAAAATGGATCGCTGATCGTCCGCGCGGCGCCTAGGGCTGACTACCGGCGCCGCCACCATACCGAAACTCCTGCAACAACTACAAGAAGCGGCAAAAGAAACTGGCTGGTAATTCGCAGCCAGCGCATCTGCGCCTGGGTCAGAGTGATGCGGCGATCCTCGCGGTCTTTCGGACGGATAGAAATCAAGTCTTCGTCGGAAGCGAGCCAGTTGATCGCATTCAGCGCAAGGTCCCGGTTGCCATTGAAGGTGATGAAGGAGTTCGCGGCCCAGGAAGAGCTGCCCACCACGACGAAGCGGCCCTGCGAATTTTCCTTGCCGGTATTGTAAGTACCTGCGGCGGCAATCAGCAGCGGACCTTTGACATTTTTCGGATCGCTCGGGTCGATAGCGGGGCTATTGAGCTTGCTGGTGGCAAGACTAGACTCCGACGAGCTGAAGAGTTTCTGTACCGAAGTCTTATCCCCGTTCTTGGTTTCCAGCGAACGCGCCAGAGGAAATCCGGTGGCACGACGTTTCATGTCGTCGACAATGGCGTGGGAATCATAGCTGGTAACGAGAGCAACCTGCGGCCCGAGACCGGTGATCTGCCCGATGGGATTCAGGTCGAGAATCAAATCGTTCTGCGGTGTGACGCCCCAACTTTCCAGCACCTTGTTAAACGCTTCGTTATCGGCAATTTCGAGACGTGCCATTTTCAAGGGCGGATCGAGCATGACGAATGCTCGACCTCCGCCTTCGACGTATTTTTTGATGGCGTCGACTTCCGGTTGCTGGTAATCCGCATCGGGACCGGCGATAACAACAACGGTGCATTCGCTCGGCACTTCGGCTTTAGTCAGTAGATTGATGGGTTTCGATTGGTAATCGTCCTGGCCAAGCAGTTCCTTAAAGCGAGAGTAGCCATTACGATCGGAATCCTCGATCTGATGTTCTCCGCTGCCTTCCACGAAGCAGATCGTTCGCACGCTGGTCTTCAAATCGCGGATGAACGCGCCGGTGATGCCTTCTTCCGTCAGGCTCTTGGCTTCTTCTTTTCGGTCGCCGATGGCGACGATGGTTGTGCCATAGGATTTGACGCCCGCGGCCCGAGCAAACTCGGGTTTCTTGTCCGGATCGACGTAGTCGACGTGCACCTTGGGAGAAAGATTGGCGTATTGTTCCAGCTGATCCTTGGCTTGGTCGAACTTGGTGCTCTGATCGTAGTACGTGATGGTGGCCGGCTGCTTCAGGCCTTTGACAATTTTCGCGGTTTGCTCCGACAGGCTGTAGCGTTTGTTCGAAGTCGTATCGAAGGATTTGTTGTGGCGGTCCGCCAGGACGTTTGCGACCACCAGGATCGCCAGCACGATAATAATGTAACTCGCTGCGTAGACCGCGTATTTTGTCTGGCGCGCGTGAAGTAATTGGACGTTCATTTACGATCTCCATCGCAGGGATTCCATGGACCGCGCGGTCAGGAAGAGCCCCAGGAAAATTACAGTGACGTAAAAAATCACATCTTTCGTATAAATCACACCTTTGGCGAAAGAATCGAAATGCGTGAGTACCGACATGTAGGACAAGACGCGCGCCCATGTCGCCGTTTCATAACTGCCAACCCACTCGAGCACCCATAGGAGCAGGCAGATGCCAAATGTCGCACCTCCCGCGACGATCTGGTTGCGCGTTAGGGTGGAGATGAAGGTTCCAACCGCGAGGAGCGCTCCGGCTTGCAACAAAAGACCGAGATAAGCGATCGCCAATGGCTTCCAATCCGGATTGCCGTACTTGAACAGCCAGAGAAGATTGAGAGCTCCGACAAGTAAAATTCCCGCGTACAAGATCGTCGCGGCGAGCCACTTGCCAAGGATGATCTCAAAATCGCGAATGGGCGATGTGACGAGAAGCTCAATCGTTCCGCTGCGCTTTTCTTCGGCGAAAAGTCGCATAGTCAACATGGGAATGAGGAAGAGCCCGATCACGCTCGCGTTTGAAATCAATGGCCGAATCAGGAACTCATTGATGTTCATCGGGAATTGATCGCCGCGCATCTGCGATTCCATGCCCACGTAAACGAAAGCGTTTACCCCGCTCCAGAAGAAAAAACCGAAGATAAACGCAAACATGGCGAGCAGAAGATAAGCGATCGGTGAAACGAAATAGCTGCGAAGTTCTTTTTTGCAGATGATCCAGATGTTTCGCATGAAGTGTTATCCCTTGCTCGCGGTGGCTTCGAGTTCAGCTGGCGTCACATGATTTGTGGAGTTGTTCGTAACGTCCGAGCCGGTCAACTGCAGAAAGACCTCTTCCAGGCTGATGGCGCTGCTGCGCAGCTCATTTAGGTTCCAGCCCGATTCGACAACGGCGCGCGCGATGTCTCCGCGCAGGCTACGCCCGTGATCGCCGTCCAATTCAAAAATCGAGCGGTCCTCGCGAGTCTCTTTGAACAGCACCCGGCTCACGCCGGAAACTTGTTCGAGCCGGTGTTGCACGACGGCTTGGTCCAATGCTCCTGTGCGGGGGGCGACCTCCACGAGAACCGAACTTGCACCGCGCGCGCGATTCTGCAGGTTGCTGACGGAGTCGGTAGCGACAAGCTTGCCCTTATTGATGATGATCACTTGCTGGCAGGTCTGCTCGACCTCAGGAAGTATGTGCGTGCTCAGAATGATGGTGTGGTCGCCCGCGAGGCTTCGAATGAGGTCGCGAGTTTCGTTGATTTGTTTCGGGTCGAGCCCGGCAGTCGGCTCATCGAGAATCAGCACATCGGGATTGTGGATGATGGCCTGGGCGAGCCCTACACGCTGACGATAGCCCTTCGAAAGCTTTCCGAGGACCTTATCCTTCTCGTCAGCCACGGCACAGCGACCCAAAACATAATCGACGCGCTTCGCTAACTCCGGGCCGCTGAGACCTTTGATTCTTCCCACAAAAGTGAGGTATTCAGCGGTGCGCATCTCCAAATACAAGGGTGGGGTTTCGGGAAGGTAGCCGATGTGGCGTTTTACTTCGAGCGGTTTCTCGAGTACGTCAAAACCCGCGACGGTTGCGGTTCCCGACGTGGGCGGCAAAAAGCACGTCAGCACCCGCATGGTCGTGGTCTTGCCGGCGCCATTCGGACCCAGAAAGCCGACGATCTGTCCCTTTTCGACCTTAAACGATATGTGATCGACGGCGGTGTTGCGTGCGTAACTTTTCGTAAGCTCTTGTACGGTAATCATAAGGTTTACATTTTAAACGAGGCAGGAAGACTCGTCACGTCTGCCCCGAGAAGTGAAATTTCGTCTCAGCTCGCTTTATGGTTCCAAGAAGTATGACGCATGACTGCAATCGCAAGTTGCTTTCGGCAACCCGGGCGATTCGAGCCGTCGACTTACTTCCTGAACCAAGCAATTTACACTGAGAGCGGTGGTTGTCGCCAGTGGTCGGAAGATCACGGCCTTACTTTTTCGGCCTTACCTGCGGTGGCGTGAGCCGCGTGCACTACATTCTTCGTCCCGAGGGTCCGGACACCAGTCCACACAAGTTGCACTCCGGCGCACAGCGCGATCAGTGCCACAACGGTTTTCAGCTTATTTCCGGGCACTTTCCGGGCGAGCACGCACCCAAGGATTACTCCCGGTACGCCGCCGACCAGAAGCTGCGTCAATACATGGGTGCTGATGGACCCCAGCGACCAGTGAACAACACTTCCTACCGCCGCCAATACCAAACCGAAAAGCACATCCGTCCCGACGACCTGTGCCGGCGGCATCTCCGAATAGTTCAGCAGCAGAATCGTTCCTAGCGCTCCGGCGCCGGCGGATGAGAATCCAGACTCTAGTCCGATCGGGAACGCCAGCCAGGGCAGCCAGTGAGAATTTTTCGCGGCAAACTGGGGAAACTGCATGTGGCGAACAAAAGTCGCGCCGGAAGAAAGCGTCAACAGCACTCCCACCAAGATGACCACTACCGAATTGTTCCCGCCCTTGGCAAACATGCGCAGTGCAAGCATCCCAAGAACAAGCCCCGGCACCGCTCCCTGCAGCAACAATCGAAAATATCGTCCGTGAACTTGCTTTGTCGCCAGGTAGAATGGCGCGGCAATCAGGCGCAGGACTCCCGCGAAAACGAAAGTGGTCCCCACGGCCACGGCCGCAGGCAAGCCGCTGATCAGCAGCAGGGCCGGAACGGTGAAACTGCCTCCGCCGATCCCTGTTAGGCCCACGGCGAGCGCGATCAAAAAGCCGAGTACGAGGTGGGTCATTGCGATTGCTCAGAAAACGTGTGGATCCCGCATTCCAACTTCCGGCCGGACCACCGCCCGGACCGCGGATTGTTCGGATCCTCTGGAATTGCCGTGCACGGCTGGCAGCCGATACTCAGATAACCCTGGTCGTACTGGGGCAGGTAACTCAATTTGTTTGCTGCCGTGTATTCCCAAACCTGTCCCCACGTCCAATCTGCAAGCGGACTTACCTTGGTCAGTGATTTGCCGTTTGGCAAACGATGCAGTTCCGCTTTCTTGAGATTTTTTCGGGTAATGGACTGCTCTCGCCGCAAGCCCGTGAACCACGTCTGGAACGGCTCAAGCGCTTCGAGGAGGGGGTCTACTTTGCGCAACTGGCAGCATTTGGTGGGGTCCCGGCGATACAGGATGCCGAGAGCCCTCTCCTGTTCCTGAACCGTTTGCTTCGGCAGCACATTCACAAGGTTCAATCCCCAGTTCCGAGTAAGGTCGTCGCGAAACGTATACGTTTCCGGAAAGTGATAGCCGGTCTCTAGAAAAAGCACGGGCACGTCGGGCAGTTTTTTTCGTAAGAGGTGCAGCACGATCACGTCTTCCGCTTGAAAGCTGCATGTAAAGCACACGTTGCGTTCCGCTTGGTCTTTCAGAGCCAGTTCAATCAGTTCCTCGGCGCCGCGTATCTCCAGATTCTCTGTCTCGAGAATTTTCGGCATTTCAATCCTCCCTGTCCTTGGCTGGGTCAGATTCGAGGCGGAGGCCTTCCGCAATGCGCAGTCCTCGGGCGACTTCACTTTCGCCAGCATGGACCGGCTCCACTCCGGAAAGCTCAAAGTGGTATTTCCCCGCGATTTGATTCATCAAGTTTCGTTCGCGCGCGCCGATGGGCGTTTCTTGCCAGGACACGACAACAAGCCCCAGGTTCAAAAGAGTTCCGTAAAGCGCTCGCTTCGCCGGGGCCGTCACTTCGTGGTTAGAGACCAGTGCTGCTTCAAAGCCCAGCTCCAACAGCGCTCGCTCCAATCCCTCGGCCGCTTCGCGTTCCCCGGCAAGGCTGAAAATCGCGGGGAGATGACCGTAACGTGTCGTGCGTTCCTCCGGAGTGACCCTGCCGCGGACCTTTCCTGTACGTCGTTGCCGATTCCGTCGCTCATCGTCACGATGGGGTGCGAGCATCTCGCGGATCATCACCGCGCCGACGGTTGCGTTCGTCACCGGATCGATGAGAATCAGGCTTCCGGTCGTCCGGTTGGCCGAATACGTGTCAAAAAAAAGCGCTTGGCTGGTTTCAAAATCCACGGAAGCAATTGCGTTCATCGCCAATTCACGGGTCGAATGCTGGGCTAAGGTGTTGATATCCACGCCAAAACGAATCTTTGTCGGTTTGGCCTTCACCAATCGCCCCGCGTGTTTTGCCAAGTAAACTTGATTCAATTCCAGAGGCGTCGGATGCAGCCAAACAACCATTGCCGTGAATCGGCTTGAAACATGCGGCACGGAGTCCGAAGACACCAACATGTCCCCGCGGCTCAAATCGATCTCATCCGCCAGTTTCAAAACCACCGATTGTCCGGAACTCGCTTCTTCCAGTTCGCCATCAAACGTCACAATGGATTCCACTTTTGTCCGCTGCCTCGAAGGGAGCGCCAGGATCGCGTCTCCCGGCCGGGCCGTGCCGCTCGCCACTCGGCCGGCAAACCCACGAAACGTCGCGTCCGGACGAATCACCGACTGGACGGGAAAGCGCAGCGCTCCAGACGCATCCCTCGGCTGGATTTCAACCGTCTCCAGGTGTTCCAGCATGGTTGGCCCCGCATACCAGGGAGTCTTCTCGCTTCGCGTTACAACGTTGTCGCCATCCAACGCGCTGATCGGAATCGTCTGCACAGAGGAAAGCCCCAAGTGGCCGGCGAGCGCGGCAAAGTCCTCCGATAATCGCGAATAAATTTCCTCGCGATAGTCCACCAGGTCCATCTTGTTTATCACCGTCAGCAGGCGTGAAATGCCGAGCAAAGAAGCGATGTACGCGTGGCGGCGTGTTTGCGCCAGGAGTCCCTTTGTCGCGTCGACAAGAATCACGGCTAGGTCGGCGGTAGATGCGCCTGTGGCCATATTCCGCGTGTACTGCTCGTGTCCCGGCGTATCCGCGATGATGAATTTTCTGCGCGCCGTGCTGAAATAACGGTAGGCCACATCGATGGTGATACCCTGTTCCCGCTCCGCACGCAGTCCGTCCGTCAACAGCGAGAAATCAATCGCTCGTCCGGAGCGATTGATTCTGCTTTTCTTCACCGAAGCGAGTTGATCCTCGTATACACCCTTGCAATCGTGGAGCAGTCTTCCAATCAGGGTGGATTTGCCGTCGTCAACGCTGCCAGCCGTCGTGAACCGAAGCAATTCCTTGTTCAGTTCCTGCTCGACGAACACCGAACTGTCTACTTCGTGCTGAATCTCTCTTTCGCGCGTCAAGAGCATTAGAAATATCCTTCTCGCTTCTTGAGCTCCATCGACCCCTCTTCATCGTGATCGATGGCCCGGTTCTCGCGTTCCGACCGGCGGAAAGAAATCATCTCTTCGATGATTTTCGGGACGGTGCCCGCTTCGGAACGAATCGCCCCCGTACATGGCACGCAGCCGAGCGAGCGCATCCGGCACCTGACGAACTTCGTTTTCTCGCCGGGCAACAGCTCTTCCTTCGCATGGATCAATACCAGGGAACCGTTCCGCTCCACGACTTCCCGTTCTTTTGCGTAATACAACGGAACGATAGGAATCTTTTCCGCGTGGATGTAGAGCCAGATATCCAGCTCCGTCCAATTCGACAGTGGAAACACGCGTATGCTTTCCCCTTGGTCGATCTTCGAGTTAAAGATGTTCCATAGCTCCGGCCGCTGGTTTTTGGGATCCCATTGCCCGTGGACATCCCGGAAGGAATAAATGCGCTCTTTGGCCCGAGATTTTTCTTCGTCCCGCCGCGCACCGCCGAATGCCGCGGTAAAACCGCCTGCGTCCAGGGCATCGAGTAGCGCCCGCGTTTTCAGCAATCCGCAACACTTTTGCGTACCCAAAGTAAAAGGATTTGCGCCCGCGTCCAGAGCCTTCCGGTTTTGATGCACGATCAGGTCGGCGCCCAGCTCTTTTGTGTAACGGTCGCGAAATTCGATCATTTCCGGGAACTTGTAGCTCGTATCCACATGCAGTAGGGGGAATGGAATTTTGCCGGGATAAAAGGCTTTCTGTGCCAGCCGCAGCATCACCGACGAGTCTTTGCCGATCGAGTACAGCATCACGGGGCGTGCGAACTCCGCCACAGCCTCGCGGAGGATGTAGATGCTCTCCGCTTCGAGCGCGTGCAGATGGTTCCATTTCGCGGCACGCGAGCCTCCACGCCGTGTGGGGCTCGGTTCAAGTACTACTTCCTCAATCACTTCCGCTGAGATTTCTGACATGGCCCAATACCTCGCGGTAAAACGAATATCCTGCAAAAACAAAAAACCCACCTGCCAGTTCGTCCTGGCGGTGGGTTCACCGAAAACTTGAGTTAGAACAACTCTAAGTCACGAGCCTCCCCATGCCAGAACAGACTCCCATACAACACTGACAACAAGTCAGGGAATTGCAGTTCCGGCAGAACGCTTGCGACATGCCAAACACTATACCGTGCGGCACTGCGCAGGACAACCAACCGCGCAATGCAAAATTTCGATAGTGTGCTGCATTTTTTTGGCTAGTTGTGCGGAATGCCTTCAGCGGGCACGGGTGGCAGTGAGGTGGTTCTTAGTGCAGACGGAACCACCCGGTAGCGCCTCGAATACGAGTCTAGCTCGGAGCGGTTCTCCCAGAGTTGGTGCGTTCCTCCCTGCTCTCCATATACTGTCGGTGGCCGACGGATTATACCGGTCCTGCGGCGTTTCTCTAAATTCGTAGATTGCTTGTGTCACCAAGCGGGCCGAGGCCTTTCTATTTGTTCAACCCTGTCGGGGTCAAGATTGGCTGGTCGGTGAACACTGTTCATTTCACCGCTTTAATTTGCTGCCGCGCAAGCCGAACGGAGTTAGGCTCCTTCTCAATCCCAATCAACTTTCGCTCCAATTGTGAGCTATGTGAGAAATGAACAAGTAAGGAGGCTCATGCATGGCACTCTACAAGCGCAAGAGCACCTGGTGAACAGACCTTTGGTGAACGGTCGGAGATTTCGCGAGAGCCTCGGAAAGAAGGAAAGAAGGAAGAAAAAATGAAAGGAAAAGTTTGATACTCACCGGCCTTCTCATGGAAGGGGTTGACGAAAGGCTCGTCATTCACTGCAAATCACGATTTCAGAAAGACCGTCGGACAGAAAAACAATCTTGTTCTGTCTGCTCAGGCATCCTTTGGCTGCGTCATGCTAAACCAGTTCCCTGAATTGTCCTTCAGAATTGCTTCCACGCCATAGAACTGCTCCTTTGGTGGAGAGAGAAATTCCACTCCCTTGGCGCTGAGTTCTTCGTAGGTTTTCCGGCAGTCGCTCGTCTGCAGCACCCCACCATTCAATTTCCCCTGTTCTAGCAATTGGCGTATCGCGCTGGCAGCTTCCGGCTTCATATTGGGACCATCCACCTTCATCAGAATGATTTGAAGGTCGGGTTGCCCCTTGGGGCTTACAGTCAACCAGCGGAATCCGTTGCCCATGGATTCATCCATACGCAATTCGAACCCGAGTTTGTTGACATAAAAGTCCTTCGCCGCATCCTGGTCAATTACGTACAGAGTTGCATGCGAGAGCCGTTGAATCATCGTACGCCTCCTTAAACGCAGTCCCAGCGTACCCATCGAAAACAAGGAATGCTTCTCGAATCTTGCGCTTTTCTTCTGAAGCCACCTACAACGGATTGACAAAGAATTGCTGAAAGCACGCTGGGATAAAATAGAGGGGCCAGTTGGCGGCCAAGCCTGCGAACGTTGTCCGCGCTTCGCGACGAAACGCCTGGGGAGACGTACCAGCTAGACTGCGAAACCTCATGCTGAACGAACCCAAGCTCTCATATCCCACCTCAAAGCAGATGTCGGTCACACTATGACTATCGGCCAGAAGGAGTCTCTTAGCTTCGTCAATCCGCATGCGCGTTTGGAACTCATGGGGAGTTTCGCCGAAGGTCCGAGCAAAAAGACGATTGAAGTGAAATGGAGAGAGGCATGCCTCGCGGGCGACATCTTGTAATGTAACGCGCTCCCGATAACAGCCCGCAAGATAGTCCCTAGCACGACACAAGCGCGAGAACGTTGCCGCATCGGCCAAACGGCTCCCTCCCCGCAAAGTCAATTCCATACGCCGTGAGGACGCTCTCATGATTGCCATCCTACACCATTCTTGTCAGACCCACACCAGCAACGGAACCCATTCGCAGAGGTTTCTGGGCCGAACGATTGTTCTCGGCACGGCAATCGCAATCTTTTTTCTGTTCACCGCGTGGATTCCCCGTGGCCTGATTACAGTTACAGGAAAAATACGGAGGTCCGCCCGGACCGAACGTGGGATATAGGAGCGCCCCACGGTTGGCGCTCGGTGAAAATTAAAGTGCTCAATTTTTCTCCAATATCAGCGCGACAGAAGAACCAGCCTGATCCCCCTGCGGTTCTGAGGTCGGATGTTCTGCGAAGAAGTAGATCAAGACGGCCGTGTCCACCCCCATAGGGCCGCGCCGAGATCGGCCATCAATCCCATGTGGCTCGCTCAACATGTTTCGACAGGTCAACTCCTCTCCAGTGCTCGTTCCCCAACCCCTTGAGAGCAAGAATCGACTGAGGTTTCAGCTTTTCAAGAGCATCGTTGAGAAGTAATTGACTCGAGCCAACTCAATAGCTGTCTGGCAAAAGTGACCCATTTGAAACTGCTTGGATTTGATGACATAAATTTACAACCCAGCGGCGGTTTGCTTCGATTTTGCAATGCCAATTTTCTTTCGCTTCATCGAGTAAAGCGCGGAATCGGCGTGGCTCAAGAGTTGTTCAATTGTTTCGCCATCTTCCGGATAGACAGCACTACCGACGCTGACCGAGATTTTTGGTCCTTTGTCCTCATTGTCAACGCCTTTGCAGATACGTCGAGCCACCAATGTGGCCGCCTCTACGTTAGTTTCCGGTAGGACAAGAGCAAATTCGTCTCCGCCGAACCGCGACGGAGTATCGATGTCCCGGCAGCAGGAGCACAAAACGTCGGCAAACCGGCAAAGTGCTTGGCTTCCTACAATATGTCCGTGACAGTCGTTGATTCGCTTCAACCCATCCAAATCAAAAAACAGGATAGCGAACTCACGGTTCGTGCGCTTGCTACGCCTGATTTCAGAATCGAGTAAATCCACGAGGTGGCGATAGTTGGGAAGACCGGTCAGGGGATCACTAGCTGCTTGCCGACGGAGATGATCCTCCAGTTGTCGTTGCCTGGTGACATCTTCAGCGATGATTTCGTAGGCTTCCAACTCTCCCTGTTCACTAAGCACTTCTCGTCCGCTGAGCCGGACCTTCATGATTACATTGTCTTTCCGCTTCCATTCAACTTCGAAAGGATCTAGGAGACCCGCTCCACCTGCTTGACCGAGTAATTGCACTCGTCTGCCAGGGTCATGAATGACGTCGCGCGCAAGGTCCAGAGCAAAAAGTTCCCCTCTTGACTCATAGCCGAGCATCCTCATCATGGCATCGTTCACTTCCAAGAATCTTCCGTCAGCGTTACAGCGGCAAATTCCGTAACTCAGATTCCCCGCCAAAGCGCGGTAACGAGCTTCAGAACGTCGCAAATCCTTTTCGGCGCGGTCGCGTTGGTCGCGCAATGATTTCTCCTCAAGAGCCCTGTGAACGGCCACAGGTAGATGGCCAATGCAGTCCACTTCGATGCAATCGGCAGCACCTTTCAAAATGAATTCAGCGGCGGTCTCGCGTCTCAGACCCTGGACTAAAAAGATGAGTGGGACCTCCTGCTTCATCTGACCCAGAAGGTCCAGCACCTGAGTTTCCTGCCAGTTCGTGCTCGGGTGCTCGGCCACAATAAGGTCAAAGGGCCGTAAACGGAGTCGTTCAACGAATTGCTCCGGAGTGACAACTACATCCGAACTGATGTTGAATCGCACCCTCCTCAGTTCATGCAGGCAGCGCTCAACATCCGCAATCGAACGATGAACAAAGAGAATGCGCACGAGATTATTCCGGCCCGCGGGTGTGCCGATTGCAGCAACTCGCTTCACTCGCCTGAGCTCGCGCTCAGATGTTGGGGACATATCCACGCCTGATGAAACCTCGGGGAGCAACCTCCATTGCGCTAGCTGCCCCCAGCGATCTTTTTCTGAGTTAACTCCTCTAATTATGATCGAGGCAGAGTGTGTTCTCTGTCTGTTCAATATCAGACATCAGGTACTAGTGGAGTACTAGTGTGGTTTACCGTAAATGCCCGAACAGGTGCGGCAGATGCGATTACGCTGGTATTGCACAACTTAGAGCGTAAAAGCGATTAAGTTAATTCATGGAACAAGCACACTAGGATCTAGTAACTGATTCAGTAAAAGCGATTCCAACAGCGAAGAGGCTAAGTTCAACGGATGACGAAGAAACCATAGCTAGTTCTTACTTGACGCCATGGGTTTGGATGACATGGGTTGGCGTAGCCACCGCAGTGAAGATTTCTTCATCTCTGAGAATGCTGGAGTGTTGATCATAGAAATCCAATCGCGTTTGAACTCGACATTCCAACGATGCAATACCCGGGCCGGATAGTGCGGTTCTCTGATCCGCCGAACGACTGCAGCGGGCACGCGTGACCACGCTGTCGGGGGAGTGGCCCGCAAGAGGACAGTTTTTCGGAGGGCGCGCCACCATTCCAACGAAGGAAACAGACCCCGAATCGGTGTGCGACGAGCGCTTCCGGGAATCCGGTTAATGGTGTCGAATGTGAGTGCGCGAATTTCCGAGCCGAAAATTCGATTACTCTTTCCCGCTGACGGCGGTTTGTTTCCATTCCTCGGTGGCACCAGCTGAGGAGGAGAGACCGGTGGAGCTGGCGACAACATTCGCTTCATTGTTGCAATAAGTTCAGCGACTGAGTCTGACTGGCTTGAGATCGAATCCAAAGAGAATGTTCGTTCGTCCTGTCCTGACTCCAACGCTGGCAGAGCGGGACTCAAATCATCCGAGGAAAGAGAAACATTTAGGTTTTTTACTGACGCTGCGTTCACTTCGCACTCCGGAGCGGTTTTGACAGGAATGTTTTCTGCAGCGAGCGCCGACTCCGTATCAGCAAATGCCGCTGGTGCAGCAGGCCATTTCGCACCTCGTGCGTCACGTGAACTTGTCTCTTCTCTTATAAATGTTCGCACCAGATCCTCTGCGCAGACCGGTTGCATGACCGTGAGCTTACTATCCATGTTGGTGCTCACACTTGACCGCGTTGTGATCGCACTGAATTCGTCCATCAAAAAGTCCCGCGCCGCTTCTTCGACCATCCGCGCCGGCACCGGCTTTAGTTGCTCAACATACGCGTTAATGAGGGAGTGCTCGCAGAGAAGATTCATCACGCGAGGAATCCCGCGTGAATAAGAGTGCACCGCTTCAACAGCATCGGATGAGAAGACCGGATCGCCCGTAGCGCCCGCGATGCGCAGCCGGTCCGCAATGTAGTTGTGAGACTCCTCAAGTGTGAGTGGAGCGGTGTTGCACCGGAGAGTAATGCGCTGCCGGAGTTGCCGTAGTTCAGGGCGCCTAAGCTTTACTTCGAGCTCTGGCTGGCCCACGAGCACGATTTGCAATAGTTTTTCGGACGCCGTCTCCAGGTTCAGCAGGAGTCGAACCTCCTCCAACAACTCGAACGACAAGCCTTGCGCTTCGTCCACGATCAATACCGGAGTCCCGCCTGCACGAAAGCGCCCGATCAACCATTGGTTTAGCAGCAAGAGCATGTTGCTCTTTAGCCTGAAATCAATTGGAATCCCGAAATCGGTGAGTATGAAATCAAAGAGGTGGTTGACGCTCAAGTGTGAATTGAAGATGAACGCTGTGGGGATTTTCTGCCGGTGTAACCAATCGAGTAGGTAGTTGACCAGCGTTGTCTTACCCGTTCCGACTTCGCCGGTAAGCAGAATAAAGCCTCTGCGGTTCTGAATGCCATAAGTCAACTGATCCAGCGTTTCTTGAGTCTGGGGAGTTAAGCACAGGAATCGAGGGTCCGGATTAACATTGAACGGATTTTCGCGGAGTCCAAAAAAATTCTTATACATGGCTACTCAAGCATGGCTCCAAGCGCCGCGGTCACGTTGCTTTTCCCCTTTCGAACCTCTCGTCCTTCAGTTCTGGACGAGGTCTCTCGCGAAAGGCTCTCCCCCTTTGCGCCCTTCAATGGAAGGGAAAACTGTTGGAGTCCTGTTCGTGATTGTGGCATTGAATTGCGAGAGCAGCGAGATGCGCCGCTTGCTCAATCAAATTACTTTCACTAGAAGTTGGACTTCTTTGGAAACAGCAATAGACCTCGAATGTACCGAGAAGATCCCCACTTTGTGAAAGAATAGCCGTACAGGAAAAGACAAAGAGTCCACATAGTGCGGCGCTTTGCGCGATTGTGTGCGCGAAGTGTTCATCGTCATCCGAGAACAAAACAAGTGACACCACGTTGCCCACTTGAACATCGAGTGCATTGCAAATTCTACCCAGCACATGAGGGAGTGACGCGTCGCTGGCCATCAATTCGAGCAGATGGCCTTCGCCGACCAGCAGGGCTTGCACGGTGTCTGATTCTTGTCGGTACAATTGAACCCCTTTCGCGGACAAGAGTCGATCGCGCTCCTAAATTGCATGGCTCCAAAGATCCGCCAATGCCGTTTGTTCTCGCCGACTAGCGCAACATCTTAAGGAATGCCTGGGAGTGCGGGCTGTTCACTTTTGTACAGCACTCGTTGCGGAAGAATCTCTATAGGCGCGAGGAGGTACCGGTATCTTCACAACTCTCAGAACTTCAGGACACGTGTCTGTATCGTTGTCAACAGCTGTCCCGGATTCTACCTGGCTCTTCTCCTGGGCAAGCGGTTCCCAATCTTCGACAGCTGGAACAAAAATAGCATCTCCAACTGTCCCGATATGCACAGACATCTTTCTCGCCTTCTCATACTATGGGGATCCACAGGAAGTGAATCGACTGAAGAGTCTCAAGCTTCCTCTCATCTTGGAGGATCCAAAATGGAAACCATCTTAATCATTCTTCTCGTTGTTTTTTTGTTAGGAGGCGGCGGTTGGGGTTATTCCCGCTGGCGCAGGAACTAGGTTTTTTGCAAGGCAAGGAGACACGATACCCAAACGTTGCCCTTTTTACGGGTTGCTCAAGCGAGGCTCGTCCATTACATCCGTTTCCGAGTGCCGTGAACTCATCAGCGCTCAAACTGGTGTTGGAATTCAAACGGGTTCAGAGGAGAAAACAAGATGACGCCAAGTACTCAGAATGAGATCGAAGGCAAGGTTCACGAAGTTAAGGGCGAGATTAAGGAAACAGTAGGGCATTTGACGAACAACCCCGACTTGGAAGATCAGGGAACGGTCGAAAAGATAACTGGAAAGATTCAAAAGAAAATCGATCAGGTGGAAAAGGTCATTGAAAAACGGTAAACCGCTAGAGTTTTCCGGGTCTCCTTCGGAAGGCTCTCGGGCTGAGGTCGCGGAATCGAGCACTCACTGGGAGGCAGCTAGTGTTCTGAGTGTGTCCGTTCCGCCTTATTCCTTCTGCGCCTAGCTGTGCAAATGAAACGCTTAATTCAAATTCCCAATGGATTTGTCGATCACCTCAAACGAGATACCGAGACCGGCATCGGTTATCAGGTAGTCTCGGTGGAACTCAGGGACGGCAGATCGTTCGAACAAGTCTCCGCCAGTGAGGGCTGCATTATAGAGGTCCGGGGTTACATGGAAATTCCATTTGCGGGTGACGACATAGCGTCGGTGAGGGTAAATCACAAGCGCTGGAATTTTAGAGATAGGTCGGACGCACGGACCAAAAGTAGAACTACGACCGGTTGATCTCTTCGCTTGGAACAGTGTACGGGGCGGCAGGTGCATCCGCTAAAATCCCCTCGTCAACGCTACCATCTGATTCAATGGGCGGTCCACTTTCACACCTTCATCATTTGCGAGATAGAGCTTCGTCTACAGGGACAGGTAGGACGTTTCCGTAAAAAGCACTGCATCATATCTTGGCGTCACGTCGGTCTGAACCGACGAAAGCAATGACAACTGTAATACCCGAGACCTTCGCTCGAAAGGACTATTAGCTACTTCTCGGTCAGTTTTCACCTTGACTGGGATGCGCGGACAGGACGCCCGACCCGGCCATGGCGCACTCTGTCGCGGTTTGTTCTGGCACTGTACTAAATTGAACTGTATTGTCTCGCTCTCGATGCCACCATGGATATTCAATGAAGAAGAAAGCCAAGACAGAATTGCGCAACGCGATCCGTGCCACCGTCAGGAACGAAATGGCAAAGCCGCGCATGGCCAAGTCCGCAAGAATAGCGGAACTGAATCTGGATACTGCGCGAATTGCAGAACAGCCAAGTACCACCATACCCGGAACCGTAGACAAAATCTTTCCGTCCCTACGTCCAAGCCAACCGGAAAAGGCACAAATCGCCGTTGACGGACCCGGCCAAGGGCATCGAGATCTCCGCATTGAAAATTCGTTAACCGATGAACATGGCGACGAAATGAGGCTCAAAAAGGGTGCTCACGTTGACGTTACCGTTGTGCTAAAGACACCACCTGATGCAAGGCATCGAGCCATTCAGAACAGCGATACCCCGGAGTAGCCAACCAGTCCTTCAGCATCGTACGCGCTCTTACGACCGTCGGACACGGAACCATAGCGAGCATCTTTACTCCTCCGGAAGTTTGTCCTCGAGTTCACTGGCTAGCTTGTGTACGTCCGTTGTTTCAGTAAATGACTGAACCTCCTGCTTGGAGGAGTCCACGTTAACGCCCATGTGTTGGCAGAGTTTCTGCAACATCTGAAGGATTGTCGTCAGCTCCTGTTCAGAAAGCATGCCGACTTGAAGATCCAGATGCGATCGACGTTCGGACTGGCGGGCCATGCGAGTTTGACGGATTAGCACGAAAATTGTTAGAAATACGCTTTCGGAAGAAACGATGAGCGCTAGGACACCGAAAGGGAATGGATCAAATGATTTGAGTCCTGGGATCACGTGGTAATTTACCAGCATCCAACCAGAGATCAGAATCAAATGAGCCAATAGGAATCCCATATTGCCGACAAGTTTTGTGATTACGTCGCTGACTCGTTCAGTCAGAGTCCGGCGACCGAGGGCGTCATGCTCCATCTTGGCGATCGCGTCAATGTTGTACTGTGTAGGATTCGCAGCTGCCCGGTGGGGCAATGGATTGTCCATGGATTGACTCCTAGAATCCGTCCTTGAAGATACTGCGTCATCAAAAGAATTGCAGCCCCCTCTACTTTCCCACCAAATGTGACAGCGTTAACCGGAATGGCGCCATCTCAATTGTCATGGCCTTTCTGCCCCGCAGAAGAGTTCAACAATCCCCTTTCCGAATTTTGGAACCCTCTCCCGCGAACCGATAGAGAGTCCCAACCCCAAGACCCAAGTGGTTCGCGATTCGCTTCCAGCCCAAACCCTGTGCGCGCCGGGCGGTAATCCTCTGTCGCGCAGGTCCGGGGCAAGTCCGCTTCTTTGTTTGGAGGGATTACGCGGAGCGCAACAGTAGGGTTCCTTGTTGCATTTGCCGCGAACGTCGGCCGAGTCACAAGGAGAGAGGGTTCCGCACTTCAACCTCACTTCTTCTTGTCATTGACGGGAAACGCTTTTGCGGGATGAAGCTTGTTATAATCTTTTATGAACATGCGCACGCCGGAATCCGGCGTAGTTTTTGCATCGCCCGCCGAAAGCTGTTCTCTGTAATGTTCCAGATAGAAATCGAGTGGATCATTTTGGATCCATGTCGATGACGATCAAATCCGCATCGTTCATGACCAGCTTGCCAAAGCGCAGACGATTGGCCATGTAATTCTTGGCGCGAATATCTTTCATAAGCTTGACATCCGAACCGCCAAAAACCTCAATAATTTTGTCGCCTTCAATTCGTACGGAGACGACCTTGCCTTCAATATGGGGAGCCGGCAAGATCTGTTCAAGATCAATGATCAGATCGTCTTCTTGAGCCCCCACACCCGGAACTTTTCCTTCCTTCATCAACACGCCTAAATCGACAGCGAAGAGATCCAGCAAACCTTTTACTTGGATATGCATGGCTTTGATCTTGTCGTTGTGCAGGCGAAGTTTTCTGTCAGCGGTGGAACGAGAATCCCCGCCGTCTCGAACGGGATGTCTCCCTTGTCATGGAGCTTTCCCTTCACTTTCAGGTGCCCGAGACCAACTTCCTCACGAATTGCAATATCGCACCGCAAGCGGATCTTGACCGGAATTTCCGATTTGGACCTCCGGCTAGCACCTGGGACGCGTCTCCAGCCCTGAATTTGAGACGAGATGCTGAGAGCCATCATCAGGCGACCGCGAATCATAATGGTTGGTGATATGCTCCACACCCGCGAATCGGGCCACCAGGAATGCCTTGGTTAATCGTGATCTGGGTGGCTGTGGCGCCAGTTCCAGTAATGGTGTTGATATTTATGTTTCTGCCGCTCGTACGAGACATAAGTTTCGTGGCGTTCGTGCTGGTATGACCGGTAGGCCCGGTCCTCACGGTCATTCCAGTCGTGGTAATCATGGTGCCATGAGTCGTAGACACGGACCTGGACATGGTCGTCGTTTGGCGTTGCAGCGGCGACGATGGAACCGCTTGCCGCAAAGGCCGCCGTCAGGAAAAGTGCTGTTACGTATAGATGTGCTCGGTGCATATATTGTTCTCCAGACCGCAATCCTGGAATTTCATTTTTTGAAATCACAGGTAGACATCATTGTGCACATTGCGCGGTTGTAAAGCTGCCCTTTACAGCACACTATCAAACCTATGTGGCGAGAGTGCGGAATGGATTTGTGCCGGCGACACGGAGGCGGGTGTTCGCGCGGTTGCGGCCCCTAGTGCGTGGCGGATTGTCCCTTCGTGAACTTACCCGAAACCGAGAAGGGCCGCTGGGGAACCCGCTTGACCGCTGAGGACATGAAGAAATGCGTTTGGATTAGGCCTGTGGTTGTTGCGAGAATTGAATACCTCGAGTGGACGGATGGAGACCACTTGCGCCACTCGAAATTCGTTGGCCTTCGCGAGGATAAGAGCTCACGGAACGTCATCAAGGAGCATGGAGGAGAAGTATGATTGCTGTGCTCGATCATTCAAGATGCAATCGATTGGGAAGCAACTGTATGATTTTCCAGGTGAGTGCGGCCATGAGCGCGTAGTACAGACCGTTCATGACACCCATTAAGCAGATGAGCAACAGACCAGCCCCGACGGAGGGACGGCCGTCTAGAACTATCAGGGAAAGGCGAAAGGGCCACACCATGCTAGCGTGACGGTACACAAAGTCTGTGTTCATCACCCAAGCAGCAATCGCGAGAGAAATCGCCAAGAAATAGCCCAACGCGCCCCATCCGGTGACCCATTTAAATAGCTTCCGTACAAACTTCCTGTTCGCAGTGAAGCTAACCCATCCTACCGCAGTCATGCACAGCATGATGAACAAGGTCGGCACCCCCAAATAAACGAAGAAGGCTCTTGTATCCATAATTGTCCACCCAATTCCTGCTAAACGCTCATCGGAAAAGTTGGTTTCGATGAGAGCAAACCTGGCGCGACCTCGAGAGTGGCCGTCACTTTGTCGCGACAGGTCTTTTGACTATTGCAATTAAACAGAATTTGAAGATGGAAAATCTGTTCACGATTGCACAGGTGGAGAGTTTTTCACGACGAATCGGAAGCAGAATAAGCCATTCGTGACCAGGCGGATGCTGAAAACAGGTTCATGACGCCTTGGGAGGAGTCGCAAATCCGAGCCCTCGAACATGCCTGTTTTTGTTGCATGATCGACTCCATACTGCAACCAATCTTCGAGCGATGGGAGGCGCATGCTGAAGCGCGTTCCCTTTCGAAGCAGGAGCTCAAGTGCATTACCCTGTTCGCAAAGAGGTGTCCCGATGGCGCAAGAAATACTCAAAAGGCACCGAAATAATTTGCCAGCGGTTGAGAGCAGCGGAGCTAAGTCCTTTAGATCAATATCAAAATGACTGGCAACTCCGCTAAAATGCTCTCGTGCGCCGTCCAAGAGCGATCCGTCATGCCTTCACGTGAGGCATCTCTTCGTAACCTCGAAAAGGCCCGGGTGAATGGCATTCGCCTCGGCCCTGGAGAAGCCACCAAGAGACGCAAGTAATCAAGCGGCTCGCATGGCAGTGGTTTGACTCTAACGGTCACGGGAAGTGGTCCGGTCGCTCTGTGGCGCGCAAGCTCGGCGTGACCCACACGTATATTCAGGTCTGCACGCGTTGTTCAGCGAGGTGAGTTAGCTCCGACTAAGCACGCCTTCTAACGAAAGAGCATGGGTCCCTGGGACATGAGCTGTGCCGTCTGCTGTTTCGACCTAGAAAAACTCATTGCAAGGCCCGATAGGAAAAAGTACTTCCGAGAGGACTGGCTGCGACCAAGCTTGGCTCACTCCTCGAGCATGGTACTGCCGAAAACGGATCGCCTTCCGAGAGAGGTGTAGAAGCCCTAAAACACCATAGCGGCCATCAGCAAAATTCCGGTCAGATTGATGCCCGCATACCAAGCGGACCCTTCGGTCGTCAGGGGAAAGTTCAGCAGAATATTGAAGACCCTGAAATGAGCGACCAGCGCCAATAATCCGAAGCGGAAACATCTCGCGTTAAATGAGCGCCAAAATGGAGATGGCGTTGCCAATCAGACGGTCCGTTGGTAGGTGATCCTCCTGATCTTCCTGATTGTCCTTCTCATTCTTTCTCTTGAAGCCGTGCACTATCGCACAGTAATCAATGTTATAAGCCTGCATACTCGAGTCTCACAATTCGTAGAGGGAGACTCATGTTCACGAAATCAAGCATCATCTCAGCAGTTGCAATTGCACTCGCCGCATCAGCGCAAGCGCAAACTCAGAGGCAAACGCCGGCAGATGCAGTCAATCCAACAGCGACCTACCGCATGAATGTGGTGAGCCGCACAACACGCGCGGTGAGCTATAGACACCGGAGTGGCGCCACGAAAATCAATTTTGAAGGCACCAATCTCATGCCTTCTGCCTCGGGGGAGGCCAGAGTCGACAGTAAGCGTGGCGCGATGAAAATCGAAGTCGAATTCTCTGGACTCGACAAGCCCACCAGTTTTGGCAACGAGTATCTGACCTATGTGTTGTGGGCTATTTCGCCCGAAGGCCGCCCGGTCAATATCGGCGAAGTCTTGGTCGGTTCTAATCATCGCAGTAAGCTCGACGTCACCACCGACCTGCAGGCTTTCGCCCTCATCGTTACCGCGGAACCTTACTATGCCGTTCGCCGTCCCAGCAACGTTGTCATCCTTGAGAACTCAATTCGCTCGGACACTGTTGGGGCCACAGAAGTCGTTGATGCCAAGTATGAATTGATTGATCGCGGCGGCTACATCCCTACCGGCTATAACTTTGATCCCGTGGTCCTGAACGCTAAACTGCCGCTCGAATTCTTTGAAGCGCGCAACGCCGTTCGCATCGCCCAGTCTGCAGGCGCCGAAAGGTACGCAGCGCCAAGCTACGAGACGGCCGTGAACGAAATGAGCCAGGCGGATGCCCTCGCCACCAGCAGGCATGAAGACAAGAAATCGCTCATTTCGCTGTCGCGTGAGGTCGTGCAGACCGCCGAAGACGCGCGAGAAATCAGCGTGAAACAGATCGACGAAGAGCGCGCCGCCGCCGAACGTACCGCTGGCGCCAACCGCGAAGCTGAGGACAAGGCTCGCGCCAACGACGAATCTCAGCGTCGCGTCGTCGCCGAAAGCGAAACCGCTGATGCCGTTCGTCAGCGCAAGGAAGCCGACCGCAACAATCTCGCGGCCCAGGCCGCAGCACAACAAGCCATTAATGCTCAGGTCAACGCGGAGCAATCCCGCGATACCGCCCAGCAACAACAACAAATTGCGGAAGCGGATTCCGACCGCAGTCGTGCCGCCGCCGCCTCATCCGATGCACAGCTTCAACAAGCCGTGCGCGATCGCGAAGAGCTTCGTGCTCGTCTCCTGCAACAGTTCAATCTAATTCTCGAAACTCGCGACACCGCTCGCGGCCTTGTCGTCAACATGTCCGACGTTCTCTTTGACTCCGGGAAATTTACGCTTCGTCCATTGGCTCGCGAGAAGCTAGCCAAAATCTCCGGCATCGTTCTTGCCTACCCGTCGCTCAAACTCGCTGTCGAAGGCAATACCGATAGCGTCGGCACAGAAGCTTACAACCAGGAACTCTCCGAGCAGCGCGCCGAAGGCGTTCGCAGCTATCTTACTCACGAAGGGGTCCCCCAATCGTCCACCACGTCAGAAGGTTTTGGCAAGTCGCGACCCATTGCGTCGAACGATACCGCCGAGGGCCGTCAACAGAATCGCCGTGTCGAATTGGTGGTTTCCGGCGAAGTGATCGGCACCAAGATCGTTTCCCTCAGCCTGCAGCCAGTCGCTGCCACAACGTCTCTGCAGTAACCCTGCCCAAGCGCAACCAAAGGAGCCGGAATCTCCCTGAACCGGCTCTTTTCTGCGTGTGCGTTTCCGAAGGGCGTCTCCAAAAAGTGATTGGCTGCCTCCATGCTGTCGATTCCCGCCAACCGCATCTCCTTCACCAGGCGATCCTGAAGAGTTTCAACGGTCGGTTACTTTCAGCCGCGCGGCGGCGGCTACCTGCGTCAGATGCTTCTGCTGTACCTCGTGCAACACTTTCCAATCGGTCCCGTTCTCGTTGGCTCAAACTGACTCGCTCCGTCTCCATGGGCCCCTAGCAGCTAAGCTAGGCCATCCATGAATGCGGACATTTCTACTTTGCACAAACCGGACATTCTCATTTTGCGCCGACACTCCCGCTGTGGACCCCGCCTTTTCACGGCGCACCCGGTTTCCCGACAATCAGGAGTTGGGATTTATTTCCTGCTAGGATTGTTCTTAGTGGCCTTCAGGAAGCGTCATGGAAAAAACCAATCTTGCCTACAAAGAGCAATTCCCGAAGGGTTCTAAAGTCAAGATTGCCGACCTTCCGAAGAACTTGCGGAGGCAATCATGTCGGACGTTGCAAAATGTGGAAAACAAATACGGCATCGGGGAGCACGCACGGGTCCACTCCTGTTCATCCTGGGGATGATAATCCTGGCGCCGGGAGCGATGGCGAAAACGGTGATCGACTTCGATCCGAATCTGAACTTTTCAAAGTTCAAGACGTTCGCGTATCTTGGCGGTGTAGAACGCCTGGCGATGATGCAGTTGAATCCGGACCAAATCAGGGACGAGCTTCATGCGGCGGTGGCCCGAGAACTCGGCAAGCGAGGTCTGAGAGAGGTAAGGCAAGACCAAAACCCGGATATAGTTGTCCGCTACTGGGTCAATACCCAGATGGGAGCGGATTACGCCCCCACTGGGATATGGAATGGTTTCGCTCTTTATATTGGAGACTATTGGGCCTATAACTTCGATTTGATGAACGCCCAAAGCACTGACGAAGGATCTTTGCTGATCGATCTCATCGACGTAAAAGCGAAGGATCTGGCCTGGCGGTTATACTTGGAGCAGAAAATCCTGAATCGGAACGATGTCTGGAAAAAAGTAAACGAAGAGATTACGAAAGCCTTTGAGAGTTTCCCGCCAACCGAAAAGGAAAAGGAAGTGAAGCGAAAAGAAAGGGCGGAGCACCCACCAAAGCCAAAATCCAGCTGAAAGAGCGCCTCGACGGATTAAACTGGCAATGATTCCCTATGTCGGCCCCCAGCATTCCGCTCGCCTGCGAAACCACTATAGGTTCTTGGAAACGGTTGAGGGCCTCTGTCGTCAAGGGCAAGTCATGTCCGACGTGACGCTCAGTATTGTGCCTGTCGTGGGATTCACCTTAGAATAGACAGATCCGCCGTTGTAACGAACTCGATCGAATGTATTCCCTTGACCCCACACAACAAGTGCAGTGCTCAGCATGAGAGCAACGATCGTTCGGAAAAGTTGCCCGCGGAGCTGAAGAAGATCGACGTCATCCTAGACGACATCCCCGAGCCCAAACATGCCGAATGGATCGGGTAGCGATATTGGATAAACGGCCGAAAGACCGCAGCTAAAGAAGGTGGGTCTTGGTACGCTGGCGATTTATTTTTTTACCAGGGAGGGCTGCACGAATGCGGAACACGTAGTGGCATGCGTCATCGTGTTCCTCTCTTTTTGAGTGCAAGCAAAATAAAGAGGGTGCGGGAAGTGCACCCTCTCCGTGGGGATGCGAAGGATCAGCTTCCAGCCAACCCTTTATTGATGAGAACCTTTACTTCGACGCGCCGATTTTCTGCGCGTCCGGCGGCGGTCTCGTTGGAGGCTGCTGGAGCGGCCTCTCCCATGGCCCCTGGCGCGATAATGTGACGAACCGGCACGTTACAGTCCTGTAGCAAAAAGGCGATTACGTTTTGTGCGCGCTCCATGCTGAGCTTCTGGTTCATTGCCGGGTTGCCGCTCGAATCGGCGAAGCCCTTTACTTGAATGATGTAACCCGTCAAATTGACGGCATTGTGGGCTAACTTCTT
The DNA here is from genome assembly GCA_963836965.1 of Candidatus Acidiferrales bacterium. GTDB lineage: Bacteria > Acidobacteriota > Terriglobia > Acidiferrales > UBA7541 > Acidiferrum. The sequence continues at coordinate 113,708 of CAWILQ010000004.1, forward strand.
TAGCGCCTCTTGATTCGCTGGAGAAACCGTGATGCTACCACTCGCAAAGCGGATATCCAGCTGATCCTTGGTGTCGTATTCGCTCAATTCTGAAAACCGCTTACTGGTCTCCGTGGCGTTAGCATCAATGGTGGTCTTGTTGGCTGCGATGTTCTGCTGGTTCGCGTCAATCCCCTGCTTATTAGCTTCAATGTTCTGCTTGTTTTCACCAATGCTTTGCTGGTTAGCGGCCACCTTCTGATCGGTAGGATTTAGACCAGCCTGGATCATCTCGGCAGTCTGTAGATCATCCTTGTCGAAAGTTATCGATTTTGCAAGGATGTGCGTTGCGTCCTGGCTTGTGCCGTCAACTGACACTTTGAGGCCGGGGATTAGCGCCGCAGCAGACATCTGTTTCTTGCGCACTCCGAGACCCTTCGGCTGCTGAACTTTGGTATCGTCATCAAGAGTGACGGTAACACTGGTTCCGTCGGTAGCTTTGAGCACGATAGTGTCGCCCGTGCGAGCGGTGATTAGTCCCTTGACCTTTGTTTTGTCGCCCTGTCCATTTGCTGAGGGCAGTGCGACTAAGCACACTGTCAGCAGGCCCAATATCATTCTTATTTGCTTGCCGTGCATACTGTCATTTCTCCTTGTCGCTCATAAGATTGAGCTCGGTGATCGTTTCACTGACAAGCGTCGACGGGTATTGTCAGAAATGACAAGCCGCTGCGGTTCTAACCTGATTCACGTGGACAGTCCTCCGGAGGGCAAAATCGCGATTCGCGAAGGCGGCCAGGAATGTTCGTGAGGTGGACTGAGTTTCGCATTTAGATGCTTTCGTTGAATGATTTGCCGTGATACCACCCGACGCCAGCTTCCTCGAGAAGTTTGAAGCAGCCAAAACAATTGCGAAAGCAGCGGACTTGAAGAGAGTCGGGTAGATGAGCGGTTTCTCTTTGAATGTGTCCGCAAAATGAAATTCTCGAGCGACCAACATAACTTTGCCAAGGGCCAGCGCATTAAACAGCGCCACTCCATGTGCGAAGAGAGAAAAACGTTGCTCGGATAGCAGCACTGATTTGTAAAGGACGAACGAACCGAATACCAGCCAAAGATAAAAAGAGATGGCACCCCTGGTAAGCCTTCTGTTGAAGAGTGCGCTTGGGCTCGTCCATCGTTTCCCCTCCGCCCTCCGGGCAAGCGCAGACTTCAAGTTCCGAATCAATCTCGCCTTTCTGCGGCTGCCTCGGATTCGAGGCTACTCTTCAGAGGTGCTGATAATTCGAGTTTTGAGTGGCAATATTCAACTGCTTGCTGACGCCATCAATCACCATACTGGAGACGTGGTTCGGCCCCTCCGGCAAGCGGCTAAATTGCACCGTCAGGTTCATCGCATCCTTTGGATCATCCATATAAGAAGCGATCTGAAGTCGCAATAATTCCTTTTGCGTTTTGTCGAATACCAGAGTCATGGAATCCTGGGGTTTCAAGTAGTTGTGAATGACCAGTTGAAGCTCACCGGGAGCGCCTGCGACTGAACCCAACGTGATGTTCCCCTGTGCATACGCCTGCTGGAGCAACTCTCTGTCCGGTGGCACATATTGCTGCGCGAGAGCCTTCATTTGTTCGGCGTACTCTTTGTATTCTTCCTTTTTCTTTTCGACGATATGCCTTTTCAGACGGCCGCCGCTTTCCGTCGGCTCGGCTGGCGGATCGAGCGACGCCTTCTGTGGCTTCCCATCGGGTCCCAGGCGAACCTGGAAGTGCTCCTGCTTTTTCTGCTCCCCTTTGACGCTGATGTTGATCTGCTCGACCCACGTGTACTGTGTCATTGCTTGCTTGTTCTTCGCGACCGCTTCCTTCATTTCCGCGACACGCTCCTGCAACTCCTGATTCTGTGCGTTAGCGGGGCGGCTGAAACCAACGCTGCCCAGAAAAACGAACGGAATAAGTAGCGCTACACTCCAAATGCGTCCCACATTGTTTCTCATTAGAGTCTCCCCGAGACCATCACCAAGTCTTCGCTTCGATTACTGTTTGGGTGGGAAATTCTTCAACAATTTCTGCATAGCCTTATCGAGATTCTTCTGTTTCTTTTCCTGGCTGTTGCCGGGGTCCAACGTTTTCGTTGCGCGCCCGGTCCACACCAGTTTCTTGGTGGAAGGATCGTACATATCCAGGACGAGAGTGCCGACGTTGATTGTGGAACTTGTGGCCGTTCCCATCCCGCCGCCCCACCGGGGCCCGCCGCCCATGCCGTAGGCGTTCCACTGTTTTTCCTGATCAATGGAGGCCTGGTAGCCGATATAGAGGTCGGCATTGTCCGCGTCCTTCTTCGTGAGTCCTTTGGCGGCCAACTGTGAGTCAATGGAAGCCTTGATCTGCGCATCGAGAATCTGGTTGGTCTGGGTTGCGCCTTCAATGGTGACCCACTTATAGGTGTGATATTTGGAGAAGTCGGTGCCGGGCATCGAATTGGTGGTGACTTCCTGAGCGCGCGTCAGCGTGCACGCTACCAGAGCCAAAACGAGCGCGATTCCGAGTTTTGTTACCATGGTGCTTGTCTCTTGCCGCATGTTTGATCTCCTTTTCGAAACCTCAACTTTTGTGGAACTTACGCCCCAATCGTCCTAGTTCTGCGGGTTCGCGACGCAACGAAAACCCAGGTGATTTGTTCCTGTGCTAACTTCGCCCTTACCGCGTGTTCCCACCATGTAGCGGGAACAATACTGGTCAGTGCAAAGAAAAGATCCTCCGCGATGCACTTTTTTCTTCTCGGAAGGTTCTGCAGGGTCGAAGGAAATCTCGGGTCCTTTCGGATTGCGCGGCACTCCTCCTGCCTCGGCCAGTTGATAGTAGTAGTCAGGTCGATACCAGTCCGCGGTCCACTGCCAAACATTTCCAGCCATGTCGTACAGTCCATATCCGTTGGGCGCGAACTGGGAAACCGGTGCCAATCCGACGAACCCATCACTGCCTAAGTCATGGACGGGAAAATGCCCTTGATACGTGTTCGCCATCCACTTTTCGTTGGGCCGGAATTTCTCACCCCAAACAAAGGGCTTCCCGGCAAGCCCACCACGCGCAGCGAATTCCCATTCCGCTTCAGTCGGCAGTCGTTTGTGGGCCCACTTGGCATAGGCTTTGGCGTCTGCGTAGGCGACTTGGACCACGGGATAGTTTTCTTTTCCTTGAACGGAGCTCTTTGGCCCGGTTGGGTGTCGCCAGTTCGCGCCCGGTACGTAATTCCACCATTGGAAGTGATCATTCAACGGAACCGGGTGGCTGGGCGGGGAAAAGACCACGCTGCCCGCGACCAGATTTTCTGGCGGTGCACCGGGAAAATCTTCGGCACGAGGAGTTCGTTCGGCGATCGTCACATAACCTGTGGCTTTGATGAACTCGCGGAACTGCCCATTGGTAACGTCCGTCTTGTCCATGAAAAAGCCGTCGACGTAAACTCTGTGGATGGGTCGGGAATCCGTGGTCGCTTGCATCCCGACCATACCCATGTCGGGAGGATCCTGTGCGCCCATCGAGAACTCTCCGCCGGGAATCCAGACCATACCCCGCGGGGCCTTCTCCGGAGGCGGTTCAAGGTTCGGGACGGTGGGACCAAACGCGGGGATTATTTTCGCAGCCGAATTGGGGCCCGCCTGTACGACAGTCGAAAGAGGGCGGAAACCGTGTACGCAGACAAGCGTTGGGACGAGCAACAAGAGTGCCAGCAAACCAACCTTTCTCCGGCCCGCACTATTCTCAGGCAACAGCACTCTCCCGAGCCTGGCTTCGCTGCGCAACCCCTCTTTTTCCGTGACTATATCATGTGCCGCATATGCCATCCTGCAACCGGTCTCGTACGAAAAGTTGCTCTTTGTTAACGCCGTTAGGGTATCGCTCAAACAGAACATCAAATACTCAACTCTCGTGCCAGAGGAAGACCCTGGGAAACCTTGGATTGGGAAGCGAATCCCTCCCAACCTACTCATTCACTGAAGGAAGATGTATCAGGGACCCGGTCTGTTTAGAATTGTCAAAACTACCAATCCTACTGATTCGCCTGGATCGGCATTCTCTGGGCACGAGAAGCAAGCTACACGCCGGCCGAGGCGTGCAAGCCCTGAAACAAAGTCTCCCCTTTTGAAGGGTTTGGATATAAGATCTGGCTACCTTCCTGGGTCGAAGATTTTGCCGAAGACTGACGTAAGTCAGCGGTAGATCGGTCAAATTTTTCGCGAGAGACTCCACAGGTTCACGGAGTGTCTTAAGACCCGCGGAGTACCGCCTAAGGCCCCCTCAGATAGTTGAAAGGATCGTTGTTGTGTCCAGCCAATCGTTTGACGTTTGGCTGGATGTCCCCGCAGCAGTATCCTATCCTCTGACAGTCCGCCGGGCTGCTCCGGGTCACCGAAAGACTCGTTCGATCCTCTCGAGTTTCTGAAATTAGTTAGAAGCGCTCCTGCTTCAGCACCGGTAATTTCCACGCAGTACATCGCATCCTAGCGTGGGAGGAGTTTATGGATTCCGATCTAAGCGCTGATCCAGCAACCGATCGTAGACGCCAATTGTGGAACCTTGCAGAACTAAACTCTTCGTTCCGCGCCGTTATCCTGGCGTGCCTGGTGGCCACACTGTGCTATCTGGCTGCGGAACTGGGGGGAGCTTTGGTCATAAGGACCCCCCAGATTCTCTGGCCCCTCTGGCCTGGGTGCGCGCTGTTAGTTGCCGTCCTGTTGGTCGTACCACGAAGAACCTGGCCAATTCTTCTACCAGCAGGCTTAGCAGGTTTTGTTCTTTATGACTTGCAGGCGGGCGTGCCCATTCAATCGACTGCCTGGCTCATTCTTGCTGATACCCTCGAAGTTTTGGTCGCTGCTTGGGGCGTCAGCTACTCCCTGAATGGCCTGCCCCGTTTGAACAGCCTGAAGGCTCTTGCCAAGTATTCATTCTTTACGGTGATCCTTGCCTCGCTCATCGTATCGTCCATCGGCACCCTGGGGCTACACGGGAACCGCTGGACTAGTTGGAGGATCAGCTTTCTGTCAGAGGGACTGGCATTCCTCACGGTAACGCCAACCATTTTGGGTTGGGTTGACCGAGCCCGATCACGGACGCGGATGCGGGTATCTCGGGACTATTACCTGGAAGCAAGCGCGTTGTTTGCTGCGCTCATTGCCACGAGCTATGCCATCTTCCGGGCTGACGGCACTGGCGTTTCGCAGGCACTTCCTTATTCGCTCGTGCCATTTCTACTCTGGGCTGCCTTGCGTTTCGGCTCCGTGGGGGCCGCCACCTCGGCAACGATCGTCGCCCTTCTGTCCATTTGGGGCGCGGTCCACGGACGCGGTCCGTTCAACGAAACGGATCCCATCGACCGCGTCTTTTCTCTCCAGTTGTTCTTATTGTTCGCCTCCGTGCCCTTTATGGTCCTCGCAGTCCTCGTTGAGGAACGCGAGAGTGCAGAAGACGAACTCCGGGAAGGCGCAGAAAATTTGCGTTTGGCAACGGAAGGCCGGCTTCGACTTGCCACTCTTGTCGAATCGTCTGACGATGCGATCATCGGTAGAAACATCGATGGAATCATCACCGATTGGAATGCCGGTGCGCAGCGGTTGTTCGGATATTCGGCGGGAGAAGTTATCGGGCAATCGAGTGCCATGCTTATCCCGGAACGATTGCACGAGGAAGAGCGCCACATCCTGCAGCGCTTGCGGGCCGGCGAATGCATTGAACACTATGAAACGGAGGAGCTAACAAAGCGCGGGGAGACCATCGCGGTGTCTTTAACCATATCGCCGGTTCGGGATTCGGCGGGCAGGATCGTTGGCGCATTGCAGACTGTGCGTGACATCACCGGGCGTAAGCGTACCGAGTACAATCTGCGAGAAAGCGAAGATCGCTTTAGGCTGCTGGCAAACACGGCTCCTGCGATGATCTGGATGTCCGGCCCGGACAAGCTATACACTTTCTTCAATCAGAGTTGGTTGCAGTTTACGGGTCGCTCTATGGAACAGGAATTAGGTGACGGATGGGCTGCGGGAGTGCATCCAGAGGACATGGAACGATGTCTTCGAACCTATTTCGACGCGTTTGACGCTCGCGTCAGCTTCGAGATGGAATATCGCCTGCGACGCTTTGATGGCGATTACCGGTGGATCGTTGATTTTGGCTCGCCCCGCTTCGAACGCGACGGCACTCTCTGCGGTTACATCGGTTCATGCATAGATATTACGGAGCGAAAGACGTTCGAAGAATCGCTCCAAAGCTTGACCGGCCGGCTTATTTCTGCACATGAGGAAGAACGTGCGCGTATTGCGCGGGATCTCCATGATGATTTCAGCCAACGTTTGGCGCTCCTGGGCATCGGCCTCGGACAACTATGGAAAACCCTCCCAGAGACAGAAATGGGAGAACGCGCAGCAGTTCTGGAGATGCTGAAGCGAACCAGAGAAATGTCGTCGGACATGCATTCTCTTTCTCACCAACTTCACTCGAGCAAACTCGAGCACGTAGGTCTTGTGCCTGCTCTCAAAGGGCTCTGCCAAGAGATCGCTCAGAAGTACAGGATTAGTGTTCAATTCACCGAGCGCGAGTGCCCTCCAAATATTCCCAAGGATGTGGCGCTATGCCTGTTTCGCGTCGCGCAGGAAGCCCTCGGCAACGTCGTTAAACATAGCGGGGCCACGGACGCGCAGGTCGAACTCATTAGGACTGCAAGTGGTATCCGTCTTCGCATCTCGGACACAGGCAAAGGTTTTGATCCCGCCCTTCAGAACCCGGATGCGGGAATTGGACTGATCGGAATGAACGAGAGGCTCCGGCTGGTGGGGGGCAAGCTCACGGTAAGGTCGGAACCCAAGCGCGGGACGGAGGTTCTAGCAGATGTCCCATTGACCGCTTCCGCGAATAAGGACCAGAACCTTACACAGGCTGCCGGGAGATAGAATCTTGAGACGCCCACGCGTATTGCTGGCGGATGACCATCGAATGTTGGCGGATGCGCTGAAACGCATTTTGGAGCCGTGTTGCGACGTAGTCGGAACAGTGAGCGATGGACGCGCGCTTCTGGAAGCGGCAGCCAAGCTGCAACCCGAGATCATAGTCCTGGATATTGCCATGCCACAACTGAATGGCCTGGACGCCGCCCGGCACCTCAAGCGCACCACGCCCAAGATCAAGCTCATCTTCATGACCATGAACGAGGATCCTGACCTGGTGGGAGAAGCCTTTCGCGCGGGAGCTTCGGGATTTCTGTTGAAGCAGGCGGCGGCATTCGAATTGATGGACGCGATCGAAAAAGTGTTGAAGGGTGGGTCTTATGTGACGCCCAGTGCCGCGGACGGGCAGGCGAATATTTCCCTGCGGGAGCCCAAGGCGCGCGATCATGTTGCCGAACCCACGCCTCGACAGCGGGAAGTTATTCAACTCTTGGCGGAAGGGCGCTCCATGAAGGAAGTCGCCTCCGTTCTGCAAATCACCAAACGAACCGTTGCGGCACACAAGTATGCGGTCATGGACCTTTTGCAACTCAAGACTAACGCCGATCTGGTGCAATACGCCATAAGACACAGAATCATCTCCCTCTAACCTAACGGATTTTTCTCCTCTCACTGTAAGTTCTACCAATAGGCACCCCCGGGGATTGCGTGCAACCTGAATCCCGAAGCTTGGCATACCAGAAGTAATTGACCTCCAAGCTGCAGATCTATCTGCAAGGTCAGACTTGTTCTTGAATCTCCGTTTCCTGCCCTTGAAACGGAGAAACATTTTCGAGGTAAGTTTCATGGTTGGCAAGCGCGTTCTACTGGCGGATGATCTCACTCCGCTGTTACACGCAACCGCAAAATTATTAGAGGGATCCTTCGAGGTTGTTGGCATGGTGTCCGATGGACAAGCCGCTCTCGATGCCACGCTGGCGCTCCAACCTGACTTGGTGATCCTGGACATCTCGATGCCACGCATGAGTGGGATCGAGGTAGCAAGAGAACTCAAGAGGCGAAGCAACAGCGCCAAGATCGTATTTCTCACGGTGCACGAGGACTCGGACATTCTGGCCACTTGCTTTGCCGCTGGCGGACTGGGCTACGTAGTGAAAGTGCTCATGGAAACCGACTTGATTCCAGCGATGAATGAGGCGCTCGCGGGTCGTGAATTTATCTCGCGGTTTTCGTCCCCACAAGACACCCCGAATGAAAACTAGCAGTTTCCAGAGATCTCCGATCCAGACTGTTGGTCCCGGCAGATGGGCGTTTTAGTTCTTTCACGGGTCACTTCTAAGGGTTAGACGTCCCGTCATATATCCCGACAGCTTGTCACTTTTGACAATTACATATCGTGGTTTTCAGATGCAGCATCGGCCTGCCTGAGAGAGCGTCACGCGTTCAGCTAATTAATTGGCCGCACCGTTTTTCTACCGAGTGAAAAAGCGAGGGTAATTATGAAATGGATTGAAAGAGTGAGTCTTGTTCTGGCGACAGTCTTCACCATTCTGGGCTTGGCCATGGCTCCCGCGGCTTTCACGCAGCAGAAGAAGCCGAACATCGTCGTTATCATGGCGGACGATGTCGGCATCTGGAACATAAGCGCTTACCATCGCGGCATGATGGGCGGACGCACTCCTAATATTGACCGGATAGCCGCTGAAGGCGCGCTGTTCACCGATTATTACGCGCAGCAATCCTGCACGGCGGGACGTGCTGCGTTCATCCTTGGGCAAACGCCTTTCCGCACTGGACTGCTCAAGGTCGGCATGCCCGCCGCAAAACAAGGCTTGCAGGATAAAGACCCGACAATTGCCGAACTGCTCAAACCGCTTGGCTATGCCTCAGCGCAGATCGGCAAGAACCATCTGGGCGACCGCAATGAATATCTGCCTACCGTCCACGGTTTCGATGAATTCTACGGAATTCTCTACCACCTCAATGCGATGGAGGAACCGTACGAGTCAGATTACCCGAAGATGCCCGAGTTTAAGGAACGTTTTGGCCCACGCAACATTGTGGATTGCAAAGCCACGAGTGTAGACGATCCGACCACGGATCCGCGCTGGGGCAAAGTTGGCAAGCAGACGATCGCGGACGGTGGACCGTTGCCGCCGCACCCGAATATGGACCCGGCCGCCAAGACCAACATGGAAGACATCGACACCGAACTCGTCCGCCGTTCCAACGACTTCATGGATCGTTCCGTGAAGGCGGGCAAGCCATTCTTCCTCTGGCACAACTCCACACGTACGCATGTCTGGACGCATCTTTCCCCGAAATGGGACAACAAGAGCGGCTTCGGACTTTATGCCGATGCCATGATGGAACTGGACTGGGAAGTCGGCGAGTTGCTCAAGAAGATCGATGACCTCGGTATTGCCGACAACACCATCGTGCTGTTCACGAGCGACAACGGCGCCGAAATTTTCAGCTGGCCGGATGGTGGCAACCACCCCTTCCGCGGCGAAAAAGGTACGGTATACGAAGGTGGATTTCGCGTCCCAATGCTGGTGAAGTGGCCCGGCATCATCAAGCCCAACACCATTATCAACGACATCATGGCTCACGAAGATTGGATGCCGACTTTGTTGGCCGCTGCCGGTGAGCCGGACGTAAAGCAGAAGCTTTTGACGGGCTACAAGGCCGGCGAGAAGACCTTCAAGAACCATCTTGACGGATACAACTTCCTGCCATTCTTCAAGGGCGAAGTCGCCACCGGGCCGCGGCAAGAGTTTTTTTACTTCAGCGACAACGCCGACCTCATGGCCTTGCGATACAACGCTTGGAAGGTCAGTTTCAAAACCATAAAGGGCAATCTCTTTACCGGCACGGAGGAAACGACAAACGTACCGCTGGTCACCAATCTGCGGCAGGACCCCTGGGAGCGCTACCAGGATGAGTCGATGATGTACGCAAGATGGTGGGGTGACAAGTTGTGGACGATGCTTCCGGCAGTCACCATCGTGGGAGGGTTCCTTCAGACATTTGAGCAGTTCCCGCCCAGCCAGAGGGGTGGATCACTTAGCGTGACCCGTTTCCTCGAAGCCATCCAGGCGGGAACTGCGGGTAGTGGCCACTAACAGAATGTAATTCGGTCGGTGAATATCAGGGGCCGTTTCGTCGGGGCGCGACCCGCACTTTCACGCGGAAATTGATGCGTACCTCAAATTGAATTCGACTTTTCAGACTTATCTCCAAGCTAAGGATGATCGCGACGGCGGTGAGTCGGATCAATTTGCGATAGGTCCAAGCCTTCAGCTCTATCTGAAGCCCTTGCTCAAGCTCAAAAAGGTAACCGCGTTCGATCTCGACGATGCGAAGTCAAGGTTCCTTGTTCTGGAGGTCGGCTACCGCTATCTCGCCGCGCCGAATGTACCGTCGTACAATCGCATGATTCCGGTGGTGACCTTCAACTTCTCGATGAGCGCCGGTCTTCACCTCTCGGATCGCAACCGCGCGGATCTCGACTGGAAGGACGGCAAATTCACAAGCACCCAAACAATCCGGTGAATCAGGTTGGCGTGGCTCTCTATCTCTATTTTTCCTCGGTGAACAAATGAGCCTCGAGACGGTCCGACGAGCCGGGCGAGGGGCTGTCACTTTTGACAATTACGCCACTGAACGCTGGCACCAATATTGACATAACTTGGTTTCAGGTCTTAACCCAGCGAGCGGCACATCACGCCGCCCTCGTGAGAGTTGTCGGCATTAGTTTCTTTTGTGGCGGGACAAGATTTTTGATGGAACAGACTATGAAGGTCGATGGGAGCTCTACATGAATCCGTCTCGCAAATTGCATCTGTACATCTTCTTGCCTTCGGCTTTGAGTTTCCTGCTCCTCATTTCCGGAGCAACCATCCAGGCTCAGACATCAACCACTAGCCCACAGCCTACCGATCAGGCTGTTTCTGACGACGGTTGGCACGTGGCCATCACGCCGTACATTTGGTTCGCAGGTGTACACGGAACGGTTGGCGCGCTGGGGCGCGACGCCAGTGTGCACGCCACTTTCGGCGACGTGTTCTCAAAGTTAAATATTGGCGCGATGGGTGCCATCGAGCTTCGCTACAACCGGATCATCATGCCCGTCGATTTTATGTGGATCAAGCTCTCCGATGACACGGCAATTCCACTGGGACAACAGGCGTTTTCGATCAAAGCGAAGATGACGCAAACTCTGCTCACACCCAAGATCGGCTTCCGATTTATCGACGCGAAGAGGACAAAAGTAGATGTTCTCATTGGCATCCGTTACTGGCATCTGACAAACAACCTCACCTTGGAACCAACGCAACCCTTGGGCGGTTTTTCTGCTTCGGCGGACTGGGTTGATGCAGTTGCCGGAGGAAAGATCCAGTTTCTGGTCACTCCGAAAGTTGTCATCACTGTTCTTGGAGACGCGGGCGGCGCCAATGCACGCTCCGATTATCAGATCGCGGGACTCCTTGGTTACAGGCTTGGGAGGAAATGCATCCTGCAGGCGGGCTACCGGTATATGTCTGTAAACTACCGTCCGCAGAGCACCTTCGTCTACAACGTTGCGCAATCTGGCCTAGCGCTTGGTGCGACCATCAATCTAAAGTAAGCAACGTCGCTTATCCGGAAGGGAGTAAATAGTGTTCAGCGTCTTTATCAGGCTGGTTATCGCCGTAGCATCGACGGCAGTGCTTCTAGCTCCGTTTGCCCCAACGAGCAGCCAAGCGTATCCGCGGCCCGCCGCAACTCCCCAGCAGAATACTTCGCAATCGCCGGCTTCGTTGGAAATGCCCGTCAGATTCGAGCGGCACCTTGGCGATCTCAACGGTATGGTGAAAAGACACCAGATTCGCGCGTTGGTAGTCCCCAGCCGTTCTGGTTTTTTTTACGATAAAGGCCATCCGCGGGGAATCTTCTACGAAGCAATGGAGGAGTTTCAGCGGTTTGCGAACCTGAACCTCAAGACCGGAGGCCTGAAGATCCATGTCATCTATATCCCAGTCAGGGGAGAGCAGATGCAAACCGCTCTCTTAGAAGGTGAGGGCGACGTCCTAGCGTATGGGGCCATCGTCACGCCGGAACGCGAGAAGCTGGCCTTGTTCACCGCCCCGATAGCAACCAACGTGAAGCAGGTGATTGTGACCGGGCCGAAGTCACCTCCTGTCGCAAAACTGGAAGATTTGAGTGGAAAAGAGATTTACGCAAATCCTCTCACGGACTTCTACGAGAACCTGCAACATCTGAGTGAATCCTTTCAAAAGGCTGGGAAAGCGCCGATTCTCGTGAAATCTGCCGATCCCAACCTCAGAGATGAGGATCTCCTCGAGATGGTCAATGCCGGCTTAATTCCGGCAACAGTGACGCTCGACGCCCGGGCCGAGTTTTGGTCAAAAGTCTTCCCCAATTTGACATTGCATCAGGACATTGTCTTGAAACAGGAAGGGCAGCTCGCCTGGGTCACGCGCAAGGACAGCCCGCATCTGAAGCTACTTCTAGACGAGTTCATCCAAGGCCATCAACTTGGAACGAGTTTCGGGAACACCTTGCTCCGACGCTATCTACAAAATACGAAGTGGGTAAAAGACGCTACCTCGACAGTGGAAATGAAAAAGTTTCAGGCGTACGTTCGTTATTTCCAAAAATATGCGACTGAGTATGACTTTGACTATCTGATGCTGATGGCACAGGGCTATCAAGAATCTCTGCTCGACCAAAGTCGCAGGAATCCAAGTGGCGCGGTGGGTATTATGCAGGTAATTCCTAAGTACGCGGCCGCCCCTCCCATCAACATTTCCGACGTGCACACCGCTGAAGGCAACATCCAGGCGGGCGCAAAAATGCTACGCCACATAGCAGACACCTACTTTAAGGACGACAACCTGGACGCTCTGAACAAAACGCTGATGGTCTTCGCCTCCTACAACGCCGGTCCAACCAGGATTGCACGCCTGCGCAAGACGGCAGCGAGCGAAGGACTGAATCCCAATCTATGGTTCGGAAATGTCGAACTCGTTGTGGCCAAGAACGTCGGGCAAGAAACGGTTCAGTACGTGAGCAATATCTACAAATACTACGTCTCCTACAAACTCACATTAGAACAGGCCAAGGGTCGTGAAATGAGGGACCAGTAGACCGGAAGAGTATTGGGCCCCGAACGAATTCGTCGTAAAGGATTAGCTATGCGATACACAAAACTCTCAATCGGAATTCTGAGTCTTATTTTAACGGCATCCTCGCGGGCATTGGCGCAAGATCCCGGTTGGCCACGCCAGATCGTGAAGCCCGGCGGGAAATTGATCATCTACCAGCCTCAACTCGACGACTGGCATGAGTTCTAGGATAGTAAGTGGCGGACTGGCAAGAACGGCAAATTTGCCGCTGCGTTCCCTACATGCCGTGCACGTTAACACCGGCTCCAGAAGGGTCCAAGAATGAAAAACGAACTAACCGAGACGCGCAGCTCCCGGGCCACGAGGCGGATAGTTGCTCAAGATGGCCCACCCCACACAGAAACCAGTTTTCATAAACCGCATGTCGAATTCTTTCTGTTGGTTGGATAAAAAGTCGAGCGATGTCTTCACAAGTCAGCCGAATGCGGAATTGTTAGAACTGACAAGGCAAAGGTTGCCCCTACTTCGCGTCATCGGGGGCTTTTTGGGGAGGTGTCCTCTCCACTGTCATTTCTGACAATAGCCATCGCCGTTCCGCGATGAAACCATCGTGAAGTTAAGGAGGAGATTCCATGCGATTCGCGGTTCTTTGCCTTCTAGCGTCCGCCGCATTTCCGTTACCAACCACTGCGCAGGTTCCGGTTTTCCAAGTCGACAAAGCAGACAGCTCGATTAAGTTCAACGTGAGTGCGTCAGTGGCCATAGCGGGCACCTTCGACAAGTGGGACGCCAGCGTGACATTTACGTCTCCCGAGCTAACGACCGGTGTTTTGGACATTAAGATTCAAGCCGACAGTGTGAATACCGGGAGCGGCATGAAGGACGGAAAGTTGAAGGACAAAGATTTCTTCGACGTCAAAGACGATCCATTGATCACCTTTCACTCCACGAAGGTTACACAAACCGGTCCCACTACCGTTGACTTCGAGGGCGACTTCACGATTCGCGGCGTGACCAAACACGAAAAGCTGACCTTTACAGTTACCGGCAAGGGCACAGGTACTGGCTCGATTACCGGCACAATGGCCTTCGACCGCAAGGACTACGGGATGAATAGCGGCATTCCCTTCATAAAGATCGCTGACCGTGTCGAAGTAAGCGTCGACCTCAAAGGGAAACGGGTCAGCGGCCCGCCAGTCGTTTTTAAGGAATAGTCCAGGTGCTCATCGTGAAGTAAAAAGTCGGAGTCCCGCGAGCCTCGTCGCCCGTGGTGAAACGGGAAATGAAGTACGCCCCATAGTCACCGCCCCAGACGGTTCCGGCATGAAGATTGATGTACCGCTGAGCATCACGCCTGTCGGTGCCATACCGCAGCGGCTGCCAAAGTGCCATGCGCCAAGCCGATAAAAGTCGGGTCGATTCCTTTCGACCTAATGCATAACGGGGATCCGGCTTTTGAGGAAGGAGCGGAGAGATGAAATTCAACTTGTGCTGTAGATGGTGGAGTTCCGCGGTGTTTCTTGCGTTGCCCGTACTGGCCCTAACGCTGAAGGCGCAGCAGAGCAATTCTCTCGTCGTCAGCGGCCAGCAAGGCCAAGCAGCAGTGATCCAGCTGCAGGGCCGCAATTACGTCGAGGTGGAAGGCCTAGCTCGGCTGGTTAGCGGAACGATTGGCTTCAACGGAAACCAGATTGTCTTGTCGATTTCCAGCACCGGGAGAAACACCGCCGTCGCGCCGGCTGCCCCTCCTGCAGATTCTGCTCCCGTTCCCGGATTCTCGAACCAATTCAAGACTGCCGGCATAGAGGCGATGGCAGAGATTCGTGAGTGGCACCCGGCGTTGAGAACGGGGATCGAACGCGGAGCACCGCTCAACGCCGAGTGGCTCACAACCTACCGCGCACAGGCGCAGCAGGCGGTCCGCTTGGCATCGGTCGCGATCAGCACGGATTCGGACAAAAGTGTCTACCCATTCGTGGTCAACGTGTTCAATAACATGAAGACCCTCACGGATAAATATCTCCAGATGACCAAGGACATGAGCTACATCGATCCGACTTCGTTGCAGTCGGACGTGGTGGATCAGAAGATTGTGACTTGTACCCGGTCACTGGCCTCCATGGCCACGACGAATCAGTTCGTGGATGACGGCTCATGCCAATAAGGCGCCCGCCGAGGATCCGATGAGTGTTCGCCGGCGAAAAGACTTCTGGGTCCCCGAAAAACTAGTTTGTATGATGAACTCTGCGATTCCGAAGAGCAAAAAACGGTCCTTCGAAGTAAGCCGGTGCCTCGGCGAGGAATTATGAAACGAAACCAGTGTTGCATGTCATTGTTGATGGCTTTTTCGCTCTTGAGCGGAACTACAGGTATACAAGGTTGCAGCGGTAACCGAGCATCACCTGAGCCAGTTGCGGAGCAACAGCCTGCAAATCCGTCCGCGCAGGATTCTCCGGCGCAGCAGACGCCGGTCGCTTCAGGTGGCGAAGTCGCGCAGGCGAACCAGGGACCAACTCAAGTCCAATTGCCTGCAGTTAACTTGACCGGAGATGGCCTGGATGAACTCCTCGCACCCGTCGCGCTATACCCAGACCCAGTCCTCGCAGTGCTCTTGCAGGCGTCGGTGGATCCGCAGGAAGTAATGGACGGCGGAAACTGGCTGGTGCAGGACCAGAATCAGAATTTGAAAGAGGCAGCGCTGGATCAGGCCTCCAGCAAAGCCGGCTTTACCCCCGTGATGCAAGCGCTCTTGCACTATCCCACCGTGGTCGATTTGATGTGCCAGCAGTTTGATTGGACCAAACAGTTGGGCGCGGCGTATCAGGGGAATCCAAAAGCGGTACTCGAATCGGTCCAACGGCTCCGCGCGCAAGCGGTAGACACGGGCGCACTAAAAAGCTCACAGCAGATGACCGTGGACGTTAAGCAAGACCAGGGAAGAGAAGTCGTCGAATTGAGGCCCACCGACCCAAAGGTTGTCTACGTGCCCCAGTACGATCCAAGCCGTGTTTATTCAACCACCACCACGACAACCACCCCGGGAGGCACCACCACGACTACGACCACTTCCAACGCTCCAGCCACTTCCAGTGGCTCGTCCACGGTGGTCGTTCAACAGCAGAAGTCTGGAGTGAGTACCGAAAGTGCGGTCCTCATCGGGCTGCTGTCGTTCGGAGCGGGCATCGCCGTCGGCATGGCGATCAACAACAACAATTACTACTATCCGGCCTGGGGATATGGCGGCGTGTACTACGGTCCGCGGCCCTATTATCCGCCGCCTTATCGCCCGGTGTACTACCCGGGTTACGGCGGCGGCTATCATTACAACCGGCCCGTGCACTACGGGAACACCAACATCTACATCAACAACAACAACTACTACAACCGCTTCAACAACAACAATAATTTGAATCCCAACTACAAGCCCAGGCCGGTGCCCTACAACAGCAACAACCCGAATGGTGTCTACGCAAAGAGCATGGGAAACACGCCCGGCGGAAACAAAGGCGTGAACTACCGGCCGCCCACCACCAACAACGCAAACAATTTCAAGGGGCAAACTACTTATCAAGGAAATCGTCCCGCAAACGCCGCGAACGGCAATACACGGCCGGCGACCGGAAACGTCCAAAACCGTCCACCCGGCGCAAATCCGGGAAACAACCCGAACAACGCGCAACGGCCAACCACGGGAAGTAGCGCCAACAATAATTGGAAGGGGCAGACGACGTATCAGGGCAAACAAGGCGCCAACGCCGCCAACAATGGACAGCCCCGGCCATCGACCGTGCCCGGCAATGCGAACGCTGGCGCGAACAATCGAGCAAGCACGGGGAATGCACCAACCCGGAATCCGTCCGGCGATCGTGGATTCGGCCAACCCGGAGGAGCTCGGCCAACCACAGGCAATACGCAAGCCGCACGGCCAACCACGGGAAATACGAATGCCTCCAGACCGGCACCCACCGCACAGCCGGCCGCGCGCCCCGCGCCACAACAAGTGAATCGCCCACAACCGCAGCCGTCATCGAAGGGCGAAGCCTTCGGAGGAGTTAGCAACCCTAAGACTGATCGAGCCGCAAGCAATCGCGGTCAAAGCAGCATGGGCGCGGCCTCTAAGGCCAGCGGCGGCACGGGCCGGAAGAGGCAGCCATGAACAAGAGAACCTTCTGGAGTATTGAAAAGAGAATGCGCACAAAAACCAGTTCTACAGCGTTCTTTCTTGTTTTATTGCTGCTTGCGGTTCCAGCAATGGCCCTTGACCAAAAAACGTTTGCGACGGCGGACGAGGCTGTGCAGGCTCTCGTCAAGGCTTCGAAAGATGGAAACCAGGAAGAAATGCTGGAGGTCTTCGGTGATCAGGGGAAGGATCTCGTCTATTCGGGCGACCCGGTTCAAGACAAAGCGCGCATGCAGCGTTTTGTAAACGCGTATAACGTCAAGCATACCCTCGTCGGCAAGGCCGACAACACGCAGATCCTTCAGGTCGGCGCGAACGACTGGCCGATGCCCATTCCAATCGTCAACGACGGCGGCAAATGGAGATTTGATACCGCTGCGGGCATGCAGGAACTGCTCTTCCGCCGCATCGGCCATAACGAGTTGGGCGCGATTGCTGTTTGCCGCGGTTTCATCGACGCAGAGAAGGACTACGCCGCCGTTGGCCACGACGGATTGCCTGCCGGAATCTACGCGTCGCAATTGATGAGCGATCCCGGCAAACAAAATGGACTTTACTGGGAGAGCAAAGAGAGCGAACCGGCGAGCCCCGCAGGGCCATTCCTGGCGAAAGCGGGCGGCGAAGGCTACGGCACTTCGGCAGGCACTGGAGAAGGTCAACCATACCACGGCTATCTCTATCGGATTCTGAAGGCACAGGGAAAGGCAGCAAAAGGAGGAACGAAAAGCTACCTCGCCGATGGGAAACTGACTGAAGGAGTGTCCCTAGTCGCGTATCCCGCGCAGTACAAGGTGAGTGGAGTCATGACCTTCATCATCAATCAGCGTGGAGTCGTTTACCAGAAAGATCTGGGAGAAAAAACCTTGGATCTTGCTGCAGCCATGACCGAGTACAACCCCGACAGCACATGGACGAGAGTCACTGATTTGTAGGTTCTCGCCCGACGAGGAATCTATCTCCCGCCTGGTTTGTGCGATCGAGCAAAGAAGTGTCGGGCATAAAAACAGACGGGTATCGTCCACGTGCCACGTATCCGCCGCGTATCCGAATTCGAGATTTTGAGCGTATTCGGCGATGCTGCTTCATCACGTCCATGAACTCCGGCGCATTCGGGTTCCAATGGTCGCCGCGCTTCATCAGAACAACCGTGTACTGCTCGAATCCGGGAGGCTCGGCAGGATCGTGAATGGCGCTCGGTTCGATGAGCCACGGCCATGAACCTCAGCGGACAGATGGCCTGCTCTGATCGCGGGATCGCTATTGGCCCACTCCTGCACTTGCGCCGCTGACTCCGCCTGGAACACAAAGAAGCCACGCAGTACCGTGTCGTCCATGAATGGCCCAGCGATCACAAGTTTGTGTTCAGCAGCCATCTTGCGGATGTTGGCCATGTGCTCTTCCTGAAGGTTTTCACCGATTCGTTCGAGGTTTCGGGTCGGTTCTTAGCGGCGAAATTTAGGACAGACAACGCCTTCGCTGCGGCACCCCGAGCCTCATGACAGGCCACAAGTCGGCGGGACCGAAATTAGCTGCGTCGTTTCCGTGGTCTCGCTCATCGGCCACAACAGATTTGTGAAGCCAAGGCGTGAAACGAATGTCGGATCCGCTGGTTGTCGTGCACCCGTCTTTGTTGGGACCCTGCACACATCCCCAATAGTTCTCGGTTGCGTCGATGCTGCCGGTGCACACGGAGGCCTTGTCAAACGCGCAAACGTCAGCAACTCCGATCTTGTCTCCAAGCAAATCATTAAGATGAATGTCGACCTCGGCAGGAGTGTTGACGGCTATGTCCACGTCCTCGTCACGGATCACATTTTGCGAAATGACCGTGCCCAAAACCGGAGAGCCGCCGCTCCCGCTGTTGATGTTGATCCCCACCCTGCCCGGCGTCGCGGTGTCCGCCGTGTCGGCCAGATTCCCGGCGATGTAGTTACCAATAATCATGTTGCCGTCCATATTGTCCGCCGGAAGATTGAAAGCTGGACCAACATGCGTGTGTAGCGCCACTCCGCCAAGTCCGTTATCCGTCAGTTTGTTCCGAATGGCGACGTTGCCCGAGACTCGGCCAGGACCTGCACCGTCGGAGAAAAAGCCCACTCCAGAGCCGCCAATTTTTACGCCGTTAGCCGCGGAGATGTTCTCGGCCACGGTATTATTATCAACTCCAAAGTGGGGAGCGAAAGTCTTGGGTGTAAGGTGGCCCGCCCGTGGGTGGGAAGCCAGAACGATTCCACACTCTAAAGGGTTGTCCTTGACGACGTTCCGAATGATCAGATTGTTATGGCTCTCCGCCGTTTCGTCGCTTATGAGGATCCCGTCGGCATTACCGGTAATAAGGTTGTCGGACACGATCACGTTCACCGTGCCGATCAGATGAATCGCGCCGCCACAATCACCAGTTTCGTCGTTCTCATACATGTCGTTGCCCGGTTGGTCGGGGCAACCGCTGAGTGCTCCCGTGAACACCAGGCCCGGCGACTTATCATTATTTATGACGTGATTGTCGTTGATTATGACGTCCCACGCGCTCACCACCACAATTCCTTCAAACATCGCGTTCTCCACCGTGAATCCCGTAAGGGTCACGTTTTTAAGACCTGGATGGTCGAAACCGTCCACGAAGAATCCATGCGCGAAGTTCGTCGCGTCTATGATCGACGATTCGGCACCCGCACCAATGATTGAAACGGGCTTACCAATGGTGACGTACTCCTTGTAAGTACCTGGTCCAACCTCAATCACGTCGTTCGCCGAGGCATGATTGACGGCATCCTGAATTTTCGAATAACAGCCGTTGGAACCGGCAGGGTTAACGCAAAGCGTCCACGCCGCGGTCGTCTGGCAGAACGCCGCGAACAGAACACAGCAAGCGAACAGCGACACGACAAATCGAGTCCGACTCATAAGATTCTCCTTTCCTCTGGTGAAAACAGCCGATTCGCAAAGCAGAAAAATCAATGCACTCAGGAAGGTCTGAGTTTCACGATTCCTTTACCTAGCGGCTGTACGGATTGCAGGTCAACTCAACTGGATTACCGGGGCCTACCGGTCCCGCATTCTATGCTTTTATTGTCCCGGACACAATAAATTCCATGTAGCGGGCGTATGCACAAAGATTCGACACCGCTGCTGACGAGTTGGCCAGATTCAGTCGTTGTGCCTGATTTGTTCTCTAACAATGTCGGCCCTGTCAAATCCTTTTTCAGCGCACTTTGAGCACACTTCGCCATTCACTCCGGACAGTGGTCTTCCTTGTTCTTCTTTGACTCGCAACATCGACGACCACGGCTCGCTCATAATCTTTCGGTCGGTTTCAGTCCGACCTAAACATCTCTTCGATCCGTACTTCGATCATGATTAGTAATTCAAACTCCCTTTGCAGGGAGCGGGACGCCCAGTCAAGTGCACGGCGTACTACTTCACGCCATCTCCGATTCCGAGCTGTCCCGCGTGCGAACCGAATTCCAAAGACTGCGAATACTCACTACCATTCCGCCACATCCAGTACAACCGAACTGCTAGCCTGCGCCCCATGGCTACCTTGGCAATGCCGAGACTACAGGTGGTTCCCCCCGTTTCTCCGCAGCTTGCACCGACTAAAAAGCCACCGAAGGAAACACAGCAGCCTTCACTACCACCGAACAATGGCCAGCTGAAAATAAGCCAAACTCGTAAAACCTCTACTCGTGCAGACGCACCTTATGAAACTGAGGTTGTGATACAGACTACAGATATCTTCCCGAGTCTGAAAATGCTTGTTGCTTGTTCAATGTGACGAGCCGTTAGTTGATGCTCAGCCGTCGATAGGGGGAACTATGGGGACCGCACAGATGATGGTGAGTTTCGGAGTGCTAAGGGAGACCATCCCAATGTGCTTGCTTATTCCTACGGTTCTTCTGTGCCGCCCTTTGGCCCAGCCAACCCAGTCGTAATCAATGTTTGGTCGAAGGAGCCAATAACATGCGATCAGGTAGCTACATTCTAGGCAAAACGTTCGCGTCGATCACGAAGTCAAGATGGCCGACTTTGAGCGATGGCTTGAGAAGCCGGGTAGGTCGCCTCGCGAGGTCGTTGAGCGTCAGAGGATTCGAGCGATTCTTGGTATGGAGGTCTCCCGCTGAGCGGACCTAATCCTTTCACAACTGCCAAGAGTTGTTCACGGTATCAGGTCCATGTCCTTGATGGTGCGCATGCGCGGAGCAATCAAGAATGAGCCTTGACAAGCTAATCCCAAAGCCTACAATGTAGGCTTTGCTATGGCTGAAATTCTAGGTGCCTTCGAACAAGCCGTATTGCTCGCGATCCTTCGACTTGGTGAAGACGCATATGGTCGTGCCATTTTAAAAGAGGTCCAGGCACGGTTAGAGCGAGAGGTCGCGGCGGGTGCCGTGCACGCCACCCTGGAACGGCTGGCGAGGAAGGGCTTAGTGGTTTCGCGTCTGGGACCTGGTACGCCCGTGCGTAGCGGCCGGGCGCGCCGGTTTTATAGGGTGCAGACTAAAGGTGTGCGCGCGCTCAACGATGCACGAGCGACGGTCGAGGGTCTGTGGCAGGGCTTAAGGTGGCCGCTGAGAGGATGCGTATGACCGCAACGGCATACCCTCCCCGCTGGGCGGAAGCTTTGCTGCGGGCATTTCTGAAACCAGGCGATTTCGAAAGCGTTTCAGGTGACCTCTTGGAACAGTACCGGGACAGCATCTATCCAGCACGCGGGCGGCGACGCGCGGATTGGTGGTATGCGCGCCAGATGTTTGCATTCGTGTCGCCTGGCGCTCGATTCTTCGCCGCGCTATTCAGCGCACAGTTCCTTACAAGAACGGCTCTGGACTGGTTCGTGCCGCTCTTGGATTTTCATACTCGAAGTACGGTATCAACCGTCCTAGGCGTTGGGACTCTGCTGGCTGCGGGCTTCTATGCCGCTTGGCGTTCAGACTCGTTCGCCACCGGTGCCATTGCAGGGGTTGTGACAGCCGGTCTGGCGTCCGTCACCAGTATCACTGGTGCGGCCGGCATGCTTGCCATTTGGCATGACCCGCAGACAATGACTGCGATTCGAGGGAGCGGAGGATTGGATGAAATCTTCTGCTTGCCGCTTATGATGGTCTTCCCCGGCCTTTTGCTTGGAGCTGGTGGTGGCGTTGCTTGTACCGCACTCAAAAGCCTGCTGTTTTTGGCTAAGTCACGATAAAGTCGCATAACTTGAGATGTGGTGCATAGTACTTCGCACTGGTCATTTCTAGTCCTTCACAACCTGCCGTTCCGAGACCGTCGCCGTTTGGTCCTTCCCGAAATCAACTTGGAACTTGAGACCATCGGTCGTGTCGAGGATAGCTTTGATAACGGCGTCTACGATTCTTCCGCCGTGCATGGAGACGCGGATGTGGTCGCCGACTGCATGCTGACGTGGGGCTGGTTTGGGCTTCTTCGGCACACTAAGGATTGTACGATCTGAGTGCTTGGACTACCATCCGTCCGGAGATTCACAGATGATGACGAATATAAATAGTACTCGTTTAGAAGTCATATCTACTACGAAGGCTCAAGAATCAATCACCATGAAGTGTGCTCTCTGTGAGAAGGAGTTCATCTGGTACGCTGAAACGATTCTTCCAAATTTTTGCCCTCATTGCGGTAGGCAGAATGCGGAAATACTTCCTCGGAAGTGAATACGCCGCATGAAAACGATCGCGGGCACGTAGCCGCTGCCGGCGGGGTTCTTTCTATTAGGTTTCCGTGGCGCAAGGAGCACTTCATGCGAAAGATTATTTATGGCGTGGGGACTAGCCTGGATGGCTATATTGCGGGCCGGGACGGCTCGCTGGATTTTTTGCACCTGAGGCCCTCGAACTACTCGATGGGGCCTTTTTTCAAGACCATTGATGTGGGACTGATGGGGCGGAAGACGTACGAGGTCGGGGTGCGCATGAGTGGAGGGAAGTTTGAGAGTCATGGCTTGCGCTGCTACATTTTCTCCCGGTCGTTACCGGAGGGGGAACACGGCGGGGCTATTTTTGTGCGCGAAGAGCCTAAGAGATTTGTGGAAGGGCTGCGCAAGAAGAAGGGGAAAGATATTTGGTTGGCAGGCGGTGGGGAATTGACGCGGGAGTTTTTAATGGAAGATTTGGTGGATGAACTCTATTTGGGAGTCGTCCCCGTGTTGGTCGGTGAAGGGATTCCGTTGTTCGCGCCGGGGTTTCCGCAGCGGGAATTCACGCTGACGGAGAGCAAAACCTATTCGGGCGGCGTGATTGCGCTGAAGTATGAGCGAGTGCGAGGGAAAGCTGCGGTTGAAGCTAAGAGTACAAATAAAAGTAAGCGCAAGCGCTAGGAGCTTGCAGGGCTTCGCGAGCAGCCCCAATTGCCGACGCAGTTAGGACTAACCAAATCGTATCCGTTCCACGTGACGTAACGAGGCACTGGCACCGGTGCGCCGCTATTCTCTATTCATGAAACGCAAGCGCATTAAGGAAATCGTGTTAAAGAGCCTAATCGCGATTCTGCTCGCCATGCTTTTCGTTGCTCCTAAGAGGTGATCCGCGGGATGAAATCCAGACTGACTTTTTCGAACCTTCTGATCCTGTCTGTGGTAGAGTCCACCGAGAATTCAAGTTCCATTGTTTTGTTTTCAAAGATATCTCGGTAACGCACCGTGATGTGAATGGATAGTAGTTCCCTCTCTTCCGCGCTTAGTTTTCCGGGACAGGTTAAGTTCAACTGAACAATTCGTTGTTGTCCCGCGCCGAGTGGTTCGACGCATTCAGTCACAAGCCCTTCAAGCTGTTTCGGCTTGCCGGAAATTTCCATACCGGCCGCGATATGCTCAACCCATGCTGGGGTTCGTCCATCGTTTGTGAGCCTGAGTGCAAATGCTCCAGATGTGGTACTGGTGATTCTGTCCGGAGGGATTGAAGTGTCCGTAAACACAATCCGTCCGCTCTTATTGTGGCTGTGCCATTCGAGGTCAGCCGTCAGCCAAGCACGTTCGGAATTCAGGACGGATTGAGCCATGTTTCTTGCCGCTTCCGCCTGTTGCCGGGTGATTTCTAGCTGCTCCAGCGTTTGTTTATGGCTGACGCTTGAATCGATTCTGTCCCAGATGAAGATTGCGACGAGCGCAATGCCTTCTAACCAGATCGCCAGCCACTCGTGGGCGCTGAGCCACGTCCAGATAATAACGATTATGTGCCACATGTTTGGCACCCTTTTCTATTCCTCATGCTATAAATTTGGGATGCCAAAAACAATCGAGCAATGGCTACTTTTCAAATACGTCGGTCGCGAGATTACGTTCCTGTCGAAGCCATTCAATACGAAACGAGTCGCGGAGAAAGCACGCTCGAAGTATCCAGAGAAAGAACGCAAGAAGATTGGGGTCGGTGTGGTGAGGATCAAATCGTAATTCGAAGGCTCCCACTCCCCAGCGAAAAGCTAACTTTTGATGAGTCGTAGAATCGGATTCACGCTGCTAGATTTATGTTCGATTTATGTTCGTTGACTTGCCTTCTGGTGCAACCTAAGATGTGCGCCAATGTCGGATTCCTCAGCACTCATCGGCCAAACCATCTCGCATTACCGCATCATCGAGAAACTTGGCGGCGGCGGGATGGGTGTCGTCTACAAGGCAGAGGACACACGGCTGCACCGCAATGTGGCACTGAAGTTCCTGCCGGAGAATGTGGCGGAAGACCCACAAGCATTAGCCCGCTTCCAGCGCGAAGCGCAGGCTGCATCGGCGCTGAACCACCCCAACATATGCACGATTTACGATATTGGCGAGCAGGACGGGCAGGCGTTCATCGCCATGGAATTTCTGGATGGCATGACTTTGAAGCACCGCATCAACGGAAAGCCCATCGAAACCGATGCTTTGCTCACACTGGCGATTGAAATCGCCGACGCTCTGGACGCTGCCCACGTCGAGGGCATCATTCATCGTGACATCAAGCCTGCCAATATCTTCGTCACCAAGCGCGGACACGCCAAAATCCTCGACTTCGGCTTGGCGAAGCTCACCTTCACGGGAGCTGGCTCCTCTGGAGCGACGGTCACAGGGGAAATGACCGAGGCCGTGAGTGCAGAACATTTGACCAGTCCGGGGTCAACATTGGGCACGGTCGCTTACATGTCGCCGGAGCAGGCGCGTGCGAAGGAACTGGATGCGCGGAGCGACCTATTCTCGTTTGGAACCGTCCTCTATGAGATGGCCACAGGGCAGTTGCCCTTCCATGGGGACAGTACCGCAACCATCTTCGACGCAATCCTGAATCGCGCACCAGTTCCAGCGGTGCGACTGAACCCCGACCTGCCTCCGAAGCTAGAAGACATCATCAACAAGACCCTGGAGAAAGACCGTGACCTCCGCTGCCAGTCCGCGTCGGAAATGCGTGCTGACCTGAAGCGCCTGCGCCGGGATACGGACTCTGGCCGAATTTCGTCATCCGGAAAGGAAGCAGTTCAACAACTCGCTGGTGAGGCTCGGACTCAATCAGCAGCGGCGGCTCAGCCGTCAGGAAGACTTGCACGGAAGCGATATAGCGTTTTGGCCGCTTGCGTCGCACTCTTGATAGCCTTTGCGGCGTATCACTTTTGGCTCAGCTCAAAGACTACTCCGAACGGCCCCGCAAAGATTACGCAAATCAGCCAGTGGAACAAACCGATGGACGACGCGAGGCTTTCTCCCGACGGCCACGCCGTGGCGTTCGACTCGCCGGTAGGGGGCATCGCGCAAGTGTTCCTCATGCTCGCTTCGGGGGGTGAGCCCCTTCAGCTTACGAATGACGAAGGCGGAAAGTTTGTGAATTCATTTTCGCCCGACGGCAAAGAGGTCTATTACGGAACGGTTTTCGGCCACGACGAGATTTGGGCTGTGCCTACGCTTGGTGGGGCTCCACGCCGTGTGGTGTTTGGCTATCGTGCGATTCCCTCGCCAGATGGAGCCTCAATCTATTATTGGAAGTCGGACCGTCCCGGAATTTTTCGTGCGGAGAAATCGGGACTGAGCGAAGAATTAGTGTACAAGTCCGAAGGTGCTGGCCTGTCATTCGCTCCAGCTCTGTTATTCCCCGGCGGCAACGACATCCTAGCAGCTGGTCGTCGAGCGGGCTCGCCGAATTTCAGTTTTTACAGAATAGATTTGAACAGCCACAAGGCTATTGATTTAGGTGAGGTGTCAGGCTATCCGTCTGGCTCTGACGTTGTGTGGTCCGAACCAGGGAATACCCTGCTTTTCAGTCGCACTGTAAACGGGCTGACGAACATCTGGAAGTACAGCTTGAACGAACGGATTCTCACGCAAATTACTTTTGGAACGGGACCGGACTTCTCGCCCATGACAGACCCGGGAGGAAAAGGGATTTACTTTGTGAATGGCAAATCGTCCGGGTTCCTTACTGCATACCACGTTCGTTCAAAGGAATCGACCGACATCGCCGAGGACGCAATTCAGCCCCTCATCTCGCCGGATGGGAAGCGCGTGGTGTACATCACGCTACCCGCACCCCGGAGGGGCGAACTCTGGGTCTCGAACGTCGACGGAAGCAACAAAGTGAAACTCGCCACCGGAGAAACCTTGGACATAGCAAATTGGGCGCCGGACAATTTTCACGTGTCTTTTCTTCAGGTAAGAGCCGATGGATCGTCCAAAGCCTATATCGTCGGAGTTGATGGCAGCGGCCTTCGCCAGCTTCCCTTGGCAGGAGAGACTGTATGGAGCCCTGACCAGAAATCCGTTTACGTGAATATGGCGGCCCGCGACATTTGGAAATCGAACGCGGACGGTTCCAATCCGGAGAAGGTGGTGGACAATTGCAGCGTTGTTTACGATGCTGACCCTAGCGGTCGCTATCTGCTTGGCGTCGTGCTGTCAGGAGAAAAGACGGGAATCTATGAGGTCTCCATCTCCGACAAGAAATGCATCTTATTGCTTCCCGGCGTCGTAACCTTCGATGCAGTTTTTGCTCGCGATGGAAAGTCGTTCTTATATGCCGTCACTTCCCATGGTGCAGTCACAATTTACCGTCAGCCCTGGAGAGACGGTAAAGTCATCGGGGCAGCGGAGGTCGCGTTGAAGGTCCCCTTTGCTTTTCCCCTGAATTATCACAACGGCAACGCTTACGATTTTTCCAAGGACCTTTCCACGATCGTCTATGCGCGTCCCGGCGGTCACGCTGACCTTTATCTTCTAAGCCAGGAATAAATACTGTTCGCAGCGCATACCGCCACTGTAGTGCGCACGGGCCGAGATCAACCAGACTTTTTTGTCGCAGAGAAATGTGCATGGATAGCTCTGGCAACCACTTTCGGATCCTCATGCGCGATCAAGGCGCGCTCGAAGTTTCCAGGGCGAGAGCGAAAAACGATTGGGGTTGGTGTGGTTCGGATCAAATCGTAGTCGCCGGTATTCTCATGACTCTCTCTCAGGATTTGTTGAAGTCAACTCCAGGTTGTCGATTCGACGTGATGGTATAATTCCTTTTGGAAGCCTGCTATGGCTACATCTCCGAAGGTCCCTCGCTCCCTCAAAAAAGTGAATCCGAAGATCCTTGTTTTCGATGTGAAATTATTTCTCGACTCGGCCGGTCTCGGTAGAAAGGTAGCCAAGTTTCGAGCGAAACAAACCGTCTTCGTGCAGGGCGATCCCGCGATTCAGGTCATGTACATTCAGGAAGGCGGTGCGAAGCTTACGGTGGTGAATAAAACCGGCAAAGAAGCGGTTGTGGCCATCCTTGGGCCGGGCGATTTTCTTGGGGAAGGGTGCCTTGCAGGCCAGACGAATTATCTGGTGACCGCGACCACAATTTCGCCTACCAGCGTGCTGGTTATTGAGAGAAACGAGATGATTCGCGCGCTCCATGAGGAGCACGCGTTCTCCGACCGCTTCATCGCTTATATGCTAGGGCGAAACATTCGAGTTGAGGCGGACCTCATAGACCAGCTTTTCAACTCCAGCGAGAAGCGCCTGGCGCGCACCCTACTGCTGCTCGCGCGCTATGGCGCCCCGGGCCATCCTCAGAAAGCACTTCCCAAAGTGTCGCAAGAGATGCTCGCGGAAATGGTTGGAACAACACGGTCCCGAGTCAATTTCTTCATGAACAAATTCAGGAAACTGGGCTTCATCCAGTACAACGGCGAGATTCAAGTGAACGATTCACTCCTCAGTGTCGTCCTGCACGAATAAGTTAGTTTTTCAAGGGTACAGTCAAATATTGCGGCGACGTTCCGTGTTAGCCGGTCTACGGGACAAGCGCTTTCGCTGACCCGGATTTTATCTGGATTCTGCCAAAAGCGTCGTGATCCAAAGTTTGGAGAAGTGTACGAGATTGAACAGACAGCCTGGGGACTAACCCCTAACCTTACAAAATTCGCTAGCGTGACCGGCTTGCGCAGAAATAAGGGGAATTGCAATCATGGTCCCACAATACGATATTTTCCGAGTTCGTGACGACGACACACCTGTCTGGTTTGAACCGGCCACGACTTTCCACGATGCTCACGCACGAGTGCAACAATTCGGTGCAAGTGAACCAGGAGAATACTTCATCTTCAACCAGAATAACGCCCAGAAGATCAGACTCGTAGTTGAGCCAAAGAGTGCACCCCTCAAGCAAGCAGGCCAGGGAGCGATGATCATAGAGCAAGAGGCGATTCAAAATGGAGAAAGATTGGAAAGTCGGAGACGTGGTTCGGCCCAAGGCCGGAGGTCCGGACATGTGTATCGCCGGGTTTGAAACCGATGCAGCCTCAGGTGAGCGTAAGAAGAGCGCCGTCTGCGAATGGTTCGTCGGAAACAGATCTGGATGATGTGAGCTTCTCATCGAAATATCCGGACAAGAACGCCGGAAGATTGGGGTCGGAGTGGTTCGAAGCAAAGCCTAGGACAATTCAAATCTCCGAAAATAAAGCTGCGTTAAGGTGGTCCGGCAACCGTTCTTATTTCACTGCGACAACGACCAGGGTGAAGTCATCCTGAAAATTTCCGTTGCAGAAGCTGACAACCTCTTTGCGGATTGCAGTCAGCAATTCGGCGGCGCTCAGTGCAATGTTGTTACTGCACAACTCAAGTAATCTTCGCTCTCCAAATTCCTGTTGATCCGAATTCATTACTTCGGTTAGGCCATCGGTATAAAGCACCAGGCGGTCTCCGGAGGACAACGGAAAAGCTTCCTCTTCGTAATTCCAGTCCGGAAGGATTCCCAGCGGGGTTCCTCCTACTCCCCTCAAGGGAATTCCCTCACCTGATTTGTGGAAGAGAATGGGCGGCCAATGACCGGCGCTCGCGTATGTCAGTCTGTTTTCGTTCGTATCGATCGTGCAGTACCAGAAGGTAACGAATTTATCTGGAGCGATGTTGTTCGAGATTACCTCGTTCAACTTCCTCACGAGAGTGCTAGGCGAGACCTCTTCCGAAGCGAAGGCTCGAAAGCTGGCTTGCAGGTTGGCCATCAACAACGCGGCGCTAATCCCTTTGCCAACCACATCACCAATGCAGACCCCGATCTTTTTCTCGCTGAACTTTAGCACATCAAAATAATCCCCGCCAACGGTACTTGCAGGCTGCCACGCTCCCGTCACGTCGAGTCCTTTTATCTGGGGGATCTTCTTAGGTAAAAGCTCTTCCTGAATTTCTCTGGCCTTGGCGAGCTCTTGCTCTTGCTGTTTCGATCGTGTATCCCCAATTTCGACTGCGTGCTGCAATTCAAGGTTCCTGCTCTCCAGGTGCACTCGCGATTGCTCATGCAAATGTCGGATGCTCCCGACGATCAGAACAACGACGACTACAAGCCTACCGGCGCTCCACAATTGCGAGAAAAAGGAACTGATGGGAAGTCCGTACACCGGCAAGATGATCGCCACGGTCAACGATGCGATCGCAACCGCCGTAACAAACAAAATTATCAGGTACGCGACCCAGTCCCACGGAAAGCGCAGACGGGAAGACAGTGGCGCCAGACGATTCATCATCGGCGTCGTCAGATTACCGATGAACAGACTGTAGAGAAGTATGGAAACGAAGCTCGTGCCCGGACCCCGCACATTCGCAACCCACAGAATGGCAAACAACGCGGCCGCAACCATAACCAACAGCAGCTGACTTGAGAAGAAGGCGCGAAGGCCGGTCGAGCGGGACGAGAGCTTCGCGCTGGTAACCATCATAGGTCTCTTCCGGGGTGCTATTGCGTGGGATTAGGACTCTCTGAGCATGTTAGGGGGTGCCTACACGCGAGTCAACGTGGGGGCAGCGCATGGACGGTTATGCCCTCAAAGCTCCGCCATGTTTTGAAGACGCGACCGGAGTCCCAAGTTGAATCGGTTGTCTTTCAAGATTGCATCAAGCAGGTTTGCGGTCTGAGAGGTCGGACGAAACCGACGTAACCCGACTTCGCAAAATGATGCTCGAAGAACTCGGACCACTGTTCCGAAAGGACTGAGTGGTCTACTCGAAACGTCCGTTCGGAGGCCCACAGCATGTGCTCCGTTATCTGGGCCGCTACACCCATCGCGTAGCTATCTCCATCCACGAAGTGACCTGATTCATCGACGTTTCGACTACACTTGACAGGACAACTATTGATACGCATAATTATCCTCATGGCCCAAGTGAAAGCAAAATTGGACGGCGCAGCAAAACAGAAGCACCTCGTGCATTCGCGCCAGCAAGACGCAGTGGCAAGCATCCTGCGCACCGCCGATTATTTTGGCCGTTTTTGTTCACCGGTGTTCGCTCAACATGGCATCACCTCGCAGCAATACAACGTCCTGCGCATCCTGCGAGGCGCAGGCCTGGGGGGGCTTCCGACACTGGACATCGCAGAGAGGATGATCGAACAGGCACCGGGTATAACCCGCTTGCTGGATCGCCTGGAAGGGAAGAAGCTCGTGCGCCGGGAACGCCCCTCCGATAACCGCCGACAGGTTCTTTGTTACATCACCAAGCCTGGGCTCGATCTCTTGCAAGAACTCGACATCCCCGTTGGGAACAAGGTAAACCAAGCGTTGCATCGGCTGGATGAATCCGAGATCGAAGAACTGATTCGTTTGTTGGAACTCGCGCGAGGCGAACAGCCTTCGACGACATAGTCACCCAATAAATCCAAAAAGTTTGTATCCAAACCCGGCCAAGTGCATCTCATTAGTTGACTAGTGAACAGTTAATTGAGCACTGGTTATAAAAGGACTCTCATGAAGTTACTTCAGATTGCGAAATTGCCGCGGGCCCGTGTTGACTATCATCGGAAACAAAAAGGAGGCACTATGAATGCAAAGAACCCCGTGTTGTGGATTTCACTCTTTGTTATCGCCCTCTTCGCAGGGCTGGGCGTGACCCGAGCGCAAACTGGGACCAAGGCTGATGTCGTTGCGACCATCACAAACTTGGAAAATGATGGCGTCAAAGCCGATTTGGCCGGCGACACGGCCTTTTACCAGAAAGCTCTGGCTGAGGACTGGATCAGGGGCGATAGCGACGGAACCTTTTACACCAAAGCCGTGCTCTTGAATCTAATGGCCGACACAAAGAGCATTAAGACAAACAGCGAACAGATCTCTGAACTCAAGGTGCGCGTGTACGGTGACACCGCCGTAGCAACCTACAAGGACATCTATGACCTCGTGATCAAGGGTGAACATCGCGCGCACTCCATCATCGTCACTGACACTTTCGTCAAGATGGGCAGCGAATGGAAGCAGGTCGCGAGTCACGGATCAGAGTCGAAGTAGCCGCTCACTCCCATGTTGAATCAAAGGCGCCCGCGCAGGCCTCCTCACCATCAATCTAATTGAATTGGCGGGGCCTGCTCTGGTGGCTGATTCGTTGCGTCGAGAGCGGCTGAAGGGTACGACGCCCACACATCAGAGCAAATCGGAAAATGCTGTGAGGAGGACACATGTTTGCACGTGTGCTGATGGAACCGCGCAGGATGCGGCTGAATTCTCTGGATACTTGGCGTGGTCTTGTGATCTTCCTTATGATGCTCGACCATGTGAGGGACTTTTTCAATCGCGGCGCTCTGACGTCGACTCCTACCGAAGCGGGCCATACGACAGTACTCCTGTATTTAACACGGTGGATTACTCACCTGTGCGCGCCGACATTTCTCTTCTTGGCGGGAGTAGGGATTCGTCTTCAGTATGAGAAGGCTGGGCCGTCGAGAGGGCTGTCGCAGTTCCTGGCGACGCGGGGCGCATGGCTGATGTTTCTCGACTTTACAGTCGTGAGTATGGCGCTGAATTTTGGGCGCCCGTTCTTCTTCGTGCAGGTGCTCTATGCGACGGGCCTGAGCATGATAGCGATGGCTGCGCTGGTCTGGATTGGGCCGCGTCTGGTGCTAGTAGTAGGCGGCGCGATTGTGCTGCTTGCGCCCGTGGCGATCCTCCCGCTGCTGCATGCACCTGGGGCGCTGGCTTTGCTGCGTACATTTACGGTACTACCGGGGCCGCTACCGGGTGGCATGGGCATTGTCCTCTATCCCTTTGTTCCGTGGTTAGGGGTGATGTGCCTAGGCTTTGGGTATGGACACGTGTTCCGCCTTCCCGCATCGGTACGCGCTCGGCCGATCGCGTGGACCGGGGCAGGTTCGCTGGTGATCTTTGCTGTGCTGCGGGGGCTGAACGGATATGGTGACCTGAGTCCGTGGAAGACATGGCCTGATGCGACACGCGATATCGAATCATTTCTGAACGTGACGAAGTATCCACCATCACCCGATTATGTTCTAGTAACGCTAGGAATCTCGCTGCTCATCTTTCTTGTCATCGAGCGCCTGCCTGAGATGGTCTCGCGGCCTCTGACTACCTTTGGACGAACACCCCTGTTTACCTATATGGCACACTTTCTTGTGCTGCCCTGCTTGCAGATCGCGGTTGGGTTGTCATTGGGTTACCCGCTGCGAATTTTTCAGAACTACGTTGCCACTGCCGTGGGGGTAATGTTCGCAAGCGGCAGCTTACCTGAGGTGGTGCGGCTAGGATGGGGATTTCCCTTGTGGGGGACATATTTGGTCTGGTTGACAGTGGTGGCTCTTGTATATCCCCTGTCGCGATGGTTCGAGCGTGTGAAGCAATCCAGGCAAGACTGGTGGCTTATCTATAGTTCGAGAACTGTACCCGGTTTGGAGGATACCGAGATAAGGTGTCTCTGAGCCGGAGGCAAGTATGGAACGAAGAAGCTCAGGTTCCGAATCAATGCGTCAAGTGTTTTTGAATCATCCGCGCCAAGCGCAACGTCTTTTGACTCGACCAAATTGCCAGGGTCATATCCGGCTTGTCCATCAACCTTGAAGTCATACGTTATGCTTGAGCCTGTTGCGGCTCGGTCTTGGTTTGATTCAAGAAGGCAAAGGGATTGAAGTCCGGCGGAGGGGCGCAACCGTGATCGAGGACATAAAGCCGGTCCGCAATTTTTTGTGCAAGAGCGCGCCTCGCCAGTACTTGGCGGATTTTGGGGTCTTCAGTCGGTAAGGTCATAGTTCATTCCTCCTCACTCCTCCCGTCAAGTGTTATGGCCGTCCCTTCATTCCTAGTGCTGAAACAGGCCTCCACGCGTTTAGGCACGGGCTTGCCACAGAGCTCGCGGAGGCGTCAGTTTCGCTTACAGTGTTACAGACTTAATTAAGACATCAGTAACTACAACACTCAAAATCTACGCGCACGTTATTCCACAGTCGCAACGTGATGCGATGGAGAAAGTTGGAGGAGTCCAATCATTACGTTCAAACATTACCTTACTTAAGTTCGGGGCTAAGTAGCAGGAAATGGTAGGCCCGTGGGGACTCGAACCCCAGACCTCTACCGTGTCAAGGTAGCGCTCTAACCAACTGAGCTACGGGCCTAGTGCTGCAAAATCATTCAGTCAGGCAATCTCGATTCTAACGCACGCGACGGTTGGTGCACAAATTGGTTCACACCCACCTGAATGTCTTGCGTAGCAACCCCTTCAGCGCTTGCCGCTGCGCTTCAGGACGAATGTGGCCGTGACGCTTGGTCATTCTAACCGCAGTGCTGGCTGACCACCCCATTTGGTGGGAACGCCGGTTTCTCGGCAAGAAAGAAGTTGGCAAGCGTATCATTGATCTTTGAGTGTTCGAAACTCTTGCCACAATTCTTGCAATAGAGAGCCCAACTTGCTCAGGAAGTAGATGTCGCCGAGACTGTCCAAAACTGGACAGCAAACTTTCATACCATTTTCTACGGAGAAAGAGCGATGCGGTGCGGCCGTGTACTAAACAGAACAGAACGCCCATTCGATTCATGCTATTCCTTCCAGTTGGGAGTTCTTATGCCACGAAGAAAAAATATACGCGAACTCGGAGTGCTTACCACGCAGAACGTTTCGGACCATCAGTACATGGTCCCGCTATCCGTTGATGGTATCGAACCCGAGCTGCAATCGTTTAATAGTGAAAGGGTTTCCCCCAACGCGGACTACGCAAGGCTTGCTAGTCCCTTTGTTTCGGAACGTAAGGTCAAAATCAAAGACTATTCTGTGTCCCAGGAATGGCATAGGCCGTACGTCGAAGCTTTGTTTGAAACCGATGAGGCCAAACTGGGAGCGGCCATCGCCGAGGCTGAAAGGTCAATTGTTGGTCGTTTCTTAGAGCTGTCAATCTCGTCGGTTGAAACGGATGAAACTCTCGACCTGCAGAATGCTGCATACGCCCTAACGGAACTCAAGAAGGCCAGCGCAGTGGCCTATACGCCGCAGCATTTGGTCGCCTGAAGTATTTGTACAGCAACATCGAGTTGTGGAGATTTGCGTCGGTAGACTCTACACCGGAACTTAGATCTCGGCAAAGGGAAGTATGATAAAACCAGACACTGAAAATGAAACCGCAAGCTACGAGCACGAAGCAGGGGGCGAGTGGAGGCAGACAGGCTCGCTGACGGCGGCGGACCAGATCAATCAGCATAATTGGTTGAGCAAGTTCACAACATTTGCCGTGGGAGTTGGAATCGGAGCGCTTGTTGGATTACTTTTTGCGCCAGCCTCAGGAAAGACAACACGCAACTACACCACCCGCATTGTGAAGGACGGCTTTGATGATGCCGCATCAACGGGTAAGCGATTGGCTCGACGCGCCCAGGAAACAGTAGACCATGTGAAGGCCAACGTCGCCAGTGTGGTTGAAGCTGGTCAAAAAGCATACCGGACGGCGAGAGATGCCTGAGCAGGGCCAATGGGACCGCGGAGACGATGTTTCAACAGAGGATCTCCGTCTTACGCTGCGCCGCATAAGTCGTTTTTCGGCCAGCCTCCTCTCCGTGTGACAGGGGCGGGGCAGCGTGATCACGCGGAGAACAGGGGGCACCGGCGATGCCTCCGTCTTTTCGCGCGCAGGAACAAGAATTTGTTCTACAGAAAGGGGAGAAGCAATGAGAGACCATTCTTCACTTGGGTCATCTATCGAAATCAGCACTGATGTGAATTTCGTGTCCGATGAAGACCTCTTCGAACATACACTAGACGTATTCAATTTGATTGCCCAGCGCGCCTTCGAGATTTTCGAGAGTCGTGGACGGGTTCACGGAAGCGACCGGGAGGACTGGTTTCTCGCGGAATCCAAGCTACTCACGCCTGTGAAGTTCCACCTCTCGGAATCTGACGAACAGCTTACCGCACGCGCCGAAGTTCCTGGATTCCATAGGCAGGAGATCAAAGTCAGTCTCGAGCCGCGCCGACTGAGCATCAGCGGAAAAACCGAGCCCCGTGAAAGTCCCGAACCTGAAAAGCACCCGCATTCGCATAGGCACGCGGAAATGATGTACCACGTCATCGATTTGCCCTGCGCGGTTGAGCCCACGAAGGCCAAAGCAACATTCAATGATGGCAGACTCGACATAGTTATGCCAAAAGTGGTTCTTGCAAGGCGCGCTCGAGGGTAGACGATTTGGGGTTGTCCGGAGAAAAGCACCTATGTTCCCGAGGCAGCTGGGATCGAAAACATTCCAAGACCGTTGTCGCCGATGGCTAGTATCTGATGACAGCTCGCTTCTTTGAACCGGAGTTGCACTAGGACTTCTGGCTATACGCAGAAAGGGAGACCTAAGACCCGTGGCGTTCCTCCCACCACGGGCACAGCCCAAAGCGGCTGGTCCAGCTCTGCTCCTGAGAAATTACCAACCACGAGTTCAGTCTTACCTCATAATGACCATGTTCTTCTCTTGAACTAGCACATACCACTGGGGCGAATCGGATTACCAGATTCCTGAGTCGCGGTGGTCTGCGTGCTTGGCACCGTGTAGGGAGTCGTTCCGGCCAAGTTAGCGATGCACTGCTGTACCATTTGCTGAGCAGCAGAAAGTGTGGACGGAAGATTTGGAATCGATTGGTCGGGATTCTTGAAATTCAGCGCGCTGGTCAAGTCTCCGACAGTGGCGCGGCGCCAGGCGCTTAAGTTGGGCACCTCCGCACCGAAGCGGGTTTCGAGAAATCGTAATACGGAAGTATGGTCAAACAAATCCGATGACACAAATCCACCCCGACTGAACGGCGAAATGATCAGCATGGGGACGCGAAATCCCAATCCAATCGGACCCGTAATCGGGGGACTGCCGATTACGTTTGGGTCCGGCACCGCGGGTGCAGTTACATATTCACCCGGTGTGCCGAGGGGCGCCGTCACCGGCGCAACGTGATCAAAGAATCCACCATTTTCGTCGTAGGTGAGAAGGAAAAGCGTCTTTGCCCACAGTGAGGGATTCGCCGTCAGAGCATTCATGACCAGCGAAATGATGTTCTCACCGAAGACCGATGGCGAAGGCGGGTGATCCGAGGTTAGCACCGAACCTATCAGCCACGAGACTTGGGGTAGATTTCCCGACGCTACATCGGCTAGGAAGTCCACCGGGAACTGTGGACCAAACGCATTCTGATGCAGAACGGATGCTGGATTCTGAAAGTTTTTGAAGTACGAAAGAACATTATCCGAAAGGATCCCGCCGGCCACATTCTCGTCAGGCGACGAGTAAACCTTCCAGGAAATTCCGCGAGCTTGAAGCTGTTCGGGCATGGTTGTATAGGTGAGGCGGCCGTAAACAGACGTCCGATTAGCGACCGTCTGGAGAATAGGACCTCCGTTAATTCCATCTGGGTCGAGTGAGGCCGCCATTGTATAGAGGCGATTGGGGTCGGTAGGACCCATAACCGAACAGAAGAAGTTGTCGCAAATGGTGAAAGCATCAGCCAGAGCATAGTAGTAAGGAATGTCCGCGCGATTGTAGTAACCCATGCTTAACAAAGCGTCGTTGGAGTTAATGGGGAGACGCGACGTCACGAAACCGTCCATGGCTCCGTTGTCCCAACTTTGGTGCTGCGGGACCCAGTCGTGGCTGATGTCGTGCGTGCAAGCTGCGTTGGTCGTGAAGGTGTCGAGATGAAACGGCAGGAGTTTACCGACAGGTGCTGACGTGGTGTTCGCCGGGTCGGGCTGCTGGAAGGTCATGCTTTGATCGGAAAATCCACGAACGCCGCGGTAGCTTCCAAAGTAGTGATCGAACGAGCGGTTTTCTTGAATGAGAATCACTACGTGCTCGATGTCGGTTAATTGTGAGCAGGCGGCTGGAGTTGGAGGAGTTACGACCGTGCCGGTGCCGGCACCACCGCCACAGCCATGCAAAGTGAATGCCGCCACTTCTGCGAACGCGGTCGCAGCTCCGACCTTCAAAAGTTCGCGTCTAGTGAGATTCCCCATGTTGTGCAAAGTGGGATGCGCGCGACAACACAAGGGTTTATCGGGAGTGCGGACTACAGGATCTATTGTAGTGGTGAACGAGTTGTTGAACAATCGCGCGACACCGCAAGGCACTACCGGTCCGGCGTGTAGGCGAACGTCGAACGATCCAGCCCCACTCCTTCTCGAGCGTAGATTTCCGATTGCCGATACAACGGCAGATGATCACCAAACTTCGAAACCAAAACAAGGGCGAGAAGTCCCGGCGTAGTTCAATAGTATGGTCAAACGGGTCGAGATTTTGGTGCACACCTGGGTCAAATTCGCCCACTCGTTGCAACTCTTTCTGACTCAAGTGAAATGTCTCCTGTCTCATAGAGTGACATTTTCACCGGGCCATTAAGGGGTGACAGAATTATTGGGCCAAGACAGGTGTCGAGTCCCGCGGCGCAAGTATGGCATCCAGCCGGTCGGGCGCCGACTCGACTCTTTCCAGGTGCGGGTAGCGTAGTCCGCCGTGATAATCCACGTTGAAAGTAAGGAATTCTCCGTCGCGCTTCACCAGAAGCTTGATAGGCGCGTTGCTCTGTTCGGCTGCCAGCATGGCTTCGCGAAGGCTGGACACGCTGAAAGCTTGGTCGTTCACAGCTTGCAATTGCATTTCTGGAGTCATACCCGCTTTGAATGCCGGACTATCCCACCACACAAGTGCAACGGTGTTTCCACCCTTATCGCCGCTGTCGCCTTTCAACGCGAAGCCCACCGAAGTACCGAAACTGGCTCCGCGCGACGGGTCCATGTGCTTCACCCACTCTGGTTCCATGTCGTTGTAAACGAGCCGATAACCGCCACGCGTGATGCCGTCCATCGGAACCTGCGGCGCGACTTCGTAAACCCGGGTGCGGAAGAACTCGGCCCATTCATAGGGCTGCACCGTATTCAACGCCTTTACCAGGTCTTGCAACGTGTAGGTCACCGTAACGTAGCTTCCATTCGCTATTCCGAAAAAGAGTTTGGCGAAGTCATCAAGGGACTTCAGCCCGTTGCTCCGCTCGCGGATGACGGTATCGGCGTCAAGCCAGACCAGGTCCGATTCCGGGTAATAGTCGTACGAACGCTCCCAACTCGGCCAACTCTGTGGCGTCGCGCCGTGAGACGAGATGATCGGTTGGTTGGTCGTGTCATCCAACGAACGCCATGTGCGTCCCGCGCTGATCTGGAAACTCGCCGCGATCTGGGCGATCACATCGCGGGATTGCTCCGCCGTACGCATTCCGGAACGCGCCGTCAGAACATTGCCGTAGTAATTGGTCAAGCCTTCATAGACCCACAAAAGATCGTTCTGCATTGGCTCGTTGAAGTTCGCGGTCCACAGGTCAGCCGGCCGGCGAAACTTCCCGTTCCACGAATGAGTGTATTCGTGCGGCAAAAGCGCTCGGTCGCTAACGCCCGCGAGCCAATCGGTGAAGTAGTTGGCGCGAGTTCCGTCCTCGCTCGACTGGTGGTGTTCCAACCCCTTGCCGCCGACCACGTCGCTCAGCGAAAACAGAAAATGATACTTATCATAGTGGCGCGAATGGAAAAGCTTCTGCGCCTGAATCGCCAGGTTTTTGTGGTACTGCAGTTCCTCCGGCGTGATCTCCAACTGTTCGGGCTTATCGGCGAAAACATCAAGATAGACCAGGTTGTCAGGCCCGGTCGAAAGGTCCACTTGTCGATAGTTCACGCCCGCGTACACCGGCGAATCGATCAACGTGTTCAGCGGAGCGTCCTTGAATTCAACTATGTTTCCATTCTGTGATTTCACCTCCAACGCGGTGGCAAACTTCCAGCCCTCCGGCAATCGCAGCTCGGAAGCAAATTGAATTTGCCGCGCAAAGTATCCCGCGGGATACAGAAGTACGCTGTTCCATGTGACATCCGCGATTTTGGTGGAAATCCGTCCCTGCTTGGGATCCACCGGAGCCAAATATTGAAAGTTCAACTCCAGCTTGGTTGCACCGTTTGGCACGTCCAAGTGGAAAGCCCACATGTTCACGCGGTCACGCACCCAAGAAACGCGTTTCCCATCGGTCGTGGCCACAAGCCCGGCCAGGTTTGCGACCAGATTCGAAGGCGAGTGTGTTCCCGGTAGCCACTCTGGATAGAGCAGCGTAATCCTTCCAGGTCTTGCAGGAATTGTCTCGTGCACATTCACAACACGTGCATTGACATTCGTAAGGTCCACGCTTAGCTGAATCGTACCGGCATAAGGCTGGTCAATCGGTTCGGGAACTGGCCCAGACAAAGGCACAGGCTGTGGACCCGCCGGGTTTTGGCCATATGTGACACCACTGAATGCGAGGCAAAATGCAGAGACAATCGCCGGAATAAAACGCGAACGCAGCGACCAACGTGCCATGCAATTCTCCTGAATTCCCGACAACTGTATACCACAGACAACTACGGCATGCAGCAACTGCCCCTACGCAGCGGGGTGTTAAAATTGTCAAAACTTAAGTGAGGTCGAAGAAGAATGGTCGAAGACGGATTCTGGCTTATTTTTCTGCTTAAGCAACAAGTTTAGCCGGATTTTGCATGGGCATAGAGCCCGTAGAAGTAGCCGACGCACACGACCGAGCTGCACTGGGAGCAAGCTATAATGCGACGGGAAGGGGCCTTTCTAATCAGGCCCTAGCGGCACAGAAAAGACAGAGGCAGTGACGAAGACACAGAGCGCGGCGAGCAATACCCGCCGATGAGGAGGTGCTGCGTGAAGTCTTCCGCAGCTAGATCGTCGGTGCGCTAAAACAGGCCCTACTAGAGCCCCATACCGAGCACATCCACCTTCGCAGCCCATGGCTGTGATATAAAACTCTCTCACTTCTCCTGGACTAAGAGGTCGGGCGGGTCACTATCTCAGTCGCTCGGATTCGGCAAGTGGGAGATAAAGGCATTCATGGCTACTTCGCGGCGTACTTTTTTGGGAGTAACCGCCGGCGCGGCCGCGTTGACGATGGTTCGCCCTCTAGCTGACGGAGTCGCTCTGTCGGATCAAAATGCCACTTCGCCTCCAGCGGCTCCCGCGCTCGTCCGGGTACACGCGGCGCCCGCCCAAGTCGTCAACTCCTTCGATCCCGATAAGAGCCTCGGGACATCGATGGACATTCAGTCACGCAAGTCGATCAATAAGATCTACACGCCCGAAAACATAAGAGTTTGCTTGTCTGCGGGCTGGGGACCGATCAGCTATCGCCTGCACACTCCGGAGACCATCGATTATTGGCACTGGAATCCCAACGGCCGTTGGACCGACGAAGCAAACCAACGCGGATACTTCGTGGGCAGCTCGGAATTGGGTGAACCCATTCGCGATTCATTCGGCTACAGTCTCCCCCACCGCGGCTGCACCCATAATGGCGGTACCGACCGTGGCTATTCTCGCCTCACAGATGCTGATCCCAACACTTTCTGGAAGAGCAACCCATACTTGGCCAAAGCGTTCACCCACGAAGACGACTCTCTGCATCCGCAATGGATCATCGTTGATCTGGGCAAATACCATGGCGTGAATGCGATCCGCATAAACTGGTGCGAACCAAGCGGCCGTGAGTACGAAGTGCAGTATTGGGTCGGAGCCGATCCCATGAACTGGGAAGAGCCGGCCATGGACTCCACGGGCCAAGGCGGAGACTACCTTCCTGTCGCCGATCAGGCCAAGGGCAACTGGCTTCGTTTCCCCAACGGTGCTGTTCACGAGGGCAAAGGTGGAAGCGTAACGCTAAAACTTGCGGACAATCTGATTTCAACGCGTTGGGTTCGCGTCGTGATGACGCGATCGTCCAATCAGCCGGGGCCGCACGGAAACGATGACGTGCGGCACCGAGTGGGATACGCAATCTATGAAGTTTACGTGGGCAGGTTGGAAGCCGATGGTAGATTTGCGGATTTCGTGAGACACACGCCGGACGGTGAGCAACAGACCGCTACGTATTGCTCTTCTACGGACCCATGGCACACCGCCGAAACCCTGAGTCCGCGCGGAGACCAGACCGGCTGGGACCTCTTCTTCACCAGCGGTATCAGCAACGGTCTACCCGCGCTGATAACCGTTCCTCTGATTTACAGTGTTCCCGAAGACGCCGCCGCTATGGTCGCTTATCTGAAAAAGCGGGGGTATCCCATCAGCTGGGTCGAAATGGACGAAGAAGCCGATGGGCAATACTACATGCCCGAGGATTACGCCGCACTCTATATTCAATTTGCGGACGCAATTCACAAGGTCGATCCCACCCTGAAGTTGGGCGGGCCGGTGTTCCAGGGCATTAACCAGGACGTCTCGGTCTGGCCCGATGCGCGCGGACGCAAGTCTTGGTTCGGCCGCTTTTACGATTATCTGAAGTCGCACAATCGTCACGGGGATTTGTCATTCGCTTCCTTTGAAATTTATCCTTACAACGCCTGCACGATGAAATGGGACGATTTGTATCGTTGCCGCGAGCTGACGCGCAAGACACTGCAGGCCTTTCGCGATGACGGATTGCCTGCTGCTATTCCACTCATGAACACCGAAAGCAATCTGTGCGGTTCGCTTTCCGTCTACATGTCCGATATTTTTTCGGCCCTATGGCTTGCCGACAACGTCGGCAGCTTCTTTGCCGAAGGCGGCACACTTTACATTCATTCGCCCATTGAACCGAGCGTCATCGAGCGTGGCTGCCAAGGCTGGGCAATCTGGGGCAACGCTGTTTGGGACCGCGACGCAAAGATCCTTGGCTATACCGCTTTCCACTACGCCAGCCGGATGATCAATTACGAGTGGGTGACGCATCGCAGCGGCGCTCATCACCTACATTCCGTCGATGTCGGAATCGAAGACCCCGCGGGGAACGCTCTTGTCACGAGCTATGCCGTTCGGCGCCCAGACCGCCATTGGGCTTTGCTGCTCATCAACAAAGATAGAGATAATGCGCGTCCCGTCCGAATCGCCTTTGAAAGCGGTGGGGGGACCGGACATTTTTCGGGCACAATTCGCATGGTCACATTTGGCAGCGAACAATACGTTTGGCACGGTGCGGACGCCACCGCTCACGCCGATCCAAACTTGCCGCCCGTGATTTCGTCAATTGACGCCTCTGCACTAACTGTGTTCACGCTCCCCAAAGCTTCCCTCACCGTTTTGCGCGGCGAAGTCTCCGGCCTCCCGGCCTAGGAGGAATTCATCGCAATGAAAAATTCCAAAAGTCCTGAAAACCAACCTTCTTACTCTCGTCGACGGTTCCTTCGTGCTTCACAGGCCACAGTAGCCGCCCTGAGCGCTGTCCCCATGCTCGGCAGTGCAATGGACGTCCTCGCCGCTACGGTCCCGAGTGGTTCGGCCAATGCACATCCGGATTACTACGACAAGCTCGGCGTAACGAAGATCATCAACGCCGCGGGTACCTACACGGAACTTACATCGGCTGTGATGCCTCCCCCGGTCCGTGCGGCTGTCGCGCAGGCTGCATTGCATCCCGTGCATCTTGAGGAGTTGCAGCAGAAGGCAGGCGCTTATATCGCAGAAAAGCTAAAAGCCGAAGGCTGCTGCGTCAGTTGCGGCGCATCTTCAGCGATCACGCTTGCCACCGCAGCCTCGGTTATGGCCGCAAACAACTGCCGTCCATTGGACATTCCAGGCCTGATCGGCACTCCGCAGTTTCCGAAGAACGAAGTCGTCGTCCAGAAAATTCATCGCTACGAGTACGATGTAGCCATGCAGCTCTGCGGCATCAAGATCGTGGAGGTCGTCACGTTGGACGACTACAAGCAGGCCCTTGGCCCGAACACCGTGATGACCAACTATTTCAATGCGGCAGAAGCCGTTGGCATCAGCCGTGAGGATTGGATCGCCGTAGCTCACGACAAAGGCGTCCCGTGCCACCTGGATGCCGCTGCCGATATGCCCCCGATCTCAAATCTTTGGAAGTACACGGGAATGGGATTCGATATGGTGTCTTTCTCGGGCGGAAAAGACATCCGCGGGCCGCAGAACGCTGGTCTTCTGCTCGGCAAGAAAAAATACACCGATCTTGCTCAGCGCAATCTCTGCCCGGCCGACTCCGTCGGCCGGGGCATGAAAGTAGCCAAAGAACAGATCGTCGGTATGGTGGCCGCTGTGGATTGGCTGCTCACGCAAACGGATGAAGGAATGGAGCAGGAATCGCGGGAACGTATGACAGTGATTATCGGCATGGTAAAAGGCATTCCAAGCGTGCAGACCAGCATCATGGTGCCAGAGTTGGCCAACCATGTCCCTCACTTGATGATTAATTTCGATCCGGGTGTCATCGGTGGTTCGACACGCGAACTCCGCGTTCGCCTACGCACGGCGACACCTTGCATCGAATTAAACCCTCACACCGGAAGCATGAGGTCTTCCCAGGGTGTTCCTGCGCAACCCAACGCGCTCGTCGTCACCACTTTTCTTCTTAATCCCGGAGAAGAGTTCATCGTCGGCCGGCAAATTCAAAAAGTACTGAAAAACCCGAGATCCGTAGGCACCTATCCCCCACCGCCTTCCTCGTGACTGCGAAGATGTGGAAAACGATGGCAAGCTATTCATGTTTCGGCGTGGCTAAGAATTTCATCCAGTTCCTTTAAGTCCGCGTCGTTTTCCGG
Organism: Candidatus Acidiferrales bacterium; assembly: GCA_963836965.1. Classification (GTDB taxonomy): domain Bacteria; phylum Acidobacteriota; class Terriglobia; order Acidiferrales; family UBA7541; genus Acidiferrum. The sequence goes on from CAWILQ010000004.1 coordinate 158,238, forward strand.
CACCCATGAGCTTCCGAGCCGGCCAAATGCCCGGTGTATCTCCTGAAAAGGACGGCCGCGAAGCCCGCTGCGCAACTCTTTCCACTCTTCTTTTACCTGTAAAATTTCGTCTCCGCTCGCATCGGCGAGGAATCCTTTAACGGCTTCAACCGCTGAACCGTACTCCTCCACAAAATCCTGATGCAAATAGGCTGGAAAAAATTCTCTTAGCGCTGGATAGTCAGCCGGATCGAACGGTTTTTCTTCGCGCGTTTCTTTCATTCGTGGGCCTCCGGGTAGGTGGTCAGCACGTAAAAACTATCGGGCCCGTCCGCGCGCAGAACGATAACCGCTCTGGTGCAATCCACCGGTTGCTCTTGGCCGCGCTGCAAGCTGCGCCCGATCGGACGGCCAGCATCATAGTGCAGGGCCAGGTTGGCGCGCGGATAGCCTCTTTTCATCCAGCCGTCGATGCGTCGCTGTTCTGCTTGAAATGCTTCCGCAACGGTCGCTTCCGCCGTCTCGCGGTCGGTCCATGTCGAAGCCGCCGAAATGCGCTCTCGCCGCAACCGTTGTCGCAGCTGTTCGTCGGTCGTTCCAACGTGTTTCTTCAGCGTGTGGCCGCCTCGCTGTTCATCGCGTCCAAGATCGTAGCGTTCGGCTACCGCCGCAGGTTTGGATGCGCTCTTAGGTGGGTCGCCAGTACTTGGGCCGACAGAAGGAGCTGGGGCCTGTCCGCACGCAGCGACTAACATCAGCAATGGAGCGCAAACAATCGCCAGTCGCGTCACAATCGAGCCTCCACTCTTATCTCTCACGATCGACCAGTCCGCTCGGCGCACAAAGTATACGCAAATCGAACTCTTTCGCACACACCCCGTTGGTTGTGACCCCGGCGAACCAGATGCTATTCTTCAATTCATGCAGGACGCGGAGAAGATGAACGGTGGTGCTTCGACGACTTCTGGCCTGGAGCACTCAAGCCGCCAGTTCGAAGCGCTCCTCGAAGTCAGCGAAGCGATAGCCCAGCAACGCGATCTCAAAGCGCTCTTCCACGAGCTCTCCGAGCGCCTCCACGCCGTTCTGCAATTCGATTTTCTGGCTTTGGTCCTCCACAATCCCGCCAACAACACGATGCGACTGCACATTCTGGAAACGCACGAGCCGCACAAAGCCGAAGCCTCGACCGAATTCCCCGTGGAAACGAGCCCTTCGGGGTGGGTTTGGCAGAATCAGCAGCCTTTCGTCACGCTGGATACTTCCAAAGATCCGCGCCATCCCGATTTTATGCGGATGCTGCAAGCCGAAGGCGTGTATTCGTTTGCCTCCGTTCCTCTCACCACGGCGCAGCATCGCCTTGGCGCCATTGGTTTCGGCCGCTATGTTCCGCAGGGTATGGGCGACACCGAAATCGAATTCATGAAGCGTGTCGCGATTCAGGTGGCAGTCGCCGTCGACAATGCCCTCAACTTCGAAGCCGCTCAGGCTTATCAAAAGCAACTGGCCCGGGAACGAGACCGCTTGCAGGTCCTTCTCGACATCAACAATCTTCTGGTGAGCACCCGCGACATCACCGCCCTCTTCAAAGGTATTGTTTCTTCGCTCAAAGCCGTAGTCCAGCACGACTACACCAGTCTCGCGCTCGTCGAACAAACCTCCGGCCTCCTCAAGATTCACGCCCTGGATTCACCTGTACAAATACCGGAATCCAAAACCGAGTTCAGCATTCCTCTCGAAGGTTCTCCCGCCGGCCAAGCCATTATTCGAGGAGAAGTTCTGATCGCCCGCGGCCCCGAGATTGACCGCTTTCAGCCCGAAGTTGTCCGCTTCCTCCGCGAACAAGGGGTGCAGGTGGTCTGCTGCGTGCCGCTCATCACGCACGGTCGCGCTTTTGGCACCATCAATTTCGCAAGCCGCAATCAGCAGAATTTTTCCACACCCGATGTCGAGCTCCTCCGCCAAGCCGCATCGCAGGTTGCTATCGCGCTGGAAAACGCGCTTGCTTTCAAGGAAATTGACGCACTCAAAGACAAGCTCGCGGTTGAAAAACTCTATCTCGAAGAGGAAATTCGCACCGAATTCAGCTTCGATGAAATCATCGGGGAAAGCCCGGCGCTGCGGCGCACGCTCGCCCAAGTCGAGCTCGCCGCGCCAGCCGCCACCACGGTTTTGATCCTCGGCGAAACTGGCACCGGCAAAGAGATCATCGCTCGCGCCATTCACAACCTCAGCCCTCGTCGCGAACGCACTTTCGTCAAGGTCAACTGCGCCGCCATTCCTGCCGGCCTTCTCGAATCCGAATTGCTGGGCCACGAACGCGGCGCCTTCACCGGCGCGCTCGCGCAAAAGATCGGCCGCTTCGAATTTGCCGATCGCGGCACACTTTTCCTCGACGAAGTCGGCGACCTTCCGCTCGAGCTACAGCCGAAATTGCTGCGCGTGCTTCAAGAGCAGGAATTCGAACGCCTCGGCGGCAATCGCACCATCCACGTCGATGTGCGGGTCGTAGCTGCAACCAACTCCGACCTCGCCCAGCTCGTCGCTGAAAAAAAATTCCGCAGCGACCTCTACTATCGCCTAAATGTTTTCCCGATCCAAATTCCGCCGTTGCGTGAACGCCCCGAAGACGTACCGCTGCTGGTCCGTTACTTCGTCCAAAAGTTCAGTCGCCGTCAGAACAAGACCGTCGAATATGTTCCCGCGCCAGTGATGGAAGCCATGGTCAATTATTCATGGCCGGGAAATGTCCGTGAATTGGAAAACCTCATTGAACGCGCGGTGCTCCTCTCTCCCGGGAAAGAATTGCGTGTGCCTTTGGCCGAGTTCAAAGAGGGCACGATAGCCTCCACTTTTGCTGCTGCACCCATCGATCTTCCTTCTCCCGTGCGACCAGCAGCCGACTCACTCGCTGCTCCCCAGGGTTCGCTCACCACCCTCGACGATGCGCAACGCCGTCACATCCTTCAGGTCTTAAGGCAAACGAAATGGCGCATCTCCGGCCCTCGCGGCGCCGCCGCCATCCTCGGCATCAAGCGCACTACGCTACAGGCCCGCATGCGTAAACTTGGTATCAAGCGCCCAATTTGAATCCCAGATTTTCACAAATTGTGCGTCGTTCCTTCATGGCTATTTCTCGTGCCGTCAGACTTGGCACGCCCGATTCTTTATGTTCTCCTGATGGAAGCACCATGGCACGCCACTTCGAACGTCCGAGGACGCTCTACCCGCTGCTCGCGTGTCTCTTCGCCGTGCTGGCGATCTCACTCACGCCCTTGGTTTCGGAAGCCCAACTCCCGGTCATCCGGTTTGTCCGCGATCCAGATCCCGCGCCGGACTTTAGAGCAAAAGACCTCGACGGCAAGGACATCAGCCTGGAAGCTTACAAGGGCAAGGTGATTCTATTGAATTTCTGGGCAAGTTGGTGCGGTCCCTGTCGCGCGGAAATCCCAGGCTTGATCGACCTTCAAAACAAATATAAGGACCGCCTGCAGATCGTCGGCTTGGTTGTGGATGACGACGACGAAAATGAAATTCGCAATGTCATGAAATCCGAGGCGATCAACTATCCCGTCGCGTTCACCACGCCTCAGGTTCGCATGGACTATGGCGGAATCGCCGCATTGCCCACCGTCTTCGTCATCAATCCCGCGGGCCGCGTCGTGCAAAAACACGTCGGCTTGTACAATCCCGAGCTCTATGAAACCGAAGTCCGGGCTCTCCTCGATCTTCCCATCCCTGCCAAGATCGAAACCTTTAATGACACGGGCGAAGTCTTCCTGAAACATGCCGACCGCGCGACTATGCTCCCGGGCGTGAACACCGAGGGCCTCACTCCCGAGCAGCGCGCCGTTGCTCTTCACAAATTCAACGCGGAAACCTGCAGCTGCGGCTGTCAGTTCACATTGGCGCAATGCCGCATCTATGATCCCGCCTGCAAAATCAGCATGGTTCGCACTGCCGCCATCGTCAAGGAAGTATCCGCCGGTAACGCAACAGCCAAGCCGGAAACCGCACAATCACCGGCCAGCGCCGATGCGCCATCGCCGGCAACGCCTGCCGCGCCAGCTACGCCGCAACCCTGATTAAAACCTCACGCAGCTGCTTTCCCGCACCGCCCTCGAAATCGCGCTTTCTCCGTATCGTGCTGCCTATTTCTTTAGCAGGTCCATCACCGCGCTGGTCATCGCCTGCACTCCTGTGCGAATCGCCGGCTCCGGCAAGGGCGCAAACTCGCTGGAGTGCAGACTCGGTAGCCGCGTCCCTTTTTCCTGCGCATCCTTTATCTTCGCCGGATCGACTGCACCGAGCCAGAACATGCTGATTGGCGGCTTTGGATCGGTCAGAGCGAACAAGCTGAAGTCTTCGCTGGCCATAATTGGCTTTCCGGGCACAACATTTTCCTTGCCCAGCGATTTTTCGATCGCGCTCGCCACGCGTCGCGACAGCGCTGGATCGTTGATTGTCGGCGGCACGCCGTGTTCCGACACGGTGATGATCGGCGCGCGATCCGCGGGTATGCCCGCCGCCTCGGCGATTCCGTTCGTTGCTTGCCGAATGGCCGCCAACGTTTTCTCGCGATGTTCCGGCGACATGGTCCGCACGCTTAGTTGCAAATGTGCGTCGTCCGGAATGACATTGTGCTTGGTTCCCGCGTGGAACGATCCCACTGTGACTACAGTCGGCTGGAGCGGATCCTCTTCCCGGCTCACAATCGTCTGCAGAAACACCACCAGTTCCGAAGCGACCACAATCGGATCTTTGGTCATATTCGGAGCCGCGCCGTGGCCTCCATATCCACGAATCACGATGTCCACTGAATCCGCTCCCGCGAGCATTGTCCCCTCGTGCCAGGCCACCTGTCCGGCGGGTAACGTCGCATTGTCGTGCAGTGCTAGTACGTAGTCCGGCTTGGGAAACCTCTCATACAACCCCGCTCGAAGCATCGCCGCCGCGCCGCCAGTGCTTTCTTCGGAAGGTTGTCCAATCAAGACTACGGTCCCGCTCCAGTGGCTTTTCTCTTCCGCCAGCATTTTTGCGGTGCCCAAAAATACCGTCATGTGCAGATCGTGTCCGCACGCATGCATCACGCCCACTTCGTCGCTGGCGCGCTTCACCGTCACCTTGCTCGCATACGGCAATCCGGTATTCTCCCGTACCGGAAGTGCATCCATATCGGTGCGTACATACACCGTCGGCCCCGGGCCGTTCTTCAGCACCGCCACCACGCCATACGACACCAGATTCGCATCTTCATACTTCCCAAAATGATCGGTTACCTGGTATCCGAGCGATCGCAGTGTGCTGGCTACCAGCGCGGAGGTTTCCTTCTCTTGCGTCGAGAGTTCCGGATTGGCGTGAAAATGCTTGTACATTTCAATCCAGCCTGCAATGTTGCTGTCGATCTTTTGGTCCAAGTCACCTTGCGCTGCGGCCGGCAACACCGTCGCAATCACCGCCAAGACGAGCGCGGTCCAATGGGTCCACATTTTATTCATTCCACTGCCTCCGAATCGAAGCTTCGCATCTTAGCAGAACCTATTTCCTCTTGCTGTTTCCACGACTCCCGGACTACACTCCGGCCCTACCGGCTCTGCACATTTTTACTGGAGGACCTTCATGAATCGTCGCGTGTTGCTTGTCGCCACCGTTCTCACCTTTGCCGGATTCTTTTCTGTTCACAACGTATTCTCTCAAACGGAAAGCCAATCGAAGCGCGTCATCAATCTGCCGGATCGCTCACCGCAGGCGGCCTTCAGCAACGCCATTCTTGTAGGGGATACGCTGTATATTTCCGGAAACATCGGATTTGATCCGAAGACTCGCAAGCCGCCCGACAAGATTGAAGACGAGATCATCAACCTCATGACTTCCTACAAGACCCTCCTCGGTCAGGCCGGTTTCACGATGGACGATCTGGTCTATGTGCAAATTTCTTGCACCGATCTCGCCAACTACGACAAATTCAACACCATTTATAAGAGCTTCTTCACCAAAGACCTTCCCGCGCGGGAGTTCATTGGTGTGTCGTCAATCCTCGGCGGCGGGCATTTCGAAATGCAAGCGATCGCCGTAAGGCGACGCTAGCAACTGACAAATCGATCGTATTTGCTTCTAAAGAGCCTGGAAGGTGGGCTTCGGCGGGCACTTGACGATGCCCATATAATGGCCGATGGCAATCCGTCCGTGTGCAGACATATGCCCTTTTATGGGCAATTGACAATCCGTGGCAATCCGTTAATATCTGCTAAGTAGCATAAAAATAATGACTTAATGGCAAATATGAACGCCTGTTCATTGGCCCATTTCGTGCTGCTTTGAACCCGCATCCGGAAGGCAATTATGCTTAGAATTTCGACTGAAACCAAGCGAACGAAGACCATTGTGACCATCGAGGGTCGCATTGCAGGTGTGTCTGTCGCCACTGTCGAGCAGTGCTGGCGAGAGCTCTTTGCCGCTTCCCCTAAACAGAAATTCATCGTAAATCTCGGTGGTGTCAGCTTCATCGACAACGCTGGCAAAGTCGTGCTTCGTGAAATGCATCGCCTCGGCGCCGAGTTCCAGGCCGAAGGCTGCCTCAACCAGGCGATCGTCGACGAAATTTCAAGCCAAGAGGAATCCACCTCGGTTGGGAAGCACGCGAAAAAGCCCAAAGGCGCTCCGATCATCTTCTACACTATTTTTCTGACTCTTCTTTTGAGCCCCGCGTGGTCGCGCGCACAGGAAAACGCTTCGCCTCTTCCCGCCAATGCTCCAACCAGCAGCCTGCGCTTGACCCTCGAGCAAGCGGTCGCTCTTGCCATCAAGCAGAATCCCACGCAGCAAATTGCCGTACTAAACGCGGCCGAGAGTGTGCAGGACAAGAACATCACGCGCGCCGAGTTGCTTCCGCAGGCAAATCTGAAGGTAGCCGATTCCGCCAATCGCACGAATCTTCAGGCGGAGTTCGGTGGCAAGCCGCTGGTGCCCGGGTTCGTGCTTCCCGGCCACATCGGCCCGTATCAGACTTTTTCAGCGGGTCCCACTTTTGGCACCAGCGTCTTCGATTTGTCGCTGTGGAGGCGCTACCAGGCCTCGCGCGCAAACGAACTCGCCGCTCAGGCAGACAGCCTCGGTACCCGTGAGCAGGTCATCCTTTTGGTGGTTTCACAATACATCGGCAGCCTTCGCGCCGTCGCTGACGTTGAGGCTTCGCACTCTCGCGTCGAGCTGGCACAGGCTCTCTACGATCAGGCCGCGGACCTCCAGAAGGAGGGGGTCGGCACCGGCATCGACACTCTTCGGGCCAACGTGGAATTGCAAAATGAGAAACAACGACTCATCGAAGCGGAAAACGACCGTGACGTGTCACTGTTCGGCCTGAACAAGCTCCTGAACATCGATCCGCGCCAGACGATTGAACTCGCTGATTCCCTGAGCTTTTTCGAAACCCCGCAGCCTGACGTAAATAGCAGCATCGATCAAGCCCTTTCGCGCCGCGAGGAATGGAGGGCCATCGAAGCCCGGGACAAGTCCGCGAGGTTAGATAAGCAAGCTACGCAGTATGAACGGCTGCCTTCGCTGCGCTTCGACGGCAACTGGGCCTATTTCGGAATCACGTCGACGGATGGAATCCCCACGTATCAATACACGGCTTCCGTCAACATGCCGATTTGGACCAGCGGGCGCATCAAGGCTGAAGTCACCAAATCAGACCTCGAATTGCAGAAGCTCGAACAGCAGAAGGACGATCTGCGCAACCAGATCGCCCTCGACGTGAAGACCTCGCTACTAAATTTGCAGTCCGCCCGCAACGAAGTTCAGGTTGCGAATCTCGGCGTGGACCTCGCAAAGCAGGAAGTCGATCAAGCCCGCGATCGTTTCAAGGCCGGCGTCGCCGACAACATTGAAGTCATTTCCGCCCAGGATTCGCTCTCCCGGGCGAACGACAACCAGATTGCCGCGCTGTATCGCTTTAATCAGGCTCGCGCGGATTATGCACGTGCCATTGGACAGATGGAGAAGACCTACACGAAGTGAAGGGGTGAGGACACGATGAGTGTGGAGATCGATGTTGGTTTAGAGAATGCGGTGAATGTAAAGGTCGCGCCAGTATCGGAGCCGCCGAAGCCCGAAGCGCCCGCCTCCAAGCCGCTCGCTAGCCCCAAGCTGCGGAGAAGCTTGATGCTTGGCGCAGTTGTGCTCGTTGCTATTGCGATTGGTCTGCTTCTCTATTTCCATAATCGCGAATCGACCGACGACGCTCAGGTCGACGGCCACATCACGCCGATCGCCTCCAAGATTTACGGCCGCGTCGCGAGCGTTCTTGTCGACGACAATCAGCCAGTGAAAGCCGGCCAGGTGATCGTTCAGATTGATGCAGCGGACTATCAAGCCGCCGTCGATCAAGCCAAGGCCGCACTGGCTCTCGCCGAAGACGAAGCGCGGTCTGCCGGCGTCGATGTGCCCCGCACCAGTGAAACCGTCGCCAGTGGCACTTCGACCGCCGATGCGCAGCTTGCCGGCGCGCACGCCGATCTGATGCGTGCCCAGGCCACTTACGATGAAGCGCAGACTGCCGATCTGGCGGTTGCGGAGGCCAATATTGCTCGCAGCCGGGCCAACGCGCAGCTTGCCAAGGCCGATCTCGACCGCTACCGCCCGCTTATGGAGAAGGGCGAAATCTCCAAACAGCAGTACGACGCCGCGAAGGCCAACGCCGACGCCACCGCCAGCGCCCTTGCTGCTGACGAACAACGCCTCGCGCAAGCAAAACGCAACATTGATATTACCCACGCGCAGCTCGAAGCCGCTAACGCTCGCGTAGAAGAAGCCAAAGCCGGCGTCAGCTCGGCGAATGCAAACCGGAAAAGCGTAGCGATGCGTTCTGCCGATGCGCAGGGGAAGCTCGCCAGTGTCGATCGCGCCCGCGCTTCTCTCGAAGCTGCGAAACTCAATCTCAGCTACTGCAACATCGTCGCGCCTGTCGATGGTGTGGCGACGCACAAATCGGTCGAGCCCGGCCAAATCGTCCAGGCAGGTCAAGGCCTTTTGGTTGTCGTGCCTCTCCAAAACGTTTGGGTCACCGCCAATTACAAAGAAACGCAGTTGCGGAACATGAAGGCTGGCCAAACGGCGTACATCAAGTCTGACACTTACGGCAAAACGTTTACCGGCCACGTTGATTCCATCGCTGGCGCTACCGGCGCGGTGCTCAGCCTGCTTCCCCCGGAAAATGCCACTGGAAACTACGTCAAAGTCGTGCAACGCATTCCCGTAAAGATTGTTCTCGATCCGATTTCTTCGGATGTTGCCATTCTCCGCCCCGGCATGAATGTGGAAGCGACAGTAGTCACAAACTAAGGAGCTGTTTCGTTCTAGCGATATGTTGGACAGAATCAAATCGAAGCTGCGGATGCCGGATGGCTCGATCAACCCTTGGGTCGTGGCCATTACCGTAACGCTCGCCACGTTCATGGAAGTTCTCGACACTTCCATCGCTAACGTCGCGCTTCCGCACATTGCCGGGAATCTTTCGGCCAGCGCCGATGAGTCCACCTGGGTGCTCACGTCCTATCTGGTCTCGAACGCGATCATTCTGCCGCTCTCTGGCTGGCTTTCTTCTGTCATAGGCCGCAAGCGCTTTTACATGACCTGCGTGGTCATATTTACCGTCAGCTCGTTCCTCTGCGGCTTTGCGGCCAGCCTCGGCATGCTCGTCGTTTTCCGCATTCTGCAAGGTGTTGGCGGCGGCGGTTTGCAGCCGAGCGAACAAGCCATCCTGAATGACACATTTCCCATCAGTAAGCGCGGCATGGCTTTCGCCGTTTACGGCATCGCCGTCGTCGTGGCGCCCACCATCGGACCGTGGCTCGGCGGCTTCATTACCGACAACTACTCCTGGCGCTGGATTTTCTACATCAATGTGCCGGTCGGAATCATTTCTCTCACTCTGACGTATTTCCTGGTCTCCGATCCGCCGTACATGAAGCGCGTGAACCTCAAGGAAGGTTTCCGCATCGACTACATCGGGCTTGGCCTCATCAGCCTTGGTCTCGGCAGCATGCAGATCATTCTGGACAAGGGCCAGCGCGAAGACTGGCTCTCCTCGAACTTCATCCGTTTCTTCGTCGTGACCATGCTTATTGGCGTTATCGCCGGAATCGTCTGGGAATTACGCACGAAGCATCCCATCGTAGATTTCCGCATGCTCAAAAATCGCAATTTTGCGATTGCCACGACGGCCATGTTCTTCCTGGGCTTCGTTCTATACTCCAGCACCGTTTTGATTCCCCAGCTTCTCCAGCAATTGCTGGGATACCCGGCGGAGCTCGCGGGCCTGGCGCTTTCGCCGGGCGGCGCAGTCATCATGCTCATGATGCCCGTTGTCGGGGTCCTGGTTTCAAAGTTGCCTCCCCGCTGGCTCATCACCTTTGGTTGTGTCATTTCCGCACTGGCTCTTTTTGTGATGGCCGGCTGGAATCTTCAACTTGACTATCGCCATGCCGTCTACGGCCGCATGCTACAAAGCTTCGGCTTGGCTTTCTTGTTTATTCCCATCAACGTGTCCGCGTTCGCTTACGTTCCGAGGGAACAAACCAACATGGGCACGGGCATTATCAATCTTGCGCGGAATATCGGCGCGAGCGTCGGCATTGCTTCCGTCACCACATTGCTCGAGCGCCGCACGCAATTCCACATGTCGCAGCTTGGCGAGCATGTGAATGTCTACAGCCAAGCTTACCGGACCAAAGTCGCGGCGCTGACGGCAGCCTTCAGCTCGGGCGGTTCGTCAGGACCAGGCGCCGCCGCGCGCGCAGAAGGAATGATCTACAGCATGATTCAGCGCCAAGCCGCCATGCTGTCGTTCGTGGACGATTTCAAGCTGTTGGGTGTTGTTTTCTTCGCCATCATCCCACTCTTCTTCTTATTGAAGCGGCCCAAGATGGGTGGCGGGAATGTTCCGGTGCATTAGGGGGAAACGTTTTGTAACTTTTTTCGTCTTATGGACTCTTACGGGTCTATATGGGGGAGCAAATGGCAACGCAACTGGCAACGCAAGTCATAAACACCACGCAAGTTAGCGAAGGAAAGCTGATTCGCGCTGGGCAGCGGGGAGATGCCCAGGCGATTGAAACTCTCTTTCGTCGCTATCACCGCCCGCTGTTCCAAACCGCGCTTCGCGTCCTCGGCAACGCCGAGGATGCCGAAGACGCTCTGCAGGACGGACTGCTTTCGGCTTATCGCAACCTGAAGCGCTTCGAAGGCCGCTCGCAATTTTCCACCTGGCTCACGCGCATCGTGATTAACGCGGCTCTCATGAAGCGCCGCAGCGCCAAGGCTCGCCCGGCCGTGTCCCTCGACGAAACTCATCATGAAGACGAACTGCCCGCCGCCGAGCGCTTCGCGGACGACAGCCCGAATCCAGAGCAGCTCTACGCCGGCACGGAGATTCGCGAGATGATCAACGAAAATCTCGACGAGCTATCTCCGCTTCTGCGCACCGCATTCGTGCTGCGGGAAGTTCAGGGATATTCGACCGGCGAAGCAGCCAAGAAACTCGGCGTCACCGAAAACACCTTGAAGGCACGCCTGTGGCGCGCTCGCCATCAACTCGCGTCGCGCCTGGGTAACCGTCTCCGCCGCATCAAGGACGACATGTCGAACAACATGGGTCGTGACGAAGCCTGCAGCTACTGCTGAGGGCTCGTGCATCAAGGTAACTAAGGATACGTTGTCATCCTGAGGGCCGCGCTGTTTGCGGCCCGAAGGATCGCAAGGCCGATTCCAAGCACGCTCCGCCCGACGACTTATCGCCGCGCCGCCGCGTACCGTCCCAACACCCGCAACTCACTGGTCGCCCCGCGCACGTCCTCTAACGCCTTCTTCAGTGGCTCGTGTTCCTCCGCTTCCACATCTACATAAAACTGATACTCAAACGGCCTCCCATGTATCGGCCGGCTCTCAATCTTCAACAAATTCACGCCATGTCTTGAAAACGGTTCCAAAGATGCCAGCAGCGCACCTGGCTTGTGTGCGAGCCGCATGGCCAACGACATTTTCGTCGCATCCTTCGCCCGATAACGCTGCGCTTGTTCCGGAGGAAGCAGCAGCACAAACCGCGTGAAGTTCTCCGCATTATCCTGAATGCTTTCACGCAAAATGATCGCACCGTAACGCCCGGCCGCCGGCCTTCCTGCAATTGCCGCGCAGCTCTTGTCTCCTGTTCCCATCATTTCTCGCACGCTTCCCGCGGTGTCTTCCGCGGGGACGCGCTTCAACCTCGGATTCGCTTCGAAAAACCGCTCACATTGCGCCAGCGCAACCGGGTGTGAAGCCACCGCGCGAATCTCGGCAAACGTCGTCCCGGGGCAGCCCATCAGGTGATGTTCGATCGGCAGAATGGTCTCCCCGCAAATTTCCAGTGGACTTTCCAGCAGCAGGTCATACACGCGCACCACCGATCCCGCCAGCGTGTTCTCCACCGGCAGAAGCAGCGCGTCCGCAGCGCGCTCTGCGATCGCGCGGAACGTCGCATCAAACGTCCCTCGCGGCACCGTCTGGATTTCCTCCCCCAACAATCGCACCGCCGCCGCTTCGCTGAACGCTCCCGGCTCGCCCTGAAACGCCACGCGCATCGTCCTGAAATTTGGTTCGCCCATCCGCCCTGTCCCGGTTGCCCATATACTCCGAAGGCCCCTATCCGCGATATAATTTACCGTCGTAAACGGGTCCCGGAGGTTTCGGAATCATGACACAGAAACGGCCACAGCAGGGCGACTATGCCCTCTTCTACGAAAACTATGTTTCGCTTGTTCCCAGCGGCGATTTTCTCGAAATTCTGCGGGACCAGCGCAGAGAACTCGTCGGGCTGCTCTCTCCGCTCTCCGCGGAGCAAGCCGAGTTCCGTTACGCGCCGGGCAAATGGTCGATCAAGGAAGTCCTCGGCCATATCACCGACGCCGAGCGTATTTTCGCGTACCGGCTCCTGCGCATCGCTCGCGGCGACGAAACCCCTCTGGCCAGCTTTGAACAGGATGGCTACATCAAGGCGGGAAACTTCTCAGCACGCAAACTGGAAGACTTGCTTCACGAATTTTCCATGGTTCGCGAATCCACCATCTGCCTGGTTCGCTCGCTCGACGATGCCGCCTGGCTCCGGCGCGGCACCGCCAGCCAAAAAGAAGTTAGCGTCCTCGCTCTGGCTTTCATCATCGCCGGTCACGAGCGCCACCACCGCATTATTCTGGAAAACCATTATCTCGCGGCCGCGGCTCGCGCCTGATTCCGCGCCTGCACATCAGCCCCGGCAAATTCTTTTCCACACTTAATTCCTGTTCGGCGGTCATTCGGGTTTGCACCGCCTCTCGATGCGCCGTGAGCACCGAACTTTTCTGGTTGCCCCTCTTGCGGCGCGCTCGCGCTTCGCTATGGCAATCCTTCTTTGCGGCCGCACGAAACACACCAGCACAAAGTCGCCATTGCAAACGCGAATCCCGCAACCAGAGCGCCAACATCAGACGCCTTGAGCGGATCCACCAGCGCCTCCGCCATCAGGTGCGCGCCCCTAACAGCAGTATCAACCGAGCGAACGCGCCCAACCCGCGGAAGGTCCAAATAAACTACATAGGTCCCAGCACTCTCGCTTTCGTTCCACAACGGAATAGTCCGCAGGCCTTTTCGTCTTCGCCTCGTTGCGACGGCAACCAACCCGCTGCTACAATTCCTTTTTGCTGGGTTTGTGTTCCACTTTAGTGCTACCCGTACGCTAGCCATCGGCATCCAATGTGTTCTCGTCCCGGCGGGTTGGTAGAGAGCCGGGGATTTGTTTGGCCGCCGCGGCTTAAGCCCGGCGTAAAAGCCCAAAACGGCGAAAGGGCAGTTTCGTTTGCTTTGTGGCCATTGTGGTGGTCCGGCCTGCATTCAACGCGAAGGGAGATACAGCGTGGCGAAATATGACGTGGCAATTATTGGCAGTGGTCCGGGCGGCTACGTTTCCGCCATCCGCGCTGGCGAACTTGGTCTCAAAACTGTCGTAGTTGAAAAAGATCCCTTCCTTGGCGGCACTTGCCTTCACGTTGGCTGCATCCCCACGAAAGTCCTTCTTCACCACGCCGATGTCTACGATCACTTCAAAAACGGCGCCGAACTCGGGTTTGAGGTTTCCGGCCTGAAAGTCAATTGGGCCAACATCCTCGCGCGCAAAAACAAAATCGTCACCAAGCACGCCAAAGGGATCGAGTTTCTGTTCAAGAAAAACAAAGTCGAATGGGTGCAGGGCTGGGGGAAATACGCCGGTCCTGGAAAGGTTTCCGTCGAAAAGGACGGCAAGACTTCGACGATAGAGGCTAGCAACGTTCTTCTCGTCAGTGGTTCCGAAGCCAAATCGCTCCCCGGCATCGAGCCCGATCACAAGCAGATTCTCACCAACCGCTCTATCCTCGAATTGCCGAACATTCCGAAAACGCTGATCGTTGTCGGCGCTGGCGCTGTCGGCGTCGAGTTCGCATCGATATACAACTCTTTTGGTACGCAAGTCACCATTCTCGAAGCACTCCCGCGTGTGGCTCCCCTGGAGGACGAGGAAATCTCCTCCGAGCTCGAAAAAAGCTTCAAGAAAAAGGACATCAACATTTTCACTAGTTGCAGCGTGGATGACGTGAAGAAGGACGCCAGAGGCGTGATCGTGTCTTTCAAAGACAAAGACGGCAAGGCGCAGACACTGCAAGCCGAAAAACTTCTCCTCGCCGTCGGTCGCAAGCCGCTCACGGAGAATTGCGGCGTTGAAAAATCCAAAGCCAAGCTCGAACGTGGCTTTGTCCATGTCGATGAACACTTCCAGACCTCAGAGCTCGGCCTATTCGCCGTCGGTGACATCGTCGCCGGCATGCCTCAGCTCGCTCACGCCGCCATGATGGAAGGCATCATCGCCGTGACGCACATCAAGGGCCTGCCCACGCAGAAATTGCTCAAAACACGCATTCCCAACGCGACCTACTGCGAGCCGCAAATCGGCTCCATCGGCCTGACCGAAAAGCAAGCCAAGGACGCGGGCTACGCCGTCAAAACAGGTAAATTCCCCTTCGTCGGCAACAGCAAAGCCACCATCCTCGGCAACCACGGCGGTTTCATCAAAGTCATCTCCGAGGCGAAATACGGAGAAGTTCTCGGCATTCACATCATCGGCCCACTAGCCACGGAAATTCTTTCGGAAGCCGCCGCCGTCCTGAACCTGGAAGGTACGATCGACGACATGATGACCATGGTCCATGCTCATCCGACCGTGTGGGAAGCAATGGGAGACGCGTTCGCTTCCGTCCGTGGCCTGCAGATCAACGTGTAGACAGATGTCTCGGGTGTCGTGTCTCTTGCACTCTTAAACGGTTGAGTTTCCACACTGCTTCTCAGATGCCGCCTCTCCTCATCACCGACCTTGGCCACATGTCTTATACCGACGCCTACGTCCTCCAGCAGCGCCTCGTGGCCGCCCGCAAAACCAACGCCATCGACGACGTTCTTCTCCTCTGCGAGCATCCTCACGTTATCACCCTAGGCCGCAACGCTAACCGCTCCAATCTCCTCGCCTCCGAACACGTTCTTCGACAAAAAAACGTCGAACTCCATGCCAGCAATCGCGGCGGAGACATCACCTATCACGGGCAAGGACAAATCGTCGGGTATCCCATCATCAATCTGGACAAAATCAAACGCGATGTCGGGTGGTACGTTCGCACGCTCGAAGAAGCCATGATCCGTGCCTCCGCGGATTTGGGCATCACAGCGTATCGTGTCTCCGGAAAAACCGGCATTTGGGTGGAATCATCACCCACAGAAGAAAAGCTAGCGGCCATCGGCGTCCACATCAGCCGCTGGGTCACCTCTCACGGATTCGCCTACAACGTCTCGACCGATCTCCGCTATTTCGATCTCATCGTCCCGTGTGGCATACCCGACCGCAAAGCCACCTCGCTCGAAAAACTCCTGCAACGCTCCGTTTCGCTCGACGAAGTCAAACCTCGCCTCTCTTATCACCTCGCCGATCTACTCTCTCTCGACCCCCGACCCGTCCTTTCCGCTGATCTTCTTTCCGTTGTGTAGGCCCTGCCTTCTAAGGCCGGCCGTCAACTTAATCACTTCCCCATACCGGCTCTTTTCGAGCGTGCGGTCTATTCGCCGAAGATCTGCTCCGCAAAAGGAAAAGCCCCGCGCCACTCTCTCCATTGCGGGGCTCGTACCTCAAGCATGTGTTTATCCGGCGGCTGGCCCTACTTCATCGACGCTACGCGGAAGATCAACGCGCGATCCACCTCCGCCCGCGAAGCGTCCCCATCCGTCAGGCTATTGAACAGGTGCGTGATCGCGTCCTGTTCTTCCGGCGAGCGGTGGTCGCGGTCACTCAGGAACGCCGCACGGATCTTGTCCATCGAAGCCAGGTCCTTCGTGTCATACCACGTAAAGTGCGTGAACGAACCTTCCGTCCTTATATCCTCCACACTTAGTCCGTACACAAAAATCACGCCGTCCGCCATCAGCTTTTCCAAGATCGGCTTGTTATATTTTTCCCAGGCCTTGCGGTATTCCGCCGATTTTCCCGGCTTCACCTTCACGAAATTGAAGCGCGTATATGGCAAGAGCCCTGCAACACTGACCGATTGGTTTGCGCCGAACACCAGGTCACGCGTCAGGTAATCTCGTGTCTTGCTGATGTCGGCGATTTCTGCCAGCCGCGCCATCGGGCCCGTGCTGGTCGTGGTCCCCTTTTTCGTCACCCCAGACTTGCTGGCCTCCTCGGTCAGCTTGGCGATTTGCGCGCGCATGGCACCATCCACTTTTTCTACGCCTGCATAATCGCTAACCGCGTACCAGATCGTATGCGTTGCGTTACCCGGCACCCGCAGAAGTGGGGTCATCACGCCCCAGGCCAGGACCACTCCATCAGCCATCAGTTTGTCGCGGACCGGTGCTCCTACGGTTTTGACCAGATCGAGAAACTCATCTTCCTTTCCCGCATTTACCGTGTAGTCGTACCAGAACGTCATCGGTTGCATCGGCGCTTGCTGCGCCGCCGCTGTTATCGAACACACCAGTACCGCCAGAAAACCCAAAAACAGTCGCTTCTTCATTTCCGTCTTCTCCTTGAACGAGCTTCGCCTGAATTGGATCTGCAGAAAATTGACCTGTGATCTGCTTGCTGTTTCGCGCAAGCGCTCAGCTCTCGAGCTTTGGAAGGCCCTGACAACCCGTCAATGCGCTAACTTGTAGCATCCGCCTTCCGAATCGTCAAGAAATTGCTTTGGAGGGGAGCCCTGCTCCCGCTTTTCCGCCGTTGGTCGCTCTCTCACTAGGCTTCTCTCTGACCCGAAAATTCCCCTTGCTTGGACCGACGCGAAGGAATTCGCGCTCTGGTTTCACCCGACCGTGGAC
Organism: Candidatus Acidiferrales bacterium; assembly: GCA_963836965.1. Taxonomy (GTDB): domain Bacteria; phylum Acidobacteriota; class Terriglobia; order Acidiferrales; family UBA7541; genus Acidiferrum. Next base: position 175,617 of record CAWILQ010000004.1, read on the forward strand.
CATACCACGGTCATCACGGGGCTCGATCTGAAAGTCGGGGGCATTCCAGGGTGGGAACGGCACTTAGCAGCAGCGCTGAACCCCTCACGGCAATCCTGTTAGGGCTTGCCTCCTGACTATTCCCTATTGCCTTCTGCCTGCTCGATGAAGCAACCTTGGCGCTGCGCTTTTTGCGCGCCTATGGCGAAAACAGGCCCAATTCGCATCGGAATTTCAGGCTGGCGCTACGAACCGTGGCGGGGCGTTTTTTATCCACCCAAATTGCCGCAGCGCAAGGAACTGGAGTACGCCTCGAGCAAGCTCACTTCTCTCGAAATCAACGGCACTTTCTATTCCATGCAAAGACCTACCAGCTATCAAAGCTGGTATTCATCAACGCCGCCCGATTTCCAGTTCTCGGTGAAAGGCCCGCGCTACATCACGCACATTCAACGCTTGCGCGAAGTCGAAGCCCCACTCGCCAATTTCTTGGCCTCCGGCGTTTTAACTCTCCGCGAAAAGCTGGGCCCGTTTCTCTGGCAATTTCCACCCAGCTTCAAGCTCGACGCGGAAAAAATGGAAGCCTTCCTCAAACTGCTGCCGCATGATACCGGCGCCGCAAAGTACCTCGCGTCAAACCATGACAAGTGGATGAGCAAACGCGTTGCCTTCGAGGATGTGGATGATCATCACAAGCTCCGCCACGCCATCGAAATTCGTAACAAGAGTTTTGCGATTCCCGAATTTCTGGAACTTCTCCATAAGTACGACGTCGCCATCGTCTGTGCCGACACCGTGGAATGGCCCAAAATCACGGATGTCACATCCGAGTTTGTCTACTGCCGCCTTCATGGTTCCGAAGTTTTGTACGCCAGCGGCTATGACGCCAAGTCCCTCGACCGCTGGGCCGAGTGGGTCCTTACCTGGGCCCGAGGCGAGGAGCCTGCTACGGAAACAATCCTCAGAAAGAAAACCACCAAGTCCAAACCACGCGACGTCTTCGTGTATTTCGACAACGACACCAAGGTCCGAGCCCCCTTCGACGCTCAGGAACTCATCGCGCGTGTCACTCGTGCTTGCTCGTAGGATTTGCCTGTATCTTTCTTTTTCGAACGAAACACAAGCAATCGAAGTGAAAGCCCTCCGATTAGGTACCAGCGAGGCCTTAGCCTTAAGATAGAAACCCGACCATCGATTTGGAGAGCCACCAATCATGCCTGTTTCGGAATCTCCCAAAAAGCCTCAAAAACTCTCGCGCCAGCAATACCTCGACCTCTACTACTACATGCGCCTCAATCGCGAAGTCGAAGAGACCATGACCCGCCTTTTCCGCCAGAACAAAATCGTGGGCGGCCTTTACGCCAGCCTTGGCCAGGAAGCCGTCTCCGTCGGCAGCGCCTACGCCCTCGAAAAACGCGACTGGATGGCGCCCATGATCCGCAATATCGGCGCGCTCCTCGTCAAAGGCGTCCCTCCCCGGGACATCTTCACGCAGCATATGGCCAAGTACACTTCGCCTACCAAGGGCAAAGACGGCACGAGTCATTTCGGCGACCTCGGAAATCTCCACATCGTCTCGCCCATCTCCATGCTCGGCGATCTCATTCCTGTTATGACCGGCGTCGCCATGGCCGGCCGCTATCTGGGCCAGAAAATCGTCGCCATGACCTGGATCGGCGACGGCGGCAGCTCCACCGGCGTTTTCCACGAAGGCCTGAATCTCGCGGCTTCGCAAAAAGCGGCGCTCGTTGTGATCCTTGAAAATAATCTTTGGGCCTACTCCACGCCAGTGCGCCGCCAGGTCCCCATCGAAAATCTTGCCGATCGCGCCAAAGCCTACGGCATCTCCAGCTACGTCGTCGATGGCAACGACGTTGTAGCCGTCTACACTACCGCCCAAGAAGCCGTCGAACGCGCACGCGCAGGCGGGGGCCCGATATTGATCGAAGCGAAAACCTTCCGCCGGCGCGGCCACGCACAGCACGATCCTGCCGAATACGTCCCAAAGGAGCAGCGCGCCTATTGGGAAAAGCGCGACCCCATCACGCTTTACGAGGAGTTTCTAACCAAAGAGAAATTGCTGGACGCTAAAGGCAATAAGGAAATCGAAAGCAAAATCAGGACGCTTCTCGAAAAAGAGCGCGAGTTTGCCGAAAATTCGCCGATGCCGCCGCCAGAGACTGCTGCGCAAGGCGTCTATTGCACCGGCCCCGAGTGCCACGACCTTCAGCCGAAATGGGAGCGCCAGATCGACGAACTTCTCCCGCCAAAATCCGGCGTCGAGCCCGTCTGGACAATCGAAGGTTTCGGCCGTGGAGCTTCTTCCTCTGAAGGAAACGCGCCAATCCATTTCGGCGATGTGCCCGCCGCTGCCAACCCGCAAAAACGCGCCACGCTCCCAGATCCTTCGTCAAATCTCGTTGCGAAACCGTCGAAGAAACCTGTCACAACAAAACCGGCTTCGAGAAAATCCGCAAAGAAAGGTGCCCGCTAGCCATGGCTCCCATCACCTTTCTCGAAGCCATCCGCCAAGCGATGTTCGAAGAAATGGCCGCCGACCCCACAGTCGTCCTCATCGGGGAAGATGTCGGCGTCTACGGCGGCGCCTTCAAAACCAGCGAAGGTCTGCTCGAAAAATTCGGCTGGGAGCGCGTCATCGACACGCCCATCAGCGAAAGCGCCATCATCGGCGCGGCCTGTGGCATGAGCTATCTCGGCTTGCGCCCCATCGCCGAAATGCAGTTCATCGATTTCATCGCCTGCTGCTTCAACCAGCTCACCAACTTCGTCGCCAAGGGCCATTACCTCTGGAACGCTCCAGCGCCGATAGTTGTTCGCGGTCCTTCCGGCGGTGGCGTCCACGGGGGCCCATTCCATTCCCTCAATCCCGAGATGTATTTTCTCCACACACCAGGATTCAAAATCGTTTACCCGTCCACTCCCTACGACGCCAAAGGTCTCCTTAAATCTAGCATTCGCGACAACAATCCCGTCCTCTTCTTCGAACACAAATTTCTCTACCGCCGCATCAAGGAAGAAATTCCGGCCGATGACTACACCGTCCCTCTCGGAAAAGCCGTCGTGCGCCGCGAAGGAAGACATCTGAGCATCCTCTCTTACGCCGCGATGATGCACACCTCTCTCGAAGCCGCTGAAGCCCTCGCCAAAGAAGGCATCGAAGCTGAAGTCATCGATCTCCGCACCCTCATGCCTCTCGACGAGGAAACCATCCTTGCCTCCGTCAAGAAAACCAACAAATGTCTTGTGGTCCACGAAGACACCAAAACCGGTGGCATCGCCGCGGAAATTTCCGCCATCCTTTTCGAAAAAGCCTTCCATGATCTTGATGGCCCCCTCGTGCGCGTCGCTTCTCTCGACACGCCCGTTCCCTACGCCCCCACGCTCGAGGAAGCCTTCCTCCCCAACGCTCAAAAAGTCTTCACCGCCGCGAGAGACCTCGCTCGCTTCTAGGACCGCACGATCATTGCGGGCTGCCTGCATTTGTGGCGGCCGCCTTCTCAGGCGGGCGCTTTTTGCGGGCGTTATCATTTTGACTGCGTGCGCTTCAGATTTTCTTTCCTCCGCATTTCAGCACTCTTAGACTCATGCTGGGGAAGCCCTCCGGGGTGTTGGGGACTTTCGGAGGGCCCTTCCTTTCCCTAGTCCGCTTCAAAAATCGTGGCCCGGTCATCTTTATTTCGATAGTCCTAAATCGGAACGCCGGAGGATGGTTATGAATCTTGCGAAAGTAGCAATCGCAGCGCTGGTCGCCCTTAGTATGCCGGTTCTCGGTATTGCCGGCCCGCCAAACGGTGGAAACGTCAGTGGAAGGGTGACATTGTCCGGAGCGCTCCCCAAACTCAAGCCCCTCGACCTGTCAAAACAGGCAGAATGCGTAAAGATGCACGCCTCCAATCCACTCTTCCCCGAAACCGTTCTCATCGGTCCCGGAAATGCTCTTCGCAACGTCGTGGTCTATATTTCCTCGGGCATCAACGACGAACCACTCTCTCATTCTTCGCCGGCAACTTTCGACCAGGAAGGTTGCCACTACACCACACACGTCCTCGCAGTTCGGGTTGGCCAGGAAATCCAAGTTTCCAACAGAGATCCTTTTGCTCACAACATTCATCCCCTCGCTAAAATCAATCGCGAATGGAATAAAATGCAGCCCCCAGGCACGCCTCCGTTCTCCTACGCCTACGATCACGAGGAGTTCATCCCCATCCGGTGCAACATCCATCCTTGGATGCAAGGCTATTTCGTTGTGCTGAAAACCGGCCACTTCGCGGTCACCGGCGATGATGGCAGCTTCTCTCTCGCCGATCTTCCATCGGGTCATTATGTCGTCACCGCCTGGCATGAAACCTACGGCACACAAAGCAAGGAAATCACCGTCACCGACGGTGAATCGGTTTCCCTCAACTTCAACTTCAACGCCGGACGTTGACCTTTCGGCTCAATTTACAAACCTGTTACATTGTGGCTTTTTCCCGGTCTGGTACATTCGACTCCTGTAGTTCTCCGGCCCGCCGGAACCCTGGTACAGTTCGAAGGAGAATCCGAATGAAGACCCTCGTTTTCGTCGCCCTGCTTTTGCTGGCCACTCCCGCCGCTTTCTCCCAAGTCGCTCATCCTGCCGAAAAGCCGGTCACCGTCAATCTCATCAACTCCCAAGGGCAAAGTGTCGGAACCGCGCTCCTCTCGCCCGCCGCCACCGGCGTCAAGATCTCCTTGGATATCAAGAACCTTCCTCCAGGCGAGCATTCCATTCACATTCACCAATTCGCGAAATGCGACCCACCCGACTTCAAGTCCGCCGGTTCTCATTTCGATTCGGCTAACCATACCCATGGTGGCCATCCAGCCGGCGATATACCTGACTTCTCGCTGATCATCTCAGCCAACGGCACTGCCCACGTCAGCACCGTCGCTCCCTACGTTACCCTCGGCTCGGATGATCATTCCGTCTTCAGCAACGGCGGAACCGCCATCATCATTCACGCCGTAGCCGGCGCCACCGGTAGCGGCGCCCCTCCCCGCATTGCCTGTGGCGCAATTACCAAGCCCTGACTCTCCCCTATCGTCCTACTAGCCTGGGTACGTGTTCATAGGGCCGGCTTCCGGCGGGCCCTTCCCCTTCCCGTCCCGGAATGCGGTAATCTAGTCGTTCCATGATCATCAACCTCTCTCGTAGAGCCCACGATCACAATTGGGAGATCGACCCAATCACCCGCTCTCTGCTCGACACCGATTTCTACAAACTCCTGATGTTGCAATTCATCTGGAGATGTTTCCCGCAAACCAGAGCCTCGTTTTCGTTCATCAATCGCTCCGTCGACATGCGTCTCGCAGACTTAGTCGACGTTGAGCAGCTTCGCGAACAATTGGAGCAGACCCGCCAACGCCGCTTTCAGAAATCCGAACTTATCTGGCTCGCCGGCAACACTTTCTACGGCCACAGCGGAATCTTCGAACCTGCCTTTATCGAATGGCTCGAACGCGATTTTCGCCTATCCGACTATGAACTCTCTGTTGAGGACGGCCAGTTTTCCCTGACCTTTAACGGCCTGTGGACCGAGACCACCATGTGGGAGATCTATGCCCTCACCACGGTCAGCGAGCTCAAGACCCGCGCCAGTCTGAAAGGTCTGAGCGAGTTTGAACTGGATATTCTTTACGCCCGCGCCAAAACCCGTCTTTGGGAAAAGATGGCCCGCCTCCGCGGCGTTCCCGGTTTAAATGTCAGCGATTTCGGCACCCGGCGTCGACACAGCTTCTTGTGGCAGGAGTTCGTCGTGAAGGCCATGAGCGACGTGCTCGGGAGATCCTTCAAAGGCACTTCCAATACCTTCCTCGCCTACAAACACGACCTCGAAGCCATCGGCACGAACGCTCACGAACTGCCCATGGCTCTGGCTGCCATGGCGAACAGCGACGACGAACTGAAAAGCTCGCAGTATCGTTTACTTGACCTGTGGCAGCAAACCTACCATGGCGAACTGCTCATTCTTTTGCCAGATACCTTCGGTACCACCCAGTTCCTCCAGGGCGCTCCGGATTGGGTCTCGACTTGGACGGGCCAGCGCGCCGATAGCAAAGACCCTTTCGTCGCGGGAGACGAGTACATCGCCTGGCTGGAGCGGCACGGCCGCGACCCGCAGCAAAAACTCTTCATCGCGTCGGACGGCTTGGACGTGGACGCCATTCTCGGACTGCACGCCTACTTCGCCGGAACCCTTCGCAACGCCGCCAGGCCGGCGGATTTCCGGCACGCCGCCGACTTTCTTGACTCGAACAAATGGCAGCCGCGCCGCCGCATTCGCTTCAGCGCCGGCTGGGGCACGCTGCTGACCAACGATTTTCGCGATTGCAATCCCCGCGGGGACAATTCCTTTGATCCCTTGAGCCTGGTCTGCAAGCTGAACGAAGCCGACGGCCGTCCCGCCGTCAAACTCTCCGACAATTTCCAGAAAGCCCTAGGCTCACCCACGGACATCGAGCGTTACCGGCGCGTCTTCGGTATGGCCGGCGTCACTGACATCCCCGTCACGGTCTAGTCGCAAGTGGTAGGGCCCGCCCGAAGCGGGCCGTTTCAACTTCACGAACCATTCCTGACTTTGAAGCAGGGTTCCCCACTAGAGCAACTTTACTCACACCGCAGCGCAGTCATGGGATCGACCCGGGCGGCGCGCCACGCGGGATAGGTGCACGCACCAATGGAAATGAGCAGCACCACAGCCGCGACGGCCATAAATATATTGGGGTCGAGCGGTTCGACTCCAAACAACAAACTCCGAATCAGCTGCGCGCACACCCCTCCGGCAAACATTCCCGACAGCAATCCGACGGCTGTCGGGCGCAAACCGTCCAGAAACATGATCCGCATCACCTCGCCCCGCTGCGCACCGAGCGCCATCCGGATGCCGATCTCGTTTGTACGTTCAGTGACCAGGTACGAAAGCAACCCATACAGTCCCACCGCCGCTAGAGCCAAACCCAGCACCGCGAACAGCAGCACCAAGGCCGCGTCAAACATCGCCGATGCTGTGGACTTGCCAATCCGCTCTTCCATCGTCAACACATCGGAAACTGCCAGGCTCGCATCCATCCCCGCAATCTCTTTTTGGACCGGCAACGCCAGCGCTGTCGCCTCACGGCTCGACCGGACCACAAGCGATCCATATTCGAACCGCCCGGAATTCAGCGGCAAATAGAGCGTAGCTTCCACCGGGCCATCCATGTTCGATAGAACGTCTCCCACAACTCCTACAATCTCAAAGCGCGGCGCCCCCTCCCAGTCGATCGTCAAATACCTTCCAATCGGATTTTCTCCCTCAAAAAATTTCTTTGCCATGGACTCGGTGATCACCGCCGCGTTGCCCTTTTCCCTGCGGTCCTTGTCTGCAAACATTCGCCCGCGCTTTAAGGGAATATTCATCACCGCGAAGTATGCGGGGTCTGCTCCACGAATCACCGCGTTGCGAAATTGCCCCGGCGGAAGCGGTGCCGCGCCTTCGATCTTGAAGGTGTTGTCAAAAAAATGCCCCGCGCCCGGCAGCACGGATACAATCCCCGCTTGGCTGACGCCCTGCATCGCACGGGTCCGCCAAAGCAGTTCCTCAAAGAACGCAGCCTTCTTTTCCAGTGTCGGGTATCTCTCGTCCGGCAACGTGAAACCCATGGTCAGTACGTTGGACCTCGTGCATCCCATGTCTACCGTTCGTAGCTTCTCGAAGCTCTTCAGCATCAGCCCGCCGCCAATCAGCAGCACTACCGTCAGCGCCACTTCCGCCGTCAACAGCACTTTCCGCAGCCGCGCCCGGCCTTGCCCTCCCGCCAAAGAACGCGATTCCTCTTTGAGTGGCGAAACGAGTTCGCTCCGCGTGGCTGCCAGCGCGGGCAGCAGGCCGGCGAACACTCCGCAAAAAACTGTAATCCCCAGCGTGAAAACCAGCGCAACGCGATCGACTTGGATCAAATTCACGTGCGGCAAATCCGCCCGGAAAGCAACCAGCCAGCGAATGCTGGCCCATGCCAACAAAGCGCCAAGTCCGCCGCCGGCGAACGTCAACAGCAGACTCTCCGTCAGTTGCGACTGGATGATGCGCCAGCGGCTCCCTCCGAGCGCCGAACGCACGGCAATCTCCTTGCGTCGCGCCGTGACACGAGCCATAAAAAGATTCGCCACATTCAGGCACGCGATCAGCAGTACGCAAGCGACCGCGCCCATCAGCACGTACAGCGGCTGCTTCACATCCCGCACTAGGCTGTCTGCCAACCCGACGACTTGCGCTCCCTTGCCCATCAGCTCGTTTTGAAATTGCTCATGGAGCCGCTGCTGCAATCCGTCGAGCTCGCTCGATGCCTGCGCAACCGTGATCCCTTCTTTCAATCGCGCGGTCACAAAAAACCGGTGGTTCCCGCGGTTCTGCATATCCTGCGTGGAAACTTCGTGCCTCACCGCCAGCCACAATTGCACACGGGCGTCGGGGTAATCGAAGGAAGCGGGTAGCACGCCAATCACGGTATACGGCTTGCCATCGAGCAAGATCGTCTTGCCCACAATGGCCGGGTCGCCGGCGTATCGCCGCTTCCAGAGTCCGTAGGTAAGAACTGTCGTCGCGCTGGCCCCCGGGCGGTCATCCTCCTCCACAAAAAAGCGGCCCATCTCGGGCTGCACCCCGAGCAACGAGAACAGATTGAACGAGCATTGCCGCGTGCCGATAGCCTCTGGCAACGAGCCGCCATCGCCCGAGAGGTTCGCCGAATCCTCGCCGACTAGCGCGATCTGCTCGAAGCTCGTCGCTCGCCGTTGCCAGTCCGTGAAAACCCCGCCGGAAACCACGTTGTAGGGCTCACTGCCGATCACGTCTCGCTCCCACAGGCTCACGAGCCGGTCCGCTTGCGGAAACGGCAGCGGGTTCAGCAGCACGCCATCTACAATCGTGAAAAGCGCCGTATTCAGGCCAATCCCGAGCATTAAGGTGAGAATCGCGACCACCGTAAAACCGGGAGATTTCCGCAGCGAACGCAATCCAAACCGCATATCCTGCACCACATTTTCGAGAAAACCCACCCCACGCGCGTCGCGGCATTCCTCTTTAATCTGTTCCCCTCCGCCGATCGTCAGCCGCGCTCGCCGCTGCGCCTCTGCCAGCGGCACGCCCGCTTTCAGAAATTTCTCCACCTGCTGCTCGAAATGAAACCGCAACTCCTCGTCCAGATCCCGTTCCACGGATTTGCTGTTCAAAAGCGCACGCAGCCGAATCAAAAGGTCACTTACCATCTTGTATTTCCTGACTAGACCACTTTGCGGAAGGCCGGTCCCGGGTGCTGGCCGTTTCCCCTACCGCTTCTACAGGAACCTATCATCTCTCCTGTCGATGTGCAAGGGGTAGCACCGCGTGCCTGTGTAGTGGCCGAACTTTAGATCGGCGACCAAGATTTCCCGAATTTGGCGGTCCAACTCCCGAGGAACCGGCCTTCGCCTTCTTCCGCAAACCGTCTCGCCAAAAATGCGCACAAACCCATCCAAAATATGCGTGCCTCCTGCGAGGCTTTGCCCGCTATAGTGCTACACATGGTACGAACCTTCAGCCAGAACTGTTCCCCCATGGCGGGCTGCGTGTGTTGTCCTGCGGTCTATTCTGGCGCCTGGAGGCTCGTGCACTAGCAATTTCCCAAACGCGAGCAAGAAGTAGTAAGTCCACCGCCGGAACTACCGAGCCGGTGGTTTTTTATTTTTGGGCCAGGTTTTTCTAGACACGAAAAGGTGACGGATGTTTCCCGCAATAGATAAATCAGGTCTCTCGATCAGGCGCTCCCATCCCGCTTTCTTCTGCCCGTGTTGTTGACCCACATTCGCGGGTTTTGCACTTTCTCCGGAATTTTGGTTCGATTTTCAGAAAAACAGCGCGCCACCACTTCAAAATGCAAGGGAAAACGGAAATGAACGCTCCAAGAAAAGTAGTTTCTCAGCCGCACAGAATTCTTCGATGGGCCGCGACTTTGGCGATAGCTTGGCTCTACGCCGCGCCTCCTGCGCATGCTCAAGCAGACGCCTCCATATCCGGCATCGTTCGTGACGCCTCCAGTGCCGGCATCGAGGCCGCCACTGTCCACGTCAAAAATCTCGAAACCGGCTTAGAACGCGAGCTCCAGACCGACGCCGCCGGACGTTTCCACGCTCCCTCGCTGGCCGTTGGAAGCTATGAACTGATCGCAGATAAGCCAGGCTTCCGTCCCGAGCGGCGCCCGGGCATCGTGCTCGTTGTCGGCCAGCACGAAGAAATCGATCTCACCTTGCAGATAGGCGACATTCGGCAAACGGTAGAGGTGAACGCCAATCCCGACCGGCTCACCGCCACAACCGAAGACACTTCCGGACTCGTCGGAGAGCGGCAGGTCAAAGATCTGCCCTTGAACGGCCGCAGCTACGATCAGCTCCTCACGCTCAATCCCGGCACCATCAATTACACCTCGCAGCGCGCCGGAAGCACTGGGACCTCCAACTCTGAACTCGGGAACATGTTCTCCGTTTCTGGCCATCGCCCGCAGGAGAATCTTTTCTTGCTCAACGGCGTAGAATATACAGGCGCCTCGGAAATCAGCAATACACCGGGCGGCGTCAGCGGCCAGCTCCTCGGAGTCGATGCGGTACGCGAATTCGCGGTGGTAAAAGACACCTACGGGGCGGAGTACGGCAAGCGGCCCGGCGCGCAAGTCAGCATCGTCACCGCCGGGGGCAGCAATCAATTCCACGGCTCCGCCTACGAATTCGTGCGCAACAGCGCCATGGACGCACGGAACTTCTTCGACCAGGCAAGCATCCCCAATTTTCAGCGCAACGACTTCGGCGGTTCACTCGGCGGCCCAATCCGCGCCGACAAAACATTTTTCTTCGGCAACTACGAAGGCTACCGGCAAAGTCTTGGCCTGAGTGACGTTACGCTGGTCCCGGACGCCACCTCGCGCGCTGCGGCGGTCGCGAGCGTTCAGCCGTTGCTAGCGCTCTGGCCTGTCGCAAACGGTCCGGAAATTCTCACCTCCACCGGAGCGCAGAGCGGCATCGCCACGGCGTATAGCAGCCCGATACAAAACGTTCGCGAGGATTTCGGCACCGCTCGCCTGGACCAAATTTTCTCGAACCAGGATTCCTTCGCGGGAGTCTACACCGTCGACGATAGCTGGGCGCACTCACCGACGACAAATCCTTACAGCTTTGACAACATTACGCTGCGCGCCCAAGTCGCCAGCCTCAGCGAGACCCACGTCTTTTCTTCGAGCCTCGTCAACAAAGCAGTATTCGGCTATTCACGCGGTGCGTTCTACTTCAACAGCGGCACCACCGTCGACCTTCCCGGATGGATTCACGCCGGAGCTCCCGTCGGCGCCGTGGTCGTCGGCGGCGGCACGACGTTGAACGGAGCGTCGCAAATCACCAACGGTGGCACCAACGCGGGCAGCAATCTGCGGGCGGTCCGCAATCTCTTCACCGGCTCCGATCAACTCTTCTACACCCACGGCCGTCACACCTTCACTTTCGGCGGTTGGGTACAGCGCATTCAATCGAACGACGCCCTGGCGCAAGACCAATACGGACAAATCTCCTTCACCAACCTGCAGACGTTTCTCAAGGGATCTGTAAGCACCTACACTTACACGCCAAACTTCACGCCGCTCGGCTGGCGCACCACCGAAGCCGCAGGGTTTGCCGAAGATGCCATCAAGCTCAAATCCAACCTGGAACTGCGGCTCGGTTTCCGCGCCGAGGGAACGAATGGCTGGAACGAAGCGCAAGGACGCGCCTCGAACTATGTATTTGACTCGAGCGGTGTCATCATCACGCAACCGGTCGTCGGTGGCTCGGCGCTTGCCGTAAACAACGCGAAATTTCTGCCCGCCCCGCGAGTTGCCGTTGCTTGGTCTCCCCTCGGTTCTCAGAAAACCGTGATTCGCGCGGGATTTGGCACCTACTATGCGTTACTGGATAATCTGAGTTACCGGCTCGATCAAAATGGTCCGTACAACACCGTCTACGCCGCCAAGAGCATTCCGTTTTCGAGCATCTTCCCCGACGCCACCTACACGGGTGCCAAAGTAATCCCCAGTGGCGTTCAGCCCAACCTGAAAACTCCGACGGTCGAGAGCTGGAACCTAAAAATTGAGCGTGAACTTTTCGCCCACACCACCCTCAGCATTGGCTACGTCGGCTCGCACGGCTACCACGAACTGCTTTCACTCGACGCCAACCTGCCTACGCCCACGATCTGCCCTGCGTTGCCCTGCCCCGTTGGCTACCCCAAGGGAACGCTCTACTACCCTTCGGGCGCGGCACTCGCAGATAGCACCGTCTGGAACACCACGCACTGGTTTTCGGAAGGTATCAGCTCCTACAACGGCCTCGAAGTCGACGTCAATCACCACTGGGCCAACGGCCTGCAGCTTCGCGGGGTCTACACTTTTTCGAAAACCCTCGATGACGGCGACAACCTGAACACCAGCGTCGCCACAAACTCACCGGCATTTCTCTCCGACCCGCTGAACCCGGGCGCCGACTACGGCCGCGCATCCTTTGATGTCCGTCATTCCGGCGTAATTCAGGGCACCTACGACCTTCCGTTCACTCGCAATGCCGCGGCGCAAGGCCAACGCTGGAAGGAACTGCTCGCCGCGAACTGGCAGGTCAGCAGCATCGTCACGCTGCAATCAGGCCTACCTTTTACGCCGCAACTTTCCTACAACCCCTCGAACGACGGCGACACCCGCAATCCCGTCCGCCCGTCCTGGAATCCGGATTTTAAAGGTAACGTCATCCTCGGCGGGCTGAACAAATATTTCAATCCCCTCGCCTTCATCCAGCCGCTGGAGGGAACCTACGGAAATGTTGGCCGCAACATCTTGCAGGGTCCATCCCTTGCGCAATTTGATTTTTCGCTCGCGAAGCGATGGGCGCTGTCCGAGCGCTTTAACCTGCAATTCCGATCTGAATTTTTCAACATCTTCAATCACACGAATCTCAACACGCCCAATCCCGTGGTGTACGCCGCAGCAACCGGAGGCCCTTCGCCAACCGCCGGCGTCATCACCTCCACCGCAACCACCTCGCGCCAGGTTCAACTTGGCCTGAAACTCCTCTGGTAACTTCTGATGGGACCGCCCCTGGTGTTCGTTGAGGCGCAGCACGGTCTACCCTGCGCTTCGAAGGGCTGCGCCCCAAGTTCGCAGGATTCCTTGAATCCAACCGAGGGTCTTTCTCGCACGAATCGCGTCCCACGACTTTCCGTCCCTCGGCCTTTGGCGGTAAACTAGCTAGGTTCCGAGTTCACGCCGAAGGCATCCAGAGCAATCTGGTTGCTACCCGGCTTCTCGGGCCCGCGCGCGAAGGAGAACACTCTCATGGCAGTCGATGTGGTCATGCCCCAGATGGGCGAAAGCATCTTTGAAGGCACTATCACCAAGTGGCTGAAGAAGCCCGGCGACAAGGTTGAGCGCGACGAGCCACTGTTTGAAATCTCTACGGATAAAGTCGACGCCGAAATTCCTTCCCCGACCGCGGGTGTTCTCAAAGAGATCAAGATTCCGGAAGGCCAGACCGTTCCCATTCAGACCATCGTTGCCGTGATTGACGGCGCAGGTGCTGCTTCTGCTCCGGCCCCTGTACCCGCTCCCGCCGCGACCAAACCTGCCCCGGTTCCGGCAGCGCAACCTCCTGCTCCTGCACCCGCAAAACCCTCCGGACCGCCGCCAGCTCCCGCAGCAGCTCCGGCGGCTTCCGCGCCTTCATCCGCACAGGTCGCTGCTCCCGCCTCGGGTATGGGCACGGAACGCATTCACTCTTCTCCGCTGGTTCGCCGCATGGCCAAAGAACATGGCATCGATCTCACTGCGCTCGAAGGTAGCGGTGCGGGCGGCCGCATCACCAAGGAAGACATCGAATCCGCTATCGCCAGGCAATCGGGTGGTAGCGCCGCACCAGCCGTCGCGCCAACCGCTCCTGCAGCGACGCGTCCCGCGCCGCCGCCTCCTCCTGCGCCGGCCGCCGCTCCCGGAGTGGCCGCTGTTCACGGCAGCCAATTCATTCCTGCGCTGCAGGTCGGCGTGCCCCGCGAGCGCATCTATTTCGGCAGTTACGAAGTGCAGCCGCTCAGCGTGATGCGCCAGAAGATCGCCGAGCACATGGTGGCGTCCAAACATGTTTCCGCGCACGTCTACTCGGTCGAAGAGATCGATATGAGCAAGATCGCCGCTCTTCGCGCCAAATCGAAGGAGGAGTTCGAGAAGCGCTACGAAACCAAGCTCACCTTCATGCCCTTTTTCGTGAAAGCCACGGTCGCCGGACTGCGCGCCTATCCCACGCTCAACGCTTCGCTCGACGGCACCAACATGGTCCTGCACAGGGAGGTCAACATCGGAATCGCCGTGGCCCTTGACTGGGGCCTCATCGTTCCGGTGATCAAGAACGCCGACGAAAAAAATCTTCTCGGCATCCAGCGTAACCTGAACGATCTTGCCGAACGCGCCCGCAGCAAAAAGCTTAAGCCGGAAGAAGTGCAGGAAGGGACTTTCTCTATCACCAATCCCGGCGTCTTCGGCGGGCTCTTCGGCCTTCCGGTCATCAGCCAGCCGAATGTCGGCATTCTCGGCCTCGGCGCCATCGAAAAGCGTCCGGTGGTAATCAACGACAGCATCGCCATTCGCTCCATGTGTTACATCACCCTGAGCTACGACCATCGCGTGGTCGACGGCGCCGTCGCCCACCAGTTCCTCCACAAGGTCAAGGAGACCCTCGAGAACTGGTCCGAACCGGTTCTGTAGCCGGTTACTTCAGCCGATTCACGCTGCCCGCCGCCTTCGGCAATGAGTAGCCTCCGGCGCACCACCGACGGGGAGAAGGGCAAAAGCAGCGCCCTCGAAGTCGATCCCGTCGATTGGTACGAACTGCGGCGCGAGGTCCAGCGCATCGAAGAATTAGTGCAAGGCGCACGGGAGCCTCACTCCGTTCGACGCTTTTTTTCCTTTTTGGCGCTGCGCTCGTGGTCATCCGGTAGGCGGTCTTCCCAACATAAAAAAGCCCCTCGATGAACCGAGGGGCTTTCGCGAACTTGTTGCGATGCTCCTACCTCCGGCGCTTCTTTCCGGCCTTCTTCTTCGCCGTTTTCTTCGGCTTGGCCTTGGCTTTCTTGGCCGCTTTTTTGGCCGGTTTTTTCGCCGCCTTCTTCGCAGGTTTCTTGGCTGGCTTCGCGGCTTTTTTCGGCGCGGCTTTGGGCGCCGGACGCGCCGGCTCCTCCGCTTCGCCTTCTTCGGCAGGCTCTTCTTCCACGGAAAGAATCTCTTCTTCCTCTTCGATCACCGTTTCGCCGCCCAACTCGTCGTCCTCTTCCAGCCGTGACAGCTCTTCGTCGTCCTCGAACTGATCCTTCTCGAAATTCATGCTCTCCTCCCGTGGGGGCTCTCGCGAAGCCGCAATCTTCGTCGTTCTTATCCCTGCTACAGCCGGAGACGACCGCGCTCCGTCCTTGCGCTTTGTTATCCCACTCCAACGTGGTTGTCAAGCGTTCAGCGCAGTTCCGGAGAAACTTAGTTCTGCGTCTGGGCGGTGCTCGTCCCGGTGCTCTTTTTCGTGCTCCGCTTCGCCGCGGTATGGTGCACCGGCCGGGTTTCCGGCGCTCCGCCTACGGTGTAAATGCGCAAGACCATGCCCCGGCTTACCTTGCCGCTCTTGAGCCCGTTCCATTTCCGAACTTGCTCCGAGGTCACGCTGAACTGGTCGGCGATCCCTCCGAGCGTGTCGCCCTTCCTCACCCGGTAGCGCACGAGCCGCGGCTTGCTCTCCTCGAGCGGCCGCGCCGCTGGGATAATCAGCTTCTCTCCCGCCTGCAACTCCGCGCCGCGCTCCAGATTATTGGCATCGGCAATCGCCGCGGGCGTCACCCGGTAGGTCTTGGCAATCGCAGTCAAGGTTTCTCCGGCCTCCACCCTGTGCCGCCTCCAGCTCACCCACTTGTCCGCGGGAATGTCCGAAATCTCCGCGGAGAACTTTCCCGAAGTCCCGACCGGCAGGTGCAGCTCAAACTCCGCGTCGTCCGGCGTAACCATTCGCAGCACCGAAGGGTTCAGGGTGCGTAGCGTGGCCAGGTCCGCGTCGATGGTTTCCGCCACCAGCCGCAAATCGATGGCCCGGCCGGGCTTCACGGTATCGGTCGGTACGGGCTCATCCGGGTCCGCCGCAATTCCATAATGGGCCGCGTCCTTGGCGATCAGGGTCAGCGCCAGAATAATCGGCACATAGTTCTTGGTCTCATTCGGCAGCACATTCCTCTTATAGAGTTCCCAGAAATCCGCGTAGCCGGTGCGCTCGATGCCCTTCTGCACGTTTCCCGGGCCGCAGTTGTACGCCGCCATCGCCAGGTACCAGTCCCCGTACAATCCGTACAAATCGCGTAAATGCTGCGCAGCCGCGCGGGTGGCCTTTTCCGGATCCAGGCGCTCGTCCACCCACCAGCTGCGCTTCAATCCATATTCGTTCCCGCGCCACTGCACGAACTGCCAGATGCCCCGCGCGCCCGCCCTGGACAATGCCAGTGGCTGAAACGCGCTCTCCGCCTGCGCCAAGTAGATCAGGTCCTGCGGCACGCCCTCTTCTTTCAGCACCCGGGCGATCATCTCCTGGTATTTTCCCTTGCGCCGCAATCCGTTTTCCACGATGGCTCGGCCCCGCGGCGTCTGGAAAAAGTTCAGGTAGGACACCACCACGTCGTTCACGGTCAGCGGCAGGTCGTGCGATACGCTCCGGGCGACCACGTCGGCCCGCTCTTTCAGCTTCGGATCGACCGGAAAGGTCATCTCCGCCACTTCGTCGATCGGGGCGGGTACCGCCGGCGCCTCCGTGAAGCCGTCACCGGCGCGGAACGCCTGCAGTTCGTAGGTATAAACCTTGTCGGTAACCTGCTGGAACAACTCGCGCAGCTTCGGGTCGCTGTTCGGGTCGTAGCCGCTCTCGAGGATCCAGTCCACGGAATCGTCGAAGTCCCGGCGCGCGGCCTCCAGGTGCCCGGCCTTGTAATTTGCTTCTCCGGAGGCGAATTTGGCCTTCACCTGTTCGATCAAATAGGGGATCCCGCCTGGAACCGGCGGCAACAACGAGGGAAAGTCGTCCGGCGCCATCCTTCGCAGCGGCAATTCCTGAACCACGGCAGTTTCCGGCTTTTGCAGCTGTACCGGAGCGAGCGCCGGCACCCTCGCTTGCACCGGTTTCCTTGCGGCGTCTTCGCATCCGGCGAGGCACAGCACCCCGAGCAGGCCGCACACCGCGCTCACCGCCATCCTGCGTTTCCTTCTTTGGTGCATCGTTCTATGGTAAGTACCCTTTCGCACTTCGGTCAACGTTTTCGCCCGTTTCGTTCCCCATCCCGCAATGGCTTCATTTTCTAAAAGAGCTTTGCCGACATGCAAGGTTATCTGGCCGATCATTGGACATAGGTGTTTCGACATTTTCCATGCACTGCCGGCTTGCGCTACACTCCTTCTGCGGCACCGTTCCGCGGTCCACACCATTTCCCGGGGAGAAACCTGCTGGTCATGAAACGTCTGCCCGTCGCCTTCCTCGTTTTGCTTTCGCTTGTCTCCGCCGCTTCCGCTCGCGAACCGCATTCTCCCCGCCATCGGACCCCTTCGCCACAAACGAAATCGTCGCTCGCCATGCGCGAACTCGATTGGGACACGTACGTCGACAAGGTGCAGGGCGCGTGGATGGGGAAGATGATTGGCGTGACGTTTGGGCAGCCGTGGGAATTTCAATACCAGAACACGCCCATCGGCTTCGACATCACCGACTGGCCGCTTTCGCCCACGCGCATGAAGGAGTACCGCGCGCGCACGGACAATCGCAACAACGACGACATGCCACCGGTCACGAGCGAGGCCGACAACCAGAAGGTGCGCATCAATTACGATTTCGTGGAAACCGCAGAGAAGGAGCACCCGAGCTTTGGCTCTCCCGACAACGACGACATCTATATCAACCTGCTTTTTCTCTACAGCCTGCGGCGCTACGGGATCGACGTCGATCCCGTCACCGTGGCGCACGAGTGGGACGCCAAGATTCGCAAGGTGTGGCACGCCAACGACGCCGGCCTCGCCAACATTCGCAAGGGCATCCTGCCGCCGCTCTCCGGGAATCCGCGCTACAACCTGCACGCCGACGACATCGACTTTCAGATCGAGTCGGACGTCTTCGGGATGATTTCTCCGGGCATGCCGCAAATCTCCAACCGCTTCGACGAGCGCATGGGCCACATCATGAACTATGGCGACGGCGTGTACGGCGGCATGTTCATCTCCGCCATGTACACGCAGGCGTTCTTCTCTTCCAACATCCGCGAGGTCGTCGAGAACGGGTTGAAAGCTATACCGGCCGAAAGCCTTTACGCGCAACTGATCGGCGACGTCATTCGCTGGCATGACGAAAATCGGAATGACTGGCTGAAGACGTGGCACCTGGTCCAAGCGAAATGGGGCGAGGTAGATCATTGCCCCGACGGTTACAAGCAGCCGTTCAACATCGACGCCAAGCTGAACGGCGGTTACGTGGTGATCGGCCTGCTCTACGGTAACGGCGATTTCTACAAGACCATGAATTTTGCGACGCGCTGCGGGCAGGATGCCGACTGCAATCCCGCCAATGCCGCGGGCATTCTCGGGACGCTGCTCGGCGCGCACGCCATTCCGGCCGAGTATCGCGAGCCTTTACACAACACCTACTGGAACAAAACGCTTGCCGGCCTGCCGGATTCTTACGAAATCGACGCGCTGTCGCGCGACACTGCTCTGGTCGGGCTGAACGTGATCCTCGCCAACGGAGGTGAAGCGGTCAGCAAAGACGGCAAGCTTATCCTGCGCATTCCCTATCAAGTCCCAACGGCTCCCGAAAAGCTCGAGCAAATCCACTGGCAAGACGATAAGCCGATCCTCGATGCGCAATGATCAATTATTTTCGGGGATTTCCGTCGACGGCGTGAACAGTTTAGGGTTGAGATTGTTCGGGCATCCTCGTCGGATGCCGCAGATTGAGACACTCGGCGTTCCGAGTGTTTACTAGACATTCCTCTGCAATCGAGCCACAATCTCCGCCTCAGGTCCCGCGTGTGGTCTTTACTCTGCGCTTTAGGAGGTTCCATGCTTCGTCCTCGAAGTTTCCTCGGGTTCTCGCTCTGCTTGTTTCTCGGCGCGGTTCTCGCTGCACAGGAAATGCACCCGCCCGGCCGTTCCACTCCCGCTTTCGATCAATTGAAATCTCTGGTGGGGGAATGGGAAGGAAAGAACAGTTCGGGCCAACCTGTCAAAGTCGTTTATTCCGTCGTATCCAACGGCAGCGTCCTGATGGAACACCTGGCGCCCGCCAGTAAATACGAAATGGTCACCATGTACACCCTCGACGGCGACCGCATCGTGGTTACGCACTATTGCGCCGCGGGAAATCAGCCCACCATGCAGACCGCGCCGTCGCCTGCGGCCAGCGGCAAGTACGACTTTTCCTTTGTACGCGTCATTGGCACCAAAACTCCCGATGAAGGCCACATGGCCGCGCTCACGCTCTCCATTCCAGATAAGGATCACCTCACAGAGACGTGGACCTTCGATGACCACGGCAAGTCCATGGTGGACACGTTCAGCTATACGCGCGTGAGGTAACCCGCGGTTTTGTCTGTCTGTTTTGCGGTGTAGCGCAAGCCAGCCAGGCTTCAGGTTTTTCTTCGGCGGACCAGCCGCGGTTGCGCTGCGGAAAGCCTTACCCTCGAAGGGGTGAGAGCTGCCTCGGACGTCGACCACTGCAGAAGAAATTACGAGCTGGCCTTGGTTCCGACCATCTTGCGCACGGCCAGGCCGAACATGAGACGCGAAATTCCGGTCATCAGCAGATTCACGCCCACCAGCGTGCCAATCGCCCACACGGTGCTTGAGGGCCAGTGAAACCAGATCAACGCGCCGAGCGCGAGCGTAATGATTCCATTCAGCAGCAGCCATCCGGATGCGCCTTCTTTTCTCAACCGGAAATAGGAAATCACTTCGATCACGCCTTCCGCAAGGATGATGCCGGCCAGCAGCAGCGTCAGCGTTCCAGTTGCCATGATCGTGTGCGTCAGAAAGTAAAATCCGCCGATTGCGTAGACGATTCCAATCAGCACCTGAAAAATAACCTGTTTGGCGCCGCCGCCCTTAAAGGCCGCGATGAAATGGAATACCGCGCCAATCGCCAGCATCCAACCTACCAGCAGCGTTACTCCCAATCCCGCCACGCCGGGCTCCACGATCGCAAAAATTCCGAGCACGATGAAGAGCACCGCCGCGGCCAAGTACCAACCCGTGATTTTCTTCACCATTCCGAGTGGGCTCCGCAAGCCTTCCATCGAATTCGCAGTCGCCATCGCACACCTCCACACCCTTCTGTCTAATTTCGCCGCTTTCTGGACGGTGGTTGGCGGCCTCGACCTAGGACAGAACCGCGCTCATTCTACTCTCTACCGCTGCCCCGCCCTATGGCTTGTTTTGGCATGCCGCTGTCTCGGCCTAGTACCCAGCAAGTCTCTGGTTTCGTGCCGGCAAAATCCACAAGGCCAGGACGTTTTCTCTTGGCCCTCTTCTTTTGAAGTAAAGTCTACTGCTTCGGGGTGGTGGTCTTTGCCTTGGCGTCCGGCTCTTTGGCCTTGTGATAGCCGGCCTTCACGGCGTCC
Organism: Candidatus Acidiferrales bacterium; assembly: GCA_963836965.1. Taxonomy (GTDB): domain Bacteria; phylum Acidobacteriota; class Terriglobia; order Acidiferrales; family UBA7541; genus Acidiferrum. The sequence goes on from CAWILQ010000004.1 coordinate 196,331, forward strand.
GCTTCGGCCATGTATTTCCCGTGTTTGGTCTTGCCGTACCACGCGTCGCCTTCAACGTGGTACACCTTGGTTTCCGTATTCACCCAGACTTTACCGTCGCCGCCGCCCGGTGCTTGCGGAATCTTTGAGGGGTCCGGTGGCGGCGTCTTGGTCTTGGTGGTGGTGCTGGACTGCGACTGCGTTGCGGTGCCCGACTGCGCATAAGTCAGAGTGCTGACTGCAAACAGCAGCGCGACTGCGAATGCAAAGGTTTTTGCAAGTTTCATGGCTCTCCTCAGATTGCGAACGGGTTCATGTTATGCGGGGCGGATTGGTAGGAGCATACACCCCCGGAACAGATCCAGCCAAACGCTTTCGTGAGCGCAGGCCTGATCCGCTTCAACTTATTCATTTACATGGAGTATTGCTCTTTTACAACCCATTCATCGTCCTGTCACATGCGTGTTACCACGGGCGTTCATTCCCTTGTCACAATATGACTGCGTTCTCATGACGCAAGGGGTAATTCAACCTGACCATGGCTATCAGAATGCGGCGCGCTAAGGTAGACTTCTACCGATGCGATCGTCAGCCCGAGAGCTGTATATGAAGCGCATCCTGATTATCGAGGACGATCGCGATATCGTCGAACTCGTCCGCTATAACCTTGCCAATGAAGGTTTTCAGGTGTCCGCTGCCTTCGATGGAAACAGCGGCCTCGCGACCATTAAGAAGACCCCGCCGGATCTCTTGCTACTCGATCTCATGCTGCCGAAGATGTCCGGCCTTGAGATTTGCCGCGAAATTCGCAAGGAGGAGTCGCTGAACCGGCTGCCGGTGCTGATGTTGACGGCGCGCGGCGATGAAGCCGACCGGGTGGTTGGGTTGGAGATGGGCGCGGACGACTATGTGACGAAGCCGTTTAGCCCGCGCGAACTGATTGCCCGTGTAAAAGCGCTGTTGCGCAGGGCAGAGCCTCCGGCGGACGCGCCGCGCATTCTTGAAATCGGCAAATTGGCTATCGATCCGGCGTCCTACCGGGTGAGTCATTCGGGAAAGCCAGTCCCTTTAAGCACGCTGGAGTTTCGGCTGCTTTATTATCTCGCTTCGCGTCCGAACCGCGTGTTTACGCGGGACCAATTGCTCGACGCCGTGTGGGGCACGGACCGCTTCGTCACTCCGCGAAGTGTGGACGTGTATGTCCGGCGATTACGTGAGAAGATCGAAGCCGATCCGGAAAATCCCCTACACCTGAAAACCGTGCGGGGTGCAGGGTACTTGTTCGAGACCCGTGCAGCGTAAATTCTTCGGGAAACTGGCGCTGACCTTCCTCGCGCTGCTGCTGAGCGTGCTGCTCGCGGTGGATTTCCTTGCGGAACGCACGCTGCGCAACAACTACGAGAGCGACAGTTACGCAGAACTGAAGGCTCTGGCCCGCCTGATCAACCTTCATGCGCTTCCACTGACCAGCGCCACACCACAAACGCCGGAAGAGGTCGCCGCGCTGAATACCTGGGTGGCGGCGAACTCCTCGAGCGGCGTGCGCATCAGCATCATCGCAGCGGATGGCCGAGTGCTGGCGGACTCGCAGTCCGAAAACGCGACGATGGAGAACCATGCGGAGCGGCCGGAAGTGTTTGCCGCGTTGCGGAACGGTGAAGGACGCGACTCGCGACAAAGCGCTACTTTGGGCACACACCTTTTGTACTACGCCGCTCGGGAGGACTTGCCCGGCGGCACTCCCGTGGTATTGCGGCTGGCCCTGCCGATGGCCGGTTTCAGCGAGCAGCTCTGGAATTTCCGGCGGAAGTTGTGGTTGTGGTCCCTGCTGATTTATCTGTTCGCAGGCGCCATCGCCATGGTCATGTCGCGAGGCTATTCGGGACGAGTCGAGCGGCTGCGGGAGTTCTCGCGGCGCGTGGCAGAAGGAGACTTCCGGCCGCTAGCTCCGGACGGGTCAGGAGATTCGCTCGAAGCATTAGGAGCTTCGCTGAACCAGACGGCGTCGCGGCTGGACCGGACGATTCGGACGTTGACGGAAGAACGCAATCTATCCGCGGCCATCCTGGGCTCGATGGTGGAAGGCGTGGCGGTGGTCAACGCGGGAGAACGGCTGGCGTTCGCGAACCCGGGCTTCGCGTCGATTTTGGGGTTGGATATCCCTCCGGTCGCAGGAAGTTCGCTGCTCGAAGTGGTGCGCCAGACGGAGCTGATTGGAGCGGTGCGGCGAGTGTTGGCCGGAGAACCGCGGGTCGAAGCGGAAATCGTGACCGGCACCCTGCGGCAACACTATTTCGCGGCAACAGTGGCGTCGGTGCGAGCGGGAGAAACTTCGGGCGCTGTGATTGTGTTGCACGACATCACCGATCTGAGAAAACTGGAACGCGTGCGGCGAGATTTCGTGGCGAATGTGTCGCACGAATTTCGCACGCCGTTGACTGCGATTCAGGGATTTGCGGAGACATTGATCGGCGGAGCCATCGACGATCCGCAGAATCGGGGACGATTCCTCGCGATTATCTTGGAACATTCGCGGCGACTGGCGCGGCTGACAGAAGACCTGCTCCGGCTTTCGCAAATGGACGCGGAACAACTGGAGCTGGAAATCCGCGCGGTGAGCGTTCCTCAATTGATCGAGTCATGCTACGAGACAGCACAGCGCCGCGCCGGCGAAAAAGGGCTCACGCTTTCACTGAATCTTCCGAGCCAAATTCCGGACGTGCTGGCGGACAACCGGCGGCTCCAAGAAGTGCTGCAGAACCTGCTGGACAATGCCATTCAATATACGTTGCCGGGTGGAAAAATCATGTTAAGCGCGGAAACACGGGGCGATGACGTGATCGTTACGGTGGCGGATACGGGCATCGGCATCCCGCAAGCCGACCAGCCGCGAATCTTCGAGCGGTTCTACCGTGTCGATGTGGCGCGTTCGAGAGAGGCCGGGGGCACCGGATTGGGCTTGTCCATTTCAAAACATCTGGTGGAAGCGCAGGGTGGGCGAATCTGGGTGGAAAGTGAAGTCGGGGTCGGCTCCAAATTTCATTTTTCGATTCCCATTTTTGACTCCGAACGCGCCGCTTCCCGAGGGATATCTTCGATTTCCCGAGCGCTCCGCGGAAGCACTTTTCCCGGCGCCTAGATCACTGTTCCTTTCCACTTATTTACCTAACTGTGAACGTCCAGTAACAATTTTGACGCAGAGTATAAAGTGTGCGCGGAGCGTGTTCTTTGTGCCGCGCCGCGGAGGCCGGAATGGCAGCAGCTCCCGGATTGACCGAAGCGGTACTCTACGACGTGCTGGTCAACTACCTGGTTTCCATGGCCAGGGTGGTCGAGAGCGCGATGAATCGCGCTTTGGATGCCATAACCGGATTTGACAATCCGCGGACCGCGGGATTGCCCGGAGAGGTGTTCCTCTTCGAGCCGCGCATCAACGAGATGGAAATCATGATCGACGAGCACGCCATCCGGCTATTGAGGCGCGGTGGGTTCAGCGACGATGAACTGCGGTTGATTGTCGCGGCGCTCAAGATTACGAATGACTTGGAACGAATCGGTGATATCGCGGTGAACCTTGCGGAACGCGTCATTTCTCTGCGCGAAACACCGGAGGCGAAAATGCCGGATCAACTGGCACCGATGACGGAAGCGGTACGTTCGATGGTGAGCCGAAGCTTGGGAGCGTTGATTTTCCGGAACGCGGATCTGGCGACGCAGGTGCTCGAGAGCGATGACGTGGTGGATCAATATCGCGATCAGATCTTCGAGACGCTATTGCACAACATGACGCAGGACGTAGCGCTGGTGAGTCCGGGAATGCAATTTGTCCTAGCCACGCGGCATCTGGAGCGCATCGCGGATCACGCCACCAACATCGCGGAAGACATCATTTTCTGGGTGCGAGGGCTGGATGTGCGGCATGGACGAGGATTGATGGTGCGGGCGGACGAGCAGCCGACGACCGCTGGGGCCGATGAAGAGGTAACTAAGAATTCATACGGCCTTCATTCGGAAGTGACCCCGGGGTGCGAGACTCACAGCGTTTAGTCTTCACTCCAAGTCCTACCTTGGGGACCGGCGCACCCCTGGCGGCGGTCCCCTTCCTCCCTTTTAAGGAAATCAAGTACCCCAAGAACAAGAGCACCCCAAGAACCCAGGCAGGACGACTCGCTCGGACGCGGCCCTTGACCGAAATAGCCCGTCAAATTACTCTTTCTAAATGAGGAGAGACTGAGTGCTCAAGCACGGAGACTGCGGACGACGTCGAGCGGCCTGGCAGATATGTCTTTCGCTGCTGCTGATTGGTCTCGTTCTTTATGATCCTTTCCTTGGTTTAATAAACTGCTCGGACGGACTCACCTACCAGGCACTTGCACGCAATCGCGCGACCGTAGGCGCATCGGAGATGCAGCATTTTGCACCGATCGAACGGGAAAACGCGCAACTCGAAGCGACTGTAGAAAGAATCTGCGTTGAACTGCTAGTGGAGAAGAAGGAATTTCCTTCCCACGCTTTCGAAGTAGAATCCTTGCCGCAACGGCCGGAACTGACCACCAGTGTCTGGTTCCGTCCTCCCCCCACGCGGTAAATACACTTCCTTTAAGAGAAAACCTGGAAACGCCGGGTTTCTACGGAAGCCCTTAAAGCGAACAGAATTCAAAGAAGCATTCGACCGGAACTCGCCTGGGACCACGATTGGGCAAGAACCCTGGCCAACTTGCGGCCAGGAAGAGGACATGATGGACAAACGAAAGTGGTGGGTAGCAGCCATAGCGGTTGTGGGTGTGCTGCTGGTGTGGGTGGTCGTTCGCCACACGAAGACGGAAGCCGATAACCAGCAGGCTGAAACCGTGGGGGCCGACCGCGTGGCGGCAGTGGTGAAAGTGGAGCGTGGGAATCTGGGCTCGCCGCTGACGCTGGCCGGCGCCTTCAAGCCATTTCAGGATGTCGATGTGCACGCCAAGGTGGCGGGCTATATCAAGGAGATTTACGTCGACGTCGGATCCCATGTAAAGCAAGGGCAAACCCTGGCGATTCTGGAAGTGCCAGAACTCGCTGCCGAGTTAGCCGGCGCGGAGGCTGCAAGAGAACGCTCAAAGGAAGAAGTGGCAAGGGCGCAAAGCGATTTGCAGGGAGCGAAGTCAACCAACGTGGCGGTTCACGCGATGTACGAGCGGTTAAGCAAAGCGGCGCAACAGAGAGAAGGGTTGGTTGCGCAACAGGAAGTGGACGATGCCCAGGCGAAGGACCAGTCATCGGCAGCGCAGGTTTCTAGCGCCGAAGCGGCATTGAGCGCGGCACAGCAAGCATTGGCGGTGGCACAAGCAACATATGAACAATACAAGGCGCTTTCGGCGTACACGAAAATCACCGCGCCGTACACCGGAGTGATCACGGTTCGCTATGCAGATACAGGATCGTTGATTGCGGCGGGAACCTCCGAAAGCAAGCAGGCTGAGCCTGTAGTGCGGATCGCGCAAATCTCCGTGCTGCGTCTGGTATTACCGATTCCCGAATCGATTGCCGGGAACATACGGGTGGGCGATCCGATCAAGGTGCATGTGGACGCGCTGAATCGGGACAGCGTCGGAAAAGTAACAAGGTTTGCGGACGAGTTGAACGAAGAAACCCGAACGATGCATACCGAGATCGATTTTCAGAACCCGGATGGGAAATTGTTGCCGGGGATGTATGTAATCGCGACCGTGCCGCAAGTGCAGGGAGCAAACATTTTGACGTTACCGGTCGAAGCGGTGGAGATAAAAGACAACAGCGAGGGAACGGTGTTGCTGGTAAACGCGCAGAACGTGCTCGAGGAGCGCAAGGTGCAGCTTGGTGTGGAAGGCAACACTCGGATCGAGATCACCAGCGGATTGCATGAAGGGGACCGGGTAGTGGTTGGGAGCCGAAGCGAATTTCGCAACGGTATGAAGGTCAGGCCCAAAGAACTTGATGGCGGCGAGCACGGCGCGGCAGGGAGCAAGTAATGCCGAAGTTTGCGTTAGCGTACCCGTATTTCATCATCATGCTGTGTTTGGTAGTTGCGGTGGTAGGAGTGACTACGGCGGCGCGCATGCCGGTCGATCTATTCCCGGAGGTCAAGATTCCGGTGGTGGTGGTGGCGACTTTTTATGCCGGCATGCCGCCAGAACAAATTGAAGCGGACATTACCAATACCTTTGAGCGATTTTTCACGCTGGGAAGCAATATCGATCACATCGAATCGCGTTCGCTGACCGGTGTGAGCCTGATCAAAGTGTATTTCCAGCCCGGAACCGATTCCAACGCGGCATTGAGTAACATTGCCAACCTGGCAATGGCCGATTTGCGAAGGCTTCCGCCGGGGACGCTTCCTCCCGTGGTGTTGAAGTTCGATGCATCGAGCCTGCCGGTGTGCTTGCTTACGCTGAAAGGGCAAGGCCTCGACGAGACGCAGCTTAAAGACCTGGCGCAGTTCCAGGTGAGGAATCAAATTGCGAATGTGCCGGGAGCGTCGGTGCCGCAGCCGTTTGGAGGCACCTACCGGCAGATCCAGGTTTACGTCGATCCGCAAAAGCTCGAAGCTCATCAACTGAGCCTGACGGATGTGGTGCAGGCGATCAACGAGTCAAACTTGATTTTGCCCGCGGGCGACGTGCGAATCGGGAATCGCGATTACAACATTTATGCCAACAGCCAAGTAGACAAACCGACCGATCTGAACACTGTACCGCTGAAGAGCGTGGGACTGGGTTCAGTGGTGGTTGCGGACGTGGGCAAAGCGGAGGACGCCGGAGCGATTCAAACCAACATTGTGCGGATTGACGGGCAAAGATCGGTATACATCCCGATTCTGAAGCAGGGCGGGGGAAGCAACACGATCGAAATCGTGAACGGGGTAAAACGCATCATCAAGCACCTGGTGGATGTGCCGGACTCGTTGCGGACGGCGGTGGTTTTCGATCAGTCGATATTCGTGAAGGTGGCGCTTAAGAACCTGCTGAAAGAAGGGGGAATCGGGCTGGCATTGACGGGCTTGATGATCCTGTTGTTCCTCGGAAGTCCGAGAGCCACATTTGCCGTATTGCTTTCAATTCCGCTATCAGCGCTCACCTGTTTTCTGGTGATGGACGCGATGGGCGGCTCCATCAATACCATGTTGCTCGGCGGACTGGCTTTGGCGTTTTCGCGATTGATCGACGATTCCGTTGTGGTGCTGGAGAACATTTTCCGGTTTATGGAGAATGGCGCGCCGCCGCGGGAAGCAGCAGAAAAAGGAGGAATGGAAGTAGCGCTGGCGGTGCTGGCGGCGACATCAACCACGTCAATCGTGTTTTTCCCAGTAACGTTTTTTTATGGTGTCAGCAAATACCTGTTTACCGATCTGGCGCTGGGCGTAGTGCTTTCCATTTTTGCATCGTACATTTTTGCAATGACGGTGGTGCCGCTGTATTGCGCAAAGTTCATTCGCATCGAGCCGCACGCGCATGGAAAGGAAGCAGACGGACTTGAGTCGAAGAAAGGATGGCTCGCGAAACCGGTTCACCGATTCAATGAATATTTCCGGCGTTTGCTGAATTATTACGAGAAGCAAGTCACTCGCGCCCTCGAGAACCCCGCGCGCACGGCGACATTCATCATGGGCGCCATCGTGTTGCTGATTGCCGTACTGTATCCCTTTGTAGGGCAAGCATACTTTCCACGCACGGACCCCGGACAATTTGTGGTTCAGATCAAAGCTCCTTCCGGAACGCGGCTGGAAGTGACCGACAAATACATGGGCCAGGTAGAGGCTGACATTGAATCGGTGATACCGAAGGGCGAACTGAAGATGATCGTGTCCAACATCGGAATCACCGCGGACCTTTCTGCGATTTACACGACGAACTCCGCGATGCACACGGCATTCGTTCAGGTGAACCTTGCGGAAGACCACAAAGTGGGAAGTTACGAGTATATGGAGAGGGTGCGCCGAAAGCTGGCCAACGACATGCCGTTTCTAAGTACCTATTTCCTTGCGGGCGGGTTAGTGGATTCCGTAGTGAATCAGGGATTGCCGGCGCCCCTGGACGTTCAGGTGAGCGACAACGACTTGGAGGAAGGTTACGGAATCGCCAGGAAAATCGCGCTGCAATTGAAAGGCTCAAAGCAGGTGAGCGACGTGTTGATTCCCCAGGATATTAATTACCCAGGATTGGCATTGAATATCGATCGCGAACAAGCGAGCTTGCTCGGATTAACGCCCAAGAACGTGGTGGACAACGTGATCACGGCGCTGACTTCCGACGGCATGATCGCGCCGAGCTATTGGATCGACCCGAAGACGGGAAACAACTACATGCTGACGGTGCAGTACTTCAACAAGAAGATCGATTCGATGACCATGTCCGATTTCCGGAACATTCCGCTGCGGGCCAACAATTCCCCGCACTATACGCCGCTGGAGTCCGTGGCGAAGATCGTGCCGATCAACACCCCAACGGAAGTGGACCATTACCAGATCCGGCGCGTGATTGACGTTTACGTGATGCCCAAGACCGAGGACTTGAAAGGAATCAGCGCGGAGGTCAATCACATCGTGAACGGTTTGCAACTGCCAAAGAATGCGGTGATCCGCGTGCACGGGGCGGTGGTCGGCATGCACGAATCCTACTTCCGGTTCGGAGTCGGATTGCTCCTTTCGGTGTCGCTCGTTTACCTCATCTTGATGGCGCAATTCCGCTCGTTCATCGACCCTTTCATTATTTTGACGGCGATTCCACCCGGGCTCGCAGGTGTCGTAGCGTTTCTGTGGATGACGGGCACAACGCTGAACATCATGTCGCTGATGGGAGTGATCATGATGACGGGAATTGTGGTGTCCAACAGCATCCTGATCGTGGAATTTTCCGGGATTCTGCACGAACGGGGCATGGGGCTAAAGGAAGCGACGATCGAAGCGTGTAAGGTGAGGCTGCGGCCGATTCTGATGACTTCACTCGCCACGTTACTAGGATTGTTGCCGATGGCGTTGGGTATCGAAGAAGGCAGCGAGCAGTATGCGCCATTGGCGAGAGCGGTAATCGGAGGTTTGGGAGTATCGGTGGTTGTGACGGTATTTCTGGTTCCCGCCGTGTATTTGGTGATTCACGGGAGAAGGAAGGCAGCGGCCGCGGAGGTGACTTCGTGAGACGCGGTCTCGTGGCGGTGTTGTTGATGGCGACGTTCACCATTCGCTTGCCAGGCCAGCAAGCGCCGGGAGGGCCGCCGCCTGCGCCGGCCACCCAAGGGAACCAAACCGCGGCGATTCCACACGGCCGCGAGTTGACGCTCCAAGAAGCGGAAGATTCAGCACTGCGGAACAATCCGCAGATAACGGTGGGAAAGCTTGAGGCGCTGCGGGCCCGGGAATACGTACGAGAAGTGCGGTCGGCATTGATGCCGCAAGTGAGTCTGGACTTGACGGGAATTGGGGCCGATGGCGGCAGCCGGCTGGCGGCTGGGTACCTGACGGACGGGAGAATGTACTCGCGTGCGGCAGGAGGCGTGACCGTCAGCCAGCTGATAACGGATTTCGGGCGCACTACGAATTTGGTGTCGAGTTCACGGTATCAAGAGAAGGCGGCAGATCAGAACGCCGTGGCGACGGTGCAACAGATCGTGTTGGTGGTGGACCAATCGTTCTACAACACGCTGGAGACCAAAGCGCTTCTGGCAGTGGCCGAAGAAACAGTCAAGGCGCGTCAGTTGTTCGCCGATCAGATTCAGGCGCTGACAGATGCGAAATTGAAGTCCGATGTGGATTTGGCGTTCGCGAAAGTGGACTTGGCGCGGGCCAAGCTCTTACGGCTGGATGCGCAGGACAATTACGAGGCGTCTCTTTCGACGTTGTCGGCGATTCTCGGATATCCGGATCGCCAGGAATTCAGTCCCGTCGAGCCCGCCGTACCGCTGACGCCGCCTGCCGAGGACGCCGGACCGCTAATACAGCAAGCGCTCGATCTGCGGCCGGAAGTGAGATCGCTGAGGAACGAAGTGCTGGCGGCAGAAAAATTCGGGCGGGCGGAACACGATTTGTGGTGGCCAACCGTGACTGCCCTTGGGGTGGTGGGAGGAGCTCCGGTACGCGACCCAAATATTACGAGCTGGTATGGAGCGGGGGGCGTGAACGTGAATATTCCGGTGTTCAACGGATTCCTGTTCAATGCGAGAAGCAAGAGCGCGGACCTAGCGACGCAAGAACAGGGAAAAAGACTACAGGATTTGCAGGATAACGTAGCGCGCGATGTGCGCAACAGCTGGCTGGAGACACACAATGCTTACGAGCGGCTATCGGTGACGCGGCAGCTACGAGAGCAGGCGAATCTGGCGCTCGAATTGGCACAATCTCGCTACAGACTCGGACTCGGAACCATCGTTGAATTCAGCCAGGCGGAATTACAAAAGACCGACGCCGACATCCAGGACACGGACGCGCGTTACCGATACGTGGTGAGTCAGATCGTGCTGGCCTACCAAATGGGTTTGACGCGATAAGAAGCGCTAAGTGAGATAACCTCAGCGACAAATCGAGAGCCGGCTTTGTTAATTCATAACAGCATGAAAATAAGAGACATAACAAAAACAGACGCCTAATTGTTACGGATTATTCATGTGTAATTGATATACCCGTAAGAGTCCGCCTCTACCTTCTGGACCGGGGTGTTTGCTGTTCCCTAGGGTAACCGTCCGAATATTTCTTCAAAGAAGAGAGAGGCAATGAAAAAACTTGCAGCACTAACACTGTCGCTGTTCTTGACGATGGGAACAGCATTTGCTGACTCACCAAAAGACACACCGAAAGACTCGCCGAAAGAAGCCGACGCGCAGCCAGCGAAGAACAGCACGGCTGCGAAAGCGGCGCCAGCCAAAACCAATGCAGAGATCGCTGCGGAGATGGAGGAGTTGCGGCAGGCGCTCCAGGCGCAGCAGGAACAACTGCAATTGCTAAAGGAGGAATTGGCAAAGCGCGACCGTCAGATTGAAGAAGCACGGGAAGCAGCGGCCGCCGCCAACTCGCGCGCATCGGAAGCCAATGTGAAGGCTACCGAGGCGGTGGCAACCTCCGCGGAAGTGAAGACAACGACGACCTCGCTGGGCTCATCGGTGGCGAATCTGAGCGCTAGCAATGGGGCGGCCAGCAATGGCGCGGCGGCGAGCGCAGCGGGTGCTAGCACTGCCGGGGGAAATCCGGTGGCCACAAGCGCAGGGCAGGGAGACGAAGAAAAAGGACCTCTGACGATCCGCTTCAAGGGAGTAAACATCACGCCGGGTGGATTCCTAGCGGCGGAAACGGTGAACCGCCAGCGCGCCATGGGCGACGTTATCAACACGCAGCTCAATGCGATTCCGTATGGCGGAAACGCCACGGGCAAGCTGCCGGAAATGAGCCTGACGGCGCGGCAATCGCGGCTCTCCCTGTTAGTGGACGGAAAGGTCGGGGACACGAAGCTCGGCGGCTACTACGAGGCAGACTGGTTGGGCACGGGCGTAACGTCGAACGAACGGCAAAGCAACTCGTATGTGTTCCGGCAGCGGCAATTGTTCGCTCGCGCGGATTTTGCCAGCGGATGGGCCATATCGGGAGGGCAGATGTGGAGTTTGGCAACCGAAGACCGGACCGCGACGGTGAACCGGACGGAGTGGATACCGGCGGTCGTTGATCCCCAGTACGTCGTAGGCTTTACCTGGCAGCGCGATTACGGGCTACGCGTTTCAAAGACTTTCGATGACAAGGTCACCTTCGCCGTGGCCGCCGAAAACCCGCAGACAACGATCGGGGGACGCGGTTTCAGCACCTACACCAACACTCCGGTGACCGGCACCGCAACGACTTATCAAAACTCGTTCGTGTTCGCGCCGGGCGCCGGCGGCGGACTCGAGAACTTCGTCGACACGACAGGGTATGCCTTCAACAAGACACCGGACTTCATCGTCAAGCTGGCGCTCGATCCAGGCTGGGGTCACTACGAGCTATTCGGGATCGTCAGCACCTACCAGAACCGCGTCTATCCTTGCGCGGTTGTCGGCACAACAGCAAAGAACTTCCCGACGCCAACTACGCCGGTCGAACTGGGATGCGCGGCGAGCACATCCTTGGCGCCGAGCGTTGCCGGCGCTTACAACGATTCGCTGACCGGCGGCGCGATCGGAGCCAGCTTTGCCGTACCGTTGGCAGCGAAGAAGTTCGACGCCGGCTTGAAGATTTTCTATGGCGATGGCGAGGGACGTTACGGATCAGCGCAGCTTCAGGATGCCACGCTGCGCCCGAACGGAACGATGGCGCTGGTGCACGGCGCGCATTGGCTCGGCCGGCTCGAATGGCACACCACACCGAAGCTTGACCTGTACGCGTATTTGGGCGGTGAATACGCAGCGCGTACCGCGTATGTGGGCTATCAGACGGTGAAGGTGACGAACACGGCCGCGATTCCGGGTTGCGGAGCTGTCGGAGAGCAGCCGTGCCCCGGTGGAGGGATTCAGCCTGCCTACCCGGCACTGACCACAACCTCGATCACCCTCAATGGCATCGGCGGCTATGGCTCGCCGTACGCCAACAACAGTGGCTGCTCAACCGAGACGCTTCCGAGCGCAACCGGCACACCGGGAACAGGGGGCACCTGCGCAGGAGACACCCGTTACATCATGGAAGGGACAGTTGGCTTCTGGCATAAGGTGTACCAAGGTGAAAAAGGAAGAATGCAATGGGGTATCCAATACTCGTACATTTACAGGAACGGGTGGTCTGGCAGCAATGGTTTGACAGGCACCACGAGCATTGGTCCACACGCGGTGAACAACATGGTGTTTACCTCGTTCCGCTACTACCTGCCATAGGCTGTTTCGTTTGATTCGCCCGCCCGAAACAGAGGGCGGCAAAAAAGGGGCGGCCCGCGAGGAGCCGCCCTTTTTCATTGCGCTCATGATGCATCGTTGGTGCGTAACTGTATGTAAAGACAGCGAGTTGGAAGTGGTCGAGAGGGATATTTCCGATTTTTAACAGAGTCACGACCAGGTGTAACAATTCTGTAACGCGGGCTCATCAGACTTAAGCCGGGTGCGACTCAACAGATACTGACAAAGAGAGCCGATATGAAACGCACAACCGTGTTACTCGCCGCTGTCCTCGCCTTCGGGATTCTGCTTTGGGCGGAAAATGCGCTATTAATCAATGGCGCGGGGGCCACCTTTCCGTCTCCGATTTATTCCAAGTGGTTCGACGTGTATCAACAGAAAAATGCGAACATCCACTTCAATTATCAGTCAGTTGGGTCCGGAGCCGGAATCAAACAGACAACGGACGGAACGGTGGATTTTGGAGCGAGCGACATGCCATTGACGGATGAGCAGTTGAGCGCATACCAGGCCAAGAGAGGATCTGCCCTTCTGCACTTTCCCACAGTGCTTGGAGCAGTGGTCCCAACGTATAACGTGCAAGGAGTCAGCGCGGCGCTGAATTTTACCCCGGACGCTCTGGCGGGCATCTTTCTTGGCAAAATCACGAAGTGGAACGATGCGGCGATTGCAAAAGCGAATAAGGGCGTAAATCTTCCTGCACAGGACATCGTTGTCATTCACCGCTCCGACGGCAGCGGTACCACCTTTATCTGGACGGATTACCTTTCCAAAGTCAGCGACGAATGGAAGAACAAGGTGAGTAAGGCCACGTCGGTGAACTGGCCGGTAGGACTTGGCGGCAAAAGCAACGAGGGAGTGACCGGCCTTGTGAAGCAGACTCCGTACTCGATTGGCTATGTGGAACTGACCTACGCCGTCCAGAACAACATTCCGTACGGCACCGTGAAGAACTCATCCGGGAACTTCGTGAAGGCCGACCTGGCCAGTGTGACGGCCGCTGCGGCCGCGGCGGCTAACGTCATGCCGGACGATTTTCGCGTGAGTATCACAAATGCTCCCGGAAAAACGGCGTATCCCATTGCCAGTTTCACCTGGCTGCTTATTCCAGCAAAGATTCAGGAAGCCGGGAAGCGCGACGCGATCAAGTCGTTCCTGAAATGGATGTTGGAAGATGGCCAGGCGTACAATGAGCAACTCACCTACGCGAAACTGCCCAAGGAAGTCGTAGCGAAGGAATTGAAAGCGATCAGCAAGGTTCAGTAAAAAGCCGAAGAGAGACGTGGCAACAGCAAATCCAACAGTGCCGGGCGCGGGCTCCGTTGCGGGCTCGCGCTCATTTTTATCGAAGCTGCGCGACGGGGACGAGATTGCGCGGCTGATTACGTTCCTGTTTGCGGCGACGGTGGTACTGATCACGATTCTGCTGGTGTACGAACTGTGGGTGAATTCGGCTTTGCCGCGGCATAAGTTTGGCTTGCACTTCTTCGTGACGCAGGTGTGGGACCCAGTCATGGACGAGTATGGAGCCCTGCCGTTCATGTACGGGACGGTGGTGACATCGGTGGTGGCGCTGCTGATCGCCGTGCCGTTGGGGATCGGCGCGTCGATTTTTCTCGCGGAATTGGCGCCGCCGCGCATTTCCGATACGCTGCAGTTCTTTATCGACCTGTTGGCGGCGGTGCCCAGCGTGATTTATGGCGTGCTGGGAATCTTCATTGTGGTGCCGCTGATGCGGACGGTGATCTATCCGGCGCTGAACAAGCCGTTTGGATTTTTGCCCATTTTCAAAGGACCGTCCTACGGAGTGGGATTTCTGACTGCGGGAATCGTACTGGCCATCATGGTGATTCCGTACATCATTTCGGTTTCGCGGGAAGTGCTGCTATCGGTGCCGCGAGATCAGCGGGAGGCGGCGCTGGCGTTGGGGTCTACCCGATGGGAATCGACCTGGAAGGTGGTCGTGCCGTTCGCGAAGACCGGCATTATGGGATCGATTTTCCTGGCGCTGGCGCGGGCGCTCGGCGAAACGATGGCGGTGACTATGGTGATCGGGAACTCGCCCAAAATCAGCGCCTCGTTGTTCGCACCGGGGTACTCCATCGCGGCGGTCATCGCCAATGAATTTACGGAGGCCACCGGCGAGCTCTACACCCAGTCGCTCATTGCACTTGGCCTGGTGCTGTTTATTTTAACGTTCGTGCTGAATGGGCTGGCCCGGCTGTTAATTGTGCTGACCACGCAAAAGGGGAGCGGAAAGGGTAACCAATGAGCGCGCGGCTCTATTGGAGAAAAACTGTCAGCAACCTCATGCTGACGATGACGGGAGTATGCGCGTTTGTTTCCGTGGCGATTCTGTTTCTGATTCTGGGCTATCTGGTATACAACGGTGGCACGTCGATCAATTGGGCGTTCTTCACACAACTTCCGAAGCCGGTCGGGGAAGTGGGCGGAGGAATGGCCAACGCGATCGTGGGAAGCGCGAAATTGTTGCTAGCGGCTTCGGTGTTTGGAGTGCCCATAGGATTTTTGGGAGGGATCTATTTGGCGGAATTCAGCGGAGCAAAGGTGGCCTCCGTGGTGCGTTACGCGGCGGATTTGCTGAACGGCGTGCCGTCGATCGTCATCGGAATTTTCGCGTACAGCCTGGCGGTGAAACCGTTCAGGCAATTTTCCACTCTGGCAGGAGCCTTTGCTTTGGGGATGATGATGATCCCCATCACGCTGAGGAGCACGGAAGAATTTCTTGGAGCGGTGCCACGGATGTTGCGCGAGGGCGCGATGGCATTGGGAGCAAGCAAATGGAAAACCATATCGACGGTCATCGTACCGGCGGCCTATCGCGGAATTCTCACCGCGATACTGTTGGCGCTAGCGCGGGTGGCGGGAGAAACGGCGCCGCTGCTGTTCACCGCGTTAGGGAATCGCTATTGGAGTCCAGGGTGGAACCAGCCAACGGCGTCACTGCCGGTGATGATTTACAACTACGCGAACTCGGCGTACGAGGATTGGCACCGTCAGGCGTGGGCAGCGGGACTGGTGCTGCTCGGGCTGATTCTGATCATCAACATATTAGCTCGAACGATTCTATCGCGGGGCATCGCGGTGCCGAGGTCGTAGAGATGCAGTCGTTACCCAATCAGGGGATTTCCGTGAACATAAACGCGCCGACCGGAGCGACTGGGGCGAAGGAACATGCAACCGCCGCGGCGATGCGGATGACGATTTCCAAGGTCAGTTTTTACTACGGCATCAAGCAGATCCTGTTCGATATCAATATGGGAATTGCCGATAAGAAGGTAACGGCGCTTATAGGACCTTCAGGATGCGGGAAGTCGACGTTGCTGCGGACTCTAAACCGCATGCATGAGACGGTGAATACTTCGCGGCTCGAAGGAGAGATCCTGCTGGACCAGCAGAATATCCTGGCGCAGGACGTGACTTCGCTACGGCGAAGGATCGGAATGGTTTTTCAGCGACCAAATCCTTTTCCGAAGTCGATTTTTGAGAACGTGGCGTACGGGCCAAGGATCAATGGGTTCAAAGGAACCATTGCAGAAGTGGTGGAGAGGAGTCTGCGAAACGCGGCGCTGTGGGAGGAAGTGAAGGATCACCTGCACAAGTCGGCGTACGAACTCTCCGGCGGGCAGCAGCAGAGGTTGTGCATTGCGCGCGCGTTGGCGGTCGAACCGGAAGTGTTGTTGCTGGATGAGCCGTGTTCGGCGCTGGACCCCATCAGCACTGCGAAGATCGAAGAACTGCTGGTGGAATTGAAGAACCTGACGACCTTGGCGATCGTGACGCACAACATGCAGCAGGCGGCGCGTGTGAGCGATTTTACCGCGTTCCTGTTGACCGGGCAGTTGATCGAATTCAGTCCGACGCCACAGTTATTCACGACTCCGGGCGATCCGCGAACCGAAGCGTACATCACTGGACGGTTTGGATGAGCGAGAGCGGGAATTTGGTTTGAGGCGATGTGGATTACGGCTAGGATGCGAACGGGAAGGCATTCATGGAACGTCACTTTGAAAAGGATCTAAATGAGTTGAAAGAGCGGCTGCTGTGGATGGGCAGCCTGGCGGAGCGCGCGGTGCATCAGGCCGTGCATGCGGTGCTCGATTCGGACGAGCAGTTGGCGAAGCGCGTGCTGGATGAAGAGGACGCGATCAACGAGTTGCAGTTGGAGATCGATGACCGCGTGGTGCAGTTGCTGGCGCTGCACCAGTTGATGGCGGTGGACTTACGGTTTGTGCTGGCAGTTTCGCGGATCAACAACGATCTGGAAAGGATCGGAGACCAGGCGGTGAACATTGCGCAGGGGGCGCTGCGGATTTTGCGGCATCCTCGCGTGAAGCCTTATGTCGATTTGCCGCGGATGACGGAGCTTGTGGAGGAACAAGTACGGAGCGCGCTGAATGCCGTGGTACGGCGAGATGTGGAATTGGCGCAGAAGGTGATGGCGAGCGACGATCAGGTGGATCATTACCGGGATCAGATTTTCCGGGAGTTGCTGACTTACATGATGGGCGACTCCAGCCTGGTGTTTCCCGCCTTTGAATTGATTCTCGTCGCAAAAAACCTGGAGAGGATCGGCGATCACGCGACGAACATTGCCGAGGATGTGATTTATATTGTGCAGGGGCTCGATATACGGCATCCGTCGATTGACCGACGATGAGCATGTAGGGCGGTACGTGCTCGAATTACAGGTTGAGATGCTTCGTCGCGCCAACGGCGCGATCCTCAGGATGGCAAGCGGTCAAGTTGATTGCTAGGTCGCCTTCGGCCGAACCCGAGCAAAAACGAAGCGAGCAGGGCGCTCGCCGCGGAGAGAGCATCGCCTAGCTTGCGATCTGCGGTGCGCACAAAATCCACGTGAATATTTGAAATACCTGGTTGGACGGGAACGACCATTTGGTCGGAATCATCCAGATGGTCCAGGAAAATTTGTTTGCCGTTTAGTTCCACACGCCAGGCGGGATAGTTTAGAAGACGCAAGGCAACGCGGGCTTTCGACGAGGTTTCGACGCGGATTTCCTTTTGTTCAGGGCTCCAATGTTGGATTTGGAGTTGGGCTTGGGGCGTCGAGGAATCATCGTCGGGATCGGCGGGGAGAACCTTGGCGAGAGGAGCTTGCTGCGGTAGGTCGAGATGCTCGTCGCCAAGCGGATCGTATTCATCGGTGCCGTCGAAACCCTGGCCTGAGTCGAGAGCCTCGTGCATGGTGGGCATTTCGTCGTCGTCCCACCAGGTGTTGCTCACCTGAAAATAGGCGAGGGGCAGACTGAGGGAAAACAGAGCTGCAAACCACAGCCAACCGCGGCGCCTTTGCATGGCGAACGCCAGGAAGCAGGAGGCGACCAGAGCCATGATGGACATCCAGCGCCAGGGAAACTGGACGAAGCGTAATTTGGGCAGATAGGTCCAGAGAGGGAGGGTAAAGCGCAGGGTGAGCAGCGTTGCGGTTGCGCCTACAACCAGAAGTGCGATCGAAACGTTACGACCGTGGACGGACGATTCGGTTTTGGCGAAACGGCGAGAGGCCAGAGCAGCAAGCCCAAGAAGCAAAATCAGGAAGAGCGCACAGATCGAGGCGATCCAGTTGAACCAGGTATGCTCCGGGTCGTTGATTTCGGTGAACAGAAAATTCTGAAAAGGTAGAAGGCCGCTCGAGAGGGCTTGCGCGATGTTTACCCAGCGCTGTTCGTAGGCCGCGGGTAAGAGATAAAAAGAGGTAAGGCCGAGACCCAAGGCCAGACCAGCTGCACCGGACGAAAGTGGGCGCCATGAGCGCTGGAAAAAAGCAGCGCAGGCAAACAGCAGAGCTACGGAATAGCTGATGATGACGCCAGCGGGGGCGTTGGAGAGCCAGACTGCCGCGAACGGGATGGCGAAGAGAGCGACGGATGAACCGGTCGGAGGAGAATCTTCCAGAAAGTTGCCGAGGCGAAGCGTGCCCAAAAGGACCAAGGGAAACAAGGCGCAGGCTAACTGTTCGGCGAAATCGCTGCGGATGTAGGTCATCAGGAGGGCATTGGGGTTGATGACGTAGAAGGCGGCGGCGAGCATTGCGGCGCGGCGAGAGGCCAAGTTTCGCAGAAGAAAATAAGCGCAGAGGCCGGCAAGGCTTTGAACAACGATAATGTAAACGATGGGAACGGCGGGGCCCGGAAGTAGAAGAGTCAACGCGGCGCCGAGCATCCAGGAGAGCGGAGGGTAGAAGATGTAGCGCGGTTCGCCGAAGCCGTGGTTGGTCCAGGAGGTCCAGCGGGGATAGAGGATGCCTTGCCTCCATTGGTAGCCGACATCCAGCCAGTTGGAGGCGTGAAACTCAAAATCGTGCCCAGAGGCGGTGCCGAGCCAGAAAAACGGCAAAACGATGAGAATAGAGAGAAGAAGGAAGAAGCTGAGGGGCAAGAGCCAATCGGAGACGCGCGATGATTGGCGTGTGGCGGAAGGTGTGCGCAAATCAGTCATCAAGTGTTCATGAGATTGTAACCGGGGAAACCCGATATGGACCAATCCGTTCGAATAGGCTCACCGCGGGAGGAAATTGAGCGATAATACCGGCACTTATGAGCGCGACAACGACAACAACTACACCGACGGCGGTTGAACCGATCATTGAAGCACGCAAGCTCGAGAAATTTTATCCGCAGCCGGATGGAAATCGGATTCAGGTGATCTCTCCGACCGATATCGCGATTTATCCGGGACAGATTATTGCATTGCTGGGGCCGTCGGGGTGCGGAAAATCGACGATGCTGCGGATGTTGACAGGGCTTTCGCCGGCTTCTGGCGGAGGCGTGTACTGGCACGGGCAGCCGGTAAAGGACGAGACACCGAATGTGTCGATCGTGTTCCAAAGCTTTGCGCTGTTTCCGTGGCTTACGGTGATTGAGAATGTGGAAGCGCCGCTCGAGGCGCGCGGGATGGCTGAATTTGAGCGGCACAAGCGTGCGCTGCGTATTATCGACGCGGTGGGGCTGGATGGGTTTGAGTCCGCTTACCCGAAAGAACTTTCCGGAGGGATGAAGCAACGAGTGGGAGTGGCGCGGGCGCTGGTGGTCGAACCGGAAGTTTTGTTCATGGACGAGCCGTTTTCCGCGCTGGACGTGCTGACCGCGGAAACGCTGCGGGGAGAATTGTTGGAGCTGTGGCAGGGGAAAAAGATACCAACGCGAGCGATTTTCATCGTCACGCACAATATTGAAGAAGCGGTGATCCTGGCGGATCGCATCATTGTTCTCGGAAGAAATCCTGCGCATATCCATGCGGAATTCAACGTGGAGTTGCCGCACCCACGGGACCACAAAGACCCGCGCTTCGTGGAACTCGTCGATTTGATTTATCGCGCATTGACACGGCAAGACCACGCAGGGCCTACGACCACAGGAATGCCTGGAACGGAAGGAACCAGCAGGAAGGCCCAGATCATGTTGCCGCATACGCGGCCAGGGGGTCTCGCGGGGCTTCTGGAGATCCTGGTGGATCAGGGGGGGCGCGCGGATTTGCATGTGCTCGCGGATGAATTGAGCTTGGAAGTGGATGCGCTGTTACCGAGCGTGGATACCGCGGTGCTGCTCGGTATGCTGAAGCTGGAGGAAGGAGACGCGATCATCACTCCGGACGGCCAGGCCTTCGCGCAAGGAGACATCCAGGAGCGCAAGAAGATCTTCCGAAAGGCGGCGCTCGCATATATTCCGCTGCTGCGACAGATGGAGCAGTCATTGAAAGCGAAGGCAGACCGGACGCTGCCGGCGGAATTTTTTCAGGACTTGCTGGACGAACATTTCAGCGAAGACGAATCGCGGCGGCAATTGGAAACCGCGATCCAGTGGGGCCGCTATGCGGAGATCTTTGATTATGACGCCGCCAGCGGGAAGTTAACGCTAACGGAAACCTGAACTGCCCGTGCCTTCTTCCGTGCCGTTGTCTCAACAACCAGGACCAATTCCGCCGGCGGCGAAAAGACCGATCGGGTCGCGCTGGGGCTATGCGTTCCTGATCGATATTGCGGTGTTCATCGCGGTATTCGGGGTGATCGTCGGGGTGTATTCGATCGGGCGGTCGTGGCTGGGGCCGGTGAAGGTCGAGGCCGAGATTTCGCAGGATCCACGAAGTTTGTGGGCGTATGCGTTGTATTCACTGGTACGGATACTCGTGGCGTATGCCATCAGCCTGGTGTTTGCGCTGGCTTACGGGTACGCGGCGGCGAAGTCCAAGCGAGCGGAGATCGTGCTGATTCCACTGCTGGACATTTTGCAATCTATTCCGGTGCTGAGTTTTCTTCCCGGGGTGATGCTGGCGATGGTGACGATTTTTCCCAACCGGCAACTCGGCGTCGAATTGGGATCGATCATCCTGATTTTCACGGGCCAGGTGTGGAATATCGCGTTCAGTTTCTATTCTTCTTTAAAGACCATCCCGCGAGATTTGCGAGAGGCGGCCATCATTTACCGGTTCAGCCGCTGGCAGCGATTCATGGAATTGGACTTGCCGTTCAGCACCATCGGGTTGGTGTGGAATTCAATGATGTCCGTGGCGGGCGGATGGTTTTTCCTGATGGCGTGCGAAATGTTCGTTTTGGGCGACAAGGACTTTCGGTTGCCCGGACTAGGATCATTTCTGCAAACGGCGGCCAGCCAGGGAAACACACGAGCGATGCTTTGGGGATTGGCGATGATGGTCGCCGTCATTGTGTTGATGGACCAGTTGATTTGGCGGCCGGTGATTGCGTGGGCGGACAAATTTAAATTCGAGCAGGTGGAGAGCGCTGGCACGGCACAGAATTCGATTCTGAGTTTTATTCGTAAGGAGTCTTTTATCATTCGCGGGTACCGGCGTTTGCTGCATCCGATCGTGAATTGGCTAACAATTCAGTTTGCGAGCGGGGCGAAGCGAGCGGCGGCGACTTTTTCATCGGCGCACACAAAACAGCCACGACGATGGTTGGGCTGGGTTTTCGGCGCGATTGGCGTGGGTTTCCTGGTTTACGCCATCTACGGGAGCGTTGGGGCTCTCGCATCGTTGGATCGGCATGAATGGTTCATGCTGGTGCGTGACGCCGCGCTGACGTTTCTCCGCGTGAACCTGGCGCTGATTATCGGAGCGTTGTGGACGATTCCTGTAGGCGTAGCGATCGGCTTCAGCCCGCGGTTTGCGCGATGGATGCAGCCGCTGGTGCAATTGGCGGCGTCGATTCCAGCTACTGCGCTGTTCCCAGTGCTGTTGCTGGTGCTCATCCGCCTGCGTGGCGGAGTGGAGCTTGCCGCGATGGCCCTGATGTTGCTTGGAACGCAGTGGTACATCCTGTTCAACGTGATTGCAGGAGCGATGGCGATTCCGACGGATTTGAAGGAGGCGGCGAACGTTTTCCGGTTCAGCCGGACGGACCGTTGGCGACGGTTGATCCTGCCGGGGATTTTTCCCTATCTCGTGACTGGATTGGTCACGGCGTCAGGCGGAGCCTGGAACGCCAGCATCATTGCGGAGTATTTTCACTTTCAGGGAAGAGTGGTCGAGGTGCCGGGGTTGGGCAGCACGATCAGCCAGGCGAGCGATGCGGGGCATTTTCATGTGCTGCTGGCCGCGACGCTGATCATGGCCACGGTGGTGGTGCTGATCAATCGATTGGTGTGGCGAAGACTGTACCGGTTGGCTTCGACGCGATTTAAGTTGGAGGCGTGAGGGATTGCATGGCGTCAGACGGACCCACCCTTTCTGCAAAATGCGCAGAAAGGGTAGGACCCCCTCAAGTACGAGTGTTGACGACAACCGTCCGTTTTTGGCGGTTATGCGCCTGGCGCGACTTCGGAGGAGTTTGACTTCGTGAGTTCACAGCTTAAAAAAACTAGCTGACCGATGTGGTGGTAGAGGTGTGTTGCGCAGTGAAGAAAAGCCCGGAAGCGATCGCTGGCTTCGGGCTCGCGCTCGGCGCAATAGGGTAAGGTCCAATCGGCTTCGGTTTGGCGTTCGAGAGCAGTAATCACGATGGAGATCGTGTCATCGAATTTTCGAAGGACTTCCGCCTTAGACGGCTGGCGAGTTTCCGTAAATTCCAGGTCGCGATTGCGAATGTAGCCGGTTTCGGCGATTTGTGCACCGATGTAATAGCTCAGATTGCCCGTGAGATGGAGCACCAGGTGACCAACGCTGTTGCCGTAGGAGTACGGATTTCTCCAAAACTGTTCATCCGAGAGCGGATCGACCCATTTGTGGAGGTCTTCGGCGCGGCGACGATATTCACCGACGAATCCGGTGGAGATGGTTTGGCTCAATGAAGTCATATGTTCACCCTTAGTGTGCTTGGGCGCGGGTTTTTCATTTTTATAGATTACGCCCTCTTTCATGACGAAGAAGACATGCTCGGTCTGGCGAATGTTCTCGAGGGGGTTTCCCGGAACGGCGACGATGTCGGCGAATTTATTGGCATCGAGGGTGCCGATTCTGTCGGCGAGGCCGAGGAGATCGGCGTCCGCAGAAGTGCCGGCTTTGAGCGCGGCAGCAGGTTTCATGCCGAGGTCGACCATCTGGTGAAACTCTTCGGCGTTGCGACCGTGAGGATAGACGGCGGCGTCCGTGCCGAGGCCGATTTTCACGCCTTTGGCGAGCGCGCGCTCGAAAGTGTTGTGCATGGAGTTGATCGCGAGATGCGCCTTGGCGGCGATGGCGGGCGGTACATAAATGTTTCGATCGAATTTTTCCTGCAGACCTTGGGCGGCCATGAGCGTGGGGACCAGATAAGTGCCGCGCTGCTTCATCATGTCCAGGTCTTCGTCGTCCAGGAAACTGCCGTGTTCGATGGAATCGATGCCGGCACGAATGGCGCGTTTGGCGGCTTCCGCACCGTGGGCGTGCGCGGCGGTTTTGCGGTGAAGCGCGTGGGCTTCGTCGACGATGGCGTTTAATTCCTCCTGGGTGAGTTGGGGAGTATCGACGTCGTCGGTGGGAGAGAGGACGCCGCCCGAAGCGCAGACCTTGATTACATCTGCGCCGTATTTGTGATTTAGACGCACACCGTAGCGTGCCTGGTCCGGGCCGTTAATGACTCCGTCGAGAGGGCCGGATTCGTGGCCGAAGAGGCCTGGCCGGAAGCCGGCTTCGTCATCGCAGTGACCGCCGGTCGAACCGAGGGCATGAACGGCGACAAGCATTCGAGGGCCGGGAATATCGCCGTGAGCAATGGCATTGCGGAGGCCGACGTCGATGTAATCGGCAGAACCAACATCACGGACGGTGGTGAAGCCGGCCATAAGCGTGATGCGCGCGTTCACGCTGGCATCGAGAGCGCGCTCGGCGATGGTCTTTTGCAGCCTATCCAGTTCGGCTTTATTGTAGTCGTCGGAATAAAGGAAACTGAGATGCGTGTGCGCATCGATGAAGCCGGGGAGTAGCGTCGCGTCCCCGAGATCGATGACTTCGGCTCCGGCAGGGACGGACGCGCTGGGTCCGACGGCCACAATCCGGTTGCCGGTCACAACGAGGAGGCCGGGAGTGACCAAGGTGTCGCTCTTGCCATCGAAAAGAGCGGTTGCCTTCAAGACGTAGGTCTTGGCAGGCGGCTTTTGCGATTGTCCATAAGTCGCCGCCGCGAAAATCGTACTGCCGAGAAAGACAAAGAGAATTCGTGTGCGCATGAAGCCCTTTTCCTATGGGTTAAGTGCGAGTCGATGGCAGACTGTATCGTGACGGAAAGAAAAGTCAAGGAAATGGAGAGCGCAACGAAGCCAGTGCCGGAGTGAAGCAAATCCGTAATTGGGGGAGACAACGGAACATGTGGAATCGGGCATGTCCACTGTGTTTTGGGAGGGTGCCGAGGAGCCGCATACTGCCCCAGGGCGAAGACCTAGTTTGCCCGACTTGTCACGCGCCGCTCGAGCTTTCACGAGTAAGCCGCGTGGTCAGCGCGACCGCAGGGTTGTTTGCGGGTTTCGCGGTTGGACAAATCGCGTTTGGCGCAACGCAAGGAAACGACTGGGTCTTGGCGATGGTTCGGTCGGTTCTGGCATACGGAATCGGGTCAACTCTGGTTCTCTATTTCCTGGCGGATCTGGTGGTGCAGCCGAGACCGCCGGGAAGCCGTTTTCCACAAGCGCAGAAGTAACAGACCTTCGGTACTATTGACCGACGTGGGACCCACTCGGAGACTCGAATGAGTGGCAGCATATTCTCAATTTTTGGGTTGTAGAGTGACAGTGCGGTATCGTGTCGGGGAAATGCTGCTTTCGGCTACCGGTACGTTTTCCGCGGATTCGGGGCGCTCGATCTTCCTTGAACAGCATTTGGAACAGCGCGGGCGAAAGTACTTTCGCTGGGAAATTCCGTATCCCTACATCTATCGAATCGAAGCGGAAACATCGGCGGAACCCACCGGGGGCGTATCAACAGAACAGCCCCGCGTCGATTCGGTGAAAAAGGTTGCCGCCGCGGCAGCTGGGGAATCCGCAAGCAATGCGACTCCGTTTTCCTCCTTCCTAAATGCTCCGAGACCGGCCGATTGAGATCGACCCGATCCACAAATCCTGAAAGAATCGGCTAAACTTAGCTGGCACCGAAGCATCAAACGAACAGAAAATTACTGCGCGCGAGGAGGTTTTGTGACCAGCGGAGGCACACGAAAAATTGGTTTGATTGGGCTGGGGTTGATGGGCCGGCCCATGGGAATGAATCTGTTGAAGGCGGGGCATCCGCTGACGGTTTGGAACCGAACTGCGTCGCAAGCCGACGAATTGGTGGCAGCCGGGGCGGTGTTGGCGAAAAATCCCCGAGAAGTTGCCGAAGCGAGCGAGGTGCTTCTGACAATCGTGAGCGACCCACCGGCGTTGGAGTCTGTGTTATGGGGCGGGGAGGGAAAGAACCACGGGGCATTGGGAGGATTGAAGGCGGGGAGTATTTACGTTGACTCGAGCACGATTTCGCCGGCGCTTGTGAAGAAAATTTCCGCGGCTTGTCAGGAGCGCGGAGTGCGTTTTCTCGATGCACCCGTGACAGGAGGAGATTGGGGAGCACGCGAAGGGAATCTGGTGTTCATGATCGGGGGAGATGCGGCGACGTTGAAGGACGTGGAGCCCGTATTGGGGGTGATGGGGAAGAAATTGTTTCATTTGGGCCCGAACGGAGCGGGCCAGACGATCAAGCTGGCAATGAATGCGATTCTTGCTCTGGAGGTTGGTGCTTTGGCGGAGGCGATTGGGTTAGTGACAAAAGCGGGGCTAGCCGGAGAGCGGCTTTTGGAAGTCTTGCAGGCCAGCATGGGAAGGTCTGGACTGCTGGATCTGAAAGCGCCGCTGATGCTGAAGGGTGACTTCAAGCCAAGTTTTCCGTTGCGGCTGATGCACAAGGATTTGGGATTGGCGCTTGATCTGGCAAACCAGTTGGGTGTCGCGCTGCCGACGACGGCAGCGGTGCGAGAAGTCTACAATCACGTTAAGGGTGAAGCGAAAGAGGATTTGGATTACTCCGCGGTAGTGCGATTCTATAAAAACTGACTTGCAATCCAAAAGCACAGGACCTTCGAAGCTCAGGGCGAGGAGTGCCTGTCCCGGAAGAGAATCCAAGATGCCCGCTTAGGCGCGGGGCTATTTCGAAGGTTTCGGCGGGAAAAAGCCCAAGGCCAGATCGCGAGATGTGCGAAGACCAGATTGTGCTTCGAGAATCGCGGGAATGGAATTTACCGCGACGGAAGCGGTAGCAATGTCCCCGTGCGAACCGCCTGGAATAACCAGGCTGATATTTGGATAGCCCTGCAATTCGACGGTATCGGCTGGATCGTTTGCGCCGACGTACATTTGCAATTCCATGTAGATGAGTTCTTTGCCTTCGGAGATGCCGCGGGCGATCTGGTGAACACCGGCGGCCTGGCCAGGTTCGACGGTGAGGAATTCGGTTTGAACGCGGTCGGTGGCGACTTTGGGTTCGATGGTTTCTGTGATTTCGTCGAGGCGAAGGCCGAAGCTATCCGCGACCATGGCAACTGATTCCGGCAGACCGACGTGCTTGATCGTTCCTTCCTTTACTTTGGCGCGAAATTCGTCCACGGAAATGCCCGCACCAATCTTTTTCTGGAGAGGCAGGCGGCGTTTGGATGCGTCGACGATGCGAAGGGCTTTGACGTGATCGATGCGCTGGGAAACGGCGGCGAGGGTGATCACCAGTTTGTCCATAACGAATCCCGGGTTAACGCCGGTTCCCACTAGAGCGACGCCGGATTCCTTGGCAGCTTTGTCCAGCTTGGCGGCCCATTCGGGGTAGGTGCGGTAGGGATAAGAGAGCTCTTCGCAAGTGGAAACGACGCAGGAACCGACGTCGAGGCAGGCCAAGAGTTGGTCCATCACTTTGGGAAGGGAAGACGAAGTGGTGTGCATGACGATGTCGGCGGATTGGTCCAGAACACCCTTGGCATCGCCGGATACTTTCACGCCCCACGGACCATCGGATGCGCCGACAATTTCGGCGAGGTCTTTTCCGATTTTGGCGGGATCGGAATCGATGGCGCCGACGATGTCGATACTCTCTTTTTCTCTGAGCAGCTTAACAATCGAGGCGCCGATGGGCCCGATTCCGTATTGAATAGCGCGAATTTTCTTTTTCACGACACTCTCCGATTCGTTTAGCGTAGAGCGCACCGCGCGAAATTTCGCTGGGGGCGAATTATCAAGCGTACTGGATTTCCCTGAGGCAGGCAATCGTTCGAGAACGCTATTTCTTGCTGCATTCGGGCCCGCAACGCATAATGGGACAGCCGCAACCCAAGCGGGGGAGGAATTTCATGCGCGCCGAAAAACTGAGCGATGCGGACATACAAAAGAATCTGGGAACGGTAACGGGATGGAGCCTGGTGAAGGGGAAATTGCACAAGGATTTCGAATGCAAGGATTTTGTGACGGCGTTTGGAAAGATGACACAGGTAGCGCTGGTTGCGGAGTGGATGAATCATCATCCGGAATGGTTCAACGTGTGGAATAAAGTGGCGATCGATTTGAACACGCACAGCGTTCAAGGCATCAGCAACCTAGATTTTCAGCTCGCAGAAAAGATCAATGAAATTTTCGGGAGTTGAAAGGCGCCAGAGGTAACGATAAGCGCGGGAGAGTGTTCCGCTGCAGTTTGCAAGCGAAGTAACTGGCCCGAAACGAAACGTCGCTCTTCAAGTGATGTTACTCACTTTTTACATCTAGGGATGGAGATCGTCGCGGTGCTTCCTCCGGGCTCTCCAGATTTTCGCCGCCGCCGAAGGGTTCCTGTGACGGGATGCGGTCGGCGAATGGTCCCTGCGAGTTGGAAGTCGGGCTGCACCCGTGTGGTTCTTGTTGCTCGTAAAGCAGCTCGGCAAGCAAGAAGCGCCAGCGCGGGCGATGCTGGATGTGGTCATGCCCCAGTTTGGGGGTGCTGCTACGGCACTGCTCCTGCGCAACCGCTTCCCGACGCTGCCCATCGATGTACCCGCCGGTGAACACAAGAAGCGGCCAATTCGCGGCTACCCAATTCGTATTATCTGCGGAAGCCGTCCGACGGGCCTCGGGCAGGTTATCCGGAAGATCCTGGTTGCGTCAATCATGTGCGTCTTAATAGTACGAATGGCCCGACAGCCGGAAATGGGAGTGGGGATGGTTGAGGCAGCGGCTGAATGGAATTTCAATTGACACGACTAAAACGGGGTGTTAGAAAGCGGGAAAGACAAGTCTTTTTCGGTGCGTCTCTGAAAACGGCAGCGCAATGCAACCGATGGATAGAGGCTGGAGGTCTGCCTTAGAAGGAGGGACCTCAGACCGCAAGGGACTTGTAAGCAACACCCCACCCCACCCCGGGAGGCGAAAACCTTGTGTTTTCGCCTCCTTTTTTTAGCCGGCACATTTGGCGAGTTCCGCGATGCGGGGTAAGCTGTCGAAGATGAACGACTTGGCCCCTTCGTTTCCCCTGTTGGAAATGAAGAACGTCTCCGTGACTCGAGGAGAAAACCTGGCGCTCGACGGAGTGTCTCTGCGGATAGGCGTGAGCGAGCACGTCTGCATTCTGGGGCCGAATGGGTGCGGAAAGTCCACTCTGATCCGAACGATCACACGGGAGAATTACCCATTGGCTCGAGAAGATGCTTCGATGGCGATTCTCGGGCAGAGCCTGTGGAACGTGGCGGAATTGCGAAGTCTGCTCGGAATTGTCTCGCCGGACCTTCTTGCCATGTGTACGAGCGGCGCGACGGGCATGGATGTAGTCCTGTCCGGGTTCTTCAGCAGCACGCGCATTTTTCCGCATCATGCGCCGCAAGCAGAGCAGATCCGACGCGCGGAAGCGGCCCTGGCCCGGCTGGGCATAACACATTTGGCGAAGAGGCCGGTTGCGGAGATGTCCTCGGGAGAAGCAAAAAGGACGCTAATCGCGCGGGCTCTGGTTCACGAGCCCAAGACGCTACTGTTTGACGAGCCGGGCAATGCGCTGGACATTGCCGGGCAAGTGGAATTGCGCGAGACGATGCGCGAACTAGCACGAAGCGGCCTCGGCATCCTGCTGGTCACTCACCATGTTTCCGAGATTATTCCGGAAATCGAGCGAGTGGTGCTGTTGCGACGGGGCAGAGTGCTCGCGGACGGGTCAAAGGAGAAAACCCTTACGGGTGAGCGGCTGAGCGAGCTATTTGGCGTGCCGGTGAAATTGTTTCAAGAAGACGGATACTTCCACCTGCACGTGTAGCGGCGCTGCGTAGAAGACCCACATGCAACACCGGCATGGGGGCACCCGGCTAAGACAGGCTGCCTATTTGCCGGCGATGTTCTCGGCGATGGGCGCGGCGATGGGTACTTTGAACATTTCGTGCTGGTACGCCTTCACCATAAGGAGAATCCAAAGCACAAACCCCACAAGCCACAAGACCATTTGAATCATGCCGACCAAACCCCAGCCGAGCGCGCCACCGCCAGCCATTCCATGCATGAAGATCAAACCGATGCGGATTACCGTTAGGCCGCCGAAGACAACGATCGATTGAGCGGCGTGAAATTTGACGAAAGGCCGCTTGTCGATCAGCAGAAAAATGATGCCGGTGAGCCAACCTAGAACGTAGCAAAGCAGGCCGGCCACATTCTCCTGGAGCCCTTCCGTTGGAGAAGCTATAGGGGCTGCCGTAGGGGTGGCGACGCCGGATTGATTGGCGCCACACTTTGGACAAAAGGTTGCCGTACCAACTTCTTGACCACACGCTTTACAAAAGGCCATGTAGTATTCCCTCCCGAGGTACACACGCTGCGAGGGAGGGTAGCAGAGCAGTTAGAGAGGCGCAACGAATTTCAAAAAGCTCGCCGACGCGCTTGGTTAATGGTTCTTGTATTACCGTTACGTTAAATTAACGAGACGATTTGGCCGCCAAAAAGCTAGCTTTTCTCGGGATAGTGTTCGGCCGCGGCGGCGGCAGTCGGATAGAGCTCCAGGACTTTGTGAAGCTGAGTGAGCTTTATGCTGGATTCGATCATGCCGGTGCAGCCGGCCAGGCGCAAATAACCGCCGGAGCTTTTGAGCCGAGAGAAACAGCGGACAATCGAGCCGATCGCAGAGCTGTCGATGTGCGAGACGTTGGTAAGATCGAAAATAACGAAGGTTTCCTTGGCGCCAATGAGCGTTTCCGTTTCCTGCTCGACGCGGCGGCAATCCGGGCCGGAGTGAATGCTACCCTTCATCTGAAGCACGGTAACGCCCTGTTTTGGGGTGGTCTTGACGAGCTGAAGAATCACGATGGAACTCCATTGTAAAGAATCGAGTCAAACAACGGTCTAAAGAATCAGGAAGATGGAGACGAACCTTCCTGTTCTTGAGAACCTTCGTAAGGAAACTGGCGGATCAGACGCATACAATCCCCTAGCGCGTTGAATAGCGTGTTGCCCCAACCGCAGGGAACAAAAGGAGCGGTCTTCTGGTTCACGGCTTTGTCGGCTTCGGCGAAAAAGCGTAGCCGCTGGCCAGGAGGAGGAGCGGCAAATTCTTTTATCGTGATGCGAAAGGCGATGTCGCCGCCCGGCTGACGCTTGACGAACGAGAAGTAGTGCATTTGAGCGAGTTGCTCGGCAGGGTTTTCCTGAATGTACATCCAGTCCGTCATCCGCGAACTCCCGGCGTGGTTAGCCTGGACCGATTGAAGTGAAGTACGGGCATGGTAGGCCAGCAGGGCGATGATGTCAACGCGGGGCAAATACCTGCGGACGGCCTGAAACCGCGGAGGGGATCAGATGGAGTTGGAGGTTGTGGCGAACGCGAGAGTGAGAAGGGTTTTTTGCTCGAGTTCGTGGGCTTTCGCAGAGCCGGTGGCAGGGCTAGCGCTGGCGGAACGCTTCACGCTGCGGACACGCAGATTCTTGGCTTGCGCGATGCGCTCAAGACGAGGAAGCACATAGAAAAGAGCACCCATGTTGGCGGGCTCTTCCTGAACCCAGACAATTTCGCGCGCGTTGGGATGTGCGTCGATGGCGGCAGCGATTTCGTCCTTCGGGAGAGGGTAGAGTTGATCGAGGAAAAAGACCGCCGTGGTGGTGTCTTTGCGGCGGCGGCGTTCGGCGCGGAGTTCATGGCCGACCTTACCGCTGGCGATGAGAATGCTGTGGGCGTCGGTGACTTCGTTGTCAGGCACGAGGGTAAGGAAACGCGGGCGCTCGAATTCCTCGATCGGGGAAGAGGCGTCGGGATGGCGCAGCATGCTCTTCGGAGTAAAAACGATGAGGGGTTTGCGCCAGAGGCGACGAGCCTGGCGGCGCAGAAGGTGGAAATACTGCGCTGCAGTGGAAGGCTGGCAGATGTTCATGTTGCCTTCGGCGGCGAGCTGCATGAAGCGCTCGATGCGAGCGCTGGAATGTTCGGGCCCCTGGCCTTCGTAACCGTGGGGGAGCAAAAGAACCAGGCCGGTCGGCAGGCCCCATTTGTCTTCGCTGGCGCTGAGGAATTGGTCGATGATGACCTGCGCGCCATTCGCAAAGTCGCCGAATTGGGCTTCCCAAAGAACCAGGCCCTCGGGATAGTCGCGGGAGAAACCGTATTCGAAACCGAGGCAGCCGGCTTCGGAAAGCGAAGAATTGTAGACTTCGCAGAAAGCCTGGTTGGGAGAAAGATTCGCGAGCGGCAGATATTCCTGCTCCGTTTTGTTGTCGACCAAAACGGCGTGGCGCTGGTTGAAAGTGCCGCGCTGTGTATCCTGGCCGGTGAGGCGAACGGGATTTCCTTCAAGAACCAAAGAACCGTAGGCGAGAAGCTCCGCGAAGCCGTAATCAAAGGACCGTTTACCCCGGCCCATTTCCGCTCGCTGTTCGAGCAATTTCACGATTTTGGGGTGGACGTTGAAGCCCGCGGGAGTGCGGACCAGACCGGCTGTAATTTCGGCGATTTTTTCGCGAGACAGGCCGGTATCGACCTCGAAGGCGGAATTGTATTTGCCGTACTGGTAAGGCGACCAGTAGTCCGGCAACTTGCGGAGGTGAGGAATTTTTGTGAGCTTGGCGGCTTTGCGCTGCGCTTCCTCGTATTCCTTTCTAACCGCCTCGGCGACCGGAGTGGCGTCGATGCCGGTGCGCTCAGAATAAATTTTCCAGAGTTGAGGATGGTTCTTGATGGCTTCATAGAGGCGAGGCTGAGTGATAGTGGGATCGTCTACCTCGCTGTGACCGTGCCGGCGGTAACCAATGAGGTCGACGACGACATCGGAGTTGAAACGGGCGCGATACTCCGCGGCGATACGGCCGACGCGGACGACGGCGTTGGGATCTTCGGCGTTAACGTGAAAGATGGGGACGCTCTGGCGGCGGGCCAGGCTAGAGGCATAACGGGAGGTATGTTCCTGGACCGGACGGGTAGTAAAGCCGATCAGGTTATTCACAATGATGTGGATCGAACCGCCGACAGAGTACGCGGCAAGATCGGAGAGATTGAGCGTTTCCGCCCAGATGCCTTGGCCGGCGAAGGCTGCGTCGCCGTGCATAACGATTCCCCAAACTTTGTTCAGGATTTTTTGAGAGCGGTCGATTTGCGCGCCTTTGACGCCGTGCCGAGTTTGCTTCGCGCGGGCGCGACCCATGGCGACAGGATCGACGGCTTCGAGGTGGCTGGGATTGGAAACCAGGTGAACGTTGATTTTTTTGCCCGTCGTGGTGGTGTACGCGCCGGTGGCGCCGACGTGATATTTGACGTCCCCTGCGCCGAGGACGCTGCGGGGATCCACATCCTCGAAACCA
Organism: Candidatus Acidiferrales bacterium; assembly: GCA_963836965.1. Taxonomy (GTDB): domain Bacteria; phylum Acidobacteriota; class Terriglobia; order Acidiferrales; family UBA7541; genus Acidiferrum. The sequence continues at coordinate 229,369 of CAWILQ010000004.1, forward strand.
GCAACGACTTCGTGGATGGGCTTACAGGCGGTGTGCGCCATGACGTTTAGGCGGCCGCGATGACTCATGGCCATCACCGAATCGACGGCGCCTAAATCACCCGCAACATCCAGGACGGAGTCGAGGAGAGGGATCAACGCGGTGACGCCTTCGAGAGAGAAGCGCTTGCTGCCGAGGTAGCGACTCTGAAGAATTTGTTCGAAAAGATCGGCGCGGATCAGACGCTCGAGAACCTTCGGCTGGTTGACTTGAGTTTCCGGGCCTTCCATGCGCTCGGCGATCCATTTGCGGCGGTCGGACTCGGGGATGTGCGCGAATTCGACTCCGACGGTGGCGCAGTAATAGCGCCGAGCTTCGTCGGCGTATTGGCCGGAAAGGCCGTCGAGATCGGGGGATTTTAGCGGTGTAAAGAAGCCGAGGGGATCGAGGGTGGCTTCATAGAAACCCCAACGGCGGAAAAGGTCGAAGATGTGTTCGCGTTCGCCATGGCCGACGCCGTTCGAGGGGGATTGCTTTGTGGTTTTAGCGGATTTTTGAGGAGCGAGTGTTACAGGGTTTGCCATAGGTCTGCTCTACAGACCTTCTATTTTGCCACAGAACGGAAACCGGAGTTTGTTGCGGCATGGAATGGGCGTTCTCGGGCTGCAAGGGTGGCCAAAATGGAGCTTTTTGAGGTGGCAAGATTCGGGGATGGTTGGCAGGTGAGATTCGCGGGTGTGAGCTGTCGAATATATCGCGCGACAGTGTCGCAGATTGAGTTGGCCTACGGGCTTGTGCAGGAATACTACGCTGCGGCTGGCGTTGTGGTTCGCGAAGATCGAGATGAATTTGAGCGGCAGTATTTTGGGGATGGCGGCGGTGTGTGGTTGGCGGGGGCTGGCGACGGCGTGATTGGGTGCGTGGCGTTGCGAAGACTCGAAGGCGTGGAGAGCGCTGGAGAAATCAAACGGATGTATCTCCAGCCGGCATACCGAGGACAAGGAATTTCGGATTTACTACTGGGGGCGCTCGAGGAACACGCGCGGAACTTTGGGTATAAGTGGTTGTATCTCGATACCGCGGCGGACATGAAAGCGGCGGCGCGATTTTATGAACGGAAGGGTTTCCTTCGCTGCGAACGTTACAACGAAAATCCGCAGGCAGCGATATTCATGAAGAAAGCAATCGGATGCTTGTGAGCTGATTCCCTTGGACTATTTTGTTGCCGGCATTAAAGACTGCAATCGCTCCTTGTTGATCTTGAGGATGATGCCGGCGTTGCGGTCGGCTGCTTCGCTGACTTTATACTCGGCGGCCGTACCCAAGACTTGGGCGACTTCAGATGGCGTGAGCTTGTAATCGTTGGTCAGCCAGTCAGCCATGTTGGAAGTGGCGTCGCGGAAGGCGTCGTCCAGGGAGCCGTCTAATCCCATGGCCATGATGTGAGTGGACGATTCGACTCGCGGGCCCGGGATGTGCTTTCCCGGGATCACGTCGACGGTGAATTCCACGTCCATGGAGGTTTCGAGCGCGTTGCCGTTCAGTTCGCCATCACCCTGAACGGCGTGTCCATCGCCGACGTAAAGCAGCGCGCCAGGAACCCTTACGGGGAGATAGACCGTGGCTCCTTCGATGATTTCATTGAAGTCCATGTTTCCGCCCCAGCCGCCGGAATCCTGAGTGGCCGGCGGGGCACCTGCCACTCCTGGTGCGACGGCCACGCATCCAAGCATCGGCTTTAACGGGACGGAATAGTGGGTAAGGTGCTCTGCGGGTTTCTCTGGAGTGGCGACGCCTTGTTGGGAATCCAGGTGCCAGCGGACGCTCTTGCCGCCGTCCTTCATCTTGACGGCGAGATCGCTATCGAGCGCGCGGCCGACGATCCCGTCGTCACTCATGGCCCAGTCGCGATTCAGACGCAGGCGAACGAGGTGGACGACGAGAGTGTCTCCCGGTTGTGCCGATTCGATATAAAAGGGGCCGGTTTCGGGGTTACCGCCCATGACGCGTGGAACCCCTTTTTCGTCGTTGCCACCGGCGTCGACGGTCGTGGTGTGGATGGTGTCGCCGGGATTGACGGTCAAGACCGGTTTGTTCACGCCGGAGAACTGGCGAAAAAACGTGGTAGGAGTAAATTCATGCCTTTGCGGTGAACCGGTGGGCCGTTTTCCGGCCAGTTTCGCGGTGAAGGGGGTGTTGATTGGGTGTGACGGATTGGCGCCGTCGATGTAGATGATGGTGCCGGACATCGCGTCGCCCTCGACAGTGGCGGTGCCTTCTTCGGAGCCGCCTTGATCATCCTTGGCCAAGAAATGAATGGCATTCCGAGTGACGGAGCCTTCGAGCTTATCGCCGTCAAAGTTGCCGGTGAGCTTGTCTGCCTGCTGAGTGAGTTCCATCGACAAGAGGACGGGACTGCCGAGGTATTCCGCACGGATGATCCAGTGGCCGGACAGAGGCTCGTTCGCCTGATTCGGCGCCTTCTGGGCATCGTGTTGCCGCGCGCCTGTGGATACGAGAATTCCCGTGAAGAGTGCGAGCAGCAGAAGCGAATGGCGCATAGCAACCTCCGGAAGTGGTCTTGGATGGACGAGAGGAGATACGCACGGTTAGGCAGCTTAGTTCCATTTGCGGCTTGTGGTAACGGCGCACTTCAGAGGGATTGGACCAGGGATTGGAGACGCGAGGCGATGTCGGCGGCGGGCGTGTTCTGCGGGAAGGTAACCGGTAGACCGATGTGGACGGTGAGTTCGCCAAGATGAGCGAGGCGACGATGCTCTTGCTTCATGCGCCAGAGGCCGTCGATGCGCATGGGCACGATCGGGATATTGAGATTCTGGGCGAGAAGGCCGACGCCGGGTTGGAAGGAGATGATGTCTGGAGTATCGCGGTCGTTGATGATGCCTTCCGGAAAGACGAGGACGTGGTAGCCGCGGTCGGCGGATTCTCCGACGAAGCGGAAGCTTTCGCGAAAGCCGGAGAGCTGGGGGAGAGGAAAGACGTTGAAGAGAGCAACGAGCAGGAAATAGCCGAGTTGCCAGAGCCAGCGCTTGACGAAAAACCACTCACGGGGCGGCTGGCGAAAGGTCTGCAAATTTTCGCCGCCCATGGCCGTGGCGAGGCGATTGCGGAACCGGGCTGGCAGAGCATAGAGGATGAGGCCGATGTCGGCCCGCCGGGTAGTGTGATTGCACACAAGGAGGGCGGGGCCCTTGAGGTTCGCGAGATTATCTCTCCCGCGGATCCGCGGGTGGGCGAGGAAGAGTGTGACAGGCCAAGTGATTGCGTAGTAGATGAGAAGGCGAAAGAGGCGAGTGGGGGCCCGTTGAGTCCAGCGGGGGTATGCGAAATCGGAACGATGTGCGGGGGGTTGACTGAGCAGTTGCTGGATATCGGCGATGGATTGGGCGTTGGCGAACTGCGTTTCGTTTAGTTCGACGTGGTAGCGGTGTTCGAGGGAGGAAAGGAGTTCGACGCGATCGAGAGAGGAGAGATCCTTAAGGGAGGAAGGCAAAGGGCCGGAAAAGGAGGAAAGCACATCTCCCGCATCGCCCGCCGCCGCAAGCAGGCTCGGGATGACAGCGCTCTTTGTGGTTCCTAGCAGTTCTGCGGCGCGGGAGGAGATGGCGGCGAGGCGGGGCTTGCCGGTCGGAGTGCGGGGGAAATCGGGCTCCGGCCAGAGGAGCCAGCGGCGGATGCGCTGGTAGTCGGCCAAGGTGGCGTTTGCAGCATCGATCGTGGCGCTGGCGAGTTGATCGGCGGAAAGCGAAGAGGGATTGCTCGCTTCAAAGACTCCGCTCGGATTGACGGGAAAGTTTAGCAGCAAGGCTGCGGCGGGTTCGGCGTTGCCGCCGATGTTGAGGGGCACCACCGCCGCGTCGCGGATGGCGGGCTGCTTGCGAAGCGCAGCCTCGAGGTCTTCGGGAAAAACGTTCAAGCCGGCAGGCGTGACGATGACGTTTTTCTTGCGGCCGCGAAAGTGGAGATTATCTTCGGCGTCGAGTTCGCCGAGATCGCCAGTGTGCAGCCAGCCATCGTCCTGTTGGCTTGACGGCCGAAGAGCGCCTTTTTCCCAGTAACCAGCGGAGACATTTTCGCCGCGCACGAGGATTTCGCCGTCTTCGGCGAGACGGAATTCCCGGCCGGGGAGAGTTTTTCCGATAGAGCCTTCCGTGGCGTGAAAAGGATGATTCAAGCTAATAAGCGACGCGGTTTCGGTCATGCCATAACCTTGCACCACGGCATATCCGATCCGTTTGAAAAATTCCTCGGTGTCGGATGAAAGCGCAGCGCCACCGCAGACGAAGGCCCAAAATTTCCATCCTAAGAGGGAATGCAATCGACGAAAGCGCCATGGCCGATACCAAAACCGTTCGTCCTTTGCGCCCCAATATGCGCGGTCGAACCAGTTGCGCCAACCACGTGAATCGATTTCGCGTTCAACGGCGCTACGAACCGCATCGAGCATGCGGGGAACCGCGACGAGAACAGTGGCGCGCTCGCGTTTGATAGAGCGAAGAATTTCGGTAGGCAGGGCGGAATTTTCAAACACCACAGCGGCGCCGAGCAGGGGAGGAACGAAAAGCCCCATGAATTGACCGAAGACATGGCTGAGAGGAACGACGGAAACGAAGCGCAGAGGGTGAAACCAGCGCTCGCGGCTGCGGTACTCGTCGATACCTTGCTCGAGGGGTTCGAGATTGGCGAGGAAATTGCCGTGGGTGAGGACCACACCGCGCGGTTCGCTGGTTGTGCCCGACGTAAAGAGGATTTCGGCAAGGTCGCTTCGCACGGAATGGTTACCTGGATCGTCCTCGATACCTGAAGGCGATTTGGCGACCGTTTGTAGATCGTCATAGGCGAGCGAAGGTAGCGCATTTGGGAGTTCCGTTTGGGCGACGTCGCGCAGTGTCAGCTTTACTTGGGATTCGCGAATGACGCGCTGCACGAAGTCGGGGCTGGCGCCTGCGTCCATAGGAACGACAACGGCGCCACGAAGAAGAATGGCCCAGAAACACGAAACCCATTCGAACGAGTTCGGCCCCCAAAGAAGAATCCGATCACCTGAGGCAACGCCGCGGGAAGCAAGAGCGTGGCTCCAAAAAAGAGCCCTGGCGGCGAGTTCGGCGTAGGTGAAGGTTTGCTGGCGGTAGCCACGAGTTTGGACGACGGCAATGTCGCCGCCAATTTTTGTAAACTGACGGAAGACCGACAAGAGGTTGGAACGGGGCATGGTTTACGCTGATCTTGAGCGTAGTTATCATACGCTCGAAGACCAGGTGAGACGCCATACGGCGAATCGAAGAACACCTTCGGTATCACGTAAGCGCCTTTCGCTGCATCGGATTAGGGGGAAGCGGCCGACACAGATAGAATCCGGTGGTAAGAATCGAGGTTCCGGGAAGCGATGCTTATCGGGTACACTAGAGATTCGGGGATGGTTTAAAGCATCAAAACGTTGGAGTACTCTCGAGACAGGGGAAGGAATGCCAGTACCTGTATCACAAGCGTGGACGGTAGCCAGTTACGTCCTGAACCAAAAGATAAAGGGGCGCAAGCGGTATCCGCTGGTGTTGATGCTGGAGCCGCTGTATCGCTGTAATCTGGCTTGTGCCGGCTGCGGGAAGATCCAGTATCCGGCGCACATTTTGAAGCGCGAGCTTACGCCGGAAGAATGCTTTAAGGCCGTCGAAGAGTGTGGGACGCCGATGGTGTCGATCCCTGGCGGCGAGCCGTTGATGCATTCGCAGATTGAAAGGATCGTAGAGGGTCTGGTAGCGCGCAAGAAATACATTTATCTCTGCACGAATGCGCTGTTGCTAAAGGAGAAGCTGCACCTCTTCAAACCCAGCAAATACCTGACATTTTCCGTGCACTTGGACGGACAGAAGGAACACCACGATTTTTCAGTGTGCCGCGAAGGGGGTTACGAAATCGCGGTACAGGGAATCCGGGAGGCGCTGAAGCGCGGATTCCGGGTGACGACGAACACGACGTTGTTCGACGGAGCCGACCCGAAGAGCGTGCGGGCATTTTTCGACGAAATGATGAAATTGGGCGTCGAGGGGATGATGCTCTCGCCGGGCTATTCCTATGACAAAGCGCCAGACCAGAAGCACTTTTTGGGTCGGGCGCGAACGCGGCGATTGTTCCGCGCGATTCTGTCGAACCGCAAATCCTCATGGCGATTTAACCAGTCGATGCTGTTTTTGGAATTTCTAATGGGGAAGCGGGATTTCAAGTGCACGCCGTGGGGAATGCCCACCTATTCAATTTTTGGCTGGCAGAAGCCTTGTTATTTGCTGCAGGACGGCTACGCAGAGACGTTCAAAGAGTTGACTGAAACGACGGAGTGGGCAAATTACGGCACCGAGTCTGGAAATGTGAAGTGCGCCAATTGCATGGTACACAGCGGGTACGAGGCTTCGGGCGTCGATTATTCCTTCAGTTCGTTCAGAGGATTGTGGGCGACGGCCAAGGCGACGCTGTTTACGCGGAATGAAGATGAGGGTGCGCTTGAGCTTTTGAACGAAACTGTTGCGCCGGTGCACTCTTACAATCCGCTCGTGCAAATCGACAGTAAGTCCAACAAGCTTGAGGAGACGCGCGCGTGACTGGGCCGCGCCATGCAGATCGCCCTGAGCACGTTCTTCATGCCGACCAACTGGAAGTGGCGCCAGGAACGCAGCATGAGACCCTTCAGGGGTGGATCCCGGAGCTTGCGAACGAAGACGAACTCCGCGAAGCGCTGGAAAAAGCGTTCGATTATCGGGGAGACGTTGCCATAACGCGCAAGGACGGCTCGAAAATCGAAGGTTACATTTTCGATCGCGCCATAGGGAAGAATTTGACGGACTCTTTTGTTCGTTTATTGCCGAGCAACTCCAATCAGCGCGTCAAAATTACCTACTCGGAGATTGCCGCCCTGGCGTTTACAGGCCGAGACACGGCGGCAGGCAAAAGCTGGGAAGCCTGGGTGAAAAAGTATTGGGACAAGAAGGAAAAGGGTGGAGAAAGCCTAAGTTTGCAGCCAGAATCGCTCGAAGAGTAGCAACGTGTCAGAGTGTGCAAAGAGTTCTTGAAAACCACGCAACTTTATTAAAATCAATAGAATACAAGAAAGCGTACCTTGCCGGGTGTCTTACTGCGGTGTGGACAGTAAGCCCTTATCTGTGATAGCGTTAGGTGTAGCGTTTGTTGCTCTTGTACTACCTTTTGACTCGTTCAGGGGGGCTGTGAGAACAAACTCGCAGCCCCTTTTTATCGGGGCTAGAGGCAATCCAGGGCTTGGGAGACTGGGCCGGGGTTCAAGGGTTCAAGAGGGGCAAAGCAATTCAATATCGAGGTTCAGCAGTGAAGGAACAAGGAACAGTGAAGTGGTTCAATGCTTCGAAGGGTTACGGGTTCATCCAACGCCAGACCGGGGAAGATGTGTTCGTTCATTTTTCCGCCATTCAGATGGACGGCTATAAGTCCCTGAATGAGGGTCAGGCGGTGGAGTTCGAGGTCAAGAAGGGCCCGAAGGGCCTTCAGGCAGAGAACGTCACAAGCCTCTAGCCTGTGAAATCGGGGGGTCCCCGAGGGGCGGGGACCTCTCAGCTGAGGTAAGACAAAGCGAGACGAGACAATTTACGAGAGGTCCAAGGAGGCAGTTGTGCAAGTAATGCAGGAAGGGCAAACGATCAAGCATGATCTTTTCGGCCTGGGAATCGTGACGGCATCCGATCCTGAGCGCACCGCCGTCGATTTCGACGACCATGGGCCAAAGTTGTTCGTGACCAGCATGTTGTCCGCTGAACTCATCGGCGAAGCGCCCGCAACCCCGCCCAAGACGAAGCGCCGCCGGAAAGCGTCGACAGCAGCAAAAGCCGCCAAGAAAGCCGCCGCCGCCGCCGCCGCAGCAAAGTAGTACCGCAGCCAATCACGAAGTAAAACCCCTTCAGACGCGCCGAAAATGGCGCAGGGGTGTGTTTGAACGGCAGCCCCAAACGGCTTCATTTTGCCAGGTTCTAAAGTTGCGATCCTGAGGCTCAAGCAAAAAGGGCGCTGAGCCTCAGGATGACAAGCAATCGTTCGCGGAAATTAACGGATGGCGGATTCTGCCTGGTCGAAGGCGTGGTAGGAAGAGCGGACGAGCGGGCCGGACTCGACGTGTTTGAAGCCCATCCCCTCGCCAAGGGATTTATATTCGGCGAATTCGTCCGGGTGAACAAAACGGATTACCGGAAGATGTTCGCGAGTCGGTTGTAGATACTGGCCAAGTGTCAGAATATTCGTGCCCTGTGCGGCGAGATCCTGCATTGTGGCGAGAACTTCACTTTTTTCTTCACCTAAGCCCAACATCATGCCCGTTTTCGTGGGGACATCAGGATGAGTCTGCTTGGCGCGGCGGAGCAGTTCGAGAGAACGTTCGTAGAGAGCGCCTTTGCGGACTTGGCGATACAAGCGAGGAACCGTTTCTGTGTTGTGGTTGAGAATGTCCGGCTTTACCGCGAGTACGGTGTGAAGAGCGTTCCAATCGCCACGAAAATCAGGGATCAGGACTTCCACTTTGCAATCGGGGATGCGGTTGCGAATTTCCAAAATGGTACGGGCAAAGATGCCTGCGCCGCCGTCAGGCTGATCGTCGCGATTGACGCTGGTGACGACCGCATAACGCAAACCCATGCGGGCGGCGGCTTCGGCGACGCGAATGGGTTCACTTTGGTCCGGCGGGCCGACGGGCTTACCGGAAGGCACGGCGCAAAAGCCGCAGGCGCGCGTGCAGATATCACCGAGGATCATGAAGGTGGCCGTCCCGTGTTCCCAGCATTCGCCCATGTTCGGGCAGCGGGCCGATTCACAAACGGTGTGCAGGTCAAGTGTCCGCATGATGCGCTTTAGATTTTGATAGCGTTCGCCGCCGAAGAATTTGACTCTTAGCCAATCCGGACGCGGATGGACGTGCGGGGCCGGCACCGGAGGAATGGCACCGTTCGGAATGATGTTAAAGGGCGAAGCCATAGGATGATCGCGCGCTGTTCTCGATACACTATTTTACGCGCGAAAATGCTGCGCCACAAACAGAGAAGCGTCGCAGCGTCGCAGACGATTACAGGGGATGGCGGGAGCTGCGAACGAAATCACGCAGCGTGGTGACATTGGGACCGTAGGCGCCGATACGGCCGGCGTCGACGGGCAGGCCCAAGCGCTCGGCGAGGTCCAAATCCACGCCAGCGTCATCCAATTCGGAAAGACTAAAGCCAGCAGCGGGCTGCACGCGGTTCATCCCAGAAGGATAGACAGGCCGCGGCGGACGGTGGCGGTGCCACGGACGGCGCGCCAGTTCATAGAATTGCTTCCAATCGCGTTTGTGCCACGTGTGCATCGTTCTTCTTCTTTGCCCTTCTTAGATGCGGCAAGAGCCTGTCGAGTTTCTAGCTACCCACCGCCGCACCCCTTCGATCGGTTGCACCAAATACGGTGCGAACTGTACTTCTTATAGTCTCGAGGCAAGAGCGAGCGAAGGAAATTCTTCGCCTGATGTTTCAAACCCGTCAACCGGTGAGAAGTTTCGGTCACCGTTTGTGTTTCAGACCAAGAGGCGAGCCCCAAAACGAGAAGGGTCATTTTGAGGAGACGCTGTATAGGTTCAATTCGCCGGGATAGTACATGCTAAGCGAGCGGATAACCAGAAAAATTTCGGAGGGGTTGTGAAAATCCATGGAAGGAAATGCAGAAAACTAGAATGAAAGTCAAATACACCCAAATCTCAGGTGAATTTTCCGTGGCAAAACCTGTGCTTCAAGAATTTACGCTGAGAGTCCGAAGCACAACTTAACTCATGAAATAAGGGAAGGGAAAGCGCGCGTTACCAGCGGTTGCCGCGATCTCCGCGGTCCCCGCGATCACCACCACGCCCACCACCGCCACGCCCACCGCGATCACCGCCACGCCCACCGCCGTATCCGCCCCGGCCTGCGCCACCTCCCGAACGTTCCGTCTGCGGGCGCGCTTCGTTGACAACAAGGTTCCGGCCACCAAAATTCTGACCGTTGAGGCTGGTAACCGCACGATCCGCTTCTTCATCGTTGGCGATCTCGATAAAAGCGAAGCCGCGCGACTGACCCGTGAACCGATCGCGAATCAGGCTAATGGCCGAAGGGCTGATTCCCAACTGTCCAAACCACTCTTGTAATTGTTCTTCTGATGCGTTGAACGGAAGATTACCGACGTAAAGCTTCTTCACCTTGCGAAACTCCTTCTGCCCGGAACCTTAGAATAACGAGTTGCGGAGCGCACTGAGGAACCTTGTCCGCCAAGAGCAAACCAGAGGGCGTGCCGCGGTGGGCAGGGGATGAATCAGTGGTCCCGTGAATGGTCTCGAAAATTGACCGGTTTTGCAACCAATATTCTGGACGGCGGAGGTGCCCTCGAGTACCAGTCCGTGGATTGAAGATAGCAAGCGATTTACGTAGACCAGAAAGTACCGTTCCCACATACCCGGAAGTACTTGTTTTCTGGTAGAACGGGCTAGCTAGGTCCGGTAACTCGCGTTTATACGCACGTATTCCGCAGTGAAATCGCAGGTCCAATAACGCGCCGAAGCGCGGCCGGCGTGGAGATTCACGACGATGTGAACGTTCTTTTCGAGAAGGCGATTGCTGGCGGCGCGCTCGCTGAAATCGAGAGGCTGGCCGCGGCGGAGAACCGGTATGCCAGCCATGAGGATGTCCACGCGATCGGGATCGAATTTTACTCCGGCGCGTCCAGCCGCGGCGAAGATGCGACCCCAGTTTGGATCACCGCCGGCGAAGGCGGTTTTGACAAGCGGAGAAGTAGCAATCGTCTGGCCGATGCGGCGCGCGTCACGTTCGTTCTTTGCACCCCGCACTTCGATTTCGATCACACGCTGCGCGCCTTCGCCATCGGCAACGATTTGCAATGCCAGGGAATGACAAACTTCCTCGAGAGCTTTCGAGAAGGCTCGATGCGCAGCGGAACCGGCTTTGATTGCGGGTGCTCCCGCGGCGCCGTTGGCGAGAACAAGGAGTGTGTCATTCGTCGAAGTGTCGCCATCGATGCTAATGGCGTTGAAGGTGCGGGTCGTGACATCGCGAAGAGTTTGCTGCAGAAGAGACGGAGCGATATTTGCGTCCGTGACCACGAAGGCGAGTGTGGTGGCCATATTGGGATGAATCATGCCTGCGCCTTTCGAACAGCCGACTAAATGGACGCGCTTGCCGGCCATTTTGAACGACGCGGCCTGGGTTTTTGGACGAGTGTCCGTGGTGCAGATGGCCAGGGAGAGTTCGGCAAACGAACGAGCCGAAGGGCGGCGATTTCTTGTGATGCCGGGGAGCGCGCGGAGGATTTTTTCGACGGGCAGAGGCACGCCAATGACACCCGTGGAGCAGACCGCGACCTCTTCCGGGCGGCAACGGAGATGGCGAGCCGTTTCTTCGACAATTCTTCGGGAGACGGCGTGCCCGGCTGTACCGGTGGCGCAGTTGGCGTTGCCCGCATTGACGATGACTGCGCGCATGCGTCCTTTCGAAGACTTCAGATGCGCCTTGGAGACCAGCACTGGCGCGGCAACAACCAGATTTTGCGTGAAAACGGCTGCGGCGGATGCCGGCACATCACTGGAAATCAGCGCGAGATCGAGAGCGCCGGTTTTTTTCAGTCCGCAGGCAGTCGCGGAAAAACGGAAACCGCGAGGCAAGGATGCTTCGGAGGGAGCTTGCTTCATGGGCGGAGGATCCGCGGGGCGAACGCGAATCTCACGGAAGGGACCTCCGATCCTCCGCGTGATAGGAGGCAGATTCGACGACGTAGACGACAGAGCCGAGACTCATGGTTGCTTCTCCAGTTGTGCGAGATTTTGCTCGAGCTGCCTAATGGCAGCGCGAACAGATTCTTCCGAAGTACCGCCGGGAACCGATTTAGAAGAGATGGCAGCATCGACGGAAAGGCTTTGCAAGAAATCATCTCCGAAAGCAGGCGAGATTTTGCGGAGATCCGCTGCAGAAAGTTGAATCCAGGGTTTGTCCTGCTTCTCCGCTTCGCGCAGTACTTGGCCGACGAAATCATGGGCCTGGCGGAAAGGCACGCCGCGACGGACGAGATAGTCCGCAGCGTCGGTGGCAAGAAGGGCTGGATTGGAAGCGGCGGAACGGAGCCGGGATTCGCGGAATTTTGTCAAGGAAAGGGCGCCGGCGGCAACCGCGAGCATGTCATGGACTTGATCGTGGGCGGCAAAGAGGGCTTCCTTGTCTTCCTGGAGGTCGCGCTGGTAGCTGGTGGGCAGACCCTTCAATGTGGTGAAAAGACTGAACAGGGCAGCGGTAATGCGGCCGGTTTTGCCACGCAAGAGTTCCCAGGAATCAGGATTTTTCTTTTGCGGCATCAGGCTGCTGCCGGTGGAATATTCGTCGGGAACAATGACGTAGGAGAATTCCTGAGATGCGAAAAGGACGAAATCTTCGGCTAGGCGCGAAAGATGCGTGGCGATGCCGGAAAGGGCGAAAAGATAGTCGAGCGCAAAGTCCCGGTCGCTAACAGCATCGAGGCTGTTGGGGGTGATGCGGGAGAAGCCGAGGTCGCGCGCCAAGGCATGGCGGTCGATGGTAAAGGCACAACCGGCTAACGCCCCGGAACCCATGGGGCACGTGTCGGCCGCGATCGAGGCTGCTTGCACGCGCGTGAGGTCGCGAGAGAAAGCTTCGGCGTGAACCATCAGAAAATGAGAGAGAAGGATCGGCTGGGCATGCTGCATGTGAGTCATGCCGGCCATCGGCACTTTCAGGTTGGCTTTGGCCTGAGTGGCGAAGGCGCGGACAAGAGTGATAAGAGCGCGCCGAATTTCTGCAGCAGCGTCGATTACAAAGAGGCGGAAATCGGTGGCCACGAGTTCGTTGCGGCTGCGGCCGGTGTGAAGTTTCCAGCCGAGTGGGCCGAGTTCTTCGACCAGCGCCTTTTCGACGAAGTGGTGGACGTCCTCAGCCGCCGCGGACGCCAGCCACACGGGATCTTGTTCCCCGCGTTCTGCGATTTTGTCCAGCGCGGCAAGGGTTTGCCGGACTTCGGATTCATTTAGGATTTGCACCTGCTGCAAGGCCTTGGCCCAAGCGCGATCGACCGCGATTTCGTAGGGAAGCAGGCGGCAATCGAACGCGAAGGAGTTCTGGAACGCGTCGAAGAGCGCGTCCGGCGCTTTGTCGAAGCGGCCGCCCCAGAGTCGGTCGTCTTTGCGTTCTGTCATAAAGGTTGTCAGAGTCGTGCTCCGTGTTCTATTACCTTCAAGTAGCTGTTGAGACTCTTCGTCGCGAAAAGCGCTCCTCAGGATGACAACGGATTATGGGCCTTGGCCAGCGGATTGCACCGGTTGCTCGCACGCCGAATTCTTGCTGAGATGGGGCACAGCATGCTACGAAAACTAGGCGTTGCCGCTTTTGGCTTTCGGTCGGACTGTGACCGGCAGCGCGAATAGATTGATAAAGCCCTCGGCGTCCTTGGGATTGTAGCGACCCATGGTGAAGCTAGCGAGGTCGGCCCGGTACAAGGAATAGGGTGAGAGGCGTTTCGTGACGTTGAGCGTGGCCTTCGAGAGCTTGAGGCCGACGGAGCCAGTAACGCGCTGTTGCGCGACGTTGAAATAGCCGTCCAAAGCTTCCCGGAGCGGGGAGAACCAAAGGCCGTTGTAAACGAGTTCGGCATAGCGAACGGAAAGCGCCTGGGCAAAGTGCGCGGTTTCGCGATCGAGCGTGAGGCGCTCGAGTTCGCGATGTGCGGTGACAAGAAGAGTGCCTCCGGGAGTCTCGTATGCGCCGCGGGACTTCATGCCGACCAGGCGGTTTTCGACGAGGTCGGTGCGGCCGACGCCGTGCTTGGCGGCGATGTCGTTCAATACGTTGAGAAGGTCGATGGGGCCGAGCTTCGTGCCATTAACGGAAACCGGAGTCCCGGATTCGAAGCCGATTTCGACCTCTTCGGCCTTGTCAGGAGCTTTTTCCGGCGAGGCGATCCATTGCCACATGGCTTCATTCGGAGCATTGGCGGGATCTTCGAGCTCGCCGCCCTCGTGACTAAGGTGCCAGATATTTCGGTCGCGGCTGTAAATGTTCCGCTTGCTCTGCTCCACGGGAACTTTGTGCTTTTCGGCGTAGGCGATGGCGTCTTCGCGCGAATCGATATCCCATTCGCGCCAGGGCGCAATGATTTGAACGCTGGGAGCGATGGCCTTGTAGGCTAATTCGAAGCGGACTTGATCGTTCCCTTTTCCGGTGCAGCCGTGAGCGAGACCATCCGCGCCGAGTTGCAGGGCGAGTTCGGCCTGGCGTTTGCCGATTACGGGACGAGCCATGGAAGTGCCGAGCAGATAGGTGTGCTCGTAGACGGCGCCAGCGCGAAGCGTGGGCCAAATGTAATCGCGGATGAATTCCTCGCGGAGGTCTTCGACATACGCCGTGGAAGCTCCGGTCGCGAGGGCTTTCTTGCGGGCGGCTTCGAGGTCTTCCTGTTGGCCGACGTCGCCGATCATGGCGATTACTTCGCAGCCATAATTCTCGCGCAGCCAGGGGATGATGATGGACGTGTCGAGTCCACCGGAATAAGCTAAGACAACTTTTTTGGGCTTTTGTGCAGTCTGATTCACTCGATTTTCTCTCCTCGATAAGGCGGCGAAATTTCAGGTGTAAAGAGCGTGCAGGATCGCCTTTTGCACGTACATACGATTTTCGGATTGTTGAAGGACGACGGAATACGGAGCGTCGAGAACTTCGTCGGTGACTTCGGCTCCGCGGTGCGCCGGAAGGCAGTGCATGAATACAGCGCCGGAGGCAGCCTGCGCCATGAGATTGCTGTTCACCTGGTAGGGTTGGAAGACCTGGCGGCGAACCTTTTCTTCCGCTTCAAAACCCATACTCGTCCAGGAATCGGTGTAGATGGCTTGGGCGCCGTTCACGGCTTCCCGCGGGTCGGTGAAAAGCTCAATCTTGCCGCGAGTCTCTTTTGCAACGCGCTTGGCGTCGGCGACGACGTCTGCATCGGGCGCATAGTTCGCCGGTGTAGCGATGCGAATGTGAACGCCCAGGCGAGCGCCGAGATACATCAGCGAATGGCAGACGTTATTGCCGTCGCCAACGTAGGCAAGCTTGAACCCTTTCACCGAGCCGAATTTCTCTTCGAGGGTGAAGAAATCGGCCAGCGCCTGGCAGGGATGGAATTTGTCGGAGAGGGCGTTGACGACGGGAATGCCGATATTCGCGGCCATCTCCTCGAGGACGCGCTGTTCGTAGACGCGCGCGACTATTCCTTGGACCCACTGTTCGAGGTTGCGAGCGACGTCCGGGATGGATTCGCGTTCGCCAAGGCGCGCCTGGGTGTGGTCCAGGAAAACCACGAAGCCGCCCATGCTTTGAATGCCAACTTCAAACGTGACGCGGGTACGCAGGGAAGGCTTTTCAAAGATCAGGGCGATATGTTTGTTGCGCAGCACAGAAGCAAAGCGCGAGGGTCGCGCCTTGATCTCCGCGGTGCGCTGTAGAAGATCGCGGGTTTCCGCGGAGCCCCATTCGGCGCCGGTGAGCAGGTCTTTGGCAAGCGAGACCGGGATAGTAAGAGATGCAGCAGTCGAAGCAGTCATTCATTCTTCTCCATAAAAGCAAAAAACTAGACAACCGCCTGGGAGGCGAGGCCGGCGGATGACTCCCGGAGCACACGCGTACCAGGCAAACTCGTGGACGATTTCTTGTTGGCCGCCTCGCTGAATAGCAGCGGATCGAGAACGGCCGAGGCGGAATCGCCGCCAACGATATGCACTTCGCCTACGCCGCCTTCGAGAGCGCGTTTGGCGGCTTCCAGTTTCAGCACCATACCGCCGGAAACAACGCGAGCCTGAACAAGGGTCTCGATTTGTTCGCAGGAAATCGCGGAAATCACGTTTTCGCCATGCAGAACACCGGCGACGTCGGTGAGATAGATAAGGTGGTCCGCCGCAATGAACTCGGCGCAGGCGGCGGCCATGTGATCGGCGTTGATGTTGTAGAGTTCGCCATCGGTGCCCAAGCCGAGGCAGGCGGCCACGGGAAGCAGATTTTCCCGCCAGAGTGATTGGAGGAAGGAAGTGTTGACGCCGGTGAGATAGCCGACGAAACCGAGGCTACCCTCAACGTCGTTGTGGACCAGAGGCGCAGCGGAGAAGCAGGCTGCGTCAGCGGCGGAAACGCCGATTGCGGGCTGGCCGGAGGCCGTGATGGCAGCCGCCACGCGCTTGTTCAGAAGCCCCGCGAAGACCATTACGGCGACGTCTCGGGTTTCGCGATCGGTCACGCGTAGCCCAGCCACAAATTTGCTTTCGATACCCAGGCGTTTCAGCGTGGCGGTGAAGAGGCGTCCGCCGCCATGGATAACGAGGATTTCGTGGCCATGGCGAGCAAGTCCGGCGACCCGCTGCGAGAGAGACTCGACCGTAGCCGCGTCCTCGAGCAGAGCGCCGGCGAATTTGATGACCATCCTCATAGCAATCCCGTTTGCTCCTCGATGCCCAGCATCAGATTGAGATTCTGAACGGCCTGGCCCGCGGCTCCCTTGCCAAGATTATCCAGGCAGGAAATTACGATCAGGCGTCGGCCTTGTGAATCCAGCGTGAAGCCGATGTCGCAGAAGTTTGTGTTGGCTACGTGCTGCAATTCAGGCAATTTCCCCGCAGGCCAGATGCGGACCATGGGCTTGGCAGCGAAGAACTCACGATAAAGCTTCTCGATGCTCTTCGGAGTGTGCTTTTCCCTGAGTGAGACATAAATTGTCGAAAGAATGCCGCGCGCGACGGGCAGCAGGTGGGTGGTGAACATCACCTGCGATTCCGGGAGCCCGGTGTGCTCCACGATTTCGGGTGTGTGACGGTGAGAAAAAAGATTGTAGGCGCGGAAGTTTTCATCCACTTCGACAAAGTGAAGGTCGCGGCGGGGATCTTTGCCAGCCCCGGTGACGCCGGACTTGCAATCGCAGACCACGGATTGCGAGGGCGAGAGCAAACCGGCTTGCGACAGCGGACGCAGGGCGAGAATGACGCTGGTGGCATAGCAGCCGGGATTGGCAACGAGCTTTGCGTCGCGAATTTGACCGGCATAGAGTTCCGGCAACCCATATACGGCGTGGCTGAGATGCGTGGCGTGCGGAGCAGGCAGTTTGTACCACGATGAGAAAGTTTCGGCGGAGGAGAAGCGAAACGCACCGCTCAGGTCGATGACACGCAGCCCGGCGTCAAGCAGCTTGGGCGCGTATTCCGCAGAGATCTCGTGGGGGGTCGCAAGGAAGGCTGTGCCTGCCGAACTCGCAATGATGTCTTGAAGCGAGAGCGGGCGCAGAGGGGCTTCGCCGCGGGCGCGGAGTTGAGGAAAAAGCTGCGAGAGGCAATGGAAGCCGTTCGTTTCGCGGACGTAGAAGGTTGGCTTCGCGATGGCGGGATGACGCAGCAGGAGGGTGGCCAGCGCGAAACCGGTATAGCCGGTGACACCAATAACAGCAATATTCCGAGGATCCTTCATTTTACGTGGGACTCGATTTCTCTCTGAAGGGATTCGCGAGTTTTGCGGCTGGGAGTGATGATAAGGACGGTATCGTCACCGGCGATCGTGCCTGCAATTTCAGAAAATTTTGCGCCGTCCAATGCGGCGGCAAGGGGTTGCGCTCCGCTCGGAGGCGTCTTCAGAACGAGAAGATTTTCAGCGGGGCGAATATCGAGAAGGAACTCGCGGAGAGCGCGGGTAAGAGGAGGCACGGAGGCAACTTCCTCAAGCGAAGCTGTGGCCGCGCGATAGCCTTCTCTGGTTTTGACCAGTTTGAGTTCCTGAAGGTCGCGGGAAAGCGTGGCTTGTGTGACGCGCATGCGCTTGTCGGCAAGCCGACGGCGCAGATCTTCCTGATTCGAGATACGCTCGGAGGAAACCAGTCGGAGAATCTGCCCGTGCCGAAATGTCTTGGTCGCGCTCATCCGTTTCCTATATACAACCCTCTGTATATTTATACATTCCCGAGGCAATGGCTGTCAAACATTTTCGATCCGCGTTTCAAAAATCAGAATACTGCCGAGAGCGTAGAAAATCGAGCCAACATAAGATTCGGAAAGCGCGAGGGAATAAGCACCTACGGAAAATCGCCACCTCGTTTCGAGGGCTTAGAACAGCGTTTTAGGCATGTACACGCGGTCTGCCCGCAGGGACAGGGTACAGGGCGCTGCATGATTGGAAGCAAAAAGCAGATGACTGCTGGCTTTTCGGCTCCGGGAATGTTACCTATCAAGAATCGCCGGAAACCGCCCAATGACCGAATCGTGCCACATCTCCGGTTGCAAACATGACGTGCCGGCCGCACTAGCCGAACACAAGCTTTGTGTCCTCCATTTCACCCTGTCATTGGAAGCGGGTTGTGCGGAAATGCGCCGGGAGACGGCCCTCGGGAATACACCTCACGAACGGCAGCGAGAAATCATGAGATTTATTACGGATAACGGCGAACGGTTGGCACGCGTGGCGACCAGCGGGCTGCACTTGACGGATGACTTGAAGGCGCGCGTACTCAGCACGTTTCTAACGCTGATGAACCTGCGGGAAAATCTGGATCGAGCGGCCATGCGCACGCCTCCCGGCCGCAGCGGAATTCTCCGCTAGGCGATTTCAAGTTCCAATATATTTTGCGTATAACGATCGTGCTACGACGGGGTCCTGGGTTCCTTTCAGAATGGCGCGTCCGTCGTTGAAGACCGTCATTTCGTACGGTGGGACGCGGAATCGCAGAAGGAATCCGTTCTGGTGCACCTCAGAAGCCGAGGACGCCAATCGATCCTTAAGAGCTTTCAGATCGAGCGAGCGGCTGCGTTCGTGGATCTGCACGGAATCCCTACCGCACATGGTGATATGAGGTTGCGCTGCACCCGAGAGATAGGAGAACTGATGGTGGACACAAACGCGGCACGCGGGATTGCGTTCGGGGCGGATGGCTTGGAATCGTCCGGTCCAGACGTCGCAGGAGACGAGAGAGCCGTGAAGCGCCGAACTGCGGCCCGCGAGGAGTTTCATCGCTTCGGTGACTTCGACGGAGGCGATGAGGTTCACAATGGGGCCGAGAACGCCAACCGTGTCACAGGTTTCGTCAAGGCCGGTGCCTAATGACGAATCGAGAAAGCAGGCGAGGCAGGCGGTTTGGCCCGGGAGAACGGTGAAAGTGAGGCCGTAACTTGCTACGGCGGCGGCGTAGATCCAAGGAATGCCGGAGCTGACGGCGAAGTCATTGACGAGGAACCGGGTTTCAAAATTGTCCGTGCCGTCGAGAATCAGCGGAAAGCCGGAGAGCAATTCCGCCACGTTTCGAGGAGTCAAGTCGGCGACCATGCCTTCGACTTGAACATCGGAATTGATGGAACGGAGATTTCTCTCGGCGGCAATAGCTTTCGGCAAGGCGTCGCGGGCGTCGGATTCGTTGAAGAGAGATTGTCTCTGGAGATTTGAAGGTTCAACAAAATCCCGGTCCAGGATGCGCAGGCGGCCGATGCCGGCGCGAACCAGGAGATTTGCCGCAGCCGCACCAATGGCGCCGCAGCCGACCAGCACCGCACTTGCGTTTGAAAGGTGCTCCTGGCCATCGCGGCCAAGAGGCTCAAACAGCGTTTGTCGCGAGTATTTCTGGTCAAGAGGATGAATCACGTAAAATATGGCTCCAGCACTGGAATCCTTCTCATGATAGCTCTAAAGGCATCCGGGGAAGCAACGCCCCTGTGCTACCCTTCGTCTGATTAATGGAACTGATGAACTTGTCGTGGGCCAGTGGTTTACGAGTTCTTGTGCTCCTGATGCCGCTGCTGGGAGGGAAGGCTCTGTGTGCCCAGGGGGTGAAGGACGATAAGCACAGCCAGATGGCGCTGGCGGATGTGCGGGAAGTCCGCATCGTCGAAGAAAACGGCAAAGTGCTGGCGACAAATCCGCCCGGGATTGCCGTAAAGGCCGGTGAAACGCTAAACGGCGACGCGGTGGCATCCAGCATCCATACCCTGTACGGGACGGGAGACTACGCCGACCTGAAGGCGGTAACGACTCCGGACGGAGACGGAGTCCGTCTGGATTTTGTGGTGCGCGAGAATTTCTTCTTCAATCAGGTGGTGATCGAAGGCTTAAAGCCACCCCCTTCTGAAGCATCCGCAAGCGGGGCGATGCAATTGTCCCTCGGGCAAACCTATTACGAAGGTGATGTTGAACAAGCGGTGAGCCGATTACAGGACACGCTTCGAGATGACGGACTGTACCAGGCAAAGGTGACCGTCGAAAAAAGGGCGCACCCGGAAACACATCAACTGGACGTGATAGCGCATGTGGAACCCGGACCTCGGGTTCGCCTGTCCAAGATAGATCTTAAGAACGACACCGAATATCGCGATGCGGAGTTGCTCAAACTTTTCAAGCTAAAGCAGGGGAGCCAATTGACCATCGCGCGAGTGCAGTCCGCAACGAGCCGAATACGCAAATTTCTCGAAAAGAAAGGGCACCTAAGCGAACGAGTATCCGTGCGACGCGGCGAGTATAACGCGGCTACGAATTCCTTGTCGCTCACGCTGGATGTGATTGCTGGGCCAACGGTGCGCGTCACGATTGTGGGCGCAAAATTCTCACGGGGAGAGTTGCGAAGGTTGATCCCGATTTATCAGGAAGCTTCCGTGGACGTGGACTTACTGGAAGAAGGAAAGCGGAACCTGCGAGAGCGGTTGGAGCGCGAGGGATATTTCGACGCGAAGGTAGATTACACCGTTTCCGATGAAACCGCGAAGAGCGAAACCCCGGAGTTGAAAACCGGACAGGAGACCATCACTTATAAGGTCGATCGCGGACTCGGATACAAGGGACTCCGCATCGAGATCACCGGGAATCACTATTTCAGCAAGCAACTCCTGTTAAGCCGACTTTCCATCACTCCCAGCTCCTTTCTTACGAAGCCGCGTTTCAGCCGGCGCCTGCTGGACTCGGACGTTGTTTCGATGAAAAGCCTGTACGCAGCGAACGGATTTCTGTCGGCCACGATTGTGGGAGGCACACCGTCGGACCAAAACAAGGGCGAGTTACTGGTTCGATTTGAGATCAGTGAAGGAAAGCAAACGCTGATTTCGAGCCTGAAGCTGGAGGGAATGAGCGCGATGACGGAAGTGGAGCTCCGCGGAGTGCTAGGCTCCCTGCCGGGCCAGCCTTATTCGGAAGTCAGCATAGCTTCCGATCGAGACAATATCCTTGCGCTTTATTTCAACCGAGGCTTTCCCAACGCGAGTTTTTCGTGGTCGGCGGTGCCGGAAACAACGAAAGCAGGTGAAGGGGACGAAACAAAAGACGCGGCGAGCAGCGGGAAAGGAGCCGAGGCGTCGCGCGAATCGAATGGATCCCTCGAACGCGGAGTGCCAATGGGGCTGATTTACAAGATCCAGGAAGGATCGCAGGTAATCGTGAACAGGGTGCTGTTGAGCGGTTACAAGCACACCCGGCGAAAAGTAATTCAGCGGCAGGTAAAGCTCCAGGCTGGGCAGCCTCTTCGCGAAGGCGATGTGGTCGAGTCGCAGCAGAAATTGTACAACCTGGGCGTTTTCAACCGAGTCACGATCGACGCGCAAAATCGGGATGGGACCGATCCAGACAAAGATGTGGTCGTGCTGGTCGAAGAAGCCAAGCGCTACACCATTGCCTACGGCGGGGGATTTGAGGTGCAGCGTCTGGCCAGTACCACCGACCCAACGGGTGGACAGATTGAAGCGTCTCCGCGAGGAATCCTGGAGTTGTCAAAGCAAAATTTGACGGGGAGGGCGGATACGCTCAGCTTGAAAATAAGAGGAAGCACGATTCAGGGAAGGGCGCTGCTGGCCTACAACTCGCCCGAATCGTTGAATCGAGACAACCTGAGTTTACAGGCGACGGCGTACGTGGAGAAATCGCAAGACATCAATACGTTCTCGCAGACTAGATATGAAGGGAACGTGCAAATCACGGATCGATTGTCGGGACGAGCGTCGCTTCTGTTTCGTTACGCGTTCCGCAAGGTGACCCTGAGCAATCTAAATGTGCCGCAGGAGGAAGTACCGTTGTTCTATCAGCCGACGCTGGTTTCTGAATTCAGCCTGTCCTGGTTTCGCGACACGCGAGACAATCCAGCGGACGCCAGCAAGGGTTCTTTTAATACGGCCGACTTTAGCGTTGCGGGTACGGCGCTCGGATCCAGCGCCAGTTTTTTCCGGCTCTTCCTGCAGAACTCGACCTACCATACCATCTCTCGCAACTGGAGCTTTGCACGCTCGGTGCGCATTGGAATTCTTCAGCCTTACGGCTCGACCGTCTCTTTAAGTTTTCCTGCACAAACTGGCACGCCTTCGCCACAGCTTATTCCACTTCCGGAGCGACTGTTTGCCGGCGGCGGAACCTCTTTGCGCGGCTTTGCGTTAAATCAAGCGGGACCGCGCGATGCACTGACAGGCTTCCCGGTTGGCGGCCAAGCCATGTTGATCCTGAATCAAGAATTGCGTTTTCCGATGAAACTTCCGATCATCGGTTCAAGTCTGGGAGGTGCGCTCTTCTACGATGGAGGAAATGTCTACAGCCGCCTGGACCGCATCACGTTGCGTTGGTCGTCTCCCACGCCGGTTTTCAAGGCGGCATACCCTGGAGTGGCCCCGGGACGGTTCAATCCGACGACCTGTGTGTATAACTGCACGAATGAACTCAACTATTTTTCAAATACCATCGGCTTCGGTCTGCGCTATGCGACTCCCGTGGGTCCGATTCGAATTGATCTGGGTTATGAGCTGAACCGGCCCGAATTTGTTGTTCCTTGCACGAATGCGGCGGTGTTGTGCCAGGAGGGGACGCGGTTGCCAAAGTTTCAGATATTCTTCAACCTAGGATCGAGTTTCTGATGTGCAAGGCACGAAAAAGCGGGATGGCGACTGTTTGCTTGCTAACGCTCGCTGTATTTGGGTCTGCGCGAGAAGTAATCGACCGGATCGTAGCGCGGGTGGATACGGACATTATTCTCCTGAGTGATGTGCGAGAGCTAGCCCGTTACCAGAGCTTCGTGGACGAAAAGCCGGAAAGCGATTCGCAGGTCCTCGATCACTTGATTGACCAATGGATGGTCCGGAATGAAGCCAAGGCAGCATTATTTCCTCAGCCGTCCAGTGAAGAGGTGCAGCGCAGCCTGGAACGGCTGAAGCGGTCATTCTCGTCGCCGGAAGCGTTTGAGGAGCGAGAGAAGCAGGCAGGACTGACCGATGAAGACCTCCTACGCATGCTGACGCGCCAACTGTATCTAAGCAACTATCTCGATTCGCGCTTTAGAGCTTCCGTGCAGATCGACGAAAAGGATATCGAAGAGTATTACAAAACGCGACTTGTGCCGCGGGCTGAGTCGCGAGGACGGACGCCTCCAACGCCGGAGGCTGCACGCCCTTTCATCCAGGAAGCCCTGGTTCAGCGCGCGATCAACGAGCAGGCGGACCGTTGGCTGAAGGAGAGCCGGTCGAGAATTCGCATCGAGAAAATGCTGGATGAGAATCCGAAATGACCAAAGAATCCCGCTGGCGCAAAATCCTGTGGGTGGAGCACCTGCTCTGGGTGCTAGGCACCTGGACGTTGCTGCTGATTGCGCTGGCGATCATCGCAGCGGGAAGCGGGCTGGCCAACCCGCTGTTGCGCAAGATCCTGATCAATCGCGCGCAGGCGTTGACGGGCGCGCGGGTGGAAATCCGGACCGTGTCAGTCGGTTGGTTTTCGCTGAATGCCACCGTCAACGGGCTCGTTGTCCACGGAAAAGAGCCCGCGGACACCGAGCCGCTGTTCAGCGCCGAACAGGCCCGCGTTGGCTTGCGAGTTGACTCATTTTGGGGGAGGCGAGTTGGGCTGAACGATTTGATTCTGGATCAGCCCCGGTTGCATGTGCGGGTTGAGAAGGACGGCAGCAACAACTTGCCGACGCTACCTAACAGCGAATCGAAAGAACCGGCTTTGCAGAGATTGCTCGACCTGAAGGTGCACCACGTAGAGATCAAAGACGGTTGGATCCTGTACAACGATGTGAAGTCGCTCTTCGGCGTCGAAGGCGGCGAACTTCAATTCACGGTGGATTTGGGCGGCTCGGAAGAAAGGCCGGTGTATCTCGGAGCACTGAACTGGCAGTCGATTGAGTTCGCGAGGCGAAGGGACGTTCCCGTGCCTGCAAACGTGACCGCGAAATTGTCCTTGCGGAAGGATGGATTTTCAGTAGAGCAGGCGGTCGTGGACGTTGCCCGCTCGCACGTGGATTTGCAGGCTGAAACGAAGGATCTGGTTCGTCCGCAATGGAGCTACAGATACCGCGGGTGGCTGGACCTGTTGGACATCCGTGAGATTCTCCGTACCCCAGAGGTGCCGCTCGGAAGGATTGACCTGCGAGGAGAAGGCAGGATTGAGAATGGATCGGTTCTTGGAAAAGGGAGTTTTGCCGCAGATAACATCACACTGAGTTTTCAGGATTTCCATTCCGCCAACCTAACCAGCCGATCCAGCTACACGCTTGATCCCAAGGGGGTGGTGCTGCCGGATTTTGCCGCGTACGCATTGGGAGGAAGCGTGAAGGGGCGCATCAACATGCGTTACGACGGGCTGCGATTTCGAGGCGAGACCAAATTGCAGAATGTACGGCTATCGGCGCTCACCCCGGCAATCGACCATGCGGGATTTCCTATAGACAAATTGCATTGGGATTCGGTGATTTCGGCGGACACGGTAGAGACGTGGCGAGCGAATTTTCTGGATTTCGAAATCTCCGCGAGCATGCACTGGGACGCGCCGGAGGAAGTGACAGAAGGTCACATGCCGGTCACCGGAGACTGGAAACTGCGGTATCGCGATCGGCTGAGTGCTCTGGAAATTACACAGGGCGATTTTGAAACCCCGAGCACGCGTGGCACTTTTACCGGGCTTCTCGATCCGAAGAAAACGGCGCTGGACACGCGTTTGGAGATCGGCTCGCTGCTCGATTGGAACGACTTCATCCATGCCATTGCGGGGGACAAACCAGGCACTTCGGCGGCCGCAGTGCGAATCGGCGGTTCCTTGACGTGGAACGGAAAGATTGCAGGGCCGTCCGACGGACCCGAGTTTCAGGGGCACTTCCGAGGCGAGCGCGTTCGATACGACGACGTGCGGGTGGATTCGATCGAGGGCGATTTGAGTTATTCCCCAGACCATTTGACGATCACGCAGGGCCACACGGTGCGTGGCCAGATGAAGGCGGACATCGACGGCCAATTGAAACTCACCGATTGGGAGTTCCGTCCGGACAATGAGTGGTCCAGCGAACTCAACCTGGAGCAGGTACCCATGGAAGCACTGATGCAACTGGCGGGTGCGAAGTATCCGCTGCATGGAGCGATTACCGGGCAATTCCATGGGCGGGGAACTCGCGCACAGCCCACTTTAACCGGTCTCCTGGACGTGGCAGACGCGGAGGCCTACAGCGTGCCGTTCAATAGGTTGCGAGGCCAGCTAAGCCTGACGCCGGACGAAGTGCGGCTAAACAACGCGGAGTTGCGATTCTTCGCGCCGGGGACAGAAAAAACAGGCGGTGCGGGAATCGTGACTGGCAATGTCGCGTATCGGTTTGCCGATGGTTCACTCACGACGGACCTGGTCGGCGCCTCCTTGCCGCTCGCAAATTTCGGCAGAGTAAAAGCGAACAATCTTCCTTTGGGAGGGCAGATTTCTTTCCGGTTGAAATCGAGCGGCCCGGCGCGCCTGCCCCTGGCGACCGGAAACTTCCGCGTAGTGGACTTTCAGTTAGGCAACGAAGTGATTGGGAGTTTTGAAGGCGATTTACACGCCGATGGGCAGACAGCACAGCTCAAACTAAGTTCGGCCATGAGCGCGGGAGCCATTGGCGGAGAAATCAAACTGGGGCTTTTGCAGCCTTATGCTCTGGATGGCACGGTCTCCATCAGGAATATCAATCTCGACCCCTATTTGCTGTCGGCGTTGCATTTGCAGAAATTTGAAGGGCATGGAACCGCTGACGGGGACATCAGTATGAAGGGAGACTTGCAGCATCCCGAAGGACTGGCGATGACGGGGAACTTTACGCACCTGGTCCTTACGTACGGTGGAGTTCAACTAGAAAACACCGGCCCCATCCGGCTGACCTCCACGCGAGACAGCTTGAAGATTGAAAACGCCGTGCTGAAGGGCACGGATACCGACGCAGAACTCTCCGGTTCGATTCAATTCACGGGGGGGCGCGCCGTATCGCTGAAGTTGAATGGTTCGGTCGACTTGAGACTCTTCAACGGGTACATCCCGGATGTGAATATGGCAGGGCACGCGGATATGAATGCCTCGTTTGAAGGCACGATGGATAGGCCGCGAATCACAGGACGGGTCAAGCTGAACAGTGTTTCCGCGCGGTCACCAGATTTCCCGACGGGGTTAAGCAATCTGAAAGGCGACTTAGTATTCGACGCCAATCGTTTGTTCTTTGAGAATGTGACCGGTGAGGCGGGCGGGGGAGTCATTGCGCTAGCGGGCAGCGTGAACTATTCGGACAAACCTCTCCGCTATGACATTTCGGCGCAGACTGACCGACTGCGCGTCCGATATCCTGAAGGGATGAGCTGGCTTGTCGGTGGGTCGTTGCGGCTGAGCGGCACGATGGACGGTGGATTGGTGACAGGGAAAGTGCTAATCCAACGCGTAACCCTCAATCAGGGTCTCGAATCGGCGGGAATCCTGTCATCGAGTACGAGCGCCGGGGGACCCAGCAGCTCTAGCTTTTTGCGAAATCTTCAGTTCGATGTAGAGGCAACGTCTACGCCGGACTCACGCATGGAGTGGCCGGGAGCGCATCTGGAAGCCGACGCGAACCTGCGGGTGCGCGGGACGGCCGAACACCCGATCATCCTCGGACACATTCACGTGATTTCCGGCGAACTGTTCTTTCATGACAGCAAGTATCAAGTTACACGGGGCGATTTGAACTTCGCCAATCCATTCCGACTGGACCCCACGATCAACGTGGAAGCAACGACGACGATCCAACAGTACGAACTTACGCTAAATTTCAGCGGGCAAGCGAGCAAGATGAGCTTGTCTTACCGGTCCGATCCGCCGTTGCCGGCAAGCGACATCGTCACGCTGCTGGCAATGGGGCAAACCAGCACCGAGGTGGCGTCGCGCACCGGAGGCATCAGCCAAGGATCGTCGGGAGCATCGGCATTGCTGTCGGAAGCAATCTCCAGTCAATTGGGCGGGCGAGTAGAGCGGCTATTTGGAATTACGCGGTTTCGCGTAGACCCTGGCCTGGCTGGGTTGGGGGCGGGGGGCTCCGGACAGAACGCGGCGGCACGCGTGACCGTGGAGCAGCAAGTGACGCCGAATCTGACGGTTACCTACGTCTCTAACGTTAGCTCAACGCAACAACAGGTGATACAGGTGGAGTACAACGTAACGCGGACGATTTCCGTGGTGGCGTTGCGCGATCAGAATGGCACGTTCGGTGTGGACGTTAAATTCAAGAAGCGCTTACCGTAATTCCAGCGTTTGACAAATTAAGGCTGATCCTGCTGTTGCGCCGACTGTTGGCCGGCGCCTTCCTGCGGTTGGGCCCGTTGCTGCAATGGATGCCGTTGGCCATTATTGGTCAGGCGCGCATTTTGACCGACTCCGGGATTTTCCTGTTTTGCTTGCTGCAGAGCGTCTCTTACCGCCTTGGCGGCTTCGGATCTAGTGGTCTCTTGAATCTCGCGGAAAATCTTAGGGCCTTCGGCGGCGACCTTCTGGCCGAGGGGCGACCCATAGAACTGCAACAGGCTTTTGATTTCTTCGTCGGTGTAATGTTTGTCGTAGAGCGCGACGAGTTGTTCGGTCACGCGATCCACGTCGTAGCGCTTTTCATACTCATTAATGGTGGCATTGACAAAGGCCTGACCCTTCTCGTTGTTGGGCACCGAGGCCAAAAGCTTTTCGCGATACTGTTCGGCGGTTTGTCGAACGGATTGCTGGACTTGGTCGCGTGCGCCGACGAGTTCAAGAAGGGCGCGTATATCCGCATCCTTGGCCGGATCGATAGGGGCCATAGCCTTGGCAACGCCGCGCGGGCTGGCAGAGGGCTGCGCTGCGGCATGGACAGAGCCGGGCGACCCGCCTTGGATTGCCACAAAAAACATACCGATGTATATGACGACGAGCACCAAAGCCGCTTTCATGACAGCCTCCAAACAGAACAGCACAAAAACGAGAGAAACCAGGCCTGCTGATTCAACAATAATTTTAGAAGAAGACATGCTGGTTGCGCGCCTGCTCAGGGGTACAGTTTTGCCGCGTCGGTCACTGTTCGGACGTGCAGGATTTCGATGAAAATGCGGTGAAATTGATGTTTTGTTACGATCTCACCAGCGCCTGCGCGGTGAAAGTCAAAAGCAAACCGGGGGAATCACGTGCGAGGATAGAAGATTCTAATGCCGCATCGGATACACTATGCGCGATTACGCGAAGGGCCAGATCACAGTTGAGGGAACGCGCAACTTCTGGGCGGGGATTCTTGATGGCGGACGATCCGTATTTTAGACAGCGCATCGAAATGGTGGAGACGCAGCTTCGGAAGCGCGGCATCAAAGACGTCGGCGGTCTAGGCGCTATGGCAACAGTGCCACGCCACGAATTTGTTCTGGAGCAATTTCGAAACCGGGCGTATTCCGACGAACCACTCCCTATTGGCGCGGGCCAGACAGTCTCGCAGCCATACATTGTCGCAGCAATGACTGAAGCGTTGGGACTGTCCGGCACGGAAAGAGTACTTGAAGTCGGAACTGGTTGCGGTTATCAAACAGCGGTGCTGTCTCTGCTCTGTCGCGAAGTTTATGGCGTGGAGCTCCATCCAGAACTGGCGACGCCGGCGGCGGAGCGACTCCAGCGATTGGGATACACGAACGCGCATGTTCATTGTGGGGATGGATCATACGGGTTGAAAGAATTTGCACCTTATGATGCGATTCTCGTGGCGGCCGCCGCTCCGAGAGTGCCCGAGCCGCTGATGGAGCAGTTGACCGATGGGGGACGCTTGATTGCACCGATTGGGGTGGAACAACGCCAGGAATTAGTGCTGGTGACCCGCCGTGGATCCGAATATTCGACCCAGTATCGCGAGGGATGCCGATTTGTGCCGCTGCTCGGCCGTTACGGCTGGAAGGACAAGGAGCTCTTGTGACCTCCACCCCCGAACTCTCCATTGTCATCCCGTCGTTTAATGAAGAGGTGAGGCTGCCGGCTTCGCTCGGGAAGATTGCCGAATACATTCGAGACCGGCGCCCAAACACGGAAGTGCTCGTGGTGGATGACGGTTCGACAGATCGCACGGCAGCGGTTGCTGAGTCCCTGCGCGATCGCATTCCCGGGTTGCGAGTGATTTCAAATGGAATCAATCGCGGCAAGGGCTTCAGCGTGAAACACGGCTCCCTCGAAGCGACGGGCGAAGTCGTGTTGTTTACCGACGCGGACCTGTCCGCTCCGATCGAGGAAGCCGAAAAGTTATTCGCGGCGTTGAAGTCGTGCGATGTTGCCATCGGCAGCCGAGCGGTAGACCGGAGCCTTATTGAGGTGCATGAGTCCGTATTCCGCGAGTTCGCGGGGATCATCTTCAACCGAATTGTGCGATTGATTCTGTGGCTGCCGTTCGTGGATACGCAATGCGGCTTCAAGGCGTTCCGGCGGGAAAGGTGCCGGATTATTTTTGAGCAGCAAACCATCGAGAGATTCGGCTTCGATCCGGAGTTACTGTATCTGGCACGGCATCACGGTCTTTCGATAAAAGAAGTCCCGGTGCGCTGGGCGCATTCACCAGCGACAAAAGTGAGCATGATGAGGGATAGCGTGCAGATGTTTCTGGATGTATTTATCATCCGATGGAACGGGATGAGGGGGAGATATCACCGAATACGGTAGTTTACTTTATGACATAAAGTACTTGACCGACCGTCCATTTTGACCTAGGATTGACGTGCTATGCCCGCCGCCGGTTCCAACCGAGCTGTTCGCCGTGAACCCATCCCGATTGATGCCCGGGTGGCGGACCACCTCCGTTACATCCGCGAAACCATGGAGTCCGCGGCGGAATTTACCGCGGTACCTGGCTGGGGCGGCGTAACCATGGGAATGACGGCAATTGCCGCGTCGCTGGTCGCCTCCAGGCAGACGACGGCGCGGCACTGGATTGCGACTTGGCTGGCGGAAGCGTTTGTGGCGGTGGCCATCGCAGCGCCTGCGGCAGCGACCAAAGCCTGGCGGGCGAATTCCTCATTGTTTTCGGGGCCGGGCCGCAAGTTTGTACTGAGTTTCGCACCACCAATTGTTGTGGGGGGGCTGTTAACCCTGGCGCTGTTTTTGTCTGGGACGGTGTCCGCACTTCCCGGCGTATGGCTGTTGCTCTACGGCACGGCGATTGTGACCGGGGGAGCATTCTCGGTGCGAGCGGTTCCGATCATGGGATTGTGCCTGATGGCGCTCGGAGCCGGCGCCCTGTTTGCCCCGGCAACTTGGGGGAACGCCTTCATGGCCGCAGGCTTTGGGCTGGTGCAGATCGGGTTTGGCTTCTGGATTGCGCTCCGTTACGGAGGTTAGGTAGAGTCTGGCAAGTGAAAGGAAACATGGCCAAGTCATCTACAATTCGACAGGAACGAGTCGCCCGCGAGGAAGGGCCGTCGGCGGTTCGTTCGGCAACGCAGCAGCCCGTGTCCGCGAACCTGGACCGTCTGATTCACGAGCGGATCCGATTGGGAATCGTGAGCGCGCTCGCGGTGAACCGGTCACTGACGTTCAATGAACTGAAAGCCTTGTTGAAGACAACCGACGGCAATTTGAGTGTGCACGCTCGCAAATTGGAAGAATCGGACTACATCGTTTGTACGAAGTCGTTCGATGGGCGCCTGCCGAAGACGGAATATCGTCTGACAGCGGCGGGACGACGGGCACTCGAGCGGTACCTCGACCACATGGAGGCGCTGATCCGGGCGACACGCGACCGGTAAAATTTTTTGCCTGTTCACTTTGCATAACAAAGTACTTTCACAGCGGCGGAGAAATGAGAATGCTCATGCCATCGATCAGTTTGCAACAGACCCTGGAAATACCCGCAGCGTCCGCTCATCCCCTTCATGTGGCCATTATCTGCGATGGAAACGGACGTTGGGCCACTTCGCGAGGGCTTCCGCGTTCGGCGGGACACCGTGCAGGCGCGGAGGCGGCGAGAAGCATAATCCGGTGCGCCCCTCTTCTGGGAATTCATACGCTGACGCTTTTTACTCTTTCTTCGGCGAATTGGAACCGTCCGCCCGCCGAGGTAGCAGAGATCCTAAGGATATTGCAGGAATATTTGAAAATCGAGACGGAGAATTGCCTGGAGGAAGGCATTCGGTTGAGCATTATTGGGAGGCGGGACCGGATGCATCCGATGCTGCGTAAGTCGATCGACGAGGCCGAGGCGCTGACTTGTAAAGGAACGAACCTGCATCTTCGGTTGGCAGTGGACTATTCCTCCCGCCATTCGCTGTTTCAAGCCGCGAGCAAATTTTATAAGGCGACCAGACTTTCGACGGAGGCATTCGGAGACGTGCTCGCGGAGGTGCAGCGAGGCGGTTCAACCGACGTAGATTTGCTCATCCGAACAGGAGGAGAGATGCGGCTCTCGGACTTTCTGCTCTGGGAGTGCGCCTTTGCCGAATTCGTGTTCTTGGAAAAACGCTGGCCGGACTTTACGCCGGTGGACCTGCGAAATGCCGTTGTGGAATTTCAGAAGCGGGAGCGGACGCGCGGTGCCCTGCCGCAAGAGTGCGCGAGCTAGCAGGATATAACCCAATCATTTTAAACGTGTTACCGCCGGAGCGACGGTTTCGACAGCCGCTGACGTTTGACTGCTTCTGATCGTCTATACCACAGGAGAACGCGATGGGAACTGTGGGACTAGCGCTGCGGTGGGAGGATAGAATCCCTTCTGCGGCAGGTGAGGGAGGGCGGCGAGTGGAACCATCAGAAATCGCAGCCGGACAAAACCGCGAAAACACCGCTCTCCCCGAAGACGCGGCTTTGGCGGCCGCGTGTCTGGCCGGGGATTTGCGCGCGTACGAACGCCTTTACCAATCACAAGGGATGCGCATGAAGAACCTAGCGCGCAACCTGCTGGGTTCGACGACGGACGCAGAAGACGCTGTTCAAGATACGTTCCTGAAAATTCAGCGGGGGATAGGGACCTTTCGTGGACACTCCTCTTTTGTCACTTGGACGTTTCGAATTTTGGTAAACACATGTCATGACTTACGCCGAAGCCGAGCTCGGCGCAAGGAGCAGACGCAAGATGATACAAGCTCAACGGCTCCCGCTCCCGAGCCGCGCGCACCGAGCGCCCATCCGACGTTGCGCATGGCTCTGGAACGCGCGCTAGCCATGCTGACGCGGCATCAACGCGAAGTTTTTCTCCTGTACGAAGTAGAAGGGTTCCGGCACGCGGAGATTGCGGCCCTGCTCGAGATCAGCGAAACGGCGTCAAAGAATACTCTGTTCCAAGCGAAGAAGAATTTGCGCGGCATGTTGGAGCCTCTGCGCGGCGCGGAAGCAGGTGGCCAGTGAACATGACGTGTAGCGATCGCGAACGGATTTTTCTGGATGGTACGGCCGAAGAGTGGGCCACGCTGGAACAACACGCAGTCAGTTGCCCGGTTTGTGCAGAAGAGATCCGTGCGTGGAAATCCTTGAGCACGGCGGCGGAAGAGTTGAGGGATTACCGGGAAGACCTTCAATTGTGGGCGAAGATCGAAACTTCCTTGAAGGAAGAAGAAGACGATCGGAGGCAGGCAGGGCGGCGAGGGTTCTGGGAGAAGTTGGGTGCCCTGGGTGCACTAACCTTGGGATGGCAGAGCGCGCTTGCGGGTGCGCTCGTTGTTGCGCTGGCGATTTCCGGCGTTTACGTATTCCGCCAAAGGAATTCGGTGGATGTTGGTCAGGGAAGATTGCTGAGGAATTCCACGTTGGCCGAAGTCGAACGAACCGAACGCGACTACATGAAGGCGATCGACCGGCTGGCTGAGGAAGCAAAGCCGGAATTGGATTCGCCGGCGACGCCAGTGATGGCCAGCTACAAAGAAAAGCTGATCGTGCTGGACAGCGCTATCGACGAAATGCGTCTAGCGGCAGGGCGGAATCCATCGAACGCGCACGTGCGCTACGAACTGCTGGCGATGTACCAGGAAAAACAGGAAACGCTGCAGGAAGTATTGGAGACCAAAAGATGAATTGTCGCCCTAGCGCGTGTCGCGTTCGCAAGTTTGGAATTGTTGTGATGCTTGGCTGCCTGGGGACGTTGCCGGTTTGGGCCAAAAGTGCTGGTCAAAACACGGCAACCAGACAGTTTCAGAAGACGCTGAGTCTCGGCGAAAATCAAACCGTCAGCCTGACGCACAAGTATGGAGATGCGCGGATTCACGGAGGAAATGGCCGGGAAGTGAAAATCTCCGCGACAATCCGAGTGCAGGCGCATTCGCAAGCAGAGGCG
This sequence comes from Candidatus Acidiferrales bacterium, assembly GCA_963836965.1. Lineage (GTDB taxonomy): Bacteria > Acidobacteriota > Terriglobia > Acidiferrales > UBA7541 > Acidiferrum. The sequence continues at coordinate 262,915 of CAWILQ010000004.1, forward strand.
GACAAGTACGCAGATCAGGTACGGATCGATGTTTCGCAAGATTCCCAGGGAGTTAAAATAGAAACCGTGTATCCCAGCGAAGAGTCGAAATTCTTTGTGGTTCGCGTTGGGGCGCCGTCGTTCTCTGTGGATTACGACATCACCGTCCCCGGGGATGCCAAGCTGTGGATGAAGAACAGCTTTGGCAACGTGGAAGTCCAGGGAGTGCGGGGATGGGCGGACGTCGAAAACAGCCACGGCCAACTAAAGTTTCGTGACGGCGGGTCGACGAAGCTCACCAATTCCTTCGGAGAGGTTCAGGTGGAGGGGGCGGACGGGAACGTAGAGGTGAATAACAACAATGCGGCCGTCACGGTTAGGGCTGTGAAGGGAACCTTGGAGGTTAAAGATCGATTTGCCTCCATTACGGCGAGCAATGTTTCCGGAGCGGTCACCGTCACGGGCGGGAATGGTCTTGTTGAAGTGACGGATGCGGGAGCATCAAGGATCAACAATTCGTTTGGCGCGGTAACGGCGCGGAATATTCACGGAGAACTGATCGTAAATAACAACAACGGAACGATTGATACCGACACGGTGAACGGCGGCGCACAATTGAATGGAAGCTTTGGGCCGATAAGCTTCGCGAACGTTTCCGGGAATGTGAGATGTACTTCGTCGAATGGAAAAGTAAGTGGCAAAAGGATCGGCAGTGACGTCTATGTGAAGACGACATTTGGCGAAGTGGCCCTGGAGCAGATCGGTGGGGGAGTAGAGGTGGATGATTCAAACGGGGGAATCAACGTCCGAGACATCAAGGGAAAAGCGAGTTTCAATACTTCGTTTGGGTCGATCGACGCGAGCGGACTGCCGAAGGGAGTGAGAGCGACGACCGGAAACGGAAGGATCAGCCTGAATGATGTAGGTGGAGACACGTACGCGAAGACCAGTTTCGGTTCCGTCGACATTCGTCGCGTTAACGGAAATTTGATCATCGAAAATACAAACGGGCCGGTGTCGGCGAGCGGAGTCAAAGGAGATGCGTCGGCGAAAACGAGCTTCGCTTCTGTAACTCTAGAAGACGTTGCCGGTACGGTAACGGTGGACAATCAGAATGGCGCGGTTTCGGTTTCCGCGACGCGGAGTTCCGGCGGCTGCAAGAATGTTTCGTTGAAAACCTCTTTCGCGCCGATACAAGTACGTTTGCCGGGAGACGCGGGCTACGAGCTGACGGCGCGCACTTCCTTTGGTCACATCTCGAGCGCCTTGCCGGTGACTTCCACCGGGACCATTGGCGGCGATTCTCTGAATGGAAAAATCGGGAATGGCGGCTGCACGCTTTCTCTTACGAATTCAAATGGAAATATCGAAATTGCGAAACTGTGAAGCCGGGCCGAGCGCAAGCGAGGATTCAGCTGATTTTCCGCCGCTCGCGATGCATAGCAAAAGCCTTGCGGAGCACCCGCGTGGCGGTTTCGGTCAATTGAAACTTGTCGAGTTCGTTTTCCGCGGCAAAGGCGACGTCGGTGACATCGCCGCCAGCGCGCGGTTCACCGGAGATTCGTTCACAAAGATAGTCAACGATCACGTAGTGAAACCTGGGGCCGCGTGCTTGGCGGTCCGGGCCCGGGTCGCCTGGGAAAATTCGATCGAACACCTCGATTACATCTAATACGCGGACCTCTAAACTCGTCTCTTCCAGTAGTTCCCGGGTCACACCCTGCTGCAAAGACTCGCCTATTTCCAGCGTGCCACCCGGAATGGACCAATGGCCAAGGAGCGGTTCACTGCCGCGTCGAATGAGCAAAGCCCGGCCTTCCTCGATGATGACGCCACCGATTCCTACGACAGGTCTTTCCGGATATTCTCGCGCCATGCCTAATTTGTCTTTCACCCAAGTTGTTGGGTTACACTCTAAACAGGCGGGAAGGGGTGAGGTTGACTTTCCTCGCCGAGGTATATAATACGCCGGATGGTGAGCCCGAATGGTTGAGGGCTGCCAGCCAAGTCCAAGACCGGAGGATGGACCGTGCTTCGCTGCCCCGAATGCTCCGCAGAAATCGACGTGGACGAAGACGAAGTCGAGGAGGGAGAGATCCTAAGCTGTCCCGAATGCGAGACCGAACTGGAGGTTTCGCAAATTCATCCCGTGGCGCTGAACCCCATCTCGGATGAGCTAGAAGAAGAGGACGAGGAGCTCGACGAAGACGAGGACGACGAAGAGTTTGACGAAGACGGCGACCTGTTAGAAGAAGAGGATGAGGAGGACGAGGAAGACGAGGACGAGTAGCCTTGGCCGGCGGAAACACGGGGCATCCCAAACTACGTAGCGACCATCAGAACAATGGGAAGTCCGTCGAAACAATGGCGCGGGATGACTAAAACAACCTTAGTCTTGTTGGCGGCGCTGTATCTTCCAGGCTTCGTTCCCGCGCAAGAGCCCGTTCCTCCGGCTCCCACGGCACCTTCAGCGAGCGGAGAATCCGGGCAGGACACCGGAAGCTCTTCGAGCAAGACGAAGACCAGGCTGATTCCGAGCTTTCTGATTATCGGTACGGTGTTCAACGAAAATGCGCTGTCGTTTCCTAGAGTTCAGATTCGCATTCGCCGGAGTGGAGAGAAGAAGTTCCGCTGGGAGACATACACGGATTCGCGCGGCGAATTTGCTGTGCGTGTGCCACCAGGCTTTGAGTACGAAGTGGTGACGCGCGTGAAAAAATATGCGGACCAAACCCAGCATGTGGATGCCAAGGTGGAAGTGCAACAACGACTATCAATCAAGCTCGAACCACAGGTGCAGTCAAAGGCGGGCGCAAAATCATGAGACAGGGCCCGAGGTTCCTTTGGCTGGCCGCGCTGTTGGTGGTTCTGAACGGAGTGGCGTTCGCGCAAGGATCGAAGAAAGAATCGCAACTCAGGTCGGTGCGGGGAATGGTCAGCGACAAGGCGGAGAAACCGATCCAGAACGGGGTCGTTTTTCTGAAGAATTTGCGGACGAACATCGTTATTAGCCACTTCAGCGACGACCAGGGGAATTACCGGTTCACGGGCCTGGATCCTAACGTAGACTATGAAGTCTATGCGGAATTCGACGGCGAGAAGTCGGCTTCGAGGACGCTATCGCCGTTGGATAGCCGCAAAGAAATCACATTGAATCTAAAGGTCGACAAAAAGAAGAACTAGATACGGGGAATCTCTCTCTCGCCCGAGAAGAGGGTGCATTTTGGGGGACTGGCGGGGATCAAGTAGATCGAGATCTAAGCCAGGTCGGCACTGATTCCACGGTAATTCTGCGCGTTGAGGCATAAAGACGCTATGAGTCTGCGTTTGCATCGCGGTTGGTGGGCATTTGCGCTGGTCACCCTGATTTTTTCGGGGGTGCCTTCGTTTGCCCAGGAGAAGCCCGATAGTCCTCAGCCCAAAGTACAAACTGACAACGCGGACAAGCCCGCGATTGATCTGCAGGATAAGGAAGCCAACGATGAAGTGCCCAAGCGTATTTTCTGGATTATCCCCAATTTCATGACGGCTAACGATCAACCCGAAAATCAAGGTCCACTGACCAAGAAGCAGAAATTCGATATCGCGTGGCACCAGTTTTGGGATTTAAGCGCGCATTTCGGCAATGTGATTCAGGCCGGCATTTCCCAGGCGGCGAACGGCCTGCCGCATTACGGGCAGGGGTGGGGACCGTTTGGGGAGCGCTATGCGGCCCAGGAAGGCGATCAGTTCACGGGGAGCATGCTGATTTATGGGGTCATTCCTTCGGTGCTGCATCAGGACCCGAGATATTTTCGCAAAGGCCGCGGCAGAACTTGGTCCAGAATCGGCTATGCCGCGTCGCGAGTCCTTATCGCGCGAACGGACTCGGGGAACCCTACCTTCAATGTCTCACAGATCGTCGGACAACTGGGGCAAGCGTCGATTTCCATGGCTTATTATCCAAAAGAGGATCGCAGGCTCACGGGAGTCCTGAGCGGCTGGGCGATCAACCAGGGCTACAACATCGGGTGGAATCAGCTGAAGGAGTTCACGCCGGACCTCGGCGCGTTCATGAAACGTCATTCAAAAAAGAAGAAACAGTCGACGCAGGTGCAAGACGGCCGTTCGCCGCTTACCGAGAGCAACTAACCTTCGGTGTTTTTGGCAGGACCAAGCACACGCACTGCCTTTGGAACGATTGACACGTCCACGGGAGTCAACCCAAGAAGTTCTCCATCGCCGTGAAACCAACAGGGTGGGTCGCTTTCAATCCTGACGTGAGGCGTGCTGATCCGGCGGAGACGCTGCGTTTTCAATTCTCCTCTGAATGCGAGTGCCGGAAGCAGTTTGAGAATTTGACCCACGCTCAAATTCTCCAAAAGTATGACCTCCAGACTCCCGTCGTCGATTTTCGCGTTGGGGGCAAGGTAGAGTCCGCCGCCGTAGCTCGGCGTGTTCAGAGCGCCGACCAGCAAGGCGGAAGCTTCGAGAGGCTGCGATTCGTTGGCACCCACGGTGATTCGCACTTGGATGGCCCGAAAGCCAAAGAGGGCGCGAACTGCTGAAAGGACGTAACGCGAACGCCCGGGCAAGATACGGTAAGCGCCATTCGCGTGACGAACCGCTGCAGAGTCCAGGCCGACGCCGCCTCCGCCCGAATAGAACCTCTCATTTCCGTCTGATGTTCTGACCCGGACAATGTCCAGTTCACGGGGCTGGCCTTCGAGAAGGAGCGCAGTGGCTTCGATGGGATCCGCAGGCAAACCCAATGCCGCTGAGAGGTCGTTGCCGCCACCGGCAGGAATTACGCCCAAGACCAGACCGGCGTAGGCCGCGACCGCGTTGAGGAGCAAGTGGAAAGTGCCATCGCCTCCAAGAACAAAAATGCGCTTGCGGCCTAGTTTCGCTGCGCGTCGAGCCCTGGCAACGAGATCGTCTGGGTTTTGGGTTACGCAGATCTCCACGCTCCAGCCGCGAAGGCTTGCGAACCTGCGCAAATCGGAGAGAACTGCCGTACCACGACCGCCTCCTGCGGTGGGATTCACGAGAAGTAGGTCTGTTTGCTCGGGATTGTCGCGGGCGGGATGTTGCACAGTTCGACATGCTGACGGAGGTTCGACCGCCTGTCAATTTGTGTCTAGAAAATGGTTAAATGCATGGGAATGTTTTGGATGCGATTCACCGAACCGCTCTGCGCGGCCAACGGGCTGCCGAATTGATCGCGGGATCTTCGAAGAGAGGAATGATGACTTATCAGGGGTTTGATTTGAGCGGGAGAGTTGCGGTGGTGGTCGGTGGGACATCGGGAATTGGCCAGACAATCGGACGAGGGCTGGCGGAGGCTGGGGCGGACGTGATTTCGACCGGGCGCCGCGCGGAAATGGTGGAGGCTGAGGCGAAAGAGATTGAAGCGCTCGGGCGGCGATCGCTACGGATTTGCTCCGACGTAATGGAGCGCGCTTCGTTGCAGAAACTGCTGGATGCGGCAGTGAGCGAATTTGGCAAAGTGGATATTTTGGTCTACGCGGCCGGGCGAACGAAACGTACACCATTTCTGGATGTTGCGGAAATGGAATGGAACCAGATTGTGGATACAAATCTGACCGGTGCGTACCGCGTGAGTCAGGTCTTCGGGCGCCATATGGTCGAACGGAAGTATGGACGGGTCATTCACATTGCGTCACTGTCTTCATTTGTAGGTTTGCACGAGGTGGCCGCCTATGGGGCCAGCAAATCCGGGCTTGCGGGCTTGACGCGGACGTTGGCGGTCGAATGGGCTCGATTTGGGGTTTGTGTCAATGCGATTGCTCCGGGTGTGTTCCTTACCGCAATGAATGACAAGCTGCTCGAAGGGCCAAGGGGCAAGGAGTTCCTAGTTCGGACGCCGATGGGACGCTTCGGCAGATTGGAAGAATTGGTAGGAAGCGCTATTTTTCTGGCTTCCGAGGCGGCGAGCTTTGTCACCGGCACGATACTACCGGTCGATGGGGGATTTCTGGCCAGCGGTGTGAATCAATAGATCACGAAGACTCCTGGAAGCGATGAAAAGAGTCCGGACCGCGAAGAACAAAAAAGAAAACGATTCGAACATTGATGACCGAAAACCAATCCAGAATTTCCGAAGAAACTACACCACCACCACTACAGTTGCGCGCAAAGGAATACTCGCAGGCGCACGCGACCTTTCTTGCCGGAAGATTCCGCTGGGTGATTTGTGCGGTGTTGTTCATCGGGATCACCAAAAACTACATGGACCGGCAGGTGTTGGGCGTTCTGAAAGTGACGTTGCAGAACGATCTTGGATGGAATGAACTCGATTACAGCAATCTGGTATTTGCGTTTCAGGCCGCCTATGGCGTAGGAATGCTGCTGATGGGCGGTTTGATCGACCGGATTGGAACGCGGCTCGGTTATGGGTTGGCTATGGTGTTTTGGAGCCTAGCCTCGATGGCGCATGCAGTGTGCGGCTCCTTGCTAAGCTTTGGCATTGCGCGAGCCGCTTTGGGTTTGGGAGAGTCCGGAGCATTTCCGGCGAGCATCAAGACGGTCACCGAGTGGTTTCCGCAGAAGGAACGAGCGCTGGCGACGGGGATTTTTAATTCAGGCACGAACATTGGCGCGATAGCGACGCCGATCTTCGTGCCGTGGATTACCGTCCACTTTGGATGGCGATGGGCGTTTGTGATCACAGGCGCCGTCGGATTCTTGTGGTTTTTACTTTGGATGTTGGTCTATCGGAAACCTGAAGAACATCCACAATGTTCCCCGGGAGAGTTGGCGTACATCCGAGGCGACGGGCGGCCGGAGACGACGCGAGTGCCTTGGTCGAGATTACTCGGTTATCGACAGACTTGGGCGTTTCTGGTGGCGAAATTTCTGACTGATCCGATTTGGTGGTTTTATCTATTCTGGGTACCGGGATTTTTTCAGAAGGAGCACGGCTTAAACTTGGTGCAAATCGGACTGCCTGTCGTGGTCATCTATCTGATATCCGATGCCGGCAGCATTGCAGGAGGGTGGTTGTCGTCGCAGTTCATTCGGCGCGGTTATTCGGCCAACGTGGGGCGGAAAACGGCCATGCTTGTTTGCGCAGTGTGCGTGGTCCCGATCGTGTATGCGTATCGCGCCGAAGGGATTTGGGTGACGACACTGCTGATCGGCCTAGCGGCAGCAGCGCATCAAGGGTTTTCCGCGAATCTGTACACGACAGTGTCCGACATGTTTCCAAGTCCCGCGGTGGGTTCCGTGACCGGAATTGGCGGCGCTGCCGGCGCGGTGGGCGGAATGCTCATTGCGAAAATCGTCGGACACGTTTTGCAGGCAACGGGGAGTTACTTTGTGCCATTCCTTATGGCAGGGACAGCGTATCTGATTGCTCTGGGAGTGATGCACATGATTGTGCCCCGGTTGCAGCGTGTGGACGCAGTGTAGCGAAGAAGGAGTCACGACAGCGGTAAGCAGTTTCACGGGTCAGGAGCGAAGATGAGTCTTAAGGTCCGAGCGAAGGAAAATTGCCGGTGGGACCTGATCAGCCTGGGGGAGGTAATGTTGCGGTTGGACCCCGGCGAAAAGCGAATCTGGACGACGCGCAGCTTCGAAGTGTACGAGGGAGGCGGCGAATACAATGTAGCGCGCGGCTTGAAGCGCTGTTTCGGCTTGGATACCGCCGTGATCACCGTGTTTGCGGACAATCCGGTGGGGCGGCTTTTGCAGGACCTTATCTATCAAGGAGGGGTGGACCAGTCGCTGATACGTTGGGCACCGTACGACGGCGTGGGACGAACGGTGCGGAATGGATTGAACTTTACGGAACGAGGATTCGGGGTCCGACCGGCGCTCGGATGCTCGGATCGCGGACACACGGCGATTTCACAGCTCAAACCCGGTGAAATTGAGTGGGAAAAAGTGTTCGGAGGTCAGGGAGCGCGTTGGTTTCACACCGGCGGGATTTTCTGCGGGCTCTCGTCGAGTACGCCAGAAGTGGCCATCGAAGCGATGCAGGTGGCGCGTAAACACGGGGTAATTGTTTCGTATGACTTGAATTACCGGGATTCCCTGTGGAAAGCAAATGGAGGACAGAAGCGGGCGCAGGAAGTGAATCGGAAGATTGCCCCATTTGTGGACGTGATGATCGGAAATGAAGAGGACTTTTCGGCAGCACTCGGGTTTGAAGTTCCGGGGATGGGTCAAGACATGACGAGCTTCGAGGTCGATGGATTCAAGAAGATGATCGAAAGAGTGGTCAAGGAGTATCCCTTTCAGGTGGTGGCAACTACATTGCGAAAAGCAAAAACGGCCACCCTGAATGATTGGGGGGCCATTTGTTATCACGGAGGAGAATTTTTCCAGGCGACAGAGCGCGAGAACCTGGAGATCCTGGACCGCGTAGGCGGCGGTGATTCGTTCGCCTCCGGGCTGATTTACGGTTTTCTTTCGGGCAAAGACGCGAAGTGGGCGGTGGAATGCGGGGCAGCACATGGGGCATTGGCAATGACTACTCCCGGAGACACTTCGATGGCGACGCTTGCTGAGGTTACGCGGTTGATGAAGGGAGCGGGCGCACGAATCGAGCGCTGAACGCCGAATAGGTTATTGTGAAAGAGAGGAGTTGGGGAATTGGCACGCGAGCAGGTCTTACAACTAAACCCGGAAGATAACGTAGCGGTAGCGCTGTTGGATCTGCCGTTGGGCGCGGCGGTTGCTTGCCAGGGCCGGAGTTTGGTTTTGACCAGCGCCGTCCCGGCAAAGCAGAAATTCGCGCTGCGTGACATTCCTCAGGACGGCCCGGTGATGATGTACGGCGTCAAAGTGGGCAAGGCCATGCAGCCGATTCGGGTGGGAGAAGTATTGACGACGCGGAATGTCCACCACGAAGCCGCTCCTTTCCACGAGAAGACGGAGTCTTACAAATGGACAGCGCCGGATGTTTCGAAGTGGAAGACCAAGACGTTTGCCGGTTATCGCAGGCAAGACGGCCAGATTGGCACCAGGAATTATTGGCTGGTCGTGCCACTCGTTTTCTGTGAAAACCGGAATATTGGTGTGCTGAAGCAGGCATTCGAGCAGGAATTGGGATTTGCTCAGCCGCCGTTGTATCAGCAGCAAGTTGCGGATCTTGTGCGGTTATATCGATCAGGACAAATTGAGCAGATCGGCGACTACATGGGAGCGCCTAAGGAGAAGAAGATCGAACACCCGCGCATTTTTGCAAACATCGACGGAATCAAGTTCCTGCTCCATGAAGGCGGATGCGGCGGAACGCGAGAAGACTCCAACAATCTCTGCGCTCTAATCGCGGGTTACATCCATCACCCCAATGTAGCCGGCGCGACGGTGCTCAGCCTTGGATGCCAGCACGCTCAGGTTTCCGTGTTGCGCAGTGAATTGAAAAAACGGAACCCTGATTTTTCCAAGCCTCTTTATGTCTTTGAACAGCAAAGAAGCGGAGAGGAATTCACGATGCTGTCCGACGCGATCCGGCAGACTTTTCTGGGGCTTCTGCAAGCAGACAAGTGCCGGCGCAGTTCTGCACCGTTGTCGCAACTTGCGATAGGTCTCAAGTGTGGTGGTTCGGACGGGTTTTCCGGTATTTCAGCGAATCCTTCCATTGGCCATGTTTCTGATCTCCTGGTGGCTTTAGGTGGCAGGACGATCTTAAGCGAATTTCCGGAACTCTGCGGAGTGGAACAGGAACTGGTGAACCGCAGTGTATCTGCAGAGGTCGCAGAACGCTTCATCCAACTGATGAGAAGCTACGCTGCGCGCGCCAAGGCGGTCGGCTCTGGTTTTGAAATGAATCCGTCACCCGGCAATATTCGGGACGGCCTGATTACGGATGCCATGAAGTCCGCGGGGGCAGCGAAAAAAGGCGGCACGTCATCGGTGACTGCGGTTCTGGATTACCCGGAATATTTGGGGGAAGCAGGGCTAAACCTCCAATGCACTCCCGGAAACGACGTGGAGTGTGTTACGGCGCAGGTCGGCGCGGGAGCGAATCTCGTTCTATTCACAACGGGCTTGGGAACGCCGACGGGAAACCCCATCGCTCCGGTGGTAAAAATCTCGACGAATTCGCAACTGGCCGCAAGAATGCCGGACATTATCGATATCGATACCGGCGGCGTCATTTCGGGCGAAAAGACCATTGAGCAGATGGGAGAGGAAATTCTGGAGCGGGTTATCCAGATTGCGAGTGGAGAAAGCAAGACGTCAGCGGAACTGCTGGGGCAAGACGATTTTATCCCCTGGAAAAGAGGCGTTTCATTGTGAGGAATCATGGCCGAGGCGTTCGGCGCCCGTAAGCTCTCGAGAGCACTTAATATCCATGACCTTCGGGGTTTGGCGAAGCGGCGGTTGCCCGACGTTGTCTTTGACTATCTGGATGGAGGCGCCGAAGACGAGGTTACACTTCGCGCGAATTGCCGGGTATTTGGCGATGTGACATTCCGGCCCCGGCACGCCGTTCATGTACCTGACTGCGATCTGCGGGCGCGGGTGTTAGGAGTCGATTTAGCGCTTCCGTTTGTGCTTGCGCCGATCGGTTACAGCAGACTGATGCATCCCGATGGCGAAACCGCGGCGGCTAGAGCCGCCGGGCGGCAGGAACAGCATACATCTTGTCCACATTTTCCGGCCATGAGCTCGAAAAGGTGAAGGCGGCATCCGCGGGGCCGGTTTGGTATCAACTGTATTTAGTAGGCGGACGCGCAGCGGCCGAAGGGGCCATCGATCGAGCACGAGCGGCAGGGTTTTCCGCTTTAGTCGTTACGATCGATACCGCGGTTGCCGGCATGCGCGAACGCGACCTTCGCAACGGCATGAAAGAGCTACTGGGGACAAACGTTTTGGCAAAGATCCCGCGTCTGGCGCAATTTCTCGCTCGCCCGGGATGGCTCGTAGGTTTTCTGGCTGACGGAGGCGTGCCGCACTTGCCCAACGTAATTTTGCCGGGAGTGGGCGCAATGCCATTGACGGACGTTGCGGCGGCGCTGGCTCAATCGGTTGTGACGTGGGAAGACTTTAAGTGGATTCGCGAGGCGTGGCGTGGTCGGATCGTGGCGAAGAGTGTGCTGACCGGCGATGATGCGCGGTGCGCGATCGACCATGGTGCCAATGCCATTGTTGTGTCCAATCACGGTGGACGTCAGCTTGACTGCCTTTCGGCGACGTTAAAGGCGCTCCCGGAGGTAGTGAAGGCAGTAAACGGCCAGGCCGAAGTGCTCCTTGACGGAGGGGTGCGCCGAGGAAGCGACATCGTTAAGGCGATATGCATGGGCGCTCGCGCTGTTCTCGTCGGGCGGGCATACGCATATGGGCTTGGCGCGGCTGGGGAAGCAGGAGTCAGGCGCGCGATTGAGATATTGAAGGCCGATCTGGAGCGGACACTCAGATTGCTCGGCTGTCCATCGGTAGGAGCGCTGGACCGTTCGTTCGTCGACGTGCCGCCTGGTTGGCAGTGCCTTTAGACCATGCGGATTGATGCTCATCAGCATTTTTGGATTTACAGTCCGTCGGAATATGAATGGATCGACGAATCGATGGACGCTTTGCGCCGCGACTTTCTTCCCGGGGATTTGAAACCCGAGCTCGATCATGCCGGATTTCAGGGATGCGTCGCTGTTCAGGCGCGCCAGAGCGTCGAAGAGACAAACTGGCTGCTGCAGTTGGCCGCGGAGTGGCCGTTTATTCTTGGCGTTGTCGGCTGGGTGGACTTGCGATCAACACAACTGCGTTCGGAATTGGAGGTATTTGCAAAACAGCCTAAACTGGTTGGTGTTCGCCACATCGTGCAGAGTGAACCTGACGAAAGATTTCTGCTACAGCCTGAGTTTCTGCGCGGCGTTTCTTTGCTGGAAGACTTCGACCTTGCTTACGACATCCTGATCTATCCGAAACATCTGCCCGTGGCGGTGGAGTTTGTACGGAAGTTTCCCCGGCAGCGGTTTGTTCTCGATCACCTGGCCAAACCTCGTATCCAGGAACAGGCGATTCATCCGTGGGCGGAGGGAATTCGCGAACTCGCGGTGTTCCCGAATGTGTATTGCAAAATGTCGGGATTGGTGACGGAGGCGCATTGGAAGGACTGGAAGCTTGAGGACCTCACACCTTATTTGGAAGTCGCACTGGAAAGCTTCGGGCCAGAACGGCTTATGATCGGGTCGGATTGGCCGGTTTGCACTGTGGCGGCGTCTTATTCGCGGACCGTGAACGCCGTTGTGCAGTATCTCAGCCAGTATAGAGAAGACCTGCGTGAGAAGGTTTTAGGGGCCAACGCGCAAAAGTTCTATAAGCTGAGAGTTCCGCTTGATTGACGAACCTAGCTTGCAACAACGATGGTCTAAGGAGGTGGCCGGTTCTGAACTCTCAAACTACAAGTCAGGCGAACTTCAGCCTGAAAGGGAAAATCGCAGTGGTGACCGGAGGCGGTAGCGGAATCGGGCGGGCTATCGCGCTGAAGTTTGCGGCGCATGGCGCCAAAGTGCACATCCTGGACGTGGCGTTGAATGACGCGAACGCAACTTGCCAGCAAATTATTTCTGAAGGCAGTGACGCCGCGGCTTACGCCTGTGACGTGACCGATCAGGCGCAGGTGAAGGGTATATTTGATCAGCTCGCGAAAAAGGAGTGCCCGTCGATTCTCGTGAACAATGCGGGAATTTCCAGCATAGGGACGGTGGAAAGCACGTCTGAGGCCGAGTTTGATCGCGTGTACCGTGTCAACGTGAAGGGATTCTACAACTGTATGTATGCCTGCGCGCCGCACATGAAGAAAAATGGCGGGGGCGTCATTCTAAATCTGGCTTCGATCGCCGGGTCCTCCGCGCTTGCAGATCGCTTTGCGTACTCGATGAGCAAAGGCGCAGTGATCGCCATGACGTATTCCGTTGCGCGCGATTATCTGAGCCACAACATCCGGTGCAATTGCATCTCGCCCGCCCGAGTTCACACGCCGTTCGTGGACGACTACTTGCGCAAGAACTATCCGGGGCGCGAAAAAGAGATGTTCGAAAAACTGTCCAAGGCCCAGCCCATCGGCAGAATGGGAGATCCAGCAGAAGTGGCGTCACTCGCGCTATTTCTGTGTTCCGACGAATCATCCTTCATTACGGGAGTCGACTATCTGCTGGATGGCGGGTTCACGAATCTGCGAGGGTAGCGATGGATCTGCGGTTGAAAGGTAAGGTCATACTCGTTACCGGAGGAGCAAAGGGAATTGGCGCGGCCATCGTCAAGGCTTGCGCCAAGGAAGGCGCAATTCCCGTGATTGCGGATCGCGATACCGCGGCGGGCGAGAAACTCGAGTCGGAACAACGAAACACGGGCGCAGCATGCAGATTCATCGCCGCGGATCTGGTAAACGCGGAGGACTGCGAACGGGTCGTTCAGGAAAGTGTCAGAGCATTTGGTCAAATCGATGCGCTGGTGAACAACGCGGGTGTGAACGATAAGGTGGGTCTCGAAAGCGGCAACCCTTCCGATTTTGTCGCTTCGCTAACGCGCAATTTGATGCACTACTACAACATGGCGCACTATGCCTTGCCGCATTTAAAACAGTCCAAAGGCGTGATCATCAATATGGGTTCCAAGACAGCTATGACCGGGCAAGGCGGCACGTCCGGATACGCTTGCGCGAAAGGAGGAATCCTCGCACTTACCCGGGAGTGGGCGGCGGAACTTCTCCCCTGTGGGATTCGTGTAAACACAGTTGTACCCGCAGAGGTAATGACTCCTCTCTACCGCCAGTGGCTGGAAACTTTTCCTAATCCGGGAGAGAAGCTGGAAACAATTCTTTCGCGAATTCCGCTTGGAAAACGAATGACGACTCCGGAGGAGATCGCCGCCACAACATTGTTTTTGATTTCGCCCGAGTCCGGGCACACCACAGGACAACACCTGTGCGTGGATGGCGGGTACGTTCACCTGGACCGAGCGCTGCCCTGAAGAACGTGACGGGGACTGACCGAAGGCGCTGCTACTCCAGGTTAAAAACTTCCCTGGTTTCTGCCCAGATCTTGCCATTTGCGGCAGCATCTGGCAGTGGTGATTGGCAAGAATCGGTCTCTTTCCACCAACGCTGCGTTTCCGGATCGGCAGCCATTTTTTTCATGTCCGCATCGAAGTCCTTTCCCGTGTATTCGAGGTAGGAGATGAGGAAAAGCTTTCCGTCGATTTCCCGCTCATGAATCGAAAAGTTCTGTATGTGGCATGCCTTGATCATCTTGGTCACACCAGGCCAGGGCTTGGCGTGAAGTTCTCGGTAGTATTGCGCCTTTTCCGGTTTCAACCCGGTAACCCACACGAAGCGTCGCAACGCCTTTGGGGTACGACCCGCAACCATTGCGGCAACTAAGAAACCCGCCGGAATGCCCATGTAGTCTCTTTCTGTTTTCCTACGCCAGTATCGGAAATTGTTCCGGGTGCGATAATACTATTAATCAGCAAGACCTGGTTTGCATCGACCCGTGAACTGTCGAGCGATCGGGTCTGCCCGGTCGGGAACCGACCGTTTGCCGAAACGTTTTGTATTCGCAATGTGTGGCAGTTTAGTGTTGACTTGAGTCAACACGGATCACGTTAATATCCTAACGTCCACAAAAGAATGAAAGGATCGGCTGCAGCCATTGTGAATCGAGATCGTGCGGGCGAGACATCGGGGGGCGTGATTTGAAGGCGAAGAGCAAGCGGGTCCGGCGACACGTTACCATTCGAGACGTTGCGAAGGCTGCGGGAGCTTCCGTTTCGACGATATCGGCGGCGCTGAACAACTCCGACTATGTAAGCGCGGAAATGCGGAGCCGGATTGAAGAGGCAATCAAGCAGCTCAAGTATCGACCCAATGACTTGGCACGGGGACTTCGGCTACAGAAAACGCATTCGATCGCGATCGTTGTGCCCGACCTGTCGAATAACTTTTATATCGAGTTGGTAAGGGGCGCCAAAGATTACGCAGCGTCGGCAAACTACACTGTTCTTATCGGTGATTCACGCGACAGTTGGGAGGAGGAACGCAACTACCTGGATTCGTTCCATCGACGGCGCGTCGACGGAATCGTGCGCGTTCCCGCTATGGACGCTCTGAAAGGAAAAGGAAAAACCGACCTCGGAAATCTTCCCGTCGTTTACGCGGATCGCTATCCACTCACGCGGGACACCTATGTGGGGCGAGTGGGTGTAGACAACCGGCGCGCTGCCGATAGCGCCACACGCTACCTGCTCAGCTTGGGTCATCGCAAAATGGGGATTATCACGGGTGATCCCTCGAGCGGGACCTCCGTCGACCGGCTGGAAGGATTCCTGCAGGCGCTCCGGGCAGCGGGTATTCGCCCAGACCGTTCCATGATTCACAGTGGCCACAACGACATGGAGAGCGGGCACGTCCATACCATGCAGCTACTGACGAGGGCGGATCGCCCAACGGCGATTTTTTGCACCAACAACATGATGGCTTTGGGAGCGCTGGCGGCGATACAGGAGATCGGGCTGGTTTGTCCCGATGAGATCAGCCTGCTTGGGTTTGACGATTTTTATTGGGCGACGCTGCTCCGTCCTCGGCTGACCGTCGTTCGTCAACCCGCTCGGGAAGTGGGAATGATCGCGGCGCGCATGCTGATAGACCATCTCGAAGGACGTCCGAGCGTTCCCACACCCACATTGCTAGCGACTCAGTTGATGGTACGCGATTCTTGCTGTCCTCCGAAGGCACCTCAGTCGCACTGAGCTCTCGAGCAGGGATTATTCCGAGTCGTGTTCGAGTTGCCACGACTTCAAGGCCCGCGCCCGGATGAAATAGACGACAAGTCCGAGCACCAGGAGAATGAGAGCGGTGCCTAGGTACTGTCTTTGGTCTGGCGTGGCCGCCACGTAAATCCATCCGATCAGCGCAATGATGGCGGGGAGCGGATAGAGCCACATTCTGAACGGAAGCGCGATTTCCTTACGATAGAGATGCATGGCAAATATCGCGAACACCTGCGGGATGAACTGGAACACGATCTGAATGATCATGAGCGCGGACACCAAGCGCTCCAGCGAGAACCAGCAAAGTGGAATCGCAAGGGCGTTGATCACTAAAAGCGCAACGGTCGGAAAGTGGCCCTTTGCGTGGACGCTACCAAGAATCTTGAAAAAGTTTCCCTCGGCCCCAGCGGCGAACAGAATCCTGGAATAGCCCAAGCTCATGGTGAAAATGCCACCGAGCGTGGCGGCTAGAATCAAAAACGTCATGACCGAAGCGGCACGGGGCCCGTGAATCTTGCCGATGAATTCGGAGACGACCGCGTGCGACACAGCGGCATCGCGCCAGGGGATGGTTCCAATGATGACCACGCTCATCAAGAGATAGAGAACAGCGACTACCAGGACCGACAAAACGATCGCGCGAGGAATATTTTTGGTCGGGTTTTTTACCTCACCACCGAGATAGGTGATGTTGTTGTAGCCGCCATAGTTGTACATGGCGACGAGCGTGGCATTGGCAAGTCCAAAGAAAAACGCTTTCGAGAGACGAAAAGCTCCGGGTGGGAAGTCGAAGGCCATTTTTGCGTTCATGTGAAAGAGGCCGGAGGTAATAACCCAAAGCATTGCGATTAGAACAAAGGCGAGCATTATTACGGAGAGGCGTCCGACGGTTTGGATCGGACGATAAAGCAGGAAGGTGATCAAAACACAGACGGCCGCCGCAACCGCTGCAACGCCAGTGTGAGTCAAACTAGGAATCACATAATGCATGTAATCCGCGAAGCCCACGGAAGCGGCGGAAATACCGAGCGGCGCGACAAAGAGCGTCTCCCAGAGAAACAAAAACGAAAATAGGCGTCCCCAGCTTCGAGGATTGAATGCTTCGCGGAAGTAGATGTAGGCGCCACCGGCACCGGGCATGGCAGCGCCAAGTTCCGCGTATACCATTCCGTCGCAAACGGAAAATACCGCGCCGAGAAACCAGCCAAGAATCGCTTGGGGCCCCCCCATGGCCGAGATGATGACGCCGATGGTGATGAAGGGGCCAATACCGATCATCTCCAGCATGTTGACGGCGGTGGACTGAACCAGCCCCATACCGCGGACTAACTTTTCAGAAGTGCGCGTGATCTCCGCTGGGAGGGATGAAGGAAGGTCGGACAAGTTAATTGTTCAGGCTGGAAAAAGTAATCACGAGGCCGCAATATAGCAGCGTCCTTTGCGGCGGGCAAGGTCCTGAAATTAGAAAAATACTGAAACGTTTCGGTACCGGTCCTATGCGGGATTTGGCCGTGGACAAGCGCGGAAGCCTTGCGTTAACCTGCGGACGAAATTGAGGCTCGAAATGGAACGAATCAGCCGAAGAAACGCGTTGCTGTGGGGTATGGCCTTGCCTGGCATCACGCGGGCTGGATTTCCTGAATCGCAAGATGAAAAGGTCGTCGGAAAACCGAAACGATTTGAGGAGCTCGCCGGCTTCGAGATAGCCGAAGCGGTCTCCGAGGCGCGTTTGGCTATTCTACCGTTGGGCAGTCTGGAATTCCATGGACCTCACAATCCCTTGGGATCGGATTCGATTATCATTTCTGGAATCGCAGAGCGCGTGACTCTTCGCACCCAAGGATTGCTATTTCCGGCAGTGAAGTTCACGCAATGTCCGGCGCAGACGGCGCACTTTCAAGGAACATTGTCGATGCGTCCGGAGGTCATGACTCTGTACTTTGCCGACGTGCTTCGAAACATGCTCCAACTTGGAGTTCGGAAAGTGTTCATCCTGAACGGCCATGACGGAAACATCGGGCCAGGCCGTGGCGCGATCGCGCAAGTTGCAAATGAAGTGAAGGATGCGGCGTTGTTGTTTGCCAGTTGGTGGGAGTTTCTCTCGAGCGAGAAGCTGAACTCCTTGGGGCTGTTTCGTCAGGCGAACGGTGGCCACGGGCATGGAGGGCCGCTCGAGACCTCTGCCGTTGCCGCGTTCCGGCCTGATCTGGTTCATGTGGACAAGGCCATGGACCTGCCTGAGCCTCCGGACCTCTCCGGAGGCGCCCCATATTTCCTTCAGAAATCGACAGCTGCAAACTGGCCTGGATATTCGGGGAAAGTGAGCGAGGCTTCCGCGGAAAAAGGGCGGAAACTGGTGCAGATGAGTGAAGATGGAATCGTGCGACTGGTCGAGAATTGGCTGCACAATAGCCAGGTACCCGGAAGCTGGTGAG
This sequence comes from Candidatus Acidiferrales bacterium, assembly GCA_963836965.1. Taxonomy (GTDB): domain Bacteria; phylum Acidobacteriota; class Terriglobia; order Acidiferrales; family UBA7541; genus Acidiferrum. Next base: position 281,049 of record CAWILQ010000004.1, read on the forward strand.
TTGTTGAAGTGTTGGGACGTCAGCTTCTATGCACGATTGCTTTGAGGGTCGGAGAATTGACCAACGTGACGGGCTATGGAGTCTTTTGGCGGTGGACCATAGCGGTCAGCGCTTCGCTGGTCTTCTGCTTTGCATCGTTGTGCGGACGCACAGAGCAACCATCTCCTGCTCAAAAGAATGAGCAACAAGCTGCAGGGCCGTTGCGTGCTGCTCAATCCGCCCTAAAGCAGGGAGATCCGGACGATGCCATTCGCATTTTGTCGGAATACCTGCAAACGCATCAACAGGATTCCAGTGCGCGAGTCGCGCTTGGGCAGGCGTACGCAATGGCCGGACAGACGAATCGCGCCGAAGAAGAATTTCAAACAGTTCTCAAGGCCGCGCCAGAGAACTATGTCGCGTTGGCCGCGCTCGGCGAGATTTACAATCGCGGAGGACAGCCGAAATTGGCGGAGGCGCTGTTGGGGCGCGCAGTAAAGGCCAGTCATGGCCTTCCGCAGATTCGAATCGAATGGGCCGTCATCCTTGCGCACCTGCACGAGTATAAAAAGGCGCAGAGCGCGTTGTCTGGAGTCTTGCCACCAACCGACCGGGAGGAGCAAATCCGATTCCTTCGTTTGAAGGCGTCCGTAGCGCTGGGGTTGGGCGACGCAAAGGCGGCAAGTTTCGAGATGGAGAAGGCTCTCAGTCTGAAGCCAGACGATGCCGGATTGATGATGGCGACTGCGGCGGCAGAATTGCAAGCCCACAATTCGAAGCGCGCCGCGGAGTTGACAAAGCCCGCGTTCGCCAACAAGCGAGACTCCGCAGCAGGAATGCTGCTCTTGGAAGCACAGATAGAAGCGAATGAAGATTTTAGACCAACGTTAGAGTCGCTCCGTGCCAGCGCAATGAACACACCGGACGAGTTGGCGGTGCGGCAACATTTGGCGCAATTGCTTGTGTCTCACGGCAAGTATGCCGAATCGGTGGAGGATTTTCAGAGAGCAGCCGATATTGGGCCAAATCGCGGAGACTTGCTTTTCAACCTCGCGCTCGCACAATTTAACGCTGGCCGCTTGGATGACGCCTTAAGGAGTGCGGAAAAAGGCAAAGATCTTGGCGACACCACAGACCTAGAGGATCTACTGGGAGATATTCAGGAGGCGAGGGGAGAAAATCTTGCGGCTGTGAAAAGCTATCAGGCGGCCGTGGCGCTAGCTCCGAACGAAGAGAAATACCGTCTTTCTCTCGCACTGGAATTCATACGGCATAAAAGCTTTGACGCGGCAAAAGTGGTTCTTCAGCAAGCAGAGGAGTTGCACCCAGATTCGTGGCGCGTGAAATTTAGTCTGGGCATGCTGGAATATTTTGAAGGCCGGGACGAAAAAGCCAGCCCAATCCTGCTGCAAGCAGCGAATTTATCCCCTGAGCCGGCCGTTGCACTCAAGTATGTTGGCGATATTCAGATGGATCGTGCCGCTGAGCCGGATCCTAACGTGATATCGCAACTTTGCAGATATGCCGACCTTCATCCGAAAGAAGCTGCCATGCAGTACTACTGCGGCGCTTTGCTTTTTCGAAGAGACTACACCGCTGAAGACAAAACAAATGTGCCGGACATTCTCCGGCGACTAAATACTGCCCTGAAGGAGCTTCCTAACGATGCCCCCGCTCACTGCCAGCTCGGCAGACTCTATCGATGGCTGGAAAAATGGCCGGAGGCGGTGAGAGAGTCGGAGTCGTGCGTTCGCCTGGCCCCGGACTCCGCGCAAGGGCACTATCGACTTGCACAGATCTACCAACATGAAGGCCACACAGCGCGAGCGAAAGAAGAGATGAACCTTTATGAGGCAGCGTCAAAGCGTGTCGCGGACGAAAACGCGCGGCGCGATGAAACGATCAAGGCGTTCCTTTTTACGATTCAGAAGGAAACACCAAGTCGCTAACCTCTTTCTTTTTTCTAGCGGCCAGCTGTCCTTTGCGGATTCTTAGCAAGACTCACCATGTTGGCGAAAAGCCGATAGGCGCCCGGCACACCTTCCGGCAATTGACGGTAAAACGCGTAGGCATTGTAGATGTATACGCCTTTGCCGTAGTTTGCGTAGAGCAAGCCGCCTTTTTGAGGATCCTGGCCCGGATCGTGTGTTTCGAGCAAAGGAGTGTAAGCAGAATCCCAACTGACCAGAAACTTTGAGCCACGTTCTTCCACCCAGTGTTCGAAATCCTTGCTGGTGATTTTGTTGGGCCAATTGAAAACAGGATTATCCGAAGCCAGGATTTCGACTTTAGAAGCCTCGTCCGTAACTTCTTCCGGGTTGGAACCCATTTGGTAAGGATATGGACCGTAGTTGTGATCATATTCGGGAGTGTTGTACTGAACGATGACTACGCCGCCGTTCTTCACGTAGTCGAGGATGCGGCCATTGTTGGTTTTGAGGTCCTCGCGGGCGGCGTACGCGCGAACGCCCAAAATAATGGCGTCAAATTTCGAAAGGTTGCCACTTGCCAGATCTTCGGATGTAAGGAAATGTACCTTGATACCGAGATTCTCCAGAGCCTGAGGCACTTCATCTCCGGCACCAACGATGTAGCCGACGTTCAGATCCGGAGCGACCTTCACGTCTACTCCGGACGTGCGATAGGTGGAAGCGCGATAAAGGTTGTAGGGGCGCAGACCAGAATAACCGACAGCATGGTATCCCTCTTTGTACTCATGGCCGTCGTAGGTGGCCACAGCAGTCAGCGTGTAAGACTTTTCTTCCAGGCGACCCGGAGTCACGCGTAGGCTGAGAGTTTGATCATCGCCATCTTTCGCGGTTGCAAACTCTTCCGGCGGTGCTTTCCAGCCTTCGGGCAAATCGAGCCTAAGTGTTCCCTTCGCGGGGCCTTTGACATTGCTGTGAATCGTGACCGTAAGGTCAAAGGATTTTTCTCCGAGAGGAACGATTCCGGCCTGGGGAGCAATGGAAACGGAAATGGCCGGGCCGACCGCTAAAGGCTCAAACACCGTGCCGACACCGTTCCCGCGACTGACGGACTGGATGACTTGCGCGATTTCGAACGGCAGGCCGTCAAAGGTAAAACGTAGTCTCGCCGAAATCGGATAGGGAGCCAAAGGCAGATTGAGATACTTTGGGTCGATGATGTCGTAATAGGGCTGTTCGATGTCCGGTCGCGTAAAGTAGGGCCGCGTAAAAGCAGCGTTCTGCGGGACCTGCACGGTGAAGCGAAGATCCTTGGACTGATTTCCGTTGAGTGTGCCGCCCGATTGATTTTGCGGATCGATTTTCCACTGTTCGCCCTGAGGAGTGTCGAGGGCGACGCTTTCCAACTGCACCGGAAGGTTACTAGGGCTGTTGGCGTGAACTTTCACCCAGAACTGTTGTCCTGGGATTGCGATTTGGAAGCTCGGGGGATTGCCAAAGAAGCGTGCAAACGGCCCGGTCGGCTCTTTTTCCGGCGCAACCGTGGCCAAAACCGACAGTCCCAACGACTCCGCGAGGGCATTGCCGAATTGCGCTTGTTTTACCTTCAGTTCGTGGGTCACGTCATACTTTGAATCGGCGGACAATGCACTAGCTGTGACTTTGTCCAAGAGTTCGTTTGTTGCTTTCAGACCCGCTGCCAGAGTGGACGCGATCGCTTCCGGATGTTGGGCAGAGAAATCAGTCGTGGCTTTCTCGACGAGAGAATTGATCCCGCGCAGTCCATCCTTGAGAAAACCTGTGTCACCGCCACTGGCAAGCGAAGCTATTCCCATCAAAGAGGCGTCGATTCCCTCGAAAATTGACGATTCCTTGTCCGGAACGGAAACTTGACTCGCGAAGCGATGATAGGGATTCATTTCTTCTTCAGCCGGTGGCAGTCCAGTGCCGCCATTCTGCGATTTCTGCTGGCCGAGCCCGAGACGAGAAACTTGCACATAGTTGAGTCCCATGAGCGGGCTATAGTCCCCCGCCGGGATTTCGACCGAGGCGGAAAGTTCGCCTCGAATGACTGAGCCATCCGTATAGTTTCGGAATTCGGCCGGATAGTATTTGCCGTCCGCGTAGTCATAAATTCCCTTGTCCGTGATCCGCGCAAACGGCACTCTCGCATAGTCTTTGAGAGGTTTCCAGGGATGCAGCCCTTCCTTGAGTTGTTCGGGAAACATCGCAGGATCGCCGGCCGCCTTATAGACCTCCTGGGCCATCTGGCCGGCGACCTGGTGGTTGCCGTGCCCGTCGGTGCGCCCGCCAACAAAAACGGAAGTGATGACCAGAGGACGGGTCATGCGGACAACTCGGACGGCATCCGCGAGAACCCGGTCATGGCCCCACTTTTCCAAAGCTTCTTCGCGCGTCTTGGAGAAGCCGTAGTCAATCACCCGCGTCCAGAATTGTTGTGTGCCATAGTAACGATCCGCGGCCAGGAGTTCTTCCGTGCGCACAAGACCCAGCGCATCGAAGTAGTCCGAGGACATGACATTCGCGCCACCTTCGCCACGATTGAGCGTCAACAAAGTGACCCGGGCGCCTTGTCCGCGGGACTCGTAGGCCAGCATTCCTCCATCTTCGTCATCGGGATGGGCGGTTACCATGAGCACGCTGCCGCGGGTGTGAAGCTTTTGCAGGCTTTGCCAGAGTGCGGCAGCGCCGCGGTCAAACAGGAGAGCTTGTCCCGCGACGTCAGGTTTCGAGCTGACAGCGGTTGGCGATTGTGCGGTGAGGCGCGCCGATGGAAGCGACAGAAAAAGCGTGAATGCCACACTGGCGACAAGTGCCGGCAGCAGTTTACTGGATTTTGATGTCATTTTTCCTCCCCGCCCCTATCTAAAGTGTGTCGCGTTTCTCCTCCGTGCTTGCGTTGCAGGTGCAGGCGGCGCTGCGATCCTCTAGCCGCAAATGAACTGCCGTTCTGCAGACTTTTTTCAGGCGATCGGACCGCGCCGTCGAGCAGAAAACATAAATGGGCGTAGAGTCCCCATTCTCTGGTTGAAAAATGGCATTGTACGTTCGCGACAGGTAAAGTCAACAAAAATCCCAAAACGTTTTGGCACGCAGTGGGCTAGCAAATCAGGAACGGTTATTCTCGTGGGAAATGTGACAAATGGCGCAATAGAGCTGATTTGCGGAAAATCAGCTTGACAAAGGATATTAGCGGGTGGTAATTGTTCTGCAATTGAGCCGAATCGTTTCGGCATGATCCAGGGGTGGGATCGAGGGCGCGACGAAATCGACTGTTGCTTGCCTGTTTCCATTCCATTGAGTCGACGATTCGTTTTCTGAGCGTAACCCTCCGTGGAGGTGTTGCGCGTTGTTCGCCAGGGAAAAGTAAATATTTGTCCGGCGAAGCCAAAGTCTGGGTGCGAGAGACAGGGGCCAACGCAATTCAGGTGCAAGGCGGTTGCCCGAGGGCGGGCGGTTGCAGGTGCACGTCGACAGTCGAGGGACAGTTCTTCGAATCTGGACAGTGGAGGCTGCAATGAAGCGAGAGATGGGTTCTCGAAGATTCTTGCTTTGGGGGATATTGGTTTTGGCGGCGCTGGCTATCTGTGCTGGACCTGCGGCAGGGCAGATCGATCGCGGGACTATTTCGGGCAAAGTCTTGGATTCTTCCGGTGCCGCGGTGCCCAAGGCGACGGTGACGGTCACAAACAAAGCCACTGGTGTCTCGGAGACAACACCAGTCAATGACGCGGGTGATTATCAGGTGCTTGCGTTGATCCCGGGAATCTACACCGTAAAGGTCAGCGCGGACGGATTTCAAACCGCAGTGCAGGACAACATTGAGGTACACGTACAGGACCGGCTTTCCGTTGGTTTTGTATTGAAAGTGGGATCCGTGAACCAGGAGGTCGTGGTCACTAGCGGCGAGCCTCTCCTTCAGACGCAGACCGCCGATCTAGGAAGCGTCATCAATGAAGAGCAGATCAACGATCTGCCGCTGAATGGGCGGCGGTATGCGGACTTGGCATTGTTGGAGCCCGGCGTGCAGAAATTCTACGCCGCAGCGAACCCCGCACCGGACCGCTTCAGTGTGAATGGGAACCTCGAACTTCAGAATAATTTTCTCCTGAACGGCATCGACAACAATTCCTGGTCGGAAAATTTGCAAGAGTTTTCTGTGCAGGTGGTGCAGCCGCCCCCCGATGCCGTGCAGGAATTCAAAATCCAAACGCGGACTTACTCCGCCGAATTCGGCAACTCCGCAGGTGCCGTCATCAATGCCAGCATTAAGTCGGGAACCAATGGATTTCATGGCGATGTCTATGAGTTTTTCCGAAACGCAGTGCTGGACGGAAACCAGTGGATCAACGATGCGAACAACGTGAAGCGCGGCCGATTCACACAAAATCAGTTTGGCGGAACGCTAGGCGGCCCGATCCTTAAAGATAAGCTGTTCTTTTTTGGCGACTTTGAGCGTTTCAGCAGCCGCCAATCCACGACGATAGCGAGCGTCGTTCCGACTCCTTTGATGCAGCAGGGCAACTTCACCGAGCTGCCATATTCGCTGACCAATGCGTCCATCCCGGGCCAGGCCGGATGCTATGCGGGAAATATTTTGCAAACGACAAGCACGACAGGAGCGACCTGTCTTGATCCGGTTGCTGCCAAGACCATGGCCTTGCTGCCCGCGCCAAACGTAGCGTCGCTCGTGGCAGTCCAAGGGACGCCAGGAAGCTGGACTGGGCTTCCGAATTACATCTTTTCTACACCCGTTCCCAACGACGTTTATTCCACCGACGGGCGCATCGATTACAACCTGAATTCAAGTAACCAGATCTATGGCAGCTACAGTTATCGACATCTCAGCCGTGAGGATCCTTTGTGGACCTCAAATCCTGTCGTGGGCAACGGCAACTTTGCTACACAATACCGCCTGCATGATCAGTTGCTGTCATTGGGTTGGACGCACACTCTCTCCCCGACGCTGATAAATGATGCGCGTTTTGGCTGGAATCGCGATTTTGCGCACAGCGATCCTATCGGCATAGCATTAGGCACTTCGCAAGCAGAAGCGCTTATTGGGTTGACCGGCATTCCCGATGGTCCGGGTACCGCCGGATTGCCGCCCATCGAGATCAATGGCCTGACGCGCATTGGAACGTCTCCGTGGCGGCCGCAGTACCAAGTTGCGCAAGCCTGGAACATTATTGAGAATCTGAGCTGGTTGAAGGGCAACCACAGCTTCAAGTTCGGCTATCAATATCTGAAACGCACCGACAATTTCCTTGATATTCGTGCGCCGCAAGGCGAGTTGCAAACCGACGGCGTCTACACCGCAGGTGGCAGGTTTGGCGTGCCCGATTTCCTGCTTGGCGACGTGGATGGCGTCCATTTCACGACGCCGCACGTCGTTCACTACTATCAGCCGGGGCATTCGTTCTATGCGATGGATACGTGGAGGCTGACGCCGAAATTCACGCTCACTTACGGTCTGCGCTATGAACTGTTCGCTCCGCTCATGGACAGGAGCAACGACACGACAAACTTCACACCGGCAAACGGCGGCGGATTGATCACTGCCGCGAGCAATGCGTCCGGCTGGTACAGCCGGTCGCTCATTCATCCCGACCTGAACAACTTTGCTCCGCGTCTCGGCTTCGCGTACCAAATGACGAATCGCCTCGTGTGGCGAGGCGGTTACGGAGTTTTCTACCAGCATGACAACCGGATTGGATCCGAGGCTATGCTGCAGTTGAACCCTCCATTCCTTTTGGATACCCAACTGAATCAAAGCGGGGCTAGCACCGTCTTTCAGCTGAAGGACGGGTTCCCGTATGACAGCATTATTAATTCTGGAGTGGACTTAACTAGTCTTCAGCTCCGCGCGCAAGACCCGAATCAGCGCACCAGCTATGTGGAACAGACGAGCTTCGGGCTGGAGTACCAAGTCTCGAACGACACGGTGGCTTCGGCGAGCTATGTCGGCAATTGGGGACGTAAGATGAATCGCCTCCGCGATTACAACATGCCGCACGTCACGGGATTCGACGACGGATGCCCGATTCTTCTGTATCCCTACGCAAACCTCAACACTGTTACAAACATTGACACTTCGACCGGCGTCGCGGGAGCCTGCGCTACCACCGGCCAGCACGCCTTCCTCGAGACGGCTACCAATGACGGGAATTCAAACTACAACGCTCTGGAGCTTTCGTTGCGACGCAGAATGTCGAAAGACCTGACCTTCAACTTGGGCTACACGTTCAGCCATGGGCTGGCCAACTACGCCGATAACCTGACGGCCACGCCGCTACCCCAAAATTCCTATAACTACGCCGCGGAAATGAGCAATTCGGACCTCGACATTCGCAGCCGATTCATTGGGAATTTCCTGTGGCAGTTGCCCTTTGGTCAGGGAAAACGTTGGCTCTCCGATCAGGGCGCGGTCACTCGTTGGCTGGGCGACTGGCAATTCAACGGGATCGTAACCTTGCAGACCGGAAGTCCTTTCAGTGTAACGGCTGCGAATGATGGGTTGTTGGGATTCAATCACCAAGTCTATGCAGATTGCATCGGCAATCCATTTGCCGGCGCGACGGGGAATCACAGCCTTTACACCACGTCTGGTTTCATCATCAACCCGGACGCGTTTGCGCAACCCGGCCCGGGACAGTTCGGAACGTGTGCTCCGTTCAAGTTCTATGGACCGGGAATTCAGATGTGGGATCTGAGCTTGTTCAAAATGTTCAAGTTCACGGAAAGATGGCAACTGCAATTCCGGGCGGAGTTCTTTAATGCCTTCAACCATCCGAACTTCGCAAACCCAAGCGCGAATATCGCTTCGCCAGGTTCATTTGGAAAGGTCTCCAACACGATTGCCCCGATTTTGGGGACGGATTCGGGAGGACCGGGCGATCCAAGAGAGATCCAGCTGGCACTGAAACTGTATTTCTAGTGGATGGGAGCGGCTAGGACGCTCCCTCCTTTTTTCATGAGTTCTGTCCCGAGGAACTTGCCCTCGGACGGCTCGTGCCGGTACTGCAATCTGCCAGAGCGACACCTTGCAACGCGATCTTGACGGCTCTAGTTCACCGACTGAAGGCAGAAAGTGGTTCCTAGAGGAAGAGCCAGCGATGTCGCGGCAATTGAAAACAGGACCAGAGACCTCTATCGCCCCGAGCACAGTGAAGGAGTTGCCGCCATGCGTGTGGCTGGGTAAACGGGACCTTGGGAAGTGAAGGAGAAACTGGGAATGTCACACAGGGTCGGAATTGTGGGAGCAGGAGGTGTCGCCGGGATTCATGCCGCTATTTTGGCGAAAGACGCGCGTGTCAAAATCGAAGGCTTTTTCGATGTAGAAAGGTCTCGCTCGCAAGGGTTGGCGGCCCGATTCGCGGGCCGCGCCGCCAATTCGCTCGAAGAACTCCTCGAGCAGAGCGACGCTGTTTTTGTTTGTACGCCGAATACCACGCACGAAGAGGTAGCGACACAGGTTTTGAACGCCCGCAAGCATGTTTTTTGCGAGAAGCCTTTCGCGTTGAATTTGGAATCGGCCACGAGATTGCGGGACCGAGCTGCCCGCTCCGGCCTGATCTATCAAGTAGGCCACAACCGTCGATTCGCGCCGGTTTATAAGATTCTGAAGAGGGCGATCGAGAAAAACGAACTGCGCCCTCTTTCCGTTCACGCCAAGATGAATCGAGGAGAGCTGGTGAATCCGCCCTGGGTGTGGAATGCCGATTTAACGGGGGGCTTTCTGTATGAAACTCCAGTCCACATGTTCGATCTGATGACTTTCTTTTTTGGGAAAGTGGAATGGGTTCAAGTGGCCGCCCGGGCTCACGAGCATGGAGAATTGGATGATTTTTCCATCATGCTGAACTTTCAGTCCGGCTTGCAGGCGACAATGAAAACTTATGCCCACGCGAGTTGGCACTTTCCGTTCGAGCGCTTTGAGGTTTACGGAATGCATTCGACTTATGAAACCTTTGAAATGGAAAGCATTTCATTCACGAACGGCTTGGAATCCAAGACCACGACCTATGATTTTTCTCTTACGGGAATGCACGAGCAATGGGGTTACATCGAGGAGGACCACTTGTTTGTCGATGCCCTTGAGGGGAAATCTCCTGTACCGGTTTCCGCGGAAGATGGCTATCAAGTCGTGCAGCTTATCGAGGCTTGCTATCGAAGCGCGAAGGACGGAGGCCGGGTCCACGTGAATGGCGTGGCAAGCAAAGTGCGACCTGGTTAAGTATTGCCGGCCGATTTCTTTTTGCCGTGTTTGGCTGAGTGAGTAAAGACTTACGCCGCTTGTAACCTCATTTGTTGCCCGAAAACATGAACATATTCTTTTAGCACTTCCTGCGCTATTTCAGGCCGGGCGACGAGTGGATTCTTTACGAGCGCGGCGAGCGCAACCTCGCGAGAGCGTTCGACCGAGGCTCGGACCGTGAGGCGCTCATATTCCTTAACCTGCAGTAACAAAGGACGCACCGCTTCGGGCGCGTAGCCAACGGGAAGCACCTGGGCCCCTTTGGATGAAACCTGGCAGGGAAGCTCGACGGCATCGTTGGGCGCAAGATCTTTGAGCGCCCCGGAATTGCGAACGGTAAGAGGAATTGTGGATGGCTTGTCCGAGTGGAGCGCCTGCAGGAGGAGCAAAGCGATGCGCTCGTATCCGGAGAATTCCGAATATAGTTCCTGATTCTCTCGGCGTTTTTCGCCGGCCGTCGCCTCGATGCTGAAGTAAGAAGCGTTTCGTTCACGCAGATAGTTCTCATAAATGTCCGCCAAATCCGTTTCAGGAGCTTGAGCCAGCTTTTCGAACAGGCGCGTGTTCATGGCAGCGATGGCCTGGCCACGGGATTGCCCGCTCTTTTCCGTATTCTTATAAGCTGCCTGAGGGAAATAATAAAAGTAGAGATACTCGGTGGGTAGAAGTCCGAGTCGCTGAATGAACTCCGAGGGAAAAAGACCATGCCGGTAGCATCTCTGAATGATTTCTCGGGACGACAGGACATTGGGCAGCAATTCTGCGCCTGCCTGATCACGAATAGATCGAACCCATCCCAAGTGATTCAGGCCGAGGTAATCGAACTGCAACTGGAATGGATTCCGTCCTAGCGCGTGGGCGATCGCTTCGAAAGTTTCCAACGGCGTATCGCACACACCAAGGACATTGATCTGCGAATGATTCAGAAGGCCCTGCGAAATGATCCCCACAGGATTTGTGAAGTTAATGACGGTCGCGCGTCGAGCCACTCTTTCGATCAGTTGTGCGTACTCCAGCATCGCCGCCAGATTGCGCATCCCGCAAGCGAATCCGCCGGCACCGACGGTTTCCTGGCCCACAAGACCATGCGCAAGCGCGATAGTTTCGTCCTTTACTCGCGCGGCGATACCACCTACGCGAATGCTGGTGATTACAAACTCCGCGCCCTCCAGCGCTTCTTCCGGAGTAGAAAATGATTTTAGGCGCGCACGCAGCCCGCTCCGTTTGCCCATGGCCTCAGAGACTCTTGTCATGGCGTTCAGCCGCTCCGCATCTATGTCCCAAAAGGCCAGCTCATCGAGATGCAAACGGTCGCCGGCGCCCGCAAGGCCGTGGACCAGAAGCGGTGTCCTTACCCCGGCGGCTCCGATCAGAGTAATTTTCATAATGCGTCGCTGTCCTCGTGGGTGAAATTTAATGAAGTGTCTTCATCCAATCCTGAAGCTTTTTCGGCGTAGGTATCGAAGAGGATCCGCCCGCCTGGCTTGCGGCAAGCGCGCCGCAGACGTTACCCGCGCGCATGCATTCTTCCAGTGGCCAGCCGGCGAGGTAGCCGTGTAGAAAGCCGCCGTTGAAGGCGTCACCGGAACCGGTTGCATCCACCGCGCGGACGCGAATGGATCCTATCCGCCGAATCTTTCCATCGCGAACGGTCAAAGAACCAGCTTGGCCGAGCTTGACCACAGGCATGCGGACCCAGCGTGCCAATTTTCGCGCGGCCGCATCCACGGATCGCTCTCCGGTCATTGCTTTTGCTTCTGCTTCATTTGGCAGCACAAATTCGAAATGTCGCACCAGCGAAGGTAATTGCGGCGACTGGAGAGCTTCTGGATTCCATCCGATGTCGGCAGAAAGGGTCAGGCCTAGGCGCCGCAGCTTGCGAACCACCGGCACCCATTTGTGAATTGGCCAGAGAGAACACGCCAAATGCAAATGCTTCGCAGACCGCAGTTGCTTTTGCGTTGTCGCCCGCACGAGAAGTTTTTCCAGATTTCGATTGATGGTGTCGTGGGTAATCAGCATGCGATCGCCATCGAACGCGGCGCAAACGGTTACGGCCGTGGGCAAATTGGGTTCGAACGCACAACCATCCAGCGAAATGCCGCTTTGCGCTAGCTTCTGCCAAACCGGACTGGCGTGCATATCGCGGCCGACTCTTGTGACGATTTTCGTGGGAGTGCCGAGATGAGAGGCGACCAAGGCGGTGGTTGCAACGCCGCCTCCTGGAAACATTCCGAAACTCGTGGTTTTCACCTCTTCGCCCAATTGAGGAACCCTCGGAAGATCAAAGAACACCAAGTCGACGAAAAATTCGCCAAAAACTACGAGCCGGTTGTTATTTTGAACCGAGGCGGGAGTCATTAGGCCGGCAATTTTAGCAGAATTAAAGTTAAGGACAAAGCCATTCGCGATAAGTGCCGAAACGTTATGGCACTAGTGTTTATGCAGGATAGAGCGTTTCGCGTTTGCGCGAAATCTGTAAGCAATGCTTCGTACCCGATTGTCACGGGACGACTTTATTCTGGAATTTCTTGAATTCACGGACCAATTCAGCGAGCGATTCACTTCCCGAGGTTTTGAAAAGGAGATCATGGCCTGCCCCTTTTAACTCAAACAGAGCGTGGGCAGCGGGAATCAGTTCCAAGGCTGATTTCACTTCGGTAATCGTGCCGAAGGAATCTCGAGTGCCGTGAGCGAAGAAAGCGGGCTTGTCCACCTTGGGGAAATGTTTCGTACGAAGCTCGTCAGGTTTTCGTGGTGGATGCAGTGGGTAAGAAAGCAGAAATAATCCATCCGCCACTTGCGGCTCTTCCGAGATCAACATCGAAGCTTGACGCCCGCCGTATGAATGTCCCCCCAGAAAAATCCTCCCGTTTCTTCTGTTTCGCATGACCGCGACGGCGCGGCGCAAACCGTCGCGATCCTTGGCCGCGCTGCCGAAGGGTGGCGGACCGTAAGGGCGAGCGCGTCGAAATGGCAAGTCGAAGCGCAAAACCGTAAATCCAGAGGCCGCGAGTTCATCGGATATTTCTACCAATAGTTTTGACTGGCAGTTCGCGCCCGCACCATGAGTGAGCACCACGCAGTCTTCACCCAGCACCGAGGGTGAGTGGAGGAAGCCATGGACGGCCGGGTCGCCTTCAAGATCGGCAAACGGGATGAACATCGAAGCACACGTCCGTATTGTTCCGCAAGGATAGAGTCTATGGAATGCAAAAATAACCGTCAAATACTTGCCGGCGATGTGATTGGCAAACTACCAGACATGAACCGCACTGATGCGCGGCGGACCCGAGCGGCCCTGAATCACCTGAGTTTCAAGAACAATCTCGAGGTTCTTGCGTTTCCAGTCGCGTGGAACTTGCGCCAGCATCTCTTCCATATGATGGTCGTCGACGAGAAATTCACCGGCGGCCACGGTTCCCCCTCGGCTGATACCCGCGGCTACCACTACGAATTGATCTGTATTGGGATCCACAAGGCGCGCTACGATGGCGTAGTCTTTGTACACCCCGGTCTGGATTTGTTGAGAGCGCTCCAGCACCCAGTCGCGCTTGCTGGGGTTTGCGCGGTCCTCGATCCAGAGGCGGGTCATCTGGGGATCGTTCGCGAAATGGAAACGCAGAGGGGAGGTTAGACGCAAAGTCCAACTGTTGTCGAAGGCGCCGATAAACACGGAAGGACCGCGACGCAGATCTTCGAGAGTTGTCGTTGATTCTCCCAGTACCCGGTAGGTTTTTCCGTAGGTGCGAAGCATTCCGGCAACATTTACGAGCGGGCTCACGTCATCAATAATGATGGCGACCATGGTGTCTGACAGAGTGATTTCACGCTGTGGGTCCGCAGCGTCGCGCAGGCGGATGGTCGAATACTGATTCTGATCGGCAATGCAAAACAGTACCGGCTCGCGGGATTTCACAAACGGTTCCCAAAACTGTTTAAGCGCCGGCGGCCGGGAAAGGAACCAGATTGCTGCCGCGGCGATCCCAACCGCCAGCAGGCCCAGCGAAAATGAGGTTCGCCACTGCTTCCAGAGAGTCCGTTCTGGTGTGGGCGAGTAGGGAGCCATCGGAGTCGTTGCAACCTTTGCCAGCGTCGCTTCCTGAGGCTGCCGGGCTACTTCCAGTGGCAAGGAGACCGTATTGGTACCAAACGGATGGCCGGGCCAGGAAAACTGCGGCGCGTAGGAGCCAGACGGTAGATAGATTCGGATCTCCGGGCTGTGCTTGGGGTCCTGATAGTAAAGCTCGATGCGCTTACGAATTTCCGCCGCGGTGACGCGGACAATCGGGTCGGTGTTTGTATCATAGTCAGCGGCCCGGCCGAAGATTTCCACACCGAGAATGCGCTCTTTGAGTTGGTCCGTCTGGCCAGCGAGGACTCTGGCCACGACGAGCCTCAGAAAACTTGGGTATCTCTTGCTGGAATTGAACAGAGACGAGGCCAGGAGCCTTTCGAGTTGTTCTTGAACGGCGCTCTTTTCGACTTCGCTTGAAGGCGCCCGGCTTTCCGTTACCTGCTCTGGTAGCAAAGTTGCCCCACTGCTTTACCCGAGTGACAAGCGTCGCTGCACCGCGAAACGGAGCACGGGGTATCGAGTTCGAGGACCCTGTTTCATCCGATGGTACAGTGGCATGCGAGCGCCTGCAAGGTAAAAGACTGAAGGGAGCTGCTCTTATCTGTCCCGATCTCGTGCCGCAAATTCTTGCAAACAATAGTGATAAACGAGCTCGGAGCTCTTATCTTTCTTATCCCGGTTGTTTAACGAGCAAACCCTTGCGCGCGTCCATGAAATTTTTCTATATGTGTTCACAGTAGTTTCGATTGCCAGCAGAGTTCCAAGGGCTTCGAAACGCCCGTGGGCTGCAGGCGCTGGTTTTCAACCGGGTGTGTTGGGGTTTGGCGTAAAGCCTTTAGCGGATTTCAGGAGGGGTGTCCTTATGTCAGGCAAACCAGGTTTTTGGAAGCTGCGTTTCTTGTTAGCTGTTTTCGTGCTGCTGATTTTCGGGAGGACCCAGCTTTGTGGTCAGTCTCAGGCGATCACGGCAACGCTGAGCGGCAGTGTTCTTGATCCCACCGGGCAATCGATTAGTGGCGCGAAACTGACGCTCAGCAACCCTGAGCGTGCCTTCTCCCGCACATTCACCACCGGGGACAGCGGCCTTTACACGTTCACCCTGTTGCCCCCGGCAACCTATTCCCTGGAGGTCGAAGCGGGAGGATTCAAGCGCTACAAACAAGATGGAATCACCCTCGGAGCGGGGCAGGTAGCGGAACAGCGGATCACTTTGAGTGTCGGTGCTGTTACTGAAAATATTGAAGTCACATCGCAAGCGCCGCTTTTGAACGCGGACAACGCGAATATTTCGTCGGACGTCAGCGCGAAGCAGGTGACCGATCTTCCCTTGAACCTTCGCAACATTATCAGCTTGGCGGAGCTAAATTCGTCGGTCAGCAACGCGGCGGAAGAGCAGATCGTAGGTGCGCCCGGAATTTCCGGGAGCGCGGACCAAGATATTTCGTTCCTGAATTTCGGCGGTACTTTCTTCGACACGGCGGAGTACCTGCTCGATGGAACCTGGGATACGCGCCTGGATTGGGGCGGGGTGGTTTATGTTCCGTCCGTCGACGACGTCCAGGAGTTTAAGATTCAGACGAACGCCTTTACCGCTCAGTATGGTTTCAGTAGCGGCAATGTGATCAATGTCGTTACGAAATCCGGCTCCAACGAATTTCACGGCGATGTATACGAGTTCTATCGGAACAGCAACGCGGATGCGCGGTATTTCTTCAACAGTGGCGCCCAGCCGAACTTTCATCGCAATCAGTTTGGCGCGACGGTGGGCGGACCAATTCGCAAGGACAAAACATTCTTCTTCGCGTATTACGAAGGGCTACGCCAGGCCACGCCGGCAACATTTGTCGGCACGATGCCCACGGAGGCAGAAAGAACCGGAGATTTCTCCGCACTTTTGGGTGGTCCGACCGGGCAAGTCGACGCCTTGGGAAGACCCATCGTTAGCGGAGCCATTTACAACCCCTTTAGCACGCGACAAATTACCGCGGGCGTGGTCGATCCGATGACCGGATTGGTCGCGGCCAGTTCCGGATACATTCGCGATCCGTTCCCTGGAAACATTATCCCCGCAAGTTTGCTCGACAAACTTGCGGAAGGGATTGCGACGGGAAAGTACTGGCCGTCGCCGTCGAACAGCAATCTGGTGAACAACTTTTTGAATGCCTCTGCAGCGGAAGCACATTCCAACGAATATTCCGGACGTATCGACCATAACTTCTCCGAAAACGATCGGCTAAATGTGCGCTGGTCGCAAAAATACCAGTCGAAAATCAACTATCCTACCTATTACGGCGCAGATGATCCCGGGGGGCCGGGTGTCGTCGCTCCCAACAACCGGTACAGCGTTAACGCAGGTTATAACCACATTTTCAGCCCGACTTTTGCGATGAGTTTGAACTTTGGCGTGAACCGACATGTCGAGCAGTCTGTCACGCAAAGCTTCGGCTTCCAGTCCTCGAGTCTTGGATTGCCTTCGTTCATCAATTCCATTGCACCGTCGTTTCCCGAGATCCAGCCGCAAAGCTATTCGCCGCTCGGCGCGCAGGCGGGATTAGACAACTACATCGTTCCACAAACAATCTGGACCAGTTCCGTCGATTTCACGAAGGCGATGGGCAGGCACACACTGGGATTTGGTTTCATGGACGTGTGGGCTCGGATTGACGGTGGCCACTACGCCAATACGGTTCTGCAATTTCAAACAACTTCGACTGCCGGACCAAATCCGCAGCTTGAGACCACCGGCACCGGCAACGGGTTTGCTTCGTTTCTGCTCGGCGTGGGCAGCGGCCAGGATCAAACCGGCGTCAACGCGTTTCCGGCTACGGACAAGCACCTGCTCGGATGGTATCTGCAGGACAATTGGAAAGCCACGAGCAGACTTACTCTGAATCTAGGCTTGCGCTACGAGATCCAGACGGCTCCCACGGAACGTCATGACGCGCAACAGTATTTCGACTTTACCGCTGTAAATCCCATCAGTACCGCCGTCGGGTTCAACGTCCCCGGTATGCTCGTTTTTAATTCCGGTGGAAACAGCGGACTTTACCAAACCTCGTATAAAAACTTTGCTCCGCGCATCGGCGCCGCTTACCAAGTCCGAGACAAAATCGTTTTGCGTGGCGGCTACGGCATTTTCTATGTCCCGAGCTATTACGGTCAGGGTCCCAACATCGGTTATTCTCAATCAACTCCTTGGGTCACCAGCTTGAACAATGGTTTGAATCCGTCGTCCACTCTCAGCGGAAATGCCGCGTTGGCTCTGCCAAGTGCATTTCCTGCGCAAGTCCCGGCCACCGGTAACTCGTTGGGTGGTCTTACCGATGTCGGCTTTGGGTTAAACCCAGTTGTAAACCCGAACCGCGATTCTCCTTATGTGCAGCAGTGGATGATGGGCGTGGAGTACGCGTTCACCAACAACGACTTATTCGACCTGAGTTATGTCGGCAATCATGGCGTTCACGTCCTGGCGCAGTATCTCGAATGGAACGAGCTTCCGGCCAAAGACCAAGCCTTGGGCAATCAATTGAACCAGATGGTGACCAACCCCTTCTATGGCCACATCAGTTCAAGCGGATGCGGATTGAACGAGCCGACAATCGTGTACGGTCAATTGCTGCGGCCCTACCCGGAATATTGCAGCGTCACCGAAGCGCCGCCTGCGGCGGGCACATCGACGTATAACGCCTTGCAGGCTACCTACACGCATCGTTGGCATTCCGGATTGCAACTCAACGTTTCCTACACCTACTCCAAGTTCATGGACAACGTGCAAGGCGCTTCGGGCTGGGCCTTTCCCGGAAGTGGGAGCTCGGTTCGAAATTCGTACGATCTGGCCGCCGAGCGCTCTGTCGATGCCAGCGACCTCACCCACAGTCTTGTCGTTAATCACAGCTATGAATTGCCTTTTGGCAGAGGCAAAAAATTTGGCGCGGACTTGAGCCGCCCCGTGGACGCCGTCCTCGGTGGATGGCAATGGACCGGCATCCTGACCGTGCACTCAGGACTGCCTCTTTCCATCAATCCAGCCTCTAACAACACCGCTGGTTTCGGCTTCAACCAGCGCCCGAACATCGTGCCGGGGGTTAGCCCGGTACCGCAGAACCAATCCATCAACGATTGGATCAACGCAGCGGCATTCGCTCAACCCGAGCCCTTCACATTCGGCGATGCTCCAAGGTTCTTGTCCAATCTCCGCGCGCCGGGTTTTGTCAATTGGGACATGGGCTTACAAAAATGGTGGAAGTTGACCGAGACCAAGCGACTCCAATTCCGCTTCGAGTTGTTCAACGCTTTCAACCATCCGAACTTTTTCGAACCGGATACGAATCTTGGCGACGCTAACTTCGGAACCATCACAGCGGCGTACCCAGCGCGAAGCTTGCAATTTGCGGGAAAATTCTACTGGTAGTTTTTCGAAACCTAGCCCGTTCCCCTCACCCCGGGGAGCAAATGCCTGGCAGGCGACGAGGAAGATTCTCAGTCGAGGAACGCGCAGCCTGCCAGGCTTTCGATGCGTTTGGTCGTAGTCTGCACGACGCAGCCGGACCAGGAAACAGTTCAAGCTGTGGTGCAGCACCAGGACACCCAAAATGAAAATTCTGCGAGATGGAAAAAGCAAGACTGGCTGTGGCGCGATTGTACTGTTCGTCCTGGCGACACTGCTTGCGACGAATAAGCCGTGTCTAGGTGCCACTCGCGGAGAAAAAGCGGTTGTGGCAAAGGCGCTTTCGAACGGGATTGAGATTCGTAGCGACAAGATCTTGCTGCAAATCCTTGCGCTGCGCGACGATGTTCTCCGCGTCCGCGAATCGGTAGGTGAAGAGCTGCCGGAGGACGCCTCATGGGCCGTCCCACAGACCATTCGGCAGCGATCCATCCAGGTCATTTCAGAGACTTCGGATGAAGCCCTCGGTTTTCGCACGAATACTCTACGGGTGAGTATCGAGCGGCATTCCCTGGCTCTATCGATCACCGATTTGCAGGGCCACGTTTTGCAGGAGGACGCTCCCGGATGGCCCATCGAAACTCACGGAAGCGAGTTTCGCGTTTACAAAAAAATGCCTGAGGACGAACACTACTTTGGCCTAGGCGACAAAGTCGGGCCGCTGGACCGCCGCGGCCAGTCTTTTCGGCTCTGGAATACGGACGCATTCCGCTTTCAGGAATCCACCGATCCGATTTACAAAAGCATTCCATTCTTCATCACCATGCGAGCCGGCCGTTCCATGGGTTTTTTCCTTGACAATACCTGGTCCGCGAATTTTGACTTTGGCAGCGACGAGCGGAATCTCTATTCGGTCGGCGCGGAAGGCGGGCCTATCGATTATTACGTCTTCTACGGGCCAGATCCGAAGCAAGTCCTTCGCACCTATGCCTGGCTGACAGGCGTGCCGCCGCTGCCACCTCTTTGGTCGCTTGGTTTTCAACAGTCGCGTTTCAGTTACGAATCGGAATCGCGTGTTCACGAAATCGCTTCGCGTTTGCGCAAAGACAAAATCCCCTCGGATGTTCTCTACCTCGACATCGACTTTCAGAAGGAACATCGCCCGTTCACTGTGGACGCGGAACGGTTTCCTCATTTTGAGCAAATGTTGTCCGATCTCAAGCGCGATAACTTCCATGTCGTTGTGATCACCGACCTGCATATCGCTGACCTGCCAAATTCGGAGTACGGGCCGTATGATTCCGGAACTGCCGGGGATCATTTTGTAAAAAATCCCGATGGCTCCATCTATGTCGGGACGGTTTGGCCCGGACCTTCCGTTTTCCCCGATTTCACGCAACAAAACACAAGGGCTTGGTGGGGCTCTTTGTACAAGGGCTTCTTGTCTGAAGGCGTCGCGGGTTTTTGGAACGACATGAATGAGCCCTCCGTTTTTCGCACTCCCATTCTTACGATGCCGGACAATGTGCAGCATCGGATTGAAGAGCCTGGGTTCCGGCCGCGGACCGCCACTCACCTGGAAATTCATAACGTTTACGGCATGGAAAATTCTCGCGCCACCTACGAAGGATTGCTCAAACTGAATCCCCATCTCCGGCCCTTTGTGCTGACGCGTGCCTCTTACGCCGGCGGCCAGCGTTATGCAGCAACCTGGACGGGCGACAACACGAGTTCGTGGAATCATCTCCGTCTGACCACTCCGATGCTTTTGAATCTGGGCCTGAGCGGATTTGGACTTTCAGGCGCCGATGTCGGCGGCTTTATCGGTACTCCAAAACCGGAGCTGCTCACGCTCTGGACGGAGCTCGCTACGTTCCAGCCCATCGACCGCAACCATACCAACAAGGGTTCCGGGGACAAGGAAGTCTGGGTTCATGGAACCGAACAAGAAAATATTCGCCGGCGTTATATCGAAGAACGTTACCGGCTTTTGCCTTATCTCTACACCACGGTGGAAGAACTATCTCGCACAGGCGTGCCCGTCGTCCGACCGCTTTTCCTGGAATTTCCGAATGCCACCAACGACTCTCATCCACTCGATCTTGATGCCGGAAACGAATTCCTATTTGGTCCCGATTTGCTTGTGGCGCCACCGCCATTCCCGGAGCAGCCGGACAACTACGACCTAAAGTTGCCGCCGGGCATTTGGTACGACTATTGGACTGGAGAGAAAATTCAAAGCGCAACCGATCAATCCGGAACCCAGGTGGACCCGACCATTCAGCCGAGGCCCGATACACTTCCTGTCTACGTCCGGGAAGGCTCGATAGTGCCACTGGAGCCTTTGACGCAAAGCACCGAAGAAACTCCTCAGGGACCATTGACGCTGCGCGTTTATCCCGGGAAGGACTGCCACGGCGCTCTGTACCTCGACGATGGCAAAACCTTGGCTTATACGGGCGGCGAATTCCTGCGCGTGAACTTCTCCTGTGAAATTACACAGCAAGGCGTCTCTCTGCACGTTGGTGAGCACCAGGGTTCGTTCCGTCCTTGGTGGAACCAAATTCGAGTTGAAATTTACGGTTGGGACTCCGCCACCGGCCACGTCAGCGTGAACGCCCGGCCAAATGGGCCTAACGCTTCGGTCGACACGTCAAAGCACATGCTCACCTTTGATCTCAACGACGAAGGACATGGAACCGCTCTGGAAATTCGCAACAGAAACTGACAAACTTTGCGAGCGGCTTGGAGAAGAGACGGCTCGTTGAAAGAAAATAGCTTTCGTTCGTTTGGATTGTCTGATGTGCGCAAAGCCAAAGCGTGCTTGCTCGTGCTTCTTTTCGCACTGAGTTCGTTCGCGCAAGATGCAAAGCCGCGATCCGACCCGGTGTTCCGAGTGAGCTCCTTGAACGGTGTCGATTTCGTCCTGCGCAACTCCCCAACATCACTGAAATATCTGATTGAAACCATGCCGGGGGGCGTGGCTCTGTTGGATTACAACAATGATGGCCTGCTCGATGTGTTCCTCGTGAATGGCGGTCATGTGCGAGAGCCCATGCGCAGCCCGTTCAGCTTCGATCGCCACGATCCTGCCTATTGGAACCGGCTCTATCGCCAGAATAGGGACGGGTCGTTCACGGATGTCACGGAGCAGGCCGGCCTGGCAAATGCCGGCGACACGAACTACGGAATGGGCGTTGCCGTCGGTGATTACGACAACGACGGTTTCCCGGACATTTACGTTACGAACTACGGGAAAAACATCCTCTACCACAATAATGGCGATGGCACTTTCACCGACGTTACCGCGAAGGCCGGTGTTGCCGCTGGCGGCTGGTCCGTCTCTGCTGGATTTTTCGACTACGACAACGATGGGAAACTGGATCTTTTTGTTACTCGATATCTCGACTGGAGTGTGGAAACCAGCAGGACCTGTGGCTCTGCAAAGCCGACGTATTGCGCTCCGGGAGTATTTCCTCCCATTACAAACATTTTGTACCACAACCGAGGAGACGGCACCTTCGAGGACGTTAGCGTTCCCTCCGGAATTGCCTCAAAGAAGGGCCATGGATTGGGAGTTGCTTTTGCGGATTACGACGGAGACGGCTTCACGGACATTTTCGTGGCCAATGATGTGACGGAGCAATTTCTTTTCCACAACAATGGCAACGGCACGTTCAGCGAGCGAGCCTTGGAATCGGGAGTGGCTCTGACGAGCGATGGAAAAATGCTGTCGGGTATGGGTGTTGCTTTTCAGGACTACGATAATGACGGCCTTCCCGATCTTCTGGTCACGCAGCTTCCTCACGAGCCCTACGTGGTTTTTCACAACGATGGACACGGCACATTTAGTCCACAGGAACTGGAGGCAGGTTTCGGCATGCTTTCCGGAAAATCGTCGGGTTGGGGCGTGGGGCTTGAAGATTTTGATAACGACGGATGGAAGGACACTTTCATCACTCAGGGGCATGTGTTCGACAATGTAGAGATCTATGACAGTTCGCTGCGATATCGTGATCCTCCATTGCTCGCCATGAATCGTAATGGACACTTCGTTCAGGCCGATGCCGGGTCGGATGTACCTGTAGCCGGTCGCGGCGCGGCATTCGGTGATTTGAACAATGATGGCTGGGTGGATGTGATCACGACTTCTCTTGGCGATCGACCACAATTATTCTTGAATCGCGAAGGAAAATTGCATTGGCTGACGATTACCCTGCGAGGTAAACGTAGCAACCGAGATGGCTTCGGCGCCCGCGTTCAGGTGAATGGGCAGGTGCGCTTCGCCACCGCAACGGGAAGCTATCTTAGTTCGAATGATAAGCGTCTTCATTTTGGTCTCGGAACCGCACCGTCGGCGAATATCGAGATCAAGTGGCCTTCCGGAATTCACCAGGTGTTGAAAGATGTCAAAGCGGATGAATTCGTTACAATTGAAGAGGCGGCGTCGCCATGATGCAGTGCTTGCTCGCGGTGTGCTTACTGCTTCAAGCGCAGGCGGCAGCGCCCACCGTGCCTCCGGAGGCGCAGGCTTTCCTTCAAGATGGCATTGAAGCGGAGAAGCGCCACGACTTCGATGCGGCCATTGCGGCATTTCGCAAAGCCGCTGACCTGGCTCCTTCCTCCAGCATCGTTTTTTATCACCTGGGCGGCGCTTACATGAAGAAAGGGGATTACGCCGCCGCGATTCCGCCCCTCAAACACGCCGCCGAGATGAATCCGGATTCTCTTCCCATTCATCAGATGCTTGGCTTCGCGCTGCTGGCCGCGGGCTACGCTGCCGACGCAATTCCTCAACTCGAAATAGCGCATGAATATGGCGCTCTAGGAATTGCGCAGCTGCAAAATGGCCAACCCACGGAAGCTGTAGCCAATCTGCAAGCGGCTCTCGCCAAAACTCCTGGAGATCCCGATCTTCTCTATTACCTGAGCCGCGCGGCGGCTTCACTTTCTTCTCAATCGCTCGACAAATTGCTCTCCACCTTTTCTGACTCGGCGCGGGGGCACCAGGCCAAGGGTCAAACCTATTTTGGAATGAAGCTGTATCCCGAAGCCGTGAAGGAATACCAGCAAGCTTTGGCTTTGCGTCCTGATCTGCCCGGCTTGCACCTCGAGCTCGGGCAGGTTTATGCCGCAAATTCTGCATGGGCGAAAGCCGAAGAACAATTTCGGTTGGAAGCAAAATTGCAACCAGGGAATGCGGAGGCAGCTTATCGCCTCGGAGAGGCTTTGCTGCAACAAGGCAAAATGAAAGAGGCCGCCGAGGAACTCAGGCGTTCCGATAGCCTGCATCCAGATATGCCGGAGACGCTTTATTCCCTGGGCAGAGCGCTCACGTCCGGTGAGCCGACAGCGGCACAACAAGCGTTCGAGAGTGTGATCGCGTTGGAGAAGGAGACGCCCCTAGCCGCGCAGGCCTATTTGGCTCTTGCTGGGATCCATCGCAAGCAGGGCAAAACTGAACTCGCGGCCCATGAAATGGAGGAATTCCGCCGGATTCAGTCCGCGACGAATACTCCTGCTCCTACTGCACCCTAGCGGCAAACCCACCGAGTCCGGCGCTTCAATGGTCATGAGGGGCGCGAGTCCGCAGAAAATGCGGTACAGCGTATATCGCGGCAGCGCCGATGATGCCGGCGGCGGCGACAAGTCTCCACGCCAGGTCATAACTGTGCTGCGCGTCAAAGAGTTTTCCTACGAGGAACGGACACGCCCATTGGCCAATGGAGTATCCCATGATAATGAGCGCGAGAAGTTTGCCGAGAGAAGCCGTGCCAAAGCAATCGGAAGTCACAAGAGGAATCAGCATGTAGTCTGCACCCATCGAAAATCCAAACACCAGGGCGAAGGACCATAAGATGACAGTCGAGTGAGGATAGGCGAGTAAGAACACGGACACACCGATCAAGAAATAGAAGGCAGCCATGATGTACGCCTTCTGAAAACGGTCCGCAAGGTGGCCGACGATTACCCGGCCTCCCAAGCTTGCTGCCAGCAGAATCGTAGAATACCTTGACGCAGCGGTAGCCGAGTAGCCGGCGTCCGTTAGAAACAAAATATAATGTTGGATCACCGCGCCGATTGCGCCGATGGTCAGAGTGGAACCGGCGAGGATGAGCCAAAAAGGCGCTGAGCGCACGGCTTTGGAAACCTCGACCGAAGGTGGCATCAGGGCCGGTGAAGCTCCAAGCGATGGTGGTGTTTCTCCGAGCGCTTCGGGAGCAATCCGAGATTCCTGCGGTGAGGAGCGCGTGACCAGAATGCCGATGGGAAAGAGTACCAGCAGTATAAGCGTGCCGACTAACTCGAGTGCGTGACGCCACCCTAAGCTTCGCGCCAGGAAGTTGATCGACATTGGCGCGACTACGCCGCCCAAACCGAGACCCAAATACGCGTATCCCATCGCCTGACCGCGGCGCCGCTGGAACCATTGCGCAATCAATACTTGATTGGCGATCGGGCCAGCCAGGACGTATCCAATCACTTCCACAATGCAAAGAACTTCGAACTGCCAGAAACGGTTCATGGCTCCCATGAGCAAAAGCGGAATTCCGACCAGGCCGACTCCCGCTAGAATCACGAAACGAGCGCCGATCCGGTCGATGAGCGTTCCCGCTAACACTCCGAAAGGAAGTCCCGCAAAAAGGAATCCGAGAAAAAACCCCTGAGTTACCTGCGCTCGAGTGAAGCCGAGGGATTCGACGAAGTAGGGATAAAACACAGGGAAACCATAAAAGATAATCCCGACCACGAAAAAAAGATTCAAGAAAGCCGCGAGAACGATCCACCAGCCGTAGTAGACGCGATTTGAGGAAGCGTTCGATTTACCGAGAGCCATCCGTCTCCTAAATAGCGACCTTATGTTCGTTCGCGGGTGGAAGCGAAGCTTACCCCGATTTGCAGGAGGATTTCATCCAAATTCCGGGCCGAGAATTGCGCAAAGCGAATCAGGCCGGCCGGGGTGGGTGTTCGGACCTCGCACCATACGGGTGAGACGCCGAGAAAGGGTAAAGCCGCAAGAGTTGAGCAATTCGAGTGTCATGGAATTCGATTGGAAGCAGTCCACAATGACCGTGTCGCGGGAGGATTGCGTCAGAAATGCGTGCAGGAGCTTTTCCGCAACCGCGCGGCTTGTGGACATCCACGGTCCGAGATGATCCGCGAACAAACCACGGCGGCCGAAACAGTAGCCCTGTGCAGACTCCTGTTCCCAAACGGCCATTGTAAATTCCGGTGCTTGATCTTGCAGGGAGTGGAGCAGGAAGCCGCGATCCGCCCCAAACAATTCCTTATCCAATTTGCAAATTTGGTCAAGCTGGACCCGAGTCAGTCCGGCGGGTGTTCGTCGTGATGTTGGTGAGACAGAATCCGCCGCCGACCGCTTCACAATCCACCGCTCGATTTCGTATTCGCTGACAAAGCCGAGTTTGGCATAGAGGGGCTTTCCTTGAGGAGTGGCGTCCAGCTTCATCGTGGAGATATGGCATTGATCCAGATACTCGATGGTTTTATTCAGAAGTTGAGTTCCAATCCCTTGCTTGCGGCGTTCGGGATCGACCAAAACCATTCCAATCCAGGCAAACCGATTCTGGTAAGAAATCGTGGTCGCAGTGCCGACAACGTTTGTGTCTTGCTTCATAACGAAGCAGCCGTTGGGACTTTGCTTCAGAAAACGGAGCCAGTCGGCAGCCGTCTGATTCCATCCACAGAGTGTATTCAGCCGCAGGCCAGCCGAAACGTCTTTTTCAGTCATCACACGAATGCGCATCAGAAAGTCCCGAAGGATTGTAAACTGTGCAACAGAATCCGAAAACGGTAAAGCAGCCTGCAAGCGGTTCGAGTACAATCGCGCGGCAGTTCGTCGCTAAAAGACCGGAGAAGATATTTTGTCATGCCAGGCAATCTGACCTCCATCGAAGATGTATCGCAACTGGAAGACGTTCTCAGCGAACCTTCGCAAGGAGCAATTCGCACCCTGGGTGCACTCAGCGGGGACATTTTGGTTCTGGGCGTCGGCGGGAAAATGGGACCAACACTGGCGCGGATGGCGAAGAGGGCCTCTGACGCCGTCGGAGTAAAGCGCCGTGTCATCGGCGTCGCGCGATTTTCTTCCGCTGACCTTGCGAGTCACTTGCGGGCCTGGGGCATCGAAGCTGTGCGTTCCGACTTACTCAACCGCAGTTCCCTTGCGACGCTCCCCGATGCGGAGAATGTCATCTTCATGGCGGGCATGAAATTTGGTTCGACGGGACAAGAGTGGCTCACTTGGGCCATCAACGCCTTTTTACCCGCCCTCGTCGCTGAGCGATACCGGCACAGTAGAATTGCGGTCTTCTCGACAGGGAATGTTTATGGACTTTCTCCAGTCCACAACGGAGGTTCACGCGAAGAGGATGCCTTGAACCCCGCGGGGGAGTACGCGATGAGTTGCGTTGGTCGCGAGCGGATTTTCGAGTATTTCAGTAGGGCCAACGCTACAAAAATGACCGTTCTTCGGCTGAATTACGCGAGCGAGCTTCGGTATGGTGTACTGCTGGACATCGCTCAACGAGTTCACTCGGGGAAGTCGGTTTCGCTTGCGATGGGTTATCTCAACACCATATGGCAAGCTGACGCGTCAGCGATGAGTCTCGAGTCACTCGCTTGCGCAACTTCGCCGCCTAATGTGATCAACATCACGGGTCCAGAGTTACTGAGCGTGCGAAGTATTGCGCAGGAGTTCGGGAAAAGACTAGGCCAGTCCGTGCGGTTCGAGGGAGCGGAATCGAAAGACGCCCTGCTCAGCAATGCGGAGAAGTGCTATCAACTCTTTGGACCTCCTCGCATCAGTTCGAAGCAGATGACCGATTGGATCGCGGAATGGGTCAAAAAAAACGGGACAACTCTGGCGAAGCCGACTCACTTTGAGGAGCGAGCGGGCCAGTTTTGAGTTGCCTGCAAGGCGAAAACGCTGACGGATAATCTAGAATATGGACCCAACAATTTATCAAGCGTTGAAGAACGGGACAGTGATTCCAGCGCATCCGCTCGCTCTCGACGCACGCCGCCGGTTGGATGAGCGGCGGCAAAGGGCGCTCTCACGCTATTACATTGCGGCAGGATCGGGCGGCCTGGCTGTTGGTGTACACACAACACAGTTTGCGATTCGGGAGCCGGGCGTCGGTTTGTTGGAACCTGTCTTACGTTTGGCCAGCGAGGAAATGGACCGCGCGGACAGAACTCGAAGTGTTCCGCTAATCCGAATCGGAGGGATCTGCGGAAAGACCGCACAAGCGGCAGCAGAGGCGCGGCTGCTACGAGATTTGAAATACACCGCCGGGCTTCTTAGCTTGGCCGCTATAAAGGATTTAGATGACGGAGCGCTTATCGCCCACTGCAAGGAGATTGCAGACATCTTGCCGATCATCGGATTTTATCTACAGCCTGCGGTAGGCGGCCGCATCCTCTCCGGTCGATTCTGGAAGCGATTCGTCGAGCTAGAGAACGTGGTAGCAATCAAGATCGCGCCATTTAATCGTTACTACACTCTCGATGTGGTTCGAGCCGTCGCGGAATCAGGTCGGGATATCGCGCTCTATACCGGCAACGACGACAATATCGTGATGGATCTGGTTACGCCCTTCCATTTTAAGGTCAACAGCAAGCAGAAAGAACTCCGCATCGTTGGAGGTCTGCTGGGTCACTGGGCCGTGTGGACCAAGCGCGCGGTCGAGCTTTTGGCGGAATGCCGCGCATTGGCGACCTCGGACCGGCCTCTACCACAATCCATAGTCAGAAAGAGCGTTGAAGTAACCGATTGCAATTCCGCTTTTTTTGATACGGCAAACCAGTTCGCGGGATGCATCGCCGGCTTACATGAGGTGCTCCGGCGACAAGGGTTGCTCGAGAATATTTGGTGCCTGGATCCGCAAGAGAATCTGAGCCCCGGACAACAAGAGGAGATTGATCGCGTCTATCGCGACTATCCCGAGTTGAACGACGACGAATTTGTACGCGGAGGACGAGACGCGTGGCTGAGACCATAGCCGCACCGCTCTTCAGCACTCTTTGACGGGTGGCCCTCATGTCGGGCTACGTTTTACGTTCATAGGGTACGTAGCTGGGTTCCCAGGTGTTTGCCTGAATCCCCGGGTGCAAAGCATCCTCGTTCGGCAATTGCGACTGGCCGTCCTCGATCGCCTGCTTTCCAACTGCCGTGGCGATCAAACGAGCGATCTTGCGTGCCTCCGAAATTGGTGGAAGAAGGCTTGCGCTTTTATCTCTTCGTGTCGGCACCTGACGAACGAGCTCCTCTGCTGCGGCCTTGACCATCTTGTCGGTGACACGTTTAGCCTTGGACGCAATGATTCCCAGAGCAAGGCCTGGGAAAATATATGAATTGTTGGTTTGCGTGACGTGTACCTTCCTCCCGGGGATATTCACGGGCTCAAATGGGCTCCCGGTCCCAATCAGAGCACGCCCTTCTGTCCAGTCCATCAGGTCTTGAGGAGTCGCTTCGCTGCGTGAAGTGGGGTTCGAGAGCGGAAAAATCACTGGGCGGCTCGTATGCTTCGCCATTTCCTTCACGGATGCCTCCGTGAAAGAGCCGGGCTGACCCGAAACTCCGATAAGAATGGAAGGCTTGGCCTCCCGGATGACATCGAGCAGTCCGATCTGTCCATCCGCTTGCCTCCAACTCCGGACTTCCCCTTCTTCTTTTGCGTACGGCAACTGCTCGGGGCGGACGTCTTTACCCTCTTTCGTGATTAAGCCGAATCGATCGATCGCGTAAAATCGGCTGCGCGCTTCTTGTTCGGTCAGACCCTTGTCCATCATGAACTGAGCCAGGAGATTGGCGATGCCGACGCCTGCACTTCCGAAGCCGAGCACCGCGACTTTTTGCTTGTCGAGAGGCGTTCCGGTGACATTCATCGCGGAGATTACGGTCGCCGTCGCGACAGCCGCAGTTCCTTGGATGTCGTCGTTGAAAGTACACAGCTGGTCTTTGTAGCGGGCCAAGAGTCGAGCGGCGTTCGAGCCCGCGAAGTCCTCCCACTGTAACAGCACATGCGACCAGCGCTTCTTTACGCTCTGGACAAAAGTATCGACAAACGCGTCATACTCGGCGCCTCGAATTCGATGACGCCGCCAACCGATGTAGATGGGGCTCTTCAACCTCTCTTCATTGTCTGTTCCCACGTCCAGCAGGATCGGGAGACAATTCTCTGGATGAATCCCGCCCAGCGCGGTGTAAAGCGCCAATTTTCCGATCGGAATGCCCATGCCTCCAGCCCCTTGATCGCCCAACCCAAGAATTCTTTCTCCGTCGCTGACGACAATACACTTTACTTCGTCGTATCGCGGATGACTCAGAATCTGCGTGATACGGTCCCTATTTGGGTAGCTGAGAAACAATCCTCGCGGCTTTCTCCATATCTCGCTGAAACGTTGACAGCCTTCGCCGACCGTCGGGGTGTAGACCAGCGGGAGCATTTGTTCAACATTGCGGACGACGAGCGCGTAAAAAAGGGTCTCATTCGTATCTTGAAGGTCGCGAAGAAAGGTGTATTTATTGAATGGGGTCGGCTGGCCCGTCAACGCCTGCATCCGGCGTTCAAGCTGATCGTTGAGATTCCCAATGTGTGGTGGCAACAGACCGTGCAGGTCAAATATGTCGCGTTCGTGATCGGGGAATGCTGTTCCCTTGTTCAGCCGCGGGGAGTTGATCAAGTCAAAGCCGGAAAGAGAAACCAGTTGCGCGTTCATCATAATTCTCCCGAATCCGAATCTCGTCCTAGTTTTGCCCGGGGAAAGCCTTGCTAAGCGAGCCGCCACCAATCAGCAGGGTTGCGTCTGGCTTCGCGGCCGCCAGGCGGTTCCACGAGATTCAAATTTGATGCGGTACGTGGCACTCAGGAATGAATCATTCTTCTTTTTACTTCCGCGCCATTTTTAAGAGTTGTCAGACAAAAAACTAGTCCAAGTAAGAGCTCTCATAGTGCGAAGAAAATCCGCCACCGGACCAATTGGGTACGCCAACATACCATACCTAAGATGCATCGCCAGAAAGGCCGAGAATGTTCCGCAGAGCTTCCTGATTCATGGACGATCGAGCAAAATCATCGAACGAATTTGCAGCTGCCGCAATAATATGTTGACGGATGAATGGCGCTCCTTCGCTTGCGCCCTGCTCGCTGCTTTTAATACAGCACTCCCATTCTAGGGTTGCCCAACCCGGGAAATTATATTCCGTGAGTTTTGAGAAGACAGCCCGAAAGTCCACCTGGCCATCACCTGGAGAACGAAAACGCCCAGCGCGCTTTAACCACGGTTGGTATCCGCCATAAACACCCTGCTTGCCGGTAGGACGGAATTCCGCGTCCTTCACATGGAGCATCTTAATCCGGGAATGGTAAAGGTCGATGAATTGCAAGTAGTCGAGCTGCTGCAAGATGAAATGGCTGGGATCGTAAAGAAGGTTACAGCGAGGATGACCGTGCAATCGATCTAGAAACATCTCGAAAGTCACGCCATCATGCAGATCCTCACCTGGATGAATTTCGAAACAAAGATCCACTCCCGCATCGTCAAAAGCGTTTAGGATAGGGAGCCATCGCTTGGCGAGTTCTTCGAACGCCGTTTCGATAATATTCGGCGGCCGCTGCGGCCATGGGTAGAAGTAAGGCCAAGCAAACGCTCCTGAGAACGTGGCATGCGCGTTCAATCCGAGGTGCCTCGAAGCCTTAGCTGCCAAGAGCAGCTGTTCGACAGCCCAAGCCTGACGTGCTCTCGGATTGCCGCGCAGTCTATCCGGGGCGAATGAGTCAAACAGTTTATCGTACGCAGGATGACAGGCGACAAGCTGGCCCTGCAGATGTGTCGAAAGCTCTGAGATAACAAGATTGTGACGGGCGGCTGTTGCTTGAGCTTCATCGCAGTAGGTCTTGCTCTCAGCGGCGCGCTGTAAATCGATCAACCTGGCATCCCAGGACGGAATCTGGACTGCCAAATAACCTAGATTCTTGGCCCAACTGCAGATCGCGTCGAGCGTGTTAAATGGCGGGTTATCGGCAGCAAATTGTGCCAGGAATATACCCGGGCCCTGAA
This sequence comes from Candidatus Acidiferrales bacterium, assembly GCA_963836965.1. Classification (GTDB taxonomy): domain Bacteria; phylum Acidobacteriota; class Terriglobia; order Acidiferrales; family UBA7541; genus Acidiferrum. The sequence goes on from CAWILQ010000004.1 coordinate 312,785, forward strand.
TCGTTTTCATTTGTCCGCCCCTGCGCATTGGCATGAGCCACAAAGAATAAGAGACATACGACTGACCCGATGAAAGTGCGTTTGAACATATACCTGGCGCCTTGCGAGTGTTGGACTGTCAGCGGCTCGTCCCGGGCGTGGATTCCCCGCATTCCGGGCCGAGTCTATACGCTTATTGGGGATTGTTCAATTAGAGAATTTGACGTTGTACGAAGATCCAGCGATCATTGCACATCCGTTATCAGCCAAGAACCGTTTGTCCGGGCCAGTTGAAATGTTCTTGGTGTCTGCTTCCGGCCGGATTTGTATCCATCCATTTTTGATTCCTGAAATTCCTGAGCATGGACCACCGCGGTCGTTCCGTCAGCGCCGAATTGGATGTTTTCAATATCCACGCGCATGGTGATAGAACTGACTTGCTGGAATAGAGATTTGTAACGGGCGTAGAGCGCGCCCATGTTTGGCCAAACTTGGCGCAGCGCGTCGGCGTCCCGTTGATTGAAAGCCTGCGCATAGCGCTGGATCGTGGAGCGAACGGCCGCATCTGGGTCAACAACAGGCGGAGCAGGCTCGGCCTTCACGGGAGGCTTGGCGACGACCGGAGGAGGTTGGTTTAACGTGGCTAACCTGTCATTAAGTTCGGTCACATACTTCTGAGCGTCAGACGCATGCGGACCGCCGCCTTGGATCACCGACTGAAAATCAGAGCGGGCAGAGGCGAGTGCGTTCTTGTCGTTGGTGGAGGCAGCGAGCTGATATCTTTGAACCATCTGTTGAAATGCAACATCGGCGGCTTTCTTATCCAAGCGAGCGCGAACGTCGGCGATGGTCCCAGGGATGTTGTTGGCGTAAGTCTGTGCTTCGCCGGACGGGGAGCCGCCGTCACTTGCTAAGGCCTGAAACTCCGTCTGCAATCCTTTCAACTGTTGTATCGCAGAGTCATCGTCCCGCAGTTTCAGCTGGTCGAATTGGCTCTCCAGCCGTTTGAGTTGCGCCAGTTCTGCCTGATCAATCTTGGCAATCAACGCCGCCGGATCACCGCCATTCTGCTTGAGTTGATCGGCGGCATGGCGAGCCGACAGAAAGTCTCCTTGATTCAGTTTCTGCTGAGTCTGGAGCTCTAGACTGTTTTGGATTCTCAGTTGTGGGATCGTCTTGTCGAGATACCGCTGAGCGTCGTCTCTTCGGACACCTCCGGCCGGCAAGGCGAGAACTTGCTTCAGATCTTTCTGAGCTTCTACGTATCGCCCATCCGCAACCAGACGCATCGCTCGTTGCCAAAGGACTTCTTCCCCTTGGCGAAGCTGACGAAGATTGACATCCTTTTTGGACTCTTCGACCTGGACCACTCTTTGCTGAATTTCAGTTGTAAGCGGACCGTTGAGGGCCGCAGCGGGCTGCAATATTTCCAGGGCTCCATCGAGATCATTTGCTGCGATTTTGTTGCTGGCATCTTGCAAGGCTTGGCGCTGTTGTGTTTCCAGTGGATCGACGGGAGGAGGTGCAGGCTTTTGAGTAGTTGTTACGACCGGCGGATTCGCCGGGACTTTTGTGACGATCTTTGGGCGGAGTCCTAACCAAAGAGCGGAAATTATCGCAAACGTCAAGATTCCGAGGATTGCCGGTTTGCGCCAGAACGGAGTGGACGTGGTCTGGTGCTTCGGCGGAGCTGGCACCACGCTCGGAAAGGCCACCGCAGAAGTGGAGGGCGCAGCGCTGACCGAAACGGCAGGAGGAATGATCGAAGGCTCCGCCTTTGTGGCGGGTGCCTTGGCGGTATGCCGCACATCGGTGACTTGGCGGACACCAGGCGCCGGTTCTGCCGTTTCTCGAGGTGCAATTGGTTCTGGGAGCGCCGTTGCGCTCATCGAATTCTGCGCCGTAGTAGCTGCTGGCTCAACGGGCGGACTCTTCTCCTGGGGCGGCGGAGCCTCCGGTGCTGGAGTGGCCTGGAGAAAGGCATACTCTTTCGAAAGCTGAGGGCCGAACTGAGGCAAAACGGCTGTGGGCTCAGCGGTTGTTGCAGTTCTTTCCTCCCGGATGCGGTCTGATAGCCGCTGAAGCCGCGGATCAAAAGAGTCTATAGTTTGGGAGTTAAGAACCTCTTCAATCGTACGGCTAGCCGCGTCCAGATCGCCAGAGTCGATTAGAGTGCCAATTGTTTCGAACGTTGTTTCTTGTTGTCTCTTCTTTTCGCGCGCTTGCAGTTCAATCTGCGCAGAATTCAACAGGTGGGTCAAGTCTGTATCCGGTCCGAGCGTCATCAGCGTCTGCTTCGCCAAATCGACGGCCTCGCTGAGTTCTTCCCGGTTAATCTTGACTTTGATCTCCCGGATACGTTGCTCGATCTGTTGACGAACGGCAAGTTTCTTCTGCTGGACTTCGCATTGCCGATACAGGTTCTGCAGCTCAGCATTTGCGGGGAAATTCTTCAGCGCATTCTGAAGAACATGCATGGCAAGGTCGAAGCGGTTCGAGTCGAAGAGTTTTTTTGCTTCGTCCAGTTTCTGTTTGAGCAATGATGCCTTGTCAATCTCCGACTGCCGGCTCGATGCAAATTCTGCTAGGCGAACCAAGTTGGGTTCAGACGGGAACTCAGCGAGGAGGCTCTTTGTCCGCGTGATGACCTCGGGATAGCGGTTCTCGCCCATCAGCTTCTTCAGCGCATCCAGCTCCCGCTGCAGCCTTTCCTCTTTGGCCTGCTTTTCTTGCTCACACTGGACAAGAGCTCGCAATTTGATGACTGCCGGATCCTTAGGATGAGCGGCGGCAAGGCTGTTCAGAACTGCGAGCGCCTCCGCGAACGATCGGGCGGCAAGCAGGCTCCTGGCGTCCGCAAGCTTCAGTTCTCTTTGTTGCTCCGCGAGATCTTCGCGCGCGGTGGCCAGTAGCCCGGTGATCTTGCCTTCGCCTGGGAAAACAGCCTGAAGCTGACCTAAAAGCTCAATGGACTCGTCAAAGTGGCGGGTTGCGAGAAGACTGTGAGCCTGCGCGAGCCCATCACGCAGCTTTTGCTCCGCCTGTTCTTTTCGAGCGGACTCCAACAACTTCTCGATCCGACCATCGCCCGGAAATTCGATTTGGAGCTGAGTCAAACGCGCGAGGGCTTCCGTGTAGTGACGCGCCGCCATAAGGTTGCGGACCTGGGCGAAACCATCGCGTTGCCGTTGTTCTGTCGCTTCCTTTCGAGCGGACTCGAGCAGTTTGCCGACGGCCGACTCGGCGGGAAATTCTGCTTGAAGCTCGGTCAAAAGATCGATGGATTCAGAGTAATGCCGCGCTGCCAGGAGATTGCGGGCCCGGGCGAGAGCTGCTTGTTTGCGCTGCTCCGTTTGCTCTTTCCGCGTGAATTCCAAAAGCCCTTGAGTTTCACCGTCGTCGGAGAACTCTTTCTGTAACGACGATAAGATGGTCAGAGACTGTTCATAGTTTTTGGATGCCAGGAAATTCCGGGCCTGCTCCAGACCCTGCTGTTTTTTCTGCTTTAACCGGTCTTCGGTCACTGCGTTTTGCAGGGCGAGGACCGCGTCGTCGCCAGAAAAGCGCTTCTCCAGAGCTGCCAAGACGGCAGAACAATCGTCGAACCGACGGGCAGCAAGCAAGCTCCGTGCTTCCTCCATGCCTTGCTGTTTCTCCTGCGCGACTTGTTCTTCTCGAACAGATTTCTGCAACGACAAGATTTCTTTGTCGCCAGGGAACTGCGTTTCCAGATTGGCCAGAAACGTCGCGCATTCCCTGTATTGACGAGAGGCCAAAAGCTTGCCGGCTTCGGTGATGCTCTGCTGACGAAATTGCTCGGCGCGGTTCTGCTGAGCAGTCTCCGCTAGTTTGGGAATCTCCTGTTCTTCAGGGAAAGTCTTGCCTAATGACGCAAGCAGAGTAATACAAGCGTCATACTGTCCCGCCGCCAGAAGATTTCTGGCCTCATCGAGGCCAAGCAGACGCCGCTGGTTCAATTGATCTTTCCATACCGCTTCCAAAAGATCAGGTATTTCCTCGTCTTTGGGAAACTGCTTTTGCAGGTCGGTGAGCAGCGCAATCGCTTCATCGTGGCGGCCGGAAGCGACGAGATTGCGCGACTGCTGCAGACGCTGCCGCTTCTGCTGCTCTATCCGGTCATCGCGAACGGTTTCGAGCAGCCGGCTTACCTCCTCGTTGCCCGGGAATTCTTCGCCCAACTCCTGCAGCAGCTTTAAGGATTCGATGTAGTTTTGCTGCGTCCACAGTTCGCTGGCGCGTTGTAAGCCTTGAAGGAGCCGACGAGCTTTCTCGCGCTCTGCCTTTTCCTTCAAAGCCTGGCGGAGTAGATCTTGCGCCTGAGTGTTGGAAGGTTCTGCCTCCAATACTTTGGACACCAAAGTCTCGGCTTCTTCGGGTAGTCCCTCGGCCAAGTGTTGCCGAGCCGCTTCGAGCCATTCGGCAAGCAGTCGAACACGATCAAGCTCTTTCTGGATCTCACGCTGTAACTCTTCAGCTGGAGTGAAGCTGGAGTCGAGCTGCAGGGCCTGTTCGGCCGCGAGCCTGGCTTCCTGGAGCTTTCTCTCTCCGAGCAGGGCCTGCCCTTTCTCCACGAACTGCTGAGCCTTTGGCCTGTTCAGGATTCGCTTAAGCTCCGCATTGGCCTTCTCCAGCAAGGAACGCGCCTGTTGATTGGAAGACTCGAGTTGGACCGCTTGACGCGCGAGGTCTCGCGCTTCGGCGAAACGCTTCTCGCCGAATAGCTGACGGGTTTGCTCAAGGAGGTCAGTGACGGATTGCGACTGCAGCGTTTTCCAGATCGGTTCCAAGTCCAACAACACGTCTTCCATGGATTGGTATCGATCGCCTGGAGATTTCCGCAGCATCTTGAAGACAACCGTATCCAGTTCCTTCGGGCAATCCGGGAAAACTTCCTTGAGCGGGGCCGGTTCCACATTGCATATGTTGTGCATGAGGCTCGCCGGAGTAGGGCCCGCGAACGGCTTGTGATATGTAAGGAGCTCGTAAAACAAGACTCCGAAAGACCAGATGTCGGAGCGTTCGTCGGCGTGCTCGCCGTGATACTGTTCCGGAGACATGTACGCGAACGTGCCGATCAACATTCCGGTCTGTGTGCGCGAGGTTTCCAAAACTCGGGCGATCCCGAAATCGACAACCTTAACTGTGCCGTCCTTGCTAACCATGATGTTGCCGGGTTTGATGTCGCGGTGCACAATGCCGCGTTTGTGCGCATAGTCAAAGGCGCGACAGGACTGTATGGCGTAGGCGAGTTTTAGCGTGATGGGAAATGCCGAACGACGGGCGATCAACTGTTCGAGATTCTCGCCCTCGACAAGTTCCATCGCGATGTAAGGGAGAGCGCCCGCCTCCCCCATGTCATAGATGGTTACGATGTTCGGGTGTTGAAGACCGCCTGCCGACTGCGCCTCACGGTAAAATCGCTGGAGCAGCGCGGGATCGTCCGCCACTCCGGTCGTGATGGTCTTAAGGGCCACCAGCCTGTTGATAATCGGGTCGCGGGCGCGATACACCACGCCCATGGCTCCGTGGCCGAGCTCTCCGAGGACCTCGTATTTGCCCAACTTCTTCAAGGCACGCTCCTGCGTCGGTGGAAGTTCGCGGTCCCACCGCAGGCCATTGACTTAGCGCGGAATGAAAGTGCCCTCCCCTTGCAGTGGGCGTCCACCGGACCAGTAGCGAATGGCGACAAATAATCGGAGCTTCCAGTGGGAAGCTTTACGCAGCGCTACAACCCGGGTACGTGGCTAAGTCGTTCGAAAGACTAGCCCTAGCTTTCTACGAGATACTCCCAAAAATGCCGTAAGAGTGTCAATTTAATTTGAATCCAGATGCCAAAGAAGCGACTCCCTCCAGATCCGAATTCCAGAGGGACCGGATGCGAAGAACTGTAGCCGATGTCTTGACGTTCGCTGGATTCCGATGATGGATGGAAGCTAGCGTACGGCGGAGGCGCGGCTTGGCCGAAGGAAAACAGCATCAGGAAAAGGCGCAGGCCCTTGCTGGCCTATGTTTCTGACGTGGGACAATGAAGAAGCGCTCCAGATGCATCCCGCTTCTCCGGCTCTCTAAATCGTTGGCACGAGTACAATGGATTCACCCTAGGGCTGGATTTCGGAGGGCGCCATGAAACGAACGATTTTTGTACTCGTATGCGCTTCCGCCACATTGCTCATGGCCGCGAAAAATTCAAGCCGAGCGTATGCGCACACGTCTGCTGGCTCCCGCCAATCGGATATGAGGTCCGCGACGGTGCCGAACCTCGCCCGCATGGAACAGGTAATTCAATCGTTCGTTGCAGACAAACAGTTCATGGGGGCTGTCCTCGTCGCACGCGAAAACGACGTCTTACTCAATAAGGGCTATGGCTTCGCCAATCTCGAGTGGAACATTCCAGACTCGCCAAAAACGAAATTTCGATTGGGATCAATCACGAAGCAGTTCACAGCGGCGTCGATTCTGCTTCTAGAGGAACGGGGAAAGCTGAGCACCAACGATGCAGTGAAGAAATACATGCCGGACGCCCCGGCGGCGTGGGACAAGATCACCATCTTCCACCTGTTGACGCACACGTCCGGAATACCGAGCTTCACAAGCTTCCCCGATTACGCAAAGCTCGAGCCCTTCTCGGCAACGCCAGGGGAGCTCGTCACGCGCTTCCGCGACAAGCCGCTTGATTTCCAGCCGGGGGAGAAATGGAGTTACAGCAATTCGGGATACGTCCTGCTGGGATACCTAATTGAGAAAATTAGCGGCGAAAGTTACGCGCACTTTGTGCAAGACAACATCTTCAAGCCTTTGGGAATGGCGGATTCGGGCTACGACTCGAACTCTGCCGTCATTCAGAATCGCGCGTCGGGATACACGCTGGGCCAAAACGGAATAGTCAATGCGGGTTACATCGATATGACCATTCCACTCTCCGCGGGCGGGCTCTATTCGACAACTGAAGATCTGCTTCGCTGGGAACAAGGCTTGTTTGGAGGAAAGCTGATTTCACCTGCGTCGCTTAAGAAGATGACTACGCCGTTCAAAGACGACTACGGATTTGGTCTGAGCGTACGCACCGTTAACGGCCAGGAACAAATCGAGCACGGAGGTGGAATCGAAGGCTTCAACACTATGCTGGCCTATTACCCCACCGACCAGCTCACGGTGATCGTGCTCGCTAACTTGAACGGGGCAACGCCGCAGGAGATTGCGGAGGATCTCCACGCCATAGCTGAGGGTGGAACCGTGGTGCTCACTTCAGAGCGCAAGGTGGTGAAGATTGATCCGAAAATATTCGACGGCTACGTGGGCAGCTATCAATTGGCGCCGAACTTCATCCTGAAGATTACCCGAGAGGGCGATCGTTTCATGACCCAGGCAACCGGGCAAGGACAGGTCGAAATATTCCCTGAAGGCGATCATGATTTCTTCGCCAAAGTCGTCAATGCGCAGATTACGTTTGTGACGAACAGTGAGGGAAGGGCGACCGAGCTGATCCTCCATCAAGGCGGCCGCGATCAGCATGCGCCTCGAGTCGAAGGCGCCGCCGCGGAACCGAAGCAGCACAAGGAAATCGAAGTCGATCCGAAGATATTTGAGGGCTATGTCGGCAACTATCAATTGGCGCCGAATTTCTCGATTATGATCACCCGCGCCGGGGATCACCTATTCGAGCAGGCCTCCAATCAACCAAAATTCGAAATCTTTCCAGAGAGCGATAAGGATTACTTCTTGAAAGTGGTCGATGCCCAGATCACGTTCGTAACGGATGCCCAAGGCCGCGCCACAGAGTTAATCCTGCATCAAGGCGGAGCCGACCAACACGCCAGGCGAGTGGAATGAAGTCGGACCCGCGCGGCGGATTCTGAATCAAGCTCCCAGTGCTGCGGCTAAACACAAAGGAAGCATCTTCCAGATTCTCCATGGCCGCTATGTGCTGGGTCTGGGGCACAATCAAACCATTGGAATAATTGCCCACAAACTCTGCCGCTTGGTCTGGAAGATAGTGCACCGAGGAATCCGCTACGAAGAACGAGGTGCAGAGGTCACCAAAGCCTCCAAGCAAAAGCGTACCCGAAAAATGATCCGACAACTGCGTAGGCTTGGTTACCGAATCGAACCGAGCCCTTCTCCATCAGCCATCACGGCATGATCGCGATCTCCGACTGGCACGATTTTCGACCCTGCATTAATTGCATTAATAAGGACTTGAAATCGAACCGCCTAGCCCTTCCGGCCGGTATCCCTTCGGACACCGCTCCCGGCTCCAAACAGTGACACCATCTCCCCCAGCGACTAGAGTGGGAGGCCCAGCTAGGAGTCGGACCCGTGACTACCATACGCCAACGCATCCTGGTTGTGGCTGCGTTTCTCGCTTTTTTCAGCCCCACCCTTCGACCTGAGCAGCCACAAAAAGCCTCGCGCGCCACCCAGGACGACCGCATCAAGAAGCTCGAGGAGCGCGCCGATGCCGCCGAAAACGCCGCTAGCAGCGCAGTGATGGAAAAGGACTACATCACGCGTACGCAGAAGCAGTACGAGTCTTACTACCAAAAAGTCCTCAACACGCAAATGTGGACAGTGGGAATCACGGGATTGATCCTGACAGGCGTGTTTGTCCTTGTTGCCAGATTCAGCCTGAAAATGATCGACGAACAGACAAAAACCGCTACGGCCGGAGCCACTGTTCAAATGCGCAACGAATACGCGCGGATTCTCGCCAAGGAAGTCCAGAAACTGTGGGATTCCAATGCGGCCGATGTCAAGAAGCTCAAAGAAACACTGACCGCACAGTTCGCGGAACTCGAGCAGAACCTCAAAGATCGATCCAATTTTCAAATGCAGTTTGTGCAGGTACTTGCCGAAGGCCTCGATGAGCGCCAAGGCGATTCGCTGCTCACGTTCCGCAACGCACTCAGGTCCTACACGTCCGGAAAACCTCGAAACCTCATCGAGGCAAAGGTGGGCGCAACAACCGCGCGGTTCATCTTTGAATCCCTCCGAAGAAAGCATCGGGAAAACTACGTGGACAAAGCACGAGAGGAGTTGGCAGATTCGCTCTACAACGACCTCGCAGAAGAGCTCGCTTTAGCCGCACTGCAGAGTCCCTGGCTAACGCCCCTCATCAACGAAAGAAGCCCGGCTCTCCCAGAGCCACCAGCGCCCGAGCCACCCGCGGAGGGGCGCCCCATAGCAACGATCGCTGAAACCGATCCCCCAGACCCAGATCTACCTTTCGACGAAGAGTCTGACTCCTGCCGCCTGCTCAACACGTGACATCAGGACGCCGGTCCGCTCACGTTTTAAGTGCAATGGATTCCTCCCTTCTTACTTTAACCACACAACTGTCTGCCGTCTGCCGTTGAAGCCGGAGCGAGAGATAAACGCAACACTCCTCCAGTCTCTTGGTCTAATAATGCTTTCGCAGAAGAACCGATCTCTAGTGGTTGTATCGATTAGACCTAAACTGGGCAGTCTTGTCGTTGAATTAAGCTTTGAAATTTAGTCTTTGAAATCCTTACAAGTAGACTCGGGGGAGCGCAGCCATTGGATCTCTTTTCTCCCTGAATACAAGCGTAAGCAACCGCAAAACGTAGGATCGAAGTGCCGCCTTCAACTAGGGCGGTCATCTCTTTTATCCACTCGTTTGGTCGAGCGCCAATTCCAATCTCATCCTCATCGCTTCCAAGTCCGAACACCCCCCAGCTGCAATGACCTTAGGTCCAATCACTCCGGGGCAAGATTGCAACAAACAGCCGAGCTCGACCGCCGAGATCAGGTGACGGCGACTAGGTCCTGGCCCAGTTTCCTTCAAAAGGGAGAAAGATGTCGACAGGGAAAGATGTCGATTACCAGATAGCAGCAGCTACTGAATCAAGTACACCCAACTTGCACCGAGCGATAATCGCTCAACAAAGAGTGCGGATGGAAGGGTGGCGACAGAAAACAATGTCCTTTATTTGTGAGGGCCGAGCATAGTCTGAACCAGATCGCCAAGTTGGTCTGTGCTGTATTCGTTTCCTTCGAGGTCCGCGGAGAGATTTCCCTGCCTATCGACGAGGAACGTATGGAGCGAGTGCGTCATCAACCCTTCATCCTGCCAAAAACTAATCCCATAGCGGTTGCACACTGGCTCAACGTCGGATGGAGGTCCGCTCAAGAGCTTCCACGTTTTCGGGTCGGCGTTCCAAGATTTTCCGTATTTGGCCATCACCTCCGGAGTGTCATGCACAGGGTCAAATGTGATGGTTATGAACACCAGGTTGCTTCCGAGCTGGCTGCTGAATCGCTTCTGCAAAAGGCGGAAATTGTTCGCACTTCGAAAACAGAAATTGGGCAGAGCGCAATGTGTATAGGTGAAATTAATCGCGACAACTTTTCCTTTGAATTGCGACAGCGAGACTTTCCGCTGGTTCTGGTCGATCAGCGAAAAGTCCGGCGCCTTTTCTCCGGTTTTGATCTGCGGCGGCGCCGATTCCGTATTGGCAATCGAAGTCATGAGCTTCAAACGCCGTGCGGCGATCGGATCCTGCTCGATGCCCTCATATTTCTGGACGTGAATCTTCTCGATGTGGGAGGTATCTCCGTCGACCACAAGTGTGAATTCGATCATGGTGCCGGGGGCCAGCGCTTCCAGTTCCTGGGGATCGCGCACAGCGAAAGGCATCACCATCGCATCCATAAAATCGGGAATCTTTTCGCAGGAAATGAGTAGCGAGTTATGCGGTTTGTCCACTTTTAACACCAGCCCTCGCGCTAGGTAGCTCCGCGCCGCGAAGCCGTGCACAGCGGACAGCAGAAGAGCTGTTGTCAGAAATATTGCTCGCTTCACCGGATTTGCCTCCGATCACTGAAGCTATCGGTTCGGTGTTTTATTGCTAGTCGCCCCGGTTTTCCTGTCCCCTCAAACTTGTCGAGCTGCGTTTCGGGCCGCCCAGGCGGACTGGCTTACGATCCAACACCGTGTACTTGTCCGCGAATTCTTTGATTTCAAGGAACTGATTTTTCTGTACGTCGCGAAAAACCTGCTGCGTCTTGCTGGCGGGCCAAGAAACTTCGATACTCAGAATTCTTGAAGATTTGCCCAAGCCGATGTGTTGCTCAAGCGGAGACGCTCCAAAGGACCCGCCGCTCCCCACGGTGCGACAAATCGACCGCGTGCCGTGGCCCTCATTGTCAACGGTCACCTTGATGCGCGCGCCTATGGCAACACGGTTTGACTTCACGCCCACTAACTTCAGGTTGATCCAGTCGTTGCCGTGGCCGGGGTTTTCGAACACGCGCAATACGTGGCTGTCTCCAACCGTTGCGCCGCCCATTTCAGCGATGATGTCTTCATTGCCATTGCGCGCGAGGTCCGCAAACGCGACCCCGTGTCCCTTATGAAGCTCTCCGGTACCCGATGAACTGGTCACGTCCACAAAATACTTTCCATCGTGATTGCGTAACAGAACATTTGGTAACAGAGAGGCATACGAGGGATTGCCCGTTCCGAGATAGATGTCCAGATAGCCGTCGTTGTCGATGTCTCCAAAGTTCGCTCCCATGGGCATAAACACTTTATTGAGGCCAGTTTCGACGGATACATCGCGGAACGTGCCATTTCCCATGTTCTTGTAGAGCCTGAGGGTCTCGGCATTGTGGGGAAGTGCGAGGTATGTTCTCAGGGTTTCGTCTATTGATGCGAAGAAGCTGGTCACAAACAGATCGGGCAGGCCATCGTTGTCGTAGTCGAAGAACCAGGTCGCGAACCCTCTACTAGTTCCGAGGACGCCGGCCTTTGCGGCCACTTCGGTAAAGGTATTGTCATGATTGTTGTGGTAGAGAAAGTTCGGCCCATTCAGGTTCGAGACATACAGGTCAACGTATCCGTCGTTGTCGTAGTCGGCGGCCGCCACGCCTTTCGAGAGCGCTCTCCCGTCGCCCGCTACGCCGGCAGTCTGTGCAATGTCTTCAAATGTTCCGTCGCCTTTATTTAGAAAAAGCTGCGCGGGCCCGGCTTCATTCCCAACGAAGAGATCCAGGAGTCCGTCATTATTGATGTCTACCCAAACCGCGGTCTGCGAAGCGGTCGGCACACCCAAGCCGCTGGCTACGGTAACATCCGTGAATGTCCCGTCGCAGTTGTTGCGCAACAAAGACTTACGTTGGGGGAATTCCCAGGCTCCCCGCAACAATAGAATGTCGATGCAGCCGTCGTTGTTGTAATCGGTTTGGATCATGTTGAGTGCGCCTGGTTGTCCCAAAAGACCCGCCTGTTCGGTTCGTTCGGTGAAGGTGCCATCTCCATTATTGTGGAAATAGTGTAATGGTCCGCAGCTTTCAAAACCGGAAGTGACGACGTCGAGAAGCCCATTGTTCTCGAAATCGTCGACGACCACTCCGCCCGCACTCGAAAACAATTTCAGTCCCGCTTCCGTCGCCACGTCCACAAACCGTCCTACATCCTCTTTCGAATCGAACGCCGATTTCGGAATTAGATATTTCTGGGGAACGCCCGCGGGGTATTTCTCCAGCGTCATGTATGCCAGATTCAGTAACCACCGCACTTCCAAATCATCCGGTTTACGTTCGAGGTACTTCAGGAGGTATTCGATGGCTTTTTCCGAATCGCCTGTTTTTTGATATCCCTGGCCGGGACGCATTGGAAACAAATCACGCTCCCCCGGAGTCCGATATATGTCGTTCTCTATCTCGGAGGAGTGCAGGTACAGGATGCCGAGTGTCTCTTCCATTTGTGGGATCGCCGATGGGACGCTAGACAGTGCGAGCCGGTAAGCCTCCTTGGTCTCCGCGATCGCCGGCTCCATGTTTCCCTGGTAGGCATAGAGCTGCGCAAGGGCATAATACGTCTGCATAATATCGATGGCAGCGACGCTCGACCGCGCCGCGCCGTTTTCCGGAGAAAGAAAAGTCTTCAGGCGGTCAATCGCGAGGGCCAGAGTTTCCTTGCGTTTGCCGCAGACGGCGAGCGGATCCGTTTGCCAGCTCCCGTCCCTTAGAGCAACGCGGAGCACGGCGTCCGCTTCGTTCAGTCCATCGACGTCTAGTGCATACCGGATCGTTCCCGCGGACTCCAAGGCGAAGTTTTTCGCCGGGTCGGGATTCTTCGCTCCCGGGCCTGCGTCTGTCGCCATCACTTTCAAGATCGCGTAACCGCTCGGCAGATGTACGATCGGGGTGATTTGTCCCGGGCCAATGCCCTTCAATGCGTCCCTCAACTCGCTGCGAAGCGCGGTTGGCGATAACCTGCCCATGTATCCTTCGGAATCCGAGGTTGGATCGATGGACTTTTCTTTGGCAAGCTTGGTAAAATCTGCGCCCTTTTCCAGTTGCTCGATCAGCAACTGAGCCTCTTCCGGAGTACGCACCACGATCACTTGCAACGGAATTTCGTCGCTAGTTGAGTTTTGTGTGGGTCGAGTGTCTTGCGGGAACATCGGAGACCACGACCCAGCCAAAAAGGATACTCCGATTAAGCTCGCCAACCGCGCCCAATTCCAAAATCTTGCATGCCCTTCAGACATCCCGGATCCACCTGTCCTGACCCGCGTTGTTTCCGCACTTAGCTGTTGTGTTAAGAATTATACTGTTAACGTGCCATAGCATAAATCCCTTATTCGCCGTGTAAGTCCCAGGTGCGATGGGAATCGCAACGACCCCCGAAACCATTCCCCAAACTCCTAGCGACAATGGTTACTTTCCCGGTGATGAATTGGCAGTGCCCGCGATCCCCAAGGGCCACCACGCGCACCTGGCCACCAAGGTGAATGCCATCGATCATCAGCACTACCAGTTTCAGATCCTCCAATCGTCGCTCGCACAGCACGCGCAACTGATTGCCCTGCCGACTCACACTGCTTTTCTCGATCCTGTAGCCTTCCAGAACACTTTCTACGGCTCGCCGATAGTTCCGCGTGGACAGTCCGGCCACCATGCGCTCCTGCACTGCTTGTTGCAGTTTCCCGTCTTTCCCTTTTTGTCGAAGAAATCCGGTGGGCTGTTCAGCCCAATATACTTGGCACCATTCAAGACGGTGCTACTGGTATCAGGTAGAGATGCGAACGATCAAAACCTACTCCAAAGGGGCGACCCTGCGTTTACCCGGCATGTGACACACCTAATCTTAAGCCTTCTTGGATGAGGGCTAACTCCCATTCGCGAACCCCGTCTAATGGATCAAACTGGAACAAAACTTCGAGAGTAGAAACGTCATATGTTACATAGTTCTTTTAGGAGATCGATGGGCGCCGCTTTTCATTTCTTCGAATTGTTCATGTTACTTCTGCCTGTAGCTGTACCGTCCTACTCCATACAAAGCAGCGTTTCAAAAGAACCGCAAGTGCGGTTGACTTTGGATTCATCAGAGGCCAAACAAGCTCTGGTGATTTTGCACAAGGAGCAGGTCCACCAAACGGTGGGGGATTCGGACTGGCAAAAACTGTTTGCAACCATGCCTTATCAGTGGCTGAAAGCTCGCGAAACGGGAATGGGACGAAAATTTACCGACGAAGACTTTATGGAATTTATGAAGCTCCCGGAAACCCAAGCACGGACAACCGAGTGGGAGCTGACTTTGAGCGAGATGGAGCAGGCCAACATGACCGCACTCGGGAAGCGCGTACTTGCCTGGCTGCCCACGGGTGCGGTGATCGAGGCGCGTGTGTTTCCTTTGATTAAGCCGAGGACGAACAGTTTTGTTTGGCGCAATGAGCAGGGTGAGCCTGCTATTTTCATCTATTTGGAAAAACAGACTCAGGCGCAGTTCGAGACCACAGTGACGCATGAGTGCCATCACATTGGACTGTTTAGCCTCGAGGCGCAGCAGCGGGAAACATTTGCCGTCTTGCCGGACACCATTCAGACAGCGATACGGTGGATGGGCGCGTTTGGCGAAGGCGAAGCGGTACTGGCATCTGCAGACTCAACAGATCGGCGGCCCCACTGGGAGGATGATGCGATTGCGCTAGCTCGCTGGGACAGTGACTTGATGCATTTCAATCAGGATTTAGCGAATTTGACGCAGTTTTTTGATGAAGTGCTCGATGGAAAATTAAAGGGCGACGCGATACTGGAGAAGGCTTCCACTTTCTACGGCGATCAGGGCCCCTGGTACACGGTGGGCTACGAGATGGCGGTTTTGGTGGAGAAACGCTTCGGGAGAAAAATCTTCACCGACTGCTTGCTCGATCCGAGGCTACTGTTACTGCGGTACAACGAAGTCGCAACGGAGGCCAATAAAAACGGAGCGTCCTTGGCAATATGGCCCGAGACTTTACTCCGGCGCATCTATGCCGACCATCCACCTCTACCACTTCCGTGAGCGTTTACTCCGTTAGCCGACAATCGGCACGCGTTAGATTGACCAACATCGGGCCACCGCATTTGGGGTAAGGGCAAAGATCGTTGGGGACTGGCAATGGAGATGTCTTGCTTGGCTTGCGGTGCAACAGGCGCGGATCAGCGATGGTCACTCTCATCCTCCGCGCATACAATGTACACCAACCTCTAATCCCCTTTCTTTCTACATATAACTGTAGAATCTTCTTTAACTTAGACTTTTAGCTTGTTTCCATGTTTTTCTTGAGGTGCAGGAGTTTGGGGCAGCGATGGCGGCTATGCCGCATCGGGAACTTCGCTGAATTCCTTATTGCAAGGGCCAGCGTGGTTGACCGGCGGAAAACTAGGCCCGGAAGCCACCATGTTCTCGATGCTGGTGCTCTGCCTCGCAATGTCGTGTTTTCACTTTTTCTATCCGCAAGCGAGTCGCCAGGAAAACCCACGTCTCTAACCTGGCGAACGCTCACGATTGCGGTTTGAGCTACGATCCACGTTCCGTCACTTGATTCCCTCTGCTAGTTCACCGCGGGAGTGATCACAATGCTGCGGTAAGCGACGCGGCCTTTTTCGCTGCCCTGGAGGTAGATGGGCCCTGGCAGCTCTTCGTGGCTGTCGAGCGCACCTCCGGTGATGCCGGGGATTTCCTTGTTGCCAATAATCGTCTGACCATTCTGGACCACGGTGACCATACGCCCGATCAGCGTGATGTCGTAGGTCTGCCATTCGCCGGGCTTTCGAGGTAATTCAGGCGAGGGGACAAGAAAACCATAAACGCCTCCCATGTGATGGCTCGGTGGCTCATCGATGGAGTCAGTCTCGACTTGCACTTCGTACCGGCCGCGCAAGTAAATCCCACTATTTGAGTTTTCGGCACAATTGAATTCGACGTGCAGCTTGAAATCCTCGAACTTCCTATCATTAATCAGCTCGGGCCCGTTACCGGGCGTGATCAGTAGTCCATCTTCAACCTTCCAGACCTTGCTGGAATTCGCCGGACTCATACGCCAGCCCGCTAGTGATTTCCCATTGAAAAGCGGAATTGGCTTCCCCCACTGAACAGTTCCGGTCCTTTTCAACGCTGGGGCGCGTCGCCCGGTCCAAGTCCAAATTGCTCCATCCGGGCCTGCGACGGTGCCGGACAACTGATTACCGGTGAGCGTTCCCTCGAAGACCATGTCCGCTGTTGCGTCCTCTTCCTCCTTCGGAGAGACAAACGTGATATGGCCATTCGATATTGACACTTTCGGAAGCGGGCGGGCGTTTCCCCATCTACCAACCATTTTCGCCCGGAGTTGACCACCTTCCTCACTGAGTTCAAGCCAAGATGGATATTCCCGGTCCGGCGCTTTCAATGTCAGATCCCAGCGGCCCAGAAACACGCCAACCGATTCGGTCGCGGCGGGTACAATCCGAGAGCCCGATGGGTCCGCGTTCGTTGAGCCGTAATGTAACAATGCCAAGACTACGGCGACAAAAATCACCTTTGCAAGTCTCATCGAGTCCATGCCTTTCTCATGACTTTGTGGATATTCCGATCTTATGATTGTAACCCGTCATCTTGGTGGATCTTCGCGCCCACGGCCACGTCGGGTGTTCTTGCGCGTTGTTCGACCGCCGAGGCGGACTGCCGTTTCCTGACCAACCCATACTCGACCTCACGGTCAGTTCGTACCTAGAGCGAGTTTACAGGTAACCCAACAAATCCGCCGAGCCCAACTCTGGCAAGCGGGTTTCTGCCCGGCAAGTGACGCATCTAATCTTAAACCTTCTTGGATGAGGGCTAAGTCGCAATCGCCGGGGTGCAAATCCTTTGTGACATAATCTTGCTACGATCCCCTCGAAGCAGGAGCGAAGTTATGATTCTTTCTTGTGCAAGGGTTTCTTGGTTGGGACTGTGTTTGGCAGCGTCAGTGTGTTTCGGACAAGACCAACCGAAGGCCGAGCAGGATGTACAGCCAGCAACTCTGATCCACCGAGTGAAACCGGATTATCCGGACTCATGGAAACGAGGGGGGCTGCAAGGTACGGTGCATCTGCACGTGACGATTTCGAAGGACGGAAGCGTGGGGGGTATCAAGGTTGTCGATGGGGATTCGCGTCTGGCGAAGTCGGCAGAAAAGGCGGTGAAGCAGTGGCGGTATAAGCCGGCATTGCGGAATGGTGAACCCGTTGAAGTGCAGACAACGGTCGCGGTAGCGTTTGCGCTGAAGGCTGTTCAATGATGACTCGCACAAGAGAATGCGCGAAGGGTAACAGCGTCGCATAACAGGAGAAGTGGTGGCCCGTGCCGACTTCGGCGATTGATGTCGCGTTAAGCGTCCAAGTGGATTATTTCCGAGTGCGTCATGATCAAGACATCATCCTGGGCCTGCAAGAGGGACTGCTCCGATGCGCTACTGTCCTCCACCGATTCGCCCTAGACCCATACCGATGATATAAGTAACGATTCCTTCTAGCGCGCCGATCCACGTCATCTCGAATCCACTCCCCCACCATGACCGAATGGTGATCAGAGATTTCGCAGCGCCAACAGCGAAGTGCGCTAACAACGAAACAATCGCCGCCACAACGACTGCCGGAATTCCCGTCATGAAGAAAAACGGGATAATTGGGATGAAAGCCCCTACTGCCGTCGAGAGCGCTCCGGAGACCGCGGAGATCAACGGTTTACTCAGCCCCTCTTCGCTAGTATTTAGTCGCTCTCGTGCGAGTGCCCTGATGAGTTGGTTTTTGTCCTTCGCAAGGTGCTCGACGAACTGTGCTGCATCAGCTTCCGGTAGGCCGCGAACTTGGTAACTGAGAGATAGCAGTTCTCGGGCTTCAGCTTCGTTATCTTCTACGGCCTCCCTTTCTCTAGCGAACTCAGCTTCGTAAATCTCTCGCTGACTCTTCGCAGCAAGATAAGCGCCAGACCCCATCGAAAGAGCACTCGCAACCATGCCCGCGAGACCAGCGATGAGCACGAAATGGCTGTTACCAAGCGTGGCCCCGGAGACGCCCGATACGATGCCGAAGATGGAACCAAGGCCATCGTTCACGCCATAGATCGCATCTCCCACCCAGCCCGCTGCATGTGAGTGCCCCTGGTCACGTGCTGCAACCAACTCATCGATTGCTGCCTGAACCTGCTCAGAGGGAAGAGCTGGGAGAGCCCCACGTGAACGAATTAGGTTTCCCAACGTCTGGTAATGCTCGCGTTCATCGGCAATGACTTCCTGCAAGATGGCAACACTGGATTGATCACCCAGCAGTTTGAGCTGTTTGCCGTACTTGGCGATGTCCCGAGCTTCATCAATTTCCAGACGACGAAGTGCGAGGTCAGCCCCGCCGATTCGATTCGCCAACGAATCCGCTTTACCTGACAAATCTCCGGTGTAAGAGGGTTCTGGGCCTCCAAGCTCACGAATACGACCAGCCCATAAATCGGCATGCTGGTTTTCAGCTGCTGCCAAGCCTCGTAATGCGTTCCGCCTGTGGGGATCGATCTCTCCCTTCGCGAGTGCAGTGTAGGTATTGAAACCCTCCATTTCCGCTTGCCAGTTCGCTGCCAAAGCAGCTAAGAGTTTTTTCGTTTCGGAATTCGCCATTTTCATTAGATGACGGCACACTCTCAATCGGTTCTGAACTTTTGTGAGATGTCCGCCATAAAAATGGCGCCAATATCCTGGATATATATGAAAATCTGACCACATAATCACGGGTACTGGAAACTTCGCGTAAAAAAGTGAACCATAAAGTTGCACCGGTGAGGATGCAAACACTAGCTTATCCATGTCGGCGATGCGGGTGGGCGTGCGACCACAGCTTCTTTTCACCACAAATCGACTACTTCAGCCGTTATCACCGGGAAATGCGAAAAGCGTTCTGGGTCCCAGCCCTGATCGTCTTGGGCGCAACGCAAGCAAGCAATAGCGCAAACGCATACGATGGTGGTCGGCACCATGATTAACGGTCAAACTAATCCCGAGCAAATTCCCGTCACTGTGATGCTCGAGCTCCGATTGCGATTTTGAAGACTTCTCAGTGCGTCGACAGATCCCGCAATTCAACTTCGTTGCTTCGGTACGGCGCGAAGTTCTTGCCCCAATCCACGCCTATCACCTGCATGTCGAGCTTATCTCCATCCACCTTCACGATGAGGTAGTGATACGGCGTCGGCGAATCCTGGTTGCCCGGCTTCACCAAGTGCTGAAGCGAGACTTTGAGCGAATCATTCGCCTTCAGGTAGCCATCGAGATCAGGTTCGCCGGTGTATGGATAAATAGGAGCGCCGCCCCCACCGGACACAACGAGATCCATGCGATGCGTTCCAGTGGCGTCGGTGTAATGCTCCACCCAATGTTCAAATAAGTGCTCGTGCCCGGAAAACACAGCCCGCACATGGTGCGTATGGAACAGGGGCATATAGCGCGTCCGCAGCTCGACGGTCGGCTGCTCCACCTTAGCGCCGCCGTGTGGACCGGAAGAAAACGGCGCTTGATGGCAAAAGACGAGTACGTTGACGTAGCGAGTTCGGTCCAGCCCCTCGAGCTGGCCTTTCACCCATTGAAATTGGTTTTCATCGCCAGCGATATTCGCGTCCAGTCCGATCACGAAGGTATTGCCGTAACCAAACGAGTACGTAGGATAGCCCGTCAGCCGACGGGGCGACCCATCCGGAGGTATCAGGGCGGAAACGGCATCGAGATAATTTCGCAGCGCGAGAATGCGGTTTGCGTCTTCTACAGTAAGGGCTGCGCTCACATCGTGATTTCCCGGCGCCAGGAAGTACGGGATTCCGCCCTCAGTCGTGAGCCGGTTAATCAACGGCACAAAACTAACATTCCATTGGTGTGCATCCTGTCCCTTTGCAACGGCGTCGCCAGACTGCAAAGCGAAACGTACTGGGTACGGGGTGTTGTTAAGTTTCTTGATTTGCTGCAGCATCGAGTCCACGATGACCGAATGATCGTACTGAATGGAAACGCCGTCGCGCCTCCCCCGAGTGTCGCCGTAGGCGATGAAAGAAAATTGTCTGACGCCCACCGATTGCGCCTCCGGTGGGAATGGCGTGGCCGGTTGGACGATAGGAGTAACGCGCTCAGCGTCCTGAGCAGCCACGCACACAACGCTCAGGAGTATCAAAGAGCCGACCATCGACAAAACGGCGACGAGCGAAATTCTCATCGGGTCTCGAAACATAATGGTTGGCCTTTCTCGAGCAAGTTTAACGATTACTCGCTGTCTGACTATGATAAGCACGAGGAATGAACAGACGCCCGCCACCTCCGAGAAGGTTTGCCAGCAACACCGTTAAGCCTTTCACAGCTTGCTTTTCACGGTTTGCGGGACAGCACCAGAACCTGCATAGCGCCGTTTTCGCTGGTGGGAACAATCAGGTTGCCAGTTTTGGGATCATAGCCCATGGTCTTGGCGCCGGGCTTGGTAGTGATTTCTTGTGCCACGGAATATTTGTCTGGCGAGTCTTGATGAAAAACGAATACCTTGCCATCGCCTGTCGAGAGATAAACAAGGCGGGTCTTGTTGTCGAACGCGCCGGCATCCACGCGATCGCCGATAGGAGCGGTAAACACGAGCGTCCCGGTATCCGCGTTGAGCACAGCGAAGTGCTTGCTGCGGCAGCCCACGAATAGCCTCCGATTGTCCGTATCCATCGCCAAGGCCGTAGGCGTGGCGCACGGCGCTAACGGCCAACGGTCCTTCACGATCATGGCATTCACATCGATGTGTAGGGTTTCGTTTTGCTCCTCCAGGTTCACGTAGAGATTGCCCTTGCTATCGGAAACCGCGAATTCAGGTCCGCCCCCGAGCGCGATGGTGCCAACCTCGGTGCCATCAGCGGCGTTGAGCACAGTAATGTTGTCGCTGTCACCATTCATCACGTAGATGCGCTTGGTCAGGGGCTCATAGATGATGGCATCCGGTTTTTTCCCGACCTTAATCTCCCCAAGTGGTTTGAGAGTTTTCAGATCAAACGCAATTGCTTTGTCAGCTTTTCCGGCCGAAATGTATCCTCGTCCAGCTTCAGGAGCAATCGCGATACCGTGGACGCCGGGAGTATTGAGAATCGTGCCGATCAGCGAGAACGAATCGGCATCGAGCACATCCACTTGCGTGGAATGGGAGAGATAAACGCGGCGAGCGCCGGGATCCACGGTGACGTAGTCCCAGCCGCCAGTCCCGGGCACGGGGACCTTTTTCAGAAGCTCGTAGTTGACGGCAGCAACGCTAGCGACTGCCAGAAATAGAACCGCACAGCACAGCGCGAACAGAATCTTTTTCATGTTCCCTCCTGAAGCCGCAACTCGAATAACAAATCGCAGCTAAACGCTTGCTAAATTTCCCCTGAAACTTTTTTCACACAGGCAAATCAGGGGAATGGCCGGTGTGCACGCTTGTAAGTTATGTGCGCACCCGCCGATTGGGTGTTGCAAACTTCTGTTGTCTTCGAGAAGCGACCTGCTAACTCTTGAAGTTCGACTCCGCTACGGGCTTACTTCTCGTGCGTCGGCGACCAACGCATGCCCCCCGCAAACGTTGGTCCGTAGTATTCGCGCTGGACCATGTACTGTGATGAACCGTTATAGAAACCAAAGACCTCATTCGTCAGGTTCATCCCATAGACCATCAATGTGAACCCACGCTTCAGCCGATAGCTGCCTTGTGCGTCTAGCTGAAAGTGCGCATACAGATAGTTGTCCCCGAGAGGGCCATAGAGTCCGCCCGGAGTTGGTCCCGGGCCGCCATTGACTGGATTGCTGCTCCCCGTGCCGTCTTGATATTGATATTGGTAAATGCTGGCGGCGTTGTAGGTCATAGCCACGCGAAGAGAAAGTCGTCCCCGATCAAAGGTGGGACTAATGTTGAAGGTGTTCGGCGCCTGCCGCAACAGTCTGGGGCAGTCAGAGCGTCCCGGCAAGCCGCATGCCTGCGAATTCGTGTAGCTGTAGTTTGCGGAGATGCCCAAGCCTCCGAGCGCTCCGGGTAGCGACGTGAATTGCTGAAGATAAGCAACCTCGAATCCGGCCAGCCAACCGCTGCCTGCGTTCTCTGCTTGACTGATAATCCAGTTGCCGATCGGATAGAGGGCTGGGTTAC
Source organism: Candidatus Acidiferrales bacterium (assembly GCA_963836965.1). Classification (GTDB taxonomy): domain Bacteria; phylum Acidobacteriota; class Terriglobia; order Acidiferrales; family UBA7541; genus Acidiferrum. The sequence continues at coordinate 335,210 of CAWILQ010000004.1, forward strand.
TTGGATTCGGGCTGTAGTTCGTTCTATAGGTTTGTTGGCTAACGATGGGCAGGTACAACTGCTTGTAAAAGAAACCCCCTTCAATAATGCCGAAAGGCTTCAGGTAGTGTTCCATCAAAACGTCATAGTTGTTGGCCTTCTCTGCTTTGAGATTGGCGTTGCCGAGCGACTCAGAGTAGGGCTGCTGGTGGATCGTCACGCTATAGGCTTGGGCAATATCCTGCGGGTCGGGGCGGGAAAGAGCACGACTATAAACCACGCGAACGTCGGTATCGTGGCCGAGGTCATACCGAACCGAACCACTCGGCAAGAAATTCACGTAGGACCCATTCAGTTTGAGCGACACAGTACCCTGTTGAGTGGAAGTAAGCTGACAGGCGGCATCACACGTATAAGTGTCCGTAAAGAGATTGGTGCCCTCGATGCGCAGTCCTCCAACGATGCGGATCTTGCTGAAATTGATGGTGTCCATCACGTACCCAGCGGACACCTTTTCCACTAAGTCGAAATTTCCTGCGTTGGGCCCTGTGGTGCCCGGCTGCAGCGTATAGCCGGTTGGGTCACCGTTCAGATTGTTGACCAATTTGGACCAACTGGTCGACGCTGGCGGGCCAAACTTATAGTTACCCGAGTAGTAGTTGTTGTCCGCAAATGAGCCCAGGAACATGGTCAACGGCAGCGACCCGTTTGGCGCCCATGTGGGAGCGTAGGAATTATCGAACTTATGGGCGTTGCGGAACTTACCGCCAATCTCAATCGTGGAGAGGTGCGAACCGAGGTGATAAGTCTTGCCTATAGCGCCGGTGAACTGCAAATTTAGCTGCGGAGACTGCCCGTATGAAAGATTGATCAAGGATAAGTCATAATTGGCGGATGAGTAGGCCTCCGTAAAGCAGCTAGGAGTCCACTGTGGAATATATTTCCTTACGGTCAGGGCCGGGCTGAATTGGCAAGTACTGCCATTCGGATACAGGCTGTTGTAAGTGGCGTTCGTGGCAAAAGAGGCGCCATAATCTCCGCCGGAATGGATTTGTGCGGAACGGGATACCGAAGCGTCCCACGAAATCCAGGTGGTCGATAAAACATGTTTCCCACCTAGCAAAAGGCTTCCAATCTGAAAGACGGGCGGCCGATTGTCGACACCGAAGGTCGGTACGCCCGCTCCGCAGGTTTCCGCGCCTCCACTCGTACTGCACCCATTCGAATTTAGCAACTGAATCCCAGGCGTGTTGTCGGTGAGCGCATAATCCCAACGATCGCCAAAGTCGCGAAAACTGGAAAAAATACCACGTACGTAGATATCCGAACCCTCCGCTAATTTGTAATCTAGGCTGCCGGTCAGGCCCCACCGGCTGCGTCTGTACTGGTAGTCTCGGATATCGATCGAATCGAAATAGCGAGTTGTGGACCCGTCTGCCAATGTGGCTACATCGGGTACTGGCTCAATGTCATGGATCCCGCGGCCATTCCAGTCATAGGAGCCACCAATGAGCGCGCCCCAACGCTTGTTTGCGCCGAAGCGCTGCCCAACCGTTCCGCCGATCTGCATCAGATTACGATTCCCCATGATCGGCGTGGTTCCACCGCCACCGAACAAATCAATGGTCGGGCGTTCGCCGGCAGTTTTGGTGACGATGTTAACGGAACCTCCGATACCGTCACCGTCCATATTTGCTTGCAGTGTTTTATTCACCTCGACGGATTGCACGAGATCAGCGGGCATGGCGTCGAATTTAATTTCGCGCACACCAGGCTCTGGCGAAGGCACGTTTACGCCGTCAATCGTGGCATTGGTAAGACGCGGTTCAAGGCTGCGCACCTGAATATACTTGCCTTCGCCTTCGTCGCGCTCCAGGCTCACGCCGGGTAACCGGCCCACGGCATCGGCGATATTCGCGTTGGGCAAAGACATAATCACTTCGCTGGACATGACCTGCAAAATATTGTCGGCTGTCTTTTCCCGGTTCACATCTTCTGCTTCACCCGAAGCAGCTTGCGCCGTCACGATCACTTGGTCTTTTTGAGAAGAGACCTCCATCTTCACATCCAGTGTGGTGGTCTGTCCGGCGGTGATATCGAACGTCTTGGTGAAAAGACTAAAGCCTACATAGGTCACCGTGACGGTATAAGTTCCGGGAGCGAGATTGTTCACGAAATAGCTGCCCTGCTGATTGGAAACTGCCGTTATCGCCGTCGGTTGCAATTCGATTGTGGCGCCTTGCAAAACGCTGCCGGATGGATCCGTAACGTGGCCCGTCACCGTGCCTTTGCCGGTTTGGGCCATGGCCGCTTGTACTAAAAAGATCGCCATGCCCATGAATAGAATCGAGAATAGGCGGAAGATTTTCGTCATAAAAATTGTACCTCCAGAAATGAGCACATATACTCTGTCCCCGAAAACTTGATGACCTCTTTAAACCGCTCGCTCAACGCGTCCGTCGTGCGGAACGCTACGGGATTCGGGGTGAGACACCGAAATCTCTTGTAACCACCTTGACCCTGATTCACACCTGCAGAACCTCAGGCACTTCCTGCGGGCCTTCCTGGAAACTCCTGCACCTGATCTTCAGAAACGCCAGTGAGGCTTGCTGCTGACGGTATTAAGGCTCGATTGTGCTTAAGATCCGATGAACGTCTGTAAACAACTGTTTTAAAAAGGCCTGAAAGAACTGTCATCTGAAAGAACTTTCAGGTGAGTGTGCCTGAAAATCTTGCAAATCCAGGTTTTGGCCCTGGGCACTGGTCGTCGCAGCGAGTATCGGAAGCACCATGCGGAAGTGGGACCCAGAACCCAGTTGGCTTTCGACTCCAATCCGTCCCTTGTCGATCTCCGTAATCGAGCGGGCAATGGACTACCGAGGACTTGCAAAGGACGCGTGGCCGTTTGGGAGTAATAGTACGGGAGCAATGATTGGCGTGCACTTTCTCCTACCTGCGCTCTTTCCGTTCTAGGAAAGCTCTCTTGTACCTGGAGGGCATCTTCTTCTCGAAACGGTTCCGGCGGCGGCCAGTTGCTTCGGTAGGGAATAAGTAGAGAAAAGGCGGTCGGATCGCGGACGCTACCCTTAGCAAAGGCCACAACTACGGTGAGACCTTCGTGCATGGCAAGCGGGGTGGTGGTGCGGAGGTCGGCGCCCGCGGCGGTAACCTTTGCGGCGGCGTTGTGGCCGACGGACTAATAAGCGCCCGTGAAGTCATTTGCGGGGATGTCGGAACTACCTCGGTAGGGTGATGTGTGCGCTCGATTCGGCGATCGAGATCGGCCATTCGTCGCCGGTGACGTTCCCGTAGAATTCGTCATGGTCACCAAAGAAACGAAACGCATCCGATACTGTGTATTCGCAGGATACGGTGCGCGTGCTGTTATCGGCATCCGGAATATAAATTGTGAGTTTCAGGTTTCGGCCTCCGCAGGCCCTAGGTAGGACTTGACAAATAAGTCGGATTCCGATATATCGGAGTGCGACCATGAAAGACGACCACAAAGGATTACTCCCGCTGTCCCCCGCCACTTTCTACATCCTGCTTGCTCTGTCTGACGAAGATCGCCACGGCTACGGAATCATGCAAGAGGTAGCACGCCAGTCGGAAGGCAAGTACAAGCTCGGTCCCGGCACGTTCTACGACAATCTGGAAAAACTAATCGATCACGGAATCGTCAAGGAAGTGCCTCGGAAGTCCGCAAACGACGACCCTCGACGACGCTACTACCGAATGACGGGATTTGGCCGCAATTTGTTCTTAGCAGAGGTTTCGCGTCTGGACGGTGTCGTTCGCGAGGCAAAGGTGCGTCTACGCGGTGCCAAGCCAAAAGAGGCCTTGTGATGCGTTTCCTTTATGCACTTCTCATCAGCCTGCATCCGCCTTCCTTCCGCAAGCGGTTCGCACAGGAGATGTTATGGATTTTCGAAGAAGCCGCGAATTCGTGGGGCGCCGCTTCACTCTTCCGTGATGCCATTCTCTCGCTCGTGCGACAGTGGCTCATTCGCTCAGAACTCTGGAAATGGTTAGTGGCAGGTATCGCCGGCGTCCTCCCACTCATGATTGCATTCGGAAGTTTCTTGCCATGGGACAGACCGATGCACCCTTAACCCGCCGGGCTATCTGAGCTGACCGTTTTAGTTTCGCCCGGAAAGGAGAATGCTCTTTGAGTCGGCGAAGCAGGATCGTTCTAAAGAGCCTAGCGCTTTTGATCGCGGCGGCGCTCGTTGCTGGGATCGTATATGAACAACTCGGACGCAGGCGTGACCGAGCGCGGTTTCCACAAATCGGCCGGTCCGTGGACATTGGCGGCCGGACTCTCAATATCTTCTGCTCCGGAGTAGGTGCGCCTCCAGTGATCTTCGAGTCTGGCGGACCTGGACCCGGCCTCGAATGGGAGGCGTTTCAGCCGGAAGCCGCCAAGTTCACACAAGCCTGCTGGTACGATCGCGCTGGCGAGGGTTGGAGCGATTTGGGATCCTACCCTCGAACCAGTGTGGCCATTGCAAAGGATCTTCATGAGCTTTTGAAACGAGCAGAGGTGCCGGCGCCCTACGTGTTCGCCGGTGCGTCTTTTGGCGGTCTGAACTCGCGGGTTTACGGGGGCCTTTACCCGAATGAAGTAGCTGGGATGATACTCATTGACTCCACACACGAAGACGAACTACGGCGCGCACCCAAATTCTTTCTGGGCCGTACGGCGCCGCGATTTCTCTGGCACCCACTTCAGATGGCATTCGAGGCCGCGGCTTTCGTTGGCTTGCTGCGACTAACGCAATCGTCTCCGACGCAAGGCAAGAATCCCTCGCAAATGACCCGCGAAGAAATCATTCAGGCCCTGAGGCAACGGCCAAAGTCGTTTGTAGGAAACGTCTCGACGGGGATCGTCCTGCCAGAGAGCTTTGCCGAGGGATCGTCTGTGACAAGGATTGGAGACTTTCCCTTAATTGTGCTGACGGCGGGTCAGTCGTTCGATTTCGGAGATGCCGAACTAAATCGGGAGGCTGCGGCGTATCAGCAGGTGTGGATTCACGAAATACAACCGAAGCTCGTGGGGCTTTCTACGCACGGGCGGCAAATCGTTGTCCCGAATGCGAACCATGGGTCGATCCCGCAAGAATTGATCATCAGCTCCATCCACGAGGTCGTAATGGAAGTTCGCGGCGGGACCGCGACTCATTAGCTCTCTTCCGATCCCTCGACCACGAAACGCTTCCCGTAGGTCCTCTAGGAAGATAGCAGAGCCCTTCGAGCTTGAATAAAGCCAAAGAGAGCGCTTTATCGGCAGTGGTTGTTTCGTAAATTTGACGAGTCCTTCTCGCCTAGACCAGCAGAGCTGTGGGTGTGTAACGTCGTTGCATCGATCCTGTCCGAAGCCCAAGCACGCTCAAGCGTCCGGTTCCAATTGCCATTCCTGATCTAAATCGCGCATACAATGCAGAACAACTTTCGATTCTTTCCTTAACAAGATTCTTATGGATTGCCTTCTAGGATGCTTACAGGTGAGGTCCAAGCATCTTGTCATCGATCAGAAGCAATCGCGGCGCGATATTTTTTGTGTCGTTGGCCATCGCGGCGTATTTCGGTGTTGCGGCTCAACTGGCAAGCGCTCAAACGAGTGATTCTCCTGCTTCGCCCGGTCCGGGTGCCGGATCCGCCGCCGCGGTTGAAAACTCATACGACTCAGGCGGTTTTTTCCATCGCCTGGGCAAGGGTTATTGGGACGACTGGACCGGCGCTGCGGGTGAAAGTCCAGATTTCCCGCGTCGCGGATATCCCGCGCCGGTCTCTTCCCCTCCCTTTCCGTTCTCCGATTGGCCTTACGGTGGTTCACCCACGATTGGCGCACCAGACACGACCGGTGGGCCGTTGATGACCGCCATTTACGGGGGAGAGCACGGAAAAGCCTGGGAGGACAGCCGCGTAAAAATTTATGGCTGGATCAACGGAGGGTTCAACGTCAGCACCTCCGATAAGCATTACGGCAACGCGCCCGCCGCTTATTACATCCAGCCGAATTCGGTGCAACTGGACCAAGCCGCTCTCTACGTGGAGCGCGCTCCGGACACAGTCCAAAATGATCACTTCGATTGGGGGTTCCGCATCACCCAGCTATATGGGCTTGATTACCGCTTTACCACAGCCAGCGGATATTTCAGCCGGCAACTCCTGAAAAACAACAACAAATACGGCTACGATCCCGTGATGGCGTATGTTGATTTGTACTGGGGTCAAATTGCGGAAGGTATGAATGTTCGCATCGGGCGCTACATTTCCCTTCCCGATATCGAAGCGCAGCTAGCGCCAGACAACTACACTTACAGCCATTCGATCCTCTACACCTTTGACGCCTATACGCAAACGGGAATCAATGTCACCACAAAGCTGAATAATCACTGGATGGTCCAGGTGGGACTTTCCGCCGGGAACGACGTCGCTCCGTGGATCGGCGAGCCGAACGCCAAACCTACGCTGAATGCCTGCGTCGGCTATACCTGGAAGCAGGGCGGAGACAATCTGTATGTCTGCGATAACTCTACGAACTCAGGCAAATATGCCTACAACAACCTGCAGGCCTACTACGCGACTTGGTATCACAAGATCAACAGCTCGTGGCACACGGATACAGAGACTTGGTACATGTGGGAGAAAAATGTCCCCAACGTGAACAATCCCGCAGCCGCGCCGCTATTCATCACCGGCGCGAACGGTGCGATTTGTGCTTCTTCGTCGGACGTGACGTGCTATGCGCCCGAATGGGCGATTGTGAACTACTTGGTTAAGCAGTTCTCCACGAGGGATTATCTGACCATCCGGAACGAATACTTCAACGACATCGTAGGGCAGCGGACTGGATTTAAAACGCAGTACTCGGAGCATTTAATCGGTTGGGGGCATTGGATCGGCACAACCGTGCTTATCCGCCCGGAATTGCGCTTCGAACACGCCTACGACGCTCCCGCTTACAACGCGGGCACCAAGAAAAGCCAGTTCGTCTTCGCGAGCGACGTCATCTATCACTTTTGAGTTTAGAAGGAACTAATCCGAACGCGCAGTCACGTGTCGCGGTGCCACGCTCTTGCCAAACGTTGGCCTCAGATAAGACTGAAATCGGTCCCTATCGATGTAGACAACCGGAATGCGAACAGCGTCAGAATCTGGCTTAGGATGAGTCCGCCGACAATCGCCACACCCAGTGGGCGCCGAATTTCTCCTCCGACGATGAAATCACGGCCACTCGTTGCAACTCTTTCTGACTCAAGTGAAATGTCTCCTGTCTCATAGGGTGACATTTTCACCGGGCCATTAAGGGGTGACAGAATTATTGGGCCAAGACCGCCGCGACCTTGCAGGGTCCACACGGGAAGCGTACGATGAACGAATTGGAGGTCCAAATCGCAAATTCCGGTCAATAGTCCACGTACCGCGAAGCCGAGGGTGGATGCGAGAGGAGGGACCAGGAGATGAGCGACAGCGAAGATCCAAAAACGATCGAATACCCGCCAAATACGCTCACACGTCGCGAATTAATCAAGGGAGTAATCGTAGGCGGCGTGGCAATTTCCTCAGTAAGTTATCTGTTTCGCCCCTCCAGTCTGGCCAGCCAGCCGGGTCGCGGCGCAGGCGAAAGACTCCTCACCATCAACGTCAACGGGCAGCAGCGGCGGGCAGATGTTATGAAACAAGAAACGCTGGCCTGGACACTCCGCCACAAACTGGGGCTGACCGGCACGAAACTGGGCTGCGATCGAGCCGAATGCGGCTCTTGCACCGTGCTGATTGACGGCGTACCACACTATTCCTGCTCGGTGCTGACACACACCGTGCGCGACAAAAAAATCTTGACAATCGAAGGGCTGGCGAGCTCTGACGGTACGCTGCACCCGGTCCAGCAAGGCGTGATCGACGAACAAGGATTCCAGTGCGCGTTCTGCATGCCGGGTTTCATCATGACGGCGGTGGCATTCCTGGAGACGAATCCCAATCCCACGCGGGGCGAACTGGCGCAGGGCCTCTCGGGGAATCTGTGCCGGTGCCAGGACTACGACAAGATTCTGACCACGATGATGCGCGGCGCAGAGAACATGAGGAGGGCAAGCCGTGCCTAAGAACGATGCCAAATCTGTGGCACCGAATGCGCGCGTGTACGGGGCTGGACACAAATTGATCGGCAAGGATTATGTAACGACTGACCTTTACGCGAAGGTTACCGGGCAGGCAAAGTACGCGGAGGACTTTCACGCCGAAGGAATGCTGTTCTCTAAGCTGCTGCTGAGCCCGTTGCCGCATGCGCGCGTGAAGCATCTCGACCTACGCCAAGCGCTAGCAATGCCCGGCGTGAAAGCGATTCTCACGGCCGACGAACTTCCACCTCCGGCCGATACACTCACCGACAATGGTACGGTGATCCGGGCCAACCCAAAGAGCGAGCGGGCTCTCACCATGGAGCCGCTCTACCAAGGCGAACCGATTCTCGCTGTGGCCGCGGTCGATGAGCTCACTGCCGCTGACGCGATTGAAAAGATTCTAATCGAGTTCGAACCGCTTCCCTTCGCCATCGACCCGCTCGATACCTTGCGGCCCGGTGGCCCCAATCCCAGAACGGACGGGAACATCTGGGTGCAGTCTCCGACACCACCGGCCGTCGCGGGAGCTCCGCCGTCGGCCCCTCCACCTCCCACGATCGGAGCGCTCAAGTGGACCGAGGGGGAGTTCACCGACGCGAAGTACGGGCGTCTGCCGATGGGGAAAACGCCCGATGAATGGTCGTACGGTGACATCGACGCGGGGTTCAGGAATGCGACGCTCGTGCTCGATGAAACGTTTGTTACGCCGGACACGAGCCATCAGCCGCTGGAGACGCGCAGTGCGCTGGCTTACTGGCAGAACGGGAAAGTCTATGTTCACACCGGGACGCAGAGCACCGCACAAACGGTTCCCGCCATCGCGAGATGGTTGAACATCGATGTGAGCAAAGTTGTCCTCGTCAGCGAATATACCGGAGGAGGCTTTGGGAGCAAGGTCACGGCGGGCGTTTCGCTGATTATTCCCGCGCTCCTATCGAAAAAGGCCAATGCGCCGGTGATGATGCGGATCAGCCGGGAGGAGGAGACTTTCATCGGGCGCGCCCGGCCCAGTCTGCTCGGGCGGATGAAAGTTGGGTTTTCCAAGGGCGGGCGGATCATCGCGCTCGACATGTTCGTTATCTCCAACAACGGCCCCTATGACGCGAACGGCGATGTGCCCACATCGGGACGTATCGTGTCGCTCCTCTACCAACCAGAAGCGATGCGCTGGCGCGGAGTCACGGTGCTGACGAATACGCCGCCCAGAAGTGCGCAGAGCGCGCCCGGTGGCCTGCAGGGCATCGTTATTATGGAGCCGATCATCGCGAAAGCGGCGCGCAAGCTCGGGCTCGACCAAGTCGCCATCCGCCGCCTCAATTGTCCGGAGGGCAAGGCGCCATTCGGGCCAGAAGTGAAAGGCAAGCGGCCTTATGCGACGAGCGCGTTCCTCAAGGAAGCCCTCGACCGCGGGGCAGAACAGTTCAAATGGAACGAGAGGGTCGCGCGCACGCCGAAGCGGATCGGTACAAAGGTACGCGGCGTCGGCGTATCGCTCAGCTGTTATGTTGGCGGCACGGTCGGATTCGATGGTCTCCTTGTTATCAAGCCGGATGGCCGTGTGAACTTCCAGTCCGGAATCGGCAACCTCGGAACAGAGTCAGTCATCGACGTGCATCGCGCGGGAGCCGAAGTACTCGGAGTGCCCTGGGAGAAGTGCGACGTCACGTGGGGCGATTCGTCGAAGAATCTTCCCTTTACCTGCGTCTCCGGCGGCAGCCAGACGACTCACGCGATGACACGCGCTGCCTATGCGACCGCGATGGATGCCCGGCAAAAACTCAAGGAGATTGCGGCCAAGAAGCTCGGCGGCAAGCCAGAGAATTACGATGTTGCCAACGAGCGCGTATTTCGCAAGGGCGGTGGCGCGGGCATGCCCCTGGCGCAGGCCGCACAGTACGCGATTCAACTCGGTGGCATCTACGACGGCCACCAAGTATCCGCCGACCTCAACCGGCGGACTAAGGCGTCGGCAGCGGCGCTTGCGGGCCAGGGCCTCTTGGCGGCCGCGAAGGACAATTACCCGCGCGATGGAGCGACATTTTCCTACATTGCCAGCTTTGCCGAGGTCGAAGTGGATGTGGAGACCGGCAAGTACAAAATCGTCGATTTCCTCGCCTACGCCGATGTGGGCTCGGTAATTCATCCCCGCTCGCTTGGCGGTCAAGTGCTAGGCCGGTCCGTTCTGGGGATTGGGCATGCGATCGGGCAGAAGTGGGTGTACGACCCTCATTACGGCGCCATGCTTTCGACGCGCTTTTATCAGAGCAAGCCGCCGACAATTTTGGACGTGCCCGTCGATATGCAATGGGCGGCGCTCGATATTCCAGACCCCGAAACACCGGTCGGCGCCCGCGGTGTGGGCGAACCGCCTGTTGGAGGGGGGTGCGCCTCCATCCTAAACGCGCTTTCGGATGCCCTGGGTGATGAGATTTTTCAGCGCGCGCCCGTCAACGCGGACACCATTCTCACGTCCCTCGAAGCGGGACGTCCCATGCAACATCCCCTAATGGCGCACATTTAGCGGGTATGCGGGAGGAGAAGCCATGGCGGTAATCCGAGACGTAATGCCGGCTTTCGACTTGGTTCAGCCGAACTCTATTAGTGATGCGCAAAGGGTGCTCGAGCAGCAAGGCGACAACGGCTGGGTACTGGCCGGAGGCATGGATAGCTTCGACTGGCTCAAGGACCGCATCAAGAAACCCAAGGTAGTGGTCGATTTGAGCGGGATCGGGGAACTCAAGGGAGTTCGCACCATCGCCGACGGCATCGAGATCGGAGCGATGACCACGCTGACGGAAGTGGTCCAGCATCCCGTTATCAGAGAGAAGTACAAGCTGCTGGCGGAGAGCGCGGAATTGGTAGCCTCGCCACAGATTCGGAACCAGGGCACGCTTGGCGGCAACGTGTCTCAGGATGCGCGATGTTGGTATTACCGCGCCGGTTGGCCATGTTACCGAGCGGGTGGGAACATCTGTTATGCCGATACGCCGGAGGGCCGCAACCGGGAGCACGCGATTCTGCATGCGGACCGCTGCGTGGCGGTGAATCCTTCTGACTCGGCTCCTGCGCTTATTGCGCTCGATGCCAAATTCGTGATTCGCACTTCCCGCGGTGAGCGCGTGGTGGACGCCGAGGACTACTTCATCGGACCTCAAATCGACATTACCCGGCTGCACATCTTGAAGCCCGGGGACCTGCTGACGGCCATTCGTATTCCGTCTACGTGGGCTGGCGCACAGTTTTATTTTGAGAAAGTGCGGGACAGGAATGTGTGGGACTTTCCGTTGCTGAACGTGGCCTCGGCGATGGTGGTATCGAATGGCAGCATTGAGCGAATGCGGATAGCCGTGAACGGCGCGGCTGCTCGTCCTCTGCGCTTGAAGATTGTCGAAGACGCGGTCCGCGGCAAGGCACCGAATTCAGCGACCGGAGAAATGGCGGGGAAACTGGCAGTGCAGGGAGCTGTCCCCTTGCAGTTTAATGCTTACAAGGTCCCGCTGATGAGGAATCTGGTGAAGCGCGCCATCGGAGGAGTGCGGGAGGCAACATGGACTTCCTAGAGTGGGCCACCAGTCCGTGGGGGCAGAATGTCCCGATCCACATTGCGTGGTTCTTAATATGGTTAGCAGCGATCGCGGGATTGCTCTTCCTTATCGTTCACGCCACTTATATCCGCTATTTCGCCAAAGCGAGGGAGTTTGCGAACAGCGACTTGCCTGCGGTCACGGCGCGCATACCTGAGCGTGTGCTCAGGCACTCGCTGACCGCGCGGCTGTTCCACTGGATTATGGCCGCCTCCATGTTCACATTGCTACTTACCGCCTTTCTGCCGAAGGTGGGTGTCCAGTTCGACTGGGTCACCTATCATTGGATCGCGGGTTCCGTATTGGCCGTCTCCATCCTTTTTCACATCATTCATGCGTCCTTCTTCATGGACTTCTGGTCGATCTGGCCGGACAGAATTGACCTGCGTGACGCGTCGAGAAGAATACTCCGGTTTGTGGGGAAGTCCGCGCCACCGCCGGACAGATTCGCCAAGTATCCTTTGGAGAACAAGCTCTACCACGGCGCTATCATCGCCGCAGGTCTGTCCTCGATCGTAACCGGTGTGTTTATGATGTTTCGCGTACGCACGATTTTTTTCCCCCGCAATCCGTATCTGTTCAGCGACATGACCTGGGGCATGATGTACGTGCTACACGGACTGGCAGGCGTCGGACTGATCGCCTTGATTATGGTGCATATCTACTTTGGGCTGCGGCCGGAGAAACGCGCCATTACGAAGTCGATGATCTTCGGCTGGATGAGCCGCGACTTCTATCTGAAAGAACACGATCCCGCGCGATGGTCGGTCGAAGCCTCAGCGTCGCCTGCGAGATCCCAGGGAGCAAGGACCGAGGGGTTAACCGATGCTGGCTGATATCTCGGAACGCTGCGACACGATCGAAGAATGTTACGAGTTTATGCTGGCCTACGCGGCTCAAGGGCTTCCCAGTGACGAGGGCAGCCCGTCAGGCGGACAAATACGCGAATACCTGGATCGCGCCGCAAAGGCGATGTCTGGCCTGGCAGACAGCTGCGCGACGGCCATAAAACAAGAGCGCTTTGAGCCGGGTGAACGATGCCAGGCGTTCTTTGCAGTGCTTGACCGCGACGTACACGACTCGCTCGCCGCGGTTGAGATGGTTCTCGCACAACCCACCATCAGCTCTCAATTGATCGACAACCTGAACGCTTCCATTCATCTCCGCGCGCTGCTGACGGATCTGTTTCTTCTAAGTGAAATCGCAAACACCCAACGCAGAGCGGCAAAGCCGATGGCTTCGGGCGGTTAGGTTTCCGATCCGAACTCCCAAGCGTTTTGCACCTTTAACTCGACCGATTCCGGTTGCCAGTTCGGGACTCAGGAGACCTGGATCAGCCGCCTCGTGTGCGAGTCGTCTCACGGCCGCTGCGCGCACCTTGATATGGGGAAGGGCGGTTGGATCGCGCCGGATGCGCGTGTACCCTGGCGCCGAAAGGTTTGGTGATCCACTCGTTTGTTACCGCGGAGGAACCTCAAGCGTGAGGATTGTGAGAAGACCGCTATAAGCTCTTGAAGGAAGCCGAGGGGGTTGCGGCGGACGGGTGTTATGCAAGTTCAATTGAGGAAGAGTAGGTTTGGCGGCGTACCGCAGCGCAGAACGCTATACCGCTTCACGAAATTAGCGGTGCAACCGCTGCCTCTGACACGCTACAGATGACGGAGCGGGTCCTCAATCGCTTCGCTGGGCTGTTTTTTTCCGTCGCGCTCGAGCGACTTGGTGACCAGATCCTTCGATCCGAGCCCAACGGCGAGCATCAATGCAAATACAATTCCGCCAAAAAGAATGCCGAAAGCAAGCTGAACAATGCCAGGAGCAATTCTTAAGTGTTCAAGTGCCATCGCGCCTGCGAGCACGATCACGAGCCATTTCACGCCTACGCTTAGCACACGCGCATACTGAAGGTTCATGTTAACCGCACCGATGAGTACACTTCGTGCAAGGAAGCGGGCGACGACGATACCGACCAGGAGGACCAATGAACCAGCCACAAAATTCGGAATATAGGCGAGGGCGCTCCGCGCAAGCTGCGACGTCCATTCGGCGTCGAACGCTGTAATGCCGATCAAAAATCCTACAAGGATAACCAGACCGGCTATCGCTCGCGACACGAGTACGGCGGGGCCGCTTGTCGGCGACTCCGCTCGAGAAGAGAAGCCCCATTGGACGAGCCGCTCTGCAAACCGCAGCCTCGTGAGCATGCGCCGAACAACATACGCAAGGATAAAGGCCAGCACGATCGAGACCAACAGTGCCAAGATCAGCGCCACCATGCCGGGCAAAAGACTCGCAAATCTGGTCAAGAACCGCGTCGTTGACTGCATCAATGCCTGCTTGACTTGATCCCACATACATACCTCCAGTAGAGCTCGCGGGGGAGCTACGGGTTGAAACGGTCCGGCCATCGCCATCGAGAGACGAGATACGATTTGCTGGATTCGTATGCGATCGACAGACGCTCGAGCCTTTGTTCTGCGGCATCCTCCCCGACCGTGCTCAACTCCTGCGCATACGACGCGACCCACGCCAGGTACAGAGGCGTCATGGATTTGAGCAGGTGATCACGACTAATGGTGCGAAGCCGATGGGCCAACGCAAAATCGTAAACAATACGCGCCCATAGTTCGTCAGGCATGCGGAACTGCTCCAGTGGCAAGCGCGACAGCTTCCTCAGCTCGAATAGAGTAGCGGGCGGCAGCACCAAGCTCCAGATTTCCTGGAGGTCTCGATTTCCGAGTTGGAATGATTCGACCATGCGGCTGATGTCTGGAGTCGCGGTGTCGTCGGAGACGAAGACTGGATCGCCGATCGCTGGAACAGGCACGCAACCGCGCGTTCTTTGCCAGCAGATGGCATTTCGCTCCATGTCGAGAAAGATAGGGCCCAAAACCTGGGTTATCAGGGAGCTAATGTTCGTCAAATCCGTTGGCGGGTAACTGCGGGCTCCGACGTGCGCCTCGCAAACCTGCATGTTATCGCAAAGGGCGACCGGTGCAAGCGAAGCCAGTGGATGCGTGCCGCCTGCCCTGCCGTTCCGTTCGGCCCCCAGGATCTTTCGAAAAAGGCGCTGCGAGGCCCCTAAATCCGGTCCCAATGGATTGTGGATTCGCTTCCCGTACAGACACCTCGTGAGCGGAGAGATCACGCCACTATTCAGCAATCCCTCGAGTTTCCGGCGAGCGTAACGTGGTAGGACGAGATCAAGATTGCTTTGAAGCATCGGCTGCGCCAGTTGGCAAATCCACCGCGGTGCTGCGTTCTCGAGTTTGGAAGCCACCATGCAACAGGCTCGAGCTCCGAGCTTTTCGCTGGCGGCAAAGACAGCTTGATATGCGGCGAACGCGCTCAACACCGGGGCACCCGCAGGGTCCGGGCGCAATAGCGGCCAGGGGACCAAAAATGGAAATGCACCCTTTGCGGCGGCCTCGGAAGGCGTGGAGGTTGGGCTGCTGCCTTTATCGTTTTGCAACACAACGATTCGAGTTGATCCGTCAAGCGTTTGAAGGTCTTCACACAGCATCGTAACGCGCTCTGGCTCGAGGTCTGCGAGAATGCCGACTACCAGATCAGCGTTGTCTATCTTTTCGATCGTTTCTTGCGCTTGCTGAGGGATGGAATCAACTTCCACTTTTCAGTCCTCTTTTGAGCTCTTCCTATCGTTAGACCCCTAGTATCGACGCTTCAAGCCTGCAGCGACAGAATTCCCATCAACGGGATACGAACCCACGCCGGACGGCTATTCATCTCATAGAGCACTTCATAGAGCGCTTTATCCAACAGAAAGACATCGAGCAGCCTCCGCAAATCGGCACTATTCCGAGGTAGAAACTCAGCACCTTCAGCGGCTTCGCGATAAGCCCGCAAGAATTCCGCAGCCGCTGAACATTCCCAGAGCAACGCCCAAGGCTCGAGACGAGCAACATCTTCGGAATGCCGCGCCGTATAGTTGATCAGGCTGGCGTGAGCGGCGTAACTGAAAGAGCGCAACATTCCCGCCACATCCTTTAGGGGGCATTGCTTGGCACGCCGATACGCCAAAGGCCGCGCAGGTTCACCTTCGAAATCCAGAATCACAAAATCAGTCTTCACTTTGAGGACCTGTCCCAGGTGATAGTCTCCGTGTATTCGGGTTCGCTGCGTTCGAAGGTTATCTGATCGAAGCCCATGAAAATGATCCAGAATCCGGCGACGCCTACCGAGAACCGTGGCGGCAATTTCAACTACCTCATCGGGCAAATAGGATACGCGCTCCTTTAACAGGTCGAAAACACCCGAGGCGCGCTGGCGCAGGTCCCGAAGCAAGGCTTCAAAATCCTGCGCTGTTAGCGGCTCCGGAGCAAATGCCGGATCGTCCGTCGGCGAGGCCAGCGCCAGATGCAACTCGGCGGTTCGCCGCCCGAGCGTCGCGGCAGAGTCGAGATAGATGCCCACATGGTCCCGGGCCAATGGGGATGTAGGGCGTTCGGAAAGGTCTACCGGATTCTTCAGCTCCTCGGTAATTCCTTCTGGAAAGGTAACGGGAGCAAACGTTTCGAAGTAGCGGTCAAGTTCTTCAAGGGTCCACTTCCAGCCGTCGCCTTCGTTTGTCACGAGGCCTTGCAGCATTGCTAAGGTCGCGGTTTCGGCATCCGCGGCTCCGGCATATTCAATCGAACCCGCAAAAGGAGGAATCCGGTTGAAGTTGGTCTTCTCGGTCAGATATCGCCCGATCTCAGCGTCTGGATTCAAGCCGGGCTCATGGCGTCGGAACAGCTTCAGTATGAAACGGTCGCCGTACAGAATCGACGTATTACTTTGCTCTGCTGACCCGCGACGTACCGGCAGCGGAGTCGTTGCCGCGCCCAAGACATCTCGAAAGACCTTGCCTTGCACGCCAAAGATGCGCGTGTGGCGTGCATCCAATTGCGTCTCCTTCTCAATCAGCGAAAATAAGCCTGCACAGGCTTTATCGTCAAAAACACCGTCGTGCAACACGCCGGACACTTTCCCGGACATAATTGGGCCAACGATTGTGTTAGGCGCAGTTCGTCGTAGTTCTTCGGCAGCATCTCCGAAAGTCATTGCCAGCAACGTCACGTAAACGTCGGGTGTTCCGCTTTCGAACTGCACTTCGATCATTGCTAGAACCGACTGCGAGGCGTTCAAGGAAGCCCAATCGAGAATGCGCGTCGATTTGATGCGCCGCGACTTTCCTGCAAACCACCGTTGCTTGGGAATATATTCCGGGAGGTTCACCGTCTCCAGCCGCAGGCGGCCTGCTCCCTCTAAGATATCTCCCCAGCCAGCCGTTGCATTGATTGGCGTTTGCTCTATGAGGCCTGAAATCGTTTCTGCGGGCTCGACCCTTCGCTGAAGTTCCAGCCAAAGAAAACTGTACGGGGCCAACGTGAATCGGTAAGGCTGTCGCTCGATCGTTGGGAACTCCACATAACCGAGCATCTCTACGGGCGTCATACCCTCCAGTTTTGACAAATCCAGATCAACCGGCTGCGCAAAACGCGAAAGATTTGCAACGCACAGAATTTGTTCCGAATCATACTGCCTGAGATAGGCCAGCACTTTGCGGTTCGACGGATCAAGAAACTCAATTCCGCCCCGGCCAAACACAGCAAAAAGTTTTCGCAGGGCGATCATGTTTCGCATCCAGCTTAAGAGCGAAGATGGATCGCTCTGCTGAGCTTCCACATTGATCGCTTCATAGCCCCAGACCGGATCCATGATGACGGGGCTATACAGCCGAGCCGGTGTGGCTGTCGAAAAGCCAGCGTTGCGATCCGCATTCCATTGCATCGGTGTCCGGACGCCGTTGCGGTCGCCGAGATAGATATTGTCGCCCATTCCGAGCTCGTCTCCATAGTAGAGGATCGGGGTACCAGGAAAGGAAAGCAGCAGGCTATTGAGGAGCTCAATGCGTCGGCGATTATTATCTACCAACGGCGCCAGTCGCCGGCGAATGCCAAGATTGAGGCGCATGCGAGGATCGGCGCTGTAGGCGATATACATGTAGTCTCGCTCATCATTGGTTACCATCTCGAGCGTAAGTTCATCATGATTCCGTAGAAACAGAGCCCACTGGCAGGTTTCCGGAATCTCAGGTGTCTGAGAAATTATATCGGTGATTGGCAAGCGATCTTCCTGGCGTAAAGCCATATAAATGCGAGGCATCAGAGGAAAATGAAACGCCATGTGGCACTCGTCTCCGTCGCCAAAATAAGGACGGACGTCCGTGGGCCACTGGTTGGCTTCGGCCAGGAGGACGCGGCCAGAATACTGCAGGTCAATCTCCCGGCGGAGTGTCTTGATCACGACGTGGGTTTCCGGCAGGTTTTCGCAACGGGTTCCTTCACGCTCGACCAAGTAGGGGATCGCATCTACGCGTAGCGCGTCCACGCCCATGTCCAGCCAGTAGCGCATGACTTTAAGAATTTCCTCGACGACTCTTGGATTGTCATAATTCAGATCGGGCTGGTGCGAGAAAAACCGATGCCAATAATACTGCTCGGCGACCGGATCCCAAGTCCAATTGGATCTTTCCGTGTCGGAGAAAATGATGCGCGCATCTTTGTATTTCTGTTCTGTGTCGCTCCAAACGTAGAAGTCTCGTTCCGGCGAGCCGCGTGGTGCACGGCGGGCGGCTTGAAACCACGGATGCTGATCGGATGTGTGATTCACAACCAACTCGATCATGACTTGCAGCTCACGGTCGTGCGCGGCATCAAGAAAACTGCGGAAATCGTCGATGGTGCCATACATGGCGTGAACGCCGAGATAGTCAGAAATGTCGTAGCCGTCGTCCTTGAGCGGAGAGGGGAAGAAGGGCAATAGCCAAAGACAGGTGGCACCGAGATCTCGCACGTAGTCCAATTTCTGAATCAAGCCGGGAAAATCGCCAATTCCATCGCCGTTACCGTCTTTAAACGCTCGCACGTGCAACTCGTAAATGATCGCGTCTTTGTACCAAAGCGGATCCGCTGCGCTACCCGGGCGTTTTACCATATTCCCTTCCTTGCGCCTCACGCAGCGCTGCGCGACTCGGGCCGGAAAACAACTATTCCTAGAGCCGGAAGCGTCATGTTCAACGAGAAAGGCCGTCCATGAATCGGGAGCGGGACTGCCGACAGTCCGCCGAAGTTTCCCTGGCCACTGCCGCCATACAGAGGGGCATCGCTGTTCAACGCTTCCTCCCAGGATCCTTCCCGTGGGACGCCGACACGATAGTTTTGTCTAACGACGGGAGTGAAATTACACACGAAAAGGAGATGATCATTCGGATTTCGGCCCCGGCGCAGGAAGCTTATGATGCTCCTCTGATAGTCCTTACAATCCACCCACTCGAAACCTGCCGGGTCGAAGTCGAGTTCGTGTAGCGCGGCGGCGGCGCGGTACAGGGTATTGAGATCGCGGACCCAGCGCCTCAGGCCAGCGTGGAGAGGGTTGTGTAGCAGGTGCCAATCGAGGCTTGCGTCGTGGTTCCACTCGGACCATTGGCCAAACTCATCCCCCATGAACAAAAGCTTCTTCCCCGGATGACCAAACATGAAGCCATAAAGGAGCCGCAAATCCGCGAATTTCCGCCATTCATCGCCAGGCATTTTGCGGAGCATGGAACCCTTGCCGTAGACCACCTCATCATGTGAGAACGGCAAGACAAAATTCTCGCTGAATGCATAGATCAGGCTAAACGTAATCTGATTGTGGTGATAGCACCGAAAAACCGGATCCTGCGACATATAGTCGAGCACGTCATGCATCCAACCCATATTCCATTTGAGACCAAAGCCGAGACCGCCGACGTACGTCGGTCTCGACACTTGTGGCCAAGCGGTCGATTCTTCTGCAATCACTACCACATCCGGGAATTCAGCGTAGACTCGCTCGTTCAGCGATCTCAAGAAATGAATTGCATCGATGTTTTCCCTACCTCCATGGCTATTCGGTATCCATTGACCTTCGCGCCGGCCATAGTCGAGATACAGCATCGCGGCCACGGCATCAACGCGAAGGCCGTCCACGTGGTATTTGTCCAGCCAGAACAGCGCGTTGCTGACTAGAAAATTTTGGACCTCCTTGCGACCATAATTGAAAACAAAGGTGTTCCAGTCAGGATGCTCTCCCTGCTTCGGATCTGCATGCTCATAGAGATGAGTCCCATCGAAATAGCCGAGTCCGGCCTCATCCTTTGGAAAATGGGCCGGCACCCAATCCAGGATTACTGCGATGCCGCGCTGGTGGAGATAGTCTATGAAATACATAAAGTCCATAGGCGTGCCGAACCGGCTCGTGGGCGCGAAGTAGCCGGTCGTCTGGTATCCCCACGACCCGTCAAAAGGGTGCTCCGTTACAGGAAGAAGTTCAACGTGAGTGAAACCTGAGTCATGGACGTAATCAGCCAACAGAGGCGCTAACTCGCGATATGTCAGCCAACGGTTGCCCTCTTCCGGGACGCGCCTCCAAGAGCCAAGATGGACTTCGTAGATGGATATGGGGGAATCGAGAGAATTGTTTCTTCCCCGAGCGGCCATCCACGCACTGTCCTGCCACAGGTAGCTTCCGAGATGCCACACACGCGACGCCGTCTGGGGGCGAATCTCGGTCGCAAATCCATAGGGATCTGCCTTGTCGACTTTAAAGTTTTGATAGTTGGATTCCACGTGATACTTGTACACCGTTCCCTGGCCAACATCGGGTATGAAGCTCTCCCAAATCCCTGCCGGAGTCGGGAGCATCACATTAGCCGCCGGATTCCAGCCGTTGAAGTCTCCAATCACTG
Organism: Candidatus Acidiferrales bacterium; assembly: GCA_963836965.1. Taxonomy (GTDB): domain Bacteria; phylum Acidobacteriota; class Terriglobia; order Acidiferrales; family UBA7541; genus Acidiferrum. The sequence continues at coordinate 355,672 of CAWILQ010000004.1, forward strand.
AGACGAGCTTTGCATTCGGTGCCCATACCGCAAAATGCACGCCGCGCCGGCTATCTCTTTCTGCGAGGTGAGCGCCGAGCTTTTCGTAGGCACGGGTGTGCGTGCCTTCTCTAAGCAAATACAGATCGAATTCGCTCAGGTTTGATTCCAAATGATGCACTCCTTTGTCCTTATACCGCTCGTCGCTGGCTCCATCGCCATGTTTTACAGATCTCCTTACAAGTAATAGTCGAAATCCCGTTCCGTGCGGACCCATCGGCGCAAACGTAAAATATGCGCGGGAAGACTTTCCGGGACTAGCTCCACATAATTCGCGGAACCTTGCCACAGATATTTGCCGTCACCCAGCAAGTCATGAACTTGAAACGCACGATTCCCATCGATTCCAATCGACCCCAGATCGAGATGGACCCACCCAGATTGCGTATGAAGGCAATCGAGATTGACAACGACGACGATAACGTTGGCGAAGTCGTCCGTTGTTCTGCTGTAACAGATCAAGGCTGGATTATCTGTTTCGTGAAAGCGCAGATTGCGATTGCTTTGCAGCGCCAGATTGTCCTTGCGGATGCTGTTGACCCGCGAAATCAGGTCCTTAAGGCTCGCGGCTGAATGGAGATCGCGGTGCTTCAGTTCATACTTCTCGGAATTCAGATACTCTTCGCTCCCGGGTTGGATGGGAAAGTTTTCACAAAGCTCGAAAGCCGGGCCGTAGATTCCATAGCTGGACCCAAGGGTAGCCGCCAAAATGAGCCGGACTATGAACGCAGGCCTTCCACCGACTTGAAGAAACTCCGGAAGGATGTCCGGGGTGTTCGGCCAAAGGTTCGGCCGCAAGTACTCTCGTAGTTCGGTTTGTGTAAGTTGGGTGAAGTAACTTGTGAGCTCATGTTTCGTATTGCGCCAGGCGAAATAGGTGTATGACTGAGAAAAGCCGACCTTGGCAAGCCGAGACATCACATGAGGCCTCGTAAATGCCTCGGCAAGGAAGAGCACATCGGGATACTGCCCCTTAATTTCGCCAATAACCCATTCCCAGAAGGAAAACGGCTTCGTATGAGGATTGTCTATACGAAAGATACGAACCCCTTGGTCGATCCAGAACTCGAAAACGCTCTTCAATTCCTCCCACAGCGGCCGCCACTGTGCACTTTCGAAATCCAGTGGATAAATATCCTGGTACTTCTTTGGCGGGTTCTCCGCATATTGAATCGTGCCGTCTGGTCGCTTTCGGAACCATTCCGGATGCTGCCTCGCATACGGATGGTCTGGCGAGCATTGAAAGGCAATGTCGAGAGCGACTTCAAGTCCGTGCTCAGCAGCCTTCGAGCGGAACCGGTTAAAGTCTTCGAGTGTGCCGAGTTCGGGATGAATACTCGTGTGACCGCCCTCTTTCGATCCAATGGCCCAAGGACTGCCAACGTCACCTGGCTGAACAACGACGGAATTGTTCTTGCCTTTTCGAAACGTATGTCCAATCGGATGGATGGGCGGAAGGTAGACGACATCGAAACCCATCGAGGCAACGTAGGGAAGCCATGCCTCGCAATCACAGAAAGACCCGTGACGTCCGGGTTCGGACGAACATGATCGGGGAAAGAGTTCATACCAGGTTGAGAAACGCGCCTTCACACGGTCAACGACGACGGTTAATTGTTTTTCGTATCGGCTGCTGAAGGTGCGGTCGGGGTTGCGCTCCATAACGCGGAGCAACTCCTCGTCCAGAGCAAGTTTTCCCCCAGATGGCTTATCTTTATTTTCTCGCAGGCGGTGCGCCCATTGTCGAAGAAGAGTTGCGTCTTGTTGCGCCGCCGCTCGCACAGCGGCGGCTTCAATCAGCTCGACCCCAATGAGCAAATCAACGTGAACATCCTGGTCTGCGGCAATTCTCTTTTCGAGAGCATGGCGCCAGGTTTGGAAATGATCGATCCAACCTTCCACCGTATATTGATATTGGCCAAGTTTAGCGACCGTGAATTCACCACGCCAGCGATCATTGGCGAGCGGCTGCATCGGTGACGATTGGAAATTCTCGCCATCTTCCGAGTACAGAATCTGGCAGGTGACTTGATCGTGACCATCGGCGAAGACGTCGGCTTCTACGACCACGGTCTCTCCGAGAACGCGCTTGATGGCAAACCGGCCGCAGTCGATTTCCGGCGAAACTTGCTCAATTACGACTCGGCGTCGGCCATCCGCTGCTTGTCCCAGCATTTGCCTCAAACTCCCTCCTGTGACTTTTGGACGGCGAAATGATCATTCGCAGCTTTTCGATGCAATACCGGTTAAAAAGCAACCGCAAAAAGCGGCGGGCCAAGCGCGCCCCTGCCTGCAAGATAGGCAATCCCATTCTATCGTTCGCGCTCGTCCATACAATACATGGTTTCCTTGTGTCAGGTTTTACTTTGCAGAAGGGCAACCGGATAGTTCCGAAAAACGTCGCTCAAAGGCACCGATGGTCCTGGTCGCAAGTGTCTCGTTTTGAGCGTCTCCCCGGTGAGGGCGTTCACCCAGCACTCCGGAGCATTCATTGGAAGAACGAGGTGCGAACCAAGCCAGAACCCTGCTGTACGAGTTAGGGTGATTGGTGCTCTGGCTAACCTCGAGCCATCTCGGCACGACGGTCACCATCCAGGAATTGCCTTTGCGGCGTGCAAAGGACATCACGTTCGCTTTCCTCTTGCCTGAAGCATTCAACGGAAGGTAGTGTCCTTCGAGGAAGACTTGGCGATGTTGGCGACGGAGATTCAAGATCTTCCAGATGAGATAGAGCTTTATACGGCCGTCGTGCCAGTTTCGAACCAGAACACGACAAAATCGCAAAGGATCTTGCTGACTTCGTGTCTCGATTTCACGGAGGAGAGCGGCTCGATGCTCGAAATCGACCGGCCCTCGATTGTCAGGATCCACAAAACGAAGATCCCAAAGTTCACATCCCTGGTAGAAGTCTGGCACTCCCGGGCTCGTCATCTTCACTAAAACTTGTGCGAGACCGTTCGTCATCCCATAACTGGCAATGTTCCGCTGAAATTTCAAGAAATCATTGAGGAACGAATTATCGCGGGGTTCGAGTATGGCCCGGAGAAATTTGACCACCGCTCGCTCATGAGCGGTATTCGGCTTGCTCCAACGCGTATGAACCATGGCCTCACGGATTGCCTTGAGGATGTAAGCCTCCAAGCGCTCGCGAAATTGGGGTATCCCCGTATCCGCCAATGGCCAGGCGCCAATCAGCGTCTGGTACAAGAAAACTTCCTCGTTGCGGTCGGGAACAGCATGGGACGCAATGATCTCTTTCTTACTCGCATTCCATTTCGCCCACGCGTTCAGCTGTCTTTGCCACTTGCCGGGTATTTCGGACAGCACATTGATTCGTGCGCGCACATCTTCGCCACGTTTGGCATCGTGGGTAGAAGTGGAATTCAGTGCATATCGCCACTGACTTTGCCGCTCACGTACCATTTGGTTGAAATCGAGCGGGGACTCAGCCTCCGGTGAAGGGTTGCCGCCCACTTCATTTAGAGAAAGAAGGGGGCAGTAAACATATAGGACGGTATCTTCCAGGCTTTTGGCGAAAATGGGACCTGTGAATTGTTGCCAGCGCATCACGAAAGCCAAACGGGCTTCCCTCTGTTCCGCGAAGAGATGGCCGGTATCTTTCAAGTGCAACACATCATCAACAAAGTCGAAGCAAGCTGAAGCGAGATTTGGGTTAAGAGCGCGTGCGGCGTCCACAGCGTGACGAATGTGATGTTTCGCATCGTCCGCTACATCCATGCTGCGAATGTACGTTCGATAGACCGGGAAGCACGCAGTCGTTTCGATTAGCGCTTGCGCGAGTTCAACGCGCGGCAATTCCCTCGCGTAGCGATCGCCCTGGGCCAAGACGGCGAGTTGGTGACTTAAGTACCTCATCTCGGCCGCGAAAAGCTTCGACATGACTAGTTTTTTCCTACGGTGCACTACATCTTGGTAAACAAGCTTGCGCCCTAAAAAGCGAAAATAGTTCTCCTCGATGGCGCGCGCTCCTTCGGGGTAAACAAATAACCGGTTCACGGCATTCAGATACTCATAACCGGTGGTCCCGTGCACCGGCCATTCCGCGGGGAGTTTTTCGTTCGCGGAGAGTATCTTTTCCACAACTACGTACAAGCCTTTTTCGTTTTCCTTCTCTTGGCGACCAGAAGTTCGCGCTTGTAGCTGCCGAAGGTAGCCCAACGGGTCGCGAAGTCCGTCAACATGATCGATTCGAAGCCCGGTAACTATTTTCCTTTCCACTAAGCGGAAGACCACCTGGTGCGTCGCCTCAAACACCATCGGGTCTTCAATGCGCACTCCGACGAGGTCCGCGATGGTGAAGAACCGCCGATAGTTGATTCCTTCATTGACATTTTGCCAGTAGGCCAAAACATAGGCCTGTTCGGACAGCAAACGGTCGAGGTTGCGAACCGTGCTGGGGCGACGGCGACGTCCATTGAAGATTTTCAGGTTTTCTCTCACAAATCGCGCCACTTCGCGGTTTGTGTCATGAAGCCGGCGCAAACGCTCTTTAATACCTTCGATCTGAAGGCGCCGTTCGCCGGCTGCGCCAATGCTCAAGGACTCGCGTTCCGGCAAAGCGGCCAACGCAGCGACGATTCCTAAGTATTCTTGGAAGGGATGCGAATTTGCACCAAGCCTCTTCTCCAGAACGTGTTCTCGATGCTTAAGAACACGGCGGTACGACTTCGGAGTGAGAGGAAAGACCATGTCGTAGTATCGGATCAAGAAACAACCTTGCTGAAAGACAAGCTGCAGTTCCAGGTTGTCGAGAGCCTTGCCATAAAAAGTGCCGAGCACAGGCAGAAAAATTTTGTTCTCGACCGTGAGTGATGGCGGATGCCAATCAATATCGAAATAAGCCGCGTAAGCGGACCCGGACCCATTTTCCAAAACATCCATCCACCAAGGATTTTCCTGATTCGCTGCCATGTGATTGGGAACGATGTCAAGAAGGAGGTGCATACCGTGTTTTTGAAGGCCCGATTGGAAAGCCTGGAACTGCTCTTCGCTGCCTAAATCGCCGTCAATGCGGGTGGCATTCGTGACGTCGTATCCATGCTGACTGCCAGAACGACTCTGTAGTAGGGGAGACGCGTAGATATCTGTGACGCCCAGTCGATAGAGGTATTCGATAATTCCGGATGCTTTTTGAAACGTCAAATTCCCCCGGAATTGAAGGCGGTAGCAAGTGAGCGGAATCTGTGGATGTGCCATAGGCTCCTGAGATTCATTCCAAACTTTTCGCTTATCGCTGTGCACCGGAGATTGGCTTTCGCCACGCCGGAACGTCATTTCCTGATGCGCTTCTATTAGAGTGCATAGATGGCTTTCCGCATCTCCCAAGGCGTACAAGCTCCACCCTATGCGCGTGTGTGCCTCGAGCGCGTGGGGGGCGGCATTTAGCGCATAATACTCCGCTGTGATGCGCTCGATCCAGTCGTGATACGAATTTGTGGAATCTTCTTCAAAGCCACGGATAACGTAAGGAGTTGATAAATTGGCAGTAAAAAGGCTCCCATTCAGACTGGCCAGAAATTATAAGTCAGATCAATGACAACTGGCCCGGCTGTCTCCCATAGAATAGAAGCGTTCCCTCAAAGGAGCTATCCTTACCAGGCTGCGTCGGTGTGAGCTAGATTATCTCTGGAACGGTATGCGCTACCTATATACTGAGTCGTTGGGAGACACAAAGCGAGCGCAGGCACGGTGACTGCGGAACACAAAGCACCTCTTGGCGCGTCCCTTGGGGACAACAATACATGCAGCTTTCTGGTGTGGGCACCGCAGGCGCGTCAAGTAGAAGTGTGCATCGTAGAACCTCAACAACGCAGAATCGTCATGCACCGCACGTCAGGCGGATATTTCCATGTCGTTGCCGAAGATATTCGACCTGGAACGCTCTACCGATACCGCATGGACAATGATAAAGAACTGCCAGATCCTGCCTCCCGTCATCAGCCCCAAGGCGTCCACGGCCCCTCTCAGGTGATCGAAAATCGGTTCGCGTGGAACGATTCCTCGTGGCGAGGTCTACCACTAGAGGAATACGTTCTTTATGAACTTCATGTGGGGACATTTACGTCACGGGGAATTTTCGAGGCGATTATTCCACGGCTTGCAGCGTTGCAGAAACTCGGTATAACAGCGATTGAGCTGATGCCCGTCGCTCAATTTCCGGGGAACCGCAATTGGGGCTATGACGGTGTTTATCCTTATGCTGTTCAGACCACCTACGGCGGCCCGGTGGCGCTGAAGGAATTGGTCAATGCGTGCCATCAAAATGGAGTCGCCGTGGTTCTTGACGTCGTTTACAACCACCTCGGTCCTGAGGGAAATTATCTGGCACATTTCGGCCCCTACTTTACGGATCGCTACAAGACGCCATGGGGCCAAGCGATTAACTTCGATGGCCCCGGAAGCGATGAGGTTCGGCGCTACTTCATCGAGAATGCGTTGCAATGGGTCACGGAATTCCATATCGATGCTCTGCGCCTCGACGCTGTCCACGCGATTGTGGATTCCTCCGCTCGGACATTTTTGGAAGAGATTGTTACTGCGCTCCATGAAGCAGGAAAGAAACTGAGTCGCAGCGTGTATGCGTTTCCGGAGAGCAATCGAAACGATGCTCGCATCGTTAGCCCTCCAGAGTTGGGCGGGCTCGGATGCGACGCGGTGTGGAATGATGACTTTCATCATTCGTTGCATGTTCTGCTCACCGCAGAACAAGCCGGCTATTACGAGGACTTCCACGGGATCGAAGATCTGGCGCACTGCTATCGAAACGGTTTTTTGTTCTCCGGGCAACACTCCAAGTATCGACAAAGACGCCACGGAAATTCATCGAAACATATCCCGGCCGAGCGCTTCATAGTTTGCGCGCAAAACCACGATCAGGTGGGAAATCGGAGCATCGGTGATCGCCTGGCCGAGATCGTGTCCTTCGAGCAATTGAAACTGGCCGCAGGGACCGTGTTGCTTTCTCCTTACATCCCTCTGCTGTTTATGGGCGAAGAGTACGGCGAACTAGCGCGTTTCCCATACTTTGTCAGCCACGGGGATCCGGCACTAATTGAGGCCGTGCGTCGCGGCCGGCGCGAGGAATTCGCGCGCTTCACCTGGAGCGGAGACACTCCTGACCCACAAACCGAAGCAACCTTCTTCAGCGCCAAGTTGAACTGGGAGTTGAAGGACACCGGGCGACATCGCACCCTTTGGCTTTTCTACCAGGAGCTGCTTCGCTTGCGACGCGACATACCATCACTAACGCGGCGGGATAAAGACACCTTGGAGGCCGTGCCTCTCAGCGACGAAAAATTCCTTTTGGTGGAGAGGCGGTACGCCTCCAGCCGCGTCTTTGTCACGTTTCACTTCAGCGAAGAGCCGACGGAACTGACGATACCAATTCCACAGGGGCGCTGGTACAAACGGTTGGATTCGGCCGACGAGAAGTGGGGTGGCAAAGGCAGCCAGACGCCCGCGACTCTTGAGTCACGAGGTGAAGTACAGCTGGTCTCTGGCCCTTGGACTTTTCTGGTGTTCGAAAACACTGTCGAAAACAACCATTTGAGGCAAGCGCGGTGCCCTTAGCGCGAACCGTTGCGTCGACAATGCAGCTCATCGGTGGCGACTCCGTGATATGGTCGACGACTTTGCACTGCCGACGAGCTGGGTTGCTTCGGCACGGCGAGATCCTACTACTTCTCGCGAGCCACGGAATTTGCCTTGATTTTAGATAGGTTTAGCCGCACTGCTCAGATTCCTTTAATTCTTCTTCAGCCATTCTGAAGACAAAGGTGCAAGCAAAACAAATCCTCATCGGATCGCTATCAATAGGCCGCCGCTTACGCCGAGCGATTGCTCATGCCCTCGTCCAAAGTTGTACTCGTAGCTGGGCTCGACGAACCAGCCGAAACGATGCCTCTTGGAACGCCAGAACATGACATCGATGACCGCTTCACCGCTAACTGAGTTGGGTGTTTTTCCGAGTTCGTTCGTGTGAATCCACTCAGGACCCACCCCGACCATGAATTCCACTTTCTCGGACAGCGCCCAGGGTTTCTTGAAGAGAAGGTCGGTGCCCCACTCTGTAGAACGACGGCTGAAAAGCGGCGTAACGCCTGCCTCTAGTTCGAGCCAGTTCTCTACTGGTGTAACTTCTACAGCAACTTCGGGGCCAAAGCCCGACCCACCGCCTTTAATATTCCAGCCAGCAGCTCCCCCGAGTTCGATCACTGCTGCAGGCTCCTTCTCACTCGATTGCGCGAACGCATTTCTAGAACAAAAGAACAACGCCGCTAACAACACCAATTTCGTCGCGCTCATTGCGTTCGTTCTTTGCATCTTGCAAATAGTAACAACTTTCTCGGTCAGACACCTCCTAGCAGGCCATTTTGTGGCTTAAAGAGGTCTCGGCCCGTAGACCCACGACACGATTGGCTAATTCAAAAAACGATTGATTCGACGCGTTGTTACAGACCATTGATCAATTTTTGACGAGCCTGTTAACGAGCGTGAACCCGATTGCTTCACCATTTGGCGTCGTCGTTCGTCAAAAAATCTTAGGAGGGTCACGAAATATGAAGAAACGGGTTCATATCTTGTTCGCCGCAGCTCTCGCGGCCGCGCTGACACTAGGACCTCTTGCCATCAAACTTAAAGCGCAGGACCCCGATCAGAATCAGGGCTTTGATAGCGATGAAGATCACTCCGAATTCCGCGGTTTTGTGCCCGGCAGCATCGTCTTAAGTGGGACAGTCTACGTTGGAAAGGCCGACACCATTATTCCCGGCGAAGTGTTACCGCCCGGATGTCTGAACACCGGGCCGATTACGAACCCAAATCCCGCGACATTCAACGTGCCGACCTTGACCGGTAGCACCCTGGCTGTACCGGTCTCCTGCGGCTATTCGAGCGATAATGGCGAAGCTCCAAATCTCAAGGATAATCACAACGTTTGGAACAACGCTAGCACCGATCCCAACTTTGGCGTCTCCTCGCCCATCATTCTCTGGAATCTTAGTCCCAACGGCGATTTGTTCGGCACGCTGCGTGTTCCCAGCCACGAGATCGTAACCAGCTTTAGCTCCAAATCCGAGCTCGCGTTGAATCGCTCGGCGGATGGTCACAGTCTGACTTTTATGGGCTACCGGGGCGGTCCCGGCTGCCCTACCCTCACCCTGAACACGGATACCAATGTCCTCACGCAGGGCACGAACGTAGGTCCAACGTCGCCGACCGCAGCGAACCTGATCGACGTTTCGGCCTCCAGCACGCCAGGCCTGTGCGACCCAACCAATCCCACGGTCGCGAGCTACGTCGGCGCAACCAATCCGACGGCTTACTATCGCGCCGTCGCCGAAGTGGATGCCAGAGGCGACATCCGGTACACCGACGGAGATGCTTACAGCGGTGACAACTCCCGCGCTTCGATTAAGGCGGACAATTGGCTTTACTACTCAGTGGGAAACGACAACAACGGTGGCCTTAAGGCGAAGACGTTCCTGACGACGCAACTGGGCTACAATCTGTCCCACTCGACGGGTGCCGAGCTTTTCGTCCCTGGTGCCGCGCCGCTCGTCCCCCCCAACAACAACATGATCTCCTATTTTATCTCGATCCCTGGAGACAAGCCCGGCAAGGATACCAACTTCCGCGGGATGACGATCTTTAACGATACGCTGTATGTCGCAAAGGGCAGCGGAGGCAACGGCATTAATACCGTCTATCAGCTCGGTACGCCCGGTGTTTTGCCAACCATAGCGAACGCCCCCGCTGGCGGCCTCGTCAAAGAACCGTACACGATCCTGCCGGGATTCCCCAATACCAGTGCGAGCACGAATAACCCGGGTGGGGACTATCCTTTCGGCATCTGGTTTGCTAACCCTACAACGTTGTACGTTTGCGACGAAGGTGATCTGATCTACACACCGAATCAGGCGATCAACGGACAGGTGAACGTTGCTGACGCCGGTACACTGGCGACCGCTGGTCTGCAAAAGTGGGTTCTAAGCACACCAGCAAGCGGAAGCCCCACGTGGGTGCGCGAGTACGTCATCCAGAATGGCCTCAACCTTGGCGTGCCCTATAGCGTCCCAAACTATCCCGCGTCGATCGAGCCAGCGGCCGGCGGCTGCCGCAATATTATAGGTGTTGTCAATCATGACGGTACCGCCACAATTTACGCCATCACGTCCACGATCAGCAACAACGGAGACAACGGCGCCGATCCCAACAAGTTGGTGAAAGTCACGGATCGCATCAGCGCCACCCAACCGGCAACGAGCGGGGACCTCGACAAGTTCGTAACCATTCGCTCGGCCCGCGCTGGCGAAGCGTTCCGCGGCATCGCCCTGGCCCCGGAAGATGATCGATAGGAAGCCGTAACACGGTTAAACAACCGATCAAGGCTCCCCGCTCAGCGTGGGGAGTGTTTGATCACGCCGTCTTCCATCAATCTGGGTGCAGCGCCAGTCACTTCGACGGTGACTTTAATCGCGAATACGAGTGTGATCCAAGGAACATGGAAACTCACGTTCAAAGGCACTCTAGCCGGCATCACCCGAAGCACAACGTCTACACTGACGATCAAATAAACGGACGAGCAAGCCGAAATCGCGCCAACTTATCGGCACTTGATTCAGCCGCTTCACCGACACGAACAGAACACGCGAGTTCAGTTCGTGGGACAGAGTAACGTGACGGCGAGAACTCGGTAGGAATTGTTGCCAGGTTAGCGCACTCACATCTCAGACGAACCATGAACTGGCTAGGAGCTTTGTCGCCATCACACAACCTTTTCATTCTTATTACGATTGTGTTCAGCCGGTCAGCTTTGGTCAATTCGAACGCGAGTGTCTTCCAGAAAAATCATCCGACCGTCAAACGACGAATAGTAGTCGAAGAAGAAGGCATACCCTGCCGCTTGACCATCCCATTCAGCCAGGAGAACGCGAAACCTTGGCCGCGGCCCAAACCCGTCCCGAGCCAGGATTTCATTTGTAATGGAAGCCGAGAGGCGTTCAAATTCCGCAAATTCACAAATCATATCTTTGAGCAAAGGAACGTCATCGAGTGCTGCGAACCGAATTGTAAGCATAGATGGCTCTCCGAAACACCATCACTTTTGCGCCGGGTTCGTCATCCTTGGAATCCAGTGGATGGCGTTATCGTGATAAAGCTTGCGGAGGACAGAGTCCTGCAACTGGAGGCCTTGGGCCTTTCGTCCTTGAAACTCGACCGTGTCGTTCGTGGAAAAAAACTTCCAATCCCGCAGGTAGGTTGACTCCCACTCTTGCAGGCTACCTGAATCTCCTTTCCGTCCATATTCCAAATCGGTGCCGTAGAGGACGCGATCCTGATACTTCAGCAAGAAGGCCCGCACTTTGTCGCGCGGTTGAAGTGCGAAGTAGGCTACGCGGGCGGCCGTGTCGATGGCAAAGTTGGGGTAGCGATCGAAGCGTTTCGCCATTTCGTCTACATCCACTTCCATGCTGCCAAGATGCGCGCCTACGACACGCAACTTGGGATTCTCCGCGAGCAAGTGATCGCGAGCCGCAAGTATCTGCTCTTTGGAAGGGCGATCGGTCTTGCCGTACATGTACCACTCCGGATGCTCTTTGTAATACTCGTAGTCAGGACTTGCCGGGTTGGGAGGCTCCCAACAGGAATTCGGCTCCGCCACGTGAGCGATCAGCGTCATGTTGTGTTCGGCGATGACCCGGTAAATGGGCGCAAACACGGCATTGTCAGGCATCACAAATTTACCTTCCGGAGTTTTGAGCTCCATGCCGATGTTTTTCCAGATTTTCACGGCGACGGCACCGTTTTTGGAATCTCGATCGAGCTGCCGGATGGTGACCGCGGCAAAATTGGGCGAGCGAAATTTGAATGGATCGAAAGTCGTGCAAAAGGCCACATGACCCTTAGAAGCGCGGGTTACAGCTAATGCGGAGTCGATCTGGGCCTGCAAGGTGGGGAAGGTGGGCTCTTGGTCTGTGAAAACGCAGATGTCCACCAGGTGCAGGTGCAATCGGTTCAGCATTGCATGGAAGGCTGGATCGTTCTCGAAGACGTGAGTGTGCGTGTCAATGGGATCGAGTGTGGCAAAGTGTTTTAGTTCGTCGTCCAAACCCTGAGTATTCTGCTGGGTTGAAAGCGATGCGGATGCGGTGACACTGAGTAGCCAAGGCAAGCTTGAGAGCGTAATTAATAAGCCGATCATGACTAAGCCGGACAGTTTCTTCAACGGTTCCTCCGTGGGTGTCTTGAGAATCTGGCGCCACCAGATTCTAACTCGGAACCAACAAGACAGGCTTCGTGGCTTTCGTTGTCCCACTCACACTTTGTGCGAGAATCCTGCGCATGCAAACCATGGCAAGTCCATGGTCGAAACGAAATAAAAGCAGCGCTGCTCTGCTTGATGTGAGTATAGGTAAACCGTTCTTCCCTGGAAAAAGGGGCGGGGCGCCGGACCAGCCTTGATCCGGCGCCGGGGGGCCACTACGGAGTTCGCTTAGAAGCTGCGTCGCGCGTCGTCCGCCGCTTCAGCCAATTCCATCAATTTGGCCACGATGCCGGTATTCTTGCCGGTCGCAGGGTCAATGAAGAGTCCATCAGCGGCAAAAGCCTGGACCGCCGCCTGTGCGCCACCGTCGAAATCGGCAGTCGGACGAATGATCGCGACCGGTCCGAAGGCCTTATTCAAGAAAACAGTTGGCTCGGGCATGATCAAGTTGGTCTGGAAGTCGTTTGCATTGCCCGTGCCGCCGGAATTTGGATCTGTACCGGCGTTGAGATTCGGGAACGAAAGACTCTGGCTGGGATCGGATATCAAGTTGAAGTTACCCGCCTTGTCGCTCCAGGTCTGGAAGTGCATGGTTTCCGATGGGCCGATGCTCAGCAGAACGCGTAGAACTTCAAGGTTGGTCACCTTCTGAGCCAGAGTTGGGTACAGGCTCGTGCCTCCCTGTTCGATGAAGCCGAAATGGAAACCGGCAGTGAAAGCAATTGCCTGCAGGTGGTTCGGGAGGCTGCCATCGGGGTTGAGAACAAGATCGCCATCGTTGAGCGGGATCGCGGGGTGCTGTCCTTTCGCAAGATCCGGAATGGCATTCTCGAATTTTCCGCCGAGATCAGGGTTCGCCGTGGAACTGCGATAGCGCGTCCACCAGGTCGTGTCCACGGTTAGTTGCTTAAGGTTGGTAAGCCGCAGATTTTGCGGGACTCCGGTGACCTGGCTTGGTGGCAATATTGCAAATTCACTCAGATCGATGGGGCGGCCACCCTTGGCGGCGAGGAAGTTGTTGAGAAAACGGTGGTGGCTGATTTCGTCGTCGGTGTTGTCGGTAATATATTGCGGCATATCAGTATCGAGGATCTGGAGCGCAAGAACATAATTCGTGGCGATACCAGTGGTGATGGCCTTGCCGTTTAGTTGCAAGTCATTGAGAGCCAAGCCTTCGCCGCCTGGCACGGCGTTGGTCAGCCCGCCGAGTTCGGCATACTGGATCCACAGGTCGGCCTCGACCTGTTCCAGCGCGCTCAGGAACGTCAAGATGGCGAGGTCGCCTCGCGTGATTGGCGCGCCATCGTCATGGTCGTCGAACGCCACCACGCTATCCGGCAATAGGGCCGCGCCAACGCTTACCGCCCCGGCGGCAACGGCCCCATTTCTCAGAAAGGAACGTCGATTTGAGCACTTCTTCAATACAGGTTGAACAGGTTTCTCCATAAATTCTCCAGGACACGAATTTGACTGCTTGTGAAAGAGATCACGGTAGACTGGTGCTGTTGTCGACGGGCCGCGCGGCGGCAGCTTCCCCTCCACGCAGGAGCTGCAATACCTGTCAAATCGGCGGCACTGGTGTTCCGTGACTTTTCTACGGAAACAAAGTAAGCGAGGAAAAAATGAAAGTTGTCACCGAAGAGTCGGTCAAGTGCACATTGTTGGTCTTAATCTGATGAATTTGCGGAGAATGATTGTCACGAAATTGTGCCGGGCATGTCCCCGCCACCTGGCACCGTCGAAGTCAAACATTCCGCGGGACCTACTTTTGTGAAGAGGAAACAGAGGTCAACTCCTTCCACCATTCAAGCGGTCTTGTGTTTAGGGTCTCCAAGCCAGGTTCGCAAGCGCTTTGGCAGAGGCAATCGGCCCAGACCAGCCGTAACCGTCGTGAAGGATACAAGCCAAAGAAGGCGGCAGGCGACAAATGCTACAAGGCAAAAGCCAATAAGCACGGCGATGATCTCTGACTTGCTCATCTTGGAGTACCCCTTTAGCTTGTGCCCATTCTATCTTCACAAGAAAGGCGGGGGGCAGGTCGAAATGAAGCATCCCGGGTCGCAATCCGCACTTTTACTTTTCGGCCACGCGTTTCAGGGAGATTTTCCCCGACCCGTTCACACCCGGTCCGCTCCATGTGGCTCGTCCTGTCATCTGATCTCCTTTCACCTGCATTTCAACGTGAATTGAGCCTTCACCATTTGGGCCCTGTGGAACGTCAAACGTTAGTTTGTCACCATCCACCTTCCCGCCTTCAAACGAGTCTTGCTCGCTCTCGTTGGGTCCGACGCTTCCTGACAACTTGTTTCCATTTTGATTCAGGATGGAGTAAGCAGGCTTGGCGTCATTTTCCCCATCCATTTGCAACGTTCCCGACCACTTGCCAGTGACATTAGGCGTGCAGAGGGCCACCACCGAAAGCATTGCGCCCAGCAGAAGGCCCGCAAACAGGTATGACTTTTTCATGGCTGTTCTCCTCAGAAAGAAATTGCGAGCTGTAATTGATCCCCAAATTCGCTCTGGCAGTGCAGAAATACAGGCGCTCTGAAAAAAGCGAATCTGGTCGAAATTGCTCCCTGCATTTTTTCTGGCTGGGGCAAGGAATAGCTAAGCTAGGATTCATGGTCATTTCTCGGTCCAACACTGCGGTCTACCAGAAGCAAAAACAAACATCCGGTTTGACCGGCGACTGTTTAACTATTTGCCATCGCACACATTCGACATTGCGTAGAATATCGCCACAAACAAGGCGAACGACGAAACCAACGACAGCGACATTGCGACCACAATTGAACTTTGCAAATGAAGCGGCACAGCGGCAGAAAGCACTTCTCCGAGCGCGGACCGCCACACCCGAGCGACTCCCGGCAGACCGTTGTGTTCCCACTCGTCGCAGAGCAGATCAGAAAACGTGGTTACCATCTCGGTCCCGAAGCGCAGGCGAAAGTCAGCGGGATACGCGAGCAACAGCATTTTGTAGAGGCCACAGCTCGCTCGAACGGCGCTAGTCATACCATTACTCCGATGTTTTCGGCACTAGCTTCTTGTCACGTGCCAAGCGCACGACCGATTCCATCCGGCTGAGGTCGGCGGCGAGGACTGCCTTTCCCCTGCGGGTCAGCTTGTAGTACCTCCTCCGATTTTCGTGGTCGGATTGACCTGCGCTCTCCGTTTCTTCAATCAAGGTCAGATCCAAAAGCCGCTGGATCGTCGTATAGAGCGTGCCAGGGCCCATACGGAATTGGTTGCCAGAAATTCGCGAGACCGTCTGCATAATGGCGTAGCCGTGCTTCTCCCCCTCGGCCAACGCGAAAAGAATAAAAAAGACCGCGGGAGTCAGGGGGAGAAGGCGCTGCAGATCATCTGGAACGCGATGGGCAGTAGGCATTGGTATGTCCACCACTGATATATCAATAACGGATATACTGTGTCAAGAAATTTTTCACGCTACAGACGGCAGTAACGCCTGGCCGCGTGGCGGAAGGCAATCGCAGGGTCGTGGCTTTGCGGAGGGATCAGGAGCAGTTTCCCGGAGACCCTAGATTCTCGCGAATGCCCGCATGGCTCATTCCCGAAACCACGCCCCAGCACGTGGTACAGGATGTCGATCGAACTTTCAACCTCGTTGATTTCTTGCATTCACCAGGACCGCATCCATTCTGTATTTAATACAAATCGGGGTTTTGGCCTCCTTTTTTATGGGCGGGGTGGGTTCCGCCGTGCAAGCGGTTTTGGGCGAGAATTCCGGTGTGTCCTTCGACCCGAACCTGGCATCTGCGGTCGGTCGCCTGGTGCTGCATTCGCAGCAGTCACTGCTTGCTCCGCTTACAAGTCTGTTTGGAAGCCGCACAGGGGAGGCGCTGTCTTGGGCGGTGCCAGTGTGTCGAGGATTGGTTGCGGTACGTACCAGACAAGACCATCACTGCAGCGATGGCAATGGCCATCATAAGATATGGTCTGCCAGTCTTTAAGTATGGGCTGACATTAGGGGGACCGGCGGAAAAACCGCCGACGGACAATTGGGTGGGACCTATTTATTTCCCCTTGTTCCTTCACTTCTTGAATAAATACCAGAGTTTTTGGGCTCTTTGGTGTGTCCCTCTTGTGATTGCTTCGGTCGGCCTTGGAATACGGCTATGGCATGGTCCGTCGAGCGCAGAACTCATCGCAGCCCGCAACGAGAGACTCAAGACCTATCTGCGCGTGTTGGCGGCATTGGAGGCGACTGTACCATTCGCTTCCGCGACGACTACGGGTTGTGGTTTGGCGCCGCGGTGGCAAGCCTGTTTTTCATCTTAGCGCAACAAGTCTTCGATTTTTTGAAATTTCATCGAATCCGTTCACCGAAGAAGATTTCCACTGCAAAACTAACTGGAATCGCATAGATGAAGACGAGCAGAGTTGTTTTGCTGGGTGGGAATCGACTCAAGATGCCTGCCTGATTGACAGTTTCCGGTGTTGCCACTATAGTGCCGCCATTCCGCATTCCGGATTCAGGCCCTTTTCACAGCACGGCATTACAACTCACGCTGGCAGCGTGTTCAGGGAGTTTTGTGTGGCGGTTCAAAACGTAGGGTTAACGGCTCGTATTGAGAAAGCAGCAACCACAACAAACCGGTTCAAGGGTTTCTTGTGCCGGTATTTCTATTTCTCTATGTCGCTGGTGTTGGCCGCGCTCGTGGTCGCGGGGTTCCGCCGTACGGTCAATGCCAACCTGTTCCACGCCAACCCGCCAAGACCATTTCTCTTGTGGATACACGGCGCTGCCTTCTCCACGTGGGTGGTCTTCTTTATCGCTCAATCCGCTTTGGTGCGCGTGCGGAAGGTCAGCGTGCACCGCTTGCTCGGCTGGTTTGGAGCCGGGCTTGCCTCGGTGATGGTTGTGTTGGGTTTTACCATCGCGGTGGTGATGGGTCGCTTCGATATCACAGTGCTTCACCAAAAGGACGTAGCTCCCTTCCTCTCCATTCCGTGGGTCGACATGATCATCTTCGGCTCCTGCATCGTGATGGCGATTTACTGGAGAAAGAGGCCGGAATACCATCGGCGGCTTGTCTTTATAGCAAGTTGCCAACTGATGGATGCAGCCGTTGGTCGGTTCGATTTCGTCTTCGACCACAACCTCTTCTTTCCCATCTTGGACTGTTTAATCGCTCTTGGCATGGTGCGCGATCGGGTGATGGATGGGCGCGTTCACACGGTGTATCTCTACGCGCTGCCCCCAATGATCGTTTTGCAGAGTCTTGCAGTCTACATGTGGAGAGCGAACCCGGCATGGTGGGCGGCAATCACTCACGCGATCCTCGGTTCGTAAGGAAAGGCTTACCCTCCCAGTACCCACACATTATAAAAAGGGCGCCCCTTTAGAGTGTTTAGGATCTTTCCCAGAATTTTCTGAGCACAACGGCACACTCTTCCAGCATTTTCTCGGTCGAGGCATCGAACGCGTTTCCTAGCTCACTTTCCACGTCAATCGTGCCAAGAACCTGGCTGCTTCGCTCATCAACAACCGGAACGATAATCTCGGACCGCGTAGTAGCCAACGCTGTGAGGTAATCACGGTCGCCCACAACATCACCGACATTCACAGTCCTCCTTTGTGCGACGGCCCTCGACGTCAATCCTTTTGTCACCGGAAAGCTCACGTACTCCGGTGCGCTGGGACCACTCCAAGCCACATTCGATACAAGTCCGCGGGCCATATCCACGTCGTAAATTCCAGTCCAACGATATTGACCATGATTGCGAATCGCTTCGGCAATGCTTCGGGCAATTGTTACTCGGTCCGCCTTGTGAGTCAGCAAGAGCCCTACGAGATTGGATAATTCTGCCGGCATGCATCGCCCTCACAGACAGAAAGCATACCGCGACTTCGCCGAAGCTGAGTGCTGCTAGCTGGATTGGTTAGCTCACCGGAAAACTTGCTTCCTGGGCGCACCCGAAGCCAACGGACCGATACTTGCCTGGACGGTTTCGTCGTTTACCGGGACTTAAGGTTTCGCGCTCGGCCTATATTGGTGAACTCTGCTTACGTGGCCTGTATTCGAGCAAGCTTAATCGGGAGTCGAGAATTCTCGAATTCGTGAGTTCGAAGCTCGTTCTTTCGTACCCAGTGTAGATGAATTCCCTACCTGCCGTGCCAAGCACCACAGGGAAGATCATGAGCCGGAGTCGGTCCACAAGTTGAGACCTAATCATGCTCTTCACCAAACTGATGCTGCCGATCGAACGAAGCGGTGGTTCGCCGCGTTCGTGTTTCAGCGTTGTGATTTCCTCCTCAACCGAGGTTCTGACCAGGCGTGTATTCTTCCACGTAGGCGGTTCTTGAAGTGTTCTTGAGAATACGACTTTTGGCAGCGCCGTCATTCGCATGTTCAGCTCGTCGTTGGAGGCAACCGCAAATTGTGCCAGAGCCGCATAGGTCACCCGCCCCATGATTAGCATCTGCGGTTTCTCCAAGTTCTCTCTTATCCACGCAATGAGGTCCTCACCGTGGTATCCGAACAAAGGCGGTTCGTTCATGCCTGACGCGAACCCATCGAGCGAGATAAATAGGTCTGCCGTTAACTCTCTCACATGTGCTCCTCGAAACCTTGGACTGCGTTGCGCAGCCTAGTCTAGTACGCGCTTGTCCGGTATCGTCAATCAGGCACTGACGAGATTCGTTGGTGTAGAGTGTGTGGCATGAGACGTTTCTCGGTCAGGCTTCTAACCGCAATGCTCTTCTTGGCCGCCGGAGTCCCTGAATCTCCCGCCCAGAGCGCGACCATCGTTGAGGACGTTGTGATAACAAAATTGTTCCAGCCAGTCTACCCTCCTCTGGCCAAGCAAACACGAATTACGGGTGACGTGGAACTAACACTAAAAGTCAAGGCAGACGGGAGTATCGAATCTGCGATTGTAGTTAGCGGCCATCCCTTACTCAAACGGGCTGCCGTAGATAGTGCGCTGCATTCACAATTCGCGTGCAAAAACTGTGGCGAAGAAGTGCGCTCTCTCAAAATGCTGTACTCATTCCAGCTTGGTCCTACGAGCTATTGCACGGAAGGACCTCCAACCGCAAATAGCAATGAGAAGCAGGAAACTTACCCGCGGGTGACCGTATCACTGAACTACGTTTCTATAATTGACCAGCCTGTTGGAACTTGCGACCTCGCTTTCATAGCCACCGAAAGGAAGGTTCGCTCAGCAAAATGCCTTTACTTGTGGAGATGCGGTTCGACGAATTTCCAAGAGCGACCGCTCGCAACTCCAGGCTGATGCTAAGGTCCTGATTAGCCGCCAAAGAATCTCAGCAAACTGTATAAAAGTAGACAGCATTCACCCGTGACAGTTCCTATCGTAGAAGACCCGATAGAGAGAACCAGCACTCGTGACTCAATGCAGTCCAGTGGGCGCTGTGTTTGCCGCCCCTTGGAGGCTGAGATGATGGAAAGGCCTGCAAACGCATCGCTACGGCCCGGGGCCAGGATTACCGGTGTCGTTTATTTGCTTTACTTTGTGACAGCAATATCCGCCGAGGTCTTCGTTGGCCAGACCCGGCTTGTTGCATACGACGCCATCAACCTCATCGCGTACGCGTTCTACATAGCTGTGACGCTGCTCTTCTATTACATGTTTAAGCCCGTGAACAGGGCTCTCTCTTTGCTCGCAGCATTTTTCGGCTTCGCGGGATGCGCCAATGAAGTTCTTGGCATGTTTAATCTCGCTCCCTACAAAATCAGCTCCCTGGTATTTTTCGGCCCCTATTGCCTCCTGATCGGCTACCTCATTTTCAGGTCAACCTTCCTGCCTCGATTTCTGGGCGTGTTGATGGCATTTGCCGGTTTGGGTTGGCTGGTCTTTCTATCACCGCTCGCAATTCATCTGTTCACTTATCTGAAAGTCCTCGGCTTTCTCGCGGAAGCATCGCTGATGCTATGGCTCATCATGAAGGGCGTGAACGTTCAACGGTGGAGGCAGCAGGCCAGCGCAGCATGAAAGTGTCCGTCGAATTGCCGGAGCGGTGCCGCGACTTAAGGGAGGTAAAAGTATGAGCGCAACTTTGATGATGGAACGGATTGCAGAAGTGTCGCCGCGTTTCAAAGCCAGGATGGCCGGCGCCCTCAATTTTTTCAGCCTACTGACGGCAGGCCTCACCGAGACCTTTATTCGCGGCTGGTTGAATTTCGTAGGAGGCTACATCGCGATCTCCAGCATGGCCGTTGTGACACTACTCCTCTATGGCATCTTTAAGCCCGTGAATAGGGGCGTCTCCCTGCTCGCGACGTCCTTCGCTTTCGTGGGACTCACCTTTGAGGTTCTTCGATGGCAGCCTCACGGCGTGAACATCGCTATCGTAGTTCACGGATTCTACTGCCTCCTGATCGGCTACCTCGTTTTCAGGTCGACATTTCTGCCTCGAATTCTGGGGGCGCTGATGGCGTTTGCCGGTTTGGGTTGGCTGACCTATCTATCCCTGCCGCTCGTAAACCATCTGTCTCCCTACAATTTGGCCTCCGCCATCTTCGCGGAACTATCGCTGATGCTGTGGCTCCTCATGCTGGGCGTGAACGTTCAACGATGGAGAGAGCAAGCCAGCGCCGCGGCCGAGCGTGAACCACTAGCGTTAATCGGGACTTAAACTCTCCTGAACGAACTTGACGGAATCGTTGGTCTCTTGCATAGTCTCGGCAAAAGCGGCACGCGCCGCTATCTTTTCAACCGGGAGGCTCAGCATCAGAGCGAGCTGAGTCAGAATCTGCGCAGAGGGTGAATTCCGATGGGACGCAAAGTGACTTATTGGGTGGTGACAGGTTTGCTAGCGCTGTCGGCAGTCTTTGCCGGAGTCAACTACTTGTGGGGCAGTCAGCAGGCGGTCCAAGGATTCGCGCACGTAGGTTATCCGCAGCAGCTGCGCGTTCTGCTCGGCATCGCCAAACTCCTGGGCGGGATCACGCTGATTGTTCCCGGCCTGCTCACGCTCAAAGAGTGGGCTTACGCGGGGTTCACATTCGCGTGGATTGCGGCGGTGGTCGCACACTATCTGGCTAAAGACGGCGCGGTAGCTTTTTTCCCGCTCATACTGCTGGTCCTTCTGTTTGTCTCAAATTTCACGCGGCCGGCAAGTCGGCGGCTGGGGTCTAAAGCGGCGACATGATTCAACTGCACGCGGGGTTTGATGAGGCAGGGGCTGGAAACCAGCGTACGATTCGGCTCGTGAGGCACTCCCAGAGGAAACGGGGAGCAAGAGATAGGCTGAATCTACGGCGCTGGGCGCCAGTCCTCGACCCTACTGATGATTATGGGCGTAGATTATCACCCGAGCTTTCAGCAGATTGCGTTTTTTGTTGAAGAGAGTGGTGAGTGCGGTGAACGGCGGTTGAACCACGACGATGGTGAAGCTGAGAAATTCTATCGGGACCTGCAGCCCTGGCAACGCGGCTCGAACGAAAACACAAACGGGCTCTTACGACAATACTTCCCGAAGAACACAGACCTAACCGACTATTCCCAGTCAGATCTGAACCAAGTAGCGCTGCGCTTAAATCAACGCCCACGACAAATTTTAGGTTTTCAGACTCCTGCGAGTAAACTTCAAGAAAGTGTTGCGTCGACCCATTGAGACCACCCCGTTAACTGGGAGATAAGAACCCAGTTCCGGTTTGCAAAACATCATTGACACCAAGCCAAGTCCATTTTCGCTTTGGTGAACAGGTGCTGCATGCCCTCCGAATACATTCTCAGGGACTCGAAACTCGGCACCGACCCAACGCAGAGCCTCTGCGGCGGAACAGGGCTTGACTCCAGTGCTATTGACTGCACCTTTCTCTCCGTGCAATTGTTAGAAACTGAATCTGAGACATCCTCGGTGCAGATCGCTGACCTCATCCTACCTGTATTTGCAGTGATCCTAACTGGCTGGATTGTTGGCTATACGGGCTATCTGTCACGGGCCTTGTCCGACGCACTGATTCACTTCGCGTATAACATCGCGATGCCGGCGCTGCTGATCGCCACAATTGCACAAGAACCGGGTCATTCGCTGATCAATTGGCGCTTTCTTGTTGCCTTTGGTGGTGGCTCCCTCCTCTGCTTCCTCCTCGTGTTCGGTGTCATGAGCATTCATGTTTCTCGAAGTCTCGCAAGCCGAACGATGCATGGTATGGCGGCATCGATGACCAATACCGGCTTCGTCGCCTTACCCGTCCTGGTGGCGATCTATGGTCAGCGCGCCGTCTTGCCGGCGGCGATCGCCACGGTATTCGTGGCCGTTGTGATGTTTCCAGCAGCCGTGATCTTGCTCGAACTTGGTCAGCGGGATGCACATGGCTCACGCACACCACCACTGGTCACCGTTAAGCATGTCGTGCTTAACCCGTTGGTCATATCAACACTGATCGGCATGCTTTGGTCGGTCCTCGATCTGCGCATGCCCGGGCCAGTCACCGCTTATTTAGGCATCTTCGCCGATGCGCTCACGCCTTGTGCTCTGTTCGCCATCGGATTGGGGCTGTCGATCAATGGATTGCGCGCCAACATTCGGCAAGCTTCGCTGCTCTTGGCCGTCAAGTTAGTTATCATGCCTATGATCGTGTACGGATTGAGCATATCCTTGCGACTCGACCCCCTCTACACCATTGCAGCCGTAATCTGCGCCGCAGTGCCCACGGCCAAGACCGCCTACATTCTTGCGGGAGAGTATCGCTGCGAGGAAATGATGGTAGCGTCCACTATCTCGATGACAACTTTAGTTTCCGTCATCTCGCTCATGGTCTGGCTTTATGGGCTATCCGGACTAGCAACACGCATCGCTGCCCGATAAGCTGGAAGCTGTCAGAGCAGCCTACGTATTCGATGTTCTGATAGTTTGACCTGCGCCCCGAGTCACGAACAGGAAACGAACGAGCGCCATGCCAAAAGCAAAAGCGAAACCATAACCAAAGCTCTCTATCTGCATGACCTTCCTATTGCGCTTGCGCTGCCTGGAGCCAACAAATGACATCCCAAGACCTGCAAGGACGGGGCTGATTATTACGCTGATTCCGGGAAATCGGGAAGGATGGACGAACGGGTGGGGGACGAAGAGAAGACTGATTCCTCCAACAGCTGCTCCCAAGAAAACATAACCGATGAAGGCCAACAATGGGTTCCTAAATTCACTGTTGTCTAACACAGCTTCGATGCCGCGCAAAACAAGAGCCGTCAAAAACTCCAGTGCAAACTCAAACACAGCCTCAAAGAAAAGCTCCGCTAGTATTTCGAGAAGTGCCAACAGTATCTCGTCCATTGTGCGCTGATTGTTCCTGCGCTCCCGGCATGAAAGAAATTACACTGCTTGGCTGTGGAGGTTCTACTACCCAAGCCTCCGGTAACCCCGTTTGATCAGGGCCTTGTAGAATTCGTCGGCTGATTTCCATACCACTGCCGAATTTCAGGCCGATTCAACCAGTACAGTAAAGTTACGGAGCGACCATTTCCATCGCCCATACACCGGCGGGACGCATGTACATGGACGCGCGGAAATTTCCTTCGTCGTTCCAGGCTTCGGGTGTACGGAACCAGTAGCCTTTCGTCTCGTAGACGACGTGGTAGACGCCCCAGGCTGTCTGGAAAGCCTCGTCCTTCATACCTTCACTGAGGAACAGCGCGGCAAGGCTAAAAGTCGTTCCTGCCCAAACCTCTTCGCCTTGTTCGTTACCGCGTAGGATTGAACCATCGGCAGCCATGCCATTGGCAGCGCCCATTTGGCCGTCGCCGAATTTCATCACGTTGTTCGCGAAAATTTTCTTGAGCGCGGAAATCTGCATGTCATGCGGCACGAGGTCGCCGAGTCCGGTCATGTTGGCGTACCACTGTCCGGCGAGTTGATCGGCTTGGATAGCGTCCCTGGACTGGTTATCCATATCGTATCGAAAATACTGTCCATTCCAGAGTTTTTCGATGTAGCTCTTCTGCGCTTTCTTGAACATCTGGCGGTACTCAGCGGCGGATTTTTTGTCATCGAGGAGCAGCGCGGTCTCTTCGGCGGCGCGCAAAGCGGCAAGCCAAAGGTTGCCGCAGTAGGCGCTGATGCCGTTGACCACCCAAGAATCATAGGTCTGGTCCGGATAGCCGCTGTTTTCGGGGATGCCGCTGCCGCGATCGAACTGCTGCAGGTAGGCGAGCGCTTCTTTCATTGCTGGCCACATTTCTTGGAGGAAGTTCTTATCTTTCCGGCCCGTTAAGACGTAGTCGCGATACACCATCAAGACAAATTTCGTGTTGAGGTCTTTCCAGTCGTTCGTGTCCTGCCAGCCCGGCTCGTTGACAGAGAAAAACGGATCGCCTTCCGGAATGCCCAAATCATGCGGCACCGCGCCTTTCTTCTTGCGCTTGTGGAGAACAGGCTCGCCGGTCTGCTGCGTTTTCCACACCCAGAGGCCGAGTTCGGGCCATTCGCGCGGAACCGTGGCAGCAAATTCACGCAGGACCTGCTTGTCAATGTCCGGCCAGAATTTGAGCAGCGGCATCGAGCCATAAAAGCGGACGTCGAGCGTGCCGTAGTAGGCATAGTCGAAACATTCAAGGAGCGCGAAGGTTGGAGCAATCTTGGGGTCGCTTCCGGCGGGACGTCCCCAAAAAGTTCCGCCGTCGGTCAGCACGTACATTTCGTTGAATAGCATGCCGCGGTACCAAGCGGGTTTGCTTTCGTCATTGACGTATGACGTTTGCCAGCGGTCGATCGCCGAACTCCACGTGGTGGCGTTTTGCAAACCGTCGCGCGCAATGGCCCACGCATTCTTGCCTGTGACGCCGTAGAAATCGGTGTAGCGGCGATGCCACTGGCGTCCTTGGCCAAACTCGACAATGGGGAAGTCCCAAGCGATGACCATGGGAATGATTTTCTTTTCGCCCGGCGCCAGTGTGAAACGAACGGAAATGGCTCCTGCCAGTTTTTCGCCAGCGCTCACCCACGACGTGTCTTTGTTCAGCAGCGTCCCGTCTTTTGCGAAAGAGGACCAAACGGCTTTGCCGTCGCCGTCCGCGAGGAACGAAGTTAAATAACTAACCTCAACGCCCGGCGTTTCCATCGCGGCGATGACAAACTGGCCGTCCCATTCGCTTTCGACGTTGTCGGCACGGTTGCGGTCGAAAATGATGCCCTTCATTGTTCCGTTTGACCCGGATTGTTGGCTGGCGAAGTGATTGAAGTTTCCCTGGTTTGGCGCACCCTTGAAGTCGCGCGTAAACGTCCGGAACCAGCCGCCCATATTAGTCCAGGAAAGTAAAACCGAGACGGTCACCGCGCGGTTCGAGGGATTTTCTGCGTGCCAGCGATAGACCGCGACTGGGTAGCTGGATTCCGTGTAATTGTCCGGAATGACCGGAGAGAACTGTTCGAGAACGACATGCGCGGGGAATTTGTCCCATTTGTAGTCGAACCAGGATTTGGGGTAGAGCGAGGCGTATTCCCCGGCGCCAACGGGATAGTCCCATTGCCAACTGGAAAGTTGTCCATCGGTTGGATGACCGTTCATGAGGACGCGGGCGGTTCCTTCGGTGTCGCCGTCGGCCTTTTGAAACATGGCGAATTGATTGGCGAATACGGTCTCGTATTTGTGAATCGCCGCTTTGATGTGCCAACGAGCGAAATCGCCGCGATAGGTACGGGAGAAAGTTCCCGCGCCGAAACCGCCGACCGGGGCGCCCTGCCAATAGCCGTCGTCAATATCAACGTTGTTCTTGCGCACGCCGGGATGATCGAGCGGCTGGCCGAGCGGGCGGCGCCAGGCGATTTTCGGGATTTCGTCGCCGAGGCAACTGAACGGAGGGGCCACGAATAGGGCGGAAACAGCAACGAGAATCAGCGAAAGATGTTTTTTCATTAGGTCAGAGCCCGCAGTACATCATAAACATCTAGATTATGCACACAAGGCCTTCCATGAGAAAACCGGTCCCTGTCAAGAGTGAATGCGTCCCCGTCTCCATCGCCATGCGACACCGCCGCATGCTACCGAATACCTGCTTCATGGCTTCCGGTGTGGTCGCCAGTTTGTGCTCCAAAACAATTTCTCCTGCTTCATTCAAGACGCAGTACGCACTCGAGCGATCTCCGAGATCCACACCAATCGTGAGCTGCCCTTGGAAAAGGTTTTTCCTACTTGTCTGCATAGTGTTAATCTTCTGCATTGCCGGTCTCCTTTTTCATTGTGCTTCGAGCACGTCGAACATTGGGAGCGTATAGCATCCCGCGGAGACCGGCCTTCTCATTCCATCTGATAAGTCGTTAACCACGCAGAACGCACATTGAGGGTAAGGAGTAGCTGAATGGGTGAATTTTGTCAGTGAATGCTCGTGGAATTCAGTGCCGAATGAATTGCCTGTTGAAGGCGGTCATGGTCGAAACCCTCCCGAGAATAAATCACCTTGCCGGAAGAATCGACAAGAACAAAAAACGGGAGGCCGTGGCCGGGAAGTTTGTTGTCAAAAGGGGAATCAAGGTGGTAGTTGGGCCACGGGAGTTTCTGCTCAGACCAGAATTGCGCGGCTTTCTGAACTTCATCGCCTTCATCGATGCTCACGAGAACAAGCCCTTCCGCGTACAACTTTTGCAAGTCAGGTATCGAGTCCCGGCAAGACGAACACCACGTGGCCCAAAAGTTGAGAAGCAGCGGCTTTCCCACGAAAGATTGTAGCGAGACTTCGCGATTGTCGGCGGTTTTGACGTTGACGGCAGGAAGAGGTTGACCAACGAAGGCGGGCCGTTCCTTGATATCTTGATCGGCGATTACAGGTATCAGGCGCAGTATTTTGCGTAAGCCGAGCGCGGAGTCCTCACCCAGGACAACGGTCTTAGGCGCGAAGTTCTCAAGCCGAATCGTTTCAGTACGCATGATGCCGTTCTCGGTGATTTCGAGCGTCACCTCGATAGCATTGTCTGGCAGCCATCGGCTTTTCGCGTGGATGGTTGGAGGAGATATTGCTACTTTGAGATCTGTGCCGACGGCGCCTACGCTTTGGCCGGAAACTACTGGCAAACCCTCCTGTAAGTGCAGCACATCGAATTGTATGAGCGCCGAGTTCTTGAAGGGGTTTGCTTTTTTTCCTTGGGCCGTCGTAACAGCCGCTGCCAAAAAAAGATATACGAGGGCTGCGACCCACTTCCGCCGGAGATTCATGGGGCACCTCCGCCTGGGTTAAGTGTACACCTGCCCTCCGTCACGCGGATGTGCGTCGGTGGACCTGCCCGGGCCAAAGAACAGCGGGGTGCAATATGCAACGGTGTGGCAGTTTGTGCGGTCACCGAGGTCGAAGGAAACGGCGGCCGGATGTACAGGTTATGCAAATGACGAGAATTGTTATGCGGCGCTGGACACAGCGCATCGCTGGCATTTGGACCTAGACGTGGCCAGTTCCACCGATCCCTCCGTGCGTCGGTGAGCCCTGGACTCTGAAAGTTATCTGCCCGATTTGTCGTGCGTTGAACAGGTGCTATGGGCCCACGCTGTACGTATGAAGATCAAAGTGTTGTTGTCTTGTGTCCTCTTCTCGTTTGCGGATATACGCTCTGGCGCCGCCAATCAGAAGTCTGACCTTATTGCTCGCGGAGTGCGTCCATAGGTTGCAGGCGAACGGCAAGCCAAGCCGGACACAGGCTTGCTAGAAGAGAAACGCCAACCAGAACGATACTGGCGATAAGAATGGTCCAGGGATCAAGATCCGAGATGTTGTAAAGGAAATCGGATAAGGAACGCGAAACCATCCAAAAACCAAGCAGGCCAATGAAAACTCCCAGAGTCGCCATCCACAGGCTACGCTTCAGGACCAACTGAAATATATCGCTTGGCAGTGCTCCTAAGGCCAAGCGCAGACCAATCTCCGAAGTACGGCGGGCGACCATTTCGGAGAGCGTGGCGTATAAACCGATAGCCGATAACAACAGCGCGGCAATCGCAAAATACGTGAGTAATTGGGTTTCGAAACGCTCGTATGCCGTGGATTGCGTGACGCGATCATCCATGGAACTAACGTCAAAGAGCGGAACGTCGGGATCGAGATCGGCAGTCCTAGAATAAACAGCAGTGATATAGCCATTGGGATTGCGTGCGACGCGGACGAAGATGCCTTGTACCCAAGCGGGAAACTGCTCGATCGGCAGGAAGAATTGAGGGTCCGGCGTTTGCGTTAGATCGGATGTGCGGATACCTGCGACGATGCCCACAATCTGATACCAATCCGGAGAATTTTCGTCTTCGAGATGCGGCTGGATAGACTTGCCGATGGCGTCGCCATTGGGAAAGTAGCGACGCGCAAATTCCGCATTCACTATCGCGACGCGGGCGGATTGCGCATTGTCACGATCTGTGAAGGTTCGGCCCCGCAGCAAAGGAATTTTCAGCGTTTCAAAATAGAGAGGCGCGACAAGAGCAACCTTGGTGGTCAAAGGATCCGTCGGGTCATAGGGAACGCCTTCGAGACGGAAGCCGCTGAGTTCGTCGTAGGTAAATGGGATCGGGTAAGCGCTGGTCACCGATTGAACGCCAGGCAGCGCAGAAAGTGCGGAAGTCACTTGATGGAGAAACGGTAATGCTTTTTCGGGCGGATACTTCGTATGCGACATGCCGAGGCGAAAAGTGAGCAAGCCATGAGTATCAAAACCCGGATGAACGCGAACGGTTTCCACAAAACTTCGAATTAGCAGCCCTGAACCGGCGAGCAACACGAGGCTGATGGCGATTTCGGCAATCACTAGTGCGCTGTGTATCCGGGCCTCGTGGCGCCCGCGAGGGCTGGAGCGGTTGCTGCCGAGCGCAAGGGCCGTGTCGGAACGAGAGGCGCTCCAAGCTGGAAACAAGCCGAAGGCAACGCCGGTGATGAGAGAAACAGCCAGAGAGAAGAGAAGGGTTACTCCGTCGATTCGCAATCCTTGAATTCTAGGCAAATCCCCGGGGACAATCGCAAGAAAAGCGCGCAGAAATACAACAGCCAACGCGACGCCCGCGATTCCACCGAGACAAGACAAAATCACAGATTCGAGCAGGATTTGCCGGATGATCTGTCGACGGTTTGCCCCTAGAGCGATGCGGACAAAGAATTCAGTTCTGCGCGTGACGCTGCGGGCGAGCAAAAGCCCCGCCACATTCACACAAGCGATGAGCAAGACGCCAGTAACGGCAGCGAAGAGTAAGAAGAGCGGCTGGCGTTGGCTCCCGGTCAGGTTTTCCAATAGTGGAGTGACAGCTACGGCGCCGAAGTTTCGGTCATCAGGAAGACTCGAAGCCAGTGTGCGTTGAATCGAGCTGATATCCGCTTGCGCTTGAGAAAGCTGGATCCCGTCGCGCAACCGGGCAACTGCATTGGTGTCGCGATATGCGCGCCTGGCGAGAACTGTGTTGGCGTCAAGAGCGGCAAGAGTGCGCCAGAATTGCGGCGGGCGGCTGTGATAGGGGAAATTGAAACCGGCAGGCATAACTCCGATGAGGGTGCAAGGATAGTCGCTCAGAAGAATGGGCGTGCCAATGCTCTTCAAAGAGCCGCCGAATTCGGACATCCAGAATTCATGGCTGATGATTACCGAACAAGTTCCCTGCCGCTCGTCATCGGCGGTGAAGGAACGTCCATATTTGGGAAGGACACCGAGGACTTCGAAAAAGCCTGAGGACACGTGGACGCCGTCGATGATGCGGGCCTTTCCACCGTTCTTTGAAGTGAATTTACGGGTAGTGGCATACGAGAAAGAGGCGATGCCGGCGAAGGAATGACTCTGACGGCGCCAATCGAAGAAATCAGGATAAGAATTGTCGGTGTAAGAAGCGGCAGCACGGTTCGCTCCGATTGGTGATCCGGTAGGAAATTCCAGTGTGCTGAGGGCAACGAGGCGGTCGGGGTGCGGAAACGGCAACGACCTGAGTAGGACGCCGTTTACCAAGCTGAAAATGGCGGTGGTTGCGCCAATGCCGAGAGCGAGCGTGGCCACGGCCAAAAGGTGGAAGCGCGGGTTGCGACGGAGTTGCGTTAGCGCAAATTTCAAATCCTGAGTCATAGCCTACTTATTTCTGTTCGCAGGTACCCAATTATCATAAATGACTCGCGAACTCGAAGTTGTCGAGAGAATATCTGCTCGGAGTAGAGAGAGAGTCAATACTCACGTTCCCACCGCCGTCCACTTGACTGGGCGTCCCGCTCCCTGTAAAGGGAGTTTGAATTACGCCTCGAAAGTGGCCTATCTTAATCGGCGGCGCGAGGGACCTCTCTAAATGTCCGGCGCGAAGCCAGTTTCTAGTATTTATTTCTTGCGAAAAGTTCAAACGAGTTCCGAAAACTTCCTGTATGCTCGTGCAGTGCAAATTCTTTCGTTGGAGTTTTCCGGGCAGGAAGTTATGCCGGAGGGGTGGCAAAAATGAATCCAGAGGACTCGCCGAAGGAATTGAGAGCGAGAATCGTGCCTTCTGTTGGCGAGTCTCCGCGCTCCAAATTTGCTCGTTTACATGGATTTACAGCCACCGTGCTGCTTCTCTTGGTTTGCGTGGACATTCTTGGGCAAACATCTTCTGGCAAAGAAGAATATGTCCGTCTGTCGGCCCCAAACCTGCTTTCCTTCGACGATTTGGTCCAGTTAGAGAAGGTAGACGATCCCAGTCCAGAACTCGCGATTCGTTTGGATCAGCTGCTGCATACTCCGTTTTTGAGCAATGAAGCGTTCTATGGCGGTGCGAGG
The DNA here is from genome assembly GCA_963836965.1 of Candidatus Acidiferrales bacterium. Taxonomy (GTDB): domain Bacteria; phylum Acidobacteriota; class Terriglobia; order Acidiferrales; family UBA7541; genus Acidiferrum. Next base: position 386,676 of record CAWILQ010000004.1, read on the forward strand.
CCGAATCGCCCCTCATCTGATGCTCTTGGACCATTCATCCGCGCAACAATGTGGAACATCGAGCGGGGCATTGAACTGGATGGGATAAAAATCGCTCTGACCGAGCCGGACAAGTTTGGAAAATACATGGAAGAAAAGAAGGACCCTAAGTCCAAGCCACTTACGGCCGAAGCGCTGGACGCGGTCAACAAGCAACTGGAAATCCTTAAGCCCACAGACCTGTTCATTTTGAACGAGGTAGACAACGGAGTCACCCGCACGGATTACAGGGACGTTGCGCGTCAGCTCGCCCAGGCGCTCAAGGTGAATTACGCCTATGCTGTCGAGTTCTTGGAGATCGATCCGCTCAATCTGGGACTGGAAAAAGTGAACATGGAGGACAAGGCGGCGCAGGAGGACATACAGAAATCCTTCGAACCCGACAAAAGTCGTTATCTCGGCCTACACGGCACAGCTGTTCTGAGCCGGTACCCGATTCTCAAGGCCACAGTTCGCCCTCTCCCGGTTTGTTACGACTGGTTCCTTGGGGAAAAGAAAGAAATCTCCAAACTGGAATCGGGGAAGCGGGCGGGCGCCAATCTCGCCTTTATGGAGAGAATCACGCGCGAGGTTCGCCGCGGCGGCCGAACGACGCTGATCGTCGAACTGGCGGTACCGGAATCTCCCACGGGAGCCGTAACCGTGGTAGCGCCTCACCTCGAGACCAAGTGCAAGCCGGAATGCCGGAGAAAACAGATGACCGAAATCCTCGGGTGGATAAGAAGTGAGAAAAATCCGGTGATTCTCGCTGGTGACCTCAATTCATCTGGTACCGATACTTCGCCCACTTCCGTATCGAAAGTCGTCACAAATCGCCTGAAAGATCCTGACAAGTGGGCGACCAGTGCGATCAAGTGGTCAACCGGAGCTCCCACCATCTTGCTCATGCCCGTGAACATGATGCGAAACAAGAATGATCCGACCGGTTTTGACGTACCTCTGCTTTCGCGGAAAAAAGAGGCAAAGATGTTCGGCGATCTCGACAATTTCCACTTTGATGATGGCCACACCTTCGACTTCCGCGGCGAAGATGCTCGCAGTGCTGACCGCAGGGGAGGAACACTCAGTGATTCGAACCAGCGCGCTACAAAGGGCTTTCGGTACACATTCGCTTTAGCTCGTACTTATGGGGGACTTGTAGGCGAATACAAACTGGACTGGTTCTTCGTCAAAGGATACGCCACCGACGCCGATAAGCCGGGGGGGAGCTATAAGTTCGGCCCACATTTCGCTCGAACTCTCCAGGAAGTGAATGATGCTCCGGACGAATCCTTATCGGATCATTTCCCCATCACCGTTGACATTCCTCTCACGGAGCCTCCCCTGAAAGGGGACAAACCCTGACGCATTGGCGCAGAATGATAACAATTTACGCCAGATGTTTGTCGCTGCGCGATTTTCCGATCGGCTTTTCTTGCGGCTCGACATGTACCGACATGTCGGCTAACCTGTGGCAATCCATCCAACACCTGGTTTTATACTTTCTCATGTGCGATCTCATGTCCTTGGCGAACGCTGAGAGGGGACAGAAGGGTATCATTTCGAGGGACGCACGTTTGTAGCCTTTATATATTGGTTGCCGAAGCTCTCAATTTGATACTCTCCTTTCTTCTTATCGAAGCGGATTCTAGCAGCAGCCATGATTTGACCAGTGCCTTGGCCGTTGGCATCGAGCTTCACCTGAAGATAACCGAACGGGTAGTCGGTGGTGCGTCCATTGTTGTATAGTTCCATGAAAGGCATCGTGCGAGCGGTAACGATGGTAATGATGGTATTTGAGCCTTCTTGTCGTTTGCGGGCAACTGCAATCTGATTACCGGTCGAGCCGACGACGGCTATGCGTCCCTTATCTTCCTTTTCCAATGCGCGGCGCAGAGCGTCGGTACCTTTCTCCTTGACGAGTTGAGCGAGGCTCTGGACCTCTTGATCGGTCGTGTACTGCGTGATGCGAAAATCAAACTGCATAGATTTGCCGCCGACACTTCCACCGGTGCCCATGGCCACGCCTGAGTAAGCTTCCGGAGGTGTCCTGTCCTGGGCGAACACGCAGAGAACCGAGACAAGGAACACCAAGATGGCGAATGCTTGTGTGCTTTTTTTCATTTTCCTTATCCTTCGTGAAAAATCTGTGGTTCGTTTTGTGAGCAACTATACCTGTTAGGTGATGGTTCTGCCAACATGTTCGTTGCGCTCTGCAATGGTTGGAGTCTCAAACGGTCTTCTGAAACACAAATCAATCCTTGGGTTCGCCGGCCGTCGGCATGCCTTTCAACCTATCCAATTCATTGAGTACTTTTTGCCAAGCTTCCGGATCTTTCTTGGTTGCGAACCCCTTCTCGAGGTCCGCGTAATAGGCGAGGACGTCGCGACGCAAAGCATCCGAAATAGGTTTGCCACTCGTCTTGTTCAGCAAGGTCGCGTAGGTTTCGTCTGTGAGTCTGTAGACAGCCGGTCCGGTTAGTCCTCCGGTGTCGAGGTTGTCGTTGGGCAGTTGGAGTCTGCCTTCCTGTTGTGCAAGGAGCAACAATCGATAGTGGTCCAGCGTCTCGTTGAAACTGTGCATATAGATCTGCTCTACGGCTGGAGTGGGCGGATGATATCCAAGGGCGCTGAAGGGACCGACTCGTGGCACCAGGTACAAAGTGAACGCTTTGAACCGCGCGAAGAAATCGGGCTTCTCGTAAACGTCGCCCCACTCCTTGCGGTACCCGGAGTTTGAGATGTGGTAAACGAATTTTGTTTTGGTCTCACTCGGATCGCTGTGCTGGATTTCTCGCCTCTTGAGGTGCCATGCCACCTTGGTGGTGCGGGGAATGACGGTGGAAACAGCGTGCCGATAGCTGCCAATTGCCAGATCGACGCGGAAAAAGACGCTCGACATATCGAGCGAGTATGTTCTTGCGAATGCTCTTTCCAGGAGCGCTTTCGAAACCTCAAAACCGATAAAGTCGTGATAGGCCTTCGGCGCATAGTGCCCCTTGGCGACCTGATCCACGTCGAAACCGAACTCTACCTTCATGTGCGCGGAGGGCTTGTCCTCATACGTCACCACCGGTCCGTACTTCTTTGCCAGTTGCGGATACGTCATCGCTACGGCCCGATTGGTTGCAATCGGATGACCTGAGTTGTCAGCGGCATAGTGTGCGAGTGCGCCCAGCGCAAATGCGTATTCGTTGAGATCTCTGGATTCTTCAATTAAAGCGAGAACAAAATCTCCGCTTCGGACATAGTGCGTTAGATCACTAAAGAACGCGTTGCCGAAAGGGTAGTAGCCCATGTCCTGAATAATTGCGCCCCCGTACGCATACGCATGCGCCTTGAGCAGTTCCTCCGGTGTTGCGTTGGGGAACCGCTTCAAGAGCAACGGCGCGATGCTCTCCTTCCACGCAGCGTCGATAATCGCTTCGTGCGTGAGGACGGCGTAACCTGCACAACTAGGCGCACAACATGTCCCGAAGATGAGTCCGAGGATAACGGGCACAGATAGTGAGAACGACTTGAATCGACTAAGAGTCAGCATATTAAGTGATGATAACAGGGGTTTCTCACCGACCGGTTGGATGGTGTCTGCTCAACGCGCAATGGAATATGTGACTCTCGATGTCCGTCGGGTGTAAATTACCGTAATGCAATTCAGCAAGGATTCATCCATGCTCTCCGTGTTACTGACACTCTGGCTCTGGGTGAGTGTTGGAGCGCCTGCCGCCTCTGCGCAGGGTTCGACCAGTACGGCTTCCACCGCCGGTTCAACTTCTCCACAGGATCGAAGCGTTTCTCTCAAGCAATTGCCCGGAAATATTCTGGGAGACCAGAAAGACGTGTGGCTCTTTCCCGTCAAACTGGTTCACGGAGAGCATTGGTGGCCCACAATCGGGGTTTTAGGCGTCACTGCCGGACTGGTTGCCAGCGATCCGCATACGGCGGCGCCCTTCCGCACGACGAATGACTTTAGTGGCTACAATCGTGTTTTGAGTGGCTCCAACTCTGCGGCTTTGATCGCGGCTGTTCCCGCGGTCATCTATGGAGTAGGTTGGCTGCGCAAAGATTCGTACGCCCAAGACTCGGCGCTGCTTGCAGCAGAAGCCGTCGCGGACGGATTTCTGCTGGATATTCCCCTGAAGCCTATTACCGCAAGAAGGCAGCCGCTCTCGTATACGGGAAACGGTCCCTATACCGATAGTTTCTTCAATGGCTCCCACAATCCTTTCCATTCGGGCGGATTCTTTTCGGATCATGCCATGGCAGCAACCGCTGTAGCCGCCGTCCTGGCCCACAGGTATCGTCAGCATCGGTGGGTTCCTTTCGTCGCCTATGGCTTGGCTGGTGCCATCAGCTTTTCCCGTATCACCACCAGTAATCATTTTCCCGGCGACGTTTTTTTTGGCGGGGCGATGGGTTTTGTCATTGCGCGCTACGTCGTCCTCCCAATTCATTGACCTGCCCGTACCGTGGCCTGAATGCACGCTCGACTACAGCCTTGATCGTCGTTTCTTCAATGCCGCCAACCGAAAGTTTTGTTTGGAAGTGTTGACCTGGCTTGAAGTCTATGTTCGTTGTTATTGGGGGTTTACTACGAGAGTTTCAATCCGCTCGGTACATTCGCGGTTGCCTCATCACGTGGGAAGGCTAAGCTGACCTCAACGAGCTTTCGCAATTCTCGAATCTCATCAGTGGAGTTTTGTGATTGCTCCAGAGTTCTGACGGGCACTAAGGTTGCGATCAAAATGAGAGTCGCACGAAGGCAAAGCCCGTTCGCTTTCATTGCATGCCTCCTGCCGCGCACCAGGGTCTGTCCCCTTTCAGGCGAGGTTCGATGCAAAGAATATAAACGATGATTGGGGAGTAAACCGATAAGGATTCGTTGGGTTGCAAGCGTTGCGTAGTCATGGGTGAATTCACTCCTGTTCACGCGGAATCAGTAAGCGGTGCAACCGCCCAGAAATATCTAAAGAAAATAACGGCGCCAAGGAGAAGAGATGCTTCGCTGAGGAAATAAGCAGTGGCAAAGGCAGCATATTCCAACCGGCCCATGATGCTGACAGCAATCGCTGTTGCGAGTGCAATATTGCGCACAGGGTACAGGATGACAAATGTGATTGCGTCCGATCTTTTTAAACGCATAACCCGACCGATTGCCCAGCCTACAGCCATGGCCACAACCATCAGGGAGAAACTAGCGATCCAAATGGCTTTCCAATCTGCTCTTAGCTGCTCGTATCGGTTCGCGATCACGAACGTACAAAGTAAAAGAACCCCGCCCACACACAGCATCCGCAAACTCGCCGAAACCCTGTCGGCCACCCCTGCCTGTATGACTCGGAACCCCATTCCCAGAGCAATTGGTACAGCGACCAGCAGGATCAATCGAGCAACGAAGTCGAAAGAAGGAACTGACAATGCGAACTCGGCACCCATGATCCTGCTATACACTCCGAAAACCACCGACATCGAGGCCACTGACGCGAGACAAGAAATGGCGTTGACGGCCACTGACAAGGCCACATTTCCCTTGGCCATCAAGGTGTAGAAGTTCGCAATATCGCCCACCGGGCACGCTGCCACCAGGAGAATTCCTACTCGTAGATACTCTGGAAGGGAAATCGCGCGGACAATGAGGATGCCGATCGCCGGCAAAACCACCATCTGTCCGATCAATGCTACGAGAAAAGTATCCTTCTTGCGAACAAGTTCCATGAAGTGGCGAGCCTCCAACTCCAGCCCCACGGAAAACATTAGGGCCATGGTGAGGGCGAGAATTCCGAAGTCGATGGCGGTCTTCATTTCAGTCCTGCAGAATAGACAATAACCACCGTGAGGAGAGAGCAAAAAGCACAATGCTCCCCTCCCACTCCTTCAGATTCCAAGAGCTAGTTGGCAATGCCTTCCAACAGCGTTTCGTGGCGTCGGTCGTCTGTTTCGATCCGGCAAGACATTGGGTACAGCGATTATCTCTATTGTGCAGCCTCGGGTGGCCGGTCCATTCAGCTGCTCTCGAATCCCGCACGTAGTCCTGTGCGGGCGATGCGATGGCCCAAATCAAAGCAACACTAATTGCAATCAAGAGGTGACGGAAGGGCACGTAAGCCGGCATTTTCATCGGGCAGAATATCCTTTTTTGCCGTCAAACGTACTGAGCCTGACTAGCCGGCGACGGGCAGTGACACGGGTTGCTGAAGACGGAACTCCAGCAAGGTTTCACTGGGAATTTGCAGTTGCTGCCCCTTCTTAGAGGCGGCGATCGCTGTTCCACCAGCCGCACCGGCAGCTGCACCAATCCCGGCTCCCTTTCCACCTCCGGCTATACCACCGATGAGCGCGCCCAACCCTGCGCCGCCGACGACTTTCTTCGCGGTATTCCCGCCTTCTCCCTTGCCCTTCACTTCATACGTGCTCGTCAGCAGCGGATACGCGGTGCCATTGATAACGATATCGGTCAGTTCTAAGGTCAATTCAGAACTTCCGGACATCCTGCCAGCGGACGAAGCTTGCGCGAGACGCCCGTATAACTTCGTTCCGCGTGGCGCAACAACGGTGTCTTCGGCCTGCAGGTTGGTCTCGAGGCTCGCGGTGAAGCGATACCCTGTTTGTTGTTTCGTCGAGTCGATCGAGTCGACCATTCGTATTAAGATTCGTGTTCCCGCGGGAACTGTGATCCTTTTCTTACCTTGCGCGGGCGTGTTGGCCGCGGCCTGTTCCAGGGAGAGCGTCCCCGACCTTGAGCCTTCTCCAGGAATCGGAAAGAAAATTGCGATTCCAAAAAGCAGAGTTGCTGCCCAGATGAATGCTTTTCGCATTAGTGTATCCTCGTCTCTCCTGAGATCTATGAACCTTGCCCGACGACGGGCAAGGACGAAGCAATTTGTAGATCGATGATCAACAACAACTGGTGTTCGACCATTGCGAAACGCGCCGCAGTCACCGCCCCCAGAGATTGTTTGACCTTGTTATAGGTTTGCGCAAGCAGTTCGGCGCGTTGCTTTTGATAAGCCATCGATTTCTGAATTAACTCGTCTGCTTTTTCGTCCGTCATCTGGTCGTAGTTTTGCGCATATTCTTTAATATTTTCGACTCTCTGATCGTTCAGCTTCGCCAGTTGTGCGTCGTAGTCGCTGTAAATTGGCCAGAATTTTGTCGCCTCCTGGGCGCTTAACAGCATTACCGCCCCCATAATCTCGGCCTTCTGCTGCCGCACATCGCTACGCAAAAGGTTAATGTAGGCTTGCGTGTTCTTCTTCTGGGTCTCAGCCTCGGGAGATGTCACGGTCTTGTTTTCGGTCTTTGCTGTGTTTGTTTGGGCCCTCCCAGCTGGTGCAACAACTACAGGCAGGACAAACGCCGTTGCGAGGAGCAAACGCTTCAGTCGGTTCATACTTGATCCTTTCGGGCTGATTTCGTAACTCTTACACGGCTCGGCCAACGGAAGCATCCCACGAGCTCAGAAGCCTATGCCTTTGCTAGCCTTGGTACGATCGGCTCCACGTCCAGATTTCCGAATTCGATTACTCACTTTGCTGCGGGAACCCACACGTTGTTAGGAGCAGCGATCTCGGAGTTGGAAACCTCGGTCACAATATTCACGCGTTGCAGACCAGCCTTTTTCTTCGGAGGCGCCAGAAAGACCAGGTAGTACTGATTGTCCAGAGTCTTTTGAAACCGTTCCAAATAGGGTTTAAAGCTGACCAGAGTGGACGTGCCGAGAGAATAGCATTCCCCTCCCGTTTCGTCGGCGATTTTAGAAAGTCCGCCCAGCCCTAGTTCCAGATCCCAAGAGCTTCGGCCAGCACGTCCCACACCGGCCGCATACAAGGAGTGGACAATCACGTTGTACCGCTGGCTGATTTCGCTCGCGGAGTTCGCATCCACGCTGATGGTGGGCATGCTGTGATAGACCGGACCGTAGTTGGGTCCAAGACGAGAGGGCGCGGGCTGTTCGCCACGGAGCCGGTCAATCCCATCACTGAGCATCAGCACCTCCCGCCGGACCTTTTGCTGCGGCCAGCTTTTCACCACGCTTATGAGCGAAAGATACGGGCTGTCCATCGTGGAAAGGACGCCTCGTGGCAGGCGAATCGCTTTGATGGCAAGCTCATGATCCGCTGTGAAATTTTGAACGAGATTGACAGTCGCATTTGACATGTAACCAATAGCGATCACCATCGAAGGCGGTTGCGCTTTGATGAATTCCTTAAGGTCATTGAGATTGCCGCCGACGACCGGGTTGAGCGTGTCGTCGATCAGAATCATCAGCTGAAGGGCCGCGTTGTCTCCCTGCGCTGGAATCAACTGCGTCACTTGCAAGAACGTCTTACCTTGCTTCACCTTGACGTCACTCGCCCCGAGGCGCGGAACTTCACTATCACTCCGGACGGCCATGTCCGTGATCACCACGTGAACTTCGGCCGTGCTCGGGGCTGTCGTTTCCTGCGCGCGGGCGATCTGGCTGCCTAATATGAGGGTGCACATCGTGCCGAACAGGCCCAGCACTACTTTACGGTTCTTCATGTTCTTCCCTCCTTGAAGAGCGAATGCGAGACGAGCTTGCGTTGCCATCAGCAGCGCTTGTCGATTTCTCCAAATATCACCGGTGCATCCTCATTCCACCTAGGGCAAAAACTTACGCTAACTTCCGGCCCTCTGAGACAGCATGCTTTCAACCTCATTCAGTTGATCTGCTAACTCCGCTAACTCACGAAGCCCACCACGCCGTTCGCGAGGTTGTACATCGCTCCGGTGATCTGGATTGACCCCTTCTTTTCAAGGTCCGCCAACACGGGACTTCGCCGCCGGATATTTTCGAGTGCTACTGTGACGTTGGTTCGGGCGACAGCGTCGACATAAGCCGGATTCTTGCTGGACTTTTCTCCCTCAAACTTGGTTTCCGGAATGGCTGGTTTGATCCTCGCCAACAATCCCGTCAAATTGCCCAATACCACGTCGTCGATTGCGCCCTTTACTGCGCCACAAGCCGTGTGCCCCAGGACTAAAACCAGCTTCGCTCCCGCAACCGCACACGCGAACTCCATACTGCCGAGCAAGTCATCGTTGACCACGTTCCCGGCGACGCGCCCATTAAACGTGTCGCCGATCCCCGCATCGAAAATGATTTCCGCAGGCACCCGCGAGTCGACGCATCCAAGGATCACCGCTGCCGGGTACTGGCCGGCAGCACTCGAGCGTTTCTCTGCTAGGTAGTCCCGAGGGGCCATCTTCCCCGCACGAAACCGTTCATTTCCCTTTTTCAATTCCTCGACTACTTGTGCTGGACTCATGCGGTCGCGTTGTTCTTTGGTCAGAGAGCCGCTTTCAGGTGTTCCGAGTTGCAAGGCCAGTCGGAGGCTAGGAGTGATAGCGCAGGCACCCATAGCAGCTCCGAGAAAACTACGGCGGGCGAAAGCACGGACCGCTTGAGAACTGTTAGTCGTTCCCATTTCATGGCTCCTTCCTTCCGTTGCTCTATTTCAGTACGTTTTCAACGGCGCACACGCGTTCGATCGAGGATGGCCTAAGTGCCTGCCATTTACTGGAATCTTTTCACTCCTCGACCCAGAGAACGCGCGAGATAACCAATCGGGCGACACCACAGCAAGCGAGCTTCCAAAAGCGCGACCCGACGGTCGAAGGGGAAGTGGCTCTATAGAAAGAACATGTAGTAGCGACCAGCGCTTGAGGGAGAAGGACCAACGCACAGACTCTTTGGAGTAACCCCAACTTATTGGAGCCTCCTCACAGATGCTAATGCCCACCGCAACGATCGTGCCCAGACACGGTGAACCATGTAGGAACGAGGAACTTTCTGGATCCATTTCCCTGACAAGGTGTTTGGACCTTGCCTTGCAACTCCTTGCAACGGATTGCACTCGCCTATGGACATGGATGGAGTTAAAGAGCGATTCAGCGTCTGCGAGACAGAAGCTATGAGTTGGACTCGCCCCTTCCGCCAAACAGTTCTTGCACTAGGGCTCACTTTGTTGATCTTGCTGGGCGTGCTACCTGGATCGGCGCAAACCTCCGTTCCTGACGCTCCCGAGCCCAAAAAGGATAACCAGATCAATGTGAATTGGCTCTACGGCTCGTACGTGCCCAAGGAAGTTCCTCTGGAATCTTTGAGCTCAGACCGTCGGTTCAAACTCTACATACGACAGACCTACACGACCTTTGGAATCTATATCAAGACGACTCTGTTCACCGTCCATGACCAAATCCATAACACCTATCCCGAATGGGGGGATGGTTTCGATGGATTCGCTAAGCGATTCGGCACACGACAGGCCGAATTCGTGATTCAAAACTCGGTTATCTCGCTCGGCGACGGACTACTTGGGTGGGAACCACGCTATGACCGGTGCCGCTGCCAAGGATTCTGGCCGCGCACCCGGCACGCCATCATCAGAAACTTCGTCACCTACGACCGCACGGAAAAATCCTTGCGGCCTCAGCTATTTCCTTACTTAGGTGCGTTTGCTGGAAACGTCACGGCAACAGCATGGGAACCAGGCAATTCGGAATGGCAGGTCAAAGGTATTCAAGGGGTGATTACCCAGGTTCCCATCGGAATGGGCATCAATTTCATCGGGGAGTTTGCACCCGAGATCACCCGGGTCATCAAGCACAAAAAATGACGAGCATTGGCAAAATCACGGCCTTCGCAGAAGCATATGCACTTTCCTGCACATTACGAGGACCATAACTGGTTTATGGGGACTGACCTCTGAACTGTCTTCCTTAGGCTGGTTCAGCACCAGGCGGTTTGATCCGACTAGGCAAAGATCTAGCAACGCGAAAAGGGATTTCTCATTAGCATTGAGCGACGTTGACTGCCCGCGCATTCCGCTGTCGAGCTGGATGTAGATTCATTTGCATTGCAACAGCATCCATAAAGGAGTGGATCATGAATTCGTATAAGCTACGGTTTTGGGCATTCAGTACCGCAGTTGGTCTGACACTGTGTGCTCCGGTACTACACGCACAGGACTCGACAAACAGCGGCGCGAACGCGGATACACCGTCTCCCTCAGATAATGGGTGGCATGTGAACGTCGTTCCGTATATCTGGTTCGCCGGTGTGCACGGTACTGTCGGAGTGGCCGGGCGCGACGCCAGCGTCCACGCAAGTCCCAGCGATGTCCTCTCCTATGTGAATCTTGGCGCTATGATTGCCGTTGAACCCCGCTACAAGCGTGTGCTTTTTCCGGTCGACTATATGTGGATTAAGTTGTCCGACGACAAGGCCCTGCCCATCCAGATCGTAAGTGTCTCCATCAAGTCAAAGGTCCAGCAATCGATTCTGACTCCGAAAGTCGGCTACAGGCTCGTCGACAAAAAGGCGTTTAAGGTGGACGCTCTTTTCGGGATCCGCTATTGGCACTTGGACAACAGCCTTACACTCCAACCTTCTTTTACGGGAAACACCTTTTCTCGATCCGCCGACTGGGTGGATGCGGTTGAGGGCGGAAAGTTCCAGGTGGCATTGGCTCCCAGGGTCAACGTGACAATTCTTGGAGACGCGGGAGGTGCTAACGCACGGTTGGATTATCAGGTAGCGGGCCTCCTCGGATTTCGCGTGACTAAGAAATGGGTCGTACAGGCGGGCTACAGGTACTTGTATGTGGACTACCGGCCACAGAGTACGTTCGTTTACAACGTAGCGCAATCCGGAATACTTTTCGGCGCCACCTGGAGCGTGAAATAGAACTTGCGGCCGAGACACCTCGACCAAGTTGAAACCCAGCTTCGCTTTCGAATACGCTCGATTCCGCTAAACACCCCTCGATGACATACTTACTTAATGAACCGTAACTTTTGGGCGTGCTGCTCGCAGTCACTCTGGCGGGCTCAATCGAACTGGGACGACGAACCGCCGACTACCCCCATCTCCTCGACGCGATACACATCGCAAAGACCAAATGGTCGCGATCCGCGATGGACTCTTTGTCCTGGTGAGCCTGCTACTGGGTTTCACGCTCGCGCTGGGAGTGCCCTGCTACACCGAACGCCGCACGCTACTCGTCGAAGAAGCTGCCTAGCCGGCGTCAGTTGCAAGACGGAGGTGCCGGCTAGTCTACTGCAATCGCGTCAGCGTCCTCGGCGTCCCCGATGGCCTTTTGGTCAGCCGGACTCAGCCCAGACGGCGACACATCAATCGTCACTTTGACGATCGTTCCGGTGAACTTGTTGTCCTCTTGCTTGTAATCATCGGACACAGCGGTTTCGCCGTCCAATCCCACGTCCGTTCCCTCGTCTCCTGAGAAGATGAACGGCACGGTCTTCGGAATATGTCCTTCCGCCACCTGCTTGTCGTCCACGAAGAGCATGCACTTGCCGCCGGTGCCTGGCTTCGGCGCATCCGCTATGAACTCGTACTTGATCACGTGCTTGCCGGCGGAAAGTGCCGAGGCATCGGCGATGTTCGTTCTCTCCAATCCAAAGAAGTTGTATTCGTGATGGACCTTTCCGTCTTTCATGTAGAGCGTCCAGCCACCGAACCTCCCTCCTTGCGCGATAATCACGCCGCTGGTGTTGCCATCGTGCAGTTCCACTGGCGCAGTGACCGTGTAATGGCGGTTCTTTACATTGATGAAGGCGTTTTCCATCATGCCAACCATCCCGGGATACACGGTCAACGTAGTGCGGGTGCCCATAAGGTCCGGTCGTCCTGCGAGAGCAGGATTGAACCTCTCCGACCGGCGATCGTCGATGGGCAACACGTGATTTCTGACCGCCTCCTTCATAAAGAGGTCCTGCATCTCCTTGAGTTTCGCAGGATCTTTCGCCGCAAGATCGTGCGCCTCGCTGAAGTCTTCAGCGGTATGGTAGAGTTCCCACACGTCTTGAGTGAGTGGTGGATTTTGCACTTGGATCCATGGGATGGAGTGACGGGTTGCCGCGATCCATCCGTCGTGATAAATGCCGCGGTTGCCGAACATCTCGAAGTACTGCGTGGTGTGCGTTTCCTTTGCCTTCCCATTATCAAAGGTGTAAATCATCGAAGTTCCATCGAACGGAAGCTGTACCGTTCCGTTCACGCTCTCCGGAAACGGCAAGCCCGCTGCTTCCAGGACAGTCGGCGCAATATCGGTCACGTATGTGAATTGTGAGCGGATCTGTCCGTTGTCCTTGATGCGCGCGGGCCAATGGATGACCATTCCGTTCGTGGTTCCGCCGTAGTGCGAGGCGATCTGCTTGGTCCATTGGAAAGGAGTGTCCCCGGCCCAAGCCCAGCCGATCGCGTAGTGGGGGAAGGTAGTCGGGCCGCCCCACTCGTCCAGGTGCGTGAGCATGTTGGTCGCGGAACCTTCGATGATGCCGTTAAGAGCCATGACCTCGTTGTAGGCACCCAAGGGACCACCTTCCGCGCTAGCACCGTTATCGCCGACGATGTAGATGAAGAGAGTATTGTCCGTCACGCCCATCTCATTCAGTGCGTCCACCAGTCGTCCGATTTGTTCATCCGTGTGCTCGCCGAAACCGGCGTAGGTTTCCATCTGCCGCGCTTCTAGCTTTTTCTCGTCTGGTGTTTGCGAGTCCCAGGAGGGAATCTCTTTGGGACGCGGGGTCAAGTCCGCATTTTCGGGAATGACGCCCATCTGCTTCTGGCGCGCGTAAGTCTCCTGGTTCAGCTGGTCCCACCCTTGATCGAACTTCCCTTTGTAACGATCAATATATTCCTTGAACACATGATGCGGTCCGTGAACGGCGCCGGGCGCAAAGTAAACGAAGAACGGCTTGTCCGGCGTCAAAGCATGCTGCGCCTGCATCCAGTTGATGGCCTGATTGGTCATGTCCACGGTGAAGTGATAATGGGGATCGTGCGGTGGTTCCACACGAGTGGTGCCGTCAAATAGCGCGGGCGCCCACTGATTGGTCTCGCCGCCGATGAAACCGTAGAACTTGTCGAAACCGGAGTGCGTCGGCCAGCGGTCGTACGGCCCGGACACGGAAACCTCCCAGGCCGGTGTCTCATGATACTTGCCGAATGCCGCGGTGCTGTAGCCGTTGAGGCGCAGCATTTCCGCGAGCGGGGCCACACTTAGTGGACGAATGCCGGTATTGCCGGGGAAGGAGGTGGCGAGCTCTGTGATGGCGCCGGCGTTGGCGACGTGGTGATTGCGGCCCGTAAGGAGCGCGTTCCTTGTCGGCGAACAGAGCGCTGTGGTGTGAAAATTGTTGTAGCGCAGCCCCTGGGCCGCCAGCATGTCGAGCGTGGGCATGTGGATGGGGCCCCCAAAGGGGCTGGACTGCCCAAAACCCATGTCGTCGAGCAGCACGATAACAACATTCGGAGCGCCTTTCGGTGCTGTAACTTTGAAAGGCGGCGGCGCCTTGGCGTTGCGGGCGTCGAGTTCCGTAATCACCGGCGGTTTTGGTTCAGGAATAGGTAGTACTGTACGATTCAAGGGTTCCTGCGACCAGCCCGGCTGGGCGACGGCAGCAAGGATCACGAGTTGTAAGACTAAACGTGGCAGCTGCATTGCAATGTTTCTCCAGTCGAAGTGATCAGGCATCCTTATGTGACCCCTTCGTCGAGCCTTGCACCGCGCAAGCGAGAACGCCGTGGGCCAATGCTTCCGGCTTTTTGCGACATCGTTCTTTCGAGCATGTTCTTATTGGAACTGGAATTTCCTGTGCACCCTCAGTGCCAAACCGTAACCCAGCGTTCTGGTCTTTATTGAAGAGACTTTCGTCATCTACCGATTGCCAAATCTCCAACTCACACCAGAGCTTGTGCCGTAATCGGAACCGGAAAAGCCTGGCGGGGGACGGTTATCCCAGTTGCCGTAGAAGGTGACGTTCCAGGTGACCTTTCTCCAAAGCCTAACGTAGTACGATGTGTTCAGGTTGAAGTGGACGCGGCCTGGATCCGAGAGAGCGGGCAAAAGCATGGCGCTGACATTGAGATTGGTTCTGTCGAAATAGTACAGGTTCAGCTGCGTGGTGACTAACCCAGAGGTGACCTGTTGCGTTGGTGCCGTCAGCACGCCTTCTTGGTAGTTAATTCGCTGCCATGCGAACCCTCCCGCCAAAGAGATCGAGGCACGACCGCTGTTTTTCAGGTACCGACCAAGGCCACCGCCGAAGGTCGATTGCAGCATAATGCCTTGCTGGGTGCTTTGCAGGAAATCCACAAGGCCGGTGTAGTACCAGTTGTTCCAGCGCAGGAGGCGTTGAGCCGAAAGATCTATCTCATTGCGAGTCGAGACAGAACTACCGTTGCTCGAGGATAGATTAGAGCTGTAAGAGCCAGAGGCAGACCATCGTTCGCGAGGATAGCTTACGTCCGCGTACAAATTATATTGCGCCGATTGATTTCCCCGATTGTATATGGAGCCGAGTCCGATTTGACCGTTGAATCGCTCCAAGAAATTCTGCGCTGTTTCCTCCATCTGCGTGATTTGGCTCTTGTCTAGCTCCACTTTCTTCGAAGAAGGCTCCAGAACCTCGATCGTAACCGGCCGTGCGCCGGAAGAAACCGATGTGGATAGCCTGCCGGAGTAGACCGACCCGTCTTGCGTTTTGACCAGGAAGAGTTGCTTGCTTTCGATGTGATCGACCTTCGACCAATCGACGGAGATGATGCCGAGAACGTAGTCCAGTCTGATATAGACGACATCCGAATCGAGGCTCTTGATTTCGCAAGTCAGCCGGTCGCCGTTGCGCATGACTACGACATCGGTTTTTTCACGTGCCACTAGTGCGGAGGTGAGCGGTAGCAGAAAACACAGCAAGAGTAATTTTGTTTTCAAGAGGGACGCTCCCATTGACCGATGACGTGAGTAGTGGAAAATCTGCTCAAATACCATTGAGTGCAAAGTCCGGCGTAGTCTCTCCGATGTTTGCGTGGAGATGCCGGCCATATCCAGCTTCCTGAATCGTTTAGCGAGCACTTCTCGCACATAGCGGCGCAAGCCCACTTCCAAACGGATGGCAACGTTTGAGCGATTCAATTATCTGTTTCTGCAGGCGCAGAGTTAGGAGGCTTTTGAGAGCCTGACATTTCGTAGTAACCCCAAATTATTGGAGCCCCCAGGGATCCCAGGGGATTGCCCCTTGACCGGGTTGCCGGAGGTTACTAAAATCCCCACAAGCCAACCGCCCATCGGCTCTCGCGACAGCTATATAACAACCGAGTTGCGGTTTTGAGGTTAAGCCATGGGTTCGCCGTCTCCCCCGCCAAGCAGTTCCACTGGTCCGAGCTGTTGTGCCGAAATCGCTAGCAAGGATAGTACCTTTAGCGTAGATCAGTTACCCGAAATTAAGAGATCGCAGGGGCTCTACGATGTTCTTTTTGAGTCCGCGCCGGACGCCATGCTCACCACAGACCACGAGGGACACATTCGGGAGGTGAATGCCGAAACCGAAAGGCAGTTCGGTTACAGCCGCCAGGAACTGATCGGCGAATCGATAGAGAAACTGATTCCAGTACGCCTCCGCGAGGCTCATCGGCTGCATCTGGAGGCCTATCAGCGAACCCCGGATTATCGCCCTGTGGGCCGTAGCTATAAGCTCCTCGCCGCGCATCATAAGGATGGCCGCGAATTTCCGGTGGAGATCAGCTTAAGCCCAGTGGTCTCGGAAACTAGCGTGCTGTTCTACTGCGTCATTCGAGATACCAGCCAACGCGAGGCGGCAGTTGAGGAATTGGAGCGGCATCTCAAACTGGAGCAGGCGCTAAGCGGACTCTCTGGCAAATTCATCAATCTTCCTGCCGATTGTGTAGACCAAGAAATCACGTCTGGGCTGCAGGTATTGGTGGATTGCCTGGATCACGATCGCGCGCACCTGGGGCAAATCGATCCAGCCACCGGCGACATTGTGATTACACATACGTGGTGCCGGCCTGGTATTTTACCGTTCGAGAAAAGGATTCTTAAAGGCAGCCTGCCTTGGCTTGAGGCGCGCATCAGGAGCGGAGAGATATCGGTTTCCGAGAGACCCTCGGACTTGCCACCTGAAGCCCGTCGCGAGCGTGCCTACATGGAATCAATCGGGCAAAAGTCCTCTTTGGTTGTGCCTTTCCGTGTGGCAGGCGCAGTAACAGGAGCCTTGGCGATAGGCAGCTTCCGCCGGCATCAACGCTGGGACGATTGGCGGATATGCCGAGTCAAAGACATTGTCGACATCTTTGCAAATGCAATCGCCCGAAAACAAGCGAATGAAGAACTGCTGAAGGCCGCTGCCGAGATTCGGGCGTTGAAAGATAAGCTAGAACGAGAAAATGTGTATCTGCGGGAAGAGATTAAGCTCCAGTATCCCAGTGCGGCGATTGTCGGCAATAGTGATGCAATCCGCGGTGTGCTGAAAAAAGCGGAACAGGTTGCCAAAACGGATTCAGCTGTTCTGATGCTCGGCGAAACGGGCACCGGCAAGGAGCTCGTCGCCCGAACCATTCACGAAATGAGCCGGCGCAAGCAGAATCCTATGGTCAAGATCAATTGCGCATCGCTGCCCGCTACGCTCATTGAAAGCGAACTTTTCGGACGCGAGAAAGGCGCTTTCACCGGCGCGCTTGCTCGGGAGATCGGCCGGTTTGAGCTTGCGCATAAATCTACGATTTTTCTCGACGAAATTGGCGAGCTTCCCTCGGAACTGCAACCGAAACTGCTGCGTGTCCTTCAAGAAGGAGAGTTTGAACGACTGGGAAGTTCCAAGACGATCCGCGTCGACGTCCGGATTATTGCCGCCACCAACCGGAACTTGGACACCCTGGTGAAAGAGGGAAAATTCCGTGAAGATCTCTTCTATCGTCTGAATGTCTTTCCCATCGTTGTTCCTCCCTTACGAGAGCGCCGCGAGGATATTCCTGCTATAACGCGATATATCTTGGAGGATCTAGCAAAGCGCATGGGTTATAGCATCGAGGGCGTAAACCCCTCGACCATGCGAGAGTTTCAGCAGTACTCCTGGCCTGGTAATGTGCGAGAGCTTCGCAACATAATCGAACGCAACCTGATCCTGTATAGCGGTCCCATTTTCCGCGCCGAACTTCCGAATGCTCTACAAGATGCGAAGACAAACCTGCGGCGGCTCGATGAAGTCGATACCGAGTACCTACACAACGTGTTGCAGTCGACGCACTGGAGGGTGAGGGGGCAAGGAGGTGCCGCGGAAGTGCTCGGCCTCAAACCAACGACGCTCGAAGCGAGAATGAAGAAGCTGGGCATTCGCCGCCGCGAATAGTACCTCCAAGCATTTGGAGGAACTCCAAAGTCTCAGGCTCCTAGGAATCCTCAATTTCTGCGCTCGATTGCGCTTCGGGGCTGGAAACACCTTCGTCTGTGTTAGTTAGCTCACCGCATCGAAGCGAGCCCTTCGGTCTTCGTCTTGCATGAAACCCCTCAATTCTGGCGTTGCGAGTGGCGCGTAATGAAGGTGTGTCGTCCGCCAGTTTACCGGGCCCCTGCATTAACAGCGGGGGGAAGAGATGATCATTGAACTCATGCGTATTTCCGTTCCACAGCGCGACAAGCAGGAATTCACAAAGGCGTTGGAGTCCCTTGTCAGCCCCTTACAGCTACAGCCCGGATGCTTAAGTAGCCAGCTTTCCCAAGCGTGGCCCAACCAAAATGGACTCTATGTCGAAACGCGCTGGGAAAGTGAGGAATACCTGGCTTACTATCTGCGGTCGCAAGATTACAAGCGACTCTTGTTGCTGATAGAGCTAAGCGCAGGCCCGCCCGTCGTGGAGTTCTTCAGAGTGCTCGAAATTCGCGGTTTGGACCTGGTGGAACAGGTCCGGAGTCCCTCGGAGTGAACCACAAGAGCGGTTGCAGACCCACGAACGGGCTGGATGCGCAGCAGGCTTTTAAAATGTTTCTCGGTTGAACATCTTGCAATCAATTTGGGATAGCGATATGGGAAGGAAACAGTTGTCAAAGAAGACCACTTCTCTCACGTTGGGTGGGCCACCGCACCAAGCTGCGCATCGCTGGATTTGGATCGGCTCCGCTGTACTTGTTTTTATGGCTGCGGGCATCACGTTGTGGAAGACCAACGGACTCGGCCACGCTCAAGCCGCGAAAGTAGCTCCCCCTCCGCCGCAACCCGCGATTAGCCCCACGTTTGAAAACCATCTTCCTTCGCCGGTACCTGCACCGGAAGGAATGGTTTGGATTCCTGGCGGCGAATTTTCCATGGGCGCACTAGAACCGTCAGACGGGAATGAAGTTGGCATGCTAGCGGCTCGCGATTCGCGCCCGATCCATCGTGTGTATGTGGATGGATTCTGGATGGACAAGACGGATGTGACCAACGAAGAGTTTGCCCGCTTTGCAAAAGCCACGGGCTACAAGACGGTCGCAGAGCGAAAACCGCGCGCGGAAGAGTTTCCCGGCGCGCCTCCCGTAAATCTCGTCGCCGGTGCGGTTGTCTTCACACCACCAGACCACGCGGTGCCAATCAACGATTACTTCCAATGGTGGGCCTATGTGCCCGGGGCGAACTGGAAACACCCCGAAGGCTCGAAAAGTAGTCTCAAAGGCCGCGAAAAGTATCCCGTTGTCGACATTGCGTATGAAGACGCTGAAGCCTACGCAAAATGGGCTGGCAAGCGGCTTCCTACCGAGGCTGAGTGGGAGTTTGCTGCGCGTGGTGGCCTATCGGGTAAGCCTTACGTGTGGGGCGATGAGTTTCGACCGGGCGGAAAATGGATGGCCAACACGTTCCAGGGAAATTTTCCGAACAAAGACACCGGCGAAGACGGTCACGTGGGAGCGGCTGCGGTAGCGTCGTATCCGCCGAACGGATACGGCTTATATGACATGGCGGGAAACGTCTGGCAGTGGACGAGCGATTGGTATCGTCCGGACTATTACCACGAGCTCGCTGCAGTCGGCGAGGTCGCGCGCAATCCTCAGGGGCCAAGCACCTCGTTCGATCCGGCCGAACCCGGCGAGCCCAAACGAGTCATGCGGGGCGGTTCGTTTCTCTGCACAGATCAGTATTGTTCCCGTTACATGGTTGGAACCCGAGGAAAAGGTGAGGTCACTACTGGCACGAATCATCTCGGTTTCCGCTGTGTGAAAGGCAAACCGGATAAAGGCGGGTCGAAAGAATAGAGTCGAGCTTTTCTGCGAAGGAGGAAAAATGATTAAGAGTTACCTGGTGATTGTTCTGCTTTTGTTCATGCTGGCCTTGGAGGTCCCTCCTGCCGGTACCCAACAGAGCGAATATCCGATGATGGATAAGGTCGCACAGAAGGTGATTGACAAGTATCAGAACTCAAGCTGCGAGGACCTGAAAGCACAGAAGCAACAACCGGCGGACCCGCAGCAGGCAGCGATGAAACAAAAAGTTGTGGGGCTGCTCAAGAGCGATCCCAAGATGCGCGAACAGTTCTTGAACAAAGTAGCCGCTCCAATCGCAAACAAGATGTTTGAATGCGGCCTGATTCCGTAAGCAGCGGTCGTTCCGGTCTCATCATGTGAAGACCTATCGACAAAAATCGGATTGAAGGGCTAGGCACAACGCCCATCCTTCCGAGGGTTGTTTTTTGTTCGAAAGGGGAAACAAAACTTGATCAGAGTCCGAAGGATGTTCCGCATTAAGGAGCTGCTCGTCCTAACAATCGTTTTGGCGCTAGGCGCACTGCCTGTATCCGCACAGCAAAAGAAACCCAACATCGTTGTTATCTTTGGCGAACATAGGGATTTGGAATATCAGCGCCTACCATCACGGCATGATGGGCGGACGAACGCCAAACATCGATAGCATCGCGAAAGAGGTGCGCTTTTCACCGATTATTGGGCGCAGCAATCCTGCACCGCGGGGCGCGCCGCATTCATCACGGGCCAACATCCCTTTCGGACTGGCCTGCTGAAGGTTGGCCTGCCCGGCGCGAAACAGGGACTACAGGATAAGGATCCGACTATCATCGAACTGCTCAAACCATACGGCTACTTGAGCGCACAAATTGGGAAAAACCACCTCGGTGACCGCGACGAGTACCTTCCCACTGTGCACGGTTTCGATGAATTCTATGGAAATCTCTATCACCTGAACTCCGAAGAAGAACCCGAAGAGCCGGACTATCCAAAGGATCCAAAATTCCTTGTGATGTTCGGGCCTCGCGGCGTGCTGGATTGCAAGGCTAGCCACGTAGACGACTCCACCGAGGACCAGCGCTTCGGACCTATGGGCAAGCAGGTTTGTAAGGATACCGGCCCTCTCACGCGCAAGCGGATGGAGACGGTCGACGAGGATCTCTTGGCCCACGCGCAGGATATGCACTGAAATGCACGCCTGGAGATTTGCTGGAGTGGCAACCCGACCGGTTTCCACGGACTAAGCAGAAGAGATAGACGTCCAAACTCCGTCAACATGAGCGCTTTTCACATTTCGGTTCGGTTCGTTCGCTCGTTGCAATATGCGATAAAGTGGCCAGAGAAGGATACGAGGTCACAGCATATGAACAGTCTTGCCAGAAACCCAATAACCATTCTCGTTGTCTCTTTTTTCATGATGTGGCTCTCTGCCCAAATAGGGATCTTTTTTCGCAAGAGTCAGCAGACCTTAGAAGCAGCCGAGCAGCAGGACCGCGACGTAATCGTGGCCGCTACCCTAACGCTGCTCGGACTCATCATTGGATTCACATTTTCGATGGCGGTTAGCCGATATGACCAGCGCAAGCTCTACGAGGAGGCAGAGGCCAACGCAATTGGTACGGAATATGTGCGGGCCGACCTACTATCTGCCACCGATGCGGCGAGAGTGCGTACACTGCTGAAGGATTATCTCGACCAACGCATTTTGTTCTATCAAACAACCGATGAGCGTGCGCTTCATCAAATCAATACTCGCACCGCGCAACTGCAAACCGAATTGTGGTCAACGGTTCGGACTTCGGGCGCCGCGCAACCAACACCCATTTTCGCTCTCGCTGTGTCGGGCATGAACGATGTGTTGAACTCGCAAGGTTACACGCAAGCCGCATGGCGGAACCGTATCCCGACCACCGCGTGGGCGCTGATGGTAGTGATGGCCATCTGCTGCAACATGTTGACCGGCTATGGCGCGCACCGAGCCAAAGGCGGCCCCATCCGAAGGGTTGTGCTACCACTAGTTCTCTGCATTGCTTTCTTTCTCATAGCGGATATTGACAGTCCCCGTAAGGGCATAATTCACGTGGTCCCACAAAACCTAACGAGCCTCGCTGAGTCTCTGCAAGGACAGTAATCGGAAAGCAACTCGTCAGAACTGGCTGCCGTTTCACGTGCAAACTGCGCACAGGCCGCGAATAAACTGGAGAATCGTCTCGGCTTTCGTTTCGAGGTTCGAGAACCTCCATCACCAGATTCCCGCGCGAATCCCGAACAGCAACAGAGATCGTTGCCTAATGCACATCCATCCCAATATACTTGGCGTCATTCATGAGGGTGCTCCTTGTAGGTGATGATGCGAATGATCAAAACCTACTCCAAAGGGGCGACTCTGCGTTTATCAGGGCTTGAGAGATCGACGTAACGGCTCTGTGGGCGTCTCATGTACTTGTTCGGCCTGCTTTTCTGCCCTCTGCCGCACGATGCCGATATGTACTCTCAATGCATAAACCAACGGCTGAAACGACATCGGTAGCGAAAGACGCCTCGCTCGGTCTTCCAGTTGGTCTAATCCGTGGATGTAATTCCTCGCCCGATTGAAGGGAGAGGAGGCTATCTCGTCTTCGAGCACCAGTAATTCAAAATACAGTTTGTAGATCCGGCGGTGCAGCAGCCAGCTATACATTGCGGGTGAAAATCGCAACAGCGGGTACACTATTCCCAGCACGGGAATGAGTAGTACCAGAAGTTGCTGCGCTAGTACAGCCAACCAAAATGGCAGATGACGCTGCAAGAACGGTGGTCCCGTTTTGTAGAATTGACGCGCATGACTACCCAACGGCAGGTCAATTGTTTCAGCAGCCGGGAATTGGCCGGCGGTGTGGAATAAACCCGGGTTGGAGTGGACTCGCGATGCAGCCTCAAGCAACAGGTACTGAATGGCTGGATGAAGATTATGACGCACCACCAAACTCGCCTTTGTAGCCAGCAACACGACATCGTTTGGTGGCCGGTTCTCTTTCATGTCCGCCGCACCCGCCGGTAAGGTCAGCTTATGTAGGAAGGGATATAAGGCGACGAAGGCATCCGCCCTAGGAACGCTGTCCAGCTGCACGTCCTTGGCGGTAAGAAGTTCATGCACGATCGGAGTTTCCCACGCCTCCAATAGAATGGCAGCATCAATATCGCCACTCTGCAACTTGGCAGCACTCTCCCGCTCGGGAAGCGACAGTAGCGTCGCGGATTTTTGGTCAATGATCCCAACACGTGCAAGAAATTCTTCGGCCAGCGCGTGCGATCCGCTGCCTTCCGGACCTATGGAGATGCGGAGGCCACCCAGGTCCTCATGACTTCGTAGAAGTCGACCACGAGAGAACCCCCAAAGTGGCTCGTAGAACAGCGTCCCTAGGGAAATCAGCTCGGGCGACTTCTGCTCGTTCGTAATACCGCTCGGAATTATCGCGATGCTGACAGCTGATTTCGGATCCTGGAGCCAAGCTACGCTTTCAATCGCACCTCTGGACTGCACTAGTTTTAGCTCAACTCCGTTGCGTGCCAGCAAATCGCGGTAGCGCATCGCCACTTCGGCACTGAAACTGCCTTTTGGATCGATTGCCATCGTCACTGAGCGCGGAGGTGTCGGGCGAAACACCGCGAACGTCAGCCAAGTCAACGCGGCAAATACCACGATAGCTATAGACGACACCACCAGGCATCGACGAGTCGGATTCGTGCGGTTAGGCATCGTTCGTTGGGGCTATTTTGCAACTTGTGAGCACGGATTGTCTCATCTTTTCTTCTTGGTCAACGGGTAGGCTAGTTTCCGTGGTCGCTCGCACCCATACCGACTTTACCGATTGTCGTTAATCAGGACTTGGAAATCATCTTGTGTTTCTTGGGGTCGAAACCACCTTCGAGATTGGAATCATTGAAGTGTGCCCCTTGTAAGGTCAATCCTTCAAACACCGCGTTTTGTAGGTCCGCCTCGTTGTTGCGGCGATTTAATGTCGGGAAGGTGAGAATTGTCAATCGCTTTGGGGGCCGGAGTGGCTTGTTCCGTCCAGAAACAAAGCCAGAACGGCCCCCGCAGAATTACACCCGTGAAATAGGCCAAGTGGGTCAGAAGTCAAGCTAATATGGACCAAAGCCGCGAACGCGACGAAAAACCCGAACAAGCAGAAGAGCTCAGCTTTTCCTCAGACATTGCCTGAGGCGCTCGCGATGTTTTGCGTAAGGTGTTTCTTCTGATGCAAATCCGAAAGCCATTGTGCCCCCGCGGGTAGAGGAGGTGGGTTAGTGATATGGTACGCAAACAGAGAAACCGAAGGAATGACGGAGGGCGCAACCAATACCCTGTCACTTTTGCCAATGGACGGGGACGCGTTTTACAAGTAAAGAAAAAGAATGAGAGGCTCCGAATGAAATCAGCGATTCTTTGTTTGCTCGCATCATCCTTCCTTCCGTCGATCAGTCAGGCGCAAGTTCCAGTGTTTCAGATTGACCATGCCACAAGCTCAGTTAAGTTCAACGTGAGTGCGTCGGTACCAATAAGCGGAACCTTTGATAAATGGGACGCGACGCTGACGTTCACATCTCCCGAACTAGCGACAGGGGTATTGGATATCAAGATTCAAGCAGACAGCGTGAATACGGGAAGCGGAGTGAAGGATGGGAAGTTAAAGAGTAAAGATTTCTTCGACGCGAAAGAGGATCCGTATATCACTTTCCACTCAACCAAGGTCACGCAAACTGGTCCAACCACAGTTGAATTCGAGGGAGATTTCACCATTCGTGGCGTTAAGAAGAACGAAAAATTGACCTTTACGATTACTGGCAAGGGAACAGGAAGCGGAGCTATCACCGGGACAATGGCTTTCGACCGCAAGGAGTTCGGGATGAATAGCGGTATTCCCTTCATCAAGATTGCTGATCGCGTGGAAGTGAGTGTTGACCTCAAGGGCAAGCGCGTCAGTGGGCCTCCCGTAGTTATGAAGGAATAGCTAGCCTGTAGAGGGAGGATTGAGGAAACTGGGTTAGCCTCGTTGGTTGGTCATGCGACTTCACTTTGTGCTGGCGTTGCTAGTTTGATGGGCGATTGTGCAGCTTTCGGCGCAAGACTTCGCGTCGAGCCTAGGTAAACGGGGTTTTGTCAGCTTTTGCGGCTACGCCGCTTGAAAGGAGAGAAGAAAATGATCAGGACCTTCACGAAACAGCTTTTGTCAACGACGCTGTCGTTCCTGCTGGTAATTGGCGCCATGCCATTGGAAGCTGGAGCTCAAACGGGCTCAACGGAGTATTCGGGACAAGGCGCGCCATTGTCTACGGATGAGTTGCAACAACTCGTGGCGCCCATCGCGCTTTACCCGGACGCCCTGGTGGCGCAGATTCTCGGAGCTTCGACTTTCCCAGACCAGCTTGCATCTGCTGCCAACTGGCTACAGCAAAACAGCGCTCTCACAGGCACGACGCTAATGCAGGCCGTCGATGCGCAGCCGTGGGATCCCAGTGTGAAGGCGCTCACACAATTCCCTTCCGTGCTCGGCAACTTAGCGCAGAACCTCAGTTGGACCTCTGCGCTGGGAGAGGCGTATCACACCCAGACCGCCGACGTCATGTCAGCCGTCCAGGTTTTGCGCGCGAAAGCACTAGCTGCCGGCAATCTGAAATCAGGCTCGCAGATTGTTGTTTCGCAACAGTCACCGCAGACCATCGTAATTCAGCCTGCGAATCCGCAGGTCGTGTATGTCCCCGTGTACAACCCCGCGGTGGTTTACGGCTACCCTTATGTGACTCCCGGATACAGCACTGCAGCCGTTGTGGCCACCGGCATGGTTGCATTTGGAGTTGGCGTCGCGGTAGGCGCGATGATGAGCGGTGGGTGTTGCAGCTGGGGATATAGCAGTTGGAACTGCGGCTGGCATGGCACCACTGCGGTTGTGTATCACGGTGGGGCTTACTACGGAAACAACGCTTGGCACGGCGGCTATTACGGCTCCAGTGGCTCTGCGTATGGTCCCAACGGCTCCGCTCACTATAGCAACGGCTACAACCCGTCCACCGGGACGTACGCACGGGGGGGCACAGTCTCGAACGGCTACGGCAGCCAAAGCGCCGCTCAAGCTTACAACCCAAAAACCGGTGCGTACGGTGCGACGGAGCAAGGTTCCAATGCCAACGGGAGCTGGGGCAGCTCAACGGCTTCGAAAAACGGCACCACCGTAGACAGCCAACATCAGACGAACGCTAACGGAACCACTGGGCAGATGCACAGCTCGAGCGGCGCCTCGGCTTATGGCGCGACGGGCAAGAACGGCAACAGCGCCGCCGTGGGCGAAACCGCAAATGGCGACAAATATGCGGCGGGAAACGGCAAAACCTACAGCAATACCGGCAGCGGTTGGAACCAGAAGAGCGGAAGTTCGAACACGTCTAGTTACAACAAATCTAGTTCCAGCGGCTGGGGCGGCCAGGAAAGGAGCGGCGGCTCGTCAGCCATGAACAGCGGAGGCGGCGGCTGGAATTCCAGGTCTGCCAGTGCTCGTGGCTCGTCAAGCATGGGACGCAGCGGTGGCTGGGGTGGTCGTAGGTAGACTCGACACGATACCGCCGCGAACGAAGTCAACGTTGGTGGGCATTGTTGATGAAATTCTTACAGTTGATGATGTGGAGGATGGGTATGTCGCTCACAACCCGACGAATCGCTATTTCAGCTCAATTCATCCTTCTGACGCTAATCATCGCCATTGTCGCCTGCCACAAGTCCGATAAACCTTCGTTCGAACTGTTTGCGTCACCCAACGACGCGGGTAACGGGCTGTTGACAGCGGCAAAGTCAGGCGACCCAAACACGATACTCGCAGTTTTTGGTCCGGACTCGAAAGACATCATTCTTTCCGGCGATCCCGTGCAGGACAAAAATACCGCCGACCTGTTTGTGACCGCCTATGGCGTGATGCACCGCTGGCGCAGGATGCCTGACGAATCCCAAATCCTGCTAATTGGTGCGGACAATTTTCCCTTCCCGATCCCGCTGAAGAAGAATGCTGCGGGACAGTGGTACTTCGACGCGGCTGCAGGCCGGGAAGAGATTTTGGCGCGTCGTATTGGGAGGAATGAACTGGCCATCATTGACGTTTGTATGGCGCTGGCTGACGCTCAGTCTGAGTACTACTCAGAGCGTCACGCCGACGGAAGCACCCACCAGTTCGCTATGAAGTTCATCAGTGACACCGGCAAGCAGAACGGTTTGTACTGGGAGTCGCCGGAAGGTCAGCCAAAAAGCCCGCTCGGACCACTGGCGGCATTCGCAACCAAAGAAGGATATAGCGCAAAGCCGAACTCGCATGTGCCTTTCCACGGCTATTACTTCCATATGCTGACGCGGCAAGGCAGTCACGCGCCAGGCGGCGCGAAGAACTACGTTGTCGATGGGAAGATGACCGGTGGATTCGCCTTCGTCGCCTATCCAGCTGAATACCGCAATTCGGGGGTGATGACATTCCTCATCAACCAGGATGGCCTGCTGCTGCAGAAGGATTTGGGCAAGACCACAACGGAAACAGCAGCCGCAATTAGTGAGTTCGACCCCGATACCAGTTGGAGCCAAGTAAATCGGTGAAAAACCGTTGAACGTCACCGGAAAGCGCCATGATGCCTTTGTCGAGGATTTCCGCAAGGAACTTGCGGAGATTCAATCCCCCGAGGCGAAGCGGCTCTTCGTATTGGCAAAGGCCAATCACTTGAACCACATGCGCACGGCGGAATACGTTACGGTGGCGGCAGCCGATGTTTCCGGTCACCAGGGCGTCGGCGTGCTGCTTGAGAGCTGCCTAGTCGACCATTTGGCCTTTGTCGAGCGGACAAAGCGATTGATTCGTCACGTCATCGAAGCGAAGATCGCGGCGAGAGCTGCAGTCTAAACGCGCAATTGAAGAACGATGTGAACGAGCGTGCATCCGAGGCAAACCACAAGCCTGCATTTCAATCGATTGGAATACGGTCCGATCTCGGCTGAAACAGGTAAGCGTAGTGCTCGGTAACGCGCTAAGCGGACATCTCTGTCATGCACAGGACACTGAAGGAGGAGCGACCATGGGAAAAAAAGACAAAGATAAGAAGAAAAGGAAGTGGAAAGACGAAGAAGAGGAAAAACCGGATCAATCAGGTAAAAGCCCCGCGGGCACCTATGCCGACGGTCATCCTCTCCATCAGATACAGTATCTCGAAGCAAAACTGATTCTGAAGCCGGACCGCTTTACCTCTGTGGAAAGTTTCCGGGAATTTGGCAAGCTGGTAAAGAAGACCGCAAAAAGGGAAGAAGTGGATTTCATTCCGGATGCGGAGGCTGGTTTGCGGCCCAATATCCGCGAAATTCTTTTCCTAGATACGCCCGACTTCCGCTTGTACAACAATGCCTTCATTCTTCGCCGACGGATCACTTACGTGGACGGTTTCCCTGTGGGTGACCCGGAGATCGTTTTCAAATATCGTCATCCGGATGAGAAGGCAGCAGCGGCGGTAGATGTGCGCCCAAAGATATCCGGAAAGTATCGGATTAAATTCAAAGCCGAGGCACTGCCGTTAAAGGATCAGATTGGCTCCTACCGAGTTCTTTATTCTCACAATTGCGTGTTTGGTGTGAGCCAGGTGCACGAAGCGGACCGCACGTCAATGCAGACGCTGGTACGCATCTTCCCCGCTCTGGGAATCTTAAAGAGAGAGCCCGATGAAAAAGTGAGCCTGGTGAGTGAAGCCATCGTCGAAGAGGTTCTGCTCAAATTGGGCGAACTGGACTTCGGCAAGGGGCAGGTGGGGAAGTGCGACGTGGCCTTGTGGCGGACACGCGGTGAACACCAGCCCCTGGTAGGGGAATTCGCGTTTCAGGTGAAATTCGATTCCCGGGAAGACGTCCACCAGAAGGCCAAGAAGCGCTGCGAACAATTTTTCATATCGCTGCAGCAAGAGGTGGAGGACTGGATTTCTCTGGGTACGACGAAGACGGGCATGGTGTACCGCCTCAAGGGGAATGCACCGCAAGGCCATGAGTGAGACGGACACGAAACTTGTTCTGCCACGAGGAGCTGATACTGGCGTAGTCCAGGCGGGAGTCTCAATCGGCCAGATCTTTCTCGAATTCCTGATCATCGGAGCCACCAGCTTCGGAGGCGTAGTGCCCTACCTCCGCAGCAGCCTCGTAACCAAGCGACACTGGATTGATGACAAGGAATTTGTCGAGATGCTTTCCATCAGCCAGAGCCTGCCTGGCTTGAACGCCACGAACATGGCGATCCTAGTGGGCGAGAAGTTGCGTGGCGCGCTGGGCTCTGTCGCTGCGATCATCGGCATCTGCCTGCCGGGCGCGGTGATCATGTACGTTGTGGGCGTATTCTACCGCAACCACGGTGACCACGTCTGGGTCACAGCCGCACTGAAAGGGGTTGCCGCGGCGGCAGTTGGCATGGTCCTGTCTACCGTTGTGGGGCTCAGCAAGAAGTCGCTCGCAGACAAGCTTGACTTTGTTTTCATGGCACTAACGGTGATTGCCGTGAACCGGTTGCACCAGTCGATTCCACGTACGCTCGTAGCTGTCGGGCTCTTGGCGATTCTTTTTCATCGGCCTCGCAAAGAGCGGAAAGAGAGTGTGGGCCCATGAACCAGATTCCGGCACTTGTTCGCGTGTTCGCGTATCTGTCGCTCCTCACCATCGGGGGTGGAATGGCGGCATTTCCCGAAATGAAGATCCTTACCGTCGAGGTTCACAAGTGGCTTACCTTCCCGCAGTTGGTCCACCTCTATAGCGTGGGGCAGATGGCCCCCGGTCCGAACATGATGATGATTGTACCAATCGGAGAGTGGGCTGGTGGAGTGATGGGAGCCATAATAGTTGTGCTGGCGTTTTTCGGGCCAACTGCTGTGCTGACGTTCATCGTCGGACGATTGTGGAACAAGTTGGAGAAGTGGCCGTGGAGACGATCGATTCAGCAGGGACTCGCACCTGTTTCCATCGGCCTGCTGCTTGCCGGTTGCTTTACCATGGCGAAGGGCGCCATTTTTGGGTTAGAGACGGCAACGATTGCGGTGGTCGTCCTGCTGCTACTATTGAATTACAAGATAAATCCGGCGCTGCTCATCCTGGTTGGGGCGGTCATTGGTGTATTGTCCTTCACGCCGTGAAGGCAACTTCCAGTTCGAGGATGCGGTGGGATTGGCGTGTGAAAGCGCATCGGTACGCCAGGTGGCCAGGCAGGCCGGGCTGGTTGCCAGCACGGTGCGAGCGATCGACCTGCGGTATTTGCAGCGTTGGAGTGCCACGCGTCGCAAGCAGCCATTGAAACAGATGGGTGTGGACGAGATCTACTTTGGCAAGCAGATGAAGTTCATTACCATGGTCAGCAACTTGGTACCGGCGAGCGTTTGGGTCTGGCCGTGCGCGAGTGACCACATCGGCGCCCACTTTGGCTGGCACTGCACTGCGCTACGGCTCGCTTCGCTCGCCTTCGCTCCGTTCCGCGCCAGCCAAACCCTCAGGAGAAAGAACAACACCAAGAGAATTCATACGGGATGTCCGCCATGATCGACCGGATGTTGAGGACGCGTTAGCGATGCGCGAACTCTGCCGGGATTTTCTACACCGTCTCGCTTCCCTCTTCCGCCGCCGTCATCTCGAAGACGACTTGGACGCGGAACTGCGGGCGCACTAGCAACTAGGACATGTAACCAAAGTCGGCATGGTCATAAGTTCATGCCGCTTTCCGGCAAATCATTTTTCATGTGGAATGACCGGGACAACCAGTGAAGATAGATACAGTACGATACCAACAAACATGAGCAAACCGCCCAAGGCCACAAAGATGACAAAGGCAATTGGAGTAGCCGAAATTAAACATAACGCCTCGACGACAAGGCCGAGTGCGAGGCATACGCCCGCCAGTTGGCGGCGTTTGTCGAGTGGATTGGCGCTCAGCATTATTTAGCTCCTTTCCAGAGTTTCGCGTCCTTCAGGTGCGAAATATCGTGCGCCGTTTCATGGCAGCCACTAGAAAGACAGGATAGTTGATTCGATTTGATTGCCGGGAGAGTGGCCGGATCGGCGTTGTGCACCGCTCCATCTTCAAATGATCGAGCTCCTAGATGACAGTGCAGACACTCGCGATTGTTGTAGGGGTCGTAAAGCTTGATGTTTTCCGGGGCGGGTGGAGTCCCGAAATAATAGATGGCCACGTGCTTTAATCCATAAAGCTTTACTTTCAGCCCGCCAAACATGGCGTAGTTAGTGTGACACGAGTAACACGCTTCATCCGGGGGCACTCGGTGATTTTGGAAATGGGCAGCTGGAATATGAGAGGGATCATCGACCAGGAGGCTCTTACCGTAGGCGTCCATAGTATGGCAGGACAAACAGAATGCGGTAGTTTTGGCTCTTTCCATTTCTCTGGATACGCCGAGCAGGCCGCAAAAGATGGGCAAACAAAACAGGGCGACAAACGCAAGGATTTTGCCGCCTTTGGTCGCTGTGACCACCGGACGGGCCACAAGAACGGCAATGAGTGCGACACTGAAGAGGATAAGACAGACGATCAGAACTGTAGCGTGAGGCATTGACCAAGCTCCATCCTGTGCACAGGCCTATCCTGCGCGGCCCGTGCGCTCATTCGAAACTATTTCTTGGCCAGCGACCTAATGTAAGAGACCATATCCTTGACCTGGTCCGCGCTCATAGACTTATAAGGCGGCATTTTCCCCTTGCCGTTTGTAATGATTCCACTCAGATCTGCGTCACTCATTTTCTGAACGTCCGGGGACCCGAGATCCTGGGTCTTCAGGGCTTCCTTGCCCTTTCCATCCGCACCGTGACAACCCGCACATTTCGCTTTGAAGGTAGCCTCCGCGGCCGCGACGTCGGCCTTCGCGGATGTGATTAGAAGGCAGCTGCCTGCAACCAGTGCCACCAGCGTCATCGCGCCTAGTTGTTTCATTCTTGTTGCCATGTTGTTCTCCTTATCGAATTTCGGCGGAGACTTCCCCTGCTTGTTTTCACAGTGTTGGGCCGCGTGAAGAACGAAGAAGCCTGGTCTCCGGACAAGCCCGAGGAACGGATAAAGTGGATAACTTCCGGATAACCGACAACCGCCCAGTGATGAGGCGATTCCGGCATTGTGAGTGATATCGGGATTTAACAACAGTCCTGTTCAGGACGACTACACTCGTCAACTTCCTCTTTCCCAAAAATCGCAATCGCATGCTCACCGCTTGCCCTGGCGGGAAGCGGCAGTTCTTCACACGCGGCCTTTACGACTTCACCCACATGCGGGTCGAAGTTATCCAAAGGACGACCTCCGTTTACCGGTTTCGTTACTCTGGCATTGTGGTGTTCCTTTACCGAACTGGGTCCGCCGTTCCATCTGACCACCAGCCCGCGGGAACCATGAATACGTCGATTGGTTCCGGAGCACCACTGAACTGTGGATTCAGCATGACGGGAGACTTGGACAGGTCTGCACCCCAAACAGCACCGTCCATGAGCGGAGTGTAAAACATCAGGTGAGCCATCCAGTTGTGGCGACCGTCATCGGTAAGGTACTGGTCCTTCGACATCATGTAGGACATGGCTCCAGGCTCCAGGGGCGGCAGTTCTTGCTTTATGAATGTCTTGATGCCGTCGATGATCTGAGCTTTGGATTTACCGGCCAATACCATTTCCGTTCTTTTGTAGGTCATCGGCAGGATGGAGCGGGCAGCCGGCGGATTGAAGCAGACCGGACCTCGAATTTTAGGGTTCCAAAAATTAGCAGACAATTTACCATCGAATGGGCCCATCCACCCTCGCTCCACGACGCATACGAAACCATTCTTGCCCTCGACGGCAGTTTCATAGCCATGCGGCCCAAGAACCAGAACCTTTGCATCGTGGGATATGGAGTCCGGAGCCGCACTTCGTGCCAAGGCTATTTCGGCATTTCGATCCGGCATCAGGTACTCGCTAAGCGTGGCCATGCTGGAATACCGGGTTTTGGATTGTGCTTGCATTTGCGAGCGCGCACCCAGCGCGACGACAAGCACAGAGCTAGCTGCTAATCCGATTATCTTGGATGTCCTTCGGCCCATTTATTTCCCCCTTTCAGCGCGGATCGTGGGACGATCCGGCTTCTATGACGCCGGCCATTCTACTCGCAAACAGTATTCACATTTGACTTGCGGATTGCAAGTAACTATTGAACAATAGATGCGACGTAATTCTTAGGCTCGATTCGAGTAATAATCCTGCAAAATATCAGAGTGGAACCCACTATCTAATTAAACGGCCATATTCTGGAAGCAGCTGTCTCGCCATTGCCTCCAAAAGTAGACGATTACCGCAAACATTGTGCCCGTATGCAGCATGACCATAAGCAACGTCATCTGCGGTGAAGAAGGGTCAAGGCCGAGCAGCCTCTCCGCTACAACAACATGGGCCGAACTCGACACCGGAAGCAGTTCTGCTAATCCCTGCACGATGGCAAGGATGAGAATATACAAAAGAGCCATGTCAAAATTCTAAGACAGTTTCAGCCTAAGCCGAGAACATCTTCGTAGTTGCACTGTTTAAATCGAAGCAACTAGCGGAGAAAGCCTGCTCAAAGTATCTGGAGCGAGAGCGGAAAACGATTGGGGTCGGTGTGGTGAGGATCAAATCTCAAATGTCGCCAGGCTCATTCGTAGCGCAGAGCGATCATGGGATCGACGCGGGAGGCGCGGCGGGCAGGAATGTAGCAGGCCGCGAGCGCAATGAGGAAGAGAAGAATGACGACGGAGGCGAAGGTGAGAGGGTCCATGGGCTCGACGCCGAAGAGCAGGCTGCGAAGATATTGCGTAAGGCCGAGGGCGGCGGTTACACCGAACCCGGCGCCCAGGAGTACGAGGACAATTCCCTGTTTGATAACGAGGCTAATAACATCATGTTGTTGCGCGCCGAGCGCCACGCGGACGCCGATCTCGCGGGTGCGGCGGCTCACTTCGTATGACAAAAGCCCGTGGAGGCCGATGCAGGCCAACAGCAGCGCAAGTAGTCCGAAGAAACTTGCTAGTCGCGCAATGATTCGTTCCTGGGCAATCAATTGCTCGATGCGCTCGGATTGCGTTCGAACGTCAAAGACTGGCAAATTACTATCGACCGCGTTGACAATGTTGCGTATGACCGGAAGAACTGCCGTTGGCTCGATTGCCATCCGGAGTTCGAAATGGGCACCGCCCCGGGTGAGCGGCACGTACATCGCGGGCTGAATTTCCCGGCGCAGGTACGCGTATTTTGTGTTTCCCACTACGCCGACGATTTGATAGCCAGGCGATCTCGGCTGGGAGCTTGGCTCTTCCCCCAGAGCTTGGTCAAGATGCCGGCCAAGACAATTTTGTTTCGCGAAGTAACGTTTGGCGAATGCGTCGTTGACGAGGACGGGAATTGGGGCGGTTACGGTCGCAGGCGTTAAGAGTCCAGCATCAGGATTGTCAGCAGTCGCGGCTTGTTTGGCAGATTTAGATGCAGCTTTCGTCGCCGCTTCGCTCATCGCCGCGGCTGCGAAATCGGCGGTCGTAAAGTTGCGGCCATCGAGCAGTGGGATGTGCAGCGTCGACAAGAATTCAGGACCAACCGCGAGGACATCCGTTTCGACGCTGGATTTCTCCGGCTCACCTGGAAAATGTATGTCGGTGGTGGACAAGCCGCCGCTTAGAAGTGGAACAGACGCATAGCTCGCCGAGACTACGCCGGGTATCGCGGCGAAGCGATCTCGCAAGTCCCGATACAGACTCTGAATCCCCTCATCCGTATAACCGAGCAGTGACGGATTCATCTCGAAGAGCAGAATATTGTGAGTATCGAAACCGGGATCGACTGCGCGTAAGTCCTCCAGCGTACGCACCAGCAGCCCGGCGCCGACAAGCACTATGATGGAAAGCGCGACCTGTGCGACAACGAGCGCTCCTCTAAGATGGAGTCCTCGGCCGGCGATTGCTTGCGGCGTTGACGCGCCGCCTTGGAGCGCGGGCGCCAGATCTACCTGTATGCCGCGCAGCGCGGGTGCAATACCGAACAGCAGTCCCGTGAAGACAGAAACCCCCAGCGTAAATGCGAAGACGCGCCAATCGGGTCCGACGACAAACGGAAAGGGCTGGTCCGAACCGGTCGTGAACAAAGCCTGAAGCGCACGCACACCCCATTGCGCCAGCAACACACCTAGCGCACCCCCTGCGAGCGAAAGCGTCAGGCTCTCTGTTAACAATTGCCTCGCGATTCGCCAACGGCCTCCTCCTAACGCCAACCTCACGGCCATCTCGCGCTGGCGGGCGTTGGAACGGGCCAGGGTCAGTCCGGCGACGTTTGCACAGGCAATCAGCAGGACGAACCCGACCGCGGACATCAAAACGTAAAGAACAGTCGAATAGCCGCGACGCTGACCGTAAAGTCCTCGATTTGCAGGCACGAGCACAATGGCGGGGTCATCGTCTTCCCGCGCAAGCGGTTTTGCAGCGCCTAGCATTTCATTGCTGAAAATCGTAGTCGCGGCAGCTTGTGCCTGCCCGAGGGAGATTCCGCTCTTGAGCCGCCCCACTACAACGACCCACCAACTTTGTGAATCCGACAAAGTAGACTGGGTCAGCCATCCAAGATTAAAGTGGGCTACGGATCGAATCGGGAGAAAGAAATCCTGCGTTTTTCCGGGAGCCAGATTCGTAAAGCCTTTCGAGGTGACGCCTACAATCGTGCACGACACACCATTTAATTGCAGCGTCCGCCCGACGGCCGAGGGGCTTCCTGCAAACATGCTGTGCCAATAGCCATAACTCAAAACTGCGACCAGGGGCGCCGATAGCTTGTCGTCCTCAGGCCCGAGCGGCCGTCCAATCACTGTTTCGACTCCGATTGTCTCGAAGAAGTCTCCGGAGACGAGTTCTCCCCGCCCGATGCTGGCGGGTCCGTTGCCGCCAACGTCGAACTGCATCGGGCCGGAAAATGCCGTAAGCCCGGAAAAGACTTTCGCTTCGGCATACATCCGATCAAAGAACGGAATCGAAAACGAGCAACCAGAGCCCTGATCACTGCGGCCACAATCGCCATAACTGCTGTAGCCGTGATATTTGGGATTATGGTGTGCTTGCCAGCGGAGAACGACGAGACTCTGCGGATCGCGCACAGACAGAGACCGCAGCATAACTGCGTCGATGAGGCTGAAGATTGCGGTGTTTGCGCCAATACCGAGGGCCAGGGTGAGGACGGCGACGGCTGTGAAACCTGCGTTCCTGCGAAATTGTCGAACACCGTACCTGCAATCGGTGAGCACCGAGTGGAACCAATTGCCAATCTGTTCTTCGCGAACCTGTTCTTTCAACTGTTCGATACCGCCCAGTTCGATGTGTGCAGCACGTCGTGCTTCCTCCGGTGACATGCCTGCACGAACGTTCTCGTCCGCCAGCATTGCGAAGTGGGACTGAACTTCTTGGTCGAGGTCCGCCTCGACGCGACGAGTTGCAAAGAGATTGCGAAGGAAGGCCCTTGCTTTGACGAATAGTGGCATGCCAAAGACCTTATTACCGATTTGAGCTGTCTCCTATCGGAGTCCTATAGGGAGACGATAGGAATAATAACGATCGACCTATAGACTGTCAATAGAAAGCGAGCAGCACTGGGGACGGGTAAATGGTTTCCGTCAGGCGGTGACCCGCCCAGAAAAACGCCGAGACTCTTTGTGAGCCTCGGCCGTATTCCAGAACATGGTTTGTTTATTGCAACTATCTGTCGTCCCGGCTGTGATCGCGAGCTTCGTGTCGGTCATGATCGTGGTAATCGCGGTCTCGATCGTGATCTGAGTGGTGATCGTGTTCAACGCGGCCGCGGGCTCCATCCCAGTAGCCCGCATAGTAACGTTGGCCGTCGTGGTGTGGCGCCACCCAACGGGCTCCCTCATAGGGCGGTCGAGTCCAGTAACCTTCATGCCATTTGTAGTGATTTCCCGCTGGATACCAATAACCCTCCACCCACATGCTTGCAGGATCTGGCCTTGCGGGGACAACGGCGACCACGCGAGGCGGTGGTGGCGCCCCGATCATGATTCCAACCGAAACCTGCGCTTTGCTTGCTTTCGCCGTAACCAACAGCATTGCTATCAGCAGTACAGCTCTGACGAAATTCTTCATAGGTGAGTCTCCTGAAGTCTCCTGACTACTCCCATCGTACGAACAAGAGCAGTCAGAACATCAGGCAGAGCAACACGTGATTGCCGAAAGAAATAGCTGCCCAAATGTACAGGCAATGGTTCCGGTTCGTCGCAGATACGGTGAGCGAGTCGCCGCTATGCGATCCGCGACATCAACAGCTTGTCCCATTCGGTCGAGTGACTGCCGCGACCTTAATTGAGGCGGTCGCCAACGCTATCGCTGCGCTCCGACGCGACGAGTGGGTTGCAGGCATTCCAGGTGGATTGAACACTGTCTACTTTCAGTCGCAAACGTTCGGGTAGATCACGAAGTCAAGATGGCCGATTTTGAGCGATGGCTTGAGAAACCGGGCGGGTCGCCTCGTGAGGTTGTTGAGCGTCAGAGGATTCGAGCGATACTCGGGATGGAGGTATCGCGTTGACCATGTCTGCTCGTACCGGGACGCGCCTTTCCCGTAACGCCGTTCTATAAAGGGGAGAGTCAAGAGAAAAAACATCTCCGGCGACTGGAAGGAGCAAAAATGTTTGCCGCGCTCTCCAGCCCAGGTCATGTTAGGAGGCTCCTGGGTATTCGCTCCTCGTAGATCCATTCTGTTGTCGTGACGGCGCTTTCGGATTCTGAAGCAAGACAAGCTGCGTGGTTGAAATGTGTCAACCATGGTTCTATCTGAGGCTCGAGGCCTATAGCTTTTTCTGGTTATCCGAGGGGGCCTATAGTTAATCAAGAGACTCGCGGTGCTCGAAGCACACTCTCCGCCTAACGGCGTTATGGAGACTCACCCTCGAACCAAAGCGTCAGAAGAACCGAAAAGCCATCACCAGGAATGAATCTAGCAAGGGACGGTCCTCAACCCAACGCTTTAAGCTGCTTGCTGTTTCAGATGCCCTTTTATAATGCGTTTATCGGGACTTGAAAGATATCTCGCCGAACAGTCTAGGTTATAATGCCGCCACTTATGTCGCTCGCTCGAGGTTATAAGCTGGGTCCGTACGAAGTCGTGTCGGCGCTGGGCGCCGGGGGAATGGGAGAGGTCTATCGGGCGAAGGATACAAGGCTCGGGCGGGAAGTAGCGATCAAGATTTTAGCGAAAGAGATGTCGGCGGACGCGGCGAGGAAGCAGCGGTTTGAGCGGGAAGCGCAGCTGCTGGCGTCGCTGAATCACCCGAACATTGCGCATATTTATGGAGTGGAGGAATCCGCCTCAGCGGAAGCTTCGGCGGACGCGCCGAAAGCGGGCGCGGTGGCGTTGGTGATGGAGTTGGTGGACGGAGAGACGCTGGGGGAGAGGATCAGGAAGGGTGCGATCGCGCTGGAAGAGGCGGTGGTATTGGGGAAGCAGATTGCGGAAGGGCTGGAGTACGCGCACGACCGAGGGATCATCCACCGAGACTTGAAGCCGGCGAACATCAAGGTGACGCCGGAGGGGCAAGTCAAGATATTGGATTTTGGCTTGGCAAAGGCGCTGGAGGGGCACAAGAGCGGGTCGGATATTTCGACGTCACCGACAATCAGCGTGATGGCGACGAACGCGGGGGTACTGCTGGGAACGGCGGGGTATATGTCGCCGGAGCAGGCGAAGGGGAAGGCGGTAGATCGCAGAGCGGACATTTGGGCGTTTGGGTGCGTGTTCTACGAGATGCTGACGGGGAAGGCGGCGTTCGACGGGGAGACGATCACGGACCGGCTGGCGGCGGTGGTGCGGGGTGAGCCGGACTTGACGCAGATGCCAGAGAAGACGCCGAGCCGGATCCGGGAGATGTTGCAGCGGTGTTTGTTGAAGGATCCGAAGCAGAGGCTGCAGGCGATTGGAGAGGCGCGAATCGCGCTGGAGAAGTGGATTGCTCATCCAGACGAAGGGGAAGGCCGGCTGGAAGCCGGCGCTACCAGGCTAGGTATAAGAAGGATACGGGAGTGGGTCTTCGGGGCGTTTGGAGTGGCCGGAGTGTTGGCAGCGATCGTGTTGGGAATTCTGTATTTCAACCGCCCACAGGAAAAACCGCGTTCCGTGCGGTCTTACGTGAAGCCAATGCGAGGGTCATTTTTTGTGACAGGCCAGGGAGGGTTCGCGCTGTCGCCGGATGGCGTCCGTCTGGCCTATGTGGCGCTGGACGCGGACGGAAAGACAAGAATATGGGTTCGTTCGCTCGATTCGTTGGAAGCTCGCGCCCTGGCGGGAACGGAGGGGGCGACATTCCCCTTTTGGTCGCCGGACAGCCGTTTTCTTGCATTCTTCGCGGGCGAGAAGCTGAAGAAAATTGATGCATCAGGAGGCCCTCCGCTAGCCCTGTGCGACGTCGCCACCGGGCGAGGCGGGACGTGGAGCCAGGAAGACGTAATCCTGTTTGCGCCATCGGTCAACGCGCCCATTCACCGAGTGTCCGCGTCTGGGGGAACGCCCACTCCGGCCACGAAGCTGGACTCGACGAAGGGAGAAACCACACACAGATGGCCGTTCTTCTTGCCTGACGGGCGTCATTTCCTTTATGTGGCGGGGACGCCTTTTGGGCTGAAGGGCGACCTCAAGAACGCAATCATTGTGGGCTCGCTGGATTCCCAGGAAAGGAAGGAGGTGCTACAGACGCATTCTGGCGCCATGTATGGGTCTGGGCAGCTCGTTTTTCTACGCGAAAACACGTTGATGAGACAAGCGTTCGATGTGAGGAAGCTCGAGTTGGCCGGCGACGCCGTACCGATTGCAGACCCGGTGCAAGAGGATGAAACCATCATTCACGGGATTTTCTGCGTTTCGCAGAACGGCACTCTTGTGTACCTCGAGGGCGGTAGCGATGTGGGGAGAGAGCTCATCCTTACGGACCGGAATGGAAAAAGGATCGGGGAACTACCCGGGCAAGAGGCGTACGCAGCGCCAAGGTTTTCACCCGACGGCAAGAAGTTGGCGTTCACTATCAGCACCTCGGGGTATGACATTTGGAGCTACGATTTGGACCGGAAGGTCCGCACACGGCTGACCTTCGGGGGGTCTGTCCGACAAGCAAACATCTCTTCCATATGGTCTCCCGACGGAAAGCGAATTGCTTTCAGTTCTGTCCGCGAAGGGAAGTATGGAATCTACGAGAGGCCTGTGGATGGGTCGGGGAATGAGACGATGCTGTTGGAGGGCACGCAGCAATTGAAGTATCCAAACGATTGGTCGCCGGATGGGAAGTTCCTGGTCTATCAGCAGGCAGGACTGGGAATCTTCGGGGTTTGGGTACTGCCCCTCAATGGCGAGCGAAAGCCGTTTCCGTATCAGACGTCCTCCTTCACGATGAGGGGCGCGGTGTTTTCGCCGGACGGCAAATGGCTCGCGTACTGCTCGAATGAATCGGGCGATGTGAAGGTTTACGTCGCCGCGTTTCCCGGACCGGGCGGGAAGTGGCAGGTATCGCCCGGGGGCGGTTGCGTGCCGCGCTGGAGACGCGACGGTAAGGAGCTGTTCTACCTGTCGTCCGAGAACAAGTTGATGGCGGCAGAAGTAAAGACGAATGGGTCAGGTCTTGAAGTCGGCGACGTACGAGTGTTGTTCGAGATGCTCTCGAACACAAACTTTGGCGGTGGCTATGACGTGACAGGAGACGGGAAGAAATTCGCGATTGCGTATGAAACGGGACAGCCCGGCGCGCTGTTAACGCTGGTGCAGAACTGGGATGCGGAGTTGAAGATGAAATGAAACTCGGCGACAGGGACCATGCTTGGGCCGTTTGAGCTCACTGCCAAAAACACCGTTGATGCAACAGCTCGCGAGCCTTCGGCCTGA
This sequence comes from Candidatus Acidiferrales bacterium, assembly GCA_963836965.1. Taxonomy (GTDB): domain Bacteria; phylum Acidobacteriota; class Terriglobia; order Acidiferrales; family UBA7541; genus Acidiferrum. The sequence goes on from CAWILQ010000004.1 coordinate 427,689, forward strand.
CAATGCCGTGCGCTATCCAGTTCTTAAATGGCGCGCGCTTATATTGACGACTAAGCTCGATGGCTATTCGAGTGTCCTAGCATCAAAACTAACCAGCGAACCATCCTCGACGCCGTAGCTGATCTCGATCGGCTTGCAGCAAACTTCGCAGTCTTCGATATAGGTTTGGCGGCGGACTGACAGGTCGAGAACCATCGAAATCTCTTCACCACAATATGGGCAGTTGAAGGAGTGTTCCACCAGGCAAATATGTTACAGCAGGGCCTGTGAGGTCATCGTGGCTGTTCTGTATGAACGCCCGATTATTTCTTCTTGGCGCTCCGTTTCTTGCCTCTGGTCTTCCCGCCTTTTAATCCGCCAGCCCCGCCACGTTGAATGGCCTTCAACTCCTTTTCTTCGTTGGATTGGGGCAATGGCTCATCGTCTTTCGATTTGATCTTAAATGGCTTCATGGTGCCCCATTAGGCCACTCGCCAAGGGCGGCGGTCAATAGGGTCGATGGAAGGTAGCTCGCGTTTAACCGGAAAGACGGAACAAAACCGACTTCTCTCTCTCCCTACGGCGAACTCGCCGTAATAAAAATCGCGCTGCCGAAGGCAGCAAAAGAGGAAACAACATATGGCACTCAAAATTACGATTGGAGAAGTTCACAAACAGCACGGCTCGGCACAACCGGAGCCAACGCACTTCTATCACCCGTGGCTGAAGAGGGTCTACCAGGCGGACCTTAAATTGATGTGAGTTCTGTGCCCGGCCCTTTATATTTGTCGCTTCGTGAAGTTCGCTTCCGTCGAAAGGGATGCGGGCGAAGAATGGTTAACAAAGAATATGGCGTCTATTGCGCAGAATGTAAGTCATTCATCCGAATCAATTCGTACGGATTTGATCCGCCACTGAAGATTGCTCCACAGTTCTTTCCATCCGAGGGCGGAGAGAAATTGTCTTGCTATGCCTGCGGAGATGTTTGCGTCTACAGGGAGGCAGACATTGTTCATCGTGTTGTTGCGGACTAAAAACTCCCAAACGTCTGAACGGAGCGTAGGATGAAAAATCTTCTGCTGGGTTTGTTGTTAGGAATTCTTGTGGCGTCGGTCCAGCTAGCTTACACGCAGCAACAACCAGAGCGAATCGCTGTCGGCACATTGGGCCACGCCTGGGACACAGTTGATTTGTTGATTTGAAATAGCCTCTAAAACACTGGGGATCTGATGGTGCCGGCGGGGGGAATCGAACCGACGGCTCAAATTGAAAACGCGTAACTTATTGATTTGACGAATCGCTGAAAACGCTTGAAACGCTCAAAGTCTCGAATTCGGATACGCGGCGGATACGCGGAACGAACGCCGTACTTTTCTGCTTTTATCGGAAGAATTTTGTCGCTTTACGAGCGGCACTTAAGTCCACAAACAGACTTCTTTTCTGCATAGAAATCCGGTGAGAATCCAATTCTGCAAAGTTCAGCCATCGGTCAGAAAACAAAAACAACGTGAAGCGCCCGATGCGGCGTGGCGTGTCATACCACTCCCCGCGCCGCAGGCACGACTCCTTCGGCGGCCACGAGCATTGGTGTTCGATAGTTGGTGGAAGGCGGCTTTGCTGCGTCCTTCGAATTCAGGCGCCGAATCGCTGGAATTTCAGTGTTCGAGAGAAAGTTAGCGGCCGTAGAGTGCCGCTTGGGCAAAGATCTACAAAAAGTGCGGCAGCAGAAATGCAAACCCCGCTGGCGCCTGCTGACGCCAGCGGGGAAGAGCAGCCTCTCGGGGTGAGGAGGATGGCCGCTAGAAGAACACCTTTGCACCGAGTTGGAAGACACGAGGATCGTAAGCAGAAGTGACTTTGCCGAAGTCTGTATCTCCAAGCGTAGTGTCCACGCCGTTCATTTGTGGATGGTTAAAGGTGTTGAAGCTCTCGAAGCGGAGTTCGAAGCGTAGCCGCTCGGTTACGTTGAAGTTCTTGAAGAGGGCCACGTTCCAGTTGTCGCGTCCAGGTCCCCAGACTCCGTCGAACCCGAGATTGCCCCAAGTCGCCACGTTGGGGTTACCCGGCAAGAGGTTCGGCGCAAAAGCCGAGGGGCTGAACCATTGCATAGTTCCGTTCGGATTGGTCTGCGAGGTTGTTGCGTTCTTCGGATAAGTAATCGGACCAATCAGGTCCGGCCGTATGCGGCAGTTACCACTAACGGCACCACATATGGATTGCAGGCCGCCGCCGACTTGCAAGTTCAGCGGTTGGCCTGACTCCATGGTTACGACGCCTGAAACTGCCCAGCCGACGACAACGCTCTTCAGGAAGCGATTTGTACTTTGTCGCCAGAAGGGGACGTTGTAGATGAAGTTGACGACGGCGATGTTCCGCCGATTGTATTGTGATGGACCGAGATCGTATTTCCAACCGAGATAGGGGTTGGTCACATAATCCAAGTCCCCGCCGTCACCACCATTCAGTATGTTGTCGGAGGAATCGGTGGCGTGCGCATATGTATACGCGCCCTGCAGCGTGAGGTCGTGGATCTGCGAGCGCAACGATATTTGCAGGGAGTTGTAGCTCGAATTGGCCTCGTTCTGGTTCACCTTGATACTGCCGTAACCGAGATACGGCCGGTAGAGGTTTTCGTTGCCCGTGTTAATCGCTCCGTTAAAGAAGGTTGGAAGGAGGTTGTAGGCTGGCATGTCAATCTCTTGGGCGTAGCTCAAGTGGCGCCCTTGATTACCTACGTAAGCAACCGAGAGCACCGTCCTTGCGGCTACCTGTTGCTGGATGCCCGCGCTATATTGATAGCTCGTGGGAATCTTGTAGTGGTTCCGATCCAGTGCCGTTATTGAATTCACGGTGACTGGGAGCGTCGCGGCGCTAATCACAGTCCCATTGGGATCTACGCCGATGTGCGGATTAGAGAGAGAAACGTTGCTCAGGGTGGGATTGCCGCCAAACAAGTTGTTCGCTCCCGCCTGATACATGTCGTTGCCTTGGATGCGCTCGAAGAAGGTGCCGAATCCAGCGCGCAGGATTGTTTTGCCTTTGCCGGTGAGGTCATACGCGAAGCCAATGCGTGGGCCGAAGGTGTCCCAATGATTGTTCACGAGGCTGTAGGGGACTCCTGCCGTTTTCCCGGGAACACCTAGTCCGTTGTCGTAAGACAGCAGTCCGTTCAGGGCTGGGTTGGGGCCCGCCGCCAAGAACGGATTGGGACCCGTGCAGGTTGCGTTCGGTATACCCACACCCGAGCAAATCTGCGTGCCGTTAGCGTTCGCGAAACCAATACCACTCCCGGTAGCAAACGCCGCAGCCGCCCCAGCGGCATTCCACAAGTTGGGATAGAAGTTTGACATCTGGCCGTTGACTTCCGCAGTGTGCGGAATGCCGTCCCACCGCAGGCCGAGGTTCAATGTCAGACGGTTCGTGGCTCGCCAATCGTCTTGGATGTAGGCGCCCCAAGAGACGCTGTTCCAGTGCCGAGTGTCTTTGAGGGCAGCCTCAGAGTAGCTATTGGAGAGCCCGAGTAGGAAGTCGGCAAAGTCATAGCCGGTGTAAGTGCCGTTAAACTGGAATCCGCCCTGCGGGCTATCCTGTAATGGCTGCGCCTTTTTGAACCAGAGCCAGCTTCCACCGAATTTGAACTGATGCTTACCCTTGGTCCAGGAAATATCGTCCCGGATCTGGTAGCTGTCGGCGGTATTGTCCCACGGGCTCCAGTTCTGGTTGTATACGGCGCCCGTTTTGCCGAGCAGAAATATCTGCGGGAGAATAGTGTTGGGTCCTGAGAACAAGCGGTTGTCTTGGAATCCGGTACCAGAAATGGCGTAGACGCCCAAGGGCGAGATATTGATGCGGTTCCCGCCATAGTTGAAAGCAATCTCGTTCAGGAGATTTGGCCTAAGGGTTTGGGCCAGATGGACAACGGCTTGGTACGACGGGTTGCCAAACGTATCGCTGGAAGTCGGCAAGTTCACAAATGCCCAGCGGGCCGGCACATCGGTCTGCAAGAGTTGCGATTCGTCGATGAAGTGTCCGAAAATCTGATAGTGGCTGTTAAAGGTATGGTCGATCCGTACAATTTCTTCCCGGACGTTTGTCGGAGCGTTCTGGCCGCCATGGAAAAAATCACCGCTGGTGGGGGCGGGGTAGATACCTGCTTTCAGCAAGGCAGCTGCATTAGGGTTGATCAAAGCCGGATTGATTACGTTTTGTTGACCGTTGTAAACAAAAGGCTGAGCCTTGGTTGGGTCAGGTGATCCGCCGGTGCAACCACTTAGTGTTTGACCTGCTGTAGCGAAGGCCTGTTGAACCGATGGTGACACCTGACATGCGTAAGGCGCCTGAACCCCTAACGGCATACTCAATGTGCCATTGCTCGTGTTGAAGAGAGAGTTTCCGTTAGCGTTGTTATAGTTGACCGCCTGCGTCAGGTCGCCTCCAAAGGTGCTGGGGAACGGAACGACTTGGTTGATTCCTCCGCCTAATACCTCGCGACGCCATTCCATGTTGTAAAAGAAGAAAGTCTTGGCGGTGGCCCCTCTCTTGAACTTTATCGGGCCGGCGACGTTGAAGCCCCATAGGTTAAAACGCAATTCCTGCACGTGTTGCGGACTGGGATTGAACCAACCGCGCGCGTCCAGTGCGTCGTTGCGCCCGAACCACCACGCGGAGGCGTGAAACTGATCAGTACCACCTTTCACAGCGGTGCTGATCGTGGCGCCCGATACCAACCCAAATTCTGCCGAGTAGTTCGAGGTCTGCACCCGGAATTCAGACAGTGCGTCGAGCGACGGCATCACAATGGCCCCGGAACCACCGCGGTCCGCAGCCTCGCCACCGTCGATCATATAAAGAGCATGCGCGACGCGATTACCGTTGAAACTGATGGTCTGGTCTCCGCCCATTGGCGTCGGCGTTTGAAAGTCGACCTGTGCACTGCTGGCTCCGGGCACCAAGTTAACCAGCTCGTATAGACTCCGGCCGTTGGTCGTAAGCTGACTGACCTGCTCTCCCGTAAGCACCGTGCTGATTTCGTTGGAGTCGGTCTGCACAGCGACGGGAGCCGATCGCGCTTCAACTGTAACTACAGTCGTTGCGGAGCCGACCTCCATTTGGAAATCCACGCGTCTGCGGTCACCGAGCTGCAGGACGATCCCTCTCTGCTCCGTGGTCTTAAAGTTTGGGATTTCTGCGCGGACCACATAATTGCCGATGATGAGGTTGGGCGCTACATATTGACCCGCATCGTTGGTAGTAAACTGGCTGCTTAGGCCGGTGTCCGTGTTCGTAATGGTGATGGCGACTTTCGGAATCGCACCTCCAGACGCATCGGTAACGGTACCGACAATCGCTGCACTGGCCAATTCCTGAGCCTTCGCAGCGAGTGGCAAGCCCAAGAACAGCAGCGCGCCCACAACAACGACACGAACCAGCCAATTTCGAGGAAAACTAGCAGAAATCGTCCGAATACTCCGAGAGGAAAGAAACATTTGTGCCTCCACGCACCGGATGTTTGTGGCGCAACCCCTCGACGATTGGGAATCGCCGTTAACGTACACGCACTTTCCCTCGACTCCCGTTTGTTGTCAAGCATTTTTTTGATGGCCCCAATCGAAGATGTGAATGGGAGTACCAGGCCACCGCCGAAGCCCCGCTTTGCTGAGGGTTGCTCGGACAGCTTCCCGAAACTGGTGATCACTCGAGGAACGCGACTGCCAACTGTCTCCTAGAGGCAAATCGTACTTGCGGCTAGAACGGAAAAGGGGACGATTCAGCGGTGGTTGCGAGCAGTGCGAGAAGAAGGTGCTCAGTCTGCCTTTTTCGCAGCGGCCAACGGTTGCGCGGTGGCTGTACTGAGTCCATCATGGAGTGCGGATTTGAGTCGGAATTCTCTGAAAAGATGGAAGTTAGAGGACATCACGACACCCGGGCTCAGGCGTACGGCAGGGGGAAAATTGACCTTGGATACCAACTTGTCGGCCATAACGCGAACGGCGATTTGCCCTTGCCGGTGCGGTTGCTGATAGATCGACGCGGCGATTGTGCCCTTTTTGAAGTACGGCGCCATCTCGATGAATAGATCGGTCGTGATTAGTTTTATTTTGCCGCCCAAGTTTCGCGCCCCGAGAGCCCGGCAAACGGGCAAACAGTTCACGGTATTGACATAAATTCCTGCTAACGCCGGAATTCGTCGCAGCAAATCAAAAGTCTTCTGAAAGCTTTCGTCTTCATCTTCATGACCCTCAATTACGGCCACGATCTTGCCTCCGGGACAGTGCTTCGGGAAAGTTTCCGAAAATCCCTGGGCTTTGCGGCGATGATCCTCTGCCATCAACATACCCGCTACCACCGCCACTTTCGAGCCTGGGGGAACAAATTTCCCCATCAACTCGCCAGCCAAGCATCCGTTCAGATATGGCTCCACGTAAACAACGCTGGAACGCTGGCTTTCCGGAGCATCTGTGGAAACGCAAACCACGTGGATACCTTTAGCTTCGGACTCGTCGATCAAAGGCTTCAGGTTTTTGGGATTGCCTGCAGTTAAGATAATTCCATCGACACCGCTGGCCATCAGGTCCTTAAAGGCTTCGCTGTCGCCCTCGCCAAGTGTCTGCACGGGACGGTTCACGAACTCAATACCCAGCTGCGAAACCCGTTCTGCCTCTTCCCGTACACCGCTCCAAAGTTCATCGTAGAAAAAATGAATTTCGCGTGGAATACAGACGCCGATCCGTACGCTCGCCCGAGCGGCCGAAAGGGCCCGCGCCGCCAAGTTCGGCGTGTACCCAATTTGCCGGGCGATTTCAAGGATTCGCAGTCGCGTCGCGTCCTTGATGCCGTCGCGGCCGTGCAGTGCCCGGTCGACTGTGCCGATGGAAACCTGCGCAATCTCCGCGATGAGATGAATACCGCGCCTCTGCTTGGCCATGTTGCAACCCATTCTATGCCAATCGGGGGCGAAGCCGCGCAGGGGAAAGCGCAAGAAGCCAAGCGGCATTTGAACCTGGCTTCCCCGAAAACCGATCAGGTTTGGTTTGGCAGGCTTCTCGAGCGTTTGCCGGCGAGAAAGAATCAATTTTTTGAAATCTTGCAACGCGTCATGCAAATGCTAAAATGATTGACCGTTAACGGACCCGCTACCAAGGATGGACGCTCTCCAGGGTGCGCGTCGAGCTCCCCCAATGCCCCATCTCCTGGCCTGTCGGATAGCCGTCTGCGCTCCAATTATGCATTCGACCGCCGCGGTGTCGGTGCATTCCAGAAAGCGGCGAGCGTTACGGCGATATTCGTGGGACACACGTCAGATTTCTACGCCCTATACCCGCGAGGAGACGATCATGGGGAATAACGGATCATACGAGCCAAAACCGGAACATAGATTCTCCTTCGGTTTATGGACACTGGGAAATCGCGGCCGCGATCCTTTCGGAGACGTGGTCCGCCCCATTCAGTCTCCAGTGGAGATCGTCGGCACTCTTTCCGAGGTCGGGGCGTGGGGCGTCAACCTGCACGACAACGACTTGGTGCCGATCGACGCGACTACAAGCGAGCGCGACGCCGTCGTGAGCGAGTTCAAACAAGCGTGCCGGCAGTACGGAGTGGTAGTTCCCATGGCCACGGTATCTTTGTTCTTTCATCCCGTTTTCCGTGATGGGGCGTTCACCGCGAATGATCGCGAGGTCCGGGCCTATGCCTTACAAAAAACCATGCGCGCCATGGATCTCGGTGCGGAACTCGGCGCGAAGATTTTCGTGATCTGGGGCGGGCGCGAGGGGGTAGAGACCGATGCGTGCCGCCGTCCTGACGAAGCCATTAAGCGCCTGCGTGAAGCGGTTAATTATCTCTGCGAGTACAATCTCGCCCGCGGATACGGATTCCGCTTCGCGTTAGAAGCTAAGCCGAATGAGCCGCGCGGAGATCTTTACATGTCCACGACGGGGCATTACCTGGGTTTCATCTCAACACTCGATCATCCAGAGATGGTAGGAGTAAATCCGGAGATGGCCCACGAACAGATGGCTGGTTTGAATTTTGTCCACGGCGTGGCACAGGCGTGGGACGCTGGAAAACTCTTTCACATCGACCTGAACGACCAGATGCCGGGAAGGTTTGATCAGGACTTGCGCTTCGGTTCGGCGAACTTGAAGTCAAGCTTCTGGCTAGTGAAGTTTCTCGAGGACGTGGGCTATCCGGGGCCGCGCCATTTCGACGCCCATGCCTACCGCACCGAGGACTGTACCGGTGTGAAGGATTTTGCTCGCGGATGCATGCGGACCTATCTCATTCTGAAAGACAAAGCCGCGCGCTGGAACGCCGACAAGGAAATTCAGTCTATACTTTGCGAAATCTCCCGCGATGGGAGACGTTTTCCGCAAATCGGGAAATTTTCCGAACAGGACGCGGAAGCATTGCTGGCGCATTCGTTTGACCGAGAAGCAATTTTGCGTAAGCGCCTCCCCTACGAGCGGCTGGACCAACTAACCGTCGAGGTTTTGGCGGGAGTTCGCTGAACGGCGAATGTCGACCAGTGCTCTTCCCTGTCCTCGGCGAGGGCGCACGATGCGCTTTCGTTTCGGGACTCAAAGGGTTAAAGAATCTCTATGAACTCTTGGAAGCGCGCCTCGGTTATCAGCTTTCTCTGCCTTGTATTGCTCGACTTCTCTTTGCTACAGGCTCAGAGCCACATTCCCACGCCTTCCGACGCCACGGCCCTCGCAGAACAGGGGAAATTCGCGGAGGCCGAGCGGGCGTGGCATACGATCCTTGCACGCAACCCCAACGACGCCAGGGCCTACGCGAGCCTCGGTTTCGTATTGTCCCGGGAGCAAAAGTATTCGGAAGCTGCTTCAGCCTACCGTAAAGCAAATGCATTGGACCCACATCTGCCCGGCGTACAACTCAATCTGGGTCTTGCAGAATTCAAGCAAGGCAAATTTGACGACGCTATTCCGGCCTTGCGGTCCGCTCTAGTGGCCGACCCACACAACCTACAGGCGACCACCCTGCTCGGTCTGAGCTACTATGGCGCCAAGCATTTCGACCAGGCGGTTACCTATCTCGAGCTGGCGGCGGCCTCCGACCCGGACAACGAAGAATTGCACCAGACCTTGGCGCAAAGCTGCCTTTCTGCCAAGAAGTATTCTTGTGCCTTGGAGGAGTTCAAGAAGCTCGAAAACCTCGACCCGAATTCCTCGGCTGTGCATTTGCTCACGGGCAGAGCTCTGGATGGCCAGGACAAAACCGACGAGGCTATTCTGGAATTTCAGCAGGCAGTGGAACTCGCTCCGCAAGAACCCAACGTACATCTCGCCCTCGGCTACGAATACTGGAAAGCGCAGAAATATGGTGAGGCCATTGCCGCACTCGAGGCGGAGTTGAAGATTGTTCCCGATAACGCGCAGGCCCTCGCTTACCTCGGAGACATCGCGCTGAAGCAGGGCGACGAACCGAAAGCGCTAGGTCTTCTGCAAAAGGCAGCCCAACTGCAGCCGGACAGTGTTCTGGTCTACCTGGACATTGCCAGTATTTTCGTCGATCAAAGGAAATACCCGGAAGCGCTTTCGGCCCTCCGCCACGCTGTGAGCTTGGACCCCGCGGAACCCAATGTCCATTTCCGCATGGGACACGTCTATCAACTGATGGGCAATGAAGCTGCTGCGGAGAAAGAGTTTTCGAAGGTACGCGAACTCAAGAAGAAGGAAGACGAGGGCTTGGCCGAGAAGGTTAAGAAACTCCCCGCATCCGCAAATCCAGAATAGCCGGTTCTCAAGCGGTACGGAATCTCACTGCCTTGCAGGTTCTTTGACTTTTGTGACGCGATCTCCAGCCACATCCCGGAGCGTCTGCACGATCCCCGACGGCCAGTGGATCTCTACCATCTGCGCATGGTTGTCCTTGCCTAGACCAAAATGCACCGGACCATGACTGGAAGACGCATACCCCACGCTCGAGGTCATGTGGTTGTATTGTGCGCCGGCCGCGGTCACTACTTTGATCCGTGTGCCGATGCCGTCCCGGTTGCTCTTCGTGCCTTCGAGCGCGATGTCCAGCCAGTGCCCGGAATTCTCGCTGCGGTTCATCCAAATCTCGGGGTTGCGGCCGAGCGCGGTCACCACGAGATCCACTCGCCCGTCTCCGTCGAAGTCTGCAAAGGCGCACCCGCGATGCCGTGCGGGCGACAACGTCTCGAAACCTGCCTCTCCTGTTAGTGCTTGCCATTTTCCTTGCGGACCAGGATTCCGAAACACAGTGTTGTACTGCTCGACGGAGTAGCTAGCCGTTCCGATCGACTCGACATGTCCGCGCGAGACGAAAAGGTCCTTCCAGCCATCATTATCAAAATCAAGAAACCCTGCACCGTACCCGGACATGGCCCGCGACAATTGGCGCATGCCAGTGGGGAAAGTGACTTCTTCGAAACCCTTTCCGCCCTTGTTCAAAAACAACGGAAATGTTTGATCATTTAACGCCACGAACACAATATCCGGATAGCCGTCGTTGTTAAAGTCGCGAAAATCCAGCCCCATCCCGGAGACGAAACCTCCGTCCTCAGGAAGCGCTACACCCTGCTGAAAGGCCACTTCTTCGAACTTCTGTCCGGTGTTATGGAACAGAAAGTTATAAGAAGTATCGTTCGTAACAAAAATATCGGGGCGACCGTCGAGATCGTAATCGGCGATGCCCACTCCCATACCCTTCCCCACATGGGCGCGGAGTCCCCACTTCTGGGAGACATCCTCAAATGTTCCATCGCCTCGGTTCAAAAACAGTTGATTGGGTTGACCGTTGTAGCGTTTGGGGGTGCAGTAATCGAACGCCCCCATAAACGGGCAGAGCGTTTCGGACTTTACGTCCCATTCGAGATAATTAATTACGACCAGGTCGAGCAAGCCGTCGTTATTCACGTCGACCCATGCGGCCGCAGCCGTCCAGAGCGGGCCGTACTCGGGATCCACAGCGTGGTTCAGTCCCGCCTTGGCTGTAACATCAGCGAAAGTGCCGTTCCCATTGTTGTGGTAAAGGTGGTTGCCGTGAACGCCTCCCACAAACAGGTCCGGATGGCCGTCATTGTCATAGTCTCCGACCGCCGCACAAATGTTGTAGCCTGCCCCGCTTAGGCCGGCCTCATCAGTCACGTCTGTAAAAACACCGTTGCCGTTATTGCGATAAAGATGGTTGAAAAACTTTGGCGAGTCCTTTTCAAGAGTTTCAATATTGGCGCCATTCGTGAAAAAAATGTCGGGCCGGCCGTCGCCATTGTAGTCGAACACGGCGACACCGCCGGCCATGGTCGCTGGAGCATGCGGAGTCTTCAAGGTCTCGTCGGAGTCCAAACGAAAAGGCAAGGTCTGCAGTGCGAACTTGATTTTCGGCGCGTGGCCGGTAGGTTCCTGTGTACCTTCCGAGTTGACCCAGAGAGCCGGAGCGAGAATGACGGCGATCCAGGAAAAAATCCGACCGACTTGTCGCGCTCGAAACGTCACAGTGTCAACCTTGCGGTCCTGCCGCGCCCCGAATTGCGTTGCCAACCGGAATTGTATCCGATAGATATCGGAAATGTTCTGTTTCTCCACGCGGTAACGTTAACGTCAAGCTTGATATATACAATGGACGACTGCCGCGGCTGCTTACCAGCGCCTGAATCAAATCTCGCCACTGCAACTGCTATTGCAAGAGGAGAACCCACGCGCCGAGTACGTGGGACAGACCATCGCCGAAATTGAGGGCCAATCCCGTTGGACTTGCAGTGGACACCTCTGCGGAAACGTCCGATGACCACCAGAGGACGGCATTAGCGGCATCCTGTTTGAAAGCAGAGATTCTGGATAAAGAATGGGATCACATGATTTTGAAAACGATCTGCCACGTTACTCGTATGCGTGCCAGGATAGACTTCGAAGCTGTTTGTGACCCCGTACCTATCAAGCACTTCGTGTAGCTTGCCCGCATCCACTCGCAATCCGTCCTGGTCGCCTACGTCCATTGCGATCGCGCGATACTGACGAAGATTTCCGACGTACTGATCGATGAAAGCCAGCGGCGCATTGGCCGTCCATTTTGCGAGGACGTCCGGCTGAGGCTCGCCGCCCTTTGTCGGCAGGTCAAGGTACAGCGGGGGATTCCTTGGATCAGGCGACCACGCGGCTGCCGAAGCAAGCTGAGCACGGGCAATGAAAGGAAGACTCGCCGAATCTTCGGGCGTTTTCACCGCTTCCAAGGTTTTTGCCAGCTCTGGGTTGGGCGATCCGGCTTGCCGGGGCGACAAGCAGCACGGGCTCATGATGTACAGGCTGCCGAACACGTCGGAATGTTTCATGCCGATGCGCGCAGCTCCGTAGCCACCCATAGAGTGGCCCACGAGGCCGCGGCTCAGTCGATCTGGAATCGTACGGTAGTGAGCATCGATGTAGACAACCAGATCGTGGGAGATAAACTTCTCAAAATCTCCCGTCGTGACCGAACTCGAATACATTGAGCCGTTATGCGCTGTTTTAGAATCGGGGAGCACGACGATCACTTCCTTAGCGCCCTGGGCGAAAGCACCTTCGATGGTCTGAGGTGCATGGATTTCGTGTGTCCACTGTTCAGCCCCTATGGAATAACCGTGCAGTGCATAGACCACGGGATAGCGCCGGGATTTGCTCTTGGCATAACTAGGCGGTAGGAACACGAAGACATCGCGATCAACGGCATCTCCCTCCAAATTGCCTTCGAGCGCCGTGCCATGCACCTTAATGTGTTCCACCGTCACGTGCTGCGCGCCGGGAACCACTGGAGGTACGTCTGTCTGCACTTGTGCAGCAAGCCGACAACCTGGCGTCACACCCATCAGCAGCGCAATCGCCCAAAGCAGGTTATTCGCTTTCATCCGAAGTGCGCTCTCGACCTCCTGTCGAACTTTGGCTTTCGAATACACAATACAAATTCCTCCTGTCGCTATTCCGGCAGAGTTTTCGTGCCTTTCACCAAAAAGCTACCCACTACAGACGGAGCTCCAGTATTCGGCTGACCACCACCTATCGACAGTGAATACTTGCCCTCAGCGATAATCGGTTCGTCCGCGTCGCTAACCATACTCAGATCCCGATCCTTCAGTTCGAAACGCATCTTCTGCGACTCGCCAGGTTTCAGGTGCACACGCTTGAATCCGCGCAGAGCGTGCAGCGGCGCTCCCGGTACATTCGGGAAGCTGAGATAAAGCTGGACGACCTCGTCACCTTCACGCTTTCCTGTGTTAGCAACCGTGACTTCCGCTGCGAGAGGATCGCCCGCGTTGATAGTTTTTTTCAAAAGCCGGAGATCGCGATAGGAGAACGTCGTGTAGCTCAGGCCATAGCCGAACGGGTAGAGCGGCTTGCCGTCGAAATAACGATAGGTGCGTCCTTTCATCGCATAGTCCTCGAAAGGAGGCAGCTGCTCGATTCCTGTGTAGAAGGTAACGGAAAGGCGGCCTGCGGGATTGTTTTTGCCGGAGAGCGTTTGCGCAATTGCTGTTCCGCCCTCCTCACCCGGATACCAGGATTCCAGGATCGCGTTCGCGTGTTCATTGGCCCAGTTCACCGCCAGCGCGCTGCCGTTCGCTAGCACGAGCACCAAAGGTTTCCCCGTTGCCGACACAGCTTCCAGGAGGTCCTCCTCCGGCTTGGGTAAATCGATGCTGGTCCGGTCGCCTCCCTTAAAACCTTCCTCGCTGACCGGCATCTCTTCGCCCTCTAATTCGCTCGTAATGCCCAAAACCAGCACAACTACGTCTGCGCTCTTCGCCGATTCGATGGCCTCGGGATTCGGTTTGGGATCGTACTTCGACCAAATCAATTGCGCCTGCACGGGTCCGGCGCTGGCTTGTCCGTAACCGACGTTGAGATACACCTTCTTCCCTTGTTCGAGGTGAACGTGACCGACCCTCGCCTGCGGAGCCTCATCACCGCCGACCCAGCCATGCGCGATTGTTCTGCCATCGAGCTGAACTCTCGCGAACCCGCCTCGCAGCCGCACTCCTATGGTGTAGTCTCCTGTCTCCGTTGGAGTGAGGAAGCCGGTCCATTCAATCCGCAGCGGATATTTGCCTGACGCCTCTTGAGGAACGTCCTGCGCCTTCAAGTCGATGTTGTTTAGCCGGCGTTCCGCCAGCACGGTTCGCTCTACTCCATACATCTCTCCTGTAGAGAATTCCGCCGTGAGACCAAGCTGGCCTTCCAACGTCGTCAAGAACGATGCGGGTACGACATCGCCTTCGGCACGCAAGAACTGCGTTCCTTGTGAAAAGGTGATCTGCGCATCCGGAAACTCCGTCTTTAGTCCGTCCAGGACGGAAACCGTATGCGTCGGCCGGCCGTTATAATTGCCAAGCAGGTATCGCGTCTGGTCGGCGAGTGGTCCCATCACGCCGATCTTGATCCCACTCTTTGTAAGTGGCAGCGTGCCGTCGTTTTTGAGCAGCACCATCGATTCGTTTGCTAGCGTGCGAGCCAGTTCCCGGTGCTCGGGACTGTCGAGTTCCTTTTCATCGATTTTCGAGTACGGAACCATCTCCGGCGGATCGAACATGCCCAGCTTGATTCGCGCCGTGAAGAGCCGAATCAACGCTGTGTCGATCTCGCTCTCTTTCAGAAACCCTTGTTGGTAAGCATCGAGGTATGGCTTATAGTCGCGATCATCCTTAATATCCGAGTAATTCAAGCACTCGTTGTCCATGCCGCGCTGCACCGCCAGCGCGGAAGCCTCCGGCTGGGTCCTCGTAAAGTGGTGGTCGCGAAAAATGTTGACGATCGCTGCGCAGTCGGAGACGACGTAGCCTTGGAAGTTCCATTTCCCGCGCAACTGGTCCTGCAGCAGAAACTCGTTCACACATGCAGGCTGCTCGTTCACGCTGTTGTACGCGCACATCACCGAGCCGGCTTTAGCCTCGGTCACGGTCGCCCGGAATGCCGGCAGGTAAGTGTCCAGTTCGTCGTGCTTGTTGACCTTCACGTCCGCCGTGTGGCGCGTCGGCTCGGGCCCGCTGTGGACGGCATAGTGCTTGGGGGTGGAAATTACTCGGTAATATTGGGGATCGTCGCCCTGCATGCCCGTGACGAAGGCAACACCCATACGCGCCGTCAAGAACGGATCTTCGCCGTAGGTTTCCTGTCCCCGCCCCCAACGGGGATCACGAAAGATGTTGATGTTCGGCGCCCAGAAATCCAAACCCTCCTGCGCACGGCTGTGGCCTGCGCGTTCAAACTGCAAACGCTTGATGCGTCCCTCGATGCCGATGGCGACGGCCATGCCATGGATTGCCTCGGTATCAAACGTGGCAGCCAGGCCAACCGGTTCGGGAAACTCCGTGGTGCCACCGCTGGCCACGCCATGCAGCGCCTCGCTCCACCAGTTGTAGGCTGGCACATTCAATCTTGGGATTGCGCGCGATTGATTCGTCAGTTGGGTGACTTTCTCTTCGACGGTCATCCTGTGCACCAGGTCAGCGGCCCGCTCCTTGGCCGTTAAGGAGGTGTTCAGGTACGCGGGTTGGGCCGAGCCCTGGGCATGCACATAGCTCGCAGTTAAGAAAATGGCAGTTGCGGCGAGAATCCTGAAGTTCAGTGTTCGCATTCGCATGTTCGAAACAAGCCTCTTCATTTGTTTCCTCCACCGCCCGGCGCAGGTCGACTCTACCCTAACGTCATTTGCTGGGTTGCGGAAACAGCCGCGGTGCAAAATCCTTAAGATCGCGGCGCCACGTCTGCCATTCATGGTCTGTCCCCGGCGATTCGTAGAAGACATGCGGAATGTTTGCCTCGAGAAGGGACGCGTGTAATCTCTGCAGCCCGGTGCGCATTCTCTCGGGCTCTTCCGTTCCGACACCCAGCCACAGCAAATGCACTCTCTTGGCGAAAGCACCAGGATCCGCAAACACACCATGGTAGGCGGTCTTAGGATCCAGTTTTTGGTCATCAAGAACGAGCGGTCCAGCGGCTCCGCTAAATCCACCGATATAAGAGAACAGATCGAGATGATTGAGCGTGATCTGGAATGTCTGCATTCCTCCCATGGAAAGGCCAGCCATCGCGCGATGGTCGCGATCGGAAAGCGTCCTGAAGTTGGAATCAATGTAGGGGATCAGCACCTGCGTAACATCATCCTCAAACGCAGCGGCCATGTCCTGCATGGCCTTCATCATTTCGGGAGAACCAAAAGGCTTTCCAGTCAGGTCGGGCGCCGGTTGACCGGCGCGTCTGGCATAGCCGTAGGCCATGACCAGGATCATCGGCTCGCTGCTTCCGGCTGCGATCAGATTGTCGAGAATGAAGTTGGCGCGGCCCTGCCTGGTCCATCCGGTTTCGTCCTCGCCGCCGCCATGCTGCAAGTAAAGCACGGGATAGCGCACATTGCTCTGTTCACCGTATTTCGGCGGCGTATAGACAAGCGCATGCCGCCAGGTTCCAGTCACCCTCGAGAAATACCAAACCTCGCGGACTTCGCCGTGCGGCACGTCCTGAATCGAATAATAATTCGAGCCAGGCTCGGGCACTTCGATACCACTTGCGGGCTTGCCTCCGCCGAAGAACGCATGAGTATGGGGGTCACTGACTTCTGCACCGTCAATGATCAGCGTGTAGTAGTGGAAGCCAGGAACCAGGGGTGGCGTAGTGACCGTCCAGTATCCGTCGGGCTGCTTCACCATATCCAGCTTCGGCCCACTCCAGAAGTTCAGTCGAACCTTCGCGGCGTCGGGAGCTTTCACGCGGACTTCCACTCTTCCGGCACTGTCAACGCGCGGATACTCCGCTCCCCAAACGTTAGTCTCAGCGGCCTGAAAGGTGCTTGACTCCTGCGCGCAGCTATAACTCGCCAATAGAAACACCAAGATCCCAAACCGCTTCATTTCGTCTCCTTGAGAAAACCAGTCCGGTTGTATGCGAGAGAGCAAAGCCTTTTCTGTGCACTTTTGCAAGCACCGCGCTCCTGGAATCAAACGGACTGCCGATGACCACGTTGAGAGCCCGCTTGCTTGAGCCGATCTGGGGCAATGGCCGTGGACCCTCGAATCACGAGATCAGTCTTGATCGTGTATGTTTCCCTTAAAGGTCGATTGCGCTGAGTCTCCACCAATTCGAGCAGCGCGCGAAATGCCAGCCGTGCGATTTCAGCCTGCGACATTCGAACGGTGGTTAGGGGCGGAGTCGTGAACTGCGCGAAGTGCGTGTCATCAAACCCAACCACCGATAACTCCGCAGGAATCTTGAGGGTCAGCTCAAACGCTTCGCGCATTACACCGATGGCGGTCATGTCGTTCGAGCAAATCACAGCAGATGGGCCGAGGGGGGCTGCGGTCAGCGCCGACATGGCTCTCATTCCCGACTCCATCGTGTGATCTCCCTCGATCACAAATTCCGGAGGTACCTTCAACCCGATTTCCGTCATGCATTCTTGGAAGGCCAGTCTCCGCGCCAATGTCGTTTTCAAGTGAGCGGGCCCAGCGATAAACGCGATGCGTGCATGCCCGAGGGCGGCCAAGTGCTGCACGGCCTGGCGAATTCCGTGTCGATAGTCAATGTGGACCGATCTGAAGAGCGATCCAGAGGGCTCGATATCAATGGCAACCGCCGGCACCTTGTGCCGTCGGAACGCCTCGATCAATGGATCCTCGTTTCCGAACGTTAGGATCGCCACCCCGTCCACGCGCAACTCGATCATTCGCCGGGCGGCCATCTCGAGCCGAGCTGGGTTGTTGGTGATCGAACTAAGGAGAATCTCGTACTTGTGCTCAACCCCTAAATCTTCGAATGTCTGAACGATTTCAGGAAAGAAGGGATTGGTAATTTCCGACACCATCAAACCAAAAATGCGGCTGCGGCCTGAAACCAATGCGCGCGCATGGGTATTCGGGTAGTAGCCCACCTCATCGATTATCCTTTGCACCCGCCTGGCGTTCACGGGACGCACGGTAGGCACACGATTGATGGTGCGCGAAACGGTGGCTATCGAAACCTTGGCGCGATTCGCGATCTCCCGGAGATTCATGCTCCGCCTTATGGCGACAATCGTCGGTAACGTTACCGATACTCGACACGGATACTACCCTCAAGGAATATCGAACGAAAAGTCGTATGTTTCCGTGAAATGTATCGAATTCTTCGATATATTATTCAGTCCTCGATGAATACCACCCTCGACGAATGGGAAATCCTGCAGGCGGTCGTCCAGCTGCGCGGCTTTGCACCCGCAGCGCAACACCTGCATCGATCTCAATCCACAATCAGCTACGCAATTACTCGACTCCAGGATCGCCTTGGAATCAAGCTGTTGGAATTAAAAGGTAGAAAAGCGCAATTGACAGAAGCGGGGCGAGTGCTCCTGGCCGATGCCGAACCCCATCTGGCTGGATTTCACCAACTCGAACAGCGGGCTCGATCACTCGCCTCGGGCGGGGAATCAGAAATTCGATTATCCGTGGACAGCATTTTTCCGAACGATCGGCTGTTTGCGACTCTTTTCGAGTTCACTCAGCGATTCCCCTATGTGCACCCGAAGCTCCACCAGGCAACATTTTTGTCTTCGGAAACAGAATTCTCCGCGCATGGCGCACACCTCTGCATCGCAGCACTGATTTCCCGCGAGTATTACGCCAAACCGATACTCGACATCAGGGTGCTCGCAGTTGCCCGGCGAAATCACCCCCTTCACGCTATTCCGCAGCCGGCGTCTCGGATCGACCTAACTCAGCACACGGTCGTGACCATCGAAGGAGTAGCTGGTGGGGTTCTCAAGCGACAGCCACGCAGTCCCGCGCAACGCTTTCTGTCTGTTACTACGATAGAGGCTGCAATTGAGGCCGTTCGTAGCGGATTGTGCTTCGGCTGGCTACCCATTTACCGCATTCAGCCCTATTTGGATAGTGGAGAATTATTGCCCCTTCGCATGCCTGTCGGAGGCACCAGGGAGGTTCGTCTCAATATCATTCACAGCGATCTGAGTCCCGGCAACCGAGAACTTGGCACCCTTGCGGAACTACTCGGCATCAATCGCAATTTGGAATTGATCTAGAGGAATCACGGACGGCGCAGTGGTCGCCCTTGTTTCGCTCGATTTTGTCATCTGCCTTGCGCTTTCGGGCGCCGCGCTTGGGCCCTTGACACGAGCGACCCTGCAGAGACTACGCGACCGCTTTCTTCGCCTGAGCTCTGATCTTTGCCCAACTTCTTGGCAGCTCTGGAAATCTTGGCTCTCCCTGCCGAGGAAAGCACGCGCTTCTTGGCCTTGGTGAGATCCTTGGTGAAAGTGGGCCTCTCAGGTAGATTGTCCCTGGAGGAATTTCATGAGCATTTTGGCAGCGATTCGACGCGAAGAGAAAAAGGTCAAAAAGCAACGAGCTAAGCTTCAGATTGATTTGATTGGCTTGCAATCGGCAGCGAAAGCTTTGGGTAAGTCGGCAAACACCTTCCGGATGTAGTATCCAGTTTGCAAGCAGGCTTTAGCGTGGCTATGAAAATCTCACGGTACCAATCTGTTTTTATTCAAGAATATGTTGCGCATAACTGGACACGCTAAGCCCCCCTACGAGAGTCCTCTTTTTTGCGGGAAAATCCGGTTCGCCCCAGGTCGGGAATGTTTGCGCTGCACCGAACGCTCGCCTGAGGCTGATTCAGTTAGTTGACTCGCTCGCGTTCACCTTGCACCTGTCTTGAAGATTGTTCTTCCAGAATGACCACTGGGTCTTGGCTCCAGGCGAGCTCCACGCTCCTAGCGAGTTTCTCTTGACGCGAGCGTACCCAGGGACTGTAGTGTTGAGGAGGTTCTTGGCCAGAAAGCCTTCTCAGACTGGCTTAGTGGCCGTTTTCGGACGACGTCTTTTTACGCAGCAGCCGCCGTCAGCCGTCGCACGGAGCCCTAGAGATGCCCAACCGCCGAGCGACGTCGCGCCCTGAAAGGCCCTGGGGCGTGTACCGATCTATTTTTATCAGAAATATGTTGTGCATTACTGGACGCGCTAAAGCCCCCTAGCGGAGTCCTCTTTTTTGTGGGGAAATCCGGTCCAGACAGGAATTTCTCGTGTGCAGCCTTGGCCGTTTTTGCGACGCGTGGAGAGGCCTGCCACCCGCTTGCACGATTTCGTTTGAGTGGAGAGTTTGGATTTTGAGCCGCTGGGGGTCGAGCTTTTCCAACTTAATCGAAGTTGAAACCGAGCCCGATTCGCGGTGCCTATTGCTTACGAGTGCTATTCTCAGCCAGCTCCGAGTAGCGATAAGTGATTCCGGCTCGCAACTTCTGACGTGGCTGCGAACGATTCACCTTAATGTCTTCATATGATCGACGTCGGAAATCGCACGAATTGCGCTTCAGTTTCCTGCACGGTTTTGGACACAAAATTTGAGGCTCGGATACGCGGCGGATACGCGGAGACCACTGAAATGGGGTTAAGTCTAATGAAATGTTGGTGCCGGCGGGGGGAATCGAACCCACGGCCTAGGGATTATGAGACCCTCGCTCTACCACTGAGCTACGCCGGCGCAAGGCAATTTTCCCATCGTACGAATGAATTGAGGAAGGTGTCAAGGTTTGGGATGTCGACTCGTTGTGGGTGGACCAAGAGGCGCCATGGTTCTAGGTCTTTAGTACCGATCTAATGGGACCTCGGTACTGTTGATACGAGTTCACCTAGAACGCTAATCTCACCTCGTAAGAGGGCCTCTCACCTTTTGGCCATGCGAAGGTATGGCGAAAATGAGCGGCGTCTTCTTAGTTATGTTTTCTTAACACGGACGTAGTGTGCCCTACTTGACACTATCGAGATAAAGGATAGAGTGTGTCTCCGTACGTTTATTCCTCGGAGGCACTATGTCAAGGAAACTTGGGGCTATCGCCCTAGTTTTGGGTACGCTTGTTTGCTCAATGGGCCTGAAAACGGCGTTGAGCAGCAATCATTCGAGCGGTGCAGTATTGGTAGCGAATGGACCGGATCCGGTTCCGCTACCGCCGCCGAAACCCAATCAGCGTCCGTAATCTGGCTGATTCCGGCATAGCTTTACGTCGCCGGTAGGAGCCAGGTGAAAAGGGATTGATGCCCGGCTCTGTAGCTTCTTTTATTTGGTACTTTGGAACGGCCTTAGAGCTGGCCTTCGTGGTGTGTTCGATCGCGCGAAAGTCCTTTGCTCGGTATTTCTTCCTCAATCTATATTTCCTCTTGGCAATCGGCTCCAGCTTCGGACGCCACTTGTTCTTGAGCAAGTTCGGGGTGTATTCAGATGAGTACCACTATGTGTACTTCTACACTGATGCGCTTCTGACGCTGGCGCTTTACGTTGCCCTGATCAGTCTCTACGCCCACGTTTTCGGCGAACTAAGATTCGGCAAATATCTCCGTCTTTTCGCACTGCTGTTGCTGTTAGGAACAGCACTGTTCTCGTACAGCGTAGTAGCGCAATCGAGCGAGCGCCTGTCCACCTCGTTTGCCTACGAACTGTCGCAAAATCTGTATTTCGTCGGCCTGGTGCTGACGTATCTGCTCTGGGGCGCGGCACTGAAACTGCGCGAAACGCGCACGCGACTAGTTCAATTTATTCTTTCGCTCGGCCTCTACTTCAGCGCCTACGCCGCAAGTTATGCGCTCGTCAACATGGCCAGCAAGTATGGCGTAGTTTCTTTCCTGGGGCCGGCACTCGGCTGTTTGCTACCTCTTTCCTGGACCGTAACCATGTGGCGCCACTCCGAAGACGCCCGCCTTATACCGGCGCAGTTGGTGGCGGTGCCGCGATGATGGCGGCTCTGATTTTTGTGATTTCCATCGCCACGTTGTTCATGTTTTTTGTCTCGTACTGCCGCTCGTTAGTGGCGTCGTCGTCGCGTCACCCGCTCTCAAAGGAAGTACGCGACGTCACGGGTATCCCGGTCTCTGCGACGGGCCGCGATTTCCTTCGCGTAATGCAGCTTTTGCAGTTGTGCCCGGAACGGCCCGAAGATCGCACAGGATTGCAGGCCGTCGAAATGTATTACGGCATTCTCGGATTGATGGAAAAGACAGTGGCGCGCCTGCTTCCTGCGGTCCATTTCTGGGCAGAACAGGAACGCGCCGGTTGCGCCAACTTTGCGGTTGTGCTCCTGGATCGCCGCATTGCCTTTAGCCGCGAAATCCTCGCCCAACAAGGCGAGTTCTAGCGCCATCAAGCTGCTATCACTTACGCTTCATTTCCGAATATTCCTTGTGTATTCGCCTGTCACGATAGTGGTAGTCTGGAATTGCTCCTCACCGGAGTGAGAGCGTCCGCAGCGCAAAACGCACCGGTGAATACAATCTGCTCGCAGTGTGGCTCCGTGCTCGCTTCAGGCGAGCACCTGTGTAAATTCTGTGATTCCACGGAAGTGTTGGTTCTTTCCGAAGAGAACGCTCCCGCGCCAGGCCCAGTTTCGCTGAGACCGCGCGATCGCCTGGAATGGCGTGGCGAACTGAATCAGCGTCTGCAAGATTACCGCGCCCGGCGGCGAAGGACGTTTCCGAACGAAGCGCAAACGGCACTTCCGTTCGAGGATCACGCGCCTCCATCCAACAAGCTCGCGGTCGACCTCGAAGATAGTTCTCCGTCAAATCATGTCGCGCCGACGGACGATTTTGCCTTTACCATCGCGATTGGTCGGGTGGCCAATTCTCCCGAGACCGACCCGCGTCTCTTAATCGATGTATCTGTTCCAGTTCAAGCAGAGACACCTGCGGCAGAAACGACTCCCGAACCGCTTCCTTCAATTCAAAATGGCCTCTTTCCCATGGCTTCGATCGACGAGCGGCGCCGCGCCCTCTTGATTGACGCAGCGTGTCTGGCTTTTGCCTATGGCGGCTTTCTCGCGCTTTTTTCATCGCTTGGCGGCCATTTCACGCTCAGTAAACTCAGCGCGACCGTGTGCTTCTTTACCTTCGCGTTTGTATATATGCAATACTTCGGTTTATTCACCATCTTTGGCGGCAGCACACCGGGAATGATGTTTTCCGGGATCCAAGTGGCGAGTTTCACCGGAGACACACCGACGGCCCGGCAATATTTGCTGCGTGCGGCCGGGTACCTTCTCTCAGCGGGCACTTGCTTTCTCGGATTCCTGTGGGTCTTGTGGGACGAAGACGGATTAACCTGGCACGATCGCTTATCGAAAACGTATTTAGCGCGTATCGAACCACTGGGCGAAGAAAACCTTTCTCATCCTGCGGGAGTGCGCTAGCGATAGCTAGGCTTCTTCGTCAAGTCGGATTCTGCTCTGGACTAAAGGGAAGCTACGATTTACTGAATCGACGAAAATCGTCGAGTAAAGACCGGGGGGCGGCTTCAATCGCCGATCGGTTTCTTCACTACTTTTTCGTCCGAAGCGATCTTACCGTCACGAATAAAGATTACCCGGTGCGCGTGCTGCGCGATGTCCATTTCGTGAGTCACCAGAATAATGGTATTTCCCTGCCGATGAAGATTCTCAAACAACCCCATGATTTCCTCGCCGGTTTTCGAATCCAGATTTCCAGTGGGTTCATCCGCCAACACGATTGATGGGTCATTTACGAGTGCTCGAGCAATCGCAACGCGTTGGCGCTGTCCACCGGACAGCTCATTTGGTTTGTGCGTCATCCTTGATGTTAGGTCGACGCGCTGCAGGGCCTGCTTGGCCTTTTCAATTCTTTCCTCGGCCGGTGTGCCGTTGTAGATCAGTGGCAACTCGACATTGTGCAGAGCCGTCGCGCGAGGTAGAAGATTGAAAGTCTGAAACACAAATCCGATTTCGCGATTGCGAATATAGGCTAGCTCATCGTCATCCAGATCGCTGACCAATCGTCCGGCCAGCCAGTAACGACCGGAACTCGGTGAGTCCAGGCAGCCGATCAAGTTCATCAGCGTGGATTTCCCTGACCCGGAGGGGCCCATGATCGCCACGTACTCCCCTTTGTGGATCTCCAGGTCGATTCCTTGCAGCGCATGTACAAGTTCTGCGCCCATCTCATAGGTTTTGGTCAAACCTTCCGTGCGAATGGCAATTCCGGAATCGACGAGATCCTGCCGGAAAGATTCCTGCGCTGTCGTTTCAGCGGGCATGTTTTTTCCTCATTAACCCCATTCCTTATTCAGTTGTGTCGGTTTTCTTCGGAGCGGTGTTGTCTACTTTGACCATGGCTTCAGGTTTGAGCGTTCTCAGAGCCTTGTAGCTGCCTACTACGATCTCGTCGCCCGACTGCAGCCCTTTCGTGATCTCAATGTCGGTAACGCCCGAGATGCCCGTGTCGACAGGCCGGAAAAAGGCTTTTTTGCCGTTGACAACAAAAACGCCTTGCACCTCGTCCTTTTTGGGATCACTCGCCGCTTGTGGTGGTGGCGCTGCCAGGGTCACGTTTCCGTCCTTCTTCGCATTCTTGGCAGCTTCTTCCAAATCCTTCCGAGACCTCACAGCCAGCGCCTGAATCGGGATTCCAACGACGTCTTTGCGTTCGGCGGTCTTGATCTTGGCGGTCGTCGACAAACCGGGCCGGAGGTTGTCAGGCGGACTTTCCAGCGTCACTACTACCTTAAAATCCTTTGCTTCCTGGTTGCTCGTGGTAGTTTGAGTTGTTGCAAGACCGGAAGTGCGGAGCACCGCCTGCGAACCGATTTCTGTCACCTTGCCCTTAAACACCTTGCCAGGCACCGCGTCAATCGTCACATCCGCGTCCTGGCCGACCCTCACGTTAACAATGTCGGTTTCATCTACCTTTACCTCGGCGGTGACCACCGACATGTCAGAGAGCGTCATCAGGAAACTGCCCGTCGCATTTTGGATGCCGGGAACGACGTATTCGCCCATTCGAACGGGTAGGTAGCTGACGATGCCGTTAATCGGCGAAACGTAGGTCGTCTTAGACAAAACGTCCTTCGTGTGGACCAACACCGCCTGGCCTTGAACGAGCTGTGAGCGGACCTCATCGAGTTGCGCTTTTTGCGCAAACATACGCGCTCTCGAAGCCTCCGCGGTAGCCACCGCAGCGTCATAAGTGGTCTTTCGCTGATCATAATCTTGCTTCGCGATCAGACCATCTTTGTACAAACCTTGCCCACGTTCGAAGTCCAACTTCGCCTTTTCGAGGTTTGCTTCCTGCATCAGCAAATCCGATTGCGTCGCTTTGTAGCTGGCATCCGCCGCTTGAACGCCCGATTCGCTCGAGTTGATCGAAGCGGCTTGCGCTTGCACGTCCGCGCTGGCCTGAACGTTGTCCTGCAACAGGAGCTTGTCGCCCTTCTTGATGTGGTCGCCCTCTTTGATCAGAATTTCCATAATGCGTCCAAATCCCTGGGCCATAATGTTGGTGTAAGTCGTGGGCTTGATTTCGCCGGAGGCAGTAACTTGGGATATAAGCCTGTCAAGCTTCCCCACTTTGGCCGTCTGAACCGTCACTACACCTCTATTCGCCTGGTTAATGCTGAACCAAATAATCCCGCCGACAACCGCAGCTCCGCCTAGACCGATTGCGACCTTGTGCCACGTCTTCATGCTATTCCTTTCGCCATTCCGCCGCAGACCACTCGCGCGGGGGTACATCAGAAGTCAATTGTGTGCTGTTGCGCTATCTCTAATACGCCCTTATACGGTCAAATGTTTCGCAGGTGGGTGCCAACTCGCAAGGGGTCGCCTTGAACCTGCCGGCTCCTGGGCCGTCCGTTCGCCGCCGAACTGCATAAAATATGCTCCCATATTGCGAAGTCAAAATAAAGGAAAGAAACGAGTTGCAGCAACCTCGCGGCCTATCGACCGAGCCATGCCCGCACCCGTATTAGACGCAAAGAACCGGTTTTTGGTCAGCTGTCCACATTCAGCCGCGAGAGCATTGCTTAAAGACTACGGGTTCTTGCTGAGGCGCCTGTAGTATTCAGCGACAGATTCCTGATACCCCGAAGGAACGGTGTAGGATTTGCCGGTGCGAGCCTCGGAGGAGGCACCGTTGCCGTTGCGCTGAAGCTGTAGTTCCAGCCTGTCGACGGAGCTGAGCAGATCGCGATGCATTTGCTCCACCATCGCTGGATTGCCCGGAAAACGCTTGGGGTCGAGCAGCAGCATCTGGCGTGCGAGTTCCGCGACCTCTTTGGCAACCTGTGGATCACTTTTGACCAGATGGCGCAACTGGTTCAGCTCTCTCAAACCCTGCTGGTACGTGCGTTCTGTGTCGGCGGGATCGGCTGACGCATCCGTCGATGCTGGCGGCTGTCCCGGCTGCCCGTAACGGTTGTTGCCAGTGTTGATGTTGCCCCAGACGGTGCCATCGGCGGCTCCGCCACCGTAGCGAATATCGCCGCTCGAGCCGGCGACGTCGCTGCCGCGTTGTGTGCTATCGCCACTGCGTTTGCCAGCGCGGTCATCGGGCGCGCTACCAGCGCTACCGCTCTGCCGGTTCTGCCCAGGCTGCCGATTGCTGCCTTGCGAAGCCGCCATCGCTTCGAGTTGGCTGCGCAGGCGCTCCACTTGGTTGAGCGCCGCCGACTGGTCAGGGTGGTCGGTCTCGGGTTGTGCCGGATTGCCCTGGCCCACGCTCTTCTCCGCCTGCTGGAGTTGCTGGCTCAGCTTCGAGAGGCCCTGGGCGATCTCGGTTTCGGTGCCATTCGAATTCGGATTGATTCCACGGCGCAGCCAGTCGGCCGTTCGTTGCACGTGATTGTCCAGATCCGATTCATCCATTTCCGTCAGCGCATCGCGCAAATTCTGCGCGGCACCGGGCTGCGCAGGCGCCATTTCGCGCGCCGCATCGCGCAGGTTCTTCTGTAACTTCGAGAGATCGTCGGAGAGTTGCTGGCGGTCATGGGCAAGCTGGTCGCGTTCGTGAAGCCGCGCCATCGCGCCAGTTAGATCCATCGCGCTTGCCAGGCTCTGCTGGTGGCTGGCGAACTGGTTGATACGATCGGCTTGCGCGCGTTCTTCCTGAGTCAACCGTTCCGCCTCGCGCGCAAGAGAGCCCACTTTGCCGGAGGCGAGTTGCCGCTGTGTTCCGGCGAGCAAATTTCTCGCTTGACGCAACTCGTCTGCGGCTTGCTGCCCGTCGCGCGCGCTCTGTTGCGGGCCACCAGAACGCTTCATTTCTTCACTAGCCTGGTGGAGACGTTTGAGGGCTTCATCGATTCGCTGATCTGACGATTGGCTTGACGAGGAATCCGTCTGGGTTCGTGAGGATTGCGAACCATTCTGGCCGGCGGAGGCGCTTTGCGATGACGAACTCTGCCGACCATTTCGCGTCAACTGTTCTAATTGCCGCTGCAATTGTTCGGCTTCGCGGCGAAGCATTTCCTGCTGCCACCGTTCCTGGAAATTCTGTTGCGGATTATGCTGCTGGTTGGCGAGGTCTTCCTGGCGCTTGGCCAGCGCATCGAGTTTCGCCAGTGCGTCCTCGACCTCTTTTTGGCGCTGGTCGGCAGGAGAGGCGGTCCGGGCGGTCTCGTACTGATTCTTCTCGGTGTCCAGTTCCAAGTCGAACAGGCTGGCAAGGTCGCGGCCAGAGTTTCCACCGCCTGCGCCGCCACCGCCGCTCTGGCCGAAGGCAACCTCGATTTTTCGAAAGGTGGCCTCCGCTCGCAGCAGCGCCTGGAGCGCTTTCTGCTCTAACGGAATAGCATCCTTCCACGACATGCTCTTCAACTTTTCTGCCGAAGGGACCATGGCCGCCGCGGCATCCCGCATGTCCTTGTCGAAATCACTGAACTCTTCATTGGCTTGAGAAATATCGCGGCTTTGCATGCGAACCGATAACGCGGTGACCTGGTCGCGAAGTTTGGTCTGCGCCTCGGAAAGGAACTGGCCGGCGGCGGCTGCATCTTTGGGGGTAGCATTCTTGTCGTTTTGCTGTTTCCAGGTTGCCGCGATCAGCTCCTTCTCGCGTTTGGAAATCTCCGTCTGGTTGTTCGCTCCGCCGCCAGCGCCTCCACCACCGCTCTGTTGCGACTGCGAGAACTCGCGCTCGAAAGGGTCAACCTGGATGAAACTGATTTCTGTGCGAGCCTCGCTGTGACCATCCTTTGCCGTGGCATAGAGGCTGACCAAGTCGCCCGGCGCGAGCTTGAAATCCTCCAGCGGCAAGGTGAAGGAAGCATCGACGCTCCTCGCGCCAGGTGCACTGAGGAGGCTCACATCGAGATTCGGGCCGCCGTTCACGGAGTAATGAAGGTGTACGTCGCGGAGCGCGAACGGATCACTAGCCTTCACGCCGACGGTAACCTCTTCGATAGGGCTCGCGCGGTAGTCGCCGCCGGGTCGAGCAATCGCGACTTCCGGCGGCAGGGCCTTATCGGTCGCGATGAAATAATCCTCCGAAAGCCGCACCTGCTGGCCCTCGTCAGTGTCGGTCACGTGATACGCACCGTCCTTCTCGAGATGAATCGAGCCCCGGTATCTGTTGCCCGCGTGTCTCGTGAGCTTGATTCTGCGGCCGTCGTCGAGCATGAACTGACCATCTTTGAGCGGCCGGTCCATCTCGAGTTCAATCGCGGCATCGGTTCCTTCGATCGCGCGCAGATCTCCAGAATGTTCCTCAGTCGCGGGTTTCAAACCGGTCCACGCCGGATAATGATAGGTAACGCTGATTTCCTTTACGGACGCCAGATCCACGACGCGCACTTTGTAGTGCGAAGAGACAAGCGGTCCGGCCGTAACGTAGTACTCGACATTCTCCGGCAATCCCGCGAAGACGAACTGATAAGCGGCTCCCGCCACGGAGTCCGACTCCGCCTGCATGGTCACAGGCTCCCAGCCGGGCGCGCTCTGGTAATGCGCGAAGAGACGCGCCTTCCCAGGATGCATGCCGCTCACGTGCGCGGTAATAAGCTGGTCACTGTTGCGCCGGACGGTCACGTCGCCGGGCGTCACCGCGATGGTATAAAGCGGAGCGGCATTCTTGTTGGTCCAAAGCAGCGAAGCGCCATACCCCAGATAACCGGGTGCTGCGGCGATCATCCACAGGAGCACGCTGAGGCAGGCCAGCCCCCCGCCGCCGAGTGCAAAGAGACGGTTGTCTGGAACAAGCGAGGACGGGGGTGCGTGTTGCGTTCGTGCTAGCGTATCTGCGGCGAGAAGTTCGAGGAATGGATCGTCGCCCTTGCTTTCGCGCTCCTGGAACGTGGTCAGCCGCTGCTGCAATTCTGGATTTGCGGCCTCGGCGTTGTATACGGCCCACGCACGCGTCGCACGAACCAATGGCAATGCAAGACCAAGCGCTGCCGCCGCCGCGAGTGCGGCGAAAATTACCACGCGCGCTGCGTTGACGCCATGGGCTGGAAAAGCGAAGCGGTTAAGTAGCAGAACCAGCAGAACGGTAACCAGGAGCGCGGTGCTCGTGAAGATCGCGGCGCCACGCAGCCAGGCGCCGAGACGCAGTCGCTGCTGCAGCCGCGAAACATAGGAATTGAGCTCGTTACGGTTGCTCATAGTTCCTCCCGCGTCGCACCCATATAGCCGCTCGCGAACACTGCCTCCGCCAAAGCGGCGACGAACGCAAGCGCCATGACGTACCACCACAAACTTACCGGCCTATAGTTTAAGGCAATTGGTTGCGCGGCAGCCGTTTCCGAGGAGGCGGCGCCGGAGCTTCCACTCCAAAGCTGTTGCACATCCGCCGCCAACGGTTGCAGGTCCGATTCCCGTCGATCCGGGTTCACCCCGACCACCGCGTCACGACCGTTGGCAAATCGAATCTGATAAAATCCAACGCGGTCCAAGCGAAGGGATTGGGCCGTTCGCGCTTCGCTCAGCGAGAGCGGCCTTTGGCCGTCAGGTCCGATCACCTCGACGCTCGTTGCAGCTCCCATCTGTGTAGTTGTCGAGCGCAGTTGTACGAACGAATCGACCACCTTTGAGGCACTCAGCCGGTCGGTCCCGGAAAGATAGTGCGCCGTGCGGTCGACAAAAGCGACGAACACCGGATGTAGAGGCAGATCGTTGGTGAGGTTCTCGAGTCCGGTCGTGAGCAGAAGCACGCGGCCTTCGCCGAGTTGCTTCTCGAGCAACAACGGCGTGCCGTCGGTAAGCCGGGCTGTCACGCGCTCCCCTTCCGGATTCAATACGGCGGCATAAAACACTTTCACGTCGGCCCAGCCGCCATTATCGCTCCCGGGCTGCACCTGTTCGAGCACGGGATAGCTAAAGTCCACGTGCCCGACGGTCGCGGGATTGCCGGCACGTACATAGTCGCGCACATCCCGCACTTCGCGGTCCCATAGTGGGATGCGCGGATGGCGACCCGCCGAGGTGCCCAGCGCGATCAGCACGCTGCCGCCCCTGGCGACGTATTGAGCCAGCGCGTGCTCGAAGATGGAGGGCAGGATAACAGCGTCTGAGAGCACCACAAACGCGTATTTCGACGGGTCAAGGTCGGTCGACTGCTCCGCTGCCACGGATTGAATCACAAACGAAGAATGTGCCGCAGCGTCCAAGGCAGACCCAAAGTAGAGTGCCGAGCGCGTCTCGGAAGCAGCGTGGACGAAAAGGACGCGTTCGGGGTCTGAGCGCCGCACCGCGAAGACGGTTGCATCGTCGGCTGGGAAGGCGTCTCCGCCGCTAATTCGCACCTCGCAGCGATTAAACCCATACCCCACGTCGAGGGGCGCAAACTCAACCGTGGCACGGCCACCAGCCGGTACGTCTACTTTTCGCGTGGCGATTACTTTGCCATTTACGACGAGTGACACGGTCTTCGCGGCGGCCGGAGTGCCGAAGCCTGCGACGACTGCTTGCACACGAGACCGCGTGGGATCTTTCGGATCGGATAACGAATCTGGCGCGTCTACGCTCTCGACGGTCCAGTTCGGAGGTGCGCTGCCCTTGACGACCGGTTGCAATATCAGGGTGACATTACCCGGCAGAAGGGCATCGGCCAAGTTGGCTGGCATCGCGGTGCGCTGCATATCACTAAAGAGGTGAAGATCGATTGGGCCACGAAACGTCTCGGCCATTCGACCGATGGCGCGAGCAAGGTCGCCGAAGTTGGCGTGGCCATCACCTGGTTGAATGCTGGCGAGCGCCGCGTGGAGTTGCGCATCGTCAGTAATTGGCTGCGTGAGCACGTCGAGTTTGCCGCCCAAGGCCATAATCTGCGCCTTTTGCGCGTGCGATTTTCCGGCAAGCACCGTCAGGGCTTGCTGCTTCGCATCTGAGAACCGCGTTCCGGCCCGCATGCTGAAAGAATTGTCCAAGACGATCAAAAGCTGACGACCGTTTGCATCCGCGGCGGCACGTCGCAGATAGGGGTTCGCAAACGCGAGCACCACTAGAAGCACGAGTGCACATCGCAAGGCGAACAACAGCAGGTAACGAAGCCTACGGTAGCGCGTCGAACTCTGTGTGCCGCGTTCGAAGAACATCAACGAGCTCACTGGCTGCGGCGTGCTTTTGTGGCGCCGCAAGAGATGGACAAAGACAGGCACGCCCAGTGCGGCAAGTCCAGCCAGAAACCATGGAGCTAGGAGACCCATCAATTACCCGCCTGCCGGAACGAAAGATATTCGCGGAGCGCTCTATCGAGAGGTTGACTGGTGACAAGGAGTTTATAATCCATTCCCGCAGCGCGTGCGCGCGAACGGAGCTGTTCAATATGTTCATCAATCCTGACGCGATAGACAGTCCTTGTGTATTCAGGGGTGACCTCGATCTTCTGATCGGTTTCCAGATCGACAAGAATCGCCGAGCCCTTCAGAGCGGGGCGAATCTCCTGGGGATCGAGAATATGAAACAGCACCACCTCGTTGCCGCGGAAGCGCAGAGGCGCGATGGTACGCACGATGATTTCAGGGTCCTCGTAGAAATCGGAGATCAGCACAGCGATGCCGCGCCGATGGAGGAAATTCTGAAAGTGTGCGAGCGGTTTGGCGAAATCGGTCCGGGCGTGAGGCTCGGCCCGTTCGAGTCCCGCGAAAAGTCGCGAAAGCTGGCCCGTGCGCGTTGCAGGCCTGATGTACTCCCGCACCTCGTCGTCGAAGACAATCAAGCCAGCCGCATCGCGCTGGTTGTGTATCGCGAGATAAAAGAGCGAGGCGGCGAGGTAGCGGGCGTAGTCCACCTTCGTGGGCGGCCCGGAAGTGTACTGCATGGAATTGCTGGAATCCAACAGAACCGTGAGTTGCGTGTTGGTTTCTCCGCGGTAGCGTTTGAGATAGCAACGTTCGGTACGCGCGAACAGGTTCCAATCTACGTGGCGTAGATCGTCGCCAGGTACGTATGCTCGATACTCCGTGAACTCCTGGCTGAAGCCAAAGTCGGGCGAGCGGTGCAGGCCGGCCACGAAGCTGTCCACGACGGTCTTCGCCAGCAAATCGAGTGAGGAGATGCCGGCGAGCACTTTGGGATCGAGGAACCGCTGCATCAGCCCTCCTTCGGCCGTGGAACTTGCGCAATCAGATTCTTGAGGATCTCGTCGGCGTCAATGCCGTCGGATTCGGCGTGGAAATTCAGCAGGATGCGATGACGCAACACCGGCACAACCACTGAAGTGATGTCATCGTAGGTTACATGGTAGCGGTTATGCGAGAGCGAGCGTGCCTTGGCGGCCAGGACAATAAATTGCGCTGCGCGGACGCTGGCTCCGTAGTTCACGTATTTCTTGACGAGCTCCGGCGCAATTTCATTCTTTGGGCGGGTAGCGCGTACCACGCTCACCACATAGCGCGAAAGCGTTTCGGCGATGGGAACCATGCGCACCAATTGCTGGAAGTCGAGAAGATCCTCGGCCGAGGTCATGGGCTCGACCTTGGCCACACGAGTCGCGGTGGTGCGGTCGATCACTTTGAGTTCGTCGTCCGCGCTCAAATCGTCCAGGATGGCGTTGAAGAGGAAGCGATCCAATTGCGCTTCCGGTAATGGGTAGGTCCCCTCGAGTTCGATGGGGTTCTGCGTGGCGAGTACAAAGAACGGTGCCGGCAACTGGTAGAGGTGCCCGCGCACCGTGCACGAGTGCTCCTGCATCGCTTCGAGGAGAGCGGACTGAGTCTTGGGTGGCGTGCGGTTGATCTCGTCGGCAAGGAGGACATTCCCGAAGATCGGGCCCTCGACGAAGGTCCACTTGCGATGTCCGGTGGTCAGGTCCTCTTCGATGATGTCGGTGCCGGTGATATCGGAGGGCATCAGATCAGGAGTGAACTGTATGCGCCGAAACTGCAGACCTAGCGCGTCGGCGATAGTGCGCACCATCAGCGTCTTTGCCGTGCCGGGCATGCCGGTCATCAGACAGTGTCCACCCACGAAGATGGCGATCAATATTTGATCGAGCACGTCCTCCTGGCCCACGATGACCTCGCGAACCTGCTTCAGGATTCCTGCGCGCACCGAGTGAAAGCGCTCGATGCGCTGCTGGAGAAGTGCTGCGTCTTTATGCAACCCGATAGACGAAATCATCGCTACCCTTCCTGTTCAGTTCGATTTTGCAGGCGATTGTTGCAACTCCAGCAACAGTTTTTGGGCGGGGCGGTAGCCCGGGGCGGTTTCGAGAGCGGCTAGTACGCTCTCTTCTGCCTTGTCTCGCTGTCCCGTCGCAAGATAAGCCTGTGCGAGGGCGAACTCGGCGCCAGCTTTGTCCACAGGATGTGACGCCACGAGAGCGTTGTATTCACGAATCGCACCATCATATTGTTTTTGAGCATATCGCAGGTCACCTAGACGCTTGTGTAGGTCGGCGTCCTTGACGGGGTAGATGTAGGTGACGCGCTCGAGGGTTGCGGACGCTTCTGCGGTTTGTCCAGCGGCCTGCTGCAGAGCGGCCAAGCGCTTCAGCACATCCGGCATTTGGCCTCCCTGATGTTCGTACGCTGTAAGGATAGCCGCCTCAGCCTTGGCATCGCCTTGAGTGTTATAGGCGTCGGCCATTAGTTCATAGACGTTGGCGTCTCCAACGTACTCCGGATACAAAGCCAATATTGCGGGGCCCTGCTGCACCACCGTGTCATATTGTTTCTGTTTCGCCGCAGCAAACAGCGCCTTCAACTTTCCCCGCCACTCGTCGAAGTGGGCTGCCTGGGCGCCATATTTCTGGTTGATCCACGCGAAGTATTGTTTGTCGAACTCGTCGGGGCTCGTCGCGAGATCGTGTTCGATCACCTGAGGCGTGGTCTGCAAGTTGCCATAAGAGTGGACCATCTCGAGGAGTTTTCCTTCGCTCCACTTGGCCTTGATGAAGTCACAAATGCTGCCGGCCTGGAAGTAGGAAACGACCACCTGCGAGGGATATTCGGGATAAACAAAGCCGCGGTCGAGGTTGGAAACAGGCAACAGTTTTTTGTCGCGAATGGCGAGGAGGACTTCGGGAGTCACACGATCTTTCCACTCCGGAGAGCGCTCGCCTTCCTCGTGTACGGCCAATCCTTCCGTGAACCAGCGGGGCACGCGATGATGGGTGGCGGAGAGAATAAAGACGTGACTCATTTCGTGCCACAGCGTCGAACCCCAATTGAAATCCCCGGGCGTGCGCGCGGAAGGACTATCCATCGCCACCACTTCGCCGAAAGTTACGCCGAGAGCACCGAGGCCGGGCATGCCCATGGTGCGGACAGCGAAGTCTTCATGATTCGGATAGACCTCCACCTGCACTGGGCCGGAAAGCTTCATCTGATATTTTTCATTGTAGGTCGCAAGAATGCTATGCAGTTCCGACTGTAGGTACGGCAGGAGCACCGCGGCTTCGGTCTTGTTCAACTTGAGGATTGTCGTGGCGTCACGAAAGGTCTCGAAATTCTTATAGCTGTCCAGGAGCCGTAAACTGTTTACTGTGGCGGCATCGCGGTAGCCATTGTCATAGCTAAGCTGCAGCTCTTTGAAAGGCTCATCTTCTTTGCCCAACCGCATCAGATCAATGCCGAGCGCCGAATGGCCAGCCCATAGGCGCGGATCGATCTCGATTGCTCTGCGGTAATAGATAACCGCATCCTCGTAGCGGTAGTGCAACTCCAGGTGATGCGCCACACGTGCATAGGCCTCGCCATAATGTGGATTGATTGCCTGAATTTTGGCGAACCAAGCATCGGGCGGGTGGTCGGCGATCAGTTCGAGGGCGGCGTGAATCGCCATGGCGTCCAGCGCATCGTTCTCGAGGGCGATGGCCTTGTCCGCTTCCGCCGCGGCCATATTGCGATCATCGTTGGCGAGGGCAACGTCAGCCATGAGTTCATGGGCTTCGGCCAGTTTGGGATCGAAGGCCATGGCCTTCTGTAGATACTCAGCGGCTGTACCGTCGAATCCGTCGGCAGAGACTGCGGCGAGCCCCACATATGCCGCGGCATTCGACGGATCCTTCGCGAGCGCTTCACGGAAGAGCCCGGCGGCATCCGCGTCATTGAAGCGCTCGTGCAACAACATACCCCACCGGACTTTGTAAAGCGCTTTGCTGTTCGCTGGTTGCGTCGCGAGACGGAACTGTTCGTTCGCCTGTTCCCATGCTTCGAGACCCCAGAAACCTTCGGCTCGATAGTACGGGTCGCCGCTGCGAGTGAGCGTGTCGAAGCAGGCAGCGGCTTCGGCCTGGCGTCCATGCTTACGCTGCACCCAGCAGTCTGCGGGCACAGCGGCGCGCACGGATACAGCGCAAGCCAACAGAAAAGCCGGAATAACAGCGAGGAATTTCATTTGTCCAACTCCTGTTGGACCTTCGCCAGTTCCAACAAGGCGTCCCGCAATTGCTTCTTATAATCGGCGGGGTCCATCGCGGCTTTTTGGTACTTCAGCGTGTCGATTTTCTGTTCCAGTTCGTCCTTCTTATCGAGCAGCACGCGTTTGCTGGGGTCCCGGGCGGCTTGTTGGCTGCTGCCAAGGCGCAAGACGGTGAAACTCGACATGAGCATGCCTTGACCGTTTCCGGGTTCGCGTACCGGCTCACCTGTGCCCACATCGTTGAAAACGGCGTGCTCCGTGGCGAGGCGTTTCTGGGAATCATAAAATGCGCCAGTCTTTTTTGTGGCGTAGGTGAAAGCCTCCATGGCGCTGATGGAATCGCTCTTGTCGGTGTCGGCCGCAGAGTCTTGAAGAGCTTCGACCCAGTAGCGCGCAAATACGGTGGCGTTTTTCTCGGTTCCGGATTTGGTAGCGGCGACGACGGCTCGGCCGGGCCGCTCGAGAGCCTTCAGAGCCCCGCCACTCGCGCTGGTGGTATCGACAATGAGCTGACGACGGGATGGGATATGGTCGCACAATGTGGCGATCTGCGCGGCCGTAATATCTGGTCCCACGAGATTGAATTTGTACTCGACGCCATCAAACGAGCCGTGACCAATCAGGATGAGGGTGAAGTCGTCCTCGGGCTTGGCCTCGCGCGCCAATGCGCTCATCGTGTTTTGGAACTGTGTGGCAGTGGCTTGCGGCCCCGACAGAGTATAGACGTGAGAAGTGGGGCCTGCCGCGGTGAAAATCCGATCCAGATCTTTCGCGGCTGCCGCGAAGCGCTGTTCGTAATCCGGTTCGCCACCCATCCCGGCGACAATGACGGTGTACGTTGCAGCGCGCGCGCTCAAGGCGAGTGCACAGGTCCCAGCCAGCAGAAAAGCCCGCTTCATATCACGCCCCACTTGCGCCGCAGCAACCACTCACCCATCGGGAGTCCGAGCAATATTAGAAAGACGATCGGCATATCCCAGAGTTCCTTGGTGCTGCGAACTGAGATGCCCGCTTCAGAATACGAGATATCTCGAGGAAGGTCGTGCAATTCGGATGGTTTCCAGTAACGGCCGCCTGTGTCAGAGGAGAGTTGCTCCAGCAGATGGCGATTCTGCTCGGTGTGAAAATTCTCGGCGACTCCGTCGCTGCGCTGAAAAGTCAGTACGTCACGACCGAGTTCCGGCGGCTCGTTGCCTGGCGATTCCGCAACTACTTCTGCAACATACGCGCCGGGTTTTTCCGCAGTCCACTCGGTTTGATACTGCCCAGGCGTGTCTTCGGATGGAGCGAGATCGATCAACGCATCGACGCCCTGCGGGCCAACAATATGAGCCGTCACATGCGCGTTAGCCGCCTTTTGAAACTGCCGGTCGCGGACTTGCGCCGTAAATTGCACGTGTCCCTCATCCATTAGCAGGCGCTCCGGCATGGAGGCCACAACCGGGCCTGGGGACTCGCTCACGAGCCAACGAAGTAGCTGCTGCCAGAAGAGATGGTGCGAGGGGTCGCCAAGGGCTTCGCTCATCTGCCAACGCCAGGTGCCGCCGGTGGCCAGAATTGCGGTACGGCCGTGGCCATAGTTCTGGGTGATGAGCAGCGGCAACTTGCGGCGGCCCGCGTTCATATCCGCCAGGACAACGGCTCCAGGTTTGGGCGATCCGGCATCTTCATAGTCTGCAAGATAGGTGAGCTTTTTCCAGCGCTCGGCGTTTTTCTCCGGATCGTCGAGAAGACGGGTGACGGGCGAGTCCACACCTTCCGCGGTTAGCCCTACGGTTGCCGCGTTACGATGGAAATTATGATTGCCCGCCGGCAGGAAAGTTGGCAGCAGTGCGTTCAGGCTCGACGCCGCCCAGCCTCCATCGCTCAGAGAATAGCGGCCACCCAAGAAGA
This sequence comes from Candidatus Acidiferrales bacterium, assembly GCA_963836965.1. GTDB lineage: Bacteria > Acidobacteriota > Terriglobia > Acidiferrales > UBA7541 > Acidiferrum. The sequence goes on from CAWILQ010000004.1 coordinate 465,141, forward strand.
GGATGCCAGCCCCGCGCCGATCGACGTATTCGCGCAGTAGTTCCTGCTGTAGCGGGGTGAAATAGTTGGCGTCGACGGAGCCTATGATTATTCCGGCGTAGCCGAAGAGGTCCTCGGGCCGCAGCGGGAACCCGTCGGCTAGCTCACCGGGGTTGCTGATACCTTGCCGGTAAATTTTGTTTTCGCTGGTGCGCAGCATCGAGACAAGCTGCACCGTTCGATCCTCTTCTTCCGCGCGCCGGATGAACTTGTATTCCCAACGTGGTTCACCTTCGATATACAGAATGCGACGCTTCGCATCGCTGACGAGAATGGGCCGCGTGACGGCATTGTTGGCGAGGTTTTCTTCCCCGGGCAACGGTTCCACGCTGAACGCGAGACTCTTCGCGCCAGCGTCCCCGGCCGAAAAGAACAGAGGCTCGGCCTGGATCCGTCCATCCGGCGGCAAAGTGATCTCGCGCTCGGTTAGCGCCTTGGGCCCGTCGCGCACGGTGAGTTGCGCTTTTTGGCCCGCATAGCCCCGCTCTGTCAGGGTGACGGTAGCTGCGATACGTGCATTCGCGGCAGCGTTGGCCGCTAGACTGACATCTTCGACTTCGACGTCGTGTGCGAGCTCTTCTCTGCCGAAGCCAACGGTGTGAACCGGCAGGCGGCGGTTGCGCAAGGCTTCGAGAACAGCGGGGCTGATTCCTGAACCGCTCGCGGAAGCGGCATTCTCGCCGCCGTCGCTGAGCAGCAGGATGGCTCCCACGGGCAGGTCGGCAGTCTCGGCAACAAGCTGCTTCAAGCCGTCACTGATGTGCGTGGCAGCTTCCGTCGGAGAGATTCGTTCTACGCCATCGGCCTGCGTGACCTGATTGCCGAGCCGGTAGATGCGCGTCTGGAAACGCTTTCGAAGGCCGGTGAGGACCTCACTCTGGAGAGCTACAATGGCCGCAGCTTCGCGCGTGCCGCCGTTCGTGTCCGCAATGCTCATGCTGCGAGAGTCATCTACAACCACGGCGATAATGTTTTGTTGCGAATTCAACTCTGCCACCACCAATGCCGGCTGCCAGAGCAGAAACAGGATCATAGCAACCAATGCCGACTGCATGGCCCAAATCAACCAGGCGCGCCAGCCCCGCAGTTGGGGTACTGCGTTGCGCAGTCGGTAACGAACGAGTAATGCGAGTCCGACCGCGGCTGCGAGAATCAGCACCGGCAGCAGCCACGCACGCCATGTCGTGAGCAGCACGAACTGCCCTTTGGTGAAGACGGTACTCGGATATTTGAAGAAGAATTGAAACATCCGCCCTTCTAGTGGATGAATATGCAACGACCGCTGTTACCGTGTTCAATCGTTGTCCGGACGAACAGACCGGATCCGGATCAATGGGTCATTCCGTAGAGGATGTAGTCCAGTCCCACACGGAAAGCCATGGAGGCGAAAGTTTCCGGGTAGTTGGGGTCGTCGGCCCACTCCCAGGCGTCACCGAGATGCATGTTGTGGCAGATGGCGACAATGATGCGGCCTTTGGCATCGCGGATGGCTCGCCATTTCGGTTGATAGCCGTCTTTCTCGTAGGTGCGCCCGGACCAAACATATTGTTCGCCGGGTATCTGCATTTTGTCGTCGATGTCATAGAGGGTGTGGAAGATCTCGTCGCCACTCTGTAAATCCTCGACCGGGCTGTCGGGCAGCACTTGGCGCATGCCGTTCATGAAATTCTCCCAATCCTCTGTGCCGTGGAAATCGTCCACCATTAGAAAACCGCCCTTGAGCAGGTACTCGCGCAGTCGCTTGGCCTCGGCATCCGTGAACGTCCAGGTCTGCACTTGGACCGCATATATCCAGGGATAGTTGAAAATTTCATCGGAGTCGAGGCGAACTACCTGTTCGGTCGGGCGTCCGTCGATACGAGTCAGCCGGTGCATGGCAATGAGAAACTGGCGGTCGGCCTTCGGATAGTCGCGAGACCAAGACCTGCGCCATCCGTACCCGCCGTATCCACCAAAAGTTGCCATGTTTGAGGAGTACGCTAGACGTGACCAATAGAACTCGGCCTTCACATTGGTGGGAGCGTCATCATTGCCGAAGCCGAAGTCGCCCGTGCGCTGGGCGCAAAGCGTTCCGCAGCAGGCGGCGGTCCCTACAATCGCCAGAGCGGTGTAGGCAAGCTTCATGGAGGACCTCCGGCAACAGTAGGGGCGAGAACCATTTAGACGAGGGAAATGCTCGGTTGGTTGCAGAACCCGGGCCTTGCGCGGTGGGTTGGCGCGCTCGCTTCCGACGTGAGACCATGGCGGCATGTTCGGTTTTTCAGGAGCATTAGGATTGTGAACCGACGCGACCTCCTCAAGTTTGGGAGCATAGCATTGGCGCAGGCCAGATTGCCGCGTCTGGGGCCCGCGATGCAGAGCGGCAAGAATCCCTCGGCTCCGGCCGATGCGGTTCCCGAGTCCAAGGCGGATTACACGCTTCGCATTGCACCTACCACCGTCGAACTCGACCGCTCGCATATTCTCTCGACCATCGGTTATAACGGTGTCGCACCCGGGCCATTGCTGAGGATGAAGGAGGGCAAGCCGGTCACGGTCGACGTCATCAATGGTACCGACACGCCGGAGTTTGTGCACTGGCATGGCATGCTGATTCGTGCGGACGTGGACGGCACCGAGGAAGAGGGTTCGCCGCCCGTGCCGCCGCACGGGCAACGCCGGTTCGAGCTCACTCCCGGTCCAGCGGGAAGCCGCTGGTACCACTCCCATGCCATGGCGATGGATGACCTGCACAAAGGGGCGTACACGGGCCAGTTTGGCTTCGTATACGTCGAAGGCGGCGGCAAGGACCTTCGCCAATATGACCAGGAAGTGTTTCTGGCCCTGCGCGACTGGGAGCCGTTCTTTACCGGCACCATGGACGATGAAGACGACGATACTCATGATGGGCCGTTACTTGAAAAACCGCCTTCGCTGAACACCGATCCGGACGGCCTCGAGGTTGCTTCGGTAGCCTATTCGATTAACGACAAGGCACTCGGAGCCGGCGAGCCGATTCGCGTTCGCGAGGGGCAGCGGTTATTGATTCACTTTCTGAACGCGAGCGCTATCGAGAATCGACGGATCGCGCTGTCAGGACACAAGATGGAGGTGATCGCCCTCGATGGCAACCCGGTTCCGACTCCGCAAATGCTCGATTCCATTTTCGTTGGTGCCGGCGAACGCATCGATGTGGCCGTCGAGATGAAGAACCCCGGCGTCTGGATTCTTGGTTCAACAGAGAAAATGATTCGTGAGGCCGGGCTCGGCGTGGTTGTGGAGTACGCGGGGCAGCATCGCCAGCCGCAGTGGATCGACCCGCCTAAAGTGCCTTGGGACTACACCATTTTTGGAACCGCGAGTTCCAACTCACCCGCGCCGCAGCAGACAATCGAAATCGTGTTTGAAAAGATTCCGGGCGGCGCGGGCAAATTTAACTTGTGGCTCGTGAACGGCAAACCCTACCCCCACGAACGCGAATTCGTGCTACAACAAGGAACGCGTTATCGATTGGTGATGCGAAACCGCACCGACGACGCCCATCCCATGCACCTGCACCGGCACCTCTGGGAGTTAATTGAAATCAACGGCAAGAAGACGGCCGGAATTATCAAGGATACGGTCGTAGTGCCTTACTACGGCCGAGCGATTGTGGATTTTACCGCCGACCAACCAGGACTTTCGCTGTTCCATTGCCATATCCAGCAGCACATGGACTACGGGTTCAAAGCGCTCTTTCGATACGCCTGACGTGTTCCGCGGAGCTAAGATGGACCTCGGAGCTAGATGGACAATGAGGCGGCACGACTCTGAGGCTCGTAGGTAAGGTTGTCAAGGAAGACGCCCGGAATGCCCGGAATGCCCGGAATGCCGGTTTCTTTTGGGGCCGAAACTAGCGGGAGTGGGGCAGGAGCGCGGGCCAGCCGGAGACAAGGGTTAGGGGAGCAGAATCGGTAGCGGGCAGAGAGTTAATCAGAAAGCGGCCGTCGGGAGAGACGGCGTATTGTAACCCACCGAAGCTGGTCACAGCGATGCGGGTCTGCGTGATGAGATGAGGTGTACCGGAGGAATTCCTGACCGGATCGAAATCCGCGACCATGAGCTTGCGATCGGGCTGAATATAGAAAATCTTCTTGCCATCACGGCTCCATCGGGGTTGAGAAGAACCAAGCATATTCGAAATCTGGATGTGCGCGCCGGGACCGGGAAAGGGTTGCACGACAATCTGCCGGTTCGGAACGCCGATGTAGGCAACCCACTTTCCATCCGGTGAGAATTGTGCTTCCGCACCGAAGCGAAGGAACTGCGTGGATTTGTTGTCCGGAGGATAGTAGACATCCAGACTGGGGAAAGGACCGCCGCCGCTCAGGTTCATGTACATCAAATGGCCATCGGCGGACCAGTCACAAGGGATCGCGTCATTCCCTTTCACTAGCAGGCGAGGTGGAGTGGACGAATCGACGGGAACCTCCTCGATATTCAAGGAAGAATCGCGATAGGCGATGAATTTGCCATCGTGAGACCAAACTGGAGAACTTTCTCCGCCACCTTCTGTGACCCGCGCTCCGATTCCGCGCGGCAGGTCATAGACGCGGATAAAGTGTCTGCCGTTGCGCTGGTCATCGGCATAAACGGCTAGAGAACGACCATCCGGAGAAAACTGCGGCCCCACGTCGCCAATTTCAGGAAACTGGCCGAGAGCCTTTCCAGCCTGGTCGTACCAGAGAAGACGATAAGGAGCGTCCAACGCAGATTGGAAAACAAGTGTGCCGTTTTGAGAGACAGAAAAACTGGACTGCCAGAAGTCGAAGAACTTGTCGACTTCCTGTTGAGACAAAGGGATGGCGGCACCGGTCGTCTGCAGACGGCTGGCGTCGAAGGGTTGCGCCATGATGGTGCGATCGCGAACATAAAGAAGATTGCCCGAAGCGAAGAAGACATTGCCGACGATTTCCGTTGAGACCAGCTTCGGCAGGTCCGCGGCGCTGTTCAGAGAACCGAGGTACGCACCATTAGGCTTATCCGGACTGCTGCTCCAGTTGACATAGTAAAGGAAGTGTTTTCCATCGGGAAGAAATGACGGCCAGTGGTGAGATTCAGCGCTACCGGCGGGAGTGGCAGTGACGGCTTCGGAATTACCGCCGGCTGCGGGAATGCGGTAGAGAGGGCCGGTAATACCCGGAGCGAACACGATGATCCCATCGCGATTCCAAGCGCCTCCGAAGCCGGAACCGGCGTCACAGAGGTTCTGAACGGAAGAGTTCGCAAGTTCGATGGTCTTCAGGCGGCCGTGCGCGAAGAAACCGATGTGCAGGCTGTCGGGCGACCAGAAAGGGTAGAGCGCTCCTTCGGTGCCGGAGAGTTGTTGAGCGTTAGCAGAAGCCAGTCCACGAACCCACAAATTCGTTTGCCCGTCGGGACCAAGAGCGACGAAGGCCAAGTGGCTGCCGTCGGGAGCGATCGCGAAACTGTACGGCAGGAAGGAAGCACCCGGTGGAGGAAGCAGGGACAAGCGCACAAGCGGAGGAGAAGCAGACAAAGGGCGAAAGTGCAGAGCGGCCAGCCAGGCCGTGGCGGCCGCGAAGAGGAGCACGAGAGGCCAGGCAATGCGATGGACGAAATGCGGCGTTTGCACAGCGGTTGGAGGGGGCGCCGCTTGGAGCTCTTCGCGAAGACCATCGAGTTGCAGACGAAGGTCCGCTGCCGAACGCCAGCGCTCATCCGGATTCTTTGCCAGACACGTTTTGACGATGCGATCGAGCGCGGGCGGCGAAGTGGGCAACAGAGCGGAGACAGGGCGGGGACTGCGTTCGAGGACTGCGGCAATAACGCTCGAAGAAGTGTTGCCTGCAAATGCGCGCTGGCCGGTAAGCATTTCATAGACGACGGCGCCAAAGGAAAAAATGTCGCTGCGGGCGTCGAGTTCGAGGCCTTCCACTTGTTCGGGAGACATGTACGGGAAGGTGCCGATGATGGTGCCTGGCGCGGTGGCGGGGGAAAGCTGGCGATCAGTGACGGTGGTGGCGGCGGCGAGCGGGGCGGCAGGCTTCGCGAGACCGAAATCGAGAAGCTTCACGCCTGAGGACGTGAGCATGATGTTGCCAGGTTTGAGATCGCGGTGAATGACGCCGCTGCGATGGGCCGTATCGAGAGCTTCGGCGATTTGGGCGGCGTACCTCAGGATTTGATCGAGCGGCAGCGGACCTTTCTTGAGGCGCTCGGCGAGTGTTTCACCTTCGACGCATTCCATAACGAGATAGTCGATGCCGTCCTGCTGGCCGACGTCATGGAGCACACAGATGAAGGGATGGTTGAGACTGGAGATGGTCCGGGCTTCGCGGTCGAAGCGTTGCTTGCGAACAGGGTCGGAAGAAAAATGTGGCGGAAGAATTTTGATGGCCACGGTGCGGTCGAGGCGGGTGTCCCTGGCGCGGTAGACTTCACCCATGCCGCCCGCGCCGAGGGGAGACTGGATTTCGTAGGGCCCGAGCCTTGCGCCGGAACTCAGCGGCATAGTAGAGCGAATTATAGCGCCGGAAACGAGCAGGGAAGCACGCTGTTAGGATATTGTCCGAAGCGAAGGGAGGGGGGAGTTATGGCCGTGAAACCCTGTCCGAAATGCGCGGACGCGCCGGTGATACAGGCTTCGCCTGTGGTTGGAATCATTCCGGCGAGAAGAAATGGGGAGTTGTCGGCGAAAGTGTCAACGATGCCGGTGGGTCTCCGATGCCGGCGTACGAAGGTTCGAATTGTCATTTCGTTGAGTTGTATCGGGAGATGGAAGCTGCGAGGGTCTAGCCTCTACCGGACGAATCCATAGCACTGGAATTCCAGATCCACGGTGCTATACTCCGCCTGAATACCGACCTGCCGCCGCAGCAGGCTACCGGGGCCCGGTTCCAAGGGAGGTTGCTATGGAAAATGTAACGGGACCTATGCTTTATCTGCTGATTGCCTGGGGAGTCGTTACCGCCATTTTTCTGATTCTGATTGCCTGGCGAAGCGTGCTTTCCAGCCACGAGGACGACCAAATCTTCATTGATTCCGCGCAAGATCACATGGCCAGGGAGCAGCGGGAGTTGATTACCAAGATCAACAAGTTGTCTCCGCCGATCCTGACCAGCGGGATTACCTCGGGTGTGCTGCTCTTGCTGATTGTTGGGATGTTCGTGTATCAAGGGCTGAAGAACTTCTAGGCTGTTCGGGGCTCGGTCTTTCCGGGTCAGGGCTTCGCGGGAGTGGGTTCCGCAGACTGCGGTGCGGGACTCGCAGGGGAAGCATTTTGAGAAGCCTGAACGAGAGAGGTGTGATTGTGTACGATTATCCAGGCGTCGTTCTTTTTCTCCAGGACTAAGGTGGTCTGACCTTCGGCAGCCATCGGATTTCCGTCGACAAGCGCAGTGAAATCCCACTGATAACAGGCCCAGGCAATTTGGCCCGAAGGGGCGATGCGGATAAGTGTGTTGCTGCGATCCATATGCACCTGCTGCATGCGCGCGCGCTGAGCCTGGTAAGCGGCGAGGTAGTTGGTCCAACCCACGGCGGGCGGAGTCCACGTTCCGGCGACGACGGAAATGTCGTCGGCGACGTTCTTGTGCATTTTCTCGATGTCGCCGAGCTGCCAAGCGCCAAGAAATTCGCCGATGGTGAAATCGATTTTGGTTTCGTCGGGCGCGTTGGCCGCGACGCTGGCAGGCGGCGTGGGCTGCGTGTCGTCCAGCTTCTTTTTCTTTTGTGCTGTGGCAGTACCCGCGGATACGAAACACAGCGCCAATAGAACAATCATTCCCACGAATCGATAGCGGTTCATGCTGGATGCGCTCCTGCGGAAATTTGCGCGCCGTAGTTCTCCCTCAGAGAATATGAGACGCGAAAGACAGAAATGAGGATAGCGCAGTGTGGAGGATTCAGCAGGAGGATGTGCCTAGTTGGTTTAGTGGCGTGCAGGACGGGTCGAGTCGCTAGTTTGGCTTTGAGGCGCAGAGCAGATTGACGAACAGACGATAGGCGCCGGGGACTCCTTCGGGGAGCTCGCGGAAGAACGCGAGGCCGGTGTAGACGTAGGTGCCCTTGCCGTATTTGGCGTAGACGAGACTGCCGGTCAGATCTTTTTCGCCGGGATCGTGCATGGCGAGCAGCGCGGTGTAGCGATGGTCAAAATCACTCCAGAAATACAGGCCGCGCTCCTGAATCCAATTCCGAAAATCCGCCTCGGTGATCTTGTTAGGGCGATTGAGGAGGAGATCGTCGGGCTGGAGAAATTTTACTTCGGCGTTTTCGTCGGTGATGCGCGGGGTAGGCGCGCCGATTTTGGCGGGATAGGGAGCCGGGAGCAGTTTGTCCCAAACGAAGTCGCGATTGTATTGGACGACGAGCGTACCGCCGTTTGAAACGTAATCGAGAAGGCGCTTGTTGGCACCGGCGAGTTCGGGGCGAAGCTCGTAGGCACGAACACCGACGATGATGGCGTCGTAGTGCGAGAGGTCCCCGAAGGCCAGAGCGGCAGTGTCCAGCATTTGGACGTCGATGCCGAGGCGCCGGAGGGCGTCGGGAATAGGTTCGCCTTCGGCGGAGATGTAGCCGACATGGAGACTGGCGGGAACATTGATGTCAAAGGCGTGGATGATGGTTTGCGCGGGTTCGCTCCAGAAGATCGTGGGCAGGGAAGGGAGCGGCTCGAGGGAGGTGGAGAATTTTTCTCCGTCGCGGTCCGCATAGGCGGTGACGGTGAAGTTGCCTGAGTCGAGCTTCGCCGGGGGAGTGACGGTGAGTTTGGCGTATTGATCGCCTATGCCGTCAAACGCGACGTCGACCGCAGCGCTGGCGGTGATGCCGTCGGGAACCTCGAGACGAACAGAGACTTTTGCCGGCTTTTCGGAATAGGAGTGCACGCGCAGAAAAACATCGAAGCGTTTGCGCGGAGCGCCAATGACGGCAATGAATTGTTGAGGATCGACCGCCAGCGTGTAATCGGGAACCATGCGCAAGGGAACACGGACGACGCTGGTCGAGGTAGCCTGGACAAAGGTGACCGGCTCCGTAAGAGTCATCTTGTGCCCTGCGACGGAAACATCCTGGCGCGTCGTGAGGAGAGGCGGTGGCTCCGGAAGAACACCAAAATTGCTGTCTTGGCGAAAGGGCTCTGGGTACGTAAGGGGTGCCGTGACCGGCTGCTTTGGAGCCAGCAAAATCGTGAATTGATACCCCTTGGCGGCATTCCCTTCCACCCCCGTCTGTTGCCAGATGGAAGGGACGTCGAGCGAGGTGGGAGAGAATGTGCAGTCCACAGTTTTGCGGCAAGTGCTTTGCGTCGAGACCAGGATGGTGTTGCCGGCCGCAAGATTGTTTGTGTTGGCTTCCGCGCTCAAGTGCATACCAGCGGCAAGAGCGAGAGCGCGCTCGACGCGTGCTCTGCTCCGGCGAATATCGTCCGCAAATTGAAGCTGGGGCGTGTCCATTCCTCTGATGGCATAGCCGCACTTGCCGGTCCAGTCATCGAAATCGTTGGCGGCATCGGCTAGCTGGCGAGTGGCGGCGGAGAAATCTTCCCGCAAAGCAGATTCCCGGGCTTGCCCGAGCAGATCGTAAGCATTGGTGAATGCCTTGCACCCGGGATAAAGCGTCGTAAAGGGCTCGCCAAGTTTTGCGGGATCGAGCGCCGCGCCTGGTTCGGGAACAAGGCCGATGGGGCGGCGCAGAAACGGCGAATTGAGAAAACCTGCGATGCCTTGCGTGTGGTGATTTGCAAAAGCATCCAGGCCGATTTGGCGCCAACTCTTGCCGTAGAGAGGAGAAATGTCGTCGAGAGGGAGAACCTGGCCTTTCGGGGAGTCGCTGCTGCGATCGAGATTGAGAATGACAACCGGTTCTTGCGGTTTCCAAGGCGCTTCGGCGAGAACCGGGCTGCCGGGAGCATCTCCTATTTTGAAAGAAGGATCGGCGGCGAAGGCCACGGCTTCGGGGGTAAGAATACCTGTCGCTTGGTGGTGACCATGGCCGGAGTGCACGCCGCCCCAGTTGTTTATGACGATGTTGGGACGGAAGGCGCGAATGACGCGAACCATGTCCTGCATGACTTGATCGCCCCAGATTTTTTCGGTCTCTTCGGGAGTTTTGGAGTAACCAAAATCGCGAGCGCGAGTGAAATAGAGTTTCACGCCGTATCCGCGAGTGGCGGCGAGAAGCTCCTGGGTGCGAATGAGGCCCAGTTGCGGGGCCTGTTCGGGGCCGAGGGCGTTCTGGCCGCCTTCGCCGCGAGTCAGAGAGAGAAGGGCGACGTCGGCGTGCAGGCCGCGAGCGAGATAAGTGAGGACGGCGGCGGATTCGTCGTCCGGGTGGGCGGTGATGTAGAGGATGCGGGTGGTAACGCGGGCGCTGTCGATAGCTTCGATAGTTTCGGGTAGGCCGGGGCCGGTGCCGGGCGCAGGAGGAAATTGGGCGGGAGCCGGATGAGAGGCGACCAGGAAAATTAGCAAGGTCAGAACTGGGGCGAAAGAGGATTTCTTCACTGTGTCTCCCGGCGCAAAAAGCAATTCCTCAGGGGCGGCAGCCCATTTGGGGCATCTATTTTTGTCGGAGACAAAACTCCGACCCCGGTGGCCCCGACGAATTCTTCTCGAAACCAAGAACGCAGAGAAGATCAGAAGGCGGCCGCTACAAAGTCGAGCTTCTGACAACTGCGCGCCACGGCGGGCCCGTCATTCAACGGCTGAAGCGAATGGCCATTGTCGCATTTCTCTGGTCCAAACCAAAAACGCAATCACACCGAGAATGACTTCAAGGATGCCCCATTTTCGGACCGGACCGGTTTGCCAGAACAGCCAGGCCCAAGCAAGGGTGGTGAGGACCGCAGGAACGGGGTACAGCCACATTTTGAACGGCAGTTTGCCGGCGGGCCAGCGTTTGCGGACAAGCATGACGCCGACGGCCTGACCGATGAACTGGACCAGAAGACGCATGGCGAGGATGGCGGCGATGGCGGTTTGCAATTTGAATGTGAGGCTGAAGATAAAGGCGAGCCCGCCGAGAAAAAGCAAAGATACGTGAGGGAAATGTTTGGTGGGATGAACCCGCGCGAAAACGGGAAAAAAGTTGCCGTCGAGCGCCGCGGAATAAGGGACCCGAGAGTAGCCGAGGAGAACGGAAAAGATACTGGCCATAGCGATCCAAAGAACCATCACGGTGGCGAAGCGGGCGACACCGGTGCCGTACAAGCGTTCCACGAAGAGACTCACCAGGTGCGAGGAATTTTGTCCCTCGCGCCAGGGGATGACGCCGAGAATGCTGGTCTGCATGGCGAGATAGAGAATGGCGATGCCCAACACAGAAAGAAAAATTCCGCGCGGGATGTTTTTTTCCGGCTCGCGAATTTCGCCGCCGAGGTGGCAGATATTGTAGTAGCCGAGATAGCTGTAGACGGTGCTGAGCATGGCGGCACCAAGGCCGGCAAACCACACCGAGGAAAACTGAAACGCGCCCGCAGGAAAATCGAATGCAAGTCTTGCGTCGAAGTGGCGGACGCCACTCCAGATGAGCCAGAGCATGGTGCCCACAACGCCAATCCACAAGAGCACCGAGATTTTGCCGATCGTGGTGATGCGTCGGTAAAGAAGGACTATGAGAAGTATGACCAGGCCACCAGCAAGGGCTTTCTCCTGCCACCAGTTAAACGGATAAAGAAATTTGGCGTAATCCTTGAAGCCGATGGCAGCGGACGCGACCGTCAGAGGCGCCTGGATCAGCGTTTGACAGACGAAAAGGAAGGACATGAGACGTCCCCATTTTTGGGGGCCGTAGGCTTCGCGAAGAAAAACGTAGGTGCCGCCGGCTTTGGGCATTGCCGCGCCAAGTTCCGACCAGACGAACGCGTCGAGGGTGGCGATGAGGGCGCCGGCGAGCCAGGCGACCAGCGCTTGCGGCCCGCCCATGGCTTTGATGACGAGAGAACTCGTGACGAACGGGCCGATGCCCACAATCTCGATCATGTTGAGGGCGACCGCTTCTTTCAGGCCGAGACCGCGCTCCAATTGAAGCTGCGGAGATACCGATGTGTCGTCTTGGGGAGGGGTTCTCATGCGCAGTGAGAATAACAAAGGATGCAGCGCGCACCTAAGAGCACATGAAACGCAGTATCGGACAGGAAACGGGGTATGGACGAGGGTTTTCGGGCAGGCGAGCCTGGCGATGATGCTCCTTGGACCAACATCATGCCGGGTCTGAGGGGCGAATGAGGTCCAGAAACTTCGGCCGGAAGTACACGTTATTTGTATATTGGGGAACACGCAGAATTTACGCGAAGCGCCGATCCCCAAGGGGCGGGCTTGTGCAGAAGCCATTTCGTTTGGCGACTTTAGCGGAACAGCTTAAACTCGTGCCGAGGAAGGTATAAAGAGCGGACTCCTTCCTGCGGAGTCTATGTTTCGAAAGTTGCGGCGGCACGCGATTGCATGGATGTTACTCCTGGTTCCGGGTTGGGCGATGGCCCAGCCTGGCAAGCTGAATCTTCCAGCCAACACATCCGCGATTCTGGACCATATCTATTCGGGACGGCGTGATCTGGCGCTCCCGGAAATTCACGAGCTCGAGGAGCGAGCGCCAGAAGATCCGCTGGGATATTTGCTCGAAGCGGAAGCGGACTGGTGGAAAATCTGGTGGGACTCCGCGGAATTTAAATATGCTATGACCATGGCGCGGCACCGCGACAAGGCGCCGGGCGATCAACATTACCTCGAACTGACAAGCAAGGCCTACAGCCTGGCGGAGAAACAATTGCGGCAGCAGAACACCGGTGAGATGCACCTGTACGCCGCGATGGCGGATGGCCTGGCGGCAAGGCTGTATGGAATCAGGGGAGAATCCCGGGCGAGCGCGCGGGCGGGAGTGCGAGCGCGGGAGAATTTCCTGGCGGCCCTGCAACTGGACCCGACGCTGTGCGATGCCTACACCGGACTGGGTCTTTACAACTATTACGTGGACACGCTGTCCATGATGGCCAAGGCGCTGCGATTCCTGATGGGGATTCCCGGGGGAACGAAGGAAGAAGGGATCCGTCAATTGAGGAGAGCAATGCAGGAAGGACAGATCAGCGTAGCGTTGGCGCGATTTTATCTGGCGTTGAACCTGCTCAATTACGACCAGCGATACGAAGAGGCGATCCAGGTAATCACCCCTCTCGCCGAAAAGTATCCGGCGAATCCGCTGTATGAGTTGATGCTCGGCGATCTAAACGCCAGGCTCGCGAGAGAGGAGCAAGCCGAAGCTTATTACCGCGCGGCGGAGGCCGCGACGGCCGGCGTTCCGGAACCGGAATGCCGTGCGAAGGTGAAGCAACTGGTACGGCAGTCGCTGAAATCTCTGAAAAGAGAATGAGTTAGCGGGCGGACTCAGGAGTCCGAGGCTTTGCGAGAACTGCGGCTGCACGATATTATAGATAGGGTTACACGCGCCTGCCGCTGGGGTGTTGCGTAGGGACAGAATCAACGCGAGCGCGATTCCTTGCATCTCAACCCTAGATCAAATGCGCCGTCTTCTGACTTGGAACAACTGTGGTTGGAGCCCGGGCGCGTTGAAGTTGTGCATGAAGGAGAATCAATGAAGGGGTTCCGGACAGCATTGACTGTCTTGTTATTCGCACTCGGCGTGGCCGGCTGCAACGACTACAACAATTCCGTGCAGTACAACACGGGCGCAACGTTGACCAATCTTTCGCCGTCGGGACTGCCGGTGGGAACACCAAAGTCGGGAACGCTCGTTAATTGTCCTAATACCCCCTCCGGCCAGGTCAACCCCTGCTTTACGCTCTTTGTCATCGCCAGTGCATCAAATCCTTTCACCGCACCTGGAGTAAACCCGGTGGTGCAGTGGAACGGCAAGAAACTAACGACCACCTATATCGATACTACCAATCTTTCGGCGCAAGTGCCCTACAGCCTTATCCAGACCGCCGGCACGGTGGCCGTGAATGTTTACCAACCCACGGGCCAGGGTACGGGATACAACGGGCTTTCGAACGCGCTGACGTTCACGGTCTACGGCTTGGCGAACCCCTACCCGACACTGTCATCGGTGTCGCCGACTTCGGCGGCGTACTGCGATTCCACATCGGCGAATTGCGCGGGTGTGCCAATTACCGTGACTGGAACGGGTTTTATTCCCATGTCACAAAATGGAGGATCGTCAGTAACTTTTACAGGTGCATCGAGCTACAACCAGGAAATGGCCGTCACGGTGAACAGTATTTCCTCGACGCAGATGAAAGCCACGATTCCCGGGAAACTGCTGTGCGCGAGCGGGACGGCCGAAATCAACGTGCTCAATCCACCGAGCGCGATCTGCTTGCTCAACTGCCCGAACCTGGGCGGCGGCGACACGAACAGTCCGCCGAGCGGAATGCCGGTGACGACGCAAACGTTCACGGTAACGAACGGAACGGCGGTGAACACCTGTCCGGCGAATGTGCCTCCGGGGACGACGACTCCCGCGGATAAGCCGGCGATCAGCCAGGACGGGCGGTATGTGGCTTCCGTGTCCGCTGAGAGCGGCACCTCGCAGATTTTGTTGCATGACACGTGCCTGGGTGTGGCGAACGATTGTGTGGCGATGACCCGCACGGTGTCGACGGCGTTGGATGGCACGCCGGGCAACGGAGACAGCCATGGCGTTACGATGACACCGGACGGGCGCTATGTGGCGTTCAGTTCTCGGGCGAGCAACCTGGTGGAGAATGCGCCTGCAGGGCAGCAGGTTTATTTGCACGACACCTGCAACGGGGTGGCCGGCGCGTGCAAGCCGAGCACGCAAGTCATTTCGATCAATCAGACGGAGACGCTTTCCGGGAAGACTTCCGAACTTCCTGCGATCAGTGCCTCCGGGAGATTCGTAGTGTTTTTGGCGGCCAATGCGAGCGTCTCCTCGACGGCGAGTAACGCGACGCGGCAAGTGTTTGTGCGCGATACGTGCCTGGGCGCTGCGAATTGCACGCCCACGACGACGCGCGTCAGTGGCGCCAGCGCGCCCGTGCCGGTTGCCGAAGATCAACCCGCGATCAGCCGGGACGGAAGGTACGTTGCCTACACATCTTCGCAGAGTGGCAGTTGGCAAATTTTGTTGAGCGACACGTGCTGGGGAGAAAGCGGATGCACGCGATCGACGCGAGTGGTTTCGGTTGCGGCGGACGGCTCTGCAGGCGACGGAGCGAGCCACAATCCGGTAATGACGGTGGACGGGCGCTATATTGCGTTTAGTTCCGCGGCCACGAATCTGGTTGCGAACGCGCCACTCGGACGGCAAGTCTATCTGCGCGACACATGCGCAGGAGCAACCGAATCGTGCAAGGCAAGCACGCTGCTCGTGTCGACCGATGAGCGAGGCGCGCTGAGCGGAACCGAGGGGATATTGCCGTCTTTGAGCGCCTCTGCGCGGTATGTGGCATTTCTTGCCGTGAGCCCCGGCGCGTCAGGCGCTCCTACGACGCCGAACAGCGGACTGCGGCAGGTGTTTGTGCGCGACATGTGCCTGGGTGCGACGGCTTGCGCCCCGAAGGCCACCCGAATTTCCCTGCAGCCGGGCTATGTTCCCGCGGAGAGCGCGAAACCAGCCGGGCCGGCGATTGCGGGATTGGCGAAACAAATTGCTCTGGCGGACGGCAAGAGCGCCACGATGTTCACACCCACGGTTGCGGTTGATGACCGCGTGTTGCTGGCCATTCCTAACGGAAACAATTAACGGACAATTAACGGAAGGTGTTCGAAGACGAAAGCGGCGCTCTAACTCGGGGCACCGCTTTTTTTCTGACTACGCTCTCTTCGGGAAAAACCTTGCGCTAGCCCATAAAGCCCAGGTTGCTGGTTGGGAAGTTGGCCAGGTTGGGAAAGATCGACGGCAGATTGGCGGCACTGACGCCGAACCAGGTCGCTAAGGTGGCGGCGTATTGATCGAGAGCGGTCGTTGGAATCCATCGGCCGTTCTGGTCGGCATCGTTGGGCCCGCCAAGAGCGAGCGTTGGGAAAGTGCCATAGATGGCGTTGCCCTTCACCGCGCCGCCGAGGACGAGATGGTGGCTACCCCAAGCGTGGTCCGACCCGCCGTTGGAACCGGGCTGGAACGTGCGGCCAAATTCCGACAACGTAAAACTGGTGACGGAATTGGCGACGCCCAGTTCCTGGGTGGCCTGGTAAAACGCGGACATGCTCTGGCTGACCGTGGTGAGGAGCTGAACCTGTTGGGTGAGTTGGTCGCCGTGGGTATCGAAGCCGCCGTAGGAGCAGAAGAAGATCTGGCGGTTCACGCCGAGAGCGCTGCGAGCGGAGATGACTTGTGCGACCTGTAGCAACTGTTGGGCCAGATAGTTGTTGGGGAATTGCGTTTGGATTGGCGGAATGTTTTTCAATGCCTGGGAGAGGACCTGGGCGTATTGAACGGCCTGGCTGGTGACGGTGTTCGCTGCCTGCACCATGTTGAGACCGCTATCGAACGTGAGCAATTGCTGCGTGGCGGCATATCTCGCCTGGGAAGCCGCCGAAGAATCGAATCCTTGAAGGCCTGGTGTCTGACCAGGATTCATCGTGAATGGTTCGGAAGTGATACCCGTGCAGAAAATAGCGTTGCCGCTGATGGAAAGAATCGGCGGGAAAAGAGCCGAGCTGTTGTAAGCGCTTTGCACCGAGTCGGCCATTTTCCCGGCCCAACCGGACATGGGAATGCCATTGAGTTGAGCGCTCTGCCATTGATTCTGCTGGTCGGAGTGCGAATAGAGATTCTGGGGCAAATTCAGAGAGGCTTGATAGGCTGCTTGTGTCGTGGGCTGAACGAGAGTTCCCACATTGGCGACGAGCGCCATGTTTTTCTGATTGTTGAAGTAGCCCTGCATCTCCGGCATGTTGGGGTGCAAGCCGTAGGCGGATTGCCCGCCAGACTGCAGTGGCAGAAGCTGCGCCTGGGGTATGGCGAGAATAGAGCGGGCCTGCTGGTAAGCGGCGTAGCGCGAGTCCATGGGAACCAAAACATTGTTCCCGTCGTTACCACCAAACATGAAAATGCACACCAACGCCTTGTAATCCGAAGCGCCTTGCGCGAGAGCGCTGACCAATCCGAATTTGCTGAGACCGCCGACGAGAGTGGCTCCGGCGGCGGAGCAGCAGGCCAACCTGAGCAAGTCTCGTCGTGTGTGAACGTTCATCGTGCGCTCCTATGGTCCTAGTGCTGCACCTGGTACATCGAGGAAGAGGTGTAGAGATAAATCGAGGCTTGAGCCTGCCCCTGGGTGTCCGCCGGGTCGTAGGCGCTCAACGCCGTGGAGATAATTTGTTTCACCTGGTCGGGGGTTGTGCCGTGGAGGAAAAGAGTATCGAGCCAGGCGATCATTTGATCGGGAGAACCGGCGTTGATCACCGGAGTGAAATCGAGTTTGGTGTTGGAGCCTAGTGCGCCGTAGACCGCGTCATTGATGACGTTGTCGCGGGCCAGGCTGGTGTTGGTGTTGAAGATGCCGAATTCCGGCCCGTTGAGAGTGGTCTGCGGGATCGGATTCACGGGCGGAAAGAAATTGAAAACCGTAGGCGCATAGAAAATATTTTCGGACATCTGGTCGCCTTCGTAGGAGAGGCCGGCGCCATCGGTCTTGACATGGAACGCGCGGCAGAGGCTCACGATCATGACGACAGGTTCGCGAAGCTTGCCGTCCGTGGCGACTGAGGTGGCGGCGACGTCGCCGCGGCGCGCTTCGGGATCGAGAAGAATGGCGGCGATGGTTGCTTGCAGGTCACCGCGCTTGCCGGAACCGTAGCTGTTGAAGGTACCGGTGTTGAATGCCAGCGCGACGCGCTGAACGTAAGCGGGGCTCGGATTGCTCGTGACGAGCTTCTCGATGAGCTGCGTGGCGACGAAGGGACCGACGTTCGGATGATTGAAGATAATGTTCAGCGCGGCGGAGAGGTCCTGCTCCGCGCTTTGTCCGGCCGGGATGGATTGACCGAGGATGGTTTTCGCGCCGGTGTCGTGCTCGGATTCTACGGGGATCATCGGGCTGGCATAGTACGGCGGATTGTTGTTTTGCTCGGACTTTCCGGGTGCGGTCGGGAACGTCCAGCCGGTGAAGGCGCGGCCGAGGTCCATGACGTCATTTTGCGTGTAGGTCGGGACGGGATTTCCCGAGGCGTCCAGCACCGCAGTGCCATCCGGGTTCAACTTGTTCAGACCGAGCGTGAAAAGCTGCATGATCTCGCGGGCGTAGTTTTCGTTGGCGTGCTGACCGGGCGCGGGCGCATTGTTGTTGACCATGTTGAGGAAGTCGCCCATGGCCGGAGTCAGAGTGACGTCAGTCATGACGTTCAGATAATTGGTGAGCGCATCGTTGTCCAACGTGCGCATGTAGTTGGTGTAGCCAACGGGATCACTGACGGTGTCCGCTCCGACAACCCACAATTCGTTGAGAGCCATGGCGGCCCGCAAGCGGAGTTGATCGCCGCCGGCAATGGAGTTGAGGAAGAACGATTGCTGAACGTTGCTGACGGTATCATTCGGGCGCGGATTGGGATAGGGCGTAACCGTGGCGGCGAACTGGTTCTGGAAGTAGGCGTCGAAACCCATTTCCTGAACCTGGTTCAAACTTTCCGTATCCGGACCGAAGGAGGCTTGTTCGAGGAAGCGGACCGCCGCCGCGGAGCTTACCGGGCTACCCGAGGTTGTGACCGTCACGTTGAGACTGTTGGAGGTTCCGCCGCCGGGGACAGGATTCGTCACCATGATGGGCACATTTCCTGCTTGAGCGCTGGTAGCGGTGCCGACCGCAGTGATCATAGTGTCGGTCACGTAGGTGATCTGCAAGGGTTGGCCGCCGAAAGTTGCGGTGGAAGTGGCGACAAAGCCGGTGCCGTAAAACGTGAGTTGGAACGCGCCGGGGCCGATGGTGCCGGGAGTAATGGCAGTCAGCGTCGGAACGGGATTTGACAGAGTGACGGTTGCGCTCCCGGACTTCGTGGGGTCCACGACGCTGGCGGCGGTAACGGTGACACTGCCTAGGCCGACGATATTTACGGGCGCAGTGTAATTGCCATTTCCATCAACGGTGCCGACGGTGTTGTTTCCGTAAGGAACTCCATTCACGGACCAGGAGACCTGTATGTCGGTAGTCCCCGTAACCGTGGCCTGGAATTGCGTGGTGTTGCCGGCGCCGATGGTCACGGATTTGGGCGTCAGCGTGACGACGATGTTGGAACTGGCGACGACCTGAACGGGAATCGGCGCGGAGGTCGCAGAGACAGGATTTGGATTGGTGACGGAGACGTTGACGGTACCCACTTGTGCGATCGTGGCGGTGCCGGTCGCAGTTAATTCCGTGGGTGAAACGAAGGTCGTAGTCAGTGGCTGAGAACCGAAATTCACCACCGAGCCATTCATGAAGCCCGAACCGGTGAGAGTCAGACTGAACTTTCCAATGACAACGAGGTCCGGCGTGACGGTGCTCAGAATCGGGACGGGATTGCCGAGGGTCATGGTGGCATTGCCGGTGGCGGTGGTGTCTGCGACGCTTGTGGCGGTGACGGTAATGGTGTTGGCTTTTGGCAGGATGTTCGGCGCGAGATAGTTGCCGTTACCAACAATGGTGCCGACCGTGTCGTTGCCGCCAGCGATGCCGTTGATCGACCAGGTTACGCCGGTGTTGCTTGTGCCCGTGACGGTGGCAGCGAAGACCTGTTGCGTTCCCGCGCGCAGGGTGCCTGTCGCGGGCGTGACCTGAACATTGATCCCACTGCCTTTGATTTGGGCCGTGATGGCTTTGGAGGCGTTCGCACCAGGAGCGGGATTCTGCACGGTGATGTTGACGTTGCCGACTTCCGCGTTTGTTGCCGTTCCCGTCGCGGTCAATTGCGTCGAGGAGACCACGGTAGTGGCAAGCGCAGTACTGCCCAGAAAAACGGTCGCGCCCGGAGCGAAATACTGACCGGTCAAGGAAAGGGTGAAAGGACCGACGGAGATAACCATTGGAGAAATGGCGGTGAGCACAGGAATCGGATTGTCCAGAGTGACCGCGCTGCTGCCCGTTTTTGAGGTGTCGACGGTGTCCGTCGCGCTGACTTTGATGGTGTTCGGTGCGGGAGGAAATTCGGGCGCGGTGTAGAGACCTGTCGAAGAAATGGTGCCGATGGTTGGATTACCGCCGGCAATGCCGTTTATGGTCCAACTCAAGGTCGGTTTCGACCCGTCGTTCGTCTTCGCGGAAAACTGCTGGGTGGTCAGACCGGGAAGCGTCGCAGTGCCGGGCGTGACGATGATGGTGTAGCCTTGCGAGCCGCTGCTCGGAATGATGGCTTCGGCGCAGCCGCCAAGGAAGATCGCCACCGTCGAGAGCAGGACCAACGCTGAACGCTTCAAAGCACTCCCCCGTTCTCTGTCGCGGCAGTACTGTCCGGCGGAACGGCGGCCGGTTTCCGGGTTGCGACAGATGGGCTTCTGAATGCGGTGGGACTGGTTGAAGAAGGTTACGGAGATTGGGTGCTTCTCACCACTGGCCGGATGACCAGATTCGGGCCACCTGCTCGCGTATCCTGTTTTGCGGGAACGCTTTCAGGGGACCAAGCCCCAGAGATTGCCCTCAGTGCTGTCGCTTTAGTTAAAGCGGACCTTCAAATCGGGGCGCTTATCGAGGTGCACGGAGTCGATGAAGCGGACTTGCCGTTCGTCGAGGGTGAGAATCATAGAAGTGGTACGGACGCCTTCACCGAAGAAGCGGACTCCTTTGAGCAGGTTGCCGTCGGTCACGCCGGTGCACGCAAAGATGATTTTGTTGCCCGGGGCGAGATCCTCGGTGACGTAAATCCGGTGTGGATCCTTGACGCCCATTCTTTCGAGCCGCTCGCGGTGTTCGGGTTTGTTGACGACCAGGCGCGCGAGGATCTGGCCGTTCAGGCAACGGAGCGCGGCGGCGGTGAGGACGCCTTCGGGCGCGCCGCCGGTGCCCATAACCATGTGAACGCCGGTGCCAAGGACCGCTGCAGAAATGCCGGCCGAGAGGTCACCGTCGCCGATGAGGCGAATGCGCGCGCCTACAGCGCGAATGTCAGCGATGATTTGTTCGTGGCGCGGCCGGTCGAGGACCATGACGACAAGATCCTCCACATCGCGCTCGAGACGCTTGGCGACGGCCTTCAGGTTGTCCGCCACCGGAGCGTCGAGCTCTACAGCGCCCTTGCAGGATGGCCCGACGACGATTTTTTCCATGTAAATATCGGGAGCGTGCAGCAGGCCGCCGCGTTCGCTGGCGGCGAGAACGGTGATGGCGTTAGGCGCGCCGGTGGCGCAGAGGTTGGTGCCTTCGAGCGGGTCGACGGCGATATCGACTTGCGGGAAAAGAGATTTGGGAGCGTGCGTGGCGAGGCCGACTTTTTCGCCGATGTAGAGCATGGGAGCTTCGTCGCGCTCGCCTTCGCCGATGACGATGGTGCCATCCATTTCGACCTGATCCATGGTGCCGCGCATCGCTTCGACGGCAACTTCGTCGGCTTTATGGCGATCGCCAAAGCCCATGGTGCGCGCGGCGGCGACGGCCGCGTTTTCGACAACGCGCAGGAACTCCAAGCTAAGACGTTCTTCCATTAAGGCAACCTCCGCAGCGGCTTATATTAGGGCAAAGCTGGGCTTATAGTCGATACGGGCGTACCGGGAAGAGGCGAAGCAGTTATCGACGCGATGCGCACAACTCAGGGGTGGGGTTCGGGTCCGGAGACGGGCTGAATCACGGCGTTGAGAAAACGCCCTTCGGGGAAATCGGTTTGTTGACCGGCCGATTTGCCGGCAACCGGCATTAAGCGGGCGGTGAGGGGCTTGTTCCACTTCACGGAAACAGTGGCGACGTCGCCGATGATGCGAGTGAGTTGCTCATCCGTGACATTTCCCGGCAAAGGGATGGTGTCCAGGCCTGTGCCGCAGACAGAAGAGTAGTTCAGCAATGCATCAAGAGAGACAAGGCCCGCATTCCAACGTTGCAAAAGAACGGAATCTTCCAGGACCGGCAACATTACGCCGGAATACCCGGTCTTGCGCAAGCCGATTTCCTTTATCGCGGAGGTGATAACGCCGACGGCGGAGAGCGTGCCGTTTGAACCCAATGGCTGCCGCGAAATATTTTCGATGGCGGTGACGATGGAAGCGTCTTTCGATGGCGCCGGAGAGAGATCAACGCCGAGATAGGTCCAGCCGCGTTCGCTGTCGATACGTAAGGCTAAGTTTTCAACGCTTGAGGCGAGTTGGAAGAAGAGATCGATCAAACGGCGCTTGGCGGCAGGAAGATCGGGCGCGTCGCGGACGGCTGCGGTAACTTCGTTGGCGGATTCGAGGCCAACGGCAAATTGATGGCCGAGGCCCGTCAGGTAGGCGCCGGGGAAAAAGGGCGTGGCTTGCGGGACACTGGCCAGAGCGGCGAAACGGAAATTGCCTTCGCTGTGGGTGGTGCCATCGGCAAGATTCTTCATGACGTGAGCGGCGGCGTGAACGGCTGGCCAATTCACGCTGCCGTTGTTCGTCACATAAACTGTGCCGTAGAGGGATTTGGAATTTTTCAAGATGTCCGCTAGCAAGTCGGATTGCGCGTCGCCGTCGTCACCAGCGAGGTAGGCGGGACCGACGGAGACGATGACGTTTTGCATTTGGGCGAGGCCGTCGAGGTCCCGGAAGAATTGCAGCGCTTCGTCGTGAGAAAGGCCGTGGGTGTATTCGGGAAACGGCTGCGTGGCGATGCGAAGGGTTTGCACCGTGAAGCCGCGAGATTCGAAGGTGGTTCGAGCAATTTTCAGGAATTTCACCGCTTCGGAGATCTGGAGCTGGTAGCTCGGGCGTTCCAGGCGTAGGAATGCGGTTATGCATCGGATTTTGGTCTCGGGAGGTTCGGGCTCCGCCATTTTGGTTTGCGCACCGACGGAGACGGGAAGAAAAACGAGGAAGACTGCAGCAAGCCAAGAAGGGAAGAAAGAGCGTGTCTTCATATTCCTCACATAAAGGCGGAGATTCCGGTGATTTTTTCTCCGATGACCAGCTTGTGAATGTCGTTCGTGCCTTCGTAGGTGTAGACGCTTTCGAGGTTGTTCATGTGGCGCATGATGCAGTAGTCGTCGACGATGCCGTTGGCGCCGAGAATGTCGCGGGACTTGCGCGCGGTTTCGAGAGCAATGGCGACGTTATTCATTTTAAGCATGGAGATGTGGCTTGGGTCGGACTTACCTTTGTCTTTGAGGCGGCCGACCTGTAGAGCGAGCAATTGCGCTTTCACGATTTCCGTGATCATCCAGGCGAGTTTTTCCTGGACAAGCTGGTGGGAAGCGATGGGCTTGTTGGCGAACTGCTTGCGCGTCTTGGCATATTGCAGCGCCGTGTCGTAGCAAGCCATCGCCGCTCCGATGGCCCCCCAACCGATGCCGTAACGTGCCTGATTCAGGCAACTGAGCGGCCCGCGCAGACCTGCGACGCCGGGGAGAAGATTTTCCTCGGGGATTTCGCAATCGGTGAGCGCCAGGCCAGAAGTCACCGAGGCGCGCAGTGACCATTTGCCATGGACATCCCAGGCCTTGAAACCGGGCGTCCCTTTTTCCACTAGGAAGCCGCGCACTTTTTCGTCTTCGCATTTGGCCCAGATCAAGGCGACATTCGCGAGGGAACCGTTGGTGATCCACATCTTTTCGCCGTTGAGGACGTAGCCGCTGCCCTTTTTCACAGCACGCGTCAGCATTCCGCCGGGATTGGAACCGAATTGCGGCTCGGTCAGGCCGAAACAGCCGATGGCTTTTCCTTCGCGCATGCGGGCAAGCCACTTTTCTTTTTGCGCGTCGCTGCCGTAACCGTGGATCGGGTACATCACGAGACTGCTCTGAACGGAGACGAAACTGCGCAGGCCCGAATCGCCGCGCTCCAGTTCCTGCATGACGAGTCCGTAGGCGGTGTTGGACATTCCGGCGCAGCCGTAGCCGTGCAGATTTGCGCCGAAGAAACCGAGTTCGCCAAGTTGCGCGACGAGGTGCATCGGGAAAGTTGCTTCGCGGTTGTGCTTTTCGATGACCGGGAGCACCTCGTTGTCAACGAACTGGCGGGCGGTCTGGCGAACTAGTTTTTCCTCGTCATTCAGTTGCGAATCGAAGTCGATGAAGTCCACACCGGCAAAAGAGGGCATGCAGGTTCCTTCGGAGCGCAAATACGATGATGAAGGAAGTGTAGCAAGGCAAAAGGGCAGTAGCCAGCGAGCATCATGTCGCACTGCCCGTTGGCTGTCGCTACCAAGAAACCGAAAGAGGACCTACGCCGTGGGAACGAGAATTTCGGTGATCAGTTGGTCTTCGGGAGTGGTGCGGGGATCGTTGACATAGTTCTCGATGCTGAAATCATCACGAAGCTGGATTTTCCTCTCCGAAACGGTTTCATACACGCGGCCAGAAGCTTCCGGCAAGCCGGAGTAAGGCCCGGTCAGAACGAACCGGCGGTACTTTCCGCCGAGGAACTTTTCGTATTTCAGGCTCTCCGGAACATTCTTGGGTTCGGACGCGACCGAAACGCCTGCGCGGTAGATGTTCGGCTCCATTTTATAGAGACTCATGTATCCGGTGATTTTGTTGTGTTCTGAAATCGCCGGAATCAATTTGTGCAAGTCTTGCCACGCTTGCTGCGCGGTATTCTGAAATGGGCCAAACCTCTCGACGAACACGTAATGAGTTTCCGGCCAGTTGACGATGGTGGGCTCCAGGTTGAGTTTAATCGCGCTCGGCTTCGGGGTTGCCATGATGTTTCTCCTTTACGGTAAAGTCGAATAGGCAATGCCAGGGCGGTTCGGGGCGGGCTTGTAGTTTGGCGAATATTACTTGTGAAATGCAAGTGAAATCGCCTGCGGCTGGACTGACGGCCGAGGGAAGGACTTTCCGGGCAACTTCGCGGCCGAGTTTGCAATCGCGCGAGCGGTAGACTTCGCCCATGCCGCCGACCCCGAGGAGCGAGCCAATGTCATAGGAACCGATTTTTGTGCCGGATGTTCGGGGCATGGGTCGGCGAAATTATAGGCCGTTCGCCAGGTGGCTGCAAAATGAAACAGATTAACAAATGATGGATTGGGCGAAGCCAAAAGGCGCGCGGATCGGAAAGCCGCTGACCGATGGATCGAGTCCGTATGGGCAGGGATTCCGCGCTCTAGGAACATACGAGTGCCACTCATTGCGGCTTCGCTGCCAGCGGTGCGACAGGCTTTGGCGCAGGCGCGGGCTTTGTTGTTGGCGTTGCGGGCGTGGTGCTGGCGCCTTTCACCGGATTGGCTTGATCGTAGAGACGAATGATGTCCTGCGTGATGTCGATGTTTTTTGCGGCGAACAACAAGGAAGAATTTTGCGCGGAGGAATCAAAGATTGCAACGTAGTTGCCTTCTTGCGCGCAGCGATTGATCACATTCATCATTTTGCCGCCGATGCGGTTGATAATTTCGCTTCGCGCGGCGTTAACGTCCTCCTGATAATCGTTGGTCTTGCGATCGAGACGCTGACTCAAACGAGTGCCCTGAACGCTCAGGCGAGACCTGTCGGCGTCGTTCAGTGTGGCATCGGTGTTCAAACGCTGTTGTAAATCGTTCAACTGCTTGGTCAGCGATTCGATTTCTTGTTGGCGCGGGAGCAATTGCGTTTGCAGTTCGGCGGCAGCCTGCTTTCCTTCGCTGGTGGCGGCAATCGCCTGCTGGACGTTGACGACGCCAATCTTTGTGCTGGTGGCCTCGGTAGCAGACTGAGCGCAAAGGACTGTCGATGCGAGAAGGAATAAAAGACCAAAAGTAAACACACGAGAAGCATTCATGGGAGCCAAGGACCCTCCTTTGACGAGGACAGCGATACGGGAATCAGAGTGCGGAATCCCGAGGAATGGTTGCTCCCTGCGGAACCTCAGATGGAACCTCGGAGTTGCCTCGTAGTACTTCAGGCCGCGAAAGGATTAACATCAAATTGTGCTCGTCCCCTGGGATTCGTGGGAAAATGGAGAGCGACGAGCGCCCCAGCCCTCTGGCGCCTGAGAGTCCCGTCCGAATCGATTCGCCCCAGACGCCAGGAAGCGAAACCGGTGGCCGCATGCCCTGCGGAGAGGCGTGCCGTCACCCATGGCCCCTAATTCCGGAGTTCGAGGTGCACCATGAGCGAAATGTGGAACAAGTGGATCGGCCAGGTCGTCGACCACAAATATCAACTGCAGCAGTACCTCGGGACCACCGATCACAGTGTGGTGTTCCTCGCGGAGTTTCACGATCCGGAGGTACGGCAGGCGGCTATTAAATTTGTTTCCGCCGGCTTTTCGGAAAGTGAACAACAGATTGCCACGTGGAAAGAAGCGGCGCAGTTGAGCCACCCGCATTTGATCCGAATTTATGGCGCCGGCGCTTGCAAGATCGAGGACATGGACCTGCTGTATGTGGCGATGGAGTACGCGGAGGAGAACCTGGGGCAGGTGCTTCCACACCGCGCATTGGTCGCGGAAGAAACGAAGGAAATGCTGAGTTCGATAGTCGACGCGCTCATGTACCTGCACGACCGGGACTTGGTACACGGACACGTGAAGCCTTCGAATGTGCTGGCGAGCGGGGAGCTGCTGAAACTTTCTAGCGATGCGTTATCTACCGCAGGTGAAGTGCGGGAGATGCGACGGGAGCGCAGCGCGTATGATGCACCGGAATTGCCGGCCGCTCCGTATACACCGGCGGCGGACGTGTGGTCGCTTGGAGTGACACTGCTCGAAGCGTTGACACAACAGCCGGCGGTTTTGCCGTTTAATGAGAATGCCGACCCTGTCATCCCACCGACAGTTCGCGATCCGTATCTCGAGATTGCGCAACATACACTGCGGCGCAATCCGAGATTGCGTTGGAGCATCGGGCAACTTGCAGAGCAGTTGAATCCTGCGGCCGCGGAGGCCAAGGCCGTGGCGGCGGTTGCCGGAGCGAGGGTGAGCGGCGCAATCGGCTCGACAGCGGCCGGTGTTATGGCCATGCCGACGACACGACCGACGCCGACGCCACCGGCGGTATCGCCATTGAGTGTGCCTCTGTCCCAGGAACCCGCGATTCCACTCGGAAAATCACAACGGGTTGCGGGTGTGGAGACCGAAGTAACGCCCGCACCGGAGGCGGAAGAAGGGTTTGCACCAAGACAGAGCGTGGCGCTGCCGAATTATGTGATTCCTCTTTTTGCCGGAGCGCTCCTCGTGATTGCCCTTATCGTGCTGCCGTTTGCACTGCGTCGTGGCGCAAAACCGGATTCAAATGGCGTAACTTCGACGACGGCTGCGAATTCGACGCCAGCCGCTTCCGGTCAATTGAGTTCGAGCGCCGGCAGTGTCCAGCCGCCGGAAACGTTGCCGGCTGCAAAATCAACGACCAATCCGCCCGCCAAGACAGCGACGCCTCCAGCTACGGTGACGCCGACACCGCCGCCCGTCGCTCCGCGCAACGTGGAACCTACCGTGTCTACTAAGGCAAAGAGTTCCGACTCTGCCTTGGGCGAGGGAGAAGCGTTGGACCAGGTGGCGCCGGCAGCGTCGGCGAAGGCCTTGTCCACGATCCATGGGACCGTGAGGGTGGGGGTCAAGGTACATGTGGATCCGGCGGGAAGGGTCACGGATGCGACACTCGACAGTACCGGGCCAAGTCGGTATTTTGCAGACCTTTCGTTGAAGGCGGCGCGGCAATGGGTGTTTACGGCGCCGGTCGCCGATGGGCGCAGCGCGCCCAGCGCATGGAAGATCCAGTTCAATTACACGCAATCCGGCGTGCAGATGAGTTCGGAGCAGGTGACACCGTAAGGGAAGTGCGAGCGGACGATCCGGGAGTTGACCGCCAGCCGCGCGAAACGAACCAATCGAGCCACCATTTCTGAGCGGCTTCATTCTCTTCACGTTCTTCTTTTGAGAGATCCCGACCCGCAGCGGGAATGGGCCAGAGTGGCTTGAGTCCCAGCGCCCCGCGCAATTCATTTGACATGTTCGGGATCGGCAAGCGTCCAGGCGATTCGCGGATGATACGGCCCGCCGAGCTCGTTCGCGGTAGGAAGCTCTTGGCGCAGCCGACGATCTTCGGCGCGAAGAGCAGGCAATTCCCGGCGAAGTGCTTCAATTAACACGATTGACGGGTACCACAGCGGTTGCAGTGCCTCAAACAGGTGTGCCAGGACACGATTTGGCTCCGAGCAGGTACACTGGAAGGACAAGGAGAGGAATTGAGCGTGAGAAGCACAGGCCGGAAGCGTGTTGATGGGAAGCTCGATCCGAAGATATTGATCTTTGATGTGGACGGAGTGCTAGTTGATGTGCGGGAAACTTACTGGCGATCGGTGCTGCAGACGATTCAGCACCTGACGGGCAAGCGGCCGACATGGGCGGAATTTCACGAATGGAAACGCATGCCCGGAAACAACGACGACTGGATGATGGTTTCGCGATGGGCGACGGCCCTGGGAGTGCCGACGAGCTATGACGAAGCGCGGATCGCCTTTTCGCCATTTTATTGGGGACGGAACGGCAAGCCTGGAAATGTGGCGAAAGAAAAGCTGCTGGTGACACCGAAGTTGATTGAGCGCTGGGCCAAGGGACACGAATTGAATTTATTCACGGGAAGAACGCGGCAGGAATTTACGTGGACGTTCGACAAGTGGCCGGCGGTGCGCTCGTTTCGGACGATCATCACGATGGACGATGCCAAGAAGAAGCCGAGCCCGGACGGGCTGCGCATTATTCTGGCGGGGCGCGATCCGAAGGCGGCGTTATATCTCGGCGATAATATCGACGACGCGCTGGCCGCGAAGGCCGCACGCGTACCGTTTATGTCGATTCTTTCAAAGAAGGAGTTTGATTACCGGGAAAGAGCAAAGCGATTCCGGGAGTTGGGAGCGTTGGCGCTGCTCGAGCGGGCGCGGGACCTGAATGGTTGGTTGGCGTGAGAGCCGCAAGCAGCCTTTTGAGGCATCAGCGGAATCTCACGGAGAAGGGTATGACCTTACGGCAGTTGTATGGAACTTTCTGATTAGAGTTGGGGAATGCCTTAGAAGGTGGTTCGGGCGGTGCGGTGGAGGAAGTAAGACTATGAAGCAGATGAATAAAATCTTGGTCCTGAGCGGGACCTGCCTGATCGTTTGCGGGTTGCTTTGTGCGCAGGCCCCTCCGGGGCCGCTGACACCGCCACCAGCCGACCCGAATGCTCCGGCTGCTCCGCCGCCGCCGAAGAAACCCGAAGTGCAACCACGCAAAAATATCATGGGAGTATGGAAATTCAATAAGGACGAGAGCGATGATGGGCGGGCGAAACTGCAGCAATCGAAGCAAGCGGACAACACGAACCGCGGCAATGGTGGCGGTGGCTACGGCGGTCCGCGGATCAGTGGTCCGTGGCCCGGTGGCGGCGGGGGATATGGTGGTCCGCGCCCGGGCGGAGACATTTCCGACAGCATGGGCGATCTGGTAAATCCGCCGCACGAAATGAAGTTCTCGCAGAAGTTCGACAATGACCCGGAAGTGAGCCTCTCCGACGACCGCGAGCACCGGACTTCGTTTTTCACCGACGGGCGTAAGTTAGAAAAGGAGAAAGATCCGGATTACAAGCAGGTGGCGGCACGTTGGGACGACAAGAAGCTGGTGACGGACGAAAAGGGAACGCACAACGGCAAGGTCAGCCGGACATTTGAGCTTTCTCAGGATGGAAAACAATTGATTGAAACGGTTCATGTAACGGACAGCAAGGGCAACCACCCGATCAACGTTCAGTATGTGTACGACGCCACGGATGATAGCGGCGACCGCTCCAGCATGCACTGAAGTCCGCAGGCAATTTCTATTTGACGGCGACGGCAGTTTCAGGCGCGTGGGCCACTTGACGCTGCGCCTCGGCGCGGAGCTCTTTCGCGCGTGTAGCTGCGGCACTATTAGAATCCAATTGAAGATAAGCATCGATGTCGGCAATCACCGCCAAGTAGTTTCGCTGGCGCAAGTGAATCGCCGCAAGCAAGCGATAAACAACGGCCTGCTGGGGCGCCAAGGCTCTGGCGCTTTCGGCGGCGGAGACAGCGGAATCGATGTGCTCGCGGGAAAGTTCCAGTTTCGCGAGTTCGAATTGACCGGGCCAGGAGAGCGGATTGGAAGCCAGACCCAGGCGCAGGAGCGATTCGCCTTCCGGGACTTGGTTCTGCTGGAGCAGCAGCGCGCCCAAGGCCAGGTCGGCATCCGCGCACTTCTTGTCGCTCATTTCAACGGATTTGCGGAATAGCGTTTCCGCTTCCGCGGAATTTTGCAACGAAAGGTAGGCCATGCCCTCCTGGAAATATGCCTCGTAGTAGCGGGGGGCCTTTTCCGAGGCGGACTGGAAGTCGGCCAGAGCTGCCTTGGAATTGTGTTCAACGTAAAGTTTCTTTTTACCGGAGGCAACTAGGTCGCGTGCCGCTTGCGGCATCGACAATTCGTGAACCGAAATGGTTTGTGCCAAGGAAGAAGCTTGAATCGCCTTCGGCGTCGGTTTCAAAACGACGGAAAAACCTCGCTCGGCGGCAAAGCTCAGATCGATATGAATCTCCGCCGTCTGAAAACCGGCTGCCTGAACCCTCAGGATGTAATGTGCGGAGCGAAGCCCCTGAAAGCTGAACTCTCCGGAATCGTTTGTGGCGCACTTGCTGGAGGGAATTACCCGCAGCGTCGCAGATCGCAACCGCTGCATTCACGAGGCGCTCACTGGTGCCGTCGGCGAAAACCGTACCAGAGACTGCAAAATCAGGATTGCTTGCTGGACACACGTATTCCGGGGCGCAGATGAAAAGAAGACACAAAACCAGACCCCAGAAGAAGTCGACCCGACCCATCGACCACCTCCGTACGCACGCCAAGGCCACCACAGCCTTTTGCGCGAATTCTACTCTTGCGCGAAAGGAAAGCCAGAGAAAAGTTGCGATGCGGTGCGGAAAATTTGCGGAAGATCGTTTGGGCTAACGCAAATCGCCGGAATCGATGCCGTTCTTGCGCGCTTCGACTTCCGTGTCTTCGATCTTGCCCTGCAACTGCTTTTTCTTCGCTTCGAGTTGCTTCACCTGATCTTCCAGGGGCACCATATCGTAGCCCTGGTTCATATTGATGCCACCGGAAGGGCTGGTATTTTCTGCCTTGAAATTCTTGAGTTGGTCGATGCGTTTGTCTATGGCATCGATCTGTGCCTGATAATCCTGAATCTGGTCGCGATAATGTTCGATTTGCTGCTGACGAGCGTCATTCGCAGGACTGGGTGAGGCGGACCGCTTCTCTACGGTTTTTGCTGAGGAGGAATTGGCTTCACCAACGACGGAGACATTGCCTTTGACCGAGCCAATTTCGTCGTTCGTCCATACCTTCTTGGGCTTTTTCTTTTCGGTCAAAGGGCTTGGAGCTTGATGAAGGATTCGCCGGCGCGTCTGCTGGCTTCGTGGAATTTGACGACGGAGTACTGCCGGCATCGGGCGATTGGGCCCGCGCGGGAAGCGTTCCGAAAAGCAGCAATGAGCCGAGGACAGCGGTGAGTAATCTCATGAAGTTCTCCAGTTAACGCAACTGGCCGGGATCGATACCCTTCTTGCGGGCTTCGTCTAAAAGGTCGCCGATCTGGCTTTCGAGCTGTTTTCTCTTGTCGAGGAGCTGGACGATCTGCTGGTCGACGGGCGTGCGACTGTAGCCTTTGCTCATGTCGCGCTCGCCTTTGGAAACCGGGTCGCCATCCTGAAACTGTTTGTAGGATTTCAGTTTGCTGTTTATGTCGTCGAGCTGGCTCTGGAGCTTCTGAAGATTTTTCTTGATGCGGTCGACTGTGGCGGGATCGGCAGATTGCGCCGGGCTGAAGTGGTAGTTCAAATTGTGCTTATCCCCGACAACCGAAACGCCGCTCTTGCTGCCAGCGACGTCATCGTTGGTCCAGACCTTCTTTGGAGAACTCGAAGCTGGGGCGGTATTGGACGCCGGAGGTGCGGTTGAGGACGCTGGCGGAGGTGGAGTGTCCTGGCTTTGTGCCAAAGCAGGAATCGCAAAGAAGCTGAGAAGAAACGCCGAGGAGAGCAGCCGACAGAACATAAAACCTCCAGAGCGGCGGGGATAGTTCTAGTACTGAACTGAGTGTAGCTGAAAAAGTCTTAACGGGCGGGCTGGTCGGCCTGGAGTTTGTTCAATTCGGCACGTACCACCGCGGCAGCTTCCTTCGGCGGACCCACGCGTTTGTAATCAGAGTAGAACGTACGCTCGTGCAAAGAGAAAGAAACCATGAACTTGCGCCCGTCGAAGTCGTATTGTTCGAAGGTGGGCTCCCAAACACCAGGAGCAACCTCAAAGCGTTCCTGCATGAATTGGCTGCCTTTGTAAACCTTTGCCAAAAAGAGCGCGATCGAGATGTCCTCGATCACGGAGCCCTGGATTTTCGCCAATTGGCAGGATTGCTCGTCGATCCAAAGCGTGCCTCGAACCCTGCTGAAGATGATTTCGTTGCGAGTGGTGGGGTGGTAGTCTGGGTTCGGCTCCATGCGGTAGCGAAGCAGGGTTCGATCGCCGCGCATTTCCTTGCCTTCAAAAGTGAAGTGGAAAGCCCGATGGGTGGCTTCAATCAAATCCTTTCGCTCCTTGAGTTTGTGCTCTGCCTTTGCGTAAGCCTCCTTTTGCATAGGACCGTCCTGTGCGATCCAGTTCAAATACCTCTCGAGTTTTTCAAGATCGCTCCGGTAAACATCCGAATTCTGGGGCTTGCCGTCTGAGGAAAGAGCGATCTTGTCTACTCCAGTGCCGGTAGGGAAAAGGCGCCAGAACTTGGCGTCGACCGGATCGGACCCGCTCCCGGTTCGACGCCTCTCGACAAGTTGCACGCGTTCATATTGGCTGAGGAGGAGTTCGCTGTTTTGTTGATTGGCAATGACTTGGCTGAAGAGCGCAGATGGCGAAGCCGAGCTGTCGGAAGGTGCCTGGGCGAGGGTTACCCCGGCAAATAAGAGAGCGGCAAGGACGAGCGCCGGACCGATGAGATTGCGCGGGCAGCGGTGGAATTGCGGCAGATTGGCGTAATCCATAGACAAATCAAGAGCCTGGGACTGGCCGGCGCTTGTTCCGCAGGAACGGGCCGGCTTGGCTTCACTCTGGCGGCGGAGTGCCAGAATTCATGAGAGTACACACGATAGGAACGGAAAGCAAAACTGGCCTGGAGTCATCTTGCCAAAGGAAAAAATGAGTGTATCGTCTCAACTAACCAGTTGCCCTGGTGGTGAAGAGGCTTGGGAGCGACCCCAATCGAAAACCTGACGAGTGTGCCCCGTTTGAGGCGCGACAGGGCGGAGCCCGCCACGAAGCAAGGTTTTGGCAGCGTGTGGGTGACCTTTCTCGAGACGTTGAAACTGGCGATGGACTCTTTGCGCGCGCACAAACTGCGCAGCTTCCTGACGCTGCTCGGCGTGATTCTGGCGGTTGCCACGCTGGTGTCCGTGATGAGCGTGATCGCAGGACTGAATAACTATATTGCCGACAAGGTGGCGGACCTCGGTGCGAATGTCTTTGTGATCGACCGGTTCGGGATCATCACGAGTATGGACGCGTTCACCAAGGCGCAAAAGCGGCCGCTGATTACGGTCGAGGAGTTTGAACGGTTTCGCGACACCAACCAGCTGGCGAAACAAGTGGCGGGATATGACCGGCAAAACGCGCTGACGAGAAGCGGCGACCTGGTCCTCGAAAACACCCAGGTGATTGGCGTCAGCTCCAATTACGCGGAGATCGAAAATTTGAACATCGCGGAGGGACGGTTCATCACGCCCGCGGACGAGGAACACCGGTCGGAAGTGGCGTTCATCGGGGCCGATCTCGCGGAGAAGTTTTTTCCGAACGTTGATCCCATTGGCAAGACGGTGCGTTCGGAGACGCACACCTACGAAGTCATCGGCGTCGGAACACGGATTGGTAGCGCGCTCGGACGGTCGAAAGACAATTACATGTTGCTGCCGCTCTCGACGTACCTAAAAGGATGGCACAAACCCAATGATTCGCTGGCTGTGTTTGTGCAAGCGCCGAATGCGGAGTCCATGCAATCGGCGGAAGAGGAAGCGCGGATGCTTTTCCGGGCGTGGCGGCACATTCCGTATAGCGGCGAGGACAATTTCGCGATCCTGGGCTCCGATTCGATCATGGCGGTATGGCATCAGCTGACGGGGAACCTGGCGTTCGTGGCCATGGCGCTGGTCAGCGTGTTTCTGGTAGTGGGCGGGATCGTAATCATGAATATTATGCTGGCGAGCGTGACGGAGCGAACGCGGGAAATCGGGTTGCGGCGTTCGCTCGGAGCGCGCAAACAGCACATCCTGTTGCAGTTTCTGACGGAGTCGGCGTTGCTGGCCGCGGTGGGTGGCTTGATCGGAATTTCCGTTGCGGTTGTGATCGTGGTGTTTGTGAAGACCGCGTTTTCGTTTCCGATGGACATGCCAATCAGCGCGGTGATCCTGTCGCTGATTCTTGCGACAGCCGTGGGGCTTTTCTTCGGAATCTTTCCTGCCATGCGGGCCGCGAAACTGGACCCCATCGAAGCGCTGAGGGCGGAGGGTTAGACACGCGTAATGGCACAGGCGTACGGAGAAAACCTGAAGCAAGCGATGGACACACTGCGGTCGCATAAGATGCGCAGCGCGCTGACGGTGTTCGGCGTCGTCCTTGGCGTAAGCGTCATTATGCTCGTGTCCGCGCTGATTACGGGCTTTGACCGAAAAGTGGAAGAGCAGATCAACCAGGTTGGCGCGGATACGGTGTTTGTCAGCAAGTGGAACCAGAGCCGCAACGGACCACCGGCTCTCGAAGAGCGGCTGCGGAAGCCGCTGACGCCGGAGGATGCGGTGGCCATCGAAGAGAGCTGCCCGGCGGTAAAAAGCGCGACGGCGTGGGTTGAACCGCGATGGGATACAACGCACGCGATTCGTACCGGGGCCGGCGAAGTGACTTCGATCGATTACCGCGGAGTGCAGGCGGCGTTCGGAATGGTTTACGCGAACGCGACCATGAAAGAAGGGAGATTCATCAGCGAAGGAGACGATCTTCACAAGGAGAAGGTCGTTGTCATCGGAGAGAGTGTAGCGCCAGTACTTTTCCCGGATGGGCACGTGATCGGAAAAGACGCGATGATAGACGGATCCGCGTTCCAGGTGGTCGGCGTGCTCGAAAAACCGAAGGGCGGCTTCGGCGCGGACGAGGAAGACCGCCGGGTTCTGGTTCCCTACCGAACATTTATGAAGACCTATCCTGCGGCGGACGAAATCAACATTCGAGCGGAAGCGTACCCGGGGAAGGTGAACAAGGCCATGGATCAGATTCGTGAAGTGATGGAACGGCGGCGGAACGTGCCGTTCGGGGGAAAGGACAATTTCTCGGTATCGACGGCGGCAGAGCAGGTGGCACAATTTCACCAGATTGTGGATAAAGTAGCGCTGGCGATGGTGGTGCTGAGTTCGGTGGGGTTGCTGGTGGGTGGGATCGGCGTGATGAACATCATGCTGGTGAGCGTCACGGAGCGGACGCGGGAAATTGGAGTCCGCAAAGCCATCGGGGCGAGGCAGAGCGACATTACCTGGCAGTTCTTGTTGGAGGCCATGACCTTGACCGGGGTGGGGGGCCTTCTGGCGCTAATCCTGGTAAATGCCTTGGTGATTCTGATTCGGTTGACCCTGAACTGGCCGGGGGTTGTTCCGGTTTGGGCCGCGGCAACCGGTGTGGCGGTGAGCGTAAGCATCGGACTCGTTTTTGGCGTTTGGCCGGCGATGAAAGCGGCGAAACTCGATCCGGTTGAAGCGCTGCGGTATGAGTAAGGCCAGCGACCATGGATTGAACCGTAGTAAGTAATTTAGTATCATTGTCTTGCAGTCAAGGTAATGAGCTCTGCGGCACCTTTCGCGCCGGGTGGCGGCCGACCCGATCTTCGGGACTGAACCGCAGACATCTTCCCCCGAATTCGTACCCTCTAAGTTAAGGGAATAACCCCTTACTTCTAGAAAAAGATGTGCCTTACACGGCGTCTAAGTGACCAGAGAATGCGCGCGTACCAGAAACAAATAGGGCCGTCCCAGCGTATTTGTATGCAGCGGAGAGCCACATGGGTGTAGTGCCCCTCGGGGGCTTGTCATCAGCACCACTGGTCAGAACCGCCGGGGATTCACTCACCCGGTTCGAAAGGTACCGGCGCGGCTGGAGGACCTTCACGGAGACCTTGAAACTAGCGGTGGATGCGATCCGTGCGCACAAGCTGAGGAGTTTCCTGACCCTGTTGGGTGTGATTCTGGCGGTCACCACCCTTGTTTTCGTCATGAGTGTGATCGCCGGAATGAATTTCTACGTGGCGGACAAAATCGCGAACCTCGGCGCGAATACCTACCTGGTGCATCGCTTTGGGATCATCACGAGCGAAGACGCCTGGATTAAGGCACAGAAGCGGCCATTGATCACCATGGAGGAGTTCACACGTTTGCGGGACAACATGAAGACCGCGCTGCGCATTGCCGGTGAAGAGGATCAGAACATCGATGTGCGTTACGGAAACTTGCTCCTGGAAAACTCCAGCGTCGTTGGAGTCACGCCCAATTACGCGGAGATTGAAAATCTGAATCTGGCACAGGGACGATTTCTGACGGATGCGGACGACCTGCACCACGCTCCGGTGGCGTTCATCGGTGCCGACGTCGTGAAGAAATTCTTCCCGACCGTCGATCCCATCGGAAAGACAATCCGAGCCGGGACACACAGCTACGAAATCGTGGGAGTGGCGCAGGAAATCGGCAGCGTCTTCGGCGAATCGCAGGACAATTTTTTTCTGATACCGATTTCCACTTACAACAAGGAATGGAAATCCCAGCGCGAAGGACTGACACTGTTCGTGCAGGCGCGTAACGCCGAAATCATGGAAACGAGCCAGGACGAGGCGCGGATGTATCTCCGCGCGTGGCGGCACTTGCCGGAGAAAGCACCCGACAACTTTTCGATTTTCGGGTCGGCATCGATCATGAGTTTGTGGCAGCAGATCACGGGAAATTTGTTTTTCATGGCCACCATGATTACGTCCGTGTTCCTGGTGGTCGGCGGCATCGTGATCATGAACATCATGCTGGCCAGCGTGACGGAGAGAACGCGCGAGATCGGATTGCGACGGGCGCTTGGAGCGCGGAAGAGTCACATTGTGCTGCAGTTCATGACCGAGTCGGGCCTGATGTCGCTCGTTGGCGGAGTAATCGGACTGTCGCTTGCCTACGGATTGGTGACCCTGGGCAAAGTACTGACGCCGATTCCAATGACCACGCCCATGAGCGCGGTGATCATTGCGTTGATTCTGTCGACAAGCGTGGGGCTCTTCTTTGGAATTTATCCCGCAACGCGGGCAGCGAAGCTGGACCCCATTGAAGCGTTACGCGCAGAAGGTTAGCGGCAACCATGGCGCAGGCACACGGCGAAAATCTGAAGCAAGCGATGGACACGCTGCGGGCGCACAAGATGCGAAGCGCGCTGACGGTCTTTGGCGTGGTATTGGGCGTCAGCGTGATCATGCTGGTGGCGGCGCTCATCACCGGTTTCGACAGCACAATTCAGGAAAACATAAAACAGTTCGGCGCCGATACGGCATTTATTTCGCGCTGGGACCAGGGGCCGCACGGGAACGGCCGGCCTTTGGAGGAACGGCAAAGAAAGCCGCTGACATTGGCGGATGGCCAGGCGTTAAAGGACAGCTGCCCGGCAGTCAGGGACGTCACGACATTCATTATCTTCTGGGAGAATCCACACACTGCGCGGACCAAGGACGGATCGGTCACCGCGATCGATTTCCGGGGCGTACAACCCAATTTCAGCGATGTATATGCGAATGCGGCGGTGCTGCAGGGTCGCTTTCTGAGCGAAGGCGATGAACTGCACCGGGAAAAAGTGGTGATGTTGGGTGAGAACGTGGCACCGGTGTTGTTTCCGACCGGGCAAGCCGTGGGCAAAGACATCATCATCGATGGGGAGGACTTTAAGGTTGTCGGCGTCGTCGAGAAACCCAAAGGCGGAATGGGGATGGGTGACGAGGACAAGCGCGTCCTGATTCCGTACAGCACGTTCATGAAGATTTATCCGCAAGCGTATGAGCATCAGTTCCGGTTCAAGGCGTATCCAGGAAAACTGGACGAAGCTGTGGATCAGGCGACGGAAGTGTTACGGCGGCGAAGGAACGTGCCGTATGACGGGAAAAACAATTTCAACATCGTGACCGCAGCCCAAGAGGTGGCGCAGTTTCACAGCATCGTGAAGATGGTTGTGATTGCGACGGTGGTGCTGAGCTCGATCGGATTACTGATCGGCGGCGTGGGCGTGATGAACATCATGCTTGTGAGCGTGACGGAGAGGACGCGGGAGATTGGAGTGCGCAAGGCAATTGGAGCAAAGCGTCGAGACATCACCTGGCAATTTTTGCTGGAGGCCATGACGCTGACGGGCATGGGTGGATTGATTGCGCTGATTGTGGTGAACGGGCTAGTGTTGCTGGTGCGCTGGACGCTGGATTGGCCGGGAAGCGTGCCGGCGTGGGCTGCGGTGACTGGGATTGTCGTTAGCGTGAGTATTGGATTGATTTTTGGGGTATGGCCGGCGATGAAGGCGGCAAAACTCGATCCGGTCGAAGCGCTGCGGTACGAATAGAAGAGAAGAACTACAGCAGTGTAGGAGTGCAGGAGAGACCAACCGGCGTGATTTGGCGCCGGTTTTTTTATGGACGGACAGGAACAGACGAGCCTCTTAGGCAAAGTTCGCGGAAAAGGCACGGCCGACTTGAGATTTTGAGGCTAACTGAAACCCAAGTGCCGTCCTGAGACGCGGGGCTACAGGATAGATTCCAAGTGGACATTGTCGATCATGGTCTGTAGCTGGTCGTTGGCTTTGTCACGTTGCGCTTCGGTCGATTGGATGTTTTTGCGAAGCGTGTCGAGTTGCGTCTCCTGCTGGTCGAGCTCGCCGGTATAGCGTTGAAGCAACGCTTTTTCTTCGGAACTGCCTCGGAGCGCCTTCATGTTTTCCCGCAGCCGCGCTTGGTCTAGGACGATGCGGTCGACGTCTTTCTGGCCATTTTCCATGTCTTGCTCGAGTCTGCTGACGATGGCCTTCTGCGCGGCGACTTTTTGCAAGGCCTCGGCCATGTCCGGAGTGAGGGTGCCGTTTTTGGAGAAGACGGCGATCTGCGAATCGCCGAGATCGGCAAGCTGGAAATTGCTTTGGAGCACGCGAACTTCTTCTACCGGGAGAGACGCAGTGGCCTTTGGACCGACATCGACCTTGAAACGGTAGACGCCGGGGGCGCGTTCTTCGGGTTCCTTTGAGCCTTTGGCGAGGGTGGCGCCGAAATGGGCGGGCTGTTCCACGACGAGGACGCGTGGAGAATCGTCTTGGTTGCGGACCGTATAGATCGTACGTTCGCGGAGCTCGCTGGTTTGCGTCATGACACCCTTGTCGATTTTGACGCGAGTGACGTGCTGCGGCTCGAGGGCCTTTTGCGCTTCGACGAGCAGGCCGAAGTCGGTGGCATAGGAGAGAAGCCGGCGCTCGCCGGGTTTGATGGCGTCGGTGAGGCCCTCGCCCGCGAAAACCTCGGTTTCGAGGACGCTGAAACTGCCGCCATCGAGGGTGAGAGCACTGGTGTTGTTCAACCACAGTGCGCGCAGAGGACGGCCGGAACTGGCGGTGCTGTTCCAGAGGGAAACCTTCTCGACGGCAATGTCCGTTTGTGCGATGGGAACAAGAGCCGACTGATTTTTCTTGAGCGTCACGCGGTCCTTGAGTTTGTATTCGAACAGATCACCGAGATCCTGACCATTGGCCACGGCACCCGAGAGTTCACGAGCGGCTTCTATATTGGATGCGGCTGGAGCCCCAGCACGGAAAACTCCACCACCAACTCCCCCGCCCTCGCCGGCACCAAAGCCGTGGCTTGTTGAGACATGCGGTCGATTAGCGACGGCGAATGAGCCAACGGTTCCCAATCCTGCCGATTCCGTTGCGACCACGCCGCCCGCTTGTCCGGAAACCTCGACGGTCTCTGCTGCGGAACCGACCTGCAATGAGGAGTTAACCAAGTTGTCGCCGGGCGAGACGTTAAGAGCGCTAACAACATTTTTCCGGAAACCGCTGTGTTCGACTTCGAGACGGTAGTTACCGGGCGGAAGAGAACTAAATGCATAGTTCCCTTCGCTATCTGTGAAAGTATTGGCCACCGCTGTTCCGTTTTCATCGAGGAGGCGAACGGTCGTGCCCGGAACGGTCGCGCCACTTGGATCAGTGACTTGGCCGGAGAGGCGGCCATTGCCGCCGACGAGTGTGGCGGCGTGAGTCTGCGGAGCGAGCTGAACATTTTCAGGAAGAGGAACCACAGGACGGCGGCCGTAGTAAGGCTCGGAGAGTTGCTGGATGAAGGAGTGGGGAGCGCCGGCAACGAGAGAAAGCTCAACGTTGTTCCAATCTTCACCGACAGTGTTGTCTACAATCGCCCAACCCTGAAGAAGCGGTTTCTTGTCGGCTTTGGTAGGAAGAACGATGCGATAGGTGGTTTTCCAGATGGGGACTTCGCTGATGTAGCTGACATAGAGATTGCGTTCGCCGGAGCCGGTGGTCGAAATGGTCATACGGCGGACGTCCTGCTCGCGTGCGGCAGCGACGAGGCCAAGATAGCGGCCGACTTCGAGTTGAAGATCGTGATCGAGGATGCGGATGGACGTTAGGGGATTGAGATCGACGGAGCGAACTTCGCCGGCATCGGTGATAAGCGAGATTTCGTCCGTCTCCACAGTGAAGGTGGCGCCGGAGCGGGTCTTGCGTTCGACGCTCAGAAGCTTTCCCGTAATTGGCGCGCTTGCACCGCTGTGGACTTCGATGCGTGCACCGCGGAGAGCGCCGAGGAATTCGGATTGCG
The DNA here is from genome assembly GCA_963836965.1 of Candidatus Acidiferrales bacterium. GTDB lineage: Bacteria > Acidobacteriota > Terriglobia > Acidiferrales > UBA7541 > Acidiferrum. The sequence continues at coordinate 506,089 of CAWILQ010000004.1, forward strand.
AAGGTTTCTCCCCAAGAGCCAGGCGCAAGGTGGCCAGGCGGCGCGCCAGAGGAGCTTCGGAATTGTAATCGACGCCGGTGATGCGGCCACCGGAAAGATCGAGAACGGTGAGGGACTTCAACACGTCGTTCAGCTGGGCGCTGGTGAAATCAATGTGGACATCCTGTATGCCACTGACGCGGCCAAGGTGCTCGAAATAGCCGACACCGTTCTTGTAGAGAACCACACGGCGAACAGGCAATTTTTCCGGTGTTTCGGAAGTGGAGCGCGGCTCTGCAGTGGACGAAGAGGCGGCAGGAGCGGGATTCGATTTGCTCGGAGCGGATGATTTTTGTCGCGCGAAAGTGATCGAGGAAGAGCAAACCACTACTAACAACAAGAGAGCCATGCGGGCCATAGAGGATTCTCCCCTGAAGGATTAGGGACTCAACCGAACGGATGCCGATTTGAGAAACGCTGTTGCCTGGTAACTTGAGACTAAATGATCGCGCGGATATGGCCCACACCAGGGCTGGACCCTCCGAAAGCAGTCGTGCGACTACTGGGAGTTGGATGCAGCCTTGGGTGGGAATTGGGAATTGTCGGAGCGTGCGGATGAGTCGGAAGGGGTATCGAGCGTGCGCTGGATGTTCGTTGGATCGGTTGAGAGGCCCGCTAGCGTGGTTTGCGCATGCTGATCGACCGCGCTGACTGCAGCGACCAAGCAGGAATAGAGAAAGGCCTTAATGCCCGAGCGGAATTCCAGGGCAGACTGCTCCGCCACGCGGGCCACGTCCGCTTCGAGGACCCGGCGACGGGCATCGACCGCCGCACTGCTTTCCGCTTCGAGAGACGCGAGAGAAGAAGCAACGCGCTCGTTGGCGTCGGCAATAATGTGGTCGACCTGATTTTCGACGCGGCGGTGGAAATCCTCGACGGTGTTGTTCGAAGCTTTCTGCAGGAGCGCGCGAGTTTCCGTGGCGCGCGCTTCGAGTTCCAGAGAGACTTCGCGCGTGACGGCCTGTTTCTGCTCCATGAGCCGGATGAGATTCCGGTCGGAGACACGGGCAGCGACGGTTTCGAATTCCTTTGTTGCGTGCCCGACGGACTGTTCGATAGTGGCGAGATCCTGAGGCTTGAGATCGCGTGGGGCGCGTTCGATGATGCTGCGAGTCTCTGCGAGCTGGCCGCGGGTTTCACCGGAGAGCCTTTCCAATTGTTGAGAGAGCTCCTCAGCTCGATTGCGGGCCTGTCCGAGAAGCTGCTCATAGTGCGCGGATACTTCGCCGAGACGCCACTCGATGTGGTTGAAGATTTGCTCCCGAGACGAATGCAGTACCGAGTTGAGCTGGTCTTCGGAAAGGCCGGGATTGTTACCGACGTTGGCCAACAGAGAACGGACTTCAGTAAGACCTTGTTCGTGCTGAGAACGAGCCTGGCGAGTTTCAAGAGCGAGACCTTCGAGCTGGTGAGCAACTTCATTCGTTTGATTCCGGGCCTGGTCATGCTTTTGTTCAAAACTGGAAAACAGTTCCGCAAGCCGAGTATCGAAGCGATCGTTCATTTCCGCGCGGAAGGCGCTAAGTTGCGAATCAATGCGCTCCTCGGAAATGGTGTCGCGGGCGGGAAGGTTGGCGGAAGCCAAGAGTGACTGGGCCTCGGCGATAGAGCCATCAATACTGGAGCGCGCCTCGGTGGCGGTCCGCTGCGCATTTTCGTTGAATTGATCCAGATGGCGAGAAGAAACTTCGGCGGCGTGCGCTTCAAAATCGGCACTGACGCGGGACAGGGAATCGTTGAGGCGAGACTGGAGTTCAGGCGCCGTTTCGTTCGCAAAGCGTTCCGTGAATTTCTGGCAATCGCCCAATGCCTGCTGCGCCAGGGCAGTGAGAGCCTCAATGCGGCGAGCGACGTCTTCGGCGCGATCGCGATAGGCGTGCAGTTCTTTGTCCCACGTGGCCTGGGCGTTCGCGAGACGCGAAGCGGAGAATTCTTCGGTTTGCTTGACGTTCGCCTTCCAGCCCTCTTCGATTTTCCCGAGAGCGGATTTCACGGCCTCATCGAGTTGCGTCGAAAGAGCGGCGTGAACGGCCCGATCTGCCGCGATTTGGATCTTGCCTTGAAGTGCCTGAAGGAGCTGCTCCGCGGTGATCACCACGCGGTCGGGTTTTCCGGGGACGGCATCCTTCACCTGGGATTCTGTTGAGGTGCCGCCGGCAGGCATCGATGACCCTGGAAACACGGTGACCTCCGCTTTGCGCTCCCCGGTCGCGGAGTGCCGATCGAGACCCGGAGAAAGCGTGGGGGCATTTTCCAAAGCAGGAGCTGCCGCAACCGAAGACTGCGGAGCTGAATCGTTGCCGTTGGCGCCGAGAAGACGTTGCCAATCTTCAGGCGGCGTCGGAACTCCCCAAACGTTACCGGGTGACTCCAACTCGACACCGACCTGGCAAAGTTCACGGGAGCTTTGCGCCGTCAAAACGGAGCGAACGCGCGCGCGGACCGGCCGCGAATTGGCGCCGTCGGTTCCGGTGACCTGAAGTGTGACCCAACCGTCGGGTGCGTATTCATGGCGCGAAGAATAACGGCAGCCATGGAGATTCACAGAAACGGCAGAGGTCCGCTCCTGGAAAATTTCGCCGCGGCGATTAGTGCCAAGAACGATCAGCGAAACGGGTAGGTCGATACGCGAACTGCGGCGGAGATCAGGATCATGGACCGAACGTTGAAATTTTGAATAGGGAGGGTTATTCATTTCTTCACCGTCGAGTTTTTGAGATTCTTCAACTTCGTACAACTCGGAATTGTATTCCTCGTCGCCATCGGAACTTCTGGCAGAGACGGTTTGAAGCGCGGACGAGCCGTTAGGCTCAACGAGCTCCTCCCACACCTCTTGGTCTCTCAGGCGAACCTTCACAAGGAGGCCGAGCACTAGGGCACCCAGGGCAGCTGCAACAACGATCCAGAGAAAGAGCGACATTGCCAAAGCGCGGGTCCAGCTAAAAGCTACCCATCCCCAAGGTTGGGCAGCGAAGACGGCGAAAACCCAGCGTAACCAGAATTGTGACGAAAATGAGGTCTAGCGGCAAGAACTATATGAGGTTAGGCGATTTCGGATAGCGCGAGTACTAGGAAAACAACCTACCAGCTTCGTCAGTCAACCGATACCGGGCCGTTGACTGTCGACACGCGCACAACGGTCGGCCCCGAACCAAATTCCACGCGTTTGTGGTCGTCATCCCAGGTCTTGCGTCCTTCCGAGCAGACGCTGGAGTCGCAACGGAACGGGCTGTGCCCCTCCGATTCCAGAATCACGCCGGATTTATAGCCCGAAGGAACCTGGAGGGTCACCGGGCCATTCCGGGTGTTTGCCTCGAAGCCCGAGCCGCTCCAGGTATCGCCGGAGAGGGAAAGAGTGAGAGGACCGTTTTCCATGCGGACGTTCTGTTTACCGCTATTCTCTTCGAGAGTGACCGGACCATTATGGGAAGACAGGTCGAGCTGGCCGGTGCAACCGGTGACCGAAACAGGACCATTTTCCGCGCGCACCTTGACGTTGCCATCGACGTGATAAAGAGTCATTGGTCCGTTGTTGATTTGGAGATCCAGGGCAGAGGCCTTGGGAGCGCGAATGAGAAGATGTGCGGCCCAGCGTTCACTGGAGTGCGGGGTCGAAATATGCAGTTCGCCGTCGTGAAAGTCGAGGTGCATCTGAGAAAGAGTGGATTGTGCATCGGGGCCTGCTTCGGCAGCCTTGCAGAGAGTCACGGAGTAGGCCTCCTTGTCCCACCCTTCGACGTAGATCCCACCGTGCGAATCGGCGTGCACGCGAAGCGTCGGGGCTTCGGATTTGCTGATGGTGCGCTCTTCGGAATCCAAAATAGAGTCGTGATGATCGAAGCGAACGCGAAGATCGGAGCAACTCTCGGCAGGGAAATCGATTAGGGTCGCATTCGAAGCCGAGTGATGATGAGAAAAGGCGCGGGGGGCGGCAGTCACGGCAACGGCGGCCCATACGATGATGGCTAGAAGCGCGGGAACCCGGCGAGAAGTCATGTTGAATACCTCCACCGATATAGACGAAGTGATTCGGGCAGAAGTTTGGTCAACCCGAAGAGAAAAACTTGCTCGGATGGCTATGCCGAGCGGAGGAGACGAGCTACCCGATTGCGAGGTTCGGAGCCACCGGCGGGCTGCGAGGGTACGGGTTTGCGGCGGGCAAGTGGGTACAGTTGTTCGGCAAGGCCTTCGGCGGAGCTAGTACGGAGCTGCGGCTCCTTGGCCAGGCAGGAAGCGACGATGTCATCTAGGGTTGTGGGGACAGAAGGATTGGAACGAGAGGGAGGAAGGGGTGTCGACGAAAGAATCTGATTGCACACGGTCGGGATGGATTCACCGGCAAATGGATTTAGACCGGTTAGCATTTCGTGAAGGACGACGCCGAGAGAGAAGAGGTCCGAGCGAGCATCCTGGGCGCGACCGAGGATTTGCTCGGGGCACCAGTAGGCGGGAGTGCCGCGCACTGCGGAATCGGTCTGGTGGCTGGCAAGGCGGGCCATGCCGAAGTCCGTCAGCTTCACTCGATTCTCACTGGTGACCAGAATGTTGGCCGGCTTGATGTCGCCGTGGATAACGGAGCGACGGTGCGCGACGGCGAGAGCGGTGGCTACCTGAGCGGCCAATTCGCAGGCAGTGGGGTAGGGAACGCTGCCTTTGGCGATAATCTTTTCGAGCGGCTGGCCTTCGACCATTTCCATGACCAAATAAGGAGTCTGTGTGGACTCCTCGATGCCCAAGTCATGGATGGTGATGATGCTGGGGTGCGAAAGCTTGCCGACCACCCGGGCTTCGCGAAGGAAAACGTTACGACCGTCGCCCCGAGCGAGCTCTGGGGAAAACAGTTTTATGGCGACGGAACGATCGATGAGGGGGTCATGACCGCGGACGACGCGGCTGTGGGCGCCAATGCCGAGAGTTTCGTGAATCTGGTAACGACCGACTTGCACAACCACTTCTCCTCAGTGCGCCGATACGGAGCGACGCTAGATGGAAGAATAGAGAAAGAGCCATGAGATCGGAATGAAGCAGAAGTCACACCGGGGAGGTACGAAGGTACTGGTCAGAATGGTTCGAGGAATGCAAGAAATTGCAGAATCAATTCCCAAGAGCGGATTTTAGCGTCGGATCCGAGCCAAGGCGTTCCGGAAGAGCGCGGATGAACGCGGTCATCGACGGCTGCCAGCGGCGATTGTAGCCAAAATAGAGCATCTCCGAATAAGCCTGGTCCGAAGTCCAATGTTCGAACGCGATGCGATACGAGGCGACGAAAACGCCGGTGCGATCCTCGCCAAATTTGCAATGAACAAAAACCTTTTGGAGCGGCGCCTGGCGCAGAAGAGTGAAATATTCAGCAAGCTGCTCGGAGGTCGGTGGAGAGAACCCGCCGACGGGAATCGAAACAAAATGAATGCCGAGAGATTCCGCTTTTTGGCGTTCGCGCTCGCGCAGATGCGGAGATTCGCCGCGCAGATCGACAATGGTAGTGACGCCGAGCTTCTTAAGTTCGTCAAGGTTATCGATGTTCGGCTGCGCACCACGAAAAAGTGAGTCCGAAACCTTTCCGGCATTGGGAATCCCGGGAATAGAGAATCTTTTCGCGATCGTAGGCGAAGAAGAAGACCTCGAAAGGACCGATTGCCAAAATGGAACGGAAGAAGAAAGAGAAGAAAAAGAGAGAACGAAAAGCAGAGCCAAAAAACGCATAGAGAATTGTCTGCAAACAGTTTAGGAGTAAGAGACGCGAAGAAAAAGTAGAAAGAGAAAACAGTTTCGCTCGCAACGGCACCACAAGATATGGGCGTGTAGGGAAAAAGTTATCTAGATTTTGTGATTTTCTCTTGACAGACAATCCGCACGGATTGATACTGCCAATCCAGATTCGGGGGACGTAGAAGCGCCAGACGGTCCGAGTCGGGGAATTGTTGGACCGGCGTTGTCTACGTAACCAGCCCGCGATCACCGAAAAAAAAGAGCGCGAAGTGGATGCTCCGCGCAGTGCGTTTGAGCAGGCGCGGAGAATGGCTGTTCAGCCGTGTGAAATCACCGGCCTAGGGCATTGCGTTCGTTTTTTCGTTTTTTGGGTGAATCGGCGGATTAAGAGGCGAGCCGCGAATCGAGGATTTGCAGGACGCGTGGTCCTGCACCTCTGTCCCAGCAGAGGAGTAAAATATTATAAGGTTCCCCGCTTGGGAGTCGGGAGCCTGTGGCGGGGAGGAAACAGAATGGCAACGGTGAAGTCTGCGTTGAACGGGAAAGCGATGGAAACGGCAAGAGGAATGAAGAACGCCGGCACCTACGGCGGATTGGTATTCGAACGATATTTCACGGACGGAAAGGTGTCTCCGTTCGACAAAATGGAATGGGAAAAGAGGACCGCCCTGATCGGGAATGAGAAGGGCGTGACGATTTTCAAGCAGGAAAGCGTGGAGGTACCGAAGAGCTGGTCGCAGACGGCGACAAACATCGTGACCAGCAAGTACTTCCACGGGAAGCCCGGGACCTCGGAGCGGGAAGGGTCAGTGCGGCAACTGATCGGCCGCGTGGTCAACACGATTGTGCGCTGGGGAGAAGAGGGCGGCTATTTCGCGGACGATGCGTCGCGGGACGCGTTCCAGGACGAGCTGACACACCTGCTGGTCGAGCAGAAGATGAGCTTCAATTCGCCGGTATGGTTCAACGTCGGCGTGCAACCCAAGCCGCAATGCTCTGCGTGCTTCATCAATTCCGTGCACGACAGCATGGAATCGATTATGGGGCTAACGCGGACCGAGGGAATGCTGTTCAAGTGGGGCTCTGGGACGGGCACGAATTTCTCGACATTGCGTGGGAGTAAGGAAGCGCTGTCGGGCGGCGGGATTGCTTCGGGCCCGGTGAGTTTCATGAAAGGTTTCGATGCTTTCGCGGGCGTGATTAAGAGCGGTGGAAAGACGCGGCGCGCGGCGAAGATGGTGATCCTGAACATCGACCACCCGGACATTGTGGAATTCATCGAATGCAAGATGAAGGAAGAGCGGAAGGCGCACGTCCTCATCGAGCAGGGCTATGATTCGTCGATCGACGGCGAAGCGTACAGCTCGATCTTCTTCCAGAATGCCAACCATTCGGTGCGCGTCACCGACGATTTCATGCGCGCGGCGGAAGACAACAAGGATTGGTGGACGAAGAACGTCACGGACGGACAACCGAACGAAAAGCTGAGCGCGCGGGACCTGCTGCACAAGATTTCGGAATCGGCGTGGCAATGCGGCGATCCAGGGATGCAGTATGACACCACGGTGAACCGCTGGCACACCTGCAAGAACACGGCGCGAATCAACGCGAGCAATCCTTGCAGCGAATACATGTTCCTGGACGATACGGCGTGCAACCTGGCTTCCCTGAATCTGATGAAGTATCTCAGTTCGAACGGCCAGTTCGACGTGGACGCGTTCAAACACGCGGTGGACGTGACCATTACGGCGCAGGAAATCTTGGTGGACAACGCAAGCTATCCGACTCCGAAAATTGGCGAGAACTCACACAATTTCCGGCCGCTCGGCTTGGGATACGCAAATCTGGGCGCGCTGCTGATGTCTATGGCGCTGCCATATGATTCAGATGAAGGGCGCGACGTGGCGGGGGTGGTAACCGCGTTGATGTGTGGCGAGGCGTATGCGCAGTCGGCTCGCGTGGCAGAGCGCTTGGGGCCATTCTCGGGATACGAAGAGAACCGTGAGCCGATGTTGGACGTCATCCGCATGCACCGGAACGCCATGCGCGGCATCAAGCCAGAGCACGTGCAGGGCGAATTGTACATGGGTGCTCAGGGGGCGTGGGACACAGCACTGGAACTCGGCGAAAAGCATGGGTTCAAGAATTCGCAAGTGACCGTTCTGGCGCCGACGGGAACCATCGGGTTCATGATGGACTGCGACACGACGGGCATCGAGCCGGACTTGGCGCTGATAAAGATGAAGAAGCTGGTAGGCGGCGGCCTGATCAAGATCGTCAATAACACGGTGCCACAAGCGCTGATCCGGCTCGGGTATACGCCGGAACAGACCAGCGAGATCGTCAGCTATATCGACCAGAACGGCCGCATCGATGGCGCACCGTTCATGAAGGCGGAGCACGTACCGGTATTCGACTGCTCGCTGGCCACGGCCGGCGGGCGCTCCATCGCGTGGCGTGGACACGTGAAGATGATGGCGGCGGCGCAACCGTTCCTGTCCGGCGCCATCAGCAAAACCATCAACATGCCCGAGGAATCGACTATCGAAGACATCATGAAGGCGTATATTGAGTCGTGGAAGCTGGGCCTAAAAGCCGTGGCTATCTATCGCGACAATTCGAAGCGTTCGCAACCGCTGAACGCCGCCGGGAACAAAAAGGACGAGAAGAAGGCGGAAGTGGTGGCGGAGCCGGAACAACGCGAGCTCTTTGCTCGCATGCAACGCGAGAAGATGCCGGTCGAACGCGACTCCGTGACGCACAAGTTCAGTGTGGGAGGCCATGAAGGGTACATCACCGTGGGCATGTATCCCGACGGGCGTGCCGGCGAGATTTTCATCAAGATGTCCAAGGAAGGCTCGACGCTCTCGGGTGTGATGGATGGATTGGCGTTAACGATCTCGCTCGGCCTGCAATATGGCGTGCCGCTGAAGGCCTTTGTGGACAAGCTGATGAATACGCGCTTTGAACCGAGCGGCATCTCAGCGAATCCGAACATCCGGTTCGCTACGTCGGTGTTGGACTACATTGCTCGTTGGCTGGGCGGACGCTTCATTTCTCCGGAATACTTGAAGTTGAACGGAGTGGTCATAGCCGACCGAGTAAGTCTCGGGGGAACGCGTACGACGGCGACAGAGTTGCCGATGTCGTTGCCACCGCGAACGAGCGAGGTGTTGAGCACATTGCCTCGGGACGTTCACGAAGGAGCTCCGACGTGCTCGGAATGCGGCATGCTGATGGTGCCGAACGGAGCGTGCTACAAGTGCGAGAATTGCGGCAGCACAAGCGGGTGCAGTTGATGCGGAAGGCAAAGGAGGAAACGCGATGAGCGCACTCCCCACCGGATCCGCACTAGCCGCAAAACTAGCATCGAATCAGCCGAAGGCTCGAGGGTTTCTCCACATCGTTCGCCATGGGGCTGCGCTGAACGCCTTCTACATCGTGACCTATCACCGCCTGGATAAGTCCGGGGTGCGCCCGAAGGCGATGCTGGCCGAAGGAGCACAAGCACTGATCGATTTACTGGAAAAAATCGGCGTGGATTTCCGATTGCGCGAAGTCCGGGGAGCGCTCGAAGATATTCTGCGGCTGGGATCGGCGAACATTCCGGACCTGTGGCTGAGCGACGAGGAGATGTTGCAAAAGGGTTTGGTAGAGACGTAAGGACGGGAAAAGTCAGGATGAAAGGGCTGGAAGCCAGGGTTTTCCGGCCCTTTTTATTTTAGAGTACCGACCCAAAAAATCCGCACCAGACCCACGCACCAACGGCTGCAGCCGTACGGCGATGAAAACGCCACCGGATGGCTCGCAACGGGAAGAAAAGTGCGGCCAGCCAGAATAAAAGCGGCAGGCCGTAGCCCAAGACAACACTCACACAAAACCTTTCTCGCACAGTGATACGGATGGACACGACGAAGAGTAGCAAGAACGCGATGCCGCTGATGGTGAAGAGCAGCAATCGCTTCCTCCATGGCAAACGGGCAGGACCGTCGGCCATGTCGCACCTCGCGAGGGCTGGGGGACAGGAGCGATCCCGCGCGACCGGGCAGAAGCATAGAGGCCAGAGGGATTCAAAATGTTCCCGGTGCACTACCGCGGAGTAAAAGCGGACACCACGGCTGTACCGTGGTGTGGCTGGGCAGGGCGGACCTAGCGGGGGCGGAAAGACGGACGGGCCGCGAGAGGGCGCGGCCGAAAGTGGGGACGTGGAGCCAAGGGAGGCGGGACGTGGCGAAGGGACTCGCCGCAAACGGGGCAAAGTTCGGAGCGGAGAATATCGGCGCGAAGCCAACGGCCTCTCTCTTCACATCGCGCATTGACGCATTGAACGGTGGAGCCCGGCATTAGGGACATAACACTTTCCCCCTGTAGCTGCCCGGAGGCAAATTTCGGGCAGCCCGAAAATGGCTGAGCGAACCGAACGAACCAGTGAATTGTTGCGCCGCGATGAATGGGAGTCAACGGGAAAGAGACAGCGGAAAGTGGAAAAGTTTTGAGGGTTGTGGAAAATACAGCGGCGGTAATTCCTCCGGGAACAGCAGTTCGTCCTTGCGAAGATAGAGAAATATTTACGAACGGTGCTCAGGGTTTCGGCGATTCGGGAGTTTTCTCATCTGATGGAGGAGCGACTGCGGCGAGTTTCGCTTGAAGTTCAGTGAGTTCGGCCTGCAGTTGAGTCAGGTCCAATTGCATGGAGTCGAGTTTTTCCTTGCCGGTTTTGTCGTGCTCGTGATCAGGATTCGAGATGTAGGTGTCTTGCGTAAGCGCAATTTCGCGTTGCTGGAGATTGACCTTTGCCAGCTTATCGGCGATCTGCTGCTTCAGGGCTTCAATATCTGCCTTCTTCTTCTCTTCCTCGGCCTTGTCCGCTTCCGACTTGGGGGCGCCCCCGGAAGCCGCACCAGTTTCGGATGGCTTGGCGGAGTTTGCATCGGAAGCCGGAGCTGCAAGAGCGGGTGTTGCGGCGGAAGCGGCCGGAGAGGGAGCGATCGCGTCGTTATCGATGACGTGAGGAGGTTTTGCAGCTTCCTGCTTCTGTTGGCGGGCGCGACGCGCGGCTTCGGCGACGGACGGTGCATCGTCTTGTTGCGCGAAGAGAGGGACGGAGAGAGAGAAGACCGCAAGAAGCAGCGCGAGAAGACGCAGAATCGTTTTTGACGACATGGGACCCTCCAGCGCATCGCCATGCCCGCAGTATGTGGCCACAAGAGCAGGTCTCATTCACGGCTAAGAACAGACAATAGCGCGCCACTACAGGATACGACCGCGACGGAGGCGGCTCAACGGGGAAGAATTACGAGAAGCGAAACAGGTAATGGCGCGAGTGAGAGTCACCGGGACCGGGCCGGACTAGCACCAGGAGGGACATCCTGGAAAGAAAACTTGGTCTGGATGCCGGAAAACGGCTTACCGTTCAATTCCGCATAGGGGTAGATGAAATAGTTGAGGGGATCCCCGTGCTGTTCCGGAGAGAGGGAAATGTCGCGGCCGTAGGTAAAGAACACGCGGTTGACGTCGTGAGCGCCGAAGAAATAGTCCCGTTTGGCGGGATTCTTCCAGGCTTCGGAGGCGTCGACCGGGACCCAGCCGGTACCGTTGAGATAGAACTCTGCCCAGCAATGATAACCGGAAATTTCGCCCCGAGTTTTGGAATCAGGCAGAGGGAAACCGATTTCGAAGCGCGCGGCAATACCGGACGCACGCATCATTCCTATGAACAGGGAATGAAAGTCAGTGCAGTTGCCGCGCTTGGATGTGCAGGCCCAGACGGCATCGCCGCGTCCCCAGCCTTCGCCGGATTTATCGTAGCGCATGGTGGCGAGGACGTAATCGTAAATGTGTCGCGCCTTGGCAAGAGTGGTGGTATCGCCGGCGGTGTGTTCCTTGGCGAGATCGGCGATGACTCCGTTGAGAGGAACAAGCTTGTCGGGTTTGAGGTAACGCTGAAGATCACTGGGGTTGTTCATGGTGACGAGTTTGGCGGAAGGGGAATCGAGAGGAACTTTGTGTTCGAAACGAGCGGCGACGAAATGAATGGTGGCATCGAAGCCCTCTTCCTGTTGGGCTCGAGTGGGCTGGAATAAAACGTAGGAATTGCCGTATTCGGATTCGCGGCCTTCAGAATGCGGGACGGTGGACTCGATCTGAATGCCGCGGATCTTCTGATGCTCGTTCTGCGGCGGGAGAGGAAGCCAGAGCATGAATCTTGCGGTGCCATGCTTAATTGGCGGCACGTGAACCTGATAGGTGAACGCGAAGGTACGGGAGGAAGGAGGATTTTGATCGATCGCCGAATTGCCGTGACCGCGCAAAGGCAAAGAAGTGGCAAAGGCAGTCAGAACCATGAGGGTGACAGGTATCGGGCGTCGCATAGGGTATCCGATGTAAGACTCAGAAAAGACGGTGCAAGAGCCGGAAGTGTGGAGGGGAAAGGCGCTCGAGGCAATAGAGATTCAGGTTAGGCGGCGGGATGAATGGCGCCGCAGGAACGCGGCGACTTTATGGCGATTGCCACAGACCGCCATGCAGCACCACCGACGCCGATGCGTGCGCGAGTCATCGTAGAAGAACAAACGGCAGGAAGGGTTAGCACAGCGGCGGATGGGAGCGCGGGGGCCTTCGACGAGAAGCTCCGCGGCCGAACGAGCGAGGGCTGCAAGGAGCCAGTCGAGGCCGCTCTCGCGGGCGACAAACTGAAGAGACCAAGAGCCCTGGTGCGAAATGAGTTCGTCATGACCTTCGGTGACGCGGAGGATCTCGTTGACAGGCTCGACCCAGGAGGCAGGGAACGGTTTTTCGTCGACGATCGAAGCAAAAATGGCGCGGAGCGACTCGCGGAAGCGGAGAATCCGAAGCAGCGCGGAATCGACGGCTTGAGATTCCGTGTGGGGCAGGAGTCGCAATCTGGCGGCGCGATCCTCGGTGACCAGCCGCGCATCCACGAGGAAAGAGACAAACTCGTTCCAAGAAAGATCGTGTGCCGTCGGGGAAAGATTGGCAAAATCGAGAGCGAGGCGGCCGGCGATGAGTTGGGGAGCCTGTCGGATCATGGAGTGCATCGAACGAAAGTCAGCAAGGATAACCCGTAAAGTTTCTTGAACAGGTTATACACGGAACGGGTCAACGATGGCAAGCAGACAAGGATGAGGAGCTCATATGGAACCTGACTATCCGGCACAGGGCAGAGCGAGTTTGGAATCGGAATTGACAGTAGCGTCCCCAAAGCCGCTAAGCAGGGCGGAGCGCCTCCATGCAACATGGAGATTATTGCTATTTCTAATTGTGGCACTGCTGATCGGCCCAACGGTCGTTGTTGGGATCGGCTCGAGGTTGTTCGAGACTCCACGAGGTCCGTTCACGCCGCAATTCTTGCTCTACCTCGAGATAGCGAACTTCGCGGTGGTGTTGGGCCTGACCACGCTGTTGTCGCTCATGGAAAAAAGGCCGCTCGGCCAGTATGGCCTGCCCTGGAACCGCGCGTTCAAAGCAAATTTCTGGATCGGATTTCTGTTTGGGTTGGCGGAAGCTTCCGTCTTGATTGGGCTGATCCAGATTTTTGGGGGATACTCGTTCGGAAGCCGCGCGCTCGAAGGCATAGAGGTGTTGCGTTGGGGGCTACTGCACTTCGTGTTGTTCGTATTCGTTGGTTTGTACGAGGAGTTTCTATTCCGTGGGTACCCGCAGTTCAGCCTTAGCAAGATGTTGGGTTTCTGGCCAGCGGCGGTCACACTCTCGATTGGATTCGGGCTGATCCACCTGGGCAACAGCGGAGAAAACTGGACAGGCGCAACGAGCGTCGTGATCGTGGGACTGCTCTTTGCTTTCACACTGAAGCGGTCCGGGAATCTCTGGTACGCCGTGGGATTGCACGCGGGTTTCGATTGGGCACAGAGCTATTTGTATTCCGTACCGGACAGCGGAGAGTTGCTGCGAGGGCATCTGTCGAATGCAGTGCTGCAGGGCCCGGTTTGGCTTACAGGTGGGAGTGTCGGCCCGGAAGCCAGCGTCTTTTGTTTTTTGACGATGGGGCTGCAGTTTTTGGTGGTGATGTGGTTGTTTCCGGCGAAGAAGAGTGAAAATTTAGAGCAGCGCGTTGTTCTAGGGAGCTAGAATTCATGGGGCGATGGGCGAGCGGAGAGGCCACCCGTTACGCTCAAAGCGCCGATGTATCGGGCAAATGCAAGAGTCATTATGCGTCTCGAGTTAGTGGACCAGGTCGGAAGCGTGGACTAAGTGGATGCCTTGGGATTCTGCTCGCGGGAGAAAATCGGCCAAGGCGCGGAGGGTGGTGGGATGCGGGTGGCCGATGGCCACCGCTTGACCCTTTTCCCGCGCGTCTTTGGCGGCTAGATCGAGTTGGTGGCGGATCGCGCCGATTTCCTGAACATCATCGAGAAATGGAACGTTGCGGAAGGCGCACGGGACACGGGCGGCTTGCGCGGCGTCGTAAGCGACGGTTGCCGCGGTGGTGCGGCTGTCGATGAAGAAAAGGCGGTGCATGTAGAGCAAGGGCATGAGCTCACCCATCAGCTGCGCGTCGGAAGTAGCGAGCGAGCCTTGATGATTATTTACACCCGCGGCGTGGGGCACGCTGCGCAACATGGAATTTAAAAGACTCGAAATCTCGGAGTCCCGCATTCCTGGGCGAAGCTCCTGCGTTTCCTGAGTTTCATTGGCAACTGCTTCCATCGGGAGATGGAGCATGACTTGATAGCCCCGCTGGTGCGCTTCCTGAGCAATTTCCGTGGAACGGGGATGATTGGGGAGGACGGAAAGAGTTAGCGGGTAATGTAGAGCGAAGATCGCGTCGACCGACGAAGGGTCACCGCCAAGATCATCCAAAATGATGGCAAGGCGAGGGCCGGAAACGGCGGGTCGCGCGGGCTGAGGCGCAGAGCTCTTCTTAGAAGAGCGAATGGCGCGAAGAAGCGATTGAACGCCCGATTTAGTTTTGCCGCACCCGGCCAGGAGAAAGCCGCAGGTTACGCAAACGAAACCGGCTGCCAACGCCACTTTGGGCACGAGCCTACAGGATTTCGAACGCACCAACGAAATTAAGCGGCTTTCTTGGCGGCTGTGGGAGTATGGAAGAGCTCGAGAGCCTTGCGCAGGACCGGGTCATCGCCAGACAGTGGCTTGGGACCCGGAGGCGGTTCCTTCTGAGGACCGGTGGTCGCTGACGAATCGTCACCGTCATAGCCGTCATCATTTGAATTGAACGCGCGGACCACTTCGGTCGGCGCGACGCCTTCTTCAAGAATCGACTTGCCGTCGGCGTTGTAGTAATCGGCGACCGTGAGGACAATTGCCGCGCCATCTTCCAAGGGAATGAGCTTCTGTTCGGAAGCAAGTCCGAACGTGCGTTCACCGACGATGTCCCCGCGCTTGGTATTGGCAAAAGCGGAGGCGAGAACTTCCGCAGCCCCTGTAGTCGTGACATCCGTCAGGACAGAGACCGGGCCCTTCCAAACGACTTTCGAAGGATCGGCAGGGAAATCTTGTGAGGGCACAGTCTGGCCCTTTACCGTTGTAAGGTTCCCTGAAGAGATGAATAGACGCGAAATTGCGATAGCTTCGGAATCCGCGCCGCGGCCGCAGTCGCGAACGTCGAGAATGATGTGCGAAATTCCTTGTTTCTGAGCCTCCAGAAGATGGGTGCGGACTTCTTCGGCGCGGCCAGCGTCGATTGTCGGGAAGCGGAAAGCAAGAGTCTCATTATCGACTTTTTGAACGATCAGCTTCGGTGCAGCCAGCTTCTGCCTCACGATGTCGATCTCTTCGGGATCGGTTCGTCCGCGGCGAATGACCCCGACTTTAACGGCGGTGCCGGGCTGACCGGCGAGAAGATTCTTGGCCTGGCCGACGGACATTTCGCGAGTGGTGAAACCGGCGATCGACTCGAGGAAATCGCCGCTACGAAGGCCTGCTTTATCCCCGGGACTGTCCGACAGCACGGAGGTGACGACGACATAGCCAGAACGCTTGCTGAGATTCAAGCCGGATTCGCCGGTGCTGGGATTCGCGGTTTTCTCTTTGTACTCCGTATATTCGCGCGGGGTGAGATAGCTGGATTCCGAGTCGAGGGATTCGAGAAGGCCGTGCAGCGAGCCGGTGGTAACCAGGTGCATGTTCGGCTCGTCGACGTAATCCTGCTGGATTTTCTGCAGGACTTCGCTATAGACCTGGAGCGACTTATACGCCTTGTCATTGGCTGTGCGGCCGAGCACGTGACCAACCCCAACCCAGCCGACGATAAGCACGGAAACAATCAGGATTCCATAGCGGGCAATTCGGTTCATCCAGCACCACCTTAAAAAGACGCCAAACAAGAGTATAACACTCCGATGAGACCGACAGAGAAAGAGTTGGATTCTGGGATTAAGCGGTCGATTCACAGTACAAAGGCAGATTGCGCCCGATGATTTGTTGCCAAAAAGCCACACCTACCCGCGATTTATGTGGCTTATTTTACATAACTTACTGAAAACATTGGACAAACGAGAGAGGAATTTGCTGACAGTGTGTTAGTCTTGATATAGGATTCCGCCCATGTTCCAAACCACGATCCAACGCGAAGTCGGGACTTGCGGCATCGGCCTGCATACCGGTGTCGAGAGCACGATGCGACTGGTGCCTGCACCGGCCGATACCGGAATCGTCTTCCGCCGAACCGATTTGGATTTGTTTGCGATTGAGGCTCACGGGAGTAACGTGGCGCGAGTGAGTTACGCGACGAGCTTGATGAAGCAAGGCGTGTTGCTTTCAACGACCGAGCACGTGTTGGCGGCGATCTATTCCTGCGGCATTGACAACGTTTTCATTGACATTGATGCCATCGAACTGCCGATTCTCGACGGATCCGCGGAACCGTTTATGCGCATGTTGGACGAAGCCGGTGTACGAAGGCTGCGGCGAAAGAAGCGGTACCTGAAGCTTCTGAAGCCGGTGGAAGTGCTGGAGGACGGGAGAAGGATCGCGATTTATCCAGCCGAGGAGTTTGCAGTACGCTGCTACGTGGATTTTCCGCACCCGCTCGTCGGGCAGCAGGAAGTCGAAATGGTAGTGAATGCGGAAAGTTTTCAGAACGTGCTTTCGCGCGCGAGAACGTTCTGCTTTGAAACTGACATTGAGCCGCTCCGTGCTATGGGTCTGATCCGCGGCGGCTCGCTCGACAACGCCATCGTATTAACGAAAGACGGGATGTTGAATGGGCCGCTGCGTTATGCGGACGAATTTGGAAGGCATAAGGCGCTGGACCTGATCGGAGACTTGGCGCTGGTGGGACTACCGCTGTTGGGGCGAGTCGAAGCGCGAAAGGCCGGCCACTCTTTGCACACGCAATTGGTGAGCAAGCTGCTGGCGGATACGTCTTCGTGGGAGATCACCACGCGAGAGTACACGAGGATGGCCCAAGAAACGCGACAAATAGCCGCTCAGGCGGCGGATTGAAATGAATCAGACAGCAGTGAGATGGACCTGTTGAGCGTGGGGTTTTTGTGGATTGACTTCGCGCGTTTTCCAGAAGTGAACTCCTAAAACAATCAGGACAGCGAGACCGAGGATTCCGAGCCAACCCAGAGCGATCCCGGCGATGGCCATTCCTTTGCCCTTCAGACGAAGCGGCTCGCGTCGAATTTGCCGCAGCCCGATATAACCAAGAATCACGGCGGCGATCGAGCCGACACCCCCTACCCAGAGCAAGCCACATACCAGGCTGCCCATGGCGAGGCCGTTGGTTATGCGCGGGGGAAGGAAGATCGGAGGAGAATCGGCATTGAGGGTCGAATCGAGAGCGGGGTCGAGCCACCGCTGGCAATGGCGGCACTGGAGGGCCAGGTCCTCGATCTGCAAAGCGCAATAGGGACAAGGTTTCAAAACGGAACACCAAGAAACGCCCAATTCGATTATAGCGGAGGGCTATCCTCGTTCGCGGGGCCTGCAGCACTGACGCGAATCACGCCGGTCTGATCCACGTAAAAGAAACGGTGTCCTGTGGTGTTGGCAGTGATCGGCTCGGCGGAAATGGAAAAGCGGGTGGCTTGCCCGAGATTGTTGGGTGTTCCGGCAGAGTAGTGGAATGTGTAACCGGAACGAACGGGCATTTCCCGGGCAAAGATTCCATCGAGCACACCCGCATGCTCGCATCCGCCAGGCGCGCCGTGGCCCAGATTAGCCAGGGAGGTTGGAAATCCGATTTTCGGGCACGTAGATGAGTAGGTGCTGAGAGCGTAACTGTAGGTGCGGAGGGCGCCAATCGCAGTGGCTTCGTTCGCAGCCATCTTGGCGCGGAGAAGATTCGGAATGGCAATCGCGGCGATGATGAGGATGAAAGGAATGGCGGCCACGCCCACATAGCCAAGTACCAGGCCGACGGTGGCGATGCCTTGGCCCTTCAGTCGGCCGGCACTCTTGCGGATTTCCGAAAGAGAGAGGTGGCCGAGGACGACAGCGAGGATCGAGGCCGGCAGAAAGAAGAAAAACAAGCCACTGATGAGGCTGCCGATCGCTTTGCCACTCGTTGGCGCTTCGAAGCCAGGAGAAAGAGGCTGGCGATAATGGGGAGAACTCGGCAAAGGAGAGCCCATTTGCGTGCCGCATTTGGGGCAGAAGGCGACCTCATCCGGGATGACTTGGGCACAGTAGGGACAGTTCATGGCCGTGAAGTTACTCCTAGGGTCAAACTGGAGAAAAGTTAACAGAAAGCTGCATTTTCGGGGAATGTAGCTCAGATTGCGGCAGGAGTCCAGCGCCATAAAAACGCCATAAAAACGCAGGAAGCGAAGAGACAGATTGTCAAACGGGGCAGGGCACGGGACAATGCTGTCGCTATGGCAAAGAACAAGGATGTGACCATTGTGGTCCTGGCCGCGGGCAAGGGAACACGACTCAAATCGAGTTTGGCGAAAGTGCTGCATATGGCGGGAGGCAGGCCCCTGGTGGAGCATGTCGTGCGTGCGTGCGCCGGGATCGGGCCGAAAAAAGTTGTGATTGTGGTGGGTCACCAGGCCGAGAAAGTACAGGCCGTAACCGCGCCTTTTGGGGCAGAGACCGTGCTGCAACAGCCGCAGAATGGCACAGGGCACGCGATTTTAGTGTCCCGACGCGCGATTGGGAACGCGAAATATGTTGTGGTGCTGCCCGGTGACGCGCCCCTGGTGCGGACAGATACCATTCGGGCGCTCATCCAGAAACACAAAAATGGACGGGCGGCGGCGACGATTTTGACGGCGGTACTGGCGGACCCATCCGGGTACGGGAGAATTTTACGAAAGGGCGGAGATGCCATTGCCGCCATTATCGAAGAATCGCAGTTGACGGCAGAACAGCGCGAACTGAACGAGATCAATTCGAGCATTTACTGCTTCACAACCGCAAAGCTCTGGCCGGCTTTGGCGCAGGTGAAGCCGAACAACGCGCACCGGGAGATTTATCTCACCGATGTGATCAGCGTGCTCAACGCCAGGGGCGAGACGGTGCTGGCGGAGATTGCCGCGGATTCGCGGGAGATGCTCGGTTGCAATACGCGCGCTGACCTTGCCGAGGTGGATCACTCGTTTCGCGAACTGAAACGCGAAGCGTTGATGGAGGACGGCGTAACAATTCAGCTGCCGGAAACGGTGGTGATCGATCCCGATGTGACCATCGGTGAAGACACGGTGATTGAGCCGTGCGTGCAATTGCTCGGGAAAACGAAGATTGGACAACGCGGTGTGGTGAAGAGCGGGTGCGTGATCCACGACTCCGTGCTCGGCGACGACGTGGTGCTGGAGCCGCACTGTGTAATTACCATGAGCCGCATCGACGCCGAAGCGGTTGTCGGGCCGTTTGCGCGAATGCGGCCGGACTCTCACGTGAAGCGCGGCGCGAAGATAGGAAATTTTGTGGAACTGAAGAAGAGCATGATCGGCGAAGGAAGTAAAGTGCCGCATCTTTCCTATATCGGCGACACGAGGATCGGAGCGAAGGCAAACATCGGCGCGGGCACCATTACCTGCAATTACGACGGATTTCACAAGCATCCCACCACGATCGGCAACAAGGCGTTTATTGGAAGCGATACGACTCTTGTGGCCCCTGTCAGGATCGGGGCCGGCGCTTACATCGCGGCGGGATCGACGATCACCGAGAACGTACCGGCCGATGCCCTCGGCGTTGCTCGTGGCCGGCAGGCCAACAAGAAGGGCTGGGCGAGCAAGAAGCGAAGAGAATTGGCGGCTGCAGAAACGCCGAAAAAACGTTCGAAAAAACGCCGGTAGAGCCTTTTTGCAATCGCGCGGGATTCACCTTGGCCCTTTTCGGCTGTGATAAAATAGAAATTCCCTGAACGAAGCCAGGAGGTAGATGGATGAAATTTGGGGTCGTAGTCTTCCCCGGGTCGAACTGCGATCACGACGCGTTCCATGCCATCGGCGATGTTCTGCAGAAGCCGGTGGAATTCATCTGGCATCAGTCCGAAGATTTGCACCATTCAGACGCCATCATTTTGCCCGGCGGATTTTCCTATGGAGATTATCTGCGAACGGGAGCAATCGCGCGATTCTCGCCCGTGATGAAATCGGTAGAGAAGTTCGCCGCCGCCGGCGGGCTGGTCCTGGGAATCTGCAACGGTTTTCAGATTTTGCTGGAGGCGGGGTTGTTGCCTGGGGCGATGATGCGTAACGCAGGGCTGCGGTTTATCTGCAAGCATGTGCACATCCGCGTGGAGGAAACGAATAGCCCGTTCACCTGCGCGGCGCAGCAGGGACAGATCCTGACGATTCCGATCGCGCACAGCGACGGGAATTACACATGCGACGAAGAAACATTGAAGGAATTGGAAAAAAGCCACCAGGTTTTGTTCCGGTATACGACGCCCGGCGGAAAAGATGACACAGCAGGAAATCCAAACGGCTCGACCGCGAATATTGCCGGTATCTGCAACCAGCAACGAAACGTCGCGGGATTGATGCCGCACCCGGAACGAGCCGTGGAGCAGGTCTTGGATTCGAACGATGGACTGGTGATTTTCCGCTCGATGATCGAGGCGCTGGTGGGCGCCGCGAAGGCGACAGCGTAATTGGAAAGAGAGTCGGAATAGAATTTGGTTAGGGGCATGATACGTCGTGCCCCGGTTGTATTTTCGAGCGCGATTTTAGATCAAGACGAGTGAAAACGAATGGCGACGGCACAGACGGAAATAAAGGTAACGCCGGAGATTGCGGCCGAGCATGGAGTGACGCGGGAGGAGTACGCGCGTATCCAGAAAATATTGGGGGGCGATCCGAACATCACGGAGCTGGGAATTTTCAGCGTGATGTGGAGCGAGCACTGCTCCTACAAGTCGAGCAAAGTGCATCTAAAGCGCCTGCCAACGCGCGGGAAGTTGGTGGTGCAAGGGCCGGGCGAGAACGCGGGCGTGGTAGACATCGGCGACGGACTGGTCGCGGCGTTCAAAATCGAGTCGCACAACCACCCGAGCTATGTAGAACCGTTCCAGGGCGCGACCACCGGCGTCGGCGGAATCCTGCGGGATATTTTCACGATGGGAGCGCGGCCTATCGCCGTGTTGGATTCCCTGCGATTTGGTGAGATTGCGCCTTCGAAGAATACGACGGAGGAAGAGGCTGCAAGAAATCGGCGCATTCTTGATGGCGTCGTACGCGGTGTGGGAAGTTACGGGAATTGTTTTGGTGTGCCAACGGTGGGCGGCGAGGTGGGATTCGAACCGTGCTATTCGCAAAACCCGCTAGTGAACGCGCTGGCGCTCGGAATTGCGCGAAAAGAAGAAATTTTCCTGGCGAAAGCCAAGGGCATCGGCAATCCGGTGATTTACGTGGGCGCGAAGACCGGGCGCGATGGAATTCACGGCGCGTCATTGCTGGCTTCGGCAGAGTTCACCGAAGAATCGCAACAAAAACGGCCGAACGTGCAGGTGGGCGACCCGTTCATGGAAAAGCTGCTGCTGGAGGCGTGCCTGGAGGCGATGAAGACGGGCGCGGTCGTGGCGATTCAGGATATGGGCGCAGCCGGGTTGACGTGTTCTACGTGTGAGATGGCTTCGCGCGGTGGGACCGGAATTGAAATCGATCTGGCGAGAGTGCCGCAGCGCGAAACCGGCATGACGCCGTACGAAATCATGCTCAGCGAATCTCAGGAGCGCATGCTGCTGGTGGCGGAGAAGGGCCGCGAGCAGGAAGTGCTTGCGGTGTTCAAGAAATGGGGGCTGGACGCGACAGTCGTCGGCGACGTGACCGACGGCGGGCTGCTGGTGGTGAAGGACCACGGAAAAGTGGCGGCGCAAATCCCCGCGCACCCACTCGCCGAAGAAGGGCCGGTGTACAACCGGAAGATCGCCGAGCTGGCTCCGCGTAAGGAAAGCGAGAAAGATTGGTTTGTCTTTGCGGCGGAACGGACCGACCTGACCGCGAATTTCAAGAAGCTGCTGGCGGCACCGGCGATCGCGTCGAAAAAATGGATTACCGAACAATACGACAGCATGGTGCGGACAAACACGCTCGCCGGCCCGGGCGCGAGCGACGCGGCGGTAGTGCGCATTAAAGAGACAAAACGAGCGCTGGCTTTGGCAACGGACGGGAACGGACGCTGGTGCCAACTCAATCCGAAAGTCGGCGCGATGCACGCAGTTGCGGAGGCGGCACGCAATGTAGCAGCGAGCGGAGCGCGGCCGATTGCGGCAACCAACTGCCTGAATTTTGGAAGTCCGGAAAAGCCGGAAGTGATGTGGCAGTTTTCGCAGGCGATTGACGGTGTGGGCGAGGCGTGCGTGGCGCTCGGCACTCCGATTACCGGTGGGAATGTCAGTTTTTACAACGAAACGCTGGGGAGATCGATCTATCCGACGCCAGTGATTGGGATTTTGGGAATTCTTGAGGATGCGACGAAGGTTTTGAAGGTAGCGTTCCGAAACGACGGGGATGTGATTTTGTTGCTAGATGGAGCAGGCGGTGAAGAAGCTGGGCTGAAGCCCAGCGCCACGGCGCAGGAGTTTTCTTCATCGGAGTATTCGAAGACGATTGGCGGAATTGTGGCGGGAGAACCCCCGGCGATCGATTTGGCGGCGGAGAAGCGCTTGATCGATTGCTTGGTGGCATTGGCGAATGCAGGAACCGTGCAGTCGGCGCATGACCTGAGCGACGGCGGTTTGGCGGTGTCGCTGGCGGAATCCTGCTTCGCTGCGGGCGGCCTCGGTGCTGAGATACAGATCGACGAGAAAGCCAGCGCCGAGTATGCGCTCTTCGGCGAACGAGGAGCACGATCGATCGTCTCCGCAGCGCCCACAAAGGTTGCCGCAGTTCTCGAGAGTGCGAGACAATATGGTGTACGGGCACGCGCGATCGGAAAAGTGACAAAGGACAATGCCCTGCGCATCGAATATAACGGACAGGCGGCGGTAGCAGCGCCGATCCCCGTGCTGAAGGATGTTTGGGCGCATTCGCTCGAACGCAATTTGAAGATCCAATGACCCGCCAACTCGCATACGCCGACGATCGATTCCATGACGAATGCGGCGTGTTCGGAGTGTTCGGACATCCAGAAGCTGCGAACCTTACCTATTTGGGGCTGTACGCCCTGCAGCATCGCGGACAGGAATCGGCGGGGATTGTCGCCAGCACGGGCGCGGACCTGAACCTGCACCGGGCGATGGGCGAAGTTGAAGAGATTTTTCGGCCGGACGTTTTGAAAAAGCTGAAAGGCTCGAGCGCGATAGGGCACACCCGATATTCCACGGCGGGCGACAAGGCGCTCCTGAATGCCCAGCCCATCATGATCGATTGCAACAAAGGCAAGATCGCCGTCGCCCACAATGGCAACCTGACAAACGCGCTGGAGCATCGTCGCAAGCTCGAGCACCGCGGATCGATCTTCCAGAGCAACAGCGACACGGAAGTAATCGTGCATTTGATTGCGCGGTCCCAGGCGCGGAACTTGTCGGCAGCGCTCGGCGACGCGCTGAACCAGGTGGAAGGCGCATATTCACTTCTGGTGCTGACGCCGGAGGAGATGTATGCAGTGAGGGACCCGCGGGGATTCCGGCCGCTGGCACTTGGGAAAATAACGACGTTGGACGGAAGCGAGGCGTGGGCGGTCGCGTCCGAAACCTGCGCGTTTGACCTCATGAACGCGGAGTATGTGCGCGATGTCGAACCAGGAGAAATGCTGCGAATTTCGCGATCGGGTATCGAAACGATTCGCTTCAGTGCGCCGAAACCGCACCAGTTTTGTATTTTTGAGCATGTCTACTTTTCAAGGCCGGACAGCACTGTGTTTGGACGCTCGGTGAACGAATCGCGAGAAATGCTCGGGCGTTTGCTGGCGCGGGAACATCCGGTGGAAGCGGACATGGTTGTGCCCATTCCGGACTCCGGGGTGCCGGCCGCGATTGGGTATTCGCTGGAATCGCGGATTCCCTTCCGCATGGGGCTGATCCGGAATCATTACATTGGGCGCACGTTCATCGAGCCTTCTCAGGCAATCCGGAATTTCGGGGTTAAGCTGAAACTGAATCCGGTACGGAACTTACTGGCCGGGAAACGCGTTGTATTGGTAGACGATTCGATTGTGAGGGGCACGACGAGCCGGAAACTGGTGCGGCTGATGCGCGAGGCGGGAGCCAAGGAAGTTCATATGCGGATCAGTTGCCCGCCCACCATTTCGCCGTGCTACTACGGCGTGGATACTCCGACGAAGGAGGAGTTGATTGCCTCATCCAATACGCCGGAGCAGATCTGCAAGTACTTGGGCGCCGACACACTGGGATACTTGTCGATGGCTGGGTTGCGGCAGGCAGTGAACGACAAAAGCGGAGAGTTTTGTACGTCGTGTTATACGGGAGTGTATCCAACCGACCTGGTGCAGTTGGAAGTGAAAGAAGAGAGCGAAGTCACGGTGGAACGTGAAAGCTAGCGCAAAAAACACGGCAAAGGAAAGCGCCAATCGGAAAACGGAATTTCCCCTGGCGGCTCGCGTAAAGCAGGAAATGATCGCGTGGTTCTGGGTGGTGCTGGTATTCCTGCTGGTCAATGGAACGCTGGGACAGGCGCGGGTGATTCCTTCGGGTTCGATGGAAAATACGCTGCTGGTCGGCGATCACCTGATCATGAGCCGGATCGGCTACGATGCAGGCGTTCCATTCACCAGTTGGCATGTTTCGCTGTGGCGTAATCCGCGGCGGCAGCAAATGGTGATTTTCCGGCCGCCGTATGGGCACAATCAACCGGACCTGATCAAGCGTGTGATCGGTTTGCCAGGAGAAACGATTGACGTCCACGACGGTTCGGTGTGGATCAACGGAAAGAAACTCGAAGAGAAATACACAACCGGCCCCACGGAACTGCCCGACCATTCCGAAATGCTGGCGCGGTTTAACGGTTTGCCTCTCACGATTCCGAAAAACCAATACTTCGTGATGGGCGACAATCGCGGGAACTCCTACGACAGCCGTTTCTGGGGTTGCGTGCCGCGCCAAGCGATTATCGGTGCTCCGGTGACAATATATATGTCCGTCGATGCGCCCGAAGAGGCTTGGAACGGCGATATCGGCGAACGATTTCTAGCCTACGCAGAAGCCATAATCCATCCCAGCAGAGTCCGCTGGAAAAGATTATTTGAGACATTTTAGTTGCGGCCGCCGAGCGCGAAGCGGAAGAAGGCTTCGTCCTTGATGGCGGTAAGGGTGAACCGTGAAAGCTGACGCGGTAAACGTGAAAGCCAAAAAAGAGGAAGTTGCGGTGCCTCTGAGCGTGCGAGTCAAAAGCGAGGCCATCGCCTGGTTCTGGGTGATTCTGGCTTTCCTGCTGATCAATGGAACGTTAGGGCAGGCGCGCGTCATTCCTTCAGGATCGATGGAAAACACGTTGCTGATCGGCGATCACTTGATCATGAGCCGGGTCGGCTACGATGCAGGCATACCCTTCACGAATGTTCATGTGCCGCTCTGGAGGAACCCAAAGCGGCAGCAGATCATTATTTTCAAGCCGCCGTTCGATCCCTCGCAGCCAGACTATGTAAAACGGGTCATCGGACTGCCGGGTGACACCGTCGACATCCGTGACGGCGCCGTGTGGATCAACGGACAAAGGCTGCAAGAAAACTACACCACCGGCCCGAGCGAACCCGCGCCTGCGGGACAAGCACCGATCGGCTATGAGGTAACAAAATTTCCCTATCGCGTTCCGGAGAATTGCTATTTCGCGATGGGCGATAATCGCGGCAACTCCTATGACAGCCGGTTCTGGGGCTGCGTGCCGCGAAAGGATATTCTCGGGACGCCGGTGATCATCTATATGTCGCTGGATGCACCGAGAGATGCGTGGAACGGAGACATTGTGGCGCGCTTCGAGGCATACCTGAATGCGCTAATTCATCCCGGAACTGTACGGTGGCGCAGACTGTTCCATATGTTTTAAGCTGTAGGCGGCCCTGTACCCACCCAGGGGCTGGGCTGAAAGTTGACGTAGAGGTTGACCGCCCCCGTGTGACTTGTGACGAATCGCTCGTCCCTCAAGGCCGCCCGGTCCCAGCGGCTGCGAGCCGGCAAGCTGCACACTCGTTGTAGCGTGTAAGAAAGAACCGACCCAAAAAAGGCGGCTAACGATGAAATACGCCGACGCAGGAGTGAATATCGCTGTCGCTGACGATGCGAAACAGCGCATCCGTCACCTGGCCAGCAAGACATTTACGCCTGCGGTCCTCGGAGGAATCGGGGGATTCGGGGCGCTGTTTGCGTTGGATGGTCGGCGCTGGACCGAGCCGGTGCTGGTTTCGAGCGCGGATGGAGTCGGAACAAAACTCAAGATCGCTATGGCGATGGGCGTGCATTCTACGGTCGGCGGCGACCTGGTGAATCACTGCGTGAACGACATTCTAGTGCAGGGAGCAGAGCCGCTGTTTTTCCTGGACTACCTTGCGATGGGAAAGCTGGAGGCGAACGTCGTCGAGCAGTTGGTGGACGGGATGAGCCGCGCGTGCCGGAAGGCGGGATGCGCATTGATCGGCGGCGAGACCGCCGAGATGCCAGGATTCTATCCCCCGAGCGAATATGACCTGGCGGGATTTATCGTGGGCGCCGTGGACCGGAAAAAAATCCTGACAGGAAAAGCGGTAAGGCCGGGCGATACGCTGCTCGGTCTGCCTTCGGTCGGACTGCACACCAATGGATATTCCCTAGCGCGGAAACTGGTCTTTGAAGTGGCAAAGCTGAAGCCGGAGACGTACGTGGCGGAGGTAGGCAACAAGATTGGGGCGGAGCTCTTGAAGCCGCATGTCTGCTACGCACCGGCGGTAAAAAACCTTCTGGTGAAGGGATGGGTTTCAGCCATGGCGCACATCACAGGAGGCGGCATTCCCGGGAATTTGCCGAGAGTGTTGCCGAGCGGGGTGAAGGCCATCATTGATCTGGACGCATGGCCGATCCCCTCGATTTTCAAATACCTCGCGAAACTCGGCGAGATTGATACGGATGAATTGCTGCAATCGTTCAACATGGGCGTGGGCATGATTGTGATTGTACCCGCGGAGCACGTGAAAAATGCGGAAGCCGACCTAAAGAGGCGGCGGGAGAAATTTTTCCGGATTGGCCGCATCGAGCGCGGAGATACGGGCAAGGCGCGACTGGTCTATTCCGGCGCGCTGAATCTGTAAGCGACAACGGAACGGAATTCACAGGCATTTTGAGCAACCGAAGTTAAGCCACCGCTTTACGCTTGCGGCTCCAATACCACCATTGGCACTTGTGCGCCGGGAGACGCGGGTTACGCGCCTGAGCGACAGCGGCTTCGAACGTGTCGAGCACACACAGATCCTGGCGCGAACCTGTAAGGCGCTCAAGGCGCGAATAGAGTTTGCGCGCATCGTATTTGGCAAGCTGCGAGACCGATCGAATGCCGAGAAGATGGAAGTCGCGTTCGATCGCTGGACCCACGGAAACAAGATCACGAAGCTGGCGGTCGGTGTTCATAAGAAGGCTCCTGTCATTCGCTTTCTGTTCGCCCTGAGTAAAAATAACTCTACCGCAATCCGAAGTTTCTCGAAAGCGCAAAATCGCGCCGTTTGGCCGGAGTCGGGAGGTGTGCTAACGTTTTTTGTTTATGGAGAAGCGAATTGGCGTGCTGTTGAGCGGGCGCGGCTCAAATTTTGAGGCGCTGGCGGAGAGTGTGTCCGCGGGCAGGATTCCCGATGCGGAGATAGCGATCGTGATCAGCAATCAGCCGGACGCACAAGGATTGAAACGCGCTGAGGAGCGCGGCATCCCGTCCCGGATGATTCCATCGAAGGGATTGCAGCGGGAAGCATACGACCGGCAGGTGGTCGCGGTGCTGCAAGAGTACAAGGTGGATCTGATCTGCCTTGCGGGATATATGCGGCTGCTGTCGTCCTATTTCGTGGCGGCGTTCCCTCAAAAGATTCTCAATATTCATCCGTCGCTGCTGCCGTCGTTTCCGGGGCTGGAGTCGCAGAAGCAGGCGCTAGAGCACGGCGTGAAGTTCGCGGGCTGCACGGTGCATTTCGTAGACGAAAACCTGGACGCCGGGCCGATCATCCAGCAGGCGGTCGTGCCGGTGCTGGACGGCGACGACGAACACACACTGTCCGAGCGGATTCTAAGGGAAGAGCACCGAATTTACAGCGAAGCGGCGAAACTCATTCTGGAAGAGAAATACCGGATCGTGGGAAGACGCGTGTTGAAGGAGCCAGCATGAAACGAGCCGTGAAGCTGCTTGGCTTTTCTCTGATTTTAGCTGCGGTGGCGCATGCTCAACTCAAGGATGATTCTTGCCGCGTGTATTCCGGTACTTTGGGTGAATCAACGGGAATCGGAATGCTGCTTCATATGAAGAGTAAAGCCCTTGGCGGCGCTTACTTTTACCGGAAATATCTCAAGGACATTCCGTTAAAGGGGAATCCGACGGGCGACCGCGATATCACGCTCGAGGAAACGGATGCAAGCGGCAGAGTGACAGGAACATTTCATCTGCACCTTGCCGAGCATGATCCGCAATATAGTTCGACGGAGGTTCTGCGGGGCGAAGTGCTGAAGGGAACGTGGAAGAGCGCGGATGGCGCCAAGACGTATCCGGTTTCGCTGAGGTTGGATCACGAATGTACTAAACCCAGCGGGCGCGAATACGAAGTTGCGGGAGCCAAGGATGATGCGCTGGTCGAAAGGAATGCGCAAGCCTTTTACGCTGCGACAATCGAGGGCAAGCGAGAGGAAGTGGCGAAATACGTCTCCTATCCTTGCACGTTTTTCCAGGATGGGAAGCGCGTGTCTGTGAAAACTGACGCGGAATTCTTGAGACATTACGACGCAATTTTCACGAAGGCGTTTGTGGCGAGGATCGCCGGCGGGGTTCCGCACCACATGTTCGTGAACTACCAAGGAATCATGATCGCCG
This sequence comes from Candidatus Acidiferrales bacterium, assembly GCA_963836965.1. GTDB lineage: Bacteria > Acidobacteriota > Terriglobia > Acidiferrales > UBA7541 > Acidiferrum. The sequence continues at coordinate 535,230 of CAWILQ010000004.1, forward strand.
ATGGAGCAGTCTGGTTTGATGAAAATGGCAAGGCAAGGAATTTCAATAATTCCCCCACATCATGACGAAAGAACCCCGATTCAAAAACGTTGAGGAGCAGCTCGAGTACCTGAAGAAGGGTGTCGCGGAAATCATTCCCGAGGAGGAGATGAAGCAGAAGCTCGCGAACTCGGTGAAGACGGGCAAGCCGCTGCGCGTCTATCTGGGCGTGGACCCGACAGCGCCGGACATTCACCTCGGCCACACCGTAGTGCTGCGCAAGCTGAAACATTTTCAGGATATGGGCCATACCGCGATTTTCCTGATAGGCGATTTTTCCGCGATGATCGGCGATCCCACCGGGCAATCGGAGACTCGCCCTCCGTTGAGCCGCGAGCAGGTGGACGTCAACGCGAAGACCTACCTTGAACAGGTTTATAAAATTCTCGACAAGGACAAGACGGAAGTTCGCTACAACAGCGAATGGCTGGGAAAGATGTCCAGCTACGACGTGGTGCGGTTGTGCGGGCATTACCGGCTGGCGCGCATGCTCGAACGCGAAGATTTTCGTTCGCGCCTGGAGAAAAACCTGCCGATCGCCGTGCATGAGCTACTCTATCCGTTGCTGACGGCTTACGACGCGGTGATGTTGGAATCGGACGTCGAGTTGGGTGCGACAGAGCAGAAATTCAACATTTTGGTGCACCGGGAGATCCAGCGCGAGTACCGCTTGCCGCCGCAGGTCGTAGTCACCATGCCGATCCTCGTCGGGTTGGACGGCGAGCGGAAGATGTCCAAGAGCCTAGGCAATTACGTGGGGATTACCGAAGCGCCGGGTGAGATGTTTGGGAAAATGATGTCGATTCCGGACGAGCTGATGTGGTCGTACTACGAATTGGTGACGGACCGGACGCCCCAAGAGATTGATGGGCTGAAGAAAGAAGTGTCGAGCGGGAAGCTACATCCGATGGACGCCAAGATGCGGCTGGCGGAAGAGGTGGTGAGCGATTTTCAGGGAGCCGATGCGGGACGGAAGGCGGCAGAGAATTTTCAGCGGGTGTTCCGCGATCGTCAAGCACCGGAAGAGATGAGGGAAATCCACCTTAGGCGTACTCCGGGTGGATTGATAACGTCGCGACGCGAAAGCCCCAATGTTGTCGAGGCGATTAGGATTCCTCTCGCCGGTAATTTCGAGAAGTGGTCTAAGATTCTGGCTGCACTTGAGCTGGTCAGCTCCACGTCGGAGGCTGAACGTCTTATCAAGCAGAAGGGATTTGAGATCAACGGTCAAACAATCCAGGACCCCGTAGTCAAGCTTGATGCGGACCGCGCCGCTGCATATGAGGTGAGGTTGGGCAAAAAGAATTTTGTGCGAATCGTAGTCGAATCCATGAGCTAGTTCAGGATTTGTTCGACCATCGATGAAACATGTTTTGCGATGGCGGGCGCAGCGGTCAATCCGGGTGACTCGATTCCCACCAACTGAATGACCCGCGGGAATTCTCGATCGGGTTCGATGACAAAATCGGCGATGCCCTTGCCTGAGGGAGGAACGAGCTTCGGGCGTAATCCCGAGTACGCAAGTTGTAGATCGCGTTCCTCGATTTCGGGAACCATGTGCTTGACGTCCTCGGCAAATTCAGGAATGGCGATACGGTCTCGCTCGTAATTATCCTTGCGATCAACATACTTGGCCGTGGGACCAAGAAGCAGCGTGCCCCAGAGAGTCTTGGTGAAGTGCAGACCAAGGGAAAGACCATCCGTGTGCGGCAGAGGATAAACGAGACTCTGAACGAGTTCGGCGCGAGGCCCGCGAATTTCGCAATATTCGCCACGCACAGGATAAATGGTCCAGGGGCGAGGGCCGAGGAGATTAGCGACCTCATCCGCATGAAGGCCGGCGGCGTTGATCACGCAGCGGGCTTCGACAGTTTCGATTTCCGATTGCTCCTCATCCCCGACGCGAAGCGCGACGCGCACGCAATCCTTGTGCGGTTCCAGACGTTCGACCTTGGCGCGCGCGAGTAAATTGGCGCCTTGTTGTTCGGCAAGGCGAGCGTAGGCGTGGACGAGTTCCTCGGCGGAACAAATACCTGTCGAGGGCACGAGTAGCGCGGAATAGCCACGTACATGGGGTTCCCTTGCACGAATTTCTGCTTCTTGAATAATGCGCAGCCCTGCTACACCGTTTTCCTGTCCTTTTTTCAGAAGGGCCAGGAGTTGAGGTTCTTCTTCCTTCGATTTCGCGACGACGAGCTTGCCCGTAATCCGATAAGGAACGTTATTTTTCGTGCAAAATTCTATGGTCAGCCGATTTCCTTCCACGCAATGCTTGGCTTTCCACGAATTCGTAGGGTAGTAAATGCCCGAATGAACGACGCCGCTGTTGCGCGTACTGGTGGACATTCCGAACTTCGGAAACTGTTCGACGAGAAAGATCTCCTGCCCGCGACGGGACAGAGCTTCCGCAACCGCGCACCCGACAACACCGCCGCCGATGATCAAAACGTTGACTTGGTCCATTACCGGACAGATTACAACAGAAGCATTGCCTCCAAATCAGTCTTCTTCGTGGCCGTTCTCATCGTAAAGGCTCTTGCAGGCTTCCAGGCGCCCTTCGGTGCCGTCGTGCACGGCGAATTGCGCGCCTTTGGCAGCCTGATAGCCATTTTTCCAAAGTGACGCGCTGCCATATTCGCCGTCCGTGTTAAGAGCGTAGTAATAGAGGTGGAAGGTGCCGAGCTTCTTTTTGTCGCCGTTGTAATTGCGCGCGACGCGGCCGAGCGCTTCGAGGCAAGCATCAGCCGGCTTCATACCTTTGCGCATCATCTCGACTACCGTGTGGCCGCCGCAAATCTTGATGTTTTCTTCCCCTTTGCCCGTGGAACCAGCCGCGCCCACGTCCCCGTCAACAAAAAGTCCGGCGCCGATGATCGGTGAGTCTCCCACGCGGCCCGGAATCTTCCAGGCCAGGCCAGAAGTGGTAGTCGTGCCGCTGATTTCGCCCTTCTGGTTCACGGCGAGGCAATTGATGGTACCCGTAGGCGGGTGTTTGATGACCTGCATGGCGTACGCGATTTGTTTCGGATCGTTATCAAAGATTCGCGAGACCGCCTCTTTCCATTCCGGACTGTCGATCCCGGGACGCCAGTTGAAACTGGTGCGCGCTTTCCAGGCGAGCCAGATCTTACGCGAAGCATCGGTGAGCAGATTCATCTCCTCGAAGCCCTCATCCACCCCGAAGCGGCGAGCGCCGTCGCCTACGATCATCACGTGATTGGTGCGCTCCATGACGGTTTTGGCCAGACGAGCGACATTCTTGATGCGCTGCACGGACGCCACACTGCCGCCACGACGCGTAGGGCCGTGCATGACGCAGGCGTCGAGTTCGACGACCCCTTCTTCGTTGGGAAGCCCTCCGTAACCGACGGAATGGTCATTGGGATCGTCTTCGACGACGGTGACTGCCGCGACGACGGCGTCGAGAGTGTCTCCACCGGACTTAAGAATATCCATGCCTTTGTCGAGGGCACGGACACCGTTTGCGGCCGAAATCATGAGGGGACGTTTCGCGGCCGCAGCGGCCCCAGGGCCTGCGGTTACCGGCAAAGGCCTGCTAAACAGATTTGTGACGCCGGCAACCGCGCTGCCGGCCAAAGTGGTGGCAAAGAATTTGCGTCGCGTCCAACGGTCCATGGCTGATCTCCTAAAAAAAGGCTAAAACACGCCGAGTGGACTTTAGTTCAGATTAGAGAAGAAGGGAAATACGTGCAGGGAGTAAACCGGCGCACGATTTAGTCTGTGCCGCCGAGCGGGAGGAAATACTGCGTACCCTTCACAGGCTCTTGAAGCCGGCGTAGGAGTTGCTGGAGGTCTTCGCTCCGTTCCACGAAATCGATTTCAGAAGTGTCGATGACCAGCAGATCCGCACCTTCATAGCGGAAAAAGAAATGTTCGTAAGCGCGGGACACTTCCTCGATGTAATCCGAAGAAATCTGCATTTCCTCAGGCGCTTTCTTCTTGGCAATGCGGGCACGCAGCACGTCCGGCTTGGCTTGCAGATAGATCACGAGATCGGGTTGAGGAAGTTCGAGGGTGAGAGCCTCATAGTAACGCTCATAGAGCTTTAACTCCGAATCGTCGAGGTTGAGATTGGCGAAGATGCGGTCCTTTTCCATCAAAAAATCCGAAATCACTGGGCCGGGTGTGTCGCCGGAAAGAGCTTCGCGGATCCGCTTCTGGCGTTCCATCAGAAAATACAGCTGAGCGTGGAAGGCTACGCCGCGCTTTTCTGCATAGAAATCGGCCAGAAAGGGGTTGTCCTCGCAATCGTAGATGCGGCGCGCGTGAAGGCGTTCCGCAAGCATGCGCGCAAGGGTGGTTTTGCCGACGCGCAGTGGCCCTTCGATCACGATGAACTGCGGGGGCTTCGGGCCGGGTTGTGGCTGCTTCGCGCGCTTCGCAGAAGAGGAGTCGGAACCGGAACCGGGCATTTTTGCCTCTGCCAGTAAGGAAAAGCTGTCGCGCGGGATTATAGCAGTTCCTGCGACGCAGGTGGGCTGCAGAGGAAAGCAGGTAAATCAGTACTACCGAAAGCGGGACCATTGGGCCAGTGACACCTGTACGGGTGTCCAGTAAAGTTCATGCAGTTGCAGTTTTCCCCGGACCCTTCCCCCGGCCTGCAATGACTGAGGTGGACATTGGTCCTCACCGCGCTTTTGTTGTTTTGCTGCAACACCGTTTCCGGCAACTCCTCTCCGACGACCCCTACCGTAATTGAGACGAATACTTTAGCGACTTCGAATCGAAACGCAGAACGGGAACCCCCCAAGCCCGACGCTCCAAGGCCGAAGACAACGGCAGATTCTGGATCGAAATCGGATCTCGAACCTGGCGCAGCCGGAGAAATAGCAATTGAACCGGCATTCCACGGTCCGGTGAAACCGGCGATCACCGAATCCTACGAGACTGCAAGACAGAAGAAGGCTTGGTACGGCCTCATGATGTTGGGCCATGGCACGGCGGCGTTCGATGCATGGACTACGAGGCGTGTGATTGGCGGCGGCTATGGCGTGGAAGGAGATCCGCTGCAGCGGCCGTTTGCAAATTCTGGCGCCATTTACGCCACGACTCAAGTCACGCCATTACTCATGGATTTTGTGGGACGCCGAATGATGAGAAACAAACTTCCGTGGGTGCGCAAAGCTTGGTGGGTACCGCAGGCAGCGAGCGCCAGCGTTTCGCTCGGAGCCGGAATCCACAACTATCACGTCGTCCCCTAAAATCGGTTTTCCCACAACGCAGACGGATCGGTCCGTGAGTCAAAAGCCGTAGATATCCGCCCGCGCACGGCCAAAAGCACGCTATAGTATGGCTATCCCGTTGAGCCGTTACCCGCCTCGGCACTTCTTTGAAGATAAATTTTCTTCAAACGGGTTAAGATTCATTACCCTTGGAGAACGGGCCAGAGCGCTGACTGGAGAATAAAGGGGAAAGCCTATGAAGAAGGCACTGATGGGAATATTGCTGGCCGCGGGGATGGCCTGCGGAGTGAGAGCGCAGGAGAACGCGTCGAAGACGCAAACCAATGCGAGTTCGAGCCCGGAGGCTCAGACCGGAATCGCAGCAACGAGCACCGAGGGCACTTTGGCCTTGTCGAATTTTGTGCCGGATGCGAGTGCGCCGGCGAGCGCAATACCTGCGCCGGCTGAACCGGCGGCAAAACCGAAATACGTTCTTTTTGGAGACCGGGACGATTACCGTTGGCAGCTGGGAGTGGGAGTCGAGTACATGCACTTCCAGTCGAGGGCCTTTGACGCGAACATGGTGGGATTGAATACCACGCTGAGTTACTTCACCAATACTTGGTTTGCGGTCGAAGGGAGCGTGATCACAGGATTCGGACCCACGGAATTCAACACGAACAGCCACGCAAAGATCTTTGCGGGAGCGGGAGGCATCCGGATCGGGGGAAGACGCGCACGCTGGGAGCCCTTTGGACACGCGCAAGTTGGCGGGAGCCACCTCCAGCCGCAGACGGCGTATGGAGGAAGAAGCGCGTTGCTGGCGCTCGCCGGAGGCGGCGTGGATTTTCGCGTGCATGCGCGGCTTTCGCTGCGGGGCGAAGCGGATTGGGTATACACGACCTATTTCAGCCAGACCCAGAATAATTTGCAAGTCGTCGGCGGGGTTGTGCTGCACTTCTAAGCTGCAAAACAAAAGCAAAAATTCTTGATTGCCCCTCCTCGGGCTGTACCTTTGTGTCCAAAACTCATTTATGTTGGACAATTTCGCCCATGAAAATTCCGTAAGGCGCTAGTTGCAACTGTTTCGGCGATTCTGTGTCGAGCGGACGGGATGGCGAGACCAGAAGAGCTTGTAGAGTTGACCCTGGATAACCGATTGAGCCGAAGTCGAAAGAGATGGAGTGCGCCGACCCGGTCATATTGATCGCGACAATGATCGCGTGATGATCATCCAGAGTTTTTCTCAGATAGCTGAAAACATTCTCATCGTCTGAATTAAGGGCCGCGTACGTGCCAATACGGAGAGCTGGGCGCAAGCGACGGAGAGCAATCAGCCGCTTGTAGAAATTGAGCAAGGATTCCGGGTCGCGCTGCTCCGCGGCAACGTTGTAGCGGCCGGCGCTTTCCGGAACGGGCAGCCAGGGCGTTCCGGTCGTAAATCCCGCGTTCTTGGAACGGTCCCATTGCATCGGAGTTCGTTCGCCGTCACGGCCTTTCTCCTCCGGCCAGCCGAGCTTGCCGATCGGATCACGAACGTCTTCCTTTCGCAACGGCGGCGTGGTGCGCATTCCGATCTCCTCGCCGTAATACAGTTGCGGGGTGGCTTGCGTGGTCAAAAGCAGTGTAGCCATCACTCGAGCAATCTCCTCGTTATGCATACCGTCGCCGTAGCGGTCCCACTGGCGGGGCTGGTCGTGATTGCTGAAAAAAACGTAGGGTTGGCCGGAGACTGGATTGTGCTCTATCTCTTCGAAAAGCTTGCGGAAGCTGGACGCGGAGAGCTGATTGATGTCCGCGATCTGAAAGTCCATGGGCAATTGAATTTCGTCTCCGTGGGCTCCATACATTTTGCTGAGCTCTGAAATGTTGGGTTCGTCGGCCTCACTGATAAGCACAGGGTCGCCCGGGAATGCTGAGACGACTTTGCGGAAATCGCGAAGAATTTCATGAACTTCGGGAAGATTGTCCGTGTATTTGTGCTGAATGTTAGGGTCCCCGTAGGCGTCGGTGCCGGGAAGAATCGGATCATCCTTCAAATCCGGATCCTCAAATAGGCGTGAAACCGCATCCAGTCGAAAGCCATCCACGCCACGTTTGAGCCAGAAACGCAAAACGTTGAACATGGCGGTACGGACTTCGGGATTGCGCCAGTTGAGATCGGGCTGCTGCGGATAAAAAAAATGGTAGTAATACTGTCCGGTGGTTGGATCAAAGGTCCAAGCAGAATGGCCGAACCAGGAAAGCCAATTATTGGGAGGCTGCCCTGGATCCTTGCCGTCACGCCAGATATACCAGTCGCGCCTCGGATTGTTGCGTGAAGAACGAGAGGCCTGAAACCAGGGATGCTGGTCGGAAGTGTGATTCGGAACGAAATCCAGGATGACCCGGATGCGGCGCTTTTTCGCCTCGGCAATCAGCCGGTCAAAGTCGGCCATCGTGCCGTATTGCGGGTCGATCGCTTCGTAATCGGAAATGTCATAGCCAAAATCGACCTGCGGCGAAGGATACATCGGAGTAATCCAGATCGCGTCGATTCCCAAATCCTGAAGGTAGCCCAGGCGGGAAGTGATGCCATTCAAATCCCCGACTCCATCACCATTCGAATCCTGAAAGCTCCGCGGATAGACTTCGTAAATGACGGCGTGCTTCCACCAATGGTCCTTTGCGCCAGAAGGACCGTGGACTCTTACATTTAGTCTCGGACGTCGAGCGGAGCCAGGCACGGGAAAAGGGATAGCGAGAAGGAAGCAGAGAATAAAGGCGCACCACGGGAAAACGGCCGTCGGTAGCATGGCCATTGCGCCTCCACATGCCGATACGAAAGGCTTTGAATGCGGCACGTGAGCATTTGATGTGCCCAATTGCAGTTAGTACACCTAGACGAATAGAATTTCTATCGCTGATTTCGAGCGGATAAATGCGAACACCGAACCGAAACCGTAACTGCCTGCGTTGTATCCAAAAGTGGGTCGGAATCCGTCCATACTATACGGACATTCGGCAACCGGGTCCGGCTGTAGAGTCTACGCCAAGGAAAAATCCACTTGTCGACTGATCAAAATGCACCTTTGCCCAATGAGGCGGAATATCAAAGACACGGTTCTCCTCCCACCCGGAGCAAAGCCGTCCGCATCGTCGTATGGCTCGCGCTGCTGTTGATTTTCGCTGTTGGCTTCATGCTGGTATTGCAGCGGCATGACACCACGACAACCGCACGAGGGCCGAGAGGTGGCGGTGGACCGGTCGCGCTGACGACAGCTACGGCGAAGAAGGGTGATATCGGCAACTACCTCGACTCGATTGGAACCGTCACACCGGTCTTTACTTCTTCGATTACAAGCCAGGTGAATGGAATCGTCACCGCCGTGCATTACAGGGAAGGGCAGGTGGTCCGCAAAGGCGATCCGCTGATCGATATCGATTCACGGCCGTACGAAGCTACCTTGCTGCAGGCCCAGGGCACCCTGGAGCGGGACGAGAACGTCCTGGCGCAGGCCAAGATGGATCTGGAACGCTACAAGGATGCCTGGGCACGGAAGGCCATTCCCAAGCAGACCCTCGATGACCAGGAAAAAATCGTTTTGCAGGACGAAGGCACGGTAAAGCTCGATGAGGGCACCGTGGCGTTTGACAAGGTCCAGGTAGGCTTTTGCCACATTGCTTCTCCGATCGACGGCAGGGTCGGTCTTCGATTGGTGGACCCGGGAAACGTGGTGCAATCCAGTGGAACGACGACCCTGGTGGTCGTTGCCCAGGTTCAGCCCATTACCGTGATCTTCACCATCGCCGAAGATGATCTTGGCAAAGTACAGCAGCAACTTCGCCAGAATGCCAAGCTCGGCGCGGATGCCTTCGATCGCGCTGGAGTGAACAAGATAACCACCGGAACGCTCATGACACTCGACAACCAGATCGATACGACAACAGGAACGGTGAAGGCTCGGGCTTCCTTCAGCAACAAGAGCGCGGAACTCTTTCCGAATGAATTCGTCAATATCCGGCTGCTCGTCAACACCATTCGCGGCGCCACTTTGATCCCTTCTTCGGCGATTCAGCACAACGGGAAAGTCGCATTTGTTTTTCTTATCCAGGAGAACGTTGCGCACATGCGCAATATTGAATCGGCGGTTACCGACCGAGGAATGACGCAGGTTACCGGCCTAAATCCTGGCGACGTGGTGGCGACGAGCAGCTTCGACAAGCTGCAAGATAAATCACAGGTTTCCGTTTCCAATAATCCTACCTCCGCCCCCAAAAATACTGCTGCTAACGCTGCTGGGAGCACCTCTCCTTGAGTCCGTCCACACCGTTTATTCAGAGACCGGTCGCAACGGCGTTGCTCATGGCAGCGATTCTGTTGGTGGGGATTGTCTGCTACACGCAGTTGCCGGTCTCTGCATTGCCGCAAGTCGACTACCCAACGATCCAGGTCCTGACCTTTTACCCGGGTGCGAGCCCGGAGGTGGTGGCCACAACGGTCACGGCGCCGCTCGAGCGGCAATTCGGCCAGTTGCAGGGATTGAATCAGATGACATCGAGCAGTGCGGGCGGCAACTCGGTCATCGTGCTGCAGTTCACCCTCACCCTGTCCATCGACGTCGCCGAAGAAGAAGTCCAATCCGCCATCAACGCTTCCCAGACCTATTTGCCCGCGAACCTTCCCGCGCCACCGATTTATAACAAAACAAATCCTGCCGATGCGCCTGTGCTCACGTTAGGCGTGACGTCCAGTTCCATTCCATTGTCCCAGGTGGAAGATCTTGTTGACACGAGGCTAGCGCCGAAAATTTCTCAGTTGAGCGGCGTTGGGCTGGTCAGCATCAGCGGCGGCCAGAAACCCGCCGTCCGCATTCAAGCCAATCCAGCGGCGCTTTCCTCCTACGGAATCAACCTGGAGGATCTGCGCACTGCGGTAACGCAAGCCAGCGTCAACGCCGCCAAGGGAAATTTTGACGGAGAACATCAGGACTACCAGATCGACGCCAACGATCAGCTCGTAACCAGCAAGGATTACCGGAAGGTGGTGGTCGCTTACCGGAATGGCGCGCCGGTGATGCTGACCGACGTGGCGCAGATTGTCGACGGTGTGGAGAACAATAATCTCGCCGCATGGATGAACAAAACTCCTGCCGTCATCGTGAACGTGCAGCGCCAGCCCGGCGCCAATACGATCAGCGTGGTAAAGCGCATCAAAGCGCTGCTGCCGCAACTCCAAAGTAATCTTCCCACAGGAATTGACATCACCATCCTTACCGACCTGACCACACCGATTCAAGCCTCGGTTCAGGACGTGGAATTTGAGTTGATGCTGACGGTTGCGTTGGTCGTTATGGTGATGTTTCTGTTCCTGCGGAATCTTTATTCGACAATTATTCCGAGCGTCGCGGTGCCACTCTCCCTGATTGGCACCTTCGCGGCGATGTACGCGCTGGGCTACAGCCTGGATAACCTGTCGCTGATGGCGCTCACCATTTCGACTGGTTTCGTGGTTGACGACGCCATCGTAATGGTCGAAAACATCTCGCGTTATCTGGAAGCCGGCGATCCGCCGATGCAGGCGGCCCTGAAAGGCGCGGAGCAGATTGGTTTCACGATTTTGTCACTGACGGTGTCCCTCATCGCCGTTCTCATACCCCTACTGTTCATGGGGGATGTGGTGGGGAGGTTGTTCCGCGAATTCGCTGTGACTCTGGCGGTGACGATCGTGGTTTCCGCGGTTGTTTCGCTGACGCTTACGCCCATGATGGCCTCGCGCATTCTGAGACACAATCCCGAAGAACAGCAGGGCCGTTTCTACCGAGCTTCGGAGCGAATGTTTAACGGCATGATCAATTTCTATGGGCGCACGCTGAAGTTTGTGCTCCGCTATCAGACGATCACCCTGTTTGTGGCGGTCGCAACGCTGGCGCTCACAATTTTCCTGTACATCATCATTCCCAAGGGTTTTTTCCCTGTGCAAGACACCGGAGTGATTCAAGGCATCTCTCAAGCGACGCCGACAATTGGTCCCAAGGCCATGGCGCAAAAGCAGCAGCAACTCGCGGATATTATTCTCGAGGATCCTGCGGTCGAGAGTCTGTCGTCCTTTATCGGCGCAGATGGCATGAACATCACCACCAACAGCGGGAGAATGTCCATCAACCTGAAGCCGCTCGAAGACAGGGACCTGAGCGCTTCTGACGTGATCCGCCGGCTGCAGACCAAACTCAAGGATGTGGAAGGCATTCAGTTGTATATGCAGCCGGTGCAAAACATCACGGTGGATGACCGCGTCAGTCGCACGCAATATCAGTACGCGCTCGAGGATGCCGATCCTGTCGAATTGAACGAATGGACAAATCGATTCGTTGCCAAATTAAAGCAATTGCCGGAACTGGAAGACGTCGCGACGGACCAACAACCCGGCGGTCTAGCCGTTTCTCTAGTTATCGACCGCCCGACGGCCTCGCGCCTCGGCATCGCTCCAACCACGATTGACAACACGCTGTACGACGCCTTTGGTCAGCGGCAGATCAACACCATGTACACGCAGTTGAATCAATATCACGTGATCCTCGAGTGCCAACCGCAGTTTCAGCTGGATCCTGACAAGTTGAACAAACTCTACATTCGCTCAAACTCCGCCCAGGGAACCAGTGGCGCCGCGGCGAGCTCCAGCGGTAATGGTTCGACGTCCGCAGGCTCCAACGCCCTGACGACTACGGCCATGTATACACCCACGGCAGATACGCTGAACCCGCCGGTGAATGCCTTGACTTCCAGTACCAGTACAGCCACCTCCAGCAAAGGCAGCACGTCCGCGGGAAGCACAAGCTCGACGACGAACGGCGCCGTGCCGCTTGGGGCGATCTCGCATTTTGCCACGGCTACCGAACCGCTTTCGATTGCCCACCAGGGCCAGTTTCCAGCAATCACCGTCTCATTTAATTTGGCGTCCAATGCCGCGCTCGGCGGTGCCATTTCGGCAGTTACGAAAGTACAGGGGGACCTGCATATGCCAAAGAGCGTACAGGCCGATTTTCAGGGCACAGCGGCGTCATTCCGCAACTCTCTATCCAATATGCCTCTGTTGATCCTCGCTGCATTGGTGACCGTGTACATCGTCCTCGGTGTGCTGTATGAGAGCTTCATCCACCCAATCACGATTCTGTCCACTCTTCCTTCTGCGGGTGTCGGAGCATTTCTTGCCCTGATCTTGTTTCACCAGGATTTGAGCGTTGTGGCAATTATCGGTCTCGTGCTGCTGATTGGTATTGTGAAGAAGAACGGCATCATGATGGTCGACTTCGCATTGGAAGCGGAGCGCCATCATGGCAAGACCGCCACCGATGCAATCTACGAAGCGTGTCTATTGCGCTTTCGTCCCGATCATGATGACGACGATGGCTGCACTGCTTGGCGGACTCCCTCTCGCGCTTGGACGAGGTATCGGGTCCGAGCTCCGCCGGCCGCTCGGCATCGCCATGGTTGGAGGGCTCCTGGTGAGCCAGGTGCTGACCCTGTACACGACGCCGGTGATCTATATTTTCTTCGACAATCTGGCGCGGCGGTTGTCGTGGGGTCACAAAGGAACGCTCCCGGGCGCCGAGCCGCAACCTTCGGGACAAGCATGAACGTCTCCGAGCCATTCATTCACCGGCCGGTGGCAACCACCTTGCTGACAACAGCGATCGCCATCGCCGGCGCAATTGCGTTCAAGGTGCTCCCTGTTTCTCCTTTGCCCCAGGTCGACTTTCCTACGATTTCAGTAGGGGCCAGCTTGCCGGGGGCCAGCGCGGAGATCATGGCGTCATCCGTTGCGACTCCGTTGGAGCGCCAGTTTGGGCATATCGCCGGTGTGACCGAGATGACTTCGGCCAGCAGCCTGGGTGCGACTGCGATCACCATCCAATTCGATCTGAGTCGCAACATCGATGGGGCGGCCCGAGACGTCGAAGCGGCGATCAATGCGGCGCGCACCTATCTGCCAGCAAATCTTCCTTCCAATCCCACCTACCGAAAGGTCAACCCCGCGGACTCCCCCATCATGATTATCGGGCTGACTTCAGATAAATACGGACCGGATAAACTTTACGACGAAGGGTCCACCGTCGTGGAGCAAAAGCTTTCGCAAATTCAGGGCGTTGGCCAAGTCACCGTCGGTGGCGGTGCATTGCCGTCCGTGCGAGTCGAAGTCAACCCCACGAAACTGTATAGCATGGGCTTAACCATGGCGAAGTTACAGTCGGTGCTCAGTTTGCAAAACGCAGATCTCGCCAAGGGCCAGATTACCGATGGAAATTTCACTGCCGACATTGTTGCGAACGACCAGATTTCGCACGCCGAAGACTACAAACCACTTATCGTCGGCTACAACAATGGCGCGGCCGTTCATCTTTCCGATGTCGCCGACGTGGTCGATTCCGTGCAAAATGTCCGGGTCGCCGGATATTTGAACGGCAAGCGCGCCGCGTTGGTCATCATTTTCCGGCAGCCCGGCGCCAATATCATTGAAACGGTCGATCGCATCCGCAGCGAGTTGCCCGGAATCGAGGCTTCCATCCCCAAGGGCATGACGACCACCATCATGCTCGACCGCACCACCACCATTCGTGCTTCGGTGCAGGATGTCGAGCGCACCCTGACCTTCTCAATCATCCTGGTCATCATTGTTGTCTTTGTCTTCTTGCGCAATGGCCGGGCTACCCTGATTCCCGCAGTGGCTGTTCCCGTATCTCTCATCGGCACTTTTGCGGTGATGTATCTCTGTGGCTACAGCCTCGACAATTTGTCGTTGATGGCTTTGACGATCGCCACCGGTTTCGTGGTGGATGATGCGATTGTGGTCATGGAAAATATTACCCGCCATCTCGAAGCCGGCATGGAACCCTTCGCCGCTGCCCTCAAAGGCGCAAAGGAAATTGGGTTTACGGTTTTTTCCATCAGCATTTCCCTCATCGCGGTTTTTATTCCGCTGCTCCTGATGGGAGGGATTGTCGGTCGCTTGTTCCGGGAATTTGCCATCACCCTCTCCACTGCCATTCTCGTGTCGATGGCTATTTCGCTCACCACTACTCCCATGATGTGCGCCCATTTGCTGAAACACCGCCGCGAGGAGAAGCACGGCCGTCTTTACATGGCCACCGAGAGGTTCTTCGAGCGAATACTTTCCTTATATCGGTCGACACTGCATTGGGTTTTGGATAATTCCGTTCTCACCCTGACGGTACTGTTCCTGACTGTAGTCTTGAACGTTGTGATCGTCCTCAAAATTCCCAAAGGCTTTTTCCCGCAGCAGGACACGGGTGTTCTGGCGGGCGGCGTTCAAGGACCGCAAGATGCGTCGTTCGCCACCATGAACGATTCGATCAAGAAGATTACCGCGGTGATCCAGAAGGATCCGGCGGTTCAGAACCTCATTGTCTTTACGGGCGGCCAGGGCGCGACGAATGCTGGATTTGTCTTTATCGCGCTGAAGCCGCTCAACGAACGAAAAATTGGCGCGCCACAGATTATCAACCGGCTCCGTCCTCAGCTGAACAAGCTGGTGGCCGCTTCCGTTTTCATGCAAGCGGCACAAGACTTGCGCATCGGAGGACGCAATTCTTCCGCGCTTTACCAGTACACCATTCAAGCCGACAATGTCGCGGATCTTCAGACCTGGGGGCCGCGGTTGCTGACGGAGATGAGAAAGCTTCCCGGCCTCCAGGACGTGAATACGGACCAACAGAATGGCGGCCTGGACGTTTTACTTAATTACGATCGTGTGACCGCCGCAAAACTCGGTCAGACCAGCAGTTCACTGGACAGCGAAATTTACAATTCCTTTGGCCAAGCCGAAGTCTCGATTATTTATACCCAATTGAACCAGTACTACGTCGTGTTGGAAGTAGACCCGATGTATTCTCAGACTCCCGAACAGCTGGCGAATGTCTATTACCATCCGACCGGCAGCCGCAATGTAACAGCCACGGGAAACGTTCCACTCGGTGCGATATCGACAAACCAGGCAAATACCATTCCTTTGGCGATCAACCATACCAGCTTGTTTCCCTCGGTCACCGTCTCTTTCAATCTGGCGCCCGGCGTTTCCCTCAGCGAAGCCACATTGGCCGTTGAGCAACTGAAGGCGCGCATGGGTGTGCCAACCACCGTGCGTGGATTTTTCGCGGGTACCCTGCTGGCGTACCAGCAATCGCTTAGCTCGGAACCTATTCTGGTTTTGACGGCGCTTTTGGCTGTCTACATTGTTCTCGGAATTTTGTATGAAAGCCTGGTGCATCCGCTTACCATCATCTCCACGCTGCCTTCCGCCAGTGTCGGCGCTATGCTGGCTCTCATGCTCTTCAAGCAAGACCTGAATGTCATCTCCATCATCGGAATCGTACTGCTTATCGGTATCGTCAAGAAAAATGCCATCATGATGATCGATTTTGCTTTGCAAGCGGAACGCGAAGGCGGCAAGACAACGGAAGAGGCTATCTTCGAAGCGTGTATGCTGCGTTTCCGCCCGATTCTCATGACCACCATGGCGGCACTTTTCGGCGCTCTGCCATTGGCGTTTGGAACCGGGACAGGTTCCGAGTTGCGCCGCCCGCTCGGCATCACCATCGTTGGGGGCCTCATCATGAGCCAACTCCTCACTCTCTATACCACACCGGTTGTTTATCTGACCCTTGATCGTCTGCGTCTGCGGACGCTTGGAAAAGAACGCGATACTTTTCATCCGGGGGACACGCCAGCCCCGTCCGCCGCGGATTAGCGAGGATGGAAACCACTGTGAATAACAATCACCGCAATATCGCCATCGTGGTACCAACCGCTGCGCTGTTGCTCGCCGGTTGCATGGTCGGCCCGAAGTATCATCCTCCCGCGGCCACGGTGCAGGCTCCGCCGCCGGCATACAAGGAACTGCCCACGCAATCGCCCGATGCGGGTCCGTGGAAAGTGGCGCAACCGCAAGACGCCATGCTTCATGGCAAATGGTGGGAAATTTTCAACGATCCGGAACTAAATGCTCTGGAAGAGCAATTGAACGTTAACAACGAGAACATCAAGCAAGCCTTTGAGAATTTTATGGAATCTCGCACGTTGGTCGCACAATCGCGCGCGCAACTGTATCCTACCGTAGGAACCACGCCTTCCTATTCGCGAAGTCACAGCTCAGGAAATCTGAAAAATACGATCGGTGGCGGGGGTACGAGTTCGGGCGCAACAAGTAATCTTTTCACTCTACCCGCGACAGTGTCCTGGGAGCCGGATCTCTGGGGCAGGGTGCGGAATACAGTTCGTGAGTCCCAATACAACGCCCAAGTCAGCGCCGCCGATCTGGAGAATATAAAACTCAGCGAGCAAGCCAGCTTGGCGTCGTTTTACTTTGAGCTGCAGGGTCAGGATGCCTTGCAAAAGATTTTTGCCGACACCATTGAAGCGGACAAAAGAACGGTAGACCTGTCTCGCGCCCGCTATGAAACTGGTGTGGATGATCTCATCGCTCTCGTTCAAGCTGAGAATGCACTGCAGAACGCGCAAGCCGCCAGTACCAATCTGGGGATTGCTCGTGCGCAGTTCGAACATGCAATCGCCGTTCTGATCGGGACGACGCCGTCCACTTTTTCCGTTCCGGTGAAACCTCTAACCGCAACGCCGCCACCAGTTCCGGTAGGTGTTCCTTCCCAATTATTGGAGCGCCGGCCGGACATCGCTGCTTCCGAACGCACGATGGCCGCAGCGAATGCCCAGATTGGAATTGCAACCGCGGCGTACTATCCGAATCTCACTCTGACCGCCGAGGCCGGATTCGAAAGTTCCAATTTAAGGAACATCCTGACGTGGCCCAGCCGGTTCTGGTCCGGCGGCCCCTCGCTTTCTGAAACAATTTTTGACGCCGGGTTGAGGCGAGCCACGGTGAACCAGTTTGTTGCTGCTTATAATGCGGATGTGGCCGGATACCGACAGACCGTTCTTACGGCGTTTCAACAAGTGGAAGACGACATGGCGGCAGAACGCATAA
The DNA here is from genome assembly GCA_963836965.1 of Candidatus Acidiferrales bacterium. Classification (GTDB taxonomy): domain Bacteria; phylum Acidobacteriota; class Terriglobia; order Acidiferrales; family UBA7541; genus Acidiferrum. The sequence continues at coordinate 552,447 of CAWILQ010000004.1, forward strand.
TGTCCAAAGAAATCGAAGAACAGGACCTGGCCGTGCAGTCTGCAAAACAATACCTTGAATTAGCCTTGGCACGATACGAAACGGGTGTAGATCAGTATCTGAACGTTTTGGTGGCGCAGACCACGCTGCTTTCCGACCAACAGCAGCTCGCGACGCTCCGCACTCAGTCCATGACCACGTCTGTCCAATTGATTGAGGCGCTCGGCGGAGGATGGGACGTCACGCAACTTCCAACTCCCGCGCAGGTCTCAGAGAAAGTGACCAAGTCTGCGATTGAATCGGAGAACCAAACGACCAACCCGACCAACCCGTGAGCGGGGACGCATCCGGGATAATCTGAAATTTCATTAACCTGTCGATGGAATGGCCAGGCTACTCTATAGGGAGCCATGTTCTCGGTCATGAATAATACCTTCCTCGCTCTTTTCTTAGTCGCGGCGTTTGGGGTTTCCTGTTCGCCAGAAAATCCACAAGAAAAATCTGCGTCAGCAGATAATCATGTGGCGTTGGAGCTGAAAGTTCCCCCGGCTTTCCGTTTCGTCGTGTTTGGCGACACAAGATTTCACGATCCGTCCGACACCGAGGCGGCCAATGCCGCGGTTCGACGCACATTGGTAGCCGCAATCGACAAAGAGAACCCAGCTTTTATTTCGATCGGCGGTGACGTTGTCTACCTCGGCGAAAATCCCCAGGACTGGCAGGTGTGGGATTCGGAGACAGCCATCTGGCGCGAGCACAAAATCCCCGTTTATCCTGCCATTGGCAATCACGACTTGAAAGGCAATCTGCACACGGCTCTGAGTAACTACTTCGCGCGGTTTCCCGAACTCCAGGACAGCCGCTTCTATTCGGTGCGCCTCGGCAACTCGTTGATGCTGGTTCTGGATAGCGCCTTGGACGAAGTATCCGGTCCGCAGAGTGATTGGCTGCGCTCTCAACTCGATCATCTTTCTTCTTCCACGGATTTTGTTTTCCTGGTGTTTCATCACCCGCCCTACACGAGTTCTTCGGACGACAAAGCCTTTGGGGGCGGTCATTCTGCGCGCGCTACCGAGCAAGCGCTGGCAAAGGTTCTCGAAGATCGCCAACCGCACATGCGAGCGCGCATCGTGGTGTTTAACGGTCACGTACACAACTACGAGCGCCACGAGCATGGCGGGATCACTTACTTTGTGACCGGTGGCGGAGGAGCGCATGCCTATCCTATCGCCCGCAAAGCGGGCGATCTCTATAAAGACGGTGGTGTCAATTATCACTACCTGATCGCCGAGGTAGACCACAATCGGTTGACCGTGACTATGCACAAGCTAGAGTTCAAGGACGGAAAAGAAGCTTGGAGCCAGCCGGACTCGGCGACGATTGTAGCGCCGGCCGCTCTGCCCGCCGCTGCGGATTGATGTTGGCGGTGCATTTCGGCGAGGAAACCGTGCGCTACACGCTCATTCGGCGCGCGCGATCGCACCCACGATGCATCTCCTTGTAATCCGGCGTTAACAACCCATTCATACAGTGCAAATTACCATCTCGCAGGGAATCTCACCCATGCACGTATTAATCGTCGAAGATGAGCCCGAGATGGCGCAGCTTCTTGCCAAGGGCCTTCGCGAGGAGCAATTCGAGATCAGTCTGGCGCGCGACGGCCGCTCTGCGCTCGAGAAGTCCGACGAAACCGCTTTTGATGTGATTCTGCTCGACGTCATGCTGCCGCAGATGAATGGGCTCGAAGTGGCGCGTCGGTTGCGTCATCGAGAGCCAGAAACGCCGGTCCTGATGCTCACGGCACGGGATTCCGTGCCGGACATCATCAGCGGGTTGAATGCCGGCGCGGATGACTATCTTACGAAGCCTTTTTCGTTCCTGGAACTACTGGCACGAATCCGGGCATTGGCGCGGCGTCGGGAGAGCCGCCGGAAAAATGTGCTTGAAATTGCCGATCTGGTTTTGGACGTCAGCTCGTTGCGGGCGTTCCGCAAGGGCAAAGAGATCCACCTTTCGCATACCGAATACCGTCTCTTGGAGCTGTTGATGCGGAATTCCGGGCGTGTTGTTTCTCGTCAGGAAATCCTCATGAAGATATGGGGGCATGGTCGCGAAGTCACGGAGAACACTTTGGATGCCTTCATGCGGCTGCTGCGCAAGAAGGTCGACCACGATTCCGACGTGAAACTGCTCCAAACCCACCGCGGTTTTGGGTATTCGGTGATTCCTAAGTGAAACTTACGATCCGCGCTCGGCTGACGATTTTGTATTTCGTTGTGCTCGCCGCTTCCTTCATTGCCTTTTTCTGGATTTGTGATTTTGGATTTCGCCGCGGCATAGAAACCACCGTTAACGATGCCTCCCGCAGCAATCTGCAGATCGTTCGGAGAGTCCTGGCCCTGTCGGCCTCTAAAGGAAAGCCAAAGGTTGAGAAAGAGCTGAACGAGCTTTCGCAACTGTGGGCGAACGGGGCTATTTTCGAGGTTGCGGAAACAGAAAACGCATGGGTCTTTCGCTCACCCCGGTTCCTGCTCCCACAGTCTCCCCTTCCAACGCCACAAAGTGAGGTGATCCTGTTCCTCACCACGAATCTGGACCACCAACAATATCGTGTCGCTTTGCAAAGCAGCGTAGTTGACGGCCGGCCATACCGCATCTGGGCGGCCGTTCCGACTGAGCCGTTCGATCAGGCACTTGACCGCTTTCGGGCGATTGAAAAGAGCTTTTTGCCGCTGCTCGTCATCCTCGCTTCTCTGCTCGGCTATTGGCTCAGCGGTAGAGCCCTGGCTCCTGTGAATCGCATCATTCAGTCTGCAGAGCAAATCGGTCCACAAAATCTTTCTCAGCGACTCGACGTTCCGAAAGCTGCAGACGAACTGCAGCGGCTCACCGTGACGCTGAACGCCATGCTCGAGCGCATTGAATCCTCCGTGAAAAGAATTCGGCAGTTTACGGCGAATGCGTCGCATGACCTCCGGACGCCACTGTCACTCATTCGCACCCATGCGGAACTTGCCCTGCGTCGCACCCGCACGGAGCGCGAATACTGTGAGTCTCTCGGCCGGATTCTGAGCGTTTCGGAAGAGACCACGCAACTTATCGAAGCGCTTCTAACCCTGGCCCGGGCGGATGCCGGCGCAGCGAACTTACGGTTCACGGAGATGGACCTCGCTCCGTTGCTGCTGAAGATCGGTCATCAGTTTTCAGTCTTGGCGGCAGCAAAAAACCTGTCCTTTTCGTATCGCATTGCGGACGAGCCTTTGTTCCTGCACGGGGATTCCGCCGCCATAGAGAGCTTGCTCGTTGCGGTCCTCGACAACGCTTTCAAATACACGCCCGCCGGTGGATCTGTGCAATTGCAGTCGGCCGCTGTGTCGCGGGAGATAGTCATCGACATCGAGGACACCGGAGGAGGAATTGCTGGCGAGGATTTGCCGCGTATCTTCGATCGTTTTTTCCGCGCAGACCGGGTGCGTTCTCGCGAGGTGCCCGGCTCCGGACTCGGCTTGTCGATTGCGCGATGGATTGCCGACACCCACAAAGGCCGGATCGAGGTGGAAAGCCAACTCGGTGCCGGTTCCGCCTTCCGTATCGTGCTCCCGCTCTTCCCGACTACGGTCACGACCGCCCCCGAGGCTCCTGCTCAAATCCTCGATTCGCAAGCTTTCAACTCGACGCTCAAGGCAGCTACAGGTTGAAGTACGGCCTCACGGTCATGGCTTACGGGCTGAACTTGAACAATGAAGTATTCGGCTTCTACGCAACGGACAACAACAGTACAGGATTCAACGCGAATTCTACGGTCCAACTTTCGCGGTGGGCATGTCGGTGACGCAGGCATGCCAATTTATTCACAACGGATTGGGCACGACCTTTTCCGAATATGTAATCACCCTCTCGATCGCGCTCTTTACCAGCTCGGGTTCCTCCTGCATGATCCAATGATTGCTGTTCTCCGCTAAGATGTGTTCGCCGCGAGGTAGGCGCTCGGCCGTTGCCGCATGCTCTCTACGCCGATCCTCTGGTGCGGTACGCGCCGACAGAATTGCCACCGGCTTATCGCAAAAGGTATCAAGTTGCCCCACACGCTCCGCACTGCCGGGCAGATTTTCGAGTTGGCTAGCAATCGTAAGCGCGAATTTCGGCTGAACCCAGAACACCGATGCCATTGCTTTTTCATTTGTGGGAAGTGCAGAAAACCAAGGGCTCGAAACGGACCCAGATTCGGCAGGCGCTCCTTGACTAATCACTCGCACAAGAAGACTTGCAGGTTTCTTTGCAACGTTAGTGGTCAGAAGAAAAGCCACGAAGCGAATGAGCCCAATGCGTGAGAGGAAGGCCGCGCGCCGGCACACTTTGGCTCCGATGCGCGTGAGCTTCCAAGCATGTTCAGAAGGCGGATTCCATTCCGCCGGCGCGACGGGATCGACGAGCACCATTCCGGCCACTTCCTCTGGGTACCGCGCTGCAAACAGAGGCATGGTCAAACCCCCGAAGGAATGACCCACAAGTATGTAAGGGGGAGGTATGGCCGCTCGCTCCAGCAAGGTATGCAGCTCGTCGACGATGCAGTCAGCCGAGCGAGGCATTGGCCCCAAATCGCTCCAACCTAACCCTGCTCGGTCATAGCTGACGGTGCGAAATGAATGGGACAACTCACGTTGCAAGTCGCTCCAGCTCAATACGGTCGACATGAGCCCCGCTTCGAACAAGATCGTTGGACTGCCGTGCCCCAACTCAAAAAGATGGAGTCGATGACTTCCTACGTCGACCAGTCTACCCGGCGGCGGAAACGCCTTGGCGTCTCTACGTGTCCCTAGAGTCTGGCAAACGACGCCTACCAACGCCCCAAGTAACGCAATGACTGCGAGCCAAGCTACTATTTGAATCAACTCTACAACTCCTCAAAACCCTAAACGGTTTAGATGTCGTTGCCTCGAACGTTCCTGTGCAGATCCGACGCGACACGGAAAGCGGTTTCGACGCAGTCACCTATCGACCGGCCCCTGAGAAAGTTACCGGCGAGATATAAGTTCGGAAGAGAGGGCAAAATGCCATCAATCTCTGATACTCGCTGGGCATGCCCGACGTTATACTGGGGCAGCGCCCGTGAATCCTTCCAGACGACGCGGTCCAGCGGTCGACCCGTTATCCCCAACGTTCCAGCGTTTTCCGACTCTACCGTCTGCGCACACTCTTCCTCGGTCATCTCGGTCCTGGCAAAGCTAGTTATTAACACCTTGCCTTCGGGCGCACGCCGCGGAAACAGGGAAGAATTCCAAAAGGTGCAAATTGTCTGTAACCCTTCGCGCCGCGGAACCATGAAACCGAATCCATCGAGCGAATGCGCCACGTGGGAACGGTTGTACGCCGAGGACACGGCGCACATGGCAGTGTACTCAATGGCCTGGAGAGGCCAAGAAAGTTGCGGCACGTTGTTTGCCAGAAACTGCGCCGCGACGTAGGCTGGCACGGCTAGCACCAGATTTTCCGTTGCGATTTTCTCCCCATTCGCCAAGCCTAATTCCCAGGCGGCTTTCGATGCGCCGTTATCGTTTTGTAGTGGCGCCACTGATCGGATCTCCGTTTTGTACCTAATCTCAGGTTGAAGCTCCTCCGCGAGTTTTTCCGCCAGTGTTGCCATCCCTGAGGTGAAGGAGCCAAGCGACGGCAGAGCGTCAGTGACGTGTAAGGTGCTGCGCTTTGCATTGGAACGAGAGGGCGCAGACGAACCATTCGACGTATTTGTGTTTCGCTTGGACTTGCGTGTTCGAATCGCCCCCCGTATAAGGCTTCCCTGGTTCCGTTCCCATTCCACTAAAGCCGGAAAAGCGCTTTCCATTCCCATCTTGGCCGCATCTCCAAAAAAAATCGTGGAGATGAGTGGGTCCACCAAGTAATCCAACACTTCAAGGCCAAACTTCCGTTGGACGAATTCGGCCAAGCTTTCCTCACGGAGCGGAGGGCGCGAAGAACCGAAAGCCTCGGTGAGGATTCGGAACTTAGACCCAAGCCCGACCAAACGCGTCGTGATCAACCCGTTCGGTGAGAATGGCGCTGCATGCAGTCGTCCGTCCCGGACAATATATCGCTTAGCTTTCGGATCACCCGGTACAAATTTGCTATCCAGATTTAGGTCGCGCACCAGCCGCCACACCGAGGGCGGAAATCGCGGACATTGGGGTCCAACCTCGAATAAGAAACCGTTTCGGCGGATCGTCGCAATTACGCCGCCGGCTCGCTCCTTGGCTTCGAGAACGAGACACTGGATTCCCAGTTGCTTGAGTCGATACGCGCAAGCCAGCCCGGAGATTCCCGCACCAATCACGACGACTTTTTCTGTGTATCCCACGGCTGCCAAACCCTATCAAAGATTGTGGGGCCCTGACTCGCCTGAGGCTCCCGTACTTCTGGGAAGATAGATGTCCGAGATGCCCGTGGAGTCACTCCTTAGTTTCGTTAAAACCTACTCGGCACACGGCGCCGAAATTGCTGTGCGACGGCGGCGTGGCTATCGCACGGAGAGTTGGACCTATGCGCGGATTGTTGCAGAGGCAAACCGCCTGGCCAGAGAACTCGAGGTCCGCGGCATCGCAAAGGGTGACGCAGCGCTCTTGTGGGGCGAAAACTCCGCGGAGTGGCTTGTCGTGTTTCTCGGATGTGTACTTTGCGGCGTTGTCATCGTGCCGATCGATCACGCTTCCCCGTTGGAGTTCGCCTGCCGGGTGGCCAGGGAAGTAAATGCAAAGCTCATCTTTCGGTCGCGTGTACACCAGGAATGTGCAACAATCTCGTCCATCTCCTTGGAGTCGCTTTTCGAAGTCACCGCCCGACAAGATTCTTCTCCGTTCCCCTCTCCATCGCTTTCGCGTAAAGACACGCTAGAAATCATTTTTACTTCGGGCACCACTGCTGAGCCTCGTGGCGTTGTGATTTCGCACGGCAATGTGCTCGCCAACATCGAGCGACTGCAGAGCGAAGTCCAGAAGTACCTCCGGCATGAAAAGCTTGTTCATCCGCTGCGCTTCTTGAACCTGCTTCCTCTCAGTCATGTCTTTGGCCAAATGCTCGGACTGTTCATTCCTCCGATGCTTGCGGGCACTGTTGTTTTCCTCGACTCCCTCAGGCCGGCGGACCTCGTGGACACGATCCGGCGAGAGCGGGTCTCCGTCCTTGTCGCGGTTCCTCGTTTCATTGAATCTCTCGAACGTGAGATCGAACGTGATGTGGAACGCGATGGGGAAATAGATCAGTTTCGGAGGGATTTCGCGGCGGCAGACGGCCAGCACTTTCTTCGCCGCTGGTGGCGGTTCCGCCGGATCCATGCGCGTCTCGGCTGGAAATTCTGGGCCTTCATTTCTGGCGGAGCCGCACTCCCGCAGCAGGTGGAGACTTTCTGGAATCGATTGGGATTCGCCGTGATTCAGGGATATGGAATGACAGAAACTACTTCGCTGATTAGTCTGAATCATCCGTTCCGTTCCGCGCGAGGATCAATCGGTAAAGTCTTTCCAGGCATGGAGGTGCGTGTCGACCACAACGGCGAGATTCTCGTACGTGGAGAGAACGTTGCCACCGCCTATCGTCATAAAGGCCAAACTCTCTCAGTAGCCGAACCAGATGATTGGTTCCGAACGGGCGATGTCGCGGAGAAGGATGAAAATGGCCGCTTATATTTTAAAGGTCGGCGAAAAAACGTCATCGTCACTCCCGCTGGCATGAATATCTATCCGGAGGATCTCGAGAAAGCCCTCCGAGCACAACCCGGCGTTCGAGACTGCGTCGTCATCGGGCTCGAAAGAAATGGCAATGCCGAGCCTTGCGCCGTACTTTTGCTGAACGGGTCCGCCAGCGACGCCGCCACGGTGATCGAAGCCGCCAATCAATCACTGGCCGGGTATCAGAAAATGCACCAATGGTTTGTCTGGCCAGAGCCCGATTTCCCGAGGACCCCGACAGAAAAGCCTATTCTTCCTCGCATTCGCGACATTGTGCAAAATGGGAAGAGCGGCACGATGGAAAATACCTCCGTTCCGGCTCTGGCCGGATTGATCAACCGCATTACCGGCCGCTCCATTCAACTGAGCTCCAAGGACGCCAATCTCGAAACCGATCTACACCTTACTTCCCTCGATCGCGTCGAACTCATGAGCGTTCTCGAAGAGCGCCATCAGGTGGACCTGACGGAGGCTCAGTTTCAAGACGTCGCCACGGTCGGCCAACTTGAGAAACTCCTGGCACAAGGTACGTCTATTGCGATTCAGCACCTCTACCCTACTTGGCCGCAACATTGGCTCATCACTGCTACGCGCCTTGCTGTCTATTACTTGCTTGCTTGGCCCGCGACCTATCTTCTCGCTGCTCCCCGTATTCGCGGCCGCGAGAATCTCCAAGGACTACACGGACCGGTCCTTGTAATTTCCAATCACCTCACCTATCTCGACATCGCCTGGATCCTGCCGGCGCTTCCGGCACGATTTCGAAACCGCCTTGCAACCGCAATGGGCGGAGAGAGGCTTGCAAGAATGCGGCGTCCCTCAAACAGCCTAAGTCTCTTCGAGCGTTTGCTCGAACGTTTGAGATATCTTCTCGCGTTAAGTCTCTTCAATGTTTTCCCACTGCCGCAGCAATCAGGATTTCTGCGAAGCTTCGCCTTTGCGGGCGATCTAGCCGACCGTCGCTGGAACGTCTTGGTTTTTCCAGAAGGCAAAACGACTGAGAATGGAAACATGCTGCCTTTTCGCTCAGGCATTGGCCTCCTCGCCAAGCGGTTGAACATTCCTGTTGTTCCAATGTATCTGTGGGGTCTATTCGACCTGAAGCAACACGAGCGCATTTCGGCGCGTCCGGGGCACGTGCAAGTCACGATTGGCGCTCCGGTGCGCATTGCATCCGACCAGGATGCGAATGAGATTGCGCGAGAGCTAGAACGCCGCGTTCGCGAGCTTCAGTTCATTTGAGAACCGTCGCTCCGGCGGAAGACCGGCAAGCGGCGGATTGCAAGGAAAACCGCAACGAGTCCTAGGGCCAGAGCTATGGAAGCCCATTTCTGGCTCACTATGAATTCCCTTGCCGCCACGCCATAGCGCGCGCCCAGAAAGCCTTCGAACAAGAACAGCAACCCACGGCCAACGACGGTGCCAATCACAAATGTTACGAAGGGCACTTGAAAAACACCTTGTGCGATGACAAAGGGTTTGAACGGCACCGGGAATGGAGCAACAGCGGGGAGAAGAATACTCGCCATCGGATAGGCTTGTATCAGCTTTCGAATCCTGCCCGGGGCATGCCCTTGCATCTTGCGGTAGTAGGCTTGCCCGCCTTTCCGAGCCAGCCAGTAAATCCAGATGCACCCCCCCAGCGAACCAAGTGCGGCCATCGCGACGTAATACGGCATGCGCGCCGGGTGGCGACTGGAAAGCTCCATCAGGATTAAATCCGTCACTAGGGGAAGCGGGACGAACGACGAATCAATGAACGCCGAAAGGAGCAGGCCGAATCCACCGAGAGCCGGCAACGTTAACTTCAACCACGACCTGAATGCACTCCATCCCACGGAAGCCTCAACTCGCTGTTTGTCGCTTAAGTATCAGCAGCCTGATCATGCTTGCGGTTCTTTGAACGCTTGCGAAGATCAGGCCAAAACTCTTTAATTCATGTACGTAACCGCATCCCTAGCCATCGGCGAGCCCCATGCACTCACCGCCACTCACCGCGTTTCCAAATCCTCGCTCACTTTGCGAGTGATAGCGGTATGTCGAAATCGCTGCCGCGGTCAATCCGCCGCTGAGTCCGGAATAGTTGAGTTGTTTCTGGCAAGAATCCGAGCGCGTGATGAGTACGCGGCTCACTGCATGCTCGCTTCGTCGCCAGAATCCGCCGTACCCGAGTTGATGGTAGCGGTAATCTTGGTGGAGCACGGACGGAAACACTGCACTGGCCATGAAATTCTCGATGGCATTAGCACTTGCATACTCGCTAGAGAGCCATGCCGGTGTCTTTCATAACCGGCTTTCGATCTAGGGTTTGATGCTTCTACACCCCGATCGGACGCATAGAAATCCGCGCTCCGATTCCAATATTTTTATCGCTGCCGATGTAACTGTCCCGTTCGTTCACGTATCCAATGTTGAGTTACCAAGGAATACCACAGCTTCTTGATCATCTCTCTGGCGACGGTGAGGGAAGCTGAACGAATCAGGTCGGTACTAGTCATTCGTTAGCGGGCCGGCAGAGCCAGAACCCCCGGTGATCTTGTGAAAAGCAGAGGTCTCTCGTTCATGTCCACGATGGAACAAACGCTCCCTACAGTTCCTACTCAATCTTTTCGTCTCGACGTTCCATTACACAATCTTCTCCAGCAGCCTTCGCAGCGTCCGTCACCCCAGTCCCCAAAGGATCCTTTGACACTCCCAGCCCCCGTCTTTCCGCAGTACCCAGAGCTGCTGCATGCGCTCGACATGACAGACATTGCCGCTCACGATCAGGTATTACGGACAGGCAAAAGACATTGGCCTGTTTCTCGCATTCTTAAAACCATGCGAGGGTGGATGGTACCGTACCTAAAATCACGTATGCTGCCGGGAGATTTCCAGCCTATCATCGCCTATCTGTTTACCGAGTGGAAATGCAATCTGGATTGCCACTACTGCTGGTCCTACGACAATCGCGTGAAGGGGATGAATGAGGAAACTGCGCGTCGTGCCATCGACTGGCTGGAATCAACCCCTTGCCGCGTACTAGCCCCCACCGGCGGAGAACCGCTGCTGCGACCCGATTTTGTGCACAAGGTGATTTACTACGCCGCGAAAAAGGACTTCTGGGTCTATTTAGCCACCAATGCCCGTTTGCTTCGTCCCGAGGTAACCGACCGTCTCGCCGATGCCGGAATCGCAACCATTAATTTCGCGGTAGACGCAATCAAGGAAAAGCCCGGTCTGCCAAAAGCATTTGAGCACGTGCATTCGCATTTCGATTACCTTGTTAGGCGGCAGTATCGCTATGGCTATACCGTTTTCTTCAACACAAATATTTGTCGCACCAACATTGACGATGTCAAACAGCTCGTAGAGATCGCCCACGACAACGGGATTTCTCTCACTTTCCACATCAACGAAGCCCCCATGATGGAGCAATCCCACTTCAGGCATTTGCACGAGAATGACACCTACATCCGGCCAGAGGATTTTCCGATGGTCGATGATCTGCTGGACTGGCTCATCGATAAACAACGTCAGGGATACAAAATGGTAGATTCCATACCACGGTTGCAAAATATGAAAGGCTTCATGCGCGGAGTCGGTGAGCACTGGGGCTGCCGGGCCGGTCAAAACTGGCTGATCATTCGTACCGATGGAACGCTTGCACCCTGCTTCCCTATGTACAACGCGAAATATGACTGGGGTACTGTGGACAACCAGAAGTTCGATCTCAAGCAACTTGCCGAGATGAAGAACGGCTGCGAGCCGCACTGCTTCTCGACGCTCGGATATAACGTCGCCTACTGTTACGACGCGGCTCGCGTCATGAAATGGCTCTATAAACAGGCCATGAACGGCTTCCAGGGCGTTACTGGCAGTTTCGAATAGTTGCCCGGGTCCGATGGTCCAGCCTCAAACGGCCCACGAACCCGTCTCTCAAGACCCAGTACACGCGAGTATCCAATTAAGGTAGCGAGGGACTAGACGCCGCTAGAGTCCAGAAATTACGGCGTGTTGCCCTCAGAGACTTGCAACAGCGGCCGCTTCAGTCGGGCATGTTTCAAATATAGGCAGTAGCCGGGCAATTTCCAACGCTTGCCTCAACTTCGGGCCGAGGTTACAAAGCATGAGCCGCCCGCCTTTGGCTTTCGTCCTTCGATGCATTTCGATGAGTGCGCCGAGGCCCGCGCTGTCAACGTAATCCACGTGCTGAAGATTGATGACGATTCGCGTGGCGCCGGATGCCAAGAGATTGTCAATCATCGTCCGTAGCCCGGTGCTCTCTTGGCCAAGTGCCAGGCGACCTTTGAGTGCTAGAACGTAGATCCCATTCATCTCACGCTGGGTTATTTCCAAAGACACCAGTTACCTCCTCTTGTGACGACAGGTGGATTTTTGATCTCACCCATAATAGCTTCTGGACTCCCAATACCAAAGCCTGCCCGGCTGCATCGGTGAGCAATGGCCTTTTGGTCCGGGTGGCCTGCTACCATCCGAATTGTTTACTGCTGCTCCGTAAGGTTACTCATCAGGCCGAGTTCAAGCAGAAAACCTAAAGATCCTTGCGGAGCGCCATGAGCAAACCAAACGCCAGCACCAGCCCGATCATTGGCCAAGTTTGCTCCGCCTGCCAAAGATGGTAGAGGGCAAAGAGAACCGAGTTCACAATCCCGTTCATCTTCCCGAGAAATGCCGACTTCTTCATTAAATAGCCGCGGAAGTACAGCTCTTCGCCGAGAAAGTTCCCGATGCCCAAGAAAAGCGGTGCGACAGGTGGGAAGCTGTAAATGTTCTGGGGCGTATCTTGAAAAATACTGTAGCTCGGAATACCGAAAGGGGGGCACAGCCTTCGTCCAGTTTTCGATCACCGGCGCGACGTACCTCACATAGGGCAGTGAAACCAGCGCGAAAAGAGCAAATAGACAGGGACCACGACAAAGAGCCCGCGCGGTTAAGGCCTAGAAACCGAAGCTGTTCTTGGAGAGATAATTTATCGGGTTGCGGGGTTCGTGGAACTTGCCGATAGCAAAGATTTTTTGGTTGCGGCGGCCTGCTACGTACCGAATTTACAATGATCTCGATTGCCTTTTGAAGCGAACTGACACCTTCCGGGTTGCACCATCAGAGTTGAAGGCCGAATCGAGTCAGCATTTCGCTTCGACCCAGACTTGTCACGCCCAAGGCTCTGCTGTCGAGATCTTGGACCACCCATCTTCTTTTCAGTGCGACTTTCAGAAAGGCTGCCCCGAGAGCCCCGCCGACATGGGGTCGTCGCTCACTCCAATCCAGGCACGCGCACACGAATCGGCGACGCAACAACCGAGTTGCCTTAATGTCGATACCAAGCGCCTCAAATGCCTTCGCTCCACCCAAGCTGAGCTCGTATGTGGTGGCACTACTGGCCCTGGTACCGTATGAAAGCCAGCCTAGCACCGCAAACCTGTCGTGCAGCGAGACCCCCAATGTGCCCGCCATGTGATCGTAGCAAGTGCGTGCTGCGCGTAGTCGGCTCGGCGTGCTTGGCACGAACGTGTCTCGAGAGGCCCCAGCGAGGACGCTCAGGCCTTCTAGCGCGCTAGCCACGTTCGGGCCTTCCAGGCTGTAGAACCGATGCTTTCCCTGCACGAACACCTTCACCAGGTGCGCTATCTTCAGTCGATTCAAGTGTACGCTCGCGGTTGACGGACTCACTTCAGCTACTACCGAAAGCTCGGTGCTTGTTCGTGCATGGCCGTCCATCAGGCAATACAGTATGCGCGCTCTTGCCGGCTCGCCAATGGCCGCCGCAATTCTGGAGATCGCCGCGTCAGCGTGGTGCTCGACATTCATACTTTGATGATAGACGAATTGTTGAATTTTGGGAATGGCATACTCGCGTCGATGGATCCCCTCGACCAGCCACTTAAGCCGTTGAGCGGAAAGCGAGGTGCAATTTGCGAAAGGGTTGCATATCGTCTCTATTGCTGATTGTCGCCGCCGTTTTGGCGGTGCCTGCGGGTCCACGCGCGCAGTGGAAGTCACATTGGACCTACGAAGGACCAACCGGCGCCGAACATTGGGGTGACCTGGACCCGGAGTACGTGGCCTGCAAAGTTGGCAAGGAACAGTCTCCCATCGACGTTCGAAACGCGGAGAAAGCCGAACTCCCCTCCATACGGTTCGAATACAGAAACGGCCCGCTCAGGATCATTAACAACGGCTACACGGCGGTCCGAGTGAACTATGCCCCGGGAAATGGAAACTTTCTGATTGTGGGAGTCAAGCCCTACGAACTAACGCAATTCCACTTTCATCATCCCAGCGAAGAATACATTCACGGTAAGCCATCCGATATGGTGGCCCATTTGATGCACCAAGCCAGCGACGGTAAGGTTGCAGCCGTCGCAATTCTACTCAAGGCCGGCAGCGCGAATACCACCGTTCACCAGCTTTGGGAACATATGCCCAACACCCCGGGCAAAGAGGAGGTGATCGCGGGAGTCGAGGCCAATCCCACTGGCCTGCTGCCCCGCGTCACATCCTATTACACGTACATGGGGTCGTTGACGGCTCCGCCCTGCAGTGAGGGCGTCACCTGGTTTGTGCTGAAGACTCCGGTGGACATCTCTGCAGAGCAGATCAGCGCGTTCGCCAAGCTATACCCGCACGATGTCCGGCCCCTTCAGCCGCTCAACGGCCGGGTCGTGAAGGAGAGTCAGTAACGCGAAAATCCTCGGTAACCACGACGAGTAGTGGCAGGAAACCATGGAATAGGAACTTAATAGCGGTGTGGCTGTGGATCACGGCACTGGCAGTCAGTACTTTTGGAGTGGTGAACGGAGCGCCTCTACCGAGCAGGAGATCTGCACAAGACATTCTCGTGCCGGGCGGAAAAGGAGCAGAGCCTCCTCATCTCGTCTTCGCGTCTGATCAGTCCACGGGCGAACTCGAAGCGATGCTCTCCGAGCCGGGTGTCATCGCGGATCTGATAGACCTGAAGGCAGGTATCGCCGTCACTCCAAATTTAACCGTTGACGAAGCGAACCTTGTGCGCCAGTTGAACCGAGACGGCATCCCTGTGACTGCCGGGCTTACGGTCCCAACCGAACAAGGTTATTACCTGAATGCCAGCAACGGTCGGCAAGCGCAAGTTCGCTTCCAAGATTTTGAGAAGTGGACGACTGCCAACGGGCTGCGATGGGCGGGGATCGGCCTGGACATTGAACCTAACATCCAGGATTTCGCGACACTGAGGCAAGGCAGGAAATGGCATTTGTTCTTGACTCTGCTCGAACGTGACTTCGATATGCGACGGGTACGAGAGGCGAAATACACGTATGGCGCCCTGATCCAAGAGATTCGGTCGCATGGGTATCCGGTCGACACCATCCAGTTTCCTTTTATCGCGGACGAGCGCGCCGTCCGATCATCTGTCCTCGAGCGGCTTACCGGCATAGTGGATGTTCGCGGCGATCTAGAAGTTTTGATGGTTTACTCGAGCTTCCATCAAAGTCTCGACTCCGCATTGATCTGGGTCTATGGCCCGGACGCACAAGCCATCGCTGTCGGAAGCACAACGGGTCCCACATCAGATCCTCATTTTGCCAGGCTAAATTGGGAAGAATTCTCACGCGATTTGATGGTCGCCAACCACTTCTCGCACGTGATTGGCGTGTACAATCTGGAAGGCTGTGTTCGTCAAGGGTTTCTAGCGCGCCTCAAAAGCGTCAATTGGAACGAATCTGTCACCATCTCGGCGGAATCAGTTCGAAGAGCCACGCAGTTACGGGTACGTGTACAGAGAGTTCTGTGGATCGTTTCGAATCTTCCTTTTTTCCTTGCCGCGATTCTAGTTGTCTTCGTTTTGATGGCGACGCGGTGGAACAAACGTCGCGTTCGCCGCACTCCCCGGTTTCTTCGATGAAAAATGCAATCTGCTGAAAGGTCGGGTGGTAATATACGCCTATAATCATACTGCTCGGCGCATTGTTTCTCCTTCGAACTATCACCAGTAGCTCATGAAGAAGTCTAGTTCCCGTACTCTTCGGAAGGTTGCCTATTTCGCTGAACTTCTTGCCAGATCCTCCGAGGTCCACGCGTCGGAAACAAGTTCTGCTTTTATGCTCAGAAAACCAGAACGGCGCCAGAACAGCCATTGCCGCCTCAATTCATTCTTATGAATTCGGATGGTTGCGGGGTATTCGAAACTTATTGGAGAAGAATAGTTTTTGGTTGCGATGGCCTGCAACCATCAGAATTTATTACTGCTCTCGTTTAGACTGGAACTGAGGACATGAACATCCGGTCTTTTGCAAATAGCGGCGTACCAAAAACAGAAAGGGCGGTTGAGACGCTTGCTATCTAGCTGAAAGTAGATGTGCAGACGGTCGGCGCTTCGATGCCCCTGTCAGACGCAGAGGAGTTGTTTATGATAAAAGCCCAGTACGACGTGTTTGAAGCCCTCAATCCCTTTTTCGGAGTCATCCTGAAGGGTTTGCGGGGACGTGTTGACGGCAAACACTATTTCGACACGTTTGCCGAAGACGCACTCTTCGAATCTCGCTATCACTTTCCCGGTTGGCCTCCGACGATACGAGGACGCGCCAATCTGATGGCAACCTTCACCGGATACGGCAAGACGATCAAGCTTCACTCCGGCGACGCACTTGTTGTGCACCGCTCCCGGGATAGTCGCGTCGTGATTCTGGAGTACGAAGTGCACGGTACGATTGTTTCGAGTGGAGCACCCTATGACAACAGGTTCATCTCGGTTATTACGATTGAGAACAGAAAGATCATCCATTGGAGGGACTACATGGACTCCCTGGCTGCTTGGACGGCATTGAATAGTCGCTAGCGAATCCTAAACCACGTGTTGGTCCTTATTTCACTTGTTGCGCTTGAGGCCAGAAACGGTCGGCCAACTGTTATCGAAAGCCCCCTTCCTCAAAGCCTTAACGGGAACGGTTGCCCAAGATTCGGCCCGGAGCCCGAAGCAGTAGACATGCGACGTCCGATGATGGTCAGATACTCCGTATCTACGGAGTCACTCGATGACCGCAGCAGACTTTCGCCGGATTGCACCGAGCCTGGAGGGGGTGAAAGAGTACTCCCAAGCAGGATTGCCGGCCTTTCGTGTAGCAGGCAGGAAATTTGCTTAGCGGGCCTCGCAAGCAGGGGGTACGGAAATCTGATGCTTACGCTCGAGGACGCGGCGTTTGTGGACGGGTAGACTCCGAACGGCGTGGAAGCTGCGAACTGATAAGAACGCAAAGACAAGCCGAAAAACCCCTATGTGGTGGAGCGCCTCCGAGTACAGATACGAAACGCAGGAAGCGACGACTATGAGAGCAACAAAAGCGCGAACCATTGATAGCCATAAAGAGGACTTGTCACCAGAACAATGTGAAGAACTACTTAGAGCATTGAAAGCTCGTCTTGAGAAAAACATGAACCGCCATAAGGCTCTTGAATGGGCGAAAATACGAGCAAAGCTGGAAGCTAATACTGAAAAACTGTGGTCACTCAATGAAATGGAAAGAACTGGCGGTGAACCGGATGTTGTTGGTCATGATAAAAAGACGGGTGAATACATTTTTTATGATTGTTCAGCCGAAAGTCCTAAAGGCCGCAGAAGTCTTTGCTACGACCGTGAAGCGCTGGACTCAAGGAAAGAACATAAACCAGAAGGCAACGCCATTGATATGGCAGGTGCCATGGGCATTGAGCTTTTAACGGAAGAACAATATCGAGAGTTGCAGAAACTTGGAAATTTCGATACGAAAACGTCGAGCTGGGTGAAAACACCTTCTGATATCAGAAAACTCGGCGGCGCCCTGTTTTGTGATCGCCGCTACGACACTGTTTTCGTGTATCACAACGGTGCGGAATCTTACTATGCCGCTAGGGCGTTCCGTGGCTCGCTAAGGATCTAAATGCCGCAAGCATGTTCGATACCGGCTGGCTTTCATAGCGCCATGCCGTACGGGCGGCGGAAGCGATTGCGTTTTATTGCGAAGCTTTTGGCCACCGGCTGCCAGGCAGGCTTACAGGTCCGGCTCAAGAGTTCTAGACGCCGGGATCATGATCGGGGACTCGGTTATCCGTGTCGGCGATGAAGCGCCGTGGCGCATCGCGAAGAGCCCCCGGACACTTGGCGGCGCGTCGTCATTCGTTCACCTTTACGTCCTGAAAGCGTCCGAGAAGAAGGACCATCTTCCTGTAGACGTAAGCGGTGATGTGCAGGGCGATACACTGAAAGGCGTCTCGGTCAAACTATTTTAGTTCTAAATTACCCGAGCCTAATGGAAGCGGAGGGACTAATGCGGCCCAGAAGGAAAACAACTATGGTCGTGGTTTGCTCTCTACTGCTCGTTTCCGGTTGCCGCGTGAGCAAGCCAGGAGCGGTAGAGGGCGAAATGGCGAAACAAGTGAAGCACAAGATCACTGTAGGTGGCAAGGACGATCAGAATCCTGTCCCCTCTACGGATGAGAACATTGCAGATGGCCGAGAGCATTTTGGTCACCACTGTGGCATTTGTCACGGACTTGATGGCATGGCAACGGGCGTCCCCTTCGCGGATAAGATGTCGCCTCCGGTTCCGTCCCTCTCCTCGAAGGACGTGCAGGACTACAAAGACGGCCAATTGAAGTGGATCATCGAAAATGGCATCAACCCTTCAGGAATGCCTGCCTGGAAAGGCACACTTACTGACGAAGAAATGTGGAAAGTGGTGCTTTTTCTTCGTCATTTGCCCGCAAAGGGCAGTTTGGGTATTCCCGATGTTTATAAAGAGGAGCAGGAACAGCATCAGCACATGCAACACGACAAACACCACGACTAGAACAAGTGGGTTCTTGTACGGACGACGCTTTCTATCACGAGATTGTCGTTTCCTGGCATTCTTTCCGCCACGCTGGCTAGTTTCAATCCCCATCGCCGCAGGTCACTGTCCTCTCCAAAGGGTCCGAGAATGTAGTGCGCACTTTCCGGTGTGCTATACTGCGGCGAATTGTTCGAAGGAAATCCATCAGTAATGGGCATGAATGAGGCTGGTCAGTGAACCGGAGCTTTTCGCGTCGCGACTTTCTGAAGGCGACAGCCATCTCAGGAGCGGCGAATGTCCTGCCAAAGTCCTCCGCGTCGTCCTTCGCGGATGGCACGCGTGCCCAAAGTGCGTTGCCCGATTCCGACAAGGCTGACCGCATCATTGATATTCACGTTCACTTTGACGACAAGAACTCGAGTTTCGTCGAAGATTTGCTAAAGGTCTGCAATCGTTTGAATCTTACGGCATGTGTGCTGACACCCCATAGCAGCCGCAATATCATCGCGAACGCTGCTAACCGTCATCCAGCAGAAATCATTCCGATTGGATTCGTTGACTTGGATGCCCAAGACGCAGTTCAACAAGTGAAAGAGTTTCACAAGCTCGGATACCGAGGTTTGGGAGAACTCGAATTTGTGAAAAAGCCGTTCACTGATCCTGCCTACACTCCCGTCTATGAATTGGCGAACGAATACGGTTGGCTCGTTTTGTTCCATACGGGGATCGTTTTGCGGAGGAAAGTAGATGAACCGGAGGACGTGGCTTCATACCGAATGCGTGCGTTTCACCTGGAGGAAGTCGCTCGCCGATTCCCTCGACTAACAGTGGTGGGTGCGCATTGCGGAAATCCCGAGTATGAATGGGCTGCCGAGGTTTCCCGATGGAACCCAAACGTATTCTTCGACCTAAGTGGATCGACTCTCACGAAGTTTAGCGGCCGTCTTAGCGAGTTCCGGAACATCTTCTGGTGGTCTGGAACCGATTGGGGAATTAAGCCGGCCGAGAATGACCCGAGCGCATTCAGCAAGTTGGCGTTTGGCTCGGACACTAGTCTTGACCGAATTGAAGCCGTGGTCGGCCAATATCGGTCGCTGTTCCAAGCCTGCGAAGTCCCCGCACATACGCAGAAGTTGATCATGGGCGGGACCCTTTCTAAGATACTCAACTTAACCGGCTAGATTTCTAAGAAGCCGTGTCACGCTCTGACCGTTAGCGATGGTCGTTAGTTATAGACACCAGATGGACACTGGCGCTTCCAATTTGACGCTACAACCCGTTCGGATGGTGCCGGGGCCCAGAATCGCCAAGGTGGCCATGGTAAACGCGCAGGAAGTCCGCCAGCTCAATGGCACGGTGCATGTCGGCACACGGGTATCGACGAAAACGGTTGCATCATTTGTGTCCTCTATTCTGATGTGCGGTGTGTTTTAAAATCCCAAAAAGAATCTCAATTGCAGAATAAGCTGTCAAAAGATATCAAACAAAGTCTTCATTTGCCGCGAGCATCAGGTCCAGCCGTACGAAGAGTTTCGCCGCGACAATCTTAGAATACTTATCGCGGTCGCCCGAGCGGCCGTTACGGCCGCGTCCTTCCAGGAAATCATGAACCTTGTACCCGCTCTCTGATACAAAGTGTTTGGAGATTCGGCAGAGGAATGTCAAGTTCGCGTATCCGTTGATGCCAACCATTCTCTGCCATGCTAGGTCGTAGAGCGCCGGGCCTGGCTCACGACGCGCACACCCACGATCTACCGGTATTCCTCCTGGGCCGACACGGCCACCGAAACTAAGAGAACAAATTCCAAAAAGATCGTGACCTGCTAGGCAATGTTTGCGGCCCAAAACCAAAACGAAAGTACGGAACGGGTGAAGTGAAACTACTAGAAGATATCGTACTACGATATAATGGTATTCGGAAAATGATGGAAAAGGCAAAACCAAGTAAGTCCTGGGAAGTCCTGGGAGATTTCACAACCACCAGTCGTTTATTGCCGATTTCAGCGTTAGCGCTATGCTATCGGAGTAGTGGCGTCTTTTGTTGCATTGGCGTTGCTCCGATTGATCGGACTCTTCACAAACCTGTTTTATTTCGGGCGCTGGAGCACGAGTTTGGTTTCTCCCGCAGGCAATCACCTCGGGATTTTTAGCGTACTGGTCCCGATAGGAGGGGCGCTGATTATCGGCTTGATGGCGCGGTATGGGTCGGAACGAATTCGCGGACACGGTATTCCGGAGGCCATCGAAGCGATTTTGATCAATGGCAGCCGTGTGGAACCGAAAGTCGCATTGCTGAAACCTATCTCTTCGGCAATCTCGATCGGCTCCGGCGGTCCGTTTGGAGCCGAGGGTCCGATCATCATGACTGGTGGTGCATTCGGATCGATGATCGCCCAATTATTTCACCTGACTAGCGCGGAGCGAAAGACACTGTTAGTGGCGGGCGCCGCCGCCGGGATGTCCGCCACGTTTGCAGCACCGGTAGCATCGGCTCTTCTCGCGGTCGAGTTGCTACTGTTCGAATGGAAACCTCGGAGTCTAATTCCCGTGGCCCTGGCCAGCGCGATAGCAGCAGTTCTTCGGCGTTATCTTCTTGGTTTTGGTCCACTCTTCCCTGTCCCGGAGCATCCGTTATTCATCGGTGTCAACGGCCTGCTGGGGTGCGTATTGGTTGGCGTACTGGCGGGGGCGTTGTCTGCACTGCTTACGATGTCGGTTTACGCTGCCGAGGATGCGTTTCAGCATTTACCGATCCACTGGATGTGGTGGCCAGCCATCGGCGGACTGGCGATCGGCCTAGGCGGACTGATTTTCCCACAAGCGCTCGGCGTAGGTTACGACACGATCGGTGCATTGCTTCAGGGAAGTGTGACGACTCGTGTGATCCTTGGAGTGTTGCTCGTCAAATGGTTTATTTGGGCCGTGTCGCTCGGTTCTGGCACCTCCGGCGGTGTTTTGGCGCCGTTATTGATGATGGGCGGCGCACTCGGCGGCCTCGAAGCGATGTTTTTGCCGAACGAAGGTGCAGGATTCTGGCCGTTAATTAGCATGGGCGCGGTCTTGGGCGGAACCATGCGGTCTCCATTCACAAGTATCGTGTTCGCGTTTGAACTGACCCACGATAGTAACGTATTTCTTCCGCTGCTAATTGGCAGCGTAATCTCTCACGGTTTTACGGTGCTCTCCCTGAAACGATCCATTTTGACGGAAAAAGTGGCGCGTCGTGGATTTCATTTAAGCCGAGAATATGCGGTAGACCCGCTGGAGATTCTGTTTGTGCGCGAAGTGATGCGCACAACAGTCGTGGTACTGGACGCATCGAGTAGCGTTGGCGAGATGCAGCAGTCCTTACGGGCAGACCACAAGCAATCTCAGCGGCTGCTGCCCGTTGTGGATGCAAACGCACGGCTGGTTGGCGTCCTGACGCGGAAAGATATTCAAGAGCAGATCGAGCAGAGCGGCGCTGACGCGCTATGCCGACCGCTCCGTGAACTTGTGCGCAAAGAAGCTATTCACGCTTATCCGGACGAGCCCCTTCGCGTAGTCGTCTATCGCATGGCGGAGAAAGGTTTCACCCGCTTGCCGGTCATCGAGTACGGCACGGATAGGTTTTTGGGGCTTATTTCACTCGACGATTTATTAAAGGCCCGTGGGCGTAACCTCGAAGAAGAACGGACTCGGGAGCGGGTATTAAAGCTGCGAATCCTTTGATGGTCAATTCCTGATTGTCACCATGGAACGACCGATTGGATTAGGCTGGTTTCTGCAGCCATGAACGGCTTTCTGGGTCTTTAGTTGCCTGCATAGCCCCGGACTCAATCGTGGGTCAGGGCTTATCGACGAGAGGAACTTCCCCCGTTTCAATTAGCGACTTGAGGTTGGACACGACCATGGGCCAGGCGCCGGACACCGCCGCGATGAACTTGGAGTTCGAGCGCTCGATCGAATGAGTGATCGTGAACTCACGGACGCCCTCATGGGCTCAATCTCGTAGACGCAGCGGGACTAGCCCTCTGCCTTCTCCTTCCCGCTGGCATCAACTAACCGACATCAGCGGCACCTCCCGGATGACGACCACCGATTTGAGCGCGGGAACCTTCCTACAGCTTCGAGGGACCTCCGACCAGCGTATTCAGTGCGGTGGCAATCATCTGCGGCTTCGTCGCGATGTAGTCAACGAGCAAAATCATCCAGGCTCGCAACGCTTCGGCCGGGGGCAATCTTCCGGACAGCTCCCGCTCTGCCGCCGCCAGCTTCGCCACTTGGCGGTGATAGACCCCTTCGAGCAGCGCGTCGCGTGTCGGAAAGTGCCGGTACAACGTTCCCGCTCCCACTGTTTGGCCACGTCGTCCAGCTTCGCCACTTCCAAAATGCGCTCGCGGTTCTTTGCGCGTCGGTCCGCGGCTTGGCCGGGAAAGTTTGCCAAGCTCCGCCGGCATAAAAAACGAAGTAACCGGAGAAAGCCTCCTGCTATCTAAACATTCGGAGACACTCTCCGCTTTATCCAATTTTCGGCGGCGGCTCGTCAATGGCGGTCGCCTGGGTACGGCACTCGAACAGCCCGTCCAAGGAGGAAGAGAATGGCAGGCGTATTTGGGGCAACCTCAACAACCGAAGATGTTTTGTCCGGCATAAGACTGCGCGACAAACGGATCCTCATTACGGGCGTTTCAGCCGGGCTCGGCGTGGAGACCGCGCGCTCCCTTGCCGCGCACGGCGCGCTCGTCGTCGGCGCGGCGCGCGATCTGGCCAAGGCCAAAGCGGCGACCGCACAAGTCGCGAAGGACGCCGCAGCCAATGGCGGCGGCGTCGAGTTGGTTGCGCTCGATCTTGCCAGTCTCAAGAGCGTGCGCGCCTGCGCGGATCAACTGCTAGCAAAAGGCGAACCGTTCGACGCGATCGTCGCCAATGCCGGAGTGATGGCCACGCCGTTCGGTCACACTGCGGACGGCTTTGAAACACAGTTCGGCACCAATCATCTCGGCCACTTTGTGCTGGCCAACCGGATTGCGCCTCTGCTCCGTGCAGGCGGGCGGCTGATCAACTTGTCGTCGGCTGGCCATCGTTTTTCCAACGTCGACCTGGAAGATCCCAATTTTGAGCGCACACCTTACGAGCCATTCGTTGCCTACGGCCGGTCGAAGACCGCGAACATTCTTTTCTCTGTCGCATTCGACCAGCGCCATCGCAAGCGTGGCGTGCGTGCCGCAGCCGTCCATCCCGGAGTCATCGAGACCGAGTTGGCTCGGCACGTGGACTCCCACCGAATGGAAGGCATAATCAAACAGATCACCGACCAGCTCGCAGCGGAGGGCAAAGGCCCTTTCCAGTGGAAGACGATTCCGCAAGGGGCGGCAACGTCCGTATGGGCCGGCGTCGTCGCGCCAGCGGAGGAGATTGGCGGTCGTTATTGCGAAAACTGCCATGTCGGAAAAATCATGCCGGACGACGCGACCATCAGCGGCGTCAGCGAAGGCGTGCGCGGCTATGCACTCGATCCGAAAAACGCTGAGGCCCTTTGGAAGAAAAGTGAAGAAATGGTCGGAGAGTCGTTTTGAAGGTTCAGCATTTCGGTAACCAATGCCAAGGAGCGAGCGATGAAAGTATTTGTCGCGGGAGCAACAGGGTTTATCGGTTCTGCGATTGTTCAGGGGCGTCAAGCAAACTAACTGAGGAAAAGCTGGAATGGCAGCCGAAGCAGCCGAGGATGATTGCCGACCTTGAACGAGGGACCTATTTCGAACCTGACCAGACCACGCACGCTGCCCCTCCGCACCGTTAAGGATGTGGACTGTATAAAACCCATGTCGCAAGATCATGATGTACAAAACGCGACACCGAGCTGAAACAAAAAGTAAAGGAGTACCTATGGCAAACGAAACGGTTGGAACTATGAAGGATAGAGTCGCGATCATCACAGGTGGAAGCCGCGGGCTCGGACGCAACACTGCGGTGAATCTTGCAGGGCGAGGCGTCAATGTAATTTTTACTTATCGCTCGAATCAGAAAGAGGCTGACTCACTCATCCGCGAAGTCGAAGCGATGGAGACGAAAGCAGCGGGATTTCGGCTCGATAGCGGT
Organism: Candidatus Acidiferrales bacterium; assembly: GCA_963836965.1. GTDB lineage: Bacteria > Acidobacteriota > Terriglobia > Acidiferrales > UBA7541 > Acidiferrum. Next base: position 577,012 of record CAWILQ010000004.1, read on the forward strand.
GACCTTCACGCATTTGACGGATTCGTGGCGGATGTTCGCAAGACGCTACACGGTTGGCGACGAGATCGGTTCGACTATCTGGTGAACAATGCGGGTGGTTCGCTGCATGCGAATTTCGACCAAACCACCGAAGCGCAATTCGACGAGATCGTGAACGTTCATTTCAAAGGCGTGTATTTCCTGACGCAAAAGCTTCTTCCGCTAATTAAGGATGGCGGGCGTATCGTGAATATTTCGTCGGGACTGGCGCGCTTTGCGCTACCGGGCACCTCGGCTTATGGGGCGACAAAAGGCGCGGTGGAGGTGCTGACGCGTTACTTGGCCAAAGAACTCGGACCGAGGGGCATCACCGTAAATGTCGTCGCTCCGGGTGCCATCGAGACGGATTTCAGCGGTGGTATGGTCCGTGACAATCCTGAGATTAACAAGCGCGTTGCCGAGATGACCGCGCTGGGCCGGGCGGGCGTGCCGGACGATATCGGACCGATGATCGCCGCGCTCCTCTCGGACGAGAATCGTTGGGTGAACGGTCAGAGAATCGAAGTGTCCGGCGGCATGGCGCTGTGAACGGCATGATTGTCATCCCAGGGCATGGCGCGGTTGGCGACAAATCCCAACGCGCCTTTTACCGCGACCTGCTGGTCGGCGCTCGCGAGAGAGCGGCGTCGAAAATGTCCTACGAGCGCGTTTCTGAATGGTTTCTGGATTAAGCCGACAATTCGGGAGTTAATAACCATAGGGGCGTTACTCATTCCTAGTCCGGCCAGTTCTGCCAAATCGGACTTCTGGCCGGAATCAGCTCCGTATTAGGCAAGGGCTTACGATAGACTCCAGGTGCCATTGACGGAATCGACTGCAGGCGATGTCGGGATTTTTTGTCGTGACATGAGAAGGGCCCGTAAGAGCGGCGCAAAGCCTTAGTTGAGATTCGCGAGTTCGGCTTGGGCCTGCTTCAGAATGGGAATGTCCGGGTCCGCATCCTTCCAGAGCGTAAGGAAATCCTGGTAGGCGGATCTTGCCTTGGTCTTATCTCCCGCCAGTGCGTAGGCCCTGCCCAATTGCAAGTGCGCCAGTGCGCCGATGGGATCACACACCACGATTCCGCGGTGATTAAGAATTTTCTGGAATTCTCGAGCGGCTTCGCGGCCCTGGTGTGCTGCCAGATAAGCTAGGCCACGCACGTAGGCGGCGTCAAGATTACCCGCGCCCAGAAGAAACTCAGAACCACCCTCGTTCGGAGTCCCACCCTCATAAGAAATTGCGGATTGAAGTAGTTCGACGGCGTTTGCCGGCTGGCTGCGGTTCAAAGCCAGAAGTGCGCGGAGCGTCGGCAAATATGTGAATCGGACTATCGTACCCTCGGGGAAGCGCCTGGAGATGTCATCGGTCAACGTTTGAGATCGAGAAGAATCGCCCGAGAGAACAAGCGCAAAGGCAGCTCCATATTCCACATCCCTGCTCCTTGAGAGCTCAAGCGCGTGCCCAGCTCGCCGCCTTGCTGCGGACACATTTCCGAACAGGCTCTCGCGCACCGCCGCATCGGTTTCGTAGAGCGCCTCCGTTTCCCGCCTGTCGGCCTTCCGGGCCAAATCCGCTGCCAGCTGTGACATCTTCCTGGCCTCTTCCAAGTGACCGGAAAAAGCGGATGCGAACCCTTCAGCGTTGGACATCCAGTCATCCACGCCGGGCTTTTCCCGAGACCGAGCGACTTCCCGCTGCATTCCTGTCTTGTCGTCTTTCAAGAAGGCAATGGCGTATCGCTGGACATGGAAGTCAGGGATGTCAAGTTTGTGCTCGGACGCTCGTTGGAGGGTCTTCTCCGCTTCATCGGTGTGCTCGAGCGCCTCGTAGCTGTCCGCAAGAATGCTGTATCCTATGGAAAAGTCCGGGTCGATCTCTATGGCGATCTTGGCTTCCTCGACCGACTTCTCATACCTGCCCAGTTCAGGGTAAATCGCCCCCGACATCAGCGCGTGAGGCAACCACGCACGAGGATAAGCTTGCACCCACAAGTCGCAGGTCTGCTGCGCCTTCTCCAGGTTTCCCGTAACCTCCAAATCGTAGTTGAGGGAAATGAAGAACCTCTCCTGGTCGCTGGCACGATCCCGCAGTTGATAGGCTCTGCTCGTACTCTCCGCAGATAGGGCGGATTCCCCGATGTCGCCATACATACGGCCGAGTGCCGCGTAGGCACTGGCGAAGTTGGGATCAATCTCGATGGCGCGCTTGAGAAAGGGCACAGCAGCAGCCGAACCAGACGAAAAGGAAGCCTGCCATCCCGCGCTGTAGGCTTTCAAGGCTTCCAGTGAGGGCGTCGTGGCTTCGGCAAGAGGTGTGTCATGGCTCTTAACCATTGAAAGCGATTCACCAACACGGGTCCTGAATCTACTTGCGATTTGACTTAGGGCGTTCAGAATGTCTTCTTTTCTTGCGGCCTGCACCTGCTCCTCGTCCAGAACATCTCCGCTGCGGCAGTCCTTTGCTCGTAGCGTCAACACGTACTGGCTTCCAAGGCTTGCAATCGAGCCGTCGAGAACCGCGGCGCTGGCAGTTCGTTCGCAGATTTCCCGGGAGACTTCCGGGGTAAGTCGTGCGTCGGCTGGCTTGGCCATCAGCTTCAGCATCTGCTCGATGCGCTCGTCTGAGATAAGGCTGAGGAAAGGCGACTGCGCAAGTTGTACCGCCAAGCCTTGCCGCAACGTGTCGTCGAAGACCGGATCGTCCGTGGAGTTCGCAAAATCGGCGAGGACGATTGTGTCTTTGTTAGTGAGTTTTGGCGCGCGGTGAAAATAGAGGTAACCAGCCAGCGCAAGTACAGGTACAGCAACGCTAGCAACAACCAACATCCAGCGCTTTCGAAGGTGCGTTTCGCTTCCTGCCTCCTCTGTCGTTGCGTCGCGGGCTGAATCTCCTTCCCGTCCTTGAGCGTGCTCCTTAGTCCCAGATTCCGTGACTGGCGCGATGAAGCGATATCCTTTGCCGGTTATCGTTTGAACGAATCGAGGTTGTTCGGGGTCGTCCTTCAGGGCCTGACGGATCTTTCGGATCGCGCCGTTGATGCTATTGTCCGTGTCGAAAAAAACCCCCTGGCCCCAGATCTTCTCTACGATTTGATCCCTGGTGATGAGTTCACCTTTATGCTCGACGAGAAATAACAGAAGTTCCATCGGCGTAGGTTCGAGCTTAAGCACCCGCCCAGACTGGCGCAGTTGGTAGGCGCGCAGGTTGAGCTCAAAGCCCTCGCCGAATTCGATCTTGTCGCGAGTCTCTCCCGGCTTCCATGCCATGGCAGCACTCCCGGAAAGTTAGAAGGATTCTACAGCGATTTCGTCATGTCCCAGCGAACAACCTGCCTTTTCAATCGCTTGCAGGAACAGCAAAAATTAAGGCCGTCAACAGGCCTTCACTATTGCATGGTTCATGCTCCTCCGAGATTATGGCCGGCGTGTTCACGAGTTCTGCTGGCGGCGGAATTCAGATGAAAAGGGTGCTTTCGAAAGCACGGGCGCTGACGGCGCACAAATTGCCAAAATTATGTGGAGGTCCCTCGATGAGTTTCCTCAAATCAGTCCATCAGCGACTTATCTTCCCGACTTTGCTTCTGCTGGGAATCTTAGGTTTTCCCGGCAATGTTCGGGCTGAGCAAGGTTGGAAGGCTACTGTCGGCGCACAAAACAAAGACATGAGCAGGCAGGTAGCAGCCTTTCTACCCAACGAGATGTGGATTCATGAGGGTGACCAAATCACGTGGACCTTCGCCAGCGGCGATATTCATACAGTGACGTTTCTCACCCTAGGCCAGGTATTCCCGGCAAACCAGAATGCGGGATGTCCCGGATTCTCGGCCAGCCCGGCAACCTTCGACGGCACAACTTGCGTCACAAGCCAGCCCATCAGCACGCCGTCGCCAACTCCGCCAACATTCACCGTCATCTTCCCAACACCGGGAAACTACGAGGTCGTTTGCCTCGTTCATCCAGAAATGTTTGGCGTGATTCACGTTTTAAGCGCCTCGGAAATTCTCCCGTACGACCAAGCTTTCTACGATGAGCAAGCCGAGGACGAGAGCCGGACTTTACTCGATGATCGGGACACCGATTCATCGCACAAAGCGCACCACTCGACGGCTGGCATGCTGTCCGCAAGCGTGATTTCTCATACCAAACTGGTAACGGCAGGCTACGGTGAGATTGCAGCGACTCCCGGAGGCCAGGAAGCGCTCGCGGTCGTGCGATTCATCGACGGTATTATTGAGATCCATGCTGGGGACACAGTTGAATGGGCAAATTCGGACCCGATATTGGCTCACACCATTACCTTTGGGACCGAGCCGGTGGATTTGTTTGATCCTTCGTGCAGCCCTTCGTGCAGCGTGAGTACCGATAGCGACGGCGCGCTTCACGCTACCATCACGGTGCCTGGGCAAAGCGTGCACTCTGGATTTATCCTGGCGGCCCTCGAAGGCTATACTGGCCTGACGCCTGTGCCGCTGCCTCCGCTTTTCCCGCCCACACGCTTCCGCATCACCTTCACGCAACCCGGAACTTACAACTACAAATGTTCTCTGCACGACAATCTCGGCATGGTCGGGAAGGTGGACGTTCTCCCCTAACGATAACTTCGTACTTTGGGGCGCACAGTTGCGGCAAAAATCGCCTCCATACGAGGCGGCCGGAATTCGACGACTTGGACGATATGAACGAGGTTGTCATACGAATTGCCACCAGAACTGTGAAAATTATCCCGTTCGCGCTTGTGCTCCTGGCTGTTTCCGCTGGCTGCGCCCGCGCCGACTCGGTAGCGGCCATTTCGTTCTTCACCGGGACCATCACACAGGCGGCCACACCGGAGCCGCCCACCATACTCCTCGTCGCTTGCGGCATTTTCGCTCTCGCGTTCTGGGCCAAGACCGGGCGATCCGCCACGCGGACGGCAGAGTCGCAAACCGGAACGACGAGGTGTATCGCTAGTGGCAGCGACTCCAATCAAGAATCTATCATCGTAGGGGCTTTCCGATGTCCACGATGCAGTTAATACTCAAGCGGAGTTCGTGGTTCCGCGCAAAATATTTGCTCTTTGCTGCCATCGGCCTGATGTTGGCCTACGTTATCCCTCACGATGAAAGTTTCCTGGTTCATCCGAAGGACCAGATCTGGCAGCACTATGAGCCCTTTAAGTGGTGGCTGCTGCCGCATGGAATCGCCGGAGCATGTGCGCTTCTGCTGGGCCCAATGCAGTTCTCCGATCGACTTCGCGATCGTTTTAGGCGGCTCCATCGTGTAGCCGGCCGAATCTATGTCGCAGGCGTATTCGTGGCCGCGCCACTCGGCTTTTACATCCAGTACTTCCAGGAACGCATGGGCGATCCCCGATCTTTCAGTATTGCCGCCGCGGTGGACGCCGCGTTGTGGGTGATTACAACCGGCATTGCGATGGTCTTCATTCTCAAAGGCAAAGTTCAGGAGCACCAGCAATGGATGACTCGCAGCTTTGCGGTCGCATTGGTCTTTCTTGAGGGGCGAGTGATCGGCGGTGTGACTGGCTGGGAGAACCTCGACGTTCGTGCGAGCGAGACCATTGTGTGGGTCTGCCTGGCGTTCTCGATCCTTTCGGCGGACCTTGTGCTTCAGTGGCAGAAACTGGCGCGCTCGCCCTCAGTGCTTCGACGGCACTCGCCCGCTTCGTCTCAGGGGATGCTCGAAGCTCCAGCGGGGCAGCATGTGCTTGCAGTCCGTAAGGGTTCCGAGACGTTCCACGGAGTGGGAAAGCGATCTTCAACGTGAGTTGTACTATAGCCAATTCCTCTGAGATCTAGGGGAGTTCGCGATGTGAGTTACTCGACTTTGGGAATTCTGTCCCGCCACAGCGGAAATCCAACGCGATCTTATCCGTCGCAGCGCCGGACGCCCGCTCCCCGGGGCGACGGATAGTCATCGTCAAGAAAGATCATGACAAGTGATTATCGCATCCCGCTCGAGACCGGCCTTCTCCCATCTGAGTAGTAGGGACTTACATAGTGCAGGATATGCGACGGCCTGCGCCGTCAGATGCCCGCGTACCATGCGTACCCATCTTCTGCCCCCAACACGCCGGAGCCCAAGCCTTTGCCGAACTGTTTGAGGTTGTCAGTGATCGTGAGGCGGGTGATGTATTTGACGTTCTTGTAGCCGAGTTGGCGGGGAACGCGCATGCGCAGAGGTCCGCCGAATGGCACAGGCAACTCGCCGCCGTTCATACCGTAGCTGACGAGAGTCTGCGGGTGCAACGCCTCAGCCATGTCAATGCTATCCCATGCCTCGGGTTGGATCGAGCGGTACACAACGTATCGGGCCTGGGGCAGCGTCCCCACCAGTTCCAGGATGTGTGAGAGTGGAACGCCTGTCCATTCGGCAATATATGTCCAGCCTTCTTCGCAGCCGATCATCGTGATTTGAGTGCGAGCGGGAAAGCTCTTGAGTTCAGCAACCGAGAAGGATGCCGGGCGGGCGACTATACCATCAACGACCAGACGCCAGTCCACAAATGCCACGCTCTGAGAGCGCTGGAACTCTTCGCCCAGGGGATCGACTGGATTTGCAAACGGATCTTTGGAGATCTGGCTTTGAGAAAACTCACGCGCCAGAGTGTGGCGAGTCAATACCCGCTGCGCAGCATAGGTAAGTGTTTCGCCGGGCCCGTAAATGCCTCCCGAATCCGGCGGGATGAGTCCATATCGCCCGGCGAGCTTCGCAGCCGCGGCGAGGGCGGAAACACCCGCGGTGGCCGCGAACCCGGTGGTAATGATTTGACGTCGAGAAAGTTTGTTCATAGTCGCTCCTGAGGCTCGGTGACGCGACCGCTGATCATGGCGCGCATCCGATTTCGGAATCCGGCAAGAACAACCATCAGCACATGAATCAGAAGGAACACCACCAGAAATCCTGTGACGAAGAAGTGTATGGTGCGCGCGGATTGGTGGCCGCCCAGAACCGCAGCCGGAGCTAGGGATTCGAAGGCCGGTGACATCGCCAGACCCGTCCAGATGATCAACGGAAAACACAGAAAAATGACAACCAGATACGTCAGGCGCTGCAACACGTTATACGACCAGGCTTCTTTCGCACTCGGTCGCTCGAAACGAAGGTGCTGGGCAATGGAAATTCCAAGCCGCTTGGGCGAGAGGTCGGAACGAGCGGGAAGCAAATTCCGTCGGAAATGCCCTCCGAAGAATCCGAAGGCCAGGTAAAGTAAACCGGTTCCAACCACAATCCAAGCAGATTGGAAATGGAGATAGCGGCTCCAACCATTCTGGTCGGGAAGCACGTAACCATACCCGGTGGGAACGCTGGACCGAGAGGATGGAATCGGGATCGTGAATAAGGGGCGAGTATTTACGTTGCCGGTCTCTCCCCAATAAAACCGTGGGTGAGAGATGAGAATTTCCACTCCGGTCACGAGCAGGGCGAGGAAGGATAACACGGTAAGCCAGTGCGTGACGCGGACGAGGAGAGAGTGCCGAGGACGAATTGTTTCTGCCATTCGCGAAAGTGTAACAATAGCGCATGCGCTGTGCACGGGATATCCGCGGAACTCTAGGTGCAATGTTCCTCAGTGCCGGATGCGTCGGGAAATTGGAGAAGTAAAGTGGTACTTCACATTGACGGGAACGGCGTTTAGGCAAATCCATGTGGTAAATTTTCACCTATCACGAGACGCCAAGAGATTTTGGGCTATTGAATCTGACTATTGAACCAAGGAGAACACTACTTCTACGGTGGTGTCCACTTCGACAGGCTGCCCACTAGCCGTCGGCGGTTTGTATTTCCATTTGCGCACGGCATCGATAGTCGGTTGGACAAGTACAGACGGACCGGAGATATAGTCAGCCTGTTTTACGCCGCCATCCACGCCTATAACCACATGGAGTTTTACAGTTCCAGCAATGCGTCGGTTCATCGCTGAAGGGGGATAACTAGGATTCACTTTGTGCACGAGCATCTTTTTCATTGCCTCACCTTTGACCGCGACGCGGGGCGGGTCAGAGGTTTGAGGTGCTGCTTTCTCTTGTCCTGCTCGCTCGCCCTTGACTGGACTAACAGCAAGAAGCCAGACGAGACAAAGTGCTGGCAGCAAAAAGAACTTCATAATCGACCTACGCTGAATCGGAACACGGATTCCATATCTGTTCACACTGTCGGTTAAAGTCTGCACCAAGTTGGGCAACTTCAACGCGGATGTCCTCTAAACCTTATCCTACATGGCAACGGTTGCCTCACCTTTGACCGCTCCGAAACCAGCCCGTCCGAGGCTTGAGCGCTATCGCCTGTTATCAACAGCTAATCGGCGCCTGTCAATCTCGGCGAAATTGAGAGCGCACAGTGTTGCGGGTGAACAGCACCCACCACCAAAAGCTTATCGGTATCAAAATCGCAAGCAAGACCGTACCAACCAGGTGAGAAACGTCCCGCACTGCGAATGGGGCGCCATACACGTCCTGCGGATGGTAAAGAATCAGGAATAGGGCGCACCCGGAAACAGGAAAAGTCGCTAGATAAAGTGTCGCTCTTCTTGCCCACTCGCGGAGCCGGAATAGCCCGATGGATGTCACGACGGCCACGAAGCTGAACAGAAATGGAAGCCCAAATATGACAACTAACCTCGGCCAGTGCACGAAGTCATGGGTAACCCAAATTGTTCCCCACAGAGCGATCCCGCATACGTAGAGAAACGGGAGAGACCCGAGGAATTGGACCGCGGCTACCGCTACGATGGAGGGCGGCGGCCCATGAACTTCGAGTTCTTGCACTGAGGGACTTCCCCGTTGCATGTTGTCGGTCTCGGTCGACGAAGAGTCCGGAACCATCTGATCTCGTCTCCATAATGGTATGACGATCCTTGCGCTAGATGTCGCAAAATCGCGACAGCACTCACAACGCCGGAATCGGCTCGTCACCGGGCGGGTGGTCGGCTACTCTTCCCTTATCGGATTCCGGATTAAGGAAGGTTGGCCCGTTATCCGCTCCGGAATCAGTGGAACCTGGCGACTAGCCAGGGAGGAGCGCGGCTCAAGCGATTCCGCGCGAGAAAAGGAGATTTCCGCCCATGCGCGCGATTTGTGTGAAGAAATTCACGATGGCAATCTGCGCCGCCGTCCTTGCCGTTTTCCCACTTCGTGTTGCCGCACAAGATACTTCAATGAACGTCGTCTTCAGTCTTGGGCAGTTTGACCGCTCCTCCGGCGAATTTGGTTCTGGGAATCCGACACGGGCGGTTAACTTCGTCATTGCGCAAAGCGACCCCGCCAAGGATTGGTTTGCCTGGCAGCCGGCCGTTCTTGCCGCAACACTCAAGTGCCCTGAAACACCCATCGCCTGCGCGCCCCGCTCGATCTCCTTCTCACTCGCAAGCGCTCCGGCAGCGCGGTACCGCTTGCATCTTGCGGTGCTGATTGAAAATCCCAGTGTGCCAGCCATGAAGGTCACGATTAACGGCAAGGACGGGAAGTTCTATCTCCATCCACGGCTCGATTACAGCAACGGTGATCAGGGAGACTCTTTCTATCCGGCCTATTCAAGCGCGGATATTGATTTCACCTTCCCCGGCAGCTACCTGCGGATGGGGGCCAACACCATTGCGCTGCAGGCGATCGAAGAGGCCGCCCGAGCCGTTCCTGACGCGGGTCTCGTCTACGACGCGATCGAACTTGACCGTCAATCCGGACGAGTAGATTTGCAAACGCCAGCTCTTCGGCTGGCCCCCACCGTCTTTTACAGGGAGCAGAACGGTGAACTCCTAGAAATCGTTGAAGCCTTCCTGAGCCACTCCCAGGCATTCAAACCGGAAACCAAGGCCGCTCTCACAATCGGCGCGAGAACGTACAGAGCTGATCTGACTGGCGGCTGTGAATTTGGCGAGGAGAAGGCTGAGTTCCAAGTTCATGAATTCTCGTCGAGCACACCGGCACAACTGACTGTTGAACTTGATGGCCACAAGCAGCAATTCACGCAAACGATCGACCCTGCCAAAAAGTGGACCCTCTTTCTCGTTCCCCACATCCACGTCGATGTGGGTTACTCCGACTATCAGGCCAAGGTCGCCGCCATCCAGTCCCGTACCCTCGATGAAGCGATGGAGATGACCGCACGCCATCCTGACTTTCGATTCAGTCTTGACGGCGAGTGGGACCTTGAGCAGTTCCTTTCCACGCACTCCGCCGCGCAGCGGCAACGAGCCATTGAGGCGATCCAAGAAAAACAGCTTTTCGTCCCCGCGCAATACGCCAATCTGCTTACCGGCCTTCCGACGGCAGAAGTTCTGATTCGCTCCCTGTATCCTAGCGCCAACTTCAGCCGAATCCACCAAACCCCATTCAACTACGCCAACATCACCGACGTTCCCTCATATTCCTGGTCCTATGCCTCAATTCTCGCTGCCGCTGGAATCCATACTCTCGCGGGAGGCAGTAACAATTACCGCGCTCCGGTCCTGTTGCAGGGACGCCTGAACGAACAATCGCCCATGTGGTGGACGGGGCCGGATGGGAGCAAGGTTCTGCTCTGGTATTCCCGCATCTACCAGCAGATGCAGATGCTTTTTGGCCTGCCTCCGGTTGTGGAGGCAGGGCGCGAGACGCTGCCGCTGTTTCTGCAAATGTACTCCGGGACTAACTACCGCGCCGATGCGGCGATGCTCTACGGAACACAGGTGGAGAATACCGACCTATTTCCGCAGCAGGAGGAACTGGTGGAAGAATGGAATCGCATCTATGCCTATCCGCGCCTGCGTTACTCCGGTTTTGCAGAAGCGCTGGAGAACATAGCCTCGCAGTTTGGCAAGGATCTTCCCACGATTCACGGCGACGGCGGGCCCTATTGGGAGGACGGCGCAGCCTCCGATGCCGCTTACTTGGCCATCGAGCGCCGTGCGGAAGCACGAGCGCAAACGGCCGAGAAGCTTGCCACCCTCATTCCGCTTGTAAATCCTCTGCTCAAAGTGGACGCGGAGGAATTGGGCCGCATGTGGACCGATATGGTGCTGATGGACGAGCACACCTGGGGCTCCTACAACAGTGTCGGGGACCCAACAAGCGAGGAGGCCGTCGATCAGCTTAAGGTGAAAGAACAGTTCGCCGTCAATGCCGCGGCACGCGTGGACTTTATCGTCCGGAGCGCGATGGCCAACCTGGCAAATGCCATTCCAGCCGAACAGGGCAGCTTAATTGTCTTCAACAGCCTGAACTGGAAACGCAGCGGACCGGTAGTTATCGACCTCGAAAAGGGACAGGAGATCGTAGACCTGAAGGTCGATCAACCAGTACCCTTCGAGATCCTCAGGGCCGGAATCAACTTCCACCGCGTTCGCTTCATCGCCCGGGAAGTGCCCGGGGTCGGCTACAAGGTGTATCGCCTGCAACCGGAGAAGAAGCCCGTCATGGTCACTGCTCAGGAACAGCGCTCCATCCTCGAAAGCCCCTTCTACAAAGTTGTGCTTGACCCGTCAACGTGTGCTATCCGCAGCATCTACGATAAGCAGTTGCAGCGTGAAATAGTGAGCTCTGAGAGTCCGTATAGTTTCGCGGAGTACCTCTACGTGACCGGAGGCGACAAGTCCCCCAACACGATCCTTCAGTACAGTCACGTGTATCCGAAGCCTGAGTTAGTGGTTCACCCTGCGCGCAATTGCAAAATCGTGTCGGTTCAGCACACTGCCGACGGAGACGTTGCGCGTACGGAAAGCGAAAGCTTCAATACACCTTCCATTCGTGCCGAGATTCGCCTTGACGACCGCGAGAAGAAGATCGCGATAGCCGAAGAAGTCGAGAAGAAGGAAGTCTTTAGCAAGGAGGCCGCTTACTTTGCCTTTCCGTTTGCCGCCGGTCAGCCCCGGTTTCAGTATGAAGTGCAAAACGGCGTGGTCGATCCAGCCACCGACATGTATCCAGGCGCGGGCCATGAGTGGTTCTCCGTGCAGCATTGGGTCGCTGTTGAACAGGATGGACTGTCGGCAAGCGTTCTTCCCCTCGACGCGCCTCTGATCACCCTGGGCGATATTAACCGCGGCGTGTGGCCGGAAGAGTTCGGTAGGCGCCCTGGAACCGTCTTTTCCTATGTCATGAATAATTACTGGGACACGAACTATCGTGCGGGGCAGGGAGGTCATTTCAGTTTTCATTACGTGGTTACAAGCGCCTCTTCTACCGATGTTCAGGATTTGAGCCGTATGGGTTGGGGGGAAGTGACACCACTCGAAACCGATGTTGTGACCAGCCAGGACAAGGCCGTCTTGCGCTCCGAGCCGGATGCGCACGCTGTCACGGTCCGCCACCCCGAATTGCAACCGGAGGCCAGCTGTTCGCAAGGACTGGACGATAAGCAGCAAAGCTTTGTGGAGATCGACGACCCGAACATCGTTCTCGAAACACTGAAGACAGCCGAAGACGGGAACGGGGTCATCCTTCGCCTTCTCGACTTGGGCGGCACAGAGCGCACAGTGAGCGCGAAGATTCCCTGTCTTCGTCCGGAAAGCGTATGGCAAACCGACGCTGTGGAGCGAGGCCAATTGCCCGTATCGATGAAGGAGAACGGCCAATTCGATTTCATCGTCCACCCAAGTGAGATCGTAACGTTGCGAATCATCGGAAGGAGCCAATGGCTGGTCCGGCCTTGAGAGCATTCTCGTGAATTGCTCAACAGGTGCCCAGTAGTTTGCCGCTTACGACCAAAGACCCTCTCACCTGGCGTGACTCGCAGTTCGAAGACATCTCTGACTTTTCACCCTTTCTCCGCCATCGTCGCTAGTGGGGTCTGGCTTCGCAAATTCCATGTCCGATGAGAACCGATTCGTCACTCTTCGTAGGGACGATCAGGACTTGCCCTGTCCTCCGGGAGGACTTTATGAAGCCGCTCGGCCTGACAGTCAACAGGCTTGCACTCGAACTGCACGTGCGTGCGACTCGCATCGGCGAAATAGTACACCAGCGGCGCCGAATCACGGCGGAGACCGCGCTGCGCCTGGCAGGATACTTCGACACGAATGCCGAGTTTTGGTTGAACCTCCAGAATTTCTTAGGGCAGTTGATATTGGGCACCGACGTGTTCCTACAGTTTCAGATCAGCGGACGTATTCAAATTCGGATTATTGAGGACGCTCTACAAAATGCACTTGATCCTCTCATGGTCATGATATAATGACCATGGATAGGAGAGAGTGCAATGAAACACATACCAGCAGGTACCTTTAAGGCTCGCTGTCTCGCCGTGATGAAAAAGGTTCAAGCGACAGGCGAGCCGGTCATCGTAACCAAGCGCGGAACGCCAGTTGTCAAGGTCGTGCCCGTCCAGTCGGAGAAGAATGACATCTTCGGGTTCATGATGGGAAAAGTCAAAATCTTAGGCGATATCGAGTCTCCAATCCCTGTTGAGTGGGAGAGCACGACAAAGTGATCCTGCTTGACACCCACGTGCTCGTTTGGCTCGCCACTGAACCTCCAAAATTATCTAAGAATGCTAGCTCTACCATCCGAAAGGCCAGTCGAGCCGGCGGAATCGCTATCTCGGCGATCACTCTCTGGGAGCTCGCTTGGCTCGCGACCCACGGCCGCTTGCAGCTAACCGGAACAGTGGAGGCATACCTCGAAGAAATTTCTTCGCGCGTTGCCGTTCTCCCTATCACCACGAAGGTTGCTGCCTTGGCTAATCAGTTTTCGGCAGACTATTCAAACGATCCGTGCGACCGCTTAATCGGAGCGACCGCGCTAGCAGAGAGCATGGTCCTAGTCACCAAAGACGCAAAAATTCGCGAGTGCAAGCAGATTCAGACGCTCTGGTAAGATTTTACGCAAATCGGCTGCAAGAAGGGCTCTATCTCCTTTTGTTCCTTCTATGACGAGAATCCCGAGGTCGGGGCTGAAGATTAAGGTTGGCTCCCCGGGCTAGATTCGAACTAGCAACCCTTCGGTTAAGAATTACGGCGGTAATCTTTTGCATGGATTGCGAGACTTGCTATGGTGTTGAATTCCCGCGTCCTTACAGGTGATTTTGTACCCTTGCCCACTTGCTACCATTTGCGATCATTTTTGATGTAGGGTGGGCACAAACTGAGCATCGAGCGTCGCGTCGTCGCCGTTTACGTCAATGATGTGGTCATGCGTCGTGTGGTGGCTCCAGCCCCGCGAAGGGTGCGGTTTCATCATCTGCGAAACAGCGGCAGCGATCGTCGTGGCCAATACCAAAATCTGGGCGCCCCGAACAGGAATTCCGAAGCGCAGCCTCGTAAGTTCCAATGTTCAGGGCTACTTTGAAGAATTGATTGACGACGCGCAAGACGCCATCCTCTCCATGCTTGGACAACGTACTCTGCTACAGGTCCTCACCGAATTGGAGATTCGCGAGAGTGCGAAGAGGACCACCAGCAAAGTTCGGCTATCGGTACAAAACAAGAGGTAGAACACATTTGCAAGATGCAGTGGCGCAGCAATAGGAGGAATGATGTCACAGGTTTGGCTAATCACAGGGAGTTCACGTGGTCTTGGAAGGGCATTTGCGGAGGCGGTGCTCGCATCAGGCTTCCAGGTAGCCGCGACTGCTCGCAACACAGAAGATTTAGCGGAGTTGAAGGATAAATATGGCGATCTCGTCCTGCCGCTCTCTCTCGATGTCACCAGCGAAACGCAGGCATATGAGGCCGTGCAGGCTACAATTCGCACTTTCGGAAAACTCGATGTTCTGGTCAATAACGCTGGTTACGGAAATGTTGCTCCTATTGAGGACACCACGCTTGAGGACTTTCGCGCGCAGATTGAAACGAATCTCTTTGGGGTGATTATTCTCACCAAGGCCGTGCTGCCTTACTTTCGGGAGCGGGGTTCAGGCCACATCATCCAGGTCACTTCCATTGCAGCTCGCATCGGACCTGTTGGACGCGCACCGTATGCAGCCGCTAAATGGGGCGTGGAGGGTTTTTCCGAGACGCTAGCGAAAGAAGTAGGACCCCTCGGCATCAAGGTCACCATCGTCGAACCAGGTGGTTTCCGTACGGACTTCGCAGGGTCGTCAACCGAGCTGCGGGAAGGACGTCCCGAATACGATGCGACGGTGGGTACGACAGCGCGCTTCCAGCGCGACTACAACGGAAAGCAACCCGGTGACCCGACTAGGGCTGCAGCGGCATTGTTGAAGCTCGCCTCGGTTAAGGAGCCACCGTTACGCATCGTCCTTGGAATCGATGCATTCAATGCGGCGGAAGCAAACGATCTGGCAAAGATCGAGCTGGGGAAAAAATGGAAAGATCTTAGCTACGCGACGGACTTCGTAAAAACCAACGTTTAACTATTTAAAATCTGGAACCCTCTTTATGAATTTGTCCTTGGCTGGCCGGCGTGCATCGGCATGCCAGAAGACATTGGCTTGATCGCTGCTTTCCTCGCGTCCGATGAAGCGCGCTGGCTTACAGGAGAAATCATCTCTGGAAGTGGAGGGCTACGTTGAGTCCAACGGAACCGCATCGGCCCGCCGGTCCTTCCCTGCTAGGAAGCGGTGAAGGGGGTGGAGGCGACGTCACCAGTGGAATCCATCTACCGAGGTGGCGATCGACTCGGACGGCGCTCGGCGATTCTGGGGCGGATGACAGGCCAACCGGAAATGATTCTCAATGGACGCTAACAGGGCATGCACTCATTGAGCTTGGGTTGAGATCGGTTTGAGGATCAGTAACGGAAAACGCGCATCTCGTCAGTGCTTGATTTCCTGACAAGATGCCGACTTCACAGGACTAATCCCGCCGTCGAAGCCGGATAGCTTCCGGTTAGTCATACGGGATTCGTTTGCGCTGTAGCGTCATTCGCCGGAGATGGTGCGCATTTTCCTGTGCGGCTGTCCGCGCCAAAGCGATGTTGGCGGCATGCCACCACTGGTCTTCTGTCGTGCTGGTCTTATTGTAGATAAGTTGTAGATAAGTTGGGTGTTCAATTGTAATTGATTTAGGTATGATGCGTTCTTTATGAGCAAGCCATGCGACTTAATTCAGGGAACCCTTGATCTGCTGATTCTCAAGTCCATCGCGCTGGAGCCGATGCACGGATGGGCCATCGCGAAGCGGATTCAACAAGTGAGCAAAGAGGTGCTGCAGGTGACCCAAGGAGCTCTGTATCCCGCGCTGCACCGGCTCGAACAGCAGGGTTGGGTGCGCGGCGCGTGGCGTGAAAGCGAAAGCGGGCGAGAAGCGAAGTTCTACAGCCTTACGAAAGCAGGACGGGTGCAGCTCGCTAAGGAGCTGGAGCAATGGCAGCGATTGTCGAGCGCCGTGGTGCTGGTGATCAACGCTGCGCAGGAGGTTTGAGATGAAGACCGGGCGCTGGTGGGACGTGCTTCGAATGAGGTTTCGCTCGCTGGCGAAGCGGCAGCGGGCGGAGACGGAACTCGATAAGGAGCTGCGCTTTCACATTGAGCAGCAGACGGAAGAAAACATCGCGGCTGGTATGAACGCGCGCGAAGCGCGAGAAGCTGCCGCGCGCATGTTTGGGGGGGTGAGCCAAATCGAGGAGGAGTGCCGGGATATGCGCCAAACACAATATCTCGAAAACTTTGTGCAGGACTTGCGGTACGCGGTGCGTATGCTGAGCAAGAGTCCGGCATTTACGGTTGTGATCGTTCTGACGCTGGCGTTGAGCATCGGAGCTAACAGCGCAATTTTTAGCGTGATCGATGGGGTTCTGCTGAAGCCGCTGCCTTATCCGCAGGCGGAGCGGATTGCACGAGTCTTCTACCGCAGCACGTCGTATGCGAAGTTCCCTGTGAATCCATGGGATTTTCTGGATTTTCGAGCGCGAAACCGCTCATTCGAGAATTTTGCGATGTACACGCATGCCGATGTGCAGCTCTCCGGCACGGGTAGCGATCCCGTGAAGCTGTCCGCGTTTCGGATTAGCTCTGGTTATTTCCGCGTGCTTGGTGTGCAGCCAGCACGCGGGCGCGAATTTGATTTTTCGGAAGAGCGGCCGGGAAACGGAAACGTAGTGATCTTGAGTGATCGCGTCTGGCGGAATCAGTTTGGCGCAGCGACGGATTTCCTAGGCCGCAAGGTACTACTGGATTCGCAACCGTATACCGTGGTGGGCGTGATGCCCGCTGGAGTGGATCATCCAGGAAATTCGTACAACTCTGTGGCTTATGGCGACACGGTGGATGCGTGGACGCCATTTACGTTTGACGGAAATCCAAACAATCGCGGATCGCATTATGTTGAGGGCATTGGGCGATTGAAGCCCGGCGTGACGGCGGAGCAAGCTGCAGCGGATTTCAACGGGATCATGACCGAGTTGGCTTCGCAAAATGAAGGCGACAAAGGTTGGACCATTTATATGGTTCCGCTATTTCAGGAGATCGTCGGCCCCGTTCACAAAATGCTGCTGGTGCTGTTGGGAGCAGTGGGACTGGTATTGCTGATTGCGTGTGTGAACGCGGCGAATCTACTTTTGGCGCGGGCGGCTGCGCGACAGAAAGAAATCGCCGTACGCGCTGCACTCGGAGCGAGGCGCGGGCGGCTAGTGCGGCAGATGTTGGCAGAGAGCCTGTTGATTTCGCTTCTTGGTGGAGCTCTGGGTGCGCTTCTTGCGATTGTTGGCGTGCGCGTGCTGGTGTCCTTTTTGCCTCCGGGGTTTCCAAGAACGGCTGCAATTCATGTGAATGGGTTTGTGTTCGCCTTCACGGCGTTAGTGGCGGTTGCGACAGGATTATTTTTTGGATTGGTTCCTGCTGTGCAGGCTTCACGGACCGTTCCGCAGCAAGGGCTACACGAAGGGGGAAGAGGTTCGAGCGGGAGCAGACGGCAGACGCGGTTGCGCGCGGTACTTGTTGTGGGCGAAGTAGCATTGGCCTGCCTGCTGCTTGTGGGTGCGGGAGTAATACTGCGCAGTTTTGTGAATTTGCTGCGGCTAGATCCTGGATTTCAGCCGGAGCATGTTTTGACGGCCGAGATCGCTCTGCCGAATGCGAATTACAAGACGACGGACAACATTGCAAGTTTCTATCAAAGGCTGCTGACCAATCTGAATGCGCTGCCGGGCGTGCATGCAGTGGGTGCGGGAACCGATCTTCCGTGGACGGGGTACGACGAAAATTTGGGAGGATTCACCATTGAAGGAAAGACTCCGCCGCCACATGAAGAATTTCATGCGCGGTATCACACGGCGTCGCCGGATTACTTTCAAGCCTTGGGCATCCCATTGGTGCACGGAAGATTTTTCAACGAGAGGGATACAAAGGATACGCCGCGAGTGTTGCTCATCAATGATGTGATGGCACGGCGTTACTGGCCCGACGAAGATGCGGTCGGGAAGCGCATCACCTTTGACGACAAACCGAAAGAGTCGGACTGGTTCCGAGTGGTGGGGGTTGTGGGCGACGTAAAAGATACGCCGGAAAGCAAAGGAGCCGAGCCGGCATTTTGGTGGCCGGTTTTGCAGCAGCCATTTCAATTCGCGAATATGACGATTGTCTTACGCGCTGATTCCGCGCCACTGTCGCTGACAGAAGCCCTGCGAACTAACGTGCGCGAACTCGATCCTAGCCTCGCCGTAGCGCATGTACGATTGCTAGATCGAATTGCGGAGGAACAATTCTCGACGCCGCGCTTCGCACTATTTCTGATTGGGTTGTTTGCTGCGCTAGCGTTGTTGCTAGCGGCGATTGGGATCTATGGGGTGATTTCGTATTCGGTGAGCCACAGGATGCACGAGTTCGGGGTCCGAGTGGCTCTGGGCGCGAGTTCGTGGAATCTAATAGAGATGGTGATGAAACAAGGTGTGTTGCTGACGCTGATTGGCGTGGCGATCGGGCTGGGGTGTGCCTTGGCGTTCGCTGGGGTGCTCGACAGCTTGTTGTATGGAGTGAGCGCCAGGGATCCGCTTACCCTTATCGGTGTAGGGGCAATGGCAGTTGGCACGGCTACGCTAGCCAGCCTTCCTTCCGCGCGTCGTGCAACCGGCGCTGATCCGATGACATCCTTGCGAGCAGAGTGAGTGGCGCCCGATAGGAAATTCCGGCGCCGCGTCAGAACTCCAGAGTATCCGCGATCAGTCGTTGTTGTTAAGCGATTGTGCATACTGACTTCCAGATTGCGGGCGGATGACGCACAAGCCGGAAGTTATCGGTCTAACGTCGGGGTTCTGGGAAATCGCCTCCTCTCCCTTGATGTTCAAGAATCCCCATAATCCACGGCTTTCTAACTCACGAATGCAGCGTTCGGGCGCTTACGCCGAGATGGCTGACAACGCAACGAGCTGAGCGAGCATGGACACGGCCAGCAGCGGAACGCGCATCGCGAGCGAGCGGTTCCAAGACGCCTGCAACTCACGAGCATTGTCCAGTCTTGCTCCCGTTTTGGCAGCTTCTGTTTGAAGGCGATTGATCGGCTTTGAGAAACGGTTGTATATGACCACGAAGAGAATCAGAACTGAGAGCGACAACAGATAGAACGCCCGGTGTCCACTCCCGCCGAACACGATTAGAAGTAAATTCGACAACATCGCCAAGACGCCCCAGACAGGCATTCGCCGGTCCCCGTAGAGATGGATGAAACCCATGGTCTCGGTTGCAGCGGATGGCGAAGCCAATCTGAGAGCAGAACGGCCAACGGTCAAGAAGAACATGTCTGTGCCAAAGATCACTGCGGTGCTTATAATGCCCGCGAGCGACGCGGGCCAAATCAGATGGTTCATTGCCCGTCCGC
This sequence comes from Candidatus Acidiferrales bacterium, assembly GCA_963836965.1. Taxonomy (GTDB): domain Bacteria; phylum Acidobacteriota; class Terriglobia; order Acidiferrales; family UBA7541; genus Acidiferrum. The sequence goes on from CAWILQ010000004.1 coordinate 596,716, forward strand.
CTTTGTCACAGTTGCCGCACCGATCCGCTGAAACACCTCCAGCAGGTTCAGTTCGTCCCAGTGTTCCACGAACTTCCCATCCTTAACGCGCCAAATGTCGATGCTCCGCAGCTCGACCGGTGCGCTGTTCGGCCGGTAGCCCATGAATGGCTTCGTAAAGGTTCCGTTGTAGGTGAAGCGGGCGCTGATGCGGTCGCCCTCTTCGATTACGTCCTCAAGCGCAACCTTGGTATCGGGGAACGCGTCGAGGTAATGCCGAAAGAACGCCTTAACGCCGGCGGGCCCAGGCTGCACCTGCGGGTTGTGATTGTTGTACTCCGGATGAATGAACTCATCGAAAAGTTCAACGCGTTTCTCGTTCAGCGCTTGCGCGAAGAGCCGCGGGAGATGTTTGTAGCTCATGAAATCCTCCACGACTTCAAGTTTGTGGTGTATACTGTCACTTGTCAATGTACTGTCATATTTGTCAGTGTAGGAAAAAACAAATGGCGGTTTCGAAGAAGGAAGTTGGCGAGTGCCCGGTGGACGCGATGATGCGCGTCATGGATGGCCGTTGGAAGGGCACGATTTTGTGGCGGCTGCAGGATGGGCCGAGGCGTACCAGCGAACTCAAGCGTTCGATTCCAGGAATTACGGAGCGCATGCTGATCCGGCATCTTCAGGAACTTGTTGCCGACGGCATCGTCAAAAGAGACGATAAGAAAACGATTCCGCCCTGCGTTTACTATTCGCTCTCACCATACGGAAGGACACTCGGCCCTGTGGTCCAGATGATGTGCGACTGGGGACGTTCGCATTTGAAGCGTCTGTCAGCAAAACGCTAATCGGCGCTGAAGTATCGGAACCAAATCTTTGTGCACAGTTGATGTACCAAAATTTGCTTGAAATTACTTACCGGTGATTACCCTTTCTAATGCGAGCGTCCCCGGTTGATCAGCAATCTATCGGCCGACGGGCAATGATTGGTCAATAACCGATTCAGCGAACTTGAGAATCTCGGCGTTCGAGGGAAAGGGCAACCGACCGGTAATGGCCAGCTTCGCGATGCCGTGGACCATCGTCCAGGCGAGCAGCGCCATCTGACGTAAATCCCCTGACGGCAATCGTCCCACATCCTGACAACCCTTAACGAAACTCATCAACGTACCAAAGGCCTGCTCTGCCGCTGCCGCGGAATCAGGATGCTTGCGCCTCGATATCGGCGCGTCAAACATGACTGTGAAGTGTTCAGGTCTGCGCAGGGCAAACGTCACGTAACTTAATCCAGCACGCTTGAGCCGATCGAGAGCATCCGTCCGCCCGCCGGCCGCATCCAGCATCGCTTGCGTCAATTCCCGAAAGCCCTGGGCGGCGACGGCCGCCATGAGATCGTCCCGGTCCCGGAAATGCCGATAGGGCGCGTTATGCGAAACGCCCGCCCGACGCGCCACTTCGCGCAGCGTAAACGCGGTCGGTCCGACTTCGGCGATCAACCGAATAGCGGCCTCTAGCAACTCTTCCCTTAAGTTTCCGTGGTGATAAGGCTTCCGTCTACGCATCTTCCTCCTCGCATTATATCCAGAGTGTTGACATTGGCAACATGGGCCTTTGGGCGGGCTTCATGGCTGTGCCAAATGGCTCTGGGTTATGTCCCCCAAAAATAAGATGCAACCATGTTGACACGCGCAACATCGTAAGTGTAGCATGTTGCCAGTGCCCACATTGACCGATGTCATGTGACCTGAGGAACAGCTGGCCAGATGCGGCACTTTTGAAAGGAGAACCTAATGAAAGCGAAGTTTTCGGTTCTGGGTTTTGCGGTTTTTCTATTCCCAATCCATTCGTGGGCCCAGAATACCGCGGGCACAACGCAGGCTTTCGGCAACAGCATTCAATCGTCTGGCATCGAGGGTAAGTTCCGCTACTACGTCAGCGAGACGTATCTGAATCCGAGCGTCTTCACGGCTCCGGCATTTCGTGCAGGGATTCGCATGGCCAACCCTCCGGGCAAAGGGGCTAGGCAGTATCCCCCGGAATGGAGACAGGGCGCTAAGGCTTTCGGGCGGAACTACGGCGACGCCTTCGCACAACGGGTAACGTTTCAGACGGGACGTTTCGTAACGGGAGTGATGACTCACGAAGACCCTCGTTATATCCCATCTTCGAGCCACAACGTACTCGCGAGAAGCCTTCACGCGCTGACCTTCACCTTCGTCGATCAATCCGATTCCGGGCGTCCGATGCCCGCCTTCTCAAACTTTGTGGGTGCCACAGCCGCAGGGTTCGTTGGGAATGCATATCTTCCTTCCGGCTTCAACAACACCACACATGCAGGTCAGCGAGCGACTCTTCAGTTCGGGTTCACCGCTGCGGGGAACCTGTTTCGCGAGTTTGCGCCGCAAATGCCCAGACCCGTACGCACGGTGTTCCAGCTAATTGCCCGGTGATGAGAGTTCGAGTTTACGGAGGCGAACGTGAGTCTACTCTTCAGGCTAAGCAACCTAATGGTCTTGCCCTTCTGGGCCTTGGTGATTCTGCTGCCGCGCTGGCGTTGGACGGGGCGAATCATGCGTTCTCCGTTTGTGAGCGCTGCACCCGCGCTTCTTTATGCGGTGCTGGTGCTCCCGCGACTGCGTGAGATCTGGCCCGCGATCGCGAGACCAACACTCCCAGGGATTGCGACGCTGCTGGGCTCACCCGATGGCGCGACGATAGCTTGGGTTCACTTCCTGGCCTTTGACCTGTTCATCGGCCGCTGGATTTTTCTCGACAGCCAGGAGCGGCGGGTCAGTCCGCTCCTGATGGCGCCGGTTCTCTTTCTCACGCTCATGCTCGGCCCGTTGGGATTCCTCATCTACCTTGTAATTCGGGCGGTTGCGAGTTCGCGCGAAGCAGACAAAAGCGCCACGCAGATTTCCGGCGCCAGAGTGAACACGAACGAGCCCTCGATCGACGGGACGCGACTTGGATTACAAACGAGAGATCCAGGCAAGACCCTTCTGCAGCGCGCATGGCACACCAACTGGCCATTGACGATGCTCGGCGTGGCGATGATTCTCGTTTTTCTCGCAGCTCTCGCGGGAGTCTTGATCGATCATCGCGTCATTACAGGGGCACCGGCATGGCTGAAACCGGCCAAGTTCGCCGTCTCCGTTAGCGTGTACTGCTTCACTTTTGTTTGGCTGCTCGGCTTTGTCGAGAGCCGCCCGCGGCTGGCGCGTCTCGCGGCCAACGTGACCGTCGTCAGCTTCATCGTCGAAATGACGGTGATTCTCACACAAGCGGCGCGCGGCACAACCAGTCATTTCAATGTGACGACCCCGCTCAATACCTTCCTGTGGCTCACGATGGGAGTATTCATCGTCGTTGTGTGGACGATGAATCTGTTGCTCGCCATCCTTCTTCTCTTCGAACGGATTCCGAACCGCCCGTTCGCGTGGTCACTGCGACTTGGCCTGCTCGTTTCGCTCGTTGGCATGGGCTCGGGTTTTTTAATGGTTCGGCCTACGCACGAACAGCTGGTGACTATGGCCGTGAACCACGGCCCACGCATCGTCGGCGCGCACAGTGTCGGGGTTGCCGACGGCGGTCCTGGGCTACCCGTTGTCGGTTGGAGCACGGTTGGCGGGGATTTGCGGGTTGCCCACTTCTTGGGTATACACGCGATGCAGATTTTGCCTTTCTTCGGGTGGTTCGTTGCTAGGCGCAGGAACGCGTTCGCGCGCTTCAAAGAAGTTCATCACTTGGCACTGATTTCCACGATTGGATTCACCTACCTCGGGCTGGTGCTGCTGCTGGTGTGGCAAGCGCTGCGTGGCCAATCGGTGATTCGACCCGACGTTCAGACACTTTCTGTGGGCCTCGTTCTGCTCGCGCTCGCGAGCCTCTCCACCTGGGTGATCGCCGAGCACGCAAAACGTACGGACTCCAATCCAAATGGATTCGATTCAAAGACTGTCTCCAGCAATCCCAAGCATGCGCTCGAAACCGGAGCATGAACTTTTCGCATCGCATTTCAGAAATAGAAAGGAAAGGACCAATGAATAGAAGAAGAATCAAAAGCAGTCGGCTTGCCCTCTCATCAGCCATCCTCGTTTTTTTGCTGTGGGTGCAATTCCCATCGCTCGCCGCACAGAGGAACGATACGGCAACACTTACGGTTCGCGTCACCGGAGCGAGAAACACCAAGGGCAAGATCTGGGTAACTGTATTTCAGGACGCACAGGGTTTTCCCGACGACCCGTCGAAGGCCGTCCGGCAGCAGAGTGTCGACATTGATCCCAACACCATGAGTGCCCAAGTGACCTTTAAGGACCTGCCACAAGGTACTTTTGCCGTCTCGGTCCTTCACGACGAAAACGGCAACGGAAAGATGGACAAGAACTTTGTGGGAATGCCCAAAGAGGGCTATGGCGCTTCCAACAACCCCAAGAAGAAAAAGCGTGCGCCCACATTCGATGAAGCGAAATTCTCTTTGAACAGTACGGGACAGACCATCGAGATCACACTGATCTACTAACCGGCGGCGCCGGTGGGCCTCGTGAACGGCTTTATATATAAGGATACGGGAGGTAAAACATGAGTCATGAAAAAGTAGCCCTGGTTACCGGAGTTTCATCGGGAATCGGTCGAGCCATCGCCGGCCTGCTTTCCCAACACGGTTTCCGAGTCTTCGGGACCGCCCGGGGGAACGGCGGAGCCAAGAGAGCTCTGGAGAATGTCGAACTGGTCCACGTCGATGTTCGAAACGAAGAGTCGGTCGATTCTTGTGTGCGCGCCGTCATTGACCGGGCCGGACGGATCGACGCCCTGGTCAACAACGCTGGGTACACCCTCATTGGCTCGCTTGAAGAGACGACAATCGAAGAAGCGAAGCAGCTTTTTGATACCAACTTTTTCGGAGTCTTGCGAATGACGCAAGCCGTGCTCCGCTTTATGCGAGACCAGCGATCAGGCCGCATCGTGAATATCGGATCGCTTGTGGGCTTCGTTCCGGCGCCGTACCAGGGAATCTACTGCGCGAGCAAACACGCGTTGGAAGGTTACTCCGAATCCTTAGACCATGAAGTGCGCAAGTTCGGAATCCACGTATCCGTCGTGGAACCGGGGTTTACGCGCACCAACATCGCACAGAACAGTCAAATCGCCGGCCGTCCATTGGAAGTTTACGCCAACGGCCGCAATCGCGTCGTCGAAGCGGTCTTGCAAAACATTGCGAAAGGTGGCACTCCTATCGCAGTGGCAGAGGTGGTGTTGGACGCTCTGACCAGCCAGTCGCCACGATCACGGTATCCGGTCGGACGGGAGGTCAAGTTCGTCAGCCGCCTGCGAAAATTCGGTCCCACAAAACTCTTTGAATGGGGTTTACGAAAACAGTTTCGACTAGATGCTGCCTGACCACTGGAGAAGGCAGTCTCCTTGGAAAATTCAGTTCAGAAAAAAAGGAGTCTTACATGCGGTGGAGATATGCAATGGCGTCACTGACCGTATGAAAATGACAGCTTGCTAGGAGAACCTGTAACTCGCGAAGCTAAATTGCTATCTGGGATCATCCTCATCACAGTACCTACGATTCAGCACGGCGGGTATTTTCTTTTGACCTCGCTCGTCAATAAAACCGGTCTGCAACCTGCTCCGGCACTCAACAAGCGAATGCCTCTGTGCTAGGCCAACGAACAAGACAGGTCAAAGAACCTGCAGGCCAGTGATCACGGAAACGGGATGGATGGCCAAGCAGTTCATCGCGAGTTCAAAGTTGCCCCTCAAATTCTACATAGACGCAGGGTTATTTGAATTCGACTCGAATGGGACCGGTGGTGGAATCCTTGAGACTAGCCGTAACATGCGAGATGTGCTGCTAGCCAAAGGATACGAAGTCCAAGTCCACTATCAACAGTTTGTCGGTGGACACGATTATTTGAGCTGGCGCGGCACATTTGCGGAGGGGCTGATGGATCTTATCGGCATCACTTGCGCGATCTGGGTATCCAGTAAATTAACAACTACACCCCCGCTTGCATGCAAGGTGGTTTCTGGCCAGATGCTTGTCAATAACCTGCTGGTAGGAGTTGCTTGCTGGCAGCGAGATCAACGTTTGTCCGTTTAGGGCAGACCATGTCGTCGAAGAGCGTGGAAGCTCACCATCCTCGTCCGGGCGAATGAGCATCAGAGAAAAGCGAAAGAACGGAATGCGTCGGACGTCCGGTACCCTCGTAAGACATGCCCAAGGCAATACACGTTCAGGTTGCGGGATCATCACTGGATGCATTTGTCGGTACGAATCAGACGGATAGGACCCGATAAAACCCGAGACGCATCGTGGCGAGGGATTATGGGGTTTGTGCCAAAGCACCCAAAGGGATACAACCAATTGTGCTGTTGAGCATCACATATTGTGCGGGAGAAGGAATGTCAGTAAAAAGCGTCCAATTTGCGATTGCAGCGCACATCATGGCCGCGCTCGGTTACTACCAGGGCAAGGAAATCTCGTCAGCGATCCTGGCCGAGAGTGTGAACGCCGACCCCACGTTCGTTCGAAAGTCGCTCTCGAAGCTCTCGAAAGCAGGCTTAGTCGTAACCAAGCGCGGCAAGAGTGGAGCGAGTGTGCTTGCGCGTCCACCGCGACAGATCACGCTGCTCGAGATCTACCGTGCCAGTGCGGCACCACCGGCGTTTGCGATTCATTCGTATCCGGTAGACAAGAGGTGTCCGGTCAGCTGCCACGTCAAGGAGTGCATGTCGGGGCTGCTTTCTGAGGCGCAGAGCAGCTTTGAGAGATCGCTCGCGAAAATCACCCTGGCTGATCTGGTTGGCCAGATCCGGCACAAGACACACTGACTTTTTTTGCATTTAATTGTGCATATTACAAGAACAATACACCAGGAGAATTACGAAAATGCTGCTGGAAACGGAACTGGCATCGGACGAGCGGGTGGAGAACAAGAAGCGGCGAATCAGTGGACGAACTTCGGCCAAGCTGTGGGTTACCGCCGCCGTAGCGGGGATCGTGTTTCTGGGTGCATGGCTCAAGTATTCGCCTCGGGCGAGCGGAAGTTCCGCCGCTGCTCCGCCCGCTGCGCTTCCACAAGTCGTGGTGAGCAAGCCGTTGGCGCAAGACATCGATACGCGGTTAGGCTTCCTTGGCCAATTCGCGGCGGTTTCGCAAGTCGAACTGCGGGCACAAGTGGGCGGTACGCTTACGGGAATATTTTTCAAGGATGGGGACGTTGTTCGGAAGGGCGACCTGCTTTTCACAATTGATGCTCGACCCTACGAAATAACACTTGCCGAAGCGAACGCCCAGCTTGAGGTTGCGGCGGCTCGACTGGAACTGGCTGACCGGCAACTTGACCGTGCCAAAGATCTGGAGCAAAGCGACGCTGGATCAGTCGAAAACGTTGACCAGCGCATATCCGATCAGCGGTCGGCGCGCGCTGCGGTCGAAGAGGCCAAAGCCCGAATCCGCGATGCACAGTTCGACCTCGACCATTGCCGGATTACGGCGCCGTTCACGGGGCGCATGGGCACTCATCTCGTTTCGGTAGGCAATCTGATTGCTGGCAGTCGCACAGCGACGAGTCCGACAACACTGCTCGCGACTCTCGTGTCGCTTGACCCGATCTACCTTGACTTCGATATGAGCGAGTCCGATTTCCTCGCGTACTCCAAGTATCGCGAACATCTCAAAGGAGGGCACGTTCAGAAGGTCGAGGTTGCGCTCGGCAACGACAATCAGTACGCGCGCAGCGGCGTATTCGATTTCCTGGACAATGTCCTTGACCGTTCGAGCGGCACGATCCACGCCAGGGCTACAGTTGCGAATTCCGATCTGGTTTTGACTCCCGGCCTGTTCGCTCGTGTCCGCTTGGTGGTTGCCCCTCCTTCACCGACCCTCCTCGTACCGGACACTGCAGTGCTGCCTGACCAATCCCAACACATGGTTATGACCGTTTCGGCGGACGGGACGGTCGCGCCAAAGCGAGTGGAAGTCGGGGAAATCCGCGACGGTTTGCGAGTGATCCGGTCTGGGCTCGCACCGAGCGACCGGGTCATCGTGGAGGGACTACTGCATGCCGCGCCCGGAACCAAGGTCGCCGCTCAGGACGGCACGATCCGCTATGCGGGCGGTCGAGACTAAAGAGAGTCAAGAACATGCGACTAACACATTTCTTTATAGAACGCCCCCGCTTCGCGACGGTGCTAAGCGCTTTCGTGACGCTGCTCGGGCTCGGTGCGCTCGCGATTCTGCCGGTCGCACAATACCCGGAAATCGTCCCGCCCACGGTGCAAATCACCACGGTGTATCCGGGCGCATCCGCGGATACAGTGGCACGCACCGTGGCGACGCCGCTCGAACAGCAGATCAATGGCGTCGAGAACATGCTCTACATGAGCAGTCAGTCGACCGGAGACGGCAGACTCACGATCACGGTTACCTTCCGCATCGGCACCGACTTGAACGTCGCACAGATGTTGACGCAAAACCGTGTCGAGGACGCTTTGCCACGGTTGCCGGAAGACGTCCAGCGTCTCGGTGTCCAAGTCAGGAAAGCGACACCGAGCATTCTCCTGGCCATTCACGTCTACTCGCCGGACAGCTCGCGCGACAACCTGTATCTCTCAAACTACACAACTTTGCACATCAAGGACATTCTCGCGCGCCTCGAAGGTGTTGGAGATGTGCAGTTCCAGGGCGGCCGCGAGTACGCCATGCGCATCTGGCTCGAACCCGACAAGGTTGCGGCGAACAATCTAAACGGCAGTGAGGTGCTCGCGGCACTGCGCGCCCAGAACCTGCAGGTCTCGGCCGGGATTCTGAATCAGCCGCCGGTTCCTGGACAGGAGGCCTACCAGATCAATGTTGAGGCACTCGGCAGGCTTTCCACACCGGAGCAATTCGGCGACATCGTCGTGAAATCCGATAAGCAAGGAAGGGTGACCCGGGTACGCGACATCGGTCGAGTCGAAGTGGGTGCCGCTGATTATGGATCCACTTCCTACATGGATCGCAGTGACGCTACGGCGCTGTTGATCTACGCACAACCGGGCGCAAACTCGCTCGCGGTTGAACGTGAGGTCTTGTCGGCGATGAAAGACCTAAAAAAGGAGTTCCCCCAGGGCGTCGATTACAAAATCATCTACGATCCGACGATTTTCATCGCCAAATCGGTCCGTGAGGTGGTCATCACGATCTTCGTCGCCATCCTCCTCGTGCTCGCTGTCGTGTTCTTGTTTCTGCAAAACTGGAGAGCCTCCATTATCCCGGTGATCGCAATTCCGGTCTCTCTTGTGGGGACGTTTGCGGTTCTGTATGCGCTGGGGATATCGCTGAACAACCTTTCACTATTTGGGCTGGTTCTCGCGGTCGGCATTGTCGTCGATGACGCGATCGTCGTCGTTGAAAACGTCGAGCGCAACATGCGCTCCGGCATGTCGGCGTCGGATGCCGCTCACAAGACCATGGACGAAGTCGGTGGAGCGCTGATCTCGATTGCGCTCACGTTGTGCGCCGTTTTCGTTCCGTCCGCTTTCCTCTCCGGAATCTCCGGACTCTTCTTTCGGCAGTTTGCGGTCACGATCGCCGCATCGACGGTCATTTCGTGCTTTGTCTCGCTGACTTTGAGTCCGGCTCTGTGCGCGGTGCTCTTCAAAGACCATGATGCACAAGGTGCTTCGTCGCATGGCCTGGTGGGTCGTTTTCTCCATTGGGGTTTTAGCTGGTTCAATCGCGGCTTCGAGAGTTTGTCAAACGGATATGGAAATCTGACCCGCCGGCTGGTGCGAGGAGTGGGCATTGTTCTCGTGATCTACGTGGCACTGATTGGCGTTGCCGGACTGGAGTTCTCACGAGCGCAAACGGGTTTCATTCCAGAGCAGGATCAGGGATACCTGATCACCATCGTTCAGCTTCCTCCCGGAGCGACGCTCGGACGGACAGAGGAGGTAGTGAAGCAGGCGACCGATATTATCCTCAATACGCGCGGCGTTGAACACGTTGCTCCATTCGCGGGCCTCGATGCCACGACATCGACGGTAGCGTCCAATTCCGGGACGATTTTTTCCGGCCTGCCCTCCCTCTACAACCACGAAATTCCCGGTGTCACGGCAAACACGGTATTGGCCGACCTACGCGCACGCCTGTCGGTGATCAAGGATGCGCGCGTGCTGACCATTCCGCCTCCTCCTGTACAAGGCCTCGGGACTGCCGGTGGTTTCAAGATGATGCTGGAGGACCGCGCCGGGCTTGGTTCAGAGGCTGTTGTGCAGGCGGCGAATGATCTGGTCGCTGCTGCGAACAAGGATCCGCATTTCGCCGGGGCGTTTACGTTATTTAACACAGGCTCACCCTCCGTCTACGCGGACATCGATCGCGTGAAAGCGGAGAAGGTGGGAGTTACTCCGACCGACGTATTTTCGACGCTGCAAGTCTATCTCGGCTCCCAATACGTGAACGATTTCAACTTACTGGGCAGGACCTACGAAGTGGTCGTCCAAGCCGATGGTCAGTATAGACGCAACCAGCCGGACATCACGCGGCTGAAAGTACGCAACGCTTCCGGTGAAATGGTGCCGATTGGGACGGTGGCACTGCTGAAGGACAACACCATCCCGTACCGGGTGCCGCGCTACGATCTCTTTCCGGCCGCGGAGGTGCAAGGGGTCGCTGCTCCGGGTGTCGCCTCTGGTACCGCGCTGCTCCGCATGGAGGAGCTTGCCCACCAGGTTCTCCCGCAAGGAATCGGGTTCGAGTGGACAGATCTCTCCTTCCAAGAACAGCAACACGGAACTCCCACGCTCGTGGTCTTCGGCGCAGCCGCTCTCTTCGTGTTCCTCGTGCTCGTAGCGCAATACGAAAGTTGGAAGTTGCCGATGGCGATCGTTCTGATCGTGCCGATGTGCCTCCTCGCATCCGTCACCGGACTGCTCGCACGAGGGTTGCCGATCGACATTCTGGCGCAAATCGGTTTCGTTGTACTCGTCGGCTTGGCCGCAAAAAACGCGATCCTGATTGTCGAATTCGCACGCCAGAAGGAAGAAGACGGTGCTGACGCCGGAGAGGCGGCTGTACATGCCGCGCGCACACGCCTCCGCCCGATCTTGATGACGTCCTTCGCGTTCATCCTAGGGGTAGCTCCGCTGGCAGTCGCGACGGGAGCAGGCGCCGAAATGCGCAGGTCCCTGGGTACGGCCGTGCTGTTCGGGATGTTGGGGGTGACCGGCTTCGGTCTTCTCTTCACACCCGCTTTTTACACTTTCGTTCGCAATTTCGGCCGTAACCGTAAGGAACCCGGATTGAGTCAAGCCGCGTTGAAAGCGACGGCGATCATTCTTGCCCTCAGCCTCTTTGCAGGTGGTTGTGCCGTGGGCCCACGCTATGTGAAGCCCACCACCAATCTCGCTCCATTTCATAATCTCGCCGGGGCCCGTGCGACGAAGCCGGAATTTTCGCCACCGCCTCTCGAAAGTTGGTGGACGGGCTTCAACGACCCGATGCTCGTGACTGTTGTGCAGCGCGCTCTGGATCAAAACCTTGATCTCGCTGCTGCCTTTGCGCGTGTCCGCCAAGCCCGAGCGGCAGCGGCGGCAGCGGGCGCGCAACTTTTGCCGACAGCCGATTTGGAGGCGACGGGCACAGCCATCCACCAGAGCGTCGTGAATCCGTTTGGTTCTGTTGCGAACGGTTTTCCAGGCTACAGCCGCGATCAACGTGAGTACACCGTTGGAGCCGCCGCGAGCTGGGAAGTCGATCTTGCGGGAGGGCTGCGCCGCGGCAAAGCTGCGGCTGCTGATGAACTCCAGGCTGCGCAAGCCGACCAGGTTGGAACTCGAATCACTGTCGCTGCCGAGGCGGCGGATGCCTACCTTCTGGTGAGGGAGTATCAGGCGAGGCTTGCGGTTGCGCAGCAACTCATCGATACCGATACACATCTTCTGGAGTTGGTCGAAGTGCGCCGACGCGTGGGAGTGGCAGATGACCGAGAGGTTGCCCAAGCGGAAGCGCTTCTCAAGCAGGCTAAGTCAACCGTGCCCTCCTTGCGGGTGGCCCTTGAAGCACAGCTGAACCGTCTCGACGTGCTCATGGGTGCTCAACCGGGAACGTACGCCGGAGAACTGTCTAAGCCAGGCGCAATTCCGGGAATCCCCGCAATCACGGGTGCCGAGCAACCCCTAGATGTCCTGCGTCGTCGACCCGACATCATCGCAGTCGAGCGTCGGCTTGCCGCGTCGAACGAGCGAATCGGCGTTGCGATTTCGGACTACTACCCGAAGGTTTCGCTTTCCGGCGTGCTCGGTTTCGATAGCACCAACGGGGGCACTCTTTTTAACGGAAAGGCGTTTCAACCCATTGGCACGGGAGCGCTGCGGTGGCGGCTTTTCGATTTTGGAAAGGTAGCAGCTGAGGTCGCCCAGTCTCGCGGCGCCTACGCCGAAGCGCTTGCCGAGTATCGGCAAGCCGCCTTGAGAGCCACCGAAGATGTAGAGAACGCGTTGATGGAGCTTGCGCAAACTCAGGTGCGCCTGGAGGAGTTGCAAGGTGAGGTCGTGTCTCTTACGCGGGCCCGCGATCTTTCTGAACGGGCCTACAAGGCCGGCGCAATTCCGCTGACCGACGTTCTTAATGCGGATAGTCAACTTCTCGTTGCACGGAACGATGTGGAGAGCACCCGAGCGGATGCGGCCCGCGCCGCCGTGCGCACCTTCCGCGCGCTTGGCGGCGGGTGGGACGTACACAGCAACTCGTCCATCGCTGCGGTGAAATGAGGGTGCTGGAAGGACAGAAACAAAAACCAACTATGGACAGGGCAATGACCAAGGAACATAGCTTCGTCGCCGACGATTATTCTGATCGCGATCTATACGTAAGTTCTCGGACTCAGGAACGCGCCCTGAACTCGGCGATCGTCAGGGCTGAGATCAGCGAAAGCTTTGAAGAGTATCTTGAGATCTTCGAGGCCTTTTATGCCGACGATATCGAGGTAAGCAGCGAAACCGCGGAAGAACCGATTCGTGGAAAGGACAGAGTGCGCTCACTTGTGGCTAACTTCCTGGTTCCGCTTCACGCAATGGCTGAAGTCGGTGGTTTATCGATATCCATTCGACAGGCCGAGATTCCTGGAGATGTTCCAGACGAGACACACTCGGCGTGGACACTCGACTTGGTCGGAGCGTCCGGCAGGACCTGCACTCTAACTTGGCGGGCCCTCCGGAAATGGAACGCGTCGCGGGTAGTGTACGAGTATCACTATGACCAGCAGCAGAACGGAGGCCCCCTGACCTCCGATGACTTGAGTTTCGTCGCGGCGAACCTGTCGCAGTTTAAGGAAAGGAAGCTATGGAAAACGAAGCATCTTATGTAGCGCTCGGGCTGAAAGTATGGAAGGCCCAAATCGATCGCGCGGACAAGCTTTTTGGAGGTCTCTCGTCCCAGGACCTCCTGCGGGAAATAGCGCCTGGCAGGAACAGGCTGCTTTATTTGTGGGGTCATCTTACGGCGACACACGATGCAATGTTGCCGCTGTTAGAGCTCGGAGAGCGCCTTCACCCCGAGTTTGATGTTGCCTTCGTCTCGAATCCCGACAAGTCGCGAGCCGACATTCCTTCGCACGAACAGGTGCGCCAAGCATGGAACAGCGTAAACGGTGAATTGTTGAGGGGTTTTGAAAGAATGTCGTGGTCTGACTGGCTGCAGCGGCACTCCGCCGTGTCGGCGGAAGATTTCGCAAAAGATACTTCGCGCAATCGCTTCGCTATCCTGCTGGGCCGCACGAACCATCTGTCCTATCACCTGGGCCAGGCGGTTCTCGGACGCAGGTGATCGACCATGGAGCATTGGAAGTCGCGAGTTCAGAGATGAGCAACAATGGAGAAAGACAATGTTGAAAAAGCTTGAGGGCAAGACCGCCGTCATCACCGGAGGGACAGAAGGGATCGGATTGGCTACGGCGAAGCTCTTCGCCAAAGAGGGTGCCTATGTCTTCATCACGGGCCGCCGCCAGAAGGAACTCGACGAGGCCGTGAAGGCGATCGGCGGCAATGTTTCTGGCGTTCAGGGAGACGTTGCCAAACTTCCCGACCTTGATCGTCTTTACGAGACCGTCTCTAAAGTGAAGGCGCGGATCGATATCGTTTTCGCCAACGCCGGCGTTGCCGAATTTGTTCCCTTTGGGGCCGTCAGCGAAGAGCATTTCGACAAACTATTCAACATCAATGTGAGGGGAGCGCTGTTCACAGTGCAAAAGGCCTTACCGCTACTGAATGACGGCGGCTCGATCATTCTCAACGGCTCCGTCGCGAGTGTTAAGGGTACGGGCGCCTTCGGTGTCTATGCCGCTAGTAAAGCTGCCATTCGCTCCTTCGTGCGAACCTGGACTACAGATCTGAAGGACCGTCGTATCCGCTCAAACGTGGTTAGTCCGGGTCCGATCAATACTTCGCTGGCCAATCGGCAATCCGCCGACGTGATTGCGCGGATCGTATCCACCATCCCGATGGGACGCATGGGGGAACCCGAGGAAGTTGCTAAGGTGGCATTGTTTCTGGCATCGGATGACTCCAGCTTCATCACCGGGATCGAACTGTTCGTTGACGGCGGCAGAGCTCAGATCTGACCGGGACACAAATGGAAAGTTTTGAAACAGGACAAGACGAACTGAGAGTCATTCCACGCCCTCTCGAACGACGGATATCAGATAGCAAGGCAGTGCCGCCCAATCACAGTACCGCACTCGTGTGGGGCGCAAGATGAGCGCGTCAGTCGTTCGAGCTATGGAATGAACTGGGGATGTTTGGCGAAAATTTCAACGAGAAAGTCAATAAACACGGTCGTCTTGGCTGCAAGACGGCGGCCTCCAGCTCTAAGCGCAAATATCGACTTTCGCCTCTCATACTCAGGGAATAGGCGGCGGACCGCCCCAGACGCGATTTCCTTGGCGAACAGCCATGCTGGTCCATTGGCTATGCCGAGATGGTTGAGCAGCCGGTGAAGACATGGTTTTGCGGGACAATATGTTTGTCGAGAAGTTCCTACCGGGGGCCACTTTACGTCCATTAGCGGACGCAGAAATGAACGAGTATAGAAGACCGTTTCTCAATGCGGGAGAAGATCGCAGGCCGATGCTTTCGTGGCCACGGCAGATTCCGATCGATGGCTCACCTTCAGATACTCGCAGTGGCTCTCGCAAAGTCAGACACCTAAACTTTATATTCACGCCGATCCGGGAGCTATGGATGTAGAGAAAGGGAAGTTTCGAGAGTTTTGTAAGAAGTGGCCAAACCAAAAAGAAGTTACGGTCAAAGGAATTCATTATCTTCAAGAAGATAGCGGCCCAGAGATCGGCGCTGCGGTAGCGGAGTTTGTGCGTGAACTTCGGAAAAAAACTTGAACAAAGGGGATACGTGACGATCGATCGAATTGAGGTAGAGTTTTCCGCTGTCGATGGAACGAAATTGGCCGCCTGGTTATACCGACCGATCGGCCAATCCAAACGACTGCCCGCCGCGACCATGGCTCACGGATTTAGTGCAACCTGATTTCACGGCATCGACCCCGTCGCTTGCGCATTTGCGGAAGCGGGATTCGTCGTGTTGCTCCACGATCCCGATGGGACGCATGGGGGAGCCCGATGAAGTTGCAAAGGTGGCGTTGTTTCTGGCTTCGGGTGATTCCAGTTTCGTCACCGGTATCGAACTTGTCGTTGACGGCGACAGAGCCCAAGTCGAGCCGAAAGGGAGGGAGATGAATCCGCGGGCCTACTTCGCCGGCCGTGAGCCGGCGATGAGGATATCCACTAATCTTCTGGCGCTTGGCTGCCAATCGGGCGCGGACGCGACATTGGAGACGCCGATCAAAGCGCGGAGTAAATCAACTGGATCGAGGTCGCTGCGTATGTCGCCGCCCTCTACGCCGCGCTTCACCAGTGCGCGAATCGCCTGATGCATCTTCGCGTAAGAGGTTTCGAACACCTTCTTCGGATCACCAAGCAGCGTATTGAGCGCGGGTGCGATGAGCTGCTTCGCTGCGATGGCATCAACGAATAACAATAGCCAAGCTCGCAGTGCGTCGGTCGGCGTCATCGTCTGAGAGAACTTCTGTTCGGCTTCGGCCAGCTTTTCCAACTCGGCCCGATAAACCGCCTGTAGAAGTTCCTCGCGGGTCGGGAAGTGGCGATACAAGGTTCCAGGTCCGACGCCTACCTGCTTGGCGATGTCGTCAAGACTGGCGTTTGCGCCATGCCGGGCAAAGGCTTCCTTCGCCACGTCGAGAATCCGCTCGCGATTCCGTTGCGCATCCGCACGGGGCTTTCGCCGGACGGGTTTTGTGTGTTTTTGGGGCATAACAAAAATACTTGTAACCGGAGACGGTCTCCTGTTATCTTATACATTGCGGAGACACTCTCCGTTTTATTCGAACTGGGGCGACTTGTCAATACCGATCTCCGGCCCAACCCGCGCGAGCCGCCCGAAGGAGAAAGAATATGAATATGGTGGATATATTTGGAGCGACCTCGACAACGGACGAGGTTCTGTCCGGCGTAAATCTGCAGGGTCAACGAATCCTCGTGACCGGTGTTTCAGCGGGTCTGGGCATTGAGACGGCACGAGCGCTGGCAGCGCATGGTGCAGACGTGGTGGGTGCCGGGCGGGACTTGAAAAAGACGAAAGCCGCGACGACACACGTACGAAGAGATGCTGCGACTGCTGGCGGAAGTTTCGAGCTGGTTGCGCTCGATCTCGCTAGCCTCAAAAGCGTGCGTGAATGTGCGGATGAGTTGCTGGCGAAGGGGCAGTTCTTCGACGTCGTTATCGCCAACGCGGGGGTGATGGCGACTCCATTTGGCCACACGGCGGATGGGTTTGAGACGCAGTTTGGCACCAACCATCTCGGCCACTTTGTCCTGGTCAACCGGATTGCGCCGCTTCTACGCAGAGGCAGCAGACTTATAAACCTCTCTTCCGCAGGTCACCGTTTTTCCAACGTAGATCTTGAAGATCCCAATTTTGAGCGGACGCCTTACGAACCGTTCGTGGCCTACGGCCGCTCGAAGACCGCCAACATTCTTTTCGCCGTCGCGTTTGACCGGCGCCACCGCGGGCGTGGCGTCCGCGCCGCGGCTGTGCATCCGGGAGTGATTGAAACCGAGCTCGGACGTCATTTGGATCCGGCGCAGATTCAGGCACTCATCGACCGGATCAGTAAAGAACGGGCTGCGGAGGGCAAGGAGCCCTTCCAATGGAAGTCGCGCCCTCAAGGTGCCGCAACGTCGGTGTGGGCGGCAGTCGTCGCTCCGGCCGAACAGATCGGCGGCAAATATTGCGAGAACTGCCATGTCGGCGAAGTCGTGGCGGACTCCGCGGCGATCAGCGGCGTCAGCGAAGGCGTGCGCGGTTATGCGCTCGATCCAAACAACGCTGAAGCGCTGTGGAAGAAAAGCGAAGAAATGGTCGAAGAGAGGTTTTAAGGATCACCGAGGATAAGGAGGAACGAACAATGAAAATATTTGTGACAGGAGCTACAGGATTCATCGGTTCAGCTGTCGTTAAGGAGTTGATTGGGGCTGGGCATCAGGTGCTCGGCCTGAGTCGTTCAGATGCGGGCGCCAAGTCTCTGGTCGCCGCTGGCGCCCAGGTGCACCGAGGTGATCTTACAGATCTCGAGAGTCTGCGCAGCGGAGCAGCGATGTCCGAGGCCGTGATTCACACCGCCTTTGTCCACGACTTCTCGAAATTCGCGGAAAACTGCGAGATCGATAGGCGGGCGATTGAGACTCTCGGCTCGATGCTCCAAGGCTCCGAGCGGCCCTTCATTGTCACATCGGGGACAGCTGGATTGGCCGCCCCGGGTCAGGTTGCGACCGAAGACAACAACATACCGCCGAATTTCCCATTCCCGCGTGTTTCGGAGCAGATGGCTCTTGCTCTGGTACCCAAGGGCGTCAAAGCTTCGGTCATGCGTCTTCCCCAGGTTCATGACACCACTAAGCAAGGCCTTGTCACCTATCTAATCGCTGTGGCTCGGGAGAAGGGTGTGTCGGCATATGTAGGGGAAGGAGGCAACCGCTGGTCAGCAGCACACGTTTTGGATGTTGCACGTCTTTACAGGCTCGCGCTGGAAAAACATGAAGCAGGCGCGAAGTATCACGCGGTGGCCGAAGAAGGTGTGGCAATGCGGGATATTGCTGAAGCCATCGGTAGAACATTGAAGGTGCGGGTGGTTTCTCTATCTCCGGAACAAGCGCAGGCCCATTTTGGGTGGTTGAGCACGTTCGCCAGCAACGATCTTCGGGCCTCAAGCGCACAAACACGGAGAAAATTTGGGTGGAACCCGACAGGGCCCGGCCTGATTGCGGATCTCGAGCGTCTAAGCTATTCCGCTGAGGCCAGCCTTTCAGCCTCGTTGCGGTAGACCGCCCGTCGAACACGCGAGTGGTGGGAACACTTGGACGCAAGAAAAAGGAGATTACTATGCAGGACAAGCCCGTCGCCCTGGTCACCGGGGCTAATCAAGGAATCGGTCTTCAGATCGCAAAGGATCTCGTGGCACACGGCTTCACCGTGCTGGTCGGGTCGCGCAATCTCGAGCGCGGCGAGGCTGCGGCCAAGGAGGTTGGGCCGGACGCACGCGCGCTCCAACTCGACGTGACGGAGCAGGCTTCGATCGCCGCCGCGGCAGAGCGCATCCGGAATGAGTTCGGCCGCCTCGACGTGCTCGTCAACAACGCAGCTATCTCGAATACGAGTAAGCTGCCGGGCATGTCCGTCCAGGACTACGCTAAGTTGACCCGGCCGAGCAACGTGTCCCTCGATGAAATGCGCGCGGTCTGGGAGACCAACGTGTTCGGCGTCCTCGCCGTTAGCCAGGCGATGCTGCCGCTCCTGCGCGAGGCGCCGACAGCCCGCATCGTCAACGTATCGAGCGGCGTTGGCTCGCTGACGAGGAACTCGGACCGGGCCTACGCCTACCGCTCGATCTTCGGCCCCGTCTACCCTGCGTCCAAGACGGCTCTCAACGCTATCACGCTCGCGATGGCCATCGAGCTGGAGTCAACCGGGATCAAAGTCAACGCCGCCTGCCCGGGCTACACCAAGACGAACCTCAACAGCTATACCGGCACGCGGACTGTCGAGGAGGGTGCCCGCGAGCCAGTGCGCTTCGCGCTGCTCGGTCCGGACGGACCGACGGGCACGTTCTCAAACGAGGGCGGCCCGCTCCCGTGGTGATGCGGCCACAGTTGTTTGAGCTCGGCGCGTCCAGCTTGCCAACAAGAGTCGCGGCATGACTGCGAACCGGGCTCGCAAGAATTGAGTTAAACGAGGAAAGACAATATGCGCGTTTTCGTTGCAGGTGCTACAGGAAGTAGTCGTCGTCGCCGCGCTTACGAACATTCTTGGTGAAATTCCCCGCCAGCTTGGTGGAAAGACTCATGCCCCCGCTCTATAAAACTCTCCGGATATTCTATGCAGGTTTTTCATGATTTTCCGCTCCAGTATGATGGGCAACCGGAAACTATCGATTCGTCTGTCGGATTAATACCGACTCCACTTCACAGGATTAATCTGGCCTTGGAAACCGGATAGTTTCCGCTTAGCGACAATAAGGGAATTGGCGGTTTGACAGCCAGCGGCCCCACAATGGGTCCTGAGACGACGGATGGCGGCGAGTGTGCAACCGCCAGTAGACAATCGGTTGTTGTTCCTGTAGCGTGTTCGGGTTTATCAGAACTTGAGTAACATCCAACGGGCTTGAGAAGGAGAGCGCGGACATGGCAAACAGTTCGCGTAGAGGATTTTTGAGGGCAACGTCGGTCACAGCAGTCGGTCTGACAATCTTAAAGCGAATGCCGTCCTGGGCCGCCAGCCCGGCAGTTGGCGGCTCGGTGCAAGTGTGGAGCACCTTCCGCGATCGGCGGCACGCATCGACGCAACCGTTGACGTGGCAGCCTGTAACCATCGCGATTGCCGCCGACGCGATCATACTGAACCCCGCCGAGACGCGGCAGGAGATGCTGGGCTTTGGCGCGGCCTTCACGGATGCGGCCTGCTATATGCTGAACCAGCTTTCGCCCGACAACCGGGCGACTCTGATGCATGAACTCTTCGGGCCGGACCAAATGGCGCTGAGCGTCTGCCGAACCTGCATCGGTGCCAGCGACTATTCGAAGTCGCTCTATAGCTTTGACGATAGTGAGCAGGACGATTCGGAGTTGAAAGAGTTTTCGATCGACCATGACAAGGCGTACATCCTTCCTCTGCTCAGGGAAGCACGCAAGCTCAATCCGGACCTCTTCCTTTTTTCCTCCCCGTGGAGTCCGCCGGCGTGGATGAAGTTCAACCGGTCCATGCTGGGCGGAACGATACGCAAAGGCAATCTGGAGCCGTATTCGCGATACTTTCAAAAGTTTCTCGACGCGTATAAAGCGGAAGGCGTGGACATCAACGCGGTCACGGTACAGAACGAGGTCGATACGACTGTCGATGGCCGGTACGCAGCCTGCCAATGGTCGCAAGAGGATGAGATTTTGTTTGTGGGCAAATATCTGGGGCCGCTCTTCCGGCGAGCAGACATTTCCACAAAGATCTGGGTGCTGGACCACAACTTTACATTGTGGGGCCGCGCCATCGCTGAACTGAGCGATCCGAAGGCCAACGAGTTTATCGATGGCATTGCCTGGCATGGATATGCGGGTCAGCCCTCGGCTATGTCACAGGTGCACAACGCGTTTCCACTTAAGAGTGCGTACTTTACCGAAGGTGGACCGCAGCGCGAGCCGCACGTGGCGGGAACTCCCTTTCCTGACCCGATGACTGCCTGGGCTCGTTGGGCAGAGTGGGCCAACAACGTGGTCAGAAACTGGTGCCGGTCGATCACCATGTGGAACCTGGCGCTCGATGGGAATGGAAGTCCTTATATCGGCCATCATGAGGAAGGGGATATTGTGCCGGGGGCGCCGACGACGGGTCGCGGCGTGATCACGATTGACAGCAAGACGCTCGAAGTTAGCCGCAGCGGACGGTTCTGGGCTCTTGCTCACTACACAAAACATGTCCGCAGAGGAGCAAAGGTGTTTCGCACCGATGGAGTTTCAGACAACCCAGCGGATGCTTCCGCAAATCCTGTATCGCATGTGGGATTCCGCAATCCCGATGGTAGCTATGTAGTGGTGCTTTGCAACCGCGGCCCGGAAAAGCGGATCCAACTCGTACTAGCTTCCAGCGCATTGTCTGTCGAGCTACCGGCGGATTCCGTCCACACTCTGCAGTGGTCGTAGCCTTGTTTGATCGGCCGTCATCTCGGGCCTCCAACTAGTTTGCACAATCCTTTCTGTGTCGCCAACAGCAAGATTCTCGTCCGTAACCGGGGAAGTTGCTCACAGTACTCGGTCGAAGGGAAATTACCCACAGCCCGGAAAAACTGATTGTCAACCATTGTTCTGCGCTGTGCTACTTTCCGACTCGGAGGCAGCGCATGCCAGCTAACGAATGGAACGTCGCCTATGCAAAACACCAGATTCGCGTCGTGAAGACTCAATCTGACGGCGCACGCTTATACGTAGATAGTGAACTGCTCGACACCACGAACGATTTGTATGCGAGTGAAGGCGAACCCACTCTGGTTGGAGTTTTCGGTGAGAATGATGAATCTCAAATCGAAGCGTTCGTAAGGCCATCTGAGCATGCGGAAGCGGAAATTCGGGTTAACGGTCAATGGATAGCGGGTGAGCAGGTTTACGCGGTGGCGTCTGACTAATCCGCCGCTATCGTTTCTGTTGTTTCTTCTTTGATGGAGTTTGTCGTTCCATTCGCTCCAACTTTTTATTCCAGTAACAAATCGAACTCTTTCAGCAATTGCTCTACGCGTCAGACTCACGCTAATGTGGGCGTCCGACAAAATTCGGTGAAGGGCAACTCAGCGGAATGAATCGCCCCGGTTGTCCACAGGCTCCTGTAAGTGCGCCGCTGTAAGATAGATCATATGCTGCAATGGCTGGTGGTGGGGATAGGGGATATTGCAACCAAGCGGGTGATCCCCGCAATTCAAGCGGAGCCGCGCAGTTCGCTTGCCGCCGTGGTCACGCGGCATCCCAACAAAGCCGTATCGTATGAAGTGCCCGCCTTTTCCAGCTTGCAAGAAGCGTTGCGCCACGGGACGTTTGATGCCGTCTACATCGCTACGCCTGTGTGTCTGCATGGGCCGCAAAGTATGCAAGGTCTGCATGCGGGAAAACACGTTTTGTGCGAAAAGCCTATGGCGATGAACTACGCCGAAGCGCTGACCATGGTGGAGGCTGCGGAAAAAAGCAGGCGCTGCTTCGGAGTAGCGTACTACCGGCGTTGTTATCCGAAAGTACAGCGCGGTTTGGAATTGATCCGCCAGGGAGCGATTGGAAGGCCGCTCATGGCGTTTGCCACCTGCCATAGTCAGCCGCCAAACGAGCATCGTTCATGGCTGCTGGACCCGGTGCAAGCCGGAGGCGGACCGCTTTACGATATAGGTTCCCATCGCATTGACCTGTCGAACTACTTCTTTGGTCAGCCCGCGGAGGTTCAAGCCTGTTTGTCCAACGTTGTCCACCATTTCGCGGTGGAAGATTCCGCTACGGTTTTAATAAAGTATGCAAGCGGCGTGCATGCTGTGGTGGACGTGCGGTGGAATTCGCAGGTCGCCCGCGATGAGTTTCGCGTCGCAGGCAGTGAAGGGATGTTGGACCTTACGCCGTTAAACGGACCTCGATTGGCTTCTCCTGCCGGTGAGGAAAATTTGCCTCCCCATTACAATCTGCACTTTCCCTGCATTGAGAACTTCGTGGATGCGGTGCTGGAGCACACTCCGTTGCTCTCCAGCGGAGTTACTGCGATAGGTACGGATTGGGTAGTAGAACAAGCCACTAGGCGTTAGCGGAAATTCGAATCAGCGGGGGTGGGGAGATTGCGTTACGCTGTCGCGTCTGACTAAATCTACGACCTAGCTCGTCTTCACCAGGGCAGTTTCTTCGTGTCCGAAATCGATCTGCAATTTTTCTCCCTCATCCACAATCGCACGGACCGTCGCGTCTACGATTCTCCCGTCGTGCAGCCTAATCCTTAATTTGTCGCCAACGGAGAAATCACGATCCGGTTTGTCTGTCTTCGCCACTAAGTTAAATACCAGAATTTGGTCGTTCACATCGGGACAGAAACAATACCAAAGCCATTTTCCGGAATGCGGCACCGCCCTGATGTGGCAGAACGCTTGACATCACCACCGGTCGAGAATACTTTCGCCGCAATGAAAACTTGCCCCGCCTGTCAACAGGCCGTTGGACTGAACATACGGGTTTGCCCACATTGCGGACACCGATTTATCCCCGCGATAGTCTGGATCAGCGTCATGGCAATCATCTTTGTGGTGCTTGTGGGCGTCGTGATGTTCGCAACCAGAAGCAGATGAACGGTTGAACGAAACAAGAGTGATCCCGGAGCAGGTCGAGTTCTGCCGCTGAACGACCGGGCACTCGCAGTATTGAAATTTTGGGCCGGCCTTTTTCCGGACCAGGAGAAAAAGCATTACGTATTTCCGTTTCGGAAATATGGCTTAGCGCAGCGAAAGGACCAATTCAAGGCTCGACGCAAGCTCACGTGCACAGCACTGACCCCACGAAACCAATCGGCCGCTGGAAAGAGGCTGGGAGACAGCGAAGAAGGCGGCCGGTGTGAGTTGCCGTTTCCATGATCTGT
>CAWILQ010000005.1:0-91993 GCA_963836965.1 Candidatus Acidiferrales bacterium
TACAGTCCGAAGAGATCCTTTACAGAACGTTCCGGAGACATAGTTTACACTTTCGGGCCAAAAGGCCTCGGGGGTCAGTTCAAAAGCGGCCAACTGGGGTCATTTCAAAACCGGCCAACGGAAGTGGCCCGGAACTGTTAGAAGTTGTACCCGATCGTGAACTTTCCAAGCAAGGTAAATCGGTCTTTTTCCTCAAAGCTCCAAAAAAGAACGCATTTAGAAGTCCGCAGCCGCGTTTTCTCGAGGTCCCCCATGTTTCTAGTCAAGGCTTTTCCGGCGCCGAGGGGTCGGTCTGCGACTTGGTCCTCCAGCTCCGTGGTCCACATTTGAGGATGTGACCATGGTGCAGGAGGCGGTCCAGCATGGCGGTGACAGCCGCGATGTCGCCGAGCAGTTTTCCCCAGTCCTCGACGGGCCGGTTGGAAGTCACCAAGGTGCTGGCGCGTTGATAGCGGCGCATAACGATCTCCAGCAGCTCTTCTGCCGCTGTGGGTCCTAACTTGCGCATCCCCAAGTCATCGATGATCAGCAGCGGCACGGTGGCCAACACTTCCATGAGTTCTTTGCGAGTCCCGTCGAGAGCGGCTTCCGCGATTTCCTCCAGCAAGACATGCGCCTCACGGTAGACCACGCGATAACCTTGGCCGATGACCGCCTTCCCGATGGCTTGGGCCAAGTGACTTTTGCCGGTGCCAGGTGGCCCCAAAAATAACGCATCATCATGACGAGCGACGAACGCTGCGGTCGCCAGATCGAAGACTAAGCTGCGATTCATCTTCTTGTTGAAGTCGAAATCGAAGTTGTCGAAGTTCACCTGCGGATCGCGAAATTGTGCTTGTTTCCGGCGCCGTTCCAGTAGTCGGTCGCCGCGACGAGTCAGTTCGTCAGACACCAGACAGGAGAGGAAGTCGATGGGCACCATTGGTTCTGCTTGGGCCTGCTGCAGGCGTGTTTCCAACACCGCGGCCATACCACCGAGGCGTAGTTGACGCAAAGCACGATTCAACTCGATCAGATTCATTCTGCTTGCTCCTTGGTTTTGAGATTGATGAAGTCGCGATACTCGGTGAGCTGGCGGATCAACGGATCAATCTGTCGTAAAAACATCTGTGGGTGCGGACGGCGTTCGAGATAGCGGCGCACGAAGCGGTATTCATGGACGCCGATGTCGAGGGCCACGGCACAGGCATCTTCGACCGCGGCCACACCGTATTTCTTCATCAGGGAAAGCACCCCGAGGATGCGGCGGATGCCGATCTCTCCTTGCTGTTGGTAGATCAGCTGGCAGAACTTGCCGATGGGGGCTCCCGCATGTTCGGCGCGACGCAACAGTTGCGCTGTGCTGAGCGGCATTTTCTTGGGGTGATCTTCTTCCTCGATGCGATATCCACCACGTTTCTGGCGCAGATGCTCACGAAGAAGTTGGCTCGTGTGCGGATGCAGGATGCGCACGTGCAACTCATCCCATTGCACTTTGACCAGCCGCCCGATCCATCCCGGCGGCAAGCTGTAGTAGGCAGCCTCCACTTCCACGCAACCATCCAGATGCACCACGCGTTCTCCGTATTGGTAATAGCGGAACGGTTCCAGAGGTAGTGGCAGCAAGCGCGGTTTTTCTGCGGCAAACATGGCCGCCACTTGTCGTTTCGTCGTGCCATGGATGCGCGTGTCCGCCCAGCGCTCCTCCCAGCGGTCCAGATACGCCTGCGCTTCTTCCAGGCTCTCGAAACGCACCCCTTTGAGCGGCGTTTTCTTGGCGTGGCCGACCCCTGACTCTACTTTCCCTTTGCGATCCGCATCCCGGATCCGGCAAGGCAGAGCCACCACGCCATAGTGGGCGAGCACATCGCGAAACAGTGGATTAATCGTGGGATCGTAAACGTCCGGAACCAGGACGCCTTCTTTCAAGTTGTCGAGAACGACGACTCTCGGACAGCCACCGAGTCGGCGAAAGGCTTTCTCATGGAGTTCCGACCAAATGCGCGCACTCGAACGCCACGCCAGCAAGCGGACCGATTTGCGGCTATATCCTAGGGTCAACACGAACAGCCTGGTCCTGCGGTACTTGCCCGTTTGCGGGTCGCGGACCAGAGGACCGCTGCCGTAATCGACCTGGGCTTCTTCCCCTGGCTCGGTCAGGATGATCCCCGCTGCCTGGGGCAGCTGGCAACCACCCAGCCTGCGTACGAAACGCTTTACCGTTTGGTAGTCGCCTGGATAACCGTGGTCCGTAACGAGATCCTGCCAGATGGCCGTGGCATTCCGTCCACGGCTCAGTTGCTCCTCGATGAGGTCCCGGTAGGGCTTGCAGGCACTGACCCGGCCCTCGGAGGGGCTTGGTTTTTGCGATAAATGGCCTACAAAGTCGGGGGTCACTTCGTTGGCCGGTTTTGATGAGTCGGGGGTCACTTCGTTGGCCGGTTTTGCCGGCGCCCGCCTTCCCCAGGCACGCGGGATCCGTACCGCAATCCCGGCCGCCCTTAGGTAAGCGCCCGCGGTTTCACGCCGTACACCGGTTTCTCGCTCGATCTTTCGTAAAGACCATCCGAGTTTTCCCAGTGCGATGACTTGTTGTTTCTTTTCTTCGCTCAAGGCATTGCTCATGCCGACAGAGCCTATAAGGGCTCCCGTCGACGTCAATGTCCCGAGCCTTCACCGTTGGCCGGTTTTGAAGTGACCCTGACTGGCCGGTTTTGAGTGATCCCTGAGGCAAAAGGGTTATTTAAGGACTGCAGGGTTTTTTCCTCCAGATCGATATAATCAAGATCGTAGTCCATAAAAGTGTAACCGTCGATTCTAGGACGTCTTGATTAAAGCAGTCGACTTATGCTGCTGGACGTGATTTTTGTCCGGCGAGCTCAGCAGCGAGGTTCCAAGGCAGCAACTCCTCGATGCGGTTGATGGGGTGTTCGGCGATTCGCGAGAGCACTTCACGCAGGTACGCTACCGAGTTCAGACCGTTGAGTTTTGCTGTCTCGATGAGACGGTAGATCGCCGCTGCGCGTTCGCCTCCGGCATCCGATCCACCCATAGGAAGTCACTTTCCACATGAAAGCTGAAAGACATTACTGCGAAACCACAGCCGCTACTAGGAACTGAGAGAATGTCACTAAGGCCGTTGCGAACGTTCCGAAGGTCACAACTTACTTTCGCTCTCGATGAGCGTTCGCAGCACCGTTTGCAGCGTTACATTTCCTTTGCGAGGGCCGGTGTGACCACCCTGGAATTCGATCCGTCCTTCATTGAAGCCATCGAGCATCTGAATGGGTGGCGTAGGGTTCCTCATGCCCTGTGATTTGAACAGTGACTCCCAGGTCTCGCGCGGTACCACTTCCACTCTCACAGGACGGTCGAGCAGATTTGCAAAGGTAGCTGCGATCTCATTGGGAGTCACGCGATGCGGTCCTTCCAATTCGACAATCCTATGACCGCTCCACGTTTCCCGGAGCAGTTCGGCAGCCACTTGCCCCATGTCCGCGGTAGCAACCATTGGTACTGGCTTATCGAGAGGCTGCAGGCGGCTTGGCATAACGCCATTCTTGGTTGCCGAAGCGACGTCACAGGCGGAGTTCTCCATGAACCATCCTGGCCACAGAAAAGCAATTGGCAACGACAACTCGCTAAGGGCCTGTTCGATGATCGTATGTTGCGAGAGCAGGTACGCCGGAGCGCCATTCCGAGTCCGTAACGTAAGTACAATTGTATTGACATTTTTCGTTTTCAACAGATATGCTGTCTTGTCGCGACCAGCTATGCGATTCATATGGGATGAGAACAAGAACCGCCAAAATCTTCGCAAGCACGATGTTCGCTTTGAAACCGCCGTTCTCGTTTTCGACGATCCCTACGCGATTACGCAGCGTGACGTCACTTTTGAGGATGAGGAACGTTGGATAACGGTCGGAGTCATAGGGCCGGGTTCGATTCTAGTGATCGTTCATACTTTTTATGAGAACACGATGAAGAAGTTATTCGTGTCATCTCGGCTCGCGCCGCCGAGTTCCACGAAAGGAGAGCCTATGAGGAAGCTCACAAAGGAGCAGAAGCGAGACATCCGAGCGATCGCCGCAAAAAGAGACGAGGACATTGACTTTTCGGACGCTCCCGCGGTTGTCGATTGGAGCGGAGCCGAAATCGGCAAGTTCTATCGACCAACGAAGAAGCCCGTTACGATGCGTCTGGATTCCGACGTCATCGCGTGGCTCAAAGCCGACGGCCCTGGTTATCAGACTAAGGCGAACTGGCTGCTACGGCACGCCATGCTTAACTTCACGGGTGAAAAAAGTCTTAGCAAGCACAGTATGGAGCGGCGCCGCAAGGCCAGACCCCAGAGAAGAAAATCTTCTTTATAAGGACCACCCGTGGACGAGTTGGGTGAGAGCGGACGACTTCCATCGCAATTTCCGCACTCCCCGGCGCTAGGCGCACGGCTCGAAGCGCATCCTTGCGGCTCATCCCCTCTTTCATCTTTTCTTCAGCTGCCATCTCCAGGAAGCCGCTTAGTTCTTCGTCCAACTCCCCTTCGACCCGATCCTTGCGGAACAGCGATCGGAGTCCGTTTGATAGGCTTCGCAGCAATGACATGGGCTCTTACTCGTAACGAAGTGCGACCATCGGATCAACGTTCGCGGCTCGACGCGCGGGAATGTGTTTAGAGAAAGGACAGCAGCCGCCTGCTGGAGCTTCTTTGACGGTCCACGTACTCGTTCGATTCGGGGAACTGCTGCCAGAGCTTCACTAGCCGTTCGTAGCACGCGTACGCGGGTTGAGTGCGATGCTGGTGAGCATAAAACGTCCCGAGGGCTTCTTCGGCGGCGGCGAGCGGAATTAAGCTGGTGAGCTCCTCGGGCTTAGCGCTCTTTTGGGCCTCATCGCGGGCCTGGCGCAGCAGGCTTTCCGCGCCTGGCAGATTCCCACTCGCGGCGTTCGCCCTACCCGCCAGAATCATTGCCTGCACCACGTTGTTGCGATCGTCCGGGTTTTGCGCCCCAATTTCCCTCATGGCCGCGAGCGCAGAATCGGCAGAACTGCGAGCTTGCGCCAGACGGCCTGCCTGCAGTTGCGCGCCCCCCAATTTCACAAATGCCTCCGCCAGATCGGAAACAGCCCTGCGGCGATCGCCTTTGTTCGAAGCGATCATTTGGTCGAGCATTCGCATCGAATCACCAGCCAAGCGGATAGCGGTAGGCGGATCAGATTCCTGGAGACAGTACGAGATTTTCAGCTTGGCCACTTCCACACTGAACTGGGCCGCCCTGTTGTTCGGATCGCGCTCAAGCATCTGCTGTGCTGTCTGCAGATATAGGTTTAGGTTTTCAAGCGCACGCTTTGCATCGCCATAATTTGGATATGCATCGTTGAAGTAAACCCGGCCGCGGAACTGGTAGGTCAGCGCTAGATTTCGATGAAATCTCGGATTTAAAGGCTCGGTCGCGAGGAGTTCCCGTAGGGCCGTTTCATCTTCGTCGAATGCCTGAAGCGCTTCTCCAAGGTGGCCGAGCTCTTCTGCTGCTGTGCCGACGCGCTCTGCCGACTCTGCGACGGCTAACAGTGCCTGCTGGTCTCTTTTCCGGTCCAGTTGTGCGTGCGCAAGTTCACTACAGCGCGCA
The DNA here is from genome assembly GCA_963836965.1 of Candidatus Acidiferrales bacterium. GTDB lineage: Bacteria > Acidobacteriota > Terriglobia > Acidiferrales > UBA7541 > Acidiferrum. The sequence goes on from CAWILQ010000005.1 coordinate 5,610, forward strand.
AACTCCGTCCAGGCCTGGTGATAGTTGCCCCAGTCTTCATCGAAATCACCCAGCTTGCACCACGCCATGGTGTAGCTGTTCTGCAAATGTGGGTCGAGTTGCTGCTGATTGCCAACGCGATCGAAAATCTGAATGGCGGTCACTGTCAACTCTCTTGCCCGTTTCGGATCATCACTGAAGCGGAAGAACCCGCTGTAGTTCAGGTAGAAATCGGCCAAATCGGGCAGGTAGGCGCTGTTCTTCTCGGCAATTCGTTGGTAAATGTCTCCAGCCTTTTGGTAACTGGCCAGCGCGTCGGCAGTGCGACCCAGATTGGGTCGTGTCGGAAAACCCTGCGCGTCACCGATCTTCATGTAACCCGCGGCGATTTCCTTTTGCAGCTCCAAATCTCCGCCAGCGTTCCGTGCCAGATTGTCCAGATATTGAAGGCCAGTCTGGACCATCATTTCGCGTGCCTTGGTAGACCCGTCTAACTTGGCGACTTCGTCGTGAAGATCGAAAACGAATGTATGAGCCAGCTTGCGGACGTCCTGAAAGCGCCGCTCGGCGATTCTTGCCTGATACATGGCGGCGCCTGAACCAGCAATGATCGCTACTAATGTCACTGCCGCTAGCGTAACCGCTACTCGGTTGCGGCGCGCGAATTTGGCGGCGCGATAGCCGATGGTGTCGGGACGCGCGCTGATTGGCTCGTGGTGCAGGTATCGCTGCAGATCGTCGGCCAATGCGGTGACGGATGCATAGCGCTCTGCGGGCTTCTTCTTAAGCGCTTTGCTAACAATCGTGTCCAGGTCGCCGCGCAATTGCCGACGAAGCTTTTCCGGTGTTGAATCCCGGTTCTCAGCCAGTGCCTCAGCCTCGGCGGATCTGGTCGTTTCAGATGGCGGCGGCGGCTCGGTATCGAGAATGGCCTTAATTAATTCAGCCGTGGAGTGCAATCTCTGACCCGCAGGATGTTGTCCAGTCAACAATAGATACAGCAAGACTCCCAAAGCGAAGACGTCCGTTGCCGTTGTGATTCTCTCCCCGGCCACTTGTTCTGGTGCCGCGAACTCCGGCGTCATCGCTCCTCTGCCTTCGATTGTGAGCAGAGTCGCTCTTGGATTCGCCTCTTCCGCAAGAAGCTTCGCGATGCCAAAGTCCAGAAGCTTCACTTGACCGTCATTTCGGACCAGCACGTTCGAAGGTTTGATGTCGCGGTGAACGACCAAACTGGCATGCGCGTGAGCCACCGCGCTTACCACATCGAGAAAAACGCGGATGCGCGCGTTCACGTCGAGTTTTTGTTGGTCGCTGTACTGATCGATCGGTAGTCCTTCGACATATTCCAGGACCAGATAGGGCTCTCCGTTGGGCGTCACGCCAGCATCCAACAGTTCCGCTATATGAGGATGCGTTAGCTGACCGAGAATCTTGCCCTCACGCTCAAACCGCTCGGCACCTATCCCGGAGGTCATGGCAAATCGCAGAAACTTGATCGCCACGCGACGCTCGAATCGGCCATCGTTTCGCTCCGCCAGCCATACGCTGCCCATTCCGCCTTGGCCAATCAACGATATCAGGCTGTATGCGCCAATTTTCTGATCGAGCATCGACAGGCCATTCGCAACTCGGATTGGCATGCGTTCTAGAAAATGCTCGCCCGCCAGCGCACGGTGTTCTTCGAGCAATTGCTGCAAGACTTCTGCAAGTTCCGGTTTCTCTAAACGGAACGACTGTAGCCACCGTTCCCGTTCTTCCTCCCGCAAGGAGAGCGCATGGTCCAGGTAGGGGCTTATCTCCTGCCACTGTCCGGGACTTAATGTGGACATCCTCAGACCTCCAGGTCCGCCCGAATGCTTCGGTGCAGATAGATGCGAGCTTTCTCCCACTGGCGCTGCACGGTCCGCTCCGACATACCTCTCCGAGACGCAATTTCGCCGAACGTCAAACCACAAAAGAATTTCAGGTCAACAACCTCAGCCAGCGGCGGCTCGCTTTTCGCGAGTTCATCCAAAGCATCGCTGATACGACTCAGATCGAGGTCGATGGACGCGCACTCAATTCCTGTTTCCGCGGAAGTCAACTCGAATTGCCCACGGCGTTTTTGGGCCTGGTGCCTGGGGGCGTGGTCAATGATCAATGCGCGCATCCTGCGGGCAGCATACCCCATAAATCTGGCGCGGTCGGGGAAGGAGATCCCCTCTTTCTCGGCCATCTCGATATATGCCTGGTGCAGGAGCGTTGTGGCGCCAAGACTTACTCGGACTCCCTGTCGTCCAAGCTCACGCTTCGCTATCCGGTGCAATTCAGAGTAAAGTGCTCTAAACAACGCGTCCGCGGATGAAACGTGACCGCGCTCGGCAGCTTCGGAGAGTGAAGACAGAGTCGGGTGCATCTCCACGGAGTATCCTGGCTTGCACGCAGTCTTGGGACCCTGGCTCAGGTAAATTCTGTCAATTCTAGTGGAAAATCTAATAATCACTACTGTTTTTTTGCGCGCTGCGAACTTCTCCGCCCTTTCCCGCAAGATTTCATTGACTGCACGCCGGGCCCCTGAAATTCCCCACGCTCAAGCCAAAGCAGAGTTCGCGAAGCTGCAGTAGTTGATTGCGAATTCTGTAGGACAAATATGGTCGTGCCGGACTTTGTACCGGAGAGCTGACGATCCTTAAGAGCTCTTCTTTCGAGTCTCGCCTCGGGCACTGTGATCGACAGCGCGCGTCGATTCGCGCACGGCCAGTTCCGGCTCCACAAGGATTAATTTGCGAAAGGGCTCTGCCCCGGTCAGTTGGTTCAGAACACATTGCGCCGCAATCCGGCCCATATTCGACAAAGGCTGGCGGATCGTCGTAAGCCTTGGATTGTTGAACGCAGCCACGCGAATGTCGTCAAATCCGATTACGGACACATCTCGAGGGACGCTTAAACCGAGGTCCTGCAGTGCGCGAATCGCTCCAATCGCCGACATATCATTGAAGGCCACCAGCGCCGTAAATGTCCGGCCGCCCGACAAAAGCTGTTGCACGACGGGATAGCCGAGTTCCGGTGACGAAATGTCGCGATCCAGCTGCACGACCAAAGATGGGTTGATCGTGACGCCAATTTCCTGAGCTGCGGTAACGATACTGCTCCAGCGGCCGGCGGAATCCGAACTGAAGGGCTGCCCCTTGATGAAGGCGATGTCCCGGTGCCCGAGCGCATGCAGATGCGTCAGCGTCAACTGCGCCGCGAAGCGATGATCGAGCGTGACATTGGTCACGCCGCTGATGTAGCGATGCCCTGCAACCGCAGCCACGGGTACAGAGAAGTCATGCTCCAGCGCGGTGTCAATCGCAATTAATGCTTCTGCGCCACGCCCCAAGAGCATGCGGCTGTATTCCTCGATCAAGTCTTTTCTGTGGCGGTGATGTGCGGTGAAATAGAAATAGCCGGCTTCCATCAGATGGTCGCCGATGCCGCTCATTACTTGGGTGTGGTAACCGTCTCCCAGTTCGGGAACGAGGATCCCGATCGTGTAAGTGCGGCGGTTACGCAACGATCGCGCCAGCAGGCTTGGTTGGTAGTTGAATTTTTTCGCAGCCGCTTTGATACGATCGCGTGTGGCCTCCGGTATCGACCTGCCAGGCACATCGTTCAAGACCACGGAGACAGTCGTGGGGTTGAGCCCTAGGTGGGCCGCCAGCTTCTTCAGGCCGATCGGCTGGCCGGTGGACTTCGCCGTTTTTCCCGCATGTTTCTTAGCCTTGGGCATTCCGCTCACTGTTTCGTTTTGCGATGGCGAGTTCTCTCGGTCATTTGGACGGCCGTCATTGCGACGCTCGTCGAGCGAGGTCAGACTGACGCCATTGCCGTTCGGTCCCTTCGATGGATCGGTTGGACTCATCCTAGCGTAAAATCCGTGTTTTCATAAGCCTTGATCTACCAAACGAACGTTCCCACAGCACCGGCCTGAAGCGTCGCCGCGAAAGACCTGCTGCGAAACGCGATGTTGAATGTCTGAGGCATTTCGGCTGTGTTTACGACCACCAGCACAAAGGCATTCTTCGGCCCGCGAAACGCTGCACTCGGAAGTGTCTCCGGTGAATTCGCAACGATATGTATCGATCCCGGCCGCACAAACTTCGAGAAATGCGCGATGGTGTAGTACGCCAGATTGCGCGTCACCTCATTGCCCTCAATGGTGATTGCTCCCTGGCAAATCGGACATCCGCCATTGTTTGTGTGCGGCTCAAATTTTGCGTCTGCAGCCAGATTCCAGAGCAAAACGTTCCGGCTCCAGTTCTGTATCGCGCCGATGACCGTTCCGGAAACGTGTTTGGCGATCAAAAGCGTCGGCTTGTCGTTGCCTTCTACCGCCATGTATTCCGTGAAATACAGATTCTTGTCTGGGTAGGCCTCGTGCACCGTGGACATGGCTGTAATCTTTCCCTCGTACAAGTGAAAAGCCGACCCATCGGCATATCGGGCGGCTTGAGGATCGCTCAGAATCGAGAGCGGATAGTCCGGATGATTGCAATTATGGTCGAAAAGCAGAATCTTCGTGGTGATCCCCGCAGCTTTGAAAGCTGGTCCGAGATAAGTTTTGATAAATTCCGCTTGCTCCTGTGACGACATTTGCATGCTGGGGGTGTTCTTTTCGTTGAGCGGCTCGTTTTGTACCGTAATGGCATCGATACGAATACCGTGTGCGTTCATTTCCTGAATGTATTTGACGAAGTACTCCGCGTACGGCTTGTAATACTCCGGCTTTAAGCTTCCGCCCTTCACGCTTTCGTTCGTTTTCATCCACGCGGGCGCTGACCACGGCGAACCCAAAATTCTTATGTCCGGTCGGATTGCTAGAATGAGCTTCAGAATTGGGATTACATAACTCTCGTCGTCGTGCAGGGTGAATTTGGTCAGCTCCGGATCGGCCTGCCCTGCGGGAACGTCGTCATACGAGTACACGTATTCGTTTAGATCCGAGGCCCCGATACTGACCCGAAGATAGCTGATGCCGATATCATTGCCGCGCGTCCCGAACAGCTCCTTTAGAAGTGCTTTTCGCTTGCCTGGATCCATGTGGTACAAGTGCTGCGCGCTTCCCCACGTCAGCGCAAATCCAAACCCATCGATAGGCTGCAAAAGCTCATTGTCATTGATCTCGATTGTCGGACGTTGGGCGCGCGTCACCGAAAAGTGAAACTTTTCTTTTTGCTTCTGGAACAGCGCTGAACGGTCGGCGTTGGTCAACCACAGTTGCGCGGTTGACTTCGGCGCCCTCGCGAAACAAGGGCACGCCATCAACAACAACGCAGCCAGTACGCACGACGGCAACCCTGAGTTCATCGTCTGCTCTTCAAGTTCGTTTCTGATTGGCGCAATCCGCAGTTTCCGCGTCTACGAGCGCAGCGACGTGATGCACGCTGGTTCTACGTCGAGTTCCAATGCTTGCTTTCCGTTCTGGCATAACACCTTCTGTTCCGACCTCATGTTTGTGATGACAAGCACCTGGATTCCATCGGGATTTTCGAATGCTATGTGGACTATGTCGTTCAACTGAGAAACTGCACTAATCACCCGTGCGCCGCGCCGCGGGTACTTCGAATCGTGTGCGAAGCCCCAACATTGTCCGCGGTACACTCCACGTGTTTGCGAATTCAGCCGTGCGGTCCCACAAAACGCGACCGTTGGTTCCGGCCGCGGAAGCGGCGGCGGCCAAGGGGAGAAACTCTCGACGCGTGTTTTCGGACATGGGCCCTCTTCGTCGCAGAAATCAAAAGCTTGTCCGAGCGAGCACGCCAACGGACTAGAAGAGACAAACGATTGTCCACAGGCTAACTCTATTTTTCTCGAGAATGCAATGGGAAAAGTTTCTTGCGTGAAATTTCTTGTTCGTTGATTGCTCGTCAGGCGATCGTCTGGATGCGCGAGATCAGCGGTATGTGCGGCGCGCGCCCGGTCGAGCGGCGCACCACCAACTCGGGTTCTACCGTCATCTCCGGTACGAATTCGTCCTTGCCCTCGATCCGATCCAACAGTGTACGTGCTGCCAACTCCCCCATCTTCTGGAGTGGCTGGCGAACAGTCGAAAGGCTCGGCATGTTATGCACCGCGATTTGAATATCATCGAACCCCACCACCGAAATGTCTTCAGGAACACGCAGCCCGGCTTCCTGCAGCGCTCGGATCGACCCGATGGCGGAGATGTCGTTGTAGGCGAATAACGCGGTGAACGGTTCCCGGCGGGCCACCAGTTCCTTCGCGAACGGGTAACCCAGCTGGGGTGTGGGGTCGTCGCCTTCGAGTTGCACGATAAGTTCTGGCCGCAAGGGAATTTTCAGGTCTTGAGCAACCTCTTGGATCGCTTTCCAGCGAACTTCAGAATCCGAGCTTAAGCTCGAACCCCTCATAAAGGCAATCTCGCGATGGCCTAGTTCCAGGAGGTGGCTCAGGGCCAGCCAGGCCGCCCGCCGATGATCCAAGACCACATTGGTTACGCCGCGAATGCGATGGTGACCGGCAACGGCGATGGTTGGCAGCGAGAGCGCATGGTCGAGAAACGTGTCGACCGTTATAAAACCTTCGACGCCTCGGTCCGAAAGAATTTGTTCGTAGTGTTGCAGGAGTTTTGGTTCATGGCGGTAGGCGACAGTCAGGAAGAAGAACTTCTTCTCTCGCAGATGCCGTTCGATCCCGCTGATGATCGGCGAGCTGTAGAAGTCTCCGATTTCCTGCGTCACTACTCCAATCATGTAGGTACGTTTTATTCCGAGGTTTCGGGCATAAAAGCTCGGCCGGTATTTCAGTTCGCGAGCCGCCTCGCGCACGCGTTCTTTTGTAGGCTGGGGAATCGACCGCGACGCGGCAGAATTGTTCAACACTGCCGAGCAAGTCCCTTTCGTCAGTCCCACGTGGTCGGCAAGCATTTGCAACGTCACCGGCTGGACATGCCTGCGCTTACCGTGTTTCCTCTTCATTCGGCAATCGCTCCTGACGCATTCCGTTGCGCGACGCCAGCCAACGGCAGCTAAACCGGAAAATTTCCTTGGCAAGATTCTAAGCTCCTTTCAGGCGAACGCCAACCAAATCTTGATGGCGATCGCAGAAATGCCCTAGAATACCTGTATTCTAAAGTCACGCGGCCTAGAATACCGGTATTTTTAGCTTGACAAGACATCCACCCAGTTGTTAAATGGCGGCGGTAGATCGAAGTTACGAATAGTGCCAATCACAACTATTGGTGCTAATGGTGGGTTTCCCAATCGGATCGGTTGTCGGTTTGCCCTGCGGGCCTGGCCATCTCCCGGCGAAAAAGCCAGCTTGCGGAGACAATCGTTTGCCTTCAACACGCTCGTACCCCTCTTCTGCAATCTGCAAAGCTGCTCTGCCGCTCTATGTTTTTAGACAATCGATTGCCTGCATCGTTTTTATCGCATTTTTTTCTTGACAAGTTTGTCTCGAAGGTTTGTAATGCGGGGCAATGTAGTGCATAAGTATTAGGAACGTACCAACACAACCACGGTGCATATCACATAAGGTTTGCGGGCCGCGTTACAGGGCCCCGCAGCCGAGTGTTGTGGCGTGTTCTTTGCCGGTGCGGTCGGTAGCGGTCCCAGTCGACGTCTGTGCTTTGGTTCCCTGTCGAGGACGTTTTCACTTGCTATTTGGAGGAGATGAATGAGGACTGCAATGCGTTTTGCGATTGCTATAATTCTCTTGGCAGTCGCGGCCAATCTTTCTTTCGCTCAAAACACAAACTCTGGCGATATTCGCGGCACGGTAACGGACGCCAGCGGTGCCGTCGTTGCCGGTGCGACTGTCACACTGATCAACGTGGATACCGGGGAAACCAAAGACTTTGTCACCAATGAAAGCGGCATCTACGACACTGTTTCGACCCGTCCTGGCAATTACAAGCTCGTCTTTTCGAAGGCCGGCTTTAAGAAATCCACTTATGGCCCGATCGTCCTACAAGTCTCCATCATTACCGTGGACGCCGCGCTTGAAGTTGGGCAGGTCCAGGAGGAGGTCACGGTGGTTGAAGCGTCCGGTCCGCCGCTCCTGCAGACCGAATCCGGTGAACAAGGCACCATTATGGAGGCGAAGACGATCGCCGCCCTCCCGCAAATCGGCGCCGGCATCACCGGCAACGACTGGGCCAACTTCAATATTTTTCTGCCCGGCGCTTCCAGTGCACCCTCGCAGCCGCAATCCGAAGGTAGCGGGGCGTATAACGCGGGTGACGCGGTTTCGATCAACGGCAATCTTCCGAACTACGCCAACTTCCTCGCCGACGGTGCTACTGTGGTGCTGCCGGTCAGCGGCAACGTGGATAATTCTATTTTTGAGAGTATCTCCGAAGTCCAAGTCACCACTTCTTCCTTCTCCGCTAATTACGGCATCGGCGGCGCGGTCTTCAACCAGATCAGCAAAAGCGGGTCGAATAGCTTCCATGGTTCTCTTTACGAGTATTGGCAGAACGATGTTCTAAATGCTTCGAACTTCTTTCTCAATCCCTCAACGGAAAAGAAGATCAGACCGACAATCCGTTACAACGAGTGGGGCGGCTCGGTGGGTGGCCCGATCATCAAGAACAAACTGTTCTTTTTCTTTGTGCGCGACAAGATCAGCAACAACGGCTCCGGAAACTTGCATACCAGCACGGTCCCAACTCTGGCGGAACGAGGCATGGGAACAGCCAATCCGGGTAACTTTGACTTCTCCGGAAACCCGACCATCTATGAGCCAACCTCGGCCGGAGTCGGCGGCACCAGGACGCCATTTCCCGGCAATGTTATTCCTGCCGGTATGATCGATCCGGTCGCAGCCAAGGTTCTGACTTATTATCCGCTGCCGAACGCTGCAGGAACCCCGGCTACAATCAACGGTGTCCTCTACCCCGGCGCGATCACAAACAACTACGTCTTCACTTCTCCATCCATCAGTCCGAACCTGCGTTACTTCGGCCGCATCGATTACGACCTCTCGCAAAACAATCGTGTTATGTTCTCTATCACCGCGAAAAACAATAATGGACAAAACTTCAACCAGTGGCAGTGTCCGATCAATTGTTTTTCCGGCGACATCGACGGCTATAACGTTCAGCTCTCTGATGCCTGGACCATAAGCCCGACCTTCGTGAATGAATTCCGCATGGGATACACCAAGCAGGGCAACTGGTTCGTGCCACAAACCATCGGCTTTAATGCGGCTAGCACTCTCGGCTTGCAGTACGCCAAAGCGGATATTTTCCCGACGATCAATATCAACGGTGTCTGCTGCTCGCAATTGAGCCCGGGTACGAACGCCATCTACATTGAAAACCTCTATGATCCGTCCGACGTGATGACCTTGATCAAAGGCCGACACATTCTTCACTTTGGTGTCGAGGTGTTGATGGGCGAAGGCAACACCACTCCATGGGGCAACGTCGACGCCGGTCAATTTACCTTCAACGGTTCCTATAGTCAACAAAATGGCGGCGGTGGCGGTGGAGCAGGCCTCGCGGATTTCATTCTTGGCGATGTGTTTCACTGGCAAGCGACCAACCAAGCCGTCACCTACATGCGCATCAAGAGCCCGCAACTTTTCGTTCAGGACGATTTCAAGGTCAAGCCGAATCTCACCATTAACTTGGGGCTCCGGTATCAAGCCACCACTGGAATGTCTGAACTCCACAACGCGATCGGCGGTTTCTACCCGAACATCATCAATCCGTATAATGGCAGTCTGGGTTCCATGTGGTTCGGTGGACAAGAGAATATGAACACCCTTCAGAAGCCGCTTTACAACATCTTCCTCCCTCGCGTCGGCTTTGCGTGGAGCCCGGGCATGTTCAAGAACACCACAGTCCGTGGTGGATTTGGCATGTACGCGTATAACTTCAGCGAGGACACCTATGGCCAGGGCCTCGGTGCCGGTTCGCTCGGGACAAACACAGGTAACACGACCGATCCAAACAACGGAACAGGTCCTACTCCGCTGATCTACCTGTCGTCTTCCGCAGCCACCGCAGCCACCGCGCTGCCTTATGTGATGGGATCGCCGGCTGCGCGCCAACCGCTGACGTACATTACGCCGGCTAGCCCGCAAAGTGTGACCTATACTCCCTACAATGTTCCGATCGGCCGGATCAATGAATGGACGCTGAGCGTCGAGCACCAGTTCGCGCACGATTACGCGGCGTCCGTCGCTTACGTCGGGAGCCACGGTTCCAACCTGCAGTTCCCAACAGACGTCAACCAGATCACCAACGCTGCGGTCTTGGCGGCAGGGCCGACGACACAAGCTGAGCGGCCATATCCGCTGTTCGGCAACATCACCGGCAATATGTACAACGGCAAATCCAACTACAATTCGCTGCAGGTAGCCGTGGCAAAGCGCTATTCCTACGGCTTGACGTTCCAACTGAACTACGTTTGGTCTCACATGTTGGATGATCAGGACTCCGCAGGGTGGGGCAGCCGCGGCGGTACGCAGAGCTGGCAGATTGGCAACAATCCGGCGCTTAACTATGCCAACTCCAACTTTGATATTCCTAGTGCCTTCAAGGGTATCGTTTCTTACGAGCTGCCCTTCGGCAAGGACAAGCCTTACTTCCACGAGAACCGAGCGGCGGATGCCTTCGTCGGCGGGTGGCGAATTTCCAGCACCTTCATTGTACAGAATGGCAATCCCTTCACCGTTTACGATTCGGTGGTCACCAACAACTACTCGCAATGCTCCAACGGTTGCGTGTGGTATCTCAACAAGGTTAGCAATCCGTTTTCAAACGTTCCGGCAGGAGACTACTTCAACCCCGCCGCCTTTGTGCTTCCGCCCAACGGCACCTTTGGCACGAACGGGAGAAACACTCTCCGCGGTCCCGGATTGAACGTTGTTGACTTGTCCCTAGCGAAGGACTTCCACTTTGGCGAGCGCTTTGCTCTCCAGCTTCGCGCTGACTTCGTGAACGCCTTCAACCATCCCAGCTTCCAGCCACCGCAAGGTGACATTAGCCAGGGCAACTTTGGTCGCATCGACAGTTCCCTCACTGCCAACGGAACGACCGTTGCGCCTCGCAGCGGTCAGTTGGGTGCCCGTTTCTCGTTTTAATCGGGCGACTCGTCGAGGGGAGAGGACGGTGCACCCCGCCGTCCTCTCTTTTTTTGCGAATGGGCGTTCGCCGTATACTGTTTTCATGAAGAGAACAAACGTCGCCCTTTTGTTGTGCGTTTCAATCCTCCTTTCTACAGTGCCAGGCGTCTCTCAAACCTCCCCGAACCGTCAACCGCAGATTGAAGCGCACATGAAACAGGCGCAAACCTACTTGAGCGAGAACCGGCCGGATCTGGCGATTCCCGAATTCAAAGCGATTCTCGCACTCGACCCGAAAAATGCGGATGCGCGTGGTAACCTGGGCGTCATTCTTTTCTTTCAGGGAAAATATGCTGACGCCATTCCCCACCTTCGCGCCGCATTGAGGCTCCAACCAAGCCTGTGGAAGATACAAGCGCTTCTCGGCCTCGCGGAAAAACGGACCGGCGACATCAACAGCGCGGTAACCGATCTCGAAAGATCTTTCCCGAGGCTTATGGAGCCCAAAATCCGGTTGCAGGCGGGAATGGAACTCATCGATCTGTATTCCGCCTCTGGTGATCTCCCTAAGGCTGCTCCCGTTATCGCTGTGCTTCGCGATTCGGACCCAACCAACATTGAACTGATTTACACCGCGTATCGCATCTATTCGGATCTGCTCGATGAGGCCAGACTAAGCTTGACTGTTGTTGGCCCGAATTCCGCTCGTGTTCACCAAATGATGGCGCATGAACTCGCCAAACAGGGCCATAGCGATGAAGCTATCGCCAACTACCGAGAGGCGCTCAAGATTGATCCCAATGCGTCGGGCCTCCATTTTGAGCTTGCTGAGATGTTCAATAATGCAGGCGGGCATCCGGACGCTGAGAAAGAGTACCAAGCCGCTCTCGCCGCCAATCCGCTCGACGAAAAGGCGGAATGCAAACTCGGCGATCTTGTGGCGCTCCGCGGTGACCAACAGGGCGCAGCCGAACACTACCAACGCGCGCTCAGGCTGCAACCGAACGATTCCGAAGCCCTGGTCGGTCTGTCCAAGGCTCTAATAACGATGAATCAATCGGACAAGGCGCTTCCCCTGCTCGAACAGGCCGTCAAACTGGATCCCACGAACGCGGTCGCCCACTTCCGACTGAGCACTGTCTACCGAAAAATGGGCCGCGTTGATGACGCCGATCGCGAACTAGTGGAGTATCAGAAATACAAGGCAATGAAAGAGAAGCTGCGGGAGACGTACCGCCAGATGCGTTTGGATCCGGGCAAGAAAGACCAGGAAGACGACGCTCGCAACTGATGTTCGGCAGATTCAGGCCAGCACACTTATATCAATGCGATTCGGAAACAGGAAAATGACAAAAATCTTTCTCGCTTTGACGATTCTTCTCGTTTCCTCGCATAAACTGATGGCATCCACATCCTATTTTACCGAACGCCCGGAAGATCCAAGCGCTGTCTACCTGACTCCTGATAAATTTCCTGTCCACGCAGACGGATTTGCCGATGATTCCGACGCCTTGCAACAAGCCATCGACAAAATTCAGGAAACCATCAATCAGGGCGTTCTTTTTCTACCTTCAGGCCGCTATCGCGTCACGCGCACAATCTATATCTGGCCAGGCATTCGCATTTTTGGTTACGGAAAAACGCGCCCGACCATCGTGCTCGGGGCCAACACGCCCGGCTATCAACAGGGGCCTTCCTACATGATTTTCTTTGCCGGCGGCCGCCCTCCTGCGAATCAGGCGAATGCTAAGATTCCTGACGCCAGCCCCGGGACCTTTTATTCCGCAATGAACAATGTCGATATCGAAATCCAGGAGGGCAATCCTGGAGCAGTCGGGATTCGCGCGCACTACGCCCAACACTGCTATCTGGCCCACATGGATTTCCATTTGGGCTCCGCGCTCGCCGGAGTTCACGACGGCGGCAATGTCGCGACGGATTTGCATTTTTTTGGTGGCAAATACGGCATCTGGACGCGAAAGCCTTCGCCGGGCTGGCAGTTCACTATTCTCGACAGCCGGTTTGAGGGCCAGAGCGAAGCGGCTATTCGCGAGCACGAAGCGGGGCTCACACTCATTCGGCCGCAATTCAAAAATGTGCCCACGGCGGTTTCCATCGACGCTGGCTATTTCGATGAGCTGTGGATCAAAGACGCCCGCCTCGAAAATGTTAGCGGCCCCGGTTTCATCATCAGCAACGAGTTTAGTCCACGAACCGAGATAAATATGGAAGGTGTGGTTTGCCGTGGCGTTCCTGTATTCGCCTCTTTTCGTGAAAGCGGTAAGGAAGTGAAGGGCTCTCCGGGAGTCTACACGGTGAAGGCTTTCTCCCACGGCCTCCACTATGACGATCTTGGCGCAATTCCCGAGATCCAGAATGTTTTCGAGCTTTCGCCGATAGCCGCACTGCCCGGGCCGGTGAAGTCTGACATTCGCGATTTACCTCCCGTGAGCGCGTGGGTCAACATTCGCACTCTAGGAGCCGTTGGCGACGGAACTACGGATGATACGGCGGCTTTGCAAAAGGCCATTGCGGAACATCAAACCATCTATCTTCCCGGGGGACAGTATCGGGTCACCGATACCATCCAGCTCAAGCCGGATACCATTCTCATCGGATTACACCCAAGCATCACACGAATCTTCCTGGCGGACGGAACTCCCGCGTTCCAGGGCGTGGGCGCTCCGAAACCCCTCATCGAGGCACCCAACGGCGGCCACAACATCATCACCGGCGTTGGCCTGTACACGAACGGTATCAACCCGCGCGCTGTCGCGCTGAAATGGATGGCAGGTGAGGATTCCATGGTCGATGATGTACGCTTTCACGGCGGCCACGGCACAGTCACTCTCGGCGCGTCTCCTGCGCAGAACCAAAAGCTTTGGCAGCAAATCTATAACAATACCCATACCGGGGATTCAGACATAAACCGCCGTTGGGATGGCCAGTATCCCAGCCTTTGGGTCACCGATGGCGGTGGCGGCACGTTTGTCGACATTTGGACGCCCAGCACGTTCGCGCAAGCGGGCATCTACATTTCTGACACTTCCAGCAGCGGACGTATCTACGAAATGTCCAGCGAACATCACGTTCGCAATGAAGCCGTGCTTCACAACGTTTCGAACTGGCAGATTTATGCGCTGCAAACCGAAGAGGAGCGCGGTGAAGGGGGCTTTGCCTTGCCGCTCGAGATTCGCAATTCCAGCGACATTACCATCGCCAATTTCCACATTTATCGCGTCGTCAGCAGCTATCAGCCGTTTCCCTACGCCATTCGCGTCAGCGATTCAAAGAATATCCGTTTCCGCAACATTCACTGTTACAGCGACAGCAAAGTCTCCTTTGACAACTCGCTCTTCGACCAGACTCACAATTTCGAACTTCGCCAGCGCGAATTCGCCTGGCTCAATCTTTCCGGTAGTGAGCCGCGACGCCCCGCGGGTGCGCGCTCTCCAGTCGTGGCGTCGGGCGCAAAAGTCGAGCGTTTGGTTGGCGGCTTTTTCAATATTTCGGGAGGAGCCGTGGATAGCTCCGGCGACTTCTATTTTGTCGATGCCAAATGGCAGATGATCTATCACTGGTCCGTCGCTTCCCGGCGACTTTCCATCGTTCGTGACAATCCGCTCGATCCAGTGCAGCTTGCATTCGACAAATCCGGTAACCTCATCGTTATCTCGTACCAGGGCAACGGCACGGTGTATTCGTTCAAGCCCGACACCGACTTTGACCAACTTACGCTTCTGAAGCCGGAACCATCCGTCCGGCGTTCCGGCATGACTGCGATCCTCCCGGTCGATTATTGGCGCAACCAAAATGACTTTCTTGAAGCTGTCACCCGTACGAAACCCTACCAATTCCTATCGATGGATGGCAGTGTATTTATTCCCGCTGGGGAAGATTTCGTCACCGGCCAGCTTTACTATGGCTCCAAAATGCATGACGTTCTCCGCGCTTTCGGTCTTGCTCCCGTCGCCGCGGGCTCGAACTTGTACGTCACCGATGAAGAGGAGCAGAGAACTTTCAAGGGCTCTGTCGATCAAGACGGCACTCTGAAGGATTTGAAATTGTTCGTCAACGTGGGCGGCGAAAGCGTGACTGAGGATTCACAAGGAAATGTTTACATTGCTGCCGGCCAGATTCATGTTTTTAGTCCAGCCGGCGAACTCGTCGACACGATCGACGTTCCGGAGCGACCCGCTCAATTGCTGTTCGGAGGAGCCGACCGCAAAACGCTCTTCATCGCCGCGCGCTCGTCGCTCTACGCTGTGCGAACGCGATATGCTGGACGCTAGGCGCCAGGTTATTGTTTCTGTGGCGGTATGCGGTGTCATCGCACTGTGCTTGCTGACTGCCTCTGTATTGCTCTCCCAATCGACCGAAGACCGTGCTGCACAGTCTGCATCTGCACCGCCTCCTCAGCTTGTCGACATCACCGCTTCCACCGGCATCCGCTTTCAACATCGGTCCAGCCCAGAGCAAAAATACATTATGGAATCGATGAGCGCCGGAGTAGCCCTCATCGACTACGACCGCGACGGCTGGCCGGACATTTATTTTACCAACGCGCAAAGCGTGGAAATGGCAAAGGCCGGCAAAAAATCGCGTAGCGCACTGTTCCACAACAATCACGATGGCACGTTTACGGATGTGACAGACAAAGCCGGAGTCGCCTATCCCTGTTGGGCCAATGGAGTGTCCGTCGGCGACTACAACAATGATGGCTGGCCCGATCTCCTGGTCACCTGTTTCAACGGCATGGTGCTTTATCGAAACAACGGCGACGGCACCTTTACCGATGTGACTGAACAAACTGGGCTCGCTGGCGACAAAGGTTGGGCCATGGGTTCAGCGTTCGGCGATTACGACGGCGACGGTTACGCCGATCTATTCGTTTCGCACTATGTCGACATCAGCCTCGACCATCTTCCCGTTTTCGGTTCCAGTAAAACCTGTCAATACCACGGCGTCGACGTCCAGTGCGGTCCGCGTGGCCTCAAAGGGCTCCCCGATTTTCTCTATCACAACAATGGCGACGGTACCTTCACCGATGTTTCTCAAGCCGCGGGCGTCTCCGACCCGCAAAAGCGCCTCGGCCTCACGGCAGTCTGGACCGATTTCGACCAGGACGGTCACATCGACCTTTTCGTGGCCAACGATGGCCAGCCTAACTACCTGTACCGAAACGATGGTGCGGGTCACTTCAAGGAAATTGGCTACCCAGCTGGCGTTGCCGTCAGCCAGGACGGCGTCGAGCAGGCTAACATGGGTGTGGCTCTCGGCGACTATCTCCACACCGGCCGCTTCAGCATCTTCATCTCACACTTCAGCGACGAATACGCCGTGCTCTACAGGAACGATGGCAATATGAACTTCTCCGATGAGTCCTACGCTGCTGGCGTTGCCGCTCCCACTACCCCATATGTGCAGTGGGGGGATGCTTTTCTAGATTGGCGCAACAATGGCTGGCAGGACATTTTCGTGGTCGGTGGCCACGTTTATCCGCAGGTGGACACCGCTGAGGTCGGCACGAAATACCGAGAACCCATGCTGCTGTTCGAGAACCAGCGCAACGGTACATTTAAGGACATCAGCAAGCTCGTCGGTCCCGCCATTCAAGTCCCCATCGTGGGCCGCGGCGTAGCCTGCGGTGATCTGTTCAACGACGGCCGCATGGAAATCGTTGTTGAAACCCTGAACGGAGAACCAGTCATTCTTCAGCCGAAAGATCTCGCGCCCAATCACTGGATCAGCTTCCAGCTCGAAGGAACCAAGAGCAATCGCCTGGCGCTAAACGCACGCATCAAGGCCACTGCCGGCGATCTTGTGCAAACCGATCAGGTCCTCAGCGGTGGCAGCTATCTCTCGCAGAACGATCTCCGCATACACTTCGGCCTGGCTGCCCACGACCACATCGACAACGCCGAAATTACTTGGCCTAGCGGCAAAGTTGAAACCCTGAAGAATCTACCAGCAGACCATTTTTACAAAGTGAAAGAAGGCCAGGGCATCGTCAATTCCGAATCCGTTGCTCCTCGGGCTCGCTAACGCAGTGCCCGCTCGTACCCTGCGCCCGTTGCGAGCCATCACGTCGTCGAACGATCACTCTCTTGCAGCTACACGCGCTCGGTACGATGATAGCAAGGTGGTGAAAGAGGATTATTCGGAGTCGAGGTTCGTCTAAGAACTTTCGCAGCAAGGAGCAGGACTACTATGCGAGTAAGCAAGAAGTTTCTTTCTATGACGCTTTTGGTCACACCAATGCTATTGGCGGGGAATTCAGTGTTTGCCCAGCGGCCCGTAGGCACAGAACCTCCAGGGGGCATACAGCCGGTCAGCAAGGATGGCGGCTCGCCTACATCGCCAACCGAGACTGTTCAGCAACAGCCGGTCAGCAAGCAGGAAGCGAAAGCCATCAAAGCATTCCGAGACGCTGCTCCGAGCGACGTAGATAAGAAAACGCAGTTGGGTGAGGACTTCATCCAGACTTACCCGCAGAGCCGTTTTCGTCCCGAAGTTGTCTCGTGGCTCGCGACAGCATATCTGACCAAGGGACAAATCGACAAGTTGCAGGCCGAAGGGGACAAGGAGGTCGCGCTGGCGCCGAACAATCCACTGTCGCTCGCCGTTCTTGGTTCAAATTTAGCTCGAGCACTGAGCCCAAACACGCCGGATCTGACAAAGCACCTCGACCAGGCCGAACAGTATTGCAAGAAGTCGCTCGAGGCCGTGGCGGTCTCAAAGAAACCAGCGGACATCTCCGAAGACAAGTTTGACCAGGCTAAAAATCAAACCTCAGGGTTGGCTTACAGTGGGCTTGGCGTGGTGGCGTTCCGCCGAGGAAAATATGCGGACGCAATTACAAATCTCGAAGAAGCGGTAAAGTTGGGGGGGGCAACCGATCCGGTCAATTACTACATACTTGGCAAGGCGAACGAGGTCCAAACGAATTTTGACCAGGCCCTGGCCGCGTACACCAAATGTGCCGCCATCCCGGGAGGAATGCAGACCGCCTGCCAATCGTCTATTCAGGATGTGAAGGCGCACGGTGCGGTGCTGCCGAAGTAAGAGGGCGGGCTAGAAACCTCAGGGTGGAGGATAAGAGCCCGGCATGCCGGTGACCAGGAACTTACCGTCTGGGAGGCGCTCCAGCGACGGCGCGTATAGACCCATATATTCGCGCCGCCACCACATACCGGTGGCACGTTTCGTTGTGAGATCGGTGAACCAATATTGCCACAGGACTGCCCGGATCTGCCTCGGAGCATGGTCCGGAAAAGGGTTTGCAGCGAACAGAGAGACCACATCGCGGTCGTTGGCAAGAAGCTGTTCTTCCACGCGCGGCACCCAGGGATTGTCGCGCCACTCACCAAGCGAGGCGAACCACAAGTTCCAGTCAAAACGCGGTTGATAAGGCGCGTAGATGCGTGGAGCCTCGGCTAGATTTTGCGGCTTGTTGCGGAACGAATACGCAGTCCAGTGGGCGCCATCGTCAGAGCCTTGAAATTCGATTTCGTAGCGCTTCCAGGTCATGCGGCCGAAAAGTCCATAACGATTGACGACGCGAAACGGTTGCAGGAGGGAGACCGGCTTCGGCGGCAAGGAGAAACTTCCGGAAACCTGCTCCAGGATTAAAAAGACATTTGCATACAGAAGCCAGGCGAGCAGCAGCGCAGAAAGCCAAAGGGATGCAGCAGAGGCGGTTCGCCGAACCTGAAGAGCCCAGTCCGGCAATGGGCCGCGTCGAGCCTCCTGCTCGGGGGCCGGCGCTGCGATTTTAGATGGCGAGGACACATCGGCGGAAAGGTTTAGCTCGACACCAGTCTCCTTCGGCACGGTGTCCGTAAGAGTCTGGCGAACCGGAACCGCCCAGCGTTGTGGAAGCAATTTTAGGAGGACGCCATCGTCAAGAAGCAAAAAACCGAGCGCAAGAACAATATAGTTCAGAAAGGCGTAATTGGCTGTCAGGATAATGTTGAGCTGCAGGAATGTGACCACGCAGAAACAGAAAATACGAAAACGACGCGGAAGAAACAGCATCCAAACCAGCACGAGTTCGACGAACACGGTGAACATGGCTGCGGCTGCGTGGAACCAGTGCGGCATCTGTTGGACATACCAGCCTATCCAGGTCGGCAACGGGCCGTTTTGATAATACTGGTCCATCGCCGTGAAATCGCGCCACGAAGGATCGCCTCCGAAGTACTTAGCGATGCCAGAATCGAAGTAGATGGAAAACCAGATGAGTCGCAACAGCAAAAGACTGATCCGTGAGGGAGGATCGGAAGCGCCCCGGCTCGGGCGAAATCCGCGAGGAGCGAAAAACACGCTGACGAGGCCCGCGGAGAGCAGCATTCCGTCGGACTGATAACTGGAAAAGTCCTGGGCTGCAGTGACGAACGAAAGAAAAAGCACAAAACAAACGACCAGCATCCCGCGCGGCCAAAAATTCAGCACTAGAAGGACCGAAGCGAACATGCCAATCCAGCAAAGAGCCATCAGAGCGCGATCGCTGCTGTCCAGCCAAAGCAAAGTTGGCGCAAACCAGAAACGCGCGCTGCCGAGTTGTTGGGCAACGTCTTTCAAATACGGGCCCACGGGCAGAAGGCCGTCTGGACCAAGCAGGCCGCGAATTTGAAACGCGAGCGAATAGAAAGCCGAGAAATAGATCACACCCATCGCGCGGAGGAACAACCAGCGCGGTAACAAATACCCCGGTGGCCCCTGTGGGCGAGGGCCGGCGAACCATTGGAGAAATTGTGGCGTCCAGGGATTCATCGCCCAGAGATGATAGCGCGAGCGCCTACGTTCAGGCTGCTATCGATCGTTCGAAGCGCAACGGACGAATGGAATTAAGGTCTTGCCTCACCGGCCGACGTGGCCGCGAAAAGTGCCTGACAGTCAAGAATGAAGATAGAGGGCTCCGTCCGCGCAGGAATTCGGTGGTTGACAATACCTCCCATTAGTATCACAATGTGATTCTAATTATGCTGGGTGAATTCGAATATCTGCTAATTACCGCGGCCGCAGGGTTAGGCGACGAAGCCTACGGCGCCGCAATCCGCGAAGAGATTGAGGCCACGACCGGGCGGAAGTGCTCCATCGGGGCGCTCTATACGACAATCGAGCGGCTGGAAAATAAGGGGCTACTCAAAACATGGATGGGCGACGCCACGCCGCAACGCGGCGGTCGCGCGAAGCGAATGGTGCGTGTCACGCCGAAGGGAGTCCAGGCCGCCAAGGATTTCTATGACGCGGTGATGCGCGTAAGCCGTGGGGCTTCTTGGGTGGCGAATCGCGCGGGGAACGGATAATGGCCAGCTTGCATTGGTCACTTGTGGAGGTCGCGGCCCGGCTGCTGGACCGTGACGAACGCGAAGCGGTGCTCGGCGATCTGGTAGAGTCGTGCGAAAGCCCCTGGCGGAGCCTGTGTGGCGTGCTTGGGGTGGTATGCCGGCGCGAAGTTGCTCACTGGAAGAGTTGGCAGCCATGGCTGGCGGCTTTCGGAGTGGCTTTTCCAAGCAGCTTGCTTTTGATGGGAGTCTCGTTGTCGGTTAGTTGGAGTTATCTGACCGTCAGATGCCCCGAGCTTCTCGAGAAGTCGTCCCTGACACTGGGCTCCGGGACTCTAGTGCTGTTGTGCAAGGCACTCCTTCTAATCGGTTGGTCCTGGACGGGTGGTTTTGCAGTCGGATCGTTATCGCGCCGGACTCTTTGGGCCAGCACGTTACTTTGCTATTTGCCGTGTTTGTTTTGCTTGTCGCGCTTTCGTGTTGAGTCCGTATCGCGATATTGCTTGCTCCTGTTTTTGTTGCCAGCGATCTGGGGAGTTCATCAGGGTTTGCGAATTTCGAGGATGAAGTTGAGCTGGGCCATCGCACTGGCAATAACCATCACCGTATTGATGCTTCCCGATTGGAGCCGCGGAGCTCAGCACTGGTGGTCACCGCCGCGGTGGACTCTGAACTGGATCCTGATCTGGCCGGCCTGGTATGTGGTCGTGAGGGCATGGACATCTCCCCGGGGAACCGCAACCAGCATGAATCGTTCCGCAGACTTCTGAGAGTTTGCCGCGTTCGGGAGAACGGCAATGCCGAATGAAATCACCCTATCCGTGAATGGCGTGAAGGAAGTCGTGTCCGCGGCGCCGGAGACCCCGCTGCTCTTCGTGCTGCGCAACGACTTGAAATTGACCGGTCTGCACATGGGATGCGGGATGGCACAGTGCGGCGCGTGCGCTGTCTTGCTGGATGGGGAAGAAGTGCGAACCTGCGTCACCCCGGTTTCTTACGCCGTGGGAAAACAGGTGACAACGATCGAAGGACTGCCGGCAGTGTGGGCGGAGAAGAAGGGCCTGAGCGCGGCGGAAGCGGCCAAAACGCTTCACCCGGTGCAACAGGCGTGGATCGATGAACAAGTGCCGCAATGCGGCTACTGCCAGAGTGGAATGATGATTGCCGCCGTGCAATTACTGGCGAAAATTCCGAATCCGACGGTGGCGCAGATCAAGGACGCGTTTACAAACACGCCTCCATCACCGCATTTGTGCCGGTGCGGGACTTACTCGGCAATCATTGATGCTGTCCGGCGCGCCGCGAAGGCAATGCGGGTCTGAAGGAATTGCGATGAAGGCGAATGTGGAAAGACGCGGCAATTCTCGAACGGCAACGACAGTCACCCGTCGAGGCTTCGTGAAGATGGGTGGCGCGCTCTTTGTTTCTGCTCTGATTCCCGCCCGATTTACGACTGCGAACGCGGAGAACCTATATTCACTGGACCCGACGCAGCTGGCTTCGTGGCTGGAAATCCGCAGCGACAATACGATTGTGGTGCGCACCGGTCGAACCGAAACCGGCACCGGGATGAGCGCTTACTACGCACAGGCCGTTGCGGAAGAGCTAAACGTCCGTCCGGAAACGATTTCGCTGATCATGGGCGACACGGACAGAACGCCCGACGGCGGTTATTCGGCGGGATTCCTATATGGAATGAGCAATGTTCGCAAAGTTGCCGCTTACACCCATCAGGCCTTACTGGGCCTTGCCGCGAAATCGCTTGGCATTCCGGTGGCGAGCCTGACCGTTGCGGATGGAGTGGTGACGGGCGGCGGCAGGAGCATCAGTTACGGGCAGCTAGTGGAGGGGCAACAGCTGGAGCTGAGGATTCCGATTGAAGGCGCGCTCCCTAAGCCTGATCCGGCCAAATGGATGGGAGTTACAGGGCTCGACGGGCTCACCGTGACGGGGGCGCCACCGATGAAAGCGCCAAGCCAGTTCAAGGTGATGGGTACGTCGTATCCGGTTCCGTCCATTCCGGATAAAGTGACCGGGAAAATGCTGTGGAGTTGCGATGTGCGCTTGCCGGGCATGCTGCACGCCCGGATGGTGAGGCCGGCGAGTCCGGGGTCGAGATTACTTTCGGCTGGCGAGATCGACAAGAAACAGTTCCCGACGGCGGAAGTGGTGAAGAAGGGCAATCTTGTGGCGGTGGTTTCGCCGGATGAATGGGAGGCGGTGAACGCGGCGCGCGCAGTGGCCTCTGCCACGAAATGGACGGAGTGGGAAGGCTTGCCGGGAAGCGAAAACCTGACAAAAGCGTTGCGGGAGCGAGACTGGGGCGAGCCATCGCAAAGTAGAGGCAAGAAGGATGATGTGGCCGCAGCGTTCAGGAAGGCGGACAAGACGATCCGCTCAAGTTACGAACAACCGTACGTTCGGCACGCGCCGATTGGGCCGTATCTTGCCGTAGCGGACGCGCACGCCGACGGGAGCGTCACAGTATGGACGCACTCGGCGCAATCGCAGGGTTTGCGGGCGCGGCTGGCTTACATGTTGAACGTACCGGTGGACAAAGTCGTCGTGCGCTGGCTCGAACAGTCTGGACAATATGGGCGCACCACCTATGGCGGAGACGGCGCGGAGGCGGACGCCGTAATCCTGTCGCAGCTGAGCGGGAAGCCGGTGCGCGTGCAGTGGACGCTACAGGAGGATTTAGCATGGTCGACAGCCTCGCCGGGCTGGGTGTCCGACATTCGGTGTGCGCTCGATGCACGTGGACGAGTGACTGGGATACAGAGCGCGTTCTACTCGCCGCATGAGAGCGATGCACGGTTACTCGGTGCAATCCTGGCCGGGATGCCCACGACGTCAGACAAGACAGGTATGTGGATCGCCACGGAGTGGCCGTACGAACGGATTGCGACGCGGCTGGAGGAAGCTTATGGGATGCCGAACCTCGGGGCAGACTCCTCTTCCGGCGGGTTACGTGGCAACATCATGCGCACTCCGGGACAACGACAACAGAACTTTGCTTTGGAAGGATTGATGAACGAGGCGGCCGCGGCCGCCAAAGCCGATCCGGTTCAGTTTCGAAAGGATCACACAAGCGAACCCAGGCTCCTTGAGCTTTTGGACGCGACCGCGAAGGCCGCGGCTTGGGAACCGCGCCCGTCGCCACGTCGCGGCGCTCGTAAAACCGGGGGCACGGCCATGCACGGCCGAGGTATGTGCATCATGCTCCGCGCCAACGCCTACTGGGTCGGCATTGCTGAGGTGGAAGTGACCCCGGCCACGGGAGTCGTGAAAGTGACGAAATTCACGATTGGGGCCGACCCCGGCAAGGTGATTAACCCCCGGCAACTCGACAGATGTATGAAGAGCGGGGTGGCCATGGGGTTGAGCGAGGCGCTGAAGGAAGAGGTCACCTTCGACAAGAGCAAGGTGACAAGCACCAACTGGAGCCGCTACAAAATTCTGACAATGGAGGAGTTACCGGAAATCAAAGTGGTGCAGATTTCCCGCGATGACAAGGGATTTGGGGGCGGCTCGGAAGCGGCGAACGCCGTGGTGCCTCCCGCGGTTGCTGCCGCCATCTTTGACGCAACCGGAGTCTCGCCTCGACGAATTCCGTTGACTCCTGAATATGTGACGCGGCTCCTAAAAACCTAAGGCTTCCTGGCCGGTACCGGGACCATCCGCCATTTCTTCGGAAAAATTCGGTCCGCTGCGCAACTTTTCAAGGAACCCCGGGTTGTTGCCCGGAACCGTGGATAAACCTGGGTGTGTCTAGTGTGGAACTTCGGGTTTACCCCCGGTGAAAGCGGCTAACTCGCCTGGCCGTCGATCGGAAACGACAATCTGGAGGACAACATGAAACGACTCATCATGTCGGTGAGTGCGGTTGCGTTATTGGTGTGCGCATCGGCGGTCCACGCCCAGGACTTGCTTGTGCCCGCCGGGACGCTTCTGCAATGTACGATGGACGAGCCGAATTTCTCTTCGGCGACGGCGGCAGTCGGTGATCCGGTATTGTGTCACTTGCGGACGCAGCAGGAGTTCGGCAGGCCGCTGTTTCCTCGAGGCAGCATGCTGGGGGGCCACCTGGAAGCAGAGAAAGAGCCGGGGCACTTCGTGGGAAAGGGCTACCTGAAGATCACATTTGATCGCGTGATCTTGCCAAATGGGGATCTGCCTGTTCCCGCGAAAGTGATCCAAGCCCGCGGCTACAGGGTGGACAAGCAGGGTGCCATCGATGGCAACGGCCACGCTACGCGTGATGTGGTGGAGTGGATGATTCCGCCACTGTGGCCGTGGAAAGTGGTCAGCTTGCCGTTCCGGGGGCCCAGGCCAACCTTGAAGGGCGAGGAGCCGCTGGAGTTGCGGTTGATGGACGACATCGTGATTCCTCAGCATTTAGCGCAAATCCCTCATCTCGACCGTCCGCCGACGGCGATTATCACCCGGCCGAGTAACTACGCTGCGTCTGCAGCAGCGCCTCAGACCGATGCGATGCATTTGGCAGCGGATAGGAAAGTGACTCCGGTCGCCGCTGAAGCGAATCCTCCGGCAATGTCTCAGGTCGTGGCGGAGAACATTCCGCAATCGAGTGAGCGATATACGATACTAGTGCTGAAATCGAACCAGATCGTCGAAGCGGTGAAATATCACCGCGACGGCGACTACGTTATGGTCGAAGACACGCAAGGCCGGAGCGGAGCGTTGAAGGCCGAAGACGTCGATTGGCTGAAAACATCCGAGATGACGGCGGAAGTAAGGTCCGTCGATACGCCGGCGATCTCAAGACAGACACACTAACCCAGTAGAACGCTGAGTTGAGCTGAGTTCTTGTCCGTTGCGGCTGCGAACCGCGACGACTGGCTGTTGGTGTGTGCCGTCGCGAAGGCGTTCGGTTGTGCCGCAACAGCGGTATTCGAAGTCGCGCCAGCGGGACATTGGCGTTCCGGGCGAGCACTGAACTCCAAAGTCTAGATGTGGCAGTCGGTGGCGCCGCGCTTTTCGAGATAGCGCTGATGGTACTCCTCGGCGGGCCAGAATGGGCCCGCGGGAGTGATCTCCGTGGCGATGGGATGGCGGAACTTGCCACCGGCGTCCAGCGCTTGCTTGGATTTTTTCGCAGCGGCTTCCTGTTCAGGTGAATGAAAGAAGATGGCGGTTCGATATTGTTTGCCGAAATCCGGGCCCTGGCGGTTCATTTGTGTCGGATCGTGGATTTTCCAGAAGACATCGAGGAGCTGTTCGTAAGAGACTTTCGCGGGATCGAAAGTGACCTGGACGACCTCGGCGTGGCCGGTCGTGTCGGTGCAAACATCGCGGTAACTGGGATTTTCCGTATGACCGCCTGAGTAACCGGAGACGACTTCGATAACTCCCGGAACCCGGCGAAAATTGGCTTCCACTCCCCAGAAACAGCCAGCCCCAAACGTGGCGATTTCAGACATGTGACGCTCCTTCGATACTTTCATTTCAGATTGTACACGGATTCGATGCGCACACGGTGCATAGCGGTGCGAACTGCACCGAAACCACTGCCGCTACGAGGCCTTCTTTGCCGTTGCGTGTTTGGCGCCGCTGATTTCAGCGAGTTTTTGCTGCGCGGGGCCTTTGTAAGGGCTGTCGACAGACGCCGCTTCTGTAAATGCCTTGGTGGCGTCTGCATTTCGTTTCAGATTTAGATAGGCGTATCCCAGACGGAATTCGTTGCGAGCGTATAGCGTAGCATTGGGCTTCAACAGCGGCGCGGCTTTGGAGAGATTGTCGACAGCAAGCGCATTCTGCTTTTTCTGCAAATTGATCTGGCCAAGAGTGCTGAACGACAGACCTTTCTGCACGGAGGTCTGCTGCTTCCATTGGTCGTCGGAAAGATTGTCCGGTTTCTTCGCCGTGTCGGTCAGCGCAGCGGCTTTCTTTGCGTACTCTTCGGCTTTGGCTAGTTGGTCACCTTTCTCGCTATAGTCGTCCGCTAGAAGCAACAGCATTCCTATGTCGTTGGGATCCTTGGCCAGAGTGTCATTCGCGACTTCCTGCATCTTGGCGCGGTTTTGCATTTGCTGGTAAGCGGATGCGGCCATGGTGAGAGCCTGCTCGGCTTCCGGAGTGCCGGGATACATTTTCGCGAAGCGCACAAAGTAGTCGGCTTTCTTCGCCGGGTCTTTGGCGCTGTAGGCGCCATTGAGAAGAGCTTGGCGGACGTAGTCCTGATTGTCCTTGAGGGAGGCGAGTTTGTCGTTCTTGGTGCGGTCCCAATCAGCGGCGTTTGCCCCTTCGGGAGGCGGAGACGCCTTGTAGTTCCGGATGATCGAATTGGCCTTTTCGCCGTAAGTGAAGAGTTTATCCCCGTCCCCCTTTTCAGACGCGGCACGCACCATGTTCACGGCGTTGGTGTAATTGTCCGAATCGATGGCAAAGAGTTTGTCGCCGTATTCGAACGCTTTGTCATACTGTTTGGCGTTGAGGTAGTAGACGACGTACTGTTCGTCGGCGGCAATCTGGAAATCGGGTTCCGGGTGGCCTTTGGAAAATTCGTCAAGCAAGGACAGCTTTTGAGACGGATCTGCAGCATAGATCGCACTTAGCTGACGATCCGCTTCCGATCCCGCGGGAATCGCCACAGTCCTTCCTAATTGCGCTCGGCTGGCGGGGACGAGAAACACAACGAAAAACAAAAGGGCAGTAAGAATCCGTGACCACATACTTACTTACCTCCCATAAGTTTGAGGAGCGAAAAAAGACCTCTTAACCGCGCATCTTAGTGCGCCGGCAGGCCAGGTGCAAATCTTTTTGCGCTCGTGCAACAAGGCCGGTGCGATTTGACCCCGAACGGCGAGACGCGAGATTATTGTAGGTTTGGAGTAGGTCGATCGGGTCTTTATGTGTGGTCGCAACAAAGGGAGCGCTACCAATGATCAAAACCCATGTGTCGGGGTGGAATCTGGCGGTCTTCGCGAAAGTGTCGGCTTGCACGGTAGTGCTGTTGTGCGGCTCGCTGTTTTTGCGAGCCGACGAACCGTACGCACCGAGCAAGGACTATGATTTGCAGCATTCGAAAGTGGCCCTGCGATTCGACCTGGACCAGAAGAAAGTCATCGGAGATGTGACGCACACGCTCTCACCATTGCGCGAAGGCGTGGATAAGATTTCCTTCAACTCCGTGGGGCTACAAATCGAAAGCGTAAAGGTAAATAAAAGCGAAGCGAAGTTCTCTACTACGGATTCGAATCTGATCGTTGACTTGCCGAAGACAGGAAAGATCGGGGAGAAGTACGAAATCGAGATCAAGTATGAAGGCAAACCGACGAAAGGCTTGTATTTTATCCTGCCCGATAAAGATTACCCGAACCGGCCGAAGCAGGTGTGGTCCCAGGGTGAGTCCGAGGATACTCGCTACTACCTGCCTACGTATGACTACCCAAACGACAGGCTGACAACCGAAACAATCCTGACGGTGCCCGCGGATTGGCTCACGGTTTCCAATGGAAAGCTGATCGGCACGACCGATGCGGGCAATGGCATGAAGACCTGGACATGGCGGGAATCTCAGCCGAGTTCGACCTATCTTTTCACCGTAGTGGCCGGTGAATTTGTGGAAACCAAGGACAGCTGGCGGAATATGCCGGTGACGTATTACGCACCGAAGGACCGCGGAGACCGGCTGACTCCAAATTACAGCCGGACACCGGCGATGATCGAACTCTTCAGCAAGAAGCTGGGCGTGGACTATCCGTGGGAAAAATACGCACAGAGCATGGTGGACGATTTCGTGGCGGGAGGGATGGAAAATTCCAGCGCAACCACGAACACCGCCAGCTCTTTGCGGAACCCGAAGCTCGTTCCGGAATACCCGGAAAATGAGGATGATCTGATCTCGCACGAACTCGGGCATCAATGGTTCGGCGACCTGGTTACCACCAAGGATTGGGCGGACATCTGGCTGAACGAAGGGTTCGCCACGTTCATGGAGACGATATGGACGGAAGCGCACTACGGCAAAGATGAGGCAGATTGGAACCGCTGGGGGGCGGCGCGAGCCTGGTTCCGTCAGAAGGATTTGTATCCCATGCCGATCGTGCGGCACGACTTTGATGATTCGAGCGAGTTCGACCAAAACGTGTATGACAAGGGCGGATGGGTGCTTTACATGCTCCGTCATCAGCTTGGTCAAGATGCCTTCTACGCTGGGCTGAAACACTATCTGGAAGTAAATCGCGGGAAAAATGTAATGACGGCAGATTTGATCAAAGCCATTGAGGAAGCCACACACACGAATGTGGATCAGTTTTTCGACCAATGGGTGTACGGAGCGGGAGCACCGAAACTTGAGGTCCGTTATGCATACGACCCCGGGAAGAACCAGATAGCGATGACCGTGAAGCAGACGCAAACGGTGGAGGGCCGCGTGGGATTGTTCACAGTACCAGTAAACGTGGAAGTCACCAACGCGACCGGCCCAAAACTCTACCCGATTGTTGTGTCGAAGGCAGAAGAAACGTTCACATTTCCATCAGAATCAGCGCCGCAAATGGTGCTGTTTGATAAAGGCACGCAAGTTTTGAAATCCGTGGAATTCAAAAAGGATAAGAAAGAGTTGCTTTTCCAGCTCAAAAATGCGGGAGAAGTGGCGGACCGGGCGGATGCGGCACTGGCTCTGGGCAAGCTGAAGGAAGATGACGAAGCCGCAAATGCCCTGGGCTCTGCATTGCGGAACGACAAGATAAGGGGTGGGCGGGAAGTGGCCGCGGAGGCGTTGGGGGAGTTGAACAGCCCGTCGGCGGCGAAGCACCTGTTGAACGCTCTCAACGGGGAGAAGGAGCCAGAAGTGCGGGCTTCCATCGTACAGGCGCTTGGTTCATTCAAGGAAAATCCCGAAATCACGGCACAGCTGGAGACCATTGCAAAGGACGATCCTTCCTATCGTGCGCGGGCCGCTGCCCTCGGAGCAATTGGGCGAATGAAAACGCCGCATGCTTATGAGATTTTGGCCGCCGCCGTAAACGGTGATTCACCAGATGGTTTCCTCCGCAATGCTGCCTTGCGCAGCCTCGGTCCGCTCGGGGACGACAAGGCCGTTCCCCTTCTGCGGGAGTGGGCAGCGCCCGGCAAAGAAATTCCTTCGCGGCAGGCCGCAATCAGCAGCCTGGCGCGACTTCAGAAAGACAATAAGGAAATCACCAATCAAATCGCAGGCTATCTGATGGAGCTGCATTTCCCGGTACGGATGGCTTCTGTTTTTGCGCTGGGATCGCGTGGAGACGCTTCGGCGATACCGGCGCTCGAAGCGTTGTTGAAGAGCAGCGACTTGAGCATTGAGATGGCACCGAGAATTAAAGCGCAAATCGAGATATTGAAAAACCCTGGCAAGGGCGGCGGCCCGGGAAGACGAATGGGAATGGGCGAAGAGCCGTCGCAAGCGAGCACCAAGGGTGGAGAAGATCAGCGGCTGGGTCACTTGGAAAAACTGGTGGAAGAGATGAACGAACGGCTGAAGGCGATGGAGGCACGGCTGCCTCCGCCAAAGTCGTGAAAATCATGGATCCGCGATAAGGACACGCAGATCGCGCAAGTTGTTTCCGGTGGGTCCGATGACGATGGCATCGTCGAGCGTGGAGAAGAAAGTGTAAGCATCGCTATTCTCGAAAGCCGAACGCGGATCGAGGCCTAAGGATTTCGCTCGGGCGAGCGTTTCTCCATCGGCAACCGCGCCCGCCGCGGGACTGTTGCCGTCGACGCCGTCGGTGCCCGCGCTGAGAACCGCCATCTTCTGGCCAGCGATTTTTTTCACGCACGCCAGAACAAACGCGGAGTTTCTGCCGCCGATCCCCATTCCCGTCACAGGCGAACTCACTTCTCCATCGGCAATAACAGCTACTCTCTGACCATGATTTTCGCGTCGCCAAGCCTCTAGTTGTGAGAGCAAGTTTTCAGCGGCCCTTTCCACAGGCCAATCGTCGGTTGAATTGTCGCAAAACGTGACATAGCCGTGCGCTTCAACAGCGTGATGCGCTGCATGAAATAGATCGTCCATGCCCAGAAGCAGTTCGAAGTGGGCGTTGGCGAAAGCAGGATGGCCCGGCTTGGGCGTTTCCGGCATGAGGCCGCCTTCGATCCATTGCCGGAACGCTGGTGGAAACTGTGGGAGTAATTCGTACTGCGCAAAGACTCGATGGACATCCGCAATCGTCGTGGGATCGGGCACAGAAGGACCGGAAGCAAGCGCCGCTTCTTTGCCGAGCGGAACATCGGTTACCGCGAGTGTGATTTTCTGGGCCGCGCCGGCGGCAACCGCGAGCCGTCCCCCTTTCACTGCGGAAAGGTGGCGGCGCACAGTATTCATCGCATCAATAGGCGCGCCACAGGTCACCAGCAAGTGATGGACAGTCCGAATGTCTTCAAGAGCCGAAACGGGCTCGAGCGGAATGTCGACGAGAGCGGAGCCTCCGCCGGAGAGAAGAAACACGACCAAAGTGTGCTGATCGCAAATGCTTAGCAAGTTTAGGATTGCCGCAGCGGCACGCATGCTGTCTTCATTGGGAATAGGGTGACCTGCAACAAAATAGTCGATGCCTGGGAGCGGCGCGGCGGGTTCCGTCGGAGCGGCAACCACGCCCTGTAACGTTGCGTGAGGAGGCGCGAAGGGAATGAAACCAGCTGCCATCGCGTGCGCGGCTTTTCCGATGGCGATGATCACAACGCGAGAAATGTCGACCACATCAACAAAGCCGGATGGAAGAATCAACCG
Organism: Candidatus Acidiferrales bacterium; assembly: GCA_963836965.1. Classification (GTDB taxonomy): domain Bacteria; phylum Acidobacteriota; class Terriglobia; order Acidiferrales; family UBA7541; genus Acidiferrum. The sequence continues at coordinate 36,678 of CAWILQ010000005.1, forward strand.
AGAGCGGTCACATTGAAGTTTGCGCTGCATGACGGAAGGAATATCGATCGACGAAAGCGTCTGGCGAAAGATTTCTCGGAGGAGTTGTTTTGCGGGTGGCATGTTTCCACCGTCAGGTTCAGCGCTTCTTGAAGATATCCGGATTGAGCATATTGGCCGGTCGCTGTCCGTTGAAAAGCGCCACTACGTTATTGGCTGCCATGACGGCCATCTTGGATCGCGTTTCTAAAGAAGCTGAGGCGAGGTGGGGCGCGAGAACAACGTTGGGCCGTTTGAGTCCAGGATGAATAAAAGGTTCGTTCTCGTATACATCGAGCGCCGCACCGGCGATTTTCTTGTTTTCAAGCGCCGCGACGAGAGCGGCCTCATCCACAACCGGACCGCGGGAGGTGTTGATCAGAAACGCAGTGGACTTCATGCGGAAGAATTTGGCAGCGTCGAACAAACCGCGCGTCTCTGGCAAGAGTGGAACGTGGAGACTGATGAAATCGGAATCCGAGAGGAGCGAGTTCATGTCGCGGAATTCGGCGCTCACGGATCTTTCGATATCCTCCGGGGCGCGAACTGCATCCGCATAGATCACCTTCATTTGAAAACCTAAGGAACGGCGAGCGACTGCGCGGCCGATACGACCGAACCCAACGATGCCGAGAGTCTTGCCCCAAACATCCGCGCCGCAGAGTTGATCGAGATTCCATCCTTTCCAATTACCGGAACGAGCGAGCGCTTCTCCCTCGACGAGCCGGCGAGCGACGGCCAGAAGAAGCGTCCAGGCAAAATCGGCCGTCGTTTCATCGAGAACTCCTGGAGTATTGGTGGCGATAACGCCACGTTTTGTGCATGCATCAACATCAATATTGTCGAAACCGACCGCAACATTCGCGACGACGCGGAGCTTAGGAGCAGTGCGCAACAGTTCGTCGTTAATTCTCTCTGTGAGAAGACAGATTAGGCCTTCTCGGTCCTTCACTCGCCGTAGAACCTCTTCCCGGGGCGGCCGTTCAGTCGCGCCCCAATAGTGGATATCGCAACTTGCATCTAGGATTTTTCTGGCTTCTTCGAACAACGGATGAGTGGAATAGACTTTCGGTCTCGGCATTCCTTTGCCTCTGCTCCTTTTCCTGGACTCTACACTAGCACAGCTTAAGCAGCGCGGGCATTGGCGTCGAGCTTCTCGATCGAGCCATCGAAACGTTATTTTGCAACTTGCGGAAAGCCAAAATCCATCCTGCACGTAGCTGAGAGTCAGCTTTCGCCGACCAGATACCGGCAGCCGCGCGGGCCCATCATGGCGGAATGGACGGTGTTCGCGGGAATGTCGCAGCGATCGCCCGCCCGGTAGGTGTCTGACTTACCTTCCACCGTGATAGTCACTTCTCCATTCAGGATGACGTTTGCCGTTTGCAGCGGATGCTTGTGGTCCGGGTAGCGTTTATAGGGTTCATCTTCCCAGATATAGGTGTGCGAGAAACCTTCGCGCTTCAGTTGAGCGGCGAGTTCCTTTTCCGTCATGCCAGAATTCGACTCCATAGAAAAGACTCCGCACATCGAGCCCAGACACGACAACGCCCTCCCTGCAGAAATGGGGGTTGCTGCAGAAAGGGCGCGCCGTCTTCAGGAGAGAAGATCGTTGTGCTCAGTTATTCGGAGCGATTCCATCCGGCGGCGGTCCGACTCCACGCCTGCCCAACATGTGCCCGGTGGCGGGCTTCACGCTGTAATCCGAAGGCACAGTGAAGAGCGATGCAGCAGGCTCGCTGCGCTGAATATTAGTCAGCGTGTAGGTGACCTGGCCGAGGCGGGGGTCGTTGCGCACGATCTTTACCACGAGCTGCAGGTCCGCCGAATACCACTGCTCATTCACCACAGTGATGGGATTGGCATTGCCAATCTGGCCCGCGGGAATAACGCGCGTATAGCGAGTGCCTTGCGCGCTGATACCGCTGATGGTTTGCGTCCCCAGATCCTCTTTCTTCAAAGTGCCGTTGGCTATTTCTTGCTGAAAATGCGCTTCGAACTTATTCTGCAAATTCTCGGACTTATCTGCTTTCTTCGGAGGTAGGGAGAGTTGTTCCGCCACTTTCTTGTCGGCGTGGAGGATATAGGCGGTCGAAGCCACCGGATCATGAATGCTAACCATGGTCCGTGGTGGCTGGCCAGACTCCGCCAAAGGGCCGACGCCGGTAAATGTGGTCTCGCGGCGGGTGCGGCCCTGGCTGTCGCGATAAACGCTGGATTGAACCTTACGATCAATGACATTGCCGTCGGCAAGAGTCTGCTTGGTCTCGGTGACGGCCACGGCGCTGTAGGGAGCGCCGGCCACGGCTTTTCCGGGGTGCATCTCGCCGAAGCCCAAAATCTCCATGCGCGGTCCCACCGGGCCGCCCGGCGTCAACGCATCTGGCGGGGGGGGCGGTTCGACTGCAGGTTCTTGTGCGCGCAGGGCAGGCAAGCTCAGTAAGAGCGCTCCGCTCGCCAACAGGAAAACTCGCTTCATTTTCATTGAAACTTCTCCTCTTCTCTCCCGCCTCTGCGGCGCTCACGCCGCATGGAAATCAATTGCCAGCATCTGTGGCTGTTTGCGGCAATCGTACAGCCTGCGGCAAGCCATCATCGCCCACCAGCAGGTCGACTTGAATCCAGTCGCCGGCATGTTCTTCATTCACCGTTAAGCCCAGCGCGCCAAGAGCGGCGCGCTGCATCTGCACGCGCACCACAGTGGTATCCTCCGGAGCGGGGGGCATGCTGTCCGGCAGCAGCGTGAAATCGCCAGAGTCATTCGAGGCGACAAGAACTCCGCCAGATTCAGATGCCGGAGCCGTAGCGCCTGAATTGGTCTTTGCACTGGCAGTCAAAGGCGGATTTGATCCAATCCCAACTACTCTCGCTTCACGGTGCAAATACCAGTTCGTGCCGGTTACAGCTAAAACGAGGGTTGCAGCCACCGCCAAACTCCAGCCCAAAATCATTGCCGAACGCTGCGTCTTCATCGTTTTGTGCTTCGTAAGGAACTCCTGCCGCAAGCGCATCTCCACGCGGCTGGGAGCCTCGACACACGCTGTCTCTGCGCCAAGTCCCCGCAAATCGTCACGCAACGCCAGCCAGTTCTCATGGAGAGCAGAGCACTGCGGACACTCGCGCAAATGCTCCCGAGCCGCTTTCTGTAGCAGATCGTCTGTCCCTGCAGAGCCAAGGTCGAGCCCAGCGGTTGCGAATTCTTCACACGTCATTCCGTATCTCCGACAAAACTCATCCGCGGCTTGCATTGGCGCGTTTTGGCACCTCACGAAGCATTTCCAACTTCGCCAGTAAGAGGGCGCGGCCACGATGCAAGCGGGAGCGAATCGTTCCCACGGGGCAGTCGAGAGCACAAGCGGCCTGGTCGTAACTCATTTCCTCCAGTTCGCAAAGCACAACGGTTTCGCGAAATTCCGACGGAAGTTCCAACACGGCCGCGCGCACCTGCTCCCGCCGTTCGCGAAGCTCTGCCCAGCGAGCCGGCGTCATCTGCTCGCGAAGCTGTGGATGGCTCTCGCGGCCAGCCTCACCGCCCTCATCAAGCGAAAAATCCCTGGGGGTCCGCTCCAAATGCTTCATGATGCGGTTGCGTGCCACGCCATAAAGGAAGGCACCCAGCGTGCCGCGCCCCGCGTCGTATTTTTTGGGTTCCCGCACCAGGGTCATAAAAACGTCCTGCACGATCTCTTCCGCTGCCCAGGAACTGCCGGTCATGCGCACAGCAAAGCGAAATAGCGCAGCCTGATGGCGGCGGTAAAGCTCAGTGAATGCCAACTCGTCGCCCTTCGCCGAGCGCTTGAGCAGCACGTCATCCCTTTCGTGTGACTCGATCTGCATCTCTCCTGGTATGACGCCTACTCTCCCTTGTATTTCCCAAGTCCGTGGGAAAAAGTTCCCGAGTTTTCGGGGGCCTAAAGCGACGCTAACCCCTGCATATAGAACCCGGAACGCCTTTACAGGGTTTCAAGAATTTGGCCGCGGGAACTGAATTCAGTGCCTTTTGCCGGGCCGGAACATGCCGGCCGCGATCCGGGTAACGATGCGGCGAGGAACCACGCGCTGCGAATGTGCGCCGAGATAGTTGCCAAGGCCGGAAATGACGTAACTCTTCCCCGCTGCCAGGGCTTCGAGCCCGGTGCGAGCTACCTTTTCCGCAGTCTCGGGGTGTTTGCTCGTGAATTGTTCTTGGCCGGCGACGGCGTGAAACTCTGATTCTGTCGAGCCTGGGCAGAGGGCGCAGACGCGTATGCCGTGGGGCTTCATCTCCTCGGCCAGACCCTCGGCAAAGAAAAGGTCGAAAGCTTTTGTCGCTGCGTAGGTGCTGATGTACGGAACCGCCTGAAACGCTGCCGTGGAAGCGACGATGAGCACATCACCGCGCCGTCGCGCGATCATGTCCGGCAAGAAAAGCCGAGTCAGGTGCACAACCGCCGTGCAGTTGACTTGGACCATGTCGAGGAGCCACTGCGTTTCCACCTGGGTAAGCTCGCCATACTGACCGAAGCCGGCATTGTTGATCAGCAGATCGAGCGCAATGCCTTTCTGCCTGACAAACCCGTACAGCTTTTCCGGGGCATCCAGTTGCGCCAAATTGGCCGCGAACACCTCCACTTGAATACCGTGGGCTGTGCTTAATTTCAGCGATAGCTCCTCGAGACGCTCCCGGCGGCGCGCGGTGAGAACGAGGTGCGCGCCTCCGGCTGCAAGTTGCGTAGCCAGCGCAACTCCAATGCCGGCGCTGGCCCCGGTCACCAGAGCCCACTTGCCTTTCCATTCGTTTTGCATGGGGTGATTTTCTCAGGCCGAGTCGGATTTGCCAAACTTTAGGAGGGTGTCCTTCAGCCGATTGCCTTCTTGCTTCATCCGGTCCATCAGCCGTTTCGCCCAAACAAACTCCGCGGCCAACAGCGTCAGGCCGAGCAGGATTACTGGCCATCCAGGACCGGGAGTGAATATCATGATGGTCCCTGCGAGCAAAAGCGTGAAGCCGCCCAGAATTTTGAAGAAGCGACGGACCTGATCGATCGAGCGAAAGAACATAATTCCCCGTGGGCGAGGAAACGAGCCTTTTCATTGTGAGGGGAGAGACTCGGATAAGCAACAGGCGCAATTTGAAGATATAAATAAGAGTTAATGAAATTTGTGTAGACGCTTGCGATCGCGGAGGAAATCAGTGTGCATCAGCTGCCCTTGCCGCTGCGGGAATGATGGGCCCTTTGATATATCGGCTAGCGAAGACGAGAAATGTCGGCCAATTTGGCCCAGTGGTGTGCCCGCCACTGTGCTGACGAAAGGCGAGGTCCCCTTCCATAAGGGAAGTCTCCATTGGCGGAAACTCGGTGGTGCCCAGATCCTTCTTGCCGAGAAGCCGGTACACAGGCCCCGCGCCGACCGCTCCCAGAAACATCCCCTTGGCATCGACCCAACCGCCTTCCACTTGTTGCGAACCGCTGCTGATGAACACTGGGCGTGGAGCGCACAAGGCAATGAGTTCATGAGAATCGACTGGCAAGTCGTTTGGAGTCAGCGGACCCGCATATTTGAGAAAATTCCCCGCCATCCAGTGGTACTCGGATGTTGACGCGATGTTTTCGACTTGCTCGCCGAAATTTCGACGGAGAATCTTGGCTCCGCCTTCGCCCGACGAACCGATAAATCCAACGGCGAACCGCTGGTCGTATGCCATGGTGACGAGCGCGGCTTTGCCATAACGCGACAGTCCTTCAATGCCGACCTGTTTTGCATCCACCAACTTGTTGGTCTCAAAATAGTCCAGTGCCCGGCTTGCGCCCCAGGCCCACGCGCGCAACGCTCCCCAATCGTCCACTTGGCGTGGCTGTCCTTTATTGACGAGCCCAATGATCCCTTCAGTCAATCCGGCACCGTTGTCCGCTTGCACACTGGTTGGAATCAGCGTCGCATAGCCCCAACCCTTTGCGAGAACTTGCTGTTGCCAAGTCGGTCCGTTTCCCATCAGAGCTGCCAGTTGCGCTTCCGAAAGTCGCTTCCGCATCGCTTCCAGGACTTCGGGGCTCAGCCCGAACTCCATGATTACGGGTACACGGCCGCCCGCCTTTGCGGGAACCGTTAACGTTAGCTGAATGTCGACCGAAATGAGCGGATACGAGGAATTGTCGACGTGTCCCACGAGCTTTTTCGTGACCACGGCCACGCCGTTGTTTTCTTCTGCCGTCGCGCTGGCGGCCTCCCACTTCACGTTCGGAGTGTTCTTGGGGACGCGTCCATAAATTTCGCGATCGAACAATTCCACGATTTCAGGCCGTCTCTGCTTCCACCAGATGTCGGCAGCCGTAACTTTTTTCCCGTTGTTGAGTATCAGCGGATCAGGCAAGCTTCCTCCCGAGGTGACCTTGGACTCGTCAAAATTTGCGGCATTGAGAGACTTGGGGTCGCCGTCGGGTCCTCGACGCAGGGAAGTGATGTGTAACAGGTTCAGAAGCCGCTGATGATCCTGTTCGGCAGTTAGATGAATCGGCGGAGGATTGTCAGCGGGGAGTGGACTGACAGCCAAGACCAACAGGAGCACGCTGCATGACGAACGAGTGGATCGCAAGCTGTCCATGGATTCTCTCTGCACCCTGGGACTTGGCGGCTCGAAACGTGTCGCTCGGCTTGCCATTATGCTTGAGCCCCACCGCACATTCCACAAAAAGGTGTGAATTTGTGCAGTTGTTTTGCAGTTCCGGCGACGGAGTCCCACGTTCCTGGGATAAACTGATTCTCGAACTTTGCTACCCACCCGCGAACAAGGGCGGAGGTTTCATGGATTTCATTGGCGAAGATTTCTTATTGAGATCGGGCTCCGCGCGCCGTCTCTATCATTACTACGCTAAGCCTGAGCCCATTCTCGACTTTCATTCGCATCTTTCTCCTCGTGATGTTGCCGAGGACCGCAGTTTTCACGATCTGTTCGAAATCTGGCTGGAGGGCGATCACTACAAATGGCGTGCCATGCGGGCCAACGGAATTGGCGAGCGCTTCTGTACGGGCGAAGCGCCTCGATACGAGAAGTATTTGGCTTGGGCTCGCACGGTTCCGGCCACCCTGCGCAATCCCCTCTATCACTGGACGCACCTGGAATTGAAACGCTACTTCGGCCTCGGGCAGCTCCTGGATGAAACGACCGCAAAAAAGGTGTGGGACTCGGCGAATCTACAGTTGCGGCGCAGCGATCTGAGCGCCCGAGGGATTCTGAAGAAATTCAATGTCCGGGTCCTGTGCACGGTCGATGATCCCTGCGATGAATTGAATCATCACCGAACGATCGGCTCGTCTGGGCAAGATTTCACTGTGCTGCCGACATTCCGTCCCGATAAGGCCTTCCTCGTCGCGAGTCCTCAGGACTTTAACGCATGGGTCAATCGTTTGGAATCCGCCAGCGGTCTGAGCATCGCCAGCTTGCACAATTTCCTCGATGCCCTGAAACGAAGACACGACCATTTCCATGCAAATGGAGGACGACTCTCGGATCACGGGTTAAATCACTGTTTTGCGTTACCGTGCGGCGAACAACAAGCTTCCTCCATCTTTAGCAAGGCACGAGCCGGAAGGTCCGCGACGAAGGAAGAGACAGAGCAGTTCTCGTCTTACCTGCTGCTTTTCTTCAGTCGTCTCGATGCGGACAAAGGATGGACGAAGCAACTCCATCTCGGCACGCGGCGGAGCGTCAACACACGGATGGTCGGGGAAACTGGCCCGGACGCAGGATTCGACAGCATTGGCGATTGGCCTCAGGTCGCGTCATTTTGCTCGTACCTTGACCGGCTCGAACAGGAGCGCTCTCTGCCGAAAACCATCGTCTACAATTCCAATCCCGCCGACAACTACGCCATCGCCACAGCCATCGGCAGTTTTCAGGAAGGGCCAATTGCGGGCAAACTGCAATTTGGAAGCGGTTGGTGGTTTCTCGACCAGAAAGAAGCCATCGAATGGCAGCTCAATGCTCTATCGCACACGGGTTTGCTCTCTCACTTCATCGGTATGCTGACCGATTCGCGGTCGTTCATGTCTTTTCCGCGCCATGAGTATTTTCGTCGCATTCTTTGTAACCTGATCGGAGAAGAGATGGAAAGCGGAGAGCTTCCCAATGACGAGGTGCTGTTAGGTTCGTTGGTGCGTAACATCTGCTACGCGAATGCGCAGCGCTATTTGAATTTGGCCGTCGAGCACCCCGAGACGTCTACGGAGCCGGCTGGCTCTGCCCCTGCGAAAGCCGATGAATGACCGCGGGTCTCACCAGCTGTGCAACGTACCGTCCAATTTGCGGTTGATCGGCAGATAAGCTCGCTGATACGGATAACGAACGGCGAGCGCTTCGTCGATATCGACGCCGAGACCGGGGGCTTCGCCGGGGTGCATGGACCCATTCTCATAGCGATAGGCATGGGGAAAAACCGCGTCGGTCTCACCGGTGTGCGGCATGTATTCCTGAACGCCGAAATTATGAACACTGAGATCAAAATGAAGTGCCGCCGCCAAACAGACCGGGCTCAAATCCGTCGCGCCATGCGGCCCTGTCCGCACGTGATACAACTCCGCCAAGTTGGCAATTCTTCTCAAATGTGTGATGCCGCCCGCATGGACAACTGCTGTTCGGATGTAATCGATCAGCTGCTCCTGAATCAGTCGTTGACAGTCGTAAATGCTGTTGAACACTTCACCGACCGCTATCGGCGTAATGGTGTGTTGTCTTATGATGCGGAAACCTTCTTGCAACTCGGCCGGGATGGGATCCTCAAGCCAAAACAGATGATATGGTTCGAGTTCTTTACCGAGACGCGCCGCCTCGATAGGCGTCAGCCGGTGGTGCACGTCATGCAGAAGAAGGAAGTCCGACCCGAATTCCTTGCGCAGTCTTGCGAACAACTGCGGCACAAAATTCAAATAGTGCTCCGTAGACCAATGATTCTCAGGCGGCGCGCCCTTCTCTGCGGGCTCATAATGCCCCGGCCCGCGGCCCACGCCATACGCGCTGGCGAGCCCTGGAATTCCAGACTGCGCTCGAATCGCCTTGTAGCCGCGTTCGATGTAGTTTCCGACGGCTCTTACTGTCTCCTCAATGTTTGCGCCGCTCGCATGTCCATAAACCAATACGCCGTCGCGCGACGCACCACCAAGCAGTTGATACAGTGGCACGTTCAACGATTTAGACTTGATGTCCCACAGCGCCGTGTCCACCGCCGAGATCGCGCTCATTGTCACGGGCCCGCGGCGCCAATACGCACCCTTGTAAAGATATTGCCAGGTGTCCTCAATCCGCCGAGCGTCTCGCCCAATCAACAATGGAAGAACGTGATCGCTCAAGTAGCTGGCCACCGCCAGTTCGCGCCCATTCAGAGTGGCATCACCGAGGCCGTAGAGCCCGTCTTCGGTCGTAACCTTCAACGTGACAAAATTGCGTCCCGGACAACACACAATCACTTTGGCGTCTATGACTCGCATCGTCTATCTCTCCTATTGCGACAGAACTTTACCACTACAGGCCGTTCGAATTGTCCCTCGACGTATAAGGGGCTTCGCGGTGCGGTCACGCAAGGAAGGCATGCACGATGAAACATTGGGCGAAAGGAGAATCAACAGCGTGGGCTTCGCCGCAGGCCCGCAAACTGATCGCGATCTTGGCGCTGATGATAGTCAACGCGGTTGTTGCGTGCCCCAATATCTGCGCTCTTGGACAGGAGCGATATGTCGAAACAATCGGCGGCAAAAATGATTTCATCATCGTTCGGCAAAAGCACGCGGCCGTGCTTTATGTAGACGCGACCGATTACCCTGGCGTCGTTCGTGCCGTCAGCGATCTTCAAGCGGACATCAAACGAGTCACTGATTGCACCGCCGGAATCGTTCATCAGAATGAAAACCTCGGACCACATGTGATCCTCGTCGGCACACTTGGGAAAAGCGCCGTCATCGATCGATTAGTCCAAGAACACAAGATTGATGTGAGCGCTATCGCTGGAAAATGGGAATCCTTTACCATCCAAACGCTGCGGGACCCCTTGCCTGGCGTAGCGAGCGCCCTAGTTATCGCGGGCAGCGACAAGCGCGGGACGATCTATGGCATCTACGATCTTTCCGAGCAGATCGGTGTCTCGCCGTGGTATTGGTGGGCCGATGTTCCGGTTCACCATCGCGACACACTGACCGTTAAACCTGGCACCTACACCCAAGGCCCCCCGGCGGTGAAGTACCGCGGGATCTTCCTCAACGACGAAGCGCCCTCACTGACCGGGTGGGTGAAAGAGAAATACGGAAATTACAATCACCACTTTTACGAAAAAGTTTTTGAACTGATCCTTCGGATGAAGGGCAACTACCTTTGGCCGGCGATGTGGAACAACGCTTTCAACGAAGACGATCCAGTCAATCCAAAAGTCGCGGATGACTACGGAATCGTCATGGGTACCTCGCATCACGAGCCTATGGTGCGCGCTCAACAGGAATGGAAACGTCATGGAAATGGGCCTTGGGACTACTCGAAGAATGCGCCATTCCTTCGCCAGTTCTGGGAGCAGGGCCTTCAGCGCAACAAAGACTACGAAAACATCGTGACCATCGGCATGCGCGGTGACGGCGATCTCCCCATGTCAGAGAGCGCCAATATCGACCTTCTGGAGCGGATCGTAACGGATCAGCGCAAGATCATCTCTGATGTCTATCATCGCGATCCCGATGCGGTCCCTCAAGACTGGGCGCTTTATAAAGAAGTTCAGGAGTACTACGAGAAAGGGATGCGCGTCCCCGACGATGTGACCCTTCTTTGGTGCGATGACAATTGGGGTAATATTCGCCGGTTGCCTACACCTGAGGAACGTAAACGCAGCGGCGGCGCCGGAATTTACTACCACTTCGACTACGTCGGCGATCCACGTTCGTACAAATGGATCAACACGAACCCCATTCCAAAGGTTTGGGAGCAGATGAACCTGGCTTTGCACTACGGTGCCGATCGGATCTGGATCGTCAATGTAGGCGACCTGAAACCGATGGAGTTTCCGGTCGAGTTTTTCCTCAGTATGGCCTGGAATCCCTCGAGATGGCCGAAGGAAGACCTTGCTGAATTCACCCGACTGTGGGCGACCAGAGAGTTTGGCCGTCAGCACGCCGTGGAAATCGCCGACATCATTTCCAAATACACGAAATACAACGGCAGGCGCAAGCCCGAGCTTTTGGAGCCGACCACCTATAGCATCGAGAACTACCGCGAGGCCGATACGGTTGCCGGCGACTTCCAGGTGATTAGAAAAAAAGCAGAAGCGATTTACAACCAGTTGCCCGCCGATGAAAAGAACGCTTTCTATGAACTTGTGCTCTACCCGGTGAACGCGTCCGCCATCGTCACTCAGCTCTACGTCACTGCTGGCAAAAATCGGTTGTATGCCAGCCAGGGACGCGCCTCGACGAATGAGCTCGCGCAACAAGTTCACGCATTGTTCCAAGCCGACGCCGATTTGTCTGCGTATTACAACTACACTCTCGCGCACGGCAAGTGGAGGCACATGATGGACCAGACGCACATTGGCTATACCTTCTGGAACGAGCCACCGGTCAACACCATGCCCAAGGTTACTCAGCTCGACCTTGCTACTGCAGCCGGCATGGGCGTCGCGGTCGAAGGTTCGGCACTTGCCTGGCCCGGCGCCCCTGAACAGCCGAAACTCCCGCAATTGGACGCATTCAATAGGCAGCGGTTCTACGTCGATATCTTCAACCGCGGCAAATCTCCGTTTACCTTTTCTGCGAGCTCGACAGAGCCCTGGATCAAGCTCAGTGAATCAAAAGGCAATGTCGAGCAAGAACAACGGATCTGGATCGATGTGGACTGGCGCAAGGTTCCCGAAGGCTCAACCAGCGGCTCCTTGAAAATCTCAAGCGACACCGGCCAGACCGTTGCGGTAAGTGTCGACGCATTCCGTCCACCGACACCAACTCGGGAACAATTGGACGGTTTCGTCGAGACCAACGGCTACGTTTCGATGGAGGCTGTGCACTACACAAATAAAATTGACGGCCCCTCTGCCCGCTGGGAAAGAATCGACGATCTTGGCAGAACCTTATCTGCCATGACCGTCTTTCCGGTCACAACGGAAAGCGCCACGTCGACCGAGCACTCTCCTCGTCTTGAATACAAGATGTACCTCTTTCATGCAGCACCTGTCTCCGTGCAAGCGATCCTTGATCCATCTCTGAATTTTGTGCCGGGCCGCGGTTTACGCTACGCAATCTCCTTCGACGATGAAACGGCTCAGATCGTCGATACACTCGCCCATAATGACAATCAGGATTGGGAAACTTCAGTGAAGGACAATGTCAGAATCGCAAAGTCCACCCATGTCATCGCGAACCCGGGCTATCACACATTGAAAATCTGGATGGTCGATCCGGGTTTAGTGCTTCAGAAGCTGGTCGTGGATTTGGGCGGGGCGAAACCGAGCTATCTCGGTCCGCCAGAAAGCTATCGCTTCGCCAGATTTCACGAATCGGAAGAATAGTGAGATGGCGGACAAGTCGGTAGTCGCTGAGACCGCAAGTACCGCCGTAGCCGGGTACAGTTTCGGTACCGATCCATGCAAGGTCCAAAAATGAAGCGAGGTCGAAAGACCAGTAACGACTTTCGGGCCGATGAAATCCGAGCTAAGCTCGTGGCTTATCCGGGACTCGTGGTCCATTGTTTTGGGCTTCTACTTCTTGGGGTCGAATCCCCGGCTGACGCGGAACACGTGGCCATCCGGATGGCGAAGGTGCATCTCGCGGACATTCCATGGCATATCGGTGGGCGGAAATGTGACCTCCAGCCCGGCGGCGACGCAGTGCTTGTACATCTGGTCCACGTCCTCCACCCAGACCGACATCCAGACTCCCTTGTCGCCCTCTTCGTCTCCGTTCTGCTGAAACGTGGTGGTGTTCGCGCCGCGTCCGCGGCCTCCCTGCGCCCCCTGACAAAGAAAGATGCAAGTTTCCTTACCCGATCCAACCGCGCCAAATGTCGGAGGTGTTCCCCAGTCCCACAATTTTTTCCATCCCCACTTCTCAAACCAGGCGACCGTGCTGGCGATTTCGGACACGTTCAATATTGGAGTCAAACCTTTGGCTTCCATAATGCAAGCAGGATAACGTAGGCTCAACATTATGGACAGAGTGGCCGTGACTCGGGCAGAGTGACGATTGTCAGCAGAACTCTAAAGCTCTACCACCTGGGGTGTGGAGGAACGTATGTCGCGCTAGCGTAGGCCGACGAGTCCACGCACGGAATCGATCAGCTTCACTGAATCGTAACCAAAGTCATCCTTAAAAACGATCTCCACTCCTTCGATGTCCGATATTCCGGATGACGGGTCTCCGCGAACGACAACCAGATCGGCCTGCTCCCCAGGGGCCAGCGTACCAATCCGGTTTTCCTCTTGTAGAAATCGCGCCCTGTGAAACGGCAGCGCTCTGCTTGGAAGTCAAATGCTCGCTGAACATCGTGCGGTCAGCCAAAACTGGATAGAGATGCTCTACAAATCCACCGTACTTGTCGCTCGTCCCCCGTAGATCCTCACACCACAGTTTCAACTGTCATCGTCCTTCGTCGATACGAAAATCCCTTTGCGCGGCCTTGTCGAGCAAACAGCCTCAACGGCTAATACCTGTTGGGGTGTCCCTACCGCAAAACTCAGGAAAGTTTCTGTAACGAACGGCTCCGCCATTCATCATGCTTCTTGACACGCAAGACCCGATTGCCGCGAGTCACTGGCGCGATAGCGGTACGGGCCAAGACGGGTGATGAGTAGGGCAGCAGACAAAGTCGCGGCCAGAAAAGCGATAAGGGAGGCCCGGTACGAGCGTGTGAGGTCGAAGCTCCATCCCATCAAGAGCGGGCCCACGGCGCCGGACAAGATGAAGGTGGCGAGGACTACACTGTAGATCTGCGCGAACGAGCGAAGACCAAAATAGCGGCTGACGAGGTATGGGATCATGTCTACCTCGGCACCCAAGCCCAGGCCGATCAGGAACGCTCCGAGGAAAGCCGGCCGTGGCGCCGCGCCGACCAGAAATAGGGCGATTCCCGCGGCGACACAGACGAAAAACCAGGCAGCGACTCGCGCACCAAACAAGCGGTCAAGCAAGTAGCCGGTCCCAACGCGGCCAATCATGACAGCGGCGCCTAAGAGAGAACTTCCCAATGCCGCACCTTCCAGACCTACGCCGCGGTCGTTAAGAATGGCTGCGGTGTGAACGATACAACCTTGGACGCTGGCACCGACGAGAAAAAATGACGACACGATGAGCCAAAACGCGGGGCTTCGCCATGCTTCAGACGCCGTCAGACCTGAAGCATCGTGGCGTGCTGGCGCAGGGCTGTCTGCCGACGCGACTCCGTCCGGTAAGAGTGCCAGATCCTCTGGCTTTTCTTTAAGGAAAGCGGCCACGATGGGTACGGGAATAAGAAGGACCGCAACGCCGAGAATCGCGTACGCGTTCCGCCAGCCAAAGTTCGCGATCAGATGCTGCGCGAAGGGCGGCATGATCATAGCTCCGCAACCTATACCAAGCATCGTGAGTCCAAGAGCCAGACCCCTTCTCCGGTCGAACCAGAAGGACACTACATTTCCGTAAGCGAGGGGTCCGAAACCAATGGATGCCGCCAAAGCAAAGGCGACGTAACAGACATAGAACTGCCCAATGCCGCCTGACAGAACCCTAATGGAGAGAAGGATCAAGCCAAACATGACCGCGGAGGGGAGGATTACTCTGCGCGTCCCAAAGCGAGCGATCAGCCAACCAACAAACGGAGTGCAGATCGCGTCAGCGATAGAACGAAGAGTGTAGGCCAATGAAACGGCGGAACGCGTCGAGTGGAAGTCCTGGATGAGAGGCTTGAGGAAGACGCTGAAAGAATAGACCGTTATGGGAATGCCCCAGAAAACGGCGACCACGGCAGTGAGTACAACCCACCAGCCATAAAACAAGTGATGGCCTTGGCGCGAGGTCAATGCCGATGCATTCGGCGGCAGCGAGCCGGTTTGCATCCGAAAGATCATTGATTGTCGGCCGAATCGTGTGCTGGACCTTGTTTTTCGAGCACGATCGTCTGGACAAAGGAGTGAAACGGCGTAGGCGGGTCGGACAGACGCCGAACGAGCTTTTCCTGCAAGAGATCGGGAAAAGCACTGCGCTTGCGCTCGTCGGCGATAGCAGCAGCCAAAGAAGGAGCGAAAATCGAGCGGAAAAAGCGGGCGTGCCGCGTCGCCAGCGCTTGCTTGTTTGAGTCGCGCTCGTAATCGGCCCAGGCGGCGTCTGGGAGCGTGAGCAATTCGTAGTGCTCGAGCGTGAGGCCGTGAAATTGATTGTCCGTAAACGGCGCCAAGAGCTCGCTCCGCCGCCGAGGGTAGGAGCCCACAACCATGCGGGCACGTTCGTCAGCCGTGATCGCTCCCTCCGTTACTAACTGCGCGAGCGCTTCGTTCGCGTGCACGAAAACGGGCTCAAGCCCGCTAACGCCCTCGTCATCCATTCCGGGAAGCACGACGACCAGCCGACCACCGGGCTTCAACTCAACGGCTCGGAGGGAAAGGAAAGCCTTCCAGTCCTCGGCGGCCTGGCGTTCGAACGCCTCTCGCACAGTCCCTGTGGCAACGCGTGGAACAAAGTGGCCTGGAATTCTCGCCGGATTCCGGCTCAGCCACACCGCCGCATATGACGACCAGCCAAGATGAACATGCGCCTTGGGAAACACGTTCTCGTAGAACGACCTTCCAATGGCTGACGGAAAAACGTTCGGATCATCTAGAGAATAGCGTTCAGGGTCGGCGTGAAGCACTTCAAAGAGCGTATTGAAATCGTTGGCGGGCTGGTCGACGTGCACGACGATGATAGGCCGAGCGGGGCCAACACGACCTCGCAATGTTCTGATGGCCGCTCGCAGGGGCGGAAGAGAGTTCTTCCCTTGCGACGAACCGTAATCGGCGATGACCAGCGGCTGGTCGGTGCTGTCGAGCGCGATTGTTCGCGCAGCCCGCTCCAGCAATGGCAAAGCCAGGCCTGCTCCCCCCGCTGGAATCGCGGAATGCAGATTGTAAGAACCGCCGCTTTCCATCACGCCGTGAGGTGCGGCTGCCCGTTGCCCCATGGTGGTTCCTTTCGCGGTAGAGTGACGTCAGGATCGCGTGGTCTGAACGATTGCAAACTATGTCAGGGTTGCGGCTGGCAATCGCAAAGACACGGCAACCAGGAGAAAGCCTAAGCTACATGCTCCGGCCTAATTCTGTCCAGCGAGTAGTGCGGTCGGCAGGCCTGACGTTTCATCGCTTAATGTTCGGCACCCACGGACTGATCTACTCCCGCCTGGGTCTTAGCAGTTTGCCTCCAACGATCACGCTTAGATCGTATCTAGCATACTCTCTACAGGTCTTTTACACGTTTTACAGGTAGAGATCACAGGTAGGAATCACAGGTTGCATTTTGGTCTGCGTCTTCCTTCGCACCGAATGTTCGCGGATAAGGTCACTACCGTCCGGGACCTCTGAACGTCTGTTCCGCCCAGGAGCGGGTAACTAGGTATATCCCAAATTTCCACAAGCAGACTTCTGGACCGGAATGTTTCCGATTAGCGCGTCGGCCGGAACGGACTGGAATAAGGCTGGACGTTTTACGGGAATCAAATTCCACAAGGAGCACTGGCCAGTGGTAGCCCTGGGGGTTATGCTTTCGGTGAGCAAAGAGCCGCACGTGGGCCTTGGCTGTTCGCAGGATCGCGGGTCCTTGCAGTCCTCGTGACTGCGTAACGCAGTGTAAAAGATTGGGCGGGGCCAATCCTTCGCCGTAACTTTGTTAAAGGAGGAAACGGATATGTCCATAATGCCGGACCCAACTTTTTACCCATCGCCAGGCATGGCGATGAAGGCCGCGCCGGAGCAAATCGCTTACGTGGCTCTGCTCAACGTTGGCAAGAACGGGAAGCGCGACGCCATGGGTGTCATTGACCTCGAGCCACGCTCCTCCACATATGGTCAGATCCTGGGCCAGGTGGATTTTCCCAACAGCGATAATGAGCTGCATCACTTTGGCTGGAACGCGTGCAGCGCGTGCCTCTGCCCGCAGGCTCCGCACCCGCACATGAAACGTCGTTACCTGATCGTTCCGGGCATTGGGTCGTCCCGGATTCATATCCTAGATACAAAAGCGGACCCCAAACGTCCCAAGATCGTGAAAGTGATCGAGACGGAGGAGTTCATTAAAAAGACGGGCTACACATCGCCGCACACCATTCATTGTGGCCCGGACGCCATCTACGGCAGCGCCCTCGGTTCGGCCAGCGGCGACGGTCCCGGCGGAATCTTCCTGATGGATCCCAATACGTTTGAGCTGAAGGGCCCGTGGGAGAAGGACCACGGCCCTCAGAATCTTGCATACGATTTCTGGTGGCACCTCGGTCACGACACGTTGATCACCTCCGAATGGGGCACGCCGAATATGGTGAAGGACGGACTCAACCCGGAGTTGCTGCTTGGGGGAAAATACGGTCACAAACTGCACATCTGGAATTTGGATAAGCGCCGCCACCTGCAAGAAATTGACCTGGGTGCGGAGCAACAGATGGTGCTGGAACTG
Source organism: Candidatus Acidiferrales bacterium (assembly GCA_963836965.1). Classification (GTDB taxonomy): domain Bacteria; phylum Acidobacteriota; class Terriglobia; order Acidiferrales; family UBA7541; genus Acidiferrum. Next base: position 54,309 of record CAWILQ010000005.1, read on the forward strand.
CGCCCCTCGCATGATCCAATGAAAACCTTCGGATTTGTCGGTGTTGTCATCTCCCTGAAAGATCTTTCGTCCTCCGTCTGGATGTGGTACCGCGAGGATGGTAAGAACAGCAAGTGGAAAGTCCGAAAGATAATTGAAATTCCCGCCGAACCGGCCGACCCGGAGAAACTGCCTCCCCTGCTAAAGGGCTTCAAGGCGGTGCCGCCATTAGTATCCGACATTAATCTCTCGCTCGACGACCGCTTCCTCTATGTTTCCTGCTGGGGGACAGGCGAGTTCATCCAATACGACGTCTCCGATCCCGCCAACCCGAAGAAAACCAGTTCGATCCACCTCGGTGGGATCGTTCGCCGCGCCGCCCACCCGAAGAAGCCCAGCGTAGCGCTCAACGGTGGTCCGCAGATGGTCGAGATCAGCCGCGACGGCAAGCGCAGCTACTTTACCAACTCCCTCTACTCCCCGTGGGACGAGCAGTTTTATCCCGATGGCGTTAAGAGCTGGATGGCGAAAGTCGATTTGGACCCAAAGGGAGGGATGAAGCTCGACGAAAAGCTCTTTGTCGAGTTCAACGGGTTGCGCGCACATCAGGTACGGCTACAAGGGGGCGACGCTTCGTCGGACTCCTATTGTTACTCGGACCCGCAATGACAGATGCCAGCCTGACTTCAACAACGTTGTGGCTGATGCTGCTCCTCGGCGCCTACCACGGACTCAACCCCGGGATGGGTTGGCTCTTCGCGGTGGCGCTGGGGATGCAGGAGCAAAAGGGGAGCGCCGTAGCAACATCGTTAATTCCCATTGCAGTTGGCCACGCGGTGGCCATCGGCAGCGTGGTGCTGACTTCTGTGTTTCTCGGCAAGACGATGCCGCTCATGGTCATCCGCTACTTAGTCGCTGCGTCCCTGGTCGGTATGGGAATTTATTGCCTGGTGCGACATCATCACCCGAGGTGGGTCCGCATGCGGGTGGGCTTCCGAGACTTGACCGTCTGGTCGTTTCTGATGGCCTCTGCACACGGCGCCGGTTTGATGGTAGTGCCGGTGCTACTGGTCGGCAACACTGTCGAAGCACAGAGCCGAATTGCAGGCCACAATCACATTTCTCAAACCGTCACTCCACTCGCCGGAATGCTCGCCACTGGCGTCCATACACTTGCTTATCTCGCGGTTACGGGGCTGCTCGCGTGGGTGGTGTATCGAAAGCTTGGCCTCGCACTTTTGCGCAAAGCGTGGCTCAACTTTGACCTGGTATGGGCAGCCGCGCTCCTGGCTACTGGTCTTGTTACCTTCCTGATATAGCCTGTTGTGAACTCTCAATAAGGCGTTCGTGTGGCGACCGAAAATTTCGCCCTTCGTCAGCCCCAACTGAGCCAACGTTTCCAGGCGGTTGCCGGCAACACTTGCCTTCGCTTCCAACACATTTCGGAGCGTATCGTCGGCAAACCTTCCACGCCGAGACAGGAAGTCGCTGTCCTGGTGTCATTTACGGTTTTCGGGCCGCTCTCAGTTAGACAAGTTTTGACAAGTTTCCCAGTCATATGGCACGGGTATCCATTCACGTAAGATATTCCCTTGGTGTCGGCAGTATACGTAGGCTCGCTAGAGCTCTCCGCACGGTTTCTTCGATGACGCGAATCGCTTTTCCCGATCGTCAATTCACCGTCTGATGCGCTATTCTAGCGCGGTAAACAAGCGCGGCGATTATGATTATAAACGAGGATGCGTCTCATCGCGGGGGCGCAGAAACCCTCCGCCGGTACGAACTCAATGGCTCCTACGACGAGATGTTTCGCGCCGTGGAGCATCCGCGAAAACAATATCGTCAACTTTACAACTTGCTTTTGAGCCTGGGTCCGGACGAGCTGCGACGCAGCAAGCACGAGGCTGACCAATCGTTCTTCAACCAGGGGATCACTTTTACGGTCTACGGAAGTGACAAAGGCACGGAGCGGATTTTTCCTCACGATTTACTGCCTAGGATTATCACAGCGGCGGAATGGGAAAGGATCGAGCGCGGACTAACTCAACGGATCACGGCACTGAATCTCTTCCTCAAAGATGTCTATCATGAGGGAAAAATCATTGAAGACGGCCTCGTGCCCGGAAACATTGTTTACACCTGCAAACATTACCGCCGGGAAATGCGCGGCATCAAAGTGCCTCGCGACGTCTACATCACGATGGTCGGTACGGACTTGATACGAAACCCGGAGGGGAACTTCATGGTTTTGGAGGACAATCTCCGGGTCCCCAGTGGGGTTTCGTACATGCTCACGAGCCGCAGAGTGATGAAGCAAATATTCCCCGGACTGTTTCAAAAATGCCGCGTGCGGCCGATTGAGCAGTACAGCCAGGCGCTTCTTTCGACTCTGCGATTCCTCGCCCCCGAAGACCGCTCCGAGCCAACCGTTGTTTTACTGACTCCGGGTGCCTACAACTCTGCTTACTTCGAACATACTTACCTGGCACGGCAGATGGGCATTGAACTTGTCGAGGGGCGAGATCTAGTGGTGCACGATAATATCGTTTATATGCGAACCACCTTCGGGCTGCAACGCGTCGATGTGATCTATCGCCGAATCGACGACGATTATCTCGACCCCCTGGTATTCGAGACCGGTTCCGCGCTAGGTGCTGTGGGTCTCTTCAATGCGTATCGAGCCGGAAACATAGCGTTCGCAAATGCGCTAGGGACGGGAGTCGCTGACGACAAGGCTATCTATGCCTATGTGCCAAAAATCATTCGCTACTATCTCGACCAAGACCCGATTCTGGAAAGCGTCGAAACCCTGTTAATGTCCGATCCGGTGCAACGTAAGCACGTCTGCCAGAGGTTGGATGAATACGTGGTAAAAGCTGTGGGCGAGTCGGGTGGTTACGGCATGTTGATCGGTCCGCACAGCACGGAGCAACAGCGCTCGGAATTTCGAGAAAAGATTAACGCGCAGCCGCGAAACTACATCGCGCAACCGACCATCAATCTTTCGACCGCGCCATGTTTTGTGGACGGATCCATCGAGCCCCGTCACGTCGATCTCCGACCTTATGTGCTCTACGGCGAAAAAATTACCATTATTCCCGGTGGCCTCACTAGAGTGGCGCTGCAAAAGGGCTCACTGGTGGTCAATTCGTCTCAAGGCGGGGGCTCGAAAGACACATGGGTCTTGCAGAATTGAGATTTCCGAGAATTGGGTGACAAAACGCTATGCTTTCCCGCGTAGCTGACAGTCTCTATTGGATGAGCCGCTATTCCGAAAGGGCGGACAATGCCTCGCGTGTACTGAAGGCGACTTATGGCCTGATTCTGAATCCCGCAAAATTTTCCACGGAAGAGCGTTGGTTTCGCGCCGTTTCCTCCCTCGCCCCCGGTGCGGCTTCTAACAACGTCGACCCGCAGCGTGCTCTGTTTCTGTTGGTAGCGGATCCGGCAGGGGCTTTTTCGATTGTGAAATGCGTCAGCGGGGCCCGCGAAAATGCCCGGCAAGTTCGCGAGGAGATCAGCTCGGAGATGTGGGAACACCTGAACTGTCTTTTCCACGACGTGACTGGCTTTGAGCTACAACCCGATGATGATGCAGGTGCAATGCGAGTGGTGAGCTTGGTTCGCGAGGGCTCGTACAGGTTTAATGGAATTACCGCCGCCACTATGAATCACGACGAGGCCTGGCATTTTATCCAGCTAGGCAAGTATATAGAGAGGGCCTGCAATCTCTGCGTCCTGCTTGACGCTTATTTTGTCATCGACAAACATGCTGATGATTTGGATTGGGTGGGCCTGTTAAGTAGTTGCGCCGCGTTTGAAGCTTATTGCAAGGCCTGTACCGCCGAACTCAAACCGGAACGCATTGCGAATTTCCTCCTATTGAAGCCCGAATTCCCTTATTCGGTACGTTATTCGCTGGACCGAATGCACGAGGCTTTGACTTCCATCAGCAATCTCTCCTTTAGCCGCAGGACCGAAGAGGTCGAAAGATTGATCGGGCGTTTGCGATCGATGGTCGCCTATGCACCGGTTGGCGAAATCATTGCCGGATTGCACGAATATCTTGCGTCAATTATCCAGCAATGTCGCGAACTGCATGCGGCTGTTCACGAACTCTATATCGACTATCCGATTGAGGTTGCTTTCCAAAACTAATGCTCTACGCCATTCGCCATTTTACGCGCTATCGCTACAGCCATTTCGTCTGGCAGAGCTTGATGGAAGTTCGCATGCACCCTAGAAGCGAAGGTAACCAGCGCTGTTTCGTTTTTCAGCTTTCTGTCAATCCGCGAGCCCGCATTTTTGGCTATACCGATTCCTACGGCAATCTTGTGCACCACTTCGACTTGCCTTCCCGCCATCGGCAGCTCACGATCATTTCGGACGCCCTGGTAAATATTGACGCTCAGCCTTCGGTTCCCGAGCTCATGGCCTACGAAGGGTGGAGTGATCTGGGACAGCTCGTCGAGAAAAAAGATTACTGGGACATGCTGATGCCGAGTCATTTTGCACGTCCATCTGCAGAGCTTGAAGAGTTGGCAAAGGAGATCGGCGCGAGCGAAAGGGATGGACGAAGCCCTTTGGCGTTTCTGCAGGATCTTGCCGCCGGCGTGCATCGCAGTTTTAGCTACGTAAAGAAAAGCACGGCGGTAGGTTCGCCGATTGCGCATGCCCTTCGGTCGAGACAGGGCGTATGTCAGGATTTTGCTCATATCATGATCGCACTCGTTCGAAATGCCAAAATTCCCTGTCGCTATGTCAGTGGATACTTTTACCACAGCAGCGAAAATGCGAATCCCTCGGCGGACGGCGCTACGCATGCTTGGGTGGAAGCCCTTCTCCCCGGCGTTGGTTGGGTAGGCTTCGATCCGACGATTAATCGACCCGTAGGTGAGGGGCACATTCGCATCGCAATCGGTCGAGATTACGCGAACGTTCCACCCACAATGGGCGTGATGAAGGGAAAGGCGGACACGCAGCTCCAAGTTCGAGTTCGGGTCACGCCGTCCCAAGCCGTGCTCCCTCCTGATGAGGAGTTTGCGGCGGGCGAAGAGTGGTCCCAATTTATTGACGAGACCCAACAATCGCAGCGGGTCGATGCGCAGCAACAGCAGTAGCGCAGGCGTTCAGACCCTTTATCCCCGGAGCCTATTGCAATGATCGAAAATTATACCCCACCTCACGCTGTCGTTAAGGTAGCTTTACAGCAGCGGGTTCCGCGAGAGCGTTGGCACCTTTCCGGGTTTGCGGCGAAATGAGAACGAACCAGAAACTCCGGGCTTGGGCCGCATAGAGGATGGATGGGCATACAGGTAGCTCTCAATCACTGGACACGGTACCGTTACGATAAGGCGGTGTCAGTCGGTCCACAGCTTATACGGTTGCGTCCCGCGCCGCATTGTCGAACGCCGATCGTCAGTTACACGCTTAGCGTCACTCCTACCGGGCACCTTCTCTACTGGCAGCTCGACCCTCACAACAATCATCTAGCGCGCCTTCTTTTTCCTGACAAGACCAACGAGTTTGTGGTTGAGGTGGACCTCGTCGCAGAGCTATCCCCCTTCAATCCGTTCGATTTCTTTCTGGAACCGGGAGTCGAGGATTACCCTTTCGAGTACGCTCCGGAGCTGGCGAAAGATCTCGAACCCTATCGTTGGGTCGATCCGGCCGGCCCTCTACTTCAGGCTTTTCTTGGGAAGCTTTCCCGCGAGACGCAAGGAACGATCAGCTTTTTGGTTGGCTTGAATCGCAGGGTGCGAAACGAAGTTGACTATGTGACGCGGCTCGATCCGGGCGTCCAGACATGCGAGCAGACCCTTGAAAAGTGCACCGGATCCTGCCGTGACTCTGCATGGCTGCTCGTGCAGACTCTCCGACATTTGGGGATCGCGACACGCTTCGTGTCCGGGTATCTGATTCAGTTGGTGCCGGACGGGAGAACGCCGAACGATCCGAACGGTCCGCAAAACGACTCTGCGGATTTCCATGCTTGGGCAGAAGCGTTTTTGCCGGGTGCCGGCTGGATTGGGATGGATCCGACCTCGGGCCTGTTCGCCGGCGAGGGTCACATCCCGCTCGTCTGCACTCCGAACGCTTCCAAGGCGGCACCCATCGAGGGCACGGTCGAGATGGCAAACGTTGACTTCGGCTACGCCATGTCCATTCGCCGCTTGAATGACACACCACAGACTTCCAAACCCTTTACCGAGGAGGCTTGGCTGCAGGTCCAACAGGTGGCACATCGCGTCGACGCGAACCTGGAAGAACAGAATGTGCGCCTGACCATGGGCGGCGAGCCTACGTTCGTCGGCATCGATGAGCCCGAGAGCCCGCAATGGAACATCGATGCTCTGGGGCCAATGAAGCGAACACGCGGCTTGGCTCTCATCCAATGCCTCCGCGAGAAGGTGGCGCCCAACGCACTGCTTCACTACGGACAAGGCAAATGGTATCCAGGCGAACCGTTGCCTCGGTGGGCGCTAAGCTGCTGTTGGCGCGTCGACCGCGTCCCCGTTTGGGAGAATATCGATCTCATCGCTCGCGAAGATCAGGACTACGGCTTTGGCGCGGCCGATGCTTTCAAGTTCATAGAAGCGCTGACGCGTCGCCTCCAGGTGAGCTTCGAAAACATTCTACCGGCCTACAACGGCGAAACTAAGTCGACGGAGCCGGCCGGGTACATTTTGCCCATTCGCCGCCGTCAACCGTCGGGCCGGTTGTGCTGGTCAAGCCAGTTGTGGTTCCATCGCCCGGAACGACTGTTACTGTTGCCAGGCGATTCCCCCATCGGATACCGCATACCGACCGAATCGATGCCCTGGGTGGCGCCTGATGAGCTCGAATACGAGTACGAAGCTGCGCCGTTCGCAGATCGGGTCAAGCTCCCATCACGGCCGAGTCGGCGGATGGATCTCTTCCACAGAAATCCTTTGACCGATTCGCTACCCGCTCTCCCGAGCACGCCCGAAACAGCACCGGAGCTGATCCGTCCATCGCTATGCGTGCAGACTCGAGAAGGCCGCCTGCATGTGTTCCTGCCATATGCATCCAAGCTCGCGGACTATCTCGACCTACTCGCAGCCGTCGAGGATACGTGCCAGCATCTGCACAAGCCGGTGTGGCTGGAGGGCTACCCTCCTCCTTCCGATCCGCGGTTGCGATCATTCAGCATCACTCCCGATCCCGGCGTTCTAGAAGTAAACCTGCCGCCCGCGCGCAATTGGGAAGAACTTGAGCAGATCAATACACTGCTGTTCGAGGAAGTGCGCCATAACCGGTTGACCGCCGAAAAATTCGCCTACAACGGCAGCCATCTCGCTACCGGCGGAGGCAGCCATATCGTGATCGGCGGAGCGACCGTGCTGGATAGCCCGTTCCTCCGCCGTCCGGATCTGTTGCGCAGCATGCTGGCATTCTGGCAGAACCATCCGTCGCTCTCGTATCTGTTTTCCGGCATGTATGTCGGCCCGACGAGCCAGTCTCCGCGCATAGACGAGGCGCGCATGGATGCTTTGTATGAGCTGGAGGTCGCCTTTAGTAATTTGCCTGCGAACGACTGCCCGCCCGACATTGTGGATGGATTGTTCCGCAACCTACTCGTCGATGTCACTGGAAACGCGCATCGCGCGGAGTTTTGTATAGACAAGCTTTATCCGCCCGAGGGTCTCGGGTTGCGCCTCGGCTTGCTCGAATTACGTGCCTTCGAAATGGCTCCGCATGTCAGAATGGGTCTTATAGGGATGCTGCTAATCCGCGCGTTGGTATGCATGTTTTGGAAACGTCCATTCAAGGGAGGACTGGTCCGTTGGGGTACCGCGCTCCATGACCGTTTTATGCTGCCACATTTTGTCAGGTGCGACTTTTCCGATGTGCTCGCCGAGTTGCGCCGGGCTGACTACAATTTCGAGGAGAAGTGGTTTGCTGCGCAGCTGGAGTTTCGCTTTCCGAAGATCGGGTCGATCGCTGTAGAGGGAGTGGAACTCGAGTTGCGTCAGGCCCTCGAGCCTTGGAATGTTCTCGCGGAAGAGACTACTTCTGGCCGAACGGTTCGCGCCGTGGACTCATCGTTCGAGCGTCTTCAGGTAAAGGTATCCGGGCTCACCACCGAATCCCGCTACGTGGTTGCGTGCAACGGTCGTAGGGTGCCACTCTATCCTACCGGCAAGCCTGGAGAGACTGTCGCTGGTGTACGACATCGCGCCCGCCAGCTGTCGGCAGCCTTACACCCAACAATTCCCGTGCATGCGCACCTGATCTTCGACATGATTGACCGCTGGAAAGAGCGTTCGATTGGCCGATGTGCCTACCACGTAGGATCACCGGACGGTCGCGCCTACACAGAACGCCCAATGAACGCAACGAAAGCCACAGAGCGCCGTCGGCAGCGCTTCCAAAAAACCGACCCTACGCTCGGGCTGATAGCGGTGCCGGAGGAAGAGACCGGCCCGATGTTTCCCTTGACCCTGGACCTGAGGTTGCCTGCGCCCGGAGAACAGACACACATCGAGAAGCCCGGGCTTGTCCAATGACTGTGGATCTAAATCAAAACCCGGTCTGCTTCGGAAATGCCTATGACGAGTTATCGGCCGATGGCGTAACTCCTCGGCCGCACTGGGCACACTTAATGGAGTCGTTGCAGGCGATCGGCCCCGAAGAATTGGGACGACGCTGGGCCCGCGCCGAGCGCCGCATTCGCGAAAACGGGATCACCTACAACATTTACGGCGATCCACTCGGGACAAATCGGCCGTGGAGGATCGATATCGTTCCGCTACTGATTCCGGCGGACGAGTGGCGCTTCATCGAAGCGGGCATCATTCAGCGGGCCCAGTTACTCAATCTGCTCCTCGAAGATCTCTACGGGGCGCAGAAATTGGTGGTGCATGACCACTTTCCTGCCGCTCTTCTGTACGGCAACCCCGCATTTCTCCGGCCGCTGGCGGGCGTGCGTGTTCCCGCGCACAGCTATCTGCATATGCTGGCCGTCGATCTTGCCCGTTCGCCCGACGGCCGGTGGTGGGTGCTGGCCGATCGCACGCAAGCGCCCTCGGGCAGCGGCTATGCGCTCGAGAACCGCACCATCGTCTCCGATGTTCTACCCGATCTATTCCGTACCTCGAACGTATTGCGCCTCGCTCCATTTTTCCGTGCACAACGCGAAGCGCTCACCAATCTCACCCAGCGCGACAATCCGCGAATCGTATTACTTACCCCCGGCCCCTACAACGAGACTTACTTCGAACAGTCATATATCGCGCGTTATCTGGGATTCGCTCTAGTCCAGGGAGCGGACCTGACGGTGCGTAACGGCCGCGTGTATCTCAAGACCGTCGAAGGGCTGGACAAGATCGATGTGATTTTGCGTCGTGTGGACGACAGCTTTTGCGACCCTCTCGAACTGCGCGGCGATTCGCTCCTGGGCGTGCCGGGCCTCGTCGGCGCTATCGTCGCTGGAAATGTGAAGGTGGCGAACGCGCTGGGAAGTGGTCTGATTGAGACGGCCGCGATCATGCCCTTTCTTCCCGGCCTCGCCACACAATTGCTTGGCGAGAAGCTTAAACTTCCGTCCGTCGCTACCTGGTGGTGCGGGCAGACGTATGCGCTCGATTGGGTGCTCAACCATCTCGACTCCGTGGTGGTGAAACCGGCGTTTCCTTCACGCGGTATGGAACCGGTCTTTGGGGCCGAACTGCCGCACGCCGAGAAGGGCAAGTTCGCCGAGCGATTGCGGGCCCGCCCGCACGAGTATGTGGCGCAGGAGCAGGTCGCTTTGTCCACCGCGCCCGTGTGGGACAACGGACGTCTCAACTCGCGCAGGGTGGTGCTGCGCACTTACGTGCTCAATACCGGCAGCGGGTGGATGGCGATTCCGGGAGGACTGGTCCGTGTTGCCGAAGCGGAAGGATCGGTCGTCTCGATGCAGCGGGGTGGCCACAGCAAGGACGCATGGGTCTTGTGGGACAGCCCTGTCGATACGTTCAGCATGCTGCGCCCGCGGAATGAGCCCGTGGAGTTGCGCCGTATCTCGCGGTTTGTGCCCAGCAGTGTCGCTGACAATGCCTTCTGGTTGGGCCGTTATGTCGAGCGCGCCGAAAACATCGCTCGGATCTTACGCGCCATGATCCCTCGCCTACGACGCGCCGAGGAAGCCGAACTTGTCTGCCTTATGCGCCTACACAAGTGTCTGGAGTCGCGGCACAGCAAGTTGCCAAGGCCTAAACACAGGCAGCCGACCTCTGTTGAACTTGAACAGGAATTGACCTCGCTGTTGACGGATGCCAAGCGGCCTGACAGTCTGGCGTGCACTCTGTCGGAGGTATCCCGGATTGGCGGCAGTATTCGCGAGCGCTTGTCGGCCGATATGATGTTCCTCATCGGCCAGCTACGGGACTCAATTCAGATCGGGCATGGCACACCGTTTCTCGAGTATCCGGCGATGCTGACCGATTGTTTGGAACTACTTTCTGCATTTTCCGGGATGGAGCGGGAAAACATCAACCGCGGATTGGGCTGGTTGTTCATGACTACTGGCCGGCGTCTCGAGCGTGCGATCTATCTAACCAGGCAACTCCGCGAGATCACTACGCCCCTGAGTGAGCAGGACTGGTCGCTTTTGGAATGCTTGCTCGAGGTTGCGGATAGCTCTATGACCTACCGGGCTCGGTACTACACAACCCTGCAGCCCTTAGCCGTACTGGATGTGCTCTTGGCGGATGAGACGAATCCCCGGTCTTTGGACTTTCAACTGAGCCACCTCGCGGATATCTATCAAAAGCTTCCTCGGCACCTCTCGGTTGACTCACAGGCGATGCGGGCCGCGCTCGCATTGTTACGCAGTTTCGATTTGCGAAAGTTAAAGTACCCATTGCCCGGGGCCACAGCGGCGCATGACTCCGATGGGCTCTCTCGGCTTGCGAGTTTCCTCCAGGAGCTGGAACGATTGCTGCCTTCCTGGTCGAATAACTTATCGAGCAGATACTTTAGTCACGCTCGCACCTTGCCGATCACCATAGGCCAATGATCTATAGAATCATTCACCGCACCACGTACAAATACAAGTATCCCGTCTCGGTCGGAAACCACGTGGCGTGCCTGCAGCCGCGCGCTTTGCCGCACCACCAGTTGGCGCAGAGCGAGCTGCGTATCCAACCCTGCCCGGCGACGCGCACCGAGCGTGTGGACTTTTTCGGGAACCATCTCTGCTTTTTCACTATTCAGGAGCCGCACCGGGAATTAGTGGTAGAGGCGCGGAGCGAAGTGATAATGGACGTGAATGCGACGCCTTGGCCTCAACTGCCGCTCCCTTGGGAAGAAGCAGCCAGATCGGTTCCCAACGATCACAGCCCTGCGGGGCTCGAAGCCTACCAGTTTGGATTTGAGTCGCCGCGCATCCGGGTACGGCCGGAGTTTGCCTCCTATGCGCTCCATTCGTTTACGGCCAGGCGGCCAATGCCGGAGGCGCTTCTGGACCTCACCGCTCGCATCCACGAGGACTTCCGGTTCGATTCGAAAGTGACCAACGTCCGGACGCCAACCGAGGAGGTCTTCCGGAAACGGCGGGGCGTGTGCCAAGATTTCGCACACTTGCAAATCGCCTGCCTCCGCTCCCTGAATCTCGCGGCACGTTATGTAAGCGGATACCTTCGAACCTATCCACCTCCCGGGCAACCGAGACTGGTGGGCGCCGACGTATCCCACGCCTGGGTGTCTGCTTATTGTCCGGGAATCGGTTGGCTTGACGTGGATCCCACGAACAACATTGTCCCCTCGACAGGCCACGTGACGCTAGCCTGGGGCCGGGACTATGGTGATGTAAGTCCTCTGCGCGGCTTAATCCTCGGGGGTGGAGCTCATACGCTCAAAGTCGCTGTTGACATGCAGCCGCTCGATTCCTAGTTTTCACAGAGCCACTACTCCCGCAAAGTTTCTTATCCTGTTTATGCATGTGCTGCGGCGTCGGACAATTAAAATCGCGCATTACGAGAGGCCGCGATACGCCGTATGGGAGGATGCGCACCTCGGTAATGGGATTCGCAGACTAGCGGAGCTGTGGCGCACTTTCCGCGATTTCATCCGTCCAGACTTTAAAGCTCTCCAGAGTATTTTGGCCGAACGTGGTCGCGATGGCGACATCGGCCGCGTCGCGGCCCCGCGCGATGAGGACTCGTCCAATCCTGGGCACGTTGTTCCGTGCATCGAACGTGTGCCAGTTGCCACCGAGATAGACTTCAAACCACGCTGCAAAATCCATCACGCCGTAAGGCGGCAGCGTCCCCATGTCGCCAAGGTATCCGGTGCAGTACCGCGCCGGAATATTCATGCAGCGGCAGAGCGCGATCGCTAGGTGCGTGTAGTCGCGACAGACGCCCACACGCTCGTTGAACGCCTCCCAAGCTGTCCGCGTGGAGCGCGCTTTCTGATAATCGAACGCTATATGGTTGTGGACAAAATCGCAGATCGCCTGGACGCGCGACCATCCCGGCGTCGACTGACCGAATCGCGACCACGCTACCTCGGACAGTAGATCGGTCTCGCAATACCGGCTGCCCAACAGAAAGACCAGGGTCTCTTCTGGCAAATCTTGTAAAGCATGCTGTTCAGCGAAGGGCGCCACCACGTCAGGTTTTGCCGAGTCTCTAACCACTCCGGTGCTTCTCAGGCGAATCCTCCCGATGGGTGCCACAATCCGGCTGCACCAGTTTCCGAAGCCGTCCCGATATGCCGTGATTGGCGTTTCTGGATCGGTGGTCAGGCAATCGGGCCTGACGATATCCGAGGCGCGGGAGTAATGAACGTTGAGCATGAGGATCATCGGCGTCATTTGTCGACAGTTGAAGACTAATTCATAGCCGACCTGAATCAACATGCAGGTTTCCTTCCGCCAACGATCTCAGGACTTTTAGTTGTCGAAGATCGAATGGCGCACCGCCCAAGTCAACCGAGTGTCCTCGTCCAACGAGCAGCTACGGTGGCCGCTCCGACCGATGTCGCAATCAGTTTCGCCGCTACAACTTCCGGCCACGACCCTTACCCTACAGAAATGATGCGCCTTGCGGGGGATGCGCGATGTTCACGATTGCTCGTTTCGAAAAGCAGCTACCTTCAGGCATGGCCAAAGCGAAATCCTACGAATCGCTTGCAGGTCTCCATCAGCGACCCGCTCGGGCACATGACACGTTACGAGTACAGCCCGCTAAACTAACTTATCAAGGTCACAGAACCTCTTGCTAACCTTACGTCGTTTAGCTAGGTGAAACAAGGATGATGGCATTGATCGCACTAGCTGACTGTAACTCGCCCCGTACCGTGAAGTGGAAATATGCCGATCCATCGCGCCATCTCAGTACACAATCAGTTGATACAGGCCACTAGGACCGGCCCGGGCAGTGCGGAATAGAACTCTCGCACTTCATCACCTTCATGCTCGAGAGTCTTCTCGATCACTTCTCCGGTGTCGGTATCCAACATCGCCACCGATTGTTGTCGAGTATGTAAGTCCACGCCTATAATTCGCATCTCGGCCTCCTTCGGTCCGAGCTCTGTAGGTTAGACACCGCACAGTTTACTCGGACCGTCGCGAGGCCGACGTCGTTATGTCATCAGCACTAGGACTTCTGGCTCCAAATAGTTTCCGAGTAGCCGCGATCCGGCCAAATCTCCTCAATTGGGCGGCGATATCCGCTCTCAGGTTTCAGACGAACATTCACGTTGTTCGGAGAGACTCCGGCTACAATAGCGATATCAATTAGCGTATTGAAGGGGAGCGATGCAGATCACGCGCCGACGTTTTTGCAGAAACACACTCGGAGCGGGCCTTGCGCTCGGACCAGTGCACGCTGGTGGCGGTTTCCTTCCGGTAGCACAGGTCTCTGGCAACAGAGCAACTTACCTGAATCCGGTGCTCGGTGGCGATCATCCAGACGCAGGCGCGATCCGAGTGGGCGATGATTTCTTTCTTACGCACTCTTCCTTTGACTACGCGCCCGGACTTCCCCTTTGGCAATCGAAGGACCTGGTGAACTGGACGCTCGCTGGCGCCGCGCTCAAGAAGTATTACGGCAGCGTTTGGGCTCCGTATCTATGCGAGCACGAAGGTCAGTTCTATATCTACTTCCCTTGCAATAATCAGTTGCACGTGGTGCATGCACCGAATCCGCTCGGCGCGTGGAGCGAACCAGTCAACCTTGGGGTAAATGCGATTGATCCGGCGCACATCGCTGCTAACGGTCGGCGGTACCTCCACTTCAACGGCGGCTACATGCTAGAACTCTCCTCCGATGGATTATCGGTCAAGAGCCCTGCGCGAAAAGTCTTTGAACCGTGGCCAATTCCAAGCGACTTCCGTGTCGAGTGCCAGTGTCTGGAAGCTCCGAAGATGTTTCAGCGGGGAGAGTACTTCTACCTGACGGTAGCCGAGGGTGGCACGGCGGGTCCTCCCACAAGCCACATGGTTGTATCGGCGCGCAGCAAGAACCCCGATGGGCCCTGGGAGTATTCGCCGTTCAATCCCATTGCGCACTCGACTTCCAGCGTCAACCGATGGATGTCTGTAGGGCACGGCCGCTTGGTGGAAGCCGCGGATGGGAGCTGGTGGATGACAGCTCACGCGTACGAGAACGGCTTCCGTGGTCTAGGGCGGCAGACGCTCCTTCTGCCGATTGAGTGGACCCAGGACGGATGGTTCCGCTTACCCGCCGGCATCTCTCCAGAGAGGCCAATTGCCATGATGAATGGCGGAGCCGGACAAGAGCCGCCGTTGAATCTCTCCGATGAATTCACCTCGCCCAAACTTAGCCTGCACTGGCAATTCTGGCGTGAGTTCGATCGCTCGCGCTTCCAGACCGGCGATGGCCGCCTGGTGTTGGCCGCACGTGGAGATTCGTTAGCCGACAGTTCGCCGCTGACTTGCATCACTGGAGACCATTCCTACACGATCGAAGTGGACATTGACTGCGAACCGGGCTGCGAGGCCGGCCTTCTCCTTTTCTACAATCAGGAACACTCCTGCGGCATACGCATCGGCCCCCAGGGTATCGGTGTCCGCTTGGCCAGCGGTTACAGTCCCGAGATTGGAGTGACAACCAGCCGTGCTACCTTCCGCATCGTGAATCAACAGCAAGAAGTGGACTTCTACTATCGCCTGCCGGGGGAAGACTGGAAGCGAACCCGGGAATCGGCAGAGATCGCGAGCATCAACCACAACGTGCTTGGCGGTTTTCTCAGCGTGCGCCCGGCACTCTATTCCTGCGGCTCAGATCACGCCGTCTTTCGTTCGTTCCGTCATGCCAAAGGTTCTGGTTAGCCAGGCGGAGGCGGCCAGTACGAGGCGGGAGATCGTTTCCGGATGAGCGCGTCAGTTGTCACGCTGTTGCAGCCCGATATAGAGCTTTCTAGTGTCTCCGTCTGAGCGAGGAGCAACGCTCCGGATGGATTATCGGCAGGCGGAAACTATCCAGAAACGGGGCTCGAGGAGGTCAGTGGCGATGTCCGCGAGCGAGGCTTCTGGCCCGTTTCGCAGAACTACAGCCAGTGACCGAGCGGCAGGCTGCAACTGGCGGAGTTTGGTCTGCAAGGAACGTCTTTAGAGCGGCGGTAATCTCATTGGGCCGTTCTTCAGCAAGAAAATGGCCGGCCCCGAGGACTACGACATTCCCTCTAACATTACTGGCAAAGGCGCGAACGAGGGCTTCATGATTTGCGCCGATGCCCTTTTCCCCAGCGAACGCCAGCACGGGAATCGCAAGCTTCTTCAGCGCGGCCAGTGTACGCACCTGCTCCGCAGTGATATACACCGCGCGGTAAATAGCAGGAACTCGACCGCGCAACGTCGGGACGTGCCATCGCGGCGACGTAGGGCGCACACTCAGCGAACGGCGCGGCTTGTTTGTCGCCGGTGAAGGTGGCCCATAGATGATGGAGATAGATGGATTCCCGGCCCTTGAGGAGAGCGCTCGTGGTGTCCTCCGTGGAATCACTTTCGCCCATCAGCAAGAACGGCACAAAGGTGAAGACACCGTTGGGCTTGCTGAGCTACCCCGGATGCAGAAGGAAAAGCAATAAGTAAGCTACAATTCTTTACGGCCGACGTAAGGAAGGGATAGCGTGCAATTTGAAGAATCGAATCGAACCGAATGAGCTGGCATTGTTAGTTGTCAGCGGCATGGTCATCAACAGGAGGCGTTTGTCTGCAGACATCTTTTGCATGGCGATGGGTCAGGGTTCTGTCAGGCCGACGATGATCCAGACAATCCTTGTCCCGACGCCTGGTGCGACACCAGTGAGAGAGTCAGACAGGCCGCCGGCGGTGAGTGGCCAGATGACAGTCAAACAATCACACCGATCGCATTGGTGTGCGGCGATTGCTACGAAGAAATCAAAACAAGAAACCAATTGGGTCCAGAGACGAAAGCACCAGTCCAGTAGAAACGTTGGGTGGCGAGGCGGTGGCGCATCGACTGCAGATGTTGAGTGGGTTAATAGGCGGGTCTCGTGCATAGATTTCAGCGTTAAGATGGAGTTGGGTGCCCCATCCCGACATCCGAATGCAAGTCTATTGGGCTTAGAGCCGAGGATTTTCGAGCCGTGTTCATCACGCGGTACCTGCACTTGAAGCGCAAATCTCAGGCAGCGACACGAGACGGACCAATTCTTCGTGGATCGACATACGAACTTTGTTTGCTCTGGAGCCAGGTAGCGACCTCCTCGGGGTCGAAACGTACCGACCCCGAAATGCGAAAGGATCGTATACGTCCGCTGGCCGCCATCGATCAATAGTACGGTAGTTTAGGTACATTTTAAGTATGGCGGAGAGGGTGGGATTCGAACCCACGGTACGGTTTCCCGCACGCTCGCTTTCGAGGCGAGTACTTTCAACCACTCAGTCACCTCTCCGCGGTGGTTGGTCGGCTTTCTTAGTTTAGCAAAGCTACACGCGGCGGGCTACGGTTCGAACGGTCGTGATTAGCCATCGGGTCACGGAGAGCGCGAAGGAGAGAAAACGAAGAACGGAGGGGGTCAGCGGCGCGCAGAAAAAAACGATTGGAGGAGAAAAGCGGCATCCTGAGCGAGAAGCCCTGGAACGACCTCGACACGATGATTCAGCTTGGCGGACGTCAGGATCTCGAAGCTGGAACGAAAAGCGCCGCCTTTAGGGTCATCGGTGGCATACACGAGTCGAGGAATGCGCGCCTGGATAATAGCTCCCGCACACATCGCGCAAGGTTCAAGCGTGACATACAGAATCGTATCGGCGAGCCGGTAGTTGCCAAGGAGGCGCGCGCCTTCACGGATAACTACAATTTCGGCGTGAGCGGTGGGATCGTTGTCGCGGATGGTGCGGTTGCCTGCACGGCCTAGAACCGTCCCGTTGTGAATGAGCACCGCGCCGATCGGAACTTCACCAGCTTGGCCCGAAGCCTGCGCTTCGGCGAGCGCGAGTCGCATAAAATGCAGGTCGTCTGGCATTTAGAGATCACGAGAATAGCACGCCGCGCTAAAAAGTCGGCTTGGAGCGCCGCGAACTCTGCAGTGTGAGGCTCCTTGACAACCGCGCAGTGTGGAAACAGACTGAGACCATGAAAGAACTCGAAGAAAACCACACGCTAGCACGGCACACGCGATAATTCATTCATGGAAATCCGACGAGATCCGGTATCACAGAGTTGGGTTGTAAGTGGGCAGCGCGAACGCACTGGAGATGGCGAATTGCCCTGCCCATTGGACCCAGGAAGCGTAGAACAAACGACGAGCATTCTGACATGGCCACCGGAAGGAACGTGGCAGGTCCGCGTCATCCCGCATCCCGATCCGCTATATCGCGTCGAAAACGATCCAGGGCGCGTGGCCGAAGGCATTTACGACAAAATGGGACCTCTCGGCGCGCATGAGGTTGTCGTGGAGACCCGCCAGCACGACAAGCGTTTTTCCCAATTGTCGGACGACGAAATTGATCGCGTGCTGTGGGTCTGGGGATCGCGGATCGCGGATCTGAAGAGAGACGCGCGATTCAAGTACGTCAGCGTCTTCAAGAACCAGGGAGCGCTGGCAGGTGAGGAGTGGCCTCACGCGCATTCCGAAGTCACGGCGACAATCTTCGTGCCAAGACGGATTAAATACGAGTTAAGTTCAGCGCACGAATGGTTCAAGGATCGCGAACGTTGTGTATTCTGCGACATCGTCCGCCAAGAAGAGAAACAAGGGAAGCGGATCGTGGATGTACAGGGCGACTACTATGCGCTCTGTCCCTACGCTTCGCGCGTACCGTTTGAAATCTGGGTGATGCATCGGCGGCACAACCATCTGTTCGAGCAAGCCCGGCCGGGCTCGAATCGGCGGCAATTAGCGACTTTGCTGGGCCGGGTGCTGCGCAGGCTGGAGAAAATCGCGCCTACATTCCACCTCGTCGTACACACAGCGCCGAACACACGAAACAAGAAGGGCGAGTTAGCGGGATACTGGAAGACTCTAGCGGACGATTTTCATTGGCACATCGAAATCATGCCTATCGTTGAAAAGCGCAGCAAGTCATACAGCATCAAGGAAATCTACTTCAACGCGATCTTGCCGGAACAAGCTGCGGAACAGCTTCGCTCTGTCGATCCGAGCACATGAAAAACGGTTCGAAGTGGGGCAAAGATCACGGAGGTATCCTAACGGACCTTGTGGTGTTCCTCTTCATTGTAGTTTTGTGTGCGGTGCTTTATTTTGCCCGGCACCCCCTCATGCGCTTCGCCGCGGAATCTTGGATCGTCGACGAACCCGCGCCACACGCGGACGCGATCGTGGTGTTGGGGGACGACAATTTCTACGCCGATCGCGCAACCCGTGCCGCGGAACTCTTCCGTCAAGGTGTTGCGCCTGAGGTTGTAGCCAGTGGCAGGCGTCTGCGGCCGAGTGCGGGCGTCAGCGAATTGATCGAACATGACTTGGTGGAACGCGGCGTGCCGAAGGAAAAAATCATGAGATTCACTCATGACGCCGACAATACGACAGAAGAAGCTGGAGCCGTGGCGAAGCTGGCTAGAGATCATCATTGGAAGACCCTGGTGCTCGTGACGTCCAACTATCACACTCGCCGCGCGCGGTATATCTTCGCGAGAGTGCTTCCCGCCGGAATAACAGCGAGCGTTGCTAGCGCCCGCGACGGCGACTTTGACCCGGAGCGGTGGTGGGAAAAAAGAAAGTCCATCAAGCTGTTCCTACACGAAGTTTTAGGCATGGCGGATGCCATTTGGGAACTGAAAAGCGCGCAAGTACCATCGGTCGACAGTGGGAGATTGAACAAAACAGGGGAGGTACAGGAAGGGAACTACTGTGCACAATTTCGGCACACACCCGGCGAAAAACAGAGTAGTTGTCCTTTACATCGCCTAAGTGCCGTCATATCATAAAGATTCTGAGTCGCGACGGAACTCCAGCCACCAACTGCGACTTTGAGGTTAGAACAGTCCTCTTGAGGTGCCCCCATGTGGCGTAAAGAAGATGGGAATGCGCAGGTCTCTCCCGACGTGTCAAATCAGCCGAGTGGTTCGACTCATTCTTCGAAAGCGGGCGCGCCTGGCGGTGGACCTAAAGCCACCGCATGCGTCAGTCAAGGAATCAAGATCAAAGGCGACGTGACGGGCTCTGAAGACTTATTCATCGACGGGTTGATCGAGGGTAAGATCACTTTGGAGAATGCAATCGTCACCGTAGGGCCGAATGGGACAGTGAAAGCGGATATCGTCGCCCGCGAACTTACATTGCGTGGTTCAGCCGAAGGGAAGTTCACAGCGGAAGACAGCATTCAGATTTGGAAGACAGCGCGAGTGCAGGGAGAGTTGAAATCCCAGAGAATCTCGATTGAGGACGGTGCGGAGTTGCGCGGGAAGGTGGAAGCCGGTAAAGTGTCGAGCAAGATGACGCCCGACGAAGCCGCAGGACGCGGGAAAACTAAGGCGGTGGACGCCGCGGCCAAGAGCGCGAATACGACAACCGGTGCGGCGACCGCAGGGGCGGACTAAGAGATGAGTTTTCTGAATAAACTCGGGATTGGAAACGGCGGGCACGCAACGCGTGAGCGTGCGGGATCGCTGCCGAAAGCAAGAAGCGGCGGCAACGGGCACGCCGGCGCGGTGGCTGCGGGAACGCACCGCGAACCGGAAATGCGCGAAGCTACTCGCGTTTCGAACGGCCTGAAAGAGTTTTTGTGGAACCTCGATGGCTTGGGACGCGGAACCCTGTTGGACCTGGGCCCGGCTTGGCAGACAACGCTCAATTTTTTCATTGAGCGCGGCTTCCGGGTGACCTCTGACGACGTTTTACGGGATTGGAAGGAATTCCAGGCCACGGAATTGGCCAACACCAAAAAAGCGTTGACCGTCGAAGACTATGCGGAACGCACGCCCGAAGCTCTCGCCAAGAAATTTCTAGAGCAGAATCTTCAATATCCAGCATCGTCATTCGACGCTTTGTTGTTGTGGGATTCTCTGGACTATCTGGAGCCGGCGCTGGTGAAACCAATGGTCGCGCACTTGACGGAGATTCTGCGGCCGGGAGGCGTGGTTCTGGCAATGTTTCATAGCAAGAAGCCGGAAGCATTTCAACGTTATCGCGTGATGGATACAAACACGCTGCAGGTGTTGAGCACGACGATGATTCTGCCCGCGCAAAAGCCTCTGCAGAATCGCGAAATTCAGGAACTGTTTGGAAGATTCCGCTCGGTGAAATCCTTCGTCGGCCGCGACCAGTTGCGCGAGAATCTGTTCGTTAAGTAAGTTCCCACCATACGGTCAATCAGGCGAGATTCAATGGGATATTTGTGTCCCGCCAAACCTGAAAAATATCTCTTGCCAGCCGCAGTTCACGGGCGTACAAGCAAGTTGTGAGCTCCGATAGCTTCGGAGGGGAGGACGGATGACTCCACCGGGCTTAGAAGCGCAACATAGCTGAACACACCGCGCACGCGGTGCGAGTCGCTGAAGAACAGAAAGCCTTTAAGTTTTGTTCAAGACGCGACGCAGCCAAAACGAAAAAAGGGCCCCGATAAAAACGGGGCCCTTTTGCTGTGTGCCGAGCAGCTAACGGATGAAAGTCCCGTCCCAACCTGCCCTTAGAATTTCGGTCAGGCGCTGACGCAGGGTTCGAGTTTGACGCTGTGACCGAGACGTTCGATCGCTATAGGACATTCCATTTTGGTGATTCTCTACTATCTATTGAAAGTGGGTAGCCAGTACGCGGATTTGGGCCCCCACTTCTTTGACCGTCTTGAACCCGAGCGGCTCACCCGATATTACGTTCAAGCGCCTCGTTAGCTATTCTTCGTGTGGCTCGCCGCCCAAGCTGGCTGCACGAGCGTGCGATTCAGCCAGCGGTTGCCTGGGTGATGCGTCCGCGACTGTGGCAGGGGAGGACGGGCGATCGTCCCCCCTATGCCGACTTAATATCTTTGGCGCATCAAAACCGGTGTGCTCTATCTTCTTTCCTCACTGCGGCTGCGCGGCGTGAGACGCGTGATGGTGCCTCCGATGTTTGCCGTGATGATGGGCCGCGTGATGTGCGTGGTGATGATGGGTGTTGGCGACGCGAGTCGCAAAAGTTGAAGCTGGCGCGGCTACTGATCGAGCTGCTGAAAAACAGCAAAACGAGAGTGCAAGCAAAACAACTTTGGATATGCGAACCACGTTAGCTATCTCCAGAGAGGAAAATACCCTCTAGTGGGAATTGGAACACATCGTACGAAGAATGGTAGGAGAAAATGAACCGAAACCGCGTGTTGTGTCCCCCAAAGAGTACTGGGTTTCAGCCGCCGAACCGTGATTCAAACATGCGGATCACCGCGTTCTGCTTGGCGATTACCTGAGCTTGCCACACGAGGACAAGGGACATGACGCTCATGGCAAAGATGCAAAGAGCGAGAACAATGCCGGTCTGTGTTTCCGTTGCGGGAACATGAAAAACGCGCCGAATCCATTCCATAGCGGGCGACTCCTCCAAGGAGGTCCTGATCTCCATCTAAGTCATAAGAACAGTCAATCGTCAGGAAGAGGAGCAATCGAGTGACCAAAATTTTCCGATGAGTTCTACAACCATCAGTACCGTTCTTTTAAAGGGATTTTTGTATAACTTCCTTTTCTACGCTCCGCACCTAAAGCAGGCTGTCAAAAAAAGCGCACACTTTGGAACCGGATGTTCCCTTGCTAGAACCGCCTGGCCTGAATCGCTTCCAAAGCCTCCGCCCAGGACTCACGCTGGAAAAGCGGCAAGGATTTGAACGACTGGCGAGAATCTGGCCTGTCAACCGTCTCGGTGCTGGGCCCATCAGTGAACAGTACAGAGCGGTCACAGGAGGGAAAGAGCTGCCTGTGTTGCGGGGCCGTAGCCATACCGACCAAAAAGGCTGGCCGGTGAAAGGCCCTGTCGTATAGCTTCCGGAGTTCGCGAATGCAGGAGGTCAAGCTAGCGTCGACCGCCAGCGACCACAAAGAGCCGTGCGGCCGCACCAAGAATTTGAGATGCGTCGCTTGTCGCAGGAACCTTTGTATGTCCTTCTCGGAAGCTCCCGCAAAGAAAAACAGCGCGTCAAAATCCCTCTGGCGGATGAAGTCTGCTTCATTTCGAGGGAAGCCAGTGTTTTGGATAAGTTCCCGAGGGGAAAGGGAACTTAGCGGGACGACGGTGACTCCAGATTGCTCTGCCAGAAGGTCCAAGGCTTCAGCGGCGGCGGGTTGGGGCTTTGCCACCGGGATCGCAATAAACCTTCCGAGCCGAACGGTATGTTGTGGCTTCAAATGGAAATAATCCTCGGACATATACACGCATGACCCATCCTCCGCGATGAACGGCTCGCCGTGGCCGAGTCTACGCAGCGCCGAGTCAAGTTGATGGCGATTCCTTGAGGTCACCCAGACACACGGAATGCCAGATTCGGAGAGAGACTCGAGAAACTCGGGAAATCCCGACAGGGCTTTGCCGGGGAGGGGAATCAAATCGTCGATGGCGCAGAAAACAACCGTGTTCGAAGAACGCAAGTGGCCCCCAGGCTGGAAGGGAAATTGTATCGGAAATCCGGCTTATGAAAAAAGAGACGGCGGAAGGTTGTCTACCTTCCGCCGTCTCCGTGGAGCGTTCGTAATGGGTTTAGCTGCCGGACTTGGTGGCGGATGCCGCTGTTGGTGGCTGAACATTCGCCTTCGGAACGCTCAGATACCCGCTGATCGTGTTCTTGCCGACCTTGTTGATCACGAGTTCTTCCGGCTGATGGGAGCCTGACATATAGAAGAACAAGGGGGTGTTGACGTTGGCATTCTTCGCTTCAAAACTCTTGTCCTCGACTGTATAGACGATGTTGGAGCGGTTGCGCTTCTCGTTTACGCCCTTCAGGACGACGGTGACATTGCCGACCTTTTGGGGCTGGTTCTTACCGGTGATGGTGAACTCGGTGTAGTCGCGCTCACCCTGACGACGGAGAACATCGATTTCATCGTGGTTGCGAGCGATGAGCGTCCCAAGTTCGCTGCGGGCCATATTCAGGTCGGAGTTAGTCTTGTCCAAGTCCGTGCTCACCTTCGCGACCTTCGTGTCGACGGTCTTTACATCATCCGAGGATGCCTTGGTCGCCAATTCGGAATGAACGGAGGTGTCGAGGGTCTTTACCATTTCGGCAGTCTGCGTGTTGTTCTGTTCGGCTTCCATACGGGCCTTTTTGAGTTGGCCCTGGGTGATCTTCAGCTTGTCGGTGACCACCTTGAGGTCGCCTTGCAGGTCACTATTGGCTTTCTCCGACACGGCCAGACGGTCCTTCAAGCCGGTCATATCTTGCTGCACCGAGGCTTGGAAGGTCTTCATCTGATCGGCCACAGCCTGCTTTGCCTCATCTACCTTATTCGAATTGCTCCAACCGAAAGCCAATCCGCCTAACGCCAGCAACGCCAAAATGACGATTGCGGGTAACTGCCAAGATGGGCTGCTCTTTGTTTCTTGTATTGAATAATCGTCTGCCATGGTGAAAACATTCTCCTTACCCCGAAGGGTCACAATCCTTGAACTTAGGGCAGCTCGACTCGGCTGCCGTTGCGTAGTCTCTGCTTCAGGAAAAGTGCACGCGGCATGCCGAGCAGAGACCGTAGAGGCGCACTGGTAAGTCACTGTAGGAAGATGGGTTGTGGAAACCTGAGGAAAGTAAGGGAAGTACTAGTTCTGGCAATCTTTACTCGCAGATGAATACCGCCGATGAATTCCTACGTAGTTCTATACTATCCAACCCTGATGCCGATTGCGTTAAGTCCTTGGTGAAGCTCGTCGGGGCTTCGATACTGGATGCCAGCGCACCCCAGAACTCGGGCAGCGTCGGCAAAGGCAGCAATGTCATCAATGTATACCGCTTGGTCTGCTTTAACCTTGCAGGCGCGGAACGCCGCGCGAAAAATCAGGGGATTCGGCTTGCTCGCGCCGACGGAGCAGGAGTAAATGCGCACGGGTTTGGGGAAATAGCGAAAAAAGCTATAAGTCGCCTCAAGGTGCGCCACGTGGATAGGGTCCGTATTTGAGAGCAGGCCGAGTCGGTAGGATTTGGCCAGGCCCTCGAACAGGCTGTCGGGATGAATAGGCTGTGGATCCAGAGCTGAATTCCAGACCTTGGTGAATTCGTCGAAATCGAGCGAAATGCCTAGTCGTTGACACAGGTTGAGGTGCCAATCGCGAGCCGACATACGCCCCTCTTGCCAATCCGGCCAGCGCGGATCCTTTTCGATGGCGGACCAAAGCTCTTCGGGCGTCAGGGATAGACCCTTGGTCAAGCCGAGCTGCGCCTTGCGGATGTCCACTCGGACCAGCACCCGGCCTATGTCAAAGATGATGGCGTGAAACTTCCGCGGGAGATTCACTTGCTATGCGCCTCCGGGACCGGGGCCTCCTCCGGAGGGCGCACGGTGCGCCCTGCCGCTCGCCGCGTCCGAAGGATGCCAATTATAGGAGGCAGGATCGAAAGAAGGATGACTCCCGCAATGATGAAATGAATATACTGGCCAACGTTGGGAATCCGCGAACCGGCGATGTAGCCACCGAGAAGCATGCTGCTGATCCACAGCGTTCCGCCGAAGATATCGTAGACCAGATAGGTGGAATAACTCATTCGCGCCGCGCCGGCGACCGGTGGACAGAAAGTGCGGACAATTGGCACGAAGCGCGCCAAAATTACCGCCCGGCCGCCATACTTCTCATAAAAGTCATGAGCTCGCTGCAAGTTGCTGCGGCGGAAAAAGAGAGAGTCTTCCCGGCGGTACAAGGTGGGGCCCGCCGAGCGGCCGATCCAATAGCCAAGTTGGTCGCCAACGATGGCACAGAGAATGCCCGGAAGCAAGAGCCAACGCAACGGAAGCACATTTTGGCCAGCGAAGATTCCAGCGGTGACCAGAAGGGAATCGCCGGGCAGGAAGAAGCCAACGAATAGGCCCGTCTCGACAAATATGATGACGCAGACGAGGGTAGGGCCACCCCAGCGGACTAGTTCTCGGAGTCCTTCCGGGTTATACAGAGCGCGGAGAAAGTGGAGGACGGATTCGAACAATCGGTATCAAGCCTCGCT
Source organism: Candidatus Acidiferrales bacterium (assembly GCA_963836965.1). Taxonomy (GTDB): domain Bacteria; phylum Acidobacteriota; class Terriglobia; order Acidiferrales; family UBA7541; genus Acidiferrum. The sequence goes on from CAWILQ010000005.1 coordinate 79,852, forward strand.
GAGCAGGGAATTGAGACTGGCATGCGCGAACGCAGAATCGCCAAAGCGCCCCAACCAATAAGGTAGCAGAAGACTGGCAGATTCTCCCCACTTTCCTCCCAGAGCGTGGTAACCGAAGACAACAATTGAAGTAAGTGCGGGCGGTACATTACCGAAGGGCTTGCGCGAAGAGGAATTCGCCTTGGCGGCCCGGCTGGACGACTTCGACCTGCCTGGAACGGCCGCTGAGTAGCTTCTTGATTTGGGGAACGGCTGATCGGGCAGCCGAAGCGCCGGCTTCAATGGCTTCGTCGATACGCTCAAAATCGTCCCAAGCCAGCGATTGCACGGAAGGCCGCAGGACGATGTCCGCGTGACGCTCCCACCCTTCCAATTGGTGCTTCTGCGCTGCACTGACCGCGCGACTCACAACCTGGAAAATATTGGTTGGGACTCCGCGCTGACCGTCGTGCAGACCGACCGAAATTCCAACAACGATCTGGGCGCCCAAGTCACGCGCCGCTCGCGTCGGCACGGGTGCAACCAAACCACCATCAGCTAGAAGCCGCGTGCCAATCTGAATAGGCTCGAACAACCCTGGGAAAGCGCAGCTTGCCCGAATTGCTTCCGACAGGCTGCCCTGCTTAAAGATGACAGGATCGCCTGTCCCCAAGTCCGTGGCCACGATGGCCAGCGGAATCAGCAGCTCTTCAAACTGACGCGAATCAAAGAAGCGCTGCACTAAAGCTCCGAGCCGGTCGTTGCTTGCCAGACCGAATCGCGAAACTCGCCAGCGAGCGAAATCGCGAAACCGAATTTCGCCACACCTCCTGATCATGCGGTGAAGCGGCGCTCCGCTGGCATAGGCCGCGCCCACAATGCTGCCCATGCTGCTCCCGCTGATGAAGGAAATCGGGATCTCTTGCTCCTCGAATACACGCAAAACGCCCAGATGTGCGTATCCGCGCGCAAAGCCTCCTCCGAGCGCTAGGCCAATACCTGGCAGCGGGGCAGGCTCTTCCGTCAGCAGTAGCCGCGAATCGAGATCAGGAGTCACGAAAACAACGTTCTCAAGCAATACGTGCTTGGGTCGATGGGACGCGCGTTCCGAAACAACAGTACCTTCGTACCCAGCCCAACATGCGGCTGAGACAGGGGAAAAAGAATGCCGCCAGTACGGAAATACTAGGTTGGTACCCTCGCTGTACCATTGGCAGTTTCCTGCCCGCACGCGAAGCTAGTACTCGAAGCACACAACATCCTTCAATTGAGGGGCGGACAATGCAATCGGGATATAACGCGTGGGTGGGGCAACCGGTGGTTTTGCAGGTGGCTTTGGGAGATATCAAGGTCCCGCTGCGCGGCCAGCTTCTGAAGGAGGGCGGAGACACCGTCCGGATGAGGATCGGCGACGGCTGGGACGTCGATATCTACAAGAACATGATCCTGGATGTGGAGCACGACGGTCTGGCTTTGATGCCGGTTTGAGGAGGAATTATGGACGATCAGATACCCAAATATGTAACTCAGGCGCGTGCGTCGTATTTGCTCGGGTTGCCGGTCGATCAGCTTTCCCGAATCTCCCATGAGTCCGGTATCGGGCACATGGAGAGAGCCGGCGACAAGGAAGAGTGGTTTTTTACCTACGAAGAACTGCAACAAATTTGCGTACTGGCGACGCACGCTGCGATGACTACGCACTAGAAATTAGATTCCCTGCGGCCCCCCTCAGAAGTACCCCCACCCCGGCTCGTCCCCCCAGCGAGCCGGGTTTTCTTTTTCTCTTCTCGGCGAATTTGTCGTATTTGAAACGATTTATAAATTCTTTGACTTCCGCGGAAATCCCTAGGAAACTGAGCGCCGATCCACACATTAAGCGAAGGCGGAATCATGACCGATGCAGGCGCGGCCGCATTGAGCAGCAAGACAGGCTATAACCGGTTCTTATTGCTGGTGGCTGGACTCGGTGGTCTCCTCTATGGCGTGGATGTGGGCATTGTTGCCGGTGCGTTGCCCTATCTGGAAGCGACGTCTGGCCTGAATGCGGGCCAACTGTCCATCGTTGTAGCTGCTGTGTTGCTCGGCAGCGTCATCTCCACGCTATTTGCCGGGATTCTTGCAGATTGGATGGGGCGCAAGCCGCTGATGATTCTCAGCGGTCTGATGTTCGTCGTCAGCATCCCAGTCATTGCGCTATCTCACGGATATGGACCGCTGATCTTGGGGCGCTTGCTGCAAGGTGTCAGCGCGGGATTGATCGGTGTGGTCGTACCGCTGTACCTCGCGGAGTGCCTGTCGGCGGCCAGTCGTGGAAAGGGAACTGCGATGTTTCAATGGCTGCTGACGCTGGGAATTGTGTCGGCCGCCGTAGTGGGAATTTACTTCAGCATCCGCGTCGATGAAGTCGCAAAGCTCGGAGATCCGGCGAAACTCTTCGCATTCAAAGACTCAGCGTGGCGAGGAATCTTCTGGGTTTCACTCCCGCCCGGTATCTTATTCGTGATTGGAAGTTTTCTTGTGGCCGAGTCGCCGCGTTGGTTGTTCCGCCGCGGCAAGAAAGAAGCCGCATTGAACGCACTAGTGCGTTCGCGCTCGACGGAACAAGCCCAATCCGAACTACGCGAGATGGAAGAAGTTTCCGCGTCAGAAAAAGCAAAAGGGGTGGCGGGCGGTGCCGTCAGGGACTCTTTGCTGCGACGGAAGTACGTTATTCCTTTCATTCTGGCGTGCATCATTCTTGCCTGCAACCAGGGTTTGGGCATCAATTCCATCGTCGGATTTAATACCAATATCCTGCTACAAAGCGGCCTTTCGGATGTGCAAGCGCACTGGGGCTATGTCATTTTCACCCTCATGAATTTTCTTTTCACCATCGGCGGAGTGGTCCTGGTGGATCGAAAAGGAAGAAAGTTTCTTCTCTCGCTGGGTACCGCGGGCATCATCGTCGCGTTGGTCTGCACCGGCCTGTTGTTTCGTCAGACGGAAAAATTTCGCGTGGATGTCAACGGCGCCGTGCAAGCAATGGTAAGGCCCGACCAGAGTCTTTCCCTCGAGTACAATTCGAAGACTGCCAACGAGTTGCTCACGGGGCATGGAGATGCGGCTACAGGCGACAGTGGCAAGGCCACTTCGCTTAGCATTATCTATTCGTATGGAGATTTTCGTGCGGCCTCCAAAGTTGTGCGCTCGGACGATCTGGCCGCAAAGCCCGTCGAAATCGAGCGTGATACCACCGTGCCCGCCAATAAGGTGGTGGCGTTTTTCTCGAATCCGCTCGGGAACCTGGATGCTGCGCGAACCGCGCCGCTGAAGATCGAAAACGCTTTGATCACGCCGGTTCCGAGCATGCAAAACGGCTGGCTGGTCGCCATAACCTTGTATATTTTTGTTGCGTTTTATGCAGTTGGACCAGGAGTGTGCGTCTGGCTGGCGCTTTCGGAACTTATGCCCACGCGCATCCGTTCTAACGGGATGAGCATCGCGCTGCTGCTCAACCAAGCCGTCGCTACTATTATCGCGGCCGTCTTTTTACCGACCGTTGGCAAGCACGGGTACTCGGCGATGTTCTTTGGCTTCGCCGCCTGCACCGTCATCTATTTCATAACGGCAGCATTCTTATTACCCGAGACCAAAGGCAAAACCCTGGAGGAAATCGAAGCCCACTTCGAAGGCGCGAAAGCGTAGCCCGTCGTGAACTACAATTGCTGGACATTCCAAAATTGCACGTCATTCCGAACGGAGTCCGCGGAGTGAGGAATCCTCTTTCATCGATGGTCAGTTCTCCCAACAAACCCGGCGCGCGCCACGCACTCTTGGCCGGCTTCCTTGGTTGGACGCTTGACGCCTTCGATTTCTTCGTCATCGTTTTTCTCTATGACACGCTGGCCCGCGAATTCAGCGTTCCGAAAAAGGCCATCGTCCTGACAACGGCGGCGACTCTTGCTTTTCGTCCGGTCGGTGCGCTGCTCTTCGGCCTGCTGTCCGATCGCTACGGCCGCCGCTTCCCGCTAATCGCCAACGTTCTCTATTTTTCAGTGATCGAGGTCCTCTGCGGTTTCGCGCCGAACTACAGAATATTTTTCATTTTGCGGGCGTTGTTCGGCATTGGCATGGGTGGCGAATGGGGTGTCGGTGCTTCTCTCGCCATGGAAGCCGCGCCAAAACGCTGGCGTGGAATCCTGAGTGGCATTCTCCAGAGCGGCTATTCCATGGGCTATTTGTTGGCATCGGTGGCCGCGCGTTTTGTTTTGCCCACGCTCGGCTGGCGCTGGATGTTTTGGTTGGGCGCCCTGCCTGCGATGCTGGCGCTATACATCCGCACGAAGGTGCCGGAATCGGAAGCTTGGGCGCAACACCGGGCCAGCAGCATGGCGCAATTGCTGCGGGTCGTCGCCTCGCACTGGAAACGCTTCGTCTACCTCGTCATCCTCATGACCTTCATGATGTTCCTATCTCACGGCACCCAGGACCTGTATCCGGATTTCTTGAAAGAAGTGCACAAATTAAAGCAATCACAGGTGGCAAACATCGCGATTCTTTATAACTGCGGCGCGATCGTAGGAGCGGTGCTTTTCGGCGCGTTCTCGCAAAAAGCAGGTCGTCGCATGGGCATGCTGGCCGCGCTGGGCCTGTGCCTTGTGGTGATTCCTCTGTGGGCATTTGGTGGAGGCGTTCTAGCCTTCGCGATTGCTCCGGTATCGTTGCAAATGGGCGTGCAGGGGGCGTGGGGAGTAATCCCCGTGCATCTGAACGAACTTGCCGCCGACTCCGCCCGTGGCCTGATGCCCGGCCTGACCTATCAGCTTGGAATCCTGCTGGCCTCGCCCACAAATTCTATCCAATATGCTTTGCATGAGAAGTTTGGATACAGTTGGGCGCTCGCTGGCTTCGAAACCGTGACCATTCTTTCCCTGGCGCTTTTGCTGTGGCGTGGCGCGGAAGCCCACGGCAAAAACTTCCTGCGGGAAACTCCCTCAGAAATCGCGCCAGCGTAGCTCTGCCCGCGTGTGGAAGGCCTCCGCCGGAATCTGTCGGGTAAAGAGATTCCAACCCCGGCCTAAATCACATTCGATTTAGTACAACTTATTTAGGATGATTTCGCAGATACCTGCGCCTCCACTCGGCACGCGCCTCATCAAGCTTCAGTTTGTACGGGTCGCCCGTTCCCGATATTCGTAAGCCGGCTGCGGGGAGGACGCTTACCCGCCAGTATGTTTCGTGCCCTCCGTCCTTTATGACAAACACAAGACAGAAGCTTTACTTTTGATGTGCCTCTTCCATATCTGTGCCTGCATCTCATCACCAAAGAGCAAGAGGTGATAAACGATGGATTACGAGAAGATGAAAGTGTTGATGGAAGCGAGCCGCGAGGAATCAGCGGTGCAACGCAATCCGGAAGTCGAAGAGTTTCCCAAGCCCGAATCCAGGCCGGATTGGAAGTATCTGGCTGCCGTAGCGAAAGAACGGATGGCAGCCTAGGAGAGTAGCAGTCATGAAAATGCCAGCGATATTCCAGTGGTACCAGATTTTACGCCGACGCCACCAATTTACGGTCTTCCAGGCGGTCCGGAGCGCGCTGTGGTTGGCGCGCGTACCGGCCCAGATTCCAAGCGACTGTGCGTGATCCTGATCCATCTCCTCAGCGAGGTACACCCAATAACGGTCAAAGTCGGAGGCAGTCCAAACGATTCATATGGCTGCCTCTTTTTGCTTCAACATGGCGGGAGGTTAACACCTGCGAATGTTGGCCCGCAATAGTACGGGGAATCGGACTTCCCCCAGAGCTAAAGCTTTCGCTCAAACAAATCTTGCCTTTCCTCAGCCTGGAAATACTTAGGATTCTTGATCTTTAGCCAGCCTATGCCCTTGTCCTTGTAGATGCTGCGTCTACGCTTCGCAACGATGCCTTCCAAGTCTCTCCGGCAAATCTCTTCGAAGAATGCCACACCCTCAGTCTCGATGCGCTGAGCGTAAATGATACCCGCCTGCCCGCAAGGAATTACTGTTTATGCGGCTTTTTGCGAAGTCGGAACAGTGATGTCACGACGTGTTGAGTCAAACCACATCTTAGTACGAGACGCAATTAACGCTGTCGGACTTCTGTTGCAGATTGTTGGCACAGAGGACATTCTCTTTTCCGAAAAGACGGGCAGTGATCGATTCGATTTAGGATAGTTGCTCATAACTTGACGGTAGAGGTAAGTGGAATCCAAAATGGTTTTATTGCTGTGTGGTGCTTTCATCTCTGTCTAATCGAGTCCATCAATGACCATCCCTCGAAATTGGCGACCTGCTTGTCTGTTGCTTGTCGGTTTGATCCTTACCGCCCAAGGTGTAGCGCAAGACTCGGCCAGCACAGCCGAAGACAGTGTTGCAGCAAAACATCCAGCGGGGTTGCCCGAAGCGTCTGGCGAGTCGAAGTTCGCCACGCCCCTCGCCCAGGGTATGCAACTCTATTACCAGCGAGATCTCACGAAAGCAGCAGCTAAATTTAAGGAAGCGGCCGATCCGGGTGGCCCTGAGAGCGCGGCGGCTTACGCCTGGCTAAGCCGTATGCAGCTTATGTTGCGGCAGTCGGTGGAGGCCGCTGTTTCCGCGAACAAAGCCTTGCAACTGGACAAGGACTTGCCGACCGCGCAATCCGCCGTCGGTGAAGTCTTATATCGACTAGGCAAGTTGACAGAAGCACAAGAGGTTTTTCGACGAATCGCGCTGACCGGGAAGCCCGATGCTCGCGCCTATTTGGGATTAGCGAAAATCCATTGGGCCACCGGAAACTACTTATCCGCGAAACAGGTTATCGATCGCGCTCACGCCCTTGATCCGGACGATCCGGAGATTTTCTCGCGCTGGCTTGGCACTCTCCCGGGGACCGAGCGATTGGCAGCACTGAAGTCAAGACTCGCGTCTGCTCCTAAGGACTCGCCCTACAGTAAAGCGCTGGAGCACATGATCGCAGCCCGCGACAACACTGCGTTACAGTCAGTTCCCGCGTGCAAACTGGTTTCCACGGCCAGCTCCACACGACTTGGGTTGGAAAGTCTTTGGCGTGGGCCGAACCAGCTCGGAGGGTACGGGATACCCATCAAATTGAATGACGCCAAGGCAAATCTGCAAGTGGATACCGGAGCCTTCGGGATTATCGTGAACACTCGCATAGCGCAGAAGGCAGGATTGCAAAGATCTTCAGATATTGGCCTGGGAGGTATCGGGGATAATGGGCCGTTGTCGGGCTACCTAGCACACGCGGACACCATTACCATAGGAGATCTCCAATTCACGGATTGCTACGTCCAAGTGGTCGAGCATCTTCGCATGCAAGATGAGGACGGCTTGATTGCCACAAGCGTTCTTGAAGACTTTCTGGTTGACCTTGATTTTCCCGCCAAGGAAATGCGCCTGTCCCCGTTAGAACCTCTCCAAGACATTCCGTCGCCTACCCTCTCGCTACATTCAGAAATGCCCATAAAACCGAATCTACACAACCGAACGATTCCGGACAAATACGCCGATTTTGAGAAGGTGTACCGCATAGGGCGTTATTTATTGATTCCTACTCGAGTAAACGATTCTCGGCCCGAACTATTTCTCTTAGATACGGGCGCTTGGGACAATGTGATTGCGCCCGGCTTCGCTCGTGAGGTAGTCAAGGTGTCAGAGAGCCCCGGGAAGGTTAGTGGTCTAGCGGGTGAGGTCAAGAACGTCTATCAGACCGACGAACTTACGTTGACGTTCGGGAATTTCCAACAACACCGGCAGAGACTACTCGCAATCGATCTCAAGGCCGCCAGTAACTCCGCCGAAACGGAAATCTCTGGCATCTTAGGTTTCGCCATGCTCTGGATCCTGGATGTCAAGCTGGATTATCGAGACCACTTAGTTGACTTTCAACTTGATCCCAACCGTCCGCATTGACGCGGTCTCTTTAACCGAGCGGGGCCTAATCCGTCCACGGACTGGCATATTCAGCTTCCCAAACGGGATTCGCCGCCTGCTATGTAAGCGATGGCTCGGAATCCGTCGTGTATTCGAAGATGTAATCGGGGTGATCGAACGGCTTCGCGGCGCGGGTCAAGCGCATAGGCTGGATGCGGGGGAGCACATGCTATCTTCTACCCGTCGTGGGGCGCCCTGCGGCTAGTCATTGATGTTATTGCTTCGCTGCCACAGAGACGACACGCAGCTCAATGGTCACGCGACCGCCCACTGCCCTCGTCCGAATGGCCCCAACAGGGATTCCGCACCCCGAGTCTTATGCATGGTCGAACTAAGGACCTCAAAGGTTTCTATCCGGGGGCTACCTTCAATAACGGACGCTAACATTCTAATTACTTGCGGATAAGTTTCCCGGTTATACGCCTCCGCATCCTCGGCGGTCTCCCACAGATCGAAGGACTGGAGCTCTCTTCCATTCAGGCAGAGAAAAGTGATCTGCTCCAGGAATCCCCTCTGCTTCCGAAGCAAGGGAATAATTTCTCCTTCAACTTTCAGTTTGAATGCCAGGACACCATCATTCTTCAAGTACATATACAGCTTGCGTGCGAACATAATACTCACTTTGGTTTCGTGGCTAAGGGAAGGATTCCGGGGGCCTGCTCTCGAACCGCGAAGCCTAAGACATCTTTGGCCCAGTCTCACGCTGCTCTAGTTAACTGTGTTTGTCAAGTCGTAAGTCCCTTTTCGTAGTAAGATTTACTATCGGAGTTAACTAACCGGCTCAGGCGTCTGCGAATGAACGTGCTGGCGATCAGAGACTTTCCCACCATTCGCGCTGTTCGTCACCCAGAGGGGTACCCTGACGCGGCAGGATCGGACGTTTCAGTCGCAAACGTTCGCGTCGATCACGAAGTCAAGATGGCCGGCCGCTTTTGAGCGCTGGCTTGAGAAGCCCGGTAACTCGCCTCGCGAGGTTGTTGAGCGTCAGAGGATTCGGGCGATCCTTGGGATGGAGGTATCGCGTTGGCCATATCAGTTGGTACTGGGACGCACTTTTCCGGTAATCGCGTTTGGCATTGAAACGAAGACCCAATCTAGGGCGCTACGCCTTCTTCGAGTGCCGTTCGACTTTTCTGCGCGTATTAAGGTGGGTAAACGGGTGAAAACAAGGTCCCGAGAAGCCTTCGCGTGGCAGGGGAAGCAAGTTTTGGGCTGTGCGACGGTGTCAGGAGTCCCGTCTTTATTGAAGTGACCCCCAGCCAAAATGCAATGACATTCACGCCCGGAAAGATGGCGAATGGCTACCGCCCGATGATAGCTAAAAGCCAATGTAGACCAAGCAACATCCCACCAGGGAGGTGAGTTTTGATACATGACGACGGCTGCAAGAGCGGAAACTAGAAAAACAGATGGCATTGGAGCGGCCGAAGGGAGAGATTATCCTACAATTAAATGACACACAAGATAGCTTCATCGTAGAACTTAAGATTGCGGCCTTGGGAGCTACGAGACGAGATCAAACAGACTTCATCTCAAAGAAATGCATGGATCGCTCTGGCAACCACTTTCGCATCCGGCGCTCGAAGTTTCCAGGGCAAGAGCGAAAAACGATTGGGGTCGGCGTGGTTCGAATCAAGGCCTAGGCGCAGACGAACGGGAGGCGAGCCAAGTCAACCGCCGTCCGCGTCCTAGGACCTCGCGTTTACTCTCCCCTTAAAAGCTTCGTCGTTCCCCCTAGCTATATATTCCTTTCGTCCGCTACAGAGAACTTTTGCGGTTAAGCATTCGTGCCACCGTCGACAGTCAGGTTCGCACCCGTGATGTACGACGCCTCCGGACCCGCCACAAACGCGACCAACGCAGCAACTTCGTCAACAGTTCCGTAGCGGTTGAGCGCTGTGTTGGCCTTCTGTGGTGCCGCCCACTCGCCTGCCGCGGGGTTCAAATCCGTGTCGATCGGCCCCGGCTGGACATTGTTGACTGTGATGCCCCGATCTCCCACTTCTCTCGACAACCCTTGAGTGAACATCTTGATGGCTCCCTTGGTGGCCGAATAGGCCGCAAGACCAGGCGTCATGTTGCGCTCCCCTACGCACGAGCCGATCATGATGATGCGGCCTCCGTTCGTCATGTGCTTCAGCGCTGCCTGCGTCGCCACCAAGGCGCCGCGGACATTGAGGCTAAGCATGAGGTCTATTTCCTCCAGCGTAGTCTCCTCGAACTTCTTTGGGATCGCTGTGCCGGCATTGTTCACAAGCACATCCAGTTGGCCGAGGGTCGCGACCGTCTTTTCGACCGCAGCCTTGACCGCGACGGCGTCTGTGGCGTCCGCCTGAATTGCGGTCGCCTTTCCACCAGCGCGTTCAATCTCCTTAACGACCGACGCGGCCGCGTCGGTACCTTTCGTGTATGTTATGGCCACGTTCGCTCCATCCGCGGCCAGCCGTTTTGCGATTGCAGCTCCGATGCCACGGGAGCCTCCGGTGACGAGTGCCACTTTGTTGGTTAACTTAGACATAGTTCCCCCTTCGTTTTGGGCAAATCAATCGAAGCATCTATTCAGCCGACTACTACTTGCTCGCGTCGATTGAAGTGGGCGTTTGATGCACATGGGTCAAAGACCGGTACAATTTTCAGTAAACTCCTGTTTGTCGCGTAATCAAGTGGCCGCGACTACCGTCTGCTTTGCCTCTCACAGTCAACGGTTGCGTCAGGTCGCGTTGTTCACGCGGTGACCCGCCCCGTTTGAAACACCTTTATCTTTGGGACGTCCGATTCTTCGGAGAGCAGTACTTTATGGAATTTTGCCCCCTGCGTTTCCGATCTATAAAGCGAACAACTCACCATGTTCGACCCGCTGAAATCACATCCGCTTACGTCAGCGTAAGAAATTTCGCAGCCAACAAGCTTGCAATTATTCAGGGATGCGCCTCGAAGGTCGGCGCCAAGCATATTGGCGCCCGAGATGTCGCTGCCATCAAGACACTGGCCCCTCAAATCAACATGACTCCAGTCTCGGTTTCGCAAATCTTTGCGTTCTAGATTCCAGCCTTGCACGCGGTCAATCTCGCGGCCAAGTCGGTCGCGGATGATCACGACTGGCACGGGCTTGGGTACTGAGAAGGGCCACATCATTTCACCTCCATCAGCAGTTCCGTTGGCGTCTCGAACAGTTCGACTGGCAAGTCATCGTCGGAGGCTTGGTAACGCACAAGTTCTGGAACGGCCTCGACGATGCTGTCGGCTTTCGCGGCTGCAGCAGGTTTAGGTGTTTTGGAAGGAGAAGGCGCTGGATGAACACTTGCATCGAATACGTCCAGCCGATTGTTGCGTCACTGAAGGATGGCGAAACCGGAGAACCAATTCATCCCGCAAGTGGGATTCGTCAGTGATGGAGCTGCCGGTCGTAAATTCCAAACAGCAGTGCCGGCCGTCGCTTAAGGCAAAAGCCGTCGCCCAACTCGTGAATGAAAGCGCAGGCGAGGAACAGGCTCTCTATGTGTTGGTGAGTGCCACTGGCTTAAGAATCTCGGAGGCCCTTGCTCTTGAGACAAAGCATTTTATCAACGACGGGCGCTCTGACCCGCCCCCCTTTTTGAGACACTTTCTGAGTTGAATTTGGGAGGCTCAATCGAAATCAGTCAACAGGTGGATCATGACACACCTAAGATCGTCAGCTATTTGAAAACTGACGCGGCATATAGGCAGATCGACCGTTGCCAGAATGTTGCGAATTATCTCCACGCATTTGTCGCCGGCAAGCATGGCCTGTTGTTCCAAATCCGAAAGGACACGCCATTTCTGCACAACAATCTTGAACAACGCTGGCTTACACCTCGCCTTAAAACGATGGGGATCGACGAGAAAGGCATGGGCTTTCACGCCTTCCGTCGTTTCCGAAAGACGTGGCTACGTGGGAAGCGCTGCCAAGAGGACATCAACAATTTTTGGATGGGGCACAAACCGAAAACAGTGTCTGAACTCTATTCGCGCATGGACGAAGAACTCGAACAGCGGATCCAGGAAGCGGAAATAGTCGGCGTTGGGTTCGAAGTACCTGCTTATGTTGATCCAAAATGCTCCAAACTTTCTGTCGAGCAGGAGGTTGCAATCGCCGCGTAACTGATGTGAAATAGTAGAGCTGCCAAGGATGCGCCCTTAGCTCAGCTGGATAGAGCGTCTGGCTACGAACCAGAAGGTCGGGAGTTCGAATCCCCCAGGGCGCACC
>CAWILQ010000006.1:0-140236 GCA_963836965.1 Candidatus Acidiferrales bacterium
CACGGGATGCACACGCATGCCATCTCGCCAGAATCGCCGCTCTTCTGGCGTCGAGCCTTGACTTTTTGCAAGGCACCTTTGAAAAAATCCACTTCCAGAGTTTTCTCGGCCAGCAGACGCTTCAGCCGATGGACTTGTTGCCGATAAGACGATTCATGTGAGTTCGTCCGTGGTGCTCCTTCTCCCGGCTCGAGGTGATCGAGCTTGGCTTGCCACTTGTACAGACATCGCCGGCCTACGCCCAATTCCTTCGCTACTAACGATAGGGTAAGGACTCTGCGGGTATTGTCAGCGATCGAGGCCCGCCGCCTTTGCCAGTTTCCCCTGGCGGTCGTCGAAGGTCCAAAATTGCTTTGCGTTGAGTTCGAGAGCGCAGGCAACGTGCAGGCTGTCGAGCGTGCGGACTCCGAGTTTGGGTCCATACCGACGTCCGAGATCGGCAGATAGCTCTAAGGCAGTTTCAGGAACCGAGATGGTTTGCCAGATTCGGGTAACGCAGTCATCATGGAATTCGCGATGGAGCCGGTCTGCTTCAGCAATGGTCATCTTCCGGCGAAACACCTGCTGCGCAATCGCATGTGTCCATTCGGCAATGTGAAGCGGGGTAATCGGCGGGCGTTCGCCACCGCCCAACATGCGGTCGGCCGCAATCGAGTGGGCGTCCTTCACATAAAGCGAGACGAAAAAGCTGGTATCGGCGTAAATGGTCAATAGCGACCCCGCTCTTCGATCAAAAGATCGGCACCAGGTAGGACGCGGTCGCCAAAAATGTTCTTGCGCCGCGCAGCGAAATCCGGCAGCTCCCCGGTTGCTTCCTGCTGCGTCGCGGGGACGATACGGGCAATCACCTTGTCACGGTCCCGAAGTTCCACGGTTTTGCCAGCGCGCAGCCAAGCCTTGAGCTTGCGAGTGTTACGAAGTTGACGCATGTTTACGTTGGGCATAACCGAATTGTGACACATCATGTGTCACACTGTCTATTCCCATCGTGTTGCTCAGTGCGAGCGGCAAGCGAGGCTCCCTCGGCGAGTCGTTGAACGCAAAAGGGCAGGAAGTGGCTCCCCGGGCTAGATTCGAACTAGCAACCCTTCGGTTAACAGCCGAGGAATTCAAAATCTAAATGCCTTGTTTGGTGTCGCTTACGGGGAGAGACGATGATTTTCAGTCCCTCAGTTGGGCTACTTGGGCTACTAACCTCCTCCTGCAGTGGCAGTTGTCCCGATTGTCTGCTCCGAGATTCTCGTCGTGAGCCGTGCTACGTCTTCGCTTACGATTGCGCGATTCTTGCTTTGCCTTGCGACTGCCCTGGTATTTTTTCGAGTAGGCGGCAAAGACCTGAGATCAGTAGCGCGATGCCGAGGAACAGGAGAAACAACTTCACGTCCCTTCGAGGCAGCACAAGCAGCACAACAGCTAAGGAAAAGCTGAAATAAAAGAGCACCTGCGGCAACCACACCCAAGCTTTGGCCGGAGGTCTCAAACGCAATAAGATAACTAGAAACTTCATAGAATCGACGACTGATGAGCCAGCCGCAGTTATCGTGACTTCAGTGCCAGCCTTTGAGATTTTGTCTTTCAGACGTTCGATGATGATTATCGCGCTCTCCCGAGCCTTCGTCTTCGCATCGTCTTCCGGCAACTCGTCAACAGCCTTGCAGGCCTTGACCCAAGCCTCTAAAGCTTGAATGGATTTGTTGCTTTCGTCGATAACGTCAGCTAGGGAGCTTAATTTTGAGTCGGCGTTTATCCAACCGGTTGCTTTCACAGCTAGGGCAGTGACAACAGTGGCGACAGTCCGGCATTGCTCAATCCCTTTGGGCAACCCTGCGGTTGTTTTTTTTCGGCTTCCTGCGTTGGCTTTATCAATCAGAGTCCCGAGTGTCGCGTCGAACTCCCTTAGTGCCTTCGCTTCCTCTTTAAGCCGATCAAGTACCGTACGCAGTCTTTCAACCTGATCCCTTGGAAGTGGGAAAGGAATTGCCGCAAGTTCACATAAAGCATCTCATGTTTCTCAAACCTGATCGCGCCGCTGGACGAATAACCGTTAAATGTATCTCTCGGCCAGCATCTGCGCAGCACTTTCGTCCAATTGTTCCGCGCGTCGCACTTCTTCGAATCGAGCGAGGAGGTCGTCGGGGCGAAGGCGGCGTTTTTCGGCGCCTTGCAAATCGTGAATGATTTGGCCACGGTGCATCATGATCAGGCGGTCGCCAAGGCTGGCGGCTTGATGCATGGAGTGAGTGACCATAAGAGTTGTGAGTTTTTCGGTGGCGACGACTTGTTCTGTGAGGGCGATGAGCAGGTCAGCGCTTTTGGGGTCGAGTGCGGCGGTGTGCTCGTCAAGAAGAAGAAGTTCAGGACGCAACCAAGTTGCCATGAGAAGAGTCAGGGCCTGGCGTTGGCCACCGGAAAGGCTGCCAATGGCATTTTCGAGGCGGTCTTCGAGGCCCATGTTGATGCGACTGACTTCGTCGCGCATTCTTGACAGCAGAGAAGACTTGAGACCCCAGCCGAGGCCACGACTGAGGCCGCGGCGCGCCGCGAGGCTGAGATTCTCGCGGATTGTGAGGCTGGGAGAGGTTCCGCAAAAGGGATTTTGAAAGACGCGGCCGATCAGTTCGGCGCGAGTGAATTCAGGCCACCGGGTGACGTCCTTGCCAGCGATGTGAATGCTTCCGTCATCCACGAAAAATGTTCCCGCGACGGCGTTGAGAAAAGTGGATTTTCCGGAGCCATTGGTGCCGATGATGATCACCCACGAGCCGGGCTCGAGGGTGAGGCTTACTCCACGCAGCGAGCGGACTTCGTTGGGAGTGTCGGAGTTGAAGGTTTTGGCGATGGAGCGAACTTCAAGCATGTGCGTTCCGGAGCCGCGACTTGCGAAGGAATTGCGGCACGATGAGTGCGATGAAGACGAAACCGGCGGTGATGAGCTTGAGATCGTTAGGACTGAGGCCCCAGCGGAGGGCGACAGCGACCATCAAGCGAAAAAGGACAGATCCCATCACAGCGCCAACAAGAGTCAGTCCCACCTGATTGGTGCCAACCAGCGCTTCGCCGATGATGACGCTTGCGAGCCCCCAAACGACCATTCCGATGCCCATACCGACGTCGGCGAATCCCTGATACTGAGCGAGCAGCGAACCGGAGAGGGCCACAAATCCGTTGGAGATAGCGAGACCGAAGACGATCATATTCGCGTCATTTACTCCGAGCGCGCGAATCATTTGCACGTTGTCGCCGGTAGCGCGCATGGCCATACCAAGATTGGTGCGAAGGAAGAGATAAAGCAGGGTGCTAGCGAGCGCGACGGCAAAAGCGATGGCGGAGAGGACCGATGCGTCGCGTACGCTGACTTCCCAGCCGACAAGGCTTAACGACGTCACGCCGTGTGTGAGTCTCAGGCCGATCCGTTCGGCCTGCGTGGCGAGAGTGGTGACGGACAACAGGGGAACGTTGCTGCGACCCATCACATGAAGATTGATGGAGTAGAGAGCGGTCATCACGAGAATTCCCGAGAGCAAGGAGTTGATCTTGAAGCGGGTGTGCAAGGTGCCGGTACAGGTTCCGGCGAGCATGCCTGCGGCAAAGGCTGCAAGCGATGCGAGCGGGGGACTTACGCCGTGGACCAACAGAGTGGCGGCGACGGAAGCGCCAAGAGTGATCGAGCCGTCTGCGGTGATATCGGGAAATGCGAAGATGCGAAAGCTGATGAACACACCGAGTGCGAGCAGTGAAAGAATGAAACCGATGGTGAAGGTGCCGATCAACAGGCTCATTGGTGGGACGCTCTCATTGGTCTCCGGAAAGCGCGCTGATCCAGCACGCACCACGTACAAATTCGCTCTGCTGCGGGCCTGCGGCCTGGCGGTCGTCCGTGAGCAGATGAAGAACGCCTTGCAGGTTTTCCGATTCAAAGAGTGCTGTGACGGTGGATTTCAGATCAATCTCGCCCTTCTGCAATGGGTGATACGAGAATGCCGCAGCGTGAAAATGGCCGAAGAAATCCGTACCGGCGCCAAGCGGCCGTAGAAATGAAGCTAAGCAGCCGGAAGCGGAGGAAGATGCGATT
The DNA here is from genome assembly GCA_963836965.1 of Candidatus Acidiferrales bacterium. GTDB lineage: Bacteria > Acidobacteriota > Terriglobia > Acidiferrales > UBA7541 > Acidiferrum. The sequence continues at coordinate 4,073 of CAWILQ010000006.1, forward strand.
CCGGCAACCAGGGCGAGGGATCTTGCGTAAAGGCGTTCCGTGGAAAAAGAGAGCCACTCGCGAATCTCAGGGTATTTGAACGACGCGCTTTCAGCGGCGGGAGAACGGCGCAGCGCAGCGCCAACCAGGCCGCCAGACTCGGCAATCATTGCGAGTCCAATGACGGGGGCATTGGTGACTTCGAGGGCGGTACGAAGAATATCGGTGAGTGCGATGGCATTCGTGGGCGTGGACACTTCGAAGCGAAGCAAGTGGGAAAAGTCGCCTTCGCAGCGGAGGCCATAAAGAGTTTTCAGTTCGGGGACGAGGTCACCGCTGGATACCATGAAATCGGGTACGTTGGTGCCATCGGTGGGGAGATAAGCGGCTGAACCTTGGACAGCTAGAAATTCTCCAAAGCGTGCCTGGGCATCTTCAAAACCGTGGCCAAACGCACCGAGTCCAAGGCCAAAAGTCGAAGCGGGAAACCGAATGGCACGGCAATTCTGAGGTCCGTAGCCGGAGCCAGTGAGCAGATCCGGATCACCGATGGATTCGCACGTGAGCGGTCTTGTCGCGGAACGTTCGATGAGTTCGAACGAGGTGGCAGGGGTCGCGAAACGGCGTGGCTCGGCTTGTGTAATGGCGCGCGAGGTAGTTGTTTGGTCTGAGAACAGGATTGGAGAAAGGTGGCAGAGTTCGATGACGAGTTTGACATGGTCCGAGGGCGTGATGATGACAAAGCTGCCGCCGATGGCTTTCAGCTGGCGATTGAAGCGGACTAGCAGGCCAACCCCGGCGGAGCTGAGATAGGAGACTCCGGAAAAGTTAAGGCGGAGGTGATGAGCGCCGCCGCGGATGAGTTGTTCCAAATTGCGCTGGAGATGTTCGCCCCAATAGTTGTCGAGTCGTCCTTTCACTTTGACTTCAAGAGCATCGGCGAGTTGTTGAGTGACGATTTCCATGACGGACTAAGGCAGCACGTTTCCGGAAAGTTCGGCAGGAATAGTGATATTTAGCTGATCGGCATTGCTGCGACTGATGAATTTTTGTTCCACCATGACTTCTTCGAGAGCAAGATCTCTGGGATTGGAACCAAGCAGGATGCGTCCGGCAAGCTTTCCAGCGGCAACCCCCGAATCGTGAGGACTGAAACCGAGGCATGCCAGGCCGCCACGGCTGAGAGTGGAGCAGATATCGGTAAAGAGCGGGAGACGAGCGTCACGCGCACCTTTAACGGCGCCTTCGTAACCTTCGATGCAGGTGTTGTCTCCAGGACTCCAGACAACCTGGATATTGCGCCCGGCGAGAATTTGTACGGCCTGAAGCACTTCGCTGGATCCGGCGATGGTGACCTCTTCAAGGCGGATGCCGCGGCGCTTATAGATTTCGCGGGCGACGGAAATTTCTTTCACGGAATTGGCTTCGGCCGGATTGTACATGGTGCCGACAGCACTCACGCCGGGCACAAGTTTTTGCATCAAGTCGAGATGATGTTCGACCTGGGGAAAGCTGCCGACGCCGGTAACGAACGGCAGATGCTCAGTTCTGCTGCTGCCCGCGCCGGCAGCGATGGGATCGCTAACGCATGTAAAGACAACAGGCTTGTGCTTGACTTTGTTACAGGCCGCGGACAGGCACGGCGTCGAGACCGTCATGATGATATCAACCTCCGAATTGTCGTAATTCTGGAGGATGGCGGGGATATTGATGATTTCGCCCTGAGCGTCCGCCCGCTTCACTTCCAGGTTTTTCCCAGCGGAGATCCCGCTCTGCCGAAGGCCCTCAAGCATTCCGTCAACGCAGAGATCGGTGCTCACACCGGGTGCAATCGACACAATGGCGGCTTTGAAACTGCGATTCGCGATGGGCAGTGCTTTGGAATTCGTGCTGCACACCGAAGAAGTCTTGCGATGAGCAAGGTCTGAAATGAGCAATATGGCCGAGAAGAACGCGATCAGGGCAAATCCCAGTGCCAGTTTCTTAGCGACGGCCCAAAGGCCTACTGCGGAGAAGGGGCGCATTCTTTGGCGGATAACTCCTTTAGCGAAACGCGCGTGGCCGCTTATCCCGGATAAATGCGAGAGAGAACGTGGCGGCGACTATAGCGAATCTGCCGTAGGCTTTCAATGAACGCAAGAGGTCTGGGGTTCGAGTCCCCACGGGCTGCGCGCGCCGGGTTGCTCTCCATCGCTGAGGTCATGAGAACCAGAAAAGCGACGTTTCAGGCAGGGTGGATTGGCCTCTCTCCATATATAAAGGTTTGAGTAGGTTACTCTCAGCCGATCGACAAACCACGATACCCCGGGGACAACGGATCAATGGTTCTGCACGTCGGAAGTGATTGGAGTCACACGGGATACCAGATTTGGTCAAGAGGGGGGACTTAAACCCCAGCCTTTCAGGAAACCTCGTTTTACGACGGATTGTAGCCCGGACAGTAGCCGGACGTTTTTGCATGATGCATCTTTATGAAGATATGGGGGATAAAGAATTCTGGCGGAACGAGCGAAAAGTGGAAAAACGATTTTGCCAGTGTTGGTGGATAATCTGAGGCTTGTATTTTTGTTGGGAGTCTTAGGAGAAAGTTAGGAAGACTCGAGGACTTCCGTGGAACTTTCGTTTGAACGAGCACCAGGCAAAGTTCACAGTGCGCAGGACTCGAACCAAGCAACCCTTCGGTTAACAGCCTTCAAACTAAATTCAATCGCAAGTTGCCGGAGTCGAGCCAAATCGAAGGAAATCAGCAAGTTCTGATCAAATCGGATTAGTCCAGATTTTCCTTCTCTTTTCTTTTTTCTTCGCTTTTACGCTCGGTTTGTCACCAGTCACATGACACCCACATGACCTTTTTCTTTACTGCGGTAGAGCCTTCGGGTGAAACGTAAGCGAGGGGTGGAGGCCATCTTTACAAGTTGACGGCGATAGTTTAAGCGGCGCGGGACGAATCTTCAGTAGATCCCAGAGAGACATTCCACGGTAGCAGTTCTTCGATCTGGTTAATGGGGTGTTCTGCGATGCGCGACAAGACGTTCCGCAGATAACTCTCGGGATCGATGCCGTTCAACTTCGCTGTTCCGATCAGGCTGTAAATCGCTGCAGCGCTCTGCCCACCGCGGTCGGAACCCGCAAACAGATAGTTCTTCGTGCCCAGGGCCACGGCACGCAACGCTCTTTCTGCCGCGTTGTTGTCGATTTCCAGCCGCCCATCAGCGCAGTAGCGCAGCAAAGCTTCCCATCGTCCGAGCGCGTAACGAACGGCCAGCGAGGTATCTGATTTTCGGGAGAGCTTCCCCAAGGTCTCTTCCAACCATTGTTTCAACGATTCCAGCAACGGCCGGCTGCGCTCGTTGCGTACCTGGCGACGTTCTTCGGGTTTTCGTCCACGGATGTCTGCTTCAATGGCATAGAGTTCTCCGATACGACGAAGCGTCTCCTCGGCCACCGGAGATTTGTGTGCGACCTGAAGATCGTAGAATTTTCTGCGCACGTGGGCCCAACAAGCGGCTTCCCGGATGCTTCCGGTTTCGTAAATCTGCTCGAACCCGGCGTATGCATCGGCCTGCAGCGTGCCCCGGAAATCGCTCAGGTGCGCTTTCGTGCCGCCCCTTCTGAAATGCCAAGCCATTCACCGATTTGCGCATAAGGAATTTCCAGGGCACGCCACTTCAGAAGTGATTGGTCCTGTTCAGGTAGTTTCGCCAATTCCTTGTTCAACCATTTCAGCAGCTCGGTATTTCGCCCGGCATACGCGCCCTCGCGCGGCTGGCTATGCCGGGCAACATGGTCGTCGAACGCCTCTTGGACGGCCTCCGCCTTAGATGATCGATGGCAGTCAGTGGCCTGGTTCTTTGCGATCTGAAATATCCACGTCGTCAATTTCGCCGGGTCACCATGTCGAAATGTCCCTATGTTTCCATGAACCTTCATGAAGACGTCAATTGCCACGTCTTCGGCATCGCCCTCCGGAATATTCATACGAACGGTGAGAAAGTGACAAAGTGGCGACAATAATCGCTCAACGAGCCGATCCAAAGCGCTCGGAGAGCCACTTTGCAGTTCGTTTACGAATTCCGCCGAATTTAGATCGTCAAAGGACGTTTCCGGCTCCTCATGGCTATAACGAATTCGCGTTACAACCCGCTATGGCACGAGTCAACTTTCCCTGCATTTCTCTCCCGAAACCGAGTATCGGAGGCTTGTTGATAGCATCTACTTTTCTCGAATTGGAAAACATTGTATATAGGAAAGTTTTCCTTTACATCGGATTTCCCATCTGAGAAAATACGCCGTCATGCAAGCTACGGGCTTACAACTCGAAAAGGAAGCGGTACAGGCGTTGCGAACCCAGGTACCCGTGCGGGGCCTCCCGGGTGTGCGCATCCGCGATGTCAAAGCTCAGCCAAAAGACGGCTTCGATGTCGAGTTCCAGCTAGAATCCGGCCAACGCAGCATCTTGGTGTATGGGGAAATCAAACCAGCGGCCTCCCCCAAACTCCTCGAACAGCTCGCGCCCTGGATTCGACGCATGCGGTCTCTGCGCAACGATGCCGCGTTCGTCCTAATCTGTCCAGTCTTGCCTCCCCGGTCTCAAGCCTACTGCATCGAGAACGGCATCGACTTCCTCGATTTGGCGGGGAACGTCTCCATTAATGTCCCCGGCGCGTTTATCCTCCAGCGCCTCGGCATGCGCGGCGAGTCACGCGCGACCGCTGCGAACCAGCCTCCTACCACCAATGTTTTCTCGGGCCGATCCTCCCGCATCCTCCGGGTTTTGCTCGAACGGCTCAAACCCCGGACTCTCACCGAAATCGCCAGCGAACTCCAAACGGAAACCAACCGAGTCAACCGCGAGTTCTCCACAAAGAAACTCTCTCTTGGCGTGAGCCTCGGCGCCATCTCCAAAGCCCTTTCCAGCTTGGAAGAGCAGCTCTGGATTCGTCGCCAAAATTCCGCCGTTCTCCTGCCCGAGCCTCGCCGCCTCTTGCTCGAATGGGCAGAAAAATACAAGGAACGTTTCCGCTGGCGTCTCCGCTCTTCCTTTCAGACTTCAAATCCCTTTGGAAAAAGCCCCTCCGAAATCAACGCAGGACTCCAATCTTTGCTTAGCACTCCCTACGTGTTTACCGGCGCGGCTGCCGCCACCGACGCCCCGTTCATCGACCTCGACCGCATCGACGTCTTTCTTCTTCCGAATCAAGTTGATGCCAAACTCCGCCAACTCAGCCAGCGCCCCGCACCCCTAGAAGCCCCGAAACTCCGCTTCATCTACCCCTACGATGAAGGTGTCTTTCTTTACGCCAAACGTGATTCTCTTTTTCCCAGAGTCTCGAACATTCAAGCGTATTTGGATTTGTATGCACGGGGAGGCCGCGACCTAAAACAAGCCGATCTTCTGCTCGACCAAGCCATTGCCCCGCGCTGGACATCCGCATGATTCCGGAACCACAACGCACCTACGTTCTCGAACTCTTGGCCGCCCTCGGCCCTGCCGCGGACGACTTCGTGGTTGCAGGCGCGCAGGCAATGAAATTCACAGTCGCAAAAGTCCGCGGCACAAAGGATGTAGACTTTATTCTCAACGTGATCGCTCTGCGAAAAGAACCGCTTCAACTGGCCAAATTATTCGAGAGTCTCGGCTACGCGCCCGTTCCGGAATCGCGCAACTTTCAGTTCGTGAAACCCATTCCGAATAGCACGGAAACCATGCGCATCGAATTCATGGCGCCAGAGGAATTTAAACGCCACAACGACATTCGAGTCGATATTCAGAACGGTGTCCACGCGCGAGCTTGCACAGGCGGCTCGATCGCGATAACACAATCCGACCGGCACACAATCTCCGGCAACCTGCCAAACGGTACGCCTTTCACCGGACAAATTCGCGTCACCCGGCCCCCATGCGCTCGTGATGCTCAAACTCCTTGCGCTCGCGGACCGCTACAACAATCTTAGAGGACCCAAGGAGGCACGCCATGACCGCGAGGAAGCTCAGACGCATGCCTCGGACATCGTCGCCATCCTTGCTGCTCTTCCTGACTTACCGGCATTCAATGCCCAGTTCATCGGCCAATTTCAACAGGATCCGATCCTCGGCATCCACGTTCTGTCGATTCTCCTGAACTTCTTTCGTGATATCGCATCGCCTGGCCTGCTTGTGTATTCCGAGCACGCCGCCGCCAATCTTCCGCAAGACCGCGCAACCCCAGCGGTGGTGCGCGCCGAAACTGAAGTTGCACAAAAGCTCGTCGCTCGAATTGTCCCCCCGCCTGAATTCTTTGCTGTCGCCGCGGCCATCAACGACAGCACCAACCATTCACAAGGCGGGCCGTTCGTAGACGAATATCTGTCCAATCTGGAAAACGCTCGGATGCCCATCAACGACCCTCTCGCCCTCCAATCCTTGCCCGCAGGCGCATTCAGCGGAGCCTATAGTCCTGGCGCAACATTCGTGATGAGCGCCTCCGAACCGATTGCCAAGCTCTCGCAGACGCAACGCGAGTTGCTCCATGCCTATCTCCAATCGAAACTCAATGCATTGGGGACGGATGAGTCTCTCCGCAAGAAGTATCCGCATACGTTGAAACACTGACGCACCTTCAGCATTCTTCCTGGACGTGCTCGTTTTGCATTTCGAACTTACCTAGATTGCCCTTCCTGGCAAAGAATGAGCCTAGACCGCCCGAGCCTGCCATGAAGGGTATTCGTTTTTTATGCGCCGCTTCGCGTTGCCTGTGGCCCGGCGCTTTGCCATCATTGCCCAAGTGTTCCCGAGGAACTGGAAAAATCTGCGCGGAGAGCCTGGCAAGGGGCAGCCAACTCATCCGAATCCAGATACGAACCCTGTCGCTCGATCATTGTGTTGGATGTAACAGACGGCATTTACTCAGAATCCCGATAACGCACTGGACAGGGCCTTTTGGACTTGAGCAGCAGTCGCCCGAGGGTCAGGGTGCGCGTAAGACATCGAGGATGAGATGGATGCATGCCCGAGATGATTCTTCAGAGTGAAGATAATGAAGTTGCGAAACAGCTTGTCATCAAAATGCGAGCAGCCGAACTAGCCGATAAGACTGTCGTCAACTACTTCCAAGTTGTAAAGGCGGTGGTAGCGGCAGCCGTGTCAAGCGAAGGCGAGCAGCTTTATCCTCGTAACTGGAACTTCCATTTCATAGGCCTGCCGGTCATAGACGAGAAAAAACAATGTAAACCATCCTTAACCGTTACAGAGGTCGACCAAATTCTCACAGGGGCAAAGGGCCGTTATAAGGTCCTGTTAGCGCTTCTTGCGGGAACCGGACTTCGCATTGGCGAAGCCCTCGGATTGAAACTGGGCGAACATTTGTCCGGCGATTTCTCCACGATCAGAGTCAGGCAAAGCGTCTGGCGGAGTACGGTACAGGCTCCGAAGACAGACAACGCTATCAGAGAGGTTGATATCCCGACATCATTAGCGGAGTTCTTGAAAGCATACGTTGGCGGCAGGACCTCGGGGTTTCTTTTCCATTCGGAATCTGGCCGACCGCTAGCACAACGCAACATCCTTTGGAGCGTGGCAAGGAATTCCATTCCTTCGGGCGTTTCCGAACTGCACACCTTCGAAAGAACCGAGTGCCGTGGGACTTGCAAAAGCTGTGGCTCGGTCACGCTAACAAGGATGTCACTGATAGGTATGCGGAGCAGTTGAAGGAAGATGTTGAATGGCGGAAAGAAGTGGCAGAGAACGCTGGTTTGGGGTTCGCATTGCCCAGCTTGGAGAGTTCAGATTGGGCTACCAAAGCAGCAAAAAACGAAGTTAAAGAAAGTCGCTTAACTGATTGAGGGACTGAAGATTAAGTTGGCTCCCCGGGCTAGATTCGAACTAGCAACCCTTCGGTTAACAGGTTCGATTTCAAATCCATAAGTCGTTGTTCAACCGTCGCTTAGGGTTAATGGGAAGCCAATCTTCTCCCTCAAATGCTCCGAAGTTGTTCCATTCCATTGACCCACGGGAAGAAGATGACGGATCGAATCCTACCGGGGGAGCCAACCTCAGATTTATTGCGGGGCCTCGACGGTGAGCATAAGGCCGCGCGCCGAAGATAAATGATGTCTCCTTTTACTTCTTTTTCCTTACCTTCCTAGCAGGAAACTCCAAAGGGAGTTCATCACCTTCGACAGGAGGATTTCCCCTGCCCACGCGAGCTAGAATCCGGTTGACCCTTGCCGGATCGGCACGTCGTGCGCGTTCCTCAAAGTACTCTTCCGTGCGCATAGCAGAAACCTTTTCCGCGAGTGCGAGAGTGATCAGTTGGTTGAGAGCCACGCCTTCCGATTCAGCAGCCTTTCGCGCTTCGGCCAACAGCGTGGGCGGTACACGCAAAGCAAAATTGCTTCGTCTCATGAATTCGCTCCTTCTCTTGCCATTACTCGGCTTCCTCTACTAGTCCTCGAACGATTTCCCCGGGCCGAACCACCGAACATCGAAAACGGGCCACCACAGGTCTAAAATCCCGCTCGTTAAAAGTGACGATGGCATCGGCGCGACCATTGATGGCCGTTTCCAGAACCATCTCGTCGTTCGGATCTGGTAGCATCGGCCGTGTGCGAATCATTAATTCGACTCTCTTCCCGACCAAGGCCAGTTCGTCGAGCACAACAGATACATCTTCTCTGCTCGCTCCGCAGGCAGCAAGGTGTTCTGGGCGAGTCAGAACTGATTCGTATTCCAGCATCAAGGGCACAGACAAAAGCAATTCGAATCGGTGAGCCCGGGCTGCCTCCAGCACTTGGCGCGATGCGCCAGCATCGCTACGGAAGGCTGCCACCAGTACATCCGTGTCTAAGACATATGCCCTCATCCAACATTAGGATATTGCCTGCAATATTGCCTTGTCAAGCCTTTACAACCTTGACTACCTGGTCGAACCCGACATGTGCAAAACACCAAATCGCGTGGCCTCCACTTTCGCGGTCATTGTGACGGAATGTACGGTGGTCCGCTAAATTGTCGCGTGGTGCTTGTCCGCCCCACCGTCATATCTTATAGATATAGAAGTTCGCCGAGCTAGGTGCCGGATTAATGCTGGATAAAAACAGTTCAGAGGAGCAACTGAAATCCTCGCGAAAAGAAACTGAGCGCCTTCGAGCGGAGAATGCGCGCCTCCGAGCAATGCTCGGGATCCCGGAATCGGCGGTCGAAAGAGGCTCTCCGCCAGAAGTCAACGCAGTAGAGACTCTTAACAGTCGCGCTATTGAGGGTTTGACCCCAGAGAGAAAAGTTGCTCTTTTTCGAAGCTTGTTTCGCGGTCGAGAAGACGTTTACGCAGTACGCTGGGAAGGAAAGAGTGGCAAGTCTGGCTATTCTCCGGCTGGTGTCATGGACTGGCGCGCGATTAACGCTGCAAGACCGGAAGAACGAAAGAAGGTTTCACGGAAGACACGAGCGCTTCAACCGCTCACCGATAGCGCAATCCGCGATCACCTCACTGGGAAGCAGTCTATCGGTGTCTACCCTCTACTTCCCGACGAAACCTGTTGGTTTCTCGCCGTCGATTTCGACAAGAAGTCTTGGATGGCAGACGCCGCAGCTTTTGCTTCCACATGTCGGAGGTTTCAGGTCCCCGTGTCCGTCGAGCGCTCGCGATCAGGAAACGGTGCGCACATTTGGCTTTTCTTCAACCACGCAGTGCTCGCCGCCAATGCCAGACAGCTTGGTTGCGCCTTGTTGACCCGGACGATGGAAAGCCGCCACGAGATCGGACTGGATTCTTACGATCGTCTTTTCCCGAGCCAGGACACGCTGCCTAAGGGCGGCTTTGGGAATTTGATTGCTCTGCCGCTTCAAAAACCTGCCCGAGAGCAAGGCAACAGCGTATTCTTGGATGAATTCTTCCAGCCTTACGTCGATCAATGGAAATTCCTAGAGTCGGTTCAAAAAATACTAACGGATAGGCTGGCGCGCATGATTCAGGAAATAGCGCCCAGTGGAAACACGATTGGAGTGCACCTTAGCATTCCCGAAGAAGGAAGGGACGAGGCTCCCTGGCTGTGGAGCCCATCGCACAAGCGGAAAGACGGGCCAATTGCAGAGCCATTGCCATCTACAGTCCGTGTGGTGGTGGGCAATCTCGTCTACATCGAAAAGAAAGATCTGCCGTCCTCCATGCTGGATCGATTAGTTCGCATCGCCGCCTTTCAGAATCCTGAATTTTACCGAGCCCAAGCGATGCGACTCTCGACCTACGGTAAGCCTCGCGTCATATCCTGCAGCGAGGACTTCCCAGAGCACATTGGCCTTCCGAGAGGGTGTGTCGACGAGGTGCTTGCCGTTTTCAACTTCCACGGGGTGAACGTGGAGCTGCAGGATGAACGAACTATGGGTCGGCAAATTAGAGGCTCCTTCAACGCCCATCTGCGGCCTGAACAAAAGGAAGCCATCAACCAGGTGCTTCATTATGACCAAGGCGTTCTCAACGCCCCAACAGCATTCGGAAAGACCGTCGTTAGTGCCTGCCTGATCGCCAGAAGGGGGGTCAACACATTGATCCTGGTGCACAGGCGCCAGCTAATGGACCAGTGGCGTGAGCGATTGTCAGCCTTCCTGGATATGCCAATTGGAAGCATCGGTCAAATTGGAGGAGGAAAGATCAAGCGAACCGGCGTGATTGATGTTGCTGTGATCCAAAGTTTGCAGCGCAAAGGAGATGTCGAACATTTCGTCGCCGACTACGGCCACGTCATCGTAGATGAGTGCCATCATTTGTCCGCCGTCACTTTTGAACGAGTCCTTCGCCAAGTAAAAGCAAAGTATGTGTTGGGCTTGACGGCCACACCGATCCGAAGAGACGGGCATCATCCGATCATTTACATGCAATGTGGTCCGATGCGGTTCCACCTCACGGCGAAGAAAGCGGCACAGACGTCGCTCCTCGAACACAAGGTCATCCCACGTTTTACCAACTTTGCTTGGGAACAGACAGAAATCGAAATCACAATTCAGGATCTTTACGCCGCACTCGTCGGAAACCAACACAGAAACGAGTTGATCGTACGGGATCTTCAGAGTGCTTTATCGGCTGGGCGATCGCCGCTCGTTCTGACGAGCCGAACGGATCATCTCGATTACTTGGCCGGACAATTGCACGGGGTATGTTCGCACGTCTTCATCTTGAAAGGTGGCCTGGGCGCAAAGCAGAGAACGAACCTGACACAGTCCCTGGCTGTCGTGCCTTCTGACGAACCGCGCGTCATTCTTGCAACCGGAAGCTACCTTGGTGAAGGTTTTGACGATGCGCGCCTCGACACACTTCTACTTGCGATGCCGGTTTCCTGGAGAGGAACTCTCCAGCAGTATGTGGGCCGTCTCCACCGACTCCATGAGAATAAAAAGGAAGTCCAAGTTTACGATTACGCGGATGTGCTGGTGCCAATGCTGGCTCGAATGTACAAGAAAAGGTTGGCAGGCTATGCCGCGCTGGGCTATACGCTCACCGATGCATTGAGTGTTTGAGCTCGCCATGGAATCCGCCCTGCTGCTGCACCCATTGCAGCCAGCGAGCGGTTGCTGGAATCAAGGCTGCGTATTTTACTGAGTCTAGGAAAGATCCGTTAACTCTGCCATCAGGGTTGGAGCAGACACCCTTCGGCTTACAACCGAATGTTAATTGGCTAAGATTCGTCGTTTAAAGAAACGCAAATGATTGAAAAAGAAAGGATTGGCTCCCCGGGCTAGATTCGAACTAGCAACCCTTCGGTTAACAGCCGAATGCTCTACCATTGAGCTACCGGGGAACGGGCAAGTTAGACCTCTATTTTACAACACGATGCACTAGCGTGCCACTCTCCTCTCTACTGGTTGGGGTCCGACTTGGGCCCAACATCGTCATTTTCCATGAGATTTAGCGAAAACACTCTATTTGTCCTGACTGATTCTCAAAGACTTAGTCTTTGAGTTTTTCTCTGACTGCAAAAAGCATTCGGTGCGGAGACCGAATACTCCTTTTTCCATGACAACACCGAGTGCCGCACCTGCTTCTCTTCGCGTTCCCGCTATTCAGGTTGTAGCCGAACGTCGACTTCGCGCAAAAAGAGCGTCCGCAACAGCTATAACCGAAATGGTTCAGGTCTTCAGCTCCTTGATGACGGTGTAGCCGAGCGCGGCATAGCCTGCCAACCTCTTTTTATACATCCGAGCCAGCATTGGCACCGCGACATCAGCATAGTCGTAGACCTAGGGAAGAGGCGATCGTACGAATCCAGCCCGATCTCGTGGCGATTTTCCATCGTCCGAGTTAACAGTGCACAACCCAGTTGTCTGGCATTTGCAGCAAACACGGGACGGTCGAAGAAAAGCCAGATGTGCGCACCATTTCCCGACCGCGACCTCTCAACAGCTATTGGAACTTCGAACCGTCGACACGTCGCTGCAAAAGCTGCGGCATCGGCCATCCAGCACTTCTTGTCGAAATCAACTACAAGGAACCAACAAGTCTCGTCGGGTAGAAGGGGGTAGACACCGATGGTTTGCTTTCCGGTGAGGTGATTGCGAATGGCATCATCTGAGAGCGGGTGAAGCATCCGCGTCTTTCGTGCGACTTTCTTTCGATCCTCTGGCCTCGCGGCATGGATTGCGCGCCAGTCCATGGCACCGGCGGGAGAATAGCCAGACCTGCCATTCCTTCCCTCCCAACGAATGGCATATGCATCCTCTCGCCCGCGAAACAGGCTCCGAAAAAGAGCGATCTTCTTTTCAGGTGCTGGCGGCCTATCACTACGATTCTCGGGCACGACGTCGGCAGGATTGTTTGTCTGGCTGTATTCTCCGGATGTCGATTCCCGCATCCCCAGCATCGCTCGCAGACGAGTATTTTCGGCGCGAAGCCGCTCGCATTCTTCCTCTGTCGATCCGAGGCGCTCTTCGGAATTGTTCCGGCTCGTCATTTTTTCGCGAGGCCCGACAACAGCCTAATACAAGGACGGCGACAAAGAAGCCGTCGCTCCAAGTGTTGATTATTCTAAACTTCTATCTTAGAATCCTCAAGTGGTGTATATATCTAGAAATCTCGATAGCGTGGCTCGGCGAGCAGCCCGGCATTTCCCGGCAGTGGTGATAACGGGACCGCGTCGCTCCGGAAAAACGACCCTCCTTCGCCAATTGTTCCCTAAAGCTCAGTATGTGCTCCTTGAGGATCCTGACATCCAGGGACGGATTCGCAGTGACCCACGTACATTCCTCGAAGGGCTTCGTCCCCCGGTCCTGCTCGACGAAATTCAGAATGCTCCCGAACTCCTAAGCTATGTGCGCACTCTGATTGATGCGGCGCCCCGCCGGATGGGGCAGTGGCTATTCACCGGATCGCAGGAAGCGCCGTTAATGCAAGGCATCACCGAGTCGATGGCTGGGCGGGCCGCCATTCTGCAACTTCTGCCTTTCAGCATCGTGGAGACTGCAAAAGTGAATATGCTTCACGGTGGTTTCCCAGAGGTTTTGGCTCGCCCAAACTCTCGGGCACTTTGGTTTGCTTCCTACCTTCAAACCTATTTGGAAAGAGACGTCCGGGCAATCACAAACGTACGAGACTTGGTAACTTTCCGTCGATTCCTTGCACTACTGGCTAGCCGGCATGGCCAGATTCTCAATAAGACCGATCTTGCTGCTCCGCTCGGGGTTTCTGTGCCAACCATAAGCGAGTGGTTGCACGTACTCGAAATCACGAGCCAAATCATTGTTGTTCCGCCGTACTTCGAAAATCTTGGCAAACGACTCATCAAAACGCCGAAGGTCTATTGGGGTGATTCCGGTTTTGCCTGCTATCTTCTGGGAATCACATCGGCGGCTGAGCTTCAGCGTTCGCCTTTCCTCGGACAATTGTTTAAAGGATTTGTTGCAGCGGAAATCCTCAAGAGCCAAGTGAACCAAGGCGGCAGGAAAGAGCTCTACTACTTTCGCGATCAGCAAGGACTGGAGGTCGATTTTCTCCTACCTAAACCAAATGCCGGATTATGGCTCATTGAATGTAAGGCGGGCAAAACCGTCCGTCCCGCGATGGCCGGTTCACTTCTCGCCTTGCGCCGCACATTGGAAAAGCGCCCGACGCGTCTGATTTTGGTGCACGGCAAGTCGCGCTCAGCCCAGGTCACAGGGGCCGTCGCGAGCGGAGTCGAAGCGATCGAATTGGAACGCTTCGTCGCAAGTCTGGGTGCCAACCATTAAGTGCACTGGCGGGAAACAAACAACCTCCGGGGCACACACTCTCAACAGCCGACGATTGGAAGCCCAAATTGGGGTCCAAACTGGGGTCCAACTTGCCCGTTGTCAGTTGCTCATGCTTCCTGGCAATGCGAACCGAAGCATGCACCCGCTAGACGGGTGCACCTCCAGGTATCGCGCGAACCCTGAGCGCCGTTGATCGTTGAGATAGTCGTAGTTGGGTTGATTTGACAACTCGTGTTCGCACTACGCCTGCGCGTAGTGCGAACCCTTCGCTAATTGCGGAGCGGGATACCTGTTATGTTTTCTCCCCATCAATTGTCGTCAGACTGTAAGAACTACCCTCCCGAAGGGGCGGCCTTCAACGAGATAACGCAGAGCCTCAGCCGCTTCGACCAAAGGGAACGTCTTAGCGACGATCGGTTTGATCGCACCGGATTGGAGTAGAGAAGTAGAGAGACAATCCAAGCGTCAGCAACCGTCGCCTGCGGCTGACGGAACATGTTGAGACTCCGGATGCTGGCTTGTGGCACGATGAGGTCGGTTACGTCAATGGTCGCCTTACGGCTTGCGGAATATCCCAGTGTTGTGAGGCTTCCTCCCAACGCGAGCGCTTTGAGCGCCTCGCTCAAGACTTCACCACCGATCCCATCGACGACAATGTCTGCGCCGTACCCGTCCGCGGCAAACTCATCGTGGTGGGTGTACCGAACGATCCGATGCAATTGAATGCCTTCCCACTTGTCTGTGGAGGATGCATCGTTTATGGCTCGCTCACGGGCACACCTATCGAGAGTGAAGACGCGCTTGCCTTCAGCGTCCTTGAGAATATCCGCCCGGTGATCGAAACCTTTCCTCTGGAACAGGCCACAGACGCTTACGCTCGGATGATGGAAGGCAAAGCCCGCTTCCGCATGGTGTTAGTGACCAGCGCGGGAGTAGCCCAGAAATCAGCTACCAAATGAAGTGTTCGGGGAAGTTCGCAGCGAACCCTTCGGTTCTTGACTTCTCAGGATGCCAGTAGCAAAAGAATAGCCCCGGCTCGGTAGAACGTGAGTCGAGGCTATTCTTTTTTTGGGTCCAACATTGGGTCCAATTAGGCCCGCTTTTAGGCAGCTTTTTCGGGGCTAAACGGTGCCTCGCACTGGGTTGCCAAGCGGCTCTTGTCTCACATTTCATGTTGTTAAAGGCGGTGACGAATCCTGATGAGCCCCCATTCTACATCGTCCTCTGACCTCGCTTCCATTTCCTGAAATGCGCCGTATTCAGTCTGTTCCTCAGGCAAGGGTCTGCGACCAAGGTGGATGCTCTGATTGGACAGCTCGACTGTGTAGCCACCTGCTAGAGTCAATCGCCGGACTTCGAGCCGCCGTATGCACTGCATTTAGATCGAGAAAAATCCGGAGCACGGATGTTTCGCGTTTCAGCGACTCGTTTGCCGGCTCTGATTCGAGACGCGCAAGTGAGCCGGTATCCGCCTCGATTTCTGTTCGGGCTTATGTACGGTGAGGCGTGCGTAATACTGCGGATAGGCATCCTGTCGCAGAGGGTTCATACCTACATAGACCTACATAGATTATGTGGAATCGGAAAGGCTTTTTAACGGTCTGGAGATGAAAGGTCATGAGCGAGGCCTCCTAGGAGCTGGTTGATTTGTTTTGCAGCCAGTTGATCGGGCTGGCTTCCGGGACCGAGTTCAACGATTTGCACTCTGATCATCGAAGAGAGTGACGTCGCGGCTGCGGTGGTTGCGGCTTTCCCCGCTTGATCAGCGTCGAGCATGAGGATCACTTGGTTGAAGTAGGTTGCGATCAGATCGGCCTGGCAGTCGGAAAGCTTCGAGCCCATGAGGGCGGCCACGCTGTGATGCCCAGCCTGATGGACCTTGAAGGTGTCGAAGAAGCCTTCCACGAGGATGAGCGTGTTGTCGCGCGATTGGATGGCTCGGTGAAGATTGAACAGCACATGAGATTTGCGGAAGCCTGTGGGAAGGCGGTATTTGGGCTCCGTCTGGTCGATTGCGCGACCCGAATAGGCGACGAGTTCGCCGTGTTCGTTGTGGATTGGAATCACAACCCGCCCGCGAAGGAACCCGTTGCCATCGTAGTAGCCAATACCGAAATACTGAGCTGTCTGCTCACTTAGTCCACGCGATATGACGTAAGAATGTTGGTGGTCGATGTTGCGCAGGGTGAAAGATAGAGGCCGATTTTCGGATGTGTAAGGTACCGGCTCCTTGTTTACGGGTGTGGCGAGGGGGAGGAGATTTTCTGCGAGCGAACGATCCAGGCGCAGAGCGGCCTCCCGGATCGAGCAGCGTTCCATTTCGGCGACGAAGTTGAAGACGTTCCCGCCGACGCGGCCCGAGCGAGCCGCGATGCACGAAGCGGACTGACAGGACCAGGCGTTCAGAATGAAACTGACGGAGAAGCTGTCATTGCTTCTGGCGGAAGAGTGGGTAGGAAGAGGGCATTTTCCACGGAACTCGTCCACACCAACTCGCCGAAGGCGAACGTTATAGTGAGAAAGAACCGTCTCCATGGAGACTTTCGCTTTCACGCTTTTGAAGTCAACCCATTCCTCTAGCATCAGTCCCTCCTTTCCTTTGTCGGCTCGATCGGAACGAGTCCGCTTTGGAGCTGCCGGGGAGCAGGACCCGCCGGAGTCGGAACACCCGTACGCTGTGCGACGAGCTTTTCGAAAGCGTTCACACCATCCTCGACGGCGTTTGTCTCCGGTTCTATTCCAGGTAACATAGATGTCCGACCCATTTGCGTTCTTCTAGCGCAACCATCCCTGAAACTCAGGGCTTACCGCCTTGTATGCACTGGTGTTGCGCTCGATAGTCTCTCCGAGCGCGCGGTTGAGGACCAACATGGCGATCCGGTCAGTCTCTTCGACGTTATCCAGAATATAATCTGGCGAGAACTCTGCCAGATTCATAGCAGCTCCTTATGGCTGTCGAATATGAAGCCGTAGTCGTATTCATCTCTGTCGGGATCATAGCCGTGGATTTCGACGACTTCGGAAACGAAACGCCGACCGGGACGGCGTTCGAGGTGCACAACGACATTGACGGAGTCGCCGACATTTGTTTTGATCGAGCGGTACGGCAAGTCGATGCCACTCTGTAAGACACAACTCGTGAACCGGGCCAGTCCTTGCTTGGCAGAGGTAGCATGTACGGTGCAAAGACTCCCCGAGTGGCCCGTATTCAGAAGCTGCAAAAGGTCGAACGCCTCTGCACCACGGATTTCGCCAAGTATGAGGCGATCCGGCCGATGACGGAGGGACGCCTTCAACAGATCCCGAATCGTGATTGCGGGCAGGCCATTCTGTGGCTGCCGGGCTTCAAAACGGACCAAGTTGTCCTGACACATATGAATTTCGGACGTGTCCTCGATAAGAAGGATGCGCTCATCCGTGGGAATGAATTTCCCGAGCACATTCAGCATCGAGGTTTTCCCTGATCCAGTAGAGCCAGTGATTAAAATGTTCTTTTGAGCAAGAACGTACCCTTCGAGCTGGTTGGCCAGCCAGCGTTCCAAGGTTCCCGCCTGAACGAGGTCTTCCATGGCGAAGCGCCGAGAGTTGAATTTTCGGATGGTCAGCGTCACGCCGTTCACGCTACAGGGCGGAATCACGGCAGCGACCCGGCTGCCGTCAGGGAGCCGTGAATCGAGGATTGGCTTCGATTCCGAGATGTCATCGCCCAGTCGCCGGGCGATATTCTTGACCGCCACCATCAAGGACTTCTCGCCGAGGCTGACTCCCTGCACAGCCTCGATGAATCCTGCCTTTTCAATGAAGATGTGATCAGGCCCGTTGATCATGACCTCGCTGATGGAGTCATCGAGGATGAGATGCTCGATCGGTTTGAGAAATGGCAGGATGGTGCCGAATCCGTTCATCAGAGTTCTCCGTCCGCGAGTTGGCGGAAGTAAGATTTGTTCACATCGTTGTAGTAGGGTTTGAGGTAGCAAAACGTCGGTGGCAGAGGGTTCGTGCCGTCATAGGCGATGGTTACCGATTGTGCGTTACGAAGTTCCATGAAGGTCTTTGTGTCGAAGCGGAGATCGTGGTGCGGGCTGTAGCTCTTGGAGGCTGTAATATTCGCTTTGTGTGAGAGAGACTTGCCGGTGAGGAAGCTGACGTTTGCGTCGTGCCCGCTTTCCGAAAGGTTATAGCTGGCCTTCAATCTATCTTCGCGGCCGCATAGCTCGCTCGCGATGCGTGCGGAGAAATCATCCGAAAGGGACAAAAAGATCTTGGTTCGAAATGTCTGCAACAGGGTGCGCCAGGATTCCCCGGGCAAGGCTGATTTGAGAGAGCTGATGCTCTGCGTCGCGATGATAGGGATGCATTTGGGCTGCCGTGACAAACTCAGGAATTTGTCATCACCTACAGGCTCACTCTCACCGACCGTGGCAAAGTGTTGATACTCATCGCAGAGAAACAATACCTGCCGGAAGTATGCTTCGGGATTCTTCTCCATCATGGGCACGCGGTTGAGCACGGCACGTTCGAAATCGAGTTTCAGCATCACACCGAGCGCCTTGGCTAGGCCCGCATTCATGGCCATCGGAAAGTTGAGGCTGCACAAGTTCCCTTTTTCAATAAGCCATGCGAGCGAAGGCAATGGTCTCCCGAATTTGAAATCCGCATTTGCCTGAGGGTCGTAGCACTCCGCGGGAGGACAGAATGTGTGTTTGACATCCGGGTTGTCATCGAAGAGAGAAAGAAAGACCGAGATGCCCTCGACGATGGAGGTGCGCAATTTGGGCTCGATCCGTTTCCAGTCGTGGAAAAACCAGCGCTGCACGGCTTCGAGTTGTGCTTTCTTCTGAGCGGGAATGGGATTCTTGCGAGAGGCATTTTCCGCTTCCCACTGGACGTGCTTGTCTTTCAATACAGCGGCGAGGCCCGACGTCAACGGAGCACGATAGCGGTTGGATTCCTTGTCGAGTCGAAATCTGAATGGATGAAAGTCGCGCGGATGCTTGAGGTACTCTTCCTCCGGGAGCAGAACCGAATCGGCCTCGATGAGCCGGCGCTGCGCCTCCTCGATTCTGCTTTCGAGAAGATCCGGGTTGATCGCGCATTCATAGACATCGAAGAGCGTCACGTAATCGAAAGCAACTTTGTGAAGCAGGATGATGAATTTTACGAGATTGGTGTAGGCCTGCTGCCAGAAAGGTTCTTTGCCCCGGCCGAAAAGATTGTTCAGAAGCGAAGCGATGTTGTAGGCGAGAGCGTAGGCGTCGAGGTCGTTGTGAAGTGGGTTGTAGCGGTATTTGGATCCAAGGCTGATTTCGACATAGTCTTCGCCGCGCCCGTAGCGCCCAAGAATTTCTCTCACCTTTGTGCAGAAGTCACCTTTCACCTCCAAAACGAGTCCGCCGATGCGCCGGCCGGGATCATCGGCACGGTAGGCCAGAATCTGTTCGGCGAAGGGATACATTGCTGATGCCGTTTTGCCCGACCCGACCGCACCTATGATGGCAATGCCCGTAAAAAGCCCTCGTTCCGGGACCACCAACCACTGCGGCGTCTCCGAAGGTATTTGCTTGCGGGGATGATGGACCTCGCCTAACACCAAAGAAAGTTCAGTCCTGGTCCTAGCGGCCGAATAGGGCGGCAATTGACCCGCGCGAATTGTGTTCTCTGCTTTGAGTGCAAAAATGTACACGCCTGAAAGCAAGATCGAACACACAATGTAAGGCGTTGTGTAGAGGAAGAGGGTGTAAGAGTACTTGAAAAAGAGAAACGCATGGTGCGCCCGCATCGCCATCACCTGGAGAAACAGATTGGACTCGGGGAATGGCGCGCGGAAGTACAGCGCCATTCCCGTCGCCGCGGCTAGCAGACAGGCGATGAAGTGCCTCGCATAAAGAATTCGCTGGATCATGCCTGCGCCGCCTTTACCGCGGCGTTTCCATCCTTTTTGTCTGGCTGGGTCTGCTGTTGCTTCCGCCAGCGGCGGAACTCCACGTCTCTCCAGATCACCATCTTCAACGCGGAGTTGACCACGTGATCCGGCGTACTTTGGATGAAGGTTGCGTACTTCTCGACGGCGAGCGCGATCGGCTCTTGCAACTCGTATTCGCGTTTGACCATCTCGGCTGGTTTGTTAATGATCGACATGATTTCTCCTTTCCTATCTCTTCATGGGTTTACGGATGCGGGCAAAATACATCGGGAACGGGGCCTTTCTGCCACGGTTTCAGTGGCAACGAGGTCCAGCCGGGTGTTTTGCCCGCGTCCAAAAAATGACGCGCCACGCAACCTCTAGGCTCCCAAACGCTTCGCATCACCGCGTCGAATAACCTCACTCACGGGTGATTTGTGCTCCCTCACGAGGAAGGTCCCAAAAAATACCGGCCGATCGGACCTCAGTTGGGAAAGCTCTAGCCTCAGATCACCCTCGGTGATTTTTTCCGAGCTCCACGCCTGAAAGAGCCTTTCAAAGCGGTCACCATGAAAGCGCCGCCGCGCGTCATTAAGGAACTCGAGATCCTCTGTAACAGGCACAACGTACTCGTGACGCTCCCATTTCGTGCGGATTTGGAAGTAGCGCAGGATTTCGCTTGAGACATCGGATTCAAGCGATCTCTTCACGAGCAACCGAAAGCGCTCCTCCGCGTTCCGGAAATAGGCGTCTTTCGTGGCAATGTAGAGGAACCGGAAACTCTGAAGCTGCCGGAAGAGGCTTTGGTATGCCGTTAGGTGCGAAACGAAGTTCGATGGTGTTTCAAACCCAGAATCAACGTAAGTCAGGGTAACCACAGATGGCGCGCCAAAGAAAGGCGCGGAAACGAAGAGGGGAAATTTGTCGATAAAATAGCGGAGGGCCGGCTTCGAATCGCCACCGCCTCGGTAAACCTTGGCTGGCAGGGAATCTTTTGGAACCCCCAATTCGTCGCAAAAGAAACGTACCTTGTCTTGTTCTGTTTCGAAGTAATTGAATTGCTGGTTTGCCAGGATGAAGTCCAAGAGCACAAGCCGGACGCGCATAAAATCAAAGGAGTGCTTCCTGCGATTGCGGAGGTCGTCTTTGTCGATCTTGCCGTATACGGTGCGAGAAAAGAGATGAAAGATGGAGCCTTTGTGCATGTAGTCCCGGACGGTGGCGTGACCCTGCTTTAGCAGTTTTTGCGAAAAGGACGTGAGACGTTTCCCGTAGCTCGTGTTTGTAAAGCACCCGAACTGTCCGAGGGTGAAGTAGCCGGAATGGACGGCGACGATATAGAGAAAGCGGGCCTCGACCTCTGTGTAGCCGAGTTCCTTGATCCGTTCGATGTGGTCTGAGGAAAAGTTCATAGAGACAAAATCTCCGCCGTCAATTCCCGCTGGTCCAGGACACGCCGGAGGTTCGACACGTCGCTCGGATGAGCGTAGATTGAAAATCCGGCCCGCACCTTTTCCGCAAGATTGCGCAGACGGTAATGGCTCGTGGCGAGCTCGATGTCCACGCGTGCCCGGTCACCATCGGGGGTGTCATACTCGATGCGCACGTCGGGTAGCGGGATCTTTCCACTCACAACTTGAAGCCCATGACGTTCAGCCACGGAGCGTTTGTGCCTGGAAGACACGCGGTCTGGACCAAGTTTCGCGAGATCATGGTTGACACGCCTTTTCAGTTCGTAATCAAGGACTATGCTGAGGTTGCGTCCGCCCGCGCGTTCAATCTTCTCCGCGGCTTTCTGGAAGAGCCGGTACAGGTCCGCGTCGTGATGAGCTTCGCGTGGTTTGCTGAAACCGTGATAGAGGGCTTGGTCCTTGCCGGCGATCCTGCCCTGAATAAGGAAGCGGTGTCCCGCTTTCGTGAGCGCGAGCAATTGTCGCTTACCTTTGTCTTCGTGAGGAACGGACTTCATCTGCACCAGTCCTTGCCGAATGAGATTTTCGACCTCAGGCCGCATGCGGGTCTTGTCGCCGGCATAAGCGAATTCCCGCAAGTCCTCCACGGCGAGCACGCGAAATTGTCCGATCTCGAGCGTCGTTGCGATTTCCGAAGTGCGTAAACGATAAGTGCGCCCACGGATGTCGTAGACCTTTCGCAGCCCAGATGAGCGAGGTGCACTCGGATTGGCTTGGGCAGCTGTCCCCTGCTCGCGTTCCGCCCCCATTTCATCGCGATACTCATCATTGCGGGATGGCGTTTCGAGTTTCCGCGCGGGGCCTTCAGTGACCTCTCGTGGGTCGAAAAACTCTTCGGAATCGTGGTCGCGAGCCATTTCAGTCGGTCTCCTCTTCAAACCAGGGTGCAGGCACCTCGGTCTCGCCGATGTGAAGCTGTTTGTCCAAATGAAAAAGCTTGCGCCCGGTGTCCTTCAGGAGGAACTTGCGGATCAGGGCGAGTGTGGCGGCAAAGAGATTCGCGAACAGCACGACGGTATAGATAAGGATGGCCGGCCCGTATTCGTGAAAAAGCAAGCGCTTGTAGGGGATGAAGAACTCCAGTTGGCCCATGAGCCAAAAGCCCAACGCGAGAAGGAAGGCAATGACGATGAACAGGGCGTTGGCAATCATTTCGAGATCCTTCGAGGGAAGAGCTGACGGTTCTCCGTACCTTGCTTAGAGAATTCGGGAGCGGCGCACCGGGCGTGTCGAGGAAGAGAATCGATCGGAAAGGCCGTGGCGTAAGTCGGATCGAAAATGCTTGGCCGCGGAGGGACGCGGCGCGCGGAGGTTGGGCGGAGGATCGGAGGCGTCCGCCCACGACGGTTATTCTGAAGCGGTGATGCAGTTCTTTCACTTGAATGCCTCGTCTTCGCGGAAATAGGTGACGCTCAGACCCAGTGGATTGATCGGAATAAGCTCGTTCGGCACTTGGGTACGGAAAACGAAAACGAAGTTTGCGGAGTAGAGGTCGCGTTTTAGTTCGCTATGGTCGGCGGGTGAGTAGTAGACCAGGTAAAAATCCACGCGCGCGCGGAAGGGTGGAGTTTGCATTTCTTCGAGCGCGACTTTCTTGACGTTCACATCGATCTCGGGCGCGGCGCTGTTGGTGATAAATTTCTTAATGATGTCGTCCTTGCGGTAGGCGTCGAGAATGCCATTGGCCAGCTTGCCGTCGAGGAAGTACAGAGACTTCGAAAAGTCATCCTGGATCGTGTAGCGGTTGCGGCGGTAGTAGAGGTTGCAGAACTGGGAGAGGAAATATTTGGCTTCGGCATCCTGGGGCTTGTATTCGAGATTGTGGTAATTAATGGCTTCGGCGCGGCCGAGGTCGTCAATGCGGATCACCAGAGGGCGGAAGTCCTTGAAGGTGCGAATGGTACGAAGATCGATGAGTGCGAGCGCCACGCAAACAATGGATAGCAGTACGAGCGCAATCTTGAGGTAGGTATTCGTTACCATGGGATCCCCGTATGATTCGAGGTAGAGACGCTTGGCATCGTAGAAACTGGCGTCGTTGTTCATTGAAAGAGCCTTTCGATGATTCCGATGGAAGATCCGCCTGCGGTGCCACTGAAGATGTGATTGGTCAGGGCGGGCACTTTCAACAGGGTGTAAATGGAGGCGAGAAACGTAATAAACAGGACCGGGAACCAGGCCATGAGCTGGACGGTAGAAAGAGCGCCAGCGGGTGGGAGACGCAACGCCCCGAGCATGAGATTGCCAATGATGTAAACAACAGCGGCGGCGATGACCTGGTAGAAGGCATACTGGATAAAACACCGGAACCAGCCCCAGAAAAGCCACTCCATCTTGGGAACGATGAAAAACGGAACAAAGACCGGCCCCACGAGCACGCACACCGCAGTCGCAATGAAACCATAGGCGATGACCACGAAGGCGACGGCCTGAGCGGCGGCAAGCAGGATCGTCACGACGATGTAGATGGCCGTTCCTAGAATGTCTCCCCAGGTAGGAGAGTCCATGCGGGACTCGAAGTCCGCTACACCCTGAATCACCGTTTGGAGCTGCGCCTGGTCGATCTGACTTGACAGGAATTGTGCTTCGCTCGTGACCAGATTGTGGAAGCTCGACCCCACACCGGGAATCGGTACGCTGTAGTAATTGACCATGGCGAAGCCGAAACTGATGGTCAGAAGAAGGCTCGCGAAATGGTCAAACTGGAATGCATATCTGCCGCTAGCGGCGGAAAGGGCGGATTTGATTCCGAACCAGGCGACGAGAATGGTGGCAAAAGATCGGAAGAGATTTTGGCCCATGGCGTCGAAGAAACCGAGGTTCTGGGTGAGCAAGGTGTTGATGGCTTGGAAGACGTACTCGAGATAGTCGGTTTGCACTGCCGTCAGCTCCTTCGACGCCCGGGCAACTTTCTCCGCCGACTACGGCATGCGGAAACTTTGAAGGGAATTGGTCAAAGTGCTGGTTAGCTGAGCCATATTGCCAGCCATGCTGGCCTGGCGCTCAATGTCGGCATTGATAGTGTTAGCGGTGGCCTCGCGCTGCTGCTTGGCGAGGATGGTCTGCTGCTCGAGGAGAGAAGCCAGAAGCTTGTTGGAGTCCTGGAGAGTGCGAAGCGTGAGGACCCCCCCTGCGTTGATCTTGTTCAGCACCGAGACTTCGGTGTTCAGATCGGAGTTGCCAGAGAACGAATCCTGCTCTAGATTGCCGATTTGCGTCTGGACATCCTGGGCGCTGTCGCGTATGGATCCGATGGTGGCCATGGCGTTCACGTTGGCGCCATCCACGAGCTGGACAGACGCATATTGCGACTGCACGCGACTTAGCTCAAATGGATCCATTTGAGCGAGTTGCGTTGTGCTGTAGGGAAGGAGTTGGGTGGTGGCGCTCTGGTAGCCGGTGTTAATTGCCGGCAGAAAGCCGGAGTTGATTCCACTGACCCACGAACCGGTGTTTCCGAAGGTGTTGAGCGCGGTTACATTTCGCCATTGCGAAAACAGTGCCCGGTAGCGAGCCGGCATGTTCTCGATGAACTGAGCCATTTGCATCGCGAGGTTGAGTTGGTTGGTGATCTGGGCATAGCTCTTCTCTAATTGAACGAGCTGCTGTTGGAGTTGCTGATAGCGGAGGACTGCATTTTGGTAATTGGTCGGGTCGTAGACGATTCCGAACTGCGCAGAGGCGGTACCGACGCACAACGCGATCACGAGCACAAGCACTAGGGCCCTTTTCTTCATCGAACGTTCATCCTTTCTTTCCTGTCTTTACAAATCCGACCGCATTTTGTGATTGAGGTAATCGGGCAACACGAGATCGCCCGCGAGGTAGACCTTGACGCGATGGCCTTCGCGGATGGTCACCGTGGGCATGATATTCAGGAATTTGTCGAGAATTTGCGTGGAAGACTGCGCGGTGCTTTGCGCGAATCCCTGACGCATGAGGTCACCGCCATTCGCGGTGAGCGCACCGGCCGTTCCGCCCTCGGCGACGGCTCCGAGGGCGCCGATAGCGAGCGACACGCCGAAGATCCGCAGGTAATGGTTGTTGACCTCGTCCCGCAAGCCGGTGTCCCCGATCTGGTTGAGACCCTTGAACCCGTCGAGACTGACGGAATAACCGTCGGGCATGATCAGGCGATGAAAGACAACGGCCAGCCGCGTCTGTCCGAAGGTGTCCACTTTTCTGGTTTCGCCCAGCACTTTTGATCCTGCCGGAACGAGCAGGTGCTGACGGTCACTCGAGTAAACGTCGGTCGAGATTAGGCACTCGACGGGACTGGCGAAGCCGCCGTCGAGACGGTTGATAAGGACGGTTTCAAGAATGGTTCCTTCAAACAGTACGTAGGTCTTTCCTGCCGCCGCGTTGGCGGAGGCACCGGGTGCGGCGGCAGGATTCTTGATTTCCTCCTTTCGATCCTTAAGGATTTCAACGAAATCGTTGCGTATTGCCAGAGGAGAGATCGAACTGGCCTGCATCTGCTTCGAGATCTGCGGTGAGGCATCGGGGACTACGGGAAATGGGGCGGGATTACCAACCGTACCCTCAGTTACCGAACCTTGGGGGCTCGCTGGAATTTTGCGGTAGCTGAGCGCGACATTCGACGAGAACAGCGAAGTGTAAGCACGCCTCCTGCGCTCGGCCTCAATAGGGTCCTCTGCCGCGCGCTGAGCACCTACGCCAGCCCCCGTTTGTTGAGTCTCGGGGGAATCGTGGTCGGGGGAAGCGAGTTGCCGCGTCTGCTGAGCGAGGGCGGTTTGAGCGAGAAGCTGCTGATGCTGCAGGTCCTGAATGCGGTTCTGCATCTCAGCGATTTTCGCTTCGTTGACTTCGACGGGAGCCTGCATTGTCGCCGCGCCCGGGCCCGCTTTGGTTGGTGTCGGCGCCTTCTTACCGCCCGTCAGCCACATGATGGCGACCATTAGAAAGGCGACTCCGATAAGAAGCCAGGACTGGACATTCTTCGGCAGAAGACCCGGAGGCTTGGGAGCTTTTTCGTGAATGGCAGCCGTTTGGTCCATGGTCGAACCCTCAATTCGCTGCCGTTCGGCGCGTAAACGGCAGTTTCCTTTTGCCGATGGCGAGGTACCCGGCATCGATAATTTTCGGCGCGATATAGACGCCGTTCTCGACCTGAAATGAGATCAGGTTGGGCTTGCCATCTTTGATTTCATACAGAGCGGGTTTCTCCCGCGCCCCGCATCGGATGTACGTGAAGGCATCATCGTGATAAATAGCGGTGACGAGGAAGGGCTCGCGACCGGCTTTCGCGTCGAGCGGGTAATCGAACTGGAGCTTTGTGGCGTAGCCCGAACGAAATTGATTTAGCTGGTCGGCGACATGTGCTTCGGCGACCTGGATCTGGACGGCCGTCTCGGAACGGAGCGTCTCAAGTTCCTTCTTATACGCCTGCGCCTCACCGGCACTTACATAACCCCGTAGCCCGCTGTTTACGGGAATGCCGGAACCCTCTTTACGCTCGATGAAGAGTTTGAGATCCGGCTCGACATTCGGTTGGTTGCTAATCTCGATGAGCAGAAAGGAGTAGACGCGGCCGCTGGCTGTGATGAGGTTCAGGTTGCTGCGGATGCCGACCTGTGCGGGGTGGATGTAGCAGAGGTTGTGTGCGCCGTTGATGACCCAGAATTCCTTGTCGCCGGTCGTGAAGTCGAGAATCTCTTCGTCCTCAGGCAACACGATGAGCGTCGAGAACCGGAGTTTGGCGTGAACGGGAACGATGTCTTCCTTGGCATACTTCACAACGCGCGCTGCGGGTTCCGTTGCCGCGTGGGCTGGTGAAGCGGGGATTGCTACACCCGCAACCAGAAGGGCGAACCTGCAAAGGGAAAAATAGGAAAAGTGTTTCATTTACGCTCCTTTGGGAATAGACGCGTGTTGCTTGGAACTTTCGTTACGATCACAACGACGCCGGCAAACCAGTGCAAAACGAAAATGGCCATCGTGGTACATCCCGCAAGGTCGAGAGGCAGGAGCGCGCCGGGTAAGTTGTTCCCGTCCGCAGAGAAGTTGAGGCGGAAAGCAAAAATCACGGCTGAACTCCCGCGAGGACTTCGAGTCCCCTTTCGAATCCGTACTGCGCAAAGACTTCCCGGCGTTTCCTGTTGTCATAGGGATCGTTTGTGTACAGCCAATAGCTCTTGGCATCGACGGCGAGATTCGCGACCTTCGCGACTTCGGGTGTCTTGATCAGGAATTGCTGCTTGGGGATGAGCGCGGGGATCAATTCGACTTCCGTGTCGTTCAGATGGAACTGCCGCCGATACAGCTCCCGGTCCATGTCGGGGTTGGCCAGGAAGATTTTGGTGGCGCAACTTTCGACGATCACGTCGAGAATGTCCGAACGCTTGAGCTCGTCGAGCGATTGCGTCGAGAGGATCATGGCGGCGTTGTGTTTGCGCCAAGTTTTGAGGGCCTCCACGACGTACCGTTGGATTGCGGGGTTTTTCAAGAACACCCAGGCTTCGTCGATGAAGAAGGCTTTAAAGACCGAGGAAATCTGTCGGTCACAGATCAAGGCATTGGCACGGTGCAAAATGTAAAAGAGCAGGGGCTCCAAAAGTTCGGGGTATTGGCTCATGCGGCCGAAGTCGAAGCAATGGAAGCGCGAGAAGGAAATGGTGTCCTCGGCATTGTCGAAGAGAAACCCGAACTGGCCGCCGCGAGTCCACTTCGCGAGCCGCCTCGAGATGTCGTGGCCAAGCGTGTTCGCGAGGACACCGAGCGTGCGCAGCGCGGGATCCACCTCATAGAGGTTTTCGATCTGATGGAAAAGGTCGCGCTCGGCGACAGGATCAAGTTCAGCGCTTCGCTGCCCCTGGATCAACACTTTGAGGAATAGCGCAAGGAAATCGAGATTTTCCTTGGTGGGCGGCAGGGAGAACGGGTTGATCCTAAAATCTTCGTCCTCGAGGCCGACGCGTGTGTACGAGCCGCCGAAAAGCTGCGTGATGCCTTCAAAGCTGCCGCCGAGATCGAAGATGTACGTGTAAGGCGCATATTTCTGGAGGTTGGTGATCAGGAAATTCAGCAAAAAACTTTTGCCGGCGCCAGTTCGCCCAAGAATCATGGTATGCGCTACATCGTGGTAATGAAGATTCAGAAAGTAAGGGGTGTGGTGATTGGTCTCAAGGACCGCGAGGTATTCCGCCCGAAGATGGGCATTACGAGGCTCGCCGGGGTGAAGCGTGAAGAGGAAGGAGAAATCCGCGTAATTGGTGTTGAGGAGATACAGGGAACGCAAGTTGAACGCGTGGTTGCCCGGAATTGCAGCGAGAAAAGCGTTTAGAAGGTTGTATTTTTCCTCGTAAAGCTGGGCGTCATGAACGCTGAAGACTTTGTAAAAGTCGGCGCAGGCGCGCTCGACCTTCGCCAAGTCCAGGTCGTAAATCACCACTGTGAGTGAAAACTGGCCAAAGTAGTTGCCGTGGAGTTCGATTTCCTTGACGCCCTCGCCGAGTTCCCGCACTTGGGATTCCCTCGCGTCGTCGAGGAGTACGTCTTGTCCGGCAGCGTCGTTTAGACTGACATGGCTCGCAAACGAGCGCTTGGTGTTGTGGAAGTGACGGCGTTTGGATTGGATGACTCGGCGCATCTTACCCGAATCTTCTTTTTTCCATTCCGTGACGACGTGGTAGTTCGCTTCGACTTCGAGCAATCGTTTGAAAATGAGAGGAAAGCTCTGCGCGGAAGGTTCCTTGAGCGTCAAAAGCTTGACATAGTAATCGTCCACGCGCAGATGTCCGCGGTGGCATTCGACAGAGGACTCAGGAAGGTAGTAATCGAGAAAGGTGTCGTGTTTGAGACTCGCAAATTCGAGTTTGTGGGGATGGAAGTTGAGCGTTCTCTTGAGAACGCGGAACGCTTCCTGCTTGTCGATCATGCGGACAGGGAGAAAGTCGCTGACTTGGAGAAGGAAGCTCTTTGACTTTTGCAGCAGTACCGCCTGGGCTTGGTCGATGTGCTGCCCAAGAACGACGACCTGCTTTTCGGACGAGAAATGTGCCGACAGATCGGCCCAGGCTTTTTGGGGATGTTGGGGAAGCCCGGCGAGGGCGCTCCCGATTTGGCGGGATGGCTGAAATCCTTGGTATAGGACGACATAGTAGATGGAGAGGGAAAAAAGCGTGTCGGCCTTGCTGTTGAGATAGGCGATGCGATTCTGGATAGCGGCGTCTACGACGGCGCTCGAATAGAGTCGGAAAGGGATGGTCTCGTTGTTGCGCTTGAAGAGATATTGGTAGACGCGGTAGTTCTCGTCGAATAGTTTGAAGGCGGACTCGAGGCGCTTCGTGAAATGATCGATCGAACCGGCGTCAAGGCATTCATAATCGACTCCGCGGACTTCGAGGATGACGCCAACCTCGCCGCTCTTTGTGAGAAAAACGTTCGGTCCGATAAATCCTAACAGATTGATCTGCTCGTTAAGTGAGCCGGTCTCGTCGTAGTTTTTGAAGATACGTTTAAGCCTGAGCATGGTTATTCCTTCGGACGCGAATCGGAGTGAACTTCATTGGATCGTACTGGACGCGAACTCTCGCGGCGGTGAGCAAGAATCGCAGCATCTGCGGATCGGTCTGGGTAGCCCAACGGGCCGGCACGCACAGCAACAGGAAAATCAGCAAGCCCCCAAGTAAACTGTTGAGGAGGTTGAACGTTGCGGCGCCAAGGCACATGGCGCAGAAGAAGAGTTTTCGTTCGGCCCCCAGGATCGTGAGGGGCCGGGACAGCGAGCGCTGCACCTTGTTGATTCGTCTGGCTTCTTGCATGTACTTGCCCCTCGAGATGCCCGAATCAATTACCGGGAAAAAGCCAAGCCAGAAAATTGACCGCTGCAATGGCCATGCCGACGCCGAAGAGCACGCCTGCAAGCACGCGTTTCGACCCGCCTTCCCCAAAAGCGAAGGTAAGACCGGCGACGACGACAGCGACGAGCGAAAGGCCTCGGGCGATCGTGCTGGTGAAGGCTGTTTGGAGTACGCTCACGGCGTTTTCCCACGGGGAAGCGCCCGCCTGGGCAAGGACAGGAGACGCCAGTACAAGCAAGGCGATTAAGACTTCGGCAGGGCGCAGGGCTCGCCGGAAGCATTCGGGATACCTGGGAGTTGGCTTCATGAAGAGGACCTCCAGTCCAAACCGAATCCGAGGAGAGTTCTCGCCCTCGAAACGCGCAAACGGAAGGAATTTGTCCGGCTGCCAGACCTGTCACTTCGTGTTTCGCTTCTCGGGGAAACACCGGGAGCAGAAGCTCCAGAAACAGTGTGGCTCAGCGGATCCTTTCATCCGTAAAGTGCGGGAATCGTGCGGCAAGAACTCTCCCCACATGTACCTAATCTGTGTTTCGGCCGGGAAAATGTGTCGCACGAAAGGAAAAATATTTTTCTTTTCTACCCAAAGCGGAGAAAGGGAACCTAAAACAGTCGCAACTGGGTACCGTCGGTTGGTTTCCTTGCGATATGCCGAAGCTTGTCGAGTAGTCGCTTCATCCGCTGCCGCGAAGCGTTCGAATACAGAGCGGCAGGGCCGCCTGCGTTTCGGTCGCGGGCCGCATCGAACTTGAACTGGACCAGTAGTGCTAGGTCTTCGCCGGTCAATAGCCCTCGCTCGTAGCAGCGATGCAGGAAATGCCGAAGAAACACGACCCGCTCGAACGGCTCCGCAGCGTCGCGGGCAAGCGGGAGATTGACGATGGCTTGTCCTAGCTCGAAACCAACCGCCAAGCGAGTTTGTCGTGCCGCCCATTCGAAGGCATTGCGCTTGAGCACGCGGGAGATGGCGAAGGCGACGTGAGAACTCCGCCCGTAGAATTCCGGCGAGTTGAGAATCTGGAGCAAGAAAAGAACAACGTTTTGAGAGATGTCATCAGAAGAAAGTGAAGGATAACGGTTGGCCACCTGGCGGGATGTGGCATGCAGCATGGGAATGAAGGCGAAAAGGAGCAGGTCGCGCAGCGCGGCGCAGCCGTCCGTAGCGGTGGTCTGCAATAGGTCTCGGAGGATGCCATCGGAAATAGGAATTCCGTTGTTCGTGGTCCGGGTGTGCAAGAAGGCGACGAGGTCTGAAGGGGACGGAAATGTGGCCAGAAGGGAACGGGGATGGGCAAAGGTTTGATAGCAGACCTCGAACCTTCTTTCCGCGATTTCGATATTCAGCGCGCGTTCAAGATCGCAGATGAGACAGCGGCAAGTCGATTCTCGGCTCATCACAATGCTCCCGGGCGGAAGCGGATGCGCTCTATCGATGGCGCTCGCTATAGTTCGGGTCTTGCACGATATCCCGCCAGCGGTGGGGACGAGGCCGGCAGCCTCAGAGGTTCGCGCTCTCGAAAAGAAGAAAGCGGAAAGTCAGGATGCCCATATACCTAAAATGATCGGGGAAAGGGGAACTTTTCTTTTTCTGGCCGCAATTGCGGCCACACACAAAAAAAGTGAGCAAAACGGCGCGGCAATGTAAGTTCCGTCTTTGCGGACAAGCTGCCGATCTTTCTTTCTGGAGCTCATCACAGCTCAGTGTGCTCAAGCACGAGTTCGGCAACAAACGGACATGACAGCGCCACGAACGACCAACCAACCAACGGCCAAAGGGGTGGCAACGTCGCGACGAGTTCTGGGTGCCGGACTATCGCACTCATTTCGACCGGATACATGTCTACCGGCGATGGCAAGTGAATGTGCCAAAAGTATTTCGCCGCCAAACAGATTATTGGAAACACAATGACGACGCCCAAGCTGCTTATGAATCCATTGCGCCCATTCTGATGTAACACGCCTAATAGGTAGGTCATGCCAAACATCAAGAATGTCATAATGAGTCCGGGCACAAACGTTAACAGCAACCGCCATGTGATTGGCACGTGGCACCGCCATGACAGAATCGAAGCGCCCACCAAAACCATGGTTCCCGTTAACGTCAGAAATTGTAGGGCATTCGCCGCCCAACCGGTCCAAACGAACCAGCGAATCGACCGTGGTTTCGTCAGCAAAAAACCGGCGGTCTTGTGAGCAAACTCTTCGCCAATTCCAGTGGCTCCGAGCGACATTCCAGCAAGAGAGAGTAGCGCGCTGGAAGCGAACAAGAGCACCATCCAAGCAAGCGCAAAAAATTGCGTCGCGCGCAAATCGCCCATAGCAGAATCCATGACCTTCGAAGGGAGCACGGCCAATGTAAAGGCAATCGACAGGAAAACATAAAAACTGACACGCGTCTCGCGCCAGCATTTCCAGAAATACATTACTGCTCCTTTCGGACGAGCTGCAAAAAGATTTCCCGCAAGCTTAGAGGCGCGATATTCGTAATGGTTGCGCCATTCTGGGACAATCCGGCAGCGAAATCATCGGCATCTTTTGTTACGACATATCTATAGAAATTTCCCTCGACCCCAACGGACAAAATGTGCGGCGAAGTTTGTGATGGAAGAGAGTTGCCAGCGGCGGTAATCAGGCGGAATTCACTCTTGATATCGTCCAGCCGGGAGGCCATCAAAAGATTACCGTGCTCGATGACGCCGACATATTCCGCGATGCGCTCCACTTCCTCAAGCTGATGAGAGGAAAAGAAGATGGTGCAACCTCGGTCAAGGCCGTCTTCAGCCAGCACGTGCAACAACTGATCGACGGAAAACGGGTCCAAAGCGGCAGTCGGCTCATCCAGAATCAATAAATCCGCGCCCTGAGAAAGCGTCAGCAACAGCCAGACTTTGGTTTGGTTACCGTTGGAGAGCTTTTCAAAGCGCTGGTTCATAGGGATTTCTAATAAGCGAGCGTATTTTTCGACTGCGCTATCCGACCATGTTGGGTAAAAGCCGCGGCTGAATCGCACCAATTCGATTGGAGTCAGCCATGGATACAGTATCTTTTTCTCGCTGACGAAAGCGGTACGCTGAAGAATGGATATGCGCTCAGCAGAAACATCCATTCCGAATACACGGGCCGTCCCCGTAGTGGGGCGCGTCAGGCCTAGAAGCATTTTGATCGTGGTTGTCTTGCCCGCGCCGTTCCGCCCCAAAAACCCATAGATCGCACCGCGCGGTACACTAAGATTTATTCCACCGACCGCGCGGATGCTTCCGTATGTTTTTGTAAGATCCTTAGTATCTATCGCAAGCTCGTTCATTTTCGGACTCCTAGGCTTTCCAGTTCGCCTTGCACGATCTTCAGAATCTCTTCGTCAGTGAGGCGGAGTTGCGCGCCCTCGACGGCGAGTTGCCGGGCGTAAGGCTGCAGACGGCGCAACTTCTCCGATTTGAGAAATCGGGGGACATTTTCAGCGACAAAAGTGCCGGCGCCCGGAATCGTGCTTATGACGCCATCCCGTTCTAGGTTCTGATAGGCGTGTGCGGCGGTAGTAGGATTGACCCCCAGTTCGGCAGCGAGCTTGCGAACCGAGGGTAGCGCCTGGTCCGGCTTGAGGGCACCTGCGGCAATAGCATTCTTCACCTGGTTTTCGATTTGCGCGTAAATCGGCACGCCGGACGACGGATTCACGTGGAAAAGCATACTGTATGATTACAGCCATACAGTCCATTTGTCAAGCACGGCGTACTTGAGCGGTGCGGGCGGCGACCAAGCCGTCAGTTATCCTAATTCGTCTTCTTCGCAGGACCCGGGTCGTCTGGCCCAACGAAATTCACCACAAAAGGCGCAACTCCATTCACCTGCACTACGCCGTCACCCTTGCACCGAGCATAGTGCCGCATTTGCGGAGGCGCGGACGCGAAGCCTCCCACCGGGATTTCTTTCATCGTGGCGTCATCCCACTTCGCGCCCATTCCCATCAGAAACGTGCCTTTAATCACCGTCACATTTTCCGTCGTCGGATGCCAGTGCGGCGCAATCTTTGTCCCGTCCGTGCAGGAAAGACGAAGCGTGTACGAATGCCCAGCCGTCATCGGGTCGCCCTGCAGGATCGCAATCTTTACCGTTCCGCCCATCTCGACCGACGGCGTCCCTACCAGCGCTGCCGCGGGAATGTCCATCCATTGCTCCGAGCCCGGCATCACCAGCGCGCTGCGAGCCGCGCCCCCACTCTTTTTTTCAACGGCCATCTGCTTCGCGGGCGGCGTCTGCCCGATTCCCGCAGCTGCCAGCAGCAAGCACACAGCCAGTACACCAATTCGTTGTTTCGTCATGGCTTCATTTCCTCCGTGCTTCAAGTTCTGACCTTGTAGATTGTAACCGGACCTCGGGCGGTACTTCCGTTGGGCGGAGATTAGCACTAACAGCGTACTACCTTCAATTCCAGGCGCCGGTAGAAGAGAGCACTGCCGGGGAAACAATCCGGGAGCGATCTCCCGTGTCGGCTCGAATCGGGACTTAGCCTATCAAAATTGGTTGGTTGGCTTATGATTGCTCGGACTTCCAAGTCGGTTACGACCGCAGCCCCTTGGTCGGCGAACATTTTCCCTTCCACCGCTTCTATGGAGGGCGCAAGCGTGACGGCAAAGAATTGGCCGTCGACCGTGGGCACTGCATCAAACCGTTGAAGGTGCAAGTTCGCGTCACGGGTGCCTACGTTGCATTGGACTGCGAAGGTCGAAATTGAGGCTCTCAGTTCAAACCAGTTCCGTTCGCCGGCTGCGTCGTCTCCAGAGGGCGGAGCTTCCTGTGGACACCGTGGAGTTGGCGCGCTATTTGATTGGCAAAGTCGTGGTCCATGACATCTACTCCAGCAGGTTATGCGGGCGCATCGTCGAAACGGAAGCCTATCCGGTCGGTGACGCAGCCGGACATGCCTTCCATGGAAAGACGAGGCGCAATCGCTCTCTCTTTCTCGAGCGAGGACACGCTTATGTGTATTTCACGTATGGGACATCGTTCTTGCTGAATGTCACAAGTGAGATGCCCGGGGTTGGTGCCGGAGTCCTGTTGCGCTCCGTTGAGCCGCTTGACGGGATCGATTTGATGGCCGGTTCCCGGGGTACGACGCGCGTAGCTAACCTCGGCAAAGGTCCGGGCCGCGTCACCAAAGCGATGCACGTTGACCTTAGGCAAGACGGATTAGACTTGTGCGCCGCGGGCCCGCTTTGGCTGGCCACCACCACGCAAAGGACTGGCGCGATTGGCAAAAGCGCACGCATCGGGCTGACCCGCAATGTCAATCGACTGTTACGCTTCTACGAACGCGGCAATGCACACGTGAGCGGCCCCAAGAAACTGCGCCGATAGCCGTGAGCGGGACAGATTGAAAAATGGCCCAGCTGTTATCAGTGAATGTCGGTCTTCCGCGCGACGTTTCGTGGCGGGGAGAGAGTGTGTTTACAAGCGTGTGGAAAGAGCCGGTACAGGGCAGGCACATGGTTCGGCGGCTCAACGTCGACGGCGATGGCCAGGGCGACCTCTCCGGCCATGGCGGTGAGCACCGAGCGGTGCTGGTCTATCAGATGGATTCCTACCGTTACTGGGAGCAGCAACTAGGCCGCACCAACTTCACCTTCGGGCAGTTCGGCGAAAACTTCACGGTTGAGGGCTTGCCAGACGGCGAAGTGTGCATCGGCGACCATTATCGAATTGGCGGTGCGCTGTTTGAGGTAACGCAGCCGCGTGTGACCTGCTACCGAGTGGGAATCCGAATGGACGAGCCGCAGATGGCAGCGCTGCTAGTTTCCCATCACCGCCCAGGATTTTATTTGCGCGTGCTTGAGGAAGGCGAGGTCGGCTCGGGCGACGAGATTGTGAAGATCGCCGATGGACCGGAGCGCGTGACCGTCGCGGAAATGGATGCTCTGTTATACCTGCCAGGGCACTCACGCGAACTGCTGGAGCGCTCCTTACGCATACCGGCATTGAGTCCCGGCTGGAAGGGTTCGTTCAAAGCATTACTCGAGCAGGAAACAAATCAAGCATCCACAGGAAACGCCGGACTCACCGGCGCCGCCACTCCGCCGCCGGCGTGGCAAGGGTTCCAGTCGTTGCGAGTTGCGAGGGTGGAACGGGAAAGCACCAACGTCATTTCTTTGTCATTCGGGACCATCGATGAAAACCCGCTGCCTGCGCCCCTGCCCGGCCAATTTCTAGTGTTGAGATTTCGGCCCAAGCCGGACGCGGCTCCTATCCGGCGCAGCTACTCGATGTCTAGCGCACCAGAAGCGGGCACATACCGCGTGAGCGTTAAAGAGGAAGTTGACGGACTGGGGAGCACGTTCTTGTGCAATCACGTGAAAGTTGGCGATGTTCTGGAAGTGAGTGCGCCGCGGGGGAAATTCATTCTGCGCCCCGGGGAGCGGCCGGTAGTGCTGCTCGGCGCGGGTATCGGTGCGACGCCTTTGCTTGCGATGCTGCATGAGCTGGGTTCCACGGCTTCGCGTCGAGAGGTCTGGTGGCTATATGGAGCGCGAAACCGCGACGAGCATCCCTTTGCAATGGAAACGCGAGCCTTGATTAAGTCGCTGCCGCTAGGGCGTGGCTACGTCTGTTATAGCCGGCCGAGCGCTACGGATCGAGTTGGGCAAGACTACAATGCGCCAGGACGGCTGGGCCTTCCCGTGCTCAAGCAGCTTGGAGTGCCGCGTGACGCGGATTTTTATTTATGTGGACCAGCCGAGTTCCTGAGGAGCCTGACATCGGTCCTCGAAGACTGGAGCGTTTCAGCCTCCCAAGTGTTTACGGAAATTTTCGGGGCCGGCGAGGCCATACACCCTGGGATCTCCAACGCTCAAACGCGGCCACCTCATCAACCTGCTGGAACAGCCGGTCCCGGACCTCAAGTTTCGTTTACGCGAAGTGGATTGACAGTGGCGTGGCGTCCGGATTGGCACAGCCTGCTGGAACTCGCGGAAGCATGCGACGTGCCGGTGAGGTGGTCCTGTCGAACCGGCGTCTGCCATACGTGCGAATGTGCTTTCATTTCCGGGGCAGTTGAGTATCGACCCGAGCCTCTGGAGCCGCCAGCAGAAGGAAACGTGTTGATCTGCTGTTCGCGGCCGCGAGGCGACATCGAGATCGACCTTTAAGTGAGCAGAGTGAGGATAGTCACCCAATCATGAAAACAAACCTTGATGCGATCGTTATCGGAAGTGGCCAATCGGGACCATTCCTGGCGGTGCGGATGGCGGCTGCGGGTCAACGGGTCGCCATTATCGAGCGAGGCCGCTTCGGGGGAACGTGTGTCAATACAGGCTGCATCCCGACGAAGACGCTGG
Source organism: Candidatus Acidiferrales bacterium (assembly GCA_963836965.1). Lineage (GTDB taxonomy): Bacteria > Acidobacteriota > Terriglobia > Acidiferrales > UBA7541 > Acidiferrum. Next base: position 41,773 of record CAWILQ010000006.1, read on the forward strand.
TCGCCTCCGCGTACGCTGCGCACATGACCCGCCGCGCGGCAGAATTCGGTGTCCAAGTGGCGGGGCCAATATGGGCGGATATGAAGCGTGTGAGAGCACGAAAGGATGAAATTACGGGGAAATCGAGAAGTGGATTGGAGTCGTGGCTCAGGAACACGCCGAACTGCACCGTGTATCAGGGACATGCGCGATTCGAATCACCGAACGAGGTGCGGATAGGCGAGGAGTTACTGGTGGCATCGCAGATTTTCATCAACGTGGGAGGGCGCGCAGCCATACCGTCCATGCCCGGAGTGGCGAACACCGCGTATCTGACCAATTCCACGTTGCTGGACCTCGACATTCTGCCGCGACACCTCGTCATCGTCGGCGGCGGCTACGTGGGACTAGAATTTGGGCAGATCTTCAGGCGCTTTGGCAGCGAGGTGACCATCATCGAGAAGGCATCGCGCCTGATCGCCCATGAAGATGAGGACGTATCAACGGAAGTGCAGTCTATCCTAGAGGGCGAGGGCATTCAGATGCGGCTCAATGCAAAGTGCATCGAGTTGATCGGTCACGGCGAGGAAGTCGGCGTGCGCGTGGATTGCACGGATGACGCGCCGGAGGTGAGAGGGTCGCACTTGTTGCTGGCGATGGGCCGGACGCCGAACACCGGTGACCTTGGTCTGGAAAAGGCGCGGGTGGCCTGCGATGCTCACGGATACATCGGAGTGGACAATCAACTGCGCACCAATGTTCCTGGCATCTGGGCGCTCGGCGATTGTAACGGACGGGGAGGATTCACGCACACCTCTTACAACGACTTCGAGATCGTCGCGGCCAACCTGTTAGACCACGAGCCGCGCAGCGTTGCAGACCGCATCAGGGCCTACAACCTTTATGTCGATCCCCCCCTCGGACGATGTGGAATGACGGAGCATGAAGCACGCGCCTCGGGACGGCGTGTGCTGATCGGGCGGCGGCCGATGACACGTGTCGGCCGGGCGGTCGAGAAGGGCGAGAGCCAGGGGTTCATGAAAGTGTTGGTGGATGCAGACTCGAAAGAGATCCTGGGGGCAACCATTTTCGGCATCGGCGGCGATGAGGTGATTCACTGCCTGCTGGACATGATGTATGCGCGTGCGCCGTATACGGTGATGCAAAGAGCCATGCACATCCATCCCACAGTCTCTGAACTGATTCCCACCGTGCTCGGCGAATTGCATCCTCTTTAGCGCGGGGACATTCGAAAGCCACGACGATTCAAGTCATGGTCAAGGACTCGCCGTGAAGGCCTCACGCCAAACGCGCCTTGACCGTCCACTAGCAAATGGCATTCCTCGTCATGAAAGCTCCCCGACGAGGGGATCAGCCACGAAGTGAAAAAATAAAATGGATAACAAGTGATGACGGTCAGAGTTTGCCGGACGTGGGCTGCTGAACCCATTGTCTCCGCCAGGCCGGCGCCTCGAAGGGATCCGCGAAATACTGTGTTTCGTGGACGACTTTGCCGTTGCGGAACTCCATAATACTCACCGTATATGCCGGTCGGCCCTGGTACTGGATTGTGTATTCCGTGATCCAGAGATCCCCTTTGCCGAGGATCCGCTTGACCTCGAAGCCTGACGGCTTGCCGGGATGATGACTCCGCAAGGCCTGCAAATTGCTTCGCCCGAGGATTCGCTCGCCTGACTGGGGATAATCACAAATGGCATCGTCATCATAAATATCGTGTTCCGCGTTTGCATCGCCGACTGCCGACGCGTGCCAATGCGTATTCAGGGCTTTACGTATTGGTTCCTCTGGCATGGGCTGCTCTAGGTGCGGTTTCGCTTTCATGTTCGTCCACCTTGTGGAATGAAACCCGGAATGCCGGTTTTCACCACTTCATTGAGCCTCTGTCTCGTCTGAATTCGATTGATTTCGTCAAGCGCGTCTTCTGGAAGGGCTGAGATGTTGAAATTCTCTCTCGCGCGGGCCGCGGTCCTCGGTGTGGTGAGCAAAGGTGTGCCGCGCTGGACCGCCCAAGCCAGGAGCACCTGTGCTGGCGTTTTTCCAACTCGCGCGGCGATTGCCAAAATGACCGGATCTTCGAGCGGGCCTGGCCTGACCCCGTGACCCAATGGTGCAAAGGCCAAAAACACAATGCCCTTCTGCTTGCAGAATTCCAGAAGTTCCGTTTCCGGAAGATACGGATGCGCTTCGACTTGCACCACGGCTGGCTTGATTCTGGCAGATTCATAGATGGGCAACAGCTCCTTCAAGGTGATGTCCGACAGTCCGATGGCCCGGCACTTGCCATGGTCAACGAGACTTTCCATCGCTCTCCAAGTGTCGAGCAAAGTCACGTCATGGTCGTAAAGGACATTGCCGTTTTGATCACGCGGATCCTGCTCGTCTCCGGGTTGAAATGCAAACGGAGTGTGGATGAGATAGAGATCCAGATACTTGAGCCTGAGTCTGTCCAGACTCGCCTCGAAAGCCGGTTCGACGCGGTCGGGCCGGTGATTGGAGTTCCACAACTTTGTGGTAACAAAAATGTCTTCGCGCGCGATCTCTCCAGCGGCAAGTCCTGCCTGCAACGCCTCGCCTACCTCGCGCTCGTTCCGGTATCGTTCGGCACAATCGAAGTGTCGAAATCCGGCTTCCAGCGCGTCTCTGGTCGCACTTATCGTCGCGGCTGCGTCGGGAATTAGCGTGCCAAACCCGAGTGCAGGCATGTAACCGGCTCCGTAGTTGAGTGGTATTCTCGTCATCCGAAGATCAGAAGAATCAATCATGGTTAGACCTCCCGCGCTATTTCCGTCCGGCATCACCGCCCGGATTTCAAACCATTAGATGCGCAGCCCCAGAAAAAGGCAAGGAACGACGAAACCCTCAAAGATGTTCCCGCGGGACTGCGCACGGTATACCTGTTTTGCCTGCCCAGTTCGCCTGCCTCAGTTGCTCGACAGCATTCCATGATTCCTACATCGCCACGGACGGAGGCGGCCCCGCAAAGCAGAGAAATCTCGTCCGCCTCGGAAGTCCTGCTATGTGAAGTCGGAGTGCAACACAAGCCTTCTGCATTGACCGGCAGAGCGGCGAATGCGAAGGATCGGCTGGTCCGCGCAACGTACGGAAGGTTGTCACGCGATACTGTGAATAAAATGATTTGCTAGGGGGATTTCCTTATTGGGTTTGACACCTTGCGTAGCCACAATGGGCACGGCTTACAAATTAACGCCACGCTCGACTGGAGAAGCTCGTGCGTACACAAGGCCGCACGCTTCGAACTCTCGGATTTCTCGCTTCAAATTGCCTCGTGATCGCGTTAATCGGTTGCGCGTCGTCCAGTTCCGTGGATTCGGGCGGTACTAAGCCCACAATGCCCTCCATCACGTCTCAGCCCACGGCCGAGACAGTAACCGCAGGCCAGAGCGCTTCTTTCTCCGTTATGGCCGCTGGCACCGCTCCGCTTTCCTACCAATGGCAGAAGAAGGGAAGCAATATCAGTGGAGCCACGAGCGCCAGCTACTCCACCCCGCCGACAACGTCTGCCGATAGCGGTTCGACGTTCGACGTGGTTGTGAGCAACGCGGCGGGAAGCGTCACCAGCCAACAGGTGACACTTACGGTTAACGTCGGGTCTGCAGCGCCCACGATCGGCACTCAACCGGCGAACCAGACGGTTACCGCTGGCCAGGCGGCAACGTTTTCCGTTGTGGCCACGGGCACCGCGCCGCTCTCTTACCAATGGCAGATGAATGGCAGTTCGATCTCTGGGGCCACCGTCGCGTCCTATACAACGCCAGTCACAACAACGGCGAACAGCGGACAACAATTCCGAGTCACCGTGACGAATGCCTTTGGAAATGTCACCAGCAACACCGCCACACTAACCGTGAATGCTTCGACGGGCGGATCGGCAATCGATGTCGTTACCTACCACTACGACAACATGCGCACCGGGCAGAACGTCAATGAAATGACCTTGACGCCCGCGAATGTGACGGTCAGCACCTTCGGAAAACTTGGTGAATTCGCGGTCGACGGGCTGGTCGACGCCCAGCCGCTTTTGTTGTCGAACCTTGCGATTCCCGGCGGCGGCAGCAAGAACGTGGTTTACGTCGTCACCGAGCACGACTCCATTTATGCCTTTGACGCGGACAGCATTACCGCCTCGGGAGGGACGGCGTTGTGGCACGTAAGCGCCCTCCTATCCGGCGAGACTACCAGCGACGATCGCAGCTGTACGCAAGTGACCCCAGAAATCGGTATCACTTCGACACCCGTGATCGACCGTTCGCGAAACGCCATTTACGTTGTTGCGATGTCAAAGGATTCCACGGGAAGTTACCACCAGCGAATTCATGCTTTAGATCTCACGACTGGAAACGAACTGTTTGGTGGCCCCGTGGACGTCCAGGCCTCCTATCCCGGAACTGGCGACAATAGTTCCGGCGGCTCTGTCGTTTTCGATCCTAAGCAATACAAAGAGCGCGCTAGTCTCCTCGAACTGAATGGCACCATCTACACCATGTGGTCTTCGCACTGCGATCACCGGCCCTACACAAGCTGGATCATTTCATACAATGCCGATACTCTGGCGCAGACCAACATTCTGAATCTGGTGCCCAATGGCAGCGAAGGCGCAATTTGGATGTCTGGCGCGGCTCCGGCGGCGGACGCCTCCGGAAACATCTATATGATCGTGGCCAACGGAGACTTTGACACGACTCTGAATTCGCAGGGTTTTCCGACGAACGGCGATTGCGGCAACTGCTTCGCAAAAATCACGTCGACGGTGCCGCTGACCTTGCTCGACTACTTCACGCCACTCAATACCGTCTCCGAATCGGATTCCGACACCGACTTTGGGTCCGGCGGCGAGCTTCTGCTGCCCGACGTTGTCGACGGCAACGGCAATACCCGCCACCTCGCGGTCGGCTCGGGAAAGGACGCAAATATCTATGTCGTCGACCGCGACAACATGGGCAAATTCAGCGGAACCGCGGACAACATCTACCAGCTCATCACCGGACAGCTCTCCGGCGGGGTGTATTCCAAGCCGAGCTATTTCAATGGCACCGTGTATTACGGCGCCAACGGCGACGCTGTCAAAGCGTTTCCCATCGTGAACGGCCAGTTGGCGACGTTCCCCTCTTCCCGCTCCGGCCACACCTTCGGCTATCCCGGGGCGACTCCATCCATTTCGGCCAGCGGCACCACCAATGGAATCGTCTGGGTTGTGGAAAACAGCAGCCCGGCCGTTTTACACGCTTACGACGCAACCAATCTTTCCAACGAACTCTACAACTCCACGCAGGCCTCCGGCGGCAAGGACAATTTCAGCAGCAACAAATTCATCACCCCGATGGTCGCCAATGGACGGGTATACGTCGGCACGCAAAACAGCGTCGCTGTGTTTGGACTGCTACCGTAGTTTAGGCTTGATCTCGCCACCTGCGGCCAACGAAGACAAAACCCGATTTCCTCATTCGATGCGGCACGCCGGATTGCCTTGCGGGAGAGCAGGTGATGTCGCGTAGCCGTTGAATTTCTTCAATGGCGCGAATATCGCCGGGGCGTTCTTCGTTCCGAGCAGGCTGTCGACGAGATGAAGAACTAAGCTGAGGGCGAAATTCGCAGTGTAGATTGTTTCGGCTGCATCCTCCCAGCTGAAGGCGTGGAATGCCAGTGTCCTAGTTGCAAGGCTAAATTTATCTGCAAAAGGACACGAATCAATAACGTTTCGTGTGACGGGCCAACGATACAGCTATTGCCATCTTGCCCTACCGGTTAAGCCCTATAGCCGCCCGTCTCCATTCGTCGTTAATAGAAGTTGCAGAGAGTTTTTCCTTTAGAACCAATCACGCACGCCTGCTATGTCAGAACCAATGGCGACGACAGAGACTCATTAGGAGAGGAAGATGAAACAGAACCGTTTGAAGCATCTTTATGTGGAAGAACTGAAGGACATTTACAATGCAGAAAACCAGATGTTGAAAGCCCTGCCGAAGATGGCGAAGGCCACAACATCTCCGGACCTGCGTGCTGGGTTCGAGGAACATTTGACCCAGACCCACGAACACGTTGCGCGTCTCGAAGAGATTTTTAGCGCTCTCGGCGAAAGTCCAAAGGGAAAGAAATGCAAGGGCATGGAAGGACTAGTCGCGGAAGGCGCCGAATTGATCGAGGAAGATCCTGCAGCTGAGGAACTGGATGCCGGGCTCATCTCCGCCGCCCAGCGCGTGGAGCACTACGAAATTGCGGCCTATGGCTGCGTCTCCGCCTACGCCAAGCTTCTCGGCGAGGATCAAGCCTCCTTACTCTTGAGAAAAACCTTGGAAGAAGAGAAGAGAACGAACGAGAAGCTCACCGAGCTATCGACCAAGATCAACGTCGAGGCTGCCAATTCCGAAACCAACGGGGACCACCGCGGAAAATCGTCAGAATCGAAAGCTAAGGCTCATCGAGCGTAGTTACACCGGACCGAAATCGGCACACCGAAGGAAAGATAAAAACGAAAGGAAATGATATGAAACTTACAGGCATTTTTATGGGTATGGGTTCGCTGGTCTTTTGCGCATCGTTGATGGCCATACCTCATGTGCGATTCCAGGATGCTCAGCAACCGGCGCCGGACAATACAAAGACGAACAAGGATCAGCCAGCTCCGACAGCCGACGATCAGAAAATGAATGCCGCGGATCGCGAAATAACCCAAAAGATTCGCAAGTCAATCCATCAGGACACTTCATTGTCCACATACGCTCACAATATAAAAATCATTAGCCAAAACGGAAAAGTGACCCTTCGCGGGCCAGTCCGGTCCGAAGACGACAAAAGGAACCTGCAAGCCAAGGCCGTAGCAGTAGCAGGGGATGGGAATGTCACGAATCTATTGGAAATTGCACCTTCCAAGTAGTCGAGAGCTCAAAAAAAGTCTGGATTGAAATCTAAAGGAGAAACACATGACAGGAAAAAAGGTCGCCGTATTCGGAATATACTCAACTCGCACAGCCGTTGAAAGTGCGACAGATTCCCTCATCAGGTCTGGCTTTCCAGCCTCGGACATTTCTGTGCTTTTGCCGGAGAGCCTCGGTGGTCCGAAGGACATGGGAACCGAGAAGGCCACCAAAGCGCCTGAAGGCACGACGGCTGGTGTCGCGACCGGAGGTGTTATCGGTGGAGCGCTCGGCGTGCTAGCAGGTGTTGGCCTTTTGGCCATTCCGGGGCTTGGCCCGTTCATCGCTGCCGGTCCGATCATGGCCGGGCTCGCAGGACTAGGAGTTGGAGGAGCGGTGGGCGGACTCACAGGCGCGTTGATCGGGATGGGGATCCCGGAGTTCGAAGCCAAGAGATATGAGGGTCGCCTGCAGAAGGGTGGCATTCTCCTGTCTGTCCATTGCGATGCATCAGAAGAAATCAAGCGTGCGAAGGACGTTCTGAAAACTACTGGCGCTGAGGATGTTTCATCCACGGGTGAGGCTTCCGTTGATACCAAGGCAGCGCGGGCAAGTTAGTAATCAACGCAGAGGAAGCCTGTCTAAGGCTTCCTCTTGTCTTTCTGAACTAAATCGACATGGGAAAGGAAGGTGCAAATGTCACGCCCACTCTTGTGCCGGGCGCCCGAGTTACAGGGTCTGATCACCTGCCCCAAGAGATCCATGTGCGGTATCGGCCTCCGAGGGAGCCGCTTATAGACGAGGCAATGAATCGATGAACTCTGTATCGACCGAAATTGCATTCCCGAATGATTCGAACAGTTCAGAAGTGTCTTGGGGAGCAGTAATTGCTGGTACATTCGTCGCCGCGGCCTTGTCGCTTGTCCTTCTCGGGTTAGGAACTGGCGCCGGTCTTTCGGCGGCTTCGCCATGGGCCAACGCTGGCGCATCCGCCTCGCGATTGGCTGGACGGCGATCGTCTGGATGGTATTGATACAGGCTTTGATCGGCAGAGCCTTAATGCAGTTGAGAGAAACGGCTTTTGAAGCGATCATCCTCTTCTCGTGAAAATAAGCGGCTTCTAGGAATTGTGACCGCGGTAGTCGCAATCAGCACCCTTTATATTGCCCGTGCAGTTTTCATACCTGTGGCGTTAGCCTTTCTACTCGCACTACTTCTGATTCCTCCTGTCGCATTCCTTGAAAGAATCAAGTTGCCTCGCCCGCTTGCCATCTTCGGTGTAGTTTTCGCTTTATTATGTCTGATGAGTCTTGTCGGTTGGCGGGCTTCTCAGCAGTTCGTCGATCTAACGAACTGGATGCCTACGTACGAAGAAGCTCTCAAAGATAAGATCCATGCAATAAAGGGAACTAGCAGCCAAAGTCTCGACAACGCTTCCAATGCCCTGAAAGAACTGGAAAGCGAAATCGTTAAAGTAACGCCCGGTTCATCACCAGAAAAAGGCTCTAAAAAGTCTGCCACCGCGCCGGGATCTTCTTCTTCGCATCCTTTGTCTGTAGAGGTAGTACCACCCACGAACCCGATCGGATCCGTCGAGAACATGGTTGGACCTCTGGCCAACGCGGGCCTCGTCATAATATTCACAATTTTTATACTTTTTGGCCGTGAAGATTTGCGGAATCGCCTCATTCGCCTAGCGAGTGCTGGTCGATTGAACCTGATGACTCAAGCGATGGACGAGGCATCTCGACGAATTAACAGGTATTTGCTTCTGCAATTTCTCGTAAACTGCGCATACGGACTGCTTGTCGGTTTCGCATTACACTTCATCGGTGTACCGAACGCGGCGCTATGGGGATGGGGCGCAGCGATTCTCCGCTTCCTCCCATATATTGGCCCACTATTGGCTGCGTTGATGCCAATTTTGCTTTCTCTCGCCGTATTTCCCGGGTGGTATCACGCACTTGCGACGATGGGGCTGTTCCTTGTCTTGGAGTTGACCGTATCTAATGTTATTGAGCCTCTTCTGTATGGCGCGCACGTTGGTCTTTCGCCGCTGGCTATTCTGGTCGCGGCCGTTTTCTGGACTCTTGTTTGGGGACTGCCGGGTCTCGTACTTTCCACTCCTTTGACTGTCTGCCTGGTTGTTATGGGCCGACACGTTCCCAGTCTAAATTTTCTCAATGTAATCTTAGGAGACGAACCGGTTCTAGAAGCCCATTCGAAGTATTACCAGCGACTTTTGGCTTCAGACCGGAACGAAGCAAAACAGATTTTGGAACATTGCCTCAAAGACAAATCGCTCGAAGAGGTCTACAGCGCAGTGATAATTCCGGCGCTCAGCTTGGCCGAACAAGACCGCCATCGAGACCGGCTGGACGAGGAGACTCAGAATTTTATCTACCAGAGCACTCGCGAGATAGTTGAGGAGCTAGGTGACTCTCCTTCACAACCATCCTTACAAGCAGACGTGCGGAATTGTTCCGAGACCCCTATTGCTGATCTTGAAACAAGAGGTTTGGATGTGCTCTGCATTCCTGCCAGAGACGAAGCAGATGACGTAATTGCCGCGCTTCTCGCACAGATTCTTAGGCGCCAGGGGCGCTTCGCGCAAAGCATTCGGATCGGCCCCGTAGCAACCATGCTGTCGGCGGTCTTAGAACTAAATCCAGTGGTAGTGTGTATTTCGGCCCTGCCGCCATTCGCGCTGAGTCACGCACGAGGTTTGTATACAAGGTTGCGAGAACAATTTCCGGAATTACACATCGTCATCTGCCTATGGCATTTTGATGGAGAACTTCGTCAGGCAGAAATTGGTTTCAGAATGGCCAAAGGTCACGGATTCTTCACAACTCTTCCGGACGTGAGCCAGCATGTCTCTTTTTGGCTTAACTCGCTTGTCCCTGGAAGTTGAGAATTTCGGGTTGAACCCCCCCAATCACCTTTGAGCATTTCTATCGCCAGCTGTTTAATCGTTTTCGTTTTGACCGAGTGACCGGATTCGACCGGATACCCACACCGATGCCGCCCCGCTCCCTTACTGGATATTTCGGTCGGGCCTTTTCGGCGTCGGCTTTTGTTTTGAATGGTTTCGACTCGACATCCGGCACGCCGTATTTGTAGTCGAACAGAAACGATTCGATGGCAAAGCTACCACTACAGCGAATATGAGGATTAGCGTCGAGTTCAACACCTAAAACATGCCACCGCCGTTGATGTAGGGACATATCATTGTCCCGAAAGTCCTTTTGCCGCAAGTGGCGACTGCTTCATCCCTCGACGACGATTACCGACACGCGAGTGCCAGGATGATATAGGTCTATCATGTAATACTCGCCCGCATCTTCCTCAATGTAACAGTCATCTACATACGACCAATCTGCCGGCCAAACTTCAACAATCTCGAACCAATAACCGCCATGCTCGAATCGGCGACCGTCCTGCAACTGCTGCACATGAAAATGGTGCTGGCTCCCAAAGCTGGCCTGGAATTTCTCCGGTGGAATCCGTTGCCCTTTGCCGTGCGAGTCCTGCCTTGATTGCTGCGTTCGGCTGCTTTGTTGCCCGTTTTGTTCTGGTTGCTGTTTGTTATCCTTTGATTTCTTCTCCTCTTCTTTAGCCTGTTTTTGTTTCTCTTTTTCCTGCGGCTGTTTTTGCTTTTCGTCTGGTTTCTTTTGTGTCGAGGGTGTCGCCGGTTCTGGTTGTTGCTTTTCTGGCTTTGGTTTAGGCTTTTCGGTTTGCGGTTCCTGCTGCTGGTTGGGAGGTGGCTGCTTTTTCGGTTCGTCTTGCTTCTGTTTTTCCTTCTCCGGCGTCGGTTCTTGCCCAGCGAGGAGTGGCGCCGCCGCCATCGTGACTCCCAACATGATGCTGAATATCATTTTCATGTGCTACTCCGTCCACAACTGACGTTCTCCGGGTCCTTATGGGTTCCTAATTCCTAAAGCAAACCTCCATAGCCTTTGACTGGATCGGTGGGGGTGACGAACGCGCTCGCAGGCCTCTGTCGTCATAAGCAAACGCTATTTTGTTGTTGGGGGCACTACGGGGTTTGCCGTAAATGTGGACCGGAGTGGCAGTAAATGCTCAGCGGCACTTCCAGACAGTCCAAGGCACAGCGACTCAGGCAATTTTCCCGTGCTGTGAAGAAGCTTGTGCTACCGGTTGCCCCTCCATACAGCCCAACTGGCGCATACGCGTCCATGTCCACTAGCGCAAAAGGGCCCTTGGACTTTTCTTCAACGACACCGATCACGGTTACGGCACGTCCGTCCAAATTGACGCTGCGGCCAATCACCCCCTGGTCATCTCCGAATCGATGTTGCCAGTAGCTCTACCTAGAACCACAACCGGGTCTGACTGCGGCGCATCTCCCTCGCCGGGAACGATGAGCCGACCGATGGACGGCCGAAGCCCCAGCATGGTGAAAAAATTGCTGGGCACATAACACATCACAATCCTGTCAGCGTGCCCTTGTGAACCTAGCCCTGCGAGGTCCAACGCATATCCCGTCATTTCTGCAAACACATTGGTTAGTCGCTGGTAATCGAGGAAAGCTGCATAAGAGAGCGGAATCGGTTGGGCGTTTTGGCTGGTCCGGACCGCGACGATCATCAATCGATCGCCACCTTTCACCGGCAAGGGTTGAAACAGGAACACGTTGGCCATGCTGAAAATGGCGGTGTTCGCCCCGATGCCGGCGTTTTCAGAATGAGCATGTCTAGCGCGCCTTGGACGAGATCACTGGGCTTGTCCGGCATAAAGACTCTCTTCCTCTTGACAACCAAGTGGAGAATACGCCTTTCATTATGATTGTCAAGAGGAGAAGCAGCACGATAGTCTTCATTCCGTGAGAGAGCAGTGAGTTAAGGGCTGCTTGGATACCTTCAGACTGCGACGCGATGCCACTGGGATTTCGAGACCCATTCGTCTTCTGCGTTTTTCCAGGAGCGTTGTGTCGCGACGGAAAGAACGGTGAACTTTGAACCGTTGCGCGCTTGACGCAGCTCGGGGTCGGCTCCAACAAAAAGGTTCTGAAGCCGACTTGCCTCGGCTCACGGTGAAAGGTCGGACATGCCGGGGCGGCCTGCTGATTGATCCGGCTGGCCGCTTTCAGCGCGATGCCTGCTCCCGTCGTTGTTGCGCCTCGCGCAGCCACTGTGCCATCTTCTCGTCCTTCACTGCGTAAGATGCCCAACCCTGGGCGGTAGAGCGCCAGCGGTAATCGACGATCGTCATGTCGATGCCGCGGTCGATGAGGAATTGCATGGCTTCGTAATTTTTGTGGAACACCAGCTCATGCAGGATGCTGGCGGGCTCATGGGAACCCCAGTTCGTGTTGATATCTGCCCCGTGACCGAGAAGAAAGTCGGCGATCTCGAAGTGGTTGTTGAGGACCGCCCAGGCGAGCGCGGTGTCGAGAACCTGCTGCACACTGGGTTCGCCCCATTCAGGTTCCCGCGGGTGTACGCTGTTGGCGGGAGAATGATTCGCCAGGTCGCCCAGTGCAGGCTTGCCCTCCGCGTCGAACCAGCTTTTCACGCGTGCGAAGTCCCCATTCCCGGCTGCGTGTGGTAGATCGTTGGGCAGGCGCCAGATGCGCAGCAGCGTCGGAAGCAGATGGGTCTTCGCATACGTGAACGCGAATTCAATGGCCTGCGATGGCGGCGGCACGCGACGGCGCAGCACAGCAGGATCGAGATCAAGAAGAGCAGTAATGAAAGTTTCGCGATCGCGCAGCACCGCCCGCTCGATCAATCCGACCTGGAATTTCACACATGCGTCTGCCAGCATCCATGCTTCGTCCCGCAATCCGCCGACAAAGGATATCAGGTCGCCGTCGTTTACCGCGCGAGCGACCTGTCGCATGACAAAAGCCTGCCAGGGCCCCGCCGGGTCGGCGTTGGTGAAGGCAAGCACCTCACTTTCCGCCATGATGTATCGGACAAACGCGGAACGTCCCGGCCCGCCATCGACCTGCCTTCCCAACTCAGCATCGAGAATGATGGACCGTTCTAGCAGCAGCGCCGCTGCGGTCGCGTGCTGGAGATGGCAGGCACACAGGAACGCCTGGTTCACCGCTGCAAGATCGTCGCCATTCGTATCAAGACAGGCGCGAACGCCATTGACGTCGCCGAGCGCGGCAAAGAACCGAAGCGATTGGGGAAGAAGGCCTCTGCGGTGGAAGAGATCGAGCAGTCCCTTTGTGCGGGAAGCGATGAGGCCATCGCATACTGACGGCGCGACGATTGCGCCTGCATCGATCAGGAGCTCGGCACATGCCGCGCGCGTGAAGATCTGCTCCCGGGACAGGTCAAAGCTGTCACCGTAGGACTCGGCGGCCATCCCGAGCAGCCCGCCGTCATTTTCATCCGCCCTCCACGACAAAAGGGCCGGGTATTCAGCCAACAACTGCCGCAGACCTTCAATGTCGCTGTCATGGATGCGTCGGCGTGCTTGGGACACGGCCCACTCGAATCCCCTGACCAGGCGTTGCTTTACTTCTTTAACTAGGTCCTGCCAACCTGGAAACCCATATTCGCGCGCCAGCACCAACTGGGCATCACGCTGTGACAACGGCAGCTCGGCTTGCGGCATCTGGGCACGCGCCCGGGCGATGGCGCTTGCATCGCCGGCCACGATGCCGCGCGCCAGTTTCTTGGCTTGCTTGCGCAGTGATTCCAGGGAGGGACGAGCAGGAAGCTTAGACGTGGTCATTACCACCTCCTTTCATGAGCGCCTGTGACCCGCTGATACAGGCTGAAAGAAGGTGCAATGCACGCTGTCTCAATCGAAGCAGGTGGGATTGTTCCCTTGCCGCGGGTCGGTGGTGCCCTGTCGCACGCTGTCGGTAGTATCCGCAACTTGCCACGGCACTGTCAAACCGGGGTTTGCCAGACCAGCCGTTTCGGAAAGAGGATGAGCGAAGGCAGCGATCGAGTGGTCGTCAGCGCTTGGCACCTGATTTTTGGCAAGAGTTTGCGAAGGCCTGCAACAGTTGGAAGCCTCGCTCCCCCGTACTCTGTGCCTGTGAATCGTTGTGTGATGCCCTAAACGATCTCCCGTGCGGATTTCTGTGGCCTGGAGATCATTCGTCGAACAGAGCGTCTAAATGAGAGCTCTCGGCTTGGCGGAATGTTACATTGCTCAGTATCGTGAATCGGAGGGAAGCCGTGAAATTTCCGTATTACTCTTTGTCGCTGGTTCTGTTGTGGTTCTCTGGCGTTGCCGTCGCACAGAACGCCAGCTCGGCGCCTGGCGACGACCTCCCACGCCACGGCATCGTCGGGCTGGTAGTCGCTCGGGCGGATAGCGCCAAGCCCGAGGAGGGGCAGACGAATCCTCCAACAGTCAAGAACGTCGTCCCCGGTGGGGCGGGCGAAGCAGCCGGCATTCAACCCGGCGACACACTGTTGGAATTGGATGGCAAGCAGATCGCCGCTTCAGCGAGCTTCGTGCAAGAAATTGGCCGTCATTTGGCGGGCGACTCGGTCCAAATTGTGCTTCGGCGTGCCGGACAGAAAATGGAGAAAACTGTTGTCCTCAAGCCGCGCCCATTTGAAACCAGCCCGGACGCCACAATTCTTTATCGCTCGATCACTGCAGGGGGTACACGACGGAGAACCATCATCACCCACCCTCAGTCCCCGGGCCGCCATCCGGCCGTCCTAATTGTAGGCGGACTTGGTTGCTATTCCCTGGATGGCACGCTGAACGAGGGCAGGGGCTACGGGCCGATTCTTTCTGCTCTGGTCAAAGAAGGATTCGTCACGATGCGCGTAGAAAAAACCGGCGAAGGAGACAGCCAAGGTCCGACGTGTACCGACTCGACGGCTACCGCCGAACTGGAGGCAAGCGGATATGCCGCCGCATTGGACGCTCTGCGGAGCTATGATTTTGTTGAACCCAAAGAAATCTTTGTGTTTGCCCACAGCCTGGGTCCGCTGCTGGCTTCACTGGCCTTGCCGGGGAAAAATGTCCGCGGAGTGATTGCGGCGGAGACCATTGGCCGGAGTTGGTTCGAGTACACACAGGAAAACCTGCGCCGGCAAAGCGCGCTCGTCGGCGAACCTCTGGACCAAGTAGATGCGGACGTGCGCGCCCATGTGCACTGCGCTTATCACTTCTACCTCCAGCATGAGAGCTCCGATGAGGTCGCGAAACTAGGAAACAACTGTAAGGACATGATTGCCAGCAATGCGGGAATGTCTGACGCCTACATGCAGCAGATTGGCGACATCAATTTGGCCAAACAGTGGAAGCAGATCGAAGCGCCGGTTCTCGTGATTTACGGCACATCCGACCCAGCCACCAGCGCGGACGAAGGCCAGTATTTGGCGGGCATCATCAACAGCTTTCATCCGGGAAACGCCACCTACCGCGAGATTGCCGGGATGGGTCACGAATTTGGCCGCTACGATTCCCAGTTGGCATTCCTGAAGGAGGTTGGCAACACCTCCAAGCCTCATCCGTTTAATGAAGTAGTGGTAGCCGTTGTGCTCGGCTGGCTCAAACAGCATCTGCCCTCTTGAATAGCGGCTGAAGAAAGTGGTGAGTCTCGAGCGTCACTTGGTGTTTTGCAGAACATACGATTAAGGACGCGGCAGAAAAAGAACGGCCTACTGAACTGGGAAGGTCGGTGCGGTATCGACCGAGCTATTTAGCACATAGGAACTCATACGTTTACCTCTTTTGAACCGCAGCAATCAACAGCGCATCGCGAGGGCGAACCTACTCGGGTGAGCGTTGCAAGGCGAAACGCATGCTCTAACTAGTGGCGCAACCGTCGGCGAGCGAACCACACGAAGCTATTCCACTTAACATATAGCTAAGACATAGCTGAATGTTCTCCTTTTTCTTGCCCCATTTTCTTCGGGCACACAGAAGCGAGTGGCTTCTGCTTCCAAAGCGAACGGCTGCTTTATGGGAGGGACCATGCTCTTCGGCGAGGAGCCGTGGAAAAAGCCGGAAGTAATCTTTGGATGACGGACGGCAACAGTTTAATGCGTGTCATGGCGGTGTCGATCCGCGCGCTACGGAATGCGAACCCGGCTGAGCCTCTTTAGGTTTGCAAAACTTGTTGACTCGGCCTCGATTCTCTCTCAGGTGCTGGCTTGCCTGAAGATCCCATTATTGCTGTGCGTTAGAAGATTTCAATTCTACCGCGACGAGGCGCACTTCACTCGAGAAGGGTGCGGATGTGGAACGGGAATAGCTTACATAGATCGTCTGTCCGTTGTTAGAGTCGTATTCGGCGTGCGCATGCGCATCGTAGACGTTGCCACTTGTGGGTTGCATGGCAACGAAGGCCATGATCTCGCTGGACCAGGGGCCTTCGGGATTCGGAGATGCGCGTATTACGACGTTTTGCGAGAACGGCGGGCTGTAGACGGCGAGGTAGCGCTGGAGATATGCGTTCCACGAAATGCTAAGAATGCTGGCGTCGTTGAAGACGGAGATGGCGTCGCCAATTTGCGCGGACCAATTGCCGTTACCGGCGTAGAAGCTCCAAGCGCTGCGATCCTGCGCGCTGGATGGATCGACTTTGCCCAACTGGCATCCGGTGTTGTAGTCGCAACCATAGGCATAAAGCGTTCCGTTGCTGATGAAGGAAGCGGAACCGAAACCGGGTTCGTTCTGGGTGAAGAGCAAGTCCGGATGGCCGGCTACGATCGGCGGATTCAACGTGGGCCGCTGTGGCAGTTGGTGCATGTTTTGCCATGTGGCGACGGAGGTGCCGATGCCTTGGAAGTTGTAGGCTCCCGGTTGCGCGCTGACCACCATGTAGAAGATCAAGGCGCTGTTGTCGGCTGGGTTGACGACGATCGACGACGGCCAGAGCGCCCAGCGCCCGCCGCAAGGTTGCGCCTGGCAGTTGTTGATGTTGTGAGCTTGGTTGAAAGCTTGTTCCGTGGGAGTCAACGGCAAAATCATGGTCGGCGCTCCGGCAGAATCCAGTTGCTCCTGAAACCCTGTGATTCCGGTATGCGCATTGAGGTCCGTTGTGTACGACCAGGAATCGCTGAGCAACGTTTGGTCATCGGCGTTCGGCTTTGAGAGGAACGTGTCGCCGTAAACCCACACGGAGTAGCCCTGGAAGAGGGCACTGTAGCCGCCATCTCTTCCCAGAATGTCGGGGTTTGTTGGGATCGCGCCGAGATCCTGCACGTTGGCGACGGACAACGCGGGCGGAGGCCCCGAGGATGGTGAAGGATACCCGCCACAGCCGGACAGTCCAAGCACGAAGTACAACACTGGCAGGATCCGCGCGGATCTGCTTCGTTGCAAGCAAGTATCTCTCGCGGCAACGAGTCGAAATCTTCGGAAAAAGACAGACGGTCGCATCAAGACCCTCCGTTCTTCGCCACTATTCTATCTCGCTTGTCTCCGCTCCGATTATTCGTGTAACACATGATCGACAAGCCAGTCCGGCAGAGAATGTAAGGAAGTGTCGGCAACTCCGTCTTAAGGGATCGATGCGACATTACGCACTCTAGGTTTCCTCTCACTATCGATGCCTAGAAGAAAAGCGCTGATTATCTTTTCCCGATGCGTAACACCAAGCCCACGCCGAAACGCACGGTGCTCGTCGTGCTGCCATTCGCGCGAAAGCCGAAGTATTCCACTTGCGGCCGCAGTGCAAATCTTCCGCCGCTGTCGAGACCGATGTCAGCGCCCCCGCCAGCACCGAAAGCAAACGCGTTGTTCGCGTAACGCACACCGCCGAGGAGAACCTGCGAGAACGGAGTAAATCTGCCCCAATGACGATAGCTAACGCGCGGGCCGAAGGTGTAGGTCCCCGCATCCACCCCCGGTCCAAAAGGGGAAGCGTGATAAAGGGCGAAGTCACCGACCGCTCCGAGCCAATTGTTGATATTGACGGCGACCGAACCATTGCCACCGTATGCCGTGGCGCTGACGCCTTTAACGACCTGGATAAGCGAATACCCTCCAGCGATGTCAGCTACGGGAGTGTCCTGCGCGCCCGCAACCGTTGCCAAGATCGCCAGCGCAAGGGCCGCCATCATCAGGTTTTTCATTTGTGGTTTCCCCCTTTGTCGACCTCATTTTCTTGCCTGGCTTTGCAGGCGATTAGCTTCGAAAACCTCAGGGCCCGTCTGGATTCGCATCGTAGCCAGGAACGGCAACTTCGAGTGTAAGGAAGTGTCGCGGACGCTCTGGTGTTTTTCGATGTCCGGTGCTTGAAGACCTAGACACTTCCTTACACCACCCTCCGCCATGTTGTGTTAAAAGGACGAAGGCCGCATCCGGAACTCGGTTATTCCCGGTAGGACGAAATGCAGGGCCATCAGGCCTCCATCATGCGTTCGCAGAAAAAATCAGCTGAGAACTCGTCGTGTATGAAACCGGTCCCTATTTTGCTAATCGATGATGATGTCGAGTTGTGTTCCTCGCTCAAGCAGCTGCTGAGCATGGACGGCTTCGATGTCACGGCCGTCCACGATGGGGATTCCGGAGTCCGGCACACCCTCGAAGGAGAATATGAACTCGTCATTCTGGACGTGATGCTGCCGGGGGGAGACGGTCGCAAAGTGTTGCGACGCATTCGCCTCAGTTCGCAAGTCCCGGTCATCATGCTGACGGCTCGCGGTGACGAAGCGGACCGCATCGCGGGGCTCGAGCGCGGCGCTGACGATTATTTGCCGAAGCCCTTCAATCCGCGGGAGCTTGTGGCACGTATGCGCGCCGTTCTTCGGCGCAAGAGCGGCTCGACTCCACAGGAAATCTTCAAGATTGGCGATCTCCAAATGGATTGCGCTCAGAGAAGAGTTGTGCTCCATGGCAATGATGTCGCCTTGACGGGAGCCGAGTTCGATATTCTCCTCCTGCTCGTGCGTTCCGCAGGCAAAGTCCTGTCTCGCGAGGAAATCGCCGAAGCCGCCTTGGGACGCCCCGTGGGCTTCTTTGACCGCAGCATCGACAATCACATCAGCAATCTGCGGAAGAAGCTCGGCGCCCACACCGACGAAGTGGAACGCATTCAGAACGTGCGCGGCGCGGGTTACTTTTACACCGGAGACATCACCAAGGAGCGCCGATGATTCGCGGGATCTACGCCAAGATTTTTCTCTGGTTCTTACTCGCCACGGGGATCATGGGCCTGGCAATCTTTCTGATCACCGTCGCGACGCACATGCCATCCCTCGGACCGAGTTGGATGATTGGGGTTCTAGACCAATATACACGTAGCGCCGTGAATATTTACGAGCATGGCGGAAAAGACCGACTTGCCGAATATTTGCAGGAGATTCAAGACGCTTCTTTCCTTCAGTCGACGTTGCTGGATCCCGAGGGGCGCGACATCCTGGGCCGCGGCGTGCCCCCGGGCGCCGAGCAAGTTCTCGCAAAAGCGCGGGCTACCGGGGAAACGCAATTCCACACCGGCGTGGTTTGGACGGGGGCTTCCGTCGATTCCCGCCCGGAAGGAAGATACATCTTGGTCGCGAAAGTACTTATTCCCTACGGTTTTGTTCTCGGCGGCGCGCTCGACGCCACGGTTTTTGCATGGCTCGTGCCCGCTCTGTTTGGCGCATTGCTTTGCCTGCTCCTTGCGCGCCATATCGCGGGGCCGATCCGCGCCTTGCAAAGCGTGGCCGGCAGAATCGCGGATGGAGATTTCTCAGTTCGCGCGTATCCAGCTATGGGTTCGCGCAAAGACGAATTGGCCGACCTCGCGCGGGACTTTGACAGGATGGCGGACCGCATCCAAGCCCTCCTGCGCAAACAACTGGAGCTCTTGGGAGATATATCCCACGAACTGCGATCCCCGCTCACCCGGTTGAATGTTTCCCTCGAGCTCGTCCGTCGTGGCGAGCGGGATGCCGTCGAGCGCATGCAAACGGACCTGCACCGCCTCGACACTTTGATCGGCCAGATTCTGGCGTTGACGCGCCTCCAGGTACGCGGCGATCACAAAACCGAAACACCGGTGAACCTGCGGTTAATCGTGGAAAGCGTTGCCGAGGATGCACGATTCGAGGTCAAAGAAGATGGAAAATCGGTGGTGATCTCACGTGCCGACGACTGTTGGTTGAACGGAGATCCGGCGCTCCTCCGAAGCTGCATTGAAAACGTGGTTCGGAACGCCGTTCACTACAGCAAACCACAGACGGAGGTGGCGATTTCACTGGATATTGTCGCTGGCGATCCCGATTCGGCGCGAATTCTGGTGGCGGACCACGGCGATGGCGTGCCGCCCGAAGCGCTGAGTCGTATCTTTGAGCCTTTCTACCGAGTTACAGAAGCTCGCGAACATCAGACCGGAGGAACCGGTTTGGGCCTTTCGATCGCGCAGAGAATAGCAATCGTTCATGGCGGCAGCATTCGCGCCCACAATCGAGACGGCGGTGGCCTGGAAATGGAGATTTTCCTCCCTGCACAAAACTTGGTTTCTGCATCTCCTTTTGCCAGATAGACCGCGGTGGCGGACCTGATAACTTCAGTCTGTGTTTGCCGCGCTCACGTGATGGTCCAAATGCATCCGTAGTTGCTTGGAACACTCAGCGTCTGCGCCGCGCCTGCAACAACGCCTATAAGATTCTGAGCGCCCTCGATCTGCTCGACATAGGTACCGCTTGTGGGGAACAAGGAGAAGCTAGTCGATTGTTGCTGATCCGTAAAATTGACCACAACCAGACTGAAGGTGTGTCCGAGCTGCCGTGAAAACACCAACAGACCTTTGGAATTGAAGTTGTCGTAATCGTCGTAGAAATAATGCTGGCCATCGCTGAACTGCGGTCCACCGGAGCGGATTTTAGTCAGTTTTCGAACCAGGCGGATGATCGGCTGGCCATCGTTGTCATAGAAATAGTTCCAGCGCACCGGGCGATAGAGCATCACGCGGCCGTAGCCGCTAGTAGGAATCCAATAATTCTCGCAGAATTCCTGGCCTTCGGAGAGCAGCGGCGTTCCCTTCGCCGTCAGCAGCGCAATCAGATAAGGCTGAACCTTGGGCCACCGGCTGTCACGATCCCCTTGCTGGAGTAACACGTCGTTCGGATCGTTGTCGACGGGGATCGTGCCGAAGTTGCAGATGAAACGCTGATGATCGTGATTCTCAATGTATTGAAGACCGGTCTTGGGCAGGGTGTCGGCGTTTGCCGTGACCGACGTCGGATATCCGTTTAGTCCGAGTTGTAGTCCCAGTTGCTCGATAGCGCCGGGGTTGCCGGCCGCACAACTAGCGGCGGCGGAGAGTGTGCCGTCCTGCCAGGTGCCGGTGCTGTAGCTCCCGTAAAGGATATCCGGGGGATTGGGAAGATATTCGGCAATCTGGATCAGATTGATATTCCCAGCCGAATCAAAGAATCGCTGATAATGGTCGGTCGCGCCGGCCTTCGATTTCACGAACTGATAGGTGGAATATACGAGGTTGGCGTAGCCTACTCCGGTGGGACCGTCCCAATACTCCGGCACATCGTCGAATCGGAATCCGTCCACATGAAACGTGTCGAGCCAGAATTGATTTACGGAGTAGAAATAATCCTGGGTTAGCTTCTTCGTGAAATCGTTCAATGTGCCGTAGTCTCCGCTACCGCCGTTAAACGGGTTGCTGAGATCGTTCTCCAAGGCCGCATACAGTTGCGTGTAGGCAAAGTCTCCGCCTGTGTGACCGTAGACTGAATCCACGACGACGGCGATTCCATGTTGATGGCAGAGATCCACGAAATTCTGAAAATTAGATGTTTTGCCAAAGCGCTCCGCGACGCAGAAGTAGCCTATAGGGTCGTATCCCCAATCGATGGTGCTCAGAACGTTTGAGATGGGCATAACTTCGATGCAGTTGATTCCCAGATCTGCCAAGTAAGGAAGCTGCCGGATGGTGCGGCCAAGGTCGTCTCGAAACTCGGTGATCATCAACTCATAAATGATGGCATTCTTAAGGGGCGGCGTTTTCCACTTGGTTTCATTGGCGGAGAACGTGTATGGCGCACTTCCGACGGTAATCGCAGACAGGCGCCCGACACCGACTTCGCGCGAGAATGGATCGATTATGAAGTCGACGTCTCCATGCGCGGGGCTGTGAATGACGTACCGATAGACGTAACGTCCGGGTTGCCCGAACGCGGAGGACCCAGGCGGTGGTGGCGAAGTATTTAGATCGATCTGGCCGGACCAGTAATCGCCGTAGCTAGGATCGACTGAGTGTGTCTGTGTAACCAGCGCCGGCTGGGCGGCCTGAAGATACTGGTCCGTTTCGTGAATGATTTTCACGGCAACAGCGTATCCTTTCCCTGAATCGACTCCGGGCAGAAAAATTCCGAACTGGACGACCTTGGGCGATACTTCCACCGCGCCCAACGTATTCATCGAAAGGTAGTTCATAAAGGCCCCCGAACGATGGCAGCGAGGCTGGTCGGCTATTATATCCAACCATTATTCTTAGTCAGGTAAAGACATTTACTGGTGGATGTAATCGCCGAATGTAAATGCGCATTCAGGCCCTCGGCGTTCAAGTACAACCGCTCATGTAGGAATCAAGCGCAAACCGTCGATATGAACCATGCGGGCTTCAAGTCCGGTTCGAGGACATCACCAATGATCTCCGCAAACCCCGTTTCTCGATAGCTTCCGGATTGCCGACTCGGTTTGATCGCCTGCGAACCGCTGGCAGGATGTCCACCAGTCTCCTGGCCCTTTGTTGCCAGTCGGGGCTGGACGCCAGGTTGGCGACGCCGACAAGAGCCCGAAGCAGATCGATAGAGTCGAGGTCCTTCCGTATATCGCGGCTTTTGACCGCGCACTTCACCAGCGGCGGCGTCAACGAACAACAATAACCAGAGCTCCTACTCCGAAATAATCCCAATCGTCCCGAGCCAGGTTTCCACCAACTGAGGCCATCCGGTTATCGGAAACTTCGTGCGCCGCAGCCCGAACGCATGCCCGCCCTGCGCGTACAAATGCATCTCCACGGGAACCCCAGCCTTCTTCAGCGCAATGTAGTACGCCAGAGAATCGTTTACGTTGTCCACGTGGTCATCCTCCGCCTGCAGTAAAAACGTGGGCGGCGTCTGGCGGGTGACAGGAATATCGGGATTCAATCCAAATTGTTTATCGACCATCGTCTCATGCTCCGGCTTTCGAATCACAAACTTTCTCGCGCCTTGGTTAGCATCCCATTCCGCCGCGGAAAGCGACAGATGGCCCGGATAAATAGCCACCGCAAAATCCGGGCGGCAACTCTCTTTGTCGGCGGCATCGACAAGGGGGTACAAACGCCTATCAAAGTGCGTGCTCATCGCTGCCGACAGATGCCCGCCGGACGAAAACCCAAGCACACCAATCTTGTGTGGATCGATGTGCCACTCCGCCGCGTGCAAGCGCACCAGCCCCACCGTCCTCTGCGCATCTTCCAACGCCATCGGTGATTCGGGATATGGTCCTGATTTCGGATACGGCCCCACATCCGTCACACGGTATTTCAACAGCACACACGTGATCCCCCTGGCCGTCAGCCAATCACAGACCTCGGTGCCTTCAAGATCGATGGCCAGACCCTGATAGCCCCCACCAGGGAACACGACAACCGCAGCGCCCGTATTCTTTCCATTTGGCGAATAGGCCGTCATCGTAGGGCGCGACACGTTGCTCACCCCCACCGCCGGCTTGCCGGCAACCAAGAACTCCTTCCCCGTCGTCTTAGCGACCTCTGGCCCCGCGACAGGTTGCGGATCAGGTTCCCTCCCTGGCCATATCAGCACTTGCGTATGCCCCGGCGATGGCTGCCACGTAGTCTGCTGGGCGCTCAGAGTACCGAACATAAACACAACACAGAGAAAAAAGATCAAAGCCTTCATCACAATCCCCACCGCTTAAACATATTTCAACTCCTTCCAGGTGTGGCAAGGCTACCCTTCCGCAATCCGGTAAAGGAAGGTTTGCCGATCATACGTCCGGAATCTCCCATGTTGCGTTTTCGAGATGGCTGGAAACGACGTTTTTTGTCATTGATGCCATTATCTTTCGGCACTAGCATCTTGCGATGAGAAGCTCAAGAACACTGCATTCTGCTTTTAACGGTCTTGCGGCTCCAAGCACTCAGATCCTCGACCTGGCGGGCCCATATCAGGTCTCTGTTCGGTCAGCCGAGCTTTTCGTCCAGGAGCAGCGGATACAGAAACCACCTTATAACGCGTTGCTGGCAAGTACCACCCATCGCAGATCGGTAACGTCGAACTGCGGATTGGTGCTAACCGGAGTTGAGACTTACTACACTCTATGCGGACCGATCGATACTTTCCTGCCGGTGGAAAAGCTTGCTTCAAGGGTGGGCATGAGTCCGCGCAACTTCGCGCGGGTGTTCCTCAAGGACCCGGGCACGACTCCAGCGCGATTCGTGGAGCTCCTGCGCGTCGAAGCAGCCCGGCGCCGGTTAGAGGAATCGCGAGATAAGCTGGATAAGATTGCGAACGACTGCGGCTTCGAATCTACCATGAGCCTTCGCCGCTCGTTTCTTCACGTCCGCCACGTTCCTGCCACTGATTACCGCAATCGCTTCACGGGTTTGAGGTCAAAATTAAATTAAATAAGTTTTAGGAGCTACATGACGAAGAGCAGAGAATCGCATAAACGAGTCACAGCAGTCGGTTTGGTGGAGGCAATTCCGTACCCCTCTGTTGGGACACTTTCCGCCGGTTTCGGAACAAGCAGAGTACTGAATGGCGCAGACACAAGATGTGTGTCCATGGCCCGAGCAAAATCTCGGAACAACATCTTTGGACTGCTTGTCGTTTTTCTCTGCGGGGTACTTTTTTGCTCGACTACACGCGGGCAAGTTTCCCGCGACACTGAGTGGCCGAACTACGGAAACGATCCAGGTGGAATGCGGTACTCACCGCTTTTCCAGATCAACCGCGAGAATGTGTCAAAGCTGAAAGTTGCATGGACGTTTCACACCGGAGATGTTTCCGAAGGCGGTGGTGGAAGGAAGCGCAGCGGATTTGAGACCACGCCGCTTCTTGTCGACGGTACCCTCTATCTGACTTCGCCCTTCAATCGCGTGATTGCACTTGACCCGCTAACAGGAGCGCAGCGTTGGGCCTACGATCCGAAAATCGATCTGGATGGTGACTACGGCGACGGGTTGGTGAATCGCGGTGTAGCGACTTGGCTTGACTCAACTCGTGGCAACGGAGAGCCGTGCCGTCGGCGAATCTTCGAGTCCACCCAAGATGCCCGTCTGGTGGCAATCGATGCAGCCAGCGGTGCTCCTTGTGCGGATTTTGGCAAGGCCGGTCAGGTCAGCCTGCGGGATGTGCAGCAGTATGACTCGGGCTGGTATCACATGACTTCTCCACCCGCGATCATCGACGATCTAGTCGTCGTCGGCTCGGCCATTGACGACAATCACCGCGTGGACATGGCGCGCGGCGTGGTCCGGGCCTATGACGCGCGCACCGGCGCTTTGCGCTGGAGCTGGGATCCGCTTCCGCCGAATTCTGCGGCGGCTGCCCCGCAGGGCAAGATTAAGACATGGCGCAGCGGCGCCGGCAACGCATGGTCCATCATGGCCGTGGATGTCGAGCGGGATTTGCTTTTTGTGCCTACAGGAAGCGCAAGTCCCGACTACTACGGCGGACTGCGCCCGGGAGACGACAAGTGGGCCAACTCCGTCGTGGCCCTGCGCGGGAAAACCGGGCGGTTTGTATGGGGATTCCAGCTCGTTCATCACGACCTCTGGGATTTCGACTGCGCGTCGCCGCCCCTGCTGACGACCCTGCACCACGATGGACAAGATGTTGCGGTCGTAATTCAAGGCAACAAGTCGGGGCTGCTCTACGTGCTAAACCGCGACACCGGCGAGCCGATCTTCCCCGTGGAAGAGCGGGCCGTCCCGCGAAGCGATGTTCCCGGCGAATTCTCCTCGGCCACGCAGCCCATTCCACTGAAACCGCCCCCGCTGGCCCCACAAACACTCTCCGCCGACGAAGCCTGGGGCCCGACACCGCAAGATCGCGAGGCTTGCCGCACGATCATCAAGAAGTTGCGCAATGAGGGTATTTTTACTCCCCCCAGTCTGCAAGGAACGCTAATGGTGCCGGGAAATCTTGGCGGCATGACCTGGAGCGGGTATGCGTTCGATCCTCAGCACAGTTTGCTTGTGATCAACACGAATAACCTCGTGGCCGTGGCGAAACTGATGTCCCGCGCAAAGTATGATGAACCCGGCTCGCACTCCAACGATGGCGACTACGGCGATCAGACTGGGGCGCCTTACGGTTTATACCGGCGATTTCTCCAGTCGCCCTCGGACCTTCCTTGCAGCGCCCCGCCCTGGGGCATGCTGACCGCACTGGACATGACGGAAGGAAAAATTCGTTGGCAAATCCCGTTAGGCTCCATGCAGGATTTCGGCCGTGCGCACGCGCAGCAGATTCCAACGGGCTCGATCAGTCTAGGTGGGCCCATTATCACCGCCGGCGGAGTCGTGTTTATCGCCGGCACGACCGATTCTTTCATTCGTGGCTTCGACGTGGAAACCGGCAAGGAGTTGTGGAAAGCGCAGCTTCCGGCCAGCGCCAATGCCACCCCCATGACCTACAGCCTGGGCGCAAACGGCAAGCAATACCTCGTGATTGCCGCCGGAGGCCATCCAAAAATCACAGAAGAGTCGCTCAGTGATACCCTCATTGCCTTCACTCTACCCTGACGAGCAGAGCACAAATGAGACTGACAAGGATATTGGTGAGGATTTGCCACTTCGGGGGGATTTCCTAGCTCCATTGACGCTCGCCGGAGAATCCGAGCGAATCAGGGGCAACTCTTACCGAATCGGCAAAGCAAGGGTTGCCGACCATACGCGAATTGACTGAGCGAAATACGAATCTGCAAACTGGGCGCTCGAACACCCGAGGTTGGCAGAACGCGTTCTGGATTGTCAGATCCTTTACGCGCTACATTTTCAACGAGCGCCATTGGAAAGACTACGGTTTTGATTCGATCGGAAGGGTGTGACTCACCAGCGTGGTCGCGTCGAAGAAGGGCCATACTTGCGGCAAAGACATGCGATCCGCACTTCTTGGTCTCGGGCTGAATCCGGGAACCTCGGGAAGGCCGTCGGATTGGTCGGTGAGAGTGAATTGCGGAGTGCCGGGAGCCTTCACGGTCAGATCTAATCGAACCCCTTCCGGTGGCAGCCCGACAAAAATGAACCCCCAGAGCTTGTTGCGGATGTCCGACTCGACGAGTTGTAGCTTTCTACCTTCGAGCGCACCTCGAACCACAACCGCATTCTGGACGATAACCCATATCACCCGGGCGTGGCGAGGAGAGGAAATCTGCAATTGCAGAGTGCGCTCGCTTCCTGTAGTCGAGTCTGCCACGATTTTGATGAGAGGCAGAGGGAGTGACAGCGCCGGAGCGGGCGCCTTCAAGACAGCATCACCACCCGCTGTGGCAAAGATACTGACGGTATCGCTTTGCGGGTGACTGGTTAAAAACTGGGTGGTCCAATCATCGGATTTCTCGTCAAAACTGATCCAAGACGCCTTCGCCGAATCTGCATCGAACCAGTAAGAAATGCTGTCAGGCTTCGGGTGTTGGGCGTCGTAACCGCTTCTCCAGGCTCCGAGCAAGATGAACGCAAGCGAGACCAGCGCACAGGCTTCAGGCAAGAATCCTCGGCTGCGGCCCACCATCACCTCAACTTGCGGCGCCAACAGAACCACCAAAACCGCCGTCAGAATCGCGGCAATGACCAGATTCTGCCCAGGATTTACCGTCGCAATACATAAGTATCCGATTACCGGGACAAATAAAGTAATGGCCGGAATCGCAAAAACAAGTTTTGCGACGCTCAGTGAAGGGGAATCACCCCGATCCCATGCGAACGCGTACCCCAAAGGAAGCAGGGCGAACAACAGAGGCCACACAACGAGGTAGGTTGCAGCCGGTGCGAAGACCTGCGTCACAACGATCATCGCGCCCCAGAAGAGAAATGCTCCGGCAGCACAGTTCTGCGGTCCAATCCTCGGACAGAATGCGGCATACATCCCTGAGACGATAGCGCTCGCCAGTACCACAAAGGCGATCGCATAAACTTGTGCGTTATACGCGGAGGTGAACGATGAATTTACCAGGTGCAGTGACCGAAGTGTCCACCAAAGAAGAGCATTGCAGGCACCAGCCACGATCACCCCGACTGCCCAAAGCAAAAAGCTCAATGCCAAGCCGCGCCCAGTGAGGATTTTCCGTTTCAGGCCGGCCAGCACGACAGCGACAAGAGCAACCAAAGTCACAACGGTGAGAGGACCCACCCATTGGGCCGAATAGAAAATCGTGAATCTGAAGAATGGGAAATAGATCACTTCATCTTGCCGAATGTGCTTGAGGTCCGCGTTACCGAACCTGCGGGCCAAGGGAACTGCATAATTGCCCAAGTCCTGCAGTGTGCGGAGATCAATATTCCCGACCTTGTCTTCAGGGGTGTGGTACACGGTTTGGCAACCCCCGGCACTGAGCCCCACAGTCGGCACACCTCGCTGGCAGAACAACAAGTGATCACCCATGGCAAAACCGCCGAACAGTTTGCCGAGTGCGTCAGTAATGGACGCCGCGAGTGGGCGCTGAACGACACTAGCAAATTCGCGAACCAACCAGCCGTTGTGCTGGTCGAACACGCTTAGACCGACTCGCCCACAACCGCTGCTATCCGCTACTACCGCGACTGACACGTCCTTGGCCAACGGATTCTCATCCACGAACGCTCGTGCCCCAAGGCCTCCGTCTTCTTCGCCATCGCTGAAAACGAACACCACGTCGTTTCTCAGCGGCGTGTTGCTTCGCAAAGCGCGCAACGTTTCGAGCAGTGTTACGACTCCGGAGCCATTGTCGCCTGCCCCCGGACCGGTCGCTACGGAGTCATAGTGCGCCATGAACACCACCGCGCCAGTGCTGTTCTTGCCGGTTACGCGCGCTGTCACGTTGTGCACCAGGCCCGAGCCATAGGGCGCCCCTCCGATGTCAAATGAGGTCGCGGCTACAGCCTTCTGTATTTGCGGTTCCAGACCCAAAGATTTGAGCTGGTCCACAAGATAATCCCGTACGCGCGAATTTGCGATCGAGCCGGTCGGATGCGGCTCGCGCGCAATGAACTCCAAGTGCTTGAACGCCCGCTCGGCGGAAAAGTCACTCGCTGGGGCAAAGGTCGGAACGGCGGCGGGAGGGACCAGCGAGCGAAAGGCCAGATCTGACACAAGCACAAGGAACAGGAGAGTTAGCCACGCTTCTGTGGCAGAGATCGTCGAAGGGCGATGCATACCTGGGAGACTCGGGGCAGATTATAAGCTTTCGTGCCGGCGGACCACCTCCTTTGTGACTTCGAGACTCCCCCTTTCCAAACGTACCGCTCGAAGCGCTTCCTTCCGGCTCATACCCTGCTTCATCTTTTCTTCGGCTGCCATCTCCAGAAAGCCGTTTAGTTCTTCGTCCAGCTCCTGGCTGACCTGCTCCTTTCCGAACAATGATCGGAGTCCGACCGCAATGCTTCGCAGCAGCGACATGGTTCGCTTATGACGTCTCCAAGATTCTGGCGATCGCCGCCACTTGCCTTCCCCATTCTCGTGTTTCGCTATTGAGCCTCTTGCGTCCCTGGTCTGTTAGGACGTAGTACTTTGCGCGCCGGCCATTCTCGGTGGCTTTCCATTCGCTTCTGATCAGCCCCGCTCGTTGCAGCCGCTGAAAGGCGACAAACAGCGAACCTGCATTGAGGCGGAAAACACCCTTGCTCATCTGTTCGAGTCGGACGGCGATCCCATATCCGTGCATGGGTTCGAGCGCGAGTGTTTTCAGAACGAGCATGTCCAGGGTGCCTTGAACGAGATCACTCGGCTTGCCAGATTGCACGCATTCCTCCTGAGTATCAAGAGGAAGAATACACTTCTCCTACTGATTGTCAAAAGCGGGACCACGAGAGTCTTAACTTTGAGAGACAACAGTAAGGGCCAAAGAAACCGCGTACGTGCTCTAATGACTCAACCGTTGGCGAGCGGACCAGAGGGCGAAGCTATTCCACTTAACATATAAGTAGGACATGAAAAATATCTCCCTTTTGTGCCCCATTTTTCTGGGGCACCCAAAAGCGAGTGGCCGCTGCTCCCAAACCAAGCCACTGCTTTTGCGGGAGGGGCACAATAAATCTTCGGCGGGGTTTCAGAAGATTTTTTGGGAGGAGACGGAAAAGCAGAAGGCGTGAAGGTGTCGGGCGCAGGAATTTGGCCCGAAGCAGTGCCCAGAAAAAGTGAACGGCAGAAAAAGGCTGGCCTACTGAACTGCAAGGGTCGACGATTTTATTTAGCCATGCCGTGGCCAGCTAAACCAAAACACAATCCGTGAGTCACCGCGGATTCGAGGATGGGAGACTCGAATCGAGCGGCCGCTCGGAGGAGAGCGCTGAATTGCTGTGGCAAATATACTCGGGAAGTGCGGTCCAAAGTGCGCCACGGAGTCGCTGATCTCGCCAACCATTGGATCATTGATGCTCCCGTGGGATATGGTCCAGGAACGGTCGACTGTTCCACAGACTCTGGAGCATGAAAGGATCGTGCGTGGTTCATCCGCTGCGAATCGGATAGCAATCCTCGCTTTTTGAGTAACGTTCCCGCAAGTTGGGCACGGAAACTTGGCTGGCTCGAACCTTTGTACCGCCTCGATAAACTCGCTTGTAGGCGGCTCGTCCAGCAGCGCCGGCTTCATGCCTCTAAGGTATTTATCGAAAAACGCCAGGGTGTAGCTCGGCGTATTGGTTGGGCTGGTCTGTTTGGAGCCTAGCACTACCATTTACTTTTCCAAACGCGCCAAGTACAAAGAACCCAGGAGCGTAAAGACAAGCGCTGCGACGCCCATGAACAGCGCGCTTTGGCCCAAAGCACTGGACGGCCAAAGCTCATACTTCGAAAGAGTGGCCAGGATTAACCCGAGGTGTTCTGGGGTAAACACGAGCCACAAGACTGCCGCGCTGATGCCGCAATACGCGATTCTCCGGACCAGGACAATCGATCGCGTGGCTCGTTCCACTGCTAATTGCTTGCTGGCCAGTTGCGCTTTCCACCAGAGGAAGTCAGAGTCCGGCAGGACCGGTGCAACCTCCGCCTGCGGTTGCAAGAATTTCGATACTGCGGCAATGCCACTGCAAATGTCGCAAGTGTTGGCATGTCTTTCGAGCTCCGGGGCCAAAGCGCGGCAGCGCATGGCAGCGATCATTTCCGCTTCTTTCTCACAATAGAGCCGATTCATACCCTAAACCTTTCCTTCTGGTTGCGAAGGATGACGCAGAGCGGCGGCAAGTTGCGCGCGGGCGCGAAACAGCAACACACGCACGCTTGCCACACGCAGTCCGGTGAGACGAGCAATCTCTTTGTGATCGAAGCCTTCCACGTGGGCCAGCCAAAGCAATTGCCTTTCCCGCGGCTTTAATCGCTCAAAACAGCGGCGCACATCCGCCCGCATCTCCGGATCGTCTTCCCGCGATTGATCTGCTGGCCCAACAACTTCGAATTGCTTATCGCGCCAGCAATCATGCAAAAGGTTTGTCGCAATCCGGAAGAGATAACTCCGGCTTTCTGCCGCATCCATTTCCGGCAGCCTGGCCGCCAGGAAACGACAGTAGCTTTCCTGAAGCAAGTCGTCAGCAACATCACGGCGTCTCGATACCCGCAGAAGATACGCCCACAGCGGACGGTTCGTCCGGCTGTAGAAGACGCGAAAGTCATCCTGGTTCACGCTCGGCCGGTCCGCCGCGTTGGCAACCGAATCAGCCATCGGCTCCGAAAGCTCGATGCTCGCCGAGCGGCCCTGGGAGAAAATACGCATGGATCAGGGGCGGCGGTCAACGCTCTCGTCCAGCAGCCCGAACGTTTTCGAAAGGAAGTAGGACAGCGCTGCCGCAATTCCAAAGCCGATCCCCAGGCTGAGAACGATGGTGCCGAACACGAGGAATCCTTCATCCGCAGCAGCGACTCGACCGCGCAAGAACAAAAGCGCGAGTCCCAGGAGTACAAGGATGACGCCAGCCTGCGCCGCGCCTAAAATTCTCCCGTAAGGTGTCCGCTGTTCCACCGTCAACGATTCCAAGAATCGTTTTCCTGCGTCGCTTTGCACATAAGCAAGCAATTCTTGTCCTGTGCCGAACTTTTCGAGGAGTTTGGTCTGCAGGCCCGCCTGCAGTTTAGTGGTTTTGTAGCGGCGGATGGTCGAGAAAATGGTCCAAACAACGAACCCAACAAGAAAAAGGAGAATCGGGAATACTACAATTTCGGTATTCATGGTTGGCTACCCCCTTGTTCCGGGCCTCCACGCTGAATCTGCGCTTCGTTGTCTTATACGTATAACGCCTGACGCACAGAATGGTTAACAGAAGCCCAGAGCGGCACACCGCGCTGGGGGAATACTTTAATAAAATGAACTACGCTCAAAAACGGAACATCGAACTAGCGTGTGCGTAGTTCCGCAGACTCTCAGAGTTCCGGGTCTTGGGTAGCATCATCCGATCGCGGCGCCGAATCCGCTGGCCACGACGATATCCATTTTTCGTAGCAATATGCAGGACAAGATCATGAAGTCGGCGGCCGCGATGCCAGAGTTCAAATACAGCTACCGGCCGACGAAGGACGTTCGCTCGTTTGCCGAGATCCTGAATCATGTGGCGGATATATCCTACATTTTGTGTTCAAACGCCAAGGGCGAAGCGCGCCCCGCCACGGCTACCATGAAGGGCTCGAAGGCCGAGATCATGGCCTACCTGAAGGGCGCGTTCGACTACTGCGATGGCGCGTACTCCGGGTTCACCGATGCGCACCTCAATGACCCGGCGGACTTCTGGGGCGTCAAGACGAACAAGATGTTCATCTTGACGCAACTGGCAAATCATGACGCGCCCTCACACAAATCGGGTGATACTCTCGTTGCGAAGGGCCCGTGAGAGTGACTGTCGCGTCGCAATGGAGCAGGCGTTATCGTCATCGTCAATCCGTGATCGATGGCATAATGCAGTGGCAAGACCATGGAAGCCACCGATGAACGCTGCCGTACTACACACGCTTGGGAAACCTCCTCGATTCGAGCAGTTTCCTGATCCCGATCCGGGCGAAGACGAAGTGATCGTGCACGTCCGCGCCGCAGCGCTAAAACCTGTCGACAAACAGATAGCTGGTGGCTCGCACTATTCCAGCCCCAGCGAACTGCCCGTCGTGTGCGGCATTGATGGAGTTGGACTTCTCGACGATGGAACTCGGGTGTTCTTCGGCGGACCTCGCCGACCATACGGTGCGATGGCACAGCGCACTGTAGTCCGCCGATCGCAGTGCTTCCCAGTGCCCGAGGGCGTGGCGGACGAAGTTGCAGCGGCCCTGCCCAATCCCGGCGTGTCCGCTTGGCTCTCACTCAACTATCGCGCAAAGCTCGTCGCCGGCGAAACGGTCTTGATCCTCGGCGCGACCGGAGTCACTGGAAAGCTTGCCGTGCAAATAGCCAAACTCCTTGGTGCCGGACGTGTGATCGCCGCGGGACGCAATGAACAGGTATTGAGTGCGCTGCACAACCTCGGCGCCGATGCGACCATTCGCTTG
Source organism: Candidatus Acidiferrales bacterium (assembly GCA_963836965.1). Classification (GTDB taxonomy): domain Bacteria; phylum Acidobacteriota; class Terriglobia; order Acidiferrales; family UBA7541; genus Acidiferrum. The sequence goes on from CAWILQ010000006.1 coordinate 75,224, forward strand.
GATAACCAGCAGGAGGGTCTTACCGAAGCGTTCGCGAGGGAAGCAGGCGCCACCGGCTTCCAGGTCATCATTGATTACGTCTGGGGCCGCCCGACTGAGGCGCTTCTCGCCGCCATCACGCGTGCAGAATTTGCTGCTGTGGAAACGGAGACTCGGCTTGTTCAAGTGGGCGAATCTGCGGGGCCGACGATCTCACTTCGCGCCGCCGTGCTGCGCAGCACAGCGCTGACGATCCTCGGGACTGCTGGCATTCCTCCGCCTACTATCCTTGTGGAAGCGTTCCAACAGATTATGGTACAGGCCGCCGGCGGCAAACTGTGCATCGAGACTGAACAAGTTCCCCTTGCTGAAATCGGGGATGCTTGGGAGCGCGCTCAACGCGCTCGAGTCGTCATCATGCCATAGCCCGCGGTGCTGGCCACTCCCTCCAGTTCGGCCTAAGCGCGCCGCCTACGGCGTCGCAACAGGTTCCACAATGGTGCTCGATTCGAACGCGGTGTCGCATTCATGTGCCGATTCGTCCAGCAACCCAGCGTAGCCGTCTACGCGGATTTGGAGCTATCTGTTTCATCGTCGTCCGCCCGCCCGAGCGCAGGGAGGTAGCGGCCGAAGTTCAATTCGAAGTCGCTCGGAACGCCGTAACCGACATTGCGGATCTTGGCACGGCGTGCTTGTGCACCGGGCAAGGCCAGCAGTGGGAAGAACAAGTCGTTGCTCGACTGAAGCTCGGCAGCTGTCGGCGTCCCGAACCGGTTGATCTGGGCCTTCGCCGCGGCTAGTGTTTCACGGTCGAACGAGGCCAGACGCCGGACGAGCGCATCGACAAACGAGTCGAGGTGGTCATCGTCCAGCGTGCGGTTCACCCAGCCATAGCGCTCGGCGATATCAGCATCGAAATCGTCGCCGCTGAGCACGATCTCAAGTGCGCGCGAGCGGCCGACCAAGCGCGGGAGCCATTCCAGCGCTCCGCCGCCCGGGACCAGTCCGACGCCGACCTCGGGGTTGCCGAATAGGGCGCTTTTCCGGCTGGCGAAGCGCATGTCGCAGGCCAGCACGAACTCGTTACCGATGCCGCGCGTGCGGCCGCGAATCTTGGCGATGCTCACGACTGGCGTGGACGAGAGGCGCAGCACAAAGTCGCGCCAAAGGCCCAGCACCTCTGGCCGTTCAGCTGCTTTGGATACGTCGAGATGGGCGATGAAAAAATCGGGATTCGCTGACTGGAACACTACGACCTTCACGGACGGGTCCGCCTCGAGGTCGGTCATTAGCGCTCCCAATTCGATGATCGTTGTGGGAACAAACATGTTGATTGGCGGGTTATTGAAGGTAACCCGCCACAGGCTTGCATTCTCGCGCGCAATCGATAGTTGATGCGGTGTCATCTTAAGAGTCTCCTTGATTGGATTTGTGATTTGCTACTTCTAGACTGTCTCGAGCTCTTCTGACGGTCTTCCTGCAAGAAATATCGACGGGAGGATTTCATCCGTGCTCACGATCGCCTTCGTATAGTTGGGCAAATTGATTTCTAGAGCGGCGTCGATCATCTCTTCCGAAATGCTGAACCATCATGCTCCCGCCGAGCACTTCGACATTGATCGACATACGCCGGCCGGCGAGCACGCCTGGTACTCAGACTCGGGCAGCGTGAAGCACCAGGACGGAATATCGACCTTTTCGATTGGGGCATTGATGGTTGCCGAGAAACTTGATTGAACTAGGGTGGTCTTCCATTCTCAAACTCTCCTTCGAATGATTTGGGCGGATACCGCTATGCGAAGCGGCGTCGTAGTCGAACACGGTATCATCCGGGGCATGCCCAGCCTGTCTTGGACGTCTTCGAGCCATGTGCTGCGGGCGATGTTTTCACTGCTATGTCGAGATGCGGCGTCATGAATGACAACACCGCCCAGTTGTATAGCCCCAGCTGTCGAGAAACGAGGTCGGGTTCACGTTCTATCGAAGCGATCGGAATCCCGCGCGAACCTCTTCGGAGAAGAGTTGCGGCTGTTCCCAGGCCGCAAAGTGCCCGCCCTTGGGGAGCTTGTTGAAGTGAATGAGCTTGGGGTACGCCCGTTCCGCCCAGCTTCGTGGAGCAGGATAGAGTTCGTCGGGAAAAACGCTCACGGCGGTCGGGACAACGACGCCTCTGACGCCGAAGAACGAATAACCCTTGTTTTCCCAATAGAGACGAGCCCCCGAGAGCGCCGTATTCGTCAACCAAGTGAGCGTGATGTTGTCGAGGACGTCGTCTCGTGTGAGGCCTTCGCTGCCTCCGGCAAAGACACGCGCGATCATCTCGTAGCTGCGCGCGTCGTGATCAAGGAAATAAGCCGCCAGGCCGACAGGGGAATCAGCGATTCCGTAAAGCGTCTGAGGGCGCAGCCCCATCTGGTACCCGTAGGCGATTCCCTTTTGATAGACGAACTGTACACTCTCGTAAGCGACCTTTTCGTCGGCGGAGAGACCCGATGGCGCCGGCGCTCCTGAAAAAGCAGCCTTGTCGACCTCGGCCGGGAAGATGCCGGGCATGTTGGTGTGAATGCCGAGCAACTCCGGAGGCGCTTGCACACCCATCAGCTCGGTGATGACTGCACCCCAATCGCCGCCTTGCGCTACGAATTTGTTGTAGCCGAGGCGCTTCATCAGCACGGTCCAGGCACGCGCAATGTGGGCGGGGTCCCACCCGGTCGTGGCCGGCCTGCCGGAAAAGCCATAGCCGGGCATCGACGGAACCACGATATGGAACGCGTCGGATGCATTTCCGCTGTGTGCGGTGGGATTGGTTAGCGGATCGATGATCTTCAACTGTTCGGTGATCGAGCCGGGCCATCCATGCGTAACGATGAGCGGCAACGCATTTTCGTGTTTCGAACGGACGTGAATGAAATGAATGTCCAGTCCGTCGATCTCGGTGAGGAAGTTCGGTAGGGACTGCAGTTTTGCCTCGCACATGCGCCAGTCGTAATCGGTCGCCCAATAACGCGCCAGCGCCTGAAGCGTCGCAAGCTGCACGCCTTGCGAAGCATCCGCAACGGTTTCCCGTTCAGGCCACTTTGTCGCTTTGATGCGCCTACGCAATTCGGTGAGTTCCTCTTCTGGAAAATTCACTTTCTGAAACGGACGAATAGCATCTGCTTGCTCGCTGCTTCGTTGTGTACCAGTGGTTTGGGTCATGGTGTCCTCGTTTGGAGTAATTTTGGATTCTTCCGTCCACGGACCTGGCGATTAGTGTTTTTACATCCCTGGAAGGGCGAGTTCCGTCGGTAGGCGGCTGAGCGTAACACAAAATAATCGTTCGGAGCATTAAATCCCGGCTTCTCTCCAGCGGTTGATCGCTCACGGCTGGCGTCAGTCGTTTGTGACTGAGCTCAGCAGTTCGGACCGGTAGCGATTAAATCGTGCAAGGACAAGAGTGCAGAAGTCAGAGAGAAGTGAAGAACGGTTCGAGACCGTTTCGGCCAGCGACCGCATTTAACTCGGCGAGCGTCTCGATTCCAACTCATCAGGCGGGGCTTAGAGAAATGCCGCGTGCCTTTCGCACACGAATCACCCATCTGACAAGGAGGAGTGCACCTACAAGCGGAGGTAGGCACGCCAGCAGGCGGGCGAAGACTTCAAACCAGGTAAATCTGTATTTGCCATAGACGTCAGCAATGGGTTGAAGGTTTAGAGTGATGCCCAATTCTTGCGCCTTTGCTCGGAGAGCACCGTGGCTTGGAAAGTTCGCGTGTCTTCCGATTTGAGTGTCCAGGAGGAAATAGGAATCCACCTGCTCTGGATTTTTCACAGATTGCTCAATGGGCCGGCTATCGGAGCCACCAAGGACATATCGGCCCGACACCTGAACTTTTCTTACGCCTCCAACAGCGTCTTCCTGCTCACCAACTCCTCCGTCAGACTGTGTCTTGGGGTTATAGACCCATCCTCGATCCGTCGTATCTATCATCAACAGCGAATAGCCGTTGGGCAGAGGACATTCCCACGCATCACCTAGCCCGGGGTCTCGATGGAGGACAGTTTCATTGATAACTGCTTGGAAGATGAAAACAGCGCCCGCCCATCCTAGGCAAACCAATGGGAGCAGACTGGCTGTCAGAATCAACCTCTTGCGGCCATCCAGTGCTCCGCGTGTCAGATATGCCGCTGACAAACCGAAAATGAGTGCCCCTGCACCGGAAAGCGCAATGCCAACTACCGCCCAGATTAAAAGAACAAAACCGATACCCATGTTGTTCTTCTGGGATGATGATGACACAGCGATAGGCATTGCCGGAGAACCGCAACTCAGGTCATCGGACAAGAAGTAACACCTAGCGTCGAGGGTGGCGAGAGACAGCGATCAATAACACTTCGGCTTGGTGGCTGCTAGTCTGCGGGCCCGGCAAACAACAGCAGATTCCCATCCGGATCTTTGACGATGAAATTCTTAGCGCCCCAAGGCTGCTTTTTCAGTGTCTGGTGAAAGGTAACCCCAGCCGACTTAAATTCAAGAAACAATAGCTTGATCTCGTCCGCCGTAGCGACGGTCATAGATACCGACAGTAGTTCCTCACGATTGCGGACCGTCGACTCGATTACGGGACCCTCGACATACCTAAGGTTGAGACGCGCTGCGTCGCGACCCATCTGTGCGTAGTAGGGAGGGTCGCCGTAACTGAATACGAGCGAAAAGCCTAACTTCTCATGGAAGAATTCGCATGATCTCTTGATATCGGTGACGAACAGTTGCGGTTCTGCGCAGACAATCGTCGCTTTCGATGGCGACCCGTTCACTCTGCGCGACGTGCCGGAGAGTCCAGCTTTGAGGGCCTGCCAACTATCGAAGCCGTGCTGTCTTGCGACCATTTCTTGCGCATCGCTGAGCTTAAAGTTCGCCGCAAGAATCTCCGAATCGGACATATTCAAGAAACGAGGCATAAGCCCGCGGATTTGTGCGGCGACGGGATAGTGCCGTTCACGATGCCAATGCAGTATGAGCTTGGCTTGCTTTTTCAGGTTTTCTAGATTGGGCATGTAGGCCTCCACGATGGGATCGTAGGTGGGCATTGCCCTTCGGCGACGCGCCGATGCACCCTACATGCGCCGCTGGCATCATCTGCTGCCCTGTCAGTAATTGTCAACTAAGAACGACGTTGACATTAAGAGCGACGACACACTACGCGTTGGTCAGCAGCACTTACAGATTTTTGTCCTATCGCGGGCAAGTCCGAAGTAATGCAGACGGCGGCCGCAACGGTATCGCTAAGATACTGTCGGGTCGACAGTTGCCTAAGACTCCGGCGCTGGCCACTCCCTCCGCTACGGCCTAAACGCGCCGCCTGCATCTGAAGCCTCCGTTATCGGAGTGGCCAGCGAAGACAAGACGGATATACTTCCAACATGGATAGTGGGTTTCTGAATCGCCTGGCGAAAGTTCTCAAAACGGGAAAGAGCGCGGCGTGCCAACGCGCCATCGAAAGGCTTCTCGCGAAGATGAAGAACCGATACGAAGGCGGCGAATTTGACAGCCCGTCCAAAGCGGAGCTGGCTTTTCGGAAGATGGTCGAGGAAGAAACTGCATGCAAGGAATAGAAAACAGACAAAACGGTTCCTCCGTGGCTAGACGATAGATCTCGCCTGAAGCTCCGCAACAACTGCGAAGAACCGTTCAAAACCGCATGGTCATTGGAGAAAACCGTCGCGTCCGGCGGGGTCAGACGAACGCGCCGAATGGGCTTTTTTCAGTAGACTCTCGCGTTCGGCGGCGTAAATCTGCGCCCACTCGTAAAGCCGTGCGTTGTGAATGGCCACGGCGGCAGGGATGCCAGGGACTTGGCGAGACGAAAATGTTCGGTCGTAAAGCTTCGTGGTCGAGACTCGCTAACCGAAAGCAATCCGAGAACCGAGTCGCCCACGACGAGGGGCACTGCGATCCAGTCGCGAATCTTAATCAGCGCCTTGGTGTCGCGCCAATCGTTTTCTTCGCGCGTGTCGCTCAAGTGCACACTCTTCCGCTCGACGAGTACGCGCTGCAAGAACACGTTCTCACTCGCTTCGAGAGTAATGACCGTTCTCGTCCGGGCAGCGGGTGACTCGCGAGCCACGAACAAACGCCCGTCTGTTTCCGTGAGGATCACGCTCGCCCGTTCGTAGGGTATGATCTCGAAAACGCAAGCCAACAAGGTATCGAGCACCACGTCCATCCGCAGGTTCTGCGTGAGGGCCATCGTGGCTTTGCGGAGGGCGTCAGCCTCCGCACGAGCTGCATCAGCCTGATCGCGAGCGGCTTCCGCGTCTGCCAAATGTTTGGCTATTTGAGCATCCGCAAGTTTTCGAGCGGTGATGTCCTGAATCGTGCCCGCCAATCGATGGATCGCGCCGCCGTGACGCCGCACCGGAAATCCATTGAGCCAGACCCAGCGAATCTCCCCATCGGGACGGACGATACGGAATTCTTCGTTGAGAAGTCCCGTGCAAGTGGCTTCTTCGAGCTTCCCGAGCACATGAACACGATCGTCTGCATGAATCACGTCGGCGTAAGAGGTGGGATTTTGCGAAAGGCTCTCGATAGAACGGCCAGTAATCGTTTCATAGGCGCGATTGACCTGAAGAACCTTTTTTGTTGAAGCATCAAGAAGCCAGAAAATTTCCAGGATGTTGTCGGCCATCTGTTGAAGGCGTTCGTTGCTGTCGCGTAGAGAATCCTGGGCCCGGATGCGTTCGGTCGTGTCGCAGAGAATGACAACGTGACGCCCAGGAACGTAGTTTGCTGTCGCGGTGAAGTGCACGAACACCCTCGAACCATCTGGGCGAAAGAGCCGCGCCGGGCCTTTCCGGTAGGATTGTTCGAGAAAACTGCGCCACTCGAGCTCGAACGTGTCGGTGTTGGCGTAGAACTGCGCAAAGGAATGTCCGAGAAGCACAGCAGGTGGCGCACCGAGAAGTGCGAAAGCGGCGGGATTGGCGTCGAGGCAGATGCCTTCATCGTTGAGAATCAGGATGCCATCGAGGGCATGCAGGTAGATCGACGTAAATTGTGATTCCGTGGCCTGAAATCCTCTACGACCCAAGTGCCAAGAGCGGACCTGGAGAAAGGCAGTAAAGCCGAGTGAGGCCATGAGGACCGTTAGCATAGGGGCGAAAAGACTCGAAGCATAGGCACGGTCACTCAACGCAACAATAACCAGCAGGAGGGCGACGGCGAGCAATAGGAGAGAGCTAACGAGAAACCACAACGGATCGTTCAAATCCGGATTGGAGTGAATTCGGTTCGCGGCGGCCGTGTGCTTCGGAGTCATACTGAGGCGTTAGGCAATGATACCGTTACGCTTCCGTTAGGATGCTACGCGTCGGCCGTGATCAGAGTCAATAGCGATGTTGTCTCACTGGAGCTGTTTCGACGGCGAGACGGGGTTTGTACCCTTAGAGTTCAGGCATTTCTCGGCGAGCCGGTGGACCGCGTCGTCCTGAAAGTCCTTGGGCTCAATCCGCATTACGGGGCTCCAGATTGATCTTGAAATTGTCGAGATAGGATTTGTAGAGCTGCACTGATCGCTTTCGGCGTCCGAGCTGGCCCGACATTTCGTAGAACGCCTCGACCGAGTCCGTCACCAGAAAGACGTGCGAGATGTCTGGCCGTGCCGCGAGTTTTGCCGAGAATTCCTTGAAGTGATTCACCTTGAGCAGCACACAAAAGGGACTGCCTTTAGGAAAATGATATTTGCCCGAGCCCTTGGCGAGCTCCGGTTCGCCCGCGGCTCCGGCCATCAGCCACAGGATCGGCAGGATGGCTTCGTAGCGCTCGCCGCGCCCGACATCGACTGGATCGAGAAAATCGAGCTTGAAGTATTGAGCGTTTTCCTCGAAGCCCAGGCTCATCGCCCGGCCGTCGAGGTATCGTCCCGGCAATTTGGATTTGTTCCTGCGCTCGCCGGTCAACACCGCCTGGACCCGCGGCCACGTCACGGACACGCAGATGCCGTGTTTTTCGTACTCGACGCTGCCCGGCTCTACGCCGTCCTTCTCCAGTCGCGCCGACCGCTTGGCATCAACTTCATTGTTCGTGACGAGGACGCATCGCCGCTGACCGCCGTAAATCGTATTCAGCATGCAGGTGGATTGCAACGTCGTACCCGAGCCCGCAAAAAAATCGAGGATAAGCGCGTCCGGCCGCGTGCGCACGACGGCCGCCAAGGCGTCGGCCACGGAATAAATCGACTTCGGAAACGGAAAACTGGCTCGGCGGCCCAGAATGGTATGCAGCAGCGTCGTGCCGTGCGTGCCGGCGTCATGCGACTTCTTCCACCAGACCGTCTTGAGCTTTTTCGATTCAGGCTTGCGCTCCCAGATGTTGAGCGTCCAGCTGTTGGTCGCGGCATTGAACTTTCCGAGCCGGACGCGGCCCGCGTCAATCAGTTCTTGCATCTTCGGTGAAATGAAGCGCCAGCAGCGCTCGTTCTTGTCCTTGTCGATGGGCCAGACCTTGAGCAGGCCGTTCGTTTTCTCGGCTGTCGGATGTTTCTCGAGAGGCAAAAGCGGTGGCCCGGTGCGCACCACCTTTTTCTTCTTCACGTCGATGTAAATCGGGTAGAACTGGTTCTGCCGCTGGTGGCGGTAGCTCGACTCGCTGCCGCGGCGGCGGGCATGCCGCAATTCCCATTCGCCGATTTCCTCCGGGGGAAACGGCATATCCGCATCCTCAACTTCCTCGATGTCGATTTCATCATCGCCATTTCCGTTCTCGTTCTCTTCCTCTTCCGTGTCTTCACCCTTTTCCTCCCCTTCCATGCCTTCGCGTTTGGGCTGGGACGACGGGTAGAACAGCGCGCCTTCGCCAGGGGCTCCGGTGATGCCAGCCTCTGTGGGGATTCCCTTGATGACACTGGTTTTTCCAAGATCGGGGACGCAAAAGAAAATATATTCGTCCACGCGCGCGAAATTGAGTTTTCCCGTGCCTTTCGGGTTGATGACTACACTCACCATATGACGCAGGTATTCGGGGAAGATGCTTTCGAGAAGCATGCTTAAATGGCCGATCTCGTTTTCGTCAATGGTGACGATCAGAACGCCGTCCGGCTTGAGGAGCCGTTTCGCCAGTTCCAAGCGGCGCTTCATCATCGACAGCCATTTGCTGTGCCGGTACTGATCGGCCCGGTCCACGTAGTCGTTGTTGTATTTCCAATCTCTCGCGCCGCTGTTGTAGGGCGGGTCAATGTAAATCGCATCCACGCTGCCTTCGTAGCAGTAGAGGAGCACCTGCAGCGCATGGAAATTATCTGCGTTGATCAGCGTATGGAAAGGCTTGCCCGGTGCGCGCGTGATACCTTCGACCGGAACGAGCGCCGGGTACATGGGTTCGCTGAAGCGCTTCACCACCACCAGCTCGTTCTTGGGAGTAACTTCTTCGGCCCCTCCGCTCTCCGGCATGATTGAGACTTTTTTCCCGTTCACGATGCCGGTCACAAGAAAGAATCCGGCGTTCCTGTTGGCACGCTTTGCAACTCTGCTGCCGGGATTGACCGGCAAGCCGGGCAGCTGCACGACTTCCGGCAAGTGCTGCTCGAAGACGAGCCCGAACCTCTTTCTTGCCTTGAGCTTTCCGACTTCGGAGGCTATCTGGTTGCGCAGGCGCGGATCAGCGATGTCTTTGATCAGATCCTCGAGAAGCGCCATAGTGGATGCAAGTGTCCTGAGTAGAGACGTGAGATCGTATTTATCCGGTCGGGAAAAGCTAACATCCCCTCCAGGATGATACAAGCTTTGCTGATCAGAGACGACGGCAGGTGTCTCCAATGCCGGTTCCAGGTTTCTGCAGTGGGAGATCACTCTGTGCGGAAAGTTACCGAACTCCTGCGGACTTCAACGCGTGGACAAGCGATTCCATGAGTGCAGGCGGTTCCTACTTCTTTTAGGGTGAGGTGCATTAATAGACGACGGGGTCCATCCTGTGCGGTTTCTTTACCGCACTGGGAGCATTTGTGTTAGGACCCGAAAAGGGCTCTTATGACACGGACAGCTTGGTCTTCCTCTTTAGGAGTGCGACCCTCAAGGATTCGCTGGAACTTCTCGATAGCAGTTGAGGAGCTTGCTGTTTCGTTCTCGAACTCAAAGAATCTTTCAGGCGATACTTTAAACGCGCGAGCAATTGCGCGGATCATCCAAAGTGCTGGCCATTTCTCGCCTCGCTCGATCTCTCCTAGATAATCGGCATCAATTCCTGCCCAATTCGGCCGCGACTTCCCTGGAAATTTTCAGTGAACCGCGAACCGCGCGAACATTTTGTCCAAATAAGACTTGGGAATTCAACAATTCCGGCGGGCACTGACGGTCTGGGTTAGACATGATCGCTCGATGCGTAAATTACTGGGAGACAAATCCTCGTGGAATAGGCCTTGAGCCTATAATTCATCTTGATATGTAGGCTTATAGCCTATATAGTTAGGTTGTATCTCTGCCTCGCGGGAAGGCAAAGAGGGAGGATTTCGCTGTAAGGTGGATTAAGTCCCAGGCAGGAGTTTCGAGCCCTTTAGCAATGCGAAACAGTGTACGAATCCCGGGCCCTTGGATTCCTCTCTCGAGGTCGCTGATGAAAGTGCGGTCTAACCCCGTTCTCTTTTCTAGTTCCGCTTGCGAAATTTCGAGTTCTTTTCTGATCTGTCGTATCACCTGTCCAAACGCTCTCTCCACACCCGAGCGCGGTTGAATTTGTTTGCGGCGTTTGGCCATGGTGAAAACATCGTGCTGAGCTGTAGGCAATAGGCCAAGGGACAGTTACCGACAATATTAATTAGATTGGTTGAGAACAGTGTTGGGAGGACGAAGTACAAGGGTGAAATGAATTTTCTGCTTTCAGTTCGGTTCTTCGCCGCGCCTCTCCGAGATAAGGAGGGTGGTCTTTTGCTGCTAGGAAGGGGGTTTGGCCAGGAACTGCGTGCAGAGGCCTCGCACGTCGCAAAGGCCTCTATCCGACAAAAGAGCGCGATTGCACAAAGGCGCATGTTGGGGAGAGCCGAAAGGCAACTGCTTGGTCACACGCGAAGCCTAGAAGATGTCGCGGAAGGCCCGCCCACACGGATGGGCGGGGAACGGCTCGGAGTAGACCGCCGGCAACTTCAACCTCAGAACCGGAGGGAACGTCGATCGCTTGATGCATCTGTAGAGCGATCTCCCACGCGAAAGGGGAGAGAAACGGGGCAAGGCCTAACCCCGGGAGCACTTTGCATGTCGGAGCGTTTTACACGAGGAGAATGGGCCTGGACACGGATTACGGGTCTCCCGAGCGGTTGTCAAAGGTTCGAGCAGTCGTATCCTTTATATGTGGGGCTGGGGAGCGCCTAGCTATGTCGAGCTCTTTCCCCGCCGCCCGCTTTCCCGCCTTGCCTCTCGGCCGAGAGAAGGAGGCTAAGGCTGATTCTTTGCATAAGGATGTGGTTCCCGCCCCGTCCGAAGAGCTTACTGATGACGCGCTCATCGCGAAGATCTGCGAAGATGACCAGGAAGCTCTTGGTCTACTCTTCCGGCGCTATTGTCGTCTCGTCTGGTCAGTCGGACAAAGAATCCTCCGGAACAAGGAAGAGGCTGACGATCTGCTACAAAATGTGTTCCTGTCGGTGCCGCGAAGGGCCACCACCTTTGATCCTTCGAAAGGAACGGTCCGCTCCTTTCTCGTGCACATTACCTACCAGCGCGCCATCTCTCACAGGCGCTATCTTTGCTGCCGGCAGTTTTATCGCTCACCTGAACCGGAGGGAGAAACGGTGGATCGTATTCTTGCCGGGGATGGCCCGGGATACGATGAGTCTCTCGAAGCGCACTTCGGCAGAGAAGGATGGCGCACGGCTTTTGCGGAATTGTCCGAACAGCAGCGTGAGACGTTGCATCTTCACTTTTTTGAGGGATACTCGCTTGAAGAGATAGCGACGAAAAGCGGAGAGTCTTTCGGCAACGTGAGGCATTATTACTATCGTGGTTTGGAGAAGCTGAGGAGGCATTTACCGAGGGCATAGGGCGGCGATCATTGGAGCCACTTCCCGAATCTGGTGGTGATGCCATATAGAAATCAAGGTGCGCAAGGTGGCCACAATTGTGGCCACTTGAAGAATCAAATGGAGGCTACCGTGAACGGGTGATAAGGTAATATCCTCCCACGTTGGTAGACCTCCGGAAGATCTTGAGTTGGGGCATGGCAGTGCGAGTTCAAGAGACACCATGGTAGCGGGGCAAGGAACACCGAACGGTGACGTGCGGTCAGGCCCGGAAACGCACCCGGAGTTCCTCAAACTGTGCGCCTTGTCTACTTCTGGCACTTTAACCGAGGAAGAGCAGAAGAGGTTGCGGGAACACTTGGCCGTCTGTCCTGGCTGTCGTGAAGCGAAGAAGGAGTTCGAGACCGTAGTGGATCATGTGATCCCCGCACTCGCTCCAGAACTGGAGGGCGAGACTCCCGCGGAAAATCCATCGTTCTCCGCAGATGCTGCCGAGAACTTATTCCTCAAGAGGCTCTCCGAGCAAGACAAGAAGTCGCGGAGCCGTCTGGCGGACGCCGAGCCCTGGCTCTCTCCTCTCGTAATCCGGCAGAGCCGAAATTTCCGTCGCAGATTTGAAAGGTACTATTTCTGGCTGCCCATGGCTGCGGGCATTTTGCTCTGCACGGCTCTCGGAATCGTCGCTTACCGGACTGGGATCTATCGTGGCGTTGCGGTGGGCAAGTTGTTGGAGGTCAGGCCTGCCATCACGCCGGCGAGCTTCGAACCTACCCTCGAGGCGGCCAGTCGCGATCGCGATGCTGCCAACGCTCAACTAGCGGAGCGAAACAAAGCCATCGCCGAGCTCGAACGCGAAATCGCACGGCAGAGAAGCGAAAACAGTGATCTAAAAGCAGAGCAATCGGGCGAGCAGCTCGCCTGGCGGACCAAGAGCGAGGAGCAAAGGAAGCTCGCGGAGGAACGCGATCTAGCCCAGCAGGTGGCAGCGGCTGATAAGGCGGTGCTAGAAGCAAAACTCGAAGATCTCGAGCGACAGCGCTCGGAAGATGTCATGCGCGCGGCAAATCTCGAGGCCCAGGTTGCGGAACTCTCGCGATCGCTTCAGGGGCAAGAACAATCCAGGGCCGAGGAAGAAGAGTTGCTTGCGAAAGACAGGGACATCCGGGAACTTATGGGCGCCCGCGATTTATACGTCGCTGAAGTTCACGACGTGGCAGGCACGGGCGAAACACAAAAGGCCTTCGGGCGCGTGTTCTACACGAAAGGGAAATCCCTGATCTTTTACGCCTATGATCTGAAGGAGCAGCCGAGACTTGAGGACGCGAGTAGCTTTCAGGTTTGGGGGCGACGAGGGCCGGATTGGAAGCAGGCGCTCAAACTCGGGATGTTCTACGAGGATAATGTTTCGAAGAAACGCTGGGTCTTGAAATTCAACGACAAGAAAACTCTCGACCAGATCGATGCCGTATTCGTTACGGTTGAACCGCACGGCGGCAGTGATCGACCTACCGGTAAGCCTCTCCTTTTTGCCTACCTGAAAGTCGCCCCCAATCACCCTTGAAGTCAGGCCCTAGGCCACAGGCCATAGCGCGAGGGGTGGCCGCAATTGTGGCCACTTTCCAAAAAACAACCCGTACCTACAGCCGCAGTGAATAATGAATTCGCAGCGGTGTGTCCAAAGTGTTTTCGCACGTTGTCGCCGCTTTTCCGATCAGGCGCTGGTACACGACGAAGGAGTGGAGCGTCAGGCTATGCAGGTGTTGGCGCGGAATCCGTAATGCCAGGAGCTTGTCGTGCGAAAAATCTTACCGCCCTTAGTCCTGCTGCTGTTCTTCATCGTTGGAAGCAAAGTCCTGCCACAATCTCCGACCGCGTCCATCACCGGCATCGTGTTTGATCCGGACAACAAAGTGATACCCGGCGCGGAGATTATCGCCGTGAACGATCTGACGCGTGTGCAGTATGAAACGAAGACGAATGGCGAGGGCATTTACACGGTTGTGAGCCTCCCCCCAGGGCCCTATCGCGTTCAGGTATCCAAGGTTGATTTCAAGACCATCATTAAACCCGACATTATCCTGAACGTAGGAGACGCGTTGTCGCTTAATTTCACACTCCCCATTGGTGCTTCTTCTGTGGCGGTGACGGTTGAAGGTGGAGCGCCGATGATTAACACGACGGATGGTAGTGTCAGCACCGTTGTGGATCATTCGTACGTGGAAAATATGCCCCTCAACGGTCGCAGTTTCCAAGACTTGATTCTCCTGACCCCCGGCACGGTCACGCAGACGCCACAGAATTCGTCGCTATCAGCTGGGCTAGGTCAAACGGGAGAATTCAGCGTCAACGGCCAGCGTCCGGAGTCGAACTATTACACGGTGGACGGCGTGAGTGCGGGCGTCGGCGCGGCATCAGGCACAGGAATGATTATCAATGCAGGTGCAAGTGGTTCCGTTCCATTGGCATCGGCTTTGGGGACAACGCAGGCCTTGGTCTCAGTCGATGACCTGCAAGAGTTTCGTGTTCAGAGCTCAAGCTATTCCGCAGAATACGGACGGAATCCGGGCGGCCAATTTGTCTTCGAGACCAAGTCGGGAACAAATCAATGGCATGGAAGTGCGTTTGAGTATTTACGAAACGACGTTTTCGACGCTAACGATTGGTTTACAAACTATTTCCGTGCCAACCGCTCAGCCCTTCGGCAAGACGACTTCGGGGGTACCGTGGGAGGCCCTGTCGACGTTCCGAGATTCTATGAGGGGAAAGACAAAACGTTCCTCTTCATGTCCTACGAGGGATTGCGGTTGGTTCAGCCACAGGCGGCAACGGTCAATTTTGTACCTGACTCGGCCCTTCGGGCGGCGGCACCAGCGCCGCTCAGCCAGGTGCTAAACGCGTTCCCGGTTGCGAACGGACCTGATGACGCTGCGAATGGAGTTGCGCAGTTCATTGCGGGGTGGTCGAATCCCAGTTCACTCGATGCTGGTAGTTTCCGGATAGACCATGTCGTGAACGACAAACTCAGGCTGTTTTTTCGATTTAGCGAAACGAATTCCGACTTGGAGAGCCGCGGAACAGGAACCGGGAACACCCCGAGCCAACTGCAATCGACGGGATACGTTGCAAGGACCTATACCGGCGGAGTGAGCGGAGCTCTAACGAGTCGCGTTGGAAACGAATTTCGTCTCAACTATAGCTCCAACGATGTGACCACCTCCCAGGTCATCGACAATTTCGGAGGGAACACGCCCATTAATTTGGCGCAGCTTTCCGGGCTTGGACCCGATGCGGCGATCAACCCGTTTATAGCCTACGCGGGATACGTACTTTCGATCGAACAGTTCCGGCAATCCGCGGTTCAAAGACAATGGAACCTGATCGACGCGCTGACTTTATCGTGGGGGCGACATCAGCTTAAGTTTGGGGGCGACTATCGTCGGCTGGCGCCGATCGCAACTCCTCTGAATCCAGGAGTCTTTTACTACTACTTTGACCAAGCGAGCGTGTTGGCGAACAGCGCTAATGTTGAGGCTTTGAGCGTTGTCCAGGCATTTCCGCTTTACCAAAACTTCTCCGCCTTTGCCATGGATGAATGGCGCGTGACGTCGCGATGGAACCTATCCTTGGGGCTTCGCTGGGAAGTAGATCCCGCTCCTGGAGTTACCCGAGGACTCAAGCCGTATACGGTAGAGGGGTCGAGTCCCGCCACATGGAGCCTCGCGCCGCAGGGTACGCCCCTATGGCGCACCACGTGGTTCAACTTGGCGCCGCGTTTCGGAACGGCCTACCAGCTAAGCAAAACTCCAGGGCGTGAAAGGGTGATCCGGGGAGGGATTGGTGTTTTCTACGATACCGGCCAGCAACTTGGATCACAGGGTTTCCAAGGACCGGGCTTCGAGGCATATAACTTCCTGTCTTCGGCGTTTCCGCTCCCTCCAGGTGAAGCCAGTCCTCCGATTGTGAATCCTCCTATTCCGCCCTACCAAACCAGTGTATTCGCATATCCGTCTCATTTAGAACTCCCGTACACACTTGAGTGGAATGTCACGGTGGAGCAGGCCTTGGGAAATGCGCAGGCAATCAGCTTGGGATATGTCGGAGCGCACGCAGCAAGGTTGCTTGAGACGAACATCATCAACGCTGTTGCGGCAGGCAACCCAAACGTTCCCGACGACTTCATTTACACAAGAAACGGGCTAACCTCCGACTACAATGCTCTTCAATTGCAATTCCGCCGTAGACTTCATGCTGGACTGACGGCGCTGGCCTCCTATACTTGGTCGCATTGCATCGATTTTGGATCACAAAACTATTTGTTCGGCTATCAACGGGGAGACTGCGATTTCGATATTCGGCAAAATCTTTCGACGGCTTTCTCCTTCGATGTGCCAAATCTGCGCGGTAATCGATTTTGGAACGCGGTAACGAATCACTGGGGATTGGATGATCGGCTGTCCCTACGAACGGCATTTCCGATAACTCTCGATGGGCAGACGATTCTCGACCCGGCGACCGGGCAGTTAATGAATACTGGCCTCGATCGGGTTCGAGGTGAGCCGTTGTACCTGTACGGTCAGACGTGCACTTCGACGCTCCAAGGACTCGGCGACCTCGCTCAGGGACAGGGCTGCCCGGGAGGCCGTGCGGTGAATCCCAATGCATTTGCCGTTCCGCAGGCTGGGATTGGGACGGCGCCAAGGAATTTCGTTCAGGGTTTCGATGCGTGGCAAATGGATGTTGCCGTTCGGCGTGAATTCCCGATTGGCGAGCGAGTGAAGTTGCAATTCCGTGCCGAGGCGTACAACGTGTTTAACCATCCCAACTTTGGATTGATCAATGCCAATTTTGGCGAAGCCACCTTCGGTCAGGCAACGGCAACCCTAGCGAACAGCCTCGGCATATTGAGTCCACTCTATCAAGTGGGCGGTCCACGCTCCCTTCAGTTCAGCTTACGGCTCTCATTCTGAGAAGTCTTCCGTTGGCTCACTCATGCCGTGTATAGCCAAATCAGACAACATGGTTCGGAGCGCTTGTCATATGGGACGGCGGTCTTTGTTGCTGAGGCTTCGAGTAACGGGAATGGCGTGCGGCCTCCTGGTTGCGCAGAGAGGGTTCGCGCAAGACAAACAACCGGTAACCGTCAGGGATATGGTTGAAATGACAAAGTGGGGGGACCATCACTATTGGATGGGTGCCAATTGGGACGACACCGACCCCTGGCGTGCCGCGCAATTCTCGCCCGACGGAACCCAATTTGCTGTGGTACTCCGCAAGGGAAACATCTCAGACAATACGAACGAATTCTCCCTCCTGGTGTGGGCTACGAAAACGATGTTTCAATCTCCCGCTCCGGATGCGGTGCTGAAAATGACCTCGTCATCGAATCGTGATGCGATAGCCAGCTTGAGCTGGCTTCCGGACAGTAAAACGCTCGCTTTTCTTGGTGAGGAGTCGGGCGAATTGCGACAACTGCATACCTACAATATCCGGACGCGCATTCTTCGAAAACTTACGAATTCTCCGACCAACGTTGTCTCTTACAGCGTTAGCGGAGAAACAGACACAATTGCCTACCTTGCAGAAGAGCCGGCGCGAGAGATTTGGGATGAAAAGGCAACCAGAAGTGGACTTGTGGTGTCAGACGAGTGGCCCAGCGATTTGGTCGCCGGACGAAAGGGAGGTCAGACCGTCGGAGGAGGGGAGAATGAACTCTTCCTACAGAAGAGCACTGACGCCGCGATGCGTGTTCCGTTGCCCGCCACGGTTGCGCCTGACGAGGTACCTGAGCTCTCCCCGGATGGCCGACAAATTTTGATACCGCTCATCGTGGCGGCCCCTCAGGGCTGGCGCCGATACACCGAACCAAGTCTCCACGCTAAAGTGGAGGGAGAAACGCTCCCCTATATGTCGAAGCTTATGCAGTTTGCGGTGTTCGATACTGCTACTCACAAAATTCAAATATTGCTTGAGGCACCCGCGGCAACGACCAGGGCCGTTTGGGCACCGGACAGTCACTCAGTTGTACTCGAAGATACGTTTCTTCCACTCTCGGGAGTGGAAGCAGAGGAACGGAACGACCGGGAGAAGAGATCGTTCACCGTGGAGGTGGAGGCGCTGACGGGGAAAATTACAAAGATTCCCATCCGGCGACCGAGGCTGCTCCAGTGGGATCCACTTACCAATCGTCTTATTTTTCGAAGTGCGACCCAAAAAGAGCCTGAAGCTGAGTTCAGCGCAGACCCAAAACGGTACTTCGAAAAGCGCAACGGTCGTTGGGAAGAGACAGAACCTCCGAGCAGCTTCAAGTCGCAACCGAAAGTCATTTTGCAAGAAAGTATGAACACTCCCCCTCAGTTATTTGCCCTAGACCCACAGACGCGTAGAAGGGCTTTACTGTTCGATTTAAATCCTCAGTTCAAGCATCTTGAGTTTGGGAAAGTGCAGGAAATCGTGTGGGATACCGAAGATGGGCACGCCATCCGAGGCGGTCTCTACTTTCCAGTCGGTTATGTTGCGGGGAGACGCTATCCCCTCGTAATTCAAACACATCACTGGTCAAAGGATAGGTTTTGGATCGACGGTCCCTGGACGACAGCGTATGCGGCGCAGGCTCTGGCCGGAAGAGGAATTGCGGTTCTTCAGGCGGAGGAGCCGGTAGACTTCGGCTGGTGGAGAGGATTGCACGTCACGCCAAAAGAAGCGGCCACCCAGACGGAAATCTACGACCGAGCTATCGATTATCTCGATCGATGCGGACTGATTGATTCGAACAGAGTAGGGATTCTAGGATTCAGCCGGACATCCTATTACGTGAAATACGCATTGATTCACGCAAAGCATCATTTCGCAGCTGCTTCTGTTACCGACGGCATCGATGTGGGGTTTACGCAATACGTTTTGTTTTCTGGCGCCAGCGCGGAAGTGGCCGCCGAGTTTGCCGCGATCAATGCTGGAGTGCCTTGGGGCATGTCGCTGCAAAACTGGGTCGAAAAATCGCCGACTTTCGGAATCGATCGAGTGAAAACACCTGTCCACATCACCGCACTCGATTCGGAACGGTCCTTGCTGGGCGAATGGGAATGGTTTTCGGCTCTACGCATCTTGGGAAAGCCTGTTGAACTGGAAGTAATTGGTGGCAAATATGGAGCCCACGTTCTCGAAAGGCCGTGGGACCGCTTGGCCTCCCAAGAGGGAACCGTCGATTGGTTTTGCTACTGGCTCAACGGGGAAGAAGACCCAGATCCAGCTAAATCAGCCCAATATGCACGCTGGAACCTCTTGTCCGAGGAGAACCATCCCGTCTCCTCGAATGCAACTCGCCGGCCTCAGGCGCGATAGAGGTAGGGAGTCTTTGTTCGACTGCAAATGAGATGGAGCGCCTGGGCACCCAGGCGCTCCGGCGAGCCTACTCGTCTGTTTCGTATGCGCAAGAGGTGCTTGGCTTGGGACTGTCGAGCACGCAGTCGATTTTTTCGAGATTGCTCTCGATAACCTTTACTGCTGATCCGACCTCCACTACGTGTGGCTTACTGTATTTCATGATGGTTCTCCTTGTGCGCCGGTTAAAACCGGCGAGGTGTAGTGAATGCAAAAGTCATACGAAAGTGGTTTAGCGACCCACATCGGCCCCGAGTCATGCGGAGCTGCTCGCAAGGGCAGCGTCGAAGCGTTGACAGGGGGACGTGCGGGCCGGGTATTCAGCCGCGTAAGACAATTACTCCGGGACGCCGACGCTGTAAGGAGAAGCGGAAGGCCCCATCGGGTGCACCGATATCGCGAGGTGTGCCAGAGTCCCGCGCGGTCAGAGACCCCGTGCACGTACGCAGACACCTCGCTCGGGAACCGGGAGATCCCATGTTCGCCCAAGACAGCAGTTGCCTTGGGACGTATCGGGAAGTCTAAGGACGTACGCCGATGACGAACGGACCTGGGAAGTCGGACAGCCCCACAGTACCTACGAAGTCCCCGAACAACGACGGACAACCGGCGGCGGAGGGGATGGAGGGAAGGGGGCTGGCCAAAGGGAACCTGCGACAGCAAAACGCGACCCGGACTCCGAGCCGGAGCAACGCGCTCAGTGCGCTGGAGCGGGTACGTCAA
This sequence comes from Candidatus Acidiferrales bacterium, assembly GCA_963836965.1. GTDB lineage: Bacteria > Acidobacteriota > Terriglobia > Acidiferrales > UBA7541 > Acidiferrum. Next base: position 95,290 of record CAWILQ010000006.1, read on the forward strand.
GCAGCAGGAAAGGATAAGAAGTTGCGGTTCACAGCGCTTCTGCACCACATCTACAACCTGGAAACACTGCGCATGGCCTACTTCCGATTGAAGAAGGAAGCCGCGCCCGGTGTGGACGGGGAGACGTGGCGGCACTACGGCGAGCAACTGGAGGTGAATCTCCAGAATCTTTCCGAAAGGCTGAAGCGAGGAGCGTATCGAGCGAAGCCGGTGCGTAGAGTGTTTATCCCTAAGGCCGACGGGCGGCAAAGACCGCTCGGAGTTCCGGCGCTGGAAGACAAAATCGTCCAGCGCGCAGCGGTCGAGGTATTGAACGCTATCTACGAAACGGATTTTCTCGGGTTTTCGTATGGGTTCCGACCAGGGCGCAGCCAGCATCAAGCGCTGGACGCGCTCTACACGGGACTGCTGACGAGAAAAGTGAACTGGGTGCTCGATCTGGACATCAAAGGCTTTTTCGATGGGCTTTCCCACGAATGGCTTGTGAAGTTCGTCGAGCACCGGGTTGCAGATCGGCGCGTCGTGCGGCTCATCCAAAAATGGCTGAACGCCGGCGTGCTGGAGGATGGGAAACGAATACGCACGGAAGAAGGGACGCCCCAGGGCGGAAGTGCCTCGCCGCTTTTGGCCAACGTCTATCTTCATTACGTATTCGACCTGTGGGTCCAAGCATGGCGTCAGAAGTGCGCGCACGGCGATGTGATCGTGGTGCGTTTCGCGGACGACATCGTGGTGGGCTTTCACAGCAAAGCGGATGCCGATCAGTTTCGGGCGGAACTTACGGAACGAATGAAGAAGTTCAACCTGGAACTGCATCCCGAGAAAACGCGCCTGCTGGAATTTGGTCCGTTTGCGATCGACCAACGGCAGTGGCGTGGCGAAGGGAAACCGGAGACGTTCAACTTCCTTGGCTTTACGCACATCTGCGTGAAGAAGAGGAGCAATGGACGGTTCACGGTGCTGCGGCAAACGATTCGCAAAAGGTTGCAGGCGAAGCTGAACGAGGTAAAAGCCGAACTTCAGCGGCGCATGCATGCACCCATCCCCGAAGTAGGCAAGTGGTTGCAAGCGGTGGTGCGTGGACACATCCGATATTACGGAGTGCCCATGAACAACCCGGCGCTGGCTCTTTTTCGATTCCAAGTGGGACGGCTTTGGCATCGCGCGCTTTCGCGGCGCAGCCAAAAAGGCCGCGTCCTTTGGGATCGCATGCGGCGCCTCATCACTCGCTGGCTGCCTCTGCCTACCGTCTGTCATCCCTATCCCCTGCGACGCATAGGCGTCCTCACCTAAGGCAAGAGCCGGATGCGGGAATCCCGCTTGTCCGGATCCGTGGAGGGGGTTATGAGCGATCATGATTCCTACTCCGACTGCTTTCTGATCGAATGTTCAACCGCTACCGGTTGAATATCTATAAAGCGCCTTACTGTCCGGTCCCGATCCGTTCCGCGTAGAGACAGTCAGCGCTAGGCTTTCCAATGACGGCATTTGGCCTGTTGTGTGGACTAGCGCTCGGACCGCTAGGTCGCCGAACAATTGGCGAATCCATAGTTCCAACCGGAGGGAAGTCAGAATGGCGATCGAGCAGTCTCTTTTCGCACCTCGCCGAGTAGCGGCAAATTCCTCGAAAAGGGCTTGTCGGTCCATCCAGCCGAAACCTGCTACGTAAGGCGCCTCCAGAAGGCGAGCGATCTCCCTGGAAGCGGCATCGATGAGTGCGATTGGTTGGCGCGCCACAAATGCCTTTCGTTTGCGGCCCAGGATCTCCGGAGGGACGATATCGACGAGCGCGCGGCGCATAAGCGACCGACGCTGGCCGGGGCGGACAAGTTGGTCGCGAGGAATAGCGAAAAGAAATGCGAGCAATTCACGATCGAGATACGGATATGTCAATCGATGACTTGCGGCACTTTCGAGATGAGTCGCATTGAGCTGGCGACGCAGGTGATCGAGTGCAGCGATGTTTGCCTGAAATGACGGCGTCCCTTTCGACAGTCGGGTACGCTCAAGATGTTGCCAGAGCGCTTTGCGATTGCGACGAGCGAAGGCGATTTCGAGCCATGGCGGAAAGAGCTTACGCTTGTAAAGTCGGCGGATGCGTTGGGGAAGAAAGTCTTCGAGCATATCGCAAGCGAGATGCAAGCAGGCACGACGACGTTGTAGACTAAACTCGATGAGTCGTTTCGTTAGGCGAATCCAGTGGCCGGACACTAGCAGATCACGCAGTTCCAACAGACAGTTGGGCACACCGCCGAGAAATTCATCGCCGCCGATGCCGGAGAGAACTGCACGACTTCCGCTAGACGCGAGACAGTGGCCAAACTGCTGCATGAAGTAAAAAGTAGCCGCGTCATGACCTGGCGCCTGGAAAAAGATCTCGCGTTCCACTTGCTGAAGAACACCTTCGCTGGCTGCCAAGTCGATGTGATAGCCCTGACGGCCACGACAGAATTCGATCAGAGAAAAATATGGCTGCTCATTCCAGTTGGGTTCCTCGTCGTTGTAGTAAGAAATTGTGTCGAGGCGGGGCGTCTCGGCCCCGCCTTCAGCAATAATTCGGTCTGCCATGCACACAATCGAGGAGGAATCCATGCCGCCGCTGAGTTCGGCTAGAACCGGAAACGAAGAACGCAAGCGGCGACGAATCGACGCGGAAAAACAGCATCGAAAGTGTTCTTCATATTCGGCATCAGTGCGATATTTGACGCGGAATTGAGGGTCGAAACGCCAGTATTCTTCGGTTCTGACTGAGCCTGGCGTGATCTTGACGAAACAAGATGCTGGAACCGAAAGTACGGATGTAAACGGTGTGAGTTGTTTCGAGGCGAACGTGGACAAGTATCCCGCGATAAATTCCTCCGAAATCCGAAGCGGTTCGACGAGGAACACAAGGGGATCGAGGACGCTGCACCAGGTGATGCGGTGATCTTCCCTGCAATAGAACAGATGCCGCGTTCCGACGAAATCCTTGGCAAGGAACAGGGACTGCTTTCGCTCATCCCAGATAGTCAGTGCCCAATCACCCAGAATCTCGCGGAAGCACGCCGTATCCCACTGTTCATAGCACGCCAGTATGATTTCTGCGTCAGTGAGTGTTTCCCCCTGGGCTACACACAACCGGCGTAGCAGGGCACTCTTGTTGTCGAGTCGGCCATCCCAGCTTAGAACGATGCCGGATCCCTGATGTAAGGGTTGTGGTCTTTGCTGTTTGGGGTCGATTGTGTGGAAAGGCCGATAAGCCATCATTATGTGAGGTGAAGTCCAGGCTGTTTCGGCATCGCCACCATATCTCTCGGTGAGACGAGCAGCATGGCGAATAAAATCCGGGTCTAGCGGTCTGCCATCGAAATTCCAGCTGCCGAATTGAATGCTCATATCGTAGCCACACTCATTGCTTCAGGTCATCCTTACTTCGCATGATCGACTTCGGCGTGATGCATCTCGGCGTACTTCTCTCGATCGATTTTCCGGTAGTCACGTCGCTCAATGCCCTCGCGAATGTCGGCCGCCTTGGTTCCGGCCTTGTGCTGTTCAAAACAAAAATAGACTTCTAGTTGGCAGGCATTGCAGTGCCCGCCATGCTGGGTAGTGAAGCAGTTCAGAAGGCTCTCGTGCCCGACCTCACGGTCGCATCCACAGGTGCAAGGTTCTTGGTAAAGAACGTCGGGAATTCGTCTAGCGATGGCATAGGCGACGAAGGCCGGCTCGTTGTTCGCGAATTGCGAGGGATCAAGCGTAAGAGGAAGAGGCCCGTCGGGAGGCTCGCTGTGGTAGGCGTGTTTTGCGGGTGCGGGCGATTGTGAAACTGCACATATCAGTCGAGGCAGGGGGTTGGCAAGCTTCAGGCCTACGTGCGTGGACGCTTGCTCGGATGAGATACTCGCATTCGTTGCCAGCACGAGGAGCGCGAACGCAGGCAAAAGGGTCAAAGTCAGGATGAAGCGGGAGTTAGAGTTATGCATGAGATTCCTTTACCGGTGCGCGTTGTTCGGCTCTCAACAGCACTCCAACACCATATAGTCCTCGCGCATGTAAGGGCGGTCATTGACAACACGGCCTTGTACTTCGACCCAGGAATGCGCTCGAAATGGAATCTGTTGTACGCCAATGATGAGACGTGCTGGGAAACCATACTTTTTGAGCAGACAGGCGGTAGCGGCGGACCGCTGCAGACATAAGACCTGTTTTGGATACCATACGCAGATGAGGTCAACCGTCCTGCAGATCAGGTGAACGGAGTGAGGGGTGGTAAGGACGGTACATGGCGTCAACTCGGTGACGCGGCGATACAGTGCCGGGAAGTTGCCGCCGACAATGTAATATTCAAAACGTAGAATTTGGCAAAATGCGCGGAGATAAAGAGCGAGCATTGGATCCTCACACGGTTATGCCGAGCTCATTCGAAAGAAACGCCAAGCGGTTGGTTAGGGCTTCGACCCGGACCGTCAATGGCAGCACCGGCGAATGTCCCCGGTGCGGGTTATAATCGAGAATGATGGGTCGATCGGATTCGTTCGCCGCTTGCAGTCGCGCCGTCATCTTGCGAGCGTGAAGAGGATTGCAATTACGGTCGGCGTCACCTGAGACAATCATTACGGCGGGGTAGGCGGTCTGCTCGTGGATTCGGTGATAGGGTGAATAGCCAAGGAGAGCGAAAAAGTCGTCCCGATCCTCTGCGTCGCCGAGTTCATCTTTCCAGACGAGCGAATTATCAAAGTGATGGTAACGGAGCATGTCCGTCATCGGAACCATGCAGAGGACAGCCCGAAACAGCTCCGGGCGTTGCGTCATTGCCGTTGCCACGAGAAGCCCAGAATGTGAACCCCCAAAAATGGCAAGCCGCGCGGCCGTCGTTCGCTCGGTCCGGATAAGCCACTCGGCGGCGAAAAGGAAATCATCGAAGGCAGTCTGTCGGTTCCGTCGTTTGGCGATGTTGTGCCAGTCAGCGCCGAATTCCGATCCGCCACGGATGCTCGGTAATGCAAAGATAGAGCCACGCTCGATCATGAAAGCAACCAGGACGCTAAATTGCGGGGTCATGGGAACCCCGAACCCACCATAGGCGGTCATGACTGCCGGAAGGTTTCCTTTGTGGAGGGCCTCATGCCGTCCGACCAGGAACATAGGAATCTTCGTACCATCCTTCGAACGGAAGCTCACCTCGGTATAGCCATATGCGTGTGCGTCAAACGCCGGCGCGCGGCGTGACCAAACAGCGGATGTACCCGAAGACGGAGAGTAGCGTGTGATTGTAATCGGCTCGGTGAACGATTCACGTTCGAGCAGGATTTCATCTTCCCCGGTATTTCCGGCCACAACGCGAAGAGTTTCGCCACGGTTGGAAGGAATTTGTCCCTCGCGCTTGCCGAAGGAATCAAATACAACAATTTCGTTCCTTGCACGCCCGGAATAGGTCACTAAGATATGAGTTGCGGTCGGGACCCAACTACGAATCATTCGGTCACTCTCAGGAATGAGATCGAAGAAAAAAGGGTCGGGACACTTTCTAGGCTGAACCTCGACGATTCTGCGGTTCGGTGCGTTCCGGTCGGTCATAGCAAGGATTCGGCCCTCGAGGAACCAAGGTGTGAATGTATAACCGGCACCCCGAAGAACTTCGACAGGGGAACCTGTCGCGCCCATGCCCAGCACATAGAAATCGGTGTAAATTTTCTCGAGAAATCGATAGACAATCAGGCCGAGGCACCGCCGGCCCGGTACGATGACAAGTCTGAGCTTCTGGTCGTCACCGGCGCAGAATATTTCCTGGTCTTTCTCAAAACTGGTTCCGAGTACATGGTGGAACGCGGCTCGGTAGAAGGGGCGTTCTACCAATATGCCTTCGTGTACGTAATAGAAACTCCTGCAACTCGGCGTAAACGCAAACCCTCTTAGGAAGCCGCGCGGCAGATTGTCAGGAAGAGCCCTGCGATTTGTGACATCGAAAATCTCAAATGTCCCGGTGCGCTCTCCGCCCTGCTTGACTTCATAGAGGAGCAGGCCGCCATCCGGTGAGACCAGCAATGGTTTGACTGCCGTGTAGCTACCGATCCCGCGTGCAGTTGGCTCAATCAGAAGTTCATCTTGTCCGTTCGGTCCTTCACGCATATAAATCGAAGGCTGTTCCTCGCCGGGTAGGCGCTTTCGGAAGAAATAGCGCGTCCCGCTTTGCAAGAAAGAATCGTATGTTTCGACGTCGAGAAGCTCTCGGACCCGCTTGCGAATGTGTTCGCGTTGGGGAATGTGATCGAGGTAAGCGTGCGCGTAGCGAGTTTGTTCCTCGATCCAAGTGCGCGTTTCTGGCGAGTTTTGGTCTTCAAGCCAGCGGTAAGGGTCCGTAACTGGAATGCCGTGCAGGATCTCGGTGACAGATCGGACAGGCGACAGTGGCGGTGGCATTACGGCGCACATGCGAGCCCCCGTTTGCGGAGGGTCTCCGCCTCGCGCTTCATTCGGCGCACGATGCTGCGGAGATGTCCTGCGGTTTTTGGGCACATCGTTTCCGGATTCCGCCACACCGAGCTGCCAGAGGCAAATGCGAACGCGGTCAGCAAGGGTAGTGCAGAAAGGAGCCTTGCGATCTCATTCGAGGAAGCCCAGCGATTCCAGTGCCGGACGTACGATGAAGTGAACGATCGCTCTTGGATAGAATCGATTTTGTGCTGCCGTTTCCAATGCTCGAGCAGATATTGAAAGGTGAAAAAAGCGGGACCTATGAAAGCTTCGGCCCAGTCGATAAAAGTACAGTTTGGTTCAGATACGAGGATGTTGCGGGGGCCAATGTCGAAGTGCCCTATGGTGTTCGGAATCGCGTCCCCGAATTCTGCCAACGCGGAACGGACATCACGCGCCAGGGGCAGCAGTTCGTCCCCCGATAAGGGACATGGCGATGCGATGACCTGGCGTTCCATGAGTTCGCCCATGAAGTTAAAGAACGGATCGACGAGATCGATGAGGGAACAAGGTCTCAGATCTTTACATCCGGCCTCGATGAGCTCAAATCTCCTACCTAAGGATGCCATCTGGAGCTGCGCAAGATTTTCCGCGGCAACTTCCCAGGCACGCGCGGGCGAAGTGGCATCAAGCTCGGAGCCTGCTGCTTCGAGTGCGAGCCAAGCATTCCACTCCGGGCGCGTTCCAAGAATGCGTGGCATGAACTCGGGAAATGAACTGGCCAGCTTCAATGTGATCGGATATTCGTGAACATTTGGTTCACCGACGGCTTTGAACCAGAGCGCGGAACCGTCGGTTTCAAACCGAATCAAGCTGAAAGTCGGACTTGCATTGAGCTGGCGGATTTCGCCGGTGAGAGAAAGATGAGCATTCGCGGCCTGGCTTCTGACCCATTCGGTTACCTTTTCGAGCCAGCCGGGCCTTGCGAAAGGTCCCGGAAGTTCGCCCAGTCGATATTGGGCTATCTTCTTAAGCGAGTCTTGGACCGCTCCGAAGTCCGCATCGTCTTCGGATACGGCGGTTAACGCCGTATCGATTGGAAGCCAACGCATTCCAGCGGGAGGCTCGGACTTTGGTGGCCGGATTTCTAGAACTTGATAGCAAAGTGGACTGGCGGAAGATTCGGTGCAGGGGAGAGGAAACAGGCAGCAGGTATCGAGATCCCAAGAGCTTTTGATCGCAGCGGTGATCTGCTGAGCGATTCTCGTGTGCGAAGGGATTGCCACGGTCGGAACGCGGAGTCCATTCGGACGTGCTTCGAGCAGCAGTTCTGCCGCATCTTTCCGGTAAAGCAGGACGCGAAAAAGATCGTGATCGAGTTGGGTAGGCGTGGACATCGAAGTTACCGGTCATAGGGCGGATGGAGTCGCTGCCGGATTGAGCTCGAGCAAATGATGCCTCTCGAGATGCGCCAGAAATTCACGGAGATCCAATGAAACGACCTCTCGGCCGACGCTAAACTCTTTGCTGATCTGTTCTGCGATCTCGTTTTCCGTGTGGCCGCCTTTCAGGAGTTCCAGCATCCGGGAGCCAACCAGGTTCAACCGGAACATCTGTCCGTGAAGGATGTCGAGGACCACAGCCCCGTCCTGGTTGTGGGTCGAACGCACTTGTTCCGAGAGCCTGAACATTGAAAAACTCCGGCTTTGCGGCTTCGAACTTGGCTTGTCTGCGCGCCGAGAGTGTCAGAAACCAAATGCGAAAGCTACTGTTTCGACGAAAAATTCTAGAACTGACACTACAGTCGGGGAAACCCAGCGTGGTTAACGCGATCGCAAAGGTATAGCCCGGACGTTTCCGACAGTGACTGTTCGCCTTTCGACTCTAAGCAAGGTGGAGTAGGAGTCTGATGGGCGATACTGCGGTCACGGTGGCGAGAAAAGCGAGCGGACGACGGTTACGATTTGGCCTACGACTTCCGCGTCGGTACTCTTGCGAAACCGTTGCGGCGGGATGAACTTGTCTGTATAAGGGTGCAAAACGATTGCGCCGTCCTCCATGCCACAGCTGGCCATAAGATAGGATCCATCGCGTTTCGTCAGCAGATAGATGGGCTGTTCCCACGCCGACTTGAGCGGAAAAATGCGAGGCCGTCTCTTCCGGCGATCCAAGATGACGAAAAGAGCCCTGTTGAGGATGGGATGCATGGCTTCCCGCTGTCCGCCGACCCAGTAGATATCGCGCAGGGACACGTCTTTTAAACCGGACAAAAAAGGGAACGACGCCCGCAAAAAAAGCGGTAGTTCACCCAACCGGTCGAGAGCGTTTCCGAGAAACCCTCCCACCGGCTTTTTCTGTCGAATGATCGGGGTAACCTTTTTTGCGGGAGATTTTATGGTCGGACCCATCCATTCGGCCGGAATTGCGGCCAGGCGGGTCTCGCCCTGCCCCAGCCCAAACCAATCGAGCAGCTCCCCGAAACGAATGGAATAGAGGATCGAGAGTGTAAATAACTTATGGATGTGTCGAGGCGGCGTGTTCGTCGCTTCGTACTCCGACAGCGATCCGGGCGACGAGAAGTAGCGTCTGTCTTCAAACGCACGTGCGATCTCATGGCTCATCTCCGAGGCCTGGCGGAGCGAGAGCCCCGCTTGGCGTCGCGCGTTACGGATCCGAAATGCAGGCTCCTTCGTCGTAAATCCCTGATCCAAACGCGTTGGTGTCCAGAGTCTGGTCAGATCCGGGCCCACCTCGGGCTCGGCGCACCGCGGGATTGCCGGGCGCTGATGGTTGGCGAGTGATCGCACTTCCATATCTACGACGCCAAGGATTTGTGCTTCGGAGCCAAGTTGCAGTTCAACGTTGGCAAACGGAAGCTCGGTGGCCCTGAGCGTGATTCGATTCCCGGCGCCGAAATGAAGCCGGCAGCAGCAAAGTCCGCGACTATGCTCCACCAGGAAACTGACCTTCGAAAGTTCCGCGTTTGCCTTTCGCTGCGATCGTCCAGGAAAGCGCGTATCGACCCGAACAATGCTGCCAGGAGCGAGGTCGGGGAAGGCATAGGCATCTTGCTGGCCGATCTTGGCATAGAGATAGCGACTCGGTCCCTTCGTGGTGAGAGTTCCCATCGGTTGCGAGCCCGCTCGTTCGAGTAGTTGACTTAAGGGTGCAATCGGCGGGGCGGCCAGGCTCGTCGAGCGGTCTCGAAACCAGGGAATTCTTTCATCCACGGCGTAGACGGTCGAATCGAGCCGCACCGTACGCGGTTGACGAAGACAGAGCTGTAAACGAGATACATCGTCCAGGCGAAATCCAAACACCGCAAGCCAATCGACCAAGCGATATCCAGATAGTTGCGTGAGCGCGAGCAACTGCTGAATGGTAGGACTCCAGGCTAGGGAGCGAAGATGAAAATAAAGATTGCGGGGAATGTGATAGCTCGACTGCCCCGGATGGTCGGCGCGCGTGAATGCAGAGGCCTTGTAGAGCGTGAGATTTCGGGTCGAAAGAATGCTGCGGATGCGTTCCGCGACCGCGATTCGATACGGCTCAGTCATGAGGTGCCGCAAGGCAAGTGGGCGAACGCACCATCGGCGTGGCAACGATGAAGGAGATTCCGAATTCCGTGGGAAACTTTCGCAAAGTGGCCGCAATTGTGGCCATTTGTTGCCAGCTCTAGACCATGGACAGTAAATAATATTTATGTTAACTGTATCGACAGATATGACGATCTGCAGTACTATTCCGCGCTAATGACCGACCATGATCGCCTGCGACAAGGTGGTGCGAAACTCAAGAAGATACGGTTGCGCCTTGGCCTGAGCACGCGTGAGGTGGAGCGTCGAAGTCTAAAGCTTGTCGTGAACCAGCTGAACCCGGACTATCATCTTTCGCGCAGTTGGATCCGAGATGTGGAGAGAGGACGATTTGCGCCCGGCACATTCAAAACCGTGAGCCTTAGTATGCTCTATCACCTGACGATTCCCGAGATCCACAGGTTCTTCGGCATCAAACCTGGGGATATTGCGAAAGAAAGCGGACTGTTTCCTCCCCCGAAGACGCATTTGGTTACGCCACCCGACGAACAAGAGCCTGGGGTGGCAGCTGCGGCAGAACTCAACGATGCGGCGAGCCTGCGCGAAAACACGCATCTCGTCTCCCGTTTGGTCGACATCGCTGTTCGCCGGTCCCTCTTTGGGTACATTGGCACGCAAGACCGAACCATGTCGCCACTGATCCGGCCGGGGACCTTCGTCCAGATCGACGTAAAGCAGACGCATATCAAGAACGAGACGGTCCCTAGAGGTTCGGGACCATTTGCACGGCCGGTGTACTTTTTGGATATCCGCACAGGGTATGCCTGCGGCTGGTGCCAGCTCGAGGACGGGATCCTCACCCTCATTCCTCACCCGGACTCCGGCGTCAAGGCCCGGAGCTTTCGACACCCGAGCGAAGTCGAAGTTGTCGGGCGCGTAACCGAGATCTTCATGTGTATCGAGGAGGAGCGTCAGGCGAAAATCGAAGAGCCGATGGGGCGGAAGAATCCGCCGAAGAAGTAGGACAAGGGCTTTTCGTCTTCCTCGAATCGACTTCGAACGTCACATAAATGGCATCGATTTGGCTCTTATCGAGATATCCGATGGGCCTGTGCCCGCGCTTTTTGCGCGACAACTGAGATGAAGGTAGTACTGTAGCCTGCCCATACCTTGGCAGTCACTCGTACTATTGTCGGTCCATAACGGATCAGACAAAGGATAGGCGAAGAACAATCCATTTCTAGCTATCCCAGCCGCATACTTGATTCTGTGCGACGAAGCCACTGGTCAGCAGTCTTTCTCGTCGATTTTTTGAGACCAAACACTTGCGCACCAGGCCTGCCCCAGCGGATGCAAAGTTCAGGAATGGAACGGTCCAGGAAGTAGCCGATGAGGAAACTCTCGCTCGTTCGAACTCTTCTGCTGTTTTCCACGTTTACGACGGGTGTGGGTTTGCTGCTTTTTTGCGCAGCCTTCCTGATCTTTGATCTGCATTCATTTCGCGAAAAAAAGGTCTATGACCTCAAGTCGACCGCGGATCTGCTGAGTTCAAATGCGAATTCCGCTTTGGGGTTCGGCGATTCTGAGGCCGGCGAACAAATTGTCGAAGCGATGCGGGTGCGTCCGGGCATTCGCACGGCGATTTTGTATAAACTGGACGACAAAATACTCGCGTGGTATGTCCGGCGGGATCTGACGGGCAGCTATGTGCCGCCGAAGGAACCTCCTCTCGGCACTATCTGGACGCGCGATTCCCTGTCATTCGCGGAAACGGTCTTCTTGGAAGGACAGCCGGTCGGGACCATCTATATTGAGGATGACCTCACCGACGTACGCCATCGAATGGTTCACTTCGCATGGACTGCGAGCGTTATGGCCCTCGCATGCATATTCGCTGTTTACATTCTGGCCATGCGTCTCCGCCAAACGATCGCGCGGCCGATTTATGATCTTGCGGAGACTGCGCGACAGGTTGCTTCCGGAAACAACTACTCTCTTCGTGCGCCAGGAGGCTCTGGCGGAGAACTGGGCCAGCTAAGCGCGGACTTCAATTATATGTTGGGAGAGATCGAGCGAAGAGACGCCGAGCTCACGGTGGCGAGAGAGACTTTGGAACGGCGGGTTGCCGAGCGTACCAAAGAGTTGGAATCGGAGATTAGAGTGCGGCAAGAGGCGGAGAGCCGGTTGCTCGAAGCCAAAGAAGCGGCGGAAGCGGCGAATCAGGCAAAGAGCGAGTTCCTTGCGAACATGAGCCATGAAATCCGCACGCCCCTTAACGGGGTCATGGGCATGACCGACCTTGTACTCGAGAGTGACCTTACGGACGAGCAGCGCGACTATCTGGATACGGTGAAGATGTCGGCGGACTCTTTGCTAACCGTGATAAATGACATCCTCGATTTTTCCAAAATCGAAGCGGGGAGAATCGATCTGGAGTTTGTCGATTTCAACTTGCGGGATTGTCTAGAAGCCACCCTTAGAACCGTCGCACTGCGTGCGGACGAAAAGGGCTTGGAACTCCTATGCGAGGTGGCACCCGAAATACCGGAAGTTGTGAAGGGAGACTCTACGCGGTTGCGGCAAATCATCGTCAACCTTGTGGGCAACGCCATCAAATTCACGAGTGAAGGCGAAGTGGCGTTGCGAGTGCAGGCCCAAGATAAAGACGATCAGGACCTCATTTTGCATTTTTCAGTATCGGATACAGGAATTGGAATTCCGCCAGAAAAGCAGAAAGTCATTTTCGATCCATTCACGCAAGCCGACACATCGACGACGCGGAGATTTGGCGGAACTGGTCTGGGCCTGACGATTTCCAGCCGGCTAGTCGAAATGATGAACGGGAAGATTTGGGTCGAAAGCCAAGTCGGTAGTGGCGCCCAATTCCACTTTACTGCGTGTCTGGGGGTTGCGGACGCGAAGACAATCGAAATAGGGAGTATCGCGCCGCCGGAAGTGTTGCGTGGTGTGAAGGTTTTGATCGTCGACGACAACCGCACAAACCGTCGCATCCTCGAAGGGATGTTGCGCCGGTGGGCGATGAAGCCTATGGCAGTGGAAAGCGGGGAAGAAGCATTGTCCCAGCTGGCTTCCGCTCGCGTGGCGGGTGAGGCGTTCTCACTTGTTCTGACCGACATGCACATGCCGAACATGGACGGTTTCACCCTGGTGGAGCGAATTCGGCAGCGGCCTGAGCTATCGACCGCAACGATTATGATGCTGACCTCGGCCGGCCACCGCGGGGATGCCTTGAGGTGCAGAGAATTGGGCGTATCTGCGTACCTCCTAAAGCCCATACGACAATCCGAATTGCGCGAGGCCATTGCCCGGGTCCTTGGGGCGCGGGAGCAAAAAGGAGCGATTCCACTCATCACCCGATACTCGTTGCACGATGCGCGAGATGCCGAGGCTTGCTTGCGTATATTGCTTGCGGAAGACAATCCTGTGAATCAACTGCTCACGACGCGTTTACTCGAAAAAAGAGGTCATCGTGTCACGGTGGCTGGAAATGGGCGCGAGGCGCTAGCCGCAATCGACAAAGAAAGCTACGACCTGGTGCTCATGGATGTCCAGATGCCCGAGCTGGACGGCATCGAGGCTACTATCGCGATCCGAGAGAAAGAAAAGACCGGAGAGAATCACCTGCCGGTGATCGCCTTGACTGCGCACGCCATGAAAGGGGATCAAGAACGGTGCTTACAGGCGGGTATGGACGCGTACCTTTCGAAGCCGATCCGGGCCCAGGAACTCGACGAACTCCTCAACAGGTATGTGGCACGGAAGATGGAGCCGGCCGTGGCGACCGAAGGCCCTCGACAAACGGAAGGATAGAGTCACTGCTGCGGGAGAATATGATGCATTCGCACCACCCCGTTTCGAATCCAGCTGTCAATCTGAATGAACTCCTGGTGCGTGTTGACAATGACCATCAGCTGTTGCGGGAATTGATCGACATTTTCAAAGGCGACCTTCCGGGTCAGATGTCGACACTTCGCTTGGCTGTCGCTCAAAATGACTCAAAAGTGACGGAAAGAGTTGGCCACACGTTGAAGGGGATGTTTTTGAATCTAGCCGCAGCCAAAGCGGCCGCAGTGGCCGCCGACCTTGAAGAGTTGGGGCGTACCCAGGTCACCGCTGACGTAGAGGCTGGGCTGGCTATTCTCGAGGTGGAAGTTGCAGCAGTCCTTGCGGAGCTCGAAGCTTATTTGACGAAGACAGAATCATGAGGATTCTTGTCGCAGACGATGACCCTCTCTCGCGCACGCTTCTCGAACGAACGCTGGTGCGAGCGGGATATGAAGTGACCGCTGTCGACAACGGGCGGTCAGCTGCGGACTGTCTCTGCTGCCAGGATGGGCCGCGGCTCGCGCTGCTTGACTGGGTCATGCCCGAGCTCGACGGGCCGGCTGTCTGCCGAGAGGTCCGCCGAAAGCACGAGCAACCTTATGTCCACATGCTGCTGCTGACTTCCAAAGAATCGAAACAGGACGTTGTCGAAGGGCTTGAGTCCGGCGCGGATGATTATTTGATAAAGCCGTTCGATCCGGAGGAGCTCAAGGCCCGCCTCCGAACTGGACTGCGCATTCTGCAATTGGAAGATAAGCTCGTCGAGGCGCGGGAAGGCCTGCGCTTCAAGGCGACCCACGATCCACTGACGGGTCTTTTCAATCGCGGAGTTATCGTGGATCTGTTGGGACGCGAGCTCGGCCGCTCGCATCGCGAGGGTAGTTCCGCCGTGGTGTTGCTGGCGGACGTGGATCATTTCAAGAGTATAAACGATACACGCGGACATGTTGTAGGCGATGCAGTGCTTACGGAGGTTGCCTGCCGAATTCTTAGGTCGGTGCGTTCCTACGACTATGTGGGTCGTTATGGCGGCGAGGAATTCCTTGTGGTGTTAAACAATTGCGACGTGTCCCTGGCGCTCTCACGCGCCGAGCACATTCGCCAAGCAATCGCCAACGCCCCGGTTCCTACGGCATGGGGCGCGATCCCAGTCACAATGAGCTTAGGAGTACTTGCGACGAAAGATTGGGGATTCCAATCGGTCGAAGAAATCATCCACGAAGTCGACGCGGCTCTCTACCAGGCCAAGGCCGATGGCCGAAACTGTGTTCGCTTAGCAGGCCCGCAATCTCCGAAACCGAGCGTCTCATAAAAGCGTTGGCCCGGTCGACGTCGGAGACGGGCACCACCACAACCTCGAGTTTCATGTTCACCATCTTCTACTCCACCTCGAAAATGACTTCCAGCTCGACCGGGGTGCCGAGCGGGAGGCTTGCGACACCATACACCAAGCGGCAAGGGTTCTTGTCTTTTCCAAATACGTCTTGAAGCAACTGCGAAGCGGCATCAGCGACTTTCGGCTGTTCGCGGACATCTCCCGAAGTGGCCACGAACACGCCGAGCCGTACGATGCGAGTCACTTTGTCGAGCGATCCCAAATGCTTCCGCGCGACCGCGAGGACGTTGAGCGCTGCGAGGTGAGCCGCCTTGCACCCGGCTTCCACATCGAGCTCCGATCCGACCCGCCCAATGAATTTCGCCCCACGGCCTTCCGTGGGAAGCATGCCGGTCAGGAAAAGCAGATTGCCCGTCTGCACCGCCTCCACATAGGTGCCGAACGGCTCCGGCGGCGCCGGGAGCGTGATGCCAAGTTCTTTCAACCGCTGCTCGGCTCTGCCCGCCCGGGACCCTTCGCGAGTTGCCATTTGCTCTTTCGAATTTCCATTCATTCCGCGCTCCTATCGCGATCCTCGAACTGTCCGTCAGCTACCAACGACCAGCGTGAGCACCACCATCCACGTGGAGCACCTCTCCGGTGACTTGGCCTGCCTGTGCCAGGTAAAGAACAGCGTCGACAATGTCTTTTATGCTGGCGATTTTCCCCATTGGCTGTAAGGCCTTAAGAGCGTCCTTGGGATCATTTTCGTGCAGCGGTGTGTCCACGACGCCTGGGGCGACGGCGTTGAAACGGATGCCTTCCTTGGCATACTCGATTGCGAGGCTTCGCGTTACTGTATTCAGACCCCCCTTGGTAATCATCGAAACCGAGGCATTGACGCCAGCGATGGGGTTATCGGCAAGAGATCCGGAGATGGTCACAACGTTCCCGGACTTCTGTTTCAGCATCTGTTTCACTGTCAGCTGAGTCATGTACATGAAGCCAAGCAAGTTGACTGAGATCAAGGCATTGAAGTCCTCTGTAGTAAACTCCGTGAAGGGCTTGACATAGAAGATTCCGGCGTTGTTCACGAGAACATCGATGGTTCCGAAGTGCTTGATCGCTGCTTCGACAGTTTTGGCGGCGGTCTCCTGTTTGCCGATATCGCCATCGACGAGAACCAGGCCGGGTGAGGCAGTCAATGATTGACTGGCTCGAACAGACGTCGCCACGACGTTATAACCCTCCTTCAGGAAGCCCGCCACCAAACCCGCACCTATACCCTGCTGTGCTCCCGTGACGATCGCTGTTTCCTTGCCTGACATACATACTCCTTTGTTGGTGCCAAGTTCTTTCAACCGCTGCTCGCGCTGGAGGTCGCGTTCATCCGGGATCCTTCCCAGCTGACCTGGCGATCATTGTTTTGCGTCGCTCGAAGAGCGAGTTCCGTCCGTGAATGGCAAAAATGCTATCACAAAATAAACGTCCGTCGGCTTCCCTCCGGCGATTCGTTGGTCACTGCGGGGGCGTTCCTCGGGAGTAATTCGAGGCGTTGCTGTCGCGGTATAAAAAAAACCAGAGCCTCTCGCTCGATTTCAGTGCGCCGGAACAATCTCCCATTGCTGCGTTGCGCTACTGCTGTTTAACGGCTCTTGCACGGCGAAACCGGCTTGCGAACCGACTCCGCCGCCGATATCGAGCGCCATCCCGCTCACCCGATTCACAAAACTGAAGAAACCATTGCCCGCCGAAACAACGTCCCACTCAAGTTCCTGGCCGCTTCCTGACGGCGATTGGATGATGAGGTTTCCCGCTGCGCTGGAGCCGCCAGAATCATCCAAGACATTCGTTGTGCCGCCCGCTCCCGGATTGAGACTGGCAATCTGAAAGTAGCCATCACTGTTGCTGCGAATCCGCAATTGCTGGCTCAGCGTTGGATTTCCGTTGTCCACCTCGGCGTCTAACATGGCACCCGCATCGGTGGAGGCTTGAAAAACAGATAGAATTTTCCCGTTCGAGCGATTGACGAACTTATAGCTCAGTGTAGCGTCGAGTTTTCCACCCAGTGCATCGATTCCGGGAAGTGGCTCAGAATAATTTGGATCGTTGATGTTTGTGGCGCCGGAAGTGTCCGCGTTGTTAAAGAGCGTCAATCCATTCCAGATGTATATCGCGTTCGGCAGATTGTCGCCGTTGAAGAGTCCGCCGCTTCCGTTAGGGATGTTGACACCCGCAGCGTCCCAATACTCAATTCCCATCCCGAGATTGTTTGGTAATCCTTTTTGCACGCTCTCGAGGTCAAGCAGATATTGCCGCTGCAGCGCCGCGGTAGGTGGCGCATACCACGGATCATTCGATTGAAAGCCGTTTTCGTAGTGCTCCCCGGTTTCGATAAGGAAGATAGGTTTCCCGATGTTGTTGGCGGCGGCAACAAGCACGTCTTGCTCGACCGGTTGGTTGTTCGGATTGGAAGCCACAGACTGAGCGTCGGTCAAGGGTCCATGGAAGATGGGGTAGTAACTCTGGCAGATAGCGTCGTACGGAATACTGTTGCTATTTGCGAGCGTGAAGAATTGTGTGAGATTCCATGCTGGAGTGATGTGAATACAGGTAAGCGGGCCCGGAATCGCGGCGCCAATCGAGGTGTCGGCCACCGCGTCCTTGATGGCTTGCATGGCTTGCGACTGTATCGAGGCGAAACCGCCAAAGTCCGCTCCCGTCGGACTGCCAATGTCGCCCAAGAAGCCCGTATCCACTTCATTGCCAATCGACACCAAGTCCGGCATCGTTCCCGCCTGCCGGTACGCCCTAATCTCTGTTTTTACGTAGGTGTACACGTCGGTCTGCAACTGTCCGAGCGTGTGCCCGGCCCATGCCGCTGGGACGCTGGAAGAGCTGCCACCGTCGAACAGCAGGGTCAGTTCGACGCTCATCCCAAGATTCTTCGCGCGCTTCGCCAGATCCAAATCCTGTGCCTCTGTTTCCGCGTAGCAGGCGTTGTTGCTACACCCAGCTTCGGATGCCCTCGCATACGGCGGCACCGAGGTTGGCCGCAGACGCACCATGTTGACACCGTGATTCTTAAGAATCTGAAGGACGTCCTGCGGCTGCTCGGCATCCTTCCACCAAGATAATCCTCGCGAGGCGCGAGCAGCTTCCTGCTTCACCAATAAGGCATTGTCCACCCCGCGGAAGAAGACCGGACGCAGCAACCATTGCTGGCTTTGCGTAGCACTGCCGGATAACGCCGTTTCGTTAAGTGTTGCCCCTGCGGCCGTCGATCCTCCATTCAAATCGAGCAACAAGCCTGTGCTGGCATTCGCGATGCGGTAGTAGCCATTGCTTGTTGCTGTAAGAGTCCATTGCTGTGTTGCGATTGCGGCACAGGGATTCTGCACCACGTAGGTCACGCCGGAATTGGATACGCTGTCGAAACACAGACCGTTGCCGATATTGTTGATCCGCCAGACGCCGCCAGAAAAATGGGTAAAGGCCCATCTCTGACTCAAGGTGGTGAAACTCCGTGGATCCTGAACGATGTGGTCGCCAGGAGTGACGGAATTATTGTTCAGGTCAGCTTGCATACCGCTGAGTTGATTCAAGACGTAATAGACCTCGCCATTGAGCGGAGTCATATCGGTGGGTTCCGGCGGCTGCTGGCTGGGCGGCGCAACTGTGATGCTGGCCGAAGTTGTCTCGCCCGTTCCTCCTTCGCTGGAACGTACCGCGCTGGTCGTATTGTTCTGTACCCCTGTGGCAGTTCCTGTCACATTCACCGAGAAAGTGCACGAGGCGTCCGCGGCTAGCGTCGCGGCAGAGAGGCTCACGTTGCTCGCTCCGGCCGCTGCCGAAATAGTTCCGCCACCACAACTGCCGGTCAATCCGTTAGGCGTGGCGACAACTAACCCGGCCGGCATCGCGTCGGTAAACCCGACATCGGTCAGTGAGGAACTCGCGTTCGGATTGGACAAGTGGAAGGAAAGCGAGGCGGAGCCGTTCAACGCCACGCTAGAGGTCCCAAATGACTTCGAAATCGTTGGCGGCAGGATCGTGGGAGACGCGGAAGATCCACCTGATGAACCCCCGCCGCACGCAGAGCAGCAAAGAGCGCCCAGGATGATCAGGATCGAGCACCACGCAAGGGACGTTCGCGTCGGCAATTTTCGGTTAGCTCCGGGTCATCACACCGAAGGCCGCTGACTAAAGGCCGTGGGCGTCAATCATCAAAATAACTGATGGCCAGACTCTACCTTTCCGCTGCAAGGGCACCATCCTACTAAGGTTGGATTGACTGCAAGACCACACAAGGAAGGAGTAACGAGATTACCGAATCGTTGAAGGAGATTTACGGCTCCGCATCCAGGTTTTGGTCTTCCTTGGAGTTCGGCTTCTTATTCATCTGCCTGTAGAGTGTTTTGACTTGCTCTTTCGCCTGCTTGATCTCCTGAGATAGGCGAAACTCCTTCTCGGCTTCGTCTTTCAATTGAAGCTTCTTGCATACCATCGCTAATCGGTAGTGTGCCTCGCCATTCAGTGGCTCTGCTTGCACTGCCATGCGCAAATACTTCAATGCCTCCTGAGGCTTCTCCATGGTTACCAGCAGTCGACTGAGACCGATTTGAGCTTCCACTTCGTTCGGGTCCAGGACAAAGGCACGCTGATAGTGCGCATATGCGGCGTTTGGATCGGAACGCCGCCACGCAATCTTTCCAAGCAAGCATTCGATCTTGGCACTATTGCCGTCGAATTTCACGGCAGTTTCCAGTTCCTTTTCCGTTTCTGCCTGCGCTTCTGCGTCGTTGGGCGCCGCTTCCAGGATCGCTTCCGCTAGTTCGTAATGCGCGCCCGGCAAGCGCGGGTTCAGTTCGAGCGCCTTACGGTAGTGCTCCGTGGCGTCCTTCAGGTTTCCCTCATTGATCAAGTGTTCCGCGATTACCTGCTGCATGCGCGCGGAGCCGGGTGCAAGCATCGCGAGCTTATTCAGGGTGTCATCGGCCAAATCAAAATAAACCCGCTGAGCCATGTATAGGATTTCGACGTTGTCAGGGTCGAGCTCGACGAGCGACTGCATTACAGAAGCGGTGCGGTCAAGGTTGCCCTGTTCAGAGTAGACACCCGCGAGTTCCAGGCCCACCTGGATTTTCAGGTTTTTGTCTTTCAGTTTGGGGAAGGATTTCTCTAGTAGCCCCTGTGCGGAACTTTGGCCGAGCCTTCTTTCGCAAATTCCCAGGAGAGCCTGCGTTTTTGACAAAGATGGGTCAACGGCAAGGGCGTTGCGCAGATATTGGGAAGCGTTTTGATAGTCATGCTGAAAGAACGCAATCACCCCCAAGTTTGCGTTCGCCTCGGCGTTTTTGGGATCGAGCGCCAAGACGGCCTCGAACTCCTTGGCTGCAGAGCCCGGCTCGTTTGCCCTTAGGTACTCCGCCGCTTTCTGAAGGTGATCGTGAATCGTTGCGGCCCGAGAACCTGCCGTTTGTGCCTCTGTCGTGGAGAACGCGATTGTGAAGAGCAGGAGAACCAGGAGCAGTTGCCCGCCGACGGTGCGGCCGACCCGAATCGCAATCACCGACAGCAGTGTGACAAAAGAAAACACGGATTCAAGAACTTTACTCTGTTAGAGCTCGTCAGACTCGCCGAAGAGCTCAAAAGGTAAAGTGCACGCCAAGTTGTATAATGCGCCGGTTCCCGTTACCGCCTGCCGGACCGGTGATGGTGCCGGCGGTGGGATCGGCCAATGCTCCACTGCTTGGTCCGCACGCTACGGTCATGTCGGAACAGGTGTAACCCACATTCGCGTCCGGGTTGGCATAGTTAATGTGATTGAACGCGTTATACATGTCGGCTCTGATTTCGAGTCTGAAATTTTCGTGAAGGGTGAACTCCTTTCCGATGCCGATGTTCACGTTCGAAAAACCGGGCCCGATCAAGGTGTTTCGCCCGTTGTTCCCAAAGGTGCCGGGCAATGGGTCGGCAAAGGCTGCAGGGTTGAACCAGCCTTGAATGTTGGGATTCGATGATTTTGGATTGCCGATGATACGTGGATACAGCATGGAACCTGCGCTGAGGGAAGGGGCTAGCCCCGGATCAAGAGCAGTTGCAACGGAACTCTGGATCACCGGGGTGAACGGCACTCCCCCGTGCCATTGGAAAAGAGTGGCGACGCGCCAGCCGCCGGCAATCTGGTCAAGCGGACCGTGGAGCGCAAACTGTCGCCCGTGTCCGAAGGGCAACTCATAAACGACCTGGCCGACGATGGTATTGGCGGCATTAAAGTCTGACAAGCCGTAATTGGCCGCAGGGCTGTACGCGTTCTGGTAGATGTCAACGCCCGATCCGTGACCGGTGCCGGTTCCAGTATCAAGCGATTTTGACCAGCTGTAATTGAACATGAAGTTCAGGCCATACGACATCCTTTTTTGAACACGCACTTGCAGGGCGTTGTAATTCGACCATCCATCGTAGATTGCGCCAGCAATGCTGTTGAAGTTGGGGTTGGGATTCCCGCAGTTGTAGCCCGTGCAACCTAATTGACTTGCCGGGGCTTGGTTGATATCGGTTTGGAAGTTCAGGTTTGTGCCGCGGGTGTAGACATAGCTGGTGTCCACCAAGAAGCCGCCCGCGAACTCGTGTTGTACGCTGAAAAGCAAAGTCTGCACATAGACCGTGGGCATACTCCGCGGGTAGTACTGCACGCCGCTAAAGTTGGCGATCTCCGGCGAAAGTGTTTGAAGAGTTGGAAATATGACTGTCCCGACGGGCGGTCCAACAGACAGCTTCCACGGAGAGCTGCCGTTGACGTATCCGCCATTTCCCTCGTTGTGGGGATTGAACCCTAGGCCAAGAGCGCCATCCGTGTAATTTTCCGCATCGCGTGGCGCATTGAAAATGCCGTAGCTTGCCCGAACAGACCACTTGTCGCGGGGCGACCAGGCGATGCCGACGCGAGGACCGAATTGATTGTAATCGCCGTTTTGGATCGTACTCAGGTTGCTCGTGTGGCCCCCGAAGGCGGTGTCGCTCTGTCCGCCATAGAGGATGGCGCCCTTGTAGAGCCCGCCATTCGCGGAATTGGGTAGGACCGGGTCGTAAATGCCGAACAAGTTGTGTTTCACGCCCCAGCCGGACTGTAATTGCCAGCGGAGTCCCAGGTTCAGAGTAAGATGCGATGTCACTTTATAGTCGTCGCTTGCGAACAATGCCGCGTTCCAACTGTGCGCGCTGGTCGGGTCATACTCGTAGACATACCATCCGTAAACGTCGCCGGCGAGAAAATCGGCGTACGGAATCCCGGTGACGCTGCCGTTAAACTCGAAGTTGCCAGAGGTGATATCGCCCCAGTTTGTATAGTTCTGGTAGACCTTGTCGAACTCGCCTCCAACTTTGATGGTGTGTTTGCCGCGAATCAGGGTGAGGATATCGGAGACGTTGTATACTCCTTCGCCCAGAACGGCACTGATGTTGCCGTTTTCGTTGCATCCGGCGCCCAAAGCCATGCATCCGGCGCCGGCGCCGGTATCGATCGTGATTTTGGGAAACACGTCGGACGGAGCATTGGTGCCATACGTCGGCTCCAGACCGATGGTCGTGGGAACTCCCTTTCCAAGGGATGGTGGCACGTACTTATCGAGCTCGCGGCTTGCACCTACGCGAAACTCGTTCAGCAGCGTCGAGCTGATCGTATATACATCCGAAAGTTGGCCGGTGAGATTGTAGTTATTTCCCTGGGAATAGGATGTGGCGGGATTTGGGTAGAGAGGATCGGCGGGAACGTACGACACCTGGTTGGGGTAGTAGTTAAAGCTGAAGGAGAGCCTTTGTTTGTTGGAAATGTTGTAATCGACCCTGCCGGTGTACCACGTACTCAGGTTCGGACTGGAGCCGTTGAACACATAGTTGTTAATGGTGGGGCAGGTTTGCGCGACGGTCGCCGATACATTCACCGGGCCCGGGCATCCCGAAACCCATCCCCGAGCGTTTGAAGTGGGGAAGTAACTCTGAAGCTTTAACGCCACCGGGTCGTAGGTTCCCAACAGTGTGCCGGCGGGGCTAAAGGCTGAGCCTGTCGATCCGGATATGCCATAGAAATCTCCCGCTTGCATGGCGGCAGTCGGATAGGTATAGAGACCGGAGGTTGGAGAAGAGGCCGGATTGCGCTGGTAGGTAAAGAAGAAAAACAGCTTGTTCTTTATGATCGGGCCACTCACGCTCCCGCCATAGTTATTCCAGTGCTCCACAGCCTTCGGGCCCGTTGTGTTGTAAAAGCCTCGGGCGTTTAGCGCAGTGTTCTGAAGGAACTCATACGCGCTGCCGTGCCACTGGTTCGTGCCGCTCTTGGTGATCACGTTGATGGAAGTGAGGCCATTGCCATACTGCGCGGGAGCGTTGGCAGAATTGATGCTCACCTCGCCAATCGAATCAATCGGCATGATGAAGTTGCTGCCGTTGAAATCCCTGGGAGCGGTCCCACTCGACCCATCCACCAGAAAGTTCACGTTGTAGGCCTGCGTGCCATTCACTCCAATCTGTTGGCCGTTGGCTTCGCCCGTTCCCCCGCCAGCATTCACGCCGGGAATAAGCTGAGTCATCTGGGCGCGCCAGTCGACGCCGACGATAGGCGCGGTCTGAATCGTGGCCGTACTGAGATCAACCTTCTGCGAGGTTGTTTCCGTCTCGACGAGCGGTGGCGCGCCGTTCACCACAACCTCTTGGGAGGTGGCGCCGATCTGGAGCGCCGCATCGACAACCACGGTTTCAACCTGGAGAGTAATGCCTTCGCGCCGAAATTCGCTAAAGCCTTGCTTCGTGAAAGTAACGCTGTAGTTCCCCGGCACCAGAAATGGGACGTCGTATAGGCCGGACTGGTTTGTCGTTGTTGTGGTAACCACGCCTGTCTGCACGTTTTTTAGGCTGACCGCCACTCCCGTCACAACGGCTCCGGTGGGATCCGTGGCGGCGCCTTTGATCTCCCCCGTATTCGCGTTTTGTGCTTTGGCGAGCGGTGCGCATAAGATTGCCGCCAAGAGCAAGAAGACAAGCCCGTACCGACGAAGAGCTTCCGCATTCATCACTTGAACCTCCTGAGAGCTGTGAACCGCCTCAAGCACCGGACAGCTTCGGTCCATGACGCAAGCACGGGGTGGAGAACCTCGACTCACCGTCCCTCGATCGTTTTCTGCCACAACGCCGCGCAAACCGCAGGCCTACGTTCGAATGCACAACTATCGGGGTGGTCTTATTGGTCGCATATTACGACCTGAATGCCGTCCAGGGAATCCGTCTAAAGTAGGATTGTCGATGGAATGTATCGTTTTTTCCCATAATTAGACGCTGGCGGGTGCCCTCCAGGACCTTGGGGGCCACCCAATATCAACCAAAAGCGTCCTTGCGGTATTTTGGCTGGGAAAATCTCAACGCCGGTTGACGGAAATGACGTACCACACGGTCGCGGGGTTGCCCACCGAAAAGGTCCACCCATCCGCGGTCTGGCGCGCGGATCGAGGGTCGCCAAAAGGGTGACCGGCCCCATCCAATGCGCTTACAGTGATGGCGGTTGCCCCTTGAATCCCGCGAAGGACGACCTTCCCCTGAACCGGGTCGATTAAAGTAGGCGCGCCCCCTTGCTCCGCCAAAGTCGTTCCGGAATCGTTCCACTTCATCCCGGTATTCGCCACTCGCGACGTCGCCGTCAGGAGCATTTTGTCTGCTAACGCTAACGGCTTGGAATCCAAGGAGGAAACTACGATGCAAGCAAACTTGTTCGAAATCTCCACGAAAAGATTTTTCAGCTCCCGCCGACTTTCTCCAATGAATCCAATGAACGCCTGTGTTCTATCCGTGTTGACAGTAACCACCCCGGCATTCGGTGGAGACGTGTACCACGTCAACTCACCTGTGTCGGAAAGAATTGGACTGGTTTGTTCTGCGATGAATTTTCCGGTGGGCGGCCCACGGAGAGATCGGATGCGAACTTCGTGTTGCAGCGGCAGCGAAAGCGGGAACCCAGGTGTGAAATAAGGCCACTCGGAGTAAGGTAGCCTTGCGCTGTCTCGCACCTGTTCGGTCGAGTACGTCCTTTCGATCGTCTTTAATGCGGGCCGGACGTCCCGCCTGCGGAACATCAAGGCTCCCGCAGCGCATTCCGTCATGCGGACTGGATCGAGGGAGATATCAAAAGGATCACCCACATAGGGCGGCCAATCAGGCGCAAGCTTGGGCTCAAATGTGTACAGAACGATGGCGTCCCAGTCTTGAAAACTGCCGTAGGCCGCGATGACGGGAAAGCCTTCGGCGGCAAAATCGTTAGGAAAAGGATGATTGAATTCGCTTACGGTGTACGGCTTACCGGCGAATGCCGTCCGCGACAACTGAACCACCGTGGAGTGAAGAGGATCGTTTACCATCGGGGAATTCTTTGCTTCCTTCGAGCCGGGATGCTCCCAATAAACGTGTCCGTCAAGAAGTTCCATGCGGGAAAGAGATGTCAGCATCGGGTAGCTGCTAGTCGAATGAGCGTGGTCGGCGGTGCCAATAATGGGGACCTTTACTCCTAGTGCATTTTTCAGGAACGCGCTCATGTCCTGATAAAAATGGTCCTCCATGTACATGTAGAAGGACATTTCCGTGTCGAACCGCTCTTTCGGGGCTGCGGCCGCTTCTGAACTGTTAAGCAGCGGAACGACTTGGTCTGCTTGCACGCCGGTCAATTCGCGCACCCTTGCTATTTCCTCCGCGCTGCGCGTTTCCTTCAACCAGGTGTTGTACCGGCCTGTGAGTTCCTTTTCGAAGTATGGCCCGGGCGGATGGAACCCTATCCACAGCCCATTCTCGTTCACGATTTCGATGAGAGCCAGCGCTGGTTCATTGCGATACTCGGTGTTTGTGTAGGGATTCTTGTGCGTAAGGATTTGTCGTGCATAGTCCTTCTCCAATTCGATCATGCGCGAGTCGAACAGAGTAACTCCCTTGCTCCAGTGGCCCGGTTCATACTCGGGAATGTTGTCTCCCGGCTTGAATGTCCGCCCAACGTTAAGATTCAGGTCGACGTAGATGCCGCGTTTCTTGAGTTCGGCGACGAGGAAATCCAATCGATCTAACTGATTGGAATCGAAGTGCTGTGTATCTTGCCGCGTGCCATCTATGATTCCTCTGGGTGCAGGCAGATCGAGGAAGTGCAGGCGCACCAAATTCACGCCGAATCTCGATAAGGTTGCCGACCACATCGGGGCGTCTTCCTTGGGAGGAAGGAGTACCGAACCCTTGCTCCAGTCCGTCAGGTGTACGCCCCAGAAAAGGATGCGTTTGCCGCCGTCGGTTACCAGATGACCGTTCTGAATTTGCACAAAGCCGTTCTTGCCAGCGGGGGCCTGTTGCAAAAACGAGAGGTCCGCGGGCGAAGAACCGGGCGCACGATGGTTCATTACATACGGCTTCAGAAGTGTATCCGACGTTTGAGCGTTGGCAGTGGCCATGACCAAACAACCCATAAATGGCGCGCTACAAAGTCGCATCCAGCGTCCCATACTTGTCGGCATCATCCGTCCTCCGCAATTTGTGCTGTCGTCAATGAGGCCCGTCTATGAGGGTGTTTTCGATGGGTTGCGTGGCCTCTTGGACATGAGTGATAACGCTGGCCACTGCTTGATATTCGGGGATTGCGACAATCTCTTTCAATCGGACCACCTGTCCCGAGGCAGGGAAAGTGAGCTGGCTCCCGGGAGGTAGATAGATGGGCTCATCTTTTCTCATCGGAAGGATTTGCAGTTCGAATTTTGCATTCTGGTTGACCAGGTTGACCCGCTGCATGCCAATTTCGAACGGCGTTCCTTTGTAAAAATCATCGTTGATCAGTTTGCCGTCCGCATACAGCCGCGCAATATCACCCTCATAGCTAATCCGCAGAAAAAGGTTATGCACAGCAGGAGAGTTGATCGTGGGGACATCGAGGGCCCACTGCGCCGCTCCCTCGAAGACCGCAGCTTCTGGAACTTGGACCACTTCCTTTCCCATGCGGGCGGGCGGGCGCGGAGCAGCATCTTTAATTTGTTCTATTCCCACCTTAACGTCTACCTTGCCGACATGTGTCATATATTTTTCGAACTGTCCCTCCGCACCGAGCGAAGTGAAGAGGGTTGGTACGCGGTCCAATTTAGGCAAAATCTCAAAGGTTAACTGAGCCGGATCGGTGGTCAGTAGATGGATAGCGCCCGCTTCAAAGAACACGTCCGCCGGTGATAGCAACAGACGCTCCTGTCCGTCGAGTGTGGCACGCCAGGCGTTTCTCGCCATTTCCCTGGAAAGCACCAGGATTCGTACTTCCCTCCCGTCTGCTTTCTTGATGTGAATTGCGAAATTTGGTCCCGGCCGGATCTGATCCACGTACACGGAATGGTGTTCTCGAACGACCCTGGCGCCTGCCGCTTCAATCGTTTCGTCGGAAGCGGCGAGGAAGGAGAACTCCGGAGGCAAACCCGGCCACGCAAAAAAGACATAAGTGTGTAACTGATCCAATTTGCATAACAGCTGAGCGGTGGCGTATTTGAGAAGGCTTCCTCCCAGGTCAAGATTCACCGGCCAGAACACATAGGCGCCCCCTGGAATGCTTATTGGGCGGCTTGGCACATTTATCTCGCCGGAAACAGTTTTCAATCGAATCTGGAGTTTCCTGCTTACGGGCAATGGATAATTCCTCTGATAGGTGTTGATGAAAACGAAGCCATGATCTCTTTCAAAACGCACGGCAACGCGTGGCGTCGCTGTGTCGGTTTTGCCTGCGGGTACGACATCCGGGAAGTACGGGATCATGGGAGCAAGAGAGGCGCCGAAATCGTTCAGGAACAGATGAAGAGTTTTGAGATTTCGGTACGATGAATTCTCTTGGCCGAATGCGCCGAGTGGCGCCTGATAGTCATACCATTTTATTGGCAGATCATTGGGGTATCCGGTAGCCTGAGACTCCTGCAGCGTTGTTCGTTTGCCGTCTGGATTCGTTCCGCCCTGAAACATGTAGTAACCACTCAGCACCACACCAGATCCCATTTTCACCAAGGTCATTGCGGCCGCGTCGTCGTCCGTCATCACAGGTCGCCGATGATAAGAGATTGCCATCCCGCCTCCCATTTCTGCCGTGAGGAAGGGATAGTTAGAGTAGCGGGCGTCCAGGTCGGGTCGCTTGGAGTGCAGGTCGTCGCCGACATTCTCGTCACTTCGAATTGCCGTGAAGAAAAAGTTCGCGTTTGGCGGCAACTGATTCAGACTCCGGCTCCAAAAGGCGTCTCCGTAACCTCCGAAAACGGGAAGGAACTCCTTCGCCGGTACTTCGGCGGCATCCCAAGCCGTAGCCGAGTAAAAGGGCGCGTCTATCCCTGCTTCGCGGACAAGTCGCAGAAGGGTCAGCATGTGCTCGTCACCCTGGCCAGGGCCGTGGCCATGGTATTCGTTTTCAACTTGCACACCGATAATTGGCCCGCCCTGCTTCCAATACAGTCCATCCGTCTGCTGCCCGATCTGCTTAAAGAAACGCTGGACGTAATTGAGGTATGCCGGATCGTTCTGGCGTGTCTGGCATGTCCTAGCCAACCAGTCGGGCAAACCACCATTGCGCACTTCACCGTGAGCCCAAGGTCCAACGCGAATCCACACATACATGCCATGCTTGGCGCACAGTTGAACAAATTCGCGCAAGCTGCGTTGTCCACTCCAATCGAACTGGCCTTCAATTTCCTCATGATGGATCCAGAAAATATAGGTGGAGACGATTTCGACACCACCGGCTTTCATTTTCAGAATCTGTTCTTCCCACCCGCCTTCGGGATAACGCGAGAAGTGAAACTCGCCCATGATGGGAAACCACGGCTGGCCGTCTCGAATCAAGTAACGGCGGTTGGCGGAGAGGGAGTGTCCTTGAGGTGATGGGCCGCCCACGGCAAACGGCAGGGGAGTTGGCGCAGTCGGGGGTTGCCTGACATCGATTTGCACCGCATTACTGGTGCCTTGCTTCTGGGCTTGGGCGGAATGCACTTGAAAGAGTACGGAGCAAGCAAGGAGAGACAACATAGGACGCGGTCTGAACGCGTTTCTGATCATTGGAATTCCTGATACTCGTAATGCGACGGATAAATGTATACGCGGAGGGATTCGTGGGAATCCGACTAAGGTAGTAGTGAGGAAGCTTTTACGGCTACAAGTGTTCGAGCCCGCGCTGCAATGCCGCAATCACCGCTTGGGTACGATCCACGACCTCCAACCGCAACAGTATGACGCTTACGTGGCATTTCACGGTAGCTTCTGTGATGCCGAGTGCGGTGGCGATCTCCTTGTTGTTCTTGCCGCGTACGATTAAAGAAAGAACCTCACGCTCCCGCGGACTTAGCTCCGCGTTCGGAGTGCGATGCGCCAGGCTGCGTGCGACGGGCGGAGGAAGGAATCTCGACCCCGAATGCACGCGCCGCAAAGCATCCACCAGCGTCTCGTGCGACATGCCTTTGATGAGATAGCCAAGCGCACCCGCTGCGAGTGCCTGATGAATATCTTCGTCTCCTTCATAGGTTGTAAGCACTACACATTTAGCCTTGGGATCGCACTGACGAATCACGCGCAAGGCTTCCAAACCGCTCATTCCCGGCAAGCGAAGATCCATGAGAGTGACATCGGGTGGGTGCATCTTGAAAAGGCGCACGGCCTCCTCACCTGTGCCCGCTTGCCCACTCACTTCCATGTCCGGCTGTGCCGCGATGATCGCTGCCACTCCCAGACGCATGATCGGATGGTCATCGACGACGAGGATGCCGATTTTTCGCTCTTTCGTCATGCACGTAAAGGAATCGTAGCTTTCCCATTGTTCCGATGAACAGGGACTCGGAATGCCAGTCGAGTTCCTTTTCCAGGCGCGCTCTCAACCGCAAAGTGCCCGGCCACGTGTTCGATCCGCTCTTGCATCCCGATCAATCCGAAATGCGAACCCTGTGCCATAGAGACTTCCTTGGGATCAAAACCTCGGCCATCGTCCACAACCTGCATTTGGATCGAGTCAGCGTCGAAATGCAGAGCAATGCGAATTTCCTGCGGTTGTGCGTGGTGTACGGCATTCGAGACGGCTTCGCGGGCAACCATCAAAACGACATATTCTATGGCTCGTTCGAGCGTGACGGGAGTGCCGGTGACCTCAAGTTTCACGGGCACGCCTGAACCGTGGCTGACCTGCTCCGCCATCTGGCCGAGCAATTGAGCTACGTGCGGAGATGTGCATCCTTCTTGCCGTAGATTCCAGACGGCTTGCCGGGCTTCATCCACAGTGGCGCGAATTTGGCCGCGCGCGGAATCGAGCAGATCCTTCCGTGGCCCTTCCGAATTGGGTTCGAGAGACACCACAGCTTCCAACAAGGCGGAGGCACTGGCGCAACCCTGGATGACGGTATCGTGCATTTCGCGCGCAATTCGGTTGCGCTCTTCGAGTACGGCCTCGAACCGTTGATGCACCTGTCTCAAGCGAATGCGATAGACGGCAAAAACACTCCCAAGGATCAGTATTGCGCAGAACGCCAAAAACCATCCGGAGCGGTACAGATGAGGACGCCATTCGATCGGCAACGAGGCATTGGTGACTCGGTCGGGCATGTTCATTTCAAAGGCCTCGACTCGAAATTTGTATTGCCCTGCGGGCAAATTCGTGTAGGAGGCGGCCCGGCTGCTCAATGCCTCGGTCCAATCGCGATCAAAGCCCTCGAGCTTATACCGAAAGCGTATGCGTTCCTGGGAGCGAAGTCGGATCGCACTGTAGTCGATTTCGAGCCTCCCCTCTCCGGGAGGCACAACCAAAGCGCTCGAGCCAGGGGCCTCCCGTCCATCCACCAGGACTTGTTCGATCATCACTTGTGGCAAATCGCCTGGCCGCGTTTGGTCAGGAAGAACTCGAACTGGCCCGCGATTGCTTGGGAACCATAGTTCGCCTCCCAATGTGAGGGCTCCGGCCGGCTGGGTGCCCCCGTGCATTTGAGTCGCTTCGACGCCGTCGGACAGTCCGTAAAGCGTTACGGCGGGACGAAACTCCGCGTGCTCCGCCAATTTGTCCAAATCGCCTCGCGACACCGATGAAATCCCGTCCGGACCACTCATCCAAAACGTTCCGCGCGAATCCTCAAGAATATGATAGACGCTATTGCTAGCCAGCCCCTGCTGGCTTCCATACGAGGTCAGTCCGCCCCCCCGCCAGCGAAATAGCCCTCCGCCGCGTGTGCCGAACCATAAACCCCCATCGCCATCTTCGTGAATCGCCCAGACCTTCTCGCTGGCGAGGCGCCTCACAACCGCATCATGGACGAACTTACCGTCTTGCCAGTGACTCACGCCCCGGTCCGTACCAATCCAGATGGCACCTTGAGTGTCTTCGAGCAGCGCGCGAATGCTGAAGTAACAAAGACCATCGGCCATGCGGTAGTTAGTCAAAGCACCGTCGCGCCAACGATTGATGCCTTCATCCGTTGCGATCCAAATGCTCCCATCACGACTCTCGAGAAAAGCCCTCACGAAATCGTTCGTCAGGCCATTGTGCGTGGTGAGGTGAACCCTACTAGAGCCTTTTGACCGATATGCACCGTGGCCGTCCGTTCCGATCCACAAGGCGCCCGAGCGGTCTCGTAAGACATTGCGCACTCGGATTCCTGGCTCCGGTGCGGATATCAACTCGGAATAATCGCGCTGCATATTGATTCTGTAAAGGTGAGTGCCCGCCACCCAAAGCGACCCGTCACGATCAGCATAGACCGTGCCGAAATCCGCATTCGGCGCGTCTGGCAGAGGGAAAGTACTCATTGCGGCGCGACTCAACCGCAGCAGACCCGTCTGCATCCCTACCCACATGTTTTGTTCGCTATCTTCAAACAGCGCAAGTACGGTGCTCCCTGGAGGGTTATCTGGTGTCTGAACTCGTGTGAAGTGGCCGTCGCGAAAACGAACCAGGCCTCCCCCGATGCTGCCGATCCACAAAGTCCCCCCGCGATCCTTGCCCAAGGCACGCACGGTGGTGGAAACATCGGATACCTTTTCGAAACGTCCACTCTCTAGAGTGCCTCGCAGACGCTGAAGACCCGACACGGTCCCCACCCAGAGTGTTCCGTCATCGGTCTCGAGAATGGATTTGACGCGCGTGGCACTTGGATAACCCTCTAGAAGGAATTCCTGGCATTCACTCCCCTCCATCATCACCAGTCTTGAGCCACCTACCCATAAGCGTCCCACGTGGTCTTCGCGAATGGCGTGTACAGCGAGGGCAGGTATTTTGCCGTTGCCATCCCTGCGGCTGAAGCGTTCACCGGAAAACTGGAACAATCCGTCGTCCGTTCCGACCCATAAGGTCCCATCGCGGTCTTCATAGACGGCCCTTATGAAACCGTTGGTCAAACCATCCGGCACCGAATACGCTCGAAAGACGCCGTTCTTGTAACGCAATAAACCGCCGCCGTCGGTACCGGCCCACAAGCTACCGTCGCGCGAAACAGTCAGGCAGAAGATGCTCTTCTCATGTATTTCGGGGGTATTCTCGCGGTCGAAGGCGAGAAACCTCACTCCGTCGAATCGCACCAGCCCACCGCTCGTTCCGATCCAGAGGTAATGGTCAGGAGTTTGGGCAAAAGACTGTACCGTGTTTTCCGGAAGCCCATCCTGGGTCTGCCACACACGTCGTGTATAGCCATCCGGCAAGTTGCGTTGCGTGACCGCCTCCAGTCTCATGGCCATGAGGAAGGAGAGACCGCAAAGCCAAACATAGCGATACCGATACATCACGGATTGGCACATCCTACCATTTCGAGGCGCGTTAGCAACCGAAGGTCTGGAATCCCTGCGAGCGCCAGCTTTCATTCGACTCGCGATCGGGAGCCGGATACAACTCATTTGTGCTGCAAGAATCCTTGAACAACCAGCCATTTCCGGAAGAGCTTGGGCCAATCAGAAACAGGCAGCCAATTGTTTTCCCTAACCCCAAAACCGTGCTCTGTTCCCGCGTAGACGTGGACTTCTGCTGATACATCAGTGCGATTGAGAGCTGAAAGACCCGGCGTCACGGGGTCCTCCGGAAAGGAATGGCCCATTGCCGAACTAGGCGTCACGGTTTATTTGTTTAGGCTGACCAGATAGGATCGTGATCTGGCGCAATAGGGGATTGATGGCAATCACTGTGCAGGCACATCTCTTTGGAGGCGACCCATGATGAGCGGATTCAAACAGTTTGTTCTGCGTGGCAACGTGGTTGACATGGCGGTTGGTGTAGTAGTTGGTGGCGCGTTCGCGGCGGTAGTGGCTGCGCTCACGAAAGATCTGCTGACACCACTGATCGCAGCACTCGTGGGTAAGCCCGACTTTTCGGCAATCCGATTCACAGTGAACGGAAGCGTCTTTGCTTTTGGTGATTTCATCAATGCTCTGGTCTCGTTCTTCTTGGTTGCTGCAGTTGTTTACTTCTTCGTGATTGTGCCGATCAATGCGTTGACGGCCGAAGGATCAAAGCTAATCCGCAAGGTGCTTGCCGATCGCGCGCGCGGCATGGAGGAATCGTTATCCTGTCTCGACGACTCCGAGAAGGAGACCCTGAAGAACCTCCTGCGAAAGGTGAGTCATGCGACAGAGAACTGCACCACCGTCAAGAGCAGCATGGGTCAAGACGAACAAACAAACGCAGAAAAAAGTTAATTCGCCACAGCGTCCCCAATAGGTATGCAGTCATGCGCCTTGTAAACAGAAAAACATGGATTCCGGCGAGCTTAAGCTTTGCAACGGAGCTCCTTTTGTGCCCGCAAATCGCGACTTTGGTTGGAGTTCAGATGGCACCCATGCTGTGCCTCTTCAGGAGTGCCGCTCAGATCTGGCCGTGTGGCAGATTCATCGACGGATAGGAATAACGGGTGCAGGCCCTTGTGCGAGAAGTAGGACATCCAGTGTCGAATGAGCTTACGAACGAGTTTCAGAAGAGACATGCAGGGATCAGCGAAGTTCCGAAAATCAGTCAAGCTGCTTCCCGGTGCCAGAGGTCTTCTTCGTTATCGGAAAGAGATTGGTATACACTAGGCGGTCGCTGCGAGCGGGCAACACGTGAAGGACCACCTGCGGTGCTGGCACTTGAGATTGCCGCCGAGGTGCCCATCAACACAAGAGGTCAAGCGGAGCGTGCGAAGGCAGACCCTGATATTTCGTCGGGCCGCGGCGGTTGCACTCGCTACACCTATCGAGAATACTCAGATGGATGGGAATCATCGTGGATGAGATTGCGATCATGGACAAACCCAAGGAACTAAACGAGATCGTTCTTCCGCAAACTGTGGTTGGCCCGCTCACACGCGCGGCGATTTTTCTGGTCGTGTGCATTCGTCCGGAGCAGGACTGCTATGCGACGTTACGATCATTCTGCGCGGACCTCTCAGGGCTCGTGCGCGCTGTTGAGTTTCGAGACGCGGAAGCCGGTCTCACATGCGTCGTTGGATTCGGTTCAGATGCTTGGGACAAACTCTTTGGTTCACCTCGCCCTGCCGAGCTCCATCCGTTTCGAGAGATTCGCTCAGGCGCCCGCTATGCCGTCTCCACCCCGGGTGAAATCCTTTTTCACATTCGAGCCAAACGCGCCGACCTCTGTTTTGAACTGGCTGCACAGATCATGGACAACATCGGCGATGTAGTTTCGGTTGCCGACGAAGTTCACGGCTTCCGCTATTTCGATGATCGCGATGTCATCGGGTTCGTCGATGGCACAGAGAATCCGCGAGGCGGTGCAGCGCACGAGGCTGCAATTGTCGGTGACGAAGATCCCGCCTTTGCAGGCGGCAGCTATGTCATCGTCCAGAAGTATCTTCACGACATGAAGGGATGGAATGCTCTCCCGGTTGAGACGCAGGAGCGCATTATTGGCCGCAAGAAACTCTCAGACATCGAACTGAAAGACGCCGAGAAGCCACCGTTCGCGCACAATGCGCTCACTACGATCGAAGAAAACGGGAAAGAAGTTAAGATTCTGAGAGACAACATGCCGTTCGGGCGGCCGGGCCACGGCGAGTTCGGGACCTACTTCATCGGTTATAGCCGCACTCCGCGCATCACTGAAACCATGCTTCAGAACATGTTCGTGGGCCGTCCCCCTGGCAATTACGACCGCCTGCTCGATTTCAGCAAACCAGTTACCGGGAGCTTATTTTTTGCGCCGTCATCAACGTTTCTCGACAACATCACCGGAGACGCGCAGAACTCTCCCGCAACCTGAGCCTCGATGAGATCGGACGCGCCTTCGGCCTCGTTCGTGGGCGATACATCACTCAGAACGCAGAATAGGATCGCCTCTAAAGGACAGAAAGAGGAATAACCTGCATCCGGAGTTAGCTCCAATCGCGGACGCTGCATGGTCGCAGATTGAGGAAGAAACGACCCGGAGTTGCCACGGGTCATCTGCGGTCGATCTCCGCTCCTGTAACGGGCTGATCCGTTGCCGTGGAGGCTGGCATCGATGAGCGAGCTCCTCGACGGGCTCTATTGGCTGACGGCTTATCGCGCGTTTGCAGAAGCTCACAATCCATAGCCCGGTGGTTCAGGCAAGTTTCTCTGATACTCCATTGACGAGCGATTGCAGAAGCGTCGCTACGTCTGGATATTGGGCAATCCCAGCACTTTGGCCGGCCCACAAGGCTAGGAATTCGCTCCGTCCAGCCTGCTGCGCTGGCACGGCGAGGTTCCGCATGAGGGCCCGTTGCAGCGGGTACGGGAGAACGGCGA
Organism: Candidatus Acidiferrales bacterium; assembly: GCA_963836965.1. Lineage (GTDB taxonomy): Bacteria > Acidobacteriota > Terriglobia > Acidiferrales > UBA7541 > Acidiferrum. The sequence goes on from CAWILQ010000006.1 coordinate 131,131, forward strand.
CGCCGGCGCGGTTCATCTCTTCCAGGAGTTGATTGTGAATGCCGCGTGCCAGACGTCCGGTGAATCCACGTGTAAGCGAAGTTCGGTTCGTCTTTCCGCTCAGGATCGCCTCCCGGTGCAGCGTGGTTGCTCCAGACTCTTCGCAGGCAAGAAAGACCGTCCCCATCTGCACACCTTGGGCGCCGAGCGCGAAAGCTGCAGCGATGCCCCGGGCATCCGCGATTCCTCCAGCCGCTACCACCGGTACCGCCACCGCATCCACGATCTGCGGTACCAGAGAGATAGTGCCTGTGAGCGAATCTTCCGAGGAGCGTAGGAACGATCCGCGATGTCCGCCGGCTTCGAACCCGGATGCCACAACCACATCGGCACCGGCTTCCTCCAGGGCGATGGCCTCGTCCCGTGTCGTCGCGGTGCCCATCGTGAGGATGCCCTGGCGATGACACTCTTCGAGGATCTCCTTCGGCGGAATGCCGTAGATGAACGAGAAGGCAGGCACCTTAGCATGGAGCAGAACACGCACCTGATCTTCGAAGCGAAGCGGCTGGTATGGTGAGAACTGCGGCTTGCTCGCACCGACCGCCTCAAGATGCGGAGCTAGATGAGAGAGCGCGCGTTCGAAGGCTTCGGCATCGGACGTTGCGGCACCCTCATCCTCCATCGAAACCCAGAGGTTCATGGCGAAAGGTTTATTGGTCAATGAACGGATCTCGGCAACGACCTCCTGAATCGCCGACGGAGCCAGGCCATGCGCACCGAAAGAACCGAGACCCCCGAAGTTTGATACAGCGGCGGTAAGGCGCTGCGAGGAAAAGCCTCCAAGCGGCCCCTGGATGATCGGGTACTCAATTCCGAGTTTGTTTGAAACGCGCGTCCTGTTCCATGCTGAGTTTCGTTTCGCCATAGTCAACGCAGAGGCGGGTCTCCCCGCCTGCTCATGTCTCGACTTCCAGGATGACTTCAACCGTCGCGGGCATGCCCAGAAGAAGACTTGCCAGTTCGCATCCAGTTCTTTCCGCTCCGCGGCGGCCGAATTCCAGAAGATCCTCGTTCACCCGGGCATCGCACGAGCATCCTTGAATGGCGCAGTATCACAATTGAGGCTGGCGCGGGCCCAGAAAATGATGGGTGATGTCGCCACCGCGCGCAAGTCCTACGAGGATTTCCTTAACCTTTGGAAGGGCGCTGATCCCGACATCCCCATCTATCGGCAGACGAAGGCCGAGTACGCTAAACGGCAAAACGGCTAGACAATCCGGTATCGCCTGGTCGGTACGTGGTGCAGGCACTCGACGAGGCGAGCCAAATTGATCTCGGATTTCCATACAACCTGTATGCAAAAGAGTTCGTCCGCGCGATCGCATATGGCGGTAGGCGAGATCAGATCGTCAAATGCGACAACGTAGCTGTCGCAAGGCTACTCTTCTGACATGACAAATCGTTTCCGAGTTCCGGGCACGCTTCCGCGAAGTCTGCGTGCGGCTAGCCGTTGACTCGACTCCTGCGTGACTCGCCTATTCCGCAGGAGCCGCAGCCTGTAAGATTACCCTCAGGGAAGCGAGTTACCGATCTATGCAGGAAGCGGCGAAAAATCTACTCCTCGTTCTCGTTGCACTTTTTCCGATCGTGGACCCTCTCGGAGGCAGCCCGTTCTTCTTGGCCCTGACCAGGGACTACGCTCCGGAAGCGCGAAGAGCATTGGCATGGCGCATTGCCATTAACAGTCTTTTCCTTTTGATTGGGTCTTATTTTGTCGGGACCTATATCCTTGCGTTTTTCGGGATTTCGCTGCCAGTGGTGCAGGTCGGCGGAGGGCTGATCGTCATCGGGACAGGATGGGCACTGCTGAAGCAGCGAGACGATGAAAAACACGACGTCCACAGAACCGTCCAGCCGCAAGACACATTCCGCCACGCATTCTATCCCTTGACACTGCCGCTGACGGTAGGCCCTGGATCCATCTCCGTGGCGATCACGCTCGGCGCGAACGCGGCGCACCGTCACGCGCTTCATCCTTTAACGATCTTAACTGCGCTTATTGGAATGGTCTTGATCGCGATCAGTATTTTGCTCTGCTATGGATTTGCTGACCGGTTGGCACGAATCCTGGGAGCAACCGGGATGACGGTGATCACGCAGTTGTCCTCATTTTTCCTGGTTTGCATCGGCGTGCAAATCGCTTGGAACGGGATCAAGGAGTTGCTGGAGTCGGTGACGTTGCATATTGGCTGATCAAGCCGCCAAAGAGCTTTAGCCCAGTTGAGCGCTACCTAATAAGGTGGCGATCTGAAATTCTAGGGTAACGAGCGTACCGGGCCTTAGCGGTGCACACCATGGCGTCTGATGGACGAGGTAGTGCCCTTGGCGGAAGCGGCGTTATTTCCCAACATTTAAGAACGGCTCATGTGCGCTTACGATTCCGCCAGTTCCTTGAGGTCAAGTAGTTCGTTCCTGGTTTTATCCAGTCTGTCAAACTCTACTTCCATAGACCTCATCCACTCTTGTTTCGAGGTTTTGCCATCTCCAGCTACGATTAACTTTTGCGGCCGTCGCTAGACTTGCCGGGAAGCAAGACGGGCGCATAGATGGCGAGTGCTTTGCTTTCTTTCGGGCGTACAAACCGTACCGGCCGCGCTCTTGCCAAAGGGTGGCCGGGATACGGCGAGTAAAGGTACAAAGAAGCTCGGCGTACTCTGACACTTAAAATTTTGCAGCTGCCCCTGTTAACCGAAGGCTCCACTCGGACCAAAAACGCGCTTTCTGTAGAAGTGGTTTCACCGAAGTCGGCGATTCAGTGTTGTGGCATACGTTATCGGTAACTAACGAGTTTATACGTGCCGGAGCGACGTTCAGACAATGAGGTTCACGAAAACCGCTCCAACGTGGTGCGCGCTTCCGGTCTGCGGTCAGTGAAGGTTTGGCTTTGGCCGGATGTTATCTTTTCATTTCAAGCCCAGCGGTGTGAAGCTATCGCCCCGTTTGATGGCCAGCTGGATAGGCCGCGGCGGCCCCGTCTTCGGCACGGTCACTTCCATCCACAATTCCTCTCCGGCACTACGTACAGAGGGATCCATGGCATGCTCCGGCAGAAAGAAAGCCACTGGTTCCATAAGCGCCGTTACTGGTGCTCCCCGGTTGATGATCCGTCGGCTTACATGAAGACCGGTTGGATGCTCGGCGGGGTTTGCGACCAAATGGCCGTTTCTTACCTTCAGCGTGACGTTTAGCATTTCCCCCGAGAAATTCCAGGGACTTCCGTACACGTCTTCCGGTGACACGCGTAGCTGCAAGCTCAAATACCTTCCCCGAATCGGGAGATTCGGATCGTAGGCCACCGTTTGCACCCAGGAGCGCGGCAACCGCGCTCGGTCCATCGCGTACTTCGCGGCCAGGCTCGCCACCAGCGCCAGTTGTGCGCCGGCCAAAATCAATCCCTTTTGCAAATTCGTCATTGCATTCCTCCCGACACATGAGCGACCAATTTCCGCCGCGTTCTCTCCAGCGCCCAGCCTCCTAACAGGAAGAGCACTCCCAGTCCGATGAGGCTTGCCGCCCGTCCCAATTTGTCCATCACATCCGAAAAATAAAAAATCACGACTGTCAGCGCAAACCCTGCTACACCCAGGTTGATTCGTTCGCGGCGCCGTTCGAGCAGTCCCCACCCGATCAGTCCGAGCGCACCCAGTCCCGCCCAACAATAAGGTCCCAGGGTACTCCAGACATAAATGCGCAACGGTCCAGCCGTGGCGGAATCAACTGAGTGAAACGTTGCAATAACCAGAACCCAGACCGCCGACAACGCATTGACCCAAGCGGCTTTTCTTCGCAGTACAAACGCAAGCAGCAGCGGCGCGCCGATACCGATAATCCAGCCAAAAACGCGCACCATCTCCGGCACTTCGGGACGACCGCGCCAAAACCACAACGATTCGCGCTCTCCGACAAACGCCAGGATGGCGAGGGGCAAAAGCGAGATTCCTCCAATCCACGCGAACCCTCGCCGTAGTACGGAATCCTCCGCGCCAGTTCGCGCCGTCAGATACGTGAGGGATAGAAGAAGCAGTCCATCTAGGATCAGTCGACCGCTGTAGGAGTAACCTTCCGTGCGAACTTGCCATTCGCCTGCCAGCCACGCTGGTACTAGCAAAGCAAGCAGAACGCTTTGCGGCCATTGTCGCAAGATTAGCCAGCCTGCTAGCGCCCCGATGGCCCACAGGAGAATTCCACTCGGCCAGTGTTCCTGCAGGTTGAAAATTTGTGCGGTGAGAAAAATCCCCGCGCCCACGCAGATCGTCCCGATCGCGTAAAACGTGGCCGCGAGTGCCGGGAATCGGTTTATGGTTAATGCTCCCGCGATTGGAAACAATCCCGTCAGCAGGAGCACGAGAGTAAATCGCCAAGTGGGTGAGAGTTCGTCCCAGTGCGCCGCCACAAACAGCAGCACTCCCGCACATAGCAGCACCCCACCCAGCCCTAGCGCCAACAACACCGGCCACCGCAAGCCTTCTTTCGAGCGTTCGGACTCCTCGAACGCTCGAATTCGCGCCGCCGTGTTTCCATCCATAACCCCGGCGCTGATCCAGCGATCGAGCCTCTTGTTCAGGACATCCGTCATTCGAGAGCCTCCGTTCATCGCCAACCACTGCTACCACGCGCATTCCAAACAGCATGGCTGAGACCAAAACGCGAATGTCGACTAGCGCCTGCGCTTCTGTTCCGCAACTAAAACGACCAGTTCTGCATAGTTCGTCGCCGCACCTAGTGAAAAGATACGTGAATGTTCTCGCGTCTCGCTTTGCCGCCAAGCATTTCAAAGCCACGACGGAACTCTTCAAAACGGTTATTCCACGATTCGGCGAAGTTGCAAGACATCTCAAAAGCAAAACACGCGCACGATGCAAGCGCGGGAGCAATCAAGACCCAGAACATGTTGTCGTATCGCATGTGTTTTCCCTCTGTGCCAAACGATACGACCAAGCGAATTTAGCGGCCACCGCCACCGTTACAGTTTCGCAACTGTCACACTTCAGACTGCGATACAATTTGCCAACAGGTTGGATTGCAGTAGTACGAACCACATGGACATCTGGATTGATAAGAGGAGCGAAGTATCCGTTCGGCAGCAGCTCGCAGAACAAATTATCTTCTTAATCGCTACGGAGAAAGTAAAGCCAGGTCAAGCTTTGCCAAGCGTCCGGGAACTCGCGCGACGCCTGAAAATTCACCACAATACCGTAAGTGAAGCGTACAAAGATTTGGCTCGCCGAACGTGGGTGGTCAGGCGGAAAGGAAGTCGCGTAGTTGTTCGGTCAGAAGGAGAGCGGGCCGCACTGACCAACGGGCATGACGTCGACGACCTTATTAATGCAACGATCAGGGTGGCCCGCGAGCGAGGATATTCTCTTCAGGCGCTGCGCGAGCGCGTGAGAACTCGGCTGCTCGCTGAGCCCCCAGACCATATCTTGGTTGTGGAAGAAGAGCTGGGCCTCCGGCGACTCCTTCAGCAGGAGATTCGCTTGGCACTCCGGCAGCCGGTAGACGGTTGCTCTCTCTCCGAATTGGCGGTACAACCCGGTTTGGCAATCGGTGCTTTAACGGTTGCGGGGCAATATCTCATTGGCGACGTGGATCGGCTAGTGCCCAAAGCAGTTCCCGCCATCGCCCTAACATTTAGCGTGGCCGATGAACAGTTGGATCTCCTGCGCCGACTCGATCACCCTTCGGTTGTTTGCGTCGTTTCGGTAAGTCGAGTGTTTCTGCAGACCGCACGAAGCCTATTGGCCCCGGCACTTGGGCGTCATCACGTAATGAGGGATTTTCTTTTTCCTCCCGAGGATCCGAAAAACTTGCGAGCGGCCGATTTGGTTTTTGCAGATTCCATAGCACGATCGCAGCTCAGACATTCGAAAGTCTTCGAGTATCGACTCATATGTCCTAGCTCTCTGGAGTACGTGCGCACGGCGATGAAGTCCTATCAGATGCGCTTATCGTGACGAATGAGCGAATGGATTTGGCATTTCCCGTCCTCGCTATGGGAACTGCGCACGCAGATCACTTCAACGAAAAGCCGACTTTTCGTCCAAGTGAAACTGTGTCGATAAACACATGTGCGTTTGAACCTTCGTGCTTCCGCCAGCCCACCCCAAACACATCGTCGATCGCTAATCCAACCCTCTCCCTGCCCTGGAGGCGTATTCAAAACCCATAGATGGCCCGCGTCCGCCGCAACCACCAGCGGCCTACTTCAAACGCCCCAATCGAAAGTGCCCCGGCATACAACCGAACCCACTTCCTACGTCCCTCTCGGGGCACTTCCGATTGAGTCATAGCGTTTCTCAGGACTAAAGCATCATGGTGCGCGTTCGAGTGCGGGCGGATGCCAGCTCCCGTTTAGGATGACTGGTTTCGGCCAATACAAGCGAAGCATCAGATTCCAAGGCCCGTCTCCGCAGGGCAGCCAGTTCGAGTGGCGATCTGGCCCGGGATCTTCGCTCTGGATATATAAATCGAGAGATCCATCTGGATCAAACTTCAATCGATCGCGGTCCCCGATGGCATACCGGTTGATTGGATTGGCGATGAAATAGCCGTCTTTGTCGTAGGCCGTGACGGACCAGAAAGCCAGTACCGGCGGCAAGTTCGACGCATCGAAATGCATCCGGTAACGCATTGCGAGCGTACAGCCCACGAACTGAAAATCCCTCCAGAAGAGCTACGACGAAGGAATTTCTACGAAACATCCCGAAAGGACCATTTTCAACGAACCCACTACGGCCAAGCCTTGAAGTATTGCAACTTGGAGGAAGTGTGGGACGCATTGATCGAAAAGGCAGAGTTCCACAAGCGTACAGAAGCGGTTCGCGAATTCAACGGCAAGAACCGGTGGCGCGAGCGGGGCATCGCAGCGATACCGCTGAAATTCGGCATGGGCTTCCACCCGAATACCAGAGTTTTGTGGGCGGATGTTGAATTATACTTACCACGACTTTCGTGACGCTACGTCAGCCGCCTATTTCACCTACGGTGACCTCCACTCTGTGGAGCGCAAACTCTTCGGCGCGTCTTGTTGAGAACTTGGCGTCCATCTAAAGCTCAGACTCTCCCCTTTGGGAGGAAAGTACTGCAGGAATCTGGAGGCCTTACCGAGGCCGAGCATCATACGAACGGACGGCATCATAATTGCCTGGGGTGGGCAAGTGGAAGGGCCGATTCGACAGTACAATCCTGTCGGCGTTCCGACCGGGTCATTCTCATTCAAAACCAAGCGCGGTGTGGGCGACGCCGAACTGCATGAGGTCATCGTTCATGTGCCTGCCTCCGTAATGGGCGAGCTTGGCTTCGGAAAGCCGACTAGAATCACGGCAGGTTTGCGATGTTTTCTATAGATATTGAGCGTCTGCTTCGATAATCTCAACGGCGGTTGCTGATGCTGGCGAGGCCCGAAATGAAGAAATTGAGCTACTGTTTGATCTGTTTCTTGTTACTAGCCATCTTCGATCAGGCGGCATGGTCGCAGGAACCCCCGTCGGACGAGCCGACGGCAAATGTTGCCGGCAAATGGGTTCTCTACTGCAACGATCCCCAAGGGACTACGTCGACGAAGTATCTTGATCTCGAGCAGGATGGTAACAACATTAAAGGCCACTTTAAGGGAACCTATCAGTCCGGCGGAGTCGAAGGCACAATCAACGGGCGACATCTGGTGGTGCGCACCAAAAACCGTAGCGCGCTGGTATTTCGCGGAAGGATTGATGGACCAAAAGTGAATGGCGCTGTACAGGGCAGCACCTACACCGGGACATTTCACGCCCGCGCCGGCACAGGAACGTTTCAAGGCCAGCGTCCGCAGTAACCGTCGCCACTTCTTTTATGCCACTGCACACTTACACGCGCAGAACCGTTCTCGCGAGCCTGTTTCGAGCGGCGGCTTCCGCCGCTGTTGGCGTGCCCGCGCTAAACGCGCTCGCGCAGTCGTTCGGCGGCCCGAATCAACGACGCGGCGGCATGATGCAATTCACTGAGCCGTTCCGGCGGCAGTACCGTGTACCTGCCATGTCGATTGCCCTCTCGAAGAATGGGCAGTTTGTCTACGATCATGCGGGCGGCATGATCGATCGCGAGCACACGACGCAAGCCAGCCAGGATAGCCTATTTCGCATCGCTGACCTCTCGAAAGTGATCACCGCCGTGACGATTTTTTCGCTGATCGAAGGCGGCAAACTAAATCTTACCGACCACGCCTTTGGCTCCGCCGGAGTACTCGGCACGAAGTATGGCAAGGCTCCCTACAAAATGTACGTCACGGACATTACCGTGGATCACCTGCTTACCCATACCGCGGGTGGATGGCCTGCTGGCGAGAACGATCCCATGCTCCATGAGAATGGTTGGGACCAGTCTAAGCTGATCACTGAGACCATCGACAATGTGGCATTGACAAGCCAGCCTGGCACGCAATGGGTGTACTCAAACTTCGGATACTGTGTGCTTGGGAGAGTCATTGAACAGGTGACCGGGCAGCCTTACGAGGGCTACGTGAAAGCGAATATTCTCGCTCCCTGTGGAATCACCACGATGCAGATCGCGCAGAATAGCGAGAGGCACCGCACTCCGGATGAGGCGATCTACATCGGTCAATACTCGGAAGATCCTTACAAGATCAACATCAACCGCATGGATTCAACTGCGGGATGGATCGCTTCGTCAACCCAGCTTGTGCAATTCCTCGGTCACGTTGGCGGAGCGCCCGGCATTCCTTCGCTTCTCAAACCAGAGACGATCCGCGTCATGACCACGCCTAGCCCAGCCTATCCGCAAGGCGACGCCCGCTACGCCCGCGGCTGCATGGTCGCTAATAATGGAAGTTGGTGGCACAGCGGAAGCCTGCCGGGCTCAACGGGCCTGATGATCCGGAATCCGGATGCTTCGTGCTCGGCAGCGGTTTGCAACACACGCGCTGAGCCTCACCAGGAGATGGACACCGCCCTGTACCAGATGCTGCTGAATATGGAAAGCGATCTTTAGAGTTTCATGTATTTAAATTCATCCGCCGTGATGCCCTGGAAAGAAAGCTGCGGCACATCTTCCTGTTCGCGAACAACCATTA
>CAWILQ010000007.1:0-190838 GCA_963836965.1 Candidatus Acidiferrales bacterium
CGGCGGGTATGCTCCGGGGACGATTCATTATCACGCTGCACACGAGCAGTGTAGCCGAACATCTGCGTCAAGAAATCCACTTCGGAAACACAGAGGCGCTGGTTCCGATTTTTGACACCGATCGGCCAATCCAAACGACTACCCGCCGTGACCATGGCTCACGGCTCGCACGGCATTGGCGCTGCAATCGCCAGGCGTCTGGCCGCGGACAGAGCACACGTGGCCATCACGTTTGCGAAGGACGCCAGCGCGGCCTCTGCCGTGGTAGTGGCGATCAAACCCGAGGGCGTCGAGAAAGTACAGTGAGCGAAATAAAACATTGCACGGTGATAACGAACGGCATCCATATGCAAATCGCCGAGAGCGGAGCGTGACCCTGGTGGTGCTGTGTCACGGTTTTCCCGAATCATGGTATTCGTTGGCGCCATCAGTTGCATGCGCTCGCAGAAACTGGATCCACGCGTTCGCGGCACAAATGGCGGTCTTGAGCCCACTTGGCCGGAAAACGCGCTTTCCACTCTTGTGACTAAGCCTAGCCGTAATTTCATAAGCCGCCGTTTGGGAGCGGCTGCTTATGAAAATCAAAGACAGAGAACCGAACAATCCGTCAGCAACGCTCGGACTTGTAGACCTCGATGTGGCTAAATCAGCGGTCCTGGGGAGTCTCCGTTCGCCCGGCTCGCGGCGTTGCTATGAGCATGCCATCTCGGAGTTCATCGGTTGGTATTGCTCCGAACCTCGCCTGGCATTCAATAAGGCCGTGGTCACCCGTTATCGCATGCATCTTGAGTCACGTGGATTAGCTCCAGGAACAGTCAACCTCAGACTCGCGGCTATTCGTCGTCTGGCATATGAAGCCGCTGATTCCGGATTGCTAAGCCCAGAGCAAGCGGCTGGGATCCGGCGTGTCAAAGGTGCAAAGAAGCTTGGCGTCCGGGTTGGGAACTGGCTTCTCGCGGACGAAGCCCGTCAGTTGTGGGAAATGCCGGATGGCAAAACATTGAAGGGAAAAAGGGACCGGGCGATCCTGTCACTTCTTTTGGCTTGCGGACTGCGCCGTGGCGAGGTTGCAGCATTGGAATTGGACGATATTCAGCGCCGAGAAGATCACTGGGCCATAGTCGACCTGACAGGAAAAGGCGGGCACGTCCGAACCGTGCCTGTTCCTGATTGGGTGACGCGAACGATCCAGGAGTGGGTCAGCGCTGCCGGTATAAGTAGCGGGAAGCTTTTTCGATGTGTTTGTCGAGCTGGCAAGACTTGGGGCGACTTCATGACTGACCGAGTGGTCTGGCACGTTGTCAAAGACTACGCCGCAAAGCTCGGGTTGCGTCAGTTGGCGCCGCATGATCTCCGCCGCTCTTGTGCCCGTCTTTGCCATGTCGCTGGAGCAGATTCAATTTCTGCTTGGACACGTTTCGGTTCAGACGACTGAGAAATATCTCGGCTGCAAGCAGCGAATCCGGAACGCAGTGAACGATCGCATTGGGATCGGGCCGTCGTCCTGAATAGAGCCATTGCACCAGAAGGACGGAAAGCCGACTATTCGACCACTTAAATGCGAGACCTTGGAGAGCCGACGAGCCCCCTCTAACTCACACAAGCCCGTTTATGGTCAGTCTCGGATGGCCAACTACTCAGAAGTCGACGCGATATTCGTAAACATAAGCGCGCTTGTGGGGTGATCTCTCCTTCCGACGTTTTCTTACGATTAGCAAAAGTTCCATTGGGCAAGAGGCTAGGCAGGTTGCTGTAAGGCTCTTGCGGGAACAGTGGCGAGCAACGGGCCTAAGCCTTCTGCGGTGGTCGGATGAGTGAAAATTGCGTCGCGCAGCACGGTGTATGACAGGCCACCCAGCATCGCCGTCTGAACTGCTGCCATCATCTCGCTCGCTTCCATGCCGAACACAGTGAATCCCAAAATGCGGTCGCTTTGAACGTCGATAAGCATTTTGACGAAGCCGCGGGTTTCGCCTATAGCCACGGCCCGGAGAACGGCGGCCATCGGTATTTTCGCCAAGCGATAGGCGATGCCGCGTTTCTTAGCTTCCGATTCGCTCAAACCGACTCGCGCAAGCTCAGGGTCCGTGAACATGCAGAACGGCACAAGCCTATCGCGCGTGGTGCGGCTACCGCCGTTCAAGTTGTCTCGGACCACGCGGAAATCATCGAACGCGACGTGAGTAAACTGAGGACTGCCGGCGCAATCCCCCATCGCCCACACCCCCGGCGCGGTGGTTTCCAATCGCTCGTTGACTTTGATGTAGCCACGCGAATCCAGCTCGATTCCGGCCGTTTCAAGCCCGATCTCCTGCGTGTTCGGAGTCCGTCCAACCGCGACCAGCAAGTCGCTACCTTCTATCGTCTGTTCTCCACTGTCGGTTTCGGCGTGCACCTGTACGCTTTGACCTGAGATTCCCTCGACCTTTCTCACTTGTGTCTCGAGCAATACTTCGATCCCCTCGCTCGCGAAGTTTTCACGAATCGCTTGCGAGACGTCGGGATCTTCCGCCGTCGCGACTTGCGAGCCACGCTCGATGATGGTCACCCGAGTGCCGAATCGACGGAGGGCTTGGGCCAGTTCAAGGCCCACGTACCCGCCGCCCAACACGATCACGTGCGCGGGCAAACGTTGAAGATCGAGTGCTTCGATGTGAGTCATGGGTTTTGCGTCCAGCAGGCCCGGAATGTCCGGCAATATCGCGCGCGATCCCAGGTCCAGAAACAGCCGATCACCGGTGACCGTCCGACGACCTCCGTCGTTTAGGTACACTTCCACAGCCTTAGGAGCAATAAAGTGAGCATCGCCGCAGATCAATTCGGCTCCGGTCGCTTTGAAGCGATCGAGATGAAACTGAACTTCGCTCTCGACCATCTTTCGCTTGCGGTTGAAAACCCCTTTCATGTCTGTGGATACTGGACCCGTTTGGATGCCGTACTCGGCGCCGTGCCGCGCAAACCAATTCGCCTTTGCGCTCCAGATCACGTTCTTGCTGGGCAAGCACGCAATGTTAGGGCACGATCCGCCAATGTATTTCCGCTCCACAACAGCCGTGCGGTGACCAGCTTGGGCCGAGTTCCATGTCAGGTGCTTGCCCGCCTCGCCACTGCCGATAACAAGGATCTCGTAATGCTCTATCTCAGACATTATTCTTCATCTCCTTAGACAGGGCTCATTGCTCGACGAGCTGTTGCCCGCCGTCGATGTCGTAAGTGCCGCCTGTAAGGGCTGTGTTGGTCATAATGTGCACGGCGAGCGCGGCTATGTCGGCCGGGCCAACGACGCGCCCGATCGGCAGCGTAGTGCGGAGTTGCTCGCGGCGGGCATCAAGCTGATTGCCGAGCAGAGATGCCGACAATGGTGTGTCGACAAACCCAGCGGCGATGAGGTTGACGCGGACCGGCGCGATCTCGAGTGCCAGGTCTCTCACTAACGCTGGCATTGCGGCCGTCAGAGCGCCGATCAGCGCCATTCCCGGCGCGGTGTGGCGGCCGCCGGTGCCGCCCATGAAGAGCAGCGTTCCTCCCGCACGAACCTTTTTCCTCGCCATGCGAGCCACCTGCATGGGCAGGAAAAGATGGGCCTCCACGTCTCGGCGCGCCTTGTCAAAGTCGAACTCGACCAACTTCGCATAGTAAGGGCCGGGACCGGTGAGAAGAACGTGATCAATCCGAGCCGGCAGCTCGTTGAAGAAGCGCTCCAGTTGAGCGAAGTCGGTAGCGTCAAAGGCCGCGGTGTGCTGTGCGCCAAGCTCGCTCGCTGCGCGCCGTAGGCCCTCAGGATTACGGGCGGCGAGGACGAGCTTCGCTCCCCCATCACGGGCCAGTCGAGCGGTTTCGAGGCCGATGCCGGCGCTACCGCCGATCACAACGACGGTTTGGCCGAGAAGTTGCGGTTCGCGTTGCAGGAGAGAGGACCCGGTGGCGGTGCTCATAATTCCTCCGATCGGCTTTCAAAGTGCGTCCGTTTGTCCAACCCCAGACTCGGCCGGGATCGACCCGACCACTCGTCTCCCGAGCGATCGTTCGAAGTCGCTACGTCGGCAGCTCCGCCCCGCTTGCCTCCGCCACCATGTAGGCGGCATACCAGTCTGGCCAGTTTGCGTCGCGCTGCCCGGTGCGCTTCTCGTGCTCGCCGTGTGCGGCCTCTGCGCGCCGAAACGCGCTCGCCAGGTCATTGGCAGATGCGAAGGTCATCGTTGTGCCGTCGATTCTGCCGGGAAGTCGCGTGGTGATTTCCTGAAACAGCCAGCCGTTGCCGTCCGGGTCAAGGAATGAGGCGAACGACCGATAGCTGCCATGCGCGGGATCGGGACCCTTAACCCGAATCCGCCCGAACAGGTAGGGCTCGTCAGGGCCAGCGTAAACATCGCCAGCGCCGTGGAACACCTCGCTAACCTTAACGCCGCGACGGAGCAGATTCTCGCGGGCAGCCTCGATGTCGGCGACGATCAAATAAAGACCTTGGGCTGAGCCGGGAGCCGCCGCTGTGACGTTCTTGCCGATGATGATCGAGCAGGCGGAGCCCGGTGGGGTGAATTGAATGACGCGAAAGTCATTGTTGTTGTCGTAGTCGGCGTCGAGCCGCCACCCAAGCCTTGAGTAGAACTCCTTTGCACGGCCGACATCCGAAACCGGGATGACAACGACTTCGAACTTCATATCGAGATCTGCAACGCTCGTGCTTTTCGTCCCTTCGTCTTTGCTTAGGTCTTTCGTGCTCATGGCTGACTCCTGTCTCGTGGGGATAGCGACCGTCCTCATAGCGCTGAAATACGATCTGCTGGCGGAAGCCCCCCGACCCTCAACATCATCCTCAAGCGTCGCTTCCCGCGTGCTTCTCAGCCGGGCGCTGCATCGGCGTCACGCCAACCTGCTCCTCCGTCGTATACGGCGCTCCATAATACGGGAAATCCTTGCGAATGCGCCCGCGGTCGGGAGCAAGTCCATCGACAAGTGGCGTGTTCGCCGCCAGCGTCAACATCACATCCAAAGCATCGTCGCCCAACGCGCGTCCATTGAAGCTGGCCACCTGAAATGCCGCTGTCGTTCCAAGCTCGTAAGGCAATGTATCCGGGCAAAGCCGCTCAGCAATCCGTTTCCCGTACTCAGCCGGATTCGGCGCCGAGCCGGCATAGGTCGTCATCTTCTCCGCAAAGTCCGCAATCGACTTCGCGAAGCGCTCTAGATCTTCAGACGGAACCGACGCATTGAATTGTTCTTTCAGCTCTTGATCGCTCGGAGGGCTCAGGAAGAGGTGCGTAACCATAGGCAGGCCCCAACGCGAAACCTGTACCTCCGGCGCATGGCCAAAGAGGGAGATCGTCGCCCATGCGTTGATTTTCCCCTTCCCAATCAGTTCGCTCGGCATTTCCAGCACAATCGCCGTAACATTCCGCCTCGCAAAGGGATTCTGCTGGTGCAGAAGTGCGTCCCGATCGTAGCGCTGGTCCTTGTAGAAAGCGGTCATAAATGCGCGGAATCCAGCATTGGCCGCAAATACATCTGGAGCGATCCCAACATACGCACTAACAGCCGAATTAGTCGCGACCGAACCGGTTTCACCCTCAACCAGACTCTGTCCGGCGTCACCACGAAGAGCATCGTCACCCGTCGCCTTCCGCACCACAAACGGTTGAATGTGAGTATGCTCACTGCCATCTCCGTGTCGTGGTTCACCAAACCTGAACTTGAACGTAACCTCTTCCCTCGCATCTCCGTTCAGGTCGAACCGGAACGCGTAGAGCCCTTCTGGATGAAGCGTATCCGGAGCCGATAATCCCACATCCGGATTCACGGTCATCGCCATTACCGTCTTGCCCGAAGGGCCGTCAAATAAATAAAAGTCGCAGAGGTTGAGGCTCGGTTCTTCCTTCGCCAGTTTGGTATCGAAATGATGTGACATACAGAATCTCCTTGAAAAGCATAATTCGGCACTCTCAGGCGGTGGACTTTAAATTCCGTCGTAGCATGAATACCCACGCTTTATCCAATAGTCCGGCGTAACTATTCTCTGCGGTCAGCCGCGAAGAATGGGGGCTCCGAAGGGAGCGCCCGTCAGTCCGCCATCCACCATCAGTTCGACCGCGTTGATGTACGACGAATCGTCCGAGGCAAGAAAAAGCACAGCCTTGGCCAGATCTTCCGGCTCGCCCCAACGGGCAAGTGGAACCGTGGAAGAGAAGAAGTCGGAAACTTTTGCGGATTCCTCTGCCGTGGCATTGGCGCGCGCCCCGCGCTTCCAGATGGGAGTCTTCGTCGCTCCAGGGGCCACCACGTTCACGCGAATCTTGCGCGGTGCAAGGTCTGCGGCGATGGATCGAGCCATCGAGACGAGTCCGCCTTTCGTGGCAGCGTAGGCAGCCAGCCCTGGTTGACCGAGATAGCTCTGCACCGATCCGTTGAAGATGATGCTGCCGTTGTCGTTCATGAGAGGGGCGGCTGAATTGACGGTAAAGAAAACACCGTAGAGGTTGGTGTGGACTACCTTCTCGAAGATGGCTTCGTCGGTCGTGCCAGTCGGCGTCATGCCGGAAATGCCTGCATTGGCGAAGACGATGTCAAGTTTGCCAAAGTCTTTGGCGAGTTCAGTGAAAAGCTTCTTGCGGTCCTCCGCAACCGTAACGTCGGCGCGATAGCCGCGCGCTTTCGATCCCAGCTCGGCGACCGCTTCATCCAGTGTCTTCTGGTCCCGGCCGGTAATCGCGACCTCAGCGCCTTCTGCAACGAAAAGGCGGGCTGTGGCCAGGCCGATGCCACTGTTTCCGCCGGTGATGAGAGCCTTCTTGCCTTTGAGTTTCATGATTCCTCCAGGAACCCGCGATCGAGAGCCTCGACATCTCGCGGGGAGCGACATCGCTCCCCGCGGAGTCGTTCATTGCGGCAGCTCTTTGCCTGACTGCTCCGCCACCATGTAAGCGGCCAGATGCGGAGGATTCTGCTGATGCAGAAAGGCGTCCCCATCGTAGCGCTGGTCCTTATAGAAAGCAGTCATAAATGTGCCGAATCCAACATTTGCCGCAAATAGCTCTGGAGCAATCCCAACATACGCACGAAGACCCGAATTAGTCGCGACCGAACCGGTTTCACCCTCAATCAGACTCTCTCCGGCGTCCCCACGAACAGCGTCGTCACCTGTTGCCTTCCGCACCACAAACCGCTGAATGTGAGTATGCTCAGTGCCATCTCCGTGTCGTGGTTCACCAAACCTGAACTTAAACGTAACCTCTTCCCTTGCATCTCCGTTCAGGTCGAACCGGAACGCGTAGAGCCCTTCCGGATGCAGCGTATCCGGAGCCGATAATCCCACATCTGGGTTCACGGTCATCGCCATCGCCGTCCTGCCCGGTGGCCCGTGAAAGAGATAGAAGTCGCAGAGGTTGAGGCTAGGATCTTCCCTCGCCAGTTTGGTGTCGAAATGATGTGACATAGGTCTCCTCTCTGCCAACGCGTTATTGATGTGTATCCATGTCAACGTCGTCTGTCTGCCCGAACGAAGGGAGGTACCGGCCGAAGTTCAATTCGAAGTCGCTCTGAATACCGTAACCGATACCACGGAGCTTGGCGCGGCGCGCCTGCGCACTGGGCAAGCCCAGCATTGGGAAGATCATGTCGTTGCTCGACTGAAGCTCGGCAGGGGTCGGCATGCCGAACCGATTGATCTGCGTTTTCGCCGCGGATAGCGTTTCACGGTCGAACGAAGCCAAACGCCGGACGAGTGTATCGACAAACGAGTCCAGTTCGTTATCGTCCAGCGTGCGATTCACCCAGCCATAGCGCTCGGCGATATCAGCATCGAAATCGTCGGCACTGAGCACGAACTCAAGTGCGCGCGAGCGGCCGATCAAGCGTGGGAGCCACTCCATCGCTCCGCCGCCTGGGACCAGTCCGACGCCGACCTCGGGGTTGCCGAATACGGCGCTTTGCCGGCTGGCGAAGCGCATGTCGCAGGCCAGCACGAACTCGTTGCCGATGCCGCGCGTGCGGCCGCGAATCTTGGCGATGCTTACGACTGCCATGGACGAGAGGCGCAAGACATTGTCGCGCCAAAGGCCCAACACCTCTGGCCGTTCCGCTGCCTCGGCTACGTCGAGATGGGCGATGAAGAAATCGGGATTCGCCGACTGGAATACTACGACCTTCACGGACGGGTCCGCCTCGAGTTCGGTCAAGAGCGTTCCCAATTCGCCGATCGTTGACGGAACAAAGATGTTGATCGGCGGGTTGTTGAATGTAATCGTCCACCGACCCGGATGTGTGCGGTCGATGTTGAACTGCGAGGGCTCAGGCACGGCGCCCCGTTGCGTAGCAGTGGTCTGGGTCATCAGGTCCTCCTTTTGAGTAGTCTTGGACTCCTCCGGACCTGGCGATTATTTTTTGGGTCGGCTGGGACAACCAACTCCGTCGGTGGGTGGCGAAGAGCCTAACACAAAATGTACGTCGGGAGCATTAATTTGGCTCGCGGAACGCGATGGATTCTCAGCTGTCGGATGACGGGCCCACTCGGAAATTGAGCCCTCGTTGAATCACATGGGCTCTAAGTCCGTTTGGTGAAGTCGCGATTAGGATCGCTCGCCACTTATGTGCGACCCAGGGGTGATCCACTTCGCTGGAAAACGCGCCATTCGCGGAAATGAATCTCAAGCCCTGGCTCAATGCCCGAAAAGCCAAAGCTTTGCGAGAGCCCAAACGAACACACCCATGGACCCAAGAGCTGACACGGACCCTAACAGGATTTGCGAGCCGGATAGGTTAACCGAGTGAACTGCGGCTGCCGTTTGGATGCTAAACTGACTCTTCTTGGTGTCACTCGCTGCGGGCAATTGTAGGCGAACGACACCCAAAGCGGTCGGAGAGAATTGGATCTGGCCCCCGCTTTTTCGAACCTCATCACTGCCCAACATTTGCATCTCCTCCAATGCTTCTCTGATGCCTTACGCCAATTGGATGCTTGACCGAAAGAAACGATTAAAGTTTTGTCGGACCGAAAGGCTTTTTGCGACCCGGTTTCACTTCACCGAATAGCGAGTTTTCGTCCAATGAAACTGTGTCGGTAAGCACTTGCGCGTTACACGCGATCTATCCCGGAGAGTGCTATGCCGCCACAAACTCCTCAAACCGGACAGTTTCGCCGAATTCACATCGACGAGAACCGCGGTTATCAAGCATGTGGATTATTTTCCAAGTGCGCCGTGACCGAGGCGTCGGCGGCAAGGCTAAAGCTAAGAGCGTTATTTCTCTGAACGAGCGGGCTCAAACGGGTCGGCCGAGCAAACACGTGCTAGTCTTACGTCGAACGATCGCTTCGAAGCGCCCTGACGAGACGCTGGGAAACTTGGGCGCGCCAGGCTAATCATTCCGAGCGAAGCGCTTGTACGACGTCGACGCGCGCGGCGCGTGTCGCCGGGAGCATCGAAGCGACTACCGCCGCGCCTAACAGCACAAACGCAGAAACGATCACGGGCAATGCGCCCGGCATTTTTAAGTCGCCGAAATAACTGCCTGCCACGCGCGCAACGACGAGCCCGAACGCCGCGCCCGCCAGAACGCCAACGGCAGCCATCACGACGCCTTCCGCGACAACACCTCGGAGGAGATTCGCCGGCTGTGACCCAAGCGCCAAGCGGATGCCGAATTCGCGTGTCCGCGCACTGACAGAAAACGCCAGTACGCCCGCGACGCCAACGACGGCAATCAGCAACGCGACCCCTGCGAACACGCCAAAGACCAGGGAGTTCAAGCGGTCTGGCGCAAGCACTTTTGCACGGATGTCTTCGAGAGTGGCGGCGTGCTCAACGGGTTCATCGGCGGACATCTGCCGGATAATTTTCGTTACCGGCGTTACAAGCGAATAAGGATTTGTGGTGGTGTGGATGAAGAGATGACCGCCGAACATTGGAGAGTCTGCAAAGGTGCCATAAATGGTGGAGGTGGGGGCGGGAACGATATGTTGGTCGTCCACATCGGCGGCGACCCCAATAATGCGGCGCGGCGACCTAAATCGCGCCTTGTCGCTCTCAGTGCCGGGAAGGAACTCGAGCACGGGATCGGTCCAATAGACATGCCGATTGATCGGATCCTGACCAGGAAACATGCGCTGTGCGAGAGTCGCGCTGACGATCACGACCGGCTCTCGATTCTGGTCATCGAGCGCGTTGAAATCGCGGCCGGCAACAATGGGAACGCCAAGCGCGGTGAAAAAGCCCGGAGAGATGGTACGCCACAGTGCGCGAGGATCGTCTTTGCCATGGGCGTGACCATCACCAGAGAATTGCAAACCTACACCGACGCTGTCGGCATCACGCCAGGGAGCGATCATACCGAAAGCCGTCTCGGTGACGTCGGGTAGCGCATCGATGCGACGTATCGATTCCTTGTAAAAATCGAGGACTTGCTGAGGCGTTTTTCCGTAGGACAGCGCCGGAACGTCGATGGCGAGGACGTGACGCGTATCGACACCGGTCTGGGTTGTTTGCAACGCGATCAGCGTACTGATCAACATGCTTGCGCC
The DNA here is from genome assembly GCA_963836965.1 of Candidatus Acidiferrales bacterium. Lineage (GTDB taxonomy): Bacteria > Acidobacteriota > Terriglobia > Acidiferrales > UBA7541 > Acidiferrum. The sequence goes on from CAWILQ010000007.1 coordinate 10,511, forward strand.
CGCCAACAGCACGAACGACGCGGCGATTTGCGTGACGGCGAAGATGCGCTGCCGGCGGCTGGTGCTGCTGGTGATGCGGACGCCGCCGCTCGCGAGGTTCATGCCATTCGACGCGTTAGCCGAGGGCAGGCGCGGCACAAATGCCAAAATCACCGCGGCGACTACTGCCAGCGCCACTCCCACCCAGAGCAGGCTCGAATCGACCGTCAAATCCAGCGCGCGGACGGAGAAGCGCGAGGCGTATCGAGCCAGGATTGTGACCAATGGCTGCGCGCTCATTACGGCGATTGCTGCGCCCGCGCCGCAGAGCAGAAGGCTTTCGGCTAACAACATGCGGCGCAGCGCGCCAGTGCTTGCGCCGAGCGCGGCGCGGATCGAGAGTTCGCCCTCGCGGCGAACCGTCCGCGCCAGAATCAGGTTGGCAACGTTCGAGCAGGCGATGATGAAGACCAGGCCCGATGCAGCGAGAAGGACGAGGAGAACGGTACGCGCGCCGGAGGTAATCTGGTCCCGGAACATCCTGGCATCAATGCGGTAGCCGCCGTTATCGGGATACGCTTCGGGGTGGTCCTTCTGCATGGAGGCGTAGACGGTGCGCAACTCGGTGCGAGCATGGTCGAGAGTGACGCCGGGAGCAAGCTTACCGAAGAGTTCGGTCATGCGATGGACGCGGCCCGTGACCATCGTGGCGGAAAGATGATGCGGACTCGTGACCACGTTGCCGATAATCTCGGTATCCGCGGGATACGGCACACAGGGTTCAAGGACGCCGATGACTGTGGCGGAACGATCGCCAATGCTGCTGAGGCGAACTGTTTTGCCGATCACATCAGGATCTTTTTTGAAAACGGTGGACCAGAAGCGATACGTGAGCACGATGACGCCAGCGGCGTTGGGACCGTCGTCTTGAGGTCCGATGAGGCGGCCGAGAACAGGACGCAGACCCATGACTTCGAAGTAGTTGCCGCCGACGACGCCACCTTGAACTCCGCGAGGTTCACCGAGTCCGATCATCGTAAAGCTCATCGTCGAGAAATCGCCGTACTCGCTCACGGAGTGAACGCTGGCTTGGATGTCCTTGATTTCGGGCACGGAGAACGTTGTGTTGTCGTCTCCGATGCTGGGGGCGCTCTGGCGGATGTACATGAGCCGGTTCTCGTCACGGTTGACGAGCGGCTTGAGCAGCACTCCCCGCACGAGCGTGAAGATGGCCGCGTTGGCCCCGATGCCAAGCGCCAGCGTGAGGATCACAATGGTCGCAAGCCCTTTGCTGCGCATCAGCGAGTGGAACGCAACTCTTAGATCGCGGAAAAATGACATGTTTCTTGTCCCTTCGGCGTTTATCAGCACCACGTGTGCTAATAGGATAACCCATATTGCAAAACACTCACCGTGGGCCGCGTCGTAGGGTATGGTTGTTTTCGGCGGCCAATGTCCAAATTCGGACACCGACTCAGTAAAGTGCCGGTTACTGGCCAGAAAAGGCATGTGGGATATAACCCGTGCCTAGTCGGCTTTTTCGTCAAGGAAATCAAGCACTGACGAGATGCGCGTTTTTCGGGAATTGGCCGCCGGAGCGGCTGGCCACAAGCCATTCGTCGATTGAGCCAGTTTGTAAGGGCAAAAACTCATGCCGGTGGATGACACTTTTTCCACTGCTAACTGCGCAGCTCAATCACAGGAATCCCATTGCTCCACAACCCCTTCGCGTCTGGAATACGAATCCCGCCGGCTGCCGCCGTGAACGCAACAGGCTTCCCTGTCGCTACCATTTGCACCTTGCTCACGGTCTTTTGTAGCCCTTCCACCCGAATGTCTTCGGCCGACGAGTCCATCGCAAACACATAAATACTGTTTCCCCGCGCCGTCGTGCGAAACGACGCCTCTCCTTGGATTGGCCCATACGTGCTGCCGTAGATCGCCGCCGCATTTCTATCGGTCCAGTCGCCAACCGCCACAAGGCGCTCGACAAATTCAGACTGAATCTGCCCGTCCGGTTGCGGTCCCACATCCAGCAAAAAATTACCTCCCCTGCTGATGATCTCGATCAGACTACGAATCAGCGTGTCGACGTTCTTAAAATTCCGGTCCTTGGGACGATAGGCCCATGTCTCATTAATCGTCATACAGGTTTCCCACGGTTGGAAATCTTCTGGACGCGGTACTTTGATCCTCTGCTTGTCCGCTGCACTATGATCTGCGCTGTCCATGCGAATTCCTTTCACCGGAATCGTCTTTGGAATGAACTGCTCGGGCGTGGCGAAGTCTCCCGGCACGCCCATCCGGTTATTCAGCAGAGCTGTTGGCTGCAGTCGGCGCACTTCGTCCACAAAGCGCTGTCCATCGTAGCGAGCCTGCGCTTCCGGATCGACCGCGTCGAACCAGACCTCCGCCACAGGTCCGTACTTCGTCAGCAGTTCATGCAATTGCAGGTTCATGTACTCCAAATAGAGTGGCCATTCTGCACGCTCAGGCTCGCCGCGGTAATTGGTCTTTGAAAGCTTGCTTGTATCGCGATAGCCAGGATGATTCATGTCGGGCGGAGAGTAGTAGAAGCCGAGAGGCATTTGTTCCGCCCGGCAGGCATCCGCCAATTGGCGCACGATGTCTTTCCCATACGGCGTGCGCGTGATTTTGTAATTCGTATACTCCGAATCGAACATGCAAAACCCATCATGGTGTTTTGCCGTGAAGACCATGTACCGCTGACCGCATTTGCGCGCCAGATCAATCCACTCCTTAGGATCAAACCTCACAGGATTGAAGCGATCGGGCAATGCGCGATACTCCGCCTCGGAGATCTCGCCCGTGGGCACCATGATTGGCCAGGATGCTTCCACACCGGCCACTGAGTACGGTCCCCAGTGAATGAACATCCCAAACTTTGCCTCGCGTTGCCAAGCCAGTGGGTCCGCCATGGGGCTCAGTGCGCGGATCGAACCCAGCTGGGTGGCCAGCGTAGCAGCTCCCATCCTCGCCAGAAATATTCTTCTGCTCTGCCGCATCTTCGGCTCCCTCAAAAGACAACATCTACCAAAGCTTTCTATCACAAATGAAGGTGTGGCCTAGTGCGCTGTCCCGTAAATACGCTCACATTGTCGTTCAACTTTAGCGAAGATTGAATCCGCGGTGGACGTCCAGACGAACGCTTGTGCATGGCGGTTGGAATTCTGGACGTAGTGGTCGATTTTCTTGACCAGTTCCTTGACGCCGCTAAGGTTCCCCGGCGAAGAGCTTGTTGCGTGATGCGATTGAACCAGATTTCCACCTGATTCAGCTAGGAGGCATAGGTCGGAGTGAAGTGTATGTCGAACCGTGGCCGTGCGGCGAACCAGCGTCTAACCCGCAGATGTTTGTGCGTGGCGTAATTATCCATGATGATGTGCACTCCAAGTTCTTCGGTACGTTCTTCGCAATCTCCCGGAGAAAACTCTGACCGTGATAGACCGGAACCATCCATAAATGCTAGGCCACCAGGCGGGAACTATCAAAGTTGCCCGCGTATTTAGTTTGGATTTGACACTTATATCGCTATCTGGCAATATAGCCATATGGCGATTAACACCCATGCCGACCGTCTGAGCCTAACCTTCGCGGCACTCGCAGATCCTACGAGACGCGCGATCCTCGCCCGTCTCGCGTTGGGAGACGCGGATGTTTCGGAGCTTATGAAGCCCTTCGTCCTAAGTCAGCCGACGATCTCTAAGCACCTCAATGTACTCGAACGAGCTGGCCTCGTTGTGCGTACGCGCGATGCACAGCGGCGTCCTCGCACGCTCGTGGCCGTCCCGCTCAGGAATATCGCTGAGTGGCTTGAACCCTTTCGCCACTTCTGGGAGCAGAAATTTGCCAGTTTGGACGACTATCTGAAAGAGATGCAAAAGAAGGAGAAAACACGTGGACGCACGAAGCGATAAGAACAGATCACTCGTGAAGAACATCGGAACCGCGAGAATCACAACTCCCACCGACCGCGAAATCGTGATAACGCGCATCTTCGATGCGCCGCGCACCGTTGTCTTCGAGGCCTGGACGAATGCCGAACACGTCGCACATTGGTGGGACCCGAGCGGCGTGCCGCTTGCCGTTTGCGAAATCGACCTGCGGCCGAACGGAGCCTTCCGTTGGGTCCACCGCGCTCCCGATGGTGATGAGGGACACTCGTTCAGGGGCACCTATCGAGAAATCGTCCCGCCAGAAAAGCTGGTCTTCACCGTACGGATGTTTCCGTCTAGTCCCGAGCCGGTTGGGACGCTCGTCTTCACCGAGGATGGGAAGAAAACGAAGCTGACGATGACGATTAAGTGCGCGACGGACAAGGATCGAGACGCTCTGCTCCAGATGCGTATTGATGCCGGCACGGTTCAAACCCTGGAAAACCTCGCGGCATATCTCTCCACAATCGCCTAGCCGAGCGGTGTTGAACGAGGGCGCGGGTTTTGTAGGGGCCGATAGGAGGATCGATGCAAAAGATGACAGTTTTAGAAGCGACCGAAGGGAGAGCCCCAAACGTTGCGCAGACGGCGACTTCCCCGTTTGTGGGAAAAGTGTTCTCGAAAGACGGCACAGCGATAGCATTCGATCGAATCGGTAACGGACCGCCTGTGATTCTGATCGACGGCGCGCTCTGTTACCGAGGTATGGGTCAGAGTGCGCAACTGGCGGTGCTCCTGGCACAGCACTTCACCGTCTTCATCTACGACCGTCGAGGTCGAGGCGGCAGTGATGATACGGCGCCCTACGCCGTGGAGCGCGAAGTCGAAGACATCGCAACTCTCCTGAGCGAAGCGGGTGGGACGGCGTTTGTCTGGGGAATGTCCTCCGGCGCAGTTCTTGCACTGGAGGCGGCGAATCGCCTCCATGGCATCGAGAAGCTGGCGTTGTACGAGGCGCCGTTCATTGTGGACAACACCCGTCCCACAACCGAGGACGATTGGCGCCGGATCAGCGCAGCGGTCGCGGCAGATCTGCGAAGCGATGCAGTCAAGCTCTTCCTGAAGTCGGTCGGAGTTCCTGGCTTCGTCAGGGCGTTGATGCCACTGATGATACCTATGTGGTCGAAGCTTAAAGCCGTTGCGCACACGCTCCCCTACGACGGCGCGATCGTGCGGGATAACCAGAGAGGCAAGCCGCTGCCTGCTAGACGGTGGGCGTCCGTCACGATACCGGCACTCGTCATGGACGGTGGGAATAGTCCGGCGTGGATGCTTCATGCGAACCGGTCGCTCGCGAGCGTATTGCCGAACGCGCAGTACCGCACGCTCAAAGGGCAGACGCACATGCTGAAGCCGAAGGCGCATGCGCCCATATTGGTGGAGTTTTTCAAAGATTCCCGTTCCGGCTAACCGGAAGCTGTCCGCTTCCACTGCCGGATTAGTCCTGGGAAGTCGATACTAACCCGACCGGCGGGCTGATAACGTCCGGGTTGCCCGTAAGAACGGGCAGGATCGTTGGATGCGGGTTGGCGGATGCGGCCCTGCGTCTGTCTGATAACAGCGACTCCAACAGATACATCGCTACCCAAGGTCCGACTTCCGTTCCGGCGGCTGCCGCGTGAGCGAGATGCGCGATTGGATTACTGGCGTTTCCCACGGCAAAAACTCCCGGCCTGCTCGTGCGCCCATGTTCGTCAGTCTTGGCAAAACCCGCACCATCGACATCGCAGAGAGAAGCGGCGAGACCTGATGCGGGCTTGAATCGGGTCGCAATCCATGCGGCGTCACACGGAATTTCGGCACCACTTTCGGTCGAAACGGCGACGAGCCGGTCATTCTCGTGAACAAGCCCGGTCACTTCATCGCCCACAACTTCAATTCCGAGCAGACGCAGTCGCTCAGCGCCGCTGGCATCGAATGAATGCTTGGTCACAACACACACTTTGGACGACCACATCGATACCCACGAACCCAGTTGCGCCAGGCGTTCCGGCAGGCCAAACACAACGAAGCGTTGGTTCCGGACGTCATTTTCGTCAAAGCATGGGCATATACGGAGATCGCGTCCCCAAACCTTTCGCAGTCCCTTCAGAGGCGGGAGTTCGTCAATGAGACCGTAATCTCACTCGAAACTGAGAGCTGTGCCACCGCTCGTCGCTTATCCGGGAACGAGACCGCCCAGTTCGTCCAGTTCCGCGATTGACATATATCGTTAGAACGAGTATCGTTGGGAGGTATGAAAGCGGAAGTTCAACAGGCTAGGAAGATTCGGCGGGAGGCATGCCCCGAGGAGGCCGCATTCTTGGAGCTGCTTCGCACGACGGACCAGCTAAGCCGGGGGCTGGTGCCGCTGCTGAAAGCCGAGCAGCTTTCGCCGACACAGTACAACGTGCTGCGCATCTTGCGGGGTGCACGGGAAGGTCTGCCGTGCGGCGAAATCGGGCAACGCATGATCACCCGGGATCCTGACATCACCCGGTTGCTGGATCGATTGGAGAAGCGGGGCCTCATTGTGAGATGGCGCGACGCCAAAGACCGGCGCATGGTCCTGGCCCGGATTACACCCGAAGGGCTGAAGATGCTGGGCCGGCTTGACGGGCCGATGCTAGAACGGCACCGCAAACAACTGGGTCACCTGGGGCGTGAACGGCTCAAGGCTCTTTGTGAATTGCTCCGAGCCGCCCGCCGCGAACCCTGATATTTTTTTTCATACTATTCGTTGCAACGAATATCGTGGCAACGCATCTAATCCAAACGAGGCGAAAGGAGCCAATATCATGAAAACAACAGCAACAACAGCAACAACAGCAACTGCACCACAAACCGCGGTAAGCACCTGGGCCATTGATCCGGCGCACTCCGTGGCCGAGTTCAAGGTCAAGCACATGATGATTTCGAATGTAAAGGGCCAGTTCTCGGGCGTTTCCGGCACGCTGGAGCGCCACGAAGGAGATGTGACCAAGTCGAAGGTTGAGGTCACCATCGACGCGGCGTCCGTAAACACACGCGAAGCGCAACGCGACGCGCACTTGAAGAGCGCGGACTTCTTCGAAGTGGAAAAATTCCCGACCCTGTCCTTCAAATCAACCCACATCATTCCGAAGAACCAGGACGAGCATGCAGTGGAAGGCGAACTGACCATTCATGGAGTCACCCATACTGTGCGGTTCGCCGTCGAAGGCCCGACACCTCCCGCCAAAGATCCGTGGGGCAATACGCGGATTGGCGTCTCGGCGACGGCAAAGATCAACCGCAAGGACTACGGTTTGACTTGGAATACGGCGCTGGAAACGGGCGGCATCCTGGTTGGGGAGGAAGTCACCATCACGCTGGACCTGCAATTCGTAAAATCGTGAATCAGAGGCCGCGGTCCGGGCATCAAAGCCTCGGTGCGGCGGCAAGGAAGATCGATTTTATGTCAGACGATCAAGAGAAGATCAAGGTCGCTCGCGAATATTTCATGTGAGCCGACCAGCGACGCCCAGACAACCTTGAACTGTTCCAGGAAGATGCCGAAGTCTATTTCCCGAAATTCGGACTTGGATTTGGACGGAACTCGTTTCTTGAAATGGTGAAAGGATTCGAAGGAGCTTTGAATACATTCAACACGATTACGACCGTTTGAGGTTCATTCCTTCAGCCGACCATCTCATCGTTGAAGGCACTTCGCACGGCAGAATGTCTGGTAAGTCCTGGGCAGGCGGCAAAACTCCTGGCGGGCGTTTCTGCAACGTCTTCAAGTTTCGCGATGGCCGCATATCGAGTCTGCACATCTATCTTGATCCCGACTATACGGGTGAGGATGAGGCGCGGTTTCGATGGGGTCAGAACCGTCCGTGGTGAGTGTGATGACCATCCGTCAGGCGATGATTCATGGCCTTGTTAACAACGGAGGATCAGCTAAACATGTCCAACAGCATATCGACCTTATTGACCCGCAATCTCCAAGAAGTCTTCGGTGAGAACGACCCCGCTCGCCGGCGCGCGGCCGTTCAAGAGCTCTACACCGAAGATGGCGTGTTCTACGACCCCAGCAAGGGAGTCTATCGTGGCCGCGACGAGATCGACCGCATCGCGGGCGAGATCAGGGCTACCCGCCTTGACTTTCGGTATCAGCCAATTGCCGAACCCGAGGAAACGGGCAACGGCGGGCGGGTCCGATGGGTAGCGGGCCGCCCGGGTGAGGCGCCAGCGTACGCCGGGACTGATTTCATCATTGCCCGTGATGGCCGGATTGCTGCCCTTTATCTCTTTTTCGACAAGCTACCCTGAGCTGAATCAGCCGTGCTTAGGTATACGGATAACGAGCGGTTTGTCGGCTTCTCGCTACCAAATGGTCGGTCACCGTGAGGCTTGGCACGAAACCGAGTCGCTGCATAATGGCAAGCGCGTCCGTCATGACGGCGTCTTCGAGGACTTTGCCGTCACGAATGGTGTCGATGTGGATCGCCATCCACTCGATGCGATCGCCCGTGCCGGGACGTCCGAAGAACTCGCCGCGATGTCGTACCACCAAAGCGATCGACGAATACGACCTTGTCGCCTTCCGCGACAACGTCGAGCACCTCGGCTCGCACGTCGGGTATCGCTTGATCCTCAAGCAGGTCAAGTCGGCGGTCGTTGAAACCTCGACCAGTCCTAGGACGATGGCCTTGTTCGTTTCGCCGTCAAACATGGCGATAACCTCCGTGTGGCTCTCCCTGCATCTCGCAGCCAGGTTGTGCTCCGCGCTGTAGATAAATCTCCTACGCGCGATTTCTTATTTCTTGCTCACGCGTTGACTGCAGTAACCGCTTGGCTACCGTGTTTGATAGCGTAGACCGCGGTAGTTGGAGTTCAAATCAGGGTTGGATCTGGATGTAGAGAATCAATCCCGCAAAACCCTGGCGGGATCGGTGCGTGTGGCGCGCCATGCCGGCACGAAGCACGCTGCCAGTGCGGCGACGGTCATCACGACGAGTGCCCACCCGAACGCCAGCGGATCGCGCGGGCTGACGTTGTACAAGAGATTTCCAAGCAATCGAGTCAATGCAAGTGCCGCCGCGGTGCCCAGCAACACGCCGCCCGCGGTCAAAGCCAAACCGCGCGACAACACCAGCCGCAAAAGATTGGATGCACTCGCGCCAAGCGCCATGCGCAGCCCCAACTCGCGCCTGCTTCGCGACACCGCATACGACATCACGCCATACAGCCCAATGACAGTGAGCAGCAGCGCCAGTCCACTCAAGACCCCGACTGAAGTTACCGCCACCAATTGTGGCGATGTTGAACGATCGACTTGCTCTTGGAGCGTTATCACCTCATACAGAGCAAGATTCCCATCGAGCGCATGCACCTCACGCGTCAGAGCTGTCGCCATGCTGCCGGGGCTCAGCGCCGTTCGGATATACAGCCCGGCAGTGGGTGAAAAATTCTGGCGCAAAGGCACATAGAAAAACGATTTCGGTGCTTCGCGAACGCTTTCATATTTGGAGTCTTTTGTCACGCCGACTACCTGCATCCATCGTCCCTTGACCTGAAGGCGCTCGCCGATTGGATTCTTGCCGCGCCAATACCGCGCCACCATCGTTTCATTCACCACAGCGACCAGAGCAGATTTTTCGTCGTCCACGCGGGTGAATTCGCGGCCAGATACCAGTGGAATGCCCATGGTCGAGAAATAGTTCGGCCCTACTTCGTTGTACTGCACCGTGGGCTGCTCTTCAGGCGGCGGTTGATAGCCATCCACGGCAATCGGTGTTGAAGAATAGCTTCCATAGCTCAGCGGCGTCATTCGGGCGAACACTGCCGACTCCACGCCAGGCAAGGCTTTCACACGCTCCAGAAGTTCGTCCTGGAAAGTCTGGGCCCGCTGCGCATCGTATCCCACCGACACCAAATTGACGGCAGTACACAGCACATCATGCGTGGAAAAACCCGGGCTGAAATTGCGAATTCGCTGCAGGCTCTGCAGCAGCAGCCCCGCCCCTACCAGCAGCACGAAACTCAGCGACACTTGAACCACGACCAAGCCCGAGCGGACCCACGCTCTTCCACCGCCCCCAACGACCCCCGCGGCATCGGATTTCAGCGCGCCTGCAAGATCGATCGTGCTGGTCTGCATTGCGGGAACCAGCCCGAGCAGAAGCGTCGTCATCAGGCAAACTGCGGCGCTCAGCACCAGAACGCGCCAATCGATTTCGCCGGGCAGGTGCATCGCCACACCACCGCGCGCGGGGAAGAGCAGTACCAGCGCGTGACGGCACCACTGCGCCACGAGGAGTCCCCCGGCTGCGCCAAAAGCCGACAGGATCAGTCCTTCCGTGAAAAGTTGTTTCAACAACCGACCACGTCCTGCACCGATGGCGAGCCGGACGGTCATCTCATTCCGGCGTGTGAACGACCTCACCAGCAGCAAATTGCCGACGTTCGCGCACGCGATGAGCAGGACAAAAACAACGACGACAAGCATTATTTCGAGGGTGGGAAGCAAAGTACGTGCATTGTTGAAGGGCGTTTGCCATAACGGCCACAGCTTAATGTCGCGGCCGCGGTTGGTTGCCGGATAGTCGTTTGCCAGCCTCTTGGCCACGGCGGAAATCTCTTGCTGCGCCTGCGAGAGAGTCACACCAGGTTTGAGCCGCACGTAAGCTTCAATCCAGCGCGCGCCGCGGTCCTCCAGTTTGTAGTCGCCAGCTTCAAAAACCTCCTCCATTGATGCGGGAACCCAGAACTGCATCGCCCAGCCCACGAAGGTCCCATAAAACCCTTCTGGAGCGACGCCGACGATTGTGTGCATCACACCATTGAGCCGCTGCGTTTTCCCGATAATTTGTGGATCGCCCTTGAATCGCCCTTTCCATAGCTGGTAGCTGATCACCGTCACAGGGTGCGCATTTCGTCCGGAGTCTTCGCCGGTCTCGAATCCGCGCCCAAGAATCGGGTGGACCCCGATGGCATCAAAATAATTTGCGGATACGATGCTCCCCGTCGTCACCTCGGCCCGGTCACCAATGCTCAGGGTAGTGCCCGTGATTTTGGTCACAATAAAGGAGTCAACCAGCGTGCAACTTCTCTGCAAATCCAGGAGATCTGGCCAGGAAGTCAGATCGGCCTCTCCAAGGGCCGTTCCGGTCAGCGCAAAGAGCTGCTCTTGATGAACCACCGCCGGGTAGGGGCGGAACAGGAGCCCCTCGATCCAGCTGAAGACGGAAGCGTTCGCGCCTATACCCAAGGTCAGGCAGAGAATGGCCAGAAGGGAAAAACCCGGACTGCGCCGGAGCATCCGGAAGCCGAAGCGGAGGTCTTGCCAAGCCGTCTCGATCATCGGTAGTCCCCTCTGGTCGCGGCACATTTCCTTGGTTCGCTCGACGCCGCCGAAGCTGCGAAGCGCTTCGCGGCGCGCTTCAGCAGCAGACATGCCCTTTTGCACGTTGAGTTCGATGGCCATCTCCAGATGCGAACGCAACTCCTCATCCAGGTCGTCTTCGAGCTGCCGGCGGCGGAAGAATGCGGCGAGACGCTGAACGAACGTGCGAAGAAGTTCACGCATAGGCTAGGTCGTCCTTAGCACCCGATTGATCATCCCGGACATACGATCCCAGCTTTCCGCTTCTTCCACGAGTTGCCTGCGCCCGGCCCGCGTCAAAGAGTAGTACTTGGCCTTGCGATTATTCTCCGAAACACCCCACCTAGATGCGATCCAGCCGCGCTGCTCCAGGCGCAGCAGGGCGGGATAGAGGGTTCCCTGGTTCAATTGCAGCAGGTCTTCGGAGACCTGCTGGATGCGCAGGGCGATCCCGAAGCCGTGCATTGGGCCTATGGAATCGAGCGTCTTCAGCACTAGCAAGTCGAGTGTTCCCTGGAGGACTTCCGATTTGGAAAATGACATATACTCCTTTAGACGTTCAACAGGAGAAGAAGAGTAGCACATTCCTATTGGGCGTCAACAGGAGTTTGGGAGAACGCCTCGAGGTCTCTACGCCGGCGTGCTTGCCGTGATGCAGGAAAGGCGGGCGATCGGACGCTTGGCTCGATGCCGCCACCGTGCCCCAGAAACCGGGTTCTCGGAAATGAGCACCAAGGTTGCGGACAGATTGTCGCCACGCGGAAGTGATCTTGCGCTCGCTAACCACGATTCGTAATGGGAAGCTGGTTGGAAGCGATCTCCAGTACGGAGGCAACATTTGGGTTGACATGCAATCAAACAAACCCATGCCGCTTATGAAATAGCATCGTCGCGTTATTTGCTGGGAATCAAATAATGCTGGTCAGCGGACCCGAAAACAACCCCAGACCGTCATAGGAACGTTGCACCAGACCTGACGATGTGAATTCGGGTCTGTTAGCAGTGACTTCTACCGGCTACCGGGGAACAGACATGCAGACTTTTGATTTACAACAAGTCGAGGTTACGCGCCAGCTTGGACAGGCACCGCCTTGCGGTCGCGTAAAGGTGACCGACAAACTGCCGGCTTAAGCCGCGACCACGGGATTCCGCAGCAAACCGAGCTTCTCAATTTCTATCTCGACGATGTCGCCGGGCTTCAGAAATATCGGCGGCGTGCGGAATACGCCGACGCCTTCTGGAGTGCCGGTGGCAATAATATCGCCGGGTTCGAGCGTGATGCTGGCAGAAATAAACTCAATCAATGCAGCGACGCCGAAGATCATTCGCGAAGTGTTGGAGTTCTGAAGAGTGGTGCCGTTTACGCGAGCGGATATGGATAATGATTGCGGATCCGAAATTTCATCACGCGTCGTCAAGTAAGGCCCTGTTGGGCAGAAAGTGTCACACGATTTTCCGCGAACCCATTGTTTGTCGGCAAATTGCCAGGTCCGTGCCGAGACATCGTTCAGCGGCATATAGCCCGCAACGTTTTGCAGTGCCTCCGCCGCGGAAATTGCTTTGGTTTTCTTGCCAATGACAACAGCAAGCTCGGCCTCATAGTCCACCTGAGAATCTCCGTGAGGAAGAACGATGGAATCCCCTGGACCGGAAATGCTCGTAGGGAATTTCGCGAAAATGATCGGAGTCTTCGGAAGTTCCTTGGCCCCCGCCTCAATCGAATGGTCGCGGTAGTTCAACCCCACCGCTACAATCTTTCCGGGACGTGGCACCGGCGCGCGCAATTTAACGCTGGAGAGCGCAGTGAAAGCGCTCTGCGCAGCATCTTGCACAACTTTTTGCGCTTGCTGAATAGCGGCGTCGCCTGCAGACAAAAACGAAGAAGTATCTCGGAATGCCTCAGTCGCAAACCCCATGCTGGCCGCTGCACTTTCCAAATGAACGACGCCGTTGTTTGTCAGCGCCCCCAGGCGAATTGCTCCGTCATTTCCCTCATACCGCACGAGACGCATCGATTTCTCCCGCAAAGCCCAGGCGTTCGTTGCAAGAAATGGCTCTTGGCATTGTATCGATACAAGACGGGTCGATTCGAGGTAAAAGTTGATCGCACGGCGGCGGATCCGGCGTTCCCCGCCTAGAAGGATTTCGCGGAGCGGATTGGAGGGCCGAATGGCTTGGCCGCGACACTCCGGCCGCGCTATTGTAGTGGCTTAGCAGGTGCACCTCGTCCATCGCGTTCGGCCGGAGCCTGACGAGAAAAACTGCTTGTCGCCCGCCACAACCCAAATGGTATGGAGGAGTTCGCGTGTCGGAAAGCAAAGGAGAATTGATCGTAATTACCGGGGCGGGCGGTTTCATTGGCGGCCACCTGGTATCGGCCTTTCGCGCCCGCGGCCATAAAACCATCCGAGCCGTCGACGTCAAGCCGCTGCAGGATTGGTACCAACGATTCGATGACGTCGAGAACTTGTGTTTGGACTTAAATCGAAAAGAAAATTGTGAAATCGTTGCGCGCGGCGCACGCGAGATTTACAATCTCGCCGCCAACATGGGTGGCATGGGCTTTATCGAAAATCACAAAGCGCTCTGTATGCTTTCGGTCCTGATCAATACTCACATGCTGCAGGCGGCCGTGAAACACTCGGTGCCTCGCTTTTTCTATTCGTCTTCGGCTTGCGTGTACAACGCCGACATGCAGAAGACTTTCGAAGCGCCCTCCCTGAAGGAAGAGGATGCTTATCCAGCCATGCCCGAAGACGGGTATGGCTGGGAGAAACTTTTCTCTGAGCGTATGTGTCGTCACTTCCGCGAGGATTTTGGACTTCGCACACGGATGGCGCGCTTCCACAACGTCTATGGCCCGTGGGGTACCTGGTATGGAGGCCGCGAAAAGGCTCCCGCGGCCATTTGCCGGAAGGTGATCGAGGCAAAAATCAAAAGGACACACGAAATTGAAATTTGGGGAAGCGGTGACCAGACCCGGAGCTTCATGTACATCGACGATTGTGTCAAAGGCGTCGATCTCATCATGAATTCGGACATTTTAGACGCAATCAACCTTGGTTCGAGTGAGGCCGTTACCATCAATCAACTTGTGGATATCACGGAAGAAATCGCCGGAATCAAACTGCGGCGCAAATACGACATGAGCGCTCCAAAGGGCGTGAATGGCCGGAACAGCGACAATACGCTGATCCAAAAGTTGCTCCACTGGCAGCCGAATACCGCGCTGCGTGCCGGGATGGAGAAAACGTACCGCTGGATTTACGATCAGTATCTTGCGCGGGAGCGCGGCGACTCTGGAGTTGTGCGCGAAGTGTTCGTCGCCTTAAACTGATCTTCCACGGAGCGCTTTCAATTCACGCATCCGGATTGGGAATCAGGATATCCCGCACGACGCCGTCCAGGTCGTGGCATGCGGCTATAAACTGGCGAAGCGTGCGGCGCGTCGGAGGAAAAGCATCGAACTCATCTACACTGAGACCGCCTTCTTCGTTCGCGCGTCGAAAATCTGAAAATTTTCGATTCAATTCTTCCATGATCCGCTGTTCCACGGGCTTGTCGATTCGCGGCAACACTTCAATATCGCTCGCATTGAAGCGTACCTGCCAAGCATACGGAGGCGAAATCACCACGTCTCCTCCAATAAGCTCGCTCCAGTGCATGTGATTGCGAAACGCAGCCGAGAGCAGCCGAATGCGGTACCCACGTTTTTGGAAAATCTGATAAGTCTTCTTGAAAACGGCTACTCCCGCCCATTCCAGGTATCCGGGGTCGATCGAAATATTTTCCTTCTCCGCCGCCGCCTTGAGCCAATCATCCAGCCGGCCAACCATGATCGTGCAGACCGACCCCATCCTGGCGATTTCTTGCCCCTCGCGTTCTCTGCGTTTCAATCCGCGTTCCATTGCCTCCGCCACGGCAATGCACTGAGGCAGGCTGAAACAAACCGTAGCATTGATACTGATGCCGCGATAGGTGGCCTCCTCAATCGCAGGAATCCCCGCGCGCGTCGCAGGAATTTTTACGATCATATTTGGCGCCAATTTACTGAACTCGTCGGCTTGCCGCACGATGGCGTCGGTGTCGCGATACAGACGTGGATCTGTTTGAATCGATAGCCGGCCATTGCGGCCGCGTTGCGCGTCGAAAATCGGTTTCAAAAGCGCCGCGCTTTTCGCGGAAATCTCCCGGACCAACTGCCAGGCAAGCTCGTCTTCCGTAGCTTTGGGCCGTTCCTGAATGAGCGTTTGGATACGATCCTTCCACTGCGCCATTTCCTTTTTGAGGACGCCCAGCACGATGACCGGGTTGCAGGTCGCCCCGACGGCGCCGTGCTCGATCGAATAAGTCAGTTCCTGGATCGAGGCGGAGTCGTTCCATAGGCATGTCGGAGTTGTCTGCGTCATTTCGTGCAACGGACTCTTGTAGGACGCACTCGTCGCTAGTCGGGTCATATCTCTACCTCCTGCGCAAACCCTCCACGGCCAGGAAACGCTTGTCTGGACGTGACGGGATAGCATGAGCTCTCATAGAATCTTAGCGCTTTGACGCGCCAGCGAGAACAAAAATTCTGGAGTAGGACCGGTACACATATAACCGCTTATGGACCTCCGCTGGAGTTTGGTTGAAAGGTACGATACACTCAGCATCACCTTACGACTATGCAAAGGAAAAAGAAACTCCCTGTGGCTGGCAAGGCTGCTAGCATCTATGACGTCGCGCGGGAAGCGCGCGTATCCGTCTTCACAGTCTCGGCGGTCGTCAACCATAAAAGCCATGTCGGTAAAAAGCTTCGACAGCGTGTGGAACTCGCAATCCGCAAGCTCAATTATCGCCCGAACCTTCTTGCTCGCAGCCTGGCCAAGCAGAAAACCCACACCATCGGCATGATTGTTCCGGACATTTCCAATCCGTTTTTTCCGATGGTAGTACGGGGCGCCGAAGATGCGGCGCAGAAACGCGGCTACAACCTCCTGCTTTGCAACAGCGACGACACGCAGGAAAAAGAGGAAAACGCCCTTGAACTCCTGCTGTCGAAGCGAGTCGACGGCATTCTTCTCACCAAGGCGATTTGCGATCTCAGCCCCCCTCTTCGCAAGTTAGTCCAGGAAATGAAAGTACCGATTGTTCTCGTAATGCGCACCTTCCCGAAAATTTCCAGGGATGCTGTGATCACGGACGACTACCAGGGCGCTTACGAAGCGGTTTGTCACCTCGCGAGATCCGGTCGAAAGCGGATCGGCTTAATCGGTGGCCCGCGGAAGGTGAGTAACGGCAAAGCCCGTTGGGAAGGATTTCGAGATGCCCTGAAGGCCAACAATCTCGATTGCGATCCCAGCCTCGTCATTGACGGAGACTATCGCCTGGAGTCCGGCTACCGCGGTGGCAATTTGTTGTTGTCTCATCGGCCCGACGGTGTCTATGTTGCCAATTTTTTGATGACCGTCGGTCTTCTGAAGGCTGCCGAAGAAATGGGGCTACGATGCCCGGAGGATTTTGGCCTCGTCAGTTTCGACGATTACCCGTGGCTCGGAATTTTCCACCCCAAGCTGACGACCGTCGAATTGCCGAAATACCAGTTGGGTCAGGAGGCCGTCGAATTGCTCCTGGATCGCATCGCCGGAAACGATGGCCCGGGCGTGCTGAAGAAACTGCAGCCCGAGCTTCGCGTGAGAGAATCCTGCGGATTCAAGCAACAAGGACCAACATTCACGGGGAAAAAAGGGTAGTGCGGAACTGTGCATGGCGCAGCCCCTTGAAAATTTCCTAGAAAAAGAGACGTTCCTTCTTGCGCGCCTCTTCGTACCTTTTGCGGGCTTGCTTCACCGACTCTCGCTTGGATACCTCCGCGACCGCTACGTCCCACCACGATTCGTATCCGGGGACGCGCTGTTCGTACGAGGTTTCAACGACAACCACGCTGGTTCGCTGCTGTTTCCGTCCCTCCTCTAAAGCCGCCGCCAGTTCGTCCCGCGTTTTCGCCCGTACCGCCCAAGCCCCCAAACTCGCGGCGTTGCTGACAAAATCCACGGGCAAAAGGTCGCCGTCATATCTTGCTCCGCGGCGAAAGCGATAGTTTGTTCCCATACCTTCATTGCCGCAGCTTCGGCTGAGTCCACCAATACTGGAAAAGCCATGATTGTCCAGCAGCACGATGTTCAGCTTGTAGCCTTCTTGCACAGAGGTGACGATTTCCTGCGCCATCATCAGATAAGATCCGTCGCCCACCAGGACATACACTTCACCTTTCGGATTGGCCATCTTGATACCGAGCCCACCCGCGATCTCGTATCCCATGCACGAATAGCCATATTCCATGTGGTAGGCTCCGGGCCTTTTCGTGCGCCATAGCTTGTGCAGGTCCCCCGGCAAACTCCCGGCTGCGCAAACCATAGTGTCGTCGGCCAGGACTGTCGCGTTCACCAAGCCAATGACTTCGCCCTGACTTATGGGAGGCTCTTTACGGATTCCATAAATCCGGTCGACCTCTTTTTCCCACTCCGCGCGGAAGCTGGCAATTCTCGCTTGATAACTATCGCTGACGGCAAACCCCGACAGCATATTGTGCAGTTCTTCCAACGTAGCTCGCGCGTCGCCAGCCAACGGCAACGCAGAATGCTTGTAGGCATCAAACTCGGCTACATTGATGTTAATGAACCGAACGGCCGGATTTTGAAACGCCGTCTTCGAAGCGCTGGTGAAATCGCTGTAGCGGGTCCCGATGCCAATAACCAAGTCGGCTTCGCGCGCCAGGATGTTTGCCCCAGGCGTGCCGGTCACTCCGACCGCACCGACTTCCTGGGGGTGATCGTAAGGCAACGCCCCTTTTCCGGCCTGCGTTTCGCAGACGGGTATGCCCGTGGCTTCACCGAACTTCGCGAGCGCCGCGCTAGCTTCGGAGTAAAGCACCCCCCCGCCGGCAACGATCAAAGGCTTCTGGGCCGCGCCAATCCACTCCACCGCCTTTTGCAGCAACTCTTGGTCGCTTCGGTTGCGGGCAATAACCCAAATCCGCTTTTGGAAAAATTCCTCTGGATAGTCATACGCCTCGGTCTGCACATCCTGAGGAAGGGACAGCGTCACTGCGCCGGTCTCTACCGGAGATGTCAGTACGCGCATTACTTCTGGCAAGGCCGTCAACAGCTGTTCCGCCCGTTGAATCCGATCCCAATACCGCGAAACTGGCTTGAAACAATCATTCACCGAAATATCCTGGGAACTACCCGACTCCAATTGTTGCAAGACCGGCGCCACATTGCGCCGCGCGAAAATATCTCCGGGAAGCAGCAACACCGGCAGGCGATTCACCGTCGCCACCGCCGCGCCGGTCACCATGTTCGTGGCGCCCGGCCCGATCGAAGTAGTGCACGCTAGCGTTCGCATCCGCAAGCTCGCCTTTGCAAAAGCCGCGGCCGTGTGCACCATGGCCTGCTCATTTCGGCAGAGATAGTATTTGAGTCCCTGATCCTGCTCCAGCGCTTGTCCTATACCGGTCACATTACCGTGCCCAAAAATTCCGAATACTCCCGCAATGAAGCGATATTCTCTGCCATCGCGACCGGAATATTGATTCTGCAGATAGGCCATAATGGCCTGCGCCATGGTCAAGCGGCGTTTCATAGAGCCATTCTCCTTGTGCGGGTTTCGACCAGATCAAACTAGACTTTACTTCACGAGCGGCAAGCGCGGGTCGATTTCCTTCCAGGTGGATTTGAGCCAGACGTGATTAGGGTCTTCGGTCACGGCGAGCGTGCGCGAGGTTCCCGCGAGGAAGTTCAGATAATAAATGTTGTAGCCCGGGCCCGCCACCACCGGATGGTAGCCGGAGCGCACCAGAACCGCATCGCCATCTTCGGCGCGCACCGTAAAATCCTGCGATTTATCCGGAGAGTAAAGCCGCTGAAGCGCAAAACCCTCTCGCGGCTGGTCGATCCGATAATAATAAATTTCATCCAGATCCACCTCCGTGGGTGGATTGTGCACATCATGCTTGTGTGGAGGATAGCTCGACCAGTTTCCTCCCGGAGTGTATACCTCAATCACCACAAGTTTGTCCGCTGGAAAATCGGGCCGGACCATGTCCACGATCTGCCGCGACGCGTTTTCTCCGCCTCGTAAGCTCGTGACCGTGTCCTTAGGCGTAATCAGCCGAGGTTCCAGCTTGGCCACCGACGGCACTTTGCATTCCGCGATCTCGCAGACCGTTTCGGCCACGAACTTTACGGCGTGACCGCTCGGCAAATAGAGACAGTAGGGTAGGCCATCAAAGACATTCTTCCGGCCGCCGATGGCTTGCTCGCCTTTTCCCCAATTCGCAACACAACGTCCTCCCAGAATGACAAATGCAGCTTCCTCGCCTTCAGTCGAACTCTCCCATGCTTCGCCGGGATTCAGCCGCCGGACCGTCATGCTCATCCACTCCCACTGCACTCCCTCGCGTGAAAAGCGCAGAAGCTCGCCCGATTGCCCGTCCGCGAGCTGCTTGGAGTGAACAACAAAGGGGCGAGAACTCATGGGAGCTCCTCCAAAATGCTCATCACTTCACCACGCGCAGCGCGGCGATGTCAAGCCGTCAAAGCGCTTTTTTATTTTACACAAAATCGTCTAGCAATGTACCAGGAATTGCCGTGAATCACAGTGTTTTTAAGTGCTTCCCGTTACTAACCGCATAGAGCAGACTATCGTCCCGCATTCTCTTACTTCGCGTGTGGGTGGAGAGGTCTAACGGGCGCAGGTTGCCGTTCGATAATGATGCGCCATCAACCGGTCTGGTTCTCGGGAACGGCCTAAGATTGGAAGTCCTGCGGCAGAAATTCCGCCCGCCTGTCCGGAAACAGCAACACCTGAATTGCTCCTGCTGGCCGACAGCGTGGCGCTGCTCAGTCGCGCCCAAGCGCAACCTTGCTATCGTAGCCCGTCATTTCCAGATAGCCAGAGCCCTTTAGGCCGGCCTCGCCACGCCGACCGTTCAAGTCGATCGCTCCCTCCCAGTAGGTCGGAACCAACTGAGAGTTTCCAGACAACTCCTGCGATTTAAGCGCAGTGGTTACCTCCAGTTCGATCGTCAGCTTTGGCACCAAAATCCTCCAATGCACGGGGTAGACAGCGCTGGTAACCGTGCTTGTCCACGAGTCTCCTATAGCTACAAGCGAAAAGTCTTGCTTTGTGAGATGAACGGAACGACCACTCGCATCAATGTAAGTTCCGGCAGAATAGGGATCGACAGAACGGTCTTTCCGCCGGATTCGGAATAGCATCAGCTCCGTATCGTCGTTGAGTTGCAGGCTAAACCAGTCCCATCCCACCTGGCCTGCTTCCAGTTGCTGGGTGAAGAATTCGTGATCCATCCAGGAGAATCCGGAAACGCTAAAGCGGCTTCCGTTAAGCTCGAAGCTCCCGGCTGTCTTCAAACGTGTCAGCGAAATGTAATGCGATGCGTGGCCGGGGCTTTCCGCTTTTTGACTTATTCCATTCTCTCCATGGATCACCGGCGGCTTCTCGGAATGCAGCGTCAGGTTGAAGGAAAACCGTTCGCCAATGGCTTGCAATACCTGATCGCCGTTTATCCATGCCGCTTCCCAATTCCCATTCCAGACGCGTCCTGGATCTTGATTGATACCAGCAATCCCCGGCCCGGCGCGGTTTATGCGTTCGGAGTGATAAAAGGCTTTGCCGTCCAGGTCGCTC
The DNA here is from genome assembly GCA_963836965.1 of Candidatus Acidiferrales bacterium. GTDB lineage: Bacteria > Acidobacteriota > Terriglobia > Acidiferrales > UBA7541 > Acidiferrum. The sequence goes on from CAWILQ010000007.1 coordinate 31,463, forward strand.
AGAGCCAGGTGGGCGATGTACAGGTCCCGAACATCCCAAATGCCTTGATTCCCGGATTCACGATTGACCCCTTGACGAAAAAACGTCAATTCAAATCCGAAGCGATGTCCATTCATCGCAGTAACATTGCCGGTGTAATACCACCACTCGGTCTGAAACTCTGGATGGTTGAAATAGTCGCGGGGAAATTCATAGCGATAGCCCGGGGCTGCGAGCCTGTAGGGGTTCTGCGCCGCTACGGTGCAAGCCCAAATTGCGAACACCGCGGCCTTGAAACCGCTACTCTTCATGCACAACCTCAAGCGGGTTCAGCTTCACAGCAACTTCGGCCGGGTACAGTCCCGCCAACACCGTGGCCGCGTACACCACCGTCAGCGCTCCCAGCAACACCGCGACTGGCCAGTGAAACCGGATCGTCCAGCCAAACGACTGCTTGTTGATCACGAATATCAGAATCAACGACAAAAAATAACCGAGCAGCAAGCCCGCCAAATTAGCTAGCAATCCGAACAGCCCGGCTTCTGTCAAAATCAGTTTGCGAATTTGTTTCGACGATGCGCCGAGGAATCGCAGCAAGCCAAGCTCACGGCGTCGGTCAATGACAAGCGCCAAAAGCGCGCCGGCAACGCCCATCACCGCAACCAGTACGGCGATGGCTTCCAGTGCGTAGGTAATGGCAAACGTTCGGTCAAAGATGCGAATCGCTTCCGCGCGCAGGTCGCTATCAGAAAAAATCAGCAGCTGGTGCCCAGCGGCCGCTTCCAGAATTTCCTGGCGAACTCTCCCCGGCTTGACCCCTGCTTGAACAAACACGGCGGCGTTCGTAGACGTTGTGTCTGGAAGATATTTCAGCAGCGTTCCGCGGTCCATCAATACTGTCCCGCGCTCGCTCGAGTAGTCAAAATACACATCCACGACCCTAAACTTAACCCGCGACTCACCCAGAGCAAGCTCGATGGAATCTCCGGTCCTTACATGATGTTTGTACGTGAAGGGCTCGCTGACCAGAATGGCGTTTTGTCCCCGTAATTCCGAAAGGACCTTCTCGGGCGGCCTCCCGGAGAAAAAATTGGACTTGTCGTACGGACCAAGCGTTTCCGTGTCCATCGAAGCCAGCGTGACCGGCATTCCTCCATAACTGATTTCGTAAGCGCGTAACCGGTCCACGGCCGCCACTCCTGGCAACTTCGCGATCTGCTCGATCAAGCCGGGCGAGATCGTGGGATGACGGTCAGCCGCCTCTTTCCCGGCTGGCCGCAAATACAGATCGGCCGGCAGCTGATGATTCATCCAGCTCACAACCGTTTGCCGAAAGCTTCCCACCATAATTCCCACCGAGGTCATCATCGCGACGGCCGTGGCTAACGCGCCCACGAGCACGGACGTACGCCCCAGCGAACCCACCAGGCTTCGCGACGCTAATAATCCCTCGACACCCAAAAGTTTTCGCGACAGCTGGCCCCATGAAAGCAAATTGACGAAAGCGGGGATCGCGTGCGCCGCTGCTCCAATCAGCAAAACCGCCGCTGAGTAACCAAGAAATGGCTTTCCGGCCAAAGCAGGCAACCGTGAAATTGCTGCGGCCACGGCGGCCAGAATTGCCGCGATCCACAGATCGCGTGCTTTGTTCATTCGTACCGCATATTCACGACGACCACGCGCCATTGCATCGACCGGCGAAACTTGCATCGCATCTCGCGCCGGCCCCAACGCGGACAGCACGGACACTCCAGCTCCGACGATCACGGCGAGCGAAATCGAAGAAGCCGTCAATCTGATGTCACCCGGCCGGCTGCTCACATACAGCATGTCCACCGTCAAAGCCATCAACTTGACCGCGCCCCTTGCCAGCGCGGTGCCGAGCGGAAGCCCCAGAAGCGCTCCCGCAATCCCGATTCCCATGGCTTCCCCCAGAAATGCCACGCCGACGTCCCTGCGGCTCGCTCCGAGCGCCCGAACGACGCCGATCTCCGCTCGCCGGCGAACGACGGAAATTGAAATCGTGTTGTAAATCAAGAAAGCCCCGACAATCAGCGCGATATAGCTCAGCAATCGCAGGTTCCATCGGAATGCCGATAGCATTTTCCGGTTTTCGGTCGTGGCGGTTCCTTGCGGACGAATTTCCGCTCCCGCCGGAAGCAACGCTGCGATCCGCTTCTGCCAGCTCTCCGAATCTGCGTTTTTCGGGAGCTTAAGCAGAATCCGGTCCAGTCGCCCGGATCGTTTCAGCGCTCGTTCAGCTCCGGCGAGGTCCATCACAATCGCGCTGTCGTTGCCGTTCGAATCGGGATAGACGCCGCGCACAATGCACATCCGCTTTTGATCATTGGTGAGCAATTCAATTTGGTCGCCGACCTTTTTCTTCAAGCTGCTGCCAACCCACACGCTCGTGGGCTGTTCCAAGTATTTCAACGACGTCTCGATAGGATTGGAATTCGCTTCGGTCGGCGCGTGATCAGCGGCAAGGTATTGGCTGCCCTCGGCGATCATATCGACGCCGACCAGCGGCTGTGTTTCTTTGGACTCGGTGATGGTGGCGTAATCTTCCATACGCGCCGAGTACTGCAGTGGAACCGGTTCGGCCGCCAGCATTCTTACAACCGAATCCGGCACTCCTCCAACCGCCACGATTTCGAGCGTGTAATTTCCCGCCAGCGTTTCGAGCGATGAGTGGAAAGACCCTACCGCCGCACTTCCCGCAAGCTCGATGGCCAAAACGACCGCGACACCAATCGCCACTGCCAGAATGGTCAGACCCATACGCACGGGTTCCCGCAACATTGGACGGAGCATCAAGCGGTAAAAAAGTTTCAGGCGGGCCATTTCAGCGCCTCACGATTCCTTCAATGTGGCCGTCGCGCAGGCGCACTAACGTGTCACAGGCCGCCGCCGCCTCCGCACTGTGCGTGGCCATGATCGTAGCCGTCTGCTGTGTGCGCGTCAGCTGTTGCAGCAATTCAAGGATAAGCGAGCCCGTGACGGTGTCCAAGTTGCCGGTGGGTTCGTCTGCCAACAGAAGCCGGGGAGAGTGCACCAGTGCGCGGGCGATGGCCACCCGCTGCATTTGCCCGCCGGAGAGTTGATGGGGAAAACGCTCGCCGAGGCCATCCAGCTCCACAAGTTCTAGTGCTTTGCGCGCCTTCTCTCTTGCCCTGGGATTGCCGGCGAGCAGCAACGGCAATTCCACATTCTCAATCGCGGTCAGAGTATGCAACAGTTGAAACGACTGAAAGACAAACCCAATCTTTTCACGCCTAAGCTTTGTTTGTCCGGCATCATTTAGCCCCTCGGTGCATACTCCGTCGATGCGCACAACGCCAGTGGTCGGGAAATCCATTGCTCCAGCCAGATTGAGCAGTGTGGATTTGCCGCATCCGCTTCGGCCAACTAGCGCGACAAATTCTCCGGCCTGCACCTCCAGCGTAACGCCAGAGAGAGCCTTCACGCTCTGACCTTCGGCAAGGTAATCCTTGCCGACGCCCTCTAGCGAAAGAATGGGCATGGACTGTGAGTTCGCTAACAAGTCAAGAATGACTGCGGCTGACGCTACTTTGTGATCCGGTCACTTTTTCAGGCTGACCAACGCCTTTTCAACCGCGGAAGTGACTTCCGGAGATTCCGGTTCCACCTTGGAGTCGAAACGCGCGACCACTTTTCCGTCCGGCCCGATAAGAAATTTCGTGAAATTCCATCCAATATCTCCGCCCGTGTCGGGGTGCGCGTTTTTGTCGGTCAGAAACTGGTAGAGGGGCGTAATGTCGCTGCCCTTCACGGAAACCTTCGCCATCATCGGAAAGCTGACATGATATTTTGCCGTGCAAAAGGTCTTGATTTCCTGGTTGGTCCCCGGTTCCTGCGCTCCGAAATTGTTCGCGGGAATGCCCACGATCACGAATCCTCGGTCCTTATACTTCTCGTACAGTGATTCGAGCCCCGCGTACTGCGGCGTGTATCCGCACCGGCTGGCCACATTCACCAGCATCACCACCTTGCCCTTGAAGGTTGAAAGTGGAGTCGGTTGCCCGTCGATCGAATGCAAGGTGAAGTCATAAACGGTTTTCTCGGCGGCCATCGCGCTTATCCCCAAAAGTGCCATCAGAACCAAAAGTTTTTTCATCGTTATGCCTCCCCGGTTCGCAAGACCCGTCCCCTAACCCTACTACAATAAGCGACACGACGCCTCGCCGCGATTGTTACTTTTTCGTCTCTAAATCTGCCGGGCTACTGCAGTACGAAAATCGAAAAGCTCTGCGATGGCAACGAAAGCTTCAATTGCCGGCCAGCCAGGTCCGCCTGACCCTCGCCGAATATCGGCGAAATGCCGGCCGCCGCCTCCGCCGGTGTGCCTTGCAAGGATAGACTCACGGTCTTCGTACTTGTGCCGTCGTGAAATGCGACGACCAATTTCTCATCGTCTGATTCCCGCAGGAAAGTGTAGCTCGAGTCGTCAGATGCCAACTGCCACAACTTTCCTCCACGCAGTGCGTCGTGTTGGCGCCTCAAGCGGAGCAGCGCTTGTACATACCCGAAGATCTCTTCCTGCTCCGGTGTTCTTCCCTCACGTGTGAAGGCGTTGTGCGAATCATCCGGCCAGCCGCCCGGAAAGTCCCGTCGGTTGTCGGGGTCGCCTCCGCCCGGCATTCCGATTTCGTCGCCGTAATAAATTTCAGGGATTCCCCGCATTGTTATCGCCAACGCGAACGCCAGTTTCAGTTTCTCCGGCGTTGAATTCGCTGCGCCGGCAAAGCGCGTCGTATCGTGATTCCCGAAGAACGGCACAAGAAAATCCGGGTGCGGGTAGAGCGCGTCCTGCCGCAACACATTGGCTATGCGTCCCGATGGGGCACCATTCAGCAGGACATCTCGCATCGCAAAGTACAGTGGAAAATCGAACAGCGTCGTCAGTTGCGTATCGATTCCGTCCCATCCTTTTCGGCCACCAGCAAAAAAAGATGTAACCACGGGATCTGGATGAAACACCTCTCCCACCGTTGATAGTCGCGGATAAATTCGCCGGAGCTGTTCGTGCCATTGCGCCCAAAAAGCTCTCGATACGTACGGAAACGTGTCGATGCGATATCCATCCAAACCGGTTGCTTCCGCCCACCAGATGCTGTTCTGGCTTAGATACTGAATGACCGATGAATTCTCCGTATTCATGTCCGGCAACTTGCCAAAGAACCAGCCCTCCGTGAGATTTCTTCGCATTTGCGAAGTGGCGTGGGGGTCTGCCAGCGCTTCGAACAAGTCATTGGTCTTTTCTTTTGTCCCGGGCTGCCCGTAAAAGTTGCCGTTCAAGGGCGAAAGCGTGCTCAAGTGTTGCTCTGCGCTTCCATGAAACCAATCCGCCATCGGCGGATCCTTCACCCATGGATTCAGGGGACCCACGTGATTCGGCACGATATCGAAAAATATCTTCATGTGTTGCCGGTGCGTCGCTTCCACCAGTCTCTGATAATCAGCGAGGGTTCCAAGATGAGGATCGACGTTATAGAGGTCGATCGCGCCGTAACCGTGATAGTCCGCGGCCGATCCATTCTTCACGATTGGTGTGAGCCAGAGAGTTGTCACGCCCAGATCTTTCAGATAGGGAAGATGCGCCTCGATTCCGCGCAAGTCGCCGCCGTGATAGGCGCGTAGCTTCGACCGGTCGTGAGTGCCGGGAAATTCCGCGGGCTCATCGTTCGTGGGGTCGCCGTCGGCAAAGCGGTCCGGCATAATCAGATAAATCACATCGTCGGGCGAGAGGCCGGAGTTTCTGCCAAGAATCTGTTTTCTGGCGGCGATTGGAAATTCGAAAGAAGTCCCGCCTTTTGGAGTCACGATGCGGCAGACGGCTGTGCCACTCTTCAATTGCGCCGAAAATCTCAGCCAGACGAAGAGGTAGTCTCCGTTGATGGACGATTGCGTCCGGCTGACAACCACATCCGAAAGGTTGCATTGCGCGTGCGTAGCCTGCAGATTCTTCCCGGACAACAACACCATCACGTCTGGCGTCAGGCCGACCCACCAATTGGGCGGTTCCACTTTCGTCACCACCGGCGCGGTCGGATCGACAGGTACCTGAGCGTGGACCGGGATTACAGAGATGAAAAGAACGGAAAGAACGATTAAACGGCAATAAAACTGTCGATAACGCGAGGGTCGTGGCATGGCATTCCAAATCACGAGCTTACCAGAATGGCGGCCTCTACTCGTGAAACTCCAGCGTCCCAAAGGCAGACGGCACATGGAAATTTGGTTTGGGAGAGAAAGTCGGGCTCCAGGCGGAATAGAATCTTGGCTCGGTCTGTCCCTCGATGCGATAAAAGTTCGCCCGCCAGGAGCGCTTCGGATCAAACTGAGTCGTCAGGTACTTCATTGGAATCGCCAGCTCAGCTGTCCACGTTTTTGCTTTCTCGTCCATCACCACGCGCCGCCGCAAGCCACTGTGTAACTCCTCTATTTTTCCGTGCGACACCGCCAGATCGATCCAATACCCATTTGGGCTGACCTCGAACTCGCGATAAACGAACGGGTCGGTCGAATTTGGCTGAAGGAAAGTCTCTGCCACATCCCGCTCCCACAATTCATAGCGCCAACCGTCCGAACGGGCATCGGAGAAAACAAAAATGCTCTTGTATTTCGAATGAAAGTGAAGAAACAGCGTTTCCGCCGTCCAGAGCAGACGAACCTCCGTGACTCGCTCCGGGTCCGCGTTTTCTCCTTTCCAATCTTGGTCAAACAAGTATGCGGGCGCTTTTTCCCAGGCAGATTTTGGTGGAAATCCCTCGCTGTCGGGATTCTCCGTTAAATGAAGCGCGACAGCGGTAGGGGTGCTCTTTGGATTGTCGATGGAACGAGAGTTCATGATTTTGTCCGTATGGTTCAGACTGCGAGACCCGCACACTGGAAGCGACCCAGATGCAAGCCAAAATGTAAAAGCGATCGGGATTTTCCATCTCATGAGCCACAATCATAATGTGTCCGGGTCCTTCGTGCTACCCGTCACGTCATACTCATTGCGCACCAATACCGCAACCCGCCACGAACTTCCATCTTCCGCGTGCTAGCATCCATTTCGAAGCTTGAACTGCGCGTTAGAGAAGGAGAAGCCACCGTGCCAGGCCGTCAATCCCTAGAGGCTAGGACAGTAGAAGTTAGAACCGAACCCAAGCGCCGCAATCCCGAGGAATTTCAGTTTATTCAGCATCGCGTGGAAGCCGGTGTTGCGCGCATGACTTTGAACCGCCCGGAACACAATCTCCTCAACGAAAGTATGCTTCGCGAACTCGCCGACGGCATTACCTTCGTCGCCGAGCGCGATGACGTGAAGCTCATCGTGCTGGATTCCTCTTGCAAAGTTTTTTGTGGTGGCATCGATATCGGAGAGTACACCTCGGAGCGAGTCTTCCAGATGCTCGACGCGTTTCATTCCGTGTTCGCAGGCATTCTCGAAACCGCCAAGCCTGTCATGACCGTCGTGAACGGTCCGGCCATTGGAGGTGGCGCGGAGCTCGCGGCTTTCGGCGATCTCGTCGTAGCCACACCAAAAGCGCGATTTGCCCAGCCGGAAATCACCATCGGTGTTTTTCCGCCATTGGCGTCAACGATTCTGCCCTTTCTCGTTGGTCCCAAGGTTGCGCTTGAATTGGTTCTGCTGGGAGAACCTGTCACCGCCGAGCGCGCCCTCGAACTGGGTTTGATCAACCGCCTGGTCCCTGAAAATAAACTGGACGCAACCGTAAACGATTTGATTGCGCGCATCGCTAGCCAATCCGGCCCGGTTCTGACCATGGCCAAGAAGGCCATTCTCGGCGGTATGGGCCTCTCGTTACGCGATGGACTGAAAAATTCCATGAACATTTTCCTCAACGAACTCTACCGCCTCGAGGATTCACAGGAAGGTCTGCGCGCCCTGGTTGAAAAGCGCAAGCCCAATTGGAAAAACCGCTAGGCTCAGAGGGTCGGATTCCCTGTTTTCTGGCCGTGAACGTACACTGTAACCCCGTGTAGTGGCCGAACTTTAGATCGGCCCGATTTTCGGGCGGCCGCTTGCTGAAGCAGGCTGGTGTCTACAAGGCTGTCAAAGCTGTACCGCAGTCGTTTCATTGACTCGCCACTTTCTCCGGTCCGCGGAGTCACGAGGGGCCGCGCCGTTTCGTTGACACTCCTGCGCGGGGACCGTAAACTGAATCTACAATTTTGCAAGCTCGGGAAGTGGGGAAGTGCCGTGCAAACCGGCCGCGGTCCCGCCACTGTGAACGGCAAAACGCCGTAAGCCAGGCTACCCTCCCGAACTGCAGCGACCGCGTGTCCTTCGCGAGAGAGAACACGGTCCCGAAGAGCCCCTCGTATGGGGCTTTTTTATTGGCGAACTCTCGCGGTGCTCTCGTCAGGAGAGATTCGTGCCGGAGTCAAAATTCAAGACCATCACGAACGCTCTGGCCCATTGTGCCGGCATGATGCTCCTATGCGCAGTCGGAATGGCGGCACAAGGGAACGCACCGGGCGCTCCGGCTTCTCCGTCGATGCACGAAGTCACCGACGGTTATGGGCGCTCTGTCCGCATTCCCTTGAATCCGTCGCGAATTATCTCCCTGGCGCCCAGCCTCACAGAGACTCTCTACGCTCTCGGTGTGGAAGATCGCCTCGTCGGCGACACGGATTACTGCGACTACCCGCCGGACGCTCAGAAGAAGCCCAAAGTTGGCGGGGTCATCAATCCCAATCTCGAGCGGATTGCCGCTTTGCATCCCGATCTCGTGGTCATGGCCAAGGAAGGCAACCTCCTGGACACGGTGCGCGCCTTGGACACTCTCGGCATTCCAAACTACGCCACGGACGCTCACACCATTGACCAGATTATTTCTTCCACGCAGAAGCTCGCCGAGGTCCTGAACGTTTCCGCGGCGGGGAAGGTTCTTGCTGACGATCTCCAGCAACGCCTGGCAAATTTGCAAGAGAAACTGAGCGGCGTAGCGCCGCGGCGTGTACTCTTTATTGTGTGGCCTGAGCCGCTTATGTCCGTCGGAAAGAACACGTTTGTCGCCGACGCGATTCGCCGCGCCGGTGCCACTTCTGTAGTCGATTCGAATCAGGATTGGCCGCAGGTCAGTCTCGAAGAGGTTGCGCGTCTCCAGCCGGATTTTCTCGTCTTCGCTCCTTCCCATAGCGGTTCGGCCGACCGAGATTTCGAAGCACTAGCGAATCAGCCAGGTTGGCAGATTCTCAATGCCGTGCGGAACCGCCATTTTGTAGTTGCGAGCGATGCGATCGTCCGTCCTGCGCCACGAATTGTTTCTGTCATTGAGGATCTTGCGCGCCAGCTGCATCCCAACGTTTTCTCGGAAAAGCCTGGGACGGAGAAGGGAACTCTTCCGACGAATGGCCCAGCACCCGCGGCTGCTCAGCCGAAGCCCATCGCCTCGCTCGCAGCGCCCTCGGTTTGCACTTTGGACTCTCTATGCGCGCTCTGACGCTTGGGCGCGTGTTCTTGCGATGCGGCATTCTGGCTCTCATCTTGTTCGTGGTGGTTGTGATTGCGCTCAAACTGGGCGCCGTCCAGGTTTCACTGTACGGCCTCGGCCGAGACTTGATCCGCGTGCTCTTGCACCAGAGCAGCGGAATGTCGACCGATTACGGCATGATCGTAGTGGATATCCGCCTGCCTCGCATTCTGCTAGCTCTCGTCGTAGGCGCTTCTCTCGCAGTTGCTGGCACCAGCTTTCAAGCGCTTTTGCGGAATCCGCTGGCGGACCCCTACGTTCTCGGCATTTCCAGTGGTGCGTCGGTCGGCGCCGTCCTCGCTCTCATGATCGTGAACCAACTGGCCGTCTCGCCGGAATTCGCTGGCCTTATCACTCCGTTCGGCGCATTTCTGGGCGCCGCTGTCACCATCGCCGCGGTTTATTTCCTCGGCCGACGGGACGGTCAGATCGACAGCGCCACCCTGCTTCTCGGCGGAATCATCACCGCCTCATTTCTTCAAGCGATCACCATGTTTCTTATGTCCACATTGGCTGGAAGCAGCTTGCGGGGTGCCTCTTACTGGATGATGGGCAGCCTCTCGAGCCTGCCGCCAAGGAACCTGCTTTACCTTCTCTGCATCGGATTCCTGGTCGCGGCGGGTGCCATCTATACCACTGCCTCGGACCTCAATCTCCTTTTGGCGGGGGAAAAGGAAGCGATGCATCTCGGCGTAGATGTGCCGAGAGTTCGTATCGTCGTCTACATTGCCGCTTCACTCCTAACCGGGTTCGCGGTTTCCGTTAGTGGAACCATCGGTTATGTCGGCTTATTGGTTCCTCATGCCATGCGTATGATCTTCGGTTCCGACCACCGTATGCTTCTTCCGTCTTCGGCGTTTGGCGGCGCCATTGCCCTTGTGATCGCGGATACCATCGCCCGCACAATTGTCGCTCCGTCCGAACTTCCTGTCGGCGCTGTCACCGCGATCGTCGGCGCTCCCTTCTTCATCTACCTCCTTCGCAGGAAGCTCTCATGAGCACGCCGCTGCGAACGCCGATGCCTTCTTCGTCCCATTTTTCGCCAGGTCAGCCCCAGGGCAATCCCGACATACGTCTGAGCGTCGAGCAAGCCAGTTATGTCTATGCCCCGAATCCTTCGCAAGCGCCCCTGTTCACCTTGGAGGCCCTCAGCTTTCAGGCTAAGCCCGGGGAGATTGTGTCGATTCTCGGTCCCAACGCGAGCGGAAAGTCTACGCTCCTCAATCTCATCTCTGGCGCCTTGGAGCCTCTCTCCGGCCGCATTTTCTTGAACGGTTTTGCGACGCACTCTCTTCCACCAAAGATTCGTGCCCAGCGCATCGCGCTCGTTCAACAAGAGAGCAAGCTCTTGTTTCCTTCGCGGGTTTGGGAATTTGTGTTGCAAGGTCGCCACGCCCACGGTCGTGGCCTGCGCTTTGTGTCCGAAGACGACACGGCGGTTGCAAAGAATGCTCTGGCACAAGTCGGAGCCTCACATCTGATGGATCGATGGATGGACAAAATCTCCGGCGGTGAAAAGCAACGAGTGATCCTTGCGCGCGCGTTGGCGCAGCAACCCGTTCTGCTTCTTCTGGACGAACCGACACTTCACCTCGACATCGGCGCGCAAGTTGACCTGCTCGAATCGTTGCGGAAGCTTGCGGCGGTGAATCGCTACAGTGTTCTGGTGGTCACCCATGAATTGAATCTCACCGGAGAATATGCGGACCAAGTCGTCCTGCTGCAGAAAGGAAAGTGCCTTCGCGTTGGGCCGCCAGCCACTGTGTTTCAGCGCGATTTGCTCGAACACGTTTTTCAAGCGCCGCTCACCGTGGAGATGACTTCTTCCGGCCGGCCGCGCGTCACGCTTTTCCGTAAAACGTAGTTTATCTAACAACCCCGACGCGGCGGTCGCAGCCGCCGGATTTAGCAACCCACAGTGGGCCCAGCCCCTCCACACTAACCGCGGACTTCGTGCTCGGGAAGACGGTGCAAAGCCGTTGCCGCCGCGCGACTGTAAGGCGAACTTTTCGCTTGCATGCCACTGCAGCATTTCGCTGCGGGAAGGCTGCAAGCCTGCTGTCGGCGAACCGATTCGCCGCCGGCGAAATGCCGCCAAGCCAGGAGACCGGCGAAGTCTGCAGCCCGCGCAATCAGCATTTGCTGCGCTGGCCAACCTTTACTCTCCCGCGCGTGAGGGAGCGGAGGAATCATGAAAAATTCAAGGCTCGTTTTTGCGGTAGTTGTTCTGCTCCGTTTTGCGTTCGCCGTGCCCGCATTTCCTCAGTCCCAATCATCAAACGGTCATCTTAGCGGTACGTTGACCGATCCCTCCGGAGCGAGCGTTGCGGCAGTTCGAATTTCGGCTCAGCCTGTCGGATCTGCAACCGCAACTCCTATCACGACGGAATCTGCAACCGATGGAAGTTACGGACTCGTTCTGTCTCCCGGCCGTTATCACATTGTCGTCGCCAAGGATTCCTTCCTCAGGAAGGAATCCGATATCGCCGTGCAATCGGGCGAAACGCTCACTCTGAACCTTCGCCTCGAACTCGCTCCCATGTCTTCCAGCGTGATTGTCACCGGCCAAATCGCGCCCACCACGCAGGAGCAATCCCCCGCGCCGAGCGCTATCCTGACGAGCGAGCAAATTGCGCAACGCCAGGCAATTACACTTCCTGATCTGCTTTATACGCAAGCCGGAATCAGCATCGCCCGCACCGGTCCGATCGGCGGCTTGACCACGCTTTTCCTCGACGGCGGAAACTCCAACTACACCAAAGTCTTCATCGACGGCACGCCTGCCAACGAACCCGGCGGCAATTTCGATTTCTCCAATCTCTCGCTGGACAATATCGACAAAGTGGAAGTCGTCCACGGTGCCGAAAGCACCCTTTACGGTTCTGATGCTGTGTCCGGGGTTATTCAGCTCTTCTCGCACCGCGGCACAACCGAGATTCCCTCGTTCGATTTCTTTGCCGATGGCGGCAACCTCTCCTCCGGTCGCGGTGGCGGACAGGTCAGCGGAGCACTCGGAAAGTTCGATTATTCCGGTGCGGGCTCATACCAGAGCACCGACGGCCAGGGCCCCAACGATGCTTTCGTCAACCGCACATTTGCCGGAAATTTCGGTTACAGCTTCTCGGACACCGATCAGCTTCGTCTTACCGTGCGCAATTATTCCAGTTGGGCCGCCATACCGGGGCCCACTCTTCTTGAACCTCCTACCCTCGGCCAGTATTATTCCGATAAGGATCTCACCGCGAACCTGTCCTGGGCCTTCCACACCGGGCAGCATTGGCAGCATCGTCTTTCCGGTTGGGATTCACGCATTGTCGACGCCAACTACATTCCCGGTTTTGGTCCAGCTTTCGTCGATCAATACAACGTCGCCGGCTTCGACGAGCAATCGAATTATTCCGTCACCAAAGGCCTCATCGCTCTCGGCTACGAATACGAAGTCGAAAACGCTTACCCCAGCGGAATCGTCGGCGGCACGCATGCGCGCCGCAACAATCAAGCCGGATTCGTTGACGGCCGCTGGTTTCCGATTCGGCGCATCACGGTGAGCGCGGGCTTTCGCGTGGTGTCGAACACAACCTTTGGCATCCGCACCGTCCCGACCGCCGGCATTGTCTACGCGGTGCGCTACAACAACGGCTTTTGGGGAAACACAAACCTTCGCTTCTCCTACGGCGAAGGCATCAAGGAACCGGCTCTCGAGCAATCCTATGGCTCCGATCCTTGCTATCCCGGTAATCCCAACCTCAAGCCGGAGCAGAGCCAGACCTACAACGCAACGCTCGACCAGTATCTTTTGTCGGACCGTGCTCGTGTCTCTGTTACTTTCTTTGCCAGCCGCTTCGAAAACATCGTCAGCTTCGCCCCCAACGCGCAGCCCAATCCCAATTTCTGCGGCACCTATTTCAATACCGATCTTGCCCGCGCCCGCGGTCTCAATCTCTCCACCGAACTGCGTATGAACAAACGGCTCTCCATCAACGGCTACTACACCTACGATGCCACGCGCGTTCTGGCCACAGACAATCCTCCCTCCGATCCGGCCTACAGCCCGGGCGAACCGCTCCTTCGCCGGCCCAAAAATTCCGGCTCGATCATTCTCAATTTTCTTTGGGCCCGCGTGAACTGGAATTTCATCGGCTATTTCACCGGCGTCCGCACGGACGTCAACTTTTTCACGCTCGGACCGGCTAACAACCCCGGTTACGCTCGCTTCGACATGGCCGCCAGCTACAACGTGACGCACAGTCTGGCGCTCACCTCGCGCGTATGGAATCTCTTCGATAAACAATATCAAGACGCACTCGGCTACCCGGCCCTGGGCCGAACCTATACATTCGGCATGCGCTACACCTTCACCGCCCCGAGATAACCATGCCGCCCAATCTTCGTAGGGGTCCAGCACTGTTTACCCTGAGTTTCGAAAAGCTGGACCTCATGTCCGCAAGATCTCAAATGGAACGGACCACCTCTCTGAATCCCGCCGCTCATCCAGTCGTTTTTTCATGGAGCGGCGGCAAAGACAGCGCAATGGCCTTGCACGCCCTTCTGCGCGATTCTGAATTTGAAGTAGTCGCGCTCTTGACCACCGTGACGGAAGGCTACGAGCGCATCAGCATGCACGGGGTGCGCAACGAGCTCCTTCGTCGGCAGGCCGAATCCATCGGCTTGCCGGTCGAGGAAGTCCGCATCCCGCCAAGTTGCGTCAATTCTATCTACGAGGCGCGCATGGCCGAAGCAGTTCTGCGCTTTCGCGACCGCGGAGTTATGCGCTTTGGCTTTGGCGACATTTTCTTAGAAGATTTGCGCGCCTACCGTGAACAAAAGCTCCTGCAAGCGAACATGACCGCTCTTTTTCCCATCTGGAAGGTCGACACCCGCGAACTCGCCGAGCGTTTCCTCAAAGACGGCTTCCGCGCCATTGCGGCCTGCATCGATCCGCGAAAACTCGACAAATCCTTCGCCGGTCGCGAACTGGATGAATCATTTTTCCGCGATCTGCCTGCGGGCGTCGATCCATGCGGCGAAAACGGTGAGTTCCACACTTTCGTGTTCGATGGTCCCATTTTCCGTTCTCCGGTCCCGGTGCACATTGGACAGATCGTGGAACGGGATTCGTTTGTTTTTTGCGATTTGCTCCCCGCCGACTAAGGAGAACACGCATGCTCCGCAAAATGAATTCCGCTGATTCTTTGAGCATCTACCGGATTTTCATCGTGATCTGCTTCATTCTCTTCGCCAGTGTCGTCCGCATCGTGCCCCACCCTTGGAATTTCGCTCCGGTAGGCGCCATGGCGCTGTTTGGTGGTGCAAAGCTCGGTCGCTCCTGGCAGGCGTTTCTGTTCCCACTCGCCGCGCTTTTCTGTGGCGATATCTTCGTAGGACTGTACAGCCTTCGCCTCATGTCGATTGTCTATTTCAGCTTCGTCCTCAGCGTCCTGATCGGCATCGCGTTCCGCCGCTGGCAATCTCCGCTGCCACTATCCCTGGCAACTTTCCTGGGTGCGTCGCAGTTTTTCGTGATCACCAACTTCGCGTTCTGGGCCTTCGGCACGACCTATCAGCACACTTTTGCAGGCCTAGTCACCTGCTACATTGCCGGCCTTCCGTACTTCTGCAACACCCTCGCCGGGGACGCATTCTACTCGGCACTCCTCTTCGGCGGCTTCGCCCTCCTCGCGCGCCTCGATCCGCCGCTCCGGGAGAACGAGCACCTACCCATCTCCTAAAATCCCGTCGCATAGGCTTTAGCCTGTGTTCGTTGAGTAACAACAAGAAGACGGGGTCATGTAGCGGCCGCCTTCCGAGGCGGGTGCATTTTCTCGTGCTTGGGCGTCGGCCCCTGAGGAAATGCCTTCCACGAGCGTTCCGAGGCTACAACGCCGCTGCCTCTGCTATAATTTCTTTTTCGTCTATGACCAAATTCGCGACCGAATCCGCCATAACCCCGGAACTGCTGGCCAAATACGAGCCGGTAATTGGGCTGGAAGTCCATGCCCAACTGCTCACCAAAACCAAGATTTTCTGCGGCTGCTCCACGCGTTTCGGCGACGCTCCTAACTCGAATGTCTGCCCGGTCTGCCTCGGCCTTCCCGGGACGCTTCCGGTCCTCAATAAGCGCGCTGTGGAAATGGGAATCCGCGCATCGCTCGCCCTGAATTGCACTGTTCATGACCACTCCCGCTTCGCCCGAAAAAACTACTTCTACCCCGACCTGCCCAAGGGCTATCAAATTTCCCAATATGAACTTCCCTTGGCGACCGGCGGCTGGGTCGAAATCGAATACGACGGCAAAACCAAGCGCATCGGCATCACCCGCCTCCATCTCGAAGAAGACGCCGGCAAGTCGCTTCACGAAGGCTTTCCTCATTCCGCCGAAAAGACCTACGTCGACTTCAATCGCTGCGGCACGCCGCTCAGCGAGATCGTCTCCGAGCCGGACATGCGCTCTCCCGACGAGGCTTACGCCTATCTCACTACTCTCCGCCAGATTCTTCTCTATACCGGGGTAAGCGATTGCAACATGGAGGAAGGCTCCCTGCGCTGCGATGCGAACGTCAGTGTGCGCCTGCGTAGTTCAACCCAGCTCGGCACGAAAGTTGAAGTGAAGAACCTCAACTCCTTCCGCTATCTCGCCAAAGCCCTCGAATTCGAGATCGAACGCCACATCGGTGTCCTCGAATCCGGCGGCCGCATCGCGCAAGAAACCCGCTTGTGGAATCAGTCCGCAGGACGCACCGATCCCATGCGTTCGAAAGAAAAGGCGCACGACTACCGCTATTTCCCGGAACCCGATCTACTCCCCGTCCATGTGGGCGAAACCTGGCGCAACGAGATTCGGGCCTCTTTGCCCGAACTGCCCTCTGCCAAGCGCGTCCGCTTCGTTTCCTCTTTCGGAATTACCCTGTACGATGCCGAAGTCTTGACAGACACGCAATCTCTGGCAAATTATTTCGAATCCGTCGTAAAAGCGGGTGCGCCCGGCAAAGCTGCTGCTAACTGGATGCAAACCGAACTCCTTCGCCACCTGAATGATTCGGGCAAGGAGATTTCTGCCAGTCCCGTTTCTCCGAAGTCGCTCGCTGAACTGGTCTCCCTGGTGGAATCCGGAAAAATCACCGGTGCGGTCGGAAAAAAGGTTTTCGTCACAATGTTCGAGACCGGCCGTCCCGCCGCCGACATTGTCGCCGCCGAAGGGCTCGGTGCTCAGGTCACCGACGCCGCCATCGAAGAAGCCGCACGCGAAATCATCGCCAAGAATCCGGACAACCTGGCCAAATTCAAATCCGGCAACGAAGGCGTGTTCAAATTCTTCGTCGGCCAGGTGATGAAGGCCACGAAGGGCCAGGCCAATCCCCAAGCCGTGAACGATATCGTCCGTAAACTCCTGACGGCACAATCGTGAGCTTCCTGCAAAGCTTTGTTCCCGTCGTTGCCGGTAAAACACAGGATTGGATCGAATCCCAGCGAGCGGAGTATCTTCCACGCAGTCGTCCGCTGACCTCTGTAGACCGTGAAGCCTTGGCCGCTCATTTCCCTGAAGACAGTCTTTCTTCCGCGCGCATTGTCGCGGTGGATCAGATTCCGAGTCCGCCTTTTTTCGCGGGCCTTCTCCGCCAGCTCGAATTCATCGGGAAACGCGTCCACTTCGATTTCTCGGCGGCATCTGGAATCACATTCGGCGAATGCATTTTGGTCGCTGTGCCAGGTCCACCCATCGATTTGCTGTTCCATGAGATGATTCATTCCGAGCAGTACCGGATTTTGGGCATGAAGGCATTTGCGAGGGCTTACGTTCAGGGAATTATCGATTCCAATTTCACATATGAGAAGATTCCGCTTGAGGCCATCGCTTTTGAAATGTCCGCGCGTTTCAAGGCGGGTAAATCATTTTCGGTGAACGAGGAGCTGCCCGCCTGGCTCGAAAAACAAAACTACTGTTCATGAAACTCTGGAATTTGCGGCTGAAGCAACTACATCGTTGAGGTGGATCTCAGTGTTGAAAATCGGTGACAAAGCCCCTGACTTCATTTTGAAATCCGATGAAGGCGAGGACGTTTCCCTGAAGGATTTCAAAGGAAAGCGCGTGCTTCTCTATTTCTATCCGAAGGCTAGTACGCCGGGCTGCACCATCGAAGCCTGCGAATTCCGCGATCTGAAACCGAAATTCGACAAGGAAGACACCGTTGTTCTAGGTGTCAGTGCCGATCCCGAGAAAGCGCTCAAGAACTTCAAGACCAAGCAAAAACTCAATTTCCCGCTACTCGGCGATCCTTCCCGCAAAATGATTAAGTCCTATGGCGTCTGGCGCATGAAAAAATTCATGGGCCGCTCGTTCCTAGGTATCGTCCGCAGCACATTCCTCATTGGCCCGGATGGAAGGATTGAAGAAATTTGGGATGAAGTGAGCGCCAAAGGTCACGCGGCGGAAGTATTGTCGAAAGTATCGGCCTGAGCGCCGCCATCCTTCACAATTCGACGACAACCGTGTCGCCTGCCTGGATCAGCATGTTGTCAATCAGCCGCGTGTTTCCTATGCGCACTGCCAACAGCGCATAGCAACGGCCCTCGACGCGCACCACCGGATCAAACGTCCCCGCGTCCACAATCTCCGCATAGTCTACGCGTGCCTTCGGCTCGCTCTCCAAAATCTGGCGCATGGTGCGCTGCAACTCGAGGGTGTCCTTGACTCCAGCCGACAAATCCATCTCCGCCGCCTGCAGCGCACGAAACAAAACACCAGCCGCCCGCCGTTCTTCCGGGGAAAGATATTCGTTGCGCGAACTCCCCGCCAGGCCGTCCCCTTCACGCACCGTCGGGCAAATCACCAATTCCACATCCAGATTTAAATCGCGCACCATCTTCTGGATGATGCAAACCTGCTGAGCATCTTTTCTTCCGAAGTAGGCGTAGTTCGGTTGAACAATCTCGAACAGCTTCAGCACCACTGTGGCAACTCCCCGAAAATGCCCGGGACGCGATTTCCCCTCTAGCCGTTCGCTGATTCCTTCTACATGCAGGTACGTCGAAAAGCCGGCCGGATACATGTCTTCGGCCGAAGGCAGAAACAATCCTTCCACTCCCGACTTTGCCAGCTTCTCAGCGTCCGCTTCGAGTGGCCGCGGATATTTGGACAAATCCTCATTCGGCCCAAACTGTGTTGGATTCAAAAAAATAGAAGCGTATACCGGCGAACACTCTTTCTTAGCTCTCCCTACCAGCGCCAGATGTCCCGCGTGCAGCGCGCCCATCGTTGGCACCAGGCCGATCACTCGCTGCTCCAGCCGCGCTTCGCGCGCCTTCTCTTTCATCCAGGAAATCGTTCGAATCGTCTCCATGCCGGGGGCGCGCCTAAGCCTTCGCCGCGGCCATTCTCTCGCGGTAAAACAGAATCAGATCCGTCCCCACGCCTTTCGTCCCCAGTTGCCGCAGCATTGTGGCTACCTGTCCGCGGTGATAGCTTCCGTGATTCACCGCGTGCTGTATGATCTGCCAGCGCGGATTTCGCGCCGGGCCGAAACTCATGGTCTTGTAGTCCACTTCTTCCTGCAACTCGCTCTCGTCCAACCTACTCAAGTATTTGAGCCAATTGTTTTCCACCTCCTCCCAGCGAGGCCGCAGACTCGCCAGATCCGGAAAGTCCTTCGCATTGGGAAATGACGAAGGCGAGCGTCCCTGCAGTCTCTCGAGCCAAACCCATTCCACCGCCCAAATGTGCACCAGCGTATCGCGCACCGAGCTGAAACTCGACCCTAGTTCCTTCGTGAATTGTTCTGCAGTCAGCGCCTCGACGGCGCCAAGAATCCTATGATTCGCCCAGGCGTTAAACGCAACCAGCTCTCGCATCTCGGATGGCTTCATCGCTTCTTCTCCTCCCAAAAAATGCAGGGGCGCCCCGGTCTGCACAAGGCGCCCCAGTTTGCAGTTTCACTCACTCGTTCAACGCGCAATCGGAACCGTTTTGCGTTCCTTTACGCTTCCCAGCGCATGATACGATTCCGCGTCCGTCGGAAAACTCCCGTTCTGCACGTCCGTGCAATATTCCTTCACGGCATTTGAAATGATCTCGCCAACATTCGCATAGCGCCGCGCGAATTTTGGCGCCTCGGGAAGCGTCAATCCCAGCATGTCGTGCAGCACCAGCACCTGGCCGTCGCAATCCGGTCCCGCGCCGATTCCGATTGTGGGAATTCGCACCGTTCGTGTGATTTCGGCGGCCAGTTCCCGCGGCATGGCCTCGAGGACAATCGCAAACGCTCCTGCGGCTTCCACAGACCGCGCATCGCGCAAAAGTTGATCCGCCGTTCCCGGCGTCTTTCCTTGTATCCGGTAACCGCCCAATGCGTTCACCGATTGCGGCGTCAACCCAACGTGCCCCATCACGGGAATCTCCGCCTCGGTCATACGGGCAATCAATTCCAGGCGCCGCTCACCACCTTCGACCTTCACCGCCTGCGCACCCGCTTCCTTCACGAAGCGCATTGCGTTTCGCAACGCCTCGCTGATGTCTGCATGGTACGAACCATACGGCATATCCGCGACGACCAGCGCGCGTTGTACACCGCGCCGTACCGCTTTGGCATGATGCAACGCCTCCTCGACCGTAAGCGGCAAGGTGCTGTCATAACCCAACATGACCATTGCCACGGAATCGCCTACCAACACGACGTCCACGCCGGCCTCATCCATCAATCGCGCGGTCGGATAGTCGTACGCCGTCAGGCAGGTAATTTTCTTTTTTGCGGAATCTGTAGCGAGTGTCTTTCGCTGCAGCAGCTCGGGCACGGTAATTTTTCCGTTGCCCCGGTTCGGCAGGATACTCATGTCGGCCTCCGGTGCCGTCCCCTAAATCGGGGTACAGCCCTCTTCCAGACAGCTTTAGCATAGCAAAAAGCGTTACCGTCCTCCAATATTTGTGATTCTTGGTGCCATCCAAGGTAAACCTAAGACTTGGCCGGTGCCTGCGCGCGACCTTTCCACTGTCCTCCACGGCCCATCCGGTAGCGCACGGCAGAAAAGCAGGTCGCATAGGAGTAAAAAATCGCGGCGAGCGGCAACAACGGCGCCCACAGCGGTGAAAGGCGGTAAAAACGAACCGTCGGCAGATACGTCAGCGTCATCAGCGCCCACGCCGCGAGACTCATTCGCCAGATGAGGGGCTGGGTGTGAAAGGAAAAGATCACGGGCGCCACATAAGTCAGCAGCATTCCCGCGATTGTGCCCACCAAAAGCAACGACGAGTACCGCAACTGCGTGAACGCCGTCCGCGCGATCAAATCTCGTATCTCCCCGAATGTGGTGTAGGACCTGAGGCTGACACTGTTCTCGGTAAGCCCCATCCAGATCGATCCGCCGCTTCGTTTCACTGCACCTGCCAGAGCGCAATCGTCGATCACTTCCGCGCGAATGGCTGAAATTCCGCCAATACGTTCCAGAATCTCTCGTCGCAACAAAATGCATCCGCCCGCCGCCCCGGCAGTTCTCACGTTTCGATCTGCAATCCACTTCGGTGGATACAGCATCAAGAAAAAATACAGAAACGCGGGGATCAGCAGCTTTTCCGGAATTGTTTTCGCCTGAAGAAGGACCATCAAAGACGCCAGATCCAGCCGCTGGCTCTCCGCTTTCGCCACCAGCCTGCGCAGCGTGTCCGGCGAATGCACGATGTCCGCATCCGTGAACCAGTAGTACTCCGGCTGCGAGGGCGCAGCATTGCTTATTCCCCGGTGCAGCGCCCACAATTTTCCGGTCCACCCGGCCTGCACATCTTCCGCTTGGAGGATCGTCGCGCGCGCGACCTTGCCGGCCGACTGCGCTGCGATGCTCGCAAGCGCCCCGGTTCCATCCTCGCTGTGATCGTCGACAACCATAAGCTGCAACTCGCCCGCATAGTCCTGCCTCACTAGCGATTCCACACACCGTTCAATCGTTTCGGCTTCGTTCCGGGCAGGCACAACCGCCACCACTCGCGGCCATCTCGACAACGGCTCTTGTCCCGCGGCATCCCCATCAGACGCGCGAACCTGCCAGAAAGCGGCGCGAAAAAACGTCAGCCCGGTCCAAATCGCCAGGGAAATTCCTGCCAGGATGACGGGAAGCGAGGCCACGCTTTATTGTGTCGCGAATCCGTTCGACGGGCTAGGCCAGGTCTTCAGGTTGAATCGGCAAACGCCGGATTCTCTTGCGCGTGAGCGCGTAAACCGCGTTGCAGACCGCCGGCGTCACGACGGGCAAGCCCGGTTCGCCAATGCCGGTAGGTTCTTCCGTGCTTTGCACCACGTAAACTTCCGTCTTCGGAGTCTCCGCCATCCGCGGCATGTCATAATCATTGAAATTCGCCTGCTCAACGCGCCCATCCTTGATGGTGATGGCGTCATGCAACGCGGCAGAGAGCCCATAGATCGCCGCGCTCTCGACTTGCGCGCGCACCCCAGCAGGATTGATCGGGCGGCCACAATCTACGGCGTAAACGATGCGGTGCACTTTGACTATTCGATTTTCGAGGCTGACTTCCGCCACACAAGCCGTATAAGTCTCAAAAGAGTAGTAACTGGCGATGCCGCGCCCAACTCCCTTCGGCAAGGGCGAACCCCACGCGCTCTTTTCCGCCACCAACTTCAAAACGCCCTTCAGCCGCGCGGTGTTCAACGGTTTACCCTCTTTCGGATTCGTGAAATCCGGAATTGTTCGGTCCTCACCGATTATTTTGAGCCGGAATTCATACGGGTCTGCGTCGGCCGCTGCCGCCAGTTCGTCGATAAACGATTCCACCACAAAACCGCTGGAAGAGTGTTCGACCGACCGCCACCAGGCGCGCGGAACCGCGGACTTTGCCAAAGCATATTCCACGCGAAAGTTCGGCGTTTGATAAGGGATGAACGCCGCGGTCGCAAATTCCGATTTCTCCGCTTCCGCTTCTCCCTTGTCGCCCCACATCGCATCAATCGATGTGGAAGTCTGAAAGTGTTTCCAGCACGCTACGGTTCCATCCTTCGCAACGGCGCCATGCAATTTGTGATACGAAGCCGGCCGGTAAAAATCGTGCTGCATATCATCTTCGCGCGTCCAAAGCACCATCACGGGCTTGCCAGTGGCCTTGGCCACCTGCGCCGCTTCCATGACGAAGTCTCCCTGATAACGCCGGCCGAATCCGCCGCCCATCAAAGTGGTGTGTACCACCACGGACTCCTTCGGCAGTCCCGACACTCCGGCAATAATGTCCTGCGCCCACTGTGGCGCCTGCGTGGGAACCCAAGCTTCCGCGCCATCGGGTCGTATGTGCACGGTACAATTCATCGGCTCCATCGTGGCGTGCGGCGCAAACGGAAATTCGTAAGTCGCCTCGATCTTCTTGGCCGCTCCCGCCAACGCGGCATCTGCGTCGCCGTCGTTGCGAACGATTTTCCCCGGCTTCGCAGCATTCTCGAGAAACTGTTTCCTCAACGTGTCCGTGGATTCGTTCTTCGCGTGTCCCTCGTCCCAGTCGATCTTCAACGCCTTCCGGCCCTCGATGGCCGCCCATGAATTGTCTGCAAGCACGACCACTCCGCCCGCCGTGAACGCGCCTTTGTCCACGGGCTCAATCTTAATTACGTCGCGAACGCCGCCCACGCTCTTGGCTTTCGTGGCGTCGAACGATTTCAACTTGCCGCCAAAAACCGGGCACCGCGCCACCACTGCGAACTGCATTCCAGGCACTCGAGAGTCGATCCCGAATTTCGCCGCGCCATCAATTTTGTTCTTCGCCTCAACTCGCAGCGTATCTTTGCCGACGACCGTGAAATTATTTGAGTTTTTCAGCTGCACGGTCTTCACATCGGGCACCGGCAATTTCGATGCCTCCCCAACCAGTTCCCCATACGTCAAGAAGTCTTTCCGTGCTCCGTGCACTACGCCGCCGTCCTTCGCCACGCAGGTGTCCGGATCCACGTTCCAGCGCGCCGCCGCCGCGGTAATCAGCATCTCCCGCGCGGCCGCTCCGGCTTGCCGCAAAGGAAGCCAGGATCCGGCCACGCTACCGCTTCCGCCGGTTCCCAGCTCGTAGATTTTCGGATCCGTCGCCGCCTGCTCGATCCGCACGTCCTTCCAATCCAGTGACAGTTCCTCGGCCAAAATCATGGGCAACGCCGTCATCACGCCCTGACCCATCTCCGATTTTCCAAGAATCAATGTGACGTGGTTGTCCGGCGTAATCCTTACCCACGCGTTCAGCGGATTGATGACCGGCTTTTCCTGTGCCTTTGCGTCATCGGTCCGCGTGCCGGCAGGCAGGCGAAAGCCAACGAGCAGCGCAACGCCCGTCGCAGCTCCACTCTTCAGGAAATCACGGCGATCAAAGGACAGAGCGTTTACCATGACGAACCTCTCAAGCTGCCTCGCAAGGGTGGGAACTCGGCTTGCAGAAATCTATGTTGTGGTCTGGAGTGTAGCTGCCCGATGAATCGCTTTGCGAATCCGCTGATAGGTGCCGCAACGGCAGATGTTGCCGCTCATGGCGTCGTCAATATCGGCGTCGGTAGGATTGGGCTTCTTCGCCAGCAGTGCCACCGCCGACATAATCTGCCCAGACTGGCAGTAACCGCATTGCGGCACGTCCTCTTCAATCCAAGCTTTTTGCACCGGATGCGAAGCGTCGTCCGCCAAGCCTTCAATCGTAGTGATTTTCTTCCCGGAAACACTGGAAATCGGCGTGATGCAGGACCGCGTGGCTTCCCCGTTGATGTGCACGGTACATGCCCCGCACAACGCCATCCCGCAGCCGAACTTGGTTCCGGTCAAGTTCAGTGTGTCTCGCAGCACCCAAAGCAGCGGCATCTGCGGATCGACATCGACGGTAGTGGATTTTCCATTTAGGGTGAAAGTGACGGCCATATTCGCCTCCCTCGTGCAGGAAAAAATATCCTACACCAATCTGGTCTATAGATGGAAATATCCGAAAAACCGTCCTGCTGGCCCGCTCACCCTTCCGAAAATCCTGAGCACTCCCGCAACCACAATCGACCTGCTACCATACGGTGCTTCGGCGGGTCCCGTAGGGCTCCTCGAAATCTGCGATAAATTCGGAGCGAACTCAGGTTGGAATCCACCCGCAATCTCGTTCTTTCCCTGTTTCCGCCCCCGGAACATGCCAACCGCTCGGTGCAAACTTTGGCGGATCTTCTGGAGGTGTTGACTCGAGCGGGCACGCTAAGGGCACGCCTCGACGCCTTGGTGAATTTTCACGGCTGGCTGCGGCGCAAGGATTCCCGCCTTCCTGAACTTCGTCCCGTGGACGGCTTTCATGCGAGCATTGGTCCCGAATGGCGCCGCGAGCGTGTTTGGCTCTCCATACTGGAATCCTCTCCCGAACTCCGTGATCGCTACCATGCCGGTATCGCGGCCATATTGGAAGAAACAGACGCCGTGTCTCTATTTGCCCAGGCGGGTCTTCCCAACGACCGTGGGCTCCTCTCTGAAAGTTTCGACCGCTTGTTCCGCATCGTGCTTCCCGCTCCTCGCGAGGAAACCGATCTCGCCAGATTGTTGTTGCGCCTCTTTCCGACGCAGGCAGAAATCGATCGCTTGTTCAGCCGCTCTCAGGATCAGCTCATCTTCCTCGCCAGCAAGCTTTCTCCCTCGGAATATCCGGAAGCCTGGGAACGGCCGGTGGCCTCTCTGCGCGATGCTTTTTACCTTTTGGCGGCGCGCGCTCAGGGGCTCGGTCTGTCGGAAGACTTGCGTGTCCGCGGGAAAGGCGGACCGGTTCAGCAATCTCCATTTCATCAACTGATGCTCACTTCGAACGCTTTGCTCGGGGCCGTCCAGGCGAATCAGGAGGTAGCCGGGGCGGCACAAAACTGGAAAGCCGCGGTGGCCGATTGCCGTGCGGAATTGCAGGCGATCGTCAACCATCTCGACACGCGCGGCGTAAATCTAGATGTCGTCTATGCCATGGATGTGATTGAGCAAAGCCTGAAGCGCATGGAACTCATTTCCGGTGTGCTCGTTGCTCCGCCGGGCCCTCCCAAGATCATTACGACCCTGCGCCTCCTGAGCGAAGTCATCCGAGGCCGCGTGCACGACCGCAGTCTCCTGGGCCTTGCGCAGAACAGTTTTCGCTTGCTGGCCAAGAAAATTGTGGAGTGGGCGGGAAAAACCGGCGAGCACTACGTTACCAATAACTGGGAGGAGTATCGCCAGATGTGGTACGCGGCTCTCGGTGGCGGTCTCCTCACGGTCGGCACTGCGGCCATAAAGATGATGGTCACTCACCGTGGCCTTCCCCCGTTTGTGGAGGGCTTTCTGGCTGGTCTGAACTACGCCGTCAGTTTCGTCTTGATGCACATTTTCCATCTGGCGCTCGCCACCAAACAGCCTTCCATGACCGGCGCGGCACTGGCAGGTATCTTGCATCGTTGCCACGACAATTCGCGCACTGACGAACTCGTCTCTTACGTGCAGCGCATCGTCCGTTCGCAACTTGCAGCCGCATTTGGCAACATCATCGCGGTCGGCGCCGGAGCTGTCGTTTTCAGCCTTGTTTGGAAATCAGCGTTCGGAGCTCCATTTCTTGGCGTCGAAACGGCGGAGTACGCTGTGAAGTCCATGAATCCGATTCGCAGCGGCACCGTCTTTTTTGCCATCCTCACCGGCGTAATTCTCTGGCTCTCCAGCCTGGCAGGCGGCTGGATTGAAAATTGGGCGGTGTACCACCAGCTTCCCCGCGCCATCGCCGAGCACCGCTACGCCTCTAGTTTCAAGCCGGAAACGCTTCAGAAATTTTCCGCGTCGTTTGCCGCGAACATCGCTCCCTGGGGCGGCTCGATCGTTCTCGGGTTCATGCTGGGGATGACGCCAACCATCGGCCACTTCTTCGGATTGCCGCTCGACGTGCGCCACGTCACGCTTTCCACAGGAACGCTGGCACTCGGTATTACTTCACGCGGGACGGAAGTATTGGGGAAAGGGGCGCTGATTTGGGCAGCGCTCGGGATTGCTGTGACCTTCGTCATGAACCTGGGTGTGAGTTTCTATCTTGCTTTGCGTCTTGCGATTCGCGCGCAGGATATCTCGGCCAGCGAAAATCACGAGATTTTGCGCACTCTATGGAAGCGGTTCTGGGCCGCTCCGCGCGAATTCTTTTGGCCGCCAGCGAGGGATCCCTCGCCTGTCGCTGAGCTCACGCCGTAAGAAACCGAATTGTTGGCCGGACTTACGGGGTAGCGGGTTCCGGTGTCGGCCGCGGCGGTTCATGTTCGACACCTCTCCAGCCGACCGGTCTGCCGCTGACCGCTTCCTTTACCGAGCGGAACAATACGATGTACATCAACTGCCGGTAGTAGAAGCGCTGCAGAAGAACAGGAATCAGCAGCGTCCAGTCTTCATGACGCTCCAGGGCGAAGGCGATCACGCACGTCAGCACGTCGATAATCAAAAAGCCGAGGAAGAAAATCACCGAGCGTTGTACGTCCGCCGTGGTCCAAAGCTGCGGAATCTGCGTAATGTGCAGTTGCGCCAGGCCCCAAAGCACCAAACTGCCGAAGAAAAGTAAATCGAGCAGTGGCGAAACCAGCGGCAGCACGATCTGAAAAACAAAAATATTTGGCAGCGCGATAAAGCCGAGCGTCCCGTATTTCGGGCGAAACAATGTATCGCTATGTTTCCAGAACGATTGCAGCGTCCCGAACGTCCACCGGAATCGTTGCCCGATCAAAGCGCCTGGCGTTTCCGGAGCCTCGGTCCAGGCGATGGCCTCTTCATCATAGGTGATGCGCCAGCCAAGGCGCCGGATCCCGATTGTCAAATCCGCGTCTTCCGCAACGGTGTCGGCCGTAATTCCGCCGGCATCCTCGATCGCCTTCTTTCGCCATGCTCCGAGGGCCCCGGGAACAACGGTGATGCAATTCAGCAAATCAAACGCGCGTTTCTCCATGTTCTGGCTGGTGACATATTCAAGAGCCTGCCAGCGCGTCAGCCAGCGCGAGCGATTGCCGACTTTTACATTGCCGGCAACCGCACCCACCGTGGGATCGGAAAAATGGCGCAACAGCTTGCGGATCGCATCCGGTTCGATTTCGGTATCCGCGTCGATGGTAACCACAATATCCGTGCGGGCGTTGGAAAGCGCGTTGCTGAGAGCCGCGGCCTTTCCGCGATTCACTTGATGAATGATCTGCACCGCTTCGTTTTTCCCAAAATTGCTTTGCAACAGCTCGAGAGTTCTGTCCGCCGAGCCGTCGTCCACGATAATGACCTGAATATCGTTCAGGTCCGATAGCAATACGGACTGAACTGTCTGGACAATCACTGATTCTTCGTTGTGCGCCGGGATCAATACGGTGACGGCCGGAGGTGGGTCCGGCAGTTTTGCATCATCGGGCCGGAGCTTTTCGATAATCGCCAGAATGCCGATGATCAGCGCGCGTCCGCTGACGAGCACGATTCCGAGAATGAAGACCGTCGCAATCGCAAACCGCGACCACTGGAAGATTCCAAAAATCACGCCGTCCGCACGTGCCTCCAGTCGCTCGCGGAAAGTAAGCGGCATCATGACTTCAGCGCGTGTCTGTCCGAGCAAATCGGACACCGTCGTCAGTTCGTAGCCCTTCGTGCGGAGCCCGTCGATAATCATGGGCAGGGCTTCCACGGTCTGTTCGCGCTCTCCGCCGCCATCGTGCAGCAGGACGATATTGCCTTTGTCGGCTTGCCGCAGCACATCCTCAGCGATCTCTTTCGCCGGGCGCTGCGGTTTGTTCCCGTCGATTCGCCAATCGTCCGGATCGATTCTCTGACCGACGATGATGTAGCCTAATTCCTGCGGATAAGGCAGTTGCACCACTTCCTCGGCAAATTCAGGCTGATGATCGATGCCATACGGCGGCCGGAACAGAATCGATTTCACTCCCAGCGTGCTTTCGATCAGTCTTTGTGTAAGATTCAGTTCCCACTTGAGCTGCGTGTGAGAGATTTCATCAAACTGAGGATGAGTGAATGTGTGATTGCCGATCTCGTGGCCTTCGTCATATTCACGCCTCAGCAGGTCCGGTGAAGCGTTTGCCTCTTCGCCGACAACAAAAAACACAGCCGGAGCGTGTTTTTCCTTCAGAATGTCCAGTATTCTCGGCGTCCACCGCCGGTCTGGACCATCGTCAAACGAGATCACGATCTTATTTTTTGCCGCGCCGATCTGGTCGATGTCATAGGAAAGCGGGATGGCCTCGTATTTCTCGCTGGTGATCAGGTCGCTGATGTTGTCGTAGGCAAAGCTTCGGCGCCCAGGCTTCGGAGTATCGATGATCCGCCAGATATCGCCCGCCCCTTCGAGGATCAGATCCGGGCCCGGGGGCAGATCCTTCAGTTTGTCGCGCCTGCCGTCGTCGGCGTGAATCGCATCCCAGATCGGCCAAATCGAAGTGTCTGCGGAACCTAGTCTCCACAGCGCCGTGCCCTGTACTCCCAACCGCTCGCACGCTCGCAGTTCGTTGTATGCGGTGACCGCGTCGAGCATCCACACGTTGTGGGTACGGTTCTGTTCGTCTTCGTACGAATAGTGCGGATTCAGCGAAGCAGAATCAAAGTCGATGTCGGCTTCGGACTCGTGCGCGTGAAGCAACGCTTCCTGAATGCTGAATTCTTCACCGCGGCGCTCCGCCTTTTTGGAAGACTCGGTCCAGTCATACGCATAGTTGCCGATGCCGACGACAATTTTCTGCGCCGGCACGACGTCGCGGATCTGCCGCAGATTCTCCATAAACCAATCCTGCGCGGCGATCGGCCCCGACGGTGAAGTCAGCCAGTGTTGATCGTAGTTCATTAGGATGATCGCGTCGGTCTCACGCCCGAAAAAAGCGTAATCGTAGTCATCGTCGCGCGCAGGCAGAGCAATCATCAGCTTAAGCCCGGCTCCGTGCAGCGCTTGCGCGAGTTCGGCGATGTACTGGCGAAAGTTGGCCTGGCTTTTCGGCGGAATTTCCTCGAAATCAACGGCGATACCGGGCTGGTGGGCCTCCACGGCATACTCAACCACGTCTTTCACCTGGCGCTGGCGCGCCGCTGGATTGGCCAGCATTTCTTCCAATTCTTTGACCTTCCACACGACACCGTCGTAATTGTCGAGGTACGCCATCGTGGGAAGTTCGATCGGCGGATTCATCGACCGCATCCACTGATGTAGCTTGTCTTGATTCAGCCGCGCAATTGCCTCCGCTGGCGTCACTTCCAGGGTTTCTTGACCCCTTTCATAGTCGACGACCGTAAGTGCGCCATTCGGAGTCACGGCGTGAAGCTGTTCGGGTATGAGCAGGTCGATATCTTTGTAATGCTTCTTCAGTGTAGCGAGGCTGTTCGAGTCCCAACTGACGTAAAACGCCGCACGCAGCGGGTCGTAACCCGCCGGAATTTGGCCGATCCGCGCAACGCGGAGATGCCGGTCCTCCCGCGTGTTCACGAGCTTGGCATTCTTCTTCTTGGCGGCGTGATAGGTAGGCCGAGTGTCGGGCAGCAAGGACGATGGAAGCTCTACGCTCCCTGCGACGGTGACGAAGAAATACACCAGCAGGAGCGTGAGCAGGATTCCGGAAATTTCCAGTATCCTGCGCGTACGCCGCCAGCGGACTTTCTCCGCGTCGTAAAAGATAGGTTTGCGTTCTTTCATGAAGCCAGGTGCCTCGTGGCTGGGGGGCGAAAAACCCGCGAGGCAAGAATCACTCCGTCGAAGGTAACTGAACCTCTCTATTGTAAGATGCGGTGACGCGAATGAAACGTTTTTTCTCTACGCCCATATTACCACTCGTCGCCGGAGCCGTTTTGCGGCTGCTGTTTGTGTTCAAGTATCCGTCGACGGGTGGAGACACCGTACTTTACGAGCAATTCGCCGCCAACTGGCTGAAGCTCGGCAAATTTGCGATGGACATCGGCGGTCAACCCGCGCCGGTGGACCTGCGGATGCCGGGCTATCCGGCGTTTCTGGCCTTTGTGTACGCCGTGACCGGGCGGACCGGCGAAGCTGCGCGGTTGCCGGTGATGCTGGCGCAAGTGTTGGTCGATCTAGGAACCTGCGTGGTGATTGCGGCGCTGGCTGCATTGCTCGCGCGATTGTGCGGAGCCGAGGCAAGAGCCGGGAGAGTGTTCCTGTTTGCATTGTGGTTGGCGGCATTGTGTCCTTTCACCGCGAATTATGTGGCTGTGCCGCTCACCGAAGTTTGGGCGGTGTTTTTGACGGCGATCGCGTTTTTATTGCTGGTTGCGGTGGCGGCACTCGCGTTCGGAGACGCAGGCTCGTTGACTCGTTTGCAGGGAAAGCAACTCCCGAAAATTGCCGCGCTGGCGGGATTCGTCGTCGGCATGGGAACGCTGGTGCGCCCGGAAACACCGCTGGTGCTGGTCACCACGTTTGTGGCGTTTGGCTTTTGGATGTTGCCACGCGGAGCGGTGAAACGCTGGGTGATACTTTGCTGGGTGATGGGAATCGCGTGTGCGGCGCCCCTTGTGCCGTGGACGATTCGGAACCTGGTGACACTGCACGAATTCCAGCCGCTGGCGCCAAAAGACACGACATTGCAGAGCGAAGTGGATCCGAAGGGATTCATGGCGTGGGAGAAAACGTGGCTGTACCGCGTGCGGGATTGCTACCTGGTGTCATGGAAGTTGAACGATGAAGAGATCCACATCGAAGACCTCCCGGACTCGGCTTTCGACACACCAGAGGAACGGCAGCGGGTTGTGGCGGTGCTCGAAACATACAACGACGAAATAACGTGGACGGCGGAACAAGACGCCGTGTTTAGGCAGTTGGCGCGCGAACGGACGGCGCGGCATCCGCTGCGGACGTATTTGTGGATTCCGCTGCGGCGGGCCGGGCGCATCTGGTTCACGCCGCGCATTGAATTGCTGCCGGTTGCCGGCCACGTGTTTCCCCTGGCGTACCAACGAGAAGAAGATCCGGTGGACCAGGAAGTAACCATCCTGTTTTTCCTGGGAAATGTATGCTACGTTTCGCTGGCTCTGTGGGGCACATGGAAACTTTGGCAGTGCCGCGGGGTTCGCGCGGCGCTGGTTGTGTTGCTGCTGTATATCGTGGTGCGCACGGCTTTCCTGACTACACTCGAGACGCCGGAACCACGCTACGTGCTGGAATGCTTCCCGGCGGTGATCGCCCTCGGAGCGCAGGTAGTCCTAGGCAAACTCTCGACCCGAGAATGAGCGGATTCTGGAATGTCGGCGGGCCGAGCTAGCGGATGGCGTTGGTTACGATTTGTTGGGCTTCGGCGACGATGTCGTCGAGGTGCGAGGCGTCCTTGAAGCTTTCGGCGTAGATTTTGCAAATGTTTTCAGTGCCGGAGGGACGAGCAGCGAACCAGCCGTGCTTGGCGATGACTTTCAGGCCGCCGATGGGGGCGCCGTTGCCGGGGGCGGTGGTCAACTTGTCGAGGATCGGCTCGCCGGCGAGGTCGGATTCCCTCACATCGGCGGGGGAAAGCTTCAGCAGCTTGGCTCTTTGCTCGGGCGTCGCGGGAGCATCGATGCGCGTGTAATAGGGCATGCCAAATTCGGAGACCAATTCCTGAAAATGCTCGCCGGGATCCTTGCCGGTATCGGCGGTGATTTCCGCTGCGAGCAAATCCATGATGGGGCCGTCCTTGTCGGTGGTCCAGACGGTGCCGTCGAGGCGGAGAAAGCTAGCGCCGGCGCTTTCTTCTCCGCCGAAACAGACGGAGCCGTCGAACAAGCCGGGCACGAACCATTTGAAGCCGACGGGAACTTCGTTCAATTTGCGGCCCAGCTTCTTGACCACGCGGTCGATCAAGCTGCTGCTGACCAGCGTCTTGCCCACGCTGAGATGCCCACCCCACTGCGGGCGATGGGTAAGGAGATACCGGATGGCTACCGCGAGGAAATGGTTCGGATTCATGAGCCCGGAAGAAGGCGTGACAATTCCGTGACGGTCCGAGTCCGGGTCGTTGCCGAAAGCGACACGGTATTCGTCCTTGAGCTTTACGAGCCCGGCCATCGCGTAGGGGCTCGAGCAGTCCATACGAATGACACCGTCGTGATCGACGGTCATGAAGGAAAAAGTCGGATCGATCACGGGATTGACGACAGTGACGTTCAGGCCGTAGACGGAATTAATCGGTTCCCAATAAGGCCGAGCGGCGCCGCCGAGAGGGTCGACGGCAAGCTTTAGGTTGGCACCGCGTATGGCTTCCATGTTCACGACGTTGCGCAGGTCGTTCACGTAGGGAAGGACGAAATCTTTTTGGCGCGTGCTGGCGGCTTTGATCGCGGATGCGAATGGCATGCGCTTCACTTCGGAATTTTCGCCACGCAGCAAGTCGTTGGCGCGGTTTTGAATCCACGCGGTGACATCCGTGTCGGCCGGGCCTCCGTTCGGCGGGTTGTACTTGAAGCCACCGTCCTTCGGAGGATTGTGGGAGGGAGTGACGACAATGCCGTCGGCGAAATGGTCTCTGCGGCCGCGATTGTAGACGAGGATGATGCGGGAAATTACCGGAGTCGGAGTCACGCCGTCGTCGGACTGGATAACCGTTTCCACACTGTTGGCGGCGAGAACCTCGAGAGCGCTGCGCTGCGCCGGGCCGGAAATGGCATGGGTATCCTTGCCCATGTAAAGAGGACCGTGAATGCCTTTGGAATAGCGATACTCGCAAATGGCCTGGGTGATGGCCAGGATGTGCGCTTCGGTAAAGGTGGACTGGAACGGCGAACCGCGATGGCCGCTCGTGCCGAAGCTGACCAGTTGATTGGGATCGTTGACGTCGGGACGGCGGTCGTAATAGTCACGCTCGAGCTTGGCTACATCGATGAGCATATCCTTGGTTGCAGGTTTGCCCGCGAGAGGCGATATGCCGTTTGCTCGATTCGCGACGTCCGCCATGAAACGCTCCAATTACGGCACCGGACAGGGTGCCGCTTTCCAGATTTCTGAATTATATTGCGCAATGGTGCGATCGCTCGAAAAACCACCCGACGCGGCAATGTTCAAGATGGCTTTGCGCGCCCAGGCATCGGGATCGGCAAAAAGCTGGCAGAGCCGCGTGTCCGCCTCGAGATAGGATTTGAGATCCGCCAGATGCATGTAGAAGTCGCCGTGAGTGAGCAGCGTATCGCGCAAGGGAGCGAAAACGCCAGGCTCGTTGCGGCTGAAATAATCGGAGAAGATCATGTCTAGGGCGGCGCGCGTCTCCGGCTCATTGTCGTAATGCCAATGGGGATTGTACCAGCTTCGGCTTCCGGCGACCTGTTGAGCGGTGAGGCCAAAGAGGAATAAATTGTCCTCGCCGGCGGCCTCGGCCATCTCGATGGTGGCGCCATCACGCGTCCCGATAGTCAGGGCGCCGTTCATCATGAATTTCATGTTGCTGGTGCCGCTCGCTTCGTAGCCGGCGGTGGAAATTTGGTTGGAGACGTCGCTGGCGGGGATTAGGTGTTCGGCAAGCGTGACGCGATAATCGGGGAGAAACAGAACGCGAAGTCGGCCATTCACGACTGCGTCGTTGTCGATGACTTCAGCGAGATTGTTGATGAATTTGATGATGAGCTTTGCAAGTTGGTAGGCAGGAGCGGCTTTGCCGGCAAAGAAGAAGGTGCGGGGCGGCAGGTGCAAACCGGGATTTTCGCGAACGCGGTTGTAGAGAACGATGATGCGCAGGGCATTGAGGAGCTGACGCTTGTATTCGTGGATGCGCTTCACCTGCGAATCGAAGACGGTGTGGGGATCAACGGTTACGCCGGACGTGGCCTTGAGCCAGACGGCGAACTGTGTTTTGCACTCGTGTTGCGCCTTCAGAAAAGAGGCGCGGAAGCCGGGGTCATCCGCAAGCGGTTTCAAGCGAGAGAGCTCGCCGAGATCGGTGATCCAATTGTCGCCGATAGCGTCACTAATTGCGCGCGCAAGGGGAGGGTTGCAGAGGCGCAGCCAGCGACGGGGCGTAACGCCGTTGGTCTTGTTGTTGAAACGCTCGGGAAAAATCTCGGCAAGGTCCTTGACGGTCGTGGCGCGAAGGAGCGAGGTGTGGATGGCAGCGACGCCGTTGGTGCTGTGCGAACCTACAATGGCGAGATTGGCCATACGAACTTTGCGGATAGCGCCTTCCTCGATCAAGCTCACGCGAGCGACCATGCCTTCGTCGCCGGGAAATTTCTTGCGCACGTCGTCGAGGAATCGCCGGTTGATTTCGTAAATGATTTCCAGGTACCGTGGCGCGACCGTCGTAAACCACTGGACAGGCCATTTTTCGAGGGCTTCGGGAAGCAACGTGTGGTTCGTGTATCCCAGCGTTCTCTGCGTAATGTCCCAGGCCGGATCCCAGCCAAGATGTGCGTCGTCCAATAGGATGCGCATCAATTCAACAACCGCCATGGTGGGATGGGTGTCGTTCAATTGAATGGCAGCTTTTTCCGGAAATGCATTCCAGTCCTGATTGCTGTGACGGAAACGGCGGACAAGGTCGGCGAGAGAACAGGTGACCAGGAAATACTCCTGCACGAAGCGCAGCGCCTGGCCCATGCCGGTGGAATCATCGGGATACAGCACGCGAGTAATGGATTCAGCGGCGAGCGTTTCCGCAAGCGCCCCCACAAAATCGCCGCTGCTGAATTCCTGGAAGTCGAAATAATCGGGAGCGGAAGCAGCCCATAGGCGAAGCGTATTGATATTTTTCCCGCCATAGCCGACCACCGGCCGGTCGAAGGGTATTCCGTACAGAGTGGAATGGCGGCCAGCGATGGCGCGAAGTGCGCCGTCGCGAAGAATGAAGGAGCAATTCAGATTAATAGAGACACGGGAGTACGGACGGGCTACTTCCCAAGGATCCGGATGGCGGAGCCAGTTGTCCGGCGTCTCATGCTGCCAACCATTCTGAATGGTTTGCTTGAACATGCCATATTCATAACGAAGTCCATAGCCCATCGCGGGAAGCTGCATGGTGGCCATGGAGTCCAAAAAACAGGCAGCCAGACGACCAAGGCCGCCGTTTCCTAAACCGGCGTCCGGTTCTTTCTCGAGGAGGGCCGGCCAATCCACGTCTTTCCGATGTATGACCTCCGGGAGCAAAGGATCCAACAAAAGATTGGAGACGTTATTGGCGAGCGAGCGCCCAATGAGGAATTCCATGGAAAGGTAGTAGATGTACTTGCGATTGGCGTCGCGGTAGGTCTTGCGCGTGTGGATCCAGCGTTGAGAAAGAACGTCACGAACGGACCGGGCGAAAGCTTCATAGTGCTCACGGGCGTTGGTGACGATCGGATCGACACCGTTATCAAACAGCAGGTGGCGTTCGTAAAGGTCATGCAGAGTGTTTGCAAGGTCGCCCGGGCCAAGACCGTACTGCGAGGATAGTTTGGACAGGGCCTCGGGGCTTGCGGTCTTCACGACCGCCATGCTTTCTGAACTCATGGTTTTCCTCTTTCGGCGGAATATTCCAGTTCATTAGACGCCCACACTCGCTGAGAAGGCGCAACATTCGTCGAGGGTACGCGTCGTCCCGATGCTTTCATAGCCCGGTTGCAGGCAGGTTACAGGAGATTTCCAATTTTGGGATGGACAGGACCGCAACTGCGGAAAAAACAGAAACCCAGCGGCTGGGCGAGCACACCGGGTCTCTGTGTACGGCAAATCGAAAAGCGAGCAATGCTAACAGGCGGCAGCGGCTATGGGGCAATTTGTCGATGTCTTGGGTGGTGCGGAGCCGCCGCGGGAAATAACAATTGGAATGACAACGGCGGGAACGGCAAGGACGATGCCGAGGGCGATGGCGGTGCCCTTGCTGATGTGGTGGGCTTGCTGCGTTCCGCTGGGAGCCTCGAGCGTGGTAGCTGCGATTGCTTCCGTGAGGACAGAGAGAGCGGCTTGCGTGACTTCCGGAGAAGACGAATCGCCGTTGCGTACGGTCGTCATTTGCCCGGCTTTCACAACAACGCAGACGCCGGCGAGATTGCAGACTCGCACAAAGCCCTCGAAAACGATCACGGTCATGATGTTGTTTTCGAAGGAGCTGTAGAAATCGGTGCCAACCACCCCGGCGACACCGGCGGGAGTATGGACTTCAAACTTTCCACCGGGCTGTGTGATTTTCTGGGCTTGGGAACGGACTTTGCCGAGGCTGAGCTCGAGATCGGTCTGCTGCGCTCCGGCATCGTGCTTGACGATGTGGACGGAAGAGTCGGAGCCGATGTTGAGAACCGAGCCGTCGTCGAGCGAAACGCGAGCGCGAGCGCTCGGCTGGGTGCTCACTACATCGAGCCAATCGACAATGGTTTTGGCGACGGCGGTGATGGACTTGGAGCCCCGGGCGATGTTGACGGCTGGAATGACGCGAGAGACCTCGCCGGCGCGAACGGCCGCGGACGGGGATTGCGCGAACAGGTCGAAGGGAATCGCGATAGAAACGGCCAGGACGCAGGCCAGTGCCGCGATACCGGGGGACTTCGTGTTCATCGAGGACTCCTCAGGGAAGAGAAACGCTATCTTCCTTAGTTACGTGAGAAGCGAGAGGGGGTCAAACAAAAAGGAAAGCGTGTTGCCCGGTTCGCCACGGCATTGCAAACCGAGCCAGGAACATGCCTGCGCTAGGAAGGCCGAGAAACGGAACACCGCCGAAAGGTACCGCCTAACCAAATGAGTGTTGATCCGAAAAGCAACCCGTAGTCCGGAAATGCTTGTGGGGCAGATCAAGTTGGGACAACATCGTGGTATGCGAGCAATTGCGGGATTACTGGCAGCAGTGGCACTGGTCGCGGGCGTGTACTTCTACTATGTGAAGAAGATGCCGACTAGCGACGAGGGGACTGCGTCGACTCAGGCGATCAGCCTGACGGGGGTGCGGGGTGACTTGCTGCAGATTGCCCAGGCAGAGCGAGGAAACATTGCGCTGAACAGTAAGTGCGCATCTCTGGATGAACTGATTTCGTCGGGGGCCCTGACCATGAACAAGAAGGAAAGGGACGGCTATACGTACGAGGTAAGCTGCTCGGGGACGGATTTCGAGGTGGTTGCGGAGCATCCCGCGGCACTGGCCGGGACTGGTGTCCGTTATCCCAAGCTCGCGATTGACGGAACTATGCAGGTGCGGGAAGTTCAGTAGGCCTGATTTTTTCCTTACAATGAGCGTTTTTGGGGGTTCGCGGCAGGAACTTTCGCGCCGGGGTGTGCGTACCTCTGTGTGAGAGCGAAAGCGGCAGGTAGGGTGGGCCGCGGAAGGAGTGGCACATGGGTGAAAATCTGATCGGACTGGTTGCGGTGGTGTTGACTTGTGGATTGCCGGTGGCCGCGTTGTATACCTACTACCGGGTGAGGAAACTGCGTACCGAAGAGAGGCTGGCGGCGCTGGCGCGGGGAACAGAGATTCCGATAGAACCGGAACTGTCGCAGTTTGCGCGGTCGCGGCGGGCCGGAATATTGCTTGTCAGCGGCGGTCTGGGATTCATGATCATGTTTGCGGTGATTGCGCGAGTCCTAGGAGCACAGGAAACGCTAGTGGCGTCGGCGGTTGGGATTTTGCCGCTCGCGGTGGGAATCGGGTACTTCGTGGATGCGGCGCTGATTCACCGGGATCTGAAGGCCACCTGAAGCAGGTTTGCGGTTGTCTGTTTGAGTTTGCTGTGCGAGCTGTGCGGAAGCGTGGAGGAAGCCCTTGGGAACGCGAAATGGGCGGTTCCCGTCGAGGAAGGGAGACGCGCTTCCGCGTAGTTCGTGGGGTTTCCGCGCGGTGTTTTCCTCTCATTTGTTTCGATCCTCCCGCTGGTTTGCAGTCCGGAACTTAAAATCGAGATAAGTTTGACACCGAAGAGAGATTCCTCGCTCCTACGACTCCGCTCGAAAAGACGATATTCTATGGTTTGTGGGGCAGCAGTTTAAAGACCAACGACCCGCAAGGCTGGGCGGCCTGATCGGCCGATAGGCAACCGTCGGAGGCGCAAGTGAAACGACGGATTTTGGCGATCGCGTTACGGTTGGCGGGGGTGATGCTGTTTGGCGTGGGAGCGGCGCAGGATCGGTCGCCGGCGCAGATTGCTCGCGTGGAAGGAGCGCAATCGCCGAACCGGCAGGGATTTGGTCCGTACACGATTCCGGAAATGATCAAGCAGCTTCACGGTCGGGGGCGAACCGGGTGCGTGTGGTAAAATCGGCGCCATGCATCCTGCCATTCCGCAATTATTAGAGCTACAACGATTGGACCAGGTTATCGCGTCGGCGCGAGCGGAGCTGGACGCTCTGCCGAAGCAGTTGCGCGAGGCGGACGCGAAGCTGAATGGGGCTCGCGCGGCGGTGACATCGGGGAACGAGGCGCAAACTCAGGCACTTACGCGACGGAAGAAACTGGAATTGGACGCGGAGGAATGGAAGGGGCGAGCGAAGAAATACCGCGAGCAGAGCAGTTCGGTGAAAACGAACGAGGCATATAAGGCGCTGCAGCACGAGATTGCGAATGCGGAAGCGGAGGCTTCGAAAGCGGAGGATTTGGTTTTGGAGCAGATGATGGCGCTCGAGGACATGGAACGGCGCGTGAAGCATGTACAAGCGGATTTACGCGAATCCGAGCAGGCTATCGCCGCTGAGAAAAAGCAGATGCAAGTGCAGTACGGAGAGAAGAAGAAACGGCTGGAGGCGGCGACAGCCGAGCGTGAAGGAATTGCGAAGAATGTGCCAGAAGACATGCTGAGCCTGTATGCACGAGTCGACAAACGACATCCGGGAACGGCGCTGGCGGAAGCGCGCGGCGAACAGTGCCGCGCGTGCGGGATGCGCGTGCTGCCCCACGTGCTGCAAATGCTAGCGACGGAAACCGACGAAGAAGTGTTCCGCTGCGAGATGTGCGGGCGGATCTTGTATACCCTGGAGCCGATTCCACATGCGGCGCCGCATGAAACAGCGAACGGAGCGACGAACTCGTGATGCTGAAACGGCCGCCGGTGCCGCGAGCCGGAGGATTGTTTGGCGATGCAACGCCGCCGGAGCCCGTAAAACATACCGCGGCGTATCAGGCGAACATTGATGGCGGTTCACGCGGGAATCCGGGGCCGGCGGCGTATGGCGTGGTGATACGCGATGGGAGCGGGGAGATTGTTGCGCGGCTGAAGAAATACATCGGGCAAAACACCAACAATGTGGCGGAATATTTTGGATTGATTGCGGCGTTGGACTACGCACAGACGCATGGTGTCAGGGCGTTGCGGGTGGAAAGCGATTCGGAATTGATGGTGAAGCAGATGCGCGGGCAGTACCAGGTGAAGAGCGCAGAGCTGAAGCCCTTGTTCGAGCGGGCGAAGAAGATGGCGCAGGGGTTGGCGTCGTTCCGGATCGAGCATGTGTACCGGGAGCAGAACCGCGAGGCGGATGCGCTGGTGAATCAGGCGCTCGATGAGACGGGACGCCACTCCGCGCCTTCCTCGTCGCGGGAAAGTACGATGCGGTTGGTGGGGCGGTGCAAGGATGGGCGCTTGGAGTTGCCGGAGCGGTTGGATTTGGCGGATGGGACCGAGGTGGAGATTTTGGTACGGGTGAAGAAATAGCCGCGTGGGGTCGTTGGCTACCCAGGGCTTGCGCCTGTTGTGGCCCTCCGGCGCTAACTTGTCTCCGGAAAGGTCCAAACACCCAATACGAATAGCAGCTACGCAGCGTTGGCGTGTTTCGGCGGGTAAGGAGATTTTAGGACGTAGGAGCGGTAGAGAGTGTCGCGCTGGGCGGGAAGGAAGCCCGCGTCATAGATGATGCGACGAAGCTCTTCTTCATTCGTGCGGCGGCGGACACCCGCGGCGTAGACGACATTTTCTTCGATGAGGATGCTGCCGACATCGTCGGCGCCGAATTGCAGGCCGACTTGGCAGACCTTGATGCCGGGAGTGAGCCAGCTCGACTGGATGTGATCGATGTTGTCGAGGTAGAGGCGGCTGACGGCGAGAGTTTTTAGGTAGTCGACGGCGGTGGTCTCCTGAACGCGCTTGCCGAGCGCGGTGTTTTCCGCGGCGAAAATCCAAGGGATAAAAGCGGTAAAGCCGCCGGTCTGTTCCTGAAGCTGGCGAACACGCTCGAGATGATTGACGCGATGGCGAAGCTCTTCGCCGCAGCCGAACATCATGGTGGCGGTGGTGCGCAGGCCGAGGGAGTGCGCGGTGCGGTGAACTTCCACCCAATCGTCGCTGGTGCATTTCAGGCGAGCAATTTTGGCGCGTACTTCGTCGTCGAGAATCTCGGCGCCACCGCCGGGGATGGATTGCAGGCCGGCGTCCATCAGGCGCTCGATGACATCTCGAATGCTGAGTTCGCTGACTTCCGCGATGCAGAGAATTTCCGGAGCGGAAAAACAGTGGAGATGGACCTGGGGATAGCGGGATTTGAGAGAGCGGAGAAGATTTTCGTAGTAACCGATCTGAAGATCGGGATGCAGGCCGCCTTGCAAGAGAACGCCCGTGCCGCCGAGTGTGAGCATTTCGTCGATCTTGGCGTAGATTTCTTCGAAGGGGAGGATGTAGCCGTCTTTGGCCCCGAGCGGGCGATAGAAGGCGCAGAAAGAGCAGTACTCGGTGCAGAAATTCGTGTAATTGATGTTGCGATCGATCTGGTAGGTGACGATGCGGGGATCGTTTTTTTGCAGGCGGAACTGGTGAGCGGCCATGCCGATGCCGACAAGGTCGTCGGATTGGAGCATGTCGAGGGCTTGTTTTTTGGTGATTCCCACGGCTGAGTTTTTCTCCTTTTTGCTCGAAACTTCTTTCCTGCACCTCAGGGGCGAAAGCCCATTTTTCTTGGGCGTTTTTCGGCACGGCCGAAGCCGTGGCCTCCCGAAAAGCACGGGTCTAGAGACCCGCCACTACAAGAACTTTGCACACCGGCTCGAGAAAGCCCGAACTCCTATAAA
The DNA here is from genome assembly GCA_963836965.1 of Candidatus Acidiferrales bacterium. GTDB lineage: Bacteria > Acidobacteriota > Terriglobia > Acidiferrales > UBA7541 > Acidiferrum. The sequence goes on from CAWILQ010000007.1 coordinate 72,804, forward strand.
AGTGGTCTTTCTCCGCAAGCTGTGAAGCCGTGCCTTCCCGAAAACGGTTCGCGAAACAGCTAACGCCTATGCGCGGCGCACGGCTGCGAGTTCGCGCGATGGTTCGAAACTTGCGATCTGCGGCGGCTTGGCCTCTTTGATTAAACCCAATTCGGCGGCCAGATCGAAATAACGCTGCAGGCCGCGAAGATTCTCTTGGTCGAGAGTGTAATCGATATTTTCGGTTAGATAGCGGGAGATTTTTTCGGCGGGGAGATTCAGCTCGCGGGAGGCCTCGACGCTGATTTGGTCGAGATGCTGCATACCGAAGGCCAGCGAGTCTTGAAAATCGCAGATGACTGCGGAACTGACAGCGGCGGGCCTGGCCGCCCAGAGGGCCAGGACGGCGGGAAGCCTCGAGAACGCGCGCCACTTTTCGACCATGTCGTAAAGGAAGAGTCGCGATGAAGAAGAGATGCCTGCGATACCGGCGGGGAAGGTTTTATTACCGCTTGCATCGCTACAGACGTGGGATTCGGAGTTGAGCGCCAGGCGAAGGGCGGGGTCGCCAATCAGCAGGGCGGCATCGGCTTCGCGGAGCATGGTGGGTAGGTCGGGAGCGGCTTCGAAGAATTCCGGAGCGATGTGCCAGCGTTTGGCGCAGAGGATACGGACGAGAGCTTGCGTGCTGCGAGAGCTGCGGTCGAGAGCGATGCGGCGGACTTCGTGGATGGGTTTCTCGGAGACCAGAAGCAGGCTGCGCACGGATCTTTTCGAGGCGATGGAAAGATTGGGGAGCGCGACGAGCCCGTCGATGCGTTGAAGCTCGATTGCGGGAATGATGGCGATGTCGACGTCGCCGGAGCGGAGCGCTTCGGCACATTGCGAAGGAACGGTGAAGGAAAGCTGATATTTGCCGCGAAGAGGGCCGTGCGTGAAGCCGCGGACAAGAGGGGCGGTGTTCAGGTATTGGACGATGGAGATGCGGAGCGAGTTCACTCGATATCAGTCCTGAGAAAGACTTGCTTAGTATAACAAACGGCCCAGACATAAGTAGTTTGCGTTACATTGCGGAAGATTCAACCAGTCTGAAGCGACTGAACAATCCTTAGAGGCTGAAGCCGAATCTTGACTTGCGAAGGGTCGGAACGGAGGTTCCGACCCCTATTGCGGGGTTTAGAAGTGCTCGAAACCCAGTGCCAGGCCATCGGGATCGTTCCGCATCAGCAGTGTTTTGTGTTTTAAAGGGCATCTGATAGAATTAAGGGTCTTGTTTTCTATCTTTTGAAGCTTAGGAAGTGGACTGTTATGGCATTGAAGTGTGAAATTTGCGGCAAAGGGCCGAGCTACGGGAATGTGGTAAGCCACGCGAATAATACGCGCCGCCGGCGGTGGAATCCGAATTTGAAGCGAGTGCGTGCGGTGGTGAATGGCGTGCGGAAGCAAATGAAGGTGTGCACGGCGTGCATCCGACTGGGCCGCGTGAAAAAAGCGGCCTGAGCAAACCCTTGAAAATTTTCTTGAATCCCGCAATCCGACAGCAGAGAGACGGCGGCGCGGTTCATCGTGGAGCAGCGTTCTTGCCCGCGGCGGCGCTGGTGGTGTCTTTATTCGCGGGATGCAAGCAGCCGGAAAGCCACGCACCGGACGTCTGGGCGGTGGTGAACGGCACAGAAATCAAGCGGGATGAAGTGGAGAAGTACTACAAAACGCGAATCAATCCAGAGGCGCAAGAAACTTCACCGGAAGAGGTGCTTTCCGGAAAGCTGAACGTGGTGGAGCAGTTGATTAACAATGAGATCCTGCTGGAGCGCGCGAAGAAGCTGAATCTGGAAGCCAGCGACGGCGAGGTGGAAGACAAATTCACGGAGCTGAAGAGCGGGTACACCGAAGAGGAATTCCAGAGAAAATTGAAAGACGGCGGGATGAGCGTGGATGACCTGAAGAAAGATCTGCGGCGGACGCTGTCGATGCAGAAATTGCTGAACCGTGAGGTGGCGGCGAAGGTCACCATCACAGACCAGGACGTGACGGATTTTTACAACACGAACCGCAACCAATTCAACGTTGCGGAGGCGCAGTACCGTATTTCGCAAATCGTGATCACTCCGCGCAAGGACCAGATGGTGCGCAACCGGAAAAATGACGACGCTACCAATGAAGCGGAAGCCGAGCGCAAAGCCAAAATGCTGGAAGACAAGTTGAACAGCGGCGCGGATTTTTCGCAACTGGCGATGGATTATTCCGAGGATCCGAGTACCGCGGCTACCGGAGGGGATCTGGGATATATTGCGGAATCGTCGCTCAACGCGCCGCAGACCGATCCGGTGCTTAAGCGGACGGTGTTGACCTTGAAGCCCGGTCAAGTGAGTCCGCCAGTCGTGTTGAGGGACAGTATACGGATTTTGAAGCTGGTGGCGCGGGAGGCGGCGGGGCAGCGCGGCGTGAACGATCCGCAGGTGCAGCAGATGATTCGCGATACGCTGCGGAACCGCAAGGAGCAGTTGCTGCGGAATGCGTACCTGGCGGTGGCGCGGGATGAGGCGCACGTGACGAATTATCTGGCGATGCAGGTGATCGAGACGGCGGGGAAGTTGCCGGATGCGGCAAAGCCGAGCACGCCGGCTGTTGGTATGCCGTTCGGACCGGGGCCGGGGCAGCCGAAGAATACGCAGTAGGTCTCTTCTTTCGTTTTTACATTTTGACGTGTTTTTGCGTTGCGATCCTTCGTCGCGCAAAAAGCGCGCTCCTCCGCATGACAAGAGAAGGCAGTAGACTGGTTCCGGAGTTCCAGGTTAAGCGTGGTTCGAGCGGTGGGGATCGAAGAGGGATTCATCGCTTTGCGGACTTTGCCGGCCTGCCGCAGGCAGCTTCGGACTGCCGGACTGTGATTGCTGGACTAATCGACCCAGGCGAGGATGTCGCCGGCGTTGACGGGTTGGCCTTCTTTGGCTTGCAGGCGTTCGACTTTGCCTTTTTTGGGGGAGCGAATTTCGTTTTGCATTTTCATGGCTTCGACGACGATCAGGCCCTGGCCGGCTTCGACTTCGTCGCCGACTTTTACGAGAAGGCGAATGACTTTGCCGGGCATCGGGGCGAGGATTTGCTGGCGGCCTTCGGCTTCGAGCGCTCGCGGTTTTCTCGCACGCCAGGAGCGGGGATCGCGGACCTCGGCGTGGAATTCGTGCGGGCCGGTTTGTAGCGTGTAGGCGCCGTCGGGCGTGGGCGCGATGTGAAATTCGAATGCGGCGCCATTAAGGATAACCGAGACGGCGTTGGGCGTGGTGAGAATGACGTCGGCATCGACCCCCTGGCCATCGAGAGAGACTTTGTAGGAAGAGCCGTTCTTTTCCAACTCCACCACGTGTTTGGACTTTCCCGTAACGGAATCGAGATAAACCTCAAATTTCATGGCTGGCGATCCAGTTGGGAACGGCGGCCGTCCAGTTTCCAGCGAGACGGTTCGGCTGCGGGAGATGGGCCGTTTGCGGCGCCGCCGGGCTGGATGCTGGCCCAGTAGGCCGCGGCGATGGCGGCGGCAGCTTGTGTGCCGGGTCCCGGTGGAACGAGCGGAGGGCGAGGGCGAGCAAGCAATTGGTCGAGCCATTTCGTGTGGATTTCGCCAGCGAGGAATTCGGGTTCGGCGAGAATGCGGCGGAAGAGGCTGACGTTGGTGCGGATGCCGCTGATGGTGTACTCGTCGAGGGCGCGGCGGAGGCGGGCGATGGTTTCTTCCCGGCTGTTGCCCCAGGCGATGAGTTTGCTGAGTAGCGGATCGTATTCGAGCGGCACGGTCCAGCCACGATAAACGCCTTCGTCGAGGCGGATGCCAGGACCGGTGGCGATGCGTCGCGCGACAATTTTGCCGGGGCAGGGAAAGAAATTGTTGTCGGGGTCTTCGGCGTAGAGGCGGACTTCCATGGCGTGCCCGCGGGGCGTGATGGTTTCCCAAGCAAAGGGCAGACGATGACCGGCAGCGATGGCGATCTGAAGTTTGACGAGATCAAGGCCGGTGACCTGCTCGGTGACGGGATGCTCGACCTGCAGGCGCGTGTTCACTTCGAGAAAATAGAAATTGAGGCGGGCGTCGACGAGGAACTCGACGGTTCCGGCGTTGACGTAGCCTCCGGCGCGGGCCAGGCGCACCGCGGCTTCGCCCATTTTGCGGCGAAGATCGGGAGTCATGATGGTGGAGGGGGCTTCCTCGATGACTTTCTGATGGCGGCGTTGGACCGAACATTCGCGTTCGCCGAGAGACACGACACGGCCGTGCGAGTCCGCGAGAATCTGAATTTCAATGTGCCGAGGCGCTTCAAGATATTTCTCAAGGAAGACGCGAGAGTCGCCGAAAGCGTTGAGCGCTTCCGAGGAGGCGTCTCGCCAACAGGCGGAGAAGGCTTCATCGTTCGGAACCACGCGCATGCCTTTGCCGCCACCGCCAGCGACGGCTTTCAGGACGACCGGATAGCCCATAGCCCGTGCGAGCGACTGAACGTCGTTGGGGTTTTCGATGGGATCGTCGGTTCCGGGGACGGTCGGGACGTCGGAGCGGCGGGCGAGTTGTTTACCGGCAATTTTCGAGCCCATGGTTTCCATGGTCTCGGCGGAAGGGCCGATAAAAGTGATACCTGCGTCGGCGCAGGCACGCGGGAGAGCAGGATTTTCCGCAAGGAAACCGTAACCGGGGTGAATGGCGTTAGAACCGGAGCGGCGAGCAACGTCGATGAGCTTGTCAATGCGGAGATAACTTTCGCGCGAAGGAGCGGGGCCGATGAAATAAGCTTCGTCCGCGAGCCGGACATGGAGCGACGAGCGATCGACTTCGCTGAAGACGCAAACCGAAGGGATGCCCATTTCGCGGCAAGCGCGCAAGATGCGTACGGCGATTTCGCCGCGATTGGCGATCAGAATTTTTCGGAACATAGATTGAGTAGACAGGCGGATTTTAACACGCGGTTACTTGCGGCCGGAGACTACCTAGCGCTTGCGTGTCGTATCGTTTGCGGTGTATCAAAGCAACCGCGATGGAGGTCAGGGGGCGACCATGAAACGAACTGCGTTGTTGTTTGGGGCCATTTGGCTCTGGACGGTCTCGGGAGTTGCCGGGCAGGAGGCGGTGGTGACGCCGCCGGAGAGTTTGGTGGTGGATGGCGTGCCGAAGATTCCGGCGAGCCTGGCGGAGACGGCGGGAAGATACGGCGAGTACCGAAGCGCGGTATTTTCGGATTGGGAACCGGGGAAACGCAGCATGCTGATCAGCACGCGATTTGCGGCTACACCGCAATTGCACCTGGTAAGCCAGGCGGGAGGAGAACGGCACCAGCTCACATTTTTTGCGGACGCGGTGCGGGGAGGGCGGTTTCACCCAAATGGCGGCGAGTACATCGTGTTTCCGAAAGACCTCGGCGGAGGGGAATGGTATCAACTTTACCGGCTGGATTTGGCGACCGGGAACATCACTTTGCTGACGGACGGCAAAGCGCGCAACAGCATGGGACCGTGGTCAAGTAAGGGAGATGAAATCGCGTACACATCGACGCGGCGGTCGGGAAAGGACACGGATTTGTGGGTGATGAATCCGGGTGAGCCGAAGTCCGACCGATTGCTTACGAAACTGGAAGGAGGAGGGTGGGAGCCGCTCGATTGGTCGCCGGACGACAAAAAGATTTTGCTGTCGGAGGATCTGTCGGTCAACGAATCGTATTTATGGCTTGTGGATACCACGACTGGAGAAAAAACTGCGCTGACGCCTCGCGACGCAAAAGAGAAAGTCTCCTATTGGGCAGGGCAGTTCAGCAAGGACGGCAAAGGGTTGTACGTGACGACGGACAAGGACTCGGAATTCCATCGCCTGGCGTATGTGAGCCTGGACACGAAGGAGCATTACTATCTGACGACGGAAATTCCGTGGGACGTCGTGACGTTTGATCTGTCTCACGACGGGAAGCGGATTGCGTTTGTGACCAACGAAAACGGGTCGGGAGTGCTGCGGGACTTCCGCACGGACAAAAAAGAGATCTTGCGTGAGCCGAAGCATCTGCCTTCGGGTGTGATCGGCGGAGTGCGCTGGAGGCAGGACGGACCAGAGCTTGCGTTTTCGCTTGTGAATGCGCAAGGGCCGGAGGATGTGTATTCGCTCGACGTGGCGACCGGGAAGCTGGAGCGGTGGACGAACAGCGAGACGGCGGTACCGACCAAGGATTTTCCGGCGGCCGAGTTAATCAAGTGGAAGAGCTTTGATGGAAAGATGATCAGTGGATTTCTGTATCGGCCGCCCGCGAAGTTCACCGGGAAACGGCCAGTTATGGTCGTGATTCACGGAGGGCCGGAGGGGCAATCGCAGCCACTGTTTCTGGGACGACAGAATTATTTGTTGAATGAGATGGGTATTGCGTTGATTTATCCAAACGTGCGGGGATCGACAGGATACGGGAAGTCATTCACGCTGTTGGATAACGGATTTCTGCGCGAAGACACATACAAAGATATCAATGCATTATTCGACTGGATCGGGGCGCAACCGCAGCTCGAGGCGAGCCGCGTCGGGGTGACCGGTGGAAGTTACGGAGGGCACATGACGCTGGCGATCTCCACGTTTTACAGCGACCGGATTCGTTGTTCGGTTGATATTGTGGGAATGTCGAACCTGGTGACGTTTCTGGAGCACACGGAAGGATACCGGAGGGACTTGCGGCGGGCGGAATATGGCGACGAGCGCGACCCGAAGATGCGGGAATTTCTGGAGCGCATCGCTCCGATGAATAACATTGAGAAAATCAAAAAGCCGATGCTGGTGGTGGCAGGCAAGAACGATCCGCGGGTGCCGGTGAGCGAGAGCGATCAGATTGTGGCGGCGCTAAAGAAGGAGGGAACGCCGGTGTGGTACGTCATGGCGAAGGACGAGGGCCATGGGTACCAGAAGAAGGCGAATCAGGATTACCAGTTTTATGCGACGGTGGAGTTTTTGCAGGAGTATCTGTTGAAGTGAGGATCTTGGCGGCTTCTTGCGGCAATCCTGGCGCTGTCGGCCGGTTGAGATCGTTCGCGCCGCACGCTACGCCCTCAGGATGACGAGTCGCTTTGGGTGAAGGCGTGCCCGCCGATTCCGCTGGGGCAATCGCGCCGGGGAGCGGACTCAGAAGGCCCCCCCTACAAATGCGGTTAGATTCGCTGGCGTTTCCAGCGGCCGCGGCGGAACAGGAGGATGCCGGCCGTGGCGATAGCTGCTTCGGCGATGACGATCGAGGAGTAGGCGCCGTTGGCGCGGAAGTGCAGAGGAACGGCGAGGGCGTAGGCCAGGGGAATTTCGAGCAGCCAGAAGCCGAAGAAATTCACGATGGTGGGAGTGACGGTGTCGCCGGCGCCGTTGAAGGCTTGCAGCATGACCATGCCATAGGCGTAGGCGATGTTGCCGTAGCTCAAGATGCGCAAACAGGAGACCGCAAGAGGCAAGACGGCCGGATCGTTGGTGAAGAGACGGATGATTGGTTCGGCGAAAAGAACGAACAACACGCCGACGGTGCCGAGGAAGATCATATTGTAGAGGCCGGTGCGCCAGACCGATTGTTCGGCGCGCTCGGGTTGTTTTGCGCCGAGATTCTGGCCGACGAGCGTAGCGGCGGCGTTGCTGAGACCCCAACTTGGCAGGATCACAAAAATGACAATGCGAATGGCGATGGTATAGCCAGCGAGAGCGGCGGAGCCGAAAAGACTGACGATGCGCACAAGGCCGATCCAGCTTACGTCGGCGATGGCGAATTGCAGGATGCCGGTGAGAGATACACGGAGGAGCCGCAACAGCACCGCGAGATCGATGCGTACCTGAGCCGCAAGGATGCGAATGCGTTCCGTTCCTCGCAGCAGGCGATAGACTTGGTAGAGCACGCCGATGCTGCGGCCGATGAAGGTGGCGAGCGCGGCGCCAGTGACGCCGAGTTTCGGAAACGGTCCCCAGCCGAAGATAAGGCAGGGATCGAGGATGAGATTGATGATGTTGGAGACCCACAGCAAGCGCATGGCCACGGCGGCATCGCCCGCACCGCGGAAAATGGCGTTGTTGAGAAACAACAAAAGCACTGCGCCGCAACCGCCGAGAGCGATGCGGGCGTAGCCGGAACCAGTGGCGACGATTTGCGGCGAGGCGCCCATGAGCTGGAGCAGATGGGGGGCGTAGAACCAGCAGGGCACGCCGATGACGAGCGAAGTGGCGAGGCCAATGACGATGGCTTGTACACCGGCCACGGCGGCGCCTGACGGGTCTTTTTCACCGATGCGGCGGGCGACCATGGCGGTGGTCGAAAGGGCTAGCCCGAAGCCGACGGCAAAGATCAGACTGAGCAGCGATTCGGTGAGCCCAATGGTAGCCACGGCATCGGCACCGAGGCGTCCGACCCAGAAAACATCGACCACGGCGAAGAGCGATTCCAGGACCATTTCGAGAACCATGGGAACGGCCAGGAGGACGATGGCGCGGTTGAGGCTGCCGGTGGTGAAGTCCTGATGCGACCCGCGAATCGCTTCACGGATGGAGCCCCAAAATGTTGGCGGCGGTGAGACAAGAATGGTTTCGGGCGAAGTCATACAATTCCACATGTTTCTGCGCAAGCCGGTTTGCGATGGAGAGTGCTCGCGCCGCCAAAGACAAACAGAGTGAGAGAGAAATTCAGGTCCGCGTCAGGAGCGGATCAAAGGGCAGGGACGATACGTGGTTGAAACATGGTTCGTTCCAGATGAAGGCCGACGAGAGAGCCTGCATCAGTACCCACAAGTGTACATCGGGAAGGCCAGAAGTTCCATACCGGAGAGCTGAAAGCGAATCATCACCAAAAGACTCATCACAGCGGTATGTTGCCGTGTTTTTTCTTGGGGTTCGAGTCGCGCTTGTTTTCGAGGGCGTGGAGAGAGGTGATGACGAGGCGGCGAGTGTCGGCGGGTTCAATGACGCCGTCGAGGTAACCACGTTCGGCGGCGACGAAAGGGTTGGCGAAGCGGTTGCGGAATTCGGCGATTTTTTCCCGGCGTAGTTTAGGGCCTTCGCCCGGAGGGGCGGCGTTGAGTTCGCGTTTGTAGACAATGTCCACGGCGCCTTCGGGGCCCATGACGGCGATTTCAGCGGAGGGCCAGGCGTAGTTGGCGTCGGTGCGAATGTGTTTAGAGGCCATGACGCAGTAAGCGCCGCCGTAGGCCTTGCGGGTGATCACCGTGATTTTGGGAACGGTGGCTTCGGCAAAGGCGAAAAGCAATTTCGCACCGTGCTTGATGATGCCGCCATATTCCTGTTGTGTGCCGGGCAAAAATCCGGGGACATCTTCGAACGTGACCAGAGGGATGTTGAAGGCATCGCAGAAACGCACGAAACGCGCTCCTTTCACGGAGGCGTTGATATCGAGAGTTCCGGCGAGGAAGGCGGGTTGATTGGCGACGATGCCGACCGGGCGGCCAGCGAGGCGGGCAAAACCGACGACGATATTCTTGGCGAAGTGCTCGTGGACCTCAAAGAAGTGGCGTTCATCGACGATGGCGTGAATGACATCCTTGATGTCGTAGGGTTTCTGCGGATCTTCGGGGACGATGGTGTTGAGAGATTCTTCGCGGCGATCGATGGGATCGCTGGTGGCGCGGCGCGGGGGATCTTCGAGATTGTTAGAGGGCAGGAAGCTGAAAAGTTCACGGATCATGGCGCAGCATTCGGCGTCGTCGCGAGAGATGAAGTGAGCGACGCCGCTGGTTGCGTTGTGGGTCATGGCGCCGCCCAGTTGCTGCTTGGTGACTTCTTCGTGCGTGACGGTCTTGATCACGTCGGGACCGGTGACGAACATGTAGGACGTTTCTCGGGTCATGAGGATGAAATCGGTGATAGCGGGAGAATAGACTGCCCCGCCGGCACAAGGTCCGAGGATGGCGCTGATTTGGGGAATCACGCCGCTGGCGAGCGTGTTGCGTAGAAAAATGTCCGCGTAACCGGCAAGGGAGGCGACGCCTTCCTGGATGCGCGCGCCGCCGGAATCGTTCAGACCGATCACGGGAGCGCCATTGCGCACGGCGAGATCCATGATTTTGCAGATCTTGAGTGCGTTGGTTTCAGAGAGGGAGCCGCCGAAGACGGTGAAATCCTGCGCGAAGACGTAAACCAGGCGGCCATCGATGCGGCCGAAACCGGTGACGAAGCCGTCGCCGGTGGGACGATTTTCCTCAGCGCCGAAATCGACGCAGCGGTGGCGAACGAACTTGTCGAGTTCCTCGAAAGTGCCTTCATCGAGAAGAAGGTGGATGCGTTCCCGGGCGGAAAGCTTTCCGGCGTTGTGTTCGCGCTCGCGTCGCTCCGGCCCGCCGCCTGCTTCGGCTTCGGCGGACATGCGGCGTAACTGGTCCATGCGATCGGAGCTGACCGACGATTCCCAGGTCACATGATTTTTCTCAGCCAAGAGGGCCTCCCTCGGAGGTAGTGGATTTCGGAGCGAAGATAAGAACAGCGAGATGGGTGGCGAGCCAGACGGTGCCGAGAAGGAGAACCACGCCGAGGAGCAATTCGGCGGCGATGGCGCCCGCGCGGGAAAGAGGAGACTCGACGGAAGTGACGTAGTGGGTGGCGCGAACGAGAATGAGGATGGAGCTGAGGGTCATGCCCAGGATGAGAATCGCCGTCAGGATGGAGAGAAAGACGTGTTTCATAAGGGCGGTTTGGGCTGCAGCCAAAGGATAACGCAAAGGCGGGGAAAGGGGTATGCAGGCGGTGTGAACCCGTTCAAGACACACGAATCGAGGGATTCATGGCACAAAAACCGCGCGATGGGGGGAGATCCTCGCTTCGCGGACTCCGCGCGGAATGACGGACTGTGAAGATTATGCCGAGTGGGGCGCAGCCGTTCGAAGCTCAGGGTAAACCGTGTGCGCCCCTATGAACAGGCGAGGAGGCACAAGGCGGAAGCCTATGCGAGGAAACCCAAGAAGCCGGCCGGGTTAGCGGAAGCCGGACCAGTCGTCGGCGACGAGGATGGAATCGCTCGGGTTCGAAGGATCGTACTTGACGCTGGCTTGTTGGCCGGCCATGAGCTGATCGAAACGGATCTGACTTTCTAGGCCGGTGATGTCCTGCGCGGTGTGATAGGTGACGCCGGAGATGGAGTAGCTGTAGGAGACCATATGGCGCGGGCGCGTGTCCGGAAGCGGACGCGTGCGCGAAGGCAAAATGCCGCGACGCTCTTCGGCTGGCTCGGCGGCACTCTCGGTGAGGTCGACGACCTGGCCTTCGGCAATGCGGCCAATGTGATTGAGATGGAGACGGCGTTTGCGTTCAGCTTCTTCGGGATCGACGCTGGGACGCACGAACGCGAAGACGATCAAACCAATCGCGAGAATGGTTCCCACGCCCAGAGCGAGGACCAACTTCCAATCGGCGAGCAGTTCTTTCAACTTCTACCCCTTGGCAAGATTACGCGGGTGGAATTTGGGATCAGCGTTCCCCACCAAGGACCATTTTAGCGAAAGCCGCCAGCTCGGGCGACGTCAACGGCAAGGGGATGCACTTGATTATGCAACACGCCGATTCCGGCCACGGAGACTTCGACGGTGTCGTTGGCGACGAGGGGGCCGACGCCAGCGGGGGTTCCAGTGGCGATCAGGTCACCGGGAAGCAGGGTCATAACGCGAGAGATCCAGCGAACGAGGAAGGCCACGGGAAAGGTCATGAGTGCCGTACTGGCGGATTGGCGAGTCTCGCCGTTGACGCGGCATTCGACGAGGACATTGGCGGGGTCGAGTTGCGTTTCGAGGTGCGGACCGACGGGGCAGAAAGTGTCGAAACCTTTGGCGCGGGTGAACTGGACGTCCGTTTTTTGAAGGTCACGAGCGGTGACGTCGTTGATGCAGGTGTAGCCGAGAACGAAGGAAAGTGGATCGGCTTCATCCGAAAGACGGGAGCACGTCTTGCCGATGACCACGCCCAATTCGCCCTCATGCTCCACACGGTTGGAAGGAGGCGGCAAAACGATCGGTTGATCGGGTCCGATGAGAGACGAAGGTGGCTTGAGAAAGATGAGGGGTTCCTTGGGCATTTCGTTGCCAAGCTCGGCGGCATGAGCGGCGTAATTGCGGCCCACACCAACGATCTTGGTGGGCTCACAGGGAGCCAGCATGCGGATGTTTTTCAGCTCCCAGATGCTGTGGCCTTCGACCCAGCCGGACCAGGGAATGCCGACGATTTCGCGAACAACGTCGGCGTCTAGAATGCCGTAGGCGGGGGAGTACGTGCGTGCAGCGGTGGAATGCGGCAAGAACCGGCAAAATTTCATGAGATGGTGGCTCGCTCAGTGATGCGTATGAGAGCTGCTTGTCGCATGCACTCTCCAGATGATCGTACCAATCCAGCAGATGGTGGCAACAACGAAATAGATGATGGCGCCAAGAACGAAGACGTGGGCGGCGGTGTAGTGTTCCTCGAGAAGCTCAAACTTGAAGCAGAATACGCGATAGGTGAAGGTGAGAATGCCCCAGGCCAGGATGCCAGACGTAAGCAGATAGGAGGGATGCCGGAAAAAGCGAAGCATGGGAAAGGCGGCGAACAGACCGAGAAGAGCCGCGGCCAAGATGTTTCGCTCCGTTGCCAGCGGCTCCAGATAAGGCACTCGATTGGCGATGAGAAGCCAAGCCGAGAAGATCAGCGAGAGAGAAATCCCAGCATAGACTCCGGTGCGTACCGCGGCGTCTTTCAAAAAACCAAACCAATGAAAGCCGGGAAACTTTGCGATGACTGGCATGGGCGCTGGACTCCCTTGACCTTACTGCATCTTTGGTCAAACCCAGTTCACGCGAAAAAGTTACGGAACTTCTACGAGTAAAACGGCGCTGAGGCCACTCTCATTCCCAGCGCGATCCACGGCTGTAACGGTATACCAATAGCGGTGTCCCGAGGCGACCGTATTATCACGGAAGGAGGGCGTGGGCAAGAGGTCTGGAGTCAACCGCTGGCCTCGCTCGTTTTCACTCTCACTTCGATAGACGCGATAACCAGCCATGTCGGTTTCTAGATTTATTGTCCAAGAGAGGTCCACCACAAAAATGCCGGGACTGGTGCCGGGAAGGACGGCGGCAACCACGTCCTCAGGAGCGGCCGGAGGATAGATATCCTTTGGAGTAAGAATGGCGGGGCGGGAATCGCCGGATTCGAGGAGCGAGCCGCCTTCACTGATGACGCTGCGAACGATGTAGGCATAGGTCTTGCCGAAATCGAAGCTGGAGTCCTGGTACTCGGGAGCGTTTGCGACGGCAATCTGTAGAGGAGGCAGTTTCCACGCGGCCGCATGCAAGTCCTTCGCCGCTGCGGGAGCGGACGTGGGATCGAGTTCTCCACGATAGACGTGAAATTCGCGGATGGGCGGAAGCTGAGCGCCTGCGGAGGTGCTGACGGGTGGAGTCCAATTCAGCTGAATGTATTTTTCGGTGGTGCGGGCCTCGAGGGTATCGACGCGCTCCGGCACCGGATATAAGTTGACGGGCGTTTCGTTGGAGTCCGCGGAGGATTTCCTTTCGCTTATTCTGGTGCGCACGCGATAGAGAGCCGTTTGACCGATATTTGAGCGAAGCTCCTCGGGCTGAATGGGCTCGGGGAACGACACTTTCCCTTCGGAGACATAGGTTTGGAGGATAGCGGCCGAGACGGTGTCCACGAGGTGGAAGGATCGAGGGTCGGGAGTGCCGTCGGGCCGCAGCGCTCCGCGCCAAACTTCGAGAGTAGGAACCTGGTTGAGGCGCTCACCCAGCGTGCTTTTGAGGGGAAGCGTGAAGGTTAACAGCACCGCATCGCCGATCTGGTGTCCGGCGAGGTCGGTGACCGCAGCGGGAATGGGCGGAGATGGGGGCGTGGGGTCGCCGGGCGCGCCACAGCCGGCTGCGAGTAGAACCAGGGAGCCGAGAAAATAGAAGCGTGCAAGAAGAGAATCGACTGGCGGGCTGGGTTTCGCCTTTCTAATTTCCATATCCGTCGCGCGATTAAAGGATGTAACGGCTGAGATCCTGATTCTTCACGATGTCGGCGAGCTGCTTGTTCACGTAAGCGCCATCGATCTTGACCGTCTTTTTCTTGAGGTCGGGCGCTTCGAAGGAGAGTTCGTCCAAAACCTTCTCGAGGATGGTGTGCAACCGGCGCGCGCCGATGTTTTCGGTCTGCTCATTCACGCTGGTGGCGAAGCGGGCGACAGCCTGCACGGCGTCCTCGGTGAAGGTGAGTTTCACCCCTTCGGTGTCTAGCAGAGCGATGTATTGCTTGATGAGGGCGTTTTTGGGTTCGGTAAGGATGCGGACAAAATCCTCTTCCCTGAGGGATTGCATTTCCACGCGGATAGGAAGGCGGCCCTGGAGTTCGGGAATGAGGTCGGAAGGCTTGGTGACGTGGAATGCGCCCGCAGCGATGAACAGGATGTGATCGGTGCGGATCATCCCGTAGCGAGTGTTGACGGTGGTGCCTTCGATGATCGGCAGGATGTCCCGCTGGACGCCTTCGCGCGAGACATCGGGACCGTGGCCGGCTTCGCGGCCGGCGACCTTATCGATCTCGTCGACGAAGATGATGCCCATCTGTTCGGCGCGCTCCACGGCGATGCGGGTAATCTGCTCCATATCGAGGAGCTTGTTTTCTTCTTCCTGGATCAGGTATTCGAAGGCGTCGGCGACGCTCATTTTTCGCTTCTTCTTTTGCTGGCCGAAGATGCCGCTGAAGTTGCTCAGCATGTCCTTGAGGTTTACGTCCATTTCCTCGATGCCTTGATTCGAAATGATTTCGAACGACGGCATGGAACGCTCGCGGACTTCGAGGTCGACCATGCGCTGGTCAAGCTTGCCTTCGCGCAATTGAGCGCGCAATTTTTCGCGGGTGCGCTTGGTCTGTTCGCGCTGAGCGGTGAGTTCACTTTCGGGGGTGCCTTCCGCAGGAGGGGGAACAGGAGGGAGGAGAAGGTCGAGGATACGTTCCTCGGCGGATTCCTCGGCGCGGTCGGCAACTTCGTCGAGCTTTTCCTCGCGGACCATGTCGATGGAGGTTTCGACGAGATCGCGGACCATGGACTCGACATCGCGGCCGACGTAGCCGACTTCGGTGTATTTCGAGGCTTCCACTTTTACGAACGGGCAACCCGCGAGCCGCGCGAGGCGACGGGCGATTTCCGTTTTGCCGACACCCGTTGGGCCGATCATCAGAATATTTTTGGGGAGCACATCCTCGGCAATCTCGGGAGGCAGCTTCTGGCGGCGGACACGATTGCGCAGAGCAACGGCGACGGCGCGCTTGGCGGCAGCTTGGCCGACGATGTACTTATCGAGCTCCTTCACGATCTCGCGCGGGGTCATGTCGTCCAGCGCGGGAAGAAGTTCTTCTTCCTCGGGGCGGCCGTTGCCGTCAGCTGCGGGGAAGAGGGTAATCTCTTTTTCAGACTTACTGGTCATTGCCGTTTGATTCCTCACGTGCCGGGCGCGGTTACCGGCATTTTCGTTAGATTTCCTCGACGGTAAAATTCGCGTTGGTGTAGATACAGATTTCGCTGGCGATGCGCATGGCTTCGAGGGCTAGTTCCTTCACCGCCATTTTGGAATGTTTGAGAAGCGCCCGGGCAGCGGAGAGTGCGTACATGCCGCCGGAGCCGATGGCGCAGAGGCCATCGTCGGGTTCAATGACGTCGCCATTGCCGGAGAGGACGAATGTGCCCTTGGCGTCGGCGACGATGAGAAGCGCTTCGAGATGGCGAAGGGCGCGATCCTTGCGCCACTCCTTGGCCAGTTCGACCGAGGCTTTCTGCAGATTGCCGGAATGCTCCTGCAGCTTACCTTCGAAGCGCTCGAAGAGCGAAAGGGCATCGGCGGTGGAGCCGGCAAAGCCTGCGAGGACTTTGTCATTGTAGAGACGGCGGGTTTTCCTGGCGGTGTGCTTGAGGACGTGGTCACCCAAGGTGACCTGGCCATCGGCAATGAGCACGACTTTGCTGTCCTTACGGACGCAGAGAACGGTAGTGCCGTGCAACTGCGAGTCTCCGGCTGAAGTGCGCATCGTTTAAGTATACCGCGAGAGGGGATTTGGAGTAGGGAGGGGCGGCGACGCCGGCGGTGCGGCAACGGCCCGCCTCCCATCCTGCGTCGGGGCAAGCAGAAAGCGGGCCCTAGAAAAGCAAGACGAAGAAGTCGGTAGCTTGTCCAAGACGCGTTGTGTACGGAGCTCGGTGCAAGGAAAAGGTCTGGAAATGCCATTACGAATGCAAGAGACAGCGGCCGCCTCGGCAGGCGGCCGCTACAAAGCAAATGCGAAGAGATTTAGTTAGGGAGAGGGACTTCGCGGAAGGAGAGGACTTTGTAGCTGAGCGGGCCTTTTGCGGTGTTGACCCAGCAACTGTTGTAGGAGATTCCGTTCCCTATAGGGCCGGAAGGAGGACCGAATGAAGCCTGCAAAGAAGGCAACAGAGCGCCCGATCCGTCGCCACTTCGCGTTTGCGCGATAAGCATCGCGCCAACGATACCCCCTGTGCCGTGATTTCCGGTGAGAACGACTTTGCCAGCACCGACCACCAGCACGACTCCATCCCAAGCGGCTGTGGGCTGATAGTAAAGCGTTCCAGTCACCAGCAGAAGACCGAAGCCGGTTTGTGGCGCTCCAAACCCACCGGACAGATTGAGGTCTCCTTCTACTACGATGGTCATGGGATTAGCTGCTGACATCGCTGGAGCCGCGCTCCAGAGTTGTGCGGCAGTGGCGGGGCCCTGAACGATGACGTCAGCGCTGTTGATCACGTCCTGCATTGCGAGATCGAGAGCGGAAGGTGTCAGCCAAGTTTGTCGCAGAGGCGGACCGGTAAAAGGGGGAGTTGGTGCCGCTCCAGGTCCGACGTTCCAGAGACTCGGTGTGAACTGTTTGTAGGGTGGTGGCGGCGGATTAGAGATCGGGGCACCCGGATAGTCCACTTGGTTTGGAGTTACCTGCGCGACGAGGTAGCTTTGGTTAGCGGAACTGGAATATCCGATGGCGGCTACGGAATTGGGAAGGCCGGGAGGTGGCGGCGGATTACATCCATCAACTCCCGTGATCTGGTAGCCATTCGGAGGTGTGAAGGTTACAGAGTTTGAGAATTGTCCATCGTCGAGTGTAAGAGCTGCCGGGTAGTTTTGGTCACCGGCATCCGGAGAAATAATCAAGGGTGCCACGACATATTGCAGGAGGCGATGGCCTCCATTCGGAGCGACTGCCAGTGCAGTGATTTCCAGTGCTTCGACGGAGGTTAGTGTTGGTGCCGTGGGCGGGGTGGATGGCACCGACGGAACCACAAGGCCCGGCTCCGGTTGATTCGACGGGTTTAGGTGGGCCGGGTCATAAAACAAGACCGAGGCACCTTCCAAAGTGCCGTCGCCATTGACGTCCATGTTGAGAGCCTGCTCGGTGACGGGATTGATCCTGACCCATTTGTAACTGGGGCCGGGCAGCCCCGCCACGTAGGAGACTGAGGGAACTTGCTGCACAGCGGCCCCGCCGAGCCCCCATGGAAATTCCACGGCGTATTCCGTGTCCGGGTAGTTGGCTGGATTGGCACTGATCGGATTGACGGTTTCTCCCGGGGCCGGATTGGTGATGTAGAGAACTTGCGTCAAACCCCAAGCCGGGATGCCTGAGGTGGACATGAGATTCGGATAGCTGTTCGTGATGTTGATGTAATCCGGATTTTTCCACAGGAGGCGGCCGCGGGCTTCTTCGAGGCCGGCCATGCCGGCGTAATAGGCGCTAGTGGCGGTGCGGTAGTTTCCAGCGAGAGAGCTGTTTGTGCCGGAGGAGACCACCAGAGCGATACCGACGACGCTGATCAACAGCAAGGCGAAAATGGCGATCAACATGGCGGTTCCCGATTGGTTCGGTTGACTGCACCTAGGCGATGGTTGCTTTCTTGGCATCGAGCGCTTCAAAACCTTAGTTTGACGGATTCGACTTGTGGCCCCGGCCGGTCAGTTCCATCAATTGGATGGAATGCGTTTGCATGTCCACGTCAGGGGTTTTCACGATCAGAGTTATGTCCACATCGCTGATGTTTTTTGGATAATTGTAGTTCGCAGCGGCGCCACTGCTGCAGGGTTGAGGACCTGACGGCGTATCGCAAGTATATTGAAAGAGGGGAACCGGACCATTGGCAAACATATTCAGATCCTGGGCCTTGATTTCCGCGAGCAATGGGTCGGTAACGTTGTTCATCACGTTTTCGACAAATGGAATCATCACGGAGGCCGAAGAAGTGGCGTTGACCGGACTGGCGCCGGTCTTCGGAACTACAGCGCGGTACAGCGTGGTGTTCCTGAGCTGGTAGCGAATCCAGCTCACGGTTCCGCCAATATCGGTTTCGACGATCAAATCGAACTGTGTGGGAGTGGGGTTGCAGTTCAATGTCACCTGGCAGGAATTATTGGTGTTGAAGCCGTTGTAGCCCGGCTCCCAGGCAAACGGGCTCACGGCATAACTGGCATCCGAGGCTGGGTTGGAAAACAAGCTCCTGGAGGGATAGCCGGAGATATTAATGTCCCGCACGATCTGGTCGATACCGAGGCGCGCTTCCTGGAACGAGCCTGATAACTGGGATTCGGTGCTGTACCGTTTCTGGCTGAGTTGAAGAAGAGTGAACATGGCGGCGCAGATGACCAGAAAGATAGCCATAGAGATCATCAATTCCAACAAAGTGAAGCCGCGCGCCGCTCGAGAACGTTTTGTCATGTTTATTTCTCCAACATGACGTCGAGCGTGACCGGCAGCGAAGAGGAGGCCATTCCGCGACGAAACACTCCAACAATGATTCGGCGCGAAATCGGAACGCGCGCGGCGTTTGTGTTGGTAATCACGGCCCAACGCACGTCTGTAATCGTTTCGCTCGGATCGTTGGGATCTTTGTAGTTGAAGCTGTAGCCAGTGACAGGGGCAGCGGTAAAATCGATGATCGGAGAATTTTGAAAAACGACCACGGGGCTGCCAACGATGACTTTGGGCTGCAGTGGGATCGCCCAATTGGCAAGTCTGGCCCAGCGGACAGACCACGCCTTCGAGATCAGCAAAGGTCGTGACTGTGAGGGGTTGTTCGCGCATGGCTTCCATCACGCGCTGGGCGAAGACGAGTGCTGTGCCGTCACTGCGATTGCGAGAGTCCAACATGGCGGAAGCGGGGACGAGTTGCGCGACCGCGACCAGTCCCACGATGACAATCGCGGTGGCGATCAGCATCTCGACGAGGGTGAAGCCTCGCTGGCCGTCCGGTTTGGATCCGAATTTCGTCAATGACTTCATTTCTTTCTTTCCGAATTTTGTCTTACCGCTGTTGCTGCCAGTTTCCCCCACCGTCCGCGGTCCAAATCTGGATTGAACCAGCAGGCATCAGCAGGACTGCGCGATATCCTGCGTCGGGCGCGACGCTGCTGGCAAGATAAAACACATTCACATTCGTCGGCGGGACTACTGCCCCCCGGGCGTCAAACGATACTGCCGTTCCAGCGGGAGAAGGCGCCGTTGCTGCTATGGAGCCAACCGCGTTCGCAATCAGCGCCCCGGTTGCCGGAACAGTTCCGCTGTCGACCAAGTTTCCGCCGCTGCCGAGCAAAGCCATCTTTTCGGTCGGATCGAGGACGCCGTTGGCGTTCGAGTCCGCCCATATCTCCGTCATTCCCGAAAAACGGGGCGAAGGCTTGATAATGCACTGCACCGGAGTGTTCAAGCGAATCGCCTCGTAACGCGTCAGGCGCAAAACATCGGCCACCTGGTTCGCGGCGCTCGATAACTGATACGAGTGATAGGCACGTAGGAAGGCGGGCAAGCCTACGGCCATCAGGATCATGGCAACTAAAAGCGCAACGACAAGTTCCGTGAGGCTGAAGCCGGCGTGCCGCTTCAGTGACGCGCGCACTTCGATCTTTCCCTCTCATCGAACGGAGTACTACAACCGCCCCGGGACAGACTGCTGACGACCTGACCGGACTGGAACTGTAGCCTATCAGGGTTTTCCGGGGTTCGATAGGTAGTGCTGCGTTTACTAATACCCACACTATAGAGACAACGGAACGCGAGCAGGCTATTTCTGAGCTTTGACTTTGCCGCCAGAGTCCTTGAATTTCTTCTGGAGAGAGCCTTCGGTGAAGAAATCGGCGGGAAGACTCGGGGAGTTGGTGCACGAAGTGTAAAAGATCTGGTGGGTGCGCTGGCCGTTGTGTTCGCGGTTGACCTGCATGGGAGTTTGCACGCCCTGGAGCGGTTCGTAGTTCGTATAAATGGTTATGTCTTCGTCCTTGTCGTGCATGTCTTGATTGGGAGTGGTGGCAATGGTGCGCAAAGGGAGGTGCGTCAGATGGTCGATGCCCACGCGAACCTTGCGGTCATCATTGTCGGTGAAATCGATCCATTCCACCTCGCGCATGTCGGAAATGCCGATGCCTGCGTAATAGAGGAAGACGCCTTCCTCGTTCGCTCGATGCAGCAGGAGATTGCGAAGCTGGCGCTTCAGAGCAGCCTGAAACTCCTCGACGACCGTGGTATCCGCTTCGTTGACACCACTTTTGTCCATGGTCCAGCCCTTGTCGCCGTCGAACAATTGAATGAACTCGCCGCCCTTGACTGGGAGATTTCCCCAGAGCACGGCGAAAAGCCCACCTTTCGTAGTTTTTACGACATATTCGGAGCGGTTCTTGTCAGGATACTGCCAGTAACTGCGAACCATGGAATAACCCAAAGTACCGCCGTTGCGATCGAACTGGGCGACGCGGCCGTCGCATTCGCTTTGCGTTTGATCGCGGAAGAGGGGGCCACCCATGGCATCGACCGCCTGTTTCAAGACTTGACGGGCTTTCGCTTTGTTCTGGTCGGGATCCATGGTGTCTGGATTTTGTTGGGCGAAAGCAGGAGCGATCAGCACAGTTGAAGCGCAAAGCAAGAGGAACTGAAGACCCACCCTCAGAAAACGAGGGTGGGGCACCCGGAACAGAACGGCAAGAAAAGGCCTCACCCCTGGAAGGGGTGAGCGACAGGCGCCGGATTTTTGCGAGGTTAGCCGCACAAGATGGAGCCTCCGTTGACGTTGAGAATTTCGCCGTTGATGAAATTCGCCAGGTCTGAAGCGAGAAAGAGTATGGGGCCAGCAACTTCTTCGGCTGTTGCGGGACGGCCAAGCGGGATCGCGCTGGAAACCATTTTCTTGCCGGCCTTGGTATTCAGGACGGGATTGGACATATCGGTGGCGACCCAGCCGGGAGCCACGCTGTTGACGAGGATGCCGTGCCGCGCCAATTCGGTGGATAGACCCTTGGTGAGGCTGATGACGCCGCCTTTGGATGCTCCGTAGTGGGTGTGGAAGGACTCACCGCGCTGGCCGGCGGTTGAACTCACGGGGATGATCTTGCCGGATTTCTGTTTGATCATCTGCGGCACCGCGAAGTGAATCACCGAGTAGACACTTTTTAGATTGACGCGAATCATTTCGTCCCACTGCTTCTCCGACATTTTCTCAATGGGTAGGTCTTCAAGGTTCCAGACGCCGGCATTGACGACGAGTATATCGAGGCGCCCGAGGCGGTTGATGCAATGCTCGACGAGCTTGCGATTTTCCTCATGCTTGCCCACATCGGCCTTGAATGCCTCGACGCGGGTACCGTGCTTCCCCGCCTCCTGCTCAATTTGACGCGCCGCATCCTTTGCGGAGTTGTAACTGAAAACCACGTCTCCGCCGGCTTGAGCAAACAATTTGACGGCAGCCGCGCCAATGCCGCGCGAACCTCCGGTGATGAGCGCCGCTTTTCCTGCGAGTGAGATCATGTTTCCCCCATGTTGCGATTCGTAAAGCCAATAGTGGTCGGACCCAGACTACGAGTTCAAGGTAGGGACCCGGCGTGCTCTCCGTGCTGCGGAGACCAACTGCGAAAACAGACGATCGGCCAAAGGATCGCCGGACATGCGCTCTGGGTGCCATTGGACGCCGATGACCCAGTTGGCGTCGCCCGTCCATTCCACGCTTTCGACGATACCGTCGGCGGCTTGCCCGGTGATGCTCAATTGACGGCCCGGGGTGGCGATCGACTGGTGGTGGGAACTGTTGACGACAGCTTCGGTCGCGCCCGCGAGCTTGGCCATCTGACTTTCCCCGGTAAAGCGAACTTCGTGCCGCGGATCGTCTAGTGGCTCGGGCTGAAGGTCCTTTTTGCGGTGGGGGATACTGGTTTCGACTTCGCTGCGGATGTCCTGAACCAGGGTGCCACCTAAGAAGACATTCAAGAGCTGTGAGCCGTAGCAGATGGCGAGGACGGGCTTTTGTTCGCCGAAGGCATAGCCGAGGATCGCGCGGTCGGTCTCTTCGCGAGGACTATCCGGCGGCTCGGATTTGCCTTGATTGGAGGCGCCATATTCGGATGGATTGACGTCGAATTGGCTGCCGGGAAGGACAAAGCCGTCGAGTTGGGCCAACTCATCGGGTAGGGAGTTTGGGTGGGAGAGTGAGAGTGGAATCGGTTCGCCGCCGGCTTGCCGGACGGCGTCCATGTAATGCTGCATTTTGACGAGGTTGCCGGTGACTTCCTCCTGCGATGTCCGCCAGGGGATGCCAATCCTGGGTCGGTTGGAGCCGGTGAGCGTCATGGAACCCAGAATCGTAACATTGGGCGGGAAGTGCGGCAACCGGGGCCGAAAAAGGCCCTAAGGATTGACCGGCCTATCGAGGATCGGTTGATCGAGGCCCGTGAGCGTATAGGGATGCTCGTGTGCATTGATTTCGAAGACGACAACGCCCTGGAATCCCCGGCTGCTGAGAAAGAAGGGGCCGGGCACGTAGAGTGTCTGTTGCGGACCGATATTCCAGATGCGGCCCAAGGGTTCGGGACGCCCAAACCAGAGAGCGCCTTTAGTGAACGCGCTGGTGTCGAAGAAAGTATCTGCCTGTTTATCGACGAAGATGGCACCGAGGAAGAAACACGGGCCTACGCAGGAAGTGCCTTTGAGTGGGCTGTTCACCGGCAGATCTGTCATGGGGAGGGGGTAGATGTCCCAGTCGAGGACTGGCTTTCCGGCGAGGGTGACTTGTTTGGTGATACCTTTGCGCTCGCCACGAAGGGCGAGACTGAAATTGATACGGCCGGAGTTTTCCACCAGGATGTCCAAGCGCGCGCCGGCAGCGGGTATTTTTATCGCGAGATGATTTTGGCCGAGGCGGCGATCGAGAGAGCCGATGGACCTGCCATCGAGATAAATTTGCGCATAGTCGTGGACTTCATCGAGAACCAAATCGCCTTCGACGGGGCCTTCGAGTTGTTTGCGATAGAGGATGTAACCGTAGGCTTGGTCGAGGTCTTCCATGCTCTTAATTTGTTCAGAGTGCATCGGCCGGGGAAGGATGTTCCAAAGAGAGATGGCTTCCGTGAGCTTGAATTCGGAGATTTTCATGGCAGGAGGGACGGCGGGCACCGGCGGT
Source organism: Candidatus Acidiferrales bacterium (assembly GCA_963836965.1). Taxonomy (GTDB): domain Bacteria; phylum Acidobacteriota; class Terriglobia; order Acidiferrales; family UBA7541; genus Acidiferrum. The sequence continues at coordinate 96,227 of CAWILQ010000007.1, forward strand.
GGCGTAATGCCGGTGGCTTCGGCGATGGTGTCGCGGAAGGTGAAGTACTTTGGTGTGGGGCGGCCGCTTTCATCGAGCGGGGCGCTGTAATCGTAGCTGGTGACGTCCGGCTCGTAATTTTTTCCGTCGCTGTTGGCGCCATTCATCCAACCGAAACTGGTGCCGCCGTGGAACATGTAGAGGCTGACGGAATAGCCCTGGCGCAACATCCAGTCGAGATTGGCGGCCTCGGTCGCGGCGTTAGTAACGCGGTGCTTGCTGCCCCAGTGGTCGAACCAGCCATCCCAGAATTCACTGTTAAGGAAGGGGCCGTTGGGACGAAGTTTTTTCAACTTGGCGAATTGCGCTTGCGCTACACCTGCTTCGTTCCCACCGAAATTAATCCCCACCGGTAGATCCGGCAGCGAACCAGCCGGAACTTCGTCGGCGCCGTCGGCGGTGTAGAGCTGCGTTTTGGTGAAGCCGGCGTCGACGAACATTTTGTGAATGGCCTGCATGTACGCGTGATCGTCGCCGAAGGAGCCGTACTCGTTTTCGACTTGAACGAGGACGATCGGGCCGCCGTTGCCGATTTGAAGCGGAGCGAGTTCCTGGCCGAGGCGATGGACCCAGCGAGCGGCGGGTTCGATGAATTTGGGGTCGCGGCTGCGGACGACAAGGGAATGATCTTTCAGAAGCCACGCGGGAAAGCCACCGAAATCCCACTCGGCACAGGCGTACGGGCCGGGGCGAACGATGACGTAGAGGCCTTCTTGCTGGGCTTCGTGGATGAATTCGGCGACGTCGAGATTGCCAGAGAAATCATAGACGCCGGGGCGGGGTTCGTGGACGTTCCAGAAGACATACGTGGTGACGGTGTTGAGGCCCATGGCTTTGGCCATGCGAAAACGATCGCGCCAGTAGGCGCGCGGGATGCGCGCGTAGTGCATTTCGCCGGAGATGATGCGGAAGGGTTTTCCGTTGAGAAGGAATTGGCCGTCGGCGGCGGTAAACGCGCCTGGTCTCGGTGTGCGCTGCGCGGGAGTGATAGAAAGTGCGCCGAACAACGACAAAAGCATAAGCATGTCGAGCCGGCGCAGCATGGGCTGAGTTTGCCACTGCGAGAGCGGGGGACACAAGGGAATCGAAGACGGCCCGCCTCCGTTCGTGCCTCAGGGCAGCAGAAGCCGGGCCCTACAAACGCAACAGCGACGTGTGGCCACACGAAGAATGAGCCGATCGGCAGATCGGCGGTCCTCCCGGTAGCACGAGCGTAAGTTATGCGCGGTTGGCGAGAGTATCGGGCTGCGCCTGATGCAGGCAGAATTCCGGGCGTTGAAAGAAGGCGGGCAGCTCTGTCAGGCGTTGCTGCAATTTTTCGAAATTGTCGGCGCGCGCGGTGACGTGGCCGAGCTTTCGGCCGGGGCGCGGCGATTTTCCGTAGAGGTGCAGATGAGTGTTCGGGACGCGGAACACTTCTTCAGATTCCGGAAGTTCTCCGATCAGATTCAGCATGGCGGAAAAGCCGGTGCTGGCGGTTGAGCCCAGGGGCATGCCGAGGATGGCGCGGAGATGATTTTCAAATTGACTGGTGGCGGCACCTTCGATGGACCAGTGGCCGGAATTATGAACGCGCGGGGCGATTTCGTTGGCGAGGAGTTTGCCGTTTACTTCGAAGAGTTCGAGGCAGATGACGCCGGTGTAGTCGAGGGCCTCGAGCATTTTGCGGGCGGCTTGTTCGGCGGCTTGCTGGAGCGCGGGAGAAAGATGGGGCGCGGGAGCCAGGGAGAGGCGTAGGATGCCGTCGCGGTGGTGGTTTTCGATGAGTGGATAAAAAGAGGTTTCGCCGCTGCGGCTGCGGACGGCGAGAATGGAAAGTTCGCGGGTGAAAGGAACAAATTTTTCGAGAATGAGCGGAACGCCAGGAAGTTCGGGGCGGACTTTTACCACGTCCTCGGGAGAGCGAAGGAGCCATTGGCCCTTGCCGTCGTAGCCGAGGCGGGAGGTTTTTAGTACCGAGGGCAAGCCGAGTTGCTTGACGGCGGCGTCGAGGTCCGCGGGTTGCGAGATTTCGACGAAATCGGTGGTGGGAATGCTGAGGCGTTGAAAAAGGCGCTTTTCGCGGCGGCGGTCCTGCGCTTCTTCGAGGGCCGCGGCTGCGGGGTACACGGGGACACGTTCGGCGAGGAACCGCGCGGCCTGCACGGGAACATTTTCAAATTCGTAGGTGGCGACTTTGAGGCCGTGGGCGAATTTTTCGAGGGCCTGCTCATCGGTAAATTCGGCGGTGACGCGATGGGCGATACGGCCTACGGGCGCTTCGGGCGAGGGATCGAGAAAACGGAAATGTAGGCCGAGAGGATAACCGGCAAGCGCCAGCATGTAGCCGAGTTGGCCTCCGCCGAGAATGCCAATGGTCATGCGCGCTTTTTCCTTTTGTGTTTTGCGGCGGGCGCGATGATCTTTGCCAGCGCGGGGGCCGCTTTGGCGGGATCGGGAGTGGCGAGGACTTTGGCGGTTTGCAATTGGCGGAACTTCCGGAGCGCTTCGCGAATTTCGGGGTATTTGTTGCCGAGAATGGCGGCGGCGAGGAGCGCGGCGTTGATGGCTCCGGCCTTGCCGATGGCCAGCGTGCCGACAGGAATGCCGCCGGGCATTTGCGCGATGGACAGAAGAGAATCGAGGCCTTTCAGGGCTTTAGATTCGACCGGTACGCCCAGCACGGGGAGGACGGTTTTGGAGGCGGTCATGCCGGGGAGATGGGCGGCACCGCCCGCGCCGGCGATGATCACTTCGATGCCGCGCTGCTCGGCAGCGGAGCCATATTCGAAGAGTAGATCGGGTGTGCGATGGGCGGAAACGACGCGAGTTTCGTGAGCGATGCCGAGGTCTTGCAGGGTCTTTGCCGCGTGCTCCATGGTTTCCCAATCGGAAGTGGATCCCATGATGATGGCGACGAGAGGTCTTGCAACGGCTGGATCTTGCGCGCTGTTGGTCATGTTTCGCGAAATTCGTCCTTCGCCGGGTAGTCAGAAAAGAGAACGCCGGCCGCGTGGCCGGCTTACGCTTGGAATGAAGGATTCATTCTACGGCGTTTCTTCGCCCGATGCGAATTCCCTAATAATTTCTATTTCAGCGCTGCTCGTCCGGCCGAAATTCTTCCACCTATCCTGCTTCACCGATCCCGAACGCAGCGCCCCTACCCGTGCAGGTAACAATCTCTTGCACTCGCCACATTGCCGTTCACTGCTGTTCGAACGCACCCTTGTGAATCTCGATTAGCCGGTTTGCCATGTTCTCTCCGCATGAATCGTATGTGCCATCGCTGCCAGCCGAATGCGCGAATTAGCCCGGGACCGATCGCTTTTGTTGTTTCCAGGCGTGGCGGAGTTGGCCGACGAGGTAGAGTGAGCCGGTGATGAAGATGGCGTCATCGGGGCGGGCGTTGGCGAGGGCGTCATCGAGGGCGGCTTCGGCGTTGTTGATGATGGAAAAGTGGGCGGCGTGGTGGCCGGCAATTTGGGCGAGTTGGGCGGCGCTGACGGCGCGGGGGCTGTTCGGTTGGGTAAAGATGACTTCGGCGGCGAGGGGGAAAAGCAGGCCGGTGACCTCGTCGACGGCTTTGTCTCGCATGGCGCCGTAGATTAGGACCATCCGGCGGCCGGCAAAATTTTCTTCGAGGAAGCGGGCGAGTTCGCGGGCGGCGCCGGGATTGTGAGCCCCGTCGAGGTACAGGTCAGGGCGAGATTGCAGTTTTTCTAGGCGGCCGGGCCACTGGGCTCTGGCGATGCCGCGCTCGATATCTTCATCCGACATGCGAACCTTTTTTTCTTGAAGTAGTCGCGCTGCGGCTACGGCATTTAGCGCATTTTGCAACTGGAAGCGGCCGGGCAATTGCGGCGCCAGCAAAAATTGCGAGCCAGTGGCGATTTCCGTGACGTGCGCGTGAATGCAGCCGCCTTCCTCACTCTCCTGCTCGATACGAAACGCTTCCGCTGTTTCCACCAGCGGGCAACGCAATTCCGCGGCTCGTGCCCGCAGAATTTCTTGCGCTTCGCATAGTTGCGGAGCGCTGACGACCGGTACGCCATATTTCAAGATGCCGGCTTTTTCGCCGGCAATTTCGCGGAGAGAGTGGCCGAGGAAATTCTCGTGGTCGAAATCGATGCGGGTAATCAGGCTGACGACCGGCGTGATGATGTTGGTCGCGTCCAGGCGGCCACCGAGGCCGACTTCGATGACGGCAAATTCCACCCGCTGGCGGGCGAAGACTTCGAAGGCCAGGGCCGTGACGCATTCGAAGTAAGTCGGATGGGCGCGGAGCCTGCCTTCGGCGAGCAGTTCTTCGATTACGGAATGGATGCGGACGAAAGCCTCAGCGAAAAGTTCGTCGCTGATTTCTTCGCCGTTGATCCGAAAGCGCTCGTTAATGCGCTCGAGGTGGGGAGAGGTGTTGAGTCCAGTGCGAAAGCCGGCTTGGCGCAAAATGGATTCAACGAAGGCGGCGGTGGAACCTTTGCCGTTGGTTCCGGCGATGTGGATCGTGGGATAGCAGCGATCGGGGCGGCCGAGGCGCTCGAGGAGAGTAGTGATGTTCTCGAGGTTGAACTTAGCGGCAGCGGCTTGCGTGGGGGCAGCTAGTTCACGGCCGAGAGAAAGAAGATAGCGAACGGCGGCATCGTAGTTCATGCGATAGGGTTCCAGGCGGTCGCTGCGGTACCGGGTGCGCGGCGCAATGGGGCAAGAACCAATTCCCCGGGGGCTGAAGCCCAATCTCGCCATGGCTTACATGTCGGAGCTGAAGCTCCGCCCCCCGGCCCGAAGCACGTGCGACGGAACTGCAAAAGCCGCGGAAAACGCAGGTCCCTCGCTTCGCTCCGGATGACGGAAAAAAACGCAGGTCCCTCGCGTCGTTCGGGATGAGCGACGTTCACCGAGCAGAGTCGGGTTGACGTCGAGATCCTTCGCCGCGCGAAAGGCGCGCTCCTCAAAATGACAGAGGGGGGCGTAGAAGGGATGACCCATGGGGGCAGACTCAGGATAGGAACCATGGGCAGGCTCGGGATGACAAATTCGGAGTGGATCGGCACGACGGATACGTCGAGCCCGGTCACAGCGCTTGAGGTAGCGAATCGTTTCACGAGAGACTCAGGACATCAGCAAGTCGAGGGTGCTGGAGATGAAGCTCTTCATATCCTTGCGATGAACCACGGCGTCGAGGAAGCCGTGTTCGAGAAGGAATTCGGAACGCTGGAAGCCTTCGGGAAGTTTCTGGCGTATGGTTTGTTCGATTACGCGTGGGCCTGCGAAACCGATGAGCGCGCCGGGTTCGGCGATATTTAGATCGCCCAACATGGCGAAACTCGCGGTGACGCCACCGGTCGTTGGATCGGTGAGCACGGAGATGTAGGGTAATTTTTCGTCGTCCATGCGGGCGAGCGCGGCGGAAACTTTGGCGAGCTGCATCAAGCTGATGGTGCCTTCCATCATCCGCGCACCGCCGGAGCAGGAAACGATGATGAGGGGTTGGCGGGTGTCGATGGACATTTCAATGGCCCGCGTCACTTTTTCACCGACGACGGCGCCCATCGAGCCGCCGATGAAGCCGAACTCCATGGCGCAGCAGACGACCGGTTTGCCATTGAGCTGGCCTTCCGCGGTGGTGATCGCGTCGTTCATGCCCAGTTTTCGTTGTGCGTCTTTGATGCGCTTGGAGTACGGCTTGGTGTCGACGAATTTCAGGGGGTCGGTGGAGACCATGGCTGCGTCGTGCTCGGTCCACTTACCGTCGAGGAGCATTTTCAGGCGCTGCTTGGAGTCCATTCGGAAATGGAACTGGCACTTTGGGCAGACGAGGAGATTTTCTTCGAGGTCTTTGCGGAAGACGATCGCGCGGCACGACTCGCACTTGACCCAAAGGCCTTCGGTGCGGACGCGGCGCTCTTCGGGCGGTGTGGGCTGGTCGATGGATTTTTTGTCGCGTTTAAACCAAGCCATGGGAAGTTTACAGTTTCAAGTTATCCGTTTTAAGTCAACCCGCCACTTTGCAGTCGAGCAATCGCTCACATCGAAGAGGAATTCCTCACTCCGCAGACTCCGTTCGGAATGACGCGCGTGCACTCGTTTGCCCCGGGGCGCTCCGCTGCGTACTTACAACTTAGAACGAACAACCAATAACTTCAGTAGTCGATGCCCCGCTCGGCAAGTATACCCTTGGTGTAGGGGTGTTTCACTTCTTTCATTTCGGTGACGAGATCGGCTTGTTCCACCAGCAGCGGATGTGCATTTCGGCCGGTGCAGATAACGTGAACCTGTTCGGGCCGGGCTTTCAGGGCCGCGACGACCTTTTGGGCGTCGAGCATTTTGTAGCTGATGGTGTAGTTGATCTCATCGAGGATGACGAGGTCATGGTTGCCGCTGTAAATCGCTGAGCGGCCGGCTTCCCAGCACTCTTCGGCAAGGCGGAGGTCTTCGGGATCGGTTTCGGCGCCGCCGATTTTTACGAAGCCGCGGCCCATCGGGCGAATTTCAAATCTATCATCGCCGAGCATTTTTGCGGCGTCGAGTTCGCCATAGTGCCATGAACCTTTAATGAACTGGACCATGAGGACGCGTAGACCCTGGCCGACGGCGCGGAACGCAGTCCCGAGCGCGCATGTGGTTTTACCCTTGCCTGGACCGGTGTAAACAATCAGCAATCCTTTTCCTTCCGGCATTTTTTGATCCTTAGTGAATTTGCGCGCGGTGCGAAGAAGGAATTCCAGTGTGCGGAGTTGGCGGCGAAAGGTCAAGTTGGCGGCAACTTGGGCACTACGGCAGGCATCAAGCAGAATGCTCAGGAACTAAATCGCGACTTGGAGGAAATATTCCTAATAGGGTGGTGTTGAGGCCGAAAAGGGGGTGATCTCGATGAAGCATTTTGCTGTTGTCTGTTTCCTGTTTCTCTGCGCTCTAGCAGCATGTGCCGCGCGCAACGCGGTCTGGGCGTCGCAGTCGCTAAACGACGTCCTACCCGAGGGGGGAGTGGTCATCGTCGCGCCCATCGACCAGTATGCATGGCGGGTGTGGCCTGGGGGAAAGATCGAATACAGCTTCGACAGCAGCCGTACTTGGGAAACGCAAAAGAGCGGTGTCACCGCGGACCTGACCGGAGGGTTCGCACCTTCCGACAAGGTTTGCTGGGTGGTTGGACACGCAGGGACTATTCTGCTGACCACGGACCGCGGTAAGCATTGGAAGAAAATCACGTCACCCATACAAGAAGACGTGGCGGGAGTGTATGCGCAGGACGGCAAGCGCGCGTCGGTCTGGACTGCGTCTCACAAGAAGAGCTTCGAGACAAACGATGCGGGCGCGACCTGGACTGTGAACGAGAGCAAGTGATCAAATGGAGCGGCGTTTTAGGCTACAGGCCCAGTTTTTTTACCAACGCACCGACAATTAATCGAAGGTGTTCCAGAGCCACTTCGTTCATCGGCTGATTGGCCGGTGCCTGCGTGTCTTTCAGCACGATCCACAAGCCCGGGCGATAGACTTCCTCATCGCCAGGGCAAATCGCCCCCGTTAATTGAGCGATTTCGAGATGAGGAACGCCGGTCAAATCCAGGTCCAGGAAATGGGATGCGTCCGATGCGGCGGGAGGGTGAGCCGTGAGATCGGTCAAAATGCCGCGTGCATCGTCGACGAGATCACGGAAGCCCTGGGAGACGAGAATGCCGTCGATGTCTCGGGGCGTGGGTTGTTCGACTTGCTCCAGATCGTAATCCGGCAAAGGTTTTGTCAACGGGATTTCGATAGCTACCGAGGGCTTGTTTTTGTCTGGAGCAATGCGCATGGACATAGAGTGTCCCGCCGGAACGAGGTTCACGCAACAGATAAAACGTGAGGTCTTGCGATGGACGAAACACGCGCTTTCGTTGGAGTGGCCTACTTTGGGTAAGGACTGCCGGAGAGGATGGCAAAGGCCCGATAGAGCTGTTCTGCAAGCATCACGCGGGCGAGTTCGTGGGAGTAGGTCATGGCGCTCAGGGAGAATTTCTGCTTCACCCGCTCGCGAAGAGCATCGGGGAAGCCAACCGCGTCACCGCAGACGAAGATAAGCTCGCGCGTACCGCGTTCGCGGAGTTCGCCGAGCCATCTGGCGAAAGAAGCGGAGTCGTGGACTTTGCCGCCGGCATCCAGAAGAAGCACAGCTGCGGCTCGGTCGGCGTCCAGTTTTTTCACTGCGGCGTCGCCATCGCGGACTTCAGTGATTTCGATCGGGCAGGCGCGGCTGATGCGCTGGATATAGTCGGAGAGGAGCGCGGTGAGCTCGGGGCGTCGCGTTTTGCCGAGCATGAGGAGGCGGATTTTCATGCAGGGGAGTTTAGCGCGCCATATACTCGTTCGCATGACCGATCTGCCAGGGATGGGCACAGCCGCATTCCTCCCCTCAGGGGCTAAAGCCCATCGGGGTTTGCGGGGTTTACGGCACGACTAAAGTCGCGCCCTCCCGATTCTCGTTCCGCAAAATGTGCTTGCCGATTTGTTGAGGTCCATCGTCGCCAACGGCGTTCCTTAGAATGACACGCCCGTGTGGTCCTGGCTCGCGTTTTACGGTTGCAGGTAGTTTTCGTCTGGCGATCGGTGGCGTTCGGACGAAGGTGGTTCGTCTCGAAGCACGAGGGATGGGGCGGCGCGCCAGAGGCGTTCGAGGTCATAGTAACGGCGGGCTTGTTCGCCAAAGACATGAACGATGAAGCCGCCAAAATCGAGGAGCGCCCAGTCGGCGGAGCGATGACCTTCACGATGTTGCGGGGAACGCTTCAACTCCTTGTAGAGGACTTCTTCGATTTCGTTGCAGATGGCCTGCAGTTGGGGCGTGCTGTAGCCGGTGCAGATGACGAAATAATCGGTAAAAGCGGCGTGGCCGTTCAGATTCAGCACAGTGATGGCGCCTGCTTTCTTGCTTTGCGCGGCCTCGACGGCGAGGCGAACGCCTTGGGGGAGAGATTCCAGCTTCAACGGTACAATCCCTGTTTCAAAATGTATTCCTCCACGCGGGCGGAGACAAGTCCGTGAATCGATTGGGCGCGATCGGCTTTGCGGCGGATGTCGGTGGCGCTGACTTCGCTCGAGACGTTTTCGAGAAGATAGACGGTGGTGCGTTGCAGGCGCGCGACAACCGGCGAGCCGTGAGCGACGGCATCTTCCTCTTTCTTGTCGCGCATGCCGTTGGGGGCGGCGTGCAAATCCGGCGGGATGACCAGGCGCAGCGCTTCAAGGCGGATCCCGGGCCGGTTGGCAATCACGAAATCGCAGAGACCGAGCAGCGCCTCGTATTCCTTCCACATCGGAATATCGAGAAAGGCGTCGGCACCGACGATGAAAAATACGCGGTCCCCGGCGCCGTTGTAGGCGTGCCGAAAATAGCGGACGGTGTCGATGGAGTAGTGCAACTGCGTGCCGCTGAAATCCTCGCCGGCTTCGGCGAGCGAGGGCACGAAATGAGGATGCTCCGAGCACGCGAGCGCCACCATCGCAAAACGATGAGGAAACGGGGCTAGGTGCTGCTTCAGTTTGTGCGGGGGGCGGCTGGCAGGAATGAAATGAATCTCGTCGAAATTAAAGCGGCGATCCGCGGCGCGCGCAACCGCGACATGTCCCGAATGGATAGGATCGAAAGAGCCGCCGAAAAGAGCAATTCGCCTGGGATGGTGTTTTGCCGCGGTGCGGTGAGCTTGCGCTGTGGTCAATCCGCCTCCATCGAGGGATGTAAGTAGATTCTCTCACGAAAGCTTCTTGACCGGTGGGTCGTCTTCACCGGTTTCTGAATCGCCGGATTCTATGTTGGTCTCGTCGGCAGAGTCCGTCTCTACGAATTCTTCTTTTGGAATTTTGTCGAGGGCATCGGCTATGCTGCGTACCAAGTCCTTTACACCCTCGCCGGTGGCGGCCGAGATGGAGTGAAATTCTAGGCCGCGGTTCTCGCAGAATCTGCACAATTCTTCGAGTTTGCTGCGATCCGTAGTGGCATCCAATTTTGTGGCCACAACGATCCTCGGCTTTTGCGTAAGGCTTTCGCTGAACGCGGAGAGCTCACCCTCGATGATTTCAAAAGCTTTGACGGGGTCGATCTCGGCGGTGTCGCTGGTGTCGATCAAGTGAACGAGCAGGCGGGTCCGCTCCACGTGGCGGAGGAAACGGATGCCCAAGCCGGCTCCTTCGCTGGCGCCTTCAATCAGGCCCGGGAGATCGGCAAGCACGAAGGTGCGGCCGAGCTCTGTACCGTGGCTACCCGTGCCGCCATCGGCGTTGACGACGCCAAGGTTCGGCTCCAAGGTGGTAAACGGATAGTTCGCAATTTTCGGCCGCGCCGCGCTGATCACCGAAATCAGCGTGGATTTCCCTGCGTTGGGGAAACCGACTAAGCCGACATCTGCCAGGAGTTTCAATTCCAGGCGCAAGTGGCGCTCTTCGCCGGGCTCGCCTTCCTCTTTCTCGCGAGGCGCTTGATGCCAAGGCTTGGCAAAATGCTGGTTGCCGCGGCCGCCTTTGCCGCCTTGCGCTACGAGGACACGCTGGCCGGGCTTCTTGAGATCGGCGAGGAGTTCGGAGTTGTCGCTATCGAAGACCAGCGTGCCGACCGGAACTTTCAGCATCATGTCGTCGCCGGAGACGCCGGTGCAGTTCGAGCCTTCACCGTGGCGGCCGCGGTCGGCTTTGAACTCGCGATTGTAACGATAGCGGAGGAGCGTGTTGTCGTTGGGATTCGCTTCGAGATAAACGCTGCCGCCGTGGCCACCGTCACCGCCAGAGGGTCCGCCGCGCGGGACGTACTTCTCCCTGCGGAAGGCTACGCATCCGTTTCCGCCGTCTCCGGCCTTTACCGCGATTTTTGCTTCGTCGACGAACATCGGGTTTCCAGAGTCGCTTAGATCGAAGAGGGTTTCCTCACCCCGAAGACTTCGTTCGGAATGACGAAGTTCTAGGAGTGATTAGCATAAAACAAAAAACGGCCCCGGCGGATGGACCGGGGCCGCTCGAGGCTCTCTCGGTTAGTTGGCGGCGGCCTTCTCCGTCTCCACGGGTTTCACGTTGACGAAGCGCCCACTGCGGCCGCGGTCCTTGAACTCGACATAGCCGGTGACCAGCGCGAAGAGCGTGTCGTCCTTGCCCTGCGCGACGTTCTCGCCGGCGCGGTGCTTGGTGCCGCGTTGACGAACAATGATGGTTCCGGCGTTGACGAGCTGGCCACCGAAGCGCTTGACGCCCAGCCGTTGCCCGTGTGAATCGCGGCCGTTTGTAGACGAACCGCCGCCCTTCTTGTGTGCCATGACTGAATTCCTCTCGTGTTAGAGCTTGATTTCGCTGACCTGAACGGCGGTGTAATTCTGCCGGTGGCCGCGTTGAATCTTGTACTGGTTGGTCTTCTTGTATTTCAGAACAGTGAGCTTCTTGGCGCGGCCTTGTTCGATGATCTTGCCGGTGACCGAGGCCTGCGAAGCGTCTGAACCCGCAAGCATCTTCTTATCTTCGGTTTGCACCGCCAACACGGTGCCGAATTTCACCTGTTCGCCTACATCGCCCTTTACGCGCTCAATGCGAATGGTGTCGCCGGGCGCGACACGATATTGTTTTCCCCCGGTCTTGATAACGGCGTACATCGCTCCTCCAAAGCCTAAACAGAAACTCTAATTATACGGGGAGCCTTGGCCGAGCGTCAACGCGAAAGAGACCAAGGGTAGTGAGCAGCTGGCAAAGTACATGAAAGAAAAAAGGACGATAGCCGTACAAAAGTGGCCGCTTGCGAGAGAAATAGCCTCCGCCGGAGCTCTCGACTGTCTTCTACCTGGCAGCTATTCGCTGTGGAGATGGCGGGCCTGACTGACGGCGGCGCCGTCGCCTGCTTTCAGTTCGCTAAAGACGATGGTGGACAGAACGGTCATTGCACCGAGGACATAGAAAGCTTTGTGAATGCCTTGAATGAACTGGGAGGGGTCAGAACGGAGGTGATCGGGAAGGAAGAAGGCGGTCACCAGAGAGGCGCAAGCAACGCCGAAGCTGATGGACATTTGCTGCATGGTGCTGGCAATGGAGCTGGCGCTGCTTGCTTGTTCCTCGGCAATGTCGGCGTAAACGAGGGTGTTCATGCTGGTGTATTGCAGCGAGGTGAAGAAGCCGTAGCAAAACACCATGGTCACGATCAGCCAAACGGGCGTGGTTTGCCCGATGATGGAGAAGAGCAAGATCAACAGGCCGATGATGATGGTGTTCGAGATTAGTACGGTGCGATAGCCGAAGCGTGCCAGAATTTTCGGCATGGTTATTTTCAGACTCATGGCAGCGATGGCCTGCGGCATCATTAACAAGCCGGATTGAATCGGGGAAAAGCCCAAACCGACCTGATACAGAAGTGGGAAAAGAAAGGGAATACCGCCTATGCCGAGGCGCGTAAGGAAACTGCCGCTGACAGCCGCGCGAAAGGTGCGGATGCGAAACAACATGAGACGAAGCACGGGATGAGCGGTCCGGGTTGCGTGTAAGCCATAGGCGGCCAGGAGAAACAAGGAAAGGGTTAAGAGGCCCAGCACTTCACGGGTGCTCAGGGTGTGTTCGCCGAAGACCTCCAGGACGTAAGAAAGGAGGGCGACGCCCGACCCAAAGAGAATCAATCCGACAACATCGAGGGGGTCGACATGAGGTTCGCGATAATCGGGCAAGTGCTGATCGACGAGATACAAACCCAAAAGGCCGATCGGAATGTTTACGAAGAAAATAAAACGCCAATGAAAGTATCCGACAACCAGACCGCCCATGAGGGGGCCAAGCATCGGACCGATCAAACCGGGAATGGCGACGAAGGCCATGGCGCGAACCAGCTCGGATTTGGGAAAACTACGCACCATGGTCAGCCGGCCGACGGGGACCATCATGGCTCCGCCGCAACCCTGAAGAATGCGGAAGGCCACCAGGAGATGGATGTTGCTCGAGATGCCGCAGAGAAACGATCCCAGGGAGAAGATGCCGATGGCGGAGGCAAAGACGCGGCGGGTTCCAAAGCGGTCCGCCATCCAGCCGCTGATGGGGATAAAAACAGCGAGGCTAAGGGTGTAACTGGCCAAGACCGATTTCATGCTGAGGGGCGCGACATCGAGCGCGGAGGCGATGGCCGGGACAGCGGTGTTCAAGATCGTGGTGTCGAGAGACTCCATGAAAAAGGCGACTGCGATCAGCCACGGAAGCAACCGCCGAGTGGATTCGGGCAGGAGTGGCGGGGACGCGGCAGTTCCGGTTGAAAAGGACGAATTGTCGATTTGAGAGTCCGGCTCCATGGGTTTGATTGAGGACGTTATCTTTAGAAATCGAACCTGTAGCCGAGAATCATTTTCGCGATCAAATGGTCGGTCGAACGCGTTACGCCAACACCGAGGCCGAAATTGATCTCCCACTTCGGTGAAACGTTGAGATCGATGGCCGGAAGAATCTGCTGTTGCTGCTGTGAGACGGGATAAAATCCGGTGACCGGCCCGAGAGAGCCGTAATATTCAAGTCCGCCAGTCACCTTTGGCGTGAAGTCGTAGCTGATTTTTGCGTTCGGAGAGAAGACAAATCCCTGACTGGCGCTCGAGCCATGTATGGACTTATCGAAGGCGGGATTGAAAGAGAAATACCAGCGGCCGAGTTGTTTGTCGATGATCGGCCGCAATTCGTAGGTCCAGGTGTCCGCGGAATACTGGCGGCGTTGGTATCCAATCTCCTGCGAAAGACTGAGGCCGACAGGCCAGTTCCATTTTTTAGGCACGCTGAAGCGCGGGCGAATGTGATCGCCCACCCAATCCCAGCCCAAACCGTTCTGCGCGGACGTGAAAATGTAAAAGCCGGTTTCAAACCAGTCGGAGAAGCCGTGGGTGATTTCGATGGTCTCGTGCAATTGATGATTGGTGGGGTGCAAGCCGTCGACCGGAGCCTTGGAACCTTGAAAAGTGAAATTGCTGTGGAGTTCGACCATGGTGTGGCCGGGATCCACGAGATCCGAGCCGTAGACCTGTATTTCATAATTCCCCTGCGCGCGTGAAGTCACCGGGCCCAAGAGAGTAGCCAGGAGGGCCAAGGTCCCGAGAAGTGCCAGCTGTTCCAGTCGTATCGGCAAATTTCAACTATACCCCAGAAACCGCGGGGTACTGTTGTTGGATGTCGGCAAAACTGTGGAAGTTTGCAGGAATTTTGCGGGTGGAAACGTCATGCGTGCGGATGGGCCTTATCGTAAATGTCCATCAACTGCCGGATCGAGGCGTGTGTGTATTTTTGAGTCGTTGAAAGAGATTGATGCCCGAGCAACTCCTGAATGGCGCGCAAGTCCGCGCCGTCGGCCAGCAAATGCGTGGCAAACGCATGGCGCAGGGAGTGCGGGTGCAAGTCCCAATTAATATTTACCAGACGGACGTACTTTTTGACGATGCGGCCGACACTGCGCTGTGTAAGCCGCCTGCCCATGTAGTTCAAGAAAATGGCCTCCCGGTTGATGCCGGCTGGCTGCCTGGATTCGGCGCGGAGCAGTTTTTCGCGCTCTGGCCAGTAGAGCGCCACCGCTTCAGCCGCTTTCTCTCCATAAGGCACGATGCGCTCTTTTCGTCCTTTGCCGATAACGCGGACGACGCGATCTTTCTGATCCATGTCGACTACGTTGAGGCCGGTGAGTTCGCTGACACGGAGGCCCGCGGCATAAAGCAATTCGAGAATGGCGCGATCACGACGCAGCAGAAGGCCGTCCTCCAGCGTAAGGACTGCGGTCGTTGGCATCGATCTGGCAATGTCTTTCCCGTTTTTTCGGCTATTTCGAGTTGCGCCCAGATTTTGCATGCAGGCCAACTGATCCAAAAACCCGCTCATCTCTTCCGCGGAAAGAACGGCAGGAATCCGTTTCGGCAGTCTCGGCGTGGGAACGAGGCGAGCGGGATTGTCTTTCAGCATGCCTACACGCATACAGTACTTGAAGAAGGACCGCAGAGCCGCCAACTTCCTGGCGATAGAGCTCTTTTCCAAACCATTTTGATGGAGGTGCCCGATGAATTCGCGGATGATTTGATGATTGACCTTTGCGACCGCCGGCGCGGCCGCTCCCGGCGGGGTCATGTAAGCCTGGAACTGGTCGAGATCCTTGCCGTAGTTTGAAATTGTGTGCGGCGAGGCGTTGCGCACGGACCGGAGATACTCAAGAAATTTGGCAATGGCTCGGTTCATGCCGCCTCGCATTTCAATTATAGGTGTACTTCAACCAGCAGGGTGCGATTCGAAGGTACGATTTCCTAAACGATTGAAAGGGGGCGCGGCGTACTACGACTTCATGGCAACCGGAGCCTCTTCGGGTTGCGGAGCATTCGCGGGTTTTTCTTCGGGCGCAAGCTTCTCCCAGTCGCAACCTTCCTTGATGCAGGCATACACGGTACCGATCTTGGATTTCTTTTCCACAACGAAAGGCGCGCCGCATTTCGGGCAGGGCTGCGCGATGGGCATATTGGGCGTGGTGAAATCGCAATCGGGGTAGCGAGAGCAGCCGTAGAAGACGCGGAATCTGCCGCGTCCGCCTTTGCCCATACTGCCGCGCTTCACGAATTCGCCTTCGTTGCATTTTGGGCATTTGATGCCCATGGTGATCGGGCGCGTGTACTTGCACTTCGGGTAGCCCGAGCAACCGATGAATTCGCCGAAGCGGCCGTGCTTCTTGACCAGGCCGTTTCCGTCCAGCGGGCATTTTTCGTCCAGCGGCTCATCGGGTTGATGAGCGATCCGCGTGCCCGCGACCAGGCGCCGAGTGGTCTTGCAGTCGGGGTAACCCGTGCAGGCCAGGAATGCACCGAAGCGGCCGCGCTTGAGCGCCATTTCCTTGCCGCAGTTCTCGCAATATTCAATTTTGTTTTCGGCGTCTTCCGGGATTTCTTCAGAGAGGTCCTGGATGAAATCGCAGTCCGGATAACGCGAGCAGCCAAGGAAGAAACCGTGGCGGCTGATGCGCTCGAGAAGCTCGCCCTGACCGCACTTTTCGCATTTCTTGCCCGTGGGGATTCCGGCCTTGTAGGAAATCATCTCATCGCCGGCCTTTTCCAGGTCCACGATGAATTTTTCCCAGAATTCCTTGACGGATTCGCGCCAGGGCAGCTTGCCCTCCTCGATTTCGTCCAGCTCTTCCTCGAGGCGAGCGGTGAATTTCACGTCGAATACGTCTTCGAAACTCTTGATGAGTAGGACGCAAACGCGCTCGCCGAGCATGGTCGGCGTGAACCGTCCCTGATCTTTCTTTACGTATTCGCGCTCGACGATAGTGGAGATGATGGAGGCGTACGTGGACGGGCGGCCGATGCCGTCTTCTTCTAGTTCTTTCACGAGCGTAGCTTCGGTGTAGCGTGGGGGTGGCTCCGTGAAATGCTGATCGGGCCGGATGGAGTCGAGTTTCAAGACTTGGCCCTGGGTCACGCGCGGGAGCGCCTTGCCTTCGCCCTCGTCATCCTTTTCGTCGTCTTCGCGGTCGGCATTGACGGCGGGGATCTGGTAGACCTTCAAGTAGCCGTCGAATTTCATGATCGAACCGGTAGCGCGAAAGGTGTAATCGGCGGCAGAGATGTCGATAGTGGTCTGGTCGTAGATCGCCGGGAGCATTTGAGAGGCGACGAAACGTTGCCAGATGAGCTGATAGAGTTTGAAGACGTCGTCTTCCAGATATTTGCGCACATCTTCCGGAGCGCGGGATACGTCGGTGGGGCGGATTGCTTCGTGCGCGCCCTGAGCGTCTTTCTTGGATTTGTAGAAGTTCGGTTTCTCCGGCAGGTAATTGCTGCCGAACCGTTCAGGAATTAATTCGCGGACTTGGGCCAGCGCATCGTTGGAAACCTGCACGGAATCCGTGCGCATGTAGGTGATGAGCGCGACCGAGCCCTCATCACCGAGCTCGATACCTTCGTACAAGCGCTGCGCCAGGGCCATGGTACGCTTGGCAGTGTAGCGGAGGCGGTTGTACGCGGCTTGCTGTAGTTTTGAAGTGGTGAATGGCGGAGCGGGATTGCGGCGCTTCTCCTTGAGCGTGACGCTTTCGACCTGCCATTTGGCCTTGCTCACGGCGGATACAATTTCATCCGCAGCTTGCTGGCTGTTGACCTCGATATCCTCACCTTTTTTCTTGGCCAGCTTGGCTTCGAAGATGGGGGGCTCGCCGGCATCGAGCATGGCGTGGATGGTCCAATATTCTTGGGGCACAAAAGCGCGGATTTGCTGTTCGCGCTCGACAATCAGACGCAGGGCCACGGTCTGGACGCGCCCGGCGCTTAAGCCCCGGCGGACCTTGTCCCACAGGAGCGGTGAAATCTTGTAGCCGACGATGCGATCCAGCACGCGGCGCGCTTGCTGTGCGTCGACAAGTTGCGCGTCCACTTGACGGGGCTTCTCAAATGCCGCTCGAATCGCTTTCGGCGTAATTTCGTTGAAAGTGACGCGGAAGATCTTCTTCGGGTCGATGGGTTCGATTTCGATGCGATCCTTATCAGCGGCCTTTTTCGATGGTTTGCCCTTGACGCCCTTTTTCGCTGACGCTTCTTCGGGTTTTTCCCCGTTGGCGGAGTCCTTTTTCCCGTTATGCGCGTTCTCCTCTTCTTCGGGAATCAGATATTTCGCCGGCTTCGAGAGCACCATGGCCAGGTGAGCGGAGATCGCTTCGCCCTCGCGATCCGGGTCACCAGCCAGGTAGACCGCTTCGGCGGTGTTCGCGGCCTTGCGAAGATCGTTGATGACCTTGCCCTTGCCTGGAATGATCTGGAGGGTAGGCTCGAAGATTTTCGGATCGTCCAGCGAGATCGGCTTCAGAGGTGGTTTTGGGGCCGTTGCCTTTGCGCCCTTCTTGCTCTTTTTCTTCTTTTTCCTTTTGTTGATCTCGTCTTCGTCGATAGGCAAACGGATGCCAATCGTCTTCGCGGGCAGATCCATCACGTGGCCGATAGATGCTTTGACCGTGTAATTCTTGCCCAAATATTTGTTGATCGTCTTCGCCTTTGCCGGCGATTCGACGATGACCAATGAACGTGCCATGTGTTCCTTTGTAACCTTATCTGCTTCCGCTGGAAGGGCCGGTAGAGCGGAGTGTGTCCTTCTCGCTACCTTAATTAGTAGGGCGTCAGGTTAGGGGCGACCAAACTCTGATGCGCGAGTCGCGGCCTCGGATGCATCGGGCGGGTATGGCGAGCGCCTTCCAGCACTTACAACTAGACCTTCGCAGACCGCTTTCCCGGAAATGCCGGATGATGCCTTTCATCTCCAATCCGAAGAGAGTAGCGAGAACTTCGCTGGAATTCAATCCAGTGGTTTGAATACTCTCGTCAATAGGCCTCAGTCCCCCGGTGCTAAAGGTCTGATAAAGTGTTTTTTTTGTTTGATTTAGACTATCCGATAGCGAGAATACTGCGCGGCTCGGATTCTAGTGCTTCGGCTTCGACCAAAGCGGCCCGGATGGGTCGGCAGGAGTTCAAATGACTTCGTCGGCGCTGGTGCCGAGTTTCAGCCGTCGACGCCTGTGCCGAGGACTCCAACGGCTCGGCCTCCTACCCTTGGTAGCACCGGTGTCGGACAAGGCTTGGACTCCGCGAGCGAGACCGCTGACGATGCTCAGGCTTGCCGCATTCAGGACCCTGACATCACCTCCTACCTAGGGCAGCGCAGGGGGATCGTAAATTTGAAGGAGCGCTTGCGCGGGTCCCAATAGAAACACCAAACCTCCGGCACCAAACGGTGGCGCCGGAGGTTTGAGATTCACGATGGTCTTTACGCCGCCGCCAAACTACGGCACGCAAATGCCGTCGCAGTTCGAGCTGAAGTCGAATAGATCGAACAAGTCACCGATGGCCGGGCCATTGAGCGGCACGTACGGGTTGTCTTCGCGCACGATTGGGTTGGGGAAGTTATCGCGGCTACGGTAACTGACCGGCGGCAAGTCCCAATTCCGCTCGATGAACTTAAGGATCGAGACATGGTCGGAGTAGTCGTGGGAGATATAGCCCTGCTTGGCGTAAGGAGACACCAGGATGAGCGGGATACGCGTTCCGTCACCGAAAAAGTCCAACGGTTGAACGTAGCCCGAATCGTAGTAACCACCGCCTTCATCGAAGGTGATGAAAATGGCGGTGTCTTTCCAGAGCGCCGGATTGGCCTCGACCGCGTCGACGATTTTCTTAGCGAACCCTTCGAACAGGTTGAGTTTCGAAGAGGATGGGTGACCGTCGACCAAGCCGCTGGGTTTGACGAAGGAAACGGCCGGAAGCGTGCCATGAGCGATGTCAAAATAGAGATTCGCAGTGTCCTGGATGTGCGCGTCGCGGATTTTCGGGTTGGCCATGATGGAGGTGTCGTACTGGAATGGATTGCAAATGTTGCAGTACTCATCCGAAGCGGTAATTTTTTGACCCAGCGCATTCAGCGATCCTACTGCGCCATAGTTAATCTGATAGGGATCGGGCACATAGTTGTTCCACTGGTCGCCGTAATATTTCCAAGAAATATTTTTTTCCAGGAGTTCGTCGCCGATGCTCGGAACCGAGGAGGGTGGAATGGTAAATACGGTGTTGTTTGGGCTGGGGTCGGTGAAGGCGTTATTGCCGTTGCCAAAATAACCGGGATTGTAGTTATTCAGCAAATAGTAATGACCCGGTTCACAGTGGGGATCAACGGGATGTGGCAGAGATTGTAGGTATTTCACGACATCGTAGACGCCCGGCTGGTTCGGATCCGAGCAGTTGCTGTAGGATCCACCGCCATAGGAGGGCGAACCATACGAGCCACCGCCGTAGCCGTCTTCGGTGTACCAGTTATTGGTGCCGGGAGCGGGATTGGGATTTTCGACTTCATCCACGATGCCCGCGTTCTTCGTGCCTTTAGCCACTTCCACGTTGTGAGGCGGCGCCGCTGCATTTCCTTTGCCATCGCTGAACCAAATGGCATCACCGTGGCCCAGCATGATGTGATTAGCGCCTGTGCCGCCGTTGACGGACTGGTGGAAGTTATCGCTCATAGAAAAATTGTCCGCCAGGCTCTTGAAGTAAGGCGCATCGCCCTCCTGCACGTTGTAAAAGCCGAGCGCAGTGGAACCTTCGCCGGTTGTCTTTCCGGTTGGCGAATAGTAGGTGGTGAAGCTGGACGCCTGCGGAAGGCCGTTGGTGCCCGCACCGACAGTGGTCTCAACCCACGAGAATAAGGCGGCGTCGCATCCGGATGGATTTTCCCAGCTGATGTGGTTCACACCGCAGTCCAACTGCTGCCACATCTGATAGAAGCGATGGACGGGGCTCGCCGCGTAGGAGTTGTATACAAAGGTTTTTCCGTTCGTCAGTTGAAATGGACCCGGCTTCAACGTGGAGTAGTAGGGCGCGGTGCTCGTGACGCCATTGATGCGCGTATCCGGCATCTTGGAGGTCAGACCTGTGCCGCCGGAGACGAGATATGGGTAGTAATCCTGCGGAAGCCCGTTTTCCGACGCCATAGCCAGTTGCAGATTGTCGTTCGGAATGTAGGAATCCTTGGCCCCACCGACGAGCGGCGGCGGCATGGTGTTATTCGGGAAACCATTCTTGGCGGGGTTCAGGAGAAAAGGATCGGTTCCGGTGTCCGAAGCGGCCTTCTGCTCAAACTGTCTGAAGCTTGGCCCCGGTGTGCCGTTGCTGTTGACGATACCTTCCGACAGCAGATTCCAAACCGTTTGGCCATTCTTGGGTACGTAGGTGGCGAAGACGTGGTCAAAACTGCGGTTTTCGCCGATGATTACGATGACGTGCTTGATTGGCGTGCGCGTGTTCCCCGAGTTACCGGGTTCTTGCGCGTTGGCCAAGGGCCCACCGAGCGAGAACTGGAAGAGCGCAAGGCCGGTGAAAGCCATGCGCAATCCATCCAGGCTTCTTTCCGCAAGTTTCTTGAGCTTCATTCAACAACCTCCCCATTTTTGTGCGTTATTTTCGAAAATTGGTTGACCGGGCGTCAGAGGGTATACCGTCGTTCTTTGCAAAACGATGTGTCATATGTGAATGCCGCAAAAAAAAGGAGTGAACACAGAAGAAATTCCTTTGACTTTGCTTCGAATGTGAACGCTGAAATAACTTTGTGAGAATGCAAGAGAAAATTTCTTAACGTGGCGCAGCGGAATTCAAGAAAGATTTGGAGGACGGTAGAGACTTTGAAGCGTGTACCTCCGCGGGTTCGACTCGGACGGTTCCCATCATGCCGCCATCTTCGTGCTCGAGGAGGTGACAGTGATACACGAAAGTACCTACAGTGTTGGGATCGCGAAAGTCCATTCTTAATCGTACGCTCGGATATTGCAAAGCCCGGCCGTTGTAATAGGGAACATTGACCGTGTCGCGAAGGAAAGGTTCGTTTACGGGAATGCCCGACCAATCGAGCAGTTCGAAATGAATTTGGTGAATGTGAAAGGCGTGGAGTTCGGTCGTGCGATTTTCGATGATCCAATCTTCGACATCGCCTTGCTTGACGACGATGTTGGGCACGCCGGAGGAAGGATCGAAAGGAATTGGGCTTTGGCCGTCGACGGTTATGTAAAAAGCGGTCGCACTATTGGGGTTGTTGGGGTCCTGGAGTTCTTCAGAGAAATACAGTTTGCGGACCCGAGCGGGAGTGACGGTGGCCAACCAGGGTTCTGTTGCCGGAGGCAGTGGCCCGGGAGAGGACGAAAGAGTTGAACGCGGTTCCGGGGCGTCCGGCACAGCGATGATCGACGCGAGAGCGCGGTTAGGATCGTTTTCGCCACCTTGTCCGGTGTCGACGGTCCGCGTCACGAACAGAGCCGGTACACCCGCGGGTGGGCCGTTCACAATGAATTCAACGCGCGCGCCCGGGGGAAGCCCGATGTGATCGTGCCACTCAATCGAGTTTTCGGCGTTTGGATTTACGTTTATCGGCACGCCATCCAATGCAACGATTCCGAGCTGTTGCGCGGCGCGACCGAAAAGAACAGCCAGATTCAGATATGTGATGGCAGAGGCATTGAGCACGCGCCAGAGTTGACGCTCTCCGGGCTTCACCCGAATGGTTGCGGGCGGGTAATCCGGGTAGGGTACGGGAACAAAATTAATGGAAAGATCCTTGGCGGGTTTGCCGAAGCCAGTGCCGTTGTTTGCGGAATCTCCATCGCGGTCGATCAACATTTTGGGAACGACTGGTTCGGATTTCGATGGGGACGCGGTGGGATTCAGCAAGTCCTGGTCTCGAATGACGAACACGCGTTCGGGCAATCCGGCAAGCTTGGGATTGGCGCGTTCAACACCTTCGACGATCAGGGCACCCGAGGCCCCCCCGAGTACTTGCGGTGTGCTAAATCCGTGGATGTGCGGATGATACCAATAGAGACCGGGGGGCTCGTTTTCGGGAATGTGGAAACGATATTCGAACGGGGCATCATCGGGCTGAATCGAGGTTTTTAGCACCTCGTCCTGGTGGCACACCGCCGGAACCGTGAGTCCATGGAAATGAAGATTGGTCGAAGTGGGCGACATAAAGCCGCTTTCGCACGGGTCGGAGTTTTTTGCGGCATTGTGATTGTGATGGCGATTCGTGGCAGAGGAAGAAGAATCAAAGGCGGTCAAATCGTTCTTAAGCTTCAGAATTAGAAGATCGCCAGGCTTCAGACGCAGGGTGGGCGATTGACTCCCATCGGGCAGAAGATAGCAGTAGCGCGTTGAACCATCCTTCTCTTTGTAATTGTGCACGGCTAGATCGACCTGCAATACGCCATCGTGACTGCGCAGGTCCGGCGGTTCCGGCACCTCGCTTGAAGGTGCTGGGCGAGCACACGGATCTGATGACACGACCTGAGCGCGCAAGGCTGCGGCCCCAAACGTAAGCGACCCGGAGAGGATGATGTAGAGGACAATCCTGGCCGTAAGCCCGACGATACCGCGAGACGTAACTGTGGAAAACAACCGAATACGCAACGTACCTCAATCCGCGCCATCGCCAAGGACGATGACATTGGTTCGCGGGAGATTCAAAACTTGAAGATATTTGGAGATCGTTACAGACGCGTGACGGCTTTATGAACCGATGGCACAACCTGCCGCAATTCGTTTTTTTTACTACACATGAGTTTGCACTACGGTAGTGCTACGGGAAATTTCATGCTACGATGCTGGCCCCGATCCTTCGCGATTTCCTGGTCAAAATCATTTCTGGAGGATGACATGAAAAAGATTGCGGGCCTTCCGCTTGCGGCTGTATTGGTTTTCTTCGGAGTTGCAACTCTTTCGGCGCAGGACGCCGGTGGTCCACCGAAGCCCGGTCCGGAGCACGCGAAACTTGGGTTTTTCGTGGGCAAATGGACATCCGAGGGCGATATGAAGCCAAGTCCCTACGGACCTGGCGGAAAGTTCACCTTCACCGAAAATTGCGAATGGCTTTCCGGAAATTTTGCGCTGCTCTGTCACTCCGATGGGCAAATCATGGGGATGACGGTAAAAGGGATCAGCGTGATGAGCTACGATCCCGAAGAGAAGAAGTACATTTATTTCGAGTCGAACAACATGGGCGAGAATACCTATTCAAAAGGCACTGTCGATGGAGACACGTGGACCTGGGCAAGTGAGAATCAAATGAGCGGGAAGACCGTTCATTCCCAGTTCACACTGAAGCGACTGAGCGACGATACCGCTTCCTATAAGTACGAAATGGGGGCGGGGTCGGATCCGCTGGCGCTGGTCATGGAAGGCAAGCAGACGCGTCAGAAGTAGTCTGCTATTTCATTCGGCCCGGATGCTTTGCGCAGCATCCGGGCTCTTTTCAAAACATCGTTGACTTCTACCGAGCTGCCAAGCTTACGGCGTTTGCGCTTGGCTTGCGTTATATGCGGCGTCCAGCAGATCCTGCGTCGTGCCATCGTAATCCGCGTCGATCTCCCAGATGAAGGTGCCGCCTAGTCCGCGAGACCAGTCGGTATACCAGACGCGATAAAAAGTTGACGATGGGTCGTCGTACGTGATGTATCCATCGCTGCCGTCTTGCTTCAGCATGTAGGGAACCTGCGAGTAGGGATCATAGTAGGTGCGCCAGCCCATTGCGTTGATTCGCTGTTTGAAGAACGTGCCATAGTTTTGGGAATCCACCGAATGCGAGCAGTCTTCATTCGGGCACGAACCCCACAGTGCGTTGACCTTGTGATAGACGTAGCCGTAGAACGGGGTGCCGATGTTCAACATCGCTGGTGGAACTTGTAACCCTTCATAGATGTCGATGGCTTCCTTGACGCTGCCGCCGGGTTCGCAGTCGTAGGGTTCCGGATTGTTGGGATCGGGGTAAATCGCGGAGTTGAGCTGCGCGGAGTCGGTCCAAGGGCCAGCGCAGTCGTAGGTCATGATGTTGAAATAGTCGACAATGAACTTAGTATCCGGAAAATCGTAGCCTGTGCCGCCCCAGGGGGCTACGTCGGCGGAGATGATGTATTGCGGAGTAGGCAGGATCGAACGCAGACCGAGCATCAAGCTGTGAAAGAACGCGGTGTCGGCGTCGCTCGAAGGGTATTCCCAGTCGATGTCGACTCCGTCGTAGCCATATTCCTTAATGAACGCGGAAAGGTTGGTCAGGAGGGCGCTGAGGCCTCCGGTACTAGACTCCAGGCCCGTAAAGTCGCCGCCGAGAAGCAGCATCACCTTGACGCCATTGTCGTGCGCCTTGGTGAGCAACTCTTTCTCCAGAAAGCCGGAGGGCACGATGAGATTGCCATTGGCATCGAAACTCATACCGGCATGGTTGATGTGAGTCACTTTCTTGAAGGGAATCTGAGCCGAACTGTAGGGCGGGGTTTGTGTGCGGCTCCAATAACCATAATCGGCGATCAAACGTTTGGAGAGAATGGGGCTTGCAGGTTCGGTTTGCGCATAGGCGCGCGGTCCAAACGCCGTGAATAGCATGACGGATGCGAAAAGCAGATAAGATGCAGGCAGCACTTTCAGACACTTCATCACATCCCCCTATTTCAACAAGTCTTGATTTCTTTCGGCACCCGGAGGCGGCTGCGGAGGACGTTTGGAGGTACCTACCGGCGGTCGAAAGCGTTGTTTGGGAGACTATCACTCTTGAATCGATTTAGTGAAGATTGTTTAAAAACTCCGCGCGTGAGTTCCTCGTTTCTCATGGCGTTCCTCGATACAATGCCGCGCATGAGATTCCGTGCGGCAATGTTTTTTCTGGTCGTAGCCCTGTCGATTGTCTTGCTTGTGACATTCCTGCCGGCCGTGGCGCAATACGGGTCGCTTCAGGACACGACGATCATTACCGGCGTCAACGTGGTTGACGTTCGCACGGGCGACATTCATCGCGATCAGGTGGTCATCCTCGAAAAGGACCGCATAAAGGTTGTCGGGCCGACGAACGGAACGCCCTACCCGCGGAACGCGCCGACGATCCTGAACGCTCGTGGCGGCTATTTGATTCCCGGGCTTTGGGACATGCACGTGCATCTCGCTTTTGGCGACTGGTTTCCCCGCGCAGGCGAAATTTCTCTGCCTCTTTTTGTCGCCAACGGTGTGACCAGCGTTCGCGATATGGGAAGCGATCTAGAGACCGTTCAGTCCTGGAGGAATGAAATTGAGGGCGGGCGGATGTTGGGTCCAAGGATTAGGACCTCGGGACCGATGCTTGATGGTCCAAAGCCGCGGTTCCCGAGTTCGATCGCCGTAGCCACGCCCGATGACGGGCGGCGCGCCGTCGCGCGGCTGAAGCAAAGCGGGTCGGACTTCATCAAGCTGCAGTCATTAATTCCGCGGGATGCTGTCTTTGCTATCGCCGAAGAAGCGCGCAAGCAGGAAATCCCTTTTGAAGGGCACGTGCCCGATTCTGTGCGAGCCAGCGAAATGTCCGATGCCGGCATGCACAGCTTTGAACATCTCATCGGCATCTTCGAAGGCAGTTCTCCCTTGGAAGACGATTTCCTGAAAGGCGACAAAACGGAAACCAAGTTTCTGGCCAGCTACGAGGAGCAACGCGCAACTGCCCTGGCGGCACTGCTCGCCAAGAATCAAACCTGGCAGTGTCCGACCCTCGTCTGGGAACGCGGCGGCAACTTGATCGATGTCACTGACTTCAGCAAAGACCTCCGCGCAAAATATGTTCCCGCTTACTGGAAGGAAAAAACGTGGCGGAAATTTACGGAGCAAGTCAAAGAGGAGTTTAACGGCGACGACCTGGAAACCCGCAAAAAGTTCATCGAAAAAGAACTGGAGGTAGTTCGCCTCCTCCATAAAGCGGGAGTGCCGTTTCTTGCCGGGACGGATACGCCTCCCGGCGTCTACATCTTTCCTGGATTCAGTTTGCACGAGGAACTGCAACGTTTTGTTGCGGCAGGCTTCACTCCTTTCGAAGCATTACAGACAGCCACACTGAATCCCGCGCGATTCTTCCAAATGGAGGATCAACTCGGAACGATCGAACCGGGGAAAATTGCTGACCTGGTGTTTCTGGATGCCAATCCACTCGAGGATATTCGCAACACCCAGAAAGTGACCGCGGTCATCGTGAATGGAAGATATATTTCGAAAGCAGGCCTGCAGAAGATTCTTCAGCGCGTGGAGGAGTCCGCGAAGAAGGTGCCAATGGCGCCGCACTCAAATGGCGTTTTTTGATTGTGACGGCCTGCGAACTCTCGTCTACATACCGCCAAGTCATTCGCAAGGGGAAAACTGAGGAATCGCGCTGGTTCTGTTGTTGAACTCGTGCGGTTCTTTTCCTTGACTGAGGCTGTCGCCATTTTGGGGTTTGGACCCATCCGCGAAGCGATTTGGTGGCTCGTGGCCACCTTTCGCCGAATGCGGGAGGCCCGGTTTCCTCAACAACAGTTCAAGATCTCCGCAAGACAACAAAATCTCCAGCAAGCGCGAACGATCCAAGTTCGTCAGGGGTGCGTGGCGCAGGGAGATAAATAGCGCCCGATGCGAACATTCCTGCAAGAAAGCCCGGGCGGCTTCGACCTCCACCACATCGAGCGCGCGGGCGCGAATCATGGGCTCAAGCAGATCCAGCCGCTCATAGCAGCTGGAGAAAAAATGATCGAGGCAGAAATCCCTGCCCAAAAATGCGATTACCGCTGAATTTGCGCAGCCACGCGTTTTGCAAGCCACTTTAGCGATCGCTGTTTCCATACCTATCAGGTCTCCCGTTGTTGTCGAAGCTTCCCGCGTGTCGTTATGCCGGATTGAAATACAGGATCGGATTTTGCGGTTTGCTGTCCTGCAGCGAAAAATGTCACGGAGTGGAAAGGAAGGTATGGAAATTTCTGGTGCGCAGCCAACGATCAACGTACGGTTCGATCCGTTTCGCCAGCCAGTTGGCGTCTTCGTTGCAGCGCGTTGCGTGGTTTTCTCCTGTCCACAGCGTAATCACGGTTACTAGGCGCGCTTCCTGCTCCGAGAACAGCACCATGCAGCCGCAGAAACCTTCTCGCTTTTCCCCCGCCTCACGTACCGCCAGAGGAATTGCCGTCTGGAGTTCTTCGGAAGTGCCCGGAAGAGCAACGAATTCCAAACCGCGGGCGTAAACCCGCGTGCTTGCGGTTTGGGGTACGAGACTTGTGGCTTCCGAGAACACCGTAAACGAGCAATCTGGCGCCGCTTCGATCGCCTGCCGAGGAGAGTGCAGGGATTCGACGGGAATTCGGGTCCAGGTATTTGGCCGTCTGGTTTCGACTTGAACTTGGCTTAACACAGATCCTCCATTGGTCGCCTGGTTCCCTCCGAGAGGAAGGGCGCGTCGTTAAGATCAGGGGCTTAGGACGCGCCCCGGAGGATCTGAGGGCGGTGACGGTCCCTCAGATGAAATGGAACCGCAGGCAAGTGCGCTGGGCTCCCATAGCCAAGTAGTGAGGGATTCGCGGAAATCGTTTCATTCCGGAGCGGGAATCGTCCAATTGCCTCTAGTGCAGAGTAGAAGTTATACTCCCGCCACTCGAATCAGGGGCCTATTTTGGAACTTTTTGCATTTAACAAGGATTACGTTGACCAGTTGAGGGATGGGGAGCCGGCAATTGAACGGCATTTTGTGTCTTATTTTGGACAAATCCTCGGGATGATGTTGCGGGCCCGATATCTGTCCCCCGAGCGAGTGGACGATGTCCGCCAGGAGACACTTACCCGGGTCATTGCGGTGCTACGGCGCGATGGCGGGGTTCGTCAGCCGGAACGTTTTGGAGCCTTCGTTAACTCTGTTTGCAAGAATGTGTTACGGGAAAATGCACGTGACTGGCAAAGAGCCGAGCCTTTGCAGCAAGAGCACCTCGATAAGACAGGGAAAATTGTAGACCTCGAACGGGCGTTGATCTCCGAGGAAGCCAAGAGGAAGGTACGAGAAATCCTGAGCGAGATGAAGCAGCGCGACCGCGATTTGCTCCGCGCTATCTTTCTGGAAGAAAAGGACAAAGATGAAGTTTGCAAGGAGTACGGAGTAGGACGGGAGTATCTTCGGGTCCTGCTGCACCGGGCAAAGGAGCGCTTCCGTTCGAGTTTTTCCGAGGGAAATGAGGGCCAGAACCGCGTGGCCGGGGGGACCGGATGATACGAATTTCGGTCCGGCTGCACTATTCTAAGGAATGCTTATGGACCATGCAGAGGTAGTGCGACTAAACGCGGCTGAAAAATACTCACTTGGGGAGCTGCCTCAGGATCTGGTCGAGCAATTTGAGGAGCACTACTTTGACTGTCTGGAGTGCGCGAACGACGTGAAGACACTGGCGACGCTTGTAACAGCCGGACGAATGGTCTTTGAGGAAGAAGGCGATGCCCGAGCCGCCTCTCTGCGGAAGGGTACAGCCCGGCCCAGATGGTTTAGCTGGCGGAGACCGGCGGTGGCAGTTCCGGTCTTCGCGGCGTTGGCTGCCGTCATTCTTTTTCAGAATGCTGTGACGATTCCGTCGCTCAAAGAACGCGCTGCGGACCATCCATCCGCTCAGCTTTATGAAGCGTCCTACCGGCTGCAAGGAAGCACTCGAGGCGAAACTACGTCTAAAGTATCAATTCGCGCGGGCGAGAGTTTTGGCCTGGTGTTCGACTTTACGCCTGCCGAGAGGTTTGAAGCTTACCAGGGCTCTTTATTGGATTCTTCGGGAAAGACAGTCCTGACTTTCGGCGTCAAGGGCGAAGAAGCGAACAAGGAACTGCATTTGGCGATCGCCGGGGACAAGGTTCGTCCCGGGACCTATGACTTGGTTTTTGTAGGCGACAGTCGAAAGAATCAGGGTGCAGCCATCAGCGAAGTTCAACGCTTGACTTTTGTAGTCGAGAATCGTCTTTAGGTAAAACCAGTTAGAAGGTAAAATCGCACCCCGTTTGGAGTGTCCCCCATGGCAGCAAATAACAGCCTTCCCTTCATTTATCACGCCAACGCATTCGCCTTGAGCGGAGAGTTTATCCGGCCGGTCAGGCGCTCGATCGACGTGCAAGCCGGAGTTTCCCTGCCGCCCGCGGGAGGCAATGGCCAAGCGAACGTCGAGAATTTCTCGGTCGATCACCTGGTGAGATTCGAGCGAGGCTATTCGCATGTGTCCGGCAGCACGGACTCGAATGGCCACTACACGACTCACATTACGGCAGCGCTTGAAGGACTGAACATTCTGGACGTCGTGACCGCCGATCGGGTGATAGCCCGTCTCACGTCGGAGCACGATCCCGCGAAGCGAGAGGGCCACATCATCGCGCTCGGGAGCCGGTTTGATAACCTGCGCATTGCTGGCTGCGAAGTGAAGGTCGAACTCGACCACCAGCTGTTTCTTAAGAACAAGACTCACGCAGATTTGTCCAAAAATGTTGCAAGCCTCAAGAAATCAGGGAGAATAGCGGACGAATCCAACGGAGTCGTCATTTGTTCACTGGCCAAAAGCGTCGACGTCAAGTGTCCCGGCGTGGAGGTCGAAGGCCATGTGATTACCGTGCCGCAATTCGGGAAGATTTATATCGCCGAAGTAATCTCCCTGCAGGGCGCCAAGGTCGTGTGCATGATGCGCTTCAAGCTGGGTTCGCCTCACGAAGGACAGCTTGCCGCCGGCGGGGGCAACGTCAACGGCACTCCTTTCCCTTAGTCTTAACTTGCTTTTGCCTGGTCATAACCTTCGCGAGCTGCGGCCGGCAGGGACGAGTTTCTGACGCAGACGTCTATGCGGCGACGCGGCTATCTCTGGACCGCGGCGATCTGAAGCAGGCACTGCAGAGTGTCGATTCCCGATTGCAATTGCTTTCGCCCTCCGCAGGCTACTGGTATTGGAAATTGGCCACTCTCAAGGCTGAGATCCTCATGCAGCAACGGCACACGCAAGAGTGTCTTGCGATGCTGCAGTCCGAGCCCCCAGGAAACCTCAAAGATACGGACGTCGACGTCCGGCGCAAAATGACCCTGGGGATCGCCTATGCCTATAGCCTCAATTTCGAGCAGGCTGAAAAGTTTCTCTCCGAGGCTGAATCCCTGGCAGCGGCAAAACATCCAGAGCTTGTTGGAGATGTGTTGCTGCGAGAGGGAACCCTAGCCCTGACCAGGGGACAGTCTGAAATCGCCGGCTCGAAATACCGTGCGGCATTGGAGAAGGGGAGAGTACAGAACAATCCATTTCTGCAGGCTTCGTCGCTCGGGAATCTGGCCCTTTTGGCTACTCGACAGGAGCACTACGACGAATCACTCGAATGGAATCTTGAGGCGCTCGAGCAGGCCAAAGCGATCGATGCGAGAAGTTACGTTGCCATCATTCTGGGAAATATTGGCTGGAGCTACCTGGAGATGGGGGAATACGAGCAGGCGCTCGATTTGCTCGGTCAGGCGCGCGCGGCCGCGGAACAGGCCGGAATGGTGCGCCTTCAGATTGATGTGCTGCTCAACACAGGTATCGCCCACTACCAGCAACGCGATTACGAACTCTCGAAACAGGCTTATCAGCAGGCTCTGGCCTTGGCCACGTCTACCACGGACAGGGCCGCAATGGCGGATTGCTTCGAAAGCCTGGCGCAACTGGGCTTGGCTACCGGAGAACTCGACTTTGCACAGCAGAATCAGAACAAAGTAACGGAATTCACACGGCAGTATCCTGACCGCTCCTTGGAACTTTATTCGTTTCTGGTGACGGGCAGGTTGCAACAAACAAGAAAGCAGTACCGCGAATCCGAATCTTCCTTCAATGCCGTCATCAAGGACTCCTCGGCCACAGCGGCCCAGAGATGGCAGGCGCAAGACCGTTTGGCGGAGACCTATATGATGGAGAGGCGAGACGCCGACGCGGAGCGGGAGTTTCGGCAAGCGCTCACCACGATTGACAAGGCGCGTTCCGCCTCCGGAGCGGAAGAACTTCGGCTGGCGTTCTTGTCTAAATCCATTTCTGTTTACGGCGACTACATGGAATTCCTGCTGGGTCACGCGCGCGTAAAAGAGGCTCTGGAAATCGCGGATCTAAGCAGGGCGGTGACGCTCGAGGAGGGCTTGGCGGGCCGCTCGAGCAGCTCGGCTCAGGGTCAGCCGAAGATTGAGCCGCAGCGCATCGCGCAACAGTTGAAAGCGACATTGTTGTGTTATTGGATGGGTGAAAGCCATTCTTATCTCTGGGCAGTAACGCCTAGGTCGACAGAAGTCTTCCGGTTGCCCCCAGCGGCAGAGGTGCAACAGGAAGTAAAGACGTACCGGCAAGCCATCACGGAAATGCACGATGTTCTCGGTGAAGAGAGTCCCGAAGGGAAGCGGCTTTATACAATTCTTGTGGAGCCGGCGAAAAAGCTGATTGTCAAGGATTCGCCGGTCATTTTGCTTCCGTCGGAAAGCCTCTATGGCTTGAATTTCGAAACGCTCATTGTTTCGAATCCGACGCCACACTATTGGATGGAGGACGTCACCCTTTCTACCGGAAGCTCGCTGAAACTACTTTCCGCCTCAACGAATTCTTCCTCTCCAACGCAGAAATCAATGCTGTTGGTTGGAAATCCAAACTCGCCCAACCGGGAGTATCCACCGTTGGCGGAGGCCCCTGACGAAATGAGAAAGATTGCCGGGCATTTCCCTGCCGGGCAATGTAAGGTACTCCAGGGTGCGGGAGCAACCGCTGTGGCGTATCTACAGAGCAACCCGGAGCGCTTCACCTACCTGCATTTCGTAACTCATGGCACGGCCAGCCATACACGTCCGCTAGAGTCCGCCGTCATCCTGAGTAAAGAAGGAGACAGCTTCAAGCTCTATGCCCGTGATATTGTCGCGCATCGGCTGAAGGCGCAGTTGGTCACCATTTCCGCTTGCAATGGAGCGGGTACGCGCGCTTATGCGGGCGAAGGACTCGTGGGCCTGTCCTGGGCTTTTTTGCGCGCCGGGGCGCGAAATGTAGTGGCTTCGCTTTGGGATGTGAGCGATGCGTCGGCAACTCCAGAGTTGATGGACGCAATGTATCGAAGCCTGGACCGGGGCGAAAATCCAGCCACCGCGCTCCGTCAAGCAAAACTCTTCATTCTCAAATCAAATGGCAGTACTGTTTTCCGCAAGCCATTTTATTGGGCGCCGTTTCAGCTTTATGTTGGCTCCTAGAGCGTTAGAATTCAGGAAGATTGGGGCTGGCGCTCGGCGGCTGGACAGAGTAATCTCTGCATTTCGAAACCGCTGTGGATGAGACTAGCTTTGAACTTCGGGAGACCATTTTCACTCTCCAAATGCACTCGCCCGTCGCGCCCGGACTCGGGAATAATTATGACAATGCGGTCAGACGGTCTTAAGGTAGAAGTGGAAATCCATCGAGCGAGGTGAGGAGGCCTAATGTCTCAGATAGATGTGCCACTGGTGCGCTCGGGTTTTGGCCAGACGCGTCGCGTCGATAACTGGTGGGTGCAACCGCTTTTTGTTTTCCTCGGACTCTCCGCCTTCATCGTTTACTCCACATGGGCGGCGTTGCAAGGGCAGCACTTCAGATTCGGGCCCTATCTTTCGCCGTTTTATTCGCCGGAACTGTTGGGATCCAAGGAAGCGTGGTTGGGCGCGAAACCAAGCTGGATACCGGCCTGGGTTACGGCGGCCGTTCTGATTCTGTGGGCCCCCGGCGGCTTTCGAGTGACGTGCTACTACTATCGCGGCGCGTACTATAAAGCTTTTTGGGCGGATCCTCCGTCGTGCACGGTGGGCGAGCCAAGGAAGACTTATATCGGTGAGCGATCCTTTCCTTTAATCATCCAGAATATTCACCGGTATTTTCTGTATCTGGCCTTGCTGTTTCTTGTGCTTCTGGCGCGTGACGTGTGGAATGCGCTGTGGTTCGACGGCAAGTTTGGCGTAGGAGTTGGCACGCTGGTGCTGCTGACGAACGTCGTGTTGTTGAGCTGCTACACCTTCGGTTGCCATTCCCTTCGTCATCTTGTCGGAGGCTTTCGTGACCGGCTGTCCGGGGCGCCCACGCGCCAGAAGGTCTACGACTGTGTTAGCTGCCTGAACAGGCGTCACATGATTTTTGCATGGTGCAGCCTTTTTTCCGTGGCACTTAGCGACTTGTACGTGCGGATGTGCTCTATGGGAGTGTGGACAGATTGGAGGATTTTCTAGTGGCCGAGTACATCACGCACGAGCACGACGTTTTGGTGATTGGAGCGGGAGGCGCCGGGCTGCGAGCGGCTGTGGAGGCGTCGGCAGCGGGAGTGAAGGTTGCGGTTATCACAAAATCTTTGCTTGGTAAGGCCCATACGGTCATGGCTGAAGGCGGCATTGCGGCCGCGATGGGGAATGTCGACGACAGGGATTCCTGGCGCGTCCATTTTTCGGACACCATGCGTGGCGGACAATACCTGAATAACTGGCGCATGGCGGAACTGCACGCCAAGGAGGCGCCGGCTTGCGTGCGCGAATTGGAAGCCTGGGGGGCGCTCTTCGATCGCACGAGCGACGGACGCATCCTGCAACGGAATTTTGGCGGGCATCGTTACCCGCGGCTGGCGCACGTGGGCGACCGGACAGGCCTTGAAATGATCCGCACGCTTCAGGACCACGGAATCCACCTGGGACTAGATGTTTTCATGGAGCACACCATCCTTGAGTTGTTAAAGGATGGCGATCGCCTTTCGGGGGCGTTTGGATACGACCGCGAACGCGGACGGTTCCATTTGTTCCGCGCGAAGGCGGTAGTTCTGGCCACGGGAGGAATTGGACGGGCCTACAAAGTTACGAGCAATAGCTGGGAGTATACAGGCGATGGTCATTCGCTCGCTTACCAAGCGGGGGCCTCGCTGATGGATATGGAATTCGTGCAGTTCCATCCGACGGGGATGATCTGGCCGCCCAGCGTGCAGGGAATTCTGGTCACGGAAGGAGTGCGCGGCGAGGGTGGCGTGCTTCGCAACAAGGATGGCGAGAGATTTATGTTCAAGGAGATTCCGCCACTGTACGTGAACCAGACCGCAGATTCCGAAGAGGAAGGGTGGAGGTACACGCAGGGGGATAAAAACGCGAAACGCCCACCCGAGCTGTTGACGCGCGATCATGTGGCTCGATGCATTCGGCGGGAGGTTAAAGAAGGACGCGGAAGCCCGCATGGCGGCGTATTCCTGGACATCGCCTGGATAAAGGAAAAGATTTCACACGCGGAAGAGCACATTAAGAAGAAGCTGCCGAGTATGTATCATCAATTCAAGCAACTCGCGGACATTGATATAACGAAAGAGCCGATGGAGGTGGGTCCGACGACGCACTATATGATGGGCGGAGTGAAGGTCGATGCCGATTCCCAGATGTCGGACGTTCCCGGGCTGTTTGCGGCGGGAGAATGCGCGGCCGGCTTGCACGGCGCGAACCGGCTGGGCGGAAATTCGCTCTCGGACTTGTTGGTTTTTGGCAAGCGCGCGGGAGAACACGCTGCTGGGTTCGCCAAGGCAAATTCTTTGGGCGCGGTGAGTTCCGACGACCTTGGGTCAACGGAACGATGGGCGCTGCAACCGTTCGAGCCAGGACGTTCCGAGAATCCATATGCCATTCAGCACGCACTGCAGAGCTTGATGCAGGATCTCGTCGGGATCGTGCGCCACGAGCACGAGATGTTGGAAGCTCTTGACCGTATTCGAGAATTGCAAGCGACGAGCGAGCGAGTGAGTGTGAGCGGAAACCGGGAATACAACTCGGGCTGGCACACCGCACTCGATCTGCGCAACTTGCTGACGGTTTCTGAAATTGTGACACTGGCGGCGCTGGACCGTAAAGAAAGCCGGGGTGCGCATTTCCGCGAGGACTTTCCATCCAAGGACGACAAATTCGGATCGTTCAATATCGTGGCACGGAAAGGCTCGGATGGCGAGGTACAACTGATTCGCGAACCAATTCCTGCGATGCGGGAAGACTTGAAACAAATCATCGAGGAGATGAAGTGATGGCGACGGCGACGTTTCGAATCTGGCGCGGTGAGAAGGGCCAAGGAACATTTCAGGACTACACTACCGAAATCGCGTCTGGCATGGTGGTCCTGGACGCCGTTCATAAAATTCAAGCCGAACAGACTGGAGATTTGGCAGTTCGCTGGAATTGCAAGGCGGGGAAATGCGGTTCCTGCTCGGCAGAAATCAATGGAATGCCGAAGCTCATGTGCATGACGCGACTGAATACCCTTGCGCTTGATCAAGCGGTGACCGTCGAGCCCATGAAAGCATTTCCGCACATGAGGGACCTGGTGACGGATGTATCGTGGAATTACGCGGTGAAACAACGGATTCCCAAATTCCAGCCGCGGAAGCCTGACGCGCCGGACGGGACCTGGCGAATCGCGCAGGGAGATGTGGACAGGGTGCAGGAGTTTCGGAAGTGCATCGAATGCTACCTTTGCCAAGACGTTTGTCACGTTTTGCGCGATCATCACATGCACGATCAATTTATCGGCCCGCGTTTCCTGGTTTATGCGGCCGCGCTCGAAATGCACCCGTTGGATGTGGCCGACCGGCTGGAGGCGCTGAAAACGCAGTTCGGAATCGGGCTGTGCAATATCACGAAATGCTGCACGAAGGTGTGTCCCGAGTCAATCACCATCACCGATAATGCAATCATTCCGCTGAAGGAGCGCGTCGTGGACCGTTTCTTCGACCCGTTGACGAAATTGTTTAGAGTATTCGGCAGCACTGAAGCGTAGGAGTTTTTTTATGTACTTCAAATTGAAATCCATCTCGGCCGAAAGCATCCCGGAGGCGCTGGCCAGAGTAGAGCGCTACCGGCTTCTGAATGAGCCGCGCCTTGCGGAAAGTATTTGCCTCGATATTCTGGCTGTCGCGCCGGATCACCAGCAGGCGCTCATTTCACTGCTACTCACGCGGACCGATCAATTTCAGACGAACGTGAACGCGAAAGCGGCGCAAGAAGTGCTTTCCCGAATCCAAGGGGACTACGAGCGGGCCTACTATGCGGGCATCATCTGGGAGCGCTTGGGCCATGCGAACATTCACCAGGGAGGCCGAGGAGGCGCGACAGCCGCTTATCATGCGCTGCGCGAGGCAATGAGCTATTACGAAAAAGCCGCCAACTTCAGTCCGCCGAGTAACGATGACGCTACTCTCCGGTGGAACACCTGTGCGCGAGAAATTATGCAGAATCCAGATATTCAACCGCCCGAAGACGAGCCGGAAGGCAGGTGGATCCGAGACGAGGCCAGTTCGCGGATCGCAGACGCCTAATTCCGTGTCGGAAGCCGATAAGCGTCTATCAAGTTAGGGAACGATCATATTCCGAGCGAAGAGCTAGGGTTGCGAGCTTTCGGCCTCGACCAATTTGTAGCGGTTGTGTTCTCTCTCTTCTTTCGTGCTCTCGGCGCGAAGCTCGGCGAGGCGTTTGAGTAAAGCGGGAAGTTCCTGCTGGTTTCCGGCCTTTCGAAGAGCCTGGATCAGGTGATACAGAGCCGTCTGGTCTTTCGGATTGAGCTTCAGCGCTTCGCGACACTCGTCGATGGCCAATTGATTTTGTCCGGCTTGGAAATAAAGCTTGGCGAGCAGGTCCCGAGCGGGAATCAGGTCGGGTTGCAGAGCAACCGCACGTTTTGCCGAGTGCATCGAGGTTTGGAAATTCTGTGTCCCTGGCTCTGGCCCGGACTGGGCGAGGATATCCGCCTGCAAGTACAGTAGATAAGGATCGTTCGGTTTGCTTGCTAACTTCGACCGAACCGTTCGCAGAGCTTTGTCCCAATCGTTCGTCTGCGCCTGTTCCAATCCCTTCGCAACGGAAGCGAGCGCCTGATTCGGTTCGAGCAGTTCGGCCTTTTCAAAGTCGTCCAGTGCTTCGTCGTACTTTGCGAGCTGCACGTAGAGAACACCGCGGGCGACGTAGAGTGGAGCCGCTTTGGATTCCGCCTGAAGTCCAACGTTGACCATGTCGACGCCTACTTGATACGACTGGTGGTCCATGGACATGGCGGCGAAGTCGAGGTAGAGATCCACATTGTGTGGGTCGGCGACAATCGCCTGCCGCAACGTGTGGACAGCCATTTGCGTGTTTCCAGTGCCTTCATAGGCGGCGGACGCAAGTTCCAGCGTTTTGGCGTCGGGCTTGTCGACTTGAAGCAGAGGAGCGAGAGTGTCGAGCGCGTCTTTGGGTTTTTCCGCGACCAGTTGGACGGCGGCTAACTGATAGCGCGCCTCATTGTCCGTGGGAATCCGTTCGACAAGCCTTTGATAGAGCGAAATCGCCTTATCGGTTTGCTTGAGCTTCAACAGGCACGCGCCATACTCGTCCCGAAGCGGCGGCTGGGAATCGAGCAGCGAACCGATCAAAGCGAAATCCTCGATTGCCTGGTTGCAGTCGCCCTTTTTGGCGGCTAAGACAGCGAGCATGGCGTGACTAATGGGGTCGTCGGGCCGCAGTTTTAGCAAACGATTCAGGAGAGGAACAGCATTTTGGCTGCCAGCGTTGTATTCGATTTGTGACGCACCTTCGAGTGCGGGCACAAATTCTGGCGAAATCTTCAAAGCGGTCTGATACGCGGTAAGCGCTCCTTTTGGGTCCCCCTTTCCAGAGAGTGCCAGCGCCTGCAGCGTCCAGAGTTTGGGGTTTTGAGGCGATTGCTTGAGGGCGGGCTGGAGTAAGGCCAAAGCCTTGTCGAATTCCTTTGCCGACAGCGCCGATGCGATGCTGGCAGTTGGATCGCGATCTGCTTGAGCGAACAGCGGCACCGAGAGTAGAAAGCAGATCCCTGCCAGGTAGAGTGTCTTCGAGATACGCATCTCATTCATTATCACCCGGTATTCCGGGCGCGAAAATGAGAAAACGATTGCTCGGTTTGCCGGGCCAAAGCTACAATACGCCGGCGACGGTGCCGACCGATCCAGCGATAAGTCAGGGGAACGTTTTCCCCAGGGAAAGCATTTCTAACATGGCGCGAAGTAGAAGCGAACTGCCGGCGGTGACGCTCATGGTATTTGCCGTCGCACTGGCGGTTCCGCTGACCGCTCGGAATGACACACCGCCGCGTCTGCGCTATCCCACAGAGGATATCGGGGCGGAGTCTCTGCCCGCTCGAAAGAGAGCCCAAATCGAAGAGGCGAAACAATTCAAAGTCTTCCATGACTTTCAATTCACCGACCGCCTGAAGGAAAGTGGAATCACTTTCGTTCACCATGCGGTGGACGATGCGACGAAGCACATGCGGATGGGCCACTACGACCACGGCAATGGGGTCGCCATCGCGGACGTCGACGGGGACGGCCGGTACGATATCTTTTTCGCGAACCAAGTTGGCGGAAATGAGCTTTGGAAAAACCTCGGCGGAGGAAAGTTCCAGAACATTACTCAGGAAGCGGGTGTGGCCTTGTCGGGCCGAATCAGCGTGGCCGCCGCGTTTGCCGACATCGACAACGACGGAGATCAGGATTTGTTCGTGACCACTGTCAGAGGAGGAAACGCGCTTTTTGAAAACGACGGTCTTGGCCATTTTAAGGACATTACCCAAGAGGCAGGGCTCAGTTTGGTGGCGCATTCTTCGGGCGCCTTTTTCTTCGACTATGATAACGACGGCTTGGTCGATCTGCTGGTCTGCAATGTAGGCAAATACACGACGGATGAAAGAGGACCAGACGGCGAATACGTCGGAATTCAAGGCGCGTTTTCCGGGCATCTTTATCCGGAACGATACGAATATCCGGTCTTGTACAAGAACCTGGGACACAACCGCTTTAAGGATGTGACGGCAGAGGTCGGGCTGCGTCCGCACGGTTGGTGCGGTGAGGCGAGTTTCGCCGATTTGCGCGGAAGCGGTCGGCCCGGAATCTTCTTTCTGAATATGCAGGGCCACAGCCATTATTACGAAAATGTTGGCGGGCAGACGTTTATCGAAAAGACGAACGAGTATTTTCCAAAAACCCCGTGGGGCGCGATGGGGTTGAAATTCTTCGACTTCGACAACGACGGGCGAATGGACTTATTCATCGCGGATATGCATTCGGATATGAGTCAGGAGCCCGGCCCAGAGAATGAAAAATTGAAATCGGATGTCACGTGGGATGAGAACTACATCCAGGGCAAGAAAGCCGAGTATATTTTCGGCAACGCTTTCTACCACAATCTGGGAAACGGCAAATTCGAGGAAATCTCCGATCGCTTGGGGTTAGAGACGTATTGGCCATGGGGGCCGAGTATTGGAGATCTAAACGCGGATGGTTGGGAGGACGTCTTCGTCGCGGCCGGAATGAGTTATCCCTATCGCTACGGAATAAACTCGCTGCTTTTGAATGAAGTCGGCAAGAAGTTTGTGGATGCGGAGTTTGTGCTTGGAATTGAGCCACGCAAGGAGCTTTACACGCGGTGGTTTGAGATCGATTGTTCAGATCCGAAAGAAGTGCAGGAGCAAATCAAGCTCGACAGTAAGGTGTGCGTCGGGCAGAGCGGTAAATCCATTATCATGTCGCCGCGCTCCAGCCGTTCTGCCGCCATCTTTGACCTCGACGATGACGGCGATTTGGACATCGTGACGAACGATTTTAACTCCGCGCCGCAAATCCTGATCAGCAACTTGTCCGAGCGAAAACAGATTCACTGGCTCAAGATTGTTCTTAATGGAACGGCTTCGAATCGAAACGGGCTCGGAGCTACGGTCCGTCTCTACGCTGGCGGGCGAACGTATTCCAGATACAACGACGGAAAATCGGGATATTTGTCACAGAGCGTCCTGCCGCTTTATTTCGGCTTGGGTAATACCAAGACGATTGATCGCGTTGAAGTGGACTGGCCCTCCGGGCGCAAACAAGCACTGACGACAGCCATTCACGAAAATCAAACGTTGGCGATCACAGAACCTAGATAACACAGTGCAGACGGATAACCATCGCGTTCGGAGGAAGCTTCTTATCCGCAGCGTCCTTGCCAGTATGTTGCTTCTTTGTGCGGATGGTCGTATCCGGCCGCAAGGAGCTCCACCGGAAGTATCCATTCAAGTGAACTACGACAAAGTCGAAGGAGGATTTCCGTCCGTCTGGGGCTATTTCGGATATGACGAACCGAATTACACTTATGCTCGAAACGGAAGGAAACTCCTCAGGGAATTGGCGGCGCTCAGTCCTCAACCAGTATATGTCCGCGTGCACAATTTGCTTACGACCGGAGACGGATCCGCTTCGCTCAAGTGGGGTTCCACGAACGTCTACACTGAAGATGCGGCGGGAAATCCGGTCTACGACTGGGCGATTGTGGATCGCATCTTCGATACCTTCACTGCATCGGGCGTAAGACCACTCGTCGAGCTTGGCTTCATGCCGCAGGCGCTCTCCACACATCCGGAACCTTATCGCCATAACTTCCCGAACGGTCCGGTGAACGCGATCTATACGGGCTGGGCTTATCCGCCGAAAGACTACCAGAAATGGTCGCAGCTGATTTTTCAATTCGTGAGTCATCTGCGCGGCCGATATGGCGAAGAAGCTCTCAAGACCTGGCTGTGGGAAGTGTGGAACGAGCCGGACATTGGGTATTGGAAGGGCACCCCGGAGGAATTCCTCAAACTCTACGATTTTTCAGTCGACGCCGTTTTAAAAGCATTTCCCGACGCCAGAATTGGAGGACCCGACACGACGGGCGCCGCTTCACCGCGAGCCGCCGAATTTTTGCGGCTTTTCCTTGAGCATTGCACGCATCAGAAAAATTATGCGAACGGGAAGACGGGCACTCGCCTCGACTTCATTTCGTTTCACCCCAAGGGTTCTCCGAAATGGATATCAGATCACGTGCAGATGGGATTGGCTGCCCAACTCTCGTCGATCCAGAAGGGATTTGAGATTGTGGCGTCGGTTCCGGAATGGCAGCACATTCCGATCGTGTTGGGAGAATGGGATCCGGAGGGATGCGCTGCATGTTCGGCGCAGCAAAATCCTCAGAATTCGTATCGAAATGGGCCGTTGTATGCCTGCTATACGGCGGAAGCGTTGAGCCGCACGCTGGAGTTGGCGGGTCAGGAACAGGTTTTGCTGGAAGGAGTGGTGACGTGGGCCTTCGAATTCGAAGGCCAGCCCTACTTCGCTGGGTTTCGAGAACTCGCCACTAACGGCATCGACAAGCCGGTGCTGAATGCGTTTCGGATGTTCGGGCTCCTGGGGCAAGAGCGGGTTGCGGCGACGAGCTCGGGTGCGCTGCAATCCGCGCAAATTCTCGTTTCCGGAGTGCGGGACGCCAATGACGTAAACGCTCTCGCCACGCGCCGCGGCAGAAACGAAACGACAATTCTGCTTTGGAACTACCACGATGATGATCTTCCGGCTCCCGCGTCTCAAGTGAACCTGCTTGTTGGCGAACTACCAAACGGAATTTCACGCGCACTTGTCGAACATTTCCGGGTGGATGCCGAACACAGTAACTCCTACACGGAATGGAAGAGAATGGGCTCGCCGCCATCGCCACCGCCCGCGGAATACATGAAACTCGAGGCCGCCGGCCAACTGCAACTGCTTGAATCTCCATCGTGGCAAGTGATTGAGGGCGGAACACTACACCTGCGTTTTATGATGCCGAGGCAGAGTCTCTCGCTCGTTCGAATCTCCTGGTGATACCCGAATGATCGCCGACTGAATCGTTTGAGCAGCGTGTAAGTGAACTTATCGATACCGAAAGAAAGCGTTTTCTGAACTGTGGCGCAAAGGGCATCCTCCGCGGGGTTCCGCAAACCCCGAACGTGGCCGAATATGAAAACCGACAGCCAAACGCTTCGAAAACGAGCGGGCGCATGGAGATTTTCTCTTGACAGTATCGCAAAAACGGATGTACCCTGCGGGGCAATTGAGTAAACGTTTGCTCCAACTTGGAATGGACGTTTTCTTCAGCGGGCCAATGGTTCCATCGAGTGGGGTGCCTGGTGCGTCACCCGCGCCACAGGAGGCTTTGTGAGCAGATCTTCGGGTCGTGTGTTTCTCGTGCTCCTTCTCTCTTGCCTTTGCGCAACCTTTTGCCACGCGCAATATAGCAGTAGCATTCAAGGGGTTTTAACCGACTCGAGCGGCGCCGCGATCCAGGAAGCGCGTGTCGTGCTGCGCAACGTAAATACCGGCATTGAACAGACCACCACTACCAGCAGTTCCGGGAACTACAGCTTTCCAAGCTTGGCGCCGGGTCACTATCTGGTGCGAGCCGAGGCCAAAGGCCTGCAGATCAAAGAAGTGGATCTCACACTTGGCACTGCTGAAACGCAAGGTGTGAATATTACCTTGAGTGTTGCTTCCGTGACCCAGACGGCAGTTGTGACGGAACAAGCACAGGTGATCGACCCCGACGACAGCCGCCTGCAGGCGACGCTCGACGCACACACCGTATTGGAACTTCCTCAACTCAACCGAAACCTGTGGGATACGCTGAGCGTTACTCCCGGTGTCGTGGGTACGGGCACACGCGGCGCGGGAGCTTCTCCTGGCGGCGGCTCGGACAATTTTGGCACGCAAACACCGCAAATCAGCGCTAACGGGCGCAGCTATACGGGGAACGTCGTCTATGTGGACGGCATGAACGTCACGAGTCCGGTGCAGAACGGCAACCTGATTCTTTCGCCCGTTCCGGATGCGGTGCAGGAGATCTCGCTGCAGGCAAACTCATGGGATGCGGAGAACGCCTTGGGGAGCTCGGTGCTGGTTCAAGTCACCACAAAGTCCGGCACAAACCAATTTCATGGCACGGGAAGCTTGCTGTATACGAACCAGGATCTTCAGGCGAATCCGGATTTCTTTGCGCCCGTGCGTTTCCAGCGGAAGGATGTGTCCGCGGCGCTCGGTGGTCCGGTTATCAAAAATAAGCTGTTCTTTTTTGCGGACGTAGAATCGTTGTGGTCGAAGACGCCGACATCCACAAGTTTGGCAGGCTCCGGAAGTACTTCTACCTATTGGGAAACCTCCCAGTTTGATTCGTGGGCCACGCAAAATTTCCCAAACACAACTGGAACACAAGTCCTGAGCCTCTACCCGGCGAAGTACCTGATCTCCAACGGCAGCACGGAATCCGCCGGCAACTACTATTATGGAAAGGCCGGTTGCGCAGCGGGACAGACCACGATCCCCGTCACGACCAGCGTGACGATCGCCTGCAATCTCCCGGTACTCAACTACGGAAGTTTTTCCGCGGCTCCGGTCTATAACGCAACGCAGTACAACTTTCGCGGCGACTGGTACGCCACTTCCCGAGACCGGGTCTACCTGAGCTATTACAACGATTCGTTCAATATCGGCGAATTGGCTTCCCGCGCCGGCTTGAGTTCACAGGACATCATGCGGAACCGCTATGCGGACATCGACTACACGCATACCTTCTCCTCGACGTTGCTTGCGGAGGGAGGATTTGCATTTGCCAGCGTCGGCGGAGCGAATGGTCAGGATGCCAACCTGAGAGTTCCCATCATCAACATCAACGATGGAACGCAGGGCTTTAATGTTGGCGGCGGCTGGGGCCCTGGAGAATATCGTGGGCCGAACTACAACTGGCGCGCGATTTTGAGCTGGGTTCACGGCGCTCACACTTTTAAGTTCGGCTACAACGGCGATCACGCGATCGAACATGGTGACTTCACTCCCGTCAATGTTCGGCCGACACTGTCGTTTAACACGCTTTTTGACCTGGTCCA
Organism: Candidatus Acidiferrales bacterium; assembly: GCA_963836965.1. Classification (GTDB taxonomy): domain Bacteria; phylum Acidobacteriota; class Terriglobia; order Acidiferrales; family UBA7541; genus Acidiferrum. The sequence goes on from CAWILQ010000007.1 coordinate 140,250, forward strand.
AGACAACGTCTATCAGTACACCTTCAGTGCCTATAACCCCTTGACGGGGCAAGCGGGGAAGGTTGTGTTCGGCGGTCAAACGAATCCTTTCGGCTTCTTTGCACAGGACAACTGGAAGGTCAAATCAAATCTTTCTCTTACTCTTGGTTTGCGGTGGGACGACTTTACGAATCACACTGCCTGGGGCAACAGCGGCTTCCGATTCAACACCCTCTTCCTAGGCAGCGGCAGCACACTCGCACAACAAATTGCCACCGCCACAGTAGGTCCCGTGAACGGAGTGTTTTCCGGCAGCCAAAGCAACTACTGGAGTCCACGCTTTGGATTTGCGTGGGATCCGACGAAAACAGGCAAGTGGAGCATCCGCGGCGGTGTCGGTGTTTATCGTGATTGGGTCGCGCTGGGTCAAAGCGTTGATGAAATGCGCACCAACCCTCCGGGCCTTATCGGTACGACGTTTACGAACACGGTTACCTACAACGGAGTTACGACGCCTCTTGGCAACTATTTCGCTTTGGCGAACTCCGGCAGTTATCCCTACAACTTCCCGCTACCTCCCATTCCGGCGGGTTCACTGAATTCAGCGGGAGGCATAACCGGCGTACAGTCTAACGTCTGGGCTCTTGCGCGGAACATGGTGCCTCCTTTGGCGGTCAACTACGTCATTGGTGTGGAGCACCAGATCCCGTGGAAGTTAGTTGCCGGCGCCAGTTACTCGGGTTCGCGTTCCTATGACGGGCTCACTGGAGCGGACGAAAATCGGTACGCCGGAGGAGCTGTTTTGGTGCCGTGTCCCACGGCGCAAAACCCCAATCAAGAGTGCGAGCAAATCAACCGGTTGAACCCCAATTTTGGGACCATCAACTATGTGACCAATAACAACCGCGCAACGTACAACGCCATGATCCTTACCCTGAGAGGCAATCCGACGGCGCGCATGAATTTCCAGGCGTCCTATACGTTGTCTCATGCCATGGACTTTCCAGAGGCCAACACGCGGTTTGACCAGGATGCTGGTCTGAACATTCCGGATCAAAATGCCTACTTCCACTATTGGGGTGACGCGAACTGGGATGTCCGGAACCGTTTCTCGCTCTCGGGTATTTACACGCTGCCCGGTTTCTCGAGCGGCTTTGCGAAAGTGTTGACGGCAGGATGGTCGCTGAGCAGCATCATCGTGGCTCAAAGCGGTACTCCATTCTGGGTAGTTAACGGCGGGAATCTGCTGTCCGGCGGGGATTACAATGCGGACGGCACCAACTATGACATTCCCAATGCACCCAGTTTTGGCTGCAACGTTTCCTACGGCCGCAGCGCCTACAAAAAGGGCTTGTTTGCGGCTTCCGATTTTTCGGCGCCTGCTCCTCTGACGCAAGGAAGCGAACCGCGCAACTGTTACCGCAACCCAGGCATGGTGAACGTGGACGCCAGCGTCGCCAAGAACACGCACTTGCCGTGGCTGGGCGAGGCAGGAAATCTTCAACTGCGTTTCGATTTCCTGAACATTTTCAATCATGCCAACTTGGGTCCGGTGGATGGCAACATGGCGGACCACACGTTCGGACAAGTAACATCCGCCCTGCCGGCGCGGCAGATTCAGCTCATCGCTCGAATATCATTCTGAGTTGCTGACGGCGCTAGGAAAATACCCCGGGAAGCACCGCTTCCTTCTTCCGGCGCCGTCGGCCTCGCCAACACGATTGTCAGTCTCGCGGCTTTGCCGCCGTGCGACCGGTTCGTTTTGAATTCGAGCGTGGTTTCGCCTGATTGTGCTGCGGGGAAAACATGGTGGAGCTCCTCAGAACCAGATGCGTCCTGAGTGTGTACTCACTGCCATCTGGAGACGGATTCTCTCTCTTCACTTCCTTGAGCAGGGCTTCGAACGCGAGCCTAGCCAATTCCGACTGAGACATTTGAATGGTGGTCAGTGGGGGAGTCATAAACTCCGCCATGCGAATATCGTCAAACCCGATCACCGAGAGGTCCTGCGGTACCTTGATGCCGAGCTCGAAGGCTTCTCTCATCACGCCAATTGCGGTCATGTCGTTCGAACACATGAGAGCTGTCGGGCGTTCCCGGAGTTCGCAGAGCTTTTGGAGCGCAATTTTGCCGCCCTCCAGCCGGTGGTCTCCTTCGACGACAAAGCTAGGCTTGACCGGTAATCCAATCTCGCGCATTGCAGCTTCAAATGCATCGCGGCGCGCGACTGCGGATCGCAGCCGGAGAGGGCCGGTGACAAAGGCGATCCGTTCATGCCGCAAAGCGGCGAGATGTTGCACGGCCTGTCGAATTCCATCCGCGTAATCGACACGAATGTTGCTGACGCGCGGCGCTTTCGGGCCGATATCGACGAAGACGAGAGGCAAGTTGCGGAAACGGAGGTGTTCGAGCAAATTGTCTTCCATGCCGAACGTAAGGATGGCAACGCCATCCACCCGCCCTTCAATCATTCGGCGGACGGCAAGCTCCATGCGCTTTGGATCATGGACGGTGGAAGTGAGAAGAATTTCGTAATGATGTTCGACAGCCAGGTTCTCGAAAGTCTGGACAATTTCTGGGAAAAATGGATTTGTGATTTCGGAAACGATCAATCCAAAGACGTGGCTTCTTCCGGATACCAAGGCGCGCGCCGAGCGGTTCGGGTAGTATCCAAGTTCCTCGATGGCCTTCCATACGCGCTTGGCCAGTTGGGCATCCACCGTCGCGACTTGGTTGACAGTGCGCGATACGGTAGCAGTCGATACCCTTGCCCTTCTTGCGACGTCGCGAATGTCCACAAGTCCTCGTCCGCAGTGGGGATGGTTGCCCTAAGTATACGCTATCCCAGGTTCTCGCCAACCTGGTATACAGAGGCCGTGGAGCAAACACCGGGAGAGGGAAGTTACTTGCAATAAGCCAGGCGGAATGGTAAACGTTTACTTAACTGGGAGTTTGTACAGCGTGTTCCGCGGGTTCGAGGGCCCCCCTTTCTGATTCGACCGCCCACCATGCTGCAGGCTGCCGGTATGCTGTTCATTTTCTGTGCGAGTTTTCTCGGCAAAAGCGTCGAACGAAGAATTCGGGTTTTCAGCTTTGGAAATGCAAAATACGGAGAGCCCATTAACCGTTATTTACTCGCAAACGAGAGGGGTACGGAGGCCGCCATCATCAACTATGGTGCCGACGTTGTCTCCTGGAGAGTCCCCGATCGCGACGGCAAGGTGGCAGATGTCGTTCTGGGCTATGACGACTTGGGTGGTTTCGAGGCAGACAAATCGTGCTTTGGCGCCAGCATCGGACGCTATGGCAACCGAATCGCCGCGCGACAATTTACCCTCGATGGGAGCGTGTTTCGTTTGCCGAAGAACGACGGCCCCAATTGCCTTCATGGTAGGACGAGGGGCTTCAATAAGCGAGTGTCGACTGGCGTGGATGCCTCGCGGCCGGATGCCCAAGTTCTTGAGTTAACCTACACGAGCCCGGATGGAGATGAAACAGTGCGAGCGAAGGTGACATTCACGCTGCCTGTGGACAAGAATGAACTGCGAATTGATTATTCCGCGACAACCGACAAAGACACCGTGGTCAATTTGACGAATCACAGCTACTTCAATCTTACGGGCGTTCCGGCGCAAGCAATTGCGGATCACCAGCTACTTTTGCGCGCTGCAAGGTTTACTCCTGTCGATGCGACACTGATCCCGACGGGGGAAGAACGCGCGGTTGCAGGCAGTCCTTTCGATTTCCGAAAAGCGGTGGCCATCGGCGCTCAAATCTGCGAAGACGATCAACCACTTAAGTTCGGTAAAGGTTGCGACCCCAACTGGGTTCTCGAGGATGCTGCAAACGGCGGCTTGCCGGTTGCGGCAGAGGTCTACGAACCGTCCCGTGGGCGGCTGCTTGAGGTGCAAACAACCGAACCAGGGATTCAGTTCTACAGCGGCAACTTTCTGGATGGGACAGTGAAAGGCAAGGGCGGGCAGTCTTACGGCCTCCGGACTGGCTTTTGCCTGGAAACCCAACACTTTCCCGATTCGCCAAAGCATGCGAATTTTCCGTCCACGGAATTGAAGTCGGGTCAAAGTTACAAGTCTACGACCGTCTTGAGATTTTCTAGCCGCAACGAAGGACGGCAGAATTTCAGCTTTATTGCCGCAGTGTTTGGGGTTTGGCCAAGGACAGAAAAGCAAAAGCTTGATAGGGTTGAACCGGCAGTACAGGTAAAAGCTCACAACGCTGTACGAGGCCAACGGTCGAGGGTTCATGGTGCTGGGACGATTGCGTGAAGAAGTCCTCGAAGCCAATCTGGATCTTGTCCGGAACGGCCTGGTGTTGTCGACGTTTGGGAATGCCAGCGGAGTCGCCCGCGACCAGGGCCTCATCGTGATCAAGCCAAGCGGTGTTCCTTATGACGACATGAAGCCGGAACACCTGGTTGTGACCAATATGGAAGGCAAGGTCGTCGAAGGCACGCTGAGGCCCTCCTCGGATCTTCCAACGCACGCTGCGCTCTACCGGGCTTTTCCCTCCATTGGAGGCGTGGCCCATACCCATTCGGAGTACGCCACGGCGTGGGCCCAGGCGCGCAAATCGATCCCTTGCTTTGGTACCACGCACGCCGATTATTTTCATGGCCCGATTCCGCTGACCGAGCCCATGAGTGACGACGAAATCAAAGGCCAGTACGAAGCGAATACCGGTATAGCGATCATCCGCACATTTGAGAAGTTAGATCCGATATCGATTCCTGCAGTATTAGTGGCAAACCACGGGCCATTCGCGTGGGGCACAGACGCGCGCAAAGCGGCTGAAACCGCACGGATGCTCGAAGCCGTGGCACGCTTTGCTTACTTGACCATCAGTATAAACTCGCATGTACAAGAGATCGGCAAGTCACTGCACGATCGCCATTTCTTGAGAAAACATGGCGGGCAGGCATATTACGGCCAGGCGAGGACAAAGGAATGACTCTGCTATCGGTGTTGGCTAGCGCGCCCAGACTTGTTCATTTATCGACGGTCGATTTGGTGATTATTGTTTTCTATTTCGCGCTTGTGCTGGCGATCGGTTTTTATCTGAAGGGGCAGGCCAACACCGGCGAAGACTTTTTCATGGCAGGCCGGGAGATGACGGCGTGGATTGCAGGCCTGAGCTTTCTTTCCGCCAATCTTGGTTCGCTCGAATTGATGGGTTGGGCGGGGGCTTCGTATCAATACGGAATTTTGGCGGCGCACTGGTACTGGATCGGCGCGATTCCCGCGATGCTCTTCCTGGCGCTGGTGATGATGCCGTTCTATTACATCAGCAAGACGCACTCCGTGCCCGGATATCTCAAGCTGCGCTTCGGAGAACCGAGCCGGGCCCTTTCTTCTGTCAGTTTTGCGTTTATGACTGTGCTGATGAGCGGCATAAACATGTATTCGATGGCCCTGGTCCTGAAAATCGTCCTCGGGTGGAACATCAATTTCAGCATTTTGATCTCCTCGGTTACTGTCGCGATCTATGTGGCGCTCGGAGGTCTGCGTTCCGCCATCTTCAACGAAGTTCTTCAGTTCATTCTCATCTGGGCTGGTGCGCTGTTGATTCCGATTCTCGGTCTGATCGAAGCCGGAGGCTGGAGCGGCCTCAAGGCGCGCATCGCCACAAACGCTTCGGCAGAATACACGCACCTGTGGAGCACGCTCGGGAAGTTCAACGACAATCCCATGGGCATTCACTGGACGGGCATCGTCTTCGGTTTGGGCGCGATCATTTCGATGGGCTACTGGACCACGGATTTTCTTGTAGTGCAGCGCGTTCTCTCCGCTAAGGATCTTCGCGCCGCGAAAATGGCTCCAATCATCGGCGCGGGATTCAAGATGCTGGTGCCGTTTATCGTGATTCTTCCCGGCCTGCTCGGTCTCGCCCTTCTTCCGATAAAACTTGTCGGCGAAACGCAAGCGATAGCCACCGGCGGGCACAGTTACAATGAAGTTCTGCCGCTGATGCTGGCACGTTATTGCGGCCCGGGTCTGCTCGGACTTGGCATTACCGCGTTGATCGCCGGCTTTATGTCGGGAATGGCGGGAAACGTCAGCGCGTTCACGACCGTCTGGACCTACGACATCTATCGCGCGCTGATCAAGAAGGACGCTTCCGATCAGCATTACGTCAGCATGGGCCGCTGGTCCACGGTCGTTGGCGTAGCGATATCCATTGGCACCGCGTATCTCGTGATGGATTTCAAAAGCATCATGGACTACGTCCAGGCGCTGTTCAGCTTTTTCATCGCGCCGCTTTTCGCCACGGTGCTGCTGGGCATGTTATGGAAGCGCGCCACGCCCGCGGGCGGCTTCTGGGGCCTGCTTGCGGGCACGGCGTCTTCCGTCGGCATGTGGGCGTGGGTGAAGATGGATCCCATGGCGCTGCGGTATGTGGCGCTCTCGCCTTACGCGCGTGATATGGCGGAGAACATGTATCGCGCGCTGTGGTCTTGTCTGATCTGCGCGTTCATCACCGTTGCCGTTAGTCTGGTCACGCGACCGAAAGCAGACGCAGAGTTGAAGGGGCTGGTTTACGGCGTGACCGAGATTCCGGCCGAAGGTTTTGTTTCGACATGGCACCGGCCGTGGTTTTGGGCCACGGTGGTCGGAGCTATTTTTGTGGTCCTGAACATTATTTTCTGGTGAGGCGTTTATGAAACGCGGCGGGTCGATTTCGATTTGGTTCTTCATCGGGATTTCGTTGCTGGTGGACGGGCTGCTGATTCTGGGCGCGGGAGTTTATCAGTTTTTTAATCCTCCGCCGCAGGAGGTGGTTCTCTTTCGCCTGCACGCGGGCGTCTGGTGGGGCGCACTGCTGGCGGTCATCGGAGCGGTTTACTGCATTCATTACGCGCCCGGCAAAGGACGCAGCTAGAGAGTTTCAGGAGTCGCGGAGTTTAACCATGGCAAGCAAGAGAAAGATGACGATGGGGCTGATTGTAGGAAACCGGGGGTTCTTTCCGGATCATTTGGCCAAGACGGGCCGTGAAGAAATGATGCAGACCTTGCAGAAGGCCGGTTTCGATGTGGTGGCCCTGACGCCCGAGCAAAGTAAGTATGGCGCGGTGGAAACGCACGAAGAAGCGAAACACTGTGCAGAACTCTTTCGCTCCAAGTCCGGCACGATCGACGGCGTTGTCGTCGCTCTTCCTAACTTTGGTGACGAACGCGCCATTGCGGACACCCTTCGTCTTGCACGTCTGAATGTCCCGGTCCTTATTCAGGCGACACCCGACACGCCGGGCAAGATGGGCATCACCCATCGCCGCGACAGTTTCTGCGGGAAAATGTCGGCCTGCAACAATCTCAAGCAATACGGCATTCCTTATTCGTTGACCACACTGCACACGGAAACTCCCGATTCGGCGGAATTTACGAAAGACCTCGAATGGTTCGCTGCAGTCTGCCGTGTTGCAAACGGACTGCACAATCTGCGCATTGGCGCTCTCGGCGCGCGGCCGACCGCGTTCAACACGGTGCGCTATAGCGAGAAGCTTCTTGAAGCGAGTGGCATTTCCATCGAGACTTTGGACCTTTCCGAAGTTCTTGGCCGCATCAGCCGGATGAAAGATAACGACGAAGCGGCAGTGCGAAAACTGCAATCGATTCAGAAATATGTCACGACCACGGACATCCCGCAGGTGGCACTGCTCAAAATGGCCAAGCTCGGCGCGGTGGTCGACGACTGGATGAAAGCCACCGATCTACAGATCAGCGCGGTCCAGTGCTGGACTTCGCTCGAAGAAAATCTAGGCGTCGTGCCCTGCACCATCATGAGCATGATGAGCGATTCGTTGCTCTCCAGCGCTTGCGAGGTCGACGTCTGCGGTGTGCTCGGCATGCACGCGTTGCAGCTCGCTTCGGAAACTCCCAGTGCGCTGTTGGATTGGAACAACAACTACGGCTCCGACCCCAACAAGGCGGTGTGTTTTCACTGCAGCAATCTTCCAAAGCATTTCTTCCGCGACGTGAAAATGGACTTCCAGGCCATCATCGCCGGCACGGTCGGCAAGGAGAACACCTTCGGCACCTGCGTTGGCCAAGTAAAATCCGGCGCCATGTGCTTCGCGCGCTTCTCGACGGACGACCCGAGCGGCAAAATCCGTGGCTATTCCGGCAGCGGGACCTTCACCGACGATCCGCTCGAAACCTTCGGCGGGGCCGGGGTGGTTGAAATTCCCGGCCTGCAGAAGCTCCTGCGGTACATCTGTGAAAACGGCTTCGAACATCACGTTGCTGCGAATTTTTCCTCAGTAGCTCCTGCCGTTCACGAAGCTGCCACTCGATACCTCGGGTGGGACATGTACGCTCACACGCAGTAGCTGCTTGCTCCGGGGAGCGGGATCGAATCTATGGCAATCGTGGCGGGAGTCGATTTTGGAACTTTGAGCGTTCGCGTTTCGATGGTGGACAGCGAACGAGGCCTCTTGGCTACAGCTCTCGCCGAATACCCGCTGCACCGCAAGCGGGAAGATCCTGAGCATGCCACCCAGTCGCACGATGATCAGATGCGAGCTTTGGCTACTGCCACGCGCGAGGCAATACAGAAGGCGGGTATTTCCGGGGATCAAGTGCAGGCGCTTGCTGTCGATACGACGGGCTCTTCTGTGATTCCCGTCGGCAAAGACCTTCAACCACTCGATGAATATTATCTTTGGTGCGATCACCGCGCAAAGGCCGAAGCGGCGGAGATAACCGAAACGGCGCACCGTGAAGGGCTACAAGCTATTCAATGGTGCGGCGGAGTGTATTCGTCCGAATGGGGCTTTTCGAAGTTGCTGCATTGGCTTCGCCACAATCCCGGGAAGCGCCCGCAATTCGTTTCCGCATTCGAACACTGCGACATGGCTGCCGCGACGCTCTGCGGAATAACCGATGCCCGGCAGGTAAAGCGCAGCGTTTGCGCGATGGGCCATAAATGGATGTGGAATGCGGATTTGGGCGGACTGCCTTCCGAGGAATTCCTCGTGAAAGTCGATCCTCTGTTTGGAGGAGTAAGAGAGAAACTTCAAGGCCAATACGCCACTTCAGACCAGCTTGCAGGGAAACTTTCACCATTCTGGGCGGAAAAACTAGGGCTAAAAGCAGGTATCCCCATTCCAGTGGGAGCTTTCGACGCTCACTGGGATGCCATCGGCGCTGGCTGTCGAACCGACGACATGGTGAACGTGGTCGGCACTTCGACCTGCATTATCGGAATCACGCCGTCAGTTAACCTGGTTCCCGGAGTGTGCGGCGTTGTGCAGGGGAGCGTGCATCCGCGACGCACAGGAATTGAAGCGGGGCTTTCGGCGGTGGGAGACATATTTAACTCCATCGCCCAACGCGCGGGGACCGACGTCGCGACATTGAGCCAAGGGCTGGAGAAGTATCACGCTGGGCAAACCGGACTGTTGCGAATCACTTGGGACAACGGCGACCGGACGGTGCTGGTAAATCCGAACTTGCGCGGAGTCACTCTCGGCTGGAATCTGCAAAGCACCGCACAAGACGAACTTTTTGCAGCAATCGAAGGCACGGCGTGCCATACCCGTATCATCCTGGATCGCATGGCCGAACATGGCGTGGAGATCAAACGTGTCATCAATGCCGGTGGCATTCCACAGAAAAATAATGTTCTGAACCAAATCTACGCCGACGTTCTCGGTAGACCGGTTCTCGTCCCCAGTAAGAGTGTTGTCAGCTTGGGGTCGGCGATCTTCGCGTTCCTGGCGGCAGGCACTTTTAAAACCGTCGAAGAGGCGCAGGATAAAATCTGTCCGGGACACACGGTGTTCAAGCCGCAACCCGCGGCGCAAAAGACCTACGATTCGCTTTACGGACTCTACAAAAGACTTTATTTCGCGTTTGGCCAGCCCGACGCAGCGTTTGGCGATGTTCTGCCGACCCTGATCAAATCGGCTGAGACCGTGAATTCTACCACTGAGAATGCTGTCGGATAAGACCCTGGAGGATCACATGACAAATCGGACGAAACTCTCGAGGCGGAAATTCGTCGAGGCGGCGGTCACTGCCGCGGCTGTGACTTCCTGGCCCTTGCAAAAACTCATGGCGGTCTCAAGAGCAAGCCGTCCGAGCCCGTCCGATCCGGACTGGAAAGACGAAGGTGTACTTTTTGTAGACAAGTCTCCTTACGCCAAGCTGCACAACGTTCCCGTGCATGCGGTCACAATTACGCAGGGCTTTTGGGGAGCGCGCCGCGAGATTAACGTCGACAAGAGCATTCCTTCGATGGAGAAACTGCTCGAAGCCAACGGGCGTATGAACAATTTCTTGCGGCTTGTTGGAAAAAGCGACGCCAAGCAGAGCGGACCAGTATATTCAGATTCTGACGTCTATAAATGGACCGAAGCGGTTGGCTTCGCGCTTCAGTCCGGTGATCGCCCGGAGCTGCGGGAACTAACCGAGAAGATCATCAAGGAAGTCGTTGCGGTCCAGGAGCCCAGCGGATACCTCAACACGTATTACGTGGACGATCGCAAGAAAGACCGCATGACACCCGATGTTCAGCGATGGGGGCACGAACTCTACAATCTCGGCCACATGATCCAAGGCGCGATTGCATTTTACCGTGCGACCGGAGATCGCACTCTATTGGATGCGAGCATGCGCTTTGTCGACGGCTATCTGCTGCCGGCATTCGGACCCGGCGCAGATAAAAAACCGATCTTTTCCGGACACCCTGAAATCGAATTGGCGTTGATTGAGCTTTACCGCACTACCGGAGAGAAGAAATATCTCACGCTGGCCGGCTACATTCTGCAGGGCGACGACCGCATCAAGGTGCCGCAGCGCGCCTACGTCTATCACTTCTGCGGAATCCCTTTTACCTCACGCACGCATCTCGAAGGTCACGCCGTGCGCGCTATGTATGCCTGCTGCGGCGCCACGGACTACTACATGGAAACGGGCGACGAATCTTATTTGAAGACGCTAGATGTTCTCTGGAACGACCTTGTCACGGCACAAATGTATGTAACCGGTGGGGTAGGCGCGCGCAGCCAGGGTGAAGCCTTCGGCGATTCCTACGAGCTTCCGAATTTCACCGCTTATGGAGAAAGTTGCGCGGCCATCGGCAACATGATGTGGAACTGGCGCATGCTGACAGCTACCGGCGAAGCGAAGTATGCCGATGTCATCGAGCGCGCCTTGTATAACGGGATTAATTCCGGCATGTCGCTCGACGGCACGCTTTATTGTTATCGCAATCCGTTGGCGTTCGATCCGAGCGGAGGCGACCAGATTCGCAATCCTTGGTACGACACCACCTGCTGCCCACCAAATCTCGAGCGCACGTTTGCCTCTTTGCCCGGCTATTTTTACGGGACGAGCAAAGACGGGCTGTATGTGCATCTTTATGACAATTCGCAATTGGATTGGCATCTGGAAGACGGAACCGGCCTGAAAGTCGTGCAGAAAACAAATTATCCGTGGGAGGGAGGCGTGGATATTACCGTTTCTCCGGCGAAGCCGACCGAGTTCACATTTTATTTGCGGATTCCAGGGTGGTCCGACAGCACGCAAGTCAGGGTGAATGGCGAATCGGCTTCAGGCGCCACGGCGGGGAAATATCTTGCCTTGCGGCGCCGCTGGTCGGCCGGAGACACCATCTACGTGAAGTTCAACATGTCAGCACAGGTGATCGAAGCGAACAGCCGGGTTGTGGATGATTACGGCCGGGTAGCAGTGCAGCGAGGCCCGCTCATCTACTGTCTCGAACAATTGGATCAACCGCCAAGTGTGCCGCTATATGACGTTTCTCTCGATCTGCGCAAGGACAGGTCATCGCGATTTCAGGAACAGTTTGAATCGAATCTGCTGGGTGGAATTGTTGTATTAAAGCATCCCGGCGCGGCCATTGAGAACTCTGCTGCGAGCACCAAACTCTACTACTCGTACGCACAGACATCGGCGCAAACTCGCCAGGTTGAACTCCAATTCATCCCTTATTACGCGTGGGCAAATCGCGCGCCTACTCCGATGCAAGTGTGGACGCCGTACCTCCGTTCCTAGGAACCGGCCGGCGGCCTCACGAATACTGCGTCGCTGATCTGCCCGTTCTGCCGAACCTCATCAAACTGGATCGTCGAACTGCCCTCTGGTTGAGAAAGAATGATACGGAATGGAACTTGTACGCTGTCGACCGCCCGGTACTCGGAGTAATCGATTTGTGAGGGATTCGGCCCGAGCGGAGAATCGCCGTAGCGAATGACGCGCACGAGCAGGCCCGATTCTTCGTCAAAGCAAAGCTTTGCGGCGAGATGGCCCTCCCGGATTCCAATGAGCACGAAAGCTTCGCGGTCTCTGACTTTTTCCGGATACTCGACCCGCAGTTCGGGGAAAAAGCTTTGGATGTGCAACGGGAATTGCAGGTCGGCATCCATTCGTGCGGCTTCGATCTCGGCGGGATGCATATCGCGCGGCGGTCGCCCGGGAACCGCGAACCAGCCAGCTTGCCCATTGAAGGCCGCAATGCTGTCTCCTTCCGGGAGATGGCGAACGAGGGCCCACCTTTGCGGACTCTCAACGAACACTTCGACTCTGAGCGATTGGCCAGAGATACTGATGGAACCATTCTGGACCCGGCTCGAAATTTTCTGAATTGCATCGGACCCGCCGAGCGCTTCGATGTATCTATCCAGCAGTTGGCTGACCGTTGGTAAATTCGTTGGTAGCTCTTGCGGCCCGGAACCATCCGCGCGACTCTCCTTTTGACTTTCGCTTGCAAGGAGGGGAGTGCCGATCGGTACTGGCGAACCGCGGTGGCAAGAGTAGCAGGTAACCACACGCTGGCCCGAGAAGCTATCCGAGTTCAAGGCAAACATCATCTGCATCATCTTGCGGGCGGTTTGCTTTGGCTTTTTTTCATCTTTCTCGAAATGACCCGCGACGTGGCAGAAACTGCACTCCACGCCGAGTGAAGAGGCCATAAACTGCATCGCGGGAACCAACTGGTCCGATGGAACGCCTTTTAGCACCTGAATATTCTTAAACACATCTTCGGAGCTTCGAGCCGTATCAGACGCCGAACCAATGGTCCCAGTCGAGGCATGGCCCGATGGTTCGGTCATGGCCGCTTTGATTCTGTCGGACAATTCTGAAGCTTCTGCGATTTTGCCGTCTTTCTCATACAAGCCGATCAGAGCGCTGGCGGTAGGCAGGGATAACGGATCCAGAGCAACGGCGCGCTTCAGGTGAGCGATTGCGCCCGCGTCATCCCCCTGCTGAATGTACGGCGAAGCGGCGCTGGCCTCGGCGAGAGCCGAGTCCGGATCGAGCTGGAGCGCCCGCTCAAACGCCACCTTGGCGTCGGCAATTTGCCTTCCGAGCAGCAGGGCTTCGCCGATCCATTTGAATAAAGCGCCGTCGTTCGCGAACTGGCCCTGAACCTCGGTCAGAGCGCGATAGCCCTGAATGACAAAAGGCGCCGAGTGCCGCTGCATGCCGACATCTATGTAAGCGATCCCGAGATTCCGTTTTTGCAGCGTGGGCGGCGGTTCGCGCCACGCCGCGATTCCGCTGTTTGATGGCAGATCGACGGGGGTATCGGGCTTACGTTGGATTCTGTGGTCGGTAAAAACCGTGTGGCCGCCGTCCTTGGCATCACGGCGGGGCATGTGACAGCCGATGCAGTCGCTATCCTTCGCGGGATGACTGGTAGGAAAGTTTGCCGTGTGACAGGAAAGACATCGCGAGCGATAGTACTCGACGAACTTGGCGAGTTTTTCATGAGGATTATGACAAGTCCCGCACCACAAACGGCCGCCGCTGTTACGGACGCAGGAACTCAACGCAAGCTGCTCAACGTGGCTGATGACTTTGAAGTCGCCGGACGGCGAACCCGCCGGCATAACGTTGCGGTAAATGGTGTAAGTGTTTTCTAGCGGCGCTCCCGGTACAAAATCGGCGAACCTTTTCCCTGGATTCGGCACGCGGGCAACGCCGAAGAGGTGGCATTGCTCGCAAATGCTATCGCGCGAGGCAGGCTCCAGTTTCTCGGGATTGACGATTGTGCCCGCCCGTGGGTCCGCAAGGTGCTTTTCAGAGGGCCCGTGGCACCGTTCGCAAGTAATTGCTTCCGCCGCAAACGCCGGGGTTCGATACTCATTCAAAGTACCCGGAACGCGTAGCGGGGTGCCGGAATGGCAAAGCACGCATTCTTCACTCACCGGCCGCGTGAAATCGGGATCGGGCTGCTTCTCGTAGCCCGGCGCTAGATCATAGGATTGCCGGCTCTTGTAGTAGGCGACCGGCGATTGGAAAAGATGCCCGCCGATATTGACGAGGTAACCGCTGGCGTGCTCGCCCGAGCCAATCACATAGTCAACGCGATATTCCCTTTTGTCGCCTCCATTTTCCCAAGTCTGGTAGAACCCAGTGGGAGAGGAGTGCATTGTGATGGTGCTGCCGTGAGCAGTCACCACGCCATCCGGCTGCCGGCCGGCGCGCCGGAGAGCATGAGCCATGGCCGAGCGCGCAAAGCCTTGGACTTCGGTTGGGTGACAGAACAAGCATCGATCTGCACCGGTGGGTGCGCTCGATGGTGGTGCGGCGGATTTCTGACTTTTTGAGCCTGCCCCGCGATCAGTCTGTCTTTGCGCTGCGGGAAACCGATTTGAAATGACAAAAAAAGTAAGCGCCAGAACGAGTGTTTTTAATCGGTTCGCACTAGGAGATCTGTTGAACAAGCGAATGTCCGAGTATGGCGTGCCCCGCTATTTCACATCGCCGCACTGCATGACGTCAAACTCAACGCCCATTTGCGAGAACCTCTACGCCCCTACTTTATTGTAGAGGCGGTAGTTTTCATCTCCGATAGCACCAAAGGGGCGGAACGTCACTTTTCCCGCATCATTCTGCACCATCCAATTTTCCGAAGACGCGCCTGGCGCCGAAGCTGCCAGCAGTTGTGCTCGCGAGAAGTTCGCGGGCAAGTTTCCAGTGGCGAACATCGCAATCGGACCCCGAATGAGCGCCACGAGTTGCGGATTCTGCGCATCCACGGGTTGTAGCCGAAGCGGCATGCCGATTTCGAACTCTACGCGATCACCGTTGTTCCAGGTGCGGGTCAAGGGAAAAAATTTGCCTGCAATCACATCACCTTCGACTCGCTTTCCGTTGACCGAAATGCGCGTGTTCTTGTCGGCCCAGGCCGGTATTCGTAGGTACATCGTGAAGTTCTCGGCGCGTGCCATCTTCATTTCAAACTGCGTTGTGTTCGTTGTGGGATAGCTTGTTTGCTGCGTCAGCGTGCATTCCGTGTTGTTTTGCGTCCAAGTGACGCGCGAAGGGAGAAACAGATTGACGTAAATGCCTTCCTTTGTCGGGTAGTACGAACTGATGCCGTAGTCTGCTGTCAATTGTGGAAACGTTCCCGAGCAGCAGGGCCACTTGTCCTTGTAATAGACTTTGTGGGCGGCATCGGTGTTGTAGTCCGAATAGTAATAGCTGACGCCGCTCGGAAGAATCGGCTTTGCCCCAGCCACGGTGTTGTAGAGCACCTGTTCCATACTATCGCCGTAGCGCGAGTCGCGCGTTACACGGAGCAAATAGCGAGTGATCTTGAATTGGCCATAGGCGCCGCAGGGGGTTTCGAAGCTGGCGTGGGTACTGCCCAAGCTCAGGGCAAGCAGCCCCTTTCCAGGTACCACGAAGGCTTCGTCGGGTCCCCATCCACCGGTGGCATAACTCTGTTCCTGAACCATGCGGAGCCCGTTCATCGCGGCGCGAAGGTATTTTTCATCTCCCAGCACTAAATAGGACTGCATCGCGGAACTCAGCGTATTTACGTGGCTGTACGCGTGTTTGCCGGGAAATACGTTCTGATTTTCTGCAAGAGGATCGTAGAACTGGTGATAGATGAAGCGCTCCCCCAGTGCGCGATAGCGCTTGTCCCCGCTCCGCTGATAAGCGAGGAAAAAATTCTCCGGCAGCGTGTAAGTTTCGTCCCAAGTGTAAGCGACGGTCTTGTGTGGCCGCGCTTCCTGTTCGGCGCGTCCCAGCGCCCTTTCCGGCAGATAGGGCAAGACGGCCTCGGTGCTTCGCTTGAGCACGTCCAAAGCGATCGGATCCACGGCGAATTGATGAGCGTCGATCAGGCCACAACACGTTTTGTCGAAGGTATAGCCCGGCAGAGGATAATCTACGTAAAATTTGCCGGTGGGCTCCACGGTCGCCGCAAATCCCCGAACCAGGCGTTGAACCTTTTCTTGAGTGGGCTTCGATCCAGTCACCGCATATGCACGGGACAAACCGGAAAGATATTGTCCAAATGAATGTCCGGGAATAAAACCATCGAAGTTATCCTTGGCATTGAAACCATTGGAAAAGCTATACCATCCGCCCAGGTCGGGACCGGGAGCGGGCACTCCTGCCTTTTGGCGGAAGGGCTTCAGCATCCCGTCTTCGTCGAGATTGACGAACAACTCATGGTTCTGGTCGAACTGAACGCGAAAAGGCCCGTCCAGGAGTTGCACTTGGGAATAACCGAAAACAGGAAGCGGGGCAGTGGGGTTTTGCGCCGGTGTTTTCTTTCGAGCCCAGGCAGGGAGGGAGCCGGTCGCAGCCAAGCCGGCCGCCGAAACAGCCGCACTCTGAAGAAATTGCCTCCTGGATTTGGTGCTCATGGCGGGAGTCTCCTATTATTGAGAAAGCGTTTTCTCAATTGCCTTTATGTATAGCGCGTGCGCGGTCCGACGTCAAACGCAAGCTGTCATCCGTTTCCGGGATGAAGTATCCTGTGCCAGGAGACGCTTCGAACCACCAACCGCTGTGATGTCTCGATTCAGGAAAATGGTTTTTGCGACTGTCCTCTTGACCTTCAGCTCACGCGCCTTCTCCCAGGCATCTCAAAATCCGGTTGAGCCGATCAGTTCTGCACTCCGGGCGCGCGATTTTGACAAAGCCATCGAGCTAAGCAAATCGGCGTTGAAGACTTACCCAAACAACGCGCAGCTATGGACACTGCAAGGCATTGCTTATGTCAACAAAGGTGACGGCAAAGATGCTTTGACCGCCTTTCAGCAGGCGCTAAAGGTTTCCCCAAATAACATCGCTGCATTGGAGGGAGCGGCGCAGATTGAATACCAGGCCGGCAACGCGGCGGCGATCCCGCTGTTAACTCATTTGCTTCAATTGCGTCCTGACAATCCGACCGGGCACGCCATGCTCGCGGTACTCGAGTATCGCAAAGGAGACTGTCCGGCGGCGGTGCCGCATTTCGACAAAGCAAGCCCGTTGGTAGATTCTCAACTCGATGCCTTGCACGCGTACGCGACCTGCCTGGCGCGCCTCAAACGGTTTGCTGCTGCAGCCGCCACCTTGCAGAAAGCGGTTGCGCTTCATCCGGATGATCCGCGGGAACGCCAGGTCTTGGCATCAATTCAATTGATGGATCACAAGCCAAAAGAGGCTCTCGACACTCTGCAACCCCTTTTGGAAGCCAAGACTGCGGATTCCAATACTCTGCAACTGGCGTCGAGAGCGTACGAGGATACTGGCGACACGCCGCAGGCAGTCAGCACACTCCGCCAGGCTCTCCTGCGCGATCCTCAGAATGTCAGCTTGTATTTGGACTTCGCCACCATTTGTTTTTCGCACGAATCGTTTCAGGTCGGAATCGATGTGCTCTCCGAAGGCTTGATGCAGCAACCGAAGTCGGACGATCTTTACGTAGCGCGCGGTGTGCTGTTTGTTCAACTGGCGCAATATGACAAAGCCGAAGCAGACTTTGAGAAAGCGTACGAGCTGAATCCCTATCAATCTCTGAGCACGGCAGCGCAGGGACTGGCCGCTGTGCAGGCAAATGATCTCGATCATGCCTTGGTGTCTATCCAGGAAAAACTAAAGCGGAAACCAAACGATCCGCTTCTTTTGTACCTGCAAGCCGACGTGTTATCGCAAAAAGGCATCGATCCCGGCACACCTGATTTTCAGTTAGCGCTGCATTCAGCGCAGAAATCCGTCGCGCTTCAGCCCACACTCGCCTCCGCTCATGCGGTGCTCGCGAAACTCTACATGCAAACCGGGCAGTACCAGGCGGCCATCGATCAGTGCCGGAAAGCGCTGAGCATCGACCCGAAAGATCAGACTGCGGTTTACCGCCTCATTCAAGCACTGCGCAAAACGGGGCAAAAGACGGAAATTCCCGAGTTGCTTCAGCGGCTCGCTCAGCTTCGCGAACAAGCCACAAAAGAAGAGCGAGAACGTTACCGGTACAAACTATTGGAAAACGAATCACCACAAAAGCCGCCGGAACCTTAGGGTTCCTTCGTACTTTGCGTGACCGAAGATCAGAACGTTACTGCCGCCGAAGCGCACGCAACGCTTTGCGATCGATATGATAGGTTGGTAGATACCGGAAGGATTTTCCTCGAATGACTTTGTCGCGTCGTACATTCATGCGCACCTCGTTCGGATCCGCGATTTCGTTAGCGGCTCGAAAACTACTGGGTCAGGGTATGGGTGGCCACACCGCGAAACCCTTGGCCCGGCAGGCTCCGTCGGGCCGTCCCTTCAATGCACATTTTGTCGATGTAGCGGGCGCCGCAGGATTGCATGCTCCGACAATCTACGGCGGAGAGGATGTGAACAAGTACATTCTGGAATCCGATGGTTGCGGCTGCGCGTTTATCGATTATGACAACGACGGTTGGATGGATCTATTTTTGCTCTCGGGCACTCGCCTCGAGGGCAACCCGCCGGATGCGACCAACCGGCTGTACAAAAACAATCGTGATGGCACATTCACGGATGTGACGGAAAAGGCCGGCCTTCATGCCGTAGGGTGGGCCAACGGCGTTTGCATCGGGGATTACAATAACGACGGTTTTGACGATATTTTTTGTACCTACTTTGGACAAAACATTCTGTACCGCAACAACGGAGACGGAACCTTTGCGGATGTTACCAAGGCTTCCGGGTTGCTCGATGACGTGCCACGTTGGGGAGCGGGTTGCGCCTTTCTGGACTACAACCGGGACGGCCTTCTCGACCTGTTTGTTTCGAACTACGTGCATTTTTCGTTTAACCATGCGCCTGTGGCAGGCGCAAACTCAAATTGCAATTTCAGAGGTGTTCCTGTCGAGTGCGGGCCACGCGGCCTTCCCACGGGAAGGCATTCGCTCTACAAAAATAATGGTGATGGAACCTTCTCTGATGTAAGCAAGCAGGCGGGAATTTCGCCATTCACGCAATGCTACGGCATGACCGTGATTGCGGCGGATCTGGACGAAGACGGGTGGCAGGACATTTACGTTGCTTGCGATTCGACGCCCAGTCTACTTTTCATGAACAATCATGACGGCACCTTCCGCGAAGAGGGTGTTCTGCGGGGCGTCGCCTTGAGCGACGACGGAGAGGAACAAGCCGGAATGGGGGTTGGAGTCGGCGACTATGATCTCGACGGTCACATCGATCTCTTCAAGACTCATTTCACGGATGATTCCAATGTGCTGTATCACAATGACGGCAAGGGCAATTTCGACGATGTCACGCGGCAGGCTCACATCGGAGTGGAGACTCGCTATGTCTGTTGGGGTGCTGGGATCGTTGACCTCGACAACGATGGACATCCCGATTTGTTCATGGTGACAGGCAACGTCTACCCAGAAGTCGAGAAAAAACTTCCTCAATACCCCTACAAATCACCGCGGGTTGTTTTTCGGAATCTCGGCAATCAGACCTTCGAGGAACTCATTGAAGCTGCCGGGCCAGGTGTCGCGGCGGCGCACAGTAGCCGCGGATGCGCTTTTGGCGACTTCGACAACGATGGCGACATTGACATCGTAGTGATCAACTTGCACGAGCCGCCTTCGCTTCTTCGCAACGATATCCGGGGGAAACCGAACTGGATCAAAGTGAAACTGGAA
This sequence comes from Candidatus Acidiferrales bacterium, assembly GCA_963836965.1. Lineage (GTDB taxonomy): Bacteria > Acidobacteriota > Terriglobia > Acidiferrales > UBA7541 > Acidiferrum. The sequence goes on from CAWILQ010000007.1 coordinate 160,120, forward strand.
GGAGTGAAGTCCAATCGGAGCGCGATTGGCGCCCGCGTTCTCGCTCATTATGGCGGGAAAACTCAGGCTCAGAGTGTCCTAAGTCAAAACAGCTTCTATTCTTGCAGCGATCCGCGTCTGCATTTCGGCCTCGGCGCAAATATCTCGGTCGATATCGATGTTCACTGGCCAAGCGGGTTGGTGGAATCCTTCAAACATATGCCCGTCAATCAGTTAATTACGCTGCGAGAAGGCGTCGGAAAGGTACCGAATCGAGGTTGGTCTCGAACATAGGCCATCTGGCACTAGGCCTCCGGGCGCACCGAGCCAGGTTGTGAACCGGGCCCTATCTAATACAAAACAACTAGAAAAACCTTGACAGCCGAAAACAAGTGGCATATATCTTCTTCAATTGAGTAAACGTTTACAGCGGATGGATTCTGTAAATGTTACTTTTTGGACTTTGGGGGGTGTGGGCATATGCAACCCAGATTGTTTGTTGGCAGGTCCGTTCAGCTGCTCGTCGCAGTCCTGTTGGTGGCAGCACCAACCTGGGCCCAATTTACTGCAAGTATCCAAGGGAGTGTCACCGACCCGAGCGGCGCGGCCGTCGCCCAAGCCAAGATTAACTTGGAGAACCTATCGAACCACGTCACGGCCACCACGACATCGGACCCGGATGGTGGGTATCGCTTCATCAGCTTGGCTCCGGGCAATTACAAGGTTTCCGCGGAAGCTTCGGGTTTTGCCCGGACAGAGACGACCGTCACGTTGGAGACAAGCCAAACGCTCAACGTTCCGATTTCGCTCAAGGTTGGCGCAACTTCTGAGTTGATCGAAGTCACCGCCGAAAATCCTCTTTTCAACACCGCCGAAACAAGAAATCAGATGACTCTTGAAACCCAGGAGCTTGGAACGCTTCCTCTCGCTGGCCGCAACATGCTCTCTCTAACTACCGTCGCTCCTGGCGTTTCGGGTCTGGGTCTCGCGGGCGGTCCCGGCGTCGCTTCCGGCACTCCTGGTTCCAGCGTGAATAACTTTTCCACAGAGACGGCCGTTGATGCGAGCGCGAATGGTCAGGGAACCGTTGCGAACATGTGGATTATCGACGGATTGGACGTGACCAGCAGCATCCGCCAAGGCGTTCTGAACCTTGTGCCCAATCCTGATGTGATTCAAGAAAACACCATCCAGGTGAATACCTATAGCAGCGAATACGGACATGGAAGCGGTCTTCAGGTGGCCATGACCACAAAATCCGGTTCCGATCAGTTTCATGGCTTGGTCAGCGACTATTTCAATTATCAGTCAATGTTCGCCAAGTATTCACTGCCGGGTTCTGCGAGTTCCTACAGTCCGTTTCACAGCAACAATATCTCCGGAAATATCGGGGGCCCGATCATTCCGCATCACCAGTTTTTCTTCTTCTTTGGAATCGAAGCTCTGCGTTCTTCTGCTTCCACCGGCAACAATACGATAACGTTTCCCGATCCCCAGTTTGCGTCCTGGGCGCAAACCAATTACCCGAACACTTTTGGAACCAAGGTCCTAACAACGTACATACCGACTAAAATCGTCGGCACTAAAGTCGTGAACACCGCTAACGACATCTTCCCGGGCACCTGCGGGACAGCCACGACGAACTTTTTGCCCTGTTCTACACAGATGATTGACAGCGGAATTTTCAACTCCACCACCGTTCTCAACGGTACCCAATACTTCGTCCGCATCGACAAGTACTTCAAGAATGACCGGATTTACGGCAGCTTTTTCCGCACTCTTCAGAACAGCGGCGGTCCCAACGTGATCCCGCAGTTCTCCACCACAAACAATTATTGGCAGCGCGCCCTGCAGGTGGACTGGACGCACACTTTTAGCCCTACAACGCTGAACGAAGTGATCTTTGCCCAGAACCGCATCGAGGGCAAACTCGGCGAAACTGGCGATTTCACAATCCCAGGCATTAGCGTTACCGGACAGAGTGTCGGGTACGGCGTCGGCTTTGCACAGGGCGATTTCATTCAGCACAATTACCATTGGCGCGACGTATTGACCCACGTAGCCGGCACTCACGCGATCAAGGTAGGGTACGAAGGTTGGTTCGGAGATGACGTCGAGCCATTCCAAGGGCCGTGGTCTCACCCCGCCTTTAGCTTCGATAACTTGCTGGCCTTGGCCCAAGACGCACCGCACACCGAGGGCGGCGTAATGTACAACCCCGTCACGGGCCAACAGCAGCTCTGGAGTTGGGATGCTGCTTCCAAAACGTGGGGGTTGTTTGTCGAGGACACCTGGAAGGCGCGGCGGAATCTGACGCTGACGCTCGGCTTCCGCTTCGATAACCAGGGCAACCCCTATTCCAGGTCGCCTTCCACGGTCTTCGGTAACTTCTACCTTGGAACCGGGTCCACGCTGAACGAGCAGGTGGCCAACGGTTCTGCGAGTCCGACACACAACGCCGTGCTTCGAACGCCGGTCGCGGCGCAGCCACGACTTGGCGCGGCCTGGGATATCAACGGCAAGGGAGACTGGGTCCTTCGCGGCGGATTCGGAATGTTTTCCAACTGGCTCACGCCGGCTAACATCCAGGAGGAATTCCGCGGAAATCCACCTGGCCTCATCTTGCCCACCTTCTATGCGGCTAACGCCCCGGGCAATCAACCTATCTTTCTTCAAGGCACAAGCAGCAAGCCTCCCTTTGGGTTCACCTTTCCACAGCTGGCCGGCACGGCTCTATGTCCAGCAGTCCCTTGTCTGGACTCCGCCGGAGGAATACCCGGTGCTGGACTGACGATTGGAGGAATTGTACCGACAATCCTTTCTCCAACGGCGTACATCTGGTCGGGCACGCTCGAACATCGGCTCGGCAGCCACTTTGTCGCCGCAGTCTTATACAGCGGCTCGCATACCTCAAACCTGGTCGGAAACGGCAACTTAGGAGGAGTGGTTTCCTATGGCGTGGACATCAACCAAGTACCTGGCGACCTTATCGGTAAGCCCGCCGGTTCCGCCCCAACTCGACTCAACCCGAGTTTTGGGCAGATCAACTACACGCAGAATGATCGCGTCGCCAATTACGAAGCCCTCACCTTTGACGTGCGTGCCAGAGCGCGACGTGGTTTCTTTGACGTCTCCTACACACGTTCTTCGTCGAAAGATGACGGGTCCCATTATCCAATCCCGACGGATCCCCATCAATTCTACGGGCCGTCTCCCTGGGACACTCCCAACCGCTTCTCGGCCAGCTTTAATTATGAGCAACCCGGCTTGAATGGGGGCAACGGGCTTGTCGGCCACCTCACAGGCGGCTGGGGCCTGAGCGGCACGAGCATTTACCAGACTGGTTATCCCTTCAGTGTCTTTACTTCCGCCGCATTCAACGAGGCCAATTATGTGGTTGGGGCCAACGCGCATACTACCGGTACCGGGGACTACCTGGCGAACGGGGATAACTTCAGCTATCCGAACGTGACCGGTTATCAACAATCCACGTCGCGGAGTCTCCTCACGAGCAGCGGCGCTTTCTCAGCGGGACAGTTTACGGTTCCGGTCGCCGGTACCAACGGCAATGAAAAAACCGGGCAGTTTCGTGACCTGCCCTTCATTCAGACGGACCTGACCTTATATAAGAACAACCACATTACCGAGCGGCTGAATTTCCAAATCCGCTTCGAGTTTTTCAACGTCTTCAACCATACAAATTTCCTGACGATTCAGAACGACTTGTCGCAGGGCAATTTTGGAGTGGTGAATTCACAAAGTTTGCCGAGATGGTGGCAAATCGGAGGCAAACTCTACTTCTAGCGCCATAGAGGATGCGCAACAAATGGGCCACGGCTCTTCACCCCAGCCGTGGCCCGACTATGTGAACCCTGTTCTTTGTCGTGCTTTGAATACCACGCAATGATGGAGGGCTATGAACCCCATTGGACAACGGTATAGGAGCGCGGCGGCACCTCAAATTTTGTTTGACCGCCAGTAGTCACGGGCTTGCCGAAATCTGCCGGAACCACCTTCTTTGGCGCATCGAAACTGTTGTAGGCCTTTAGGTCGTCTCCCGTCAAGACACTCGCGTGAAGCACGCGGGCGGGCGGAGTATCTTCCCAGACCAGATTGACCTCATGTGCATTCTTTAGGTCCCGATTCAATATGAACAGAGCGACGTGTCCATTTTCCTTGGTGAAGGTTCCGACGATGTCCAAGTAAGGTACGGTTCCGATTCCAGAAACTTCATAAGTCGGGCCTTCCGAAAGCAGGTTCAGCACGGAGCCACGCGCCATTTGCAGACCCCAACTATAGGGGTAATAGATGGTCTGACGAAACAGGCCGTTCGCGTTGGTCATGATTGGCGCAATGACATTGATCAGTTGTGCGAGGCAGGCGATTTTCACCCGATCCGCGTTGCGCAGCAGCGTGTTGACCATTCCGCCGACCACAAGCGCATCCTGCAGGTCATAGACTTCCTCGAGCAAGGGCGGCGCCTCCCGCTCATGGCCGTTTACGTCGTCTCCCTTGTTGGCGCGATACCAGACATTCCATTCGTCGAACGAGAGCCACAGCTGTTTCTTGGAGCGCTTGCGCCCGCGCACCATATCGCAAACCGCAACCGTTTCGGCGATCTGTTTGTCCATAGTGAGATTTAAGGCGAGGTACTTCGCGCTGTCCTGGCCGGTGGTTTCTTGCGAGTTCCCCACATAGCGGTGCAGCGACAGTGCATCCACATAGTCGTAGCACTGTTCCAAAACTTCGCGGTCCCATTCAAGGTAGGTCGCCATGAACGGACCGCTCGAACCGCAGGCTACCAATTTCAACGAGGGATCCACGTAGCGCATCTGCCGTGCCGCATCCGCCGCTTTCCATCCATATTCGGTTGCGGTCATATGGCCGATCTGCCAAGGACCATCCATTTCATTGCCGAGGCACCAGTGCTCGACCTTGTAAGGCTCGGCGACGCCGTTCTTGCGCCGCAGATCGCTCCAGCGGGTTCCCTTTTCGACGTTGCAATACTCTACCAGCGCCGCCGCCTGTTCCGGCGTGCCGGTTCCCAAATTGAGGCCCATGAGCGGCAGCGTACCCGCGGCCTTGCACCACATCATGAATTCATCGGTGCCGAACTGATTTGTGTTAAGCGAGTTCCAGGCTTTATCGAGAACCCGCGGACGGTCCTGCTTCGGCCCTATACCATCAAGCCAGTTGTATCCCGACACAAAATTCCCACCGGGGTAGCGAATGATTGGTACTCCGAGCGCGCGGACTTCCTCAAGCACATCGTTCCGGAAACCGTTCGAGTCCGAGAGCTTCGAGCCCGGATCATAAACGCCTTCGTAAATAGCGCGTCCCAAATGCTCGAGAAACGACCCGAAGAGATTCCGATCGATGGGGGCGATGGTTCGCCTTGTGTTCACGTAAATCCGCGCCGGACTATTCGAGGGCAGGGCCTGCGCCGGCAAGGCACGGCTAAAAAGCATTTCCGCTGAGTACGCCGCTCCAACTACCGCAGACTGTTGCAAAAAGCGCCGGCGTTCGATCGGAACCATAGCGGCACGCTCCTTGAATGGTTGATTGTCAAACGGGACTGCGTCGGAAGCATAGCACAATCAACGCAATCGTCTGCGGCTCTATGTGAAAACGATTACTCCATTGCTCGGAAGCACTCCACGCACTCTGTGGCTGAAAAGCACTCATCTTTTGGGAGCCATTCTTGGAACTAGTGGTGACTGGAGCAAGCGTTTGCCAGCCGCAAGCAAAAATCCTTGCTACATCCACGTTGGAGATTTTGCCGGGCCGGACCTGACCGCGTTTCCGAGGTGGTGCTCCTCTATTCCTATTGTGGAGCATCCATCTTGACGGCCACACGATAGCGGCGATAGTTCGTATAGTGATGCTCATTGCGGAAGTTGCGCCCATTAAATGTCATATTTACCTTAACGTCGTTCGGTAACCACAAGGGATAAGGCACGTCAAGGAGGCGCACCTCGCTGAAAGTAACTTCCGTGGTCTGCTCATCCCATTTAATATCGGGGCGCGGAGCGAGAAGATCAGTGCGCATGCGGACGATTTGGAAATTATCCTTGTCCACCCACGCGACCCCTTGCACCAGCAGATGCACGATTTCGCCATATTGCCCCCTCACGGTAACACTGATGGTGGCGTCACCGGGTCGCTGAGCAAACGCCACGACATAGGTATCTCGTGTGCCAATCCTTTGCTCACCGAGATACCGAAACGTCGATTCGGATTGCAGACCAGTCGAGAAATATGTGCAACTTAGAGCAAAACCGATGGTGACAGGGTACCCCGTGTTCAGATGCCACTCGTCCAACCGGTTCCCCTTTGCGTCCATACGATACTCAACAATTTCTTGCTGCACGCCCTTGCCGGTACGCACGATCAAATAGTCGTCTTGCACGCTCTCGCTTGTTCTTGCGCCAACATCTCTGGGAGTTGAGTATCCCTCGGCCCTGCCAACCTCCGTGGTAGTCAAATTCTCCTGGGTGATTTTTTCCCTAGCGATGAGGTCAACAATATTGTGAAAGAAATCATCGATGGTCTTCCCTGTTTTCTCGAGGATCATGGGCAGCGCTTGCTGATCCGGGGCGGGCTGCATCGATTTTAACTCTGGGATGCGTTTGACGAGCTTCTTAACCGGCTCTTCGAGGTAGGGATGCAGATTCGCGTAATAGTACTGGTCACTTTTGTCGGTGGACTGCAGGGCGCGATCCTCAAGCCAAGTGCGCAACTCAGACGTAGCGTGCGCATATCCAAAACGAACGTACGCGGTGAGAAGAACGCCTAAAATAAGTACCGGAAGAGTGGCCTTTATCGCCATCGACGAGAGTATACCGTCACCCGCCCCCACCTTGCGAAAGTTTGGCGAAATGACAACGCGGCAATCGTCCGTGTGGGTACTGGGATTCACGACGCGCGTGTGCCACGAGCACGAAAGGAGGAAACGCTGAGTAGTGCGCAACTGCTTAACTGGGTAGGCCGCTCGGAACCGGCTTAGGTAAGGCCGAACTTCTAGTGAAGTGAAATTCGCCGGCTCCGCCAAATGTTCACAGCCTTCGGGTCGCAACTCCCCCCATGCTGAAACTTTCGGGCTCGATCCGCGTATCCCGAGTAACGCTCGACGAATGATCCCGCGCTGGTCGGTTATGGAAGAAACGAGTGTATGCACAGCTGAAAATAGTCCTCGACCATGCCAAGAGCAGACTAGTTCGGTCTGGATGCGTTACTAAACCTAAGAGGAGTGCGGACAATGCGATTGCCGTTATTGGTTTTTCACATCAGTGCTGGCGTGTTAGCGATGTTCGCGGGTGCCGCAGCCATGTCTTTCCGCAAAGGTTCCCGCTGGCACGGCAAGGCGGGAAACATCTTTGTCGCCGCGATGCTGTGCATGGCGACGGCTGCCTCGTGCCTGGCGTACATGAAGCACCAAACCAACAACGTGTTCGGCGGCATTCTAACGATCTATATGGTGGCGACGGCATGGGCGACAGCGCGGCGCAGAGATGGAGAAACTGGCACTCTGGATTGGCTTGGGTGTTGTTTGCGCTCGCCATTGGAGTCCTGAGTGTAATCCACGGATTCCAAAAAGCCACCGGGCGGGTGGCGTCCGATGGAACTCCGGGCTCCATGGACATTTTCATGGGTTCGGTGATTCTGCTTGCTGGTATCGGTGACCTGCGCATGCTGGTGCGCGGAATTTCCGGCCAACGACGGATTGCGCGGCATCTTTGGCGCATGTGCTTTGGGTGGTTTATTGCCACAGGCTCGTTCTTCTTGGGCCAGCAACAGGTATTTCCCGTTTGGTTGCGCGGATCAGCCGTGCTTTTGGTGCCGGCCCTTCTGCCACTGATGCTGCTGATTTTCTGGCTGATTCGAGTTCGCTTCACGAACGCATACAAGAAAATGTCGATGCCGCGTCCAGGACATGTTTATTCGCTAGAGAGTTAACCTTCGGGCTTACTTCATCGCAAGACGCGCAAAGGCCGGTAAGGACGAGGCGTCATTGCGCCAGTTTTCGGTCATTTTTCCATACAACGGGCAACCCGGCAGTAATTCTCAAGTCCTTGGTCTGAAGATTGACCCAGTGGCAACGCCCCCAGGCCGTAATTTATTGCATCAGAAAGTTTGGTTGGTGCATCCATAAGCTCGGGGGCGGCATGCAACACCAAACGCAATATTGGCTTAGCTGCCCGGAGTGCGGACACCAGATGGAAGTCGGCAACGAACGGGGACCGCTCCGCGCCAAATACTGCGACAAATGCGGTTTGCTTTTTTCTTTCACGAACGAGGAACTAGCTGTCGCGGAAAGTGTCGAGACAGGAAGCTTGGAACGATCCTGAATTACGGTCCACTTGGGTTCGGTCGGATTTGGTTCGTTGTCAGTAGCGAACGGCCATAGCTGTCGAAGGATCGTCCAAATCGTCTTGAATGGCGACGATGATTTCGGCAATTTCCGCGGAGAACTCGGGTGAGGCTATCAAGAGGCTTCTGGCGGTCATCGTGGAACATGCAGGAGGAGACGTTCGTGGGTATCCACGGCGCTCCACCGGAGTACGGTCTGCCCTCTTGTTTAACCACCCTAAGCACGGCTCGACGCTCGCTCTCCGGCTCGATCAGGACTTTGGCACGGACGCGATTCGCAATCGTCTCGCCGCGTGCGACAGGAGATATAGCACCTAGAGATGATGAGAGCCACAGGATCCATTCGATGAGCCCACGCAAAAAATCATTGCTCTCTGTTGTGCTCACCTCGTTGGTTTTGTGTTTCCGGACATCCGGCTCGGACCTGGAACCACCTACCGCTCAAGCCTACGAAGAGTATGTGAAAACCGCACAGGCACGTATGCAGAATGAGGTCAACGATCCTGGGCACTTCCTCCGGATCGACGGGCTCCCCGACGCGCAGAAAGCGGCAGTTATATTGCGGCTGCGAAGTGGTGAGGTGATCATCCAGCCGATGACCACAACTGAACATCAAGCCCCCGTGAAAATTCCAGGTGGACTCGTTCATCACTGGTTCGCGATTGCCTTTATACCTGGCGTAACCGCGCGTCAGGTTCTCCAGCTGTCGCAGGACTATGACAGGTACGGCGAATTGTACAAGCCGGACGTGCAGTACGCAAAGATACTCAACCGTGAGGGGGACCATCTTCGGGTCTACTATCGTTTCTACCGGAACACAATTCTTTCCGTCGTCTACGACGCGGAGTTCGAAATCGACTATTCCATAACGGACAGCTCGAAGAACTACAGCTTGGCACGTTCGATTCGCATAGCCGAAGTACAGAACCCGGGGAAGCCGAGTGAAAGGGAGTATCCGGTTGGCAAGGACCACGGCTACATGTGGCGCCTCAACTTCGATTCGCGCTGGGTGGAGCGCGATGGAGGCGTGTACCTGCAAGTTGAATTCCTGGCTCTGAGCCGTACGGTTCCTGCCGGTTTCGCGTGGCTTGTTAATCCCTACATGCGCTCCATTCCGCGGGATTATCTGACACGGTATATGGATGCAACGAGAACAGCACTTTTACGTCGGTAACCTTCTTTGATTTGTGACTTGGGGTCGGCAATTGGTAAGTGGGTCCTAGAACGCGGACGGCAAGTTGACCTGGCTTGCCTCCCATTTTCCGCTGCGCCTAGGCCTTGATTCGAACCACGCCGACCCCAATCGCTTTCCGCTCTCGTTCCGGATACTTAGCGCGCGCCTTCTCCGCCAGTGGTTTCGTTTTAAAGGGCCGCGACAAGGGCGTGAACTCACCGTTGACGTACGTGAACAACAGCCACTTCTCGATTGTTTTTGGCATCCCGATTATTTTCATCTCGAATTTACAGCAATAGCAGCGTCTCGGGGTTCAAATTCGTCGGGTCCCATCTGCGGGTCCCGACTTAGCGGCCCGTGGCATCTTCTCCTCTAAGTACGAGACAGGTTGAAGCGGCCTTGGCAACGAGCTTGCCCTGGTCGTCGGTGATTTCGCATTCGACGTAGCCCAAATTCCGCCCACGTCGCATCACGTGACCTTCAGCCTTGAGGCGATCCTCCCACACGGGACGGAAGAAATTGATCTTCAGTTCCACAGTCGTAAAGGACTCTCCCGGCGCCAGCGTGCTCGCGAATGCCATACCCATTGCTGCGTCCGCAATGTCGCAAAGAATTCCGCCGTGCAGCGTACCCATCGGGTTGGCGTGCTGCGGTCCAGTTGTTAGCGTAACCGTAGCCTTTCCGTCGGCAATCTCCTTCGCCTCAAAGCCAATGAGGCGAGCAATCGGCACATCGTTGGCCTTCGCCCTCGCGCGAAAATCGGGTGTGGCGGGAATATTCGGTGTGCTCGTCATTTTTTTACCTTCAACCGCGACTTATTCGCACGAACGCTGGTTTCGAGATACTCCTCAAGATGATCACAGGCCAACGCGCATGCGTCTTCTTTCCGCTGCAGCCGGCTCACCATCAAGCTCCCCTCGAGCGTGCTCACGATTAAGGCGGCCAATTTCGCCGAATCCACATCCGGGCGGATCTCGCCTCGCCGCTGCCCCTCTTCGACCACGGCCCCAATGCGGTCAAGCCACGAGTCCAGAGCCTTTCGCGCTTTCTCCCGTAGCTGTGGATTACCATCGTCGGAATCAATTGCCGTGTTGAGCAGCGGACATCCTCCCGGTACAAGCCCCGATCGCCGGTCCTGGAAGTTCCGCACCAGCTGCTTCAAGCGGTCTATGCTATTCAGGATTTCCTGCGTGCCCGCAAAGCGCGTGTCAACGGCCAGCCTCCAGGCATAGTCGAAGGCCTCCCCGGCAAGTTGCTGCTTGCTTTCGAAATGCCGGTAAATTCCGCCCTTTTCGAGGCCCGTTGCCTTCATCAGGTCGGACAGTGCAGCTCCCTCGTACCCGTGTTGATTGAAGATGGGCGCCGCCTTACGAATGATGTCCTGCCGCGTTTGCTCGCCTTTGCGCATTTCTTGCCCCTCATTCGAGGAGACCGACGGGTCGCTTCCTGCATCATACCATCTATTGGATGCGACCGAGCGGTCCCTTATCGCATCACAGAGGTTGCGATGATCGGCGCACTGCGCCGCTATGTCATCGTTCACTTAAACACTTTGGATTGGCCCCGGTCCCCAGACTCTCGGCACGCTTGCCAATTTTTCTCAATGTCGCTTCAAGAGCTCGCAACTCTTTCGGGCTCGCATCGGCAAAGACTTTCCTGATTTCGGCTGCGTGTTTGCGAAAAATCGGCGCGATCAATTCTTTGCCTTTTGCGGTGAGCGACACGACGCGGACGCGCCGATCCTCGGGACTCTCGACCCGGCTTACCAGGCCCCTTTCGACGAGGCGGTCAACAGCCGTACTGATCGAGCCGGGCGTAAGGTACACCTTTGGACCGATCGTATTCACCGGCAAAGGCCCTTTGTTGAGGAGCGCTTCCAGTATCCGGAAGTCGGTATCGTCGATTCCCGTCTCTTCAAGTCCCGCATAAAGATATTTCAAAGCCGCCCGAAAGGCCTTCCCCCATACCAGCCAACAGTGGACCGGGTCGCCCGAGTTCTTGTCCATGACGAAACTATTTTGACATTACGAACAACGGATGTCCAGGAGAATGTATCTATATCAATAGACTCTGCATCAATAGATAGCGAAAGAGAGGCACACTGCCTATGGAACGCACAAATAAGAAGCTCATCGCCGTAGTCGGCGCAACAGGGCAACAAGGAGGCGCCGTAGTACGCGCCCTTCAAGCCGGCAATCAATTCAAGGTACGCGCGCTGACTCGCAATCCGGCCAAGCATCGCGAACTCTCCGACGAAGTCATCCAAGTGGACTTGAATCGCCCCGAAACCCTTGCGGCCGCATTTGAGGGGGCGCATGGCGTATTTCTAGTCACTAATTTTTGGAAAGGAGGTACCGAGGAGTTCAACCAGGCAGCCGCCGCGGTACGCGCCGCCAAGGATGCGGGCGTTAAACACTTTGTCTGGTCCACGCTGCCTGATGTGGAAGCGATCAGCGGAGGCCACTTTCACGTTCCCCATTTTACCGGCAAGGCCAAGGCTGATCGGATAGTGAAAGAAGCCGGGTTTGCGAATCATACCTTCGTCATCGCGCCTTTCTACTATCAGAACCTCATCGGCGTTCTTGCTCCGCAAAAACAGACTGACGGATCCGTGGGCTGGGCTCTCCCGCTTGATCCAACTGTGCGGAGCATCCATATGGGCGACATTACAGAACTTGGCAACATCGTGGCCGGAGCATTCGCACGCCCCGATCAGGCCGGCCATGGCGAGTATCTGCCCCTAGTCGGCAATTTCATGAGCTTCAATGAAATCACCGATACGCTAAATCGACAGGGTCACAACTTCTCTTTCAATCAAGTGCCCAAGGAAGTCTTCGCGGGTCTCTTTCCTGGAGCTGCCGAGATAGCGGAAATGTTCAGTTACTTTCAGGCGCACACGTACTTAGGTTCTGATTCGCGCGACCAAATCGTGCTCGCCAACAAAATAGCAGGTCGGCAGCCAACCGAGTTTTCGGCGTGGGCTCGAGGGAATTTCCCGGCTCCAGAGAACGCTCACTCAACAGCACGCTGATTGAAAACGAAAGGAAATCGATTTTGACCGATGCAGACGAATTAAGTTTGCGCGGTTCTTCATAGGCGGACTCAAAAAGGAGGAAGTTCATGGCAACGGATTCGATCGCAATTTCCAAAAATGCGGAGGCAACAAGCTTTTGGCACAGTGCAGTGGTCGTTTTAGGACGGTTTTGGTTCGCGCTGATTTTCCTGATGGCTGGAGCCAATCATTTTAACAAGCAAACCATCGGCTATGCGGCCTCGCAAGGTGTGCCTTTGGCTTCGGTCGCGGTTCCACTTTCTGGCGTGCTGGCGATCGTAGGCGGACTGAGCATTTTGCTGGGCTATCGCGCAAGACTTGGGGCATGGCTCATCGTGCTGTTCCTGATTCCAGTCACCTTGATGATGCACAAGTTCTGGACCGTAACCGATCCCATGATGGCGCAGATTCAAATGGTTCTCTTCATGAAGAATGTCTCCATGCTCGGCGGCGCCTTGTTGATTTCTCACTTCGGCGCAGGGCCGTTCAGCCTGGATGCCCGTCGCTCGCGCTGAACGCGGTTAATAAAGGAGAGAACTGAAATGAGCATTCCATCTGAACCGTCCAGTCTTGCCGCCATCAAAGCCCCAATCTCACAGGAGGCCCTCGACCAGCTATTTCGCGAAGCGCGGACTCACTCCAGTTGGCTTCCTGAACCGGTGCCAGTAGAACTCCTGCGCAAGGCTTACGAATTGGTGTGCCTGGGACCCACCAGTGCCAACGGTTTACCCGCCAGATTCGTTTTTCTAACTACGCCCGGTGCCAAGGCGCTCCTTAAGCCAGTTCTCGCGCCCGGCAATGTCGACAAAACCATGGCTGCTCCTGTAACGGTGATAATCGCCTGGGACACGGAATTCCACGAGCATCTTGCGAGGCTCTTTCCACAAGCTGATATCCGCTCCTACTTTGTCGGAAACAAACCTCTCATTGAGGAAAATGCCTTCCGCAACAGCTCGCTGCAAGCCGCATACTTCATCTTAGCCGCCCGCGCTTTGGGATTAGATTGCGGACCGATGTCCGGTTTCGACGCAGATAAATTGAATGCGGCGTTCTTTCCGGACGGCAAGTGGAAGGTGAATCTTCTCTGCAACGTGGGCTACGGAGACCCAAGCAAGCTGCACCCACGCAATCCTCGGCTCAATTTTGAGGAAGCATCCGTGATTCTGTAGAGGTCGAAACTTGCCAACAAGCACTTCTTAAGGACCGATACCTTCAGTTCCCAGACTGAGCTCTGTCTTCTCAAATTATTGTTGGAAAACTGGTGGCGGACCGCTGATTCGGCGCCACTTCAGCCGAACATTTACCTCTACACGATTGGCGACCTTGATGAAAGGGATGCCGCTTGTCATGCCGTAGTCTTTCCGATCAAAAGCCATGGTGCCGTCGAGACTGCTGGAGGGTGTTCCAGAGCTCGGTGAGCAGCATCGATCTCCGCCTCACGGAAGCACCACAGTCTGTCTGTACAACGCTTGAAAACGGCTGGCGCAAAATCCAGAGCGGCTGCCCACCAGGCAGGCGTCCTCGCAGTCCTTGGATACCTTGATTCGCTCTGGACTGCCGCCCAGGAAATACTCGGTCTGCCCACACTTTTGTGCACAGTTCGGCTCGGTTGCGCTTATCGATTTCAGACCATTTTTGTGTTACTCCAAACATGCTCCAAAACTTCGACACGGAGAAAGTGCAACAATCACCCGACGCATTCGTAGATAGGTTTCAACAGAGGCGGGCCACGACACCAACTGACTGACGATTTCAGGACTGTCCTCGGCATTCAAGGCGAAAGAGCACGCTGTTGCTTCTATGCTGCGCCTGTGACATAGTACGTACTATCACTACATCATGGAGGGGTCATGGAAAAGCCTGTTTCTGCCGCTGATGCAAACCGTAAGTTCTCGAAGCTCCTCCGAGCAGTCCGTGAAGGAAAGAGCTATGTGGTGACCTCGCATGGTAGGGCGGTCGCCAGGATTGTGCCAGCCGAGAAAGACAGCGGCGTCACGCGAGGTGCTAAAGTTGCTCTTTTGAAAAGGCTGGGGTCTGAGCCCGCGACTAAGATCGGCCGCTGGAGCCGAGATGAACTCTACGAGGACAAAAAGTGAGGGTGGCACTCGACACGAACATCCTGGCGTATGCAGAGGGCGTAAACGGGGAAGACATGAAGCGGACCGCACTCGAACTAGTGGAGAAGTTACCAGAGAGCGCTGTGTTATTGCCCGTGCAGACGTTGGGTGAGCTGTTCAACCTGTTGGTACGTAAGGCGGGCCGAGAGCCGGCAAGAGCAAGGAAAGCGATTTTGAGTTGGCGGGACGCCTTCTCTTTGATCGAGACGTCGGCCGATGTGATGCTCGCAGCAACTGACCTCGCGACCGACCATCGGCTCAGTATTTGGGACGCAGTCATCCTCTCCGCGACTGCGGAAGGTGGATGCCGTCTGCTTCTTTCGGAGGACTTGCAAGAAGGATTCACATGGAAGGGCGTTACGGTCACAAATCCATTTGCGCACAAGAAACATGAATTGCTGGCAGCGCTCCTTGCCGGCAGCGCTCAATCCTGACGCGCTTCTCTTCGATGGCACAACGAGGTATAGAATTCTTTGACAGGAGGACCCAGTTAAATCTGGTGGAACTCCCAGACTTGTGAAGATGGGTTTGGACGAGAAAGGTATGGGCTGGCACGCCTTCAAGCGATTCCGAAAGACGTGGCTACGAAGTCAGCGCTGTTTGGAAGACATCAACAATTTCTGGATGGCGCATCCCAATGGGGATAGCTTTTGAGCGAAAGCGAATCCGTACCCAACACGCTGGCCTTTATCGAGTAGATACCGGGAGTAACGACGATATGAGGACGGTGGTTAAGAAATGGGGTAATAGACGCTTTGCTCGATTTATGAGAATAGACTGGAGCTCTGCAAGTCGTTTCCTCACCTGGAGCAACCAGGATTCACAACCCGACTCATGGGCGTGATTGACAATGTTGCGATTTGTCCGATCGCGTTCAACGCTTTTGAGGAGCTAAAAACAAGACTTGGATGGCTACCGGACCGTCGCAAGCGGCAGCACTAGCCAACTGAACTGACAGGCCCCTTTCGTTTCGGTGCAAAACTCACCGGCAAGTGGATTGGCACAACGGGCCACTGCCGATGATCTTTCGGCGGCTCCAGTGTGCACAATCACACCGCAGCGATGAAATGAATAAGTTCTTTGCAATCAGCGAAGAATTGGTAGACGTGACCGGGATCGAACCGGTGACCCCCTGCTTGCAAAGAGGGCGGTCGAAAACACTAAATGGCTTCATTGGTGTCGCTTACACGGAAAATCAGCGAAGTTCCCGCTTCTCAGATGTACCGAAGTTGTACCAACCTCGTAACATTAAAACGAGTCACGAGGCAAGAAGCCCTGCTTTTTGCCGTCCGCCGCACGTGACTTATAATGGATGGATGCAAACAATGAATTCAGAACGCCAATTTAAAATAGGCGATAAGATTCAGGCCAACCTGCACGGACGCGTTATTGACGCAACGGTGCGGACGGTCGTTGAATACACCCACGGTATCAAACTGCAGGTGGATTTTGGTCGCGATGAAACGGCGCTCGTCGAGCTGCGACAGGTGCTCAAGTAGCAACGGCGGGTGGATTTCTGACAATCAGGCTTACGCTGTGGCCTCAGATTAATCGACGACTTGACTTGGCTTTACCAACGCAGTCTCTTCGTGTCCAAAATCCACCTGCAACTTTCCTCCGTCATCTACAATCGCGCGGACCGTGACGTCGACGATTCTGCCATCGTGCAGCTTGACTTTGAATTTGTCACCGACAGCGAACTCGCGATCCGGGTGGTTTCTGTTCGTCATTTTGGTAGCAACGCTGGTCAGCTCCTCCCAAACTTCAAGCCGACTGCGCTCTCGTTAATCTTCGCTGTAATCCAGTCGCGTCAAAGTAAACCCAATCCTCTACGATTTTCCCTCCTTCGACACGAAGAATATTGGCACCCTCCAACACCACAACAGCACCGTCCCGTTTACCAGTTGTCCTGAACCGGTACGCCACTTTGTTGCCTTGCTCAATCACATCCATCACCTCCTCGTGCAAGTCAGCTAAAGCACTCCGGTAGTGCCTCAGAGTTTGCTTGTACTCGTCTCGATCGATAGTTCCACCTTCGATTCCGGGTTCGTGACGGATGAAGTTCGGCGAGAAGATATTGTCGATATCCTCAAATTTGCCGGTGTTCCAGCAGTCAACCAAACGCGCGACCAAGTCCGTATTTGCCATGCTTCCCTCCAAAGAGAAACTTAACGGGCGGGGCGCGAACATAGCACGATGCAGCGACGCCCTAAAGCCGAAAGCAAGGGCAAGCAAGGGCATGAGCAACGCGAAGAGTTGCGGCTACGACTTGATGAAACTGCGCGCGTTGGCTACGGATTCGCTTTAGAAGGCTCAATTTTACCGATGATACCGAAGTCGCAAGAAATGGTGGAAGAAGTAGCTGCGTAAGTTGATGAGCGGGAACAAGTTGGTGGACGTGACCGGGATCGAACCGGTGACCCCCTGCTTGCAAAATAAGAAAGTGAAGTAGACCGGAGATGACGCGAGCGGTCCGGCATGACGCGAAGTGCATTTGATGCCTTGCACTTGCGCGCGTTGTGATGGTCAGCGGTAGACCGTGGGGGACAGGTGCAGACCAGGGTGCTCAGCCACGTTCACGTTACAGTGCGCGTTACAGTGCACCCACCAGCGCCGCCGAGCGAGTGCGACCGAAGCACCCAAAAACCCCACCCCGTCAGCGTAGGCTTACCTGTGCGGACAAAATTTTTGGAAATTTCACGTTCTGGACGCGAGTTGCCCAAGCGCTGCGGTCAGTTGAGCTATCGTCCAACTTGATCTGGTCCGTACCGGGACCCACTTCGGCGATTACGTCGTTTGAACAAAGCCGCCCGGCGGCAGACGCTTCGCGTGAGATGAACGGAGCAGTGGTTGCTTGGTAGCTGAGATAAGTTTGGGTCACAAGGAGGTCCCTGTGACCCATCTCAGAAAAATGATGCTGGAAGAACTCCAGGCTCGAAAAATCACTGCGCTTGTGCTTGGCTGGGTTGAAGATTCGGTGATTCGATCCGATAGCCGAGGCGTCGGAGGTCCCGGATCATCTTCCAAGTGCGAAGTTGCTTCGATCGCTTGCTGACCGCCGGGCCCCGCTCTTCGTAACGGACTCGCTGGTGCAGGATCAACCAGATCAGCCGACACTGTCGATGGGCAATGACCCCGATGGCTTGATTGTGTCCGAGTCTCGGGACCGCGCGGCGATACACAATTTCGAAAATGCTTCCTTTGGTTCTGGCTGCAGCGTTAGCAGCTTGATTAAGTAAGCGCCGCATATGGCGATTGCCCTTCGGAGAGCGATGGCTGTAGTTTACGCCGGCGCTCTCTTCCTCTCCCGGGCAAGCACCGACCCAGGACGAGAGACATTTCTCAGAGGGAAAGGTAGCCGCGGTCGGGCCGACTTCCGCAATGATCTGCTGCGCTGAGTCCACTCCCAAACCGGGTATCTCCGCCAGCCGCTCGACGGCATCCTGATGTTGGCTGAGCAGACTGGCCATCTCTTGGTCCAGTTTGCCGATCTGCTCGTCGATCAACCGACATTCCTCCAACGCCATCTGCAATAGCCGCCGATAGACGTCGTTCAACTCCGTACAGGCGCCGAGTGCGTCGCTCAACTGTTCCGGCGTGGCACGCAAGCGCTCATCGGCCAAAGCAGCCAAGGCTGCCGGGTTGGTTTCACCTTCGGCAAGGGCCTTTAACATCCGGCGGGCACTGAAGCCCAGCAAGTCCGAGACGAAGCTGGATAGCTTGATATGCGCTTCTTCGAGAAGAGATTCCAATTGGTTCTGCAACCGGATCCGAGCACGCCTCAACTGGAACTTCTTGCGCGTTACCGTCCGCCATAGTCGTTGCTCGGCATCAGGTACAAAGCTCAGAGTCAGTTCCCGGGCTACCAGTCGCTTCACCAGGCGTTCGGCATCGACGAAATCCCTCTTGCGTCCCCGTCGTCCGCGATTGGACTCTGCCTGTGCCAGATGCAACCTTCCGGACCTCCGCTTGGCGCCTTCTCGCTTCTCGCATAACGGCTTCCAATATCTTTCCAGCGCTTCCCACACTGGCTTCCAATATTGCGCTGTCGATTCCATGACCACTTCCTCGACCTCTTGCTCGACGAACCAGGCAGCCAACGCTCGCAATTGTTCGGGGTTGCTGCCAAACATTCCCCTTTCAAACTGGAACTCAGCATCGACTTCTACATCAGATACAACCACAGCTAGCATCTTCTTATGAACATCGATTCCCGCTATTCTGTAGGACATTAGCTTTCTCCTGGCCGGGAGCGGAGAGCGTGCTGCGGCTACTTTAACCAGGCTCGCGGGCTATCGCCGCTCCCCCAGGGGAAGAACAACGACGCCCAATTATTCGCTCAAACACGCACGCTCCGGATCAGACAGCGACACGGCTTCGACTTCTCCAGTGAGTTCTCGACCTCGCCGCTCCAGGCTGTTGCGATGTTAACTCTGAGTGATTTTCATGAGGTTTCGCGGGCCGAACGGCCCTAAAGGACAGCGTCGTAATTACGCACAACATACCACACGTTCCTATCTCCACACAGTCGAAGATTTTGCCCTGCGATTCAACTGTTCCCCCGATCGCTTAGGTCCTCGGCACATTCGCGAATACCAAGCCGAACTATTTCAAAAACGAAAGTTGTCACCGGGCAGCGTCGCGGTCCGTCTGGCAGCCTTGAGGTTCTTTTACACTAAGACACTCCAGAGGGGTTGGAGCATTGCCGAGACTCCCTATCCGAAAAAGGGCCATGGCCTTCCAGCGATCCTCAGCCAGGAAGAAGTCGCTCGATTGATCCAGGCCGCCGGCACTTCCTTCCATCGCACCCTGCTGATGACGCTTTACGCCACCGGAGCCCGAAACGCCGAGTTGACACGCCTGAAGTTCAGCGACGTCGATAAGCAGCGGATGGTTGTGCACATCCAAGGCGGCAAAGGGCGCAAAGACCGGGACGTGATGCTCAGTTCTACGTTACTCGAGGAGCTTCGTGAGCACTGGCACCGCTTACGGCGAAAGCACAGGATCTGGCTCTTTCCTGGCAACCACGACCACTGCGGAGATCAGCCCATCGATACCAAGACCGTGTGGCAGGCGTGCCATGATGCCGCCAAAAGAGCGGGTATCCAGAAAGGCGTGCATCCCCACACCCTGCGCCACTGCTTCGCCACTCATCTGCTCGAGGCGGGTGCGGATCTGCGTACCATTCAGATCTTGTTAGGCCATCATGATCTGAAAGAGACCACCGTCTACCTGCATCTTTCTGAACGTCACCTTCACGCGACCCCGAGTCCCCTGGACTTGCTGCAACTGAAAGTCGAACAACGGAACGAATAGATGAACCGGCCACCGCTCGAGGTGGCCGATCTCATCCGCGCCGCGGGAACTGCTTTTTGGGAACGAAATCGCCACTGGCTCAGTTGGAAGCACGTCAAGGTGCTGCTGGCCATCGCGCATTGTCGTACTGCCGCACTCGGCGGTCATCTCGACCAGTGCACCCGCTGCGGGCATCGCGCCGCCATTTCCTATAACTCTTGCCGCAACCGCCACTGCCCGAAGTGCCAGACTTCCGCTAGGGAACGCTGGATCGCCGCACGGCAGCGGGAATTGCTCCCGACCCCCTACGTCCATGTGGTCTTCACGCTACCCCGTGAATTGGCGCCACTGCTTTTACAGAACAGGAAGATCGTCTACGGTCTGTTGTTCCGTGCCAGTGCGGAAACTCTGCTCGAAGTCGCCCGCGATCCAAGACACCTCGGCGCAGAAATTGGCTTCTTCAGTGTGTTGCACACTTGGAATCAGAAGCTCCAACTCCACCCGCATATCCATTGCGTCATTCCCGCTGGCGGGTTGTCACTCGATCACACCCACTGGATCAAATCGCGCCAAACATTCTTTCTTCCCGTCAAAGTGCTCAGCCGGGTGTTCCGCAGCAAGTTCGTTGCTGCACTTAAGTGCGCTTTCCGAGAGGGTCAGTTGCACTTCCACGAAAATCTGACCCTGCTTGTCCAGCCGAAGATCTTCGCCGCATGGCTGCGACCACTGTTCCGAAAGGACTGGGTGGTCTACTCGAAGCCACCCTTCGGTGGCCCCGAGTATGTGCTCCAATATTTAGGTCGCTACACCCATCGCGTGGCCATCTCCAACCATCGACTGATCTCCCTTGCTGACGGCAAAGTCACTTTTCGCTGGCGCGATTCCGCTCACCACAACGTACAGAAGGTAATGACCCTAGCACTCGATGAGTTCTTGCGCCGCTTCCTCTTGCACCTGCTCCCCCAAGGGTTCATGCGCATTCGCAACTTCGGCTTCCTCGCCAACCGGCGACGCGCCGTGCTTCTGCCACTTTGCTTTCATCTACTCAGCTCAACTCAACCGCTCAAGCCAGAACCAGCAATGACTACCGACGTGAACAACCTCCGGCTTTGCCCCAACTGCGGCGGTCCGATGGTGGTCATTGAAAGGTTTACCGCTGCCGAAATCCAACTTCGTTCCCCACCGCTCCCCGCCGCCGCATGAGACTACCTTCCACATCACCAATAGCTCGGGTGCCTTGTCACTCTCACTGCTTCTGTGTCTTCTTGCAGAAATTATCTCTCCTGATTTCCACTCCCGCTTCTCTCTTCCCAGCAGATCGCCCTCGCCAACGGTTATTCCTTTCTTTGGGTCCGCATTCTTGCCCTGCCACACACTCTCGGCACACCTGCACCCCGCGCTCTTCCATCATTCAATCCCCATAGGACCCGCGTCCGCCGCAACCACGGGCGGCTTCGTTCAAACGGCTTTATCGAACGCGCGCGGAGGTCCCTGCCTGCTCACACCAGTCCCCCAAAAACGCGCCTCCGATAAAGCTCTGACGTTTACCAGGACTTGAGCGCTTAAGCGGTCTTCTGTTCAACCGTTATCCTCTTGACAATCAGTAGGAGAAGCGTATTCTTCCCCCTGATGCTCAGGAGGTATTGTGACGGAGAGCCCCAGTGATCTGGTCCAAGGCACTCTGGACATGCTCATTCTAAAAATGCTGGATCTCGAACCCATGCACGGATACGGGATCGCTGTCCGGCTAGAACAGATGAGCCAAGGTGTTTTCCGCCTCAATGCAGGCTCGCTGTTTGTAGCCGTGCAGCGGCTGCAACGAGATGGCCTGATCCGGGGCGAATGGAAGGCCACGGAGAACAGCAGGCGGGCAAAGTACTACGCTTTAACAGAAAAAGGTCAAAAGCGGCTCAACAGCGAAACACGAGAATGGGGAAGGCAAGTTGCAGCAATCGCCAGAATCTTGGAGGCGTCGTAAGCGAACCATGTCATTGCTGCGAAGCATCGCGTCCGGGCTCCGAACAGTGTTCCGAAAGGAGCAGGCTAACAAGGAATTGGACGAAGAACTAAACGGCTTCCTGGAGATGGCTGCCGAGGAAAAGATGAAGCAGGGGATGAGTCGCAAGGATGCTCTTCGCGCCGTGTGCTTGGAGCGGGGGAATCTCGAAGTTACGAAGGAAGTCGTCCGTTCTGCTGGCTGGGAATCCTTCCTGGAAACACTTTGGCAAGATTTGCGCTTCGGCACCCGCACGATGGGCAAGAATCCTGGCTTTACTGCAGCCGCCGTGCTGGCGATTGCACTGGGTGTTGGCATCAACGTCGGAATCTTTTCAGTGCTGAATGGCGCCGCGCTGCGTTTACTTCCGATTCCTCGTGCCGAAGAGATGGTCAGCGTAGATCAGATCTTTCACGGAAGAGTCACTCGCAACGCGCACAACGGGCCTAGCATGTTTTCCTACTCGGAGTATCTGGACTATCGCGACCACAATCACGTCTTTTCCGGACTTTTAGCCTACGAACCCTTTGTTGAAGCAACCCTTGGCGGTGGCAAGATGAGGGGGCTCACAGGAGCGTTAGCTACCTGTAACTACTTCGACGTTCTCGGAGAACATCCCGTACAGGGCCGTGGATTTCTCGAATCTGATTGCGCGACGCCAGGTGGAAACGCTGTAGTGGTGATTAGCGATGATTTATGGAGGGGCACGTTCGTAAGCGACCCGTCGCTCGTGGGCAAAAGAATCATCCTAAATCGCACGGCATACATCGTCGTTGGAATTGCGCCGCCGGGATTCAAGGGCACAGAGCCGATTCCAAGCTCATTTTGGGTGCCCATAACTATGCAAAAAGCACTTGACCCGTGGAGCGATCGCATGGCGGATGACAATCTGAGCTGGCTAGCGCTGCTGGGGCGAGTGCAGCGTGGCGTAACGATGGAACAGGTGCGCGCGGACCTCGCAGTCATTGCCGGGCGAATTGACCAACTGCATCCTGGACGGACTACCTTGTTGGCAATCCGCACAGCGACATTTTTCAACAGGCAAATGGAACGGGAGATACTGACTCCCGTTGTTTCTGTAATTCTCGCGGCTTTCGGACTCGTTCTGCTGGTTGCGTGCGCGAATGTGGCCAATCTTTTGCTGGCGCGGGCGTCCGTGCGGCGGAAAGAAATCGCGTTGCGGCTATCCATTGGCGCCAGCCGGTGGCGTTTGGTGCGCCAATTGTTGACGGAGAGCCTTCTGCTTTCGTTGATCGGCGGCGCGCTCGGGTCGCTGCTTGCATTCTGGTCCTTCACAAGCATCACGCGGCTCATAATCTCTCATCTGCCGCATGAGGCTTCCACTCTCATAGTGAATGTTGCACCCGACTTCCATGTGCTCGCCTACGCGTTAGGACTAACGGTCTTTACGGGGATCGCGTTTGGGCTGATTCCGGCCTTGCGGAGTTCGCGCCAGGACCTGAACACTGCGTTGAAAGAAGATGGCATTCAGAGGGGCGGAGGAAAAGAGGGAGGGCGGTTTTTGCGCAGCGTGTTGGTGGGCACGCAGGTCGCGGTGTGCACGATCCTGCTGCTGGCGACAGGACTGTTACTGCGTGGGCTTTACTATGCGCAGACAGTGAATCCCGGATTTGAGATGAACGGTGTCGCGACGATGTTTCTAAACCTCGGGCAGCAGGGCTACACCGAAAGGCAAGGGACGGCATTCATGGCGGCCTTGCAGCATCGCATTTCGGGGCTTCCAGGCGTCGTCGAAGTCGCGCACGCAGAGTGCGCGCCGTTGAGCCACGACTTCAGCGCCGACGCGTTCACAGTTTCCGGCCGTGTTGAGAAAATTGGTATCGAGTACAACCACGTTTCACCAGAATATTTCTCCGTTGTCGGCATCCCCATCGTGCGAGGCCGCGGGTTTCTGCCAGGAGAAACACATGACTCGCCCGGAGTAGTCGTTACGGAATCCACAGCGCGACGACTTTGGCCCGACGAAGATCCACTGGGAAAAATGTTGCGCGAAAGCAGCGGGCGGGAATATTCGGTTATCGGAGTCGCGAGAGACGCACAAGTCGCGCACCTCGGCGATGCCCACACGACGTATCTCTATTTTCCCGCAGGGAAACCGGACAATCTGCGCGCTTACGTGCTGGTTCGCTATGCGGGTGACTTCCCCGCGACGGCTAAAGCCATCCGCGATGTGGTGCAGTCACTCGACGCCGACACGCCCGCTGACGTGACCAAACTCGAGGACTACCTCGAAGTCTGGCGGATGCCCTCGCGCATTGTCGCTGCGCTCTCTGGAGCGCTTGGCTTCCTCGCGCTTCTGCTCGCTTCCATCGGTGTATATGGAGTGGTGTCTTACAGTGTGAGCCGACGCGTGCACGAGATCGGCGTCCGTATGGCGCTCGGCGCTGAGGGCAGCGAAATCATGAACCTTGTCCTTCGCCAAGCCATGCGCCCGGTCCTGGTTGGCGGGCTCGTTGGCGTAGCCGGATGTGCCGCGGTGTCGCAGGTCCTTTCCGGCATGCTTTTCGGTCTCAGCGCGCATGACCCTGTGGCCTTCATTTCTGTTCCTTTGTTTCTTCTGGCTGTGGCCCTCATCGCGAGCTACGTTCCTGCGCAGGGTGCGCTGCGGGTGGACCCGATGGTCGCCTTGCGTTACGAGTAATGTATTGTTGGGAAAGGCCGTCTGTGCCTAATCGATGTACGTACCTCCCTGTTCACAGTTAATGCGAAAGCCCGAGTATCTTCCGTTCCATCCTCTCCCGTGCGATATTCGTTCCGCTTGTACGGACCTCGGAGTAGATTGAACAGCATGACCGTTACCAGCAACAAGAGAAGAGTGGCGATGCTATCGCCGGTAGCCTGGCGAACGCCTCCCCTGCACTATGGTGCCTGGGAGACGGTGGCTAGCAACATTACCGAAGGGCTAGTCGCACGGGGCTGGGATGTAACCTTGTTCGCTACCAGGGATTCTGTGACCCGCGCTCATCTGCATGCCGTCGTGGACCGGGGATATGAGGAGGATCCCTCTGGCGATCCCAAAGTGGCTGAGTACCTCCACATCTCTGAAGCGTTCGAGCATGCGGCTGAGTTTGACCTCATCCACAGCCATTACGATTTCATGGCGTTGACCTACACCCGGTTGGTCACGACGCCGGTGCTCACGACCGTCCACGGGTTCTCGTCGCCCAGAATCATGCCCGTCTATCAAAAGTATGGGGACGGATATTTCGTTTCGATCAGCGATTCGGATCGTGCGCCCGGACTGAATTACCTGGCAACCGTCTATAACGGGATCGACCTCTCGCTGTACCCGTTGCAGGAATCCGGCGGCGATGACCTGATCTTTCTAGGCCGAATTCACCCGGATAAGGGCGTGCATCTGGCCATTGAGGTCGCGCGCCTAAGCGGCCGACGTTTGATCATCGCAGGAATCATCCAGGACGAAGTCTATTACCGGGAAAAGCTCAAGCCACACATTGACGGTCAAAAAATCTGCTACATAGGGCCGGTCGGGATAGCGGGGAAAAATGAATTGTTCGCGCGGGCCTGTGCGCTACTTCATCTGAACACCATTCCCGAGCGATTTGGTCTGGTCCTGGCGGAAGCCAATGCCGCCGGCGTGCCTGTGATTGCCATCGATCTGGGCTCGTGCCGTGAGGTGATCCAGGACGGACAGACCGGCTTCCTGGTCAACAACGTCAATGAAGCGGTGCTGGTGCTAGACCGCCTTTCTGGAATCGATCGTCGCGCGTGCCGTCAACGCGTCCAGCAATGCTTTTCTATCGAAACTATGGTGGAGGGCTACGAACAGGTTTACGCAACGATTTTTGATTTGATAGAAAAAGAAAAGAGGCAGTCATGAAGGCGGACATTGTCAGACGCTATAGCCACAACCCCATCCTGACCAAGAAGGATATCCCCTACCCGGTGGAAACAGTTCACAACGCAGCGGTTGTCAAACATAAGAATGAATACATTATGCTTTTCCGTTCCCATTTGCGCACGGGCCGGTCGATCCTTGGTTTGGCCCGCAGCCGCGACGGATTTCAATTCACCGCCGATCCAGAGCCCTTTCTCACTCCTGCGCGGGACAGCCCATTTGCCGCCTATGAAGAGTTCGGCGTTGAAGACCCACGTGTGACTCTGCTGGAAGGGGAATACATCATCACTTACAGCGCCTACTCGCGCAATGGAGTGCGGATCGCTCTAGCGAAGACGAAGGACTTCAGTAAGGTAGAAAGAGTATCCCTCATCACCGAGGCCGATTATCGGAATGTGGTGATCTTTCCCGAGAAGTTTGATGGACTCTATGCCCGGCTGGACCGTCCTCATTCTGAAATCTCTCCCTGGTCAATCTGGATTTCCTATTCGCCTGACTTATGCTTCTGGGGTCTATCTCAGCTCATCATGAGCCCGGTCCCGTACCACTGGGACGAAATGAAGATTGGTCCGGGTGCGCCGCCGATCAAAACGGACCAGGGATGGCTTTCCATCTATCACGGAGTTTTCAAGACGATGGATGGATCGGTCTATCGTCTAGGGGTTGCTCTGCATGACTTGCAGGACCCGGCCAAGATCATCGGGGTGGGCGACTCTTGGATTTTGCAACCGCAAGATCCCTGGGAAATTACCGGATATGTCCACAATGTAGTCTTCACCTGCGGGGCCGTTCCCGAGTCCGATGGAACCGTGAAGATTTACTGGGGTGCCGCAGATACGGTCATGTGCGTCGGCGAAGCGAACATAGCAGATCTGGTCGCCCTCTGCCAGGACCAAGGCAGACAAGCCAAGTAGATGCCTGGGCTGTCCCCTTCAACAAAATCGAGGTTTGTCGAATTCTTTCTTCGTCCAGTATCCGCGTCCCGGCGCCCATATTTTGGTGCTACCTTTGTCAGCGGCTGTTCCCAAACTTCTGCGTAAAGCGCTTCCCGATCCCAACTCTCCATGGCGTTCCCAGATCTCCTCGAACAGCCATTTGACGCCTGGTGAAGAAGCGTCAAAACAGGGTCATCACTCAAACGCACACATGTTGAAACGGAGGACGCTGATTCGCGCGCCGCGCACTGGGCCGTGAAAACGAAGAAACGATCCCGCAACCCCTGAAGAATCTGGTGGACGTGACCGGGATCGAACCGGTGACCCCCTGCTTGCAAAGCAGGTGCTCTCCCAGCTGAGCTACACGCCCACAGTGGGAACTTCTATTGATTTTAAAGCATTTGCAGCCGTTCGCAAACTCCGAAAAACCCACGTTTTGCCCTCTACTGTGTCAGAACTGTGTCAAAACCCCTGTCGCCAGAAGCCTGCCGTGTCAAAACTCCTGACATCTCGTTGGCCTGGCGATTCATTGTGTCCAGTGCTTCCCTCTTCATTTGCAGTTTCATTTGCGGAATACTTCTTGAACACTTGAGAATTGCCCTGCCGAAGCATTTGGATGACCCACTCGTCCGCCACGCCTCCGGCGCTTAGCCGTGTCGCATAAGTCGATCGCAGGTTATAGAGCCTAAAATAAGGAATTCCGGCTCTTTTCAGGGCTTTCCTGTGAGCGCACCGCCCGCCTATCCCGACACTGCTATCTTGCGCGGCTCGGAATCACTTGGTGTTCGGCGAACACGAAATCGCAAGGGAGACAAGATCTCAAATATTGACCGCCCGCCGAGCCATGCCCAGGGCTTCCGTCCAAAATACCGGCGAGGACTGAGCAAATTCAACGATGTCGTGGATCGCGTTCACATACTCATCTAAGTGCTCTTGCGCGACCATTAGGGGCGGGGATGCTTTGAGCACCATGAAATTGTTCCCGCACACTTGCGTGAGGACTCGCTTTTCGCGAAACATGCACATAACCACGATTTGTCCGAACATTGCTGGATGACACGGTGAAATGCCTCATAAAGGGCGCGAAATGCCAGCTTCTTCGGCGGAACGAATTCGATTCCGTTCAAGAGCCCCATGCCACGAACGTCCTTTACCATGTCGAAACCCGATAGCTTCTGTCGCAATTGCGCACGAAACGTTTCGCCCAACCGTTGCGCTCGAGGGCCGAGTTCTTCGCGCTCCAAGACATCCAAGGTCGCGAGTCCCGCTCGCATCGACAGGCTATTTTCGCTGAAAGTCGAAGTGTGAACGATCGCTCGTTTCAAGGACGAATACACTGCACGGTAGATCTTGTCGGTCATCAGCAAGGCGCTCACCGGCATCAAACCACCGCTGAGCGCTTTTGCTAATACGACCATATCGGGCCGAACGCCAAACTGGTGGGCGGCCAAAAATGTTCCGGTGCGATACATTCCCGTCTGCACTTCATCCAAGACAAAGAGCGTCCCAGTACGGCGGCAAAGCTTTTCTGCTTCCGTCAGATATTCACGCGACGGAACATGAATCCCGCCTTCGGCTTGCAAAGGCTCTACAAAAAACGCGGCCTGCCTTTTACCCACAAGGGCGCCTCGGAGCGTCGTAATATCGCCATAGGACACTCCCTGCGTGTCGGCTAGCAAAGGGCCAAATCTCTCACGCCAAAACTCATCATTCATGAGTGACAAGGCACCGGCAGTCAGCCCGTGAAAGCTGCTCTTGGCATAAACGATGCCATCTCGTCCTGTTGAGGCACGGGCAAATTTGATCGCCGCCTCCACGCCCTCGCTCCCGCTGCTGCCAAAGTAGACCTTCTCGAGGCCACCACCGGCGGAGTTGCACAGTCGCCGCGCCAACTCGCCTGCGATCTCGGGAACGTGGCTTTGCAGCATCGCCGGTCCACACTTGTCCATTTCATCCTTCAATGCCTGAATAATGTAGGGATGGTTGTGACCCGCGTTGTGAACGCAATAGCCCGACACGAAATCCAAGATGCGACGCCCGTCCTTGGTGAACAATTCAGAGCCGAGACAGCGTTCGTACTCGACGTTCATGCCAAGAAGGTTGAGGAGCGAGACCCACTGAGGGTTAACGTATTCTTTGTAGTTCGAGAAAACCGCTTGAGCGCGTGGCGAGATAAGTGTTTCTTGCCTAGTCTGCATATAGGTCATATGGATGCACGGCTGGTTCTGCGAGATGTCTTGCCCAAAAAAAGTTCTTTGTTAAACAAACTTGAAACTTCCCCCAATGACCCAAAAACGATGAGCAGACGCAGTGGTCGTTGGTCCTGCAGATAACCTGACCCCGGCGCTGAACCTCGTGAACGGCGCGGCTCCGAATAGTTTCCTCGCGCTGCACTGGCGGAAAAGGAACAGGATCGGACTTCATTTGGCGTTAAGTGCTTGAACTTGGCGCACCAAGACCTCGATTTCTTCCGGTGTTAACTTACTCGCGAACTTTGGCATACGGGCCTTGCCGTTGGCGATGATGTTGCGGCGATCTTCGGCGCCAATAGCAGCGGCTTTTGATGAGATTAGCGACGGCCCACCGAACGTACGACCCTCGGCTGTTTTGCCGTGGCACTTTGCACAATTTTTCTGGTAAATGGGATTCGTCGTAAGGCTCGCGTCAGAAGCTGGAGTTTGCGCCAAAACCGTCGCGAATCCGATTAACACAAAAAATAGGGCGATAGCGAGTTGGTATGTTTTCAAGGGGAAACCTCATCGATGCAGAATTGATACAGCAAATCGCAACCGATAGCACCAGATATGGATGCGGGTGTCGTCGAAATGGATCACTTCCAAGCTTATCTGCTAAAGGGTTTCCCGAACGTCTGGTGATCGGCTGGGTCATCTGCCTTTAGAGCAATATACTGTTGATATGACAGTAGCGCTTCCTCAAACCGTCGCAATTTGAAATAACAGTCGCCGAGTTCACGATGTGCACTAGCATTCTTGTGTTTCGTTGAATAGCACGCTGGAGGGGAACTAGTGCCTCAGAGTCACGATTCAGATGTGCAAGTGCCCATCCCAAACCATGCCAAGCTTCTCCGTTCCCACCTTGGGACTCGGTCAATTTCGTGAATGCCGCAAGCGATTGTTCCCATTGTTCGTTTCGGAATTCGACATTTTGATTAGATGCCGACACACTCTCAATCGGTTCTGAACTTTTGTGACAGAAGGCAAAGCTGCCTCGCCTTGAGGCGCAGCGCGTTTCAGCCACGAGTCGACACGGATGATTGGGTTAAACATGGCGAAGGCGGCGAATTTACAGGGCAAATCGCACCCATCTTCCTCCACCTTCGAAGGCTTGCCGACTTGGGAGCAACCGTGACGATGTTAGATCACACCAGAAAAGATCTCAGGGACATTCTTTATGGAGGGCAGGGTAAAGAACCAAAAGCCGACTCAATCCATAAACTGCTCATTTTCCCAACAAGGCCACGTCAAATAAAGCAGACTGGCAAAGCTGTCAAAGATGATCCAGGGGCCATGGCTCGTGTCTGCCACGCATTCTCTGACAATTGCTTCTAACCAAGGGTCGTCAGTTCTGGGAGTCGGCTGCGGCCCGAACCTGTCCCACACTTTAAGGTTTTGATTCCGTGCGAGGTCTAAGCTCAGATCATCGTTCCGGGCCTTGATGATATCGGCGGGGTTTTCGTAGTCTAGGTACAGAACCCGGTGCCGACGAGTTTTTAGCCCGAGGAATTCCTCTCCGTCAGCAATGGCTCTGGCGGCAGCTAGTAAGAGCGTGCTTTTGAATGAGCCTCGTTCACCGAATACCAGCTGGATGCTTTTCTCTGCTAGGAAGGATTCGAGCAACCACTTGGTTTTAGGGACTTGTTCAGGGTCAAGCTCGGCAAATTGTCCCAAGTCGGGCAGTGAT
>CAWILQ010000008.1:0-530592 GCA_963836965.1 Candidatus Acidiferrales bacterium
CTTTTGCCTTTCGCTTTCAATTAGTTAACAGCCTCAATATTTCCGCGTAGCCGCCGCGTAGCTTTCGCTTCGAGCATTACGATCGGATCTTGTTCCCAGGCGCGCTGCAAGTCTGCCTCGACCTGGCGCTGTCGAGAGTCCGTCCAGGCCGAATAGTATTTCTCTGTAACGCGGACGCTTTGGTGCCCTAGTAGTATGGAGACCCGTTCCATGGGAATCCCGGCGATGAGGAGGGAAACCGCAAAAGTGTCTCTGAAACGATGTGCGTGCCCGTCATGCACCCCTGCCACGCTGAAAAGCCTGCGTAGGCGTCTTTGCCAGCTTCCAACAATCACATCGAGTTTTCCCGTACCGCTCCAGAAGAAGCATTTCCCAGCGACTTTTGGGCTTGTTTCAAGCAAGCTGGCAACGAATTCTGGCAAAACGGCATTGACTTGGATTCCGGTCTTCTGGGTATGAAGTAGCAGCTTATTTCCATTGACCTCGTCAGCCGTCAGCCGTACTACGTCACCTATTCTCATACCGCTGTACCTCAGTACCAACACTAAGGCGCGAAGTCGCCGGGCATTCTCTTTTCCTCTCGAGTCCGTCTGCTCGATGTACGGGTCTAATGCTCCTAGGATTCTGACCATCTCCTGATCCGTAAAGGGCAAGGTCGGACGAAGCACCAGTTTCGGTGCTTTCAGTTTCCGGGCAGGATTTTCGTTTATCCAATTGCTTTCGTGAGCGAATAGAAAAAATGAGCGCAGTCTTTCAAGCTTCTTTGATCGTGTAAGAGGACTTTCTTTCCAAGTTGCCCGAAATTCGGCCAAGGTGGGGAAATCAAATTGATCCAGGAAACACAGCCTACACCGAGCCATCGTTGGCGGGGACTGCTTTGCAATTGCGGCTTCAAAGCGATCTACGGGCGTACTGCAATAAGAAGCAGGACTTCGAACTCTGTAAGGAGATGACACCAGAAGAGATGGCCAAGCGCATAATCAAGAATAAGAAGTTAACCGCCGCGCAAATTCGCCAATTGTTGAAGGGGTTGGAAATATTCACGGGTGACGATCACTCTTGGGTGGGACGAGCCGGAGGAGTTAGCACTGTGACGGGACCTGGCCAAAATGGTTCTACTAGTATGCCGACCGGCCCGAGCCAGTTTGAAATCTTGAACCTTGGCTGCGAAGCTCTAGGCAAAGCGATGCTACGAGCGGTGGCGCCCGAACTTGACGTTCCATTTCCCGAGCGTGGAGATTGGGAGCGCGATCTTTGCCGTGTTAGGAACGAATGGCATGACCAGTACCTTCGCTATGAGGCTCATAAGGGTACTTCTACGGAAATAGAGGAACGTCAGAAGGCTGCAGATTGGTGGAAAATCCTACAGGGTACGGCATGGGTTGGGCCCGCCAAAGCAAGGTCATATATCCAAAAGCAAGGTTCCCCTCGAGAATAAAGTTGAAAAATCCTACCCGGCATCGTTTTGCGAATCAAATTCGATAGGTGTCATAAGAAATAAGAGAGCGCATTGTCGATTGAGTTCGGAGTGTTTCTCCCCCGATAGCTACGCTCGCGGAATGCTATCCGAACTAGACTCTACTAGCGCACCGATCTGTTTTTATTCCAAAAATATGCTGAGCATACCCGGACACGCTAAGTCCCCCGAGGGGAGTCCTCTTTTTCGCAGGAAAATCCGGCTCCAAAACGAGCCCATGCCATTTGCAGACAGCGTACCCGCCGCGAACGATTGTTTGAAGCAGGTTCGGGAATCTCAAGCTCAGCTGTTTCAGCAGCGCAAGTTGTCAGCGAATTCCGTTGGACAACACCTGGCGGCTCTGCGCTTTCTCTACATCAAGACACTTCGCAGGCCTTGGAGCCTTGCCGAGACTCCCTACCCGAAGAAGGAGGGCCTAAGCGATCCGGGGAGCAGTGGAAGTGTCGATCTCCTACCTCACGCGAAGCGTCTGCCGCAGAGCGGCTTCGTTCGAAGTCGGGAAATCGGAAACATAGGTACTGAACCCGACGCCAAAATCAACTTCGGCGATTGTGCCGTTATTCGGGACTTGAGGTCCCTTTCACCTTATTTCCCATCTGGCGCAGAGTCTCGACGAAGGATTCGTCAAAACAAAACAACTCGCAGAGAAAGCGCGCTCGAAGTATCCAGAGCGAGAGCGGAAAACGATTGGGGTCGGTGTGGTTCGAATCAAGGCCTAGGCGCAGCGGAATGGGAGGCGAGCCAGGTCAACTGCCGTCCGCGTCCTAGGACTTTACCGATTATCGCTGCGTTTTACCAGGCGCTAGCACACCTTTGACTAGGTTTTGCGGTACACTCTCGTGCACGGTAGCAGTGCAGCAACCCCGGGTTTCATAGTCTGAGAAAAACAGTTCCGCGTTTGCGCACGATTCGAGTTTGACTCATGTTGACGCCGGAGCGTTGGCAAAAGGTTCGTGACATACTCGAGCAGGCCCTGGAGCTTGCCCCCGAGAAACGTTCCCGCTTCCTCGATGTGGCTTGTTCTTCCAATCCCTCTCTGCGCAGCGAAGTGCAATCTCTCCTTTCCGCGGACGCGCAAGCCCGCACCAGTTTTCTGGAGACCCCACCAGTCCTGCCAGCGGCATTGAGCGCCGGCAGGCGCCTGGGCGACTACGAAATCGTGTCGCAGATTGGCTCGGGTGGTATGGGTGTGGTTTATCGCGCTCGCGACACGCGGCTCGGCCGCCTCGTGGCCATCAAGGTTCTGCCTGCGCATCTCTCTGCCGACTCCGATCGCCTGAAACGTTTTGAGCAGGAAGCGCAATCCGCTGCGGCCCTCAACCACCCCAACATCCTCGCGGTCTATCAGCTCGGCTCCTACCAAGGGGCGCCCTATTTAGTCTCAGAACTGCTGGAAGGCGACACCCTCCGCGAGCAGTTGAGGCAAGGACCCGTGGCCCAAGAGCGTGCGTTGGATTACGCACAACAGATTGCCGAGGGCCTAAGCGCGGCCCACGAACGCGGGATCATCCACCGCGACCTGAAACCCGAAAATCTTTTCGTGACCAACGACGGTCGCATCAAGATTCTCGACTTCGGTCTCGCTAAGCTCGCCGAAGGCGACGGCGGCTCCGCCGAAACGGTGGCCACGCTCGGATTGCAGACACACCCCGGCATGATCGCCGGCACGGTGGGCTACACGTCGCCGGAGCAGGTGCGCGGCGAAAAGCTGGACACGCGCACGGACCTGTTTTCTTTTGGCGTGGTGCTGTACGAAATGGTGACGGGGAAGCGTCCGTTTGAGGGCGAAACATCGGGTGTCACATTCGAAGCTATCCTGAATCGCCAGCCCACCCCGCCAACGAAACTCAACTCCAAGGTCGCTCCTGGATTAGAAAACATCATCACGAAAGCACTGGAGAAGGATCGCGAGGTTCGCTACCAGCACGCCTCCGACATTCGCGCCGACCTTAAGCGCCTCAAACGTGACTCCGAGTCCGGCCACACTGCGTCTCACCTCGCCCCCACCCCGAAAAAGTCGCGCGTCATTCACTGGCTCGTCCCTATCGCCGTGGTTATCCTTCTTGCCTCCGCCATCCTCCTGTACGAACGTCCTTGGTCCCACGTCGAAGCAAG
Source organism: Candidatus Acidiferrales bacterium (assembly GCA_963836965.1). GTDB lineage: Bacteria > Acidobacteriota > Terriglobia > Acidiferrales > UBA7541 > Acidiferrum. The sequence continues at coordinate 3,593 of CAWILQ010000008.1, forward strand.
AAAACAAATGGTTCTTCGTGACCTTACCGCCGGCTCGATCGATAGCTTCGAAGGCGCCATCATTTCGCCTGACGGGACACAACTTGCATTGGCCAACAACGCGAATGAACTGTCTCTGCTCCAGATTAGTACGGGCGATAGACGCTTTCTGGTCAGGGACCCTCTGTGGCCGGCTTCTTGGTATCCGGATGGTGCGCATCTTTTGGCGATGGGTAATGAGACGCCTGGTCTGTGGAAGGTATCCACCTTTGACGGTAAGAAACAGCGGCTTTTAGCTGATGAGACACTCACGGACGCCGCCCTATCGCCTGACGGCAAGTGGATCGCGTTCGTAACAAAATCCGCACCCGGCAAAATCTGGATCATGGGTTCTAACGGAGAGAACCCCGTCGAATTAACCGGCTTATCCGCGAAAAGCTTCGTTAAAGGCTTGGCTTGGTCTCCCACAGCGCGACGCATTCTTTACCTCTCATTGTCGGCTAACAAGCAGGGAGCGGAGAAAAGCGCAATCTTGTCTTGTGACCGCGAAGGCGGACACGAAATCGAAATAGTCTCAAGTCCTTATCTCGGGAGCAACCTGGGACTGAGTGATGTTTACTGGGGATGGGACGGGCGGGTCTTCTACACTCTTCGCGAGCCCCCGCCCAATTCAGCAGGTTCAAATATTTGGGTTGTTCCCGTCGACTCTGAGACCGGGCAAGTCAGGGGCGAAACCTCCCGGGTGACAAGTTACTTAGGACTTAGCGAGGTATGCTTCAGCGAATCCAAGACTGGGAAGGAGCTGATCTTTTACAAAGTACGCCGGAAGGATGCAATTCTAATCGCGGATATCAACAGGGTTAGCGGAGAACTCCGCAAGGTAACACCCCTTCGCGGCGAGGGTTGGACCACGGCTTGGCCCCTGTGGACACACGACGGTCGCAAGCTAGCGTTTTATTCGAGCCCGCGGGGCGACCCCGGTTTCTATATCGAGGACCTGCAGACTCAGGAAATCCACGCATTGGTTACCGGCATAGATCGCAGAAGTGATGCCGCTCTTACCTCGGATGGGAAATGGCTACTTTTCACACGACCGCACAGCCAACAGTCAGCGGACGAGCCCTTAGAACTGACGCGGATGCCTCTCGATGGAGGACTCGCGTCACCTCTGTTAACGGGCAATATCATGTTTAAGTGTGCGCTCCGAGCCGCGGTTTGCGTCCTCTCCGAGGTGAAAAACAATCAACGATCATTCTTCCAGTTGGACCCGATCAATGGGCGCGGGGCGCTTCTCGCCCATACCGAGATTCTTGACCTTCCGTACGATTATGATTGGAGTCTTTCACTGGACGGCGAAAATGTTGCCTACATCCCCAGGCGCAATGGCAATCAGATCGAGATCTTGAGTATGGAAGGACAGAGCTCCAGAACAATCACCCGGGACGGTGGCCATCTTCAGAGCCCGGCATGGGCGGCGGACAATAAACACTTGTATGTGACAAGCTACCAACAAGGGAAATGGAACATGCTCTACGTTGAGATGAGTGGAAAGTACAAAACCGCCTGGATGAGTCGATCTGAAGCGTATATTGCCAGTCCAAGTGCGTCGCCAGATGGTGACAGTCTCGCTTTTCAACAACTAAGCTGGGAAGGAAATTACGTAATGTTGCAGAACTATTGAGCTCAACCTAGCTCAACCATGACGCCGGAACGCTGGCAGAAAGTGCGCGACGTGCGTCGGGTAATCGGAAAAATGGCGGCTAGTACCATCTGCTTTGCCTCTCATAGTGAACGGCTTGCGTCAGGCGCGTTGTTCTCGCAATCACCCGCCCCATTTGAAACACCTTTATCTTTGGGACATCCGATTCTTCAGATAGCACTACGTTATGGAATTTTGCTCCCCGCGTTTCCGATTTATACAGCAAACAACCCGTCATATTGGAACCGCTGAAGTCACATCCGCTTGCGTCGGCATAAGAAATTTCGCAGCCAACCAGTGTGCAATTATTCAGGGATGCGCCTCGAAGGTCGGCGCCAAGCATATTGGTGCCCGAGAGGTCGCTGCCATAAAGACATTGGCCGCTCAAATCAACATGACTCCAGTCTCGGTTTCGCAAGTCTTTGCGTTCTAGATTCCAGCCTTGAACGCGGTCAATCTCCCGACCAAGTCTGTCACGGATAATCACGACTGGTGTGGGTGGCAGATGGATTCTACCGCATTGAATCGCAGGACGGCACAGGCTGGATCCCTGGCAAAGCATCAGACTTCGATCTTTTGAACCCGAAGAAACAGATTGAAGAGATCAATATCGAAGCTAAACGCCGACACGAAACAGAAGAGAAGGAAAGAGCCATCAAATTGGCAGAACAAAAAGCACAGCAGGAAACATTGATCAAGGAAGTTACTGATGCCCTTGCTGAAAAACTGAATTCTCTTTCGGGTCTCGACACCGTTGCATTCTCAAGTATGCAGAAGGAAATAGAGCGGCCTGCTGAAGCAGAAGTCGACGGAAGATCTAGCGGAAGTTGTTAATCAACATGATGTCGCTGCTAGCATCTTCCATTTTGGCGTAAATGGCATACCGGCCGTCCGCAGAAACGGACAACCCGTAAAACACCCCCCGGCCGACGGCATAAACTGGACGTAACTCTTTGGTCGCAAAATCGAAATAGCTTAATGTTCCAGGCGACTCGGCCGGGAAAAAGTAGACCCCATCGCGAACGATGGCCCAGTTCGCTCCAAACGAAAGCACTGGCATGCCCTTTACCTGAGTTTCCGTACCCGTTGGTTTCAGAGATGCGCTCTCCAGGAGCGCCTTCTTACCGTTGTGAATCGCAAAAAAGACCCGCTCTCCGTCGAAGGACTCGACAGGACCATATCCCGAAGTCGTGGACAGCGGCGTCGCATCCCCACCTTCAGGAGCAGCGCGATAGATCCTTGCTCCATTGGGTCCGCGGCCTGCGATGAAGTAAATCCATTTTCCATCCCACGACCAACTCGGCACCGACGGTTCCTCAACATTCGTAAGGTTGAGCTTATGCGGTATGCGCTCCTGCAAGTCCATCACGTAAATATCGTGGCGGCCATTTTTTCTCGAAGTGAAAACAATTCTTGTTCCGTCGGGTGACCAACTGGGGGCTCCGGAGGGCTCTCCCATGATGGTTGTCAGCTGCACCAGGTCTTTCCCTTCGGCGTTGCTCATCCAAACTTGGTTATCCCCGCTTCGCGTAGAAGTGAAGGCGATCCGCGTTCCGTCTGGTGAGTAGCGCGCAAAATACTGCTCTCGAGTGGAGGAAATCAACTCGACTGGCGGCGTTTGAAGGTTTGTCAGATCAAGCCGCCAAATATTGTTGCGGCCGTCTTTATAGTTGTCGTAGGCAAGGCGATCGCCCCTTGGAGAGAGGGCGGGCCACTCCGCATCCTGATCAAAAGGAAGCGCTCGAACGGACGCGTCAGCTATGCTTAGTTCCCGGAGCCCATCGTTTTCATGGCCGACCTGAGACTCAGAAAAAATAAGAGACTTGTCATCTCTTGCCCAAAGGAGGCCACGTGCCCAACCCCGAAAGGTCCTTAAGATTCTTGGTTTGTCCTGCTGCAAGTGCAGCACCGCCACGCTATACTCTTCCCATCCCAGAGAACAAATGTAAGCAAGCTGTTTGCCATCGTGAGAAAACGCAGGAATCAGCTCCTCTTTGCAGTTTTCGTCGTGGGGAATCTGCGTGCTTTCGGATGTAACCATCGAGAAGATCTGAAGTCTTCGCTTGCCCTCGGGAGATGGGGAATCCGAGAAGGCAATGGATTGGCCGTCCGGAGACCAGCTAATGGCTGCATCAGCGGAATTAGCGGCATAAGTCGCGCGTATTTTTCGTTCGGGTCCACCGCGTGCAGGCACAAGATAAAGGCCGGAGTCGACTCGGTGAATCGCGATTTGTGATCCGTCTGGCGACCACGCGGAGCTTATCCATCGTGACGGATGATTCGTCAAGCGAACGGCATTTTCATTTCCGACCGCTTTAACATACAGGTTGTAGCCGCCGGACGGCAGAGTTTTCTCTTCTGTCCAACTAAACGCAATCTGAGATCCGTCGGGTGAAAAACTTGGCGCGACTTCCACGCCTGTGTAGGCCGTGAACGGGACCGGTCTGAGCGCCACTGCAGCAGCATGGGATCTCTGGTTCCACAAGGCATAGGCAACCATCAAAGCAACCAGCGAGAGTGCAAGAATCCAAGCTGCGGGCTCCCAGCGAGATGCTGTCTTTCTTTCAAGGACCGGATGGACTGTTTGTGGTTCTGTTTCTGCGACGGCGACAACAGGCCGGATGCTCCCGATGAACCGGTACCCACGGCGCGGCAGCGTCTCGACAAAACGAGGGTTTTCGGCGGAATCGCCTAATGCCTCACGGATCTTGTTGACTGCAGTACCCAATCCGTGGTCGAAATCCACGAAGGTACCGCCTCGCCAGAGCCTGTCGCACAACTCTTCGCGCGTGACCACCTCGCCGGGACGTTCAAGCAATAGAGCGAGGAACTGGAAAGGTTGTGGCTGCAACCTGATCCTTCGGCCATTCTTCCGTAGTTCACCCGAACACAAGTCCGCCTCAAATTGGTCAAAGCCAATGCGACCCAGAGTGATCGCGGACCGGTCCATGTTCGGCCTGAGAAAACGCTGCTTGGGACCCTCGACACGTGAGGCCCGATGGTAGCAAAGGGCAACCTGACGGTCAATTTTCATTCCGTCCGATAAGGGTTAACCCATCAGGTTTCATCTGCTTATCCGGTGAAGGAAAGTGGAAAAGAAAGTGAAGACCTATCGATTGCACACGATCGTCTCCCTCAGCCAAATTTGCACAACCTCCGAGTCGCCATCACGTCCCAGACGCCGCGGGGGACTATGAGAAGGAGAAGACGATGAACCACCGATGTTTGAAATCGATTCTAGTTGTCACGGCCGTTCTGACGGCGGGTACTGTATGGTCAACAATCGCACAAGCGCAAAGCCCCTCTTCCAATGTGACTGTTTTTGCCACCGGGCTGAACAACGCCGTTGAACCCAATCGCGGCGAACTGGACGCGATCTGGCCTGACGGCGAGATACATCGAGTGGCGGATATCTCTGCAACACAAGGTCACATTGTTCCTACCGCGGTCGCCTATCAGGGAAATTCTACGTGGGTAATCTGGGCCTCTTCCCGATTCAAGATGGATCCTCGAAGATTCTAAAAATTGCGCCGAGCGGAAACGTCAAGACCGTTGTGACTGGAGTGACTAACTAACATTCAAGCCAATTTCTAGAGGAACGGACGTTCCCCCCACCCGCCGGAGAACTCCATGTTCCGATTACTACTGTTGTGCCTCCTCGTGGGGCGCAAAGGAAAAGTTATGCCAAACGATTTCTACAGCGGCAGCACAACCGTAGTTCCTGTGCTGCATAAGGGCGAAGGCGAAGTTCACAACGTTCAAGTACCGACAGATTTGAATATAGGCGATCTCCATTCCGCCTTGCTCGACTCGAATTACCACGTGCCTGTTTCGAACGCACAGCCAACGAAGGAGGGTTCGCTGGAATACGACCCAACGTTTCAGCTGGCAGCGAAAGAAGCTTGGAAAAACTCTGGTGAAGGTCGCACGGAAAGGGAATCCGGCTTCGCGATAGATAAGAACGGCATCCCGAACCAGATGCAGTATCACGACCGGAATCCGGGAGATCGTAGCGGCACGTTGGCAATCCGAACGCCAGCGAACTCGATTGCAACGCTTCACACACACCCGGATGTAGAGAGCGACCAGCCATCGGATGAGGACCGCCAAGCCGCCGTCAAGAGCGGGAAATTTATGTACGTCGTGAGCCGCCGTGGATTGTTTCTTGTGGACGGGCATAACAATGGAAAGGTCACGCAGGTGTTTGACAACACGGACTTCTTGAAAGACAAGAAAAAGGGGAAGTGAAATGGCACACAAAACCGTTAGAGATGTTCACAAGAACGACGGCGCGGCGCTGGAGCCGTCGCATTTCTTCAGCAAAGAGATGAAGAAAATCTATAGCTTCGATACGAAACCGCACCTCGAGTATGTTCTAAAGAATTTCCCGAACGTGTATGTCCCTAAGTCCACACCTCGCAAAGCTCGGTAATCGAAACGGAACCGGCGCTCTCCAGTTCTTAAATGGCGCGCGCTTATATTGACGACTAAGCTCAATGGCTATCCGAGTGTCCTAGCATCAAAACTAACCAGCGAACCATCCTCGACGCCGTAGCTGATCTCGATCGGCTTGCAGCAAACTTCGCAGTCTTCGATATAGGTTTGGCGGCGGACTGACAGGTCGAGAACCATCGAAATCTCTTCACCACAATACGGGCAGTTGAAGGAGTGTTCCACCAGGCAAATATGTTACAGCAGGGCCTGTGAGGTCATCGTGGCCGTTCTGGTGTGAACGCCCGACTATTTCTTGGCGCTCGGTTTCTTGGCTTTGGCCTTGCCGCCCTTTAATCCACCAGCCCCGCCACGTCGAATGGCCTTCAATTCCTTTTCTTCGTTGGATTGGGGCAATGGCTCGTCGTCTTTCGATTTGATCTTAAATGGCTTCATGGTGCCCCATTATTCCCCACGGATGGCGTTGCCAAAATCCTCGGCAACTGCCCAGGCTGTGGCGCACAAAAGCACGGAAACTAAAATAATAGACTTCATCGGATTGGCTCACCATGGCACCGGCTTTGAGTCTGTCCCAAAAAGTGAGGATGCCAAGTGAAAATCTACCACAATTCGATGTTGTGCCTTCCATGAGAAGGCCGCCTCCTGTCAAGAGTGTTTTGCTCTTTCCGTGAGTTCTTCTCTCTTTTTCCCGTTCAGCCAAGCCGCCTCTGTCGCCACCCTTCCATCCGCACTCTTGTGTGAGCGGTTTTCGCTCGGTGCAAGTTGGGTGTTCTCGATTCATTAGGCGCGGCTACCTGATTAGCGTCCTCCGCTCCCTCTTTACGCGGGAAGTTGGGCCCAGGCACTTGTCGCAGTCGCCTAAACTCGGCGGTCGAGCTCAGCTGTTCGGTGCAAACTCTTTCTCTGCCAGGTTTTTCTATGCCGCCGCGTTCATCGCCTTCTGGCTATTGCGCAACGGTTCGTACACTTCTCCCCTCACCCACAACCGGTGCAGCAGTACCGCCAGCTTCCGCGCTACCGCCACCACCGCCCGTTTCTTGGCGTTCTTTCCTCCTCGCGCCGAGAGCTTCCGCCCCCAGCGACGCAAGTCACGGTCTTCCCCAAAAGGTCCCAAAATGTAATGCGCCCCTTGCACCAGCAGCGTCCGTAGGTACTCGTCCCCTTCTTTGCTGATGCGCATCTGTGGCTCACTCTCGCCTGAGTTCCTCCGCCCAGGCTGCAAGCCCACAAAACATCCCGTGTCGCGACTCTTGCGGAATCGATGCGCATCCTCGATGGTCAGCACATAGGCCGTGGCGATCAGGTCTCCCACACCCTTCACCTGTTTCAGCAACGCCGTTTCCGGATACGTCTGGTTGGCCATCTTTTCGATCCGCCGACCATATTCCTGGATGCGTTCGTTTAACGATTCCACCTCTCGCAACAGCGGCTCCAAGGCCTCACGCAATCCCGCGCTTAATCCACTCGCGGTCTCCCGACGGAACTGTTCCGTACCACACTTGCGCAGCCGTTCGCCGTAGGACTTCACCAATCCTCGTGCGGCATTCACCAGAGCGGTTCGCGCGCTCACCAGTACCGCTCGTGCTCGGATCTCCGTCAGGTGCAACTGCACCTGCGCGCTGCGATGCTTCACCGGGGTTAGCAGCTCCGGGTCGATTCGCACTAGCCGCGCCAGCGTTCGCGCATCCAGGCGATCATCTTTTCGCTGGCTCTTGGTAATCAAGCGCACCTTCTGGGCGTGCGCCACAATCACTTCGTGCCCCAGCGCGGTCAACAACCGGCTCACCCACGGAGAATGCGTCCCCGTCTCCATCGCCATGCGACACCGCGGCATGCTACCGAATACCTGCTTCATGGCTTCCGGTGTGGTCGCCAGCTTGTGCTCCAAAACAATTTCTCCTGCTTCATTCAAGACGCAGTACGCACTCGAGCGATCTCCCAGATCCACACCAATCGTGAGCTGCCCTTGGAAAAGGTTTTTCCTACTTGTCTGCATAGTGTTAATCTTCTGCATTGCCGGTCTCCTTTTTCATTGTGCTTCGAGCACGTCGAACATTGGGAGCGTATAGCATCCCGCGGGAGACCGGCCTTCTCATTCCATCTGTCTCTTAGGGCCGTGCGGCCCGCGAAATCTCATGAAAATGACTTCAGGGTAAGATCGTAACGGCCGGAGCGGCGAGGTCGCGTTAATCAGTGGAGAGTTCGAGACCGTCCATCTGTCTGATCCGGAGCGTGCGTGTTTGAGCGAATAATTGGGCGTCGTTGTCTTCCCCTGGGGAGCGGCGATAGCCCGCGACTCTGGTTAAAGTAATCGCAGCACGCTCTCCGCACCCGGCCAGGAGGAGTCTATGTCGTACCGGATAGCGGGAATCGATGTTCACAAGAAGATGCTGGCTGTAGTTGTGTCCGACGTTGAAATCGAAAGCGAATATCAATTTGAGCGGCGGATGTTTAGCAGCAACCCCGAACAACTGCGATCGTTGGCTGCCTGGCTCGTCGAGCAAAAGGCCGAAGAAATAGTCATGGAGTCGACGGCGCAATATTGGAAACCCGTGTGGGAAACACTGGAAAGGTATTGGAAGCCGCTCTGCGAGAAGCGGGAAGGAGCTAGGCGGAGGTCCGGCACGTTGCATCTGGCGCAGGCGCTATCCAATCGCGGACGACGGGGACGCAAGAGGGATTTCGTCGACGCCGAACGCTTGGTGAAGCGGCTGGTGGCCCGAGAACTGACGCTGAGCTTTGTGCCCGATGCCGAGCAACGCCTATGGCGAACGGTAACGCGCAAGAAGTACCAGTTGCGACGCAACCTAGTGCGGTTAAACAACCAACTGGAATCACTTCTGGAAGAGGCCCATATCAAGTTGTCCAGCCTGGTCTCCGACCTGCTTGGCGTCAGTGCCAGACGCATGTTGAAGGCGCTGGCTGACGGAGAAACTAATCCCGCAGCTCTGGCCGCCTTAGCCCATGAAAGGTTGCGCGCCACACCGGAACAATTGTGTGATGCGCTCGGCGCGTGCACGGAGCTAAAGCCCGTGTACCGACGGCTCCTGAAAATGACCCTGGAGCACTTGCATATCCTCGAGCAGCAGATCGGTCAACTGGATCAAGAGCTAGCCACTTTGCTCCATCCGCACCAGGATGCGGTCGAGCGGCTAGCGGAGGTTCCGGGTTTCGCAGTGGACTCCGCGCAGCAGATCATTGCCGAAGTCGGCCCTGCCGCAGCGACGTTTCCCTCCGAGAAATGCCTCTCTTCGTGGGTCGGTGCCTGCCCCGGCGAAGAAGAGAGCGCCGGCGTGAACTACAGTCACCGCTCTCCGAAGGGCAACCGTCACATGCGGCGCTTGCTCAATCAGACTGCTAACGCCGCCGTAAAAGCCAAAGGAAGCATCTTCGAGATCATCTATCGCCGTTGCGTCCCGCGCCTCGGGCACAATCAAGCCATCGGGGTCATTGCGCATCGACAGTGTCGTCTGATCTGGCTGATTCTGCATCAGGGAACCTGTTACGAAGAACGGGGCCCAGCAGTCACCAAACGATCCAGATATCAGCGCACGTGGAGAATGATTCGGCAACTCCGAAATCTCGGTTATCGGATCGAATTACCGAATCCTCAAGCCAGCCAAGCACAGGCGCACTGACTTATATTTTCGACTCTGTCTCTTAGGGCCGTGCGGCCCGCGAAATCTCATGAAAATGACTTCAGGGTAAGATCGTAACGGCCGGAGCGGCGAGGTCGCGTTAATCAGTGGAGAGTTCGAGACCGTCCATCTGTCTGATCCGGAGCGTGCGTGTTTGAGCGAATAATTGGGCGTCGTTGTCTTCCCCTGGGGAGCGGCGATAGCCCGCGACTCTGGTTAAAGTAATCGCAGCACGCTCTCCGCACCCGGCCAGGAGGAGTCTATGTCGTACCGGATAGCGGGAATCGATGTTCACAAGAAGATGCTGGCTGTAGTTGTGTCCGACGTTGAAATCGAAAGCGAATATCAATTTGAGCGGCGGATGTTTAGCAGCAACCCCGAACAACTGCGATCGTTGGCTGCCTGGCTCGTCGAGCAAAAGGCCGAAGAAATAGTCATGGAGTCGACGGCGCAATATTGGAAACCCGTGTGGGAAACACTGGAAAGGTATTGGAAGCCGCTCTGCGAGAAGCGGGAAGGAGCTAGGCGGAGGTCCGGCACGTTGCATCTGGCGCAGGCGCTATCCAATCGCGGACGACGGGGACGCAAGAGGGATTTCGTCGACGCCGAACGCTTGGTGAAGCGGCTGGTGGCCCGAGAACTGACGCTGAGCTTTGTGCCCGATGCCGAGCAACGCCTATGGCGAACGGTAACGCGCAAGAAGTACCAGTTGCGACGCAACCTAGTGCGGTTAAACAACCAACTGGAATCACTTCTGGAAGAGGCCCATATCAAGTTGTCCAGCCTGGTCTCCGACCTGCTTGGCGTCAGTGCCAGACGCATGTTGAAGGCGCTGGCTGACGGAGAAACTAATCCCGCAGCTCTGGCCGCCTTAGCCCATGAAAGGTTGCGCGCCACACCGGAACAATTGTGTGATGCGCTCGGCGCGTGCACGGAGCTAAAGCCCGTGTACCGACGGCTCCTGAAAATGACCCTGGAGCACTTGCATATCCTCGAGCAGCAGATCGGTCAACTGGATCAAGAGCTAGCCACTTTGCTCCATCCGCACCAGGATGCGGTCGAGCGGCTAGCGGAGGTTCCGGGTTTCGCAGTGGACTCCGCGCAGCAGATCATTGCCGAAGTCGGCCCTGCCGCAGCGACGTTTCCCTCCGAGAAATGCCTCTCTTCGTGGGTCGGTGCCTGCCCCGGCGAAGAAGAGAGCGCCGGCGTGAACTACAGTCACCGCTCTCCGAAGGGCAACCGTCACATGCGGCGCTTGCTCAATCAGACTGCTAACGCCGCCGTAAAAGCCAAAGGAAGCATCTTCGAGATCATCTATCGCCGTTGCGTCCCGCGCCTCGGGCACAATCAAGCCATCGGGGTCATTGCGCATCGACAGTGTCGTCTGATCTGGCTGATTCTGCATCAGGGAACCTGTTACGAAGAACGGGGCCCAGCAGTCACCAAACGATCCAGATATCAGCGCACGTGGAGAATGATTCGGCAACTCCGAAATCTCGGTTATCGGATCGAATTACCGAATCCTCAAGCCAGCCAAGCACAGGCGCACTGACTTATATTTTCGACTCTGATTAGCCTTATCGGATAAGTCGTGCTTAGTACCCAAAGCGCGTTGATCAGGAGTTAGTCTACAGGTTTGCGTTTCGGCACGCTTAGAACGGGGCCGCGCGGTCAGATATATAGCGCTCGAGCTGGGAATGACGAGGTCCGATGTAGTGAAACGCCTCGGCCCACTCCAGACCGTACTTCCGGCCTAGCTCCTTATCTGACGGAACGCCGCGCTGGTACAGTGAGTCGTAATCGAGAACGATGTTCTTGATGTACGCACGGTTTGCGTGGTCGTCGTCTCCGCCAAGAAGCGGAAGCCTCAATTTTTGGCTGGCAAGTTTGGCGCGCAGGCGAGCACCATTTTCCCCGCAAGGCCCCTGAGTTTTGTTCGCGAGATTGGCTTCCACTTTGCGATCGATCCAGGGAGAAATGTGGACAACGCGATTGACGATTTGTGGGCCACGCGCAAAATAGTATTTTTCCTGCACGGCGTGCGGTTGCAGGCCCGCGGCGAGTTGCTCGGGATAATCCAGGTCCATGCCCGCCATCCAGCAAGACGCTTCCACCACTTGCGCGGTCACGTAATGGTCGGGATTCTCTTCGTAAATTCCCCAAGGATCGTAGCAAACAATGGTGTCGATCTTCAGAAGACGAATCAGATGGATAAGCCGTGCCCGCAATTCAACGCGTGAGATTTCGTCCATCTGATGATTGCGATATTCCAAGTTGAAAACCTTCTGGAGGCCAAGTGCCTTTGCAACGGCTTCAGTATCACGCTCATTGTCCAAAACGCGTTCGCCAGTCGTGCCGGACCCGGCCATTTCATCGTTGGTCGTACGAATGAGATAGCCCGTGTAGCCTTCGCTGACAAGCTTGGCCACCGTGCCACCTGCAAAGATGGGGATATCGTCGGTGTGGGGCTGGACAGCGGCGAGAACTTTACCCGCATGAGGTTTGTCGGAGGCGGGGAGCTCGATGAAAACGTCTTCGGTCGTGGCCGACCGGGCAACTTGGGGAGGAGCGCCGGCATGTTGCGCGATGGCGGATTCGCCATTGCTGAGCAACGCTCCACCTACCAGACAATCACTGATGAAGTCTCGACGTTTCATAGACGGCCTCCGAAGCAAATTGAATAAATAAAAATCCTTCTCCGGTCGACTTTCAATGGCAATCGGTTTCAAATGCTTGATTAGCACGTAACCGGAAATCAAGTTCTTGGCGAGTGTCCCGTTGAACACGTCGATTCTGCAATGGCTACATTAATTCAGAATTGACAGAGCAATGTTTTGCCGAGGTTAGGCGACTGCCTTCCTTGCTTGCGCTTTGACCTTTGCCCGGCGTTTCTTTGCAGCTCTGGAAATCTTTGCTCTCCCTGCCGCGGAAAGCACGCGCTTCACGCGCTTCTTGGCCTTGGTGAGATCCTTGTTTGCCGACTTACCCAAAGCTTTCGCTGCCGATTGCAAGCCAATCAAATCAATCTGAAGCTTAGCTAGTTGCTTTTTGACCTTTTTCTCTTCGCGTCGAATCGCTGCCAAAATGCTCATGAAATTCCTCCAGGGACAATCTACCTGAGGGGCCCAGTTAGACCAATCCTTTAACTTCCCGATGTCGCGTCGAATTTGCAAGCAGTAGCCGCTATGAAGGGACGGGTACCGATCTGTTTTTAATTGCAAAAAATCTCGCGCATACCCGGACAGGCTAAGGCCCCTCGGGGAGTCCTCTTTTTTTCAGGAAAATCCGGCTATGACCGACGTCGGAAATCGCACGAATTGCGCTTCAGTTTTCTGCGCGATTTCGGGCATGAAAATTAAGGGTAAGATACGCGGCGGATACGCGGAGGGTTACAAAACGGGGTTAAGTCTAATGGAATCAATGGTGCCGGCGGGGGGAATCGAACCGACGGCTCAGATTGAAAACGCGTAAGTTATTGATTTGACGAAACGCTGAAAACGCTTGAAACGCTCAAAGTCTCGAATTCGGATACGCGACGGATACGCGAGACCGTGCACGGTACTCGTCTCTTTTTATTCGCGCAATTTCTTTGCGGAATGAGAGTCGCTAAAGCCTTCGGGCGGGTCCCTTTTCTCCAAAAAGTCCGGTGAGGCCCGGTCGATGGTCGCCTGCATCTTGGTGTGATCTCCCAGAATTCGCCAGAGTACTAATCGTCTTCGAAACCATCGTCGGTTTCACAGGACTCGGCGCGATCTCAAATCGATGTTCGACGTTTCTTCTCGAACAGTTTCACTCCGCGGATCGACGCCAAGCGAGGTGCCGGCAGTGCAGGCGAATATGCAGAAAATTTTGGAAGTGGTCGAAGGGAAATGATTTGAACTATCGACCTCCCGGTCCCGAACCGGAGAGCCGGAAAATCTAAAGCCTTGTGGGTACCGCACTTACAAACCGTGCCACCCTCAAATCCGTGCCTTAGTTGGTACGCACGTGTGTCGCATCATCGCCGCGTCGACTGAAGCTTTTGCACGATAACATTTCTCCGCCTGCTACTGCTTAAATACCAGCGGAGGTCCGCTTATTCGCTTCCCTTTGAGGTCGACAGTTACGGGTCCGAATTAGGCGGACATTCAGAGCTGGCGAGGCGACGATCTCAGCCTAAGCCCCCTCCTCGGATTTGTCGTCACTAGCCGGCAACTCATCCCCGTCCCGTGCTACCCATACATACAGCGCGGGCAGCAAGAAAATGCTCAGGAGCAGTGTGCCGATCAGTCCACCGACGATGACGATCGCGAACGGTCGTTGCGAATCGGACCCGATACCATGGGACAGCGCGGCTGGCAGTAGGCCGAGACTGGCTACCAGCATGGTCATCATGATGGGACGGAGACGCAGTACCGCACCTTCGATCGCCGCGTCTTCAATGGAATGACCCGAAGCCCGAAGTTGGTTGATGTACTCCAGCATGATGACACCAGTTTCGACGGACACCCCAAAAAGGGCCAGAAAGCCCACCCCGGAGGAAACACTGAGATGCGTTCCAGTGATGAGCAGAGCCAAGAGGCCTCCTATGGGAGCGATAGCCACATTGGCGACAATCAGACCAGCCCATTTTGAGGAGGAAAACATGGTGTAAAGGATGACGAAGATCGCAAGGAGGGTGAGGGGCACAACAATCAGGAGTCGCTTTTGAGATCTTTTTTGACTTTCGTATTCCCCCGCCCACTGCATGTGATAGCCAATAGGCAGTTTCACCCGTCGCTCAACGACTTTCATGGCTTCTTCGACGGCGCTGCCCAAGTCGCGTCCGCGTACGCTATATTTGATGGCCACGTATCGCGAATTTGCTTCGCGATAGATTTCTGATGCGCCATCGACGGCGTCGACTTGAGCAAGCTGACCGAGGGAGACGCGCTCCCCCGTAGGCGATAGTAGTCGGATATTCCTAATCGCCTCCTCCGTGTCGCGATAATGCTCCTGATAGCGCAGGACGACGTCATACCGTCGCTCGCCATTTAAAACCTGGCTGACGGCTTTGCCGCCAACTGCAGTTTCGACCGCATCTTGAATATCTGACACGTTTATGGAGTGGCGCGCCGCTTCCTGGCGATTGACGGTTATGTTCAGGTTTGGCTGGCCAAGCACTTTAAAAAGGCCCAGGTCTTCGATCCCGGCAACTCCGCGCATGACGTTGACCACCTCCTCGCCCTTTTCCTCTAGTATCTTGAGTTCATCACCGTACAGTTTCACCGCCAGCTCCCCTTTTACTCCGCTGACTGCTTCCTCCATGTTGTCGGCGATGGGCTGCGAGAAATTCCAAAGCACCCCCGGAATCTTGCTGAGCTCGCGATCCATCGCTGCGATGAGTTCATCCTTGTCTTCGTGAAACGTAGGCCGCCATCTGTCTTTCGCTTCCAAATCGACGAAGTATTCCGTGTTGAAGAACCCTGTGGTATCCGTCCCGTCATCCGGTCTTCCCACTTGCGACACCACCTGCGTAACCTCGGGAAACGACGCGAGTATGATCCTGGCCTCGTTCATCACCCGTGTTCCTTCTTCAGGGCCAGTGCTGGGTGCCAGGGTGCCCCGCACCCAGATGGCTCCCTCATCGAGATGAGGCAGGAATTCCGAGCCGATTGCACCGCTAAACATCAGAAAGATCGCAACCAAAAACACCAAGGCCCCGACCCCCACAGTGACCGGCCGGTGATCGATAGCCCAGCGAACCGCTACGAGATACTTCTCCCTTAGGAACTGCATGACAGGGTTTCGCCATTCGTGAATTCCATGACGAAACTGTAGTAGCGCAAGTACGGGAGCGATCGCGATCGAAAAGATCAGCGCGCCGAGCAAGGCAAACGTCACCGTCCATGCCATCGGTTTGAAAAGGCGGCCCTCCACACTCTGCAGTGTGAAAATCGGCAAATACGCCGTAATAATGATCGCTCGAGCATAAAACACCGGCCGGATCACTTCACAAACGGCATCGCGGATGCGTTCCCAAGGGGTTTTCTGCGCATTCGCCTCCAGCCCGAAGTGCCGGACGATGTTCTCGATGATCACGACGCTTCCATCGACCACCATTCCGAAGTCCAAAGCCCCCAAGGAAAGTAGATTGGCTGGAATTCTGTTGAGGTCGAGGCAAATCGACGCAAACAGCAAGGAGAATGGAATGGTCAGCGCGACGATCAAGGCCCCGCGCAAATTCCCCAAGAAGAAAAACAGTATGATCGAAACCAGCAGTACGCCTTCGGTCAGATTGTGCAGCACCGTGCGCGTCGTGAGATGAACCAGGTCGCTACGGTCCAGAAAAGGGACTATTTTCACGCCCGGTGGCAGGATGCGCTCGTTCAGCTCTTTGACTTTGGCGTGGATCAGCGCCAACGTCTCGTCTGAGTTCGCACCCTTGCGCAGCAGCACAATTCCCTCCAGAGTATCTTCGTTGTCAAGAACTGTGCCATCCTTGCGATGAATCGCTTTCCCGATCTGCCCGAGCCGGATTTTTGGGCCCTGCGTCACCGTCGCGATGTCTTTCATGCGGAGCGCTGTGCCGTTCTTGGCCGCAATAACGGTCTGCTGGATGTCCTGCACGTTTTTGTACAGACCGAGCACGCGAACATTGATCTGCTGGAGGCCCAGTTTGATAAAGCTGCCCCCCGCGTTCGTGTTGTTGTTGCTGAGTTGTTGTTCTACCTGGGCAATGCTCACGCCGTACTCCACGAGTTTGTCGGGATTCACTTGTACTTGGTATTCGCGGGTCGTTCCCCCAAAGCTGACAACGTCGACAACGTTGGGAACGGATTTGAACTGTTTCTCTAGCGTCCAATCTTCGAGGGATTTCAATTCCATCAAATCGTAAGCCGGATTCGTGCTCTTCAGCGAATACCAATAGATCTGCCCAACCGGACTCCAGTCCGTCCCCATCTGCGGCTGCAGATTGTTGGGGAGTGTGACTTGAGAAAGTCTCTCCAATACCTTTTGACGATTTGAATCATTCACTGAATTGTCGTCGAAGATCAGCATCACACTGGAAAGTCCGAAGAGTGACACCGAGCGCAGATGTTCCAAATACGGAATTCCGTTCATCTGAATTTCAATAGGAATGCTGACCTGTTGCTCTACTTCCTCCGCCGCGCGCCCCGGCCACTGCGTGATGATTTGCACGTAGTTGTTCGCCACATCGGGATACGCTTCGACCGGCAAGTTGTGAAATGATATCGCGCCCCACACTAGCAATAACACTGTAAGCGCCAGCACGATGAATCGATTGTTCAGCGCATAACTGACCAGGCTACGGATCATCCCATCGTCACCACTGCCATCGCTCTGTATGAACGCATGGCCGCAGTGTACACACTACTGCGCTCGGGCAGCAATTCTCCGGGGAGCGACCTCACGGACACTACGAATAAACTTCCAGAAAAAAAAGGCGCGCATAAAGACATTGGCGGACGAACGCGAGGGCCTCATAAAACAATTGCCCAAAGCGATTTCGGTGGAAGGAGAGCGGATTCAGAAGGCACTACAGGAAAAACGCCTCGCGTTGAATACAGCCCAGCAAGCCGCCGCAGCCGACAAACAAAAACTTCAGAAAATCACCGATATCAAATCGCGGACCGCTACATTCCAGTTGCAGATGACGCGCTTCCACTCCGAGATTCTCGGAAGTCTGACGGAAGTCGGCATCCCCGATTCGGATCACTCTGCTTTTCGTCCACAGTTCACAGCAGACACCGAGCCTGCATTGGTTCGCAGGGAGAACGAACTAAAGCGGTCTCTGGCGGAGAAAGAAGGTGATGCCAACAAGCCCGCTGAGGGGACGATTCGATGGCTCCAGGGCGAGATCAAGACGTTGTCAGAAAAGGAGTCCGCCGACAAGGCACGCCAGGAAAGGGTGAAAGTTATCCAAACTCGGCTCGCCGCTATCGCAACAGAAATTGAGAGAATCCAGGCCGAGATTGTGCAGATAGCAGGTCCCGGCCAGAAGCGCCTTGAACAGGCACATCGAGAAAGAATTGAGGCGTATGTCGACTTTTTCAAAAACCTGAAGCGTGAGCAGAAGACCCTTGAGAGCTCTATTCCCCAGTAAAAACGAAGCTTACATCCACTTCCGCAGCCGGCCAGCAGCAAGACCTTGGATTCTCGATCCGATGGGAGGCTGATCTCGACAAATGGTTGGAGAGAGGCAGCGTGCTTTTTGATCAGAGGAGAACTATTCCATACGGCACCATCCAGGATCTTGGCAACACGGCCCGGCGCATTCTCGGCCCCGCCTGGATGTCTGGTGACCCTGAGAAAATCGGTGCTGCGCATGCTCAGTTTCTCGAAGAGTTTGGCCACATTCGGCTTAGCTACGGCTTGAAATACAACGGCGTCGAACTAGAGAAGCTTTCCCCTGGCACTAAGGGAATCGTGCTGTTGATCCTGTATCTCGGTATGGATGTTGCCGACAGCAGACCCCTCGTTGTAGACCAACCTGAGTTGGTACACACGTGTGTCGATCGCTGCG
The DNA here is from genome assembly GCA_963836965.1 of Candidatus Acidiferrales bacterium. Taxonomy (GTDB): domain Bacteria; phylum Acidobacteriota; class Terriglobia; order Acidiferrales; family UBA7541; genus Acidiferrum. The sequence continues at coordinate 21,867 of CAWILQ010000008.1, forward strand.
TCGACTGAAGCTTTTGCACGATAACATTTCTCCGCCTGTTACTGCTTAAATACCAACGGAGGTCCGCTTACTCGTTTCCCTTTGAGGTCGACTATCACTTCGACACGGTCTGCGATCTTTACCAACGGAATGCCTTTATTCATCCCATAATCCTTGCGGTCGAAGGCCATCGTCCCTGTAATCTCGCCTGAGCCTGTCCCCTTGCCGGAAAGCGTGAACGTCAGCTTCTCGGGTTTGGTCACTCCGCGTATCGTGAAGTCGCCGACGTAATCAAGCGTGTTGGGGCCGGTCTGTACGATCTTCGTCGAGTGGAACGTGATCAACGGATCGTGCTCGGCGTCGAAAAAGTCTTTGCCCTTCAGCTTTCCGTCTTTCATACCGCTTCCGGTATTCACGCTGGCTGCTTGAATCTTGATGTCCAGAACACCCGTCTCCACATCCGGAGAGGTCATAGTTGCTGTGGCGTCCCACTTATCGAATGTACCGTCTATCGCCACTGACGCCTTCACGTGAAATTTGATCGAGCTTTCTTCCTTCATAATCTTGATGATAGGAATCCCAGCAGCAGCCTGTGGCTGTGTCATTGACGGAGACAGACCGGACACTAAGAGGCAAAGAATAGCTACCCGCATAGGGCGTAGTCTGAGTCCGTTCTACCTTGTTGTCAATTAAGGGTTCAGAAAACTAGCGAGCGCGCGCAGGCTAGGACTCCGTGTTCCAGTAACTCGGGTGGATTTCCTTGGGTTGGCCCTTCCAGGACCGTGTACTGGTATTGCTATTTTTGCCGTCCGAGAAGATAGTTACACTGGACCGGACCCAAATGGTCACCATGGACCAGACCTCCAGCGACGTTTGGCACCGGTTGAACGGCCAAATTGGCGCAGGCTACAACTATACGAAAGCCAACGCCTCCTCACAGTACAATCTGAATTCCGATATCAACTATGTCGAGGACCGTTGGTCCGCCGCAGCGAGCTACTCCTCTAACCTCACTTCCAACACAGGTGCGAATGTTAAAACGCGTAACGAACTCACCCTCTCGGGCCGCCGGCTCTTGCGCTGGAACAACTGGTACTACACGGGCCTAGCTGACTTCTTGCAAAGTACGGTGCAAGGAATTCAACTCCAGAGCACCTTTGGTGGAGGCGTCGGACGAAATCTTATAAACACAGGCCCGACTCTCTTTACCGTATACGGCGGATTCGCTTGGCAGCGGATCAACTACCAGGAATCTGTCCTTCCGGCACACACGCAACAGGTTACTTCGGGCTTGCTTGGAACCGAATTGGACCTTTTCCGGTTCGACAAGACGACCTTAACCGTCAAAGCCAATTTGCTTCCGGCGATGACTGATCCCGGAAGAGTACACGTTATTTTGAACACGTCTTACTACGTGAAGCTCTGGAGCAAACTCAACTGGAATTTCACGATTTATGGAAACTGGGACAATCGTCCCCCTCCGGGCTTCGTGGGCAGCGACTATGGAGCCACCTCCGGATTGAGCGTGAGCTTCGGGAATCATTAGCACCCAGTTTCATCCCTCAGGCCTACCTCGCAAGGGAGAGAACGCGGAGACGAATACTCGCCCGCGAGGGCTTCATTGATCGCCGGAATCAGGTCCACGTCGATGTGAATAAGGTGCGATTGATCACCAAGAGTAATCGAAAAGATGATCGACACGATGCGCGGACACTGGCACGACTGGCGCGAATCGATCGCGAGCTACTGGGGCCGGTGCGTTGTCGTCGATGTGGTAGAAGTTACGGGTCCGAATTCGGCGGACAGATGGCTGCTCGTACCTCCAACTCTGTAGTGGTTGCATTAATTGAGAATTGGTTAGGCGACTACTTTCTTTGCTTGTGCTCTAACCTTTGCCCAGCGTTTCTTTGCAGCCTTTGAAATCTTTGCTCTCCCTGCGGCGGAAAGTACGCGCTTCACGCGCTTCTTGGCCTTGGTGAGATCCCGGTTTGCTGACTTACCCAAAGCTTTCGCTGCCGATTGCAGGCCCATCAGATCGTTCTGTAACTTAGCCAGCTGCTTCTTGACCTTTTTCTCTTCGCGCCGAATCGCTGCCAAAATGCTCATGAAATCCTCCAGCAACAATCTACCTGAGAGGCGCAACTTCACCAATCCTGTACCTTCCCGATGTCGTATCGGATTTGCAAGCAGTAGCCGCTATGAAGGCACGGGTACCGATCCGTTTTTATTCAGAAATATGCTGCGCATAACTGGACACGCTAAGGACCCCACGAGAGTCCTCTTTTTTGCAGAAAAATCCGGTGAGGCCGTTCGGGCCCAATGTACTTGCCGTCATTGATGAGGGCGTTTCTGTAGGGATTGAGGCAAGCACCCAAACCCTATTCCCAAAGGGCCGCTTCTATATTGCGTCGCCTAACCGGAGATGTGGCGCCCAGTATTTGACTTTACCGGTTTCCTCGTTAACCAGGACCTTGCCGAATCTACGCAGCCAGAGACTGCACCTTCGAGAGCAAATCGGAGTTTTCAAACGGCAGGGGAAGAAGCATGCATTTACATCCTTCTTCGCGGGCCTGTTCCAATATGTCGCTGAACGCTTGCTCATCCGATGCGGTGACAAACAACACGGAGCACTGCGATTGGTGGAAAATGCGTAGTCCTATTTCAATTCCGGACATACCAGGCATCAGCTCCATCACCAGCAATGTATCAGGCGGGTGCTTCTCTGCTTTGCGTGAGGCTTCGGGAAACGACCTAGCAATGTTCACCTGATAACCAAATATCTTCAAGAAGACGGCGAAATACTTGACGAGTGCTGGTTCACACCCGACGACGAGAACCCTGTGTCCCTTACCAGGCTTCGTGGTCATGGCAACATTCTAGCGCGTTCAGAAGTCTAAGCAGCGCTGACCACCCACCCAGTACCTACATTTCCTCGTTAATCGGGGCTTGTGGTTATACTTGATAAGACAAAGTATCCCAGAGGATTCCGAGCGAAGCACAAGTCAGGGGATTTGTAGAGGCATCCCATGTCAGAAGAATTGGTCCGTCAAGCGATCATCGATGAAGAACATCTAAAGCTCCTGTCTCTTGGATATATGATCTCAGCAGCTACATCCGCCTTTTTTTCGCTTTTCGGATTGATGTACATGATCATGGGCATTTTTATGCATGAGGTTGTTGCGCATCAAACGGGGGCAGCCAGCAACGGCCAACCTCCTCCAGCGTTTATCGGTTGGGTTTTTGGCGCAATAGGATTGGGGATGTTTCTGTTTCTGGCGGGCATGGCCGCGCTCAAATTTCGTGCCGCATGGTGCCTCAAGCATAGAAGGTCTCGAACCTTTTGTATGATTGTGGCTGCTATTTCTTGCCTCGAGGTTCCGTATGGAACTGCTCTCGGCGCATTGACGTTCATCGCTCTGGGGCGGGATTCGGTTGCCCAGCTTTTCAAACCGACACTGCCTTAAATTGCCCCAGCTGCCTAGGACCCACTTTCCGATTTCGTTTACCAGATGCTAGCGACCAGAAGCGAAATGCTGGTCCAATTTAAGGCGTGGAAATAACTGTCAACATGATGAAAACGATGGGAATCGTTCTTCTTTCTATCGCTTCGATAGTCGTGATGGTTGGTCTCGTGCTCCCTGTAGTCCCTCTGATTTTGGGACTTGGCATTGAGGTTCCCAGTTTTTGGGCGCGAGCAGGGAAACCTCATCTCGTCATCTTGTACCCTTTGATTTCCTTGTTGGCCGGATTGCTGTTGCTGGCTGTGTTTGGATGGGGCATTTGGAGACTGGTCCGCTGAGTTTCACTTTACCGGTAACGTCCGTTTACCGGGACTTAGGCCCGCGAACCGATCACGAAGTCGCGGAAAGACTCGTCCAGCATCGAAATCTTTATTCAGACTATGGAGGACGCTTAAGGCTTTCGAGGCCTGTGCTGCTCAAGGAGGGCAAGCCCTGATGATGTAATCCTAACAATGCAGCGTCCTTGCACTTGCTCCTTCATAACAAACCCGCGATCATTCGCATCCTCCCAAACCGGCAGTCTGGGACACGATGTGCGCCATGCATCCATCACTTCTTCGTAGCTTCGATCGTGTTCAGTCAGCCATTCAAGAAGATCTAGGATCAGGCTTTCTTTTAAGGAGTCGCCCAAGATTATCTTCCCTCATTACTGTCCAATATATCGGATTAGGGTCAGATGGCTAGTACCCACATTAGCTCCGTGCCTGCCTTCACGTATTCGCAAAAACGCGCGTCCGATTAAGCGCTAGCGTTTACCAGATTGAGATGAGAAGGCCGGTCTCCCCGCGGGATGCGATACGCTCCCAATGTTCGACGTGCTCGAGGCACAAGAAAAAAGGAGACCGGCTATGAAAAAGACTAGCACTGTTCGGGTAAATGGAAACAGGATTTTCAAAGGACACAAGCTCACGATTGGTCTGGACCTTGGCGATCACTGGTCGTGCTATTGCGTTTTGGATGAAGCGGGGAAAATCATTCTGGAACAGAAAGTGGCCACGACACCGGAAGCGATGAAACAGACCTTTGGGAAGATACCGCGGAGTCTCCTGGCCCTGGAGACTGGGACACATTCCCCTTGGGTCAGCCGGCTGTTCACGGAGCTGGGATACAAAGTAATCGTGGCGCACGCGCAAAAGGTGCAATTGATCACCAAGAGCAATCGAAAAGACGATCGACACGATGCGCGGACACTGGCACGGCTGGCGCGAATCGATCCCGAGCTGTTGGGGCCGGTGCGGCATCGCAGCGCGCAAGCGCAAATCCACCTGACGGTGATCCGAGCGCGTGCCGAACTGGTGCGTGCTCGAACGGCCTTGGTGAATGCAGCACGCGGGTTGGTGAAGTCTTATGGCCAGCGGCTGCCCAAGTGTGGCACGCGGCAGGTGAGCCGGGAGCTGGGCGCGGGATTGCACGCGGAGTTGCGCGAGGTTCTGGAACCACTGTTCAAAGAAATCGAATCACTGAACGAGCGCATCCAGGAATACGAGGTGCGGATGGAGAAAATCGCCAAGGAGAACTACCCGCACGTCGAACTACTCAAACAGGTGAAGGGGGTAGGAACGCAAATCGCGCTGACGTATGTTCTGACCCTGGAAGATCCGCATCGGTTCCCGAAGAGTCGCGAGGTCGGCTGTTTTCTGGGGTTGTGCCCTGGGCGCAGAGACTCTGGTAAGAGCCAGCCGCAGATGCGCATCAGTAAGGAAGGAGACCGTTATTTGAGGACCATGCTGGTGCAAGGGGCGCACTACATCCTGGGACCCTTTGGAGAAGACAGTGATCTGCGGACGTTGGGGGCTAAAACTTGCGGCGCGAGGAGGGAAAAATGCTAAGAAGCGAGCGGTTGTGGCAGTGGCGAGAAAGCTAGCGGTACTGCTGCATCGTTTGTGGGTGAGTGGGGAGGTGTACGAACCACTGCGCAATAGCCAGAAAGCGATGCGCGCCGCGGCCTAGAGGTAAGGACTCCCCACAAAACAGGGGATGCTAGGGTCGACGGAGTTCGCGATCGTCGTTCCTAAGCGATCCTGGTTCGAAATTTCTCTGTGAAAAGTAGAAAAAGACAGGAAGAAAGAAGAAGGGGCAAAGAAAAAAGGAGATGGTATCCAAACAGCCGAGCTCGACCGCCGAGATCAGGTGACTGCGCCCAACTCCTGGCCCAACTTCCCTTCTAGAAAGGGGAGTAGAGGTCGATTATCAGGTAGCAGCACCTACTGAATCAAGTACACCCAACTTGCACCGAGCGACAATCGCTCACCAAAGAGTGCGGATGGAAGGGTGGCGACAGAGGCGGCTTGGCTCAACGGGAACAATTTGGAAAAAGAAGAAATCAGAAGAAGAAAGAAAAAACGAAAGAAAAGGTTTGACATTCACCGGCCTTCTCATGGAAGGAGTTGGCCGTGCTCGGCCCTGCCTCTCCACACAGCGAATTGACAACGGGTTTATCCTGAAAGCGCTCGGCAATGGAATAGGCGCATGACAACATTCGGGACGGTCTGGCTTGTGGTAGCGAGTTTGGCATTCGCAGTCTGTGGTTGGCTGTGCGTATTCAGGACGAGCATGCTGGTCGCGTGGGGACGGAAGAACGCGAAAACAAAATTCGCATGGTCTCCATTTTCAAGCATACCCTTCAAGCCTCAGTACCCCACCTACATACGTTGCGCGGGAGTCTTCATTTGGCTCTGGGCAATCGCCATTATTTGCGCAGTGGTTTTCCTTCATTTCCGCTAGCCTGTTACGCCGGGGGCGCGACTAACTTCTGGTAAGCACGGGAAATCGGAAAGGTGTCTCATAGTACCCACTTCGGCGTTTACGGCGTTAGAACAAAGCCGCCCGGCGGCAGACGCTTCGCGTGAGATGAACGGAGCAGTGGTTGCTTGGTAGCTGAGATAAGTTTGGGTCACAAGGAGGTCCCTGTGACCCATCTCAGAAAAATGATGCTGGAAGAACTCCAGGCTCGAAAAATCACTGCGCTTGTGCTTGGCTGGGTTGAAGATTCGGTGATTCGATCCGATAGCCGAGGCGTCGGAGGTCCCGGATCATCTTCCAAGTGCGAAGTTGCTTCGATCGCTTGCTGACCGCCGGGCCCCGCTCTTCGTAACGGACTCGCTGGTGCAGGATCAACCAGATCAGCCGACACTGTCGATGGGCAATGACCCCGATGGCTTGATTGTGTCCGAGTCTCGGGACCGCGCGGCGATACACAATTTCGAAAATGCTTCCTTTGGTTCTGGCTGCAGCGTTAGCAGCTTGATTAAGTAAGCGCCGCATATGGCGATTGCCCTTCGGAGAGCGATGGCTGTAGTTTACGCCGGCGCTCTCTTCCTCTCCCGGGCAAGCACCGACCCAGGACGAGAGACATTTCTCAGAGGGAAAGGTAGCCGCGGTCGGGCCGACTTCCGCAATGATCTGCTGCGCTGAGTCCACTCCCAAACCGGGTATCTCCGCCAGCCGCTCGACGGCATCCTGATGTTGGCTGAGCAGACTGGCCATCTCTTGGTCCAGTTTGCCGATCTGCTCGTCGATCAACCGACATTCCTCCAACGCCATCTGCAATAGCCGCCGATAGACGTCGTTCAACTCCGTACAGGCGCCGAGTGCGTCGCTCAACTGTTCCGGCGTGGCACGCAAGCGCTCATCGGCCAAAGCAGCCAAGGCTGCCGGGTTGGTTTCACCTTCGGCAAGGGCCTTTAACATCCGGCGGGCACTGAAGCCCAGCAAGTCCGAGACGAAGCTGGATAGCTTGATATGCGCTTCTTCGAGAAGAGATTCCAATTGGTTCTGCAACCGGATCCGAGCACGCCTCAACTGGAACTTCTTGCGCGTTACCGTCCGCCATAGTCGTTGCTCGGCATCAGGTACAAAGCTCAGAGTCAGTTCCCGGGCTACCAGTCGCTTCACCAGGCGTTCGGCATCGACGAAATCCCTCTTGCGTCCCCGTCGTCCGCGATTGGACTCTGCCTGTGCCAGATGCAACCTTCCGGACCTCCGCTTGGCGCCTTCTCGCTTCTCGCATAACGGCTTCCAATATCTTTCCAGCGCTTCCCACACTGGCTTCCAATATTGCGCTGTCGATTCCATGACCACTTCCTCGACCTCTTGCTCGACGAACCAGGCAGCCAACGCTCGCAATTGTTCGGGGTTGCTGCCAAACATTCCCCTTTCAAACTGGAACTCAGCATCGACTTCTACATCAGATACAACCACAGCTAGCATCTTCTTATGAACATCGATTCCCGCTATTCTGTAGGACATTAGCTTTCTCCTGGCCGGGAGCGGAGAGCGTGCTGCGGCTACTTTAACCAGGCTCGCGGGCTATCGCCGCTCCCCCAGGGGAAGAACAACGACGCCCAATTATTCGCTCAAACACGCACGCTCCGGATCAGACAGCGACACGGCTTCGACTTCTCCAGTGAGTTCTCGACCTCGCCGCTCCAGGCTGTTGCGATGTTAACTCTGAGTGATTTTCATGAGGTTTCGCGGGCCGAACGGCCCTAAAGGACAGCGTCGTAATTACGCACAACATACCACACGTTCCTATCTCCACACAGTCGAAGATTTTGCCCTGCGATTCAACTGTTCCCCCGATCGCTTAGGTCCTCGGCACATTCGCGAATACCAAGCCGAACTATTTCAAAAACGAAAGTTGTCACCGGGCAGCGTCGCGGTCCGTCTGGCAGCCTTGAGGTTCTTTTACACTAAGACACTCCAGAGGGGTTGGAGCATTGCCGAGACTCCCTATCCGAAAAAGGGCCATGGCCTTCCAGCGATCCTCAGCCAGGAAGAAGTCGCTCGATTGATCCAGGCCGCCGGCACTTCCTTCCATCGCACCCTGCTGATGACGCTTTACGCCACCGGAGCCCGAAACGCCGAGTTGACACGCCTGAAGTTCAGCGACGTCGATAAGCAGCGGATGGTTGTGCACATCCAAGGCGGCAAAGGGCGCAAAGACCGGGACGTGATGCTCAGTTCTACGTTACTCGAGGAGCTTCGTGAGCACTGGCACCGCTTACGGCGAAAGCACAGGATCTGGCTCTTTCCTGGCAACCACGACCACTGCGGAGATCAGCCCATCGATACCAAGACCGTGTGGCAGGCGTGCCATGATGCCGCCAAAAGAGCGGGTATCCAGAAAGGCGTGCATCCCCACACCCTGCGCCACTGCTTCGCCACTCATCTGCTCGAGGCGGGTGCGGATCTGCGTACCATTCAGATCTTGTTAGGCCATCATGATCTGAAAGAGACCACCGTCTACCTGCATCTTTCTGAACGTCACCTTCACGCGACCCCGAGTCCCCTGGACTTGCTGCAACTGAAAGTCGAACAACGGAACGAATAGATGAACCGGCCACCGCTCGAGGTGGCCGATCTCATCCGCGCCGCGGGAACTGCTTTTTGGGAACGAAATCGCCACTGGCTCAGTTGGAAGCACGTCAAGGTGCTGCTGGCCATCGCGCATTGTCGTACTGCCGCACTCGGCGGTCATCTCGACCAGTGCACCCGCTGCGGGCATCGCGCCGCCATTTCCTATAACTCTTGCCGCAACCGCCACTGCCCGAAGTGCCAGACTTCCGCTAGGGAACGCTGGATCGCCGCACGGCAGCGGGAATTGCTCCCGACCCCCTACGTCCATGTGGTCTTCACGCTACCCCGTGAATTGGCGCCACTGCTTTTACAGAACAGGAAGATCGTCTACGGTCTGTTGTTCCGTGCCAGTGCGGAAACTCTGCTCGAAGTCGCCCGCGATCCAAGACACCTCGGCGCAGAAATTGGCTTCTTCAGTGTGTTGCACACTTGGAATCAGAAGCTCCAACTCCACCCGCATATCCATTGCGTCATTCCCGCTGGCGGGTTGTCACTCGATCACACCCACTGGATCAAATCGCGCCAAACATTCTTTCTTCCCGTCAAAGTGCTCAGCCGGGTGTTCCGCAGCAAGTTCGTTGCTGCACTTAAGTGCGCTTTCCGAGAGGGTCAGTTGCACTTCCACGAAAATCTGACCCTGCTTGTCCAGCCGAAGATCTTCGCCGCATGGCTGCGACCACTGTTCCGAAAGGACTGGGTGGTCTACTCGAAGCCACCCTTCGGTGGCCCCGAGTATGTGCTCCAATATTTAGGTCGCTACACCCATCGCGTGGCCATCTCCAACCATCGACTGATCTCCCTTGCTGACGGCAAAGTCACTTTTCGCTGGCGCGATTCCGCTCACCACAACGTACAGAAGGTAATGACCCTAGCACTCGATGAGTTCTTGCGCCGCTTCCTCTTGCACCTGCTCCCCCAAGGGTTCATGCGCATTCGCAACTTCGGCTTCCTCGCCAACCGGCGACGCGCCGTGCTTCTGCCACTTTGCTTTCATCTACTCAGCTCAACTCAACCGCTCAAGCCAGAACCAGCAATGACTACCGACGTGAACAACCTCCGGCTCTGCCCCAACTGCGGCGGTCCGATGGTGGTCATTGAAAGGTTTACCGCTGCCGAAATCCAACTTCGTTCCCCACCGCTCCCTGCCGCCGCATGAGACTACCTTCCACATCACCAATGGCTCGGGTGCCTTGTCACTCTCACTGCTTCTGTGTCTTCTTGCAGAAATTATCTCTCCTGATTTCCACTCCCGCTTCTCTCTTCCCAGCAGATCGCCCTCGCCAACGGTTATTCCTTTCTTTGGGTCCACATTCTTGCCCTGCCACACACTCTCGGCACACCTGCACCCCGCGCTCTTCCATCATTCAATCCCCATAGGACCCGCGTCCGCCGCAACCACGGGCGGCTTCGTTCAAACGGCTTTATCGAACGCGCGCGGAGGTCCCTGCCTGCTCACACCAGTCCCCCAAAAACGCGCCTCCGATAAAGCTCTGACGTTAGTAGCTCGAAACACGTGCTGGGCTCAGGGGCTCATTGGGCCGAAACCACGTTGGCGTGGCGCGCGATCGCACACCACGTATTCCCGTCCTTCTTCCAGATATTCGTGAACCGTCGCTGGACCGTCTTTCCGGCCAGGGCGGCATCGCCGATCGGTTGGACGATCTCCGCGCCCATGATGATGGCGAAATTGCCGTCGATGCGGATGAATTCGATCTTCCGCTCGAACGAGGAGTAAACGGCTGATTTCTGAACCGTGGCTAGGACATCGTGCCGACCGATCACCACGTTGTTCGCTGGCGAATTGACCGTCAGCTGTTCACACCACAGGTGTTCGAGCGGGGCGTAGTTCCGGTCCAGAACTGCTTTTCGCTCCTGGTCGTCGAGCGATCGGACAGTTTCCTCGTCGGCGGGAGCACCGCCTAATGCTGAAATTGCTCTATCCGAGCCGATTGGGCCAAGGAACAGCAGTAGCAATACGAAGGTCGCTCCTTTTTTCATTTCACACCTCCTCTGAGGGCATTCCTCAGGCTTAACTATACAGCCGTCGAGACTCTGAAAGTCCGTCGAGTGAAGATCCAGCGGCGCCTAGCGCTCATCGCCTTTCTTGAAGACGCTCTGACTGGACCCCAAATCCGCCTGGATTCGTTTCCGTGCTGCGGGACTTGTGGGTCGTGTCACGGACTAACCGGAAGTTATTCCGAGTCAAAAGGCTCGTTGGGACATTCTGGCTTGCTAAGTCCTGGTTTGTCGCATAACCGGAGAAGTCAAGTTCTAGAACTTTATATGGACGGTTACGTCGTTCTATAAAGGGGAGAGTCAAGAGCACGGGCCACCGCTTTGCGGTGGTTGTATGAACCTGAAACTCCATTCGAGAGCTCGCCGTTTATGGTGTGGCCCAACTAAAATCCAAGACACGACGTGGCTCGGCAGCTAAGGCCACCATTTTCAATGGAGCGTTCCTGCCCGATCAAGAGCATGGCTCCGGCTTTGGCGATTGTGTAGATGGTGGCGGCGTTGTCCTGAAAAGGAGAACGGCCCGACCCCGATGGGGAGATTGAGAGGTTTCGCCAACCGGGCCGAGCCAAGTTGAATTTGAAACGGAAGGCTAGCATGAAACACAAGCCACAGGAGAAAAACAAAAGAGCAAGCAATGGCACAATGCAGCACCATTGGCACGAGATGAACCGCAAGCAACGACGGGAGACGATGCGGCAGATCCAGAGCGAAGACCTCAGTCTGGAAGTGATCCACCCCGACGCCGCTGGCATTGACATCGGCAACGAAACCCACTACGTGGCTGTACCCCCGAGCCGGGACAGCCAACCGGTACAGCGCTTCGGGTGCACCACAGCGGAGCTGAAGGCGATGGCCGCTTGGCTGAAGCAATGCAGGATCCGGACTGTCGCGATGCAATCCACTGGGGTGTATTGGATCTCCGTATACGACATTCTCGAACAAGCTGGTCTAGAAGTGTACTTAGTGAATGCCCGGGATACGAAGAATCTGCCCGGGCGAAAAAGCGACGTGCAAGAGAGTCAGTGGCTGATGAAGCTCCACACCTATGGACTGTTGCGAAATTCGTTCCGGCCAGTACAGGAGATCCGCACCATGCGGACCTACTGGCGGCAACGGAATGATCTGGTACAGAGTGCGGGTCGGCACATCCAGCGGATCCAGAAGGTGCTGACGCAGATGAATCTCCAGTTGGCCAATGTGTTGAGCGATCTGAGCGGAATGACGGGACAAACAATCATCAAGGCCATTCTGAGAGGAGAACGCGATCCCCATAAACTGGCTGAGTTTCGGGATCCTCGGGTGAAGGCGAGTGAGGAGCAAATTGCCCGAAGTCTCGAAGGCAACTGGCAGGAAGATCAGTTATTTGTGCTGCAACAGGAGGAGGATCGCTATGAGTTTTGCCAGAAACAGATGGCCGAGTGCGATCGGCAGCTCGACCAGTATCTGCAGCACAGCGAGGATCGCAGCCACGGTGCCCCGCTACCGGAAGAGAAGCGGAAGGAACGGCTCAAGAAGAGGAAGAACGCAAATAAGCCGCAGTTCGATTTGCGCGAAGGGTTGTTTCGCATGACCGGCACGGACCTAACCCGGATTGACGGCATCGATGTCATGACCGCGACGACGGTCATCAGCGAAGCAGGATGGGATATGAGCAAATGGGAGACCGAGGACCATTTTGTATCCTGGCTGCGGCTGTGTCCGGACAATCGCATCAGTGGCGAGAAGATCGTAGGGAAAGGTCGGCTGCGGACGAACAACAGGGCCACCATCGCGCTAAAAATGGCGGCCACCACATTACGGCTAACCAATACGTATCTGGGAGCGCAGTTCCGCCGACTGAGAACCAAACTGGGTGCTCCCATCGCGATTAAGGCCATGGCGGCTAAGCTGGCCCGCTTGGTCTACCGCATGTTGCGCTACGGGATGAAATACGTGGACCGCGGAGCGGAGTTCTATGACGCTGAACACCGGCAACGACAGATCAAGCACCTCAAGTGGAAAGCCGCCAAGCTGGGATACCAGGTCGTCCAAGCCCCGGCCGCCTAAAAATCTGGAGTTTCTGGGGAGAAAAAACATCTCCGGCGACTGGAAGGAGCAAAAATGTTTGCTGCGCTCTCCAGCCCAGGTCATGTTAGGAGGCTCCTGGGTATTCGCTCCTCGTAGATCCATTCTGTTGTCGTGACGGCGCTTTCGGATTCTGAAGCAAGACAAGCTGCGTGGTTGAAATGTGTCAACCATGGTTCTATCTGAGGCTCGAGGCCTATAGCTTTTTCTGGTTATCCGAGGGGGCCTATAGTTAATCAAGAGACTCGTGGTGCTCGAAGCACACTCTCCGCCTAACGGCGTTATGGAGACTCACCCTCGAACCAAAGCGTCAGAAGAACCGAAAAGCCATCACCAGGAATGAATCTAGCAAGGGACGGTCCTCAACCCAACGCTTTAAGCTGCTTGCTGTTTCAGATGTTCTGCGTCGAAACGAACTCCTTTCTTCCAGACGAGCAAAGTGACGGCCGCGATCTTGCGCGCCAAGGTGAGCCGCGCCAAATGCGGCTTCACGCCTCGGGCGACGCAGGCTTGGTAAAAGTCTTGGAAAGGTCCTGCGGTCGAGGCTGCTCGCGTCGCCGCACCCTTGAAGATATTTTTCAGATCGTGATTATGGTTGAGGTTGAGCCCGCGAACGGCCAGGACTTTTTTGGAGCGTTTCAGTTGGCCACTGACGAAGCGATATTCCCCACTGGTGTACGTCCGCAATGCCAGACCACAGTAGGCCCAGAGTTGTCGCTTGGTCCGGAAGCGGTTCGGTGTCTGTATCAGCGCAAGCAGCAGAACGGCGCGGATGGGGCCGATGGAGGGAATCTGCCGCAGCAACCGCATGTTCAGATGCTTCTGGCCTTCCGCCAATAGTTCTCGTCGCACGCTCTGGCGCAATGCTGCTAATGCGTCGAACTGCTGGTAATAGAGTTCGGCACGACGGCGTACGCCGGCTTCCGAGATCTTTGCAAGCCATTCCGCACGGTAGCGCGGTGCGTAGACCTGCTGGCCGGCACAAGGAATCCCCCAGCTTCGGTAAATGGCCTTTAGCCGACTCATCACCCGCGTCAAATCGCGCGTGATCGTGATGTAGCTGCGTGCCAGTTCCTTCAGAGCGCGCATACCGTGTTCGCCGTGGTACACCGCGCTGAGCTTGTTCAGATACAAAAGCTCGGACAGCTTCCGGGCATCCATACGGTCGTTATGGTTCCCGACTTTCAACAGGGCATTCTTGCGCGGATCGCAGGCCACCACGCGGGGGACGTGAGGCAGAAGTAGATCGTGCAACCAGGCGGCCCAGGTTCCTTCTTCAAAGGTCACCGACAAACTGCCGCGTAGCCCGTGAATAAACCCAAGGATCGTATCCGCTTTCGTTTCGAGAATCGCCTCCATCACCAGATTCCCGCGCGAATCCCGAACGGCCACGGAGATCGTTGCCTGATGCACATCCATCCCAATATACTTGGCGTCATTCATGAGGGTGCTCCTTGTTGTAGACGTTGATGCGAACGATCAAAATCTACTTCAAGCGGGCGCCCTTTTATAATGCGTTAATCGGGGACTAACGGTCACCACGGGAGCCACATGCGATTTGAGCGGAGGAGGGGAATGAAAAAACCGACAACAAACGATCAGAAGCTCGACGATTCGGGAACGCGAGTTTCATTCTGGCGGGTGAGGGGTAAGGTCTTTTTCGAAGAAGTCGCCTGCAATCGAGGAATGGATTTTGACTGTCGCCTTGTCTGACCAAAAGTAGCCGTCTCCCCAGTAATGACTGTAGACGTGGCTGCAACCAATCCCCATGACATCGTATGGGCGACCTGCACACAGCGATTCTTGCTTATTTCCCTCCGAGCCGGTGTGATCTTTCGTTATGACGGTGTGATCGTAGTTCGTTATGACGGTGTGAGTAGCGGTGAGGCAGCTTCCAGAACAAGGGTTAGTGGTTCCGTCGACACCCTCCTGGAAGTAGACCGTGCCGTACTGTTCGCCGTTTTCTTTAAATCCTGTTGCGAACCAAATGTCACTGAAGACGCTATACTGAAAGCCTATGCCCCCTTCACCCCGAACCATGGCGCGGTCGTGGAAAGATGCCGGAATGATGCCTTTCTTACGGTTCTTCGCTATGACCGCTGGATCATTTGGCGAAAGGTAGATTCGCCCTTTCCAACCCGGCAAACGCCCGGTAAGTATCTCCGCGCCGGCGCCACTCAGCTGTGTCTTGAGGCTTTCTATCGTGTTTGCAACCAGGATCGCCTTCCGGTTGATGTAAGCCTCTTGAAGCCTTGCGACGGACGCCGCATCGCCGGCTTGTGCATAGGAGTCTGCCTCTGCAAGGTAGGCCAAATGAGCGGCTGAGTCGGCCTCGTAGTATTGTTCAAGGATGGTTTGGATGACGGCGCGGTCTTCTGGCAATCCGCCAAAGCACTTTATCCAGCTGGTGAATTGGGCGCTGTGCGGAGGGGCCTCCGCTTTCGAATCTAGCCATATCCTCCATGCGGCGCTGTCAGGCACATCTGAGCCCGTCAACATTGTCTGATTGGTTTCTTCCTGGGCAGCACAAGGCAGCAGGCAAAGCAGGAACAAGGCGGCTAGGCGCATGGGAACCTCCGCGAACGGCCACAACGCTAGCACAAGAACTTTGCAGTGCAAAGTACTCTTTCTTATTAGCTTATTTTTTATCGATGATCGCACTGACTACAGCGTTTATGATCTTGGCGCCGTGCATAACAATCGCGGACGAAGCGTCTCTTTTCACCACTTAAAAGCGTCTATTACTAAGTGCTTTACGGCATAGACCAGAGGAGCAAATACAATCGTGCTGACCGCCCAAATCTCGAAGAGGTTACTCGCAAAACTGAGATTCCACAGCCAACGTACGCAAGCGAGAAGAACAAAGATGACAAACCCATAGAAGAATGTCTCACGCACGAAAACCCAGGCGTTCTTTCTCGACCTAACAGCCCATTCTGGTTCCATGGTGTCGATAGGGAAGCATAGCTGCATCCGCGAAATCAAGCCTGTATGTCCGCAAACAATCCATGCGGGTACTATGAGCCACATGGACGGTTTCGGGGTGGATTCAATGGGTCGGCGCAACACTTAGGTCGAACCCAATTGGCATTGAAAACAAAGGCTAAATCTCTCGCTAGGGTTAGATCAGCCGGAACACTACCCTGGCTAGGTTTTGACCGAGTACAGCCAAACAGATCGCTTCTCCCGCGGAAGCATTGTCGAATCAACGCACTGGTTGGTGTTGCATCGACCGGTTGAGCTGGCACGCGTAATCGGAAGAGTGGCTACTAGTTGACTGTAACAACCATTTGTAGACTATAATCGTGTCCATGAGCGACGCGATTATCCTTACAAATTCGGAGCTGAAGGAATTGACACAGCGAGCCATGAGCCGGACGTGCCGGGCCGAGGATGCTCGGCGGGCGCGGTTGATTTTGTTGTTAGCCGAAGGCCGTACATGGGATGAAGTGTCTGAGCACATCGACTGCAGCCGGGGTTTTGTGGCCAGTTGGAGCCGACGATTTGCGGAGCAACGCATTGCGGGACTCTACAGTCGGCATTTGGGGCAAGTGGCCACCGTGCTCACCCCGAAACTGGAAGCACGGATTCTGGAGGCAACACGACATGCACCGCCGGGTGCAGCCACCCACTGGAGCACGCGCAAACTCGGAGCGCATTTAGATGTCAGCCACATGATGGTGGCGAGAGTGTGGCGTAAACACGGACTTCAGCCACATCGCATAGAACGCTATATGGCCTCGAACGATCCGGATTTTGAGAAGAAAGCTGCTGACATTATTGGGTTGTATCTAAACCCGCCAGCGCATGCGGCGGTATTCAGCGTGGATGAAAAGACTTCTATCCAGGCCCTAGATCGCAAGGATCCGGTTCTACCGCTGTCCCCGGGACGCGCCGAACGGCACGGTTTTGAATACTTTCGTCACGGCACGTTGTCGCTGTATGCCGCCTTCAACACCAAGACCGGCGAGGTGCTCGGCAAAACGTCGGAACGGCACACCTCGGCCGAGTTCGTCGCCTTCCTTACCGACATTGTGATCGATCAACCTAGCGGCAAAGAGATCCATGTGATCGCTGACAACCAATCTGCACACAAGAGCAGGCCGGTGACAGACTTCCTGGCGGTGCATCCCAAAGTTCACTTGCACTTCACTCCGACCTATTCTTCCTGGCTGAATCAGGTCGAGTTGTGGTTCAGTAAGATCGATCGCGACGTCATCGCACGTGGGGTATTCACTTCCGTGTCTGACCTGAAGAGAAAGCTCTTGCGCTACATCCGGCATTACAACAAATCGCCTCGCACCGTGAAGTGGAAATATGCCGATCCATCACGTCATCTTGGTACACAATCAGTTGGTACAGACTAGTACCTGTCTTCTGGAGTGACTACCTCTGAAAAGCGTTCTGCGGAGGTTAGGCGACCGCTTTCTTCGCCTGAGCTCTGATCTTTGCCCAACGTTTCTTGGC
The DNA here is from genome assembly GCA_963836965.1 of Candidatus Acidiferrales bacterium. Lineage (GTDB taxonomy): Bacteria > Acidobacteriota > Terriglobia > Acidiferrales > UBA7541 > Acidiferrum. Next base: position 39,272 of record CAWILQ010000008.1, read on the forward strand.
AGCTCTGGAAATCTTTGCTCTCCCTGCCGCGGAAAGCACGCGCTTCTTGGCCTTGGTGAGATCCTTGTTTGCCGACTTACCCAAAGCTTTCGCTGCCGATTGCAAGCCAATCAAATCAATCTGAAGCCTAGCTACTTTCCGTCGCAAAATAGCTCGCTCTAAATCAGCTATTCGTTTGTTGAGGCCGTCTGATTCTGCTTGCATGTATGATTTCTGCCGCTCTCGGCCGTCCCGAGTCGCGGCAGTTGGGATCTCAAGCCGGTTGCAATGCCAAGCAACGACCGATCTGGATGATGTTGTCTGCGATCACCCCAAGGCCAACCCAGCGCTGCATGCCTTTGAACCCTCGATATCGACAGCGATTCAATCCGTGGCGCCGCTTCAGCACGCTGATGCGGCCTTCGCATCCGGTCCGCCAGCGCTGCCCAGCTCGGAACCAACGCGATCTCTGCAATTTTCTCCGCTCGCTGCTTTTGGTGCTGGGACTCGGCACCGCGACTCGCGTCACGCCCATTCCCTGAATGGTCTTCTCATTCTTTAGACTGTAGAACCCCGTGTCGGCGGCTACCATTCGGGGTGCGCGCCCGAACCGGCGTTGGTGTTGTTCGACCGCGGCAACCAGTAGTTGGGAATCCGGTGGACGTTCGGCGAACACTTCATAGTGCGTGATGATTTGGTTCTCGGCTTCCTGCACTTTAACCAGGTTGCCGAACTCGTTTGGCTTGCTGGCCTTCCCTTTGCGAATGATTTCGGTGTGCGGCTCGAAAAGACTCACGATCTTATGGGGATACTGGGTAATCCCTTGAAACACGCGCGCCTTGGTTTGCCGCACCACCTGGCGCACACGCCCAGCCATCGTTTCCAGGATCTCCCGTAGTCGTTTCAGCCGCGCTTGCCGGCGTCGAGGAAGTTGCTGCATTTCCTCCAGCACGCTCTCCGCTTGATGCACAATCTTTCGCGTTAAACTCAGCAGTTCCCGATACCGCTCGACGCGCCGTTCCTCACCCGCCGGCCCCCTCAACCGCCCCGCCAAGGCGATCGCTATCACCTTCTTGTTCACACTGCGCATTCGGTCACGAATCCTCTTCTTCAGTCCACCGGTAGCCTTCTCGACCTTCTTCATGGTTCGCGTAAGCACGCGCGCTCCATCTCCTAACAAAGCGCTGTCGGTCGGATAGTGGATATTCGTCTCCACCACCGTGGTATCGACCCTCATCTTCCGTCCTTGCACTACACCTCGCTCTCGCGCCAGCTCCATCAACCGTTCGTGTAGCTCCCCGATCACTTCGGGCCCGATAACTTGCCCCAGTCGCGCCAGCGTCTTGGCATCCGGTACTTTCTCGTCGCCAATGCGGGTGAACGCGCGATAGACCAGGTTCGCTCGTACTTCTCGCTCCAGCGTGTCGTAACTCCAGTTCCGTACGTGCTTCAAGATCAGCAGCCGAAGCGCCACTTCCGCCGGTGTTTGGGTGCGTCCATGCGTCCGGCTCTTCCGATGTCGCTTTCCTTGTGCAGCGTACACACTCTCCACCAGTGCGGCGTCTTCCAGCAGTTGATCTACTTCTTTCATCCAGGGTTCCCACAAATCTTCGATGTCTTTCGCTAGTCCGCTGTGCCACAAACTTGGTTGCCGATGTCGAAGTTGTATCACGCTGCCTCCTTAATTTCTTCAGACGCAGCATCAACACGAAAAGCTACACTTCAACATCGCACAATCAATCGAAAGCCCATAAATACTCGCTTCGATGCTTTATATTTGCGATGGAAAGTAGCTAGTTGCTTTTTGACCTTTTTCTCTTCGCGTCGAATCGCTGCCAAAATGCTCATGAAATTCCTCCAGGGACAATCTACCTGATAGGCCCACTTTCACCAATCCTGTACCTTCCCGATCGCGTATCGATTTGCAAGCAGTAGCCGCTATGAAGGGACGGGTACCGATCTGTTTTTATTCAAAAATATGTTGGGCATGACTGGACACGTTAAGCCCTCAGGGGGAGTCCTCTTTTTTGCAGGAAAATCCGGCTCCCAACGATTCCGCACCATTGCAGGCCGCGCTTGGTGCCGCGTAGCCGCCACGTAGCCGAACGCGGGGTTTGTAGCGTATTCAGCGTTTCTGGTGGTTCGTAGAATGAATAAGTTAGGGCTTTTCAATACTAGGCTCGGGTTCGATTCCCACCCGCGCCTCCATCAAAATACCGCATAAAACAAGGGTTTCTGAGCGAGGCAAACAAAATTGTACGAAAATTGTACGATGATTTCAAGCCTGCAATGCCTTTTCTAGCTCTTTATCCAAGGCATCCTGACGCGCTTTAACCCACGGTGCATAGTGCCGCTGGGTGATTTTGATGGATTGATGGCCTAGAAGCTGGCTAACGCTTTCCAGCGATACCCCAGACGTGAGCAGTGCCACCGCAAAGGTGTCCCGGAACCGATGGCTGTGGCCGTCCTTGGTCTTGGCATCCGTGAAAGACGGGCTGATAGACGTTTCCGCCATACAGACACCGCAGCCTGCACCTTTGAAGTACCGGACCAGAAGAAGTATTGGGGGTTGTCGTGTTGGACCCTGCGGAGGCCGTCAGCTACGGATTTGGGGGCAGAAGTATCCACACCGGCTGCCCGGTTTTGGCTTGATGAAGGCGGAGCCGCCGACCGTCCAGACTGCTGACTGCAAGAGTCGTAACGTCAGAGATGCGGAGACCTGAGTGGCGCATCACTTGAATGAAGGTATTCGTTCTGGCGTCGGTCGCGGCCTTCAAAATAGCCTCCATTTCCTTATCGGTGAAGGGAAGTGTCGGGTTCGGCTTGCACCTCGGGGGTGGTCATATCCTCCGCAACATTTTTCTGCTATGAAGCCGCGCTTTACTCCAAACCCTGAATATGCTTCGAAGCCGTTCGACCTTCTTCCCAGCGGACAACGGGCCGTCTTTCCACGTGAGTCCGAAATTCATCCAATAATCCGAGATCAAGCTGGTCTGCATAACGCAACTCCTTTGTTGCCGGCAAACTCCTCCATCTGTTTGAATAACAGCTTGTACTTCCGTGTTGTCTCGCTGCTCAGGTTATCGGCCTCAGCCACAGCTAGAACCTTCGTTTCCAGTCCTCGATGCGTCACCCGCTCCCGTTTCTTCGGTAACTCTCCGTCCACATCCCACTTGCGAACCAATTCTTGCGACCCGATTCCAATCGCGCAACTTCTGCTCGGCATCCCGAACAAATTGACCTAGCCTTGCTGTTCTCCCAAACAACTGGCCGTCGTGCTGCGCGGTGCCGGTAACCCAGATCGGGCATTTGCAGCGGTATTCGCTGCGCGAAGTAAACTTGCATTTCGCTGGGTTGTGGCGACGATAAGTCGTAAGCATTATTCGGATAGCCTCTTGTGTACACGAAGTGCCACGGATTCGGGAATGCGAAGAGTCAAATATGTGCGTTTGTGACGCGCAGCCTTTTCTCCGATTTTCAAAACACCGGGTTCGTTTCGAAATAGATTGCGAATCGTCTGCAACGTCGACGCTCCACACTTTTGCCAAGTCGGCCGGCGAATAGTGCCGTTCATCAACAACAAGATTCGTGTAGGTCTTCCCCAAATAGGTGAACGAGCGCCCCTGTCCCACGCTGATCGTAGGATTCTCAGGCTTTGGTCCGGGGGACCACTCAAGAAAAGACTTTGAACGAAACTGTTCCATGAGCTCGGTCACCGTTGCTCCTTCCTCCTTGCACTGAGCGCATCTATTACAATCTTGCGAATCGAGCCACCCGATCGGACGATCCTCTTTCTTAGCCCAATCGCCTAGGTGCTTGAGGTCCTTTGTGTCGAGCCAGACCGTGCGACGTTTAAGCATGCCCAGAGCATACCACAGCATACTTACAATTGGTCAGAAGGGAAGTTCCGGCTGCGGAAGTATGAACCTGCCATTGGTTCTATTCAGCGTTGATTCGCTCGTTGCTGCGATGCATCCGTGCCCGAAGAAGTAGGATTGAATCGCTTCGGGTGCGTCAACCTCATGTGTAATTGGTCAAAGTCAAATTGCGCCATAGCTCGGTCGAGTTTTGCTAGCAGCATCCATTCGGCGGTGTCATCACTGTTGTGGAAATCGTTACAATGACGACAGTGGTAGCGCGGAAATTCTCTGAAGATGACTGGAAACAAAGCCGCAATGCCTGCCAGGCCGCGCACCCAGATCCCGCCTCTCAGTCCTTCCTCTTCAGCAATATCCTTAATCGCAGCCTGCACGGGACCGCGTATACAAATAGAATCTACGCAGTCTTTCCCGGGCCTGTACACCCAATAACGATCAAAGTCGGAGGCAGTCCAGACGACCACCGAATGTCTTGCCTTCACGTGCTCGACAATCGTATAGCGATTCATCTGGATGCCTCCGTTTCCCTCAAAGGGGTACAAGTTGGTCTCGGTGACGACGGCTTTAGCGGAGCGGGAGTAAGGTTGTCAAGATTCCAGTTCATGGCGGGAGGCTAACACCTGTGGATGTTGGCCCGCAATAGTACCGACACTTCCACCCAAACAAATCCCGCTTTCCCTCAGCGATGAGCTTGCACTCGCCAGCATCAACGGTCGATTCCGACTAACTTCGTAGGACTTCCTCAGCCTTTAGAGCACTGCTCATCATTACGTTTGCAATATGTGATATGCGGACATTGAGAGACACTAAAGTGGCGGGATTCGAATCATCCAAAAAGGCAAATAGAATTTTGCTGAATTCCCAGTACAGCGTATCTTTCAGTGGCTCGCCCTTCTCCGGTACCAGAAATTTGTATTTGGCGTACTGCATCTGACGGCGATTGTATGTGTCTCGCAACGTCCTTCCGAACGCATCCGGCGAGACGCTGGTCAGACCCGCTGTTGATTCCTTCAAGACAGTCTCCACGAATCGCGCGCTGAACGTCTCACGTTTTGCCGCTCCTAGGTAAGCAAATGCTTCGCGGTCAATCAAGTGCATGTACGAAGACCATGACTTCGATGATGAATTGCGGAGCGCTCTCTTCATTTCGAAGAGAAATGTTATTGCGTTTGCCCAGTTCCTCCAGAACGATTCTGGCCGACTCGGGGGCGCTCCCGACCAACCGCGCGCCCAGCACGTCGGCTTTGTCAATTTCTGTTCCACCCGGCATTGCCGCTAACTCAACTCGGCGTGTACTACACCTTTACGCTTCAGGCGATGGCCATTTCGGCGACACCACGTTTTCAGCGCAGGTTGTCCATATTGCGCCATCTGGCTTCCGGTAGCGCAGATTTCCGCAGGGAGTTCAACCCCATCAACGCTTGCGCGGTAGTAGTATTCTTGGTCGTTCTTTCCATGTTTTTCTCTGACCATCTTCACGGACCATTTTCTTTCGTCAGATATCATCGCGACCTCCACCTGAAGCGTATAGACTTTTTCTCACGCTTCAGCCTTCACACTTTATTTATCTAACTTCAAAAACCAAACCACCGTCAGGACTATAACCATTGCTGGAATAAAGAGAACAAGCCACCACATCAACCAGTTCAGTCCGGTCCACGCATCGGTAATCAGGAGTCGGGGACGGTTTTCACGCTTTGTCCTGATGTACCTTAAGGCGTAGACCCATACGAGAACCAGAAGTATGGCATTTTCCCATCGGGTAGATAGCATAGTCAGCTACACAACACGCACTTGTCGTTTAGCAGGCTCAAGTGCGAGGCTCCTTCGGATGCCGCCGTCTCCACTCCGCTCTCGCTTCCTGCAACTGAACCACGAACACCTCACGAGGGGCTTCGTGCCGATTCGCCTCCCGGCTGCACATCACTCGCGCCGCCTTACCGAACTGCAATAGCTCTGCCTCCGTCATGTTTTGAAGGCGGGTGCGAAGTGCAGTCAAACTGAATGCGGTTGTGTCTACCGATTGCATTTCTAATCCCTCACTACCTGCCGTTCGTGAACCAGCGCAGTCTGATCTTTCCCGTAATCCGACTTGCAGATCGCAAACCATCCGTCTTGTCGATCAGCATTGCCTTGATGACGGCCTCGACGATTTTGCCGCCGTGCATGGAGACGCGGAGAAACCTGAGAATTCTGTAAGAACTCCAGTTCGAAGATCGCGGCGGCGATGAAGGCCCGAGTACTGAGTCAGGGTTTTTCCTCCGGCGGGACGACTGTGATCTTTTGATCTTTAGAGTTGTAGATTTCAGCTGGCCTGAAAAGATGCTGATTGAATTCTTCAATTCTCCGTTCGGAGGAGCGTAATCGTATAGGGCGGTTATTTCATACTCTCCTGAAGTGTTCAAAAAAGCGTGAGTGTAGGGAATCAAATTCTCTGTCCAGCCGTAGAAATGGTCTGGCTCAAGCGTCACGAAAAGGTCTCGCGTCGCACTTTGGGACTCACCGGAAACACGATTGAGGAAGTTGCGAGAGAAGTTCAAGCCGGCGCGGATTAGATCGCAGCAATTCAATATCTTACAAGTGCTTATAACTACCTTATTTTAAATGATTTACATCGATACCGTAAATAGCCCGTACTTGACAAGAAAGACGGTTTTTGTAGAATTAGCACTCGCTAATCGAGAGTGCCAATAAGTTAACGCCTCCTTTAGCACTTGAATTGACTTCTGAGAGTATGGTCGTGATTTACTTATGGAGGATATCCCATGAGAGCTAATCTCTCGCAGTTCCAACCTTTTCGCGGAGCTTCGAATCTCCAGGAACAAATTAATCGACTGTTCAACGAGACATTTGAACGGGGCACGAATGAAGCAAACTTGACGGCTTGGGCACCGGCAGTAGACATTTTCGAGACCGAGCATTCCCTAGTCGTTAAGGCGGATCTTCCGGACATCAAGCCCGAAGAGCTGGACATTCGTGTGGAGAACAACATCCTCACGATTCGGGGTGAGCGCAAGTTCGAGAAGCAGGTGAACGAGGACAACTATTTGCGTGTGGAACGCGCGTATGGTTCGTTCAGCCGCAGCTTCTCACTGGCGAATACCGTGAACGTGGAGGCTATTCAAGCCGACTATAAGCATGGGGTGCTGACGTTGACGCTTCCGAAGCGCGAAGAAGCGAAGCCGAAGCAGATCAAGATCCGCGTGGAGGGTCCTGCGGCAGCGGCTACGGCATCCAGGTAAGTAATGCGCGAAAGGTCCAGACGGCGCATAGCGCCGTGGGATAGCATAGGGGCTGGCAACCGGCAGCCCCTTTTTGTTAGCCACAAGCCGCGCGGAACCCGCCGCAAGTAAAACTAACCTCCGTACACGGCCTCAACTAACTGTTCTGGCCGGCTGCTTACAGGCCAGTACGGAAAACACCCTCAGGCTACAGTCTTCCAGAGGGACAGTATTGAAATCGAGACCTCTGTCGAACAAAATTTCATCCCGAAGGTGTGAACCCGTCCACGCTTACGAAAAGAATGCCTCGCCGAGTTGTACTCTTCTGAGGGACGGCACGAGCTTATCCCAAACCAATAATTTTGAAACGAAAGCGGCGGCACCCGCTCGCTCCATTTCGTCTACCATTTCAGGGATGTCGTACTGGCTGAGACTCAAGATTTTCGTTTCCGGCAATACCTTACGAAGTAGCCGTGTCGCCTTAATCCCGTCCATCCTTGGCATGATGATGTCCATGATTACGACATCGGGTTTAAGTTCCAGTGCTTTGCCGAGCGCGTCGCGGCCATCGATGGCTTCGGCGCAAACCTTGATGTCTTTCTCTTCGGAAAGGACCGCGCGCAAACCGCGACGAATAAAGTCTTGGTCATCTGCAATGAGGACACGCATGATAGAAACCTCTGCAAAGACTCTACTGAAGTTGCAATCGAAGCAATACACGATTCGCTTTAGCCGATGAGCACGTGATTCACAATAGTGAACCAAGTAACGGTACCGGAAGAGACTCCCGGCGTACGGAGCGCTGGAACCGGGTCCGCTTTCAAGAAACAAGCATTCAGCGCCAGACTTTCGCAGCCGTGATGTTTGCGAGTGAGCCGCTGCAAAGGTCCATATGGCCTTTGTGTTTGGCGTCAAAAGTCCCGACGAGAATCACATAGTGCATGTTAAGTTCGGCGCTGCGGTCGTTGATTGTGTGATTAAGCATCACCCAGACAGCGTTCTTAAGGATGCCATGCCTGTAGTCTTCTTCGTGGAGATATAAACAGTGGCCTTCAAATTCGAGCCGTAGAAAGCCGACCACCGCAACCACCTTTCCTTCGTACCGTTCGGGGGTGGATATTAATTGCACCAGACTCACCATCTCTGGCTCGTGGAACGGTATTGTCAGCCGCCGTTCCTACGCCCCAGCCGAGTAACAACAAGCAAGTCAGAACCCGCATCCACATGTGACCTTCGGCCCACATACTCAATAGCAACACGTGACCGCTCAAAATGTTCCACACGAAACTGCAGATTTTCAACCGACAACGGTGCTGGCGAACAGATGGCGGTAGATGGTACCTGCGAGGCGACCCGTTCGGACTGGCGACCAGGTATATCTCTGGAGGAGACTCCCGGCGTACGGGGCGCTGGCACCAGGTCATTTTCTTGATGGTGAACTATTGAGCCACTTTACCGATTTCGGCGTTAAACCAAGCGCTAATCTGGCGGAACTTAGAATTTATTGTCCTCGGCTCCTTGAGGACTTCATAGGCCGATTATTAGTCCGTCAGCCATTTCCGACGGTCGTAGTGCGGCGCGACTTGAGTACGATTGCGAGCGTAAGTCCAGCGAGTAGTCCCGCGAGCAAGCCCACTGTGGCAAATTGCATTCGATTCGGCCCGTCAGGCCTGAGATCCGGGGGGTCATACACACGAAAAGTCCAGCTAGAATTGAGCTGTCGAGTGCTCTTCCTTAGATGGCCATCCAGGAGGCGAAATATCAGCCCTTCATTTACTTGCTGCGCGAGCTGGGCGTCTGAGTAAGCGAACCGAACGACGAAAGCTACCGTATCTTGATTCCCGGGAGAAACGGGTGGCAAGGCTTCTACCGTGATGTCCCTCTTCATCTTGTCAGTTACGTCGTTGAGTGACATGCGGGCACGCTCGCGCGGGTACAGGTTGTGCTCTTGAATGACCGAGGCTAGATATTCCCGGCTGAAAACATCCCGCGTCAAATTGCTCACCAGACGGCGCTCAGGTTCGCCCGTGGTTGTATGCCCATCGCCTGGCGTCACGAAGAGAACCGTTCGCGAAACGTAGTGGACCGGTAACGCGAAGGAAATCCCGGCCGCCACGAGTATGCCGACAACTGAACATGCAAGCGTGATTCGGCCAAAACTTAACGTTGTCATTTGCATTTTCAAAGCTCCGCAGAAGACGTCGAAGGCGTCCCGCATGGATGGCTTCGCGTCGTCGAGCAGCGCGTCAAACTCGGCGGCGTAACGTTTGCGCCACCTTGACGGTTAGAGTCGCGCGAGGAATCTCATGGTCCGCGTCATGCGTTCTTCAGCCTCCTCAATCCTGCGCGGACGACGCGGTCGAGATTCGCGAGTTGGTCGCGAAGGTACTCACGACCGGCTCCGGTGATGGTGTAGGGCTGGCGGCGGTCTTCTGAATCCACTGGGCGAATCCAGCCGCGTTCTTCGAGCCGCGTTATTGCGCCATATAAGGTTCCGGGGCCTAGACGGACACCGGCGAACCGCTCGATGTCTTCCATCATGGCATACCCGTGTTTGTCGCCACCGGCGAGACTCGATAAGACAAGAAGTGAGGGGTCAGACATGGATATTACGTACCACGTAGTATATCGTGAGACGTAGTAAGCTCGCTGTCAAGCCGAATTTTTCTCTGTTAAGCCCGCGTTCACGTCGAGTAATCGTAAAAGTGCCTACTGGTACTTCGCATCCGTGGGGCACGGGAAGGACCCGCAGATGGTACCTAGAAATCTGCGATGCCCCTCGCCTGTTTCTTGTAGCTCCAGGGGGCGACGCTCGTGCTTAAATCCGATATGCCTAAAGCAACCGAGAGGTGGCTTGTTGTTTACGTACCTCAACGGTGAGTTCACGCCCTTGTCGAAACCCTTCAAAACCAAACAACTCGCGGAGAAAGCGCGCTCGAAGTTTCCAGAGCGAGAGCGGAAAACAGGGGTCGGTGTGGTTCGAAATCAAGGCCTAGGCGCAGAGGAATGGGAGGCGAGCCAGGTCAACTGCCGTCCGCGTTCTAGGACTTTACCGATTATCGCGTCTACCAGATGGTGCTAGTATGAGCCGAGCGGTGTTTCAAAAACCTAGTGTCCAGGTATTCGCCGAGCAGCGGCTCGGGTCGATTGATGAGAAAACGTGTTTTCGAGATTTAGCTTCTATGGACTTTGGAGATTGCCTATGAAACTCCGCCACATCCTGCTTCTTGGGACCAGCTTCCTTGCTTTTGGCTCTTCCGCCGATGCTCAAGGTGAGCCAAAACCGGAAAACGCGAACGCCGCCGTGGTGAATGCTTTTGAGACGCACAACATCGTGCTGCTCGGAGAGATCCACGGGAACAAACAGGAATATGCATGGTTGCGCTCACTTGTGGCTACTCCTGAGTTTGCTGACCGCGTGGACGACATCGTGATGGAAATGGGCAACTCGCTATACCAGAAATCGGTCGACCGCTATGTAAGCGGCGAAGATGTTCCGCTGGAGCAGGTACAGAAAGCATGGCTCAACACGGTCGGCGTGGTTGGGCCGCCCTCGCCAGTAACTGCGTCGCTGTATGAGGCGGTCCGCGAAGAGAACCTGAAACGCAAAGGCAAGCACCAGATGCGCGTCCTTTGTGGCGACCCTTATATCGACTGGGAGAAGGTCAAAGAAAAAGGCGATATTTCGCCTTATATGGCCAATCGGGACCAGTGGTTCGCGCAGGTGGTAAAAGATGAGGTGCTGGCCAAGCACCATCGCGCTTTACTGATCATTGGGGGTTTCCATCTTCTGCGTGTTCCTCCTTTCCCACGAAGAGTTTCTATCGAGCCTGAGTTACAGGCGGCTGGCGCAAATACGTATTTGATTGTCACCGGCACAAATACTCCAGGCGGCTATGACGACCTGGATCATCGCTTCGATTCCTGGCCTACGCCGGTCATTGTTTCGCTGGCCGGCAACTGGGTCGGGGAATTGCCCGCGATGTCAATTGTCTCTGGAGGCGCGGCAGAGGGGTATCAGTGGTTGATGACATCCGCACTCAGCTCAGCGGCTTCGGCCTCGTCCTCGCCTCCCGTGAAGCTAAGAGAAGTTGCGGACGCGCTTTTGTATCTGGGGCCTCGCGACAGTTTAACCTCTATCAATATGACGCGAGCGGAACTGGAGGGCACGCCTTACGAGAAAGAAATCGAGCGCCGCTTAGCGATTGAAGAGTTTCCGCCCGCCGCTCAGTTGGAATCCGCAAACAGGGAAACTCCACAATACTCCCGACCGAAAGCCAGTAATCCAGAGCCAACGCCGCCAACGCCGCCGCCAACGCCGCCAACGCCGCCGCCAACTGTCAGCACCACCCCCAAAGAATGTGGGTCCTCCGCCGCTGCCGCCTCGACCTCCATCACAATAGCGCCAGGGGTTTTTCACTGCTGATATGTTGCCTTCAACTCCTTCTCCGCAACTCCGGTGAGATCCATTCCAGACAGTCGTATTGCATCTGTCTGCGATGTCTTCCTCGTACAGATCGTGCTCGACGACTTTTGAATTCTTTTCCAAAACAGCGTATCGGATAAAGCTTTGTTCCCGAGCGTCGTCCGCAACATATTCGACGCAAACATTTCCCATCCAGGCGTTCGCATACACGATGCGCAACGTCTGGTTTGGAGTTAAGACATAAAGATTGTGCAAACTACGCGCAGCTTCGGATGTGCGTTCCTCAAGGTCGTGTCGCTGTTTGAACTGGACACATGCAGGGATGCCCGTCAGCAGAAAGAAGATCAGGAGTGTCGTCTTCACGCAATCACCACTCGCATGCCGGGAATATCTGAAGCCGGGGAGATGATCGTCTGATCAAAGTTTGCGCCCCGTGTTTCTGCCCGATACAAAAGGCAGCCGTCCATGTTCGCCTGAGAGAAATCCGCACCAGTTGCATCGCTGAACGAGAGTTCCGCACCGACTAGGCTACAGCGACAGAAACTGGTTCTCACGAGTCGCGCGCCAAAGAGATTAATGCCTGAGCAATCTGCTCCGTCCAGTGAGAGCCCAGATAGATCAGCATGAGGCCACTGCTTCCCGCAAAGACATTGGCCCGCGAGATCCTGGACAGGGAGTTCATCGATGATTTCCCCCAAAACATTTTTAACCAAAAATCTTGGCTGCGGTTTTGGTGGAGCAGAGAATGGCCACATTATTCCGCCTCCATGTGTAGCTCTGTTGGTTTCTCGAACAGTTCGATTGGTAAGTCCTCGTCGGTCGCTTGGAAGGTTGCAACACGCTCAACGGACTCAACGGATGTAGCGGAAAGCCTCTGAAGCTTAACGCGTTTCGATTTGTTGACGGCGACGGGTTCCCCGATAGTGACACAAGAAAGATCCAAACCGGTGCCAGCTCGTTCGGACCAGGTTCGCCGTAACTCAAGGTTTTCGGAGAGTTTTGAATAAATGTTGGTTGTATCCCCTCCGTTGCTGTGACCGATCCACCAGCGCAAGATATCTTCGTTGCAGCCAGCTTCCCGCAAGTGTGACACCCGGAATCTCCGGAGCGCGTGTGCTCCTGGTATCCTTGCGGGCTTCAAGATGTAGGTGTTGATGAAGTTTTGTGCAAGCGGCTTGCCTGATTTTGTACGGAAGAGGAACTCTCCTTGCGGCCTGCCCCTGGCAAACTTTTTCAACATCTCGTTGGCTGCAAGCGATAAATCTATGTCGCGAACTGCCGAAACGGTCTTGGGCTCTTGGATCCTTCCCCGCCAAATGCTTTTCCTAACCCTGATGATTCTATTGTTGGAATTCCATACCGTGTTCTGGTCCAACGGATCTGGGCCGATCTGGATAGCCTGGAGTTCACCAATTCGAAGTCCGGTACTGGCGAGCAGGGCAAGCAACACCCGGTTGCGTACTTTGATTGTCTGATTGCGGAGTATTTCCTGTAGGCACTCCTTCGTCACTGTGGGCTGGTGTTGCCGCTGGATTGGAGGCGCATCCACGAAATCCATGTTCCAGCTGCGCGGGTACACATGATTACCATCTGCGTCCAACACGCTTGCCACAATAGACCGCGTGAAAGCGCTAATTTCCGCAATCGATTTCGGAGCAAGCTTCTTGTCAATTAAGGTCTGCACAAAAGATTTCAGTGCGCCATTGTTGAATGATTCCAACTCGACGCTGCCGATGCACGGTACCACGTGGTTGCGTAGATATGCTTCGAACGCAGCAGCTGTAGCGGGTTTTATCGGCCGCCGGTTTCGGGTCTTTAATCGGTCGATGTATACCCGACCTTGAGTCGCAAAAGTTGGCATTTGATTTTCTCCTGGTGGGCTTGCCGCGCAGCTTGGGTTACTTTCCTTCCTTTGCAAAGACTTCTGGGTATCGAACCTCAATCGCCTCTCGCACAAGCGTTGACATCGTCCAGCGTTTTTCTAATCGGATTGCTTCGAGAGCATCCCTCTCTTTCGCTGAAAACATGGCAGAGAGTCTCTCAGTCAAGGGCTCTTCACCTTTGAGCGGTCGATGTGCGGGTTTCTTTCCTGGTTTTGTCATAATCCCTCCAGTTTCTTAGCTTAGTTGTCCATTGTGCGTGTTGCAAGACTTAGTTGTCATAGGCGTGTGCAACTCGTCGGGTTCACTTCTGTGCTCTTTTCATGATTCCTCCAATCAATCGGCTCTATGTATTTGGAACGGTTAAGATGGTTGATGTCCAGCCCCGTGATGGTTCTAATCGGGGAGGCGACGTGAAAGCCAAATGGTATCGAACGGATGAAAAGGAAAACGCGATCGATTATCTTGAAACTGCAGCAGCAGCCTTCAATGCTGCCAACCAAACGCACAAATGGAAATGGCTCACGATTGCGTTGCACGGCGCCTTATATGGCTCTGCCGTCCTTGCCGTCGTCGGGACCGACCCTGATCGCGTGCTGTTTTCGCCTAAATCTAAACAAGTGCCCGAGTCTGAGGAACAGCCGAAGAAGCTGATTAGCTTGTGGGAGGCGCTGAGGCGATGCCAAAGTGACGAATGGATGCTTCTGTATGTTGGCAGCCAGCGACTCGTGATCTCGGATAGTGAGATGTCGTCTATCAACAGATTGTCGGATACCTTTCGGAACAACTTTGAACACTTCACTCCTAAGCATTGGTCCATCGAAGTCTCGGGGTTCCCGGGCATTGTGAGCGACGTCTGTCGGGTGATTGGATTTCTTTTCCTTGAATCCGGAAATGTTAGACTTACCTCCTCGCAACGTAGAAGGATAGTCGCCGCCCTACGAGAACTCATAGGTCACAATCGGAAAAAGCCACACTAGGATGGAGGTTTCTAAGCTTGCAAACGGGTTACTGATGTTTGCTGCTGCCGCCCGCTGGCGGTGTTGCACCGATGGCACGAATAACGCCTTCAGTTAGGTTTTCGTTTCGGTCCTCTTCAAAGTGGAGGGGGTAGAGTGTGTCCCGGTCGCCCTACCATGGTCCGCAGCGGACAGGGCAGGCTCGACGCGCTCACTCAGTCGATGTAGAAACGCAAGCTGCCATCTTCATCCAATGATTCTTTCCACTTCTCTGCCATGTTTCGTATATTGCTTATGAGGGATTGCAGACCGGCTTCGTCTTCGTCAGGAAAGAATTCGCGGTACCGAAGAATGTTGAACTTGTCTTCATTCTGCAAGAATCTAAGAAAGGGCCTGCCGTCTGCGATCCAAATTACTTCTAAATATCCGTAGGTATTCTGGATCGCGGTCTCCCCTATCTCTTCCGCGGCCTTGTGAATCAACTCCACTACGGCTATATAGGAGACAAATTGGTCAGTAGGTTCTCCCCAAACTTCTTTCACTGGTCTAAACGATAAACTCATACTTTCTCCTTTATTGGGAGTGTGTCCCGGTCGCCCTACCACAGTCCGCTGCGGACAGGGCGGGGCGAACGCGCACACTCACGCGCCGAAATTAATGTGCTGATAGGTAACCTATGCAGCTGCCTTCGCTGCTTTCTTCCAGACTTCTTTGGTTCGCTTGCAGTGGACTATCTGTGTCCATTCACCGAAGGAAACACCGTGCCACACGTGCGCGTCTGGTCCAACGAACCAGACGTCATGCCGTGTCCGGGCGATATTGTGATAGCCCTTGCTCTGTCCGAAGACGAAGAAAGACAAGGAGCCCGGCCAATTGTTTACTCGCCATTCGCCCGCGTCATTCTTGCTGAGATACAACGGCAAGCGCTTGGAATGGCCGTCCTGGAGCATGTGCGCGCGGTCAAGGTCCGCACAGCAGTCCCAACAAATCTCTCGCCCGTCGTGCAGGCGCGCTGTGCCTGTCGTGTGCTCACCGTGCACACTCGGATTGTGTCCGCAGTCAAGCATGTTTCCTCCTAAGCTTTGTTGTGAATAAATCCCCTCGCGCATTCCGGAGAACGCGCGGAGTGATTTACTCGGCGGATGTTTCGCTTTCCTCCTGCTCTTCTGGTTCTTCCTTGTCCACGTCGGCAATGTAGTGCTCTGCGATTTCGTGCCAGTTCGCTTCGGACATTGACGCGTTGAGTAGGTCCGCCCAAAACCCTTCTAATTCGGGCTGGTTCTCATCGAATTCATCTTTCAAGCGGTCAGATAGCGTGAGGGTGGCTTGCTCTTCTTTGGTGAATGATCGAGAAGCTTCCGCATCGTCATAGACTTCTTGTGCGGTCGCATCCCAATATCGGGAACTACCTTCGTCGTTGTCGATCCAAAGCTTGACCAACCACGTCTCGTAGTTGTGCCAGCCGTTGTATTCCTTGTGGTTCACGTTGCCTCCTGAGAAAAGCGTTTAAGCAAAACTCGGACAGCGCGCTGCTCATAACAACGCGGTGTATGTGGTCTGCTTTGGTTGGGTTTTGGCTAGAGACTGCTAGGGGAGAACTGCGAGGAAGCTATTCTGCTTCGTTCTCTTCGAACAACATCAAGTCACCATCTACAAACTGCCACGTCAAACTTGCGTCTGTGAATTCCTGCAGAATCTCCAGCGCATCATCTTCCTCACCGGCATCGTCTGACATTTCCTTGTTCAATGCGTCCGCTACGTCATAGCCGTACTTGTCCAGCATTTCCGGCGTCCAGACATTTGCGACTAGTTGCGCAAGCTTCGCGCCCACGTGGTCATGACCTAATGCACCATCTGCCCAGCATCCAACGTCACCTATAGACCATGCGAGTGCCATTGCTACCTCCTGGAAATTGAGAACACTTCGCGCAATGCCTGCTCTCTCAGGACAGGCATTGCATGCTGTGCTCTGCTATCTGCTCTCAAAACTGTTTGGGAAGAAAAGCGCTGGGTGCCCCGTTTAGACTGAATGTGACGCCCGGCCAATTTTTATTTCTGGCGCAACCCACAACACTGGCAAGCCAGACTGCCAGACCATGACAGGCTTACCGGATTCCTCTGCGATTGCTTTTGCGAAACGGATTGCGTCCGGTTTGTTTGGTAGTTCGTTGCCGTTGACTTCGAAACTGTTGGTTTGCATGGGTTATGCCCAATCCATGCCGGGCTCAATCTGTGCTTCTATCCGGGGAATCCAGGTTTCGAGCGCTATCTGCAAACACTCTGTGCACTCATCAATCAAAGGCAGCATGCGTCCATTCGGGGATACCTCAACCCGTTTGCCTTCCTCATAAACTTGGGACCACTGGACCGTCCAAGTGATTGCAGTCTGTGCCATTGTGTTTTCCCTTTCTCCTTGGCTTTGAAAACATCGGACAGCGAACCTCGGAAGATTCGCTGTGTGTTGCCGTCAAAGTTTTGTTGGTTGTTTGTGAAGGGCAGTGAAGATGCCGCCCTATTCCCCCTCGGCCTAAGACCGAGCAATGGCTGTCCCTGTCTACTCTGGCCGGCTGGATTACGCGGGACCATTTCGAGTCTCAACCTGACGGATTCATTCCCGCCCGGAGAATTCATCTGGCGACTGGTTCTCTTGACTTATCGAACCGCTTGCCAGATGCCGAGCGTATGTGCACGGGTGGTGCCAAAGTGTCCGCTACTGACGTTGCATGACTTACATGTCTAGTAAGTATGTACAGGACCGTGTTTGACGTAAAGTGTCTGCCCGAAAAAGACAATTTGTGTCTCTAACTTGCAAACAAACGGGTTTCGCCGGATGTAGCGACCAAAAGTGTCAAGTCCGTACGTAGACGTACGTATTAGTCTAAGATGTCAGAAGATGACAGAGTAAGGCGCGTGTCTGACGGTTTGTGCCAGGGACAATTGAGTGTGCATGTGCATCAGCGGGAGACAGTGCGACAGCGGCCTTCAACGCTTCAACGGCGATGGGTTCCCCGGATTGTGTTCATTGAGTGTTGTATTATAGACACCGTAGTGTTGTATATTTACCACAGTCCGACACTGACATGTACGAAGGATTTCGTAGACTTTCCTGCTCTCCGAGCCGAGCGCGTGTTGAAAACAAAAGACTTACACGCGAATCCCGCGAATTTTGGAGGGAAACCCTCCCGGCATGAAAACTGGCTTCGCCCGCCGACGTTTTCGTTGGTACAGTACACTACTGATAGCATGTTCTCCTCCTCCCCGCGGAGCGCGCGCGTCGATAAAGCGTGTATAATCAATAGAATAGAAGGAATTGATGTGTAGGGACGTTATCAACTTCCCTAGGGCCTATCGTCCGGCAGGGATCTTCGACTTTGCGGGTTGAGCGGCTGACTCACCCGACGAATCACGCAATAAAAATTTCTGGAGGATAATGTCCGAAAATGGATCCAGGCCGCTGACGTCCGAATCGCGCGAGAGGAGTCACGGCGGATTACTACGCCGTTGCCTTACACCGCGGCCATGTGCCAGCGATCAGGCCGGGAAGCACACGCGATTCCCACCGGCTGTCCGGCGAGGGAGGTCGAAGTCCACCACGAAGCGAGGAAGTCGCCACCGAATTGGCAACCCCCCAGCCCGCGGATCTCACCTACACAGCGCGCCCCAGCTCCGCGACCGGTTGGAGCCGGCAGTCAACGGAACCAAGGGGTGAACCGTTGGACAACCGCCTGAACGACATAATCATGAGTGTCAGGTAAATCTGGCACCGTTGGACAAACCGTTGGACAACGATTTTTGTTTGTCCAACGCTTTTTCGGTCCAAAACACGCAGAACCGTTGGACAACCGTTGGACAAGCCAAAAACACGATCACGTGTAAAGCATGTGTTTTCATATAGATGATACCGTTGGACAAACCGTTGGACAACCGTTGGACAAACTATTCGATCTGTCCAGCGGTCATACAGCATACCGTTGGACAACCACCCCCGTATATAATACGGGTGGTTTGTCCAGCGGTTGATGACTGACGATTCTATAAGAGCTTCCTGGTCCCTTAAGGCTAGAGTGGTCGCCGCTCCGATCCACGTAGCCCAATTCCGGAAACTCCCGGTCTGATCCACTCGGCCGATCCGCCGCACCTGGAATTCGTACTTTATCCGACGCCGCCTGCGGGGCACCCGGCCCCGAGGATCCCTTGAAATCGCGACCCCCGCCAAACGGCCTCCACCACGTCCGCCAGAATGTCCGGATCCCCTGGCCGACCCTACGCCGCTGCACCACCGCTGATATACCGCAAATGGGCCACCCGGGGCCGCTACCTGGTAATGCCCGCCGACCCATAAACCGCTCCGACCCGACTGATCCCCGCCCTAACCATCTGTGGTTGCAACCAGATAGGCCCGCCGCCGCAGCCCAGCCGGCCGTCCCAGGCGATTCCTGGTCCAGACTATCCATACAGCCTGCGGAGCCCTAAATTGCGTCCTGAGCCGTTTCTGAGTGAAATTCAAAGGAGGGGCGAGGCCAGAAGGCTAGGCGACGACTAAAGGGCTCCGGGTGACCCCCATAGCTGGGAAAACAGGGGGTCGATCGTCGGCGGGAGATCTCCGCGGGGGGCTCTCCCGCGCGCAGTGCGGGGATCAGGCGCGGCCCGGCCGGCCCGAGATGCCGTTCGCCGGGGATCGATACGTGGTCCAGAACAAGCCTCAGAGACCAGGATGCTGGGGAAGAGTCCGTTGAGCCCAGAGTATTTGGCTGTAAGTAAGCTCTCCGTCCATGTGGCGACGCTTCCAGACTCCGCCCAATGGCACCCACAGCCCGCGGGCACAAAGCTAGGAATTCAATTGAGGTGAAGGTTTGTTTGGACATGTTGCATGCTTCACAGGTCGGAGCCATGTTGTCATTCACGTTTCGACCCCCTTCTGCGAGCGGGATCTTATGATCCCAATGTAAGGTGGCCGGCAACAAAATCCGACCGCAATAGAAACATAGGCCGTTGGTGGCTTCCCAGGCTTTTAGAAGTCCTTCTTTGGTAACTTTGCCTTTGTATCCGCGCGCCCTACAGGAACTGTTAAGTCGGCTGGTGTGTTCTCCGAAGTTCAAGCCCGTCCTCCTTGTTTTTCTCGTCGTTCCAAAAACTCGGAGATAGCCATACGTATGAGCATGGAGACTTTGGTGCCCGGAGTAGAATTCTTGGCTACGGAAGCCAGCCTCTTAAGGTCTTTCGTGTCCAGCCAAATGTTAAGTCGTCTCATCATGGATGACATTGTACACCTGTTGTGTGTCTGTGTAAACCCACGACGTACAAAAACAACTATCTATGTAAGTACTAAAACTGCAATCGAAGACAATCAAGGTCAATCGAGGTCAACGCGGATCGGCCGGCCACCACCACCAGCTCGGAGATCAAAAGGCTGACATTGCCTGCAGAACGACATCCGCTTTGAAATTGCCCCTGGTTGAATTGACAAACGATATTCTAGCGGGATTTGTCCATAGAAAGATTTGGGGGCACAACTCACACCTATAGTGAAGAGGAAGCGTGGAACTTCTTCTGCCCCGGCGACAACCGCGATGAGAGTCCGTTCGAGCAGCCTTCGGAGCTGCTTCAACCACTTTCGGCGGTTGAAAGCCTGTGAGTTGAAAATCGCCAATGTTTTGGCGCCGATTGCGTCGGAAAAAGATTTCATGCCGTAAGCGGGATATATAATGAGGGAACGTGTAGGCGCCGGGGACGAGGAACTCCTCTCGCCGGCCCAAACCTTCAAATCGGGCACCCGGATGTGAATGATCAAGCAGGTGTGCATTTCGTAGGGGGTCAACCCTTTGGCGACATAACTCACGCCTATAGTGGAGAGACAGGAACTCAGTAAGCGCGCCGCTGTTCGAAATCATCAGTATTGCCGCGGGTATCCGGCGTTTCCGGAAACGCGTGCCACCACTGGTCAGTACTATGGAGAGCCCTGGGATGCGAATCCTCAAGCCCAGCGCGCCTATTCGGATTTTCTGAAAGAGCATGCCATCACTGGTCAGTACTATGGAGGGGACAGCAGCGCTCCCGGGCCGACCTTAAGTTCGACGAGGGCTGTCGTTTACGTTTCTGATCAATCAGGTGTGCATATTTCGAGTTTTCGAAAACGAATGCCCCAATCCGTCAGTAATATGGAGAGCCAAGACCCTCCGGTGCGAAAACGCTAAGCAGGCGTTGAGTCTACCGGGGTAGCGCCCTTAGGGGACACCGTTCGTTTGTATTGTGGAGACCCCACAGTTGTGATGTCTTGTTCGACAGGAAATGATCCCGGTTGTGCTACAGATTGCCAATGTCAGGGCGTCGTTTGAGGGCATCAGGCGAGCGAGTGAGGTGATTCGCTGGTCTTGTAGAGGGGAAGGGCGATACACCATCGCGAACCTTTGAGACATTTCTGATCAAGCGGATCAACGTATTTGAGGTCCCGAAGAAAAAGTGTATCGGTTGGTGAGTCTTATGGAGAGGACA
Organism: Candidatus Acidiferrales bacterium; assembly: GCA_963836965.1. Classification (GTDB taxonomy): domain Bacteria; phylum Acidobacteriota; class Terriglobia; order Acidiferrales; family UBA7541; genus Acidiferrum. The sequence goes on from CAWILQ010000008.1 coordinate 60,107, forward strand.
GCAGCGCGCACACATTCCATCCGACCGTAAGTTCGACAACGGGTGGCGTAAGCGGGCCTACGTTCATTACCCGGACCTACCGTGAGACAGCCTCTGTGGGATTTTTTCTTCGATTTGTAAGGCTTTTTGTTGACTTTTTCCTTAAAACGCATTTCATGCCGTAGCCCAAACCAATAGTGGAGAGGATAGTGCGATACACCTATAGCTGTGCCAAATGCAACGGCAGTGTCAGCAAGCCGGCAGTATCAGTCGACAAGGAAGGCAAGGTCGTGCATGGCCTCCACGGTTGGGCGAATCGCTAGGCAGATCAACGTATTTGAGCTACCGAAGCAAAAGTATATAGATTCATCGGCCTTATAGAGGGGACAGTGCGATACCCTCCGCGAGCCTCTGTGATGAAAACGGCGGCTTTTTGTAGGCTTTTTCTCCGTAACGCGAAAAGAGACGCACCCGAAACCAACAGCGGAGGCGATACACCCTCCGAGCCGTCCTGTGAGTCAGGGCGCGAATCGAATTTAAAGAGTTTCACGTCTCCCTTGCCCGGCGTGAATGTTGTCATCCGGTGGGGACCAGGTCGCCCGATCTGGTTCCCCATTTAAACAGGCAAGGCCGGAAATTCCTGTGGCAAGGAATTCCCAAAAACAAAAATTTTCAGCGTAGGCGATTTAGCCTGCGCGCTTTCGTCTACCTCGAAATCAAGTGAATTAATTCTTTCGAGGCCACCAAAGAAATCTTTGCAGTACACGAGGAGAGCAGCAAATGTTGGACGCCGAACTGATTCGAATGAAGGCACACGTCTTGGGTCTGAATGTAGCCCAATTGAGCGCTTTGTCCGGAGTTCCACCGAACAAGGTCAGCCTCTTTCTTGGCGGGACCCGCGGTCTCATGGCTGTAGAGATCACACGTCTCCGCAATGCGCTCGATGATATTGAGCAACTGGTTCAGGCGGCATCGCCTTACCCTTTGAGTTTTCGAAATGTTGAACTCATCCGAGATTTGATTTCCAAACTGAAATCAGGTGAGCTAACGAGGCAACAATATGCGTCGGCGTGTTGACATGAGGTTGGAAAGATTTGACGTAGTTCTCGTTGATTTGCCGGTCCAAAATGTCTCAAAAGACAACGTAAACACTGGGAGAAAGGTCGTCGTCACAGGAACTGAACTTCACAGCCTTCATCCGGCCGTCATCATATCAGCCGACGAAGACGGACAGTTCGCTGTCGTGGTGCCTTTGTCTAGCGCACAAAATTCCGCAGGCGCCGACAAATGGAACGTCTGGAAGAAATCATGGGCTCGTGTACTTCACAACGGGCAATATTGTGCTGCCTTGTGTGAGCAAATACGTTACGTGTGCCGCGAAAGAATTCAAAAGCGTTGTGGCACTTTGCCTGACCACGATCAAAAGCAGATCTTGATTAAGCTGCAAGTTTTGTTGGGAATAATTTGAGAAGATCACCGGCCGCCGGATTGTGTCGTTGATCCGAAGTGAAGTAGATGTGCATGAAAAGCAGTGAAGCCCCGGGCGTATCGGATTGGTCCTCCCAAGGCAATGAGAAGTGAAATTCATCTTGGGAGAAATATGATGTTCAGCCATCCATATGTATGTACGTGCTTTGCTCAATTCGCGGACGAACTTGAAGCAGTTGATCACGTGCGAGCTAATCACTGCCGCAGTGTTGAAGAGCGAAACGACCCACTTCTGTTTCGAGACCGCGTTTTGATAATGATTTCGCCAAGTTTCGCGGACCTAACATTGTCCTGGCACACGAAGTAAGTAGCAGGGCGCGCCGAACGCCTAGCAAGCTACCAATCACGACGGTATTCGGCTCCTGATCAAAACAGTAGCAAAGAATCGGCGGCACGCCGCTTCTTAAAATCTACAAAGCCCCGCAAGGACGGGGCAGGTCGAAATCTCGGCCTGAAGGAACGAACGAAATGTTTGGAACAATTTTTGATTACAATCCCAATCGCGGTTACGGGTTTATAAGCCTGAAATCCGGCCGACGGATATTCTTCCATATAAGCAGTTACAACGGCGAAGCAATTCCCACTCCTGGCATGTCCGTGGAGTTTGACTTGGGTGCTGCCAAGAAATTCGGAAAACCCGATCAAGCGGTGCATGTCATTCCCGCAGAAACGACGGTCGGCGGTGTCTCTTGAGCGCCGCGTCTCCTGCAGTTCAATTCCTTAATTTGATATTCGATCCCGGTGATCGAGTCTGCATCGCGGCAAAACGCGGCGATGAGGAACACTTCGAGACGGGTTTCGGACCTCGCGAAGAGCTTTGTGGCGATGAATATTTGGACAAGCTTGCTGTCAAGAATAACGCCGGCAAGAACATTTATGTCGCCATGAATTCGATAACTCCTGGCGCAACTCGCCGGCGCAAAGAAGACATTGGCGAAATCCGTTCCGCTTATTTGGATCTTGATTCGAAGGGTAAAGAAAAGCTCGACATCATCGTGTCGAGCACAGATGTTCCTAGACCGACGGTGGTTCTTGAATCCAGCCCCGGGAAGTATCAGGTGATCTGGAACGTTCGCGGAATCACAAAAGAGCAGCAGGAGGGTTTACTAAGAGCGCTGGTTTCCAAGTTCGGTGGTGATCCAACCGTGAAGGATTGCAGCCGTGTGCTACGCCTACCCGGCTTTGTCAACAACAAGTATGCCGACGCACCGATGGTCAACATCGTATTCGCAGATGAAAACCGTCGTGTTTACGGTCTTCAGGATTTCAATATAGAAATCTCTGAAGTCACAGAAACACGGGTGACGCCGGCTCCGATACCGACAGAAGATTCTGGTCTGGTTGTGAGTATCGATCCAGAGCTCACGATCAGCGAGGCCCGCGACAACGCTTTGGTATCGATCGCAGGCTCTTTGCGGAACCACAACTGCAGCAGAAACGAAATTAAAGATGTTCTGTGCAAGCTGGTCGACGATCATGTGGTGCAACGTGAGGGTGACCGTAAGACCTATGAGGATGTGAAACGTATCACGAATAGTGTTTCACGCGACTCGTATGCTCCGTCTCAAGAGTCTTCTGCTCCAACTGTGATCATCGGCGGAAAAGTTATTATCCCAGGCGAAGGAACAGTTCTGACAGGTTTGCACATTACGAGAGACGGTAAAGTTGAAGAAATTCGTAAAGCCGTCTCCACGCGTGTCGATACTAAGCACGAAGATGTCACCAAAACCTGCTTCGATTATTTTCGAAGTGTCGGCGAAATGGAGTCCGGCGAAATCGAAATGGTCATTGATGGTGTGCTACAGGAGGGCATTTGTTTCATCGGCGCGAATCCCGGTTCCGGTAAGACGCTGGTCGCGCTCTCATTGGCAAAGGCCGTCTCTACCGGAAAACCGTTGTTCGGACTTGACAGCTACGCAGTAAAGAAGCCGCGACAGGTTATTTACCTAATACCCGAGTCCGGTGACCACGCTTTCCGTAAACGTTGTGAAGCCTTCGGCATTCCCGACGACAAGCGGAAGTTCATGGCGCGCACTATCTCGTGCGGTGTACCGCTCGAGCTTGGCGATCCCATCTTGCTCGAAGCTGTTCGACAAACGAAACCCGTCGTGTTCCTGGATACCGCATCACGGTTTATGAAAGGGAACGATGAGAACGCCGCAGCGCAGAACCGCCAACTGGTCAACGATGTGGTCGCACTTCTAGCCGCAGGCGCTGTGACCGTGGTTCTTGTTCACCACGCGACTAAGAACTCCAAGAAGGAAGTCATGTCGCTCGAGAACATGCTCCGCGGATCTTCGGACCTCGGGGCAATGTGTGATCAAGCTTACGGCATCCGGAAAGATGATGTGCTCTATGCCAACGGTATGGGTCCGATGGAAATCGACGTCGTAAATCTAAAGGATCGTGAGCAGATCGGCGGACTGACCTCCTTACGACTAGCCGCGAGCTACACGACGAACCACAGCGTTGGGGCAGTCTCCTACATCAACACAGAAGGCGACTTCAAGGTCATTAACAACCAAGAGGTAAGGCAACGTCTTGAGGATCTATTGGTCAAGTACGTTACAGAAGATCCGACGGCACCCGATGCCGAGATAGCTGAAGAGCTCGGTTTGACTAAGTCCGGGCGTACGGTAAGACGGCTGCTCAACAAGCTCGGGTGGCATCGTGTTGGTGGCGGTCCCGAAGGCGCATCGCCCTGGCACAACGACGACGGTAAACCGTGCCCATATCAGAAAGAGCTGGACGATGCGAAGGCCGCAAAGCTAGCCGAGAAGCAGGCTGGCAAAGAAACCAAAGCCGCGAAGGAAGCCGCGAAAGCCGAGCGGAAGAGGTTGAAGTTCAAACCCTCGGAACTGAAAGAACAGGTGACTATCGCGGACTTCAAAAAGCCTGTCGAAGGCGAATTGGTCGAGGTCGATCCATATCGGAAGGCCAGCTAACAACAACTATCTTCTGACGACGGCTGCAAACCATCGCAGCCGTCCGTCTTTTCACAGGATCAAAAATGGGCTTGAACTTTAAGTCACACAGGATTTCGGAAATCAAAAAGAAGCTATCAAACATCACGGCACACACAGACACGCCTTTCACGAAACAAATTGCGTTGCTGACAGAGCTTCTAAAGATTCAGACAATCTCGCGCACGAACTGCCGGTGGGCGCGAAAGTATCTTCACGACACGATGCGCGTGATGTACAGCGACCCGGGCACGATCGCAGAGATGGACGCACTCGAGCAGCTTTTTGTGGCAGCGCAAGAGCGTCGTGAACGACGCAAGGCCAAAAGAGAAGCCGCAAAGGCGAGCCCGAAGAAGCGCGGCCCGCAACCAACGCAACCAGTGCCCACGGCGCCAGCTCCCGGCGAAAAAGACGTCTGGGATTTGTAGGAGGACTCAATGTCAGAAAACACATTAGGCCGGGAGGTGTTCCGGCTACTGAAGATTTCACGCGAGGCCGCGCCCGAGAGCTTACTGGACGAAGCCCTTGCCGGTCGCCCGAAGAACAGTGGATTCGGTATCAAAGCTGCTTGTGTTCGTGGTCAAACATCACGGACAAGAAGGCATGTATCCCGGAAGGCCAGATCTGGATTCGATCGTGACCAATAGGTTCGGTGATGCCTGTAGCGAGTTCCTCGCCGAAGCCGGCGTCGACGACAAGACAATTAAAGCACTTCGGTACCCAAGTCCAGCACCTGGAACTAAAGGGTTCCATTCGGTCTTAGAGGAGTTTGAAACATGAATTTTACAGCTAGAGATTATCAAAACGAAATCAACACGAACGCCCCCTGGCGCAAATACGCCGGCGCCGAGAACCTAAACCGGATCCTGGTGTTCCTGCAGGAAGTCCAGTGGATTCCGAGCCAGACCACGATTGAACGAGCAATCGCGAACCTGGAGTTGCCGCGCACGGACGGTGGTAGCGCGCGTAAGGACGTAATTGAAATTCGGCGACAGGCGCAGGCCAATTATGACGCTGCGGCAGCCGAAGCGGATGCTCTTCCACTCAACCCCCAAGAACTCGCAGAGTTTGCGGCTCTTTCTTTCGCCGACCTTCAGCGCAAATATTGGGCAGAGGACGGAGATTTCTTCCGCGTCCGTTACAACAAGGCGGCGAAAACATTCGGCTATCGTATCCCTGAGAAGCCGGCAGCGTTAGTCGAAGCTGAGGCCGGACAAGAAGATGGCACCGCAGTGCAGTTAACCGCAGCTGCCTATAAAGCGCTTTCCGCGAACGATCTGAAGCTGAAACTTCGCTCTCCAAAATTCAAGCTCGAAGTGATGAAACTAATCAAGGCCGGAGCGATCTAATGTCCTACATTAGTCAGAGCACTCGAGTCTATATTTGGTGGTATCACCAGGACCGGCGTGTATGGTTAGCCGGTCACCAGCAAGTTCGCAATAATCTAGGCGAGTTGATCCTCAAACTGCAGCTTGATCATGATCCGCACTTCGCGGTGGCTATCCGTTACGATCTGGCTCAGGTATTCAAACGTCGCTTCGACAGCGAAAATTATCTGAATTCCAGCATCTACCAGGCGCACTTCAGTCTGACGCCGGAGGGTGAGGAGATCGCGAGCGGAGTCACCGCTAGCAGCGCGCCAGACAAAGACAACCGCCAAATCATGACGTACCGCGGTCTGTTGGTCCGCCCATACATTCCGCGCGGTTGGTTCGTGAAGATGATGGATGGCCCACGTGAGTCTCCTACCCGTCAAGGACGACACTATTGAAGGCGCAGCAGACAAGGTGTTCGAGAGAGGCTTAGAACGCTTCGCCGAGAAAGCACCGCCTCCTGTTCCGGAACCGGAACCGCAAACCAAGAAAGCATTTCCCGGATACAGGATCCGGCACGCAGAAAGAAGATAACAAGATTGCAAGTTGTGTAACCAAGGGTTCAAAGGAGATTGAATATGTTAGACAAAAGCGACTGGAACGAATACGCAGGATGTCCAAACGAAATCTTTCAGCCGCACCCGGCGACCGAATTCTTCATCGGGAGATTCCCGAGCAGGAAGAAGAATTTTGGAACGACTTCTTGGAAGGACGCAACGGCAAAGGATTTTCAAAAATCGATTGCCCCGAAAATAGAGAAATGCTGTTGCAAAAGCATGCCGCCGCGACAGGCTACGCGCCGGTGGTGCGAAGTGTGCTGAATGAATTGTGGCGTAAGTACGCAATAACACGCGGCGCCTTCGATCACGGATTCATTGATCCGAAGCGATAGCTGAGAGATTGATGATCGTCCGCGTGATGCGCAGGGCCGGCTCATGAGCCTGAAGGAACTCGATTGGCAAGCGTGGGAAACCTGGGTTAACGATCCAGAAACTCCGATGCGACAGATCTAGAAAAGCGTCGCTCCGATCCCGCATTCGCTGAATTCTATGCACATCACAGCGCAGCGGAGCGCACCTCGACCGCGGTTGGCGATAGCGTCGAAAACCTGAATGTCCGACAGGCAGCGCCTTCAACATCAACGCCAACTTCCAGGGAGGTTGCATCGCCGGAAGTCCAGCGATTCGCTCAGGATTACCGGACGATGTCCACTCAACAGATCAAGACGCTGCTTTCTCCCGGCCTCAATCCACTTGGCCCGGTTGCAGCGAACCACAATCAGCAGTTGTTCGACCAGGCTTGTGCCTTCGGTTTGATTTAAGGAGCGATCATGATTACGAAAAAAAGATTCTTATCAATCATACAAAGTGCGTCTGAAGCCTGGCGCAAAGAGCGAAAGGAATTGCTGTCGCGTTTTTGAATCGGTAAAACTGTGGGAAGTCCTTCACGCCCACATTGACTTGGAACCGGATTGCGACCTTGCTGAATTCAGTCGTTCGCTCGGTTTCGGCGAGCCCAGCAAGCGAGCGATCATCGGGGGAGCAACTTGGGAGTCAGGTCCGAATCAGGAAATTCTCCTGGAGAACGCAATTGAGCTAGCCCTCGATCGTGCGTTCCTAACGCTCTTTGATCGTGGAGCTTTGAAGAGAAGTTGTTCATCGTCGATGAAGAGAATCTACCAGTTCGGGCGCAGTGCGATATGGACCGCATCGCCGCTCGTGTGGAAGCCGCGGCACCGAAAGCACCAGCTGCTCCGGTTGCACCGCCTCCACCTCCTGCAGATCCGGTTGATGTTTGCGTCAAAGATTTCCATGAGTTGGGCAGCGCTGCATTTTCGAAAAAATAGATTTGAGCAATCAAAACAATCGCGTCCATTACGAAACTGCAATAAACGCCGGGAGGATCTAATGTCACGTCGCTCAAGAATTCGGAAACGCGAGCGTCAGAAGCGTCGCCACGGACAGAAACAGAAATTGGCTTTGCAACTTCCGTCGGTCAAGAAAAGTTTCGACTTACGAGTTGATACAAGAACTGGAACGTCGCAGCCCACATCCTCGCCGCGTAAGTCTTCGCTGAATCCCAGCAATCTTGAATTCTTCTCTGATCCCGGAATTGCTGAACGCAGGGGATCTCTCGGACCCTCTCCTTGTCCGAATAATGAGCTGCGTTCAGCACTAAGTTTGCACGACGATTGAGAAAACTCTCTCGTGCTGATCCGTGGTTAGGCGAGCGGAGCGGGTGCCACATCTTGCCACCGGCCAAAAGACACCGGCGCTTTCAGTGCGGCACCCAAATTTTCACGGGAGAATTTATGGATAAGGTATTTGAAGGAGTCGTCGGCTATTGGCGCGGAACTTTCGGCTTTATTGATTATGAATGCGGATCTCGCGTCGACAGCATTTTTATCCCGGCAAGAATGTGGTCCCCGACAATATTGGCCGGACCGGTCACGGGAAAATAGAGGGAAGCCCAGTTCATTTCAAAATAACCAAAGCACCGCACCATGGGAGAACTTAAACCGACCGCAACCGAAATCACACCCGTGTTCCCAAGCGATGTTCTGGATCCTCTCAATTGGCGCGAAATGGAGCCACGTCGAGCGAATCGGTCCCGGCTGCATTTATCTTCGTCGGCAAACCGGAGAGCAGCTTTTTCTACACCTAAGTGACGTACTGCCAGAGTTTGGGGACAGGTTTCCGTCTTTGAAAATTGGTGATGCCGTCTTTCATGGCGTGAGACCTTCCACCAAAAAGCGGAGCCGCTCATGCAACATTCCGGGCAGTATAGGCGTGAATTTCTCCCGCCTGAAGAGCAATACGAGATGCGCAATGAGGTTGAGAAAATGTCAAAACGTAAAAATCCTTTAATGATTCGAAAACACCGAGGACGACGGAATACCAGATGCCAGCAGTTCTCAATCTATGATTCAAGCTCAAGCAACCCTTCCGGACCCGCGAAAGACAACTCGCCTCGGTCAAAGGCTGCTTCCGCAGCTTCCGTCCGTCGCGCCATCGAAGTTGAGGCACACAGCATAGCCCACCGGACACAGGCTTACACGGTGGAAATCCTCATGACGGTCGGTTCGGTACATAAAAACAAAAGGTTCAGCAGAAATTTCGTCCCCAATCACGGTGCTCGAGAAAACGGTCGCTGTACACGACCGATAGTTAAATCCATATGGAGAATTAAAGATGTCTATTTCAGCCAGAACCACCCAGCAACATCCGGCGGAAACCCACGGAGCAATTCTGTATCGCTGATCTACCCATACATTGAGTTAGGGATCGCATGTTGGGACCCTGCTCGTGGTCAGTTCGCTTTCTCGCCATTTAACAACGACCTGGTGCTTTCCGCCGCTGATCAAACAGCAATCGTCGCGATTCTAAACGGCCTATCGCGATAAACCCAGAGCCGGCAACCCCTAATAAAAAAGGCGCGGAATTCGCTGGTTCAATTCATCGGAGTAACAAATGAAAAATGAACGAGTGATGCCTGATTGTTTCTACTGCGGAGGCGAGCGTTTTCGCGACGGTGAGCGGGCCTACGTAATAACGGATTCTCAAGGAGCGTGGCAACCGGCCTGTCTCAAGTGTGTCGAGAGCGCGCCGAAGATGTCCGGTTCCGATTTGTGGGGTACATGTGTTCACGAAACAGCCCACGCGATCGCGAACATTTTCCTGCTCTACGGGATCAAAAGTGTTTCAGTCATTCGCAAAGAGATCGGGGACGGTTTGTATGACGGCCACGTCCTAGTCGTGCCGTTCGAAGTCACTGTAGAGAATGTTCGAAAGAGATTTGATCGCCACGCTGGTGGCTTGGCATGCATCACTAGCAGCGGGCCACGAAAGGCGGGTGTCCTTGGGGGATCCTGCGTTTGCTGCAGCGATGGGCAAACAAGGCTAATTTGGATTTTGATAAGACTATCCGGGAAGCTTGGGGACCAGCGCAATCTTTCCTAGAAGAAAACGTCAACCTTATGTCGACAGTTGCACGGAAGCTTTACGAACGTAAATCCATGAAAAGGGAAAGAAACTCGTGGCCGAAATCGCAGAGGCTCAACGTTCGGAAGTTTCCAATTAAAAGAGTTTGTGCTCCCCAATCCAACGGAATCACAAAACACTGACTTGCAAGCAGTGAGAAGTACCTTATAAGGAGTATTTCGTATGCCAAGTAAAGTACCCAAGGTAATCATAGATTCCTACTGGAGCCTTTCAGTACGGCAATCCAAACGCCGCCCCGACCCCATGTGCAGAACTCGTCATGACGGGCCGGGCGCGGACAGACACTGATATCGCGCAGTTCCGAGACGAGCCGGAAAATGTCTCTGGTGGATCGAAAGACCAACACACCGATTTCCCAAATGATGGTGTGGCGTTTCGCCGACTCACGACGCCGAAAAATTACCAGCGTCCCCGGCTTTCACCCGACGATGACAATATTGACCATGCTAATTCTCAGGGAGCCACAATTGGTTGGATGAACGTGAAACCTGGCGGCACTTCGTATGCCCCTAACCTCGCTTACTGCAAAAGGGCGTTCTTCGCGGGGTGCCTTATTCTATTTCGATTCGGGGTCATAAATGCACTACATGTCGCGCGAAGAGGCCATCCTTTTCCAGCAAGAGGAAGTCGAGCGCATCCAGGCAGAACAAAAAGCCACCGAACAAAAAGCCTGGCCGCCAAGCAGACAGCTGATGAGCTTCGCCGGGCGGCCGAATCTGCCGATACTCAACGCCAGCAACGAGATCGCGATCTTCAAGCCACCCAAGAAGAGCAAGACCGGTTGGCTGCCGAAAAGGCAACAGGCGAAGACCGAACAGGATCGCGTTGTAAACACCAAGAGCGAATCGAAGCGAGAAAGAAGCTCCGCGCGACCAAATCTAGGGGACTTCCACGCAAAAACTATGCGACACAGCGCAAGAAGTTGAGCGGGATAAAAGTACCCGTCGCTTCGGCCAGGATTCTACACCCAGAATCGCAGGATGGCACGAGCTGGGCGCCGGGTAAAGCATCAGACTTCGATCTTTTTAACCCGAAGAAACAGATCGAAGAAGATCGATCTCTGAGCTAAACGCCGACACGAAGCAGAAGAGAAGGAAAGAGCCATCAAATTGGCAGAACAAAAAGCACAGCAGGAAACATTGATCAAGGAAGTTACTGATGCCCTTGCTGAAAAACTGAATTCTCTTTCGGGTCTCGACACGATTGCATTCTCAAATATGCAGAAGGAAATAGAACGTCGATTAGCAGAGAAATACAATTCAATCAGTTCCAAGTAGTCCTCTCCCTCGGGCGCGGTCACTCTTTTCAGGTTTCACAAACAAAAAGCTTTTGCATTTGTTCAAGGAGATTTTTATGTCTGAAGTTTACATTTTGCGACCGCCGGACGATCCGACCGCGATAAGCAACGGTAGGTTCATTGGCGGGATAGATTTCGGCGCTGACGAGAGTGGCGAGTACGGGGTGATTAGTTTTCGCATCCCGGTGACAGTTTTGAAAAAGCTAGTCGTTAAGCCGGGCCGTTTTCTGTCCATCACGGCCACAGAAATTCGCATGCTCTTAAAAGCCATTTTGAAAAATGACGCTGAGTCCGGCGAAGTTCGCGCGACTGCCAGCAAGATTCTATCAGCAGGTTCGAGGTAAATCTTTATGCCCACAATCAAAAAGGCCAACAAAAACCAGAAACCATTGGGGAACAAATCCAGCCAAACCCCACTGTGCTGCCTGCGCCACCGCTGCCCAGCACCGTTCCTTCGCGCAGCCCGAACTTCCTTGCACCGTCCCCTTCCGTCGTCACAAATACGGATGATTGGCAAAGGCAGTTTTTCCAGCCCGGAGTTTCGCAATCGCGAATTCTGCCACTGCCGGTGAAGTCAAACCCGCAAAACAATGCGGTCGCGTCAAACGTGGCCAAGAATGTGGTGGCGCCGGTGCAGGCTCAGGTTAGCCAGATTCAGCAAGCTGTTCTCGAACTTCAGGAGATAAGTTTCCAGGGCGCGTGGCAATCAAACGTAAGTTACAGCCACGGCGCCGGCGTGGATTATTTAGGATCGGTTTTCGTTAGCTTGATCCAAAACAATATCGGAAATGTTCCTACCACTTCGCCGCTCGCCTGGGCACCCGCAGGCCAGGTTGGGGTCGTACGCCGGGGTTTGGAGCAATACCGAAAGCTACACTTTGGGTCAGACGGTCAGCACCGGAAGCGGCGCACTGTACATGGCGTTGCAGAACAATACAGGCGAGAATCCCGTCAGTACTTCAGGATTTTGGCAGTTGCTGTCGAGCTCCAGTGTCTATTACGGAAACTGGAGCAGTTCCGTTTTCTATCCAGTGGGCGGCGAAGTCACGTACAACGGCGCATTCTGGGTGGCGATTTCTGCGAACACCAATCAAACGCCGTCCACAACGTCAAGTTATTGGGAGCTGTAGGAACGGCCGCTGCACTTATAGGGAGCTGGACCAGTGGCGTCAGTTACGTCAAAAACAATCAAGTTCAATTTGATTCAAATCTGTACGCCTGCATCCAGGGGAACACCGCGAGCAGCGGAAACGCTCCACCGAATAATCAATACTGGCAGCTCCTAGGCAGCTCCGTGGTGCAACTAGCCGGAAAACAGGCCTTGTACAATGGAAACTTCGAAACCAATGCAGGCGGCTTTCCGCAAAACTCTTTGATTCTTGCGGCAGCATCGGGTGCGTATGTTGTTGACGGATGGTCCACCAACATTTCGGCGATTGGTAGCGTATATCTCGATAATGTAAACCCCCATAGCGGCAATCTTGATTTGGTTATTCAACCGATATCGAGTAGCCAAAATTTGCCGAGTGACAACACCTATCGCGGAACACTGGTCGTAAGTCAACCAATTCCAGTTTCTTCCGGGGAAGCTCTACAAATCAGTGGTTGGATTGCCCTCGGAACCCAAGGGAGTTTAACCTTCCCGAGCGGAGTCACATTCATCGGTCGTATCTTTCTGAACTTTCTGGACCAGAATGGGAACGCTATCGGTCAAGCTTACCCGTTTGCAGACCAAACAGCCCTAACCTCGTACGTTTATTCTCAACTGTCGGGTGAAGTCACCGTCGCCTCGACGTATGGTTCCGGCAAGCCCAGCGCAATGCAGATTGTTTGCGCCGGCTACATTAAGAATAATTCCGGCAGTACGTTCAGCACAACATCGAGCAATGGTTTGAATGTTTACTTCGATGACCTTCAGGTCGTACCCGTGACAACGCTGGGAACAGACACTAATGAAGGTGCAAGCGACTTTTTCGCAACTGCGTCGGTGCTCAGCTACCGTCCTACCGGTAACCCCATATCGGCCGTGGACGCAGGCTCCAGCGCGACCATAAACATCGCAGCGTGGACTTTGCAGACGAGCAGTCACGGGGCCATAAACTACAACTCCGGAAGTATCACCGGATTGTCGTACGGCACAAAGTACTGGGTGACAATTTCGGATCCGCAGCTCCTAGGTGGTTCGGTCGCTTACACCGCGACCACTTCCAAAGCATCTGCTTTGTCCGGCGGAAGCGGCCAGCTTTTCGTTGGCTCGGTGGTGACCCCGATCAGCGGCGGCGCGGAAACGTTCGGGGCGGGAGACGGAGGAGTCGGAACGCAGGGAGGCGCGACTACGCTGTTTCTTGGTTCTTCTACGACCACAGCTTCCACTGGTTCAGGAACATCTCGTCTCCCAAAACGCAATCGACGGCAATACGACGACGTTTGCGACCGTGACGGCAGGAACCACCAACCCGTCAACTGCAACACTAACTGTTGACGGTTATGCTCCCCAACAGATTCTGGCGACGGCGACTTTGAACGTGACTTCATCTGTCACGTTTGCGGCGACTTTAGCTGTCAACGCAACGCTCCGGTATAGTCTCGATGGCGGAAATACATGGACGAACATATATCTAGTGACTACAAACCGTTCGCTAACAACCGATCAAATTTCCATCCCGATAGGTCAGAACTTGTCACTCGTCCAGGTGCAAGCGATTTCGCTCGCGAACAACACGACCGCAAACGCGACCGTGATGAAAATCTACGAAGCGTATATCACGCTGGTCGAATAAAGGTAAAGAACATGAAGAGCAAAACTTTAGAAGTTAACGGCACGAGTGTAGCTTGTGCTCACGAAGTTGTACACGAACCAAAGACAGGTCACACGCATATCGAATTGACCGTGCAAGCGGGCGACACGAAAACCACCCACTGCATGACCATCGGAAGCGCAGACAAACCTGTAAACCCCAACTACGGCAAAGATCAGTTGCAGGCTGATTTTGAAAAGTTCAGAACTGATTGCGCCAATATGGTGGAGAGCCGCAACAGAATGAAGACATTGGCTCAGTCGGTCGAGTAACGCAGTAAGCCGAATCTCCCGGTTCGGTATCCCAAAATAAAACCAAAGACATCGGCACTCGACGGAGTGTCGCCAGACGGCGGGGTCTACCTACACAGCCTCGCTGTCACCCTTTGTAGGAAGGAGCATGAGGAAGTTAACGACCGACGAATTTATCCAGCGTGCGAGAACGATTCACGGAAACAGATACGACTACAGCAAAGTCTGCTACAAGAGCTCAACCACAAAGATAAAAATACTTTGTTTTGAGCACGGATGTTTTGAGCAACAACCGGCTTGCCACATCAATCAAAAACAAGGTTGTCCGAAGTGCGGTTTGGAATTCAACGCGAGCGTTCGCCGCAAATCATCTGCGGGTTTTATTAAGGACGCTAAAACCGTTCACGGCAAGACATACGATTATTCTTTAGTTGAGTATCGATCCGCTTTGAAGAAAGTGAAAATTATATGCAAGAGTCACGGTATTTTTGAACAAACCGCCGCCTCTCATTTAGAAGGCCGTGGATGTTGCAAGTGTTCGGGACTGTATCCCCTGGACACAAAAACATTCATTCGTAGGGGCGAAAGCAGTTCACGGAGATAAATACGCCTACCACAGCACTCTGTACGCGAATGGTAGGTCCAAAGTCATCATAACTCGTCCGAGGCACGGTGACTTTCATCAGCGTCCAAACCAGCATATTCACCGAATACACGGTTGTCCGGCTTGCGGCGACATTAAAAATGGCCTAAAGAAGCGAATGTCAAAAGAAGAACTTCGTTCAAAGGGCAAGAGCAATTCATGGGAACACGTATTCCTACAAGAAAGTCATCTACGTGAACAACCACACGAACGTTATCTTGGGTTGTGAACGACACGGTGATTTTCTGCAGACGCCTAACATGCATTTAAGTGACCGAAATGGCTGCCCCTCGTGTTCGTCATCTAAAGGGGAAATCGCGATTCGTCAATTTCTGGAAACAAACACTCTTCTATTCAGAGAACAAACCCGCATCATCCGTGAGAATCCGAGACTACGTTTTGATTTTCAGCTTTCAGACTCGAACGTGCTCATCGAATATCACGGTCAGCACCATTACGAGCCCGTGGATTTCGCTGGCCGCGGTAAGAAATGGGCTTCGGCGGAATTCAGAAAGAACCGAAAGCGCGACCGTTTCAAATCCCGCTGGGCTCGCGACAACGGATACAAATTAATCGTCATTCCGTATTGGAAAAGTGTCGAAGAAGTTTTGACAAAGCACTTACCGAAACTGAATCAACCGCTGCCCCTCGCAGCCTAACTAACAACGTAACCAATTTCTAAGGAACGGATCTCCTCCGGTCCCCACCGGAGGACTCCGTGTCCGCACTACTGTTTTTGTGTCTCCTGCTCACAGGAGGCAAAGGAAAAGTTATGCCAAATGATTTTTACAGCGGCAGCACGACCGTAGTTCCTGTGCTGCATAAGGGCGAAGGCGTCGTACATAACATCGAAGTGCCCGCGGACCTCCCTCTCGCGGACCTGCACCAAAGTCTTCTCGATTCCGGTTACCACGGTCCAACCGAGGAAGGAGCGGAAGAGAACACGGAGCAAGTTTCGCGAAGCCGCCAGAACAGCCTGGGGTAACGCAGCCAGCGGCACACTGAGAAAAGAGGCTGGCTTCATCGATTACAAGAACCGCCTTCAGGAACCGGACCAAACGGAGCCGTCACGCAACAACGAACTTGAACAACGCGTGCCGAAGAGTGCGTTTGCCACCGTTCATACACACAGCAACGAACGTCAGCCGGACCCGAGCGATGCCGACATTCAAGTCGCAAAGAAGATTGGAAAACCAGTCTATGTCATCTCGAGGGAGGGGTTGTATATGGTGAGACCTTCGGACGGCAAGGTGATGCGGGTATTTCAAGGCACCGATTGGATGAACGATGAGAAAAAGAAAGCGAGCACGAAGTAATTTTCAGTTTTAAACCGAACCTAGCTGGTCGGGATGGGGGAACTCCACAGTCTTCTGTAGTACTTGGATATGTCCGCCTTAGCGTTCGGAGGAACTACGAATTGCGGCCCCATCGTTTCTCCCTCAGTACTTCCCGGACCGTGGCTCTTATTCGAAACGATAATCTCTGCGGTCGTGTACTCAAATTTAATATCACTGAAGGTCGTCAAGGAAATGCGGAAACGTACCTTGCTTCCAAGCGGGACGGCGCACTGCACCTTGGAATCAAAAAACCACCAGCCGACAACTGTGCCGTATGCCGGGATTGGATTTTGTAAGAGGTAATCCAGCCCATTGGTTCTGAAGTCTGTCTGAATCGCACTATCCAAGCCGTCAAAGGTCCACCAGGCCGCGACATCACGCGCATAGATTGGAGACAAGTACGTCCAGCCACACTCTTCCGTCTGGATTGCGACCGAATATGTCCTGATAGTCTCCGGGGTAGAGAGGTTGTTCGTTATCTCCACATATTGTGTCAAGGCCACGGGAGAAGCGGTGTCGCCAGCGAAAGACTTGTACGTAACCCACCACGGACCGGAGCCTTTAGTCGCTAAGTTCTGACTCATATTTATAAAAGACAAAGACCCATCCGAAACTCCGAACGCACTTGAATCCGCCGTTCTCAGCCCCCAATGCCAACTAAAATAAGATATAGCAGACAAAAACAAAGCACAGGCGACGACAATCAGAGTTAGTTGCAGTTGATAATTCGGTGTGACCCTGGTCTGTTCCCCGTCAGTAAGAATAATGAATGGTTTCCTGCTCTGAAAAAGCCCGGTACGTATTTCACGGGCAACAGACCGAGCTGCTTTGCCGACATGGTATAAGGTCAAGCCACAGAGAAGCCATATCCAAGGTGTTGCAGCTTCCCAGACGTTCTCTTTCCAAGCTTGAATGGAAAGCCTACCTTGGTTCTTTTGGTACATCAGAGTAAGGAACGCTAAGGTGATATGAGCAGACAACTCCTTTAGATTCGGCACCAAGCCTTTAAAGAACTTTTTTAGAAACTGAATATTTATCGACGTTTCTTCCATGACCGTCCTTGTAAATCGCTGTACGCTGACGCGTTCTTTTTGGAGTGTGAGCTAGCCAGGCATGTTCAAGGACAGACGCTAGCCCAATTCCTGTCACGATTTTAACTACGAGTTTTTCAGGATTTGGGTAAAACAGGAAAAATGCTATTGCTGCAATACGGAGAATTTGACTCTGCATCGACAAAATCCTTGCCCACAAAATTCTCGCTGCTAGGAGAGCGAAAAAGGGCAAAGTGTTGCCGCTGCTTTACTGCTTCGACCACCGTGTCCTAGCCGCTAGGTCACCATTGGACTCTAGCCATCCCGGTGATATTCGACCGTCATCCCTCACCCACGCGAACTTGGTTCTTGGCGTGAAAAGAGACTAGCAGAATTATACCACAGGGATTTGCCCCGAACCGAATCGTCAGATTCAGAAGGCTGATAGGAGAAATATGACAGTTGCAGAATTTTTGAAAACCTTGCCAAAAAAGAAGCGCGAAAGCATGGCGGGTTTCCTATACGGATGGCATCCATGCGGACTGGAGCTTGGGGAACCTGCTCCGTCAAGCGCAAGTAAAATGAAAGAACTGCTGGCGATAATTAATCAACGTCGGGGCTACACGATGAAAGAATTGGCGGAATATTCTAGAGGATTCATAGGCCGAACTGCGGCCTAAGCTTGCTGGCCTCCTGGATGATTGCCTCCATGAGTTTCTGATTTTCCAACTCTTTGGCAATATCAGTTTGAGCCAAATTCCACCAGTAATCGAAATCAATCTTGACGTTAGGGTCTTGGTTCAACTGGTCGCACAACTTCCTAAATCTATCCTTGTCGTCCGCATCCCCACCATCTGAAGAAGGCATCAATTTACGCGCAATCATACCGCCAGCAGCGTGTGCCTTCGCTATTTTATAAAACCATTCGTGGAAATTTCCCTGCGTCCAAGGCGGTAGGTCCAAGACTTGAATCGCGGCTAGATGCCCTGTGTAGTCATTGATTGCGGGGTCGAATTTTATGTGCGCAGGCAACGGCTCGAATTCCTTCATGCCAGCGAGAGTGAAATAAAAAGCGTGCGCAGCTTCATGCGCGCAGAGAGCCGGAATAAATCCTGGAGCGGTCAATTGATTCATCATGTCCCGGTAGGCGGACTTGAACTTATCGGTCTTCTTTTCATCGTCTGAAATACCGTCTGTATTGATTGTGATAGATGGTTCTGTAGGTTGTACCTGTGATGCAGCCTGAGCCTTGGCTGGAGGCTCGGTCTTCTTTTTCTCAGCCTCGGCTTGCTGACGAAGCTTCTTTATCCTCGCTTGTCCCATACCCTCATCACCACAATAGCCTTTCTAATCAGCCGTGCCCCCAACTCCTCCAATCTACCGGTAGCGCCGCGCAATGTCTGCCAAGCAACCTTCATCTGAAATTTGATACCGGCCTGGGGTTAATTTTGCTCTCGATTTCCAATCTCCGCTTTGAAGTGCGGAGGAACGGGAAGGGAATTAGCCAACTCGCCCTTAAAGTTTCACTGCCCGTTCAGTATATGAACGCCCGATTATTTCTTCTTGGCGCTCGGTTTCTTGGCTTTGGCCTTGCCGCTCTTTAATCCACCAGCCCCGCCACGTCGAATGGCCTTCAATTCCTTTTCTTCGTTGGATTGGGGCAATGGCTCGTCGTCTTTCGATTTGATCTTAAATGGCTTCATGGTGCCCCATTAGGCCACTCGCCAAGGGCGGCGGTCAATAGGGTCGATGGAAGGCAGCTCGCGTTTAAGCGGAGAGACGGAACAAAACCGACTTCTCTCTCCCTACGGCGAACTCGCCGTAATAAAAATCGCGCTGCCGAAGGCAGCAAAAGAGGAAACAACATATGGCACTCAAAATTACGATTGGAGAAGTTCACAAACAGCACGGCTCGGCACAACCGGAGCCAACGCACTTTTACCATTCGGGTATGCGGAAGATCTATAGCGTCGCTACGAAACCACATCTCGAGTATGTTCTGAAGAATTTCCCGAACGTGTATGTCCCTAAGTCCACGCCGCGCAAAGCTCGGGCCTAGCGGCGAAAACGAAACCCGTTGACGATCTCGCTTCTTCGTCGGTCAACTGGCGTGCTTCACCGTCCTGCACCGCGATCACGTACCAGCCGCAGCCAGTCGGCTCCGCGCATTGTGCGGCTTCTATCAGCGTCCCGTGGTTGTGGTCGCAATGAACCAATAGACGACCGCCCCGTTCGGTCCAGGCGGCCTCATAATGCGTGTTCGGATTTGCAGGGGGAGCAGGAGGAGGTGGCGGCGGAGGCTCTGCGGGGCGTATCAGCTTCCGCTTGGATCGCCTCTTGTTGGCAGGAAAATTCTCGTGCCTTCGGGCTTGGGCTCTCATGCAACCCCCTGGGGGACGCCGCAGCATACCACTGGATCATCGTGGGTGACCTGGCCTTCAGTACAGGATCTCCCTCAGGACGTACGTTGCGAGCTTAGTGCTCGTTCGTTTTGATGCGCGCCATACAACATGTCATGTGGCGACGTGGGGCTAGGAAGAAGATCCCCCGGGTCCGACGTTTCAGGACTGTTCGGCCAGCGCGTCTTCTTGTACAGAATTGTACAGAGACTCTCCCTTCTGTCTATTCTGTCCGTTTTGTCCATCAATAGAATGAATAAGTTAGGGCTTTTCAATACTAGGCTCGGGTTCGATTCCCACCCGCGCCTCCATCAAATTTCCTCTGACACTTTGTTTTTCTCTTGAAATTGCGTTGTTGCTGGAGGAGCCTCTCGCGGGGATTCCTTTGACAAGCTGCCGCCGTCTACACCGGTTCCTTCTCTGTCGGTCTATTCGCTGGGAGTCGTCGAAAAGTTGCGGCTCACTTCCCACCGATTGACGAAATCTAGAGGGCGGGGAAGAAAAGGTCCTTTGAGTTCATACTCCATCCATGGATGGATTGCGGTCTGATCAGGGTTGGAGTGTGGCGTTCGGCTTTATTGCTCATCAGAAGCGAATAACCATTTGCGAGGTAAGAAGGAATCTCGCGGTAGTCGGCCAGTGGAATGTACGGGCCTTCTTTCCCCAATTGCACGCGGTAACGGTTGTCCTTGAATCGATGCGGAAGCAAACGAGTTCCAAGATTCTTGCCGCGCGACACTGTTGCAAACACCATGGCCCCCCCTCTGGAGAATAAGTTCTCGGCTACTGTATAACCGCGAACCCATCCGGGTAAGTGGCGAAACTGTGGAAAAATGTGCATCGCTGTGCATAGTTTTTCGTGCTACTGGTGGCCGGCAGCCATAAACAGAATTGAATTGCCGAGCAGTATTCTGTTCCGATTCGAAACACCCCTTTGCAGCAATCGCAAAACTAAACCCACAAGTTGTGTGAATTGCTGTAGATAAAAACCGCCCAAAGCAGGAAATGGCGTGCATCGTGCACGCAAACTAGCTTGCTCGCATCTGACGGTGCAATGGAAGAGTCGTGGGCCGATAACAAAGTAAGAGAAATCATGAAAACCAGAGTGGAAAGCGACACAGTCGATTCGCAACCCATAACTTCGAACGCCCCGATGTGGAAGCCGCAAGAGTTGCTGGAGCAACTGGATAACGACCACGCCTTCCTCTGCGAATTGCCTCTCGTCTATCGTCGACAGCCAAACTGGACTGCAAGGCGGCAAAGACGCGCTTGCGAAAAAAGATCTGGTTGTGGTGGAACGTCGCGCGCACACCCTGAAAAGCATGATCCGGAATCTTCTGATGAACGCTGTCGGCCAACTAGCGAGCGATCTAAAAAACTGCTGCTCGCCGAGGAAAATCCGACCACTGCGCGGTGTTGTTAAGCTAACTCGAAAAGTCGATGCAGGAGCTGCTGCCCGAAGTGGATGCGCAAACGGCCGGACATGAAGATTCTAGTTGCGGAAGACAACATGCTCTCCCGCATGATGCAGGAGAAAAGCCTGCAGAACGCCGGCTACGGGGTCACTTCCGCAGACAATGGGGCGCTCGCATTGAAAGCCCTGGCTCGCGGAAAAACTCTGCAGAGACCTTACTTAAACTTCGTACGGCTCTGCTCCATCATCGATCGCATCGCCGCCGTCGAGCCCGGCGCGCGCTTTTCCCGCCAAACTTCCAGGCGCTTGCACGTTTCCTCGATGCTCGCAAACAGCGAAGGGTTCTTGAACGCCGCGCGCCAGGTGGGAACGATCGTTCGCATGCGGTCCCATACCACCCAGATTTCGCCGTTGCTTTCGAAGAATAATTCATCATTGATCAGCCCACGATTGACGATACTCGCGACCATCTCCCAATAGCTGATCACCATGCGAATGTACGTATTCTCCTGGCTGCCCTGCGGATACTTCACCATCAGTTCCTCCGGCGTGCCGGCATGAAAGTGCTCGACGAACCACGCGCGCGCTTCTCGCAGCCGCGCTTCGCGGCGGAGGTCGTAGAGCCTCAGCATGAGATTCACTTCTTCATAGTTGACCTGAGACATCGCGATTCTCCTTAAACAATTCAGGCCGAGGAAGCAGGCACTTCCGGATGCGATCCGGAAGGATTCACCAGCTCTACTCGTTGCACGTTCGACAGGGGAATCCCCTGTCGTTGAAACTCAAGTTGAATCCGCCGCCGTAGTTCCCGTGAGACGTCCTCGTGGCGCGCCGGCGCGGTACGAACCTGCAACCGCACCGTGGATGTACTTTGATCGTAGGATTGTAAGCCAAGAATGCGCGGTCCATCGACGAGCGCCTGAGACCACGCAGGATCGTTGCGCAACTCCGCGGCCACCGCATCCAGCGCTTGCAAGGCGCGCTCTTGCGGAAACTGCGGGGACAGCGCCACGTCAACAAAGGCTTGCGACCAATCGCGGCTTAGATTGCCCACGCTTCGAATATCGCCATTGGAAAGCGTCACAAGTGCTCCCCGGCCGTCGCGGACAACGGTTCGCCGTAACGTTAGATGCTCTACACGGCCAACGGTCTCAACCACCTGGATGACGTCGCCCATCGCGAACTGGTCCTCCAAAATAATGTAAAAGCCGGAGATAACGTCGCGCACCACGTTCTGCGCGCCGAAGCCGACGGCCAGGCACGCGAGCCCGAGGACCAGCACCACCGGCGTCACATTGATGCCGAATTCCTGCGCCGCCATCAGTAGCGCCAAGACCCAGACACTCTTACTGGCAACGCTGGACACCGCGCCCGCCAGCACACGCGTTTGCTGCTCGCGTGTTTGATCGGCGCGCGTCTGCGAGGCGGCCGGCTTTACCATCGATTGCGCCAACAATCGGACAAGCCGGTTAACGAAAATTGCGGCGACAACGATGCCAAGGATGTGGAGGAGGTTGGAGACCGACAACAACGGTATTTCCGACAGGAGACTGGACATAGAGTTATCGGGAGGGGAGTATAACATTGGTGGGGGCATGGCGCAGCCTTGGCACGCGAGTGGAGAAGAGGAGAAGGGCCCATGAAAACGCGAAAACCATTTCTACCAATCCTGTTCCTGATCGGAGTTTCCCTGGGATTTTCCGGTCAACTGACACGCGGCCAGAATCCCGTTCCCCGGTCGCCGAATCCTCCAGGCACTGCGGGTCCCGATTCGGATTCTCCGCCGTCGCCCATCATGGACAAAAAGATTTTGGAAAGTAATGACAAGGACATGAAAAAGAAAGTGCAGCAATTGTATGAACTGGCTTCGCAACTAAAAGACGAAGTCGAGAAAACGGATTCGAGTAAGGTGCTCAGCCTGGACCTGGTAAAGAAAGCCGAAGAAATCGAAAAACTGGCCCACGACATCAAAAACCGCACCAAAGGCTAACGCGCTGTTGGAAATCCTCCGCGGTTTGTAGCGGCCGCCTTCCGAGGCGGGCGTCTCCAGTCAGTCGCAAGGGCGCCTACTGGCGGTGGTGCCCGAGAAAAGCTAAACTAATTGGCGGTCTGTTCTTCGCGCCCGTAGCTCAGCTGGATAGAGCGCTTGCCTCCGAAGCAAGAGGTCGGGAGTTCGAATCTCCCCGGGCGCGCCACTTGATTCCGGTCCGGCCCGGACACATGGGTGACACAACGTACCTAAGACATAGGTAACACTTTTGGGCCGAACGGATTTTCGAGCGGTTCGAGCACCCGAGTCTCCAGATCGAAGTAGCCCAAATGATAATCCATAAAGCTCACCAGCCAGATATTGTCGTGAACTTCTTTGATGCCGACCGCTTGGCCGGCAAAGACCTGACTAAAATTGATTTTCTTCTTGCCCAGAGAGATGCGCCCGCAACGGGTGACCACGATAATTTTATCGTGGAGAGGATAGTCGATGTCCGGCAATCCGCTGTAGGGGCGCCGGGAAGGTTGGTAGACCCCCGCCGGACATTTCATGTTCAGAGCTTCGTGGGGACGTTCGTTGTTGAAGACCTCGATAAATTTGTCGAAGCGGGCCTGCGGTTGCAGGAAATTCGTGACCGCCGGCTTGGTGGCCTCTTTCTTCAAGGTCAGGTGCATGCGCTCATGACAACCATTTTGCTGGGGAGCACCGGGTTGGATGCGTTCGATGCCGATCCCCAGGCGGAGCCACCACACCGCCAACTTGCTCCGGTTGAATAGCTGTCATTTGGCAGGAAGGTGAGGGGTTTGCTGGCGACGCTCTAGCCGCCAACTTTTTGGGCAGATACTTGGAAGAGCTTCGGTGAAGCGTGCTTGACGCGGCTCCGCGCAATAGTAACGTACGCGGGATTGATTTCGACTCCGACATATCGTCGTCCTGCTTCGATTGCCGCAACACATTCCGAGCCAGAACCCACAAAGGGCACAACTACCAGATCTCCTTCGTTCGAAAAGTGCTCAACTAATCTTTTTGAAAGTGCCAATGGTTTTTACGTTGGGTGCGCCGTCCGCTCATTAGCAAAGCGTCGCCCCGCCAGCGTGGGAAATCTCCAAACATCTCCCGCCTGACGACCGTCAGGGTGTGGTTTCCAGACCTTGCCGTTCTTAGTGATGGTGTGTCGTAACCGTTCCTGACTTTTGTAAGGCTCGCGTATGACGTGAAAGGTTGAATCAGTCCGCTTCGAGAACCACAGTATTGGTTCGTAGTGGCACGCTGGAGCATTGGAATGCTTTGAAAATCCGTTTTCGTAATGCCAGATTATCTGCCGCCGATATTCCAGTCCTAACTCGTACATGTAGCACTGAAGAAAGCAGGCATTGTGGTGAATGCTGTACACGAAGATGTTGCCTGTGGGCTTGAGGAGTCGCTTTGCCTCTGACAACCAGCGCTTACACCAGTTCAACCATTCTTCACGGGAATTGAAGAATGCACCTTCCCCGAACTCTCTGTCTTTATCAAGGCTGTAGGGCGGATCAGCGATGATTAGGTCCGCGCACGCATCTGGTAACGTGGGAAGGAATTGCAGTGCATCTCCTTCATGGATGTAATTCGTCTGAATCATTTCGCCAGAATAATAATGTACTGGTGGTGCAAATTTGGCACAAAAGCGTACGGGAACCCGTACGGGAACACCCTCTTGTGCCTTTGATAGAGGACGTTGAGGCCTTTAAGGGTAAAGCCCCGCGCTTCCATCTCCCGCGCAATATCGGCATGAAGCATGAAGTATTTGGATTTGTTACGGAAGTCACCAACGATTACACACAGGTGGCCACCATCCGCCAATACGGGGCGAGTGAGGGCAAGTGTGTCTGCAACCTGCTTTAGAAACTCTGGGTAGGTTTCAATATTGCCGAGGTCGGAAGGGTCGTTGCTGTACTTGGTGTCTAAGCCGTGGGCTAGCCGTTCCTGCTTGGCCTTGTGGTCCTGTTTATGAAGGATGTTCCAATATGGCGGGCTAGTGACTACCAGTTTGACGGAACCTGCTTCGAGTGTTGGAATGACCAAACGCGCATCGCCATGAATTACTTTTTGCTTGTGACACGTCCACAGGTCTCCGTTTAACTCCGTTTTGAGTCGTTGCCGGACAAGCGCTGCGTATTTCTTGTTCAGCTCAATTCCAATGCCCCGGCGACCTTCAACAGCGGCAGCTTTTAGACTTGAGCCCACGCCCACAAATGGGTCGAGTACAAGTTCGCCAGATTTCGTAAAGAACTTGATTAGGCGAGCTACATCTTGAAAGGAAAATGGAGCCGGATGAAGGCGCTCAATCTGTGCGTGTGCGTGCCTTTGGCCCAACCCCCGCTGAATCCAAACCGAAACCGTTTCGGGAATCCATTCCTTTGCCGTCAAGTCATTCAGACGATTGATAGGTGCGGGTCTGCGCCCATTTGCCTTGGACGCCGTAACAAGCATGGGTACCCTGATTTTCGCTTTTTGTACGCCCGTTCCCACTGAGGTAAGCGTACCACTCTACCGTAGATGCGTTGCAAAGAACCACCAAAAAGGCTTGTTGAAAACTAGTGGTTGGGGTCCTCTGGGCAGTCCCCTTTCCTCCAGCCTTCACAGAATAGTGCGACCAGTGCGGCTATGCCCCTAATCCCCAATGCCTCGAGTTGGTTTGAGGAACTGGACCGGTTTAATGCGGAACCAATCATGGCTAAACGTCGCTATCAACCAATTACGCCGCGTCCCGAGACCTTTAAGTGAACTATTTGCTCGATACAAATGGTGCGTCGCTCTCATTAACGGGAAACCGCCTACTGTCCGCGCCAAATTTAAAAGGGCTACAGACGCTGGAGTCCAAGTTTTTGTATCTTCAGTTGCCTTGTTTGACCTGTGGTACGGCATTGCGAAGAGTTCACGTCGAGAATTCAATAGGAAGCCGCGCTCGATCTTGGAGGACGGGTCACCAGGGACGCAAACGGTGAAGAGGTTCTCCGCTTCAAGTGATGGCAAAAAATAAATGTGAACCCGGCTTCAACCTATTCAGGCGAAGCTGGAGAGCGCGGACGTTGTCACGGCTCCGGGGCTGCTGTTATGCTGACTTCAGAAGCTGAATTTGGAGGCACCATGACCCAATCCTTCGCATCTGCCGACCCGCTCCTTGTCACCGTCGTACTGGCCACATTGGCCATTGGCCTGCCCATTCTCATGGTATTGGCAATCCGCTTTCTCTGGGACCGCACCTTGAACCTTGGGCGTTCCAAAGAGCTCGAAAAGCTCATTTGGCAGTTGCATCGCATCGCGAGCGCACTGGAGCAGCAAATGAATTTGTCATTTCCTGCTGTCCAGCCGGGCACCGAAGAGCCGCGAGATCTCGCCTACCTTCAGCAGCTTCCTGCTCAGCCAAAGGCCACTGCTACTAGCGTCACAACTCCCGCTGCCGCGGCTTCCGCCACGCAACAACCCGACGTTCAGCAGCAACCGGCGACTCCGCCTGCCGCCGAGCAACCGTCCGTGCGTCTGCCCGCGCTTCGAGAGCCTTCAGCCGAAACCCCGCGCGCCGGCGTCAACTCAATGTTCGGTTTGTAGCTCTGGTTCCTCTTCCTACGAGATCGTCCCGACGACTCGCGAACGTCGGATTTCCCTGTCGGCAGTAAGCAGAGATAATCCCTCGACCAGTGTTGTTGCTCCGGCGATCCGCCGGATCTTTGGGATAGGTTATAGACAGGTTCATGGCCCGAGCGGATACACGAGCGGTCATTGGCACGATCACGAATCGGGACTCCGCTTCCTGCAAGAACGATTCGAGGCTGATGTGGTAAAAATTTGCCGCCATCGAAGGCTCAGGCGGGAGTCTTCAGTGGCCAAGTGACGTGGCCGGCGCTGCGGTAAGCGAGATTGACGATCTGGCCGGCACGCGCTGCGGCGACTCCAGCTTCGACTGGCGCATTGGGCTCCTTGCGTGTTTTGATACAATCGAAGAAATTCTGCAGGTGGTCGATGGTGCCGTCGCGGAAGCTGTCTGCCTTGATGACCGGATTATCTTTGACCGGCACACCTTCATGATGAACGGTGAAGCCGCTCCGGTTTATCTTCAACGTCGCCTCCATACCACGAAACTCAAGTCCGCCATCGTCGATCGAAGAGGCCATCATTCCTTCGTAGACGACATCAAATCCTGGATAGCGGAGCGCTGCCTGAATTGTGTCCGGACAATCCCAGTGTTCAAAAACATATTTGTCGGCCAGTATTTGCGCTTCCCGCGGCTGGTCGGACTTCATGGCCCAGTGCACCACGTCGATCCAGTGCGTAAAGAGATCGGTCATCGATCCGCCGCCAAAATTCCAGAACTGGCGCCAGCGGTAAAATTTTTCTTCGCTGAACGGCTCGTCCGGCGCGCCGCCCAACCACTGCTTCCAATCCAATGCTTGGGCATCGATGGGTTTGGGCGACGTAAAAACATGGTAGTTCTGCCACCAGTACGTCCTGATTTGAATGATCCGCCCGAGGCTGCCTCCTTGAATCAAATCGACCGCATCGCGGAAATGGCTCCAGCTGCGTTGTTGCATGCCACATTGCAGAATCTGCTTTCTGGAGCGCACCGCGTGCATCAGCGTAGCGCCTTCTTCCATCGTGTGCGTGACCGGCTTTTCCAAGTAGACGTCCTTGCCCGCGGACAACGCGTCGCTCGCCATACGCACGTGCCAGTGGTCAGGCGTCGCGATAAAGACGGCGTCGATCGGTTGCTGCAAGAGTTCACGATAGTCCGCGTGGGTCGTCGCGATGCCGTTGGAGCGCAGTCTGATCGCGTCGCAATATGGCGAATAAACGTCGCTCACCGCGGCAATCTGGTACGGGCCGGCTTGATCGGCGGAACTCAGAAGGCTCTTCATCCGCCCTCCAGCGCCGATCACTCCGACCCGCACGGTGTCATTGGCTCCGAGGATTCGGGTTGACGCAAGAGCGGTGAGCCCGCTGGCAACGAGAAAGCTACGTCGATTGGGTTGGTGTCGCATGGCGCCCATCTTATCGCACGAAGCACCGCGGATTCGCCAGATATTGTTTCTCTCCGGCCCGGTCCTCATGTGTGTCGCCGCTTAGCGATTGAATGGAACTTCCTGAACCCAGGACGAGCGTGTCGTTTTTCACATCGATGGAAACGCCACGAGTGACGAAGGAATCGTCAATGCGCTGAAAGGATATGGGAGTAGGAAAATCAAAGATAGCGCGGCGCCAACGCCCCGAATTGGTGAGGGGAGTACTGCCGCCCGTCAATAGATTGCTGGTCCACCTGCCAAACGCCGTAAAGGGCCGACTTGGGACGTCCGCCGCCGTACTCTCGAGCCAATTTGCGTGGCTGCCATACGCGTTCATTCCCAAAAGCCGAAATAGATGAAGCAGAATCGAACAGCAACGCGAGAAGCGATGCCCCAGTTTGCAATTTACGGGTTGTCTTGAATCTGATCGAACGGCGGTGGCGCTTCGACGGAGGCCTCCCTCAGAAATGCGATGGCTCGCCGTTTGAAGTTTCGGGAGTCTAGCAGGATTCAAGTAGAGCGGCCATCTCCACCAAAGTGAACGCTTGCCAATGCCCGCCTCGCGGCGTGATAGCCGCACATCCCGTGCACGCCGCCACCGGGCGGAGTGGACGCAGAGCAGAGGAACACTCCTTGTAGAGGAGTCTCGTACTGGCGGAATGTCGGACGGAGGAAAAGTTGACGCAAAGAGTTCGCGCCTCCGGTGATATTGCCTCCGACCAGATTGGAGTTTGCCTGCTCCATTTGTGCAGGTGACTTCGTCGAGCGAGCAAGGATTACGTCCCGGAAACCAGGAGCGAACCGTTCAATTTGAATTTCGATGCGGCTGGTCATGTCGAGTTCACTTCCCTTGCGAACATGGCAGTAGGCCCAGGCGGTATGGCAACCGGCGGGAGCGCGGCTGGGATCGAAAATGCTTGGTTGCGAGAGAAGAATAAATGGCCGTTCGGAATCCTGAGTTCCGCATAGCCCGCTCTCGGCTTGAACAATCTCGGCCAGGCTGCCACCAATATGGACAGTGCCGGCTCGGGCGCATTGCGGCGCCTTCCAGGGAATAGGTCCGCGTAGCGCCCAATCTACTTTGAACACCCCTGGGCCGGATTGGTATCGCTCCAGAGCGCGGCGGTAGCTGATCGGAAAGCTTTCACCTGCAATTTCCAGCAGGCCGCGCGGCGAGACATCGCAGAGGACTACGCGGCAACGCGGCAGCTCCTTTCGTGAGCGAACGCGCACTCCGGTAACAATCTCTCCGCCTAAGGAGCTCAGATACGATGCCATGGCGTCCGCGATCCGTTGCGAGCCGCCCTTCGCGATAGGCCAGCCGGCCACATGTGCGAGAGCCGCTAACACCAGACCGAACGCCGCAGTTCCCCAACACTCGAGCGGCATGAGGCAATGCGCTCCCAGGCCAGCGAAAAGGGCGCGAGCTGGCTCGGATCCAAAATGCGATTTAGCGAAACGAGCCGCGGGCTGTATTGCATTCAGACCAAAGCGAGCCATGAGCAGAGGATGATCCGGAAAGCCAATCGGGCTCAGGATGGAATTCTCCAAAAGATTCCAGTTTGCCGCCAGAGTTCCCACAAGGCGTCGATAAGCCTTTGCATCGGCGCCTAAGGATTGGCACGTTTTCTCAAGGTCATTCTCCAAGAGCGCAGCGGATCCGTCGTCCAAAGGATGAGCCAGCGGATACGTTGGATGAACCCATTCGAGCCCGTGGTCGCGAAGGGGAAGCGTGCGGAAGAAGGGCGACGCTACAGCCATGGGATGTACGGCCGAACAAACATCGTGCGTGAAACCAGGCAGCGTCAGAGCTTGCGAGCGAGTCCCGCCACCGATTTGTTCCTGGGCTTCGCAGACGAGGACGGATTTTCCGGCGCGAGCAAGCACAATCGCGGCCGCCAAACCGTTCGGCCCTGAACCAATGACAACGCCGTCGTATTCGCGTCTGTGAGTCACGCCGCGGCGCAATCTTATACTGAGGCGCCTGTCCCCTCCTACGCTTGGCTATTTGGCATGGTTAGCTCAAAGACGCGGCGGCGTGTGGAGTAAGTCCAAATCAGCCAGTTATAGCCCCTCCGTTTGTACCCGCTGGTACCTGCGCTCTATTCACGCAAAGTGTCTGCCCCGCGCATCCTGTTTGTGATTCGAAATTTCACTTTTCGGTATTCTACCCCAATTTAAAAGGGATAAATGCGCCTGAGTCAGTCAAATCTGCCGGCTTGCCCCAGCGAAGCGGAGCAAGCGCAGTCCCAAACTACTCCCCAAACCTCTAGAAAGGGCACTCGTTTTCCCGTGTTGGACGGGATGCGAGGCTTTGCCGCGCTCGGCGTCGCCATCGCTCATTACTTGGCTGGCCCTTCCTGGAGGCTGCCTTGGCTGAATCGTGCGATTCGTCTTTTGGAAATGAGCCCCCTGTCTCTGGATCTCTTCTTTATCCTCTCCGGCTTCCTGATTGGGGGCATCCTTCTGGCAACGCGGAATGCGCCTTCCTATTACCAGACCTTTTATCGAAGGCGGTTCTTTCGCATTCTTCCGTTGTACTACGTGTGGATCGTTCTCTTCTCTATCCTTTACTTTGTGGGCCAGGGCTGGGGGTTGGTCGTGCCGCAAGGCTTCAGCGGCGCCTTTTATCTGGCCTCGTTCTTCTTCCTCTTCCAAAACTTCTCCACCTCCATCATCGAAAGCACCTTTATTGTCGCGCCAACATGGAGCCTGGTGGTGGAAGAGCATTTTTATCTGCTCGCTCCATTCTGCGTCCGCCGCCTAAGTTCCCGCCGCCTGGTCCAGGCCCTCTTCGCCGTTATTCTTCTGGCACCGCTCTTTCGTGGTGTGCTTTTCAGATTCATCGGTCACCGGGACGATTGGGCCGATATCGCGGCGCGCATTTGGCCACCCTGCCGCGCCGATGCGCTGGCCATGGGGATGCTGCTCGCGATGGCTTGGCATTCTTTGGAACTCCGCGCGTGGATACACGAACATCTGTCCCTTTTTCGATGGGGAATGTTTGCCAGTTCGGGAATCGCCATTCTGCTGTCCTGGATGGCCGGCGCGGATGTCAACTACTGCCGTTTCCTGAGCGTCGCTTTCGGCCGGACAGCAATCGAAGTCTCCTGCCTCTGCCTGATTGTCTATCTGCTTTGCCGTCCTCAATCCGGATTTGGCAGGTTTCTTTGCTCTGAAGCCATGCGCGAATTTGGAAAAATCAGCTACTGCCTCTACCTCATTCACTGGGGCATTCTCTGGATGATCTTTCGTTTCATCCTGCACACTCGTTTTGGCGACCACCTGTGGCTGGATTTCACCGTCGCCCCGATCGCCCTATTGCTCTCCGTTGGGATTGCCAAGCTATCCTGGAAGTACTTTGAGTCTCCCATCCTCCAGAAGGCGCCCGGTTCGCCCCAACGCCTCTCCATTCCGGCAATTGCTGACCGGCAACCCCAGACCGCCTGAAACTGCTGCTGTATTAGGAAAGCTCGATGGTGGGCCGCGCTGACCTCCAAAAGCAAATCGATTCGGCACACCTGTCCTTTAGTACGGTGGGCGGCTTCCCGCCACTCCTGCCACACTGCACTCGTCCCTCCGGAGGCGGAAATGAACCGAAGAAGCAGCTTTGCCGAGATGAAGGCGGAGCAGCAAAGAATGACGGAAAGCTGGAAAGCCGAAGGCCGCCAAAGCGAAGCGTGGGCGGTCGCTGATCCGGAAATTGTCGAAATTTTCTCCGCGGGTATCGCTTTCGGTTTGAAAGTGGCGCGCCGCAAGGGGGAACGCGATCCACTGTACTCTCCGGACGAATGGCGCAAAGCCTTGCGCGAAGCAGTGGACCGGGCCGCGGCCCTGGAAATCAGCCTGCAAAAAGCAAAAGACGGGATGCAAAAAGAAAAGAAGCAACCCTAAATCGCTCGCAAGCGTAGCAAGACCATGTAGCGGCCGCCTTCTGAGGCGGGCGTTTTTTCAAGGCAAACGTATCACGAGAATCTGGTCAGCTCTGACATTGACAACCAGTCAAAACTGCCAGAAAACAGGCACCGAACGACCTACTGCTCACCGGTCTTGCTTGTCTCGGATTGCGCCACGCCCGCCTGCCAATAGCGATTGAAGCCGATGTAGTCCGACGGCAGATATGCCAGGATCGTGCGGCGAAGCTCTAGCATGTCCACGCTTCCGATTCTCGTATAGAGGATTTTCCCGTCGGCATCGATCAGCACGGTGTAAGGAACCGCCGATTCCCACGCAGGATCAAACGCCTTTTGCAACGCCGCCGTATCGTCGGACGCGAAAAGCAAATTGCGGCTGGTGGCATGCTTTTTCTCCAACATTTTCATCACGCTGTTTTTTTCGTCGGGCATGTTGGCCGCCACGGTGACCAAATCAAAATCACGGACCTTATACATCTGGAACGTATCCTGAAAATCGGTGAACTCATCGATACACGAACCGCACCAGGTGGCCCAAAAACTCACCAGCAGCATGTGCTTCGTGGGATTGGCGCGGAGTTTCTTCAGATCCTCGGCTGTAGCCATTTCCAAATTCACCGGTTGCTCTTCAATTTTCTTGATCGCCGCTTCCCGCGCCGCCGCCTTTTCCTGCCACTTGGTGGAGCACCCAAACACGCCTGTATGCTTCACTTCCACTTCACGGCCCGCCAGCAGCGCATCGATGGCGTTCCGCGCGTCCTGCGTTTTCACCTGCTCGATGCGATAACTGTTGTCAATGCGGCCTTCGTAGCGGAGCTGGCGCTCCTTATCGAAGATGAAAATGTGCGGAGTAGCTTGCGGACCGTAGGCGCGCGTGACCGATTGCGTGTCGCCGTCGTAGAGATAGGGATAGCGCAGATGCTTGTACTCGACGCGTATCTTCATTTCATCCAGCGAGTCGCTGGTGTCGGAAGAGTCCAGTTCGTCGATGCGGATAGCCTTCGGATCATTGGGCTGGATCGCGACAACACTCACGCCCTTGCCCCGGTAATCATCCTGCAGTTGCTGGATGCGCTGCTCGTACATTTGCGAAATCGGGCAGTGATTGCAGGCGAACACAACCGCGAGGACCGGGCTGGAAGCATAGTCGCTCAGGCGGTGGATTTTTCCATCGACACCGGGCAACGCAAAATCAGGTGCTGGTGATCCCAAAACGAGGATCGGATGTGTCGTTTGTCCCCACGCCGGAGATATCAGCAAGAAAAATAGAATCGCACGCCACATTGAATCCGGACCTCCACGATAGCTAGCTCAAATTCAATCTTACGCTCAACGAACCGCGGCTGCTGGCCGCGGCCGCGGAGTTACATCGGCGTTCACCAGCCCCATCGCCCACTTGATGGCTTCCAGATACATTTTCTGAAGCCGCGGATCATCCCAGTTTTGCTCCACATGCCCGAGCGTCGAGTAATACACGCGCCCCTTGCCATATTGCTTCGCCCAGGTAACCGCGAAGTCCTGATCCTTGCGATGAACCCGTGGATTGTTCAGGTCCAGTTTGGAAGCGTCCAGCCGCATCAACACGCGGACCTCGTCTCGCGAAAAATCCTTCAGTTGGTAAATCTCGTCGCGCAGAACGAACGACTTTCCCCATTGCTGCATTCCTGGGAAGTCTGGGTCTTCCACGATGATGGGCGCATCGAACGTCCCCCACGGATGCTCGTCGAAATAGCCGCCGATCATCTCCCCATACTCCGGCCAACTAGTGAACGTGATCGTCGCGCTATGCACGCCCACGAAACCCTTGCCATCGTCATGCACGAACGATATGAGCGCCGCCTTCTGCTCGTCGTTCATTTCGAGGTCGCCGCCGGTATAGAAAAGTACCGCGTCAAAATCATTCAGGTTTTTCGCGTTGTACTCCAACTTTTTCTTGGTAAGCGCTTCCGTATCGGTGCGAATCGTGGTGTCCCATAATCCCGATTCCTTGCCTATCCGTTCGATGGTGGCCACGGAGTGAGAAACCGACTCATGCCGGTAGCCTTTTTCTTCGCCGATGACAAGCAAGCGCTTCCTCGGATGTGTGTCGGTTGGAGCCTGAGCGGAGCCGCGAACACCGAGCGCATCGAGCGCGAGGGCCAGCGCTAGCGCAAACATTGCCAAGCGGATCAGTTTCATCTGCAGCCATCCATCATCGCGGCCAACTATTTCTTTCTTCCCAGCCACATAATCGCGTTGGCGAACAGTTTGTTTTGTGTGGCGTCGCCGAAAACATTTTCGCCATGGCCCATGTTCATATAAACCATCTTGTATTTCGTGTTGGTCCACACGATGGGCATGTCGCCGTGAGTAATCACATCCTTGACGCCGATCGGATAGTTGGAAGGATCGAGCGTCACGAGAACTCGAACACTCTTGTTCAGCCGCGGACTGGGCTTCCATTGGTACCACTCATTCGAAGGAGCGACATAACTCTCGGGCATCCCCGCCGTTACGGGATGCGTCCGATCGTCGACGACCATTTTCGCTTTCTGGACCGGCCAATTGTTCGTGTAAAACACCGCCCCGCCCAGAAAATCCACGAACCACGGCCACTTTGTCGATTCGTCGTTGTACCCGGCGATGTGCAGTCCCAGCCAACCGCCGCCATGCTCCATATATTTCTCGAATGCCGCCCTTTGTGCGTCAGTGTGGGGAAAATCGTTAATCCACAAAATCACTTGATACGGCTTTAAATCATTGTCGTTGAGTTTGTCCCAATCCGTCGTGATGTCGAACACGAAATTGTTCTTCGCCGCCAGGTCGCGGAAGAAAGCCAGTCCCTCATTGCCCGTGCGCACATGGTCGGGCTCCACGTTGATGGAATAAAAAGCTAAAGCTCGAAATGCGGGCTTCTGTGCCACCGCGCCGCCAGCGCACAGGCAGAGGAAAAAGACAATCGCGCAGAAACGGCGTATTACAGACGCAAAATGGTCCTGCTTCATGGTACGGATGCTCCTAATGACCGGCAGCCCAGAGGATGGAGTTCTTCACGATCTGCGTGAACGCCGCATTCTGGAACAGCTCCCCATGATGGCCCATGAAAATATAAATGTTGCGAGCCTTTACGTGGTCGTTCGTCCAAATCACGGGATGATCTCCCATCTTGAGGTCCGTCGTCGGCGTGTACGTCTTCTCATCCACACTGGCCAGCACATGCACATTCGGTCGCGGCGACTTATCGTACGTGTAAAACTCTTCATTCTCGATCACAAAGGGAGACGGAACGCCCTTCATGGCCGGATGATTCCTGTCCTCGATCGTGACTGTGCCGGTAACGAACGTCGCAATGTAATTTTTGAACCGGATGCCCCCCATGAAATCGCGGAACCACGGCCAGATCGGAAAGCCGTCAAATTCTCCGAGCAAGGTCGCGTGATGAAACCCGATCCACCCTCCTCTTCCTTCTTCAATGTATTTGATGAACGCAGCCTTCGCGGTATCGGTCCAATTGTAGGGAGGATAGTTCAACTGCATGAACAGTTTGTATTGCGCCAGAAAGTCGTCATTGACCTTTTCCGTGTCTTCGATATAGTCGACCGCAAAACTGTTTTCTTCTGCGAATTTTCCCAGCCAAAGCTTGGCCGCGTCGACAAACGGTTTGTGTATTCCTCCATGCTCCGCCAAGGCAACCACCCGGAATCGTGGCGTCCTCTCCTGCGCGCAAGCGCCGCTGGGCAAGCCGAAAAGCAGCAGGGCCACCAACAGAGAGAATCGTCGAACGGGGAGCATGGTGCAAACCTCCATGGCCATGGCGGCCAGGGTCAACCGCGCTGCGGGTACGGGCTGAAACGAAAAACCAAAGCTGATTGTGCGTTAGGCTAGTGTGGCGCTCGAAATCCTCACGAACTCAGCTTCATCGCGAAAATACCAACAAACAATCGCTTGTTCAAGAACTAATTAATGATTATTAACAAAGCTTGGACACCGAATCCGCGCGCCCGGAAGCTCATCTATTCTGGCGCGCCTATTCCATTTCGAATGTCAGGAAGGTCAGCTTGCCATTCCGTTCCACTTGCATCGTCGCGGGATCGCCAGGTTTAAGCTTCCCGAATTCCGTGCGAAGCTCATCCATCGTTTTGATGGGCACTCGATTGAAGGCGTGGATGACATCGCCTTCCTGCAAACCTGAATCCACGGCGAGTCGATTCGCCACAGTCGCGGTCACCAGAACGCCCGACGGAATTCGCAGCGGTCCCACAAGCTCTTCAATCTCACGGTTGATCGTGCTCCCGATAATGCCGAGTCGTGGCAGCAGGTCGGTTGCCGGGTTGGAGAGATCCGAAAGCCGGCTGAGATCGTGCATAGGTTCAAGCACCGGAACCTGCAGTTCGAGTCGCCTGCTTCCCCGCACAATTTGCAGGCCCACTTTGTCGCCAGTAGCCCGCAAATAGAGGCTCAGGGTAAAAAGCGCCACATTGTCCACAGGCATTCCATCGATGGACTCGATGACATCCCCGACCCGCAGTCCGGCGCGCGAAGCCGGACCGCTTTCGTCCACGTCGGCAACAACCACGCCAGGCGTCTCTGTCAACCCCAATCCACCTGCCAGATCTGGCGTCAGCGATTGCAGATCCGCGCCAATCGTCCGGCGGCGCACACGCCCATATTTCCGAATCTGCTCGTACGCATAGCGGACAATCCCGCTTGGGATCGCGAAGCCGATTCCCTCGTTCCCGCCTGACTTCGTGTAAATAAACGTGTCGATCCCGACGACCTCGCCTTCGACGTCCACCAATGGCCCGCCGCTATTCCCCGGATTGATCGCCGCATCGGTCTGGATGTACACCATCGGATCATCGGGATCAGGCTGCCGGAGTACGGAACTCACCAGGCCAAACGTCACGGAATTTTCCAACCCCTCCGGGCTGCCGAACGCCAAAACAACTTCTCCCTTATGCAGGCGATCGTAGTGAGCGAACGGAAGCGTCGGTAGTCCTGTCGCTTCGACCTTCAACACTGCCAGGTCAATCGTCTTGCTGACTCCCACAATGCGCGCGTTCAGAATGCGCCCTTTGGACTTCAACATCGCCGGTGCTTCCCCGTCTGGACCAACGGGCGGCGTCAGCACCACGCGTACGCGATCGGCGCCTTTCACCACGTGAAAATTCGTAACAATGTATCCGTCCGGATCGATAAGCACTCCAGAACCGAGGCTGCGTTCCCGCCCAAACGGGCTGGGGCTGCTCTTGTCGTCTTCATCCTCTTCACCAGTGCCGTATCCGGTGACCAGCACTTCTACTACCGCCGGAGACACACGCTTGACCAAAGACTCGAACGCAGCGCTCATCTCATGGATCACGTCCACGCCCGCTTTCGCCGGAGGCGTCGATGTTTGCGAAAACACGGCGCCGGCCAACAGAAGCGTGGCGAAAAGCATCAAAGACCCCCGTCGCACAAATCTCAATGCAGTTCACCTTTCCGACTCGAAGCCCCACTTGCGTCGTGGCGTTCTGTCGAACCTTCCCACTTCACGATTTTTAGGTCCAGAACAAAAATCGAATAAAGCACCGGAACCAGCAGCAACGTAATAAATGTTGCCACGCCGAGTCCTCCGATTTGCGCGTAACAAAGCGGCTGCCAAAGCGGCCCGCCGTGCATGGCCAGCGGGAAGAGCGCTAGAATCGTGGCCCCCACCGTGATCATCACCGGCCGCAATCTCACGATGCCAGCGTCCAACAGTGCCAGTTCCAGCGGCTCGCCCTTTTCGTGCATTTCCTCGATGAAATCGAACAGCACAATCACGTGGCTCACAATCACGCCAATCAAACTGGCGATGCCTAGAAACGCCATGAACCCGAACGACGAACCCATCAAGTACAGCGCAAACAAGGCACCCACAATGCCGTACGGCGCGGCAGCCAGAACCAGGATAGGCTTAACGGCGTGCTTGAACTGAAATGCCAGCGCCAGAAAAATCAACGCAATCGAAACGGCCATGACTATCGCCAAATTCCTGAACCCCTGTTCCTGCTTGGCCTGTTCTCCGCTCACATTGATGCTGTAACCAGGAGGAAGCGTCTTGCGCAGTTCCGCCAGTTGCGGCGCGGCCGCGGCAAAAACTTCGGACGGAAGCGTGCCCGGCATGGTGAAACTCTGGACGGAAATGGTTCGAAAGTGCTCCAGATGCCGGATGCGCCACCCTTGAATGATATTTTCGATCGAGGAGACTGACAGCAGCGGAACCTTACTGTTCGAGGACGAGGAATACACATAAAGATTCTGGATATCGGAGAGGCTCGCGCGCTCCTCCATGCGCAACCGCGAAACAACGGGAATCTGCTGATCGCCGCGGCGCAGAGTAGTGACGCCCGAGCCATTCAACGCTGTGCTGGACGATTGCGCCACGTCCTGATTAGTCACTCCCGCCAGGTTGGCTCGATCCGCATCGACTTTCAGCGTGATCTCAAATCCATCCTGGCCCCAATCGTCGCGCACCCGGGCGGCGTTGGGCACCGCGCTCAAAATCGCAGCGGCTTTGGATGAAATCGAACGCAGATTCGCAATGTCTTTTTCTTCTTCCAGCGGATTCACGTCGGCAAGACCGGTCACGCGCAGCTCCACTGGATAATCGACAGGATTCGTCTGTAGCTGCCGCACATCCACGCGCGCGCCGGCGACCGTCTGTGAAATTGCCGACTGCAGCAGCCCGACCAACTTCGGCGTATCTTCTTTTTCATAGAGCTCAACGATGATCTGAGCATAATTCAGTTGCTGGAGTTGCGGCGTCACGGAAAACCAGAACCGCGGTCCTCCTCCTCCCTCAAACGTGGTGATGGATTTCAGCACCTCTCGAGGTTTGCCATCCTTGCCGGGATGCTCGTGACCGTACTTGGCCGTAGTGGCGCGGATCGCATGCTCCACTTGCAATGCCGTTTGATTCGTCACGAAGAGCGGCACGTCGTTCGGAAGCCATACGTCCATGAACGATAAGTATTGAACATCGTCAGGGAAAAATTGCGTCTTCAATTGATGTCCCACGAAAACGCCGAGGACCAGAAAGAGAAGGGAACCGGCGAACACCAGCCACCGGTGATCGATGGCGAATTTCCCCACACGGTAGTAAAACCCGCTGAAACCCTGGCTTCGCCGCTCTTCCATGGATTGTGCCGTTTTCTTCGTTCGGCGAAGTAAATAGCAAGCAAGGAAGGGAATGAACGTCATGGAAACGAGGCGTGACGCTACCAGCGCGCAAGTCATCACCACCGGCAAGCTGAACAAAAATTCGCCCGTAGTGCCGGTCAGTAACAGAAAAGGAATGTATGCGACGATGTTCGTGATCGTCGCAAAAAGAATCGCGTGCGCCAGCCGGGTCGGGCCGAGCCACGACGCGATCACCGGCGGATGATGTTCCGCCAGCATGCGTTTGATGGAGTCACCGGCGACAACGGGATCATCGACAAGTAAGCCCAAGGCGATAATCAACGTCGCGATGGAGACCTGCTGCAAGTCGATCCCGAGAAGATGCGCGAAGCCGAACGTCATCGCCAGCGTGATCGGAATCGACAGCGCCATCAGCAGCGCCGAGCGCCACTCCCAGAACCCAACAAGGGAAACAATCACCACCAGCGCGATGGCTTCATACAGCGCGTCCATGAACAGGTCGACGTTTTCTTTGACTTGTCGCGGCTGATCGGACGTGGCTGCAATGGTAAGGTCCGCCGGCAACAATTGCTTGGTCTCGGCCAATTTCGCCTGCACATCCTTGGCGAACCGGTCGACCTGTTCCCCTTCGCGCATTTGCACGGACAACGTCACCGCCCGTGTCCGTTGCCATTTCCCTTGCGGCCCTTTCCATGTGTAGTAGTTCAGATAGCGGGCAGGGCTTTGATACCCGCTGCGAATATCCACCAGGTCGCGCAGATACACGGCCGCTCCAAAACTCGAGGTGCCGACAATGACGCTTCCGATGTCTTCCGGTTTGGCGAATTCTCCCGATGGGTCGATGATAATGTTCTTCGAGCCGACCTCGAGCGTTCCACCGGGAAGCGTGATGTTGCGGGCGTTCAGGATGCTCTTCAGGTTCGAGGGCTGCAGTCCGTACGAAGCCAGCCGCTCTTGTGAATAATCGAGATAGATCTGTTCGGCCAGGACTCCCGACGTGTCCACGCGCGAAACCTCGGGAGCCCCTCGCAGTGCGCGCGAAAGCAAATCCGTGAAGTTGTCCAGCTCGTGGTAGGTGTACTTGTTGCCTGGATTTGCAGCGAGAGTCGGGCCTAGTTGGCTCGGGTCATGAACCAGAATCGGCGGCCACGCGTCCGGATGAACCTCGGACTCGTGCAATCGGGTTTGCACGAACGTGCGGCCGGCGGCATAAAGCGTCGCGTCATCTTGATTTGTAAAACCGTCCGCAACTACAAAGCCCGGCCCCCCAAACAACTCTGGCTTGGACAGCAATCCCTGGTCCCCAGCATATTGCACGAACAGGCGCATAGCGCGGCCGACCGATTGCGTGGGCACGGATTCCGGGAAACATGTCACGATGGATACTGGCGTTCCCGCCGATTGTCCCTTGCGCTGGCTACGAACTTTGGTAATGGCATTTTCAATCGCGTGTGCTCGCACGGAAATTGCCGTAGGGTTCTCGAGCGGGCTCGCCACCGTCAGCATCAGCGCGGCCGTATCGCCAAAGTCACTATTGAACTTGATCGGTCCCGCCCCTTGCGGCAGGCTCAGCGAATTCAACTTCAGATTGATATCGCTGAATTCTTTTTTCGAATCCGTGATGGTATCTGCAAGCTGGACCTGAATAATAGACAAGCCAGGCATGGAAAGAGATTTCAATCCGAAGTCGGCTCCCATGGGGGCCCGGATGTGCGAATTCTCCGCAATCGTCGATTCGATCGGGCGTGTCACCAGTTGTTCGACTTGCTGCGCCGTTGCTCCGGGCCATTGTGTAATAACCGAAGCCACGCGCACCGGAATGTTCGGATCCTTGCGCTTCGGCATCTGGGTGTAGCCGTAAACTCCCATTGCCACCGTCGCGATCAAAAGAATCCAAGAGATTTGCCGGTTCTCGACGAAAAACCGCGCGGTATTGTGTTCGTTTTGGATGTAGTCGCTATCAGTGCGGTGTGCCATGGACTGTTCTCAACCCGGCTCCGGCCTAGGGAATGACTCGCACCATTTCCCCGTCGACAAGCAAAGGAGCGCCGCTAGAGATCACTTTTTCGCCGAGCGAAACGCCGCTGACGATGGACACTTTGTTCCCGTAGGCATCGCCTGGTGTCACGTTCTTTCGCCGCGCCACGTCTTTCCCGCCTTCCTGATTCACCACGAACACGCTGAACGTCCTTGTTCCGTCGTTCACGGATACGATGGAACTCAATGGCACAACCAGTGCGGCGCGGCGCACGTTTGCTTGCCCTAGGTCCAGGGTTGCCACCATGCCAGCCTTCAACAATTCCTTTTCATTCGGCAACGTTACTTCGATCTGAAAAGTCCGGCTTTTCTGGTCGGCTTGCGGAGAAATCGCCGTGATCTGCCCAATAAATTCCTGCGGAAAAATCTCTGTCGCCACCGCTTGCTTTTTTCCCAGCTTCACCGTGCTGAGGACGGTATCGGGCACGCCGAAGACCGCTTTTACAAGGCGGATATCTCCCAACGTGAATCCCGTCGTCCCCGCAGCCACGAGCGCGCCGATTTCTATGTTGCGCCCAAGGATCGTGCCATCCGTCGGGGCTCGCAACTCGCAATCCGCCAAGGCTTGCAGCGCCTGGGTGAGCGCGGCTTGTGCGGTCACCAGTGAGCCCTGCGCCGAATCATTCTGAGCCTTCGCGCCGTCATAGTCGGGTTGCGTCATGGCATTCGCCGCGTACAACGCCTTTGCCCGAGCGAAGTCTTGCTGCGCCTTTTGCGCGCCGGCCTTGGCTTGTTCCACTTGTCCGGTATATTGCTCCACGGTGTGTTGGTAATCGTCTTGTCGAACCGTCGCGAGGACCGTTCCCTTCTTCACATAATCCCCTTGCTGAATATTCCGAACGCGCCCGTCCGCTCCAGTGCGCTGCAAGATCTTTGTTACATACCCGCTCGATTTGAACGCCAGTGACACTTGCGTGTAGGGAACCAGGCTCGCCGAGTAGTTAACCGCTTCATCGCCCGAATAGGACTCGACGGGCGTGACCACGACCGGGGTCGGCGGATTCTCGGCGGGTTTTTTCTCGGCCGAACAGCCGACCGAAAGTCCGCAGAGCGCGCAACACAGCACGGCCGCAACCTTTTTCCCCGCTGTCCTGCGAAGCATCTCTTAATCCTCACCGAGCGACTTCTCGAAATCGGAGCGCGCCGTCCAGAAGTTCGCCACCGCCTGAATGTACTGCGCGTTGGCCTGCGCCATGTTGGCCTGTTCCGTCAAGGCATTTGTCAGCAGCGTTGCCTTTTGTTTG
Source organism: Candidatus Acidiferrales bacterium (assembly GCA_963836965.1). GTDB lineage: Bacteria > Acidobacteriota > Terriglobia > Acidiferrales > UBA7541 > Acidiferrum. The sequence continues at coordinate 102,445 of CAWILQ010000008.1, forward strand.
TATTGGTCCAAAATGATCTGAAGTTTTTCTTTCTCCGCTTGCTGCGCTAGTTGTGCCACCTTGATGGTGGCGCGCGCTTCGCGCAGTTTCCGGAATCGATTTCCGAGATCGACGGCCACCTGGCTCTGCGTTTCCGTCAAAGTCAAGGTACTCTGCTCAATCGTTCTCTGCTTTTCATCCATCAAATGCCGTTTGTATCCCCAGTCGTACAAATCCCACTTGAAATTGATTCCAACCGTGTTGATGTAATTCGGCAAGCCCTGAATGCTAAACGGCGAAAAGAAGAGATACTGGACGCCAACTTCAGGAATGTACGCGGCTTTCTGAATCCGCCGTGAATAGACCGCTTGATCCAACTTCAATTTGGCTTGACGAATCTCCGTGCGGTTGTCCAGCGCCTTTTGACGCGCCGCGTCCAGATTCGATTCCTCCGGCAGTTCATCTGGAACCGCCGCGGGACGAAACCTGGTCCGAATGTCTCTCGCAAGAAGGGAATTCAGGTTTTCCTTCTGAGAATCCAACGTATCCTGCAGCGTCATTACCTGCACCTCGGCCTGCGCGAGCTGCGTTTTCACTCCAGTGCTTTGGTACGCGAGCACCGTCTTTTCCTTCAAGTACTCGTCCGTCGTTCGATCAATCTCGCGGAGCGACTTTACGTTTTCCTCCGCGGCGTCGAGCGCACTCTGCGTCTGCAGCAACGAGTAATAAACGTCTTTCACCGTGTTGGTCGTCTGCTGCCGCTGCTGACGCGTCTGTTCTTCGGCGAGTTTTTTGCCCACTTGCAGCGCGTCGATATTCAAACGAATGTTGTAGAGCTGGGACAGCGGTTGATAGGCTTGCACAACAGCCATTCCGGTCGCCTTTACCCCAGTCGTAATGGCCTTATTCTCGTTCGGGATCTGTACTCCATCCACCGTTCCAAATACCCCTTGATCGAACGTGACGGTCACCGGCGTCAGCAGGCCCCCACCCGTCAATTGCACGTTGAATTGCGGGTATCTCTGCGTGCGCGCCGCAAGAATCTGGTCGTTTGCGGAAAACTCGCCTTGCTTCGCTAATTTGATCTGACGGTTATTCCCCTGAGCGATGGACAGAGCCTGATCGAGAGTGAGAGTTTCTTCTTCTGTGGGCGCGCTATCCTGGGCGAGCGTGGGCACACACCAGACCGTCAGAAGAAAAAGGAAGCTCCAACCAAAGATTTTCAACACCGACTCCTGACGGATTTTGCGTGTGAACAGTCTGTTTTCGGGACGGCGAAAACAGCGGTCGTCTCAAACGGACATATCCCTTAATCGCTTCAACTTGCCGCGGACTTTATATCCCGGTCTTCGGTTTTGTCAATCGAATTTGGCCGCTCCGAAAGTGTAGAAAATCGTTGCTCGCGCTGTGGCTCGATGTTAAATTGGCCATCGCCCAATTTGGAAGCGTTGCATTGCTATCCCGCCATTTTTCTTGAACGCCTTATGACCAAGTGATCTCCGGCTGGCAGGCGCTTCCATTCTTTTTCTCTCACTTCTGATCGGATTCACTTCACGGAGGATTTCATGAACCAGATCAATCGAAAATTACTGGCCCCTTGTCTCGTAGCAGGTCTCTTGTTCGCTTGCGGTTTGGCGTTCGCCGCAGACGATCCGGCGAAGGTAGCCGGTACGTGGAAAGTTTCCGTAAGCGGCGGAGCCGGCAGCGCGGAACAGACCATCATTCTTAAGCAGGACGGAAACAAGATCACCGGAACTTTCAAAGGTCCCCGGCAGTCCGGCCCACTCGAAGGAACCGTCGAGGGCAACAATATTTCCTTCCATGTCGCCACTCGCGTCCCGCTCGACTACAAGGGCACTGTCGATGGCGACTCAATGAAGGGCACGATGACGGGGAATGGGAAAACGGGCGACTGGACGGCCACTCGCCCCAACTAGATTCGAATAACAGGGAATCGCTTTTCGTCTTAACGGAAGCGGCGAATCACCAGGTTGTGCCGGTCGGAGCGATACAGCCCGAGCACATAAACAATCACCGTGCCCTTCGTCGAGTAGATCACTTGCCTGATCCTCAACAGCGGCTCGCGCCTGGGCACGCCCAGAAGTTCCGCTGTGCGGGGATCGGCGGCGGTTGCGTCCACCTCTTCATCGGCGTAGCCGAGTACAACTCCATAGCTGCGCTCCAGGATACCAAACAGCGATTCTCGCTCTAACGGCTCTGACAGCAGCCCGCCATATTGTTTCGCTGAGAAGTAACAAGTCTCGAGCGCAAACGGTTCGCCGGCGGTGTGGCGCAAGCGTTCGAGCTTCAATACGTGAGTTTTCGGCGCGAGCGAGAGTCGTGCCATCGCTTCGGGTTCATCGTCGACAATCTCGGAGAAGAGCACCCTCGAGCCGACGGTCAGGCTTCGGCTTCGCATCTGCTCCGTATAGCTCATCAGCTTGTTGAAATGGATCTTCGGTGTGGAAACAAATGTACCGACGCCGCGCCGTCGTTCGACCACGCCTTCTCGTTCCAAGGTCGCCAGCGCATGGCGCGCGGTCATCAAGCTCACCGCATGGATGCGGGCTAACTCCCGCTCGGAAGGCACGGCGTCTCCGGGACGTAAACCCCCAGAAGCGATGATTCTTTGGATTGCGCCTTGAATCCTTTGGTAGGCAGGGACTCCATTGCGGGATTTTACCGGCATCTGCTTTTCCTCGACGAACCCCGAAGACGTAAGAAACTCAATGCAAAGTTGGTTTTCTCGAACGAAACCCCGGAACCAAGGTTCACACCCATGGCGCTACCCCTCTTCTGCCAGGCACACCGCGGTTTCCGATTCGATCCCAGCCGCAGCCAAGTGCACCGCTTCCTGCGTGCTCCTTCTTACTCGACAGGGGTGTGACCACCCGTGCTATAGTGCACGTGTCTTGTTTCTCTTATAAATTAAGAATTTCTGCTTGACAAGCATTACTTGGTGCTATATAGCTACCTTCAATGCGTGCGTCAGCTTTTGCTGATTTGGGGTGCTTGCCGTTGACTCTAGTTGTTTCCAAGCCGGGGAGAGGCTGCTCGTGGACCACGAGTCAGCATGGAGGAATGTTTATGAAGAAATTGCAGTTGGTGGCCTTGGCACTTTGTTGCCTTGCTGTCGTTGTGTTGGTTTGCGGAGGGAGTGCTACTTTCGCTCAGGAAGTGACTGGATCTGTTACAGGGACCGTTACGGATGCGAGCGGTGCGGCTGTAGCGGGTGCCACAATCACAGCGAAGTCCGTGGATCGCGGCATCAGCTATACGGGCGTTAGTAATGACTCTGGCATCTATCGAATCGCCCAGCTTCCCGCTGGCAATTATGACCTTCGCGTCGAAAAGTCCGGGTTTCAGACGGCTTTGTATCCGCAATTCACTCTGACGGTAAACCAGGTTGCGCGCTTTGATGTCGAACTTAAGGTTGGTCAGGTTAGCCAAACGATCGAAGTGACCGGCGCGGCTCCCGTTCTCAAGACGGAAACAACGCAGGTCGATACCGTCATCGACGCCGCGACCAATGACAACCTGCCTCTCGCATCGCGCAACTATGTCCAGTTGACTCTTCTTGCTCCCGGCTCGGTGTCGACCGATCCCAGCAGCTTCAACAACGGGAACAACACCGGCGGCTATGGCGGACGCCCTTTGATCAACGGCAACCGCGAGCAGGCCAACTACTTCTTGCTCGACGGCATGGACAACAACCAGGTTTCCGATAACCTGCTGGGCTACACCCCCGCCCCGGACGCCATTGAAGAGTTCAACCTGATTACCAACAATGCTCCAGCGGAATTCGGCCAGTTTATGGGTGGTATTGTCAACGCAACCATTAAATCCGGGACAAACAGCTTCCACGGCGATGCTTGGGAGTTCCTGAGGAACGACGTCTTAAACGCGAACACTTGGTCGAACAATTTCAATACCACCGATGGCGGCAAAGTTTGGGATCCACTCCACAAGGCGGCGCTCCGCTGGAACATGTTTGGCGCGACCTTGGGTGGTCCGATTCTGAAGAATAAACTATTCTTCTTTGTCGATTATCAAGGTCAGCGTTTTGACACTCCGCCTTCGTCGGCCACAACCACTGTTTTTTCGGCCGCCGAGCGCCAGGGTAACTTCGGCCAGCTTTGCCAAGCAGGGTTCAACGGCGCCGGCGTTTGCACTTCAACCAAGAATGGAAACGTTCAATTGTACAACCCTTGCGTGTCTTTCAGTCAGCCCTGTACCTCTACCTCGGTTGCAGCAACGGTCCGTCAGCCATTCCCGTTCAACCAGATCCCCTCGGCGATGATCAGCCCTGTGGCGCAGGCGCTGTTCGCCTCTTCGCTCTATCCGGCGCCGATCAATACCAACTTGCAGAATAACTTCGTTTATTCTTCGAGTTCTCAAGAGAACGTTGACCAAGGTGACATCAAGGTCGATTATAAGGTCTCTGACAAAGACAGCATATCAGGGCGATTCACCCGGGCCTACCAGAACAACCCCTCCACGAACTCCTACGAGTTGCTTGGAAACGGATTTTCGACTACGCCGATTTATAACACCGTCGGCGATTGGACCAGATCCATCAGCCCCACGCTTGTGAACGATGCCCGGTTCGGTTGGAGCCATATCACTCTGAACAACGGCACGAGCTGGGCCTCGAACGTCGGCCAATATGGCAACTCCATTGGTATCGGTAATGGTAATCCTGCTGGCCTCGATGGATTGCTTGCTATCAACCTGAGCACCACCGCCGTTTCGAATTTGGGGAATGCGGAAACCGGAGAGAACTTCGACGATCAGGTCTGGCAGGCCGAAGATGCGGTAACCTGGAGCCATGGTCGCCACACGTTCAAGTTCGGCGGCCAATATCTTCACAACATCATCAAAACCTTCTACCCAGGAAACAATGGCGAACTGGGCCTTATGGATTTTGACGGGAGGTTTACCAGCAACACCATCGGTGGTTCCGCTACCGGCGCCGGAGACGGTGGCGCTGACTTCTTCCTTGGGCTACCTTTCACGATTGGCCGCGGCGTCAGCACGGGCAAGACCTGGAGACAGACGAACAATGTCATCGGCATCTATGCGGAAGACACCTGGAAATTCACGGAACGCTTGACCCTTACCCTCGGTTTGCGTTACCAGGCGTTTACTCCTTGGATCGAAACCAACGACCAGCAGTCCAATTACAACTTCGCGACCGGCGCCGTCGAACTCGCCAACCAGAATGGAGCCAGCAGAGCACTCTACAACGGCTTCTATGGTGGCAGGGACTTTGAGCCGCGCGTTGGTTTTGCCTGGACTCCCGCGATGCTCGGCAACCACACAGTGATCCGCGGTGCGTTCACGGTCTCTTCCTACCTGGAAGGGACCGGCACCAACCTGCGTTTGCCGCAGAACCCTCCGTTCACTCCGGCCCAAATCAATACGGTCTACAACAGCGTAGCGTTGCCGGGTTCGACGAGCTCGAACGGTATTCCAGCGACTCCTCCGATCAGCAGTTGTGTCAACTACTCCTGCTTTGCCGGCGCAATTCTCGACCTGTGGGACCCGAACGTTCAGCCGGCAATCGACGATCAGTGGAACCTGGCCGTGCAGCACCAGTTCTTGGGAAATACCACTTTCCAGATCGGTTATGTCGGTCAGCGTGCGGTGCACTTGATGGTGCCGTTCTCCTACACTCAGAGGGAGCTGCTGCCAAATTCAGAATGCGCGACTCCGCCATGTACCGCTCCGAGCCCGTTCTTCGCGGCGAACCCGACGTTCTACAATACGATTGCGACGCAAACCGGTGGCACTCAGTCGAACGGCACCATGATGTACAATTCGCTGCAGGCCATCCTCCAAAAAGAGATGAGCAAGGGCTTGCAGTTTCAGGTGTCTTACACCTACTCCAAGTGCATGTCGAACAGCACCGGCTACTACGGAGCTTGGAACAACGCTCTGAGTGCTTCTGCCTATTGGCAGAATATCTACGATCCCAAGGCGGAATGGGCGCCTTGCTACTACGATGCCACCCACATCATCTCAGCCTATGCCGTCTATGAGCTCCCTGTCGGTCGTGGCAGGCAGTTTGGCAGCAACATGAACAAAGTGGCGAACGCCGTCGTTGGCGGCTGGTCGGTCAGCCCCATCGTTTCCTTCCACACTGGCTTCCCGGAACCTGTTTACGGAGCAGCCGACAATACCGGGACGTTCTCCCGCGGGTCGCGGGCGGATTGCAATGGGCTTCCGACAATCACGGGCGAAACGCCGATCAGCACCCCAGGTGTCGGCGGCTTCCAGTGGTTCACCAACAACGGCAACTTCACCAATCCCGCCGTGGGGCAATTCGGCAATTGTGCTCCTCAGCTCGCTGGAGTCCGCGGGCCGCACTACACTGACATCGACGCGAGTCTGCACAAGGACTTTCAACTTACGGAGCGGTTTAAGCTACAATTCCGGACCGACTTCATCAACGCCTTTAACCACGTGCAACCCAACGCACCGCAGATGAGTCTTGGATCAACCATGGGGCAAGTCACCAGTGCCCAGCCTCCAAGAAACATTCAGTTCGCGTTAAAGCTTTACTACTAGCGGGAAATAAACCCCGTATAATGAGGCAGGCGCTCACCCCCGCCTGCCTCATTTTCTTTTTGTCGAGAACTGCGGACTGAGGAATGGCAACCCAAACCCGCCACGATATGTCGAGACAGCTTGTTCGTTTCAGAATCGCATCTTTTGCGCTTGGTCTTTTCTTTCCTTGGCTCCTGCTCTTTGCGCAATCCGCCCCGCCCGCAGCGACCGCCAAAATGCCCATGACCCCCGAAAAGGCGATGGAAGCAGCAGAACAGGGCCGGTGCAAGGAAGCCATACCTGCCTTGAAGCGGGCGGTCAGTACTTCCAGCAATGCCGCTGAACTTCGCAAGAACGCCGGGGTCCTGGGCTTGCGCTGCACTCTGGCGACCGATGATCGCAACGCCGCTACTTCCTTCATTGAACTGCTGCACAAGGAATTCCCTCAGGATCCCGATATCCTGTTTATCCTCGTGCACGCCTATTCCGACCTGTCGACGCGAACGGCTCAGGATCTCGGCAGGATGGCTCCCCAATCCATTGCCGCTCATAAGCTCATGGCTGAGGCCTTTGAGATGCAGGGTAACTGGGATCAGGCTCGCCACGAATATGAGGAAATGATCAAGAAAGAGCCCAATACTTCCGGACTCCATTTTCTTTTCGGAAGGTCTTTGTTGTCGCAACCGAACGCCAGCCCCGAAACTATTGAACTTGCGACGCAGGAGTTCCGAAAGGAACTGGAGATTGATCCGAAGAATGCCGGTGCGCACTACATCCTTGGCGAGTTGGCCCGTAAGAGCGGGGACTGCGACGAAGCCATTGTCCAATTCGCCGAATCCACGAAACTTGACCCTAACTTGGCGGAAGCTTATCTCGGTTCGGGGTACTGCCTGATTACCCTAAGAAAGTATGATGAGGCAATCGCTCAACTCCGGAGCGCGGAGCGAATGTTGCCGTTTGACGGGTCAGTACATTTCGCTCTTGCGACTGCTCTGAACTCTGCCGGTCAAAAGGACGAAGCCCAGAAAGAGTTTGAGATCCACCGCAAGCTCACAGCCGCCAGAGCGCCGCCAAACGCCGGCGCAAACCCGCAATAATTCGTCTTCACGTTCCCAGTCAGGGTCGAAGCCGGTTGCGCACGAGGCGGCGAGCGCGTGGCCGCCGCGTCTTGGCTAGCACTGGCGGCCCGCCTTCTGAAGCGGGCGCCTTCTCACTTCCCCCTGTACGTCAATTCAATTTCCGCCGCTGCGTCTCCCGAAAGGCTGCGTCTCCCTGTATCCGCAAGCGTTCTCGGATCTGCCAAGACTGCGCCCCAGATATATTTTCGATACCGTATATCGGCTGTCGCGTTGCTCATAACGCTGGCAGCGGTGTGGTCTTGCGAATGGGTTCGCCTTCTTTGATCTCGTAGATCGCATCGGCCTGAATCCCGCGAAACTCCTGTCGTAAGCCACTTGGCCAAAGGACTTCTATTCTATTTATCGTCCCTTCGCTTCCGAGTCCGAAGTGGAACCGGGTATCGTCGGTCGAGTTATAGCTTCCGCCCCCGTGGACCTCATCAATTTGCGTCATTTTGGAAGTGGTCACGCTCATACGAGCTCCGATGGCGGCGCGGTTGCTCTTAGTCCCGATCAGGCGAAACAGCACGCGGTGGTTTGCGTTCGTCGTTTCGTTTAGGAACACAGACGGCGGAGCGTTGGCGTTGAACATCACCATATCCAGTTTCCCATCATTGTTTATGTCGCCAAATGCCGTCCCTCTTCGGGAATACAGTGGCCCGGTATTGAGCCCCGCTTGATCGGCTATCTCCTCAAAAGTGCGATCGCCTCGATTGCGAAAGAGTTGGATCGACTCCGCAAACCGAACCTCCTTCGGGAGCGTATCCAGCAACGACGAAAAGTTGCCGTTGGCGACCACTATGTCCGGCCACCCATCATTGTCAAAGTCTCCAAAGCCGGTCCCCCATTTCACCGGGGCCATCGTCGGAGCCGCTATCCCAGCTTTGCGGGCGATGTCTATGAAATGGTCGCCCTGATTCCAGTACAGGCTGGCAGGTTGGTTGTCAGCGCGGGTCACAAACAGGTCGAGTCTGCCATCCCGATCAAAATCGCCGAAAGCGCCTGCCATGTTTCCATAGCCCTCTCCGTCGGGTCCCAGGCCCGTCCCCGAGGGACTCCCCACTTCTTCAAAGGTGCCGTTCTGCCGATTGTGGTACAGGAATGTCCGCCCAAAATCGTTGGTCACATAGAGGTCAGGCCACCCGTCCCCGTCATAATCTCCCCACAGCACCCCCATGCCATGGAGTTTATCGGGATCGTTTACTCCGGCTTTTTCGGATACATCTTCGAACGTGCCGTCCCCTCGATTCCGAAATAAGAAGTCGGTTTCTCCCTCCATCGAGTCAGGCAGTTCGAACAGCACTCCCTTGTAGCCACGAAAACTCTGTGCCGGGTTCGGAAGATGATTTACATCCGTCTTTACGTAACGTGCGACGAATACGTCTAGGTTTCCATCGCGATCATAGTCAGCCCAGGCGGCGCCAGTGCTAAAACCTCCGACTTGCAGGCCGGCCTTCGCGGTCACATCCTCGAATTTACAGTTTCCGAGATTGTGATAAAGGACGTTATGGCCATAGCCTGTGACGTATAGGTCGGGAAGTCCGTCGTTGTCGTAGTCTCCGACCGCGATCGCCGTTCCCCATCCAAGTGTCGTTAAACCGGACGACTTGGTTACATCGGTGAAATGCATCGCGCCCGCCTTGCCATCCTGGTGGTACAAGGTGATCATCAAGTCTCCGCCTTTACGGTATTGCTCGATGGTCGAGTCATTTACGACCGCCAGATCCAACTTACCGTCATTGTCGCAGTCAAACAGAGCAATTCCGCCACCCCCCATTGTCTCGAGGACATAGCGCCGGTCAGTGCGGGAATTGGGCATGGTCGTGACGCCAACCTCCGAGGCAACGTCTCGGAAGAATATGCGGCCGTTCGGCGCGGAGTCCGCTTTGCCAATTTGTCCTTTTGCGGCATCGCCAGACTGGGGGGCAAGACGCGAGTTTTGCGTGGTTAGTCCAGCTATAAATGGAGAGCAAAACAGGATTGCCGAGAAAACCAGGACGACCGTGCGCTGTCTGCCCATGAGATGCACAGAATACCTCAGGACGCCTCAGTGCGTACACGATCAAGAGCTCGCAGCGCGGCGTTCATCTCCACCTGGGGCGGATTAGATTCTTCCGTGTCTCGGCGGTTCCTGGCACGGTCATGGTTCATCGCCAGTTAACTCCTTCTATTTATTCAAAATTAAACCCCGTTTCTGACTCCGCAACCATCGCAGAGGTTTGTGCCCATTCTGCTTCGCGGGGGTGTAATGTAAAAAGAAATCAACTTTCCCGGGGAGCCCATGCGAAAGCTACGGTTTCTTCTCTCTCTTACGACGAACGACAACGACTATCAGATCGAGCAGGCACGGGCTGCCGAGCCGGCGGCGAAGAAATTCAATGCTGAACTTCAGATCCTCTACGCCGACAACGACGCGATCAACCAAAGCACGCAAATTCTGAAGGCCGTCCAAGGGGCCGTCGACGAGCGTCCTGACGCGATCATCTTCGAGCCCGTCGGTGGCACCGCACTGCCTCAGGTCGCGCGCGCTGCGGTCGGCGCCGGAATTGGCTGGGCGGTGCTCAACCGGGACGCCAACTACGTCCCGGAACTCCGGCAATCCGGCAAGGCACCGGTGTTCACCGTGAGTTCCGATCACGTCGAAATTGGCCGCATACAGGGTCGCCAGTGTGCCGCTCTGCTTCCGACCGGCGGCTCGGTTCTTTACATTCAGGGGCCGTCGGAGAATTCCGCGGCGAAGGAACGCACCCTCGGCATGCAGGAGGCCAAACCGGGTAACATTCATCTGGTCATGCTCAAGGGGCAGTGGACCGAAGAGAGCTCGCAACGCGCGGTGCGCTCCTGGCTGAAACTCACCACTTCTCAAAAGGCCAACATCGACCTCATCGCCGCTCAGGACGATTCCATGGCCATGGGCGCGCGCAAAGCGTTCCAGGAATTGTCTTCTGAAATTGAGAAGGAGCGCTGGCTCGCTCTCCCATTCCTCGGTTGCGATGGTCTTCCCAGCACCGGACAAGCTTGGGTGCGCAGCGGCCAGCTCACCGCCACGATCTTTATTCCGCCGAATAGCGGCCAAGCGATCGGAATGCTCGTGGACGCGCTGCAAAATGGAAAACGGCCGCCGGAGCGCGCCCTGACGAATGCGGTTTCTGTTCCTGCGCTCGAGTCCTTGCGGCCCCGTAAATAATCGATTGTTTAGTTTCCTTCGCTCCCTGGTCCGGGCGTATAATTTTCCGGTCTTGTCGCTCCACGTGTCTCATCCATCCTTTCTGGAGGCTCCCGCATGCGCGTATTGCGCCCCAATGATCCGGATTCACCCAGCGGTCTTGATCGCAGGCAATTTCTCGCCACCGGTGGTACCGGGCTACTCGCCGCGGCGATGCCCGGCGCTGTTCACGGTGCGGAAATGGCCGGCTTTGTTTCGAAGGAGGGCAATCTGTCTCACTCGTCTCAAGTCTCTACCGGCGCGAAAAAGAAGATTCCCATCGGCGTGTTTGATCCCGTGTACGCCGATCTTTCTCTCGATGCCATGATCGACAAGATCAGCGGCCTCGGGCTCGAGGCGGTCGAAATCGGCACCGGCGGCTATCCGGGTTCGGGTCATTGCCCGATTGACGAACTGCTCGCCGATCCGGCCAAAGCCAAAGCCTGGGTCAAGAAATTTGAAGACCGCGGCATTCGCGTAGCGACCCTCAGTTGCCATGGCAATCCGGTTCATCCCGATCCCAAGCACGCCGAGCGCGACCGGGAAAGCTTCCGCAAAACCGTGCTTCTCGCCGAACGCATCGGAGTGAAGGTCATCGTCGGCTTTTCCGGTTGCCCCGGCGGTTCTCCGACCGACACCCAGCCCAACTGGATCACCTACCGCTGGCCCGAAGAATACGACCAGATGCTGCAGTGGCAATGGAAAGAAAAAGTAGTGCCCTACTGGAAAGAAGCCGCCAAATTCGCTCGCGATCATGGTATCCATCGCCTCGCGTTTGAGATGCATCCTAACTTTGTGGTCTACAATCCGCGCACGCTGATCAGACTCCGCGAAGCCGTCGGCGAAGAGATTGGCGCCAACTGCGACCTCAGCCACCTCTTCTGGCAGGGCTGCGATCCCGTGGAAGTGATCCATTTCCTCGGCAAGCAGGGCATGATCTATCACGCGCACATGAAGGACACCGTTTTGTATCCGGAGAATGTAGCCAGGTACGGCGTCCTCAATTTCGTCTTCGAGAAGCAGGATTTGCCGCTTGCCTCCGATGCATTCCGCGCCGTTGGCTACGGCCACAGCGCTTCCACCTGGAAAGCCATCCTTCAGGCCTACATGGACATCAACTACGAAGGCATTCTCAGCATCGAAAACGAAGATCCGATCCTCTCCGGCGAAGTCGGCGTGGAACGTGCCGCCTACGTGCTCAAAAATGTCCGTAACGAAATACTCGGCACTTAAGAACTGAAGAAAGGCAAATTCCAGCCGCTCTCTCATGACCCAAATAATTCGCTCGCCGAAGACCTACGACGTGTGCGTAATTGGTTCCGGCGCGGGTGGCGGCGTGGCCGCAAAAATTCTCGCCGAAGGCGGGCTCACCGTTGCGCTGCTCGAAGCCGGTCCAGCGCTCAACCCCAGCACGGATTACAAGATGTTCCTGTGGCCGTACGACCTGCCTCACCGGGGAGTCGGCGTCGGCGGAAAAGCTGCGGAAAATTTTAGTGAATTTCTGGCGCCCAACGGCGCGTGGAAAATCGACGGCGAACCCTACACCTCCGCTCCGGGAGCGAATTTTCAGTGGTTTCGTTCGCGCATCGTCGGCGGCCGCACGAATCACTGGGGCCGCATCGCCCTACGTTTTTCTCCCGTCGATCTGAAATCGCGGACCCGCGACGGCATCGGCGAAGACTGGCCCATCGGCTACGATGACGTCGCGCCCTATTACGATAAGGTGGAATCCTACATCGGCGTGTTCGGCTCCAAGGAAAATATTCCGAGCGCGCCCAACGGAATTTTTCTCCCACCTCCCAAGCCGCGTTGCAACGAACTGATCATCAAGCAGGCCTGCGACAAGCTCAACATTCCCTGCATTCCCGCGCGCCTTGCGATTCTGACTAAAGCGCTGAACGGCCGCCCTGCTTGCCACTATTGCGGCCAGTGCGATCGCGGCTGCACGGTTGCTTCCAATTTCAGCTCCAGCCAGGTGTTGATTCCTCCCGCGCTACAAACGGGAAAACTTACTCTCATCACGAATGCCATGGCTCGCGAAATTCTGATTGGAGCAGACGGAAAAGCTAGCGGCGTCTCCTACATCGATAAGACCACTCGCACCGAAACGAGAATTTCCGCTCGCGTCGTTGTGGTGGCCGCCAGCGCCTGCGAATCGGCGCGCCTGCTCTTGAATTCCAAGTCCAAGTTCTTCCCGGATGGTCTTGCGAATTCTTCCGGTCAAGTGGGACGCAACCTGACCGATTCCGTGGGCAGCGACGGCGAAGGCTACATCCCGCGGATGGAAAAGATTCCGCCGCACAACCACGACGGAACCGGCGGTATGCACTTGTATGTTCCGTGGTGGAAATACGATCGCCAGAACGGCTTTCCCCGCGGCTATCACATCGAGTTGGGCGGCGGTCGCGAAATGCCCGGCGCGGGCATGTTCGATGGAGTCTGCGAAGAGTTCGAGGGCTACGGCGCGAGCCTCAAGTCCACCTGCCGCAGACGCTACGGAACCACAATTAGCTTTTCCGGCCGCGGCGAAATGGTCCCGAACTCGGACACCTATTGCGAGCTCGATCCGGATGTCGTCGATCAATACGGTATTCCCGTTTTGCGTTTCCACTTCAAATGGAACGACAGCGAACTGCAGCAAGCCCGGGACATGCAGGAGACGTTCAAGGCGATCGTAGAGGCCGCGGGCGGCCAATATTTGACGAAAACGAATACGGATGGCCCGTATCCGTTCGGGATTCAGCCGGGAGGAAGAATCATTCACGAGGTCGGCACGGCGCGGATGGGCGCTGATCCCAAAAGCTCCGTGGTGAACGAATATTGCCAGTCCCACGACGTGAAGAACATTTTTGTCACCGACGGCGCGCCGCTGGTCACCAACCCGGACAAGAATCCGACGCTCACGATTATGGCGTTGTCCTGGCGCGCTTCCGAACATCTGCTGGACGAAGCCAAGAAGGGCAATCTGTGAGATGAGCGACGCCAGCGGCAAAAACGAGCGCGGAATTTCACGGCGCGGAGTTTCACGGCGAGATGTTCTGCGCAATCTCGCAATCGGCGCCGCGGGCGGCTCCGTTCTGCAGGTCATCCCCGCGCAAGCCGCCGAGCTGGCGCACGAGATCATCCGCGGTGAAAAAGCTGGGGCAGGGCAGTACACACCCAAGTTTTTCCGGCCTCACCAATATCAGACGCTGCTCGTTCTTTGCGACGCGATTATTCCGAAGGACAACGTTTCCGGCGGCGCGGTCGAAGCCGGCGCGCCGGAGTTTATCGATCTGCTCACCAGCGAAAATGAGCACTACCAGGTCATTCTCGGCGGCGGCCTGATGTGGCTGGACAATTTCTGCGCCGACCGCTACCAACACACCTTCCTCGAATGCAGCCCGGAGCAACGGACGGAAGTGCTGGACCTGATCGCCTTTCGCAAGAATGCCAGAACCGAACCCTTGCTCAGCCAGGGCATCGCCTTCTTCCGCAAGCTGCGCCTGATGACCTGCGACGGTTTCTACACCGCCAAAATCGGCATCGAGGATTTGAAGTACATTGGCAATACCGCGCTCGCTGCATTTCCCGGATGCCCGCAGGTGCCGGACTAAACACCACCCATCCGGAAAGTAAGTCTGCTAATATGCATGTCCCGCCTTCGGAATCGACAGATAGGTCGATCCGCGATTTCAACGGTCCTTGAGATCGCGAGTAGAACAAGCAAAGGAGAAACACACATGCCAAAAGAAGCCACAGCGCCAGCCAAAGAAAAGCACCATGCCAATCACGTAATCCCGACCGACCTCAAGCGTGAGGGCGTCGAGGAAATTTCCGCCGCTTTGCGTCAGTTGCTCGCCGATACCTTCGCGCTGTACATGAAGACCAAGAATTTTCACTGGCACATGACCGGGCAGCACTTCCGCGATTATCACCTGTTGCTCGACGAGCACTCCGACCAGATCTTCGCCATGACCGACGACATTGCGGAACGCGCGCGCAAAATCGGTGGCACCACACTGCGCTCTATCGGTGACATCTCCAAGCACCAGCGCCTGGAGGACAACGACGAGGAAGACGTCTCGCCGAAGCATATGCTGTCTGAACTCAGCTCCGACAATCAGGCGCTCACTCGCTATTTCCGTGCCGCTCACGAAACCTGCGAGAAATACAATGACATCGCCACGGCCAGCCTGATCGAGGTCTGGGTCGACCAAACCGAACGCCGCACCTGGTTCCTTGCGGAAATCGTGCAAGGCCTCTGACCCGCGAAGTTGCGGAGTGCTTGACGTGTTGTTTTCGCCCCACTCCATCTGGTGACGGGAGTGGGGTTTTCCCTATTTTGGGGAAGGGAGAGTTAACGGGAGAATTTGCCCGTGGGACGCGCGATGCGAGCTCGGAAGCGGATTCAGGAATGCGGCATCACCTTCCGTTCTGTTTCTGCAGTCCAGCGCGTAATGGATAGTAGAGGTACAGATTTCCCACTTATCTTCTTCCGGGCACCCGACTCGGTCTTGCGGAGTGAACGTAGCCACTCGGCCTGCTTCCGTTGAAAGGTGGAAAGCGAAGCCGTAGGATGGCAGCAATGGCAAACCAACCGGCGGCCATTCTCGGCATTGTCGCAGGCGCATTGGGCATTCTATACGGCTGGAAAGCGCGCCACTTCACCACCGGCTTTCTGAGCTTCCCGGGCAAGCCGCGAGAGAAAATCCCGCCCCGCTGGCAGGACCGCGCTCTCGTCGTCGCCATCTCGGCCGTGGTGCTCGTTGCCTCCGTCGTAACCCTCCTCGCCGGCCGGTAACCTTCGCGGATACGCTGTTCGATAGGCCAGTAGTCTGCGGATTTGTGTCTCCTCCATCATGGATGCAGGAGGCAAATTCCATGCCCACAAAAGCAGATCCGGTCGAAATTGTTGTGAATTCACTGACATCCGAGCAGGTCGCTGAGCTTGCGCACCTGTTGAAGCAGCCCGGCGGCCAGGAAGTACTAAAGCGGGCGCTGGCGGAAGAGACGAAGCGTCGGAGTCATTCCTAGCATTTGCGAGAATTCTGTTGGGACCGCCCGGACTTGAACCGGGATTGCAGGTTTAGGAAAACCGTGAATTCTGACCCGGTTGTTTGTTTTCAGTGCTTTATCGTTGTCGATTTTTGGCGATATTGGGGTGTTCGTGGGCAGTATGGGTATAGATTTGGGGTATAAAATCTGGGCATAAGTGGTGGGGCTGGCGAGAGTCGAACTCGCGACACTCGGTTTAGGAAACCGATGCTCTATCCATCTGAGCTACAGCCCCTGACTGAAGCAATTCTATCACGAGCTAAACCGCGTCCTTGAAATGCTTGTCGATAGTGGCGTCCGGTACGCCGCCAGACTTCAATAGTGCCCGCAGTTTATCCTCGGGGCCGTATTTCGTGGTCATGAAGTATCCCTTCTCTTCGTCTTTCTTTTCGAGGTCCCTGTAGACTAGCTCAAAGTGTCCTGGCTCATCTTTGTCAGCTTTTCGAAGATTCACGATTTCGAGCATTGGAACCTGCTATTTTTTCGTCTTCAGTTTCCGTTTATCGACAGGAATCGGGATGTAGTCGCGACGTCGACATCCTGGGTACCAGCATGGATAACAGAAACCAGTGCCAACGCGTAGTGGTTGATGGATTGTTGTGCCGTGGTCGCATCGACGACAAAGCCCACTGCGTGGATGCGAATACCTTCGAATTACAAAAACGGTTGGCGACGATTTACTTTCACGCGACCGCTCGAGCCGCGGCGATGAAGCTGAAGAATTATGGAGCGGCGTCCGGGTCCTTGAAGGCAATCTTGACGCTACAAGACGAGCCGTTTCCAGCTGCTCCCCAGCAGAGCCCAGCCAGTAATTGAGACACCGGCGGTTTGGCAATGTCAGGCATGGCACCGGAAGAGACTCACAGGCGTACGGGGCTGGCACTGGGCTGTTTTCCTGACGTATAGATTTCTTTCTTGACATGTTTCTATATTTCTGCAATTCTCGAATTATGAAGCAACCTACTTGTAAGCCGGACCAAGTTGCCAAATTTGCGGACATGTTCTCTGCAATGGGAACTGAGCCGCGCCTTCGCATCGTGCAATTACTGCTCACAGCCCATCCCGAAGGTCTGGTCGTCAGCGAGATTCAACAGGAACTGGGCATTCCCGGCTCCACGCTGTCCCACCATCTCGACAAGCTCAAGGCCGAAGACTTGGTAAGAGTTCAACGTGAGAGCACTTTCCTGCGGTACACGGCAAATACCGAGGCCCTTCAAGAATTACTGCGTTTTCTATACGCCGAGTGCTGCACTCGTAACAAAGCGTTGAAGTCGGAAGAAATTACTCAAATCTGCAAATAGGAGACTGCTGTGAGCGAAACGAACATCAAGGAAACAGTGAAAGAGAGATACGGGCAGGCAGCGCGTCGCGTGACCGAAGGGAAGGGACTCCCAGCGGACTGTTGTTCAAAAACATCCTGCTGCGAAGGTTCGGCTACTTCGTCGTATGACCCAATCACCTCGAACCTGTACGAGGAAGTACAGACGCGGGAACTTCCAGAAGAGGCATTAAAGGCATCACTCGGCTGCGGCAATCCAACCGCATTGGCGCAACTCCATCCGGGCGAAGTTGTTCTCGACCTTGGTTCAGGTGGCGGCATCGATGTATTGCTCTCCGCAAAACGAGTTGGGCCTACGGGGAAGGCATACGGTCTGGATATGACGGAGGAAATGCTGGCTCTCGCGAACGAGAACAAGAGGAACGCCGGGGCACAAAATGTTGAATTTCTTAGAGGTGAAATCGAGCACATCCCGTTGCCGGACAACTCAGTGGACGTGATTATCTCCAATTGCGTTATCAACCTTTCCGCTGACAAGGACGCAGTATTGCGCGAGGCGTTCCGAGTCCTCAAGCCGGGAGGTCGTTTCGCCGTGTCGGATGTGGTGACACGTGGCGAAATCCTTCCCGAAATTCGCAAGAGCATATTGCTTTGGGTCGGGTGTATCGCAGGTGCGTTGGCGGAATCGGACTACCGGAGCAAACTAACAGCGGCTGGATTCACAACCGTGGACATTGAGCCAACGCGCGTTTACCGCGTGGAAGATGCTCGCGAATTTCTTTCAGGGCAAGGACTCGATGTCGATGCCCTAGCTCCCCAAGTCGATGGCAAGTTCTTGAGCGCGTTCATACGCGCAACAAAGCCGAGCGACTCCAAAGATAATACGGGCTGCGGCCCCACTTGCTGCAATTGACAGAAACCGAGTGAATCGTATGGTGGCACGATACAACGTGTTGTTTCTCTGCACTGGTAATTCCGCCCGTTCCATCATGGCCGAAGCCATTATGAACAAGAAAGGATTCCCCACGTTCACGGCTTATAGTGCTGGAAGTCACCCAAAGGGTGCTGTCCATCCGGCTGCCTTGCGCCAACTTGAGCTAGCGAAGCTTCCTGTCGCTGGACTGAGAAGCAAAGCTTGGGAGGAATTTGCCACCCCTGGCGCTCCCGAGCTGAATTTTGTATTCACTGTTTGCGACAATGCGGCGAAGGAAGTATGTCCTGTCTGGCCCGGGCAGCCCATGACTGCTCACTGGGGAGTGCCCGACCCCGCCGCTGTTGAAGGCACGCCAGAACAAATCGAGAGGGCCTTTCGTGATGCTTTCATGATTCTCGACAGAAGAATTAACCTTTTTCTCTGCCTGCCGCTCTCAAGTCTCGATAGTCTAGCCATCAAGATTGAAATTGACCGGATTGGGCACGAATGAGAACGTCGCTCGCACGGCGGGTTGTCGCGGAGTTTATGGGAACCGCATTCCTAGTGGCGGCTGTAATTGGGTCCGGCATCATGGCGGACCGTTTGTCCAACGGTAATGCCGCTTTAGCTCTGCTCGCAAATACCGTAGCCACAGGTGCAGCACTGGTTGCTCTCATTTTGGCATTCGGCCAAATCTCCGGCGCACATTTCAATCCAGTCGTTACTATCATGGACGCCTTGGAAAAAGGTCTTCCGTGGTCAGAAACTCCCCACTACCTCGTCGCTCAAGTACTTGGTGGGATAACCGGGGCGGTCGTCGCACATCTGATGTTTGCGCTTCCGGTCATCTCTCAGTCACATCATGCCCGGAGCGGTCCGCCCCAAGTGTTCAGCGAGTTTGTAGCGACGTTTGGATTGGTTTCCGTAATTTGGGGATGCTCCCGACTTCGTTCTAACGCTGTGGCGTTTGCCGTCGGTGCTTACATCACGGCAGCCTATTGGTTCACAGCGTCAACTTCGTTCGCCAATCCAGCGGTCACAATTGCGAGATGCATTAGTGATACCTTTGCTGGTATTCGACCTGACGATGTTCCTTGGTTTGTGGCTGTCCAATTCCTTGGGGGATTTGCAGCGACAATGGTTTTTCGCTGGCTTGTACCTAATCTACAAGTTGGAGCCAAGGAAGTTCTGCTCGCGCATAATGTCGAGCAAAATCATTAAGTCAGGCAAACCTGTTTCGCGCGGAAGGAATGCCATGGGGCGCTGGCACCGGGTCATTTTCTCGACGGTGAAGTACTATACGCCACTTTACCGATTTTTGCGTTTGACCCGGAGCGGAGTCAGCGATTTCGGAACTATAGAGGACATCAGGAAAGAACGGGTGATGGACTTAGTAGTTTTTGCTCAATTTACGGGGTGTGCGGGAACGGGCCTATTTTCAGACAGCTCTGTTCGCATAATGTTGCAGCCTTCAGAACGTTTGGCGTTGCAGAGTACTCTGATGTGCGCAGAATCTGGGAACTTTTCGCTTTTCTGCCGTGGGTCAGCTACTGTCGGCAGCACACGAGCGGGAAAGACTGAGCCACAGAAACAGCAGCAACTGGACGCTGCTATGCACCCGATGTTTGCCACGGTGGAGGTAGCGGAGGCGGTAGAGTCGTTCGATAGTCAAGGCCAGCATGGTGAGGAGCCAGCCGATCAATACACTGTTGGCATGATGATGACAGATATGTTCGAGACCGTGACGGCTCTTGGCGTCGTTGAAGCCTTGGTTCTCGATTTCCCAGCGGCTTTTGGCCATACGGAATAGAGCCTGCGGGCCCACGGTGGAAGAAGGAAAATTCGTCAGCCAGTAGGCTTCCACCACTGTGCCGTCTGGCTTGTGCTGGCGATAGAAGAACACTCGCACGGTTTCCCAGTGCAGTGTTCCCCAGGGATCGAAGTCCTCCGCATCCCATAGTTCCACACGATCCGGTCCATGCTGGGAAACCGTGGTAGGAGGCCCAGAAGGAAAACGCTGCTGGGCAGCGGCGAGTAATTCAGGCAGATTGTCTTTCAGCCGTGCCACCACCCGGAGACCGAGCTCGCCGGCGGTATGTAGGAACGGTGCGGTGGCAAATTCTCCATCGACGACCACATATTGTGCAAAGCGTGTTCCCACGCTCCCGATCACCCGCCGCAATAAACGCTGCCCGGCGGCGTACTCGCTATCGCCCGGTCCATAGGGTTCCCCATCGCAAGGCAGCGACAGGCCGGTTCCCACCACGCTGATCATCACGAAAGAATGTTGATAGCCTTGAATCTGTTTCTGGGCATTCCGGCGTGGGCGGCAGAACGAACAGCCCAGCTGGGTCCGCCATCCCGCACCGGTGCCGTCAAGGGCCAGACCGATCCAGCGGCAATCATCAAAGGCCTTGTTGCGCTTGGCGCCGCGAATGAGGGAGAGCAGGGCTTGCCGCGTTGGGTGGGGATCGAGTCGCTCGGTGAAATAACCCAAGGTATCGTCACAGAACGGAGCTGCGATGGAGAGAGTGCGTCGTGCCGAAGATCGCACCAGCGCTTCGACGGCATGAAAACTCGATTGGCGGAGGATTTGGCCGATCAGCAAGGCCCACAGCAGAGTTTGCGCCGGAATTTGGGGTTGTTGCCGACCGTCTCCAGGATCCTCGAGATACCGTCGGAGGCGAAGACGCCGTGTCACATAGTGAAGCAGATGACGTGGCGTCGAACAGTTCATTTTTTCTTAAGTTTCTTGCGCTCCAGTACGAGCAGTTGTGCATTGGCCGCTAACACTTCGCGCACGGCGTCTTGAAACTCCCGTCCCGCCTTGACCCGGCGCCGCACCTCTTCGACCCAATCCTTGGGAATGTGCTGGACCTGCTTTTTCCCCTGAACCATAAAGGTCAGCGACCAGACGGGATGGCCCCGGTCATCGGCACAATGGCAGCTAGGCTTGCCGCAGCGGAGATGCGAGAGGGAGAGCGAGCCAGGGAGAGCATCGGCGGGGATCGAGAAACGTCGCAGCAGCTGGAACTTGCGCTGACGCAATCGAGAAGCGAGTGGTCCATTGCCCCTATGGATCATCATCTTAATGTATACATACCATAAGACACAGTGCAAATCAAACAGTGTCTGTAAGTGCGAAAATAGGAGTCTACTGCGGAAAGGTCGCCAAGAGGGATAAAGAGCCATCTGACACAGCTAGACTGGGCTAGCCCCTGTCAATCTTCCGAAACGGCTGGAGCGGAGTCGTCGGGAGTGATATTTTGAACCAATCAAGGGAGACTCCGCGAATGGAGCAGAGTGCATTGCATCAAGCGACTCCGACTGGAACAGAGCGCATCATCCGCTGTCACCAGCACGGAGGCCGGCCCGAGGCGCCCCGGCTTGTTTTCGGAGCGGAAAATGGACGAACCTAAGAAATTTACGGTAAGCGGTGCGCGAGCATGCGGGTTCGCGAAGCGAGTGCTGTTAAGGAAGGACTGACGCCTGGGGCGACCTGCACCCGGCTTTCGACGACCAGGAAAAGGGGTCCCATCCGCGCACACTCAGGCAGCAGACCACGCAAATACCATCATTAAACACAGGCGATTTCACGTTTTCGGGCAATCGAGTGATCGGGAAGGGAACGAACCGAGGTTGGGATTGCCGATTCCTTGCGGGCAGGCGGGTACAGCCCTTGCTAGCCCGCTTTTGCCGAAGCGCTCAAGAGTTTTCTAACTATGCCGTAGAAAGCTACAATGCACGCTAATGCCAGCCATACAAAAAGAAGCCGTACGAACAGATATTTAAAAAATAAGTAGATTGCACAGATGGCGACTAGAAAGCCAACCAGCGTCAGGGCGAAGTCGAACGCGTTCAGCAGGAATGGTCTCATTTGTTGGTCTCCCACTGACTTTATTATCGTCTCCTCTGTAGACCTGCGAACGTGGGGACCGTGGATTGTCGAACGTAAGAGCTAATAGCACATTCATCCGGGTGCCAGTAAATTTCAGAGTGTATCCGCACGTGGGTGAGAATGATGCGAACATTGGTGAGCAAGTGATGGCAGCGGTGTTGAAGGCCTAGGGCGACATGGAAAAGAAAGGCAACCACGTCACCCGCAAAATGGTCAACGACGCTCTCCGTGCCCGAGGTCGTGACGAAAGCTTACGCGATGGAGAAGGTTACTTTTATTTCGGCGGTGGTGAAGCTGTGCATTGGCTTTCGTCGAGTGTGATGGTACGGCGGATATCGGACCTTACGCTTGAGCAGTGGTTAGAGAAATTCGATTCATTGTTGGAAGGTGAGAAAAAGGTTCGGCGGCAGATGGTGGATTTGGCTAAGAAGAAATCGAAGAACCGATGAAGCCTCGGGGATCAGTTGAAAACCGGCCATGCGGGGTCACTTCAAAACCGGCCAACGGTGTGGCCCAGGACGTGATCCTTATTTATCCCGCTTTCTCCTGATCAAGCAAGTCTGTTTTGGTTCTCCAGCTCCGCGGACCACATTTCAAGATGTGACCATGGTGGAGAAGACGATCCAGCATGGCGGTGACTGCGGCACTATCGCCGAGCAGTTTGCCCCAGTTTTCCACAGGGCGGTTGGAAGTTAACAGTGTGCTGGCGCGTTCGTAACGACGCATGACGATCTCCAGGAGCTCTTCTCCTGCTGTGGGCCCTAACTTTCGCATTCCCAAGTCATCGATGATCAGCAAAGGCACCGTCGCCAGCAGTTCCATGTGTTCTTTGCGGTTTCCATCGAGGGCCGCTTCGGCGATTTCCTCGAGCAGGAGGTGGGCTTCGCGATAGATCACCCGATAACCCTGACCGATGACCGCCTGTCCGATCGCTTGGGCCAGATGGCTTTTCCCTGTGCCGGGTGGACCCAAGAAGAGCGCGTCTTCACGACGGCCGACGAATGCGGCCGTGGCTAGATCGAAGACCAGACTGCGATTCATCTTCTTGTTGAAATTGAAATCGAAGTTGTCGAGGGTTCTCTGCGGATCACGGAACTGGGCCTGCTTCCTGCGCCGCTCCAGCAGTCGGTCGCCGCGACGAGTCAGTTCGTCAGATACCAGACAGGAGAGGAAGTCGATAGGTGCCATCGGTTCCGCTTGGGCTTGCTGCAGCCGCGTCTCCAACACAGCAGCGATGCCGCCGAGACGTAGCTGCCGCAAGGCCCGATTCAACTCGATCAGGTTCATTCTGGTTGCTCCTTGATTTTGAGGTTGATGAAGTCGCGATACACGGTGAGTTCACGGATCAGGGGATCGATCTGGCGTAAGAACATGTGGGGATGTGGCCGGCGCTCGAGATAACGACGCACGAAACGGTATTCACACACGCCGATGTCGATAGCCGTACCGCAGGCGTTTTCCACCGCTGCCGTTCCATATTTCTTCATGAGAGAAAGCACGCCCAGGATGCGGCGGATGCCTGTTTCTCCTTGCCGGTCGTACAGCAGTTGGCAGAACTTGCCCGTTTGGGTGCCTGCATGTGCAGCCCGCCGCAGGAGCTGCGCGGTGCTGAACGGCATTTTCTTTGGGTGGTCTTCTTCCTCGATGCGATATCCGCCGCGCTTTTGACGCAGGTGCTCGCGAAGAAGTTGGTTGGTGTTCGGGTGCAAGATGCGCACGTGCAGCGCATCCCATTGCACCTTCACGGAACGTCCGATCCATCCCGGTGGCAAGCCATAGTAGGCGGCTTCTACTTCTACGCAGCCATCCAGATGTACCACGCGGTCTCCGTATTGGTAGTAGCGGAACGGTTCTAGAGGCAGCGGCAGTAAGTGCGATTTTTCTTCGAGGAACATGGCGGCAACCTGGCGTTTGGTTGTGCCATGGATACGAGTGTTGGCCCAGCGCTCTTCCCAGCGGTCGAGGTACGCTTGCGCTTCTTCCAAAGCTTCGAAGCGCATCCCCTTGAGCGCCGTTCTCTTGGTGTAGCCGATGCCTGATTCCACTTTCCCTTTGCGATCGGGATCCTGGATCCGGCAAGGCAGGGCTACGACACCGTAATGTGCGAGCACATCGCGAAACAACGGATTGATGGTGGGATCGTAGATGTCAGGAACCGCCACACCTTCTTTCAAGTTGTCGAGAACGACGACTCTCGGGCAACCACCTAAGCGGCGAAACGCTTTTTCATGCAGTTCGGCCCAGATGCGTACACTCGACCGCCAAGTCAGCAAGCGCACCGACTTGCGGCTGTAGCCGAGCGTAAGTACGAACAGCCGTGTCCGGCGATACTTGCCACTCTGCGGATCGCGCACCATCGGACCACTGCCGTAGTCGACTTGCGCTTCTTCTCCCGGTGCCGTGAGGATGATGCCTGCTGCTTCTG
This sequence comes from Candidatus Acidiferrales bacterium, assembly GCA_963836965.1. Classification (GTDB taxonomy): domain Bacteria; phylum Acidobacteriota; class Terriglobia; order Acidiferrales; family UBA7541; genus Acidiferrum. Next base: position 126,848 of record CAWILQ010000008.1, read on the forward strand.
GACGTCGCGGGCCGCGCAGCTTGTGCACGAAGCGCTTTACCGTCTGATAGCCCCCGGCATAGCCGTGGTCCGAGACCAAGTCTTGCCAGATTGCCTTGCTATTGCGTCCCAGGGCTAGGCCCTGTTCGATCCGTTCTCGGTATGCTTCACAGGCACTTCGGACGGCCGGTTTTGGCGAAAAAGGCGCAATAAAGTCGGGGGTCACCTCTTTGGCCGGTTTTGGGATCACTTCGTTGGCCGGTTTTGCCGGGATTCGCTTTCCCCAGAAACGCGGCAGCCGTACTACGATGCCGGCCGCTTTCAGGTAGGCACTGGCTGTTTCTCGACGCACACCAGTGGCTTGCTCGATGCGCCGCAAAGGCCATCCGAGCTTCCCCAGTGCGATCACTTGCTGTTTTTTTTCTTCGCTCAAGACATTGCTCATGCCGAGAGAGCCTATAAGCGCTCCCTTCGGAGTCAATGTCCCGGGCTTACCGTTGGCCGGTTTTCAACTGACCCTCATTGGCCGGATTTGGGTGATCCCTGAGGGATGAAGCAATCTACTCTGCAAGAAGTCTAAGCAGCCCATACTATCCCGACTCGGCGCAAAAAGAAGGGAGGCAGGCCAGGTCTTCCTGCCTCCGGTATCCGATTAGCCCATTGTGGGAAGCCGATCGGACATTCATCGTCATATCAGACTACGAAAAGTCTAAAGGATTACTCATCGCTTCCACCTTCTTGCTTGCTTTTCCAAGCATTTCCACAGCCCCTGGAGCAAGGTACTTCGGTAGTACTTTTGTTCAGTTGACGAGAATTTGGCTTTACCTATATAGGTATATTACCAGAAGGTAGCCTCGCCGCCGGTGGGGCAGATCGACCGGCGCGCTTCTTGGTCAGGGGTGCGTCGCAAATCTGACACAGCAGGACACCATTTTGAATTTGCGTACTGGTGTGTTCAGAGGCTTCTCCGGAGGAACCATGCGCACCAAAGTTACCGCCGTCCGAGACGGTGATGCCTCCTGGTACCGCAGCTGCCGACGGTGCCAGCAAAGTCGAATGCTTGCGGCTGAGTGGTCCCAGGGGTGGAAATTGTTTTTGCGATGTCCCGGCGGAGGAGCGCTCAAAAACATGCCAACGATAACGTTACTCTGACAGGCACGGCGCAAAGTATCACTGGTTCGGACGACGAAACGGGTACCGTCTGTTTGAAAGCGATGGCTCCTGGCGAGAGCCGTATGGACCTCGCTCTTTCCGCTAGCACGCGAAGCGAAATTCGCACCATCGACGCCAATGGCAATCTGGTTGGCATCTGGTCTGGTTCAGACGGCGAGCAGCACTCGATTTCGTATCAGAATCTTTGGACCGACTCCTCATGGTTCTTCCCCGCTTTGACTTTGACCAGAGTTGTGAACAATACCGCTGAGGTTGCAACTTACATTGGACGGGAAACGAGCAATCCATACTGCACATCTCTGTCTCCCACCCGCCTGCCTTTTCGACCGCAAATGTTGCCGAGTTGCAGCACTCGCTCAGTTTTGTACTCCGCATTCGCCACTCGCTGCTCTAATCCAGACTTTACAGCGCCCCATCAAGGGATTAGCCTTCCGGGAGTGTGATATTATCCAGCCTCACACGAGTGGGGCGCCCGCCTACGCCTTGCCTCCCGGAGGCTTTCATGAAAGCGTTAAAGTGGATCGCTATCGTCGTTGTTGTCTTGATCGTGATTTTACTGGTCCTGCCTTTCCTGATTCCCGTGAACAAGTTCCGCCCGACCATCGAGGCCAAAGCTTCGCAAGCGCTTGGCCGCAAGGTTTCGCTGGGCAATTTGAGCCTCTCCATCCTGGGCGGCTCGGTGGGAATCGACGATTTGTCCGTCAGCGACGATCCGAAATTCAATTCCGGGCCGTTCCTCACCGCGAAAAACGTCAAAGTCGGCGTGGAACTGATGCCGCTGATTTTCTCCAAGCAGCTCAACGTGACGGAAATTTCGATCGTGAACCCGCAAGTAACCATGCTGAAAGATCCGAGCGGAAAATGGAATTTTTCCTCCATCGGAGGCAGCTCGAGCTCGACGCCCGCACAAAACCCGGCGCAGTCGAGCAGCGGCAGCACGGAAGCAATGTCCATCGGGAAACTGACGCTGGAGGACGGGCAGATTACCATCGGCAATACGAACTCCAGCAAGCGCAGCGTCTATACCAAGGTGAACCTGACCGCCACCGACGTGGCTATGACCAATAATTTCCCGGTGAAATTTTCGATGGAATTGCCCGGCGGCGGGACTATGAGTATCGATGGAAAAATGGGTCCGGTCGATCAGACCAACGCGGCGTTCACGCCGCAAAACGTGAAGCTGAACATCACCAGCCTGGATTTGACGAAGACCGGCTTTCTCGATCCCGCCCTTGGGCTTGCGGGCGTAGTGGACATGGACGCGAACCTGGTTAGCCAGGGCGGAAAAATGGACACTAAGGGCCAACTGAAACTGTCGAAAGCAGTGCTCGTCGCGGGTGGAAGCCCGGCGGGAACGCCCGCGGTGATTGATTTCAACACGAACTACGATATGGCGGCAGGCAGCGGCGTGCTGAATGCGTCCACGTTGAGCATTGGCAAGGCCAAGACGAATCTGAGCGGCACCTACAAATCGGTGGGAGATGATTTCGTGGTGGACATGAAGGTCAACGGCCAGAATTTGCCGGCGACAGACCTGGAAGCGTTTCTGCCGGCGCTGGCGATTAATTTGCCTTCGGGTTCGAAGCTTAGCGCCGGAACGTTGAGCGCAGATCTGCACCTGACCGGGCCGACAAACAAGCTGGTGACGGACGGCACCATTGGATTGTTCAACGGCAAACTGGCAAATTTCAATCTAGGTCAGAAGATGGGTGGTGTTGCTTCGCTGGCCGGAATAAAAACCGGCAACGATTTGGAGATCCAGAAATTCACGAGCAACGTACACATGGCCCCGACCGGATTGCGCGCGGACAATCTCGACCTGGTGGTTCCGTCGCTCGGTACGGTTGTGGGCAACGGAACGCTAGACTCAAAGAACAATATGGATTTTAAGCTAGTGGCGACGGTGACGGCGCAGTTGGGCGGAGCCGCGGGATCGGCTGTCGGCTCGCTCGGAGGAGTTGCCGGGCAAGCGCTGGGCGGCGGTGCAACGAATTGCAAGGGCGGTGCACTGAAGGTGCCGTTGCAAGTGCACGGGACAACGTCGAATCCGCAGTTTGTGCCGGATGTGGGCGGAGCGGCGGCGAGCATGCTAAAGTCGGAACTCTCGTGCGTCGGCGGAGGAGCAGGAAACCTTGGCGGCTTGGCTTCCGGATTGGCCGGTGCGACGGGCGGAAACGCTTCGGGCGCTGCCGGAGCGATCAACCAGCTCGGCGGATTGCTCGGGAGCAAGAAGAAAAAACCGTAAGACGCGTTGCCTGAACAACCACGCCGAAATATTCACACCAAGAGGGTCATCCCGAGGGTCGCGGTTTCTGCCACTCGATGGATCTCAACGGAAACTTCAAGCTAAGCGGATCGGTTGAGATCCTTCGGCCCAGCGAAAGGCGTTGAACCTCAGCATGACAACTCTGTTGAGTGCGTGACCGGGAAGCGCCTGATATTCGCAGGTCGGTTGTTTTGCTGAGCCCGGGTTGCGAGTTGGCTGCGTTACGAACGGTGTTCCCCGCCATTCCAAATAGCTGCGTTCTGCCTAACAAATCGTTATACTTAGCCAGCCGCTGCTGCGGAGCGGCTCAGTGAAGTTTTGTCCTCGCATTACCGGTTAGGGTGTTGAAGCTGCATGGAAGATTCTAAGTCCAATAAAGGTGGCCGAGACCAGTTGGGCCCACAAAGAGTGGGTGTGCCCGCGAAGGGCGACAGCTCGGCAGGCAACACGCCATTCGATCCGCTCGAAGGCGCGACCATTTCGGATGCGCCGGTGCCAACGCCAGCACCTCCACCGCCGGTCAAGCCAACCACTTCGGTGAAGCCCCCGACGAAAGTCGAGCCCCATCCCGACGCGACTATGTCCGACAGTTTTGATTCCACGCCTGCCTCGCGCGGGCCGGTGCTTTCCGGCATTTACATGAAGGAAGCGATTTTGCAGCCAGGCGACCTGATCGGCGCGCGCTACGAGATCGTGTCGCTTCTTGGCGAAGGCGGAATGGGCGCGGTGTACAAGGCGCTGGACCGAGAAGTGGAGCGCACCGTCGCGCTAAAACTGATCCGGCCGGAACTGGCTTCGAATCCGACGATCCTAGCGCGCTTCAAGCAGGAACTGCTGACCGCGCATCAAGTGACGCACCGCAACGTGATCCGTATTTACGATATTGCGGAAGCGGATGGCGTGAAGTTCATCACCATGGAGTTTGTGGAGGGCGACGACCTCCGACGGATCCTGACGGACAGCGGAAAGCTTCCTATCGAGCGCGCTGTGGAGATTATTCGGCAGGTTTGCTTTGGCGCTCGAGGCGGCGCATGGCGCCGGAATTATTCACCGCGACTTGAAGCCACAAAACATCATGGAGGAAGCCAAGACCGGCCGAATCCTGGTGATGGATTTTGGATTGGCGCGCACGATGGGCGGCGACGGGATGACACAGACGGGCGCGCTGCTGGGAACCATCGAGTACATGTCGCCGGAACAGTCGATGGGCAAGACGCTGGACCAGCGCTCTGACATTTTCGCGGTGGGATTGATTTTCTACGAATTGCTCGTGGGCAAGACGCCGTACAAAGCCGACACGGCGATGGCCAGTTTGCTGCGGCGCAATCAGGAGCGCGCGGTGCCTGCGGCGGAACTGGACGCTTCGGTGCCGAAAGCGCTGAGTGACATTGTTTCGAAGTGTCTGGAACGCGATTTGGAACTTCGTTATCAGAACGTGCAAGAAATTTTGCACGATTTAGATGCGTTCCACGGCGCGCGGCCGACGCTGGCTTCGATTTCGCTCCCCATTCCGATTCCGCCCGCCAAGCCGGCGCCGCCGTGGAAATGGATTGCCATTGGAACGTTGGTCGTTGTTGTAGTAGGCGGAGGCTGGGCGCTTCGCTCCGGAGTATTTCACTCGGGTTCTGGCGGCGCCACAGCGGAAGCAGCGAAAGGGCCAGAGCTTTCACTTGCGATTCTGCCGTTCCAGAACAGCTCGGGAGATGCGTCGCTGGATCAGTGGGGATCGAACCTCGCGGATATGCTGACGACCGCCGTAGGGCAATCCGCGCACCTGCGGATTGTTTCACCGGACCGGCTGCACCAAGTGCTTACGGATTTGCGTATCACGTCGGGAACGCAGTTCGATCCAACGATCATTTCGAATATCGCGAAGTTCAGCAATGCCGATACGGTGGTGTGGGGAAAATACTTCAAGAATGGCGACAAGATTCGCGTTCAGGCCACTGTGCGGGATTTAAAGCAGGGCCGCGACGTGCCTGTAAGCGTGGATGCAGGGAGCCAGAACGACATCACCGCGCCCGTGAATCGACTGGCGGACCTGATCCGGCAGAATCTGGCGATCTCTTCGGATGTGCAAAAGGAATTGAAAGCGAGTTCGTTCCAGCCGACCTCGAAATCCGCGACTGCTTTGAGGGCGTACATGCAGGGATTGCAACTGAGGCGTCAAGGCAAGAATCTGGAAGCGGTGAAATCGTTTCAGGCTGCAGTGAAAGATGATCCAGATTTCGCGCTGGCTTATTCGGGACTGGCGGAAACGAATTCCGCGCTGGGTTATGACTCGCAGGCGGAACAGGCTTCGCGCAAAGCGTTGGAATTGGATTCGCAGCTTCCGCTGGCGGAAAAGTATTTGATTGAAGCGAATCACGCGCGGGTGATGAAGGACAACAAGAAGGCGCTGGAGGCCTATGAGAAGCTGGCTGCGAGCCTGCCCGGGGACAGCGACGTTCAATTCACGCTTGGAAATCTTTATCTGGATACCAGCGACTTTGACAAAGCGCGAGCACAATTCGCGAAAGTCCTGAAGAACGATCCTAAGAACTTGATGGCGTTATTGCAGACCGGCTGGTTGGAAGTACAAAACGGGAAGCCACAAGCTGGACTGGACCCGCTGAATCGAGCGATGAGCTTGGCGATTGAAGTCGACAACGAAGAGCAGAAGGCCCAGGTCCTTCAAATGCTTGGGATCGCCTACGACGGCCTGAACAAATATGACGAGGCGCTGCGAAACGTCCAGCAATCGCTGGAGATCAACACGCGATTGGGAAATAAAGGCGCCGCGGCAAACAGTTATTCAGAGATTGGCGATATCCAATCCAATCTCGGCAAGCCGGATTTGGCTCTCAAGGCGTATAACCAGGCGCTTGCGCTTCGCCGCGAAATCGGCGCGAAAAAGGACATCGCCAACACGTTAATCAGCATTGGCAGCCTGATGGAAGACCGCGGCGACTACGACAAAGCCCTAGACCTGTACAAAGAGTCGTTGCAGACACAGCGCGACATGGGAGACGCGGCGCTGCAGGCGGTCTGCCTGAACAATATTGGAAGTGTGTACCTGGCAAAGGGACAGAGCGAGGACGCGCTTACCTATTACCAGCAGGCGCTTCAGTTGCGCGAAAAATTGAATAATCCTGTCGATACAGCCGATACCCTGCACAACCTGGGTGAGGCATACACAAAGACGGCGCAGTACGATCAAGCGATGGCCTCGTACATGCGCGCACTTCAGTTGCGTCGCTCCGGTAGTGACTCGCACAACGGGGCGCTGGAGCTCCATAGCATGGGAATCGTTTTTCTGGAGCAAGGACGATTTGGGGCCGCAGTGAGCAACCTGAACGATTCGGTACAAGGGTTCCAAAAAGCGGAGGACCGCAGTCGGTTGATGGCTCAGGTGCTGATCGATTACGCGGATGCTCTGGCGCGGGCTGGCCGAGGCAATGAAGTTGGGAAGTCTCTTGCAGAAGCGCAGACCCTGTCCGCGGAGCTGAAGAACGATAAATTGATCGCAGATATTCAGAACACCCAGGGAGATCTGGCGTTTTACAGTGGCGAGACCAAGGCGGCGAAGGAGCAGTACCAGAAAGCTTTACAGATGGCGACGCATGCGAAGGCGCCGGAAACTGTGCTTATCTCGAAACTGAATTTGGCTCGCGTTGCGATTGCAGAAGGGCGTTCGTCGTCCGTGGTTAATGAATTGCGGTCGATTTCGCAGGAAGCCGATAGGCAGGGGATGAAATATTTGGCGCTGGTCAGCTCCGTGGATCTTGCTGCAGCGATGATCAACAGCAAGGACTATGCTAATGCACGAGCCGTGTTGGACCAGGCGCTCAACTCCAGCGAAAAACTGGGTGTGCGGCTGCAAACGGCTCTGGTTCATTATCAGCTTGGCAATCTGCTGAAGCAGAAGGACGACGCATCGGCCGCCGCAGCCGAATACAGGCAGGCTGCCGGCATCCTTGATGAAATCAAGAAGGAACAAGGTGCAGAACACACGCTGGAGCGAGCCGACCTTAAGGCCATCTACGCAGAAGCCACCCAAGGGGCCTCGCAAGCCAAGGGCTAGGAACCGACTACCCCCGGCCGCGGCCCAGAGACCCCCGGCGATGATGTACGCTATTTTTCTCATATTTATCGAGGCATAGGCCTGTTGGTGCTCGGCCCACTTTTGGGGGAACCGAAGGTTTCTGCATACGTTCTTGTACAGTCCCCGTATTGCAGATGCCCTCATTCGGGCAGGAGTTAGTTAGGCGGTGGGCAAATCCGATCGAATTGACGATGGCGGCTTTGGAACCATCGCGGTTAAGAGGAAACATCGCGAGCCGAAGTTCGAAATTGGTGCTGCGTTTGATGGCAGGTTAAACAAAGTGTGATCAGGTTGTCCAATGTATCGTTGCCGAGCTTGCTCCGCTTCTCTAGATGATGTACGTGCAAGTCTTTCGATGAGCCGCAATTCTGACACCGCCATCCATCTCGTTCGAGCACTCGATAGCGGAGTAAATTGTAGTCTTTGACGCTGAGCTTGATTCGGGGTCGCTTCTGGCGAAGGCGCTGCATGTGTTTTCTATCTAAACCCCATCCTCTCGCACATTTGCTCCCGCAAGAAAATCCGCACAGATCATCTCCAGGCAATAACCCCGGGATTTGTCCGTCCCCAGCATAAGGCCAACCGTTTCGAGGGCCTTCTCAACCACTGGTAACTGACTTTTGTAGAGCTTGAAGTAGAGAATCTCCCACGCCTCCGTTTCCTTCCCCGTCAGGTGTCGCTCGACCTCCCGCTTGAACTCTTCCTTGGGGAGCACTTGCGCCTTGTGCACCCAGGTTGCACTCTCGAAGCGCTCCCCCTCCCTCCGCGCCACCTTGGCAAGCTCGGTGGCCTTTGTCCAACCGATCTCCCGCAACTGCTGCTTCGGAACACGCGTCAGATTTTCGTGAATGGCCATAAGGTAATAGGCCTTTCGCCGGGAATCTGGAAAACGCTTTTCCAGGAAGTCGTCGAACGATTTCATCTTCTCCAATCGCCAATACTGTCCCGCCCGGACTTCGCAGAGATACCGGCCCAAATCCACGAATCGCAGGTCCCGTTCGTGAAGACGTCCCTTGTCCCAGGCGAGGATCTCGTCGATCTTGCCCAAGACAAATACAGCCCGTTTAAGATTGAGTTCCGGAGGCATCGAGGCCCCTCGGTTAATCCACAAGCTCGTCAAGCCATGCAAGGTTGCTCGCTCCCGGTGTGAGGGTAAGACTGGATTCGATCAGTATTTGGTCATCGAGACAGAGCCCGAGATGCGCGCAGCTCGTGCAGCCGTTTTGGGGAAAGCGGATCCCGCTATGCGCAGGGAACTGGGCAGACTCGATCTGACCAATCGTTGTCCCCACGAGCCGCCCAAATTCCATCCGTTGTTCTTCCGAGATGGATGTCCGCAGGTATTGGATCTCGGGCTGACGCTTGCGCACGAAGACGACTAACGCCACTTCAGAGATACCAGTGATCCACGAATAACAGATCAACTGTGGGTCGAGCGAAAGCAGCCCGATGGGTTCCTCCGGGTAACGGCTAGATGTAGTCTTCCAGTCCATGAGGCAACGGACGCCATCGAGTTCACCGATGGCGTCAATGTAGGCAACGAATTGGTTGGCGTTGGGCAGGTCTTGGACAATTTTGAGTTGAAGATTCTCTTGCGGCTGGGGGATAGAAATTCGGTTGTGTTGAGCGAAGCGTTCGAGGAGATGCACGCCTTGGCGGATCAGCCGATCCCATGTCTCTCCCTTTTTGTACTCAAACGGTGTTTCGCGGAAAGCGCCCCATTCTCGATGGAGCGCCGCGGCACAATCATCGCCGCAAAAATAGGATTCGAGGGCTTTCTCAAAGCAGCGGCCGAAGATCATCGCCGCCCGTGTTTCCTTTTCACGCCAGCCGTCCAGGTAACGATGCCGATAGCTGCGAGGGCAGCGGAGATAGTGGGCGATCTGGGTGTAGCTATAGTTCATCTTGGCTATACTCCCGCACCTCTGGGTTGGTCGAGGTGCAGGAAAGTGCCTCCCACTCTGCTGATGGGGCGAACGCGTCGAGGTTTTGGTAAGAATGCCCATTGAGACTGGTAAAGCTGGTCCGGACAACTCCCCAAAGGTTCAGGAGTGCCTTTTCATCAACCTGATCCCGAGTGAGCAGTTCGGTGTCGTAGCCGAAATCCCGCAGGAACCAGCGGAGTTTCCAAAGTGCGCGCTCGGTGCAGTAGAGGCGCCCGGAGAAGGAAAGTGCCTCATGAGAGGTAGGCTCCAGGATGCCGAAGCGCAGGGCAAAGAAGGGTTTCTGGGGATGCCAGCGATAGGAGGCCCGTTCGACCCGAACCAGGAAGAGTCCGTCGAGATTGCTTACAAGATCCTGCTGGCCCGAATGCAGGCCGGGAATGTGTCGCTTCATGATCTGGCCTCCACAGTTGGTTGAGCGTAGGAGTTGAGTTTGCAGACCAGAGCATCTCTGTTCTGCTTTGCGGCTGAAGCGAGATGAGAGATAAAGGACTCGACCAATTCGCGGCTGGCGCCACTCAGGGTTTGCGTGCCGCAGAAGTCCGCTGCGTAGGCTTTCACGAGATTCGGATCCAGGTTGTACTGGCGGATCAAAAGGCAGAGCTGATCCCTGAGTCGCGGTTGGCCATTACCCGAACCGTTGGACGAATGTGACCCATTTTTCGGCGGGGGAACAGCGGGAGATGTACGAGCGCTCGAGAACGCACCCAACTCTTCGACCGAGCAGAGGCCGATCCCATAGGCCTTGCGCAGGGCGCGATTGACGGCACGGGTTTCGGCGATGCGCAACTCGGCGCCCCGCACCATGGAAGAAACGTTTGAGGGGTCGGCATCGCCATAGCCGACAAAGCCTCTTGAGGTTGGTGTTTTGTATACCTTGGCTTTGAAAACCCAGTGACTTAGCGAAGAGTCAGAGAAATCCTTTAGCAACTCGGTTTCGATCCCCGCACAATGTCGACGTTGGGCAAGCCCTAACAACCCCAAATGGGTCACGTACCATCGACCATCGAGAAACTGAAGGTCTCCTGCTGCTACCGAGAGACAATGCGATTCTGTCAATCTCCGTAGGCTTTTCAGCGCTACAGACGTTAAGAGGCCCCAAGTGGATCGAGCGAGCCTTAAATTTGAGAGAGAGAGCTTGTTTCGTCGTTTTGGCCTACGGTATCCCGAAGTCCTGGCTTTCTTATCCGTGTGAGACGTATCCGCACGAGCAATCGAGTTGTCATCCCTCCAGGCGTCAATTTTGTTTTCTTTGTCCACAAGGCCTCCAAATGACGAAGTAAGACACAGTATTACTAAGTGCGACGTTACTGTCAAGGGGGAAAGTAAGTCTTAGTGTTTCTTGATGATGAGAGGTCTTACGTTGTACTATTCGCGGGAGTCATGAAAGACACGACCATTTCCCTAAAGATAGAACGTGCGTTGAAAGCTAAACTGCTGGTACTTGCAAAGAATGAGAATCGAACTCTTTCAAACTTTATTGAAAAGCTCTTGAAAGATGAGGTTGCTCGGCACGAGGGGAAATCAAGCCGCACGAAAACTGAGTAACTTTGTCGTGGCTCACCTGCGGCCAGCGTTATTTCACACTATCGCGCAGCTTCGTCCGACGCTGGGCGTGGCATTCCGCCCCTGATCGCACTCCCGAGCGAAGGATAGTTCATAGCAGCGAAGCAACTTGAACCGAGGTGTCTCCCTCCTTCAAACGACGAAAGAACGCATCGAAGGTCTTGTTCAGGTTTTGCTAGGCGATCGGTGTTAGAGAGTTATCTGGCTGCGGTCGAGCACGGACGCAACGAAGTCGGGGCGGAGCTGCTCGCGATCAGTCGAGAATTTCGCAAGTCGCTCGAATGACTCCTTTCGGGCGAGGAGCAGGTCCGTTTGACCTCTGAACTGAATGCAGAATGTCGGACAGGGAAGCGCTCACTCACGCGAATCGAGTTTTGAGAGCAAAACCGGACGGGCATCAATAAAAAGGATTAGCGCAAATGCCGCCGTTACGATGACGCTCAAAAATGTCGGGGCAGGTTCTCACGCACCTGCCCTTTTTCCTTTGGAGCGAAAGAGTCGCCCGAGGTTTTTCTTCAGTTTTGGCAGCAGCTCAGCCAGCAATTGTTTTCGAAGATTGTTCAGCGCTTGGCTCTTCCGTTCTTTGCCTTAATCGCATTTCTAGCACCGTCGCCGCTCTCTTTATTACTTCATCGTCTGTTGTTGCCGCGAGGTTAGCCAGTTGGACCGGCCGTCCACCGAAAGGTTCAGCATATACAACGCGGAATTCTGCGCTTTTCTGTGATGGGAGTTCCTTCCCCGGTTTTCCTTCCGTGCGCTCGTACATTTCGCGGATTGCGGGTATATATCCAGCAACTGCCAGACGAATCAGACGCGCAGCAATCGCTTCCGCAAAGGTTGCGCCTGGAGGAAGTCCCAACTCGCTCACCAACTCAGCAGGAATTTGTGACGTCAGATCTTTTCGCAACTCCTCGGTGAGCACGCTGGTGGAAGGCCGCCCTGCAGGATTCCCGCTCCGCCGGACGCGAATCGAGCGTGGCGCTTCGCCTCCACGATGGCAGGATTGGCTTGCGCGGATCTCGGATTTCTCGGATTGTAATTATCATTTGACATAGCCTGTTACCTGCCTGTTCCCAGGCTATGTAGCGTCCGGGCCTCCGCCGTCGTCAATGATGCCTTATGTGCTAAGACCGCAGTCGAATCTGTGATTCTTGAATCGTTTTTTTTCTTTATCCTCATTCGGACGCCGCCTGCGCTGACCGGTGCGGAGCGGCGAGCCCCACCTTGATTTGCCCTAGGCGACTGAATTCCACCTAAGACAAAATTCAATGGATGACTTTTTCATCAGAGTTCTCAGCTTTCGATTTTGCAACCAGTCTTTTACTAAACGTCCCAACAAAGGGACGAGGGGCCCGTACCACCCGCGCTCAGTGTAAATGTCTCCACATGATTCGCGTTCTGTGATTGGCATCATCCTGCTCTTGGGGAACGTGCCCCGGAAGGATCCAATTGCAATGTCGCAATGGTGTGGTGACCTGCCGAAGCCCCACCAACTCGTAAAGGTCGAAAATTACAAAACGAACTCAGATAAGCCTATGAGATTCTGCCGGTTGACCTTTCTGAGCTTGTCGGGATGTGAGCCTTTTTATCGGGTAGAGGCAGGGGATCGGGTACCCACGTTAACCGAGAATTGGCAAAATTGAATGCCTCAACGGCGTCGCTTTCCTTGCGATCGTTCTTTTCAGAAACAAGCTGCATTTCTTGGCCCAAGTGAGCACGCTGCACCTCAAGTATTTTGCAACTCGCAGTTCCGTGGACCTTGCGGAAGCGCTGATCAAGAAGAAGGATTACACCCACGCTCGTCAGGAACTGGAGTCGGCGCTGACCAGCAGCGAGAAACCTGGCTTGCGCTTGGAAACCGCCCGCATCCACTAGCTCCTCGGGGAGGCCTTGCCACTCGGTGGAAACGCAAGCGAAGCTGCCGACCATTACCGGCAGGCGGTCACGCTACTGGATGAAATCAAGAAAGAACAGGGCGCGGAGCACACTCTCGATCGCGCCGACTTGAAGGCCGTTTACGCGCAAGCCAGCCAAGGCGCGGCAGCGAAAGCCTGAAACGCCTCAGTCTTTCCGTCTGGGATTCCAGTGAGCTGAAACGCAGGTTGAGCCAAGACTCCATACTTCATCTTAGAATCTGTTTCCTTGAAATCTTCGAGGGAGCGAGGTCATTCGCGCTTGAGATAGACCTTGGATTTGGTTTTTCGAAAAGCGCAGCACCCGAGGGCGCGGCTTACCCAAAAAGAAGCAACGCGGCCGAGATGCCGGTGGTACAAAGAGCGGGGAGGGCTGGTCCCACTCAGCGCGGGCGCGTGGTAAGGCCGGCTACTTTCCAGAGCTTCTCCCAATGCCAGATGCCGGGAGTCCTGTCGAGAATGCGGTAGCCGAGCTGGTGGGCCAGCAGCAAAATCTGACCGCGATGATGCGCCTCGTGCGAGAACATGTACGCGAACATGGTCCCTCCGGCGGGCCACGTTTGCGTCCAACTGCCGCGAGAGAATTTTGAAACGCGGCGATTCGGATCGGCTGAGAGAGCATCCGACAACATGCGCAGGCACTGCGCGGCGCTTCTCCTGTGCGCGGCGGCAGCCTGCTTCATGGCGCAGCGGTCGGGATCGAGTGGCGGTGGGCACTTCAGATGCGGGGCGGAATTCTTCAGCCACACAAGACGGTTGTTGTGCAGATGCGCGAATATGGCCGCAATGGTCCGGCCACTGCCCTTTTTACCGGGCGGTTGTGCGCCCCACGCCCGAGGGTCGAGACTGGAGAGGATGAGCTGATTCATTGCGTCGTTGCTCGCGTAGGTTTCGAGCAGGGTATCGCGAATCTCGGCAAGCGCCGCGTGGGATTGGAGTGCCATGGAAGCTCCACTAATTTAATGTATCTTAGCAGAGTGAACCTTGTGAGATGGACGAATGAACATTCCTGAAACCTACGATTACTGGTTCGTGCCCGCCGGGACTTGTGGAAGACGCTGGACGGTGTTCCGGATGAGGTTTTGTCCCGCCCGTTGCTGAACGGTACGCGGTTGCACTGCATCAAGGACCTCGTGTTTCACGTGGCCGTCGTAGAGGATTGCTGGCTGCACGAGGACATCCTGCGCGATGAGCCGCTGCGAAAAACCATTCCCGCTTTCAAAGACGCCGAGTGGCGAGCTGTATATGCTGCTTTCGCGCTCAAAACGCTGCTGGATTACTGGCGGCTTGTGGAGCAGAGCACCCTCGCGTACCTCGCCACGCTGACCGACGCAGAGGTGAAACCGATTGTCATCGTGCACGACGCGCCAAAGGAGCAATATCAACAAGCGCTCCAGCTGGCTCAGCGCGCGAAGTCGCCGGAAACGGTGCTTGTCTCCAAATTGAGTCTCGCTCGCGTGGCCATTGCCGAAGGGCGATCCGCTTCGGTCGTGAATGACTTGCGCGCGATTTCACAGGACGCGGACAGGCAGGGGATGAAATATTTGGCGCTGGTCAGCTCCGTGGATCTTGCTGCAGCGATGATCAACAGCAAGGACTATGCTAATGCACGAGCCGTGTTGGACCAGGCGCTCAACTCCAGCGAAAAACTGGGCTACGCAGAAGCCACCCAAGGGGCCTCGCAAGCCAAGGGCTAGGAACCGACTACCCCCGGCCGCGGCCCAGAGACCCCCGGCGATGATGTACGCTATTTTTCTCATATTTATCGAGGCATAGGCCTGTTGGTGCTCGGCCCACTTTTGGGGGAACCGAAGGTTTCTGCATACGTTCTTGTACAGTCCCCGTATTGCAGATGCCCTCATTCGGGCAGGAGTTAGTTAGGCGGTGGGCAAATCCGATCGAATTGACGATGGCGGCTTTGGAACCATCGCGGTTAAGAGGAAACATCGCGAGCCGAAGTTCGAAATTGGTGCTGCGTTTGATGGCAGGTTAAACAAAGTGTGATCAGGTTGTCCAATGTATCGTTGCCGAGCTTGCTCCGCTTCTCTAGATGATGTACGTGCAAGTCTTTCGATGAGCCGCAATTCTGACACCGCCATCCATCTCGTTCGAGCACTCGATAGCGGAGTAAATTGTAGTCTTTGACGCTGAGCTTGATTCGGGGTCGCTTCTGGCGAAGGCGCTGCACGTGTTTTCTATCTAAACCCCATCCTCTTGAGTGTTTGCTCCCGCAAGAAAATCCGCGCAGATCATCTCCAAGCAATAACCCCTCGACTTATCGGTTCCGAGCATCAGGGCAACTGTTTCGAGGGCCTTTTCAACCACCGGCAACTGACTCTTGTAAAGCTTGAAGTAGAGAATCTCCCACGCCTCCGTTACCTTTCCCGTCAGATGTCGCTCGACCTCCCGCTTGAACTCCTCCTTGGGGAGTACTTGCGCCCTGTGCACCCAGGTTGCACTTTCGAAGCGCTCCCCCTCCCTCCGTGCTACCTTCGCAAGTTCAGTGGCCTTCGTCCAACCAATCTCCCTCAGCTGCTGTTTCGGAACACGCGTGAGATTTTCGTGGATGGCCATGAGGTAATAAGCCTTTCGCCGTGAGTCTGGAAAACGCTTCTCCAGAAAATCATCGAATGAACTCATCTTTTCCAGGCGCCAGTACTGCCCGGCCCGAACTTCACAGAGGTACCGACCGAGATCCACAAAGCGCAAGTCCTGTTCTCGAGCACGGTTCTTCTCCCAGGCCAGGATCTCGTCGATCTTGCCAAGGACAAATGCCGCCCGTTTGAGATTGAGTTCGGCGGCATCGGTGCCCCTCGGTCAATCCACAAGCTCGTCAAGCCACGCAAGATCGTTTCCTCCTGCGGTCCGTATGAGGCTGGAATCGACCAGCTTTTGGTCGCCGAGACAGAGACCCAGGTGCGAACAGCTCATGCAGCCATTCTGGGGAAACCGAATGCCGCTGTGGAAAGGGAACTGCGCAGCCTCAATTTGGCGGACCGTGGTGCTCAGGAGCCGGTCAAATTCCACCCGTTGCTCTTCCGTGATGGAGGTCCTGAGATATTGAATCTCCGGCTGATGCTTTCGCACGAAGACGACGAGAGCCACGTCGGAGATACCCGTCATCCAGGAGTAACAAATCAACTGTGGGTCGAGCGACAGTAAGCCGGCGGGTTCCTCGGGGTAACGGCTAGTTGTTGTCTTCCAATCCAAGAGACAACGGATGTCATCGAGTGTGCCGATGGCATCTATAAAGGATACGAATTGATTTGCGTCGGGTAGCTCCCGAGTCAACTTGATCTGAAGATTTTCCTTCGGCCTAGCAATTTGAATGCGATTGTCTCGTGCAAATCGCTCGAGCAGGTGGATACCCTGGTGCAGCATCCGATCCCAGGTTTCCTCTTTCTTGAATTCAAAGGGGGCTTCCCGGAAGGCGCCCCACTCCCGATACAACACCGCGCCGCAGTCATCGCCGCAGAAATAAGACTCCAGGGCTTTTTCAAAACAGCGACCGAAAATCATCGCCGCCCGTGTCTCTTTCTCGCGCCAGCCGTCCAAGTAGCGGTAGCGATAGCTGCGGGGGCAGCGGAGGTAGTTGGCGATTTGGGTGTAGCTATAGTTCATCTTGGCTGCACTCCCTCACCTCTTGGTTAGTCGAGGTGCAGGACAGTGCCTCCCATTCCGCTGCTGGGGCAAAGGAGTCGAGGTTTTGGTAAGAATGCCCGTTAAGGCTGGTAAAACTAGTTCGGACGACACCACGAAGATTCAAGAGTGCCTTCTCGTCGACCTGATCCCGGGTGAGAAGTTCTGTATCGTACCCAAAGTCGTGGAGAAACCAGCGGAGCTTCCACAGTGCACGCTCCGTGCAGTAGAGACGCCCCGAGAAGGAAAGTGCTTCATGGCAGGTGGGCTCGAGGATACCGAAGCGAAGCGCAAAGAAAGGTTTTTGGGGATGCCAGCGATAGGAAGCTCGTTCGACACGAACAAGGAAGAGCCCGTCGAGATTACTGACTAAATCTTGCTGCCCCGAATGCAATCCGGGAATATGTCGTCTCATGATCTTGCCTCCACAGGCTGAGCATAGGAGTTGAGTTTGCAGACCAGCGCATCTCTGTTCTGCTTCGCTGCTCCAGCGAGATGGGAGATAAAGGACTCGACCAATTCACGGCTGGCACCGCTAAGAGTCCGGGTACCGCAGAAGTCCGCCGCATAAGCCTTCACGAGATTGGCATCGAGGCTGTACTGGCGGATTAGAAGGCAGAGCTGATCTCGGAGCCGGGGCTGGCCGTTGCCGTTTCCATTGGAGGAATGCCCGTTCGATGACGCGGCTACGGTGGAGGCTCTCGGAGCGCTCGAGAATGCGCCCAATTCCTCGACCGAGCAGAGCCCGATGCCGTAAGCCTTGCGAAGGGCGCGGTTGACGGCGCGTGTCTCGGCGATGCGCAACTCAGCGCCACGCACCATGGAAGAAACGTTCGAGGGATCGGCGTCGCCATAACCGCTTGGCTTCGGCACTTCAGCGGCAGTGCGGGGGCAGCGAAGCACTAATTCATCCGACTCGAGTGCAAGGCGGTCACATTTATTAAATTGCTTGTTGATTTCCGACAGTAACTGGAATAATCTGTAGTCCGCTGTTGTACAGGCGTCTAAAGCTTTTTTAGACGCCTTTTTTTGGACTAAACACTTTTCTTTATGGAGATACGAAATGACGCCGCAGAATAAAAGCGCTTCTGCGGCAGGATGATAGGCAGGCCTTTCGGGGGGCAGACAATTGGGCCCAATCCCAGACCTCCACTGCGAGATTTGGACGACGGAGGAACAAGCGAAGACTCCGACCCGCTCGCGGGGTCTGAATCCAGGGACATGCCAATTACGGAGACCGACTTCGCTGAATTCAAGGACGGATCGGTGGTCGAGCTGGTGGAGGATTCCCAGAATCTCGGCCGGAAATGTCTTGCGGCATGGAAGGACGGCGAGATACGGGGACAAGGGTGACGGTTGTGAACGTAGTGAACGTCTCCACAGTTTCACAGGCACATTCAATGCGAGACCTCGACCCTGCACATTCGCCGTGACCTATGGAACCATCCTACTCATAGAGAATGTGTAGGGGGAGGATCCAATTAATATGTAGCCTTGGTGTGCCGATTTGCAGACACGCTCCCCTGCGCAAAACCGAAAATTGCAAAACGAACTCAGCTAAACCTTTTAAAAGCTGCCAGATGACTTTTGAAGCTTTGTTAGGTTATCGATGTCGTGTTGCGGGGTAGGGCTGCTACACATGTGCTTGCGTCTATTCGGCGCGGGTATGATCGTTGATGTTCACCAGCGCCGCGCCAAAATCTACTGAGCTGACCAGCGACAGGATATTTCAGCCCCTGCCGGTCAGCCTCCTGCGTGGGTGCGCGTACGAGCAGTTCGACCCCCTACTTTCGTATTCCTTTACCCATGTCAACTGAGAATTCGTAAAATTGAGCGTGCCAACGCGTCGCCTTCCTCGCGCAGAGAAATGCTGAATCAGGTGCTGAACACCAGTGAAAAACTGGTGTGCGGCTCCGGACCGCTGGCAATCTGAAGGAACAAGGTGCGGAACACACCTTGGAGCGCCGATTCGAAAGCGGTCTACGACCGCCAAGCAGGATTCTACGGGCGCATGAACGCTGGTGCGTTCTACAATCCAGCAATCACACTCTTCAGCGGACTCACCATAGATCATGGCTTGAACTTCCGACCATCCTCAAATAGAAAAGCTCCGGCAGCGTCCAAATGGCAAATGGAGTCTGCCGGAGTTTCTAATTTAGCTACCGTCCCACCTGGGAGGTTTTCAGGCTACTTGCTGGTCACGGTGATCAGGTCGCTGGTTGCGTTGTTCTTCGGATTTAGATCGTTCGGGCTGTTCACAGTTGCCGTGATCTTGAAAGCGCTGCCGACGACAGACCCCGCCCCGACGGAAATGACGGTTTTGATGACGGCGCCTTTAAGCTTGTAAAGGCTGGGGAGAGTCCCGATAGTGCAGGTGATCGAGGTTCCGCTCACACTGCAGGAGGATCCTCCGGCGGGAGGCATCGAGGAGCAGCCGAAGAGCGAGCAACTCACCAAGGCAACATTTGCGGTGACGTTGCTGAACTGGACGATCCCTTTCGTGAGTTGAATCTGCTCGGTCACGGTAGTTTCGGCCGCGTCGGTCTTGCTGAGATCCAGCGCCCAAGCGACGTAAGTCAAGTTGTGGCCCGGCTTGACGTCGTCTGAGGTCTCCTGTTCAAAGATCGCTACAACGGCATCCGCCAGAACGGTGTAGTTGAAGACCTGGGAAGTAGCATTCCCAGCATTGTCGACAGCGGTTACGGTGACGGTGTGTGCCCCGGCCGTGGCCGTGTTGAGTGTTGCGGCACTGGGATAATTGACCGGGCTTCCCCCGTCAACGACGGCTTGGCAGGTCGCCACTCCGGAGGCCACGAAGTTTTTCAGCGGATCGGAGCAAGTGAAGACGCCTGTCGCAGCCTGGTTCACGGCGTAAGTGCCGCCCCCGGGCGAGAACACAAGGGCGACAGTCGGCGGAGTCGAATCGAGGTTCACGGTGGTAGTGAAGTAGTTGGTCGTGTAGCACGGCGCGTTGAAGATTCCTGCCCCACCTGTAGTGCACGTGCCGCTGCTTTGCAGCACGATACTCTTTTCGGTGATGCCCGCCGCGTCCTTTGTGGACCAGTGCAGTATGAAGCTGCCATCCGTCGCCCCAAAGACGGTCGAAAGGGGCTGGAGCCCATTTGTTTCCCAAGACTGAGCGGCGCATGCCAAGCCGATTCCGGTGCACACGGCGTTCGCGTTCGTCAGCGGACCGAAGTCTCCGTTCGGAATGGGACCCGGCTCGACGGCTGGCATCCCCGGACCATAGAAGAGGCTAGCCGGCGGCGCCGCCACGAAGTTATTGTTCGGCGCAGGAGGCGCTTGTGCCGGGTTCACGAGGAAACCAAGCATACAGGCACCGTTGCTCCAGATCGTTGCGCCAGGCATGCCGTCGTTGGTGGGTGGATCGTTCAAAACGATTGGATTAGCGCCTTTCAACGGGCACGCTGTGTTCGGGTTCGGGAAGACTTGAACCGTTGACAGCAGCATGGGCACGTTAAACACGCTGATCAGCCAGCCCTTCTTCGGCTTTGTGCCGCGGGTTGTCGTCTGGTCGCCGTACATGTCCACAAGCGAATCAGAAACCTCGCACTGTGCGGGCACACTAGTAGTTGGTGCGACCTGGGTACAGACAGGGTTCGGCGCAGCGTTGCTGGGCGACCATGTTTCTCCCGCGATGGAAGGCACAAAATCCAGCAAAGAGACCGTGGTTCCGGGCATAATCGAGGGCGGGGTGCCCGGGGCCGGATCCCAGGTGTCATTCAAGGTGAAATAATTGTTGCCAGAGTTGGGATTGCTGACATACGGGCAATAGTAATCGGAAGCATTCGCTAGGACGATTCCCGAGTTCCCGCCGTAGCAAGCGTTCACATACAACGAGCAGAGATTGCCGCTTCCCCCGTCGCCCGGACGCGCCGCGCATAAACCAGTCGAGAACGGCGTGCCGTCTACAAATGATGCAAAGTGCGGATTGTTCGGCGGATCGCCGTTCGAAACCGTCATGTTCGTCGAGGAAAGCTGAATTCCAGTACAGTCCACAGTACCCTCGGAACCATTGCAGGTCAGCGAACCGGCGTGGGTGGTATCGATCGTCTGCTGCACCAGGTTGCCCTCCCCGCTGTTAAAGGTGGCCGTGGTGGTGCCATCGAGTGCGAAGGGTTGCGTGACCTGACTGCCTGAAGGCAACCCGCCCTGGGCATACACGGTCTCGTTGATTCCGTTTCCACCAGTACCGGTCGTGTTGCCATTAGTGCTGATGTCCGAAAAATTGCAGTGGCAGCTACTGTCATCGGCAAGCCAGAAAGTAATCTGATAGGTGTGCCCCACGATTGTGGTGATGGACTGGCTGAGGGCATCGTACGCTTGCACGGCGCCATCTACCCAACAATTCTCGGCGACGTCATTCATTATTATGCCACATTGGGGATTGAGGACTCCGCCGGCCAATGCGCCGTATTGATTGGCGTAGTTCCAGCCGACGGGCGTGGAGGTATTTCCATTACTGGTATCGGTGCCGCCGGAGAAATCGGCGTTGGTAAGAAGATTGACCTCAGGATCCGCGGTATCCACCACGGAGGGGCTGGAGAAGAATAGGAAGGCAGGATCTTCGCGAAAGGCGAAAGTAATGGTGGTGCTGGTTAGGGTGGCGACGAAACTCACACTGTACTGCTGGTAGGTTTGATTACCGCCACCGGGAACCGGCGTGCCGCTCAAGTCAAGGATGGCACCGGCGGGAGGAGGATTGTTGGCTCCGGGGTCGAGCTTGTTTTGAATATTTTGGGCGTTTTGAGCGAAGACGGGCGGAGCCAGGAATCCGAGCACTGCACTCCACAAAACGAAAAATGAAATTCTGCTGAATAAACATCGCGAATGTGCAAGCGCTCTCATTGTGCCTCCCAAGGACATGTCGGATAGAGCAAAACTTTCGTCATTTGCTGTGAGCGTAGCTTTCGGACCGACGCGGATCAGTAATACGTGCCTGGCTACACACAGGGGACAAAACTCGCGTGATTCTCTACCCTCGTATGGCACGTGTCAAGCAAATAGAGCCGTTTCTGCGAAATTTCATCAGCAACTGCGCAGACGCGCTTCCGGCTTCGCTGCAGGACTACTGGTACCGTCAAATTCTTCATTGCAACATTTTGCTTGCAATCGTCGTACTCTGGTTATGCGACCGGTTCGCCTGCTCATCCTGCTGCCCTTGCTGTTTCTTCACGGCTCCACCACCTGCGCCCAAGATGCCTCCAAAATCATCGATCAATCGGTGAAAGCTGCCGGAGGGACGCAAGGCCCTCGTCCAAAGTTCAGACGATTTCTGATAGATGGCGCGATCGAAAGCACGGCGGCGACGAAAAGCCGGGCACCTGCACTTTCGGCGTGAAACAGCCGAACCGCTATTACACGGAGTTCCGTACCGGCGGCAAAACGAGCATTGAAGCGTATAACGGCAAGTCCGCTTGGCACCAGGATGCATCGGGTCAAATCGACACGTTACTTGGGGCCCAGGCGCTGGAAATGGAAGCGGCGGCGCAGCATTACAACTCGCGGTTGCTGGACTTTCAAAGAAAAAAATTGGCGCGGCGTTCAAAGGGACGGCGTCGTTCTATGGGCATGAAACCTATCAGGTGGAACTGACTTATCCGACGGGCATTCAGTGGGAAGTGTTCTTCGACCAGCAGAGTCATTTGATTGTCGCGGAGAAAGCGACGCTGGCGGGCGTGGTGCAAGAGATTACTACGACGATTACCGCACGACGAATGGAGTGAAGATCCCGTACAAGCTCGAAATTCATCGCGGCGCGGACGATTACGTGGTAAACGTGACGCGCGCGGCGACGAACGAAACCGTCGGGGAGAGGGTGTTCGATTTTCCGATCAAGTCGCAAGTACAGCTGCCCGACCTGAAGAAACTCTTCGAGGAGATCGATGCGAATCAGAAAGAGATCGACAAGATCAAGGAAAATTATGCCGGGAACGCAAGTGGAAGAGGAGACCGAGTACGACAAATCGGGAAAGGTCAGCAAGAAGGAAGTGAACGAATACACTTTCTTCTTTTTGAACGGCGACGAAGTTACTACCCTGGTAAAAAAGGATGGGAAGCCGCTTAGTGAGGCGGATCAGAAAAAGGAGAACGAGAAGACACAGAAGCGGATCGAGGAAGCGCAGAAAAAGGAAAAGAAAAAAGAGGAAAAAGAAGAGAAGGCCAAGGAAGAGGGGAAAGACTCAAAGGAGGAGAACGACGAACCGGGCATCGAAGTTTTTCTGCGCGTGAGCCAGTTCGTGAATCCGAGGAGGGAGCGATTCCGCGGGCAGGATGTGCTGGTTTTTGATTTCGAGCCGAACCCCGAATACAAGCCAAAGAATCTTGAGGAACGAGTGGTTAAGGAACTCGCGGGCGTCGTATGGATCGACGAAAAGGCCAAAGACGTGGTGCGGTTGGAGGCCTATTTCGTTGGCGATTTGCATATCGGCGGGGGCGTCCTGGCCAATCTGCAAAAAGGAACCAGTTTTGCTTTCGAGCAAGCCTACATAAACAATGAAGTCTGGCTGCCGACGTACATGGAGGCGCACGTAGGATTGAGATTGCTGCTCGTCAAGGGCTTCAAGGTGAACGTGACAACGAAATATTCTGATTACAAGCGCTTCAATGTGGAGACGCTGAATACCATCAACAAGCCGAAAGAAGCCGCGGAACCGCCTACGAAGCCCTAAGCGGTCGGCGTCTGCGTAAGAATCTCACGTATTTTCTGAATCAGAACGGCGGGCGAGAACGGTTTTTGCAGAAAAGCCAGCCCCCGCTCCAACATGCCTCCGCTGGTCATCACATTTTCCGTGTAGCCGGACATGTACAAAATACGAATCCCCGGGCGGCTTAGCATAATGTGCTGCGCGAGCTCGCGTCCGCTGATGCCGGGCATGACCATGTCGGTCAGCAATAAATGGATCTCTCCAGGGAATTTCTTGGCGATCTCTTCGGCGTGCTGCGGGTCGAGCGCGACGATAACCTCGTAGCCTTGTCCGGCAAGAATGGTGCGAACCAAATCGCGGACTGCCTCTTCGTCTTCGACCAGCAGGACAACCTCGCTGGCGCGACGTTCGACGAAACGGAACCTGTTTCGATACTTCCGGTTCGACCTGCTCATCCACACGGGGCAGATAAACCTTGAACGTGCTGCCTTTTCCCGGTTCGCTGTACACCCAGATGTAGCCACCGCTCTGCTTGACGATTCCGTAGACGGTCGAGAGCCCCAGTCCAGTGCCGCGTCCGCTCTCTTTGGTGGTGAAGAAGGGCTCGAAAATGTGTGCGACTGTTCCGGCATCCATGCCGACCCCGGTGTCCGACACGGCTAGCATGACGTATGGGCCCGGTTTCACGGGAACGTGTTCGGCGGCGTAAGAGGAATCCAGATCCGCGTTCGAAGTTTCGATCAGCAGTTGGCCGCCCTGAGGCATCGCGTCACGCGCGTTTACCACCAGGTTCATGATCACTTGTTCGACTTGCGCGGGATCGGCTTTCACCTTGCCGACGTTGTCCTGAACGCAGGTGACCATTTCAATGTGATCGTCGATTAGGCGGCGCAGCAGTTTCTCCATATTCACAACGATGGCGTTCAAATCCAGAGTTTTCGGCTGCAAGACCTGCTTGCGGCTGAAGGCGAGCAGTTGCCGGACGAGCGCAGCGGCGCGCGCCGAAGCGTTTTCGATGCGTTCAATATCGTTTCGCAAGTCCAAGGGCACGGAAGGACGGCTCAGCGCCAGGTCCGTGTAGCCGGTGATGATGGTTAGCAGGTTGTTGAAGTCGTGAGCGATTCCGCCGGCAAGACGCCCCACCGCTTCCATTTTCCGCGATTGCTGGAGTTGCGTTTCCAAAATTTTTCGCTCGGTGATGTCTACGATGATTCCTTCCATCACCGGATGGGAATTGCTGCCTTGCACCACTACGCCGGTGTCGTTCAGCCAAACCTCCCGTCCATCTTTTCTCTTCATCCGGAATTCGGCCTGGAACGGCTCGCCTTTTTCGCTGGCCGCCTCCGCAGCTTCGACCACCGCAAGATCGTCGGGATGAATCATCTCCGCCCAATGATGGGCTATGGCCAGCCATTCTTCGGGCATGTAGCCGAGGATCGATTCAATCTGTGGGCTGACGTAATGCCAGTGGCCGCTGATGCCAATCTCGGCGATATAGCTGATTGCATTCACTTGCTCGATCAAGGTGCGGTACTTGGCTTCCGCCTGAGCTCGGGCCTTCTGTGCCTCCTCTCGTTGCGACAAGTCACGACAACCGCACACGGAGCCGCCATCCGGCAAAACAGCGACGACCATTTCCACGGAAAGCTGCGTGCCGTTTGGCCGCCGCAAAGAGAGTTGCGACGACCATTTCCGAGTTTGCGCCAGCGAGCGGCGAACCTCAGGTTCCAACTTGGCGAGATCCTGGAACGCATAGACAATTCGCCATGGCTGGCCGATGACACGCTTCGGGCTATCGAATCCGAACATCTGTGCAAAGGCCGTGTTGGCGTAAATGTGAACGCCTTTTTCGTCGAGCAGCGCGATTCCATCGACCGACGTGTCCATGGCCAGGGATTGCCGGCGCACGGTTTCTTCATCTTGTTGCTGACGGAATTGCATCAAGGCGATTCGCAAGGCGTAACAGGTGAAGGAAACGAACAAGAGGCTGTAGCGGATCAATTTCGAGCCGGGTCCCAGCTCAGAGACCACGAACAGAATTGCCAGCGGAACGAAGGCAAACATGCCGTTGGTGATCAGGATGCTGCTCAGCGACTTTTTGCGAATGCCGGCCTGAGACATGCTCGTCGTATCCGGCTGCCAGGTCGCGGCCCAAAATGCGCCGTAGAGCAAGGGCAAAGTCCAGGCAAGGTCATACCAAGTACCAGTGGGGATTTCCTGGTGCGCTTGATACGCATCGAGCGAATGCGAGCCGATGGTGTAGAACAAGTGATAAAGCGCCAGCCCGCCGTAGAGTTTGCGGACCTCCGGATAGCGCGCGCGGCGCCACTGCAGAACGGCAAGAAGAATGATGCCCACGTCGCCCCAGAACGCGATGGTCATTTCCCGCGCGAATGCCGTTTGTTGCGATAGGGCGAGCGAGGGCAAGTAGTAGGTTCGGAAGTAAACCAGGAAAAAAAGAATGCCTACCTGAATGAAGTCCAGCGCTTCCTCGGTTTCGACTTGCGAGTCGTTCTTCTCCTGATTCAGGAAGATCGCCATCACGAAAAACATGCCGTGCGTGTCGAAAAGGAACCGAATCAAAGAGCCCGACGGCGGCTCCGAGTGTTGAAGGACTTCGTAGTACATCCAACCGAGGTCCGCCGCTCCCCAGATGGCCATGCCAAAACCGACCAAGGTCCAAAAGGATTGACTAAAGCCGGGAGACTTGCGGGATGCCCGAAAGCACATTCCCGCTGCCAGAAGACTGGAGAAGATTTGCAGGATGTTTCCAACGAGAGAGCCTGCAAGCGAGGTGCCGAGAAACACGATGGAGCAGACGTGGGTAGCGACCACGAGCAGAGCCACAAGGGCCAGGGAGCGAGGAAATGCCTTTGGATTCAAGGGTTCTAGTACCCGATCCACTTTTAGTCTAAAGGCGTCGTTGCCTTTGGAAAACGTTGTCTTTTGGGTTGTGTCCGCCTCGTTATCGCCCTGTTTGGTACTCCTAAATCGAATTAGAACAGGGGTTTTGTTGGGTGTGACACGAAAAGCGGCGCGTTCCATTTTGGAAACACGCCGGTTGGTCTGCTGCTTGGGAAAGTTTCCTAGCGTCCTTCGAAGGGATAACGATCCTGGGCTTGGACAGCGGCGGCAACACGCCGGCGAAGAGCGATCGTGTCCACGACCGGCCGCTTGCCGAACCGTTTGAGCACCGCCAGTTGTGTGGTAAGCATGTCGCCTTCATGCACCGCGGCGACGGCGCGCTTGGCCTCGTGATCGACACGATCTGCCGCTTCGGCTATGAAAACGCGCGCGGCCTCGATCATGGTCGCCGCAGCGGTTTCGCCTTTGGCTGCCGCCGCTTTTTGCGCGCGGAGCAAACTGGATTCCATGGCGTAGATCTCCATGACGATGTTGGACAACGCCGCGATGAGTTCCTGCTCGTCCGCCAATTTTTCGCGGTACTTTTGCAGCGCTCCGCCGGATGCCTGCAGGAACATCTTCTTCGCGTTCGCGATGATGCGTGCCTCTTCGGCGAGCACGCCTTCCGGCGTCTCCTCGAAAGAAGGCCCCGCCAGAATTTCGTCGGCCAGCTTCATGGCCGCGGGAATGAGCGGGAGTTGTCCGCCCATGGCGCGCTTCATCAGCATCTGGATAATGAGCATGCGGTTGATTTCGTTGGTGCCTTCGAAAATTCGATTGATGCGGGAATCGCGATACGCGCGGCAGACCGGATAATCCTCGTGGAAACCGTAGCCCCCGAATATCTGCACCGCCTCGTCGACAACGAAATTCAACATTTCGCTGCCGTAAACCTTGGCGATAGAGCTTTCGATGGCGTATTCCTCAAGGACCTTCATGGTATTCTGGGTTTTGTTGCCGGAACCGGCCGCCGCATTCATGGCCGCTTCGATGTAGCCGGCGCTCCGGTAAATCATAGACTCGACCGCGAATATGCGGATGGCCATCTCCGCCAGCTTTTCCTTGATCAAGCCGAAATCGCCGATCTGCTTGCCGAATGCCTTGCGCTCTTTGGAATATTTGGAAGCCGTCATCAGGACGTGCTTGGAACCGCCCACGCACGAAGCCCCGAGGGTGAATCGGCCGGCATTCAAAACATTGAACGCCACGATATGGCCACGGCCGATTTCGTGCAGCACGTTTTCTTTCGGCACAAGGCAATTTTCCAAAAACACGGGCGTTGTCGAGCTGCCGTGAATGCCCATCTTGTGCTCTTCGTTGCCCGGTTTGCATCCTGAAAAATTTCGTTCGACGATGAATGCTGTCAATTTCTCGCCATCGACTTTCGCGAAGACGATATACAGGTCCGCGAAGCCTCCGTTGGTGATCCACATCTTTTGGCCGTTCAGGATGTAGTGCGTACCTTCCTTGTTCAACACCGCGCGCGTCAACAGATTCTGTGCGTCGCTGCCGGCTTGTGGTTCGGACAGGCAATAGGCTCCGATCAGTTCGCCGCTGGCCAGTTTGGGCAGATACTTTTTCTTTTGTTGTTCGGTACCGAAATACACGATGGGGAGAGTGCCGATGCCGGCGTGAGCGCCATGCGTAACTGCGAACCCGCCGTAGAAGGAAATTTTCTCTGTCAGGACCGTGGTGGCGATCTTGTCGAGCCCGGCGCCGCCGTATTGTTCGGGCGTACCTCCGCTCATCAATCCCAATTCCGCGGCCTTTCTCACCAACTCGGCCATCAAGCCGGGCTTTTTGGCTTCCAGATCCTTCACGACGGGCAGGACTTCCTTGACCACATACTCCTCCGCGGTCTGGCCGATCAGCTTCTGGTCGTCGGTCAGGTCCGCGGGAGTGAAAATGTCCTGCG
This sequence comes from Candidatus Acidiferrales bacterium, assembly GCA_963836965.1. Classification (GTDB taxonomy): domain Bacteria; phylum Acidobacteriota; class Terriglobia; order Acidiferrales; family UBA7541; genus Acidiferrum. Next base: position 154,898 of record CAWILQ010000008.1, read on the forward strand.
GGGCACGGAATTCGAGGAGGAAGCTGCCGCCCTTTGCTGGGTTGGTGAGAACGGAGGTCGCCATGATCTTCTCCTTGCCGGGCTGATGCGGCGATAGAATTCAAACAAGTGTTTGAAAAATTCGGCGTACTGATTTTACCGTCAGAAGCGGCGAGTCCGCAATAGGACTTGCGCCTGCTGCTTAACTTGTGGCCTAAAGACAAAGCGGCGAGAGCTTGAGTGCAAAATTCCGGGACCTGTGGCAGACTCCTTTGCGCCAACGCGATTGCTCGGAGCGGGGAGGAGCATCTTATGGGACGGCCGGTCGTCCATTTTGAAATCGGGTGCCGCGATTCCGCGAAAACCAAGGAGTTTTACAGCAAGCTTTTTGACTGGAAAATTGAGACGTTTGGTCCCGCGGCCATGATCGCGCCGGAATCCGGCGGAGTGGGCGGGCACATCAGCATGCTCGGGCATGAACCGTTCCACTACACGATTTTTTATGTGGATGTGGAAGACGTGGCCGCGGCGTTGAAGAAAGCGGAATCGCTCGGGGGCAAGACACTCGTGCCGCCGGTCGATATTCCCGACGGCACGTTCGCCTGGATGCAGGATCCTGAGGGGAACACCGTCGGACTGTGGAAAGCCAAGAAGTAAACTCAGGGTTACTACCGTCAGCCGAATAAACCGCTCTTGGCGCGCTGGTCGGCGGAAGGATTCAGTTCGGAAAGCCGCTGAATGCCGGAGCGATTCAGTGCAAACAATACCGCCCAAACGATGGCTCCGGCAACGCATACCGCAGCCATTATCACGAGAAGCGTGGAGACGATCGTGAAATGCGCCGGGTGAATCGGGCCCACGGTGGGATTGGCGCTAGGAACCGACTCCTCAATCGCTGTCGCTTTGACGATTGTCATGATGACCGCCACGAGGATGATGGTCATGAGCGTGACGGTTGCTTTGGGAAACCTGAATTCGGAACGCATCGAGAACCTCCTTTGTAGATAAGGCGAACATCTCTGCGGGAAAAGGAAACTCCGCACGTGCTCTTCCAGAGCCCCACGCAGCAGTCCTGCGGCTTCGCGCGCACACGCGACTGCCCTTGTCATCGGGCCTTTGGTTCTGGTGTCCGACTGCACCTCGGCGAGTACCGTCATCATCTCCTCGCCATACTCGTCGCGGTACGCCGAGGGATACAGGGATAAGAGTGACCGTAAGAGAAGCAGCATAGCTACAGCGCCGTTCGCGCTACACGCAGGTCAGCTAGTTGAGTAAGACGCCTCAAGCGGGTCACTTCCCGCTGCAGATTCCGGCGCCCGAGCGCACTAAGCCGGTAGGCTTGTTTGCCGCGGGAGTTGTCTTCTTCTTTGAACCGTTCGATCCAGCCTTCATGCAGCAACCGCCGCAGCGCGCCGTAGAGCGTCCCAGTGCTCAGGCGGACGCGACCGCCGCTCATTTTCTCGGTGTCCAGAAGGATTGCATATCCGTGGCGAGGCTGGTCGGCCAGGCTCAAAAGAATGAGCAGGACAGGCTCGGTCAGCGGCAAAGACTCCATATGTCCTCCTGCGACATGTCGCCAGACGGCATATTGCGGCGATGCGAGCATCCTGTCAAGGAAAAAATCGATCGAGAAGAGACTCAGGCGTGTAGGTACTCAGAGGCGCTCGAAGATGCCGGCTGCTCCCATTCCGCCCCCAATGCACATGGTGACCATGCCGTAGCCGGCGTTGCGGCGTTGGAGTTCGCGGAGAAGGGAAGCGGTCAGCTTGGAGCCGGTGCAGCCGAGCGGATGGCCCAGCGCGATCGCACCGCCATTCGGATTGACTCGCGAAGAATCGAGATTTGCTTGCTGGATCACCGCAAGCGCCTGCGCGGCGAAGGCTTCATTCAATTCGATCGCCGCAATATCATTCAAAGACAAACCCGCGAGATCCAATGCTTTTGGAATGGCGTAGACCGGGCCAATGCCAAATTCTTCGGGGGGACAACCCGCAGTCGCAAAAGAAACAAATCGCGCCTGCGGCTTGAGGCCAAGTTGCTTGGCTTTGGCATCGCTCATGACCACAACCGCTGCGGCACCGTCGCTCATCGGCGAACTATTGCCCGCCGTTACCATACCCTGGACATGAAACGCCGGCTTCAATCCGCCGAGAATTTCCATGGACGTATCGGGCCGAGGCATTTCGTCCTTATCGAAAACAAACGATTGCGTCGCGGGCTTCGTCGCGGATTTTCCTTTCATGCCGTTTCCGTCGGGCACGGAAGTGATCTTCACTTCGACGGGAATGGTTTCGTCCTTAAATTTGTCCGCAGCTAGGGCGGCGACCGCTTTCTTGTGCGAATCGACGGCAAACTGGTCGGCTTGTTCGCGCGTGATGCCGAATTTGCGGGCGAGGTTCTCCGTGCCAAGGCCCATATTAATGTAGGCATCCGGATAATGATCGACGAGCCAGGGATTCGGGGAAATCTTGTTTCCGCCCATGGGCACCAGGGACATCGATTCCGTGCCGCCGGCGACGATCACCTGGGCCGATCCGCCGCGAATTCTTTCGGCTGCGAGCGCGATCGATTGCAGGCCGCTGGCGCAAAAGCGATTCACCGTCATCGCAGAGGTTTCTACCGGCAAGCCGGCCCGCAAAGCGGCGATGCGCGCGACATTCATGCCTTGCTCACCTTCCGGCATGGCGCAGCCGAGGATCACGTCGTCGATTTCTTTGGAATCGAGGCCGGGAACGCGCGCGAGGGCTTCTTTGATCACCAGTGCAGCTAGATCATCTGGTCGACTGGTGCGCAGTGAACCCTTGAAACCCCGTCCGACGGGAGTTCTTACGGAGGAGACGATGACGGCTTCGGCCATGGCGAACCTCTTTCCTAGCTATTTCCCGATTCTCTGGTGCTGCCGGAAAAAAAGCAAATCACGGACGTAGTAAAGAGCGATTGCATTGGACGGTTCAGCGCAATTGTGAGACCGCAAAAGGCGCCTGCCTCGGAAGCCGGCCGCTCCACCAGCTGGACGTTAGAACTGCAGACGCAAACCAAATTGCATTACACGCGGGCCACCGCCGCCTAGGCCGGGATTGCCCTGCGCCACGTCCGGCGTTTGCGTGATCAGGCCCGCGGTGCCCGCGTTAGGGTTCGGCGTGACGTGATCGGCCAGGAAGCCGGGAGTGATCACATTCGAAGGCAATGCAAAGTTTGGGTGATTGAAGATGTTGAAGAATTCCGCGCGGAATTGCAGTTGTAGGCGCTCGCGTAGTTGGAAATTCTTTGTGGTGGAAAAATCATAGTTCCAGAAGCCCGGGCCATAGATTTGATCACGCCCCAAATCGCCAAAGTATCCATTCGGATCGGCAGCGGTGATGGCGGGATACGCGAAGGCGCTCGGATTCAGGTAGCCCGTGGCCGGCGTCCAGTGCGGCAGGACAGGATTTACGCCGGGCAGAATGTCCGGGCGCTGCACGAAATTCGAATTCACGCCGCCGGCATCCGTGATGATGTTAATGGGCCGTCCGGACTGTACGGTGACGATGGAGTTGAGTTGCCAACCGGCGCCGAGCAACCGGGGAACGTGGTGAAGATCGGGCACGGCGTAGTTTATGGCCGAGGTCCAGCGGTGTCGGGTGTCAAACGTTGAAGGCCCCTTTTCCGCGGCGAGATTTGTCGAATCTTGCGGAAAGGCGGCATTCGCGAAATTGAAGTTGATGCCGTCGGAGGCGCCATCGAGCGATTTGGAAAAAGTGTAGGTGGAAAAGCCCGAGAATCCGTGGAACTGCTGGAGGCGCACGGTGGTTTGTAAGCCGTGGTACGTGGAATTCGCGCTGTCGGAAAAAACGTCGACAGCCGCATATTGCGGATAAGCAGGATTGTTGATTCCCGGATCGCGGCCTTGATTAGCGTCGTAAAGGCGTGTCAGCCGCGTGCCCTTGCTGCCCACGTAGCCAATTTCGAATGCAAACGCGTGGGTGATTTCGCGCTGAATGTTCAGATTCCAGCTCTGCACGTAAGGCGTGCGCAGGCCAAGAGGCGTCACGAAGATGGACTGCGGGAAAACCGTAGGAGTAAAGACGGGACCCGTCGCGGTGCCGTTCCACGGGCCGGAATTGAAGTCCTGAGCGCCGACAAAGTACGGGCTGTTGGCGAGAGAAGGAACAGGATTGGTCGCGACGCCGGCCGAATTGGTGTAGTTCGCGATCAGATTGTTCTGCGGCGTGTAGTCGTAGTAGATGCCATACGCCGCGCGAATGACGGTGCGGCCACGAGGACTCCAGGAAATGCCAAGGCGCGGACCGAAGTTGTTCATGTCGCGGTGATACAGGATCGGCAAGGTTGCAGAACCAACCTGCACTAGATTTCCGCCAGCGTCGAAGTTGGACAGCAGGTTGTGCTTTTCCGAAAGCGGGGAAATATATTCCCAGCGCAGTCCTGCCGTGATGGTGAGATTTGGACGAACGCGGATTTCATCTTGCGCAAAAAAGCCAAGATTGTTGTTGAAGGTGAAGCGTTGGGTGTTGCCGATATCTCCGATGGCAAAGATGTTGCCGATGTAGAAGTTGGCCAGCTCATTGACGATTGGATCGGCTGAGAGCGCCGGGCAGGAGCCGTCAGCCTCGGAGAAGCAGGTGTTCACGTCGAGCAGGCCGCGCTCCAGGTTGTCGTTGAAGCTTTGCACGTCGTAGCGGTGAAACTCGCCGCCGAATTTCCAGGTGTTGTGTCCGCGGATGAACGTGATGTTGTCGAGGACCTGAAAAGTTTCGCTGACGCGTCCGCGAGGAACGCTGTAGGCCGTAGCACCAAGATTTTCCAGGTCACCGTTAAAATCGATTTCCGGCAAGCCCACATGGCCAGTTCCCATGTCCAACCCGAGCGCTGCAGGATCGATGTAATTGGGGTTGCCCGGAGTAGCGTCAGCCGAGTTGAAACTAGTACGGAAGCGTGAATAGCCAAAGCGTACTTCGTTGATGATCGTGGGGCTGAAAGTAGTCAGCCAATTCACGGAAACAACTTGCACGCGCGTGGGAGAGATTTGTTCGAAGTTGGCGAGCCGCGAACCGCTGCCGTAGCCGCCAAGGGAACCCAGAGGGAACGCCTGGTCGCTCTGACCAAAGGCGTACCGGGCGCTCAACGAATTGTTCTGATTGAGGCGGTAATCGACTTTGCCGATGAGGTTGTCGCCGTCGTTTTTGTCCCGGACGGAATAAGCCAGGGAGTTGGAGTCGCTGGTGGGGAAGAGGCTCGTGATTTTGATCAACGCCGGATTTACGGAAGGCACGGCCGCGCCGGGGACGGTAGTCGTGACAGCGATATTCTGGGCGGCGGCAATCTGCGCCTCGGACGGCACGGTGAGAGCAAAATCCGAACCCACGCGCTCGCGTTGCCCTTCATAAGCAAAAAAGAAAAAGAGATTGTCTTTGACGATGGGACCGCCGAGCGAACCGCCGAAATTATTATTGTTGAAGCGCGATTGCGGATTCGGAGCGCCATCCGATTGAAATTTCGTGTTGAAGTAATTTCTGCCGTCGAAGAAGGAGTTCCGGTTGTACTCGTAGAGCGAGCCGTGGAACTCATTGCTGCCGGAACGCGTGACGATGTTCACGACGGAGCCGGAGTTGCGGCCGTACTCCGCGCCGAATTGCGACTGAATGTTGAATTCCTGAATGGCGTCGAGCGGCAGCAGCGTTGCAGGCGCGCCGGTGATGCCGACTTGGTTCAAAGCGGAATTGTTGAAGAACGGATCATTATTGTCGGTCCCGTCCAGATTGTAGTTGTTGGAGCGGTCTCGGTTGCCGTCGATATTGAATTGGCCGAAACCTTTCTCGGTGCCTGCTACGCCCGATCCTTCGACCGTGACACCGGGAGTGAGCGCGACGAGTTTGCCAAAATCGCGGCCGTTGAGAGGCAATTCCTGAACGAGTTGCCGGTCGACGACTTGGGAAAGGGTGGTGCTCGAGGTTTCCACCAGAGGCACGCTCTCGACGACTTCGACGCGTTCTTCCTGACCTTTGACTTTGGACAAGACCAGGTTTACGACCGTGTCGACACCGACGTCTACACGAACCTTGGGAGCGCGGACTTCTTCGAGGCCGGTGGCCATCGCCGAAACCTCGTATTCGCCAGCCGGCAACTCCAGGAAACGATAGTCGCCGTCTTCGCCGGCCGTCACTTCCCGCGTTTCACTCGTCCCGAGATTACGTGCGACTATTTTTGCACCGGCCACGTGCAGGCCATGAGCGTCCGTCACCTGCCCGCTGATCGATCCGCGGAACGACTGGGCAGACAGAAAGCCTTCGGCCCCGGCGAGAATCACCGCCAGCAGAAAACTGAAAGCCAATCGCGTACTCAAGACAAATACACTTCGAAAGTTCATGACCTGTTCCTTTAAGAGTGAGAGCCATCCCCATGGCTCCGTGCACCGGCGGATGGCCGGTGCAGTTGAGGTTCCCCGTTTAAATCCAAGCTGCAGCCGCGAGAGTCAGTTCCGGAAGCGGCGCGTGCGACATCGTCGCGCGCTGCGACATCGCATTCGTTTCAATCTCGAACTCTGCGCAGAATCCATTTATTTGCCCTTAGCGGGCACTCCCTTTTTCGGGATGAACAAAGCCGCGGGCGGCGTAATTTTGTGTACTTGCGAAAAATTACTCTGGTTTATCGCCAATCCCATGCGGCCGCGGGAATCCTGATAGAGCAGGGGTTGACCCACGGGGACATCCATGAACGTTTTCACGTAAGGCAGCGTGAAGGGTTTTTTGTCCAGTAGAACCGTAACTTTGTCGCCGAAGGCGTAGCCCAGTTTTTTGAAGTCATCGCCATGAATATCTGAGATGAGAGAGCCAAAAGGATCGTCGAGAGCGATCACCTGGCCTTCGATGCCCTTGTCGGTCACGGCGGCAACTTTGGGAACAAGGCGGACGAGTTGCGGCACTTCGGGTCCAGCGAGCGTGTAGTCCCAGCCGGCGGCGAGGTGCGCGCCCGCGGGAGAAAAGATGTCGCGACCGTGGAACGTGGACGAAACCTTGTCACCGATCATCCAGCCGGTATTGGTGATTTCTCGCGCGTCTTCCAATCCATCGCGATCGATCACCGGAGAAATCAATCCGTTGTCGGGCAAAACGAAATACTGTGCCTTTTTCGTTTTCACAATGACCGCTTTGCGCGAGGTGCCCACGCCGGGATCGATTACGACCACAAACACCGTTCCCGGTGGATAATACGGAGTGACGCCAGTCAAGAAGCGCGCGCCTTCCTCGATGGAGTACGGAGTCACCTGATGGGTGATGTCCATAATTCGGACGTCAGGCGCGATACCGACCATAACCGCTCTACAGATTGCCACGGCGTCGTTTGCGGTACCGAAGTCGGTCATGAAAACGATTGTTGGCCGCGTCAGCGATGGCGCGGCTGCGTTGCGGACTTCGGTTTCCTGTTTGGAGCAACCGACAAGCAAAACGCCGGCAAGCAGAAACCCATGAAAAACACCAATTCTGATTCTCTTTCTCAATGCTTCCCCCGGTTTAGTGGCCTCCTGCCTGCCTGATGGAGTTCGGGAACGCCACGAACGAGAACCTACCCCTGCGTGCAATGCTTCCCGGTTTTGGCGGCGTTGTCATCGCCCTGACGCGCATTAATTATAGGCGATAGAAGCGGCGGAAGGTCAACTCAGCAAAAGGCGCAACCGCGATGCCGGGCACCGGTTTTGTAGCGGCGGCCGTCTGCGGCGGGCGCCCTTCGCGCTCGCCGGACAACATGAATTCACTCTAGAGGAGATAGGAAGAAGTAAGAAACAGAACCAGGACGGCTGCGAGTGAGGTCCAGGCGACGACGGTGACCCACGCGGGCACACGCTTGGCCTTCACTTTTACGCGCGCGATGGCTTGCTCTAATGGCAGGGAATTCACCTCGCGAGAGAGCCGGTAAATCCCGCTGCTCAGCCAGACGCACGCAGCCGTGACCGGAATCAGTGCGGCGCTCGCCGGCAACGAGGCGCCGCGAAACCAGTACAACGCGGCCAAGGTGATCAACATGGCTATCGAACCAGCCATCACCAGGGTTGACGCCAGCCCGATGCCCCGCGAGAGGCCGAGCGTAACGATGACCGTGCGGACCCCGGCTTCGCGATCTTCGGGATAATCCTCCGCGGTATTCACCAGAATAATTCCCATCTGAACAGCGCCGTACGCCATGGCAAACGCGATTAAGCCGGGCGGAGGCCACATATCGAACAATGTTGCCACCATCACCATGGGGCCGACGAAAATGATCAGCCAAAGGCAGACCAGTTGCGCGAGACCACGTCCTTTCAGACGGAACGGTTCGACGGAGTATGCGGCGCCTAGAGCCAAGCCCACGGAGGTTAAGGCCAACAATTGCCAGCGGTGCAGCATCCAGGACAAATGCGCGGCGACGGCAAGCGCCAACACAGCGGTTAGAATCACTTGAAACGTTACAAACGGTACTCCCAGGTTGTAAACCGCGCGAGAGAGATGTGGCTTATACACCGCGTCGAGATCGCGATCGGCGAGGCAATTGATCATGTCGCCGAACGCGAAGAGCAGGAAGAAAACCAGCACGCCTTCCCAGAACGATGGTGTTTTGAGCGGCGCGAGTTCTTTATTTACGAGAAGCGCGGGCATGGCGATGATGGGAATTTCCGCAATGCGAAACTCCACCCGGCGAATGATCAAAAGATCGCGCACGAAGCGGAGCAGCTTGGTCATAGGATGTTGACCCTTCGGATGTGGCGACGGGTAGCGTCGACAAACGCTTTGCGGCCGTGCAAGAGAGCATGATTGTCCGCGATCAGCACGTCGCCGGCGCGCCAGGCGTGTTCCGCGCAATTCTGCGGGTCACGCAAAAGGGCGGCCATTTCCGCGATGAGTACGTTGAGCTGCTGAGTAGACAGCGACGGGATTTCCAACTCCACTGGGTTCAAGTCGCGTACGGGCTCCGCAAAGCGCAATATCTCCTCGCCGCTCGCCGGGTGGCGTACTACCATCGGCGACGTGAATTTGCCGCCATAGTGAACAACACGCTCGCAACTGTAGGTAACCGAGGTCGCTTTCCACGACCTGAGCTGCTCCGGCCGCGCTCCGCGCAATACGCGGCTGCCATCGCAAAACACCGTTTCTCCACCGCTGTTGCTTGTGGGGGCGACTTCGCAGGAGAACAGAATGTAGTGGGGAATTTTCCCGACAAAGGCTCCGTCCCAATGGAAGGGAACCGCGGCGGTGGTGTAGATGTAATTTTTGGCATCGGTTTTGGCGACGAGCTCGTTAATCGCTCCGAATTCCCATTCCAGCGGCTGGCCGAGCGTGCCCGCCAGGCTCATCAGGGAATCCGTCGAGAGCGGCGCAAATCCGCGGAGAAGCGCGAAACGGTGCGCGGCGATCCAGTCCTTAAGCTGCTGGGTGCGGATCGATTCGACCTGCACGGGCGCGCTCGCGGTGACCTCAATTCCGAAAGGACGCAATTCGCGCTTTGTTAGAGCTCGGTCTTCCATCAGCCCTCCAGTTTCATCAATTTTCGAAGCTCTCCCACGTTCATGGCCAGCAATTTTTCGTAGGGAACGCTTGTCCCATAGAGTGAGCTCGCGCCGCGAGCCTTTTTCCAGGCTTGCCACATTCTTCGCGGCGAAAGCCATAAACCCACCAGAAGAGAGCCGCAGCACAAGAACAGAATGAGGGGCTTTCCCCAGCCGGCACGCAGCTCGAACACACTTATTTCCGATTCGCCGAGGAGCGACGCATCGTAGCCGGTCGCCACGTGATGAAGGTCGTGCCAGGGTAGCAACCCGGGATTTGTAAAAGTCATTTTCAAGAATGCAAGTTTCACCACGAACTTTGGGTCCACGTAGGATTCGGTCGTGAAACCCGCAGATGCCAGATAGCGATCGCGCGCCGCTAAGACGTTTTCGACGAGATCGATCATTCCGGAATCTCCATATAGGATGGCTGTCCATCTTTTAACACTACGGTTGCGCCGGCCGCCTCCGCTTCCACCTGCTTGATGAAACGAAACTTGCCCTTTTCCTTCAACGCGACGGCGTGCCAAGGTGTGAGCCACACATCTTTTGACTCCCCGAGAAGAATGCCGATTTTTTCGGAATGCCAAGGCTGCGGGTGGATCGAAAGGCGCAGCGAAGCCGGAAAGCAGTCCGCAAGTAATCTTCCCCATGCATCGCTGCGGCGAACCACTTCGTAGGTCCGCTCTTTGCATTCCGAGCGGATGCGCGTGCGGCTTTTGTTCTTCTCGAGGACCACGCGGTCTTCGAACAGGAATCTTTGGATGCCGTTGAACAATGATTTCTGACTGTCATTCGAGTGCAGCCGTTCCCGGACTGTCTCGATGGGTTCGGCATAGTGCCGGCAAAGTGAATCTCTCATCTGCTCGCCGGAACCGGCGCGATCGTAGAGATCCTGCATATGGAAGGTTTCCAGGAACTCGAGTTGGGTGCGCTCGATGAGAGCTTCGATCTGCTTTCCGTAAACCCTTACGTCCGCGTCCGTGACTCCCACAAGATCGCTAAAAACGAGGCCGTCCGAGCAAATCGTGATTTTCGCGCCCGGGGGATAAATCCTTTTTATTTTCTGGCACAGTCCATTCAGGAATTCCAGGGCCAACTCCTCTGCCATGTCCGGAAGGCGGCCCAGAACTTTTTCCGGATTCGGTGATTTCGCGGGAAACGCGGGCAGAACAAAATGAACCGGCAGCCCGGCGCCAACGAAACGCCGCACGAGGGGTTGGTGCGGCTCCAGGCATTGCTCACACAGGCCGTCTTTTCCGGCGTCCGGGCAGTTTTGCGATCCGCCCAATAAACGACGACTGCGAAACAAAAAGTTCAAGATGTCCCGTGCCACGCGGTTCGTTTTCGTATCCGTCGGCGGTTCAACGAGAGGACCGAAAATCGCTCCGAGGTTCTCCAACATTCCGCGTGTTTGTGGCACCCAATCGAATCGCAAAAGGAGGGCCGTCAATTTGCACACCAAGTTCAGCGCGGCATGTGTGCTTCGTAATTCCGGAGAGTGGTCCTGGCTCCAGACCAGCATCAGTGCCAAATGCGCTCCATAGAGGCTTTGAATCAGTGCTGCTGAAGAATCAGGCGCATCGGTGGCGCCACTTACTACTCTCGCGAACGCGGCACGCGAACGCAGGCGAACCAGTTCAGTTTGCGGGCTGAGTACTCCAATGTTGGTGCGCGGGTCGAGCATTTTCGCGAACAAACCGGCGAACGCCTCGCGATAGGGAGCAGCAAGATTCAGCTTAGAGAGCATCAGCAGACGGAAGCGCTCGCCGGTTTTCCCCGGGGCGAGTCCCGCGGCCAATCTTTGCAGATCGTTGGCCAGTCGCAGATAAATGGCAAGAATCAGTTCTTCATCATTGCGAAAGAAAAGTTTGGCGCTCGAGAGCGGCACAGATGCGGCTCTGGCGGAGTCCTCGACCAGTTGCCCTGCGAGGCTACGCTCTTCCTGCAAGAGTGCCACGGCCGCCTCCAAAATCCGCTGGCGGCTTCTTGTGCTGTCGAGGTCCACGGAGAATGTGCCTCATCGCTGAACGGTCGGTCGAATGGCGCCGTAGCTCCGAGTTTAAGCCCAATGCACGGGGATTCCTGAACCAACTTGAGAGGCGTGACTATTCCTAAACTCAACCCGACACTGAATTTGGGCGACGAGGAACCTTGAAGCTGGATTGCGGTAATACAGGAGAACAGGGGCACGCGGAGTAGGCCCCGAAAGGAGTAGCTCAGGAGTACCTCGGCGGTTGCGAGGACTTCGGGGATTCACTAAAATACTCACGCCCGTTTTTGCAATTGGTTCGGGGATGCTTCCCGTTCGCCCGCGTGAAGTCCAGCTCAGTGTCCAGATTTAAGAGAATTGTGTTGTAAGGAGGACGCAGATGCGTCGAAGTTTCTTGTGTGCCTTGCTAATGGCAGTTTTCGCGTCAGTCGGAATGGCAGATCAGGTTACGTTGAAAAACGGAGATCGCCTCAGCGGCGACATCGTGTCCGGGGACGGCAAGACGCTTTTGTTGAAGACGGAATTCGCCGGTGACGTGACCATTCAGTGGGATGCCATTGTCGGTATTGAATCCAAGCAAAGCCTGAATTTGACACTGAAGGATGGCACAAAGTTATCCGGCAAGATCACGACCACCGATGGAAAGTTCGTGGTGGCGGGCGCCGCGCCTGCCTCTACAGCTCCCGCGTCCAAGGACATCATTGTCGCTGTCCGTAACGACACGGAGCAAAAGGCCTTCGATATTGACGCCGAGAAAATGGCCCATCCAAAAATCTATTATTTCTGGAGCGGCCTGTTTGACACGGGCTTGGCGCTGACACGCGGCAATTCGCAGACCGCCAGCTTCACGCTGGCCGCTAAAGCGGTTCGTGAGACTCCGCGCGATAAACTCACGCTCTACTCCAATTATATTTTCGCCAACAATGACACCAGCATTCCCGCGACGACCACAGCCAATCTCTTCCAATCCGGAATCCGCGGGGACCTCAACGTCGGCCCGCGCTGGTTTGTCTTTGCCTTCGGAGATTTTGCAACCAACGAACTCCAGCATTTGAGCCTACGCCAGAACTATGGCGGCGGCATTGGCTACCACCTGATCAAAACCGACAACACGACCTTCGATCTGTTCGCCGGCGGCGACTTCGACCGCGACTCGTTCTCCACTTACACCTACGCGAACCCGGCGCCTCCCCCACCGCTTCTTGCGGTTGCGGCTTACTACCAGAACAGCGCGGAAGTGGTGGTTGGCGAGGAATTTGATTCGCATATTTCCAAACGCACCACCGTAAGCGAGCGCTTCTCCGTCTTCCCGAACCTGTCGCACACCGGCGAGTACCGGATGCAGTTCGACTCTACAGTTGCTCTACAGATGAAAACTTGGCTAAGCTGGCAAACCACGTTCAGCGACCGGTATATCAGCTATCCGCCTCCGGGTCTTAAAGGCAATGACCTGGTGCTGTCCACCGGCTTTCGCGTGACATGGGGAAAGGCCAAACTCTAGCGGCCCTTTCCGAAACTTGAATCCACGTCCGGAGTACAGGGAGGCAGTGTTATGAGCTTTCTCACTTGGATCGTAGTAGGTCTGATCGCGGGCTGGCTGGCGGGTCAAGTCATGAAGGGTGGCGGCTACGGAGTCCTCGTGGACATCATCCTGGGGATCCTCGGGGGATTTGTAGGCGGCTGGGTGTTCGGGTTGCTCCACCTCTGGCCAGGTGGGGGACTCATTGGGTCGATAATCGTGGCCTTTGTCGGGGCGGTGATCCTGGTTTGGATTACCCGGCTGATCAAGAAGGCCTGAGCGCAGTAGATTAAGGAAAGCAAAACCGCGCCAGGGGCCCGGATCGGGCCTCCGGCGCGGCCTTTTTTTGGGGTAAGATCGCCCTGTACCCTGTACCAAAGGGCAAGTTTTCCACAAGAAAGACACAGCTGAATCCTGTCCCTAGCTGTGAAAACAACGTCCTCTGATATGTCTAATATAATCAGTATATTATAGGCAGTTTTTGTTCCTGGAAAGGTACTAGAACAACCGTTTAAGTCCCATTTTGGTTCTCCTGTACCATGGGTTTTGTTATGCAATCCCTGTCTAATGGAACAGGTTGAGAGGCCCGCCCCTCTGGTCCGGGGCCAAGACAAGCTTCAGCGGCTTCTCTTCCGGTCAGCGGGTCCACGGGGAAGGAGAGAGTCAGTCCTACAATGAGCGTGAAAGATAACCTCCGGAAGTGGATGTGGCTGTTTCTGGTCGTCCTAGCTGCCCTGCAGCTCTATGCGGTGCGCGAGCTGCTTGCGGCCTTCGCCATTTTCATCCTTGGGTTTGGGGCCATCGCCTTGTTCGTCGGCGGAATCTATTTTCTCCACAAAACTTGGGAGGCGGGAGTCAGTTGGGTGGCGGCGAGCAGGCACCCCGTATTCCTAGCGGTGCGCCGGAGCGTATCCGCCCTTGAAGATTTGGCACGGCGTCCGGTCCGGCGTCCCAATTCAGAGCCTGCCCGCTAGTTTTCTGCTTCGCGTCAGCCAGAGCAAGCTGGTTTAGGGTCGGCAGCACAGATTGCGGATTTTGAACCAGCATCGAAAGTAAGGGCCAGCCGTCCTGAGAGAGCGGCTGGCCTTTTCTTTGTGAACCGCGCGTAAGAGAACAAAATCAGAAGAACGCGGCGCCGCCGTCGACGTTGATGGATTGGCCGACCATCGCGCTGGACTGATCCGAACACAAAAACAAAGCAGCCTGCGCGATTTCCATCGCGGTCTGTCCGCGGCCCTGCAGCAGGGAACTAAGAAAACCTTTGAGTTGTTCTTCCGGGCGCACTCCCAGTTTTTTTGCCAGCCTGTTTCCAAGTTCCTTGCTCATCACCGTTTCTGTCACGGGCCCGGGGCAGAGAGCGTTCACCCGCACGCCTTGACGGGAGGCTTCGGCAGCCGTCACACGCGTCAGGCCCAGCAATCCGGCCTTGGCGGCGGCATAGGCTGAGCCCCAACCAAAGGCCGATTTCGCGGATAGGCTGGAAATGTTGAGAATGTTGCCTGATTGGCGTGCGTACATTTCGGGCAAGACCAACTTGCTCAAAACGAACGCGGCACGCAAATGGATGGCGATCACCTTGTCGAACTCCTCGAGCGGATACTCTTCGACAGGCACAACCGGGCCATAATGACCGGCATTGTTCACCAGCATATCGATCCGGCCGAATTTTTCGCGGGCGGCCTCCACGACGCGGGAGCAGTCAGTTTCGCGCGCAAGGTCCGCTGCGAGATAAGCCGTTCTTCCGTTGGCGGCAGCGATTTCCTTCGCGCATTCCGCCAATTCGGATGCGGTGCGGGCGGATAGGAAAACGCTCGCGCCTTCCACGGCAAATAACTTGGCGATTGCGCGGCCGATGCCGCGTCCGGAACCGGTAATCAAAGCGACTTTGTCCTTCAGGAGCATCATTGTGAAACGATATCAGCCTTTCTATCTGCAACGCCACCCAGTGGAAATACCTTGCCCAATCTTCATTTGCGCGGCCTCTGCAACGGTGTGACAATCGAGAGATGTACAAAACAACATATCGCGCCCTGACACTCTCATTGGCCGGGACGCTGCTCAGCGGAATCAGCCTTGCGCAGACGTCCTCCCCTTCCACCAATCCACCGGCAACGCCGCCCTCAACCGCTGCCGCTCCGAAAGCACAAACGACGGCAAAGCCCGGCACAACTGCCGCGAAAAAGGCTCCTGTTCCACTTGCTCTGAAGACGCAGAAGGACAAGGCCAGCTATGCCATCGGATTGAACGTTGGAAAAGGCCTGAAGGACAGCTTGAAGAAAGATGATGTTGAAGTGAACTCCGATATTCTGCTGCGCGGAATGAAGGATGCTCTGGCAGGAACCAAACCGCTCCTCACCGACGAAGAAACAAAGACCGTGTTGACCACCCTTCAGACCGACATGCGCAAGCACCAAAAGGACCTCCACGACGTTGCGGTGGCGAAGAATTCGCAAGAGGGCGAAGCATTCCTGGCGGCAAACAAAGCGAAGCCGGGCGTGGTGGTATTGCCGAGCGGCCTGCAATACAAAGTTATTTCCGCGGGAAATGGGCCGAAACCGACAGCAACCGACACTGTGGTGTGCAACTACAAGGGCACCTTGATCGACGGGACGGAGTTCGACAGCTCCTTTAAGCGCGGTCAGCCCGCAACCATTCCGGTCGGCCGCGTTATTAAGGGTTGGACAGAAGCTCTGCAATTGATGCCGGTTGGCTCCAAATGGGAACTGTACATTCCGCCGTCATTGGCGTACGGTGAACAGGGCACAAATGGCGGCCCAATTGGACCTGATGCGACGCTGGTCTTCGAGGTGGAATTGATCTCCATCCAGCCGAAGACCGAGGCCAAGCCCGCACCGCCTGAGATGACCAGCCCGGACGGACAAACGAAGACCCAGCCCGAGCCACAAGCGAAGCCCTCGACGCCACCTCCGTCGCAGCCGCCAGCGCAAACTCCGCCGCAAACGCCTCCGCCAGCCAAGCCTCGATAACGCTATCGATCTGAGGCAGCCACAAATCAAAAGCCGGGAACGGCCATTTCTTAGGACTTCCCGGCTTTCGCATTCTTACGGTCTTAGTGACTATTTAACCTTGAACCCCTTCAGCAGGTGATTGACCGCCTCTTCCGCTTGGTACGGCGTAATCGTGGGTTTGTTCTTCAGTTCTTTTTGGCTGATCGCACGGTACGCCAGTTTCTTTGGAGACCGCAACGCGATGTCCAGCACAAACGTTCCCTCATGCCATCTCACCGTGCGGTATTCGACTTCGGGTGGTCCCCATCCCCATCCCGACCAGCAGCCATAAGGGCCGCAGACTAATCCCGGGTAGCCCGGGTAGCCCGTGCCGACGGTAGCTTTCTGGGTCTTCACCGCCACGTGATAATCGACTAGGAAATCTGCTGTCGCAGGATCTGCTGCCTGGACTAGGCCTTTGGACTTGAGCGCCCGCTCAATCGCGGATTTAAGCTGATCGCGATTTGCTTCGGTGTTCCAATCGCGGTTGCTCTCCATATGCTGCTCCGGTGGCGGAGCCGTGGTGATCACATCGCGCGATACGACGGGACGGCTGTCGGTGTCTCGCGGGCCCTGCGCCGCCGCCCTTGGCGGAGGCGTCGGACGCCAAGCCCACGTCATGCCCTTTGCGACCCGGACATCCGGGTCTCGTAAAATCTCGACATTGTCATTACAACCGGCAAGTACCATGCCCCCCGATAGCACGGCAGCCATCAAACCTGCACTTATCCTTCGTTTCCCCAATTCCACGTTCCATACCTCCACAGTATAGGAAACACCAATACGGACAAAAAGTTGGCCCTTATTTGAACCCTCTTACTTTACCAAGGAAGCGACCCAATCGGCGGGAGGAAAGACAACCGGCCAGAAATTCGCGGTAGGCCTGTCAAACTCGAACGCCACCCTAAAGAAGTCCAGTCCGTCTTCTTCGGTGCGCACCACCCGGCAGCTCGTTTCCATCGAGTTTTGCGGATTATTCAGGAGGAACGACTGGCCCACATGGAGGTGCTGACGCATTCTCAGCAGGCCCCCGTGGGCGTTGACGACTTGCGTTTCTGCTTTTTCCTGGATTTGCTTGCGGTCCTCGTTTTCGGCTACAACCAGCACGCTCATGCGCAAAATCACACGTTCGCTTCGGCGGCGATTCTCAGGCGAGGACATGGATTAGAAATCCTTCAACTTCCCATTTTACCCCTTTCAGGCCGTTATGGGACTGTACCAATTGGCAGGGTGTTCCCGCGTTTCCCGCGCGGGCTTTTGGGGAAACCGAGCACCGGAAGAACGACTTTGGTATGATAGAATTTTGCAAATTTGCTAGCTTAAGGAACAAATGCCGATACAAACCGAGACAAAAACACTGCTGCGGGTCCGGCCGCGTGGATTCTGCGCCGGCGTCGTCCGCGCCGTTGATATCGTAGAACTGGCACTCGAAGCCTATGGCGCGCCGGTCTACGTGCACCATGAAATTGTGCACAATACCTACGTTGTCGAGCAGCTGCGGCGCCGCGGCGCCATCTTTGTCGAGACGATTACCGAAGTACCTTCCGGCGCGGTGCTGGTGTTTAGCGCCCACGGCGTGCCGCCCACGGTTCGCCAGGAGGCGAAAGAGCGGTCACTGCGAGTGATCGATGCCACCTGCCCGCTGGTGACTAAGGTGCACCTGGAAGCGCTCAAATTTGCTCGCGAAAAACGCACCATCATTCTCATCGGTCACAAGGATCACCAGGAAATTGTCGGCACCTCCGGGGAGGCTCCGGACCGCACGCTTGTGGTCGATTCGATTGCGGCTGTGGACGCTCTCGAGGTCGAGGATCCCGAAAAGCTTGCCTTTTTGACACAAACAACGTTGAGCCTTTACGACACGCAGGAAATCGTGGCTCGACTTCGCCAGCGGTTCCCAAAAATCGTTGGACCCGCCAGCGACGACATTTGCTACGCCACGCAAAATCGCCAGGAAGCCGTCGAGCAGGTGGCGAAGGATGTGGATTTGATTTTGGTCGTCGGCTCGCAGAATAGTTCGAATAGCAATCGGCTCGTGGAGCTCGCGGAGAGGCTGAACGTGAAGGCTCGCCTCATCGACTCCGCTGCGCATATCGATCCGGATTGGCTCGATGGAGTACGCCGCATCGGCCTGACCGCCGGAGCTTCGGCGCCGGAAGTGTTGGTCGAACAGGTGAGCGAGCGTCTGGCTCAATTTGGGTTCACGGACCAGCGGGATTTGGACCTCATCCGCGAGGACGTGCGTTTCACGCTGCCTGCGGAGCTCGCCTCGATCGCGCCGGCTCCGCGCCGCTGAGTCTGCGGACGAGATAACAGGTTCTTGTTTTGCCGGGCAGGGGAATTCCCGGCGTAGTGCCAATTGTCCGGCGCAGTTAATCGTCTTGTAAGGAGCGCATCTTGGCGGTCAAAATCGCCCGTCAGCCGAATAAGATTGCTCTCATCGGCTCGCCATCCAGCGCCGCTGGCTTCGCGCCCGGCACGGAAAAGGCGCCTGCTGCGCTCCGAGCGGCTGGTCTAGTCGAAAAACTCCAATCCATCGGATACGAGGTAACGGACTTTGGCGATTGTGCGCCGCGCCTCTTTGCCGATGACGACGAGCACAAACGCGCGCGCAACATTCCGGCGATCGTCGCAGCTCTCAACGATCTCAAACCCCGCGCCGAACTTGCCGCCAAAACCGGCGGCTTGATTCTCGTTCTTGGCGGGGACTGCGCTCAAAGCATCGCCTTGCTAAGCGGCGCGCGCCGCTATTACAAGCAAATCAGCCTGCTCTGGTTCGACCGTCACGCCGATC
Organism: Candidatus Acidiferrales bacterium; assembly: GCA_963836965.1. Taxonomy (GTDB): domain Bacteria; phylum Acidobacteriota; class Terriglobia; order Acidiferrales; family UBA7541; genus Acidiferrum. Next base: position 173,705 of record CAWILQ010000008.1, read on the forward strand.
TGAACACTCCTGCAAGCACGCCTTCCGGCCGGCTCGACGGTATGGCATTGGCAGCCATTCAGGGGCGAGGCTCAGCGGAATTGGTCCGCTTCTGGGGCGAACCGCCTCTGGTGCGCGAGCCGGACACATTGATTTACGGACTAGAGCAAGTCGATCCGCCCGAACAGGAGTTTCTCTCCCGTTCCCCGGTTCGTCACATGTACGCCGCCGATATTCAGTTGAAAGGCGCCGGGGCGGCAGCGCAAAACGCGCTCTCGCAGCTTCACACGGAAGCCCGCGAATTCATACTGCATCTGGATCTCGACGTCATCGCCCAAGAGGAGTTTTCAGCGGTGAACGTACCTGGCAGCGGCGGCTTGTCGTTCTCCGACGTACAGACGTCGCTTACGGAATTCGTAAAACAGAAGAATCTCCTTGGTCTGGATGTAGCTCAGTACAATCCAGAGAAAGATCTGGATGGCTCGGCGGCAAAGAAATTGATTGATCTTCTCACGGCTGCGCTGTCCGCAAGGTTTGAAGCCCTCGTCCCTCCGGCCATTTCTGGTACTTCAACGCCGGATGCGACACCTTCGGAGCCTTCCACTTCAACAACAGCCTGACGTTCGCGAATTGGGAGTCGGTGGTTGTTTCGGAACAAACATTCCTCAGGCGATTACCCGGTAAGAATTACCAAAAAACCCGAATTGCTAGAGAAATATTTCGTACTATTCCTCGGAAAAAGCCGTACTATTCCAGCCAGCGATTGTGCGCAAATACATGAGTTAATGTAGTGGCGAAGTGCATGCTCTTGTTCATCAAAATCCCATCAGGGGGATTTCTATGTCTACCGTAACTGGACCGCGAGTCGGACTTTGCGTGGAATATCAACACTTACTCGACTCTTGTCAAAAAGCTTTAGCCACCTGGCAACAATACCGGAGCGCTGTTGAGCGGCAATCCATGGTCAATTCCAGGGTACGGGGACAACTCAAGCGCCTGCAGGGCCAATATTCTCGCGCTTATGCCATGCTCGAAACCCACGAGCGAATCTGCGTCCATTGTCAATACATCTCAAAAGTGGGTGGCCTGGACTTCGAAAGCCTCTCGAGCGCGTTGGACCTGCACCGCCGTTTCGGCTGAAGAAAACCTGGGCCTCCCGTTCAGATGCACTCCGGTAGCTCACTCCTTCCAAAGGTGCGGCTTTTCCGCCGATGAAACTTGGTCGTCCGTTACAGACAATCCTCAAGCCTGAAAAGGCCTGAGCCACACCCTATATTCGCCAACGAAGACTCAATCCCAGGTTTAGTAGCTGGGAACATTCGTTCCTGGAAAACGAAGCCACTCGATAGAATGGAAGATCATCCAGGCGACGGCTGGGTGTGCAATGAAAATCAGCGGCAAGACGGAGTGAGATGAAGCCTCGGCTACAAGTGATGAAGTTTGGTGGAACATCCGTAGGCAGTGCGGAGTGTATCGCGAGGGCCGCGAAGATCATCGCTCAGGGGGCGAACCAGGGCCGGTGCGTGGCAGTAGTTTCGGCCATGAGCGGGGTCACAAACCGACTGGTCGACGCGGCCAAAACGGCCGAGACGGGAAACCGGAGCGACGCCCAGGCGGCGATACAGGACTTACGGACGCAGCATGAATCCGCCCTGGCCAGCCTGGTCAAGAACGAAGACGCGCGCGCGGAGGTACGAGCGAAGTTAGACCTGCTATTGGCGGAAGGGTCGCGGTTCTGCGAGGGGACCGCCCTGCTGCGGGAGCTATCCCTTCGGACCATGGACGCGATTTCGAGCCTGGGAGAGCGACTATCTGCGCCATTGGTTTCGGCGGCTGTGAAAGAACTGGGCCTGAAGAGCGAAGCGGTGGAAGCGACAGAATTGATTGTGACCGACGAGTATCACGGAGGCGCGGAACCGCACATGGAGCAAACCCGTCGAAAGTCGCACGCGCGGATATTGCCGATGTTCGACCACGGAGTTATTCCGGTCGTGACGGGCTTTCTCGGAGCGACGCCGAACGGGGAACTGACCACGCTCGGTCGAGGGGGATCCGATTATTCCGCGACCATTCTGGGCGCCGCCCTGGACGCGGACGAAGTCATTATATGGACCGATGTGGATGGCGTGCTGACGGCGGACCCGCGGCTGGTGACCGAGGCGCAGACCATCCCGGAAATTTCGTACCGGGAAGCGGCCGAATTGGCATACTTCGGAGCAAGAGTTCTACATCCGAAAACGCTGAGACCGGTGGTCCAGGCGGGAATCCCGGTGTGGATCCGAAATAGCTTTGCACCGGAGAAGTTGGGAACAAAGATTACCCCGCAGGGACAAAGCATCGGGGGTGGAGTAAAGGCGCTCACAGCAATTCGCGACGTGACGCTTATCAGCGTTGGCGGGCCAGGCATCGTGGGATTGCCGGATGTAGTCGGCCGGACGTTTTCGACCACGGCGGAAGTTCGAGCGAATGTATTGCTGATATCCCAGTCTTCTTCTCAGAATGATATTTGCTTCGGCGTTTCGTCGGCAGACGCGCAAAAAACCGTCGAAGCGCTGCGCAAAGAATTTGCGCAGGATCTCGATCATCACAAGGTCGAGCACATCCGCGTCGATCCACAGATCGCCATCGTGGCTGTTGTGGGGCAAAACATGTGCGGCACGCCGGGAATTGCAGGGAAGACTTTCAATGCAATGGGACGAGAAGGGGTAAACCTGATTGCCATTGCCCAGGGCTCCTCAGAGACCAACATTTCCTTTGTGATTGAAGAGCAATCCGTTGTGCGGGCATTGCGAAGCCTGCACCGCGAATTCGGTTTGCATAAATCCGCAGACTGAATCAGCGGCACTTCCCAACCAGAAAAGTAATGAAGTTGCTCAGCTATCCGGTACTGGAAGCGGCGTTTTCGTTGCGTTTGCGGTGATAGCGAGCCAAGCCCAGCCACGAGAAATTCAACGCGCCGTTGAAGAGGTAATGCGACAATTCGTCGGGAGAAAGATATTGCGCCGCTTCGCCTGCAATTTCCTGCGCGAAACCGTGCATCGCATCCGCATCATCGAGGTTGCGCGCGAGGATTTTCGCTGAAATATCTCGCCAGCGATGAAGGCGCTCTCGGTAAGTGTCGATGTGGCTCGTGGGATTGTCCGAGAAGGAAAAATGAGTGAGAAACAGTTTCTTCGGGTGAAGACCCGCAATGGCATCGAGCGAAGCGTCCCAAAGTTCGATAGAAATGTCCGGTGGGGGAGTAACCGGAAGGACGAAAGGATGCCCGTTGATCGAAATGCCTGTCGTGTCCCCGACGAACGCGATCGCTTCCTCTGGATCGAAATAGGTAACGTGATGGGAGGCGTGACCGGGCGTATAAAGGACCTGAAGTTGACGGGTTCCGACAGTGATGGTTTCGCCGCCGTGAAGCACCTGAAGATTCTCAGCGGGCATAGGCAAAAATTCGCCGAATAAAGGCTGCATCTGTTCGCCGTGCAATCGCGCGGCGCTGCGAAGCAGCTTGGAAGGGTCAAGCATGTGCGCGGCGCCGAGTTCGTGCACGTATACCTTCAGGCGCGGATTCTCGCGGACAAGTGCGCCAGTGGCCGCAGCGTGATCCAGATGGATGTGTGTGAGCAATATGGCGCTGAGACTGGAAAGACTCAAGCCATGCTGTTCGAGTTGTCGCCGGAGAGTGTCAAGGGTGGAAGCCGGTCCGGGATCAATCAGCGCAAACTGGTCTTGCGTGCGGAGAAGAGCGGAGGCAATCGAGCGTGGATGGCCGGCCCATTGAAGATCGATCGGGGTTGTGAAATACACGGCGAAGTGAGTGTAACGCAGGCAGAAAGTAACCAGAAATGGCGCGGGACCCGTCGAGACCCCAGCGCACAGTCCTAGGACGTGGGGCCGGTGGACCGACAGGAAATACTTGCAGAATGATCAACTTATAGAATATGCTTCTGAACCACGGCGACTTGTTCTATCCGTCTCGCGCTGAGCGAGTGATCTTTGTTGCGGAAACCGCCCAAGGTTTAAGGAACAAGCGAGGGTTGTCCTGCGATCCCGTTTCGCACGACAGGTGGTCTCAGGACGAGGCAAATGAAGCTCAAGGGATTTTCTTTAGTAATTTTAGGGAGGAAGAGACTATGCGCAAATGGTGTGTAACCGTGGCAATGGGAGCGCTGTTAGCCCTGCCGCTCTGTGCGCAGCAGAAAGACGCAAGCACAGCAAGTAATACCAACGGAAGGACGGACAACACGGCAACGGCCAATACCCCAGCGACGGATTTTAGCATCGCCCCAGCTTCACCCACGCTGTTTGCAATGCCTGCCGCAGCTGCAGCCAATCCGGCAGACATTTTTTCGGATTGGGACAACAATCCCTGGAACCGCCGCGCTTGGGGATTGCTGACGCCCAAGTTCGAACTCGCAGGATTGTTTCAGTATGTGAATTATATGCCCGGCTCCGGATTTCCGAACTTCAATTCGTTTGGTGCCACGGGTGCTTTTACCTACAACGCGAATAAATGGCTAGGCCTGACGGCAGAGATCGGCGGATATCACTTTAAGCGGCAGATTTATGGCCCGCCGGACTCCTCCGGCGTCTCTTCGCTCGAGTCCTCGTCCGGAAGTTTTCAGAGTTACTTGTTTGGACCGCGGATCAATCTCCGGCGCTTCGACCACTTCGTGCCTTTTGGCGAAGTGCTGTTTGGCGCCGCGCACTCCGGTTCGCAGCTTACCGGCACCGCTTCGCAATCGTCGTTCGCGCTGGCGGCTGGCGGCGGTGTGGATGCCGTCATTTTCAAGAACCTGGCATGGCGCGTTTTTGAAGCGGACTACTTCATGACGAACTTTACCGGCACCTCGGTGGGTGCCAACGGGCGTCAGAACAATTTCCGCATCGGCACCGGAGTGGTTTTGCGTTGGGGCTACCCGACGGAACCGCCGAAGCCGAATCATCCGCCGGTGGCTTCCTGCTCTGCGACGCCAACCTCGGTTTACCAGGGCTCGACGGATCCCGTTGCCATTCACGTGGCGGCGACGGATGCGGACAACGATCCTCTGACCTACACCTACTCAGCGACAGGTGGCACGGTGGACGGAACCGGCCCGGATGTGCGCTGGAGCCCCTCCGGATTGGCTATCGGTTCCTACACCGTCAATGTCAAGGTTGATGACGGCCGCGGCGGCACAGCGACCTGCGCCGCAGACGTTGCGGTCAACAAGCGTCCGAACCGGCCGCCAGTGATCTCCTGCGCGCCGGAACGCAACCCGATCATCGCCGGCGAACGCGTCGGAATCAATTCGACCGCGAGCGACCCGGACGGCGATCCATTGACCTACAGCTACTCGGCGACGGGCGGCCAGGTTTCCGGTAACGGTCCGACGGCGCAGTTCGATTCCACCGGACTCTCCGCCGGCAACTACACGATCACCTGCACGGCCGATGACGGTCAGGGCGGCCGTACCAGCGCCACGACCAGCGTCGACGTTCAGCAACCGGCACCGCCGCCGCAGGCCACCAAGGTCGGTGATTGCGGCTACACCAAGGTCGGGGCCGGACGTTTCGACAACGCCTGCAAGCGCGTTGGAGACGACGTGGCCCTGCGCCTGAAGAATGAGCCGAACGCCAAGGTAGTTATCGTTGGCTTCGCCGACAAGAAAGAACCGAAGCCTGAGAAGCTCGCGCAACAGCGTGCCGATGGCGCCAAGAAATACCTTGGCGAAAAGGGCATCGATGCTTCTCGCATCGAGACTCGCATCGGTCAAGCATCAACGGAGAAGGGCACGGAAAAGGAAAACCGCCGTGTCGACTTCATCTTCGTTCCCGAAGGGGCGACCTACTAAACCCTCATGTCCGTGGCGAGTGTTCGCGAACTCGCCGCGGGCGATAAACAGCGATCGCAAGCGGGCTCTCCGGGAAAGTTCGGAGAGCCCGCTTGCTTTTCAGGCGAAAGGAAAAAGGAAATGGAGGCGGCGGTTTGCGATTGAGATTTCTTCTGGCAGCGTTCTTGACGCTCGGAGCAGGCGCACGAATTCTCTCCCAAACGTGGGAAAGGTTGGGCCCGGAAGGAGGAATGGTGGTTTCCCTGGCCTCCGCGGGCGACACCGTTTACTTGGGCACGGCAGACGGCCATGTCTTTTTGTCCAAGGATGGCGCCAGGTTGTGGGAACTCCGCGGCCGCGTCGGGACGCGGCTCGATGCCGTGGTCACGAGCATCGTCGCCGACCCCAGCGGAGATCACGTATTCGCCGCTGTTTGGTATCAGGAACCTGGAACCGGCGGCGGAGTTTTCGAAAGCAGCGACCAGGGACGGACTTGGAAACTGCTGGGCTTGCGAGCCGAAGCAGTTCGCGCCCTTGAACTTGCGCTGTCGCAGCCTGGCGAACTCGTTGCGGGGACACGCACGGGGGTGTTTCTCTCCTCGGACGCAGGCAAGACATGGGCACGAATCTCTCGGGAGGGCGACGAGGAGATCAGGAACCTGGACTCGCTGGCGATTGACCCGCGCAATCCGCAAGTCATCTACGCGGGGACTTATCATCTGCCCTGGTTGACGCGCGACGGCGGAAGAAACTGGAAGCCGGTAATCACGGGAATTATCGACGATTCGGACATCATGAGCCTGCGGCTCGATGCCGCCAATCCCGACCGTCTGTATATGAGCGCCTGCTCCGGAATCTATCGAAGTGAAAACCAGGGTGGAGAGTGGGTCAAGCTGCAGGGCATTCCATACGCGGCGCGAAGAACCCAAGTGATTGTGCAGGACACGGCGAACCCCAAAACCTTGTATGCCGGGACGACAGAAGGCCTGTGGGTGACGCGAGACGGCGGCGAATCCTGGGCGCGGACGACATCGAAGGATTGGGTGGTGAATGCCCTGGTTGTGCTGGACACAAAAAGTGGAACCCCGGGAAGAGTGGTACTTGGGACCGAAGCGCAAGGCATCCAAGTGAGCGACGATGCGGGAGTGAATTTTACCGCGGCAAATCACGGCTTCACGCACGTCATCGTGAAGAAGTTGATCGCCGATGAACGCGAGACGCGCCGCTTGCTGATGGTTGTGGAGAGAAGCTCGGCGGAATTCCTTGAAAGTCGCGACGAGGGACGCAGCTGGTCGGATATTCCCATGGTGGTCCAAAACCATGGAAAACCCGCCATGTTGGACCCGAACCGTGTCCAGGATGCGCGCTCGAGTCCGTGGGGCTGGCTGCTTCGATCCGAGAACGGGAAACCTTGGCTGTGGGACGAAGGTAGGAAATCCTGGAAGGAATGGAAGCTGGCTTTGCCTGCGTCACCGCCAAAAGACTCTAGGGCCAATCACAAACAGATCCTGCGGAACCAGCCGCCGCGGCAGTTGGCACCGGCTGCGGCGATCGCATTTTCACAGGATGCCGCTGTGGTGTCTACAAGCGAAGGCCTGCTGCGATGCCAGCAGTCTGGGAGTTGCGTTCGGATCAACGCGTTTCCGCACGGCGACGTTCGCGCCGTTTCGCTGTCCTCTTCCGGCCGAGAGTTGGCTGTCGTGATGGACGGTAAGCTTGGGTGGTCCACTGACGGCGGCGAAACCGCAACCTGGCATGATCTGCCGGCTACTGTGGAAGAGGTGTTTTGGCTCGATCTGGCAAAGTCCGATGAGGATGAAAGGCTCCATCTTGGTACGAGTAAAGGAGTCTTTGCCTCGCAGGTGGCAGCCGATTTTCCATGGCAAAGAGTGGCAGGTGGACTGCCAGCCGGGCAGATGGACCAATTCCTGCATCTTGCCAACATTTGGTGCGTGAGCGAACGCCACGGAGGGCTTTATGTGTCGTGGGATAGCGGCGCTTCGTGGAGCCGCGTGGATCAAGATGCGGAGCGCGGCCGATTTACCGGGTTGGTGGGAACCCGCGACGGAGCGGTTCTGGCAGGTTCGCAGAGTGAAGGTTTGCTTCGGCTCGAAATGAACAGTAAGCCGGAAAAGTAGACTGACAACGATTGGCCCGGCTCCCATGGATTCTCCCAAGGCAAAAATATGTGCGGGATGCTCCGCGACGACGAGTACGTCCGTCGTTGCCTTCGCGCCAGCCGTAGCTCCCGATCGATCCTTCGCTCTCGCCATGTGCGCGGGCATCCATCAAAGTAACGCTGTAACTGCCGCGAAGCAGGAACAGTGCGTGTTCCAGGACGCCGATGCGGTTGTCGGCGACGCCGTGAAACAGCAATATCCACGAGCCATCGGTTGTGCGGCTCTCACTTTCCAACCGCGCAACAAAATTCCGTTCGGAGCGCGAACGCCCAACGCTTCGCGTTGAACCCCGATCTGCGCGAAGGAAGCATCGGCCAGCTGGACGAGGTCGGCGTGAGCGCGCCGAATGCGACGCAGGAAGGCAGGAGCGACAAAACCAACCGATAACCATCGCGGCAAGGACATGAAAAAGCAGCAAGATCGAGACGATCCGCGTCATTCGCCGGACCATCGGTCTTATGAACATACATGAAAAATGAGGCGCTTTCGTTCCGTCATCGGAACAGATTCGCCGAAGCGCCGGTTTCAGGAACGGAAGAGCACGTCCTCGCGCTGGAACATTTTGACGGCCAGAAAAAGCGCCACGCCGGCGTAGACGCAAGTCGAAAGAAAAATGATGGCGATAAAATTCCAATGATACGTGCCGGTGACGAGCTCCTTGCACAGCAAGCTGGCGTTCAGGATGGGCACCAACGCGAGCTTAGCGTCCAGGTCGATCGGAAGCATGGCGGCTACGGCGGGAATAATCACCACGAACATCAGCGGACTGATGTAGCTCTGCGCTTCCTTGTAGCTTTTGGCGAAGAGCGCAACAGTCATGAGGCCGGCAGCAAACAGGACGGCAATCGGCAGAACCATGATGAAGATGGAAAGGACGGTGGTGAGACCGATATGGAGCTGCATCTGAGCGGCGTCCTCGCCGGCCTTGTCGAAGGCGTGCAAGTGCTCGAGCACAGCGAACGAAACGCCCATCGAAGTTACGGAAAGACCGGCAGTGACAAGCGCGGTAGTGAGGACGAGAAAGAATTTGCCGAAGACCAGGTCCACGCGAGAGATGGGGCTGGACAAAATCGTTTCCATCGTGCCGCGTTCCTTTTCCCCAGCGGTCAGGTCCATTGCCGGGTACATGCTGCCGACGAGGCAGAGCAGAATCACCATGTAGCCGATCACGCCTCCGAAAGCGGCACCGCCCACTTTTTCCGGCGGCGCGACATTGTGTTCCTTGATCTCAAACGGCTTCAAAGCGGAATCCGGCACATTGCGGGCAGACAAGTTGTCGTGCACGATGCGATCCCGGTACTTCTCCAGGCTTTTCTGGACGTTGTCCGTGGCGATAGACGATTTCAGGTCGCCTTCGTAATTGTGAATGAGCAGAGTGGCCGGTTCTTGCCGGGCGACCGCGTCCTGAAAACCGGCTGGAATTTCGACCGCTGCGCGAACTTCCTTGTTGACGATCTGATCTTTCCAGTTCGCCTGGGTAGGGACAATTTTGATTTTGCTCGAGCCCCGCAACTCCGCGAGAATTCCAGGAGAATCGTCTCCTCCGAGAATCATGACTGCGGGGACTTCCTCCTTGGCCTTGCCGACCAGCGCCGAAATCACGGCGCCGAGTCCCGCGGTGAGCAAGGGAAAAATGATCAGCGGCACCAAAAGCGAAGAAATCAGCGTGCGGCGGTCGCGCAGCGCCTCGCGGAGTTCCTTGCGATAGACAACGCCGATATTGCGGAGGTTCATGTCAGTTGTTCTCCTGCCCTACGTAAAGCGGAGCGACGATCTGTACAAAGATTTCCTCGAGGTCCTGTTCGTGGTAGCGGTCCCGAAGCTCGGCGAGAGAGCCCTCGGCGAGCAGCTTGCCGGACTGGATGATGCCGATCACGTCGCAAAGCTTCTGTACTTCGCTCATGATATGCGTGGAGAAAATGACGGTTTTGCCGCGCAGGCGGCATTCGCGGATGAACTCGATGATGGTTCGCGCGGTCATGATGTCGAGTCCCAGGGTTGGCTCGTCGAAGATCATCACCTGGGGATCGTGAATAAGCGTGCGGGCGATGGAGGTTTTCTGCTTCATGCCGGTGGAGAGCTTATCGCAGCGGCGATCGCGGAACGAATTCATATCTAACCGGGAGAAGATATCGTCGACGCGCTTTTTCAGGGCCGCTTCGTCGAGGCCGTTCAGCCGGCCAAAGTATTCGACCATCTCCTGCGAGGTAAGGCGCGGGTAAAGGGCCGTCGCTGTCGAAAGGAACCCAACGTTGGCGCGCACCTTCTCGGGCTCGTCGATCACATCATGACCGCAAACGGTGGCCGTGCCGTCGGTCGGCTCCAGGATGGTGGCTAGCATACGAAGCGTGGTGGTTTTGCCGGCCCCATTGGCGCCAAGCAAGCCATAGATTTGTCCCGGGTTGCAGGAGAAAGACACGTTGTCGACGGCGCGGATCTGGCCGCGCTTCTTGTCTTGAAACACCTTGGTGAGGCCACGAGTTTCAATCATGAAAAACCTTCTTTTTCACGCACGAGTGGAAGGCAACCAGTCTCAAAGGAATACGCAAGTGCCTGGCGAATAATATCAAATGCCCAGCCGGAAATGTGGGTTTGGAATCCGGTGCCTTGTGGCAGTTTGCGCGTCGTTTGACATCGAAATTATAAACAGTCAGGGCCGCGGTCATGGACGCAAAGGCGGCCGTTCCGCCACCCGCCGCGGCAAATGCCGAACGAGCGGGAAGCGCTAGAGAAATGGAGTAACCTCCTGATAGACTTTAGGTTAGCCGTCGATCGCCAAAGAAATCGGCCAGCAAGCTCCATCCTCGGAAGAAGCGTCCCGGCGCGGCCGACCGGGGACATGAAGCAGCGGCCTGCTTGGTTGAAACAGAGAAAAGCTAACCATTCACTATGGATAGAAAGTTGAGAAACCGGACGCTCTTGCTGCTGGGACTGGCGGCCGTGGCGGCTTTCATCCTGATTCGCGTAAGCGGGCGGCAGCCGGTGGCCAAAATCTCAGCGACCCGGCCCATCCGGCAGAACATTACGTCTTCGATCACCAGCAACGGTAAGGTCGAGCCGATAACACCATACGTCGTGCGGGCGCAATCGAACACGTTTGTCCAGAAGGTCTACGCCACCGAAGGGCAAACAGTGAAGAAGGGCCAGCTGCTCGTGGTGCTGGACGTGAAGGATGCGACGGCCCAGCTTGCCGAGGCTAAGGGCAAACTCTTGCGGGCGCAAAATGACCTCAAGGCGGCGCAAGCGGGAGGTAAGCCTGATACCGCTGCCCAAGTGTCAAGCGACCTCGCCAAGGCGCAAGCGGATAGAGACCGTTTACAGCGGGCGCACGATGCCATTGAGCGGCTCATCAGCAAAGGCGCGGCGACCATGGACGAGTTGGCAACGAACGAATTGGCTTTGGCAAAGGCTCGCTCCGACGTAGAAAAATTCGCCGCAGCGAAACAGGAATTTGGGCGCCAGGTGAAGCTTGATGCGTCTCAGGCGGCGTTGGCCGTTCAGCAGGCGCAGAGTGAAGTGGCAGCGCTCGAAGGAAAAGTTCGGCAGGGTAGAATCACCGCGCCGATCGACTGCACTTTGTATGCTCTTCCGGCAAAGACGGGGGAGTTTGTGGAAACAGGCCATCTGCTGGCGGAAATGGCTGATTTGCATAAGGTGCGGGTGCGCGCCTTCATCGACGAACCGGATTTGGGCGGCCTCGAACCGGATCTGCCGGTTAGAATCACCTGGGACGCGTTGCCCAACAATTCCTGGCAGGGCAAAACCGAAATCATCCCGAAACAAGTTGTCCCCCGCAATTCGCGCAGCGTCGGGGAACTACTCTGCTCTGTGCACAATGACAAGTTGCAATTGCTTCCGAACACGAACGTAAACGTCAGGATCAACTCGAAAGAAAGGGTCAACGTCATCACCGTTCCGCGCGGGGCGGTGGAAACCGAGAACGGGAAACGCTACGTGTTCGTGGTGAAGAACGCCGTGGGCAACCAAACGCTCGAAAAGCGCGAAATTCTGGTGGGGATTGCGGATGCCACGAATTATGAAGTCCTGGGCGGATTGCGGGGCAATGAAGTAGTCGCTTTGCCGGGCGATGTGGACCTGAAAGACGGTATGACGGTCAAGGTCGTCAACATGGACAATTCCAATATCGAAGGTGAGAAAGATGCAGGTTTATAAGTCGATCCTAGCCGCGGCATTGTGTTTGCCGTGGTGGCAAATACCAAGCGCAGCGCAAGATGCTTCGCTCGATTCGGCCAAGAGCGCTTATGAAAAGGGCGATTATCGCAACGCCATCGAAATCCTGAAGGCCGCGGCAGCGAAGGAGCCGGCGAACGGAGAAATTCAGCTTTTGCTCACGAAGTCCTATTTGGAATCTCACCAGTACGACAACGCCGTGAGCAGCGCCGAAAAAGCCGTTAGCATCGATCCGAAAAACTCCGAGTATCACCAATGGCTGGGGGAGTCCTACGGCGAGAAGGCGGATCATGCGTCCATGCTGAGCGCCTATTCCTGGGCGCGCAAAACACAGAAAGAATTCGAATCCGCGGTTACCCTAAACCCCAAGAATTTCGACGCCGAGCAGGATCTGGTTGAGTACGATTGCACCGCGCCCTCGATTGTCGGCGGCGGGGAAGACAAAGCGCATCCCGTGATGGAAAGGGTCGCGAGTCTGGATCCGGCGGAAGGCCACTTCGCCGCCGGTGTGTGCAAAGCGGTGAAGAAAGACTACCCCGCCGCGGACGCGGAATATGCAAAAGCGCTGGAGAGCAAACCCAAAACCGCCGATCGCATCTATGACATCGGAGACTATTTTCTGCAGCGCGGGCAGGGCGACAAATTATTGGAAGTTGCTGCGACGGGCGAGGCCGTCGCGCCGAACGATCCGCGCGGGATGTACTACCGGGCGGTCGGCTTGATTTTAAAAGGAGAAAAACTCCAGGACGCAGAAGCGCAATTACGGGGATACTTCTCGGCATTGCCGCTGCGATCCACCTATCCAACCGCGGCGGATGCCCATTATTGGCTCGGGCGCCTGTATGCCGCGCAGAAAAATACAGGTGGGGCAAAGACGGAATATCAAGAAGCGCTCAAGTTGAATCCCAAACACAAGAGGGCTCAGGAAGCACTGAAGCAGTTGGGCGGGCAATAAGGTCGAGCGGATCGGGGGGCGGAATGCAGCTCAAAGAATCCTTAACCGTGGCAGTCGATGCCTTGCGCGCCAACAAACTGCGCACGGTGCTGACTTCGATTGGCGTCATCATCGGCAGCGCATCGATCGTGCTGGTTGTGACGGTGGCTCTCACCAGCAGAAAGTACGTAATCTCCCAGATTGAAGCGGTGGGATCCAACCTGGTCTGGGCCGAGATGCAGCCGACTCCGGACAAAGTCCAGCCGCTAAGTCACGAGCTAACCGTTGGTGATTTGGAAGCGGTTAAGGCTGGAATTCCCGAGGTGATTAACGTTGCGGGTCTGTCGGACATGCCCATGTCCGTGGTCGTTGGAGGTCAGTCGAAACCGGTCGCGTTAATTGGCGTAACCGCGGGCTACCAGAAAATCCGGCGGCTGGTTATTTTGCGTGGCCGCTATTTTGACTCCGGCGACATGGATTCGAACAGCAAGGTATGTTTAATCACCCCGGCACTGGCGAAGCGCGTGTTCGGGGTAGAAAATCCCGTCGGTCGGAACATTCGCATGGGCGAATTATCCTTCACTGTCATTGGCGTGTTTAAAGAGAGGGTTACCACCTTCGGTTTGACGGAGGTGCAGGAGGACTCCGTCCTGATTCCACTGCCACTGATGACCGTCTACAAAGGCCGTGAGGTGCTGAACTCGCTCTATGCGCAGGCGTCGGCGCCCGACCAGGTGCCAAGCGTGAAGATACAGATGGAACGCCTCCTCAAGAGCCGGCACCCGCCGGAGGCGAGTTACAACGTGCAAACCCTTACGGCGATCTTGGGAGCGGCGCGGTCGATCTCTCTGGGACTAACGATCATGCTGGTGGTCGTAGCCTTTATCGCAATGCTTATCAGTGGCATCGGCATCATGAACATTATGCTGGTTACCGTAAGAGAGCGGACACGCGAAATCGGAGTGCGAAAGGCGATTGGCGCGCCACGCAGCGAAATCATGGCGCAGTTTCTCATTGAGGCGTTCCTGATTAGCGGAGGCGGGGCGGTGCTGGGCATTTTGATCGGCCTGATCATTCCGGTTGCCGTGCAGCAACTCTTGCCGGGCAATCTGCGCGTGCCGGTTTCGCCGATGAGCGTGGTCTTGGCGTTTCTGGTGTCCAGCCTGACGGGTCTTTTCTTCGGATGGCTGCCGGCCAGTCAAGCGGCGAAGCTCGATCCGGTGGAGTCCCTGCGGTACGAATGAGAATTCAGCGGCGATTGGGTGCAGGCAGGAGGAACAGGTATGACGTGGAAACGTCGTGTCGTGTATGCAATTTTGTCTGTTGCGGCAAGTTGCTCGTCGCTACCAGCGCAGAACGCGGAACAGGCTCCCGCGACAGGCGCGCCCATGGTGCTGACTCTGAAGCGCAGCATCGACCTTGCGCTTCAGAACAGCAAGGATATTCAGCTTGCAAAGATTCAGGCGCGCGTCGCGGACAACTCCGCAGATCTGACCAAAGCGGAATTTCTGCCGAATCTGTATGCCGGTTCGGGCGCAGGTTATACCTACGGCTTGCCGGAAACTCCTGGAGGAAGGCCACCGGACATTTTCAGCATTACCTATACGCAGGAAGTCTTGAACGGTCCATTGCGCGGACTCGCCAAAGAACAACAGGAGCAAGCCAAATCGCAGCGGCTGGTACTTGAGGACACGCGAAACGTTGTTGTGGAGCGGGTGGCGTCGGCGTACCTGGAACTGGTGAAGGTGAGGCACTCGCTCGAGCTGCTGCGCAAGGAAAAAGACAGCGCGGAGAAAATTGTCGACGTCACAGAGGAACGGCAGGGCGAAGGATTTGAATTACCCACGGAAGTGACTAGAGCTCAACTAACGAAGGCCCAAGTGATTCAACGAATTCTGCAGCTGGAAGGAAGGCAGGACGAACTGGAAGTATTTCTGCGCGATCAACTGGGGCTGGCGACAGAGCAAACGTTCGAGGTGACGCCCGAGGATTTGCCGGGCTCCGCGGAGCAAGAGGGCGCGACCCTGGTGGCAATGGCTACGCAGGGAAACACCAGCCTGGCATTTGCGGAATCGGATGTGAAAGCCAAGCAATTCCGGCTCGCCGGCGAAAAGAAAGGCTATTGGCCGACGTTGCAGTTGGTCGGTATTTACAGCGTGCTGGAAAAATACAGCTTCCGGAATTATTCCAACATCTACAGCAATTTTATGTACAACAACCTGAACGTGGGAATTAACGTTAACGTGCCCATATTCAGTTCGAAGACGCGCGCGAATGTCGCCTTGGCTCAAGCCAGCCTGGATGCGGCAAAGCTCAATCTAGCGAACAAGCGTACCCAGGTCGGCGCCGATGTTCGCCAGAAATCGCGAAAGGTGCAAGAGGCCGACGCGGCCAAGGAAGTAGCTCGACTGGAATTGCAGCTGGCGCAACAAAACGTGGCCGTGCTGCAATCCCAGTTCAACGAAGGCAAAACCAACTTGCGCGACATGGAAAAAGCCAGGTTGCAGGAAAACGAAAAGTGGATGGCCTACCTCGATGCAAATTTTCAGCGGCAGCAGGCGCAACTGGAATTGTTGAGAACGGCGGGGCAGCTCGAAAAGGCGCTGGAATAGCGGATGCTCGAGAAGGACAGCCTGAAAATTCTCCAGCAAGGACTAGAAAAGCTGGATTCGGGTTTCCGGTCGCTGCCGGAGACTTCGCCCGACAATCCCGGCTTTGACCGCATTGCGGAAGTCTTGGCGACGACCGCGGAACGGCTGCAAGACAACTATCCTTATTTTCACCCGCTTTATGCCGGGCAGATGCTGAAGCCGCCGCACCCGGTCGCGCGAATGGCTTACGCGCTGGCACAGTGGATCAATCCGAACAATCACGCTGTCGACGGCGGACGCGCTTCTTCGGCGATGGAGAAGGAAGCGGTCCGTGAATTGGCGCGAATGTTCGGCTGGAACCTGTATCTTGGGCATCTAACGAGCGGCGGAACGATGGCCAATCTGGAAGCGCTCTGGGTGGCGGGGCAAGTGAAGCCGGGGAAAACTATTTTGGCCAGCGAACAGGCGCACTACACACACCATCGAATCAGCGGCGTGCTTCAGCTTCCGTTTGAGGCGATTGCTTGCGACGACCGCGCGAGGATGGGCGTCGAAGCCCTGAAGCAACGCCTGGCTCAAGGTGACGTCGGAACCGTGGTAGCCACCATGGGCACCACCGCAACTGGATCGGCCGATCCGCTATCGGAAATTCTGGCGTTGCGAGAGAAGTATGGATTTCGCGTGCATTGCGACGCCGCGTATGGCGGATATTTCGGGCTGGTGGGAAATCTAGCGGAGGATGCGCGCAACGCATTCGATCGCATTCAAGATGCGGACTCGATCGTGATCGATCCCCACAAACATGGTCTCCAACCGTATGGCTGCGGCTGCGTGCTGTTCCGCGATCCGAATGTGGGCCGTTTCTATAAACACGACTCTCCGTATACCTATTTCAGTTCAAAAGAGTTGCATCTCGGCGAGATCAGCCTGGAGTGTTCCCGGCCCGGAGCGGCAGCCGTAGCGTTGTGGGCCACGCAAAAACTGTTACCGTTGGAAAGGAATGGCGAGTTTGCGATCGGATTGGAACGGTGCAGGGAAGCGGCGCTGGAGTTTCACCGAAGGATCTCCAGCGACAAGCGATTCTGGGCTGGGTTCTCTCCTGAACTCGACATTGTGATCTTCGCGCCGCGCTCGGCGGGCCTGAGCGAATCTTCTGCTCTCAGCAAGAAGATTTTCGAGGTTGCGGCAAGGCGGAATCTGCACCTTGCAGTGGCGGAGCTGCCGGCAAAGTTCTTTCAAGTCATTCCGGAGAGCGTAAAGCAGGACCGAACAAGTCTGACATGCCTGCGTTCCGTGCTCATGAAGCCGGAGCATCGTGAGTGGGTACCGCAAATATGGGAGATCCTGTCCGAATCCGCAAACGAGGTGTTGGGGTGCTAACGGTACTGTAAGTGCCGCTCAATGCTGGGTTTAGCCATTGGATGCATCTTTGACGCCTTTGGCGGAAAGCTATGCCATCATGCAACCAACTCCGGTAAACTATAATCTAGGTTGTCGGGTAGCAAGACGGGCCGCTCTCCTGCGACGGTTTGTGTGGCTGCCACGGGAGAGTTTTGCAGGCCGAATTCTGAAGCAGTCTGAGGGTGAAGAATGCCTGATGTTTTGAAGACGTTGCTGTTGAATCCGCCGAGCTTTGAAAACTTCGACGGCGGAGCCAGTTCGCGTTGGCCGGCTACACGCGAGATTGAATCCTATTGGTATCCCGTTTGGTTGAGCTACCCCGCCGGATTGATTCCCGGCAGCCGGTTGCTCGATGCGTCTCCCCATAAAATCAATTGGCAAGAGACGGTTCAGATTGCGAAGGACTACGAATTTTTGGTTTTGTTCACTTCGACGGTCGGGTTTGACAGCGACGTCAAGCTCTTGAGAAAGATCAAGGAATCGAATCCGTCTCTGAAGGTTGCGTTCGTAGGACCGCATGGCCATATCCGGCCGGACGAAACGCTGAATGCTAGCGAAGACATCGATTTCATCGTGCGGGGTGAGTTTGACCACGCTGTTGCGGAGTATGCCCACGGCAAGCCGCTGGACCAGATTCTGGGAGCGAGCTACAAGATGGACGGCAAGGTCGTTCACAATGCTTCGCGCCCACAGCTGCACACCGAAGAACTGGACGCGCTGCCGTTCGCGACCGATATTTATAAGCGCGATTTGCAGATCGAGCGCTACAACGTTCCGTTCCTGCTGAATCCCTTCGTTTCCTTCTATTCTTCTCGAGGCTGTCCGGCGCTGTGCACCTTCTGCATGTGGCCGCAAACGCTGTCCGGCCATGCTTGGCGGGTACGCTCCGTGGACAACGTGGTGCAGGAAGTCAAGAACGCCCTCGGGTACTTTCCGCAGATGAAGGAAATTTTCTTCGATGACGACACCTTCAACATCCGCAAGGACCGCGCCATCGAAATGAGCCAGAAGTTCAAGCCGTTGAAGTTTCAGTGGTCCTGCACGGCGCGTTGCCACAGCAAGTACGAGGAACTGAAGGCCATGGCCGACGGCGGCGCGCGATTGTTCATCGTCGGCTTCGAATCCGGCGACGCGCAAATCCTGAAGAACATCAAAAAAGGCGCGACCATTGAAATGGCGCGCGAGTTCATGAAGAACTGCAAGAAAGTCGGCATCAAAGTCCACGGCGATTTCATCATTGGCTTGCCGGGCGAGACCAAGGAAACCATCGAAAAGACCATCGATTTTGCCAAGGAACTGGATTGCGAAACCATTCAGGTCTCCCTCGCTCACGCGATGCCGGGAACCGAACTTCACGAGCAAATGTCCAAGGAAGGTTTTCTGCGCGTGGAAGCGCTGGCCGATCAAAGCGGTCACCAGTTGCCGCACATTGAATTTCCTCACCTCTCCAAAGCGGACATGATGGCGGGAGTGACACGTTTCTACGATGAGTATTATTTCCGTCCGAAGGTCGTTTGGCGCATCGTGAAAGACGCGCTGTGGGATGGCCACGAGCGAAAGCGCCTTTACCATGAAGCCACGGACTTCCTCAAATTGCGCGCCGAGCGGCTAAAATGGGTCCGCAACGGCGGCGACACGCCGAAAACAATGGTGGCAGTGTCCGGAACCTCTTCGGCCAGCGGAAACGACTGACCACAAAGAATGACTTACGAGCGCAGGCTTAGGATCAAGACCCTTGTCATGGTCCTGCTGATGGTGGTGTGCGCCAACACCGGTGACCTGATGCTGAAACGGGGCATGCTGCAGATTGGGGCCGTGCAGACCACCCCCATCGGGATTTGGCACGCGCTGATTTCCACTATTCACAACGGCACGATCTGGTTGGGCATTCTCTTTCTCATCGCATTCACTTTCTGCTACATGACTGCCGTGAGCTGGGCCGATTACAGCTATGTGATGCCCGCGGGTGCGTTCGGCTACGCGATCCAAACCATGCTGGCCGTCGTCATCCTGCATGAAGCGGTAAATACGCAGCGATGGATTGGCGTCGTCCTGATCGTAACCGGTGTCTTGCTCGTCGGTCAGACCCGTCCGAGCACCACGCAGCCGAAACCGGTGACGCCGTGATCAAAGTGGGCTTGGTGCTGGTGTTCTTCATCTGCTGCAGCACCGGCGGCGAAATCGCGATGACGCATGGAATGAAGCAGGTGGGAGAGCCGGAAAGCTTTCGCCCCGCGGCGCTGCTGCGGTTTATAGGCAAGGCCATGCGGAACGGTTGGGTGTGGTTCGCGGTGCCGCTTTTGGGAGGGGCTTTCTATTCGCTCCTGATACTATTTTCCTGGGCTCCCCTGAGCGTGGTGATCCCGGCTTCGGCGTTCAACTATGTTGTTGGGACGTTTGGAGCCAAGTACCTGTTGAGAGAGCAGGTGTCGGCAAAGCGGTGGATGGGCGTGGTGATGGTGTGTGTTGGCGTGATGTTGGTGCTCCTGACCGGCAAACTTTAGTGCTTCGTGACAAGTTTCGAAGGGCATAGAAGACCTTCACTCCTCAGATGATGCCCCACATTGCCATCTGGCGTTTCGTGGTTCTGTTGCTGGCGATCGGCCCGTTCGCTTATTACGTCGTCGCGATATTCGCCAGCTTCCGGTTCTTTACCATGGAGAGGAAAAAACCGCTTCCGGAATTTCGTCCGCCCGTCAGCATCTTGAAGCCCGTCCGTGGAGTCGATTTTGCCTCCTACGAAAACTTCTCGAGCTTTTGTCGGCAAAACTACGAGGACTACGAAATACTGTTCTGCGTAAACGAAATGTCTGACCCGGCGGTTTCCGTCATTGAAACGGTGATGGCGGAATTCCCCCAGAGAGAAATTCGAATTCTTTCCGGCGCGACGCAATACGGCACAAACCGCAAAGTGAACAACCTGGCGCTGATGACCAAGGAGGCCAAAAACGCCTTTCTGGTGCAGAGCGATGGGGACGTGCGCGTCGGCCCGAATTATTTGCGTGAAGTGCTTGCTCCCTTTGTGGATCCTTCCGTCGGTGTTGTGAGCTGCTTTTATCGCAGCGTCGCGCAGCCGAACCTTTGGGCCGAGCTGGAGGCTGTAGGAGCGGCAAGCGATTTTTTTGCGGGAGCGCTGCTTGCCGATTGGATGGAAGGGGTCACGTTCGCCTTGGGAGCTTCCGTGGCAACGACCACAGCGTGGCTGCAAAAGATCGGGGGCTACGAGTCCTTCGCCAATGTTTTAGCCGACGATTATGAGATCGGCAACCGCGTGCATAAAGCCGGAGGAAAAGTCCTGCTTTCGCGCGAACCGGTCTGGACCATGTATCCTGTGCTGAGCTTCCGGCAATTTTGGGAACACCAGGTGCGCTGGGCGCGAACCGTAAGATTGGTTCGTCCGGCTTCTTTTTTTGGTCTGATTGTTACACACGGATTGCCATGGGCGGTCGCGGCCGCGATAGTGGCGCCCGCAGTATGGATTTCGGTAGGGTATGTTGCGGCGTATCTCTTTCTCAGGTTGACGCTCGCCCGTGTGGCTGGCGTCTGGGGCGTTGGCGACGAAGTTCTTCGAAAAAAACTATGGCTCGTGCCGTTCAGGGATGCTGTCCATTTTGTCGTTTGGCTGAGTAGTTTCGCATCGAATCGCGTCAAGTGGGGCGGCATCGAGTACGCCATTGAAGATGGCAAAATGAGGGAAGTCAACTCTTAGCGGCAAGCCTCGGGAGACTGGAGCGGGGACTCAAAATGGCAACGCCAAAACTGAAGCACGTCCACAAATTCATCAAGCCGTACGTTATCACGTCGGGAGATGACTTCCGGCTTAAGGATTTCGATCCGGGCGACACGCACCAGCTCAAGTCCGAAGACAAGCCCGAGGCGAAAAAATGGCTGCAGGCCGGCGTATCGATGCTCTCCGACCTGCAACAAGTGCTTTATGCGCAGGGTTGCTGGGGTGTGCTGTTAGTTTTCCAGGCGATGGACGCGGCGGGAAAAGACAGCACCATCCGCCACGTGATGTCCGGCGTAAATCCTCAGGGTGTCGAAGTGCATTCTTTCAAGGCTCCATCCAGCGAGGAACTAGCTCACGATTTCCTCTGGCGGACGAACCGCTGCTTGCCGCCACATGGCAAAATCGGCATTTTTAATCGTTCTTACTACGAAGAAGTTCTGATCGTGCGCGTCCATCCTGAATTGTTGCAGAAACAGCGGATGCCAGACTCCGTGCTAGGCAATCATGTCTGGAGAGGACGTTATGAGGACATAAGCACATTCGAGCGCTATCTCACGCGGAACGGAATCGCTATCTGTAAATTCTTTCTGCACATTTCGAAAAAAGAGCAAAAACGGCGCTTCTTGGAGCGGCTGGACAACAAAGAAAAACACTGGAAATTCTCACTGGCCGATTTGAAAGAGCGCAAATACTGGGATGACTACCAGATAGCCTACGAAAAAATGATCCGCAACACCGCCACGGGATACGCCCCGTGGGTGGTGGTGCCGGCGGACAACAAATGGTTCAGCCGTTTGCTGGTCGTTGCCACAGTCGTGGACACGTTGGACCGGCTGAAACTCGAATATCCAAAAGTAACGTCCGCGGAGCTTGCCGAGTTGAAAGAAGCTCGCAAGCGACTGGAAAAAGAATAGCCTTGCGGAGGGGGTGGTCTCATCTGCCTAATTTGTCGGATGCGGACTTGGATTATCCGGCGAGCCAGGATCGGGGATGACTTTCAGCCGATTCAATCCCATGCCGCGAAACAGGGTCGGCCAGTAATTCTTGAACATATTCGCGGCAAACTTCCAGGCCAAGTCGGTTCCGACACGCTCCGCATTTTTCCCGGCGGTTTGCTCGGACACCGGAAGATATGCGTTTGCCAACGCTTCCGCTGCCGCCGTGCCCACAATGCCCGACGAATTAAAGGTGCTTCTTCCCGAGTCCGTCCGAGTGACCAATACGCGAAGCGCTGAATATTTCACGCTGCCCCAGAGACTGGGATGGCTCTGCGGAAAAAAACGAGGGTCCTGGTGGAGAACCGAAGCAAGAAGAAAGCTGGTGAAGAAACTGTTCGAGGACGCACGGGCCATATTTGCCCCGAACCTGGTTCCGTATGCGTCCCACCCTTGGCCATCGGCCTTGGGCGTGTCTCGCGCCTGGTCGTACGCGGCGCTGATTCCCACCGCGATGATGTACGGAGGCGAAATGCTCTGGTTGACGAAGAGCCGGAACTTCTCACCCGGCGTCAGCGGGCCTTCGCTGGTGGCGATGTCAGGAAACGCGATTGATCTGTTCGTGACGTAGCCGATGAACCGGGTGGTGGTGTCCATCGCGGGATTCGTCGCGCCTTGAGACTTGGGTTGGGGCGAATCGGGAGCGGATGTCGATCCTGATCCGGCGCCAGCAGGAGCCTGTGCAGAAACGACAACCGGAAACACGAGGCAAACACCAAGCACCCAGCGGGCAGAAATCCAACTTCGCGGCTGAGCGGTGCCCTGGTCAGCGTTCATGAGACTGTCCGTATGCCCTGATCGAGTCTCGCCGCGGCGCCGATTCTTCTCAAGGATGCACTTTTTCCGTGGTACGTCTTCAAAATGACCACTCTGCGGTCAAGTTCTTGATATTATGACCGTCTTGACGCCGCCCCGCCTGGACTCACACAGTCAAAGACCTACAACAACGCGCCGAAAATAGCACGGCTGGCAAGCGGCTGCAACCAACATCTGCCAAGACATTCGTATTTCTCCCGTCGAGCAGTTACAAGGGAAGTTGAAACCATGCCAGTCGGAGCAAGTTGACGGAGAACAGAGTTCTCGCTAATCTAAAAAGGTTGAGGCGAGGTCGCGAATTTCTTCCTTGCTTCTTCTGCTTCCCGCAGTCTCCCATCGGCTGGGAGGTCGTCCAATTGGTAGGACTCCAGATTCTGGATCTGGCTATTCTGGTTCGAGTCCAGGCCTCCCAGCCAATTTTCTTTCACAACTGATGTGTCCTTCGCATGCCCTGCTTAACCAACTGAATCGTGGTCGGAAATCTGCATAGCCTCTCTGCAAACAGTGCAGGCGATCTCCTGCTTGGTCGGCGAATCCGGTGATGATCTATCGCAAACGGATCCTACAAAATTGCGGGGGGCTTTCCGAAATGAACACTCCAAACTCCCTCAATCGTCCAAGCAAAAAACCTCACGCGATGCGAGTCGCGTGAGGTTTTTGCCTAAAAGGATCGTCAGCTCTATTTGGCGGTAACGCGAAGGGAGATGCGGCGATTCTTCTGCCGGCCGTCGTCGGTGGTATTGTCCGCAATCGGATGATCTTCTCCGTAGCCCTGTGCCTCGAGACGATCCGATGCTACGCCCAGCGTTATAAGTTCCGCCATGACGTTGTTTGCCCGATCCTGGGACAGTTTCAGGTTGGCTCCTTTGTCGCCCGTATTGTCGGTATAGCCGCCAATCTTGATCTTCACGTTGGGATAGGCTTTCAGGATTGCGGCGATATTGCCCAGTTGCTCGTTGGATGCCTGCTGGAGCGTTGCGCTGCCGGTATCGAACAACAGGCGATCGAAGTCGAACCAGGTGTCCTTGTCAACCGCCTTCGAGCCGTCTTGCAGGAATGAAATCAGCTTGTTCTCAACGCCGTATTGCGGAATGTTCAATTCGGTTCCGTCCGGCAACTTAGTTTTGAAGAAGGAACCGAGCGCAGCCCAGGCGGAATTCGCGGTGTTACTGGCAGTGTTAGCGGCGCTGGCCGCAGCGTCGGCAACGGGTTTCGTGTTGGCGCCTTGCAAGGCGCGGTAGACGAACCACACGACCAGAAGCGCGATGAGCACGCCGAGAATGGCCATCCAGTTCATGCCCTTGGCCTTTTCCTCGACGGCATGTTCGGCCCCAACCACTTTGCTGCTCACGCCGGACGCGGTGGACGAAAAATTGCTAAGGAAGCCCGTTGGCAAGAATTTCTGAAGATTGGGAGCTTCCGCGCTGAGCATGCTGGCCAAAGAACTGGTGCTGAGCGACCCGTTCGCATGCATCTTGGCGAAGAACCCCAAAATGAGTGGAAGCGCGGTCTGCAAGAGGCTAGAGGCGGCGGACGAACTGATCCCGGCCCTCTGCGACATTAAGCTCGTCACTTGATTTTGCTGGCTGCCGAAAACCATGGGAAGAAACCGGCTGACGATATCGCTCATGCCGCCCAAAGGACCCGAGGAGCCAAGGTTCGACAGGCTGCCGAGAATACTCTGGCCGGAGGAACCGCTCACCAGACCGATAATCTGATTGAGGAAATTGCTGTCACCTGCCTTACTGGCGAGCCCTCCCAAGGTCGCCGCCGCCGCTGTACTCAAGCCCGATTGAATAGCCGTTGGAGATTCGCCCAGTCGAGAAGCAAGCGCCTGCTTCATTTCCGGGGTCACCAAAGCCAGAACCCCATCCAATAGAGAAGTAGCCATAGATAGTTCTCCCTGTAAGCGTGTCTGCTGTGATGTGAAGAGACTGCGGGCGGACTCCGGGGCGGGAATACGGCGGCATTATACTCCGCGGAGTGGGATCTCAAAGGTGAATTTTGAGCTAAGAGAGCTGCCTCTTCGCAGCCCTTGCGCCAAGTGCTAGTCCTTTAAGGCTTTGCTTTACCACCATAATTCGACAACATTATTCGACCAACCTTGACGCCCCCCGACCTAGGTGCTACATTTCGCTCTCTGCCGAGGCGTTCCACGGAGCATCTGTCTGAGCAGGTCGCGGAAAAAGCGTCAACTCGTCAATCTGAGCCGCCGCAAATTTCTCCAATATTTTCAGGCAGCCCCTTTCGTCCTCTGTCCAGTCGGTGTTCCGTTTGCCTCTTTTTTTCAGGACGGTTCGGATCGGAAGTTTGCTGCGCCGCCCGAACTACAGCTTCATCCCCAATACCGCGTAAAACGGGGAATCGAAGCCATATTGCGGAAAGTTCCACCCGGCTTAGACGATTTCATCACGGAGAAATACCAAGACGAAGTCGCCGCAATTTTCCAGGAATGGGCCGGTCAATTGCAACAGTCGCCTCAAGAAAGCGGAGCGTTACGCAAGGTGATGTCCGGCAACTTTCAAGGCAAGTCCCTTAAATCTGGACAGGCGCACACAGTCTACGAAACGTCCGTTATTAAAACCGGGAAGATTCAATATTCTGCGGAACCGCTGCTTGGAGCAGAGTCCTTCCTAACCGAGCTAAATTCCTGGTTCTCTCCCTTTTCAAAACTGATTGTGGCGGAATTTGTGATTGTCAGCATCCGTGCTGAGCCAGCTTCCGCAGATCTCCGTGCTCAGGCGGTTTCCTTGGCGACAAGAGTACGCTTTGAATTGGTTGGCACAGGCAACGGATTCCATCGTGAGCAGCGGGTAGGGCATTGGGATTTGCGTTGGGAACGCCTCGCTTCCGGCGAGATCCGGCTTCTCGAATGGCGCACCCTCGAAGAGGAGCGCAGCCGCGCATCGGTTCCTCTCTTTCAGGACCTGACCGCGCGTTCCTTTGGCGGCAATTCTTCCTACGCTGCCCAGTTGATTCCGGGGATCGATTATTGGCGAACTGTTCTCGATGGTGCGAGTGGCATTGATATTTATGGGCACAACGGAATCTCAGTTGCGGACGTCGACGGAGATGGCATCGACGATATTTACGTCTGCCAGCCTGCGGGACTGCCGAATCGGCTTTTTCGAAATCGCGGCGACGGCACCTTCGAAGATATTACGGAGTCCGCGGGAGTCGGCGTGCTCGAGAACTCAGCCTGCGCTTTGTTTGCCGACATCGACAATGACGGCAAGCAGGATCTGATCGTTGTTCGCGCCAGTGGCCCGCTCCTGTTTCTCAATCAGGGAAACGGAAAATTCCGTTTGAAGCACGACGCATTTCAGTTTGCCAATCCTCCTCAGGGGACCTTCACCGGCGCGGCCATTGCCGATTATGACCGTGACGGCTGGTTGGATGTTTATTTCTGCCTTTATTCCTACTACCAGGGGGCCGACCAGTATCGTTATCCAATGCCTTATTTCGATGCGGAGAACGGTCCGCCAAATTTCATGATGCGCAATCATCGTGATGGCACGTTTCGCGACGTGACCGCGCAATCCGCGCTGGATCGAAACAATACCCGCTTCAGCTTTTGTTGCACCTGGGGCGATTACAACGAAGACGGCTGGCCGGATCTTTACGTGGTGAACGATTTCGGCCGAAAAAACCTCTATCGTAATAACGGAGATGACACATTCACGGACGTCGCTCGCGAGATGGGCGTGGAAGACGTAGGCGCGGGCATGAGCGGGGCTTGGGCTGACTTCGACAATGATGGCCGCGAGGATCTTTACGTCGCGGATATGTGGACCGCCGCCGGCCTGCGCATCTCCGAACAAGATATTTTTCAGAAAGACGCCGGTCCGGTTGCTCGCGCGCTTTTCCGCAAGCACTCCATGGGCAACTCGCTCTTCCAAAATAAAGGCGATCACTTTGCAGATGCCGGCGTGCACTCCGGCGCAGCGATGGGACGCTGGGCCTGGTGTAGCGATGCATGGGACTTTAACCACGATGGGTTCGCGGATATTTATATTGCGAATGGAATGGTATCTGGCATGGCCGGCGAAGACTTGAACAGTTTTTTCTGGCGGCAAGTCGTGGCCAACTCGCCGAAGCAGTCTAGGCCAAATCACGAGTACGAGCAAGCCTGGAACGCCATTAACGACCTGATTCGCTCCGACCGGACGTGGAGCGGCTTCGAACGCAACGTGTTCTACCTGAACAATCGCGACGGAACGTTTTCCGACATTTCCGGTATCACCGGACTGGACTTTGTGGAAGACGGTCGCACGTTTGCGCTCGGAGATTTCGATTCAGATGGGCGTCTGGAAGTCGTGTTGAAGAATCGAAACGGCCCGCAACTACGCTACCTCAGAAATGCGCTGCCGGACCTCGCGCCGGTTATTTCCTTTCGTTTGTCGGGGAAGAAGAGCAATCGCGATGCAATAGGCGCCAAGGTCACCATCGAAACAGCATTCGGCCGGCAGACGCGTACGATCCGATGCGGATCCGGCTTTCTTGCGCAACATACAAAAGAGCTCTTCTTCGGGTTGGGCGATTCGAAGACCGCTGTCCAAGCCACCATTGACTGGCCCAGCGGTCTCTCG
This sequence comes from Candidatus Acidiferrales bacterium, assembly GCA_963836965.1. GTDB lineage: Bacteria > Acidobacteriota > Terriglobia > Acidiferrales > UBA7541 > Acidiferrum. Next base: position 200,918 of record CAWILQ010000008.1, read on the forward strand.
CAAAAGCTGCGCGAATTGCCCATCAATCACCGAATCTATGTTGAGGAAGGGCTTTCGCCCAGCAGGCAAGAGCCATATGCGAAGCCCGCAAGCTCACCAGAAGCTCAATTCACTTCCGCTCGTGTCGAAGTTGTGCCGCACACGTTCGAAATCTGGTTGCTCGTGCCTGTTCTCGCTCCCGATTTCTCTCTTCCGGATCTTTCCGGACAGGCAAAAAGTCTCTCTTCCTGTCGCGGGAAACCGTTGCTTCTGGTTTTTTGCTCGGCGACATTGTCAAATGCGGAAGGAACTCTCGACGGACTTCAGCGAGCATACGAAGATTGGGCAAGGAAAGGCCTGGAACTCATCGCGATTGACGTGGATTCAGCAGCAACCCGAGTCGGTAGCCAGACACAACAGCCGCTGGGTCATTACACCTTTCCGATTCTCAAAGCCTCATCCGATGTCATCGCGATCTATAGCCTCCTATTTCGACAGCTATTCGATCGTCATCGCGATATGAGCGTGCCCGTCTCGTTTCTGCTTGATCCTGCAGGAAACATCGTCAAGATTTATCAGAATTCCTTCACAAAAGAGAATATCGCAGCCGACTTCACAAACCTTCCGAAGACAGACCCCGACCGGCTGGCAAGAGCGCTGCCCTTCACGGGCTTGAACGAAACATACGATTTCGGCCGCAATTATCTTTCCTTCGGATTCGTGTTCTACGAGTGCGGCTATTTCGATCAGGCGCGGGAATTTTTCGCCCAGGCTCTGAAGGACGCTCCCGACAGCGCGGAAGCCCTGTATGGTCTGGGGAGTGCTTACCTCCAGTTACAAAAAACAAACGAAGCCCGGGATTGCTTCGAGCGCGCCCTCAAGCTCCATGCCGGCTACCCAGGCACGTTGCCGAATTGCTGGAACAACCTCGCCATCCTGGCGGCGCGGGAAGGAAATTACGATCTGGCCGTTCAATATTTTCAGCGCGCTCTTGAGATCGATCCGGAACACTCCATCGCCTTACAGAATCTGGGCAGTGCTTATCGCCAGAAGAAAGACTGGTCCCGGGCAAAAGCCACGCTCGAGCGTGCCCTTGCTTTGAACCCTGACGATCCTGAGGCGAATTACAGTCTTGGCATGGTGTACGCCCAACAGAACGATACAGACCGCGCGTATGATTATTTGCAGAAAGCCATCGCGGCACGGCCTGGGTATCCCGAGGCGCTGAATAATCTCGGAATCCTCTATCTGCGAACGCATCGTCTCGATGACGCCATCAAAAGTTTCGAACAATCAATGCGCCTCGCTCCAGCCTATGATCAGGCCTACCTGAATCTCGCCCGCGTTTACGTCATTGAGGGCAATCGCGAAAAAGCCAGGGCCGTTCTGCGCGAACTACTCAATCAAAATCCCGATCACGAACAAGCCAAACAAGAATTGAACCAGTTGGGAGAATAGAATTGCCCTTGCGGATTGCGTGATTCCGCCGTCCACCGCTAGAATGAAGCTTCGCTCCGACGCGCTAGTCGTTCATGAATACACATTCAACCAGACTGCTGTGCATTGTCAGCGCCGTCGTCATTCTGCTTGGCGTGCCTGCGAGGCAGCTTCGCGCTCAGGAAGCCGGCAGAAACGCTCTCTCCATCGTCGAAGGGAAGGTGCGAGATTCTCAAAACAGTCTTATAGTTGGGGCTGTTGTTTCTCTCGAGGGAACAGATTCCGGCCGTATGTTCGCCTCTGCCACCGACTCCCAAGGTCATTTTCGATTCGAAGGCGTACCTCCGGGAAACTACACGCTCCACGCCAAGTTCACGGGTTTTCAAGAGTGCACAGACGGCCCGTTCCTCCTTCGTGATCACGAAACGAAATCATTCACCCTCTTGCTGAAAAAAAATCAGCCATCTGCAATCGGGAGCGACGCATCTGGCATGGCCTTCTCCGACGAACCCTCATTTACCGTCGCGGGCGTCACCGATACCACGGCATTGGGCGGCCACGGTTCCGGTCCCATCGTGCGGAACAGCAACGCCTTGTCGAAAGAAACCGCTTCCCTGGCGCGAGAGGGTGGCACATCTGCGACCGCGCCGGCAAGCACACTGGGTCATGACGCCTCCGCGCAGGAATCGACCCTTCGAGCCGCCCTTGCCCGCGAAGATAATGCGGACTTGCGTTTTCAACTCGCAGAGATTGAAGAAGCCGAGGGCCGACCTCTCGAGGCCGTGCACGACTACCAGCACGCCACGGAAATGCAGCCGACCGAGGCGCATCTCTTCGCCTGGGGCGCCGAACTCTTGCTGCACCACGCCCCTGAGCCCGCCATCGAGGTCTTCACAAAGGGGCACCGGCTCTACCCGCAGTCGAGCCGCATGATGTTGGGATTGGGCGCGGCATGGTACGCGGAGCGCTCTAGGGATCAAGCCGAGCAGCTTTTCCTTCAAGCTTGCGATGTGAATCCCGCCGACCCCACGCCGTATCTTTTTCTCGGCAGGCTGCAAGCCACGGAGCAGGTGATTCCTGCCGCATGGGCCGGCAAAATGAAGCGATTCGTCAGTCTTCAGCCGGAGAATGCCGTTGCGCATTACCTCTATGCCGTGGCACTCATTAAGCAGGGCGAACATCCGAACAATCTCACCAAAGCGGAAGCAGAGCTGGACACCGCTATCAAGCTCGATCCGCATCTCGGCGACGCGTACCTGCAGTTGGGCATTCTTTGCACGGAACGAGAGGATTTTCCGGCCGCAATCGCCGCGCTAGAAAAAGCCGTTGAAAACACACGGCAGCCGGTGGATGCGCATTATCGCCTCGCTCAGGTTTATCGTCGCATGGGCGATTCAGAGAAGGCCAACCAGGAAGTTGCGGAATACAAGAAACTCTCGGAACAAAACGACGAACAAGCGGATCGTGAACGCCACGAAATTCCGCAATTCGTTTATACTTTGCGCGGTCAGAACTCCTCGCCCCAGCCGCCATCGCCAAAACCGAATTGATCGTGGCACGTTTCACGCATAAAAAACCGCCCCACCAGAGATCGGATGGGGCGGCGAATGTACCTTAGGTGTTTGGGGGCCTAGAACGTAAGCTTCAACCCAAACTGAACCACTCGCGGGTTGTTCACCGTGGAGTTTACCGAGCCGAATCCCGGTGCGTTGATGTCGTTCACCGGCAGGCCGAACTGGGCGTGGTTGAACAGGTTGAAGAACTCGGCGCGGAAGTTCAGGCCCATATTTTCCCAAGGCAGCGCGAACTGTTTGATCACGGAAAAGTCCGTGTTCACGAAGTCGGGGCCGTATACGGGCACGCGGGAGGCGTTGCCGAGTGCGAAGATGGGGGGCGCAACGAAGCAGGAGGCGTTTATGTATTGCAGTTGACTGTGGTTAGCCCCATAGACATTGCAACCAGACACCTGATCAGGGCGGTTATAGTTGTTCCCGTTTCCGCCGTTGTTAAAGGTAACTTTTGATCTGTTGTTACTGTCGATCAGGGGGTCAGGAAATCCAGAAGTGATTTTTTCAATCACCGTCAGTTGCCAGCCCCCGAGAAGCGAGTTGGTCACATTGTTCCAGTCGCTCCCGAACCGCTTGCCGCGACCGAACGGCAGATCGTAAATCACACTGGCGGTGAAGCTATTCCTCAAGTCGATCTGCGAAGGCGCCCAGTCCAGCTTTTGCCAATTGGGTAGCGGGAAAAACGGCGCGCTGAGCAAGGAACCCAAACCGTCGGTCAAGCCGTTGTCATAGGTGTGCGAGTAGGTATAGCCAACCAAGGCATAAAGACCGTATTTCGGGGTCTTGGTCTCGGCTTTGATCTGCAGCGAGTCATACGTGGTTTTGCCGTAGTCGCCGAACGCTAATACGGCGTTGAAATCGGGTACGGTGATCGGCGGCAGATACGGGGTTCCGTCGGCATTGCAACCGATCGTTCGGATGCTGCAATTCGCAGGGCCCGCCGTATTGAGGCTGTTACCGGCTACCAAAATGTGGTTACCGCGGGCGCCAGCGTAGCCGGCCGTCAGCACGATATTCCCTGGTACTTGACGTTCCACATTCACGTTGAACTGCTGCACTTTGCCCAGTTTGAAATTGGTGGGTTGGTAGAACAACGTTCCGCTGAAGGTGGAAAGGGTCGGGGCAGTAGGAATCAGTTGAAATCCCTGAGAAAGACCGACACCAGTAGGAGTTGTTCCAAGTACAGTGGCACAGTATGAGGTCGCAAAGGGGCACCCCGCGGTGGCGAACGCGTCAGACTCTGCAAAGAAGGGCGGATTCTGCCAAAGCCCTTGAGCACCCATGCTCCAGGCCGAATCGTGATAGATGGCTGCGCCAGCACGAAGTACGGTCTTGTCGCTCCCGAGAATCTTGTATGCGAGGCCTAGTCTTGGTTCGAATGCAGTCCAGTTCTTGTTGACGCCCGCAGACTGCGACACCCCATTCTGCCCGGCAACGAGAAGCTGGCCAGTATATGGATCGTAATCTGCCAAACGCCCACCGGCTTCCGAGATCGGATTGGTTACGTCCCATGCCAGCCCGAGATTGAGAGTCAGGTCCTTGGTTATTCTCCAATCATCCTGGATAAACGGCCGGTAGATTTTCCAGCGCCGCCCACTGACCGGTCCGTTGAATGTCTGGTCGTGCTCTGCCAAGCCCGATATGCCGAGCAAAAAATCCGCCTCCGGATTTCCGGGTATGGTGGCGGCACTGTTTGCGAGGCCGGTGAAGTTCCCGCCGGTAGCGCCGCCGGGAATCCAGAATCCGTCCTGGAAGGCTTCCGTGCCGACATTCATCTGATTTGCGCGAATGCCGATGCCGAACTTAATGTCGTGCTTTCCGCGAATCATATCAAGCGTGTCATTTACGGTGAAAATGTTGGTTCCACCCTGAAAGGGGGTGTAGCCGCGATCGCCAAGGGACCAGTAGCCGCCAGTCATTAATGTCATAACCAGTCCGCAGCTGTATGCCCCTGGCGTGCAGGTGGTGCCACCATTGGGGCAACCGAGGTTCGCGCCCGGGATACCGAGCTTTGCGGATTCACAACTTCCCGTGCCCTGCGAGGTGATGTAGTCGAAGATGCGGTTGTAGCCGAAGCTGAACTGGTTCACGGTCACTGGGTCGATGATGTGAGTCTCTCCGATCCCAATGTTGCGTGCATGGTTGAGGATTCCCTGGTTGCTGCCAAAGGCATTTTGTTCTGCAAATCCCGGAGCGCCACCCGGCACGTATGAGCTGGCCTGGTCGTAACTGAAGCGGGCAAACAACGTGTCCGAACTCGAAATGTTCTGATCTACTCGAATATCGAACTTGGTTTCATCCAACTTGCGCACCGGCACGTCGGCAAAGTTGTAGCTCGAGTTGCCGGTGACGTTCGGCGTAGGGTACAGGTTTATCATCGCCTGTCCGATGGAATTGAACAGGCCCGCGGGGACCTTGGCGCATGGAGTCCCCGGCCCCTGACTTCCGTTCGCGTTTACGGGAAGCGGATTCCCGCTTGGGTCGCACTGAAAATAGACATTAGGAAAAACGTTCGGGTTCGCTGATGCCCCGGACATGTTCGGATTGATAATCGCGGGCACCTGCACGGCCGCACCATTTACGGTTGCTGTTCCGAACGTGGGATTGCCGAACGGATCGTCTGTAAAATCGCCATTGCGCATGGCTTCGGAAGGTACCAATCCGGTGAAGGGAATGCCGTGGCGTTGGTATTTTTGCTCGCCATCCAGGAAGAAGAAGGTTTTGTTCTTCCGAATCGGCCCGCCAACGGCGCCGCCGAACTGATTCAAATTGAATTTCTCACGGGACGACGCGAAAAAGCTGCGCGCATCGAGGTCGGTGTTGCGCAGGAATTCGTACAGACTGCCGTGAAAATCGTTGCTCCCCGATTTTGTGGTGAGCAGCACCGTCGGTCCCGCGCGGGTTCCGTACTCTGCCGAATAGTTGTAAGTCAGCACCTTGAACTCTTGTATGGAGTCGATTGAGGACAGAATGGCGATGCCGCCCGCTGTCAATTCGTTGTTATCCACGCCGTCGATCAGCCAGTCCGTGCTGTTCGGACGCGAACCGCCCACCGAAAGAGAAAATGGTCCGCGGGCTGCTACTTCGCTGCTGGAGGCGCTAGTGAAAAAGCTGTTTGGGTTTGTTTCCGCAGTGGCGCCCGGGGTCAGTGTCGCGAGTTGCACGAAATCGCGGCCGTTCAAGGGCAGCTGCGAAACCTGCTGAGAGGTAATCACCTGACCGAGCGTGGGGTTGGCGGTCTCCACGGCAACTTCATTGGCCGTTACTTCCACCGACGAACTGACCGTGGCCGGAGACAGCGTGAAATCCAATTCCCGCGCCTCGTCCACCTGCAGTCTCACATCCTTTGTTTCCGTGGGTTGGAACCCTTTGAACTCTACGCGGACCGTGTACACCGAAATCGGCAACAAATTGATGTTGTAGTGGCCATTGTCATCGGTGTTCGTTTGGCGAATAGCTCCGGTGGCCTGCGACGTAGCGGTCACCGTTGCTCCCGAAACTGCGGAGCCGGATTTGTCCGTCACCGTTCCCAGAAAGCTTCCCGTGGCCTGGCCGTATGCTCGCCCGCCAGCACAACAGAACACCGCTATACTCGCGACAACCGCGAATAGAAATCTCTTGCTCATTCTCGTCACCCCTCCCCCCCGACAACAAACCTTCCGGAATATAAGCCCGAAAGAAAACAAGACACCTAACCGCAAACTCTGAAATCCATATTCGGGATTCCTTCGTCAGGAGTCGCGCTTCACCGGGCGATCCCAGATTTGACCTGTTGACAACACCCCTACATCCGAAATCAATTTACGATTCCGAAAATCATGCAGGAAAACTACTTCTCATTGGCGTCCCTGTCAAGCAGTTGTTGAGGAAACTCTGTGCAAGACTTTGAATGTGAATGATTTGGATTCCCCGAACATTGCGTCCGAAGCTCCCTCGAGATTATGTCGGCCTGGTCTTTCAGAAGATTCTTATGAGCCAAAAGTCCACTATTTCGATACACTCTTTGGGGCCGTTTCCCCCGCTCGGCTCGGAAGCTCTTGCCAAGGAGAAGTTCGCCGATGAAAGTACTTGTGCCGAGGAAAGTACTTGTGATTGATGTGGGCGGGACTCACGTGAAACTGTTGCTCAGCGGCGAGGACACCCCGCGCAAATTCGAGTCCGGGCCTTCCATGACTGCCAGCGAAATGGTCAAAGGCGTGAGGCAGCTTACAAAAGACTGGAACTACGATGCCATCGCTATCGGCTATCCCGGACCGGTGCTTCGCAATCGGCCCCTCATGAATCCCCACAACCTCGGCAAGGGCTGGGTGGGTTTCCATTTCGAGCAGGCGTTCGGATGCCCGATCAAAATTGTGAATGATGCGGCCATGCAAGCCTTGGGCAGCTACAAGAAGGGCCGCATGCTGTTTATTGGCTTGGGCACGGGTTTGGGGACTGCCCTCGTCGTCGACGGCAGCGTCGAGCCCATGGAGTTGGGGCATCTGCCCTACAGGAAGGGCACCTATGAAGACTATGTGGGCCTTCGCGGCTTGAAGAAACGCGGGAAAAAGAAATGGCGCAAGTACGTTACGGCTGTTGTGGAGTGCCTCAGAGCCGCGTTGGAGCCCGACGAAATTGTCCTGGGTGGAGGCAATGTAAAGAAACTGAAGGAATTGCCGCCTGATTGTCGCGCGGGAGACAATTTCAACGCATTTCGCGGAGGTTTTAGACTCTGGAACGTTGAGGCTCCGAAAAGCATCAAACCCCCGAAGAAAACGGACAAAGAATAGTTTCGAAATCACCAAGGAGTCCCCGCTATGGCGCCACGCGCGAAACGCAGCCCCAAGACACCCACCCTCAAGCCCCTGACCAAGCGCAAAGCTTGGGCCGCACTCAAAGCGCACCACAAACAAATCAGCGCCACACACCTGCGAAAGCTATTCGCGGACGACCCGAAACGCGCTGAACGATTCACGGTTGATGCGGTGGGCATCTACCTGGACTATTCGAAGCACTTGATTACCGAAAAAACCGTCAAGCTTCTTCTCGAGCTGGCGCGGGAGTCAAGGGTGCAAGACCGCCGGGATGCCATGTTCCGCGGCGAGAAAATCAACATCACCGAAAACCGCGCCGTGCTTCACGTCGCGCTGCGCGCGCCGAAGGACGCCTCGATTCTCGTCGATGGTAAAAATGTAGTGCCGGAGGTACACGAAGTGCTCGCCAAAATGGCGGACTTCTCAAATCGCGTCCGCAGCGGCGCGTGGAAAGGCCACACCGGAAAACGCATTCGCAATGTCATCAACATCGGTATCGGCGGGTCGGATCTGGGTCCGGTCATGGCGTACGAGGCCCTGAAGTTTTACAGCGAGCGCAGCATGACCTTCCGCTTTGTCTCCAATGTGGACGGTACCGACTTCGCCGAAGCGGTGCTCGACCTGGACGCTTCCGAAACGCTCTTCATCATTTCCTCGAAAACGTTCACTACGCTGGAAACGATGACGAACGCTCACTCCGCTCGTGAATGGGCGCTCAAAGGCTTGGGCGGTGACGAAAAAGCCGTGGCCAAGCATTTCGTCGCCGTTTCGACGAACGCGGTGGAAGTCTCGAAATTCGGCATCGACACCGCCAATATGTTTGGATTCTGGGATTGGGTCGGCGGCCGGTACTCCATGGATTCGGCGATCGGCCTTTCCACCATGCTCGCCATTGGGCCGGACAATTTCCGCGCCATGCTCAACGGTTTTCACGAAATGGACGAGCACTTCCGCACCGCTCCGCTTGAACGCAATCTTCCAGTCCTGCTCGGCTTGCTCGCGCTTTGGTACACGGATTTCTTTGACGCGCAAACCATCGCCGTTTTGCCCTACGAACAATATTTGAAGCGCTTTCCCGCCTATCTGCAGCAGCTAACGATGGAAAGCAACGGCAAACATGTGGCCCTCGATGGCACCAGGGTGAACTACGACACCGGCCAAATTTTCTGGGGCGAACCGGGAACTAACGGCCAACATTCCTTTTACCAGTTGATCCATCAGGGTACCCGACTGATTCCTTGCGATTTCATCGCTTTCGGCAAGGCTTTGAACCCACTCGGCCGGCATCACGACATGCTGGTGGCCAACGTCTGCGCGCAAAGTGAAGCGCTGGCGTTCGGCAAAACTCCGGCGCAAGTGAAAGCCGAAGGCACGCCCGACTGGCTGGTGCCGCATCGTGTGTTCGAAGGAAACCGCCCTTCGAACACGATCCTGCTGGAGCGATTGACGCCCGAAGCCCTGGGCAAGCTGGTTGCTCTCTACGAACACGCCGTTTTTACACAAGGCGCGATCTGGAACATCGATTCGTTCGATCAGTGGGGCGTGGAACTCGGCAAGGTGCTTGCTCAACGCATCATCCCTGAGTTGGAAAATAAAACCGAACCGCCGTTGAAGCATGACAGCTCAACCAACGCAGTGATTCGCCGCTATCGCAAGCTCAAGGCGAGCTGACCCATTAAATTAAGCTTTCTTCGCCACGTACGTACTGATGCCGTAGGTTCTCCTTAAGATTTGCAGTGTCTCTACCGCCGGCAAAAGCAATCGCTCCAGGACGGATGTCGGCGAATAAACCAGATATTTCAGGCTCGTGCCGATTCCTCTCGACAATCCATGAACTCTGCGAAACTCGCGGCTCGAAAGCGGAACATCCTTGTACGTGAAAGGTTTTCCGCGCACGCGGGTTTGCACCAAATACCTTAACCAGTTTTCCGGCGCCATTTTGTGTACCGAGCGCCCGTTGTCCTCGTATTCGAGAATCAGCCCATTTGTTTCCAGATACTCCCGCACTGTTTCGCGAGTGAAAAAGTAAAGGTGCCGGGGAACGTCCTCCCCAAAAACATGGCGAGAGGTCATGCTGTTGAAATTTGTAACTAGAAAAACGAAACGCCCATTCTGCTTCAAAACGCGTGAAGCCTTCCGAAAATAAGCCATCGGGTCGTGCACGTGTTCGAGGACCGCCCAAGCCGTAACCGCGTCATAGGTAGGTTCGTCGACCACAATATTTTGGAATTCCTCCGTGTACACCGGAAAATCGGTTGGGCGCTGCGCATCCTTCGAGACCTCTACGCCTTCCACCGTCCATCCGCGGGCTTTCATGAAACGTGGAAAATCGCCGTTCCAGCAACCAACATCCAGCAATTTCTTTGGCCCGGTTCGGTCTTCGAGCGCTTTCAGGTATTTGACTTCGGCGGCGAAGCGTCTCAGCAAATATTCGCGAAAGCCTGGCGACGGTTCAGCCGCATAGTATATTGGGGGATAGTATTTACCGATCTCTGCGAAACTCGGCCGCGGATTGACGAAGCCGAGTCCGCAATGGACGCATTTCACGACGGTGAAAACTTCATCCGGAAAAAATCGCGTGTCCGGGATTTCATAGACGGGCGTGTGCTGGGTCGAACCGCAGAGATTGCAGGCGACGTATTCCATTCGGCCGTTTATTGTTTCAGCGAAGCTTCCACTTTCTTCGCGTATTCTTTCGCCTTAGCCATAGCTTGCGCTTCATCGACGGTCAGCAGCTTGCCGTCCTTCAGCAACGTTTTGCCGGCGACCACCACGGTTTCCACTTCGCTGGCCTTCAGCGCATAAACAATCTGCGAGTACACGTCGTACATCGGCACGGCATTCGGCACGTCGAGATTGAGAATCACAAAATCGGCTTTCTTGCCGGGCTCGAGCGAGCCGATCTCGTTCTGCATATGCAGCGCGCGAGCGCCTTCGATCGTCGCCATTTCCAGTGCGCCTTTCGCGCCTAGCGCGCGGGGATCGACACGATAAGTTTTCTGCAATTTCGCCGCCAAGTCCATCTCTTCCATCATGTCCAAATCGTTGTTACTTCCCGCCGGGCCATCCGTTCCCAACCCTACGCGCATCCCGGCGGCTCTCTCATCTACCACCGGCGCGATGCCACTCGCCAGCATCATGTTGCTCGAGGGATTGTGCACGCAGCCGACCTGACGCTCGGCGAGAATTTTCATGTCCGTGTAATCGACCCAGATGCAATGTGCGGCAACCACATCCGGTCCCAGAAACTCGATTCGCTCCAGATACTGCACCGGCGTCGCCCCGTTCTTCGCCAGGCTGTCGACCAACTCCTTTCGCATTTCGGAGACGTGAATCAAGATCGGCGCGTGATATTTGCGGGCCATCGCGGCCGAATCCTTCAACGTCTTTTCCGAGCACGTGTAAATCGAATGCGGCGCCACCGAAGCGTGAATCAGCGGATCGCCCTGCCATTTCTTCAGAAACTTTTCCGTGTAGGCTGCCATTTCCGCTTCGTTTTTGTTGTCCGGCGCGGGAAAATCGATCCAGGTTTCTCCAAGAAACCCGCGCAGACCGGCTGCTTTCGTCTCCTCCGCCTCGGCATCTTCGAAATAGTACATGTCCGCAAACGTCGTTGTGCCGCTGCGAATCATCTCGGCGAGGGCAAGTCGCGAGCCCCAACGCACGAAGTCTTCCGTAACGTTGCGCGCTTCCGCGGGGAAGATATACTTGCGCAGCCAGTCGTCCAGCGTCACATCGTCGATCAGCCCGCGCATCAGAACCATGGGAATGTGCGTGTGGCCGTTGATTAGCCCGGGGATTATCAGCTTTCCTTTGGCATTGATGGTATCCTTTGCGGTTCGACCCTTCATCGTTTGCGACTGAAGTTCCGCAGCCGTTCCTACAAACGCGATCGAATCGCCATTCATTCCGATTACGCCATCTTCAATGACCCGACGGTCCGGGTCCATCGTCACAATGGTTGCATTCGTGACCAGCAAGTCGAAGCCAACTGCTTGTTTCTCCGCCGTTTGCGCCATCGCCGGCGCCGGTAGACCAAACGTACACACACCTAGGGAAATCAGCGTAAGAGCCGCATGAATGAACCGCGAGGATCTTCTCTCCATCAGACATTCCTTCCGTAATCATTGGCATTAAAGATTAGACGAGTCGAAAGGCTTCGGAAACAGTTCGCGCATCCGAAGCACTTCGACCTTTCCTTTCAGGTTCGTCATCACCACCGGCACATCGCCGCAAAATTCCCAGATCAACTGCCGGCAAGCACCGCATGGAGGCGTCAGCGCATTCGTATCTGTCACCACGGCGATCGCATCGAATTTCCGCTCACCCTCGCTGATGGCCTTAAAAATCGCGATCCGTTCCGCACACACTGTCAGCCCGTAGGTCGCGTTTTCCACGTTGCAGCCGCCATAAATCTTTCCCGATGCAGCGCGCAGCCCGGCTCCCACCTTGAAATTCGAAAATGGCGCATGGGCATTTCCCCGCGCAGTTTTCGCCGCCGCAATCAACGCGTCATATTCAGACACCGTCTCCTCCCACCGGATCTACCGTCATTCCGAACACCGTCTGCGGAGTGAGGAATCCCTCTTCGATTTGCACGTGCCCTCAATCTCACAACCCCGAAGCAATATCTGGAATCACCGCCCGCAGCAGTCCGATGAACTGCCCTTTGATCCGCTCCGCAGTCTCCAGCACCTCTCTATGATCGAGCGGCTGATCCAGGATCCCCGCCGCCGCATTGGTCACGCAAGAAATCCCCAGCACACGCATCCCGCTGTGCCGCGCCGCAACGACCTCCGGTACCGTGGACATGCCCACAAGATCCGCTCCGATGCTCCGCAAATAGCGAATCTCCGCGGGCGTTTCGTAGTTGGGACCCGCGAGCGCCGCGTACACCCCTTCGCCGAGATTGATGCCGAGGCGTCGTCCTTCCGCAAGGGTTAATTCGCGAAATTTCTTGTCGTAGGCCGTGCTCATATCCGGGAAACGGGGTCCAAAGTGTTCGTCGTTGGGTCCAATCAGCGGATTTGCCCCTTGCAAATTAATGTGGTCGCTGATTACGACAAGCCGCCCTTGCGTAAAATCCTTTTTGATTCCCCCGGCCGCGTTCGTCAGGATCACGGCCTTCACGCCCATGCGAACAAGTACGCGAATCGGAAATGCCACGTCTTTGATGGAGTAGCCCTCATAAAAATGCACGCGGCCCTGCATCGCGACGACATCTATGCCTTCTACACTTCCGAGCACCAATTGTCCTGCGTGACCGATCGCCGTGGAACGTGGGAAGTGAGGAATTTTGGCGTAAGGAATCCGCACCGCATTGGACAATTCATCAGCGAACGCGCCAAGTCCCGAACCCAACACCAGCGCGATGTTCGGCCGGAGCTTCGTCTTTCTCTGAATAAACTTTGCGGCCGCTTCGGCGCTTGCAAACTCCGGCCCTGGCCGCGCCGCCGGCGTCTTCTTCGCGCTCATGACAGGATGCCCACGATACAAGCCGACATCAAGTTCGCCATGGTTCCCGCCAGCATGGCGCGAATCCCAAATCTTGCAAGCTGCCCGCGCTGCTCCGGCGCCAACGCTCCGATTCCTCCGATTTGAATGCCGATGGAGCTGAAATTCGCAAAGCCGCAGAGCGCAAACGTGGCAATGGTGAACGATCGCGGATCTAATGTGCCCTTCATTTGTCCCAGCTTGGCAAAAGCCACCACTTCGTTGATGGTCATGCGCGTCCCCAACAGATAACCGATGCTCGACGCATCTTTCCACGGAACGCCAATCACCCAGGCAATCGGCGAGAAAATCCACCCAAAGAATTGCTCCAGGCTCGCTGGAAACCAGGCCATGTGATGAAACGCCAGCCAGTTGTGCGCGCCTCCGATCAAGTAATCGACGAGCGCCAGTAAAGCGATAAAGGAGATCAGCATCGCGCCGACGTTGATGGCCAGTTGCAAGCCGTCCGCCGTGCCACGTGAGATCGCGCCCAGGAAATTTGCCTCCTTTTCCATCTCGGGCATCTGCACTTTTCCCGCGGTCAGCGGTTGCTCTGTTTCCGGCACGAGCATTTTCGCCATCAACAATGTGCCCGGAGCGGTCATGATCACTGCCGTCAATAAATGTTTTGCCTGGACCCCTGAAGCAATATACGCGGCCATGATTCCGCCAGACACATGCGCCATGCCGCAAGTCATCACGCACATCAATTCCGATTTTGTAAGTTTGTTTAGGAACGGCCGGATGGTCAGAGGCGCTTCCGTCTGTCCCATGAAAATGCTGGCCGCAATATCCAATGACTCTGCGCCGCTCGCGCCCATCACGCGCGTCATTACCCACGCAAACGCACGGATGAAAATCTGCATCACGCCAATGTGATAAAGAAAAGCAAACACCGCGGCGATAAAAATGATCGTGGGCAACACCTGAAAGGCAAAGATAAAACCGAAGGTCGAGCGCTGCAGCCCCAATCCGCCGAACACAAATTCCGAACCCACAAACGCAAAACTGAGCAGCTTGTTGACGACATCACCCAAAAACTCAAAAATCCTTCGTCCCAATCCGAAGTTCAGCACGAAAATGCCGAAAGCGAGCTGCAGTCCCAAACCCCACAGAACAGTTTTGAGCTTGATGGCTTTTCGGCACGTAGAAAAGAGATACGCGAGCGACAGGAACACAGCCATGCCCAGCAAACCGGTTAATCGCCCCATTCCGTCTCCTTGTACTCTGTTCCCGGGACAAATCAAAAGCAGTCCAGCTTCTATCCGCCGATAACCTGACGGATCAGGGGAGGCAGCAGCGGCTCCTCTTCTCCTAGAATGAAACCGTTTTCGATCAGTTTTCTGACTTCGGCAAACTTTGCTTCGGAATTGTAGCGGATTGTAACCAATTTTTCGCCGGCCTTAACCCGGTCCCCGATGCGCTTATGGAATTCCAATCCGACGGCCGGATCGATAACATCCTCTTTCCTGTTGCGACCGCCTTCGAGTATGGCCAGCGCAACTCCAAAGTCACGGCAACGCGTGGCGACAACATAACCCGCCTTCGAACTGGTAATGTCGGTCTCGAATTTTGCCGCTGGCATGACGGAATAATCATCCACGACCCGCTCATCTCCACCTTGCAGACGAATGCATTCACGGAAACTCTCCAGTGCTTTTCCCGAAGCGATCATTTCCTCCGCCAAGCTTCGACCCTCGTCGACCGATTGCGTTCGTTCACCGAGATGAAACATCCACGCGGAAAGCTCTAAGCTCAGTTCCCGCAAATCCGTCGGCCCTTTGCCCTTCAACACCTCGATGGACTCGATGACTTCATTCGAATGACCGGCCATCCGGCCGAGCGGTTGGTCCATGTCCGTGAGTAGCGCAACGCATTTTTTCCCCATGCGCCGCGCGGTGTCCACCATCAGCTCCGCCAATCGAATGGCGTCTTCTTCCTTGGCCATGAACGCGCCGGAACCGGTCTTAACGTCCAGCACCAGCGCGTCGATTCCTTCCGCCAGCTTCTTGCTCATGATCGAAGCGCAAATGAGGCCGACGTTTTCCACTGTAGAAGTTGCGTCGCGCAGGGCATAGATTTTCTTGTCAGCAGGCGCAATCTCCGATGTTTGGCCGATCAAACCCATCCGGCATTCCTTCAAGACGCGCCGGAAGTCCGCGAGAGAAAGCGTCGTGTTGAACCCGGGAATCGCTTCGAGCTTGTCGAGCGTGCCGCCCGTGTGTCCCAGTCCGCGCCCGCTGATCATCGGCACGGCCAAACCTCCCGCTGCCACGATCGGCGCGAGAATGAGCGAAGTTTTGTCTCCCACTCCGCCCGTGGAGTGCTTGTCCACCTTTTTCATCGGCAATTCGAAATGATCGACGATCTCGCCGGAATACAGCATCATTTCGGTAAGCGCCGTGATTTCGCCATGCGTCAGTCCGCGAATCCAGACGGCCATCAGCCACGCGGCCATCTGATAGTCGGGAATCTCGCCTTTCGTGTATCCGCCAACAAGGTAGGCGATTTCTTCGCGGGAATGCTCCCCGGAATCGCGTTTTTTTCGGATAAGGTCGACAGCGCGCATGCGTTTGAAAACGAAGTGCGAGACTAACATTCGCGCCAACAGCCGTCAACGAAACGCCTGCGCCTATCACTCGCGTTTTACCGGCTAAATTCGTGGCACTTGCTCATTACCCCGTGCTGTTATATTTTCGCGGCTTGCCACTGACACAGGAGATCGCATGACCAGGTCACCCCGCATTGCTGTGGTCGGAAGTGCAAACACGGACATGATCACCTTCGGCGACAGGTTCCCAAGGCCAGGAGAAACGATTTTCGGAACAGGCTTTGATCTTGGCTTTGGCGGCAAAGGCGCGAATCAGGCCGTGGCTGCGCGCTACTGCGGAGCGGAGGTACGGATGGTAGCCAACGTCGGCAACGACCTTTTTGGCGAAGCCACCGTCAAAAACTTCCAGTCGCTCGGCATTGACGCGACCCACATTCGAATTCTCGATGGCATTTCCAGCGGTGTTGCCCCCATCTTTGTCGAGCCGAACGGTCAGAACCGCATCATCGTGGTAAAAGGCGCGAATGACATGCTGAAACCCGCCGATGTGGATGCCGCGGCAGCTGCGCTGCAAAATGTGGACATCATCATCCTACAATTTGAAATTCCACTCTCGACCGTCTATTACACAGTTCAATTTGCGCACAAACACAACATCCGCTGCATCGTGAATCCCGCGCCCGCGCAACCCGTGCAACTCAATGCGTTGGCGGCAGCGGATTATTTCGTTCCCAATGAAACCGAGGCGGAAGCGATCGCGGGCCTGCCCGTCCATTCGATTGAAGAAGCGAAGGCTTGCGCGGCTTCGTTTTTGCAAAAGGGTTTCCACAAAGTCATCCTAACCCTCGGCGCGCGTGGTTCTCTGATCGCTGGTGACGGCTCGGCGGAACTCATTCCGCCGTTCGCCGTGACGCCCAAGGACACAACCGGCGCCGGAGACGCTTTTATCGGAAGCTTCTCCGTGTTCTTGGCGGAAGGACTACCCGAAAAAGAAGCGTTGTTGCGCGCGAACCTGTATGCCGCCCTATCGACGACCCGCGTCGGCACGCAAAAATCATTTCCAAAGAGGGCCGAATTCGAAGCCGAATGGGCGCGGCGAGGCCTGAAATCTTGAGCCGGTAACTCAGGCCTTCCAGCTTGTCCTGACGCAGGAAGGGGTCTGAGGCTTTCTGAAGCAAGGCCCGGTTTCGCGCAAACAGATACGGAAGGATTTGCAAAGGAGCCAAATGTTCGTCTTGGAAAGTTATCCGTTGGCGGTGGTGTTCTGCGTGATCACCATGTTTTGTTGGGGTTCGTGGGCAAACACGCAAAAGCTGGCCAAGAAAGGCTGGCGCTTCGAGCTGTTCTACTGGGACTACACCATCGGTGTCTTACTGCTCACGCTCATTCTAGGTCTCACACTCGGTAGCCACGGCACTGTCGGCCGGCCATTCCTCGAGGATTTTCAGCACGTTTCTCATTCCAGCATTCATTCGGCTCTGCTCGGCGGCGCGATTTTCAATCTGGCGAATATCCTCCTTGTTGCAGCCATCGACATCGCCGGAATGTCTGTAGCGTTTCCCGTGGGCATCGGTATCGCGCTGGTGCTAGGCGTTGTACTGAATTACATCGCCGATCCCATCGGGAATGCAGCGCTATTGTTCACGGGCGTGGCACTGGTCGTAGTCGCGATCATTCTCGACGCCGTGGCATATCGCAAACTTCCTGGCGGTGCCGCGGGAGTCAGCACAAAAGGCCTGGCACTGTCGGTTGCCTGCGGCGTGCTGATGGGGTTTTTCTACCGTTTTGTTGCTGCCTCGATGTACGCGGATTTTGCCCGCCCCGAAGAAGGAAAGTTCGGCCCATACGGAGCCGTATTTGTTTTTGCCATCGGCATCTTCCTGAGCAACTTCATTATCAACACCTTCGTTATGAAGAAGCCGTTCGTGGGAGCCCCTGTGTCCTACGCGGATTATTTCAAAGGCGGCGTCGGCACGCACCTTACCGGCATTTTGGGTGGACTCATTTGGGGCGTTGGCATGTCTTTCAACATCATCGCCTCCGGTCGCGCCGGCTTCGCCATTTCCTACGGCTTGGGCCAAGGCGCGACCATGGTCGCCGCGTTGTGGGGCGTTTTCATCTGGAAGGAATTCCGCACCGCGCCTGCGGGTACCTCGCGTTTGATCGCCGCGATGTTTGCCTGTTTCCTTGTCGGGCTTGTACTGATCATCCTGGCGCGAATGTCCTGAGCAGCAATCATGCATTGGCCAAAATTAGCGGGCAGTCCCGTATTGGACAGTCTGCGCTACGCCATCGAATCCTCGCGGGATGTGCGCGCAAACTACACCAAAATCGTGGAAGTCGCATCCTGGATGGCGTACGAAGAATTGCCCATGCCGGAGTTCGTCCTGCCGCACGGCGTCGGCCAAGGCGATCCCAACGAAGCCATCGATTTCATTCTTGTAGCCGATGTGATCGACACAGCCTTCACCGATTTCGAACGTCACGAGAAATTTCAGGTGGATTACGCGGGAAAGCACTGGTCCGATTCTGAAGCGGAATTTGCCTGCATCAAGCGCGCGTTAGACAACGGGATTCCGTTTCTCGATGGCGACTATCTAGCGCGAATCACCCGTGCGGAACTGAACCAGGTCTTCAAGGGCAGCATCGAAATGCCCATGCTCGGCGAAAAGCTGGAAGTCCTCCAACAAGCAGGCGAAGTCCTGGCAAAAAACTATAGCGGCCGGTTTCACCGCTTCGTCCATTCCTGTTCGCCGAGGCTCTACGACAACGGAAACGGCCTGATCGACCGGCTGGTGAAGGAATTCCCGCGCTTCAACGACGCGAGCTTGCTCGACGGCCACGAAATCAAATTTTACAAGCTCGTACAACTGGGTATCTGGATGCTATACGCCACGCTGAATCGCACAGGCAAATTCCGCGTCGACGACATCGACAAGATGACCGCCTTCGCGGATTACATCGTTCCCGTGGCGTTACGGCTCCACGGAATCACCAGCTACTCCCCGGAATTGGAAAACGCCATTCAATCCCACCAGCTGATTCCTCGCGACTCATGCTGGGAAATCGAAATTCGCGCGCACTGCATCTACGCCACAGCGCTGCTCACGGAGGAGATCAACAGATTGCGTCCGCCCAATCGGCAGGTGCTGATTCCGCAGATTGACGCGCGATTCTGGCTCCCATTTCACACCACGCCCTGGCCGCATCATTTGACGCGTACGATAATGTATTAAGACCTTCAACCACGATTCCTCACAGGGAAAGGAAGTTGCTATGAGCCAGCCCAACCGAGTCTTCGCTTTTGCATTGCTGTTGTGCATCGGTGGCTTCAGCCTGCATGCACAAGGCAAACGCAAGGTGATTATCGATCAGGATGCCGCCGGGCCGGGTGGCACCGACATGCAATCCATTCTCGCGATCGTCAATTCTGCAGAAACGGACGTTCTTGGCATCACCGTCTTGACCGGAGATGGCTGGCGCGACGAAGAAGTGCTGCACACCCTCCGCCTGATGGAAATTATTGGCCGCACGGATATTCCCGTGGTCCCTGGCGCGATATTCCCGCTGGTCAACACCAAGGAGTACATCGCGAAATGGGAAACGCTATACGGGAAAGTGGTTTACCAGGGCGCGTGGAATTTCGCCCCGAAAACCGGCGTGCATGGCCCATATGAAATTCCGCCGATGCCCGAAGGGAAACCAACCACAAAGCCGTCCACGGAAAGCGCGGCAAGTTTCCTTGTGCGAATGGTGCGCCAGTATCCGCATGAAGTAACCATCTACGCCGCCGGGCCGATGACTGACCTGGCGATGGCGATCGCTCTCGACCCGCAATTTCCCGAGCTGACCAAAGAATTGATCGTCATGGGCGGCAGCATCAACCCTTACTCCGAAGATGCGGAGTTCGCGCTGTCGCCCGGGCGCGAGTTTAATTTCTGGATGGACCCGGAAGCCTCGAAAGCCGTGCTGCACGCGCGCTGGCCGCGAATGGTAGTAACCACCGTGGATATTTCCGTGAAGGCCCGCATGCAAAAGGAGCTGATCGAGCAGGTCCGGAAAAGTCCCACGCCGGCGGCGCAGTATGTGGCGGAATATGCGCAAAACAATTTCCTTTGGGATGAACTCGCGGCGGTGGCGTGGCTGGACCCGACCATTATCACGAAATGGCAAAAGCTCTACATGGACGTGAACACCGACCATGGTCCTGGCTACGGCAACACGCTGGTCTGGAAACCTGGCAACCAGCCGGGCCTAGGCGAGATTCTCGTGGAAGTGCAAGACGATTTCGACAAAGCGAAGTTCTACAAAGAGTACGTGGAATTACTGATGCGCCCGACGCCAGGAGCAAAAAATCCCGCTGGCAGGTGAGCATTCAGCAGCTGTAGCTCACCCCTTCAGGGTGAGGGTGGTTTTTCTTGCCTTTCGCGCCAACGCATATCCCAGCGTTGTTATGGCTTTCGCCGGCTTCCACCGCTCGAACCGCGCGCGGAACCCGTCCCGCGGTTGTTGTTTTGTTCCAGTTGGGCGCCGCGATCGCGATTCCGGGCATCGTTCTGAAGCTGCCCCATGGTGCCGGACGAACCGGGGTCCGCAGCGCCAGGTTGATTCGGAGAAGGGGTCGTCGTGCCAGGAGTCGTTTGTCCCGGGCCGCGCTGGCTTTTTTGGCTCGCATCCGGCGGCCGGTTGCTATTCGCGGTGCTCGATGCGGTGCCGGGAGTGGTCGTAGTGCCCCCGTTCTTTGAACTTCCGAGGTTCTGCGAATTCTTCGTCTGTGCCGCGCCTGTTGAGGGATCAACAGGCGTCCAGCTTCCGTTGTCATATTTGCTCCAATTGCCGCTCGAATCCTTTTTGTACACGTTGCCATCCGCTCCCGCGTACACGTTGTTATTGTTCGCATCTTTTGCCACAAACCCGCTGTTGCCATTCGCGCCGCTAAATCCGGCCCCCGCGCTGCCTTTGGACGTCTGGAACGAACCGGCGCTGCCGTTGGCGTTGGAGCCATGCTGCGCTTCGGCCCAGTTGCTGCCGTTGTTCACAACCGTGCTGCCCCAAGAGCTGTACTGATTGTGGCCTTGCGAGGTGGCGAAGGAAGTTCCCGTCCAGGGATTGTATCCGGACGCATACGTGTGCCCGCCGTAGGCGTTCTGGGTCGTGACCGCGTGGCCGTACATTCCCGTCGCAGGGTTGTACCACGCCGCGCTTCCCGCGGAGCCATACGGCCCATAGAAAGACCGGCCCACCGCATAACCGCCGGTGTACGGGTTATAGACCGCCGCAACGCCGTAGGTGCAGGGATACGGATAATAGATCGGGTGCGGTCCCCAATACACATAAGGCGGATAATAGTAGCCGGTGCCGTAAACAATCGTGGCTCCCACCGCCATGCCCATCACAAACATTCCCATGTAACCGCTCGAGTAACTCATTTCGACCGTCGTAGGTGTGGGATTGGAGACCATCACGTACGTCACGTTGTAGACCGGCGAGCTTGCGGGGATGGTGTAAATCACCGCCGGCACCATATCGGCCGTCTTCCACGGGCCGTTGGGGCTCAGGGAGACAAACCAAATGGCCTGATAGCAGAGATAATACGTATTCGCGACCCGAATGATTCGGTACGGCGTATTCACCGCATAAAACATCGTCGTGGTTTCAATCGGTACAAACTGAGGCTGGCCCGCGTATGCCACGTGCACCTGGGCTTCCGCCTGCGCACGGTTCACAATGGCGGTCGTCGGCACCTGCGAAAGAAGCACCGCATCACTGGCTTCCTGAGTTCCCGGTACAGAGGAAAGCACCGCGGAATAAGACTGCTTTTTGGGCAGCCTCGAAAAATCCGACGGCAGATCGTTACTGGCGAACGTCCAGGGCCCCTGCAGGCTGTTCGCGCGGAACCATCGGCCCGAAAAGAGCACATAAACCTGATTGTCCGGCGCGTGCTGAAAAACATTCGATTCCGTGTTGGTCGCGTACTGCAGCGCTGTGCCAGGAATCTTCGTGTAAGCAGGCGCGCCCTTGAAAACGATCAATTCCGTCGGCTTGTCCGTGTAAATAATTTTCGAAGCGGAGGCCGCTCCCGCGGGTGGCGGAACCGCCTTTAACACATCATCCCAATTCTGCCCTTTGGGAATCTTTGCAAAATCAGGCGGCAATTTGGCGGTAACGGCCCACGCGCCGCTCAGTTCTTTTGACTTGAACCAGGTCTTCCCATTGAGCAGGTAATAATCCGAATTATCGAAGAAAAGATCCCAGTTCGTGTTGACGACGTATTGCAGCGTGGTGCCGGGAACCGGCGCCAGCACCGGCTTTCCTTCCACCAGCAGCAGAATCGCAGGCGTATTGCTGACGAAAATGGGAGGCGCTTGCGGATTGGCGGTAATGCTTTGCACCGGAGCATTCGCTTTCTCCACGCCTGCAATCATGCGGTCCAGGCTGATTGTGAAGGTCATGGTCGGATATACCTGCCGCACCTTGGCCTGCATGACCGCTTCCTGAGTGGCATCCAGCGACGGAAAACGCGAACTGACCACTTCAATATTCCTCACGAAAACCATTCGCGTGCTCACGTCCGCGATGGTGTCGGCGTGCCAGGAGATGACGCCGAGGATGGGCTTGGCGTTATTCTCTGCAACGGAAATGGCCGTATCGGCGATCAGCGAGCGGTAGCTTCTCCAGGTTCGGATTTGCGGCTGATACACTACGATGTGCGCGCCATTCCGGTCGAAGACCTTTGGCCAGGGTGAAGAATAAGAAGACCCAGCGGTCGCGGGCGGAGTCGCCTGCAGAGGCCGTGGGAGTCCGGGGCCTAAAATAAATGTCAGGGTAAAGGCGGCGGCTAGCAGCGAATTGAATTTCTTCACGAGATACACCTCTTCGCAGATCGATCGGGCTGAATTTCTGCTATTCCCTTGGGTTCAGAAGTCGATCAGACGTGCCTCTTACGCAGTTCCGCCGAAGCTACTCCGAAAGAAATGTGTTGGACCACGCTCATCCAGAAGGGCTGACCTGAAAAAACCTCACTACCCAAGAGCGGCGCTCATTATATAACCGATTTGGCCTATCGCAGAGATACGAACTTCCGCGAATCGATACGTCTGGCGGCGGCCAGTTTGGTTAGTCGGAAATTGGAATGAACGCGAACAGCGCCACAGCGCCACTTTGGGGCTTGCACACTTAAACCCGCCACGCTCATCTAACAAAACGCGAAACTGACGCGAGGGACGGACATGGCCGACACACTGATCGAAAATGTTTCTGACACCGCGTTTTGGATTGCGCACTATCGCGCCGTCGAATCCGCGCGGCCTGATGCGCTATTCCGTGATCCCCTTGCTGCTCTTCTCGCCGGCGAGCAGGGCAAGAAAATCGCGCGGACCATGCCGATGTCGTTTATGACGGAGTGGGTTGTCGCCATCCGCACGCACATCATCGACGACTACATTCGAACCGCGATTGCCGAAGGGATTGATACCGTCGTTAATCTGGGCGCTGGACTCGATACACGGCCCTACCGCATGGATTTGCCCGAGGCTTTGCAGTGGATCGAAGTTGACTACCCGCGCATGATCGAATTTAAAGAAAGACGCCTGGCAGGCGAAGTTCCGCGCTGCAAGCTCGAACGTGTCGCTGTGGATCTCGCCGATCGCGCTTCGCGCCAGCGCCTGCTTGCGGACGTCGATTCGCGTTCGAAAAAGCTGCTGATTCTCACCGAAGGAGTTGTCACGTACTTGAGCGTGGACGAGGCCGGCACTTTGGCCGATGACCTCAAGGCCACGCAGCACGTCTATAGGTGGATCGTGGACTATCTCTCGCCCTACGCCATGAAATGGCGGCAGCGAGGAAAGTTCGCGCAAAAAACGAAGAACGCCCCGTTTAAATTTAAGCCCGCCGACTGGTTTGCCTTCTTCCTCGAGCATGGCTGGTGCGTGAAAGAGATGCGCTATCTCGCGGAAGAGGGTGAGCGGCTGAAACGCCGCGCTCAGCCGCCTTTCCTTCTGAAGGCGGTGCTGTCAGTCCGCATGCTCTTCCTATCCAAAAAGCGTCGCGCGGAGCTCAAGAAGCTAGCCGGCTATGCCTTGCTCGAACCGGTGAGTGCAACGGCGCCATTACAGTGGCAACCGGTGGCCGCCGAAGGCGGCTAACCTCATTGCCGCAGGTGGTTCCAGGTTTGACAGCACTACGATCACGTAGCGCGGTTCCGGATAGATGCGAAGCTCGCCGTTAATTCCCGGCGCGGCGCCGCTGTGCCCAAAGTAATCCTCGTCAACCTGAAATCCGAAACCGTAGTGAGACCCGGAAAACTGCTCAGCGGTCGCCTGCTCGAACAACTTTGGACTGATGAGCTTCCCGCTATTGAGCGCCTGCGCAAACAAAAATAAGTCGTCCACGGTGGAATAGCCGCCTCCCGCGGGCGTCCCTCGCCAAGGTAGCGTGTCCGTGTTTGGCTCCCAGCCGCTCTTGCCCGGCAGATACCCGACTGCGCGCTTCGGAACATCCTCTGCCTCGGGCAAGGAGTCCGTGTGAGTCATTCCGGCCGGTTTGAAGATGTATTCCCGAACGTATTCGTAATACGAGATGCCGCTGACTTTTTCGACCAGCGCGCCGAGCAGCAGAAATCCGTAGTTCGAATATCGAAATTGCGATCCCGGCTGAAATTCCACGTCGCGCCTCCCATATAGCTTCACGTAGTCGTTCAGCGTCCGGATTTCCAGCCGGTGTTCGTTGTATTGGTTCGTGAAGATGTCGCCGGTCCCTCCTGTATTGTCCAGCAAGTCGCGAACATTCACTCTTTTTGCGAGGTCCTGATTCGGATAGTCGGGCCAGTAGTCGGCGATACTTCGGTCGAGAGAAAGTTTTCCCTGCTGAACCAGCTGCAAAGCCGCGATGGCCGTAAACATTTTGTTCATCGAACCGATGCGGAATTGAGTATCGAGCGTCGTTTTCTTGTTGTGCTCGCGATCTGCCAGTCCCCACGCTTCGTTGAGCAAGATTTTGCCGTTGTGAGCAAGGAGCACCGTCCCGGAAAACTGGTCCGAAGCGGCCAGGGAGTCGGCCTTGTTGCGAAGTGCGGCGGTCAGATCTGTGTCATTGGCAAACCGCGAAACGATATCCTTGGACGTCGCAGCGCCATGAATGGAAATGTCCTCAATTGCCGGCGGGTCCACGGATTTCATCTTTAGAGTGATCCCCAGGAATGTTTCGCCTGCATCCGCCACCACCGCTTCCAGCTTCGTCCCGTCGTCCGAAATGATTTTCGCCAGCGTGAATCCGCCGGATTCCTTGCGCACGTGCAACTCCCGCTCGACGTGAGTCCACGCCGGGTTATACACCTTCCAGAATGCCGTAAGCTTCGCGGCATCGGCGGAATTGAAGGCTTCGAGCCAGAGATCGAATGCATGACGGGAAGCGGTCTCGGCCATCGCCGAAGAACCAAGGAACGCGGATAGAAACCCGATCAAAACAAACTTCGCCCGCATTAAAGATTCACCCCTTGCCGCTTATGGTTTTGTTTCGGCATCCGATAGTGATTACGACAAACGCGGAAAAAGTTCCACGAAGCAAAAAATAAAAAAGGGGAGAGGCTTAGTAACCGGCGACTGGCCGTTTACGGATGCTCGGGCGCCGCTGCTCGCGCCCGTGACTGCCGCCGTAGCGTGTAGTCGGCCGGCGTATCGAACAATGCGGCGGGCTGGTCACCTCGTTGGACGTTGCGGAGCGTGTAACTTGTTTTTCCAAACCGCGGGTCGGACGCGCTGGATTGCACCACGGCCTCAATATCCGGTGAATACCAGGTCTCCGTAACTGTAAGAATAGGCCGCTCATTTCCGATCTCCCCGGCGGGGATGGTTGCCGTCGTCCGTGTGCCGGTGCATTCCAATCCTTCGACGGCTTTGCTGCCGAGCTTTTGCGTGACAACCTTGTTTCCGGCTGCTGCAACAGCGGAGTTGGCAGGCGAGTTAAACTGCGGAGAATTGGAAGAATCGACTACGCTGCTCGTTTTTGTTTCAGGGTCAAGAATGTAGTCCACTTTCCCGACCGGATCGTGGACGGAGATCATGGTTCTTGTTCCTCCTGACTTCGACCCCGGAACTTCGATGGTTTGTTCCTGCCGCGTGCGCCCGGCTCGATCCCGGTATTCCTTTGCGACATTGCGCCGAATGATTCGATTGCCGTCGGCAAGGATCTGCACCGTTTCCGTGACCGCTTCCGCCGAAAAAGGTTTGTCTTTCACGAAAGCACTTGGCGCGAATAGGAGCTGAATCGCCTCGGCGGCGCGTTTGTCGGCCTGCGCATCCTGCGCCGCTTTTTGGTCCGTTTTACTTCCGGGAGCCTGTGCGTTCGCAGCCCCGCTCGTTCCAACGAAGGCCGCCAGGAGAACCGCAGAGCCAACTGATGTGAGCCAGGATGAGTGGGTCATCGGATGCATCTTCCCTTCGGGGCTTGCACTTACCGCACGAAACGAATCTCTCGTGGCAGTCCGTCTTCGCCCACGGCAAAGTCCGCGTAAATCAGATCGGCCGCCTTGGTTGGAGGAACGTTAAAACCGTATTGCGCAAGTTCGCCCCGGGCAATGCGGACTCGCCAGACGCGCACCTCGCGTGGTGCAGGGAGTAGCTCAGCCGAAGGCAACGCGATGAAGTCAGATACCACTGCATCCTCCGCGCCGCTGCTTGTCTGGGTCAAAGGCACACGGGACCGATGCCGAACCGAGTTCACTCGAACAGACCTGCCTGCGGTCCACGACACCAGGACCACTATTGACGCTAAAGCGAGCGCCCGCACCCAGCGACTCCTCGGAGCAATCCGACTCGTCGAAATTGCAGTGCGCAGTCGCTCCTCTGCGGACGCCGGCAGTGAGATTTTCTGATGTTCTCTGCGGAGAACGGCGAGAATTTCATGCAGTTCAGAGTCTTGTGGTGTCATCGGCGTGATTCCTTGGCTGGAGAAACGGGAATGCCCGCTAGAGATTTGGCCAGGCGAGCTTTCGCCCGGTGCAAACGCGATCGCACGGTTCCAATAGGAACCGCGAGGATCGACGCCACCTCCTCATAACTCATCTCCTCGAATTCGCACAAAACAATCACCTCTCGCAATTGCTCGGGCAGGCTCTCCACTCCTT
This sequence comes from Candidatus Acidiferrales bacterium, assembly GCA_963836965.1. GTDB lineage: Bacteria > Acidobacteriota > Terriglobia > Acidiferrales > UBA7541 > Acidiferrum. The sequence continues at coordinate 227,861 of CAWILQ010000008.1, forward strand.
GGCGCACTGCGGAAATGGTTTCGTGACGGCTCAGAACCATGTGGGGATCGTCCGCCTCGGAATGGGCATCGCCTTCTTCGTCAAAGGGTTCGAAACGCCCGGACCGTTCAAGATGTTTCCAAATGATCCGCCGTGCAATTCCGCATAGCCAGGTGCTTAGCTTGCCGCGGCTTGCGTCGAATTGGCCCGGATTCTTCAGGAATGTAAGGAAAACATCGTGGGTAACTTCCTCGGCGACCGATGCGTCCCGGCTCAGTCGCAGGCTGAAGCGGTAGATCAGGCCGCCGTGCCTTCGATACAATGTAGACAAAGCTTCGCCCTCGCCGAGACTGGCCGCGCGACACAGGTACGCATCGGAAGTGCGCGAAGTTGCTCGCCCGTGCCAGAGTCCTCTCAGCATTGTCTAACCATGATTACGCCAGGGCCGCAAAAAGTTCCATTCGAACGTCATATTCATTCGACCCATCACTGGCGGGGCGGGTACTTCGCGGAGCACACGCCGAGGTGGTATGCTCATGTTCTGTTGAGAAAAAAGGAGCGGAAATGAGCGGAGAAATTAAGCCGCGCTTGGAGATTACGGACCGGCACGGGAACCGCATTGTCGAAACGCAGGGCCAATCCGCGCAAGAAACGATCGCGGTGCTGGGCGGACGGCCTCTCGCGACCAATCGTGGCACCTCGCTAAACCTGGACTGGGTGGAAAACGTTCGAGTGAACACGAGCGCGGTGGAGCGCCGCGCGGCAACGCTGGTAACCCGCCGGACTGTAAAAAAAGACTGGCAAATCGCCTGGCTGCTGCGTGCAATCACGTGCATGGACCTGACCACACTGTCCGGAGATGACACCGACGAGCGCGTGAAGCGGCTTTGCGCGAAAGCGAAGCAGCCAATTCAGCAGGAAATCGTGGAGAAATTGGGAATTGAGGAGTTGCAGATTCGTGTGGGGGCGGTCTGCGTGTATCACTTGTTTGTCGAGACGGCGCGCAAGGCGTTAGAGGGCACCAGAATTCCTGTGGCGGCCGTGTCGACGGGATTTCCCGCAGGGCTGAATCCGTTCGAAGAGCGGCTTGCGGAAATTCGGCGTTCTGTCGAAGCCGGAGCCCAGGAAATCGACGTGGTCATCACGCGCGCGCACGTGTTTGGCGCGCAGTGGCAGCGCCTGTACGACGAAATCGTGGCCTTCAAGGATGCCTGTGGCCCAGCGCATTTGAAGGTAATCCTAGGCACAGGCGATCTGATGACGTTGCGTAACGTGGCGAGGGCCAGCCTGGTAGCGATGATGGCTGGTGCAGACTTTATCAAGACGTCGACGGGCAAAGAGACTGTGAATGCAACGCTCCCGGTGGGTCTGGTGATGACGCGCGCGATCCGCGAATACGCCGAGGAAACCGGAATGGCGGTCGGCTTCAAGCCGGCAGGAGGAATCCGCACCGCGAAGCAGTCCGTGGAATGGCTCATGCTGATGAAGGAAGAACTCGGCAACAGTTGGTTGGAGCCAAAGCTGTTCCGCCTGGGCGCCAGCAGCATGCTGGGCGATATTGAACGTCAACTGGAATTTCATGTGACAGGAAGATATTCGGCAGAATACCGTCATCCAATCGCCTGAAAAAAGGAGCAGCGAAACGGGAGGAATCATGCCGACAAAAGCCGGTGGCCGCGATGCCCAATTGATCCTGCAACTCTACGATCTGAGGCGCGAGACGGAAATGCGCAAGGCCCGCGAGTGGTGGGCGACCGAGTTCTGGCCGAACAACGCGGACGATTTTTTGAAGGTGGCCTGGGCGCCCGGCACGCAGGAGAACAAATGGCTGCGCCAGGTGGCCGGCTACTGGGGAATCGCCGCGTCGTTCGTCCTCCAGGGAGCGTTGGACGAGGATCTGTTTCTCGTACCAGGATTCAGCGGCGAAATGTTCGTCATGTTCGCAAAGGTCTATCCCTTTGTCGGAGAACTTCGGGAAAAACTCGGCGACCCGGAAGTATTTCTGGATATCGAAAAGGTGGTCATGCGCACGAAGTGGGGCCGAGAGCGGTTGAAGTTCCTGTTGAAGAGACTGGAGTCGTGGCGCGAGAAAATGGCGAAGAAGAACGAGGACACACGGATCGTCTGAAATTGCGCCCCATGAAAATTGTGGAGAAGCGATGAGCGTCGTTGAAAAATTCAGGACCATGGAATACGGGCCGGCGCCGGAAGACCCGAAGGAGTCGCTGCAGTGGCTCGATCGGTACAAACGCCACTTCGGCCACTTCATTGGCGGAGCGTGGAAGGCTCCGGCGGACGGGAAATACTTTGAAACGACCGATCCATCGACCGGAGAGAAGATCGCGGAAGTCGCGCAGGGAAGTGTCGCCGACGTAGATGCGGCGGCGAAGGCGGCGCGCGCGGCTCTAAAGGGATGGCAAGCGCTGACCGGCCACGAACGGGCCAAGCTCTTGTACGCACTTGCGCGGCAAGTGCAAAAGCATGCGCGACGCTTGGCGGTGCTGGAGACGATCGACAACGGGAAACCAATCCGCGAAAGCCGCGACATCGACATTCCGCTCGTGGCGAGGCATTTCTACTACCACGCCGGATGGGCGCAACTCGTGGAACGCGAATTTCCCGGCTATGAAGCGTGCGGCGTCATCGGCCAAATCATCCCGTGGAATTTCCCTCTTCTGATGCTGGCATGGAAAATCGCGCCGGCGCTGGCGACCGGCAACACCGTGGTGTTGAAGCCCGCGGAATATACGCCGCTGACGGCGTTAGCATTCGCCGAAATCTGCAACGAAGTGGGCCTTCCGAAGGGTGTGGTGAATATCGTCACGGGGGATGGATCGACCGGTGAAGCGCTGGTCAAGCACACGGGTATCGACAAGATCGCCTTTACCGGATCGACCGAAGTGGGCAGAGCGATTCGCAGGGCTACCGCGGCCACGCAGAAGAAACTGTCCTTGGAATTGGGCGGAAAATCACCGTTCGTCATTTTCGAAGACGCGGACCTGGATGGAGCGGTCGAAGGCCTGGTGGACGGCATCTGGTTCAACCAGGGGCAAGTTTGTTGCGCAGGCTCGCGTTTGTTGGTGCAAGAGAGCGTCGCGGAAAAGCTCACGAAGAAATTGCAGACGCGTATGAGCACCCTGCGAATTGGCGCGCCGCTGGACAAAGCCGTCGACATCGGCGCAATCGTGGCTCGCGTGCAATTGGAGCGCATCGATCGCTTGGTGAAGCAAGGCGTTGCGGAAGGCGCAACGTGCTGGCAACCCGAAGTCGTGATGCCGAACCGTGGCCTGTACTACAAGCCGACGCTGCTAAGCAACGTGCATCCAACGTCGATTGTGGCGCAGCAGGAAATTTTCGGCCCAGTGCTGGCCGCAATGACCTTCCGTACGCCAAAGGAAGCGGTAGAGCTTGCGAACAACACCGTTTACGGACTTGCCGCAAGCGTTTGGAGTGAGAGCATCAATGTCGCGCTGCAAACCGCCGCGCAAATCAAGGCGGGGGTCGTCTGGGTAAACAGCACGAACCTGTTCGACGCCGCCTGCGGTTTCGGTGGCTACCGCGAAAGCGGCTACGGCCGCGAAGGTGGCCGGGAAGGCCTGCGCGAATATCTCGAACCGGTGTGGTTTCGCAAAGCGCCGGCGATGCGCATCGGCTCCGCTAAGCGCGGCGAACGAGCCGAGGTCGCGAACCCGATCATCGACCGCACGGTGAAACTCTACATCGGCGGGAAGCAAGCACGGCCTGATTCCGGTTACAGCATCGAGGTGCGCTCGAAAAATGGAAAATTGCTTGGTGACTCGCCCCTCGGCAATCGCAAAGACATTCGCAACGCTGTCGAAGCGGCACGCAAGGCCGAGTCCTGGGCGAAGACCACCGCCCACAATCGCGCACAGGTGCTCTACTACATCGCGGAAAACCTCTCGCAGCGCGCCGCCGAAGTCACTGCACGATTGGCGGCGGCGGTCGGAAAAAAGCAGGCCGCGCTCGAAGTCAAGCTCAGCGTGGAACGCCTCTTCTCCTACGCAGGATGGACCGACAAATTCGACGGCGCCGTGCACAATCCGCCGTTCCGCAACATTTCGATCGCGATGAATGAAGCGGTGGGAACGGTGGGCGCAATCTGCCCCGCGCACGTGCCGTTACTTGGATTTTTCTCGCTCGTGCTGCCGTTGATCGCTGCCGGTAACTCAGTGGTAGCCGTCCCATCAGAAACCTATCCACTGATTGCTGGAGACATTTACCAGGTTCTGGAAACGAGCGACTTGCCGGGCGGAGTGGTGAACCTGGTCGCGGGCCGCGCCGGCGAATTGCTGAAGGTGCTCGCCGAGCACGACGACCTCGACGCAATTTGGTGCTACGGCAACGCCGACACTTGCGCCGCAGCGAAGGCCCTGTCCATCGGCAACCTGAAGCAGGTTTGGACAAACGAAGGCCGGGAGATCGATTTCGGTGACGTGGCACAGGGTGAAGGCCGTTGGTACCTCGAGCACGCCTACCAGGTGAAGAATATCTGGGTGCCCTACGGCGAGTGAGCCGTTAGCGCCTCTTCTCCAATCGCAAACAAAAAAGGGGCGGCTGACGCCACCCCTCTCGTTTAGGTTAAAGTGAGTTGCGATAAGCAATTCACCATTATTTTCTGGTGCGGCTTCTCAAGGTGCGTCGTAGAACGTCACGAACTTGGCGTTTACCCCTGCCGCCACGGGCGTATCGACGGTCAGCGCACCACCCGACCCAATCGTAAACAGTGAAATCGACCCGTTAGCCGGAGGAGCCGGCGGAGCCGAGATTGGATTGGTGTTGTCAACCGCCAGGAGCACCCCGGTCGGATCGATCGCCATTCCCGTCGGACCTAAGCTGGTCGCTGCGGGAGTTCCGGTGATCGGCGTTGTGCCCGGCACACCGGATGTCAGCGTGAAACCAAACACCTGACCATTGGTGCTGCCAGTTCCGGCATCCAGAACGTAGAGAGTCTTGTTGTTGGGAGCCACCACAACATTAATGATCACCGAAGCGCCGCTAATCGAAAGGTTCGCGCCCAAAGAGGTAAGAACCCCGCCGGTTCCGATGGAAAAACTGGCGACGGAGTTATCTCCGCCGTTGGCGACGTAGATGTAGGTCCCTGTGGGATCGAGCGCAGCATAGAACGGAGAGCTGGCAGAGGTGCCCGTACTGATGGTAGCCCCTGTCGACAGCGGAGTCAGAGCACCAGTAGTTTGGCCAATCTGGTACGCACTGATAGTGCCGTTCCCGCTGTTGGTAGCGTAGAGGTACTGCCCAGAATGGTCGATGATCATGCCAAAAGAAGCATTCAGGTTAGTCGTGAAGGGCGAACCGGTCACCGCAGTGAGCGTGCCATCCGTCTGGCTGATCTGAAACGCATAAATGGTGCTCGGAACGGGCGGGGTACCACTCGGATTTCCGTTGTCTATGACATACAGGAACCGGCCGTAGGGGTCGATCACACCGACGTTCGTGTCGCCACCGCCTCCGGGTTGTGAAGGCTGACTGGAGATGCTCAAAACTCCTGTCGCACTAATATTCCAAAGCCACACGCCGCTGAGGTTGTCAATCGTATATAGATACTTCCCGTTGGGATTGAGAACCGTTTGTTGACTCGAGTCATTGGGTATGTTGACGGTCGGAGGCGTGCCCGGCGTCAAGTAGGGGCTGGTCGATGCCGTGACTGTGTAGAAGCCAAGGTCGGGTGGAGAGTCCGCATTGTTGGAAATATAAGCATAGTGCGTCGAGCCGGTCACCACAGTCAGCGCCGTGGTTCCGGTCAGCGTGCCTTCGGTCGCCGTAATCGTCGGCGTTCCCGCCGCAAAGCCCGCCGCCAAAGCGGTCTGCTGCGCCGTTCGAGACGACGCCTGCTTGGGCGGCCGAGCTCGAACTCCATGTGACCGTTCCCGAAGGCGTGTGCATTGTTCCATCGCTCCACTTTTCCTGAACCGTGAACGCGGTCGAATTGCTGATCGCGATGGTTGCGGTCGCCGGAGAAATCACCAACGAAACGGGGCCGTTGCCCACGGTAAGATTGGTAGTCCCGGTAACACCGTCGAGTGCGGCCGTAACCGATGTAGTTCCCCCGCCGACGCCCGTGGCGAGTCCGAGAGTAGTGGTGCTGAACGTGGCAATCGTCGTCGAACCCGGGGTCCAGGTGACTTGAGCGGTCACGTCCGAAGTACTCGTCGTTCCATCGGCATGCTTGAAAGTCCCGGTGGCCGTAAATTGTTCCGTGGCGCCGATCGAAATCGTCGGATTAGCCGGCGTCACCGCGATACTGGTAAGTTGATTCACGCTGAGCGTGGCCGCGGACGACGTCACGCCGGACAGCGTCGCGGTAATCGACGTTGTGCCGCCCGAAACGGCCGTAGCAACTCCGCTGGTCGAGTTGATCGTAGCGACAGCGGTATTCGAAGAGCTCCAGGAGACAGCAAGATTCGACGTGCTGCCGCCGTTGCTGTAAGAACCGGTCGCTGTAAATTGTTGGGTTGTACCTACGGAAATATTAGCGGACGTGGGACTGACGGTAATGTAGCGCAACACCGGACTGCCACTATTGCAGGCAGCCAGAATCATCATGGACACAAACGAAACCACCACAAGCGCCACTTCACAGGGCTTTCTTTTCATAACGCCTCCCTCAGCGTTAAACCGGGACAAAATCTCACTTCAGAGGCAAGACTGGCACGACCTTAACTTGACAGAATGGGCGGCGAAGCTGCATAAGGGGCGAGGTTGCACACCAAGCTCGATCGTCGGATTCCCAAGATGCCTCTGCACCGAGAACGATACTCGAATCGGCAAGTAGGGTCAAAGTGGCTTTCCTTCAGAGATGCTGTAGTGATAAACAAAAAATTTGCGCACCGTAGTGGCATCCGGCCTCTTCCATAATCCCGCATAAATCGTCGTCCAGTTGCCGCTGGCTCGCGCATCCAAAAGGATGCGAATATGGAGGTCCTGTTTCTCAGGAAGGGGCCCGTCATGGCCGAACCGCTGACCACCGAAGACGTTCGCCTGGAGGAATCCAGGCTCCGCAAGAAGCATTGGAAGCGATGGGGACCGTATCTATCCGAGCGCCAATGGGGCACGGTCCGCGAAGACTATAGCGCCGAAGGCACAGCGTGGGAATTTTTTCCCTTTGAGCATGCTCATGCCCGCACCTACCGCTGGGGCGAAGACGGCCTCGGCGGCATCAGCGACCGCCACCAGATGATCTGCTTCGCTCTGGCTCTGTGGAACGGCCGCGACCCCATCTTAAAGGAGCGCTTGTTCGGGCTCACCGGCAATCAGGGCAATCATGGCGAAGACGTAAAAGAGCAGTATTTCTACCTCGATTCGACGCCTACCCACAGCTACATGCGGATGCTGTACAAGTACCCGCAAGCGAAATTTCCCTACCAGCAATTGCTCGAAGAAAATCAAAAGCGCGGTCGCGGCGCCCCCGAGTTTGAACTGCTGGACACGGGTGTGTTCAACGAAAACCGCTATTTCGACATCTTCATCGAGTACGCCAAGAACGATTGGGAAGATATTTTGATCAGAATCACGGCCCACAATCGCGGGCCAGAGGCTGCTGATCTTCACGTGTTGCCAACGCTTTGGTTCCGCAACACCTGGTCTTGGGGGAAAGACTTGCGCCGTCCATCCGCATCCAAAACTGCGGAGAGGCGTGGCGTGGCCGCTGCGGAGATTTCCCATTGGCAATATGGCAAAAGGTGGCTCCTGGCGGATGGCAAGCCGGAGCTGCTGTTTACCGAGAACGAAACCAACTACGTCAAGTTGTTCAACTACCGTGAGCGTGTGCCCTACGTGAAAGACGCCTTCCACGAGTATGTCATTCATGGAAACAAGAACGCGGTAAATGCCGCCTTAAGCGGCACGAAAATGGCGGCCCACTATGCGTTTCATCTTCCGGCCGGCGAATCTACGACGATTAAACTACGGCTCACCGATCTCGACCCGCTGGGGAGCATGGACCCGGAATTACCTTGGATCGGAGGCAATGCCTCCGGGGGACAACATACTCCCAGCGCGGGAACTCTCGCGCCTGGGAATTTCGGCGAGGCATTCGAGGCAGTGTTCAGCCAACGGATGAAGGAAGCCGACGATTTCTATGCCTCGCGCATCCCCCAAAATCTCTCTGCGGACGCGCGCATGGTCATGCGGCAGGCATATTCCGGAATGTTGTGGTCCAAGCAGTTTTATCACTATGAGGTGGATGTGTGGCTGGGAGGGGATCCAGCCGGACCAGCGCCACCTGCGGTGCGATGGAAAGGCCGGAACAAGGATTGGACGCACCTCTACAACGATGACGTACTTTCCATGCCGGACAAGTGGGAGTATCCCTGGTATGCCGCATGGGACCTCGCCTTCCACTGCATCCCGCTTGCAATAGTCGACTCCGACTTCGCGAAAGAGCAACTTGTTTTGCTGCTTCGCGAGTGGTACATGCATCCCAACGGGCAGCTTCCCGCGTACGAGTGGGCCTTCGGCGATGTGAATCCTCCGGTCCACGCCTGGGCCGCCTGGCGCGTCTACAAAATCGACCGTCGCATGCACGGAGTGGCCGACCGGAAGTTCCTGGAGCGAGTGTTTCACAAGCTGCTCTTGAACTTCACCTGGTGGGTGAACCGCAAAGATCCCGACGGCCACAACATCTTTCAAGGCGGTTTTCTCGGCCTCGACAATATCGGAGTCTTCGACCGTTCCGCGCCCTTGCCCACCGGCGGCCATCTGGAACAATCCGACGGCACGAGCTGGATGGGCATGTTCTGCTTGAACATGCTGGCGATCGCATTGGAATTGGCCAAGGAGGACATGGCCTACGAAGACGTGGCCAGCAAATTCTTCGAACATTTTGTGCACATCGCTCATGCCATGAATGATATCGGCACGGCTGGCCGGTCCCTTTGGGACGACGAAGATGACTTCTACTATGACCTGCTGCATTTGCCGAATGGCGACGACCATTTCATGAAAATCCGCTCCATCGTCGGTCTGATTCCGCTGTTTGCCGTGGAAAGTCTGGAGCCCGAAGTCGTGGACCGCTTGCCGGGATTCAAACGCCGCATGCAGTGGTTTATTGACAACCACGAGGATGTGCCCGAGCACATTGAAATGACCCAACGCTCCCCGCGCGGAATCCGCCGGCTGCTATCGCTGGCGAACCGCAAGCAACTAAAGCGCATTCTGAAGCGCATGCTGGACGAAGCGGAATTTCTCTCCCCGCATGGCGTTCGCGCGCTCTCTCGCTACCACCTGGATCATCCCTACGAAGTGCAGGTCGATGGCCACATCAGCCGCGTCGACTACGAGCCCGCCGAATCGTCTTCGGGCCTTTTTGGCGGCAACTCCAACTGGCGCGGTCCGGTCTGGTTTCCCTTGAATTACCTGCTGATAGAGTCGTTGCAGAAGTTTCACCACTACTACGGCGAGGATTTCAAGGTGGAGTGCCCCACCTATTCGCGTAAAGAAGCGAATCTGTGGCAGGTGTCAGCCGAAATTTCGCGCCGCTTGACGCGTCTCTTTTTGCGCGACAAAGACGGCCGCCGCCCTTTCACTGGCGGCAACGATCTATTCAACAAGGATCCACACTGGCGTGATCTGATACTGTTCTTCGAATACTTCCATGGCGACACCGGAGCGGGCCTTGGCGCCAGCCATCAGACCGGCTGGACCGGCCTAGTCGCCAAGCTGCTCGAACAAAGCGGAGAGTGAGAATGTCCCTGGTCGCGGAAGTGCAGTTTGGAAGGGAAGTCTGCGGTGAGCTCGAAATTGCGGAGTCCCGGGAGTGGCTAGTAACCAACGGCCTGGGCGGCTACGCGAGCGGCACGGTCGCGGGCACCACGACCCGCCGATACCACGGGCTGCTGGTGGCGGCTCTGCAGCCGCCGGTCAAACGCACTATGTTGGTCAGCGGTCTCGACGAAACCGTGCGCTATCTCGGCTCCAACGTCTCGTTGGGAACCAATCGATGGACGAGCGGATTCATTTCGCCCAAAGGCTATCTTCAGATCGAAAGCTTTCATCTCGAGGGCTCGAAGCCTGTTTGGCGCTACGCGCTCGAGGACGCTCTGTTGGAAAAGCGCATTTGGATGAAACAGGGTGAGAACACCACTTATGTTCAGTTCACCCTGGTTCGCGGGCGTGGCGCAATCGACCTGGACGCTAAAGTCCTCGTGAACTACCGCGACTTCCACCGCACCACGCAAGCGGTTGATTGGCAAATGCGAGTGGAGCCCGTGGAACACGGGATGGCAGCAACTGCCTTTGATGGTGCCACGCCCGTTTTTCTGAAGAGCGCATCGGGCGCTTGGGCGGCGCGAAACGAGTGGTACCGCAACTACCTCCTGCCCATTGAGCAACAGCGCGGGTTGGACGACCACGAAGACCGTCTGCATATAGCACAGTTCCACAGCCAGCTTCGCACCGGCGAAAGCGTCTGCCTGGTCTTCAGCACGGAGTCCTACACTTCGCTGGATGGCGAGGAGGCCCTCACCGCGCAATCCAACTACGAAGTGAAGCTCTTTCAGAACTGGCAAACGCAACACGAGAAGAGCAGCACCCCCTTGGCAGAAGACGAGCCCGGTTGGCTTTGGCAACTCGTCCTGGCGGCGGACCAGTTTGTCGTCCGCCGGGAACTGCCGGAGGAATCCGACGGCCGCAGCATCCTCGCGGGCTATCACTGGTTCAACGATTGGGGCCGCGACACCATGATCGCTTTGCCGGGCTTGACCCTGGCAATGGGCCGGCCGGAAATTGCACGCAAGATCCTGCTTTCCCTCACTCGCTACGTTGATGAGGGTATGCTCCCGAACAATTTTCCCGATGCCGGCGCCGTGCCCGCCTACAACACCGTGGACGCGACGCTATGGCTGTTTGAAGCGTTGCGCCAATACTTCGAATCCACCAATGACCTGGAGATTCTTCGGCAGTTGCTTCCCCAGCTTGCGGGCATCATCGACGCTCATGTCCACGGCACTCGCTACAACATCAAGGTCGATCCTGCGGACGCTTTGCTTTACGCCGGCAGCCCGGACGTGCAGCTCACCTGGATGGACGCGAAGGTCGGCGATTGGGTGGTAACTCCGCGAACCGGGAAAGCTGTCGAAATCAACGCGCTCTGGATCAATGCGCTGCACAGCATGTCTGGATTCGCGAAGCTCCTTTCACAGCCGCGCGAAGGTTATGAAAGGCTCGCGGAAAAGGCCACTCGCAGCTTTCAGAGGTTCTGGAACACGGAGCGCCAGAGTTGCTACGATGTTATCGATACACCCTCGGGAGAAAAGGACAGCTCGCTCCGTCCGAATCAGATTTTTGCTCTTTCCCTTCCCGTCAGCCCCCTGTCTCTAACGCAACAGAAAGCGGTGGTGGACATCGTCGCCTCGCAATTACTGACCTCCCACGGGCTACGAAGCCTCGGCCCCAATGAGCCGGGTTACAAAGGCCAATACGGAGGAGGCCCGCGGGAACGCGATTCCGCCTACCATCAGGGTGCTGTCTGGGGCTGGCTGCTCGGCCCGTTCGCGCTTGCGCATTATCGCGTCTATCAGGATGCCGCGATGGCGCAGAGCTTTCTGGAACCGCTGGGACGCACCATCGTTAGCGGCGGACTTGGCACGCTCGGCGAGATTTATACCGGAGACCCGCCGTTTACTTCGGTTGGAGCGATTGCCCAGGCCTGGACGGTAGCCGAAGTGGCTCGCGCGTGGCAGATTCTCAGCGGTGCCACTGCGCCAATCAACGCAACGCTATCAGGCAACCTTCAGTCGCGCCGCAGCGCGGCCTTGTAGGCGCTATCCCTGGATTGCTCCAGGGTTCTTCCGCGGTCCGGCAAGTAACGAGAGCACGGTGGCGACCAGCAGGATACCAACGACGACGGCCAATGATATAAGTACGGAGATATGGAACCAAGGTTCAGCCACCATTTTCACGCCGATAAAGATCAAAACCAGCGCCAGACCATACCCAAGATAACGCAAGTACTGCAGCAAATCCGAAAGCAGAAAATACAAGGCGCGAAGTCCCAGGATCGCAAACACGTTCGAGGTATAGACGATGAACGGATCGCGCGTAATTCCAAATATAGCCGGGATGGAATCCGCGGCAAATGTCACGTCTGAAATTTCAATAACAATCAGCACCAGGAACAACGGAGTCGCGAAGAGTTGGCCCGCTTGCCGGACAAAAAAACTGGCGCCGTGGTATTCCCGCGTGACGCGAAGATGTGTACTGGCGAATCGAAAAATAGGGTTGCGCTGATAATGAACTTGTTTCCCGCCCTTCCACAGCATGTGCAGGCCGGTGTAAACAAGGAAAACGCCAAAAGCAGGGAGAATCCAGTGAAAGCGCGCGATCAAAACAGCTCCGGCTGCGATCATGATCCCGCGCATTAGCAGCGCTCCCAGAATGCCCCATTCCAGAACGCGGTGCTGCACCTGCTCGTTCACCTGAAACGCACGGAAGATCACCAGAAAAATGAACAGATTGTCGACGCTCAACGCTTTTTCGATGACGTAGCCCGTGAAATATTCCATCCCGCGTTGCGCGCCGAACCAGTGCCACACGAAATAGCCGAAAGCGAACGCCAGGCCGATCCAGATCACGCTCCAGAACGCCGCTTCGCGAATTCTTAATTTGTGAGCCTTGCGATGAAACACGCCGAGGTCTAGGGCTAGCGCGAACAACACGAATAAGTTGAAGCAGACCCACAGCAGGGGGGTGCCCATGACTGCAGGATATCGCAACTCCCGTTGATGCCCTACGGCGAGGTGTATTGGTGCGTATCGGTTGCGTTGAGGTTGCTCAAGTCCAAATGGGTGGTGTGCCCCGCCCGAACCGTTACCGGAACGTCCCAGAAGAGCCGGCGATCACCGGACGAGGCGTACATGCCCAGGGAACTCACCCAGTAGTTGCCGGCAGGAAGGCCGCTGACAGAGGCGTGTCCATCGAGGTCGGTCTGCATCTTGCCTGCAAGATATTTTAGTTGGGCCGTGTCCGGAGCAACCCGCGCAACCTTTGCCTTGTGGTTCGCGTGCATGTCGTCCCACGGCACTTTGGGATTGACGCCGGTCAGCTCGAGCTCGATGCCCTGAATACTGGCGGGATGAGTTTCCAAGAATTTTCGTATCGCGGTGAGAAATTCTTCCTTCTGTTTCTGGTATCTATCGGGATTCGCTTCCTTGTCCGCTTCGCGATATTTCGGCGTGGGAAAGCCCTTGGTGACGCCCCCGGAATTGGAACGTTGATAAGCGGCAAAGAACTCCGGGATTTTCATGATGTCGTCGGTCGTCAGCAACTTGTCCAGGTCGGGCGAGGTCAGGTCAATCAGGTCGTGGGCCTTCAACCAGGCCTTCAATTCCGGTGAAACCGGCAGGCCGTCGATAAACTTATCGCGAATCGGAAGAGGATCCTGATCCTCGACCTCCTTCACAATGTCGGCATAACTCCTCGTGAGCACATACAGCACGAATTGGCGGACGGGCTCGGCCTGAGCGCCGGTTGGCGCGACGCGCGCCGAAAGATCAATCGCTCCCGTAGCACCCTGCGGCCCGGCGACGGGAACAAGCAAAACAAAACTGGCCGCCAGAGTCAGCACAATGCGCAAAGAATTTCGCATGTGGCTCATCCTAGCAGATTCATTTTATGCATCAGCTCGAATCGAACGCGGGTTGTCCAATCCGCCTAGGCCAACGACTTATCCAGGTTCTCCCTGATTTGGTCGGCTACTAAATCCGCTTGCCCATCTTGGCACGCTCCATACCGTCCAATCCTTTTAGGCTGTGAACTTTCTTTTTCGTGAAATTAATAAAGCTGGAATCGCGTTTCGATGGTGACCCAAGTAGCCACGGGATGCTTGCGGGCGTCACGGGCGGGCGAAAAGCGCCACCCGGGCACCGTCTCTGCCGCCTGTTCGTCGAGCCCCATACCGAGTCCTTGCAGAATCCGAACTCGCCTAGCCCGTCCGTCCGCGCCCACAAGAACCTGCAGCAACAATTTTCCTTGCAGCTTGGCCTTTCGCGCTTCTTCCGTATATCCCGGCTGTGGGCAATACACACAAGTAACAGAAGAAACTATATTCGCATAGGGACCATGACCATCGCCATCTCCTGCTCCGTTTCCATTGTTATCCCCCATGCTTTCGCCGTCGCTGTCGCCGAAACCGTGTCCGTTTCCGCGCCCGCCGGAATCGGTGTCGGATTTCATCCAAGGCAGGCCAAGATCTGTGATCACCGGCGCGTTAGCCGGCACATTCGGATCGAACACAGCGGGCGGAGCCGGAAGAATCGGCTGCTCGTTGTGCAGCAGTCGCGGCGGAGCGAGCGCCATCGACGAACCGGGAGCCAGTTTGCCAAAGCGCGCTGGCCTGCTATCTCGTTCGCCGCCACGGCCATCGCTGCCGAGCGAAGTACTCCCAGTTGTTTGGACGGGAGGAATGTAGGGAAGCAGCTTGTCTCCCTGCCCAATAGAGGTGGACGGGCGCAAGCCGCGAGTGGGCTGCGCGGATGCAATAGCAAAGACAAGCACGGCGAGAATGGCAACGTGCAGTCCGGCAGAAAATGATTGAGCCCCGCCATTCTGCCGGGCGAAATCGATCATTTGAAATTGCAGCGCGGCATTGGAATCCTTAGAGGATTCTAGGTTTCCCTTGCTGATGGTGGCCTTCATGGTCGTCGAAGCCCGCTGAATGAGAATTCACGCACGAGCAAGAGGTTGCCCGCAAAAGAGGCAACCGTCGCCGTATGGCCTTTGTAGCGGCCGCCTTTGATTTGCCCAAGCGCGGATGGTCTGGCTCGATGTCTCTGTTGACAAAAAGTACTTTATGACATAAAGTCACAAACATGACCCTCCGAGCCCGACCCTTCCCGAAACGCCAACCGCGTCCGTGGTGTCCCGCGGAGATGACCGAAGCGCCGTTCCTCGACCCCCTCCTTCCCGCCGCTCCTGTGCGCCTGCGCCACGCTCTGCTCATCAATCCCTTTTATCCCAAGGATCCCAATGCCAGTTTCGGTAAACACGCCCTGACCCCGACTCTCGCCTTGACCAGCTTCGCTGCGACTACGCCAGAGCACTGGGACGTTCGCTATTGGGACGAAAACCTACTCGATGGTCGTCCGCCCGTTGCGCCAATCCCCGAAGTGGTTGGGATCACCGTCCACCTGACTTTCGCGAAACGCGCATTCGAGCTCGCGCAGTGGTATCGTAGCCGCGGAAGCAAGGTTATCCTCGGCGGCCTTCACGTGCTTTCCTGTCCAGATGAATGCGCCCCGCACGCCGACGCTCTCGCGGTCGGCGACGGCGTCCAGTTATGGCCGCAAATCCTCGCCGATGTCGAAGCCGGCCGTTTGCGCCCCCGATACATTGCCGCCTACGAAAGCGACTATCGCTCCGACCCTCCCCCCATGCGTTCCATCCTGCCGCGAAGCAGCTTTCTAACGACCACCAGCCTCATCGCCACCCGTGGTTGTCATAATCGTTGCGGCTTTTGCTATCTGTCGACGGAAGGCTTGCGCATGCCGTATCGCATGCGGGATCCCGCCCAAGTCGTCGCGGAATTCGCCGTGGATCATCAGCCCTACGGCGTGTTCATCGACAACAATCTCGGCTCCAACCGCGAATACCTGCGCGCCCTATGCCGCGCGTTGCGTCCACTCAACAAAATCTGGAGCGCCGCCGTCACCATCGATGTTACCGATGACGTCAGTTTGGTCCGCGACATGGCTCTCGGTGGATGCACCGGCGTTTTCATCGGATTCGAATCGCTGACAGACGAAAACCTTGCGGATGCGAAAAAGAAGACGCCAAGGACTGCCGACTACGCCCGCCGCGTCCGCATCCTGCACGATCACGGCATTCAGGTGAACGGCTCATTCGTTCTCGGATTCGATCATGACCGCAAGGACGTCTTTGCGCGAACCGCCGCCTGGATCGAAGAGAATCGCCTGGAATGCGCCACGTTCCACATCCTCACTCCGTATCCTGCCACGCCGCTCTTCCGGCAAATGGAAGCTCAAGGTCGCCTCTTGCATCGCGACTGGACCAAATACGACACGGCCCACGCGGTCTTTCGACCGAAGCACATGTCACCGGAGGAACTGGAGCAAGGCTATTGCTGGATTTACGAACGCCTCTTCTCGCATGCCTCGATCTGGCGCCGCCGCCCTGAAGATTGGCGCGCGGTCGCTCCGTATCTGGCGATGTCGTATCTCTACAAGCGCTCCAACCGTTTCTGGCGCCTGCTCATCCGCCGCCATCTCGTTCACACCGTTTGGTGGCCTCTGGTCGAACTCACGCGCCTTCGCCACACGCGCTTCCGCCAGCGCTTAGCGCAAACCGAATCACCGCATCCCGCGCCCGCCAACATGGTCACCGCCGGCGTATAACGCAAGCGTATCTATTCTGTGGGTAGAAAGCGTCTTGCTGTGGAGGCAGCTGTAGGTATCCCTTGGCAAACCGTAACCGCTTTCCTCCGCATCGTCACAAATGCCAGCCTGCGTGGCTGTCGGATCACGATGGAAGAAGCGGTTCGACTTGTGGATCAGTGGCTGGAGCAGCCCAACGTCGGTTTTCTTGCCGTGGAAGAGCTGCATTGGAATTTACTGCGCCCCTTGTTGGTGGAGGGTCAGACGCGGGTGGTCCACTGGTCACCGATGCGGAGTTGGCGGCCGTTGAGTGTTGAATATGGCGGAGTCCGGCACTCGACCGACCGGGACTCGGCGCGATTTCCGGGCTTGCGTTGCACCAATCCGCTTGAGTGACGCGCGCTGTTACGTAAATTAATTTGCGGGGATCTAGTACAACCGGAAATTAACTTCAAATGTAACGATGGTCGGCACAGGCTTGCCCGACGCACCCGTGGCTGCCTTGCAGCGCCAAGTCTTCAGGGTGGTGAGAGTGTTCTCGTCAAGCCCAAGCCCGGGACTCTTGATCAGCTTCAAATTCGAGAGGTGGCCATCGAGATTGACGATCGCTTCCACCAACACGATCCCGGAATACTTCGCCTTGCGCGCTTCTTCCGAATACGGCGGGTTCGGCATATAGAAACAACTGGGCATTCCGACGCCATTCACACCCGCGTGGAACGCGCCGCCACCGGTGCCGCCACCTTCGCCAGGTCCAAGGCCGCCGCCGCTGCCGCTGCCAATTCCACCTGCCTCGCCCGAACCAATACCGCCTCCGCCGCCAGTGCCGTTGGACATATTCACTGCCGCCGCCATGGGATCGCCAAAATTTGAAAGGTTCGGATTGGCCACTTTCAAATCCGGTGGCCCAAGCAGCGTCGGATCCATGGCCAACTTCGGATTCGGATTCTTGATCACTGCGGTCGGCGGTGTAAATTGCGTCATGCTGAACTTCGGCGCTTTGCCCTTGGTTGCGGGAATCGTCGAACGATCTCCTCCTCCGCCACCACCACCAGCCTTATCGGCTCCGGCCGGTAACTTCGCGATGTAAGGGGAAATATCCAGAGGCGTCACATCGACTTGCTTATTTACCGCTTTCGTCGGCGTCGTCAAACCAATAATAAATGGCGTAATCAGCAGCGCGACAACTCCGGCGTGCACCGCAAACGCAATCGCCTGGGTCCACCCGAAATTCTCATCCTTACTCCAAATATCTTTTACTTTGACCGGATGAATGCCCGGAGGCAGTGGCGCCTGCTTCGGTGGATTGAAAAAGTCCTTGATGCGGCTGCCAAATCCGCCAAAATTGCCGCCCCAATCCACTTCCAGACGCTTGTTGGTTACATGCTTCGGAGCCGCGGGAGCAGACAGGAAAAACTTCAGGTTTTCCCTCATTCCCGAGCCAAACGAATTCTTGGTGAAAGGAACGTCGCTCCGTTCGATAACCTTAACAGGCTTCTCGAACAGAAACTGTTTGAGGTTCGACCAGAAATTGTCGGGAATCAGAATGTCAGGCGTACCGAAATCCGGCAAAGCCGAACTGGGTACGGGAATGACCTCTTCGGGCCCCGTCCGCTTGGGCTTACTTATTTCATCGGGAAGGAGGTTAATGAATCCAGGCACCTTTGTCCCTCTGGTCATTAAGACGCGCTTCGGGCGTCAAAAGTTCTCATAGCCGTATGATTCGCACCCGCTCGGAAAGGTTGCGCGTCCCCTACGGCTGACACGACTTCTCCGGTTATTGTAACATAGGTGGTTACACTGCTTTCCGCATTTTCCCGCCGTACAAGCAGAGGCGTGCGACCTTTACCCGGCCCCTCAGAAAGTGGCGGCGTTAGAAGGGATACAACCGAACTATTACCATGGCCGAGCCACTGGAACTGAAGAAGACCCTCAACTTGCCGAAAACAGACTTCCCCATGAAGGCCAGTCTGCCGCAAAACGAACCGAAGCAACTTGCGGCGTGGCAGGAGTCCAAACTGTACGAACGCATTCTCAAGGTTCGCGAGGGCAAGCCTCTATTTGTTCTTCACGACGGGCCGCCCTACCCGACCGGCACCATCCACCTCGGGACCGGCCTCAACAAGATCCTGAAAGACATGATCGTGAAATCCAAGAGCATGGCCGGCCACTACGCACCGTACGTGCCCGGCTGGGATTGCCACGGCCTTCCGATCGAAACCCAAGTGGAAAAGGAACTGGGCGGCAAGGGAAAGGTTCCTCCGGCGGAGTTCCGTCAACGTTGCCGCGACTACGCGACAAAATACGTCGAACAGCACAAGCGCGATTTTCAGCGCCTCGGCGTCTTCGGCCGCTTCAACGATCCCTATCTCACCATGAGCAACGGCTACGAAGCCACCACCGCAAGTGCATTTCTCGACTTCGTGGAAAAGGGCTACGTCTACCGCGGTCGCAAGCCGGTCTACTGGTGCATCTACGACAACACCGCCCTGGCGGAAGCGGAAATCGAGTACGAGGATCACACCAGTCCCTCGATCTGGGTCGCGTTCAAACTAGCCGGCGGCGGCAACGGAAGTGCCGCGCTACTTGGCTCCGACGTTTCCGCGGTGATCTGGACCACCACTCCTTGGACCATCCCGCATAATCGCGCGCTCGCATTTCATCCGGACTACGACTACGTTGTGGTGCAAACAGAAAAAGGGAAGTTGCTGCTCGCCGCGGACCGCGTCGCCGCATTGCAATCCGACTGCGAGCTCAAGCAAGCCGAGGAGCTAGGCCGATATAAGGGCAGCGACTTTGAAGGCATGAAATTCCAACATCCTTTCTTGCCGATACAGGTGCCCGGAGTCCTCGCCGACTACGTGACACTCGATCAGGGCAGCGGCATCGTGCACACCGCTCCCGGTCACGGTGCGGATGACTTCGTCACCGGCCAAAAATATGGAATCGAAGCCTACGCGCCGATCGATGATCGCGGCGTGTATCTCGAAGGCTTGCCCGAATACAAAGGCAAGGACGTTTTCACCGCGAATCCCATCATCGTGAAACTCCTGGCCAATCGCGGCGCATTGCTGGCCAATCATCCCTACAAACACACCTACCCGCACTGCTGGCGCTGCCACAATCCGGTGATTTTCCGCGCCACGGAGCAGTGGTTCATAAAAATGGACCAGCCCAAGAAAGGCGCCACGCAAACGTTTCGCCAAGAAGCTCTGGCGCAAATTCCCAACGTGAAATGGCTCCCTGCCTGGGGACAGGACCGCATGTACGAAATGATCGAAAAGCGCCCGGATTGGTGCGTCTCCCGCCAGCGTTTCTGGGGCACGCCAATTATCGTTTTCTACTGCGACTCTTGCGGAACGCGCCTCGAAGATTTTGCGGCGCTCCGAAACGTCGTAAAGTGGTTCGAAACCGAAGGCGCCGACGCCTGGTACAAGCATTCAGCGGAGGAATTATTGCCGCCAGGAACGAAGTGCCGTTGCGGCAGCCAAAAGTGGCGTAAGGAAAACGACATTCTGGACGTGTGGTTTGATTCCGGCTCATCCCACCTGGCCGTTCTAAAAGGCAACGAGTGGCCAGCCGATGTCTATGTCGAGGGCCCGGACCAGTACCGCGGCTGGTTCCACAGCTCGCTGCTGATCGCGGTGGGCGTTCGCGACAAAGCACCCTATCGCGGCGTGGTGACCCACGGCTGGACGCTCGACGAGCAAGGCCGGCCGATGTCCAAGTCCCTCGGCAACGTGGTGCTGCCAACAGAAATTTGTGACAAATGGGGCGCGGACCTGCTGCGCCTCTGGGTCGGTTCCCAGGAATATCAGGCCGACGTCAAGATGAGTGACCGCGTCATGACGCAGCTCAGCGAAGCGTACCGCAAGATTCGCAATACATTCCGTTTTGCGCTCGGCAACCTCAACGATTTCGATCCGAGCCCGAATGCGCTGCCGAACGACCAATTGGACGAAATGGATCAGTGGATGCTCGAGCGCACCGCAGACCTGGTCAAGCGCTGCCGCGATTGGTACGCGTCATACGAATTCCACCGCATCTACCACGCGATTCACGATTTTTGCGTCGTCGATCTCAGCGCGTTCTATTACGACGTCCTGAAAGACCGCCTCTACACCAAAGCGCCCAACAACAAGTCTCGCCGCTCCGGCCAAACGGCCGTATGGAAGATCACCAGCGCATTGGTGCGTTTAGCGGTGCCAATCCTGGTCTTTACCTCTGAGGAAATCTGGAAATATTTCCCGAAAGCATGGGGCGAATCGGAAAGCGTCCATCTGGCGCTCTTTCCACAAGAAGCTGAGTTGCGAACTGGCATCGCCGCGGGAAAGATCGACACCTGGGAGCTGCTCGGCCGGGTACGCGGCGAAGTCCTGAAAGCATTGGAAGTCGCGCGCAATGAAAAGAAACTGATCAACTCCGGCCTCGAAGCCAAGGTTCTTTTGAACGCCGATCTGGAATTGAAAGCCAAACTGAAAAATTGCCTCCCGCAACTGCCCGGTCTATTCATCGTTTCGCAAGTGGAGCTGATCAACGCAGGCGCCGGCGAATTTAAGTCGGAATCCGTTGCAAGCCTCGAAGTAACTGTGCAGCGCGCTGAGGGCAAGAAGTGCGAGCGCTGCTGGAATTACTCGACCCGTGTGGGAGAGAACGCCCGCTATCCCACCATCTGCGAACGTTGCAGCGAAGCCATCGCCGAAATCGAGGCGGGGAAATGAGGGTCAAAGCAAGCAAAGGACACCCCTTTACTTCCTCAACCTCATGATCATCCCTCGCCGTCTGCGCTGGCTTTGGCTCACACTTGGGGTAGTTTTGCTCGACCGTGCATCCAAAGCCTGGATTGAATCCCGGCCCGCAGACTATTTCCCGCACACCATCACTCCCAATTTTGTCGAAATCATTCGCTCGCACAATTCGGGAATCGCCTTCAGCTTTTTCGCGGACGCTTCCTCGGCCGGCCGCTACCTCCTGATCTTCGGATCCGTAGTCATCATCGGATTCATTGCCTGGATGCTGGTGGCCAGCCGCCAGGTAAGTTCTCTGAGTGCGGCCGGTCTTGCGATGGTCCTCGCCGGTGCCACCGGCAATGTCACCGACCGTATGGTCCACGGTGCGGTCACGGACTTTCTGCAAGTTTGGCTACATTTTTTGCCCTGGCACATCTTCAATCCATGGCCAACATTCAACGTGGCGGACTCCGCCGTCACCATCGGCGCCATCCTGATTATTTCCGACATGCTCTTCGGCCAACAACAAGCAGCGGCAACCTCTCAAGCACAAAAGTAGATCCACGAATGCGGTACACTTTCGGCGTGACCGGCACCGCGCAACAGGAATTCTCAGCCGCAACAGAAGAGGCCGGCCTCCGCCTCGACCGCGTGGTCGTGCAACATTGTCCGGAGCTATCACGAACGCGAGTGCAGGAACTGATCGAAGAAGGTTTGGTTCTTTTGAACGGCAAGCGCGCCAAGCATTCGCACAAGGTCCGCGCCAACGACGTAATTCAGGTGATCCCGCAGGAACGGCCGGCCTTGCGCGCCGAGCCGGAAAGAATTCCGCTCGATATTCTCTATGAAGACGACGATGTCATCGCCGTCAACAAGGTGGCGGGGATGAGCGTTCACGCCGGAGCGGGGAATTCCCACGGCACTCTGGTAAACGCCCTTCTCGGACGCGGCCAATTACTCTCACAATCCGATGATCCGTTGCGGCCCGGCATCGTCCACCGTCTCGACAAGGAAACCTCCGGCGTTCTGCTGGTTGCCAAAAACGATGTCGCCCATGCCAAGCTGTCGGAAGCCTTCCGTCAACGTGCTATCCGCAAGATCTACATCGCCCTCGTGCAGGGCAGCATGGAAGAAGATCGCGGTAGAATCGAATTGGCGATCGCCCGTGACCCCAACCGACGCACCCGCATGACCGCAAAACGCGCGCTTCTCCTTCCCAACTCGCGCCCGGCGCGCACCGATTGGCGCGTGCTTAGAAGGATCGATTCCACGAGCCTTCTGGAAATTCAACTGCACACCGGTCGCACTCACCAGATTCGCGTGCACTTTTCCGCCCTTCGCCATCCCGTTGTAGGCGACACCCTTTATGGCGCTGCCGGGCAATTGCACGTGGGTCGCACCACGCTCCCTTCCTTGGGGCGCAATTTCCTGCACGCTGCAAAGATCGGCTTCGTCCAGCCGAACACTGGCAAACCCATCGAACTTTCCGCGCCACTTCCCGCCGAGCTGCGGGAATATCTAGAGAGACTCAGCTTAGCTGCGGGCGAGAGCTACACCCGATTTGACGCTGCGCTGAAGGGCTTCTTATAATCGAAGCAATGCGAACCACGTCAGTCGCGCTCCTTTTCGCGATCCACTTGTGCGCGGTTGCCCCCTCCTTTGCGCAACAGACGCAAAACCCGCCTCCACCGGCGCAAGCTCCCGCCACCGCTCCACAAGACCAGCAGTCCCCTCAGAAGAGCCAGACGACGATTCCGGTCACCGTCAACCTCGTCGACGTGCTCCTCACGGTCCTCGACCGTCGCAACAAACTGGTTCCCAACCTCGAGAAGCAGGACTTCAAAGTCCTCGACGACAATGTCCCTCAGGATATCCGCTACTTCAGCAGGCAGAGCGACCTGCCGTTGCGCATCGGAATGCTGATGGATACCTCGAACAGCATCCGCGACCGCCTGAAATTCGAACAGGACGCCGCCAATAATTTTCTCTTCAGCGTGCTGCGGCGCAACAAGGATCAGGCGTTCGTGATGACCTTCGACGACGAGCCGCAACTCCTCCAGGGATTCACCGGAGACACCGGTTCCTTGCGCGATCAAATCTTGCGGACCCGCGCTGGCGGCGGCACCGCCGTCTATGATGCGATCTATAATGCCTGCACGACGCAGCTCAACCATCCTCCGCGTCCTCCCGGCGACCAGCCCGACGTAGTTCGCCGCGTGATGATTCTGATCAGCGACGGCGAAGACAATCTCTCAACCCATACGCGCGCCGAGGCTATCGAGATGGCGCAGCGCACCAGCGTGGTTATCTACTCGATCAGCACGAGCACGCAGTGGGTTACTCTGGATGATCCCAGCAAGCAAAAAAGCGGAAACCGCAAGTACCACCTAACCGAAGGCGACAAAATCCTCCAGGACCTAGCCGACGAAACCGGTGGTCGAGCGTTCTATCCTTACCACGTCGACGACCTCGACCAATCCTTCCAGGACATCGGCGAAGAACTTCGCAATCAGTATTCCATCGCCTACAATCCCACCAACCACTCCTTCGACGGCCGCTACCACAACATCAAGATCGATGTTCCCGAGCACAAGGGCTATCAAGTCCGCGCCCGCCGCGGCTATTACGCTCGCCCTACCGGCGATACCTCAACGAGGTCTTCCGGCGCGCCTCAATGAAATAACCCCCCCGTCACTGAGGTCTTGAGGCCTGAGGTGTTTTTATCGAGTACAGGGGACACAATGAGTTGCTGTTGTCATTTTGAGGAGCGCGCCTTCTGCCCGACGATGGATCTCAACTGAAGATTCACTGCCGACGTGTTGCTCAGGCGTTGCCGCCGGAGGGTTTCGACAACCACCCGCAGCCACCCTACTTGCTTTCGTCGTGCAACAAAACCGCATCCGACTCCGTCGCGCCGGACTCGATCGCGATCTGCGACCCGTCCGGCGAAAACTCAAACCGGAACAATTTGTCCTTCTTGAAATGCGTCAATTGCCGGTGTGGTTTCCCGTCGAGCGGCTGCACCCAAAGATTATCCACGCCCTTTTCGCGCACGATGTACACCACGTTCTTTCCATCCGGTGTAAAAGCAAGTTCATCCGGCAGAGCCCGCTGGTCAATATCGCTGTACGCCATCTTCTGTGTTTCGACATTTTCGACGCGCAGCATCAATTTGTGGTCCAACTCTCGAACGTCCAGGGATACGATCTCCGTGCCATCCGGCGACAGACCGTACGCGCCGACGGCGTGCTTCACGACGGTTTCAGGCGAACCACCCTCCACGGATATTCGCTTCACGTAGCGGTTGTCCCGGTTGTCTAGGTAATAGACCCAGTTTCCATCCTTCGCACAGGTCGGTTCCTGATCATTCAAGCCGCTCGAGAGCTGCTTTATATTGGTTCCGTTCAGATCCATCCTCGACAAATTCGCCGAAGCTGTGCTCGTGCCTCCGACCTGCCGGAACACGATGTAACGCCCGCCGCCGCAGATGGCCACCTGGTCCGCGACATGCTTTGGGTCGTAGTGCAGCGCCGTCTCTTCTCCTTTGGCGCTTACCGCTTTTAGCGTTCCTCCTTGAGGCAGGAGAAGGCGGCCATCCGGCATCCAATTCCAGCGCCACAACGGCAATTCCGATTGCAAAGGGATCGACATCGCCTGATCAGGGTTGCCCGCCGGGGCCAAATACAAATTCATGTGAACCTTGCTCTGCAGTGCCACCAGAGTTTTCCCGCTCTTGGCGATGCCCACGTGGCTATAGTCGTTCGTGTCAGCAGTCAAGGCGCGGTATTCACCGCTTGGGTAATTCACATAGCTGATTTGCGTCTGCATATGCTCCGCGTCGATTTGTGCGGCGCTAGCGACTAGCGCGCTTCCGTCGGGCATCCACACTGGACCGTGGTAGATGTGGTCCTCAGAAACGGCCACAGTTTGTTCTTGGCCGGTGTTCGGATCGATCGCAAGGAATCCGCCCAACGCGTCCTTGCTCGGTTGTACGATGGGAATCGCTATGGTCTTTCCGTCTGGCGACCATGCCGGGACGTAACTGTCGCTCAACAAGGGATGGTTGCGGAAAATAGGCTTCTCGATAGTTCCATCGGATTTTGCAAGCAATAGATCCCAGTTCGGCGAATCATGCAATTCGCGCAGGAATACGAAATGTTGTCCATCCGGAGAAAAACTCACCGGGCTATCCACATCGTCGACAATGACGCGAGGCGCGCCGCCGAGCACCGAAGCGCTGTACAACTGCGATTCCGATTCGTTCTTCTCGTCCCGGCGCAGAAAATAGATGTAGTTGCCGTCCGGGGAAAACGATAGCCCTTGATAGCGCGTTAGAGCCGGCGCCAAAACCTCTTTGTTGGTCATCGACGGGATGTGCCGCAGCCACAGTGACTGCTGGCCGCTTTCTTCGAGCGCCTGCAGCAGATACTTTCCGTCTGGCGAAATGGCTACCTGGGAGATGTGCCCGTTGTTCGAAACATTTTCGATCGAGAATTTTTCAAACGGCAACGCCTTGGGTTTCTGCCCCATCTTTACGAAAGTGTACAACCCGTAGACCGCCCCAGCTGCCAGCACTAAAAGCCCGAGCAAAATAACGCTTGCGCTGAACGTGTTCTTCTGCGCCGCTTCCACCAGAACTTTGCCGCTCCGGGGTCGCGTCGCGCCCGCCGGGCTCGCCACCACCGCCGAAGCACTGCCCGCCGCCCGCACGGCGCCGGCCGAAGCTCGGCTGGCGGTTACCGAAGAATCGGAACTCAGCCGGCTTGGATCAAGTTCGCGCTGCAGGCGCTTCAGGTCGGCGCGCACCTCGGCCGCCACTTGGTAGCGAAGATCGCGATCCTTTTCGAGCAATTTGTTCAGAGTGCGCTCCAATTCGGGCGGCACGCTTCCGTTGAGCTGCACCGGCGAAACCGGCGCAGTGTGGAGAATATTCCCGAAAATCACCGCGCTCGTGGATCCCGGGAAAGGCAGCGTCCCGGTCACTGCCTGATACAGAACAGATCCAAGCGAAAACAGATCGCTGCGGGAGTCAAGAATCTCGCCGCGCGCCTGCTCCGGCGACATATAAGCGATGGTGCCGACCGTCGTCCCCGGACTTGTCAGCAGCGTGGCCTCAGAAGGGGCAAGCGTCACGCCGTCGTCCGCTCCTTCGGGCTCGAGCAACTTGGCCAGGCCGAAATCGAGAATCTTCGCCGTCCCGCGATCGGTAATAAAGATATTGGCCGGCTTGATGTCGCGATGAATGATGCCTTTCTTGTGCGCCGCGTCCAGTGCGTCCGCAACTTCAATCCCGAGCGTGACCGTGCGCGGCACCGGCAACGGCCCGCGCGCAAGAACCTTCTCGAGCGATTCGCCCTCGAGCAACTCCATCGCAATAAAAGTCTGTCCTTCATGCTCTTCGATTGCATGGATGATGCAGATTCCCGGATGGTTCAGTGCGGACGCAGACCGGGCTTCGCGAAGGAATCGTTCGACGGCTGCGGAATCTTTGGTGCTGTTTTCCTGAAGAAACTTCAGCGCGACGTGCCGGCCTAGTTTGAAATCCTCGGCTTCATATACCAGACCCATGCCGCCGCTGCCCAATTGGCGGAGGATGCGATAATGACCGACTGTTTCGTTGAGCATAGGGACAAGGCAGAAAAATGTTGCTCTGCGATACTAGCCAAGCCCATGCTCCCGGTCAATCCGCCTTTCGCTTCAGCAATAGCATAGGCTTCAGCCTGTAACTCTTCGCTTTTCTCCTCGTGGGCCGTCGTAGCGGCTGCGCCCCCATCAGGGCAGCCAACAAGCTCGCCAGGAAATCCGTCATTCCGAACGAGTCTGCAAAGAGAGGACCTCTCTCATCTCAACCTCTACATTTTGGCGTGACTTACGTTTCTCAGGAGGGAACCGCCCACTAACCACGAGGCGCTCTTGGCGCGTAATACCCCTTGCGTGCCAGCACTTTGTAGTCGTGATTGTCCACTTCCAAGCGGATTTTTCTAAACTTTCCATCTTTGGTTGAGTTACTCGGGTAGTAGCCCAGCGTGTACTGGCTCCGCAATTCCTCGGAGATCTGGTCGAAAGCCTCTTGCAGTTTCTTTTCTGAATTGACGACGATCATCCGTCCGCCGGTTTCGTCGGTTAGCTTGTGAGCTACACTGGTGTTGCCGCCATAACGCGGATCGTAAACCAGCAGAACGTGAATCACCGTATCCGTGCGCTGCGCCGCCTCAATCGCCTCTTCCAGCTTCACCTTGCTCCCCGTATCTTCCGCGTCTGTCGCGATAACGATCGCCTTCCGTCCGGCTTCGCCGTTCAACTTGTCAGAGCACGCCAGGTAAATCGCATCATAAAGATTCGTGCCGCCTCCCCCCATTCCCCCAACCGGCCCCGGGTTTCCGGCGATGTAGCCTCCCCCGCCGGTGTTAATACGGGCCTTGTTGATTGCTCGGGAAAGCACGGAGTGGTCGTCCGTTAAATCGGCGAGCAGGTCCACGTCGGTGTCAAAGGAAATCACCAGAGCCTCATCGCCCTTCCTCAGCACCCGCCGCAGGAAACTCGATCCGGCGTCTTGAATTGCTCCGAGCATATTTTCCTCGCTGCCGGAAGTATCCAGCAGCAGCCCAAGCGTGATTGGTAGGTTCATCTCCTTGGAGAAGAACGCGATAGATTCCTCGTGGTTATCTTCAAAAATCTTGAAATTGTCCTGTTTCATGTCGGTGACAATGCGCTTGTTCTTGTCCCGGACGGTGGCAAACACGTTGACCAGGTTTACTTCCGCCTTGATCGTTGGCGTCTGCCCTTGTGCCTGCTGCCCTTGGGACTGTCGACGACCAAGAAGCGCCGGCACCACGAGTACGAGAGCTGCGGCGCATGCTATGGCTTGCAGACTCAACTTCTTAAAGAAACCAATCTTCGCATTCCCCAATTTCACGGTTTGTGGGTATCCTTAGTGAGGCTCCGGCCGGCGCCCGTTAGCCCGCCCGAGCTGTAGCTTAACGCCTCACAACGCTTCGTTGGTACGCATTGTTTCGATGCAACGACCCGCCTCGCGGGATGCGTCTTATAATGCTAACCGCAGGGCAGCAAGCGGTCCAGCCCGGGAAAGTTTGGCCCGATCACTATGGAAAGTCTACGAAAAATCGCGCTGTTATTCTTGTCGGCGGCCTGCCTCCTCTATGGAAATGCCGCGCTGGCACAAACTCCAGATTCTCCGACTCCCAAGGTTCCACCAGTGACGACTCCTGCCACTTCGCCACCGCAGCAGGCTCCGACCCCTCGCATCTCGACAACCACGGCCATCGTGGTCGTTCCCGTCACGGTGAAGGATCGCAACGGCAATCTGGTAGCCGATCTCAAACGCGATGAATTCCGGGTCTTCGAAGACAACGTCGAGCAGGAAGTCCAGAAAGTGACCTCGGATCCGGTGCCGCTTTCGATGGTGGTCTTGATCGACAACGATCTAAGACAGAAGGACATGCAACAGGTCGAGCCCAGTCTCGTCTCCATCGTCGGTGGACTCAGCGCCAGCGACGAAGCCTTCATCTGCCGCTTCGACCAGTATTTCCACGAAGGCAAGGGATTCACCAAGGACCAGGAGACATTGGTCACGGAATTGCGCCGCACCGAACTTTCCTCGCGCCCCTCGGCCCCGCCCTCCGGCGACCCGTTCAGCGGTCCAACGATTAACGGTGCCCCTGCTCCCGGAGCCCCCGACACCGCCGCCAACGGCTCCTTAATTGCCATCAAGGGCCAGCCAACCAAAGCGCTCGACGATGCGGTGTATGGCGCGGCGCTGCTGCTAAGGGGCCGCGACAGCTTGAAACGTCGAAAGATTATTCTGCTGATTTCCGACGGCCAGAACGGAGCAAAATTCAATACCCACAAATACGACGTAGTCCGCGAGGAACTGCTGCGCCAAGGCATCGCGGTCTACTGCGTCGCGACCGGCAGTGCCTATTTTGATCGCAAGTTCAACCGCCTGGTCAGCTACGCCCACGATACCGGCGGAGACGTATTCTACGGAGCTAGGCAGGACGCTTTTTCCGAGTTCTACTCGCGCATCACCGAAGAAGCCCGCAATCAATACATCCTGACCTATTCGCCGCGCGGCGACCGTAAGGTCGACTACCACAGCATCGAAGTCCGTGTGCGCCGCGAGGGCCTGACGGTCCTGGCGCGCGGCGGCTACTACGGCGGCGCCTTCGCCAGCGCTCCTCAGAAATAATCCTGAAAATACTCGAGAATCGCGAAATCTTCTTGACACTCGGCGTGCGCGCTCGTATAGAAATGTTACGAGCGCAGGATTGCAGGCGGTACGCACTCCTCGCCGGGCAACGAACGTGAGGAGGAAAAGGTAAATGGCAAAGAAAGCGAAGAAATCCGCGAAGAAGGCCCCCAAAAAAGCACCCATGATGGCGAAGTAGTCTGCTTACTCCAATCCCGAATTTGCGTAAAGGCGCCTCGATCGTATCGACGCGCCTTTTTATTGTATGCCGAGCAGGGTCGTCAGCCAGGAGCAAGTCCTCTTCACAACGTGATGGACGTGAAGTGCTAGCGAAACGCAAGGGCGTCACCGTGAGGTGGGTCAAAACCGAGAGATACGCCAGCGCGAGCATCACTTGGACTCTGCGAGGTCGGAGACCCCCGCATGCATGGAAACTCCACGCCCGAGAACCGCTAGGGAATCGACCAGGCACCGACTGCGATCGGTGATCGGGAAGCAGTGGAAGCGCGGGACAAAACAATTTGCTGAACTCTGCAAACGGGGAGTGGGCCAAGACCTGGCCCCTACAACGGCGGGCAGCGCCTACGGTCCGTGGTCGTTGGCAAACAGTCCGGCCCTCGCTACCTCGCTGCCCAACGCTTGCTTTGCCTCGCTTGGGATTCCGCCCTTGACTGGACGCCGGTAGCTCAACCCACCGAATCGCCGCATACCGATCCGTACGTACGGTGATGTGACAGGTACAGCGGGCGACCGCTTACCCATTACCTATGTCGATTGTCTTGCCCCCAACGATGTGCCGCGGCTCCCGGCCCAATGTACTGCCCTCAGCCGGCATTTCGTTTCTGTTTTGCTTGTGTAGCGGCCGCCTTCTGAGGCGGGCGCAGTTACGTACCCCGCGTAGGCTTCAACCTGTGTCCCAACCCGTGCCCTGGCACCTTGTAGCTCACCCTTTCAGGGATGCGCCTTCCCAACCGCGAGCAACGAACCAAGCCGCTCAGCACGCCTGAAAAAACCGGTCATTGCGAGCGGAGTCCGCGAAGCGAGGAATCTCTCTTCGATCCGAGCGTCCCGACCCCAATTCCAACCAATCCTGCCGCTATTCCGCCACTCCACTGAGCGCCTCCTCATGCGCTGGGCAAATCAGCCTGTACGCGCAACCCCGGCACACGAAACCCGGCTTCGTCGGAAAATGCTTGGCCCGGATGTCCGACGCGGTTTCCTGAATGATCTTCTCCGCCTCGCTGATCTGCTTGCCGTCTCGGGCAGTCACCAGCGTGGAGTTATCCTGCAAATAGTGGAAAACCAGCCGCTCCGGATCCCACTCAAAAATCTCCTTCGCCGCCAGCGCGTAAATGCTCAGCTGCAAACTCTTCCGCGCATCGACCTCTTTTTTCGGTTTCCCGGTCTTGTAATCCACGATTTCGACCTTATTTCGTCCTAGTGTGTTGACCTGGTCCATGCGCCCCGCAAGAATCACATCGTTTTCCAGCGGCAGCTCGAACGGCTTCTCCAGATCAAGGATATTAGGCGCATCCGCCGAAACCGAAGCGTGAAACACCTTGAGCTGCTCCAAGCCGTCCTTCTTATACTCCGCCTCCTGGTATTCGTCCTCGTAGCCGGCGCTGGTCCATTCCGTTTCATAAATGCGCTGGAGTTCCTCGAGCGCAAGCATTGTGCCCTTCTTCAATTGCTCCAGGAAACGCTTGATCGTGGTGTGTATGACGCTGCCGAAAGTGAGCGTGGCATGCGGACCTTCCTTCAACGACCACAGGTAGCTGAACGCGTACTGCTGCGGGCACTTGCGGTAATTTTCGATCGCCGAACTGCTCAGCTTCAGCGGTTCCGGCACGGAGGGATGAAACGTCTCGGCCCACTGTGCGATGCGCGCGAAAATCTTTGGCGGAGCCTCGCCGGCTGGAAAAAGCTCGGTCTCGCCTGCGGCCGTCGCCGCTTGTGCCTCGGCTTTCTTCTTCACCCTGACAGCGAGCAACAAAATGTCGCGCCGCTTTACGGCCGGATCCATGACAATATCTTCGATAAAAACGGGAACTTTATTCTTTTTCTCCGTGACCGTCGTGATTGTCAACCGGTCCTGCGCCCGCGTTAACGCCACATAAAACAGCCGCCGTTCCTCCTGAATATGAAACTCTCCCTGCGGCAATTCTTCTTTCATCAACCGAACTGGAAATTCGAACAGCGGCGCCCGGTCTCGCGCCGGAAACGCCTTCGAATTCACGCGCAGCACAAACACATGAGCAAATTCCAGCCCCTTCGCACCATGCACGGTCGTCAACTGCACCGCATCGCCGGGCGCTTCATCCTCCCGGCTCAAAACGCCTCCCGCCTGTTCGAAGTAATCGAGATATTCCAGAAATTCCGCCAATCCGCGCGTTTCACTCTTCGGTTCCCAGTCCTTCACAAACTGGCAAAGCTGGCTCACATATTTGCGGTCCTGAGGCGCGGCTCGCTGAGCCACCTCCAGCCACTCGATCAAATCACCCAGAATCTCCCGTGCCGTATGCCGGCGCATGGACTTGTGCTGTTTGTTCAAGAATTCCAACAGCTCTTTGCAAGCCGCGGGAGAAGGATCAAACGGCAACTCGCCTTGCGGCGACTGAAGCACATCGTGCAGCGATCTTCCGCGCTTCCTGTCGGCACGCTCCGCCAGCCGCACCAGGTCCGGTGCTGTCAGATGCCACGCCGGTGAAGAAAGCACGCGCGAGCACGCGATGTCGTCGTAAGGGAACGCAATCAGCCGCAAATAAGCGAGTACGTCGCGGACCAAGCGATGCTCAAGTATCGATAGCCGGCTGATGAAGAATGGAATCTTGCGTTGTGAAAGCTCTTCGACCAGGAAATCCCGATGAGCGTGCTGCCGGTACAGCACCGCGAAGTCTCTCCAGCGTCTTCCGGCATTGTGAAGCCTTTGCAGCTCCCCAGCAACCCAGCTCGCTTCCGCTTCCGGCGATTCCAATTCCACGATCCGAATCTTTTCCCCTTCGGCCCGGTTCGGCTGAAGGAACTTCTTCGGAAATTCGGGACTCACCTCATTCATCCCGATTGCTTGCGTCGCCACGCGAAGAATATTGGGCGTCGATCGGTAATTGTGTGTCAGCGAGACTCGGTATGGCGTTGAATCCTGCCCCTCTTTCCAGTCGGTGAATCGCTCCAAGAAAAACTTGAAGCTGCCGAACGACGCTCCGCGAAACCGGTAAATCGCCTGGTCGTTGTCGCCCACCACCACGATGTTGCGCGAATCGTGGCTCAGCAGACGCAGCAGTTCGAGCTGTGCGATATTGGTGTCCTGAAATTCGTCCACCAGAATGTGCTTGTAGCGTTCGCGGAGCTGGCCTAGCCGCTTCGCGTCGCGTTTCAGCAGCGCAACCGCCTCGGCGATCGATCCATTTATGGCGATGGCCCGCTTGTCACGCAGTATCTCTTCGCTCGCGCGATACGCCCGCGCGATCTCCTGCTGTAGCGCAACCTGTTCGGCGCGCTCCTTATAAGTGTCCTCATCCGGCATCGGCTTTTCGGCTTGCAATTCCGCCGCGAGTTGGTCGGCATAGGCTTGATAGTCCTCGCTCGAAACCAATTCGTCCTGGCAGCGCGAAAAAAAAGCAATGAAATCACTCAAGAACTGTCCCGGTTCCGCCAACCGGCGATACTTTTCCAGCTTCAAACGCGCCAGGTTACGTCGCAGCAGGATCCAATGATCGACTGATTCCAAAGCCAGTCGATTCGGATCAACCTCTTTCAAAATGGTTTCGCAAAACGAGTGAAACGTCGCGAGCACCACGTCCTTGCCACGTTCACCTGCGGTTTTTACCACGCGCGCCTTCATTTCCCCGGCGGCTTTATTCGTGAACGTCAACCCCAGGATGTTTTCGCCCAGCAAGGAAGCATCCGCCTCAAGCAAATGCCGAATGCGCTCCGTGATAACGCGCGTCTTCCCGGTTCCCGCCCCCGCAATCACGAGAAGCGGCCCCTCGCCATGCATGATCGCCCGCCGCTGCGCCTCATTCATCTGCGGTCCGGCGCTCTCCGGCTTACCCATTTCGAACAGCGTCTTTTGCATCGCGGGCATCTTCAACCAAAGCATAAGTCAGATTCATCCGCATTGACAGGCGAGGGAAAACAGCTGTGGAAATACGCACCACTGCTTTAACCTCAAGCAAGACGAACTGAGTTCAAAAAGCTTTCGTAGCGGCCGCCTTCTGAGGCGGGCACTTTGCTCTTAGGGGGTCAGAGCTTTCAGCTCCGACATTAGAACCACGGAAAAAACGGGGCCTTCGTCCTGAGGAAATGGTTTTCGTACGTCATCGCTGCGACGCCTCTCGCGACGCAACTCTCGCATTAAACTCAGCCGACTTGTGCCGCGGCACGGTCACCGCACTCCACTTCCCTCCCGTCGCCGCAAAATGCTTCGCCAGAAAAACAATCTGGCCCACGTGATAGGAATAATGCGCGATTTGCCGGTTGATCGCCTGCGTCACCGAATGTGGCTCGGTCCGAATCATCACTGTGCGCGACGAATCCGCATCGTTCAATGGCTCGAGCGCCTCAAAGAGGTACTTCCACCCCTGCTCCCACAGCGCAAGCACTTCCTCGCGGGTCTTCGGCGGCGCTTCAAACTCCGTATCCCTGTTTCGGTCCGGCTTTTCTCCGTCGCTGGTCAAGAAATTCATCCAGCGCGACCGCATATTTCCCGCCATGTGTTTCACGATGATAGCGATGGAATTGGATTCGTCATCGAGCGTCGCGAACAACCCGTTGTCCGGGCATTGCTCGATGGCCCGTTCCGTCAGCCTTTTGTAGTACCGAAACAAATCGATGGAGTCTTGCACATGAGAAGCAGTGAATTGGTGTGCCATGTAGGGTCATTCCCCTTGTCCAGCGTGGCAAGAAAATTTATCGCTGTGCGAGACTGGCATTTTGCCTCGCGTGGCGCTAAGGTGCTGCGGGCCAGGAACCGTCCGTACCAGAGCGATTGTGGGGGCGAGGAGAGCAGCAGTCAAGCCTTGACATTTCGTATTTTCTTCGCCTAAGATCGCTGCCTACTCTGCGGGCTTCAAAAGGAGAGTTAACTATGACCATTGCACAATCGATGTTGCCGGAATTCGATCAAGAGATGCAGAACACGCGCAAAGTGCTGGAGCGCGCTGCGGACGAAAAGTGGGGCTGGAAGCCGCATGAAAAGTCCGGGACAGTGGGTTGGCTAGCGGGACATGTCGCGACCATGCCGGGTTGGATCGGCATGACCTTGCAGACGGAAGAACTCGATTACGCACCGGTGGACGGGCCGTCTTACGAACCGCCGAAAATAGAAAACCGTCAGCAATTACTGGCGGAGTTTGACAAGAATGCGACGGAAGCGCGCGCGGCGCTTGCGAGCGCGAGCGATGCGGATATGATGAAAGATTGGACCCTGAAAGCAGGAGGCCAAACCATTTTTACCATGCCCAGGGTCGCCTGCGTTCGCGGAATGGTCTTAAACCACATCATTCATCATCGCGCACAGCTCACGGTGTACTACCGCCTGCTGGGTATTCCGGTGCCGGGCCTTTACGGGCCGAGCGCGGATGAAACCACGCCGGCGGCTGCGTCGGCTAACTGAAAATTTTGAAATTTTAGAGGGCGGAGGCCACTCCGCCCTCATACATCTAGCCTCCCCGGCCCCCCTCCGCTCTCAGTTGTATAATAAGCATCGTATGCATTCGGAGGTGCCTCCATGGATTCCCCTGTGATTCTTTCTGCGGTTCGCGCTCCCATCGGAAAATTTCAGGGCGGCCTCGCTGGTTTCACGGCGCCTGAACTCGGCGGCAAAGTCATTGCCGAAGCCATTCGTCGCGCCAGCCTCGACGGTAAGCAAATCGACGAAGCGATCATGGGAAACGTGGTGCAGGCGGGCCTGGGCCAGAACCCCGCGCGTCAAGCGGCGCTCAAAGCTGGTTGCGACCCGCGCGTCGCGGCAATGACTATCAACAAGGTGTGCGGTTCAGGATTAAAGGCTGTGGCCTTAGCGGCCCAAGCGGTGGCGCTCGGCGAAAGCGAAATCGTAGTAGCCGGTGGAATGGAATCCATGTCCAACTGCCCCTACCTCCTCCCGCAAGCCCGCACCGGCTACCGCATCGGCGACCAGAAAGTTGTGGATTCCATGATTTCCGATGGCCTCTGGGATGCTTACGAAAATTTCCATATGGGCATGACCGGCGAGCTCGTAGCCGAGAAATACGGAGTCACGCGAGAGGAGCAGGACAAGTTCGCTCTCGAAAGTCACCAGAAAGCCATTCGCGCCCGCAACTCCTGTTTCTTCGAACCGCAAATCCTGCCGATCGAAGTCCCGCAGAAAAAGGGCGATCCTCTGGTCATGAAGTACGACGAATCTCCGCGTGAGGACACCACGCTCGAAGCGCTCGCCAAGCTGAAGCCCGCCTTTAAGAAAGACGGAACCGTGACCGCGGGCAACGCTCCGGGCACGAACGACGGCGCCGCCGCGCTGCTAGTGAGCAGCGAACGCGTGGCCGCAAGACTGGGCAAGCAGCCGATGGCGCGTATCGTGGCGCAAGCGGTCAGCGGCGTCGAGCCCAAGTGGGTCATGATGGCGCCGGTCGATGCAGTGGAAAAACTTCTCGCCAAAACCGGCTGGGACCGCGATAAAGACGTAGACCTCGTGGAACTAAATGAAGCCTTCGCTGTAGCCGCCATCGCGGTGACCCGCCAACTCAAACTCAATCCTGAAAAAGTAAACGTAAATGGCGGCGCGGTAGCCCTCGGCCATCCCATCGGCGCGTCCGGTGCCCGCATCCTGGTGACGCTCCTCTACGAACTGCAGCGCCGCAACCTGCAGCGCGGGATCGCCGCCCTCTGCCTCGGCGGCGGCAACGCCGTAGCCCTCGCCATCGAACGCCCGTAACAGACGCCACAAGCTTTCGCAACACGGAGCATAGCAAACGGTGCAGGCTTGGTTTCCCCATAAGGGCGCAGCACTGTTTATCCTAAGCTTCGAAGGGCTGCGCCCAATCTCGGCAAGGTTCGACCGCCCTCTCCGACTGGTTTTGTAGCGCCTTTCTCTTTGGGGGGTCGGGGGCTCCGACATTCATTACTTGGCAGGAATCGGCTTTTAGCCCGCCTGGGAGCTCGTCCGGCGCTACTGAGAGGGATCAGAATTACGACCGAGCAGCGGTGGAGCCGCGACATAAGTTAGCCCAACCTGTAAGGGTTGGGCTGTCACGACATCAAAAACCCCTAACTCAGCGCACTATTTCCAGGCGCACCCTCCGCCACCGGCTTCGGCGCATGATGCAATTCCGTCGCGCAGTAAGGGCAAAACTTATCGTCGTCTGAAACCTCGCGCTGGCATTGAGGGCAAGCCGGGTGCAGGTTGTATTTGCAATTCGGGCAAAAATTGAACCGCGCATTCACCGTCGCCGCGCATTGTGGGCAGGTATAAGGCAGCGGCTCGCGCACCAACAAATAGATAATCAAGCCGATAAGAAAGTATCCGGCCGAAAGGATCAGAACGAGCAGCGTCCAAAGCGCCGGATTCATCCCTCGCCGCTTGGCATCGCGATACACGTAGCCCAGCATGAAGAGCAGGCACGAAATCCCAAATGCGACGACGGTAATGACGCCGGCGAGGGCTAAGCAGGATAAAGCCGGATAGTTCTCGAGGCTCCTGTCTCCGGGAAACATAGCCTCACCAAAGTGGTGGTTGCCGAGGTTTACGGCGATCCCGACAATGAGCGCGACCACGTACAGCAATACGCATGTCCACACCAGCCACTTGGGAATAATGCGCAGCTCATCACGAAATCTGCTGCGTTCGCGCCGGCGGCGAAAGCGAATCATACGAAGTCGTTCATTAAAAGCGTCGGACATAGTTTCCTCTCGTACCATCAACAGCAACTCGAACCAAAACGGCCGCTACGAAGAGCCGCGATCCGCAAAGCCTCGAGTCACTCCCCGCTGGTGAAGGACCACGGCCACAGCGATCAACGCGGGAACCGTCCACCAGAGTACAAACCCGAATTCCAGAACCAGCTTCGGCAAATTGAGCTGCGAACCAGCCCACGCAAACAAGCGCCAGACGAACGGAGCGCTGACAACTCCAAGCAGCCAACTGGCGCCGGTGATCACCCAAAGCAGCGCGCCTCCACTCGAAGTTTGCGCAGTCTCACGTCGGCGGAGCCGGACGCGCAATTGTGTCCGTGCGGCAAGATCGCGCGGCACAGAAACCGGCACGCTGCGGAACGCGCGAAGCAATTCCTGCGCGCGAGCGGTCTCGCGCGAGCATCCCTCGCATTCGCGAAGATGCCCACCCAGCCACTCCTGGTCGGTGGAAGCGAGTCCCTCAACGAGTGATCGTTCGAAAAGCTGTTGCGCGCGGACGTGGACGTTTTCGCTCATGCGGCACCTTCCGGCAATGCGGTTTTCAACGCTTGAAGCCCGCGATACAGGCGCGACTTCACGGTCGAGAGCGGCGAAGCGAGAACGGAAGCAATTTCTTCCAGGCCAAGTTCTTCGTGAAAGCGCAGCAGAAGGACTTCGCGATAGTAAGCAGGAATCTTCATGAGCGAGAGCTGCACAGCCCGCTCGTTCTCATGCGTCACCAATAGCTGCAGCGCGGACCTGGCATGATCGTCTGGCGGCTCGTAAGGGCGGCCGGATTCGGGATCAGCCAGTCCTTCAAGACTGGAGAATTTTTTGCGCCGCGAAATGTCGATCACCAGGTGCCGCGCAATGGCGAAAAGCCACGATTCGAATTTGGACTTGGCGTTGTACTGATGCCCGCGCTCAAGCACGCGTATCCACGTCTCCTGAAAAAGATCCTCAGCCAACGCGGGATCGCCGGTAAGGAAAAGCAAATAGCGATACAGCCGCTGCTGGTGCTGCTCGATGAGCCGGTCAAGCAATTCCGGATCGCGCCGCCGCAAGCCCGCAGCTAGTGTTTGCCGTTCGTCAGTCATGAGCCCGGTAAACAGTACCGGGATCCTCGGAACCGTAAAGGTGAATGCCAGTGCGCTCATACTATCTTGGATACGGCCCACGCACCCAAAAAGACGCACGACAGGCTGAAGCGACAAATCGGGGGTGCAAGGACACTAAAGAAAATAAACTTTGTATTTACATATACTTAACTCCCCGGCCGGGGTCAGATTCTCACTGTTCCCTCGCATCGTAGGGGCCCAGCATTGCTGCGCCCGATGTCCGCACGATCCTTACGTTAGAGGCGATCCCCTCTGCGGTGCGGGCCGCCTGAGTCACCTTGGCCGTAGGCGCGATACCTCGAACGAGCGACACTCAACACCGCCGTTTCTCCGCCACAGATTTTCCGGCAAAATAAGGACCTCGTGTTCTGCCCCGAGTGCAAAGCCGAATACCGGCCAGGCTTTACCCGCTGCGCGGATTGTGACGTCGACCTGGTGTACGAGCTGCCGAAGCAGGCGATCGAACTTCGCCAAACCGGGGACAATGGCGAGTACCGAGTAGCCGGTGGCCCTGGCGATCCGAACGAGGATCCATTCTGCTCGTTCTGGAAAGGCGACGACCCGCGTGTGCATGCCGAGTTGTGCGGCGTGCTGGACGAAGCGGGGATTCCGCACAACACTGTCTTCCGCCGCGATCATCTGTTTAACCTGCGGAACTATGCAGCATTTGAAGTGGGCGTGCCGTTCTCGATGTACGAACGCGCGGAGACGGCAGTGAAGGAAGCCTACGGCACTGAGGATGTAGCGGACGTCGGCGCCCAGGAGCTCCAACTGAAGACCCTGCCGGAGCGGTCGGAACATTCGCTACACAAGCTGGCCGAAACACTGACGCCTGATACCGAGGAGAACATCCCTGGACCGCCAAGCGCCGGCGAAGCCACAGATTGGTATCCAGAGGACGCGAGCGTTAAAGTGTGGTCGACGAAAAATGCCGAACCCAGCGATTTCTTGGTAGCCGCCCTGCACGAGAATGGAATTCGTTGCCGCGTGGAGAAGCACGGCCCGCAAGCGGCGTTGTACGTTCTGCCGAAAGATGAAGCTCGCGCGAAGGAAATTGTGCGTGAGGTGACCGAGGGCCTGCCCCCGGAGTGAATGGGCACGGCTCGATGTCCCAGCTCGCAAACGCCGCAAACGCTTGACATTGTTTCCGCCAGCCAGGACGATAAAGCTCCTCCGTTTCCCTACCTGGAGGCTCCTGTGAAACAAGCCGCGGTTGGATTTTCTGTGCATTCGGGCTGGAGCGCAATTGTAGCGGTGTACCTGGAAAAAGGATCCCCGGCAGTTTTCCAGCGGGAGCGCGTGCACCTGGTGGAAGAATTCACATACAAGTTTCGGCAGCCGTATCACACAGCGGAGAAAATGCCGCTGTCGGAAGCCCGCGAGTTTATTGCGAAAGTGCGGGCAACAGCCGGGAATCTGGCGCTTCGCACGATCCGGGCGCTGCAAGAGCGCTTGGACCAGCGCGGATACCAGTTGAGCCGTGGAGCGCTGCTTCTGGCGTCAGGGAAACCGCTCCCGGAACTCGAAAAGATCCTGGCCTCGCACGCACTGATTCACACCGCCGATGGAGAACTGTTCCGGAATGCGTTGGCGGACGCGAGAGCGCGATGTGGACTTGGCGCGTTTCGCGTGAAGGAAAGGGAGCTCCTCGGTCAAGCGGCGCAAAAACTTGGGGAGTCAGAGGCTGTTCTTTTGCGGCGCGTTACCGAATTGGGACGCTCGTTCGGTTCGCCCTGGTCGCGGGACGAAAAGTTTGCGGCGCTCGCCGCGTGGCTCGCATTGGAGGACAACAAGCAAAGCGGCGTCTCGGCATAGCACGAAGCTTGCTTGACCTCGGCATCGCGGCAAATGCATGCTGAGTCGTGTGGCAAGTGACTGGTGCGGTTGCGGAGGCCTAATTCGTGACAGTCGATTCCATCAAGACAGTGGCGGTGCTCGGTGCAGGAACGATGGGGAACGGCATTGCGCATGTATTTGCCCGTGCCGGATTCAGCGTCATTCTGCGCGACGTGGAGGAAGGCTTTCTGCAGCGCGGTATGGAGACGATTGGAAAGAATCTTGACCGTGAAGTGAAAAAAGGGAAGCTGACGGAAGCCGAGAAGCCGGCCGTCCTGGCGCGTTTGAAGCCGGCAACAGACATGGCGGCGATTGCCGGCGCTGATTTCGTAGTGGAAGCGGTTCCCGAAAAACTAGAAATCAAGCGCGCCGTGCTAACCGAAGCCGACCATCTCTTACGCCCCGATGTGATCTTGGCTAGCAACACCTCATCCATTTCCATCACCACGCTCGCGGCAATGACCAAGCGCTCGGACCGCTTTGTGGGCATGCACTTCATGAATCCCGTGCCTATGATGGTCCTCGTAGAAGTGATTCGCGCTTTGCAAACGGGCGACCAAGCCTATTCGACAACAATGGACCTCGCAAAAAAGCTCGGGAAAACTCCGGTTGCCGTAAACGACGCCCCTGGCTTTGTCTCCAATCGCGTCCTCATGCCGCTTATCAACGAGGCTGCCTACGCGGTGATGGAAGGTGTCGCGACTCCCGAAGCCGTCGACGCGGTCATGAAACTCGGCATGAATCACCCCATGGGCCCACTTGAACTCGCCGATTTTATCGGCCTCGATGTCTGTGTGGATATCCTGAACGTGCTGCTCGAAGGCTTAGGCGATCCGAAGTACCGTGCCTGCCCCCTGCTGAAAAAGTACGTAACCGCAGGCTGGCTAGGCCGCAAATCCGGTCGTGGATTCTACATCTACGACAAGTGAGAGCCGGCAAATTTTGGCAGCTTTCGCGCGGCGTGTCGGAAGTGAAGGATTTGAACCGTTCACCTATCTTCGAAGACGCGATAATAAACCAGGATGGGACGGTGCAGTAATTTACGCACCTCTGCCGTTTTCCTCGCGTGCCGCCGAGGCCGGGGAAACGGCTTAACAAATCCACATGGTCTAACAGCGATTTCCAAAGTTCGACGTAGCCTTAGCGTCATCCGTTGCGATCCAGCTGATTATTTCGGCAAGATCATCTAGCGATCTTTGCGCGAACTGGAGTTGGTGATCCGCTTTGGCAGGAGCTTCCGCACTTGAGCCATGGAAACGCGGCCTTCTCTTGCGTCCCGAATACCCTCGTCTATCGCGGCGAACCTAGCCTCGTCCTCATCATCCCCGGCCGGTACCGCCGTTTCGAAGTCAGGCTCCTTGCATCTTCCTGCGCGGGCAGCCGCGACCCAGAAAGCCTGATATGGCGAACATATAGCGAAAATACTATTTGCTTTTTGTTCGCCGTATACGTTATCGTAGACCGGTAAGTTTTCAACAGGTCCTCGGGAGCGGCTTGCGGCTCCCTGTCCAAGCTGCATTGAACATGAGAAACTCAAAATTCAGGCCGCTCGGATTTGCAACCCGGGCAACGCGGGCGTTGAAAATTTATGCTAGCGAAAGGGAAACGGGGCTGGCAATCCTTAACTACGATAGAACAACGGAGGGGGTACGGTTCCAATGCTGCTCTCTGAGGGCGAGCCCAAATTCCGATCGCGAAATTCCTAATTTCCTCCACCGAGGTGAGAAATGACAGACGAACGGGCGAAGTTGCTAGAGGCGGCGATCTCGCAGATCGAGAAATCCTACGGCAAGGGCTCGATCATGCGGCTGGGCAGCAAAGATGTCCTGGTGCCGGTAAGCGTGATCCCCTCCGGATGCTTGTCGCTGGATGCCGCGCTCGGCGTCGGCGGATTCCCGCGCGGCCGCGTGATTGAGATCTACGGCCCCGAATCGGGCGGCAAAACGACGATGACCCTGCACATCATCGCCGAAGCCCAGAAGCTCGGCGGCCAAGCGGCGTTCATCGATGCGGAACACGCGCTCGACCCTGTGTACGCCCGCAAACTCGGCGTAGATGTCGACAACCTCCTTGTTTCTCAGCCGGACCACGGTGAACAAGCTCTCGAAATCGCCGAAACGCTAATCCGCTCCGGCGGCGTTGACGTCGTCGTCGTGGACTCCGTAGCCGCGCTCGTTCCGAAGGCCGAACTCGAAGGGGAAATGGGCGACCCGCAAATGGGCCTGCAAGCGCGTCTCATGTCGCAAGCGCTCCGCAAGCTCACCGCGATTGTTTCGAAGTCAAAAACCTGTCTCATTTTCATCAACCAGATTCGCGAAAAAATTGGCGTCATGTTCGGCAACCCGGAAACCACCACCGGCGGCCGCGCCCTGAAATTCTATGCCTCCATGCGCGTTGACATTCGACGCATCCAATCGATCAAAGAAGGCGATCGCGTCGTCGGCTCGCGCACCCGCGCGAAAGTCGTAAAGAACAAAGTCGCCGCGCCGTTCCGCGAAGCGGAGTTCGACATTCTCTATGGTGAGGGTATTTCGCGCGAAGGCGACCTGCTCGATCTGGGCGTCGATAAAGGCGTCATCGAAAAGAACGGCACATGGCTGAGTTTTGGCGGAGAAAGAATGGGCCAGGGCCGCGAGAACGCGCGAGTGTTTCTGAAAGAAAATAAGGATATCCGCGAAAAAATCGAAACCGCCTTGCGCAAGAAAATGGAAATTCCCGCCACCACCCAGAACTCCGCGGCTCTCGGGCCGAACGGTCATGCCAACATCGCGCCTGAAAAACCACCATTAAAAGCTGCCGCTGCAACGGCGTCGGACGGCAAAGCGCGGCCAGCGCGATAGAACAGCAGGTTCTTCGAAGGAAGAGCGGGGGGGCGGGGGAGGCGTTTCATTTTGCCCGTTTCACTTTGCTGGACAGTGCCAAAAAATGTCCAGTCGGAAACCCCTCGCTATCCTTCTGGCAATCGGCATCTAAGTCCCTAGACCTTCAGGACAGGCCACCGAGCATTTGGCTGCCCCGCGGGTCAGACGTTCAAAACAAAGCACATAATTTCGTACTGGTCCTACTTAACTATTGTCAACCGAATGGGAATGTAGCTAGACTACGTCTCAGTTTAGAACACGTTGCGCTCGGGGAAGACGATCGCAGCGCGATGCGAAGCGAATAAGTATCGTGGAATGAGCCAGCAAGAGTTGTGGAACATCGCATGCTCTAATGGAAAGTGTTGACCGGGTGTGCCACTCCAGTGTAACTTCCGGTCGCACCACTTCACGAAAAACTGGCAATCTCCAGAGTCAAGGGCCGAATGATTAAGAGCATCAGAAAAAGTGTAGCTGCAGCGCTGTTGACAACCTCTCTCGCCGTTTCTCTTCCGGCGGCGGAGCCGGCTGGCAAGCCGATCGTTGTCAGCACGAGTGCGAAAGCAAAGTCCAAGAAATCCAAGAAGCACCTCGTTCCCTCAAGCTATCGCGGCTACGCTCCGACCTACGCGGATTCCGTCAGCGCTGACGATCCCACTTACGACGACCCGATCGTCCGTCAGGCTGCAGTGGAAGCGCTCGGCCGTTACAACGGTTCCGTGGTTGCCGTCGATCCAAACACCGGCCGCATCCTGACCGTCGTGAATCAAAAGATTGCCTTCAGCGATGGCTACATTCCTTGCTCGACCATTAAGCCCACAATTGCCATCGCCGCGCTCGAAGAAAACGTCATTACCAACGACACCATGTTGAAGGTCGGCCGCCGCAAGTACATGAACCTCACCGAAGCGCTCGCGCATTCGAATAACGCGTTCTTCGAAGAACTCGGCCGCCGCATGGGTTTTGACACCGTTTCGAAGTACGGACGCCTGCTCGGTCTTGGCGAACTGTCCGGCTACAACCTCCCCGACGAACATCCCGGCGCTTTCCCGACGCAACCTCCGGTTCTCGGCGGCGTTGCCAGAATGTCCAGCTTCGGAGAAGGAATTCAGATCACTCCGCTGCAACTCGCGGCGCTCGCTGCCGCATTCGCCAATGGCGGCACGCTTTACTATCTCCAGTATCCCCGCACCCAGGAAGAAGTGCAGAACTTCGAGCCCAAGGTAAAACGCGATCTGAATATCGCCAGCGTCCTTCCGGAAGTCCGCGAAGGCATGCTCGCTGCCGTTCTCTATGGCACCGGCCGCCTGAGCTACGACGTCGGCGGCGACGAAACCCCGCTTGGCAAAACCGGCACCTGCGACGACCACACCAATCCGTCACGCATCGGCTGGTTCGTCAGCTATGCCGACGAAACGCATCCCAAGATCGCCCTGGCTGTGCTGCTCCGCGGGAATACGCGCCGCGTGAAAGGTCCCACTGCCGCCCAAGTTGCGGGTGGCATCTATCGCCGTCTGCGCCAACAGAATTATTTTGCCGCGGCGACAACAACCACCGTCGCAACCGGGCACACCTCCGGCAAGTAACAAATCTCTCTGGGACTGCTCCTCGCAGGGGCGCCGCATTGCCAGCTGCATGCGGCACTGAGACAATCTATGTGAAATTGCCCCACAAGCGCCGCGGAAATTGCTCAGGTCGCGGGTGCTGATTTGAGCGCAACTCCTACAACAAAGATTGACGCCATCGGCGGTTTAGGACAAAAGAGATGCGTGCGGTATCCTGATGGGGCCGCGGGGTGACCGTTCCCGAAGCCAATCGGCGAATCGTCAGAGCAATTCGTTTGGGGGGAAGTTTGAGCCGGGCATTTTTGTGGGTTGTGGGAGTTGTTCTTGTCGCTGGCGTCATGGTCGACGTCCACGCCGTTCGTCAACGGCAGTCAGCCGAAACCGAATT
Source organism: Candidatus Acidiferrales bacterium (assembly GCA_963836965.1). GTDB lineage: Bacteria > Acidobacteriota > Terriglobia > Acidiferrales > UBA7541 > Acidiferrum. The sequence continues at coordinate 272,777 of CAWILQ010000008.1, forward strand.
TCAATCTCAAATCGTCGTCGCGCGCGCCGAAGCGGATCGCATTCGCTCGCAAGTAATCCTGCCCACCTCGAAAAAGTTACCTTCAGGCGAAAATTTCGCGGCAGCGCTCGAGCGCTTTGGTTTGACCTCGCAAGAAGCCGGCGAAGCCACTGCCGCCGCGCAGCGCGCCTTCAATCTGCGGCAATTGCGCGCCGGCAACACTTTGGTTGTGGGCCGCTCGGTCGTCGGCGAACTGCGGGAGATTAATTACAAAATCGATCCCGACCGAATGCTCCACATTGTGCCCGCCACGGAAGGCTTCTCCGCAGAAGTGGAAGCGATCCCCTCGCATGTGGAAGTCAGCGCAGTCAGCGGCCGCCTGGAAGATTCTCTCTTCAACGCCGTCGAAGATGTCGGCGAGTCCGCCGAAGTGGCCATGCGCCTTGCGCAAATCTTCGGCTACGATCTCGATTTCTACACCGACCCCCGCAAGGGCGACACTTTCAGCATCGTTCTCGAGAAAAAGAGGTATTCGAACGGCGAAACTGCCGGCTACGGCAGCATTCTGGCCGCCGAATACGACAACGACGGCAAAAAATATCAAGCGCTCCTGTTCCACGACGATCAGGGTCACGCGGCGTATTACACCGCGGACGGCAAATCGCTGCAGAAAGCCTTCCTTCGATCCCCTCTGAAATTCGCGGCGCCCGTCACCTCGCATTTCAGCAAAGCCCGCTTCCATCCGATCTTGAAAATCTACCGCCCTCACCTCGGCACGGATTATGCCGCGCCGACCGGCACGCCTGTCCAGACCATCGGCAGCGGCCGCGTGGAATTCTCGGGACGCAAGGGCGGCGACGGCAACATGGTCAAAATCGCCCACGCGCAAGGATACGAAACTCTGTACCTTCATCTCTCCCGGATTCTCGTGCATGTCGGCCAGCACGTCGAAATCGGCAAGACCATTGGCCTCGTCGGCATGACCGGCCTGGCCACCGGTCCGCATCTGGATTTCCGTATCTCGCAAAAGGGCCAATTCCTAAACTTTGAAAAACTGGGATTGCCGCCGTCAGAACCTGTCTCGAAAGAGAACTGGCCCGAATTTGCTTCGCTGCGCCAGCAATGGTTGTCGTTGCTGCAGAATCGAGACCAACTGCCAGCTCGAGTCGCAACAGACGCGCTGCCGAAACGCGGAAAATAGTTGCTTGCGGTGTATGGTTGTCGTTGGAAAATGGGGGACTGCGGACGGAAATTGCCCGGAAACCGAGGCAATGTAACAGTTCCAGCCGTGGGAAATTCGGGTATCACAGCGGACAACGCGAAGCGCGGCAACGCCTTCCAATTCGTGTGTCCGCAGCGCGGCCGTAGAGTGGCCAACCTTGAAATTCCAGTTTTGAAAGGCCTGAGGAGGCTGAATGCATCGTCGTTATTCATGTGCGCTGTTGTTGGCCGTGTTGTTCGCGTTGGCGCAAATCTCTGGGTGCGGCGGCGGAGGCTCTAAGACCGCTCCCCTCGCCGTCCTGACCACGTCCGTGCCCAATGGCTCGACGAACACTCCCTACTCCGCGATGCTCGAAGCCACAGGCGGCACCTCTCCTTACACCTGGTCGCAAACCTCCGGCGGTGCTATGCCGGGCGGCATCACCCTTGGCAGCACGGGAGCGTTTTCGGGTGCGCCGACCAAGGCCGGCACCTTCGGCCCCTACGTTTTTAAAGTCACAGATTCAGCCAACAACACCGCCACATCCACCGGCATCAGCATCACGATCTCCGCCAGTTCGCTCGCCGTATCCACCACTTCTCTTCCGAACGGTACCGTCGGCACCCCCTTTTCCACCAAGCTCGCGGCAACCGGCGGAACGTCGCCGTATAGCTGGTCGGAAACCTCCGGTGGCAATATGCCTCCGGGCCTCGCATCGATCGCCAGCGACGGAACCATCGCCGGCACGCCGACAACTGCGGGGACATACGGCCCCTATGTCTTCACCGTGACCGACGTTAACGACACAACAGCGGTCTCTACTGCGTTGACCATCACGATCACCGGCACGGCTACCGCGGTCTGCACGACTCTAGGACATGAAGCGGCCCTGACATCCGCAACCCCATATGCGTTTCTTCTCAAAGGCACCGACAGCAACGGCAATCCCATCGACATCGCCGGCAGCTTCACGCCGAACGGAGCCGGCGGCATCACGAATGCCGCTGCGGACTACAACGGGTTCTCCAACGGTCCCGAACCGCTGCAAGTTGACCTCTCCACAAGCTCCTACTCGTTCGGTTCTTCCGCGCAGGGCTGTTTGTATCTGGCCTTCTCCGGTCTGGCATCCGCGGACCTGCGCCGAGCCTCGACAACTTCACTCCAGCTTGACGATGCGGTATCGCTGCCGACCCGAAAAATCAGAAGACCCGCGATCTCCGCCGTCCCGGTCGCAAACGTGAAGTTCAACTTCTACCTGGGTGCCTTCGACGGAACAACCTACCACGTCGGCAGGATCATCGAATCGGACGACACAGGCGGCGGCACCAGTGCCTCCGGTCTCATCCATGTCCAGACTCCCAGCGCTTTTGTCCTGACGGCGCTGCAGTCCAATTATGCCTTCGGCGTCGACGGTTGGACCGCGACGGCTTCCGCCACGGCCCTGCGAACCGCCATGGCCGGAACGTTCACAAATACTTCTGGCACTCTCTCCGCAGGCTACGCCGATCTGAATACCGGCGGTACTTCCTCCGGTGAAATGACGGGAGGCTACGGCGTTCTCAACAGCACCATTGACTCGACTACAGGCCGCGGTACTGGTAGCTATTTCACCACCACTCCCACCGGCAAGCTCACCTTCGACTTTGCCTACTACATCCTGAACGGTTCCGATCTCCTTCTGATCTCCACTGATTTAGCCAATTCCGGCAGCACCACGCCTTTGCTTGCAGGTCGAGCCTTGACTTCTAACGCGACCTCCACCGCAGCTTCACTGAGCGGCTATTATTTGCTGGCATCGCAAGGCCTTCAGGCGAACGGAACAAAGACAGGCAATATCGCTGAAATTGGCACCTTCAACGCCGACGGCGTCAGCGCGATCCCCACCGCTTCGCTCTATTCAAACGACGCCGGAACCTACGCTACCAACCAGTACACCAACAGCACCTACACCGTCGAGGCCGCATCAGGCCGCGTTTCTATCTCCGGACTAACCGCAGCGTCCCCTGTGTTTTACCTAACGGCGGGGGCCACGGCCGACGACGAAATCGCCGCGTTCCTCATCGGCACCGACGCACAAGCAAGCTCCGGAATCGTGGTGACGCAATCGGCCACCGCGCCGAGCTACACCGTGGCGAACGTCACGGGAAACTACGCGGCGGGCACCCAGGAAGATGTGGACGGATCGAACGGCGCATTCCTCGGTTTGTTCACTTTCGATGCAGCCGGCGGCTACACCCTCACTGCACAGTCGACCGGAACCGTCCCCAGCATTCCAGCTACTGGGTCAATCGCCATAAACTCGGATGGCTCTGGCAACCTCGCCGGCGGAAAATTCCCTCTGGTGACAAACGGCACGGCCGTCTTCGTAATTCCGAACTCAGGTGATCCCTTGCTCTTTGTTCTCGAAACGGGCACCCTGCCTTGACAGCGGCCGTGAGTTGACCAATCGCCTTTGTCGGCGTCTAAGTGCCGTGGGGGCCACAGTGAACCGGAAGAACAGAAAAAGAGCTGTGTTGCTATGCGCCTTGATGCTGGCAGCGATTTCCCTTCTTCCTGCGCAAGCCCCAAACGCAGTACCCACGGCGGAACAGCAGGCCAAGGCATGGCTCGCCGCGTTTAACTCCGGCGACCGCGCAACGCTCCTCGAATATCTCCAAAAAAATCACCCTTCCTCGGTCGAACACATCGACGGCGAGATGGGCTTTCGGCAAATGACTGGCGGATTTGAATTGATCAAGGTGGAGGAAAGCACGCCGGCGCGCTTCACGGCTTTGTTGAAAGAGAAGGACAGCGACCAGTTCGCGCGAATGGAATTGGAAGTTGAGCCAGAACCGCCGCACCGCATCAGTAAGATGGATTTGCGGGCCATCCCCCGCCCGCCGGAGTACCCGATTCCGCGCGTCAGCGAATCCGACGCCCTCGCCCTGTTCCGCAAGCGCCTGGAGGCAGAAAACGCCGGCGACCGTTTTTCAGGAACCGCGCTGGTGGCCAAGAGCGGAAAGATCGTGTTCGAAGAGGCGTTCGGCATGGCCGATCGCGAAAAAAAAATCCCTAATCAAGTGAACACGCAATTCCGCATCGGCTCGATGAACAAAATGTTCACCGCCGTTTCCATCGTGCAGCTGGTGCAGGCTGGCAAACTTCAGTTAAGCGATCCGTTCGGAAAATACCTGCCGGACTACGCAAACAAGGACATGGCCTCCAAGGTCACCATCGAGCATCTGCTTACCCACACCGGAGGCACGGGAGATTTCTTCGGGCCCGAATTCGACGCTCACCGCCTGGAACTCAAAACGTTGCAGGACTACGTGAAGCTCTACGAAAAGCGTCCGCTAAAATTCGCGCCGGGCACCCAGTTCGACTACAGCAATTATGGTTTCCTGCTGCTGGGAGTCGTAATCGAGAAAGTCACCGGCGAGAGCTATTACGATTACGTGCGCGAGCATATCTTCAAACCCGCCGGGATGACTATGACCGATTCCTTGCCGGAAAACGAAGCCGTGCCCGGCCGCTCCGTTGGATATACGAAGGAAGGCCCCGGTCCGTGGGCGCCGAACACAGACACGCTGCCGTGGCGCGGCACTTCTGCCGGCGGAGGGTATTGCACCGTCGAGGATTTGTTCCGCTTCGCCACGGCCCTCGAGAATCACAGACTCCTCGACGCGGCGCACACCGAAATGCTGACGAAGGGAAGAACGGATCGCCCGAATGGTAAGGAATATGGATATGGATTCGCGATACGGGATGAAGGAGGAATGAGCTGTTTCGGCCATGGTGGAGGTGCACCCGGAATGAATGGCGAATTGAAAATCTGTCCGGAATCCGGCTACGTGATTGCCGTGTTAGCGAATCTCGATCCGCCGGCCGCCAGTCGCGGGGCTGAGTTCATCGCCGCCCGTTTGCCGCTGAAGTAGAAAAACGACGCGAAGTCTTAAGATCCGGACACCGCATATCTGCGGATCAACTCGCCGGCGAGTTTGCCTCCCTCGAATTCGGAAATGACCACGGCATCGGCGCCGGAAGTATGCATGGCTTCGGCATAACGTTCTTGTCCGGCGCGGGTGATGACCTTCAATTTCGGGTTAAGCGACTTCGCGGTCACGGTGATATAGAGATTCTCGGCGTCGTTGTCGATCACCACGCAGAGTGCCCGGGCGCGCGCGATGCCCGCTTCCTCGAGCACGCTGTGGCGTTTGGCGTCGTCGTTGAGCACCAGCGCGCCTTCGTGAAGGAGCTGGCGGTACAGTCCTTCGTTGGTTTCGATCAATACATAGGGAATCTGGTCGCGGTTCAATTGCTCGATGACGGTGCGGCCGACCTGACCGTATCCGCAGATAATAAAGTGGTCGCGAACGCGTTCGAGATTCATTTTTGAACCTCGAGTTAGAAGATCTGTCTGAAAATAGACCTGTTTCATTACCCTCAGTAAGTGTGCAAGAAATATTACTTCCGGCACACCTTCTTACCTTGCGTCCTATGAAGTTCCGAAACCGCTGGCACTCACCCAAGAGGATTGACGTTTCCACCGCGACGCTGCAGACTTTCGCCGGAGAGGTACTCATGTCCATTCGACCTGTAAAGCGGCTAGTCCGCTCAAAGCCAACGCGCGAGGGCGCCGGCGTGCATCTGCGACGAGCTTTCGGTTTCGGAAACACTTCCGATTTCGATCCATTCCTGTTACTGGATGATTTTCGCAACGATGTTCCGGAAGACTATCTCGCGGGATTTCCGTGGCATCCGCACCGCGGGATCGAAACCATTACCTACGTTCTCGCAGGGACGGTCGAACACGGCGACAGCCTCGGCAATCGCGGCGCCATCGCCTCTGGCGATGTGCAGTGGATGACCGCAGGCAGCGGCATCATTCACCAGGAAATGCCGAAGGGCGATCCCGCCGGCCGTATGCACGGCTTTCAATTGTGGGCGAACCTGCCTTCCTCGCTGAAGATGACGTCGCCGCGCTATCAGGAAGTGAAATCGCCGGACATTCCCGAAGTCACCGATGATGACGGCACCCACGTGCGCGTGGTCTGCGGCAATTTCTGGGGCACCAAAGGACCGGTTGACGGAATCGCCGCCGATCCGATTTATCTGGACGTGTCCGTTCCTCCGGGCAAAAGGAAAGTGCTGCCCGTCGAAACAACACGCCATGCCTTCGCCTACGTGTTTGCCGGAGGCGGAAAATTCTGCAATGCCTCCGACCCTCTCTCCGTCCCGACCGAACCCGTCAGCTGGGCCGATACAAATCCTCCATCGGAGGCCGACAACCGCTCACTCGTCGTTTTCGATCGAGGCGATGAAGTGATGGTCCAAGCGGGCGACGATGGCATCCGCTTCCTGCTGGTTTCCGGCAAGCCGCTCGAAGAACCCGTCGCGTGGTACGGCCCGATCGTAATGAACACCCAGGAGCAGCTCCGCGACGCCTTCCATGACCTCGAAAAAGGCACCTTCCTGAAATCGAAGCCGTGACCAATTCTTGTAGCAGGCGCCTTCTGAGGCCGGTCGTTCCTTGCCCTACGCAACCGCCTTGGACATCACCTTATACCCAAGGCGCACCCAAGCTTCCTGCAGAATCCCGTAAAGGAATGCCGTCGACAAACCAAACAGAATCAGTCCATTCAGCGCTTCCAGCGCTCCCATAAGCTGCCAGTGAGGTTCCAGCGTCGATCCGGAATGGCCAAACGTCGTCATGGCGCTCAAAGAATAAAGCATTGCCGACTTTTTGTCGGGCAACGCGTGAAGCAATCGGAACCCTACGGCCCAAATCGCAGACTCCAGTCCATGCAACAAAGTAACCGACACCGTGGTGCCCGCCATGAAGAGCAAAGCGGTGATTCTCATCCGCCGTTGGCTCGCATGAATCAACACGCGGTCAAATCTCTGCCGGATGACAAAGAGTCCAACCACATGAAGCACCACGGTCACAACGCTCAAAGGTAGGCTCCACAACCAGTCCGCACTCCACGGCACAATATTCACCGGATCAAGCGACACAGGACCTCCTGACCTTTTGCTAACTCCCAGCCAGACACCTGTCATTCCGAATGGAGTCTGCGCCGCGAGGAATCTCTCTTTCTTTGCTTCGAGGGTGAAGGGTGACCCACACACCCTTTTCGCGTGTGGGTCTTGGGCTTGCCGTTGTCGTGGCCGCCTTCTCGAGCCGGGTCCTTCCGCCGTTGGCAAGCCCTTATCCCAAAGCGAAAACAACGAGTCGGCACGCAAGCGAGATGATAGCGCAGAACCTCACCAAATAGCCGTGTAGCGACAAACGCTGCCCCCGCACCGCTCTCCAGATTTCATTACTCTTCTTCTTTAGGTGGTGGCGGCGTTAGCCGCACTAAGGCTTCATCTGAAACGGGTTTTTAGCCCCTGAAGCAACCCATCAAAATCGCTAGTAAGAATCGCTAGTAAATGATCGGCAACTTGGAAAAATCTGCTTCCGGGTCTTCCGTCACCCGCAGAATCAGCAGTGTTCTGTCATCGTGCGCCGGCCTTCCCAAACCCGTGTGTTCATCCGTCGCTTTCACAATCCTTTGTGCAACGGTATAGCCGGGATCCTCGGGAACAACCGTCGCGAGCAGCGCCTTCAGGCGATCCGATCCGAACTCTTCCTGATCCTTGTTCATGGATTCGTGAATGCCATCGGAAGCGAACACCACAATATCACCGGGAAACAAACTGAGCGTCTTCTCATCGAACTCCGCTTCGGGAATAAGTCCCAACGGCATCCCGGTCACATTAATTTCGGTCACCTGGCCGGCGCGAATCAGCAGAGGCAATGTTCCGCCGGCATTGGCAACATTCAGCTCGCGCAGCGCCGCGTCGTAAATCGCGAAGTGCATGGCGACAAACCGCGCATCCAGCCGCGCGGCCAGCAGGCGTTCATTCAACTGCTGCAGCATTTCCGCCGCCGAAGCTTCGCTGTCGTGCACCAGTTCCCGCAGAATCCCGATGGCCAGCGAACCAAATAGCGCCGCCGCCGTCCCCTTTCCGGATACGTCGCCGTTCACAATCGCCAATCGCCCAACGCCATACGGCAGCAGGTCGTAAAAATCTCCGCCCAACTCTCGTGCGGGCACATACGCCGTGGCAACATCTAGCCCGGGCACTTCGCGCGCCCCAGAGGGCAGCAACTGCCGCTGAATTTCCCGCGCCGTTTCCAGATCATTTTGCAGCCGCGTCTGATTCTCGCGTGACTGTTCAAAGAGCCGCGCATTTTCCAGCGCCACCGCGATGTAAGACCCTAGAATGTTCAACAGCCGCTCGTGCTCCGCGGTAAACGCATGCGGTTCCGTGCTCTCCAGATCCAGCACGCCGATCAAGCGGTTCTGCCGCAGTAACGGCACCACCAACTCCGACCGCACCTCCACATCGTTTTCGCACCGCAGGTACCTCGGGTCCAGCCGCACGTCGACCACCCGAATCGTGCGCCGTTCGGCCGCCGCTATGCCGGTGATGCCCTGGTTCAACGGCAGCTGAAAGCGCGAAGGTAGCGCACTTCCGAAACGCTTGGAAAAAACACTCTCCAGCATCTGCGCTTCTTCATCCCATAGCATGACCGTAAACACCTGGTAGTCGACCAGGGTTTTCACCCGCTCGGCGATCCGCAGCAACAGTTCCTCGCGATCCAAAATCGACGTCAGCTCATGGCTGATCTCATACAGCAGCGCTAGAGTCTTCACCTGCTCCGGTTTCTCGACATAGAAGCTCGGCGGGACCGGATCGGCGTCACCGAGCGGCGAAAACGGAACTAGTTTTGGAGTCGAATCCATGGGAAAGATTGTAACTGCATCTGTTGGATGAAGCGCGGGAAAGTTGGTTTCATCCAACGCAAGAAATCCGCTCGGATGGCGGAGGTCTCGACCGGTTCCATTTCCACCCAACGGCGGAAATTGCTGTTGAATTGTAAATATTGCGGGACGAATGCCGTTTGCTACTACTTCACTTCCCAGGTGTCTCCGGCGCGCAACAGCTTGGTCAGGTCCCCGGGGCCTTTCTTCCGGATCACCTCTTCGACCTGTTCATTGATCACATCTTCATAACGCGGCAGGTCATCCCAATCGCGAAAAACACCGATCGGAGTCGGGAATCCCGGTCGTCCTTCCATGTGCGAAAGCAGAAAGGCGTAGGACGGGCGCGGATGGTGGGCATCGTGAATGACCAGATCGGATTCCGAAATGCCGTTGCCGAGCTGCACCACTTCAATGTCTCCGTCCGGCTTGCGGCGAATACCCTTGTCGCGTTTCTTGCCGTAAATAAGCGGCTTGCCATGTTCGAGTTGCAGAACCTGCTCGCTGCGCGCCTCTTTTTCCGTCAAGCCGGTCCATGCCCCGTCGTTGAAGATATTGCAGTTTTGCAGAATTTCGACGAACGCCGACCCGTGATGAGCCGCGGCGGCCTTTAGCGTGTCCTTCAGATGTGCCTGGAAAACGTCCACGGAACGGGCCACAAAAGTCGCTTCCGCGCCAATGGCAAGAGAAACCGGATTGAACGGACGGTCCGGCGACCCGTACGGCGTCGATTTCGTGATTTTCTTGAATTCAGACGTAGGCGAATACTGTCCTTTGGTCAGCCCATAAATGCGGTTGTTGAACAGCAGCATTTTGATCCCGACGTTTCGCCGCAGCATGTGCATCGTGTGGTTACCGCCAATGGACAGTGCGTCGCCGTCTCCGGTCACAACCCACACTTCCAAATCCGGACGATTCGCTTTGATCCCGGTTGCAACCGCGGGTGCGCGCCCGTGGATGGTGTGGAACCCGAAGGTATTCATGTAATAAGGGAACCGGCTCGAGCAGCCAATACCGGAAACGATCACAAAGTTTTCGCGCGCGATCCCCAGTTCCGGAAACACCGCCTGCACCGCCGCAAGAATGGCGTAGTCGCCGCAACCCGGGCACCAGCGAACTTCCTGGTCTGTCTGGAAATCCTTCTTTGTAAGAGTGGGAAGAGCAGTCGTGGTCATGGCGGTCTCCTACAGCCCCAACATTTCTTCGATCTTCTGATCGAGTTCGGCTTGTTTGAAGGGACGGCCCTGAATCTTGTTCAGCCCCACCGCATTCACCAAAAACTTCGCGCGCAGAACCCAAAGCAGTTGCCCCATATTCAGCTCGGGCACCAGCACTTTCTTGTATCTCCTCAGGATATCGCCCACATTCGCCGGTAGCGGATTCAGATAGCGCAAGTGCAGGTGTCCGATCTTCCGGCCCTTCGCGCGCTGCCCATTCACCGCCTGAGTAATAGCGCCAAACGTCGAACCCCAAGACACGATCAGCAGATCTCCCTCGGGATCGCCATTCGGCAACAGGTTCGGAATGTCCTGCACAATCGCTTCGACCTTCGCCGCGCGAATGCGCACCATGTTTTCGTGATTCAGCGGCTCATAATTGATGTTCCCGGTAACGTCCTGCTTTTCCAGTCCACCGATGCGATGTTCCAGTCCACGCGTACCGGGAATGGCCCACGGCCGCGCCAGCGTTTGCGGGTCGCGCTTATAAGGCTGGAATCCCTCAGGATTCGTCGCGAATTTCACGGGGATCCCGGGAATGTCGTCGAGGTTCGGAATCCGCCATGGTTCCGCGCCGTTCGCCAGGTAGCCGTCCGACAGAACGATCACCGGCACCATGTATTTCATGGCGATGCGGCTCGCTTCCACCGCGATCCAGAAACAATCTCCCGGCGTCGCCGCAGCCAGCACCGGAATCGGCGCTTCGGAATTTCGTCCGAAGAACGCTTGCAACAAGTCCGCCTGCTCCGTCTTTGTCGGCAAGCCAGTAGACGGTCCGCCCCGCTGAATGTCGCAAATTACCAAAGGCAGCTCGGTTGCAACCGCAAGCCCTAGCGCTTCCGTTTTTAGCGCCATGCCGGGGCCGGAAGTCGTCGTAATTGCCAGCGCGCCGGAGTACGCGGCCCCAATCGCCGAAGTAATCGACGCAATCTCGTCCTCTGCCTGAAAGGTAAGCACACCGAACTCTTTGTACTGCGAAAGCTCGTGCAAAATGTCCGAAGCCGGCGTGATCGGATAGCTCCCGAGGAAAAGCTTCAATCCCGCTTTCTGCGCTGCGGTCACAAATCCCATCGCCAGCGCCTGATTTCCGCTCAGGTTTCGATATAACCCGGGGCTCAACTGCGCGGGAGGAATCTCGTAGCTGATCTGAAACGCTTCGGTCGCCTCACAATAGGAATAGCCGGCCTTCAGCGCCAGCTTGTTGGCTTCCACCAGCAGCGGCTTCTTCTTGAACTTGTCGTCGATCCACCGGACGGTCGGCTCCATCGAACGGTTGTAGAGCCAGTAGCACATGCCAAGCGCAAAGAAATTCTTGCAGCGGTCCGAAGCCTTGGCATCTAGGCCCAGATGCTGCAGCGCTACACGCGTGAGCCTTTGCAGCTCCACCGGGAACACGCGAAACTTGTCGAGTGAGTGATCCTCCATGGGATTGACACTCAGCTTGGCTTTGCGCAGGTCGTTCTCTTCGAAACTATCGGAGTTGACGATCAGGATGCCGTTCGGCTTCAGGTCCGCAATATTCACCTTCAGTGCCGCCGGGTTCATCGCAATCAGCACATCGACCGAATCCCCGGGCGTGTGCACTTCGCCTGACGAAAAATGCAGTTGGAAGCCGCTGACCCCCGGCAACGTTCCCGCCGGAGCCCGAATCTCGGCGGGATAGTCCGGAAATGTGGCGATATCGTTGCCATAGAGTGCTACGGTATTTGTAAACTGGTTGCCCGTGACTTGCATTCCGTCGCCGGAATCGCCAGCAAAACGGACCACCGCCTGATCAAGGACCTCCCGTTTGGATTTACTTGCAGGAACTTCCATCAGTGTGGACATCTTGCTGTTCGACTCCCATCCATGGGTACTCCTCACCCGCGCTCAGAGGAGGGTAGCCCTCGAGTGTAGCTGCACGGTGTCACGGTGTAAGGTCACGGTCTGCGCCGGGCTGCTGCCAGGGCTAACTTCTTTAGAATAGCACAGAGGCTGGGCACAGAGTTCGCCTGGGAATTTGTCCGTTTGCACAACGCGAATGGGCGGCATCCCAGGAAATGAAATCACGAAGCCATTTTTTCGGTAGCCTCGTCCCCCTCCGCGTGAGCGAATTGCGCTTTCACGCTCTTCATTCGGAACAGAAACAGCCACCACACACTCACCGGCAACGACAAGATAATGAACGCGATGGCGATCAGTTGCTTCAGCGATACCAGCGGCCCTACAAATCGATCCGAGATGAAGAACGTTTCGAATGGACGGAACGCAACGATGCTGAGAGAAAACACGAGAGCAATGGCTGCCCAAATCAGGGCACCGATCCGCGCCCAATCTTTCAGTTGAAACAATCCAATTCCCACGCGGACACCAAGAGCGATCAATGTAGAGGGAATCAGGGCAACGGCCAGGACGAAAACCGGATTCGTCTGGTAGACGTGCCTCCCACTGTTATCGGGTGGGGAATTCACCAATGTCAGCAGAACATTCCCCCAGAAGAAGAACGCAGTCGTGCAGACCAGAATCGCGAACGTGGCTGCTGCGGTGACACCCGCGGAGCGAGGATTTGCCATTGCTCTCACAATGACAACACAGGGGGCAGAGCGTGAATAGTACGAGCAGAGTGCCCGCGTGGTCAAAACGCCACTTGACGTTCGCTTTCTTTTCGCCTAGAGTGGGGAAGCTTTCGCTGTCCGGAAGCGCCAAAAGACGAACGGAGGCTTGTATGGCCCTCACCAAACGCCAAAAGGAAGTTTTAGACTACCTCGTTGCCTTTGAGACTCGTCACGGCTACGCGCCGAGCTTTGAAGAAATCGGCAAAGGTTTGAAACTGACTTCGCTTGCGACCGTCCACAAGCACATCACCACGCTCGAAAAGAAAGGCTTCATCCGCCGCGGCTACAACCAGAGCCGCTCCATTGAAATTGTCCAGTTACCAAAAACGCCAAAAGAACAGGTCATCGAACGCCGCGTGCAGGAGCTGCCTCTCGTCGGCCGTATCGCAGCCGGTCGACCGCTCGAGGCTGTCGAAGAACGCGAAACCATCTCTCTCGGTGATTTCGCCCGTGGCGGCAACTCCTTCGTCCTTCAAGTAAAAGGCAATTCCATGATCGAGGACCACATCATGGACGGAGATTTCGTGGTCTGCGAACAAACTCAAGTAGCCAACGCCGGAGATATCGTCGTCGCCCTCGTCGGCGAAGACGAAGCCACCCTGAAGCGCTTCTATCGCGAAGGCTCCGGCAAAATCCGGCTCCAGCCCGCCAACTCAGAAATGGCTCCAATAATTCTCCCTGCCATCGACGTAAAAGTGCAGGGCCGCGTCATCGGCGTACTCCGCAAGTACTAAGCCGAGCTTGTCAGCGCGTCTTGGGCTCGCCTTTGCCGGGGCGGCCATCGGAGGTGGGCCGTTTTTCGCTTCCGCGATCTGAAAAATTCCTGTCTCCATCCGCTTTCCTTCGCGCGTCTAAACAATTTAGGGTAAACTTCCCGCTCCCGAGGGGGAGTAACTGCGCAGATGTCGGAGGCTTGGCTTTGTCCTCTTCCCTGGAAAATGTGTTGTTGGTCTCTGCCGACGCCGAACTGCGCGATCGTCTCCGCGGCCTGCTCGAAGCCGAAGCGTACGTCGTTGCCCCCGCGGACTCGCCGGAAAACGCATCGTCAGTCGTTCGCGGCGCCGATTTTGGACACATCGTCATCGTGGCCGACGGCTTGCTTGACTCTGCCATCCGTGGCTTGCTCACCTTTCCCCAATCCTCCACCGTCGACGACCGCCCCCGCATTCTCCTCCTCACCCGCGGCGATTCGACGCAGCGGGCGCTGTGGACCGATCAGGGCGCCGACGATGTCCTCTCCATTCCCTGGGACGATCAAGAGCTGTTAGCGCGCATGCGCGCGCAGTTGCGCCAAAAGCGGGCCTTCCTAGACCTGGAGCGCCGCGTCCGCAACGCCGAGGAAAGCTACCAGGTCTCTCAGACCGCCTTCCAGGCGCTCGCCGTCACGGAAAAAATGACTCGTGATGCGTTCTCTCTCGAACGCATTCTCAAGATCGGCGTGGGAACGCTCCTCGGTCTGGCACTCGTCATCGCCGCAATCTTTTTTGTGTTTTCCCACAAAGCAGAGAAGGAATCCCGGCGCGCCTACACCCTGATCTCGCAACTCGAGCACAACGTCCAGAATGAGCAGCAGCTCTTAGCCTCCGCGCGCCGATTGCGCGGCGATCCCGCCAATACGGATCTGCTACAGCAGAAAGAGCAGTTACAGCAACAGGCCGAAGCGCTTCGTAAGAAAATCTCTACTCCCGATGGCGCCGATGTCACCGAGCTACGCCACCAGCTCGCCGAAGCCACGGACCGCCTAACCAAGTTGGAAGGAAGTTCGCAAGCAGCGGAAGTGGTCATTCGCGATTACGCACCCAGCGTCTGCCTCCTGCACGTTTCCGTGGCGTTCAACGAAAAAGACTCAGGAAAGCGTTTGCGCTACGGCGGCATCGATGCAGATGGCACCCCCCTGAAGGACAGCGATGGCAACACTGTTTACACCACGGAGGGCCGCGCCCCCGAAGTCCGTGCGGACTTTTTCGGCAGCGGCTTCATCGCCGGTGTAGGCAAAATCCTTACCAACCATCACGTCGTGCAACCCTGGTGGATGAACAACGAGCTGAGCGATGCGGTAAAGCAAGGTCTCGAACCCGTGATTGCAGATATGACGGCCTATTTCCCGGGCGTAGCCAACGGTGTGCCGGTCGGAATTTCGCAAATTTCACAAGACGCCGATCTTGCGGTCGTCCACGGTGATCTGACGGAACTGAAGCGGCCGGTTCTCAAGTTGGACAATCGTAAAGAAGCCGCTGTCAGCGGCGACGCGCTAATCAGCTTTGGCTACGCCACCGGCATTGACGCGATTCTTGCCCGCGCGGGCGACGAAACCGTCACCGAAATTGTAAAAGTCAGCGGTGGCGATCCGAAGCTGATCTTGGCGGAGCTCGCTAGGCGCAAACTGATCCGCCCGCTGGTTACGCAAGGCCACGTCGGCGACGTCCTGGCGGACAAAATTGTCTACGATGCGCAGACCACCTCGGGCGGCTCCGGCGGACCGCTCCTCAACCGCCAGGGCGGAGTCATCGGCGTCACCTTTGCGGTGGTGAGGGGCTTTGGCGGTTCGAATTTTGGCGTACCCATTCGCTTCGCCTCGCCCCTTCTCACCTCGCAGAGGTAGTGGCCGGGTCTTCAGGCCGAGCTTTTTTTCACCTTCTCTCATCATCCATTTTCTTCATCCGATCCATCACAATTTCCTAGCGGCATGGTTTTTCCCTAAAAACAATGTAGAATTTTGGATTGCTCTGACCGCACGGACCGGCGCATAGGCATGAAGAAAGCCCAACCCATTCGAAAACTCCTCGCGGCCAACCGCAGCGAAATCGCCATCCGTATCTTCCGCGCCGCCAACGAACTCGGCCTGCGTACCGTGGCGATCTATTCCCAGGAAGATCGCCTCGCCCTCCATCGCTTCAAAGCGGACGAAGCCTATCAGGTCGGTGCCGGCAAAGGGCCGGTCGAAGCCTATCTCGACATTCTTGGCATCATCGCTATAGCCAAGGAACACGAAGTCGACGCCATCCATCCCGGTTACGGCTTCCTTTCGGAAAATCCGGCGCTCGCGCGAGCCTGCGCCAAAGCCGGTCTCGCGTTCGTCGGTCCCACGCCGGAACTCCTGGAGCTACTTGGCGACAAAACGGCCGCACGGCGCTTAGCGGCCGCCGCAGGCGTTTCCGTTTTGCCGGGAACGGAAAATCCCGTCTCGTCTCCAGCCGAAGCCCAAAAAGTTGCCGCCGAAATAGGTTTTCCTGTCATCGTAAAAGCGGCCATGGGTGGCGGCGGCCGCGGCATGCGCGTCGTTCACGATTCCGCTCAGCTCGAAGCGCGCCTCGAAGAAGCACAGAGCGAAGCCAAATCTGCCTTCGGCGATGCCTCCGTCTTCCTCGAGAAATATCTCAAACGCGCTCGCCACATCGAAGTCCAGATTCTCGCCGACGAACACGGCAACCTGCTGCACCTTTACGAGCGCGACTGCTCCGTCCAGCGCCGTCACCAAAAAGTCGTCGAGGTCGCGCCCGCGTTGAATCTGCCGGACCGCATCCGTGCGGAGATTTGCGACGCCGCGCTGAAAATTGCGCGCCAGGCCAAGTATCGCAATGCAGGTACCGTGGAGTTTCTCTTCGACGTCGACGCCGAGAGATGGTATTTCATCGAAGTCAACCCGCGCATCCAGGTCGAACACACCGTCACCGAAGTTGTAACCGGCATCGACATCGTCCGAGCGCAAATCCTCGTCGCCCAGGGACACAAGCTACACGAAGAGCCTCTGTCGCTTCCTAAACAGGAAAAGATCCCGCTCTACGGCGCCGCGCTTCAATGCCGCGTAACCACCGAAGACCCGGAGCAGAATTTCGCTCCTGACTACGGCCGCATCTCCACTTATCGTTCGCCCGCCGGCTTTGGCATTCGCCTCGACGGCGGCACCGCCTACGCCGGCGCATTGCTCGCGGCCTACTACGATTCGCTCCTCGTGAAGGTCACCGCCTGGGGCACCAATCTGCCCGAAGCCTGCCAACGCATGGACCGCGCCCTCCGCGAATTCCGTATCCGCGGCGTAAAAACAAATATTCCGTTCCTCGAAAACGTGGTCAACCATCCGGCCTTTCGCTCTAGCGAAGTCACCACTTCGTTCCTCGATGACTCTCCTGAACTCTTCCGGTTTTCCGGCCGCGCCGACCGCGCCACCAAGCTTCTCTCTTATCTCGGAGACGTGATCCTCAACGGCAATCCCGAAGTGAAGGGGAAGCCGCTGCCGCAAAGCATCGAAAAACCGACCTTGCCTTCCCTTCCGGGTGTCGCGTCGCCCGCAGGTACACGCCAGCTCTTGCAGAAACTTGGCCCGGAAAAATTTGCAGCATGGGCGCGCAAGGAAAAACGCCTGCTGGTTACGGACACCACCTTTCGCGACGCGCACCAATCGCTGATGGCCACGCGCGTCCGCACCTACGATCTTTTCGCCACCGCCAGCGCCGTAGCGCAACGCCTGCCAAACCTCTTCAGTCTGGAAATGTGGGGCGGCGCCACCTTTGACACTTCGATGCGCTTCCTCCACGAAGATCCCTGGCAGCGTCTCCGCGAATTGCGCCAGCGCGTCCCCAACATCTGCTTTCAGATGTTGCTGCGTGGTGCGAACGCCGTCGGTTACACCTCTTATCCCGACAATGTGATTGTCGATTTCGTTCGCGAAGCTTGCGAGCAGGGAATCGACATTTTCCGTATTTTTGATTCCCTCAATTCCATCGAAAACATGCGCGTCTCGATCGATGCAGTTCTGGAGACCGGCGCAGTCTGCGAACCCGCCATCTGTTACACCGGCGACCTGTTCGACAAACGCCGTCCCAAATATTCGCTGGACTATTACGTGAAAATGGCCAAGCAGCTCGAAAAGCTCGGCGCGCACTTCCTGGCCATCAAAGATATGGCCGGTCTTTGCCGTCCCTACGCCGCATTCGCTCTGGTCAAAGCGCTCCGCGAAGAGATCGGCATCCCCATTCACTTTCACACCCACGACACCAGCGGCATCAATTCCGCTTCTCTCCTCAAAGCCTCGGATGCGGGCGTCGACGTTGCCGACGCCGCAATCGCCTCCATGAGTGGCGGCACCAGCCAGCCCAATCTCAACTCCATCGTCGAAGCGCTCGCCAACACCTCGCGAGACACGCAACTCGATATCGCCGCTCTCAACGAGTGCTCTGACTTCTGGGAAGTTGTCCGCGGCCACTACTTGCCATTCGATTCCGGCCCTAAATCCGGCTCCGCGCGTCTCTATGAACACGAAATTCCCGGCGGTCAATTCACCAATCTTCGTGAACAAGCTGCCGCCATGGGCCTCGGCCATCGCTGGCGCGAAGTGGAAAAAACGTACGCCGAAGTGAACCAACTCTTCGGCGACATCGTAAAAGTAACGCCCTCGAGCAAGGTCGTCGGAGACATGGCCCTCTTTCTTCTCGCCAACGAACTAAAACCGGCCGATCTCCTGAAGCTCGACGAGCACCATGACGTCTCGTTTCCAAACTCCGTCGTGGAAATGTTCTCCGGCGCTCTCGGCTTTCCTCCCGGCGGCTGGCCTAAGAAATTGCAAAAAATTATCTTGCGCGGCCAGGCTCCGTTGAAGGGACGGCCGGGCGCCAGCTTGCCGCCCGCGGACTTCGATGCCACCCGCGAAGAGTTACAAAAAAAGGTAGGTCATGTCGTCAAGCGTGACGCGATGTTGAGCTACCTTCTCTATCCCGAGGTGTACCAGAAATTCGACGCTTTCCGCCAATCTTACTCGGACGTCAGCGTCTTACCGACGCCCGCCTTCTTCTACGGCTTGAAGCCCGGCGAGGAAATCACCATCGACATCGAACATGGCAAAACCATGATCGTGAAATTCCTCACCACGAGCGACGCCCATCCCGACGGTACCCGCACCTTGTTCTTCGAACTGAACGGCCAACCCCGCGAAGTCAACGTCCGCGACCGCTCCTTGCGTGTCGTCGAACGCAGCCATCCCAAGGCCGACGTCGGCAATCCCGGTCACGTCGGCGCGCCGACCGCAGGCTTGATTAGCAGCATCGCCGCGCAAGCCAACCACCCGGTCGAGCGTGGTGCTAAACTTCTCACACTCGAAGCCATGAAAATGCAATCCAATATCTACGCGCCCATCACCGGAAAAATCACGAAGCTGCTCGTGACCCCTGGCCAACACGTCGAGGCCAAAGATCTTCTAGTGATCATCACTCCGTGAGTTCGCCCAACCTGATCAAGCACCAGCAGTTTCCGTCGCGATTCCTGCGCAACAAGCGCGATCTCATCGTCTATCTTCCCCCCGGCTACGACGCGCACCTCCAGCGCGCCTTTCCCGTCCTCTATCTCCACGACGGTCAAAATCTCTTCGATGGCACCACCTCCTTCGTTCCGGGCATGGACTGGCACGTGGGACAGACTGCCGACGATTGCATCAACAACGGCCGTGTCGAGCCCCTCATCATCGTTGGCATCTACAACGCGGGCAAACAGCGCCTCGGCGAGTACACTCCTACGCGCATGCCGCGTCTCGGCGGTGGCCGCGCAAATCGTTACGGCACATTTCTCTTGGAAGAAGTGCGCCCCTTCGTGAACAAGCACTATCGCGTGCAGCAAGCCGCGGAAAACACCGGAATCGGAGGCTCCTCGCTCGGCGGCCTCGTCTCTCTCTATCTTGGCTTGAAACAACCAGAAATCTTCGGGAAAATCGTCGCTCTCTCGCCTTCGGTCTGGTGGAACGAGCGCGTCATCCTGCGCTTCGCCGCAACCGCACCGGTTCAACCGCTTCCCCGAATTTGGCTCGACATCGGCACCCGCGAAGGCCCGCGTATCGTCGACGACGTCGAACGTTTCCGCGACATTCTCATCCACAAAGGCTGGCAGCCCGGCAGCACTCTCCACTACGAACGCGTCGAAGGCGCCGAACACAACGAGGCCGCCTGGTCCCGCCGCGTCGACCCCTTCCTCCAATTCCTTTTCCCCCCGCGGTAGCTTTGTAGGGCCCCCGCCTTCTGAGGCCGGCCGTTTCCTCGCATCACTTGACGCGTACCCAATTTCGAACCAAACCCATATATAATCCGCCAGCGTACCGAGGCGCGCAGCCGGCAGCTTGGGTTCAAACAGGCGCGTCAACGTCAACCATGGCAGCCGCGCGGCCCATCACCATCCTCTGTGTCTCTTCCTACGAAAAAGGCCAGGAATTCCTCCGCACCTGCAAAAATCTGGGCTGCACCGTCCTCCTGCTGACCCAAGAAAGACTCCGAAACGCCGACTGGCCCCGCGACGTAATCGACGAAATGTTCTTCATGCCCGACGAACTGCCGCTCACCGATCTGATCCACGCCGTCAGCTACGCCGCCCGTACCCGCCACATCGATCGCATCGTTGCGCTTGACGAATTCGACATGGAAAACGTCGCCGCCCTGCGCGAACATCTCCGCCTTCCCGGCATCGGTCTCACTACCATCCGCTATTTCCGAGACAAACTCGCCATGCGCGCCCAAGCCCGCGAATCGGGCATCCTCGTCCCGGAATTCGTGCCCATCCTCAACTACGAGGACCTTCGCGAATTCATGGTTCACGTCTCCGGCCCCTGGCTCCTCAAGCCGCGCTCCCAGGCCTCTGGCATCGGCATGAAAAAAATCCAGTCCTCCGAGGAGCTCTGGCCCTGGCTCGACCAGCTAGGCGATCGCCAGTCCGAATACCTTCTCGAGCAATTCATCTCCGGCAGCGTCTTCCACGTCGACGGCGTCGTCTCCGAACGCGCAGTCCTCTTCGCCGAAGCCCACACCTACGGCGCTCCGCCGCTCGACGTCTCGCATCAAGGTGGTGTCTTCACCACACGCACCATGCCTCGCGATTCGGCCGACACTCTGGCCCTGAAAGAAATCCATGGGAAACTCATCGAACGCTTGGGTCTCGTACGTGGCGTCACCCACGCCGAATTTCTCAAAGCACATAGCGACAATCGGATCTACTTCCTCGAAGTCGCCGCTCGCGTCGGCGGCGCCTACATTTCCAACATGGTCGAAACTGCCACCGGCATCAACCTGTGGCGGGAGTGGGCCCACCTCGAAGTCACCGCAGGGAAGATGCTCTACCAACTTCCACAAGCCCGCGAAGATTATGCCGGCGTGATCGTCTCCCTCGCTCGTCAGCAAGAACCAGACACCTCCGCCTACACCGATCCCGAGATTGTCGAGCGCATCAAGAAATACCACCACGCCGGATTCATCTTGAAATCGCCCTCAGCCGCTCGCATCGAGCAACTGCTCGCCTCCTATTCCCTGCGCTTCGCCGTCGATTTCCTCGCCACGCAACCCGTCCCCGACAAACCCACGGCTTGACCGGCCCGTCTTTGATACATGTCATGAGATATGTATCAAGTAGCCGGGGGAAGATTGGTGGCGAAATCATGCAAGTCCCGCGCAAACCGCGCACACGAACGGGCCGCATCCCGGTCTTTCCATTCTAGCGCTCGAGACCTTCATCGCGGCCCGGGCACTGAGTCTGGACGCCACCTTGGTCACAAGCAACGTGAAGGAGCTCGCTCGCGTCCCGCTCTACGAATCGAAGACTGGCGCTGATCAGTGGACACGGTAAACCGTAGCGTGACAAATCCAAGGTCTGCGGCGTCTCTACCGATGACCGAATAACCTCCGTTGGGCAGAGACCAGATTGCGCGTGATCACGACCCCCATCCTTGACTCGGGCAAGAATTGGCAGCGAAACTTCGCTTGGGCTGCCTTCGTGCTCGCTCTTATCGCCTACCCGCTCCTTCTGTCTCACTACAGCCATGCGAATTCGCCCACATTTGACGAAGGGATGCACATCGCTGCTGGCCGTCGTTACTGGGAGTGCGGCGATTACGCCATCAATTCTGAGCATCCGCCGTTATTAAAGCTCTTCGCCGCGGCGCCCTTGCGTAAATGGCGCTTCGACGTTTACGCCTCCGCCTGTGGCACCGGCATCACGGACAACATGCAGTTGATCGCCGCTGGCTATCGCCTGATGAATGGCGAGTTCGCGGATCAGATACTTATCAAGGCGCGTAGAGTCGCGGTGTTCTTTCCGATGCTCCTGCTCGTCACCATCTTTTTCGCCACGCGCGTTTGGTTCGGCCATCTCGCAGCCGGCTGTGCCGCCATTCTCACTCTCTTCGAGCCGAACCTGACCGCTCATGGTCCGCTCGTAGCAACCGACTTGGCCATCGCTGCCACAACTTTCGCCACCGTCTTCTGCGCCGACCGTTTTTTACGGAAGCCCGCAATCTGGCGTTTTCTTTTGCTCGGCCTCACGCTCGGCCTCGCTCTCGCCTCAAAACACACGGCGGTCTTCGTACCGTTGATTCTGCTGCTCCAATTCCTCGCATATTACGGCCTTAGCCATTCCCGTTCGCCGCGCCTCGCGCTGCCTCGTCTCCTTCTTGCCTGGTTCGCAGCATGCCTGTTCGCTGTCCTCGTGCTCTGGAGCACTTATCAATTCCGCTATTCCGCTCTTCCCAGTCGCGCCCAAGGCTTTGACATCGCCAACACGGTGGAAACCGGCGGCAGATCCGACACTCTGTTCGGCCACGCGATCCTCACCATAACGCATCTCCATCTCTTGCCTGAATCCTACGTCGCTGGCTTGCTCTACGTAATGGACAACAGCACGCGCGCCTCCTACATCTTCGGCGAACGCTACGACGCTGGCGTGTGGTACTACTTTCCGGTAACCATTCTCGTGAAAACTCCACTAACAATTCTGCTGTTCGTTGTTCTCGCTTCCCCACCGCTATGGCGCAAGCGCAAACCCGAACTTGTAACCACGCTCATCCCCATCGCCGTGTTTCTTCTCTCCGCCATGACCAGCAAAATCAATCTCGGCGTCCGCCACATTTTGCCCATCTATCCTTTTCTCATCGTCCTTGCTGCCGCAGCGATCGGCTACTATGCCAGCCGTTCAAAAATCGCAGCGATTCTTTGTGCAGCACTTCTCCTGTTTCAGGTGATTTCCTACGCGCGCGGTTATCCCAACGAAATCGCCTATGCCAACGAAGCCTGGGGCGGCCCAAAAAATCTACACAAATTTTTGGGCGATTCCAACGTCGACTGGGGACAATCCCTCTATCGCGTCAAGGATTACGTCGCGGCACACAACATCGGCGATTGCTGGATCGCCTGGTTCGGTGCTCGTAAACCCACGGTGGCTGGTTTGCCTTGCAAACTGTTGGCAGGTCCAGGCTACCTCGAAGCCATCGACACCGAACTCCAGCCGGTTCTGCCCGAAAAATTCTCCGGCACAATCCTCATCAGCAATACGCTGCTCGATTACGATCTTTATCCCTACCTCTATTTCGCGCAGCGCACTCCAGACGAAGTTATCGGCGGTAGTGTCCTCGTGTATCACGGCGATTTCGATTTGCCGGAAGTCGCCGCCGAGCGACGAGCCTCACGCGGTTGGTGGTATCTGAATCATCAGCAACCGGCTCTCGCCATCGAAGAATTCGCCGCCGCCGAACCTCACGTCTTTGCCAGGGGAAACGTCCGTTCGCTTTACGCCTGGGCTCTGGAAGCCGCTGGCCGTCCGCAGGAAGCCCGCATAAAATACGAACAAGCCGCCGCCGATTACGCCGGCAAGCCCGCCGCCGCGCAATGGCGCAAAGCCGCCCTGGCTCGAGCCGCCGCCCTGCGCCAACCAGAAGCAACTCCGGCGGCTCCCAAATAATTCGCGTAGCGCCGTGCCTTCATGCCGGCATCTAGGGTCCTGTAGGGTACCCCCACATGCCGTGTTGCATGTGGGTCTTGGGTTTGCCGTCATTTGAAGCTGCTTGCAACTCGTCCGCGATTCAGGGCTGTGAGTAGTACCCTTGCCGAGTTCGCGCTGTCACGCCGGCCTTTGCCACGCGCACTTCGATGTGGTGGTAATCGTCGCGCTTCTGATCGAGCGCCGGCACAAAAGACATCTCGTAATACGCCTGCGCATCGGCCATGCATTTTTGCAGGTAGCTGGCGAGATCGTTGCCGGTTGTGAGTGCCAGGCCGCCGCTCTGTACCGCGAGTACTTGCAGCGCCAGATTCCCACCGTCCGCCTGGTAGGGCTTACTGACTCCTTTGACAAAAGACTGCCAGTAGAACGCCTGCCCGCTGAAATCAGCGGTGCCAAGAGGATCGATGCTATACAGCGTGATGCGAGCCTCGCGCAGCAGCGTTGAAAGATGCACAACATCCGAAAAGATTTCCTGCCTTTGCTTGTTGTCGAGTTGCTCCTCAACGCCCGGCCCGGAAAGGAGCGGCCAGCCGGGAGAGATCCAGACAACAAATTTGCGCCCCGGACGCGCAGACTCTCGGGTCGCAAGCTCATAGAGCGCCCGCAGCGACACCTGATAGCGCTCGGCGGCGCTGTAAATTCCACCGGACCGCAAAATGGAATGCAGGCCAAGCGTGTACTGCTCGAGCGAAGCGCTAAGGGCGTTGCCGTCAGTCGAAAATCCTTCTTGGACCTTAATCCCCGAATCCTGAAGGAAAGCCAAAGCAGTCGGATTCGCCAGATGGCCACCATCGATCTTCAGGAATTTGTTCATCTCCGAACGCTCGTAGGCAACGTGCTCGAGTCCGGTGTTCACGTCATCGACAACGAGAATCACCTCAATCGGAGCCTGACGTTCTCGAAATGCTTGGAAGGACGCAATCACCTGCGGCGCTTTGTTATCCAGAATAGTGAAATCTTGCTGTTGAAGCCCGCTGACCGGCGGACCCGATTTGGGGCTCACAACCACATCCAGGGTGATCGCGCCGGGCTGACCTTGGACGTTCATCTCAGCTTGTTGTGCAGCTGCGGCAACCGTGAACAGCAAAGAGGCAAAAACAAAAAAACGGCGAGGTCGGTCGACGAACATGCTTCACCCCTCGAAGGAATCGATAATCCCGCGGCGGACAACTGCGTTGAATCGGGCGTGCTAGCGCTACTGAAATAGACGGGGTTCACGATTGCTGCAGGTACAATTCATTCGGGCCGTCACCTCTTCGCTTCAAATTCGCCCGGTTCTTACGTACAGGACGCCACCTGTTCCTACGTCTAAGTTACTTTCTCGCGAGAATCTAACATATTGTCTTGCTACTCTCTTTCCCGGGGACTATTGTTTCTCTACCCCGGGCCGGAAATCTGCGTGGGGTAAGCTGTCCCTTTGGGAGGACCGATGTGGGGGAATAAGAAACCGGATACGCCTCAACCAGCGCAGCCGGAGCAGAATCAGAAAAATTTTCCAGTCAATCCGCCGCCTAAGCCAGCTGCGGCAACTTGGGAGGGAACTACCGCAATGAGTACAGATGCTATGCGTCCGTTGGGAGCTACCGCAGACCGTTCGACGGCTCGGCTCGGTCCCAGTTTGCATGTGAAGGGCGAAATCTCCGGTAACGAAGATCTCGTGATCGAAGGTTCGGTCGAAGGATTGGTTCAGTTGGACGAGCGCAAACTCACCGTTGGCGCCACGGCCAAGGTGACCGCCGATGTGATCGCCCGCGAAGTCGTGGTCTACGGCACGGTGAAAGGCAATCTCCGCGCCAAGGATCGCATCGAAATTAAGAAGGATGGCTCGGTCAATGGCGACCTCACGACCGCGCGCATCATGATCGAAGACGGCGCCTACTTCAAAGGCTCCATCGAGATCGACAAGACCACCGAAAAAGAATCCGGTGCCGGCTCTTTCGCCCGCAACTCGCAGGCAGCCGCCGTCGGCCCCAAAACCATTTAAGTTTTCGACGCGTAGTCTGTTCTCCCAACGTGGCGCCTCGACTCCCTCGAGGCGCCACTTCTCTTGCATGCCCCACTGCCTTACGCGATTCTTGCGATTTTGTATGTTCAATGTTCTATTTCCGAGTTTCCAGTTTCATTGTGTTTAATATATTTATATCTAACCTCAGCATCTTTCCCCCCACAATTCCGTCCGGTTCCAACATAGAAAGGCCGGCAACCGCCCGCCGGGCTTTCGTCCTACACCGGCCCTTATCGGAGTGGCGCTAAGTGAGGTGCCGCTCTCGTTTCCTCGGGAGGCGGCGGCAGCAATGACGCCAAGCCTCCTCCCTCACCGGATTTCTCCATTGGACTTTCCGCCAGTTCTGTCACCGTCTCGCAAGGCAGCACCAGCTCGCCGCTCAACATTCTGTCACCGGCCAAAACGGTTTTTCTTCCGACCTGCAGATTGTCTTTCACCCAGCTGCCTGCCGGCGCTTCCACCAATTCCGCCGCTCCTTTTTCCGTATCCGCTGGCAAAAGCGTTTTGATCCTTTTTGGCGCCGCGTTCAACGCCGCCGGCCAATTCCATCTCACCGCGCAGGGAACCAGCGGCTCACTCGCTCATTCCCAAAATCTCTCTCGCCGTCCAGTCTATGGCTTCCTACTGCGATCACACGCAGGTCCTCGCCACCGCGAATGATTCCAGCGGAGAACTTGCCATCTTCGATTCGAATGGAAACCTCGCCGCCGGCCCATCCGCTCCCCTGGCTGGCGCAATCTCGTCCGCCGTCGCAAATTCGGATGCCGGTCTCAGCATCGTGCAGCTCGCCGAGGCGCCTCTCGGCATCGGCACATTGGCTCGAACCTCGGGTCCCTAAGGCGGGAGGAACGACAGTCAGCCTTCGTGGCAGCGGATTTGTATCCGGCATCAAAGCCACGCTCGGCGGAAAGCCCGTATCAGTCACATTGAAAGACATGAACACTTTGATTCTCACCACTCGGCCCTCTCCGCAGCCCACAGCAGCTCGTCCTCACCAATCCGGACGGCGAATTTTGTTTCCCTCGATGCGGCCTTTGCTGCGCAAATAGAATTGCATTAACCTTTGTACCGTACGTTACATCTTACGAATGCGCCCGGCGTGCTCTGCGTCCCGGGCGACTCGTTTCACAGACCAGTGAGAACTATGGACACTCGCAAACTCGGAAGCGCCGATCTCCAGATCACACCCGTTGGTTTTGGAGCCTGGGCCACCGGCGGCGGCAACTGGGAATACTCCTGGGGCCCGCAAGACGACAACGACTCCATCGCCGCAATCCACAAAGCCCTCGAGCTTGGCATCAACTGGATCGATACTGCCGCGGTCTACGGCCTCGGCCACTCCGAGGAAGTCGTTGCTCGCGCCCTAAGAGAATGGCGCGGTCCGCGTCCCTACATCTTCACGAAATGCGTCCTGCGATGGGACTCCGCGCGCAAAGTCTCTTCGAATCATTCCGCGGCTTCCATCCGCCAGGAATGCGAAGACAGTCTGCGCCGTCTTCAAACAGAAGTGATCGATCTCTATCAAATCCATTGGCCGCCCACTGACGATGGCCCGGGCCTCGAGGAATCCTGGCAAACGCTAGCCGCCCTCCAGAAAGACGGCAAAGTCCGCTGGATCGGCGTCTCCAACTTCAACGTCCCGCAACTGCAACGCGCGGAAAAAATCGCCCCGGTCACGTCCTTGCAGCCGCCCTATTCCATCCTCCGCCGACAAATCGAAGAGGTGGTTTTGCCGTATTGCGAACAACGCAACATCGGCGTGATTGTTTATTCGCCCATGTTCTCCGGCATGCTGACCGGCGGTATGACTCGCGAACGCGCCGCCTCTTTGCCCGCCGACGATTTTCGCAGCCGCAATCCAGAATTTAAGGAACCAAAGCTTTCCCAGAATCTCGAGCTTGTCGAAAAGCTCGGCGAAATCGGCGCTCGCTACGGCCGCCGCCCCGGCGAAGTCGCCATCGCCTGGACTCTCCGCAATCCGCGAATTACCGGCGCGATCGTCGGCGCTCGCAACGCCAAGCAGGTCGAAGGCGTGATGCGCGCGGGCTCATTCCATCTCAATGGCGAGGAAATCGCGGAGATCGAGTATTATTCCGCCGGTATCGCAAAAATGACGGCGGCATCGTAGTTCCGCGAAAAAATACCAAGAAGTTCACGGAGAACTCGAACATGAATCTAGGTCTTCAGGGAAAACTGGCTGCAATCACGGGATCGACGGCCGGAATAGGCCTCGCTATCGCCGCCACCCTCGCTGAGGAAGGAGCGCGTGTCGTCATCAATGGCAGAACGCAGGCACGCGTGGACGCAGCGCTCGAACGACTTCGCATGAACAACCGCGGCGCGGAATATAACGGTGTCGCCGCGGACCTCGGCACCGCCGCCGGCATAGACAAATTTATCGAAGCAGTACCCGTCGCCGATGTTCTCGTCAACAATCTCGGAATCTTCGAGGTGAAGCCTTTCCTGGAAATTGCCGACGACGATTGGCAACGCTTCTTCGACGTAAACATTCTCAGCGGCGTCCGCCTGAGCCGTCACTACCTCCCCTACATGCTGAAAAAAAACTGGGGCCGCATCATCTTTATTTCCAGCGAATCCGCCCAGCAGATTCCCACCGAAATGGTGCACTACGGCATGACCAAAACCGCGCAAGTTGCCATCGCCAACGGCATCGCCCGTTCCATCGCCGGAACTGGCGTAACCTCAAATTCCATTCTGGTTGGTCCCACAGCCTCCGAAGGGGCGGGCAATTTCCTCCATCAAGTCGCTCGCTCCCAGGGCATCAGTGCCGCCGAAATGGAAAAACAGTTCTTCACCACTGCCCGCACCACCTCTCTCCTAAAACGTTTCGAAACTCCCGAAGAAATCGCCAACATCGTCGCTTTCGTCGCCGGCAACCAATCCAACATCATCAACGGCGCCGCGCTCCGCGCCGACGGCGGCGTCCTCCAATCCATCTTCTAGCAGTTCGCAAGAAAGAACCTCCGTCATTCCGAACGGAGTCCGCGAAGTGAGAAATCCCTCTTCGCTTTCGACCAGGGTTCACGCCCGCAAATGATCCGCCCGCCAGTGCTGCACCATCTGCTTGATCGCCTTTACATTCGTCAACTTCTCGTTCAGAATTTTCCGCGCTAAAGCCGGCAATTCATCGTCGCCGGCAAACCGCAACGCCACCAACTGCCCGGTCGTAAACTCCCCAATCCGCCCCTGCAAATCCTCCGGCAACAAATTCGCCATCCGTTGCCGTTCCTCCATCCGAATCACCCGATCCTGCACCTTCAAGGCAAACACCCGCGCGTTGAATACAAAAATCAGCAGCGCCGCCGCCGTCAGCATAGGAACCGCGCTATCCCACGTAACTCCGTGACGGACCACCCGGACAATCGCCAAAATGAAATTCAACACCAGTACCGGAATCACAAAAAAGTGATACGTCGGCACCCACTTCACATGATTCGAAAAACTCTGTTCCTCCATAACCCCTCCTGGCCTCGGCATTTTAGCAGACCTGCCCGTCGGGACAGTGACCCTCCCGCAACGCACGCTCACGCCGCCGCTCCGCCGCCTCCGCGCAAGCGCACAATGGACGAATGCACAGAAGCTTCCGCGGCGGAAGCAAGGAGCAATATATGACCAACCTCAGCTTCGCGCGAATCATGTACGGCACCAGTGAAGATTCCCAGGGTTCCATCAACATGAATGCGTCCGCTCTCTCGGCTCTTTCCGCACCTTCTTCAAACACTGGCGCCGCCAAGTCCGTTGTCGAGACTGAAACGCTCGGTGAACTTCTCCACAGGGCCTGGGCCAACCTCTCCGGCAGGTCCTGATCCTCCGCGCGTCAAGTCCCCAACAGATTGGTCTGAATGCGCGCGTAGCCGTTTTCTAGCGCCCACAAACTGAGAGGAATCGCCGCCAGATCGTCCACGATTGGCACCGCGTTTCCGTCCTTTGTCAGATCGATCGTTCGCAGGAAATACTTGCAACTTTCGCAGCACTCCACGCGTACATGAGGAAACTGTTCCGCAACGTACACTGGTAGTTTCTGTTCTTGCTCCTCCCCGCAATGCGCGCACAGAATTCGCCGGAATTCCCACTCCTGCGAACAAAACGAGCATTGCAGAAACCGCTTCCCGCCATCTCCTTCCGGCCGTAGTATTCCGAGCACCGGAAGGGAATTGCATCGCGGGCAGCGGCACACGGTCACTGGCAAGACTGGCGGTAACTGCGCGCTGACAAGAAACTCCGCACAAGGCTGGAGGAACGCGCGCGCCAGAAACTTGGTTAGCGGTTCTTCCGAGTCTGCCTCCAGTAGTCCTGTCTTCCAGAATTCCGCCAGAACCTTGGCCCGCACTGGCTCTGCTCGCTTTTTCAAACGCGCCGCATGTCCCGAAAGCGGGCCAGGACCGTCCAGCTCGATCATGGACAGAAATTTTCCAAACGGACCCAGCAGGATGGAAACATCCAACTCCGCGCGAAGGTTGCTTTCCGGAGAAGTGCCGGCGCGTTTTCCCTTCAGCTTCGGCAATTGTTCGGAAAGCTGTCTCTGAAATCGAGCAATTCCGGCGTAAAACGCAAGGATTTGCTGTGCCGAAGAATACCGTTTCGCAAGCTGTTCGGCCCGTTTTATGCGCGCCTGATAATTTATTTTTCCCGCAGGCAGAAAACTCATTTGGGTGGTTCAGAAGACCCGACAATCTCCTTATACCACCCCGGGTGGTACCTCTTTGCAAACGCCATGGACACGTCGCCGCGAATCACCGAACCAAACGCGCCGCGCTCCGCGAAAACACCCATATAAATGTGAATCAGAAAGTTGGCGATCGTTATCAGCGCCGCGACCGGATGCAGCAACACTGCGGCGTACCGCAGCCAGCGCCAACTCCACGGTAGGTAATCCGTGAACCAAAGCACCAGACCCGACAATAGCAGAACCAGCCCCGCCCAGAAAAACGTCCAAAACAACATTTTCTGCCCCGCGTTGTAGCGCCCCGCAGGCGGCATCTTCTCGTCCTGGTTCGTGATGTAGTAGCGCAATGATTTCCACCATTGCCGGTCCACATCCGTGAACCGCATCTGCTTCCACCACATGTCAAACATGAACCAGACCGCTCCGGTGAAAATCAGCCCCGCCCACGGATGCAACATCCGCGAAACTTGCCCGCCGCCCAACACCACCGCCAGCCACCACATCCACGGCGACCAAAACGCCAATCCTGTCGCCAACAAATACAGATACGATCCCGCCGCCACCCAGTGCGTCAGCCGTTCATGCAACGTGTACCGCAGCACATGTCCGTGCGGAACGATCTGCTCCGGATGCGTCATGGCGGCCCTCCCGACGGCGGAATGTCCTCGTCCTCGTGCGCTTTCGGTCCGAAGCGCAGATAATGAACGAACAATCCGATCAATCCTCCCACCATCGCCAGGTTGCCAATCCACTTCAGCGGGTGCTTCCAAAGTTTCACGGACAGTGGAATCGACGGATTGTTGGGCAGCCCTCCATAAAGTTCCGGCTTGGTCGCATCGTGCAGCACGTAAATCACACCGGTGCCGCCGACGCCGGGCGGATCGTATACGCCCGCATTCGCAAAGCCGTAATGATCCCTCAATTGCTTTGCGCGCTGCTCCGCAAGGTCTTTCATGTCATCTTTCGTACCAAAGTGTAGGCAGCCCGTCGGACAGGACTTGATGCACGCGGGCTCCAGCCCCTCGCTTACACGGTCCGTGCAAAGCGTGCACTTGTACACGCGCTTCGTCACGCTATTTAGTTTCGGAATATTGAACGGACACCCCGTGATACAGTAGCCGCAACCGATGCAGTGATCCTGCTGGAAATCCACCACGCCATTCGTGTACTGCACGATCGCCCCGTCCGATGGGCAAGCCTCCAGGCACCCCGGCTCGGCGCAGTGCATGCACTGGTGTTTGCGCATCAGCCATTGCAGCGATCCGTCTTCGCGTTCATGTTCGTTGAAGAGGATCAGGTTCCAGTAATTCCACCGCGTCTCTGGCATCGTCTGATACGTGTTGTCAAACGTAGTCGGCGAAAATGGCATATCGTTCCATTCCACGCACGCCACTTCGCACGCTTTGCAGCCGATGCAAGTGGTCGTGTCGATCAGCTTGCACACCAGCTCTTGCCGCTGGGTCCCCTCACCCGGCACGCTCCCGGCATGTCCGCTAATCTTTTGAATGCGTAGTGTCGCCTGGCTCATCCGTTCTTACGCTTTCTCCACCTTCACCAGAAATCCCTTGAACTCCGGCGTGTACGCGTTGGGATCGACCACCGTCGGAGTCACGAGGTTCGCCAGCGTCTTCTCGGTTTTGCCTTCATCTTCCGCGATCCCACGGTAGCCCCAATGAATCGGGAAACCCACCTGATACGTTTTCTTTCCATCGATCATCATCGGCTTGATCCGCTTGGTCACCATAGCCTTCGCGATGTACGTCCCGCGAATGCTCGAGACCTTTATTTTTTCTCCCCCGCTGATACCCAGGTCCTGTGCCAACTGCTCGGGAATCTCCACGAACGGCTCCGGCACAAGCTGCACGTTCATCGGATTGTTCTTCGTCCAGTAGTGATAGTGCTCGGTCATTCGGTACGTCGTGCAGACAACCGTATAGCCCTCTTGCGTCGTGCTGTATTTATCGTCTGGCGTTTTAAAACGTCGGATCACCGGGTTGTGCGTCTGCTGCGGATGAAACAAATTCTCGACCGGACTCTCCGTCGGCTCGTAGTGTTCCGGAAGCGGCCCCTCCGCAAATGCGCTGAGCGGCGCGAAAATACGCCCCACACCTTCGGGGTTCATGATGAACGGCCCCATATGTTCTGCAGGCTTGGAGTCTGCCTTGAAATCCGGCACATCGTTCCCCACCCACTTTTGCGTCGCTTCGCTCCACCAGATTTGCCGCCGCGAAGCATCCCACGGTTTTCCTTCCAGAGTGCAGGAAGCGCGGTTGTACAGCACCCGCCGGTTCGCTGGCCACGACCACGCCCAATTCTGGTGTACTCCCATGCCGGACGGATCGTTCGCGTCCCGTCGCATCGTCAGGTTGCCCGCTTCGGTGTACGCGCCGCTGTAAATCCAGTTACCGCAAGAAGTCGTCCCATCGTCCTTCAACCACGCGAACCCAGGCAATTGCTGTCCCGCCTTCAACGGTTGCTTCGTTGCGGGATCTTCCGTGTCCACAAACGTCTTGCCATTAATTTCCTTCAACACTTCCGCAAGCGAAGGATTCTGCGGGTCGGTGTAACTCCAAGTCAACTTCAGAATCGGGTCCGGGAATTTTCCGCCTTCCGCCTGGTATAGCGCGCGCACCCTCAGGAAAAGCTGCGCCACGATCCCGTGATCCAACCGGCAGTCAAGCGGCAGTGGTAGAGCAGCGTTCTTCCATTGCAGCCAGCGCGCCGAGTTTGTAAACGTCCCATCCTTCTCCGCAAATCCCGCGCACGGCAAGCGGTAAACCGTCGTCTGAATCTGCTTCATTTCCTCGGTGGTGATTCCCGGTGACCGCCAAAACTCGCTGGTTTCATCCGGATAAATCTCGCCGACCACCAGCCAATCCGCTCGCTTCAGCGCGTCAATATTTTTCTTGGTATCCGGCCCGATGGCCACGCCATTCATGCCGAATGCGAATATGCCCTTGACCACGCCGTTGTACATGTTGTCCCACAGGTAGGTCCAGGAATAATTGCGATCTACTTTGGGCAAGAAGTCGTAGGCCCAATCATTCTGCTTCGTTGCCGCGTCTCCGTACATCGCCTTCTGGAAACTCACCGCGAATTTCGGCGTGTTGCCCCAATAATTAAACGATTCCCACGGTCCGGGCTTCGATGCCGTCGGCGTGATCCGCTTCATCCAGCCCTCAAATGAGCCATCCGTCGGCGTCGGCACCTTCAGGTATCCTGGCAGGTTGTCGAAAATCCCCGCCATGTCCGTGGCGCCCTGAATGTTCGAATGGCCGCGAAGCGCGTTGACTCCGCCGCCCGCGCGCCCCACATTTCCTATCATCAGCTGCAGAATCGCCGCCGTTCGTATGATTTGCGTCCCGAAGCTGTGCTGCGTCCAACCCACGGCGTAAATGACCGTGGCCACTTTCTTGGTATCACCGTCTTTGCGAATCGACGTGAACAGATCCGCCGCTGTCAGGAATTGATCCCTGGGAATGCCGGTGATCCGTTCAACCATTTCCGGCGTGTAACGTGAATATTGCCTCCTCAGCAGCTGGAAGACACAGCGCGGGTCCTGCAATGAAAAATCGTACGCCGGCTTTTCAGGAAGGGAAGGAGGAGGCCCCGCTGTTCCAGCTGGGTGCGCCGCCGCTTGGGGGCCATGAGCGTCCGGTATCGCCTTTCCAGCCGCGTCGCCATTCGCGTAATTCCAACTCGCTCTGTCGTAGGTCTGCGTCTTCGCGTCAAATCCCGAAAAGAGACCGTCTCCCTCCGGCAGCTTGAAATCATCCTTAACGATAAACGCTGCGTTCGTGTAGTTCAGCAGGTAGTCTTTGGCAATCCGGTTGTTCTCGATCGCATAGCGAATGAACCCGCCAAGGAACGCAATGTCCGCCCCCGCGCGAATCTGCAAGAACAGATCGCTTACCGCCGCCGTCCGTGTGTAGCGCGGATCGACCACAATCAGCTTGGCGTTGCGTGTCCGTTTCGCTTCAATCACCCATTTGAAGCCGCAGGGATGATTTTCGGCAGGATTCCCGCCCATGACCAGGATCATGTCGGCATTCTTGATGTCGACCCATCCGTTTGTCATTGCCCCGCGTCCGAATGTTGGTCCCAAACTTGAGACCGTGGGTCCGTGTCAAACTCTGGCCTGGTTTTCCAGGTGCACGACCCCCAGGGCGCGCATGGACTTTACCACCAGATAATTAAATTCGTTCGTATCCGTGCAACCGCCGGTCCACGCGATCGATTCGCATCGGTTGACGCGATGGCCCTCCTTATCCGTCTCAACAAAGGCGTCGTCGCGTGTCTTTTTGACCTTCTCCGCAATCTCCGAAAGCGCCTGGTCCCAGGAAATATCTTCCCAATCCGTACCGCCAGGCCTTCGCACTTGCGGTTTCACGATTCGGCGACCGTTCAGGATGTCTTGCTCGAGCGACGAACCTTTAGGACACAGCGTCCCGCGATTAATCGGGTGATCCGGGTCGCCCTCCACATGCACCACCTGCGGCGTAACATTTTTGGCGCGGTCGCCGATCGTATAAATGATCACCCCGCAACTGACCGAGCAATAAGGACACGTCGACCGTGTTTCGCTTGCTCGCGCTATTTTTAAGGATCGGAGTTCCGCGTAGGCAGGTTGAAGATCGAATCCAAAGACAGCTGCAGCGGCCCCGCCGACCGTGGCTAACTTCAGAAAATCCCGGCGAGACGCTTCCATAATCCTCCCCTCGGACCTTATGGTGAAAGCGGCGCGGCCCCTTTGTATTCCCCAGGCGCTTGTTCTGTCAAGACTTATTGACGCTTCAAACAGGGGAAATGGATACATGGATGACGGTTGTAGGTCTCGCTTTAACAGAACTGTAACATTGCCTGATCGGACCCCGTC
This sequence comes from Candidatus Acidiferrales bacterium, assembly GCA_963836965.1. Lineage (GTDB taxonomy): Bacteria > Acidobacteriota > Terriglobia > Acidiferrales > UBA7541 > Acidiferrum. Next base: position 307,866 of record CAWILQ010000008.1, read on the forward strand.
AGATTAGTTACAGCACTCTGCCTGTGCTTGGCATTCGCTGTCAGTTTGCGGGAGAGAGGCTTCGCCTCGCAGAAAGATGTACTTGGCACCCGGGCTCGGAACTTTCGCTCCGACATAAGCACTCGCCAAGCAATCGACTTCAACCGCAGAGGAATTGCTTCCGACTTTTTCAAATGGTTCGGCAGAAGCGCGGCTTCGATGCACTAAAGTTGGCCCAACTCGATCGTTTTTGCAAGGGCGCAGCGTACCGCTTCGCCACCGTTTCCTCCGACTCATGCACCTACATCTCTCTGGTACCAAAGTCCTATTTCGCGTCCCGGCACATTCCCCGGATTTCCCCCTCGCCTATCCTCTGGATACCCAAGAATAGAAGTACGCAGCGGGCTTCGTCCGTAAGCGGTCAGGTTCTGAAGATCAACACGATTCGGGTGACACCGGCCTATCCAGGTTCTCGACGCTCACACTGCGCTCACATGGCGGATGCAACCACTCTCGCGCGACCTCAGGCCACCGTCCGGCCTCCACTTCCACTGTCCTTGCGCGTGGGAATCGCTCTGAGTCTCAGCGTTTTGCTGGGTTCTGCGCTTGCCGCTCTTCTTCTTCCCAAAGGCTTCGCCCTGGCCACCTTTGGCGACACTCTGCAGGTCGGTCTGGTCACCGCCGTCACCATTCTCAGCTTCCAGAATTTCCTTCGCAGCCATTCTCGCGTGCGTATCTTCTGGTTTCTGATCTTTGCCGGTTCCTTTTTGTGGGCCATCAGCAACGGAATCTGGGCGGTGAGCGAATTGCGTTTCGCCCGACTTGTACCGGATGTTCCGTTGGCCGATATTCTTCTCTTCGTCAAGGTAGTTCCTCTCACCGCCGCCATCGCCATCGCGCCGCACCGCCGGCAGGACGACCATTTCCGCGCCTTTGGTCTCCTCGATGTTTTCGTCTTGATGATCTACTCTCTCTATCTTTTCGCGTTCGGAGTGTTTGCCTATCGCCTCATGCCCGGAGCGCAGCCGAGCTACGATTTCTACTTCAATGTGGCTGACGCCATCGGCAATCAGACCCTGGTGGTTGTGGTCGGTGTTGCGGTTTTGCGCGCGCACGGCAACTGGCGCGGCCTCTACCGCCTCTACTTTTGCACTGCCGCATGCTATGCCTTGGGTTCCAATCTCTGCAACGTGGCCATCGATGACGGGAAGTATTACACCGGCAGTTTTTACGACCTTCCCCTGATCGCCTCGCTCGTAGCCTTTGTGTGCATGGTCCTCGCCGGCCGTACCTCCTGCCAGGACCAGCGACTCGATCCAGCTCCTCGGCAATCGAATGCTCCATCAACACCCGCCACTTTTCTATCCGAACATCTCGCCATGCTTGTGGCACTGTCCACTCCTGGGATCGGAATTTGGCTGCTCTCGAGCGCCTCTGCCCCGCCCGAACTTCGCTCCTTCCGCCTCACGATCACTCTCCTGACCATTTTTCTTATGACCTTCCTGCTTTCCATCAAACAAGACATCCTCGCCGCCGGTCTGTTTCAGTCTTTGCGGTATCTCTCCGAAACCCGCGGCAGCATTGAGCGCTTCAAGACCCACCTGACGCAAAGCGAGAAATTGGCGTCTCTTGGACAGCTCGTTGCCCAGGTTGCCAATCAAATCAAGGGTTGCATGGCTTGCATCCTCGATGCTTCTTCCCGCCTGACCTCCCGCCCGGACTTGGATTCTCGCATCTTGAACATGGCCGGAAAAATCGGCCAGTACGCGCAGCGCACCGACGTTCTGGTCAACGACATGCTCCACTTTGCCCAGAAAACTCCCGTGCGTCTCGTTTCCTTGGACGTCAAGCCCGTTATCGAAAGCGCCCTACATCTCAGCCGCATCGCTAAGATGCCTAAGATTCGCGTCGATCTCACGCAGGACGGAAATTGCCAACGGATCCGTGGCGATTCCGGCCATCTTCTCCTGGTCTTTCTTCAGCTCATTTCCAACGCCATCGATGCGCTTGAGGAAGTAGGCGGCGGCACGCTCGACATCACCCTCTGCCCCAACGGTTCGCAGCTCATGTTGGACTTCGCCGATTCCGGACCCGGACTTAAAGAACCGCGACGCGTTTTTGACCCGTTCTACACTACAAAGCCCGTCGGGAAGGGAACCGGCCTTGGCCTCAGCACCTGTTACGGCATCATCCAGCAGCACGACGGCGAAATTTCCTGTCACAACCGGCCCGAAGGCGGCGCCGTCTTCACGATTCTTCTTCCTGTTGCGCCGGAACCGACTCCTCAATCCGTTCCGTTAGAGACGACCTTGGTCGCGGAAGGTGCCCGTTGAACTACAAACCGCGCCAGCAACTCTATTTCGTCCTAGCCACCATCGTCTTCCTGTTTCATTTGTGCGTCGCCGCGGTAGCTCAACCCACCTTCCTTCTCACCATGTACGGCGACGCCAGCCCCTGCGTTCTTCTCATCCTAGCCATTCTCACCGTCCGCGAAAATTTCCGCCGGCCTCTCGGTATTTTGCCGCTCTTTTGGAAACTCTTCGCCAGCGGCTTGCTCGTCATGCTGCTCTCACAGGCGTACTGGTTCTATTTTGATTGGCGCCGCCTCAACGGCGCTCCAAGCCCCATTCCCGGCGACACACTCTTTCTCCTCGCGAACGTGTTCTTTCTTTCCGCTCTCTCTCTTCGTCCGCACTCCGACGCTGCCGGACGCAACCTGCAGATTCGCTTCCTCGATTTGGTTTTGCTCAGCGTTTGGTGGCTCGCTCTCTACGGCTACTTCAGCCTGCCCTGGCAAATCGGCCGCCAGGATTTCACCCATTACAATCCCGCCTATTACACGCTCGCGTTCATTCAGCATTTGGTGATTATCATCGCCGTCGCGATCCTCTCGACCAGGCATACCGCTCCCTGGCGCGCGTTTTATTTCGAGCTTTGTGCGGCTTTCGGGCTGATCGCGGGCGGCAATCTGCTCCTCAGCATCGCCATTAATTCCGGCTGGTATTACTCAGGCAGTTTCTACGACACTCCCTTTCTTCTCGCCGTCTATCTCTTCGTTCCCATCGCGGCTTCCGGGCCTGCCTTGCAGCCCCGTCCAGACACCAAGCCGAATCGCGAATTGCTCCAAGGTGTTTGGACAGCCCGCTGCGCTATGCTTGCCATTCTTTCTCTGCCCATCATCGCCCTCCTCGGACTTGACGAGAAATACATTCCCGCCGATGTCGCTACGTTCCGCTTGCGTCTCGTTTTTGGCGCTATGTTCCTTCTGGGTGCTCTGGTGTATTGGAAGTTCAATCTTCTTGCTCTCGAACTCCGCCACCTCGTGCAACTTACCAGCGACTCCATCGAAAATCTCAACACCGTTCAGCAACAAGTCACCCATTCCGAAAAACTCGTCGCCCTTGGCCGTCTCGCCGCCGGCGCCGCCCACGAAATCAGCAATCCGCTCACCGCTATTTTCGGCTATTCCGAGCTCCTCACCGACATTCCCGCTCTCACCCCGGATGATCGCTCCCACGCGCAACTGATCCAGCGGCAGGTTCATCGCGCGCAAGCCGCCGTCAGCAGTCTGCGCAACAATTTACGTCAGAATCCTTCCGCAACTTCCGTCCTCATCGATAAAAAACCTGCTTCCTGATACATTCTCTTGCGCCGCCCATGGCTAACCTGTTTCTACTCGCCGCTGAATTCCTTTTCCTCTTTTTTGGCGTTCCTCTGTTCATTTTCTATCGCGTCGTTCCCAATCTCCCGATTCTCTACCTCCTGGTTGCGGGCGCAGCTACTTTCCTCGTCCTGCGCCACGATCCCTCTTTCGATTCGTCGCGCCTATTCTCGGTCCGTGGCATCAGCCCTTATCTCTCACGACTCCTCCTTCGCGATGCTGTCTTCCTGCTCCTCCTGGGTTTCGCAGTTCGCCTCTTCGCTCCTCATCTTCTTTTTTCCTTCGTAAAACGCGCCCCGGCTTTTTGGGCCTTGGTCATGCTCCTCTATCCGCTTCTCTCCGCCTATCCCCAGGAGCTTCTCTACCGCGCCTTCTTTTTTCATCGTTATCGACCGCTCTTCGGCTCTGGCTGGACCATGCTTCTCGCTAGCGCCTTTGCCTTCGGCTTCGTTCACATCATCTTCGGCAACTGGCTCGCTGTTGCTCTCTGCATCCTCGGCGGCTTCCTCTTCGCGTTCACCTACCAGCACTCCGGCTCCCTCCTCCTGACTTGCATCGACCATGCCGTCTTCGGCAACTTCATCTTCACCATCGGCCTCGGCCAGTTCTTCTACCACGGCTCCCACCTGTAACGCCCAGCGCCTGAAAATCGCAATATTTGTAGCGGGCGCTTTCCGCGGCGAGCGCATTTCCACGGCACACGCCTTCCCGCCTCTGATTTGCCGAAGGGGTTCAGCTCCTCGACCAAACGCGTAAGCGTTGGGTCTCCATCGCAAAACTCCTGAGCACCGTAGATGCAACACTCCAGCGAGATCTCCCCTGATTGCTTCCTTGTCCCAAACAAAAAATACGCGCTCCCAAATCAAAAAACGGCCCTTCCGGCACAAATATCGGTTGTCTCGGCGTGTCGCTCATGTCTTCATTCCTGGGGGCCTGCTTTTGCAACAGTTGCGATTTGCAACCTCTCCTGCCGTGATTCGTGCCTTCAAGCGCCGCAGGCGCGCCAGAACTTAGTCCAACGCGTAAGCGTTGGGTAAAACTCGTGAGCGCCGTAGGTGTGGCACTCCGACGCGCACTATCTCGCCAACAACCTTCCGTCCACGCATTTCGCTCCCCCTTTCGCCTCGCCCCCGGTAAAATATCCGTGTACCGAATCTGCCTGCCCAGGAATCGATATTTTCAGCAGCGCGGATACGTATCCACACCAGGATCTCTGTGCACAATCAAGGAGCAGCCGCCGTATGGCGACGCCACCGAAAACCCTGAAGCCGGACTTGTCCTCCTTGCGGATCTCCGACACCAAACGCACCAACCCGCGCTCCGGCAAGCGCTGGATTTGGATCGCTCTTTTTGTCGTCCTTCTAGGTATGGCGGGCGCCGCTGCCTACGCTTTCAGAAATCGCAAAGTCGAAGTCGCGGTCGCCACCGCCACCAAGCCGGCCACCGGCCCGGCCGGCGTCCTCAATGCCAGCGGATACGTCACCCCTCGCCGCCGCGCTACCATCGCTGCGAAAATCACCGGTCGCGTCACCGGCGTATTTTTCGATGAAGGCACGCGTGTCAAAGAAGGCCAGCTCCTCGCGACTCTCGACGATTCTGACGCGCGCCGCGCGCTCGATTCCGCGAAAGCCGACCGCGACTCTTCCCAAGCCGCCATTCTGGACTATGAGGTCCAACTCAAAAACGCGGAAATTGAATATCACCGTACCCAGCAACTTGTAAAAGACGGCGTTTCGACGCAGCAAGCCCTCGATTCCGCAATTATGGCCGCCGACAGCCTACGTGCCAAGATCGCTCTGGCCAAACAACAGGTCATTGCCGCCGACGCGCGCATCAAAGAGCAACAGCAAGCCGTCGACAATTGCACCATTCGCGCACCGTTTGCCGGAATCGTTGTTTCGAAAGACGCCCAAGTCGGCGAAATGGTCTCGCCCATTTCCGCCGGCGGCGGATTCACGCGCACCGGCATCGCTACCATCGTGGATCTTCACTCCAACGAATTCGAAGTCGACGTCAGCGAAGCCTACATCGCCAGAGTTTTTGACAACCAGGCCGTCGACGCTGTCCTCGACGCTTATCCAGACGCGACCATCCACGCCAAAGTCCGCACCGTAATCCCCACAGCTGACCGTCAAAAAGCTACGGTTAAAGTACGAATTTCGATCACCGAGCCCGACCACAAGAAACTGCTTGACCCCGCCAAAGACCCGCGCATCCTACCAGACATGGGTGTGAAGGTAACTTTCCTCGAAAATGAACCGAAAGCTGGCGCGAAAGAGAACAAAACGCCCGCCGTGGCCCTCGTGCCGCAAAAGGCCATTCGCCAGGACAACACTTCGAAATACGTCTTTGTAGTCAAGGGCGACACCATCGAGCGCCGCGCCGTCACCACCGGCGAAGCTCGCGGCTCCGACGTCGAAATTCTCGCAGGCATTCAGCCCCAGTCCGTGGTTGTTGTAACTGGTCCGGATACTCTTCGCGATGGTCAATCCGTCCAGATTCAAAAATAGGAGCGCGTTCCTATGGTTAATGTTGACGGCAGTGGAGGCAAAGGCGGTCTCATTCAAGTTCGCGATCTCGACAAGACCTATCGCCGCGGTGGCGAAGAGATTCACGTCCTTCAGGGCCTCAATCTCGACGTCTCCGCCGGCGAATTCGTCGCTTTCATGGGTCCCAGCGGCTCCGGCAAGACCACCTTGCTCAACCTTCTCGGCGGACTCGACGTCCCCACCCGCGGCAGCATCAACGTCACCGGCGACGAAATCACCCACATGTCTGCCGGTAAACTCACCGAATGGCGCGCCCGCCACGTCGGCTTCATCTTCCAGATGTACAACCTCATCCCCGTTCTCACCGCCTTTCAAAACGTCGAGCTTCCTCTTCTTCTCACCAAGCTTTCCAAGGCCGAGCGCCGCACGCACGTCGAAACCGCTCTTTCGATCGTCGGCCTCACCGACCGCATGAACCACTTTCCGCGCCAACTCTCTGGCGGTCAGGAGCAGCGTGTTACCATCGCCCGTGCCATCGTCTCCGACCCCACCTTCCTCCTCTGCGACGAGCCCACCGGCGACCTCGACCGCAAAAGCGCCGATGAAGTCATGGCCCTGCTAGAAGAACTCGTCGGGTCGCACCACAAAACCGTCCTGATGGTTACGCACGATCCCCTGGTCGCTGCCCGCGCCCACACCATCCTGCACCTCGATAAGGGCGTTCTCGTCGAAGGCTCAAAATTTCCCAACAGTATCCCTGCGGGAGGTGTCGCATGAAATTCGCGCGCATTATCTGGGCCAATCTCCTCCGCAAGAAAGTTCGTCTCCTCCTGACTATCGGCTCCTTCGCCGTCGCTCTATTTCTATTCGTTTTCCTCGCTGTGGTCCGTGACGCCTTCAATCGCGGCGCCGACGTTGCCAGCGCAGACCGCCTCGTGGTCATCAACCGCACCTCGATCATCAATCCCATTCCTCTCTCCTATCGCGACAAAATTCTCCGCATTCCCGGCGTGAAAGCCGTCACCCACAACAACTGGTTTGGCGGTATCTACATCGAAGAAAAAAACTTCTTCCCGCAATTTGTTATCGACCCGGAAAATCAGCGCACCGTTTTTTCCGAACTGGTGGTTCCGGATGATCAGTGGAAAGCTTTTCTGAACGATCGTCAGGGCGCCATCGCCGGCGCCAAGCTCGCCGAACGTTTTCACTGGAAGATCGGCGATCGCATCCCCATCAAAACCACTTTCTATGGCGGCGCTTCCTGGGAATTTAATCTCGTCGGCATCTACCACGGCAACAAGCCCCAGTCGGACGAAACGCAGTTCTGGCTCCAATGGGACTATTTCGAAGAAAAGGTTCCGGAAAGAGACAAGGGCCGCATTGGCTGGTACGTTCTCCGCATCGACAATCCGGACGACGCTCCGCGCATCTCTCAGGCCATTGACGACGAATTCGCCAACTCTCCCTTTGAGACCAAGACCCAGGCCGAGTCCGCCTTCGCCGCCAACTGGGTGAAGCAGTTCGGCAACATCCAGCGGCTCATTGTCAGCATCGGCGTCGTTGTCTTCTTCACCCTTCTTCTCGTCACCGGTAACACCATGGCCATCTCCGTCCGCGAACGCACCTCCGAACTCGCCGTCTTTAAGGCCATCGGCTACTCGGACCGCTCCGTACTTTTCTTCGTTCTCGCGGAAGCTCTGACCATCGCTTTGATCGGCGGCCTCCTTGGTATGCTCCTAGCGATCGTCGCCGTGCCGGGTCTTGCTGCGGCGCTCAACGGCCTGCTCCCAAGCATCGTTCTCGCGCCGAAGATGCTCGCGTTCGGTCTCGTGGTCGCTATCTTCACCGGATTTCTCAGCGGCTTCCTGCCGGGCATGAATGCCATGCACCTGCGTATCGTTAACGCCCTGCGGAGGGTCTGAAAATGGCCGGAAAACTGGTAGGCTTCTTTTTCATTACCATTGCGGCCATCATCGCCCTGCTGCTGATTCTGCTTGTGGTGTTCGGAGTCCTTGCCGGCGTGCTCGCCCCATTCCTCGGCTCCGTACCCGTTTCCTACAACTTCCGTAGCATCCGCGCGCGCTGGACCTCCACCATCGTCGCCGTCCTCGGAATCGCCGGAACCGTCGGCGTGTTCGTCGCTATGCTTTCTCTCGCTCGCGGTTTCAAAGCCACTCTCGTCGCTTCCGGTTCTCCCGGCAATGCCCTCGTGATGCGCGCCGGATCCTCCTCCGAAATGATGGGTGGCATCACTCTCGATTCCATCAAGGTTCTTCAGGACGCTCCGGGGATCGCCCGCGACGCTTCCGGTAGACCTCTTCTGACGCAGGACGTCGTCGGTGTCATCCCCGTACCTCTGATTACCACAGGCACCGACGCCAACGTCCAGGTTCGCGGCGTTTCTCCCAACGTCTTGGAGATTCGCAAATTCGTAAAAATCACCAAGGGCCGGATGTTCCAGTCGGGTCTGAACGAGCTGGTTGTCGGCAAGAATGCCGCGAATACCTATCGCGGCCTAACCGTCGGCAACAAGATCGATTTCGCTGGCGGCCACTGGCAGGTTGTGGGCGAGTTTGACGCGGGCGGCTCCGCGTTCGACTCCGAAGTATGGTGCGACTCGCAAATCTTCAATCAAGTCCTTCAGCGTCCGGCCGATGTCTTCCAATCCGCTACCGTCCATCTCGCTTCGCCCGCTACGTTTCAGGAATTTAAGGACGCCGTTACCTCAGATCCCCGCATGAACGTCGACGTCTACCGTGAAATTGACTACTACGCCAAGCAATCGACGACCATGACCAGACTCATCACCGTTCTCGGCGGTTTGGTCGCCTTCATCATGGCCATCGGCGCCATCTTCGGCGCGCTCAACACCATGTATTCCGCCGTCGCCGAACGCGGCCGCGAAATTGCCACCATGCGTGCCGTCGGCTTCTCCACCTGGAACGTCATCCTCTCGTTCCTGTTCGAAGCCCTCCTGATTTCTCTTCTCGGCGGCCTCATCGGCTGCCTCGCGGTGCTTCCGCTCAACGGCCTCACCACCAGCACCATGAATTTTCAAACCTTCTCCAACGTAGCCTTTGCCTTCAAAATCACCTTCGACCTCTTGCTCATGGGCGTCCTTTTCGCCCTCGTGATGGGTGTCCTCGGCGGCCTCCTCCCTGCCATCCGCGCCGCCGTCCAACCCGTCTCCGTAGCCCTCCGCGAACTTTAGCGCCGTACCTCGAGGCCGGCATCTTGGTTTTTTCTCGCTTTTGTAGGGCCCCGCCTTCTGAAGGCGGGCCGTTCTTCCGTCAAAACTTTCTCTTTTCAATCATTACCGCCGGGTGCCCCACACGCCGATTTTGCGTGTGGATTCTTGGGGTTCTCTTTCTTCACGCTTCTCAATGCAATCTGCCTCGCCGTCCTCCACGAACTCTATTTCGGCTCACCGCCCGAGGTGCGACACTTCCTTTGCTCCGTTCGATGAGCATCACCGCAAATCCCTGGCACCCCCGCAAATTTCGCATCGCCCATGTTAAACTGCACAATTCTCTAGGAGACACCATGACTCGCCCCCTCACGGCCTCATCATTCCGTTTCCGCGCTCTCTCTACTCTACTTCTCTCCGCCGCACTGCTTCCCGCGCTTTCTGCTCAACAACTCTCTCCCGATCTTCTCCACGGCCTCAGCTGGCGGCTGGTCGGCCCGCATCGCGGCGGACGCGTCACCGCCGTCGCCGGCATCGCCGGGAACACGCAAATATACTACATGGGTACTCCGGGAGGTGGCGTCTGGAAAACCATCAACGCAGGCCGCACCTGGGAGCCGATCTTCGATCAGGCGCACGTCGCCTCCATCGGCGACTTGGTGGTCGCTCCGTCCGATCCCAATGTGATTTACGTCGCCACCGGCGAGCAGACCAACGGCAACGGTCTCTGGAAATCCAGTGATGCGGGCGCCACCTGGATCAATCTCGGCTTCGCCGATTCGCCCATCATTCCTTCTGCCCTCGTCGATCCTCACGATGCCAACTTGGTCTACGTCGCCGTCGCCGGCAAATACACTCCCGGCGATGCGCGAGGCATTTTCAAATCCACCGACGGCGGCCGAACCTGGCGCAAAGTATTCTACAAAGATGACCACACTAGCCCCACGGAACTCGATTTCGATCCCGCCGATTCTCGCACGATCATTGCGGTCGTCCGTCGCATTCCTCCCGCTCCTGGCGAAAAACCCGCCGAAGGCGTCGACACGCAACTCCTCCGCTCCACCGATTCCGGCGAGACCTGGACTCCCATGGGCGAGCAGAGCCTCCCCACCGCGCATCGCCAGCGCGTCGGTCTTTCCATTGCCCCAGCCCTTGGCGGCAAGCGCATCTTCGCCCTGATGAACCAAGGCCTCTTCCGCTCCGACGACACCGGCGCAACCTGGCAGAAAATCACCACCGACCCGCGCATTCTCGGCTCAAATTATTTCGGCCGCGTTTTTTCCGACACGCAAAATCCGGACGTAGTCTACGTCATGCAGACTTCCACCTATCGCTCCGAAGACGGCGGCCGCACGTTCGCAGCCTGGAAGGGAACTCCGAGCGGCGAGGACGACCACGTCCTGTGGATCGATCCCAAAGATCCAAATCACATTGTGGAAGGCACCGACCAGGGCGCCGTCATCACCTACGACTGCGGCAGAACCTGGAGCACTTGGTTCAACCAACCCACCGGCCAGTTCTATCGCGTTTCCACCGACAACACTTTTCCCTATCGCCTGTACGCCTCACAGCAGGACTCCGGCTCCATCGTCGTTCCCAATCGCACGGACTTCGGCATGATCACCTATCGCGACTGGTTCTCCAGCGGCTCCTTCGAAAGCAGCTTCATCGCTCCCGATCCGCTTAACCCAAATTACGTCTTCTCTCTCGGTTGGTACGGCAACATCGTTCGTCTCGATCGCAACACCAGCCAGATCGCCACGCTCTTCATCGCTCCGCCGAACTATCGCGCCAGTTGGGAAACGCCCATCACCTTTTCGCCTCGCGATCCTCACGCGCTGTACTACGCCTCTCAATTCCTAGTGAAAAGCACCGACGGCGGCCAAACCTGGAAAGAAGTCAGCCCCGACCTCACCGTGAAACCCTCCGCCACTTCTCCGGCTCCGAAATCCGATGCTGCCGGCCACATTCCATCAAAAGACGACAACGAAAACTCCGGATCCTTTTGGAATGACGACGACCAGGACGATGACGACGCGCAAGGGCCGCCCGTCCGCGGCTTCATTCAATCCATTGCCCCGTCTCCGCTCGATGCGAATCTCATCTGGGTCGGCACTTCGACGGGCTTGATGCAAGTCACGCACGACGGCACAACTTGGTCCGACGTGACGCCCACGGGTCTTCCCGAACATTCCTACGTCAACTCCGTCGAACCTTCACCTCACGACCCCAACACCGCTTACGCCGCCGTGTTCGTTCGGCGCGACACGCATCCCTATTTCTACCGCACCCGTGACGCCGGCAAATCCTGGGAAAAAATCGTCAACGGCCTGCCCGAGGCAGGCATTGCCCACGTCGTTCGCGAAGATTCCGTTCGCAAAGGAATGCTCTTCGCGGGAACCGAAACAGGCATCTATATTTCCTACGATTGCGGCGATCATTGGGAATCGCTCCAGTTAGGTCTTCCCACAAGTTCCGTCCGCGACATCACCATCCACGGCGACGATCTCGTCGCCGCCACCTTCGGCCGCGGCCTCTGGATCCTCGACGACATTTCTCCGCTGCGCCAATGGAATGATAACCTCCAAAAATCTCCCGTCCATTTCTTCACGCCGCAAACCGCCGTTCGCACTCACTGGGACAATCACCCCGATACTCCTCTGCAACGCGACAATGCCGCTTCGAAAAATCCCCCCGACGGCGCTTTCCTCGACTATTTCCTCGCCTCACCGCCCAAAGGTGAAATCACTCTCGATATCCTGGACGAAAAAGGTGCGCGCATCGAGCACTTCTCCAGCATCCCGAAGCAGGAATCTCTTCCTCCCGCCAACGTTCCCGAATATTGGTTCTATCCGCCCACCGCTCTTCCCACCGTCGCGGGTATCAACCGCTTCGTCTGGAATCTACAGTATCCGCATCCGAGCGCTCTGCCCTTCGGCTTCTTCGGCGAACGCCTCGCGTACACCGAATACACGCTTCCCGATCACGCTGTTCCCGGTGAAACCCCGCGCTTCCAACCGCCCGGCCCGTTCGTCTCTCCCGGCGCCTACGATCTCGTCCTCACCGTCAATGGGAAATCCTATCGGCAGAAACTCCGAGTCGCGCCCGACCCGCGCGTGCATATATCCACGTCGGATTACACCGCCCAGTTCGATCTCTCCAAGAAATTCTGTGACCTGATGGAAGCGTCCGCCACTTCCTTCCATGCCTTTGCTTCCCTGGACGATCAATTCGCCGAACGCAAGAAATCCCTTCCGTCCTCTGCGTCCAAAGAACTGACCGACGCTTTCGCCGCCGCACAAAAGCAAGCCGACGAACTCGAATCCGGTAACGAGGTCAACCCTGGTTTTGGCACCATCAACCGCGACGCCGGCCGCTTCCTCGAAATGGTCCAAGCCGCCGATATCGCCCCCACGGACTCCATCCGCAGTTTGTACAAACACACCTGCGACGCCTACGCTGCCGACACCACCTCTGCCCAAAAATTCGCGAGCGAAACCTTGTCGGCCCTCAACAAACTCCTCGACGCCCAAAAACTCTCCCCCCTCACCTACACCCCAGCCTCCGCCCTCGCTCCCCCCTGCACCCCCTAGGATCGGACATTTTTCCTCGCGTAGGGGTCGCTGGCCCCATGTCCGCACGATTGCCGCGACTCGAATCACTTCCTCTCAAAAAACGAAAAAACGCGTGACTCAATTCAGCGCCCCAATCCCCAAAAGTTCCGTCATTGCGAGCGAAATCCGCGAAGCGGGGAATCCCTCTTTGCGCCACTGAGTTAGTGGGTGCGCCACATGCCGGTCTTGCATGTGAGCTCTGTTCCGCCAATTCAACCTTAACGAGCTCCCTGGCGCGGGGCAGAACTTAGCCCGGTGTGCAAGCACTGGGTAAACATACAAATCGTTCCAGCACCGGAGGCGCGACACAAATTTTTCGCTTAGCTTTCTAGGTTCAGTGCGCCGTGAAAAGGCGTTGGTCCACAGTGGGTGAAAGCCCCACCCGGGAACTGGTTCGTTCCACCCGGTAGCAATCGGAGCAGCGGTGGAGGCAACGAAGCTGCTGAAGCCTCCGGTGTAGAGGGTTGCTAAGGCAACTCGGCAAGTCTGTAGGCCGTAACGTTGTAAACACCGCGCAGGCCTCGAAAAAGGCGATGCAGGGGCCGACCCGCCTGAATTTCGGGGAAGGCCGATGACGATGGGAATGTATGAGCGAACAAGTTTCCATTGGACCTGCCGGGGTAGTGGCGACGGCATGCAGGCATAGGGGACCAGACGCAACACGGGAAGTCCCATCGGTGATCGTTGGGTGGATCAACTGGCAGCTCGTGAGAGACAGGCCGGGCCGCGTGGGATGGCGGAGAGGCTCGCAGTACTGATGAAGCCGGGTAACTCCGGTGGAGGGAAGGGGCCTCAGTTGAAAGGAAACGCAAGAAGCGACAAAGGACCGAGGGATTGGCGATGAGCCTAACAACTCCACTAAGTGTTCAGAAGTTGCAGACGGCGTTGCACGACAAAGCGAAGGGATCGCCCAATTTTCGCTTCTATGCTCTGTACGACAAGGTGTACCGAGAAGACGTGGTGGCTTTCGCCTATGACTGTTGCAACGCCAATGGCGGAGCAGCAGGAGTAGATGGCCAGACCTTCGAGGATATCGAAGAGTATGGGGTGAAGAAGTGGTTGGACGAACTGACACAAGAGCTGAAAAGTAGAACGTATCAACCGCAGCCCGTACGGCGGGTGTGGATACCCAAGCCGGACGGAAAGCAGAGGCCGTTAGGAGTGCCCGCGATCAAAGATCGCGTAGCACAGACGGCGGCAGTTTTGGTGCTCGAACCGATATTTGAGGCCGACCTGCAGCCGGAGCAATATGCCTATCGGCCAGACCGCAGTGCGTTGGACGCCGTGAGGCAGGTCCACAAGCTGCTCAACACCGGCCATGCACAAATTGTAGACGCGGATTTAAGCGGCTACTTCGATAGTATTCCGCATTCCGACCTTCTAAAGTCGGTGGCTCGACGGATCGTCGATGGAGCGATGCTGCATTTGATCAGGATGTGGCTGGAAGCTCCGGTTGAGGAGACCGACGAGAAAGGGAATAAGCATCGGAGTACGCGCAATCGGGATGAAGGACGAGGGACTCCGCAAGGAGCTCCAATCAGCCCGTTGCTCAGCAACTTGTACATGCGTCGATTCGTGCTGGGATGGAAGAAGCTCGGGCACGAGAAGCGTCTTGCTGCACACATCGTTAACTACGCCGATGATCTGGTGATCTGCTGTCGTGGCCGAGCGGAAGAAGCGCTGGCCATCATGCGGGACATCATGACGAAGCTGAAGTTGACGGTGAATGAAACGAAGACGCGGGTCTGCAAACTGCCGGAAGAGAAATTCGACTTTCTGGGGTACACGTTTGGTCGGTGCTACTCGTCGAAAACGGGACGTGCGTACCTTGGTACGTTTCCCTCGAAGAAGCGGGTGATCCGCCTCTGCGAGACGATTAGCGAGCTGACCGGACGGCATCAAACCCTGCTGGACCAGGAAATGGTGGTAACGAAGCTCAACCGTACGATGATCGGGTGGGCCAACTACTTCTGTTTAGGACCAGTCAGCAAGACCTATCGAGCCGTAGATGGTCACGCTCGCAAGAGGCTGCGTCAGTGGCTGTGTGCTAAGCACCGCATCCGAGGGTCTGCGGCCCAGAAGTACGCGGACGAAACGCTGCATGGGGTGTTCGGCTTAATCCGCCTCACCAAGCGGACGAGCAGTTTTCCGTGGGCAACAGCGTGAGCCTTTCTCCGAGAGCCGGATGCCTGAAACAGGCCCGTCCGGTTCGATGAGCGGGGTGTGAAGACGGAAGCAAGGTCCAGCTATTGAGGCACCGACAGACGAAAGGGTCGGCAACGGATAGGCTGCACCTAAACCACCGCGTCACACCTCGACTCCACCCGTCTCACCCGGAATCCGTAGGCTAGTCCGGGCCCCACTCCTTCACGCTGACCCTCTTACACTACTTCTCTTCTCCGGGTTCCCTCAACCCCCCGCCGCCGCATTCCGCGTTCCAGACGCATCCGTCTCCGTTACCATGCTACCCACCGCCCGGAATCGCACCACCAAAATCGTCAAATCATCCGCCTGCCGCGCTCCTCGCGCAAAATTCTCCACGGACTCCAACACCGTCTTTTGAATCTCATCCAGCGGCATGTCGCTTTTCCCCAAAAGCACCGCCCGCAATCTACCCGTTCCATAAAGCTGTTCATCGGGGTCCATCGCCTCAGTCACGCCGTCGCTATACAGCACCAGCGTGTCATTCGGCTCCAATTGCAATGTCGTCGTGGAAAATTCCGCCTCCGGCACAAGTCCCACAGGAAAAGATCCTTCCGTAAAAGCTTCTTCCGCTGTAGCTCCGCGCATCAACACCGGAGACGGATGTCCCGCATTGATGTATTCGAGCTTCCCGGAATCTTCCATGATTCCGAAAAACATCGTCGCGTACCGCCCCACCTCCGCGTGATCGCACAAAAATCGGTTTACGTGATTGAACACCCGCGCCGGATCGGTTCCCAGCGTCATCCCGGAAAGCGCTCCCTGCAACATCGTTGTCAGTAGCGCCGCGCCCAACCCTTTTCCGCTCACGTCGGCCAGCAGAAACGCCGTGCGGTGATCATCCAGCGGAAACACGTCAAAATAATCTCCCCCAACTGACAAACACGGAAAATTCACGCCAACCACCGCCAGGTGCGGGAAATCTCTGAAATTCTTTGGCAGCAGCGCCTGCTGAATATCCCGCGCGATGCCAATTTCCTGCTCTAGGCGCTGCCGTTCGCGCTCCCGTTCCACCAGCCGCGCATTATCCAAGATGCTTGCCGCGTCCGCAGCCAGCGCATCCAGAATCTGCCTGTCCAACTTGGAAAATGCCGTCGGCCGCTTCGAGTCCAAATAGAGCACGCCGAGGAATTCGCCTTTGCTTACGTTCGTCGCTGATTCGCTGCTAGCTCGCGAACTCGCATACAGCGGGATCACCACTACCGCGCGCAGCCCCTGCGCCACGATGCTGGCCGCCGCCTGCAGATTCATCTCCGCCTGCTCGATATCTTCGGTGATCACCGGCAACTGCTTCTTCATCGCCAACTGAATTGCCGTTTGGCTCGGCGTCATGCTCTCGGGTGGCAGCCGCTGTCCACCGCTGCGCCGCGCCAGTCGCACACGCAATCGCTCGGACGGGCTCGCCGATACCGTCTCCACTGCCTCTTCCAACAGCCCGCGATCCGCATCCGTCACCGCCACTGCATGATCGATCATCTTCGCCAGCACCGAATCCAGCGGCAATTGCGAGTGCAGCAGGGAAGTCGCCTCCAACAGCAGGTTCAGCTTTCTCAGCCCGCCGCCCGTCGACTCCGAGCTCGTCATGTGATCGATGCGCGTCAGCAACTGCGGTATGGATTCGTCGGACGTTCCCGTGGCCGCCCGGAAAATCACTTGGTAGGAATCTTCCAGTCCAAATGTGATTACATCGCCATCCGTCAGCGCGCGGCTCTCCACTTTGTCGCCATTCACAAAAATCCCGCGCCGCTGCCCGCGATCTTCCAGGTAGTAGCGGTTCGCTTCGGTGACGATCGCTCCGCAATTTCGCGAAATGCGCCGGTCCGTCAATTGCAAATGGTTCCCGGTTTCCGCGCCTCGTCCGATCAGGAACGGCGTCTGCGTCACGCGCACATATTTCCGCGCGCCGTCCGGAGAGATCACTTCCAGCACCGCTTCCGCTTGTGCCAGCGTTTCCGTCATTCGTTCTCTACCCTGCCTTCCCCGCCAAACGGCGCATTGTAACACGCATACCCCCGCCAATGCCTTACCCCTTGCTTCTTGCTCCCGGTGCCCGCCAAAATACCCCCCGCCGTCATTTTCGAGCGCGCCACCCCACGATTTCTCGAGGAGCTTGCGAATGTTCCCGCTGCAATTACTACCTTCCTCTCTTCGTTGCAGCTGCTTAATCGCAAATTTCTATTCCGATCCTGGCCTCTCTCACGCCGATCCGGTAGTCCCCATTCTCATTGCTTCCATTTTCATCACTCTCGGCGCCGCTCTAGGCGGTTTCCTGATGCGGTGGATCAAGCAGCCCGCCGTCCTCGGCGAACTTCTCGTTGGTCTTCTCGCCGGAAACCTCGGCTACTATTTTGGCAATCCTATGCTGTCGGTCCTTCGCGAAGGTGACAACCTCTCCCGCATCGCTTCTGCGGCGCTCACCACACATTACAGCCTCGGCGAAGCCACCTTGGAGGTCCTCCCGCCCGGTTCCCACACCACGTACCTGGCCAATCTCCTTTCCAGTCCACACGGCCAAACGTACATCTCCGTTTACACGTTCGTCGACATCATCTCGCGTCTCGCCATTCTGGTTCTTCTGTTCATGGTTGGTCTCGAAATCAGCCTCGTCGAAATGAGGCATGTCGGCAAATACGCGACTTACGTTGCCCTTCTCGGCATCGTTCTTCCCATGGTCCTCGGCATGGGCGTTATGAAACTCCTTCACCCGCAAAATCCTCTCGCGGTTGATCTTTTCGTCGGCGGCATCCTCACCGCCACCAGTGTTGGCATTACCGCCCGCGTCCTCCGCGATCTCGGCCGCGAAACCACCGAGGAAGCCCGCATCATCCTCGGCGCCGCCATCATCGACGACGTGCTCTGTCTCATCGTTCTCGCTGTCGTCAGCGGCCTTGCCGTTACCGGCACTGTCAGCCTCGTTTCCATCGCAGCCACCACCGGCAAAGCCGCGCTCTTTCTCGTCGCTTCTCTCGGCATCGGCATCTGGCTTACTCCAAAACTCGTTCGTCGCCTCGCCAATTTCGGCGTCAGCAATCTGAAGCTCCTCTTCGGCGTAAGCTTTGCTCTTCTTCTCGCGTGGTTGGCCAATGTCGCTCAACTCGCCACCATCGTCGGCGCCTTCGCCGCGGGCATGGTCCTCAACAGTTTCTTCGACCGGGAAGTGGAGGGCGCCTCGCTCCACGAATTGCTCTCTCCCATCGAATCTCTTCTCGTGCCGCTGTTCTTTGTCTGGATGGGCATTCAGGTGAAACTCGAAACCATGGCCAGCAAGGACGTCCTCATCGCCGGCCTCTCCCTCACCGTCGTCGCCATTGTCGGAAAAGTCGCCGCCGGTTGGGGCTGTCCTCCCACCATGAAGCGGCTCGCCGTCGGCTTCGGCATGATGCCCCGCGGCGAGGTCGGACTCATCTTCGCCGGCATCGGTCGCGGTATCGGCGTCGTCGACGAGGGCCTCTTCTCCGCGATCGTGCTCCTCGTCATGGTCACCACCGTCCTCGCCCCCATCCTCCTACGCGCCACCTTAGGCTCTGGCCCCACCCCAAATGCACAAAAAGCACCGTCATCCCGAACAGAGTCTGCGAGGTGAGGAATCGCTCTTCGATCTACGTCTTGCGGGTGCCCCACACGATTGCCCCGAGCGACGAAGGGCCGGTTTTGCGTTTGGATTCTTGGGTTTTCTTCCTAGGGGTCCAGCATTGCAGGACCCCATGTCCGCACAATCGCCTTATCTTGAGATCCGTCATTTCGAACCTGCCTGCGCCCGCCTGCGGTAGGTAGGGCAGGCAGGCGGAGTCCGCGAAGTGACGCACTGTTCTCCATCGCCCGGTTTTTGTGCGACGACTCCCTCTTCGATCCTAGAGTCTTACAAATCCACAAGCCTCCAAGATCCTCCGAATAATCTTCTTCGTGGTAAACGCTTACGCGCTAGAATCCCCTCAGCGGCTCATACCCCATAGGAAATTTCCGCGCATGCGAAAACTCAAATTCCTCGTCTCCTTGATGACCAACGATAACGATTACCAAATCGAGCAGGCGCACGCTGCGGAAGACGCTGCGCGCAAGTTGGGCGTCGAGGCCCAAATCCTCTTCGCGGAAAATGACGCCATCACGCAGAGCACGCAAATTCTGAGAGCCATTCAAGCGCCCGAAAAAGACCGCCCCGACGCCATCATTTTCGAACCCGTCGGCGCCACCGCCTTGCCCCAAGCCGCGCGCGCCGCGGTGAACACTGGAATCGGCTGGGCCGTGCTTAATCGCGATGCCGCTTACATCGCGGAGATTCGCACATCCAGCAAAGTCCCTGTTTTTGAAGTCAGTTCCGACCAAGTCGAAGTTGGCCGAATCGCCGGGCGCCAATGCGCCGCCCTTCTCCCGCGCGGCGGCTCTGTTTTGTACATACAAGGTCCGTCCCAGACCACGGTGGCAAAAGGGCGAGAGACGGGCCTTCACGACGCCCTCCCTCGCAGCATTCACGTCTCTGTTCTTCGCGGCCAGTGGACCGAAGAAAGCGCCCAGCGCGCCGTGCGCTCCTGGCTGAGCCTTTCCACTTCAAGAAAAGCGATCATCGATTTGGTGTTGTCGCAAAATGACGCCATGGCCATCGGCGCGCGAAAAGCGTTTCAGGAATTGCCGAACGAATTGGAACGGGAGCGCTGGCTGACCATCCCTTTTCTCGGTTGTGATGGCGTACCAAAGACCGGTCAGGTCTGGGTTCGCAGCGGACTCCTCACCGCCACCATCCATATCCCGCCCAGCAGCGGCCAAGCCCTCGAGATGATCTTCAACGCCTTGCAAAACAACCAGGAAGTGCCCGCGCGCGCCTTCACCACTGCCAGTTCCATCCCGTCCCTAGAAGAGCTCACCCCGACCAACGCCTAAGCCCCGCGGGTGCCCCACACGCCATTTTTTGCGTGTGGGTCTCGGGGTTACGTCCTGTAGCGCCGTGCCTGCAGGCCGGCATCTTGGGTTCCTGAACGAATCGCGTCCCTACCGGCTCGACGCCAATCTTCTCTCCACATAATCATTCATGTATTCCTCAAACGCCGCATCGAGCTTCTTCGTAATCGTTCCCATCGCTCCATCCGCAATCGTATGCCCCGCGATTTCTTTCACTCCAATCGCATTCCGGTTCGTCGAGGTCACGAAAATCTCATCCGCGCCGTACAAATCCTCCAGCCGTAACGTTTGTTCCACCACACTCGTCCCGGCTTCGCTCGCGATCTCCATCAAAATCCCGCGCGTTACGCCTTCCAGGCACCCCGAACTCAGCGGAGGCGTAAGCACCTTCTTCTCTTTCACCGCAAAAATATTTGCTGCCGTGCACTCGCTCACCTCTCCCCGTTCATTCAGCAGCACCACCTCGTCGAATCCTTCCCGCTGCGCTTCGGCCACCGCCCAAACGCTGTTCAGCCAGGAGATCGTTTTCACACCCGACAGCGGCGCCGACGCGTGCCTCCCGTGCTCCCGCACCGCCAGCCTTACCATGTCCGGGTAATGCGGCAAATCCGCGGTAGTAATCACCAAATCCACTTCCGGCATCTTCTCGTCGCTCTTCCAGCCCCCAACCGTATTCCAAACCAGATAGATTCGAGCGCACCCATCCTTGACCTGATTGGACCGGATCACATCATGCAACATCACGCGTACCTTCGCGCCCGAATGCGTCAGCGGCAATCGCGTCAGCGCCGCATCTTTCTCGAGCCGCCGCCAGTGCCGTTCATACGCAAACGCCTCTCCCCGCACGATCCGCACGGTTGTAAACAACCCCCATCCGCAAATCAACCCAGCCTGTCCCGGCGACCATCGCACCTTCTGCACCGGCTTCACTTCGTCATTCTGAAACACATAGCGATGTATCACAGCTCACCCGTCCCGTCTCACTTCAACCAAATTGTACCGGAAATCCAGCATGGTTCGCGTGGCACAGGCACTCTAGCCGTGCTTTTGGGTAGTGGCGGGTCTCTAGCCCCCGTGCTTTTCTCTGCCTTTGTAGGGCCGGGTCTTCTGCTTGTCCTGAGGTGCGAAGGGAGGCGGTCCGTACTTCAAGCGAGGAGTTGTCATCCTATGTCGCGCGTCTTTTTGCGCGACGAAGGATCTCAACCGATCCATCCAGTTTGTGGATGCCCCGCACGCTTGTCCTGAGTCACAAAGGGCCGTAGTTTCGTGTGGCTCTTGGGTTTCTTTGACTCAATGTCTTTATCGAGGCAACGTACGATAGATCTGAAACTCCCGAATCCGCGCCGCATCCGAAGTCTCCAACAGATTCAACCGCACGTGTTCCGCGCTCACGGGCGCAAAAACATCAATCTTCTTGTGCCCGATCGCCTGTCCTTCTGCCACGCGCTTCCACTTTCCGCCAACCAATATTTCGATCGCGTATTTCCGCACGTGTTGTCCGTCCACCAACCACTCCATCGTCACCGCTCGATCGAACGTTACCGGCTCCTTAAAATCCACCTCGATCACCGCGCTATGCGAACCCGTCGGCGCTGACCAGAACGTATCCGCATCCCCATCCAACGCTTCCGTAGCTGTCCCTCGCCCCTGCTTTTCCTTCACCAAATTGTGGCCGTACATTTTCCGCACCGCCTCGCCAAATTCCTTCAGTCGCGCCACGTCCACATCCGGCACGCGCCCATTCCGGTCCGGCGCAATTCCCAGCATCAACTGCGCGCCCCTCCCCACGCTCTGTTCGTAATCCACCACCAACTCTGGGACGCTCTTCAGGCTGGCTTCATCATTTGGATGCCAGAACCAATGCAATCTCCGCAGCGGCGTGTCCGCCTCCGCCGGTCTCCAACGCAAAAAGCCGGCGCGGTCCACCACATTCCAATTCTCATACGGCACCCGTCCATCTTCATTTCCCACCCAGCGCAAATCCGCATACTTGTAGAGCGCCACATCCGCGAACACCATGGTATTCGGCTGCCACATCCGCAACTCCTGCACGATCTTGTCAAAATCATACGTGTGCCCGCCGCTCCCTGCTCCATCCATCCAGAATTCCACCAGCTCCCCATACCCCGACGCCAGCTCATCCAACTGTCCGAAATAATATTTGTCGTATTCCGCCGGCTCCCTATACCGCGGATCGTGCCGGTCCCACGGCGACAAATAAACTCCAAATTTCAGCCCATTCCTCCGCGCCGCCTCCGCAACCTCCCGAACCAGGTCGCCTTTTCCGCCCCTCCACGGACTGCTCTTCACGCCGTAGTTCGTCAAATCGCTCGGCCACAAACAAAATCCATCGTGATGCTTCGCTACCAGAATCACGTACCTTGCGCCCGCTGCCTTCACTGCTCGTATCCACTGCTCCGCATCCACATCACTCGGATTGAACACGCCGGGCTCCGCCGTCCCATCGCCCCACTCCCGATCCAGAAAAGTATTCGTCCCAAAATGAAAGATCACTCCAATCTCCATGTCCTGCCATTCCACTTGCTGCGGGCTCGGCTGAATCTCCGAAAAATTCTGCGCGGCAGTTCTCGCAGAACTCCAAAAACCTAAGAACACAAAAAGCGCGCAAACGCGCCGTCGAAGATGCATGAATAGGAGCCTTTCAATAATTTATAAACGCGGCGCAATTGTAGGAATCCCCGGACGCGTGTGTCAACGCCACGGTTCCGCCCCAGTCTCAAAATTGCGATCATTCCGAGCGGAGTGTTCGAAGCGAGGAATCCTCTTCGATTCATCAAGGTACGTACCCGGGTGCCCACACGACGCAGTTGCTGTGGGTCTTGGGTTTTCCCTCATCGCGGCGCAGCACTGTTTACCCTGAGCGCTTCTTGGGACGAGCTGGATCCCATGTCCGCACCATCGCAAGAACTTGCGGTATCCTTAACGCGCCAACAAATCAAAACCGAGGCCCCATGAATCGACTCCTCACAATCGTTTTGCTTAGCATGACCTTGCTCTCCTCCGCTCACGCCGACGAACCCAGAATCCTCACCAACCAAGTCGGCTACAATGCCGACGGCCCCAAACACGCCGTAATCCTCGCCAATTCTACGGACCAATTCACTTCCTGCACTCTCAACGACGCCGCGGACCATCACAAACTCCTCGATATCCCCTCACAGCACGCCGGCCCCGTCAAAAAATGGCGCGAGTGGGATTTCTGGACCCTCGACTTTGACTCTTTCTCCGCCGAAGGCACGTACTATCTCGCCTGCACTTCCGGCGATCATTCGATCCATTCCTACCCTTTCAAAGTCCAGCGCCTCCTCCTCGAACGCAATACCCTGTCCGATGCCATCTACTTCTTCAAGGAAGAACGCAGCACCGGCCGCATGGATGAAGCCGATCGCGATCTCCGCTTTGACGGCAAGAAAACCGGCACCGTTGACGCCCACGGCGCCTGGTGGGACGCCACCGGCGATTTCGGCAAGCACCTCTCGCATCTCTCCTTCTCCACCTACTTCAATCCGCAACAAATTCCTCTCGTCACCTACAGCTTCTTCAAAAGCGCCGAGCTCCTGACCGCCCGCAACGTCCCGGACATGATCCGCTACCAAAACCGGATGCAGGACGAAGCCATGTACGGCGCCGACTATCTCGTCCGCATGAAAGTGCCCAACGGCTCCTTCTACCGTTCCGTTTCTACAGGCGGTCCAAAACAAGTTCCTGAGCTTCGCAAGATAGCCGGTGAAATGAAAAAATTCGGCATTTATACTTCCAGCGAAAATTCCCCGCGCGGCATCGTCGAGCAAGCCAACAACGACCTCGAATACGAAGTCAGCTATCGTTCCGGCGGAGGCGTCGCCATCGCCGCGCTCGCCATCGCCGGTAGCTATCCGTTCTCCGGAGAATTCAAAAAGTCCGATTATCTGAAAGCCGCCGAAGCAGCCTTCGATTTTCTCGAAAAAAATAATCCGCAGCTCACCAACGACGGCAAAGAAAACATCCTCGACGATTACTGCGCCCTTACCGCCGCCACCGAACTCTACAAGGCCACAAAAAAGCCCATGTACAAAGCCGCGGCCGACAAACGCGCCGCCAGCCTGATGTCCCGCTTAATCACCGACGGTGGCTGGACTAATTACTGGCGCGCCGACGACGCCATCCGCCCTTTCTTCCACGCCTCGGACGCCGGCTTCCCCGTCGTTAGCCTTCTCTACTACTCCGAAATCGCCGGCCCCGAAAATCAGCAAAAGGTTCGCGACGCCGTCAAAAAATCACTCGAATTCCAGCTCGACATCAACGCTGAGGTGAACAATCCCTTCGGCTACGCCCGCCAGCTCACGCAAGATAAGGACGGCAATCGCCACATTACCTTCTTCTTCCCGCACAACACCGAAGTCGCACCGTGGTGGCAAGGCGAAAACGCCCGTCTCGCCTCTCTGGCCACAGCCGCCCGCTTAGCCACAAAACAATTTCTCGACGATCTCGTATTCCAAAAGCGCCTCCAGGTTTTTGCCACCGCGCAACTCAACTGGATTCTCGGCCTCAATCCCTTCGACTCCTCCATGATGAAAGGCGTCGGCCGCAACAACCCGCAATACCTCTTCTTCGATTCCTGGGAATACACCAACGCCCCCGGCGGCATTTCCAACGGCATCACCGGTGGCTTCAAAGATGAAGAAGACATCGACTACAACCTCACCTACCACCAAACCGGCGCTGACAACGACTGGCGCTGGCAAGAGCAGTGGCTCCCGCACGGCGCCTGGTACATCTTCGCGGTCTCCGCCCACGAATAACTCGGGAGTGCGGGAGCCTGCCTACCGTAGGCAGACCCAGCTCCCGCTTTCGCGCCGCTCCGGCTTACCGCAACGCTCTCAGCGGCAGCGCACCTGCCCGCCACCTCAACCCCAATTTCCTTCAGAACGCGGGGTTCTTCCCCAAAGCGCCGGTAGCATTGGCTTCAGTCTGTGCGCTCTTCGATTTTCCGTCATTCCGAGCCTGCCGGCGGCAGGCAGGCGGAGTCTTCGGAGCGAGCAATCCCGCTTCGACCGCCGCGCCTTGCCCCCTGCCCCACACGCTTTTCCTAAGCCACGAAGGGCCGACTTTGCGTGTGGTTTCCTGGGTTCTTCGTGTAACCGGTCGTCAGACCGGTTCTTTCTCTTGGTAGGGGTGCAGCACGGTTTACCCTGAGCGCTTCGTGCGAAGGGCTGGGCCCACCTCGGCAGAATGGCTGTCTTACGAACCTCCAGCGCCGTCGGCGCGCCACCTCCCACATGCCACCTCTTGCCGAATCCCCGCAAACATGCCCAAAATAATCCGTGACCACCACACTCGACCACCCCGCAACAAAATTCAAGGCCCTCACCCGCCTCATCGGCAACACTCCGCTAATCTCCGTCCACTTCCGCTTCCGCAACACCCACCGGATCGTCTACGCCAAATCCGAATATCTGAATCTCACCGGCAGCATCAAGGACCGCATGGCCCTGCGCATCCTCCAAAAAGCCTACGCCGAAGGCAAAATCTCTCCCGGCCATACCATCGCCGAAGCCACCAGCGGCAACACCGGCATCTCCTTCGCCGCCATCGGCCGTATGCTTGGCCATCCCGTCAAAATCTTCATGCCCGATTGGATGAGCCAGGAACGCGTCCACCTGATCCGCAGCTACGGCGCCGAAATCGTCTCCGTCAGCAAAGGCGATGGCGGTTTCCTCGGCAGTATCCGTATGTGCGAGGAATTCGCCGTTTCACGCAACGACGTTTTCCTCCCGCGCCAATTCTCCAATCCCGCAAATTGCGAGGCGCACGAAGACACCACCGGCCCTGAAATTTGGTCGCAACTTCTAACGGAAGGAAAACGCCCGCAGGCCTTCGTCGCCGGAGTCGGCACAGGCGGCACCGTCATGGGCGTGGGAAAATACCTTGGCCGCCAGGATTCCTCGATTCGCGTCCACGCCGTCGAACCCGCCGAATCCCCAACCCTTAGCACCGGATGCAAGATCGGCAGTCACCGCATCCAGGGCATCTCCGACGAATTCATTCCGGAAATCGTCAAGCTCAGGGATCTCAACGAAGTCATCGCCGTTTCCGACGGCGACGCCATCCACATGGCCCAAAAACTCGCCACCTGTCTGGGCCTCGCCGTTGGCATCTCTTCCGGCTGCAATTTCTTGGCCGCCGTTCAAGCCCAGGACAGAATCGCTGCCGACGCGGTAGTCGTAACCGTTTTCTGCGACGACAACAAAAAATATCTCAGCACCGCCCTGATGAACGAAGAATCCTGCAAGCCCAACTATCTCTCCCCCGAAATCGAGCTCCTCGGCCTAGGCACCGTCGGCCGTGCCTGCGAATTCTGCCACCACTGACCTGTAGCATAGGCTTCAGCCTGGGCTCTTGGGTTTTCTTCGCAGAGGTCCAGGCCGGTGCCCCACACGCCGGTTTTGAGTTCTTGGGTTTGGCCGGTCTTCAGACCGGTTCTTTCCTCTTCGTAGGGGTCCAGCACGGTTTACCCCGAGCTTCGAACGGCTGGACCCCATGTCCGCACGATCGCAGTATCTTGAACCCTTGGCCTCGTGGCACAATCGGCCGTGCGCGCGAATTTCGCCGCCACTAACACGGAGCCGTTTCGCTTTTCCCATCCTTCGGGCGCACCTCCATCTTGCTCGGTAAAATCCAAAACTCGCTCAACAAATACTTGTACAAATAATCCAGCGGCTTCACCGGATGCAAACCATCCGCGTACACCAATCCGTTCGTGTCCTCCCACGTCCATCCGGTCAGCCCTGTAGTCGTCACCCATCGCTGCAAATCCGCTGTCGCCATCGGATGCACTACCAACCGCACATTCTGCGTGAACAGTCGCGCGATACCTTCCAACAGCGTTCCCGGAAGTCCTTTGTAGCCATCCTCCATTACGCGCACCAGCACCGATAGCCCGACCGCAAAGTGAATCCGGAATTTCGTATAGCGATTCAGGAACGCACTCATTTTATACAGCTCAGGCGACCGGAATAACATCACGCCGTAGCCCATCTCCCGTAACTCGCCCACCCTTTTTACAATTTCCCCAGTGGACAACGTTTTCGGGTCCGCCAGTAGCGGATCTGCTGACAAACAAAACAGTCCCAGCGCTCCTTTGCTCTCCTTCAATTCTTCTTCGGGAAGCTCCACCAGTGTAATCCGAATCAGGTCCGCTCGCAGGAGCTGCAAGTGTGCGAATCTTCCTGGAGCCAACACCACCGCCCGCTTATAAAACAATTCATTCGACGGCAAAAAATTGTTATCCTCGGGAAACACGATCGCTTCCGCATGCCCCTGAGTCACCAGGCTGGCGTGTACTTCATTCCGATCCCACCCTTCAAACGCCGGTCCCGCGAACTCCACACAATCCAGCTCCATGCGTTCGAGCCCCAGGTCCTCCATTAGGCTGTCCAGGAACTCGCCGTGGCTTCCCACATGGTGACCCACGGCGTACAACAGATTCACGCCAAGAATTCCCGTGGCTTCCTGCTGCTGCAGATTGCTCGGGTCCCGCAGGTTGATGTGGAGAATTACGTCATTCGGCGGTCCGCCGGGCTGCTGCATGAACCGCAATCCGACCCACCCATGGCAGTCGTTGGTTCCAGAAAAATTCCGCGCCGAAATCGTGTCCACAAAAGAGAAAAATCTTGTCGTCGCTCCACGAGTCACATGCAGCTGGTTCAGCAATTGCCCCCATTCGTTGTCCAGCATCGCCTGCAAGCGTGGCTTCGACACATACCGGGTCCCGGCTCCGTATAAGTCGTCGCTCACCTCTTTGTCATACGCCGAAATGGTTTTTGCAACCGTCCCCGACGCTCCGCCCACGGTCAGAAACCAGCGCGCCACTTCCTGTCCGGCCCCGATTTCTGCAAAGGAGCCGAACACTTCGGCATTCAGATTGATCGATAGGGCTTTCTGGTGTGTCCCAAGTTTTTCCGGCGTGTCCATACCTCCTCCAGCAGGAGATAGACTCTACCATTTTGAGGATGCGTTCAGAACAACAGAGCATTGCCAACCTGTATCTCAGGCCTTTCTACGCCTGAGGCTTTCCCGGCGTCTTGGCTAACCCTCACCCGGGATAACTCTCCCCCGGTTTTACAATGCGGATGCGGTGGTCGGAGAATTTGTGGTGGGCGCCGGGGAGTTCGAGTTTAGGCATGTGACAGGTAACGCAGCCGGTGTGCGCGATTGCGCAGGACTTGGCCCGGAGCTTGCCGCCGCCGTGGCAGGCCAGGCATTTGGAATCGTAGTCGACGGCCCTGCGGCTGACTTCGTGGTGCGGATCGTGGCAGGCCAGGCAACTGATGCGGGGATCGTCATTGTCGTAGCACTTGCTTCCGGTTAGACGATACGGCTGAAAACGAATATTGGAGATGTTGGGATTGGATTGCGAAGCGATTTCAGCCCATGTGCGATGACATTGTCCACAGAAATTGGACGCGTCTTCCGCCGAGAGACGATCGAGTTTGGAGAGCGCTTGAGGGACTTCCAGGTCGTAGTTGTCCTGGATGATCGCGGCAAGATGGGTCTCGACGGACTCGTGACAACGGCTGCACTGGACGCCCGGGATCATTCGATCCAGCGTGAGTTGCTTGTCCACGCTGGTATGGTGGCGTGGCAACCGAAGCACCGAAGTTTTTCGTCGCGACTGATGAAGCGCCCGGCGGCATCGAGAAGATCGGCCGGGCTAACGCCCGCCGACCCGAGCGTGGGACCAAGCCCGTTGAGTTCGCGGAAATAGCTGACGCGGCTTTCATACAGCTGGCCATCTTTTTCCAGGATGTAGGTTTGCCCGAAAGAAGAGCTGGCGCCAAGGGCCCAGCGAATCGACAGCGTCAGCGATTGTGCGCCGTCCGTGACCGTGTAATTGCTTTGGTTGTCGATGCGCTCGATGCGGTAAGAGTACTTGCCGATCGTAGTGGCCAGCAGAGGGTGGTCGATCAGGATTCTGCAGTTCTCGACGGTTTCGAGGGCTTGGTACATGCTGGGCGTAAACCGGGCTTCAGAGTGGCATTGCGCGCATGCCGAGGCTTCGCGGGGCGAATCGTCCCGGGGAGGACCGGAACGGGGTGTGGCTGTCGCTGTGAGGAACACTACGGCAATGGCCGCTGCCAGCGTCGTAACATACAACGATGGCCGAGTGGCAAGACGCAAAACTGCCTCCGCGCGGACATGCCCGGAATCCGCCTCACTGCGCAGCGCTTTGCGGGTTCCCCTGTGGACGAACTTCCGACACCGTATCTACCTTGGTGAATCGCGAAGGCTGCAGGCGGTATCCATTGCGCGTCCTCACGTGACATTTCCTCAGCCGGTCGGTCGAGAGATTCACCGTGATGCTTCGCCAGCCCCGGTTCGGGTTCGGCTGCGGGTAGTAGCTCAGCGTATAAAGATGAGCCAGATCATCGCGGATCGACGCAAACGCCCGCTCCTCGTCTTTCCAGCTCTTGGCGAAGTATGCCTTTCCGCCGGTCGCTGCGGTCATGCGTTCAAACACCGCGGTCGAAATCGGCTCGAGCTGCGCTTGTCGCGTGCACACCATGTAAATCGCGATACCGGTCGATTGCGCCAGTTCCGCAACATCTTCGGGTGGCACCACGCTGGCATTGTCCGGGCCGTTCGAGAAAACCACGATCACTTTGCGGCCCGTATACTGCGCTGCATCTTTCACCGTGAGCAAAAGGCAGTTGTACAGGGCTGCATCGTCGCCCGCCACCGTCGTGCGCACGCCGCGAAGCACCTGCGCCCGCTCCGCTGTCAGTTTCGCCTCTCTCGACAGATCCCGGCTGTAGGAATAAAAAGCAATCCGGTCCGCGGTATCCAAAGAGCGGATAAAATCCGAAATCGAGTCCTGCGCATAGACAAATCCGCGATACATGTAATTGCTCGTGTCGAACAGAACAAAAACGTTCGCCCCAGCCACCACCGAACTCAAGTCCGCTCCGGTCACCAGCGCACTCGGACTACTCTGCCTCGCGCCGTTCTTATCCGCATCGCCGGGCGCGCCATTCGCGTCGCCCTTTGGCCCGGCGGCTTCCAACAGCTTGTGCGTCGGCTCGTTGCCTTCGCCGAACGTAGCGATCCTTTGTGGAATCCCGTCCTCTAACACCTTGAAGTCACCCGGCTGCAACCCCGTAACATAGTTTCCGCGGCTGTCTGTCACCGCCACGTTCAATTGCACCAGTTCGACCACCACGTGAATATGCGGGTCCACGGGCACGGGTGATTGCTGCGCAATCGCCCCTTCTCCCACCGAAAGGTAAAATCCAAGACATCCACAGACCACCAGGCAATATATTTTCTTGAACATCATATTTTCCCACCCGAGTTCGAGAATCAAATCCGATCGCCCTCAATCTTTCGCTGCCGCGATTCCGGCCACCTCTGCGAATTTCCCATGTCGGAGTTCCTCTCCTGCTCCGCGTAACGCCCGCAGCGTCGCCGGCCAGTCTTCGAGGTCGCTCGCGTAGATCCTCTCTACCATACGAAGCGTTAATTCCGGAACGATGCGGTTCAGCACCACGGGATCGTACCCCTTTTCATCCGCCAGCCGCGCCCAATACAGGTTTCCGGAATCCCAGCATTCGCCCATCAACCGGCTGTAGTTTCCTCCCAACGCCGGAAACGGCCGCACACTGATAAATTCCCTCGCATAGGTCTGCGCAAAAATCGGATGAATCACACCAAAGTCGCGCGACAACCGGTCCCAATTCACCTCATCCGGTTTGCTACGCGTCAAATCCTCCAGTTCTTGTCCCGCAGAGCTGTGTTTCCCCACCTCTCCCGGAAATCTCTGCTGAAACTCCGCTGTCAGAAAGAAACTATCCGCAGGCGATACTCCTTCCAACGCTTCGCTTGTTTTCCCTGTCTTAAGGTTGTCTACCAGCGCGGCGCGTTGCTCCGGAAGCATCCGGTCCGAAAGCACCGCAAGTACTCTCCCGCGTAACTCATCATCTTTCGCCGCCGCCGTCACTAGTTCTTCTCCTGTCCGTTGATAAAGCGTCACAGCATGCAGCTCGCTCCGGCTTACGTTCCACCACCGCGGCACTACCGCGTTGCTCAAGAGCCCCGGGACAAATTGCTGCCAGATCAAAGCCTGCACGTGGTCCGGCGCGATGAAATCCTGCTCCGCTTCCGCCAGTACGTAAGGCAAGTCCGCCAGCGACCCGATCAGGTGCGCGCCACCGCCGGCTGGCGAACCCTCCCCAAACAAATGAGGCGCTTGCCACAGTCGTTCCACGCCCATCACCGTGTCCCCCGAAAAGTCGTGGGAACGCACAAACAACGGATTGTTGTGCAGCGTTTGCGAACCCGGTGGCTCGTAATATGCGTAGTTCATCCCGACCAACGTGTCTCTCAGGAATGTCGCCAGTTGCCCGCGCGCTTCCTCTCTTTGCTTCGGCGTTGCGGGATTCTTCAGCACCTTCGTGAGATCGGTTTTCATCTCAATATCCGTGTGCCGGTTGTTATAAGTCCCCGCGGCCCAGCTGGTCCTCTCGCTGTTCGTAAAGATAGGCTGCGGCATTTCGAATTCCCGCAGCTCACCCGCGAGCGCCATCAAATCATCCTTATTGCCTTGCCCCTTCAAGCCATCGTCGAGCGCAAACAGCGTATCGACGGAAACCAACCTCTGGTCCGCCATTACCGCTCGGATCCTGTCGGCTACTTCCGCATGCACGCGCTGCCCTTCCGTGGTTGACTGGCGTGCTCCGGCCAGCAGGTCGATCATTTCGTCTTGCGTTATTTTCGCCTTGCCTGTCGACGCTCGAAACGCTTGCTCAACCGAATTCCGTCCGGCGGTCACCAGTTGCCCTGCCGAAGTAACCTCGGAGAAAGGCCGGAGCACTTCCATCCACGAAGCATTCAACTGCCCGCGATCGATTTGCCCCTGCCTCGCCAGGATCTGCCACAGCCCCACATTCGCCTGGAAAGTCCCCATGGCGTTCCCACGTAGCGTGTGGTCGGAAATTTTGCTGAGCGTGTCCGCGGTTGTCAGAAAACGCGTGATCGCCTCTTCGCTCAGCTCCGGAAACTCCGAAAAAATCAAATACTGGTCACCGTAATCCACATACCTTCTCGCCAGCAGCGCAACCGTCGCGTTACTCAGCCGCCGCCCCGGCCCGCGCCGGTGGTCCATTTCCGTCAAGCCAAGATAAGCCTGCAGCGGACCGGTATCGGTCTCCTGCCGCGAAAATACGAACATGGCTTCCGCCAGCTGATCTGGATTTTTCCATCCCCCAAAGTGCTTCGTCCAAATGTGAATGAGCTTGGAATTGTCGTTCTCGTGGATAATTTCGGCCCACGTCTGCATACTGCCCGGCAGGTACGGCTCGCCGTTGGCGTCCCATTGCATTCGGGTCGCCAGCACCATCAGCGCCGGCGCCGGCCGGAACGCCAGTCGCACCGCCGCCTCCGACGAAACTCCGGGCGTTCGGAACGCAATGTAGTACCGCTTGAATCTTTGCCCTTCCGCAAAGTGTGCTTGCTGGCTCTCGCTCGCTCGCGACATCGAGTCAAAGTACGACGCCAGCCATCCGCCATCCTTCGTCAGTAACTTGGAAATAAAGTCCGCCGGGGACCGCGGATTCGTCCCCACCATCTCCTGCCATTCCTTTTCAGACTTTTGTCCGCCTGGAACCATCACCGCTCCATCCCGGATGCAGATCTGACTTCCGTACAAATCCAGAATCGCCGCGAGCGGCAACAGCTTGACAAGCCCGATGTCGTTCTTCATCGCCAGCCTGGTCCCGGGTTCAATCCTGGACATCCCCCAATACAGCCGCGCTACCTCCGCGTCATATAACAGCCCGCCTAAAATATCCCGATTGTCCTGTTTTCTCGTCGCAAGCAGCGCACTCCAATCGGCTGCTCCAAATAGCGCCGGCACTCTGGTTCCCGCATACGGATACGTGAACGGACCATCCTTCTGCATGGCTTCCTCAAGGTCCACCAACGGAAACCCCGAATCAACGGCCACGAATGCTCTCTCGGCGTCCGCCGTCACTAAGCTCATTCCCGTGCGTCCACAATCTCCTTGTGTCCGGTATCCAAGCACGCGGAGCAACTGCTGCGCATCCTTGCAGCCGCTCACTTTTATGTTTCCCTCTGCTCCTGCCAGCGTTGTCAGCTCTTTCGCCTGGGAGACGTAGCGCCGCAGCAGAATCAGGAACTCGGTCGCTTTCCCGCGCTGGTATCCCAACAACACCAGGTTGTGCGCCAGCGTCGGCAACACCTCCGGGTTCGAAATTTCCTGGCTGATTCCAGCCATCCGCAGGAAGGACCGCAACGGCCCGGGTATGGTTACCTCGTGCTCGGCTTGCGAAGTAGCCGCCGTCTGGTCGGATGACTCTGGCGACCAGGAAACATCTGGAGGATTAGCAGCGCCCGCCGCAGGGTTAAAACTCGGATGGAATAAAGCGATTGCCAACAACAAAACAAACATGCCCAGAGGTTTCACACTCGCCCCCTCGACGCGGAAGCCAGGCGGGATGCCAACGGCGTCAGTCTCGTGCGGGGAGTGTACTCCTCCGTTGTCACTTATCCAACTGCGATTTTGTCAAATCCATGTCACACCAAGGAAGGCGTCTAAGCGGTCCCGAAAATCGACAATCCGGTCATGGTTCTACTGGTTCTAGGCAGGCAACCTACGGGGAAACCCGGACCAAACCAGAACCTGGGTTTGTAGCGGTGGCTTGCTGCCAGCGACACCTTGGAGCTCCGCCCTTCGAGGCCGGAGGCCTTTTCTTCGAGACTGGCGGGTCTTCAGACCCGTGCCTTCGCTTGGTGCGCGTACCGTTGCGCGCCGGCGCGGGCACTCTGTTTGTGCTCTTCGCTTTCTGCGCCTGATCAATGCCCTAGGAACTTCTCGAGCTTCGTCACTTCCGCTTCGGCCATATCGAAATACTTCTGCGCGTTCTTCAGATCCTGCGCCTTCAGCGCGCTATTCCCCTTGGACATATAAAGCTGCATACGTTGTTCGGACGACGCAATATCCGCCCGCAAATTGTAACCCGCCGCCTGCTGCTGTTTCCTCAGAGTTTCCACACTCTGCGTCGCCGTCTCCGCCCGCACATTCAGCTTGTCCGCCTGGTCTTCCGCCTTCGCAATCTCCTCCGGCGAAGGTCCCGGTGGCGGCCCCGCGTCCACTGGAGCATCCGCCCGCGAAGGCGTCGGATTCCCGCTCGCCACGTTCTGTTTCACTTTCGTGCTCGGCTTGCCGGACATGCTCACCGACCCGGTCTTCGCGTCAACATGCATGCTTCCCTGTGGGCTGTCGATCGACACGCTTCCGTCTGAATCCACCTTTAAGCTGCCCTGATCACTCTGCAAATTAACCGTTGGCGTCGAAGGTGTGGCTGGCGTCGCCGTCGAATCACTTGTGCCGGCAGTCGACGCGTCCTGCGTCGCGCCGCTCGCCGGGAACATCGCCTTCTTCGGATCGGCATGCGTTCCCATGTGTTTCGGAATGTACGTTCCGGCTGCGAGTAACACGCCCACCGTCAACAAGACTCCAATTGCGAGCCACACGCCACGGCTCGAACTCGGCCGGGCCATCGGCGGCGGAACAGCCCCTGCCGTGGCAGGCACCCCCGGCGATGTGATCGGCACGGTCGCAGGAGCCGGCGTCCCAACCCTCGCGGGCGTGGGCCTCGGAACCGGTGCCGGCGTGCGTGGCGCAGGTGTCGGCGCAATGCGCGGCGTGTGCGGCGTATCGACCAGCGTCGTTGCGCCCGAAGGCTTCGGCGTTGGCGTCACCGCCGTCGTGTTCGACGCCGGCAATGGGCTCACTTCCACGCTGCCCAACGCCGCTCGAAACGCATCCGCGCTCTGAAACCGGTTCGCCGGATCTTTCGCAATCGCCATCATGATGATTTGGTTCAATCCAGCTGGCAGGTCCCCGCGCAGCGTGATCGGTTCAGGCGGTGTCTCGTTCAAATGCGCCGTCATCAGCGAATACTGCGAATCGCTCTTGAAGGGAAGCTTCCCCGTCAGCATCTCATAGAGCGAAACACCAAACGAATAAATGTCTGACCGCGCATCGGCCGCTTCGCCGCGCACCTGTTCCGGAGGCATATAGTTCAACGAACCCAGCGTGGTCCCAGTGGAAGTCAGCGATCCATCCGTCGCCGACCGCGCAATCCCGAAGTCCATCAACTTCACCACGCCCTGCGGAGTCAGCATCATGTTCGCGGGCTTGATGTCTCGGTGAATGATGTTCTGCTTGTGCGCGTAGCTCAGCGCCGAAAGCACCTGGTCCGAATAATTCACGGCGTCGGCGGTGGAAAGCGGCGCCCTCGCCGCGCGGTTCGCCAGCGTTTCCCCTTCCACAAACTCCATAATCATCGCCAATTGGTTTTCGTAAGTCAGAGCCGTGCGCAAAGCCGCGATGTTCGGATGATCCAGGGTAGCCAGCAACCGGATCTCCCGCAGAAATCGGTCCGCCAACCCCTGATTGCTGCTCAAATCCGGCAGCAGGATCTTCATCGCTTCTGCCCGGTCGGAAATCACGTTGCGGACCTTATAAACCTTGCCCATCCCACCCATCCCCAGGATGGATAGAATCTCGTAATCGCCAACATGCTGGCCTACGTTAAATTCGGCAGTCATAGGTTCTCCGTGCGGCGTTCATCATCCTGCGAGCATACATCAAAAATTCCCCTCAAAATAGAACCAGCCACGGCCTAAGCTGGCAGACGAGCGGGGTGCCCCATACGCCGGTTGTGCGTTTGGGTTCTTGGGTTTTCTTCCTGCTTCGTGCCAAACGTTGAGGGAATCAGCAGTTTGTGCCGCAAACAAAATTCGTCATTCCGAGTGGAGTTTGCGGGGCGAGGAATCCGTCTTCGATGCATCCGCTCATCGGCAATCGATCGGCGCCCAATGACCTCTAATTCTTCACTACATCCCCAACCTTCGCCGGTCCCGACCCATTGAACGTCGCCGTCGATGAATCATCATCCACGTCGGTCACCGTCGCGTCGCCTACCTTATCCTCCACCGACTTGATCACTTTCCCCGTTGCCGGATCCTTCACCACTCGCACCTGCCGCGTGACTGACAACTTGTCGCCAACCTTCACTCCGGCCTTCTTGCCGACATTCAAAATCAACGTATTTCCTGTCGCATCCGCCACCAATCCCGAAACCGTCAGCACTCGCGCCGGAATCTTTTCCGCTTCATCGTCCAGCTTCGCGCCGACATCGTCCACCGCCTTGTGCGTAGCCTCGCCCAGAATCGTATTCGCGAAGTTGCTGCTGCCCATGTCCAGGCTGCCGCCGCCACCGCCGGTCCATCCTCCGCCCGCTCCCAGTAGGGAAGTGCTGGATCGCGTCGATTCGCCTTGGCCTTGCACCGACGCCAGAATTTCTCCCGTCGATACGTTGATCACTCGCGCGGTGATCGCTACCACCGCCTTCGCCTTGCTAGTTCCCACGCCGCCAAGCCCAAAACGTCCCAAGCCATATCCGCCGCCGCCCACATTGGTGTGCTGGTCATCGCGCCCAAACTGCGTGATCGAACCAATAATGATCGCGTCCACGCCAAGCACTTTCCCGATCTTCGCCGCCGTGTTGGTATCCGCGCGGTCGCTATTCGAGAAATTCTGCTCCGCCAAAATCTTGTCGAGCGCGGACCTTTCGATCAGCCGGTACTTGCCGTCTTTCAGCAGCTTATCCACGAGCATGTCGGAAATGCCTTTTCCAATGTCTTGGTTCGAGCCAAAAATCTGCTGCACGTAATTCTGCACGGTTCCATAGTCGAAATTCATGATGGTCACAAGCCTCTTTGGGCCTGCGGCCGTTGCTGCCGCACCCGCCGCGGGGGGCGCTGCCGCATCTTGTGCTCGGAGTGGCGCGCACATCCATGTTGCCGCCAACACACACAAACCTGTCCGCGTAATTCGGGAAAACAACATAGGAGGCTCCTTGCTGCAAGCGGCCCTGCACCTGGTTTCGAGGATCCGATGCCCGCCTGCCCACTGCGGCTATCTTAATGAAACCCCCTCGAATGTGGCAACGAAGATTTCTCCCGTGGCGCCCTCCGAGTAATTGCTGCCGCTTGTAGCGCCGTGCCTTCAGCTGGTCCTGACGAAGGAAGGGGCCGGCATCCGCGTTTCCGTAGCATAGGCTTCAGCCTATGCTCTCTTGGGGTCGTCCTTGTATTAAACTATCGCCGCACAACACACTCAGCCAATGTCTCATCCACCACTTCGCGAACCTCGCTGGCCCGCCTTCATTGCCATGTTGGCCGCCGCGGGCGTCTATTTGGCCTTGCCGGAGCCTCTCTCGGTCGGGCCCAGTTGGCTGCTGCTTGCCATCGTCGTGTTGTTACTGATTCCGATTGTCATTTCTCATCGTCGCGGGGATTACAACGTTGCTCGAGTTCTCACGTTTGCCGCCAACGGTGTCATCACGGTCGCCTTGATCGCTTCTCTGATTCTCTTGGTTCAAGGCATCCCTCAGCATTTGGAGACGCCGAAGGCCTTGCTGCGCTCCGCCGTCGCGCTCTGGGTGACCAACATTCTCATCTTTGCGTTGTGGTACTGGAAGCTCGACGCCGGCGGCCCGCTATACCGCGAACGTCCCGGCGGTCATTCCAAAAGCTCTTTCCTCTTCCCTCAAATGCTCAGTCGCGAAAATCAGGATTGTTCGTGGACGCCCCATTTCGTCGACTACCTCTTTCTGGCTTTCAACACCAGCACCGCCTTCTCTCCCACCGACACCGCCGTCCTCTCCCGCTGGGCCAAGCTGCTCACCATGCTCCAGTCCCTCATCTCCCTCACCATCATCGCTCTCCTCGCCGCCCGCGCCGTGAACGTCCTCTAACCTGGAGTCCGGGGGCCGAGCTCCCGCTCTAGCGCCCCTGAAGCCTCGCCTACCAGCCTCCGCGCGATTTTCTGAACTTCGCGAACGTAGGTTTTGGGGTTTCGTAGCGTAGGCTTCCGCCTGTGTGGAGTCTTGGGGTTTGTTCCGCGCCGAGTGCCGATCACGAAGATGACCGTCGTCGCCTCACTCCATCCGTCATTCCGAGCGGAGTCCGCGAAGCGAGGAATTCTCTTCGCCTCGCATTTACGTCTCGCCGTCAAACCCCTTCGTGTCAAACCCCTTCGTTGACAAAGCCTCCCTCACCCTCTAAACTTAGTTTTTGTCTTTACAGGGAAAGGTGTGACTGATTGCGATGAGGACGTACGTAGCCAAAGGTGACGAAGCAGAAGCGCTCAAAGTGGGCGCCCAGTGGTTTGTTTTGGACGCTACCGACAAGGCGCTCGGCCGCCTGGCGACCAAAGCCGCGCGAATTTTAATCGGCAAGGACAAAGCCGCATTTACGCCGTATTTGGATTCCGGCGATCACGTGGTCGTGATCAATGCCGACAAGATTAAGATGACTGGGAACAAGTTGGAGCAGAAAGTCTACTACTCCCACAGTGGCTATCCCGGCGGTTTGAAAGCAGTTCCGGCCAAGCGCGTGCGCGAAGCCAAGCCCGAATGGGTCGTTCGCGAAGCAATTGTTGGCATGCTGCCGAAGAACAAGCTGCGGGCTCGGCGCGCCAAGAAGTTGCGCGTCTATCGCGACGCCACCGGTTTGGCGCGTCACGCGGGCCAAAAGCCGCAGCAGGTGGCGCTTTAAGAGTTTCCCGGCTTCGCCGGGTTGCACGAGAGTTTCCGCACGTTGGTTGTTCCTTCTAAGTGGTGCCTTAGCGGGGAGCCTTCCGAGCGTGAAGTTCAACAGGTCAGCGGATTCGTCTCGTCATTTTGTCGATTTTTCCACCCTACTGGGTGGTGCTTTGAGGAGGATCATTGAGCACTTCGAACACGCCCGCACTCGGCAGCAAGACTTGGTTTCACGGCACCGGCCGCCGCAAGGAGTCCATCGCTCGCGTTTTTCTGCGCGTCGGCAGCGGCAAATTCACCGTGAACGGCCGTACGACCAAGGAATATTTCCCGAATCATGCCTGGGAGCATGACGCCACCGAGCCGCTCAAGTTCACCAGCCTCGTCGATCAGGTCGACGTGGTTTGCACCGCCAAGGGCGGCGGCGTCGGCGGCCAGTCTGGGGCGGTGCGCATGGGTTTGTCGCGCGCCATCAGCCGCTTCAATCCGGAGCTGCGTCCCGCGCTGCGCAAAAACGGTTTCTTGACCCGCGATTCCCGTATGAAGGAACGCAAAAAGTACGGCCAGAAGGGCGCGCGCAAGCGCTTCCAGTTCACCAAGCGCTAATCGCGCATGGTTTTGTGGCGACCTTTCGTGGCGGCGGGTCGTTAGACCCGCAAGTGCAGTGGCCGAACTTTAGCTTGCCCTGACGCAAGAAGGGATCGGCCAGGTTTTTGCAGGGATCGCCTTTTCACCCTGAGCGAAACGAACGGGCTGAGGCGGTCGGTTGTAGAAATGACGCGGTTTTGAATTTGTTGTCATCCGGAGGAGCGTTTTTTGCGAGGAAGGATCTCAACGCAACGTGCTTGGCAACGAATTTCTGAGCTCTGGCGGTCGAATGTAGCGCTGGCTTTCATGCCAGCGCCCGTCACACCGCCAAGATCATGGCCGGCAAGAAGCCGGCAAGAGGCTGCTGCGTAGTCCGCGTCGTACCGCCGTGCCTTCAGGCCGGCACTCTTCGACGCAGGAACTACGAAAAGCAGCTATCTCTCAAGGAGGAAAAGTGGCAGTAGAAATCACCATGAAGGAGCTGCTGGAGGCCGGCGTTCATTTCGGTCACCAGACGCGCCGTTGGAATCCCAAGATGAAGGAATATATCTTCGGGGAGCGCAACGGCATTCACATCATCGATTTGCAGAAAACTCTGAAGATGTTCCGCGAAGCCAGCCGCTTCGTCAGCGAAATCTCCAGTCACGGCCGTACCGTTCTTTTTGTCGGCACCAAGCGTCAAGCGCAGGAAGCCATCGCCGAAGAAGCCAAGCGCGCCGGCGCCTACTTCGTGAATCACCGCTGGCTCGGCGGTACGCTGACCAATTGGGCCACGCTTCAGAAGTCCATCAAGCGCCTGAAACTTCTCAAGGCCATGACCGAGGACGGCCGCATGGAGCAGCTCTCGAAGAAAGAGCGCGCGCGCCTGGACCGCGAGATGAAGCACCTGCACCAGAACCTCGAAGGCATCGAGAACATGGCTCAGTTGCCGGACGCTCTCTTCGTCATTGATTCGAACGCGGAAGAAATCGCCGTCAAGGAAGCCCGCCGTATGGGTATTCCCGTCGTCAGCGTCGTGGACACCAACTGCGACCCCGACGTGGTGGACTGGATCATTCCAGGCAACGATGACGCCCTCCGCGCCATCCGCCTGTTCACTACCAAAATCGCCGACTCCGTCGCCGAAGGCCGCTCTCTCTACGAGCAGTCTCAGGTTGTCGACCAGAAGGTCGCCGCCGATCAAGCGGCCCTTGAAGCCGGACCCGACTACGTGGACACCAGCGCCTACGAGCAGTACGAAAAGCAGGAAGGCGACTTCGTCGATGGTTCGGAATCTGCCGAAGCCTTCATCGAAGCAGCCGAAACCACCGTCCCTCCCGACGAGGAGAAGCGCTAACTCTTTGTCGGCTGTATCGCTTGTATTGTGTGGCTAGCTGCTTTTCTAGGGCCTGCCTTCCGGGGCGGCCGTTCGGCTGGCCCAGCGCGGGTGCACCACATGCCGTTTTTGCATGTGGGTTCTGGGGGTTGCTTTTGCGGCGTGCGAGTTTTGTAAGGCCCGCTTTCTGAAGCGGGCCCTCTTGGGTTTCTTAGTGGCGGGTCATTAGACCTGCAAGTGTAGTGGTCGAACTTTAGATCGGCCAGCGCGCTGCGCAGGGTGAGTCTAGGAACCTTGCGCGGTAGTTCCAAAACTTAGATTCGTCATTCCGAACGAAGTTCTTCGGAGCGAGGAATCCCTCTTCGATGTGTCCAATCGAAGACGCTGACAATCAGAATTCTGAAGCACCCAGAGAGAACCAGAGAGAAAAAGGATGAGCACAAGCAAACCAGTCGTGGATATCCCAGCAAAGCTCGTAAAAGAACTCCGCGAACGCACCAACGCCGGCTTCAGCGATTGCCGCGCAGCCCTTGTCGAAACCAACGGCGACATCGAAAAAGCCATCGATGTCCTTCGAAAAAAGGGTCAGGCCGCCGCAGCCAAGAAAGCCTCGCGCGAAGCCACCGAAGGCCTCATCGGCCATTACATCCACGCCGGCGGAAAAATCGGGGTTATCGTCGAGCTCAACTGCGAAAGCGATTTCGTCGCCCGCACCGAAGCCTTCCAGCATCTCTGCCACGATGTCGCCATGCACATCGCTGCCGTCGATCCGCGCTATGTCCGCCGCGAGGACGTCACCAGCGAAATGCTCGAACGCGAGCGCGAAATCTACTCTGCCCAGGCCCGCGCGACCGGCAAGCCCGAACAGGTCATCCAGAAAATCGTCCAGGGCAAAATGGAAAAGTTCTACGAGGAAACCTGCCTCTACGAACAGCACTACATCAAGGACGAAACGCAAACCATCGGCGAAATGATCAACGCCGCCATCGCCAAACTCGGCGAAAACATCACCATCCGCCGCTTCGCCCGCTTCAAAGTCGGCGAAAGCAGCGGCCCCAGCGCCTCCGCGCCAGCGCCAGAACAAGCGCCCGATCCGACCCCAGCCCCCGAAACTACCTAAGAGCGACCGCTGTAGCGCCGTGCCCTTAAGCCGGCATCTTGGAGCCTTGGTGGGCCTCATGCGTATGAGGAAAGAAGAGAGGGATACCTCACTTCAGAGACTCCGTTCGGAAATCGTGGCGCCATGGCAAGGGACGGTAGTTTCTACACTACATAATGTCGAGTGATTCCGGCGTTCTCTATGTCGACGTGACGAATAATTTGGTCGTTCGCGTCGCCCAGCATAAACAGAAGTTAATCCCGAGTTCCGCCCCAAAATATAACGTGACGAAACTAACCACACAGCAGCGTGAGATCGGCCATAGCAAGCGAGAAACAGAGCAAAGGTTGGGGCGCATGAAGACGGTTAAACTCATCAAAAAACGGAACCCCAAATGGGACCTGGCCAAAGGTAGACCGCCTGCCACTATATCTTGCATAAAAACAACCCGGTCATTCCGAACCGCGTCCTCGGAGTGAGGAATCCCTCCTTTCTTCTGGCAGACCCCCACGAATCACTCTTCACCACCCACCTCCTCTGCTACAATTTCTAGGGCCTCGCCCAGCGCAACGAGCTACATGCCATTGAAATCCAAATCCGTGACGAAACGCACAAAAAAAGAGCCGGCGTACCGCCGCATTTTGCTGAAACTCTCCGGAGAATCGCTGCAAGGCCCGCAAGGTTTCGGCATTGACGGCCAAACCATCTACGCCATCGCCCAGGAACTACGCGATGTCCTTAAACTCGGCGTGCAGATTGCCATCATGGTCGGCGGTGGCAACATTTTCCGCGGCGCCCGCCAGAAAGGTTTCGAGATCGATCGCGCCACCGGCGACTACATGGGCATGCTGGCCACGGTCCTCAACGCCCTCGCCCTTCAGGATGCGCTCGAAAAACTCGGGGTCCACACCCGCGTGCAAAGCGCCATCGAAATGCATCAGGTTTGCGAGCCCTTTATCCGCCGTCGCGCCACACGCCACCTCGAAAAAGGCCGTGTGGTCATCTTCGCCGCCGGCACCGGCAATCCCTACTTCTCGACGGACACCGCCGCCGCCCTCCGCGCCATGGAAATCAAAGCCGACGTCATCCTGAAGGCCACCCGCGTCGACGGCATCTACGACGCCGACCCGGAAAAGGTCAGCGGCGCCAAATTCTTCGCGGAAATCACCTACCGCGAAGTTCTGCACCAGGACCT
Source organism: Candidatus Acidiferrales bacterium (assembly GCA_963836965.1). Classification (GTDB taxonomy): domain Bacteria; phylum Acidobacteriota; class Terriglobia; order Acidiferrales; family UBA7541; genus Acidiferrum. The sequence continues at coordinate 350,717 of CAWILQ010000008.1, forward strand.
GAAAGTAATGGATTCGACCGCCATTTCCCTGTGCATGGACAATGGCATGCCCATCGTGATTTTCAACATGCACAAGCCCGGCAACATTCGCCGCGCAGTCCTCGGCGAACGCGTAGGCTCGACCCTACTCCCGAGCTAAAGTTTTTGTAGTGGCCGGTCTTTCGACCGGTTCTGTACCGCAAGGGGGTGCCCACATGCTTGCCCTGAGCTGCGAAGGGCCGCTTTTGCATGTGGGATCTTGGGGTTCCTTTCTGCCGATGTAGGGCCCGTTTTTTACCCTAAGTGAAGCGAGGGGCGGAAGCGGGCCGTTGAAGACTTTCCGAGGATCGACACAATGACCACCATCGCCAACACCAAAGAAGCGCAAGCCGCCGCAAAGACCCGCATGGAAAAAGCCGTCGAGGACTTTCGCAAGGAACTATCCTCCGTCCGCACCGGCCGCGCCAACGCCGCCATTCTCGATCACGTCCGCGTCGACTACCATGGCACGCCTATGCCCGTGAACCAGCTCGGCAGCGTCACTATTCCCGACGCCGGCATGCTGGTCATCTCTCCGTGGGATCCCAGCGCCGTTCCGCTCATCGACAAAGCCATCCGCTCCTCCGACCTTGGCCTCAATCCTACCAACGACGGCAAAGTCGTTCGCATTCCCATTCCTTCTCCCACCGAAGAGCGCCGCAAAGAACTCGTCAAGCACATCCACAAAGCCCTCGAAAATCATCGCACCGCCATCCGCAACATCCGCCGCGATTTGAAGGAAGCCATCGACAAACTCGAAAAGGAAAAAAAGATCAGCCAGGACGAGCAAAAGCGCGCCCTCGAAGAACTCGACAAGCTCTCCCAAGCCGAAACCAAAAAAGTCGAAGACCTCTCATCCACCAAAGAAAAAGAAGTCATGGAAATCCGCTAACCTGAATGGCAGCGGAGTGAAGTCCTCCGCTTTTGGGTTTCTGGGAGCGACAATCTCCGGACGGGCGTGGCCTGTCCTTGTCGGGGTCCCGCGGTCATGGAATTTCGAGGTTGCTGTGCGGGTGCCCCGCATGCCGGTTTCTTATGTGGGTCTTGGCGTTGCTGCTCGCCAATGTAGCGCCCACTTTCTGCTTGACCTGAGACATGATGGGAAGCGCGTCGTTCGCGACCGTTTGATCAGCGTAACGTGAGGAGAGAGGTTTCATAGCGGCCGCCGTCTGCGGCGGGCGCTTTTTTCTGACCGCTGTGCTGCCGATCTCTTCGGGGGTCGGAGCTTGAAGCTCCGACATTAAAGTCATGCGAGATGTGGCTTCAGCCCCTGAGGAAACTCTTAGGGTTTCGTCGCAGCCGCTGGAGCTTTGGGCTCACTCTGCGGGCTGGCCGCCGGCACCAAAATCAGCCGCTGCGATTGATCGTTTTGTACTGCACGCAGGAATGCGTTGTAATCGGTTGCGCGATCCGCAGCGATCTCCCGCTTCAAAAACGCAATCCTCCTGGTCGCCACCACCGTATTCAACGTACTGGAATATTTCGACGCATACGTCGCATAATCCCGCGCCATCGACGTCCCCGCCGGCGTTTCGACCGTCGTACCTTCCGGCAACCGCAACGTCATCGCCGTCTGCACATCCAGCGGCGTTCCCAACTCAATCTTCGCAGCCATCTTCCCTTGCGCCTGCGGAGGCGGCGCGTCCGGCAACCCAATCTGCGGCAAAAGCGCCGGAATCCGCACCGGCTTTTTCGACCAGTCCACGAATTTCAACTGCGTCAACTCATACTCCACCGTAAATGCATCCTCCGTCGAAAGCGGATCGGAAGCTTTCACATCCGTAATCTGCCCCCGAAACCCATCCGAAATCGCCAGCAGCGTCGCAATATCCTTCCACTTGTCCTTCGGCGCTTGATGAAACGCCACACGAAGCAGCAGTTCATTTTCCCCGCGCACCACATATTTCACTTTCGCTGTCAGTTGCCCCGTTTCCGAAATCGCCGCATCGACATTCACCCGTTGAAACGCCGCAAACGGCAACGTCGTCGGCGTGTTCACCCATTCCTGCCCCGCGCTCGACGCCGACGCATCACGCCGCAGCAAAAGTCCGCACTTCGCCTCCGAAGGCGAAATCATCCCAAATGGCGCCACTTCCACAGCGGGATCAAGCCAGTATTGCCGCTCCTTTGTTGCTCCGATAACCACCAGGTGCTTGAACGAAGCCGGATTCGCCACCGCCTTCTTGTCGCAAAATCCCGTCAGTACCGCGTCGGCGCGCAAATTCACCGCCGCCGCCAAAGCCGCGAACAGAACATACTTGTCTTCGCCGGTCGCATAACCGGAGTTCAAAATATCCGCCGCCGGCCGCGAACGAAACTCTGTGCTGCCCAGCGGCAAATCCACGGTGTTGATTTGTCCAGACACAAATTCGTAGATCGCTCTCATGCACTCCAGATCGCTTTTCGATTCCTTCGTCAGCGAGCGCGCTTTCTCCCGCACCGCGTCCGCAACCTCTGGCCTCCGCCCCAACTCCTTCACGGACTCTTCACGCGATTTGCTTTCCTGAAGGCGCTTCGCTCCGGGCAGCAGCGACTCCGCCAGCCGTGCCGACAAACTTTCCCAACTAAATGTTGACACGCTTACATCCGGTGTCGCTGGCACCGCCGGCGCGGTTTCTTGGCCTTCCTTCGGTGGAAAATACGTTCGCTTCCACTTGTAAATCGTGAACGCGTCCTGTCCCGATCCCGCATTCTCTTTGGACGTAACCGGAGAATCTGTACCAACGCGCGGCTCCACGTTCCTCGCACTCGGCAAATCCAGCTCGTAATCTTCCTCCAAAACTTGTCCCGATCGGTCGAAGCTATGTTCCAGCCAAAAATCCGGCGCCAATGGATGCTTCGTCGTCGTGGTGATCACGCGATACTCCACCGTATCGCCTTCCTGCAATCCCAGTATCCGCACCGACTTCACCCGCACATCGTGATACACCGGAAATTGCTCGACTGCCGAATTCGACACCTCTGTTACAGCGCTGGGCAACACTTCCGAGGTTCCGCCATTCGCGTGGCTCACGCGTATCAGTGGAATCTCCACCTTCTGAAATGACCGGTTGTAATCGAAAAAGATTCGGCCAAACTGCTGCACGCCCAGAATATTGATGATTTTGACGATCGTATGAACTTCCTTGCGAGAATCCCCGTTGGCCTCAAACCGCACATGCGTTCCCAGCAACTGAATCTGAAACGGAAGCTGTGGTCTCTCGGCGCTTTTCTCTTCTTTGGATTCTTTCGGTACCGGACTCTTCTGCGCAGGCGTTTGCTCCTGAGCCACAGCGGCAGGTTTCTCAGCGGGAGCTGCGGTTTTGTCGGTTGGCGTTTGCGCCCCAAGCAACGCGCAACACCAACCCATCAAAATCATCCAAACAAAAATCGTACGTCTCATCTGGCACAAATGCAGTGGCCGAACTTTAGCTTGCCCTGACGTAGGAAGGGATCGGCCAGCTTTTCCCCGGGCTTCCAAAAGTCTCACCTTGGCAGTGTAGGCACGACCACGCTCGCGGTAAAGCCGCCTGTCCACACCTGTTGCCGTCCACGCATCAACTCCAAATCGAAACCTAGGGGCCCTTCCCGGGTGCGGCCTTCCATCACCCAGGCAACCCCAATCCTCCAAGCGCCGCGTCAGCGCCCCATGTAGCATAAGGCTTCAGCCTGTGCGCCTTTGAGTTTCCGGGTTTCCCCACCTACTTGCCCTAAGCCACCAGCGGCGGGTGCTGCATGTGGGCTCTTGGGGTTGCTTGTGTAGGGTCTGCTTTCCGAAGCGGGCCGCTTCTACACCGATGTCGCTGTTCCTGAAACCATTCCCGCATTGTGCTACATTCAGATTTTGCAGTTCTATCCACCTCCGCGCACGGGAGCGCGCATGAAAAAACAGTTCTTCCTCACCGCCTTGGCAATCGCGCTCACAGCCTTGCCCCTCCACGCCAACGACTCCCTCAAACCCAAAGGCCCCGACGAAGACGGCACCAAACCCGCCCTCACCAACATCGCCGGCCAAGGTTTCTACAACTCTAGCGCCTACGCCTACCTCACCGAACTCAGTGACAACGTCGGTGGCCGCGTCACCGGCTCGCCGGCAGCGCAAAAAGCCATCGATTGGGGCGTCGCCAAAATGAACACCATCGGCCTCTCGAATGTCCATGACGAAAAATGGTCGATGTGGAAGGGCTGGACCCGCGGCGCAGCCTCCGCGCAACTAATCGCGCCTCTCAATCGCACACTCACGGTCGACGCCATGGGCTGGACCGGTTCTACGCCGTCGGGCGGCGCGGAAGCCGAAGTGGTCATCGCAAACCTCTTCGATCTCGACTCCGAAATCGCCAACATCTCTCGCTTCCGCGGAAGAATCGTCATGATGAAGCCCGAAGGCGCTCCCAAGAAAAACTTCTGGCTGATTTTCGCGCAGTATGGCGATTTCCTTAAGGATTTGCGCAAAGCAGGAGCTGTCGCCGTGATCGGCGGCGAGGGCGGCTTCAAGGCCGAAGGCATGCACCTCACCCACACCGGAATTCTCGGTTTTGCCCAGGATTTCGACCTTCCGGTCGTTGACATGGCTATGGAAGATGAGAGCCAGCTCGAACGCTTGCTCGCTTCAGGAAAAACTGTCCGCGTCCGACTCAACGTCCAGAACACCTTCACCGGCAGCCCCGTCGAATCCGCAAACGTCGTCGGCGATATTGTCGGCCGCGAGCATCCCGAACAAATCGTGGTCGTTGGCGCGCATCTCGATTCCTGGGATCTCAGCGAAGGCGCCACCGACAACGGCACCGGCACGACCGCCGTTCTCGCCGCCGCGGATGCCATCATAAAAAGCGGCCAGCGTCCGCGCCGCACCATCCGTTTCGTTCTCTTCACCGGAGAAGAACAAGGCCTGCTCGGCTCGCTGGCCTACGTGAAACAACACGCCAACGAGATGAAATACCATGTCGCCTGCGTGGTCCTCGACGATGGCCAGGGTCCCATCAAGGAATTTCAACTCGGAGGCCGCAGCGATCTGCTCGACTCCATGAAAGCCTTCGCGGAATCTCTCGACAACATCCGCGAAATCGGTGTCAGCGACAAGCGCGAGTTCGGCACTGACACCGGCCCTTTCATCCTCGCCGGCCTTCCCGGCATCAATCTCGACCAGGATTCCCCCGATTACAAATACACCCACCACTCCGCCGCCGATTCGCTCGAACAGGTAAAGCCGGAGGTACTGACCCAAGACGCCACGATCATGGCCCTGACTGCCTTTTGGCTAGCCGATCGCCCCGAGCGTTTTGCCTCCCCCTGGCCCGCCGAACGGACCGCCAAAATGCTCCGCGACAAGGGCGACTACGACATGCTCAAATCCTTCAACCTCTGGCCCTTCGGGGATCTCGGCCTGGGCCAAGGCCCCAGCGCTAACTAACTGATGACATAGATTTTAGCAGATTCTCAGGGCTCGAGGTGGGTGTAGCGGCCGAACGGTAGATCCACGAGAGAGATCGGCCAGGTTTTGTCGGGCCCTCTCTCCGAAGCGGGCCGCCCCGTAGTGGCTGGTCTTCAGGCGCGCCTTCCCGCCGCCCCAAGCAGCCAAATAACCACTCCCCTCTTTTCCACAAATCTTTCCACTGCTTTGTGTCGAAACAAGTTTGACAGCCGCGATTAACTTCTTTATACTTTCTGTTTTGTCAGGGGGATTTTCCCCAGTAGTGCGGCCTTCTGCTTTGTGGGGGTAGGCTGGTTGGAAGGAAATTCTTCGGTCCCAGAACATTGCTCGACGGAATGGGACGGAAGAGCGGCCGGAATGGGGCGCCAGCCCCGAAAAGCCGAGTAAGCCTCTCCGATTCGTTCACCGAGAGTCGTACGTCTGTCTCTTGGATTGTGCGCGGAGTTTCTTGCTGCTTCTCTCCGGATTCGCAGTACCTTTCAGCGTTTGTGTGTGCTCTCGCGCATTGGTCTGCACGCAGCCGGGAGAGCAATGCCAATGTGTCTGCGCGCGAAGATTTTGTAGCGACCGCCTTCTGAGGCGGGCCGTTCGAACTCGAAAAGAGGGATGACTGTGCCGACGTTTTCGCAACTGGTACGAATGGGTAGAGAAGGGGTTCTCTCGAAGACCAAATCACCTGCGCTCATGGGCTGCCCCGAAAAGCGTGGAGTGTGCATTCGCGTTTATACGCAGACCCCGAAGAAACCGAACTCCGCGCTGCGCAAAGTCGCTCGCGTGCGTTTGACCAATGCCGTCGAAGTCACCACCTACATTCCCGGCATCGGCCACAACCTCCAGGAGCACTCTATCGTGCTCGTTCGTGGCGGCCGCGTGAAGGATCTTCCCGGCGTTCGCTATCACATCGTGCGCGGCACGCTCGACGCTGCCGGTGTGGAAAATCGCAAGCAGGGCCGCTCCAAGTACGGCGCCAAGCGCCCGAAAGCCGGCGCCGCCGCCAAGTGACGATCCGATGAGGATCCCTCAGGGCGTAGCAAGGTTTGTAGCGCCGGGCTTCCGTCCGGCAAATGGAGTGGCCGAACTTTCGATCGGCCAGGTGTTGAAGGAAGCAAGTTTTACGTTTTTGGGAATAAGTCAAAACGAAGGATTCCGAAACTTCGAACGACTTAAAACTAAAAACTCTCAGGAGAAGCAATGCCTCGTAAAGGATTAGTCAGCCGGCGTGCACAAGCGATCGACCCCGTCTACGGGGAAGCTCTCGTCGAGAAATTCATCTGCTCGATGATGTGGGAAGGCAAAAAGAGTACCGCCCAGCGTGTCTTCTATGGCGCCATGGATCAGGTCGCCAAGAAGACCAACGATGACGCGCTCAAAGTTTTCAAGAAGGCCGTCGAGAATCTCAAGCCGCTCGTCGAGGTCAAGACGCGTCGCGTCGGCGGCGCGAACTATCAGGTGCCCGTGGAAGTCAATCCCTTCCGCCGGCAGTCCCTGGCGATTCGTTGGCTTTTGCAGTATTCGCGGGAACGCGCGGGAAAAACCATGATCGACAAGCTCGCCGACGAGCTCATCGACGCGGCGAACTCCCGCGGGGGCGCCATCAAGAAGAAGGAAGATGTGCACCGCATGGCCGAAGCCAACAAGGCTTTCGCCCACTACCGCTGGTAAGGATTTCGTAGTGGACGGCCTTCCGGCCGGCAAGTGTAGTGGCCGAACTTTAGATTGGTCCGCTTTCGTAGGGCCAGGTTTTGTAGCTGCCGCGGTTTTTACCCTGAGCGAAGCGAAGGGCTGAAGCGGGCCGCTAAGGCAAGTGAGCCAAAAGGATTTGAGGTTGCTGTGAGTGAAGCTGTTGCAACGCGTACCGGAGAGAAAAGAGCTGTTCAAGGGCCAATGAGTCGCGTATTCAAACTCGAAGATACTCGCAACATCGGGATCATGGCGCACATCGACGCGGGAAAGACCACGTCGACCGAGCGCATCCTGTACTACACGGGTGTGACGTATAAGATCGGTTCGGTCGATGAAGGCACCGCCACCATGGACTGGATGGAACAGGAACGCGAGCGCGGCATCACCATCACCAGCGCCGCCACCACCGCCAGTTGGACCCGTTTCGACAAGAAATACCGCGTCAACATCATCGACACCCCGGGCCACGTGGATTTCACCGTGGAAGTCGAGCGTTCGCTGCGCGTCCTCGACGGCGCGGTCTGCGTATTCGATTCCGTCGCGGGCGTCCAGCCGCAATCAGAAACCGTATGGCGTCAGGCCGACAAGTATCGCGTGCCGCGCATTTGCTTTGTGAACAAGATGGACCGCATGGGCGCGGATTTCGATCACGTAATCCGCACCATTCGCCAGCGCCTCGGGGCGCATCCCGTGCCGCTGCAGTTCCCGCTCGGCCGCGAGGACAATTTCATCGGCTGCATTGATTTCCTCGAAGAAAAAGTGATTGTTTGGCTCGAGGAAACCCTCGGCGCCAAGTATGAAATCTTCGAAGTCGCCAAGCTTTGGGACCCGGCCTTCGTCGCCAGCCGTCCCGACGTGGCTGCCGCCCTGAAGGGTTCTGCCATCGATAAGAAATTCTACGAAGACCACCGCGCCAAGGTGGTCGAATACATCGCCGAGCACGACGACGAAGTCCTCGACAAATATCTGACCGAAGGTACGCTTTCTCTTGAGGAAATGCGCAAGTCCATTCGCAAGTCCACGCTGGCGTTGAAGATCGTTCCCGTCCTTGCAGGATCTGCTTTCAAAAACAAGGGCATTCAACCCTTGCTCGATGCCGTGATCGATTACCTTCCTTCGCCTATCGATGTTCCCCCGGTCGAAGGCATCAATCCGGAAAACGACGAGCCCATTCTTCGCCGCGCCGCCGACGAACAGCCTTTCGCCGCGCTGGCCTTCAAGATCATGTCCGACCCCTTCGTCGGCCATGTCACCTACATCCGTGTTTATTCCGGCGTGTTGAAGTCTGGAAGCTACGTTTTGAACTCGGCGAAGGGTTCGCGCGAACGCATCTCCCGTCTCTTGCAGATGCACGCCAACAAGCGTGAGGAAATCGACGAAGTCTGTGCGGGTGACATTTGCGCCTGTGTCGGTTTGAAGAACGTGAACACCGGCGACACTCTGTGCGACGAAAGCAAACCGATTATCCTCGAATCCATCGAATTTCCTACGCCCGTCATCTCCGTCGCCATTGAACCGAAAACCAAGGCGGACCAGGACAAACTTGGCGTGGCGCTCCAGCGCTTGGCTCAGGAAGATCCCACCTTCCGTGTTTCTACGGAACCCGATACCGGGCAGACCCTCATCTCGGGCATGGGCGAACTGCACTTGGAAATCATCGTTGACCGCATGCTGCGCGAATACAACGTGCAGGCCAACGTCGGCCGTCCTCAGGTCGCTTATCGCGAGACCATTCGCAAGAAGTCGATCGCCGAAGGCAAGTACATCAAGCAAACCGGCGGTAAGGGCCAATACGGCCATTGCAAGATTGAATTGCATCCGCTGCCGAGTTCCGATCACGAAAACATGAAGGAAATGTCCACCGACGATCTGGACGCGCTCGCCAAGTCCGTCACCGGCGGCACGCCCGGCAAGTGGAAGTTCGACAAGGAACACCGCTTCCTGTTCATCGACAAAATCGTCGGCGGATCGATCCCGCGCGAGTTCATTCCTCCCATCGAAGCGGGCATTCGCGAAGCTTTGGACAACGGCATCCTCGCGGGCTTCACCATGGTGGACGTCGCCGTGGTGCTCATCGACGGCAGCTACCACGATGTCGACAGCAACGAAATGGCCTTTAAAATCGCCGGCTCCATGGCCTACAAGGAAGCCTGCGCCAGGGCCAAGCCGGTTCTCCTCGAACCCATCATGAAAGTGGAAGTGGTGGTTCCGGAAGAATACATGGCCCAGGTGTTTGGCGACTTAAACTCGCGGCGTTCCGCGATTCAGGGCACGGAAAACCGCGCCGGCAGCAATGTGATTCGCGTCGAAGTGCCGCTGGCGCAGATGTTCGGTTACGCCACCGATTTGCGCAGCCGCACCCAGGGCCGCGCCACCTTCACCATGCATTTTTCGCACTACGCGGAATTGCCCGCCGCTCTGGCCGAAGAAGTCATCAAGAAGCACCGTGGTGAGAAATAGCTTTTGGGTTTGAAGTAATGCGAAGTAACGCAAGTTTTTGAATTCGTTCTCGATTGAGGAGCAAAAGAAGCAATGGCGAAAGAGAAATTTGAGCGCACAAAACCACACGTGAACATTGGGACCATTGGTCACATCGATCACGGCAAGACCACGCTGACGGCGGCGATCACCAAAGTGTTGTCGAAGCACAACCCCAAGGTGGCCTTCCGCGCGTTCGATTCGATTGACAACGCTCCGGAAGAGCGCGAGCGCGGCATCACCATTGCGGTTTCGCACGTGGAGTATGAAACCGCGAACCGCCACTACGCGCACATGGATTGCCCGGGCCACGCGGACTACATCAAGAACATGATCACCGGCGCGGCGCAGATGGATGGCGCGATTCTGGTTGTTGCGGCTACCGACGGACCGATGCCACAGACCCGCGAGCACATTCTGCTCGCTCGCCAGGTTGGCGTGCCATACATCGTGGTGTTCTTGAACAAGTGCGACATGGTCGAAGACGTTGAGTTGCTCGAACTCGTCGAACTCGAGGTTCGCGAACTGCTGAAGAGCTACCAGTTCCCCGGCGACACCGTTCCCGTCATTCGTGGCTCTGCATTACAAGCCCTGAACGGCGATGCCAAATGGGAAGCCAAAATCGATGAACTCATGGCTGCCGTCGACGCCAAGATTCCTCTCCCGGTCCGCGATGTGGACAAGCCCTTCGCCATGCCCATCGAAGATATTTTCTCGATCTCCGGACGCGGCACCGTCGTAACCGGAAGAATCGAGCGCGGCAAGGTCAAGACCGCCGAAGAAGTGGAAATCGTCGGCTTCCGCGACACGCAGAAGAAAGTTGTCACCGGCGTCGAGATGTTCAAGAAGCTGCTCGATGAAGGCATCGCCGGCGACAACGTAGGCTTGCTCCTGCGCGGTACCGAAAAGGACGACGTCGAGCGCGGCCAGGTAGTTTGCAAGCCGGGTTCGATCACGCCGCACACGAAGTTCAAGGCCGAAGCCTATGTCCTAACCAAGGAAGAAGGCGGCCGTCACACGCCGTTCTTCTCCGGGTACCGTCCGCAGTTCTATTTCCGTACCACGGACGTCACCGGAGACATGAAGTTGCCGGCCGGCGTCGAAATGGTGATGCCCGGCGACAACGTCAGCTGTGAAGTCACGCTGATCACACCGGTCGCCCTCGAGAAGGGCTTGCGTTTCGCCATTCGCGAAGGCGGCCACACCGTCGGAGCAGGCGCCGTCACGGAGATCATCGAGTAACGCCATGAGACAAGGAGACAAAATTCGCATTCGCCTCAAGGCTTACGATCACCGGATTCTTGATCAATCCACGCGGGAAATCGTGGAAACCGCGAAGCGCACCGGCGCCGATGTTGCCGGTCCGATTCCTCTTCCCACGACCATCAACCGCTGGACGGTGCTGCGGTCGCCGCACGTGGACAAGAAGTCGCGCGAACAGTTCGAAATGCGGACGCACAAGCGGCTGATCGATATTCTCGAGCCCACACCGGATACGGTAGACGCGCTCATGAAGCTCGATCTTCCCCCCGGCGTGGACGTGGAGATCAAGGCCTTCGGCCACGCAGTGAAGTGACGATCCGACGTTCTTGAGGAGCGCGCCTTTTGCGCGACGAAGGATCCCTCAGGAGCGGCAGTTGTAGGGCCCGCTTTCTGAAGCGGGCCGCTGGTCGGAAACAGCAAGGTCGTGTAGTGGCGGAACTTTGGAGTGGCCAGTTGAAGCAGCAAGAATTTAGATTCAAGCAGCCAATACCAAAACGGCAAGCTGCTAAGAGAGAGAAAAAATGGCAGTCGACGGAATCATCGGAATCAAACTCGGCATGACGCAAATCTTCGCCGAAGACGGCAACCTCGTAGGGGTCACCGTGCTTCAAGCGGGTCCCTGCGTCGTTGTCCAGCGCCGCACCAAGGAAAAAGACGGCTACGACGCCGCGCAACTCGGGCTCGTGGAATTCGTCAAGCCGCAGCGCGTCAACAAGGCTCTGACCGGCCACTTCAAGAAGGCCAACATAGCCCCGGTCAAGATTCTTCGCGAAGTGCGTTTACCGGAATCGAAGGACGAAACCAAAGTCGGCGATCGCGTCCTTGTCGAGAATTTCAAGGCCGGAGAGCTCGTCGATGTATCGGGCGTCAGCAAAGGTCGCGGCTTCGCTGGAGGCGTCAAGCGCTGGCACTATGCCGGCGGCGACGCCACGCACGGTTCGATGTTCCATCGCGCTCCCGGCGGTATCGGCGGCAGTTCGTTTCCGTCGCGGGTGTGGAAGAACCAGCATTTTCCGGGGCACATGGGCAACGCCAATGTCACCGCGAAGAATTTGAAAGTCATCAAGGTGGACACCGACGAGAACCTGCTGTTGGTTCGCGGTTCGGTGCCCGGGCCGAGTGGAACCTACATCTTCATCCACAAAGCCAAGAAAGCAGCACCGAAGGCGAAGTAAGGTTTTATAAGGCCCGCTTTCCGAAGCGGGCCGTCGGTAGGGTAGCAGTAGACGAAGCGAATTTAGCAGTACGAGAGAGAAGAAGATATGCCGGTAGTAGACGTAGTCAATCTGGAAGGCAAGAAAGTCGGTCAGGTCGAACTGGCGGACGCCGTCTTCAGCGCGGAGATCAACAAAAATCTCCTGCACGAAGCTTCCCGCTGGTATCTCGCGGGTTTGCGCCGCGGCACGGCCAAGACCAAGGACAAGAGCGAAGTCAGCGGCGCGGGCCGCAAGCTTTGGCGGCAGAAGGGCACTGGCCGCGCGCGTGTCGGCTCGATCCGTTCGCCTCTGTGGCGCCACGGCGGCACTGTTCACGGACCAAAGCCGCGCTCCTACAGCTACGCGCTGCCGAAAAAGATGATTCTCGGCGCTTTGCGCTCGGCGCTGTCCGCAAAGCTCGCGGAACAAAAGCTCACCATCGTCGACGCTTGGTCGCTCGACACGCACAAGACCAAAACTTTGCGCGTGGCTCTAGACAAGCTCAGCGCGGACAAAACCGCGTTGCTCGTGGCCTACGGCGAAAACCGCAATCTCGAGCTCGCCAGCCGCAATCTCGAGGGCGTGAAGCTTTCGGCGTCCAACGTTCTTCAGCCCTACGATGTGTTGCGCCACGATCGCCTGGTGGTTTCGAAAGACGCCGCTGCGCGCTTGATTCGCACGCTCGACCCAAACCACGATCCCGCGGTAGCGCCGCAGGTCGAATCCATCGCTCCGGCGCCGGCGCCCAAGAAAGAAGCCGCGCCAAAGGCCGCCAGGCCGAAAGCCGCGGCCAAGAAACCGGCAGCTGCGAAAAAACCGGCCGCCAAAAAGGGCAAGGAGTAGGCCATGGCAGCCCCGCACTATCAAGTCATCCGGCGTCCGATCATCACCGAAAAGGGACTCGGCGTGAAAGAGACGCAGCACACCGTGGTTTTCGAAGTCAACGCCGCGGCCACCAAGACCGAGATCAAGGAAGCTGTGCAGCAGATTTTCAAGGTCAAGGTCGACGGCGTGCGCACGGCGAACTTTACCGGCAAAATGCGCCGGCGCGGACAGAACGAAGGCTATCGCCGCGACTGGAAGAAAGCCTACGTCAAGCTCGCCGAAGGCGAGAAGATGATCGAGTATTCGGAGAATTTGTAAGACCAGGGCTCAACGGACCGAACCGCCAGGTTGGCGGGAGATTTAGAAGGTAAGAGGCAGAGATGGGACTCAAGAGTTTTAATCCATATACGGCGTCGCGGCGCTTCATGACCGTGCTCGACAAGAGCGAGATCACCAAGCAGACGCCCGAAAAAAGCTTGCTGGAGCCGAAGAAACGCTCCGGCGGGCGCAACAATCAGGGCGAAATCGTCATCTGGCACCGCGGTGGCGGCCACAAGAAGCAGTATCGCGTGGTCGATTTCCGCCGCGACAAAGACGGCGTCTCGGCCAAGGTGGCTGCGATCGAGTACGACCCGAATCGTAGCTCCAACATCGCGCTCTTGCATTATGCCGATGGCGAGAAGCGCTACATCCTTCATCCCGTGGGCCTGGAAGTCGGCGCCACGGTTTCCACCGGCGAGACCGCGGATATTCTTCCCGGCAATTGTCTGAAGATCCGCCATATTCCTCCCGGCACCATGGTGCACAACCTGGAGCTTTATCCCGGTCGCGGTGGCCAAGCGGTTCGCACCGCAGGCGCTTCCGCGCAATTGCTCAGCAAGGAAGGCGAGCTCGCCCTGGTGAAGATGCCCTCGGGCGAAGTCCGCAAGTTTTCGGTCGACTGCAAAGCGACCGTGGGCCAGGTCGGCAATCTGGACCATGAGAACGAAACCTACGGCAAGGCCGGCCGCACGCGTTGGCACGGAAAGAAACCGACGGTTCGTGGCGTGGCTATGAACCCGGTGGATCACCCGCACGGTGGTGGTGAAGGCCGCGTCAAGGGCAATCACCCGCAAACCCCGTGGGCTTTCCCGACGCTCGGCAAGAAAACGCGCGGCAACAAGCGCACCGATCGCATGATCGTCGAGCGCAGAAAGTAAGGTTTGTAACCCAGCCTTTCGGCTGGGTTGTGTAGTGGCCGGACTTTGGATCGGCCAGAAGGTTCTAAGTTTTGAGTGATAAGTTTTAAGTTCAGAAGGGTTTTACGGAAGACTTAGAACCAAAAACTGACAATGTTTTTGGACGGGGCGCGATCCTGAACGAGAGCGCCCAAGGTAGAACGAGAGACAACCGCAGAATCCAGCCGGATGTACCTTGACCGGCTGGGAGGAAGCGACAACCATGCGAGCGACACGAACACGAACCACACGTTCCTCGGGACGCCGGACGCGGCCCGTGAAGCGAGGCGTAAAACGAGCGGCGGTCAAAGCCGTCGCCAAACCCGCGGCCAAAGTGGTCGCGCCACCCGAACCGGTGCTGTACAAGCTGTGCAAACCGGGCTGGGCGGTGATCGTGGAACGCATACCGAACGCGCTCGGCACGCGCTTTGTTTGCCCGTTCTGTCCGAAGTCGCATCGGGTGCCTGGTCCGGTGCGTGGGTTTAAAAAGATGCGGCATGCCCAGTGGGGCCGTTTGCGCCGCGTGGAGGAATAAGGAAGCGATGGCACGGTCAACGAAAAAGGGTCCCTTTGTGGACCTCCACTTGCGCGTAAAGGTCGAAGCCCTGAATACGCGCAATGAGAAAAAAGTAGTCAAAACGTGGTCGCGGCGGTCGACGATCGTGCCCGACATGATCGGGCACACCATCGCCGTCCACAACGGAAGGAAATTCATTCCCGTGTATGTGACCGAGCAGATGATCGGCCACAAACTCGGAGAGTTCGCCCCGACGCGCTCGTTCAAGGGCCACGCCGTTAAGGCCGCCCTCGAGAAGGCCGCCGGAGCAGCTCCCGCAGGAGGCGGTGCCGCGCCAGCAGCAGGGGCGCCCGCGCCGAAGGCATAAGAAATGGCTGACGTACAGACACAAGCTGGTTCGATTGAAGCTCACGCCATTGCGCGGCATGTGCGCATGTCCCCGCAAAAGGCTCGCCTGGTGATCGATTTGATCCGCGGCCAGAAGGCACAGGATGCTTTGCAGTCGCTTCGCTATACGCCCAAGCGCGCCGCAAAGCACATCGAAAAAGTGCTGCGTAGCGCCATCGCCAACGCCGAACGCAAAGCCGAAGACGCCGGTTCGCCGCTCGACGTCGATCAGCTCTTCGTGAGCAAGTGTTTCGTGAACGAAGGCGCGCGCTGGAAGCGTTTGCGTCCCGCGCCGATGGGCCGCGCATTCCGCTACCAGAAGCGCACTGCGCACATCTGGGTCGCCGTTGCCGAGCATCACCGCGCCGCAGCGGAGCGCGTCGCCGCCAATCTCGCCGAAGCGGAAGCCCAGAAGGGTGTTCGCGGTACGGCGCGTCGGGTTCGCAAGGCTTTGACCGGGAAGCAGGCTCCCGGAAAGAAGGGGAAGAAGTAAGAAGCCGTTGTAGGGCCCGCTTTCTGAAGCGGGCCGCTGCGTCGGCAAGGAAAACAAACTATGGGACAGAAAACTCACCCGTACGGATTTCGCCTCGGCTACAACAAGCCGTGGAAGTCTCGCTGGTATGCCGATCGCGAATACGCGGACCTGCTCCACGAAGACGTGAAACTCCGCAAGGAACTGAAGGAGCGTTTGAAGAGCGCCGGCGTCAGCTCGATCGATATCGAACGCGCCGCCAACAAGCTCGTCGTGCGCATCGCCACCGCGCGTCCGGGAATCATCATCGGCCGCAAGGGCGCAGAAATCGACAAGCTGAAGCAGGAAGTTTCAAAACGCACTAAGCGCGAAGTGCACATCGACATTCAGGAAGTGCACCGGCCGGAACTCGACGCCACACTCGTCGCCGAATCGATCGCGCTGCAGCTTGAAAAGCGCGTCGCCTTCCGCCGCGCCATGCGCAAAGCCGTTGACTCCGCTCTGCGTTTTGGCTGCAAAGGCATCAAGGTTCGCGTCGCCGGCCGCCTGAATGGCGCGGAAATCGCCCGCAAAGAGTGGTACTTGCAAGGCCGTTTGCCTTTGCAGACGCTCCGCGCGGACATCGACTACGGCACCGCCGAAGCGCAAACGACGTACGGCGTCATCGGCGTGAAGTGCTGGATCTACCAGGGCGAAAACATCCCCCGCCGCGTCAAGCGGGAAGACGATAAGCCCCTGGCAGCGGCCGTAGCCTAGATGTAGTGGCCGAACTTTAGCTTGCCCTGAGGCAGGAAGGGCGGCGCGGCGAGGAGCAAGATTTAAGCAGTGAAGTTCAGTCGTCAGGTTCCAAGGGTCCGACTGAAAACCTCGGGCCGACAACGGAAAACCAGAGCAAGCGAGACAAAAGCAATGTTGATGCCGAAGAAAGTAAAATACAGGAAGCAGCAGCGCGGCCGCCGCAAAGGCAAGGCCTGGCGCGGCGGAAGTTTGTCTTTTGGCGAATACGGCCTGAAGGCCATGGAAAACGCCTGGATCACGGATCGCCAGATCGAAGCGTCGCGCGTGGCCATTACCCGCTTCATCAAGCGCGGCGGCAAGCTGTGGATCCGCATTTTCCCGGACAAGCCTTTCACCAAGAAGCCCGCGGAAACCCGCATGGGCAAAGGCAAAGGCGCGCCGGAACGCTGGGTGGCGGTGGTGAAACCCGGTCGCATCATGTTTGAAATGGCTGGCATCGACGAAGCCACCGCCCGCCAGGCGCTGGGCCTCGCCGCCCACAAGCTACCGATTCCGACGAAATTCGTCAGCCGCGCAGGAGGTCTCTAAACCATGCCCCGGCGTATCGAAAAAATTCGCGAAGAAGGCGCTACCGAACTCGTGGCCCGCGAAAAGGATTTGACCGAACAGATTTTCCGGCTGCGTTTTCAGTTGACCACCGGACAGGCGGAAGCGCTCAAGCGCCTCCGCGAAGCCAAAAAAGATCTCGCGCGAGTGAAAACACTTCTTCGCGCGCAGGAATTGACGGCCGGCGCGAAGCCGGCGAAGGCAGGTAAGGCGGTATGACAACGGAAACGCAAGCGGCGCCGCAACAGGCTGAGCGCGGTGAGCGGCAAGAGCTCATCGGCAAGGTCACCAGCGCCAAGATGGAAAAGACCATTGTGGTCGAAGTGCAGCGGTTGATGCAGCACCCCAAGTATCGCCGCGTCATCCGCATTTCGAAGAAATTCTACGCGCACGACGAAAAGCGCGAAGCCAAGCAAGGCGACACCGTCAAGATCGTGTCCGCCCGGCCGCTTTCGCGCCTCAAGCGCTGGCGCTTGAAGGAAGTGCTGACGCCTAAAGCGTCGGCCAAGTAATAGGGGACAGGGGAGCGAATCATGATTCAGATGCGAACCTGGCTGACGGTGGCTGACAATTCCGGAGCACGCAAGCTCATGTGCATCCTCCCCATTGGAGGCGACGCGGGATTGAAGGCCGGACTCGGCGACATTGTCACCGCTTCGGTGAAGGAAGCGACGCCGGAAAGCCAGATCAAGGAAGGTAAGGTAGTGAAATGCGTGATCGTGCGGATGCGCAAGGAGTGCCGCCGCAAGGACGGTACCTACATCCGTTTCGACGACAACGCCGCGGTCCTGATCAACGACACCGGCGAACCGGTGGGCACTCGTGTATTCGGCCCGGTCGCCAGAGAGCTGCGCGAAAAGAAGTTCACCAAGATCGTTTCGCTGGCTCCGGAGGTTTGGTAAGTCATGGCACAGAAGGAAATGAAGCGCTACACCATGAGTATCCGCAAGGGCGACACCGTCCGCGTGATGAGCGGTCGCGACGTCGGCAAAAGCGGGCGCGTTTTGAGTGTCAATCCGCGGAAGAACACGGTGATCGTGGAACACACGCACCTGATCAAGCGCCACACGCGACCGAATCCGGCAAAGAATATCAAGGGCGGCATCGTCGAACGCGAAGCGGCCATCAACGTTTCGAATGTTTTGATCGTGTGCAGCAGCTGTGGAAAGCACGCGCGCATGGGCCACAACGTTTTGCCGGACGGCACCAAAGTGCGCGTCTGCAAGCGCTGCGGCACCACGCTCGACAAGTAGCTTTTGTAGGGCCCGCTTTCCGAGGTGGGGGCCGTTTGTAGATGTGAGGCGGTTTTTGATTCGTTGTCATCCTGAGGAGCGTTTTTGCTACGAAGGATCTCAACGAAAGATGCGAGCAAGAACTTGACGTTGAAATCCTTCGTCCTCGCGGGCGCGGGATCACAACGCGGCAAAAGAGAAGGAACCGAAGAGGCAATGAAGAGTCGCTTACACGAATCCTATAGCAAGCAAACCGTTCCGGCGTTGATGAAGCGCTTTAACTGGACGAACAGTCTGGCGGTGCCCAAGCTGAAGAAAATCACTGTGAATATCGGCCTCGGCGAAGCCAGCCAAAACGCCAAGCTGCTGGACACGGCCGCCGTGGAGCTCGGCCAGATTACCGGCCAGAAGGCCATGATCACGCGCGCGAAGAAGTCCATCGCGAATTTCAAAATCCGCAAAGGTATGCCCATCGGCTGCGCGGTTACGCTGCGCGGAGAGAAGATGTACGAATTTCTCGACCGCCTGTGCAACGTGGTTTTGCCCCGCGTGCGCGACTTCCGGGGGTTGCCCTCGAACGCCTTCGATGGCCGCGGCAATTACACCTTGGGGTTGAAAGACCAGTTGGTGTTTCCCGAAATTGATTACACCCGTGTGGACAAGATCAAGGGCATGAACATCACCCTGACTACGTCCGCCCGCAACGACGAAGAAGGCCGCGAGCTTCTCAAAGGCCTCGGCGTTCCGTTGCGCGAAAAAGGAGCCGCACAATAAATGGCACGCACCGCTAAGATCGCCAAGACCCTCAAGAAGCCGAAGTTTAAGGTTCGCGTGCGCAACCGCTGCCGCGTTTGCGGCCGCGCCCGAGGTTATATTCGTAAGTTTCAAATGTGCCGCATCTGTTTCCGCGGCATGGCGCTCAAGGGGGAAATCCCCGGCGTCGTCAAATCAAGCTGGTAGGAGCGAAATAAGATAATTATGCAGACCGATCCCATTGCCGATTTTTTGACCCGTCTCCGCAACGCCGCGGCGGCCAAGCACCAGCGCGTGGACGTGCCGGTTTCCAAGCTGAAAACGGAGATCGCCCGCATCCTGAAAGAAGAGGGCTATATCTCGACCTACAAGATGGTCGACGAGAACAAGACGCGCAAGACGCTGCGCATCTTCTTGAAGTACACGCCGGATCGCCGCAGCGTGATCAGCGGCCTCAAGCGCATTTCGCGCCCCGGCCAGCGGAATTATCTCGGCGCCACGGAAGTCAAACCGGTAGTCGGCGGTCTGGGCATTAGCATCCTGACAACGCCCAAAGGTCTGATGACTGGCCGGGCAGCCCGCAAAGCCAACGTAGGCGGCGAGTTGCTCTGCGAAGTCTGGTAGCAGGTTTGTAGCGGCCGCCTTCCGAGGCGGGCGTCTTCGGTTTGTAGTGGCGGGTCTTTAGACCCGTGGGTTTTCTGAAAGGCCCTCTTTCCGAAGCGGGCCGTTTGCAGAGTTTGGCGGTTTGTAATTCGTTGTCATCCTAAGGAGCGCTTTTTGCGACGAAGGATCTCAACGCAAACCGCAAGTAAGATTTAACGTTGCGATCCTTCGCCCGGACGGGCTCAGGATGACAACGCGAGGAAAAAGGAACAGCAATGTCACGTATTGGTCGCAAACCGATTCCAGTGCCCGCGGGCGTGAAGATCAACTCCACCGGCGGCAAGGTCGAAGTGCAGGGCCCGAAGGGAAAACTGCAGGTGCTCGTGCCGCAACAGATTCGGCTGGAGCAGAAAGACGGCGTCTTGACCGCCGTGCGCGACAACGAAGAACACCGCGCCTTGCACGGCTTGGCGCGCGCGCTGCTCGCCAACGCCGTTCACGGAGTCACCCAGGGCTTCAAGAAGGAGCTCGACATTGTCGGCGTCGGTTACCGCGCCGAAGTAAAGGGCAAAGCCGTCGCCTTCGCGCTCGGCAAATCCCACCCGGTCGAGTTTCCGATCCCCGAGGGGATTCAGATTGCCGTCGATAAGCAGACGCACATCGTCGTCAGCGGCGCCGATAAGGCCCAAGTCGGGCAGGTCGCCGCGGACCTTCGTTCGCTGCGTCCGCCCGACCCGTACAAGCAGAAGGGGATTCGCATCACCGGCGAGCGCCTGAAGAAGAAAGCAGGCAAGGCCGGAGCCAAGGCCGGAGCGGCCTAGCCGCTGTAGTGGCCGAACTTCAGATCGGCCATCTGGTAGCGCCGGGGCGCAGTGCAAGAGTTTTTAGTTGTCAGTCTTAAGCAATAAGTTTCGGAGTCGCTGTACTAAAAACTTAGAGCTTATTACTTACAACTTTTGAGGAGAAACAACGTGGCATCGGTACCAGTTCGAAAGCTATCGAAAGACGAGCAGCGCCGCCGCATTCACGCGCGCGTGCGCACCCGCGTGACCGGTACGCCGGAACGGCCCCGGCTCTGCGTGTATCGTTCGCTCGGGCACATTTACGCGCAGATCATTGACGATCGGAACGGCCGCACCCTGGTGTCCGCCAGTTCCGTCGACAAGGAATCGAAAAAGAATTTGAAGGGTGGTGGCAACATCGCTTCCGCAAAAGCCGTCGGCAAATTCATTGCCGAACGCGCCAAGGGAGCCGGTGTCGTCAAAGTGGTGTTCGACCGCGGCGGGTACAAGTATCACGGCCGCGTCAAGGCGCTCGCGGATGCGGCGCGGGAAGCGGGGTTACAGTTCTAACTTATGTCAAAACAAATTTTGCGTGACAGTCTGGCAGTGCGGCGGATCCTCGAGGTGAATCCTTCGGATCTGAAAGACGACGTCATTGCCATCAACCGCGTAACCAAGGTCGTCAAGGGCGGCAAGAACCTCAGCTTCTCGGCGCTTGTTGTCGTCGGCGACAGCCGCGGCCACGCCGGCTTCGGAATGGGCAAAGCCCGCGAAGTCCCGATGGCCATCAAGAAGGGAATTGAACAGGCGAAAAAGAACCTGATCAAACTGAACGTCAAGGGCTCCACGATTCCGCACCAAGTAACCGGTTGGTACGGTTCCGCGCAGGTGCTGCTGAAACCTGCGCCCGAAGGCACCGGCGTGATCGCAGGCGGTCCGGTGCGCAAAGTGATGCAGGTGGCGGGCATCCAGAATGTGCTGACGAAATCGCTCGGCACTTCGAACCCACACAACGTGATCAAGGCCACCTTCGCGGCGCTTCTCGGCCTGAAAGATGCGGCGCAGGTTGCCGAAACGCGCTCGAAGACCGTGGAAGAAATGACCGGCCGTCCGCCGAAGGCGCCGAAGCAGGAGCAGCCGGTGGAAAAGGCGGCAGGGGAATAAATCATGACGGTGGAGAAAAAAGGCGCGAAGAGCGCCGGAACGGTAAAGATCAAGTGGGTGGTCAGCTTCATTAGCTGTACCGAGGACATGCGCGCCACTATTCGCGGCCTTGGGCTGCGTCGATTGCACCAGGTCGTCGAGCGGCAAGACACACCGGAAACGCGCGGCATGATTCATAAGGTGCGTCATCTTGTGGAAGTGGTGGAGTAAGACATGGCAGACAAGGTGAAACGGAAAGAACACAACACGATTTCGCTCTCGACGCTCGCACCGGCTAAGGGTTCGCGCAAGAAGAAAGTGCGCGTCGGCCGCGGCATCGGCTCGAAGCTCGGCAAAACTGCCGGATCGGGCAACAAGGGACAAAAATCCCGGCGCGGCTATTCGCGCCGCCGCGGTTTTGAAGGCGGGCAGATGCCGTTGCATCGCCGTATCCCGAAGCGCGGCTTCCATAATCCGTTCGCCGTGGAGTTCTCGGTGATCAATCTCGAGGAACTGAATGCGTTTCCCGCCGGAGAAACGGTGACACCGGAACTGTTGCGCGCCCACGGTTTCGTTCGCCGCGCCACTGGCCCCATCAAGATTCTGGGCGACGGCGAGTTGAAGAACAAACTCGCCGTTCATGCTCACGCGTTCAGCGCTTCGGCGAAGGACAAGATCACCAAAGCAGGCGGTACATTCGAGGTGGTAAAGGTAGCGTAATTACAGGATGCGGAAAAACTCTAAATTCGTCATTCCGAGCGAAGTCTTCGTAGCGAGAACTCCCTCTTACGGATCGATCGAAGAGGGATTCCTCACTTCGCGGACTCGGTTCGGAATGACGGCAGTTTTTCAGCTGCCGGTAGTCGGTAGTGGGGAATTGCAATGAATCGTTTCTGGCAAGCATTTACGAATCTCTTCCGGATCGAAGATCTGCGCAACCGGCTGTTCTTCACACTGGCGCTGCTCGCGGTCTATCGCCTCGGCGCGCACATCCCCACGCCCGGAATCAACACCGGCTTGATGGAAGAGATCTTCAAGCAGGCCGCTTCGAGCTCCATGCTGGGCATTTTCGACCTGTTCAGCGGTGGCACCTTTCGCCAGATGACGATTTTTGCCCTGGGCATCATGCCGTACATCACGGCATCCATCATCTTGCAGTTGATGCAGGTAGTCTTCCCGTACCTGGAACGGCTGCAAAAAGAAGGCGAACTCGGCCGGCGCAAAATCACCCAGTACACGCGCTACTTGACCATCGTGCTGAGCCTCATTCAGTCGTCGACCATCGCCACCACGCTGCAAGCGCAGACCTATTCCGGCCAAGCACTGGTCTATCATCCGGGTCTCGGTTTCTGGCTGATGACCGTGCTGACCCTGACCACCGGTTCGGCCTTCATCATGTGGCTCGGCGAACAGATCAGCGAACGCGGCATTGGCAACGGCATGTCGCTCATCATCTTTGTCGGTATCGTCGTAGGCCTGCCGCGCGCCATCCTGGACTTGTACGAAAAGGTGAAGACGCAGGCTTGGGGCGCGTTTACCCCGATGGCGGCCCTTCTGCTCATCGCGTTGATGGTCGTCGTGGTTGGCTTCATCGTCTTCGTCGAAGGCGCGCAACGCCGCATTCCGGTGCAGTATGCCAAGCGGGTGGTGGGGCGCCGGGTGATGGGAGGACAAGCTACCTATCTTCCGTTGCGCGTGAACTCCGGCGGCGTGATTCCGCCGATTTTCGCTAGCTCGCTCTTGGCGTTTCCCGCCACCGCCGCGCTGGTGCTCGGTACGCGCTGGCCCTTCGTGAAGGGAATTGCCGACAAGCTGAAGTGGGGCGAGCCTCTCTACACCTTGCTCTACGTCGCGATGATTATCATTTTCGCGTTCTTCTATGTGGGCATCGTTTTCAATCCCACAGAGCTCGCGGACAACATGCGCAAGAACGGCGGATTTATTCCCGGCATCCGCCCCGGCCGCAGCACCTCCGAATACGTCAGCATCATCCTGAAGCGGTTGACGTTCATCGGAGCGGTCTACCTGGCGCTGGTTTGTATCCTGCCGGAATGGATGATTGCAGGTATCGCCCTGAACCACTTGCCCACCTGGTTGGGCGGTGACTGGTTTGACCGGCATTTTCCAAGCTGGATCCTGCATGGTCTGGGCGTGCGGTTTTATTTCGGTGGCACTTCGCTCCTGATCGTGGTGGGCGTGGCGATGGATACCGTGCAGCAGTTGGAGGCACAACTCGTCATGCGTAATTACGAAGGCTTTGCGCGTAAAGGAAGACTGCGCGGCCGTCGCTAAGCTAAGGGAGACGACATCGTGGCGCTGGAACAGCGTCCTGTCGGAAAACTCGACCGCGCGGTGATTTTTCTGGGACCTCCGGGCTCCGGGAAGGGAACCCAGGCGAAGGTGCTGGCGGAAAAGTATGGAGTGCCGCACCTTTCGACGGGAGATATGCTTCGCGAGCATATCGCGCAGGGTTCGCCGCTCGGCTTAAAGGCCAAGCCGATTATGGCGCGCGGCGAGCTGGTGCCGGACTCGCTCGTTTTGAAGATGGTCGCCGAGCGGATCGAGCGGCCGGATTGCAGTCACGGATTTGTGTTTGACGGTTTTCCGCGGACGGTCACTCAGGCGAAGTATCTGGGTGAACTGCTGAAGAGGCAAGGCTTCAAGCAGCCGTTCGTGATTCACATGGTCATCGGCAACGCGCTGCTGCTCCGGCGCTTGACCGGCCGAAGGACCTGCAAGATCGGCGGGGAGATTTATAATATTTACGACCGCCCGCCGAAAGTGGAAGGGATTTGCGACAACGACGGCGGCGAGTTGGTGCAGCGGCCGGACGATCGCGAGGAAGTGATCAAGCAGCGGCTGCACGCGTACGAGAAGCTGACGTCGCCGCTGGTCGCGTACTACCGCAGGCACGGCTGGCTGCATGAGATCGATGCCAGCAAGAGCGTGGCGGAGGTAGAGCAGGAGATTGAGCAGGCCGTGGCAAGTATGCGCGGAGCGCGGTGAGATGGCGATTCAACTACGCAGCGCCGCTGAGCTGGAAAAGATGTACCGCGCAGGCCAGGCCGTGCATGAAGTTTTGAACGCGCTTCGGGCGCAGGTGAAGCCCGGAATGACGACGATGGACCTCGAAGAGATTGCCGTGGGGCTCATCGCCAAGTGGCCGGGCAAGGCGGCGTTCAAAGGGTACCGCGGGTATCCCTGTGTGCTGTGCACCTCGGTGAACAGCGAGATCGTTCACGGGATACCGTCGCCGAAACGCAAGTTGCGCGAAGGTGACATCGTCTCGATCGACTTTGGCATGGAAGTCGACGGGTACTACGCGGATTCGGCGGTCACCGTGCCCGTGGGGAAAATTCGTCCGGAGCTGCAGAAACTTCTGGACGTGACCCGCGAATCGCTGGACCGCGCGATTGACAAGATGCGCCCGGGGAATCGCCTGGGCGATGTCGGATACGCGGTGCAGAGTTGGGTGGAACAGCACGGTTTTTCGGTGGTGCGGGAGTTTGTGGGACACGGCATTGGCACCAGGATGCACGATGAACCGAATCTTCCGAACTACGGCGAGCCGGGACGCGGGGCGCGTTTGCAGGAAGGCATGGTCATTGCCGTCGAACCGATGGTGAATGCCGGCCAGCCAGAAGTGCAGATGCGCGGCGAATGGGTGGCGGAAACCGCCGATGGCAGTCCTTCGGCGCATTTCGAGCACACCGTGGCGGTCACCGCGAACGGCCCGTGGATTTTGACCCGGCCGAAAGAAATGACCGGGCCAAGCTGGTAGGTAAAGGTTGTGTAGTGGCCGAACTTTAGGATCGGCAGAAACAGGAAGCAGAAATAAGTAGCGAGGCTTATGGCAAA
This sequence comes from Candidatus Acidiferrales bacterium, assembly GCA_963836965.1. Lineage (GTDB taxonomy): Bacteria > Acidobacteriota > Terriglobia > Acidiferrales > UBA7541 > Acidiferrum. The sequence goes on from CAWILQ010000008.1 coordinate 375,898, forward strand.
GCAGTTTGATGACAAGAGCAAGAGTGACAAGGGCGACTCCGGAAATCCCAAGGAGGATGCCATCGAAGTAATGGCGACGGTGTTGGAGCCGTTGCCGAACGCGATGTTCCGGGTGGAGCTGGAGAACAAGCACAAAGTGTTGGCACATGTCTCCGGCAAGATGAGAAAGAACTTCATCCGGATCCTGGCGGGGGACAAAGTAGCGGTGGAACTTTCGCCCTACGATTTAACCCGTGGGCGCATCGTATACCGCTACAAGTAGTAGAGAGTTTTGAACGCGAGGAGCTTATAAGTTCTAGGTAGTAAGCAAAAGCGGGTCGTTTCCGAACTTAGAACTGAATAGGTAAAACTTTGAACTTGTTACTCGCGATCGAGGAGTGAGCATGAAAGTCCGGGCAAGCGTTAAAAAGATTTGCGACAAATGCAAAGTGATCCATCGCCGTGGCGTGGTTCGGGTAATTTGCGTCAATCCGAAGCACAAGCAGCGTCAGGGATGAAGAAGTTTTAAGTTCTAAGCTTTTCGTTTTGAGTAAGGAATGTAGCAAGACACCGGCTTTAGCTTGGAACTTATTACTGATAACTGATTACGGATTACCGCAGCACAGAGTGAACTGAGAAGGAGAAAGTCGAACATGGCACGTATCGCAGGTGTTGATCTTCCACCGCAGAAGCGGCTCTGGGTCGGGTTGACCTCGATCTATGGCATAGGACAGGTGCGCGCGAAGAGCATTGCCGAAAAGGCCAATGTGGATTTCACGAAGAAAGTGCGCGACCTGACGGAAGACGAAGTGAACCGCATCCGTACGGTCATCGAGCAGGAAGGCCGCGTCGAAGGCGATCTCCGCAAGGAGATTCAGATGAACATCCGCCGCCTGATCGAAATTCAGGCGTATCGTGGGATTCGTCACCGGCGCAATCTTCCGGTTCGCGGGCAGCGCACGCACACCAATGCGCGCACGCGGAAGGGTCCGCGTCGAGGCGCCGTCGCCGGCAAAAAGCAGGTCAAGGGCAAGAAGGGCTGAGATCGTTTCTAATTTTAAGTTCTAAGTAATACGTGCAAACCGTGCGTTAATTACAACTGACGACTCATAACTTAGTACTTCTGGAGTGAAACGTGGCTAAAGAGCAGCAGAAGCAGCAGAACGCCGGACCGGACTCGGCAGCACCAGCGAAACCGGCCGCGGCATCGAAGAAGAAGAAGGAATTCAAGAAGAAGAAGGAACGCCGCACGGTTCCGCACGGGCTGGTGCACGTCTCCGCGTCCTTCAACAACACGCAGATCACCATCACCGATCCCGATGGCCGCGTGATTTGCAACTCTTCCGCTGGATCGATCGGTTTCAAGGGTTCGCGCAAGGGCACGCCGTATGCCGCGCAGCAGGCTTCGCTTGCCGCTGCAAGCGCCGCACGCGACCAGTTCGGCATGAAGAGCGTGGAAGTGCGCGTCAAGGGTCCCGGCTCCGGCCGCGAGTCTGCGGTGCGCGCTCTGGCTGCCGCGGGGTTGCACATCGTGGTCATCCGCGACGTGACGCCGATTCCGCACAACGGCTGCCGTCCGCCAAAGCGCCGGCGTGTGTAACGCAGTTTTCAGTTGTAAGTTATCAGTGAGAGAAAGTTTTTTTGCGAACCCAAAACGGATTACTAAGAATTTAGAACTTTCAGAAAGTTTCGCGAAGGGAGAATAAGAAGTTGGCAAGACATCGAGATGCAGTCTGCCGCCTGTGCCGCCGGGAAGGGCAGAAACTGTTTTTGAAGGGGCTGCGGTGCTTCACGGACAAGTGCGCGATCGAGAAGCGCAACTTTGTGCCGGGACAGCACGGGCAATCGCGGCGCGCTAAGGTTGCCGGCTACGGCCTGCAACTGCGCGAGAAACAGAAAGTCAAGCGCACCTACGGACTGTTGGAACGGCAATTCCGCAATTACTTCGAGAAAGCGGAGCGCTCCAAGGGTCCCACGGGTGAAAACCTGATCATCATGCTCGAGCGCCGCCTGGACAACGTCGTCTGGCGGGCCGGCTTGGCGTCTTCGCGGGCGCAGGCCCGGCAACTCGTACTGCACGGACACGTGCGGGTCAACGGGAAGAAGGTCAACATCCCGTCGTACCAGGTAAACGTCGGCGAGGAAATCGCCATGAAGGAAAAGATGCACCAGAACGCCATGGTCCTCGAGGCGCGCAACGTCGCCCAGAGCCAGAACACGGTGCCGTGGCTCGAGCAGGAACGCGATCAGTTCAAAGCCAAAGTTGTGGCGTTGCCGAAACGCGAAGATGTGCAGACGCCGCCGATCAACGAGCAGCTGATCGTCGAACTATATTCGAAGTAATTGCAGGGCTTTTGTAGTGGCCAGTCTTTAGACTGGCCGGTCTAAAGACCGGCCACTACCCAGAAGTTTTCGGGCTGTTTTGGGCAGCCCAGAAGGAAGGAACACGATGTGGAAGGGATTTCAGAAACCGAAGCGTCTTGCACCGGAGTTTGAATCGCTGACCGAGAAGTACGGGCGGTTTTCCGCTCAACCGTTCGAACGCGGCTGGGGCACCACGGTGGGTAACGCCTTGCGGCGCGCGCTGCTCAGCTCCATTGAAGGAGCGGCGATCACCGCGGTGAAGATCGAAGGAGTACTGCATGAATTTTCTTCGATCCCGGGCGTCGTTGAGGATGCTACGGACATCATCCTGAATCTCAAGCAGGTCCCGATCAAGCTGAACAACGACCTGCCGAAGACGATCTACTTGAACGTCGAGCAGCCGGGCGTGGTCACCAGCGCGCACGTTGAGGAAGACGCGGACTTCGCGGTTCTCGATAAGAGCGTGTACATCGCCACGGTCAGCGAAGGCGGCAAGCTGCGCATCGAGATGCGCGTGAAGAACGGTCGCGGCTACGTGGCGGCGGACCGCAACTACGACGAGGACCTGCCGATCGGCTACATCCCGGTGGACAGCGTGCACTCGCCGGTGCGCAAGGTGAACTTCGCCGTCGAATCCGCGCGTTTGGGACAGATGACGGACTACGAGAAGCTGATGCTGGAAGTGTGGACCAACGGCGCGATCACGCCTTCGGATGCCGTGGGCTTGGCCGCCAAACTGGTGAAGGACCACATGAGCATCTTCATCAACTTCGAGGAGCCGGTGGAAAACGTGGAAGTGCCGACGGACACCGTGCACGACCCGCGGTTGGAGCACCTGGATCGCTCCGTGGAGGAGCTGGAGCTTTCCGTGCGCAGCTACAACTGTTTGAAGAACGCGAACATTCAGACCATCCGCGAGCTCGTGCAGAAGAGCGAGAACGAAATGCTGAAGACCAAGAACTTCGGCCGCAAATCGCTCAACGAGATCAAGGATATACTGGTGAAGATGGGCCTCAGCCTGGGCATGAAGTTCGACGAGCACGGCCGCATCATCTGGCCGCCGCTGCCGAGCCAGACGTCGATGCCGAGCACGGAAGAGAACCTCGGGCTCTAGGAGTTTTCAGTTCTAAGTCGTCAGTAATAAGTTCGGAGTTCTTGGTTTGCTTAAAACTTAGAACTAACAACCAAGAGCTTTTTCAAAGGATCGGGTATGCGACATCTGAAGTCAGGATCAAAACTGGGACGCAATCCGTGGCACCGCCGCGCGACCCTGCGTAACCTCGTGACCAATCTGCTCGAACATGGGCGGATCACCACCACGCTGACGCGCGCGAAAGCGACGCGTCCGGTGGCGGAGAAAATGATCACGCTCGGCAAGCGCGACACTTTGCAAGCGCGCCGCCAGGCAGCTTCCTACATCATGACTCCCGCCATCACGCAAAAACTCTTCAGCGAAATCGCGCCGAAGTTCGCCGACCGCGCCGGCGGCTACACGCGCATTATTCACGCGGGAATCCGCGTGGGCGACGGAGCGAAAGTGGCGATTCTTGAACTCGTAGGCTACGAGTTCAAGAAAAAGGAAAAGAAAGAAAAGAGCAAGCTGCAGGAAGCTGTCGACGCCAAGAGTTAACCCGCCTCCGCAAAGGCGCCCATGGGCCCGCTCCGGGAAACCGGGGCGGGCTTTTGTCTGCATCCCCGGTGTGGCTATTGGAGATCTGTAGCGCACTCCGGGGTGATGGTTTCCCTAGCGAAACCCAGGTGTAGCCCAAGCAAGAAACCCCAGACCTAAGAAGGCCTGAGCTATAGCTTGTGGGAGGATTGTTACGCATCGTGGCCGTAATTCTCAATTGACACGCCACCGACGCTGTCCAATGCTTGGATAAATGGTTCCGCGGAGCAACTCGATGAATCGCCGACTGTTTGTTGTGTGGTTGATCGCTGTGATCCCTGCTCTGCTCTCCGCCCAGGAAACCAAGTTGGTGAATTGCCGAACCCTCGGACAGGCCGGGAATTTTGTCGGTCCCAACGAAGTGATCGACGGCAACATGGTGTGTCAGAAAGCAAAGCCGGGCGACAAGGACGCGGCTAAACCGGAACTGGCGAAACCGCCGCCGGACGTTGACATTTCTGCCGAGCCGTCCGTGAGCGTGGCGGAAGCAGCGAGAGCCAACAGGAAAAAGCAGGCCGAGTCGAAGCAGAACCTCGCGACCGCGCCGGTCGCTGTGGCGGCGCCGACTGCGGTTGCTTCAAAACCGATTACGGAACCCGCCGCCGCAGCGGCCGGACCAGGCGCACCCGAGATGGTCAGAAATCCCGTTCCGGCAGCGGCCCCTGCGCCAGTTGCAACAGTCGTCTCTCCGCCGGAAGCGGAACCGAACGCAACGCCGCCCGCGAAAGTGCCGGCCAGCGAACCGCTGGCTGCGCGCGAACCCCCTGCTAAAGATGCGGTGCCAGTGCGAGAGCCTACTCCTCCGGCCGCCCCGCCCGCTCCCGCGCAACCTGCCCCCACGCAGCCAGTCGCAACTGCGGCGAGTGTACCGGCGTCACAACCAATGCGCATAAAACGTGACGCTCCCGTAGCTGCGGGTACTCCTTCGGAGCCGCCCGAAAAAGATTACGGATTTTCCGACGTAAACGCGGTCGAGCCGTCAAAGCCAGCCAGTGCGCCTACCAGGTCTGCACCCGGCGTCAGGGCGCCGCCTGCCGCTCGCGCTGAAGTTCGCATGGGAGCATTCAACAAACCGAAAGAGGCGCCCGACGCGGCGGCGCAATCGCAACGCACAAATTCCGTGGCCGGCGAAACGGCAGGCCTTCATGAAGGACAGCGGCCGGAATGCACGAAGAATATCACGCTCGGAAGTTTGAAAGACGAGAAGCTGGCGCTGGGTACCCCGGGCTGGGCGGAAACCTGGATCGGAAAAAACCAAAAAGCGCTGCCAAGTGTCTGCTTTTCGGCCACGCCAATGCGCGGCGCGAGAAATTATCTGATCGTGTTTTACATCATGCCTGCCGGCGGCAATTCGAACGCCGCGACGCCTATGCCTGATTCTGCATCGGCGGGTGCGTTCACTGCGCAGAACGGTTCGATGTGGCGCTACACGGGTGATGCAAGCACCAGTGGCGGCACAAAGGAACTCAGCCAGGGGCAGGTGTGGTACGCAACGGCGTACACCGAGGATGGCGTGGCCGTGGCGGAGCAATGGCCGGAGGAAGCGAAGCGCAGCGACAACCAGCGCGTCTCGGAGGAATTGCTCAGTGGAATCGTGGAGGATTTGCAAAACCAGTGAGCGGTAGAAAATAGAAATTGGTGAATAGAAAATGGAAATTGGCGCCCGCGTTGGACAACCAACGCGGGCTTTCGTCGTACGCCGCGCTTGTTCGGCAGCTGGCGGGCGCAAGTCCCGTCCCAACCACTGATGGAGGTGGAGGGTAGCGAAGCGCAAGGGCGTCACCGCGAGGTGGGGGTCTGAAGGAAGTGTAAGCAAAGATACGGGACGATGGACAAGAATCTTCCTCACGCCGCAGACTCCACCCGGAATGACGTTTTTGGGGACCGAGGAATGCATTTGCCCATCGAGCAGACAGGTTTTCTTCGGCAACTGCCGCGTTGACCTGATACCAGTAGCTCACCGCTCAGGGGTGAGGGTTTCCATCACGAAACCGATGTACATCCAGGCAAGAAAAATCCCTAGCCTCGAAGGCCTGAGCTACCGGTGCGCGCTTCGGGTTGTACAATTATGCGGGGAGGAAACCCGATGGAATTCCCGGAGTTTGGACTGCAGGGGCGGGTGGCGTTGGTGACGGGCGCGGCCCGTGGGTTGGGACGCGCGATTTCGCTGGCACTGGCAAATGCAGGAGCGGATGTGGCGCTCGGGTTGCGCGAAGCGAACGCGGACGCGGGAGTGGCGGCAGAGATTCGCAAGCTGGGGAAGAAGGCGCTGCCGCTGCAGATGGACGTAAGTAAAATGGACCAGATTTGTCGGGCCGTGGACGACACGGTGAAAGAGTTCGGGCGCATCGACATCTTAGTGAACAATGCGGGGATCGCTCCGGAAAATCCCGCGGAGAACGTGTGCGAGGGAGATTTCGACGCGACGCTTGCAGTGAATTTGAAGGGAACGTTTTTCGCGAGCCAGGCCGCCGGGCGTGTGATGATCCGGCAGAAAAAGGGAACGATCATCAATATGAGTTCGCAGGCGGGGTTTGCGGCGCTACCGACGGAATCGATCTACTGCATGACGAAGGCCGCCATCGTGCACCTCACGAAATGCCTGGCGGTCGAGTGGGGCAAGTATGGGATCACCGTGAACGCCGTAGCGCCGACATTCATCAAAACGCCAGGAACTGAGGAATATCTGTCCGATCCGCGGCATCTGGTGGACACCGTGGAGCGCATCGCGGCGCTGCACCGTATCGGCGAGCCCATGGAAGTGGCCGGCGCGGTGGTGTTCCTGGCGTCGCCCGCGGCGGCGCTGATCACGGGCGAAACAATCTTGATCGATGGCGGCTGGACCGCGCGGTAAGAGAAAGTGGGGAGTGGCGAGTGGCGAGCGAAGAGAAAACGGAAAATAGAAAAAGAGAAAATGGAACGTCGTTGATCGCCTGCGCGGTGATTGTCTTTGATGGCGAGTAGCACGGGCAGAAGCACGAAATAGAAACGGAAACGCTTCGCGCCATGGTCGTAAGCGAGTAATGAGTTTCGAGTGTCTCGCGCCTAACTAAGGCGCTCTGGTTGTGTGCCGCGTACCCACCGCTTGCGCGCGGGCTACCTAATATCTGGCGCCCCGGCCCTAATTTGGTGCCGATCGTCGCTCCAGGTGGGTGAGAATCCCAGGACGAAAGACACGGGTTCGGAAGCCCCGCCACTACAAGAACTAAGGGAAAAGCTGAACGATGGGAGCCCCTTTTAGGGTTTCATGAGGCGAACCATGCCGGGGCACGGCAGCCAGCCGATGAAAAGCAGGATCTGGACGGCCCGTGTGCAGTTCTTGCCAGAGTTGGTTATGACGATTGGGAACGCATCTTCCTGGAAGCCATCGCCATGAATTTTGACTTGATAGCTGCCTGCTTTTAGATCATCAAAGGAAAACTTCCCGTCGTTGCCGGTGACTCCTGCGGCGATTTCCTGTTCGCCGTCGAAAACCCTCAGATGCACGTTGGGTTCAGGCGCTCCGGTCTGATTGATAAGAAAGACGCACAGGCGCGAAACTTTCTTCACCTTCTGCGGTTTGCAAACAGCTTCATTTGCGTTTGCGGCGGGCAGCAACAAAAGCGCCGCCGCGGATAGGGATGCAATTGTTTTGAGTACTCTTTTCATTTCGAATGTTACCGCGATGGTACCGTACGGCGCCCGCCTCGGAAAGCGGCCGCTACACAAGCCTGGACAACTGGCTAAAATGATACTGCGCGGCGGTGACGACGCGGACGGTTTTCATTTTGGGGAGCGCACCAACCTTGCTGCGGCTCTGACCGTCCAACGCAATCCCACTGGATAAGACCATTCTCCCCATCGAAGCGTCTTTACTGACGGAAGGCACGCGCAATGCCCAACTCGACCACCGCTCTGCCCAGATTAAACGCGCTTACCACGCTGCGCTTCCTTGCGGCTTTGCATGTTGTGCTGTTCCACATGCGCGTTACGGGTGTTCTCCCCGGCGGCCCGTGGTGGTATCAGAATTTCTCCAGCGTCGGTTATATCGGCGTAAACCTCTTCTTCGTACTTTCGGGATTTATCCTGGTCTACACCTACGCCAACACAACCGTGAGCCCTCGACGCTTCTGGCAGGCGCGTTTCGCGCGAATTTACCCGGCTTACGCGTTGTCGCTGCTGCTCAGTGCGCCGTTCTTCTTTTTTGCGGTGCGCCACTTGGACATTCCTTTCCTGGCATGGAGCAAGCAACATCTGGTGGCTGCGTGCGTGCTGACCCTCACCCTTCTGCAGTCGTGGTTTCCTGAGGCCGCGTTGACCTGGAACGCCGTCTGCTGGAGTTTGTCGGTCGAAGCCTTTTTCTATCTTGCCTTCCCGCTCCTCCTGATAGGGAGCAAGGAATTTACGCGGCGAAGTCTTTTCTATCAGATTGCCGGCTGGTCGTTTCTGAGTCTTTTGATTTCCGTGCTGTACATTTTTCTGCACCCCGATGGAATCGACAAAATCAACTCCAGGGAAACCACTCTGCTCTGGAAGAATATTCTCAGTTTCAATCCGGTGGCGCGGTTGCCGGAGTTTCTCGTCGGAGTATTCGCCGGCCGCCTGTTTTTATCGGCCCGGAATAACCGCCGGCTGGCTACGCCGCTGGTGTTGCTGGGCGTCTTTGTAGTGGCGGCGCTAGCCCTGGTGGCCGATCGGATTCCCCGTCCATTGATTTCCGCGGGCTTTCTTTCGCCGGCGTTCGCGGCCATCATCTACGGCTTGGCGCTGCGTCCGCGCTGGGCTGCTTTCCTTGAAACTCGCACGCTCGTGCTCCTCGGTGACGCGAGCTACAGCCTGTATCTGCTGCATTCGATCGTAATCCCGAGAGTTTTCGACGGCACGCCTTCTCTTCCATGGCCGTTGCGCGCCACGCTTGCGTTCCTTGCTGCCGTCGCCGCCTCGTTGCTCTCCTACTTGCTAATCGAAGAACCATGCCGGAAGTTGCTTCGTCCAAGGGCGACCCAGTCTCGTCGAAGTGCCGAGTGCTGAGTGGCGAGCCGAACAAACTCCAAGACCCACCGACACTCAGGCACTCGGCACTGCTTTCTGGCTATTGATTCAAGTAGTACTGCACGGTGGTGACAACGCGGACGGTTTTCATGAGGCTGGCGTCGGCGCCGAAGCTTACGTCGCCCCCTTCGGCGGGTTCTCCGGTGGCCGGGCCTTGATCAGCGGCGAGGATAGAGAAGACGCCCTGATTTGCCTGGCGGATGGCGCCGACTTTGCTGCCGGAATCGGACGCGAAGCGATCGGCGGCGGCGCGGGCGTTGCGCGTGGCTTCGGTGATCATGTCCGGCTTGATGGAATTGAGGCCGGTGAATTTGTAGGCCAGGCCCTGACCGGGATTTCCGCCGAGCACGATTCCGTTTTGCAGAAGCAGCATGGTTTTTTGCGCGGCGCTGGCCACGACGTCGACGCGCGCCGTGCGCACGGTGACTTGCTGCTCGACGATGTAGCGATGCGGCGCGCGCTGGCCGCCGCCGTATTCATTGGCTTGGGTATCCACAACGCGAACGATGCCTAATTCGATTTCGGTGGGCTGGATGGTTTGCTGCTGCAGAAAATCCAGGATCACTTTTTTGTCGGCTTCGGTTTTGGCGTACAGTGCGGCGAGGTCGTCGCCGGCTTCTTTGTAGCTGAGCGGCCAGATGGCGAGATCGGATTTTACGTTGCGTTCAACAAGGGCCTTTCACCGTGACGTAGCGGTCGGCGAGACGCGTGTTTTTGATTTGCACGCCGAGCACCCAGCCGCCGATGATCAGTCCAAGAGCAAGCAGGACGCCAAGCGCAGCGGCACCGCCGCGTTCATTGGTAGTGCCATTCATGTTGGGAAATTCCTCGAGATTCTCCGCCGCGGAGCCGGTGCAAGCGCCGGATATGTCTAATTTACCGTGTAATTGATCGGGGGCGGCGGGCAGGACCAATTCCCCAGGGGCTGAAGCCCGTTTGCCATTGCTGAAATGTCGGAGCTGCAAGCTCCCACCCCGTGCCTCAACCAAGGTCTCTGCTCCTAAGAGGGTTGATCTTTCGGAAAGGGGAACCTCGGAGGAGAAACCGGGCCTAAGAACCTGCGACTACGCATATTGTGAGTCAGTTGGGCTGCTGGGGTGGTTGGGATTGCCAGTAGGCTTGGTGGCCAAGGTAATCGTCGTCGGGGAGATTGGCGATGATGATGCGGCGCAGTTCGAGAGGATTGATCTGGCCCTGATTTTTGTAGACCACTTCGCCATTGGGCTTGATGAGCATGGTGTAGGGAACCGCGGCGTTCCAGTCGGGATCGAAGGCGGCGAGGAGCGCGTAGATGTCCGTGGAACCGAGGATGAGATTGCGGCTGGTGGCGTGGAGTTTGTTGAGGGTGGCGAGCGCGCCGGGCTGCTCGTCGGGATAGTTGACGCTGGCGGTGACGACTTCGAAGGCGCGATGGCCGTACATGCGCAGCACGGTTTGCACTTCGGGCATTTCCTGAACGCAGGGGGCGCACCAGGTGGCCCAGAAATTCACGAGGCGAAGCTTACCGGAGGAGTTTGCGCGCAGCGTTTTGAAATCGCCGGTGGAAGCGGGAGCGATCGTGACAGGCTTGGCTTCGATTTCGGCGAGTTCGGCGTTGCGGCCTTCTTCTTTGTAAATCCATTTGGTGGAGCAGCCGATCGAGGGAGTTTTTTCGACGGCGACAGGTCTGCCGGCGAGGAGTGCGTCGATAGCTCCGCTGGCGTCGCGGCGGGTGACGAGATTTTCGCGGGGATTGTTGTCGACGCGGCCCTCATAGCGGAGTTTGCGTTCGGCGTCGAAGATGAAGAGATGAGGCGTGGCGGCAGGGCCGTAAGCCCGCGCGATTTTCTGGTCTTCGCCATCGTAGAGATAAGGGAAATTGAAATGGCGATAAGCGGCGCGGATTTTCATTTCGTCGAAAGAGTCGCCGACGTCGGTGTAGCCCATCTCATCGAGGCGCACCGCGTTCGGATTGTTGGGCTGGATTGCGAGCAGGGTCACGCCACGGCCCTGGTAATCGGCGGCGAGCTGCTTGATGCGGGATTCGTAGAGTTGCGCAGTCGGACAGTGATTGCAGGTGAAGGCGATCACGAGGACTTTGCTGGAAGCGTAGTCGGCCAGGCAGTGGGTCTTGCTGTCAATACCAGGGAGGCAGAAATCGGGAGCGGTGGCGCCAATGGCGAGCGGCGCGGGGGCGTGCTCGTCGGCGGGGCAGGGAATAGCAGCGAAAAGTAGTGCGGTTAGAAGAAGGAAAAGGACGCTTCGGCCCATTGGCATAAGAGACCTCGACGAACGGATTATACATTGGACGATGAGAGTGAAGAGCAGAAGTGGAAGACTAGAAGCGTGAAGGAAGTAGGTTGTCAAGTCCATTGCAAGCATGTTTTGTCAAAGCCGGATGAAAATTCCCACCCCCGAACCCTATAAAACTGCCTCCAGGGATGAGCTACAGGTTCCATTTCGGGAATGGAGTTGGACGTGGAGGCCGTGGCGGGGGCGGAGGGTGATCGAGGGAAGGGGGACGATCGGGTGATTGGGGAGCAGGGTGAAGCGGAAGTGTTGAGCGATGGTGGCGAGCACTAGGGTGGCTTCCATGAGGGCGAAGGCGTTACCGATGCACTGCCGCGGGCCGAAGCCGAAGGGAAAGTAGGCGAAGCGCGGGATTTTTTTGAGGAGGTCCCCTTGCCAGCGCTCCGGGAAAAATTCTTCGGGATTTTCGTACCAACGCGGATCGCGATGGACGATGTAGGTGACGGCGGCGATGCCGGTGCCTTTGGGGACGGGGTAGCCGGCGAGTTCGTGGTCTTCAATTGCGAGGCGCGCCATGGCCCAGGCGGGAGGATAGAGGCGCATGGATTCGGAGAGGACGTGGCCAGTGTAGGGGAGCCGGGCGATGTCGTCGAGGGAGGGAACGCGGCCGTGGAGAACGGAATCGAGTTCGGCGTGGAGTTTTTCTTCGACGCGAGGATTTTGCGCGAGGAGCAGCCAAGTCCAGGAGAGAGTGCTGGCGGTGGTTTCGTGGCCGGCGAGGAAGAGAGTGAGCGCTTCGTCGCGGAGTTGCTGGGTGGTCATGCGCGAGCCGTCTTCATCCTGCGTGTGAATGAGGAGAGACAGCAGATCGCCGGCGTCGTCGCGCGAATCGCGGCGCTGCTGGATGATGCGGTCGATGATGTGGGTGAGTTCGCGGACGGCACGCTTGGCATCGCGATTGCGGCGCGTGGGGAGCCAGCGCGGAGTAATGAGCAGGCGGCGAAAATCCATGGTGTATTCGAGGAGCGTGTGAAGATTTTCGCCGACTTGCGGAGCGTCGCGCTCGACGTCGGAGTGGAAAAGGGTTTTGCCGACGATTTGCAGGGTGAGGCGCATCATGGCGTCGTGCAAGTTGAGCAGCTGGCCGTCTCTCCACGTGGTGATAAGGCGCGAGGCGCAATCGGTCATGGTAGTGGCGTAATTGGCGATGCGGTTGCGATGAAAGGCGGGCTGCATCATGCGGCGCTGACGAAGCCAGAAGTCGCCTTCACTGGTGAGCAGGCCGTTGCCGAAGAGATGGCGATTGGCGCGGAGAATGCGACCTTTGATGAATTTGCGGGCGTTGTTGACGATGACGTCTTCGATCTGGAGGGGGTGAAAGAGAAGGAAAGTGCGGAGATGAAAGAAGCGCAGGCAGACGATGTCGCCGTAGTCGCGGGCGGCGCGGGTCATGAACCTGAGAGGATCGTGGCGGAGAGGGCTTTGCAGGCCGTCGAAGAAACCCTGTTCGGGACCAGGTGGGTACGGAGGCATGGGGAGATGGTAGTGGAGCGGTTAGAAAATGGAAAATTGAAATTCGGAAGAGGTTGCGTGGGTTGGATTTGAGGCAAGACGCGGTGGTTGGGTCACGACAAACCTATTCCTCAGGGGCTAAAACCCCTGTATTTGGTCTTGGTCAATGTCGAAGCCCTTCGAAGCTCAGGGTGCACTGAAGCTCCGACCCCCGAATAGTAAAGAAACCGAAGTCCGACACGCGAAACCGGCGCTTCGTGGCTCTCGGCAAGCACGTGGGGTGCCCGCCGTCCGGAGAAGAAAACGGGTTCGCTAGATCGTAACAGCCGACCCACCGCAAACAGCGCGGTGCAACGGCGGAAAACGAATTAGTGTTTGGTGGTGGCGGGGAATTTGATTTGGCCGCGGAGGACGGTGATGGAGGAGGCTGGCAGCTCGACGGAAGTGTTCGCGTCGGCGTTGAGAGTCGAGCTGGCGATGGGGCCGTCGGGGTCGGCGGTCAATGTGGCAGGATGCCACTGGTATTGGCCTTTGCCGAAGGTTTTCACGGACACCTGACCGGAGAAGAAACCGGAAGCGGATGGCGGGCCATCGTCGAAGGCAATTTTCACGTTGTGTGCGTTTTCCTGATCTTTGTTGATGATTAAGAGCGACCAGTCGCCATCGGGGCGATGGACGGCGTAAGCGGTGACGAGATTGTTGCCTGCACCGTCAAAAACATCGCTGGTGGCGTTGAAGAGTTTGTGTTCGCCGCTGCCGGGCTGGACCCACTCGAGATTGATGAGCTGGCTAGAGAAGTATTGCGAGAGTGGCTGAATGATTTTGTAGTCGCGCGTGGCGGAGAACATCGCGAAGGCGCCGTGGGAATTGTTGAAGCCGTGGCCGATGGCTTCCGGCATGTAGTGGAAGAAGTAAACCGCTTGGCCGCCGCCGTTGAGGAACGAACAGATGTAATCCGCGAGCCAGAGGCCACCGAAAATATCGGGGAACGCTTCGGAATCGACCCACGAAAGATTCGATTCGGTGATGAGTAGAGGAACGTTGTCGGGGACGCCGTCCTGGCGCCAGATTTTCATGATACCGGTGACGAGTTTCGGTTCATCGTAGAGGTTGCTCCACTGAATGGTGCCGGGCTGGAAGGGGTAGTGTTCGAAGGAGAAGAACGCGAGCTCGTCGATCTTGTTGTGGGATTTCAGGTAATTGATAAAGCGGCGCGTCCAGGAGGTTTGGCCGCTGGCATCGGGCCATGTTTCGATGTCTTTGTTCACGCCGGTGTAAATCGGGCCGCCGAGTTTTAGCTTGGGATCGACGCGATGCAGAGCGGCGGCGAACTGAATGTAGAACTCGGCATAGTCCTCGGGATTCATGAAGTGGCCGTCGGGTTCTTCGCCCATTTCGATGCGAGAGATAGGATAGCCGCGTTTTTCGAGATAAGTGAGTTGGTTGGCGGCGTCTTCCGGAGTGCTGTAAATCATGGCGATGGGAATCATGGTGGGCAAACCGCGCGTATAGCCATTGGGCATGAAGAAGAGATCGAAGCCGACTTGTTCGCCGGCTTGCTCGTCGAGGTCGCTCGGTTCATGCCAGGGATCGACCGAAGAGCAATACGTCATGGTCTGATCCTGGTCGGGCGTGTGGCGGACGAGATCGTGGAACTTGCCGTCGTACGAAGTGGTGCCGAGATAGATTTCGTGAATGGCGTAGCCGAGGCAGTTGCGCTTGTCGGCGGAACCGTGGGTGTCACAAGTGTTAGACGAAGCGGTCATCAGAATGCGGATGAAGCGAGCGGTGACCGGCGCGTTGGCGAGTTGCAAAATGCCGTTCCGGCCTTTGCCGTCGGTGATTGCGCCACCGGGGAAGGCTTGCCAGACGCCGAGCGTAGGTTTGTGGATGGCGTCCTCGCCGGTGAAGTATTGCACGACGAAATGCGTGGCGTAGGGCTCGGCCCAGTCGATGCGAATGGCGGAAACTTCGCGAGGCTGCGCGAGATCGAGGATCACCCATTGTGGGTGAAGCGAATCGGATTCGTGCGTAAAAGGTTCGGCGAGATAGGGATTGCTCTTCCAGTAGGTAGCGGGATCGCCGTCGGTCAGGCGGGAGTAGCCTTCGGTGTCGGTGCCATCGTCGCGGGTGACGCCGCGATGCGGGAGGGGGTAGCCGTAAGAATGGCGAATCGGTTCCGCGCCGGGAATGGCATCGCCGACGAAGTAGCCTTTTCCGGCGGGATCGCTCCATTTGCCATTGGGATTCCAGTGCCACGCTTCCATGTGGAGTTCGGTGTTCTGGCGATAGGTGATGGTTTGCCAGCCCGCGGAAAGGACCTGCGTGATGGTGTCTGGAACATAGAGTTTGTCGGCGGCGCCGTAAGGAAGGCGGTCGATGCCTGCGCCGAGAGATTCGGTGGGACGGATGGTGTTGGTGGAGTGCGCGGGGGTAGCGTCGACGTGGATGGTTTGTGCGAAAGCGACCGGCGCGGTGAAGGCGAGAGCGAAGCAAAGCAGGGAGCGTTTCATGGCGGATTCCTTGGCCAGAGCGGTTGCGGCGCTGGCGAAATGCACTGAATTAAAACGGTTGAATATGGAGAAAATGTAGCGCGGGCAGGGAAGCGCGTCAACGGGAAAATACGACGCGGAGTGCAGCTTAACAGGAAGAAGACAGGAAAGCCTGGGCGTGTGATCGTAAGAGACCACCCTCCGCAAACACCCTGGAGGGTGGGTACCCTCCGAGTTCGGTGTTGATCGCCGCGACCGCGAGAAAGATGAAGAAGCGCTATGAGCGGAGGCATTTGGCGATGATAAGGGTGATGTCGTCGTGTTGTTCGTGGGGACTGAAGTGGCGGACTTCGTCGACGATGGCGGAGCGCAGGTCCTGGCAACAGAGGTTGCGGTTGCGGCGGAGAGCGTCGACGAGGCGTTCCTCGCCGAATTCTTCGCGGGCGGGATTGAACGATTCGGTGATGCCATCGGTGTAAAGGACCAGCGTGTCGTTGGGAGAAAGCTGGCAATCGGCGAGAGAGCAATCCCAGTCCTTGAACGCGCCAACGATCGTGGCGGTGGCTTCGAGGCGTTCGAGAGAATCGTCGCTACGCAGGACGAGCGGCGGAAGGTGGCCGCAGTTGACGTAGCGGAGACGGCGTGTGGTGTCGTCGTACTCGGCGAAGAAGAGAGTGGCGAAGGCAGCATCGGCTGTGTTTTGACAGAAAAGCTGATTGACGGAGCACAAAAGGCGCTGTGGCTGGTCCAGAGCGATGGCGCACTGGCTGCGGAAATTGGCTTGAAGATTGGCCATGAGAAGGGCGGCGGCGATGCCTTTGCCGGAAATATCGCCGATCACCAGGCCGAGGCGTTCGCTGCCGAGGTCGAGAAAGTCGTAGTAGTCGCCGCCGACGTGACGGGCGGGCAGACAGAAACCTTCAAATTCGAGAGTCCTGAGAGACGGTATGTTCTGCGGAAAGAGCCGCTCCTGCACCTGCTTGGCGATTTCGAGTTCTTGCGCGGCGCGGCGCTCGGCTTCCTGCCGTTCGGCGATGGCCTGGCGTTCGGCTTCAATCGAACGGGTCACTTCGTCAAAGCTGACGAGCGTATAGATGTTGCCGTCGGGATCCTTGAAGCGGGCAAAGACGCCGCCCCAAACGGTTGGGGTTTCGGGCGCGGAGGAGGAAGATTGCTGAGACTGCGCGGGTACTTGTGCGCTGTACCGCAAATGGCGAAGACGAGGCGTGATGTTGAACGCGACGCCGCGACGGCTCCAGTCGCGGAACTTCGCCAGGACATCTTCGGTGATGAAGGAGATTTGCGTGTTGCGGCCGATCAGCTTGGCTTGTTCGGAGGTGGGTTCGGGCATGACCAGCGCGAGGTTGCTGGTACCGTCGGGAGGAGCGAGGACGGCGTAAGCTCGTCCCGCCACGGCGCGGGCGTCGAAGACGAGATGAAAGCCGAGCAATTTGACGAAGAAATCGATGCTGCGGTCGAGATTGCGGACGAAGACGGTGACCGCCTGGAGACGGAGGTAGGGATTTTCGCGGTCCAGGCGGACGGTAGGAACATTGCTCGGGTCGTGGGAGAGTTGGCCCATGGAGAAGCATTATACGGCGGGAGCGGCTGGAAAATAGAAAAGGGAAAATTAGCGGCGACGGATCGGAGATCAGAGGCAGGACGCAGGGTTGAGATCCTTCGTCGCCGAAAGCGCGCCTCAGGATGACACCGTGGTTTTTTTCGCGCCCCGTAGTTGCTTCTAGCCCTCTGGCGAGACCGCAAAAGCGGTGGCAGGAAAGCCAGCGCTACCAGAGACGAGGACTAGTCGGGCCGGTGGCGGACGAAGTGGCGATAGACCAAAAAAAGGAAGAGGAGGGCACAGAGGGCGGCGGCGGAGTCGAGGGCGGAATCCCAGGCGGAAGGTCCGCGAGAAGGGACGAAGATCTGGTGGACTTCATCGAGGATCGAATAGCAGACGGCGATCAGCCACGCGATTAGCGCCCAGGACCAGTGCCAGGGGCGGCTGTCGCGATGGGAGGCGCGAAACCCGTGATAAAGGAGAATACCGAAGATGAAGTATTCGGCGAAGTGGGCGCTTTTGCGGACGATATGGTGCGCAAGCTCGACGCTGCTGACCGAGATGGCAGGGAAGAGCCAACGGAGCAACGGCTCCACGATGCGGCCGGTATGAGCGGAGGAGAACGTATCCGTCGAGAAAACCGAAATGGTGCCAGCCCAAAGAAGCGCGGGCCACCAGGCGCGGAGCCAAGTGGTGATTGTCGACTTTGGCGAAGGAGGGCGTGCTTGGTCGAGATCGGTGGTGGATTGTGACGTGCGCCAGGATTCGGTCGAAGCCATGAACGATTTCAGTTCCGATACCATTGTAAATGAATAAGGGAGGACGTGCCGAAAAGCGGAAATTGAAATTCGAAATTGGAAAATCGCATAGCCCAGGCCTTCGAGGCCTGAGGCCTTTCTGTCCTCTGGATGCACCGCGGTTTCGTGATGAAAACCCTCACCCCATTGATACCGGTGACGGAGAACGGTAGCGCGCTTATTCCATGCGGTAGTTGGGGGCTTCTTTGGTGATGACCACGTCGTGGACGTGAGACTCGCGGAGGCCGGCGGCGGTGATGCGGATGAAACGGCTTTTTTCGGTAAGTTCGGGCAGCGTGGTGGCGCCGACGTAGCCCATGCCGCTTTTCAGGCCGCCGACGAGTTGATCGGTAAGGCCGGAGAGCGGGCCTTTGTAGGCGACGCGTCCTTCGACGCCTTCGGGGACAGATTTGCCGCGCTCTGCGCCTTCTTGCGAATAACGGTCGGCCGAGCCCGCATCCATCGCGCCGGTCGAACCCATGCCTCGGTAAGATTTGAAAGTGCGGCCTTGATACAGGATGGTTTCGCCGGGCGATTCTTCGGTGCCGGCAAAGAGGCTGCCGATCATCACGGCGCTGGCGCCGGCGGCGATGGCTTTGGTGATGTCGCCGGAATATTTTATTCCCCCATCGGCAATGATGGGGACGCCCGTGCCTTGGGCGGCGCGCGCAGCTTCCATGACCGCCGTGAGCTGAGGAACACCCGCGCCAGTGACGACGCGCGTGGTGCAAATCGAGCCGGGGCCGATGCCGACTTTGAGGCCATCGATGCCGAGGGAGATGAGTTCCTTTGCGCCTTCGTAGGTGGCGACGTTACCGGCGACGATTTGCATTTCGGGTAGGCGATGGCGGATGGCTTTAATGGCTTCGATGACGCGTTCGGTGTGGCCGTGCGCGGTGTCGATGGCGAGAACGTCAGCGCCGACTTTGGCCATGTCCACGGCGCGCTCGAGGAAATCACCAGTTGCGCCGACGGCGGCACCGACGCGAAGCCGGCCCTGGGGATCTTTGGCGGATCGGGGATATTCGAGTTTTTTCTGGATGTCTTTGACGGTGATGAGGCCTTTGAGGTTGAAGTCCTGATCGACGACGAGAAGTTTTTCGATACGATGCTTTTGCAGGATTTTTTCGGCTTGATCGAGGGTGGTGCCAACCGGAACGGTGACGAGATTGTCCTTGGTCATCACTTGGCCAACGAGCTGGCCGTGATTTTTTTCGAAGCGCAGGTCGCGATTGGTGAGAATGCCGGTGAGGCGCGTGCCGCGGGTGACGGGCAGGCCGGAGATGCGGTACTTGGTCATGATCTCGAGGGCCTGGCGAATGGTGATATCCGGAGAAATGGTGACGGGGTCGACGATCATCCCGGATTCGGAGCGCTTGACACGATCGACTTCTTCGGCCTGGCGGTCGAGCGACATATTGCGATGAATGATGCCGATGCCGCCCTGCCGGGCGATGCCGATGGCGAGGCGCGATTCCGTGACGGTGTCCATGGCGGCGGAAGCGAGAGGAATGTTGAGGGAGAGTTTACGGGCGAAATACGTGGAGGTGTCGACGTCGGTGGGAAGGACGGACGAGCGGCCCGGTTGGAGGAGCACGTCGTCGAATGTAAGACCTTCGGGGATGGGACCGTCAATCATGATTACCTCGCGGTGGAATGCGCGGCGCGGAAAAGGCACGGTCTAAAGATCCGCCACTTCGGAAGCGCGGCGCTAAAAACAACGCAGCCCAGCGGGTAGGCGCTGGGCCGGTGGACAAATTCAACAAATCAAAAATTTGCATCACGGTGAAATCCTATTTTAGGGGCGGTGGGGAATTGGGTCAAGTTGGGTGGAGTAGAGATTAGGAAAGGGAAAATGGAAATTGGGTGGAACAGAACAACCCAGGGCCCGAAACGGATGAGACCAACACGAGCACGATGCAAGAGGTATTCCTCACTCCGTACACTCCGTTCGGAGTGACGGTTGTATGGACGATAGGGGAGAGGTCGAGGCTTGTTAAATCGTCGGGCGCTAAATGGCGCGGAGGATGACTAGGGTCATGTCGTCGGATTGCGGGGCGCCGGAGGCGAAGGCGTCGGCGGCTTGCATGATTTTGGAAATGGCGTCTTTGGCGGGGAGGCCATCGCAAGATTTTACGGCGTCTAGGAGGCGCTTTTCGCCCCATTCTTCGAGGTTGGGACTCATGGCTTCGCTGAAGCCGTCCGTGTAGATAACGAGAAGATCCCCTTCGGCAAGATCGACTTGCGCTTGGTCGTAGGTGGCGTCGAGGACGAGACCGACCACGGTGCCGCCTGCTTTGTCGAGGCGTTCGACGGCGTGTCCGGCCGCTGCGCCGCGGAGAAGAATCGGTGGGCAATGGCCGGCGTTGACGTAGGTGAGGCGACGAGTCGCAGGATCGAATTGCGCGTAGAACAGGGTGGCGTAGCGATCTTCGGTGGAGGCGTCGTAGACCATATTGTTGACGCGAGTGATCAGGCCCGCGAGGTCGTCGCCGGCGCGCATGGCGTCGGCGCGAAGGGAAGCTTGCAGGCTGGCCATGGTAAGCGCGGCGGCGATGCCTTTGCCGGAAACGTCGCCGAGAGCGACGCCGAGTTTTCCGTCGGGCAAGGGAAGAAAATCGTAGTAATCACCGCCGACGCCAAGAGCGGTGCGGCACTGGCCGAAGTAGCGGAGGCCGGCAATTTCGGGCAGGCGTTGAGGAAAGAGCCGCTCCTGAACTTCGCGGGCAATTTCAATTTCGCGATTGAGTTTTTCGCGGCGGGCGACTTCTTCGGCGATGACCGCGGAGAGTTGCGCGTTCGAAAGGGCCAGAGCGGTTTGCGAGGCGACGGATTTGAGCAGGCGAAGGTCGCTGCTGGAGTAAGGCTCTTCGGAACGTTTTTCGCCGAGAGAGATGAGGCCGAGGAGTTTGTCCTTAACGGAAAGAGGCAAGAGCAATTGGGGAGAAAGGGCGGCGAGACTCTGGCGCTCGTCTTGCGAGAGCTCGGTGTTGACCCAGGATTTTTCGTCGTCGAGATACACGCGGGCGGGTTCGGGCTCTTTGCGGAGATGGCTGATGGTGGCGGCGGAATCCCGAAATTCTGTGGGCGGAGTGGAATCGTAACCGAGGGCGTAGGCCGGGCGATAGAAACCTTCCTGGGGAAGGAAGACGGCCACGCGCGGGACGTGGAGAGATTCGGCGATTTTACCGGCGACACGCTCGAGGAGCGGGCGGGTTTCGACAATGGTACGCACTTCATCGCCGAGGCTGGCAAGAATTTGCTCCGAATTGTAGGCGTCGCGGAAAAAGCGCCGATCGATCCAGGAACGAATTTTGAGCGCGATTTTCCGCAGCGAGAAGACGGCGGCAAACAACAGCGCGACGATGGTCAGCTTGTAGGCGCTGCTGATGTCCTGGCGGTTCATGAAGGTGATTGCGATGGTCATCATGGTCGCGATCAAAAGGATTTGCACGACACGGACGCCCTTGGTGGCGAGCGTGTATTGCAGGCCTTGGCGGAGCACCATGCGGACGTCGAGAGCACGGTGAACGACGATGACGTAGGCGAGGGTGATGGGAAAGAACAACATCAGCACGAGAGCGGAGAGAACAAACCACTCCGGAAACATCTTTTCGACATAGCCCCCGCCTTTCAGCGCTTGAGTCACAAACAAGATGCAAGCGGGGGCCATGCTGACGGTGGTTCCCCAATAGAGAAGGCGAAGGCGACGTTTGGCATCCGGAGTGACGGCCGAGCGGGCCTTTACGGCGATGGCGGCAAAAAAGCAACCGGTGGCCGCGAAGCTGACAAAGAAGGTTACCGTCGAGACGCGGCCCAGAAAGCGGGAAAGCGCGGCAACCGAAGAGAATCGTTCGATTTCGCCGACGCTTTCGATGACGGTCAAAACACCGAGGACAAGCAGCGTGGGTATAAGAGTGCGCTTGGACCAATTCCAATAGCGCGTTTCCGCTTCGGGAAATGGTTCCGGGAAGTACAGGCCGAAGAGCAGCATGAAGATGGGCCAGGCTGTGAGCAAAGCCACCCGGTAAACCTGTGCAATATCGCGAACAACGGGGCCCCAACTCTCGTTACCAGCGCCAGAAGTGACGGAAAAAAACTGCAGGATGAAGAAGAGCAGCCAGGCGGAGATGTCGCGCGGGCGCACAGCAACGACCCAGCCGCCCAGCAAAAGGCAAAACACAGGCATAACGAACTTGATGCAAAGGATCGGGATGGCCGCCAATAAACTTGCCGGCGAGCGACGCTGCGTGAGAGGAACGGAGACCGTGCGAGCTGGTTCTCCTGGCGTTTGAACTGTGACCGAGAGATGGCCGCCCGGCTTGGCGAGGCGCATCGCTTCGCCGAAGACCGCGAGGCCGGCAAACGGCTGACCGTTTACGGCGACGAGGACGTCGTTTTCCTTCACTCCTGCTTGAGTCGCGACGTCATTTACGAATTCAGCGAGCGGTTGGCCGCGCACATAGGTGGGGACAATGGGCCACTGGACGGCCTGGATGTGCAGGTAGTCGGGGAAGGAATACATCAAGGCATAGGTTTGATAGACGCAAGCGACCGCAAAGATGATGGCAAGGCAAAGGTAGAGGAGACGGGGTTGCTTTTTGGGGCCCATATGCGCGGAATCGACGTGCCTTTGGTTCGGGTCCGACTCTAGTGCTAAGCAAAGTAACACTGGAGAAGGGAACAGGCAAAGCGAATGATGCGCGTGGCGGGAAGGGGAAGGCGGGCAGTGGTCATATTGGTTATATCCAATTTGGGATAAGTGGCTATTGCGAGAGACCACTTTCTGGATGAGACTGTGGCAAATGGATATAGTTCGGCGGCAAGGTGCGTGGCTGCAGCCGGCTGGCCGGCATTACGAGCAATCGTCTAGATGTCGAGGAGCGGGAGCCCTTGATGCAGAGTGAAGTGTTCTGGCCGTATTTTGCGGGAGCAGCGATCACGCTGGCTGGCGTATGGGCGCTGCGGGGAGAGGTCTCGTCGGCGCGAGGGCCGGACAGGATTGCGTTTTTGGGGCCGTTGCTTTTTGCCATGCCGATGGCGGTCTTCGGCGCGGAACACTTCGCCTCGGCCAAAACCATAATGCGTCTTGTGCCTTCGTGGATGCCGGGACCGTTGTTCTGGACGTATTTTGTCGGCGTTGCGCTGATTGCCGGGGCGCTGAGCATCTCCATGAAGCAGAAAGCAGGATGGTCGGCTCCGCTGGTGGCGTTGATGTTGTTTCTTTTCGTTGTGCTGATGCACCTGCCGAACGTCGTCAGCGATCCGAAGGACCGAATCGCGTGGGCGGTTTTGTTTCGGGACCTGTCGTTCAGCGGCGGGGCCTTGGCGCTTGCGGGAACCGCGGCGCACGGCTGGCCCACAGCGACCAAGAAGATCGCCATCCGCACCGGACAGGTTTTTATTGCGGTGACGACCATCGTCTTTGGCGTGGAGCAGTTACTGCACCCCGATTTCGTCCCCGGGCGTTCCGCTGGAGAAGCTCACGCCGGCGTGGATTCCCGGACGAATTTTGTGGTGCTATCTGGCGGGAGTCGTTTTCATCGCCGCCGGAGCGTGTCTTTTAGTGAACAGGAAAACCAGGCTGGCGGCGACGTCCCTGGGCGCCATAGTGATGTTGTTGGTGTTGTTTGTCTACTTGCCGTTGTGGGGGGCGAATCTCTTCGACATCGAAAATGGATTCAATTACTTTGCGGATACGCTGATGTTTAGCGGAGCCGCGTTGCTTCTGGCACAAGCCATGCCAAAGGAAACCCCATCGCATGTTTGAAAAAACGATAACGCTGGACCTCCATCCTCAGCTTGAAGCGGCACTCCCGAGACGCGCCAGGATCGCGATCAAGGCCAAGGGTAAGATTTTGTTTCTGGATCCGGATGAAGTTGCGGCAGTGGAGGCGAGGGGCAACTACGTATTGATGCAAAGGACGGGGGGATCGGAGCTGCTTCGCGAGTCGATGTCGACGGTGGCGGAGAAGCTGCGGGCGTACGGATTCGTGCGCATTCACCGCTCGGTGATCGTCAACGCTTCGTTTGTGGAAGAGATTCTGACCTTGAACACCGGGGACAATATCCTGCGGATCAAGGGAGGAAAAGAGTTCGCGGTTTCCCGCACATATAGGAAGAACCTTCGGTCGCTTACTCCGCTCTGGATTGGGACAACGACCTTTCGACCGGGATAAGAACGGCGTCGGCGAAAAGAACGGCCCTGAAGACCCGCCACTGCCTGAACATCGTCAACACACTAGCGATCGTGCGGACATAGGTCCAGCAATGCTGAACCCCTGAGCGCAAGAAAGCTGTGCTAAGGCGTCGTGATACGGGAAGCGCAGCGCTTACGGATACGCTCGAGGAATGCCTGCTTGTCTTTTCGCATTTCGCGGACCAGCGCTTGATTGTCGGTCTGTTCGTGGGCGGAGGCCCACAGAACCATTTCGGTGAGCACCGGAGCAAGATCGATGCCTTTCTGCGTGAGCAAATAGATGAGTTTGCGGCCGTCGGTCGGATCGGGCTCGGCGGTGAGGATGCCGTAGGATTCCAGTCGGTGGAGGCGATCGGTCAGAATATTCGTTGCGATTTTTTCGTAGGAGCCGAGGAATTCCTTGAAGGTGCGCGAGCCGCGGAGCATCATGTCCCGGATGATGAGCAGGGACCAGCGATCGCCGAGCATTTCGATGGAGGCGTTGAGAGGACACCCGGAGCGGCGGCCGGAGAGTGGCTTTCTTTTGGGCATGGGATATGTTGGCACAATTTACTTGCAATAAGCAAGTAAGTTGCGGCAGACTGCGGGTTTGCGGGAAGCGCGGGGAGAAAGGCGAAAATGGAAATTAGAAAATAGAAGCGAGGAAACCCAAGACGCACCTCAAAAAAACGAGGCACCCGGCGTGGAGAAGCGAAGCGAAAATGGAAGACCGAAATTCGGAAAGCGGATCTCTTTCGCGGCCTCCGCCGACCGCAGGCAGACACGGGATGACAGGTTCGAGTATAGGAGAAGGGCTTTTAACACCGAGGACACGTGAAAGCGGCAAAGTGGCAAAGTACAAGAGTCGAAGCGAGCGCCTGTAGCTCAGGCCTCGAGCTCTAAGGGTTTTCTTGAAGCGATCGAGGTTGCCGCGTGATGGAACCCTAACCCCGGAAGGGGCGAGAACAAACGCATTTGCCAGGACATAACGGAAAGGAGAGAAGAGATGAGCGGAGTGCGAGTGCTGGTGGGGACGAAGAAGGGTGCGTTCATCCTCACTTCGGATGGGAAACGCGACGAGTGGGAGATCGATGGGCCACACTTTGCCGGCTGGGAGATTTATCACATGAAGGGATCGCCGGCCGATGCGAAGCGGCTGTACGCGTCGCAGACCAGCGGGTGGTTCGGGCAACTCATCCAGCGCTCGAATGACGGTGGAAAAACCTGGGAGCCGATGGACAACAAATTTGTGTACGACGGAGTTGCCGGAACGCACCAGTGGTATGACGGCACAGCGCATCCGTGGGAGTTCAAGCGCGTGTGGCATCTGGAACCCTCGTTGCACGATCCAGACACGGTGTACGCGGGCGTGGAAGACGCGGCCTTGTTTCAAACGAAAGATGGAGGAAAAAGCTGGACGGAGATGAGTGGGTTGCGGAAGCACGGCTCCGGCCCACGCTGGCAGCCGGGAGCCGGGGGGATGTGTCTGCACAGCATCATTCTCGATCCGAAGAATCCGAAACGGATTTACATTGCGATTTCGGCGGCAGGGGCGTTCCGGTCAGATGACGGAGGCGAAAACTGGAAGCCAATCAACAAAGGGCTGTACTCGAAATACATTCCCGACCCCACCGCGGACGTGGGGCATTGCGTGCATCACATTGCGATGCATCCGTCGCGGCCGGGTGTGCTGTTCATGCAGAAGCATTGGGACGTGATGCGCAGCGACAACGCCGGGGATTCGTGGAACAAGATCAGCGGGAATTTGCCGACGGATTTTGGATTCGTCATTGATGTGCACGCGCACGAGCCGGAGACGGTTTACGTGGTGCCGATCAAGAGCGACTCCGAACACTTTCCGATGGACGGGAAGTTGCGTGTGTACCGCAGCCGCAAGGGCGGGAATGAGTGGGAGGAATTGGGGAAAGGGCTGCCGCCGAAGGACTGTTACGTGAACGTGCTGCGCGACGCGATGGCGGTGGACAAGTTGGATCGCTGCGGCGTTTATTTTGGGACGACCGGCGGGCAGGTGTACGTGTCGGCGGACGAGGGAGATACGTGGACGGCGGCAGCGCGGGATTTGCCTGGCGTGTTGTCGATCGAGGTGCAGACGCTGTCATGATTCGCGTGGTGTTGCCGGCTCATTTGCGGACACTGGCGAAGGTGAAAGACGAAGTGCAGTTGTCGGTGGAAGGGCCGGCGACGCAACGGACGGTGGTCGATGCGCTCGAGGAAAGATTTCCGGCGCTCCGCGGGACGATTCGGGATCATGTGACGAAACAGCGGCGGCCGTTTTTGCGGTTTTTCGCGTGCGAGGAGGATTTGTCGCACGAAGGGCCGGATGCGTTGTTGCCGCAAGCGGTGGCGAAGGGGGAAGAGCCGCTGCTGATTATTGGTGCGATTGCGGGAGGATGACCACCCTCAGAGAACGAGGGTGGGGCACCCGGCTTTCAACACAAACGACACCGGGAGAAGCAGAGAAGTGACAGGAAAAGAGAAGAACGGAAACAGTGCCAAAGTAACAAAGTACAGCAGTCGAAGCGAGCGCTGCCGCCCTGGCTTTCGAGGCCCGAGGGTTTTTCCTGAAGTGATCGAAATTGCCAGCGTAATGGAGAGCCTCACCCACCGCTGAAGGGTGAGCTACACAGGTACCTAGCGCTGGGGGTTTAGCCCGGCAGAGCGCGGAGTCAACCCCAAGATGCCGGCCTGCCCTTCGAAGCTCTGGGCAAGCAGGCGCTACAAGGCGTTTACAAGATCGAGCTTACTCGCTGCTCATGGCGAGGAGCCAGAAGACGAGCGTGCCGACGGCGCAGACCGGAGCAAGCCAGCGGACGGCGTTGGGACGGCCTGTGCCGGCGACAGCGAGAGCAATGCCGACGATCGAGAGCAAGCAACCGACAGCGTAAATTTTCATGAGCATCGGATCGTAAAAAGGAAAGCTGTGAACGAAACGCGCGTAGAGATGCGTGGCGAGCGCAAGCGCCGCGGAAGCGGTGGCCAGAGAAAACCCGACCATAGAGAGCTTCGAAGAAAGCGAGCGAGGATAGGCATTTCTGTCCTTCGACCAGCGGACCCAGCCCCACAGGAGCAGCGCGGGGATGAACAGCGTGGTTGCAACTGCGATGAGCCACAGAGTGGAAGCGAGCATTCTTCCTTGGCGTAGACCTCAGAGAGACATTATGGCGCGGGAAGAAGGGAAATCCTACGAGGAGAGGAGAAAGGAAAAAAGTCCTTGACATATTCCCATATGGGAATATATTAGGCGCATGGCACGAGCGGCAACCACTTCCGATGCTTTCAACGCCGTGGCAGAACCGCGGCGCCGGGATATTTTGAGTTTTCTGGCGCTCGAGGAACGGCCGGTTTCAGACATCGTGGATGAGTTGGGATTGGAGCAACCGTCGGTCTCCAAGCATCTGCGGGTGTTGCGGGAAGTGGGTTTGGTGGACGTGCGCCGCGAAGGAAGACAAATGTTGTACCGGACCAACGCAGAAGCGATCCGGCCGCTGCACGAATGGACGCAGACGTTCGAGCGGATGTGGCGGCACCAGCTTGCTCGAATTAAAGAGCAGGCCGAAGGAAGCGGTACCAAGCACTGAAATTCGTCAAATTCTATTTTTCGAGGAGGCAAGATGGCTGGGACAGCACAAAAGATCGAAGATTTCACGTTGAACATTTCGATCGATACGCATGTGAAGGCGGGAATTGAAGCGACGTTTTCGGCGGTGCTCGATCAGATGGGTCCGCTCAACACCACGCCGGAGGGCGTGGCGTTGAAGATGAAGCTGGAGGATTGGCCTGGGGGCAGGTGGTATCGCGATCTGGGAGACGGCAACGGACACTTTTGGGGCAACGTGCAGGCGATCAAGCGGCCGACGCTGCTGGAGATTTGCGGGCCGCTGTTTGCGTCGTACCCGTTGCTGTCGAATGTGCAATACAGGCTCAGCGAAGAGAAGGGCGGAACGCTGATCAAGTTCCGCCACACGGCGCTGGGCTTCATTGAGGAGGACCACAAGAAGGGCGTGGGCAAGGGCTGGTCGTACATGTTGGACAGCATTCGCGCGCGCTTGGAAGCGTCGCCGAAACACTGAGCCAGGCAGGACTCGGCGGGTTGAGATCCTTCGTCGCAAAAAAACGCTCCTCAGGATGACGAAAGTTCTTGGGTTGGCTATCGGTAAGGAGTGCATGATGTGTCCGGCATGCTTGGCGACAATCTCGATGATCCTGGCAGGGGCGTTTTCGACGGGCGGCGTAACGGTGCTGGCGGCGAAGACGCTGCTGCGGAAGAAAGAACGCGCGAGTGAAGGTCCAGTAGCGTCCAGGGAAGAGTTTCTCAGTCTGGAGAAAAAGGAGACACCGTCATGACACAAAGCGGCGTAGAACATCCGAAAGTTGTTTCACAGTTGGAATGGTTGGCGGCGCGAAAAGAACTACTGGCGAAGGAGAAGGCGTTGACGCGGCAGAGCGACGCGCTGGCCGCGGAACGCCGAAACCTACCGTGGGTGAAGGTGGAGAAGGAGTACGTCTTCGACACGCCGCGCGGAAAGAAAAAGCTGGCGGATTTGTTCGAAGGCCGGAGCCAATTGGTCGTGTATCACTTCATGTTCGGCCCGGATTGGGAGGAAGGATGCCCGAGCTGTTCGATTCTCGGCGATCACATCGACGGGAGCGTGACGCACCTGGCGAACCGAGACGTGACGCTGATTGCGATTTCGCGCGCGCCAGTCGAGAAAATCGAAGCGTTCAAGAAGCGCATGGGCTGGAGGTTCAGGTGGGCCTCTTCGTTTGGGAGTGAGTTCAACCGTGACTACCACGTTTCGTTCACGCCGGAGGAAATGGCGAAGAAAGAGATGTATTACAACTTCAAAAATCAATTTTTCCCGAGCGATGAGGGACCGGGGCTCAGCGTGTTTTGCAAGAACGAGAAAGGTGAAGTGTTTCACACCTATTCGACTTATGGACGCGGCGGCGAACCGATGATGGGGGTTTACCATTACTTAGACGTGACACCGAGGGGCCGGCATGAGGAAGGATTGTCGTTCCCGATGGCGTGGAGACGGCATCATGACCGTTATGAGCAGGATTACTACGCCGATGGTAGCGCGACGGCGCCGAAGGCTATGAGCGCAGGCGTCGCGTGCTGCGGCGAGGAACACAAGGCGACCTAGGAACAATTTCTCAGGCTTAAAGCCCGCTTTGAAGCCTCTGGTGGATGTCGAACCGGAAGGTGCGACCTCCGTTGCCGTAACGAAAATCACTCCTGAAGGCAAGAGCCGAGGCGTTCGCCCCGGCTCTTGTTTTTTGAAGAACAACTCCTGTGGCTCAGGCCTGGAAGTCCTGGCGTAGGGCTAAGAGCGCAGACAGAAATTGCTGTGCCACTTGCTTGCCGCGCATTTTCCGGCGGATCCAGGCTGCCTCTGTGATGAAAAGCCTCACCCCGGAAGGGGCGAGCCACGGGTTCCTCAATTTACGGTGTCGGCACGGAGTTGAGGTACGCGAGTAGGCGTTGCTGGCGCGCTTCGTCGCTTGTCTGCTGAACCATGGAGATGAGGATGGGTTCGAGGAAGCGGGAATATTTGGCGAGCGTAGCGTTGTCGCCGGTGACGAAGGCGGTTTCGACGGCCTTTTGCGTAGTGGGCGTGATGAGTTCGAGGCGACCAACGAAGACGCGTGTGGTGTTGGCGGGAGTGGGATTGATATGGAGCGGTAAAACGGAGTCGACGAACGGGCGTGGAACGATATAGATGAGGCGGGAGCCTTCCTCGAACCAGGAGTTTTTCCAGGTTTCAAGCATGGCGTGGGCTTCGTCGGGGAAGAGGCCCTGCGCGATGAGTGCGCCTTCTAGGGTGGAGTAGAGGGAGTCGAGCGAGCCATCGAGGGACGGAGGTGCTAGCGCCGCTTCGTCTTGAAGAGGGCCGAGAACGCGGTAGCCGAGCAGTTCGCCGCGGCGTTCGAAGAGGATGACGTTGGGAATTTCATCTGCGATGCCTTCTTCGGGAGATGCCGGAAGCAGATTCGTCAGGGGCTGAAGCCCAGTTCGCACCGAGAACGAATGTCGGACCTGAAGGTCCGACCCCCTAAAAGAGGCGAAGCCCGATGAATGGTTTTGCAGAGTCACGGTGTTGTCCGCGGAGAGCGTGGCGTTGAGCGGCGGTGGGAAGGCGGCTACGCCGCGATAGAAGAGGAATTTTTCGCGTTGTGTGCCAGCAGAAGCTGAAAGTTCAATCGGAGCGGAGGAGGTTTGGCGCGCGGCGTAGTAGTGATTTTGCGAATTGTCGGTGGGGAAGTCGCCGGCAGCGTGCGGGTCGATGTGCACGGAGTTCCAGGAGATCGCGCCGGGATTTTTCATGTTGTAGAGATTGAAATCTTTGGAGGTGAGGCCGCTGTTGGCAGAATTGGCGCGAGGATACCACTCGGTGATGAGGCCTTTGCAGAAGGAAACATCGACGGCGACGGTGGTTTCCTGCGGGGAATAGAAATAAAGAACGGGGGTTTCCATGCGGACGGTGCCGCGCAGTCCACCCTTGAAGTTGACTTCGCGAAAATGTTCGACGAAGGAGGGAAGGTCGGTGGAACCGGAGAGAGGGAGCCAGTCGATGGCGCGGCCGTCGGGCCCGGCGATGGAAGTGAAGGTGCCCCATTCGTGGACCGTGAGGTCGGAAGATGGTGCGCGCCGAAGGAGCGAGAGAAACAATTCCTCAGGGGCTAAAGCCCAAGCTGCCGTTGGCGTGAAATGCCGGAGCCGATGTTCCGACCCCCAATGCCATAAGGAGGAAAAAGCCAGCTTGGCAGACTCGCCCTGCGCCACCACGGCGAGCAGCACCAAAATCAAAAACGGCATAGGGTGAAGGAGCCGCGGGGAGGCGGCTCCTTTTGTTGCGTGTGTCATTGCTGGGCAACCTTCACGCCGGCATTGCGCGTGATCATGTGCGTCATGGTTTCGGACTCGGGACTCATGAAGTGAGTGGAGAGGTTTCGTGCGAGGAGTGTGTCTGATTTCGCGCCAAGAAGTGCTTTCTGTGCGTGGGCGTTGTGTTCGTTGGCGGGGCCGTCGAGGGTAATGAGAGCGGCAGCAAATTCCATTTGCGGGTCGTCGCCCCGAAGCTGGATGCCTTCGTTCACGAGGGCCCTGGCGTCGAGAGATTGCGCGGGATTGGCGAAATCTTTGTAGATCCAGTGGAGTTGAGCGAGAGTGGCGGTGAAATAGCCTAGGTCGAAGGATGCGAGTGAAGCGGCCGTTGCGTTTTTGCTAGGCGCATCTGTGCGGGAGATCATTTTGACGACGAGTTGCTTTAGAACTTGTGGATTTTTCTGGCCGTAGAGGGCGGCGCGGCGAAGGGTTTCCATGTGGACGAGGACGGTGGTGTCGGTGTCGAGGATGGAGAGCGTGTCGGGGACGAGATTGTTCGTGTCGTAGGATTCGTTCCCGGTGAGGTTCCAGTTGTGGCCGATCCAAGGGAGAGATTTGGCGTTGCCGATGTCGTAGGTGTGGCAGATGAGCGGCGGACCGCCAAAGGCGGAAGCGGCGAACAGTGAGAGTGTGAAGAGAAGCACGGCGGTGAATTTGATTGCGGAAAGTTTCATGGTGGCTCCTTTGAGGTTGAGGTGCGCGATCAATGGAGGAGACGCGGGCGGGGTGCGAGGTGTTAACGGGCGGAGGACGAAAATGGAAATTGGAAATTAGCTTGCTGCGCCGACGGTCCTGGGGCCGCGCGCCTACCGCGACAGATTTTCACGGGGACGGGATCTTTTTGAGGAGCAGTACTTTTTTCTGGAGTTGTGAGGAAGCGGGGGTTCGGTGGGTGCTGGAGGATTGTTCCCAGTAGCGCCAGATGGAGATGTCGCCGAGGTCCAGGGCGTTCCAGTAGAGGTCGAGCATGTGAGGGTCAAGGGCGAGGATGCCGTTGCGGGTGATGCCTTGCGGCGGAGGAACGAGCGAGGCGAAGCGTTGGTAGACTAAGGCGCGTTCGTCGCCCGAGGTCCGCGAGAGAAGATGCCAGAGAGTGAGGCCGTCTTTTGCGCGTGCCTGCGAAAGAATTGCGGCGAGGGCGGTGGAAGCGGCGTAGGTCGATGGTTCTGCCTGATCAAAAGCATGGAGAGCTTCGCGGAAGGATTCGGTGGCGTCTTCAAAATAAGGAGTGCCGGGGCCGACTTTCGGGCGAGTGGAACACATCGCGCCGGCGGGAATGAAAGAGTCGCGGCCATTGAGATGAAAACCGACCCAGCCGAGCGTGGTCCGAATGGTGCCGGAACCGTCGGGTGTGACGTGAAGAGTGTAAGCGCAGCCGAGGTCGACGGCGATGGCGGAGGGCGTGTCCACGACGAATTCGCCGGGAGGAGCCCAGATGGCGGCGTGGATGGTGCCGACATCGAGTTGAAGGTGCTTGTGGTTCGGGCCGGATTGCAGCAGGCGGACACGGGAATTGGGATCGATTTGAATTTGGCCGAGGTCGTCTTCGGAAAGAGAGGCACGAGAAGAGGAATTGGTGGTCAGTGTCTGGCCGACATAAAGTTTGGCGGTGGATTGATGCGCGGAAAGGGATTGTGATTCGATTTGCGGCGCGCCTTCGAGATTGGCTACATCCCAGCTCGGACCCACCGGAGGTGGAGTGACGCGGGTTGCCGGAGAGAAAAAGGGAAGAGCGGCGGCGAGAAGAATCACGGCGGCTGCGGCGAGCCGGGGAAGCCACGGAAATTGCAGCAGCAAACCGCGAGCTTTCGTCGGTGCGAGTGGGGTCTCCGGAGGAAGAGCAAGCGGGCGTTCGGCGTGGCGAAATTCGGCGACGAGCGACTCGAGGCGCTGGATTTCGGGATCGGGCGTACCGGAGCCGTCCCACAAGTAATCGTCATTCATGGGCATGTCTTTTTCTGCTTTGTTTGGGTGTGTGGTCATAGCTCACCCCCGGTGAGCGGCGCGGCCTTGCGGCCAAGAACTTCGCGGAGTTGCTGCATGCCGCGATGAAGATTGACGCGCACGGACCCATGGGTGAGGCCGGTGCGCTCGGCGATTTCTGGGCCAGTCATGCCTTCGACGAGGCGAAGGATGAGAGTTTCGCGATAGGTTTCAGGGAGAGAAAGGATGGCATCGAGAGCGGCGTGGGCTTCGGCGTTCGAGTGAGGAGCGGGGTGGCAAGGAGGCGGGGGGTCGATTTCTTCGCTGATGGATTCTTCGGAAAATTCGTCGTGCGGTTTGCCACGGCGGTGAAAGTCGGAGGCGCGGTTGCGAGCAATGGCCGCGAGCCAGCCGGGAAATTTGGAAACCTCGCGAAGAGCGTTGAGGCGAGGAAGGGCTTGGAGAAAAACGTCCTGGACGAGGTCGTCCACGTCGGAGTAAGGAACGCGGGAGAGAAGAATGCCGTGGACCATTCGGGAGTAGCGGGAATAAAGAAGGCCGAAGGCGGTGCGGTCGCCCTGCTGGGCGGCGCGGACGAGGGCGTCGTCAGGGCTGGTGTTCATGGCGAGCCTGCCGAGGAATGGGGTGCGCATTTCAAGCTGTGTAGCCACGGCGGCGATGGTGCATGCCTCTCTGGGTAGACGCGCGAGAGGGGCGCGGTGTTAACAATAGCGTGATTGTGTCGGGGAAAGCAAGCCTCAAGGGCTGAAGCCGGAATTTATGCAGCAGATACGGAGGGTGAAGACGGTGCAAAAGCGCGCAGCTCAGGCGGCGAGGTGTGGAGCAGGCGTGATGGAACAGAGGGGGCCAGGCGGGTCGGAGCTGATAAAGTAGAAGGATGGCGAATGAAATGCGAGCGTTTGAGCCGCACCGGTGGCTGAGGAGCGGCCACGCGCAGACGATTGCCGCGGGGTTTGTGCCGCGGAAGTTTCTGTTGCCAGCGGGAGAAGAGCGGCTGTTTCGTGTCGATCCGTGGACGCAGTTGAAGGGGGTGTGCCACTGGCAACCGGGAAGGCGGAGAGATTTGCCGGTGATTGTGATCGTGCACGGTCTGGAAGGTTCGTGCGATTCAAACTATATGCGAGGGATTGCAGATAAGGCGTGGGCAAGAGGATTCCATGCGGTGCGGATGAACCAGCGAAATTGCGGGGGGACGGAGCGGTTGACGCCTACCTTATATAACAGTGGACTGAGCGGGGATTATCTCGCGGTGCTGACAGAGTTGATTGAGGAAAGGTTCGAGAAGATTTTCTTCGCCGGATATTCGATGGGGGGAAACCTGGTAACCAAGATGGCCGGTGAATGGGGGAAATCCGCGCCCAAGGAATTGCGCGGAGTGGCGGTGGTGTGCCCGGCACTGGATTTGTCGCGATGCGCGGACGCGCTCGAGGAGAGAGAAAACTATTTATACCAGTGGCATTTCGTGCGCGGGTTGATGCGGCGGTATGAGACGAAGTGCGGATTGTTTCCGGAGAGATATAAGAGAAACGGATTTGGGCCGGTGCGGACGGTGCGTGAGTTTGACGATGCCATTACCGCGCCGTGCTTCGGATATAAAGATGCGGAAGAATATTACGAGGCGGCGGGGGCGAAGAGCGTGATTCGGAAGGTGGCGGTGCCGCTGTTGGTGATTACTGCGCAGGATGATCCGTTTGTGCCGTACGTATCGTTCTCGGCGGCGCGCGTGGAGGAGAATCCGTGCGTGCGATTTGTTGCGCCGGAACACGGGGGACACTGCGGGTTCGTGTCGAGGTTTGCGGGCGCGGAACGATTTTGGGCGGAGGAGAGGATTGTGGAGTTTGTGGAGGAGGAAGCGGAGAGAAGAGAAGCAGTGAAAGAGTAGAAGAGTGACAGAGTGAAAAGTAAGAGCGCGGTGCACGTTGCGTCGTTCGTAGTTTTGTTGATGAGGCCGTTTGAAGCTAGGGTCCCAGGCCTCGGAACGGTTTTTCGGGCCTTGACGATCCTGCTTGCGGGGTAGGGACCCTCACAGCTGTAGGGGTGAGCTAAGGGGCTGAAGTTTGGTGCGCGGATTAGCCGAAGGGTTTTTCGAGGGAGACTTGCAAGCCGGGAGTGAGGAGTTGCGCGGGGCCGTCGGGGGCGATGGCCATGAGGTCTTCACAGCGGATGCCGAATTCGCCGGGGATGTAGATGCCAGGTTCGTTGGAGAAGGTCATGTCAGGTTCGAGGACGGTTTTGCTGCCGCGCACTAGATAAGGATGCTCGTGGCCATCGAGGCCGATGCCGTGGCCCAGGCGGTGGGTGAAGAATTTGTAGTCGGGACCGAAACCGGCGGCGGTGATGACTCCGCGGGCGGCATCATCGACGGAGCCGGAGAGTTTGCCGGCGAGCGCGGCGGCGAGCGCGGCGTCCTGCGCTTTTCGGACGGTGTCGTAAGCGCGCTGCATTTTTTCCGTGGGCTTGCCGAGGATGCCGGTGCGCGTGACGTCAGACCAATAGCCTTCGACCAGGCAGCCGTCATCGATTAGAACAACATCACCTTCCTTTAACTTTTGCGGTTCGCGAGTGCCGTGCGGGAGAGCCGCGGCGGGACCGAGCAGAACAAGGGCATAGCCACGAAGACCCATTTTCGTGTAGCCGGCGGTGACCATGCGGCTGATGTCTTCTTCGGTCATTCCTTCGTTTAAATTTTGGAAAACCAGGCGGTAGACGTTACAGGTGGCTTCACAGGCGAGGCGCATGAGTTCGAGTTCGTGCGCGGATTTGCGCGCTCGGCAAGCGATGCTGACGGGATCGGCGGAAACGCAATCGAGCGAAGGAGCGGCGGCGCGGAAGTGATCGTAAAACGTGAAGGGGAGAGCTTCCTCGATGCCGACGCGGCCGGTGCGTATTCCGCGCTCGGCGAGGAATTTGGCGATGAGTTCGGCGGGGCTTTGGTCTTCCTGCCAGACGCGAACTTCGATCGGATAGCGCATGAGTTCGCGCATGCGGCCTTCTTCGAAGGCGGGAGAGATGAGAAGAGACTGGCCGGTGCGAGGGATGACGAGAGCGAGGAGGCGCTCGCTGAGTCCCCAGCGAATGCCGGTGAAGTAGTAGAGCGAGGTGCCGGGACCGAGGAGGATGGCGTCGAATTTTGGATTGAGCTGGGACATCCGTTCTTGCGCATGGAGCAGGCGGGCGTGAAATTCGTCGGGAGTGATGGGATGGATGCGGTCGCCGAGCGGTTTCAGCATGGAGAAGGAGGATGGTAGTTGGGATTGGGCTTGTTCTCTTGAAGTGAGAGCGAGCGCGGAGAGGGCAGCGGACGATTGCAGAAAACGGCGACGATTTTGCGACCTCATGGGCTAAGAGGATGCCAAGAAAGAAGCAAAGAAGCAAAGAAGAGAAAATTCGCAATCAAACCTGTAGCTCAGGACTTCGAGGCCTGAGGGTTTTTCTTGCTTTGATCGATCCCGCCTGCGTGATAGAAACCCTCACCCCTGAAGCGGTTGAGCTATAGCTTTGGATGGGAGACGGGTCGAGCTATTACTCGGGATTTGTAGGTTGCTGTTGATCTGGTGCTGAGGATGGAGCCTGATCTGAGTTGGGCGGCGGTGTGGGGGCGGACTTCTTCGGCGGAAGATAAGTTACCGGGACGGGCGCGTGGAGAGTGAAGTCGAGGCGGGTTTCGGAGGGTATCTTGACTTGTTGGCCTTTGGTAGCGGCTTGGACGGCTGTGCCGCCGCCCGCTCCTACGCCGGCCCCGATGGCCGCGCCCTTTCCGCCGCCGGCAAGACCGCCGATCAGCGCGCCGAGGGCGGCACCTCCTCCGATGACTGCGGCGGAACGCTTGCCGCGTGAGCTGCCTTGCTGTTGAACGTCACTTGTTTGCAGCGAGTAAGTCTTTCCTTGATAGGTGACGCTATCGAGAGACACCGTGAGTTCGCTGCGTCCTTTAAAGCTGCCGGCGGAGTTGGCGTCAACGAGTTTGAGCTTCACGTTGAGACCACGGGGGAGGACGACGCGGTCGTTCACCACGACTGGAGCATCGAGCGAGGCGCGAAAAGTCTGACCAGTGGAGCTGTTGGCGGAGTCAATCGCGTCGATGGTGCGAATGGTGACGATGGAGCCTTCCGGAATCACGACAGTAATGGGTTGCGGGTGAGGCGGAGGTGGAGGGGGAGCGGCAGGAGCTGCGTCGGAGCAGCAGGCGGCTCTGGTGGATTGTTGGCAGCAGAAGTGTTTTCATCGGACGCCGGAGTGGCAGGCGCAGGCTCGGCCTCCGGCGCAGCGGGCTTTTTCTTGCGTGCTGGCTTTCGAGAAGGAGGCGTTGGTGGAGGAGCCGGGGTTACTTCCGCAACTGGGGGAGCTGGATTCGCCATGGCGGTGCAATCGATGACTTCTCGGACTCCATTCGTTTTGGAGGCGATGTTCTGGGCGGCAAGGCGGGAGGCTTGGTCGGAAACGGTGCCCGTAAGGGCGACAATGCCTTCTTTGACGGCGACATCCACCGAGCCGGACTTCAATAGCGGCTCCGAGAACATTTTTGCTTTGATCTCGGTAGCGATCGCGTCGTCGTTCGGCTTATTGTTGCAGGCAATGGCGAACAGCGTGACAAGCGGGAAAATGAGAAGCAATGACCTGCGGCGGTGCATGAACCCTCCCTCACGTGGACCCATTGGTGGGACGCGATACGGGGGCCGAAGGGTTGCGCCAATGGCTTCTTGGCAGACTGGCGCGGGGAAAGACGGAAACGGAAGTTGGGGCGGGATGGCATGAGCGAGGAAGGGGTGTGCCAAGACGTTGCGATAAGGGGATTGGACGGCCGAATGGCGGGACGGAATGCATATGAAAATTGGTAGGTACTGGTGCTATCTACATAAATTTATATGCATTATTCGGGTGGGAGTCTTTAGTTGGATGCAACATATTGTAAATATGGGAGATAAAACTGGTTGTGTTTGGTCGATTAATTGCGAATACGACATCGAGTGTTTTTCTCCCTGTGGTGGGGGTTTCACACGAAAAATCAGTAGTTGGAAGCCAGACGAAAGGTTTGGCGGGGCTGTTGGCTTGTATTCGAAGTGGGCACCACTTGCGAGAGTGGTGGCGTTATACCTTCAAGGAGGTTTGAATGAAGCTGTTTAGAATGGGAGTTGTGGTGGCTTTCCTTCTAACGTTGGTCTTTGCGAGTTACGCCGCTGGACAATCGTTGCTAACGGGTAGCATCAGCGGCCGGATTACCGATCCGGCCGGGGCAGTGGTCCCGAACGCGGCAGTGGGTTTGAAGAGTCTTGATACCGGTGAGACGCAGACGACGAATACGAATAATGAAGGCACCTATCGGTTCAATCTGTTGAAGCCGGGGCGCTATGAGGTGTCCACTGGTGTTTCCGGTTTCGCGAAAACAATTCAAGCCACGACGGTCAGTGTGGGACAGACCTCGCAGCTCGACATCGTGCTGGAAATTTCGAAGTCCGCCGAGACCGTTGAGGTCTCGGCTGCGGCGCCGCTGGTCAGCACGGAGCCTGGCGTGGCCACGTCATACACACCGGAGGAAGTGGCCCTTTTGCCATCGCCGGGCGGAGACATCACGACCTTGGCCTTTACGGCGCCTGGGGTAGTCGTGTCGCAGGGAAGCGGCTATGGAAACTTCACGGTGAACGGCCTTTCTGGCACGGCGAACCTGTACACCGTCAACGGCGAAAATGACATGGACCCGTACTTCAATATCAACAACTCAGGCGCGGCGAACCTGACGTTGGGCGCCAACGAAGTGCAGGAATTGACCGTGGTAACGAATCCCTATTCGGGGCAGTACGGACAGTTGAGTGGCGCGCAAATCAGCTATGTAACCAAATCCGGCACCAACTCCTTCCACGGCAATGCCCAGTGGTGGTGGAATGGTCGGGAATTGAATTCGAACGACTTTTTCACGAATGCAGCAGGTCAGCCGAGGCCCTTCTCGAACGCAAACCAATGGGCAGCTTCGATTGGTGGGCCAGTAATTAAGGATCACACGTGGTTCTTCGTAGATACAGAAGGTCTGAGGTTCGTCGTTCCGAACGTGTACACGGAAACGATTCCAACGCCGGCATTTGCCTCTGCCATCCTTGGCAACGTTGGAGCGCTCAATCCAAACGAACTTCCTGCTTATCAGGATATGTTTAATCTCTATGCGAAAGCGTCGGCTGGAAAAACTTTGACACCAGTGCCGTTAACCGCTGGTGATGAATGCTCCACAGTGGTGCTGACAGGTTGGACCTCCGGTTCGACGTGCGGCAACACGTTTGTGTCGACCCCGACTGGGTTTGCCAAGGAATGGATTCTGGCAGGGCGAATCGACCAGAAACTTAGCTCGAAGGACGACCTGTTCTTTCGCTTCAAGCTAGACCACGGAGTTCAGCCGACGGTGGTGGATCCGCTCAGCACGGCGTTCTTCGCCAATTCCAACCAACCGGCATGGGACTACCAAGTTAACTTACGGCACGTTTTCAATGGAAACATGACGAATGCTTTTACGGCCACCGTGAGCCATTACGTTGCTCAATTCGCTCAAGACGTGTCCGCCTGGCAGGCGGTGTTTCCCTACGGCGCTGTCAGCTCCAACTTTGCCGACGGTTTCTCGGGCGTGAATGACACGTTTGGAGGCGCGAGCAATTTCCCACAAGGCCGCAACATCACGCAGTATCAGTTTATTGATGACTTTTCGTGGACGCGTGGAAGACATGCGCTTAAGTTTGGATTAAATTTCCGCCGGTATGACGTGAGCGATCATAACTTCAGTTTCATCTATCCACTGACTACGTTCAATGATTTAACGTCGAAGACTCTCGGCGGTGGCGCCGGGATGACCGGCATGCAGGCCTACGCGGACGGCGTAGCACAGACCTTCACGCAACAGTACAGCCCCTCCACCGACGTGCCCATTGGCATTTGGGGATTGGGCTTCTACCTGGAAGATCAGTGGAAGGTAACATCGAACTTTACGCTGATGGGAGCCTTACGGTTCGAGCATAACGCAAATCCCGTATGCCAGACGAACTGCCTTTCGAACTACAAAACGGGATTCCCGGACTTGGCTAGCGTCACATCGACGTCGCCAGCCGATGTGCCGTACAGCAGTGACCTCAATACCAACTTGCATAGCGCGTATCCGAGTGTTGACGCCATTAACGTGTCTCCGCGCTTGTCGTTCAGTTGGGCGCCTGGAAGGAGCGAGCACTTCCCGTTCTTTTCCGGGGGCAACAAGACGATCATCAGCGGCGGCGTTGGAATTTTCTTCGACAACCCGCCAGCCCAGCTAGTAGATAGTCTTACGCACAATCCGCCGCATGCTAATTTGTTCAACATCGCGCCTCTTGACAGCCTCGCGCCTCCGAACGGGCCGGGCACGATAGGCATTCTGCCGTTTGACAGTTCGAACCCCGCTAGCGGTCCGAACGCGTTCAAGGCGGCTTCCGCGGCGTTTAATGTCAACGACAGCTACAATCAGCTCTCAGCCATCCTGAATCCGATTATTGGCTTTACTCCCCCGCTGAGCGTTACGGCACTCGAAGGCACCGTCCATTCGCCTCAAGTGCAGGAGTGGAACCTGAAGGTGGATCAGGAAGTAACCAAGGCCGTTGCGGTTTCGTTCGCTTATAATGGAAATCACTCGATTAACGGCCTCTACTCTAATGGCTGGTGGAATGCGGTCGCTACAAACGGTGTCTTCGCGGCCGTCCCTGGGCTCAATCCCAACCCAGCTCCAAACTATGCGAGTGTAACAACGCTGCAGAGCGGTGCCGTGGCCAACTACAACGGAGTGACTGCGTCCGTCCGGGTGCAATATCACAGCTGGATCATGGCACACGTGAACTACACCTACTCCCATACGCTGGACGAAATTTCCAATGGCGGGCTTGTCCCCATCGGAAACGCTTTTTATGGCGCGGGTATTCAAACGCAGATTAATCCCGGCAGCCTGCGTGCCAACAACTATGGAAATGCCGATTACGATGTGCGGAACCTATTCAACGCTGACTACGTGGTGTCGCCTCCGACGCACTTTGAGAACAAGTTTGTGAAGGCCGCGCTCGGTGGATGGCAGTGGTCCGGAAAGGTATTTGTCCGCTCAGGTCTTCCTTACAGCGTTCAAGATGGGCTGACCAGCGGCGACCTGTCGCAGGGCGGTTACGCTATGGCTGACATTATTGGGCCAGGCGCTGGGCTCTCCTGCGGCGCCGGATCCGCGTACACAAATGCGAACGTCAAGCCCTGCTTGAATATCAATTCATTCAACACCAGCGTCACAGCCTACACGGCTATCCAAACCAAACGCGTAACCAGTTCCGTGGACCGGACTACATTGACTTCGACATGGGGCTTTACAAGACGTTCTCAATCAAGGAACGCATGAACTTCGGTTTGGGCGCGACGGCGTTCAACGTATTCAACCACCCGAACTTCAACCTGCCCGTTGGCTACCTTGGGAGTCCGCTATTTGGCGAAACCTTTAGCATGCAGGGCGTCCCCTCGAGCCCATACGGCAACTTCCTTAATTTCGACTCTTCGGTGCGCGTCGTGCAGTTGTCGCTGAAGTTGACCTTCTAAACCATTCCTCGCAGACGCGGGAAAAGGGGCGGCGCAGTGTGCCGCCCCTTTTTTTTAGGACAGTCGTAGCGCCGTGGCTTTAGCCCGGCAGTTCGGAGAGTCACCCAAGATGCCGGCATAAAGGCACGGCGCTACAGAGGCGAGAATCCATGTTGGCCTTAAGGCGCGGCGGTACGAAGATGGTAGTGTACTATTCGGTGCGGAAGGCGAGGATTTGCTTGTTCTGGATTTTGATT
The DNA here is from genome assembly GCA_963836965.1 of Candidatus Acidiferrales bacterium. GTDB lineage: Bacteria > Acidobacteriota > Terriglobia > Acidiferrales > UBA7541 > Acidiferrum. The sequence goes on from CAWILQ010000008.1 coordinate 417,371, forward strand.
TCGACGCCCAGGGGCGGGCGGATGTCGCTGCCCTGGACGATGGCGCCGCGGATCCAGATATTGCCGGGGAGGCTGGTGGTCTTAAGCGGATCATACAAGGTGTGGCTGCAGGGGTTGCCAACGAGCGGATGGTTGGCGGAGTGAAAGTCGTATTCATCGCGGAGTTTATCGAGATCGCCGATGTACTCGAGCGGGCAGGTTCCGTAAGGAGCCTTGCGGGAGAACGCCCAATAGCTAGAAAGGGCGGTCGGCGAGCCGGGAAGGCGCACGACAGTAGCGGGCACGTTTTCACCGGTGGTCAGATCGTGGATAAAGAAGTCGACCGAGGACCAGGGCTTAGCGAGAGTGGCGAGATCGGCGACCACAGGGTTGGCTTTGTTCACGTGTGGCAACAGGGAAGATGGGTCGGGCGGTGGAGGGGGGACTTCGATCTGAGGAGCGGGTTTGGGCTGCACGGGCTCCTTAGGGCGAGAATGAGGGAACCAGCGAACGGCCAGAAGAAGGACAACTCCCAGAGCCACCACGCCGATGATCAGAGGCAGCAAGGGATTGGGTCTGGGAGGGCGGGTTGAGCCAGCCGACACTCCCGGAATTTCCGGCATGTCGGGCTTAAAGCGCGTGGGTGAAAGTTCATCAGCCATTAGCAGACCTAAATGCGGGCCAAAGTGGCGTCACCCGGTAGCGGATAGCAATAATGTGACGTACGCCCGAAAAAAATAGCCTGAGAACCTTGTTATCTCAGGGAAAGCTCTACCGTTCAAGCAACGCGGGTTCTGCGAACCTACACGCCAGAAATCCCGACCGATTCCTCAGCAAACGAACCGACTCGTTGCATTGTACTGACGGGATGGCAGAATGAGCAAGGCCAAGACGGCGGCAAGGTTCCGAAAGACTAAAGATATGAATGACCCATCCGATAAGCGATGGAGAGGGAGGTCAGGTTGCTGAACAGGCTACAGGGAGAGGAGGAGGGCTTGTCTTGAGGGGATGACGAGCCTAGTGTAGAGGTAAGAAGTATCTGGGGAAATCCGCAGAAAATGGCCGGGGACACACGACAGGCAGCCCGCGCGTTCGTTCACAGTCTGAACATTTTGCTGAAGTTTGCGCGCTTGTACGAATTCGGGCACGCGCGCACGGCGGCGCAGTTTGAGGTCGCGTGGAAGGAATTGCGCACGGCGCTAGAGCAGGGCGGAGATGCGGGACTGCTGCTTGGCGCTTCGGGCAATCAGATTGTGCTGGACGGGGTGCCGCTCGGTGCAGCAGCGGCGGAGAAGAGCTTCGCGCATCTTTTGACGAGTTCAGGAATCGCCAGCATTCACTTCTCTCCAAGCACCACGCAGAACAACTTTGCGCGATTCGTGCGCGCGTTTCCCAGCGGAAATAACAAGCCGAGCATGCTGGCGGAACAACTGAAAGCCGCGCTCGCGGGGGAAAGCAGCATCAAGATCAACGAAATTCGCTACGTTGCGGAAGACGGATCGGTGGCGGGAATCAAAGTGGCCGCGCAGTTGACCGCCAAGATGCTGGGCAGCGCGGGAGATAAGTACCGCGACGTTTTCGAAGACCCGCAGAAAATGTTGCAGTTGATTTTGGCCGCGGAAAGCAGCCGCACGGGCAGCGGTGGCGGAGGAGCGTTTGGCCCGGGCTCTGGCGGTGGCGGCGGAAGCGGTTCGAGTTGGAGCGGCGGCGCAGATAGCAGCGGGAGTTTGTGGGACGCGGGGAAATCCTCCGGCGGCGGAGGTACGGGAGTTGGTGGAAGCGGTGGAGCAGCAAGCGGCGGTCCTGGCGGAGGCGTTGGAGGAACGGGCACGGGTGGCTCCGGCGGAGGCGGGGGCACAAGAGGAGGCTCGGGTTTTGGAGGCGGAACGGGTGGAGGAACAGAGCCTGGAAAATGGATGAGCGCAACGGCCATGTTGCGCGGCTCAATGGGCGGAGTGGGATTGACCACGGCTCCGGGCGGCGCGGACGTTGGCAGCGGAGCTTATGCGGTCGCCGAAGAAGAAGTGCGGTCGATGATCGGATTGTTCGCGCAGTTGGGAAAGGCGCGAAAGGATCCTGATGCCCGGTCAGATCCGGCGACATTCCAATCGAGGTTGTCCGCTCTGCCGGTGCGAGCGCAATACACGTTGCAGCAGGCGCTGGCGGGACTGGCGGCGCAGGCGCCGATGGACAAGCCGGACAAGCCAATGCTGTTGAAACTGGCAGAGCACGTGGCGATTCGATTTGCGCTGGACAGTTACGAGCGCGGGGAACTGCGGGTGAACGCAGTAAAGCAGCTTCTAGACCGCATGAATTCCGAGATTGATGCGCTGCGGAAAATCCTGGGTCAACAAGAAGAGACCATGGCGAACGCAGGCATTTCGGTGCAGTCCTACACCGAATTGTTGGACCAGGAATTCTGGATGCAGGTTCCGGAAGAGAACAAGAAGGAAGTGTTGACGTCGGATGAGGCGTGGTGCGTGCCGCCGCGAAACGTACGCGCGTTTTTGGAAGAGATGCTGCGGCGTGGAGAGTTGAAGACCGTCAATGAAATTCTAACGAAGTACGCGGCTTGCGTGGCGCTGGAAGCGGCGGAAGCACGGCGAACGACAGCGATCGGGCTGGCCGACCTGGCGGAATTCTATGGAAGCGGAGACGGAAGCGCGCTAATCGACGTGATCCAGCGGCTAGGGAATCAGCTATCGGTCGAACGCGAAGGGGACTTGCAGACGCTGCTCGGCGCGGCGTTCGTGCGTATGAGCCAGGAAGCAGGATCAAAGCGCTTTTACCCGGCGATGCAGCAGGCGCTGGCGTCGCTCGACAGCGTGGAAGCTTTGCGGCCAGGTTCCACAAACAATTTGCGACAGAGAATTGGGGCGGAAGACCGGCTGCCGGAATTCGTGGAAGACACAATGCGCACGGGCCAGGTTCCGGACGGCCTACTGGAAATCCTGGCGCTCATGCCGAAGGCGACGTTGCAATACGCGACCACGCGGTTTGCGAATTGCGGATTCCGCGAGGATTGCGAATTGCTAGGATCGCTGGTCTCTGGATTGGGCGAGGACGCGGTTCACCGGCTGGCGGATATCCTGCAGAATGCGCCGGCAAACGAGGCGACCGAAGTGATTGGCTTGTTGACGCAGCTTGACGCGGACACTGTGGAACAGATATTGCCGACGCGATTAGCGCAGTGGCCACGTGCTTCGCACGACCGCACGGTTCGACAACTGTCGAGTTCTCACGCCGAGAAGCGGGCGAGGTTACTGGTGTCGCTGTACGACACCCTGGACCCGCTGATCCGGCCGCTGGCGCTCGACGAGATGGGGATGAGCGGGCGGCCAGAGTGCATCACGAAGATTATGGATTTGATGCAGGACGACAGCATGCCGGGGTTCACGCGCATCAAGGCGATTGAAGCGGCGGGGCGACTGCGGGCAAGCGCGGCGAGCCCGGTGCTGCTAAAGATTCTGGAAGCGAAGCAGGTGTGGCGCTGGACCTATCACACGGAGTTGCGGATTTCCGCTTTGCAGGCGCTGCAAAAGATCGAACCGACCATGGGGATGGAGAAAACCGCGTCGAGCGGGCTAGACCGGAGGGAACTGGTGCTGGAGCCGACGGATCCGGAGCCGAACGCGCCAGTGATCCGACAGCGAAGATACGCGCGATTGAAATTGACGAAGCATGTGCCGGCAGTTACCACAAATCTGCGCGACAACATGAAATTGACGCTTGCGGAGTTGAACATGGGAGGCGGGATCGGAGCGGCCGACCGTCACCTGGCGCCGGGATCGCTGTTGACGTTGAAATTGTCGCATGGCGTGCGGAATATCCGAGCGCAGGCGATCGTGCGAGGCGCGAGGCCGCAAGCCATGGCGTTTGAATTTGTTGACATGGATCTCGACGAGAGATCGCGACTTAGAAAACTGTTGCTGGAGTTGGGTGGATTGCCACAGCCTTCCCAGGTGTCCAACCGAAGCCGGCGGCAAGGCCGGATGGCAGTTTCGAAGTAGTTCCTTTGCGAATTCCCTTTCTTTTTTGAAAATCGACCTGTCCCTCGAGATGTAAGACCGTTCGGAAGAACAGGTGCAGAGGACTGTACGAGAGTCGCGATATCGTGAGGGTCACATGGGACGACTGTACCATTGTGAGACAGGTTCGGAAGGGCCTAAGGTACTAGAGAGGGTGTACTTCAGGGAAAAACGCCGGGACTATCGACGGCGCGAAGGTACAGACCTGGGATGAAAACGGATCCAAAGACGACAGCCGCCCGCGCCTTCGTTCGAAGCCTGAATATTCTATTGAAATTTGCTCGTTTGTACGGGTACGACCACGCGCGGACGATCGAGCAACTGGAGATCGCCTGGAACGAGCTGCGTACGGCGGTGCCGGAGGGGTCGGAGAGCGGACTACTGCTGGGGGCCACCGGTTCGCAATTGCTGCTGGATGGAGTGCCGCTCGAAGGGGCGCCGGCGGAAAAGCAGTTTGCGCAACTGCTGAGCGCTGCCGGACTGGCGAGTTTGCAGTTCCAGCCGTGCGTGACGCAAGAAGATGTGGCCAAGTTGATTCATGCGTTTCCGACCGGCAAGGCGAAGCCGGCGGAGTTAGCCGAGCAGTTGAAAGCGGCGATCGCGGGAACGCACGGCATCCAAGTGAACGAGATTTGTTTCGTGGCGACCGATGCGCGGTTGAAAGACGCGAGCGTAGCGGCGCAAATCGCGGCGGCGTCGTTTGGAGACGATCAGGATTCGTTCAAGAGAATGCTGAACGACCCGCAGAAACTGCTGGAGTTGATTGCGGCGGCGGAAGGGTCAAGAGGAACCGGGAGCGGCGAGGGCAGGGGAGGAACAGGGATCGGGGGTTCGGGTGGTTTTGGAACCGGAAGTGGTAGTGGTGACGGGAGCGGAGCCAGAGGATCAGGAGTTCGCAGCGCGGGAGGCGGCGGAGGTTGGGGCTCGAGCGGAGGGACGGGCTCGGGGGGTGGAACAGGAGCTGGCGGTGGAAGCGGATGGATCGGCGGAACCGGGGCAGGTACCGACGCAGCCACGGGAGGCGGGCTTGGACTGGGATCCGGCTCAGGATTTGGAACTAACGCAGGAGTAGGCCCCGGCTCGGGATCGGGGACTGGACCCGGGGGCGGAACCGGATTTGGACCTGGACCGGGACCGGGAATGGGCGGGGGAAGAGCACCAGGCAAAGGGTTGGGCGAGCCGACCGACGATGATATTTACGCGATCCTGCATGCGCTAACAACATTCGGGAAGGTGGGGAGCGGAACGAACCCTGCCGCGGCAGCGGTCGAATTTCAGGGCGAAGTGGCTCGCATGCCGGGGCCAGCGCAGGACGTACTGCGAAATGCGCTGGCAGGAATTGCCGAACAGGGAAAGAACACCAAGCTCGATCAGAACATGCTGGTGAAGCTCGCGGAGCATTTGTCCATCCGGTTCGCGCTGGAGCGTTTTGAGCGCGGCGAAGTGAAGGTGAACGCGGTGCGGCAGATGCTGGACCGCATGAACCAGGAAATCGACGCGCTGCGGAAGATTCTGGGCCAGCATGAAGACAAGATGGTGGAAGCGGGACTTCTGGTAGAGTCGCACCGGGAATTGCTGGACCGTCAGTTCTGGGCCAGCGTGCCGGAAAGCGCGAAGAGGGAAGTGTTGTTGTCTTCCGAAGCTTGGTGCATTCCGCCAAAGAACGTGCAGTCGTACGTAGCGGGATTGATCGAACAAGGTGACGCAGCCGAAGCGGTTAGCATCCTGAAGAACTACGCGAGTTGCGCGGACAGCGACGAGCCGGACGCCCGGAAACGGGCGGTAACGGGATTGTCTGAATTGGCGGAATTGTACGCGCAGGCAGATCCAAAACTGCTGGTGCAAGCGCTACGGCACGTTGGAGTGCGGCTCAGCGTCGAGCAGGACCAGGATTTGCAATCGCTGGTGAGCGCGGCATTCGTGCGGCTGAGCCAGGAAGCCGCTTCCAAGCGGTGTTTCCCCGCGATGGAACAGGCGCTGAACCTTTTGGCGGGAGTCGAAACGCAACGGCCAGGAATCGCAAAAACGCTGCGCGGGAAAATGGGCATCGAAGATCGCGTGCCGGAGTTTGTGGAAGAGGCGTTGCGCGCGAGGAAGCTTTCGGCAGGACTGACAGGAGTTCTGAGGCAATTGCCGCAGACCGCGATGGAACAGCTTGCGGTGCGATTCAATCGCTGCCAGTACCGCGACGACTTGGAAAATATCGGCAACCTGGCACACGACTTGGGGGAGGAAGCACTGCACTACCTGCGCAGTACGGTACGCGGCGGAGCACACGCCGATGCGGTCGAAATGGTGGGATTGCTGGTGAGGTTGGACCCGACGGCGGCGGAGGTTTTTCTGCCGTCGCGGATCAAGGATTTTCCACGCGCGGCGCAGGACCGCATGGTGAGGCAGATCGCGTCCTGCGGAGCCGCGGAGCGCTGCCGGATTTTGTTGAAAGTGCTGGACCATGTGGACCCGTTGATCATGCCGCTGGTGGTGGATGAAGCGGGAATGACAGAAGACCGGGAAGCGTTGGGGCGGCTGCTGACGCTAGCGGATGGAGATTTGCCGGCAGGCGCAGGACCGTATTTACGGGTGAAAGCCGTGGAGGGCTTGGGTCGAATCAAAGCGGCGGAGTCCACGAACGCGCTGAAGCGGATTCTGGAGGCGCGCAAGATATTCGGCTGGGTGCACCCACAGGAACTGCGAATCGCGGCATTGCAGGCCCTGGAGAAGCTCGAACCGGAATGGGTGCAGGAATATCTGCCAAAGAGCGGGATCGAGCAGGAGGATCTGAAGCTGGCACCGCTGTCGGTGCCGCGCAATTCGAAATTTGTGAGGCACCGCCGGCATACGCGGGTGCGACTGCAGAAATCGATCTCGGCGGTGAGCACCAACCTGAAGCAGAACTGCCGTTTGGATATCAAGACGGCGAGCCTGAGCGGCGGATTGGCGACAACCAACATGCACCTGGCGCCGGGTACGCAGGTGCAGCTTCGGATGCAATTGGGATTACGCAACCTACAGGCCACTGCGCTGATGCGAGATTATCGGGCGCAGGATATGTCGTTTGAGATCGTGGACATCAGCCTGGAAGAGCGGACGAGGTTCCGCAAACTGCTGCTGGAGAATATGGCCAGGGGCCCGCGGAACAAGGAAAAGAACAGCAAGGAAAGCAAGGACCGGCCGGAGGCGGCAGAGACAGGTACCGGGGGACAGGGAGCAAGCGTGCCGGCCGGGAGAGAAAGCCTGGTAGTACCGAAGTAGTAACGATTCGCTCGTACTACACTAAGGTACCTTTGTTGCATTTACCTCTAACAAGTCCGTAGCTTACTCTGAGTTTATCACCAGGCTCTGGCGTCTTCCACCGCCCGAACGCTAGAAAGCCTTCGTGAATTTGGTAAAACCTGTGCTCGAAGCACGAAAAATCCGCAGCGTGATACTTCTGTGCGCTCTCGCGTGCGTACGGTGCGCTACGGCTACGGAACCTTCGCAAGTTAACTTTCCAGATAATCCCCGACTTACGGTACAGAGGCTGGCGGACCAGTTCGGACTGGGAGCGGTGACGGTGACCGCGATGGGACAGGACAATCTGGGATTCCTGTGGATTGGGACGCAAACGGGACTGTACCGGTATGACGGCGCACGGGCGCAGAAAATGACGGAAGTGGAAGGGCTGATTGGGCACTACGTCGTGGACATGCTGATCGCGCCGGATGGGACACCCTGGTTCGCCGGGAACCGTGGGATTGCCTACTACAAGGAAGGGCGCTTCGAGAGTTTGGCGATTCCGGCTTCGGCGATGGCCTTGGCGAGCGGGGCGCAGATTTTCGCGGTCGACAGCAAGGGTGTGGTGTATGCGCTCTTGTTCAGCCACGGAGTATTGCGAGTCGATTCGCAAAATCCTTCGAAGAACGTAGTGTTGGGCGAGGCGGAACAGATCAGTGAGCCAGCGGCGGGAATTGTGCGAGCGGAAGATGACTCGGTCTGGTTCACGTATGGAACACACCTGGCGCACGTGAGGGCGGGTTCGGACAAAGTCGAGGTCGATCCTGAAATCAATTTGCCGAAAGAGCGGGTTGTGGCGTTGGTGGGAAAAGGAACGAATGAGTTGTGGGTACGGACGATTACCAACGTAGCGCGGGTCGACGCAGCAGCGCACAAACTGACGCTCGAGAAAACGACGATTGGACCCGCGGATGATATAGAAGGGAAACCAACGCTCGATCAAAGAGGAAAGTTGCTGGTGCCGTCCGCGACGGGGTTGTACTGGCAGGACGCCGACGGGCACTGGCAAGTGATTACCGACAAGCAGGGAATTTCGAGCAACGATATTCAATTTGCGATGGAAGACCGTGAAGGGACATTGTGGATCGGCGGGTCAGGAACCGGACTGGACCGACTGCCGGGCGTGCATGAATGGACGGGTTGGACGACTGCAGAAGGCTTGCCGGACAACACAACGTGGGCCACGCAGAGGGATCGTAGGGGCAGGTTATGGGTGAGCACGGCGCGCGGGGTGGCGGTGTGGGACGGGGAATCGCATAGGTGGGAGAAGGTGCCATCGCTGGAAGGCAGCGGCCGCGCGCAGGTGCGGCAGATGCAAGTGGCAGCGGATGGAGCGATCTGGGCGCTTACCGTCACGGGAGCGCTGCTGCGAATCAATCCGGAGGATTTTTCCGCTACGATGCACGCGAGTTACCGCGGGCGGCCGTTTCAGACGGTGTACGTATCGCCGAGGGGAGAAATCTGGTCGACGACGCGGGACCACCTGGTACGTTTTAATCCGAACAACCCCGCTGCGGAACCGAAGGATGTGCCGTTACCGCTCGGCTCAGGAACGGAGCTGTTCTACGTTTCGTTTTCGCCGGAAGGCGCGGTGTGGGTATCCGGTACAGCGGTGGTGTACCGGTATGACGGAAAGAAATGGCAGACCCTGACCATGAAGGACGGGTTGCAGGGGCAAACGATCACGAGCATCGCGGCGTTGAGTGACAAAGAAGCGTGGGTGGCGTACAACGACGTGGTGGAAGTGACGCGCATCATGCTGGACGATACCGGTAAGGCGCGGTTTGAAAATCACGCATGGGATTGGTTGATTGTGGGGCGCGACTCGAGCGAGCGCGTGTGGTTCGACGGTCCGGACGGCTTGGCGATTCGGTCGCCGAATGGAGCGCTGCAAACGTTGAGCCACGAGGATGGACTACTGTGGGACGACGTGAGCCCATGGACCGGGATGCGCGAGGAGAAGGACGGGAGTTACATGATCGCGACGTCGCGAGGACTGGCGCGATACCGACCGGAGAAGGAGCAGATCAGAGAGAAGCAGATGAACGTGCTGCTGACGCGAGTGGCTTTGGGCGGGCAGGAACGCCAGGTGGAGGACACCGCCAAAGTGAAGACAGCGGACGGGTCGCTGACGGTACAATTCGCGCCGATGATTTTGGGAAATCCGGAACGCGTGACGTGTCTCTACCAGCTGAAGGGTCTAGAACAACAAGCGACGGAGACGCAGCAAAGGGAGTTGCAGTACGGAGGCTTACCGCCGGGGAATTATGAATTTTGGGTGCAGTGCCGGCAGCCGGGAACCGCGATGGCATCGACGCCGGCGACGTTCCGGTTTGAAGTGTTGCCGAATTTCTGGCAGACGTGGTGGGCGCGTGTGGCGGGGATATTCGGTTTGCTCGGATGCGTGTGGGGATATGTGTCGCTGCGCACCCGAGCGCTGAACCGGCGCAGGCTGGAACTGGAACAGGCCGTGGCGGAGCGCAGCGCCGAATTGCTGCAAAAGAACAAAGAGCTGGAAGAGATTTCGCTGACCGATCCGCTGACGAAGACGCGGAACCGGCGGTATTTCTACGAGACGATCTCAAAGGATATTGCGCAGGCGCTGCGCTCGCACTTGAAGACCAACAATCCAAGCGGACCAGTGCAGCCTGCGCAGGAACTGATTTTCATGCTGGTGGATATCGACCGGTTCAAGCGCGTGAATGACGACCTGGGGCACGCGGCCGGCGACCGTTTGCTCGAAGAAGTGGCCAAGCGAATTGAGTCCGTGATGCGGCGGTCCGACGACTTGGTGAGGTGGGGCGGAGAGGAGTTCTTGCTGGTATGCCGGACGACGGACCGGGAAAACGCTTCGATGCTGTGTAGCCGCGTGCTGGAGGCGGTGCGTGAAGTGCCGTTTGATGTGGGCAATGGCGTAGAGATTCACAAAACATGCTCGATCGGGTGGGCGCCGTTCCCGTGGTTGACGAATGATGTTGGGTTGCTGTCGATCGACAATGTGATTGAGCTGGCGGACAAGGCGCTGTACCTGGCGAAGCGCGAGGGGCGGAACCGCAGTTATGGCATGCTGCCGGCGCGCAATGTATTTAGGTCCGACAAGAGCGTATCGATTGAGAATTTGCGGGATTGTCCCGCGGATCTAGTGCAGATCGTTTAGACCAAACCGCAGTCCAGCCCAGTCTGAAGTCTGAAACAAAAAGCAACGAAGTGTAAGAGTGACAGCGTGACAGCGTATAAGAGTGCAAGAATGTCTAGTGGTGAGAGGCGACGGTTGAGGGCGTTCTTGGGCTAATATTGGGGTGCGCCGTGCGATACGCGCTACTCATCCTTCTTTTTTTGACCACGACGCCGGCTCAGGCGCCGGACGGAAAACAATTACAAACAGCGTTTTGTCCGAAGACCGCGGAGCTCGAAACGACTCCGAGCGGCAAATACTGGTTTGACGGCAACCTCGGCCAAAAGCACGTGCGGATGTTCTTAGAAAGAGGAGGCGGAGGCGTGGTGGGAATTTTCTACGACACCGCCGACTGGGTTCCGTTGATCCTTGGAGGCCGATGGAGCGGAGGGGATGAAGGAACGATCGAAGTGACGGCGCGTAACGAGCGCGACGCGGTGCTGGCGGTGTTGAAGGGGCAGATTGCGCCGCACGGTTTTGCCGGAACCTGGTCCGCGGACGGCGAAGGTAGTGGCGTGCCCTTGCAACTGAAACCAGTCGCCCGGCCGAAATGCGACGGGAGTGAGCCGTGGAAAGTGCTCAACGACAAGCGTTGGCCCATCACGTTCTCGTATCCGGGTTCGTGGCATATTAACGCGAGCGGCGAGAGCATTACGCTGACGTGTCCGGACGCATCGCTGATGGCGTACGACGGATACGAGATCGATATCATGCAGGGCACTGACGCGAACACGGTAACGAGCGACTTTGTGCAGTGCGGGGACAAATGGATCTACGGTCACGATGATTGTAAATGTGGTGAAGAGAAGGGTTGTAAGATTGCGCCGGCTGCGGATCGCGGAGGAATGACGATCCTGAGGGGCGATGAAATGGAATGGCGAGCGTATTGCCGAGGCGGCGGATATGTCGGGCAGGACCAGGGCGATCGAAGAGTCCTTACTTTTGAGGATAACTGGATTGTGATGGAAGGACGTGGACCGACGGCGGAACTGGTGGAGCGAATGGTGGGAACGGCGAAGAGGAGGCGGTGAGAACAACCTGACTCGTGACTCGTGTTCCACGCCCGGTTGTCGGAGAAATGTTTGTTGCTGGAGAAGGCCCCCGGCCACAACATCCGACGCCTGTTATCGCATCCTTGAGTCGTGATGGGTAACCGGAGTTACGCAACCCGATGGTTGCTTTTTGTGTGAGGCTGTTATAATGTGCAACCAGGAGGTTGCATATGGCAACGGATCGCATCGAGAAGAGAATTGAGTTGAAGGCACCGATTTCGCGGGTATGGCGCGCGCTGACGGACTACAAGGAGTTTGGGGAGTGGTTTCGCGTGAAGCTGGAAGGACCGTTCGCGGTGGGCCAGGTTTCGCGCGGACAGATTATGTATCCGGGTTATGAACATGTGAAATGGGAGGCGCACGTGGAAAAAATGGAGCCGGAGCGGTTGTTTTCCTTCACGTGGCCGCACGCCAAGTCCCTGGCGAAGGCGGACTACTCGCCCGACTATTCGAAAGAGCCGACCACGCTTGTGGAATTTCGACTCGAGAAGACTCCCAATGGCACATTGCTGGTGGTGACAGAGTCCGGGTTCGACAAGTTGCCGAGCGACCGCAGGGAGAAGGCGTACCGAGGCAACGAGGGCGGTTGGACCGAACAGATGAAAAACATCGAGGACTATGTCGCAAAGAACTCGTAGAAGAACGGTGAGCAGGGTGCCGTCGACTGCGCCGGTGTTTGCGGCGCTGGGGGACGAGACGCGGCTGTGGCTGGTTGCCAAGCTGTGCCAGGGACAGCCGCACTCCATCTCACAACTTACGGAGGGATCGCGATTGACGCGGCAGGCGATCACCAAACATTTGCGTGTGCTTGAGGGCGCTGGGATCGTGCACGGCGTGCGGACCGGACGCGAGAGTCTGTTCGAGTTCGATCCAGCGCCGATGCGGGGGATGCGGGAGTATCTCGACGATGTATCGAAGCAGTGGGACGAGGCGCTGTCGAGGCTGAAGACGTTCGTGGAACGGTGACGCGTTTCAGACAGCGGACGAGGCACCGTATAATTTGAGCGTGATTTCTGGGCGGAAAGACCTCGGTGTCGTTCGGGAAAACCTCAGGCCGCTTCCCGCGTCAGGGCAAGCTCCGAGACCTGAGCTACCGGTCTGCGCACACGGCGCGTGGGCACCTTTATGACTGAGGCGCAGCGCAAGATTGCCGTGGTTACGACTTCGCGGGCGGATTACAGCCATCTCTATTGGCCATTGCGGACGCTTACGGATCGGCCGGATGTGGATCTTCGGTTGATTGTGCTTGGGGGGCATCTTTCTTCTGAATTCGGGAACACCGTTCGCGAAATAGAGAAGGACGGTTTTCCTATCGCCGCGCGGATTGAGTGTTTGCTTTCGTCCGATTCCGATGTGGGAATGGCGAAGACCATTGGCGTGGCGGCTCTCGGCCTGGCGGAGCATCTTGGGGCGATGCGGCCGGATATTTTGCTGCTCATTGCGGATCGATACGAGATGCTGGCGCCGGCTGCGGTGGCTCTGGCATTGCGGATTCCGATTGCGCACATCGAGGGGGGAGAGACGAGCGAGGGCGCGATTGATGACGCGGTGCGAAACGCGCTTACGAAGATGGCGCATCTTCATTTTACGTCTACGTTTGCGGCGCGGCGGAGGATTATCTTGATGGGGGAAGAGGAGTGGCGTGTGCATCGCGCGGGGGCGCCGTCGCTCGATTATTTGCGGCGGTCGAGTTTGCTGACGCGGGCGAAGCTCGAAGAGAAGCTTGCATGCGATTTGGGAGTTCCTGCGGTGCTGGTGTCGTACCATCCGGTTACCCTGGCAGACGATACGCTGGAAGAGGCGGAAGCTTTGTTTTTGGCTTTGTCGCAGCTTCCTGAGCAGTTGCTTTTTTGCTACCCCAATGCGGATGCGGGGAGCCGCGCGCTGATTGAGCGGACCAAGAATTTTCTTGTGGCGCGGGGGAATGGACGCGTGTTTGTGAATCTGGATGCGTTGACGTATTGGAGTTTGCTGCGGGAGGTTGGGGTGCTCGTGGGGAATTCGAGCAGCGGGATTATGGAGACGGCGTCGTTTGGGTTGCCGACGGTGAACGTGGGGATTCGGCAGCACGGGCGAGAGCGGCCGGGCAACGTGGTGGATGCCGCGGCGGATGCAGCCGAGATTGTTGCGGCGATTCGGGCGGCGCGGAGGAGCGAGTTTCGGGAATCGCTTCGCGGGATGAGCAATCCGTATGGAGATGGAACGGCTTCGGAAAAGATTGCGGAGGTTTTGACGAGTGTGCCGCTCGGGAAGAAATTGTTACGGAAGCGCGCAGTTCCGTTGGCGGAGGAAGCGATATTGGATTGAGGGTAACCCAAGATGTCGGCCTGCCCTTTGAAGCTCAGGACTCGAAGAGACGGCGCTACTAGAACCGGATTCTTTCATGGCGCTTCGGGCGCTGACAGCGTAGAGAGAAGCGGGCGGAGATACGCGAGGAGTTTCAGGCTGCCTCCGGCCCGAGTGTAAGGACCGAGCCAACCGCGGCAATCGGGCGATTCGAAAACCTATTCATTGCGGAGGGCCACCAAGGGTTCCAAAGCCGCTGCGCGGCGGGCGGGAACGTAACAGGCCGCGAGGGCCACAATTGCGAGTAACAATGCCACGGCAGCGAATGTGAGCGGGTCCGTGGCGCTTACGCCGAAGAGCAGATTCGACATGAGTTGCGTCAGGGCCAGCGAGGCGAGGACGCCGGCAATTACACCGGCGGAGGTGAGCTTCGCGCCGTGGCCCACGACCAAGCGCAGGACATCACTTGGTTGCGCACCGAGCGCCATGCGCACACCGACTTCATGGGTGCGCTGCTGCACGAGGTAGGCCATCACGCCGTAAATACCCGCCGCGGCCAACAGCAGGGCCGTCGCCGCGAAACCGCCGAGAAGTGTCATGGAAAAGCGCCAGGGCACGAGAGTCTCGCTGATCAGTTCGTCCAATGTTCGGGCCTGGTGGATGGGTTGATCCGGATCAATCGTGCCGACAGCACTACGGATGGTTTCGAGCATGGCAGCTGGCTGGCCGTGTGTGCGCACGGCCAGCACCATGTAGCGATAGGGGATTTGCGGGTACGGCATGTACATCGTCGGCTCGGGGTCGGCTGCGATGCCGGTGCGGACATCGCCGGCCACTCCGACGACCTCCCACGGGCTTTGGTCTTCACTCAGATAGACGACCAGGTGCTGCCCGACGGGATTGGCATTCGGCCAATAACGCTTGGCCATGGATTCGCTCACGATGAGCGCGCGCGCAGTCCCGGGACGGTCGTGCTCACTAAATCCGCGCCCGCTGAGCACGGGGATGCTGAGCACGTTGAAGTAGTGCGGGTCCACGAAGCGAACGAGGGCATAGGTGCGGTCGGATGGCGGTCGCGGCGGAAGGCCGACGATGTCGAAGCTGTTGTCGAAGTTTGGGCCGGTCAGCGGTAGGAAACTCACCATGCCTATGGATTCAACGCCAGGGGCGCTGCGAATGCGCTGGAGCACGCGGTCATAGAAGGAAACGACCTGATCGTCGCGAGAATATTTGTCGCTTGGAATCGAAATGCGCGCCGTGACGGTGTGATCGGCGCGGAAGCCCAGCTCTCTGCTACTGAGCCGAAGAAAAGTTCGAATGGTCAGACCGGCGCCGACCAGCAGCACCAGGGAGATTGCGATTTCCGCCACGACAAATGCATTGCGCAGTCGCTGCGTGCTTCTTCCTGTGGTGGAGCTTCGCGATGTGTTGTGCAGCGCGGGGCTTAGATTCAGGCCTGTCCCGCGCAGCGCCGGGACGAGACCGAAAAGCAATCCGGCGGCGATCGAAATTGCCAGAGTGAACAATAGTACGCGCCCGTCGATCTCGATGGCGTTGAACCGCGGCAGGCTGGTTGGCCGGAGCGCCAGCAGCGCTTCTCTTGTCCACTTTGCCACCAGCAGTCCGGCGCCGCCGCCGAACAGGCTCAACAGGAGGCTCTCGGTCAGCATCTGCCGCACCACGCGCCATTTTCCCGCGCCCAGCGCGAGGCGAATTGCTAATTCCTTTCCGCGGCCCGTGGCGCGGACGAGCAACAGGTTCGCCACATTGGCGCAGGCGATCAAGAGGACGAAACCGACGGCCACAATCAGCATCAGTAAAGCGGGGCGAATATCTCCCGACAGATCCTGCTGCAGAGCAATCACCAGCGCCGCCGCCCCGCTATTGTCGTCGGGGTTTTCTTTTTTTGCTTGCGCGGCGATCCGGTTCATTTCTTCGGTCGCCTGGGCGAAGGTGATCCCCGGCTTTAGGCGCGCATAAACGTCCAGGTAATGCGAACTGCGCCAGCGCATGTTCTGGGGCGCGATGGTTTGCTCGAGAGGAATCCACAACTGAACTTCTGGAT
Organism: Candidatus Acidiferrales bacterium; assembly: GCA_963836965.1. Lineage (GTDB taxonomy): Bacteria > Acidobacteriota > Terriglobia > Acidiferrales > UBA7541 > Acidiferrum. The sequence continues at coordinate 433,229 of CAWILQ010000008.1, forward strand.
CGGGAAAGGTCAAGCCCGGCGGTAACACGCCGATGACGGTGTACGGCGTAATTCCTAAGTGAATGGTCTTGCCAGCTATTTTCGGATCGCCGCCAAATCGCCGCTGCCACAGCGAATAACCCAATAGAACTACGGGAGGTGCGCCGTCGCGATCGTCGGTTGATTGAAACTCGCGCCCGACCGGGGGTTCGAGACCGAGCATGTGCAGCATACCGGCTGAGGTCGCGGCCGCAAGCACGCGTTCCGGCCGGCCGTTTCCAGTCAGGCTATATCCGGGAAGGCTGACCGCTCCGACCTGCTCGAAAACATGATTGCGATCGCGCCAGTCCAGAAAATTCCCCGGGGCGACCTCGTTCCGCGTGGCCTGGTCGTTTGGCCGATTGCATTCGGAGATCGTCACCAGGCGATCCGGATGAGCATAGGGCAAGGGCCTTAGAAGTACGGCGTCCACGACGCTGAAGATGGCGGTGTTGGCGCCGATGCCGAAAGCCAGGGTGAGAATGGCGATGCAAGTGAAGCCGGGACTTTTGCGGAGCATGCGGAGGGCGAAGCGGATGTCGGCGGCGACGGTTTCAAGGAAGAAGCCGGGGCGTTGTTCGCGGACGTTTTCTTTGGCGTTTTCGTAGGCGCCGAAGGCGATGCGGGCGCGGCGTTCGGCTTCGGGGCGGGAGAGGCCGGAGCGTTCGAGATCGTCGGCGTGGCGGGCGATGTGGGACAGGAGTTCTTCGTCGAGTTCGCGGTCGGATTGCTCGCGACAGAAGAGGGTGGAGAGCAGAGATTCGAGATAGGAGAGGAGTTTCACGGTTTCCGATTTCCCGGCGAACCCCGCAAGCGCAGCAGCGATTGACGTTCAGCGGCCCGCCACGCTTCGTGGTTCAGGGCAAGCATGTGGGACATTCCGCGTGAAATTGAACATCGTGCGGACATCAGGCGCAGCTGTGCTGCGCCCCTACGAAGACGAGCGTGGGCGGTGGAGTTCATGGTTGCTCCGGTTCGGAATTGAGGGCGGCGCCCATGGCGGCGACGAGGCGGTTCCAGCCGGCTTGTTCTTCGCGGAGGCGTTTCCGTCCCGCGGAGGTGAGCTCGTAATACTTGGCGCGGCGGTTGTTGTCGGAGGTGCCCCAGCTTGCTTTGAGAAGGTCCTGGCGAACGAGGCGGAAGAGGGCGGGGTAGAGGGCGCCCTGTTCGATCAGGAGAGCGCCGCGAGAGATTTGTTCGATGCGGAGGAGGATGCCGTAGCCATGGAGGGAGCCGAGAGAAACGGATTTGAGAATGAGCAGATCGAGGGTGCCGGGAAGGAGATCGGCTTGAGATGACATTCGGACTCCTAAGATGATTAGGAGGGTAAAGTAGGTTCTCCTAAGTTGTCAAGGGGAGTTGTAGAGCAAGCCTTCTCGCGTGAGGGTTTTTGCATAACGCGATCGATGTTGCCTGGGTGATGGAACCCCTCATCCCTCGACGGGGTGAGCTACAGGGACGAAAGAAGGCAGCGCTGACATAAAAGCCAGCGCTACGGAGGCGAACATAAGACCCCACAAGCAAAACCGGAATGCGGGGCACCCGAAGAGTCCTTCTGGGTGAAGTGGCGTCACGATGGAGGGGAGTTGGCGTCGTCCTGAAAATCGGATTCAAGGTTCTTCATTCCTTTCAAGGTGTGGGTCGAGGAGCGAGGATCTGGCGCGCGGCGGTTGCGTCTTCCTCGCGCACCAGAATTTTGAAGCCGAAGCCGGACCATGCGAGGTGTTCGCGCATGCCTCCCGCGGTGTCGGCCTGGATCATGGCGGGAATGCCGGCAGATTCGAGTTCGCTCTTGGCGAGGTCGGCGTCAAGGCGAGTGCCGTAGGCTTGGACGACAACGAGGTTTGGATGCTCCATGGGGAAGAGTATACGCTGAGCGGTGATCGTAGCTCAGGCCTCTTTGCCCCGGGGAGTCTTTGGTTGGAGGGATATAGGGCGTTCCTCCATGATGGAAGGCCTCACCCCAGAAGGGGTGAGCGACAGGGGCGAAGAAGGCAGCGTGGAATAAATGCCTGCGTGCGGCAGGCAGGCCAGCGCATTGACGGTGCTGAGGGCCATTGTTGGCGGGCGTGCGTCTAACCAGTTACAATGAGATGTTCAGCATTTTGTTTGGGAATAGCCTGAGAGAATGGCGACGTGGTGTTGTCTGGTCTCAAGACCGGCCACTACGAGGAGTGACCCAAGAGCACAGATCTTCAAAGATTGAAGCAAGCAGGAATAGCCGGGCTACGGGCGAAACCCAAGATGCCGGGCCCATCCTGCGTCAGGGCAAGCGGAAGGCACGGCGCTACGAGAGTAAGGTGCGAGCACAGCCCCTTGAGGCTCGGGGCAAGCCAAAGTGGCGGTGCCACAGTTAGGAAACGACGGAAACTACATGGACGCGGCGAAGATACTGGATCAGGTGGTCGCGAAGTTTATCGGGACGAAGCACGATCGCGACATCAAGAAGATACAGCCGGTGGTGGCTGCGATCAACGCGAAAGAGGCGGAGACGCAGGCGCTTAGCGAAGAGCAGTTGAAGGAGCGCTTCGCGGAGCTGCGGATTCAAGTACAAGAATCGTTGAAGGATAGCGACCCGGCGGAGGTTTCGTACAAGCAGGATCTGGTGCGGGCGCTCGAGCCAGTGATTGTGCCGGCGTTTGCGTTGGTGCGCGAAGCCGGCCGGCGATTCCTGAAGATGCGGCATTTCGACGTGCAGTTGATCGGCGGAATGGTGCTGAACGACGGGAAAATCGCGGAAATGAAAACGGGCGAAGGGAAAACGCTCGTGGCCACGCTGCCGGCGGCGTTGAATGCGCTGGCGGGGCGCGGTGTGCACATCGTGACGGTGAACGATTACCTGGCGAGGCGCGACGCGGAGTGGATGAGCCCGCTCTATAAGGCCTTGGGGCTGACGGTTGGCGTGATCGTGCATGACTTGGATGATGCGCAACGGCGCGCGGCATATGGCGCGGACATTACGTACGGCACGAACAACGAGTTTGGGTTCGATTATCTGCGCGACAATATGAAGTACGACCTGGCGAGCTGCGTACAACGCGGTCATCAGTTCTCGATTGTGGACGAAGTGGACTCCATCCTGATCGACGAGGCGCGCACGCCGTTGATTATTTCCGGGCCGTCGGAAGAATCCACGGACAAATATTTCAAGATCGACAAGATTATTCCCAAGCTAATCCAGGAGATTGATTACACACTGGATGAGAAGCATCGTCAAGCCACGCTGACGGAAGAGGGCGTGAGCAAGTGCGAACGGATGCTAAATTTGGGGAATTTGTACGATCCGGCGCACATGGAGACGATTCACCACGTGTACCAGGCTTTGCGCGCGCACGCGTTGTATAAGCGCGACGTGGATTACGTGGTGAAAGACGGGGAAGTGATCATCGTCGACGAGTTTACCGGGCGGCAAATGCCAGGGCGGCGGTGGTCGGACGGCTTGCACCAGGCGGTGGAAGCAAAGGAAGGCGTGAAGATCGAGCGCGAAAACCAAACGCTAGCGACGATTACCTTCCAGAATTATTTTCGCATGTACAAAAAGTTGGCCGGTATGACCGGTACCGCAGAGACGGAAGCTGCGGAATTCGGAAAGATTTATAACCTGGACGTGGTGGTGATTCCAACGAACCGGACGCTGATCCGCATCGAGAATCCAGACATCGTGTACCGCACCGAACGCGAAAAATTTGTAGCGGTGGTGAACGGGATTCTGCAGGAAGACAATTCGCTGGCGCATGGAATCCGGCATTATCACGAGCGTGGGCAACCGGTGCTCGTGGGGACGATTTCGATTGAGAAGTCGGAGACGATTGCGGAGTTGCTGAAGAAGGAGAAAATTCCGCACGAGGTGCTGAACGCGAAGCAGCACGAGCGGGAATCGCGCATCGTGGCGCAGGCGGGGCGCAAAGGCGCGGTGACGGTGGCGACGAACATGGCCGGCCGAGGGACGGACATTCTGCTTGGCGGAAACCCGGAATCGTTGACACGCGAATATTTTCTGAAGAACAAGCTGGCGATGCCGTACGCCGCAGCGCCCGCCGTGATTGGCGCGGAAAGCGCGAATGGAGATGGGGCGCAGCCGGTCCTGCCGATGGTGCTGTTCCAGCACGAAGGAAAGATTTTCCAGGTACCACAAGACCAGTGGAAGCCGGTGTACGACCAGTTCGCGGAGCAGTGCAAAGCGGAGCACGACGAGGTGGTGGCGCTCGGCGGGCTGCACATTCTGGGAACGGAACGACACGAGGCGCGGCGCATCGACAATCAGTTGCGAGGGCGTGCGGGACGGCAGGGCGATCCAGGGTCATCGCGATTCTTTTTGTCGCTGGAAGACGATTTGATGCGGATTTTCGGCGGCGAACGCGTGAAGCAATTGATGTTTCGGCTGGGAATGACCGAGGGCGTGCCGATCGAGTCAAAACTGATTTCGAACCGGATTGAGAATGCGCAGAAATCGGTGGAAGCGCAGAACTTCGACGCCCGCAAACATTTGCTTGAGTACGACGATGTGATGAACAAGCAACGCGAGACCATCTATGCGATTCGAAGGTCGGCGCTCGAGGGCAAGGATCAGCGCGAATATGTGCTCGGGATTGCGGAGGAATTGGCGGGCGAGTTGGTCGAAACGTATTGCCCGCGCGAGCAGCATCCGGGCCAGTGGAATACCGCATCGTTTTTGGCGGAATTGCATAGCCAGTTTGGAATTGACGCCAAAGTGGCAGGAGCGGACCCGACGACGCTGAATCACGAAGAGCTTTTGGAAGCGACGGTCGAAGCGGTGAAAAACCGCTACGCGGAGAAGGAAAAGCAGTTCAGCGCGGACGTGCTGCGATGGTTGGAGCGGCGGATCGTTTTGGATGTGGTGGATACGCAGTGGAAAGACCACTTGCTTTCGCTCGACCATTTGAAGGAAGGGATCGGGCTGCGCGGATACGGGCAGAAAGATCCGCTGGTGGAATTCAAGAAAGAAGCGTTCGTGTTGTTTGAAGACATGATGGGGCGGATCGATAGCGAGACGATTCGGTATTTGTTTCACGTGCAGATTCAGCAGCAGGAGGCTTTGCCGCAACAGACGCGAGAGGCAGCACCTGCTCCTGCGCGACAGCAGTTGCATAGCGCTGCGACGGCTGTGGCGAGTGCAGCGGCTCGGGTCGAGGAGTCTCCGGCGAAATTGCCGGACTTTGCGCGAGCGCTCGAGCGGAAGCAAGAGCGGCAACAGAAGGATATGCAATTTCAGACGGGTCCGGCGCAGGCGGAAGCGCCGAAGCCAGTACGGGCAGGAGCGAAGGTGGGGAGGAATGATCCTTGCCCATGTGGGTCGGGGAAGAAGTACAAGAAGTGCCATGGGGCGAACGCGTAGGAAGGAAGAAAAAAGCAAAGAAGTGTAAGAGTAAAAGAGTTTCAGAGTTTACGAGTGGAAGAGTGAGAAGAGGCGGATTCCTCAGGGGCTGAAGCCCAGTTGTTGCTTGTCAAATGTCGGACCTGAAGGTCCGACCGCCTGACCAGTTTCGAAGAACCGTCTAAAAGAGGGACTATGCCACCGGGGATACCAGGACAGCAGCAGATGGCGCAGCGACAGCCGATTCCGGGCGTGAAATATTTGGTGGCGGTGGCAAGCGGTAAGGGCGGTGTGGGAAAAACTACCGTAGCGGTGAACCTGGCGCTAGCGCTGGCGAAGATGGGAAACAAGGTTGGGTTGCTGGACGCGGATGTGTATGGGCCGAATGTGCCGATCATGTTGGGTTCGACGGCCGAGCCCATGGCTACTGCGCAACAGCGGATTATTCCGGTGCAAGCCCAGGGATTGAAAATGATTTCGATGGGATTACTGAATCCTGGCGACAAGCCGGTGATTTGGCGCGGGCCGATGCTGCACAGCGTGATCACGCAGTTCTTGCGCAGCGTGGAGTGGGGCGAGCTGGATTTTCTGGTGATCGATTTGCCGCCGGGGACGGGCGATGTGCAATTGACGCTGATTCAGACGGTGGAAGTGACGGGAGCGGTGGTGGTGACGACGCCGTCGACGGTGGCGCTGGCGGATGTGCGCAAAGCGATTGAAATGTTCCGGCAGGTGAATGTGGAAGTGCTGGGAGTGGTGGAGAACATGAGCACATTTGCGTGCCCGCATTGCGGGAAGCCGGTGGATATTTTCGGGCACGGGGATGGAGCGAAGACGGCGATCGAGTATGGCGTACCGGTGCTCGGAGAGATTGAGATTGATCCGAGGATTCGCGTAGGAGGCGATACGGGGAAGCCGGTTGCCGCGGAGGGAGAAGCGGGGCCGGCGGCGCAGAGTTTGTATCGCGTGGCGAAGGCGGTGAATGCGCGGGTGGAGGAAGTGGCGGCGACGGCGGGCGGACCCACGGTGCAGATTGATTGAGGGATGGACGGGTGCGAAGACGAAAGAGAACAAGTGCAAGAGTCCAATTGCTCAGGGGCTGAAGCAACAGTTTTGTAGCGTGCCAAGGGCGGAGCCCTGGCTGCTCATGGCAAGCTGAAGGTGCGACCCTGAAGAAAACAAACCCAAGACCCACCCTCAAACCACGAGGTGGGGCACCCACAACGTTTCGAGGCTAAGAGCGGGGAGAGGTAGTTGAAGTGGATATGGATGAGCCGCCGGGGAGTGAGGCTTCGGCGGCTTTTATTTTTTCGAGGAGGCAGGCGCGGCAGAGGCAGCCAGTGGATTCGAGATTTGGCGGCAACGGTAGAGGAGGGAGATCGGCGCACCAGCAGCCGCCTTCGGGCTGGCAGGTCATGGCGGCGCCGCATTTGGCGCAGAGTTTGTGCATGAGGAAAGTATGGCGCGGGGGAGGGGAAACGTAAAGCCGGGGGATTGCCCGCGCATGTGGGAACGGAGACAAGACGCATGGGAAGCCCACCATCAAACTGCGAGGGTCGGGCACTCGCGGACCCGGCGAAGGCACGGACTTTGGTTTGGAGATTTTGCGGACATGGGGTCCGGCGGTGCTCGACCCCTACGAAGAGGGAGCCCAAGAGCAGGCAACAGCAGCCCTTCGTGGCTCAGGGCAAGCATGTGGGGCACCCGGCGGCTGCGGGGTTTGAGAAAGAAACCGCGGGTCCCTCGCTTCGCGGACGGCGCTTCGGGGATAACAAGGTGGAGGCGATAGAGCCGTCAAATTGGCGAGTCGCAGGCCTCGTTGCCGGGCTGGCGGTGGGGAAGCGATTTCCGTGGGTGGAGCTCGTGCCGTATATCATTGCTCAGGTTGTTGGCGCGCTGGCTGCCGGAGGAGTTTTGTATGTGATCGCCAGCGGAAAAGATGGATTTTCGTTGACAGGCGGATTTGCTTCGAACGGGTACGGCGCGCATTCGCCGGGCGGTTATTCGTTGGTGGCGTGTTTTGTGGCGGAAGTGGTGCTGACGTTTTTCTTTTTGCTAATTATTCACGGAGCGACGGATACGCGTGTGCCGGGCGGCTTTGCGGGAATTGCGATTGGGCTGGGCTTGACGCTGATTCATTTGATTGGAATTCCGGTGACGAATTTGTCGGTGAACCCGGCGCGGAGCACGGGGCCGGCGATTTTTGTGGGAGGTTGGGCGGTGCAGCAGTTGTGGTTGTTCTGGGTGGCGCCGATAGTTGGAGGGGCGTTGGGAGGGTTGGTGTACAACGGGTTGTTTGAGGAGAGAAAGTAGGGAAGCGCGTGTGGCGAAGGCTGATTGCTGGATCAAGTGAAAGGGCGCGTCTAGAGAGGACGGGCGCTACAAGAGGTAGGAAGGAAGACCCCAAGACGCTGGCCGGAAGGCACGGCGCTACCGTCAAGATCAGTGGATCGTTCGGACATGGGGTCGAGCCCTTCGAGGCTCAAACAGTTCCAGACCCCGACACAGAATTGGCGCCTCGCGCGCTCGTGTGTTTGCGGTTCCTTGTCAGCGGGAGGGGCGGATGCTATCTTGTATGATTCGCGGCGCGTGGGCGAGCCTGGCTTTGCGTTCTATGTCTAAGCCCTGCAACCAGTTACGGGGATTCTAAATTCCTTGAATCGGGTACCGGACATCCGAGGCTATCGCGGCAAATTTCCGCACATTGCAGCGTCGGCGTATATCGACCGAGCGGCGGTGATTATTGGAGACGTGGTGATTGGGGAAGAGTCGAGCGTGTGGCCGATGTGCGTGGTGCGCGGAGATGTGCACTACATTCGCATTGGGAATCGCACGAATATTCAGGATGGGTGCGTACTGCACGTGATGAAGGATCAGTATCCGCTGGTGCTGGCGGATGAGGTGACGGTGGGGCATTCGGTGACGCTGCATGGGTGCACGATTGAGTCGCGAGTGTTGGTGGGGATGGGCTGCGTGATTTTGAACGGGGCGGTGATTGGGACGAATTGCATTGTCGCGGCGGGTACGTTGATTACGGAGCGGACGGTGATTCCTGCGGGGAGCATTGTGATGGGATCGCCGGGGAAGGTGAAGCGGGCTTTGAACGAGAAGGAGTTGGAATCGATTGGGCAGTATGCGGTCCGGTATGCGGGATACCGGGAGATTTATCGGAAGGAAGCGGCGGAGCGTGGCGAGCGGATTGATTGGAGTGGGCTGGCTTGATTTGTGGCTTGACCGAAGGCCGAGCGAATTCCTCAGGGGCTGAAGCCCAGTTTTTTGGCTTGTTACAGTCGGAGCCCTTCGCAGCTCGGGGCAAGCCTAAGAGATTTTGTTTGGATCATCGATAACGGAATGGCGAATAAGGCGAAATTTCAGGCGATTAAGGGAACGCGGGATTTGTTGCCGCCGGAGACGGAGTTGTGGAACCGGGTGGAACAGACGGCGCGCGAAGTGTTTGGGACCTTTGGGTTCGGGGAGATTCGTCCGCCGATTTTTGAGCCGACGGAATTGTTTGCGCGGGCCGTGGGCGGTGAGACGGATATTGTTTCGAAGGAAATGTATTCCTTTGAGGACGCACGAGGCGATCTTCAGGAAATGCGGGAGATGATTCGAAATTATGCTCTGCCAGCGACGGATGAGCACTGGACGAATGCATTTCTTGGCCTGCTCCGAAATTTTCAGACCCGCCTGGAAGCAGGAATTCGGTCGGGTGAGGTGGAACACCACCAAGAGGCCCATGCCTTTTACGACTACTTCTCGCAAGGAATCACTCATTTCCAAGCGGAGCTGTCCCACGGTGTTGAGACAAATAAACCCGAAATTGACCGGACCTTCCGATTGCTCAAACTCGCCGTCGCAGGCGTTACGTTAGGCCCGTCGGTCTGTTTGCGGCCGGAGGCCACGGCTTCGGTTTGCAGGGCTTACATTGAGCATGGGATGCAGCAGTGGCCGGCGCCGGTGAAGTTGTACTACATGGGGCCGATGTTCCGGCGGGAGAGGCCGCAGAAGGGGCGATACCGGCAGTTTTATCAGATTGGGGCGGAGGTGTTGGGCGGGACGGATGCGCCGGGGATTGATGCGGAAGTCATCGAAATGGTGATGGCGTTTTTCGGACGGCTGGAGCTGCAGGGCGCGCAATTGGAGATTAATTCGATCGGGCACAGCGCGCCGAATTGCCGACGGGGGTATGTGGAGAAGCTGAAGGCGGCGCTGGTGGAAGTGAAGGACAAGCTGGGTGCGGATAGCCAGCGGAGGATTGCGACGAATCCGTTGCGGGTGCTGGATTCGAAGCTCGAGCATGAACAGGCGATCATTGAGAAGTTGCCGCGGATTGCGGACTCGTTGTGTGACGACTGCAAGAGCTACTATGCGGAAGTGAAGCAGCAACTGGATTTGCGAGGCGTGGCATATCGCGAGAATTGGAGATTGGTGCGCGGGCTGGACTACTACATGAGGACGACGTTTGAGATTACCGCGCAAGGGTTGGGTTCGCAGAATGCGGTGTGCGGCGGCGGACGGTATGACGGATTGGTGGAATTGCTGGGCGGACCGCCGACGAAAGGGATTGGGTTTGCGATTGGCGAAGACCGGTTGATTCTTTCACTGCAGGAAGCGGGGGGCGGGACGGCGACCGGGCGCGACGTGTACATCGCGTGGATGGGTGAGAAAGCGCAGGCTACGGCGATTGCGGCGGCGCGGAAATTGCGCGAGGCGGGATTGCGCGTGGAGCTGCCTCCGGTGGAGCAGAAATTCGGCAAAGCGTTGGGGCAAGCGGATAAACTGGGGGCGAAGTTCGCGTTGATTTTGGGGGAGGATGAAGTGGCGAGCGGGGAGTGGACGGTGAAGAGGTTGGCGGATGGGACGCAGGAGAAGGTGAACGGGGAGGCGGTGGTGGAGTTTTTGAAGAGGAAGAAGTGAAGGAGTTTCGGAGTGCAAGAGTTTTGGCGGAGGGTTGGGAGGCAAGACGCTGGGTTGCAGGAGGAGCGGAGTGTCTAGGGGCTGAAGCCGTTTTCAGAGCGAGCTGGAATGTCGGACCTGAAGGTCCGACCCCCGAAAAGAAAGAGGCCGAGAGATCCTTCGCTTCGCTCAGGATGGCGTGCGTTTTTGTTGGGTGCATGTTCGGTGAATTTTGCTGGTGGTGCGGAAAAGGCTGACCCCGGAAGGGTGAACTGCAAGGAAGGTTCCTCGCTTCGCGGACTCCGCACGGAATGACAGTTTTTTGGATTTTGCGTTTTGCAGAACAGAGGAATGGGGAGCGATTAACGTGTTGGATTTTTTGGGGAATTTGAAGAGGACGCACTATTGCGGGGCGCTGCGGGCGACGGACGCGGGGCGCGAGGTAGTGGTGATGGGGTGGGTGCAACGGCGGCGCGATCTGGGGAATTTGTTGTTTCTGGATGTGCGCGATCGCAGCGGGATCGTGCAGGTGGTGTTCAACAAGGAGACGCAGCCGGAGGCGCACGCGAAGGCGGAGCCGGCGCGCAGCGAGTTTGTGGTTGCGGTGGAGGGGAAGGTTGTAAAGCGCGAGAAGGCGAATCCGGACATTGCCACGGGCGAAGTTGAGCTGGTGGCGACGAACCTGCGCATCTTGAATACGGCGAAGACGCCGCCATTTCCCATTGAAGACGAGATTAATGTGGCGGAAGAGACGCGGCTGCGCTACCGCTATGTGGATTTGCGGAGGCCGAAGCCGCACCGGAACCTGGCGCTGCGGCACAAGATTGTGCTGGAGATGCGCAAGGCAATGGACGAGATGGGGTTCATCGAAGTGGAAACGCCGATGCTGACGCGGTCGACGCCGGAGGGCGCGCGGGATTACCTGGTGCCGAGCCGCGTGCATCATGGGCAGTTTTATGCGTTGCCTCAATCGCCGCAGATTTTCAAGCAGATCCTGATGATTGGCGGGCTGGACCGCTATTTCCAGATTGTGAAGTGTTTTCGCGACGAGGATTTGCGCGCGGACCGACAGCCGGAGTTCACGCAATTGGATTTGGAGATGTCGTTTCCGCGGCAGGAAGACATTTTCAATGTGATTGAGAACGTGATGGTGCGGGTGTGCGCGGCGGCGGGGATTACGGTGACCGCGCCGTTTCCGCACATGCTCTACAAGGATGCGATTCGGAAGTATGGCAGCGACAAGCCGGATTTGCGGTTTGGGATGGAGCTGCACGAAGTGACGGATTGTTTTCCGGCGGAGGCGCGGCAGAAGTTGCAGATTGAAGGAAGCGTGTTTGCGTTTGCGGCGCCGGGCGGGGCGGGCTATTCGCGGAAGCAGTTGGATGAGTTGACGGAGAAGGCCAAGGCGGCGGGTGCGCGCGGAGCTTATTTTGTGAAGCTGGCGGCGGAGGGAACGACTTCGACGGTAGAAAAGCTGATTGGCGGGGAGAATGTGAGGAAGCTAGAGGAGGCTTGCGGGGCGAAGACCGGCGATCTGGTGGTGGCGGTGTCGGCGAGGCAGGAGATTAAAGGCACGGAAGCGGCGGCGCTGGCGGCGGGGCAGTTGCGGTTGCACTTGGGCGAGGCGCTGGGCGCGATCGACAAGACGCAGTGGAAGTTTTTGTGGCTGACGGGATTTCCGCTGTTTGAATGGAGCGAGCGCGAGAAGATTTGGGCCAGCGCGCAGCATCCGTTCACGGGAATCGTGGATGAAGACTTGGAGAAATTGGAGAGCGCTCCGTGGGAGGTGCGGTCGAAGGGCTACGATCTGGTGTTGAATGGGTATGAGTTAGGATCGGGGAGCATCCGGATTCACCGGCAGGATGTGCAGGAGCGGGTATTCAAGGCGCTCGGATTGTCGCAGGAACAATTGCGGAAGCGGTTTGGATTTTTCCTCGATGCGTTGACCTATGGGACGCCGCCGCATGGAGGGATTGCGCTCGGAGTGGATCGGGTTGCGATGCTGCTCGCGGGTGAGAAGTCGATTCGCGAGGTGATTGCGTTTGGGAAGACCACTGCGGCGCAAGATTTGATGGCGGAGTCGCCGAGTGAGGTGGAGAAGGAGCAGTTGGAGCAGTTGGGGATTGAGATTAAGAAGAGATAAGAGCTTGGTAGCATTGGACAACCCGGGGGTCGGAGCTTCAGCTCCGACATTTGAACTTGGCACGGTCGGGCTTTAGCCGCTGAGGAATTGGTTTATGGGCCGGTTGGAACATCAGACGGGAGCTGTATAGACCTATTTTGTTACAACCCAGGCCTGGCAAGGTACAGTTCTTTTTCAAGTGAAAGAGACGACAAAGATCGTTGTGCGGAAAATGTTGGAGAATCGAGACAAAGAGAATCATCTATTACATGATTTTGTGTTCATGCCGAACTATCTTCATTTGATATTGACGCCGCGATCTTCCACCAGTTTGGCGAAAGCCATTCCACGGATCAAAGGCGGGAGTCCTTTGAGATTCACAACCTCCGCGTAAAGGGAGATGAAGATTTGGCAGGCAGGATTTCATGAATCCCGTGTGACAAGTTGGACGGGATTATCAGAAGAAAAGAGACTATGTGCAGTTCAATCCGGTGGCGGCAAAAATTGGTTAAACAGCCGGAGTTCTGGGCTTATGGATCGGCCAGCGGTAGGTTTGTGGTTTACCCAATTCCTCAGGGGCTAAGCCCGTTGGTAGCGGGTCGGGTGATGTCGGAGCTAAAGCTCTGACCCCGGTGCCTTAACAAAAGGGAAAAGCTTGTGAGTCGAATAAGGATATTGCCGGAGGCGGTGGCGAATAAGATCGCGGCGGGCGAGGTGGTGGAGAGGCCCGCCTCGGTGGTGAAGGAGTTGCTCGAGAATGCGCTGGATGCGGGCGCTGCGTCGGTACGGATTGAGACGGAGATCGGCGGGAAGCGGATGATCCGCGTGATCGACGATGGACACGGGATGACGCACGACGACGCGCTGCTGGCGTTCGAGCGGCACGCGACGAGCAAGCTACGAACGGCGGATGATTTGCTTTCGATTTCGACTCTGGGATTTCGCGGGGAGGCGTTGCCATCGATTGCGGCGGTTTCGCGATTATTGCTGGAGACGCGCGACGGGGCGGAAGCGGAAGGCACGCGGGTGGAATTTGCGGGAGGGAAGCTGGTTGGAGTGAAGCCGGCGGGATTGCCGCCGGGGACGACCGTCAGTATTGCGGATTTGTTTTATTGCGTGCCGGCGCGGCGGAAATTTCTAAAATCGGATACGACGGAGCTGGGACATATCGCTTCGCTGGTGACGCATTATGCGCTGGCGAATCCGGCCAAGCAGTTCACGCTGACTACGCCGACGCAGGAAATTATCAATTGCCCGCCGGCGGAGAAATTGGCGGACCGCGTGTATCAGTTGTTTGGGCGGCAGGCGCTCGAGGAATTAGTGGAGATTCCGGCGACGTCCGCGGCGTTTCGCGGGGCGATTACCGAGCCGGAGATGGAAGCGGGCGAAGAAGCGCCGACGCTGACGGTGACGGGGTTTACGTCACGTCCGGCGGTGCAACGGCTGAATCGCAATGGGATTTATGTGTTTGTGAACCGGAGGCTGGTGCGCGACCGATTGATTTTGCACGCGATTCATGAGGCATACCGGAACATTCTGCCGCCGAATGCGTTTCCGGCGACGCTGCTGTTTCTCGAGATGCCATACGACGAGGTGGACGTGAACGTGCACCCAGCGAAGATTGAGGTACGCTTCCGGCGGTCGCAGTTTGTGCATGATTTTACGCGCGATGCGATTCGCCAGGCGTTGATGGCGACGCGGCCGATTGCGAGTTTCGCAGCGGCGGCGACTTCAGGAAATATCGCCGCCGATCCGGCGGCGCCGCCGGCGTCGTTCGACAGCGGATACGTGGAAGCGAATTCCCATTCCGGTGTGCCTCGTGCGATTATTCCGGAGATGGAAGAGATCGGGCTGGGCTCGGGTGTGGGTTCGGATTACGCGGCAGCAAACACGTTTGAGCTTGCGAATGCGCCGATGCAGCCGGTGCCGCAACGATTTGCGTTTGAGCCGGGCAATGGATTCAGTCCGGGGCCGATGCCGGGGGGCGCGCCGAGTCGAGAGGCGAATTGGGCGGAGAATTTTTCGCTCGTGGGCGCGGATGCACCCGCGACGCTGCCGCGGCCAGAGGAGATTGCAGATTTAAAGCCGCTGGGGCAAGTGAGCGCGAGTTTTATTGTGGCGGTGAACGGCGAAGGGCTGTGGATTGTCGACCAGCACGTGGCGCACGAGCGTGTGTTGTTCGAGCAGCATCTGGAGGCGCGGCGCGCAGGTAAGGTCGAGGCACAGCGGTTGCTGATGCCGCTGGTGATGGAGCTTTCGCCTCGACAGCTGGTGACTTACGATAAAATTGCGGCGGAGTTGAGCGCGAATGGATTTGAAGTGGAGCCGATGGGGCCGAAAAGCGTGGCGATTCAGGCTGTTCCTGCCGGAATTGCGGCGAATGACGCGGAGCATTTGTTGATGGAGATTCTGGAGGGGCTGGAGCGCGAAAACGCGGCGATTTCGATTGATACGCTACAGGCGAAGATTGCGGCGTCGACTTCGTGCCACGCCGCGATCAAGGTGAATATGCCGCTGGACCAGGCGAAAATGGAATGGCTGCTGGCGGCGCTCGCGAAAACGGATTGCCCGATGAGTTGCCCGCATGGGAGGCCGGTGGTGCTGCGGTATTCGGTGAAGGAGATTGAGAGGGCGTTTCATAGAATCTAGTGGCGAGTGATGAGTGGCGAGTGGCGAGCGGGAAGATAGAAAATAGAAAATGAGCGGTAGGTGACGACGGGCTGCTCGAACGATGTGGCGGAAATGCAGTCCTTACATGGGTTGGACTGAAGCTTAACTTAGTTAGACGAGGTTGACTTTGAGCGAGGGACAGAAGACGGCGGTGATTTTTGGGTTGGCGAACAAGCGGAGTATTGCCTGGGCGATTGCGCAGAAGTTGCATACGGCGGGATGGCAGCTGGCGATTTGTTACCAGAACGAGCGGCTGGAGCAGGAAGCCAAGGATTTGATTACGGATTTGCCAGGCTCGGAAGGGTTCATGTGCGATGTGAGCTTCGACGAGCAGATCGCCGCGCTGTTCGAGAAGTTGAAGGCGCGGTACGGAGTGCTGCATGGCTTGGTGCATAGCGTGGCATTTGCTCCGGCGGAGGAGTTGAAGGGCGAGTTCGTGAATACTTCGCGGGAGGGATTCCGAATCGCGCATGATGTGAGCGTGTATTCGTTGATTGCCGTGGCGCGGGCAGCGGCGCCGTTGATGACCGCGGGCGGCGGGATTCTAACGATGACGTATTACGGCGCGGAGAAGGTGGTGCCGAAGTACAACGTGATGGGCGTGGCGAAGGCAGCGCTGGAGGCGTCGGTGCGGTATCTGGCGAATGACTTGGGGCCGAAGGGAATTCGCGTGAACGCGATTTCCGCCGGACCGATCAAGACGTTGGCGGCGCGGGGGATCGCGCAATTGGGAGAGATGCTGAAGGCGCATGCGGAGCGGGCGCCGTTGAAGAGGAATGTCGATCCAGGGGAGGTGGGTGGGACGGCGGCGTTTTTGCTTTCGGAGGCGGGGTCTGGGATTACGGGCGAGACGATTTATGTGGATTGCGGGTATAACATTATGGGATTTTGAGGGAAAGTGGCCCTTCGAAGCTCAGGGCAAGCGGGTGGTGAGTGGCGAGTGGGAAGAAGCCGGAAAATGGAAATTAGAAAATTGAAAATCGTTTTGAGCTAGCGAGTTGAGTATTGGCCAGAACGTTGAGATCCTTCGTCGCGCAAAAGGCGCGTTCCTCAGGATGACAGCGCGGTTGGATTTGAGGTTGGGCTAGGTTCTTGGGCGCCGGTGTGACAAGGCCTCGAACCATCAAAATGAGACCGCAAGAAGAGGGAACAAGAATGGCGGGGCGGATGAATATTGCGATTGATGGGCCGGCGGGGTCAGGGAAAAGCACTGTGGCGCGACGGGTGGCGGCGATGCTGGGATACTTGTATCTGGATAGCGGGGCGATGTACCGCGCGGTTGCGCTGAAGGCGTTGGAGCGCGGGATTCCGCTGGGGAATGATGCGGAGTTGGAGGCGTTGGCGCGCGACACGCGGATCGAACTGAAAGCTCCGACGGCGGAGCAGGAAGCGGCGGGGTTGAATAACCGCGTGTTTCTGGATCGGCGGGAAGTGACAGAAGAGATTCGAACTCGAGAAGTGGCGCAGGCGGCTTCGCGGCTGGCGACGATCGCGGGCGTGCGCAAAGTGCTGGTGGCGGAGCAGCAGCGCGCCGGACAGGGCGGCGGCGTGGTGATGGAAGGGCGGGACATCGGAACGGTGGTATTTCCGGAGGCGGAGTTGAAGATTTTTCTGGAGGCTTCGCCGGAGGTGCGCGCGCAACGGCGGTGGAAAGAGCATCAGGAAAAAGGCGAGAGCTTGACGCTGCTGGAGGTTCTGCAGGAAGTGCGGGAACGGGACAAGCGGGACAGGGAGCGGAAGGTTTCTCCGTTGGTGAAAGCGAAGGATGCCGTGCTGGTGGACAATACGGCGATGGGGATTGAGGAGACGGCGCGGCTGATTGTGTTTTTGGCGAATGAGCGGGTGCCGAGCGTGCGGTGAGTGGAAAATCGAAAGTCGAAAATTGAAATACCAAGAGAGACCCCCTCCGTTGGTGCCTCAGGCAAGCCGAAGGCGATCGCTCTAAAGAAGGAAACCCCAAGCAAACCCCAAGACCCACCCTCAGAAAAACGAGGGTGGAGCACCCGGCGCGGCGCTGAGAGAGCCGCTCGAAAATCGGGGCGAGCAGGAATGGCAACGCCACTTGAGGCTAGACGGTGACGGCTGAGGCTTTTTGGAGGGCGGACTGGTAGGAGCCGGGGATGGTTTCTTCGTCGCAGCCAAGGCGACCGACGTGGGCGGAGAGCTCGGACCACTCGGCGCGTTCGAGGGAGAGCAGGAGGTCGTAGACGTCGCGCAAGCGATTCTCGCCTCCGACGAGCGCGGTTTTCACTTCCTGGCTTATTGGGAAAGATTGCAGGACATCGGCGATGGGTTTGTCCAGCAGCGCGTCGGTGATGGACAGGAGACCCATGAGGAAAAGGCTGGATTTCTTTTCTGTCAGGCCGGCGGCGCGGGAAAACTCTTCACAAAAATAGGCGCGGGTGAGCGCGGTGCGGACGAGTTCCGGGGGCTTGCCGCCGCCCATGTCCAGAACGGCAAAGATGGAAACCCAGCGGCGAAATTCGTTTTCGCCGAGGAGAGATAACGCGTGGCGAATGCTCTGGATTTCCGTGCGCAGGCTAAGCAAGGGCGAATTGAGATAGCGAAGCAGGCGGTAGAGTAAGGAAGGCTGGCGTTTGAGGAGATCCTCGATTTTGACGTAGTCGATTTCGTCGGCGGCGACGGCATTCAGTAGTTCCAATTGGAGCAGCTTGTCGCCGGGGATTTCGCGGGTCTGAATCATGGCAGGCTTGCAGAAAAAATAGCCCTGGAAATAGGAGAAGCCGAGATGACGGGCCTCGGCCAGTTCGCGTTCGGTTTCCACTTTTTCGGCCAGGAGGGAGAGCTCGCCATGGCCATATTTTTTGGCTACGGAGGCGCGGCCTTCGGCGTCGAGCAGACGAAAGTCGATCTTCAAGAATTGGGCGAGTTCCACCAGGGCATTCAAGTTGGAATCGCCGGTGAAATCATCGAGTGCGAGGACGTAACCGGCGGAACGCAAATCCCGGCAGATGGTTACGATTTCCTCGGTCGGCTTCACGGTTTCCAAAATTTCCACGACGATGCGATCCGGCGGAAGAATACGCGGCACGCCGAGCTTCAGCGCGAGTTCGTCCACGTTCATGAAGGCCTTGGCGGGACCGGTCAGGTTTTGCAGGTCAAAGAGGGTGACGGAATCGGCGATGACGCTGGAGGAGGCGTTGCGGGAAGGCTGGAAGTAATTTTGCGGGCCACTGCGAAAGAGAAGTTCGTAGGCGTAGACCTGGAGCCGTTTGTCAAAGATAGGCTGGCGAGCGATGAAACGTTCATACATGCAGACTCCTGGTTGGAGAGCGCGTGTAACAAATGCTTGGGGAGAGGAGATTCCTCAGGGGCGCAGACTATTATACTACGTGGTCGAAGAGGAGGGTGGGATGCCAGGCGTATCACGCGTTGGAGCGCCACGAAGGAGTGGCGAACGTGTCGCGCCTTGTTTCCGCTGCTAGGTGGGAATGGGACTCCAGATTTTGTGATTGTGCGGACAGGGGTTCAACCCTTCGAGGCTCAGGGTAAACCGTGCTGGACCCTACAAAGGGGGCCGGCCAGAGCGACAGGCTCTCCCTGCGTCAGGCCAAGCTGAAGCCTATGCTACTAGGCGGGGGCGTTCATCGAGCTAAGGAAGTCGTTGTTGGATTTTGATTTGGTGAGGCGGCTAATGAGCAATTCCATCGCCTCGACGGTCGAAAGCGGGCTCAAGACCTTACGCAGGACCCAGACGCGGCTGAGCTCGTCGGGTGGGAGAAGCAGTTCGTCCTTACGCGTGCCGGAGCGCTGAATGTCGATGGCAGGAAAGACGCGCTTGTCGGCGAGGCGGCGGTCGAGATAGATTTCCATGTTGCCGGTGCCTTTGAATTCTTCGAAGATGACGTCGTCCATGCGGCTACCGGTGTCGATCAGCGCCGTGGCGATGATAGTGAGCGAGCCACCTTCTTCGACGTTGCGGGCGGCGGCGAAGAAGCGGCGGGGACGCTGCAAGGCGTTGGCGTCAATACCGCCGGAGAGCACTTTGCCGGAAGGCGGAGTGACGGCGTTGTAGGCACGCGCCAGACGAGTGATGGAGTCGAGGAGCACGACGACATCGCGCTTGTGCTCGACCAGGCGCTTGGCTTTTTCGAGGACCATTTCCGCTACCTGAATGTGGCGCTGCGGCGGCTCATCGAACGTGGAGCTGATGACTTCGCCCTTGACGGTGCGCTGCATGTCGGTAACTTCTTCCGGGCGCTCGTCGATGAGCAGAACGATGAGAGCGACTTCGGGATGATTGACGGTGATGGAGTTGGCGATGGACTGCAGCATCATGGTTTTGCCGGTGCGCGGCGGGGCATTGATCAAGCCGCGCTGGCCTTTGCCGACGGGGCAGAGAAGGTCGAGGACGCGCCCGGTGAGATTTTCCTTGGTGGTTTCCATCTTCAAGCGGCCCTGCGGGTAGAGGGGCGTGAGGTTGTCGAAGAAAATCTTATTGCGGGCAACTTCGGGGTCTTCGAAATTGACGGCTTCGACTTTGATCAGCGCGAAATAGCGCTCGCCGTCCTTCGGGGGACGGACTTGGCCGGAGACGGTGTCGCCGGTGCGGAGGTCGAACTTGCGAATTTGCGACGGGGAGACGTAGATGTCGTCGGGGCCCGGAAGGTAGTTGTATTCCGGGGCGCGAAGAAAACCGAAACCGTCGGGAAGGCATTCGAGGACGCCTTCGGAGAAGATCAAGCCGCTCTTTTCGGTCTGCGCGCGGAGGATCTGAAAGATCAACTCTTGCTTGCGCATGCCGCTGGCACCGGGAATATTCAATTCCTTGGCGATTTTTGCCAGATCGGTGATGTTCTTTTCCTTGAGCTCAGCAAGGCTGATACTCACTTCATTTTTTGTTTCTGAGTTTGTTTCTTTTGCCATATATCCTGACTTTTAAGATGTGGTGTTGATTGAAATTGACCCGACCGTGAAATTCCGGAACTGGACTGCGTGGTGGTGTACCTTCCGCCGGCATTGAGACACCGACAGGGCGGGCAAACCAGACTGTCTTCAACCGGAAGCAGTTGCTTCAGACTTGAACCGATCAGCAGCCCGCGGGTGCGGGCCGTGCCTGAAACGCTGCCTAGTTGGTCAAACTCGTGTCTTTATCGGCGCCGCTATACGGCTCGGCCACAGCAGGCGCAACCCCAGTATGTTCAAGAGGCACAATCGGCCGCTCCAGCGCAATCTGCAACACTTCATCCATGGTTTCCACGAAGTGCATCTTGAGGCTGGAGAGTATCTCCTGGGGAACTTCCGTAAGGTCTTTCTCATTATCCTTCGGAAGGATGATAGTACGCAAGCCCATTCGGTGGGCGGCCAGAAGCTTCTCCTTGACGCCACCGATGGGAAGAACTTTGCCGCGCAGGGTGATTTCGCCGGTCATGGCGACGTCGCAGCGGATGGCATTGCGAGTGAGCGCGCTCACGATCGAGGTGCAGATGGTGATACCGGCGGACGGGCCATCCTTGGGGATGGCGCCTTCGGGTACGTGCACGTGAATATCGAGGGTGCGGTAGAAATCCTTTTGCAGGCCGAATTGTTCGGTGCGCGAGCGAACGTAGCTCATGGCGGCTTGGGCGGATTCCTGCATGACTTCGCCGAGTTTGCCGGTGGGAGTGAGGCGGCCTTTGCCTTCCATAATGGTAGCTTCCACTGCGAGAACGGAGCCGCCGACTTCAGTCCAGGCGAGGCCGGTGGCGAGGCCGATTTCATTTTGCTTTTCGAGCCACATTTCGCGGAATTTCAGAACGCCCAGATACTCCTTAATGTTGTCGGTCTTGATCTCGATCGTGGTTTCAGGGCCATCGGTGACCACGCGACGAGCCATCTTGCGGGCGATGTTCTGGATTTCCCGCTCAAGGTTACGGACACCGGCTTCGTGAGTGTAATGCCGGATCATGTGCAGCAGACCGTCGTCGGTGAAGCTGAGATTTTTCCCGGTGAGGCCGGTGGCTTCGCGGGCGCGCTTAACCAGGAAGCGCTTGGCGATTTCGAGCTTTTCCTGCTCGGTATAACCGGGAAGGCGAAGTATTTCCATACGGTCCTGCAATGGCTGTGGGATGGTGTGCAAGACATTGGCGGTGCAGACGAACATGACTTTAGAAAGATCGTATTCAACATCGAGATAGTGATCGGTGAAGGCGTGATTCAACTCGGGATCGAGGACTTCCATGAGGGCGGCGGACGGGTCGCCGCGGAAGTCAGTAGACATTTTGTCGACTTCGTCGAGAACGAAGATCGGATTAACCGTCCCGGCTTTCTTCATCATCTGGATGATCTGGCCGGGCAGAGCGCCGATGTAGGTGCGGCGGTGGCCGCGAATTTCGGCTTCGTCGCGCACCCCGCCGAGGGAAACACGGACGAATTTTCTGCCAGTGGCGTGGCCGATGGACATGGCGAGCGAGGTTTTGCCGACGCCCGGAGGGCCTACGAAGCAGAGGATGGAGCCCTTGGGATTCTTGACTAGCTGGCGGACGGCAAGGAATTCAAGGATGCGCTCTTTGACTTTCTCCAGGCCGTAGTGCTCGTTGTTGAGGATTTCTTCAGCGGCCTTGATGTCGCGGATTTCCTTGGAGCGCTTTTTCCAAGGCACGGCGATGAGCCAGTCCACGTAATTGCGGCTGACGGTGGACTCCGCGGACATCGGGGGCATGAGTTCGAGGCGCTTCAGTTCGGCGATGGCCTTTTCATGCACGTCCTTGGGCATGCCGGCGGAATCGATCTTTTTCTTGAGTTCCTCGACTTCGTTTTTCTCGCCGCGGCCCAGTTCTTTCTGGATGGCCTTAAGCTTTTCGTTGAGGTAATACTCTTTCTGGGCGCGCTCCATCTGGCGTTTCACGCGAGTATTGATGTTGCGATCGACGTTGAGCTTTTCAAGCTCGATTTCGAGGATGTCGGCGACGCGGTTGAGGCGCTCGAGGGGATCGGCGGTTTCGAGCAAATCCTGTTTTTCGTCCACGGGAAGCTGGAGATTGGCGGCGATGGTGTCCGAGAGGCGAGCGGGATCGTCGACCCGGGCGGCGGCGATCATGGTGTCGTAATTCAGGCTCTGGGAGAGCTTGATGAACTGCTCGTAAAGATTGGTGATTTTCTGGACGAGTTGTTCGACTTGAGGCGTGACCTCAATACGCGCGTTGAGGAGGCGAAGATTGGCGCGGAAGAAACCTTCTTCGGTACTGATCGAAAGAGCACGTGCGCGCTCGACGCCTTCGACCAGAACTTTAATGTTGCCATCGGGAAGCTTTACGCTTTGGACGATGTTAGCCAGCGTGCCGACGGCGTAGATTTCTTCGGGCTTGGGGTCGTCGATGGAGGCGTCATGCTGCGTGGACAGGAAGATTTTCTTGTCGCCGGCAAGAGCTTCTTCGAGCGCGCGTACGCTGGCTTCGCGGCCGACGATGAACGGCGTCATCTGCTGCGGAAAGATGACCATATCGCGCACCGGCATCATCGGTACGCGCTTCAACTCCTGTTTTTCACGATTGAACATGCGGGCCCCTGAAACTCCGAATGCTCGAGGTGGCCGTCATCCGACCTTTTCGAGCAAAGTCCAATTGATCTCGCGGCCGCGAACCATGTCGGCAGTGACCACGAAATCGCGCACTCTCTTCTGCATCGGTAAGTGATACATCAACTCCAGCATGAGGTCTTCGAGGATCATACGCAAGCCGCGCGCGCCAACTTTGCGCTGAAGTGCCAACTCCGCCACGGTTTCGAGAGCGTCGTCGGTGAAGCGAAGACGGACATTTTCGAACTCAAAGAGCCGCTGGTACTGCTTGAGGAGGGCGTTCTTCGGCTCGGTGAGGATTTTCATGAGAGCGGACTTGTCGAGGTCGCTCATGACGCCGGCGACGGGCAGGCGGCCGACAAATTCGGGGATGAGCCCATACTTGATCAGGTCAGTCGGCTGTACCTGCTCGAGCAAATCGGTGTTGCGGCGCTGAGCGGTGGTTGGCGCGGAGTCGGTGTGGAAGCCGAGCGAGCGGCGGCCGACCCGGCGCTCAATGATTCGCTCCAAGCCGACGAACGCTCCGCCGCAGATAAATAAGATGTTGGTGGTGTCCACCGGGGTAAATTCCTGGTGCGGGTGCTTGCGGCCGCCCTGAGGAGGAACGTTGGCGGTAGTGCCTTCGAGGATCTTCAGGAGTGCTTGCTGCACACCTTCGCCACTGACGTCGCGGGTGATCGAGGGGTTCTCGTCCTTCTTGGCGATCTTATCGATTTCGTCAATATAGATGATGCCTTGTTGGGTCTTCTGGACATCGCCGTCGGCGGCTTGCAGGAGCTTGAGGATGATGTTTTCGACGTCTTCGCCGACGTAGCCGGCTTCGGTTAGCGTGGTGGCGTCGACGATGGCGAAGGGAACGTCCAGCATGCGGGAAAGCGTTTGAGCCAGGAGGGTTTTGCCGGTACCAGTGGGGCCGATCAGGAGAATGTTGGACTTGCTCAACTCGACTTCGCCCGGCTGTTTGTTGAGGAATATGCGCTTATAGTGATTGTAGACAGCGACGGCGAGTTTTTTCTTGGAGCGATCCTGTCCAATGACATAGCTATCGAGGAATTGTTTGATTTCGGGCGGACGAGGGAGGCGCCGGGCCGGAGCAGCGGCCTGCTCGCGCTTTTCGTCCTCCAAGATGGTCTGGCAAACGCCCACGCATTCGTTGCAGATGTATGCGCGGGGGTAGTCGGAAGGCGAACTGATCAGCTTTTCCACCTGCTCCTGGGTTTTGTGACAGAAGGAGCATCGAAGCGGTTCGTCTGGGCTATATTTTTTCACGTTTGAACAGGCCTCTCCTCAAGGTAAGTACCTGAAGCCGAGATAGTTCATTGTAGGCCGAAATTTTCCTTAGCGATACAGAATATCGCGATGCTGCCGTCAATCGGGAACTCGCTGTGGAAACTCAGATTCAGGGCAATCACCTGAAGTCACACAGCTCTTGCCTAGAGCGCGTGTTCGGTCCAGAAGCAAAAGTAGGTTCCTCACTTCGCAGACTCCACTCGGAATGACCCGTCTAAGGGCAACGGCACAAATCGAAGCCTGACCATGCTACCGGTGCTTAAAGATAATCTCATCGATCATGCCGTATTCCTTGGCTTGATCCGGGTTCATGATGTAGTCGCGCTCGACATCTCTTTCGATGCGCTCAACGGGCTGACCGGTATGTTTGGACAAAATCTTGTTGATGGTCGAGCGCATGCGCAAAATCTCCTTGGCGTGGAGGTCGATGTCCGTGGCTTGGCCGCCGAGGCCGCTCATCCAGGGCTGGTGGATCAGAATGCGGGAGTTCGGAAGGGAGAAGCGCTTCTTGGGCGCTCCGCCGACGAGGAGAACGGCGGCGATGGAGGCTGCCTGGCCAACGCAAGTAGTGACCACGTCGGGCTTTACGAATTGCATGGTGTCGTAAATAGCGAAACCGGCGGTGATGGAGCCGCCCGGAGAATTAATGTAGAGCTGAATGTCCTTCTCGGGGTCTTCGGCCTGGAGGAAAAGCATCTGCGCGGTGGCGAGATTGGCGACGTGGTCGTCAATGGGAGTGCCGATAAAGACGATGTGTTCTTTCAGGAGACGCGAATAGATATCGTAGGCGCGCTCGCCCCGGCTGGTTTGCTCCACAACCATGGGTACTAGAGTGGTGGCGCGATATTGCGGATCGTCGAAGTTTTTCATGTGAGAGAGTTTGCCTGTACCGCAGAGGCTGGATTCACTGGGCGCTTGCCGCGACGGTCTTGACCCGGGCATTCTGCGCCAGCCAATCCACAGTCTTATCACTGCGCAGCTTAGCTTTCATCCTATCGAGGGCCCCTTGCTTTGTCAAACGGGCGCGAATTGCTTCGGCGGATTCGCCACTATGGCTGGCCACGTGGGCTAGTTCCTGCTGGAGCTCTTCTTCGGTGACATCGATTTTTTCCTCGGTGGCGATGCGGTCGATGACCAGTTCGGCTTTTACATCATCCTTGGCGCGCTCTTCCTGACGTTTGCGGAGGCTAACCCAGTCGACGTTGACGGCGCGAGGATCGACGCCCTGCTGCGCGAGGGAGCGGACGACGCGTTCCAGGCGGACGTCCATTTGGTGGTCGACCAGGGATTCCGGGACGGGGAAGTCGTGGAGCTTGACAAGCTCGGCGATGATTTTCTCGCGCTGGAGTTCCTTCTGGCGGTGGTCGCGCTCGTGCTCGAGGCCTTCGCGGACTTTTTTCTTGAGTTCGTCGAGAGAGGCGGCGTCGCTGACATCCTTGGCGAATTCGTCGTTAATTTCGGGCAGCTTCTTGGTTTTTATGCCGAGAACGTCGACGCTGTAATGGAATTTCTTGCCGGCGAGCTTGGCATCGGGGTAGTCAGTTGGATAATCGACATCGAAGGCCTTGTGGTCGCCGACGTTTGCGCCGCGAAGGTTTTCGTTGAAGGGCTCCATGGTTTCTTCGGCGCCGACGTGGCAGAGGACGTTGTCGGCACGGAGAGGCTCGCCGCCGCCTTCGGGGGTACCGAGCAGCTTGACCTGCACGTAGTCGTCGTTCTGAACAGCGCGGCCTTCAACGGGCGCGAAGGCTGCGGCGCGCTGTTGCATTTCGGCGAGGGTGTTGGCGACACTTTCATCGGTGATGGCCATTTCGGGCATTTCGATTTCGAGATTTTTGTAATCGCCAAGCGAGAATTCCGGCAGGACTTCAAAGGAGGCGCGGAATTTGAGAGGCTGGCCTTCGTTGTATTCGAGCTTGTCGACCTGCGGCTGCGAAACCGGAGTGAGTTTCTGTTCGGCGACGGCTTTTTCGACGTGCTCCGGAACGAGAGTTTGCAGGACTTCACCCTTGATGTCGCTGGCGAAGCGGCGCTTGATCAGGGAGACGGGCGCCTTTCCCGGCCGGAAACCGGGGACGCGAGCGACCTTCGCAAAATCCTTGGCCACTTTTTCCGTGGCTTTCGACACTTCCTCCGCCGGAATTTCCAGGTCCAATTCTCTCCGGCATGTTGCTTCCGCCATTTCAAGTTCTCCCTTTTGCAGAATCCAAGATCATTCAATTTTCTGAAAAGCCGATTCCTCAGGGGCTGAAGCCCGCCGAGAAAAAATACCTTCTTGTCAGAGCCCATCGAGGCTCGGGGCAAGCTGCAGCTCCGACCCCCGCTGCCAAGCACATTTTTCCGCAAAACCGTAAAACCGGATGGCGGCAACAATCACGTGATATACACGAGTTGCAGTCTTTATCCCGCACGGTTTGCGGAAATTTCTGGAATCACCCGGTGGTTATCCGGCGGGCTATTGCGGCATAACCTGCATAAAAATTATAGGGGAGCGGGGAGCGAGGGTCAATGAAGGGACGGGAGAGAGGGAGAGCCGGGAGAGAAAGCAGATTTTTCGCTTCACTCCAAGATGCCACGATGAGAGGGTGAAGGCGAGGATGAAAACCAATTATTGTCACGGGAGAGAGAAGGCCAGGACGTAGTCGCCTTGCTTGGTGCCGAGTTTGCCGTGACCGCCTGCGGCGATGACCAGGTACTGCTTGCCGTTAAGGGTGTAGGTCATGGGCGTGGCCTGGCCGCCGGCGGCGAGTTGGTACTTCCAGAGTTCCTGGCCAGAATCGGAGTCGAAAGCGCGGAGGAAATTGTCCATTGTCGCCGCAGTGAAAACCAATCCGCCCGCAGTTGCCATGGGCCCGCCGAGAGTGATGGTTCCAGTGTTTCTCCCTGGGATGAAACTTCCCAAGGGGACATTCCAAGCTACTTTGCCGGTGAAAAGATCAACGGCGGCGACGGTGCCCCAGGGTGGAGGGTTGCAGGGGAGACCGCTCGGGGCAAGCAAGGCTGTGCGATACATGCCAAAGGGCGCGCCGGTCTGGCGCGCAAATTCACCGTGCAAGCGGTCGGAATCGGTGGCGTTCGCGCGCGCATCCTGAAATTTTTCGCGGGGGATGAGCTTGGCGAGCATGATCAAGCGATTGGTGTCGGCGAAGAGTAGATGGCGCTGCGGGTCGTAGGCTGAGCTGCCCCAGTTCGTGCCGCCGACATTGCTGGGGAACACGAGCGTGCCTTCGAGGCTCGGCGGAGTGAAAATGACGCCGCTTCTCGCGGCTTTCATTTTTTCTTCGCACCATTGACGCTCTAGCGGGTCTTTGCCCCAGGCGTCTTCGGGCGAAATTTTTTCCGGCACCAACGCGATGTGCGAATTGGGTTGCGTGGGCCAGGATTCTTCGCCAGGAATATCGCTTTTCGGGACGGCTTCTTCGTCAACGGGCAGGAGCGGTTTGCCGGTGAGTCGGTTCAACACGAATACGCGACCCGTTTTTGTGGTGATGGCAATCGCCGGAATTCCGTCCTTCCAAGAGAACAAGGCAGGTTGGGAGGCCACGTCGTAATCCCAAAGATCGTGATGAATGACCTGAAAGCCCCAGACGAATTCGCCGCTAGCGGCTTTGAGCGCAACAACGGAGTTGGCCCATTTGTTGTCGCCCTTGCGGATACCGCCGTAGTAGTCCGGGCTTGCGCTGCCGGTGGGAATGAAGACAAGGCCGTGCTCCGGATCGACCGAGAGAGTGGACCAGGCGTTAGCGGCGCCGGTGCGCGGATCGGTTTGATACGCCCATGGAGCGATGGGATCCCAAGTCCAACGTATTCTGCCGGTGCGAACGTCGTAGGCACGGACTATTCCGCGCTCGACGGTCACGGCGCGATTGTCACCTATCGATGAGCCGGTGATGACCAAGTCTTTGTAGATGGCGGGAGCCGACGTGACTTCGTAATCGCCGGGGTCGCGGAGTCTGACTTCGTTTGTGAGGTCGATCTCGCCATTGGTACCGAAATCCGAACAGGGCTTTCCTGTTGCGCCGTCGAGGGCGATCAGGCGTGCATCCAGAGTTCCGATGAAAATCCGCAACGGGCAGGATTGATCGGATTTTGCGGAAGGATCACGCCAGGCCGAAACGCCGCGGGAGGTGACTTCGGAGGCGCCGTAGGGAAGTTCGAGTTTTGGATCGTATTCCCAGAGTTTTGCACCGGTCGAGGCGTTCAGTGCGATCACATGATCGTAGGGCGTGCTCAGGAACAGAGTGTCATCGATGAGAATGGGGGTGGTTTCGAAGGCGTATTTGTGATCGAGGTCCTCGTCGTGAGGCAGCGCGCCGGTTCGAAATGTCCAGGCGAGTTTGAGCTGGGTGACATTGTCTTTGTTGATCTGTTTTGCGGGAGAATAGCGCGTACCTCCGGGTTCGTTGCTGTAGGTAGGCCAGCCTGTATCGCCAGCGGCGGGCCTCATTTGCGCGGCAACCATCGCAGGAAAAAGCGAGAGAAAAACAAAAAAGCTGGTGAGTAGGCGAGGAAGGCTTTTGGTTTTCACAAGAGCTCCTGTCAAGCCGTTTTTGGTGGGGAAATTATGCCCCAGTTTCGTGATATGCGGATAGCCTTCCGCTCGAACGAGGGCCGGCGGGAGCTCGCTCTAGAGATTGGTCGACAGCGGACAATCAAAGACGCGAGATCATTCGAACTTACGGACTTGGGTGCAGCAATGTCGCTCCCCTAAGGAGAACGCGGGCATGATTTTGGCAGTCGGATACGTGAGATTCTGCTAGGCTGTGCCGAGAACGCAACCAAGGTTAGAGGAGAATTCGCGTGACCGTTGTGGCTGGAGTGGACCTGGGCGGGACTGCCGTCAACTACACATTATTGGATCAGGATGAGCGGTTTTTGATTGAAGGCCTTTGCGAGCATCCCGCACTCGCGAGGCAGGGACCGGAGATTTGCCTGCAGCAGATTGCGGATGGGCTGAAGGTTGCTGTCGAGCGCGCCGGCGTGGATCTGGTTGATGTGGTCGCGGTTGGGCTCGATACGCCTGGTCCCGCGAGCGCAGGAGGGCGGCTCAGCGCACGCGGCTCGACCAACTTTGTTCATGCGAACTGGGCGGGATTTGACATTCGGGAAGGGCTGGCGCGCAAACTTGGGAAGCCGGTGTGCTATTTGAATGACGCTAATGCCGCCGCGCTCTGGGGACATTACGCTATCTTCGGCGCAAACAGCCACGAGACTTCTATTTCGATCATCATCGGCACCGGGAATGGCGGCGGAATTATTCTCGATGGGAACGTAGTGAAGGGCAAAAACGGTTTCGGCGGGGAATTAGGACATGTACTGATTCCGTATCAAAGCATTGTGGGAATAGAGGGGATTCATCCGCTTTGCAATTGCGGACGCCTAGGAGACCTGGAATCGCTGTGTTCGTTGACGGCGATTGAGAGGAATATCCTGCCGTATCTTTTGCTGCGCCATCCGGGACATGAGCTGGCGGAGCACGACGTGCACCAGGCGGCCAAGCTCGTGCGCGGGATGGCGGACGCGGGGGACGTGTTGTCGAAGGAAGTTTTCCGGGTGCAGGCGCATGCGTTGGGATTGTTCTTCGACGAGATGGTGAACACGTTTGATCCGGATGCGCTAATCGTTGGCGGAGGGGCGATTGAGGCGAGCCCGGCGTTTCAGCAGTGGTTCATCAGCGAGATTCGCGCGGGGATGCCGAATCAACGAGAAGAACAAGCGGGGATTCCGATGCATGTGATTCCGAATGGAGATACGGCCGGGGCGAGGGGAGCGGCGATCGAGGCGTTCAAGCTGGCCAGGGAAGGCGGGCTTTCCTAAGCGCGGTTTCGTTGAGTTGGGCGCGGCTGCAACATAAGGACGAGCATGCGTTTTCAAGGTTGGCTTTTCCCGGCTGAGGCTTGCGGCGGCCCTGGTGTCTTCGGGGCGTTTGCTGACTTCGGCCAACGCTACAGCGCCGTCTACTGCAGAGAAGAAAGATTTCACTGCTTCCACGCCAAAGACGGCTCACGACCAAAAGGACACAATCAAAGTCGACGTCGAGATGGTGCTGGTGCGCGTGTGCTGCACGATCGCGATGGAAAGCTTGTAGAGAATGTCTGCCGGGAGAATTTCCGGGCCTTCGACTATGGTGGCCGAGGAGCATCGGTTGGCGGCGCTGCTGTGCAAGGTACAAGTGCCGTAACATGTTGCAGTGAGTGGCATGGAGGTGGAGAAATTCGTGCGCTTTGCACGAACAACTAAGTTGCTATGAAGAACATCACGCTAAGCGCCGATGAGGCCTTGATAGAGCAAGCACGGCTGCTTGCCAAATCGCAGCATAAGACCCTAAACACTCTCTTTCGTGAGTGGTTGGAGCAATTTACTTCTCGGAACGGCAGTACTCAGGAATATGACGCGCTCATGGCGAGGTTGAAACACGTAAATTCAGGAAAGCACTTCAATCGAGACGAGATGAATGAGCGGTAAGGTGTTCCTAGACACAAACATTTTTGTCTACTCCTTCGATGCGACCGCACCGAAAAAGGCCAAGCGCGCTGTGCAATTGATCCGGCAGGCTATACAGACTGGCAACGGAATAACCAGTTACCTGGTTGTTCAGGAGTTTTTCAACGTTGCCTTGCGACGTTTTGTACTCCCCATGATGATCGCTGACGCCGAGCAGTACACGGCCACAACTTTTCGACCGCTGCTTGCCGTCCATTCGTCGCTTGGGCGGTATGGGGAAGCGCTGCGGATCGCCACCAGATTCAAGCTGTCTTGGTACGATGCGCTGATCGTAGCCTCTGCGATTGAAGGAGAATGTGACGTTTTGTTTAGCGAGGACCTCCAAAATGCTCAGCGTTTCGGGTCCTTGCAGGTCACCAACCCGTTTCTGTAGATTTTTCGTCAGAATGAGCGCTCAACTATCCGACGCGATTTGCCGTGGTTTCGCGCGATCGAGGAGCTACGTTAAACTGTGGTGGCTATGAGTGTCATCGATGAAGTGATTGCTGCGAATGAAATCTATGCACGGACGCATGAGTTGCGGAAACTTACGCCACGGCCGGAGCGGAAGCTTGCGGTGTTGACGTGCATGGACACGCGGCTTTCGATTGTAACCCTGGGGCTGATGGCGGCGGACGCGCATATTATTCGCAACGCCGGCGGAATCGTTACGGACGATTCGCTGCGGTCACTGCTGATTTCGCACTACCTGTTGGGAACCGAGGAGTTCATGGTTATTAATCACACGGATTGCGGTTTGACGCATACGACGGAACAAGATCTACGCACTCGGATACAGAACCGGACCGGAACGGCGGCGATTGCTCCGGCGTTCTTCTATGCGTTTCAAAACATCGAGGAGAATGTGCGGCACCAATTGCAGAAGCTACGGAGCCACCCGTGGGTTCCGGAGAAAGTGGCGGTTCGGGGCTTTGTGTACGACGTGAGCAGCGGATTGCTGCGGGAAATTAAGTAAACTTGGCGGGCTGCGGGTCGGCAGGCCCGCCACTACCTTTGGCACGTTTGGTTTTCGCTAGGATTTGCTGCAGGCTTGCGCTAACCTTTTCGGCACGTTGGTCATTAATCTTTGGTGAAGAAAGAGGGAGGCTGTTTCCGATGAAGAATTTCCTGCGATTTATGGCGGTGGCCGCGTTGCTGGTGTTCAGCGTGTGCGCCGCGGACGACCTGGTCAGTGCCGTTCATGGCACGATCACCAAACTGGATTCCGGCTCAAAGACGATGGTCGTGAAGACCAAGGACGGGACGGAACATACCGTGCACTTTGTGGACAAGACGGCCGTGTGGGGAGCGGATAAGACCGCGGCAGGAGCGAAGGATTCATTTAAGGGACTATCGGAAGGGTCCGAAGTTGTGGTGCATTATTCGGAGAAGGGCGGGGAGAAGACCGCCACGGAAGTCGACAAGGTCGGCAAGGACGGCTTGAAGTATGTAGACGGAACAGTGACCAAGGTTGGCAAAGACGGAAAGACCGTGGTGGTGAAGGCCGCCGATGGCACGGAACATACGTTTGACGTTGCAGGTCATGACACCGCGGACGCTGCCAAAGGCATCGGCAAGGCGACAGACAAGACGGGCAAAGTAACTGTGTATTACACGGAAGAAGGCAGCAAGAAGGTCGTGCACTTCTTCGAAAAGCTCTAAGGGTCCGGAATGCAAACAAGGCGGCGGATCTTCCTGCCGCTTTTTTCTTTTTCAAGTGAAATCCCGCGACATCGGCCCAGAGGTGCGCGGCACGCGGGAGTGCTGGCCCACCTCGAAAGGCGGCCCCACGCAGGCGAACGGCGCAGGCAGGCTCCCTGGAGTACACGGAAATCCAAATTGCCGGCCTACCCTTCGAGTCTCAGGGCGAGAGGCGCGGCGCTACGTGGGCGAGCATTCGGGCAGATGAAGCTCGAGGTAGGGACGCGGGAGTTTCCATGAGAAATAGCGCGATTTTGCTGGTGCAATGCCCGGACCGCAAGGGTCTGGACGCCACGATTGCAGAGTTCATCTATCGCTATGACGGCAACATACTCTGCTTCGAGCAACATCAAGCTGGGGATGAGCGATATTACCTGGCGCGCGTGGAGTGGGCTCTGGATGGATTTCGGCTGAATTTGAATGACTTCGATGGAGCCTTTGGACCCATTGCGCACAAACTCGGTATGAACTGGTGCCTCCGCTTGGGGAATTACCGGCCGCGGGTGGCGATTTTTGTTTCTAAGTATGACCACTGTTTGGTGGATTTGCTTTACCGGCAGCGGAATGGCGAGTTGGAATGCGATTTCCCGTTGATTATCAGCAATCATCCGGATACCAAGTGCCATGCTGATTTTTATCGGGTGCCGTTCGAACTGATTCAGGTAACGAAGGAAAACAAGGCACAGGCGGAAGCGCGGCAATTGGAATTGCTGCATGAAAACAAGATCGATCTAGTGGTGCTGGCGCGGTACATGCAGGTGCTTTCGTCCGAATTCATCGCCCAGTACCCGCAGCCGATCATTAATATCCATCACTCGTTTTTGCCGGCGTTTGTGGGGGCGAAGCCACGCCAGCAAGCGCACAATCGCGGAGTGAAGTTGACCGGAGCTACGGCGCATTATGTGACGGAAGTTCTCGATGATGGCCCGATTATTGAGCAGGGAGTGGTGAGGATTTCGCATCGCGATTCACTGGAGGATATGGTCGAGAAGGGAAGAGATGTGGAGAAGGTGGTGCTTTCACGTGCGGTGCGATGGCATATCGAGAATCGAATATTGCTTTATGGGAATAAGACGATCATTTTTGAGTGAGGATCATTGTTAATTATATGGTAATATACGTAAGGAAGAAGCATAAGAGTTCCATGGTGTCAGAGTTTCAGGAAGGCGCCCGCCTTCCCGCATACACTTCGGGGCAAGCAGACGGCGTCCGGTACAAAGGGACGCAAGGGGCGCGGTTTAGTCGGCGCCGGGGGAGTGGCCCAGGGCGGAGGTGAGGTCGCGGTGGAGGAGGCGATGGAAGAGGTGTTCGCCGGCTTCGCGGCGGACGGAGAGGCGGCCGGCGAGGTAGGCGCGCGAGGCGAGGCCGCGCTGCACGGAATCGCAGATGGCCATGTCTTCGTCCTGGACTTTTTCGCTGACCGCGATGCTGTCGCGGCGCTGCTGCGCAGCGGTTGGGCTGATGTCTGCGAAATAATAGTCGAAGATGACTGCGCATTTATCGACACCGAGGGGCAGGACCAGGTTGGTGTCCATGACGCCGGCGTAGGCGTTGATCATGAAGTTGGGATAGATCCAAAGATAGAAGGCGTGGCCCTGACGGGTGGCGCCGACGGCGGAATCGGCGGCGCTTGAAGCGTCGAGCGGGCTGGACTGCAGGCAGGCGCGCTCGAAATTGTCGATCGTATATTTTGTGTACTCGACGACGCTGCTCAGGCCTTTGTGGGCGTGGGGGACGTGGTAGCCGCCGTCGAGGTAATTGTCCACGTAGACTTTCCAGTTGCAATTCAGGCTGTAGATGCGCCGATCGAAGTAGTGGAGTTTTTCCGATAGCTTCAGTGGGGCGACGAGCGGGGGAACCTTTGCGAGAAAATCGGCGAGCGGCGCGGCTTTGCCGTCCAGATTCACAAAGACGAAATTTTCCCAAGTATCGATGCGGACCGGCACGAGGCCGTTGTCCTTGCGTTCGAAATTGCAGACGCCTTCGAATTCGACCATGCCTTTCAGAGTGCCGTCATCGCCATAAGTCCACCCGTGGTAGGGGCAGCGGAACTGCCTTGCGCAGCCGGATGGTTGCGGTTCGACGACGGCGGCGTGATGACGGCAGACGTTATAAAAGGCGCGGAGTTGGCCGCTTTCGCTACGGACGATCAGGAGTGGATCGTTGTTGACGTCGATAGTGAAGAATTGTCCGGGTTGTTTCACCTGATCGAGCCGGCCCACGACTTGCCAGTTACCGGCGAAGACAGTTTCGCGTTCGAGTTGCGCGATGCGTGTGTCGAAATACCATGGCGCGGGGATGGTGGAGGCTTTTTCAAGGGGATTGACGGGGTTGTATAAATTCAGGACGTCATGGAGACTGCGCTCGGTCATCAGAGATGACTCCATTAGGAATTATGCAGCGGCGTAGGCATTTTGCTGCAGATGTGCGTGAGGGGGCAAGCAGGTGCGGTCGAGCCAGCCGTAGGCGGGCATCGCTGGTTAGTCTTACGCCACAAAATGGTGGCCTGCGCAAAAACCAGGCCTGGCCAGCAAATGCCTTAGAATCAAATCATTGCAGGTAAGCTGCAAAAACCACCCATTTCGGCTCTTCATGCCGGGTTTACAACTTTTTACAATCGTTTGCGACGGCTTGACACATTCGGTCCGCGGTACCTTTATAGTCTCGAAAGGCTGCAGGGCGTGAAACGGTCGAAAAGGCTTAAAGAATGGCGATGAAGTGGCGATTGACGGATCGCACCAAGATGCTCCTGAAACTGGAGCTGGCCATCGTGTTGCCTGCCGCGGCGCTGATGGCGTTCAGCATTTTTAATCTTAAGCACCTGCAGCGCAATAAGGCGATTGAGGCGACCATCCAGCGGGATTTTCAGCACGTCTTGACGATCGCGGAGAAGAAGACTTGGATGAGGGTAAACGAGCTTGTCGATCCGGTGCGGAAGGAGTTTCCAAACGTCAATAGCGGCGATATGAAAATTAAAGCAGGGCTTGATCGCATTCTACGTGAGCATCCGGAATTGGCCTATGCCATCGTCTACGACAAGAACTGCCACGTGATGGTAAGCGTTATCCAGCCGAATCGCGAAAACGATGAGGATTTCTGGGAACGCTCACAAGAGTCGATCAATAACGTAGCAAGCTGGCTGCCCGTGGAGGCTCCTTCGATGGCGGAGGGCCTTCGAATGATGGCCGAGAAGGGCGGCTACTACACCGGGTTTTATGGCAGCTGGATGGTCCGACACAACCGGCATATCTATGTTAATGAGGCCTACTTCGTAGCGCCAGGAGCCGGTAAGGAGGAAGCGGCGGTCGGCATCGTCGCCTTTGACGTTGATTATCTGCAAAGCAACTTTTTCCCATCGATCATCAAGGATGTGTTGAGCGGCAAGAGCAACGGGTTGAAGAATGACGCAAACCCGCCGGCAATTATGATCCATTCAAGCCACGATGCCACGCCTTGGGTGACTTCGGCGAATTGGGATGGCGGCAAGCCAGAGGTGGAGTACCCCTCCGACGAACAGGGTCTGGTGTGGTCGATTAAATATACGGGAACGACAATCGCGGATATGGGCGCGAAGTTCTTGCGATACAACTATGCAGCTCTTGGTGCGCTTTCGTTGCTGATGATTGGGGGAATTTTTCTGACGTACCGGAATATTTCGCGGGAGATGAATCTGGCGCGACTGAAGTCGGATTTCGTGGCGAACGTTTCGCACGAATTGCGCACGCCGCTGGCGTTGATTCGGCTTTATGCGGAGACTTTGGAACTCGGACGGTTGAACTCGAAGGAAAAGTACCAGGAATATTTCCGGATTATTCGCGAGGAGAGCGAACGGCTGTCGTCGCTCATCAATAATATTTTGGATTTTTCGCGGATCGAGGCGGGCAGGAAGGAATACGAGTTTAAGGAAACTGATCTTTCTGAGTTGGTGCGCTCGACGCTGGACACCTATCGCTTTCAGATCGAACAGAACGGATTTACGTTCGAGGAAAACATCGCCAAGGATATTCCGCCGGTGAATGTAGACCGCGAAGCGATTGCGCGTTCGCTGCTCAACCTCGTGAACAATGCTTTGAAGTACTCGAAGGACAAGAAATATATCGGCGTGAGCCTGTACCGGGCGAGTGGCAGCGTGAAACTGGAAGTGAGCGATCACGGAATCGGCATTCCACCTGCGGAGCAGGAGAAGATTTTTGAGAAGTTTTACCGTTGCGGCGATCCGCTGGTGCACAACGTGAAAGGTTCGGGATTGGGTTTGTCGCTGGTGCGGCACATTGTTCGCGCGCACGGAGGAGACGTGAAAGTGGAAAGCGCGCCGGAGACAGGCAGCAAGTTTACGATTGCGCTGCCGCTCGAACATTCGGCGCGGACTGGCATGGCAACGGCGTGAGGATTACAGAGTGTGAATTGCCGTCAGCGGCTAGGTATGAGGGAGAGGTCATGAGTGCGACGAAGATTTTGATCGTGGAGGATGAACCGAACATGGTTTCGGGCCTTCGCGACAATTTTGAGTATGAGGGATTTCAGGTGATTACGGCGGGCGACGGCGTGGAAGGGTTGGAACGAGCGCTGAAGGATTCTCCGGACCTGGTTGTACTGGACGTGATGATGCCGCGAATGAGCGGGCTGGATGTTTGCAAGCAATTGAAGGCGAAGAGGCCGTCGATTCCGATCATTATGCTGACAGCGCGAGGGCAAGAGGTGGACAAGGTCGTGGGGTTGGAGCTTGGGGCCGACGATTACGTGACCAAGCCGTTTTCGATTCGCGAACTTCTGGCGAGGGTCAAAGCGGTTCTGCGGCGGGCGCAAACGTTGCCGAAGGAGCAGGATCGCTACACGTTCGGCGACGTGGAAGTGAATCTGCGTAGCTATCAGGTAACGCGCGGGGGACAGCGCGTGGAGTTTTCGGGGAAAGAGTTTCAGTTGTTGAAGCATTTTCTTTGCCATTCGGGGGAGACGCTCAGCCGCGACCGGCTTCTTGATGAGGTCTGGGGATACGAGAATTTTCCGACGACGCGGACGGTGGATGCACACATTGTGCGGATCCGGCAGAAGCTTGAGCCGGTGCCGGATGAGCCTCGCTATTTTTTGACGGTACATGGAGTTGGATACAAGTTCGTGGGATGAAACGATCATGATGGGTTTCGCCGAAAGAATACTGGAGATGAAACAAACCGTGCTGCGGAATCCGTTGCTGGAAGCCGCCGCGAGCGCATGGGCTGCCGCGTCCGTTCCGTGCGATCGCGCGGAAGAGATGCAATCGCTTCGGGAAGAACTCTCGGCGCTGCGCGGGGAACAATTGAAACTGCAGCAAGCAATTTTCGAAGCGGCGCAGATTCAGCGCAGGCTTTGCGCGCCTCGCGAACTGAGTTGGGGCGAGTTTGAAATTGCGGGAGAGATTTTTCCGGTGCGGCATCTTTCGGGTGATTTTTTCAAGGTGATGGAGCTGGGCACCGAGCTGGGGTTGGCCCTTGGGGACATCGCTGGAAAAGGGTTGACTGCGGGAATTTGGCAGGCGCACTTGATGGCGCTGATTCAGCGCTCAGCGCGGACGCATTCGGACCCGGCTTACGTTGTCGCCGAAGTGAACCGCGAGCTGTGCCACGACGAAGGTGCGCCGCCGCTGACGGCACTGTTTTTTGCGCGGATCGATCCGGTCAGGAGCGAATTGGTGTACTGCAACGCTGGGCTACCGGCGCCGCTTCTGCTGAGAGACAACAAAAGGACGGAGCACCTGAAGGAAGGCGGACCGATCCTCGGCGCTTTGAAGAACGCGCCGTACTGCACAGGAAGAGTCGTTCTAAACGCGGGGGACGCGCTGGTTGCGTACTCCGACGGCGTGACCGAGTGCAGAAATGCACAAGACGACGAATTTGAAGTGGAACGGTTGGCGGCAGCGGCCAGGGCTGTGATCGGCGTCAGCGCAAATAAGGCGCTCTTTTCGCTGCTGGGCACCGTTCTGGATTTTGCTGACTCGTGCTCGCCGCGCGACGACTTGACACTCTTGGTTGTTCGCCGCCGCGTTGCGGCCAAGACAGAGCCGACACGCGCGAGCTCAAGCAGCAAGGATTTTTCGTCTCTCACCGGCGGCCGGAATCGGCGTCGCGGCCGAAGGACGCCGTCCGGGGAGGAGACAGTTCCGGATAGTTAAACAACGGCACACTGGGTCCAGGGGTTGCCTCCCTCGGATCCGTAACTGAGCGTGTGCCTAAATTCATCGGCAAAGGAGCAGTTATGGCGACTCAAGTTATGGCACCTCAATCGAGCTCGATGTTTTTCGAAGGAGTGGGTTTTGGCGCGAGTTTTGACCACGCGCTGCAAACTTGTCCGGAGGTTTTGAGCGCCATTTATACCGCTCACTATCAGCATGTTTTGCAGGTCTGTCGACGCTTCTTTCGCAGGCCGGAGGACGCGGAGGATGCCGCGGCAGAGGTTTTTTTGAAGCTGCACCTGGTGCTGGATAAGAAAGATTCCGAGCATCCGTTCCGTCCGTGGGTGTGCCAGGTTGCAGGGCGGCACTGCATCGATAAACTGCGGCGGCGGAAGCGCGAGAAATGCTCCGTGGTTGCGGGAAATGATTTGTGCGCGGTTCCGGATCGTTCGACGCCGTCGCCGTTGTCGCAGGTGTTGCGCAAAGAGGCAAAGCGGTACGTGAGGGAAGAGCTGAATCGCTTGCCGGACTATTACAAAGTACCGCTGGTGCTTCGCTACTACAAACGCATGAGCTATTCGGAGATTGCTCAGACGCTGAATCGGCGGGTGCCGGCGGTGAAAACGATCATTTTCAGGGCGAAAAGCCGGTTGCGGCGGAATTTGGGACATTTGGATAAGGCGCGGCTGGCGGTGGCTTCGGATGACGAATCTAGCACGAGATTGTCGGCGGAAGCCTGAGAGCGTCACCATTGGGGTTACGCGACGACTGTGATGTGTGTCGCGAGAGAAGGCGCCCACCGCGCTTCGTGCCTCAGGGCAAGCAGACGGCGGCCGCTACAAAATCGCTCGTAATTTTATGGTAGGCGCAAGAGCTGGGTGAAACGGCCCACTTCGGAAAGCGGGCCCTAGACGGGCGACCCCAGGAGCCCACATGCAACACCGGCCCTTCGCGGCTCAGGGTAAGCATGTAGGGCATCCGCGACTTCTAAGGCCGGCAAGGGCCTGTTGTATAGGCCGTGACGGTGTCGCGGACCCTGCATCGAAGTGGACAGCCCGGAAGACTGGGTGTAAACCTACCAGACGAGGTGCTCCATGACAGACTGTTACGGCGGTAAGGAACTGGCCGATTCTTTTCGAACAGTGCGTAAGAATACTGTCCAGATCGCGGAGGACATTCCCGAGGAGAGCTATGGATTTGTGGCCGCGCCGGAGGTGCGGCCGGTGGGGCGCATGCTTGCGCATGTAGCCACCACTACGATCATCACCGAGGAGATTCACAAGACGGGAGTCACCACGCTGGTGGGTTTCGATTTCTTTGGGCTTATGGATCGCTTCCAGGCGGAGGAAGCTAAGACGAGATCGAAGGCGGAAATTGTCGAATTGCTGCGGACGGAGGGGGAGAGGTTCGCGGCTTGGCTGGAAACTTTGACGCCGGAATTTCTGGCGGAACGGGTAACCGAGCCGGACGGAAAGACGTCCAAATCGCGGTTCGAGCGGTTGCTGGGCACGAAAGAACACGAAATGCACCACCGCGCGCAGTTGATGCTGATTGAGCGGCAGCTTGGAATTGTGCCGCATCTGACGCGGCAGTTTCAGGAACGCGTGGCGCAGATGCGGGCGGCGCGGGCCTAAGCACGGTGCGCAAAAGAGAAAAGAGTGGGGCACCCTCATAACTTTTCTTAGTCTTGCCTCTTCCACCTCCCTGAATGTCGGTCCCACCGTCGCGCGAGGAAGCTTCTCCTTGAATATCTAGGAGACCGCGGTTATTATGCCTAGGTCATCTAGGAGAGAGGCTCAGCGTAGCCCGAGAGGAACTGTGACCATGTGGAACCATCTTCGGTCGTGGGTGCGAGCGATGCTCCGGCGCTCCGAAATGGAGCAGGAGATGGATGCGGAACTGCGGTTCCACATTGACGCTTACGCCGAGGATTTAGTGCGTAGCGGAGTGCCACGCACAGAGGCCATGCGGCGTGCGCGGCTGGAGTTTGGGGGAATCGAGCGCGCCAAGGAAGCGTGCCGCGACGGGCGGGGCATCAGCCTGATCGAAGGGCTTGTGCAAGATTTGCGATTTGGCCTGCGCGTGCTGCGGAAGAATCCAGCCTTCACGGCGGTTGCCGTAATTACGATGGGACTTGGCATCGGTGCGACCACGGCCATTTTCTGCGTGGTGAATTCTGTTCTGCTGAAACCACTCGCGATGCAAGAACCCTCCCGCGTCGTTTATGTCCAGGAAGAGTGGCACGGGCTATTTCCTGATCTCTCGGCTGGAAACTTCGCCGACGTTCGCAAGCAAGCGGCTTCATTTGCCAAACTCAGCGCATCCCACAATGGAAGCTTTAATCTGGCGACGGAGAACGCTCCCGAGCGAGTGCAAGGGGAGTACGTTACGGCGGACTATTTCGAAACGTTCGGAGTTCCGCCGATTGTTGGCCGTATCATTTCGGCTGACGAGGACCAGCCCGGTCGCGCGCAAGTGGTCATGCTCAGCGAACGCCTTTGGCGCACACACCTGCGAGCGGACCGAGAGATCATCGGACGAACGCTACGCATCAACGGCCTGCGGTATACGGTGGTGGGTATTATGCCGAACAGCTTCGATCCGCTATTGGGCAGGACCGATCTGTGGACTCCGGCGGCGTTCACCTCGGGGCAACTTGGCAACCATGACGATCACTATTTGAACGTCATAGGCCGGTTGAAGCCGGAGATCTCGCTCGCGCAGGCGCAGTCGGAGCTTAATGTGATCGCGTTGCGGCTCCAGCAGCAGTACCCGATGGACGACAAGGACCGCGGCCTTCGCGTGATACCAATTACAACGGTTTTGCTGGGAGACCAGCGGCTGGCGTTGGGAATGCTGCTCGCCGCGGTGGGGCTGCTGTTGCTAATCGCCTGCGCCAATATTGCTAATTTGCAGCTCGCGCGGTCTCGAATGCGGCAAAAGGAAATTGCGCTGCGTGCCGCGCTGGGTGCTTCCTCGCAGCGTATCGTGGCACAGCTTTTGACCGAGAACGTCGTTCTCGGTCTCGCGGGCGGGGTTTTTGGCGTTCTACTTGCCTACTGGGGCGTGAAGCAGATCGTCGCCTATGGGCCCGCTGAGGTGCCGCGCCTGGACCAATCGCGCATTGACACCACCACGCTCTCGTTCGCCTGCGGGGTTGCCTTGTTCTCCAGCATCTTGTTTGGCCTCACTCCAGCATTGCGCTCCGCATCCACGCAACTCAGCCAATCTTTCAAAACCGCTATAGGAACTTCGAGCGGTAGCCGCGATCGGGTGCGGAGTCTTCTGGTGATCGGCGAAATCGCGCTGGCGTTGTTTCTGATGGCAGGGGCGGGACTGCTAATTCGCAGCGGCCTACTGGTTTCTCATCTGGATCCCGGCTTTGATACGTCGAATCTGATTGTTGGACGTATCAGTATTCCCGACTCGACTTTTCGTGATCCGATGGTCGCGCGGCAGACGTTCGAACGCATCATCGCGGTGGCCGCGGCCTTGCCGGGGGTGCAGACGGCTGCAGTGGTTTCACGGGCTCCGCTTGCCGGCGGAGGAAGCAGCAACGGCGTCATCGCCGAGGGCAAGGCGATCGATCCGTCCAACGCTGTCAACGCGCAAATTCAAATTATTTCGCCAAGCTATTTGTCCGCGGTCCGCATCCCGCTTAAGGCAGGGCGGGACTTTACCTCTCAAGATACCCGGGATCACGCGTTGGTCACCATCATAAACGAAACGCTTGCGCGCACGCTGTGGCAAGGCGAGAACCCCATCGGCAGGAGGTTCGCCTGTTGTGAGTCCGGGCCGAACGGCGGCGACGAGCCTGCGTGGCACGAGGTGGTGGGGGTGGTAGGGGACGTGAGGGCTTGGGGGCTTGAGCGGCAGGTGCAGCCAGAGTTTTACGTTCCGATCGCGCAAATGCCGCCGAGCTCATGGGACTGGATCGGCCGCACCATGGACTTGACGGTTCGAACGCAGGTTGGCGCGATTCCGGCCGAGTCGTTGCAAACCGCCGTAGACTCCGTGGCGCCGGGCGTGCCGATCTATCAACTATCGACAATGCAACAAAAAATTGCCGGCACGCTAGAGCGATCGCATTTCGACATATTTCTGCTGGCGCTTTTTGCGGCCACCGCGCTTCTCCTGTCGTCGGTGGGGATTTATGGGGTCATGTCGTATGTGGTAGCGCAGCGCACGCGCGATATCGGTATACGCATGGCGCTCGGCGCAACGCAGGGGCAGATCTTGCGGGAAGTGCTGGTCCAGGGCGCGCGGTTGACGGCTGCCGGACTGGCGCTTGGAATCGCGGGTGCGCTTGTGGGCACGCACCTTCTTTCTTCCTTGCTTTACGGTGTTCAATCCACCGACGCGATTACGTTTACGGTTGCATCGTTTGTTCTTTGCGCTGTGGCGTTGCTGGCCAGCTACATTCCCGCGCGCCGGGCCACGCGTGTCGATCCCATGGTGGCGCTGCGATATGAGTAAGATTAGGGGGCGGGGGCGGGGGAGACGGCTCCGGCGGAGCGCGGTTTGAGCAGGGAAGTGGCTAGGCGGTAGAGGAGGAGGACGGCGAGGATGGCGCCGTAGAGGAGTGGGAGGCGGTGGTCGGATTTGACCAGCCAGTAGTAGTGGATGACGCCGCAGAGCGCTGTGACGTAGATCAGGCGATGGAGGGCTTGCCAACGCTTGCCGCCGAGGCGGCGGATCCAGCCTTTGGTGGAAGTAAGTGCCAAGGGAATCAGTAGGACGAAGCCCAGAAAACCTACGGTGATGAAGGGGCGCTTGGCGACATCTTTCCACATGCCGGCGAGATCGAAGTTTTGATCCGGCCAGAGATAGGTGAGGAAGTGCAGGCAGACGTAGAAGAACGCGAAGAGGCCGAGCATGCGCCGGAAGCGAATGAGGTCCGGGAGATTCAGGAGCTTGCGCAGAGGAGTGACGCAGAGCGTGATCAGCAGGAAGCGCAGCGTCCAGTTTCCGGTGAAGTGTTGGATGAACTCGACGGGATTTGCGGTGAGGTTGCCATTGTACGCGCGCCAAATGAGCCAGGCTAGCGGCGTGAGGGAAATCATGAACACGAGTACTTTTGACCAGCGGCTCAGGAGGAGCTGACGTAGGGAATCGCGCACGTCAGTAATTTTTCTTCAGGTCCATGCCGGCGTACAAGCTGGCGACCTGGTCGCCATAGCCGTTGAACATCAGCGTTTTGCGCTTGAGGAATTCGCCGAGGCGACGTTCGGTGGCTTGGCTCCAGCGGGGATGATCGACGTCGGGATTTACGTTGGAATAGAAGCCATACTCCTGTGGCGCGTATATATTCCAAGTGGTGGAAGGCATGCTTTTGACGCAGCGGATTTTTACGATGGACTTGATGCTTTTGAAACCGTATTTCCACGGAATCACCAAGCGAACCGGAGCGCCGTCCTGATTGGGAAGCGATTCGCCGTACATGCCGACACAGAGAAGGGTGAGCGGATTCATGGCTTCGTCTAGGCGCAGGCCTTCAACATAGGGAAGCTGGATGCCAGAGCTTGCGGCCCACGGCATTTGTCCGGGGTCGTAGTAAGACTCGAAGGCGACAAACTTGGCTTTTTCTGTTGGCTCGGCGAGCTTCAGGATCGTGCTTAACGAATAGCCGATCCACGGAACGACGATCGACCAGCCTTCGACGCAGCGATGACGATAGATACGTTCCTCGAGCGGCGCGAGCTTGAGGACGTCGTCCATGCTGTACTTCGTTTTGTTTTTTACTTCACCTTCGACGGAAACGGTCCAGGGAGTGGTCCGGAATTTCTGGGCGTTCTTCGAGGGATCGCTTTTGTCGGTGCCGAATTCGTAGAAATTATTGTAGTGGGTGACGTCCTCGACGGTGTTCATTTTTTCGGTGGTACTGAAAGGGCTTTTGAGGGTGATGTTCAGTTTTGTGCCTGCCTGGACGGTGGCGGGTGGAAATGCAAAATGGGAGAAGACTTTGCCGCCGGCGATGGCGGCGCCCGTGAGGCCCATGGCCCGTAAGATTTGCCTGCGATTGAAGTAGACGGATTTCGGAGTAATGTCCGCCTGGGTAAGCTCCCCCAATTTGCCCATGAATTGCGTGCCTCCTGGGTCCGTGCACCCTGCCCGCATAGACATGTGAGTCAGATCACGACCTGAGGTTACACCCAATTAGATGCTACTCAGAAGGGTCGGGACGAGCGGTAGCCTGGACGCCACGGGCGCACGAAAGAAAGGGTTTATTCGCGGGCGTTTT
The DNA here is from genome assembly GCA_963836965.1 of Candidatus Acidiferrales bacterium. Taxonomy (GTDB): domain Bacteria; phylum Acidobacteriota; class Terriglobia; order Acidiferrales; family UBA7541; genus Acidiferrum. The sequence continues at coordinate 477,649 of CAWILQ010000008.1, forward strand.
CGCGCATCGAAGGTTTCAACTTGACTTTCCGCGAAGACGCGTCCATCTTTATTGGCTTTGCTTCTTGTGGCGAATCACTCTGTGGGAGGCTCAGACAAACTCGGTTTATGACGAAGGTTCGACTGTGTTTCCACGATCGATGCTTTGATGGGACCGCGTCCGCGGCGCTTTTCTACCGATTTTACAGGGAGAAATTCGACGGGAAGGCGGAATTCCATCTGAGCGGAATGACGCACAAGGCCAAACACCCCTGGGAAGATGGGCTGTTCGACGGTGACGAAAACGTTATTGTTGATTTCAAGTATTCGAATTCGCCGAAGGTCACGTGGTGGTTCGACCATCACCAGAGCGCATTTTTGACGCCGGCGGACGCGGAGTACTTTAAGAGATTTCCCGGAAAGAACATGTATTACGAGCCGGATTACAAATCCTGCACGATGCTGATCGCCACGGTGACCAAGGAAAAGTTTGGATTCGATACCAAGCCGATGGCGGATCTGATTCATTGGGGCGATATCATCGATGGAGCGCAATTCCCGACGGCGCAATCGGCGACAGAACTGATTGAGCCGGCGACACAGTTGGCGCTGGTAATTGAGGCGGCGCCGGACAACGGCGTTCCGGCGCAGATTGTGCCGGAATTGGCGTACCGTTCGCTTCCGGAGATGGTCAAGCTCCCGATTGTCGCGAAATATCTTGGGCCGCTGCTGGAGCGGCACCACAGGTCCATTGAAATTTTGCGGGATCGATGCGAATCGAAGGACAGCGTGATTTTCTTCGATGTAAGCGATCTGGATCTGGAGGGATACAACAAATTTATTCCCTATCTGCTGCATCCGGAGGGCGTGTATTCAGTCAGCGTGAGCGCTTCGCCGATGCGGGCGAAAGTCTCACTGGGCACGAATCCGTGGAACCAGGCGACTGCGGACAAAAATTTGGCGACGCTTGCCGAGCAGTATGGCGGCGGGGGACACCAGCGGGTGTCGGCGATTTCGTTTGATCCGCAGGATTTGGAGCGGGCGAGGAAAGTGGCGCGGGATCTGGCCGCGGTGCTGCGCGCGAAGTAAGTAGGCACAATCCTTCGGCTGGCAATTTAGAATCAAAACCTTCTTTGACATACGACCACCCGCTTAAGGCGGTATAGCACTCCGCAAACGCCCGGCAAGCTCAGGCAACAGTTTTCGCGATCAACCGCACTATACACAGCTAACTCGAGAGTGGGATATCGCATCTTGTGCTTTATGTACGGTTTTCTGATCGGCGCCTCGCTTAGAATTAGGGTGATAAGCCGTGGGCTCCAAGCGAGTGCCGGGAGATGGAAGATTGTATGAACGGGTCCCATCGAGGCCTGGTCAAAGTTTTCTTGGCGTTTTTTTGTAGCCTCGGCTTGGTCGGAGCCATGCTTGCCCAGCGCCCCTTCCGCGAATACCCATCCGTCGAATATGGTGAATCCACACCGCTGCCGCCAGACTGGCAGCGACCTGGCGAATGGGCTTTCGCTCGGCTCATGTACCCTCCCGGACCCAATGATGGTTATCGTGGGCGTTTCGATGGCGATTGGCGCCAAGGCATGTCACTGTGGACGCAAGATGGCCCACCGGCCGATCGTGCTTTTGCAGCCGCGGTTCGACGGCTGACTCGAATCGATGCGCGGTCGGTCGAACAGGACGTGAATCTCGATGATGGCGACGAGGTCTACAATTGGCCATGGCTTTACGCCGTGCAGGTGGGCGAGTGGGGAATCACTCAACACCAGGCGAACGTGTTGCGGGACTACCTATTGCGCGGAGGTTTCTTAATGGCGGACGATTTTCATGGAGCGTACGAGTGGCAGATGTTTGTGGAGCGGATGCGGATGGTTTTTCCGGATCGTCCGATCGTCGATATCCCGGACAACGACCCGATCTTTCACACGCTGTTCGATCTCGACGACCGCTATCAGATTCCCGGCCAGGCGCATTTGCGGCGTGGCTACAAAGTGCCGGATTATCCGCAGGGGCCCGACGATGGCAAGGGAGCTCGCTGGCGCGCCATCTACGATGATAAGGGCCGCATCATGGTCGCCATCTCTTACAATTCCGACATCGGAGATTCATGGGAATGGTCGGACCGCCCGGCATATCCCGAGCGTTTTTCGGCTCTCGGAATGCGTATCGGAATCAACTACGTCGTCTATGCGATGACACACTGACGAATTGTCGAAGCTAAGGCGGAACAGCGCAAAACATATTTTTACCTTTCATGTCTCGACTGATTGCGGCGGTGGTGGTGTACGGATTCCCAGAGCCGCGATGGGCATGGACATTTCGCGATTCTCCGCATTCGCAGACTTCTGCAAGTGGGATTCCGCAAAAAATGCAAAAGTATGAACTCGACTATGCACTGCTCGGGGGAGAACAGGTGACTTAAACCTGAAGCTGCCAACCGCTGCAAAACAAAGCGGCGGCAATTAATTCGCTGGCGACGGACTGGACGGATGAATCTTTTCCGCGGGCACGATGCCCTGACCTTCAAGGACGCAGTAGAATTTGTCGGCTTCCAGATTCTTCAAAGTTTCCACTACTCCCGACGGCCAGTGAATCTCGACACTGTCGATCTTGGTGCCCTTGTCCAATCCAAAGTGAACTCGCGTGTCGTTCATGGAAAGATAGCTACCGCCGCTCTGAATTTCCGCCGTCTGCGTCACTCCGCCGGCCACGATTTTCAATCGCGCTCCGATGGCCATGCGGTTGCTCTTCGTTCCGGCCAGTTCGAAACTCACCCAATGACGACCGCGAAGCCCGTGATTGCGAAGGATCATGGGGCTGCCGACCAGGTCTTCCACCACCAGGTCCATGTTTCCGTCGTTAAAAACGTCGCCTACCGCCAAGCCGCGCGAAACCCGCGGTTCCAAAATCGCAGGCCCAGCCTGATCGCTGGCGTCGCAGAACGTGCCGTTCCCCAAGTTGAACTGGAGCAACTTGGGTTCGCGATATCTCGCACCGGAAGGGAGATTGTCTGCCTGCGGGTAGACGTGACCGGCAACGGTGAATAAGTCCAGCCAGCCGTCGTTGTCCAAATCCACGAAAGCGATGCCCCACTTCACAAGCGGCACGGAAGGCAAACCGATGCCCGATGAATAGGAGACATCCTCAAATTCCCAATTGCCATCGTTGCGATAGAGCGGGGTGTTATCCATGGAAAAATCCGTCACCGCCAACGATGGGCGGCCTGTGTGAAGGTAATCGCCTGTCGCCACGCCCATGCCCGCCTGTTCATGCCCGTCTTCGCCAAGCGCAGTGCCCGATTCCAATCCAATGTCTGTGAACTTACCCTTGCCATCATTGCGATACAAGAAAGCCGCGGTCGAATCATTCGCGACGTAAATATCGGGGCGCCCGGTGTTATTGAAGTCCGACCAGAGAAGCCCTAGACCATAAAAGCCGCGCGGATCATCCACCCCGGCTTTTTTTGAAACATCCGTGAATGTGCCGTCGCCATTATTGTGAAACAGCGAATCTCCGGAGCCCTTCAACCCTCGCGGACCGCACTGCACGTCGACGCCCATGAACCGGCACGTTGTGCCGCTGCCGAACGCCGGGGGATGGTGAATATCAAAATCGACGTAGTTCGCGACCATCAGGTCGACGAAACCGTCGCCGTCGTAGTCGCCGAAGCCCGCGCCGGTTGACCAGCGGCCGTCCGACACGCCCGCCGTTTTGGTCACATCCGTAAACGTTCCGTCCCCATTATTGCGATAGAGCACGTTGCCGCCATAGCAGGTGACATAAATATCCGGCCACCCGTCATTGTTGTAGTCGGCTACTGCTCCACCCATAGCGTGGCAAGGCGCGCCTACGCCGGCTTTTTCCGTTACGTCGGTGAACGTGCCGTCATGATTGTTGTGGTACAGAGCGCCCGTCGCCTTCTGTCCTTTCAATGCCTCGTTGATGGTCGGAGCGTTGGTGAAATAGATGTCCAGCCATCCGTCGCGATCATAGTCCAGCAGCAAAACGCCAGCGCCCATGGATTCGAGGATGTAACGGGATTCGGGCGAGGAATTGTGAGAAAAATGAATCCCCGCTTTTTCTGTGACGTCTTCAAACTGTGGAATCGGCCGGTCCTTGCACTTGATTGTCTTCGCCGAGGCCGGAGGCGGTACTCCCTGACTAATTCCTTGCGCGAAGGATCGGCAGGGAAGAAGAAACGCCGCCCAAATGAGCAAGCCTAGAATGCTGCAAAAACGAGCCAACAGGATCCCCTAACATTGGGCGTTGTAAGTCTAGCGTACCTCGCAAACATCGTCGTAGCGTCACCGTGTCCCGACGACGTGCGCGTCCTGAAGCGCTCGTTTCTGTGCATCGAGAGTCGTCGCATGAAGTTCGCTGACCCGCTGCAGGGCTTTCTTTGCCTCCTCGTCGCGCCCAAGGACACGAAGCCCTTTTGACAGCAGATAGAACAAAGAATCCTCGTCGGGGTTGAGTTCCGCGGCCCGCTGCAGATAGGCGACTGCGGTTTTCGCGTCGCCCAGTTTCAGCTTTGCTTTTCCGATATAAAAAAGAGCCGCCCAACAATCAGGCGTCAATTTCTGGGCACGTTCCAGTAATGGCAAACCTTTGTCGTACTGCTCGGTCTGCACATAGAGCGCGCCAAGAAAATAAAGCGCGCCGCCATCGTCGGGATCATCTTTCAATGCCGCTTGAAGTTGAGTTTCCGCCTCCGGATTGCGACGCATGCTGATATACACCTTGCCCAGTTCTCGGCGTGCCCCGGGAAAGTTTGGATTCTCCGCGAGGACTTCCTTAAAGGACTGCTCCGCCTCTTCAAAACGGTCCGAATCATAGTAGGCGCGCCCGAGCACAAAATTAGCCTGCGCCTTGGTCTCTTCGGTGCTCAACATTTTCGCGAACGCTTGTGCGCCATTGGATGCCTGGCCCGCCCGTGTATAAGCGACACCGAGCAGATAGAGCGTAGCCGGGTCGGGATTCGCTGCCTCCAGCGGCTTCAATACTTCAAGCGCCGCGTTTGGCTGTCCGCTGTACACGAGACATGTGGCATAAAGTGTCGCCGACTGCCCGTCCGTCGCGTTCATGGCGTGGAGCGTGCGGAAATACGGCAAGGCGCGCGCATAGTCATCCTGCTTCAGATAAGCGAGTCCTAGGTTCAACAGGATTCCGCGCTCGTGGGGACTAACAGTAAGGGCCCGTTTGTAAATCTCAATAGCCTTGGCGTAGTGCAGCGTCCGTGAATAGATGACGCCGAGATTGCCCATAGCGCTCACGTTGTTTGGTTCCGCGCGCAACACCTCTCGGAAGCCAGCTTCAGCCGCCGGATAGTCGCCCGAGCGGAGCGCTTCCGAAGCACGCACGAATGCCTTCTCGGTTTGCTCGTCCGTCCGGCCTTGAAAACAGAAGAGCGCGACACCGAGGAGATAACCAGCAGCGTACGTTCTCACGCCAGCCATCTTGGTTCAGTTTCTCTCTGCGAGTCTAGCACTGAAAAAGAAAGGCCGTGCTGCCTCGACTGCAAGCGCGGCCTTTTTGGGGGTTGAGGACTCAGAAGTAGAACTTTGCGCCTATCTGCATGCTACGCGGATCGCGGAAGCCGTTTACAGAGCCTGGCGGCAGGCCTCCGACGTTCAGGTCAGCAGGCGCTCCGGGGCCGGTGGCCGCGAAGGTAGTGATGGCGTTGTTCGGTTGTGGGTGGTTGAAGACGTTGTACACTTCCCAACGAAGTTGCAGGCTCATGTGTTCTCTGAACGCGAAGTTCTTGAACAGGGACATATCCCAGTTGTTGATTCCCGGGCCGGTGAAGGCGTTCCTGCCGATGTCTCCCACCGTGCCGATTGCCGGCGCCATAAAAGCGGCCGGATTCAGCCACGTGCTGGTGTTCCTGCCGAGGTAGGGATTCACGCCCTTAATCAGGTCCGGCCGGATTACACCGATAAAGTTACCAGCGTTACCGGTGTACGGCCCGGAACCACCGTTCATTGTGACGTCCAGAGGTGTACCGCTCCACCACTTCCATAGTGCGCCCCACTGCCATCCATTGGCCAGGTACTTCAGTGGGCCCTCTTTTACCGGACTGGGCAAAATATAGATGGAATCGAGATTGAAAGTGCGCGCGCGATCAAACCCTGCGCGAGCCCAATCTCGATAGGGATGGTAAGGATCGGTCAAAACCTGGCCGCCGCCGTTCGTCGCGTTGATGTTTCCGTTGTCGGCATCTTCCAAGTCCATGGTTTTGCTCCAGACGAAGTTGGCGCTGAGAGTAAGGTCCTTGCCGAACCGGCGAATCAGCTTAGCTTGCAAGGAGTTGTAGCTGCTATTTGCACCGAAAGAAGTCCAGTTGATGGTGTTGTAGCCGGTGTAAGGAGTATAGAAGGTTGACGGTTTCGCCGGACTGCAGGAATTGCTGCCATCGGACAGGGCGTTGCAACCCACTTGCAGAGAGTTCAAGTTATACCAATACAGTAAATGTCGGCCTGTATTTCCAACGTAGGAGACGTCGAGACCAAACTTCCAGGGTAGTTCGCGCTGGACGCCGAGGCTATAGCCGTAGATGGTTGGGATGTTGCCCTTTTCGTCGAAAGCATTCACGCTCGAGAAGGGCGCCAACACACCGTTGACATCCTGTGGTCCAAGATTATCCAGCTGGCCGTTAAACACAGTCGCTGTGTAGCTGAGTGGCGGATTGCCAAGGGCGTCGAAGCTGTTGTTGTTCTGGCGGATGCGCTCGAAGAAGATGCCCGCTCCACCGCGAATCGCCGTCTTGCCGTCCCCAAAGACGTCGTAGGCGAAGCCGAACCGCGGCATGAGGTTATTCCAACGATGCTTCACACCGCCCGGGGGCAGTCCATGATTTTCTTCAACGATTCCGTTGTAGGGATTGCCAAAGTTGGTTACTCCCGGGCACTGACCTCCCGGTAGAGCCTGCAGCGCGACGCTGCAGATATCGCCGAAGTAATTGCCCGGAGTGGTGTTCAGGGTCACCTTCTCCGCGGGGTTATAGAGGTTAGGTTCGAAATAATTTTGCAGGAACGGTTTGACTGTGTAAGTCGGCCCTAGGTACGCCCATCGCAGACCAAAATCCAGCGTCAGGCGGCGGTTCACCTTCCAACTGTCCTGTCCATACATCTCGAATTGGTGGAAACGGAACTGGCCAAAGAATACGCCGTTGGTTTGCTGCGCTTGCGTGTAGTTGCCAAGCAACGTATTGGCGAGGTAGTTGTTCGAATCCATGGGATTGTTGGCGCCAGTGTTGAATGCGAGGTACACCGCGTCATCCCAAACGGGCTGCTGTCCGGCTTGGTTGTAATCGTAGAAGACGCCAAATTTGATGGCGTGTACGCCATAGATCTTCGTTACGTTGTCGGTCCAGTCGAAGGTCCTGGCTTCGCTCGTCCATCCGGGGTGGAAAGATTGCCCCGTGAGGCTGCCTTGGCAGCAATCGATTACGGGCGCCCGGTCATCCAGGTTGGAAGAAGGGTAGAGCTGCCCGAAGGTGAAGCCAAGGTCCTGGAAGTTATACAGCGATGCGGGCGTCCCCGGCACGATGTCCACCACCTGGGTCAGGTGGTTGTAGCTGAAAATGAATTCGTTGGTGATCGTCGGTGAAATCGTGTTTACCAGGTTCCAGGACCAGCTCGATCCCGGCTTTTTGCGATATTCCGGGAGGATCGGGTAGTCGCCGTAGTCGAAGAGGTTGTGATAATTCTCCGTCTGCGCGTCGTCCACCCAACGGAAGAAAAAGTCCGTCTTCGCGTTAATATTCCAGTCGTAGCGGGTCACGAGCTGACGTTTAAACAGCGTATAGGTTTCGTTGTAGGGAACGAAATATTTTTGCGCTGTCGTGGCAGTCCCGTTGTACGGCACCGCCTTGCCGAGGGCGTACGCCGTGCCCTCCCAGTATTTGATCCACGCTGCCGCTTGGTTGTCGAAAGCGCAGGTACCGGCAGGGCAGGCCGCCGTAGGAGTCGTCGGGATCTGGTTGTTCGCATAAGGGACGCCCTGGTAGGCCTGCCCGGCATTTGTGTATGTCAAGGTTCCAGGGTGAAAAATTTGGCCGTTTTCATACCCGAAAGGATTCTGCGCCTGCCCCGTCGGACAGCTGCCTTGTGCGCCGCCGGGATGCGTCGCGTCAGGAGTAATGCACTCGATCCCGCCCGTGTATTGGGACGAGAAATCCCCGCTAAGAATATTCGGGTTGGGAACGAAGTAACCGCGACCGAGCCCCTGAACTACCTGGCTGTTGAATTGAGAGTTTCCCGGTCGCAAGCCATGCAATCCTTCGTAGTTGAAGAAGAAGAACATCTTCTTGTTGTTTCGAGGAGAAACCTTAGGAAGGATGATAGGACCGCCGATATTGGCTCCCCATTGATTGAAACGCAAGAACGCAGTCGTTGTCTGGCCGTACGGCACAGCCCCAAATCCGTCTTCACGGTTGAATTCGTAAAGCGTGCCGTGATACTGCTGGCCACCGCTTTTCGTGTTGACGGAAATCATGACCCCGGGATTGCGTCCGTACTCGGCGTTGTAATTTCCTGTTTCCACCTTGAATTCGCCCACTGCGTCCAGGCTCAATTGCGTGTATTGGCCGTCGTTGGCGCCGACGTCGGTGTTAATCGCACCATCTAGAAAGACGTTGTTGTCGCTGCCGCGCATGCCGTTGACGTGCATCTGGTCGGTGTTATTAAACTGCAACTGGAAATCCGAACCGTTGTTCGATACAACCCCAGGCAGGGTCTTCATCAAGGACTGGAAATCGCGGCCGTTCACTTGTGTTTCCAAGACTTGTTGCGATGTGATGGTGCCGCTGGAGTGATCGGCCGTGTCGGTTTCCACGAGCGGCGTGGTGGCCTCCACGGTAACGGATTCCGTTGTGGCTCCCACCACGAGTGTTAAGGTTCCCAGTCCAAGGACCTGGTTCTGGTCCAGAACCACATTGGGACGAACGAGCTCCTTCATTAGGTTTGCGTTGACTTTAATCGTGTATGTGCCAGAAAGCAGCGGCTGAAGGACGAAAATTCCGTCCGTTCCGGAAACTGCATCCCGCATAATCACGTTTTTGAATTGATCAATGGCTTGTACCTTTGCGCCCACAATCGCAGCTCCTTGGGCGTCCACAAGAGTTCCTGTGATCGATCCGGACTGCGCAAAGGCAACGAGACCGAAAGCCAGGTTTGCCAACACGACAAGGCACACTTTCGCAAGATGACTCATACACACCCCTTCCTTACCGAATTTCATCTTCGAGTTGAGAACGGTCTGTTTTTGAAAAAAGGCGAGCTTCGAGACAAGCCTCATCGAGCACCCCACTCGATTGCGACTTCTCAATCGTTCAAATGATTGGCCTGAAATCCAAACCTGGAATCCGGCCCACCCCTTCGAACAACATGGGGCGATTCTATCGAGGTTTCCGATGCTGTCAAGCGAAAAAGTAACGATTTTGTAGAGAGGTTTAGCGTTTACCCTAAGGGGGGCTTTGGCGCGGTCTTCGGAGGCCCAGCGACCGCTCTTGCTTCGGCGCCGGCCGCATGCTTCTGGGCCTTCTTTTAAATCGTTTCACCTCTCAACCGAGTAAGTGCTTTCCGCCCTTCCGAGCGACCCTTCAAAGGGCGCTGGCGTGCAAAAATGTCCTGTTTTCGCCCCGCCGCCAGTTGGCCGGCCAGCAAGGGCAAAACGGCCATTCGTGCTATCCTCCCTCCACTATGGCCGTCAAAATGTCGGACATCGCCGAGGAATTGAACGTCTCCGTTGTGACCGTCTCCAAGGTGCTCCGCAACCAGGGCAGGATCAGCGAAAAAACGAAGTTGCGGGTTCTTCAGCGTTGCCGCGAATTGAACTATCAGCCCAATCTGATCGCCCGCAGCCTGGCGACCCGCCGTACCTTTACGATCGGTCTCCTGTTGCCGGATTTCACTCACCCCTTCTTCGCACAAATCGCAAAATCGGTTGCGCAGACGGCGCGAGCGAGGGGTTATCACGCCTTAATTTCCTATTTTGATGAGGACTGCGAAATCGAAGTCAGTGAAGCGCAAGCGATGATCGCCCGGCGGGTGGACGGGCTTATCCTGGCGTCCGCACAAACCAATGGTCATTCTGATTTTTTTAAAGACATTCGTGAGCGCCAAGTTCCCTTGGTTCTCATCGATCGCCTTGTACCCAAAGTGAAAGCAAGTTATGTTGGCGTCGACCACGTTGGAATTGGCAAGATGGCAACGGAGCACCTGATCGCTCAAGGCTGCCGCAATATCGTCCACCTGCGGGGCCCACAGGTCGGAATCGCAAACGACCGTTTAAATGGCTACTGTTTGGCGCTCGACTGTCATGGATTTCCTATTTTGCAGGACTATATCGTCGAAGCCGGCTTCCAGAAACAAAGCGGCTACGCCGCGATGCACGGCTTGTTGGAGTCTGGAGTCAAAGTCGATGGCGTGTTTTGCTATAACGACCCGGTCGCGGTCGGCGCCATTGAGGCTGTGCAGCATGCCGGCCGAAAGGTCCCGCAAGATATAGCCGTTGTCGGCGCTGGCAACATCAACTACGCGGATATGCTCTCCGTACCGCTTAGCAGTATCGATCAGGGGCCCGATGAGATTGGAAGGGCAGCTGGAAAATTGCTTCTGGACCGGATCGAATCGAGAAAAAACTTGAGAAACAAGACGGTCATCGTTCCACACAAGCTCGTTGCCCGCGCTTCAACCGACCGCCACCGGACGGGACGACTGAAGCATGGACCTAATGGGAGGCAGCATTCTGAAGCACATCACCGGTTACTCTGATACTTGACATGCATGCTTCTCATGGACGGAGTTGATAGCTGACAAACGCCAGCTTCTTGCTATCGGGCGACCATGACGACACGTTGATCGTTCGCAGCGAAATCCCGATTGGTGGCGCTGCCGGAGGCCTGTTCTGACATCTCGCCGATGCCGCGCTATACTCGTAGCACTCGACATTCTTGTCGACATCGGCGTTCTTGCCGAGAAGGAGGTGATCCAGTGAGGTACGGTTTACGTTGACGCAGTAGAGGAGGCGCTTGTGAGGTTGACGAGCGCCTCTCTCCTTTTGTCCCGCCTGTCCCAACCCGGTGATTGGATTGCACCCCTGCCGTGAGGCCGATTTCTTGGGCCCGGTCTCTGAGTCTTTGTACACAAAGCACTCCTTCGTGCTGACGCGTGGCGTAGGCCCGGAGATAGCCGGTGCCCGTGACGTTCACTACTGTGCAGTGCCTCGTCGTGGGCGTGCTGGTATTCCCGCTGTCGGCGAGAAGTTTGGTGTAGCGACAGCGGGCGTGCCGTTGTACTCATAGGCTCCTTTATCCCAGGCGCTGCCACGGGATAAAGGCATCAGGGCCGGGCAGGTAACCGTGTGATTTGTAGGATTGTAACTGCACGCATAGCCCGTAGCGTTTCCACAGGCCGTTCCAGCGTTCGCATCAATGGCGCCGACTGCCGCGCATAGAGAAGATTCCGTTGTACCTGTTCCAACCGTGGAACCGCTCGCGCTCGCGGGCTGAAATGCGTAAGCGCTCTTTGAAGTATAGCCTTGAGCTTTGGCCCGCGAAAGCGTCTGCGCGAGATCATTCGTTTGCGAGCAGGTATAGTGCGTGCAGTTGTTGTGGAGACTTCCAGTAGAAATATAGTGGTTGTTTGACCTGATTAGGATCATTGTTCCACCCATCGTCCAACTTGAATACACTCCACTGCCGCTCGTAGAAGTGATATTGGCGACAAGGTTCTTTCCGATCGATCCACTAAAGGAGATCACTCTGCCCGCCATGTAGATTGACGGATTTCCGGTCGGCCAAACAAGAAACGGCGAGCCGGGAGTGAAAAAGCTTAAACTCAGTCCCGATTGAACCTTAAATGTCTTTGAACCAGTGCCAATAGTGTTCGACGTTCTGGAGCTTGCCTCGACATTTCCGTTATCGCCTAACTCGGAGCAGTGGCCTTCGACCGAATCCGTCCCGCACTCGATGGTGTTGTTGAAAATGTACCAAGTACCGTAATTTTGGGCGAAGTGGCCTCCGGTATCGAAGGTGTTGCCCGGAAAGGTGTCGTAAATGATGTTGTTGAACATGTAGCTCGTACAGGAAGGAAACGGGCAAGGCCCGTTGCCGTTTATCCACAGCTTCACCGCACCTGCCGTCGACGGGTTGGTCGCGTTTCGGATGACATTGTTGTAGATAAGACTATTCGGGTTGTTGCACTGCGTATAGTGATAGAGACCATCCTGATGCCCGGTGACAACGCCTTCGACCATCGCGTTATCCAAAAGGTTGTCGTGCCAATCGTCGCCGCAACCATCGAACCCGGTGTATACATTGGTTAGGACGTTCCCGTAAGCAACTGGTGTCCCCGTGTGGGTAACGAACATCATGTTTTTCGCTGTGTCTGCGCCGTCGAATACGCTGTAACGTATCGTGTCGCCAATATTATTTGAACCAGCGGTAAAAGTGAGGGCCTGTGACGCTGAATTTTTCGTGGTTAGGGTGGTGTTCCATCCGTGGACGTAAATTCGCTCGACGGTCTGATAGGTTCCATACATTGCGATATAAACGGGAGTGTTTCCAGTATCCACCAATCCTGTAAACTCGATGTCGTCCAATATGTCATAAGACTTGTTCGTGGGCGTTTGGAAGAAATACCCCGCATTGGCTATGCACGCAACACCGCCGCAGGTCCAGATGGGACGACTCCAGGAGCCTCCCGAATACCATGCCAAGTCCACTCCGATGTAAACGGGGTTGGTAGATGTTCCACCCCAAGGCCAGTAAATGCCCAAATCGGAGCCATTCCAGGTGTCACCACCGCGGAGAATGAAACCCGTTCCGGCTAAAACACCTGCGTTTTTTAATGTGAGACAATTGGCTGTGCAGGTTGACATCCCGGGTAGGTGCGCCCAAGGTGCCGTTTCTGTTGTGCCGGAGTTGAAGTCAGAACCACTTGCCGCGATGTAGTAGCAGTGGGTGATGCCAAGACCCCCGAGGGTGACTAACGACGTCCCAGCAGCATTGTAATAGTCCGCTCCCGTGGGACATAGTCCGCCAGCCGCGTGAGCTGCGCTGGCAAAGACAATCAAGAGTGGGAGGTAAAATGGTTTTCTCAATGAATGGTGCTCCCTGTCGGATACCAGGCGTCACCAATCCCGTTGATAGATTCGTTACCGTACATAGCCATTCCGGATAGAGCGGGTCGTAGACATTCGTTGTGCTAGGAATCTGGTAGCCGTAGGTCTTGGCTTCCGCAGCGCAGGGGTGAAGTTAGCGATTCACCGTGGCCCTGCACGCGGGGACATTTGCAAAGGCTCCGCAACTTGTTGCGCGGGCTGCGCTGGGTTCTCGAAGTTGGCGCTGGTTTCAAGCACACCGCTAGCATTATAGGAAAACGCAGAACTAGTTGTGATTCCAATGTTGTTTTCCGAGAGAGCTATAGCCCTAACTCGCATAGTCGTAAAGCGTATTGCCCGAACGTCTTTCGCGGAAGAACTACAGCTGGCGCCGTAAGCAAGACTCGCCAGCATCGACAGAAAGCTTTCCTAGACCGGTGCTGGGAATCTCCGAAACACTCCACCTCATAGCGCCATCTTTGGTCAGAAACAATCGGTAGAAAACCTTACCCTATAGCAACTTTAGAAAATGGGGCCATGCTGGCCTTGCCATAATCTGGACGCAACGGGCATCCGGGGCGCTAGCCTGGGTCGTCCTGGGTCGTCTCTATACTTTCACGCCCTATCCTTGTCTCCTATCACCAGAGTCATATCCTCTGGGAACCCATTGCGCTATGCTAAAAGTTCCAGCCTAAATCATTCAGCTAGCTTCCGGCACACAACTCGTCGTGCTTGGCGGTCAACGAGGGTTTGTGAGACCTCTAGGAGAAATCCGGCATTTGGGAGTCTGGACAGGACTTTCCGTCCTGGCCGGTCTTATTGTCGTTGCCTGCATGCCGATGCTCGGAAGCCAGCTGTTTACGAGGGTCGAGCGCTTTGGGTCCCGATTCGCAGAGCACAAGCGTCTCGCGATCGCGTCGGTAGCCCTCACTGCGGTTGTCCTTAGACTTATCTTTCTGTTCTGGGTTCCGGTGCCTGTCCCGCGAGTCCACGATGAGTTAAGTTACCTGCTTGCTGGAGACACGTTTGCCCACGGCCGGCTGACTAACCCCCCACACCCGATGCGGGCCTACTTCGATACCTTCCACGTGAATCAGCAACCCACCTACATGTCTATCTACCCTCCTGCACAAGGCGCAATCCTGGCGCTAGGCCAAATTCTCGGCCATCCGTGGATCGGTGTGCTGCTGAGTACGGCAGCAATGTGCGCTGCAATACTCTGGGCTCTTCAAGGGTGGTTGCCCGCCCGTTGGGCGTTACTCGGCGGAATTCTAGTTGTGCTTCGACTTGCGCTTTTTGGCTATTGGATCAACAGCTACTGGGGTGGTGCTGTTGCCGCTATTGGCGGAGCCTTAGTGATTGGAGCTCTCCCACGAATCATGCGGTTTCGACACGCTCACGACGTCGTCATCTTGGGCGTGGGCGCAGCCATCCTGGCGAACAGTCGACCTTTCGAGGGACTAGTTTTCTGCTTTCCTGTGGCAGCCGCACTCCTATACTGGCTTTTTCGAGGCGCGACCGACAATTGGCAGCAGCGCTTGCGCCGCTTGCTGCTTCCTCTGTGCGCGGTCGGGGCTCTATGCCTAGCGTTCGACGGCTACTATAACTGGCGCGGGACCGGAAACTGTTTCCTGTTCCCGTACGTCCTCAACGTCGAGAGCCACTTCACCATTCCTCAGTTCGTGGGGCAAAGCATGCGGCCGCCTATCCACTTCCAAAATGCCCAGTTCGATGACTACTACAACAAATGGTGGCAGTTTGTTGCTCAACCGAGTGGCGTCCGAGAAATCCGCGAGGCCTGGGTTAATCGCGCGAGAAACTCGGTGGGCTATTTTCTGTGGCCCGAGCTGTGCTTGCCGCTGCTTACCGTTCCGTGGTTGTTACGCGACCGCCGCGTGCGGCTGCTGATTTGGCAGAGCGGCATCTGTATCGCTGGGTTCATGGTGGTGGTGTTGTTTCATCCTCATTACGCCGCGCCGCTGACCGCAACCCTGTTTGCCATAATTACCCAGGGAATCCGGCACCTGCGACAGTGGCGGCTCGGCAGGCGTGCGGTGGGAATCGAGCTTGCTCGAGCTGTCGTCGTATTTGCGGTGATTCTTGTTCCTTTCCATGACTCACACTCGATGTCGTTCCTGAACATGGAGCGACGGAGTCGAATCATAGAGCAATTGGATGCCGCTCCCGGCCAACACCTTGTCATCGTCCGCTATTCGGTTCGACACAACGCCCATGAGGAGTGGGTGTATAACCGCGCTGACATTGACCACTCCAAAATCGTCTGGGCCCGCGAGGTTCCAGGCGTGTCGATGGCTACGCTACTGGCGTATTTTCGCAACCGCCAGATTTGGCTCCTCGAACCCGACAACAGCGCCATGCCAAATCTTTCGCCCTACCCCACCACCGATCAGGGCCCGGAGTAGCTCCTTGTAGGGACCGCCGTCTGAGGGAGGCGCTTCCCCGCGGACCAGCCCTTCCGGCACAGGAAACACGCTGTTTTTGAGCGCCAGCTTAGACACTCTCTCTGTCTTCCAAGAATTTCAGCCTTTTGTTTGCTGAGGTGGCCGGTAGCGGCGGAGCGTCTGATCTGCAGAAATACTTTATCATCGTGGAAGATCCACAGCTTTCGGTGTAGAATTAACCAGATTTTCCCGCGGAAGTTGCTAGGTACAACCCTCCCCCTTGCAAGCCTCGAAGGAGGATTGGGTTGCGTACTAACAAGGCGACTGACCGACCACGCATTAGCTGGATAGCCCTAACATGTCTCCTACTGACAAGCTGCGTTCTGTTCCTGCAGAACCTGGGTACGCCTAACATCACTACTTGGGACGAAGTAGTTCACGTGAACGTGGTCAAGAACCTGGCGGAACATTGCTGTTTACCCCGACTACACAGATCAGAGCTTGGAACCGACTACCGGGACTGGGGAAATAATACCCTTTGGCTTCACAAGCCATTGCTTCCATTTTACGCGACTGCAGCCATCTATAAACTCTTGGGAGGTTCTCTATGGGCGTTCCGGCTTTCGGGTGCGATTTTTGCGTTGCTAACCGTTGTGGTCATCTATCTTATTGGTTCCAAATTTCTTAACGACAATATTGGACTGTTTGGCGCAGCTATCTTTAGCCTGAGTCCGTTCACGAACACACTCGTTCACGGAAAGACCTATAGTGGGTTCCCTGATCTGTTCTTCGCGTTCTTCGCTTCGCTGGCGCTTTATCTTATCTTGGACTGGACTCAAAGCAAATCTACTACTACTTTGCGGTGGCTCGGCTTGGTCGTCGGCTTGGCTTATCTGTGTAAGGGCGGATTGGCGCTCGCGCCGTTCGCAGTTCTAGTGGTAGTCGCAATCCTAGCGGGCAGCATCCGTGACCTTATCCCCTCTCTCGAGTCCATTGTTGTGTTTGCCATCGTCGTGCTTCCACAGAGTTTGTACTGGCTGGTGTACCACCCAGTTGAGTCCGTTTACGAACAGCAGGCGCAGTTGCTTCATTTATTTCGAAATATAGAAGGTCACGCATCGCCCTGGCACTTCTACTTTACACATTCCTTGCCCCAGATTCTCGTCCCAGCACTAATTCCATTTGCTTATTTTTCGATTGGCTGGGCCTTGACACGATGTCGACCCGGCACGCCAGGACACACGCTGAGCATCTGGGTTCTGGCTTACCTCGTGCCGCTCAGCTTCGGAGTCAGCAAGATTGATAATTTCATTTTTGCGGTGGTCCCGGCCATCGCGCTCCTAATCCCTCTGACGGTAGAAAGTCTGATGCAAAGCGGCCAATTTCGTTTGGTGCTCGCGCTTTGTGGTAGTTCTTTGGCGGCGTACCTTGTATGGCAAACGGCGCTTTTATTCCGGAGCGTTGGAGGCCTGGTGGTTTGGAGCCGCTGGAGCGAACATCCGTACTGGTTCGGATTTCTTATCGTGATCGCCATCCTGGCGGTTGCGCTGACCCTACGGTTCCTGATGAGGTTCGAATCGAAAATGGTCACGTCTAGCGTTTTGGCGCTGACGTCCGTGGCGATGCTGTTGCTGTATGTCCACAAAAACATTTTGGAGAATTGGATCGATCCGCTGCAGTTCAACGGATTAAGTAGTTCGGTACAATTGCCGCTTCGACAAACTGGCGACGATCTGCGGGGAGTGGTTGATAAGAATGGCCTCATCATCGTGGCTCTTGACGACGGGACGTCGCAGAAGCCGTTGACGAGATTTTTCGCTTGTGGCCCAGGATCTGGGGAATGTGTCAAACGGCTCGCATACTTATACATCATGTACTGGTCCGACGTGGACGTCCTAGACGTCTGCCGGGAGCCGCAGCCACAAAAAACGGTGGAACGTTTCCGCGGCTGGAAAAACACCTATTTAATCACTGATAGTTTGCTGCCGGCGGTGCCTCTCGCGAGATCCCCGGTTGGTAACGTATATTCTCTTCGAGACATTCCTATCGAAGTTTGGAGTCCAGTGGCCGTTGGAGCTTGTCGACAGTCCCGAGCTGCGGTGTAGACTTCTTCCAATGTCACTCCAACGTTATCGTAGGCGAACATGCGGGCAAAAATCACCGTGGGTAGCGGTGGCAAAATCCGTCCGCCGCATTGTTCCCGTGATGTATGGGAATTCGCGCGCCTCTTGGATCAGAACAACCACAGCCTAGACCGGCTGACGGAGGTTGGGACGCAGTGTGAGCGAGCCGTCATCATTCAGTGTCTGGTGACAAGCCCACCGTACGGGATAGCGCATTCCCTTTACCTCAATCTCAGCTCTAAGTTTCAATCCTTTCCAATCCGTGACGTTCGGAACCACGAACTGTGCCTGCCGAATCTTGCCCGGTAACGGGTAACCAGCGTCCAGACAACCGCTCTTGAGCATCTTTCCGTCCGGGCTTTCCACGGTCACCCTCAATACGCCCGGCACACCCGCGATGCCGTCATTTGCGAAGCCGACAATTAGCCCCAGGTAACCATCGTCCTTATAGCTCCAGATGAAAGACGGCCTCACCCGATAGCCAATTCGGCGACTGACCCGATCGAACGCTACCGGATAAGCCTGGTAGTAACTCATCAGATTCTTGGCGCTGATCTGGTGAAAGTTCCAGAGCGACCAGTAATTCGCCCCGACATCAATGACATGAGCGATCATGTTCTCTGCCGGGGATATCCCTTGGTCTGCGACGCGTGGATCGGGAGGTTTACCCGGAAGCCCCTGCTCGAGCAATGCCGCGATCCAGGGTGGGCGATTGCTGAGCGCTTCAATCTGCTCGTTCTCAATAAAGATGGTGTCGCTCCGAATCCAATTGTTGCTGCGGACTGTGCGGTCCACCAGTTCTGAATTACCAACCCGGCTAAAGTCCGGTTGCGTATTGGTCAGCAGAGGAGTCTTCGAAAAGTGCTCGAGCTGGACTTCGAGCATGCTGGTCCAGGTGCGCTCAGCTGTCTGGTAATCAGGGAAAGGATTGTTGCCAAACGGCCAGGTGTGCCCTTCACCCCAAAAGCCATACATGAAGGTATCGATAAACTCGATGAGCGGATGGCCATCGAATTCCGCTGCCAATAGGCCAACCAGTTCTTTGAATGCCTGCTGAAAAAAAGGATGGTCATACCGCGGCTGATACCGGGAATGCGGGTTCTGCAAATATCTTTGCGCCGAAGCGCTGCTTTCCTGATCGCTAAGCACCAGATCAACTTTCGGCACTTTGTCGAGGACAAAATCCGGGAGGGCCGCTTCGTGTGTATAGTCTGGAGCGCACATCTGCACCCGCAATCCGACCCGCTTGTTGTTCTTCTTCGCCAATTCAAAGACGAGCTTCAGATAGTCGGGCATCTCTAGGCGTCCAGGCCGCGGCTGTATTTCTCTCCAGGTTGGACGGATATAAAGCTGCTGGCCCAAGGGAAATCGAACCAGGTCTTCGATCGCCTGAGGAATATTGTCTGACTTGATCTCCTCTGTGCCACTGTCTGCTGTGATATAGGTGACCAGTCCCTTGCCATAGTTCGGCACGACGTCGTCCGAAGGAGTAGTGGTCATCACCACGTCGTCAGTGGGAATGACGGCATCGGGTGCGTATTGAGGGAAGGGACCCTGATTGAGGCGATCGGCCACATGGGGACCAGAGCCGAAGTCGTAGTTTCCCCAGTTGTGGGCGGGTACCTTCGCCCGCGCCTTACCCACTCCAAGTTCTGCAGCCGCAGCGACGGTAACGGTACTTTTTATAAAATCTCTACGCTGCATCGCAATTATCTCCTCCTTAATCCTTCGATTCGACTTCGCCCGAGTTGGCTAGATCACCGTCAAATTGATCACACCGGCGGTGCCAGGACCACAATTGCATGGCGGCAATATCAACCATTAATCCGGTATTCCTCACGGCGGTTCCTCTTCTTCAGACCGGATATTCGTTCGGCCCGAGGTCACGGCAGCAATCTGCTGGAGTGCCAGATTCACATCTCCAGCCATCGCGCCGTCAAGTTGAGCCATGCACTCGCCAGGTAGGGATGCTCCTGGAGTTGCGGAGAAAAGCGCTAAACGACTATCGAACTGTTACTATTTATATCGTTTTGTTTCGGCTGTCTAGTTCAAGATGACAAATATTTCGCTACTTTTTGAGGAATATCAACTTGCAGGCGCCCTAAAACGGCTAGCGTAGGATAGCAATGCAAGGGCTGTGCGAGGATTACGGCAGACTTTTCCCTCTTGCGGCCCCCAATCATTTGACATTGCAATCCTTTCC
Source organism: Candidatus Acidiferrales bacterium (assembly GCA_963836965.1). Lineage (GTDB taxonomy): Bacteria > Acidobacteriota > Terriglobia > Acidiferrales > UBA7541 > Acidiferrum. The sequence goes on from CAWILQ010000008.1 coordinate 497,468, forward strand.
TTGTATTAGGAATCCTTGCGTTCGATCTCATTCCGTCCTCTTCGTGTGCCGGCACCGATCAAGACGATGCTCTATGTTTACAACCTCTGACTCGGATGCAAGATCGTGTTGCAAGAAGACTACAATGTTGCGAATGCAGCGCATGGCTCTAGTTGGACCGTGCTTCGTATTGACTGTGAGCGCGAGTTTTGGGCAAAACCACGCACCGCCTCGAACTGTCGTTGTGCCGCCACCGACTGCTGCATCCCCTGCGGCAAACCAGGTGGATGTAACTTCTCCTGATGCCACTATTGCGGCGGCTTACGATTTTATTTCAGGTCCTGCCGGTCAGAAACGGGATTGGCATCGCATGCGCTCGCTTTTCCACCCTGGTGCGCGGCTAATCCGCACTGCTCATAAAAAGGAGAGCGGCATGGGCCAAAGGCCAGAGAATCCTTTGCCGGCAGAATTCCTTCCACATTCCCGATGAAATGCCCGGAGATATCAAAGATTGAGGCTGCCCGATTTGCAGCGCACTTCGGAAGGAATGCACATACCTTATAAACGCGGTAACCGCCGATGTGGATTTCAGATGAGATGAGTTGACAACATATAGACGCCTCGCCAGTTCGGCAGAATTGACGACCCAAGCTGTGAGGGTTTACTGGATTCATGTTGAGTTGAACCGCAAAAATCGTAAGGGAGGTCGATGTGAGTGCTCGCGTTTATCAAAAGCAGATTAGTGGAGTGTTGGCGAAAATCTGGGAAATAGAGATGGAGAATATACAAAAAGCATCTGCGATGATGGCCGACGTGATTTCGAACGGCGGGTTGGTGCACATTTTTGGCAGCGGCCATTCCGTGCTCCCGGTGCAGGATATGTTTCCCCGTTACGGATCCTATCCCGGTTTCCGGCCGCTGATGGATATGCGGCTGATGTGGACAAATGTGATTGGCAGCGGCGGCGCGAAAGGACTGCTGTGGCTGGAGCGAAGAGAGGGATATGCTCAGGTGTTGTTTGAGAACGAGCCGATCCGCAAGGGTGACGTGATGCTGGTCTTTTCGCACGGAGGTTTGAACGCGGTCGGGATCGAAGTTCTCATCGAAGCAAAGAAACGCGGATTAAGCACGGTAGCGGTCACATCCATGGACAACTACAGGAAAAGGACCGCGACACACTCTTCCGGAAAGAAATTGGCCGATGTCGCTGACATGGTTATCGACAATTGCACGCCTGCTGAGGACGCCTTGGTCAACATTGACGGCTGGAAAGCTCCGGTGGCCGCCGGATCGACCATAGCATTCGTCACCATCGCCATGTCATTTGTTGCGCAAGTGGCGGCGAATTTGGGCGCGAAGGGCTACACGCCCCCGGTGTTTGTTTCGCCCAATGTCGTTGGTATACCTACTGACCAGATGAACCGTGTGTACGAAGAGTATGAGCAGCGTTTGAAAAGGTGATCCGTGACCCATATGATTCGACGCGGAATCTTGTTCGGAGGCGCGGCGACCGGAATTTTTGTTTTTGGAATTGTCATGGCCGTACTCGGCACGCTGTTCGGATTTCCAGAAATGCGAACGCGGTTACGGATAGATCTGGCGCAACAGGGCAATCTGTTCCTGGTGCTGTATGTGGGAATTTTTTTGGCCACATTGGTGGCAGGACCTGCGATCGATGTTATAGGGAATAAGCTGATTTTGATTGGGTCTGCAACTCTGGTGGCTGCCGGAATGCTGAGTTTTGCTTTTGCGCATTCCTATGCGAGTTCGGCTATACCGGCGTTGCTGCTCGGATGTGGCGGCGGGGGCTTAAACACCTCGACCAACGCGTTGATTTCCGATTTGTATTATGAGCGGCGCGGTCCGATGTTGAATTTGTTGGGCATTTTTTATGGGATTGGTGCTCTGTGCATCCCTTTGTTGGCGGCAACCATTGCCGAGCGCTTTTCGATCGCGCGGCAGTTATTTTTTTGTGCCAGTCTTGCTGGCGCGTGCGCCTTGCTGTTTTTGGCGCTGCGTTTTCCACCCGCGGCTGCGGCGCAGAGTTTCTCCTGGCGCGAGGCCCTGCAGGTCGCCCGGTATCCTGGCGTCCTGGTTGTTGGATTTCTATTGTTCTGCCAATCGGGAAACGAAGCAAGCATCGCGGGTTGGACCTCAACCTACGCTGGAGAAGCAGGAGTTCCGGCGCGGGCGGCCACATTCATTCTGGCGGGCTATTGGGCTGCGCTGATGGCCGGCAGACTCGTCGTCTCGCAATTGCTAAAATTCGCCAGCAAAGAACGGTTGGTCTTGGCTAGCGCTGTGGGGGCCCTTTTCGGTACTGCGCTTTTGTTAAGGAATCGCTCGGAAATCATGTTGGGATTGGGAGTGCTGGTTCTCGGATTTTCCTACGCAGGTGTGTTTCCGACAGCGCTTGCCATCGCGGGCGATAACTACCGGAAATTGGCGGGGACTGTATTTGGACTCATCTTCGGCATCGCCTTGCTCGGAGGAATGTCGTTCCCGTGGGCGGTGGGACAGGTTTCGCAAGCGTGGGGAGTTCGCTACGGAATGATGGTTCCGCTGACGGGGGCAGCGGCGACATGCGTTTTGGCCTGGAGAATTCTATCGACCAGGTGTGGGCAGACGGGCGTTTCGAGTGGTGAATGAACGCGATGGTAGACAACCATGTGGTCGCCTTCGATTTGGGTGGTACCAAGCTTGCAGCCGCGCTCGTGGACAGCAAGGGTGAAATGTCGAAGCAGACTATCCTCGCTGTGGACACGAGTTCTTCCTTGGCACCGGTGCATCAGATCGTAGAATTCACCCGTGAGTTGATCGGTGCGAAAGGAGGGAAGAACAAAATCTCGGGAATAGGTGTGGCGGTGCCGGGCCTGGTGCGGAGGGACGGCACGGTGTGGGCTCCGAATTTGAAGGGATGGAGAAGGATGCCGTTGGCAGGGCGGCTGAAACGTGCTCTCGGACTGCCGGTCATCGTCGAAAGCGACCGCAACGCAGCTGTGCTCGGCGAGGCCTGGCGCGGCGCGGCACGAGGAAAGAGCGATGCAATTGTATTGATGTTAGGAACGGGAATCGGCGCCGGGATATTGAGCGGCGGCAACTTGGTGCGTGGCGCGCATGAACTTTCTGGCTGTGCGGGATGGATGGTGGTGGCCGAAACCTATGGAAGGCAAGCACAAAACGTCGGTCAGTTGGAGTCGCTGGCGGCCGGGCCGGCTATAGCGCGTGCGGGTAGGGCTATGAATGCACAAGACATAGCCGACGCAGCCAGGCGCGGCGACCGCAGGTCCATCAACATCTATCTTGAAGCGGGACGAATGTTGGGCTATGGCGTGGCAAATCTCGTGAGTTTGTTTGATCCGGAGATTGTCATAATCGGTGGAGGACTGGCCAAAGCGAGTGATTTGTTTCTGGATGCACTGCGGATAGCCGTGAAGGAACGAGCGCAACCAATTGCGGCCAGCCGCGTCCGAATCGTGACCAGCCCTTTGGGATCGCGTGCAAATTTATTAGGGGTGGCACGATTGGCAGTTTCAATTGGTCGCATGGGCGGGCGCCGCAGCCGCTAAGATGGCGTGTTCTCTTTTACACGATTTCGTTGTGCTTACGCAGATAAGCGGATATTTCTTCACAAAACGTGAAAGGAGGGACGAAGCATGTCTCCAACACGGCGTGACTTTCTTACAATGGCCAGTCGCGGTGCGGTAGCCCTCTCAGCGAGAAGGGGATTCTTCGACGCCGCCCAGTTACCAGGTCGTCCATCAAACACAACTTCCGGCTCGCAGGATCGAGACTTCTCGAACGTATTAGTGATCGCCGCGCATCCCGGCGACGCATTCTTCGCTATGGGTGGGCCCGTCGCCGTTGCCACTCTTTCCAAAAGCAAAGGCTACTTTTTGAGCCTTTCCTTGGGCGAGCGAGGTTCACCATCCATCCCACCTCAACAGTACGGAGCATCTCAGCAGTCAGCGGCGGAAAAAGCCGCCGCGTTGCTCGGTGCGAAGGCTCTATTTCTTCACTATCCTGACGGTGAAATTCCTGCAAATGACGAAGCAAAGTTTTCCGTCTGTGATGTGATCCGCCAGTGCAAGCCCTCGACAATCGTCACTCACTGGAAAGGAAGTTGGCACAAGGACCACCGCGCGTGTTACGAAATCGTCCAAGATGCGATCTTTTATGCAGCTCTTCCTGCCATTGTCCGCAAACAGCCGGCGCACACCGTAAGAAAGCTCTACTTCGCGAGCAATTGGGAAGACGTCGTGGGCTTTGTCGCCGACACATACCTAGATATAACTCCAGTCTGCGAGGACTGGTTGAACGCGTGCAGCGTATTCCCAATGTGGCGCGGAGAAAGCGGATTCCGTTACAACGATTACTATTCGAGTATGGCAGTCGCCCACGGTTGTGTAAGTAGCTTCAAGCGCGCCGTCGCGTTGATGTCGTCGGACGAGCAACGCATCCAAAACATCCAGACGCCATAGACTCGCGATCCCAATCGGACAAATTCCATGCTCTGAGCGGCACCACTCAGGGTGACCGCAAACTTCATTGGGTCATGCGAAACTCGGAACTGGCTGGCAAAGGCTCGCCACCCCATTCAATACCTTATCAACGAACGCCGACGGGCCCTTGAACGGCTCCTGAGCAACGAAGACTGGGACGAAGTCTCTCTGGATACCTGAGACTTACGGGAAAAGTGCGTCCCGGTACGAAGATGGCCGGTGACGCGGCTTGCCGTCTAAAGGGATATGGCCCAGATCGCGACCAACAACACAATTACGACGATAACCGAGAAGATGTTCGTATGCTTCAGCATGATGCGCTCCTATGTTGGAAGCTCATGCCCCTGATTCGGAAAAGCGCCTTGGCGGGGGAGTTGTTGTTCGTAGTAGTCGCCTCCTGACTGGAGGCCGCTCGCCTTGTCTTTGGAGATGCGTCTGCCGGCTGAACGGCTGCGCGAAGAGGGCCTCTTGTCGGGACCTGGGTCCGGCGAACTTGCTCCTTGAGTGCATTTCTCTGAACGGCTACCTGACGCGCAATTGCGCTACGCTTGTCGCCATAGGTCCACTGAAAAAGTACGTAAATCATGAAGTCGAGGCCGAGAACGCAAACTGCCAGAAACACCGTAGTCGACATGGCAACCTCCCCGGAGCCGGCGGGTACTCCCTGAGTTAACGAAAAAATTATCGCTGGATCAGCACTGAAAAGTCCTGAGGAGATCGTTAGGAATCTGTTAGCACGGCCCGAACCAACGCTGTTGGCGAGTCGGGCAGTCGGAAGTTGGTACTAGGATTTCCACCCCAGGCTCCGACATCCTTGCTTGCATGAGCGCTGCAACTGATTGAATCTAGGGAATTAGAATTTGAGTTTCTGTGGGTTCAGAAAAGAGTTTTACGACCTGGAGCGGACAAGCGATGGGATACGAAAAGATGGAGCGGCACTTCCCTCTAGGATCGTTACGGCATTTCAACTATATCTCGTGCTCTTTTCCTCTGGATCATTTCTCGCGCCGACTTTGCCGGGCTTCTCCAGCCATTGCGCAAAATCCGCGAGCTTCAATTATTTGAGAGAGCAGCACGGATCAAAGCGGCGAAGAACCACGCAACGTCATCCGTAAACCTGTAGGTGAACGGGGACCATCCCCGTTGCGTATTGAATTTGATCGTAGAAATAGGCGTCTTTGAAACCAAACGGTATAACTGTGTTTCCCTGATATTCCGGACTTGCCAAATTATTTTGTCAGGATTGGCGAGCGGCATGCATTCGACCTCGCACACCACCCAATGGCAATAGAGGTCATCAGCAACATACTTGAGGAGCACCAGATTTGCGCCTCTGCCGTTTGTCAATCGTATCCATCCTCCTCCGATTACTTCTCCGTTCCGAACTTTGATTCCCGATTTCCTTGGCTCGAAAAAGGCAAGGTGGATCATTTGACCTTGAGGGACGGAATAATAATTCCGCGGGCTGAATTTTCGAGCGCAGCTAACGCAGAGGAGACGCTTGAAATAGTGGTTAACGCGCAAGCAACCTTCGATATTTCTTCGGGAGCACCTTACTTTACCGAGCGGCATAGCTGACGCACTTGCTTTTAATTGCTTGTGGTCAACAGAACTAAAGACTACGCTCCATTCTGACGGTCGATGGGGTTGACGGAGACCGAATCAATCTCTGCTTCACGTTACCCTTAACTTCGCCAGACCACAATTCTTGCAGCCCCATCTTTTCCACGTACGGTTCGTAGGCATCCTTTGCGCACGGATAAACCAATCGAACCGCTAGGCGTAGACCGCGCCGCCCTTGCGTCAACCGCATGCTGGGGGTGTTATGGAAGAAAAAATGTATTGGGCGGCTCGCTGCAAGAAGTGCCGTGGAATGGTCGGTTACCGCGACGTGAGAAACACGGTTGATACACGCGGAGCGAAAGTTGAAGAGAGCCTACCGGTAGGGACAGTCGAGAGGCGTTGCGACCACTGCGGGGCGGTCGGCGTTTTCGACTTGCGACAGCTTCGGCCCACCTCCCTAAAGCTTCTTGTCCCCAAAGTGCTATAGGAAGTAAACCCTTCGCCGTGGTGTCGTGGCGTAGCCACGAATCCAAAGAATTATAAATTCAGCTGCTTTTTTGCGAACTGGTTTCTGATCAGCCCAACAACCGCCGTCACAATGCCTCCGCCAACAACTCCGGGTTAAACTTGCCTTCAATTTTGTCGAGCGTGGCGGCTGGCGGTGCTTGCGGAACTTCCTTCTCAGAAATACGAACGTGACCCTTTTCACCACAACCTTGCAACGCCAAAGGAACCAACAGCGAAACTCTCCCAAGGTTTGTCAGTAATCTCATGCGCACTCCTTAACGCTTCTCCGCACGACAGTCGTCACTTCTGCTGAGTGTAGTTCTCCAACGCACCGGATGGTCGAATACTTCATCGATCGCTATGCGCGAAAAGCGGGCAAGCACATAACGACTGTCGAGAAGAGGACACTGCAAGTATTTCAGTCATACCCTTGACCCGGAAACATACGCGAATTACAGAACGTCATCGAACGATCTGTAATCGTATGTAAAACGGCAAATTTCTCAGTGGATGAAAGCTGGCTCTTTCAACAGCCTCGTGATCGCTGACCAGAAGGCAAGCTTTACCTCTCGCAGAAGGTGGCAGTTGAGGAAAACAAATAATCGAAGCAGCTTTGCAAGAATGCCGAGGACGGGTATTCGGACCTTCAGGCGCAGCGGCCAAGCTCGGGATCGCACGATCTATACTGGAATCAAAGATTCGGTCACTAGAGATCAACAAGAATCGCTTCAGGGCCTAGCCCGGGGACTTGACGACTCCCGCTTAACATCGAGTCAGTTAGCGAACCCTCGCCCGAGTACGCCCAGCCTCCGACGGAGGATGAAAACTTCAATGTCGTCCGTCATGAGCGCGTTTAGCTTGACCAACTCCGGCCCGGAAGTGGAGCAAAAGTCCCAAACTTTAAACCAAGTCCGCCCGATTCGCGCTCATCCCCTACCTTACCCCAAGTAGCAAACAGTTGAATTGTGCTCCCGAAAGATTTACTGTGCATTTTTCGTCATCGTCGTTTCCACCAAGTTCCACAGGGAGTACGCCGGATGCACACTTTCCGTTCTGCACTCTTCCTTACGCTTCTGGCTCTCGTTGCATCCTCGACAACTCGTGCTCAATCAACAATCGTCGACACCCCAGCCAGTTCCACGACCTCTGATGTCTCTCCGGTGTCCTCTCCGCATCGGTACCGGGAACTTTCCTTCTACACCGCTCAAACCTTTGACAATCCCCAAATCATTTCATACCTCAGCGGTGAGCACTTGTTCCTCACGGGCGTTCGCCTCACGTCGCGGCTCTTCACTACGCCGCACCTATTCATTGGTGGCAATCTGGATCTCAAGCCTCTCGCAATTTATTCCAGAAACATTCCCAATTGCCGCCCATACACTACGGCGGCTGTTGGTCTATCGGCGACACCTACGGCGGCGGTGGCTCCGTCGGCTTGCAGTTTGCGCTTCGCACCTCTTGGCGTTGGCAGCCCTTCTTCGACGTCGATGGTGGTCTGCTTGCCTTCACGCACGATATCCCTCTTCCCTACACTCGCCGCGTGAACATGACTCTCGACTTTGGTCCGGGTGCCCTTATTCACCTCCGAGGGAACAATGCCGTCCGCGCCGGCTTTTGGGTATTCCATTTCTCCAATGGAAGTACTGCTCCTCATCACTGGAACCCCGGTTTCGATGGCTTAATGCTTTACGTCTCCTACACGTACCGCCATTTCAGCCCTCACCATCTCCATTGGTAAACGGGGAAACCCGTAGGTTGGTAGGACCGCAATCCGCTTCAATGTATTCGTGCTGGAAGGCCAGCCTAGTGTCATCCGCCACAAAGCCGATGGATAGTTGGGGACAGCAGCGTTGCACGCGCAGTGGATCGAATTTGACTTTAGAAAGAACAGATTGAGGCGGGAATAGAGTCCGCAAGTGTAATGTCACAGCCCACGGAGTGCTGGTCAATCCACCTCTGGCGCTTAGCCTGAAAGTGGATGGTACTATGCGACTGACCGAAAGCCATCTCGATGCGATCACAGTTTGCTTTCATCTCGCAGACTACATCGCCAGGTGCAAGCGTCGACATGAAACTTAAGTTAGACACTTCAGGATCGCGTCATTATGATGCCGCCAGATCGTACTTTCGGCTCAATTTTGCGTTGTCCCCAATGGAGGACTCACGTGGGAAGCATACTTCCGCAAGTAAAAAATATCGTGGTCGTCATGTTCGAGAATCGATCATTCGACAATATCTGCGGTTGGCTCTATTCCGAGGGAAACCAGCCGAGCCTATACCTTCCTTCCGGCAGCCCACAGAAATTTGATGGCCTCGATCCAAAGTTCTGGAATCCTTCGAACGCGTCGTACTTTGATGGCTACCCTCCTCTAGAGGTTCCTGCCGTACCGGGTACGAGCGATTACACCGTACCCAATCCCGACCCAGAAGAGACCTTCGACAATGTCACTTACCAGCTTTATGGACCACAGGCTCCGAGCGCCAGTCCGCGATGGCCCATGCAGGGATTTGTTGTGAATTACGCAAACGCCGCGTCCTCCATGGCGAACCAACTCATGGAAGGCTACCTCCCGTCGCAAGTGCCCGTTATTTCGCAATTGGCGCAAAATTACGCAGTGTCCGATGCCTGGTTCTGTTCCGTCCCAAGCCAGACTCTGCCGAATCGGTGCTTTGTGCACGCTGGGACTTCGAACGGTAACGTAAACAACGGAGATCTTCCAAACCCATTCGAATGGAATGTTTCAAGCATTTTTAATGTATTGCATTCGATGGGAATAAGTTGGGCGGTCTATAGCGACGCTATCTTGACCCCTTCCCTCACACGAACCTTCTTCCCCAAACTTTGGGATCCCAGTCTCGATGACCATTTCAAGGGGTTTGGCGCATTCCAAGCAGCCTGCGCTACCGACTCGCTTCCCCAGTACTCGTTCATTGAGCCGATGTTTCTTTTGGATCCAAATGATGAGCATCCACCGCACGACATTTCAAGGGGCGAACAGTTCCTTTTTCAAATTTGGCAAGCCGTGAGTCAATCACCCGGTTGGAACAACATTTTACTGATCATCACGTATGATGAGCACGGCGGCTGCTACGATCATGTGCTTCCTCGACTGGACGCAGCGATTCCGGATGCTGCCAGCGATCCTGGAAAGGAAGGTTTCCAGTTCAATCGTTTTGGCGTTCGCGTTCCTACGGTCATGGTTTCCCCTTTTATTCGAGCGGGCACGGTCTTCCGCTCTGACACTAATGTTCCTTACGATCACACATCGATACTTGCGACCCTTCGGGATTGGTTACCTATCTCTGAGATGGACATGCTCCCGAGCAAGCGTATCGATCAAGCTCCGAACGTCGGCCAGGTCCTTACCCTCCCCAACCCTCGCGAGGTAAAACCCACGATCACTTCTCCACGCAGCACAACGGTGCAGACCTCTCTCACACTGCCTCCTAATGATCTGCAGAAGACACTTGTGGCTGGCGCTGCCTATCGATTTGGAATGGATGCGCCCACTGTTCTGGCACAAATCACAACGCGTCAACACGCCGTAGATTTCTTCAAGCAGCGAATTTCGATGGCCCGTCTCTAACCTCGAAGGCAATCATCGGTCCCTCTCTCTTTTGAGGTCTTGGCGATCAACTGGGACTTAGCGCCACGATCATGCAGCCGCGTCGAACCAGGGCTGATTCAAGAGTCGGTCACATAGAGGACTATGTGCGAGCGTTGGCTTATGGGACCTCGTCGAGCGTGCCCGCAACCTATCGCATCACGAAGGCAACATCACTTGACCTGAGTTCTGGAACGATCAGCGTGAAAGGCGCGGTCGCGGGTTTCTCCTGCACCTCCACCATGGGCGGCAGTATTGCTCGAGGCGAAGGCCACATCACCAGCGAAGCGGAATGCTATGTCTTGAGAAATCGCAGTGAGATTGAATCCATTGCCGCGAAATATTGCTGACTCAATGCTGACTTTGTGAGAGTCGTGATGCACGCTTTGGGGACGCGTCTTCACAAAGCCTTTGTTTCATCGGGATTTGGTGAACCGGGGACTCGAACCTCCAACCCGTTGATTCAGAGTTCTATCCTGCCGTTTTGGGCTGATTCGCACTTGAGTGGAAGCGTTGGCATACATGGATTTAGTGCTGACTTTTTGTAAGCGTTCGGTCAGTACATCTGGACGAAGTGTGGGTTGGTGTGGAAGATGGCCCTTTGTGGACACTTTCGTAAGTGTCCACTTGGGGAATAAATGGACATTTCGGAGCGAGCGGTCGTTAAGAGAGAACCACAGAGACGACGATGGCCGGTGGGAGAGAAGTGCCGGATCGTCGAACAGACTTTAAAGCCGGGTGCATCGGTTGCACGGGTGGCGCTGGCGCACGGAGTAAACGCCAACGAAGTATTCAGCTGGCGCCGGCAGTATCGCCAGGGGCTGCTGGGGCAGAGGAACGCTGAGCGGGTTAAATTGCTGCCAGTGCATGTGAGTGAAGTGCAGGCAAGCAAAGTGAATCGATCGGACCGCCGGCAAGTCACCGCAGCGGTAGCGGGTACGATCCAGGTGGAATTTCCCAGGGGACAGGTTTGTTTTTCAGGCAGTGTGGATGGAGAAGCACTGCGTATTGTGCTGGAGCATTTGCTCCGATGATCGGGTTGGTGGCAGGGACGCGGATTTGGATAGTCGCAGGAGTGACGGACATGCGACGAGGATTCACAGGGCTGAGCGGGATGGTGCAAACGGCGCTTCAGGAAAATCCGTTTTGTGGTCAAGTCTATATTTTTCGTGGTAGGCGCGGGGACCTAGTTAAGGTTTTGTGGTTCGATGGTGACGGGTTGTGTCTGTTCGCCAAAAGATTAGAGAGAGGAAGATTTATCTGGCCGCAAGCGACAAGTGGGACGGTGTCCTTAACGCAGGCGCAGCTTTCGATGTTGCTCGAAGGGATCGATTGGCGGCGGCCGGTGCGCACGCAGGCTCCGCAGCTGGCGGTGTAAAACAGCAGCGATGCAGAGTTGATAAAGAATTGATTTGCCAAGAATTTTAGTCATGGCATACTGCGCGCACGATGACACAGCGCGCGGCCCTTCCTGATCTCGACACGCTGAACCGCGAAGCATTGAAGGCATTAATCGTCGCACAGCAGGAACAAATTCTTTCCAAGGACGAACAACTTCTTTCTAAAGACGAACAGCTCCTTCACAAAGATGAGCAACTCGCCTCGCGAGACGAAGAGATTGAGCGGCTGAAGCTGTTGATCGCCAAGCTGCGGCGGATGCAGTTCGGGCGCAAGTCCGAAAAGCTGGACTGGCAGATCGAACAGTTGGAGTTGAAGCTGGACGAACTGGAAGCGAGCCGGGCGCAGCAGGCAGCTGCTTCTCCGGTCTCGCTGGCCGCGTCGGACGTGAATCGAGTGAGGAGACGTGCACGGCAGCCGTTGCCGGCGCATCTGCCGCGCGAGACGCGTAAAATTCTGGCGAAGCAGGAAACTTGCCCGGACTGTAGCGGTGCATTGAAGTCCCTCGGTGAAGATGTTTCAGAAATGCTGGAGTATGTGCCGGAACATTTCAAAGTGATCCAGCAGGTTCGGCCGAAGCTGGCTTGTGTCCGCTGCGACAAGATCGTGCAGGCGGAAGCACCCAGCCGCCGATCGAGCGGGGGATGGCGGGACCGGGACTTCTAGCGCATGTGTTGGTTTCAAAATATTGTGATCATTTGCCGTTGTATCGACAGTCGGAGATCTACGCACGCGAGGGAGTGGAGCTGGATCGCTCGACGATGGCAGAGTGGGTCGGGGGATGCAGCCGTTTACTAGAACCATTGGTGGAGGCGTTGCGGCGTCACGTGATGAGTGCCGCAAAGTTGCACGCGGATGACACGCCGGTGCCGGTGCTGGCGCCGGGCAATGGCAAAACGAAAACGGGACGGTTATGGACGTATGTGCGGGACGACCGGCCGTGGGGAGATAAGACACCGCCAGCGGTGTGGTTTGCCTACACGCCGGACCGCAAGGGTGAACATCCGAAAGCACACTTGCTTGAGTTCACGGGCAAGCTGCAAGCAGATGGTTACGCGGGGTACGATGCGGTTTATGAAGGTGGACGAGTGGAAGAAGTCGCATGCATGGCGCATGTTCGTAGGCCGTTCTACGATCTGTACGAGGCGCACAAGTCTGCAGTAGCGAAAGAAGCGCTGGAGCGGATCGCGGCGCTGTATGTCATTGAGGAAGAGATCCGGGGACGTTCCGCCGAGGAGCGACGCGAGATCCGGAACCTGCGTAGCCGACCGTTGCTGGACTCGCTGAAGCAATGGTTCCAAGAAACCTTGGGCAAGCTATCGACAAAATCCGATACCACCAAGGCCATTCGCTACGCGCTGGGGCGGTGGAATGAGTTGATGCGCTTTTGTGACGATGGCCACCTGGAAATCGACAATAGCGCGGCGGAGCGCTCGCTGCGTACGGTCGTTTTGGGTAGGAAGAATTATCTATTCCATGGGTCGGATGCCGGAGGAGAACGCGCAGCAGCGATTTACGGCTTGATCGGAACAGCAAAACTTAACGGCCTGAACCCCGAAGCGTATTTGCGCGAGGTGCTCTCGCGCATCGCCGATCATCCTATCAACCGCATTGAGGAACTGCTGCCGTGGAACCTCGCAGCGAACCTCGCTGGAAACTCAAGCCGCGCGGCATAGTCAACCACATCACGTCAAGACGGCCTGCGTTCGACGCTTACGACTTTTTGAGAGTCGTGATGCGCGCTTTGGGGACGCGTCTTCACAAAGCCTTTGTTTCATCGGGGATTTGGTGAACCGGGGACTCGAACCTCCAACAACCCGTTGATTCAGAGTTCTATCCTGCCGTTTTGTGCTGATTCGCACTTGAGTGGAAGCGTTGGCATACATGGATTTAGTGCCGCACTCGCACTCCTGCATACAACCCCCTCTTAACGGGTACCCGCTACAGTTTCCGCTACACTCATAAGCAGATGCGGGGAAGGGTAGCAGAGTCAAATGAGACTGACGTTCCGGGGACTTTCGCTAAGGACAACCATCAGGAGTGTTGCAAGGCCGTGAGCACACCGCCAGAAAGCATGCAAACAGACAGCGGGTCGGCCTCAGATGTCGCTGTGGAGAACGAATCGCATTCCGGGAAATACCGTGCCATTTATTTTTCATGCAAGAGTTTGTTGAGCTTTTGTTCTGCGTCCTCACACGTCTTTTTCGCTTCTTTCGCTTTAGCTTCATCCTTGAAGGAGGAGGCTAGTTGGCCGCATAGTTTCTGAATGTCCTCAAGTATATCTGTTGGGCCCCTCCCAATTATGATTTTGGGATCATCAACGTATAGACGATTCGTATCTTTGTCCACAGCGGATACGGAGTACTCATGCCCTCCTACCAGACTGGAGTTGGACTTGATCTGTGCGCTGTCTGTTGGTTGATCGTCTGACGCGTGAAAGCCCTTGGGAGAAGCGCCGCTCTGATCGAATATAGTGTCCACCTGATCTATATAGAGCTCGCTTTTCTTTTTGGTGCTAATCACCTGCCACTGCACTTTGTCGCCAGGACAAACATGTAAATTCTGTGGGTCTTGGTGTAACTGGAAAGGACAACCGCCGATCGTGGGAGCGACGTGGTACGTAGGCTTCCGTCCCGAACCTGTCGCATCAACAGATATTATCCAATTGGTCTGAGCCTGCGCGCTGGATGCCAACAAAATACCAAACACGGCGAGTTCGATGGCGAAAACCACGCAACGTGTGCCAATCGTCCTGAGACTTAACTGGCGAGACATAAGTTGCCTCCTCGGATTACATCAGGCTCATCAGCCGGTATTGAACATTCGCTTTTCCAAGAGTCCTAATTCGCGGCAAAGAAATTCTTGTGTCCGTGAATATATCTCGAACGTCTATTGATAGAATTTGTTTCCTTTGTGAGACGATCAAATTGTGGGCCTGAGTGTAGGCTAGTTAGCCCAGGATTCGCAATAAGTTGTTCCCTCGATAGCCGGCGATTTTTGTCGCCGTCTTGAGGTTTCGCTTTGTAGGCTTTCTCTAGACATTTTTGACGTGCTCTGAATCTCACTTCTTCTTTGGCGTGTTGTGATTCATCAGCGCCTGGTAATCCGCCCGTTTCCGCAGGGAATCCAACTCCGGGTCGGACTCGATGCTGGCCGTCGTCAAGCCTTTTTGTAGACCCTGCTTTAGGTCCGCGATTGCTTGCTCGGGATGATTGCCGAGGGTGTGGACCACGGCCGAAGTATAGATCAGATCAACCGAGGATGGGTCCAACCCTCGCGCGCGCTGCAGAAACTCCGTGGCCTGGCCCACATCGCCCTTCTTCGCGAAATACAACGCCAGATCGCCCATCGTTGCAGCACTCCTGGGGTTCACTCGCAAGGCTTTGTAAGCTAGGGCGATGGCTTTGTCGTAGGTCACCTGAGCGTCATCCATTCGCCCGGCCGCGCGGTAGCCATCTGCAAGGTTGCCCATCATCGTTTCGTCGCCGGGATTCAGTTCCACGGCCTTCTCGAATTGTTTCACCGAATCCCCGTAGCGGTGCAGGAAGAAATAGGAAGTGCCCAGGTTCGAGATCACTTGCGGCTGTGGATCGAGCTTCAAAGCGGTTTCCAGGGGCGCGATACTCTCTTCATAGCGTCCCATCTGAACATACACCACACCCAGATTTCCAAAACCGATGGCGTTCTGTGGCTCAAGCTGTGTGACCTGTTGAAAGAGCTTAAGGGCCTTCTCGTATTCTCCCGTTTGCAGATACGCGTTTCCCAGTTCGTTCACGTTCGCCCAGTAATAAGGATTGAGTTCGACAGCTTTTTCCAGCGCGCGAATGGCCTGTTCTTTCTGCCCTGCGTCCAGATATGCGTTGCCCAGCCTGCGATACCCTTCATCCGAATTGGGGGCAAGTTCTTGCGCCCGCTTCAGCTCGGAGATTGCCTGCGCCGTTTGTCCCGTCGTAGCATAAGCACCGCCCAGGGAAAAATGAACTTCAGGCAATTTGTCATTCAAGGCCTGTGCCTTTTTTGCCGCATTCAGTGCCTTGTCTATCCAGAAACTGTCTTTATTCTCTCCATACATCCGCAAACTAGCGTCTGCCAACCCCGCGTATGCCAACGCAAACTTCGGGTCCTTATGGAGCGCGGTCGTGTAGTAGTCGATGGCCGACTGAATGTTTTTTGGATTCATTTCACCACGCATCGCGTTGCGGCCACGCAGGTATGAGTCATATGCATCCACGTTGTCCGTTGGACGGGTCGCTCCCGTGGCAATATCCCCCGCGGATATGTTCGTTTCGAGCACTTCCACCAGCTTTCCGCAGATCTTGTCCTCTATGGTCAGTAAATCGGCCGGCACGCCGGAAAACTCCTCGTTCCATAGCACCTTATTTTCCGCAACATTATCGAGTTTCACGGTGATGCGCAGCTGGTCCGCAGAGCCTTGTACCACACCGGACACGATTAGATTTGCGCCAAGTTTCTTAGCGATTTGCGGCAATGGGCCTTCCATATCTACCTTCCGTGTATCGCTGGAGGAGGCGACGTGCAGTTCTTTCAATTGGAACAGCATCGCCGAAAGCGCCTCCTCCACTCCTTCCGCCACGTACCCGATATTTTTGGCATCTCCGATCACACGGAATGGTAAGACCGCGACGTACTTTCCCTGGCTCAGCGGCGGCAGGCCCTCCACCATCTCTATATTCATCGTTTTCAATGTTGGTTTGATAACCAGGTGGCGGGTCTTCGGAATCGCTAAGAATAATCCGGCCGCTAATATGACAAAACCTCCAATTGTCACAGCCGCGGCACCCCGTGGCACGCGCCTTGTGGGAGCGGTGGTGCCTGCTGTCCTAGCCTGCGCAGACTCAGTGTCACGCTTCAGCCTCCGCAAGTCGGCACGCATCTCGGCCGCGCTCTGATAGCGCAGGTTGCGATCTTTCTCCAGCGCCTTGTTGATGATCCGTTCCAGCTCTGATGGCACATCGGGATTGAGCCGCACGGCTGACGTCGGTGTCCCATCCAGAATGGCTTTGAAAATGAGTGCGGAACTCTCGCCACGGAATGCAAGAACGCCCGTTGCCATCTCATATAGCACTGCGCCGAAAGAGAACAAATCACTGCGCTCATCCAGTTCTTTCGCTCGCGTCTGTTCGGGAGACATATATGCCACTGTGCCGAGTGTAGAACCGGGGCTTGTGAGGTATTCCTCGACGTCAAGAGTGGCCGCGTTCGAAACGGAAACGCTACCCAGCTTTAAAGCAAATTTCGCGAGGCCGAAGTCGAGGACCTTGGCCTGTCCGCGAGCCGTCACGAAGATGTTCCCGGGCTTAATATCCCGGTGGATGATGCCCTTCGAATGTGCCGCATCCAACGCGTCAGCTATCTGACTGCCCAAATCGAGCACCGTTTCGATCTCGAGCGGCTTGCCGCTAATCCGATGGCGGAGCGTTTGGCCTTCGAGTAACTCCATCGCAATGAAGGCTCGCCCGTCGACCTCGCAGATTTCATAGATTGTGCAAATGTTGGGGTGGTTGAGAGAGGAAGCGGCCTTCGCTTCTCGCTGGAAACGGTTGAGGGCCTGCGCGTCATCACCGAGTTCATCCGGAAGAAACTTCAGAGCGACAAAACGGCCTAGTCTCGTGTCTTCGGCCTTATAAACCACACCCATACCGCCACCGCCGAGCTTCTCGACGACGCGATAGTGCGAGATGGTTTGGCCAATCATGACTGGGAGCACGGCTCCGCGCTGCGATGTTAGAAGCCGCAAGGAGTGGAAGTCAATGAGTGGTTAATTAACTAATTTTGTCAGGCTTGCAATTTGGGCAAAAGTGGCACCGTAGTCATTTTTAAGAATGCGCGTTCAATCGCATCAGCTTGGGGGTGGCAATAGCGCTGCGTAATAGTGATGCTGGAATGGCCAGCGATTCTAGCAAGAGTAAAAGCATCGCAGCCGGCTTCAGCGAGCCGAGTCAGCGCCGTGTGTCTCATCGTGTAAGGCGGGAAGGCCTTTACCGGGTTCTGCTTCTCCTGCTTTTTTGCCTCACTCTCTATTGTCGCCAGCGCCTTGCTGTGAAAGGTCTTCGCCGTGTCCCGATCCAAATGGCCGGACTTACTATCGGCCGGAAAGATCCAGCCGTTCTGTGGTTTTTCCTGTTTATTCCAGCGTGCATTTAGAGCGTGGTGCACCGCGGGCCCATACCTGAGCAAATGCCTTTACTAGGTCCTGACCCAATCGCCCTTTGTGTTGGCATCGTACCCATAGTCGCAGCCTTCGACGCCACAACACCAACGCACACCCGGCTCGGCATCGATATTCTCTCTGCGATACAACCAGTAGTTGTGTCTAGGGCACTTCACGGTGTTTACGCCAGGCTCATCGACGGCGTATGTGTGGCCCGGCCTTCCCATGAGCATGTAATATCCGTCGGTTAAGCTATATCGAACGCTGCATCCTGTATAACCACAATGGTACGCGGCTCGGTCCCCGGAATTAGCCCTGGAACTGCCAGATTCGTACTTCATTACATGGTTGTCGCGGGGACAAAGCGGTTTCAAATGGCCGCTCAAAACATCTGCTGAAGCGATCGTCATAAAACTTCTCCCCAAAAATGCAGTACCGCGCGGCCCTTATATATTTTTTGGCTGTCGCCGATCTCTTGATTGCGGTGTCGCCGCTACGAACGCCGCGGCAATCAGCAGGAAAGCACCTGCTATGGCCGGAATTTCGTTCGGCTGGTGATGACCCAGGATATTCTGTTTGTCGGTTTCTGAGCGAGCGTGAATCGTGGACCTTGCCCAGATACCGGCTTCAAACGCAAATAGAATCAGGGAAATGACCAATAAGGCGATGGCATTTCTCTTCCTGTGACGCATAAACGCCTCGCTTTCAGGACGTGCTTTCAGTCTGACGCGCAATTTGCCGGCGACAAGAACGCGGCAGCCTTAGTGTGCAACTAACTACGATTGATTGATGTTTCATTCTGCACACCACGCCATTAATGGATGCGCGTGGAGTCGATACGTTTCGGAAGCCATGAACGGGTTTAACTAGCACAAAACCGATTCGCTGCCGTTGCGCCGCGAAAAATCAATGATTGGGTCCCGGCTAACAAGGAACGTCGCGGCAATACTTGACGGTACCCTTGAAAACCAACTTATTCGTGCAGGACGATACTGAGGAGGGAATCGTTCACTTGAATCTCGCCGTTGTATTGGATGAAGCCCAGTTTCCTGAATTTGTTCATGAAGAAATTGACTCGGGACCGCGTTGTGCCAACCATCTCCGCCAGCATCTCTTGCGACACCTTGGGAAGCGCTTTGTGAGTATGGCCCGGGGCGCCATAGCGTGCGAGCAGCTCCGAGCCACACGACCGGCGTGGTGGACTTGCTTGCGGTTGTCGCTCCGCGCGCCTGTCGATCCGCTGGTGGCTTTGCGTTACGAGTAGTTCGCGTTGGCGACTGCTTATCCCCGGTGAATCATATTTGCGGTAATGGCCCACAATCATCGGTTTCGACACTCAAGAGCGATTGGATAGCTTTGTGTCTGCCCCACTTGGATCACGTGAAATTGCGGGGCCGCGACCCTATCAATTTCTGGTTCTCGATTTTGGAGCTTATCCCATGGCGAGGATCGCCTCGAACTGAGGCAAAATTAGCTGATTTTGCCTCAGTCGAAGTGATCGTCGACGCACACGTGGATTCAATGAATTACGGGACCGCTGCCAAAGGGGTTTTTGCCCCATTGGTAGAATCGGTCTGATCCCGATGCACGTTCGTTCTCAACCGAAGTCGCGATGAAAAAACAAAAGGGAAAAGTTCTTCGTCTAAAGCGCCTGCCGCCAAAGATGCTCTAACTCGGCCCGTTTCCGGGCGGACAAGATTGTGGCGGCGATTAGAATCGCAAATTTTCTTTCTTCGGTCGTAGGAGATTCCAAGCGTGGTGTGGAGAGAATCTAATCTTCCACAGCCAAAATGTCTTAACCGAGTCTGCTCGTTGTTGCCCCTGCCTCTACTTGGCTATCGGTAGCTCGGTCGGATGCTCAAGACGGAACTCAAGAAGACTTTCACTCGGTACGGAGACCTGCTCGCCCTTCTTTGTCGCCGCAACCACAGTTCCTGCGCCCGCGCCTGCCAGCGCTCCAATCCCTGCTCCTTTGCCTCCACCAGCCAGGCCGCCAATGAGTGCGCCTAATCCAGCACCGCCCAACACCTTCTTGGTCGTGTTGCCGCCCTCGCCCTTCCCCTTGATCTCATAATCAGTGGTCATGAGCGGATAGGCAGTTCCATTGATAACAATGTCCGTGAGTTCCAGAATCAGCTGCGAACTGCCCTTAAATTTTCCGGATGACGATGCCTGCGCGAGGACTCCATAAACCGTGGTTCCTTTCGGTGCAACGGTTACCTCGAAGGCTTGTAGATTCGCTTCCAGCGTTGCCTTGAATCGATACCCCGCTTTTTGTTTGCTCGAATCCACTGAATCTACCATCCGCACCAAGATTCGCGTCCCTGCTTGCACGGTAACTCTCTTCGAACCCTGAGCGGATGATGGTGGTATCAGCCCTAGTGTCGAAATCCCGGTCAGGAGGAGCGCAACCGCAAGAATTCTCACGTTTCGAGGGCTCAATCCCTTCTTGACTCTCATGAGCCCACCACCGGCAGTGATGAAGCAATCTTGAGATCGACGATCATCAGCAATTGATGTTCGACTTGCACAAAACGAGCGGCCGTTATCGCTCCCAACTCCTGCTTCACGCGTTCGTAGTACTTAGCCAGCAGTTCATCACGCTGCTTCTGATAGACCATGGCGTTCTTTATCAACTCGTCCGCCTTCTCGTCGGTCATGTCCTTGTAAGTGCGGGCGTATTCTTGAATGTTCGCGACGCGCAGATCGTTGACCTTGTTAAGCTCGGCGTCATAGTCGCGATAAATGGGCCAAAACTTGGCCGCATCGTCCGCGTCGAACTGCATGACCGTTCCCATCAGTTTTGCTTTCTCCGTGCCCACACCCTTTCGTAGGAGCGCGATATATTCGCGGGTGTTCAGTTCTTCGGGCGACTGCGTTGTCGCGGCAGTCTTTGCGGGCGGCTCAGTCGATGTCTTCGTTTGCGCAACCAATGCCGCACTTGAAGTCAGACACATGGCGAGTAACAATGCCATTCCTATTGAACGCATGGTGATTTCCCTCACTTTTCTCGCGAAACACCCTTAACAATTTGCGTCCGGCGTGCAGGAGCAGGATTAAGGTGAACAAACACTACGCCCCGCACCCGACAGAGTCAAGCTTCCCCCAAGTGGTGTCGCTGCAAAGTGAGAATGTCCGGTTTGTGCAAAGTAGAAATGTCCGCTTTCATAGGTGGCCGAGGGCCCTAGGGGAAAGAGCGAATCGCCTTGAGCCAGCGAGAACGGGACCGGCTGCGAGTGCTACACGAGGTCAAGCAGAAACAGATCACGCAGATCGAAGCCGCCAGGCGGCTTCCCCAAGTGGTCGCTGAGACTTTACGACCGGTCAAAATCCGATTGCCGCTGCGCATCTACAGTTTGACGGACGCTTTCGAGATTCTGGGGATGAACGCGAACGACGCCTCCGCGTGGGCTGTCGATGTCCGCTATCAGAGCGAACGAAATCGAAACGACCAGTGGTAGCACGAAGAGTAGTTTGGTTCTCGCTCTAGTCCCACGCGCTCCAAGTCCCATCAACAAATTGCAGCAGATTGCGATTGCAATCATCAGTGCCCACGCCGCACTTGGAATCCGATTTATCCAGGCAGCCGCGTGCCGGTCGACTTTCCCGTAGCGTTGGGGGAATTTCCTCTCCAAAAGCCACGCGTTTGCAGTTCAGTTGCGTGGGTTGCGCCCAGCTCCGATGCACACTCGCTCGCATGTCGCATCCGCTTTTTCTAACCCCTCGGAAAACTCTGGAAATCTCCGCTGCCAGTAGTAGAGCGTGGCTGCATGGATTCCGACTAAGCCTGCCGCGGAAATTTTTGCGCTGGCCACCATCAACTCCTGAAGAACACCAGGGTTGCGCTCGTGGCGGTTTCAATCACTGTCGGGACTCGCTGCTGTCCTTCGAATTCTTCCGGAGAACGGTAGACCGACGCCGAATGCAACCGCAACCGATTGCAGTACTGCTCGATGAACTCTTCGATGTTCACTCGCATGTGCCCTAGGTTTTCGTACCGATTCGCGTAGATTTCCTCCCGCTTTAGCGTCTTGATAAAGCTTTCGCAGCTGGCATTGTCATAGGAATTCGCTGGCCGGCTCATGCTGGGGAGTATCTGATGCTGACGCAGAACGTTCACGTATTCGGCGGCAGCGTACTGTAGTCCGCGATCCGAATGATGCACCAAACCGGGCCCAGGTTTCCGTTCCGCGATCGCTCGCTCGAGCGCCGTGAGCGGCAACCGAACCCCAATGTGTGATCCAACTGCCATCCCACTACTTTCCGTGAAAAGGCGTCGAGGATCACCGCCAGGAAGACGAACTCCCGCTGCAATCGAATGTAGGTGATGTCCGCTACCCACAGTTGATTGATCCCTGTCAGCTTCATCCGGCTGGCCAGGCTCAAATACACCTCGAATTCATGATCGCTATTCGTGGTTACCACGAAGCACTTCGGCTGCACCGCCAACAGGTTGTCTTCCGCCATGATCCGCATCACTCGCTTGTGATTCACCTGCATACCCCGCCGTCGTAACTCGGCAGAAATGCGGCGATACCCATAGCGTCGACGGTGTTCGATGGCGATCGGCTGGATCGCAGAGCGCACTTCCAGCTCTTCCGCAACAGGCTGTTGCTTGTGAAAGGATCGGTAAAAGCTTGCTCGGCTGACTCTCGTCAGCTCGCACATTCGCGAGTGTTCTAACGGCTCGATCGATTCCGAAAAACAGACTTTCTCTTAGTCCTCCACTTATACCGCCGTTCATGTTTGAGTGTGGTATTGAGCAGAATAAGCCTCCTCCAGCTCGTAATACCCTTAGCGCCTCTCTGAATGTTTGGTCGAGCATTTCGTCAGTCAGAGCCAGAATCCGTGTGAATCTCCTCTCTATCGAATCTACGGTTCTTCCCAATCCAACGCGTAGACATCCTGGGTCCCGGTATCTTTGAGCAGAAGCGGTGAGTTGTCCGAAGCGATACCGACCCACGGACCAAGACTACCGGTAGTCGGAAAGTTCTTGAGATCCCCGATCTGCTGCAGCTTGTGGTCAGCGATTCCAATCTTCAGGACTGCTGGATTGTCGAGCCATCGCAAGAAGTAAATGTATTTTCCGTCCTTTGACCAGTTCAGGAATGCTGATCTCACTTTCGCGAGTTCCGACCACTTCTGGGTCTGAAAGTCGAAGAGCACCAAACTAGTCGAGTCCCATGGCAACGCTGCAACGTAGCGCCCGTCGGGCGACCAGCGCGCAGCGAAGAGGCCTCGGGAGCCGGGAAGCATAGAAATCCTATGAGTTTTCAAATCAAGCACGCGAATGGTTGAATTTGTGTCGGCCGGCGCACCACTGAAGATAATCTTTTCCCCGTCCGGCGACCAATTCGGATCCCATTGCGGTTCGGGATCTTCGGGCAGCAAGGGCTCGGGGCTCCCGCCATCGGGGGAAACCAGGTAGATCTTTACTGGTTTGCCCACTGAGTAGTCGAAGAGCGCAATCTGTTTGCCGTCGGGCGACCAGCTAGGTAACGCTGCGAACAATGGAGGATAGCTGAGCTGAATTCTCTCTCGCCCATCTGGCCTGCTTCGCCAAAGGATGCCCTCAGGATAGGAGACGAATGCCACCCATTGACCGTCTTTGGAAAACGCGGCCTCTTCGGCAGAGATGCCCGCGAGAAACGGCGTGAATCGACCGGACTCTATTTCGCACCGCTCCAACTCGCCTCGGTAAGTCCGGCCCATTACAAAAAGCTTCTTGCCGTCCTTACTGGGAAGGGGCGTGGACAAACTGAGCGGGCTGGACGTCAATTGGACGGGCCTGCCCATGGGTCGGCGAAGAAACGATCCTCCTTCAGCAAGTGTCCAAATCTGTCCCTGCGATTGAAAAACGAAGAATTTTCCGTCCGCCGTCCATCTCCCGCAACATTCGCCTGCAGAATTGTGCCGTCCGGGAATCAGCGGGTGCAGATCCGTCCCATTCGCCGAGACTTCCCAGAGTGAATCCGCAGCGGTCTTGACGTCTAGGACCGTGAACCTCAGTTTACTTCCCGTGTGTGACCATGTCGGAAAAAGGGCCTGCCCTGGTAACGAAACCAGCTTTCGGGATTCCGTCCCATCGCTCTTGGCCAGAAACAAGTCGTTTCCTTCTCCGTAAACCAGCATCTTCCCGTCGGGGGACCAGGCCGCGTCGTGCCCGACAATGGCTCCCAATCGCCGGGGCGAACCCCCGAGGACTGGGAGAGTCCAAAGCTGCCCCCGCCCCCCGGTACCCTGGAAGTCTTTGACAAGAAGCTCGGCTCCATCTTGCGAGACGTTCAGAGGAATAATGCTATTCGAAGCTGCCGGAATCCGGACCGGCTCGCCCCCTGCGATGGACATCTGCACAATGCTGCCGTTCGACGTGTTGGCAGAGCTGGGCAGCCCAAGATACAGCCGAGAACCATCCGTGCCGATCAGCCACTTCGGCAGACCGTCGTGAGTGAGCTGGACGTAATTTGCGACTTTCGGCGCAGGCAAAGGGCGCGTCCAGGCATAGGAAAAAATGCCAACCGCGACGACAAGCCCGCTCGCCAGAGCCACTGGCCAATGTCGGCGACGCGTGGGCGCATTCACTTCGGGCCGAGTGGGCAAAACCCCGGACTTCTTACTTCCACCAGACAATCGTGTGCTCGGCATAGAACTTGCGCCGGCGACGAATTCGAATTCGGCCTCCTCTGTCGCTACTAACACCCGGCCCGCCTCACTGTTCCGCTTGAGACGTTTCAATTCAGCCCGCATGTCGGCTGCATTTTGATAACGCAGATTGATGTCCTTTTCCAGTGCCGTGCTAATAATGTCTTCCAGCTTCGGCGGAACGGCCGGGTTAAGTCGAGCGGGGGCGGGCGGAGTCCGATTCAAGATAGCCTCTGTGATGACCCCGGAACTCAGTCCCCGAAAGGGCAACATCCCGGTAGCCATCTCGTAGAGGACCACGCCGAAAGAGAACAGATCCGTGCGGGCATCCAGCTCTTTCGCGCGTACTTGCTCTGGTGACATATATGCCACCGTGCCTAGCGTGGTGCCCGGACTGGTGAGGTCAGCGAAGTTCACGCCCAAAGTGGTTTCGCCGGACACTCCGACTGCGGCAGCCCGTGAGTTACGCGAGGAAGAGACTTTTGCCAAGCCAAAGTCAAGAACTTTGACGTGGCCGCGCCTGGTTACGAAAAGATTTGCCGGCTTGATGTCCCGATGAATGATGCCTTCGGAGTGGGCAGCGTCCAGAGCGTCAGCAATATCGATGGCGATGTCAACAATGCGTTCCGTATCCAAGGTACGTGCGGCTATCAGAAATTTCAGAGTCGCTCCATCCAAATACTCCATGACGATGAATGGCTCTCCGGCGTGCTCCCCGATCTCATAGATTGTACAGATACCCGGGTGATTCAGAGCTGAGGCGGCATGTGCCTCGCGCCGAAGTCGTTCGAGCATCTGCGGGTCCTTAGCTAAATCACCGGGGAGAAACTTCAGGGCGACAAAGCGACGCAGCGCAGTGTCCTCTGCCTTGTAGACCACGCCCATGCCGCCACCGCCGATCACTTCTACGATCCGGTAGTGGGAAATGGTCTGGCCGATCAATGAGTAAGGGTCCGCCATTTTGCCCCTGAGCAGTTTATCAGCAGACTTGCGCCCAACTACCCGTCAAAAATGCCGGGGGCCGAGGAGAGCGTTTGAGTGCACGGGATTGTCCACGTAATCAGGTATCGCAAAATTTCGTTACAAGGCTCTGTCACTTTTGACAGTTCCAAGTCCTGCCAAAATACTTCGGGACAAGGATAACGAAAGTCAAATTCTTCAATCGGTGCATATTCAACTCCACGATTTCGACTATCCTGTGCTGGAATGATCCGCTTGAATGATAGACAAACCATGGTTGGCGCATACTGGCGCGTGATTTCGCTTGCCACCCATAGTGTCATTTCTCCTTTTTAGTCGAGTCCGAAAATTGATCTGTTGTTGCCCTTTGTTCCCTGTGAAATATCAGTGATGCTCCACGTCCACCGCTACTTCTTGCTCCGATCGAGAACGTCAACAAGCTTCCAGGGATTCTGGTAATTATCGATTTCCAGCTCTTTGGTCTCCTTGTTGATCTTGAATTGGCAGGCAGGGAGCAATACGCCACTGCTCTTGCCTTTTTCGGGGCTGATGTTGAGTTCCAAGGCGGACAGGTTGTAGTCCATGGAGTTGCTATCGGTCCAGGCTTCGCCAAACGTGATGGGACGATTGGTGAGGATGCGGATCTTGGTTCCTTCCGCTGTTGTAGGAAATACGCGAGCGAAGATGACGTCGTAGCCTAGGGTTCCGGTGATAGCGATGTGCCCTTTTGCGTGCATTTTGTTGAGGGCGTTATAGAGCCCCTGAGAGCCCGCTTTGTTGAAGGCTTCGACCAGAACTTGACGCTCTTCTGGGCTTGAATACTCCTCTATATGGACTGTTACATTGAAGGTCCGCCCTAGTTGATTGCCCTGGCCCATAGCTTGGGCCTGATACTCTTCGGATTGCGTTTTTTCCTGAGCGATCCCCAGGAAAACTATGAGAACGAGGAAAACGGACACCGTCGTGACTGCTGATACCGGAGACCTCATCTTCTTAAACATAATTTCCACTCCTTAGTTAATGCCTTCTGTGATGTCACTGGCCGAATCTGGAACCCTTGCGTCATGCGCGGCCTGACGCCGCCGACAGCCTTTCATTACGGGGTCGGCACAACGGTGTAGTACACGCCGTTCGCTCCATACGCTGCGCTGAACCAGGTATTTCCGCATTCACAAAGGTGCGCCAAGCTGCAGTATTTTAGGTATTGTCAAAAGAGACAGGTCCCCAATTTCTTAGGCTGCTCCTGCTGAGGCGAGTTCGTGGGAGGGCTACCGTCTGGCGGGGCTGGCGCTTTATCTCTTCTTCTCCTTGGCGAAGAAATGACGCTCAATTCTTCGCGAGCGCTGCTCGTTACCTGCATGGAAAGCAAGCGAGAACATCCTGAACTTGTGGCGTCCGACGCACAAACTCTTTAAGATGATTGTCAATTTTGACAATTCCCGAGGCCTGAGATCCTGTGCACCATACCTCAATCTGGAAGAAGGGACCCGGGAGCGACCTACCCCCCACCCCGAATACTTCCGGGTCCTCAGCACTTCCGCCAATAAGAACGCTGAGAAAAAACTAAATAACCGAGGAGATTTTTAATGAAAGCTAGAAGTGTGTTTGTTATCGGCATTGTTCTTCTGTTTGCCAAGATGGCGTTCGCTCAAGACGATCACAAGCTCGAAGTCACAGCCGATTACTCCTACGTTCACGCAAATCCGCAAAACAACAACATCATCCCCACCTTCTCTCTTAATGGCGGCGGCGGTTCAGCGGCGTTTTACTTCAGCAAATACATCGGTCTCGAGGCAGAGTTTGAGGGCTATGGTAGTTACACGCACAACTTTACCGTCACCAACCCACGTACTGTCCTAGCGGTTCTTGCCCCGTATCGGTTCAAGGCAATCTGTTCACTTACAACGTAGGTCCGATCATAAAGTTCCGCACTTCCCATTTCGAACCGTTCGTCGAGACCTTGTTCGGCGGCGCGCACAGCAATTTCTATGGGAATCTGTACAAAAGCTGTGGTGTTCTTGGCTGCGTCGTCGCCAGCAAGTCCCCTAGCAACAATGCCTTCGATTTCCTCATTGGTGGAGGCATCGACATTCCCTTGGGAGAACACATCGCCATTCGGCCAGCGCAGTTCGAATACTTGTTGACCCGCTTCGGCAATTCATTCACTGCGGGCAACAACAACCAGAGCAACTTCCGTTACCAAGCAGGCGTGCAGTTCCGCTTCTAACGCGAAAGAATGCCGTGAAGTCCTAAGTCAGGGCGCAGTTGGGGAGCACTGCGCCGTTCCAGGAATATAGCCACTGTTAATGGAGGTAGTGCATGTGCAAGAAAAGTCGCCCACGACTCTCAACAGAGCCAACCACTTCTCAGGAAAAAAGGGAGTATGTATTGGAAGACGTATTCTGGGTTCCCATTAGCAATTGCAGTCCTCGTTCTACTACCCATTTTGCTTCTGCGCTTGTCTCGGAAAAGCTCGAGAATAACGAAGAACCAAGATCGGACGATTTCCCAAATCGAGGGGAAACCTAGTTTTCGTTAGCGCGACGCGGCCTAGTCGACATTCTCGTAGTCAAGTGAGGAGGGAGGCCATCACACCCAGGGTGGAATATCCCCGCGAGCTAGGCCAACCGTCTCACATCGTCCTACACTCATCCAGCATGATTATTCATGCACATTGCCAAGACTCAGGCAGCGACAAGGCGTGTCGCGTCTTCAATGCTGGAGAGAGAGTGAAGATCGCAACGATGGGCAACACGCTCGTTTTCACAGACCACGGGTTGGAAGAGATGCACTCGTGGGAATTGAGTCTGAGCGTTTGAGATAGCGGATCTACAGAGTGGTCAGCGAGGCCGATATTCGACAAGCGTTGCGATGCGCTCAGCGGTAGACTTCAGCGCTTTCTCTTTTTTCGTGAACGGTCTGCCGCGAGGCTTGCCCTTCTGAGCCAAGGCGAGATCTTTCCACAGTAACCTGCAAGCCTCAAGCCGCTCGGCTGGCTTTGCTGCTGTCGTCGCATTCTTCCCCTCAATAATCTCTGTGAGAGTTTTGCGAATTGTTCTCTTTATGTCCGATTATGCGACTTCTATGATAGGTCCATGTCAAGCGCTCGGGAGGAGCGCAGGTGTAAGATCTTTGGTTTCGTCAGCGCGTCGTGTTGGCCTCTCGACCGCGGCTCCAATCCGAGGATAGAACCAGACTTTGTGTCCTCGGATTGGCCAGGCGTTATTCGTGCGTCTGGGGAATTAGCGGGTGCAAACCGAAACCCCGCTGATTTACAATATGCCCGTATGTCAGTCATCGTATTCCCGAAGGACGGGCAAGGCTTTTGCGCCGAACTCAAAGTTGGCAACGATTACCATATACTACTCATGGCAATTCATACCGCCGTGGGGCCTGTGGCGGCCATATATGACGTCAGGGCTAATAAGTGGTGGAGAGAGCGGCAATGGGCTGAAGATATTGAAGACGCTAAGGAAAAAGCTGAGAGCATCGTTCGCGTTTATTATAGGGCCCTCCATCTTAGAGACCGGTTTCCTACCTTGGTGTGGACGGAAAAGGCTAATCCTATAACTCTCCCTTTACCTAACCTTCCCTGTGACCGATGAGACGGTCGATACCAATTTCAGTCTGAAACCGCCAGTTCAATGGTTCTTCACGATGCAGCGGGAGCAGCTCCGCATCGTGTGCCCATACAGGAGTGCTGTCCTTCCGGCGACCTACGAGTATCGCATACGTCAGGTGTCGGGACTTAACGAATGCGCGCCTTCGCGTCTGCAAGTTCACGTTCTGAGTGTGCCACGAGCAAATAAGTCGGCGACAGACGACTTGTTTGCGCAACTGTGTAATCGATGAAGGGAGGCCCTTCGGAGCCGCCTTGCAGGAGGAGGCTTCAAACTACCCTCCGCTGCTGCTTCCTAAGGGAAGCGGTAGTAAACGGAGAGGGAAAAGGCCCGGAAGTGAAATTCGGGTCAAGTGACTCTCAGGAAGAGGAACGAAAGTAAATCACCGCTTCTCATGTCGAAAGGAACTAAGACGATATCAAAACCGCGGTTTGTTAGAAGACTGCGGGATGAGTTCCGACGGAACCTGATTACGGGCGGAACGGTATCCGGCATATAGGTGGCCTGATCCTGAGCGAGGCGATTATGCGGAACGTGGGAACCTTCGGTGTCGATGCAAACGGAAAAGCCACAAGTGGATTGAACCATAAGGGCGAAAGTACGGATGCGACATCAAGGGGCGGAGCACCCCGTAGTAGCGAGGAAGTCCGTGAAAGCGGACGGAGTGAAGGGGGTGCATGTAGTGAAGCCAAGTTTGTTGGGCCAACCAGAAATGGGAGGAGCCCAAGAGACGAGGCAAAACCGTACTGTATTTCACGACAAGAGGTACTGGAAGCCTACAGGAAGGTGAAGAGCAACAAGGGGACGGCAGGAGTCGATGAGCAATCGATCGAAGACTTCGAACGGGATCTAAAGAACAACCTGTACAAGGTCTGGAATCGGATGTCATCGGGCAGCTACTTTCCGCCGCCGGTGCGGACGGTGAAGATACCGAAAGCAAATGGTGGAGAAAGGCCGCTGGGGATACCGACCGTATCAGATCGAGTAGCACAGATGGTTGTGAAAAATCGATTGGAGCCATTGATGGACCCGCAATTCCTCTCCGACTCCTATGGGTATCGCCGTGGGAAATCGGCGTTGGACGCAGTGGGACGTGCCCGGCAAATGTGTTGGGCCTATAACTGGGTCTGCGACCTGGACATCAAGGGTTTCTTCGACAATCTCGATCACGAGCTAATGATGCGAGCGGTAAAGAAGCACGCGACGGAGCCATGGGCCGTGCTGTACATCGAGCGGTGGCTAAAAGCGCCAGCGCAAGATGAGGCCGGCAACATACTGAAGCGTGAAAGGGGCACACCGCAAGGTGGAGTCATCAGCCCACTGCTAGCGAACTTGTTTCTGCATTACGCGTTCGATTTGTGGATGCGCAGGAAGTGGAAGCATCTACCGTTCGAGCGATACGCGGACGACATCATCGTCCACTGCAGAGCAGAATGGGAAGCTGAGTTGGTCCGTGTGGGTGTCACAGCAAGGTTGAAGGAGTGCGGACTGGAGCTGCATCCTGAAAAGACGAAACTCGTCTACTGCAAGGATGCCAATCGGCAGGAAAGTCACCCGAACGAGAAGTTCGACTTTCTGGGGTATACATTTCGGCCTCGGGCAGCCGTCAATCGTAAGGGCAGGCTCTTCTGTAGTTTCAGTCCAGCCATCTCGAAGAAAGCGGTACAGAAAATCTCGGATGAGATCAGAAGCTGGCAGCTGCACCGACGTACAGCAGACTCCATCGAAGACCTCGCCAAGATGCTGAATCCGAAACTTCGTGGATGGTTCACTTACTACGGGCGATTCAACCCTTCGGCGCTACGGCCCATCGAGAGGCATGTCGGCCAATCGTTGGTTCGCTGGGCTTGTCGGAAATACAAGAAACTGCGCGGTTACCGGATTCAAGCTTGGGGCTGGCTGGCACGCCTTATTGACCGCCATCCGTCTCTCCTTGCCCTTTGGGAACGACAGCGCAGCCAGGTTTTCACCACGGGAGCCGTATGAGTCGAGAGGCTCACGTACGGTTCTGGAAGAGCCTCGGGGTGAAAAGCCCCGGGGCTACTTAACTGCCGAAGTCAGGATGTAGCCGTGGTTCTCACCGAGGGGATGTGCCGCAAGCCAACGCAAACAGAATGACCGTTGACACTGACAAAGCGTGAGAGTAACGTCGCCACTGTTTCTTTCGCTCCGCCCACCTTGGTGCCCACAAAACTCTTTAGGTGGGAAGATCCATGCTCGTACGTCTATGCATGCGAACCGTGGCAGAGCCAGTAGTGATGGTCGGTGTAGGCATCGCGACGAAATTCTTCTGTGTCCACTAGAAGGCTAGGAGTTAAGGTGTTATGAGTATTTCAAATCGAACCCTAAAGGAGCGAGCCTATCACGAGTTCAAGGAATTCCTCGCGATCGCTCTTTATCTCTGGGTTGTCTTCGGGCTCTTCCTACTCTATAAATCGGTGATCCTCAACGACGAGCACATCGGTGCTGTGGCCAAGGGTTTCGCGCTCGTCAATGCGCTGGCGCTGGCCAAAATCATGCTGGTCGCTCGAGCCCTGCATTTAGGCGACTGGGCCGATGGCGCTCCACTCATCTACCCGACACTGTTGAAGTCCGCGCTCTTCAGTCTTGTGCTTGCTTTTTTCAAAGTCGTGGAAGAAGCCGCCGTCGGACTGTATCACCACAAGACTTTTCAGGAGAGCATTGCGGATCTTGCTGGTGGCACCTTAGGGGGGATTCTCACTCTCACATTGCTGTTGTTCGTGATGCTCATCCCTTTCTTCGGATTCACGGAACTACAAAGAGTTCTCGGCGAGGGTAAATTGGGGCAGGTCTTTTTCCACGCACGTCCCTTAGAAAACCAACCACCGGAATCCTAAGCGCCGCGAAGATGCAGAAGATATATAGCTGTTGCGTCTCCAATTATTGGGACGCTCGCTGCCACTCCGCCGGAGTCTTTTTTGATCCTTTCAAATCAAGAAAACGTCGCAGGCAAGTTCCTGGCACTAGCGACGCGTCGAAGACGCAGTCGGCGATCATTATGAGCTTTTTCCCGTTGGGTGTTTCGAAGAAATAACGCGCACGGCCTTTCCACACCAGCAGGAGATGATTGGCAGGCTTCCTCCCTCGACATATACATTCAAACTTATCAGGATTGATCTAGTGCGTCGCGACACTCAATTGCACGAACCATCATCAACAAATCGGCCGCTTGCTGCCATGGATCTGAGCGAGCGCCCGCAGGCTATGAGGCGCTGATCCAGGCTGTCATTCTGCAGCGCATCCGGCGAGATGTAAGACATGTTGGCGCGCATGTCGAGATACTTGTCGGCGAGTTTCGTCATGTTCTGAAATGCATTGCTCAAAAGCTGATAGGCACTGTGATCGGAAGGTGTGACGGCACCGACTTGGGCCAAGCGAAGATTCGTGGCGGCCTGCGCTCGATACGGAGCGAGCAGACCTGCCGATAGAGGGATTCCATTCTGGATAGCGGAGGCGAGCGCGGCGTGCCATTCGCGCAGCGTAGACATCTGCTCGATTCCAGCATCCAGAAATTGCTTGGAAAATGCTTGGTTCGATGGTGCCGCTTGCGTCTGTGCGACAGGCGTGGGAGACGCAGACGCAGAGGTAGTTGCGGATAAAGGGCTGTTTGTAGAACCGCCGGAAAAGCTAAGAGCGAACATATTCCCCGAGGAGCTAAGCGAGCCATTGATGGCGACGGCTAGCGTCTCCAGGCCGACGTAAGGGTGACCATTCACGGTAATTAAGGGTACCAGCGTGGATTGCCCGTTGATGATGAGCGTGGGTTTCTGGCCCGCGCCCTGCGAAGGCCCGATGGGTGGAGCAATCAGAAGAAGTGCCGTCACCAACAATGCGATAGATAGTTTTCTAATCATGGATCGGCTCCGAGAAGTTGACCTGACCAGCCCGACTGTAGCCACGCGAATCTGCCTTAAATGCGTCGAAGGAGGCCGGCGGCGCACCACGAATTTTAAGTCCTGCTTCTTTCGGCGGTCTGCCAATTCCCTGGTAAACCAGGACCGCGCTGACAAGGGTAGCACCAAAATATGGGTGCCGGGACGCGGATACTGGACGAAGAAAGGATTCGACAAACCTGTCGAACAGCCATTTGACGCCTGGTGAAGAGGCGTCTAAACAGGGTCATCACTCAAACGCACACGTGTTGAAACGGAGGTGA
>CAWILQ010000009.1:0-321879 GCA_963836965.1 Candidatus Acidiferrales bacterium
AGTTCTCGGGAATCGACGGACCTTTGGATAGTCCTCAAGGTGTTTCCGCACATCATTCAGCCAGACTACATCCTCCTCCCTGGCGGGCTGTGGTCCACTCTTGAGGCATGCGACCCACACTCTGTTTTTTGTTTTTGGTCCATTTCGCCAAGAGAGGCTTTGCCAATGTCGATTGCCGCGATAAACCAAAAATACATCGTGGTCAGGCCGAGGGGCCTTATGCTAGGTGCCGGCTTCCTTGCATTGCGGGTTCAGGTTGATGTTGCAGAAGAATCCGGAAAGCGAGTCCGTGCGTAATCAGCAACAACGGCACAATGACAGTCGGAAGGAAGAATGCAGCTCCCAACTGTCCCGCCAATAGTCCAGCGTGATTGGCTTGGTAGAAGGCGTTCAGGATATCGGCAAAGCCCCACAGATTGAAGATCCATCCGGCGGCAACGCCAGCCGCGCGAGGCAACAATTGCAGCGCAACCAACGCCAGTATCGCAGCAATGACGTCCCCATAGGCGGCGGAATGCGCGAAAGCAGGCGGCAGATCGGGTGACACGACGCCGGGAATGAGGAATGCCAACCCGATGAAGCGGAACATGTGCAGGATGAGCAGAGGTCGCAACGCATCGGCTCGCGGCAGGCCACGAAGTTCCGGCCAGATGTAGCGAGCGGCGACGATCCCCCACGCGAACAAACTGAATACGATGCTTACGAAAAACCAGATCATTTGTTGTGGCATGATGAAAATCTCCTTTTCAGAATTCCAGCCTTTAACCGCGGCTGATCGCGGCGATAGGGGCCTTCCCGTGGACGAGCGCGGGGGGACTAAAGTTGTCGGCGACGGCGTGCTCGCGCCGCCACACCTTCGAGTCAGTCGCGAACTGGGGTACCGACGGGAACGGACGCCGCAGTTCGCGGTCATAGCGGTCCAGATTGAAGCCAGGGCTGAGCGGCGCGCGCATGAACTGCATGAACTCGCGAAGCCAATTGCTGAAAGTCCGCTGGTTGCGGGGCAGCGCCGCATAACGACAGGCAATCGTCTCGAAGTCCTCAGCGGGGCGGCCGGTCACATCGAGCACGTCTGTGGTTGGCGCCCCGACCTCGAAGGCGCCGCGCTTGTGATCGCCGATGTAGTAGCGAACGCCACTGAACACATCGATCGGGTAGCCGCTCATCCGTGCGGCCTTCATGAACAGCCAGGCTGGGGTGGCCACGACCTTAACTGATCGCCCGACGGCTCGGCCGATGGCCTTCGCCATGTCCTCCGCACCGAGAAGCTCCGGTCCGGTGGGGCGGTAGCTTTTTCCGGCGTGCCGTGCAGGATCCATCAGCGCCGAGACGGTGACTCGCGCGATATCTTCGTTGGAAGGTGGCGCGTTGTGGCTATTGCCGAAGATCCAGGGAAAGATGCCGAGATGCGCGGCCGACCCAATCGTCACCAGGTAGTCATCAGCGAAGAGGCCTGGTTTGATGATCGTGTGCGCGACTCCGGGAATCGTCGAAAAGAGCCGATCAACAAGCCAGTGTTGGCGGGTCATAAGCGAGGGATGCGAAGGGCTCGCCAGCCATTGGGTGAGGCCGACAATGTGCTCGAGCCCGGCTTCCTTGGCGGCGACTGCGAATGCGGCCGCGCCCTGAATCATATACGGATCGATAGGCGGACAATAATAGGCGCGCTGAACATCCTTTAGCGCGTCGGCCACGCGTTCCACATCGCTCATGTCGACGGCCGCGATCTCGGCCCCCTGCGCCTTCAGTCGCGCGCTGCGGCCACCTTCTCGGTGCACGAGGGCGCGAACGGGATAGCCCGCCTTCAGCAGCTCCGTAACAACGACGCTCCCCGTCTTTCCTGTCGCGCCGGTCACAATAATTCTTGGCTTGATCATGAGCGTCTCCTACTAAGCGGTCACTTCGTGCAGCAGCGTTATCGCGACGCGACTCACTGCAGCGCTCCTGGGTTCAGTGCCCTCAACGGCATCAACGGTCCGACGGGAATGTACTGGTGATCCATCAAATGTTCCTTCGCGAGCGGCAACGTTTCCACAATGGCCCGCGCCTCTTCCTCGGTCTTTGCGTCGACCATAAAAACGACGCCCTTGCCATCGCCGCGCGAATACCACTGGCGGATTTTCCCGTCGAGATAGAGCTTCACAGTTGCCCGAATCTCTTCCGGGATGACGGCCATGATTTGTTGAGGGGTGACACCCTGTCTGGGAGTTTGAATGACGATGACTTCGGTGGTTTTTGGTATCGCGATGCTGGGCACGCCTGAGCCGCCCGCGGACTGGGATTGCGCCGCGGCTGGTGATTGCGCTAGAACCGCAGCGGGAAGTACAGCTGCCATAAGAAGAGGGGTCAGGAGTTTCATCTGGTTATCCTTTCGATTCAGTCTGTTTACTTGGCCTATTCACCCGCAAAGAGGACGACTATACTCTTTACAGGCAAAAAAATTTTACCCTTCCACGAACAGCTTTATGAAAAAGCTCTTCGCTTCCGTCAACATCTGCTCACGCCTTTCAAACGACAAAGTCATTCGGATACTCGTCAATACCCCAGCCATGCTAGGAAAGAGCAACTGAAACTGCCTCAGTTTTTCTTCTCGCGTTCGGCCAGGCACAAACGGAAGTAGCCGCTCACGATACGCTTCGCGTAGTGCCTCAATCCGTTTTCGCACCGACAGCGGCTTTCGTGTGAGCTCCGGTCCGAGGGCGGCGAGCACACAACCCATTCCTGGTGAATTCAAGTGGCCTGTGCTCAGATAGCGTTCGATAATCGCCCGCAGAGCTTGGCCTTCGGGCGCGGACTTTGCGGCCTCCAGCATGCCGCTTCCCATCTCATCGAACGCTCGCGCTACCGCTTCAACGAAAAGATCATCCTTGCTTGCAAAATGCCGGTAGAAGCCCCCTTTTGTCAGGCCTACCTTCTTCATGACGGTTCCGATGCCACTCGTGTCCCCGCCGTGCTCTCGGATCGAGCGAGCAGCCGTCGAAAGGATCTTCTCGTGGTTCCGCGCTTTGTGTTCCTGCGAATATCGCATGACCTAAGAGTACGACCGTACTCTAATGCCTGTCAAGGCCAAAATTGATCTGGGCCGCGCTGCGGGAGATACATTCATCGAATGAAGCCGTAAGTGGATCACCTGGAAGCATGTCAAAGTGCTTCTGGCCATCGCGCAATGTAGTCCTCAAGGTGTTTCCGCACATCATTGAGCCAGACTACATCCTCCTCCCTGGCGGGCTGTGGTCCACTCTTGAGGCATGCGACCCACACTCTGTTTTTTGTTTTTGGTCCATTTCGCCGAGAGAGGCTTTGCCAATGTCGATTGCCGCGATAAACCAAAAATACATCGTGGTCAGGCCGAGGGGCCTTATGCTAGGTGCCGGCTTCCTTGCATTGCGGGTTCAGGTTGATGTTGCAGAAGAATCCGGAAAGCGAGTCCGTGCGTAATCAGCAACAACGGCACAATGACAGTCGGAAGGAAGAATGCAGCTCCCAACTGTCCCGCCAATAGTCCAGCGTGATTGGCTTGGTAGAAGGCGTTCAGGATATCGGCAAAGCCCCACAGATTGAAGATCCATCCGGCGGCAACGCCAGCCGCGCTAGGCAACAATTGCAGCGCAACCAACGCCAGTATCGCAGCAATGATGTCCCCATAGGCGGCGGAATGCGCGAAAGCAGGCGGCAGATCGGGTGACACGACGCCGGGAATGAGGAATGCCAACCCGATGAAGCGGAACATGTGCAGGATGAGCAGAGGTCGCAACGCATCGGCTCGCGGCAGGCCGCGAAGTTCCGGCCAGATGTAGCGAGCGGCGACGATCCCCCACGCGAACAAACTGAATACGATGCTTACGAAAAACCAGATCATTTGTTGTGGCATGATGAAAATCTCCTTTTCAGAATTCCAGCCTTTAA
This sequence comes from Candidatus Acidiferrales bacterium, assembly GCA_963836965.1. Lineage (GTDB taxonomy): Bacteria > Acidobacteriota > Terriglobia > Acidiferrales > UBA7541 > Acidiferrum. The sequence continues at coordinate 3,907 of CAWILQ010000009.1, forward strand.
CCGCGGCTGATCGCGGCGATAGGGGCCTTCCCGTGGACGAGCGCGGGGGGACTAAAGTTGTCGGCGACGGCGTGCTCGCGCCGCCACACCTTCGAGTCAGTCGCGAACTGGGGTACCGACGGGAACGGACGCCGCAGTTCGCGGTCATAGCGGTCCAGATTGAAGCCAGGGCTGAGCGGCGCGCGCATGAACTGCATGAACTCGCGAAGCCAATTGCTGAAAGTCCGCTGGTTGCGGGGCAGCGCCGCATAACGACAGGCAATCGTCTCGAAGTCCTCAGCGGGGCGGCCGGTCACATCGAGCACGTCTGTGGTTGGCGCCCCGACCTCGAAGGCGCCGCGCTTGTGATCGCCGATGTAGTAGCGAACGCCACTGAACACATCGATCGGGTAGCCGCTCATCCGTGCGGCCTTCATGAACAGCCAGGCTGGGGTTGCCACGACCTTAACTGATCGCCCGACGGCTCGGCCGATGGCCTTCGCCATGTCCTCCGCACCGAGAAGCTCCGGTCCGGTGGGGCGGTAGCTTTTTCCGGCGTGCCGTGCAGGATCCATCAGCGCCGAGACGGCGACTCGCGCGATATCTTCGTTGGAAGGTGGCGCGTTGTGGCTATTGCCGAAGATCCAGGGAAAGATGCCGAGATGCGCGGCCGACCCAATCGTCACCAGGTAGTCATCAGCGAAGAGGCCTGGTTTGATGATCGTGTGCGCGACTCCGGGAATCGTCGAAAAGAGCCGATCAACAAGCCAGTGTTGGCGGGTCATAAGCGAGGGATGCGAAGGGCTCGCCAGCCATTGGGTGAGGCCGACAATGTGCTCGAGCCCGGCTTCCTTGGCGGCGACTGCGAATGCGGCCGCGCCCTGAATCATATACGGATCGATAGGCGGACAATAATAGGCGCGCTGAACATCCTTTAGCGCGTCGGCCACGCGTTCCACATCGCTCATGTCGACGGCCGCGATCTCGGCCCCCTGCGCCTTCAGTCGCGCGCTGCGGCCACCTTCTCGGTGCACGAGGGCGCGAACGGGATAGCCCGCCTTCAGCAGCTCCGTAACAACGACGCTCCCCGTCTTTCCTGTCGCGCCGGTCACAATAATTCTTGGCTTGATCATGAGCGTCTCCTTCTAAGCGGTCACTTCGTGCAGCAGCGTTATCGCGACGCGACTCACTGCAGCGCTCCTGGGTTCAGTACCCTCAACGGCATCAACGGTCCGACGGGAATGTACTGGTGATCCATCAAATGTTCCTTCGCGAGCGGCAACGTTTCCACAATGGCCCGCGCCTCTTCCTCGGTCTTTGCGTCGACCATAAAAACGACGCCCTTGCCATCGCCGCGCGAATACCACTGGCGGATTTTCCCGTCGAGATAGAGCTTCACAGTTGCCCGAATCTCTTCCGGGATGACGGCCATGATTTGTTGAGGGGTGACACCCTGTCTGGGAGTTTGAATGACGATGACTTCGGTGGTTTTCGGTATCGCGATGCTGGGCACGCCTGAGCCGCCCGCGGACTGGGATTGCGCCGCGGATGGTGATTGCGCTAGAACCGCAGCGGGAAATACAGCTGCCATAAGAAGAGGGGTCAGGAGTTTCATCTGGTTATCCTTTCGATTCAGTCTGTTTACTTGGCCTATTCACCCGCAAAGAGGACGACTATACTCTTTACAGGCAAAAAAATTTTACCCTTCCACGAACAGCTTTATGAAAAAGCTCTTCGCTTCCGTCAACATCTGCTCACGCCTTTCAAACGACAAAGTCATTCGGATACTCGTCAATACCCCAGCCATGCTAGGGAAGAGCAACTGAAACTGCCTCAGTTTTTCTTCTCGCGTTCGGCCAGGCACAAACGGAAGTAGCCGCTCACGATACGCTTCGCGCAGTGCCTCAATCCGTTTTCGCACCGACAGCGGCTTTCGTGTGAGCTCCGGTCCGAGGGCGGCGAGCACACAACCCATTCCTGGTGAATTCAAGTGGCCTGTGCTCAGATAGCGTTCGATGATCGCCCGCAGAGCTTGGCCTTCGGGCGCGGACTTTGCGGCCTCGAGCATGCCGCTTCCCATCTCATCGAACGCTCGCGCTACCGCTTCAACGAAAAGATCATCCTTGCTTGCAAAATGCCGGTAGAAGCCCCCTTTTGTCAGGCCTACCTTCTTCATGACGGTTCCAATGCCACTCGTGTCCCCGCCGTGCTCTCGGATCGAGCGAGCAGCCGTCGAAAGGATCTTCTCGTGGTTCCGCGCTTTGTGTTCCTGCGAATATCGCATGACCTAAGAGTACGACCGTACTCTAATGCCTGTCAAGGCCAAAATTGATCTGGGCCGCGCTGCGGGAGATACATTCATCGAATGAAGCCGTAAGTGGATCACCTGGAAGCATGTCAAAGTGCTTCTGGCCATCGCGCAATGTCGCACGGCCGCACTCGGCGGTCATCTCGATGAATGCACCCGCTGTGGGCATCGTGCCATCTCCTAGCTGCCGAAATCGGCATTGCCCAAAGTGTCAGGCAGGAGCTCGCGAGCGTTGGTTGGAAAAGCGCCGCCGAGAACTTCTCCCGACGTCCTACGTCCATGTGGTCTTTACGCTTCCTCGTCATTTGGCTCCGTTGGTCTTGCAGAACAAGAAGTTCATCTACGATCTCCCACCAGTGCGGAAACGCTTCTGGAAGTTGCGCGTGATCCCCAGCATCTCGGTGCAGAAATTGGCTTCTTCACCGTCCTGCATACCTGGAGTCAAAAACTAGAACCTCACCCCCATGTGCATTTCGTCGTTCCGGCCGGTGGACTATCTGCCGATCACGCCCGCTGGATCAAACCACGCTACGATTTCTTTCTTCCCGTCGGAGTGCTCGGCTCCGTTTTTCGCGGCAAGTTCTACGAAGCTCTCAAACGCGCTTTTCAGGATGGCCGGCTCAACTTCCACGGAAGCCTGAAGCTCCTCGCTCAACCGAAAATCTTCGCGGCCTGGCTCCGACCAATGTTCCGAAAGGATGGGGTGGTCTACGCAAACCGTCCGTTTTGGAGGCCCTGAGCATGTGCTTCGCTATCTCGGTCGTTACACTCATCGCGTGGCCATCTCCAATCATCGCCTGGTTTCCTTTGCTGACGGAGAGGTCACTTTTCGCTGGCGCGATTCTGCTCACAACAATGAACAGAAGTTACTGTCTCTTTCTCTCGATGAGTTCTTGCGCCGCTTCCTGTTGCACGTCCTGCCCAAAGGTTTCGTGCGTATCCGCCATTTCGGCTTCCTGGCCAATCGCAGACGTGCCACCACCTTGCCACTTTGTTTTCCTGTGCTTGGCTCAGCACCCCAAGCCACGCGAAGGTAATCGCCGCCACTCCGAGTGATGCTTGGCACTCTCCTAATCTACGATTGCTGAAGCCTGCATTTGCGTCTGTATTCCCTGGGCGCTACGCCCATCTCTCGCCTAAAGACACGGCTGAAAGAACTTTCCGATCCGTATCCAACGGCCGACGCTACCTCTGACAACGACTCGTTGTTCGAGCGAATCATGGCGCCTGCCTTGTACATCCGCCATTGCGTAAGGTATTCGAAAGGAGTCTGGCCCAAAACGGTCTTGAATTTTGCGGCAAACGCAGACCTTGACATGCTTGCTTCACGAGCGAGCGACTCAACAGACCAGTTCCCATCAAAGCTCTCATGCATCGCCGCTATGGCTTTCCTGAGATGCTTGTCTGACACCGCCGCCAGCCACCCCTTTGGCGGAGCCGCGGAACTGCTTGCGTAGGCCCGAATTGCGTAGACGAACAGCAATTCATAAAGGTTAGTCAGGCAGGATGGAGATACATCGGGCTCAGCGGTTTCTGCCGCCAGAAGATCCAGCACGGACTGGAAGGCTCGGCTTCGATTTTGTTCAAGCCGCAGGTGGAGAAAGTGAGGCAGAATCTTTGAAATTAGCGGGGCTTCAAATGCGCTAACGCCGAACGACCCGCTCACCAGAGTTGTGGCCGGGCCTCCTCCTCCGAAATGAATCACGCCCTTCACTTCTGACGTTCTCATCTCGCGGAATTCCCGGATGGCCGTACGCGGATCGTCCGTCAACGTAAAGGGCTCATCATTGAGGATGAAAATGCCAAGATTTCCGGGGGAGAGGACGATGGTTCGGTGTTGATTTTTGAATTTCAGGAACCCCGCTCCGCGAACCACTAACCCGAAGCGTACCCGCGAGCCTTTATCCCCGGCATAGCGGAGGCCCCACGGGGCGGTCGCCTCCACACGCCTGACAGTCGCGTCCTGCACTCTCACGGATCCAAAGACTTCCGACAGCGGGTCCATGCGGTGCTCGAATACTGGACGATCGGTCATGTTTTTTGGACCAATATCACTCGCGAGTCTCATTCTATTGCATCTATCTCTCGTATGCCAAATCGCCGTTGAAGGATTAGGCGTGACTCTAACTGAAACCTATCCGAAGGAGAAAGAAATGAGGAGTCTTGAGAGAAGTGGCGGCAGATCATCAAGTGGACTTACGTTTCGATTCGGGACATTCGGTATTCGTTCCGCGAGGGTTCTTGCACTATTCGTCCTCGCGCTGAACTTTGCCAGAGTGGCCACTGCGCAGTCATCCGAGGCTCAATCAGGTCCTCTCGAAATCCACCACGTGGTCCACGTACTCGGTTTCGGCGATTTCAAACCAGAAAGTAAAGGGAATCTTGTGATTGATGGCAGCAGTTTGACCTTCATTCATGGCAAGTCGCATGCAGAGGTTCCCCTTCATTTAATCCGAGCATTCTCTATCGGGCACGACAACGTTGCCCTGATAGGCGGAGCGAAGGGTGTTGTCGCAGGGTTGGCTCCCTATGGTGCCGGCCAAGCGATCACCATGATTCGTCCAGGAGTTGACACATTCACTTTGCTATATATGGGCGCCGATCACGCCATCCACGGAGCTGTACTGCTCCTTCCAAAGGGAAAGGGCGACAAAGTAACCGGAGTTCTGGTGAAGGGGGGTGCTTCTTCACAAGACTACCCGCAAACAGGGCCGGCGGCCTCATTGCAAGGCTTGAGCACAGGAACTCTGAAACTGGTGAAAGACTTAGGCGAAGCACAGGTTCGCCGCTCCGTGCAAGTGGCCCTCCCGACGGAAACCGTGGATGGAATTCCTCCTCAATTTCCAATCGGATTGTACGAGGATTTGATCGCGCAGCTCAGCAAGAGTGGAACCTTCGAGAATGTTTGGCGACAGGGAGATGATCGTGCCGACTCAGATGCCCTGACGCTTCATGTTGATATCCTGCAGCTGAAAAAAGGTAGTGCGCGTTTGCGTGGACTCGTGCCCTTTGCCGGACCAACGGTGATCAAGGCACGCGTTCGGTTAACAGATGCTTCGAATCGAGTACTTCTGGACAAAGACATGAGCGGAGCCGAACGCCTGCGTGGGGAAAACATAGTTGCCACGAAACATCTGTCAAAGAAAATCGAGAAAGAACTCGCGAAACTTCCAGCTATCAAGCCACCTAATCCCAAGGAAACGATCGGCTAAGCGGGGCTGATGCCCCCACCAGTCCAATTTTTTCGCAGCTATCTTTCGTCTCCCAAATTGCAGTTGAGGGGATGAGGTTTGCCTAAACCGAAATCCGATTGAGTGGCAAACATTTCCTTGCGATTCCTGACGGTGCATGCACAACGAGGCGGTTATCGTTTCAACGCTCATATTCACAATTGGAGAAGCCATGCCCTTAAGAACGTATCGCTCTAAAGATCTATTTCGCAGCACGGCAATCGTGCTATGCCTTACGGCTGCGTATTCGCCTGTTGTTGCATCACAAGAAACGAAAAAGGAAGCTGGTTTCAGTCCCTGCTCTTCAGGAGCCACCCCTCCTTGCCCTTCGGCTCCGGCAACTAATGAAATTCCGGAAGCGCGCGGCCAGCGGGCAGCCGAGCTCCCTGACCAACCGGAACCTCAAGATCAAAGCAATCCCCCAAGCCCGTCATCCCAGACGCAGGATGAAAACAACGCCATACTGTTCTTGCCTGTCGCGAATCAACAGCGTCTTTCCTTTAGCGATAAATTTACAATCTACGCCCATCAGACGTTTGGGCCGCCTGCGCTCATCTTCCCGGCGTTTTCGGCCGGTTTCGGCATGGCGAATCCCAAAAGCCACTACCTTCAAGAATGGAGGGACGGTGCCGGGGCGTTTGGGAGGCTCTATGGAGACTCCATCGCCACGGTCACCTCTCAGCGGACTGCACGCTTCTTGACGGGCGTTGCCTTGCACGAAGATCCGCGGTACGTGCGGTCGACCAGCACAAACCCTCTTGCGCGAACCATTCACGCACTTGCGTTTACCTTCGTTGATAAGACCGACTCCGGTAGAAATACGATTGCCTTCTCGAATTTTGCAGGAGCGGCTGCCGGCGGTTTTGCGGGTAGAGCTTATCTGCCGCCTGGATACGACGATCTTACGCACGCGGAGCAAAGAATGGTCATCCAGTTCGCGGGCATTGCGATTCAAAATATAGCCGCCGAATTTCAACCTCAGTGGGGGCCGTTGGTCCGAAAACTGCACATCCAGAAAATCATCCCCGAGTGGTGGGTGCCGCAGCACCAAAAGTAAGTCCTACCAGATGCCGCCGCTGGAACACCTGACATAAGGAAGCTGAGGCCCACCCCTTCCTACGTTCCTACGTGTCAACACCTGAGGACAAAAGCAGGTGCACTACCGTGGTCGCACCGTGCATTTTTGGTTCAGATTGAGGGCCTCGGAGTTAGCGGTGAACGAAAAGCAGATTCCCCAAGTTGTTGGAGTATGTAAGCGGTTGTGACTGAGCGAGTCCGATATGGCAGGCTGTCTGCTTTATCGGTCGGAAACACAGTTGGCCAAATTCCGTAACGTAGTGTTGTCTGAAACATCGGACGTTCGCAAGATCAAAGTATTTCAGACTTCGAGGGTGAGCGGATGATTCTACAATCGGCCCCGGGCCTTAAACAAATAACACGAGGCCGCCCGTGAAGCGATCGAGGGCGGCCCCGCACACTACAAAATTGCTGTTGGCAGTCGAACAGCCCAGCTGCTCAAAATCAAGGAGCCAAAGAGCAAGCGTGGTATTTGTTCGAATACATCGGTTGCACTTCGTATTTCTTCCCGTTAATGACGCTGACCGGGTCTTCGAAATACGGTTGAGTGAGACTAACCCCAGGACACAAATCGCCGATTTCCTCGCCAAATACTCCGTTGGAAGTCACGGCAATCCAGGCCGTCCCGTCCGGATCAGTGATGGTCTCGAACGTCTCGTGTCCCAAAACGCTGCTGGTTGAGTCGACCAGTGCGCCATTCGGGCTCGGCTGCAGCATCCCGCGTCCGGCAACGTTCTCCGGCTTTCTCGTGGAAGGAGTTGACTCGCGCTTGCTGCTGGTAGTAAAGCATTAGCGGTCCAGCTCTATTAACATGAACTCGGACTTGCTGTTCTCGCTGGTTCTTTGTGGCAAGAGCACAAGGTAAGGAGAAAGATTATGAAGTGCAAAATGAAGGGAACGGCGGGATTGGCCGGGGCGTTTGTTGCGGGCATGATAGTGGCGACGGCGTTGGGTGGGGGGATGGCTGGGGCCGGGGCGGTGGCGCAGGGGCAGCAAGTTACCGTGCAGAGGGTCATCAGCCCGACGGTGACGGACGAGGACATTGCTTTGCTGCGGAAAGATCTACGGGCAATGAAAATGCAGGTGATTGGGCAGAATATGTCGCTGTCGGAGACGGAGGGGGAGAAGTTCTGGCCGATCTACAACCATTACGTGAGGGACTTGCAAGAAGTGAACAATCAGAAGTATGCGCTGTTGAAGCAGTACGCGGAGATGTGGGCAACGATGACAGACCAAGACGCACTGATTTATGTGCGGAACTGGCTCGAGGCAGACGGGCAGGCGCAGGCGCTGCGCTTGAAGTATGTGCCGGTGGTAAGCCAGGTGTTGCCGGGAAAGAAGGCGGCGACGTTTTTCCAATTGGACCGGCGGCTAAACATGATCATCGATCTGCAATTGTTTTCGCAGATTCCGTTGGCGCATGTGAAGGAGTAGGCGGGAGAGATATCAGACATCCGTAATCAGATAACCTCTCCAGGCCAACCCCCGATTTGTCCGGAAACCGCAAAAGGAAATTAGTACTTCACGTTGACGGGAATCGCGGAAGGGTTCGAGGGGTAGTGGCAGCAGGTGCGGTTTTTCTTCGGCGAACATGGCCGCGACCTGCCGTTTGGTTGTGCCATGAATGCGCGTATCCGCCCAACGTTCTTCCCAACGATCCAGATAGGCTTGCGCCTGTTCCAGACTTTCGAAGCGCATCCCTTTGAGCGGAGTTCTCTAGGTGTGACCGATGCCGGATTCCACTTTTCCTTTGCGATCCGGATCTTGGATCCGGCAAGGCAGCGCCACCAGGCCCTAATGTGCGAGCACATCTCGAAACAGTGTTGATGGTGGGATCGTAGATGTCGGGAACCGCCACCCCTTCTTTCAAGTTGTCGAGAACCACTCGCGGACAACCACCTAAGCGACGAAACGCCTTCTCATGCAGTTCGGCCGATCGCCGTGCACTCGATCGCCAGGCCAGCCAGCGTACGGACTTCCGGCTGTAGCCTAGAGTCATCACGAACAACTGCGTGCGCCGATACTTGCCACTCTGCGGGTCGCGCACCATGGGGCCACTGCCGTAGTCGACCTGCGCTTCTTCTCCCGCGGCGGTGAGGATAATGCCCGCCGCTTCAGGATGTTGAGGCCCCCGAAGGTTACGAACGAAGCGCTTCACGGTCTGATCGCTGCCTGCAAAACCGTGATCGGAGACCAGGTCTTGCCAGATGGCCTTGCCGTTGCGGCCTCGGCTGACGCTGTGTTCGATGAACTTGCGATACACCTAACAGGCACTTGCCGATCGTGGGGAAGGATCGTTCCAAACCCCCTGTTTTCGTGAAAAAGGCGCATCAAAAAGTCGGGGGTGACCTCGTTGGCCGGTTTTCAGGTGACCCTCATTGGCCGGATTTGGGTGATCCCTGAGGGCGGCGTTTCGCTCGCCTGCTATGCTCGATGCGTAGAATAATGCGTAGAAACTGCGTAGATTGCGGTAGACGATGCGTCGAATAGTGCGTAGAATAAGCGTATATTATGCCCTACCTATATAAGAATGAGGACTGGCCACGTTTCACTTGGGACGCAGAGCGTCTTGTTCCTCACTTGTCCGCGGCGCGTTACAAACAAGGCTTGCTGCTTGGCAAGATGCAGGACCTCGGCTACCAACTGAAACGTGAAGCCACTCTCGCTGCGCTTACCGAGGAAACTGTCAAATCCTCCGCGATTGAAGGAGAGGAAATCAACCCGGAGAGCGTGCGGTCGTCGCTCGCTCGGCGCATGGGACTGAAAGCAGGAGGAACGCGGACTGCGGATCGCCATGTCGAAGGGATTGTCGAGGTGATGCTCGACGCGACGCAAAACTATGCGAAGCCTTTAACACAAGACAGACTATTTGGCTGGCATGCGGCGTTGTTTCCGACGGGCCGCAGTGGAATGCGAAAGATCACAACCGGTGCGTGGCGACCGGGTGGAATGGAGGTGGTTTCGGGTCCAGAGGGACGAGAAAAAGTTGATTTCGAAGCTCAAGGACCCGAAGCGGTCCCAGGCGAAATGAAAGCATTTCTAGCCTGGTTCGAAGACGCGAAGACGGGGATAGAGCCCCTCGTTAAGACGGGTTTAGCGCATCTTTATTTTGTGACTATCCATCCGTTTGAGGACGGCAACGGAAGAATCGGGCGGGCCATCACAGAGATGTCGCTCGCTCGCCTTGAGGATAGCGCACAGCGCTTCTACAGCATGTCTTCGCAGATCCGCGAAGAGCGTAAGGACTATTACGCGATCCTGGAAGCAACACAAAAAGATGGCATCGATGTAACGGAGTGGCTTGTCTGGTTTCTCGATTGTCTTGCGGGCGCAATCAACAAGTCCAATAAATTGACTGCCGGCGTCTTGGCTAAGGAAGCGTTTTGGCGTCAGCTGAAGCACAAGTCGATCGAGGTGAGTGGGCGACAGAGAAAGATCATCAATCAGCTTCTCGGCGGACTCGAGGGCAAACTAACGACGGAAAAGTGGGCGAAGCTGGTGAAGCTTTCCCACGACACGGCGTTGCGCGACATTCAGGACCTGATCAAAAAAGGTATTCTGAGGCAGGAAGAAGGTGGCGGCCGGAGCACGGCATACACGATGGTCCCCGAGGAAACGGGCAAAAGCTGACACCATGCATGCCTTGCGCGTCTGACCGCTACACAGCCCGACTGCCGCACCGTACGTGGTGAAGAGCGATCAGCATAATTGGTGAGACAGGCGCGGGCACGCCGTCGAATCGACGGCTTCCGACAACTTAAGCGTCACCCGTCAACCCTCCGGCGCAATGCCACGAAATCAACAAGAAATTCTGCATCCGTGCTCTTGCCAAGCATCCTGTTACTACTCATACCTTAAATGTGAGCCAATAGTAGCTGTTTGATCTTCGTCCCGTGATAGTTCGTCGTCCGCACGGCTACGTCATCCGGGAGCGTGACAATGCTGTCCCTCGTCTTGACCGGGACCGGCCTTCTCATAGAATGACTTGACAGCTTGATTTGTAACTTTGCAGGATAACTTCCGCGGTCCGACAACTCGCCCGGGGCCTCATCTTTACGCTTCCCATAACCCCGTTTGCCCAGGTATCGTAGACCGATTTGCGCTCCTTTCGGAAAGGAGGCAGTCTGTCATTTGCTTTCGGGTGGAGCTTCATCTTGAGGCGAAACCAACTCGGCATAGCCGAGCAGACAACCACGCAGCCAAATGTCTCTCCTCCCCTTGCAGGGGCTGCTGTTCAAGATGGGATCGCTGGAGGAACGGAAATGGAAAAAGTGACGGGTATTGGAGGACTGTTCTCCCACGGTGAAACCACTTCCTCGCCGTCTCGGTTATACTTCTTCACAACCCCATCATGAAGCGCCACGTCCTCATCTTCGGTCTCGTCGGCGGCCTCCTCATCGCCACCCTCCAATACACCGAATATCGCTTCGTCATCATCGAGCACTCCGTCGAGCTCTACAGCGCGCTCGTCGCCATCCTCTTCGCGACCTTCGGCATCTGGCTCGGCCTCCGCATCACGCGCAGTCGCGAAACCATCCGCGAAACGGCCGTGGTGAGGGAAGTGCTGGTCCCCGCGGAAGCCCCCGCCCTCGAACCCTTCGCTCCCAATACGGCCCACCAGCATACCCTCGGCATCACGGCGCGAGAGCTCGAAATCCTCACCCTGATCGCCCGCGGCTTCAGCAATCGCGAGATCGCCACGCAGCTTTTCGTTTCCGAAAACACCGTCAAGACACACTGTGCCCGCGCCTTCGACAAGCTCGGAGCCGCCCGCCGCACCCAGGCCGTCCAGCGCGGCAAAGAACTAGGCCTCCTGCCGTGACCGCGTCACCCGAAAGCATGATTTCCGCTCCATTCCTGCAAAATCATCCGAAAGGATGACGACATCCGGCCCCGTTACACCGCATCGTGACTCCATCCTCACTCGCAACAGGAGCCTCACATGAAGAAAACCGTCCTCACCTTTGGCCTCATCTCCGGCCTCATCATCTCCGTCCTTATGGGCGGCTCGCTTCTCCTCGCCGACAAGATCGGCCCCGGCCACAGCATGGCTCTCGGCTACACCATCATGGTGGCGTCGTTCCTGCTAATCTACTTCGGCATCCGCAGCTACCGCGACAACACCCTCGCCGGCCAAATCTCCTTTGGCCGCGCCTTCGCCTGCGGCATCCTGATCACCCTCATCACCACCGTATGCTACGTCGCCATGTGGGAGGTCCTCTACTTCAACTTCATGCCCCACTTCATGGACAGCTACTTCGCCGCGCAGATTCACAAGGTCCAGTCCTCCGGACTTGACCCCGCCACCACCGCCGCGCAGGTAGCTGCCATACAGCGCTCTCAGCAGCTCTACCAAAACCCCTTCGTCAACATGGCCTACACCTTCATGGAGCCCCTGCCCGTCGGCCTTATCATCACCCTCGTCTCCGCTGCCATCCTGCGCCGCAAAGCCCCTGTCGAACCCACCGCCGCTCCCGCAGTCATGACCACATAAATCAAAAGGCTGGGGCGTAAGCCCCAACCTTTCGAGATGAGGATGGGATGCGTTTTCAAAGACGCCAGCAGTTTCGAACTCTGTCATTTGCTTTTGGGTCGAGATTCATCTGGAGCCGGAAGCAACTCGGCATCGTTGCACAGACAGCCACACAGCCAAAGGTCTTTCCTCCCCCTGTGGGGGCTACCGTTCGTGATGGGATCGCTGGAGGAACGGAAATGGAAAACGTGACGGGAATCGGAGGATTCTTCTTCCGAGCCAAAGATCGATCCCGGACTCGAAAGTTCAGCATCCAGACCTTCTGGGCATCCCCGAAATAGCCGCTCGTCTCCTTGAATGGCGCGAAAGCGGTGGGTCCGGCCTCTTGCTGCCAACGGGATTCCTCGTAGCTCGTTGGTATGAGCGAGATTTCCAGGTGTTGCTGGTACCAAAGCCCCAGCGCTCTCGGAGATCTCGGCTGCCACAATTCGATCGGATTTCCGTCAGGGTCATGCACGCGGGCAAACCGGTCGTGGGGATAAGACTGCGGGTCCATCTTGACCTCGATTCCCGCAGCTTGTCGCTGGCCTGCCATTTTGTAATTCCTCTTGGTAAGTTATCGGTAAAGTGTGGTTTCCCCGTCAGAACTCTAAATGGACGGACACGTCAGACGAAATAGCGAGTTCGGCACTTCCGGTGGTTTTGAATTCCCTGACGAGAGAGCACCGGTCCTATATTGGAATGAATGGCACAAACGGCGGCTTCGCTTGCGGGTGAGGTAACTGCCGGGTCGCGGCAGAACAATTTTGCATTTCTGTTGCAGGTTTGCCGGCCGGGCTTGTGGACTACCACGGCACTGTTTTACCTGATGCCACTCGGGCATTCCATCAATTTCAGTTCCGCGAAGTTCTGGGTGGGGTTGACATACGTGCTGATTCCTCTGGGATTCGTGCTTTACGGCGTGAATGATATTTTTGACGTGGAAGCGGACCGGCTGAACCCGCGCAAGGGCACATTTTTGTTCGGCTCACTGGGGCGGAGGGAACAATTGGCTGCGTTGCGATGGCAGATTGTGGCGCTGCAGATTCCTTTTGTGGCCGCATTTCTGGTTTGGATCGGCGCACAAGCTTTGCTGTGGTTTGGGGTTCTCCTGGTGGCCGTGGCGCTCTACAATGCGCCGCGAATCGGATTCAAAACGCTGCCGCCGTTTGACGTGTTGATGCAGGCGAGTTATCTGCTGGTATTCGTGCTGAGCAGCTGGGTGAATGGAGTCCCGCAACTGCCTTGGCAAACATTCGCTTTCGGTGTCCTGTTTGCGATGCATTCGCACTTGTTTGGGGAAGTAATGGATATTGTGCCGGATCGAGAAGCACGGAGGACGACCACGGCGGTGCGAATCGGCGCGGTGCGAACGAAGCTGCTGATGGCCGTATTTCTCAGCGTGGAAGTTGCACTGGTCACCCAGTATTTTCACGATCGCGTAATTGCTGGTTTCCTGGCGGCTGGTGCGGTGTGGTTTATTGCTGATGCGTTGTGGCTGTGGCGAAATAAGCCCTATGGCCGGAAGGTGATGACCCTGTTTATGTGGATGTGGAATGCGGCGGCGCTGTTGTTGATTGTCTGGGATTATATGCAGGGGACGCTTACACGGAGCGCGCGTTTGGTATTGTGACGGTTAGTTAAAACCGCCGTATCGTAACCTAAGGGAGGCGGGTAGTAGCCGACCATTCCCCCCAAAAAGGCAGCGGATCGGGTACTACTTGATTTCCGATTACGTCGTTTAGACGACTCGATCGCGCGTCAAGTGATACTTTCGGCGCATCACCGTCCTCCACCGACGCTGCTCGGCATCGGGCACAAAGCTCAGAGTTAATTCCCGGGCCACCAGCCACTTCACCAGGCATTCGGCGCCTGGAAAATCCTTCTTGCGTCCCAGCCGCCCGCGGTTCGATTGCGCCTGCGCCAGATGCAACGTTCCCGACCTGCGGCTTGCGCCTTCCCGCTTCTCGCGTATCGGCTTCCATTCGCTCTTGACATTCGACTCCGCTGATACTATATGTCGAACTTCTAGGTATAAGCGATGGCGGATAGGAAAGTAGAACTACTGAAGGGTACCCTAGACATGTTGATCCTTAAGGTTTTGGCCTTGGGGCCCAGTCATGGTTACGTAATCGCTCAACGTCTTCAGCAGATTTCTAAAGACTTCTTCCAGGTCCATCAAGGCTCGCTTTATCCCGCTTTGCATCGTCTGGAAGACCGCGGATTGCTACAAGCCGAGTGGAGAGAATCAGAAACGGGTCGCGAAGCTAAGTTCTACCGACTTACAAAAAAGGGTCTTCGATACATGGAGACCGAAATGGTTCATTGGGAGCGCCTTTGCGCAGCGATTGGCTTGGTGCTCAGCTGCTCGGAAGGAGACGTATAACAATGGGTTGGATTCACCGCCTCTTCCAAAAGTCTCGTTCTGAAAAAGAACTGGACGCGGAACTCCGTTTCCATCTCGATCATCTGATTGCCGATTTTGTGGAGACGGGAATGAGCCCCAACGAGGCCCGCCGCCAAGCTCTACTCACCCTCGGCGGCCTCGAACGAGTCAAGCAAGAAGTCCGCGATGCCCACTGGGAATCCCATCTCGAAACCCTCTTCCTCGATTTCCGCTACGCTCTCCGCTCCCTGCGCCACGACTCTCGTACCGCGCTTGTCACGATCTTTGCTCTCGCTCTGGGCATCGCTGCATCCACGGTCGTTTTCAGCGTCGTCTACAACTCTTTCTTCGAAGCTCTTCCGTACAACAATTTCCGGCAGCTGCTCGTCTTCCATTTGCACAACCTAGGGAATACCGTTGAGAGGCAGGATCGCAGATCTTTTTCTACTGCAGAGCTTCGTGCGTTCCGACAACAGAATCATGTCTTCGAAGACACCATTGCTTACAGTTTGATTCGTCTCGTTTACGATGACGGCATTACCGCTCGGTATTGGCCGTTTGGCGCTCAGGTCTCACCGAATACCTTCGACAATCTGGGTGTTGCGCCACTTGTAGGTCGCGGAATTTCCCTGGACGACGGAAAGCCCGGCGCCACACCCGTTTTCGTGATGAATTACCGCTTTTGGCAAACCGAATATGCGGGCGATCCCAAAATCCTCGGCAAAACCTTCGACTTGAATGACACACCGACAACTCTCGTCGGCATCATGCCTCCGCAGTTCAACCTCTTTGAATCGGCTTTCTGGATGCCCATCCGTCTCGAACAGATGCGCAGTGGCATGTTGATGGGCCGGCTTAAGAATGGTGTCGGCATTCAAGCAGCCGTAGCCGACCTCAGCGCCATCGCCCACCGTCTCCACAAAGCTCCTGTACCGGGGCAGTTCGCCAATCAGACGTTCCCCGAGGAAAAATTCGCCATTGTGGCTCAAACATTGCTCGATAGCCTGATCGGGAACTTCAAGAACGTACTTTACCTGCTCCTTGCCGCAGTCTTGCTCTTGATGCTGGTCGCGTGTAGCAATGTCGCTAACCTGTTGCTTGTTCGCGTCACTGTCCGCGAACGTGAGTTGGCCATGCGTGCCGCCCTCGGTGCCACGCGAGGACGCCTGGTATGCCAACCATTGATGGAATGCCTTGTGCTGGCTGCCGCCGCTTCTCTCGCGGGCTGCGCCCTGGCCTACTTCGGGCTGAAACTCTTCGTTGCTCTCCTTCCGCCTGCGACCCTTCCTGATTTGACTGTGATTCGCATGAATACGCCTGTAATCCTTCTCTTGTTGGCTTTAACGATCTTGACCGCCTTCCTCTGTGGCCTTGCGCCCCTTTTCCACATCCTCCGCGGCGATCTTCAACCACGCCTAGTCGGCAGCGGAACGGGAACACTGAAAAGTTCCCAGCACGGTGCGTTGCGATCCTCTTTAGTGATCGCCGAAGTGGCGGTCTCTATTGTCCTCCTTATTGCCTCGGGCCTTTTCATGCGCAGTTTCTTCATCCTCACCCGTGTGGACCTTGGCTTCGATTCGCGAAATATTCTTTACTTCGAACTGTCTTTGCCCAAGCGCTACAACACCGACTATTCCGACTCGCTTGCCAGAAAGAATGCGTTGACCTCTCAGCTTCTCGAGCGCTTTCGATCTCTGCCGGGTGTGACCTATGTGTCTGAGCAAAACAATATGCCAGCACTCGAGTCCGAAGCCAGCGACACAATCATTCCCGGCAAGCCCCATCAAGAACTTTGGAAAACGAACGTCGAAGAATGCAGCGCAGGCTACTTCCAACTCCTTCGTTTACCATTATTGAACGGCAGGAGTTTCTCGGACGATGACGTCGCCGCTGCGAGACGTGTAGCAGTTGTGAACGAGACTTTCGCTCACCAATACTTTCCACACCAAGAAGCTCTCGGGCAGAAAGTGAAATTCGACCTTTTCGACCGTCCTTATCTTGCCGCGCCCCGCGATACCTATTTCGAAATCATTGGGATCGTGCGTGACTTCAAGACCCGCCAATATGACAACGCTTCCTGGCAAGTGACTCCCTCCGCATTCATGCCTTATAGCGTCGCGAATTACAGCTGGCGTTCCTTTATGCTCAGAACTGCCGTTAATCCACAATCAATACTCAAAAGCGTCGTTCAGGAAGTGCAGACCCTCGATCCGGGAGTACGCGTCCATAAACCCGATAGCCTCGAACACGCGCTACACGAATTTTACCGCGGACCAGAATTTCAATTCGTGACGCTCACAATTTTTGCTTCGGTCGGTCTCATGCTCGTTTTGATCGGTATTTTTAGTGTGATGGCCTACACGACCTCGCTGCGCACGCACGAGATCGGCGTCCGCATGGCTCTAGGCGCCCAGCATCCGAATATTCTGCGCCTCATTCTTTTTCATGGATTCCGCCTCGTCGCGCTCGGCACCCTCATTGGTGTTGGCGCCAGCTTCATAACTACGCGATTCTTTGCCAGCCTAATTTCCGGCGTCTCCGCAACCGACCACTGGACCTTTGCTGCCGTCGCGCTCCTCGCGATTGGCTCCGGCCTTCTCGCGTGCTACATCCCGGCCCGGCGCGCCGCCAAGGTCGATCCGATCAATGCTCTGAGGTATGAGTAACCACTGCACTAGTCTGCACCAAACAGTCGCCCCAATTGCCAAGTCCTTCGCGAAATCGGAAAACTACGCCCCAGTACCTACGGTTCGCCTGTTACCGACTCCGATTGCCAAATTCCGGGAAGGAGTTCAGCAGCGGTTTTGCATCCGCCAGCGCAGCCCCAAACACTTCGTATTCACCGCGGAGACTGTTTTCCTTTCCTGGTCAGGGACCAGGATGGCTATTCCGAGCTCCACCTGGAACGGGCTCCGATCGACGATTTTGGGTGCTACAAGTTCATGTCTCATGATGCCTCTCATCGTTCTCTCGCTTGCTAACTTCGGTCATGCTTTCGTCTCTTGGTCGCGCCTGCGGGAGGCGGCTCCTTCAGGGTCGGTTATGATATCGACCCACTTCGGGTCAGGCGAGGTCTCGGCGTCGTAGTTGTCGTGCCAGTTCCACCACTTGTACGGCGGGGTCTGGGGGTAACCCTCTGGCGCATCCTCCCAGGTTTCCTGACGGCCAAGCGGCGTGATATCGAGGTAGCTCCAGGTGGTCCCTATCGCCTCGTCGCCACGGTTGTTGATGAAGTATGTGCGGAACACCCGCTCGCCATTGCGGAAGAACACGTTGTGGCCGTGCCATTGATCGACGCCGAAGTCTACATCGAAGCTGTCGGTGATGGTGTACCAGGGCATCTCCCACCCCATCCGCGTCTTCAGGCGCGCGATGTCCGCCTGCTGCGCGCGGGAGGCGTAGACGAGGGTGGTGTCGCGGGCGTTCAGATGGGCCAGTTGGGCGACCTGATCGGCGCCCAGGGAGCAGCCGCGGCAGGCGTGCTCGGGCCACCCGAACACCCCGGGCTCGAAGAAGGCGCGATAGACGATCAACTGACGGCGGCCCTCGAACAAATCGAGCAGGCTTAGCTTGCCATTAGGTCCGTCGAACTCGTACTTCTTGTCCACAGCCAACCAAGGCATCCGCCGGCGTTCGGCGGCCAGCGCGTCACGGGAGCGGGTCAAGGCCTTCTCCTTCACGAGGAGCTGCTGGCGCGCAGCCTCCCACTGTTGCTGCGAGACGATCGGGGGCGTGCTCATCGCGAGATGCCCTTTCCCGTGTTCCTTGTGTCTTTCATTGCTTGTTGCCATCTTATTTCTCCTTTGTTTTCTGAAACAGACCGCGACGATTCATCGAAAACTCAATGCTTGCTTAAGCGTAGCAGCTACTCCGCAGCGGTAGCGCCTGCCGCGCTCTCTGGCACGAAAGCTGCGAACTGGTGCTCAAGCGCCTTGGCTACCCCTGTGCGCCAGGCCTCGGCTATTTGCTGGGACGTGGGATCCGGGAAAATTTCTTCTTCGCCTCTCTCTAGCCCATCGAAGATGCCCCGTGCGGCGGACTCGGTCGAGGCCTTCGGTATGTTGAAGCCGCGGTTCATATCGGTATCGATGGGACCCAAGACGGCGGCATGGACCGTCACGCCTTGGCCCGCCAAGTGCGCTCTCAGTGACTGCGTCATGGAAAATGCGGCCGCCTTCGAAATGGAGTAGGCGGGTATGATCGGCAATGGAGCGAGAGCCACCATTGACAGGTTGTTGACGATAGCGCCTTTGGAGCGCTTCAGCAGCGGCAGGAAAGCGCGGGTCACATTTAGCATTCCGAAGAAATTGATGGCCATGTGCTGTTCGATGACATCAGAATTGCTTAGATCATCGTAGATAGCGATGCCGGCATTGTTGATGAGCACGTCTAGAGTGTCGACCTCGTCGGCCGCCCGCTGGATTTGCGAAGCATTGGTCACGTCCAGCGTCAAGGGCGTCACGCGCGTGTCGGCGTTTTGTTGTGCGCCTCGCGTTCCCGCATATACCCTCTTCGCGCCCCGCCTCACTGCCTCATGGACGAGCGCCAGACCGATACCACGGTTGGCACCCGTGATTAAGACTGTCTTGTTCGTAATGTTCATGACTTCTCCTTTTTCGATCGTCTTTCGTTCAAAACTGCGAAAACACAATCTGACATCCCAGGTTTCGCTCATTGCGCCGGGTGCGCTTGCGAAAGATACACGTCCGCAGTCACGCCCTTGCGGTATCGTTTTGCCCAGCGGCACATACCGCTGAGTGGAGCGATAAGTGTCTTTCCCATTCGCGTCAAGGAATACTCGACCGCCATGGCTTTAGACTTCGTCACGTGCCTCGCGATTAACCCTGTAGATTCGAGATTGCGAAGAGTTCTCGTCAGCATCCGTTGTGAGACGCTTCCGACGTGGCGGCGTAACTGCCCATGTCGATAAGGCTTCTCTTTCAGCGAAAACAAAACCTTGGGTGTCCACTTGCCGATGAAAATCGGGACCACCGTTTTCGATTCTTGAGTCGTTTTCATCACGTCCTGCCTCTGGCGAAAACCTTTTCAGTGAGAAAAATCCTTCGACTTTGTTTCTCGCGCATTTTTTTCGCGCTCGGCACCGTCCACCTTGCCAGTGCTTGTGCGCCAGGCGCAATTAGGAACACCAGTGTACCTAGGCCTTATTACGAGCGGATCGGTTGGGACTGGTACGGGGCCCAGTTCGGTGATCTTGGCGAGCAGCGTCCGCAGGCCAATACGGTATATCCGCATCGGCTAGTCGGCCGCTCTCGTAGCGATCGTGATGACGGAGCCAGGACATCGTGAAGCGCAAGCCATCTTCATCGCGGCCTTTGGGAACATAGTCGAGATAGTTGTAAGTGTTCATCGTGGTCTCTGTCCCGCGACCGTAGGCGGAATAGGTGTGGAAGATGTTGCTGTCTTTGTCTCTGTAGAAAACGGTGATTCCAGGCGCTTCCTCGCTGGGGAATGCCATGAGTTCAAAGTTGAATACGACCTTGCCTTTGGCCAGTCGCTCTGGAGTAAATGAAACGTGGTAGTCGTAGTTGAAGTCAGTTCCGTAGGACGACACCCAGTTAAACTTCCATCCCAGGCGCTTTTTGAACGCTTCGATTGTGGAAATCGGTGTTCGGGATACTGCCGCAAAGGAAACGTCGCGCTGCGCAAGATGCACCAGTGCGCCGTCCGTATGATCCATGTTGAAGGAGCAGCTGGGGCAGGCTTCTTGCCACTCCGGACCGAACATGAGGTGGTAAACGATGAGCTGGCTTTTGCCGTTGAAGAGATCGGCGAGCGTCTTCTTCCCGCTGGGCGAATCGAAAACGTAGTTCTTTTCGACTTTGACCCAGGGCAACTGGCGCCGCTCGGCCGCGACGGCATCACGCTCGCGAGTGAGCTGTTTTTCGCGGGCCAGTAGTTTCTTGCGGGCCACGAACCATTCCTCTCGCGACACGACTTTCGGGTTATCGACTGTTCGGGTTGACATCTTGATTGCTCCTTTCATTCGAATTGGGAATCTCTTTTTGGTCGCTTTTCTTGCGAGACAATTTCACGGCCAAGATCGTCAGCCCTCCAGCAGAAGTCGTGCTGGCGACGATCAGCCCCATGCTTGCTAAACAGAATGGGCACATCGCATCACCTCTCGTTCGGGTGGCGAAGCGTGACCGCTAAGCCGCCTCTGTATGGATGACGGGTAAGCCGGGGCGATTTCTACATCAGGCGGCCGAAGGAATCCGAAGCTTGGGAGTCTACTGATAATACGAGGTTTATTGTCAGATTTGAGCTTCAGTTGCGGAGGGAGAGCCGGAAGACTCAGCCGCGCTTTTGGAGCAGGAACTGTCTCACTGCCGGATCTTCCGCCAGACCGATCGCTCGGTCGTAGGCGTCTGTGGCCTCACGCGTTTTCCCAAGACGCTGCAGGAGGTGAGCGCGAACGGCCCAATACGGTTGATAGTCCGCAACGGCGTCGTGGTCAATCGACTCGAGAACGGCCAACCCCGCTTCAGGTCCCTTTCCTTCGGCAACTGCGGCTGCGTATCCAGCTTGCGTTCCGAGCGCAGGCGATATGCGGATTAGACGTTCGTAAAATACTGCTATCGCAGTCCAGTCCGTCCGGCCAGTACGGGCACGCTCGGCATGCACGGACTGAATTGCAGCTTCCAGTTGAAATCTGCCGGAGCGTCCGAGCTTGAACGCTTCGTTGAGATGACCTTCCGCTTCTTCGATTAGCGGAACCGACCATTGCTTCGGATCCTGCTCCGAAAGAGGAATGTATCGGCTGTCAGGCCCTCTTCGCGCGGGGCGCCGTGCTTCGCAATGGAGCATGAGCGCTAACACACCTTGAACCTCGGCCTCACTCGGCATCAACCGCAAAAGGACCCGCGCCAGCCACATCGCTTCCTCGGCCAGGTCGCGCCCGCATTGATCGGCGCCCGCCATGTCGTCCCAGCCGATTCCGAAGGCGGCATAAATAGCTTCCAGCACGGCATCAAGACGTTCCGGCAGATCACGCTCTTGAGGGATTTCGAACGGAATACCACCGCCGCGAATTTTTGTCTTCGCGCGAAACAGACGCTGCCCCATGGTCTTCGGTGCGATGAGAAAGGCTTGGCCAATGCGTGCCGCATCCACGCCCAATACCGTCTGCAGCATGAGGGGTGTGTGCATCGCCGGGTCGATCGCCGGGTGAGCACAGACGAAGAGCAGTTTGAGCCGTTCATCGGGAAACTCAGTCGACAAGGCCACCTCCGTGGAGGTTTCCTTTAGCAGCACAAGAGTTGGCTCGCTAGCCTGCACGACGTGTTGATGACGGATGACGTCAACGAGCGAACGACGCGCCGCTGTCAGCAGCCACGCCTCCGGATTTCGCGGCACGCCATCCTGCGGCCAATGGCGGAGCGCCGACACTAACGCGTTGCTGAGAGCGTCCTCAGCGCTGGCCAAATCGTGCGTGTGCACGGAAAGATAGGCCACCAGTCGGCCATAGGATTCGCGCGCTACACGCTCGACAGTCCGATGAGTGTCCTCCTGATTGCTTCCATTCACCCTGTGAACCCCCGCCGCAGGGCTTCCTTCGCCAGCGGCCGGACTTCCACCGCGCCGATCGATGCTCCCGGGCATCGCGCAGCCCATTCGAGGGCAGCGTCAACGGAAGGGAGTTCCAGGATGATGAATCCTGCGAGCTGCTCTTTCGTATCCGCATACGGTCCGTCCTGTACGCGGCGCTTTCCGTCCCTGAGGCGCACCGTTGTTCCTGTCTCAGGCACTTCAAGCGCATCGGCGCCGACGTACACTCCGGCATCGACGAGCGCCCTGTAGTAAGCCCGCCAAGCGCCGAGATGAGGATCGCTATAGTCGTTCTTCCGTAAGTCAAACTCTTCGGGTGTGTGGTAGATCATCAGAGCAAACTGCATCGGCTTCTCCTTTGGCGCAGCTCTCGTCGGCTTTACCGGCGCCTATCCCGATGACGGGCGAAAAGCGGTCCATTCGACAGCCTTCCGCAAATCTGCAGGAATTTCAAGTGGACTCAAAGGGGTCTGCGGTTCCCTCACGGGTAAGGCGGAAACGGGCCCACAGCGCTTAGTGGTTAGGTGAACAGAGCCGGCGCATCGCTTGTGCACACAACGATGTAGTGTGGTTGTAAGGACAGGAGAAAAGCAATGCGGAAGACCGAAACAACAGAGCGTAGCAGGCGGGGGATTACGATTAACCTGCGCGCGGATCATACGAAAGGAGCGCTGATTGATCGAGCCGCAGAACGAGTAGGAAAGAACCGCTCCGAATTTATGCTGGAGGCCGCTTGCCGGGAAGCGACCGAAGTGCTACTCGATCAGAGGTCTGTCGGAGAAAAAGCTTACAAGCCATTGACGCGCGCCAACGGATTCCTTGCGAGGAGCCATAGGGGTTACGTGTTCCGCTGAAATGACACGATCGGTTAGGTCTGCTCTATAGCGGCAGTGCTGATTTACCCATGGCGAGGAACGGAAGCCTCGGCACTCACTGCCAGAAGAGCCGCGCAGCATGTTAGGCCTCTTCGGCTGACGACGCTTACGGCTTCTGAATGGTTTCCTGCGTTTCCACAGAAAAGAGCTGGAAGTCGGAAAAGGTGTGTTCAATGATCATCCGCCGCTTGTCGTAGTCCGTGTAAGCCACGACAAATCGGGGTAACCAGACTTCAGATTTTCCACTTGAGATTTTACCGGTGCGTAATCTACCGAAATGGCGATCTCCCGTAGGTCGATCATGAGAATCCCTTCGACCAGATTCGTTTCGATGTGCACGACCTGACCGGTGTCCGCCGCGATCCAGGCACGCCCCTTGAGACCGACCGGGAGAACCCCGGTTGGGGTTTCCATCGTCAAA
Organism: Candidatus Acidiferrales bacterium; assembly: GCA_963836965.1. Taxonomy (GTDB): domain Bacteria; phylum Acidobacteriota; class Terriglobia; order Acidiferrales; family UBA7541; genus Acidiferrum. The sequence continues at coordinate 27,261 of CAWILQ010000009.1, forward strand.
GTGCGTGGACGTTTCCCTTTAATCTGCTGAAAGTGAACTACCAGGCAGGCTGGCTCTTCCACTGCGTTAAACCATCGCAGCGCATTTCATAGTCGCCTCGCAGGGTAGGATAGAAGACCAGAGCCAAGATCGGCAGCCCTTTGTCCAAAAAGTGGCTGAGCTGACCATCGTCCGTCCCATCTAGACGTGTGCGAATTTCACGAATGTTGAGTGGTTCGGATTTTTCTTCAAAATCAACTAGGTAATCGAACTTCTCGGTGCCTGACATCTCTGTTTGTCCGGGGCGAATCGGAAAGGACTCGCTGGACATAGACACACCACTAACGTCCGGTCTTTCTGTTTGTTCATATCGAATCTGCTCGTGGGCGATAAACTTCCGAAGAAGTTCGACTAGCTCTCCGGTGCGTTCTCCGGCCTGTTTCAGCACATCAGGAAGCGAACAGGGCGGCGTCGCGGATAGGAAGGGCATGTGAGCGTCCACTTGCGGCGGATTCCAGCGTAAATCCGAGGCCTTCGTTTTTCTTTCTTGAGATGATCTGGCTGGGTTTTTCGTCGTCGCGAGAGTCGCGAACAGCCCTATCGCGCAGAAAAAAGCAACCGAGGTTAGCAGGGAGGCGATTCGACTGCCGTGGGTCCTACGCTTGCGAGTACGTAAAGCTGGCTGGCACATCTCATTTTGGCAGCGCCGGAAGCGGGAAGCCCAGAATGCGAAATTGCCTCAATTGATGATATACCATCACTGAACTCGCAGCATCACGAGTCAAGCAGTCATAACACTTGATTATCGGTCATGGCCCAGCGAATAGATCTTCGCTGGGCTCGGATCATCCACGAGCACGGCGACGGTAACTAATAGACCTTATCTTGCGCACAGCGATTCCAACGAAGACAATTAGAAACACTTGAAGCGCAATTGAACTTGGATGCGAAAAAGGCGTTGGTGGTGGCAGGTGGAAGGACCTTAGACCCACCTGTGCTCCGACCGTCAAAAACACAAACGTTAAGGCAAGTAGAGTCGTTGCAATTAACTCCTTGCCTTTAGCAATCATCGCGAGCACCCAACCGGGCGTTGCCACGCTAACCACATTGAGAAGAGGGAAAACCAGAAAGTAGCCTACTTACCATTTCGGACGGAAGATCGTTGTCCTGCATCATCTTGTGCGCATAACCACCGTCACATTCAGGAGCACAAACGTACCGCTCAGCAGTGCGAGGGCGACCACCCAGGGTGTCCGAAACATAAGGCACGCGACGGTTTTCCTGCTGTGTCTCCAATACCAACTCCGAGCGGCGGATTCGCCAAACTTGGCCGCCAAGTCCGAAAATTCCTCCAAAAGGTCACCTTTTATTGATTCGTTCTGTATTTCGGGAATGAGCAGATCGATTAGCCACACGGCAACAGCAGGGGGCCGAACATTCGATGACCTCATGTGTATCTCCCGACCAGTTTGAGTCCTTTTGACAGACTTACGAGCGCCTGACGTGTGCGATTCACAGCGGATACGCCGTTTGCCGTCACTCGAAAAAACCGTTTAGGCCGACCACCCCGCTTGGGTGTGGCCTCGCCCATACTCGATGTGACGTAACCTTTTTCTTCCAACCGATCCAGCGTCGCGTAAATTGCACCCACCGACACATCTCGGTCAATGCATTTGACGATCTCCTGCCGCACGCTAACGCCATAGGCACGGTCGCCAAGCCGCAACAATGCCAGAACCACAACATGTTCAAACTCGCCGAGATAATCGCGATCGCTCATTATCTATACAATATAGAATAAATCCAAGAACGTCAACGACAGAGTATCGAGATTTGGCAATTGCGGAACGATTCGCTTCTGAAGCACACTGTAAGCCCCTTGTCTGCACACCCAATGACCGAAGAAAGAAGGTTCGCAATCCTGTTCGCCGCCACGATTTTGTCCGCTCGGAAGCTAGCCGAGTTAGAAAATCCAGACTAGCTTAGCCCGAAGAAAATCGTCACGGTGGAAACAGCCATTCGACACGCAGCCTACATTCTCGGAGAAATCGATAAAAAGTGGCCATCGAAGCCTCCATTTGCGAACTGAGCATTTTCTCTTCGTCAGTCGCGACGGCCTGTACTCCGCCGGACCCATTTCGTGGTACTGTGCTTCAGTAGTCTCAACGCGGGCGGATATCAATGTGGTACAGAATCGAATCGTTGTTTTCCGCATTCTGCGGCGTCGCACTTTTATGTGTTGTCTTGCAGCCGGCCACGGAAACGGTCCTCGGACGCATTTTCCCTTGGTGGTTCAAAGCATTCCTGATCTCTTTATTTGAGGCACTATCCTTTTCGCTGATTCTATTTGGGATATTGGGCTTCTTTGCGCCGCATGGAGTGAATGCGATACAGCACCATCTAATTTCATTCATTGTTGTTTCGGCTATCGGAACCGCTCTGTTTTTATGGGGGAATGCGACGACACGTGAATTCACTTCTACCCTCTAAAGGTATACCGACTCGTTTTCAATCCGAAGAAGGTGTTTCTACTCTTTCACAATCTGCCGTTCGGAGACCGTTGCAGTCTGATCGTGTCCGAAGTCGATCTGATACTTAAGTTCATCGGTGGTGTCGAGGATGGACCTTTTTCTCGGTGCGGTTCAATTGGAAAGTAGGTCTGAGACTACTTTCGAAAAATCACGCGATTGCACCACTGGGCCGTTCAGGAAAACTGAACGTGGAAGTTGCTCATCCCAGTGTGCGCCTTGAGGGTAGACGGCGACTTCATCCCACTGAACGCCTCTGCGCGTGCAGCATTTCGGCTGAGGTTGACCTGCGTCTGACTCAATCTTATGGCCCAACTGGTCCGCGAAGAGGCGGTTCTTATCCCAGTATTGTACAACTCTTGGGTCACTCAACCGCGCTAGTACAGAGGTGCCGGGGCTGGAATAATCCGTTGGCAGAATCGGCTCCCATACCGCAAACACACGGATGTGAGGGTTTGTATTCTGCTTCAGAACATCTTCGACTGCGGAAGCCCCCCGCAGACATGTTGGTCACGTGGGGGAAAGCAGTAGAACAATCCGGACTTCTCGGGACGCCGCATTGAAGGCCGTGCGTAGCTGCTCAAAATTAGTGGACGTGAGTGAGATGAGGGGCGGCTGGCCTGCCGGAACCTTTTGACCGCTATAGAAATGCCATCCCCAAGCCAGTAATCCCAGGATGACCAGCGCTCCGATGCTGAGGCGCACTTTCATCTGTGACCACCAATGTCTGCGAGCACACTTGCTATTGCCTGAGGGAAGAGAAAGAGAAGAACTACCATGAGAGTTGCCGCACCAAGACAGACGATTGCCGTTTTACTCTGACGCACCCGGCAGTGCATTCCACGATAGACTTGGAAGAAACCTGCTCCGAGCAAAATGACTGAGAGCCCTAAGAGCCACGGTCTTGCGCCAGCCAAAAATACGGAAAGCCCCGCAATACCTGCCGCGCCGAAGAATGGAAGCGGTAAGCAGCAACCCAATGTCAGAAGCGAAGCGAGCACCGCACCCATAGAAGCACTGGTTGTCTTCCAGCCGGACATCTAAACTCCTAAATCACGCGCCTTTTCAATTGCAGCGCGTAGCTTCTGCTGAGATGGAGCACCGCTGCCATCGGAATACAAGCGGCACATCAATCCGAAAGCATTTGTTTTTTCACTCTGCGGCTCAACATCGCGTCCGTTTATGCGAATCGTTGGCGAGCCGGGGAACTCCAACGATTGCGCCATCTCCGCATCTTTGACCAGCACTTCGTTGACGTGCTTCTGAAAGTCTTCGCCAGACAGAAGTTCACGAAGCCGATCAAGCGCCACCGCGTGGTTGGGACAGTTAGGCACATACAAGATTTCGACCTTCATTCAGCACCCTTCTGCTTCGATTTTTCAAAGACCGCGAAAACCGGGCAGTGACTGTTCTTTTTCCTCTGTGCGCGTTTGAGTGCAGCGTTGCACTTCGATAGCGCAGCTTTCAGTTCATTTTCGAGCTTCGCCAATGCTGTTCGCTTCGCGTGAATATCTTTCAGTTTGCCGTCGAGCATCTTGCGTACTGCCGAACAAGCACGCAGGTCATTGGTTCGTAGAGATAAAAACTCACGAATTTCGTTCAATGAAAATCCCAGAGTCTGCAAGCTAAGAATGAACTGAACGGCAGCAAGGTCGTCGGCGGAGTATAAGCGAAACCCGCCTTGGCTGCGCGTGGGCGTTGCGAGTAGTCCGCTCCGCTCGTAGAAGCGAATTGCGTCTATGCTTACACCAGTCTGTTTGGAGATATTACCGATTTGCATTGACTTGCCTACATTCTGCATCGGGCACCTCCAAGGTACACCCTTGAGTGTAGTCCAGAGTCAAGCGCGAGAACCCATATCTCAGTTGAATTTCAAAACGTAGAATGAACCAGCGGCTGCCCAAGTGTGGCACGCGACAGGGTGAGTCTGGAGCCGGGCGGGATTACACGCCGAGTTGCGCGAGGTTCTGGAACCGCTACGCAAAGAAGTTGAATCACTGAACGAGCGCATCCAGGAATACGAGGTGCGGGTGGAGAAAATCGCCAAGGAAAGCTGCCCGCCCGTCGAACTGCTCAAACAGGTGAAGGGAGTAGGAACGCAGATCGCGCTGACGTGTCCTGACCCTGGACGATCCGGATCGGTTCCCGAAGAGTCGCGAGGTCGGCTGTTTTCTCGGGTTGCGCCTTGGGCGCAGAGACTCCGGTGAGAGCCAGTCGCAGATGTGTATCAGTAAGGAAGGCGACTACATCCTGGCGACTTACCAAGCACGTTCGGTTACTTCCGGTTTGCGTTATCCTCCAAGAACCGCGGTTTGGTCAGCATAAATCCTTTGCAACAGGAGAATCCATGCGGTGTCGGCCAATGGATCGGAGGGCACCTGGAAATCGACGTAGCGACGGCGGAGGTCCGCTGTGAAAACCGCCATGATGCGATCCAGAGTCAAATTGTCAGCGCTGGATGCCCGGTCCCCAATTGCGGCTTTCCAGAGAATGGAAAAGCGAATGGCGTGGCTTGGGTACGTGGCGCGAACTTCGCCATTTTCGAGAATTGACCAGTTGCCACTGCCGTCCGGCTGAATCTGCGCTGCGGCGGACATGCGGGGTGACACTGCATCAGGATCGCCGATTTGACCAATGCGGTGGTAGATCCGATCAGTGTCAGCACAAAGAGCGGTATTTCCGAAGGGCGGCTGCTCGCTCCGCATCGGACCATCGAGCCCTTCCGGCCAGTAGTCGAAGCTGCCACCGGAGGCCTCATAAAACCAGGAGAGCGTGCTGGCGCGAACGACGCGCCATGGTTCGAAGAGCCCGGAGGCGCCCATCACTCTGAGCAACGGCAACGGATAGTCGACTCGTGTGGCTCCATAGAAGGACGGGTTGTCCGTGTGGGTGAGGCAGGCAGGCATGGGAGCATTGAGATTGACAACCACGAATTCAGGATACACAGATGAGGTTGCGAAGAGAGTTTTGGCGGCGTCGAGGAACGTTTTGTTGTGAAGGATCAGGCCGGCGCCGTCGACAAGCGGCTTTCCGTCCAACGCCCAGTCTCCCCGGAACCACGGAAGAACTGGCCGCTCGAATTCTTCGTGCGTTTCATCTTTAAGCCCTTCTGGAGCGTAGGCCGCGAGTGCCCGATAGGGAGCAAACCGCTCAAACATCGCGCGGATCTGTTCGCGGTCCGCAAATGCCGGCTCGATGCGAATAGGCCGAAGACTGACGTTCATGATTCCTCCAGCCGTGCTTTGAGATTTGTCTCCCGTTCTACGTCAGCTGCCACTGATGGTTCACCAGCAGCCGACTGGGAGCGCTTGGGCTCGGCAAGGGCCAGGGTCGCCGAAACAAGGAAGGAAACCCCGGCACATATCAGGCCGGGGTAGAAACTGCCCATTTTTTGGCGAATCAGACCTACCGTATAAGGTCCGACGAAACCGCCGAAGTTGGTGACCGATGTCACCAGCGCAATGCCCGCAGCAGCTGAGGAGCCGGTCAGGAATTCGCCGGGCAACGAGAAAAAGATAGGCAAAAAGCTGTAGGCTCCGACAGCGACAGCCGAAAAAAGAACAACAGAGAAGAAGGGCGAGCGAGGCCCTCCGAGCAGCAGAAAGGCAATTCCCGCTAGAGCGCCGAAGCTTGCCATGTGATAGCGGCGCTCCAGTGTGCGGTCCGAGTGCCGGGATGCGAGGATCATGGCAATCAGACCAAGCAGATTGGGGATCATAACCGCGATGCCGACTGCGGTGTTGGATTGCCCACCAAAGCCCGACTTTATGACCTGTGGCAGCCAGAAGCTAAAGGTGTAGGAGGCAAACGCGAAAGCAAAACCGATACAAGCCAGATGCCAGACTCTGGGGTTCACGAGAGTCCGTGCCACGGAAATGGATTGCTTCTTTGCACCGAGCTTTAGCCGGTCTTCTCGCTCCAATTGGTCGGCGATCCACATCTTTTCGTCTGTCGTCAGAAACCTCGCTTCTCCCGGTTTGCTCGGCAACAGGAAAGGCACGAGAAAGGCGAATGTTGCGGCGGGCAAACCTTCGAGAATGAGTAGCCATCTCCAACTACTGAGGCCGAACCAGTGCGCGTGATCCAGAATGAAACCTGAAATGGGGCCCCCCAATACGCTGGCTAGGGGTATGCCTACCAAAATCAACGCAATCGCCTGCGCCTTTTCTCTTTGCCGGAACCAGTAGCCCAAGTACAGAACGATGCCCGGAAAGTATCCAGACTCCGCGAGACCAAGCGCAAAACGGGCGAAATACAGCTGATGGACGGACTGTACGAACCCCGTTAGTGTGGCAACCGCGCCCCACGTGATCAGGATGCGGGCGATCCAGACACGCGCGCCAATCTTGTGAAGGATGATGTTGCTGGGGATTTCGAACAAGAAGTAACCCCAAAAGAAAATTCCTGCTGCAAATCCGAACTGCTGGCTGGTGATCGCCAGCTCCCGATTCATTGTCAGCGCCGCGAATCCGAGGTTGATTCGGTCAATGAAGGCAAGCACAAAAAGTACAAACAGGAATGGCAGCAGTCTGATCCTGAGCTTCCGAATTGTCGCCGCCTCAATCAAGTTCGAAGCCCTGCTAAGGCTACTCGTCATGACTTCCTTCCTGAGTCGAGACCATGCACTGGCGTAGCCCAAGGATTCGAAATCTCTTTCAGCATCACTTTCTTCATGGGTGCCTCAGGCTGCGCCGTCGCAGTTGGGTGATTAGAAACGGTCCGCCAAATGGACGGAGGGATGCCCGCCGCCAGTGCAAAAGCCTGCACCAGAGAACTTAAATTGAGGGTCGCCACGGCGCTTACCTCCGGTTACAAAAGCTGTTCAACGTCTCATCTGCGCGTCTTCTTATTTGCCCGTCTCGATGCCAGCTTAACCATGCACACAGACATAACAATGGTGTGCTCCTGACCAAAATGTTGACAGCCAAATGACTGACAGCAACAATGTTGGGACGTCGTCGATGAGCTTGCGCTTCGGAGCATTCGAGGTTGATCTGGAAGGCCGCCGCCTGCTGAAGAGGGGAGTGCCCATCACCCTCCGTGAGCAGTCGTTTCAGGTGCTCACCGCTCTTATCGAGCGCCCCGGCGAGATTGTTACGCGCGAAGAGTTGCGCCGACGGCTCTGGTCGTCGGATACGTTCGTCGATTTCGAAGTTGCGCTAAATTCCGCCGTTAGCCGGTTGCGCGAAGCTTTGGGCGACTCGGCCAATTCTCCTAGCTTCATCGAGACGATTCCCAAGCGGGGCTATCGCTTTGTTGTACCGATCCCCAAACGTCCTGCCGTGGCGGTGATGCCCTTCGTGAACCAAACCGGAGACGCCAAGGATGAATATTTCAGTGATGGATTGACCGACGAATTGATTCGCGGGCTCTCGCGTGTCCAAGGCCTGCGGGTCTCAGCGGGCAGCGTTGTATTTCGCTTTAAAGGCCAGCGTTGCGATGCAAGGCAAATCGGCAACGAACTGGGGGTTGAGGCGGTACTGGAAGGGTCGGTATGGAGGACAGGAGACCGCATCCGCATCAGCGTTAACCTCGTCGGCGTGAAGGATGGATTCAATCTGTGGGCCCAGCGCTTCGACAGCAATTTAGGCGACGTGTTCACTATCCAAGATGAGGTTTGCTCGGCGGTAGCTGAAGCAATGCACATCCGCTGGGCGTCCGAGCTCCCGAAAGCGCACCCACGCAATGCAACAGCCTACATGCAGTACTTGAAGGGAGCCTACCTTCTTAAGAAGCGGCGGCCCGACGGCATCCGGCGCGCTTTCGAGTACCAGCAGGAGGCGATTCGGCTGGAGCCCGATTGGGCCGAACCCTATTACAGCGCGGCCATGTCTTACATCGTGAGGACAATTTACGGCGAGATGCCTCCCGGTACTGCCCTACCCGAGGCGGAAAACCTGGTCTCGAAGGGGCTGGCCCTCGACGAGAATTCAGCAATTCTCCACAGCACATTGGGAATGCTGCGAATGTTTCAGTGGCGGTGGGCCGAGTCGGAAGAGGCGCACCGGCGGGCCATCCGTCTGGAGCCGGCGAATGCATTTCCGCACCAGTGTTATCCCATCCTTTGTAGCTTTCTGGGTCGGCATGACGAAGCCGTGTTCCATGCCTCCAAAGCTGTCGAACTCGATCCACTTGATCTGATGACCAACTTCCGCCTGGTCCAGGCTAACTGCTATGCAGGCCGTCATGACGAGGCGGTGCGCGCCGGCCGAATCGCCATTGAGCTGACCCCAGACTCGCCCTACACCTATTTCTATCTGGCCTTATCCTTGGCGGTATTGGGCTCGAATGAAGACGCTTGGGAAATGACAAGCATGGGCAGAAAGCTTGCCGGCGGCATGCCACTTGGCGAGGGCTACTTTGGCTACATTGCCGGAGTGCTGGGACGCCCAGTCGAGGCTCGCAGCGTGGTCCGCAAACTGGAAACCCGTCGCAAACAGGGTTACGGCCCCGCCTTGCCCATTGCCTGGACTTATCTCGGGTTGCGTGAAACAGACGTCGGCCTCCAATGGCTGGAGACAGCTCTCGAGGAACGCGACCCATTCTTGGGATCGGCAATGGTATTTCCCGCTTACGACGCTGTACGCAGTCACGCAAGATTCAAAAGACTGGCGCAGCAACTCAAACTCTCAGGCTAGTGGAGATTCCCGCAAGCTCTTCATCGTGGCTCGCGATGACGCAAGCGATGACGGACCGCGATTGCCTATGATTCGCGCGAATTACGAGAAGGACGTTGGGCCGAAAGAGTTGGTCATCCTCGACGGGTTCGCGCACGCACAGTTCCTATTCGCGACAGACCAGGGAGAGCGGTTGATGGGCGAGCTCCTGCGATTTCTTTCCGAGCCATACGCCATTCATACGGTCATACAAGGTTGCGGGCTTCCTCGATTCACTTCTCCGGCAAGCGGACGAACCAGGGTTAGGTTCTAGGAGCCGGCCATAGTGCAAAGTGTATTTCACGCGGTTTGAAGAGACCAGAACGAACATGATGTCCGGTTAGGCGTGCCTGGCCCTCACGTCCAAATGGACAATGAAGACGTTCGCGCGGTAGTCTCTGCCTAAGCCACCGAGGGGTTGTAGGGAATGGTCGTGCATTACTTTTAGCCGAGGGAAGGGAAGTGCGGGTGAGGGAGGTAGCCATGCGAGCTGTCCGCATTGTAGCTGTTTTGGTTTTCGCATTGCTGCGCACAGGCACCAGCGCGGCACAGCAGGTATCGTCGCTACGAGTTGTGAGCCTGCGTGCCCCCGACGGAACGGAACTGAAGGGGAGCTATTTTACTTCGAGTAAACCAGGCCCAGGCGTTTTGCTGCTTCACCAGTGCAACCAACAGCGCAAATTGTGGGACGTGCTGGGCGAGCGCCTTGCTTCGTCGGGGATAAATGTTCTTACGTTCGACTATCGTGGTTTCGGAGAGAGCGGCGGAACTCCGCACGACAAATTGACACCTGAGGAGGAGAACAAAGTCCAAACCGAAACCTGGCCGGGCGATATTGATGTCGCGTTCCAGTATCTGTCGGCTCAGCCTGGGGTAGAGCGCAAGCGGATAGGGGCTGGAGGCGCGAGTTGTGGTGTCAACAATGCGATTAAATTGGCGCGCCGGCATCCAGAAGTGAAATCGCTGGTTCTGCTGGCGGGACCGACGGATCGCGAGGGACGCCTGTTCCTGCAATCGTCGAAGAACATGCCAATATTCACATCCGCCGCCGATGACGATGTGTTCGGCCCGCAGGTATTGCTGATGCAGTGGTACTTCAGTCTTTCGCCAAACTCCGCCAGTCGGTTCGCGCACTATGCGTCTGGCGGACACGGGGCGGAAATGTTCGCGGAACAAAAGGAGTTACCCAGGATAGTCGCGGATTGGTTTTTGGCCACGCTTGAGAATAAACCGGAGACCGCGCCGAAAACGAACGGCCGGGCGATGGAGCCGCAAGTGCTTAACAATCTGGAACTGATTGACCAAGCGGGTGGCGGCGGCGCAGATCTACTTGCGAAAAGTTTAGCGGCAGGTCGCAACGGCGATGCGGCGGCGTTGTTCCCGGAATTCATAGTCAACCTGATCGGCTACGAACATCTGCAAGCAGGAGATATTAAGGGCGCGGTGGAGATCTTGAAGTTGAATGTGATGGGGTACCGCAATTCACCGAACGTATATGACAGTGTGTCGGACGCCTACCTTGCCGATGGGCAAAAAGATCTGGCGCTACAGAATGCAAAGAGAGCGGTGGAGTTGCTTGCGAACGATACTGTGGACGGGGAACAGCGCCGCAATGACATCCGCGAGAGCGCCGAGCAAAAAATAAAGCAACTGACTCCGGCCAATCCGTAGAGTGAATGGCTGTTTGTCGAGCAGAATGACTGGAGCTCTACGAAGCTTGTTGTGGGCTGCAACTCCCGATTAACGCTGCTTAATCGCAAAGGTTCCTCCCGGTACCCCACCTTACCCGCTTGGCGGGTTTACCGCAAAAAGGCCTTATTCAAACGCGGCGTGAGATGCGCCGAAGCGCTTGGTCATTTTCGCGCGGAAGGTCGAATCCTCACAGAGTTTTCGAATCGAACGATCGTAGCGTTCTTTGGCCTTCGCTGCGCCTCTTTGTGACGCACGACTCATCTCCCACATTAGTTCTCCGACAAGAGCAGCAAGAACGTGCTCAGCGTGATGAGCTGGAGTGCCCGTCGTCACCATCTTTTCAAAGGCTGTTCTCACTTCAGGCACCTGTTCAATCTGCCCTTTAACAGCTGCATGCATGGCTATATGGGCCAGGGGACTCACAACATTGCCCTCAAACTCGACTTCATAGGGAGCTCCCTCCCGCACGTCCGCAAATTCGAGGGCGTTGTGAATGTGCTTCAGGTGCATGTGTTCTTGCATTGCCCGCGCAAACAGCTGCTCTTCATCCGAAAGTTCAGCCATCGTTCCGGACTTTGCCGCTTCATAGGTGAGCTTCTGCAGTTGCCCGGTCAATTTGCGGAGCTTCGCCAGTTGGTCGTCCATTCCCTCTACTCCTAATGCGTATCAACAAACGAACGAACGAACGATGTGTGCGCCGATACCCCGGAGACCGCTTTTTTTGCAGAGAGAGCGGAGTCCCTCGCGCGAACGCACTGCCTAGTTCTACCATGTATCGGTACTATGAGGAACATTCCGATACGCGACGCAGGCTCGAAAATCGTGCCGGTAGGAGCTCGCGATCATGCCGTGATGGCTAATGGAGAAGGGCTCGGTTCGATTCGGCAACCAAGCCTACGCAGTCGTCGGATCATTTTTCGGCTGCGCTTTTGCTTGGAGGCTTTGGTGACCTCTGGACCTCGTTCTTCGTCGCGGATTTCTCGGTGCAACCAACATGTAGAACGCATTGATCGGAAGAAGTTGTCTTCATTCGAGGATATATGGTCTATGACCGGCTGGTTCGCGCGTGCCGTCCTACACGTGATGGACGTGACCTATCCGATGAAAGAAATCGCCGCGGATTTTGAAAAGTCAGCCGGTTGCAGCGTTCGCGTAAGTTAGGGAAGCGATCAGAAGGTGAAACGACCACCAACTGTCGGAGCAATGTTGCTGTCGTAGAAATAGGGGACGCCCGGGCCATGAGGAATGGCGATGGCCAGACCGCCGGTCACGTAGGAACCGGCAATTCCTGCAAAAGCGTCGAAACGCTTGGTGAAGTGATAATCCACATAGAAGGAACCCTCGTTGAGGGTGCCCGCGCAGGAACTGCGGAAACCGGCTGTGGGCGAGCAGGTAGATGGAACACGAAAGTCGTTCTGCCGCTGCTGATACCAGGCCACAGTGAAGTCGGTTTTGCTGTTGAAAGCGTATTTCACGCCGGTCCACCAGATCTGCACCAACTTTTGAGAATCAAGATTGTTGTCTTCGACCCCGCTCATAATATAGCCACCCTGGTCCGTGGCGCCGACGCCCAAGGGGTTCGACGGGTTATTCTGCCAGATGTATTCGTAGCCGGCAAAAAACTTGAAGGGGTCCCACGTATACTTGACAGCGCCCATAAGAGCGCTGTTGTCGGTCACGATGCCATATACGGTGTCGCTCGTGTCGATCAGATTGACCCCGGTGATGGGGTTTGTATTGATGCTGTTGGTGGTCGACTGATATGGCGCCGACGGACTCTGAGGCCCCAGCAAAGGGTTCAATACGCTGACCGCCTGGTTGTAATGTTGGAAGACGATGTCGGCGGAGAACCTGCCGTGGCTGCCGCCGAAGTCGAATCCATAGGCGTTGTTATGGGACTTTTCCGGCGTACAGTTGGCGGCAGTCCAGGTTGCGGAGGCCGAGTAGCAACCGCCAGAACCATTAACGAATTTATACATCGCGCCGACATGGACCGGGCCGATGGTGAGGCGATACTTGATGGCGTCGTCCCAACGACTGTCGTCGGTGTCGCCGCCGCCGGCCATCGTGCCGTTGTACCCGATGTAGGAAAAGGCATAGCCGCCGCTGACCGGATCGTAAAGGAGCATGGCATCGGTGCCGAGAGAGCGCTGGCGACCGAAAGTGAACGTGCCGAAACGCTCGGACGATACACCGCCATAGTATTCGTCATTGAAGGGTTGACCCGCGCGCGCGCCGTCAATGGCCATCGAATAGCTTCGCCTGGGAAGTCCGTTGTTGACGGTGTTGGTGGCTGGCGCGTTGGCGAGCAGGCCGGACTGCGGATTGATGCCTGTTGAAAGGTTGAACACAACGGCCCAGCCAGCTGCGAACTCTTCCCTGCCCCGAACGCCCAGACCCGTTTGCTGCAAGTTGTTGGGTGCGACGAGGAATCGAGATTGATAGCCGTTTCGGTTGATGAGAGATTCGCCTTCATAGTTATAGCCGTTTACCGGCAAGCCGTGGCTGACATAACCGATGCCGACGTCATAGGCACCGTACACCGTGATGCCGTGCCAGGTCAGCGTGCAATCGGTGGTGGCGAACTCGTGGCCGCTCGTGCATGCGTCGGTGGTGGCGCTCTGCATCGTGATATTGGCCGTGGCGTCCTGGCCAACCGCCAAGGTGACTCCCGTGCGCGTTTCATCGGCGAAGCCGTGTTTTGCCGCTCGAATCGCGTAGCGCCCGGGAGGCAGACCGGAGGCCTGAAAGTGCCCCGCGACATCGGTTCGGAGCGTGCGCGTTTCACCGGAGTCAATGTTCTTGATTGTCACCTCGACATCGGGAAGGGCTGCGCCGGTTTGCTTCGTCACCACGCCGGAAAGGCTCGCTCCCGTTTGAGCCCACGCCGGGAACGCCCCCATCGCAAGCCACAAAAGCAGCAGGAAGGGTTGGGCCAGCCGCAGTGAGGCAGCCGTTGGAAGGTAGCCGGCGCGCGTCAAAGTTCTCACGATGGATCGCCTTTCTTAAAAAGTGAACGAGAAAATCGCAAAGTAGTCACCCCGGGACCAATTAGAAATGGAAGCTAACGTCGGGCGGCACTTTAGCTCGTATTGATACCTTAAAGCAATGCGTTTTTATGCGATTTCGCAGCGAGCTCAGTCGAGACCCCCCCATGGGTACCTGAGGAACGAGCTTTACCGGAGGCCGTTTCGACTGAAAGGCGGACGGGTGCGAGGAGTTCTGCGCGCGTCCGGTAAAGCCGTTTTGGGCGTCGGCGCCCGTGGGTGCGGTGGACGCGGGCCCTATGCAAATTCAATTGAGGGAAGGGGTGAGTTTGAGGTGTGCCGAGACTGTGCTGTCGGGCGCGTCATGTTGCATTCCCGTTCAGCACGGTCCTTGAGGATTAGTGCCCTCCACGCTAACGGGAGGACATCGCGAGAGATTGTGGCTTAAGCAAGTAGACTCGGCGGAGGGTCTGTTGTTGCTGTCCAAGGCCGGGCAAAGCGCGTGGAAGGAAAGGAAGTAGAGTCAGCGCCGCCCGCTTTTTCGATTTCATCAGCCGTCGGCTCCACTCAGCTCGTCACCGCTCCGACAAGAAGATTGTTTCTCGAGCGTGCCCGGTCATTCGGTCAAAACCTGATCGAGGAGCTGGCCGACCGCTCGTTGCGCTTCCAGTATTGAGAAGCGGTGGTCCATTGCGCCGGCAAGATCGGTATTGGCGAATGCGATTCGGCCGAAGGGAGCACTACGCAGGATTTCGCGCGGGGCAGGTTGACCATTGTTGCCAAAAAAGAATCCTGGTTGCGGGCTCAGGTAGGCGTGGCCCCAGCGGTTCAGGATAATTCCCGCAATGTCGCGTTGCGCATCAAAACCGCCACCCGTGAACATCTCCGTGAACTGTTCACGAATACGCTTCTCATAATCTCTGAACGAGGTGCTCAGCATTTCCGTCCGTCCGCGATTTCCCTGCTCTCCTGTCGAAAACCCTGGATAGGAGTAGAGAATCTTCAGGTTAAGAACGATTGGCGAGTCTGGGCTGATCGTGGAGGTCTCGACGCCGGTGAGGGCCAATTTGCGCACTTCGGTATAGTTGCCGATTCCTTCAAACCAGCGACAACCGGTCATCCCCATCTTGTACAGAAACCGCCAATTCCTTAGGGCCACGTTGGCCATCAGGCAGGGAGAACGGTAAAACTGCGCATACGCTTGGCGGTGCGTATCGGGAAGGTCTTTCACGATGTGCTTGGTCGTCCAGCTTCCGCCCGCCATCACGACGGAGCGCGCTTTCAGGCGGTACAGCTTGCCATCCTTGAGATACACGATTACAACCGAGCCGGCCTTGCTGGCCTCTCCGTCGTGCTGGACTGTAACAGCGATTGAACATAGACGCACCTTTGCGGTGTGCGCTGGACTGTCAAGAGCTGAAAAATTTACGTGATTGTTGCTGACTCCTTCCACGCTGTCAGGGCCATCAATCGCATTCGGAATGAGACTCTTCAGCATCAATCGAGCAATCGTCGTGTTGCCGCCGGGAAACATCTGATCCGTGCCGGCCGCGTCGTCCCGTCGAGGGTGCAGCATTTCGTAGGCGTAGTCCGCATATGCAGAGAGTGCATCGGGGCCAAGACCGGACCCGCCTCCTTCGACTGGCGAAAGAAACGTGCGCACAGTTTCGCGGCTCAGCCCGAAACGCTCCATATAGTGCTGTTCCAGCGTGATGGAGTCGAGATAGCGGGAAATCGCGTCGCCTTCCACCTTCGGGTGTTCGAAGTCTTCTTGTTTGACGGGCGCACCTTTGAGCCAGCGCAGCCATTCCACTCGAGCGCTCTCGGAAATCGGAGCACCTTTCAGGTTCTTTCCCATCGGATCCATCAACCACATCGCGGGCTTCCGGCCGAATTTCGCGCCAAACCAGAATCCGTATTGCCCGCGGCCTAGTCCAACCGCTTCATAGGGAGTCTTGGAAAGTGGAACCTCGGGATCGTTTCCGGACCATTTCTGATAACTCAGCCGCGGTGTTTTCAAGCCAATGGACTCGTAGAAACGCGCGAGGAAACTGTGCGGGTATTGAAGTTGATAGATGGCTGAGCCTTGATGTGCGATCAACCGTTGCCCATCGACCAGGAACTCATTTTGTTTGGCTTCGCCGCCGAAGATGGGGTGATTCTCAAGGATCAAACACTTCATGCCCTCGCCGGCCTGGCGCTGGAAGAACAGCGCGGCGGCCAGTCCGCTGATTCCGCCGCCGACGATCACACAATCGTAAGTTTCCCCGGTATCAATGACATCGTTCGGAGGTCGATCGTAAACGGCATCACGAATGGTGTGGCCGGCCTGCAAAACATTCCAAGTGTTGCCGTTCGAGGTGCCGTATTCGCCGACTCCGCCGTAGCCGGTGAATTCGTCTCCTTGCATAGCAAGCAATTCAGCAGGCGTTGCAGACCCGAGCAACGCAGCCCCGGAAGCCAACACCGTGGAACCGAGGAAATCACGACGGGTAATTTGCGTTTTCATGCCGAGCGCTGCATCAGCCGGCTCGCGAGACGTGTGACTGGACATCGAGTTGGCCCTCGATTGCACTTGGTGCGACAGGCCCGAGTTCGTCGGAAGAGTTGGGGGGCCGTGCGCGAGATTATACCGCGACCGGTGGACATGGAAGCCGATCCAACGATTCTGGAACAGCCCGTTGCCATGGTATTTTGTAACGCGAATGGTTTGTACCATGGGGAGGCTCTCATTTCTACAAACAAGCCAGTAGCGGTTCATTGCACGTTCTTTGATCGAGTCACACAAGTTGCTGCGCTACTGTTGATGGTACTCTTCGGAACCTCGGCGCTCGGGTCCCGCGCTACACGGGCGCAATCTTCGCAGGCGCCGGCCGCGGCTTCTACATCGCCGTCTTCGCCCGGATCGCAGGCGTATGATGTTCTTATTCAAAGAAGCGCCCCGATGACGACGCGCGATGGCGTCAAGCTGTTCGCGGACGTCTATCGCCCCAAGTCGGACGACAAATTCCCCGTGATTCTGATGCGCACGCCTTACGACAAAAGCGCCGGATGGGCCGTCTCTTCCGCGTTTAAAATCGTTCCGCGGGGGTACGTGCTCATTATTCAGGACGTGCGTGGACGCTACACCTCCGAAGGCGAGTGGTACCCGTTTCGGCATGAACAAAGCGACGGCTACGACGCCGTCGAATGGGCGGCCGCGCTTCCATATTCGAACGGCAAAGTCGGAATGATCGGCGCGTCTTATGTTGGCGCGACGCAGATGCTTGCCGCGATCGCCGCTCCACCGCATCTGGCAGGAATCGCACCGAACATGACGGCGAGTAACTATCACGACGGCTGGACCTATCAGAGCGGCGCCTTTGAACAATGGTTCGATCAGAATTGGACCACGCAACTCGCACAAAACACGCTTCAGCGCGTCATCACCGAAAACAGCAACGCTCTTGTCGGCTCATCGAAGCTGCCGCTGACGGATTATCCCGTTTTTAATTTTGGCAAGCTACCGGCCGAGGCGGAGCTCACCGGCAAGATCGCGCCGTATTATTTGGATTGGCTCGCGCATCCGGACTACGACTCTTATTGGAAGCAGTGGTCCATCGAGGAGCACTTCTCGAATATCGCGGTTCCCATGCTCAACGTGGGCGGGTGGTATGACATTTTCAACGGCGGCACGCTGCGGAATTACATGGGCGCAAAGGCACACGGCGCCACGGAAGCGGCGCGAACTCAGCAACATCTGTTGATCGAAATCGGCGGCCACGCCGGCTTTGGACGCAAAATTGGGGATGTCGAGTTTGGCCCGCACGCGTTGGAGAACGAGTACAACGACGTGATTCTCGATTGGTACGATTTCCTGTTCAAGGGAATCCGAAACGAATTTGCGACCGACAAGCCCGTGAAAGTGTTCATGATGGGCGTGAACGAATATCGCCAGGTAGACGACTGGCCGCCTCCGCAAGCGAAATCGACAAAATATTTTCTGCACTCCTCGGGCAAAGCGAACTCCCTGCGAGGGGATGGATCTTTGTCCACGACGGCGCCTAAATCCGAATCGCCTGACGCTTACGTCTACGATCCGATGAACCCTGTGCCGACAGTAGGTGGTCCGCTCTGTTGCGACGCGAAGCACATGGAACCGGGTCCTCGGGACCAGCGTTCGGTTGAGAATCGGGATGACGTTCTTGTTTACTCCAGCGGTCCGCTCACGCAAGATCTTGAAGTGACCGGACCCGTCACTGTCAGTTTGTTCATAAAGTCCACCGCGGTCGATACCGACTTCACCGGAAAGCTCGTTGACGTCGGTCCGGATGGTTTTGCCAAGGACCTCACCGAAGGAATTTTTCGCATGCGCTACCGGGAGTCGCCTGAGCACCAGGTCCTCATGAACCCGGGACAGATCTACGAAATAACGCTCGATCTTTGGGCTACGGCCAACGTGTTCCTGAAAGGCCACACGTTGCGACTGGAGATTTCGAGCAGCAATTTCCCGCGTTTCGATCGCAATCTGAACACTGGCGAAGCAATTCAATTCGCACGGACCGCGGTCTCTGCGGCCAACACCGTTCTGCACGACAGCGAGCATCCGTCGGCCCTGGTTCTCCCGATTCTGCCGACTAAATAAAAGAATTACTCTTCGAAGAGCCACATGCCGTATCTGGAGCACGAAGAAATGAATCGACGCCAATTCAGCATGAATATGACCGCGGGCATCCTCGCTGCCGCGATGGACACGAGGTTGTCGGCCCCGCACCGAATGCAGCCCACCGGAACAGAACCAGCAGACAAGAACTTGCGATTCAAACTGTCGGTCATGCTCTGGACGGTGTTTCGAGATCTTCCCTTTGAGCAACGTCTGGAAAAAGTGGCGGAAGCCGGCTATCCGAATGTGGAGCTGGTCGGTGAGTACGCGAAGTGGTCTGACGATGATTTCAAGCGTGCAAATGCAAAACGGAAGGAGCTTGGCATCCGTTTCGACGCCACGGCCGGGCTGAAACACGGAGTAGGCAATCCAGGTGATCGTGACGCGATGCTTGGTGATCTTCGCGAAGCGCTTGTTTCGATGGAAAAGATCGATTGCCCCAGTATTATCCTTCTTTCCGGCGACGTCGTGCCGCGTCTGAGTCGCGAAGCCCAGCACCAGAGTTGCATCGACGGGTTAAAGGCAGCGACAAAACTCGTGGAAGGAAAGCAGATCGCCGGAGAACCCGTGCGGCTGCTGCTGGAATGCATCGATCTCGTGGAAAATCCGAAGTATTTTCTACCTTCCGCTGCCGAAGGATTTGACATCGTCAAGGCCGTAAACCATGCGCAAGTCCAGTTTCTCTACGATCTTTTTCACGAGCAGGTGGGTGAAGGCAATCTAATCGAGAAGCTGAGAAAAAACATCGAGTACGTCGGTTTGATCCACGTTGCGGATGTGCCAGGGCGCCATGAACCGGGAACGGGAGAGATCAACTACCCGAACATCTTTCGAACCTTAGCCGAATTGAGATACGACCGAGGCGTTGCAATGGAGTTTCTTCCCACCTCCGACCCCATCTCGAAACTGATTGCCGCTCGCGAACTGGCCTTGCAATACGGACAGTAGCGGCCTTTGTGCCGAAGCGAATAGACGGAACGCCGCTACTGGCTGAGTCCCTCGATGATGAACAAGCCCAACTGGTTGTCGTCCATCTCGATTGCCAACACTCTCGTGCTATCGATTGGGAAGTAATTGAATTCAGGCGTGTTCGGCGTGGGAGTCACTGCATTCAAGCCTGAGATGGAGAACTGTCCATTGGTTGTGTCGGTCGTGCCGGAGAGAGTTACGCTGGCAGCAGGCGTTCCGCCGGCAACGTTGTAGTCGGTAAATCCTGTCCATCCCAACGAGCTGCTGAGCGTCACCGGGCCCACGGCTGACCAAACCGGCAGATTCTGGACGCCAGCGAAGCCTTGCGCTCCGATGGCGTATTTGCCGGCGCTTACTTGCGTGGCGGTCTGCACGTAAGATTGGCCAGCCGAACCCTGAATGGTGTCGCTCCCGACCTCCAAAGCGTTGCCGCTGCCATCGAGGTACAACTGGAAAGCGTATGGCCCGTTGCCGATGTTCGAACCAGAGACGGTCACGTTAGTCAATCCGACGCGACCCAGACCGGCGGAATCGACTGCCCAGTTTCCTCCCGTAATCGCCAGAGGCTGGTCGCCGCTGGCGTCGTTGTAGTCAAGCTCACCCGAAACGGTGCCATTCGAGTTGAGAACAAAGGCTCCTGCAAATGTCGCCGTCCCGTTGAGTAAATCCTCGCCCACGGCGGCAAAGACATACGTGCCGCCGCCGACTCCCGCTGTAGTGAACTTTCCCGCGTTCGCTCCTTGGCCCAACGCTGTCCCGCCGAGCGTGCCGCCTAGAGTGTCATTGACAGATTCAACGAGCTGAATTTTGCTGGTGCTTACGATGTATCCAATTAGAGCGAATTCGGGAAGATTCAAGTCTGTCGAGGTTAGGCTGATGCTAATCCTGCCAAAAGCATCCGGAGCAGTCACAGTCCCCGATGCGAAGGATTGAGCCTGGCCAACAGCACCGCCATCGAAATAATCGAAGACGGTGTTGGCGGCCGAGAGCGACGTTCCTGTGATGTCGATCACGCCACCAATAAAAAGAGGATTGGCGTTAGCCGATCCGTCCGCGCCGCCGAGATTGAACGCGTATCCGCCGGATGGAGCAGCAGTGCCGGTCTGCAGATCGAGCGTTCCTCCTGCGGCGGCGAAAGAATCGAACTCGGTAATCTGAGCATGCGTGCCGGAAACCAATGTGCCGCGGAAAGTCTCCACGCCACTGACGCCGACGTTGGTGTTGCCGGTCGCGAGCGCCAGCTGAAAATTGCCATCGGAAGCGGCGGTCAGACTACTACCCGAAGCCGTCAAAGTGTCCTGCGAGCCTCCTGCCAGGTCGACATAGTCCTGTTCGCCCGCGGTGATGGCTCCTTTGGAGACGGTGAAAACACCAGCGGCGAAATAGGGTCCGCTGGCATGTTCTCCCGAAACACGGTAGACATAATTCCCATCCGCAAGCACCGCGGCGGAAGTGCCCGTGATGGTAATCGTTGCAGATGCCGACTTGGCGGTGTCGGTAACCGAAGTCGCGGTGACCGTCACGGTGTTTCCTGTGGGAACTGCGCTCGGTGCCGTATAGGTTGTCGTTGCGTTGTTGCCTGTTGAAGTCGTGGGATTGACACTGCCGCAAGACGAGGCCCCGCAGCTTACCTTCCATGTGACCCCGGCGGCCTTGCTGTCATTTGCCACTACAGCCGTAAGGCTGGCCGTCGCGTTTATAGCCAGCGAAGCTGGCGGACTAGAAATTGTCACGGAAATCGGTTGCATGCTGCTTCCGCCGCCACACCCTGCCAGCGCCAGGTACAAGAGCGCGGTGAAACAGGAGAGAACGTTTTTGCGTGATTTCATTGGTTCTCTCCCTTCGTTACGGTCTGGCTCTGCCGAGTTCGAGTGATCCCTGGCTTTTGTGGATGGATGAGAAACCCTTTCTCATTACGCACTGTGACGTGATGGCCGCCGAGGGTGAAATCACGCACGAGAAAGTAACTTTGGCCATTCCATGTGTGCGTCACTCCGGTAACCTCGAGGTGTTGTCCGGCGGCCAAACTTTCTTTCACGTCGGTGCTGAGGTAAGGACCTAAGCTGGCGTTGATCATTCCTTGTGGTCCCGCCAGCACGAGCTGAAGCCCTCGAGGTCTACCCGGTGTATAAGTGGAAACTACCTGCTGGATAGTGCCGGCCACGGTGACTTCGTCGGCTGCAGGGGTGGTCTGGCTCGCGCTCGTTCCACGGAATGAAGTAGAAGGTGCAGCCGCGGGATTGGTTTGTGCCGTCGCAACGCCGCGTCCAATTCCTGCAAATATGGACAAGCAGAAAATCACCAGCAATCGCCTGCTTCTCTTCATCATTCCTCCTCGAACCTTTCGAGCGCCCGCGGGCGTCGAGTCCTTTGCAGATAGACTGCACAAGTGTGAACAATCTGTGTTGTAGTCACAATAACTTTTGGGGTTACCAATCGGCAACACGTTCTGAGCCGGTCGTCTACGCTTGTTGTTTCTGCTGCTGCTGAGAGAACAATATAATCATGGCGTGGAACACCTCGCTGTCAGGCGCGCCGAACCTAGCGACGCAACGGAACTTGCATTGATGTGCCATGAGCTGTGGCCGGAAACGAGCGCCGAGGACCACGCACGGGAACTGGCTCCGCTGCTGGCAGGCCGTCCGAAGGGAACTCTGCCTGCAATCGTCTTTTTGGCCGAAACCGCTGGAGGTCAGGTCGCCGGATTTATCCAAGCTGGTTCGAGGTCGCATGCGGATGGTTGCGACCCTTCGCAGCCGGTCGGGTTTGTCGAGGGGTGGTATGTGAAACCGGAATACCGCCGCAGGAGAATCGGGGCACGTCTGCTAGCCGCGGCAGAACAGTGGGCCCGCGATTTGGGTTACCGAGAGATGGCATCCGACACCTGGATAATGAATCGGGAGTCCCAGCATGTTCATGCTGCGCTCGGATTCGAGGTCGTGGACCGCTGCGTCCACTACCGCAAGCCTTTGTAAGCCCGCAGAACGCTATTCCTCTCCGATATCTTCGTTCCAGACTCCGGGATTCCGGCGAATATAGTCTGCCAACAAACTCACGCACTCCGCCGAATCCAGATCAATCACTTCGATTCCCAGGGAGCGCAACCAATCGATCCCTCCTTGAAAATTCCTACTCTCGCCAATCACCACGGTACCAAATCCAAACTGACGCACCAGCCCACTGCAATACCAGCAGGGCGCCAACGTCGTGACCATGATCAGCTTGCGGTAGCTCTTTTGCCGGCCGGCTTTTCGAAACGCATCCGTTTCGCCGTGAACCGATGGATCGCCTTGCTGCACGCGGCGGTTGTGTCCGGCGCCAAGCAGCTTGCCGTCGCGATCAAAAATGGCGGCGCCTATGGGAATTCCACCTTCTTGGGATCCGAGCCGCGCTTCGGCCAGGGCAGCCGCGAGCATGGCTTGATAGTCCAACGTGGAGTTCATGACCACTCCTCGCGCGATGACACGCAACGCCGAGTCTATCGTAGCCTTATAGCCAGTGGAACATCCCTGCTTGTAGAGAGGATTGCCGGGACTAGGAAAGAGTAGCCTGCAGAACCTCGCGAAGCAGTGTCTGCTTCTGCTCCGTCAATTTTTTGCCTTGCGAGGTGAGATAGAACACATCGATGGCTTTCTGTCCTTCCGTATCGATCAGCGCCACGTCGATGTTACACGCCAGCCGGGCGAGCGCGGAGCCGATCCCATAGAGCAGTCCGGGCCGATCCTGCGTCACAACCTCTACCAGCGTACAGTGATCGGAAGAACCTTCGTCAAAGTTAATGGCCGTAGGCACCACGACCTTCGGCGGCCGCGCACCCGAAGCCGCCAATCGGCCCTTCATCAGCGGTTCCAGCGCCTGTTTGCCGTTCAGCACAGCCGCAATGCTGTGCTGGAATCGCACAATTTCTCCAGGGTTCAACTCCAGCGTGCGGTGCAGATCGACGAAATGGAATGTATCGAGCACCACTCCCGCGGCATTCGCGAACGCGTCCGCCTTCACGATATTCATGCCCCATGCCGCAAGCACGCCGGCAATCGTCGCAAACAGCGCCGGGCGGTCTGCCGAAAGCAGGGTCAGCACGTAAGCGTGCTGCGCTTTCTTGATCTCCGTTTGTACTGGTTCTGCCCCAAGCTTGCGGTAGAGCGCGAAATGATCCGCGATTTCCGGAGCAGAATGCACAGCGAGGTAACGACGCGGAAATCCTTCGAGAAATCGTTCGAGGTCCTTCTTGTCGGCGCCAGCAGCCTGCCCGCGCACTTGTTCCAACAGCGGCGCTTCGTCGGAAGCGTGGAGCCTGTCGCGATCGACGGTCCGGCTAAAGAAGTTGGATGTGGCCACAAACAGTTGCCACAACATTTCCGCCTTCCATGGCGTAAGCGCTTCGGGATTCACCGCGTGAATGTCCGCGTAGGTCATCAGGCAAAGGCGCTGCAATCGCTCGTGCGTGCTCACCGTCGCGGCGAATCCGGAAACTGTGGCTGGGTCAAAAATGTCTCGCCGCTGCACCGTTGCAGACATATCCAAATGGTGTTCGATGAGGAATTGAACCTCAGCCTTTTCTTCGGGTGATAGCTTCAACCGGTCGGAGGCAATTTCCAGCGCCTGCAAGCTACCGGTTACGTGATTGTCCACCGGCATGCCTTTGCCCACGTCATGCAAGAGCAACGAAAGGATCAGCAAATCACGGCGTTCCACGGTACGCCACAACGGCGCGAAGTGCTTGCCGAGAGGCTCCTGCGAATCGCCCAAATCCTGCAGGTGCTCGATGGTGCGCAACGAATGTTCGTCCACCGTGTAGCGATGGTAGAAATCACGAACAACCAGTGAGTCGATCGCGCGAAATTCGGGCAGCGCCTCGGTTAGCAATCCCAGCCGGTGCATCGGCCGCAGCGCGACTCCGGGAAAATCGCCACCAAGAATTTCAGATAGCACCACCCAGCTAATCCGCGAATTTCGCTGTGGCAATTCTGGATGCGCCATGATGTAGGCGATGCTGCGCTCCGCATCCCGGCTTAGCGGCGCGCCCGAACGCGAAGCTTCCGTAAGCAGGGAATAGGTGACGTTACGGTCCGCGAAAAGATGTTCATTCGTGATTTCCAACAAACCATCGCGAATCGCGAAGGGGTTGCCGGTTGTGACTTCAGACTTTGGCCCTATCGTCGCATTCATCAACCGTTGCCTGAGGGACAACGTTACCGGCGGGCGCTGGTCCACATAGCGCAAGAGTTGGCGGTTCAGGGTCCGGGCATGGCGAAAATACAAACGCATCCATTCCGCCGCGTTCCGCCGCAAGTTGTCATCGATTCCCAGCGAGTGTTCCGCCGCTTGCGCTTGCAACTCATACGTTAGGGTGTTGTCGTTTCGCCCGTTGCTGTAATGCAAAAAGCAGCGAATCGCGCTCAGAAATTCCACTGCGTTGCGCGTCAACTCATCTTCGTTCATCGGGCTGAATCGCGGATCGCGCCGGTCGCCGGCCAACTGCCGCATCCACAACATCGAATGGAAATCGCGCAGTCCGCCTGGCGCGTCTTTCACGTTGGGTTCCAGGTGGAAAATCGTATTGCCGTAGCGCCCTAGGCGGTCTCGCGTCAAGCGTTGCAGCTCAACCAAAAGAAAAGGCCGCGCTTGTTTTTCAGCCACGGCCAAAACCTTTGCGTCCAGCTTCTCAAACAGCGCCTTATCGCCGTCCAAATATCGGCGATCCAGCATCGCTAGATGAAACTCCGCATTGTCCTGTTCAATCTTCTTGCATTCGTCGACGGTGCGGCCCGCGGAGCTCACTCGAAAGCCAAGATCCCAAAGCATCCGCGAAAATTCCGCGATCAGTGGCCGGGTTTCTTCTTCGATTTTTTCGTTGGCAAACAGAAAGAGTAGATCCAGGTCGGAGAAGGGGAACAATACTTCGCGTCCGTAGCCGCCGAGAGCCAGCAATGCTAAACCCTGGCTTCCGCCGTTTTTCACGCTTTGCAATTCGCCAAAAACCCTCCGGATGGTTTCGTCCGCAAGTTCACACAACTGCCGCAGCGTTTCCTGGGCGCTGGCGCCACTCTCAAATAGCTTGCGTATCCGCTCGCGTTGCGCATCGCACTGGGGCCCCAGCACCGAAAGCGGAGTTACCGATTCTTCCATTTTGTTTCTTGGGCGAATACCGAGAACGAGACCTGGGCGGGGCGAGGACATGGTCTTTCTCAGAGGGCGCTTTCGCCTCGTTCCTCATTCCGGATCCGGATCGCGTCTTCGACCCGCGACAAGAATATTTTACCGTCTCCGATTTTTCCAGTCTTTGCACTCTTCAATATTGCATCCACGGCGCGATTCACTAACTGGTCCGGCAGCACAACTTCCAACTTGACCTTCGGCAACAGGTCCACGGTATACTCCCGCCCGCGGTACACCTCGGTGTGTCCCTTCTGCCTTCCGTGGCCGCGCACTTCGGTCACCGTCATCCCTTCAACGCCGATTTCCAACAAGGAATCCTTCACCGACTCGAATCTCGACGGCTGAATAATCGCTTCAATTTTCATCATACGAATCTTTGCTCCCGCGTCGAGTTGTCGACCGCCTCTTACGATTCCAGGTTATATCCTTCTTCACCATGTTGCGTGATGTCCAGACCTTCCACTTCCTGTTCTTCCGTAACGCGCAACCCGGTCGTCACATCCACGACCTTCAAGATCACGATTGTGCCTGCCGTTGCAAGCGCCCACGCGATCAACACGCCGACAAACTGGTTGCCAATCTGGCCCCAGTGTCCATCCAAACCGCCAACCGCCTTGCCGTCGCCAAAAATCGGGTTGATCACCATCTGCGCGCAAGCGCCGGTCAATAATGCTCCGATTGTGCCGCCTGCGCCGTGCACGCCAAATGCGTCGAGCGCGTCGTCGTAACCGAAAATCGATTTGAACTTAGTGACCATCCAGAAACAGAAAATCCCCGCAATGAAGCCAATTGCGAGCGCCGGGAATGGCGCCACGAAGCCAGCCGCAGGTGTGATTGCAACAAGACCGGCCACCGCACCTGAGATCGCACCCAACGCGCTGGGTTTTCCGTTCTTGATCCATTCCGCCAGGCACCAGCCGATCGCCGCGGCCGCTGCTCCAAAATGCGTGGCCACAAAGGCGCTCGACGCCAATCCGTTCGAAGCCAACGCGCTTCCGGCGTTAAATCCGAACCATCCCACCCACAACAGGCATGCTCCTACGAAGCTCAACACCAAGCTGTGCGGCGGCATCGGCTGCTTCGGGTACCCGGCTCGTTTGCCAAGATAAAGTGCGCATACCAGCGCGGACACCCCGGAGGTCACGTGGACGACGGTTCCACCCGCAAAATCCAGGGTAGGAAATCTCCCTCCGGCAGACGCATTCAGGAAGCCGCCTTTCCCCCACACCATGTGCGCCATCGGGGCGTACACTACCAGGAACCACAACGTCATGAACAACACGGTTCCGGAAAACTTCATGCGTTCCGCGGTCGCTCCGGTAATCAGCGCCGGCGTGATAATCGCGAACATCAACTGGTACACCATGAATGTCGATTGCGGGATGGTCGCGGCGTAATCGGCGTTCGGAACGGCGCCCACACCCCGCAGGAGCGCCATGTGGAAGTCGCCGATAAAAGGTCCGCTGCCGCCAAAGCACAGGCTGTAGCCCACCAGCGCCCACAACACGGTAATCAAAGCCATCAGCAGGAAGCTTTGCATCATGATCGCCAGCACGTTCTTCTGCCTTACGAGTCCGCCGTAAAACAGAGCGAGCCCCGGCCCGGTCATCATCAACACCAGAGCCGCGCTGACGAGCATCCACGCGTTGTCAGCGGAGTATTGTGCCGCTGTTACCTTCCCTTCCAGTTGGTTCAATTTTTCCGCAACTGCTGGGGGTAGTTCAGGTGAGGAAGTGCTGGCGGAGGGAGTTGCCGTGGAGCTCGTCGCCGGGGCTTGCTGGGCCAACAGTGGGCCAGCAAGCAGCATCAGGGTCATCAGGGTCAACAAGCTACACCAGACAATGCCCATGCGCTTCATCGAATTCTCCGGGGCGAATGGAGGCGCGTCGACTCTGCTGTTTCTCATTCGCGTTTGCGATTGGGAGCTACTACTCTGTCGCGCTGATTATACGCACCGGCGTTGATTGGCCGCCGTTTGAAATTTTTCTACTCTGGATTCATTTTTCGGATAGTTCGCCAGCTAAGAGCTTTCTTTTGATTTCGGCGGCGAACCGGTCCGCCATGCGCGTAGGGCGTGGGATGCGGAATCCATCCGTGACCTGAAGCGTCAGCCGAATCGCCGTCTTCAGGCTGACCCGGTGTCCTTGCGACACATATATAGGTTGCACGCCGTCCCGCGTGCACAGAGCCGCTCCGATCCGCTCGCCACCGGCCTTCTCATCCTTCAATGCTGTCCAACTTCCGGCCTTCGCTTTCAGCCTGCCGTGCGTGCCGATCAGAATGCTTTTTGCGCATCCGATGGACGGCCTATCCAGTAGCACACCCAAATGACTGGCCAGGCCGAATCGCCGTGGATGCGCATATCCCTGCCCGTCGCAAAACAGCAGATCCGGGAGCCGCTTTAATTTCTTCAGCACCACGAATAGCGCCGGGATCTCCCGGAAGCTCAGCAGCCCGGGAACGTAGGGGAACTCCAGCGGCACAATGGCAAACTCGCGCGCAACCTCTTCCATTTCTGGGAACTGGAAGACCACGACGCTCGCAATTGCTCGGTTCGCCTCTCGCCGTTGGTTCCAGGTACCGATTTGCTTGCTTATCGCTTGCGATCCCGTCAGTACAAACGCCGCATCCAGCCCGGCCACCGTCCGAATTTCTGCTAAACGGTCTTTTCTTTCCCATAGTTCGCGCAGGTTCTCCTGGATCCAGCGGGCTTCCTTCGGAGAAACGTTCCAGGGATGGCGCCGCGCAATGGATTTGTTCTCCATACCCTTCATCGTATAATGCAGTGGCCACCAACGCCGCCGAGCCTTTGAGGCCGGCAGCCGTCGATTTTCGACTGAGGGGAAAATCTAAATGACGCTTCATCCACCTTTGGAAGTTTCTGCGCGCGAAGCCGGTGGCATCCACTACCTACAGGTCCATGGGCGCCTGACTATCGGCGAACCCAGTGAGCATTTGAACGAATTCACGCAGAACCTGGTCCAGCGAGGGGCGCGCAAGATTGTCGTCAACCTCAATGACATTCCCCAAATCGATAGCTCGGGCATTTCCGCTCTCGTCAAGCTTTCGATCTCCCTGGCCCGCCAGGGTGGAGGTCTCCATCTCGTCTGCGGTCAAGGTCGCGTTCGCGACGCCCTTACGGTAACGCGTCTGGTGGAAGCCATCCCCACTTTCGACTCCGAAACCGCCGCTTCCGCCAGCTTTTAGTTGGGAGGACTCAATCAGCTGGATGCCGGCTAGCAAGTCGTCCAGCATTTGAGGAAGCACTGACTCAAACGCCTTCATCAATGCGGCCGTATGACGAGGGGAGCTGATTGTCCACGAGAAACGTCACTTTCATTGAAGTACGATGTGATCGGTTTGCAAAGCGGCGTAGGCAATCGCTGCCAGGAGGTCTTCTACCAGGAAAGGGCAATCCGCCAAAGTCTGTTCGAACGAGGCTCCCGCACTTAGAGGTGCAGGATATCGACAACGCGGATCCGGAAGGCGCCTATACACGGCTTTCTATCGCACTTGTTCCGCTCGGTCGTGATTCGCTCGAGTAGTTCCGACTGGGTCATGTCAACCGCCTTGCCACATTCTTCCACGATGCACAATCTAGGGCGCTTCAGACCCGAGGTGATTCGCTAGCCGCCCTTCTTCAACTCCGCCAGGACCATTTTGGCCAGTTCTTTTAGCGTTTCAAACACGCCGCTGCCGTTGATCGCAACCCCCTCGATCACTGGCTCGCTTTTTTTCTGCAGTTGTTTCGTCAATTCGTCCACGCTTAGCACATTCGGCAGGTCGCGCTTGTTCAACTGCAGCACGTAGGGAATCGATGCGAAATTCAGATTGTGTTCCTTGAGATGCTCCTGCAGGTTTTCCAGCGTTTCAAAATTTGCATCCAGCCGTTCTTCCTGCGAATCCGCCACAAATACCACGCCATCCGCGCCCTTCAAGATCAATTTCCGGCTGGCCTCGTAAAACACCTGCCCGGGCACGGTATATAAATGAAAGCGGGTCTTGAATCCGCGCACCGTTCCCAAATCCAACGGCAGAAAATCGAAAAACAGCGTGCGATCCGTCTCCGTCGCCAGGGACACCATCTTGCCTTTTTGATTTTGTCCCGTGTGGTCGTAGATCCACTGCAGGTTCGCGGTCTTTCCACCGAGACCGGGCCCGTAGTACACCAGCTTGCAATTAATCTCACGCGCAGGAAAATTGATGAAAGGCACGAGTCGTCAACCTGAGTCCAATCTTCAACTTATATCACACGTCTCGGGGCAGGCAACTGTTCCCGATTCGCGGCGTCCGTCAGAAAGTACGCTTCTAGTGTCGCGGAGAAGGGCGTTTCTCAGGAGGATTATTTTCGCACATGCTGCCGGACGGTAAAGGCTATTCAAATGAGAACTTTCCACAGCCCTTTCGCTCCCGTTGACGTAAGCCCATACCTTTGTTAGCATTCGCGCCATGGCCAAAGTGCACAAGTCTTCCTCGAGCCGGGCCAAGTCGACGGCCCATCACAAAGCTAAGTCAAAGAAAAGCAAAGGTTTATTGGAAAAGACGCCGCAACGGGGCGGCGTTGAGATGGTCGACCCGCTCGTTCAAGCTCAGATGAAGCTATACGAAGAGGCCATGGGGCTGTTCCACCAACAGAAGTTTCAACGGGCTAAACAGGAACTCGAGCGGGTCGTTGCCGGCCCTAGCAAGGAACTCGCCGACCGTGCGCGCACCCATCTTCGCATTACCGAACAGCGCATGAAGCCCACGGCCGATCAAAATCCCCGAAGCCCTGAAGATCATTACCAGCGCGGTGTGGCGATGATGAACTTGGGCCGCTGGGATGAGGCGCGCGAAAGTCTTGAAAAAGCCCGCAAACTTGCGCCCAAAGCGGATCATGTTCATTATGCGCTTGCGGCTCTTGATTGCCTTACCGGGGAGGCCGATTCCGCGTTGACCAATCTGAAAATCGCGATTGAACTGCGTTCCGCAAACCGTTACCACGCGCGCAACGATGAAGACTTCAATTTCCTCCAGGAAGACCCGCGGTTCACTGAATTGCTGTATCCTGAAAAGGAAGGCTATTCGGGCTAAATTCTGTTCTTAGCAGTTTCAGGGCTCCGTCCTGTGTGCGACGGGTTCCGTGCCTGGCTTATTGCCCCATCCTGACGAAAGTTACAAAAGAAGCCGCGCCGTACCCGGCCTTGGAGCGGAATCTCGGCACTTGAGCGGTTCATGAATAAGGCTCGCTTAAAAACAGGCCCTTTCGCCGGCTTGCGGATTGTCGCCCTAGGCGGCGGCACCGGCCTTTCGGCGTTGCTTCGAGGCTTGAAAGAACACGTCGTGCGCCGGAGTGATCGGCATCCTACGCCTGAAAGGCCCATCACCGATCTCGCAGCGATTGTTACGGTCACCGATGACGGCGGCAGCTCTGGCCGTCTGCGGCGAGAAAATCGCATGCTTCCTCCCGGCGACATCCGCAACTGTATGGTCGCCCTTTCGAAGGACGAAACGCTGCTCAGCCGGCTTTTTCAATATCGCTTTCATGCCGGCCGCGGGCTTCGCGGCCACAATTTTGGCAATCTTTTTCTCGCTGCCCTTACTCACGTGACCGGTGATTTTGCTGAAGCTGTCCGTGTTTCGAGCAAAGTACTTGCAGTGCGCGGGCGCATTTTCCCGTCCACGCTTTCGAACGTGCACTTGGTTGCGACTCTCGATAATGGCAAGCGCGTTCAAGGTGAAACGCTCATTTCACGCAGTAAGGTTCCAATTCGCAAAATTGAGTTGAATCCGCGGCGGGTGCGTCCCTTGCCGGGCGCCATCGAAGCCATTCAGCAGGCCGACCTGATTTTCATGGGGCCTGGATCGCTGTACACCAGCGTCATCCCCAACCTTCTCATCCCGGAAATTTCCGAGGCTGTCGTACGCTCCAAAGCGCCGCGCGTCTATATTGCGAATTTGATGACCCAGCCCGGCGAAACCACGCGCTACGCACTGAGCGACCACCTTCGCGCCATCAAACAGCATGTTCGCAGCCGCATGATCGATGCCGTCGTTGCTAACCGCCAATCGATTTCACCAGAAGTTGCCCGCCGCTATCGGGCCGAAGGTGCAGACCCAGTTGTCGTCGATCGCGACAACGTTCTTAAAATGAAAGTCCGTCTCATTACCGGTAATCTTGTCGAAGAGCACGGTGTGCTTCGCCACAACTCGCCTCGTCTAGCCCGCCTGCTCTTCAACGAATTCCTGCTCCGCCCGCGGCGCCGTTAATTCCGAATAGCCGGCTTGGCTAGGGTTACAGTCCGCCGACTTTGCCGGTCAGCACTGTCACCGATGCCTTCGGCAGCAGCACCTTCTCACCCTCCTTCCACTGCACGTCGCTTCGGTTCGGCGGGCCATCCGGGTCGGCGTGACTGGTCGGGCCAGACGAATGCCAAACATACTCCGCGGCTCCAAATGTCACCATCTTCACCGTCCCGGTAAATCCTCCATCCACTTCTTTACCGTCATTCTCAAAAGAGATGCTCACCTGATGTGCGTTGCTCGGATCCTTATTAATGATGAGCAGTGACCATTCTCCATCCGGACGCTTTGCTGCATAGGCGGTAATCAATTCGTGGCCAGCCTCGTCTTTCAAGTCTGCATCGGCTGGGTACAACTGATGTATTCCAGCACCATGCTTCACCCAATCCAGATTCAACAACTGGCTGGCAAAATACTGCGCGGTATGCTGCTTGATGTTGAGGTTTTCGTCCGCAACAAAATTTCCATATGTGCTCCACGCCTGGCATCCCGCGCGCAATTGTTCCGGTTGAATCGGCGAATGGTAATAAACTCCACCCGGACCGGCCAGCGTCAAAAATGCTCCCACGCTATCCGCCAGCCACAATCCCGCAAACAAATCCTGCATGGGATCGGTCAGCGACCAGGACACGTTGCTCTCCGTGTTCATCAATGGCACGTTTGCCGGCACTCCGTCATCTCGCCATGCCTTCAAAGTGGCTTCCACCAATTCCGGCTCACGGTACAAATCCGACCAATTGATTTCGCACGGATTGAGCGGGTAGTGCTCGAAGGAAACGAACGCCAAATCCTCCAGCCGCCCACGTTCCTTCAAATAGTCCAGGAAACGGCCGAGCCACGAAGTCCGTCCCTTCGCGTCCGGCCACACCTTAATGTCTTCATTCACGCCGGTGAACACCGGGCCTCCCAGCTTCAACTTTGGGTCAACCTTATGAAGCGCCTTGGCCCATTGCACATAGAGGGCTGCGTAATCTTCCGGCAGCATGTAGGCACCGTCCGGTTCCTCCCCCATCTCCACGTAGGAAACCGGATAGCCGCGTTTCTCGATGTACGCCAGCTCCGCCGCGCTGTCTTCCGGAGTCGCGTAAATCATCGCGATCGGAATCATGGCCGGCAGACGATTGATGTAGCCGCTCTTGAAAAACAGGTCAAATCCCGTTTGAATGCGCGAAGCCACCATATCCTTGTCCGTGTGCCACGGATCAACCGACGACGCCTGCGTCATGGTCTGAGCCTGCGACGGCATATGTTTCACCAGGTCCACAAACTGGCCCAGGGTATTGAAGTTCCCCACGGAAATCTCGGAAATCGCATAGCCGACGCAGTTTCGCGGATCATCACTCCCGTGCGTATCGCAAGTGTTCGAAGACTCGGTCATCCAGATCCGCAGAAAACGTGTCGAGACCGGAAGGTCCGCCAACCGCTGCACGTTGTTCCCACCCTTTCCAGTAGTCACTTCGCCCTTCGGGAACTTCACCCACGTGCCGCCTTGGGGCTTGGTCAGCGCATCCTCTTTTCCCGTCCAATACTCGACCACGTACTTCGTCGCGTACGGATTCGCCCAGGCAACCTGGATCGCGTCGATCTCCTGCGGCAACGCAAAATCGATCACCACCCATTGTGGATTCGCGGAATCCGATTCGCCGGTGTACTTCCCACTGAGGTAAGGATTGCTTTTCCAATATGTCGCCAGATCTCCATCGGTCATCCGCGAACTCTCGAACTGCCCCGAATCGCTGCGGGTCGTTCCCCGATGCGTAAGGCGGTATCCATACGATTCGCGTAAAAAGTCCTTGGGCTCCGCGCTCCCCAGAAAGTATCCGCTCTTGTTTTTCTCGTCGCTCCACTTTCCATTTGGGTTCCAGTGCCACGCGTCGTACGTCAGTTCGGTATTTTGCCGGTAGGTGATTGGCCCCCACCCAGCCGATAACCCTTCTTTGATAATCGGCTCGCTGTATACTTTGTCGAAGTCCTTCTTCGACAGGATATCCATGGATGTCCCCATGGCTTTATCGGGATCAAACGCGATCGACTTCGACGCCGTCGCATCTACGCGCACTGTCTGCGCTTTCGCCGCGGGAACGCACAATGTGGCGAAACCGCTCGCCACGAGAATCAACGCCTTGCAGTTTTTCACCGCCGGAAAGTTCATCACATCCTCCTCGAGTCGCCGCCATTATATCGATTTAATGATGAAAAACATCACCGATCCGAACCGCTTCCGTGGATATCAACGGCAACCGGCCTTTTAGCCCGAGGTGTCACCGCTAGCTGCGAATTGTCATCATCCCGAGCGCATCGACGAGCATGGGCGACGCTCCATCGGTCTGGCTCCGGTTCGTATTTCCCGCTACCATTTGCTTGCACGCTTTCCTCTCGTCACGGAGCGATCCAATGTCCACGTTTGGTTTCATCGAATACGAAGACGCCAGCCCGCAAGTCAAAGCTATTTACGACGACATCATGGCCACACGCTCGAGTGAGTACATCAATAATTTCTGGAAGGCTATCGCCCATGATCCCGTACTTCTGAAACGCACTTGGGAGGATCTGAAGGCCACCATGGCCCTTGGAGCCCTCGATCCAATCACGAAAGAACTCATCTACATCGCAGTCAGTGTCACCAATAACTGCCAATACTGCATTTACTCCCACATCGCTTCCGCCTTCAGCAAGGGCATGACCGCCGAGATGTTCAAAGAACTGCAACAAGTCATCGGCATGGCCAACCAAACCAACAAACTGGTTGCCGGTTACCAAGTGGCCATCGATGCGCGCTTCCAACCACCAGTTGATCTTCAGAAGTAACTCTTTGAACCGCGAAATCCCTTGACCACTCAAGCACATTCCTTGCTCTGTTTCTAGCGTAGTACCTGCGTACTATAGGTCGCCTGTCCCACCGAGCACACCATAGAGAAGCACGACAGCGGAGCCCTGTTTCCTGAGGGCTCTTTCATTGAATCCCTTTCTGAGTGGGTACTGTATGGCACCGATCCTGAAAGAATTTGAAAGCCCCGTTGCGACGGGGACGACACCATCTCCCGCAGCTCCCCAAGCGAAATCCCCTAACGAAACACCGACGCGTCCTCAGCCTGTGGCCTTGGAGATTCCCGTTACCATCAACGGCGCGCGCACGGTAGAAGGGTCGGACAAGCGCGCTCCCTTTTCTGAGTCCACACAGACCGTTCTGGTCTTCCCGCACGGCGCAGTGATCCGCATAGCTACACCGCTGCTTCCGGGCCAACTCGTTTTCCTAACGAACGAAAAAACAAAGAAGGAAGTCGTTTGTCAGGTCGTGAAATCCAAGGCGAGCGGTAGTGCAGGCTCCTACGTCGAGCTTCAGTTCACAGAGCCCTCGCTCGCATTTTGGGGTTTGCAGATTCCCGGGGCTTCCGCCGCACCGGCTGTTCCTCGTCCGGTTGCACCCTCTTCGCCGGTAGTCCACAAACCGGCCGTTCCAGCGCCGCAGGTTGTTGCGAAGCCTCCCGTTGCCGCCAAGCCGGTTGCGCCCGCTCCGCCTTCTACTTCTCCGGCGAAACCCATCGTGCCACCTCCCCCACCCGCCGCCATTCCTCCGGCCCCAATTAATGTTGTCCCGGCACCCGTGGGTGTCGCGCCTCATGCTCCGGCTCAGGAGCTTCCAAAAGCGGTTCCGGCTCCCGAAATCACTGCGAAAGTTTCCGGTGTTCAAGAATCATCGGTCGCTCCCGTTTCACCTCCGATAGCGAATTCCACCTCCCATCAGCCCGCAGGACCTGTGTTGCCTCTCCGCGACTACAGCAAACAGATTGACGCTCTCTTTGCCGTGCCTCAGGCCCCGCCGACCCGGGCACCAGAGGCGCGTGTGACACCTGCTGCTCCCACCACCGAGGATCTCAAGCTTCAGGCCGCACGCCTTCAGGAGCAGCTCAGCTCGCTACTTTTCACGGAGAAACCATCCTTGTCTGCGGCACCACCGTCCGCTCCACCGGTCCTCTACACCCCCGAAAATGCTGCAAACGAACTGAGCGCTAAGCTTGCGGATATCATCCACGCCGGGCCTGCGGCTACGGTTACCGGCGAGCCTAAGAGTGTCACTCCGATTCGTAAGCCGGCCCCAGGGCCTCTTGGCGCCGATGAGGAAGTCAAGATTCCATCCTGGCTCGCGCCAATTTCTCAGAATGCCGAAGTGGCCATGGAGTCTTCCGATACGGCCGAGGCCTCTCACGATCACGGCGTATCGGTGAATTCCGAAGAGTCTTATGATGCGCTTGTCGCCAGCTCATCTTCTCGCCCCGAAACCGCCGTCTTCGGCGGGCAACTGCTTGGCGAATCTTCGGTTTCGGCCACCGAGGCTGCTACCACTCGGTCGAAGAAAGGCCTCTTTCTTGGACTTGCCGCTGCTGGCGTTCTTATCATCGGTGGTGGCGCATGGTACTACGGGCAGAATCAATCAAGTTCGGCAACCGTTGCCCGCCCGCATTCCAGCAGCGATATACCTTCGAGCGAACTAGCGCCCGTTTCCAATTCTCCAGCCGCACCGCTGGCTTCGACTCCAGCATCGAGCACGGTGAATCCGCCTACTACAAGTGCTTCCCGGCCCGCTACCGCAATCCCCGCCCCATCGTCACCGTTTTCCGCCCCGGCGGTATCCGCCCTTCCGCCGAGGAATTCCAAACCCACCCCGAAAAACGAAGAAGAAGAAGTTGCGGCTCCCGCCAAGCCGTCTCTCGGCGACGTCCACCTCGCGGCGCCCGTCGTCAACCACAACACGGACTCACAGCAGGATAGTGACGCCTTTGCCTCCATCGATACCAAGAGCATTCCTTCGGGAGCAGATCCTCTTGCCTCTGCGGCGACTCACCGCAACGGTCCAGCCGCGCCCGCGCCTTTGCGAGTCGGCGGCGACGTGAAGCCCGCGCAACTCCTCAGGTCCGTTGCCCCGGAGTATCCCGCGATTGCCAAGGCGCAGCACGTTTCCGGCAGAGTGCAGATCGATGCGTTGATTGACGCTTCAGGAAACGTCACATCCGTTAAGATTCTTTCTGGTCCGGCACTTCTTCATCGCGCCGCTCTCGATGCTGTGAAGCAGTGGAAATATTCACCGGCGGTGCTTGATGGCCAGCCGACGGTTACCCACGTGAGCGTTAACGTGGACTTCCGCAACCAGTAGTTTTCTTTTTGTATATTTTAGAATCCGCGACGGCTTGGCCCTTAGCGACTCTGCGGGTAGTGGCCTTGTGCCTGCAAGAGCGCCTGTGCGGGGCCCTGCGCGGGGCTTTCCTGCACCTGCTGGTCGACCCGTAGGATGACGATCCAGGACAAATGCGGAAATGGCAAGAAACGGTCGATCGGACGTATGACAGGCAAGATCGTATTCAGTACCTTGATCTGCCAGAATCCAAACGTCTCCTTCCGCAGGAGGCGTCCGTTCAACCACCATCCCGGTGCTCCGATCCGGTTGAACTTTAATACCTTCTCCACGCGGAATCCGGCCCGCTCAGCTACATCCGTTAAGCGTTTCTTGGTGTATCGCCGGTAGTGACCCAGCACGCGATCCAGCGATCCGTAGAGCCCCGGTCCATTCGGTACAAGCACAATTGCCCGGCCATTTTTCTGCAACGAAGCGCGAATATTTCGCAGGGCGTTTACATCGTCTTCCAAATGCTCCACCACGTTCAAGCAGATGACTGAATCAAAAAGCTCTTGCGGATAAGTTTCGCCTGCGGTGGCATCCGTGAACTGCACCCGAAGGTAAGGCCGCGTCAGCTGCAACTTTCTTAACCGATCAAGATAGTGCGGATTGATATCGCTTGCCCAGTAGACCGTCCGCGGCACCAGGTTTGAAGTAAGATTCCCGATGCCCGCACCGATCTCCAGGACTCTTTCTCCTAGATACGGCCGGATCGTGTCGGCCATCCACTTTGTAAATCGTGGCGCTCGGTTCAAGCGCGCCAGGATTTCGCTTCCGTGTTGGTCTGCCTTGTAGATGCGGTCGGAGATTCCGAATTTCAACAATGCGCCGAGCGCACGTATGCCATCCTTCCAGGTGATTTTCTTTCCCTCTCCGTAGGTTCTTCCGGAGTATCGGATGGGCAGCTCGAAAATCCGCGCATCCCGCTTCGCCAGCTTAATGGTAATTTCCGGCTCAATTCCGAAGCGCTCGCTCTCGAGCGGTATGCTCTTCAGCAGGTCGGCGCGCACCATCTTGTAGCAGGTTTCCATATCCGTTAGGTTCAGGTCGGTTACGATGTTGGTAAGCACCGTCAACAGCTTGTTTCCGAGGCTATGCCGGAAAAACAGCACCCGCCGGTAATCGCTTGCCAGGAAGCGCGATCCATAAACCGCATCCGCATCTTCAGTCGCAAACAACGGAATCATCTTCAATAAATCTTCCGGATGGTATTCGAGGTCGGCGTCATGAATTACCACCAAGTCCGTGTCGGCGTATTGCAGCGCCGTCCGGATGGCTGCTCCCTTGCCTTGGTTCTTCTGGTGCTCCTGAAAGATCCATTCCAAGCGCGTCGAATTCGGCTGCTGCAAATGTTCCTGAATGCCTCGCAACACCTCTCCCGTCTGATCCGTCGACGCGTCGTTCACAACGATGACCCGCACGCGATCGAGCCAACTCGATTGCGCCAGTACCTCGAGGCGCTGCAGGCTCGATTCCACCAGGTACTGTTCGTTATAAACAGGTACCAGGATGGATAGGCTCAGCTTGGATTGCATCGTCGACTTTCCCTTCGGGCCGTCATTCGATGTTACCGCCTGCCGTCCGTACCCCTCTATATTTTCCTCTATATTTTGCAACTGTTGCTTCTTGTGTTGCACAACCTTGCTCTGCGGAGTACGCCTTAATATACTGACCACCCGGCCAATTGGCGGTCCGGCGGGTGGGTAGCCCGCTGAAACTCTCTCCTTTTGGCCTCTTTTCGCGCCTGCTCAGTCTCTCACAGGCCGAAGTCGCTGCGCAGCCAGTTGCCCCATGGGCTGTCCGCGCAAAGGAGAATTTTGCATGCCCACCACGCCTGTGCCGGAAGAAATGAATGTCTATCAGAACGCCGAGGCGCGTTTTGAGGTTGCCGCAAACAAGCTCGGGCTCGAACAAGGCGTCTATCGTTATCTCAAGTATCCCGACAAGGAAATTACCCTGTACATTCCGGTCGGCATGGACAACGGCCAGCTCGAGGTTTTTACGGGTTACCGCGTTCTTCATTCCACCGTGCGCGGACCCGGCAAAGGAGGCATCCGCTTTGCGCCCGACGTTTCTCTCGATGAAATCCGCGCCCTCTCCGCCTGGATGACCTGGAAATGCGCGGTAGTCGACATACCCTTCGGGGGTGCCAAAGGCGGCATCATCTGCGACCCCCGCAAGATGTCGCGCAACGAACTCGAACGGCTGACCCGCCGCTACACTGCCGAACTTTCCGATTGGCTCGGTCCCGAGCGCGACATTCCTGCTCCCGATGTCGGCACGAACGAGCAAACCATGGCCTGGGTTATGGATACCTATTCGATGCATGCACGCCAAGCCACAACCGCGGTTGTTACAGGCAAGCCCATTGCCTTAGGCGGTTCGAGCGGCCGTCGGGAAGCCACCGGACGCGGGGTTATGATTTGCGTGGACAAGGCCATCACCAAACTGGGCCTCCGCAAGGAAAACTCCCGTGTCGTCATCCAGGGTTTCGGCAATGTCGGCTCGCTAGCCGCGGAGCTCATGCAGAAATCCGGCTACAAAATCATCGGCCTTGCTGACATTGGCGGCGGTCTCTATAACGAGAATGGTTTCGATGTTCCACAGGTCATCGACTGGGTGTACAACCGCAAAAAACCCCTGCAAGAGTTCCCTGGCGGCGGCGCCAGAATGAGCGCGCGGGACATCCTCTTTCAGCCATGCGACGTCGTCATTCCTGCTGCTATTGAAAATCAAATCACCGAGCAAAATGCTCACCAGGTTCAGGCCAAGATTCTCTGCGAAGGCGCAAACGGTCCTACTACCTGGCAGGCGGACGCTATCATCGATTCCAAAGGCATCTTCACCGTCCCGGATATTCTGGGTAATGCGGGCGGAGTCACCGTCAGCTATTTCGAATGGGTCCAGGATCGCCAAGGTTTCTTTTGGCGCGAAAGCGAAGTGAACGAACGCCTATTTGACATTATGGATCGCGCGTTTGATGAAGTTGTCCGCTATGCGGAAACGCACCGCGTCAACAACCGCATCGCCGCCTATATGCTGGCGATCGACCGCGTGGCGACTTCTCTCAAATTGCGCGGCATCTACGCTTGATTTTTCTTGGCTTTCCGCGCAGCCAAGCGTACTCTTTCTCCGAGCTTTACCCCGCGTTTTGTCGTCTGACGCGATGGGACCGGCAGAGGTCCCGGGAAGGAGTCCGCACCGTGTCTTCGGACTCATTACGCGATCGCACCCCTCGCACCGAGGAACAACACCGCCAGGATATTTGTCTTGTCGGGCGCTGGCTCTATGAACGCGGCCACATCGTCGCCGGGGAGGGCAATCTCTCTGTCCGTCTCGACGCCCATCGCGTCCTTGCGACTCCTACGTGCCTCAACAAAGGCATGATGTCTCCCGGCGACCTGGTCATCATGGATCTGGACGGGCGTCATCTTCACGGCGATCGCATGATTTCTTCCGAAGCGGGTATGCATCTGCTCTTCTATCAAATGCGCCCGGATGTTCAGGCAGTGTGCCACGCGCATCCCCCTACCGCTACCGGATTCGCCGCAGCCGGCCAGGGACTCGATCAGGCGCTGCTTCCTGAGGTGGTCGTGTGCCTCGGCAAAGTTCCGTTGGTGCGTTATGCCACGCCCGGCACGCCGGATCTCAGCGCGGTCCTCGAGCCCTACGTGCCGCACTATGACGCGCTTCTGCTGGCGAATCACGGAGCGGTCACGTGCGGTCCGGATCTGCTTACTGCGTTTTACCGCATGGAGATCGTCGAGCACTTTGCAAAGATCATGCTGGCTGCCCGCCTCGCAGGCCAGCCGCAGCTCCTGTCGACACGCGAAGTAGCCAAGCTCATGGCCGCGCGTGCCAGGTATCATGTCACTCCTCCTCCTGGCGGTGGCGCGGAGCTGCCCGAGACGAGCGACGGCCGGGAAAGTCCCACTGAGGAAGTTACTCTCACTCGTTCAGAACTCGATGCGCTGGTCGACGAGGCAGTCCGCAAAGACCGCGCTCGCCGCTA
Source organism: Candidatus Acidiferrales bacterium (assembly GCA_963836965.1). Classification (GTDB taxonomy): domain Bacteria; phylum Acidobacteriota; class Terriglobia; order Acidiferrales; family UBA7541; genus Acidiferrum. Next base: position 68,340 of record CAWILQ010000009.1, read on the forward strand.
GTCATTTCCCGGACGTTCTTCTAGCATTCCCATGCTCGTTCTTCTGATCCTGTTCGTGTCCCTTTTAGTCTTCCGCGGTCTCGGCGCGCTCGGCGTCTCCATGTTTGCCACCTGGATAGACGCGACCCCATTTGCTCTTGCGGTGATGTTTCTGTTCACCAGTAGCGCTCATTTCAACAAAATGCGGCACGACCTCGCGCGCATGATGCCCAGGGTCTTCCCCAATCCCATGGGCATGGTGTATTTCACCGGGGTCTGTGAGATTCTAGGCGCCCTCGGCATTCTGGTTCCCCGGACTCGGCCGCTCGCCGGGTTCTGCCTTTGTGTTTTTCTTCTTGCTATTCTTCCTGCAAACATCAAGGCGGCTCGCGAAAATCTAACCATTGGCGGCCGCGTCGCCACTGCCCTTTGGCTTCGCATCCCCATGCAACTCCTGTTCCTTGTGCTAATCTTCTGGTGCACAAAGCCTTGGCGATTGTTCTGATTGGTATTTCGCAAAAACTGTCGCGTCCCTCGATGGAAGGTGCTCATGTCTGCGGCTGAATTTTTCGAAGCGATTCGCGCTGGCAACTTGTCCGCGGTCGACTCTCTCCTCCGCTCCGATCCTTCCCTTGCGTCTCGAAAGAATGACTCTGGTATCTCCGCCGTTCTCATGTCGCTTTATTCCGGGCGCCCCGAAATTCGCGATTTACTTCTTGCTAGTGCCCCCACTTTGGAAGTTGCTGATGCTGCAGCCGTCGGCAATCTTGAGCAGACCAAACAATTCGTCGAAAAAGATCCCGCACTCGCGAAGGCGTTTTCGCCGGACGGTTTCCCGGTCGTAGCTCTTGCCAGTGTCTTTGGTCATTTCGCAGTCGCGCGCTATCTCTACGAGCGCGGAGCCGACATCAATGCGGCGGCAACCAATGGTTCGGGCTACAACGCTCTGACCGGAGCTGTCGCCGGCGGGCACACGGAAATCGTGAAATGGCTGCTCGAACGTGGCGCGAATTCGAACTATCGGTACGGCCCCGGATATTCCCCGCTTTTGACTGCCGCCGCCAACGGCCATCTTGAAATCGTGAAAGTTCTTCTCGAGCGCGGCGCCGATCCGCAGGCCACTTCTAACGACGGCAAATCCGCTCTGGTTCTGGCCACTGAGCAGAATCACCCTGAAGTGGCCGCCTGGCTTCGCTCCGTCGTCACCTGCGCCCCTGGTTTCGTTGACACCGGTGAGCCTCCCCAGCAATACTGACATCCGATGATCGGACTTCTCCGCGGCCGGCTTCTCGAAAAACGCCCCAATCAAGTCATCCTCGATGTTACCGGCGTCGGCTACCTCGTAGCCGTCCCTCTTTCGACCTTCGCTGCTCTCGGCGAGCTCCACGGCGAAGTTACGCTGCTGATTCATACCCATGTGCGCGAGGATGCCCTCTCCCTCTACGGCTTTCTTTCGCAGCGCGAAAAGCATCTGTTTGAACTTCTTCTTGGTGCTTCTGGGGTCGGCCCGTCGCTGGCGCTAAAAATTCTCTCCGGCATGAACGTTGAAGACCTTGTTCCGGCCATTCGCACCGGCGACCTCGCCCGCCTGACGAAAATTCCAGGCGTTGGCCGAAAAACCGCTGAGCGCATGGTCGTCGAACTGAAAGACAAACTCGAAGCGGTTGCTGCCGAAGCCGAAAAACCCGCCACGGCTTCTCCCGCTGGAGTCGACGCGGACGTAAAGTCCGCGCTCATCAATCTCGGCTATGACGAACGCGCCGCAGATTCCGCCGTCGCCAAAGCCAAGCGCGAATCCGGCGCAGCCAGCTTTGAAAAATTATTGCGTGTTACTCTGTCTACCTTAAGCGCGCCGCAGAGTCGCTAGGAGTGAATTTGCCCGACTTCAGCCAAAAGAAGGCCTTAGCACGCCCGTCCGATACCGAGCACCACTCCCGCATGGTTTCCGGCGCTGCCCGCGACGACGACGCTCGCCTCGACGCCAGCGTTCGTCCCAAAACGCTCGCCGAATACATCGGACAGAAGCGGGTCAAAGAAAACATCGCCATTGCTCTCGAAGCTGCGCGTAACCGCGACGAGGCGCTGGACCACGTGCTTCTCTACGGTCCGCCTGGCCTTGGCAAAACTACCCTCGCCCAGATCATCGCCAATGAACTCAACGTTCCGATCAAAACCAGCGCAGGCCCGCTGCTCGAGCGCAAAGGCGATCTCACGGCGATCCTCACCTCTGTCGAAGCCAAGGAAGTTTTCTTTCTTGACGAAATCCATCGCCTGCAGCCGGCCGTCGAAGAGGTTCTCTATCCCGCCATGGAAGATTTCCGCGTCGATCTGGTTATCGGCCAAGGACCGGGCGCGCGCATCCATCCCTTCCACTTGAACCACTTCACTCTCGTTGGCGCCACTACTCGTGCAGGGCTCATTACCGCACCGCTCCGCTCGCGATTCGGCATCGTGCATCGGCTCGATTTCTACGAGCCGGAGGAGCTGCTCATCATCCTCCACCGCTCCGCCAAAATTCTGAACATCCAAATGGACAACGCCGGGGCAGAGGAAATTGCCGGACGTTGCCGCGGTACGCCGCGCATCGCCAACCGTCTCCTCCGCCGCGCCCGCGACTTTGCCGAAGTCCGCGCCGCCGGCCATATTACACGCGAAGTTGCTCGCGAGGCCCTGCAGATGCTGGGCGTAGATGAGCACGGCCTCGATGAGGTCGATCGCAATTTGATGATGGCTCTGCTCGATAAATATGCCGGCGGACCCGTAGGCTTGGGTACGCTTGCCGCCGCCCTCAGCGAAGAAGAAGATGCCATCGAAGAAATGTACGAACCTTATCTCATGCAAATCGGCATGCTCGATCGCACGCCGCGTGGCGAGTAGCCACTCCTCGTGCCTACGAATACTTCAAGCGCGAAGTCCCAAAGCGCCAGCCCCGTTTGTTTTAGCTGGCTATTACCTACCTTTTGTCATTCCAAGGCTGCCGGCATGCGAAGCGAGGAATCTGCTTTTCTTCCTCTTCGGACGACACCGGTGCCTCGGCATTAGGCCTCCCTATCGCGCCGCATTCTATCACTCCTTTCTCAAAGTAACTTCTCAGCACATTGTCCCAATTCGCTTCGATCCCGGAGCCGTTGATAAGCTATCTTCGATTCGGATGGCGCGACTCGCTCGTGCCGTCGGGCTTCCGCCCCCTGAGGAAACATTTTGTTTGGGATCTCTCGTGACCGAAACCGCCGCCGCTAAACCCCAGCCTTCCAGTTCGAAGCGCTTCGCTTTCCTCGTCGCTGCCGGGATTCTCCTCAGCCGCATCGCCGGGCTCGTTCGCGAGCGTGTATTCGCGCATTATTTTGGTGCCTCCGCTGTCGCGGACGCTTTTCGGACGGCCTTCCGCATTCCTAATTTGCTGCAAAACCTCTTCGGTGAAGGGGTCCTTTCCGCATCTTTCATCCCTGTTTATTCACGGCTTTTGGCGAGCGATGACGAAGAGGAAGCCCGCAAAACGGCGGGAGCAATTGCAGCGTTGTTGATGTTCACCACTTCGCTGATCGTGCTGCTTGGCGTAATCGCGGCGCCTTGGTTGATCTATGTGATTGCTGCCGGTTTTACAGGTGAAACCCGCGAACTCACGATTGCGTTGGTGCGCATTCTATTTCCGGGCGCCGGACTGCTTGTGGCTTCCGCTTGGTGCCTCGGCGTGCTGAATAGCCACCGCAAATTCTTCCTTTCCTACACTGCTCCGGTGCTTTGGAATATCGCCATGATTGCGGGAATGGTCGCTTTCGGAGCAGGCCGTTCGCAAAACTCGCTGGTTATGATCACGGCATGGGCGTCGGTCGTCGGCAGCGCTCTGCAGGTCGCCATCCAGCTTCCGACGGTGCTCAAGGTGCTCGGTGGGCTGAGACTGTCTCTGGCGCATCAAGCAGATAACGTCCGAACGGTTATCCGGAATTTCTTCCCCGTTTTCATCAGCCGGGGCGTTGTTCAAATCAGCGCATATGTCGATGGCTTTCTAGCTACTTTTCTGCCAGTCGGTGCGGCTGCCGCTCTTGCCTACGCCCAGACCCTCTATACGCTCCCCGTCAGCTTGTTCGCTATGTCCGTCTCCGCCGCCGAGCTTCCGCTGATGAGCGGCACACTCGGCGAAGCCGAGGTAGTCGCGGGTATTCTCCGCGCTCGTCTCAATAGTGGTCTTCGTCAAATTGCGTTCCTCGTGGTTCCTTCGGTTGTAAGTTTTCTTATGCTTGGCGATGTTGTCGTCGCAGGCATCTACCAATCCGGACATTTCGTCCACCATGATGTGATCTACGTTTGGGGAACTCTGGTGGGCTCTACGGTGGGTCTGCTTGCTTCCACCCTCGGCCGTCTCTATTCATCGGCGTTCTACGCTCTACGCGATACGCGGACTCCGCTGCGATTTGCGATTATCCGAGTTTTGCTTACCACGGTCCTTGGCTGCCTTGCTGCTCTTCCGCTTCCCCCGCTTCTCGGCATTGAGCAACGCTGGGGGGTAGCGGGGCTCACCATTTCCGCGGGTATTGCGTCCTGGGTTGAGTTCACCCTGCTTCAGCGCGGAATCCGTCGCCGGGTCGGCCAGGTGGGCGTTCCCGCCGGCTTTCTTGTGCAAGTGTGGATCGCCGCTCTTCTCGCCGCGGCTGCCGGGCGGGGCCTGGCTTATGCGCTCGGCCCTCGTGGCCACATTCTTCTGGCTGTCCTGGTCCTCGGGCTCTATGGCGTGGTCTTCTTTGGTGTTGCTCTCGGGTTGAAACTGCCCGAAGCGCATTCCATGATCGGTCTCTTTGGGCGCCGCATCGGCATAAAATAAGTGGCCATCATGGCTACCGTTGTTTATCTGGCGCTGGGGAGTAACGTCGGGGAGCGGAAACGCAATTTGCGCGAGGCGATGCGGCTCCTGGGTGAGTCTGGCGTCCAAATTACAAGAATCTCGAGCATCTACGAAACCGAGCCCGTCGACTATCTCGACCAAGCGTGGTTTCTAAATGCAGTTCTCGAAGCGAGGACGGACCTGCCTGCCGAGCGACTTCTTGCCGCGCTCGGCGACATCGAGGCAAAAATGGGCAGTAAGAAAGCCTTCGCCAAGGGCCCTCGGCTCATCGACCTCGACATCCTTCTCTACGGAGACGAAACCATCTCGAAGGCAGACCTGCAGATTCCCCATCCCCGAATGCTGCGACGTAATTTCGTTCTTGTTCCGCTCGCCGAAATTGCACCTCACCTTCGCCACCCCTCTTGGCCTGGCAGCGCCTCCGAACTTCTCTCCCGTTCTTTCGACCTTAGCGTCGTCCGAAAGTTCGAGTCCTAGCATTTAACTGGTGCGGCGCACGACCAATCGGTGCAAGGTCATCGTCTTTGGTTGCAAGGCATCCAGCTCGATCTGAGACAATCCGCCCTCGTTGATCTCGCGCCAAACATAGACTCCCGGTTCGGATTCGGTCTGTTCCCGGCCCTTCAGGCGGCGCAGGAATTCCTGTGCGTCGTCGACAGATGCTTTCTCGCGAAGCGTCGGCCGCGCCACCGCTTCGACAGCGTAGCTCCGCAGCAGCTTTGTCCAATACTGGTCGAACAGGCCACGGGAGGCGAAGATGTCGCTCCATGCCACTTCGCCACCGTAGGCAATCACCACGCCGACGACGCGTTCGCCTTTCAGTCCGGCCGTTTCCTTGCGAAATCGACGCTGGATTTGGTCCACCATGGCGTCCACTGAAGGTGCGACATGGCGTGATCCGTAGATCTTCGCGTACGACTGCGTGGGCGCCTCGGACTCAACGGTCATCGCCAAATCTTCCGACGAGACTCTTGGCGGAGCTGCGGGCGCTGCAGAGCGTTGTCCGGCAGTTCCTCCTACTACCGACGCCCAGACGTCCGACTGCTTTTGGTTTACAGCGGCCTGCTCACGAACGCTGGGATGCACGATCGTTTTCGTTTCCGTGAACTGCGAGCCGGAGGACCAGCGCCCATGCTCGACGCAAAACACATCCAGCGGAAGCGGCTCTGAGCCTGGGGCGACGATCCGATCCTTGGCGATGATGCGGTCCTGCTTTCCTCCACTCACCAACTCGCCTGCCAGCAATAGGAGCGGCCTCTTGCTACGGTTGACAAGCACAAGTTGATTCACCGAGGCGCCACCGTAGTTCTGTACCACCGGGTGCCGCACGCCGTCGCGATCCCGAACCATGGTTTCGGCGCCTTGCTCGCGGACGATCACTTCTCCGCGGGAGAGGCCTTCTTCTAACGTCATGAATGCTCCGGTGTCGTATCCCGAAGAAGCCACCACCGGGAACACCGTCAAATTCTCGTAGGTGATGGGCTCGAGTAACCGCCATTCTCCGTCCGGTTTACCGGGAGAAGCGGGCCGGCCCGGGGAAGACCACAGGAATCCGAGCGTTGCAAAACCAAGCGTAGCCACCCCGAATAGCGAACCTCCAAACCACCTGGGTAGAGAACAAAACATGCTTCCTCCTCGGCGTGCGTCGAGGACACGCCTCGGAGTTAGAACGGAGTGCCGAGACTTTCTTGCGGACTTACCGGAGGAGAATTCTTAGCTTCTTGGATCGCCGAGGTTTGTCCGCGGCTTGCTGCGGCGGTTCTTGGTGTCTTCCGCTTCCTGGCGTTCGTATTCGGCCAGCTCTTCTTCGCTGTAGGAGTAGGAATCGCGAGAAGCGAACATGGAGGTGGTACGGCTGGCCAGCTTTTTCTTCTTGCGGGCTTCGCCAAATTCGTAGCGGGTCATGCGCAGAGGACCTTCGATGGCCTTCACTTCCACCAGCAGATCGCTGACCTTCTCGAAGAAATCGTGCAAATGGAACGGCCGCACTGCATACGGCACTCGAGCCCGCTCGAGCGCGGGAACAAACTGCCCGCCGGCCAGTTCCGGCACCACGAAAAGCACGCGCATTCGACCACCATCTTCCACTGCGACCGAGGCGAGCTCGCGGAGAACCTGAAACGTCGGGGTATCCAGTCCCACCAACTCGATATTCGCGATGACCAGGGCGTATTCACCGGTCTTTAGTTCGGCGTGAAGCATGTGAACGTCGGGAACCAGTCGCACGCGCCAACCTTCACTGTCCAGGATCTGTTTCAAAGCCCCCGCGTTGCTGGGATCGAATTCGAGGACCAAAAGGCCAACTTGATGCGCTTCCGCCGTGGGAGGGTTCGCCATACTTAGAGTATAGGTATGGGCCGGCGCAAGTACGGGCAAGGGCGGGTTTTCAAGAGACCTAAGCGCCAACTGTCCGAAGGGCCGGGGCCGGATGGGGCGGCAAAAACGCCCGCCTGGCTTCATGCTTCAGAGCCGGCAGAAGGCGGCCGCTACAAAGTGAGGCTCGACGCTCTATATATTCTATTTGGAAACCGATGCAGGCACTGGTTTCAGGATCAGGTCCAGGTGCGAGGGTTTGCCGTTCAAGAGCACCGCGTACGACTGGTCGGTAATGAATGAGAGTTTGCCGTCGACGGTGATTTTGGCGCTCACCGAATAGGTGTGTTTCGCGTCAAGTTTGGCGGGATCGAAGGTCAAAGTGAACGGCACCGGAACTTGGCGTTGTCCGAGGTTAATGCTCTGCTCGCTGATCAGCTTGGCGGGTGCATCCGCCAGCGAGACATCTTGCAGCTGCACCAGGATTACGGCGTTTGGCGGTAGGGCCATGCGCTCGAGATAGCTCACGGTTCCGGTGACGGATTCAGTGGCTGGGGGCTTGTCCAGTTGGCAGCCTTGCACGATCATTTTGCCGTTGCCGTCTGGCATATCCTCCTCGAGAAACCCTCCGTTGCCCTTACCCCACCAGACCACTTTTCCGTCGGAATAGCGGTTGCCGTCGGCGGATATGGTTTGCTTCATCAGGTAAGCGTTGTCGCCGTAGCGGATCTTCGCCAACTGGTCAGAGAGGTAGACAGTCAACTTGGCACCGCCCTCGCAAGTGTAGTTGAACTGTTTCCAGCGGATGGCTTTGCGGACGTTGTTGTGTGCAGGTGCGGCCTGATTGTCTCGAGAAGGGGGGGAAGGTTCCTGCGCCAGAACGACTCCACCGAGCCAGCCGGTCAGGCCCAGAGCCGCGATGAAATGCCGCGTAGTTTTCGTGTGCATGGTCATTCCTCGTCATGCGGTATTGTAGTCCACTTCGCGCCGTTGCCGTAGAACGCCGCGATGCCAGTCCGTAACGCGCGGGCGCCATCGAGATTGACCATGCCGGTGCTGGCAATCAACAGGGAGAAGGCCTCAGCGGGCATTTTTTCGCGGCAGATGAAATTGGTGGCGAACGATTGGGACAGATGTGGAGCTGAAGATACCGGGCATTGGGTGATGGAAGAGAGGTGGAAGGAGACGAGGGCGGCCTTGGCGAAGCTTTTGTGAGCAGCGATCAGGCGAGATGCGGAACAACTATTTGCCGATAACGAGGCTGGAGCCGGGGGAGTAGCGTTTTTGGTTGGTGCCGTCCCAGAGGATGCGGTCGGTGGTCAGAGGAGTTTTGCCGGGGACGCTGCGGGTGAAGAAGATTTGCAAGCCATCGCGGGACCATTCAGCGTTGCGGGCGAAGGTGTCCGGGGCGCCGAGGATGGTGCGGCGATGGGAGCGCAGTTCGTAGAGGAAGAAAGTTTGGTTGAGTCCCATTTGATCGGTGGGAGCGCCCGGTGGCGGATTGAGATAGTAGGCGGAGACGAGGAGGATGTCCGGATTCGTGGGACAGACGCGGATGGTGTCGCTGCTCATGATCTGGAAATTATCCCCATAGATTTCCTTGAGCGGGACAGTTTGCGCGGGTTTGTCTTCGCTGAGCCAATAGGCATTCTGCATGTCCGTGGCGAGAACGGTCGTGGGATTCACCCAACCGTGGAGCGCGTCGATATTCATTGAGGAAAGCAGGGTGGCGTTTTCGGGTGCACTGAGGGGAGCCGTCCAGACCTGCCAGATTCTTCCATCGAACTTGAGATAGGCAATGCGCGAATCGTCGGGTGACCAGAAGGCTTGGCGGACGTCGGTGCCGGCGACGTCGCGAGACCGGCCAGTGTCGAAATCGTAGAGGACGATGGAACGCTCAGGGCCGGTCTTGGAATCCGAGCGCGTGTAAAGCAGAAGTCTGCCGTCGTGGGAGAGCGCGGGCTCTGCGCCTGCAGGCGCAGCGGTTTTTTTGATTGCTCCACGGCTGACGATGACGTGGGAAGCGGAATCGAGATAGGTGATGGCCACCGGCGGGTGGAAATTGGTAATCGGGTCGAGAACCGCGAACTTTTTGTCCTTTTCTTTGTCTTTGTCACTTTCTTTGCTTTTGTCGGTGGCGTCGTCGGGCGCGTCAAGCTGATTTTTCTTGCGAAATTCGGGGAACTTGTCGGGAACACTTTGCCCGCAGCCTTTGAGCTGACCGATTTGCGCGTGGTTGACTTCGACGCGGAAGGTGTATTTCGTGTCCGACATAGTGTCAGAACAAGCTTCGCGGGTGAGCTTGACGGAGACGGTCGCGCCGGTGGCGTCGTCCTTGGCGTTGTAGGTCCAGGAATTGCCGGAATCATCGGAAGTGATTTCGGCGGGATCGAGAATGATGGGGGGGTAGCTTACGCGGTCAAGACGTTCCGGGCCTTTCATGCCGAGACGGAGAGACCAGAAAGGTTCCGTGCCATGGGCGAGGACAAGGATCGGATAGTGACGGGAGACGGGTGAGGGAATTGTCTCTTGCCCGGCGGATGGCGGGGAATTGGCTGGTGGCTTGGCGGCGGGAACGGGCTTCTGAGGCGGAGTTTGCGCCGCGGCCTGAACGGAAAAAAGAAACAGGGCGATGGAGGTAAAGGAAAGAGTTGAATGCACGAAAATTATCCCCAGAGAGTCGCGGAACGACGATCAGACCGCAGCGGCGAGTAAAGAACGGGCTGGCCATCGTGGTTGCGGACGAATTAGAGCAAACCTGGAGAGTTGGATGCAAAGGAAAAGTGTGGAGATGGCGAGTGGGCGAATAAAAGGAGAAAGTACTTGACATGGCGAAAGAAAAGCGAAATACTTGCCGGGCTCGAGGTGAGCTATGTCCCCAGTTCTTCCCCTTTCGGCGCCGCTTCCCACGATCCGGCGCCGCCTCGTACGACAACCCGCAGTTCGATTCCTACCTTTTAGCCCTGAAACGCCTGACCAGATAACAGAGGCCGGAACCCGTGCCCCGGGTGCAACCGGCTGGTGCAAGGGTAGTCTGGAGAAGCCCACGGCGGATTGCCCCCCGCCGCAACTCCAGACTCCCCGTGCGCCACTGGTGGGCATAGCACGCCTCGCCGCAAATTCTCCGGAAGCGGAGACGCGGAGGAAATCCGCGGAGAAGCCGCAGTATTTTTCGTTGCCCGTGAAATCGATTTTGAACCGATGCGATTCGGCGCGGGTGCCGTTCGACTGGACGATCAACCCGTACCGGGGATGCGAGTTCGGGTGCAAGTATTGCTACGCGCGGTACACGCACGAGTACATGGAGATTGATGGCGGAGAGTTCGAACGGAAGATTTTTGTGAAGCAGGACGCGGCGGTGGTGCTGGCGCGGGATATTTCGCAGAAGTATTCCTATGAGTCGAAGGCAGATGGGTTTGCGCAGTCGGAACACATTGCGATCGGGACAGCGACCGATCCGTATCAGCCGGCGGAGAAGGAATATGGAGTGACGCGGGCGTGCCTCGAGGAGCTGGCGAAGCGCGAGGGATTAAGCATTTCGATTGTGACGAAGTCGAACCAGATTGTGCGGGATGTGGATCTGCTGAAGGTGATTGCGGCGAAGTCGGCGCTGACCGTGAACATTACGGTGACGACGCTAAAGCCGCGACTGGCGCGATTGCTCGAACCGCGCGCGCCGCGGCCGGATTTGCGGCTGGCGGCGGTGAAAGAGCTGCGAGAGGCGGGATTGGCGGTTGGGGTGTCGGCTTCGCCGTTGCTGCCGGGGATCAATGATGGGGAACTGGAGGCGTTGGCGGAGGCTGCCCGGGCGGCGGGGGCGCAGTGGTTTTATTCGGGTGTGTTGTTTCTGATGCCCGCGTCGGCAAAGCAGTTTTTGCCGTTTGTGAAGGAGAGATTTCCGAAGCTGGCGAAGCCGTATCAGCAGTGGTATGCGAAGAATGGGTATGCGCCGGAAGAGTACCGGAAAAAGATTTCAGAGCGAGTCCGGAAGATTAAAGCGAAATTGGGATTTGCTTCGCGGCCGTGGGAGGGAATGCGGCGGGTGACGCGGCCTGCGCAGATGAGTTTGCGGTGGGAGAGCGGAAGTGCGGCGTGAGGTTTCGGAAAGTGGGTGGTGAGGTTTCGGTTGAGATCCTTCGTCAGAAACGGCGCTCCTCAGGATGACAAACGCCATGCAAAATGGCTTGTGGTCAGATAACCGTGTGCCGTTCGAGGCCGTCGGGCAAATCCGTAATGGTGAATTCGAGGTGAATTACCTGGCGGCTCGTGGGCGTGGCGCAAGCCGAGGAAGCATGAAGAAGCAGCGGACAGATAAGGAGTGCAAGCCGCTCGGCGCTGTGCCCGTTCCTCCGCCCGCTTCAGAAAGCGGCCGCTACAAAAACTTGCCTCATTCATGGATATGGAGAGGCGCAGTCAATGGCGTCACCGCCGAGGAGGGGCCGACGAGGAGTTTGTAATCGCCGGGGAGTAGGGACCAGTTGTTTTTTTGGTTGTCGAAGATGGAGAGGTAGAGGGATGTCAATGGCAGAGTGACGGTTTTGGATTCACCGGCGGCCAGAGGGATGCGTTCCCAGGCCGCGAGGCGCTTGAAGGGTTCGCCTGCCGCGGAGGGAAGCTGCGCGTACACTTGCGCGATTTCGGCGCCGGAGCGACCGCCGACGTTCTTCACTGTGAAAGTGACCTGGCGCTGTTTTTCATCGGCCTTTAAGTCGGAATAAGTGTATGTGGTGTAGGAAAGACCGAAGCCGAAGGGGAAAAGCGGCTGTTTGTTTTCGGCTTCGAACCATTTGTAGCCGACTTTCACGCCCTCGGTGTAGTGCACGTCGAAGGGTGGAAGGGCGGTGTGCTCGGACTGCGCTTTCAATTCCAGGTCCATCCCCTGAATCTGCGGATGGGGCAGGTCGACCTCGGATTTGGCGAAGGTGATGGGGAGTTTGCCCGAAGGATTGACGTCGCCGAAAAGAATATTTGAGATGGCTTCGGCGCCGCCGATGCCGGGATACCAAGCGGCGAGAACGCCCTTCACTTCGTTAAGCCAAGGCATGGAGACGGTGCTACCGGTTTCGAGAACGACGATAGTGCGTGGATTGGCGGCGGCGACAGCGGCTACCAAGGCGTCTTGATTGTCCGGCAGAGAGAGCGTTTGGAAGTCGCGGCCTTCGGTCATGTATTGGTTGACGAAAACGATGGCTACTTCGGAGGATTTTGCAAGCGCGGCAGCCGCGGCCAAATCTGTTCCGGCGTTGTACTCCACGTTTGCGCCCGGGGCTTTCTTGCGGATGTATTTCAAGGGAGACGAAGGAAAGTAAACGGGTTGTTGCCACTCGGCCGAGCCCGGCTTGGGATCGATGGCATTGCCGCCGGGCGCGTCAACCTGGGCGGAGCCACCGCCGGAGAGGACGCCGACATCGGCGTGAGAGCCAATGACCGCGATGGATTTCACGCGCGAGGCGGAAAGCGGCAGAAGGCCATCCGCGTTTTTCAGCAGTACGATGCTTTCTTCCGCGATCTGCTGGGAGTCTTCGCGGCCACGAAACGGATCGGTGACGCGACGAGGCATGACGGGATTATCGACGACGCCAGCGGCAAACATGCTGCGGAGGATGCGGTGAACCATATCGTTTAGGCGGGTGAGAGGAACTTCGCCGCTCTCGACGGCTTTTTTGAGTGGCGCGCCGAGGAATTCCTGGCCGGGCATTTCCATGTCCAGACCGTTCAAAACGGCCTTGGTGGTGCTGTGCGTGCCATCCCAGTCAGATAAGACCCAGCCTTTGAAGCCAAAATCCTTTTTTAGTACTTCGTTTAGCAGGTAGTCGTTCTCGCAGGAATAATCGCCATTCACTTTGTTGTAGGCGCACATGACACCGGCGGGTTCCGCGGTGGTGATGGCGATCTCGAAGGCCAGCAGATCGCTTTCGCGCAGAGAGCGTTTGTCGACAACGGAGTTCAGGATATTCCGACCGGTTTCCTGGTCGTTTACAGCGTAGTGTTTTATGTCGCCCATCACTTTCTGGGACTGTACGCCTTTGGCGAGTTGACCGACGATGGTGCCGGCGAGAATGGGATCTTCACCGGCGTATTCCCAAGTTCGTCCGTTGCGTGGCTCGCGCGCGAGGTCAACGCCGCCGCCAATGGACATGTTGAAGCCTTGATCGCGAAGTTCCCGGCCGATTACGGAGCCGAACAGAAAAGCGGATTTCGGATTCCAGGTGGCCGCCAAACCAAGGGTGGAAGGAAGAAGCGTGGCGTAGCGGCTTTGCAAAGCGGCCATGCGGACTCCTACGGCGGAGTCGGCGAGATTGATGTCCGGGATGCCCAGGCGGTCGATACCGGGAACGTAGCCAGCGCCGAGATTGGAACGCGAGGGAACCGGGTCGCCGTCGCGAAGAATGCCCCAACCGGTGCCGTGAACGAGTTGGATTTTTTCGTCGAGGGTCATTTGCTGCAGGACGAGATTGGCGCGTTGATCGGGAGACAGAGAGGAATCCATCCAGGGAAAGTTTTTCTTCGCTGTGGCCGAGGTTTGCGAGAGTGCTGGCGCAGCAGAAACCAGAGCTGCGATGACAAACAGTGTCGCGGCGAGTTTCGAGGGGTTTTTCATTTTCTGCCTTTCACAACGTTCTGGGAGGTGTGCGGATTTGTATGGGATACGCCGGGGCGAGGTAAGCTGAGAAAACAAACGATTGTCTGGGTCGAACCCAGTGCCGACGAGAGCTGACGTGGACGTAGGGTGGTGCACCGTTTAGAGACACTATAAGGCAGATATCCTGGATTTCAAAACGGATGCGGTTTCGATCTTGGATCAATCGTCAACCGTCAACGGCAGAACAAGAGTGGAAAGGGGATTTGAATACCGAGGGCACAGAGGCAAGAGCACGGAGAGCATAGAGAAAGCGGCCCGGGTCAGGGGACAATGATGCGGGATTGTTCGCGCTGAAGTTCTTGTGCGCCGGGGAATTGGCCGCGAAGAAATTCGATGAAGCGGCGCGAGCGTGGGCGGCCGTTGGTGCGCAGCAGACCCATACGGAAAAGGAAGACCAGCAGCTGGAAAATTTCGGGATCCTTGACCGGGCCGAACGAAGGCGGTTCCGAGTTTTGCTTGGATGCGGCTAGAAAGCGGGAAACAGCGTCGTAGAGTTGTCGGGGAATGAGGGCTGCGGGGGGCTGCTCGTAGAGGATGCCGGAAATGAGAGTTCTGTAGGTTTCGGCGAGGGCACGAAGGGACGCGAGGACCTCGGGATCGGCGGTGGAAGGCTGCGCGGCGCAGAATTTGGCGATGGTGAAGGCGATTGCGGAGAGAAATTGACCGTGGGCGTGGACGACGTCCTGCTGGATGCGCGCATCGAGGAGAGGCGTGTCGGCGGGAAGGGCGCGGGGATGGTCGTTTTCGTAGCGGTGTGCGGCAACGAGGTATCCGCAATCCGCAGGGCAGTCGATCGTGACTTCGCGCCCGGTGCCGCAACAGACAGCGCAGATTTTTTCCGCTTTGGCCGGGCAAAAGCGAGCGGCTTTGCGTTTTTGGCAGATGGGACAAGTCACAAAGATTCCTTTTGCTGAAGTCCTTTCCTGTCTGGTTATCTCCTAGCTAACAGCGCACTCCCCAAGACCAAAAGCGCCCGCCTCCAAAAGCAACTCCGACCCATTCCGTGTTGCCGGTGCTGAATGGAGCGGCCCGCTTCGGTAAAGCCGGCCCTACAGGAGCAAGCATCCTGGTAGCAAAAATAAGCAGCGTTTTTGTAGCGTACGGACAGGATATCATGCGGTGATGACTTTATTGTGGAAGCGGCGGGCGGCAACAACGAGGAGGAAAGTGCCCATGGCAAAAAGCGCCAAAGCGTCGAACCAGAGGTGAACCAAGCCGGCGCCGCGAAGGATGATGCCGCGGGTGATGTTGATGAAATAGGTAGCGGGGACGAAGAAGCTGAGGGCATAGAAAAACTTGGGCATGGTTTCGCGCGGGAAGATATAGCCCGAGAAAAAGATGCTCGGAAGGATGGTGAGGAAGGCCAGTTGCATAGCGTGCGCCTGCGAGGTGGCTTTGCTTGAAATGAGAATGCCGAGCGAAAGGGAGACGAAGATGTACGGCAGCGAAAGGAACGCCAGGAGGATCACGTTGCCATGGATAGGAACCGCAAACAGAAAGCGCATAGCAGCGACGATCATACAAAGCTCGAAGAATCCGATGGCGAGATAGGGGAGGAGTTTGCCGAGCAGCAGGCCCATGGGGCGGACGGGCGTGACGAAAAGCTGTTCGAGTGTGCCGCGCTCCTTTTCCCGGACGATGGAGAATGCCGTGAGGAACGTGGTTACGTTGAGCAGAAGAACCGCGGTTAAGCCGGGCAGGAAGAAATTGGGAGAGCGGGAATCCGGATTGAAGAGAATTTTGGGCCGCATGTCGACCGCGAAAGAAGTGTCCGAGTTGACGAGAACGCGGCGGAGAGATTCATCCAGACCGATGGCGGTAGTGACGTTGATGGCCTGACCAGCGACAGAAGAATCGGAGCCGTCGATCAGGACGAGCACTTGAGCGCTCATACCGTGGAGCAGCTTGTCGGAATAATCGACCGGAATTTTGATACCGACGCGACATTGGCCGGAGACGATGGCGTCGTTGAGGTCGTGGTCGTTGTCGACGAAGCGCGCCAGGTTGAAGGTGTCGGAATTTCTGAGGCGGTCGAGGAGTTCACGGCTTAGGCGGCGGCCATCGGCGTTGTAAACGACAGTGTTGATGTGGCGGACGTTGGTGTCGATACCGAAGCCGAGAAGGAACATTTGGAGAATGGGGATAATCAGAGAGAAGAAAAGCGTGGCGAAATCGCGGCGCACGTGCAGGGTTTCCTTGTAGAAGACCGCACTGAAACCGCGAAAAGGATTAACCACGGGAACCCTCCTGATGTGCGGCTTGGTGCTTGTAGGTAAGTTCGACGAAAACATCCTCGAGGCTCGGAGCGAGAGGCCGAATTTCAGCCACGGTCACGCCATGATTCAGCAGCTGGTTGCGGAACTGGTCCAGGTCGAGAGTGTCGTCGATGAGAGCGTGTACCGACTGGCCGAAAATCGTAGCGCTGCGGATTCCCGGAATAGTGCGAGCGGCCCGAAGGGCTTGCGTGACGTGGGGAGCGGTGATTTCCACGCGATAGGTTCCGGGAGGGTTCACGTCGGGCAGTTCTCGTAAGGCGTCGGGAGTACCGTCAGCGATGACTTTGCCGAAATAGATGTAGGCGACGTGGCTGCAGCGCTCGGCCTCGTCCATGTAGTGGGTGGTGACAAAAAACGTGATGCCGTGAGCGGAAAGTTCGAAAAGAAGGTCCCAGAGCTGGCGACGAGCAACAGGATCGATACCTGCGGTGGGTTCGTCTAGAAAAATCAGCGTGGGTTGATGCAGCATGGCACAGCCGAGGGCCAACCGCTGCTTCCAGCCGCCGGAGAGTTGGGCGGAGAGACGGTTCAGATAAGGACCCAAGCCGTTGAGCTGGATGATTTCATCCATGCGCTGACGAAGACGATCGCTCGACAATCCGTAGATGCGGCCGTAGAAGGTGAGGTTTTCGGAGACGGTGAGATCCGAGTACAGGCTGAAGTTCTGAGACATGTAGCCGATATTTTCGCGGACGCCTTCGGGATCTTTGCCTACTTCGATCCCCTGGATCGTGGCGTCGCCGGAGGTGAGGGGAAGCAGTCCGGTAAGCATCTTGATGACGGTGGTTTTGCCGCTGCCATTGGGGCCGAGGAAGCCGAAGATTTCGCCTTTTTCGACGCGGAAACTCACGTCGTTGACGGCGGTGAAATCGCCGAAGCGACGGACGAGATGATTGGCGGAGATCGCCGATTGATCTGAAGGCGTCATGGTTTAGCTGTTCGGAGCAAGTTTGATGTCGGCGGCCATACCGGCGAGGACCCGATGGGAGGAGTCATCGATGCGTACCTTTACGCCGAAGACCTGGTGGACGCGTTCTTCGCGCGTTTGCACATTGCGGGGAAGAAACTCCGCTTGCTGGTTGATCTGCTCCACAACGCCGTCGAAAGTCTGGTTGGAAAACGAATCAACGCGAATCTGCGCTTTTTGACCCACGTGCACCTGGCCGATCTCGGTTTCCGGGATGTAGATACGGACATAGATCTGATCGCGCTCGAGGAGCGTGGCGATGGCGGTGTTCGGCGGAATCAGATCGCCGGGGCGGACATCGAGAACTTCCACCGTGGCCGCGGCGGGGGCCAGAACCTGGCGCTCGCGGAAACGCGCTTCATCGTAGGCCAAGGCAGCTTTGGCGGCGGCGACGTCTTCGCGCCGGTTGCCGCGTTCGTACTTTTCCAGCGTGGCCTGGGTTTGGTGGTACCGCGCTTCCGCAGCAGCGATTTCCTCGGGGCGATAGCCGCGGCGAAGCTCGTCGAGTTTGTGCGTGGAGTTTTGTTTTTGGGCGAGGGCCATTTTCCAGTTGGCTTCGGCGGTGTCGCGCTGCTGCTTGGAGACGAGGTCTTTGGCCGCGAGAGCGTCGTATCGTTGAAAATCGAGATGCGTGCGAATTTCATCCGCGGTGGCGCGGTCCAGGTCGGCTTTCGCTGCGTCGATGTCTTCCTGGCGGTAGCCGTTTCTGCGCTGCTCGTATTCGGCTTTGGCCTGGGCGGCCGCGGCGCGAACTTCGGCGATTTCCTCAGGGCGGTAACCGCGTTCGGCTTTCAGTGCGGCGGCGCGGGATTGGTCGAGGGAAGCGAGAAGCTCTTTATCGTCGAAGGTGACGAGAAGCTGACCGGGTTCGACCGTGTCGCCCTCGCGGACCAGGATTTTATCGATGCGTCCACCGATTTTGGATCCGACTCGAATATTGCGCGCTTCGACCGTGCCAGAGCCTTCTAGACCGGTGTTGCGGTGGAACCAACCCATCGAATAAGCAGCGGCTGCGGCAAGGCCGGCCACGACGAAGGGGATTAGGATGAGCTTGCGGTTCATGGGCGGGCTCCTCACTTACCAGAACAAAGGAACTACGATTCCAGGCGGCCCAGGATTTCGCGGTGTCAGCCCCTTCCAGAGGACTTCAAAGGCCGATTCCATACGCGACAACAAGCTCGAGTCGCCATAGAGAGACCACATCAAGAGGGTGCCGAAAATGGCTTGACGAAAAACCTGCGCGATTTCGATTGCCGGAAGGTCGTTGCGGATTTCGCCGCGCTTCTGGCCGAGGGCAATCATTTCCGAGTGGAGAGCGAGAACACGGGTTTGCAGATCAAGCATGGCTTGACGCACCGGCGTGTTGCTTGAGATATAGGCGAGCAACAAGGCGCGAATGATCTCGGGATTGCGGGTCGGCTCCTCGGTCATGCGCTGGCCGAGGGAGCGGAGGAAGTCGGGCATCGGTGTCGACGTGCGACGGGCTTCGTCGACGGCAGATTGCAGCTTGGCGAGTTGCATTTCGCTGAAAGCGAGGAGGATGTGGTCCTTGCTAGGGAAGTAGTTAAAAAAGGTACCCTTGCCCACGTCGGCGGCGTTGGTGATGTCTTCAACGGTAGTTTCGGCGACGCCTTTCTTTCCGAAAAGAGTGAGGGCGGCGCGGAAAAGGCGTTCGCGGAGTTCGGCGCTGCGGCGGGAGCGCCGATCGGGGGACGGGCGAGAAAGCTGAGTGGTAGGCATGGAACTGACCTCCATTCATTTATGACCATAGGTCAGTTATCTGGCGGTGTCAATGGTACTGTTGCAAACCTATCAGACGATATCGCTCGATCTTGTTTAATTATTTTTGAATCAGATGGTTATCACAGCAAGCGGGCTATATTTCCTTGCCCGAAGACTGATTTTTGGGAGATTTCTTGTTCAGGTAGGAGATGAACTTCTGCGCGGACGGTGGCACCGGCACGGAACCCTTGAAGATGA
Source organism: Candidatus Acidiferrales bacterium (assembly GCA_963836965.1). Classification (GTDB taxonomy): domain Bacteria; phylum Acidobacteriota; class Terriglobia; order Acidiferrales; family UBA7541; genus Acidiferrum. The sequence goes on from CAWILQ010000009.1 coordinate 87,338, forward strand.
TGTCCTGGGCAGTCACGTCTTTTTTGTAAAGCTTTTCGTTTGCGCGGTTGTCTGGGCGGACGGTAGACCCGGCGAGGGAAATGCCAGCGAAGAGACCGCGGGCGCGAGAGTAGGAAAGAATCTCGGCGCGCATGGTGACGTCCGTCGAAGCTTCTGCGTTGCGCCCCTTGGGACCGGCAGCGGCGGAGGCGTCGGCGCCAAGTTTCACCTTGCTGCTCAAAATCGCTCGAGCGCCGCGTTCGTTCATGACGAGAAGAACGAAATCTGTAGCCTGACCACCGATCTGGAATCCGAAGCTGCCGCCTTCGAGGGCCATCATGGTCGGAGCGCTCCAAGGGCCGTTGAACCGCTCACCGGTGCGGCAGGTCATGGCCCCGCGGCCATAACTGCCGCCAAAAATAAAGGCACCTTTAAGGACGGAGGGATAGACGATTATGCAGTCGGCTTTATCGATAAGGTCCTGCGGAATGTCGTCCGGGATATCCATGATCTCCTGAATGACGGTGCCGCAGTTTTCCAGGCGATCACGCTCCTTCTTGTCGTCGGCGAACAGAACCGGTGCGATCAGGGAAAGAGCCAAGACTGTTGCAAGCCGCTTTTTCATTCGAGTCACCCTCAGCAAGATCGCGTGCCCGATTGTTTCTGTTCCTATGATGCGGTTTGGGCGTGTGAAGCCGCCAATCAAGAAGAGCCCGGAACAGCCGTGCTTCACTCGCAAGTGATTCAACCCGAGCCTGGTGCAAGAGTAGCGGAAGCTCCCGCAGTCTTTCGAATATACTTTCAGTCCAGGGATTTTGCCAATAGCCAATCGAGGGATTATGGTCAGGGAGAGGAAAAACGTAGTTCGAACGCTCTTTGCCGTGCTTTGCGTGGCTTCGGCGTGGTGCGCGTGGGGCCAGCAGCCATCGACGGCGCCCGCGGTGCCAGCGATACAGGAACAGAATGCGAAGACAGCGACCGGCCGCTTTGCCGAGCGCGTGGAGACGGTGGTGCAGGCGGCGCCGGTCGATAAAGGTGCGTGGGGATTGCTGGTGGCCGATGCGGTGACGGGAGAAGCGCTGTATGAGAAGAACGCGGACAAGTATTTTGTGCCGGCATCGAATATGAAGCTGCTGACGACGGCGCTGGCGCTAGACACGCTTGGCGCGGATTACCGATTTCGGACGACGATTGAAACCAACGGCAAACTTGGCGCGAACGGGAAACTCCCGGACGACTTAATCCTGGTGGGCCGCGGCGATCCGAATCTTTCCAACCGAAAATTCCCGTTCGATACCAAAGAAGAATTTGATGGGCCGCCAGAAAAAGCGCTCGCGGAACTGGCGGATATGATTGTGGCGGGAGGAGTGAAGGAAGTTAGCGGGGATATCGTGGGAGATGACAGCTATTTCCCTCGGGAGCGCTATCCGGATGGTTGGGAAATCGACGATATGGTGTGGGAGTATGGCGCGGCGATTTCGGCGATTGTGGTGGACGACAACACGGTGACCTTGACGCTGACGCCCGGAGAGAAGGTCGGAGACGCGGTACAAGCCGTCGTAGAGCCGCCAACCCCGGATTTTGTGGTCAGGAACGAGGTCAGCACGTCTGGAGCGAAGGAAAAGGCGGACCTGCGGCTGACGCGGGAACCGGGCGCGATTTCGGTCGTGGTGAGTGGAACGCTACCGGCACGAAGCGCGCCGCGAAAATTGGTGCTGGCGATTCAGGAGCCGGCCGAACATGCGGCTACGCTGCTGGCGAGATTGTTGACAGAACGCGGAGTGAAAGTGGATGGCCAGGCGCGCGCCGAGCATGATCCCGATCCGGCGGAGGCGTCGCGGACCGTGCTTGCGGAACATCTTTCGATCCGTCTCGGAGACGCGGCGAAGTTGGTGAACAAGATCAGCCAGAATCTGCACGCGGAGGTGCTGCTGAGGGCCTCCGCGCGGCAAACGGGGCGCTGGCATGACCCGGAGGATCTGCTGAAATTTCCGAAGGAATTTTATGCCAAGGCGGGGATACGCGAAGATGACGTGGTGCAGACCGACGGATCGGGATTGTCGCGGCATGACCTCGTGACGCCGCGGGCGTTTGTGACGCTGCTGCAGTATGCGGAAAAGCAGAAGTGGTTTCCGGAGTACTACGCATCATTGCCCATCGCCGGCGTGGATGGGACGTTGAATGAACGGATGAAAGAAGCGGCGATCGCGGGGAGGATTCACGCAAAGACGGGGTCGGTGGCGCACGTGCGGACGCTTAGCGGGTTTGCGGAGACACCGGGAGGAAGAAGGCTGATTTTTTCTTTCATGAGCAACAATCAGGAAGTGAAGAGTCATGAGGTGCATGACGCCCTCGACGGACTGTGCCAAGCGATGATTGAGGAATTTGATGAGAAAAAGACAGTTGTGAATCAATGACGGCGGGGAAACCGGCGATGGACGAGAAGATCGTGACGGTATTTGGGAGTTCGCGGCCTCACGAAGACGATGTGGACTATCAAGAGGCGCGGAACTTGGGAAAGGCCTTGACGGTCCGCGGATTTGCGGTGTGCAGTGGAGGATATGGCGGAGTGATGGAAGCGGTTTCGCGCGGAGCGAAGGATGCCGGCGGGAAAACGTATGGCGTGACTGCGGAATTTTTCAAGAACAAGGCCAATCGCTGGATCGACGCGGAAGTGCGGAAGAAGACGTGGGAGGAACGGCTGTTTGCGCTGATTGAAATGGGCGATGGATTTGTGGTTTGTAAAGGCGGGACGGGGACGTTGGTGGAGCTCGCGGTGGTGTGGGAGATGTTGAATAAATCGGTGATGGAAGCCAAGCCGTGCGTCGTGTTGGGAGCGTTTTGGCTACCGGTTTTAGAGCGAGTACGAGAAGTGGAGATGGGGCCGGCGGCGCGGATGTGGGGAGAGGCAGGTGGGAGATTGGTTCATGGCGCGAAGGGAGTGGAAGAGGCTGTGGAGTACCTGGCGGGAAAGATGAAGCAGCAGAGCAAGGAAGCAAAGAAATAGGAAATGGCGCGGCGGGCGGAAGAGGTATTGGAGTTTGACAAGCTGCGAGAGTTGCTGCGGCTGAGGACCACGTGTGCGCCGGGGCGACGGTCGGCTGACGCATTGGAGACGAGCGGCAATCGCGATGCGTTGGAAAGTACGTTTTCGTCGATTCGCGAGGCGCGGGAGTGGCTGCGGGCGGGCCGAGATTTGGGATTTGGAGCGATGGCCGATCCGGCGGGCTGGCTCGAACGGTTGGAATCAGCGGGCGCGGTGCTGGAGGCGGCAGACTTTTTGGATGCTGGATCGTTACTCGAAACGACGGCATGGTTGAGGCAGCAGTTTCGAGAAGAGGCAGCGAAATTTCCATTGCTCGCGGCGCGTTGCGCATCGTTGGCGGATTTCAAAGAGCTGCATCTGGCGATCCGGCGGTGCATTCTTCCCAACCGAGAGATCAGCGACGATGCGTCGAGCACGTTGCGGCGAATTCGCGCGAGCATTCTCGAGACGCGGGACTCGATACAGAAGACGCTGAAACAGATTTTGCGGTCGCGCCACGCGGAGAGCGGAGAAGATTACGTGACGTTGCGGAATGACCGTTTTGTGATTCCGGTGCGTTCGGAACTCCGGCGCAACCTGCCGGGGGTGGTGCATGGAGCGAGCGCCACGGGTCAAACGGTTTTTGTGGAGCCGTTTGAAACAGTTGAGATCAACAACCAACTGGTGCAGTTGACGGAAGACGAAGCGGCGGAAATATTTCGCATTTTGAAGGAGCTGACGGAACAGCTGCGCGGAATGTGGGGGCCGCTGCAACACGCGGCTGGGACCATCGCGGAGTTGGACAGCGTGTTTGCACGCGGGCGATTTGCGCGCGATTTTGACGCGTGCAATCCGGAGTTTGCGGAGACGCCAGAATTGCGGCTCGAAGCAGCGCGGCATCCGGTGCTCGAAGACAAGCTACGGAAGGAAAACCGTGCGATTGTGCCGATGTCGCTGACGCTCGGCGGAGATGAGCGCATGCTGGTGATCAGCGGGCCGAATACGGGAGGAAAAACGGTGGCGCTGAAGACCACGGGCCTTGCTGTGCTGGCGGCGCAAGCGGGAATTCCCGTCGCGGCGCAGCGGGTAGTACTTTCGATTGTCGATCGCGTGCTCGTGGATATCGGCGACGAGCAGTCGATTGCCGCAGACCTTTCCACGTTTTCGTCGCACATGCTGAATTTGAAAAGCATGCTGGAAGAAGCGACGCCGAAATCGCTGGTACTGGTAGATGAAATGGGAACGGGGACCGCGCCCGAGGAAGGGGCGGCACTTGCTGTGGCGTTGCTCGAGGAATTTCGAAAGAAACATTGCTTTGTGTTGGCGACCACACATCACGACCGGCTGAAGACCTATGCTTCGACGACGCCGGGAGTGGTGAACGCGGCGGTGGAGTTCGACGATGTGAATTTGCGGCCGACGTACCGCTTGATGGTGGGCGTGCCGGGAGGCTCAAGCGGAATCGCGATCGCGAAGCGACTGGAATTGCCGGAATCGATCATCGAGCACGCGCGGTCGCTGCTTGCACCGCAAGCGCAGGAAGCCGCGGACCTGATTGCTTATTTGCATCGCAGCCGGGACGAATTGGACCGCTTGCGCGCACAGATGGCGGCGGAACGACGGGCGCTCGAGGAGGAACGGGCGAAGCTGCGCGGTGAATGGGCGGAGCGGCAGAAGCGACGGATCGCGGAGCTGGAGCAGAAATTCGCCGAGATGCAGAAGCGATTCGAGGAAAATGTAGCGAGCGTGGTCGAGGCGGTGAAGGAGCGCGAGCTGCGCGGGCACCTGGAGAAAACCGCGCGGCGGAAAATGCACGAGGCGCGGGGTGAAGCGAAAGAGGAGCTGAATGCGGCGGTGGTGCAGACGATCTCCGAATCGCAGCAGGATTTGGGAGTGAAAGCGGAGACATTAGAGAAAGTGAATGCCGCCCGGTTGCAGCCTGGGGTGAGGATTCGCGTGCGCGGCTTCCATAAGCCGGTGATTTTGCGACGGGTGGATGGGCCGTCGGCGGAAATTGAGGCGGGACCGCTGCGGATGAAGGTTGCCGTCGACGAGATCACAGGAATTGAGGACCAGACCAAGGTACGGCCGTCGCCGCGGGAAAATATTACCGTGCGGTCGCAGGTGAGCGCGGAAGGGACTGCGGGAGAGATTAATGTGATCGGCATGACCGTGGAAGAGGCCAGCGCGCGGGTGGATAAATTGTTGGATGATGCAGCGTTGGCGCACCGGTCGCGGATCAGGATTATTCATGGACATGGGACCGGAGCGCTGCGAAAGGGATTGGGGGAGTTTTTGTCGACGCATCCGTTGGTCGAGAGGCATGCGTTTGAAACCGAGGAGCGCGGCGGGAAAGCCATTACGGTGGTGGATTTGAGGATGTGAGAAGGGCGAAACGGGTCAGAGAAGTCCTCGGGGGCGAAAGCCCGGTCCATGGCGGGAGTGAATGTCAGAGCTAAGCTCCGACCCCCGAAGAGAACGCGCCCCCCTCCCAGAGAAGGCGGCCGCTGCAAAAACCGGTCCAGATAGAGTGGCGCCGGTGGCTGACGGATGACTTGCTAGGTGTGGGTTACGTTGTAAAAGCGGCGGCGAGCCGAGGCAGTCCATAAGGGGAAGATGGCGGAAGCAGGATCATTTGCGGATCGGGTGAAACAGCAGGCGGACATTGTCCGCGTGGTGGGGGAGTATGTACGGCTAAAGAAGAGCGGGCAGAATTTTACCGGCTTGTGCCCGTTTCATGGAGAAAAGACGCCGTCGTTCGCGGTGCATCCGGTGAAGCAGATATTTCACTGCTTTGGATGCGGGAAGGGCGGCGATGTTTTCAGCTTCGTGATGGAGATGGAGAAGTGCCCGTTCCCCGAGGCGGTGCGAATTGTGGCGGAGAAGTGCGGGATTCAGCTGCCGAGGCCGAAGGAACGTTCGCCGGAAGAGAGAAAAGAAAATCAGCAGCGGGCGGTGCTAATCGAAATGCACCGCGAGGCACAGACATTTTTTGTGAAGCAGTTGGAGACGACCGGGGAAGGTAGGGCCGCGCGAGCGTATCTCGAAGATCGCGGGCTCGACAAAGATACGATCGCGCGATTCGGCATCGGCTATGCGCCGAGCGGCGGAGATGCGCTGCTGAAGGACTTGAAACCGAAATATGCGGAAAAATTGTTGGCGGAATCGGGATTGATCTCGCGCGATCAGAGCGCAGGTCGATTGTTCGACCGGTTCCGGAGGCGGATAACGTTTCCGATTGCGAACGAATCCGGAAAGATTGTGGCGTTTGGTTGCCGAGCGCTCGGCGATGACCAGCCGAAGTACCTGAATTCGCCGGAAACGCCGATCTATTCAAAGAGCAACGTGCTTTATCACCTGGACCGCGCGAAGGACGCGCTACGAAGGCAGGATTTCGCTGTGCTCGTCGAAGGATATATGGATGCAATCGCGGTAGCGCGGGCGGGGATCAGCAACGTGGTGGCAAGTTGCGGGACGAGTTTGGCGGAACCGCAGATTCGGTTGCTGGGGCGGTTCACCAAGCGGGTGATTGTGAATTACGACCCGGACAGCGCGGGGCAGGCGGCGGCGGAGCGATCGGTGTCGCTGCTGCTCGAGCATGATTTCGAAGTGAAGGTGCTGGCATTGCCGCCGATTGGGGAGAAGAAAGCGGATCCGGATTTGTTCATTCGCGAAAAAGGAGTCGACCCGTACGTGAAAGCGCTGAAAGAATCTCCGCCATACGTGGATTATCTGATTGGGCGAGCGCGGCAGATGGATTTGACGACGGGCGAAGGAAAGCTGCGCGCGTTAAATTTTCTAATGCCCTACGTGCAGAAGATTCCGAATGGGCTGCTGCGGTCGGAATGGGCCACGCGGATTTCGCAGCAATTGCGCATTGATGAGCCGGTACTGCGTGCGGCGTTGAACAAAGCGGCCGCCGAGAGACGCAGTGAAGTGAAGACCAAACCGGAGCTGGTCGGCAAGGCGGGGAAGCCGGCGGAGCGGCGGCTGATTCGCATGCTGATGGAAGCGGAGGAATTCAAGAGGGAATTGGCACAGCAGTTGAAACAGAGCCGGTTGTACCAGGGATTGGAAACGGAGAAGATTTTCGTGGCGTTGATCGTTGCGGGATTGGCGGATGAGCCGATGCAGCCTACGGAAATTGGAGCGATGCTCGAAGAGCGAGACCGGCGCGTGTTCTTTGAGATTTTGTTCGAGGAGCCGCACCAGGGGACGTGGGAGGAGGCGGAAAGCTGCATGGAGGCCTTGCGCAGCCGACAAGTCGAACAGGAATTGGCGCAGGTGCAGAGGGAGATTGAGAGCAGTCCGAGCGGGACGGCGTTGCGCGAGTTGTTGGCGAGGAAACAGGAGTTGTTGAAGAGGAGGGCGGCGGGGTAGGGACGGGGTAGGGACCAAGCCTGGGTGGTGTCGATCACAGCGGGGTGGATGCTGAATATAACCGAACTACCCACACGCAGAATCGGCGTGTAGGGCACCCAGGGCGTGCAAAATGAGCGCGCGGAAGCTCGAAGGAAACGATTGACTTTGAGGGACTTAGGCGTATAGCGTAAAAGGGTTGTGCGGGTAACGATTTCACTGTTTTTTGCATCTATAGTTATGTAAACCATAGGGGCATCAGGGACCGTACGAGTCAGGATGAGCATACAGGCGGGCGTGGGTAGCAGCAGGAAAAGGGCGCGGCGTAAGGCTTAAAAGCAAAAAATTAAGAGCTTCGTGGAGGGCTGTGCCCTTCTATGCCATTTTTTGGCGGTCTTCGCCCAATTTGTGTGAATAAATGGGTGTTTGAAGCGTCGAATGAATGTGCAGCGGTAAAGCGACAGGAAAGCGGGAGGAAGTTGTGGCGGCTACGGGCTTAGAAGAAAAATATGATGCAGTAAGGCAGCTCATCGCGATTGGAAAAGAGCGAGGCTACCTGTTGTATGACGAAGTGAACGACTCGCTTCCCGCCGAAGTGCATTCTTCGGAAGAAATCGACGACCTTCTCACTACATTCGAGCGCAACGGAATTGAGATTTACGAGGACGCCGCCTCGGCTAAGGCGGCGCGCGCGGTCGAAGTGTCTTCCGAGCATGGCGACCGCGATGCGGTGGTGAAGGACGACCTTCACGCGGAAGAGGGCGGGAGCGATCTGGACCTGACGCCGGGTTCGCTCGAAAAAACGAACGACCCCGTGAGGATGTACCTGCGGGAAATGGGCACCGTGCCTTTGTTGACGCGCGAAGGCGAAGTGACCATCGCGAAGCGCATCGAGCGCGGGCAGTTGGTGGTGATGAAGGCCATCACGCGGTCGCCGATCGTAATCAAGGAATTGATCGCGGTCGGCGAAGACCTGCGCAAGGGCGCGAGGTCGATCAAAGAGATCGTGCAGTTCGACGATGAAGAACTGACCGAAGAGAAGATCGCCAACAAGACCAAGCAGACGCTGAAGTATATCGACAAGATTGCGAAGCTGTATGACCAGGCGCTGAAGGAAGCGGTGCGGCTCGACAAGACACCGAAAGCGAAGAAACGGACACACATTCGTGCGAAGTGGGCGGTGGCGCGGACGCGCGTGGGAATTTCGCTGGAGATTCGCGGGATCGATTTCAACCCCTTTGAGAAGAAGCGGCTGATCGACAAGATGCGCGGAACCGTCGAGCGGCTGCAATCACTCGAGCGCGAGGCCGGCCGACTGGAACGGCGCGCGGACGTGTCCAAGGGTGAAAACGCCGCAGAAGCGCGCCGGGAATTGCGGACGCGACGGTCAGAACTGAAAGATATTGAAGAGGCCAGCGAAGTCGGGCTGATGGAGCTGAAGCGCACCCTGACAATCATTCATCGTGGGGAAGCGGAAGCCGAACAGGCCAAGAAGGAGTTGATCGAGGCCAACTTGCGCCTGGTGGTTTCGATTGCCAAGAAATATACCAACCGCGGGTTGCAATTCCTGGACCTGATCCAGGAAGGGAATATCGGTTTGATGAAGGCCGTGGACAAGTTTGAGTGGCGCCGTGGCTATAAATTTTCGACCTACGCGACATGGTGGATTCGACAGGCGATCACCCGCGCGATTGCGGACCAGGCGCGAACGATTCGTATTCCGGTACACATGATTGAGACGATCAACAAGCTGGTGCGCACGAGCCGGCAGTTGGTGCAGGAATTGGGGCGCGAACCTACCAGCGAGGAGATCGCTAAGCGCATGGACATTCCGGTGTCCAAGGTGCGAAAGATTTTGAAGATCGCGCAGGAACCGATTTCGTTGGAAACGCCGATCGGCGAGGAAGAGGATTCACATTTGGGGGATTTCATCGAGGACAAGGCCGTGGTATCGCCTTCGGATGCGGTGATCAACCTGAATCTGAAGGAGCAGACTTCTTCGGTGCTGAAGACGCTGACGCCGCGCGAAGAGAAGGTGATCAAGATGCGGTTTGGGCTGGACGACGGCAGCGAACATACGCTCGAGGAAGTCGGGCAGTCGTTTGCGGTGACGCGAGAACGCATCCGGCAGATCGAAGCGAAGGCGCTGCGCAAACTGCGGCATCCATCGCGCTCGCGGAAGTTGCGGGCATTCTTGGAAGGGCCCTCACGGGATTACCTATAGGAAGAGCGAAACTCGAAATCGGAACCTGGCACGCCCGGTGAAAGCCGGGCGTTTTTTTTGTCTCGACGCCCATGGAGAATTGCTCTATGACGAAATGGGCCTTCCGCGATGATTATCGATACGTCGGCGATCGTGGCGATTCTGCGCGCGGAGCCCGAAGCCGAAGCGTTTGCGAGAGCGATCGCCGAGGCACGCAGCCCGTAGAGTTTCTGTGGTGAATTTCGTCGAAGCAGCAGCCGTTATCGATGGAAGCCGTGATCCTATAGCGACTCGGCGGTTCGATGAACTTTTTCGCGAAGCACACCTAGTAGTTGAGTCAGTTACCGCGACTCAGGCCCTCGTGGCAGGAGAGGCCTATCGCGAGTTTGGGAAAGGAAGCGGCCATCCCGCTGGGTTGAACCTGGGAGACTGTTTCGCGTACGCACTTGCGAAAGAACTGGGCGAACCAATCTTGTTCAAGGGAGACGATTTTAAGCGAATCGATCTTAGCGGTGCGATTTAGTTAACCTGCGCGGGAACGGCAGAGCACGTAGACGCCGTCGCGAGAAGCCGGATGACTTCTCGCACTTTCACCACTTTAAGCGAATCCGAGAGAACCCATAGGTCGACATCGAAGGTGTTGACACGATCGCCGGTGAACACCGCCGTCGCATTCGGGCAGATGTCGTCCTTGAGGAAAACTGCGCAGCAGAAGGGCTTGCGTTTCAGGAACGAATGGCCGAGATTGGAGGGAACTCCCCAGCCAAACTGACGGTAGGATGAAAAGCGGAAACTGCCATGAAACGACTACAACGGATTGCGGCGATCGTCATCGTGTTGTTGGCTGGATTTACGGTTTACGGATTTTGGGAAACCCGAAAGCCTTTGCCACCGGTGGCCGGTGTAGGGGCGAATCCTATTGAAGCGCCGGAAAAATCGCTTGTGGACCAGAGCCCGCTGAAGACCGCGCAGCAACTGGCGCAATTAGCAACGACGCATGACGAGCGGGCGTTGGCACAAGAGGCCTTGCGGCTGGCGGATTTTGACGTAGACCAGGCCTTCGACAATGCGCTGAGACGGGCCCGGCTGCATCCGCCTCCGTTGTCTGCGGAAGGCAAAGACGCCGAGTCTCGAATGCAAAAGGCGGAGAAAGTTCTAGCACTCGGTCAGGATCGAATCAAGCAGCTCACCGATCAGGCAGCGAAGGCGGCTGGAGACAAAAAGGATGCTCTCGAAGCGGACTTGATACAGGAACAGGCCGACGTCGAGCTTGCCCAAGACGAAGTGGACGACGCCAAAGAGGATTTGATTCGCGCCGGCGGGGACGTCACCGATCGGATTCAAGCGCTGAAGAAGGAACACGAAGAATCATCGCATGGTACGTCAACCGCGATCCCCTCAGGGCCCGAGCCTGCCGATCAACCTGGCCTGATTCATCGCATCGTGCAATGGCGCCTGCTGCACCAAAAGCAGATGCAATTGTGGAAGGCGAAATCGGACACAGGCACGGCTGTCGCCGATCTAACCGCAAAACACAACGCGCTGGACGCCCAGGTGGATGCGGAAAAGGCGGCCATGCCGGAGCTGGCTCATCACTCAAAGACCGCTCAACCAGACGGCGGCGCTGTACATATCTCCGCTGCGAACAAAAGCCAGGACCAAACCGCGGACTTGCTGAAGAAAACACAGCAACTTGCTTTGAACCAGAAAATTCTTTCCGCCTATGACATGCGCATCGAGACAAAGAAAGAGCTGAACGGTGTCTATGGCCAATGGATTGATCTCGTCGCAGGTTACCAGCGCGACGTCCTGCACAGGGCGCTTCTCGGGATTGCGATTATCTTGCTGATCGCCCTGATCGGGCTCTTTTTCAGTTCGTGGATCGATTCACTGGTCAAACAGTTATCGATGGACCGTCGCCAAGTCGAATCGTTGCGCACCGTCTTGCGAACCTCGCTCCAGGTTGTGTCCCTCTTGCTGATTCTGCTCGTGGTTTTCGGACCGCCCGGACAGCTTGGGACCTTCCTCGGCTTGGCTGGCGCGGGCTTAACCGTGGCGCTTAAGGATTTCATTGTCGGGTTCATCGGCTGGTTCGTGCTGATGGGAAAGAATGGAATGCGGTTAGGAGATTGGGTGGAGATAAACGGAGTGACCGGAGAAGTGGTGGAGATCGGTCCGTTTCACACGGTGCTATTGGAGACCGGGAATTGGACAGACAGCGGTCACCCCACCGGGCGACGCGTTACATTTCCGAATGGTTTTGCCATTGAGGGGCACTACTTCAATTTTTCGACGACGGGTCAATGGCTATGGGATGAATTGCAACTGGTGCTTCCCACCGGAAAGGATCCGTATCCCATGATCGACGCGATTCACAAGAGTGTGATTGAAGCTACGCGCGAGACGGTGCAGCAAGCGGAACAGGAATGGAAGAGCAGCACGCAATCGCGCGAGCTGAGTGGCTTGTCGGCGGCTCCGGCAATGAGCGTCAAGCCAGTTGTGGGAGGAATTGAAGTTGCGGTGCGGTACGTGACGCGGGCCAATGACCGGTATGCGCTGCGAACAAAGCTGAATCAGGCCGCGGTGGAGTTGCTCGGCGGAAAGGCTGAACCAGTGGTTGCGAAGATGGAAGAGGCGAGGAAGTAATAATGCAAACGAAGATCATGTCGGTGGCCTTCGGGATGAAATGGTGACGATTTTAATGCGCTGAGGCGTGTAGGAGGCGGCGGGCCCGGAAAGCGGTCGCGGTCGCGCCAGCATACATTGTAGCGAGCAAGAAGAAGCCGATGGCGATGGTGAACCTTTCGGCGATCCAGCCCAGGGAAAAGCTCATGGCCAGTTGGAGCACGGTTGCGAAAATGGCGAAGGCGGATTGCGTGCGTCCCATGAATTGTTTGGGGACAATGGCCATGAGTGAAGATTGCGCGACGATGCCGGCAAGGGCGCGAAAAAAGCCGAAGCATCCTTGAAGGATTGTGGCGCCAAACAGGAAGACAACATAGGGCACGGCCACGTGACCCAAAGCCATTCCGGCGACCGCCGAAACATAAAGAGGCAGCCGCAACCGCTGCGGCAACTGGCTGGTGATGACACCGCCGATGATGGCGCCGATAGCCCAGCCGGCTTCTATGAATCCAAAGCCGCGCGCGCCGGAATGCAGAATTTCATTGGCGAGCGCCACGACGACGACGTTCGCACTGACGATGCTGGCCATAAGCATGGCATGCGTGACGCCGAGCGCCACAACGACCGGCTGTTCGCGCAGATAGCCGAAACCCGCCTTCATGTCCGCGAGAATTTCGAGCGACAGACCTGCCTCGGCCACTTCCGGATTCTCGCCTGTTCCGAGCGCTTGCGCGGTGCCTTCCGCGGACTCCGAGAATTCGCGTGGATACTGGCGGTGCATGAGCGGAGAGACGTAGCCGCGGCGCAGCGAGTACAGGCAATAGGCGGATACGAAGTAGGTGAGACCGTCGATGAAAAGGATGCCGGCGATGCCGACGTGGTCATAGACGAAACCGACGAACGTACCGGCGAGGAGCATCCCCGTTTGAACGCCAACCAGGACGGTAGCGTTGGCGCCGGTGAATTGGCTGGGCGGAATGACCTCCTGCACCAGAGCGTTCACGTTGGCCCAATACATCGCCGAGCCGGTACCGGTGATCAGGGTCATGACGTATAAGTGCCAGAGTTGCAGATCGCGGCGCCAAGCGATGTAGGCGGTCGCCAGTACCGCGACGCCTCGGGCCAGATCGAGGAGCACGCCGAGATAGCGGCGGTCGTAACGGTCGATCAGCACGCCGCCTAGAAAAGGAACCACCAGGCCGGGGAGCGTGACGACGATGACCTGCCAGCTTACGGCCACGGTGGAATGCGTGGCGGACATGATGTACCAGCTCACACCGATGAAGTTCATGCCGCTTCCAAACAACGAAACAAACATTGCGGTGAAGAAAAAGCGGAAGGCGCGCTGCCCCCAGAGCAGCGACCAGTCGACACGGTGAGTTGCGGCGGTGGCCATAGAGCGTAACAGTTTACTATCGGCCGCAGGCTGGCTGACAGGTGGGATGGAATCACAAACGGTTATCCGTAATTGGCAAGCGAGGGAGAGATGGGTGGTGGTTTGACGAAGCCGACCGGGCCTGTTGCCGCAGAGGAACCCAATCTCGAACCTACCAGGGTCGGGGGTGAGGTAGAAGAGCCATCCGCATTCCGCAGCGGCCTTGGGGAGAAGAAAACCCGTAGTACCAGAGGCAAGAATTTTAAATTAAAATCACATAAATTCACAGAAATACGGTTGCAACGTTAAACGATAAGTGTAGAATTTCGCCCAATTTCGGGGTGGGGGGCATACCTTTTCGCTATCGCGAAGGCTGTTAGCCATAAAGGGCGGGTGCCGGCAAATTCAGGTGCAGCGGCTGGCTGTGTGCTGGTGCAAGGTTTCCAATTGTTTTCCCAGGTCCTTCGCATTTCTAAATCTTCAGGGAGCGCTCTTATATGAAATCTAACTTGGGGAAGGCTTTAGTTCTGTTTCTCGGGATCCTGGTCTTCTCTCTAGCTGCCCATTCGCAAGAGACTTTAGGCGCCATTACCGGCACGATCACCGATCCTTCCGGGTCGGCTGTGCCGGACGCGGCCGTGAAGGCGATCAACGTAGCGACCAACCTCGAAGTGGTTGCGCACACGAAGGCGAACGGTTCCTACCTGCTGCCGGAGCTTCCCGCCGGGACCTACAAGATGACTATCACCAAGGAAGGGTTCAAGAGCGAGACGCACACGGAGATCCTGGTAAATGGGAACCGGACGACGACAGTGGACACCAGCCTGCAAGTGGGATCGGTCAGCTCCGTTGTGGAAGTGAATGCTGTGCCGCTGATGAATCAGGTGGATACCACGATCGGGTACGTAGTGGATACGCAGACGATTGAGGAAACGCCGTTGGGAACCGGCAGTTTCACGCAATTGGCCATTCTGAGTCCGGGCGTGCATGCCGATTTTCTGGGTGGTTCGGGATCAAACTCCGGGCTTGGTAATCAGGCGATCTTCGCCAACGGGAACCGCGATACAAGCAACAGCTTTTCGTTGAATGGGGTCAACACGAACAACCTGTTCAATGGGAATTCCACGAGCCAGGTGGGCGAAAACCGCTTCGTGTTGAATACGGGTGAGAATTTCGGCTCGAATGGAACGATCCAGACCAGTACATCGGTCTATGGAGCCATCGGGCAGGCGCTTCCCACGCCTCCGACAGATGCGATACAGGAGATAGCCGTGAATGCGTCCATGTATGACGCATCGCAAGGAAACAACAGCGGAGCGCACATTAGCGTGCTGACAAAATCGGGATCGAACGCGATCCACGGAAGTGCCTGGGAGCAATTCCAAAACAGCGCCATGAACGCCAATCAATTCTTCTGGAATGCGGCTGGAACCCCAATCGCGTTTCTGAATCGAAACCAGTTCGGCGCGACGTTCGGCGGGCCTATCAAGAAGGACAAGTTGTTCTATTTTCTGTCGTACCAGGGAGTTCGCATTGCCGATCAGTCGACGTCGACAAAAGACGTGACCGTGCCGTTAGGTTTGACGAATGATCGCACGGCGCAGGGTATCACCAACGCAATTAACTCCAGCTTCTGCTACCCGTCTAATCCCAATCTCCCTTCTTACTGCCCGTTCCAATCCAGCATGGTAAGCACCCAAGCGATGAACCTGTTGAATGCCAAGCTTTCGAACGGACAATATCTAATCCCGAGTGCACAAATCACCGATCCGACCAGAGCCGTAGCACTCGGTTACGACGCCGTGGTACAAGGTCCAAACTCGAGGTCGAATGTGGATCAGGGAATCGCCAGTGTGGATTATGTGCTGAATGCCACGGATCGCTTGTCAGGGAGGTATTACTTCCAGAGCGATCCAACGACGAACCCGTTTGGGGCCGTCGGTACGCTGCTCGGCTTCCAGCAGCAACTTTCGGCAGGCAGCCAGGTGTTTTCCCTGGCGAATACCGTTGTTCTGTCTCCAAATCTCACCTGGGAGCAGCGCCTTGGGTTCACGCGGATGAGGGCTTACGCGAACACGGGACAGGAATTTACGCCTAATCAAATGGGCATAAGTCTATTGGGCTCCACGAAGTTCCCCGATTTCAGTATAAACACCACCGATGCTCAGATCAGTCAAGGTATCGAGTTCGGCCCCAGCACGAGCTTTGGCGACGCCGGCATGTTTCAGAATCAATGGGAATACGGAACGTCGCTGAACTTGGTGAAAGGCAGGCATACGATCAGCCTGGGCTTAGTGTGGGATCACACGCAGCTCAATGTCATCAACCACAACACGAACACGGACACGCTCAACTTCTCGGACTTTGGCATGTTTGCGCAAGGACTGGTGGACCGAGGCGGAACCGCATTCTCGGGCCAAGCGAATCGCTATTACAGGTCCGATACCGTGGGCGCCTACGCCAACGACAACTTCAAGATTCGCAACAACCTGACGTTGACCGTTGGTCTGCGGTGGGATTTCGATGGGCCGCTCTCGGAGAAGTATGGGAAGCTGACCGCGTTTGATCCTTCGAAGTATAGCTATGTGCAGTGCCAGGTGAATGGTGTTCCGTCTGATCCCGCTTTGAATACGTGCGATCCCGGGACCGACGTTATCAGCAACTCCGGTCTGTTGATCGCAGGGAACAACCCGACAGCCAAGACCTTTGGCGCCAGCGATAGCCTGATGCAGCAGCATCAGTGGGGATTTGCGCCGCGCATCGGAATTGCTTGGACACCTTTTTCGAAACTGACGCTGCGGACCGGTTACGGCATTTATTATGATCGCGGCGAGCTTTTCAGCTACCTTTCGCCAAGTGCCGGCAACGGCTTTAATGGTCCGTTTGGGGTAACGCTGGCGCCGCCGTTTGTTCAGCCGATTTCTGCGGCGCAGAACGCAACCTTGGCGGCGCCGTTTGGCACCACGCCCCCACCGCCACCAGCGGACAGCGCAGCCGGATTTCTCGCCTTGTTGCCTAACCTGAACCAGACGGCATGCGGCTTCCCCGGGTGCTGGCCGACAGGCAACCTCTATGGCCCTTTCCTGTTTGGCGGTTATGACATCCACAACAAACTTCCGTACACGCAAAACTGGACGTTCGATATCCAATATCAGCCAACCAGCACCTGGCTGTTCGACTTCGGATATGTGGGCAACCATGGCAACCATTTAGTATTGCCCATTCCCTTCAACCAGCCGCTCATCGCCACCCCACAGAACAAAGTCAACGGCCAAATGTATTCCTATGGTGGAACGAGCCCGCTGTCCCTCGATAACGAGCCAATCTTCACCAACGAATTTGCTGGCAATGCGCCGATCCGCGTGCCCTATCCCGGCTATGACATGAATTCGGTGCTGTTCAAAGCCGAGGGAATTTCCAACTACAATGCGCTGCAGCTTCAGGCGCGTAAGCGTCTATCTTTCGGGCTGCAATTCACCGCATCGTATACCTGGTCGCACTCATTGGACGAGCAGAGCGGGCTGGGCCTGTTTTTCACCGGGAACAACCCACTGGTGCCGCGCTCGAATTATGCGTCGTCTGATTTCGACCAGACGCACGTTTTTCTCATTAACTACAGCTACCAGATCCCGAGTTCGACACAAAACAAATTGCTGGGTGAATTTGTGAACGGCTGGATTCTTGGCGGCCAGACCGTCGCGCAAAGCGGCCAGCCATACAGTGTGTATGACTTTTCAGGCTCAGTGGGAAGCTTGTACTTCGGTACCAGCAACTATATCGGAAACCCTCTCGTACCGCTCACACCGGGGGTAACTCCGAAACAGGCAGAACTTCAAGGCACGACTGGCGTAAATGCGGGCAAGCCGGTGCTGAACTCCAATGATTTTATGCCGCAGTTTGTTGCCCCAGGCACGAACGGAGTGCCTCCCTGCGACGCATCCGGGTGCGATCTTTACGAATCGCTCTACGGAAGCACAGGCCGGAATGTGTTCCGTGGTCCCTTCCAGGTGCGCTTCGATATGAGCCTGGCCAAGCAGTTCGCGATCACGGAGCGCTTCCAGCTGCGGTTCGAGGTGGACGCGTTCAATATCTTTAACCATCCCTCTTTCGACGCGCCGAACAACAACGTGACATTCTTCCCCCACTTTGTCGGTCCTCCTTCGATACCGCCTCAGGGCAGCTTGGGAGTGATTCAACACACGATTGGAAGCCCGCGGTTTTTGCAGTTGGGGCTGCATCTGACGTTCTAAGCGCGAGGTAAGGTTTGGTCGACGGAAGGGCCGCTTCGGCGGCCCTTCCTTTGTGTGCCGAGCACGTTCGATAGCTTGGAGGTGAAAGTCCTCTACCCATCCTGATGGAGGAGAAGGGTTAGTGAAGCGCAAGGGCTGAGCCGCGAGGCGAGGTCTGAAAGAAGCGTGGAACAAAGACGCGAGCCGATGAACAAGAACCGGATAGGAGGCCTACGGTGCCGGGCGAGCGGGCAAAGGACCGCGAAGCCCACATCCATCAAAGGTACTGGTGGTAAATCCGGCGGTTGCGCGTAGAAGGCGGTCGAACTTACCTCGGGAGATCTGTTGCATGTCACGGAATCGTGACTGGGGGCGAAGTGATTCACCCTGACCATGCGGCAGAAGTCAGCAGCGGGCGTAGTAGTCGCGGAAGCGATGAAGGCCCAAACAGTAGGGAGCGACAAGTAGGACGCAGGACTCGATGAGCGACAAGCGGCAGAAGAACCAGCTAGTGCTGGCCTTTACTGAGGAGGGGAGGAGTGAAGCTCCGAAGGCTTCTCAGGAAGGGACCGAATCGCGCACGGCGAAATGCGACACCGAACGTCCAGCTAGTCACGAGCAGTTGATGGAAGAAGTCTGCGAGCGGAGAAACTGCTGGCAGGCATACAAGCGAGTGAAAGCGAACAAAGGAAGTCCGGGAATCGACGGCATGAAAGTCGGAGATCTCTCGAACTACCTGAAGCAGCACTGGCCCTCCATGCGGGAACAGCTGTTGCGTGGGACCTACCAACCACAACCGGTACGACGGGTGGAAATCCCGAAGCCGGACGGCGGGGTGCGAAAGCTTGGTATCCCGACGGTGCTGGATCGTTTTATCCAGCAAGCGGTGATGCAGGTTCTGCAACGCAGATGGGACCCAACATTCTCCGAACACAGTCACGGGTTCCGGCCGAAACGCTCAGCGCATCAAGCGGTAGCCAAGGCACAGCAGTACATCGCCGCAGGTCATCGCTGGGTGGTAGACCTCGATCTTGAGAAATTCTTTGATCGAGTCAACCACGACAAACTGATGGCAGCAATCGCACGGCGGGTGACCGACAAGAGAGTGCTCCGATTAATCAGGGCGTTCTTGAAAGTGGGTGTGCTGGAGAACGGGCTGGTGAGTCCGGCGGAAGAAGGGACACCGCAAGGTGGTCCACTTTCTCCGCTTCTATCGAACATCGTACTCGACGGACTGGACCACGAGCTCGAACGACGCAAGCATCGCTTTGTGAGGTATGCGGACGACTGCAACATCTACGTCCGTAGCCAACAGGCGGGGCAGCGGGTGATGCGGAACGTCACGCGCTTTCTCACGCGACGGCTGAAGCTCAGGGTGAACGAGGCCAAGAGTGCGGTGGCCCGACCCGTGGAGCGGAAGTTCCTGGGGTTCAGCTTCAGCAACAACCAAGAGCCTAAACGACGCATCGCGCCGAAGGCCCTGTTGCGCTGCAAGCAGAAAATCCGAGAGCTGACGCGCCGGACACGAGGGATCAGTCTGGAGCAAATGACGAAGGAACTTGCGGCCTACTTAAGGGGCTGGAAGAGTTACTTCGGATTCTGTCAGACGCCCGGGACACTGCGAAACTTGGACCACTGGATTCGCCGCAGGCTGCGATCCATGATCTGGAAGCAATGGAAGCGCGGAGTGGTGCGATTCCGGGAGCTTCGACGACGGGACGTAAACATGGGCCTGGCGGCCAAGACCGCCGGCAGCACCCACGGTCCTTGGCGTCTGGCTAACAGTCTCGCGCTGGCTGTCGCACTACCCAATGCTTACTTCGCCTCGCTTGGACTTCCTTCCTTGCTTGACCGTCCAGCGTAACCCTCTGAACCGCCTGATGCGGACCCGCATGTCAGGTGGTGTGGCAGGGGCGAGCGGGTGACTGCTCCCCCTATGCCGATTTGGGGGGAGGTGTGCCGTGAGTCGTTGTGCAAGAACCGAGAGTTCTGGAAAGTCAGTGGTTTCTATTGCCATGGATCGTATTCCAAACCGTATGATAGCGATATGGCGGATTTGCTGAGCGTTAATGCGTTGACGGTGCAATTGCCGACCGCGGCGGGCTGGGTGAAGCCCGTGAATGAGGTGTCGCTGCGGATTGCGGCGGGAGAAACGCTGGGGTTGGTTGGGGAGTCGGGTAGCGGAAAAACGTTACTTTCGCTGGCGCTCGTGGGGTTGTTGCCAACGGGTGCGAGGGTCAGCGGCGAGATTTTGTTGCGTTCCGTGGGGCAAGACAAAGAAAAGGACCACGCTCGGAGGCAGAGTGCGCAGAGAGACGCGGAGGACGAGCGCAGGGATTTGGTTCGGCTTGGCGAAGAGCAATGGCGCAGGGTGCGCGGGCGAGACATCGCCATGATTTTTCAGGAGCCGATGACCTCGCTGAATCCGGTGATGCGAGTGGGCGCGCAAATCGAAGAGGCCATCCTGGCGCACGAGCCGAAGCTCGAAAAGGAGTTGCTGCACCGGCGCCTGCTCACGGCGATGGAGCATGCGGCGATGCCTGAACCGGAAGTGCGCGCGCGGCAATTTCCGCACCAGCTTTCCGGAGGATTGCGGCAGCGCGCGATGATTGCCATGGCGCTGGCGCCGTGGCCGAAGCTGCTGATCGCGGACGAGCCGACAACGGCCCTGGATGTGACGGTGCAGAAACAGATTTTGGATTTGCTGGACCGGCTGCGGCGGGAATTGAAACTAGCGCTGCTATTTATCACGCATGATCTGGCGGTGGTGGCGAAGGTGGCAGACCGCGTGGCGGTGATGTACGCGGGGCGGATTGTGGAACAAGGGCTAGCGCGAGAAGTGTTGAGAGCGCCGCGACATCCTTATACGCAGGGACTGCTGGCGGCTTCGCCGACGCTGGTGAAGCGGAGGCTCACGCCAATTCCTGGGACGGTGCCGCAGTTGACGGAACTGCCGCCTGGATGCGCGTTTGCGCCACGGTGTTCGTTCCGAAGAGCGGAGTGCGAGCGGGCGGTGCCGGAATTTCGGTTGGCGGAGCCCGATCATGGAGCGCGGTGCGTGCTGGTATGAGGATCGTGTGGGGTAGTGCGGTGAGGAGGAGAGTGTCGCGCCTACGGCGCTCGTTCGATACGGATTGGTACCCAGCCCTGGCGGGCTGGGCTAAATTGTGTCGCGCCGACGGAGCTCAGGTCCGTCGAAGGTCCGCACCCCTACAGCGCCGGTCTCACAAGGCGACGGCTGCAAAAACCGATTGCGGCGGCGAAGTGGTGTCCGGCGCTCGGACACTTCTAGCCGTACGGTACATAGCGCTATGAGCTACTTGCTGGCAGTGCGAAATTTGCGGAAGAGTTTCGTGCGGGGCGGAGGGGTATTTGATGGCGAGGGGAAGGGTGAGCGGTTTACGGCAGTGGACGATGTGAGTTTTGAGGTTGCGCCGGGAGAGACGTTCGCCATCGTGGGGGAAAGCGGATGCGGGAAGACGACGCTGGCGCGCATGATTTTGCGGCTGATCGAGCCGGACTACGGCGTGATCCAGTTTGAGGAGCAGGACCTGCTGAAGCTGAAGGGCGAGGAGTTGCGCGCGCAGCGGCGGCAAATGCAGATGATTTTTCAGGACCCGTTCGCGTCGCTGAATCCGCGGATGCGCGTGGGAGAGATCGTCGCGGAGCCGCTAGCGATCCATGAACCACAGCGTTCATCGGCCGAGCGGATGGCGCGTGCGAAAGAAATGTTGCGGCGCGTGGGACTGGACGAGGCGGCGCTCGCGAGATATCCCCACGAATTTTCCGGCGGTCAGCGGCAGAGGATTGGGATTGCGCGGGCCCTGATTTTGCGTCCGAAGCTGGTGGTGGCGGACGAGCCGGTATCCGCGCTGGACGTTTCGGTCGGCGCTCAAGTGCTGTTGCTGTTAGAGGAATTGCAGAAGGAGTTTGGGCTCACCTATCTTTTGATTTCGCACAGTTTACCGGTGGTGAGTCAGTTGGCGAGCCATATCGCAGTGATGCGCGCCGGGCAGATGATTGAATATGGGCCGGCCAATTTGATCCTGCATGAGCCCACGCACGCGTATACCCGGGACCTGCTGGCGGCGGTGCCGGAGATACCCGAACCGGGCCAAATGTGATACTTTCCGACCAGTGTTGCGTAGTAATCCCTAGAACCAGTCTCGGAAATCCTGTGGCGAAGGAGTCCTCAAATGGCGACAGAACCGATGCCAACCCCTATGCCTGAAGTCGAGACCCAGGCGAGGGTTTCCCCGTTCGGCAGAATTTTCGGAGTGCTGTTCTCGCCAAAACCAACGTTCGAAGACATTGCGCGCAAACCCACCTGGTTGCTGCCGGTGCTCATCCTGGCCATTCTTGGGACGGTGGTAGCTGTCGGAATCAATCAAAAAATGAACTGGCGCGAATATATGAGCCAGCAAATCGAGAAGAGCCCAGCAGGGGCGCAGCTCTCCGCGGACCAAAAACAGCAAAGGATCGAAGCAGGCGCGAAATTCGCGCCTATCAGCGCCTACGTGTTCGGGATTCCCGCGCCGGTGATCGTGGTACTTGTCGTCGCCCTGATCATGTGGGGAGCTTACAATCTGTTGGGCGGAGCGAACCTGAATTACAAAACGGCCCTAGCCATTGTGTCCCACGCCTATGTGCCGTTGATCATCGCCAATGTACTGTTCCTGATCGTGCTATTCCTGAAACCGTACGGAACTCTCGACCTCGACAATCCTGTGGCTACAAATCTGGCGGCTTTCCTTCCAGAAGACACCGCCAAGTGGCTGCTGGCAATCGGAAAGAATTTGGACATTTTCGTACTGTGGATCACGGTGCTGATTGCGATTGGGTTTGCCGCGGCGAATCCGAAGAAGTTGAAAGGCGGAAAACCGTACACCATTGCGTTCGGGATGTTCGCGGTTTGGGTGATTCTGCGGGTGGGAGCGGCGTTTATTTTCTCCTGATAGACTGGAGAAGTGAGTTTTTCGTTTGAAGTTTTGCAGAACGATCCGACCGGGGCGCGGCGGGGGAAACTGGCGACGCCGCATGGAGACATCGAGACGCCGTTCTTCATGCCCTGCGGCACGGCCGGAACCGTTAAAGGCTTAACGCAGGACGCGCTCGAGGAACTGGGCGCGGGCATCCTTCTCGCGAATACCTATCATTTATATTTGCGGCCGGGACACGAGCTGATTCGCAGGCTCGGGGGGTTGCATGCCTTCATGGCGTGGCGAGGGGCGATTCTGACGGACTCGGGCGGCTATCAGGTTTTCAGCTTGTCCGAGTTGCGCAAAGTTACGGACGAAGGCGTGCGTTTTCGTTCTCATCTAGACGGCTCTGAACATTTACTTACACCCGAAAAAGCGGTGGAGATCCAGCTTGCTCTGGGATCGGACATTGCCATGGTGCTAGACGAGTGCATCGAAACGCCGGCTCCGCGGAATGTTGCCGAAGCGGCGCTGAAGCGCACGACGGAATGGGCGTGCCGGGGGCGAAATGTTTTTCTGCAATGCGCGAAACGTGACGGCGATCCCGCACAATGGCAATTCGGGATCGTGCAAGGCGCCACATTCGCGGATTTGCGGCGGGAAAGCGCGCGGCAACTTTTGGCATTGGAGTTTCCGGGTTACGCGATCGGAGGTCTGGCGGTCGGCGAGCCACACGAAGTGACTTGTGAAATGACGGCGGAAGTTACGGCGCTGCTGCCGCAAGGGCGTCCTCGTTACCTGATGGGGGTGGGCCGGCCAGAACAGTTGGCGGATTACGTTGCGCGCGGCATCGACATGATGGATTGCGTGCTGCCGACACGCGCGGCACGGCATGCGTGTTTGTACACGAGCGAAGGCCGCGTGCTGATCAAAAACGCTCGCTATATAGAGGACCAGCGACCCATCGATCCGAATTGCAGTTGCAGCGTGTGCAGGCGATACACACGCGCCTACCTTCGGCATCTTTTCGTTGCCGGAGAGATCACCGCGGCGATTCTGGCGACCCACCACAATGTTTGCTTTTACCTTGACATAATGAGGCAAATTCGAGAGGCTATCACTTTTGGACATCTGGCGAATTTCGCAACAGAGCTGCGTGCCCGCTATGTGGCAGGACCGGCCTGAAGCGATACGCCCGGCACGCGGAGCAGCTCCGCGACGCTGTGGCAACCCGCGGTAAGTCGACTCTCATCGAGAGAATCGGGGCGGGCAGGGCAAGCGGGAAAAATCCCGCTCGCGGCGGTTCTTTCCCCGTGACAGGAAATCCGCCCGGTCAAACCCGAGATTAGGATGATGCGGCGGTTCGAAAGGGTACGGTAAAACCAACCAGATGAACTCGGCGGCATTTTTGATGTGGCAGGCAGGCGGCCTCGGCGGGGGGCTTGGTGGCTTCATGCTGCCACTTCTGCTGATGTTCGGCATCATGTATTTCCTGGTGATCATGCCGCAGCAAAGGCAAAGGAAAAAGATGCAAGAGATGCTCGGCGCGGTGAAAAACGGAGACAAAGTGATTACCACGTCGGGCATCTACGGCACGATCAATGGAATCGACGGTGACACGTTCATATTGAAGGTCGCCGATAACGTAAAAATTCGCGTTGCGCGAGCGGCGATCGCCCAAGTGGAGACAACCGAAGATGCCAAGTAACTCCGCTCCGGCTCGCGCGCTGCCGCGCCGAATCTTCTAACCATGAATCCCAACTTGAAGTGGAAAGTCATTTTCATCCTTGCAGTGGTGGTTGTTTGTTTGTATTCCATCTTCGGAATGCCCGCCTTTCCGACGTCCTTCGCGCAGGTCAAAGATAACTTCGCGCACCAGATCAAACTCGGCCTTGACCTGCAGGGTGGCACGCATCTGATTTTGCAGGTGCAGGTACAGGAAGCGGTGGCGCAAGAGACCGACCAGACGGTGGACCGGCTCACGACCGCGATGCGCCAAAAGAACATTCATTACGAGGAAGTGCGGCGTGTGGACGATGAGCACATCGTCGTGCGCGGCGTTCCGAACGACGCCTATACGGCGTTCAGCGATCTGCTGCACGAGCAGTTTGATAGCAACTGGACTTCGAGTCCCGCGCCGGGAGAATCGAACGCGACACTTCTTTTTATGCGCCCATCCACCAAGGCGGCGATCGAGGAGACCACCATGACGCAGACGCTCGAGACCATCGAGCGCCGCATCAATGCTTTGGGCCTGACCGAGCCGACGATCCAACCGCACGGACGCGTCGGGCAAGACAACGAGATTCTTGTGCAGCTTCCGGGCGAAGGCGATCCGGCCGCGGCGATGCGCGTGATTCAGGCGGGCGGACAACTGGAGTTGAAGCTGGTGGAGGATCCTCAGACCTATCCTTCCGAAGCCGCAGCGCTGGCAGCCAAAGCCGGCATCTTGCCGCCTGGCACAGAGCTGGTGCAGGGCGGCAGCGAGGCGCGCACACCGGCCGGGCAGAATTCAGGGGCAGTGTGGTACTTGCTGAGCCGCACTCCGGCGGTGACTGGGCGGGATTTGCGCAGCGCCACGGAAAGTCGCAACACGGAAATGCCTGGCCAATGGCAAATCAACTTTGTGTTGTCGGGTGACGCGGGACGGAAGTTTGAACGGTTCACGGAGCAGAACACCGGACGCCAAATGGCGATTGTATTGGAAAAGAAGGTCTATTCCGCGCCGACAATTCAGGGCAAAATCGCCGACCAAGGGCGCATCGACGGAAATTTCAGTCAGGAAAGCGCGCACGAACTGGCGCAGATTTTGCGCGCCGGAGCGTTGCCGGCTTCGATCAAGTATCTGGAGGAGCGCACCGTAGGACCGTCGCTTGGGGCGGATTCGATTCGCCACGGTGTTCAGGCTTCCGTCCTCAGCTTGGTGGTGGTGATGGTGTTCATGGTGTTTTACTACCGGCTGTCCGGTGCGAACGCCGTGCTGGCGTTGATCTTAAACCTGATCATCCTGCTGGCGGCGATGGCGATGTTTGGAGCCGTGCTCACATTGCCGGGCATTGCAGGCGTGATTCTGACGATCGGTATGGGCGTGGACTCGAACGTTCTGGTGTTCGAACGTATCCGCGAAGAGATTCGCAACGGGAAGTCGGCTTCAGCGGCAGTGGAAGCGGGCTTTGATAAGGCGTTTCTCACGATTATCGATACGCACGTGACTACGGTGGTGTCGGCCATTTTCCTGTTCATTTTTGGAACTGGGCCGATTCGAGGATTTGCCATCACGTTGACCATCGGTTTGATCGCCAACGTCTTCACGGCCATTTATGTGTCCAAGACGATTTTCCAGTATCACCTAGCGAAAATGGATCGGCAGGCGGAGTTAAGTATTTAGCGAGGTCTAGCGGTAGTAGTACCGGGTGGAAATTGTAGCTGGGAACAAACCGGAACGCGTTGGAGTCTAAGGAAGGGAAGCATAAAACGGCATGATCGAGCTCTTCAAACAGCCCAACATCGACTGGATGGGCAAGGCCAAGTATTTCTTCGCTTTAAGCGGATTGCTGTTGATCATCGGGTGGTCCGCGATCCTACTGAAGGGCGGCATCAAATACGGCATCGATTTCAAGGGTGGCACAAACGTTGATGTGATCTTCACCCAGCCACCGAATATCGACAAGTTGCGCAGCGCGCTTCAACAGCAGGGCCTAAGCAACACCGAGATTCAAGGCGTCAGTTCCAACACCATCTCGGCGGCGAACTCAAACGAGGTTCTGATCTTTGTGGAGCAGGCCGGGCAGAGCGACCAGGCCATCGACGAGAGCAGAGCTAAGGTTCTCAAGGCTTTGGATGCTACTTACGGCGTGGATCGCGCCAAGCCGGATTTCAATTCCGTTACTCCTTCCGCGCTGGCGAACTTTTTGTCACAGAAGGACCCGCTAGGGCTTTCGGTCGCGGCCGGCGACAAGTACCAGACGCTAGCGAAAGGTGTTCTGGCGTACCGCGACAAAGACAAGCATGGCGTAATCACCAACCTGGCGGAACTCTCCCAGGTGAGCGGCGCGACGCCGGCGGTGGTTTCCGCGATGCAAGAAAACTATTCTCTCGCTCCCTTCGCCATCCGCAACGTAGAAATCGTTGGCGCCAAGGTAGGTGCAGAATTACGCAATCAGGCCATTCGAGTAACCCTCTATGCTTTGGCGGGCATGCTGGTATATATTGCCTTCCGGTTCTACGGCGGACAAATCGGTGGTTCGACCGGCTGGTCATCCAAAGGCGGACTTGGCTTCATTCTGCGCTTTGTGGATCGCATCATCTTTGGAGTGGCTGCGGTTCTCGCCGTTTTTCACGATGTGCTGATTACCCTGGGGCTGTTTAAGATTTTCGGATTCGAAATATCGCTGACCGTAATCGCCGCGTTGTTGACCCTGGTCGGATATTCGATGAACGACACGATCGTCATCTTCGACCGCATCCGGGAAAATAACCGTCTCTTGCGGAAGGAACCCTTCGCGGATGTGGTGAACAAGTCGATCAACCAGACGTTATCGCGAACGATTCTGACCAGCGGATTGACCTTCCTCACCGTGCTCGTCCTGTTCCTGATGGGCGGCCAGGTGCTCCGGGCATTTAGCTTTGCCCTGGTGGTGGGGATTGTGGTAGGAACGTACTCAAGTTTCGGGATTGCAGCACCGCTGGTCGTCGCCTGGAATAGCTGGCGAGGACACGGCACAACAGGCACCGGAACCGCAGCCGGCAACAAAACCCGAGGGGCCGACAGCGGCACGCCGCGCCTCGCGCCCGCGGGCAGGAGGTAGTCACAAATCATGTTTGAAGAAATGGTGGTTTCAAACCAGAAGAACAAGAAAACGAACAAGCCATGGACTGTCATTCTATCCATGGTGTTTCAAGTGGCCTTCCTTGCCATTCTTATCCTGATTCCGCTCATTTATACGGAAGCGCTGCCGAGGGCGATGATGTCTTCGATCCTATTGGCACCGCCACCGCCGCCGCCTCCTCCCCCTCCTCCTCCGCCCGCCGCAGTCATCCACGTTAAGCCCGTGGCCCACTTGATGGAAGCCGGCAAGCTGATCCAGCCGAAGGTAATTCCTCATGACATCAAGATTATTAAGGAAGACGAACAGCCGCCTGACATGGGCGCCGGAATCGCCGGTGGTGTACCCGGCGGCGTAGCCGGCGGTTCGATGGGCGGTGTAATTGGCGGCGTCATTGGCGGAGCCGGTGGAGCTCCTCCACCACCGAAGCCGAACGTGTCACGCATACGTGTGGGCGGAGCGGTGCAGAACGCCAAACTGGTTAATCGCGTTCAGCCCATTTATCCCCCGCTGGCGCGTCAGACGCGCATCAGCGGAACCGTGAAGCTGCATGCCATTATCGGAAAGAACGGAAGCGTCGACCAGTTGCAGGTCGTCTCGGGCCATCCCTTGCTGGTGCAGGCCGCGCTCGATGCCGTGAGGCAGTGGCGCTATCAGCCCACGTTGCTGAACGGCGAACCGGTCGATGTGGACACGGAAATTGACGTGATTTTCTCTCTCGCACAGTAGTGAAACGGTGCGGCGCGGGAGTCGTGGGAGCCCGGCGCCGTTCCGAGTAAGTAGTCGTAGGAAACAATCTGTTGGTTCCTGCCCGCGGGGGCCACTAGGAAATAAGGAGCAAACGAATGCTAGCATCTCTGTATGTCTACGCGGCCTGGCTCCAGGAAGCCACAACCTCATGGGACCTGCGTTCCATGTGGGGAAACATGGGGCTCCTGGCGAAGATCGTCGTGGTGATTCTGTTCATTCTTTCGGTCTATTCGTTCGGCGTGATGATCGACCGTTTCCTGATGTACAACAACGCGAGGAAGCAGTCGCGGCTATTCGTGCAGCAGGTAGCCGGCGCCCTCAAGGATGGCAAACTCGATGAGGCGATCGCCATCGCCGAGCGTAACAAGAAGAGCCACATCGCCAAGGTAGTGGCGACGGGCTTGTCTGAATTCCAGTCGGCATCGCAGCAAGTGTCGGACGCCGAAGTGATCGAAGCCGCCAAGCGCGGACTCGAGCGGTCAGTAGCTATCGTGCACGCGGAAATGAAGCGCGGACTTTCGGCGCTGGCCACGATTGGTTCGACGGCGCCGTTCGTCGGACTGTTCGGCACGGTGGTTGGCATCTTGAACGCGTTTAAGGGCATCGAGCAACAGAAGGCGACCGGTCTGTCGGCGGTAGCCGGTGGTATCGCGGAAGCGCTGGTGACGACGGCGTTCGGTTTGCTGGTCGCGGTGCCTGCGGTGTGGGCCTACAACTATTTCACCAACCGGGTCGAGGCGTTCGACGTAGAAATGGACAACTCCTCGATGGAGTTGATCAACTACTTCATCCTGCGCCGCGGCGCGAAGAAGTAATCCGGAAGAAGGTTAACCATGGCATACAAGCCAGTAGCCGGAGCCCAAATGGCGGCGCCGAACGTGATTCCGATGGCGGACATCATGCTCGTGTTGCTGATCATCTTCATGGTGGTCACACCTATGTTGCAGAAGACGCATCAGGTGGATTTGGCCTCCGTGAACGATCCGCGTGATATGAAGGATGCGGATAAGGACGATGCCATCGTGGTGGCCGTCACCCGGGATGGAAGCCTTTTCCTTGGCAACAGCAAGATAAAGAAGGAAGAAATCACGGGTCAGATCAAGGACCAGCTTGCCAACAAGCTGGACAAGACCGTCTATGTCAAGAGCGACGCACGCGCCAAGTATGGCGACGTGGTCGCCGTCGTGGACGAGATTCGTTCGGCTGGAGTGGACTCTCTGGGGTTGCTGACGGAAAAGACCAAAGCACTGGCCGGACCTTCGGCACCACCGACCAACACGCCGAAAGCGGCTGGCGGTAGTTGAGGCAAGTAGGGTTGCATTTGCCGTAGTCGTCATTCGTTTGCTGAGTTGATGGAACCGCGCCGGCTCCCACCCGGCGCGGACCGCTTCTCCGGGAGCAGGACGCTGCGGAACGATAGGAGAACTCGCAATGGCGATGGACGTTGGAGAGAACAAAGGTGCGATGGCCACGCCGAATATCGTGCCGTTGATCGATATTCTGCTGGTGCTGATTATCATCTTTATGGTTATTACGCCGCTGACGCCTAAGGGACTCGACGCACTTGTGCCGCAGCCTTCGCCGAACCAGCAGCAAAACCAGGAACTGGAAAACAAGACTGTCGTGGTTCAGGTGCTGATGAACGGCAAGCTCAAGATCAACAACGAAGACACGAACTGGGATGGGCTTGAGCCGCGCATGGAGCAGATTTTCAAGGATCGAGCGGAGAAGGTGGCTTTCGTCAAGGGCGACAATGACGTTCAGTTCATGGACGTAGCGAGAGCTATCGACTTAATGAAGCAAGCCGGGATCGATCGCGTGGGCTTGATCACTGCCAAGCTCGAAGCTGGCCAGTAAGTATTCGCGGTTTTCGCTGGATGTGAGAGTCCTCCTCGCCGGGTGTGGATACCGGAAACGAGGTGACTCATGGGAATCGGATTTAGTGGTGGGAGAGGCGGGATACGCGCGGATGTAAATGTAGTCCCGCTGATCGACATTCTGCTGGTGCTGTTGGTCATATTTATGATCATCCCCCACCGGCAGTTGGGGCTGCCGGCGAGCTTGCCGCAGGAAGCAAGTGAGCCGGTTCCGGTGGTACATCCGGAAACTATCGTCGTGCAGGTCGCATCGGATGGTTCGATTCGTCTCAATGGTGCGGTTGTACAGCGCGAGGAACTGAGGAGCCGTCTTGAACAGGTCTTCGCGTTGCGAGCTCAACGGGTTGCCTTTCTACAGGGGGATCGTTCTCTCGAGTTTCAGACGGTTGCCGAGGTTCTGAACGTCATGCATGTCGCCGGCGCTTCCCCGGTGGGCTTAGTGACTTCGGAACTGGAAAAAAATCGCTGAACGTGATGGAATGAGCCCTAGCGGGCGTAAGTGAATCCACGCGCTGTGCTCCAATGCATCGGAGCGGCGCGACTCAGGGATGGAAGCTTCCATGACTCAAGTAACGGTTCGACGGGGGACGACCTCGCGGGTCTCCCAAACGGCCTGTCAAATGTTTGGCGTGGCGGTGCTGCTGACGCTCGTCTCCGGCGTTTCCGGATGCAACAAGCTCCGTGCCCGCGATCTTTTGAACAAAGGCGTTGCTTCGTTCAAGAACGCGCAGTTTGACGCGGCGGTGGAGGATTTCAAACAGGCGAAAGAACTTGACCCGGACCTGGTCAATGCGCGCTTGTACTTGGCTACCGCATACGCGAGCCAGTACATTCCTGGAGCGCCCTCGGAAGAAAATATGCGCCATGGCCAGGAAGCCATCGCGGAGTATAAGGATGTTGTCGATAAGGATCCGAACAACCTGAGTGCGATCGACGGGCTGGCGTCGATTCTGTATCAGATGGCCGGTCAGCCGTTTGACGAAAAAAAGTTCGAAGAATCAAAGGCGTATCACGAGAAGCACATTGCGTTGAAGCCACAGGACCCGCAGCCGTACTATTCGATCGGCGTCATCGATTGGGCGCTGGCGTACCGCGGGAATACGGAAATGCGCTCGGACTATAACAAGGCGCACATCACTAAGCAGATCAAGGACTCCGACGCGCTGCCGCCGGACGTGCGAAAAGCGTACACCGATAAATACCAGGCGATGGTGGACGATGGGATTGCCAGCCTGAAAAAGGCCATCGAGCTGAAGCCGGATTACGACGACGCCATGACTTATCTGAACCTGCTGTATCGCCGCAAGGCCGACATGGTGGAATCGACGGCGGAGCGGGATAACTACACCAAGATGGCCGACGACCTTCTCGATAAGGTGAAAGAAATCAAGCAGAAGCGAGCCGAGCAGCCGCAACCATCGACCTGAGACAACGTTTCTGCATGCGTTTGCGGAAAGGGCTCCGGTTTACGCCGGAGCTCTTTTGCTTTTGAGCGAAGAACTTTAAGAGTGAATAAGTGTCAGAGTGAAAGAAAGGGAGCTGACGCACTCCCTGAAGCGCGCTGCTCTTCCGAATCGAGCCTCCGGAGCGTAAACTAAGCTATGGGATCGCGCGCCAACCTGCCCCTGAATTTCAACCGGGACCGGACTGAGCGCCAAGTCAACGCTCGCCTCGAAGAACTCCTGGAAAAACTGCGTACGCACCGGCCGTCCGAGGACCCCTGGCTGGTTCGCCGCGCGTATGACATTGCGGCGGAACGCCATCGGGACCAGTTCCGCAGTTCCGGCGACCCGTACATCACACACCTGCTGGAGGTCGCGCACATCCTCGCGGACATGAAGCTGGATGCGACCACGCTGGCTGCGGCGCTGCTGCATGACGCCATTGAGGATACCGAATATCCGGTTTCCCGGTTGGAAGAACGATTTGGGGCGGAGGTTGCGCATCTGGTGGAAGGAGTCACCAAGATCAGCCGGCTAAATATGATGGCTCCGGAAGCGCGGCAGGCCGAAAACGTGCGCAAGATGCTGCTGGCGATGGTGAATGACGTGCGCGTGGTGCTGGTCAAACTTGCGGACCGGCTGCACAACATGCGCACACTGGAATTCCTGTCGGAGGTCAAACAGCAGCGCATTGCGCGCGAAACCATGGACATTTATTCCCCGATTGCGCACCGCTTGGGGATGGCACTGATCAAAGGCGAACTCGAGGATCTTTCGTTCCGCTATCTTGAACCGGATGCCTACCTTGCGCTGCAAAAGGAAGTGACCGAAAAGTCGCCGGTACACAAGCGCTTTCTTGAGGAAGTGCAGAACGCCATTCGCACGAAGCTGGTGGAAAACGGCATACCTGCGGAACTGGAGGCGCGGGTCAAGGGAATCTATTCTCTGCATCGCAAGATTGTGCGGCAGGAGCGCACGCTGGAGCAGATTTACGATTTGCTCGCGGTCCGCGTAATCACGGACACGGAGCGTAATAGCTATGCCGCGCTTGGCGTGGTTCACCACATCTGGCGGCCGGTGCCGGGCCGGTTCAAGGATTACATCGCGATGCCACGGCCGAACCTGTACCAGTCGTTGCACACGACGGTCATTCACGGCGGGCAGCCGTTTGAAATTCAGATTCGGACACAGGACATGCACCGTATTGCGGAAGAAGGCGTTGCCGCGCACTGGAAGTATAAGGATGGGCGGCCGGTATCGAATGACGACGATCAGCGGATCGCGTGGATGCGGCAGTTGATTGAATGGTCACAGGAATTGCAAGAGCCTGGCGAGTTTCTTTCGACGCTCAAGGTGGATCTAGCGCCGGTGGAGGTGTACGCGTTTACGCCGAAGGGGCGCGTGCTGGAACTGCCGAGAGGGGCCACACCGGTGGACTTCGCGTATTCGGTGCACACCGAAGTGGGGCATCAATGCGTGGGCGCGAAGGTCAACGGGCAAATGGTGACGTTGCGCCATGAGATTGTTTCCGGCGACGTGGTGGAAATTCTGACGCAAAAGGGGCACAAGCCCAGCCGGGACTGGCTCAGTTTTGTGAAATCGTCGCACGCAAAAAGCAAAATCCGGCATTTCATCAATACCCAAGAGCGCGAAGAGGCCACCGAAATGGGCCGGCGCCTGCTGGAAAACGAGTCGCGGAATTTCCCCAAGGGACTGAAGAAAATCTCCGCGGAGGACCTGCTGAAGCTGAGCGAGGAATACGGGCTGTCCCGGCCGGAAGATTTGTTCGCGGCGGTGGGCTTCGGCAAATTTTCCGCGCGCCAAGTACTGTCGCGCTACTTCGGTGAGCCGAGCAAGGAAGGCGAGAAGCAGGAAGAAGACGCCAAGCCAACGCTGGTCAAGACCGTCAAGCGAATGTTTGGTTTTGGCGAAGCGCCGCTGATCGTCAAAGGCCAGGACGATTTACTGGTGTTTCGCGCGAAGTGCTGCAATCCGATTCCCGGCGACGACATTGTGGGCTACGTGACGCGAGGCCGCGGCGTGGCCGTACACACCCGCACCTGCCCCAATGTTCAGAACCTTTTGTACCAGACGGAACGGCGCATCGCGGTGGAGTGGGGTGGCAGCAACGTGGCTACCTTCCCGGTGGAATTGCTGATTCGGGCCAAGGACCGTCCAGGATTGCTGGCCGATATCACGTCGGTGATCAGCGGCGCGGGGTCCAACATCCGCACGCTCGAAAGCAGGCCCGATCGACAGAACGCGCGGGTCGAGGCCAGCCTGGAAATCACCGACAAACGGCAGCTCGAGTCCATTCTTACGAACATTCGTCGTATCCAGGGCGTTTATGGCGTAGAGCGTACGTTCCAGGTGTAACTTCTGGGCGGACTTGTATCCCTAAGCCAAAGGCGCGAATCTAATGCGCTAGTCATCCGAAACAGAAACCCAACGAGGCATCTCATGGACATGATTTTGGCGGCCGGAACGCCCGCACCTGACTTCAGCCTGCACGTAACCCCCGATCAAAAGCTTTCTTTGAAAGAATTGCGTGGCCGACCGGTGATTCTGGCGTTTTATCCCGCGGACTGGAGTCCGGTTTGCGGCGATCAAATGGCGCTTTATAACGAAATTCTGTCGGAGTTTCACAAATTCGGCGCTGAACTTTTAGGAATTTCGGTGGACGGGACCTGGTGCCACGAAGCGTTTGCCAAAGACCGTCACTTGCATTTCCCTCTGCTTGCCGATTTTGAACCGAAGGGCGCGGTGGCCAAAACCTATGGCGCTTATCGCACCGAAGACGGCGTATGTGAGCGCGCCTTGTTCGTGATCGACAAGAATGGCGTCATTGCATGGAGCTATTGTTCACCGGTGGCCGTCAATCCCGGCGCCGATGGAATTCTGGAAGCACTCGAGAATCTGCCTAAATAGGAGACAGACGATGAGCCTGCGAATTCCCGTTAGTGAGCAGGAACACATTCAAGGAAGCGCCGATGCGAAATGCACGCTTGTGGAATATGGAGACTACGAGTGCCCACATTGCGGGCATGCTTATCCCATCGTGAAGCGCGTGCAGAAGCATTTTGGCAAGAAGCTACGCTTCGTGTTCAGGAACTTCCCGCTTGCGGAAATGCATCCGCACGCCGAATCTGCCGCGGAAACCGCGGAGTACGCCGGCGCGCACGGGAAATTCTGGGAGATGCATGACGGCTTGTTTGAGAATCAGGAGCAGCTTGGAGGCGCGCTGTATCTAAAGCTTGCTCAGCAGTTAGGGCTGCCGCCGCAGGAATTGCGCGCCGCCGTCGAAAAGCGTGAGTATCTCGCGCGGGTAAAGAATGACTTTACGGGAGGCGTGCGAAGCGGCGTCAACGGAACGCCGACATTTTTCATCAACGGGAAGCGCCACGACGCTTCATTCGAATATGAGGATTTGGTCGAGGCGATCGATGCAGCCGCTCGATTAGCGAGATAGGCAAACCGCGAACCTTGCGCGAGAACGCGTGGCGGACCGCGCGGATATCGGCGACTTGGTTCGAACGCTAAACTAACGCGAGAGCAAGCCAAAGCCACAGACTTCGTTTCTAGCTCGCATTTCCTGTACCTGTTCGTTGGTCCAGTACACGCCGAAGCACACCCACATCCTCTGGCGACCCGCGGCCCATAAAATGGAGGCATGAGGAAATCACTGCTGCTTCTCGGTGTGTGTGGCGTTGTGCTGGCGGGCTGTCAAAAACAGGCCAAAGTTGACTACGCATCGCTCGACCAGTCGGGGATGTGGTCGTCCAGCCTGGACGAAGTCAAAGCGATGAAACCCAGCAGCACGGAGATTGCCCAGCTCACGAAACTCAAACAGGCCAGCGCGTCCGATGACCTTTGCCTAGCATTGCTGAAGGCCGCACGGGCGCACAATCACGAATTCACCAGCGCCGATTCCGCGATCGACCTGTCGCGCGCGAGTTACAGCGACGCGCAGATCCTGGAGATGGCGCAGTCCGATCAGATCGACATTCTCAGCGGCGAAGCAGTGACGTTGAAATTGATCGGACTCTCGAATCCGACAGTGCAGGACATTATTCACCGTCGTATCCAGGGTTTGCCGACGCTTACAAGCGAGCAGATCGGCCGACTGAAGAACACCGGCATGTCCGAGAAGCAGATTCTGGATACTGTGAATCAAGGTTTGTCCGATCAGCAGGCCGAAACGCTAATCGCCGAGCGCGAGGCCTTGCGCAACCACTCCAACACCGGCTTCGTGCGAGTGCGCGGCCGCAAGCACTAAGCTCCCGTCGCTAGTCTGCTTCTGATATTCTTTTTCTCCATAGCATTTTTGACGCAGGGAGCGTAATCCATGAAAGATGTGATTTTGACGGCACGCGGTCCGAAGCCGATCGGGCCCTATTCGCAAGCGATAAAATCGAATGGCTTGCTGTTCGTATCCGGTCAGATCGCGCTCGATCCAAAATCCGGAGAGTTCGTTGGCGTGGAGGTCCGACAACAAACGGAACGAGTGTTCGAGAATTTGAAGGCGATTCTCGAGGCGGCGGGGACCTCCTTCCATCACGTCGTCAAGACCACCGTGTTCCTGAAAGATATGAACGACTTCGCGGCGATGAACGAGGTCTATGCGCGCTATTTCAACGCGGCGCCGCCTGCGCGTTCCACAGTCGAAGCCGCCCGACTTCCGAAGGATGCGCTGGTCGAAATCGAAGTCATCGCATCTGTCTGAGCGAAACCAACTTCGGCGCGGAAAAAAAAGCCACCGCGGTATTTCGCGATGGCCTGAGATTTCTCCGTAGAAGTTCCCTAGGACGAAAGACCCGCTACGGGCGATCGTTGCTTTCTAGCGCAAAGTAAATGGCGACACCGGTTCCAGCGGCGATGAGAGCTGTTGCCAACAACAGGAATCGGCTGCGACCTGCTTTCAACGGCCCTCCGCCACTTCCGGCCGGTCCCTGACTTCCCGAGCCCGCACCCGCTGGAGCTTGAGGGTCGGTGGGATCGAGAAGCACACGATAGGAAGTCCCTTCAGCGATTGCTTGCGTTTCGTCTTCGACGGTGATCGCAAGTCCGCCGCGGCGAGCCGTCACTAACAGTTCCTTTTCACTGACATACGTAACTTGTCCGATCGTCGGTGAATCCGACTGCGGGCGAATCGCCGCCTTCGAAGCAAACAGCGTAAAGGCGCGAGAATTTCCCGTCGAGAAAGTCGCCGTCCCACCCAATAATTTTGCCGACGCGGACCCTTCGCTATTGTTCACAACTGCAGTGGAGGAACCCAGCAGCAGCAGACGTGCCGCGCCGACGCGGACTTGAACACTTCCTTGCGGGTCGGTGCTGAGAAAGTCGCCACCATAGACGGTGGTGCCGACATCGGCGGAGGCGTCACCAACGTGAGCGCGCTCTGCGGTGATAATGGTGCCGAGTGGAGTAACATTGCCTGCAGCAGCGCTCCAAGCAGGGGCGCCGATCAGGCACGAAATCAACAAGGCTGCACAGAATGCGCGCAGACGCTGCATAAGAGCCTCCCGGGCGGACCGGAAAAAGCATACTGCGCTTCGCTGTTTTCCGTCAATCGATAAACCTGTGGGTTCGAAGCACGGCCGCTGTCGTTCGTTCGAGCGTGCTGCTAGCGGAACGGACGTATCACTGTTAGAATCCATTGCTTGTATGGCTGATTGGAAACAGATCACAGCGCGTATACGACGCGCACGCACGGGTAAAGATCCCGCAGGGCAGCTCGCCAATCTCTTTTCCAAAACACGCGACGCCATGGTCGCTTTCGAACTTGCGCGATATTTCGAAACCAGCGGCAACACGGCGGATGCGGGAAGATGGTATTTGACCGCAGCCGAGCGCTTCCGGCGCGCCGATTGGAAGACGAAAGCGCAAGAGAGCGCCACACGCCTAGGAGCGACAGAACCCGCGGAAATTCCGGCGCTTGCACCGCAAACCAAGAAGCCCACGGCGGCCGCATCCTCCGATGACGCGGGCGAAGACTCGCAAGAACGCGAGACGACTCATTCCGAGGATGCTCCGGCAGTCGAAGCCCTGGTGCCGGAGCACCGTCCTGCGCGTTCTCAGGCTGAGCAAAACCGGCCTCGGCGCGGACGCCGCGGCGGACGAGATTCACATCCCGCGAGACGTGAACCGCAACGCTCCACCTTGCGAGATGCAAGCACGGCTGGGGCAACTCATCCCGGGCACTTATCGGACGAGCGTCCTGCTCGCTCGGTGGAGGCCGCCGGAGCTGACAGTGCGCCAGAACTGCCCTCTGCGCCGAGCCTCCGGGGTCGCTACGGGGATCCAGGATTGTCTTCGCGCCTGAGCCAATTGGAAATGAATTTCCGGCGATTGCTGAGTTCCGCTCCTACACCTCTCGACGAGGCCGACAAGGCACCTGCCGGTCCAGGCGTTTGGGTCCTAACGGATTCGGATCTGACCACCTATTATTACGTGGAGCCTTGCCAAACACTGCGGGTTGCGATTCCCAATTTGATACGCGGCGTCTCTGGACGGAAGGGCGAATCGATCCGGCCACAATTGGCTGAACATCTTGGCATTCCGGAAGCTAAAGTGGCGAAGTACTTGGGAGAGCATTGTGTGGTTCGATGGCTGCAAATGGATGAGGATGCGGCCCACTTCGCACATTTTCTCATCGCAGTGCTGCGACCTGCCTTGAATGAATAGCCGAGCGTCGGAGGACGCGACGGCCCCGTGATCCGTTTTGCGTCCTATCAGTAACCCCCTTTGCTTGTTCAACTTAGGACCATTTAGTGGCTCCAAGCACCGTTTAACCCCCATTTTTGACCGTTCGCCACATCCTGCTGGCTTATCTCCCGATCGCGGCATCAAACTGTATGGGTCCAGTGATTTAGGGAGACGCGCCTCGCCGCGCGCTACCCTAAGTAGGACTTGGGGGCTTTTCCAAGCGTTGGATTCAAGGGTTGGATCAAAGTCAGGGCTCATTTTGGCGTTGGGGTTTCCCGAAGTTATATCGAACTTTCGAAAGTGAGGCAGCCGCAGCATGCCTAATTCATTCTCTACGCAAGTCTTCCGGTCGCTCGACTGGCTAGTTTGCAAGACGGCGGGAATAACGTTCGATACCGTCCAATATTTCAACAAGCGCAATCCGAATCCGTCTCCCACACCGCAGTGGTCGGATAAGCCGTTGCTTAAGTCCTGGGAAAAGACCAAGCCGACTCTGGGCTTCCCTCGGCAGACCGACTCGCTCTGTCCGGCCTGCGTGCAAGAGGCGCGTAAAGCCATCATTGGCGGCGATAAGGATTGGCGCGACCTAATGCACGAGAAGGTTGGAGAGATCAAAGCGCAGATCGTCGAGCGTGACGGACAGGTCTGGATGGTGAAGGACTGCCCGCAGCACGGCCACTATGAAGATCTGATGGCTGTGGACTCGAGTTTCTTGAAGTGGATTGAGAGTCAGTTCCCCGGCCGCGATATTCCGGCGCACAACGACGAGGGTCTGCACAAGCACGGCTCATCGAATGTTCGCTATGGCCGCGGTTCGGTTCTGACCGTGGACCTGACCAACCGCTGCAACATGATGTGCGATCCATGCTTCATGGACGCGAACCAAGTGGGTTACGTTCACGAACTTTCGTGGGAAGAAATTCAGGAAATTCTCGACAACGCGGTGAAGATCAAGCCGCGCCGACAGATGTCGGTACAGTTCAGCGGCGGCGAGCCGACCATGAGCCCGTATTTCTTCGACGCCATTCGGTATGCCCGCCAAGTCGGATACAACTCGGTGCAGGCAGCGACGAACGGCATCGAGTTTGCCAAGAGCAAGGAATTTGCGAAGAAGGCCTTCGAAGCCGGTCTACGTTATGCCTACCTGCAGTTCGACGGCATCGGAAACGATGCGAACAGCCACCGCCAGATCGGCAATTTGTTCGACGTCAAGCTCCGCGCCATCGAAAACATGCACGAAGCCGGGATTGAGATCGTGCTGGTGGTGACCATCGTCAATAACGTGAACAACGATCAGGTTGGATCGGTCGTGAAGTTCGCGATGGAGAATCCTAAGAAGATTGCATTCATCAGCTTCCAGCCGGTTTCCTTTACCGGCCGCGACGAAGACATCACTCCGGAGCGCCGTCTGCGTCAGCGCTACACGCTTTCACACTTGGCGAAGGACGTAAGCCAGCAAGTCGGCAAGATCGAGCCGACGCGCGACTGGTTCCCGATTTCGTTCATCAGCACGTTCGCCGGCTTCGCGGACATGGTGAAGGGCGACGAATCGCAGTGGGGTTCGCTCTCCTGCGGCTGCCATCCGAACTGCGGAGTGGGCAC
The DNA here is from genome assembly GCA_963836965.1 of Candidatus Acidiferrales bacterium. Classification (GTDB taxonomy): domain Bacteria; phylum Acidobacteriota; class Terriglobia; order Acidiferrales; family UBA7541; genus Acidiferrum. Next base: position 127,254 of record CAWILQ010000009.1, read on the forward strand.
GGCGATCATGATCAACAAGGAGACCAAGGAATGGGCTCCGGTGCCGCGCTTCCTCGATGCGCAGCAACTGACGAAAGACGTCACGGCAATTACCGACGCGGCGCGCGGGAAGACTTTCTCCAACTTCATGATGGCCATGGCGTTGCTGAAGAGCTACCACGCGTTCGAGGGGCCCAAGGGCTTAAAGCTGTGGGATCTTTTCAAGAAGTTTGACAAGACCTGGGCGCTTACCAAGCGTTCGACCACCAAGTACGGCCGCACCTCGCCGGAACGGACCTACGAAGACGCCATGAAGCGCCGCGCGCAAGACCCATGGAACTTCCTGTTCATCGCCGGAATGTGGTTCCAGGATCTGTTTAACTACGACTTCCGCCGCACCGAGATGTGCATCATCCCCTACGGCACGCAGCAGGGCGAAATCAGCTTCTGCGCGTACAACACCGGCATCGGGTGGCGCAACATCATCGAGAACATGCACAAGAACGCGACCGTGGCCGAGTGGTACAAGAACCACGGTAAGCACGAGATTTATGCCAAGGGCAAGAAAGTCAGCTTGGAATCCTACGAGCACTCGCTCAATATCGACGCGGACGACGCGGCGCGCGTGCGGCATATCGAGCACGATATTCCGGTTACCGCGGCCGAAGAGAACCGCATCCGCCGGAGGAAGGCCCTCGAAGAGCAGGCCAAGGTTCGCGCGATTTACGAAGAACTGGTGCTGAAGAAGCCGCAACAGGCGGTCGTGCAGATCGGCACCGTAAGCGACATCGCCAAGGCCGTACCGGCGAACTTCACGAACGCCGGTAAGCCGGTTACGATTGCGCCAGCGACGGGCAACGGTGCTTCGACGCCCAAGGCCCAAGAAACCGCCGCGGAGGCAGTTGCCGGCGACTAGTTCGGCGCTACACATCCGACAAGCAAAACGGCCCCGACCACGCATCGGGGCCGTTTTGCATTATTGTGCGGTATTCTCTCTACGCCGGGAGACCTACCAACTTGGGCAAACTTGAAAATCGCATTGCGCTGGTGACGGGCGCGAGCCGAGGAATCGGCAAGGCGATCGCTGTGGCGCTCGCGGAAGCTGGTTGCCACGTGGTGGTGAACTACGAAAAACAGCAGATTGCGGCTGAAGAGGTCGCCAAAACGATTCAGGAGCTAGGCCGTGGCTCCGCTGTATGGCAGGCGGATGTTTCGCGGGAGAGCGAAGTGGAACGGCTCGTCGGACAAACCGAATCCACATTCGGACAGGTCGACATCCTGGTCAACAACGCGGGAATATCCGAGGCAAAGGCCCTCACGGACCTTTCGTTATCTGATTTTGAGCGCACGATTCGAACCAATCTCACCTCCGCTTTCCTATTGACCCAGCGGGTTCTCGTCCGGATGCGCGCCAGGCGCTGGGGTCGAATTATCAACATAACTTCGGTTGCGGCGCAAAATGGCGGACGCGTGGGTCCGCACTACGCCGCATCAAAGGCGGGAATGATTGGGCTGACGCATTCCTATGCCTCCTTGCTGGTAAAGGAGGGAATTACGGTCAACGCGATCGCTCCGGCACTGATTGAAACGGACATGGTCGCGAGTAATCCAAACGCGTCGCCTGAGGTCATCCCCATGGGAAGATACGGAAGGCTCGAGGAGGTGGCCTCCGTGGCGGTGCTTGTTGCGGAAAACGACTATATGACCGGGCAGACCGTCAGCGTCAATGGCGGGTGGTACATGACATGAGCTTCCCGCGTTATAATAAACCTTCGCGCCGTGGTCGATAGAAGGCGCTATCTGGAGACAGTTCGCTATGCCGATTTACGAATACGTGTGTGATAGCTGCAATGAGCGCTTTGAGAAGATCGTGATCAACAAGCAGCAGGAGATTAGCTGCCCCAAGTGCTCCAGCAAGAAGGCTACGATACAGCTTTCCGTGTTCGCCACAGCCGGAGCCGGCTCCTCCACTCCTTCCGGGGGGTTCTCTGGTGGAGGCAGTGGTTGCTGTGGTGGCGGTTGTTCCTGCCACTAGTTTCATTCGCGTCGTTTTGCAATGCTCATGGCCTCTTCCTCTTTGCTGCTCTTCATCGTGGGGGCCGCTATTCTGCTCGTCATCCCGGGTCCCGCGGTTACTTACATCGTAAGCCGTAGCATCGCGCACGGCCGTGCTGCCGGTCTTGTTTCCGTGCTGGGGATAAGCGCGGGCACGCTTTGCCATGTGCTGGCAGCAACGTTTGGATTGTCTGCGTTACTGGTTTCCTCTGCGCGGGCGTTCCAGGTCGTGAAGTACATCGGAGCGGCATACCTCGTATATCTCGGCATTCGCACGCTGCGGCGCGAAGATCGTCATCCGACGGAGTTCGGGACCAGCGAGACGCGCTTGGCGCGAATTTTCGGAGAAGGTATGATCGTCAACGTGTTGAACCCGAAGACGGCCCTTTTCTTCCTGGCGTTCCTGCCGCAGTTCGTGGATCCCCGACAGGGGCACACCTCGCTGCAAATTTTGGAGTTGGGGCTTCTGTTCGTCTTTATGAGCTGGGTGAGCGATTCAATCTACGCCTTGCTTGCCGGAACATTGGCTGAACGCATCCGCGAGAACGTGCGGCTGCGCCGCGTGCAGCGCAATCTCGCCGGAGGCACCCTGATCGCCCTGGGTCTTACGTGTGCGTTCTCCGGCGCAAAACCAAAGTAATTCAATCGCTCCGGGAGGGAGCGAACGATTGTCCATTAACAGCCCGGAACAATTTGAGAAATTGAAAGCCTGCGGCAGGATTGTAGCGAAGGCCCTTCGGGCGATGGCTGCGGCTGTCGGGCCAGGGGTGACCACGGCGGAATTGGCCGAGATTGGGTCGAAAGTCCTTGCGGAAAACGGCGCGCGCTCTTCGCCGCCCCTAGTTTATGGTTTTCCCGGTGACGTGTGCATCAGCGTAAACGATGAGGTGGTCCACGGGATTCCTAGCGAGCGAGTGTTGCGGCCGGGGGATTTGGTGAAGCTCGATTTGACTGCGGAAAAAGACGGCTATCACACGGATTCGGCGATGACCGTGCAGGTTCCACCTGTCACTGTGGCGGCAACCCAGCTTTCCCATTGCGCGGAGCGGGCATTTCGCCAGTCCTTGGGTGCAGCAAGGGCTGGGAATTCCGTTCGCGAAATTGGCCGAGCGGTTGAACGCGAAGTGAGGCGGCGGGGCTTTCACGTGATTCGCGAGCTTGGCGGGCACGGCATCGGCCGGACCATCCATGAAGAGCCTTCCGTGCCCAATTTTGCAGATCCGCTCAGCCGCGCGCGACTGACGGAAGGACTCGTGTTGACGATCGAGCCGATCATTGCGGAAAGCACGAGCCGCGTGATCCTCGACGCGGACAAATGGACTTTGCGGACAGGAGATGGCTCGCTCGCGGCGCATTACGAACACACGCTGGTCATCACACGCGACAAACCCATCCTGCTGACTTCCTGCTGACGGCGCGCGCTGCCGCTTTTGGTTTGTGCCTTATTGTCGTTAAATGGGTTCATGCGCATGCGAAGCTCGTTGCTTTGCGTTTTGATGCCACTCTTGTTGTTCTCTCAAACCGCTCCTCCCATTCACATCGCCACGCACGAAGCGCGGTTTGACCGCCAAGGGCGGCTTTTGCCCTGGATCGCGTGGAACACGGCGCTCGAACGCGAGATGCAGTTTTATCAACAGTGCCCGGCGGAGCACGGTTACCCGCGTTTTGTCTCGGTCACGTTCCTGGATGGCGAGTGGAAGCCAGTGGGTCGGACCGACACAATTCCCGCGACTCAGGATGGCATGGGCATTCTTTCTTACCTCAAGTTCTACCAGTTGCGGGGGAAACGCGATGCTGGCTACCTGACGACGGCCCGCACGATGGGCGATTATCTGGTGAAGGAAGCGGATACGCCGGATGAAGGCAAGTATCCGCGATTTACGCGCTCGACGGGCCGACGCGGAAACTTCCCGCAGCCAGCAGCTTGTGGTTCGCAGAGCGATCACCCTTATGAGATCGAACCAGACAAGGGTGGCGTGGCAGGCTACGCGCTCGTGATGTTGTCCGATGCGACTGGAGAACCGACCTACCTGGACCAGGCGGTGCACAACGCGCGTGTTCTCGCCGCCAATCAACGCGCGGGCGACGCCTCGCGGTCTCCCTGGCCATTTCGCGCGGATTACCGCAGCGGCGCCGGGCGCGGCGATGTTTCCGGAAACATGAGCTACATTCTGCGCCTCTATGACGCGCTTCTCTTGAAGGGTTATAAAGAATTTGGCGCACCACGCGACGCGCTTTGGCAATGGATCAGGACCTACCAGATTCCGAGCGCGGCTTCGGATGGCGCGCTGTTTGCGCAATTCTTCGAGGATCACGATACGCCCACGAATCGGACGGCATGGGCGCCCCTGAATCTTGCGCGGTATCTGCTCGAGAAGACCGAGGCGCTTGATCCCGCGTGGCGGACCGATGCGGGGACGCTGATCGAATTCGTGCGCCGAAATTTCAGGCACACGGAATTTGGTGTGACCGTCTGCCACGAACAAGACGAAGACAAGGACGCCTGGGGAGGCGTGAATTCCACCTACGGCGCGGTTGTTGCGCTTTACGCGAAGGCTATTGGTTCAGAGAAACTCGCGAGCGAGGCTCGCCAAGCGCTGAATTTCACGCTCTATTCCATTGATGAAGAAGGCCGCCCGCGCGACCTGTTCAAGAATCCCGATCTCGGCGGCTGGCAGGAAGACGCGCACACCGATGTAATCCATAACTATGTCGATGCGCTACGCGCTTTTCCGGAATGGGGCGAGGTGCTTTGAGTGAACCACGATGCCGGTTAAAACAAAAGCCGGGCTGGCACTGATGGTATTGGCTGCCGGTATTCTCGGGGCATGGAACGGGTGGATCAGGACGAGGAGTTTTGTGCCGGTCGACGCGCCGGTTCCATTCGCTGCAGGCCAGACCATCACTTCAGACTTCAAGCTCAACTTCGATGGTTTGTACCTCATCGAGATCGAGGCCCAGAAGACGATTCCACTCGACGAACTCCATTGCCTCATGGGCGTGGAGGCGGAGGCGCAGCGGTGCAAATCGCTGCCAGCGGTTGTCGCTGCAACATGGGTTATCTCGAGCGAGGGGCAGGATATCGAGCACGGAAGTTCCGTCGAGCATTATAGCGCTCCGACGCAGGCGCAGGGCGTCGCACGCGCGATTGGAGAGTTTCAGGGCAAAGCGGGAAAGAGCTACAAGCTGCGGGTCACATTCGGCGCAGGCGCGGGAGCCTTGGCTCCCGCGCGTCCGCACTTGAAAGTCGCGGTAGCAAGCATCGTGCGCACAGATATCCAGTCCGCCAAGATGCTGGTCTTCTCCACCGCGTTTATCTGCGCATTGTTCGGCGCGATTTTGCTGGTGGTTGCGTATTTCGCATGGCGCGGACGTAGTGCGGAGGCAGACTTCGGCTCAGGATTACAACCGTTGAATTCGTCTCAACGCGAATAGTTCTTCAGATAGTCCGGAATTGGCGGGTCGTTTTTGCGCTGTGCGTCCGGGACAGGCTGCTTGACCGCAACTTCTAGTGGTAGCACTCCGGCCCAGACAGGCAAGGCGTAATCGGGTTCGTCGTCGATAGGGCCGCCGGTTCGCACCTTGGCGCTGACCTCTTCGAGGGGAAGAGCGAGAACCGTGGTGGCCTTCAATTCCTGGTCAGTAGGATGGCGCACGTCATCCCAGCGTCCCTTCATGACGTGTTCGGTGAAAATTCGAAGTGCTTCCATTTTCTCGGCTGAATCCTCAACGAGGCGGGCGGTGCCCAGAATGACCACCGACCGGTAATTCACAGAATGATGGAACGCGGAGCGAGCCAGGACGAGACCATCGACGTGGGTTACAGTCACGCAAACGGGCACGCCACCGCTGAGGGTCTTGAGCATGCGGCTTGCGGCGCTGCCGTGCAGATACAGCGTGTCACCCGTTCGGCCGTAGTTGGTGGGGATCACGTACGGCTGGCCTTCGACACTGAAACCGACGTGGCAGACAAAAGCGGTGTCGAGAATCTTGTAAACGGTCTCGTGGTCGTAGTGGCCGCGCTTTGGCAGGCGCTTTACCTGGGTGCGCTGGGTAGGCTGAAATTCGCTCATTTCCCTATTTTAACGGGATGAAGGCGCTGCGCCAGAGCCAACTTGGCCGCCAGTGGGCGCGCCGCGTTTCTGGGCGGAGAGCCAGGGCAAAAGGTCGGGCTCGGCGAAGGCTTTGTTCCACACCTCGCGATTCATCCTGTGGTATTCCGTGTAGCGCACCTTGGCGTGAGCTTTTTTCAGCTGCGCCATCATGGAGCGCACCATCGTGACGGGGACGGACTCGTCGTCGTCGCCCTGAAAGACCCAAAGGGGTACTTCGCCGATTGCCGGAATGTCCGAGAAGGTGTCGTAGGCGGACATGATGATGGCGGCGGCCCATTTGCCACGATAGTTTTGCAGCAGCGACCAGACGGCGAGACCGCCCATGGATTGTCCCGCGACGTAGACGCGATCGCGATCAATCGAGAAGTCTTTTTGTACCTTCGCTAGGGCTTCCATCGCCAGAGTCAGCCATTTGCTCGGCTGATTGAACTCCGGCTCCGCCCAGTCTTGGCCCGTAGGGCATTGTGGGGCGAGGACAAACATCGGAAATTTCAGTTGGACCTCTTCGGAGATCCAGAAATGCGCTGCTAATTGGTTTTCGTGTGTGAGTTGGCGGACATTGTCGTTGCCACGACCGTCGGTGCCATGCAACCAAAGCAGGAGCGGATATTTGCGAGTGGCTTCGTAACCCAGCGGCACAAACAAGCGATACGGCAATCGGTCTTTTTTTCCGACGTAGACTTCTTTGCGAAAGGCGATGTCGTCGTTTGTGGGTTCGTTTGCCGTGGCAATTCCTTGCGGAAGGAAAAGCAGCAGCAAGAATGCTCCAAAGATGTGAGGCCGGGGGCGCATGCGTTGCATGCTACTCCTTTGCGGCTGCGGCCGGCGCGACGGGCGGCGTTAGAGCACCGCGCACAACCCGGAAACCGATGTACTCCGGCGCTGGGGTGCAGCTAGAGCGCGTATCGGCGGGGCAATCGGCGCTGCCGCCGGCTGGTTTTCCCTTGCCGTCGGCGGTGAGGACCCACTCGGCGGCGTTGCCGCCCAAGTCAAAAAGCAATTCCTCGTTTTCCTGACCTTCGCCTGAGAAGCTTCCTACGGGTTTCAGCAGAGGCGCAGTTCCCGGAAGTTCCTTGAGCTTTTCGCGTAAACGAAACGCGTCGTCGGGATTCGGAGCATAACCGGCCCAGTAATCGAGCGTGTTTTCACCCTCCTTTTGGCTGTATTTGCTGGACATTTCGCTTTCGGTGGGAATACGCCAGGGTTGGCCTGTCAGCTTGCCGAGCCATTCGGCGTAGCCTTTGGCTTGTTCGAAGGTCACGCCGTTTGCGGGATAATTTTCCGTATCGCGTTCCACTTTATAGCTTTTGTCGAACGCCGAAAACTGCACGCGGGTTACTTCGAAGCGCCCTATTTCCAGATCGCCGCGCTTGACGACTTCTGGAATTAGGACCGGTTTCCCTTTGCTCGTGAACGTGGTGCCGTACAGCTCGCCAGTGCGCGCGGCGCGCTTGCTTCTGAGCGCGGTGTCGAGGGGAGAACCGGCTTTCACAGCTTCATTTTCTGGTTTCACTGTTTTGAAGAAATATTTGTCGAACCAGACCATTTCTTCTTCGACTTTGCGCATCTGATGAGTGAGCTTGCGCGGCCCGTGAGGCTCGCCGGGAAACACGACGAATTTAACCGGAACCTTGCCGTAATATTGCAGCGCGCGAAAATACGACCAGCTTTGCGCCGGCGGCACATTGGTGTCGGTGGTTCCGTGAAAGATCAAAACGGGCGCCTGCACTTTGTCCAGCTTGAAAAATGGAGATTTGCGAATGTAGAGCTGGGGATCTTCCATGGGGTTCTTGCCGAAATAGTAGGAATCGAAGGAATCGCCGAAGACGACATTGCCCCAATCGCTGATCCATTCCACATCGCCCGCGCCGACGCTGGCTACTTTGTAGCGTGAAGGGTAGGTGGTGATGAGACTCGTGGAAAGAATGGAGCCGTTGGACCAACCCATGGTGGCGACCTTGTCGGGATCGACCAGACCTTTCTCGATCAGATAGTCGACGCCGCTGTTGATGTCAGGGGTTTCGAGGTCGTAGTAGTTGCCGCAGCAGATCGATTCCAGCCACTTCAAGCCGTAATTGCTGCTTCCGTGATAATTCGGGCTTAAAACAAACGCGCCTCGTTGGGTGAGGAGCTGATAGGGATAACCCCAGCGATCACTCCAAGCGTCGAGATCGGCGCCGGCGGGACCACCGTGGATCGCGGTAACGAGCGGGTATTTTTTGCCGGCTTCGTAATCCGTGGGATAACGCAGAATGCCTTCAACCTCTTCACCATTGGAGCCTTTCCAGTCGATGACTTCGGATTTGGAGAATGCCCGCGACTTCACAAGATTGCTATTTAGATGAGTGAGTTGGAACGTTCCTCCTAACTTGTTATCCTGCATCGCCGCGCGAAACAACTGGGGCATCGTGCTTGCGGTCGATGAGCGATACACGATAGTTTTGCCGTCCGCGGACACCTCAAAGTTTTGAATGTTCTTGGAACGCTCGCCGTCCAGCACAATCCGCTTCCAACTCCACGAGCTCGCTGATCCTTCGCGTACATATCGAGAGGTCTCGAAGCGATGGCCGGCGGCAAGGCCGAGGATGAAGCCGTCCTGGGTCGCTGCAAGGTCCGAGCCAATCCCATTCTCCCAATCCAAAGGAACCTGGACGCTCTTTCCAGTGGAGAGATCATAGTAATAAAGAAGGATGATCGATGCTGTGAGGAACCTGGCGTCAGTGGAATAGGGAGCCCAAGCATAGAAACCGGAGCTGTCCGGCAGCCACTCGAAGCCGAAAGGACGAATGCGCCCCTCCGTGAAAATTTGCTTTTCGCTTCCGTCGGTCAGATTGTGGAGAATGGAAACCGGCGGCACTTTCTGGTCGAATGTGTAATGCAAGCTCTTCTGATGATTGGCTACGACATACTTTCCGTCTTTAGACACGTACCAATTCTGGATCCAGTCGAGATTGTTCGTGAGTCTTGTGATTTTCTTGTCTTTGATGCTGATCTTGAAGAGGCGCACTGGAGGTTGGTGTCCGGAATCGTCGACGACCTCGGAGTCATCCTTTTTCTTCTTGAGCGCCTGTTCATACGCACTTGGGTCCTCGGGGGCGCCGAAGATCAGCGTATCGGCATTGAGCCATTGGACTCCTCTCGGTCCTCGAGACAGCTCGGTCAAGGGGTAAGCTTCGCCGCCCCGAGCGCTGATCAGCCAGATTTGCGTGGGGTCGGCATCTGGCTTGGCTTGAGGACGTGGCCGGTCGCTGATAAATGCGATCCACTCGCTGTCTGGCGACCAGCTCAGATCAAGGATGTCATCGGTGCCACGGGTGAGTTGAATCTCCCGATCTTCGGTTAAGCTCGACAGGAACAGGTTTGAGATCATTTTGTCTTTCTCTTTGCAGGCTTCCCCCTTGACCCAAGCCACCCAGCGAGAATTCGGCGAAATGCGGAAACCGCCGGAACGTTCCGCGTATACGACGTCTTCCGGTTTCCACGGTGAAGTTGTCGAGGGCGGGTTCTGCTCGTCGGCCGCGAAGAGGGCGATTGCGCCAATGAAGGCGATTGCGAGAACAAATGGAAGAAGCCAGAATCGTTTGGAAGACACGAAGATCACCTATTCACAATGCTCTGATGCGCCAAAAGAATAGTGTAATTGTTGCCGAAAGTGAAACATCCAAGAAAGCGGATCAAAGAGTTTGAGGGAGAGCGTATGCCAGCCGCGAAGGCAGCATTTGGTAAAGAGACCTTTCAATTTTTCCGCGAATTGGGAAGAAACAATCAAAAGAGCTGGATGGATCGGAACCGCGAACGTTATAAGGAGTGCGTGGTGCTGCCCTTCCGCCGCTTTCTCGAAGATCTGGCGCAGGATGTGCTGCGGCTTGACGGCGACTTTGATATGAGAGGCAGGACGGGACCGAATTTTTCGCGAATCAATCGTGACATCCGTTTTGCGAAAGATAAAACGCCTTACAAAACGCAGATGTATCTGAAATTTCAGCGGCCGTCGCCGGGCGATCGGGAAACCGGGCAACTCTACGTGGGGCTTTCCGCGGCAACGGTGACGGCGGGCTTTCGCATCTATTCCGGCAGCAAACGCAAGGAATCCGTCTTGGCGTTGATAGCCTGTCCGCGGATAGTTGCTCAGCCGAAATGGGTGGCGCAGCAGATGAAACGCCTGAGCCGCAAATACGAAAGCTATTGGTACTCGACAGTGAAAGGCGAATGGATTAAGCACCAGAGCTGGCCAACGGACACCGAGGATTGGAAGACAATTCAGGCGTGGATTGTACGCCGCAAAATGAAGCCCGCGGCCGCCACGGGCGCCGCGTTCCGAGGAGAAATCCTCAAAACATTTCGCGAGCTTTATCCCCTCCTCAAATTCACCTGCATTCCCCGCTGATGGGCGAGCGTGTTTTCAGTTTGTGGCCGATCTAAAGTTCGGCCACTCCATCGACACTTCGCGGCGAGCATGTCGAAGGCAACGTTGACGGACGGAGTGTGCTTGCATAGGATTTCGCTATGCGCGAAGGCGAATTTAGCCTGCGGAGGGGCACAGGGTGAAGCATTTCCTGCAAATTTTCGTTTGGATGGCTCTTGCCGTTGCGGCGGCGACTGCGCTTGCCACAATTGCGCTGCATCGCGGCGAACATATCAGCGCGACCTGGTTTGTTCTTGCGGCAGCCTGCTCATATTTAGTGGCGTACCGGCTGTACTCCGCCTTTATCGCCGCGAAGCTGCTTGCTCTAGACAACACCCGGGCGACGCCTTCGGAGCGCCACGACGATGGACGTGATTTCGTGCCGACCAACAAATGGGTTTTATTCGGGCACCATTTCGCTGCAATTGCCGGGCCCGGGCCATTGGTGGGCCCTACGCTGGCCGCGCAATTCGGTTATTTGCCGGGCACGCTGTGGCTGATCGCAGGCGCAGCCTTTGCCGGCTGCGTGCAGGATTTCGTTATTTTGTTCTGCTCCATCCGGCGCGACGGAAAAACGTTGGGGGAAATGGCGCGCGAGGAGGTAAGTCGCAGAGGCGGATTTATCGCCCAGGTGGCGGTGCTGGCCATCATGATCATTCTGCTTGGCGTGGTGGCGCTGGTGATCGTGAACGCGTTGAAGAGTTCGCCCTGGGCGACGTTCACCTTGGCGGCTACGATTCCGATTGCGCTGTTGCTCGGCGTTTATCTACGGTTTGTCCGACCAGGCCGCGTGCTCGAAGCATCGCTGATGGGCGTGGCGCTGGTGCTGTTTGCGGTAGTGGCGGGGCGATGGGTTGCCGACTCGGCGGCGTGGTCGCGTGTTTTTACGCTGAGCGGACTGGCACTGACCTTCGCCATTATCGTGTACGGGTTCGCAGCTTCAGCGCTTCCCGTGTGGCTATTGTTGGCGCCCCGTGATTATTTGAGCGCGTTCATCAAGGCTGGCGCCATATTTTCCTTGGCTGCCGGAATTTTGTTGGTGCGGCCTCACGTTTTGATGCCACCCCTAACGCGCTTTGTGGATGGCAACGGACCGGTGTTCGCCGGGAAGATTTTTCCGTTCTGCTTCATCACCATTGCCTGCGGCGCGATCAGCGGTTTTCATTCGCTGATTTCGAGCGGCACAACGCCGAAAATGATTCAACGCGAAGGGCAAGCGCGGTTCATCGGGTATGGCGCGATGCTTCTCGAGTCGTTTGTCGGCGTGATGGCGATGGTGGCGGCGTGCGCCATGACGCCGGGCGTGTATTTCGCGATCAATAGCCCGTCGCAGATCGTCGGCGCGGCTCCGGAAACGGCGGCGCAAACCATTTCAAGCTGGGGTTATCCGCTTTCGGCGGAAACGATGACAAATCTGGCTCATTCCGTGGGCGAACAAACGCTTTGGAATCGCGCCGGAGGAGCGCCGTCACTGGCCGTGGGTATGGCGCAAATTTTTTCGACTACCATCGGGGGCGAGCGGCTGCTCAGCATCTGGTATCACTTCGCGATCATGTTTGAAGCGCTGTTCATTCTGACGGTGCTGGATGCGGGGACGCGTGTGGGACGTTTCATGATTCAGGAGCTTGGCGGGCGGGTCTGGAAGCCGTTCGGGCGGCTGAATTGGTATCCCGGGATTTTGCTCTCGAGCGCGTTAATTGTCGGTGCCTGGGGGTATTTTCTGTATCAGGGAGTTGTCGATCCGCTCGGTGGAATCAACTCTCTATGGCCGTTGTTTGGGATTTCGAACCAGCTACTGGCGGCGGTGGCGCTGGTGGTAGCGACGACGATTTTGCTGAAGATGGGACGGCTGAAATGGATTTGGGTGACGCTGCTGCCGATGGCATGGTTGGTGGTGATCACCATGACGGCGAGTTATCAGAAGATCTTCAGCGCGAATCCGCGGATCGGGTTTCTGTCCTTTGCCAACGGGCTGGCTGCGCAAATCGCAGCGGGCAAAATTCCAGCGGCGAAGATCGCGGAGACACAGCGGGTGATTTTCAATCAACGGCTCGACGCCGCGGTGACTGCCGTGCTGGCGATCATGATCCTGGTGCTGCTTGCGGAGGCTTTGCTGCAATGGCACGCGATTTTAGGCCGAGATAGAGAGCCGGTGCTGCACGAAACACCGTACGTGGCCACACAATGGACGGAGGGAGACTGATGCGCGACAATTGGAGCAAAGCGAAACGGGGAATGGCGCGTTTCTGGCGGGGGTTGCGAGAGTGGTGCGGTGACGCAGCGTACGAAAAGTACCGGAAATGCGCGGCGCAGATGGGTCAGAACGACGTTTTGTCGCCCGGACAGTTCTATGTGGAGCAGTTGAACAGGAAATATTCGCGGCCGAATCGCTGCTGCTGAATTTGAATGTCTACAAAATCTCTTCGTCGTCTTCAGGTGGCTTTAGCGGAGTGATTTTGTGGGTCAATTTGATGCCGTGTTTTCGAACGCCGCTGAGAATGGCGCGGCGAACTTCCGGCGGGAGCTGCTCCGGCGCGAAGACGCCCGCAAGGTCGCGGGGAAAATATTTGATGAATTGCGCGGCAACATGAGCAGTGCCGTATGCCACCGCCGTAGTGAAAAGCCCCTGCTGCCGAATCTGATAAAGCGTCGGAAAAAGGGCATCGCTGCGCAGCACGAGATATTCATCCTGTTTCGGTTCGTGATTAACGCCGCGTACCAGCACGGATGCGGCAAAGCGCGCATTTTGTAGAATGCCTTGGCGGATCAGGGAGGCGATTTTTCGAGGAGAGGAGGTTTCCGGAAAACGACGGCGCTGAAGTCCGCGTGATTTAGAGAGCTTGCCCTGTTTGTGCCAGCGGCGCAGTCGGTCGAATTCGTTGCCGCCGATTTTTACGTCGAGCTCCTGCATGGGAATGAATCTGGGGAGCGTGGCGACTTCATCCTGCGCGGCAAGGACGACGTTGACCACACCAATAGGCTCCGGGAAGCGAAACTTTTCAAGTTCCGAGAAGCGCTTGGCCAGCACATATTTCTTGTGGAGGTACACGCGCGGATTCGAAATAGCCTCGTCGAAGGAAACTTCCGGCGACCATTGAGAGATGGGGTCAGCGCTCTCCGTGCTTTCGTACAGGCGGATGTGCACGGCGTGGACTTCGTCGATGATATCCGCGGCGCGTTTTACGAGCAGGTTGGTTAGTCCCGGAGCGGCACCGGTGTTGATTACGGCTGCGCGACGCTTGGCCTGGAATTTTTTGGCATACCGGAATTGCTCGGGTTGAAACGGGTTGCGCGTCAGGTGCGAGCTGAGATCGAGATAGTGTGCCCGCAGACGCAGAGCGGAGCGCAGAACGATTTCGTTGAACACCGAGGCAGAGGCATTGACGATGAGATGGCAGCCTCGCGCCACGCGGACGATGCCATGCAGGTTGCGAGCATTGACCTTGGCTACCGCGATCGTCGAGCGCGTTCCGAGAAAGCGATGAGCGCGATCGGGGTCGCGATCACCGCACCAGACGTCGTGCCCCTGACGCTCCAACAGTTGTGCCAGAAGCGAGCCAGTCGCCCCTGCCCCCAGTACGAAGATTCGCATGCTGTCGAAAAACTGTATCACACTCCCGACGGAGGGCAGGAAAAGAGGGAAGGCGCTAAGCGTTTGCCTGAGTAGGAGGCGCAGGAGACCTGTGAAGCAGGCTTTCGGTGCTGAGATCCTCGCCCTTTGCGTGCCAAGTTTCCGTAACTCACGTGAAGGCAAGGGCGCGATTGCAAGCCCCAGGCGAGGAAGGTAGGATTTGAAGTGTAGACTCCGATCCCGCCGGCCTACCGGGGACACAACCGAGGGCGGCGGGGCGAGGCGGCGGAGGACAGGCCGCCGAGGGTTTGGGTGGAAACGCCTAGGCCTCCCGTGCTTGGAAAGGGGCTGGTGCACCGAAAATGTGTACATTTTCGGCGTGGCCCGGTTCCATGCGCGAATCGGGTTTTTTGTTTTGGCGAGAGCGAATGAGCCTATACGACAGTTTTGGCCGTCAGATCACCGACCTGCGTATTTCGGTTACGGACCGATGCAATTTCCGGTGCGTGTACTGCCGGTCCGCCGACCCGGAGAATTACCGCGAGCACGAAGAGATTCTGTCGTGGATGGAACTGGAACGGCTGGCTCGTATCTTCGTGAAGCTCGGGATTCGCAAGGTGCGGCTGACCGGTGGGGAGCCGCTGGTGCGTAACGGGCTCGAAAATTATTTGGCGTTTCTGAGTGGCCTCGGAGTACAAGATTTGTCCATGACCACGAACGGGCATCTGCTCCCATCGCGCTGCGATGCGTTGATTGCAGCGGGATTGCACCGGATCAATATCAGCCTCGATTCGCTTGATCCGCTGAAGTTCGAGAAAATCACACGGACGCGCTCCTACGATACGGTGATGCGCGGCATCGACAAAGCACAGGCAACGCGGCTTGCCCCGGTGAAAGTCAATGCCGTGCTGGTGCGGGGATTCAACGAGGACGAAGTAGAGGCCTTCGCGGCATTTGCGCGAGAGCGAGGCGTGATCATGCGGTTCATCGAATTCATGCCGCTCGACGCGGACCGCCACTGGTCGAGAGAGTTGATGGTGCCGGCTACAGAAGTATACGAACGTATCCACGCACAATGGCCGCTGGTGCAGATTCCGAACGAAAAGAGCGAAACCGCGCGGAAGTATCGCTTTGCGGACGGTGCACCCGGCGAAATTGGGCTGATTGCGCCGGTAACGCAGGCGTTTTGCGGACATTGTTCGAGGATCCGGCTTACCGCCGACGGCAAGCTGCGGACCTGCCTGTTCAGCAAAGAAGACCACGATTTGCGGGCGCGGTTGCGGGCACAGACTTCGGACGAGGAAATCGAGGATTGGGTGCGGGGAGCGGTGAACGAGAAGGAAAAAGGACACCGCATCAATGAACCGGGATTTGTACCGCCCTCGCGCACGATGGTGTTTATCGGGGGGTAGGCGTCGAGGCCCGCCGCAGAAGGCGGCCGCACAGACCACGCTGTTTCCTAGGAAAGCGGGCTCCTGCAACAAAACACGCCGGAATTCATCTAAACCACCGACAGCCCGGAACGGCGTAAAGAAACGACGGGAAACGCGACTATTCTTGTGTGAATTAGATTCCCCTTAATGAACGCAAGCGAAAATATGCATAGCTGGCTCTGGACCGTGTGCTAGCCTTACGCTAAGGATAAATCGGTTGCGCATCGCGTAAGTTCGGAGACTTCATGGCGGATCACGACGACGATCAGGACGAATTGCCGGAACCACCGCAACGAATTTTTACGCTGAATGAGGCGGAGAGCACGCGGCGCGAGTTGGAGCCGTTTTTGATCGAAGCGATTGGCGTGCGGAAAAGACTAAACGTGCTCGAACAGGACCTCGGCGCTGTTTCTACGCGGATCATGATGATGGGCGGAGTGCTGGTTCCATACAAGCAACTGGCGGAAAAGCGCATGGAACATCAGAGCCTGGCCGAGGTCATGAAGACCAACCTCGAGAAAATACTAGCCACCGGATGCGTGATCAAAGATTTAGAAATCGGGCTGCTCGATTTTCCCGCTGTCATCAACAACGAGGAAGTGTATCTCTGCTGGAAGCTTGGAGAAGACCGGATTCGCTATTACCACCGGCAGGACGAAGGCTATTCGGGCCGAAAGCCGCTGGATCCTCGGGACCTGGGCCCCGGCGACCAGGTACAGTAACTCTGCACATATGGCATCGGCAGCGGCTAGCGGCCCGCCTCAGAAGGCGGCCCTCCATTGCTGATCGCGTCTAGGCGGGAGCTGGATAACTATGACTGAGAACCGACTGAAGGATTCCGTCAGCCCGTATCTGCGCTCGGCGGCGCACCAGCCGATCGACTGGTACGAGTGGGGAGAAAGCGCGTTTGCGCACGCGAAGAGCGAAGACAAACCGATGCTGTTGGACATTGGCGCGGTGTGGTGTCATTGGTGCCATGTAATCGACCGAGAGAGCTACGAAAATGCGGAAATCGCGAAGATCATCAACGAACATTTTGTGCCGGTGAAGGTGGATCGCGACGAGCGGCCGGATGTGGACTCGCGCTATCAATCGGCGATCAGCGCCATCAGCGGGCAAGGCGGATGGCCGCTCACCGGTTTCCTGATGCCCGATGGCCGGCCGTTTTATGGCGGCACGTATTTTCCTCCCGTGGATCAGCAAGGGCGGCCCAGCTTCCGGCGTGTGTTGCTTGCCGTGGCGGATGCATACAAAAACAAGCGCGAGGACCTTCTGAAGACGGCGGACGCGCTGGCCGAGGCCGTGGCCAAGGCAGAAGTTTTTAGCGGAGCGCGCGCGGAGTTCGACCTTGGCGTCGTGGACGCGCAAATCAGTTCAATGACGCAACAGTTCGATATTCGTCACGGCGGATTTGGACGCGAACCCAAATTTCCTCATGCTTCCGCGGTGGATTTGCTTCTCGAGCGCTATCGGCAAACGGGCGAGAAGCATTTGCTGGCCATGGCGGAAACCACCCTGGAGAAAATGGCCAAAGGCGGCGTTTATGATCAATTGGCGGGTGGATTCCATCGCTATTCGGTGGATGAGAGATGGCTTGTGCCGCATTTCGAAAAGATGAGCTACGACAATTCGGAACTGTTGAGGAATTATATTCACGGCTGGCTGGTGACGCAGAACCCGGTATTACGCGAAACGGCTGAAAGCATCGTCGGCTGGGTGAATGAGGTGCTATCGGATCAGACCCGTGGAGGGTTTTTTGCGAGCCAGGATGCAGATTATTCGCTGGACGACGATGGCGATTATTTTACGTGGACGCTCGGCGAAGTTCGCGGCGTTTTGCCGGCAGGGGAAGCACGGGTCATCGAGTTGCACTACGACGTCGAAGAACAGGGAGAGATGCACCACAATCCGGAGAAAAACGTACTCTGGATATCGCGCCAGGGCGCGGAAATTGCAAAGACACTGGGATTGGATGAGTCGAGTGTGCGGCTGAGCCTTGCGTCCGCGAAAGGAAAGATGCTCGCGGCGAGAAAGCTTCGACCCACTCCGTTTATTGATCAGACTATGTATGCCAGTTGGAATGCCATGTTTGTTTCGGCGTATTTGGGTGCGGCGCGTGCGCTCCGCGGAAATGTCGGGATTGGCTGCCAGGAGTTTGCCTTGAAGACGCTCGAGCGAATGCTGCGCGAAGCGTGGAGTGAGGAGCATGGTTTCGCGCACAGAGTGGGTGGGAAGGAGTTGCGGGGATCGCTTGACGATCAGGTGTTTGGCGTCATGGCACTGCTCGATGCCTATGAGGCCACGCTGGATTCGAGGTTTTTTCAAGCTGCGCGCCGTACGCTGGATATCGCTATCGAGAAATATGGCGACCCGGACGGCGGAGGATTTTTCGATCGTGCTGCCGATGCGCCGGCGATGGGTGGCTTGGAAGTGCGGCGCAAGCCGTTCCAGGATTCGCCTACGCCAAGCGCGAACTCGGTGGCGGCTATGGCGCTCACGCGCATGCATGCCTACACCGACGATCAAAACTATTACGAATGGGCCAGGAAGACGCTCGAGGCGTTTGCCGGTGTGGCCCCGCAATATGGACTATTCGCCTCGACTTACGGGCTTGCGGCGACGCTTTTCTCTGCGCATCCGACACAAGTGGTCATCACGGGACCGGCCGGCGATTCGGCGGCGCAAAAACTAGAAGAGGCGGCGAATAGCGTCTACCGCTTTGGCAAGGCCGTGCTCCGGGTTACCTCCGAAGCATCGGTAGAAAATCTGGCCGTTGCGCTACGGCAGTCGTTACCACATCTGCCGAAAGATAAGGCGCAGGCGCTGGTTTGCGCTGGTACCGCCTGCCTGCCGCCGACCAGCGATCCAGCGCAATTGACAGCACTCTTAGAGAACCGCGTAGCCGGCAAAGCAGCTTCTTAGCACTTTAGGGTAATCTTCCCGCTCCCTGGCGCCGCAAACGGGGACTCCATGCACGCATGCTCGCTTGGTATACAGGAAGCGGTCCCGCCGTTTTGATTCCCTATTTCTTTGGTCGCGATTCTGGGGGAACCATGCCATTGATGCGGTAGTAGACCACCAGAGCTCCGTAGTGCTCGCCGGAATGTTCGACGAGTCCGTAGGCCAGATCGTAGAGGCGGTCGAGATGCGGCCCGCCGTCGTTGACGGCCTTCTCCAAGCCCTTGTCACCTAGCTTTTTGATCTCGGCTGCGCCATCGCCGACGCACTGCTTTACGAACGCGACGATCTCTGCCTTGCTTTTCAGATTGTCCTGCTTCGGGTCGTCTGGGTACCGCGGCTTTTTGCCCTCGGCGATGTCTGTGAAGTAGTACATGGAGCCCGCGACATGCAGCAGCATTGCGCCGAAGGTTCGGGATTCCGGCGCCGGCTTATAACTGTATTTGTCCTCGGGAAAATCCTCGGCCATGTCGATGAGCTTCCGGCCAATATCGTTCCACTGCTCCAAAACCGCATCCGCGGGGCCCGGTGCGGGTTTTGGCGGTGCTTTCTTCGTGTCCTGTGCCAAGCTGGGCAGAGCTCCACAAAGTCCGGCCAGCAGCAAGGCTAAAAACAGGGTCAACTTTTTCATTTTCTCTCCTTTGGCCTCCCGGGCGGGAAGCTGCACTTCAAGACGACGGCCTCCGGCGGAAGTTTCACTCCGGCGGGCCCAAAACAGGCGTCCGACCACCAGTCATCATACGTCAAAAGGAACGCAGAAATGGCCAGAAGGACCGATGAAGTGGCCAAGTAAGCCACGTAACTGGTTAGGAGCGATAACCACACGGTGCGGCGGGTGCCAAGGCACCTGCCATGATATTCTGGTTGAATCAGGCCAAGGGGGCCTGGCCGGTGAATTGGGGCTATCTCCTTCTGCGCAGCGGAATAGGCATGGGATTGCTGGTCCTGGTGTTCCTGTCGCAGAGATTCTGGTACAAGGCGCTGTGGCGCGTCACCTCCAATTGGGGGCGGGTATGGCTGCGCCTGGGCGCGCGCCTGCTGTACCTGGCCGGCCTGGCTCTGATCATCCTGACCTTTTCGGATGCCCTCCGCCGCGACCATGGACGCCTGCTGCCCCAGCACTCCGCGTTTTCATCCTTGACAGGATTGTGGTTCCTTAGCGCCCTGGGGGGCTATCTGTGTGTCAAGGCGGTCCATGCTATTGAATGGGCTTGGCATCGCCTGCGCAAGCCTGCGCCGACAGCGCCGCAAAAGGCCTTGGTCAAGCCCGCTACGCACATGGATTTTGTGCCGGACCCGTCGCGCCGTACGTTCTTCCGTACCGCCAGCGTGGTTGCGGGAGCGGCGCCGTTTTTGGGCGTGATGTACGGCTACGCCGGGGAGCGCCTGCGGTACCAGGTTTCCCGCGTTGAGATTCCGCTTCCCAATCTGCCCCCGCAATTGGATGGCATGGAGATTGTTCAGATTTCGGATATCCACCTGAGCAGCTATATGACGCGAGAATCGGTGCGCCGCGTGGTGGATATGGCCAATGAGGTGGGGGCCGACCTTGCGGTGGTCACGGGGGACCTGATTACAGGGGTACACGATTCGGTAGCCGATTGCGTGGATGAGATTCGTCACCTGCGTGTTCCCTTAGGCGTTTACGGCTGCAACGGAAACCATGAAATTTATGCGCGCGCGGAAGATCTGGCGGAACGCTTGTACCGGCAAGCCGGGATGCGGATGCTGCGGCAGGAAAACGCGATCGTTTCCTACCGGGGAGCGATGTTGAATTTGATCGGCGTGGATTATCAGCGCGAGCGGACGCCGAGCGGACGGAAGATGCAGATGTTGGCGAATGTCGAGCCGCTCGTCCGGCGGGACATGCCGAACGTCCTGTTGTCTCACAACCCGAATTCTTTCAACCGCGCGGCGGAGCTTGGGATTGAGCTGTCCCTGGCCGGCCATACGCATGGCGGCCAGGTGCAAGTGGAAATCCTGGATGTCAGCTTGAGTCCAGCGCGTTTCATCACCGACTACATTGCCGGGCTCTATCACCGTCCGCTGTTGATGCCGGATCAGCCGAAGCGCATGGGAGAAACCATCAAGCTGATGCCCAATGCGCCGAAGGGGCTGTCGGCGTTGTATGTGAATCGCGGCATTGGCACGGTCGGCGCTCCGGTGCGGCTTGGGGCGCCGCCGGAGATAACCCATATCGTGCTGCGGCGAGCGTGAGCTGCAGTTTTCCAAGTTGGCGGGCCCCCGGACCTCACGTTTCAAACCGCTTCAGTAGAGATCCTTCGTCGCGCCAAAAGCGCGCTCCTCATGATAACCAGCACGATATGTTGGGTCTGATTCAGAAGTCGATTCCGTTATTTCATGCTGCGGTCGGTTCGGTTTAAAAGTAGATTCCTCGCCTCGCTCGGAATGACAATTTTGCGGTTGGCGGAATTGCACTGCGCCGGAATCCCGGTCTAGAATCTGCGCAAGAACCCCATGAACATTCAAGAGACGAATTATTGGCTGGAGACGGTGCCGGACCGCGCGCCGGGAACCTGCGATGGCTTGCCGGATCGCGTTGACGTGGCAGTTGTCGGCGGCGGGTTTTGCGGGCTCTCGGCCGCGCGTGCGTTAGGCAAGCGCGGTGTGCGTGTAGCGCTACTCGAAGCTGAGCACTTCGGCTGGGGCGCGAGTTGCCGGAATGGCGGTATGGTGCTGACCGGGCTAAAGCTGCCGGTGCCGACACTTATCGCGCGTTATGGCCGCGAGGTCACCAGGCGAATGTATGCGGCCTCCCTGGAGTCGATTGATCTCGTCGAACAAATCGTGAAGGAACAGCGCATCGATTGCGCGTTTTCACGATGCGGCCATTTGGAAGTGGCGTGCAAGGCCTCGCACTTCGCCGCTTATTCGGAAGCTGCGGCGCAAATTAGAAAGGAATTCAACCACGAGTTGCGAATTGTTCCGAAGAGCGAATTGCGACAGGAGACGGGCTCGAATATTTATTTTGGAGGGTTGGTGGACGAAGTAAGCGCCGGTTTGAACCCTGCGCAATATGTCATGGGATTGGCGAAGGCCGCCCAGCGTGCCGGGGCGGCACTGTACGACCACACCCGGGTCGTCGGCGTGAAGCCCGAGGTAGCCAACGGCAGCCGGCGTTTTCGAGTTTTCACTTCGCACGGCTCGTTGCTGGCACGGGAAGTGCTCCTTGCCAGCGGCGCGTACACCACTTCGGCCACACTGGCGTTGCGGAAGAAGGTGATTCCGATCGGGTCGTATATCATTGCGACGGAAGTTCTGCCGGCGAACTTGGCGCGCGAGTTGAGCCCTCGAAACCGCATGATCTATGACTCCAAACATTTTTTGTATTACTACCGGCTGACCCCGGACAATCGCATGTTGTTCGGCGGGCGCGCAGCATTTTTCCCGGAGTCCGAAAACACGGTGAGAAAGAGCGCCGAGCTGTTGCGGCAGGGAATGATCAAGGTTTATCCGCAATTGCAGCAGACGAAAGTAGAATTTGTGTGGGGCGGGACGCTGGATTTTGCCTTTGACGTGATGCCGCATTCGGGAAAGATCGAAGGCATGCACTTTGCCGTGGGTTTTGCCGGGCACGGAGTGGCGGCGGCCACATGGATGGGAGCGAAGCTGGCCGGCGTAATTTGCGGTGATCCGGACGACAATCCATTTTCCAGGATTTCTTTTCCGCCGGCGCCCGTCGGTCTACGCAGCGGGAATACCTGGGCGTTGCCTCTGGCGGGAATGTACTACCGCGTTTTGGATTACTTCACTTGATTGATTGTTGCCAAAATGGGTTCCAAGTTGTGCCTGCCTACCGCAGGCAGGCTGGACCCCTACGAAGAGGGTTGACGGTCGAGTACGGCTTTAAGCTTTGGAAAGAGAAAATAGGCGCAGACACCGAGCACAACCGGTAGCGGTCCCCATTGCAACGCGAATTTGTCGCTGCCGACTAGCGCCACGACACTCATCAGAAGCGGAGCGATGACGACATAGGCTAGGCCAACGTTTCCCCACGGGATGCGAAATGGCCGGGGCAGTTGCGGCTGCCGGCGGCGCAGGCGCCAGACCGAAAGGACGGTCAGCATCGTCACCAGGATGCGGAGCCAGATGTAAACCGTCAACAATTGCGCGATGGTTTGAAATGCCAGCGACGCACAAATGGCGGAGGAAGTCAGGACGGCGACCCACGGAGTGCCGAATTTGGGATGTTTGGACGCAAACACCGCAGGAAGGTAGCCGTCTTCCGACATCGAGGACGGCATGCGTGTGCTTGTCAGCATGGTGGCATTCAACAGTGAAATGTTGCAGAGCATAGCCGCGACAGTCATCAGAAAACCAAGCCACTGTCCGCCGATCAGCTCGGCGGCGGTGGAAAGGTAGGCGGTTTTCCATTCTTGCCAATTTCCGAGGGCCGCCAGCGAAAACACTGCGGGAAGGAAGTAGGTGGCGATCGAGAGCGGAATCACAATGGCCAAAGCCAGTGGGTAGCTGCGTTGTGGGTCGGCAACCTCTTCGGCAACACTGGAGCATTGTTCGAAGCCCGAATAGAGCCACAGTCCGAGAGCCAGGCCTACGCCAAAGACTTGGAAGGGCGGAACGTGCGGTGGAATGAGCGGGTGGAAGGGATTGTAGTGCCACTTTGTTGCGGCAATGACACAAAGAATCGCCACCGGGATGAGCACGGAGAATCCGAGCAGGGTTGCGACCAATCCCACCATCTGAATTCCGCGAACATTGATATAGGCGAGAAGAGCAATCAAGGCAAGTGAGACCAGGTAGTGCTTCCATCCGACAAGCGACGGGAAATAGTTCGCCAGGTAATCTGCAAACAGCACTGCGTAGCTTGCACTCAACAGCCAGGACGAATTCCAGTTCCACCAGCCCGCCAGGAAACCCCAGAAATCGCCGTAGCCCGAGCGCACCCAGCGGTAGAAGCCGCCCTCGACGGGGATTGCCGTAGTGAGCTCCGCCGCGACCAGCGACACGGGAATGGACCAGAACAGCGGCAGAAACAGAAGGAAAAGCAGCGTCATCCCAGGGCCGCTGGTGGTGACCATTTCTTCCAGGCCGAACGGGCCGCCGGTGGTATAGGCGAACATCACGAAGACGCAATACAGCAGCCCCGCTTTTTTGATTTCGGCCTTGGCCTGGCTCACCGTCGCTCCGTCATGCTGGCTCTGTCCACTAAAACTGCGGATGTTATCCTACAAACGGGAAAAGCAAATGATTGTTTTGGTGATGGGAGTGGCGGGATCGGGGAAGACCACCATCGGGCGGATGCTAGCCTCGCGCCTCGGCTGGGTGTACCTGGAAGCGGACGATTTTCATTCCGCGGCAAACAAGGAGAAGATGCATCGTGGAGAACACTTGACGGAGGCAGACCGTTTGCCTTGGCTGCGCGCGATGCACGCGGAGCTTCAGAAGCAAAGCGCGAGCGATAAAAATGTCGTGCTGGCGTGCTCCGCGCTCAATGAGGAGTACCGCCGCGTATTAATGGATGGCCTGAGCGTAAAACTTGTCTATCTGCGCGGTTCGAAGGAACTGATTGCGAGCCGGCTTCGGCACAGGACCGGGCACTTTGCCGGAGAGGCAATTCTGGACGACCAGTTTGCGGTTCTGGAAGAACCGAGGGATGCGATTGTCGTGGACATTGCCGAAGAGCCGGAAAGAATCGTCGAGGAACTCCTTTCGAAATTAGCTTGATCGGCGATGAAGTGATCGCCGCCAAAATAGCGGCTTGCATGTCTGCAAGGTTCAGGAAATAATTCCTGCCTGACGCCTAGGGGACTCTTCGTGAAAACATCATTGCGGACGTTCTTGATTGCTGGGATTGTGCTTGGCGGTGTATCGCTCGCGCCAGTGCGATCTCGCGTAACGGCGGATGATGCTCCGCTCTATGGGTATTCCGCCGCATCATCGGCCACGGAGCGCCAGTGGGAAGACAAGATGCGCGCGATTCCCGATCCGAAAAACTTGCGCGCGTATATGGAACGGCTAACAGCGCGGCCACACAATGTCGGCTCACCATACGACAAGGACAACGCGGAGTGGCTGCTTGGCAAGTTCAAGGAATTCGGACTGGACGCGCACATCGAAACGTTCACGGTGCTCTACCCTACGCCCAAAGAAAGGTTGGTCGAACTCGTGGACGGCGGACCGCACTTCACCGCGAAGTTGCAGGAGCCGCCGGTCGAAGGGGATCCCACGTCCTCTCAAACAGCGGAGCAATTGCCCACCTACAACGCGTATTCCATTGACGGCGACGTGACCGCGCCGCTGGTCTACGTGAACTATGGTGTGCCGGAAGACTATGAGGTGCTGGAGCACCGCGGTGTCTCCGTGAAGGGTGCCATTGTGATTGCGCGCTATGGCAAGTCCTGGCGCGGAATCAAGCCGCTTGTGGGAGCGGAGCATGGCGCGGTCGGTTGCATCATCTATTCCGATCCGCACGATGACGGATATTCCGGTGGCGAGACTTTTCCGAAAGGGCCGTGGCGGCCGAAGGACGGAGTGCAACGCGGCAGCGTACAGGACAGCGCGGTATTTATGGGCGATCCGCTGACGCCGGGAATCGGAGCCACGGCGGACGCCAAGCGTGTGCCGCTGAAGGACGCGCAGTCGTTGACGAAAATTCCAGTGCTGCCGATTTCGTATGCGGACGCTGAGCCGCTGCTGGCAGCTATCGGCGGTCCGGTCGCTCCGCGCGATTGGCGCGGCGGATTGCCGATGACGTATCGGATCGGACCGGGACCGGCAAAGGTTCATCTGAAAATGTTTTCGAACTGGGATATGAAGCCGCTGTACGACGTGATCGCCAAAATTCCTGGCTCGACGTATCCGGACGAGTGGGTAATTCGTGGGAATCACCACGACGCGTGGGTGAACGGGGCGGAGGATCCAATTTCGGGAATGGTGACCGTGCTAGAGGAGGCGCGGTCTATGGGAGAGTTGCTAAAGCAAGGATGGAAGCCAAAGCGCACCATGATTTATTGCGCGTGGGATGGCGAAGAGCCTGGGTTGCTCGGGTCGACGGAGTGGGTGGAAACGCATGTGGATGAGTTGCGCCAACATGCGGTGATGTACGTCAACTCGGACAGCAACAGCCGCGGGTATCTGGAGATGGAAGGCTCTCACACACTCGAACACTTCATGAACGATGTAGCGCGCGACGTTCAGGATCCGGAGACCAAGTTATCCGTCTGGAAGCGCGCGCAGTTACGGGGAATCGCAGAAGCGAGCACCGCGGAGGAACGCCGGGAATTGCTCGAGCGGCATGATATGCGGCTGGACATGCTCGGCGGCGGATCGGATCACGCTCCGTTCATCAATTTTGCGGGCATCGCGTCGATCGGCATCGGTTACGGGGGAGAGGATCACGGCGGAATCTATCACTCGATCTACGACGACTTTTACTGGTACACGCATTTCAGCGACTACGATTTCGTGTATGGCCGCGCGCTCAGCCAGACGGGTGGGATTGCGATCATGCGCATGGCGGACGCCGATCTTTTGCCTTTTCAATTCGCGGATTTTGCCGACGATGTGAAGATGTATGTCCGCGAAGTGGAGAAGTTCGCCGGGCAGCAGCGCGACGAAATCCAGGAACGCAACCTGAAAATTCAGGAAGGCTTGTTTGAGGCGACTTCGGACCCGCGCGAGACTTGGGTGACTCCGAAGAAAGAGGAGATTCCGCCTCATTTGAACTTCGCGCCGCTCGACAATGCCGTGGAAGATTTGGGACGCAGCTCCGCGGAGTATCAAAAAGTTCTGGACAAGGTGAGCGCGAACGGTGGCGCGGTACTGGCCAGTGCTTCGCTGCAAGAGGTGAATGAATTGCTCATTCAGAGCGAACGAAAACTGACGACGCCCGAAGGGTTGCCGGGGCGTTTCTGGTACAAACACGAACTGTACGCGCCAGGAGCCTATACCGGCTATGCGGCAAAGGCCATTCCGGCTGTGCGCGAAAATCTGGAACAGAAAAAATGGAAGGAAGCGGAGCAGGCCGCGGCACGCGTGGCTCAAGTGCTGGAAAGCGAGTCCGCGCTAATCAACACGGCGGCGGCGAAATTATCGGCGCTAGCGAAGTAGGCGGTGCCGGTCGTTAGCTGCCTTACTGTTTCATTTCCCGGTCAATAGTCTCTGAAGTGTCATTTCAAGTTCGGGAGAGAACGCGATTCCATCCTATAACCTGGCAATTGTGGGATTTGGCGATGTGGCGCGGGCTTTTTTGCGGATGCTGATCGCGAAAGAGACGGAGCTTCGGCGCAAGTATGACGTGCGCTGGCGGTTGACGGGCGTAGCCTCCCGCCGCATCGGATGGATTTGCGACCCGGATGGGATGAACCCATTGGCAGCGTTGGCGGGGCATCTCCCGAACGACAAACTTGTCGCGCGAAACGTGCGGGAATGGTTGGAGCATGCGAAAGCCGACGTGTTGTTCGAGGCGACTTCCCTGAATGCGCCCACAGGTCAGCCGGCCATTGAGCATCTGATGGCGGCGCTCGAATCGGGCGCCCATGCGATCACGGCGAACAAAGGCCCGATTGTGCACGGTTATCGTGAATTGACTGCGCTCGCCAAAGAGAAAAAACGACAGTTTCTGTTTGAATCCACGGTGATGGACGGTGTCCCTATTTTTTCCCTGTTCTCGAAAGGCTTGCCTGCCACTGAGCTGCGCGGTTTTTTCGGGGTGCTGAATTCCACGAGCAACGTTGTCCTGACCGAAGTGGAGAGGGGCCGTTCCTTTGACGATGCCGTGAAGCGCGCGCAGACCATGGGGATTACGGAGACCGATCCTACGCAAGACCTGGATGGTTGGGACTCCGCCGTGAAGGTGGCAGCGATTGCGACCGTGCTCATGGGCATTCCGACACACATCAATCAGGTACAACGCACAGGAATCCGGCAATTGACGGAGGAGAAGATTCGTTCCGTGCGGGCGGCGGGGATGCGCTACAAGTTGGTGTGCCGCGCGGAGCGTCGCGGCGACGGCGTGGATTGCCGCGTGGCGCCGGAATTGTTGCTATTGTCCGATCCCATGGCGGGGCTGGAAGGAACCAGCTCGGCGATTCGCTTCGATTTGGATGTGTTCGGGCTTTCGTTGATGGAGCACGTGCCG
The DNA here is from genome assembly GCA_963836965.1 of Candidatus Acidiferrales bacterium. GTDB lineage: Bacteria > Acidobacteriota > Terriglobia > Acidiferrales > UBA7541 > Acidiferrum. Next base: position 154,891 of record CAWILQ010000009.1, read on the forward strand.
GGGCTGGAGGCTACGGCGTACGGATTGCTCGCCGATTTTCTTCGCGCCGTGCAGGCAAGCTAACCGGCGCGCGTACCGTTCGGGACGGCGCGCTCCGGCATGGCCAGCACGGGCGTTATGCCGTCCACGTAGCCGAGATCAAAGAGCATTCCCTCCGACAATTCGCCGGCCATTTTTCGCGGTTCGAGATTCACCACGAACAAGGCCTGTTTGCCTACAATTTCCTGCGGGTTTCCGCGTTCTTTGCGAATGCCGGCGAGGATGGTTCTCGTGTGATCGCCAAAGTTTACGATCAAGCGCATGAGCTTTTCCGACCTCGGCACTTCTTCGACACGCTCGATGGTCCCGGTGCGAATATCCAAAGCTTCGAGAGCACTGAATTGGACGGTGGCTTTGACGGGAGCGGGAACAAAAGGATTCATCGTTCACTCCGGAAATGTAGCGCGTAGGCGGGAGTGGGAATTGAAGGGTCGCAACGATCATCGCGTTCCGCTGGTCCGGCGAAGAGCTCGAGGGGGATAATCCCCGCCCAAACGGGAAATGCGTAGTCCTCGGCGTCGTCCTCTACCACGCCAGTGCGGACTTTCGCGGACAGTTCTGTGAGCGGAAGCTTGAGGATGCTGGTGGCCTTCAATTCTTGTTCGTTGGGTTGCCGCGCATCGTTCCAGCGGCCAGGAATCAGTTTTTCCGTGAACGCGTGCAGCGCCGACAACTTTTCAGCGGAATCATCGATCGGCGTGGCTTGGCCAAGCGCAACGACAGAGCGGTAGTTCATGGAATGGTTGAATATCGAGCGCGCGAGCACCAGGCCATCAATGAGCGTGACCGTGATGCAGACCGGTAGGCCCGAACCGAGGCCGCGAAGCATGCGGCTGGCCGCCGAGCCGTGAAAATAGAGGAAATCGCCGACGCGCGCAAACATGGTGGGGATGACGAAAGGTTGACCGTCCACAGCAAAGCCGACGTGGCAAACGAGGCCTTCGTCCAAAACGCTGTAAATCGCTTCGCGATCATAGACAGCCCGATTCGCTTCGCGCACAACGCGGGTGCGCTCGGTGACAGGAAAAGCGTCCGGCATGGAAACCTCAAGGTGAAACACAGCGCGGAGTTGATAGCCGGCGCTGTCGCGGCATGAGTGGGAGCTCTGCTAACAGAATGGTATCACGCAGGCCGCAACGCCTGTTTGTGTTCCGGGTCGAGGGTCATCTCCGTGAACCAGTTAGGGTACTGCGTTCGAGGTGCGGTAATTTCGTCCAGTTTGGCGAGTTCTGCTTCGCGCAGTTGCGCTTCGACTGATTTGAGATTGTCTTCCAATTGATGCATCTTGGACGCGCCCATAATCACGCTCGTGACGTAAGGTTTGGCCAGCAGCCACGCGAGTGCGATCTGCGCGACGGTAGCGCCGTGCGGCTTGGCGATCTGGCGCATTTCCTCGATAAGCCGAAAGCCCAGATCCTTGTCGAGTGGCAGGAAGGAAAAGCCGGAGAGGCGGTTTTCCTTGTCGTCAAAGGATTCGCGCGTGTATTTGCCGCTGAGAAACCCGCTGGAGAGCGGGCTCCAAACGGTCATGCCGGTGCCTGTTGCGCGGAGAAACGGAACGAATTCATGCTCGAGGTCCCGGGCGAGTAGGGAGTAATACATCTGGCCACTGGTGAATTGCGCCCATCCGCGTTCCCGCTGCAGCGTGAGTGCTGTCGCCGCCTTCCACGCCGGCCAGTTGGAAAATCCGATGTAGCGAACTTTGCCCGAGTGCACCAAGTCGTTCAGCGCTTCGAGGGTTTCTTCGACAGGCGTGAACGGATCCACCTTGTGAACGATATACAGGTCGATCCAGTCGGTATTGAGTTTCTTGAGGCTGGAGTGGCACCCTTCAAAGATGTGTCGGCGAGACAGACCCGCTTGGGTGATCGGTTTGCCGGAGCGAAAGCCGCACTTTGTAGCCACCACGACTTCCTTGCGCTTCTCGCCCAGGAACTCGCCCAGATATTTCTCGGCTTCGCCGTTCGAGTAGCCGTCTGCCGTATCGAAGAAATTTACGCCTGCGTCAAAAGCGCGGTGGATCATGGCGCGCGCCGTGTCCAGGTCAACCTTCGCCACGGAAGGAAAGCGAGAATCCGTGCCGAAGGTCATGTTGCCGAAGGCCAAGCGCGAAACTGCCAATCCTGTGTTTCCCAAACGTGCGAATTGCATCACCGCTCCCCGAACATCTTTCTGTAGGATGAATCTGCTCATTTCGAGGATACATGCCTCGGCCTCTCTGTGAGAAACTGGACGGGAGAACGAACGCAAATTGTCTAAAGCCGAGTTTCCCAAAGAAGGGACAATGAGCACAGCTCGATTGGATCGAAGCGCCGTCAACGCCCTGGATATTGCCTGGGTCCGGTCGCAATTTCCTTCGCTGCAAACACAAGTGAACGGCCATCCCGCGGCGTTTCTGGATGGGCCTGCGGGCACCCAGGTGCCGACGCAGGTGATGCACGCGATTCAGAGCTACCTGATGGGCGCGAATGCCAACACGGGCGGCGCGTTCCTTACCAGCCGACGCACCAACGAGATGATCGCAAACACTCGCGCGGCTATGGCAGACTTTTTCCATTGCGAGCACGAAGAGGTAGTCTTCGGCCAGAACATGACCACGATCACGTTTTCGATTTCGAGGGCGATCGGGCGCGAGTTAAAAGCCGGTGACGAAATTCTGCTGACCACGTTGGACCACGACGCCAACTTTTCGCCTTGGAAAGCGTTGGAAGAGAAAGGCGCAGTCGTCCGCCAAGCGGATATTCACGAAGAGGACGGCACCCTGAACCTGGACGATTTGAAGAGCAAGCTGAACGAAAGAACCAAAGTTGTAGCTGTGGGGTACGCGTCGAATCTCGCAGGCACGATCAACCCAGTGGGGGAAATTACGCGGTGGGCACACGCCGTGGGTGCCCTGGTGTATATCGACGCAGTGCACTACGCGCCCCATGGTCTGATCGACGTGAAGGAGCTCGATTGTGATTTTCTGGTGTGTTCGCCGTACAAGTTTTTTGGACCGCACACGGGAACGCTTTACGGAAAGCGCCAGCGTTTGCAGGGTTTCCGGCCTTATAAGGTGCGCCCATGCACCGAGCAGATCCCGGATCGCTGGGAATCGGGCACGCAGGTCCACGAATTGATTGCCGGAATCGGCGCGGCCGTGGAATACATCGCAGGCGTCGGCCGTCACAGCGACTCGTCCGCGACGACTCGCCGAGACGCGCTGGCGGCGGCCTACCGCGCGACAGTGGCCTACGAGCGCAGGCTGATTTCGCGCCTGATCGAAGGCTTGGTCACGATTCCCGGCGTGCGGATTTATGGAATCACGGATCCAAAACGATTCGCGGAGCGCTGCTCGACAGTTTCGCTGAGGATCGGAAATCACCACCCAACAACCATCGCAGCGTTTCTCGGGGAGCGCGGCATCTTCACTTGGGACGGAAACTATTACGCGTTGAATCTTACGGAACGGCTCGGCGTGGAATCGCTGGGTGGTCTGCTGCGCATCGGACTAGTGCACTACAACACTATCGAAGAAGTGGAACGTCTGCTGGCCGCCCTTCGCGAATTTGCCACAAGATAATTGCTGCATGGAACCTTTCGATCATTTCATAGAGCGGAGCAGTTGCCAGCATCTTTTTCTTGGCAAACTCACTGAACTTACGATGTAGTTTCAACCGAACAGCCGGTATGTCTGAGGATTGGCGAAAAGTGAAAGTAACCTAGGTTTCGAAGTTTGAATTGTGTTCGCAGGTAAAGGGAGCCATGGGAAAACGACCGAAACCGCTTGTGCTGACGGTGCTGGATGGATGGGGATGTCGCGCGGAGACGCAGGGAAACGCGATCGCGCTGGCGCGGAAGCCCAACTATGACGAACTGCTGCGAAAATTTCAAAGCACGCTGATCCAAACGTCGGGGCCGTCTGTGGGTTTGCCGGAAGGACAGATGGGCAACAGCGAAGTGGGCCACATGAATATGGGCGCGGGGCGCGTCGTCCACATGGATATTACGCGGATCGATTTGCTGATCGCCAACAAGCAACTGGAGCAGGTGCCGCTGTTCAACCAAGCAATGGAGCGCGGGCGGCAACGGCAACTGCATTTTCTGGGTTTGCTGAGCGATGGCGGCGTGCATTCTCACATCCACCATCTGTTTGCTCTTCTTGAAATGGCGAAAAAGGAGAAGGTGCAGAAGGTTTTTGTACATTGCTTCATGGATGGCCGCGATACGCCACCGAATAGCGGACGCGACTTCGTGCGCCGGTTACAGCAGAAAATGCGCGAACTCGGTGTGGGCGAGATTGCGACGGTTGTGGGACGCTACTACGCCATGGACCGAGACAACCGTTGGGAGCGCGTGGAACTGGCATATCGCGCGCTGGTGCACGGCGAAGCGGAAACGAAGAGCAACGATCCTGTGGCTGCGCTACAGACCAGCTACGAACAGGGTGTGACGGATGAATTTGTGAAACCCATCGTGATTACGCGGGGGACCGGTCCCTCGGCGCAGCCTGTGGGCCTGATTCACGACGATGATGCCGTGATTTTCTACAATTTCAGGGCGGACCGCGCGCGGCAGATGACGTTCGCTCTGGAAGCGCCGGACTTCGACAAGTTCTCCGACCCCAAGCGGCCCAAGAACCTGTTTTACGTGGGTATGACGAAGTACGACAAGAACTGGCCGTGGCTGAAGTGTGTCCTGCAGCCGGAAAAGCTGGAGCATATCCTGGCGCAAGTATTTCAGGAGCTGCAGTACAAAAACTTGCGCTGCGCGGAGACGGAGAAATACGCGCACGTCACGTATTTTTTCAACGGCGGCATAGAGAAACCGTTCGCCGGCGAAGAGCGAATCTTGGTGCCCTCGCCGAAGGTAGCTACTTACGACCTAAAGCCGGAAATGTCCGCCGGCGGCATCACGGATACGGTGGTGAACGCGATCGAGAAGGGCGAGTTTGACGCCATCATCATGAACTACGCCAACGCGGACATGGTGGGACACTCAGGCAAATTGGAAGCGGCCATCAAGGCCGTCGAGGCCGTTGACGTGGGGCTGGGGCGCATCTATCAGGCGCTGAAGCCGCATGGCGGATCGTGGATCATCACCGCCGATCACGGTAATGCAGAGACCATGATTGATCCGGCGAATGGTGGACCTCACACCTACCACACGACAAACCCCGTGCCGCTTATTTGTGTGTCGGAGAACGATCGGTTAAAGCTGGCGCCCGGAGGCGCGCTTCGCGACATTGCCCCGACGATGCTCGGCATATTGGGCGAACCCGCGCCGGCGGACATGACAGGGCGGGATTTGAGAGTGCTGCCGAAGTAGGAAAGCGCGTCAGTCGCCGACGCCGCCTTTGGGGGCGGTGTAACCTTCCTTGGCGTAGACCACCCACTTTTGCTTCTTACCCTTTTGGTCGGTGACGGTGAGCGGGCTACCATCCGGAGCGACCAATTCCACTTTGATTTTGCGGTACTTGCCGTCGGCGGTGTGGTTGCTCGGCGTGTACGTTATGGTGTATTGATGCCGAAGGAACTCGGTGACATCGCGCATGACGCCGGGCAGTTCGCCGTCAAATTGCGGGAACCAGGCAAAACCACCGGACATCTGGGCGAAGGTCTTCAATTGATTTTCCGCTTGCAGGAAATTCAATTCCCGCATGCCTCCCAAATGGCCCTGCAACTCAAGCCAGTTCGAGACAGGTTTGTCCACGCCGACGCAGAAAATCGTGACATCCGTCCCGCGGAGCGCTTTCAAGGTTTGATCGAGCGTATGCCTGGAGAAGGTGTCTATGCCGCTGGCCAGGACGAGAACGGATTTTTTCCCCTTTACGTCCTTGAGGCGATCGACGGTGTCGAGCAAGGCGTCAAAAACGTTGGACTCGCTGAATCCCGGGAAATACAAACTGTAAAGCGCTTGGCGCACTTCGTCTTTATTCTGGGTAAAATCCACTTCCGTGCGAGGCTTCATGTCGAAGGTGACGAGCGCGACCCAGTCTTTTTGTTTGAGGTTGGGAAAAAGCGCGTCGGCCCAAAACTTGGCCTGATAGGAGTACCAGCCAGAGAAGCGGGCGCTGAATTCCATCAGGAGCACCATCGTAATGGGCGCATCCGATGGACCCGCGTTGGTGATGATCTGAGGCTGGCCATCCTCGAGGACCCGAAAATTTTCTTTCTTGAGGCCAGTCAGCAGGTCGCCGTGTTGCGTTGTGGCAATCACGTCGAGGGTCACAACGGGCACTTCCACAGCGATGGTGGCTCCCGGTTCCTGAGGTTTCTGCTCCGTGGGCTCCTGCTTTGGCGCAGGAGGCGGCGTGGGGCTGGGCTGTGCAGGCGGATTGCCTTGAGGGCCAGCCGGAGCTTGTGCCGGAGTAGAGGCTACCAGGAACAAGCTGAGCGCGACGACGGCAGCAAACTTAAGCAGAATAAAGCTGAACCGAGATTCCATTTCCATCTCCCCCTGGGCCATATAGACGAGCCTCGTCCTATCTAACTAAGATGCCGATAATTTACCCGGTGTCGTCCGCCCCGGTCCTCTTGCGGGTGCACATTGGGCACCGCCCGAGGAGGCCCCCGACGGGGAAGGCTGAAACCGCATGTTAGTATGGAATTTAGTTGGTGCAAAACAGATTCACAGTGGAGGGTGCCTTGGTGAGCTGGAAGCGCTGGAGCTTCTTAGTCCCGTGTGTCGTTGCGATCTGCGGCACGCCGTTGGTCGCGCAAGTGCGGTCGAATCCGCCGGCAATGGGGATACCGGAGAATCCCTCAGCGGCGGGAGATACGACGGCGCTCGCGCTCGAAGCGCAGGGTTGGCTCATGGAGCTGATCAAGATCAACACGACTAACCCTCCGGGAAACGAGCAGCAAGCCGCCAAATATATCGCTGGCATTCTGACCAAAGAAGGAATTGCGCCGGAAATTCTGGACCTGACTCCTGGCAGGAGCGCTTTGGTGGCGCGGCTGCGCAGCAGCGTGGTGCCGGACCCTTCGAAGGCGCTGCTGTTGGTGGCGCACATGGATGTGGTGGGAGTCGACAAGAGCAAATGGTCTGTGGATCCGTTCGCCGGAGTGATGAAGGACGGTTACATTTACGGGCGCGGCTCGATCGACGACAAGAGCATGCTGGCGGCAAACCTCGCGGCGTTTATCGCCCTGAAACGCGGGAATGTGCACTTGAACCGCGACGTCATTTTTCTGGCAACGGCGGATGAGGAGCAGTTTGGAGACGCCAGCCTGAAAATCCTGATCGCCAAGTATTGGGACAAAATCGCCGCGGGTTTCGCGATCAACGAAGGCGGAAAAACGGTCCTGAAGAATGGCAAGGTGCAGTACATCGGTCTGCAAGTGGAGGAAAAAGTTTCTGTCAATCTTTCGGTGACCGCCAAAGGCAAGGGCGGCCACGCCTCGACACCTACGAAGGATAATCCCGTGGTGCACCTGGCTGCCGCCGTGGAAAAAGTCGGAAACTACACGGCACCGGTGCACTTGACGTCGATCGTGAGGCGGTATTTCGAAGCCTTATCTGCCATCGAAGACGACGAGACGGCAAAGTGGATGCGGGTGATCGATACGCCAGACCGCGGCGAACACGCGCAACGTGTGCTTTCTGACATGAATCCGATGTGGAATTCGATGATGAGAGACACCATTGCTCCCACCATATTGCAAGCCGGAGTGCGCACGAACGTCATCCCGTCCGAGGCGCGAGCGGTGCTGAACGTCAGGTTGCTGCCGGGCGACACCATTGACGTGCTGCTGAACGACTTGAACAAGCTCGTAAACGACCCGTCGGTGAAATTGGAAGTGATGCCGGACGCCGGGCTGGCGGCGCCAAATTCCTCGATGGAAACGGTTTTCTACGCTTTGCTCACCAAGGTGTGCGCCAAGGAATTCGGCGGTGCGCCCGTACTGCCGCTGCTGTCGACAGGAGCGACCGATTCCGCCCAACTGCGCCTGCACAACGTGCAAGCGTACGGCTTGGGGCCCTTTCCGCTCACGCAGGAGGACGCCGCCAGGGTCCACGGGGACGAGGAGCGAATCCCGCTGGCAGCTTTTGCCAAGGGCGTGGATCTGATCACCCACATCGTGGCGGAGTTTGCGGTCTATCGCTAAGCCGAATTCAGATATGAGCTAAGGATGCAGGAACCTGATGATTTCGCGGCATTCTAAAATCGTCTGCACTCTCGGTCCCGCCACGCGGTCGCCGCGCATGATTCGCAAGTTGATTCAAGCGGGAATGAATGTGGCGCGGCTGAATTTCTCGCACGGCACCCACGAAGAACATGCGCACTGCATTTCCATTTTGCGCGAAGCGGCCGTGGCGCTGAAGAAGCCGATCGCAATATTGGCGGACCTGCAAGGCCCCAAGATTCGGACAGGAGCGCTGGCTGGTGGTGGAACGGTACTGCTGCGGACCGGCCAACGCTTCGTAATCACCACGGCGAAGGTGCTGGGCGATTCGACGCGAGTGAACACAACTTTTTACCCCATGCCGCGGGAGGTAAAGCGGGGCGACCGTATCCTGCTAAGCGATGGGCTGATCGAATTGCGAGTGGAATCCACGACTCATCACGAAGTGGTCTGCCAGGTGGCAAACGGGGGGCTGCTTGGCGAAAACAAAGGGATCAACTTACCGGGCGTAAAGCTGCATGTGCCCGCGCTCACGCAGAAGGATCGTGCAGACCTTCGCTTTGCATTGTCACAAGGAGCCGACTACATCGCTGTGAGTTTTGTCAGGCGGCCGGAAGACGTGGTGCTGGCAAAAACACTGGTAAAGCGAGCGAAGAAGGATACGCCGGTAATTGCCAAACTGGAAAAGCCGGAAGCCATCGAGAACCTGGAGGAGATCCTGCGCGTTGCGGATGGAGTCATGGTGGCACGCGGGGACCTGGGCGTGGAAATGAAACCGGAATGCGTGCCGGTGGTCCAGAAAAACATCATTGCCAGAGCAAGAGAGAACCGCCGACCCGTAATTACCGCCACGCAGATGCTGGAATCGATGACCGAGAATCCGCGGCCCACGCGAGCGGAAGCTTCCGATGTGGCGAATGCAATTTTCGATGGATCGGACGCGGTGATGCTGAGCGCGGAAACAGCTACGGGCAAATATCCGGTGGAAGCCGTCGGCATGATGGCGCGGATCATTGAAGAAGCGGAAGCAAGCATTCAGGAATTCCCGCGGCCGGCCGGGACGGAACGGCTGAAAGTCGCGGAGACCGTAGCGGAGCTGGTCTGTCACGCATCGCGGGAACTCCATATGAAGGTGATTGCCGTGTTCACGCACAGCGGATTCACGGCGAGGCTGGTGTCTCGTTACCGGCCGCTGGTGCCCATCGTAGCTTTTTCGCCGGAGGCGACAACGCGGCGACGGATGGCGCTGTTATGGGGTGTCACGCCCAAAAGCATCGCCGACATAAAAAAAATAGATGCGCTGCCGGCAATCGCCGAGAAGCGACTGGTCGAGGAGCGTCTGGTGAAAAAAGGGGACGTGATCGGAATCGTGGCGGGAACACCGATGGGGAGACGAGGGACGACCAACTTCATGAAGTTCCATGTGATTGGCAGTTAGTTCACCCAGTGATCGGGGTCCGAGGGCGGCTCGTTCTTGGATTTCTTCATATAAACTTCGAAGCGTTTGCGATTCCGCTGATATTTCCAGTCGGCCATCTCATTGCGCACCCGGAAAAGGAATGAACCACGGCGAATGTACAACCAGCCGATGAACAGGCCACCGAGGTGGCAAAGATGGCTGACATTGTCTCCACCCGAACTCAGGGTTGAGAAAAACTCGATGGCGCCCATCACAGCGACGAACGGCCGCATGGGAATCATGATCGGAAGAGGGAAGAGCCAGATCTGCCGGTCCGGGAACAGAATGGCATTAGCAATTAGAATGCCGAAAATAGCTCCGGAGGCGCCGATCGTGGGGATGTCCGAAGGGCGGGTTCCCCCAACCAAAAGGGGAAGGTACTTCACCAGCACGGTGATCAAGCCCGCGCCGATACCGCAAATGAAAAAGTAGTTCAGAAACTTTTTCTTGCCCCAGACCAGTTCCAGCTCGCGCCCGAACATCCACAGCATCAGCATATTGATGAGCAGGTGCCACAAATTTCCATGCAAGAACAGGTAGGTGGCGGGCTGCCAGATGCGCAGACCGGGAATCACGCCGCTGGGGACGAGACCAAACCAGTAATTGAGCTGAGCGGTGACGCCCCGCGGGAGAAATAATCCGATCAGAGTCTGTACCAGGAAAACGACGGTACAAGTCAAAACGAGTAGTTTGACCGCAGGGGTAATGAAGCTACGCCAATCAAAGCGAACGCGGGGCGCGCCGAACCGAGTACCCATGAAGAAAGTGTACGGCGACGAAAGGCGCGCCGTCAAAAGAGGAATTGAAGAGAGTTGAGAGGAGCGGGGAGTGTGTCGAGGCGGCTGACCCGCACCGGGACAGCCCGGCAGAATTGAAACTCCCGTTCGTTGGAATTCAAGAAATAGGTTGAGCGAACGAGAGCTTTGCTGGGCGATGATCGATGGCACAGAAGATGGACTTGTTGGCGCTCGATGCGACGGTGCAAGCGGTGCGGGCGGGAGAAGTGGGAGAGGGATGCGCGGTAGTGGCGAAGGAAGTGAAGGAGTTGGCGAAACAAACGGCGGCAGCGACGGAGGGCGTCGGCCGTAAGATCGAAGCGATTCAGGCGGACGCCAAGGGGCCGTAGTCGACCAGGTGAACACGATCTCGCGGACGATCGCGACGGTAATGGAAGAGCAAGCGGCGACCACGAGCGAGATGTCCACCAACCTGCGGGCACTCGTGGGCCGGTTCAAGCTGGAGACCGGAAAGCAGTCCAGAACGCACTCCCAGGACAGCCGTTCAACCCGGTCCGGAAACGGAGCGCGGAGAGTAGAAGTCGGAGAAGAATTGGCAGTCGGATAGGTTCGCGGTGAAGCATGCTAACAGGACAAAACGCCAGGTTGTTCACGGACGCACCCGGCGCTAGAGGGATTCGAGAACACTCTTCAGGCACATCCAGAAATGCTCGACCGACGAGATTTTCACGCGTTCGTGCGGGCTGTGAGGATCCACGATTGTAGGGCCGAAGGAGATCAACTGCATCCCGGGATATTTTTCGCCGATGACACCGCACTCCAGGCCCGCGTGCATGGCAATAAGATTGGCCGGACGGCCGAAAACTTTTTGGTGTACTTCCTGAAGCTTGCGCACCAGGTCGCTGTCCGGTTCCGGTTTCCATCCGGGGTAGCTGTTGCTGTTCTCCACCTCGTAGCCAGCCAAGCGTGCGCTCGTCGCCACCGTGCGAGCGGCGGCCATTTTGCCGCCGGCAAGCGAGCTTCGCTGGCTGGTAATGATTTCCACCACATCTCCTTTCGTCTTCACGGTGGCAAGATTCGTGGATGTCTGCACCAAGCCAGGCACGTCGGGGCTCATGGCGAGAACGCCAAACGGCAAGGTAGTGAGAAGCGCGACGGTATTCTCCGTGTCCTTAGCATCCAGAGCCGTTGTTGGAAGCCCGGCTTGCTCGACAGAAATCTCTAGCCCAGGATCGAACGCTCCCAAATAGCACTTGTGCGCCGCCTCGCCGGCAGCCACCAGTGATTTCAGTTCCGTCTCGTGAGACGGCTCGATCACAATCACCGCCGCGGCCTCGCGGGGAATGGCATTGTGCGCGCTGCCGCCATTGATGCTCGAAAATTTCAGGGGCACGCGCTCCAGCAAATCCTGGAGAATACTGCCTAGGATTTGCACCGCGTTGCCCCGGCCTTGGTGAATGTCGACACCGGAATGGCCCCCGCGCAAGCCCGACACTTTGATTCGCCAGGCGGTTCCGGCGCCGGCTGGAATAAGCTTCACTTTGCGGCGAGCAATGGTGTTGATACCGCCGGCGCAACCGATGCAGAGCTGACCCTCTTCTTCGGTGTCCAAATTTAGGAAGTACTTGGATTTCAGCAGGCCTGGCTGAAATTGTGCGGCGCCGGTCAGTCCGGTCTCCTCGTCGATGGTGAATACGAACTCCAGAGGACCATGGGAAATGTCTTTGCTTTCCAGCACAGCGAGAGCTGCAGCCACGCCAACGCCATTGTCGGCGCCAAGAGTTGTGCCGTCGGCCTTCAGCCAGTCGCCATCGTGCAGGAGTTTGATGGGATCGGCGTCGAAATCATGAACCGTGCCCTCGTTTTTCTCGCAGACCATGTCGAGGTGGCCTTGCAGTAAGGCCATCGGAGCAAAGTCGCGGCCAGGACGGCCGGGTTTCCGAACGATGAGATTGCCGGCGGGGTCTTCTACGGTCTCCAGGCTCGAGCTTGCCGCTATGCCGCGGATGTATTCTCGAGCGGCAGCTTCTTTCCTAGACGCGCGAGGAATGGCCGCTAGTCTTTCAAAATGGTTCCATACAAGTTGAGGTTCAAGGTTCGCGAGCGCTGACACGATTACGAACTCCGCGTGCTGAGGTTGTCCTTCAAGATCGGGCGCAAAACCAGCCCGCTAATCGAGCTTCTTACGCGCGAAATAGAAAAGCGAAGCGCACAGCAGCAGGAACATAAACACCGCGAACAGATTGCTGTTGGCCAGCGAACCGACCAGCTTCGGGCCGAAGGAGAAAAGATCCGCTCTCCACGGCAAGCGCAGCGCTCCGGCAACCCAACCCGGCACGTGATTGGCGATCTCCGGATCCTGCAACAGATTGATGCCGATGCCGAGAAGTCCAAAAACGCCTCCGGCGGCAATCAGGCCGCTCGAGTAGAGAGCGCCAGGACTAGCCTCGCTGCTGCCCTCCTGTTTTTCTTTCATCGACGCTTGCACCGCCCATGCGATCAAGCCTCCGGCAAACATGGTGGCCGTGGTAGCCACGGAAATGTACAGGCCCGTAGCGAACGCCAGCGAGCGAACCCCCAGAATCTCAATGGCGATGACCATTGCCACCCCCATCAGAACCAGACGCCACGGCAAACGCTGTGTGAGGATGCCGCTGATGACGGTAGCCATCAAACGCGCTTGAGGAGCAGGCGCTTTGTCGCTGCCAATACCCTGTGCCCATTGATACTCAATCCGCTGCGTGTCTCGGTCGTAGAGGTATTCGCCGTCGGGAATCACGCTGGAGCCGAGCGAGTTAATCAGCATGTAGCTTTTGTCCTTGTAGGTGAAGGATTCGCGCTCGACTTTCGCTCCGGTGGGAAGGGAAGCGATACTCACCGGAATTTCCGTAGGGAGATATTTTTCCAGGCCCTTGTTCATCAGATTGAGCGTGCCGCCGATGGCGATTGTGGAAACGGTGACGCCGATCAGCAAACCCATCTGCTGCCAGAAAGGCGTGGAGCCGACGAGGAAGCCGGTCTTCAAATCCTGAGATGTGGCGCCGGCAATCGCCGATGCGATGCAAACCACGCCCCCGATCATGAGAGCAAGCACGGCATAGTTCGGTGCGGTCCAGCCCGCGAGGAGGAAAATAGCGCAGGTGGCCATCAGCGTGGCGATGCTCATGCCGCTGATCGGATTGGAGGAATTGCCGAGGAGTCCGCTGATGCGGCTCGCGACAGTGACGAAAAGAAAGCCGAAGACCACGACGAAGATGCCGGCGAACAGATTTTGATACCACTCCGTCTGCGCGCCCTTCATCGGGTGAAACGTGAGAAGCACCCACATCATGGCGACGATGACGATGGAGCCGAGAATCACCCAACGCATCGGTGTGTCTCGTTCGGTGCGGCTCGTCGTGACGGATTCCTCGCCGTTTTGCGAGCGGACATCCTTCAGACCAGCCGTAAGAGCGGCGATAATCGTGGGCAGAGTACGGAGCAGCGTGATCAATCCCGCTGCAGCGACGGCACCCGCGCCCATCGGGCGAATATAGCTCCGCCACATGTCGTCCGGGGTCATCAGCGGAATCGGAATCGTGGAAGGATAAAGCGGCGTGTTGCCCGCAAGCTGCCCGTAAAACTTGATCGCCGGCATGATGACCAGCCAGGAGACGATGCCTCCGGCAAACAAAATACCGGAAACCCGCGGGCCAATGATGTAGCCGACCCCGAGATATTCCGATGTGATGTTGGCGCGAAAACTGGATCCGGGATACCAACTGGGACGACCTTCTGGTTGTTCCGTCCATACAAGTACAGTTTTCATCAGGAAGGTGTAGACGCCGCCGAGGCCCAGTCCCCAGAAGACGCGTCCCGCAAACGAACCGCCCTTTTCACCAGCGACCAGCACATCCGCGCACGCTGTGCCTTCGGGAAAACTCAGGTTGCCATGCTCCTTCACGATAAGCTGACGCCGGAGTGGAATCATGAACAAAACGCCGAGCCACCCCCCAAGCAACGCCATGGGGAAAATGCGCCAGAAGGTGAATTCGGAGCCGAAGCCGAGGAAAATGAGCGCCGGGAGCGTGAACATCACTCCAGCCGCGAGCGATTCGCCGGCCGAGCCGGTGGTTTGCACGATATTGTTTTCGAGGATCGTGGAACGGCCGAAGGCGCGAAGGATACTGATGGAAAGCACGGCAATGGGAATCGAGGCGGAAACCGTCAGGCCCGCGCGTAATCCGACATAGACGGAGACGGCGCCGAAGAGCAGTCCAAAGATGCCGCCGAGCACCACGGCACGGAACGAAAACTCCGTCAGAGTCTGCGAAGCCGGCACGTAACTGCGAAATTCGCTTGCTGGTGCCGTGGAATTCCATGGACGGTCGCCCACCGTGTCCTCCCCGATGAATCGCTCGAGATACGAATGAAGCTTGTGTCGGGGGATTATGACCCAGGCGGGGGCCGGGGGGAAGGGATTCGTGAAAGGTGGCGGGACGGCGGAAGTACACTTGGCAATTATGGAGTTCGCTCGTAATGACTAAAATATTAAGTACTCAGGTCTCTCACAGAGCTGCGCCGCCCCAATCGGAGAAACGGTCGCTTACGTACTTGCTTGGCTTCGAGCGGATCCCGTGCCGAAACGTGGTTTCGCGGGCGCCATCTTAACCCATACCCGCCAAAGCCTTCACCGTGGACAAATAAAGGTGAGAACCGCGGGAGGGCGAAGCGTGCGCCAGCTATGGCGCAGGCCGCGAGGGGCAGCTTCGAGCATGGCGGCTAGGAGTTGCTGGGCACGGTCGAACGGTAGGGTGAGCCGGAACAAATCAGCGCGGCGAGCATAAGAGTATTCTTCATACCGCGGCGGGCCGGTTGCAGCGACTTGTAGCAGTACGTCCCACGGCGAGAGTCTGGCGAAGAGTTTTTTCTGCTGCGCGTCATTTCTCGGGAGTTCGACAAAGTTGCGCTGTGCGCCGCCTCCGCTTTCGAGCAGGATCGCGGTAACCTTCGCGGGATCGTAGGGGCGAGACGGATCGTCATCGGGGAAACTGGCTACGAGAGATTCGATTTCCGGAAGCTCGGCAGGCAGCGGATCCCACCAGTAGTGATAGCCGTTGTACAGAACCGTCCCCGTGCGAAAAATTTGCTGGACGCGAGCAGCGTCTTTGCCGACGGCACTAACGACCATGTCCGTTAGTTCGCTGAGACGAAACGTCTGTTTGACGACGGGCCGCATGCTCACGTAGCCGGCCTGGTCTTCAGCGTAGCGGACCGGAATCAAGTCAGATAAAGGCATGTCCGGTTTTTGCCGTGGTGGGCCCTCTCTTGAGACAAATGGGCGGCGTGCGCCATTTATGTGGCTCAGCCGAGTTTGGACAGCTGATCGCGCACGCGGTCGCTAAGCCCCTTGCCGTCGACGGCTTTGCCGGTGAGAGCTTCTTTTGCGGCTTTCACCACGGCGCCCATCTGTTTGATGGAATTTGCGCCCACATCGGCGATTGCTTTGCTGATGGCCGCGTCCATCTCCGCGTCCGAAGCTCCGGGGGGCAGATAAGACTCAAGAATCTTGAGCTCGCTCGTTTCTTTGTCGACGAGATCCTGCCGGCCGCCCTTCCCAAACTGGTCGATGGATTCCTTACGCTGTTTCGCGAGAGTTTGCAGCAACTGGATGGATTCGGTCGCGTCCAGCGGCCGCATTTTTTCCACTTCTTTCAGTTGCAATGATGATTTGATCATGCGCAGCACGCTGAGCCGCATTTCTTCCTTCGCCTTCATCGCAGCGACAATGTCCTTCTGAATTTGCTCCGACAGAGTCATGTATGGCTCCCCTTCAAAAACTATAGCAGAGCCGACTTGAATGGACGGAATGTTTCCACCTATTCGATATCACAAGCGGAAAAAACAGAAAAATGACGCTCAGGTAGGACAAGCGCAGGCAACAGCGGAAGGAATCACGGGCCATGAACATATCCGGATCCGGCCATCGTTGCGCACAGCGCAACACACGAAATCGAGTGCGGCAATCGGCGCGAGCGCGACACGCGATGGGCCGGCCGCATTGACACCAGGCAGGCCACACAGTAACTTGGAATGTT
Source organism: Candidatus Acidiferrales bacterium (assembly GCA_963836965.1). Classification (GTDB taxonomy): domain Bacteria; phylum Acidobacteriota; class Terriglobia; order Acidiferrales; family UBA7541; genus Acidiferrum. The sequence goes on from CAWILQ010000009.1 coordinate 171,311, forward strand.
TTCAGAATATGGGAAGAGACCGCTGGTCGATGGCGGCTTTTACCCCGAAAAGAGGACAGATGAAAGTCATCGTAGCGGACAAGATCAGCGAGCGAGGCGTGGAGCTGCTGAAGCAGACGGGCTGGAAGATCGTGCAGACCACCAAAGACACCCTCGGCGGTGAGCTTGCGGACGCGGACGCCTTGATCGTGCGCAGCGCCACGAAGGTGACGCCCGAACTGATGGACAAAGCGCCGCAGCTACGGGTCGTGGGGCGCGCCGGCGTCGGCGTTGACAACATCGACCTGGACGAGGCCACCAAGCGCGGCATCCTGGTGATGAGCACGCCGGGAGGCAGCTCGGTGAGCGTAGCCGAGCATACCTTCGCGTTACTGCTGGCGTTGGTGCGGCAGTTGCCCAAGTTTGATGCGTCCATGCGCGAGGGAAAGTGGGAGAAGTCTTCTTCCGGCGCGGAAGTGCGCGGAAAAACCATGGGTCTGATCGGTTTGGGGCGCATCGGTGGCGAAGTGGCTATCCGCGCGAACGCATTTGATATGCGTGTGATTGGGTTCGATCCCTTTATCAGCGAGGCGGCAGCGAAGGAATATTCCGTCGAGTTGGTGCCGCTGGAGGAATTGCTGCAACAGAGCGATTTCATTTCGCTTCACACCGCCGTCAGCCCGATCACGAAGAACATGATCAACGCGCAGTCCATCGCCATGATGAAAAAGGGCGTACGCATTGTGAACGCCGCGCGCGGTGAATTGATCAACGAAGCCGATCTGGCCGCGGCCCTGAAGACCGGCCACGTGGCCGGCGCGGCGCTCGACGTTTTTGCCGAAGAGCCTCCGAAAAATTCACCACTGGTGGGATTGCCCAATGTAATTTGCACGCCGCACGTCGCGGGGTCGACGACGGAGGCGCAGGAGGAACTGGGCAATCAGGTCGCGGTGCAAGTCCGAGACTATTTGCAGGAAGGGATCATTCGAAATGCTGTCAATTTACCCGCACTGTCTCCGGAGCAATATCGGCGCGTGCGGCCCTATCTTGCTCTGGCGGAACGACTGGGCTCACTCGTTTCGCAAGCGGCGGCCACGCGGCCGGCGCGCGTGAAAATTCGCTACGCGGGAGAACTGGCCGACCTGGGAACGCACCTGTTGCGAAGCGCCGTGCTGGCTGGGTTGTTGAATGCGGTTTTAGACGAGAAAGTAAATGTGGTAAACGCTCCAGCGATTGCAGCATCGCGCGGCTTGACGGTGGAAGAAGAAACGCGGCGGCGCGAGCACGGTTTCCAGCACACATTGGAGGTAGCGGCTCTGCCCGCCAAGTCGGGCGAACCTGGATTCAGCGCCGAAGGAACAGTGCTACACGATGGAACTCCGCGCGTGATTCGCATTGATGGCATTCCAGTGGAAGCGCAACTGGACGGCACCATGCTGTACCTGCGCAACAACGACAAGCCCGGGGTGATCGGCCACGTGGGCTCAACGCTTGGCAAGCAGGGAGTGAACATCGCAACGTTTGCCCTGGGCCGCCGCGAAGCGACAGTTGGCGCTGAAGCCGTATCTTTGGTTCGTCTTGATGGAACAGTGTCTGAAGAAATTCTTGGCCCGATCCGTGAACACACCGCGATCACCGAAGCAAAACTGATTCATTTGGGCTGAACCGCTTTTACCGCGATAAAAAGGCCTGAGAAGCCGACAAGTTAGAAATGTCAACTAGAAGAATCTTAGAGACTCAGCTGATCAGACCATTTCGAGCGTAGGCCATCGAGCCGTTCTTCGAGTTGGCGGGGCCCGCCGAGAAGTATTGCCCACACAATGGTGTTGATCGAGTGCACGTCGAGGACAACACGCTGGGGAAGGATGGCGTGCATTGCTGTTTCAATCGATGGACACATCTCGTTCTTTACGACATGGAGTTGGGCTGATTCCACGTCGGCTTCGATGCCCTCCCCGCATTCTGCCAAACGAGAAAGAGCTGCCTTCTTCACAGTTTACTTGGGTCCTTGTTCCAGGTTGCCGCAACCTGATGCCTTTGTCTGTAGTATCTGAAGTGGATCCTTGGTTTGATACTTCCCTTCGAGCTTTCTTCTCGACTTCACCCTCTTCTGGCCGATCTTGCTAGAGAATTCGAAGATGGTTTTGACCGGGAATATTCCTCCCAATTTGTGTGCCGCAACGGCGGCCAAGCCCATGGATGCAATACATCCGCAGGACGTGCAATCAGGATTTCCACCAAACTGGCACGGGGTGATCTTGGTCTCGAGGTCCGCCGACAAGGTCTGGGTGGTACGCGCGAAAATACAATCTTGGGGATTCTTTGGCGGCGAGGCGAACTGGCGAATCAGCGCCTCCGGCATATCCAGCTTTGGATATTGCTTTCGCAATTGCATCATGTCCGTAATGGCCCGCTGCCGCTCCTCAGAGCTCAGGATTTCGGGCATTTGAGCGCCAACCTGAGGCGTGAATAGGCTGAACCATACCTTCTTGATCTCGGGGCGTGGCGTCCAGAATTCCAGGAATTCGGCTAGGTATCTCGGCCGCTTCATCATTTGACCGGTGACCGTGCAATGAACTGTGACGCTCTGCCCCGCGATGTTTTTTAGGATGCGAGCGTAGGTTGCTGGTGCCCGCCGCGCATCGTGTTCCGGTTGCAGTCCGTCGATGGACACGACGATGTGCAGTAGCTCCAGGCTCGCCCACGTCGGACCCATTGTTCGGAAGGCGCTAGTTACAATCTGAACGTGAATTCCGCGCGCGAGCAGCGGAGGAATCATCAACTCCAATTCACGATAGCGGACCATCGGGTCACCGCCGACGATAGATAAGTGCAAAGGCTTGAGCCGATCGACGACTTCAAGCACTCCATCTACCAGCGATTGGTCCCTCCGATCGCTTAGGTCCCGCAATGTCTGTTCGCCGCCGAGATGTGCGGCGTCATACGCGTAACAGCCCGGACATTTCAAGGGGCATTCCTTGGTGATTTCTATCGAAAGCGAGGGTGGTTCACCGTTGAGGATCTTGCCCCAGGCTTGAATAATTTGGGATGTGTGCACCGAGTGATGGCCTTTTCTGATCGTACGCAAAACATACGGTCTGTAAATCCGCTCAGAATTTTGCAAGTCTCATGAGAGCTGCCGGTCACCGATTCTGCTCTGAAGCAATCTCGGGCTCAATGGTGTTTCGTAAGCTGGGAAACTTGTCTTCAGGAAAAACAGGGCGGACGTGCAGCTTTTCCTGCCGAACTCAATAGTAGTGTAAAAAATCAAGATCTCGCGAGTAATTCTTTACGCCACCGGTCCGGAGCGCCGTTTGCGACCGTTTGGACCCCCGACCCCTTTGTTGACTCGATATGCGAATCACCTTAATATTGCCGTCCTGTGACAGATTCCTCCTCCCTCATCGGCCAAACTCTTTCTCATTACCGGATCGTCGAGAAGCTCGGCGGTGGCGGCATGGGCGTGGTTTATAAAGCCGAAGACACACGTCTCGGCCGGAGTCTCGCGCTGAAATTCTTGCCCGAAGAAACCGCAAAGGATGCGCAGACGATTGAGCGTTTTCGACGCGAGGCACGCGCCGCTTCGGCCTTGAACCATCCGAACATTTGCACGATTTATGACATAGGCGACCATGAGGGACGTCACTTCATCGCCATGGAACTCCTGGAAGGCGGCACTCTAAAGCATCGAATCAATGGCCGACCGTTAGAAACGGAAACGATACTCGACCTCGGCATCGAAATCGCCGACGCTCTCGATGCGGCCCACACTAAAGGCATCGTCCATCGCGACATCAAACCAGCGAACATTTTCATAACCGAGCGCGGGCAAGCCAAGGTCCTGGATTTCGGGCTGGCGAAGATCTTTCGTTCAAGCGTAGAAGAACCGCTGGCGGTTTCGGCGGGGCACACCCTGCAGGCGGGCACGCACGATAATCTGACGAGTCCGGGTACGGCACTGGGCACGGTTGCTTATATGTCGCCCGAACAGACGCGCGGCGAGGAGTTGGATCTACGCACGGACCTGTTCAGTCTCGGTGTTGTGCTCTACGAAATGGCCACGGGACGGCAACCCTTTGCAGGGCATACTTCCGCGGTCATATTTGACGCAATTCTGAACCGCACTCCCTCGTCCATAGCGCGATTGAACTCACATATCCCCGCGGAGTTGGGGCAAATCATTGAGACTGCGATCCAGAAGAGCCGGCGGGATCGTTATCAAACGGCGGCAAAACTGCGCGACGATCTAAGAAGGCTCAGGCACGAATCCGACTCAGGGCGGGTTGCGGCAGAAAAAGGCGCGGAGAAATCCTTGGCTGCGCTTTATTTCGAGAATCCCGGCGGCGTCAAGGAAGACGAGTACTTCCGCGATGGCATTACGGAAGACATCATCACGGAGCTTTCGAAAATCAAAGAACTTTGGGTGCTGACTCGCTCCGCGGTGATGGCCTACCGCGACAAGCCGGTCACTGCGCCGGAAGTTGGCCGCGAGCTAAACGCGGCGTATGTTCTCGAAGGCAGCTTACGCCGCGCCGGAAACCGGCTGCGGATCACGGCGCGCCTAGTGGAAACCAGCACAGCACGCTCCGTCTGGGCAGAGCGCTATGACCGTCAGATGGAGGATGTCTTCGCCATTCAGGACGAAATCGCGCAGAGCATTGCGAAGGCTCTGAAGTTGATGCTCACCGAGCAAGAGAAGCGCGCTATTGAAAAAGCTCCCACGACGGATGTGCAAGCCTACGACTACTACCTTAAGGGGCGTCAATATTTTCACAGCTTCCGGCGCAAGAGTTTCGACTTTGCGCGGCAGCTCTTCGCCCGCGCGATTGTCATCGATCCCAAGTATGCCCTTGCGTATGCGGGGGTGGCCGATTGTTGCTCGTTTCTTTACTTGTGGTGGGACGCGAGCGACGACAACATGAAGGAAGCGGAGGTGGCCAGCCGGAAAGCGGTGGAGTTGGACCCAGAGTTAGCCGAAGCGCATGTGTCCCGCGGGTTGGCGCTTCAAATGAACAAGAAGTACGAAGAAGCGCACAAAGAGTTCGAAACCGCGATCCGATTGAACTCCAAGCTTTTCGACGCTTACTACTTTTATGCGCGCTTGCACTACCAACGAGGAGAACTTGAAGAAGCCGCTCAATTGTACGAAAAAGCTTGCTGGGCAAACCCGGAGGACTTTCAGTCTCCCATGCTCCTTGGCCAAACCTTTTTCGGGCTGGGCCGCAAACTCGAAGGAGAAGCCGTACGACAACGAGCTTTACGCATCATCGAGAAGCATCTCGAGCTGCATCCAGACGACGCGCGGGCGTTGTATTTGGGGGCTGCGGGCCTGTTCCAGGCGGGTCAACGAGAACGCGCGCTCGAGTGGGCGCGCCGAGCGCTTTCCGTCGATCCCGACGATCCCATGGTTCTTTACAATGTAGCTTGCAGCTATGCGCTTTTGGGTCTGAACGAAGAGGCCATTTCCTGCCTCGAAAAGGTGATGGCGCAAAGCTCCTCCGGATCGTTGCATAAGGTCTGGGCGGAACAAGATTCGGATCTGGACCCGCTTCGTAGCGATCCTCGGTTTCAGGCGTTGCTCAAGTCGTGGTAAAACGATCTCGCATTCATCCGCTTGATTGAGTAAGCAACAGCGTTCCGCTGGATGCGCTCCAGGAGGTTCACAAGCGGCTTCGTTCTTGCCGACCACTGGTCCAGAATATTAGAAGGACTCCTCGGAATTGCATAAGATGCTTTTCAAAAAACCCTTGGTACCGCTAGGGCCCGTGAGGCGCACGATTACTGGCCCCATGTTCGGTTGGGCAGTCAACTCGAATGTCAAAAAAGGGCAACATTCGCGCTCGGCCAGAATCAATTCGCACACAAGCACCATCTCCTCCTTATTCCCGAGGATGCGGAATGCATAGCCATCAGGGAGTTCTTCCGTTGAGAGCACAGCGGACTTAAATTGGGCAAGAAGCGTTGCTTCACGCTTGCGCAATTCTGGATCCGACAAGCGGCAAGCTATCGGCATGTCGCCAGAATCCTGCTTCACGGCCGGCTCGCCGGCGGTACGATACCATTCATCCGCAGGTATTCGACCATTTGACCGTAGTGGTTAAAAGCGTGAATCAACGCCTCAACCGTGAGCGCCAAGCGAGTCGTCTCGGTATCTTTCATGGGCGAAATGGGGGACGATTTGACGATCACGTTCTTCTCGCCGATCGCGTCGATCGCTTTGCCAAGATGCGCGAACGAGGCATTCAGGTAGTCGAGAATCTCCGCTTTGGTCCGTACGGTTTCAGGCCCCATCTCGTCGCCTGCGTCGGCAGGTGTGTCCTCGCCAAGCGCGGCAGCTGCCAAGATATGGTTGGTCGCTGCCAGGTGTTTTACCTGCTGACCAAAGGTACGCACGCCCTTGAATTCACCATCAGTTGGGGCAAACCCATACTTGACGGCAGGCATGGCATCGGCGGCAGACACGATTTGCGTCTGTACCGACTTTAAAAAAACCTGCAGCGCGCGCTTTTCCCGCGGGGCGTCAAGAGCAGCCGGGCCCTCATAGGCATTCTGCCGAGACGCGGCCATTCCGGCTTGCACCACAAGAGCAGTTCTCCTCAGTACTTCCATTTGTGCCCGAGCAATGCTGGTAGAAGTCATTACAAGCAAAAACATAAATATCAATTTCATTCGCATCATTCGCGTTCTCCTCATAGCGGCGGCTTGTCGCTTCATCGCCCACTACCGCACGTTACAACTTAAAGTCGACTTTAAGGCAAGGATCCTTTTCTGAAATTATTGATCAATTCCAAGTGACATTCGAAATGCGACGATCTTAGAATGGAGCCATGCCACGATTAACGATTTCCGAGGTTGCGCGACAAGTCGGACTTCAGGCGTCCGCCATACGCTACTACGAGCGGATTGGAATACTTCTTCCCGCCCAGCGAATCAGTGGACAGAGACGTTACGACACCACGGTGCTTTATCGGCTCGCGGTTATCCAGCGGGCGCGTCAAATCGGTTTCACGCTGGATGAAATCCGGCAGCTGTTTTTCGGTTTCCGCAACGTCACTCGGGCTTCCGAACGCTGGCAAAAGCTGTCGCGAAGAAAGCTCGCGGAACTCGACGGTTTGATGGATGGGATAAAAACAATGCAGCGTTTACTGAAAAAAATGATGCGCAGCTGTCGCTGCGAGAGTCTAGATCAATGTGGAAAAGGGCTATTTCGGAACGGGCGCGGAGAAGTTACGGTGAAACTTCTACCCGTGAACCACCGCTACGGCCGGTAGGTCTTCCCGATAGTGCCTGGATCACGCGAAACCCCGTTCACAATCCGGTAAGATAAGGGTTGCCGACCATCTGACTGCTCGAAGTCCTGCCGCGGAGTGGCATTGCTTTGAAGATGCGAGGAAAGAATTTTGACGGCCACGGTGCAGTCCAGGCGCGTGTCGCGAAACCCCGAAGTTTTGACCACGGGAGAAGAGTACGTAGTCGGCGATTGGCACAGCCTCCCCGGAAGCACATGCACTTTTGGATCCCTGGACCCAAGAAAAGAATGTCTCCTCGAAAGTGCGGCTCTAAAATTGAGCAATGAACTCCATGATTTCGAGACAACTTGCCCTGAGTGCATGGGCGCGAGGCCTACTGAGTGCGGGTCTTGTTTGTATGGTTTCCTCGTTAGGGTTCGGGCAGACGCAGCCCTTGACGAATCGATCGAGGCCCTTTGGCCCTGACGCCTGTGGTCCCGCAGATCCTGCTTACATCCGCGCGGCCAACGAAACAGGTGGAGTACCGATGTTTTTGCAACGCTCCGAAGCAACCAAAGCCTTTCACCTCGTGCGCGAATCAACGAGGAACAACGTGTCAACGGTACTGTGGGCGACCGGAACGCTCAACGGCCAACCAAAAACCGTCAGAATTCCCGTGGACTCAGTGACCCAGAGAATTACATTCACGTTTTCGGTAGATACAAAGGGCAACGCGCGGCCAGCCACGTCAAACTTCAGCGTTGTGCATTTTTCGGTTTCCTCGGCCGCAAGTCAGAACCTTCATTGATTCGGAATTGCAGCATGTCGGGGACGACTGTGCCCGGCCTCGCAGATGAGCGGATGAATCGACGATCTGACTTCATTGGCGGATAACGGGCAACTTTCCCTAATCTTGTAAAGGAAGGGTTGCCGACGATTCGCCGAGGACTTCGTCCTCTTTTCCCCGAATGCCACTGGAACCAATTCGGTAGGACTCTAAGCCACAGCGCTGCTCAAACCTGAGCCAAAAACAGCAGCCCCGCTTGAGGACCGCACAAATGCTGTCGTCGGTCCGCAATTATGAAAGGTCTGACGCTATTGGTATGATGCATAGGAATCGTTCGCAAGCGTGCGCAAGCGGGGGTGAATTATTCTGATTCGTTGGCTTTCGGACTATCCGGAGTAGCTATGAGCGGATTTTGGGAACGACTAAATAATGCTTTTCGCTGTTTTTTTTCAATCTTGTTCCACGGTGACATTCCGAACGACATACAACAGAAGTGGGTCAAGCCTGCCGGCCAGCTTCGACAGACGCCGGCAGCTCAAGCTTCAGTCTCTCTTAGGAAGGAGATGGAGCGTCCAGCCTCGGAAGCATTTGATCGCGCTGTGCAGATGCTTGCGCTGCTACAACGAGACGGCCGGCTCATCGATTTCCTGGCAGAGAATATCACCCCCTATCCCGACGCGCAGCTTGGAGCCGCTGTGCGTACGATCCACGAAGCATGTCGCAAGGTGCTTGAACATTATGTAAAGCTAGAGCCGATTCTGAACTCCGAAGAGGATCAACCGGTGACCGTACAAGGCGGTTTTGATCCGGCAGCCATTAAACTGCTAGGCAATGTCACAGGCGAGCCGCCGATTCGCGGTGTGTTACGACACAAGGGCTGGCATGTGAAGGAGGTGAATCTGCCGCCATTGCCGCAGGGTTCCGGCCGGATGGTGATTGCGCCGGCTGAGGTTGAACTTTCATAGCGGCTGACGCACATCTGCCACACAGATGTGGATTTGAAGAGGAGAGTTTTGTTGGTGGCCAAATACATTATCGGTATCGACCTAGGGACTACAAATTCAGCGTTGGCGCACTGCGACGTCACTACTTCCGAAGAGAAAAATCAAATCGAGGTCCGCAGCATTCCGCAGCTCGTGGATCCGAACGAAGTGGCGGAACGCACGTTACTGCCATCGTTTCTTTACATCCCGGGAGAATTCGATTTTCCAAATGGCAGCCTGGCCTTGCCTTGGGACCTCGAACCGAAGCTTGTGATAGGCGAACTGGCGCGCAAACGTGGCGCGGAGATTCCCAACCGCCTCGTCGCCTCCGCCAAATCCTGGCTTTCTTACGCTGCGGTGAACCGCTCTGCGCCGATCTTGCCGTGGCAAGCCCCCGAGGATGTGCCCAAGCTATCGCCGGTAGAAGCGTCATCGCAGTTCTTGCAGTACTTGCGCACGGTGTGGGATAGCGGCGAGGCGGGGGAAAAAGGGCAACCCGCTCTTGCGGAACAGGACGTGTTTCTCACTGTGCCCGCTTCCTTCGACGAAGAAGCACGCGAGCTGACCAGGCGCGCTGCCGAACAAGCCGGTTATGACCATGTCACGCTGCTCGAAGAACCTCAGGCCGCCTTTTACGCATGGCTGGAAAGCCAGGGTGATGCCTGGCGTCATCGCATCAAAGTCGGCGACCTCGTTCTCGTGTGCGACATCGGTGGTGGCACGACGGATTTCAGCCTCATTATGGTTTCCGAAGAGAATGGTGAACTGACGCTGAAACGCGTTGCCGTTGGTGATCACATCCTGCTGGGCGGCGACAACATGGACTTGGCACTAGCGCGCTTTCTGCAGCAGCGCCTTGAAGCTTCGGGCAATCGGATCGATATCTGGCAGTTGCAGAGTCTGTGGCATCAGTGTCGAATGGCCAAGGAAAAGCTGTTCGAATCGTCCAAGACGCAGACTCGCCCCATTACATTGTTGGGCAAGGGGACGAAACTCGTCGGTGGCACCATTAAGACGGAACTGGCGCGCGAAGACCTCAATCAGATCCTGGTAGAAGGATTTTTTCCAAAAGTTGCAAGCGACGAACTACCCGCCCGCCAGCGGCGTGTTGGCTTTCAGGAGTTGGGCCTGCCGTATGCGGCCGATCCCGCCATCACCAAGCACCTCGCGCGCTTTCTCTCGGAGCAAGTTCGCAACAGTCCCGAAGCAGCGGGCATCCGCAGCGGCGGCAGCGGACTTGCCTGTCCCACGCACATCCTGTTCAACGGCGGAGTGATGAAAGCGGCGGTGCTGCGGGACCGCGTGGTCGAAGTGCTGAACAGTTGGTTGCGACAAGAGGGATTCGAGGCACTCGGGACCAAGCAGATCCTGGAAGCTCCCGACTTGGAGCACGCCGTTGCGCGCGGCGCCGCCTATTACGGTATGGCGCGTCGCGGTCGCGGCGTGCGTATCCGCAGTGGCGCCTCGCGCACATATTACATTGGAATTGAAAGCTCAATGCCAGCAGTGCCCGGAATGGAAGCGCCACTCAAGGCCCTCTGTGTCGTCTCCTTTGGCATGGAGGAGGGAACGGAAGCCTCAATTCCAGACAGAGAGTTTGGACTCGTGGTCGGCGAACCCGCCGAGTTTCGTTTCCTAAGTTCCAGCGTCCGTAAGCAGGACCAGGTCGGCAACCTGCTGGAAGACTGGGGTGACGATATCGAGGAACGCAGCCCCCTGCAGGTCACTCTCAAACTCGATGGCCAGCTGGGAAAGATTGTACCGGTGCGGCTCGAAACTCGCGTCACCGAACTCGGCACCCTCGAAGTCTGGTGCGTATCCCGCGACGGGCAGCGCTGGAAGCTTGAGTTGAATATTCGCGAAAAGACCAAGCGGTGAGTCGTTGGCGCCTTCTCGTTATCTGATCGGAATCGATCTGGGTACGACAAATTCTGTCGTGGCGTACCTCGATACTCAGAATACCGCTGATGCGGCTTCCGTTATTCGTGTGTTCCCCGTGCCGCAGTTGGTGGGACCGGGCGAAGTCCGAACCCTTCCCGCACTTCCTTCGTTTCTTTACTTCCCGACCGAGGATGAGTTGTCTACCGGTGGCGTGAGCGCTACCTGGAATGAGCATCCGCCAATGGTCACCGGTGTGCTCGCGCGCGAACAGGGGGCGCTTGTGCCGAGCCGCCAGGTCTCATCAGCCAAGTCGTGGCTTTCCTATCCTGGGGTGCATCGTCGCGCCAAGATCCTGCCGGCGCAAGCGGAACCGCCGCAGCCGATGATTTCCCCTGTCGAAGCATCCACGCGCTACCTCATGCATCTGCGCGACGCCTGGAACGACGCAATTGGCCGTGATCGAGAAACGCGTTTTGAGCATCAGGAAATCGTCCTCACCGTGCCAGGTTCGTTCGATGAGGAGGCGCGTGAGCTGACGGTCGAAGCCGCCCGCAGTGCCGGGCTCGAGAAGCTCACTCTTCTCGAAGAACCATTGGCCGCGTTTTATGCGTGGATTGCGGCGAATCGACACGCGCAGGCCGGGAACAATGAACACCTCCGCGATGGCCAACTGATTTTGATCTGCGACATCGGCGGTGGCACGACTGATTTCAGCCTGATACAAGTTCGCCTCGTCGATGGCGAGTTGCAGTTTGAGCGAACAGCCATCGGCGAGCACCTTTTACTGGGCGGCGACAATCTCGATTTTGCGCTCGCCCGCTACGTGGAGAAGAAGCTCAAAGCCATCAAACTCACGCTGCGGCAGCGTTATGCATTACGCCGGACCTGCTGTGCGTCGAAAGAGCGGCTGCTGAATGACTCGTCCTTGGAGCGCGTGCCAGTCACGATCTTGGGTAGCGGCCGTGCTGTCATCGGAGACGCCCTCAGCACGGACCTAACCCGCGACGAAGTCCTGCAGGTTCTGACGGACGGCTTCTTGCCAATCACGGCACCGCATGAGATGCCGGCAACTGGCACGCCAACAGGATTGCGCGAACTCGGCCTACCCTACGCCAGCGATCCTGCCATCACCAAGCACCTTGCTGCATTTCTGACCCAAGCGGCTGACGCCATGGACGGTGCGTCTGCAAACCAGCGAATGGCTCGGCCCGATGCCGTGCTCTTCAATGGCGGCTTCTGTGCGCCAGCTGTGACTCGCGACAGGATTGTCGAGGCCATTTCCGCCTGGTTGGGAGGAACGCGAAGAGGCTGGTCGCTCAAGCTGCTCAATAACGATGAGGTAGATAGTGCGGTTGCTCGTGGTGCTGCTTACTACGGCCGCGTACGACGCGGCAACGGTTTGCGCATAAGAGCCGGGAACGCGCGCACCTACTACATCGGGTTGCGTGAGGGCCACGCTCTGAAGGGCATCTGTGTTTTGCCTGCCGGGGTGGAAGAGGGTACCACACTTCCTCTACTCGATCGCGAATTCTCGGTGCTGGCTAACCGGCCGGCGTCGTTCACGCTTTATAGTTCGCGTACACGGCACGATGCACACGGCGAAGTCACTGCACTGGACGAAGCGAGCGTACATCGTCATCCTCCGCTTGTGACCCTACTGCGATACGGCAAAAGGCGCGACGTGTACCTGACAATACGCCTCAGAGCCAGTTTCACCGAGGTTGGTACGCTCGAACTCTGGTGTGAATCGCGGGAGACGCCGCACCGCTGGCGCTTGCAATTCGACCTCCGCGGCGAAGAGGCACAAGCGCAGCAAGTCGATACGGTTAAACCGCAGCCCGTGCCGGCACGTTCTTCGGGTGTTACGACTTCCGATGCAAGTGTCGAATCGGCTGCGCAACTGATCAAAAATGTTTTTGGCGGCTCGGCGCAAGACGCTTCCTTGGCGCCCGAGGCCCTTGTCGGTCAGATGGAAGTGACACTCGGCGTAAAAAGAGATTCGTGGCCTCTCTCGGCCATTCGCCGGTTCGGCGATACGCTCATCGACGTTGCTGCGGGTCGCAAAAAGTCTCCCCGCCATGAGATGCGTTGGCTTAATCTATCTGGCTTCTGTTTGCGTCCAGGCTTTGGCGCGCCGGGTGATGATGTGCGTGTCAACCACCTGCGAACCATTGCATCGAACAGCCTCGCCTTTGTAGACGATCTGCAATGTCAGGTCGGAGTGCTGGCGCTGTTGCGTCGGATCGCTGGCGGCATCAATGCCGGCGAGCAGCTTGCGCTGTATCGGAGCCATAGTAGCCCTCCTGGGAGCAAGAAGAAGCGCATCAACCGCCAACTCGAATACGAGAAGTGGCGCCTTCTTGCGAACCTGGAGCACCTGCAAGCCAGCATCCGTGCCTCACTGGGGCGCGAGTTGATAGCGAAGATCAGAAAGCAACCTGGAGATGCAATTTGGCTGTGGTCGTTGGGCCGGCTGGGTGCCCGCATTCCCCTGTATGGCCCGCTGCACTCGGTGGTGGAACCTGAAATTGCCGGCGAGTGGCTGAAAGCTCTACTGGACTTATCCACGCTCACAGGCGTGACGGATTCGACTATCGTGCTGATCGCGCGGCGCACCGACGATCGCTCTCGAGACATCGATGAGGCAATTCGTGAACAGGCAATTTCCCGCTTTATGGTGCTTGGGATCGCCGAAGAAACCATCCGGCTTGTCTCAAGGTACGTCCCGCCCGAACGGGCGGACGCCGTTCGCAGCTTTGGAGATTCGCTGCCGCCCGGCTTGCAAACGGTTAGCTCTTCCAACTGCTTGTTGTCAGTACCCGCGCTGCACATCTCTGGTCCGAATCTTTCGAAACCGGCGTGAACGCCAGGTAACAGTCGAAACTGAATCGGCCAGACGCGATACTGCTGCCATTTTCGCTTGTCGTATCGGGTTTCGACACGAACGTCACGAACGCATAGGCCAGAGCTGCTCGGTCACCATGGCGGATTGCGGACCGAGCAACGCGGAAGTTGACCGCAAACGAGGCTCTCGCTGGATTACTTCCGCATTGCCGCCTAGGACCATTCACGAACTGGCTTGGTTAGGCGGATACAAGCGCTTGTCGGGGCTGATTTCGGCCCGTATGAGATCGATGCGGCTGTTGTTGTCTCAGCTGGCGGCTGCCGAAGAACGAAACGGCAAATCCTGGCCCACGATTCCTGCGATCCTGTGGGCGGCATCAAGCGGAGTGAAGGTCCCCACGAGTCTGCCACTGCCATCGGCTGCAACCACCGGCATGATGTCCATGTCGTTGTGAAGGAAGTCTAAACTTGCAGCAAGCACGGCGTCGGTCTCGCTGACGGTATGCGGAGCCTGGCACATGAAATCGCGAACGGGCGTCTGAAACGGCAGACCTCGGCCGAGGGCGGCGAAAAGCTCGCGACGGCTGCAGTAACCCTTCAAGATTTCACCTTCGGCGATTGGGAACGCTACATGCCCGCCCTGAAACTTCGCCACGGCATCGACTAAGGCGAGATCGGGCGGCAAGGTCTGGACGGAACGAGTCATGACGTCGGCAACGGTGAGAGCCCCTACGGCAGGATTTCTCGCTGCCATGGTTGTGAAGTGTTCGTAGGCCTGCCGCGCGAACAACGAATGCTCCAGCTCTTTCTTCAGCGCTCCAAGCGACTCAGCGAGGCCGGTGAAATCCGCAGACTCGATAACGATCAAATCCAGCGGGGTTTCCGCCTTGACCGACGCTTTGTATGTGGGGTGCGTCGCGCCTTCAAGAAGCGCCGCCTCCCCGAAATGGTCGCCCTGCGTCCACGTCACAAGGGGAGTTTCTGAAGCTTCATCCAAGTGAAGCCCGGCGCTCCCCGCCTTGACCACAAAGAAGGCACCGCCGGGTTCACCTTTGCGAAAAACAAAGTCGCCCGCGGCGTAGTGGGCCCGCTTAAATCGCTGCTGTTGCGCGACGTGCACTTCGACGATGTTGGGCTTGAAGAAGATATCCCAGGTCCAGTCTACGACCACATTGAGCTTGCGGCTGAAGGTCGGGATCTTCAGCAGGTAGACAGCTCTCCACAGGAACCAAGCAAGCAGACCGGAGAATCTCAGCCGATAGATTTCGGCCACCCCGTTGTGGTGGCCGATGGTAGCCAGAAGTCCTTGCGGACGAAAGCGGAACGGCCGGGTTGCCTCTCCGCGTTGGACCCGAACCAGGTTAGCCGCGAGTTGGCTAGCTTGCCGCAGTGCAAACTGCGCGGTAGGGGGAGAGAGCTGTCCATTCCAGGCGTTGGGAACCGCCGCACAGTCACCAAACGCCCACACGTTGGCCGCACCTGTCACCCGCATGTCCGGCGCAGTCTTCAATCTGCCGTGTTCCATGGGCAAGCCGGTTTTCTTGATAAGGGCGGCCGGTGCCGTCCCGATCGCACACAGGGTAAGACCCGTATTGATTCGCTCTCCCGTCCCCAACCGGACATATCGCGCCGTGACCTCTTGCACCTCCGTATGCAGCATGACCTCGACGCCATTTTGCTGGAGTTTTCGCAGGGCAAACTCCGATAGGGAATCGTGCTGAAATTCGGGAACAATTCGTGCGCCCCGCTGCAGAAGCACCATCCGAGGCCGATTGCGGCTTAACTGCGGATAAAAGGGGTGGATATTCCGCATGAGGTCGAACAGATGACCCGCGGCTTCCACTCCGGTGAAACCGCCTCCAACCACCACAACCGTCAGCAGCCGTTGCCTCTCGGCGTCTTCGGGCTCCAGGGCTGCCTGCTCAAAACGCGCGATGACTTCGTTGCCGAGGGTCAGGCCGTCGCCGACTGTCCGGAGCGTGTACGCATGAGCTGCCATGCCGGGAACCACATCGAGGTTGATCTCCGACCCGCAAGCGAGAACCAGGTGAGCATAGGAAAGTGTCGCAATTTTCCCGTCCGGGCGCGTGTACTCGACATCGTTCTTCTTCAGATCGACGCCGGTTACTGTGGCCGTTAACCAGGTGGCCCGGGGAGCGACCTGCCTGCCTGCCACCACCACGTCGAGCCCGGAAAGAGAACGGCCCGCCACCTCGGCAAGCATCGGGGTAAAGACCATGTGGTTTTCACTGCTGATGACCACCACTTCAAATGCACGCCCATCGCGGCGATTCAGGTTCTCGGCCAGAGTCACGCCTGCGAAACCGCCACCCACGATGACGATTCTGAGGCTGTCGGTTTCTTTTCGGATGTTGGGCATATTCTCCTGCGACGTGACTTGAAGAGATTAATTGATAAGCAGGGCGGAGACACCGATATTTGACTCCGATCCGAACCGGCACGTCAAGAGGCGGATGACGGGCAACCCTTCCGTAATCCGGTAAGGTAAGGTTTGCCGACAAAGCCTCCGGAATCGCTACCTATCTTGCCTTGAAAAGGTCTCTTAGTCTTGCGGATAATCACAGGCACTTCGACCGGAACGTATCAGCGGCCTCGAGCCATGCAAGAACCGTGAGTGCCGCGGAGTCGCGTTTACGAATGCCCAAAAGCAAGATCGATTTCGACACGGTGCGAAATATCGGACTCGCGCTGCCTGGCGTTGAGGAGAGCACCGCGTACGGGAACCCGGCTCTCAAGGTCAACGGGCAGCTCCTGGCATGTGTACCCGCTCATCGCTCGGCTGAGGCCGGTTCACTGGTCGTTCGAGTAGACTTTAAGGAGCGCACCGAGCTGCTCGCTGCGGCCCCCGATGTCTACTACGTGACAGATCATTATGTCGGCTACACCGCCGTTTTGGTCCGCCTGTCACGGGTCAATCCCGGTATGTTACGGGACTTACTCGGCATGGCTCACAAGTTTGTGACAGCCAGCAAGGCACCGGGTTCGTCGTCGCGCAACCGACGTAATCCCAGATCACGAGAATAAGTGAATCTGATATCCCCCTGGTTCACGGAGTCCGAAAGTATCCGAGTTACTTCCTGGTTGCCGACAAGGACTATACGGGAGTTTCGCCAGACTTCGTTCAAATGAGGCCTGGGGCGGGGTATGATCTCGTCAGATCTATGCCCTGAAGCTCTGGGGGTGGGAGATACGCGATGAAAGCAGTGGTGCTGCATGAGTATGGCGGTCCCGAGAAGCTGAAATTTGAAGACAACGTTCCCGAGCCGCGCATTAACGGAAGTACGGTACTGATCGCGGCAGCCGCTGCGAGCGTCAATCCGATCGACTGGAAACTGCGCCGAGGGATGCGGCAGAAAGACCTTCCGTTGTCGTTTCCGGCAATTCTGGGCCGCGACGTGAGTGGCGTCGTACGGGCAGTAGGCGCAAATGTGGCGCACTTCAAGCTCGGCGACCGCGTTCTTGCACTATCCAACGCGACCTATGCCGAGTTGGTTGCCGTGGATGATTCGGAGGTAACTCATCTGCCGGATGGCGTGGACCTGGCGAACGCGGCGGCGATCCCGCTGATTGCCCTCACAGGAGACCAACTTGTGCGCCTTGCGACAAACGTGAAAAAGGGACAGGTTGTTCTGATAACGGGAGCGCTCGGCAGTGTTGGGCGCGCGGCAGTGCATACCGCAAAGAAGATAGGCGCGCAGGTGATTGCAGGTGTTCGCGGGAAGGAGTTGGATGACGCCCGCTCCCTCGGTGTCTCTGACGTGCTCGCGATTGATGACGATAAAGCGATTGAGACATTCCGCCTCGTGGATGCAATTGCGGACACCGTTGGCGGTGAGGTTGCGGTGAAGCTGATCGCGAAGCTAAAGCAGAGCGGCTCCTTTGGTTACACCGCTATGTTGCCGGAAAGCGCGGCGGCGCAAAATCCGACCGTGAAGATTACGCGTGTGTCTACGCAGCCTGATCCATCCAAGGTGCGTGAGTTTGCCGATGACGTGCGCGATGGCAACTTCGTCCTGCCTATTGGTCGCCGGATGCCGTTGCGTGATGCGGCTGAAGCACATGTGCTCGGAGAGAAAGGCGGCATTGGGAAGATCCTCCTGCTGGCGCCGGATTCACAACACTGATTTCTTCACGCGACCTCAGTCGACACGTTACGGGCAACTCTTGCGTAATCGGATAAGGGAAGGGTTGCCGACCATTCACCAAGAATGCCGTATCTTGCTTCGACAATGGTTTTCCGGACGGTGTCCGCCAACGCTGCGTTATTTGATTTGACTGCGATCATGTTTCATACTAGTTTGATCTAGGCCTAGGGCGATATAGCCTTGCGGGCCGGCGAACGAGACGTTCACATGAGAAAAACCGCACACCGAGACCTCTTTCCGGGTGCCCTGGAGATGATGATCCTCCAAACCCTGAGACGGCAGCCGTCGCACGGCTACGCCCTGGTACAGCAGATCAAACGGATTTCGCGTGGCTTGCTCCAGATTGAAGAAGGATCGCTGTATCCGGCGCTCCAACGCCTTCTCAAGGAAGGGTTGGTCAAAGCCGAGTGGGGCGTCTCTGCTACAAACCGCCGCGTTCGGATTTACAGACTTACGGCGGCAGGCGCAAAACGCCTGGAACTTGAGGTGTCGAGCTTTGAACGCATGTTCGAAGGGATTACGCACGTTCTAGCCCTGGGTGAATCATGAACTGGTTGATCCAATTATTTTCGCGGCGGCGGATGTACGGCGAGTTGTCCGAAGAAATTCGGGAGCACCTCGATGAAAAGACCGACGAGCTGGTTGCGGGCGGGATGTCGAGAGAAGAAGCGACCTACGCGGCACGGAGGATGTTTGGGAATGTGAGTTTGGCGGAAGAGAACGCACGGGACGTGTGGCGGTGGGTACCGATTGAGAACTTTTTCGCCGATGTGCGCTACGGATTGCGGATGCTTCGGCGCAATCCCGCTTTTACGGCGGTTGGGTTGTTGACCATTGCGATTGGAATTGGTGCTAACGCAGCGGTCTTCAGTGTTGTGAATAGCGTGCTGCTGAAACCGCTGAATTATCCGAAGCCCCAGGAACTGGTGGCGCTGCACCAGATTGCGCCGGGCGCGGCCGGACTGGCGGATTTTCGGAATGGTCTGCTCCTCTCGCCTTCCATGTATTTTACGTACGCCGAGCAAAACCGGACGTTTCAATCGTTGGGCGTGTGGATACCCGACACGGCGAATGTCACGGGCCTGGCCGAGCCGGAACAGGCGCGCGCGGTTAACGTGAGCGATGGCGTACTTCAAGCCCTTGCTGTTCCACCGGCACTGGGGCGTTGGTTTTCGCAGGCGGACCAGATTCCGAATGGTGCGGAAAGGGTGATGCTGAGCTATGGGTATTGGCAGCGGCGGTTCGGAGGAGACCGCGCGGTCGTTGGACGCAACGTTTTGGTCGATTCGCGGTCTCGGGAAATTATCGGCGTTATGCCGCAAGGGTTTCGGTTCCTCGATGCAGATTTCGACCTGATCGTGCCGCTGGCATTCGACCGCGGGAAGCTAATCCTGGCGGGCTTCGGATATCACGGAGTCGCCCGGCTCAAGCCCGGGGTCGCGATTGCGGAAGCCAATGCCGACATGGCGCGAATGTTGCCGATCTGGATGGACTCCTGGTCAAACGGGCCTGGAACGAATCCGCATATTTACGAGACGTGGAAAATCACGCCCCGGATTCGCCCGCTCAAGCAACAAGTGCTCGGCAACGTCAGCGAAGTGCTGTGGGTGGTAATGGCGACCATCGGCTTGGTGATGATGATTGCCTGCGCCAACGTGGCAAACCTGTTGCTAGTGAGAGTGGAGTCGCGGCAGCAGGAACTGGCGGTTCGAGCTGCCCTTGGCGCCGGCTGGGCGCGCATCGTGCGGGGACTTCTCGTGGAAAGCGTGCTGCTGGGGCTGATGGGTGGAGCGCTCGGCATTGGCTTGGCTTACGCAGGCGTGCGCTTTCTGGTGGCCACAGGTCCTGCGAATCTGCCTCGCCTGAGCGAAATTTCGATCGATGCGCGGACCGTGGGATTTGCTTTGTTGCTTTCGGTGCTCTCGGGCTTGTTGTTCGGATTGATTCCTGCGGTGAAGTACGCCGGACAGCGGACTACGCTAGCTCTTCGGAGCGCAGGGCGAACCATCAGCGTGAGCCGGGAACGCCATCTCGCCCGCAATCTCCTAGTCGTAGGCCAGATGGCGATGGCGGTGGTACTGCTGGTGAGCGCCGGGCTGATGATTCGCACATTCCAGGCATTGCGAACCGTCGATCCGGGATTCACGGACGCGCAGCATCTTCAGGTGATGCGCATCTCGATTCCCGATTCGCTGATAGCGGAGCCGGAAAGAGTCACGAGAATAGAGAACGCAATTACCGATAAGCTCGAAGCCATTCCGGGCGTGAAATCCGCGGGATTCGTGAGCGAAATGCCCATGGAAGGGTTCGACTCGGACTGGGACGCCGTCTACGCGCAGGACAAGACCTATTCCGACGCCGAAATTCCGCCCCTCCGGCTATTCAAGCATGTTTCGCCGGGTTTCCTCGAAACCGCGGGGACGCGTATCGTTGCGGGCCGCGAACTAACCTGGACCGAAGTGTACGGCCTGAGACCCGTGGTAATGGTCTCCGAGAATCTGGCCCGCGAGATGTGGGGCACGCCATCCGCGGCCGTCGGCAAGCGCTTGCGCGAATTTCCGAGCACGCCGTGGTACGAGGTGATCGGCGTAGTCCAGGACGTCCGTGAGAACGGCGTGCAAGAAAAGGCGCCCGAAATCGTGTATTGGTCTACGTTGCAGGGTACTTCTCCTAAGACGGAGTACGCTTGGCGGACGATGACGTTCGCGATACGCAGCGACCGCGCCGGAACCCAAGCTTTTCTGAACGAGCTGCACCAAGCCGTGTGGTCGGTAAATTCGAATTTGCCGCTGGCGTCGGTGCGGACGATGCAGGAAGTGTATGACAAATCGGTTGCGCGTACTTCGTTCACACTGGTCATGCTCGGGATCGCTGGCGCGATGGCCATGGCGTTGGGGATGATCGGCATCTACGGCGTGATTTCTTACACCGTGTCGCAACGTCGGCGCGAAGTCGGAATCCGTTTGGCGCTCGGGGCTCAGCGTGGAGACGTGATGCAAATGCTCCTGAGGCAGGGCGCAAAGACGGCGCTAGTGGGCGTGGCCATTGGAATCGCGGCTGCTCTTGGATTGACGGAGTTGATGCGCGGCCTGCTGTTTGGCGTGTCGGCGCAGGATCCCCTGACGTTTGTCGCCGTTGCTGTCCTGCTTATGTCAGTTGCACTCTTGGCCTCCTATATTCCTGCGCGCCGCGCGATGCTGGTCGACCCGGTAGTTGCGCTGCGCTACGAATAATTGCCCTTCTTTGTATTCATTACTCCCTCGTTATAGAGGCAAATCTACTCTACCGCCTTCGAAAGCCGACCATCGGAAGCGACACTGATGCTTGCTTCCCGATTGCGGACGAACGACGCGCCGGCATCTTCGGGGAACAACATCCAGTTTCCAACAGACTGACAGTGTCCAAGGGATTCGACAGTCCACTCTGGCGAGATCGGGCTTAAGTCTTCCAGTTTTACTCCGTATCCTCCTTGCTGCCCAACATCTTGCATGAATACTCGGTTGCCCTCGTGAAACGGTACAACGCGTGCTGTCCACCACTGTGGAAGTTGAAATCGAAATCGAAGGATGACTCGTCATGAAACCAATCACGCAGGAAGCCGATAGGCTCGGATTTGTCGGAATCGGTTATATGGGTCGGCCGATCGCGCGGAGGTTGCTTGAATCTGGATTCAAGCTGACAGCGTACGACAGGAACCACAGTAAGGCGGAAGAACTAATTCAATTTGGCGGCACCGTCGCGCAGAGCGTTGCGGAACTGTCCTCCGGTTGCAGCGTCGTGTTGTCCTGCCTACCGAGCGATGAAGCGGTCCTGGATATCTATAGAGGACCTGACGGCGTTTTTGCCAATGCGCAGCGCGGCTCGCGGGTGATCGACCTGAGCACGGTATATCCCGAGACCTCGCAGGAACTCTCAAAACTGGGTTCGGAAAATGGAGTTGAGGTGCTCGATGTGACTATATCCGGGAGCACTCCTGCCGCCGAAAAGGGGTTGCTAACTCTGTTCGGGGGCGGAAACAAGGAATGCTTCGACGCCGCCGAGTCGATCTTTCGCGTTATCGCCGCAAAATATTTTCATCTAGGGCCGAGCGGCTCTGGAGCGACGATGAAGCTTGTGGTGAACACCTTACTCGGAATAGGAATGCAGGCCATTGCCGAAGCCGTCGCGCTCGGTGAGAGTGCTGGTCTTGATCGCAATCGCTTGTTGGATGTCTTGTCCCAGACTGCAGTGGTCGCTCCAGCGCATATTGGCAAACTGCAACGAGCGAAAAAGAGCGACTACAGTCCGCAATTTCCGATTCGGCTAATGAATAAGGATTTCGGGTTGATTCTCAGTCTCGCGGCGACCGTTGGCGCGCGAATGCCCGCTGCGGGAGCCGCATTTGAGATCAATGCAAGGCAATCGGACGAAGGAGCGGAGCAAGATTTTTCGGCGGTGATTCTGCAAATGGAAAAGCAAGCTCGTTTAGGTTCCCGAGGCAAAACTGGACTCGAATCGGCGTCGCTTGTAAAGGCTCTCGATCATGGGAGAGCAAAGCTATGATCAAATTAAAGCGACTGGGTTGGGTATTTGTATTGATTGGGATCGCCGGCTTGACAGGGTATTCGCAGGAGAAGGGAAGCGAATATGTGTCCCCGTCGGAAGCCGTTCCGAGGGGCGAAGCGCCCAAGATGCAGGTTCAATTGCTGAACCCTGGAGAACCGACGAAACAATACGCCGTCATCTTCTACCAGGGAGACGAGGCTTTTTCCGGACTGCTGGAGTTTGCAGAGAAGTATCACGTTACGAGTGCGCATTTCACCGCTATTGGAGCCTTGAATGGAGCAACGTTGGGGTGGTTCGATCCCCAGCGCAAAATGTACAAGAAGATTCCCATCAACGGCCAGCACGAGGTGGTTGGGATGAGCGGCGATATCGCGCTCTATCAAGGAAAGCCGGTGGTCCATACTCACATGGTAGTGGGAAATCCAGACGGAACAACACTCGGCGGTCATGTTCTCGAGGCGTATGTATCACCGACGCTGGAAGTGATGGTTACAGTCGATGCAGTAACGATGCAAAAGCGGTTTGATGCGGCAACGGATCTGACGTTGATTGATCCGGCTGTGAAGTAAGATCGCAATGTGCCGCGATTGTAAAGTAGCTATGAATGGGGGTGAGCAACCATGAATGAAGTGCGTGTGATTGCGAGATCGCTGGCGCCGAGTGGAAGGGAAAACCAACTCAGAGAGCTCCTGCAGGGCATGTTAGCTCCTACCCGCTCCGAATCGGGATGTAAATTGTATGAACTCTATGAGTCAGACTCGAAGGGGCGGTTCTACTTCTTCGAAGTATGGGATAGTCAAGCTGCGCTCTATAAACACGCAGGCAGTCCTCACTTTAGGCACTTGGAGCAAACTATCAGAGAATTAGTACCGGAGCCCTTCGAGATAAATATCTTGAAGACGATTCCGACCGGCGCTGCTGCAGCGTGAAATTTCGCAGGTTCCCAAAGTCGAATTGCGGACTTCGAAAGGGGGTTCGTCATGAATGACAATAAAATTCAGCCAAACCAAGAGGATGCGCGTCATCCAAATCTGCCGCCAGTTTCGAGAGTTCACGACGACGCGGACGGCGGCATTTCTCGGCGGGAATTCCTGGGCTTTGCAGCAGCGTCCATTTGGTTCGCGAACGCTGGGCAGCAGTCCCCAGGGTCGGGGTTCAGGAACGGCGTTCCTTACCGCACATTGGGCCGCAGCGGAGAGAAAGTTTCGCTCGTTGGGCTCGGCGGCTATCATCTTGGCAAACAGGCGGATCCCCAAGAGAGCATTCGCATAATTCGTGCGGGGCTCGATGAGGGCGTCAATTTTCTCGACAACTGCTGGGACTACAACGGCGGCGAGAGTGAAATCCGCATGGGCAACGCGCTGCGCGACGGTTATCGCCAAAAAGCATTTCTGATGTCCAAGATTGACGGACGCACCAAAGCTGCCGCTGCGAGTCAAGTGAACGAGTCTCTGCGCCGTCTTCAAACGGACCGAATCGATCTGCTCCAATTCCACGAAGTGATTCGTGACACCGATCCCGATCGCATTTTTGCCGAAGGGGGAGCGATGGAAGCCGTCCTGGAGTCGCAAAAGGCGGGCAAGATCCGCTTCATTGGCTTCACGGGCCACAAGAGCCCGGATATCCATTTGAAAATGCTGGCCACCGCTTCAAAACACGGATTCGCATTCGATGCCGTTCAGATGCCCCTCAACGTAATGGACGCGCACTTCGATAGTTTTGAAAAGAAAGTCTTGCCTGTCTTGCTTAAGAACGATATCGGCGTGCTCGGTATGAAGCCCATGGGTGACCATTTTATCCTCGACAGCAAAACAGCTACCCCGGTGGAGTGCCTTCACTACGCTATGAATCTTCCTACTAGCGTTGTGATCACGGGCTGTGACTCGCTACCGATTCTTCAGCAGGCTCTTCAAGCCGCTCGCAGTTTTCAACCGATGAATTCTTCCCAACTTGCGGCGCTTCTCGCAAAAACAGCAAAGGCTGCAGAAGCGGGGCAGTTTGAGCTTTATAAAACGAGCCACCGGTTCGATGGCACTTACGCCAACCCCCAGTGGCTTGGCTAGAGGCACAACGATCTCCAAACAAGCAACGAGAAAGGACAACATGCTGGAATACATCAACATCGACGGTACAAATATGATTAGTTCCCGAATCGCGCTCGGCACCTGGGCCATCGGCGGCTGGATGTGGGGCGGCACGGACGAGAAGGAATCGATCCGCACCATTCATGCGGCGCTCGACCATGGCATCAACCTCATCGATACTGCTCCCATTTACGGCCACGGGCGCTCCGAAGAGATCGTGGGCGACGCGCTGCGTCAACACGGTCGCCGAGAGAGCATTATCCTGGCCACGAAAGTAGGCATCGACTGGACGAACGGGAGGATCGAACGCAACTCCACGCGCCAACGCATTCTGCAGGAACTTGGGGATTCGCTCCGTCGTCTCCAAACAGACTATGTCGATATCTATCAGGTGCACTGGCCTGACCCCCAGGTCCCCATCGAGGAGGTCGCCCTCACTCTTCGTGAACTCTACGAACAGGGCAAGATTCGCGCCATCGGGGTCAGTAACTACTCGCCCGAAGAGATGGCTCGTTTCGAAGCCATCACGCCACTTCACACGATTCAGCCCCCCTACAATCTCTTCGAACGCGAAATAGAACGGAATGTTCTACCATATGCGCGCAACCGGCACATCACCACGCTGACGTATGGCGCGCTCTGCCGGGGATTGTTAAGTGGCGCCATGAATCGAAGTCGCCAGTTTGCGAAAGACGACATGCGCAAGACCAACGATCCCAAGTTTCAGCAGCCGCATTTCGCCGAGTATCTTGGCGCAACAGATAGGCTGGATGCCTTCGCTCGCGAACGCTTCGGGAAGCGCGCGATTCATTTGGCGGTCCGTTGGCTCCTCGATCAACCGGGTGTTGGCGTTGCGCTATGGGGAGCGCGTCGTCCGGAACAACTGGCTCCCATTGCGGAAGTCGCCGGTTGGTCCCTGAACAGAAACGACTTCGCCGCGATCGACGCCATTCTTCGCGAGAGCATTCGCAATCCGGTCGGTCCTGAATTCATGGCCCCCCCTGTCCGGCAAATCCGCCGCGTGGCCTAATCTTTCTTCGTCAGATCGTGACCGATTCTCGGCGTCCATGGCTTAATCGAGCAGCGCAAAGGAGAGAAGGAAAATAATTGGCGTATAGGAGCTGTATTGCCCGGTCTTTGTTTACGTGTTGGATTATTGTGAGCGCAAATGGAATCACCTTTATTCCTTGGTTCCACCGGGAGCGAGCAAGGTTGCCGGCAAGGTTCTCAACCGAATCGCGCAAGCACACAGTGCGCGCCCCACGCAGACAGCGCTGACCTTGCTCCTGCGGCGATCTCCGATTATGCTGCCCATCTCTGGGATTTCCTCGATCGAACATCTTGAGCTGAACGTCGCGGCGGCATCTCTGCGTTTACCTGACGAGGACTACAAACGCTTTCGAGGGGTCCCGAGCTGTCGCATCACGACGATGACCGGGCTGGTCACTTCTTCATAGGTTTGCTGAGTTTTCCCTCGATGGAGGCAATGGTTCCCGGTCAATCTTCCAGCGTGATCAGCATAGTCATCGATTTTTATGAAGGTGATCACCCGCTCGGTCTTCTGACGCATCGCCACACGGTAGGTCCGAGTTACGTTCATTAGCTGGTCCCAACGACCCTCGATGATTGTCCCGGCGGGGCCGTAAGTGACCGGGTGCGAACGAATCTTCAGTTGCCGAGATCCCTGATCGCAACGCACCTTGTCCAGAATGCTGACATCCATGTCAGATGGGTGGCGTCCGATCTGATCCAAGAAGGCCACAGCCCTTTACTGCGAGTGCGTTACGAGGGTCTTTGAGTTGGCAAGGCAATTGCCACAGAAACATTCGTGCTCCATCGTCTGCAAAGCAGGCTGACAGCGCGACTCACGATAAAGGATAAGAAAGGATAAGAGAGGCATACCGATGCGCGAGCCAAAAGAACCCCAGTCTGCCATTGAAGGCGATAATTGGGACAGTGAACAGCACAGGAGCAGATCTAATGTGGAAGGCCTGTCCAGACGTACGTTTTTGGGGGTGGGTTCCGCCAGTCTAGCGAGCGCTGCATTGGCGTCGTTGGCTGTGAACGCTCAGGAGAGAACAGACATTGAAAAAGGAGAGCACAATCATTCGGTAAGTAATCCGGGCCCTGAAAATAACCCGCTCTTGGATGAAAATCCAAATTCAAATTTTCCTCCCCCGACAGATTCCGGAAACCTCGAGCCCGTATGGTACTCCTTCGATTTAACTCACAAACGTGTTCAAGAAGGTGGTTGGACAAACGAAGTCACACAAAAGGTGTTGCCATCTTCAAAAGACATCGCGGGAGTCCGAATGCGGGTTACTGCGGGCAGCTTTCGCGAGCTGCATTGGCACACCTCGGATGAGTGGGCGTTCATGCTATACGGAAATGCTCGCGTGACGTGTCTTAATCCCGATGGGACCATTTTTATCGGCGACGTCGGGAAAGGTGACCTTTGGTACTTTCCAGCGGGATTCCCTCACTCGATTCAAGGCCTGGGTCCCGATGGTGCTGAATTTATGCTGATATTTGATCAAGGGTCATTTTCTGAAGACAACACCTTCCTTCTTTCCGACTGGGTGAGGCACACGCCGCCGTCGGTGCTTACGAAGAATTTTGGCTTGCCGCCGAGCGCCCTTAAGAACTTACCCAACAAGAATCTATACATCTTTCCGGCAGACTTGCCTGCATCCTTGGCGGAGGACAAGGCTATGGTGGGAGGGCGTCGCGTTGAATCTCCATATCAGTACACCTTCAAGATGGAGACCATGGCCCCCACAAAGAAAACGAACGGCGGTGAAGTCCGGGTCGTTGACTCTCATACCTTCCTCGCGGCAAAGAACATATCTGGAGTCTTAATCAAGATTAAGCCCGGCGGCATACGTGAACTGCACTGGCATCCGAATGCTTCTGAATGGCAGTACTACATTGCCGGTAAAGCACGTATGACCGTTTTTACGAACGAAGGCGCGCACACCATGGATTTCAATGCAAATGACGTCGGATTTGTGCCCAGGGTCGCGGGCCACTATATCGAAAACACGGGCGACACCGATGTGCAGGTCCTCGAAATGTTCGCCACGGGCGAATTTCAGGAAATTTCTCTTAACAACTGGATCAGGCGCTTGCCTCCAGAGATGGTCGCGGCGCACTTAAAGCTGGACCCGGACAGCATAAGTAAAATCCCCGCGGAAATACTTGATGTTCTCCCACGCTAAACCCGTGGGTAACCTGCAACACTTAAGAAAACACGCACTTGTTGGCGCCAAAGCCAAGCGGGACCCCGGACCCCGTCGTAGGTATCCGGCGCCGCTACATCAGGTTAGAGTCTTGCACGATTTGCCCCTATCGGGCTTCGAATTGTCGGATGCTATGGCGGAGATGCGGTTGCTAGATATTGGAAGAGGAAAACTACGCTATTTCCTCGCCTCGCTCTCGTAGCGCATCTCGCGGGCGCCACTTTAGATATGCCAGCCAAACAGTTTGGGCAATAGGCAGAAGCTTGTACCGCTCGTTTGTGGTCGACGAATAGTGGATGCACCTGACCGTCGCCGGCCACAGCAGCAGTAGTGGAGCATCGCTCAGATTGGTCTAGACTGTCCCGCATTCTGACAGGGTGTCGGAGCGTGGTCCTCTTCGTCTTGCGCGGTTTGACTTCTTCCTCGCATTACACCAGTAACCCATTTCGATAGAAGCGTATCCACGATTCGGCTAGACGCTGGAAGTTGGAATCGCGCGTGCTTTCCTTCAAGTCGTGACAGCCATGGCCTTTATCAAAGACAGCGCGGAGAAGGTGCTCGGCAAAAGGAGAACGTCATGAATAGGCAAGACATGAACTGGTTACTGGAAACGATCAACGACCCCGAGAACGCGAAGCACTTCGTGTTGGCCCAATACGAGTGCGGAAGAATTTCCCTTCAGGTAATGACCGATGTAGCCGAGGAACGGGGCTGGGTCAAACACACAGCAAATCAATTTACGACCGCGTTGCCCCATCACGCGGCCGCATATGCGACGACGGGATTAACAATTGCTGTTGCCTAATAGGAGCACCAGCCGCATGTCCGCACAGTGTTTAAGAAAATTACAACCGGAATGGACGGGCACCCCGGGCAGGCACCGTGAATCTTGCAGCGGTTTCCAAGCAGTCTATTGGAGCGGATGAATCAAGGGAGCCACTTCTCTACGAGCGATGGCTGACGACGCCGCATGACTGAGCTGGTCGGAAACCGGACACTTTCTAGTGCTAAGATTTTGATCGCAGGCGCAACACCTTTCTTCCCGGGAGAGAAGTATGGCCAGGCTCAATCCTCTTCTGTGGCCCAAGCGCCCCATGATTTGGAGCTATGGGATTGCTGTTCTCTCAGTTGCCGCGGCGGTATTCATTTCGCGATGGCCGGCGCTCCATTTACGGGATGCTCCCGTGTCGCTCTTTCTTTGCGCGGCAATATTGAGTGCTTGGTTCGGTGGAGTCGGGCCGGGATTGCTCGCGACGGCTCTCTCAGCGCTCGCTTTCTACTATTACTTCTTGCCGCCGACTTATTCGTTGGATGCAAAACCTGAAGAAATGCCACGCCTTTTCGTCTTCATGGTGTCAGCGCTATTTGTCGGGTCCCTGAGCGTTGCGCAAAGGCGCGCCACGGAGTCGCTTAGGACGGCGCGCGATGACCTCAAAGTAACAGTCAAAGAGCTCCAGAATACCAACGAGGCCTTGCAAGCAGAGAGCCGTGAGCGGATGCAAATCGGGAATCGATTGCGGCGCAGCGAGGCCTATTTAGCTGAGGCACAAAGACTGACCCATACCGGCAGCTTTGGATGGAACGCCCAAAGCGGAGAAATCCGTTGGTCTGACGAAACATTTCGAATCTTCGAATGCGATCGAAAGACGACGCCTACACTCGAAGTCATATTGCAAAGGACGCACCCGGACGATGTCGCCTTTGTGAAACAGACTATCGAGCACGCCTCACAGGAACAGAAGGATCTTGATTTTGAACACCGATTGCTTATGCAAGACGGTTCTATCAAATACGTGAGAGTCGTAGGTCGTACAGTAAAGGACAAGTCGGGCGAGATCGAATTTGTGGGGGCGTTGATGGACATAACGTCCGCAAAGGAGGCGGAAGACCGGACCCGTCTGATTATCGACACCGTGCCGGCTCAACTCTGGACGGAAAGTCCGGAGGGCGTAGTCGATTTTGTGAATCGGCGCTGGATAGATTACACCGGAATGACGCTTGAACAAGCGGTTGGATGGGGCTGGACGAATATGGTGCATCCCGATGATATCGAGCAAGTGCTGAGCAAATGGCGAACACTGATATCTGAGGGAAAGCCCCGCGAAATTGAGTCACGCCTCAGAAGATCCGATGGAACGTACCGTTGGTTCCTCAGCCGTTGCTGTCCGTTGGTTGACCGCTCGGGCCACATCCTCGGATGGTACGGCAGCGATACGGATATCCATGACCGGAGAGAGGCGGAAGAGAAGCTACGACAAAGCGAAGCCCACCTGCAGGAGGCTCAGACTTTGGGCCGTATAGGCAGTTGGGTCTTCGATATTGCTGCAGGGACTTTATCAGGGTCCCCTGAGTTGTTTCGAATTTTTGGACGCGATCCAGGCGAAGAACAACTGATCAAGGAAATGCTTAGCGATGTGCGCTCCCATCCTATCTTTCGTCCGAGCGTGCATCCTGAGGACCTGCCTTTCGTCGAGGAATTTACTAACAAAACGAGAAGTGAAGCGAACGGTGGAGAGCTCGAGTATCGGATCATTGTTCCCGACGGCTCAGTGAAATACGTCCACAGCGTGGCTCACCCCGTCCTCGACAACTCTGGCAACGTAGTGGAGTACATCGGTACGATCATGGACGTGACCGAACGCAAGCGAGCTGAAGAAGCGCTGCGCCAGACACAAGCGGATCTTGCACGCGTCAGCCGGGTGACCTCTTTGGGAGAGCTTACTGCTTCTCTCGCGCACGAAGTGAATCAACCCATCGCCGCTGCGGTCACCAGCGCCAATAGTTGTATTCGCTGGCTGGCGGCCGACGTCCCAAATCTCGATAAGGCCCGCGCAGCCGCGGCGAGAATCGCGAAAGACGGAACCCGGGCGGCGGAAATCATCAGCCGTATTCGTCTCCTTTTCCAGAAGGGTACTCAGCAATTGGAATTGGTGGACGTGAACGAAGTCATTGAAGAGATGATCGTACTGCTACGCGGCGAGGCAGCGCGTTACTCGATCTCGGTCCGCACGGAACTCGCGATGGATCTCCCCCCGGTCATGGGGGATCGCGTGCAATTGCAACAGGTCGTCATGAACCTCATGACGAATAGCATTGATGCGATGAAGGCTGTGGACGGGACGCGCGAGCTCGCCATCACGTCGCAGCAAGCGGAAAACGAGCAACTTCTGGTGTCCGTCAGCGACACTGGCGTTGGACTGCCGCCCGGGCAGGCGGACCAAATCTTCAATGCGTTCTTCACCACCAAACCTCACGGCACCGGCATGGGTCTGCGGATCTGCCGCTCCATCGTGGAATCGCACGGCGGCCGGTTGTGGGCTGCCGACAACTCTCCGCGCGGTGCAAACTTTTGCCTCACCCTACCCGCCAAATTAGAGGCTCATGCATGACACCAGTAGGCACAGTATTTATCATTGATGACGATGCCGATGTGCGCGAGTCCGTTCAAGACTTGCTGGAGTCGGTGGGGTTGCGTTCCGAGTCCTTTGGGACGGCGGAAGAGTTTCTTGAAAGGGAGCCGACGGACGGGCCAAGCTGCCTGGTTCTAGACGTGAGACTTCCGGGAGTCAATGGTTTGGAGTTTCAGCGCCGGTTGGCTGACGTGGGGGTGCAGATTCCGATTATTTTTATCACCGGCCACGGCGACATTCCGATGACGGTGAAGGCTATGAAATCCGGCGCGGTAGAGTTCCTGACCAAGCCATTTCAGGACCGCGAACTACTAGATGCCATCCACCAGGCTTTGGGTCGCGACCGAGTGATGCGCCAACAACAGAGTGACCTTGCCGAGTTGCGAGAACGCTACCAGTCGCTGACCGCACGCGAGCACGAGGTCATGGCCCTGGTGGTTTCGGGCATGCTCAATAAGCAAATCGCTGCAGAGCTGGGCACCAGCGAAGTCACTGTAAAGATCCAACGCGGCCGCGCGATGAGGAAAATGAAAGCTGAGTCGTTGGCGGAATTGGTTAGAATGGCGGCAGACTTGGAACTTCCGCCCGGCAAGAAACTAGCCAAATGGCCGCAGTCACCGAGGTAGCTCGCTTAACGGAAGCTTTCTCACATAATACCAAGGTATGATTGCGCGGTATTAGCGGCACTGCTACGTTTCCAATATGGACGCTAACGGAACCCCCAAACTTATCGCGATTGTCGATGATGATGATTCGATGCGCAGCGCCGTCCAGGACTTGCTAGAAGCGATTGACCTGCCGGCGCAAGGCTTCTCGTCGGCGGAGGAATTCTTGAAGTCCGGCCAATACCATCAGACCGCATGTTTGATCGCAGACATCCGTATGCCGGGGATGTCCGGTCTCGAGCTGCAGGCTAAGCTGAACGCCGAACGTTGCAGGATTCCGATCATTTTCATCACTGCCCATGGCGACGAAAAAATGCGGATGCAGGCGCGGAGACTAGGCGCAGTAGAGTTTCTGTCAAAACCATTCGATAACGAAGTCCTGATCGATAGTGTTCGAGCGGCTCTGGAAAATTGACCCGCATAGCCGAAGTGCGTTTGGTCCACAAGGAGATCCTCTGTGGGAGCGTTGGCAACATTCCGGTCCAGTGAGTATGAACGTGATTCGCGCAGATTTGAGCAGATCATAGGCAAGAGTGCCGCGCTGGAATCAGTGCTCGAACAAGCGGAGCAAGTCGCCCCTACGGATTCGACCGTCCTTATTCAGGGAGAAACCGGCACCGGCAAAGAACTGATCGCGCGCGCAGTCCACGACTTGAGCTCACGGTTCGGGCGTCCTTTCATAAAACTGAATTGCGCTGCGATTCCGTTCGATCTCCTGGAAAGCGAGCTTTTTGGCCACGAGAAAGGCGCTTTCACTGGTGCTGTCGCGCAAAAAGTCGGTCGCTTCGAATTGGCTGACAAAGGGACACTCTTCCTGGACGAGGTGGGAGATATTCCGTTGGCCCTTCAGCCCAAACTTCTTCGTGTCCTACAGGAGCAGGAGTTCGAGCGCTTGGGCGGCACTCGGACTCATCAGGTTGACGTTCGTCTGGTAGCTGCGACCCACCGAAATTTGGTCGAAATGGTGAAGCGGAACGAATTTCGCAGCGACCTCTACTACCGTCTGAATGTGTTTCCGATCCCAATTCCCCCGTTGCGAGAACGCCGCGAAGATGTTCCGGCGCTGGTCGAACATTTTGTCGAGATTTATGCCCGCCGGATGCACAAACAAATCGACCAGATTTCCCCTGAAACGATGTCTGCCCTCGTCTCGTATCCGTGGCCGGGGAACATCCGCGAGCTCCAGAATTTCATCGAGCGGAGCGTTATCCTCACTTCGAGCAATGTCTTGCAGCCCCCTCTAGCCAGTTTGCAGAACGCGGCCGAAGCGGGATCGCTTGGAGCGATTACCCTGGAGGATGCGGAGCGAGACCACATCCGCAAAATTCTCGAGCAAACTCGGTGGGTTGTCTCCGGTCCCAACGGAGCTGCTGCCCGTTTGGGTATGAAGAGATCTACGCTTTATTTCCGCATGCAAAAACTTGGAATCTCGCGTTCCAACCGGAATCCCTTTCCCGCGTAACGCACCTGCAAATCATCCGCTGATCGAAACCTCCACTCGCTTGACATGTAAGCGTCAATGCGCGTGCGAGGCCGAATGCAAATAGCCTGCCTAGGCTGCC
Organism: Candidatus Acidiferrales bacterium; assembly: GCA_963836965.1. Lineage (GTDB taxonomy): Bacteria > Acidobacteriota > Terriglobia > Acidiferrales > UBA7541 > Acidiferrum. The sequence continues at coordinate 204,685 of CAWILQ010000009.1, forward strand.
GGCACTTGGACGCCTTGTTTAGTGGGCTGGCATATGGACTCCGCCATCTCTTGCAGTCAGCCTGCATTTTCCGTCACTTACGACTTGAGATGTTTGGCAGACGTGTTGCCTATTTCCCTTGCGTCGCTCGACCCACCGATTCTTGGTGGCGACAGAAATCAGGGACGAAGCCATGGGATCTCAAGAACAGATGGCCGGCTCGCCACCGAGAATAATAGGGAAACGTGCGGCTTGCTGGAGCGGCAGTTGGCTGACTGTCACTTAAGCAGTGTATGTCGGAATCTCAAAAAAGGATGGATTATGAAAATACAAAAAGTCGTATTTGTTTTGATTGGGATCATTTTGCTCTCGGGCACGGCGTCGGCACAGCAGGTAAAGACCGACTACGATCGCACCGCGAACTTCGCGCAGTACAAAACCTATTCGTGGGAACAGGTTAAGACGAAGGATCCCTTGGATGTCGATCGTATCGAGAGTGCCGTCAATGCCGCCTTGGCCGCTAAGGGTTGGACCCAAGTGAATTCCGGCGGCGATGTTTCCATCGTGGCCATGGAGATCACGCGCAATCAGCAGACCTTGAATACCTTCTACGACGGTTTTGGAGGAGGTTGGGGTTGGCGACGCTTCGGTGGTGGCGGTTTCGGTGAGGCAACAACCACAACTGATACCTACAAGGTGGGCACTGTGGTCGTCGATCTCTTCGACACTAAGACCAAGCAACTGATCTGGAGAGGCAGCTCAAGCGACACACTCTCGAACAACTCTGACAAAAACATTAAGAATCTGGCTAATGGCGTGAACAAAATGTTCAAGCACTTTCCTCCAGATTCTTCGAAGAAGTAACGGAGCGCGCCAATGATTCGCGACTTCTGCATCTGCAGTTGTCTAATCCTCGGTGCGGCGGCCATTCCTGTGCGTGCGGCCAATGGACCGCACGCGGGAACGGATAGCCAGTTGTTAAAGGTCTGGACGAACGACGACCTCGCAAAACTCCATCACGCCGGCGTCATTTCCATCGTTGGTCAAATTGACGATGAGCAGTCAGTCCGGGAATCTGCACCTGAAGATGATGAGGTAACCCAAAAGCCGCAGTGGTATGCGGAGCAGGCGGTGAGGCTGCGCGATGAACTTGAATACCGGGAAGCGCAGCTTCGTGAATACCGGGAGGCGCTTGAGGATGCGCGAAGCCTCAGGGAAACAGACGGCGGCATAGATCTAGTTGGCGAAGACTTCGCCATTACTCCTGAGGCCGGTATTCAAATCCTGCAGGAGCGCATAACAGAAGCACGGGTGAGGCTCGACGCTCTGGAAGACCTGGCCCGCCGTAATGATATCGAGCCGGGAACGTTGCGCGGACGGTGAATGCGTCAGCGGATTGAGAGAGGCCTACGAAGTTCTTTGACACACATCGGGAGCAGCGATGACCTCAATTTTATTATTGGAGAATTTTGCTATGAACATTATGAAACTTTCGAAGCAGGTTTTTGTTGTTGTCCTTTGTTTTCTACTTGTGGGATTCACAGCGCAGTCTGACGCTTACGGGCACATAACCCAATCGAACGACCAACCGTCAGCTACACCCGGTAAGCAGTCCCCTCAGGAGTTGCAGCAACTCGTCGCGCCAATCGCCTTATACCCTGACGCTTTGGTGGCGCAGATTTTCGCGGCTTCGACGTATCCAACTCAGATTGTCGAGGCCGACCGCTGGATGCAAAATCATTCCAACCTCAAGGGCGAAGAGCTAGCCAAAGAAGTAGACAAGCAGGACTGGGATCCCAGTGTAAAGGCCATGGCGCAGTTTGCCTCGGTTCTCGAAAATATGGACAAGAATCTCTCCTGGACTTCGGCCCTCGGCGAAGCGTATATCAACCAGCCGCAAGATGTCACAGATGCAGTGCAAACGTTGCGTCAACAGGCCCGTAACGCTGGCCATCTGAACAGCAACGACCAAGAGAAGGTAAACACGCAAGGCAGCACGATCATCATCGAGCCTACCAACCCGGAAGTGGTCTACGTGCCCGCCTATGATCCCTGGTTGGTGTACGGCGCGCCTATGCTCGCTTACCCAGACTGGTATCCGGTGCCTGGAATTTTTTGGGGCGGCGCCGGACTCTCGTTCGGTATCGGATTTGGAATCGGATTCTTTGGAGGATTTGGATGGGGTTGGGGCCACTGGGGATACGACTGGCATGGCCGTCGTGCATTCTTTGACCATCACGCCTTCGTCTCGCACAGCCGAGACTTCGGTCACGAAGAGCTTCATCGCGGTGATGTCGGCCATGGTGCCGTCGCCCATGGTGGTCAATTCCACGTGGCTGCGAGTTTTCATCGTAGCTCCGGCTCTCGTGGGGGTTCCACCTCTCACGCGCAGTCAGGAATGCACTCCGGCGCATTTGGTGGCTTTACTCACGGCGGGGATGTCCGAGGGTTTTCGTCGCGCGGGCGATCGAGCTTTGGGGGAGGCGGCTTCCATGGAGGCGGTTTCCATGGCGGTGGCGGACGTAGGTGATCTCGTGAACCGCGCGGAGCAAATTAGGAGACAAAAATGGAGAACAAAACTATGTTGCACGGAATCTCAGCCTTTATCCGAGATGAATTCAAGGGAGTTGCGCGATTAGCAGTGGCCGTTCTACTGGCACTTTCACTGACAGGTTCGTTGGTGCCGACGTTCGCGCAGCAGCCCGGACAGCGCACCTTTGCCTCGACGCAAGCCGCCGCGCAGGCTCTCTTTGTGGCCATGAAATCACAAGATGAGCAATCCCCCTTGCGCGTGCTCGGACCAACCGCGAAGGAAGTGCTCTCGTCGGGCGATCCGACCGAAGATTCAGATGCTCGTTCCACGTTCGTGGTCAAGTACCAGGAGATGCATCGGTTCGTCACGGAGCGGAACGGAACTGTAACACTGGTTATCGGGGCTGAAAACTGGCCGTTTCCGATTCCGCTGGTGAACGAGCAAGGTAAATGGTATTTCGACACAGACGCAGGCAAAGACGAGATCCTATTCCGCCGCATAGGAAGAAATGAGCTTGCCGCCATGGATGCGTGCCGCCGGTTGGTCGAAGCCCAAAAGCAATATTTTGCGCGCCCGTCGGGCAATCTCTCTGGACAATTTGCGGAGAAACTGGTCAGCGATGAAGGTCGACACAATGGCCTCTACTGGCACGGTGCTTACAACGAGTTTGATAGCCCGATCGACCCGCTCATCGCCTATGCGGACGAAGAGCACGCAAAGGGTCAAGCTGGCGATCCAGTTCCATTTAACGGGTATTTCTTCCGGATCCTCACGAGCCAAGGACCTCATGCACTTGGCGGAGCGAAGAACTACATCGTCAACGGAAAGATGACGGCAGGATTTGCGTTTGTCGCTTATCCGGCCGAATACCGCTCGTCGGGTGTGATGACGTTCATCGTCGATGCATCGGGAACGATTTACGAAAAGGATATGGGTCCCAACACCCTAAAACTGGCAAAAGCAATGACCGCCTACGATCCGGATCCCACTTGGCACCAAGCGGATTGAACGAGGCCTCTGGAGTTGCCTATGTTACGCATTCGGACCTATTTGCGGATCGCGACCATGGCTGTGGCGATCCTGGTTTTTTGTTCAATCGAATTCGCGGGACATCGGTCCCACTATTTTCCGAACCCTCCTCAACTTCGCGCGAAAAACCGTGTACTTTCCCTGACTCTGCATGCGGGAATCACAAGTGAAGGGAAAGATTCCTTCTACTTTAATGGGGAACCAAACGCTCCGACCTTGCGCGTATCACCTGGCGACCAACTAAAGATTACTTACGTCAACGATCTTCCCGTCCAGCCACCGGAAAAGTGCTTGGCTGGCCCCTGCATGGACATGACGAATCTGCATTTCCATGGACTGACGGTTTCTCCCGATGCGCCGCAGGATGATGTTCTAACCATGTTGGCGATGCCGGGAAAATCACTTCACTATACGGTGCAGATTCCGGAAGATCATCCCCCGGGCTTGTATTGGTATCACACGCATCCGCATGGCGAGAGCTACCGCCAAGCGTTGGATGGTATGTCCGGAGCGCTCGTGATCGAGGGAATAGAGTCTTATTTCCCTGCGCTAGCCGGTTTGCCCGAGCGCGTGCTGGTCATTCGCGGCCGTTCCATCGGGAACGATGCACAGTCTGCGGATTTGAAGCAGCGCGTGAATCTCAGTTCGGATATTTGCGGTGCTGAGCTAGAGCCTCCGGAAGAGATCATGACCGTGAACGGCTCCATACGTCCCCAAATAGAAATCTCACCGGGCGAACACCAGTTCTGGCGTGTCGTGAACGCTTCGGCCGATCGCTATGTGGATCTGCAACTTGAGGGGCAAACGTTTGAAATCGTCGCCATGGACGGAATGCCTATCGCGCGGTATGACCCTGGAGACAGGACGCGTACCGCGAATCATGTCTTGTTGCCGCCCGCAGGCAGGCTGGAAGCCATTGTTACAGGTCCACCGAACGGCGTGCCTCGTCGTCTTATCTCTCATTGTGTGGACACCGGTCCGGATGGCGATCCGAATCCCGCTATGGTGTTGGCCGATGTCGTTCCGCGGTCTGCAGCAAACTCACCAGCCAAGGTCGCAAAGAGTTCGCTCAAACCTGAATTCAAAACGCTCGATCTTTCGGTGGAAGAAGAAGCGCCTCCTCGATTCACCGTCGTATTCACCGAAGACAAGAACGGCTTTTACATCAACGGTGAGAAATTCGCGCCGGATGCGGCTCCAATGGTGCGAGCGAAGGTTGGGTCATACCAGCATTGGAAGATAGTCAATGCCACTCGAGAGCTGCATCCAATGCATATTCACCAGGTGCATTTCTTGCCGTACGCCGAAAACGATAAGCCGATTGCCAATCCAGTGTGGCTGGACACTGTCAATGTCCCGTATGGCGGCACCGTCGACGTCATTATGGATTTCACCGATCCCGTGATTAGGGGCACATCCGTTTTTCACTGCCATCTCCTCAACCATGAAAACAAGGGAATGATGGCAAAGGTTCTCTTCGAATGAGCGGCCTGGTACATCCCGTCGTCAGAGGATCAAGGCCAGGGGAGTTGCGCGAGCTTCGCGAAAGGGCCCCGTTGTTGTCCCTTCTGCGCAAGTATGTGGCTTCCAATCGACCTACGTGGTTCCCGCTCGTGTTGGTCCTCGCGGCGATTGCCGCCGTCGCGTACGCAGACCATGTCGTTGTTGTGCCCTCGCTGATTTACCTCTACATCCTGCCGCTTACCATAGGCGCGGTTTTCTTGCGCAAGGAAATCAGCTATGGACTTATCGTGGCGTGCATCTTATTCCACTATTTTGATTCTCCGCGGCAGATCCCCTTAGGGCTCCGCGTCTTCCACGATCTTTCGGCGTTGCTGTGTTTTACTTTTGTTGTTTATGTGATCCAGCGTTATGTCAAGCAGCAAGAATCGCTTCTCAAAACTGTTGAGCAGCAACGTGATGACCTCCTCAAGGACGTGGAGCTGGCCGCGGAAGTTCAGCGCTTGTTTCTTCCCTCTGGCAAGTCCGCCATCGCCGGACTCGAAATAGCCGGGATGATGCATCCTGCACGGGGCGTAAGCGGCGACTACTTCGACTATTTCCCCATCGACACGCACACCACTCAGGTCGTCATTGCGGACGTAGTTGGAAAAGGTGTCCCCGCTGCCCTTCTGATGTCTGCGACGGCGGCGGCCATGCGGATTGAAGCGAACCATGATCGAAACATGATCGAGCAAGTGGAACGGTTGAACGCGGGAATCCACTCCGTATCGGACTCCGACCGCTTCGTGACACTGCTTCTCGCCGAGATTGACACCCAGAAACGGACTCTTCGCTATGTCAACTGTGGCCACAATCCGGCCCTCCTATTTCGAGCCAAGACGGGCGTCTTCACGCGCATGAATTCGTCCTGTCCACCCATCGGACTATCTCCAGAAGAGAGTTGCGCGCTGGCCTCGGAAAACCTTATGGCCGGAGATATGTTGGTTTTCTATACCGATGGCGTCACTGAGGCAGAGAACCGGCTTGGCGAAGAATTCGGCATGCAGCGCCTTTCCGAGACCGTGCTCCGCGGTGCTTCGCTCTCCGCCGAGGACCTCATGAGCAATATCTATAACGCTGCAGCCGATTTTTGCGGCGATGAGTTCAACGATGATGTAACTATTCTCGTCGTCAAATGCGCCTTCGACGGCTCCTAACTTTGAGTTCGCAAAACATCTCGCGATTCGGCGTTCTGAGATTGTCTGTGCCCTCACTGATGCCCCTCTTTCAGAAGTGCTCCGCATCCGGAACAACCACCTGTCAGCATGTTGACAATCATCTAATTCACTGAACTCTCTGTCCTATTCCCCCCGCGCCTAATTTCGGACGCGTCTTCCCAAGGGTCTGTTTTTTCAATCACTTCGGAGATCTCCGACTCAACCTTCAGTGTGGCATCGAGGCTGCATCCGTAGTAGCTTAGGCAAGAAAAACCACTGGAAGAGATCACATGCGAAAGAGAAGATTCCCTCTGAGCGAAATTGTTCTGTCCCGAAGGGTCGTGGTGCCTCGAGCAGCCGAGCAACGGACTTCGACGCTCGATACCAAGAGCCCGAAGTACGGGCAATAGGGCCATTGGATTAACACTGTCCGGCAACGCCGGAAGGAATTGGGGATGGCAAAATGTGGATCGTAAAACTGGCGCTAAAGGAACCGTACACCATTGTAGTACTGGCTATCCTGATCTTCCTTTTTGGGGGGCTCGCGATCGTTCGCACGCCCACGGACATTTTTCCCAATATCGATATTCCGGTCGTCAGCATCATTTGGAACTTTAACGGACTCCCACCACAGGAGATGGCCGACAGGATCGTCTCCATAACCGAGCGCAACCTGACCACCACCGTCGATAACATTTCACACATCGAGTCGGAGTCACTTTATGGGATTGCGGTTGTAAAAGTGTTTTTCCAGCCCTCCGTGAGCATCGACAAAGCCATTGCCCAGATCACCGCGAATTCACAAACGCAGCTTCGGCAGTTGCCGCTCGGAACCACGCCGCCGTTGATCATTACCTACAGCGCCTCGACGGTCCCGATCCTCCAACTCGGGCTCTCCGGCAAGGGCATTTCGGAGCAGCAACTGAACGATTATGGACTCAATTTCATACGCCCCCGGCTGGTCACCGTGGAGGGTGCGGCCGTACCGTATCCATACGGGGGAAAGCAGCGCCAGGTACAGGTCGACTTAAACACCGCAGCGTTACAGTCGAAGGGTCTCTCTCCCTTGGACGTCGTCAATGCCATTACGGCTCAGAATCTGATCCTTCCAACCGGCACATCCAAAATCGGCTTGAAGGAATACAACGTCGACATCACCAATGCGGCTCCCGAATCCATTGCCCAGCTCAACCGCATCCCAGTCAAGACAGTCGGCGCCACGACCACTTACATCGGTGATGTTGCGTGGGTGCGCGACGGCTTTCCACCGCAAACCAATATTGTCCGCGTGAACGGACAACGCTCTTCGCTGATAACCGTCCAAAAGAACGGCAACACCTCGACACTAAACATCATCGCTGGGATTAAAGCTCTGTTGCCTCAGATCAAGCAGACCGTTCCAGCAGCCCTCGATATCAAACCTCTCGCGGATCAATCCGTCTTCGTGAAGGGCGCTATTAAGGGGGTGGTCACGGAGGCGGGTATCGCCGCATGCCTCACTGGTCTAATGATTCTGATTTTTATCGGCAGCTGGCGGAGTACGATCATCATTCTTGTTTCGATTCCGCTCGCGATTCTAACTTCCATCATTGCTTTTAGTTTGCTCGGCCAAACCATCAACATCATGACCCTGGGCGGACTCGCTCTGGCAGTCGGAATTCTGGTGGACGACGCCACGGTGGAAATTGAGAACATCAATCGTAACCGCGGTGCTGAACCAGACAGGGACATGGATGACATTGTCCTCGAAAGCGCCGCCCAGATCGCTACGCCTGCTTTTGTGTCCACTCTTTCCATCTGCATTGTGTTTGCTCCGATGTTCCTGCTCTCCGGCGTTGCGCGATATTTGTTCGTGCCGCTGGGTGAGGCCGTGGTTTTTGCAATGCTGGCCTCTTATTTCCTCTCACGCACCGTAGTTCCGATGATGGCCAAGTATCTCTTGCGGCATGAGCACAACGCTGCGCATGCCACGAAATCTCGCAATCCGCTGGTTCGCATGCAGGTTCGCTTCGAGGAAGCGTTCGAGCGTCTTCGCGACCGCTATCACCGTTTGCTCGAACGATGCCTTCATCATCGTCGCGCCTTCCTCGTGACTTTCTTCGCCGCGTGTCTCGGTTCCTTGGCTCTGCTCATTCCTTGGTTGGGGCGCGATTTCTTCCCCAGTATCGACAGCGGCTCGTTCAATCTTCACATGCGCGCGCCAACGGGCATGCGCATCGAAGAGACTGCACGCCTTTGTGATCTCGTTGAGGGATCGATCCGGCAACAGCTACCTGCAGGGGAGATCGCCAGCATCATCGATAACATCGGACTTCCTTACAGCGGCATCAATACGTCTTACAGCAACACGGGAACTGTGGGCACCTCAGATGCAGATATCTTGGTCACGTTCGCCGCGAACAACCACAAGACCTCCAAATATGTACACGACCTTCGAATCAGCTTGGCGAAAGAATTTCCCGGCGTGACCTTTTCGTTCCTGCCTTCCGACATGATCAGCCAAATTCTTAATTTCGGTTTACCCGCCCCGATTGACATTCAAGTCGTTGGAAACGACATGGCGGCCAATCAAAAGTATGCGGACGCGTTGATTGACCAAGTCAGGTATGTGCCGGGCATCGCTGACCCGCGCGTCCAGCAGCCTTTCGACCAACCCTACATGCATCTTTGGGTGAACCGCACCAAGGCACAAGAGATCGGCTATAACGCCCAGGCCATCGCGCAAAATGTACTCATCTCGCTTGGCGGCAGCTTCCAGACGTCTCCGACCTACTGGCTCGACCCTAAGAATCGAGTCAGCTACCAGATCTCAACCCAAACCCCGCAGTACCGCGTCGACACGCTCCAGGATCTCGCGAACATGCCGATCACAGGACCCACTCCCGACGCCCCGCCGTCGCTTCTCGCTAGCTTCGCTTCCATCCAGCGCGGAACAGGAACAGCGGTGGTCTCTCACTACAACATCCAGCCCGTCATTGATATCTACGCTGCGGTGCAGGGCCGCGATCTGGGTGGGGTATCTGGCGACATCACGCGCATTATCGATCAAACTCGCTCGCAACTCCCCCGCGGTTCGCAAGTTGTCCTGCGTGGCCAGGTGCAGACAATGCGCTCCTCCTACATCGGCCTCTTAAGTGGTCTGGGTTTTGCCATTGTGCTCGTCTACCTGCTTATCGTCGTGAACTTCCAGTCTTGGCTCGATCCTTTCATTATCATTTGCGCCCTTCCCGCCGCCCTCGCTGGAATCGCCTGGTTCCTGTTCGTCACGCACACCACTCTAAGCGTCCCGGCACTCACAGGCACGATTATGTGCATGGGCGTAGCCACCGCTAACAGCATCCTCGTGGTGCAGTTTGCCTCCGAGCAGATGGGTGCGGGCAAGGACCCGGTGGCAGCGGCTCTGCAGTCTGGATTCACGCGCTTCCGCCCGGTGTTGATGACTGCGCTTGCCATGATCATCGGCATGATGCCAATGGCGTTAGGCCTTGGAGATGGTGGCGAGCAGAACGCCCCTCTTGGCCGCGCCGTCATTGGTGGATTGCTCTTCGCCACCGTATCGACGTTGTTCTTCGTTCCGACGGTGTTCAGCATTCTCCATGGGCTGCGCCAAAAGCCGGCCGAGACGAGTCTCAAATCCTAAGGATCTTCTGAGTAAAGGAATTTCAAGGTGATGTCAATGCAAACGCCAACAGAAATACAATCTCTCGCACCGGGGCCGCGGGCCTCGGACCCTGTCCCGCGGCAACATCGATCACGACGAGGCTGGCTAGTCGGTATTGTGGCTCTCCTTTTGTTCGCTGGGCTTTTCGTTTCCGGTGTTGTCCAACGGATCCGCAGCAGCGCCAGTCTACGGGCCGCAACGGCAGACATGGCCGTCCCTTCAGTTTCCGTAGTTACGCCTCAGCACTCCGCACCTTCGCAGGACATTGTGCTGCCGGGCAACGTACAACCCTATGTAACCGCTCCGATTTACTCCCGCACGAATGGTTATCTTCAGTCTTGGTATTTCGACATCGGGGCGCATGTGAAAAAAGGACAACTGCTGGCAGTCATCGCATCACCCGAAATCGATCAACAACTAGGCCAGTCGCGCAGCAATCTCGAAACTGCACAGGCCAACCTGAAGCTGGCGGAGATCACGAGGGATCGCTATCTCGACCTCTTGAAGACTCACGCAGTATCTCAGCAAGACGCCGACAATGCCGTGGGCACTTATAACGCAAACAAAGCGATCGTCGACGCCAATCAGGCCAATGTGAAGCAACTCGAGGCCCTGCATTCCTTCGAGAAAATCTATGCTCCCTTCGACGGAATCATTACTGCCCGTAACACCGATGTCGGCGCTCTCATCGACTCGGGAAGCGCTGGAGGCGCGAAGACCGACATGTTCCACTTATCGCAGACCGACAGACTTCGGGTCTATGTCAATGTACCTGAAGAATATTCGCAGGCGACTACCGCGGGTTTGACAGCAGATCTTACACTGGCGGAGTTTCCTGACCGCCAGTTCACCGGGAAACTTGTGCGTACCTCTGAGGCCATCAATTACGCCACTCGTACGCTGACGGCTGAAGTTGACGTGCACAATCCGACAGGACAATTGCTTTCGGGCTCGTATGCGGAAGTTCATTTCAAACTGCCGGGGCAAGTCTCCACCTACATTTTGCCGGTCGATACGCTTCTTTTCCGAAAGGAAGGCCTGCGCATAGCCGTTGTAAAGGACGGTAAAGCGGAGCTCATACCGGTGACGCCTGGTCGTGACTTCGGAGATTCCATTGAAATCGTTTCCGGTCTGCGGGGCAATGAATCAGTCATTACGAGCCCGCCCGATTCCATCACGGACGGCGAAAAAGTTCAGATCACACAAACCGCTTCCACAGGAGGGACCTCGTGAGTTTACTCTGCGGTCACAAAACAGGGATTCTAGTCTCGAAACCCATCGCGGGCACCATCTTCTTCGCGAGCATGCTCCTGCTTGCGGGTTGCACGGTCGGACCAAACTATCGCCGCCCCGCAGCGGAAGTTCCGGCGACCTACAAAGAAGTAGAAAATTGGAAACAGGCTCAACCAAACGACCAGAATCTCGGCGGCAACTGGTGGGAAGTGTTTCAGGACCCCCAACTCAATGCCCTCGAAGCGCAGGTCACCGTCTCCAACCAGAACTTGAAGGCGGCTGAGGCACAATACACTCAGTCTCGTGCCCTGGTCCGCTACTACCGGGCCGATTACTTTCCCACAATCAGCGGAGGCGCGTCGGCAACACGGAATAGAATCTCAAACAATCGGCCTGCGAGTGTCGTCGCCAATGGAACGACGTACAACGACTTTCAAATTCCTTTCGAATTGTCTTACGAAGTCGACGTCTGGGGGCGCGTGCGCCGCAACGTTGAGTCTTATCGTGAACAAGCACAAGCCAGCGCCGCCGACCTGGCAACCGTGAATCTTTCTATGCATGCCCAGCTGGCGTTGGACTATTTCCAGGCCCGCACACTTGATGCTGAAGATCAGCTTCTCAACTTAACCGTAACCCAGTATGAGCAAGCCTTGGCGTTAATCCAGAGTCGGTATGCGGGAGGCCTTGCTTCCGATGTGGAAGTACAGCAAGCCGAGACTCAACTCGAGACCACACGCGCGCAGGCAATCGATGTTGGAGTTGCTCGCGCGCAGTACGAACACGCAGTGGCGATTCTGATTGGGAAACCTCCAGCCGATTTCAGTCTCGCTGCTCTTCCCCTCAGCGCACCTCCTCCTCCGATTCCTGCTGGTCTACCCTCGGAATTGCTTGAGCGCCGTCCCGATATTGCAGCGGCGGAAAGGCGCATGGCCTCAGCCAACGCACAGATTGGCGTAGCCAAGGCAGCCTATTATCCGACCATCAGTTTAGGCGCTACAGGTGGTTTCGAGAGTGGTGTAATTAGCACGCTCATCTCCGGCCCAAGCATCCTCTGGTCGGCAGGTGGTTCGGCCGTCGAGCCACTCTTTGATGCGGGTCGTCGGAGGGCCAACCTGGATCAAGCCAAAGCTGCCTACGATCAAACTGTTGCCAACTACCGCCAGACGGTCTTGACAGGCTTTCAACAAGTTGAAGACAACGTAGCCGCCTTAAGAATCCTCGAGAACGAAGCGCAAGTTCAGGAAAAAGCAGTCGTTGCAGCCCAGAAATACCTGGAACTCGCCAACACACGTTACAAGGGTGGTGTTACGAGTTACCTCGAAGTGACCATCGCTCAGAGCGCAGCTCTCACGGATGAACTCACCGCGGTAAACATTCTCGGCCGCCGCATGGTAGACGCGGTGACACTGGTCCAAGCACTGGGTGGTAGCTGGAACAGCTCCGAACTACCCGAGCGCCCGGAATGCTGCGGGAGACTCACGACGGGCTCAAAGTGATTCTTCCTCTGCGCGTATTTGGTCTAGGTGTTCCTTTAGCTTCTTTATGGCCTGCTGTCATAGGGCCATATAATCTGCCCGGAATTTCAGCTGTTCGTTTTCAAAATGCCATTTTTCGGCTCCGGTTGGTTGTGCCGCATATACTTGATTGCGACAGCCAAGTAGCTTGGTGCGGCTCCTGCAAGGTCTTGCGTCAGGTGAGCTGACCACAAACCGTCTCCTGAATCCTTTGACCCCTGCATGGGGATCCCGCAGATTGAACGGATTGCGCCGTTTCGAGCATTGTGAAGTAAGATCGTGAAACCAATCATCCGGACGGCGGGCCATGAACCCCGAACGCTGGCAGCAAATCGAGCGGCTTTACCATTCGGCCCTAGCGCAGGATCCGGCAAGACTCGAGAGTTTCCTAGATGAAGCTTGTCGAGATGATGCCGACCTGCGCCGGGAGGTGCAATCCCTACTAGTGCAGAGTAGCTCTACCGAAGCGCTGGTCGACCAAAGCGCCTGGGCTGCCGTCGACGCACTTGCAGGGACGCAAACAGCCTTGAAACCCGGTGGAACACTCGGGCCGTACGCCATTATAGGAATGCTAGGGAGAGGAGGGATGGGGGAAGTCTATGTAGCGGAGGATACCCGGCTCGGCCGCAAGGTCGCCATTAAGATTTCCCTAGAACGGTTCAGCGGTCACTTCGAGCGCGAGGCGCGGGCGATATCGGCTCTGAACCATCCGAATATCTGCACGCTATATGACGTGGGGCCCTACTACCTGGTAACGGAGTTGGTAGAGGGCGAGACTCTGCGCGATCTAGTGAAACGCGGGCCTGCGGTGGAGCGCAGCCTTGAGATCACAAGACAGGTACTTGAGGCGCTTCGCGCAGCGCATCAGGCGGGCATTGTACATCGCGATCTGAAACCCCAAAACATTATGGTTCGTCTTGACGGCTATGTGAAAGTGTTGGATTTTGGTCTTGCGAAGCGGATGACGGCTAGCCATTCGGTCCGTTCGGAAAGCATTGCACTGACGGATTTGAGCCTTCCGGGCCAGATTCTGGGGACAATTGCCTACATGTCTCCGGAGCAAATCCTGGGAAAAGACATCGATCAGCGCAGCGACTTATTCTCGCTGGGGATCATCTTGCATGAAATGCTGGTGGGGCAACACCCTTGGCCTCGTACTTCACCAGCGGATACCTTGGACGCGATTCTTCACGATGACCCGCCGCTTACGGCCACTTCGCCCTCCGGTGCTCAATTGGCCCTGATTGTGCGGAAGTTGCTCAGCAAGAATCCCGCGGAGCGGTATCCCTCGGCCGATGCCGTTCTGGAAGCGCTCTCTAGCCATGCAGCTCCACTACGATCATCGGCTCCAGCCGTGGCGAGTTCGAAACTTTTGACTTCAATTGCCGTATTGCCTTTTGTCTTCTTGAGCGAAGTTGAAGAACGTAAAGCATTCTCACTGGGTTTTGCCGATGCTTTGATTACCATGCTTGGGAGTCTTGAAGATGTTGCAGTTGTGCCGACCTCTGCAATTCTGAATTACGCTGCCGGGAGCGACCCTGCACAGGCGGGTCGCGACCTGGGGGTCCGCCACATATTGCAGGGGAATGTGCAGAAGCTCGGGGCACACTGGCGCGTCTCACTCCAACTCTTCGATTGCATGACGCAAAAGACTTCTTTGTCAGAGAAGCATGACTTCGTGATGGAAGATGTCTTCGAAGTGCAAGACCAAATCGGCCACCGCGTGGTGGAATCGCTGCGAAGCCGTTTCGCTAGGGCTGTGCCGAAGTCCCGCGACCGGTACAGTAGCGACCCTGCAGCATATAACGAGTTCATGCAGGGTCTCACCGAGAGTTACTCCGACCGGGAAGAAACGCTGCGAAGCGCCGCACAGCACCTGTCCAGAGCGGTCGAGCTTGACCCCGAATTTGCTCTGGCACATGCCACACTGTCCTACGTGGCCATGCATTTGCATTTCGAATTCGATCCGCAGCGTATTTGGCTGGAGAGGGCGGAACACAACTGCCGCTGTGCCTTGACACTGGATCCCATGTTGGCGGAGGGACATTTGGCTCGGGCATTCATCCTGTGGAGCCCGGGGAAGAATTTTCAGCACGCGGAGGCCATCTCGGAACTAGAACAAGTTTTGGCATCACAACCTAATCTAGAGCGGGCCCACAATAGGATGTCGGCAATCTGTGTGCATATCGGAAGACTTGCGGAAGGGCGCACGGCCTATGAGCAGGCACAGCGGTCGAATCCAAAGACTCGCAGCAACAACCTTGAATTTCTCTATCTGTACAGCGGAGAGTTCGCGCTAGCTGAGCAGGCCGCAGAGGCGTGGATTAGGGAAAAGCCCGGAAGCATGTACGCTCGCTGGTTTCACCCGCAACCTCCGCTGATGAGCGGAGATCTCCGTCTGGCCGAGGGGCGGTTGGCAGCGGCCCTGAACCAACTGCCTCACGAGCCGTTGATTATCAGCCTGCAGGGCATGCTGCACGCCAGGCGGAGCCAAGCCGAGCTGGCCTTGCAATGCACTCGACGAGCGTTGGATTCACCCCGTTCCTTCGGTCACACCCATCACACCTACTATCAAATCGCCTGTACTTACGCGGTACTGCGCGAAACAGATAAAGCCTTGGCCTGGCTCGAGCGCAGTGCAGAAACCGGTTTTCCGTGCTGGGCTTTCTTCCGAGTGGATCCTCATCTAGAGAGCTTGCGTGACGAGCCTCGGTTCCAGCACCTCGTCACCGATCTTCAAAGCGAATACACGGCCTTGAAGATCGAGCGCCTATAACAGGTGTCGCCTGCTTTACAGGCCTGGATCGTCGCCTGAGGGGCCATAGATCGAGGGCACCTGGCCACCCATCGGCCGAATGTAGGTGCTTAACTGGCTGCGGTGATGAATCGCATCGAAAAACAAGTACCAAAGGAACTCTCCGACTGGTGCTTCGCGGAAGAGTTGCCCCTCGATCAAAAGTTTTGCTTTGTTCTGCCAACTGCTCTCGCTGAGCCTGCCGATTCGCTCGTCCAGTGCCGCGTACTGCGTTTGGAAAGCGGAGAGGATGGCTTCCGGATCGGTCGGTGGAGGTTGTGCTGTCCAGTTAACCTGCCCGGTCGATAAGGCCGCAGCACGCTTTGGCTTCACGCGCTAGCGTCCAGACGATTTCCGCCGCAGAGGCCGACCGCTCGTGGGGACGATAATCGAATCGCTCCTTGGGAAGCGCTTTTAGAACTCCTACGAATACTGGATGCTCCGCTTTGTGGCGGCTTTCGAGAAACTCTCGCACAGTCATCGCGGTTCCCCTTTCTGCAGGGAGCCGGGGAAATGTTGCTGGCTCCCTTCGCCATCGATCGAAACCTGCCTACGGTAACCGCGATTAGCGCGACCTCGTTACTATTCTCTTGCCGTGCCGCAGATTGCCTTGGCCGACTCAGTAGCGACAAAGCAAAGCGATGAGCCGCATCGGACGGTCGTACCCGATCACCTAACGCGGACGCTTTTTTTGGGTACCACTATTTAGCAGACTCCGGCCTGAAGCTGTACGTCCCCTCCCAGCTGTAAAGGGTTCCGCCAATCGGGGATACATTGACACGGGCGTGGAATCCGGCGAGCTGCCCAGTCCCGTCCGAAAACGTACAAATTCCGTTAAAGGTTGGACCGAGCGTGCAACGGCCGACCGCCCAGTCGTAGGTACTTACCCAGAGGACGGCGTTACTGTCTAGAGCCATGTAGCCGCCTTCGAGAGTCGCCGGAGTTACGGTGGCCCAGAGCGACTGGTCATAGAAGACCATTGCGCCCTTGGTGATCTCGGGGATGTTCGAGGATTCTATCGTGCACGAGGAACCGGCGAGGCCCGTGTAGTCTTTACAGTCCTTCGTCACACTCAGATATCCGTCTCGGTCGTTGGCTAGGGCCGTTTTGGGCTTTAAAGTAAAGGTTATTGCCGCCAGCGCCACCAGCACACCGATGGAAATCAAACTGAGGTTTTTCTTCGAGAATGCGATCCGCAACATTGTTTTGCTCTCCTTTCGGATAAGGGGCCGAATGATGAATCGTGAGGCCGCTTTTGCGTCCTCGACCTAATAACGCGAGGTCGCGCCGAAAAGGGTCACGTAGCGGCGGGAATTTCTTGCTAGAATCTCCGCCGTGCCTAACGAAAATACGCAAGACATCACCGGGCTGCTCACAGATTGGGGTAATGGCGATGACGGCGCATTGAGCGGCCTCATGCCAATCGTTTACCCGCATCTTCGGCGGATTGCGCGTAAGCACTTGGTCCAGCAATTTCGGGATCACACTCTTGAATCCGCAGCCCTGGTGAATGAGGCGTACCTGAAATTGGTACGTTCGCGGGGCATCCGCTGCGAGAGTCGTGTGCAGTTCTTTGCTCTGTGCGCGCAAATCATCCGGCGCATTCTCGTGGACTATGCGCGCAACCGCCGAACTGCCAAGCGCGGCGGCGGAGCGGTGCAGATTCCGATCGATGAGACACTGCTTGGCACACCCATGCCGGGAGTCGAAGTGTTGGCTTTGGACGAAGCTTTAACCTCGTTGTCGAAGGTTGATCCCCGCAAAGGTCGGGTCGTGGAGTTGCGCTACTTCGGTGGTTTGAGCGTGGAGGAAACCGCCGAGGCCCTGCGAATTTCCGCGGAGACCGCCAAGCGCGACTGGAAAATGGCCAAGGCGTGGTTGTTGCGTGAACTGACCGGGGAAAAGAACCCCGCCAGCTCGTAGCCCCGAACGCCAACTGGCGAGGCTCTTAAAGCCTGATTTCCCAAACAGGTATGGGTTCGCCAACCCGTCGAATCGGTTCCCGCCGTACCCTGAAGTTAGGGTCGAGAAGGTGACTTCACAGTTCCTCATCGGATGCGCTCATCGCTTCGCCGATGCCATCGGTGAAGGCAACCAGCAGGTCTCCTGACTCCAGTCGTATTTGTCCCTGCACCCAAGAACCGTCTGGCATCAAGCAGACGACGGTGCCGCCTTCGTCTAAGCGTAGCACGCGAGCGTCTATGCCCGGGGCTCGCAACAGGGAGATGCCCTTCGCAAGCCGGGCATCAAATGTGAATTCCAGTTCCCTGGATAACAGGAGCTAAGGTCGCATCTGCGCTCGCTGACGGAGAACGATCAAATGAGACGGTTCCTGAATTTCGAAGACTGCTTCCGCGATCATCAATATAAGGCTTGGCGGTTGGCCATCGTCATAATTACCAATGGCGGAAAGTCGGGCACAAGGGTAAGGTTGCAGTTCAGTTTGCCCGGCTTGAGGGGGAATCCGTGCACGGAACTGCGAAAAGCCTTCGATCAAACGAACTGCTCTTCCGCTCGATTTTCGAGAATGCACAGATCGGGATCAGCGTTTTTAGTATTGATCGGCGTGAACATTACTCCAATCGGGCGATGAGTGAGATCCTCGGCTACAGCGAAGAAGAACTCAGCCACCTGGAGAAATGGGACGAAATAACTCATCCAGATGACCGCGTCTCATGTGCGGAACGCTACGCCGCCCTCTTGCAGGGGAACTGCGAAAAGGACGCTTATGAGCAACGGTTCGTCGCCCGTGGTGGCAGCATTGTCTTCGTAAACGGCAGGTTCACGGTGCTGCGGGATGCCGCTGGGAAGCCGGAATACGTCGTCGCGCTGACCGAGGACATCACTGAACGCAAGGCGGCGGAGGATCTTATCCGAAAGCGGGATGAAGAACTCCGCCGCGCAAACTTCCTCGCAGAAACTGCTCTAGAACTGACTAAGGCCGGCTACTGGCACGTTCCGCTCGATGGCTCCGGATGGTACAACTCCTCACCGCGCAGAGTTGCAATTTTTGGGGATATGCCACAACGAGAGCACCGTTACCGCCTCGACGACATGTTTGCCCACGCGGAAGAGGCGGACGAGGCGGCCGGCAAAGCTGCGCGGAAGGCCTTTAACGCCGCGTTGTTGGGCACTGCGACCTACGACACGGTGTTCGCCTATAAGCGTCCCACCGATGGACGTGTCGCCTGGGTACACGCGCTAGGGCACCTCTTGAAAGATGCCGACGGGAAGCCAACCGATATGTACGGCGTCTCTCAAGATATTACGGAATTCAAGCGCCTAGAAATGGAACTCTCGACGGCGAAAAAGATAGCCGAAGCGGCAACCAAAGCCAAGTCCGATTTCCTTGCCAATATGAGCCATGAGATTCGCACTCCGATGAACGCCATTCTCGGCATGACGCATTTGGCGCTAAAGACGGACGTTACACCCAAGCAGCGTGACTACCTTACGAAAGCTAAGGCCGCCGCCCAGTCCCTGCTCGCCATCATCAACGACATCCTCGATTTCTCCAAAATCGAGGCCGGCAGGCTCGATATGGAGAAGACCGATTTCCGTCTAGAAGAAGTAATCGGAAACGTCTCTAGCATAGTTTGCCAGAAAGCTCACGACAAGAATCTGGAGTTCCTCATCGCTTCCACTCAGGATATCCCGCCGAATCTCGTCGGCGACCCCTTGCGACTCGGTCAAATCATGATCAACCTTGTCAACAACGCTGTAAAGTTCACGGAAAAGGGCGAGATTGTCTTGACGATCGCGTTGGTGGAAGAAGTTCTGGACAGAGTGAATCTAAAGTTTTCGGTGCGCGACACTGGAATCGGCATGACGCCCCAGCAGTCGGCTCGGCTATTCCAGCCGTTCAGCCAGGCCGACAGTTCCACCACCAGGGAGTATGGCGGTACCGGCCTCGGACTTTCGATTTCCAAAAGATTGATCGAAATGATGGGTGGCAACATCTGGGTTGAGAGCAGCTATGGCAGCGGCAGCACGTTTCATTTTACGGCGTGGTTCGGCATCGGATCGGCCGAGGCCAAACGCAGACGCTTGATTCCGGACATCGCGGGGATGCGAGTCCTGGTTGTTGATGACAATCAGCAGGCGCGGGATATCCTCACGGATTTTTTAAAAGGCCTCGCTCTCAGGGTCCATTCAGCTTCTTCCGGCGAAGAGGCGATTCGGGAGCTCGCCGCCGCCGACGAGCGGGATCCCTATCGACTTGTCATGGTGGACTGGCAGATGCCAGGCATGAATGGTTTGGAGCTGGCCCATATCATTAGGCGCGACAACCGTCTAAAACACATTCCCAAGCTCGTCATGGTCACCGCATTCGGCCGAGACGATATCTACGCGCAAGCCGAAGAGGCGGGAAGTGATGGTTATCTGCTGAAGCCTGTTACGCCCTCGACGCTTTTCGACACGCTTGTGGAGTTGTTTGGCGTTGTTGACCGCTCGCCTGACATGTCGCACATCACAACAGCCGCTGCAACTCCTCACAGCGCCGATGGAATCCGGATTCTGCTTGTCGAAGACAACGAGATCAACCAGCAAGTGGCGACCGAGCTTCTCGAGAGCGCTGGAGCCAGCGTAAAAATCGCTAATCACGGCGCGGAAGCCGTAAGAATCCTAACGGAAGGCGAACAGCCTCTACCGTTTGACATCGTGTTCATGGATCTGCAAATGCCTGAAATGGACGGTTACACCGCCGCTACGCTTATTCGAGCCCACCCTCGAACACACGAACTGCCGATCATTGCGATGACCGCGCACGCGCTTGTGGACGAGCGGCAGCGCTGCCTCGAAGCCGGAATGAACGAACACCTAGGCAAGCCCATTGATCCCGATGCGCTGTTTGCGACGCTGATGCGCTGGGCGAAACCACGGCTGCGGGCAAATCCGATCGGCGCCAAGCCCGTAACCCCGGTCAACGATGTCATTCTTCCCGATATCGACGGCGTTGACGTCGCCAGCGGCCTCAAGCGCGTCAACGGAAATAAGCGGCTTTACGTTGACCTACTCGTCCAGTTCGCTGCCGACCAATCCGATGTGAATTCTCAGATCCTGGCCGCAATCGACAGTGGCGACAAGGTGCTGGTGGAGCGGATCGCCCATACGGTAAAGGGCGTCGCCGGAAACCTGGGCCTCGCAAACGTCTTCCATGCCGCTGAGAAGCTGGAGCGGACCGCTCGCGAAGGGGACGCGACCGTCCTTGCTAAGGTTGAAACATTCACTCTTGAGTTGAGCCGCCAGATTCACGCCATTCATCTGGCCTTTCCTGACCTGGAGCCTCAGGTAGGAGGCATCTCGGGCTGCGATCCTCGAACGGTATCAGCAGCAATGGCACACCTCCGGGCCCTCCTGGAATCAAGCGACGGCGATGCTCCGGAGGCCTTTATCGCGCTGGAGGGTGTTCTCAAAGGCAGCTGTGACAGGGTTCGACTGAATGCCCTCCGTGCATCGATCAACGAGTTTGATTTTGAAGGCGCTCTGTT
Organism: Candidatus Acidiferrales bacterium; assembly: GCA_963836965.1. Classification (GTDB taxonomy): domain Bacteria; phylum Acidobacteriota; class Terriglobia; order Acidiferrales; family UBA7541; genus Acidiferrum. Next base: position 225,580 of record CAWILQ010000009.1, read on the forward strand.
CAAGTTAGCGGACATTGCGAAGGATTACGCCACGAATCAGGAGCACACAAAATGACCGCCGCTGCAGAGAAAAAGTTGGTACTCGTGGTGGATGACGCCCCTGCCAATCTACAAGTGGTGCGTTCGATTCTGAAGGACGACTTCAAGATCCGAATCGCCACGAGCGGCGCGAAGGCTTTGGACCTCGTTAAGGCCGAACCGCATCCGGACCTGATCCTGCTGGATGTCACCATGCCTGAAATGGACGGTTACGAAGTCTGTGGGCGATTGAAAGCCAGCCCAGAAATCAGAGACATCCCGGTGATCTTCTTGACAGGCAAGACAGAAACGGAGGACGAAACCAAAGGATTCGAGGTTGGAGCTGTGGATTATATCCACAAACCCTTCTCACCCGCTGTGGTGAAAGCGCGTGTCCACACGCATCTGGTGCTTCGCGAGGCACGCGAACAACTGGCCCGCCAACTTCTCGACATAAACAATGAACTGGAGATGGCACGAGAGATCCAGTTGTCGATCCTGCCACACGAGATTCCGAAGATCAGAGGCTTGGAAATCGCGGCGCGCTACATTCCGATGAGTTTGGTCGCAGGTGATTTTTACGACTTCATCATCGTGGACGATAAACGTTTGGGGATCCTCGTGGCCGACGTCTCTGGGCACGGCCTGCCTGCGGCTCTCATCGCGTCCATGCTCAAGGTTGCACTCGCCGCACAATCCCCGCACGCATTTGATCCTGCGCGAGTGTTGTCCGGATTGAATCAGACGTTGTGCGGAAAATTCAGAAACCATTTTGTGACTGCGGCCTATGTGTTCGTAGACACTGAAAAGAGCTGCGTAAAGTACGCTGGAGCAGGTCACCCACCCCTGTTATTGTGGCGAGAGTCATCGATGAGTGCCTCAGAGGTGCTGGAGAACGGTCTTCTACTCGGCCTATTCCCTGATGCACCCTATTCTGTTGCTGAGTTCTACGTGGAACACGGCGACAAGGTGGTCCTTTACACAGACGGAATACTGGAAGCCAGGAGCCCGTCCAAGGAAGAATTCGGGCCTGACCTGTTCAAAGTATTTTTGGAGTCTAAGCACAAACTCAAAGCGGACAAGTTTGCCGATTCGATGCTCGATGAGTTGACGGGCTGGTCAGAAAACCACAAGGGCGACGGACAGGAGGACGACATAACCCTCTTGGTGATCGACTTCCAGAGTTCCTGATCTGAAGGCGAATTAGACGAGAACGAATTTGCCGCGTAGGTCCCTGGGAATTAGGAAAAACTCTGGATGGCCGTTTGCTCGTCCCTGTGCACCTCGAAAACTTTATCAAGCTGCGTGATTTGCAAAACTCCATGAATCTTTTTCGTCGGATTCAATAACTTCAATTCGCCGCCCTTAGACTTCACGGGCATGTAGGCGCCAGCCAGTTCCCCAACTCCCGCACTGTCGATGAAGTTCACTTCTCGGAAATTGAGGATGATCTTAGTGCGCCCACTTTCGACTAAATCACGGATGGTGCGGCGAAGAGTCACACTGCCTTCTCCCAGACCAAGACTTCCGCGCAGGTCTACGATAGAAACCAAGCCAAATTGCCGGTGATGGGTGATCAAGGCTGGCATGCATTTCCTTCGAGATGTTTGGACCGTCGCAGTCCTCGCAAACGCATTCCTCAGGAGCATATCGTATGTCATCAGGGCAAAAAACTAGCAAAAAGATTTGTCTTTGGGAAATGCAACAATCCGTACGGCTAGATCCCAACAAATACGCCGGAGCCTTTACGGCTTACCAGAATTATCATACGACTCTTGCCGCGGACCGCAGGAAGAGTGCACCCATTGCTTTAGGAAAAGATGGAGCGAACGGATTCGAACAACAGATTGCGATCAAGCTCGAGGAAAGCCAACTCATTTCTTGGGTGGGCGATTGAACATCACAAAGCAGGGCGCGTCAGATCGCGCCACGGCGACATCGGGCCACCCGTCGCCATCCAAATCGGCTGCCGCCATGCCGTAGATCGCTCCTTTGCCGTCGCCGAACGGGACAGGATGATATTGCTTTCCCGTGCCATCATTGAAATAGACCACTCCAGGAGCCTCAACATAGCCGACAATGATTTCCGGCCGGCCGTCGCGATTCAAATCTGAGGCGATCATGGAATAAGGAACCGCCTTGGGCGCGTCGAATCGAATGCCGCCGCCAAAGTTGCCTTTGCCGTCGTTGAGATACACAAAGCAGCCCAAATCTTCGTGGCAAGCGGCGATGTCCAAATGGCCGTCACCATTAAAGTCGCTAACCGCCATGGCGCGAGTGGATGATTTCGGCGGTCCCCAGGAGACTATGCGATCAAAGTTACCCCTGCCATCGTTGAAATACACAACACTTTGGCACGAATCCCTACAGGCATAAATCACATCATTGGTGCCGTCGCCGTTCATATCCGCAATGGCCACGGTCGCCGCACTCGGCGAGTCCTTCAGTGCATGGCAGTCGAAATGTAGATGGCCGTCATTGAAGCAGACGTAGCTCGTCATTTCCCGATTCGCAACCGCGATATCCGGGTAGCCGTCGCCGTTCAAGTCACCAACCGCTGCGTTTCTCGTTGACCATTTTGGATCGCCATAGGTCCCGCCGATGGTGAAATATCCTTTTCCATCGTTGAGCAGGACCAACTTTGGGTCTGGCTCATCATTGCTCAGAACCATATCCAGATGGCCGCTCTTGGTCATATCCGCCAATGAACCTGAGTAGCTCTTGGTGGCGTTACTCGGAAGCGGAGGCCCCGGCGTGAAGTGTCCCTTGCCATCACCAAAAAAGATTCGGCTGGGGACCTGCCAATGGCGGCCTTTAACCAACACGATATCCGGATGTCCATCACCGTTGAGGTCGCCAATGCTTGCATTGGCGGAGGTTTCCGAAACTGTTTCCAGGAGAACAATTTCAAAAGAACGGAGGCCGCCGGCCTGGAACGATTCCTCCCTTGGTTGATTTTTCAGCGACGCCAGAGGACGCACAGGAAAAACCGCAAACCCGGCTGCGCCGAACCCCGCGAGGATAAGTCCGCGATAAAAAATAGTCGACCTCATAACTCTTGCGATAATGAATGGCCTCCCGAGAAGTTGCAAATAATACTTTCTCTCGGTTTGACCTGCACCACCTTAGTCGTTTGTCACTTCCACGAGCAATCGTACAAGGAGCATCCTGGGATTCTGAACGAGTGGTCGGCGGCGGAAGCTATCCAGAAACGGGGATCTGGAGAATACCTGCCGCCTCTGCTCTAGGTTAAACGGCACCACCAGGGGCATTCCTCATATCGTTTCGGAATATTGTTTAGAGTTTAAGAAAATTCACAAGACGATTGAACGCTTAGGTTTCGAGTTGGCTTAAAACGATGGATCGTGTCGAGACAGGGCGCAGCTTTCGAAGCTCCCTTCACGCTTGCTCAGGACCAGCAGTGCACAAGGGTCCTGCGCGCTTGCAAAGGGGAAAACCGAATCGCGGAGGAAAAAACGTAAGGACGAAAGAAAAACCGAATGCGCGTGGCTGCCGGTAAGCTTAACGCTATTCCCGTTAGAGCGACCGTAAGAAATCAATGAGTTCCTCCTGCTCCTGAGTAGTCAGCCTATTGAAATGTTCGATGACCATGTTTGCCTCGCTGCCAAGGCTCTGGTGATCTCGGATAGCTTTCACCAGGTCGGTCGTCCGCCCATCGTGGAGGAAGAAGACGCGTTGTCCGACGCCCCACAGAGGAGCGGTTCGGAACTCGTCAGGGCCGGCGCCACCTTGCGTGATGCCGTCGGCGAGTCCTTTGCCCATGTGATGGACGATAAGGTCAGAGTAAAGATTCGCTGTCTGATTGGAGAGCGCAACACTCGGGCTGGTCGAGGAGCCACTCGCAATCTTTACGCCCGTGGTCAACGAGGGTGTATGGCAATGGACACAGCCTATCTTTGCAAAAGTGGCGCGTCCATTCTCGCTGGACGGTGTGGCGGGCGCGGGAGTCGGTGGGGCCAGCATGCGCATGAAGTCGGCAAAGGCTTCGATGTCTGAGAGGACCGCCGTGTTCGAATTGCCGGTGGTCGAGGGAGTAGGCGTGAAGTTCACCGTGTCCTCAGGAGTGGCGTTAAAGAGGCAGCCCGGGGTTTCGTCACGCTCCTGCGGGAAAAGCTGGTTCGTGACTCCCATCTCGACGTTGTAGGCTTCGCTGGCGAACATGAGCAAAGATTTGTTCTGCGCCTTCCACCCAAACCGCGTGATGGTCCCATCGTTTGCGCTGAGGTTCACATTTCCACTTAGGTGAGCGTTCGCGTGGCCGGAAATACCCAATGCCGACTTCTGCGATGTGTTGGATTGCATGTTGGCAAGGATGGCCGAGTCTGGAATCGCTTCGATGAGCCCCGCGCCAAACAGGGGAGTCGGTATTCGGAAAATAATGTTCGCATTCCCGCCTTGGCCCGTAAGCGGATTTCCTGCAGGCAGGAAGTCGAATTGGGCAATGTTGCAACCGGGGGCGTCGGTTCGCCCGGTGATCACGAATATGTCGTGCACTTCGCCATCGGCGTTGCCGTTGCTCTTCTTAAACCGCGCTTCGCGGACCGGACCATTTTGCGTGATGAACCATGGCACAGTGTTCTTCGCCCCATTCAAAGTAGCGACTGCAATTAAGGGATTTTGCGCCGGGCTGGTTCCGCCTTCGCTCGGCTGCGAGTGGCAAGAGAAACATTGATTGGAGTTGAAGCGGGGACCGAGGCCATTGTTCGCGCCGCCGGTCACGACCTCTATATCAGCGAAGCGCGCCAGCCCATCCTGGAAGAACGCAGTTTCGTCCGCTGTAAGACCCTTGAGCGGAGTGCCTGCCCCCGCCGGACCACCGCGCACGCCCGGGTCTATTGGAGCTGGTCTGGTTTGGCCAAAAGTGTAGATACTTGCGATCAAGGCCAGAACCAGGATGCCGCCAAGACTCCTGAATACAGTTCCCCAAAGTGTCATCACGGTTACCCTCCGTGAGCTGGGAATGCTGCATTCTACACCCAGTCTATCTGCCTGCGGGTACGCGGAACAAAGCTCTGGGATACGGCATCTCAATCAGCGGTGACAGATGCATTTCGGCATCCCGACCGGAGCGTATCAATAGCGGTTCTAGTGGATTGGTAGCGAAAGCCCTATTGCCGGCCTACCCGGTCAATTCCAGAGTGGGCTAACCGGAAGCTATCCGGCTTCGACGGTGGGATTAGTCCTGTGAAGTCGGCCAGCGGTACTGATTTGCACAACAATGACATACAAGATTGCGGGGAGTGGGCCTTTTTCGTTCCTTACGGAAAAACGCTGCGATTCCACCTACCAGGGCCAGGTACTGCCATCATAGCTTAGGAATTGTCCCGTCAATTCCATCGGATTGCCATCGAGAACTTTGCGCATTCCTGCAATGCTCTGTTCGGGTGTCAACGCCGCGTTGGGGCCCCCCATATCCGTCTGCACCCACCCCGGACTAAATATCAGTACGCTGATTCCTTGCCGCTCAACCTCCTTTGCCAGAATCGACATCGCCATGTTCAACGCCGCCTTGCTTGACCTGTACTGGTATGCTGGTCCAAATCCGATCGTCGTACCCAACGTTTGCAGTGAGCCCATCCCCGTGCTGATTGCCACGATCTGTTTTCGCTTGCTTGCCGCCACATTTTCAATCAGCGCCTGCGCAACGCGCATTGCCCCCAGAACGTTTGTTTCAAACGATTCGCGCCAACCGGCAAAATTCAACTCACCCAGTTTGTTTCCGTCGCGCGTAAAGATGGCTGAATTTAAAATGAGCAAATCCACGGGCCTGCCGTTCAGCACTTCCGCCAAACGCTTTACGGAATCATCGCTAGCAACGTCCAGCGCTTCGAGGGACACGCTTTTACTTTTTGCTAACTGCTCCAATTCTTCGCTCTGTTTCGGATTTCGCGCCGTCGCGATTACATCCCATCCGTCTGCGGAATATTGCCGGGCAAATTCCAACCCCAGCCCGCGATTGGCTCCGGTAATCAAAACTCTCGACATGGCTCGTTTCTCCTCTGTTCGCGAAAGATCTCGCAGGTGTTTGCTTCGGTTATCTCTTTGAACGCTCCCTTCCTAGGATGCCTCCCCCGCCGTTTTGTTATTCGCAAACTCTCTCCGCAACAATTCAGCCCTGTACCCGAACCGCTAGTTTGGCCTCACCATCATGCGAGCTAGTCGTAGTCGATAAAAATGCATCATCACCACATGATCCAAGGAATTGCAGAGGGCAGGTCAGCCGCACATGCGCATATATGAAGGACCAGAACCAAAAGACCGTTTTGAGGTGCCTTCTGCGCAGCCGGCCACTTGGAAGAGGCCGCACCTATCAATGCAAGTGAGGTTGTCGATAGTAATAGGACGGACGAACCGATAACTTCCGTATGCCCGTGACCCGCCCACAATCGAAGGCAAGCGCGAACGGAGCTTTCCAGAAGGGGCTTCTGGCAAGGTTCGCGGGATTCCTATCTACGTGTAGCACGTTCCCGGAGTGATCGCGTTACAGAGTCCGTGCTTGGAAGCAGGCAGTGGTATACTCGCGCGACTACCTATGAGTTGCCCTGCCTGCGGAAGTGAAATATCTGGCGCAGCGCGGTTTTGCCCATCCTGCGGCAGCGCCGTGGAGATCGACTCCGGGCCTACGGTCGAGGCTGAGGTGATCCCGCGCAAACGAATCGCATCCCCCAGTGGCAAGATTTCCTCCTCCCCCTCCTCCTCCGGTTACGAAGCACGCTACGTTCCCGGAACCACTCTCGCGGATCGATACCGAATTGTTTCTCCACTTGGCAAGGGTGGAATGGGCGAAGTCTATCGCGCGGAAGACTTAAAACTCGGGCAATCGGTGGCACTGAAATTTCTGACACGGTCGCTGGCGCAGACAGAACAGGCGTTGGATCGGTTCACGCGTGAAGTTCGCCTGGCGCGTCAAGTTTCGCATCCGAACGTGTGCCGGGTGTTCGACATCGGCGAGGCCGACGGGCGCACCTTCCTCACCATGGAATATGTCGATGGCGAGGATCTCGCATCGTTGCTGCGGCGCATCGGCCGCTTGCCCGCCGATAAAGGGCTGGAGATTGCCCGGCAATTGTGCGCGGGTCTCGCGGCCGCGCACGAACACGGCGTGGTGCACCGCGACCTGAAGCCCGCCAACGCAATGCTCGACGGCCGAGGACGCGTGCGCATCACCGATTTCGGCTTGGCCGGTTTTTCTGGTGAAGACGGAGACCGCGCGGGCACTCCGGCTTTTATGGCACCGGAGCAGCTTTCCGGAGGGGAAGTTACTCCGAAGAGCGACATCTACTCGCTCGGGCTGATGCTCTATGAAATTTTCACCGGCAAGCGAGCCTTCGAGGCCACGACTTACGCCGATATGATGCGCCGCCGTGAACAAAGCGCGCCGACCCATCCTTCGCACATCGTCAAAGACATTGATCCACTCGTTGAGCGCGTCATTCTGCGCTGCCTGGAAAAAGATCCCGCAAAGCGTCCTGCCTCTGCGCTGCAAGTGGCCGCGGCGCTTCCCGGCGGCGATCCGCTGGCGGCGGCTTTGGCGGCCGGCGAAACGCCCTCGCCGGAGATGGTCGCGGCCGCGGGAGACGAAGGCGCTCTCTCCGCGCGCACAGCGTGGATCTTTCTGGCGGGGACGTTCGTCGCGCTAGCCCTCGTCGTGGCTATCGCCCCCAAGGCCTCAGACTTGGGCTTAAAGTCTATTTCGAAGACTCCAGATGCTCTGACCGAGCGGGCGCGCGAGCTCGTCAGGCAATTCGGCTACACCGACGAGCCGGCCGACACCGACTCCTCGTTCTTCCGGACCTACGATTTCCTCCGTTACCGAGCTTTGCACGAGACTTCTCCGCCGCGCGTCCGGGGCCTTGCTACAGCCGAACTTGGACCCATCAATTTCTGGTATCGGCAGAGCCCGCGTCCGATGATTCCTGTTGGGCCACCCGACGTCTCGCAGAATGATCCGCCCGTAGATGTTCCGGGTATGGCCTTGGTGGAACTCAGCTCGTCGGGGAGACTGATCAAGTTCCACGCTCTCCCACCGCAGGTGGAGGATTCGAAAGGCCCATCGCCCGATCCGGACTGGGGAGCGTTGTTTACCGCAGCGGGCCTAGATATGAATCGCTTCAAGATTTCGGGACCGAAACTGCTTCCGCTGGTGCCCTTCGACGCGCGCGCCGAATGGGACGGCAGCTCGGCGCAGGATCCAGCAACACCGCTCCACGTAACGGCGGCAGCCTACCGCGGCAAGCCCGTCTATTTCGATGTGTTAGGGCCCTGGAATCTGCCTGGAGCAGCTAAACAGCCGACGTTTGCCCTTGCCACCGTCATCGGCGGCGTCACCTTCGCCATCATGATTGTTTCCCTACTTGTGGCCGGTGCCATCTTTGCGCGCAGAAACATCCGCATGGGACGCGGTGACCGCAAGGGATCCTTTCAGGTATCTGCATTCGTGTTCTCGGCCATCATGCTCAATTGGATCCTGGGAGGGCATCACGTCTGGGATGTAGGCGGCGAGTTCGGAAAGTTCATCATATCCTTCTGCGTAGCTGTAGGTGCGGCAGTGTTTGTCTGGGTGAACTACATGGCGCTCGAGCCTTATGTCCGGCGACGCTGGCCGGACGAGCTGATCTCCTGGACGCGACTCCTATCCGGCAAAGTCCGGGATCCCCTGGTCGGCCGGGACGTCCTGGCAGGAGCACTGCTGGGAACAATCGCCGCCCTTTCGGGCTACGCGTTGGATGTCTTGCCGTACTGGTTAAATGTCCCGGGTTTGACTCCCATTCCCACGGCGCCCTATGCGCTGGGCGGGCCAAACCGCTTCCTGTCGATTGGCCTTAACGACATCTTGGGTGCCGTGCTCCTAGCACTTATCACCCTATCGCTGCTTTTTCTGGCGCGCGTTTTTCTGCACAAACAGTGGTTGGCGGTCGCGGTCACCGGCCTGGTCCTGACAGTCTTGCTACTCGCAATAACGGGTGAAAACTTTTGGGTGGCCTTTCCCTTCACGGCCGTTATTGTGGCGCTAATGCTGATCGGCTTGATTCGCTTCGGACTCCTAGCGCTGTTCGTCTTTGATGCGTATCATCTCCTGCTCTCCACTCTGCCCGTAACGCTCAACTTCTCCCGCTGGTACATCGGCCGCTCTTTGTTTTTCCTGCTACTGCTGATTGGCGTCGCTGTGTATGGTTTTCACGCTGCCCTGGCCGGCCGACCCGTTTTCGGCAATCTCGCCCTCGAGGATTGACCACACACAGCTCCCCAGCGGCGACTCCGCATCGAGACGTTCAGCTATTTCTGCGTGCCGAACTCGCACGACTGAAAGTTAGCGACGTCGACAGTCAGCGCATGATCATCCACGTCCAGGGCGGAAAAGGCCGCAAAGAGCGCGATGTGTTGCTCAGCCGAAAGTTGCTCGACGAACTCAGGCGACACTGACGCCGCTTGCGGCGGAAGTCCAGCATGTGGCCGTCCCTAGCAATCATGATCGAACCAGTGATCGCCCTATCACTCCGAAGGTGATCTACCATGTTTGCAAAAGAGCCGCCCGGCGGGCCGGGCTCCCGAAAGACGTGCATCCCTACACGCTGCGCAAGGCTTCCGCATACTAACCACCTTTCGGAAAAGATTCATTCTAAAGCGAATTGCTGTTGGCCAGGTGCAGTCCACGGAAGTTTACGGCCGCACCGAACCGCATTGACTTGCTTCTGGACGACCGGCAATGCCAAGTCTTTTCGCTCGATCACCCACGGAGCACACTCGACCACATGTGTTGCTGGCAAAATGCCCTCCCGAATGAGTCGCTTCACCACCGTATTACTCACCTGGAGTTCTCTCGCCGCTTGCTCCTGCGTGAGCCAACCGTCTTGCTTCTGAAATGCAGGAATCTCGTGATACCAGCGTACGCCGACCACTCGCGACGCATTCCACGTCATCTCCTGACCCGTCTTGTATCCCAAACGATTCAGAATCGCCGCAATCGCTTTGTCAGGGCACACCTTCGCTAACTCTCTTACTAAGTCGATCACCGTCCGATCGGCACTACGCCGATGTTGTCCCGTCTTGCCGCGAGGCACTCGCAGCTCAGTATGAACGCCGCCGGCCCAATGAAGATGAATTTGATGTGCAGATGACTCTTTATCCGTGTCGATGATGATATCGACCAGTACGGTTCGCAGGATCCGCTTCTTCAACTGCACCGGCGCCTCGGGATGGTTCCACAACGCTGGCAGGTCTTCGCTCAGCGCCATCAGTTCCTGCTCCTGCTGCTCAGTGAAAGCTTTGGACTGTTCCCCCATGGCGGTGAGTCTCGCTTCTAATTCCGCTACCTGTGTCAGCGCACTATTCCAGCGATCCTCCAGTTCGCTCGCTACCAGGCGGTTCTCTGGCTCCACGGCATCAAACTGTCGCCGCGCGCGGTTCGCCTCATAACGAGCTCGCTCTAACGCTAGTTCCAGAGCTTTCCTCTTTTCGTCATCTGCAGCCTGCGTGTGTTCGCTCATCCTTAGTGCCGCTTCGATCCCTATTGGGCGAATTGTCTCCAGGACCTTGTCAACTACCGCGCGATCCAAACGCAAGCTTCCCACTGTCAGACACGCTCTCGAACCACGATCTCCTCGATCGCCTAGACAAGCGTATCGCGGGACTCGCCCTCCCCGGCCACTGTAGCCAACTTGGAGTTTCCTGCCACAGCGACCACAGCGCAGCAAGCCGGATAGCAGAGCAGTTCCAGATTTTGCGGCTCCGCTTCCTTCACCACCCGTCCACGCCACATTCGCCTCCAATTGCCGCTGGTTCTCTGTGTATTCTTCCCAACTCATGTAACCCGGATGGTGGTCCACAATCAAGACCTTCCATTCACTTCGCGGTTTCCGCTGCCGAGAAGTTTGCCGTGCTCTCCCGTCCTCGATGCGGGTGCGCGCGGCGGTCTTGCCATACGCGAAGGCTCCGGCGTAGCACGGATTCTTCAGCATCTGACGGATTCTTCCACCGCTCGGCAATGCCCAAACAATCTCTTCTCCTGCGGTCCCCGGTTTCGCGTGGGGGATGGGAATCTGTTCCTCTCGAAACCAGATTGTCGCCTGTCGTGCACTGCCCAGCTGATGAAACTTCTGAAACACAGTAGCAATCGCTTGTTGCACTTGCCGATCTGGCGTTTTTTCAATCTTTCCTTCCTCGGTGCGGATGAACCCGACCGGCAGTTCCCACAACGCAAATCCACGCTTCACCTTCTGCTCGAACGCTTCGCGGGCGCGTTGCCGGAGCAAGTTCAATTCAAACTCCGACATCGTTCCTTTCAGCCCGAGCACCAGACGATCGTTGAGCTGCCGAGGATCATAGATCCCGTCACTATCGATAAGCAGAGTTTCCGTGAGCGCGCAAAGATCCACCAGATGGTGCCAGTCCCGATTGTTGCGCGCCAGCCGAGAGGCTTCGAGTGCAAACACGGCACCGGCCAAGCCCTGACAGACGGAGGTCAGAAGCTTGCCGAAGCCTGGTCGCTCTTGCATCCCACTGCCGGAACGGCCCAAGTCATCATCGATGACCATAAGCTTGCCAAAACCCAACTGCTTGGCCCGCTCTGTCAATGCGTATTGCCGCTCTTTGCTTTCCAGGTGATTGCGAACCTGATAGGGAGTGGACTGTCGCACGTAAACGTAGGCTTGGCGTTCCAGGTGGTGGAGCTTAATCTTTTCGCTCATTCTGCCTCCGTTCGCTTTTCTTGAAAACAGTCATCAGCAGTTCCCGACACAGGCTTCGACAGCTTTCTCGCACCTGCTCGGGAAGCGTCACGCAGACTCGATCGATCTCGAAGAGGAGTTTTTTCTGGTGAGAGCCCGCATTCTGATTGTTGTGCATAAGGACCTCCTGACGGAGATTCTGCACTACAGCGGGTCTTGTGCAGGGAGACGAACAGAGGCTGGATATCAATTAGTTGACGCAACTCCTGGAGAGCGGCAATCGCGATTCGCGGCTCCGCTTCCTCCTTCAACTGTTCACACACAAGGGGACTCAGCATCCACTCCGGTACGGCCAACTGCAATCCATCGGGAAGTTTCACCACGAGGACAGCGGGGCTCGTCCTTCGCAAAAAGCGGACGATCTCAACCTCAACACCGTAGCAAGGATGATGACGGTAGCAGATCTTTGATAAGTGCGAATCATGAGCAGTACGACGATGCCTTGCGCCATTGTTTTGCTACTCATCTGCTCGAAGCGGGAGCGGATCTGCGCACCATCCAGACACTGTTAGGCCATAGTGATCTCGAAGAGACCACCCTCTATCTGCATCTCTCGCAACGTCGCCTGAACGCAACCGCCAGTCCTCTGGACTCACTGAAGCTGAAAGACGAATCACCACAGGATTGGTTCGAGGACCGTAGTTGACTTGCGATAGCGGAAGGGAGCAACATTCGCAACTTGGAGGCGCTTACGATGAGTTGGAAAATGCTTGTCGCCCTTGGCGCCATGCTCCTGAGTTTGGTCTGCAGCGGCAACGCCACGATCCCGGCTTCCGCCAACAATTCCTTAGTCAACTCCGACCGCTCCGGTGAGGTTCCGAATCCTGGAAACGAACTCAATTGGGTGCGCTATACCGATTCTGCCGAAGGCGCGTTTTCGATGGAGGTTCCAGTCGGCTGGCAAGTCCAGGGCGGAATGTATCGATTTGGCTATTTCGACGTCCGGTGGATGATGGACGTGCGCTCCCTCGACGGGAAGGTAATCTTACGCATCCAGGACGCGAACGTGCCGGGTTATAGTCTGCCCGGCCCGGGCACCGGCCCCGAAGGCACGCCATACTCTAGACCCCAGCAACTTCAAATGATGATCGCCCGTTACCGGACGGGTCAATCCTATGCGGAGCTCTACGCGAAACACCGTTTTTCTCGCATTTGCATGACCGTAAGACCGCGTAAGCCGGATTGGGTTCCTACGACGCCTCCTGCCTGGAGGGACGATCCCGGCACGGAAGGCTCCGATGGTAGCGTCTCCTACGAATGCGACACTTCTGACGGGCCGCGCATCGCCAGCGTGTATGTGCATACCACGCTTAACCCCAGAACCGGCATTTGGTTTGCCTCTCCTATCAGCATCCTCGTCACGGCGGATCGGGCGGGCCTGGCTTACACTATGGTCCAGCATATGATTGACACTTGGCAGAAGAATCCGCAGTGGGTGCAGTACCAGAATCAGATGACGCAAGTCGGCTTGGATCACGTCAGGGCCAACTTCCAGCAATTCATGCATCAGATGCAGGCCTACCATCAGGAACGCACAGTCGCAATGAATCAGCAAGTGGCCGGCTTTGAAGCGCGTCAAAGCGCGCAAGCACAGCAGGTTTCAAACTTCGGCGAAATACTCACGGGTGTGCAAAGTGTCTCGGACCCGATGACGGGCAGCCAGTTCCAGGTTTATAGTGGGCCAAAAGCCAACTACTACATCAACGGAAACGGTGTGAAGATAAATTCAACCGTCTCTCCAGGGCCCGGCTTTCATCAACTCACGCCCGTTCAACCCTAAAGCATTACTGCGCTACGCGTGGAGATGCAACCGTTTCGACTCAGAAGAGCCGCTGCTCAACCTGCCAAAAAACAGCTCCGGCAGGCGATGGCTCTGCCCCTTGCGATTCTCTCTTCAGCGCCCTTTTTCAACATCCACGCCCGATGCGTCGGTTGACCGAACGCGCCAAGCAACTTAGATATAACTTCTATCGTTTTTCCAGCTACTGCAGTTTCGCGTACTCTGCCTTGGCTTCCTTCAGGATGTTGAGGGCGGGGTCGGCGTCCTTCCAGAGGGCGAGGAAGTTTTCGTACGCGGCACGGGCTTTGGCAGTATCAACTAACATCGCGTAGGCGCGAGCGAGGCCAAGGTGCGCAAGTGCGCCGATGGGTTCGTTCTGCACAACGCCGCGATGATCGAGGATTTTTTGGAACTCGGAAACTGCTTCACTGCCCTGACGGGCGACTAAATATGCTTCTCCTCGCACGTAGACGGGATACAGACCGCCCGCGGTCCCTAACTCATAAGGCGACGCGGCCTGAAGCAACTCAATGGCCTTGGAAGAATCCTTGCGGCTGAGTGCAAGCAAGGCGCGGATCGTCGGCAAGTAGCAGTACTGCACGGCCGTGTCTTCCGAGAATTGTTCGGCAAGGTGACGTGCCAGTGCCTCGGCGCGTGGGCTATCGCCAGCGAATCCCAAGGCCATCGCTGCTCCATAGTAAGTGTCGCGATCGGTCGAAAGCGCTAATGCCGCCTGAGATCGTTTTCTTGCCTCCCCAGTATTGCCGAAGAGAGCCTCCCGCAAGGCGGCATTCACTTCATAGCTCGCCGCCGTCTCCTTCTCTCCCGCGCGCTCGGCTGAGGCTGATGCGCGGCGAGAAAACTCCCGAGCGGTTCGAAGATGACCAAAGTAAGCTGCGGTGTCTGCCTCATTCGACAGCAGTGAATCTTCCACACCGGGTTCACCTGCAGACAAGGCTATTTGCTGCCGCATGCCAGCAGTGTCGTCTTGCAAGAAAGCAACCACGTAAAGATATAGGCGCAGGTCTGGGGAGTCGAGGTTCTTTGCCTGCGCCTCTAGCGCTGTGGCGCGGGCTTGGTCCAGGCGATTCAAATAAATATAAGCGGTAACGAGGTCAGCATAAACCTGACTGTCTTGCGGAGAAATGCGGACGGCCTCGATGGCCATCGCCAGGCTCTTGTCGTAATTCCCCAGAAGAGCGTAGATAGCAGCTAGATTGGTGCGCGGCCCAACGTCTCTCGGGTACGTCTGCGCCCAGACTTCATAAACTCGCCGCGCCGCGCCCAAATCGCCCGTGCCAAACTGAAAATAGTGTGATTCGATGTAGAACTTCTCCGGGTCGCCGACGCGCCCACGTAGTTCATAGGCCTGCTTTGTGTTGTCTGCTGCCAAACCCATTTCGGCGAGATTCGAGTAGGCGGTTCCGAGTGAGGCGTATGCCATAGCGAACTTCGGGTCAAACTGAATGGCACGATTGAAAAATGAGACGGCAGCGGCGGAATCGCCCTTTCCTACCATCGTCTTCCGGCCCACGCTGTAAGCCTGAAGCGCTTCGAGCGAGGGCGTGGTGGCCTGCTCAAGCGGAGTATCAAACTTCTGAACTGAGCTTAATGATTCGCCTAGCTTGGAACGCAACTTCGTAGCTGCCCCATCGAGAGCTATTAGCGCCTGTTCTTTGCTGTTCGCCGTGGCTTGTTCCTCGGCCAGAACGTCACCGGTGTGACAGTTCGTCGCGCGAATTCCAAGAACGTATTGGCTTCCCAGACTTGCTATGGAGCCATCGAGAACCGCCGCGCTCCCCGTCCGCTGGCAGAGTTCCCGCGCAATCTCTGGGGTGAGTTTTGTTTCGGCTGGCTGACCCATCAGGCGCAGTCCTTGTTGAATGCGTTTTTCCGAAATGAGGCTGAGGAAAGGCGATTGTTCCAGTTGCACAGCCAGCCCTTGCCGCAGCGCGCCATCAAAGACCGGGTCACCCGTCGTGTTTATGAAATCAGCAGGGACAATAGTGTCCTTATCGGTGAGTTTCGGGGTACGGTGGAAATAGAAGTAACCGCCTGCAACAAGAGCAAAGAGCGTTATGGCAGCGGGCACGACCACCTTCCACCCGATTCCACGTTGCTCGTCGACACCAACGAGATTTTTCGGCACTGCGGGAAGCCGCGCCGATTCTGTGTCGCGCTTCAGCCGTTGCAAGTCGGTCCGAATATCCGCTGCGTTCTGGTAGCGCAGTTTTCGGTCTTTTTCCAGCGCCTTCCCGATGATTTCGTCCAACTTTGGTGGAAGTGATTGATTAACTTGCGACGCAAAAGTGGGAGCACGGTTCAGGATTCCGTCAAGGATGACCGCAGCGTTGTTGCCGGAGAACGTCATCCTGCCCGTCGCCATCTCATACAGAACTGTGCCAAATGAGAACAAGTCCGTCCGTGCATCCAGTTCTTCCCCGCGTGCCTGTTCCGGCGACATATACGCTATCGTGCCCATCGTCGTGCCAGGGCTGGTCAAGAGTTCACCCGCTGTGGCGGTTGGCATTTGCGAAACAGCGACGCCCATACCAGCCGGGACTACTTTCGCTAAACCGAAATCTAGAATCTTGGCGTGGCCGCGCTTGGTCACGAAGATGTTCGCAGGCTTGATGTCCCTGTGAATGATCCCTTCGGCGTGCGCAGCTTCCAGCGCATCCGCTATCTCAATCCCTAATTCCAAAACCTGTTCCGCTGGCAGAGACCGACCGTCTACACGGTGCTTCAACGTCTGTCCATCGAGAAATTCCATCGCTATGAAAGGCTGGCCCTTGTGTTCGCCGATTTCATAGATGGTGCAAATGTTGGGATGGTTCAGGGCGGAAGCCGCCTGTGCCTCACGGTCGAAGCGACTCAGAGCTTGTAAGTCTGGCGCGAACCCGTCAGGAAGGAACTTCAAGGCAACGAAGCGGTGGAGCTTAGTGTCCTCAGCCTTGAACACAACACCCATGCCGCCGCCACCGAGCTTTTCAAGGATGCGGTAGTGGGAGACGGTCTGGCCGATGAACGCGTCGGAATCCGCCATGGTGCGGCCATGTTAATTTTCGGCCTGAGGTAAGTCAACGGAGCTAGGCAGTTGCTAGGCAGTGGTCACTCCTGTCCCCGATCTGAAGAGGAAGCTCTTGCACGACATCCGCAGTACGACAAATCGCCTCGTACCGTGAAGTGGAAATATGCCGACCCATCGCGCCATCTCAGTTCACAAACAGTTGGTACAGGCCACTAGGACGTCTGGGGCGCCAGGAAGATTTCTTCGGGTTATGAAGTCTCGCACCCGGCTCAGAAGTCCCCTTCCCAAGACAGCGTGCATATTTGAACGGGCGCAAGGTGAAGGCTGTGCAAAAGTGAACAGTCTTTTATTTTCCTGATTTATATGATCTGCCACCAATGCTTTTTTGAATTTAAGCTGATTCCGTTCGAGAGGAGTCTTTAGCGAAGCACGAGAAACGAACCTTTGAACTTTGCCCTCATGCTTTGGGCCCGTTGCCGCGTCAATGTGTGGTGCAGGACCGGGCGCAGCACGAGCACCACTCATATCTGCCGCAGTCACTCGGTGATCAGCATTGAAATGCGTTTCTTTCTGGATAGACCCGCTTTTTCCCAGTCTCTAAGACCACTCCCTGTAGACCCGAAGCCAGGAGAAAAGAAATGGAGACTGCGAATAGAAAAAAGAAATGGCAACCTTAAAAAGTCAGAAACGTTGTCACCCCATTTGTTCCTGCGCGATCACGTTCGGCAGGTATTGCAGCTCCGACAGTAGAAGACTATTCCGGCTCGCACTCATTCTAACGATCCTGATAAGTGCGGTACCGGCGGCACACGCTCTTCCGTCGTTTGCGCGTCAGACCGGCCAGCGGTGTTCGAGTTGTCATGTCGGTGGAAACTGGCCGCAGCTCACGCCGTGGGGACGGTTCTTCAAGCTCTCCGGGTACACGGTAGGGAAGTCCCTCTTTGGCGGCGAGACCGATGGTCTTAATTATGTGCCCGTCGGTATCTTCGGTCAGGTGGGCGCAACCTGGGCGAGCCAGCCCAACAATTCGCAAGGACAACCTGTGGTTTCGCCTAACGGATCACTTTCGGCGTATGAATTCACGGCTGAAGCCGGCACAAAGCTGACTGACTTTCTCGGCGTCTTCTACGAATACCAACTCGGCAACACTTTCCCCGGCTGGAAGGGCGCAACGGGACCCGCTGATGTCCGAGCCGTTCACTTCTTTCATCCCGGTGGCCAGGAACTTCTGGTGGGAATCGACAGCAACAACAACCCCACAGTGCAAGACGTGTGGAATACGGTCCCCAGTTGGGGTTATCCCTATTATGTGTCGCCTCAGGCGCTGGGAGGACCAGCGAGCCCCATGATCGCCAGCTTGGGCGGGCAGGCGGCGAGCGTCGGTGTCTATGCGCTCCTAGATCGCCAGGTGTATGCCGAAGTCTCAGTGTATCGCGTCGCCACCAACTTCTTCCGGTGGATGAGCGCCGGGACTTCCTTTACGGGCGGGGGAGCCAACTATCTCGATGGCTTCAACCCCTACTGGCGCGTGTACTGGACCAAGGAGCATGGTCCTCACGTTCTGATGGTGGGTACTTTCGGCATGCACTCCAACGTCTATCCCAACAGTGCTGCGCCCACCGGTCCCGTCAACACCTTTACAGACTACGGATTTGATTCGCAATATGAGTATCTGGGTGGCAGTAATAAGGTTGCCGTGCGCTTCAGCTACATCTATGAGAACCAGGCGTGGAACGCCAGCTTCCCGCTTGGCGAATCATCCACCCCGAACGGAAACATTCAATCACTCAACTTGAACGGCACTTATACCCTTCAAGACCGTTGGATCTTCAGTGCCGGCTACTTCGCCAACAACGGCAGTAACAACTCGGCTCTCTATGCCATCACGTCTCCGTCGGGCACTCAGCTTACCGCCTCACCAAACACCACCGGCTACACGCTAGAACTCGATCGCACTATTACGCAGAACTTGAAGCTCACTATGCAGTACAACGGCTTCTTCAAATTCAACGGCCTAACGCACAACATCGATGGGATGGGCCGGACTCCGGGCGACAACAACACGCTGTGGTTGAGCCTGTTCATGGCGTTCTGACGGGAAAGGAGCTTAGAGTGAACACCCGCAATGGGTTCGCGGTTTCGGTCATCGGCGGCGCCATGGCACTGCTTGCGATTTCTCCGATAGCTTCCGCG
This sequence comes from Candidatus Acidiferrales bacterium, assembly GCA_963836965.1. Lineage (GTDB taxonomy): Bacteria > Acidobacteriota > Terriglobia > Acidiferrales > UBA7541 > Acidiferrum. The sequence continues at coordinate 244,349 of CAWILQ010000009.1, forward strand.
CAAAAAGGCCGGGACATCGCACCTCGAATTGTCACCTGGAACTGTTCCGGCTGCCATGGACTCGACGGCAACGCTCAATTGCCGGCGTTTCCGCGCCTTGCCGGGCTCGACGCGTCATACATCGAACAAAGGATTGCGACCTTTCGGGCAGCGCCCGCGCCGCCATCCGAAGAACTGCTTTATCGCCTCTTCAAGCCCACTGCAGCCAAGAAAGTAGCTACCAGTAGCAGCCCTGAGGCACTTGCCAACATGGTTGGGATAGCCCACGCCGCAACTCCGCAAGAAGCCAAGGCGGCAGCCGCGTGGTACTCGGTCCGAAAGCCAAAGCCCGCAAAGGGGCACTCCGCCCAAAAGCCCGCGCCTGGGCACTCCGCCAACCCCGCGCCGGGGAGTGCGAGATGAAACTCCCAAACAAACAAGGCCAGGCACAAACAGCGGGGCTAGACATTCCGAATGCGTCCGTTCCTAGAACCGGCAACCGTTTTGGCAGCCTAAATAGCGGCGGCTTTATCGGTCAAGTTGAGTTCTGGCCAGTACAAAACGTCGAGCTGCCAGCCACGTATGGGCGATTTAACGGCGCGAGCCACCGTTATGACGGATCTGGGCGAGATGAAGTCGCTTTGCGGCTGAACTCTTGAAAGGGTAGGCACTTAATGGAATCACACGATCACGAGCAGCAATTAGCTCCGTTGCATGGCTCCCGTCGATCTTTTCTTGGTGTAATCCTTGGGTTGGCCACGGCATTTGTCGGCGCGTTATTAGCGATTCCGGTTCTGCGCTACATCTTCTATCCATTAACAGCAAACGCTGAAGATTCAGACTTGACGGAAGTTGGCTCAATCGCAAGTTTGTCCAACCTAGAAACGCCCCTGCGGCGCACGCTGGACCTCAAAGAGCGCGATGGTTGGCGGGAGACGGCCAGTCAACCCGTGGTCTATGTCATCAAGACAGATGGCAAGATCAAAGTGTTGTCCGCTATTTGTACCCATCTCGGCTGTACTGTGCCCTGGGATCCAGGCCGAAATGAATTTGTATGTCCCTGCCATGGCGGCACTTATTCTGCAGACGGCGCCCATGTCTCAGGACCACCGCGGCGGGGGCTCGATTCGCTGGAGACCAAAGTGTCCGACGGCAAGCTGATGGTGAAGTACCAATATTTCCGTCCTGACATACCCTACAAGGAGTTGAGCAGTTGAATAGCAAGGATACTTCGTTTACGCCGGATGCGAACTTTGAAAAGAGTCAGGCCAAGCCCGGTCTGCCTGATCGCCTGTGGAAATGGATAGACCAACGGACTGGAGCGGACCGGATACTTCGCAGCTCCCTGGATGAGCCTGTCCCGGGCGGCGCGCGCTTCGCATATGTTTTCGGATCAGCACTTCTCTTCATCGTCGTCTCGCAGATTGTCACTGGCCTTTGCCTGGCACTGTACTACGTCCCTTCTCCTTTCGCTGCTCACGCGAGCGTGTCCTACATCGTTAAGGAGGTGGCGGCAGGATCTTTTCTGCGAAGTCTGCATTCCTATGGTTCAACCGCCATGCTCGTAGTTCTGCTTTTGCATTTCTTGCAGACGTTTCTCTACGGGTCCTACAAAGGTAAACGCGAACTCCTGTGGATTGCAGGCTGTATTCTTGCGCTCCTTGTCTTGGGGATGACTTTCACCGGATACCTTTTAACGTGGGATCAGAGCGGGTATTCTGCGGGTGCGGTCGGCACGGACATCGTTGGGGAGGTGCCTTTCATTGGTAACCGCCTTGCAATGCTATTGCGCGGCGGCGCGATGATGGGAGCTCTGACGCTCTCCCGTTTTTACCTTCTTCATGTCCTGATCATTCCAGGTCTCATCTTTTCATTCATAGCCATCCACATTTTCTTGTTTCGCAAAGCAGGAGCCGCGGGCCCGGCGAACGAAGATCCAGTCAAGCCTAAGTTGCCCACAGAGACGTTTTATCCCAAGCAAGTTCTAATCGATATGACCTTCGTGTTGGTAGTCATGGGTGTTTTGGGAATGCTGGCACACTTTGTTCCTGTAATGCTGGGACCCGAGGCGAACCCAGCGAATACCAACTTCATACCTCGTCCGGAGTTTTATTTCCTGCCGATGTTCCAGTGGCTGAAGTATTGGCACGGTCGGAGCACGGTCATCGGAGCTTTCATTATTCCAGTAATTCTGATCGGGCTGTTTTTCTTGCTTCCTTTTGTGGACCGCGGCCTCGAACGCCGACCGTGGCGGAGACCCATTCCCATCGGCGGCGTCCTCATTGTATTGGTAGGTTTAGTGTGGCTTGGCATGACGAGTCGTCTTCAGGATTCCCGCGACCCTATCGTTGCAGCGCAACTCGCTGAGCAGAACCAAGAAGAACATGCGTACTTTTATTCCGCCTTTAAGCCGTATTCGGCACCGTCGCCTTCTGGGGTTGTTGTGTCAACTTCGCTCGATTCAACCGCCACCGGAGGGAAAGCTATTTTCGATTCTCACGGCTGCAGTGGATGCCACGGCCAGAGCGGAGGTGGCGGCGTGGGACCAGCACTGACTCATATTGCCAATCGATACCCTCCAGCTCAATTGACAGCACTTCTGAAAGCGCCCAGGGCCAACATGAAAGCCGCAGGCATGGTCGCTCTGACTTTGGATGCTGCTGATATGAAAGCTCTGGTTTCCTACTTGGCCAGCCTCGGGGGAACCTCAGCCGAGTCTGCAGCGACGCCAGCCGCTTCCGGGGCCGCCTCTCCTGCGCCGGCTAGAGCGGAACCCGCTGCGGTAGCCGCACCGTCGACAGCAAGAGCTGGAAGTTCGGCAGGCGATTCAACCGCCGCCGGAGGGAAAGCCATTTTCGATTCTCACGGCTGCAGTCGATGCCACGGCCAGAGTGGAGGTGGCGGCGTGGGACCAGCACTGACTCATATTGCCAATCAATACCCTCCGGCTCAATTGACAGCACTTCTGAAAGCGCCCAGGGCCAACATGAAAGCCGCAGGCATGGTCGCTCTAACTTTGAATGCTGCTGATATGAAAGCTCTGGTTTCCTACTTGGCCAGCCTCGGGGGAACCTCAGCCGAGGCTGCAGCGACGCCAGCCGCTTCCGGGGCCGCCTCTCCTGCGCCGGCTAGAGTGGAACCAGATGCAACATCTGGAACGTCGAAGGCTGCCCCTGCAGTGGCACCCACGGCATCCGGATCGTCCTCACCTGCGTCAGCTAAAGCGGTACCGGATGCAACTGCTGGAGCGTCGAAGACGCCAACTGGAAGTTCGACTGACGATCCAACCGTGGCCGAGGGGAAGGCCATTTTCGATTCTCACGGCTGCAGTGGATGCCACGGCCAGAGCGGAGGTGGTGGCACTGGGCCCGTGCTGACTCATATCACCACTCAGTATCCGCCAGTTCAATTGACAGCACTTCTGAAGGCGCCGAGGGCCAACATGAAGGCTGCCGGCATGGTCCCTCTGACCTTGAATGCTGCCGATATGAAAGCTCTGGTTTCCTACCTGAGCAGCCTCGAAGGAACACCGGCCGTCTCCGCAGCGCAGCCAGATGCGTCCGACTCGCCCTCACCAGTGTCAGCTAAGCTCGAACCAGCTGCTACAGCCGCACCGACGGAGTTAACAGGGGAAGCGATCTTCAAGGCGCGGTGCGCTAGCTGCCACGGGGCAAACGGTGTCGGAGATAAGGCTCCTCGTATCGGAGGCCAGAACAGCGCATACCTAGTCAACCAGTTACTGCGCTTTAGTACCACGGATGATGCACACGCCCCCGAAATGGCCTCCGTCGCGAAGCAACTCGACAGAAAGCAAATTCGCGCCGTCGCGGCATTTTTGGCTTCACGATAAACCACTCATAACGCGTGGACCAGCTCCCGCTTTCCGGACAGTTTCCCCGCGGCAGATGCGTTCATCCTGGAGAGGATCGACAAGCGGTGGCCTGTGGAAGCGGGCAGGGGGCGGGTGGGCGCTGGTGGCCGAGTAGTCGTGCACTAGTGGCGAGGACTTGCCGACGTCATTTAACGCACGGCCTCCGGCACATTACCGGGACTTGTCATCCGATTCGAGAGGGAATACGTTGTGAGTGCGGGATCTCTCACTCATGGATCAACCGACAGTCACATCCGGGCCGTCATGGGTTGTGGCGAGAGGGTGTAATGGCCCTTAGCATCACCAACAGCAAAAAAGATGGGGTTATCATCATCCATCTCAGCGGCGCCATTCTCTTTGGCGAGGAGTCAACATCTCTGCGCATTCGTGTGAAGGACTTGTTGGACGAATCCCGCCAAATCGTATTGGACCTAGGAAATGTCACTCGCATCGATAGCAGCGGCCTGGGTATCTTGGTGGCTCTGTACGTGGCGGCACGAAAGATCGGCGGTGACATCAAGTTTGCCAATCTGGGCAATCATGCAAAAGAGGTGCTGCAGATTACAAAGCTCGAGACAGTGTTCGAGATATTCGCCAAGACAGAAGACGCGATTGCATCTTTCAACAGGGCCACGGCAAACGGGTAATCATCCCGGCCAGGAAATCTCTCTCACTCTTGCTGGAATCATTCGCCCAGTCAGGTCAGTTTATCGCCGAGCGCTAATACCTAAAGTTAGCGAAGCCTCTGAACCTACTGATCGTTTTGATCGTCACCTAGCGCGCGCAGGGCGTGCCTCGCGACGAAATTCGCCACGTTCCTGCCCAGCGTGTTGCCGAGGTCGCATGAGGTGCGGAAATGGATGCCGCCGAAGACGCGAGCGTTAGCGATTTCTGAAACGGCGCTGGAGAAACTGGAGAACGAACGAGTGCCGGGACGCGATTCGGAGGTGACGGTGAAGGAGGTGTTGTCCCCGAAAATGGAGGCGAGGATGAACGCCGCGGAGCCGCTAATTGAGGCGTGGGCTGAGGGATACTCCGGAAAAGCAGGAGTGCCAGGTGGAAAGAAGTCGAGCCAAGGCTCCCACGTGGGGTCGGCGTCGGCCGGAGTAAGGCCTTCGCGGATCGCAGTAATCGGCCGCCAGAAGCTGTAGCGGTACTTGGAATCCCAGCAGGCGATGACGGCGTCGGCCATGGTGACATTCAACAAGGCAAAGAGGTGGACATTCTCGTGGAATGACAGACCACGCTCCGCGGAAATCTGAGCGGCGACTCGGTCCCAGGTCAGCGGCGTATTGCTTTGCCAAAAAAGCGCTAGTTCGGACTGATCCGCTGTGCGCGGAGAGCCGGAAAAGGCACCCATGATTTTCGTTTCATTCAGATCCGCTGCGTACTGGGCGCTGTCAAGGGCGTAAGGAGGCGGCAGGCGGAACTGGGAGGCCCGCACGAGAACCCAAGGAGTCATTGTCGCTAACTGAGTACCGGCTCCCGGGGCGTTGGGTGGGGGAGTTGGGCGCCAGTAGCCGACGGCGGCAGGAGTTCCGACAATGCCGAGGACGCCTTCAAAGGGAGGAGGCGGTGGCGCGTTACCGTCAGTGAGGCGCCAAGCCCAGATGGCGTCGGCGACGGTTTGTCCCCAAGCGACACCGGCGGCGATGGATTTCGCATTTTCGGTCAGAGCAAGTGTCCCCAGCGATGCGTTACGCTGCGAGATGAGCGCCGCGCTCTGCGCCGGGTAAGCATCCACGAGGATTACGTACGCCGCTTGGATCGCGGCAGCGCGTTGCGAAGCACCGTCCGGAGCATTCGGCGTCACGTGCAGAGCGTGAAAGTGCGGGTCAATGCCGTTAACGGCGTCGAAAACCGATGCGGATACCATCGCGGCAATGCGAGAGGTTATGAATGGACTCGTGCCAGCTTCAAGCACCGTGTTGTTCATTATGTTGATCCATTCCAACACTGGGTCAGGCGGGGCAGCTACGGCTAATCTTGGCACCACCACCCTGCTGCTGAGCAGTAACGCGCAGACCGTTGCAATTAGAAAGAACTTTTTCATGTGATCCCTCCTCTTGGGTAAGGGCGATTTTGGATACGTCGAGCGTAGTGTCAATGGACTGCGGCTGGACTATTGCCGGACAATTGCTGGACAGATAAGTCGATTCGGGAGAATAACGTAGGACAACCGTTTAGTGCTCTGGCAAGCCGCGAAACCGAATTGCGATGACCCGCACTAAGCCTTATAGTGCTGCCTAACTAAAGGGGTCACAGTTGGCTGCCAACGCTCAACCCTCCCGTCGGCTGCGTTTCGATGAGTTTGAGATTGACGTGCGCTCGGGCGAATTATGGGTGCACGGCAAGCGGGTTCGCCTACAAGACCAGCCCTTCCAAGTGCTCCGGGTGCTGCTGGAGCGGCATGGGGACATTGTTACCCGGAATGAACTGAAGCAGATTCTGTGGCCGGCGGATACGTTCGTGGATTTTGACGACGGGCTGAATACGGCTGTCAGGAAAATCCGCGACGCGCTCGGAGATTCGGCGGAAAAACCTCGTTTCATCGAAACGATTCCTAGACACGGTTACCGCTTCGTGGGTCTGTTGGCCGACGTCCGGTCGGCGGTTCTGCCCCCGCTGCCGGAACAGTCGAAGGAAAGCCCTGAGCAGAAGAACGAGTGTCTAAGTACTTCGGACACCGCCGTTTTGGCGACTCAGAAAGCTTTCCTCCCCACACACTGGAGGCTGCTACTCGCGGGAGTAGCCGCGCTGGCCGTCTTCTCTGTCGCTTTGGTGCTCTACCGAAGCAGCAGTGCCAAGGGCGCAAAGCAGCCACCCATCAAATCGCTGGCGGTATTGCCTCTGACGAACCTCTCTGGCGACCCAACTCAAGAATACCTTGCAGACGGAATGACTGAAGCTCTCATCGGACGCCTCTCCGAGATCCATAATCTCCGCGTCATTTCCCGCACCTCGGTGACGCGCTTCAAGGGCACACACTTATCGGTGCCAGAGATTGCCAGAACCCTTCAGGTTGATGCCATCGTCGAAGGCTCCGTAATCCGTGACGGCAGCAGCATCCGCGTTCACGCTCAGTTGATTCGCGCCGCAACCGACGAACACTTCTGGTCGGAGGCTTACGATCGCGAGCTGCGCGACGTGCTCAGCCTGCAGAGCGACGTGGCGCAATCCATCGCGCGAAAAGTCGAGGTCACGATCACCGGAGAGGAACACGCGAGGCTTAGATCCGCGCGCACAGTAGACCCGCAAGCGTACGAAGCCTACTTGAAAGGCCGCTATTACTGGAACAAGCGGACCGCCGACAGCATGCCCAAAGCGGCGCTTTATTTCGAACAAGCAATAAGTAAAGACCCGGGCTACGGCGCCGCCTACTCGGGATTAGCCGATTGCAACAGTGGACTGGCCTGGCACGGGTTTATGTCCCCGGCGGAGGTGCTGCCGAAGGCATACGCAGCAGCTCAAAAGGCGGTTGAAATCGATCCGCAATCTGCTGAGGCTCACGCTTCACTAGCCCTGGTTCTTGATCACAAGTGGGATTGGGCTGGAGCGGAGGTTGCGTTCAAGCGCGCATTGGAGTTGAACCCTCAATACGCCAATGCGCACCACTGGTACGGCGATTATCTGTCGATCCAGGGGCGGCATGATGAAGCTCTGGTTGAGGCCAAACGCGCACTCGAACTCGATCCGCTAAATCTCATGATCGGGACTTGGGTCGGTTTACGCTACTACCTCGCGCGCAGATATGACGGCGCAATCGAACAAAGCCAGAACACAGTCGACTTAGATCCGAACTTTGCAGCCGCTCACCTCATCCTCGGCGAAAGCTACGTACAACAGGGGAAGCACAAGGAAGGTCTCGATGAGCTGCAGAAAGCCGCCGGTCTGTCCGGAGATAGCCCACTTTACATGGCCCAGGTCGGAGTGAGTCTAGCTGTGGCCGGAGAAAAAAAGGAAGCCCTTCGCGCCATTCGTGAGCTGCAAGACATTTCTGGCAAACGCTATGTTTCGCCCTACGGTGTGGCGCAGATCTACGCCACTCTGAATGATAAAGAGCAGACGTACAAGTGGCTTGAGACTGCCTATCGTGATCGTGCTGTCTGGATGTCGTATCTCGCCGTGGATCCGGTCTTTGATTCGATTCGCTCAGAAGAGCACTTCCGGGATTTGCTTCGCCGCGTCGATCTGCGCCGGGAAGATTCTCCCGCGGAGAACGGCAGTTCGAAGAAATGACGCGCCGCAAGCAAGGCGGTTTGGATGGCATTCTCTCGCCAGTGGTGACGCACAACATGGGCGCGGCGTTCATGCAGTATGCCTAAACTTAGCAGGCGTTTTCCGGGTCGCAATCGTCCTTTTACCGTTTACGAGCCGATCGGGTGAGATGCAACTTCTCCTCACGGTGGAAAAGAGGCATTCGGTGGGTATTCAACAGGCTGAGTGGCTTCAGCAAGTGGAGCGCGTTCTCGAGACCCTGAATGAAGGGGTGATTGTGAGCGACGATCTCTCCCGCATCCTTTCGGTTAATTCGCGATTTGAAGAGATGACAGGGATCCCGCGAAAAGAGATTATCGGAGAGGAAGCCTCCCATTTCTATTCTCCCCGCGAGGCAGATTTAATCGCCAAGCAGAAGGAAAGAGGAATGAGGCAGGGCCACAATCGCTTCGAATTCGTCTTGCCGAAGAAAGGCGGGAGCCGCTTGCCGGTGATTATAAGTTCGCGAGTGATGCATTCCCCGGATGGCGGCCAATTCGGTGTAATCACATTTACCGATATTTCCGAACAGAAGCGAGCCGAGGAGCAACTGCGCAAAGCGAACAAGCAGTTGGAAGAGCGGCAGAAAGAGGTTGAAGACGATCTGGCCCTCGCGGCCCGCGTCCAGGAAACCATCGCTCCAAAATGCCTCACCTGGGGTGGCGTGAGTGTCGAAGCGTATTTTCAAGCCGTACGCACGATCGGCGGTGATTTTGGGCTTGCTATGCCTTACGGGGAAGATCATCTGAATTTGCTTGTTGGCGATGTATCCGGCCATGGCATAGGGTCGGCGTTAGTTGCCAATCGAATCTACACCGAGATAGTGACCCAATTTCGAGCGGCTAAGCCGCTCGGCGACATGCTGCAACACATGAATCGTTTCGTTATGGAGAACATGGGAGGTTCGGGCCTCTTTTTCACCGCTGCATTGGCTCGTATCGACCTGGCTGGCCGGAGAATTCTCTTTGCCGGTGGCGGTCATCCTCCGGTGATGCTCGTGACGCCCGGCCAGGAGCCTCGCCTGCTGGAGTCGCGCAGCATGGTGCTGGGGGCTCTCGCGGAAGCCGTCAGTCCCGAACCAACCCTGGACGTTAGCCTACAGCAGGGCGACCGTATTGTTCTTTACACCGATGGAATCACGGATGTGTTCAATTCGCGGGATGTAATGCTGGGTGTTGCGGGCATAAGGGAATTTGTACGAGAAGCCGCGCTCCTTCCTTTTAGTGAAATGAAGCAGGGAATCCTTGAGAGGGTAGAGGCTTGGCGAGAGGGCCCGCCCTCCGACGACGTTTCGCTTATGTTGGTTGAAGTCGACTGAACTTCAGGACGGGCCTTCAACGCGCTGAGCGACTGCCAAGTTTGGTACTCTAGCTCTTCGCTCGCGTTTGAGGAGATCGAAATGCGAAGAGCACTCCATATCGTGGGCATTTCCTCGAACGGGACTTCTGGACCGATTCGCAGAGCTGCAGCCAAGTCCCAAACGTTGAAAACGAAGTGACAATCGAATCCCTCTTGTAACCGTTGGCCTAGTTTTCATAGATCACCACGTCGTCCGCTGTTCGGAGGCCACTGTTCCTGTGAATCGTGAATTGGCTACAATACAATTGCACATGCCGGACATAACCGCGCTTCTTTCGGCTCCATTCGTGGTTTCTTTCTCGCGCTCCGAGCTGCGCTGGGAGCTCGCTAAAATTGCGGCCGCCGTCACTATCCTGTCTATCGCCCTTGCCGCAATCGTTTTTTTCTTCTTCCGCCGCAGGACACGCGACCTGACGCTGATTTACTTCGCCCTGTTCTGCAGTCTCTATGCTGTTAGGCTGTTGAATCTCGCAGCCTTCCGATCTCTTTTCGACAAGTCGCGAATGTTTTGGGACTACGTCGATTGGGTCATCACGTGCACTATCCTTCTTCCCTGCACCCTTTTCTTTTACCAAGTCGGCGGCGAGCACCTCAGAAAGTTTCTCCGATGGCTTTTGGCCGTACAAACGGTCTTCGCGATTTTCGGAATCCTCGCCGCTGCGCTCGGAGTAAGTCTGGCTAAGCTCGGTGTCGCCAATAACATCGTGGTGCTGGGCACGTCCGTGGCCACCGCGCTGTTCTTGATCGCCAGTAAACGGCGCTCCGACACGCCCAGGGGCTTAACCCATGAAATTCGTGTCTTTATCGGGGGTTTTCTCGTTTGGCTTCTGTTCATCGTGCATGCAAATCTCTTGGGTCTTAAAATTCTGCTTGGACACAACGTGGAGTTTCTTGGTTTCCTTGTTTTCGTCGGGTGTCTCGGATACGTCTCCGCGCACCGCACATTCTCGAACGAAGAACGACTCCTCGCCATCGACAAAGAGTTGGAAATCGCCCGCCGGATTCAGTCCTCCACGCTTCCGCAAGGCGTCCCCACCCTCACGGGACTCGAAATTGCAGCGTGCTACGTGCCTATGAGTGCCGTCGCCGGCGATTTCTACGATTTCCTCGGCCTCGATGAAAAGCGGGTCGGCATTTTAGTTGCTGACGTCACCGGACACGGCGTACCCGCGGCGCTGATCGCTTCTATGCTAAAAGCTGTTTTCGCTGGCCAAGTGACTCACGCCCACGATCCCGCGTGCATTCTCAGCAGTTTGAATCGCTCTCTCTGCGGCAGGTTCGAAGAGCACTTCGTAACCGCCGCTTATCTCTTTGTGGATTTGGAGAAGAGCCTCCTGCGCTACTCCGCTGCAGGCCACCCGCCGCTCATGCTGGCCTCGGGCGCTGGAGGTGAGGTGCGGGAAATCGAAGAGAACGGGCTGATGCTGGGCATTTCTCCCGAAGCGGCTTACTCTTCCGTGGAAATCCGGGTCGGCCCCGGAGATCGCTGTCTGCTTTACACGGACGGCGTCTTCGAAGCCAAGAACGCCGCGCAGGAAGAATTCGGTATGTCTCGCTGCAAGGAATTTCTGGAAACGCAGCGCGATATTCCTGCTGCTCGTTTCGCTAACGCCCTCCTCGACCGCATCGCCGGTTTTTGCGGCCACAACTCCGCTCGAGCGCAGGAAGACGATATTACCCTCCTCGTCGTCGACTTCGTCTAAATGGATTAAAAACCTATTGCGCTGCGATACCGAACCGCCATATCCACCACTAGCAAGAGCTCAAGTGTGGCCCTCAAAGTTGGAGAACCAAACTGCACGCGCCATGGGAGAGGAATCGATGAACCCGTCCAATGATTTGCAATGTCGTCGCGCGCGAGCCAAGGAAACCCACCTGAGCTTTTCACAAGTTGTCCGCCAAGAACAGGCGCAGCCATTGTGGCGAGGAGAGTCCGAAATCAAAGCCGTTGCGAACAATGATCACCCTCTTTTGGGGCGAGATGTAAATGTATTGTCCCTTGTTACCCACGGCGTGGAAGTCGTTCTTTCCCCGGGACGTTTGATTATGGCGCTCCCTCCCAATCAGCTCAGACAGGCGTCAGTGACCGACTGATCTGCCCTGAAACGTTGCTTCGACTAGTCCGCTCTTTTCGCTCAGCTCGATGCTGACGTCGTCGCGGACAAACGTGAGCCGAAAGCGGTAAGAGTTGATGTTGGCAACCTCATCGTAGTCAAAAACAAACGTGCTGTTGTTCTCCCACCAGCCTTGCAATGCTACGGGAAGCCCGAACCTACCGCTGGGGGAGAGACGGGGAATTCCATCAAGACCGAGCGGCCGTTGTTCAACCCGTCCGTCGGCGAATTCCAGCTTGACCATTGCTCCTTTGCGGTCTGAAAAGTTCAGCGACAACGATTTCAGTCCTACAGGATTGCTTTCAACGGCGTAATTCCTGCCGGAGATCGCGTTGGACATTGAAGTCGCGGGCGCTTCCGGGGGCCGAGCAGCAGCGCCGACGGCTGCTGTTAAGTGAGTGTCGCCGGCGCGATTCTCCGGTAGAGGCTGGTCGGACTTGATCGACTCGCCGATGAACTTTCCGATGTCGCCCGGTTCGAATTCTCCGCCAGTGAATACGACGATGACATTCTTGCCTGGCACAACACTTATACGCTGGCCTCCGCGTCCCAATGCTTCGTATAGAGGTGGATTCCTTTCCGGATATACCCAAAGCCCATAACCATATTCGCCGCTGCCAATGTTGGGAGGCGAATGAGGTTGCGTCGCCGAGAGCATCCAATCCACCAGGAGGATTTGGCGTCCGTCCCAGCGCCCATTGTTGAGCCAAAGGTAGCCAATTTTGGCCATATCGCGTGGCTGGAGGTGTAGATCACCCCAGCCATAACTGACTCCCTGAGGATCGGAAGGCCAGATGACGTCGTCAATGCCCAGGGGATGGAAGAGTTCACGTCGCGCGAATTCGAGCGCACTCGTGCCCGTGGACTGAGAAATGATTCCAGAAAGCAGGTGCATGCCGCCGCTACAATATTCAAATTTGCTGCCGGGCTCCGCAACCATGGGAAGGTCGAGCATGAACTGCACCCAGTTCTTGCTCTGCATCATTTCCTTCAGGGTGATTTCGCCGCGTTCGACGTGGCAGTCAAGGCCCGAGGTCATGCTGAGAAGATGCCCAATGGTTATGCGGTCCTTGAGGTTGTCGTGGTTGTCGACTTTGCGATCAGGAAAGAGCGAAAGCACAGGCTCGTGCACGCTGCTGAGTTTGTGCTCAGCGATAGCGATTCCGATGAGCGTGGAGGTGATGCTCTTTGTCACGGACGCCGCGTCATGCACTTGGCCCGCCTGGAATGGATAGAAATAGGCATCCAGCACAACGTAACCGTTGCGCACAATCAATAAGCTATGAATGGGAATCTGGTGTAGCCGGACATATTCGAAGATCTGCGCAAGTACCTCTGAGTCCATGCCTTGCACTTCCGGAGTTGAACTCCGCCATCCGTGCGTCGGCCAATACGTCTCTTTCACAATCGCGGAAGCCGTTTGTTCCTGCGCGGCGGTCGCAGCACTGAGGAAAGTTACGAGCAGAATGAGAACAGCTGGAGTAGCGCATTTCATACCTGACTCCTTTTGACAAGGCAAATTCTGAAGGATTCCTCCGCCTAAGCCAATAAAACTGGGACGACTGGGCCGAATAGCCCTGACTCCGGGCCGGATCCAGGGACGAGACTTTATTACCTCAGCGCCTCAACAGTTGCGCTTGATGGTCGCAACAACCCTTGGAATCCATCAGGCTCGCTGAGAGATTAGGCTCATAAAGATTGGCTGAAAGAACAATCTCGATACATGATTGCCCAACCGGGGACTATTGCCCCCTGTGACCGAGCCTCATCAGTTCGTGAGAATTTCGAGGAATCCACTCTCTTGCCGTGCGAACCTGTCCCGCGGACGAGCGGCCAGATCCACATGAGTGCCATTTGCGAGCTAGAAACGGCGTTCGAGGAGATTGCAGCCAGCACATAATTTAGCAACGCGTCGCCCCCCAACGGGACTTCTGGCCCAGAATAACTTCCAGTCAGCCCGTGATCGCGGCACCATCGCCGTCAAGAGGGTACTTCACTCGAGAACTTGGATCTCGGGGTAAAGCGGAGAGGAAATATTGAGCCGCGAGACGCTTGTGCCTTTGAGGTAGGCATCGAAAAAGGTGTGAACGCAGTAAGCAGTAACGGCAAGCTGGCGGCGTCCATCGATACCGACTATTCCAAACATCCGGAGCGTCCGCATCACGATATGGCTCTTCAACAGAGCTCCGTCGTCACTGAAGAGGAAATGGTTCGCGCCACGGATCTCGATGAGTAGCCGTCCATCGGGCGGCAGACGATCGTAAATCGATTGGATGTTGGCCATGATCTGGGCACTCTCCGGGCCGGACTCACGGTGGTGGTCGCCCAAGAGGAACATGAAGGGCTGATGAAGGCCAGCCTGAACGACGCTGCCGAATGGCTGACCGTCGACATCGATCCCTGCCCTACACCTGGAATCGTCGTGGCAAAACTGTGCGGCGGTCGCCCCACCAAAGGAGTGACCAAATACTCCGACGCGAGTCATGTCGAGCCGTCCCGTGAACTTGCCGGACGCGTCTGAGGTGTTCAACCGCCCTAGGCGATCGAGTACGAAGGCGATGTCGGCGGTCCACGGAGTCATCACTCTGTTCACACAACTGGCTTGCCGGGCTGGCTCCTGGCCCTCACAGAGTTCCGGATTATTTTCCGGCGTCCTTTTCATCACCCGGCCGTCAGGGAAAACTACGGCATACGTGCGATAGGGGGCATCGAAGCCGACGACGACATAGCCGTGACTGGCCAGATCCTCGGCGAGTGTCGAGTAATTCCACACCTCGGCAGAAGCCCCCGCTCTCATGATCAACACAGGGTACGATCGCTGCTGCGGTGACATATCGGCGTCACGATCACTATGCGCATGGACCTTCGATAGATCTCGCGTCAGAAGTCTCAACAGGCCGCCACTGGGTCCGGCCACTGCCCGCATCGGAGCGGGCACGTAGTCGTCCATCGCAACGGATTGCGCCGCCGCCGACGGGTACCAGATCCAGACAAGGAGCTCGCGCTTGGTTCCCGGCGTGGGCGCCAGCGTGTCCAGTGTTTCATTGTCGGCCCAATCGTACAGCGCGCGGCCGACCGCGAATGTTCCCGTTGGTGTCGGCAATGTGACCTCAGTCCGGTGCTCCAACCAGAGCGCCCCCAACAACGCGGCGACCGCGAGGACACCCAACATCGCCAATACCATTAAGCCTTTGATTATCCGGCGGGCCAGCCGCCTTTTCTTCACCGGTGCGCTCATCGGAACCTCCGCGGCCCACGACGCGGCTAAGCAGCAAGGTAAAATACTTTACGCAGTAAAGTTCTTTCTTGTCAAGAGCACCGTCCTGGCGGGACAGCACTGGGCAAGGACGTTTGGAGAGTGGGCTAAGGAGTGGCGTGTTACGGCGCCCCCGGCGCGTTCGCTGCAACGCCGGCTCAGGCACCGTCACTTCGACGTGACAGCCTGCCAGAAATTAGCGCGGCTATCGGGAGTGCTAGTGCGATAAGCAGTAAGGAGGCTGGGGGAACAACAACGAATGCGAAACCGGTCTTCGCCCTCGGGGGCCCCAACGCAACAACTCCATAGATGGCCAAGGAGCCGAGCGTAAGAACCAGCATCGCGCTATGGAGCGTCGCACGGGTAAGAACCGACCAACGCTTTGAAACCACGTCGGCCACGACCAGGGCCACAAACGGGGAGAGCACCCAGATCGTAAAAAGTACTAGCAGGATTCGGGAATCATTGCGACGACCCGCATGGAGCATCAATGCGAGCGAGCCCGCGGCCCCCGCCAGCACCGCGATCAGGGCCGTTGCCCGCAGGAGGACAAGGAACCCACCCTCGGGCCTTCCCCGACTCACTTCAGAGGTCGACTCAACGCGCCCATTAATGCTCATTGATCTCTCCAAGGCCGTGACGCAAACGGTAAGCTGCCAATGACCGATTGCACCGACTTAATTCTTCAGGGTACTTGCAGTCGCAGCTGATGTTTATCCAACACATCACGGTGTCGCCCATTTTTACTTCCCGCCAGGCTATTCGGAGCATTTTTTCATATGAAAGTATTACACGTTGAAGCGCCGTTCGTGCCCTTCACATTTTCTGGATCGTCGGCAACCCTTACCTAATCGCGTTACGTCAACCGGGCATAATCTGCACGGGAGGAGACGTCGAGCTTTGGTGGATCACGGTTACAACTTAGGTCTGCAACCGAGACATCGTTTTGGTTAGAATGCAACGTATCGGACTCGACAGCCACGGTGAGACCGACGGCACCCTCTACGCGGTCGTTCGTGAATGTCTGGACAGTCGTAACTCGCGCCAAGCCTGGCTCAATCCGCATGACCGCATCAGAGGATTCTCCCGATAGGCTGACGGAATCGTGCGCACTCCACTTCCAGCGCCAACCGATGGATGTCTGTAGGGCACGGCCGTCTCGTGGAAGCCGCGGATGGGAGTTGGTGGATGACGGTTCACGCGTACGAAAACGACTT
Organism: Candidatus Acidiferrales bacterium; assembly: GCA_963836965.1. Classification (GTDB taxonomy): domain Bacteria; phylum Acidobacteriota; class Terriglobia; order Acidiferrales; family UBA7541; genus Acidiferrum. The sequence continues at coordinate 260,402 of CAWILQ010000009.1, forward strand.
CCGTGGTCTAGGGCGCCAGACGCTCCTTCTGCCGATTGAGTGGACCAAGGACGGATGGTTCCGCTTACCCGCAGGCATCTCTCCAGAGAAGCAAATTGTCATGATGAATGGCGGTGTCGGACAAAAGCCGCCGCTGAATCTCTCCGATGAATTTACCTCGCCCGAACTTAGTCTGCACTGGCAATTTTGGCGTGAGTTCGATCGCTCGCGCTTCCAGACCGGCGATGGCCGCCTAGTGTTGGCCGCACGTGCAGCTTCGCTAGCCGACAGTTCGCCGCTGACTTGCATCACCGGAGACCACTCCTACACGATCGAAGTGGACATAGACTGCGAACCGGGCTGCGAGGCCGGCCTTGTCCTTTTCTACAATCAGGAACACTCCTGCGGCGTACGCATCGGCCCCCAGGGTATCGGTGTCCGCCTGGCCAGCGGTTACAGTCCTGAGATTGGAGTAAAAACCAGCCGTGCCACCTTGCGCATCGTGAATCAACAGCAAGAGGTGGACTTCTACTATCGCCTGCCGGGGGAAGACTGGAAGCGAACCCAGGAATCGGCAGAGGTCGCGAGTATCAACCACAACGTGCTTGGCGGTTTTCTCAGCCTGCGCCCGGCACTCTATTCCTGCGGCTCAGGTCACGCCGTCTTTCGTTCGTTCCGTCATACCGAGGGTTTGGTTAGCTACTTTTCGTCGCAAATATAGAGCATCGTAGTGCCTGTTTGTGAACTTTCGTTGGTCTGTATAACGTTGAAATGTAGCTCTTCGTGTTGATGCTGCGTCTGAAGAAATTAAGGAGGCAGCGTGATCCAACTTCGACATCGGCAACCAAGTTTGTGGCACAGCGGACTGGCAAAGGACATCGAAGATTTGTGGGAACCATGGATGAAAGAGGTAGATCAACTTCTGGAAGACGCAGCGCTGGTCGAGAGTGTGTACGATGCGCAAGGAAAGCGCCATCCGAAGAGCCGTACGCGTGGGCGAACGCAAACACCAGCGGAAGTGGCGCTTCGGCTGCTGATCTTGAAGCATGTGCGGAACTGGAGTTACGACACGCTGGAGCGAGAAGTACGGGCGAATCTGGTATATCGCGCGTTCACACGCGTTGGGGACGAGAAAGTGCCGGATGCGAAAACACTGGCGCGATTGGGACAAGCCATCGGGCCCGAAGTGATCGGAGAACTGCACGAACGGTTGATGGAGTTGGCACGCGAGCGAGGCGTGGTGCAAGGACGGAAGATGAGAGTAGACACCACGGTGGTGGAGACGAATGTTCACTATCCGACCGACAGCAGTTTATTAGGGGACGGAGCGCGCGTCCTCACGCGAACCATGAAGAAGGTAGAGAAGGCTTCGGGTGGGCTGAAAAAACACATTCGTAATCGGATGCGCAGTGTAAACAAGAAGGTGATAGCGATCGCCTTGGCGGGGCGGCTAAAGGGACCGGAAGATGAGGAACGGCGTGTAGAGCGATATCGTGAACTGGTGAGTCTAACGCGAAAGATTGTTCATCAAGCGGAAGGAGTGTTGGAAGAAATACAGCATCTTCCTCGGCACCGGCAAGCGCGACTAAAACGATTCCGGGAGATTTTGGAAACGATGACTGGGCGAGTGCGACAGGTGGTGCGGCAAACCAAGGCGCGAGTGTTTCGAGGGATTACCAGTATCCGCACAAGATCGTGAGCCTTTTCGAGCCGCACACGGAAATCATTCGCAAGGGGAAGGCGAGCAAGCCAAACGAGTTCGGGAACATGGTTAAGGTACAGGAAGCCGAGAACCAGATCATCACGCACTACGAAGTGTTCGCCGAACGTCCACAGGATAGCCGGCTCCTGGTTCCCGCGGTCGAACAACATCAGCATTTGTTCGGGCGTGCACCGCGAATAGTCGCTGCCGACGCGGGGTTCTACAGTCTAAAGGGTGAGAAGGTCATCCAGACAATGGGAGTGACTCGCGTCGCGGTGCCGAATCGCAACAGCAAAAGCAGCGAGCGGAGGAAACTGCAGAGAACGCGTTGGTTCCTAGCCGGGCAGCGCTGGAGGACTGGATGCGAAGGCCGCATCAGCGTGTTAAAGCGTCGCCATGGTTTGAATCGATGTCGGTATCGAGGCTTTGCAGGTATGCAGCGATGGGTCGGCCTTGGGGTGATCGCGGACAACATCATTCAGATCGGCCGCTGTCTCGCTGTGCAACGGGCCTGAAGTTGTGGCCAACCTCACCTGGGTCGAGCGATCGAAATTGACATTCAAGCTGACCTACGTGGTCTCCAAAGATTGATAGGCGCACTCAGAATCGGCTATTTGCGACGGAAAGTAGCTAGCCTGAGGCGGCCAGTGCGATGGCGCTCCGTATCTCGACGAGCAGCGGGTTCTCCCCACGATTGGGTCCAGATTATCTTTTGTATGTATCTGCGACCGGTACGAGCGAAAGTATCTGGAAACTCGCCAATGGAACTGGAACAGAGTTGTGGAGTGGTCAGGGAGCGCGAGTATTTGGCGGCCCCGCAATCTCCCCCGATGGACGGTACATCGCATTTTCGGTCCGCCAACACGGGCAGACGCTTTGTACGTGATGCAGGCTGACGGCACCAACGCGCGGATTGTGGCCGATTCGCTCGACCTGCAGGGCGCTCCAGCATGGGCGCCTGACGGCCAATCGATCACCTCGGCGGCGGGAGATCACGGCGTTCCACACCTCTTCCGGGTGCCGGTCGACGGTCGCTCTCCCGCTCTATTTGTCCGGGAGTACTCGATGAATCCCGCGTGGGCGCCCGACGGCCGGTTCGTTGTCTACTCAGGACCCGACATCGGTACTATGTTTTCGGTGAAAGCCGTTACGGCCGAGGCCGCAGCGCATCCCCTTCCAGCGCTGATCCTGACTCGAGGGGCTCGACACCTGGCCTTCCTGCCTGGAAGACGGGCATTCGTGCTCTTGCGAGGAGAGATTCAACACAAAAACCTTTGGCTCATTGACCTGGAGACGGGTGCCGAGCGGCAGTTGACGAACCTCGCTCCCGACTTCGACATTTCGCCAGACGGCCGTGAAGTTGTCCTCGAACGAGGGCAGGAGCACTCGGATGTCGTGCTGCTGGATCTCCCTCGGTGATGATCCAGCTTCAACCCAGCGGCGCGGTCGGTGCGCTCCGAATATCGGGCTGCGCAAGTCTTTATAGCTGAGGCACAGGTCTCGATCCCCGACAGTTGGGCGTTGCTCTTGATGCGTGCCGGTGGCGGCTCCCATCCTCCTCGCAGCCATTCTCGTACCCAGTGCCTTCCCTAAAGACCCGGAGTAAACTCTCCGAAAGTTGAACTACTAATCGGAGCATAATATAGGTGACATTCGGAAAATAATGTGGTAGTGTGTCGGGCATGGGAAACCAAGATGCTCGCTCGCTGCCGGCGGAAGCTCAAGAAGATCTTCGCCGGCGAGTCGTGGAGGCAGTTCAGAAAGGTCTTTCGCAAACTGAGGCGGCTCGAGTCTTCGGGGTAGCTCGAGGTACAGTGAGCCGCTGGATGGGGATGGTGGAACGGGAAGGACGACGGGCGCTGAAAGCACAACGGCGAGGACGACCGCCGGTTTCGCGATTGGCACCGCATCAAGCAGCCACGACGGTGCGCCACATTCTCAGCGGTTGCCCGGACCAGTTGAGCTTGCCCTTTGCGCTGTGGACCAGAGAAGCGGTGCAAGAGTTGCTGTCGCGAAAGTTCGATGTGCAGGTTTCGGTGTGGACGGTGGGACGCTATTTGCGAGCCTGGGGTCTGACCCCGCAGAAGCCGGTGCGACGAGCGTACGAACAAAATCCGGCGGCGGTGCGGAAATGGCTGGAGGAAGAATATCCATCGATTCGAGCACAAGCACGACAGTTTAAGGCGCAAATTCATTGGTTAGACGAGATGGGGCTCCGTTCGGACCATCAAGCGGGACGATCCTACGGACGGCGCGGGCAGACGCCGGTGGTATTTGGAACGGGTCAGCGCTTTCGCTGCAACATGATCTCTTCCATTACCAACCGGGGGCGGTTGGCCTTCATGATTTTCCGACAGCGTTTTACGGCGCGGGTGTTTCTGAATTTTCTTGGCCGTCTCCTACGCCTGACGCGGAAGACCAGGAAGAAGGTGTTTCTGATTGTGGATGGTCACCCAGTCCACAAGGCACGATCAGTGAGACGTTGGCTGGACGAGCACCGTGAACAAATCCGGATTTTCTTCCTGCCGTCTTATAGTCCGGAGTTGAATCCGGATGAATTGCTGAACCAGGATGTGAAGACGAACGCACTGGGCCGTGTCCGTCCGGTAAACGTACAGGAAATGATGGACAACGTTCGCTCTTACCTTCGGATCACGCAGGCGAGGCCCAAGGTGGTGAAGAACTATTTTTGCGAACGCCACGTCCGATACGCCGCCAGTTGAAAAGTGTCACCAATTTAGTGCTCGGAGTAATAAGACCCCGGACCGGGGCCTACGCGGTGCATTGATTGATGGTTGTGAGCTTGTCAGGAGGCGAGGGGCACATTAGATTCCTGTTGCTGTTCCTGCCTTCCATCACGAACGGCGTGACGTTCGCGCAAGACTATCCCACGAGGCCGGAGCGCATGATCGAGCCGTTCGGGGCTGGCGGTCAAGCCCTCAACGGAGTTAGTCGCTAAATCACAACAATCAGGCTTCGCAAGAGTCAGTTCAGATCGTAAGGACTCGATTGTTCAATTCTGTTGGCGAACTCAGGATTGCCCTTGCCAGTCAATAATGATGAGCGTCATGTCATCCTCCTGCAGACGGCCTGAAGAGCGAGCGGACCAGCGGGCGATTTCGCTGAGTAGCTGGTCAGCAAGTGCTGCCGAACGAAGACGAGAGTGGGATCCCAGAAACTGCTTGCAACGGAGAAGGCCAAACTCTTCTGCTTTAGCGTTTGCGGATTCGGGCAGACCGTCGGTGTAAAGCACATAGCGATCACCTTGCTGCAGCGGGATTTCGGTCGATGAGTAGACAGCTTCGGGAAACATTCCAAGGAAGAACCCATTCTGTTCGACAGGGCGTACCTCGCCGTTCGAACGGTTGCTGACCAGAAGCGGAGGATGCCCCGCTCCTGCATATCGGACGATCTTTGCATCAAGATCAGCGTACAGATAAGCTGCAGTGACGAAGTGCTCTTCGAACTTTCCGCAGAGAGCCTCATTCAGACCGACCAGAACCAGTTCGGGATGCTGAGCATGCGCCTTCTGGCCTGCAAAAGCGCCCTTCAGCATAGAAGCGATGAGTGCGGCAGGAACGCCGTGGCCGGTTACGTCGGCGACGAGAATCCCGAGCTGGTTGCCATCCAGCACCAGGAAATCGTAGAAGTCGCCGGCGACCGCGCTCATGGGGAGATAGCGAGTGGTGATCTCGAGGCCAGCGATGCTGGGCACTGCGCGAGGAAGAATCGAGGATTGGATCCGCCGCGCAATTTCGAGCTCCTTGTCGATGGCGAGCAGGCGATGCTCATTGGCGAAGGTGCGGTGGGCGGCCACATAGCCAAGGCAGCAGACAAAAAACAAGAAACCGAGAGCTTCGTCGTTGGGTCCACCGCGCCCCAAACCAACGTCGGCGAGATTGCCGTGGAGCACAAATGCACCAAAGACCGCGAGACCAATGGTGAGGACGCGGTATTCCCCGGTCCACGGCTGTCCCAAGCCGCGAGACCGGAGAACGATAAGGTTGGCCGTCAGACCGCCAACGATGGCGAGCACAAGATAGCTATTTAAAGAAGACGCAAAGCTCCCTCGGATCCCGAACAAATCCGCCGTAATCGCTACCACTGCGAGAGCCCCCAGCGCAATCAGCAATCGATTTACGAGAGTCTTGATCTGCGGTCCGAGAACCTGGCGCAGAAACAGCAGGAAGGGAATTAAAAGCGTGAAGGTAATCCATAGATTGATGTGATCCACGAGAGAGTCGGAAACACCGGCGAGAGAACGGACGACCCGCATACGTAAGAGAAGCCGTACAGCATAGAGGATTGAGAAAATACTGAAATAGATCAGTGCAAAATCGCGGCTCTTGCGCCTGAAGAAAAAGAGCGTCACCGCGGCCGTGCCAACCGCCAAGAGGATGACTCCAACGATGATCATAGGGGTCTGCGATCGCAGGTCAGCCAAGGAGAAGGACGGGCTCGCAAGGGCGATGAGCACACGCGACGGCAGCATGGACATGGTTATACGCGGGCGGCAGCGGTAAGACAAATGCTGTTGTTCACAACACTGGCCAAAGGAAGGCAGTCAGACATTCGTGAGTGCGGTCAACTTCCGATAAACGCGCTTTGAGCAGATCGGAGCGAGGCCACTTCACAGTGGGACCTCATTCCCCCATCGGGACTTCTGGCCCGGAATAACTACCGAGTAGCCGGGCGGCCTTGCGGCCGCACGGCCCTCTCAGAACTGGTCGTGAAGGTTTCCCTTCACCCAGCTCAAGCCCTTCGAACGCCTCTTTAAAGGAGACGCGGTTTCGAAACGAGAAGACGTTGACGATGAACCCGGTCACGGCACTCGGGATGAAGTAGAACGCAGTTCTTGGCACCAGTGGAACCGCCCTTCACACGGGGGACGCAGTAATGAAGGCGCCAGCCTGTGATCCGAGTGATTTTTGTATTGCACTGGGTGCAGAGTCCACGTTGTTCATACCAGAGATAGCGAAGAGTACGAGTACCCCGAAAGGTTTCCAGCATGTGAGCCCCTTCGCGTTCTTCAAAGTAGGTTTCATAGGTTGGATCGTACGGGTTAGCTTCGCCTTGGACCTTGCCGTGTCGTTTGATGGGAGTGCTCTTGGCGTAGTACAGCCAGATTTTAGTTGGCCGTCCTTCGCCATCGCAAGTTTCACCGAAGAAGGACCAGTCACGATTCCCACGCCGGTCAAAATATTTCGGTTTGAACCAGCGGGGGCTTTTGTTCGGGTGCCTTCGTCGTGCCCATTGCCACAGACTAGAGAAGATGTTGCGATCCACGTGTCCCAACGTGCGTTTGCTTACCACGTGCCGATGATAGTTCGCCCATTTCCGACCGCCGTACCAAAACCGCTGCCGGATATCGTCATCACGATGTACTGTAGTTCGTCGTTTCCTGCGAAATCACCGGGATTTGAGACATGGCCGGAGAAGCCAAGATGACTATTAAGGCTCCTAGTTTTAGCGCAAAACGTAGCAGTTTGCCAGCAAGCGAAAATTCCTTGCACACTCTTGGGAAAGTGTTTCCCAGAAGACGGCTCACGATTCCCCGGACGAGGCTCTCCGCTTCAGCTGGTACGGCGGGAGGTGCCCTCGTGCGTTAGAGTTAGCTCCGTTCACGGATGTCATAGTTCTGCTGCCCGCTTGGCATCAAAAATGCCTGAGCCTTCCTTGCGGGCTACGTGGTCGGACGCCTCAATCCCCACGACTCCTAACGCCGACGGGGAAATCTAAAATTAAATGAGTCCGGCGGTAGCCCGCGCCACCGTAGAAGCTTGGGGAGAGGACAACTGTGGGGCGGTAACAAACGGCGGAATCTCCTTCGGTAAGTATCCATGTCCTTTCCTCGCGGGGTGAGACTCGGCGAGGCCTGTAGAACGAGAATGAAGCTCTTACAATCTGCACTTGCATTGATTGTATTTTTTTGTGGTGGTCTCGACCTTTATGTCTGGGTAGCCCAAAAGGCCGATGAGCCTGACACCGGCAGACATGCCACTGAATAGGGACATGGCGATGAAGTTTGGCTATTTCTTTGGCGAAACGGGGACGTCGCGCATCGGACATGAGGAAGCGGCTGTCATAAGGTTCCTCTCCACGCGCTACTTCAACTCATAAATCAAAGGATGAAGGTTTCTTGATAGCTTCGCGTAGGGTCTTCATGAATCGGCCAAGAATCATCTCGTTGTTCGTGACCCTGCTGTTTGCTGCCGGTGTGGCGAGTGGCCAGAGTGTAGGGAAGAACGATCCCGAACCCACGGTATCTCGGGAGCGGGCGAACAGTTGTGCCATCGCGAGATCAACGCTGCTGAACTTTGTGGTATGGAGCCGAGATCGGCAGCGTTTTCATGAGGTGCCCATTTGGCAATTGCCAGGCAGCCAAGCCTTCTTTTTCGTTTCGGGCATGACGATCGATGCGGATGGCGCTCCCAATGCTTATGATCCCGACGATACCGGGCTCGATGACATGGCGAATGCCGGTGTGCCAACCCATTGGGATGGGATTATTACCGACCGAGACGGTAATCCCTTGATTCAGGGAGAGAGAGATCCTTTTCCCGGGTACTATATCTCTTGCACGTCGCTTTCAGACCAAAGCAAAAAGTTCACTGACCCAACGCGATATGTGGATGCGTCGAAGATCCCTTACGTAGTGCTGCCGAACGACTTAGCGGACCGCGGAGGGGCGCGGTTGGGGGATTTCGCCGTGGTCATGAACCTCCGAAACGGCAAGTCTTCCTATGCGATCTATGCGGATATCGGGACAATGGGTGAAGGCTCGATTGCGCTGGCAGATAACATAGGGATTTGGTCTGACGCGCGCCGAGGAGGGGAGTCTGACGGGATTCTGTATCTGGTGTTTCCCGGTTCGGGCAATCTGCAGCCACGGACCATCGATGAAATCCAGAGCGAGGCCGAAAAGCTACTGCACGATTGGGGTGGAATCGAGAAGTTAGCTTCCTGCGCGGAGAATCACAATCCTGCTGTCACCACGCCAACCCTTAAGTCCGCTCCGGAGAATTCAGCGACACCAACGTCGGATTGCGCGTCGAATCGATTCGTTCCGATACCGTTGGATGAAAGGAATAAGCTAGCCTCAAGTTCTCGTACGACTCCTCCCACGGGCGGGGCAATTGTGGGTACAAGTTTACCGGCGGGGTACGATCGCAGCTGCAGGTAATCACCACCACTACCACCACTCCCGAACCGGGCCCAAGTAGCTCCATACTGATCGGGTTGTTAGGGTTGATGTTGGTGATGCGAAAGCGAATTTCTCGGGGCCTTCCACGGGCCACTTGGGCGTATGAATATTTCATCAGTAATTCCTGACGCATGGCGTTGAGTTTATGCCACGAATTGTATGCTGGGAGAGCAAACTGTACGCTATTGGACAGCAAGTATTCTCCTAAATCTCTAAACTCGTGTCGCTGATCTATGAATTTCGTGTAGTCACGCCGACTGCAAGGCCACATCCGATCAAACCCTGTGTATCGGCAGAGGAAGAGCGATCTATTGAAGTGATAAAATGAAGAAGAGTAAGCTACTCGTCGTTGTTGACGAATCGCCTGCGACGACAAAAGCGCTACGGTATGTGGCCCAAATGGTCGCTGGCCGAGCGAATTTCCGAATTTGCCTGGCCCACAGTCTGCCGCCACAACCTCGCCAACTGATGGAGATCAGAGGAGCACAAAAAGGACGACTCCGCGCCTACAGGTCTCGATGGATTTCCGCAGATGACAAAACGGAACAACGGGCATTAGACCGTGCCAATGAGGTCCTGATGAAAGGTGGAATAGAGGTTGGAGCAATCAAGGCTCACTATTGCTATCTGGTGGACGGAACGCGGGCCACAAGAGATATTCTTGCGCTGGCGCTGGCCCAGAATTGCGACACCGTGGTCATTGGCAGAAGGTCGCTCTCGTGGCTTGGAAATCTGATCAACACAGACCCGGCGGAGGAGCTTGTCCGCCGTGGCAAAGGATTCACGATCTGGGTTGTGGAATAAAGAGGATGGCGAGGGACTGAGCCGGCTCAGCCATTGGCTTTGCAAGCAGGAGAGTTTCGGGTGCGCGTTTTTTTCAGCAACCTGACGCAATCGCGGTTCAGCCCTATTTCATCCCCAGTTCCTTCAGAATTTTTGAATTGTCTTCATCCGCAGACAGAAGTTGATGGCACGCCGAACAGTCATTCGTAATGGTCTGGCCATGGGCACTGATATGACTACCATCATGGCAACGAAAGCAGCCGGGTGAATCGGTGTGGCCGATATTGTTAGGGTGAGTGCCCCAAGTTACACGCATGTCCGGGAAGATGTTGCGAAGGTAGATCGCCGTTATCTCTTCCAGAGGAGGTTCGAGATGAACTGGGATCAAATCGAAGGCAAATGGAAGCAATCGATGGGCAAAGTAAGAGAGAAGTGGGGAAAGCTGACTGACGATGACCTGACTGTGATAAACGGCAAAAAGGAGCAGCTTGTAGGCAAGATTCAGGAACGGTATGGAATTGCGAAGGACGCCGCGGAGAAGCAGGTCGATGAGTTTACGCGGTTCTACACTTCAAACGACTCGGCAAAAGCAGCTAAGTCGTCCTGAATTGACCAGAACGAGGAATGCGATGGCAAGATACGGGAAGGCTGCTGGCAAAAGCGTGAAGAGCGCTGCTCACCGAGAAAAGCGGGGGACACGGTAAAGTAACCAGCCGGAAACAAGCGATTGCCATAGGCCTGTCAGAGGCCCGAAAAAAAGCTGCCGAAGAAAAAGGAGAGGAGAGGTCGGAAACCTCGGCGAGTCTAGTACACGAGTAGAGTGAAGCAAGAAGTTTGCAAGCGGATGGGAAGAGACAGCACCAAGAATCGGGGGCTACTGCGCATGACAAGCCGAAAAATCTTCCTCTTTCAATATGGCTCGAATATGGAACCAGCGTCTGAATTCGTCAGACCGGCTTGCTGGCGTTGCTCGGGTGATTGGTGTTGCCCGCCTGGATCACTGGGGCATCAGATTCGACCTTTACAGCGCGAGACAGACCGTCGTCAGTGTTTGCCAGGGATCCGTCAGGAACTGCAACGAGTCGAACTGTCAAGTTTGTTAACAGGAATTTCATTTTAGCTACCTGAGTTTGTGTAGAACGATCTGCCGTCTCTGAGTTCCACCGAGACTACCTGATAACCGATGCCGGTCTCAGTATCTCGTTTGAGGTGATCGACAAATCCATTGCGAATTTGAATTAAGCGTTTCATTTGCACAGCTAGGCGCAGAAGGAATAAGGCGGAACGGACCCACTGAGAACACTAGCGGTCAGTCTTTGGCCGGCCTCCGGGCATTTATCGAGACTTGGTCACCACTCCCGTGGCAGTAAATGAGACACTCGCCCGGATTCGTTACACCTCTTAGTTAGGCCTTCGACTCGCGGACGTGCGCTGTCGAGCGCTGTTACCGTCTCTAGCCAAAGAGGTTGGTCATCGCTGCTAACTCGAAAAATGTCGAATGGTTGGTGGGGCTGTCAGAGTCTGAGTCACGTTGCCACCCAAGTTACCGCTGGCCAAGTCACTATGGCTTCGGCCCCAGCCTTCACTCCGGCGACTGGAAAACCTTTACGGAAGCCGCAAACGAAGCCGGAATCTCCCGGCGCTACGGTGGTAGTCGTACATGGAAGTCCGCTTACCGGACTGGAACTCCGATACCTATGGTCCAAAATCCCTGCTTCTTTTCCTGTGCCGGGTGGACCCAAGAAGAGCGCGTCTTCACGACGGCCGACGAATGCGGCCGTGACTAGATCGAAGACCAGACTGCGATTCATCTTCTTGTTGAAATTGAAATCGAAGTTGTGGAAGGTTCTCTGCGGATCACGGAACTGGGCCTGCTTCCTGCGCCGCTCAAGCAGTCGGTCGCCGCGACGAGTCAGTTCGTCAGATACCAGAAAGGAGAGGAAGTCGATAGGTGCTATCGGTTCCGCTTGGGCTTGCTGCAGCCGCGTCTCCAACACAGCAGCGATGCCGCCGAGACGTAGCTGCCGTAAGGCCTGATTGAATCTGGATCAGGTTCATTTGGTTCTATGATTTTGAGGTTGATGAAGTCGCGATACACGGTGAGTTAAAGGATCAGGGGATCGATCTGGCGTAAGAACATGTGGGGATGTGGCCGGCGCTCGAGATAACGACGCACGAAACGGTATTCACACACGCCGATGTCGATAGCCGTACCGCAGGCGTCTTCCACCTCTGCCGTTGATTACATCCTCATCCCGTTCAAACGCCTCGGAGAACCGAAGCTGTTTTTCCTTGCGTCAAAAAGGAGTTGACAGAACTTGCTCGTTTGTGTGCTAACTGAGAACAGACGACGCAGGAGCCCCGGCCTACTAGACTCATTTTCTTTGACTGGTCTTCATCCTCGATACGAGAAAAGACGAGGTATTGACGTATGTGCTCGCAAAGAAATTGGTTGGTGTCCGGGTGCAAGATGCGCACGTGCAGCGCATCCCATTGCACCTTCACGGAACGTCCGATCCATCCCGGTGGCAAGCCATAGTAGGCGGCTTCTACTTCTACGCAGCCATCCAGATGTACCACGCGGTCTCCGTATTGGTAGTAGCGGAACGGTTCTAGAGGCAGCGGCAGTAAGTGCGATTTTTCTTCGAGGAAAATGGAGACAACGGGTGGTGTGCCACGGAGACGGGTCCCCTGCCCGCGCGGTAAGTACCTCTAGGGCTATTTTCTGACTTCGGAGCCACCACGGATCGCTCTTATCTGAGGATCCCACCCCTATTCCGATGTTAGCGAGAGAGATTTGGACGGCCTAGCCTGTTCCTTCGCTTCAGTGGCGAAAGCAAGAATTGATGAGATGAGAAATCTGATGATATACAAACGGTTTATTGTTGTGCTGCTCGGCATGTTTCTGGGTACCCGCGCGTCGGCGGTTGCTCAAACACCTGCACCGCAGATCGTACTGACACAAGAGCGCTTCGCCCCAACTACCACGATGCCCCGAACGGTATCGATGTCTGTGCCGGTTTTTTCCTTCCTGCTATCCCAGGGTCCCGGAGAATCCTCCGCGCATTTCAGCCGGTTGTTCGCGGGAGCTTATGAACGACGGGAAGCTTCCGCAAGAGGCATAAGTTTCTGCAATGACATTCGGTTTTTCCCGTCAATCGATGAATTTCAGAAGAAGCATTGCATGACTCAGGCAGTGACCTCGTTCCGATACTGCCGTTCCACAAACGCGTTCACTCTACCAAGAGGATTTCCCGGAGACTGTCTAAAATAGGACGTGAGGCTTCAATGACAGTCCCGAAGATCTGGAAATCCACTAATCATTGGCGAAACACGTGAAAAGGAGAACGTGAACGAAGAAGACGCGGAAATGCGGTCACTCTGCTGCCGCCTCAGACGCATACTTCATCTGCAGGCGGAGCCTATTTTCCCGTCGATGCTGGCTGTGCCTTGGCCTTCGGTTCAATGGCCCCGGTGACGACCGATGAGCGGTCGGCGTCCGCGGCCTCATTCGCTCCGTGGATTTGAACACTCTTCGCAGGAACCGTTTTTGGCATCACTACCTCGAGCCGGGCATCGTTTAATGACGCCCTGGAGGTCGAGAGATCGACTTCCGTAGGCAGATCTATGACGTGGAACATCAGTTGCGCATGCTTGTGTGAATGGGGATGCTTGCCGGATTTATCGTCTTCGGGCGGCTTCGTTTTTCCGCTGATAATCAGTCGGCGCGGCTCGAGACTTACCTTGATCTCCTGCCGGTTGAATCCAGGAACTTCGGCGCGTACGGTAAGCCGCTCTCCAGATTCCGAGAGGTGGAATCTCACAAGGGTAAGTAGCTCGGATTCCGCGAGAAACCAATCTTCGCGATCGCTTCCGTGCAAACGTCCTCGTCTCTCGAAAATCTCAAACGCCCGCCGGGCAACCACATCGAACACGTCTTGCGTGTGTTCGAAAAGTTCATGAACCGATACGAGATTCACATCAGTGCTGATTGCTATGGAGGATTCAACTGAAGAATGCTCTGTCATGGATTTCTTCCTTTCTTTCTCTTTCCGCCACCGACCCGGTAGCTAAGCACCGGGCCATTTCGTCGAGTACGTTCGCAAACTGTGTGGGTAGGAGAGCCGGCAATCCCAGGCAATCTTTTCCGCCGTCAACGGCGGGCAGCCAAAAGCAGCTATTTTCGACCGGCAAGCAAAGGAACGCGGTAACGGGAAGGCCATCCAAGGCAACCAGGAGGCCAAAGCCGGTTCCATCGGAAAGATGCGTGTTACTGAGGACCAGATCGACCGGGCGAGAACTCAATAGTTCTATGGCGGCTCGCATATTGCTGACAAAATGGCATCGAAATCCCCACCGGTGCAACTTGTGCGTCAAATCATGAGCATTATGCAGATTCTGGCCGATCAACAGGACGACCCGTCCGGAAAGTGTCATTTACGGCCTTCCAATTAGCGATGCTTCAGGGATCCAAGTCAGCATCCTAAACACCCGGGAAGAGCGTTGCTATCTCAAAGGGAACACATTCCAATGTTGATCGCAGAGCGGCAACTGCAGACGTGGCGGCGGCAGCCTGTCGACATTCGTACGCGATTGGAATTCGCAAAATACATGCTCAAATCCCGAACGTGTTAGCGCCTAAAGGAATATTCCTAGTCGGCTGCGCAAGTAAGGAATCGTCCGGTCCACGATCGTTTCGCTGTATCGCACCCACCGTGGAACTGGGCGCGGTGTCAGCGCCAGCATATTGGATACGTGGCATAAGGAGGGATGCAAGTCCGCGACCATCTTAACGAGTGCTGTGAGGGGCACAGCCAGGAGCAGGCCCATTACGCCCCATAACCAGCCCCAGAACAAAATCCCAACGGTCGCCGCCACCGGACCAATACTCACGCGAGTGGCAATAAATTTAGGAAAAAGAAGATTCGCGGAAACGATATGTAGGAAGAGGATCGTCAAAATGATGACGATAAATGGGCCGGGTGTGTTGAACTGAAGCAGCGCGGCTGCAATAGGCAATGCAAGAGAAAAGATCAGGCCGAGGAACGGCAGCAGATTCAAGAGCCCGCTGGCGATTCCGAGAGGTATGGCGCCGTTCATGCCAATACATGACAACATAAGCACGGTTGCCACGGCCATCAAGGAGCCGACGATGAAGTTGCCGGCTACGAAGCCGCGCACCATCTGGTTCAGGCTCTTGATGAATCGATCTGTGTCGGCCCTCGATCCAAAGAGGGCATTCATTCGCGTGGCCATTTGGTTCTTGGTGGAGAGCATGAAAAACGCTAGAAACGGAACCACTCCGACAATAATTAACACTCCCCACACTGACCCTGCTCCGCGCACCAAAAAGCCTGGCCAGGTTGGCGATTCCCGCAACCGAACCTCTTGAACTTTCTTGGCGGGCTGCACGTCATTCGTAAGGCTTCCGGCGCTTTGCTGAACCTTTTGGATCTTCCGGCTAATTGGCTCAAGGGTCTCCTGAATTTTCGAGGTGTACACCGGAAGTTCTTCAGCAAAGCTTACGGCTCTTCCGTAAAGATTGTGACCCAGCAGACCGATCAGAGCTATTCCTGCAAGGACAACAACTGCGGAGGCTACCCCGCGCGGCAGGTGCAGTTTTTCCAATTGGACCACCACGGGGTCGAACAGAATCGCCAGAAATGCCGCCAGGATAATGGTGATGCAAATCGAGCTGGCATAATAGCCGAACACCGTCGTCAACCCCATCACCAGCAGGAAGAGCAAGGTGGCGATTCTGCGAAGCAATTTCTCGGATGCCGAGATTGAAGGCGACAACTCTTCCTCAGCATGCGCCTGCGTTCGTTCAGCAACTTCGCTCATATTCATAACTAGTTAGGACACAATCCCGTCGGCAGCCGAAGAAAATTGCACGCCCTAGTAGGGACGCGCCGGCTCAGGCATGACCTGCTCCCAGTGAGTGCTCGATTCCGCGGCCTCAGCCCGAGAGCCTTCCGAAGGAGACCCGTAAGACTCTAGCGGTTTACCGTTTTTCAATGACCTTTTCCACCTGACCGATTTTCTCTTGAACCTTTCCAGTTATCTTTTCGACCGTTCCCTGATCTTCCAAGTCGGGGTTGTTCGTCAAATGCCCCACTGTTTCCTTAATCTTGCCCTTCGCTTCGTGAACCTTGCCTTCGATCTCATTCTGAGTACTTGCCTTCATCTTGTTTTCTCCTCTGAACCCATTTGAATTCCAACATTAGTCCGAGCGCCGATGAGTTCACGCCACTCGGAAACGGATGTAATGAACGAGCCTCGCTTCAGCAACCCGTAAAAGGAACAACGTTTGGGTATCGTGTCTCCTTGCCTCGCAAAAAACCTAGTTCCTGCGCCAGCGGGAATATCCCCAACCGCCGCCTCCTAACAAAAAAACAACAAGAAGAATGATTAAGATGGTTTCCATTTGGATCCTCCAAGATCAGAGAAAGCTTGAGACTCTTCAGCCGCTTCACTTCCTGATGGATCCCCATACTATAAGAAGGCGAGAAAGATATCTGTGCACATCGGGACAGTTGGAGATCCTATTTTTGTTCCAGCTGTGGAAGATTGAGAACCGCTTGCACAGGAGAAAAGCCAGGTAGAATCCACGACAACTGTTCACAACGATACAGACACGTGTCCTGAACGCGGTTACGATGTCGTTTTGCTTTGATGAAGATCGTGGTGGCCACGTCCCCAACGCGGAGTGACTGCACGCGGTAGCCCGGACGGGCCTTTGCAGTTTGACCGCCTGGAAGCTGCCCTGACTGCCCCGTTTTCATCGAGATTCCGCACCAAGATTCTTTGGGCGTAGCGGTCAGGTGTAAGTTCTGCACCGTTGCTATTGGACAATTCGCGAAGTGGCACGAGACACCTCGTAGCTCTTGAGAACGAGCCTGAAGGGCGGTGCAGTTCGGCTACAGTAGGTAGAAGGACAATTGACCTTCTCATTCTTTCTCTTGAAGCCGTGCACTATTGCACAGTAATCAATGTTATAAGCCTGCATACTCGAGTCTCACAATTCGTAGAGGGAGACTCATGTTCACGAAATCAAGCATCATCTCAGCAGTTGCAATTGCACTCGCCGCATCAGCGCAAGCGCAGACTCACACGCAAACGCCGGCGGATGCAGTCAATCCAACAGCGACCTACCGCATGAATGTGGTGAGCCGCACAACACGCGCGGTGAGCTATAGACACCGGAGTGGCGCCACGAAAATCAATTTTGAAGGCACCAATCTCATGCCTTCTGCCTCGGGGGAGGCCAGAGTCGACAGTAAGCGTGGCGCGATGAAAATCGAAGTCGAATTCTCTGGACTCGACAGGCCCACCAGTTTTGGCAACGAGTATCTGACCTATGTGTTGTGGGCTATTTCGCCCGAAGGCCGCCCGGTCAATATCGGCGAAGTCTTGGTCGGTTCTAATCATCGCAGTAAGCTCGACGTCACCACCGACCTGCAGGCTTTCGCCCTCATCGTTACCGCGGAACCGTACTATGCCGTTCGCCGTCCCAGCAATGTTGTCATCCTTGAGAACTCAATTCGCTCGGACACTGTTGGGGCCACAGAAGTCGTTGATGCCAAGTATGAATTGATTGATCGCGGCGGCTACATCCCTACCGGCTATAACTTTGATCCCGTGGTCCTGAACGCTAAACTGCCGCTCGAATTCTTTGAAGCGCGCAACGCCGTTCGCATCGCCCAGTCTGCAGGCGCCGAAAGATACGCAGCGCCAAGCTACGAGAAGGCCGTGAACGAAATGAGCCAGGCGGATGCCATCGCCACCAGCAGGCATGAAGACAAGAAATCGCTCATTTCGCTGTCGCGTGAGGTCGTGCAGACCGCCGAAGACGCACGAGAAATCAGCGTGAAACAGATCGACGAAGAGCGCGCCGCCGCCGAACGTACCGCTGGCGCCAACCGCGAAGCCGAGGACAAGGCTCGCGCCAACGACGAATCTCAGCGTCGCGTCGTCGCCGAAAGCGAAACCGCTGATGCCGTTCGTCAGCGCAAGGAAGCCGACCGCAACAATCTCGCGGCCCAGGCCGCAGCACAACAAGCCACTAATGCTCAGGTCAACGCGGAGCAATCCCGCGATACCGCCCAGCAACAACAACAAATTGCGGAAGCGGATTCCGACCGCAGCCGTGCCGCCGCCGCATCATCCGATGCACAGCTTCAACAAGCCGTGCGCGATCGCGAAGAGCTTCGTGCTCGTCTCCTGCAACAGTTCAATCTAATTCTCGAAACTCGCGACACCGCTCGCGGCCTTGTCGTCAACATGTCCGACGTTCTCTTTGACTCCGGGAAATTTACGCTTCGTCCATTGGCTCGCGAGAAGCTAGCCAAAATCTCCGGCATCGTTCTTGCCTACCCGTCGCTCAAACTCGCTGTCGAAGGCAATACCGATAGCGTCGGCACAGAAGCTTACAACCAGGAACTCTCCGAGCAGCGCGCCGAAGGCGTTCGCAGCTATCTTACTCACGAAGGGGTCCCCCAATCGTCCACCACGTCAGAAGGTTTTGGCAAGTCGCGACCCATTGCGTCGAACGATACCGCCGAGGGCCGTCAACAGAATCGCCGTGTCGAATTGGTGGTTTCCGGCGAAGTGATCGGCACCAAGATCGTTTCCCTCAGCTTGCAGCCAGTCGCTGCCACAACGTCTCTGCAGTAACCCTGCCCAAGCCCAACCAAAAGGAGCCGGAATCTCCCTGAACCGGCTCTTTTCTGCTTGTGCGGCCGACATCGACCTCTCCCCCACGGGTGTCAATAGCCATTCGATGGGGACGGTTATGCGAGACCGTAAACTGGCTGGATCTGCTTCGCTATTTCAGATGCCAGACCGGAAATCGAATGTTGAGAGAAACCTGCAGAATGCTTTCTCCTTCTGGCGTAACTTCCACAATTTCGATGTCATCTTCTTTGACTGCGTTTAGGAAGGATAAAACTAGTTGCTCCGGTGATTTGACTTTTGTTGGCCGAATGATTTCTGAAGGATCGAGATAGGTCGTCGGCTAACTTGCATCAAAGGCGGGTTCTACTGATTTCCGCCGCCAGACTCTTCGGCAGGACGGTTGATGTTCCGATCCCCCGCGTCACCATCTGGCACATTCGCAATCGCACTACGTTGCGAAGTCAAAACCATTTTACCACCGGAATTTGGCGAAAAATTACACTTCGGGCAGAAGACTCACGATGCCGCTCGTAAGCCAACGGCGTCGACGATTCTCCCGCCGTGTATGCTGACGCGGATTTTGTCGCCGACTTTGGGTTGTTTTATGGGAGAGAGAGCGTGCCAACCAGGAGATTGTTCATGCGTAAAATCACTGAAGTCCTCCGCCTCGGAAGCTTTCC
Organism: Candidatus Acidiferrales bacterium; assembly: GCA_963836965.1. GTDB lineage: Bacteria > Acidobacteriota > Terriglobia > Acidiferrales > UBA7541 > Acidiferrum. The sequence goes on from CAWILQ010000009.1 coordinate 279,426, forward strand.
TCGTACTGGTACAAGGTCAAACCGTAGCGCACCGAAACTTTCTGTCGCGCCGGGTGTTGTACCTTTCGGGCGTCCACCTTCCGCCATGTGTCCAGCCCCGCCCGTCCCGAGTTTGAGCGCCTCGGGGTCGTCACCGCTGTTGATCAGCCGCTCAGGACGAAGATTGGAAAATGTCCACGACAGCCCAACAGCTCCCGGCCATACCGACGACGATCGAACGCCGCTTCTATTCGCGCATCATCCCGCAGGCACCGATCTACGTTGCGATTGACGGAAATAACGAGGGCCTGCTCATCAATGTGAGCGAGAATGGTCTGCTGCTATCGACGCCGGCTGAACTCAGATGCAATTTTGTTGCTCGCATCTCCATCCCGCTCAACGGTCTACCGAAGCCCGTACAGGTAAACGTTCGCGTCGTTTGGGCAAGCGAAGCTGGAAAGCTAGCCGGCATCCAGTTGCTCGATCTCAGCGAGCACGATCGCGAACAAATCCGCAAGTGGGGAGCGCGCGAGTCCACGCCATCGTTGCAACGGGAACACAACCGGCATTGGGTCGTCGCCAAAACTTCCACCGCGCCATCCGCGTTTGCCGGGAAGGGAGATCTGAAAATTCCACCAGCAGTCGCGCCCTACGCTTTCCCGGGCGTGGTTCGAAGGCGATCTACTTCCGCCGTTGCGGGCAAGATGAAGTGGCCCCTGCTCATGGCCGCGGTCTGTCTTACCAGTGTGTTCTTGCTAAGATATGGTGCGCTCGGGAATCCTTTCGCGCGTTCCACCGAAAATCGCGATGGGAGCGGCTTCCTGTGGACGTTCGGCGAACACTTCGTAGTGCGTGATGATCTGGTTCTCGGCTTCCTGTACCTTAACCATGTTCCCGAACTCGTTTGGCTTGCTGGCCTTCCCCTTGCGAATGATTTCCGTGTGCGGCTCGAAAAGGCTCACGATCTTGTGCGGATACTGGGTAATCCCTCGAAACACTCGCGCCTTGGTTTGCCGCACCACCTGTCGCACTCGCCCAGTCATCGTTTCCAAAATCTCCCGGAATCGTTTTAGTCGCGCTTGCCGGTGCCGAGGAAGATGCTGTATTTCTTCCAACACTCCTTCCGCTTGATGAACAATCTTTCGCGTTAGACTCACCAGTTCACGATATCGCTCGACACGCCGTTCCTCACCTTCCGGTCCCTTTCGCCGCCCCGCCAAGGCGATCGCTATCACCTTCTTGTTTACACTGCGCATCCGATTACGAATCCGTTTTTTCAGCCCACCCGAAGCCTTCTCGACCTTCTTCATGGTTCGCGTGAGGACGCGCGCTCCGTCCCCTAATAAACTGCTGTCGGTCGGATAGTGAACATTCGTCTCCACCACCGTGGTGTCTACTCTCATCTTCCGTCCTTGCACCACGCCGCGCTCGCGTGCCAACTCCATCAACCGTTCGTGCAGTTCTCCGATCACTTCGGGCCCGATGGCTTGTCCCAATCGCGCCAGTGTTTTGGCATCCGGCACTTTCTCGTCCCCAACGCGTGTGAACGCGCGATATACCAGATTCGCCCGTACTTCTCGCTCCAGCGTGTCGTAACTCCAGTTCCGCACATGCTTCAAGATCAGCAGCCGAAGCGCCACTTCCGCTGGTGTTTGCGTTCGCCCACGCGTACGGCTCTTCGGATGGCGCTTTCCTTGCGCATCGTACACACTCTCGACCAGCGCTGCGTCTTCCAGAAGTTGATCTACCTCTTTCATCCATGGTTCCCACAAATCTTCGATGTCCTTTGCCAGTCCGCTGTGCCACAAACTTGGTTGCCGATGTCGAAGTTGGATCACGCTGCCTCCTTAATTTCTTCAGACGCAGCATCAACACGAAGAGCTACATTTCAACGTTATACAGACGAACGAAAGTTCACAAACAGGCACTACGATGCTCTATATTTGCGACGAAAAGTAGCTACGGCACCGGATCAGAACGTCCAACGAAATCTGCCAAATCCTAATACTGCAGAGCGCGATGCCATCAACGACGTTGCCTCGCCATCAAGCGGAGACACCGCAAAAGCAGGCACTCTCCCCGACAAGCGTGATCTCGGGAACTCAGCACGGGTAGAGGATGATCAAACCGACGAGGAAGACTCTGGAGGTTTCGCGGCCGATACGCGGCAAAATCGGCGCTTGAGTTCGCAAGTCAGTTCCCCTCTTTCTTCACGGGCAATAGGGGAAAGCAATCCGGCGCAAGATAACTCGCGGGTGGAATCTGGCGACCGAGGCGGCGCACAAAACAATCAATCCTTGAGTGGCGCGACAAGCGATGCCGCTCCGGAGAGCAATAGCACTTCCACCGGCTCGTCCGCCAGTGAAGATGCGACGCCTGAAACGCCACTCGCTTTTGCGCGTCAGCCAACTGAAACGGAAGCGCTTCGAAATCCAATGCCTTCCAACGGCGCCGCCGGGTCTTCCGTAGAAACTCCCTCAAGGCGAAGCGTCGCGTCGGCCAGCCCTATGGTCCCTCTGAAGTCTGACCCACCCGTCATTCAGATGGACGCGCCCGGACGTCGGGTCATGGAAATCCATCTTCCCAGCGGATATCGTGAATCCTTTCTTAACTTGCCGGGGGAGCGGATTCTAGAATCTTCCTCGACTACGATGCACATTCAGCGTTCTGTTCGTATGCCCACAACACACGCTGGTTGGCCTTTCCATCGAGACAAAAAGGTGGTTGTCGGCGATTTGATTTCCCGCATCGATCCGCAGGTTTCATCAACTCAACTCGGCCCCACGGATTTCGTTCACGTCCGGGCGACAGTTGCCGAAGACGGGCACGTAGAGAGTGTGAGGTCCATCCATGGGACGCAGAACCTCATGCCGGTCGTGGTGAAGGCAGTTTATGGGTGGCACTATCAACCTACGTTAGTCGATGGCAAGCCCGTCGAAACACAGTGCGATGTCGTGGTTCAGTTTCACGTGCCCATCGGCTTCGGCGCGAGACCGTAACGACGACATGGCCAACCTCGAGGGTGTCCACCACGTTGACTGTAAATCATGCGGTTGGAGGGGTGAGGTTTGCGGTGTGGGTCGCCAAAACTCCAGCCGGGCGCGAAATCAATAACATAGCTTGCTGCCATCCCAGGACCGTTTTATAAATCCTCACCATGTTTCGTTTCGTAGGCCTCTGCTTCGGAATGCTAGTTCGCCTCTTTCGCGGGCGGCAAATTCTCCTCCTCGAGAATCTCGCTTTGCGTCAGCAACTCGTCGCGCTGAAGCGTCGACATCCTCGCCCGAGCCTCGACCTCTTCGATAAGCTCTTCTGGGTGGTTGCTCGGCGGGTCTGGTCGGCTTGGAAGCAGTCCCTCATCATCGTCACGCCGGAAACCGTCGTCCGCTGGCACCGGACTGGTTTTCGTATGTACTGGCGGCTAATTTCCAGAGTCCGGAGGCAGGTCGGAAGAAGACCGACGCCGAAGGAGGTTCGCGAATTGATCTTCCGCATGGTCGTTGAGAACCCAACCTGGGGAGCACCGCGTATCCATGGGGAACTCCGCATGCTCGGTTTTGATCTTTGCGAGAGGACCATCTCCCGTTGGATGAAGCGAGCGCCGAGAGATCCTGACTGGGCCAAGCGCTGGCTGGTCTTCCTTCGAAACCATCGGGAAGCGATTGCGGCCATGGATTTCTTCACGGTGCCAACGATCACGTTCGGCGTGCTCTACTGCTTCTTCGTCATCGGTCATGACCGGCGGCGCATCCTGCATGTTAACGTCACGAAGCATCCGACGAGCGCTTGGCTCATCCAGCAGTTGCGCGAGGCGTTTTCCTTTGAAGCCGCTCACAAGTACCTGATCTTTGATCGCGATCAGAAGTTCGGGTTCGAGGTGATCGCAGCCGTGAAAGCCACCAGGATCATTCCCAAGCGAACTTCATTCCGGAGTCCATGGCAGAATGGCATCGCGGAACGGTGGGTGGGAAGCTGTCGGCGAGACCTGCTGGACCACATGGTTGCGCTGAATGAACGCCATCTGAAAAGATTGCTCTCCGAGTATGTTCGTTACCATCATGGCTCAAGTTTTGGCGAAACACAAGTGATGCCAAAAACGGTTCCGGCGAAGAGTGTTCAAATCCACGGAGCGAATGAGGTCGCGGACGCCAACAGCTGATCGGTCGTCACCAGGCCATTGAGCCGAAGGCCAACGCACAGCCAGCATGGACGGGAAGATAGGCTCGGCCTGCAGATGAAGTATGCGTCTGAGGCGGCAGCAGGGTGACCGAGTTTCCGCGTCTTCTTCGTTCATGTTCTATTTTCACGCGTTTCGCCAATGATTACTGGATTTTCAGATCTTTTGGGACTGTCATTGAAGCCTCATGTCCTATTTTAGACAGTCTCCGGGAAATCCTCTTGGTAGAGTGAACGCGTTTGTGGAACGGCAGTATCGAAACGAGGTCACTACCTGAATCATGCAATGCTTCTTCTGAAATTCATCGATTGACGGGAAAAATCGAATGTCATTGCAGAAACTTATGCCTCTTGCGGAAACTCTAGCGCACTACGAACTGCAGTCTCTGTCATTGGGCGAAAGGTCAGCTAAAGAGGTTGCTGCGGAGCCCCGCACAGCGCTCCCTAGTCGAATCGCCGTCGTAGGAAACTATTTTCCTAGGCGATGTGGAATCGCGACCTTCACAACCGACCTATGCGATGCAATACATGCTGAATACACTACGACGGAACTACTTGCACTCCCGGTTAACGATACCGAAGATGGATACAACTATTCCAATAGGGTGCGGTTCGAGCTGTCCGAAGGTAATCTAACTTCCTACCGGCATGCTGCGGACTTTCTCAATTTCAGCAATGTCGATCTGGTCTGCCTTCAACACGAGTACGGAATCTTTGGCGGACGAGCTGGTGGACATATCTTCGAGCTTTTACGACGCTTGAAGATGCCGTTCGTAACCACGTTGCACACCGTCCTTAGCGAGCCGAACCTGGACGAGCACGCGGTAATGGATGAAATTGCGACTCTTTCGGACCGCCTGATCGTCATGAGCCAGCACTCTGCGGAGATCCTCCAGGAAGTGTTTCACGTTCCTGCCACCAAAATCGATCTGATCCCCCATGGCATCCCCGATTTGCCTTTCACCGATCCAAATTTCTATAAGGATGGGTTCGGGACGGAAGGAAAGGATGTTTTGCTCACGTTTGGCCTGCTCTCACCGAACAAGGGCATAGAAAATGTCATCCAAGCTCTGCCAAAAATCCTTTCGCACCACAGCAATCTTGTCTACATGGTTTCCGGCGCTACCCACCCACAGATCCTGCGGCGAGAGGGCGACAAATACCGGCATTCCTTGCAGAAGCTCGCGCGAGACCTGGGAGTGGAAGCCAACGTGATCTTCCGGAATCGTTTCGTGAGTCCGCGAGAGTTGGTGGAATTAATCTGTGCGGCTGACATTTACATCACACCTTACAAACACAAGGGACAAGTCGTCTCCGGGACACTCGCGTATGCCTTGAGTGCCGGAAAAGCCATCATCTCGACTCCCTATTTGCACGCGATTGAATTGCTGGACGAGGACCGGGGCGTGCTGGTTCCTTTCGATGATCCCGAAGCGATTGCCGAGAGAACGATCGAGTTGTTGGAAAACAGCACCGCCCGTCACGCCATGCGAAAACGCGCCTACCTCTATACCCGCGACATGGTTTGGGATCGCGTGGCCAAGCAGTATATGGGCAGCTTCGGGCGCGTGTACAACGAGCGCTTGCGCAATCCGCGCGCCACATTTTCGGCGCAGAGCACGGAAAAGGCTCTCGACCGGCTTCCCATCGTAAATCTAAATCACTTGCATCGCTTGACAGACCACACGGGAATCGTCGAGCACGCCGTCTTCGTTGTTGCGAACTACCCAGAAGGTTACTCGACCGACGATAACGCCCAGGCGCTAATCGTCGCAATTCTCCTCGAAGAATTCATGAACAACGCTCCCACGGTCCCGCTGGATCTCGCCTCGCGCTATTTGGCTTTTTTGTGGCTCGCTTTTGATTCAGCAACAAAGAGGTTTCATAACTGCCTCAGCTATCAACGCCAATGGCAGGAGCTGGAAGGCTCAGAAGACAGTCACGGGAGAGCGTTGTGGGGATTGGGCACCGTTCTTGGTCGGACGCAGAGCGCCGGGCTCAGAGGAGCGGCGGGGCGCTTGTTTGAGCTAGCTCTACCCGCAGTCGTGGAGTTCAGAAGTCCAAAGGCTTGTGCCTTCGCTTTACTGGGACTCCTGGAATATCTGGAATCCTTCTCCGGGGACCGTGCCGCTCTGAATGCAGCGGATGCGCTCGCGAATCGTCTGATGGATTGTTATCAGGCGCACCGGTCGGCGGACTGGAAATGGTTTGAGGACGGGCTTTCGTATTCCAATGCCCGATTGCCCCAGGCTCTGATCAGGGCCGGAACCCGCAGTTCAAACGCGGCGGTGGTTTCGGCTGGCCTCGAAGCGCTCGGTTGGCTCGCGAGCCTGCAGCATTGCGAAATAAAGGGACACTTCGTACCGATCGGGACGCATGGTTTCCACTCAAAGAATACCGAAAAAGCGCGCTTCGACCAGCAACCAATTGAAGCTTGCGCCGCCGTTTCCGCTTTTCTGCAAGCCTACCGCGCAGTGGGGAAGGATTGTTGGAGGAAAGAAGCTTGGATCGCTTTCAATTGGTTTCTTGGCGACAACGATCTGCAAATTGCCTTATACGATGCCTCCACCGGCGGGTGCAGAGACGGCCTGCACCCCGACAGGGCCAATGAAAACCAGGGAGCTGAATCGACGTTGTCTTTCCTGATGGCACTTCTGGAAATGCGTCGCATGGAAGAATCCGATTGGACTCAAAACAGGCCTTAGTGCGAAGGGTGTTTACTTCTTATGTGGGGCGAGCTTCGTTGGGCGCGTATCAAAGTTCATTTGTATTGAGAGAGGATCATGATGAAAGCTGAAAAAGAAGAGACGACAGTCCAATCCGCAGGTCGAATCACACGCGATGAATTGATCGAGTTGCTGAATGAAGATCTTTCAGGCGAGTATCAGGCGATCATTTCCTATGTCGTGTATTCGCAGGTGTTGAGCGGGGCTGAGTACATGAACGTTGCTGCAGAACTAGAGAAGCACGCGGCAGAAGAACTGAGCCACGCGCTGATCATCTCGGAACAAATTGATTACCTTGGGGGTATGCCTGCTGTCCAGCCGAAGCCGGTTCGGACGTCGAAGAAAGCCAAGGAGATGCTGCAATTCGATCTTGAGAACGAGATGAACACCATACGGCGCTATCGTGAACGCATACATCAGTGCGAGGATTTGGGAGAGTATGCGATGGCCGAATATATTCGCGAGATTCTTAAGGATGAGCAGGACCATCTGATCTCGCTGGCGACCGCTCTGGGAGAAGACGTTCCGATAGTGAAGAACGCGATGAGTACTCACGCGGGCAAGTAATCAGGGCATCGCTTTGAGCCCATTAAGGGACAGCGCCTCCGCGCATTTGAGCATAAACCAGAAGTAAGTGGTGAGGATGTCGAGTCGTGAGGTCTCACAAGTGAGGGAGCCAGAACGCGGCGTGCGAAGTGCGGCCAAATGGAATGCCGGACACTGCGGTACTGCCGTGGCGTATGGCCTCTAGCAAATTCTGTGAGTATGTCGAAGCTGCGGTAATCGTGGAGCTCGTATCCAAGGAATTAGTAGGTCGCGGCCGACAACAATGAATTGTCCGGAAGGCGGGAAGCTAGTCCACTCCTTCGGAACAGACTAGCCTTTGAACTGGAGTTGGTCAGGGACGACTAAACCTTACCCTGAAGGTCTCCGCAAGATTGTACAAAAGTGGACAGCACGCACTCATCGCATTCTCTAAAATGCCCACCTGTATAGCGAGAAATAGCGGCACCCTGACGAAGGTTTGGCTGAGCCGGACACTACCGGCTCTTCCCTGGCTGCAGCATCCACCGAGTCATAAAGGGTTGGGTGGTTGTCTTGCACGATTCAACCGCGAAGGTTCTACGCTTTGCGTCAAGGCATCGAGAAAGAATTGCGATGGTGGCAATCGGGAGCGAATATGTCTAAGAAAGCTTCAAAGAATCTTGAGAAGGCATCGGAACAGCTCGAAAGTGCTGCTCAACAATACAAGAAAGCCGCCAAACAGGAGAAAAAGGGTAACCTCGCGAAGGCGGCTAGGCACGCGGACACGGCTCAGATTAAGACACATCGCGCAGAGTATCACGCTTCAGAAGCCGAAAGACAGAAGGCTGACGCATTCAAGAAGAAGCACGCCGAAGCTGATGACGACGATACTATTTAGACGCGCCTCCCCGACTACATTCTGAAGTGCGCACCTACAGCAATCTCTCTGGCTAATTCAGATATACAGAATATGGGCAATGCAGGCTGCGGTTGTAGACGCTAGCTACTTTCCATCGCAAATATAAAGCATCGAAGCGAGTATTTATGGGCTTTCGATTGATTGTGCGATGTTGAAGTGTAGCTTTTCGTGTTGATGCTGCGTCTGAAGAAATTAAGGAGGCAGCGTGATACAACTTCGACATCGGCAACCAAGTTTGTGGCACAGCGGACTAGCGAAAGACATCGAAGATTTGTGGGAACCCTGGATGAAAGAAGTAGATCAACTGCTGGAAGACGCCGCACTGGTGGAGAGTGTGTACGCTGCACAAGGAAAGCGACATCGGAAGAGCCGGACGCATGGACGCACCCAAACACCGGCGGAAGTGGCGCTTCGGCTGCTGATCTTGAAGCACGTACGGAACTGGAGTTACGACACGCTGGAGCGAGAAGTACGAGCGAACCTGGTCTATCGCGCGTTCACCCGCATTGGCGACGAGAAAGTACCGGATGCCAAGACGCTGGCGCGACTGGGGCAAGTTATCGGGCCCGAAGTGATCGGGGAGCTACACGAACGGTTGATGGAGCTGGCGCGAGAGCGAGGTGTAGTGCAAGGACGGAAGATGAGGGTCGATACCACGGTGGTGGAGACGAATATCCACTATCCGACCGACAGCGCTTTGTTAGGAGATGGAGCGCGCGTGCTTACGCGAACCATGAAGAAGGTCGAGAAGGCTACCGGTGGACTGAAGAAGAGGATTCGTGACCGAATGCGCAGTGTGAACAAGAAGGTGATAGCGATCGCCTTGGCGGGGCGGTTGAGGGGGCCGGCGGGTGAGGAACGGCGCGTCGAGCGGTATCGGGAACTGCTGAGTTTAACGCGAAAGATTGTGCATCAAGCGGAGAGCGTGCTGGAGGAAATGCAGCAACTTCCTCGACGCCGGCAAGCGCGGCTGAAACGACTACGGGAGATCCTGGAAACGATGGCTGGGCGTGTGCGCCAGGTGGTGCGGCAAACCAAGGCGCGCGTGTTTCAAGGGATTACCCAGTATCCCCATAAGATCGTGAGTCTTTTCGAGCCGCACACCGAAATCATTCGCAAAGGGAAGGCCAGCAAGCCAAACGAGTTCGGCAACCTGGTTAAAGTGCAGGAAGCCGAGAACCAAATCATCACGCACTATGAAGTGTTCGCCGAACGTCCACCGGATTCCCAACTACTGGTTGCCGCGGTCGAACAACACCAACGCCGGTTCGGGCGCGCACCCCGAATGGTAGCCGCCGACACGGGGTTCTACAGTCTAAAGAATGAGAAGACCATTCAGGGAATGGGCGTGACGCGAGTCGCGGTGCCGAGTCCCAGCACCAAAAGCAGCGAGCGGAGAAAATTGCAGAGATCGCGTTGGTTCCGAGCTGGGCAGCGCTGGCGGACCGGATGCGAAGGCCGCATCAGCGTGCTGAAGCGGCGCCACGGATTGAATCGCTGTCGATATCGAGGGTTCAAAGGCATGCAGCGCTGGGTTGGCCTTGGGGTGATCGCAGACAACATCATCCAGATCGGTCGTTGCTTGGCATTGCAACCGGCTTGAGATCCAAACTGCCGCGACTCGGGACGGCCGAGAGCGGCAGAAATCATACATGCAAGCAGAATCAGACGGCCTCAACAAACGAATAGCTGATTTAGAGCGAGCTATTTTGCGACGGAAAGTAGCTAGCTATAGCTAGCTGCTAGGGTCCGTAGTACATTCAGCACGCGTCCCAACAAGGTCAGCGCAACACCCCTAGGAAGTACAAGACCACTGCAATGACCACGACCGTCCCGACGATCCCCAGACCCCCTCCTGTACCCCACCTGGAATACCCGTAATATCCGCCACCTCCGCCGAACACCAGAAGCAAAACAATAATTAGGAGCAGCATCACGATTCTCCCTTCGGGATTTGGTCAGGCCAAGATTTCGGCAAGACTCTTAAAAGCGGATAGCACTCCTGACTCTGGCGTGCAAGATAGTCGATACGGATCTCGCTTCTGCCATCCAAATTTCACCAATGATTCGGGCCACTTAGGGGCTTTTGCCAAGGCCGACACAGCCCCCCGCGCGGCTGAGGCAACTAGGCGGTCGCTGGCATTGCCTTGCCGTGCTCTTCGATATGCGCCTTTGCCGCTTCCCCAGCGTGGTGCATCGCGTGTTCGTGATGACCGCGGGCTAGGTGCGCGTGATGCGCTGCCGTCTCGTGTTTTCCTGCTTCATGGTGCTTTGCGGCTTCCTTGTGGTGTCGTGCCGCGTGTTGGTGATGTTCTGCTGCCTTATGATGATGCTCTGCTGCTTTCTTTGACATAAAATCCCCTCCCAGTTGATTGATGGACTAACGATCAAACAGGTTTTTGCTTCACTCCAACCCTATCCTTTGCCAAACCCTGATTCTGTACACTTTCGGACAACCTCACTGCGATGAGCTGGCTTTCTGGTTTTTGACCTGCAGATCGTTCACGACCTGCTTCACGTTGGGCACTCCAGCTGCCACCTTCTCGGCACGGTCGCGCTTGGACTGCGAGTTCACTTCTCCGGTCAACGTGATCACGCCATTCTTCACTTCATATTTCACGCTGTCGTGCATCTTGCTCCGGATCAGCGCAGCATCCAGATTCTTCTCGATGCCGGCATCTAGATCGGAGTTCACTGCCTTTGCTTCTTTTTCGGCGCCCACTGGAATCACGGCAATCTGATCCGCGACAACCTGAGCGCCCGCGAGTGATTTCGCAAGGGATTCGGCTTGGGCCTTGTCGTTTTCACTGGCGACTTGTCCACTGAGGGTCACGATGCCCTTGTCGCGATCCTGACTGACGGAAACGTCTTTGAAGCCTGCTTGATCGAGCGATTTCCGAATACTGTCGGAAACATCAGGTGATTTGCTAGGCGTTCCGAAGCATCCGGCTAAAAACCCGGAGGCGAACAGGATGAGAATTACTGCTGAAAAGTTTAGCTTTTTCATGTCTCTCCTTAGTTCCAGATTCAATTTCTGGAGGCGATGACGCGATGAATCGCGGCATTTTGCAGTCTTATTCCTCTTTCGGTTTGCGCTATGGGCCACCCCTTTTAGTCCCTCCCCTGCTCGCTACTAACTCTCATGGGGATTTTCTGGGCGTTGTTTTGGTTAAAGATCAAGTATTCTCCGGGCTCACTCACCCCGAATTGATGCACTCGGTTCTGAGCATCGTCTAAAGTCGTAGCCGGTTCAAGCCAGACAGGTGTGCCGTCGTCCTGAAGTCGGAAAATATCGAATTATTGGATCATGGTCACAACTACCCCCTTCTGCGCAAGCCAGATCACATCTAGTGGAATTTGTTTGAGCCTAGGGTTTTGTCCGCCAGCCGTCTGTTCAGTTTTGAACACTAAGCGAAGATCTCTCGGTCGGTGGGTAACTCCCGGTTAGCCGTGCCAACAGCAACAGAGCGGGACCAAACGTTGGTCAACGTCATCGATCCTTCGCTACGCATGGCTGCGTGGGATCAGCATTCGCACAGCATGTTAGGCGGTACCCAAAAAGCAGGTCAAGGTGCGAGCAATCAAAAGCCACTCTCAGCAAGCGGCTTTTCGGCGATTGAGCTGTGCATTTATGAACAGACTAGCTTTACGTGGGGCGCTAGTATCCAAGTATGGCCGAACCATGCGACATTTTTCGAGTTAGCAGTGATGACCAACCTCGTTGGGTGGAGACGGTAATAGCCCTCGACAGCGCACGTCTGCGAGTCGAAGAACTAGGTGTAACGAATCCGGGCGAGTATCTCATCTACTGCACCGGGAGTGGTGACGAAATCTCGATAAATGCCGGGAGGTCGGCCGAAGACTGAGCCCCTGGCGTCCTCAGTGTGTGCGTTCCGCCGTTTTCCTTCCGCGCCTAGTTAAGCCTAGGTGTGCAATGAAACGCTTAATTCAAATTCCCAATGGATTTGTCGATCCCCTCAAACGAGATACAGAGACCGGCGTCGGTTATCAGGTAGTCTCGGTGGAACTCAGGGACGACAGATCGTTCGAACAAGTCTCCGCCAGTGAGGGCTGCATTATAGAGGTCCGGGGTTACATGGAAATTCCATTTGCGGCTGACGACATAGCGTTGGTGACGGTCAATCACAAGCGCTGGAATTTCAGAGATGGGTCGGACGCACACACCAAAAGTCCCCCCGCCGTTTAGCATTTCGGCACGGATGGAAGTCTCTCCATTCACCCGTCGGGAGAAGATTCAGAAGTTGGGCCGACCTTGCTGCTTTGCGGAGCTGTCGTGCTTGCGGCGGCGCCAGCTTGAGGTTATCTACTCGGTCGCATTGACGAAAGCACGGCGCCTTCTTGGTCGTGAAAACACCAAACTCCCATGCGTCGCATACAGTTCATCGAGCTCCATGAACAATCTTGGTTCCCGTCATCTCTGCGACACGGAATTACGGACGCGCTTCAGTTTGGGCTAAATCTGTTAAAGGCTTATGCGCCCATCGCCCCACTAGTTCAAAGCGTCCTTGACCGCACACCGAGCCGATCGATTGTTGACTTGTGTTCAGGCGGTGGCGGACCGTGGTTAGACATTTCGCAGAAGTTCCTGCGAGACTTAAGGGGCTTTCACATCTTGCTCACGGATAAGCACCCAAATCTCCAGGCGTTCCAATATGTCGGAGCGGCTTCTAAGAATCATATTTCTTACAATTCGGGCTCGGTTGATGCGATGAAAGTCGCTGCCGAATTGCAGGGATCCCGAACGATGTTTTCATCGTTTCATCAATTCCCTCCAGAAGAAGCTCGAGCAATACTCCAAAATGCCGTTGATGCTCGCCAATGTATCGGCATATTTGAAATTACGAAGCGTGCTCCATCAACTATCGCTGTGATGTTTCCTTGGGCCCTCATGTTATTCGTACTTACCCCGTTGATCCGTCCGTTCCGCTGGTCACGGTTGTTCTACACGTATGTGCTTCCGATAATTCCCTTGGTCTTGCTGTTCGATGGAGTGGTGTCTTGCCTTCGTACATATCGGCCAGCGGAGCTGTGTGAGATCATCGAAAATGTGTCCGCAATCGGATACCAGTGGAATGTGGGCGAGCATCCAAAAACGTCTGGCCGAGTGCAGATTACTTACTTGGTCGGTTCTCCCCAAGCTCATATGCCACCACGTTGATTCTTTAGTAGTTGCCGCGGCCCCTGTCCAACGGTAATGCGAACCGCGAGACGTACAGCTAATTCCGGTAAGTTAGCGTCGCTTGGGATCATAAATGCACCAGCTGCCAGTTGCCTAACCCGCGATACGAACGGGCGGCCGGAAGCTGCAGGCCTGGCGGGCGTCCGATAAGGAAGGGTGCGCGAGTGGATGTCTTACGGTGCACGACCGATGTGTTCATTATTCGCGGAGGACCAGCAGGACTTGCGGTTTCGATTGCTGCGCGCGAAAAAGGATTCCAGGTAACCGTCGCGGATGGTATCGCGCCTCCGATCCAAAAGCCGTGTGGCGAGGGAATGCTGCCAGAGGCACTCGCGGCGCTGCGGGCGTTAGGCCTGGAGATCGATCCGGGAGACGGCGCGAAATTCCGTGGCATCTGCTTTGTGCAGGAGGACGCGCGTGTCTGGTCCGATTTCCCTAGAGAGCTGGGAGTCGGTCTGCGAAGAACCGTGCTTCATGAACGACTCGTTGCGAGAGCGCAAGAGTCTGGTGTGGAACTGCTGTGGCGGACGCCAGTTTCCGGAATTGACGGAGACGCCGTTTAGCTCACTCATGGCAAAATTCACGCCCACTGGATTGTGGGAGCGGATGGACAAGCATCCCGCGTACGCCACTGGACCGGAATCGAAACGAAAACGGTCACGCACCGGCATGCCATCCGCAGACACTATCGGATAAAACCTTGGTCCAGCTATGTCGAAGTTCACTGGGGAACACGTGTCCAGGCGTACGTGACACCGGTTGGAGGAGAAGTCTGTATCGTCATATTGTCGGTGACCCCGGAGTATGCATCTTTTGACAAAACCCTTTGTGAATTTCCGGATCTCAAGGAAAAGCTATCTGGCGCGGAGCTGAACAGCCGGGAAAGGGGTGCCGTGACGTGCATGCGCACTCTCCGTAACGTGCAGAGAAGGAATGTAGCCTTGGTTGGCGACGCTTCAGGGGGCGTGGATGCGATCACCGGCGACGGAATCCGCTTGGCATTGCGGCAGGCATTCGCGCTGGTCGAAGCAATGGCAGCAGACGATCTGGAACAGTACGAGCAAAAACATCGCGAACTCGCTAAGGGCGCTACACGCATGGGCAATCTGATGCTGTGGCTGGACCGCAATCCCCGGCTTCGGAGGCGGGTGATTCGTTCTTTCGCGCATGTTGGCAATGCATGTGGGACACGGAACTCCGGAGGATCTGTTTTCGACAGGAGCGCGACTAGGCTGGCGGCTGCTGACTACCTAAGGAAAGCCGGAGTCCAATCGGAGCTGCACCTAGAGCTGCGATATTCATTTCTCGCAGTCCAATTCCGTTGATCATCCGATCTGTACACGGAGTCCGAAATGCGGTAGTTACGCGCCCTTGGATGGTGCTGCCGGGAGTAGGCGTGCTGATCGCGGGCCGAGTAATCCTGTACTACTTTTTGTCGCAGGCCTGGCAGACGCATTGGTGTCGGGCGTCATTATTCTGATGGTGATCAAGCATCTGGGATTGGTCGCCGTGTTTCGCGGCCCGTGTAAGCCCCGTTCCGGTTGCGATCTCGGCAGTGAAGCATGGTGACCACGTATCTGGAGCATCGCTTCATGCAGGGCTGCTCGTGTGGAGGACAGCGCAAGACGCCCGGAGGGACTGGAAGACACGGGAAGTCACCGATCGTCGGATTGCTGCGGAGCCGTAGTCCGGCTGATTAGAACGCCTGCCGGTCACGCAAGAGGTTGGGGGTTCGAGTCCCACACAATATTTCGGTCGCTCACATCTCTGCGAGCCAATCTTCACGCGTGGTGCTGGGACCTGGCACCCGTACACCTTGGCGCAGCCTGGGGCCGGTCCTGATTCATGGCGAGGGTTAGTCGGAGACGCATTTCGACAGGAATGACAGCGAGCCGCATCCTAGGCTTCGGTACGAGAAGCGTTATCACTCTTTTTCTCAGTTGTCCGTAACCTATACTTAAATTCGATCTCCGCAAAACCTAATAGAAACCGAATGCTCGGGCACTTTTTCAACCCCACTCGCCGTGCGCTAATTCGCAACTGTGCGAAATGGGACTGCAGGGCTCCCATCTTGATGTCATGATCGGTGCATGCTGCATAAGAGAACCAGGAAAGAATTTGGCAGCGCGACGCATGCCAGCGTCAAGAAAGAAATGGCAAAGCCGCGCATGTCCAAGTCCGCAAGAATAGCGGAACTGAATTTAGATACTTCGCGAATTCCAGATCGGCCAAGCACCACCATGCCTGGAGAGGTCGACAAAATCATCCCGCCTCCACGTCCGAGCCAACCGGAGAAGGCACAGATTGCTGTTGCTGGGCCTGGCCAACGGAATCAAGATCTCCGCATTGAAAATACTTTAACTGACGAACACGGCCATGATGTAAAACTCAAGAAGGGTGCTCACGTTGAGGTTACCGTTACAGCCGAACCCGAGAGGTAGCCCGCCACATCTGACGAAGATGGCCACCTAGCCGCGTCCACTCACGACAACAGGCCCCCCGGCAAGACAGCTTGTACGCGATTAAAAAAGATGGTCAGCTACGGTCCGGAGGCATCGCCATTTTCACATCCATGAACGACACTCCTGTTCGCCAAATTGATCTTCAAGCGGTGGCTAAGCAAATCATGTTGGACAACGGCTTTGAGCCGGACTTCCCTCCGCATGTTCAACAGGAATTGGAGGAATTAAAAACGCATTTGCCGCAAGTTGCGCCGGGTGCAAACATTCGCGATCTGCGCAATCTGTTGTGGTCTTCGATCGACAATGACACCTCGCGGGATCTAGACCAGGCCGAAGTAGCCGAGCTGTTGCCAAATGGAGAAAACAAGGTCTTGGTGGGAATTGCAGACGTGGACTCCTTCGTCCCAAAGGGAACAGCTATTGATGAGCATGCCTCGAGGGAAACGACAACTGTGTACACGGGAGTCCGGAATTTCTCCATGCTGCCGGAGCAGCTCTCGACAGGCAGCAGCTCGTTGCTGGAGTCCGAAGACAAGCTGAGCATCGTAATCGAGTTTGTGGTTGGCAGTGATGGGTCCGTCCATTCGAGCAGTGTCTACCGAGCCATCATCCGCAACAAGGCACAGCTTACTTATCACGCTGTGGGAGATTGGCTTGAGAATAGCAGCCGGGCACCGGATAAAGTGGCTGCCTCAACCGATCTACAATCGCAGCTAAGACTACAAGACGAGATTGCGCAAGCACTCAAGAGCGGGCGGTTTCGGCTTGGCGCGCTGAATATCGAAACCATTGAGGTTCGCCCCGTGGTGCTCAACGATAAAGTTGTGGGGGTTGTGAAGCAGGAGAAGAACCGCGCGACCGACCTCATCGAAGACTTCATGATTGCTGCCAACGAAGTGGTAGCCCGCATGTTGGAAGCAAACAGAGTGTCGTCTCTCAGACGTGTGGTAAAAACTCCGGAGCGTTGGGACCGGATCGTGGAGCTCGCGGCGAAGCAGGGCGAGCAACTTCCCGTCGTGCCCGATTCCAAAGCGCTCAATGAGTTTCTGATCAAACGCAAAGCCGCCGATCCCGATCACTTTGCCGACCTTTCGCTGGCGGTGATCAAGCTGATGGGACCAGGCGAGTATGTTCTCGAACGCCCGGGGGATCCGGAACAAGGGCACTTCGGTCTCGCTGTACAGGACTACACTCACTCCACGGCTCCCAATCGGCGCTTCGCCGATCTCGTCACGCAAAGACTGATCAAAGCTGTGCTCGCGAGCCAACCTGCTCCCTATTCAGACGGTGAGCTTGCCGCAATTGCGCTCAACTGTACGTTGAAAGAAGATGCAGCGCGAAAGGTTGAGCGAGAGATGTCGAAGCGGATCGCTGCCGTCGCGATGAGCAGCAGAATCGGTGAAACATTCGATGCCATCGTTACGGGAGTTACTTCACACGGAACGTTTGTTCGTGTATTGAAGCCCGCTGTAGAGGGATTGTTAGCGCAGGGACAGCAAGGCACCGATGTTGGGGACAAGCTGCGCGTAAAGCTAATGAAGACTGATATCCAGCGCGGGTATATTGATTTCGCACGCGACTGAGCACGGTTGAGTCCAGGGATCGCAGCACGACCGTTCGGCAAGAGGACGGCTACAGGATGTCCGTCTTCGTCCACACCCTTTAACTGTCCACAACCGGACAGACAGCCATCCTGCGTGTCGCTATGACCGTAGTTTAGTTCGATGGAACGCATGGCGGCTATGCCCCTTGTGGAGTGACTGCACACGGTAGTCCGGGCGGGCTTTGCAGTTTGAACGCCTGGAAGCTGCCCTTGCTGCCAGGTTCCATTGAATGTCTTTTTGGCTGACTCCAGAAAGAGTCGCTATGTCGTTCGGACTCTATCCAGAATCCGACCCTCCTGCGTGTCTTGCAAGTATTTGACTCCCATCAGAGAATTCACGGCTGCGATGTCCCGCGAACGCGATGGACACGAGAATCGCAGAGTTTCGCTTGTGAGCCTAATGACGACGAGAAAAAATCTGCCTGGCAAGAATCCAGAAAAAAGCCAAGGACACAGCCTTTTAAAGAGAGCCTTCGCCGTCTTAGGACCCGGATTGATCACCGGGGCGGCCGACGATGACCCCTCGGGAATCTCCACTTATTCCGTTGCTGGAGCAGCCTACGGATATGCCACGCTGTGGATCGCGCTACTCACATTTCCACTGATGGCCGCGGTTCAGTTGATGTGCGCCCGCCTGGGCATGGTTACGGGACGAGGGCTGGCAGCCGCCGTGCGGATTTATTATCCGCGCTGGGTGCTTTGGGCAGCCTGTTCGATTCTCGTCGTCGCGAACATCATAAACATCGGTGCTGATTTGGGCGGCATGTCGGAGGCGACCCAACTCATCACCGGCATTCGATCGCTGATTTGGGTTCCATGCTATGCAGTCTTCATCCTTGGGTCGTTGTTTTGGACTTCCTATAAGCTGATGGCGAAGATTTTCAAGTGGTTGACGCTCGTCTTGTTCGCCTATGTGTTGGCATCGTTCTATGCGCACGTCGATTGGAGGCATGCGCTGGCTGTGACGTTCGTGCCTCATCTGGAATGGTCACGTGGATTCCTGGCGGTGCTGGTGGCCATTCTGGGCACCACGATTTCGCCCTATCTCTTCTTTTGGCAGGCCGCCGAGGAGGTTGAAGACGAACAAGTCAAGCACCCAACGCTCGCCCACCACAAGGGTGCAACTAGTGCGGAGCTGCGATCTGCGCGCGCGGACACAATCGCCGGCATGTTTTTTTCAAATTTCATTATGTATTTCATCATTCTGACCACCGGTGCCACTTTACATGCACACGGGCAAACAGACATCACAACCGCCCGGCAGGCCGCTGAAGCTTTGCGCCCACTTGCTGGCAATGGGGCGTACTTGCTATTCACTATAGGCTTGATCGGCACTGGAATGTTGGGCGTGCCCGTCCTGGTAGGATCATGCGCTTATGCTGTGGCGGAAGGAGCGATGTGGCGCGGCTCAATGGCCGACAAGCCAAAAAGCGCACGCAAGTTCTACACAGTGATGGCCGTTGCCATGTCATTGGGCCTTGCGCTGAATTTCGCCGGTTTCAACGCAGTGAAAATGCTGTTCTGGTCGGCGGTAATCAATGGCGTTCTCGCACCGCCTTTGATCCTGCTGGTGATCCTGCTGACCAGCAATCACAGAGTGATGGGCAAGCGCGTGAACCCACCGCTCCTCAGGTATTTGGGCTGGACCACCTTTTGCGTTATGACCGCCGCGGCAGTCGGAATGATCATTATGTCTTGAAAGTTTGTGTCGGTGAGGTAAATATCGGGAATAATCGTACCTGGATTCTGACACTTATATGCGTAACTCATGCGTATTGCGCCATCATTGTTGATGGTAGTGGGTAGTTGAACTCACATGCCATATTGAAAACACGTAAGGTACTGATTCCATTGATGGTCAAAACGGACAGAATGGACGAAAGGGAGGGTCTCGGTACAATTTGGTACAAACATGTTTAGGGGGAAGGGCGATGCGCGAGGAAAATTGGAAGGCTTTGAGGGAGAGGATTCAACCTATTGACCACCGCCCTTGGCGAGTGGCCTAATGGGGCATCATGAAGGCATTTAAGATCAAATGGAAAGACGGCGAGCCATCGCCCCAATCCAACGAAGAAAAAGAGTTGAAGGCCATTCGACGTGGCGGGGCTGGTGGATTAAAGGGCGGCAAGACCAAAGCCAAGAAACCGAGCACCAAGAAGAAATAATCGGCCGTTCATACAGAAACGCCAGTGAAACTTTAAGGGCGAGTTGGCTATCACACGAACTCGCCCCAACCTCGCGCCACATTGGAGAACTTGGCGAGAGGAAAATGAAATTCAAAACGGGTTATATGCCCCTTCCCGTCTCCTCCGCGCGGAGTTCCCAATGTCAGAAGAACGAAAGTTCGCAATCTTGTTTGCCGCCACATTTCTGTCCGCACGAAAGCTGGCCCTCCGCGTTACCACCGCGGTTACTTTGGAACATTGTACCGCCTGTCGAATCGTCGGGGACAAAGGCCGACTCGACCGGAAAGTCCTGGTCTTCGGACGTAACCTCGACAATGGTTGCACGCTCAACATCTAACCCACCTCCTCCACGAGTCCGAACGGTCTCTGGAGGTGGCGTGATGAGGCGCTTCCGCATATACGAAGTCTGCTTTTGTTTAGACCTCCTGATCACGCTCGATAAGTCCATTCAGAATAACTTAGTGCAATCTGGCGATTCAGCAAACGGTATGCTTCCCATCTGCCGAAATCGTCGCCATCGACGCGCGCGTTTGCGGATATTACTTCCGCACGTTAAGCTCTTTAGAGTGGTGTATCACTCAAATCTTGGAGGTACGTCTTGGGCATCAAAGAAGCGAAGGAACGAATCGACGAACTCGCCCGAGAAAGGAAAGATCGCCTCGAGAAAAATACAACGCTGCCCCCACCCAAACCTCTGAATCCGATTGAAGACGAGCCGCCGACCCCACAACTTCCCGCGGAGTAGCGTTCGCGCTATCAAGTCTTCTCGCATGGGTGAATGATTTGAATTCTAAGAGCGGACGATCTAGGTGCGCGGTTACAGCGTCTCCTCAATGACAGAAGCATCGCTATGAAGGACGGATCGAGAAGGTGCTGAGCGATGGATTCCCTAAACGGAATCAAGGGACGTCTCATCGGATTGGACGTAAGTCGGCTACTACTGGCGATTGCCGGCGTTTGGCTGTTTTCTTCTTTGTCGTCGTGACGAACCTGCCATTACTTGCAGGATTTGCTCACCATTTTGAGGGACGCTACGTCGAGGTCGCCGTGTTCGTCGTTGGTCTTTTTCATCCCGGCGCCGGCGGCGGCGTCTTTGGCTTCTTCCTTCATGTTGTGCATGGTGATGTTGGAGACCGTGCCCTTAGCGGTTACGGTGTGACCGACGTGGTCGGCGAGAGCAACTTTGTCGCTTTTGAGATCCCACGTGCTGCCATCGTTGCCGTTCAGTACGTAAGAGTTCGAGCTACTCCCTTGGGCGAGGCAGCCGGTAATGGTGCGTACCTGTGTTTTTGATTTGCCGCTACTGGTTGTGTCTTGCGCGAGCGAAACACTCGTTACCGTGGCTAGAAACAGTCCTAAAAAGATTGCAATACCGGAAATTTTCATATGTCTCCTTTCAAGCCTTTCTGTTGAAGATACGACGGACCTCAGGAACTGATGAGGACTGTAGCGAGACTGGAGCCGTCCAGCGCGGGATGTTACGGATTTTCAAGCGTGCGCGCTGTCCAAAATTGGACAGTTTTGCAGAATCATTCTTGCCAAGGGAACACGACGCAGTATTTTCATCCGTGCTCAATACCAGCAAGAAGAAACTCTCATATGTCGAGAAAAGCAATCAAAAGCGAATGTGTCTTGATGTGAACAGATATCTCCGTTCGCGTCTTTTATGCTCCTGTCTGTGCCGGAGGTATGGGGAGTCAGCCTACTTCCTCTGACAAAAAGGAGAATTAAATGGCAGAGCCAAGAGCAGCAAGATACACAGATATCGTTCCCGCGAAGAAGACGGTGATCGGCAGCAAAGTCGTCAACGCACAAAATGAGGACCTCGGAAAAATCGAAGACCTCGTGGTCGACGCCGGAGCCGGCCGGATTGCCTACGCGGTCCTATCTTTTGGAGGTTTTCTAGGCATGGGTGAGAAGTATTTTGCCATCCCGTGGAACGCCTTCCACTTCAATTTGAAGGAAAATCGCGCCGTCCTGAACGTTGACAAAAAACTTCTGACGAATGCCCCGGGTTTCGACAAGGACACTTGGCCGAACATGGCTGATTCCACCTGGGGAAGCAGCATTTACAAACACTATGGCTACCCACCTTACTGGGAAGAAGCCTCCACCGACCGCCGCTAGTTGTTGGACCGGGCCGCCCGGGCTTGACCCGGAACGGCCCATTCTTTGCCCCGGTCACTTCTTGGAACATCGGGATGCATTCAAGATTGCGCTCGCATAGTTGAAATGCTGAAAGGAGACTTGCGATGCTACTTCTAATTATTGTCCTCCTGCTGTTGTTCGGCGTAGGTGGCGGCTATTTCGGGTATTCCAGATGGGGCAGAGGCGGGGGCCTGGGGATAGTCGGGACGGTCGTGCTGATCGCGCTGGTCTTATATTTCCTCGGCGTGTTGCGTTGACCTTTTCAGAATCGAGCTGAAATCCCGGCAAAGCCCAAAAAGGGCGCTCACGTTGAGGTTACGTCGCAGCCGAACCAAGAGAAGAGAGGTGATGGAGCCCTCAGTGTATGATGCCCGGATGGTAGAACGAATCCGATTCTGGGTGCTCGCCGGCCTTCTAACCTGGACCCTACTGCTCCCAGCCGCCGTGCTGTCGCAGTCGCCGGTAGCAGTGTTACACACTGAGGGCCTGGTCCACGGCTTTCTTGTGCTACGCACGCTAGAAGGCAACGCCCTCGCGGACGGTGAAGTCACACAGGTTGCCCGTGGCGATCGGGTGACTAGCCATCTAATTTTTCGTTTCAAGGACCGCTCGGTTCACGAAGAAACGGTCGTCTTTTCTCAGCGCAATAGCTTCCGAGTCATAAGCGACCACCTCCTGCAAAAGGGCCCAGTGTTTAAACATCCGATGGACGTTTCGATCGAAGGTTTGACGGGACAGATCACAGTCCGTTATACAGATGATGACGGGAAAGAGAAGACCGAGAGCGAACGGCTCAAACTACCTCCCGACATCGCTAACGGCATGACTCTGACGCTGCTGAAGAACATTCGACCCAATGAGCCGCAGACGACCGTTTCGATGGTGGCAGCCACCCCAAAACCGCGGCTCGTGAAACTCTTGATCTCTCCAGAGGGAGAGGACTCATTCTCGGTCGGCGGCTCCAGCTACAAAGCTACGCGTTATGTCATAAAAGTCGAGATTGGAGGCGTCGCCGGATTAGCAGCACCCTTGATAGGGAAGCAGCCGCAAGACACCCGCGTGTGGATTCTCGGCGGGGATGCGCCCGTCTTCGTCAAATTGGAAGGTCCGCTCTACCAGGGTGGGCCCACATGGCGGATCGAGGCGACTAGTCCCGTCTGGCAAGGTCATTAGGCTCTTCGGATTGTCCGCCATTCACCATCAATGGTCCTTTGATTTTCGGCCCCAATTGAAAGCGCATCTATGATGCTTGGTATTCTCATGCTGATAACCAGGCACACCACATATTCACCGCTTTCGTCAGCACCGAAATCTATGCCGCCGATGAAACTACTATTACTTATCGCGGTCGGATCTTTCGGCGGTCGCAAAACGTAAACTTCGCTCATTGATATCTCCTTGAAAAATGAATGACCGCGCCCGGTGAGATGAAGGGGAGGTGTTTGTGGTCCGGCGATCCGCTTGGCTTTTCAAGCAAACCACGGGAGCCTGAGTTATCTGGACATTCCGTTCAGGGGTGTTGCTGTGTTCTCAGGCTGATTGACGTGCAATGTTCTCCTTCTTTCTAAACTTGCTGGTGTTTCTAACTTCTGGCGGCGCTCCTCAGCTTCGGCTAGATGAGCATCTTGAATTCGCTTCGCTTCAACTCGACGTGCTTCCTGCTCGGCGTTTCTTCGGCGATGCGGGCAAGTATTTCGTCTCGCCCAATCGCTTCGTCCTGTGCATATTCTCGAGTCTCACGGCGAGATTCGCGAACAGAAAGTTCGGCTTCGATCTTTCGACCTTCCTGGATTCGCCTTTCAAAGTCAGCTGTCTCCGCGGCGATTTCTTTTAGACGATCCGCGATCGGTGCTGGCCCGAACTTATCGTCCACCGGCATAGGAGGTTGCCGCACCTCGGCGACTTGGCCGAAGGCAAACAATCTACGCTCCCGACAGAAGCGATAACACCGGCAAAACTCTTCATCGTACGAGCTGTGGCCCACCGTGATGAGCGGCACAATTTCCTCGATTTTGAGACCAATATACTTTTTCCAGAAGGACTCAAGCCGGGCCGGCGTGTAATATTCGAGGATTTGGGTTTGCCGACGTGCCTGGCCGCTCTGGTCATTACAGCCGTTGTCTCGATCAAGACACGAAGCAATCCGCTAGCGCTCGCTCGCGAGATCAGTTGGGGAACCCTGGCTCTCGTAGCCGGGCTTTTCGTGATGGTGGACGCGGTGGAGAGTATCGGTGCCATGCGGCAGACGCAGCAATGGCTCGCGTGGGCGCAGAAGCTAGGGCCGTGGGTGGGCACACTGACTATGGGCTTTGGTGTGGGCGTAGCGAACAATCTCGTCAACAATCTGCCACTCGGCTTGATTGCGGGTAGCACGCTGCACATGCCAAGGGATTCATTGCCAGCGCTGTTCTGGTCGGCGTCGATCTCGGACCGAACCTGTCGATCACAGGCTCGCTAGCAACGATCCTATGGCTCATCGCGTTGCGAAAAGAAAAGCTAGATGTAAGTTTTTGGAGTTTTCTCAAGGTTGGCGCGGTGGCGATGCCAATCGCTCTGCTGCTGTCGTTGATCGCGACGATCCTGATGCAAATGTTCTTTCGGACGTAGTAAAGCAGTTATTCGATTGATCTCAGCCGGTGCGACTTTCTTCGTCGTTTTGAAGCGATTCCGGTGTGGATAGAGCGCCGCTAAGTACTTGATTCGCTTTAATGAGCCAGATAACGGCACCATTCACCGTCTGGCGGAAAACGGCGAAGAAGCGCATGGTGGCCAAGCTGCACGCCATTAAGGCAGAGCTACGTCTCCGAATGCACGAGCCGGTTGCCGAGGTTGGTGCATGGCTACGAAAGGTTGTAACCGGCTATTACCGCTCTCACTGACCTGTGAAATCACGTCACACCGCATCTCGGCGGGCAGATGGACCGTGCTCATCCATCGTGTGAGAGCGAGAAATGCATCAGCGTAAGCCAAACACGGCTACGCTGGTGGATGTGCCGACGTATACTTTTCCATTCACCACCATTGGGGTGATGAACTTGTTGTTGCTGAAATGGTCCGCACTGCTCGAAGCCTGGTTGGAATTATAGAGTTCGTTGGCCAAATTTGTTGCATCGTATGCATGTAAAACGGCGGGACTGGTATTCTCCACAGCCCAAACAATCCCGTTGGTCGTGCCGCTGGCGGAAATGGTTGGCGTCGCACCCGGATAGGGAAAAGTGATTGCCGAGTGCGATGACGGACTTGTTGCCAGGAGACCATTCACAACTGGAAATGCCTTGATGGAGTCGCCGTTGGCGCCGTAATACACGGTGCCATTGAAATAGCTCGGCTTGGAATACACACCGCCGGAGAGCTGTCCGGTGATGAGCTGGTAGATGTTGTCCGCGGTTCCGCTGAATTTGCCCATGTTGTCGCGGTCGACGACGTAGATATTTGCGTCTTTTCCCGAGCCGACCGCGAGGTGACGGGTATTGCCGTTGCCGTCGACCACGTCGGGCAGCAGAAGCTCGCCGCCGGACCCAAAGTCGGTGTCTGAATCCGATTCGGAGACGGTATTGAGAGGAGTGAAGTAGTCGAGCAAGGTCAGCGGCGCCGTCGACGTAATTTTTGCGAAGCAGTTGCCGCAATCGCCGTTCGTCGGAAAGCCCTGCGAATTCAGAGTAGTGTCAAAGTCTCCGTTGGCCACGATCATATAGATGTTTCCGGAGGCGTCCGCCGCAGGAGCCGCGCCAGACATCCAAATTGCGCCTTCACTACCGTTGGGGACGAGATTCAAGACGCTAGTCTGTGCGAGAGTGTCAGCGTTATAAGACATGATCCAAGCAGTGTAAGGCCGGTGATCGCAGTGAGAAGACCACATGGTATAGATCGTTCCGCCGATCTCGAGCAGTCCGGGGCGCTCTTTATACTGCTTGGGATCGAAGACGACCGAGCCGTTCGAACTATTGTCGCCAGTACCGGGATAAGTGGCTTGGACTGTCGTCGGCCCGCCGAACAACTCTTTGCCCGTGGTGAGATCGAGTGCATGAATTCGCTGATAGTAATTTCCACTCGAATCCTTCGACATTGCGACAAGATAAATTGCGTTTCTGGCCCGATCGATAACCGGCGTGGAAGTGATGCCGATTTCCGGAGAGACTTGGCTACAACCGCGGTCGTCACTTGGGGATTCGCCGGCGAGAAGGGCGCTCGCGTGCCACAAAACTGTCCCTCCTGCCGCGGTGATGCTGTCTGCATCAAACGCATAAATGGAATCGGGCTCCGTCACAGCATATAGAACGTTTTTAGTTCCTTGACCAGGAATCGCCAAGTTGGAAAGGAAAAGCGGTTGCGCATCTACGCGCCCGTCGACTGGAAACTCCCCGAGCTTGCCAAATGTAGCGGCGTTCACATTTGTCGGAGTCAAGGTCATTTCGTTCACATTCTGGCCAGTGCGCAGATTGTCGTAGTGGTAGGTTATGACATCGATTGCTGAAGCGGTCGTCGAGGGATTCACGGTCAATGTGGCGGCGCTGCTAGTCACGCTGCCGGCAGCGTTTGTGATTGTTACGCGAAACTGCTCTCCGTTGTCCGCGGAGGTCGTTACCGGTGTGCTGTAGGAACTCGACGTCGCTACAGTGATCGGAGTACCGGTCTTCTGCCACTGGTAGCTGAGAGCCGCGGTTCCAGCCGCCACAACGGAGAAAGTAGCCGTCTGCCCGGCCGTGACGTTCTGATTTGCCGGCTGAGTGGTGATCGTCGGCGCCACACTAGCCGAATTCACTGTCAACGTGGCTTGTTGGCTGGTGATGCTACCTGCAGCATTGGAAACTACCACATCAAATGTCGTACCGTTGTCGGCGCCTGTTGTTGCCGGCGTCGTATAGGTCGCGGTCGTGGCACCGGCAATGTTTGCACCGTTCTTTTGCCATTGGTATGCCAACGGTGCGGTGCCAGCAGCGGTTACTGTAAATGTTGCGATCTGTCCAACTGTCACAGTCAGGCTCGCCGGCTGTGTGCTGATCGTTGGTGCCACAGAAGGAGAGTTGACCGTGAGAATCGCCTTCTGGCTGGTGATGGTCCCTTCGGAATTGTTGACAATCACGTCGAATGTCGACCCGTTATCGGCAGACGTTATCGCAGGAGTGGTGTAACTGGCGCCGGTCGCTCCGACGATATTTGAGCCATTTTTTTGCCACTGATACGAAAGCGGAGCTGTCCCTGCGGCTGCAACATTAAACGTGGCGGGCTGCCCCAGAGTAACTGTCACATTTGCGGGTTGAGAGGTGATGGTAGGAATTACGAACTTGGTGACGCTCTGAGAGTTCGTACTGCTTGCCGAGCCACAGCCAATCAGTCCCGCAACAAAGCAACTTGAGAGGACAGCGATCGCAATACCCATTTGTGTCGCAGTTATTTGAGGTAGATTAATGCCATTCCCCCCGATGCTTTCTCGATGCCTTGACGCAAAGCGTAGAACCTTCGCGGCTGAATCGTGCAAGACAACCACCCAACGCCTTTATAACTCTGTGGATGCTGCACCAGAAAAAAGCTGTTGTGTCCGGCTTAGCCAAACATCCGCCAAGTATCGCTATTTCTCGCTATAGAGCTCGGCATTTTAGAGAATGTTATGAGTGCGCGCTGTCCACTTTCGTACAGTCTTGCGGACAATTTCATGCTCGGCGGAGAGTTTGAAGTGTGCCAGTCGTAGCGGAAGGTTCTCCGTAGACAGAGGAGTCGCCGGTATTCTCATGACTCTTAGGACGTTGAAGTCAACTCCAGGCTGTCGACGCGAGGGTATAATTCCTTTTGGAAGCCTGCTATGGCTACATCTCCGAAGGTCCCTCGCTCCCTCAAAAAAGTGAATCCAAAGATCCCTGTTTTCGATGTGAAATTGTTTCTCGACTCGGCCTGTCTGGGTAGAAAGGTAGCCAAGTTTCGAGCGAAACAAACCGTCTTCGTGCAGGGCGATCCCGTGATTCAGGTCATGTACATTCAGGAAGGCGGTGCGAAACTTACTGTGGTGAATAAAACCGGCAAAGAAGCGGTTGTGGCCATCCTTGGACCGGGCGATTTTCTTGGGGAAGGGTGCCTTGCAGGCCAGACCAATTATCTGGTGACCGCGACCACAATTTCGCCTACCAGCCTGCTGGTCATTGAGAGGAACGAGATGATTCGCGCGCTTCATGAGGAGCATGAGTTCTCCGACCGCTTCATCGCTTATATGCTAGGGCGAAACATTCGAGTGGAGGCGGACCTGATAGACCAGCTTTTCAACTCCAGCGAGAAACGTCTGGCGCGCACTCTGCTGCTGCTCGCGCGCTATGGCGCGCCGGGCCATCCTCACAAAACTCTTCCCAGAGTGTCGCAAGAGATGCTCGCGGAAATGGTTGGAACAACACGGTCCCGAGTCAATTTCTTCATGAACAAATTCAGGAAACTGGGCTTCATCCAATACAACGGCGAGATTCAAGTGAACGATTCCCTCCTCAGTATCGTCCTGCACGAATAAGTTGGTTTTCAAGGTACAGTCAAATATTGCCGCGACGTTCCGTTTTAGCCGGTCTACGGGAGTAAAGCACTGTCCTGAACTTATCCAAAGTTTGGAGAAGTGTACAAGATTGAACAGACAGCCTGGGGACAAACCCCTAACCTCGCAAAATTCACTAGCGTGACCTGGCTTGCGCAGAAATAAGGGGGATCGCATCATGGTCCCACAATTCGATATTTTCCGAGTTCGTGACGACGACACACCTGTTTGGCTTGAACCGGCCACGACTTTCCACGATGCTCACGCACGAGTGCAACAATTCGGTGCAAGTGAACCAGGAGAATACTTCATCTTCAACCAGGATAATGCCCAGAAGATCCGACTCGTAGTTGAGCCAAAGAGCGCACCCTCAACCAAGCAGGCCAGGGAGCGCTGATCATGAAGCCTCTACGATCGACTGCAATAATCACGCTTGCGATCTTCGGCTGTTTGTCCTTGGGAAATCGCATGCCCCTGGCTGAGGCAGTTGGCGAAGACAATGAGATCGACCGCGGAAGATACCTAGTAGAAGAAGTAGCCAAGTGCGGCGAATGCCACACACCCAGAGACGCCAAGGGAGAATTGGATCAGCAGGCCTGGCTCCAAGGTGGCTCGATCTGGATTGAGCCCGTGAGGCCGATTCAGAATTGGGCCGATCGTGTGCCGCCTATAGCAGGGCTGCCGGGTCTTTCAGTAGAACAGGCGGAACGAGTGCTGGAGAAGGGAATCGGACCGCAGGGTGAGGCTTTGCGGCCGCCGATGCACATTTATCACATGAAGCACGCCGACGCCAAAGCGATCATCGCATATCTAAATTCACTTCGGAGACCCAATCATTGATTCCCCCCCGCGGAAGGGCAGTGATCCGGTTTTGGGTTAGTTAAACCCGTTCATGGCTTCCGAAACGCACTGACTCCCCGTGCATGCATTAGCGGCGTGGGTGGGTGTGCTGAATGAAACATCAATCAATCGCGTTTAGTTGCACGCTAACGGCTGCCGCGTTTCCCGCAGCGGACATTCTGAATTTGGAGGACGACAACAACATGCACCGTATCCATGGTTACATCGCTTCGCTATTCCTGACCGCTGCCCTTGCGGCGCCAGTATCAATTATGGCCGCCCCGATGCCTCAAGAGGCTCACGATCAGAACCGAGTCTACGATAAAGACCACAAGGATTATCACAACTGGGATGACAAGGAAAACAAAGCCTGGGGGCAGTGGCAGACGGAAAACCATAAGAAGCCTCACGAATTCTCGAAGGCGAACAGCAAGGAGCAGTCGCAATACTGGAATTGGCGCCATGCCCACCCGGATAAGGACTAGCTGAGTCGCCACAACGGATCAGGAAGCATTAGATCGAAGGAAGGATGCGTTCTTCTGACCGTATTAACTGACGGCAGATCCCATTTGATTGGCACCCAAGAAGCTTCAGCCCAAACCCGAGACCGATTACGATCTTTAAGACGCTTTTCATGGAATCCGCCTAAGATTGAATTACCCGGCGCCGCCCACTCCGGCAAGGCAGTAGAGGATACCAAGCATGGTACGGATATCACCCAATGACTCTGCTGTCAGTTACTGGGGTAACAGTGCGCAGAATTGCACACTGGAGGAGGCAGGACGCTGACTCGGTGTCAGTCGCCGTAATTCTGGAGAGCCTTAAGATCAAGAGTTAAATAACCATGTTGCGAATAATCTACCATTCCACGATTGCGGAGGAAGTTCATCGCCGTGGAAACTCTTTCCCTTCTCACGGCCACCATCTGTGAGATTTCTTCCTGAGTCAGATATGTCGAAAGCTCAGTGCGTTGCCCAGAGCCACGGCCGAGTTCAGTCCCCAATCTCACAAGCACCCTGATCAGTCGATGAACGGTGTCACTAAATGCCAAGGAATTCAGTTGATCGTACGCGTCTGATAAGGAATCGCAAAACACTTGGACAAGCTGCCGCAGGAGATCCCGATTTTTCTGTACGATTTCAAGAACTTCATCGAAAGGCACAGCGATGGCCTGGGTTTGCTCAAGCGCCACCGCACGGTCCTGACGCGGATTTTCGGAAGCACAGAGCTCACCCACAACGTCCCCGCCCTTTCGGACATCATAGATGAGCTCGTGGCCATCCCGAGTGATCGTCCCAACCTTTACAAATCCGCTCCGCAGGAAGAACAGTGTCTGGTCTTTGTCGCCAACATTGTAGAGGACTTGGTCTTTTTCAATAGTCGAAACGGGGCGATTTCGCAACACAACATCGCAGAGCTTCCCTCGAAAGATTACGGCTAATTCTGAAGACAAAGACGCTCCACGGGCTTCCATATCACCCTCGGAAGGCATTTGGATCAATCTCCATTGAAACTGGGTCATCCTTTCAGCGTATAGCCAGAAGTCCTAGTGCAACTCCGGTTCAAAGAAGCGAGCTGTCTTCAGATACTAGCCATCGGCGACAACGGTCTTGGAATGTTTTCGATCCCAGACTGCCTCGGGGACATAGGTGCTTTTCTCCGGACAACCCCCAATCGTCTACCCTCGAGCGCTCTTTGCAAGAACCACTTTTGGCATAACTATATCGAGTCTGCCATCTTTAAATGTTGCTTTGGCCTTTGAGGGATCAACCGCACAGGGCAAATCGATGACGTGGTACATCATTTCCGAGTGCCTATGCGAATGCGGGTGCTTTTCAGGTTCCGGGCTTTCACGGGTCATGCGCAGTAGCCCCCGATTCTTGGTGCTGTCTCTTCCCATCCGCTTGCAAACTTCTTGCTTCACTCTACTCGTGTACTAGACTCGCCGAGGTTTCCGACCTCTCCTCTCCTTTTTCTTCGGCAGCTTTTTTTCGGGCCTCTGACAGGCCTATGGCAATCGCTTGTTTCCGGCTGGTTACTTTACCGTGTCCCCCGCTTTTCTCGGTGAGCAGCGCTCTTCACGCTTTTGCCAGCAGCCTTCCCGTATCTTGCCATCGCATTCCTCGTTCTGGTCAATTCAGGACGACTTAGCTGCTTTTGCCGAGTCGTTTGAAGTGTAGAACCGCGTAAACTCATCGACCTGCTTCTCCGCGGCGTCCTTCGCAATTCCATACCGTTCCTGAATCTTGCCTACAAGCTGCTCCTTTTTGCCGTTTATCACAGTCAGGTCATCGTCAGTCAGCTTTCCCCACTTCTCTCTTACTTTGCCCATCGATTGCTTCCATTTGCCTTCGATTTGATCCCAGTTCATCTCGAACCTCGTCTGAATAGAATGGCCGACTCGTACTTCCTGCTGCGGTCGCAGGCAGGGATACCATCGCCAACCCTCCAATAAAATTCCGCTTCCCCATCTCGGTAGGGCTCATCCGTCGGTAAGCTTGAAACCCAAATTATGCTAACGGCTGTTCAACATTGCACACTTCCAAAATCAAAGAAAGACACCATCGTCAAACACTAACAAGGTTTGTCTACTATTTCCTTGGATGCGGCTCGTCATCTTTTTGATGATTTCGGCTTCACGCTTGCCCAAGCCCGCCGAGTAACGATCGTTATCGAGGTGACCCATATCGAACAGAATTCAAACTCTTGCTGTGAGAGGCTTGTTACTTCAGACAGGAAAGTGGCAGAAGAGTGCTCAAAGTACGGAATCAAGAAGGAGCAGAACCGGCGCTCCAGCTGCGAGCAGCCCTCATGCTCAAAACTCAGCTACTCTATCTACGGTTCCGTCGGATCCTTTACCGCTTATTTATTGACCTGGGGAGGCTTTACAGGAGGAGCCGCTTACTCCGTATTGCTTCCCTGCTGGCGGCCATCCCAGTTGTATTCTTAATGTGCGGAATTATTTACGTCAGCTACAATCGAACAGATCTGCCCGATTTAGACGCCTTCATCCGCTTTGAGCCTCCGTCTTCAGGTCACATCTACGACACGAATGGCCACGTCCTCATCGAATTAGGAACGGAACGCCGGGAAATCATTCAATACAACAACATTCCTAAGGTCCTGCGACAAGCAATCCTTTCAGCCGAGGATGAGAATTTTTTCTCACACTCAGGAGTCGATTATTCCGTCTTCCCTCGATTACTCGCCAAGACAAACATTCGCGTTTTGATGGGCCGCGCCGGCGGTTCGGACCGCGACAATGCCGCTGGTCGTGTATCGTTATTTCCCCAAGGCGGCTCGACGATTACCCAACAGCTTGTGCGTGGTTACTTCCTGCAGAAGCTTACAAGCACGAAAAATAGCAATGCACTCCAACATGAAGGCGTTCTCTCGCATCTTCTCGCCTTCGCTATCGGAGTGCCGGGCGCCAACAGATTATTGCTCAAAGTAGAGGAAATGCGTCTCTCCTTATGGATTGAGAGAGAGATGCGGGAGCATTACGGATCCAAACGCAGGGCCAAGGAAGAACTGTTCGCGCGTTACGCCAGC
Organism: Candidatus Acidiferrales bacterium; assembly: GCA_963836965.1. Classification (GTDB taxonomy): domain Bacteria; phylum Acidobacteriota; class Terriglobia; order Acidiferrales; family UBA7541; genus Acidiferrum. The sequence continues at coordinate 312,250 of CAWILQ010000009.1, forward strand.
TTCATCTACTTGGGAAATGGCCGGTACGGTTTCGCCGCCGCCTCGCAGTACTATTTCGGCACGTCGGTGACAGAGCTCACCGCGGAGCATGCCGACAAAGCGGCACTCCTGGCTGGCATCACCAAGTCGCCGGGTGAGTATGCGCCCACCTTGGCGGACAATCAAAAACCACTACGCAGACGAAATCAGATCTTAGCCCTCATGGTTAAGAACCATTTTCTCTCCGCACAGGCGGCTGTACGCTGCCAACAAGCTCCAATTCGTTTGGCTGCTCATGTTACGGGTCCAATCGAAGCACCCGCGGCGGTGCAAAGTGTCCTCGATGAGCTCAAAGGGCTTGACGCCACCCTCGCCTTCGATATCGGAATGCACCAACTGCTGGAAGGCCGCATCCAGATTTATTCAACGATCGACGATCGGATCCAGCGGTTTGCGAACGCCGCACTCGAAAACGGCTTGAACCTTTATGAGAAGCGTCATTCTCAGAATGTGGGGCTGATTCAGGGCTCCGTCGTTGTTCTGCGAAACAATGATTCCGCCATTCTGGCCGAGGCCGGTGGGCGGGGCACATATAAAGGGCACAACACCACTTACAGTGACTATAACCGGGCCACCCAGTCCCTGCGCCAGCCAGGCTCGGCCATGAAGCCGATTGTTTATCTAGCGGCATTTCGTCAAGGCGCCATAGATCTCGACACTCCCGTGCCCGACGAGCCCATCGCGGTAGTGACATCGGGAGACGATCCCGTCAAGTGGATCTCCAATTTCGACAATAGATTTAAGGGCATCATCCCCGCCCGCCAGGCGCTGGCGGAGTCGCGAAACGCAGTCGCCATATGGATCGTTCAACAGATCGGGATCGATTCTGTCTTGAAAACTGCCCAAGACGTCGGCATCCGGACCCCGTTGCATCGCTATGACACTACGGCTCTCGGAGCCTCCGAAGTCACTTTAATGGAGCTTGCGGACTCCTACCGAATGATGGCTAGCGGCATACATGCCAAGCCTTACGTAATTGCAAAGATCGAGCACTATGGGGGAGAGGTTATTTACAGCCACCGTTCACTCTGTTGTCCAAGTAACGAGAACGAATCGGAGCTTTCCCTGATCCAGGAAGGACTGCGCGGCGTCGTGCGCATACCGTCCGGCACCGCGCACGCACTTGATTCGCACGCCTTCGCCATTCCGGTGATGGGCAAGACCGGCACGACGAACAACTATCGAGATGCATTATTTGTGGGTTCCACATTCGGGGCTAACGGAATTACTGTGGCAGTGCGCATCGGCTTTGACGACAACCGCTCGTTGGGCGCAAGGGAAACCGGCGCCCTGGCGGCACTTCCGGTGTTCAGAGAAATTATTTTGAAGGTGTACAAGGAACACTTAGTCGGCCCCACTCCGCGATTTCCGGCAGAGATGGAAGCAAACATTGATGCCTATCTGAGGGGGGATCTTCCACCGAAAGATGCAACAGGATTCATGAATCCGCTCGGCGTGCTGAGACTCGTCGATAATGGAGAGGAAAACTGTTCCGTGAAGCTGGTGCTCCTGTCAACACACAGATGCGAATTGCCAGGCAGCCCGCGGGATACCATCTACCCCGTTATGAATGACCGGGGTAAATCGGTTTTTGTGAATGAGTGAAACCGCCCTATTCAGATCGGGATTCTGCAGATACCTGCGGAACGACTGTGCGGATACGTGCGCGTCATTAGGTGATGCTATCACGCGAGAGGGAGACGGCTAGGCGACCCCGAATGCCGAGACTTCAGTCTTTAATCTGCAAATGGGCTTCGCCAGTCGTCGTAAAAATCAGAGGCGCTTTGCCCTGACCGATTGATTTCATCCCAATAGATACTGTTCAGGGCAACTATGAGGTACTCGCGATCTGGTACCATCTTGGAGAGATCATCCAACTCCATAAAACACATGTCCTGAGCGGTCATTTCATTCTCCTAGGCAGATTGCGAACACACAATCCCGAAGGTCGCCGTCGAATACATTGAAGGCATCTAGCCCTCAGAATAAGAATTCTCAAAGGTGCTCGCTGTACACTTTTGGACAGTCTTGCAGAATCCTTCTTGGTAGGGTTGGGTATCCCTGACCCGATTACAGTTCAAAGCTAGCCTGCTCAAGATGGGCAGGCTAGCTTCCCGCCTGAAGCTGCTCGATCCCGTATTTTGGCTCAGCGTGAAAGTTGGCTTATTCGTGCAAAACGACGCTCAAGAGAGAAGTGTTAATCTGAAGACCGCCATTGTACTTGATGAATCCGAGTTTTCTGAATTTGTTCATGAAAAAATTGATTCGCGAACGCGTCGTGCCGACCATCTCCGCCAATGTTTCTTGCGACATTTTGGGGAGCACTCCCTGGGGCTGGTTCTCCTTACCATAACGGGCAAGCAATAGAAGAGTGCGGGCAAGCCGCTTCTCGCTCGAATTGAATAGCTGGTCGACCAAATCCTGCTCGATCCGAATGTTCCGTGCCAGCATGAAAGTGAGGAACCGGTCGGAGAAGGCATGCTGCTCATGAAGCACCCTGAACATTTCTTTCTTCTCAATCTGGAGCACAGCGGTAGGTCCAATTGCGATAGCCGTCCCCATGCGGAAGGGTTGACCTGCCAGACTGCCTTCACCAAAGAAGTCGCCCGGTTCCAGAATGGCGACGATCGCCTCTTTACCGACTTCATTGACGACGATGAGTTTCACTCCGCCCGTTTGCAAATACATCACGCTCTCAGCGGCATCACCTTGAGAGTAGACGGGCTCCCCCTTTTTTAACGTTCTCACTTTTCTCGCTATTCCGGCCGAGTCGAGAAAAGCTTGGGTCTCGAAAACGGGTTGCTGCGTAGATTTTCTTTTGGATTTAGCGTTGGATGAATTCGCGTTTTTTGGCATAACGCCACCGCTTGAAAACAATCCTATCAGAATCATGAGGCTCAAAACATGATAAGTGATAAGTCGTGGGGTCAAAGAATCAACGGACCCGTGGATAGTGTTCCAAAACTACTGGTACTACTTCTTTAAGAGTTCACCGTTGAAGTAGCATTCAACATCCATCCTCACGACTCAGAGGGTTTCTTGCTTTGGTCAATACTACTGAATAGTTGTTCGCTCGCCATTGTACGACGGGTGCATATATCGGACGGTATAAGCGAGGTAACGGCACCGGAAGAGACTCCCGGCGTACGGGGCGCTGGCACTGGGTTATTTCCTGACAGGGAAGCGCTGTGAGCCACTTGTCCGGGAATGGCGTTAGGAGTGTCCACTTAATTTGTGACTTTCAGGATTGTTTCCGGATTGCCAACCGTCCAGAATCATTGCTCGTCACCGCGTAATCCAAGCTTTCCCTGGACTTGGTAGTTTCTCACTCCTATGCGCGGATCGGCAATCGGCCGTGGGTTGACAATCCGCCTCCAGAATTCGAAAGACTCCCCAATGGCCATTGCCTGCCCGTTTCCTGAGTGATTCGCAAGTCGGAGAACGGCGCGGCGGATTCCTGCTATAAATCCGAGATGCCTAAAACAACCGAGAAGTGGCTCTTATTCCAGTATGTGGACGGTGAGTTCACGCCACTATCGAACCCTTCAAAACGAAACAACTTGCAGAGAAGGCGCGCTTGAAATATCCGGAGCAAGAACGCAAGAAGATTGGTATCGATGTGATTCGAGTCAGATCCTCGTGGGAGGCTTGGTAACGACTCATTTCGACTCCTTTGGATGCCGCCTTCTCCACTCCGCTCTCGCCTCTTTCAGCTGGACCACGAACACTTCACGAGGGGCTTCGTGCCGATTCGCCTCCCGGCTGCACATCACTCTCGCTGCCTTGCCGAATTGGAGTAGCTCTGCCTCCGTCATGTTTTGAAGGCGGGTGCGAAGTGCGGTCAAGTTGAAGGCGGTGGTGTCTACGGATTGCATTTCTAATCCCTCACTACCTGCCGTTCGTGAATCAGCGCCGTCTGATCGTGGCCGAAGGCGACCTTGCTAGTGTGCGTAACACTGTTTCTCCAAATACCCTCCGTGCCAACATCTCTGAGACAGGTTTAGTACTCTTAGTTAATGAGCAGAAGGGCGAGAAAGAAGAGATCAGAGATGCTCGGGAATCCTCTTGGTGTTGCTCTTTCCCCTGGGGGTTTGGCTGCCGCGGAACGCTCGACGCTAGCTTACTCATTTGGTCGTATATTTCACGTGCGACTTATCTTTGTGTGAAGGGCTAACCTCCACTTCAGATTTTAATACCGGCACAAGATAACTTGCGAAGCCGATACCGACAAGAATCGTCCCGAATGATTTTTCAGGCGTATAGGTCCGAACAACCGATTTCCCATACTCGAGTTTGTAGATGGTTGTTTCATAACGGCGCGCAAAAAGCTGCTGCATCGCTTCCCGTAAATTGGCTTCCGCTTCTTCTATCGATCCGTCGCCAGCATACTCGCACGCAAAACCGCCCAGGTAAGAATCGTTTGATTTGCGATAGACCTTGGCCATGAGCAGGCCAGCGGTGATCCGGGTTCCCGGCTTATCGGTATGTTGAACAGCTATGATTCCCTCGAGCACGGACCCATGGTGGATCTCCGGTAAATGTGCGAGCTCGAGTGTTTCAGGCGGCAGCACGGAGCTGTAAAGCATCACGTTGTAGTTCTCGATGCCGGCCATGTGCAGGGCGGCGTCATACGATCCGGTCTCGATTCCTACATCGCTCTCTCCCCACCCGATCACCCAGAAATATTCCTTCGGAATCCGGCAACCAATTTCGGAGTAACGAGCAGGAGTATGGTTTGACATTTTGAGATTGCGCCCGGGCAGCTTAATGCTGTTCCGGTTGAACGTCAAATAGAGGTCGTGATTTGCATGCTTACCGAGTCCCGATAAGTCCAGTTCGAGCCGTACGTTCTCAGTCAGACATCCTCCATTTACCGCGTGTCGCACTCTCTATTTATTACCTCTCTTCTTCCTAAGAAAATCTTTCGCATGAGTGGCCCCGTCGTGGCAATCGGCTTCATCTTGCTGATTCCTTCAGTCCTCGGAATGGTCGCGGCGGGTTTGATGTTTTTCGGAGTGATCGCAGTCAGTGGAATTGGTCTGAGTCACAATACAAATACGACTGCCGATGTCGAATTGCGGCGGGCTTGTATAAATATCCCGGAATCAGATACAGCGGTGCCTCAACCCAGCGGGAGCAATATTGTGAATGCACACTGACCGAATACAAAGCTACCAACTCGCTACCTCATGCCAACGAAGTGCGCTCTAGGAAATTACAAGACGACACGCTAGCGGGTGTTCATGAAGAAACGCATCACCTATACAACAGCTTGGCGGGTGTTGTTTGAACCCGGCGCGATACAGCGGGCACAAGCGTATTCGGACTCGGAATCTTGGGCAGCACGTTCGCAATAGCCCTCGGAATAGCTTCCTTCGTTGGCGGCGGCCCGAAGTCAGCACACCCGCCAGTATGCCAGAACAGGAAGCAAAACCTGGAGCATCGGAGCAACCACAAAAATAGAGACAAACTCAGCGCAAGTCCATCTCTAACATAATGTCGGCCTTGTGCCGCCTGAATCAGCCGAGCCACCCTTCGCTGCGAGACGGCCTAGTCTCAGTCTTCCTCTTGGCCCGGCAGCCGCGTGTAGGTACGGGTCAGAAAGACACCGCCAAGGACGATGAAGCTCGCGGTTCTTTGGGCGTCCTCCAGCGCTGTGGCGATTAGCACTCCGTTGTCCGACCGGCTCCGAACCGCCTTCGTAATGATGAAGTCAGAGACTACCGTTGAGGTTTCCCCGTTGGATAGCTTGACGAAACGGGTGACCACACCTGTGCCGTCGCAGTTTATGGTGTAGGTGCCTGTCTGGGAACCACTTACTAGCTTCCGCGCTCCAGTTGTCGAAGTGGGATCGGGTTCGTTGACGATAAAGGTTGATTTGAAATTTCCCTTTCCGTCAAATTGCCCTTCAGCCAGTGCGAGTGCCAAATGGGCGCCGTAGTGGCCGATGATCGCGTACGGACCTTGAAGGCTCGCGGGCGTATAGCATTCCGGATGGTCCTGGTCCTGTGCGCTCGCAGTGGCCGCCCCCAAGAAAACAAGGCAAAGTGCTACAACAACGAAATTCACCCTTCTCAGCATCTTTCTCCCTTCCACGCAGTGGAATTTTCTGATCATCTGTCACATGCTGCCTGCGTGCCGCCCAGTCGTTGCCGATGGGCAGGTGATGAAAATGCGAGCACAATAACGAAACGTTTTGAGTGCGTCAAGTGACAATTGAATTAAAACTTAGCAGCTCGCGCGATCTGCAGCTCGCACGCGGGATATTTCGGGTTCGTCAGTACTCCGAGGGGCACGCCCCTTTAGAAATTTGATTTTCTTTAGGTTAACTAAGCTGCCTTGAACAGCATCTTCGGCTCTGGCACCGTGTAGCCGTGTTCTTTTAACAAACCAATTGCGTTTTACGCTCGTAGAGCTTCCTCGCGACTCTCGAGATAAGGTTGACGTTTTCTTCGAGGAAAGACTGTGCGGGCCCCCAAGCCTCATCCAAAGTTTTGTCAAAGTCTAAATTGCCTCTAGCTGCCCATCGCTGCAGCAAACACAGATCCCCAAGGACGCCGGCTTCGTGGCCCGCTGCTGCCGACGCATGCCAAGCTACCAGCGTGGCGACGAAATACTTTCGAACATTTTCTTCGCTAACCTCGAACGGCACGACTAGAACGTAGCCGTTGTACATACCATCCCCAATCGCTTTTAAATCCATTGCTTCCGCAACAGCCATACCTTAATGATTTGCGTCAGGCCGACATAGCTCAAGAGGGTGAACATAAGAATTGGCCAATACATTCGCGGGAGGTGCGTAAAACCCAGCGCAGAGGCCAGTGGGGAATACGGCAGCCACATTCCAAAAGCCATGATTGCCAATGTTGTGGCCGTAAGCGTCCAACTCGCTCTGCTCTGCAGGAAAGGAATCTTATTCGTACGAATGACGTGAATGATGAGCGTCTGCGTCATCAATGACTCGACGAACCACCCGGTCTGAAATAGCGGCGCCCGGGACGGATCCCAGCATTTGAAAATCCAGAGCATGACGAAGAAAGTCGTGTAGTCGAAAATCGAGCTGATGGGACCGATGAAGAGAATGAACCGCTTGATCTCCCCGATGTTCCACGGCCGCGGCCGAGCGACTTGCTCTTCGTCCACAGCGTCCCCAGGAATCGGCACTTGCGAGAAGTCGTATAGCAGGTTGTTCGTCAAAACCTGAATCGGTGCCATGGGGAGGAACGGGAGAAAAGCACTCGCTCCAAGCACGCTGAACATATTCCCAAAGTTGGAACTCGCTCCCATCCGAATGTACTTAACGATGTTCGCGAAGACCTTACGGCCTTCGATAACGCCCCCATCCAGCACCATGAGATCCTTTTCAAGCAAGATCAAATCCGCCGACTCCTTGGCGATGTCCGTGGCAGTGTCCACAGAGATGCCGACGTCCGCCGCTCGCAAGGCTGGAGCGTCGTTGATTCCGTCGCCCATGAAACCGACGACGTGCCCCTTTCCCCGCAGGATACGGATTACCCTTTCTTTGTGTGCGGGAGAGAGGCGGGCAAACAGGGCCGCTTTTTCTGCCGCCTCGGCCAGTTCCGCGTCGGACATTTTCTCCACGTCGCCGCCTAGCAGCATGGGGTCGGCTGACAGGCCAACGTCCTTACACACTTTGCGGCTAATCAGGTGGTTATCCCCGGTGAGAATCTTTACGACCACGCCATTTTTGTGCAGGGCTGCCAGGGCCTGGGCAGCGGTACCCTTGGGCGGGTCCAGAAACGCAACGTACCCTCTGAGTACAAGTTCGCACTCGTCCTCCTTCGCGCAAATTTGCTTTCCTGGGAGCTCCTTTGTTGCCACTGCCAATACCCGGAAGCCGTCGTTGCTCAGACTGTCATATTCTTGCTCCAGCCCGACCATGAGCTCCGGGTGCATTTCGGACAACTTGCCGTCGAGCTCAAAATGCGAGCAATGGAGGAATACTTCTTCGGGAGCCCCCTTGGTTAGGAGGATCGCCTTACCTTCGGGATTCTCTACCAGCACCGACATCATGCGCCGAGTGAAGTCAAACGGGATCTCATCCAGTTTTTTATACTTCTCGACAACCGTCTTTCCGTGGAAGTCGGTACTATCCAGGATAGCCCGGTCAAGGAGGTTTTTGAGGCCCGTCTGGAAATAACTGATCAGGTATCCGTCTAGCAACACATCATCGGTTTCACGCCCAGCTACATTGCAATGCCGCATGAGGACAACCCGGTCTTCGGTGAGCGTGCCTGTCTTGTCGGTACATAATATGTCCATGGCCCCGAAGTTCTGAATGGCGTTAATACGCTTGACGATTACTTTCTTGCGGCTCATGGCCAGCGCACCATTGGAGAGGCAGACGGAGACGATCATGGGCAGCATCTCGGGAGTGAGGCCCACTGCCACAGCCAATGCGAAGAAGAAGGCTCCCTTCCAATCGTGTTTGGTGAAACCGTTGATGAAAAAAACCAGCGGTACCATCACAGCCATAAACTGCATCATCAGCCATGTAAACCGGTTGAGACCCTGGTCGAAGCTGGTTTGCACTCGTTCCCCAGTGATCGAGTGCGCCATACTGCCAAGGTAGGTTTGTACGCCCGTCGTGACCACGGCTGCCGTCGCGGTGCCGCTCTCGACGCTGGTCCCCATGAAACAGGTGTTCTTCAGTTCGGTCGGCGAGCTCTCTAGCTTCGTTTCCGGCTCGTGGAACTTCTCGACCGGCAGCGACTCACCCGTGAGGCTGCCTTGGCTCACGAAGAGGTCTTTCGAACTCAGCAGCCTCGCGTCGCCTGGAATCATATCGCCGGCAGCCAGTTTGATGATGTCACCGGGCACCAAGTCCCGGAGTGGCAGCTCCTTCGCCGCACCGTCCCGAACGACCGTTGCGGTCACGTGGATCATCGCCTTTAACTTCTGTGCAGCGGAGTCCGCACGGGCTTCCTGCCAGAAGCGGATTCCGACACTCAACGCCACCATCGCCGCCATCACCGAACCGGCGCGCGCGTCGCCCGTGAGGTAAGAAATTGCCGAAAGCGTCGTCAGCAAGATAACCAATGGGTTTCGAATGATTTTCAGAATGCTGATGAGCCAGCCTTGCTTCCGCTCTTGTGCCACCTCATTCGGACCGGTCGTCCGCGCCCGTTCTTCGGCCTCCGCTTGGGTTAGGCCACTCAGAGACGTTCGCAAGTCTCGGAGTAGCTCTTCGTTGTCCTTCCGTGCGGCAGCGAGGACTGCGGGCGAAACTTGAATATGTTGGTTTTTCCCGTTCGTGCGAATCGGCATCGGGTTCGGCGGAGACGGCGGCCCCGCGGGATTAGACCCTGCCGTTTCAGCGTCGTTGAGCGAAGTTCCTGCCGCGTCCCTGGTCAAGTCATACGCTCCCTGTGCCGTCTTTGTGGCAGGAGTTTCAAACGAACGGTCATGCGCCAGCGTGAAAAGCAACGGCCAGATGCAGTTTTCGCAACAGCGAATTCTTCTTCTCGTGGTGAGGCTGCATGCGCCGCAAAATATCGCCGAGGATACGAACGGCCGTAACTATATAGGGTCCTTTGTTGAGCATGACACACTCCGCGCGCTCACCCATCG
>CAWILQ010000010.1:0-292460 GCA_963836965.1 Candidatus Acidiferrales bacterium
CGACTTCCGGTGGTGGGCGAAATGCCGCTGGAGGAAGCCGAAGCACAAACTCCGGCCGGCTGTAGAACTGCGTCACTACAGAAAGATAGCCATACTGCTTGGTGCCAGGCCGGGCAGTGAGTCTAGCCGCGACCTCGAGCTGTAACACGATGTGGGCTTCGTCGATCTGATCTGCATAGCGGAAGAAGCGATGGAGAATCGGCGAAGTAATATAGTACGGCAAGTTACCGTAGATGCGCATCCGACGTCCGGCAGCAAGCGCGCCGAGATCTGTCTCAAGGACGTCCCCCCAAACCACCGTAAGATTCGCGTGAGCGCCGGCAAGCCGCTGTAGGCCGTACACCAGCGGTGGATCAAGCTCAACAGCGATCACCGGAGCGCCGCTCTTAAGCAGGTGCTCGGTCATTTCGCCGTGTCCAGCGCCGATTTCTACCCAGCAGTAATCCTGGCTTGACGCCGCACCAATTTGATCCCATGAGGAGAAACACCGATGGCGCGAGCAATCTTCTCCCGCCATCCCACATCGCCCAGAAAATGTTGACCGAGCCGCTGTCTCGCCATGAAGCTTGTGTACAAAGTGTAGCAGGAGAGGAATGAACTTCTGAGACCGTGCTAGCATCGAACGTCTTTGAAACCAGGAGCAGAGCATATGGCAAAGGGTTATTGGATTGTGTTTTATCGGTCGATTTCGAAGCCAGAAGCGCTGGCGGAGTACGGAAAACTGGCCGGACCTGCAATTGAGGCCGCAGGAGGGAAGGTTCTGGCGCGTGGCCTGCCAGTGACAGCTTACGAGGCCGGACGGAAAGAGCGTACCGTCCTGATCGAGTTTGAAAGCGCCGCGAAAGCAATCGCCGCCTACGAAGGCGAGCGCTACCAGGCCGCGGCGAAACACCTGGCCGGAGCAGTGGAAAGGGAAGTGCGCATCATCGAAGGCACTTGAGCCCGAACAGCCGACCATCGGCGAAAACCGCGGGGTCGTGGCGTTCGCCAAAGCGATTTTCTCTAACGTGCAAGCGCCAGCGGCGGGGCATAAGTTTAGCCCGGCCTGTAAGGCTGCGAAGGTCTTGAGAACGGGAGTGCCGTAGGCGCGGCACTCATCCAAATCGACGCTCCATAATTCCGCAAAACGCGTTTTCAAAGACAGCTGTCATTCCCAGCGCAGCGAGGGCCGTGCTCCCTCTTTCCGGGGTCGAAACTCCTGAGAGGAACTTGACGCTGCGACCGTCGTCCGATAGCGTTAGAAATTCGTCCTGACCATGCGCATCCTCTTCGTAGCCTCTGAAGCACTGCCATACGCAAAAACAGGTGGTTTGGCGGACGTCATCGAAGCCCTGCCGCGAGCCCTGGTGAAATTGGGCCATGAAATAGCCGTTTTTCTGCCTCAATACCGCGGCGTGATCCCCGCCTCCCTGGACATCCCCAGTATCACCATTCCTCAAGGAACCCGTCTGCGATTTCCCGCCATCACGAATGGCGGAACCCACAAGGGCGTTCGCTATTTTTTTCTCGACGATCCCTTCTATTTTGACCGCGATGGAATCTACGGGAGCGACAATCGTGAGTATCCGGACAATGCCGAACGCTTCACGGAGTTTTCGCGTGCGGCCATCGAACTGGCGAAACAAGTCTGGAAGCCGGACCTCTTCCACTGCCATGACTGGCAGACCGCGATGGTTCCCGTTCTGTTGCGTACCTCGTATGCCGATGACCCGGCGGTCCGGGATCTTTCTGTCGTCTTTACCATCCACAATATGGGTTACCACGGCCTTTTTCCGAGGGATGCTCTCGACCGCACCGGTATTCCCGCGGCCGTATACCACCCTGGCGGACTCGAATTCTTCGGCAACGTTAGTTTCCTCAAAGGTGGACTGGTCTATTCGGAATATCTGACTACCGTAAGTCGCAAATACGCCGAGGAGATCCAGACCTCCGAATTCGGTTTTGGCCTGGAAGGCGTCGTCCGCATGCGAGCGAACCGCTTGGTGGGTATTCTGAATGGAGTCGACTATTCCACTTGGAGTCCCGACCGCGACGCACTGATTCCGATGAAATATTCCGCAAAAAACCTTGCGGGGAAGCGCGTTTGCAAGGAAGCTCTGCTGGAAGAATTCAAATTGATGAAGGACAACCCGGCTCGTCCGGTCCTGGGGATCGTTTCGCGCTTCGCGGACCAAAAGGGCTTTGACTTGATCGCCAGGATCGCTCGTGAGCTGATGCAGGAAGATGTGCTGCTAGCGGTTTTGGGAGCAGGCGAGCACCGCTATGAGGAGTTGTTCCGGGCGCTCGCCATCGATTTTCCTGGCCGCGTCGGCGCCGTCATTGGTTACGATGACCGGTTGGCCCATCTGGTGGAAGCGGGCGCCGACATCTTTCTGATGCCGTCGAAATACGAACCTTGCGGCCTCAACCAGATTTATAGCTTGCGCTATGGCACCGTTCCGGTCGTGCGAGCAACGGGTGGCCTGGACGACACCATCGAATCCTTCGACCTTCAGCACGGCACAGGAACGGGATTCAAGTTCTGGGAGTACTCCGGCGCAGAACTGCTTCACGCGATCCACCAGGCTTTGCATCAGTACTCGGACGAAGGCGTGTGGAAGCGCATACAACTCAACGGAATGGCCAAGGATTTTTCGTGGAACACGTCAGCGGCGGAATATGCGAAACTATATGAAGCTGCCGGTGCGGCACGAAACCAAACTGCAGTTCCTTCATCTAATTAAAATACGAAAGCGGCTGCTCGATTGCGGCCGGTCGAGGAAACTAGAAAAGTTATGGCTGAAAACATTCTGACGGTGAACGATGGCAATTTTGAAGCCGAGGTGCTGACCGCGAGCAAAGCTCAGCCGGTCATGGTCGATTTTTGGGCGGAATGGTGCCGCCCGTGCCACATGCTTGCGCCCACAGTCGCCGAAATCGCGCAGGACTACGCCGGTAAATTAAAGGTAACAAAGCTGAACGTGGACGAAGCGATGAATTCCGCGGGACGCTTCAACATTCGCGGAATTCCTACGTTGCTGGTATTCAAGAACGGTCAGGTCGTTGAGCAGATCGTCGGTGCCGTGCCGAAAGATCAGATCACTAAGGCACTCGAACGCCATATCGGTCAGCGCGCGCGGCTGATCGAAGGACATTCAAACTTGGCGTCGACCCAATCCGCTCCTTCCCGGCGAGTGAAGCCTCCCGATCATCCGCCCTTGTTGGCGGGCGAACGCGGGCCGATGGCCATCTCTCGCCCGGGTCTGCACTCCACCGTAATGAGCGTGTTGAATCCGCTCCCGCGGGGACGCGTTCTGGATTGTCCCACCGGCGAAGGCGCCTTGGCGGAACTATTGGTCGCCGCCGGTTTTGACGTTCGCGCCTGCGATCTCTACGACGAACTGTTTCGGCTCGACGGCGTAGAGATCAAAAAGGGCGATCTGAGTGGTACTCTGCCCTACGAAGGCAATTCCTTCGATTACATCACTTCTCTCGATGGCCTCGAACACATCGATTCGCCCCCGCAGGCGTTTCGCGAATACCGCCGCTTGCTGAAAGCGAACGGCCATCTCATCGTCAGCGTGCCGAACATCATGAATGTCGAGGAGCGTCTGAAGTGGCTCTTCTTTGGCTACACCTCGCACTTCAAGCCGCTGTCCCACCAATTCAAAGCGCAAATCGATTACGATACCGCCGGGAAAAATGAAATTTCCGTCCACGCAAATCCGATCGGCTACAACGAACTTCGCTACTACCTCGAGCTGAACGGTTTCGAAATTCAGGGCGTGTATCGCGACAGGGTCAAAGCCAATCAGTGGCTGTACTTTCCGGTGACAGCTCTGATCCGGCTGATGGCCGCCTTAACCCCGGAAGCTCGCCGCCAGAATCGCTGGACGCGCGAACTGGCATCCGACCCCGTGCTCCTGGGCGGCAACACTCTGATTATTCATTCCATCCTGAAAAAGTGACAGCGATGACGGTGGTACGTGAAAAACTGGCGCGTTGTACCTGGGCCTCCAACGAGCTCAACACCAAGTACCACGACGAAGAGTGGGGAAAACCGGTCCACGATGATCGCGTGTGGTTTGAGTTTCTGATCCTGGAAGGGGCGCAAGCGGGATTGAGCTGGGACACCATCTTGCAGAAACGTGAGCACTACCGGAAAGTCCTCGCCGGTTTTGACCCTTCGAAAGTCGCGCGATTCGACAAGAAAAAAGTTCGCGCGTTCTTGCGCGATCCTGGCATCGTGCGCAATCGTCTGAAAATTGCCTCAACGATCACAAATGCTCAGGCGTTCCTCGAAGTCCAGAAAGAATTCGGAAGCTTCGACAAGTATGTCTGGAACTTCGTCGGCGGTGCGCCGATCCAAAACAAACGGAAGGCGCTCCATGAAGTTCCCGCGAAAACTCCTCTCTCCATCGCCATGAGCAAGGATTTGCTGAAGCGCGGCTTTCGGTTCGTTGGCCCCACGATCTGCTACGCCTTCATGCAAGCAACCGGTCTCGTCAACGATCATCTCGTCACCTGCTTCCGCTTCCGTGAATTGCAGTGAATCAAGGCTCTTTTAGCGGCGTTGGGTGCACCACACGCCGGTCTTGCGTGTGGGTTCGTTGGCTTCCCGTTCCCCGCTCAAACAACCGACGCGAGCAACAGCAAAAGGAACTTCACGAGGTAGCCCGCGGCATGCGTCAGCACAAAAAGCACAGTCTTGTTGTCGCACAAGCTAGTCCCCAGAAGCAGGCTCGCACTCGGCAGAATCCGCCACATGCCCAAACCGACGCCGCACTTCCAGTCGACGACGCCAAGTATTCCCTTGACTAGCGTAAGCGCCTGGCAGGGAAAGAAGGCGATGGCGAACTCGCTGCACGCCACGACCGTCGCGATCGCAACCAAATAGTTTGTTTTCATGAGATTCCCTCTCATCCATTGGCCAGCGCCGCAGACCAGCCCGCGAAAAGCGCCTCCAGATTTCAACTTCTTTCACTAGGTAGTCGAAATCACCGCCCCGAATTCGACATACTGGTGAGCAGCTAATTCACACGTTGAGTGCCGGGAGCAATTCACGAAGAGATATGAGCGTAGACGCCAACAATCAAATGAATGAGCAGCTAGACGCAATCTACCGCGCCGAATCGCGCCGCGTCTTTGCCACGCTGATCCGCTTGCTCGGCGACTTCGATCTCGCCGAGGAAGCTGTACAAAACGCCTTTGCCGCCGCCATCAAACAGTGGCCGCGCGAAGGCCTGCCTGCCAATCCGCGAGCCTGGCTCGTCTCGACGGGGCGCTTCAAAGCGATCGACACCCTGCGCCGCCAGGCGCGCTTTGATGCCACAATCAAAGGATCAATGACGCAGCTGGAAATCGCGCAGGACCCTGCTGTCGGTGAACAGCACGAAGTAGAAGATGATCGACTTCGACTCATCTTCATTTGTTGCCATCCGGCTCTTCCGCCCGACGCGCAGGTAGCGCTAACCCTCCGTGAGGTCTGCGGCCTCACCACCGAAGAAATCGCGCGCGCCTTCCTCACCTCCGCCTCCACCATCGCGCAGCGCATCGTGCGCGCCAAATCCAAAATCCGTGAAGCGCGCATTCCCTACGAAGTCCCTTCGCGCGCCGAACTGCCGAATCGCCTCGATATGGTCCTCCGCGTCATCTATCTTGTCTTCAATGAAGGCTACTCCGCTTCTTCCGGGGCTGCCCTGACGCGCCACGACCTTTCCACCGAAGCCATCCGCCTCGTTCGCCTGTTCCTCGAACTCCTGCCGGAACCGGAAGCCCAAGGCTTGCTCGCCCTCATGCTTCTTCACGAATCCCGCCGGGCAGCTCGTACTTCGCCCGACGGCGAAATCGTTCTCCTCGACGACCAGGATCGCTCGCTCTGGAACCGAGGGCAGATCGCCGAAGGCGCTGCGCTCGTCCGTCGTGCCCTCACGTCCCGCCGCTTCGGCCCCTACACCCTCCAGGCCGCCATAGCTGCTATCCACGCGGAGTCCGGCAGCAGCGAATCCACTGACTGGGAAGAAATTGTCGGCCTGTACGACCTGTTGTTGCGCATCGAGCCTTCTCCGGTCATCGAATTGAATCGCTCCGTAGCCGTCGCCATGCGTGATGGACCTGAGGCAGGTCTGCATCTAATCGATGCCATCCTTGCCAGGGGCGACCTCGAAGCCTACCCCCTGGCCCACTCGGCCCGCGCCGAACTCTGCCGTCGCCTCGGCTGGACATCCGAGGCCCGCGCATCCTTCGAACGCGCACTCTCGCTCACCGAGCAGGATTTCCAGCGCCGGTTTCTCCAAAGGCGTCTGGCGGAATTAAGCTAAAATTCCTCACGGTCCGTTGTCGAATTCGGCCCCTCCTAATCGACTATCCGGTGCAGATGCGAGAGCCATCCGAAACCATTGGGAGGAACCATGAAATATCTATGCCTTGGCTACACAGACGAGAAGAAATGGGAGCGCATGTCGGAATCCGAGCGCAATGCGTTCCTAGACTCGTGTTTCGCTTACGACGACATTCTTCGCGCGAAAGGCCATTTTGTGGCCGGCGAAGCCCTTCAGAGTTCCAAGACCGCCACCACCGTCCGCCCGCAAGACGGAAAACCGTCAGTCACCGATGGGCCCTTCGTTGAGACCAAGGAGCAGCTCGGCGGTGTCCTGATCCTCGAAGCCAAGAATCTGGACGAAGCCATTCAGTTGATCTCGAACCATCCCGGCATTGCCACTGCGGGCTTCGAGATTCGCCCGATCGCCGATCTGAGCGCCATGATCCGCGAAAGCGAAAAGCGCCGCGGTGCCAAAGCTTCGAGCGCGCCTCGATAAACTTGCCCGGCGATCTGTCGAATTCCAGCAGGCCGAACGACTATTGCATGTAGGATGTTTTCAAAATTCAGCAACCGGAGGAACCATGAAATACATTTGCCTTGCGTACGTTGGAGAAGAAGGATGGAGCAAAATGACCGAAGCGCAGCAGAACGCCGCGCTCGACGAAGTCTTCGCTTACACCGACGAGCTTCGCAAGAGCGGCCACCTCATCAGCGCCGAAGGCCTGCAAAACGCTCGCAGCGCTGCCACTTTGCGCGTTGTGAACGGCAAGGTCTCCGTCACCGACGGCCCTTACGCCGAAACCAAGGAGAAAATCGGCGGCCTCTACGTCCTCGAAGCACGCGACCTGAACCACGCCATCCAGCTCATGTCCAAACATCCGGTCGTCCGCGCCGGAGGCGTCGAAATTCGCGCCGTCGCCGACATGACTCCCATCCTCGAAGCCAGCCGCCAGCGCCGCGCCGCTTCTAACGCCTGACGCCCAGGTCTGGGGTGGGCGGGTGTCCCACACGCCGGTTTTGCGAGTGGGTTCTTGGGGTGGCACCAGAGATCCTCTCAACATTCCAGCCCTGTTGTTGGAGCGTTTCAATCCCAAGTTGAAAGAGGCGATCTCGTCTTTTTTCACGCGTTGTCGTTGTGATGTAGCACCGTCGTTTTTATTCGGAGACTGAATGCGTCAGACAGAAGATTCGAAGCCGAAGTAGGTGCATTCTACCGAGACCGGGTTGGGGTTTTCTCTGGCTGGGTGGTGGCTCTGGACTGTTCTACCACGAACGCGATGTCCGAGGCGACTGGCGTGGTTCAAGCGCCTGGGCGAAGATTACTGGCACCCCAGTAACTTTCATGAAGAAGCTGACCAATAGCACAAAATACCCCGGCCAGACTCTCGTTGCCGCAGTCCCATGGCGCCGGTTTTGTTGATGACTCGGTGGTGGAAGATCTCAACGTTTACCGCGAAGTGTCGCGGGTCCACAAATGGAACGGTCGATTCGGTGACCTGATCCGGCAATGTGGAGGCGTTTTGTTCTTCCACGCGATTTCGGTTGTGCAAGCACAACGATTGGTTGACTTACAGATCGGGGATTTTATCTTCGACGGCACATCCCAACGAGAAGATGGTCGGTGGCGCGCGAGCGACATTGAACGGTACTCGCGTGAGGAGCAGCAGAGACTTCAGCAGGCGTTACCCGCTTACGAAGTTGACTTCGAGACGATCAAAGCGGAGTCCTTTGTCGAACCCGCATCGGAACTTCTAACCCAGGCCAACCGGAAGAAAACATTGTTGGAGTTGATCCAGGAGAAACGAAATCGTCCGCGGTTTTAACTTGTCCTGTGCATGCTTTGAAACACTCCGGTGGGTCGCCTTCTTTCTGGAAATCACTTCCGAGTTGCCCGTCAGGAGAAATCGAGGAACAGTTCTGGAATGTACACAGCGTATTTGAGAAACACCCCGAAGATGTACAGGACTCTGGTGAGATGTCGCTACAAGCCGGAACCATGAACCTTTGTGGCCCCCACGAAGGCCAATTATCAAGCCGCTCTACGCATCGATGGCTGGGCCAAGCAATTGTTTCAATGCCCGGACATATTCGGTTAGGGCTTGTCGGCCGGTATCGGTAATGCGATAGAGAGTTTGCGGCTTGCGCAACACGAACTTCTTTTCGACAGCCACGAATCCGGCTTCTTCGAGCCTGAGCAGTTGCGCTCCCAGATTGCCGTCGGTGGCCTCAGTCTTGCCGCGGAGCCATGTAAACTCCGCCGCTTCCACTCCGACGAGCAGCGAAAGCAAGGCCAGTCGCAGCCTGCCGTGCACCACAGGATTGAGCTCAGGCAAATCAGGCATGGATTGGACCGCGCCGTTTGCGCTCCTGCGCTTCGGCGATCACGCCGTAAATGCCGAACGCGATCTGGCAGAGAAAGATGGCCACGAGAAACACGATCGTGCCCTGCGAGTCGGTGCCAAAGCACGTAGCTACAGCCGCCACCCACCACACGGCGGCACACGCAAACTGAACCTTCCAGCGAAGAATCAGGCCTGATGCTCCGTTGGCCATCCCAAGGATGGCTGATATCACAGCCGCAAAGAGATGCTGATCGGTCAGTCTTCCACTCAGGCCTAGGGCTAGAAAAAGCAGAAACATCGATATTCCCAAAGCAGTCCAGATAGACCCGATCGCCCGGCCCAGGGTGGTCCCCGGATGATTGCCAGCTTTCAAGGAAGCAAGGGTAATGGCAACAACACCAGCGATCAACATTGTGACCGGCCAAGCCCGCGCGCTATGGCCCCACGTGGACCAGGCCATCGCGACGTAGTAAGCAACGCCCCACAGGACGAACATCCATCCCCATCGCTCTGTATTCCGGCGTCCCTCGGCGATCATGCTTTCGATGAGACTCAACCTGTCCTTCAATTCCTGCTCGGTGGTGTGGTCCTGCATGGCAGTTCTCCTTTGACGAAGCTCGAATTACCGCGTACTCCGTGCGCTTTGCTCCCACAGCAACGCGTGCGAGTCGCTTCACGGCTGATGCTGGAGTTGCATGTCCACGCTGCGGTACGGAGGATTGCTGCCAACGGTCACCTCGGTGACCTCGTCCCACTCGTCTTTGTCGGTCAAGTGCATGGTGTTCACAATGTGCGCCGGCCCGGCCGTAAAGCCCCACGAAAAGCCGTTAGCAGGCACAGAAAGCTCCGTGTCAAGGTAGTGGCCGTCATGGAAGGCGCGGAAGTGATAGGTGTGGGAGGCATCGTCGTAGGCAATCGTGGCCAGGGCGCTGAAAGCTATTTTGCCGTCGGCGCCGGTGCTTTTGCCTTCGATGAGCAGGACAAGGCCATCAAGTTTGTACTCGACGTCTTCCGTCTGCCTGAAATGCAGCGGTTCGCCGGGTCCGCGAACGATGGCAGGCCCAGACCAGTGACCGGCCAGAAACGATAGCTTGCGCATGGCCTCGCGTTGCACGTCCACGCTGTTCGTGGTGGGCTGCTGTGCTGCAAGCGAAATACTCAACGAAATGATGAATGCTGGTGCGAGCAATGTTGCGGAAAGAAAGCACCGAACCGTAAAGCTCGAAGTCGTTGTTTTCATTGGCAAGCTCCTTGGCGCAGATACTAACTCGACCATTCCAGAGACTCGGGCACATGTAGAGTACTCTATTTTGTAGAGTACTGTCAATAACGTGATTCCTCGGCATGGTCCACAGCAGCCAAGATTGAAAAAATCAGGGTGGATGGTGAGGAGATGTTCATGACGGACCAACAAACGAGGGAACGGTCTCATCCACGTGTTGGTGCGTTCGATGCATCGGGCGCCCAGTAACATTTGCCGGGCGCATGAGTCAGCGAGGTTCCGGGAGTCGTAGAGATGAGGTTCTCGACGATTCGTCGTTAGCCGGAAGTTATAATGTCTGCATCCGGCTCTCGACGCTCTGTGGTTTGAACGTGCGGGACTCCACGCGTTCCGTGCTGGCTGCAATCGATGACGGCACGCTACACCGGAGAGATTTCTCTCGACCAGATAAGGGCAGAATTCTCTTCCCAGTTTGGCAATGAAATTGATGTTTTGGAAAATATTGGAAAACAGAATTCGGCTTTGATCGCAGCCTAAATGTAGTAAAATCAATACCGAGCGGGCGTCGTACAATGGCAGTATAGAAGCTTCCCAAGCTTCGGACGTGGGTTCGATTCCCATCGCCCGCTCCAGATTCTAAATGTACGATGCGAAGACATCCTTTACAGAACGTTCCGAATACATAGTTTACACTTTTCGGCCAAAAAGATTGTTTAGTGGCTGTAGGGTTTTTTCCTCTGTCGGTTCCGAAAATTCTGACCCTTTTCATTCCGGAAATTCTGAGCCGTCCGGCAATAGCCGGAAGGGCTAAAACTCTCTCTGTGCCCCCGGTCGGTGAACCGGCAGGGCCGAGGGAGGAGGATGCTAGGAATGTTAAAGCGTCACGAAATCGAAATTCTACTGAAGGCCGGTCACTCCAAGGCCGAAGTGGCCCGTCTGGCGGGAGTGTCCCTGTGCTCTGTTAAGCGCATTGCAGAAGAAGTTCCGGTGGTCCATGTGGATGATGCCGCCGAGCGAGAGAAGCGGCGGATCGGCAGACCCAGCATCGTTGAGAATTTCCGGAAACTGGTCGTAAAGATTCTGGAAGAAAAACCCGACCTACCTTCTCTGGAGATCCTTCGCCGGGTTCGAGAAGCAGGCTACCAGGGAGGCAAGACCGCCTTGTACGCTCTGGTGGCCTCGGTTCGTCCGAAACAGATTAAGCCGCTGATTCGTTTCGAAGGTCTGCCCGGAGAATTTAGCCAACATGACTTCGGCGAAGTCGACGTTACCTTTCTTGATGGGTCGACCCATCGTATCCAGTTCTTCGCTTCTCGCCTGAAGTACTCCCGATTTATCTGCGTCAGTGTGGTGAAGGACCAGGCCGTGGAGAGCTTGGTGCGCAACCTGGCCGAACATCTCGACCGTTGGGGTGGAGCTCCGCTGATGTGCGTGTTCGATCGGCCAAAGACAGTGGCCTTAAAGTGGCAGAGAAACGGCGAGGTCACGGAATGGAATCCGGTCTTCGCTTACGTCATGCTCGAGCTGGGCGTCGGGGTGGAGTTGTGTTGGCCTCATAGCCCGCAACAAAAGGGTGCTGTTGAAAACCTGGTGGGTTTCGTAAAGTCCTCCTTCTTCAAAGTGCGCCGCTTCCACGATCAAGAGGATCTCGCACAGCAACTCATCGAATGGCATCGTGAAGTGAATCAGGAGCGTGCCTGCCGCGCCACGGGTATCATCCCCGCCGTGCGTCTTGCCGAAGAGGCCTCCAGACTTCGTTCCCTGAAGGTGCATCCGAAAGATCTAGCGCTTCGCATTCCTGTCTATGTAGGACCGACGGGTACGGTTCTGCATGATGGCCATCCTTACTCAATGCCTCCCGAGGCCATTAGCATGCCGGCGACGCTGTATTTGTACGCCGCTCGCGTACGCATCGTGGCGGGCAAATATGAAGTCAACCATCCACGGAAATTCGTTGCACACGAAGGTTCCACGCTCGCCGCGCATCGCGCGGCCATGGTGGCGGCGGTATCGGGCAAGCGCGGCAAGCGTTATCTGAAGCGCCAGCAACTATTGGAACTCGGAGAACCTGCTTTCCTCTACCTCACCGAGATCGTTCACCGCCGACCCGGGCAGTGGTTCCACGACATCGATCGGCTGCACAACATCTTGCAGAGCCATGGAGCAGAGGTTCTTCGCCGCGCCATGGAACAGGGACTCGAAGAACAAGTTTTTGGTGCCACCTACATTGAGCATTTTCTTCAGCGTTCATTAGTTTTTCAGGAGGAGATCCCATGAGGAAAGCACAGGTTAGGAAAAATCCGCGAGACACATTGCTGACGCCCAAGCAGGACGACAACACGTCGAAGAGTCTGGAACTCTCCGAAGGCCAGCTCGAGGCTCACTTCCGACGCCTAAACTTGGCGCACACGCGCCGGATTTACAAAGAGGTCGCTGATCGGGCCGAGAAGGAAGGTTGGTCCTATCGGGACTTCCTGGCTCTGCTGCTGGCCGAAGAAGTAGCGCGAAGAAAACAGACGCGACTGCAACGTTGTACGCGGAGCGCACACTTCCCGTTCTTCAAGACCATCGACGAGTTCGACTTCGCGTTGCAGTCAACACTCCGGGAGTCCGTGATCGGCTCCTACCTCGGGCTGGACTTCGTCACCGAGGGGCGGTCGTTGATCCTCCACGGTAAGACCGGCAGAGGAAAGACTCATCTGGCGGTGGCCATCGGGTACCGCGCCATCCAGAACGGTTTCGAGACTCTCTTCACCACCGCGGCGGAACTCATCGAGGACCTCTCGAACGCCAGCAAGCGTGGAAATCTCCAGGAATCGCTGACAACCTACACGCACCCTCACGTCCTGGTCATCGATGAGGTCGGATATCTGACCTACGGGCCGGATGCTGCCAACGTGCTCTTCCATGTCGTCAACGATCGGCACCTGAGGAAGCGGCCGATGATCTTCACAACCAACAAGCCAATGAATGACTGGGGAAAGGTCCTACACGACGAAGATATGGCGGCAGCCATCCTCGATCGGGTTCTCGAGCGCGGACGCTTCATCCACCTCGATGGACCCTCCGGCAGAACCCGTCATCTCAACCCGGAAGAGATCTTGCCAGAAAATACAAAACGGCTCAGAATTTCCGGAATTGGTGGCTCAGAATTTCCGGAACCCACATCCTCCAGATCGATGTATCCAAGATCGTAATTCATAAAGCTGCCCAATGAGCTATGGTGCGCCATAGATAATGGGCCGTGGCCGGAGAAAATCGGCGGGCAGAAGAAAGCCCGTCAGGGCGTCAGCCCAAAAAACCTAGACCTTGGCTCGCTCCCCATAACGGAGTTGCTCCTTCTTGCTTCGTATCCAACAATGTGACACAATGAGTCACATGAAGACGATCACCATCCGCGAACTTCACCAAGCTACAGGACGGTGGGTCCGGCGGGCACGAGCCGGTGAAGTGTACGTCACCGAACGTGGACGTCTCGTTGCCAAGATCGTGTCGGCATCGCCGCTTCCTGCCAAACCGTTCTTCGCAAATCCCAAGTTTACGCAGGCTTTCCTAGCCCAACGCAGATACCTTCGCGGCGGAACCGATTCCACAGAGACCATTAGCGAAGAGCGAGACCACAGGGTCACGTGATCTATTTCGATACGAGCTATCTCGTCCGTCTCTATTACCAAGATCCCGGTGCCGACGCGGTGCGCGTGCTCGCAGCGACCGACCACGTGGCCTCGGCGACCCACGGGCAGGCCGAAATGGTGGCAGCGTTTCATCGCAAGCTGCGCGAAGGGGTGATCCGGCCCGCAGCTTACAACGCCTTATTGTCCCAGTTGCGGGCACACATCGAGGCAGGCGCATTCCAGTGGCTTGCGCAAGATCAGGAAGTGTTCTTGCGAATCCGCCACGTCTATCAGAAGCTGCCGGCAACTGTGTTTTTGCGCGCGGCGGATGCCATTCACCTGGCGACGGCGTCCGAGGCGGGTTTCCGCATCATTTATTCTAATGACGCACATCTGTTGGCTGCGGCGAGACATTTCGGCCTCGAAGGAAAGAATGTGATTGGCCAAGCGCCTTAAGCCAGACCCAAGACCATAGGACTCATCAAGCGTTTCAGTTTCCACCGAGTTTCCAATTGAGGTCGTCGCTCGGAAAGCTAAGTGCCGCCAGATCAATCGCTTTCAGAGTTTTATCAAGAGCTTCCCAAGCTTCGGACGTGGGTTCGATTCCCATCGCCCGCTCCAAAATCCTTGATGATTCGATTGCCTTTCCGCCTGGAGACTCCTGAAAATCGCCCCATAAACTAAGGGTTTTGTTCTAAAGACGTTCCAAAGCCCTACCAATTGTTCCAAGAGGTCTCAGCTCGAAACTCGAATGGATGTGTATACATGATGGACTCAAACACAACGGCGAAACAAGGCGGTCAATCAGATAATCCTGGTTCCCGACGCTCCGACCAGCGACGAAATAATGAGAACGGCCGGAGCAAAACCGAAAATGCTACGCACTTGGCCAAGATATCCACCGAGGATGAGCACTTGCTCGCCGCACTCGACAGGATAAGAGAGGGCGCAGCAATAGACAGCGAGGATGTCTCGGATCGGATTGTCTGTCAGGCGGGAGGTGCGATGCTTGGATATTGGCAACCAAAGACTAAGAGTGTGGAAGAAAAAATAGTCACAGCGGCGAATGCACTGGCGGAGATGCAACCAACCAATGCTACTGAACTCATGCTCGCGGCTCAAATGCTGGCGGCGAACGACGCGGTTTTCCTCTTCATGTCCCATGCTACGAGTGACAATGCTTCGTTGGAGGAAAGAAATTTCTCAACGGAGAAAGCATGCAGATTCATGAATTACACAGTCGGCGCTTGGCGACCTCCAATCGGCGCTGTGATGCCTCCAGAGCCGACATTCGATTTATGGTGAACTCATATCCACACGAGGTTTGCACTGACCGGAGGCGGCTTTCCAGGTCGAGCTGCTCTTGAATCAACGCCCCAGAAAAAGCTTAGGATTCGAGACTCCTGCGAGTAGACTGCAAAAGTGTTGCGTCGACCGTCTGAGCCAGCAGGGTTAATCGGGACTTCACGGCCTGTCATATCTGACAGTTCCATAGCTCCTGTCGCTCGACGTAGGTTGTCGCTCCGACAGGCAAGCAGCGCAAGGATAATGCGCCGCGAAAAAGCCGCGACATTTGGTGCGGTGGATCGTATTGAGCTTTTTTGCGACCAAGTCTTTTCCTCGGTAACTCAAGCGCAATACTCGGGAGGTCCCTTCTTTCCTGTTACGTGGTCGATCTTCGATCCACAATTCCGATTTCGCAAGTAGAAGCTCTATATGCGCGTGGTCTCGGTTAACGGTTCAAACGCTTTGCTTGAAACGGGAGCGTAAGGATGTCGGCGATGATTGGGGCTCTTCTTTTCGGCGTGACCTTATTACTAATCGACCAAGGAAGCAAGCGGTTGGCTGAAGTTCACGCCTCGGCGCGGCCGATCGCGTGCGGGCGGTTTCTCAAGATTCGGTCGATCGCGAACCCGCAGACGACGTTGCGGAGGGTCCATCCGCGCATCATCTTTCCAGTTCTTTGGATGATCGCACTCCTGTGCGCAGTCCTTCTGTACACATGGGGCGGGTGGTTTCATAGCAAGGTCGCCTTGTGGGGGCTGGGGCTTGCGTTCAGCGGCGCTGCGGGGAATCTGGTCGATCTGCTTCGACGCGAATTCATCCTCGATTTCATCGACCTGGGCTGGTGGCCTGTGTTCAACGTAGCAGATGCGGGTATCGTGGCGGGATTGGTCTTGGCGTTTTGGCCGCGGGGATGACCATCGTGCGACGAGTTTTATTTCACTGGCGCGGAAGGCCGATTTACAGCTATCCGGCGATGCTCTATGTCGGGTTGCTGGCCGCGGTGGCGACGGGGAACTGCGTAGCACATGCAACGGGGCTTAATGCCTTCCGCGTTTACATCGCGATGATCATTTTGATTGTACCAGCCATTGCGGGCGCAAGACTCCTCCATGTCGCCATTCATTGGCGCTCCTATTCGCAAGATAAGCGGCGGATTTGGGACCGCAGCGAGGGCGGATACGGCATGTACGGCGGCCTCCCTCTTGTCTTGCTGATCTCTGTTCCGGTCCTCTACCTGATGCGTCTCCCGTTTGCCGCATTCTGGGACGTTGGCGTGCTCTCGATTTTCGCCGGCATGATTTTCGCGAGAATTGGATGCCTGTTGAACGGGTGTTGCTGCGGCCGGCCTTCGAATGCATGGTTCAGCATCTCTCTGCCAAATGCGGATGGCGTGAGGGTGAAACGCATCCCTTCGCCATGCCTCGAATCGATCTGGGCGGCGACGCTGCTGGTTTCGGGGATCCTCGTCTTACACCGAATGCCGTTTCCCGGGGCGCTGTTCCTGTTTGCGTGCAGCGGGTATGCCGCGGGGCGCCTGGTCCTTGAATCCTTTCGCGAATACGCGGGACATTCTTCGAAATTCAACGTGCACCACGCTGTCTCGGCCGCGATCATTGCGCTGGCCGCGATCATTTTTTCCGCAAAGTGGCTGAGATAGGAATGGAGCAAAGGCATGGCTAATAACCTTACAGGCGATTTCGATGTGGTGGCGGAGTTTGCTGTTCTTGCCGTCAACCGTTTCCTGGCGGGAATGCACCAGACGGGACGATTCCTGCACTCGATCTCGGCTCGGGTCGATGACAATCCCCGTCCAACGCGGCCGAACTGGCCGGTGGTCGTGGGATCGGTTGATGCTTTCGGAGACGCGATCGCGAACCAACGCCAGATCGGAACTCCCAACCCATTTCCTGGACCTGCAGCCGCAACCGACGCGGTGACTGCGCGCCTGGGGGTGCTGTTGAATCCTGATCGGCTGGTGATTGCACCGCCGCAGATTATTCCCAGCCATATCTCCGGAACCGTTCAACTCCAGGTGTTCCCACCGACGATCGCGGTTCCGACGGCCGATGGAGAGAGCCTCACCGTGCGCATGAATCTGATGTCGCGGTTTTTTCCGGATAAGGGTACTGCTCCTCTTGCCGAGTTCATGCGGGGCGATCTGGATATCACAGCTCCGATTAACAAGGTTGTCTCGGGAACAATCAATGTGCTGGAGATCGATTTCAAGGCGGACGAGGCCACCATCAATTTCACTCCGTCGTACACAAGCCAGCCGCTGAGCGCCGAGGACATGGCTGGAATCAACCTATGCATTCAGAACGGGCTGCAAACCAGTTTTCTTCCTTCAACTGTGACTTTGCCCAACAGCATCGCCGACGTGCAGCTTAAGACCCTGCCAGGCGCGCTTGTGCTGATGCTTGATTTGAACGATCACCCATCGACAACAAGCAGCGTATCGAATGTGTTTCTTGCGCCTACGGATGACTTCGCTTTCGCCGTGGGACGTGACTATCTCCTTAATACGTTTCGCTTGATCAGCGACAACATCCTGAGCCAGAAGTTTCAGCCAGTCACTTTCAGGGTCCCTCTCGGAATCGAAACCCTGCACTACTCTTATCCAATCGCGCTTACCAGCGCCAGTTTCGATCTGCAGCCCCCTGGGAAAATCGTGCTCACTGTTCAAGGGCATGCGGGTCCGGAAGCCCACGGCCACCCCCCGAGCGGTTTCTCTTTTACGGTGACGGTGGATTTTTCTCTGGTGCCATCCGGGCCCGCGGTTGAACTCGTGGTTGGGAACGTGTCGGTGAGCACCAGCAGCGCGATAGCCACGATTGTTGACTTCTTTAATGGCGCGATCACGAACGAGGTAAAGGATGCGATCACTGCGGCGATTGGTGTCACTGGAGCGGGGAACACGGTGAACAACATGTTCAACGCGGATACGAATCTGGGAAATTTTCTCAACACTCAGTTCGCTCCGGCGGATGAAAGTTCGCAGCCGCCATCTCAGCAGGTGTTTCTTGTTTACAACTCCGTAGATATCCAGCAGGCGGGTATCGTGTTGCACGGATCTCTGATTCTTTTTGACTGGCCGGCTCCGTATGTGGAGTTTGAAGCGATACCGCGAAGTGCGAGCGGGCCGGGAGTGGTAGTCTCGCCGATATTTCAGGGTACAGACTATTCTGCACTCAAGACCTGGATTCCCGGCGGAACCATTGCGAAGTACGCGTGGAGCGTGCAAGGGCTGGAGCAGTCCTACCCGTTCGACGTTGACCCGAACCGGTTCGTGCTACTGTATGGCGGACCTGAAAATGCGCCGCCCGGCGCGAGCGGCGCGATGATCGCGGTTCCCGGATACTCGCCGCTGTGCTTGACGATCACTGGTACTCGAATCTCCAATTTCGGCTCGCCGCCGGCGTATCAGCCGGTCACGGCGAGCGTTTGCGAATACACGCAATTTCCGATCCCGCTCTCAGAGGCCGTCACGAGCGGGAAGGCTGGTGTACCCGTGGCGGCGATCACTCGGGCGGTACCTTCCGGAGGCATGGTGATCTCCGGGTACGCACCTGTTGCTGTTGACCCGACAGGCTCCAGCGCGCCCAATCTCGTGGTGCATTTTGCCGATTCGAAGTCCTCCGCGCAGCTGCAAGTTCTGACCGAGTCGGTGGCTGGCAGTGATCGCAAAGACGCTCCAACCGCGGTGGTGGCCGTGCTAACGCCCGACCAGTTGTCGAAAGCTTCGTACGTTTCTGGCATCGTCTACGCCGAAGATTCAGATGGGGGTTGGGAAACAGCGCTGGGCGTGACGCCGGCAAAACGACCACTAACCCTGATCGTTACCCCGCGCGGACGCATTGTGTGGCAGAAAGAAGGCGAGTTGGACGCGGCTACTCTCGCCCCCGCACTCACGCAGCATCTGGTAAAGCGGCCCCCTGTGCGGCTCAGCCTGCCGCGGCTCAATGCTCGGATCGGGCAACCGGCACCCAATTTCCTGTTTGAATACACCTCCGGCCGCGAGATGGAACTCGCCAAGCTCTTTGGACAGCAAGCCATCATCCTGGTGTTCTGGAGAAGTTCGGTTAGGCCCAGCATTCAGGCGATCCGCGATCTACAAGCATCGATGGCCAAGAGCAAGTCTCCCGCGATCGTTATGGCTGTCAACGACGGAGAGGATCCAAGCGTAGCCAGAGGTGTGGCAGCCGAAAGCGGGTGGACAGCAATTCTCGTGGCGGATCCGAAGCGCGAAATCTCGCTTGGCTACGGCGTGAGCTTGTGGCCAACGATCGTCTCAATCGATAGAAGCGGGGCAATCGCGGGGATTAAGTACGGGTACGTGCCGGGCGAACCGCTGGTATCGCCTTCGGGATATCCGTTGAAAGGTGTTTAGCAAACAGCCTGACGGCAACCTTGGTGACTGACCCGGCTCGCATGATCTCGGTGGCACGGCGTGAGCATCTGGCCCACGATCGTGCTTGTGGATGCGTCGGGCGTGGGTTACGGTAGTCGGCTATGGCCGGATCCTCAGCGACTCGGGCGAATCTCCGGCGGGGGCAACCAGGCACGCCGGGCCAACCAGGAGTGTGATCTCACGATTTAAACGAAACCGGAACGCGACGGAACAGCCAGGAGCGGGAAGAGCCGCTCCAGAGGAGTGATCATCGATGGTCGATCCCTATTTGTTGACGGCGCCAGTCCTTCTGCTCGGCATTGTGGTCCTGCTCAGGTTTATCGGCTGTGGTTTTACTTCGGGCGCGGCGGGAGGCACCTTGACGGCCGAAGCGTGTGACGGCAAAGTTAACTTGAGCTGGATGTACCCTGGACCGCAGAGCTATCAAATTAACCGAAACGGTAGTCAGCTTGTTGCAGAATACGCCGACACCTCCTACATCGACACCAACGTAACGAACGGAACTACTTATTCTTATATCGTTACTAATTCTTCCTATTCCAGTTCGGTATCTGCCACTCCCGCAGCTTTGCCGGGGCGTCCGCCCGAATCAACTGTCAATACGAACGACCCGCTGTACCAAAACCTGATTGGCCTATTCCTCATGAATGATGGGCAGGCAGGACAGACTGACGGCGGGCCTGCTGACGACACAAACATTGTGGACGGCACACCGGCCGCCCATTCTGGCGCCACCCCGCCAACCTGGGTACTCGCGGATCCCTCCATCATGTTTTACGGCGGCGCTCCCTTGGCCTCTAACCTCGATGCGGGAATTGACCATGCTTTCGACGATATGCCTACCAGCCAGATCACGGTCCTTGCCAAGATCTTCTTCAACGGAGGTGCGGCCGGTGGCATCTGCGAAAAGAACGACAGCAACCAAGGCGGGAAGGATTCCGGCTTTCGATTTGCGGTCACGAGTAACGGCGCTCTGCGGTTCATCGTGGAACTCAGCACCACCAATATGGTGATTCAAAGTGGCGACAACGCGGTGCCTGTGCAACAGCCACAATGGGTGCAAGTTGCCTTCACCTGGGACGGCACGAAAAGTACTACGCAAAACCCTGGTCCGGCCAGTGCAGCAGGTCTTTACGTGAACGGAGCCCTGCAACCAAATGCTTCCGCAACGAACGGCGTCGGAAACCTCGACGTTTCGAAAGCCTCGAACACGAACCCGTTTCGCATCGGAAACGCAGACTACGGCCCGGCCGCAGGCTCTTTTCATGGGAAAATGGCCTACATGGCGATTTATAAAGGGCGCTTGCTTAGCCCTTCCGACATGATGGCACTCGACGCGAATCTCCCCATCAATTACCCTGCCAACTTGAATCCATGCAGTGGGTGAGAACCGCCGCCGTCCACCAAGTGGTGCGCGCGCGTTCACGATGAGGCGGCAGTTGACGCGCTCGGATCCGACTGCCTAAAGGATCCAACCGTTTTGTTGGAAGTTTAGAAAAGATTTACATCTGGGCTATGCTGAGATGATGCATCCATTCATGAATTGGCGTCCTGACGTTTTCCAAACTCAACCAGGTTTGCTGACGAAGTGGCGATCGGGGTCAAGCTTGCGAATAGACTCGGCAGTCGCTTCGTATACAGCGCCTCGAATCTGCTCGCCAAGAGCTTGCCCAGCGATTCTCAGTGAACTCAAAAGAATGTCATACAGCACTCCCAAGTACACCCAAGGTTGGGACATCTGCTGGAAGCGAGTTGGTTCAGTCTATACTCCTAAACAGGCCCACATATCGAACTCGTCGATATATTACAGTCGAATCACCGAAGTAGAGTGTCAGCTTGCGAATAGTCATCGAGGGCCGATTCGCTCGACAGAAAGGCACTACCAGGAAGAACCGTAGCATCATTTCCGTTTTTGACATTTGAGTTGACTATTTCTAATAGTGAGTAGATCATCCGCCCACAAAGGCGAGGGTCGAGTGGCACTTCGAGCGCGGTCGTTAGGACGGCATCGGGGGTTTCGGGTAGCCTGGTGGACAGCTCTCTTCGCTTTGTCCATTTCTTTTTCCTCGAAGGCGCAGGTCGCTGAATTTCACGAAACAATCCGTCCGGATGAAATGGCGAGACTTTCGGTAGCCTCGCTCACGACTTCTCCGACGTATCCTGAATCAGGGGAAAAGGTCACGATTGACGTCGGTGTCCGTAACGAGAGCAATGTCGCCGTCACAAATCTCCATGTATTGCTGCGTGTCGACGGTAAAGAGAATACGGAGAAGATTGTCGACGTGCTTCCCGGAAAAGTGACCAATCTGAAGATCGACTGGAAACCTACGCAAGAAAAAGTCTATTTGGTTACAGTGCAACTCGACCCTCAGCGGGCCATCCCGCAAACGGACCGCGTCCCCAACACTGCCACCGCCCGGTTTGTTGTCACCCGAAAGCCGCCCGCTGGCGCTGATCTTACCGTCGCGTCACTGACGGTAGTGGACTCGGCGAATCAACCAGTCCTGGCGAGTATTTCGCTGAAGAACCAAGGCACTATAGCCGGTGGCGGGCGGCTTGTTGTTCTCGCGGGCGCCACACGGGTTACGGAAATTCTGCTGAAGCCTGTGCCCGCCGGTGGCCAAGCCACGCTAAAGTTTCCCCTGCCGTACGGCACCGACACTGATCACTTAACTGCCGAGCTCAATCCGCGATTCCGCCAGTTGCAAAAACTCCCGCAAGCGGCGCTTTTCGAACGCGATGTTCGTCAGGCAGTGGATTTACGCATCGAGTTCCTCTCCGTGGCTGCTACGCTGCCACAAGCGGCCAAGCAGCGCCGCGCCACGGTCAGTTTCCGAATCGTCAACCATGGCAAACAAGCGATAACGACTGCTTTTCGCACCAAAATTTCCCCAGGCGATAATGACCCGAGTGACGGAGCGCTGCGACCCTTTGTCTTTACGTCGAGCGGTCTCGCACCAGGAAGATCGATTTACGCCTCGCGCAGCGTGGTTCTGCCGGACGCCGTTCACGAATTCGACGCGGAAGTTCAGGTGGATATCGATGGTGCCCTTCAATCTCCGCGGGGGCATCCCGCTGCCGCCGCTCATTTCCAGAACCCGCTTCCCGACGTGGGTCGGTGGTACACCATTGGCCCAGACCACATTCAGGAGGCCTTCGGCGACGTAGGCGTTCTTTTTTCGATTGCTCTCGATCCAACTTTGGCTCGCGTCATTTACGTCGGTTCCCACGGTTCCGGCGTTTGGAAATCCACACTTGCCGGCTCCTTATGGTTTCCCTTGACGGATTCTTTGCCGTCGCTGAAGATTTCCGCCATAACCGTCGACCCATCCCAACCCTCGCGCGTTTTTGTCGCCACCCCCGATGCGGGAATCTTCCTGTCCAACGATAGTGGCACGACCTGGTCATTGCTCGCAGACAGTGTTCCGCTGAATCTCTCCGATTGCTGTAATACGTTGATCGTCGATCCCAATAATCTACAAAGCCTGTTTCTGAGCTCGTTCGATGGTGTTTATCATTCGCTAGATGGCGGGTACACCTGGAGTTTGTCGCTTTCCGCCGGCTCGGTGCACTCCTTCGTGCTCGACAAGGCCGGCAATCGGCTGTTTGCTTCGGTGGAAAATAGCGGTGATCTAGCAAACACTGGCGTTTACGAATTGAGTTTGAACTCCACGAACTGGAGGCGCCTGTCAGGTTGCCCTCTCGAAGGAAGCCTGCCAACGGCTTCCGTTCCCACGCAGGTCACCCTTTCACTTTCTGCTTCCACCTTGTACGTGGCTTACCGCACCAGCACAACCTTCCAACTCTATCGGTCGAATGGCGGTTGCAGGTCCGGCGGGCAGACTCTAACAGCCTTCGAACCGCGCTGGAATGCCACGGGACAAATGATTGGAAGCGATCCCGTCCCTTCTCACTTGTGGAACAGCATCTATTCCGATCCGGTAGACCCAAACTTCGTTTATGCGACCGGCACGGAACTCTGGCGCTCCACCGACGGCGGGGCTACCTTCGGCGTTCCGGCGAACGGTCCTCATGTGGACGACCACGGCTTTGCGGTCACGCCAGGCCTACCGAACACCACCTACATTGTTTGCGACGGCGGAATCTTCTCGTCCAACGATCACGGCTCCTCGAACTCCTGGCAATTTATCGGCACCGGAATTTCGAATGTCGAGTTTTACGATATTGCGATCGCACCCACCGCGCCGAATATCGTCATCGGCGGGACCCAGGACAATGGCACTGAGTTGTACGACTCAAACACTAGCGGTATCAGTTGGCCCATGATTTTTGACAGCGACGGCGGAACAGTCGCCATCGATCCTACGAACGCGCAAACCTTCTACGCAATGTTTCAATACGCCTATTCCATCTCGCAGTCCACCAATGGCGGCGCGAATTGGACCAACGTTGCAGCGGGCCTTCCCGGCGACTCCAATTGCTTTAACCTACCTTTTCAAGTCCATCCCACGAATCCTTCTATTCTTCTCGCTTCCTGCTCCCAATTGTGGCGCGCCAGTCCCCCAGGCACGCCGTGGACCACCCTTTTTGCCCCCGCTAATGAAAACGTGGCGTATTCCGCGGTGGATGGAACTTCCAATGTCTATTTCGCCGGAACCGACATCGGCAACATTTACACCGGCACCGGAGGAACCAATTGGCAGCACGTTTTTTCGAATCCTTTTTCCGCCGGCGTAAAAGATATTGAAATCGATCCGACCAACCCGAAATTCGTTTACGTAGGATTTGCCGGCAGTGGTATCGATCGCATTTATCTGTTAAATCGCGAGCTGTCGCCTTCCTCCCCGTCCTTTGCCACGGACATCACTTCTAATCTTCCACAAGGTCTCCAAGTCCGTACGCTGGCGGTGGACCCTGAATTTACACACACGATTTATGTCGGAACCCAAGGGGGCGTGTTTCGCGGTCAGCTTCCGCCCGGGGGTTCGCTCTGGTTCTGGACACCCTATAACACGGGCCTGCCTCCTGCCGTCATCATGAATCGTCTGACGTTTCATCCGACCAGCGGAGTTTTGCGGGCGGGTACCTTCGGCCGCAGCGCCTTCGAGGTTTACACTGATTCGCCTTTCGGTGGTCTGGTTGAAGTCCAAGGCAAAATCACTCTGATTCGGGTGAACGACGTGGGCGGCGGCTACGGCCCTCCCACTGATTTTATGGACACAGATGCAGAAGTCTGGCTGGATACTCAGCCGGGGCGCGCCTTCGGGTTCCAGTTACGCCCGGACGGCCAGGAAGCAGATCACAAGGGCATGCTCAAGCTGTTGCGCGATGCCTTCGACAATAACCGAGCGGTGCAGCTTGATATCATTCGCACGGGCGTTCGCAACGGTCGGATTGTCCGCGTTATGGATTTACCCGAGTAAGGAGAGTGTCATGAAGCGCATCGTTGTTTTCGTCGTCAGCCTCGC
Organism: Candidatus Acidiferrales bacterium; assembly: GCA_963836965.1. GTDB lineage: Bacteria > Acidobacteriota > Terriglobia > Acidiferrales > UBA7541 > Acidiferrum. The sequence continues at coordinate 24,604 of CAWILQ010000010.1, forward strand.
GCTGCTCGTCGGCGGGGCCGTGCCCGCTAATGCCGATCTTTGGGAATCGAGCGGCCACGTGAACCTCCTTCGCGTGCACGACGTCGGCACCGGCTATGGCCCCCCAGGCGATTACATCGACGTCGAAGTCATCGTCTGGCTGGACTCCAAGCCAGGCATGGCTTTCGGTTTTCAGCTTCGCGATGATTCCAATCGCCTGGCACGTCAGGGCATGCTCGACTTGCTCCGGGAAGCTTTTTCGCACAACGATATCGTGACGATCGACTACAACATCACGCCGGGCAAAAACAACGGAGTGATTACCCGGGTCTGGATCACCAAGCCCAGTCCGGATTTTCATCCCGTCAACAAGAAACTTGCAGACTAGCGACTTTTCGTACAGGCGGAGCCGATTGACGTCAAGCTTTCGAGCTGCCTGCTGAAAGCCTGCCGCCTGTTCGTAACCTACTGATGTTCAATAATCCCCCAAGGCCTTGGCCTCGTAATTTATTGAAATCCCGCAATCACCTGATCGCAGTTTCAGTGAACGGCGACACGAAGATTCGCAAAAAATGGCACTGCTTCTCCGGATTGAGATACGCCTACTACTGAGAAAGATCGAAGAGGCTGCCGAAGATGTAAAAGGCGCCGAGAGAATTGATCCACAAGATGGAGAGGTACTGCTTAGCTCGGCTCAGGTCGCGGTTGCGAACAACCGAATCGACGAGCACTTCAACGGCGTGGCCGTCCGGAGGATACGGATTGCATCCGCTAGTCCTTCACAACCTGCCGTTCCAAGACCGTTGCGGTCTGGTCGTTTCGAAAGCAACTTGGTACTTGAGACCATCTGTAGTGTCGAGGATAGCTTTGATCGCGGCATCGACGATCTTGCCGCCGTGCATGCTGACACGGATTTTATCGCCGACTTTAAGCTGCCGTGGGGTGGGGTTGGGCTTTTTCGGCACGGCAAGATTGTACGACATATAGAAGCACCCTATTAAGGGTGCGGCGACCGTCCCGGCTGCAAAGTGACCGTGTGATGTAGGAACCTCCCGGGAGGATTTTTGCTCGCGGTCGGTTCAAAATGCTTCTCTAACGGATTAGTTCAAAGGCGAGCCAGCATTCATCGCACTCGTAATGCCGCCGCCACTGTCTGGTAGATCCTCGGGCTTGTAGCGGAGTCCCGCATCGCGGGCAATTCATTCCGCCTCGCCCTCCAGCTTCTTCGCTTGAGATTGAATTCCTGCCGTGCCTGGTTCTCCATCTAAAATCATCTGATTTTGGGCCGACTAAAACAGTGAAGCTCGATCTCGTGGAATGAGTGAGTTACAAACGCTGAGACCTGGTGGTTTTTGGGCAGGTATAAAGTTTCTCCGCCCACCTGTACGTAGTCGAGAAAGATGAGGTGGACGCCTGGACGATTCTAAAATACTTCGTCGGTGAACTCGGCCAACTCCGAACAAACACTCCGACCCCAACGGTGGCTTCAGTCAATTTGCGTCAACGGGGAATGAATCTCCTTCCCGGCAACCTAGCCATTGCCGAGCTCAGCTCGGATAATTCGCCGACGCCACGTAAGGAATCTATAATACTCGCGCGCTGGCTAGCCAGGACGAAGACGTGGCCTGGTGCCCCCCAGCACGGAAAACTCGTTCATTGTCGACGGTGACGACTTGATTTGGGCCCGAATCGCCTAATTCGATGAGCCGGCGAGAGTTGACCCGCCGATAGATTCACGGCGGATCGTTTTTCACGTGTTTGGTTTGTACGGATTAGAACTGCCGTTGCAGGATTGGTGCATAGGCATGGTTTATCCCAGCCGGCATCCAGCTCCGCACTTCATTTTTCGTAGTTAGGATCGGCACTTAGTTGGGCGGCTACCGCCAGCCTTCGCTTTTGGTGTCACCTCCGCAAGTACGGATGGTGTTGGCGTTGCGATGTCGCCCAAGGGACAACGAGGCGCAAGCCAACCCAGTTTCCGTTGGATGATCCCCCGCGAGTACTTCGCCATGTAGTGGACAATTGTCTCTACGCGAATCTTTATGCTGCCGCTCGGTTTGGTGGAGTCGAGGTCTCCGAACTTGAAAAAAAGTGTCCCGGTTGCTTCAACGATTTTCTGGGTTGGCGTATACGTTGGCTGGTCCATGCCACATTCGTAGCTCGATAGCCGGACCACGCAAGTCACCCACGGGCAGCGGGCTGCAAATTTTGCGCCCCACATGATCTCGTTCGTGTTGCTGCTATAAGACGAAGTCCACACATCAGCTATGTCGAATGGACTCCTGATAGTGCCGTCTCTTAGGTCTGCTTGGAACAGCCAGTTCATCAGATCCTCATCACCCGGCAGGTATTGGAGCCACAGAATCGGATAGCCGTGCGCCTGCAATTCAGCCTCGATTTCATGACCAATGCCAGTGTCCATGTGATACGGCCGGGCGAGCACAAGGATGCATGGTTTCTGGTTTTTCGCGCACCATGTCAGTATGTCGCGGCTATGTTGTCGCGCCCTCGCGGTGAAATTGTCCAGCGCTTTAAATCCCGCCTGGACGGCACGTTCCGTCTCTTCCTCATCCAGCTCAAAGATATCTTTCAGTGAACTGTAGAGTTGCTCGGTAACCATGTCTCGATCCCCGAGGCTCACAAATGGGGAGGCATAAACGATGTCATTCTCGACAAACACATCGCGTTCTTTCATGAAGCCGGCCTTTATGTTTTCTGGGCCGGCCATCACGCGAGTGCAGGTCACCGTATCCACCACGTGCCCGTGAAGGATCGACGGCAGAGAGTGTATCATCGGGCTGAACAAGATGTTGATCTTCTTCTTCTGCCCGAAAATCAATTCCCCGTAGTGGCCGCTGATGCATTTTACGGGATAACAGCAATCCACAGTCCCGCGGCCTTTCCCGAATTCGCGGCCTTGCTCCTCCGAGGTGTCCGAACTGAAGACGATATTCTCCGAAGCGACGCCCAAAGCTTTCAGGAAACCCACCCAAAACTGATGGGTCGTCCAGATATTCAACACTTTAGGAACTCCGACGCGCAATCGCGAGCGATCCTTAGGTGGTGGAGGCGCGGCGGAACGCTTCTTTGCGAACCATGTCGGCAACATTTGGATAGGCATCTTTGGTCCTCTCGATCCCGGCCTTGATGACTTTCATTTCGTTCAAGTCTTCGACGAGTCCCTTCGGACATGAATTGTTCACAATTACCCGCTCCCAGCCAGCACCAAGGGGAACTTTGCTCCACTCGCGGCCTTTCCCTCCGTCCAACTCCACATCAATGAAGCTGCGTTGGCAATTCACTGGACACCAATGGCAAACCGTCTCCATCGAAGTCACCGTCTTGTAGGCGAGCCGCTCGATGGCATCGAATCCCCGAAAATTGGTCTGTCCGCCATTTTCCCACCATTCCAAGGCGACCAGGGCAGCGCCGATCGCCCCGGCTTCGCCGGAATAGGGGTGCACAACAACCTCAGCTTCCGGGATTTTCGAGAGAATGAAATCGACTTGGGTTTTCACGACAGCAAGATTCTTATGCGTTCCACCTTGCAGGATGTACTTTCGGCCCACCTGCTTGAGGTTGTTTAAGCCGCCAGCATAGATCCATACGTTGAGCGGAAGAATGGCGCAAAGGCCTGCGAGGATCTCGTCCGCTTGCCATCCTTTCCGCTGCTGATTCACGATATCACTCTGCAGGAAAACACCGCATCCCATCGACAATTGTGGCATGGCCTCCGCGAGAAACGCGCGATCCGCCATTTCGTTCATCGGAATATCGAAGCGCTCCGCTACCCCCTGCAGAAATGCTCCGTTTCCCGAGGAGCACTGGGAGTTGAGCCGAAAATCCGTTACCGCGCCGTTGTTGAGGATCATGATCTTGACGTCGACGCCGCCGACATCGCAGATGCAGTCCGCGTCAGGGAAGAAATGCAAACCGGCGCTGGCATGCGCAATGGTCTCTACTAACGGACAGTCGGCTCCCAGGATGCCTTTCAGCAAGTCTTTTCCGTACCCGGTAATTGCCAGACCCACAATTTCGCCCACGCCAATTGCGTCGCGGAGCTGCCGGAAGAGCACTTTGGCATCCTCGATAGGATTTCCTCGGCTCAGTGCATAGCACGAGTACAGCAGTTCTTTATCCGGCGACAGGCAGACCGCTTTAGCCGTGGTCGATCCGAAATCGCAACCAACCAGCACACGGCCTAGCTTTCCGATCTTGCCTGTGACCTCTGCGCCGGTTGCAGAATGGTGTCGTGTCCGTTTCCGTTGCCATTTCCGTTTCCGCTGGCGTAGCGAGCCTTAAAGGACTCCAGTTCCTCCGGGTCCTTCCACAGGCCGCCACGGCCAAGTTTTTTCTTTTCTTCGTGCTGACCCTCGTCTATCCACCATTGCAGCTTCTCTATCCCTTGATACACGCCGGAGGATAGTGCTTCGCCGCGGCCCACTTCAACGCAGCCTTGTGCCGCATAATAGAGCGCATCGTCCGGAACAAGGATCATTGACGCGGGATCTTTGTCCGCTGCGATCTCTACCTTGCGCTCCTTCCATACCTTCGTCAGGTGATGGCGCCAGGCTTCCTGCAATCCAGCGAAAAAAAGATTTGGACCACCCAGGAGAAGAATCTCTGGAATCGGCGTGTTCCCACGAGTGAGAGTCGCGAGGTTCTGATAAACCACGGCCTCAAACAGCGATGCAATGATCTCTTCGACAGGTACCCCCGCTTTGAGCAGTGTGTTGGCATCCGCTTCTGCAAAGATGCCGCACTTGCTGCTTACTTTGTGCAATGTGTATCCCGCGTAGCGCATCTTTGAGAGTTTCTCCGAGGGTATCTCCAGCTTCCGCGCCGTCTTCTCGATGAATGTGCCGGTGCCGCCTGAGCACGCAGCCTGCATCAAGACTTGTTTGCTCTTGTTGGTGTCACTACCGTTGAAGAAGATGGTTTTCATATCTTCCCCACCGATTTCGCTGACGAATCTTACGTAGGGATGAAGTTTTTCGACAGCTGCTGCGACCGCCACAACTTCTTGAATGATTTTCCCGCCAACGAGGGGAGCGATAAGTCCGGAGCCGGACCCGGTGAAATAAACGCGGTCTAGCTGGGGTGTGAGGCTATACTCGCGTTCCAGGCGAATCAGAAAATCCAGAACCTTTTCCGCTTGTTTGGTATTGTGGCGCTCGTACGCCTGTGCCAGTAATTGGCCGTCTTCAGAGACGAGGACAAACTTGCAGGTGGTGCTGCCAATGTCGATCCCACAAGTCTTGCCCGGGCCTGTCGCAACGATTCCCGCGCGCGCGGGAGCAGTTCTGGCGGAGAGAGTTCCCGCCAACGGCTGAATTTGCACGAATCGCTCAGTGGCCATAGAAGATCACCATCCTTCCCTAGCAGCACGGTGCGATCAGGCTTTTGCTAAACCCCGGTCGTCTGCCAGATGGAGCACATAATTCGCAGCGACCCCCACGCAGTCCCGGTGAGGCACGCGATAAGTGGCGCGCCGCAGCTCGGGATGACGCTCTTCGTACTTCCGGATTGCCTCAGGGGTCAGATTGGTTTTCTTGAGAGCACCCTCAAACTCCGCGCTCGCCCGCTTCTTCGCCTCCGTGAGGATCATCTGGCACCGTGATAGCGCGTGAACCTCTGAGTCGCCCTTAACTTCGATCGGGGCATAGAGCAAATCAGGATATTTCCCGAGTACGTTGGCCATGGACCCGACGGACATCGTGTTCGGCATACACGAATAAGGAGAAAGCTCGCAAGTCATGTGTGCTTTTTTGTGGTGATACGTGTGCAACGCCTTCCCGATCAACATGTGTCCTTCGCCGCCACGCAGCTCGAAGTGGTAGAAGGGCTCTGCCAGACGCCGCAGTTCTTCCTGGTCGGGCAGTTCGTAGGGCAGATCTCCGAGCGCCTTCCGAAACCGGTTGTAGGTGCCGCGATAGATACGCTCGAGCGCGCGCAATGCCAGTTCCTGCAAACGGGGATGTTTGTTGGTGGAACGCCGGTGCTCAAGTTTGCGGATGGTGGGATGCAACAGATAATGCAACCACACAGCCACCGGGGGAGGAACTACTTCGCTGTCCTCCTGCTCCAGCCACCGTTTGATGTTGTAGTTGCCTTCTCCTTCATGTGTTTGCAGCCAAAACTCGCCGGTAATCTTCACCTTCGCTTTCACCCTTAGGCGATCCACCTCGATTGTTTCCCACTTCTTGCGAACTTCACGCAGCGCCTTGGTGAAATAGTTGCTCAATAGGTGCCACGCCAGCGCTCCGAACTTCTTGCCACGGTCGGGTCGCTGCCGAAAGACGTCGTATAGATACTCGACATTCTGTTTAAGCACCCGGTCGGTTTGTCCCGGATTGACCTCGTAAGGCCGGGTCATATATTCCAGGTCCATCAACTGGTCGGCGCACAAAATCCCCCAGATCAAACCAAGACTCAGCGGCATGTTGATTTCTAGTCCGCCTCCGTCCGCAGAACCTTGGTCCAATTCATCCTGGGCGAGAAGGAACAGCCGAAAATCGCGTAGTCCGAGGCCATCCAGCGCCATGGCATACGACTCATGATACTGGCCGAACCGGCATGGGCCGCATGCGCCGGCTGTAAGGAAGACATATTTGTCATTAACATCCTTTTTTCCCTCCGTGGCCACTTTCTTCTTGAGAAGATTTACCAAGCTTCCCGTCGTAAAGATGGTCGGGCAGCAAGCGCCTACATCAATTAATTCTTTGCCAGCATCCAGATCTTCGCGGGTGATGTTCGGCAACGGCTCCGCGTTGTACTTCAAATTATGGAGCGCCCCTTGTATCAGCCGCTCATGTTTCCAGGTCAGCCCACCATAGAGAATCGTCACCTTCTCACGTTCTTCTCTCTCAAATGGCCTGGGCTTATATGCTTTGTAATGATTGACGGTGTTCGACGGACTGATGTTGGTTAGTTGCCCCGTTGCCATGATTTTTCCTCCTCGACGAGCCGATTGACCGATTAGCGCGTCACGGTCCGCCATGTGCCGTCATGTTAAGTTGCGACAGAAAGGCAAGTCAATGAAGAGGACAGACAAGTGTCGTCCAAAGGCCCGGACGCAGCAAATCGAAATTCCTGTTTGGGAGCCTATTGCCGATCGTAGGCGGATGACGGCAACCTCAGTCCGTCCTTATTTCTCGCATACTCTCGCCTTTGTCTAAATGAATCACGGCGACAAGGTCTTCGGTTTGCGGATCGAATATGCTTGGCTCGGCTCTCAAAATCTTGACGTAGCCTTTCTCCAGCTTCATATGGCTGCCATCGTAAGTCTCCTTTGGCTCGTCTTCGCCGAATTCAAATCGCCCGAATTTTGCCATTGAACCCCCTATTCATGAGAGATTGCAGAGGCCAGCTTCCGCTGCCTCGCGGGGTGAGGTGAAAACAAACGGATACCATGACTCCGGACGGTGATTCGTCGAAGGACCTTCGAGCGCCTCAATTAGCTGCCCCAGGTAAGTTCGAGGGTGAACCACCAACGCACCACCCTCCGAGGCGTAGCGCAGGCAGGCGCATGATCGACACTGCCAGGTAGATATGAAGCGCGGGGTCTGGAAGGATTCAACTTCCAGGGGTAGAGGGCACGTCGTGGCCGTTGGCAGCGGGGACAGATGTCCCACCCGCTCTTCTCTTACTGTCTCAGGTGATCGCGTGCCGAACTCCTTTTCTGGACTTGGGTTTCTTTCCCATCGCTGGCGGATCGGGTTATGAGGGCAATCTCGGGTCTGACACTGACCAAGAGAACCCAACGAAACCTGCAAAAATCCAGCAAATGTGGGAATTTGGGTTGGACCGTTTTGGGTGGTGTCGCTCCGGGTTTAGGGAGAGAACAGGCATAGTCCGATGACAGGGCCGGGTGTCGCGCGGACGGGTCCTTACCGCCCCGTGTGCCGTTCGAGGGTGACGGCGACCGCCAAGCCCAACCTGGTTCAGCAACCCTGCTGAATCATTCGGTTGAAAGTCGACAATTTGTTGTGTATGATTTAGCCAAGATATACACACTGGAGGTCGCAATGAGTCGGGCGCTAACGCGAACCAATCTCTTACTTGAATCTGGCAAGGTCCAGCAGCTTCGCAAAACCCTCCGTTCGCGCAGCAATTCTGAAGCGGTACGGCGAGTCATCGAGGAGCGGTTAGCTGTGGAAGCAGGTCTTGGGGCCTTGCGGACCCTCCGAGAGCTAGGCGGTCCAGAGGATGTCTTCGGGCGTGCTTCAGCGAAAAAGAAATGAGTTCACTGCCGGCCGGACTGCTCCTGTTCGACACGGGTATTTACATCCGGTTTAGCCGAGGAGAAAGATACCTCTGGCTAGGCGAAGATGCTCGGATCTTCCAGCGAACTGTTTTGACCACTGTGGTGGCCGCCGAACTCTACGCCGGTACTCACAGCCAACAAGAAAAGCGAGCCCTGGATGAACTTTGCCGGGCCCACCGTGCCCTGGGCCATTTTTCTTCTCCCCCGGGCTCCGCTTGGATAGACACCGGCATTCTGCTCCGGCGCTCCCGAAGCACTTTCGGGCAAATGGATTTTGCCAGCCATTTTCGCGATCTACTGATTGCATCGGAAGCAACGCGGACAGAGGCTACGCTGGTGACCGAGAATTCCCGAGATTTCGCGCGCTGGAAGTCGCTTCTTTCGTCAGCCAGGAGGACATTAAAACTATTCAACCCGTCCTGACCCCGCTGCAGCCCTTGCAACCAATAAATTTGGAGCTGCAGAAAGTTGTTCTTGCGCAAGCGCGCGCTTGATGACCCGGCGCCCATCGCAAAACACCTTCTTTTGGTTCTCCATTCCAAGCCGAGACGCCTTTGTGGTGGCGGATGGCAATGAAAACAACGGGGAAACAACGGGGAAATGGAGGGAAGCGACTTGGTGGAATCACGGGAAAGGGCTTTCGTCCCGGCAGGTCGGGGAACCCCCAAGGGCGCCCGCGCACTGCGAGGTTCTCCGAAGCCGCACGTCAATTGGCCTCCGAAATCGGCACGAGTGGACTGACAGGTGCCGAGGCACTCGCTCAATATTGCTTTCACCGCGCGTTGAAGGGTAGTGCACGTCACGCCGAACTGTTTTTGAATTATTCCGAAGGCAAGCCAAAGCAAGGCGTTGAACTCTCCGGCATCAGTGGTGAGCCAATTCGCTTCTCGGATCTCACGCGGGAACAGATAGACGAACGCGTGACTGCATTGCTCGAAAAACGGAATTCAGATGCGACTGAACGATGATGAAACGCGGGAATTGCTCGAGTTACTCGAAGAGTCGAAGCTGTCAGACTGGGAGCGCCGTCAGCGAAGATTGAGAGTGGCCACGGAGCGGCTCGGGATGTGGGAAGGTGGGCGTTTCATTGGGAAGGGGCTTGCGGAGATCGTCAACCGTGCGAGGATAGGAAAACCTCTGAAGTATGACGAGTTCATCGTTGCGAACCTTGGTATGCTACCTGGTGAACGAGTGTCGACAGTACTGCGGAAGTCCGATGGATCTCTTGATCAATTGCTCGGCAGATTGTCGCAGATAGCTGACCAGTAGCCATTCTGTCGAGTGGCCGAGTGCCATTGCTGGCGCCCAGCCCTCTAAGAACGAAAGTCACGCAATCCTGTCTGATAGCACACGAGATGGAACACCATCAAGCAAGTTAGTCTTCTGAGCACACCTGTACCTTCGGGCTATTCAAGGTTTGCCGAAAGAACCCCAGACTTAAGAACATTGAGCCTTCGGCCTCGACGAACACTTTGTGGGGGACAAGAATGAACAAGGTCTTTTTATTGATGTCCACAGGCATCCTGTTCACCACTTTAGGTTGCTCAGGAAATTCTCAGGAAGCCTTCTCGAAGAGCGCACCGGCAGTGGTGCAGGCATCGGTTGCGCCAGCCAGCACATCTCCCATTGTAGACCCAGCGGCTGCGCTTCCTGTACCGTCGGTCGGAAAGGCGAATCAGCAGGCCTGGCGCTCTGAAAATGTCAAAGACCCGTTTGGCAAAACCGTTGCGCTGGAGCGGACTTCGCTAGACGGCAAATTTGATTTAGTCATCCTCCAGAAAGGAACGTATTCGTTTTTGTCTTTCGTCAGGCACGCGCGCTGGGGATCCGTCTATAACCAGCCGGCCAAGGGCAAGTTAATATATCTCCGCGTAAAATTTGAAGACGGACAGGAGAAACGCATCGAGTGGGACGAACTGGGGTCCGCCCCGGAGAACCTTTACAGCGTCTTGTGGTCATACCCGGCCAAGACAGACGCACCCATCGGTCCGGTGCTGGGAGGCCCCACAGGTGATTCTGTTGGGGGTGACCAACTCCTTATTCAAGACATGTTGAAGCACAAGACTATGCTTTTAGAAGTCGAACCGGGGGTCACTACACAGTTCGACATGACTGGCCTCGCGCACGAAATGGAAAAAGTTCGTACTCCCAAAACGCAGCCAGTCCTTGAATCTAGGCAAATCGCCGAGTAGGTTTTCTTGATCAGAGGTAAGACGTTGTTCGTTCGAATTAGTTCCAGGTAGCAGGCAGGGCCTGATCCAAGCCGAAATCGTACATGTGGTTTCCGACGTCCCCTCGTCCGCTTTAGCGGCGGTTTACACGTAACTACCAGAGCGTCGCCCACCTGTACCTGGGTAACGCTACTGGAGATTGAAAGGTCAGCTTACAAGCGACAGAATTGGACGCTTTTGCCTTTTTCTCAACGCGGAATCCTAGGCGGCTGAAGAAACTTTACACCTGCCCAAAAACCTCCGGGTCCCAGCGCTTGTAACCCACTCATTCTAGGCGATCGAAAATCACGGATTTACACCGCCCAAAATCAGATGTGATTCTGGGCATCGAAACGCACGAAAATTGAGTGCGTGGAATCAACTACTTGCAGATTGCAGAGAAAGAATGTTTTTGGTATCGATGGATGATAGTCCACTTGTAACGAAAATCATGCGAGTTCCAACAAGTGAACCTTGCGCGCCTGGACCGACAGCCTCCACAATCCCCACGCCTTCAGCGCCGGGGCTGGCTGGCAATTCCGGCTGATAGCCATAGCGTCCTCGCACCATGTGCAGATCCGATGGGTTAATCGGGCTGAGCAGCACTCGGACGAGCGCTTCGCCAGGAGCCAAAGGCGGAGTAGGGATCTCTGCCATTTTCAAAACGCCATTCGGTTCACCGGTCTCGCGAAAGATCAATGCTTTCATCAATACCTCCTGAGTCTTTAAGCGACGGCTGATTCCCGCCGGATGTTCTAAGACTGCGGGAAAAAGAAGTGGGACTGGCGATGAAACGAGAACATCTCCTTCGAAGGGACCTGCTGCACGCATTCGCTGAACGAAACATTGCGCTGTGTCATTCGCTTGTACTCTTCCTTCGCGGCTGTCATGCACTCAAACATTCGGGCAAACAGCTTTTTACCGCCCGGTGCGCCATGTCCGGGGAGGATTCTACCAGTATCATTTGACGAAAAACGCCCATCTCGGCCAATGACCCGGAAACCTGTCGCGGGCTTGCCGACCTAGCGCTTACCGGGCAATTCCCGGCGCGATGTCTGATAGGATTTCTTGTGGCCAAGTGCAAATACGAATGGTTTCTGTTCGACTACGAAAAAGGCTACCCCGATAGGATTTCGAAACCATTCAAAACGAAAGCGGCAGCTGAAAAAGCGCAGCGACTACGTTCAAACGCGCTTATGGGTAGTTTGGGCGCGGATTGGTATTGGGAGTCAGCTTGTAGGAAGTGATCTCGGCGTTTGGCATCGATTCTGGCCGGATTTACAGGCTAACTGGCACTAATCGATCTGAAAGGGAAACGAGCTTCAGTTTTTCACTTAAGTACGCCAAAGAAACGGTCGTGCCGGATCAGGGGTTCACCTCACCGACTCAATTGGACGGTCGATTCAAACTTCTCGTTTGTCCAGTTCTGAGTCCATACCGCCAGGGCAACCGGCCTATGCAACCGGTCGCATTTCCCCTGCTGAATATGCCCTTCGTTGGACAACGGCCTCGGAGGCCGCTGTGGCGTCCTGTCGGGTGCTGCCGCACGCGAACTTACTTAGGTTCGCACCTACGTTTAGAACGCGAGCCTTCCACGACTGGTCCACCCGAAAACCAAGCAGGAGTCCCTCCAACTACCTCAACCGGTTCTGTAAACTCTGGCGGTTCCGCCCGTTCCGGCTTAGAGTAGTGTGTTACCTGGACTGAAGTTGGCGCTTATGAGGGCAACCTTCAGTAGACGTACATCGGACTTCCTGCAGAAGCGGCAGAAGATGGTCGAGCTTCTCGTTGACGCCGTCCAAGCTCCCACCGTGTTGGAATCAAGAATGGAGTAGCCGAATCTAATACCGCAAGGACGGACAATTCATGGAGAGAGCAGTAAAGTCCACCTCAGAAGTCTTATCGCTGGGTGCACCGGCGAAGGGCGAGTCGGGTCTGTTTTCCATAGAGTCTGTCCTCAACCTGCAAAAACTGATTTTTGCTGGCTCACCGCTGTCCGAAGTTCTAACGAACATTGCTCAGTTGGTTGAATCGCAAGCCGAAGGCATGTTTTGCACGATCTGGCTTCCCGATGAGAACGGAAAGGAGCTCCATTGTGCGGCGGCGCCCAGTCTTCCTGGATTCAGAGATAAAGTAGGGACAATGGCTGTTGGTCCGAAAGGAGCATCCTGCGGCACAGCGATTCATCGGAGGGAGTCGGTGTATGTGACCGACATCCTGACCGACCCCATATGGGACGATTATCGTGACCGCATGTTGCCTTATGGAATTCGTTCCGTTTGGTCACGTCCATTGTTCTCGAGCGAAGGGAAAGCCCTCGGGACTTTTTCCATCAATTATGGTGAACCACGCAACCCCGGTGCCAACGACCTCCAGTTGATCGAGAACGCTAGCCACATCACTGGGATCGCAATTGAGCGCCACATGAAGGAAGAGGCGTTGCAGCGTGAGCGTGATCGGTTGCGGCTGCTTCTAGAGATCACCAACAGCCTTACCTCGAGGTTGGACCTCCGGCAAGTGGTTGATGCGCTCTCGGCGAATCTATTCAGCGTAATGCATTGTGACGTGTCTGCCTTGCTGCTACCCGACTCCGAGAGCGGCACGTTACGCGTCACCATCTTACACAATCCCGATGCGAGAGGACCCTTCCGTGAAGGATCGTTGGTGCCCATGAATAGTTCGATTTCGGGTCAGGTATTGCGGACGGCAAAGAGTGTCCGGATCGATTGCTTTGAACAGGTCCGCAAGGATCCTGAGATTTATGGCAATCCTGACGGCCAGCTTCTTTATGAGCGCGTTATGGAAGAAGGCCTGAGGACGGGGTGTTATCTACCGCTCATAGGCCGCGATCGGGTGGTTGGCGTTCTGATGCTCTCTAGGCGTTCGGACAATGTTTTTGCGAAGGACGATGTCATCTTGCTCGAGCAGGTAGCCTGTCAAGTGGCGATTGCAGTTGAGAACACATTGGAGTACGAAAAGGCGACAAAGGACCGCGATAAAGAAACAAAACAGAGACTCTACCTCGAAGAGGAAATTCGCGCAGAGTTTGGGGAAATCGTCGGGGAAAGCCCGACGTTGAAGACCACGTTGAGCCTGGTGTCTGTGGTTGCCCCTACGGACTCCAGCGTGCTGATACTAGGAGAGACGGGAACCGGCAAAGAACTCGTTGCGCGTGCGATACATAAGCTGGGCAGCCGCAGCGAGAAGGGATTCGTGAAACTGAATTGCGCCGCAATCCCTCTGGGACTCCTCGAAAGTGAATTGTTCGGCCACGAAAAAGGAGCATTTACCGGGGCGATCGCTCAAAAAACGGGGCGGTTCGAACTCGCGGATAGAGGCACGCTGTTTCTCGACGAGGTTGGCGATATACCTCTGGAACTTCAAGCGAAACTGCTGCGTGTCTTACAGGAGCAGGAATTCGAGAGGCTCGGCAGCAACCGCACGCATAAGGTTGACGTGCGGCTGATCGCAGCCACGCATCGGGATTTGCCCGCGATGGTGAAACAAGGGACCTTTCGCGAGGACCTTTACTATCGTCTGAAAGTATTTCCGATCCAGGTCCCGGCGCTGCGACAACGCACGGCGGATATTCCGCGATTGGTGCGGCATTTCACAGCACTCTACGCTCAACGCATGAACAAACGAATTGACGTAATCCCTGCGGATACGATGGATGCGTTGGTGCGATACTCATGGCCCGGAAACATTCGCGAATTGCAGAACTTTATTGAACGCGCTGTGATTCTCTCTCCACAGTCAACACTACGCGCGCCAACTTCGGAGTTGGAGCCGTACAAGTCTCCCAAGGAAACCAATGTCCCTATGAATGGTCTCGCCGAGGTCGAGCGGGAGCATATCCTTCGTGCGTTGGAAGCGAGCAACTGGGTGATCAGTGGCACGGCCGCGCGCTTGGGGATGAAGCGAACGTCGTTGGCTTACAGGATGAAGAAGCTTGGTATTCGCCGGTCTGCTGAAGTCCCGTAGAAACGCAGCGTCGCCGGAACGGGTGGCGACGACTGAATCTGCAAGCCTCTATAGCAAACTACCTACCAGCGGCCGCAGTGAATCCGACGGAAACCCGTCGGTGACGGATATCCGTCAGCGATTTGTCAGGTACGGTCTGAGATTTCCCGAGCGCCTTCCTTACAAACCTCAATCGGCAGAATGTCTTGCACTGAATTTTCTTCCTTCGAGAGAATTCTGCCCCCTTGGTATCCCACCTGCGCTAGAGAAAAACAGTTAAAGGGAGAACTTTATGAGTGATGCCACTTCGCGAACAGCTACAAAACGCGCAACGGCGTTGGGCGCTGGCGAATTTAGCGTGCCTCTTTCGTCCGTCCATAAGGTCGAAGCCGATGGCGTGCAGGTGTTTTATCGCACGGCCGGCGAAGCAAACGCGCCCGTAGTCCTCTTACTGCACGGATTCCCCACCTCGTCGTTCATGTTCCGCGAACTTATTCCCCGCCTGGCTAATGACTACCGCGTGATCGCGCCAGACCTCCCAGGTTTCGGATTCACAGAAGTGCCGCCTGAACGAAAATATCCGTACTCCTTCGATCGATTGGCACTCACAATTGACGCCTTCACGCAGGCACTCAAGATCGATCGCTACGCAATCTACGTGTTTGATTATGGCGCGCCAACCGGCTTCCGGCTGGCGATGGCCCATCCAGAACGAGTCACAGCGATTGTTTCGCAGAATGGGAACGCTTACGAAGAAGGGCTTGGCGAAGCTTGGGGCCCGATCCGAAAGTACTGGGCATCACCCACGGTACAAAATCGGGACATACTTCGCCAAAGTGTTTTGACTGCGGGCGGAACGCGCTGGCAGTACACCGACGGCGTTGCAAATCCGGAGATTGTTCCGCCTGAGTCGTACACATTAGATACGGCTCTGCTCGAACGACCTGGGAACAAGGAAATCCAGCTCGACTTATTTCTGGATTACGCCTCGAACGTAAAGCTCTATCCGAAATTCCAGGAATATTTTCGTAAGTCCAATCCACCTCTGCTCGCGATCTGGGGCAAGAATGATCCTTTCTTCGTTCCCGCAGGAGCGGAAGCCTTTCGGAAGGACTTACCAGGCGCACAGATTCAGTTCCTTGACACCGGACATTTCGCAATCGAGACCCACGTCGTAGAAATTGCTTCCGCCATGAAGGACTTCCTCGAGATGAATGGCATCAGGCGCTAGAGCGGAGTAACGGGCGTTCTTCGATGAATCTCTGTCTTCATGGCTCGACGCGTATTTGGCCCGGATGGTGAAAAGGGCGCTTGTTGTCTGCTCATTTTTTCAAGCAAGAGGTAAATTGGTACGAGGAGGAAGGTATGGAACGTCGTGGCTTTCTGGGAGCGCTTACAGCCGCATCGCTAGGCGTTGTCCTCGAAGGCTCTTTGACGGCACTTGCGCGAGCGCAAAACGCCGCCACAAGCTTGCCTGACCGCGCTACCAAGAAAAGCGAATTTGCAGAGAACTCGACAATCGTTTTGGTACATGCGGCGTGGGCTGACGGCTATTGTTGGGGCAACATTGTTCTCCCTCTCGAGCGACGCGGCCTCAAAGTGATCTGCGCGCCGATTCCGCTCACGTCCTTAACCAACGACGCGGCCGCTTTGAGTTGGGCACTGGAACGGACCAGCGGCCCAGTGGTTCTGGTGGGACATGCCTACTCCGGCGCCGTCATCGCCGCGGTGAAGGAAGAGCGTGTCAAGTCGCTAGTCTACGTTGCGGCGCTGGCGCCGGACGAAGGCGAGACGGTCGCGAAGGTCTTCTATCGCGATACACCGAGTCCGGAAGCACCGAAGATGGTTCCGGATTCCCACGGCCTTGTATGGATGCCCGAGGACGCGTTTCGCCGGGCGCTCGCACAAAAGGCGTCCCCCGTTCAGGCAAAGATCGCGGCCTCCGTGCAACGGCCGATTTCGGTTCAGTGCATTCAAGAACCAGCGCCCACGCCACTATGGAAATCAAAACCGTCATGGTACTTGGTCGCCGAAGAAGATCGCATGATCAACCCGAAGACGCAGCACTTCATGGCCGATCGGATGGGTGCAACGGCGAGGCCACATCCTGTGGACCATACACCCATGTACTCGGCACCAGCGTTGGTGGTCGACGTGATTGTGGAGGCGGCGCGAAAGACTCTTTCGCAATAACCCCTTCGCCTGCGAACCGAATTTCTGATCCAAGGCTCGTGCCGAGAATCTGTCGTCCTGGGCGGGGAATTTAGCTCCCTGCCTTGGAGAGATGAATGAAAATCGCAACCAGGAGTCGGAGCGAGGAGGAAATGTTGGAACGCCGCAGCTTTCTTGGTGCTCTCGCCGGTGCATCTCTAGGTGTCCTTTCGGAAGGCATTTTCACTGATTTTGCGAGGGCCCAAGACACGGCGCAAGCAGGCGCGAGTTCGACTTCCCAAATTTCGTTTGAGACTTCTCAGGCCGAGGTTTCGGGCAACACCATATTCCTGCGTCGCTATGGAAAGGGACCGGCCATTCTGCTGGTGCATGGCTTTCCCCGCACCAGCCTGATGTGGCGATTCCTCGCGCCGAAGCTCGCTGAGAGCCACACCGTGATCTGCGCGGATTTGCGGGCCTACGGACGCAGCGGGATACCCTCTTCAACGGACGACCACGTTCCCTATTCAAAGCGTGCAATGGCGAAGGAACTAGTGGAGGTAATGGATAAGCTCGGTTTTCGGACCTTCACGCTAGTCGGCCACGACCGGGGCGGACGCGTCTCCTACCGGTTGGCTTTGGATCATCCTGAGAAGGTGGAGCGTCTCGCCGTTTTCGATGTGATTCCGATTCTCGAAGCGTGGAGCCGGTCCGACGCGCGCTTCGCGCAAACCTACTGGCCGTGGATTCTGCTTTCTCAGAAAGAGCCGCTGCCCGAGAGCTATCTACTCGGCGCCCCGAAGGCGGTCTTCGATAACCCCTTCGGACACGGTTCCTTCGGAACAGAGATTCTCGACCGAATATGTCTCGACGTATCTAGATCCCGCTCGCGTTCATGGAATCTGCGAGGAATACCGCGCCGCGGCAACGATTGATGTCGAACACGATCGCGCCGACAAGGGAGCATCCAAGCGAATCGACTGCCCAATGCTGCATCTCTGGGCCGAGGGTGGTCCGCTCGACACTTTCTATGCAAAAGACGGTGGTCCGCTCGGCATTTGGCGGCAATGGGCGCCACGGGCGCAAGGACAGCCAATGAAGGGTGGCCACTTTTTCCCGGAAGAAAACCCTGACCAAACCGCGGTTCTCGTTAAACAGTTTCTTTCTGCCTGAGAGAACAATCGCCGATTTCCTGGTGCTGCATATTTTGAAACGGATCAGCCCAGGTACCTAAACTCAAGGAGATAAAGAAAATGAAGAAGTGGATAAAGGTTGCAATTCCCGTTGCCGCGGTCGCGGTTTTGGTCGGATGGTATGCATTTCGGCCAGAGCGGCTTGTGGTAAATCGAAATGTCAACGAAGCAATGCCGACAGTACCTGGCGCCTCGTCGGCGCAGCCTCTCGAATCCGGGCGGTTCTACAGCATTTTGCACCCGACCGAAGGTACGGCAACCATCTACCAGATGGGAGATGGGACGCGTGTTCTTCGTTTTACGCGCTTCAGCACGTCAAACGGCCCTGATGTTCACGTCTACATGGTCGCCGCCGACGATGCCAAGGACATAGCGACCGTGCAAAAGGCCGGTTTCGTTGACCTGGGAGTGATCAAAGGCAACATCGGCGACCAAAACTACACGCTCGCGAGCGACTTGGACCTGGCGAAGTACCGCGCAGTGTCCATATGGTGCAAACGATTTAGCGTGAATTTCGGAGCCGCGGCGCTGAGACCGGCAGAGGCATCGCAAAATCACTAGGACACGGTTTCGTAATTCCTGGAGGGGAGCACGCTGAGGCACGCGCTAGAATTTCAGCGGATTGAAATTTGTTGTTTTGTCAAAGTAGTCGACGTTTTCCATTTTTTTGAGCCACGAGGATACTTTGAGCGTCACAGGCAGCAAGAGAAGCTCCACACTGACTTTCGTAAGGCTTGCAACAACGATGCTCCTTGTCAATACACGTGCCGGTATCATCCGCCACAGACCGAAGATGTAGAAGACGCTGGTGTTGACCATTTGCCCGCACAAAGTAGAGGTTACGAAGCGCGCTGATATATAACGTCCGTTCGTCCACACCTTCATTTTTGCCAGGACATAATTGTTAGCGATGTCGCCAGCGAACATCGCAAGAGTGCCAAATAAAACCAAGCGAGGGGCCGCGGATAGCACATCAACGTAAGATTGATTGTTTGTCATAACCGCGGAGGGCGGATAGAAAATCACGAATTCGAAAATTGCGATCACCAAAAGCTGCGCGAAGATGCAGTACCATAAGACGCGCCGAGCGACTGCATAACCATAAACTTCGGTCAAGATATCGGCAAAGATATAGACAAAAGGGAAGTAGTAGATGGAAATCGAAAGGGGAATTCCCATGATGTCAATCAGTTTGCCGGCAGTGGGAATGCAAATGATCGCGAAAAACACGTTCCAATGAACAATGTGGTTCAGGAATTTGTAGTTCTGCATCCGCCGCCCCGGCAAGTTGGCTAGGCCGATCTCTCGCAATGAGCTGGTCAAGAGCTTAGCAAACAAATCTTAGACACGCGCCAGATCTACTCGAACTCGCTCTACAAGCCATGGCACAGCCGAACGCTGAAACAGTGTCACCCCTTTACTCGAAATTGTTCCAAATATGGAAATCTAATTCCCGGCTTTGCCGACTTGTGCGAGCTCGAGCGTTCCCATACTGTCCGCTCCGGCGCATTCGTACGCTGCTTTGAAAGGTAGCAAGCAGTGAAAGCAATTGTGATTCACAAATACGGCGGGCCAGAGGAACTGAAGTTCGACGACTATGCCGACCCTGTTCCAGGACCGGGTGAAGTATTGGTACGGATTGTTGCCACTAGCATCAACCCGTTCGACCTGATGCGGCGTTCCGGAGCCGCCAAGGATTTCGCGCCCATAAAGTTTCCAGGGATTGTTGGAGTGGATCTCTCGGGAGTGGTAGTCAAAGCCGGGCCCGGAGTGCAGGGCTTTTCCGCTGGTGACCACATATTTGGAATGGCGGACCAGACGTACGCCGAACTGTGCGTCGCGAAGGCATCCAGTCTTGCGAAGATTCCGGCAGGGCTCGACGTGGTGGATGCGGCGGCCCTGCCGCTGGTCACGACAACGGGAAACGAATTGATATCGGTGGGCACTGGAATTAAGGCTGGTCAAACGGTGCTGGTCACGGGAGCGGTTGGAAACGTGGGGCGCTCGGCGGTATTCACTGCGAAAGACCGCGGTGCGGTCGTAATCGCGGGCGTTTTGAAAAAACAACTCCAGGAAGCAGCGAGCCTTGGCGCGGATCGGATTGTTGCAACTGACGATGAAAAGTCGATGGCCAGTCTACCGGAACTGGATGCTGTCGCTGATACGGTAAACGGGAAGACCGCGGAAACGCTGATTGGCAAAGTCAAACGAGACGGAGTTTTCGCGACGGTCCTGGGAGCCCCACAGAATGCCAAGGACTATGCATCCGTCAAGGTGGTCCCCGTATACGCAACTCCCGACGCCAAGATCCTTATGTACATGGCGCAGGCAGTGAAGGCTGGAAAGTTAAAAATCCCCATCAGAAGGAAGTGGCCGCTCAAGGATGCGGAGCAAGGACACGCCGCGGTAGCAAAGGGCAGCGCCGGCAAGTCACTGCTCGTTGTAAGTGAAAGCTGAAGACTAATTCGCCGGACAAATTGCAACGCGAAAAAGTTCCAACGCCAGGGGTGTATCTAATCGGTGTTCCCTCAGGAGGAGAACAAACGATGAAAAAGCTAATTTATCTGCTGTTGCTTGCTGGTGTCCTCGTTGGCCACGTTTCGGCTCAGTCCACACGGGTGGAATCGCCGGAAGATTTGAAATCTTACGTGCCGGTTTTGCCCGCGGTCCGGGCGCAGTACTTCAACGTCGATCCAAAGCTAGGGTATGCGGTCAAGGAGATGGGCGGAGGCGTGTATGTCATTTCGGATAACGGCTGGCAATCCGCGTTTCTTGTCACCAGTGAAGGCGTCATCGTGTTCGACGCACCGGAAAGCTTTGGGAAAAGCATTCCATCGGCGATTGCCAAAATCACCGACAAGCCGATCAAGATGCTCATTTATTCCCACATCCATAAAGATCACATCGGAGGCGCGGCGGCGTTCAAAGACATCAAGGATTTGAAGATTGTTGCAACGGAGGGCGTTGCCGAATTTTTGAAGGAGCAAAACGATCCGAATCGACCGATTCCGAATGTTGTGTTCGGCGCGAGGAAGACGATCACCATGGGGGGCAAGACCGTTGAATTGACCCGTCATTTCTATCACTCGTTCGAGGGGGATCTTTTCATCTATGTCCCCCAGGCGAAATTTATGATGGCGGTCGATTGTGTGACGCCCGGCTATGCTCCGTTCCAGGGATTCGATATTACCGAAAACTTTGGGCAGTACATGAAGGTATTCGATGAACTGCTGGCCTACGACTTCGACAAATTCACGGGCGGTCATCTGACCGCCACAGGGACTAAGGAGGACGTGGTGATCACGAAGGAATTCACAATGGACGTCTACAACACGGTGAAACGCATCCATAACAACCTTGACCAGCATGCCGTCATCGCGGAGGCTGCAAAAACGATCGGATACGACAATGAATTCCTGTTGTTCAAGGTTGTGCTGGACCGGGTCGCCCACGATTCTGCAACCGAACTGCAACCTCGCTGGATTAATCGTCTGGCCGGGGTGGATGTCTGGATGGACAGCCAGATACGCACGGCCATACTTTACGTCCGATGGGACGACAAGTACTGAGGGCAACATACGTCAACGCTGCGGAAGCACATCGGCGTACCTAATCTCCAGCCTAGGAACAGGCGGCCGGGAACTCTGCCGCTGCATGGCTTTCCTGTTGGGGAATCTAAATCGATATGCCCGTCGATAGACCAGCAGCATCCCGGAACGCGGGCTTATGGATGGACCTCGACGGTACTGAAACGCGAGAGGATCAGGATGAGCGCGAATTCGTTTGCGTTGGTATTGATGAACCTGGTTGCGCTTGCTCTTTTCGCAACCCCAAGAGATCGATCAGGTGTGGGATCACCGACAGACCAAGCGCTGACTGTGAATACAGTCGAAGGGCTCCTGCAAGCCGCCCAGAATCCAAACACTTCGCTGATCGTAGTTCAAGGCTTCCTCGCGGACGTGCCCGGTTTTCGTCTGTCTCCCCACCAGAGTATGCGAGGCAGTTCCCCGGAACCTTCGGGACTGAAGTTCCGCCCGGGTAGCGATGGCTTAGAACTGACTTCAGACAATTCGGTTTCGTCCTTGATGCTGATGACCGCCCCGGATCGCTGCGCGATTTGGAATGACGATTCGGTCGAGGACTTGGGCTTGCTCTACCTCAGTCAACTGAAAACGGTGGGACGGGTTCGAATATTGGCGCGCAATCGAATCAGAGCAGGCCATGTTGCGGTGCGAGACCTGGACATTATTGCAGCCGATTCCCGAGCTGCCACGGAACGACCCAAGGGCTTCGGTGTTTTTGTGATTCAGGGTGCGTTTACATTGTGGAATCAGCAGCCAGATCCCAACGTAGGAATCACAGCTGACGTAGCCGGAGTATCGGCGGGAAGAGTAGATGCGCCCGTACTTGGGTCGGGCATCTTTGTTGGCGGCCACGGAGCCGACGGAGGGTCGTTGCGAATGCAGCGACTCGAGACCGGCGACGTTTATAGCGAGGGACGAATCCCACCGGGCACGCCAGACTTGATCTCAGGTGGGGTCTTCATCCTGCACGGCACCAATGTCGACCTTGTGAAAAATGACGGTCCGGTGAGTACTTTCGGAGCAAACGATATGGCGCTCGACAATTGGGGGAAAGTCGATCGCTGGATTGCCGCTGAAAAGGTTACGACCTACGGACCGAGTGGTATTGGCTTCGTCAATTTCGGCGTCACTCGAGAAATCAGGCTAGCGGCCCCAATCGAGACATTTGGTCAAGGTGCTCGCGGCTTCAACGTGTATGCTGGAACAGTTGAAAGGGCCGAGTTCGATCGCATCGTGACCCATGGTGACGGTGCCGTCGGCATTCAGATCAGTCAACCGATCGGAAAGATTATTGTTCAGAACGGAGTGGAGACATTCGGGGGGACGGGTCCATCTCTCGTGAAAGGAGTTATGCAAGAGCTTGCAGCGGTCGGATTGAGCGTAAAGTCTGGCGGCAGTGCTCGAGCCATCTTCGTTCACGGCGGACTAAAGACCCATCGAGCAGGTGTAACTCCGCTCGAACAGGACGGATCGATTGAATCATTGCTGATCGAAGATGGATTCAAACAAGAACGAACAGAACCGCAATAACTCCCGTTCGCTTTGAGCTCGAATCTCTTGAAAGTTTAGTCTCGGCTCTCAACTGGGAAGTGAGGGGAAGAGCGTCGGCGCCATTTGGGCTGCGAATTCTTTGAACACGCGGACGGGCCGTGTGAGGTAACGATTGCCCACATGGACCACCCAGAGATTGAAGACTGTAAAGTGCCATTTCTGCATTACCTCAACGAGCCGCCCCTCGCGCAACAACTCGGGCTGCACCAACGGCGGAAGGTCGCCAATTCCGGTGCCCGCAAGCAAGGCAGTCGCGAGGCCAGCATAGTCGTTCATCGCAAGGAAAGGCTGGAACGTTAGCGTTTCTTTTTCTTCCCGTTCGTGTGAACGAAGTTCCATGCCTTTGTCGGCGTCCAAAACGAGAATGCCAGTAGCCGGTGTTCAAGTAAGTCTTTAGGTTTTTGAGGACGCTTGCACTTTGACAAATAGCTCGGGCTCGCTACAAGCTGGTGCCGGTAGGTCAGGATTCTGCGCGCGACGAGCGACGAATCTTTCAGTTGTTCCCCCACCTTGAACGCCAGGTCGACGCCCTCTGCGATTTGATCCACAATCCGGTCCGTGATGAAGACCTGTACCCGGACCTTCGGATACGACGCCTGGAATGCGCCGATCAGCGGTGCAAGCAACGTGTCTGAGATGCTGGGTGGCGCAGAAAGCCGCAGTTCGCCCGAGACGTTCGACAGGTGGTTGGATGCGACGTTGTCGACCGCTTCGTTGAGTTCGACGGTGTGGCGAGCGTGTTCGAGAACCTCGGACCCAACATCAGTCAGCCGCAGGCTGCGCGTAGAACGTTCGAGCAGACGCACGCCGAGCTCATTTTCAAGGTCGGCGACGCGACGGCTGACCGTTGAGGTCGGCATTTTCAACAGTCGTGCCGCTTCAGAAAAGCTTTTCGCTTCAACTACTTTGGCGAAAATCATGAGGGAATTCAGGTCCGTCATCACGGTCCTCCCGCTCCAGCAGGCCTCCGATAGTCACTTAACGCTGAACTCCCAAAGGATTTCACCGCACATAGTACGACCACTCGGATGCGCGGTTCCGGTAAAGATTATCCCAAATTCGGAAAATACATTTGCTGTTTCACCCGCTAGACGAACGGACGTGACCCGACTAGATTCCGCGTGGATATGCCGTCCAAAAGGACCGGAATCATGAATGCGAACGAGAAGGCCGTTGCCGAAGTGCTTGCCAAGTATCAAGACGCGTTGAACCAATCCGACACCGATGCAGTGATGAAGCTCTATGCACCCGACGGCGTATTCATGGCGCAGCACAGCCCCTCCAGTGTCGGTGCGGAAGAGGTTCGCGGGGCCTATGACGCGGTGTTCAAAGCCATCAAGCTGACCGTCAAATTCAACATCGCCGAGATTGTGGAAATGGCTCCGAACTGGGTTTTTGCGCGCAGCAACTCGGCTGGGACTGTTAAGTTTCATGCCACGGGCGCAGGTGGCCCTGAGGCGAATCAGGAACTATTCCTGTTCCAAAAAATCGGCGGAGCCTGGAAGATCGCGCGCTACTGCTTTTCGACGACAAACCCACCTCGCGCATGAGAAGTCGAGGAACATCCGATGGCTACAATGAAAGCTGCGGTAATTCACGAATCCGGTGGGCCGGAGGTTCTCAAAATCGAAAGCCTTCCGATCCCCACGCCGAAGCGCGGGGAAGTTTTGATCCGAGTCAAAGCGTTCGGTCTCAACCGTTCCGAGCTGTTTACCCGGCAGGGTCATTCGCCCGGTGTCAAGTTTCCGCGCGTCCTGGGAATCGAGGCTGTCGGTGTCGTCGAGGCAGCGCCCGGAGGCGAGTTTCGCAAGGGCGATATCGTCGCGACGGCGATGGGCGGACTGGGGCGGCAAATCGACGGGGGCTATGCCGAATATACTTGCGTACCCGCGAGACAGGTGCAGGTCATCAAGACCGAACTTCCTTGGGAAACCCTCGGAGCGATCCCGGAGATGCTGCAGACCGCGTGGGGCTCCCTGTTCAAATCGCTGCGCCTCGAAAAAGGCGAGCGTCTGTTGATTCGCGGTGGCACAACTTCTGTTGGCTTGGCGGCTGCGGCCATTGGCAATAAGCACGGTGCCGTTGTCGCGGCGACGACGCGAAACCCGGAGCGCGAAAAGCTGTTGCGCGCTAGTGGTGTCGATCAGGTATTCATTGATACGGGCACAATCGCCG
The DNA here is from genome assembly GCA_963836965.1 of Candidatus Acidiferrales bacterium. Classification (GTDB taxonomy): domain Bacteria; phylum Acidobacteriota; class Terriglobia; order Acidiferrales; family UBA7541; genus Acidiferrum. Next base: position 49,676 of record CAWILQ010000010.1, read on the forward strand.
AACAAGTGATGGAAGTCTGTGCGAACGGTGTCGACAAGGTGCTCGAGCTGGTTGGTACGACGACGTTGAAGGATTCGCTTCGCTGCGCCAAACAGCGCGGCATCGTGTGCATGACCGGAATCGTCGGGAACAAATGGTCCTTTGAGAACTTCGCTCCGATGGAGGCGATACCCACTGCGGTTAGCCTGACAACGTATGCCGGCGAATCGGAGGACTTCATGCGCATGCCTCTGGAGGACCTCGTCGAGCAGATCGCTGCCGGGTCGCTCCATGTTCAACTCGGCAAGGTATTCCACCTCGATGAGATCGTGGAAGCACACCGGTGCATGGAGGAGAACAAAGCCGGTGGAAAGATTGTGGTCCTGACCTAGGAGCTCAACAGACTCAACAGGCGCATGGCGTCGAGTCCTCACTCACACTTCGGCAGATCAGTCGCAGGCTTTTTGGGGGCTTGGCTTCGATCCGCTCTTGGACCTAGTTGCCTTTCCACACCTCAGTGAAACCGAACTCGCCGAGGTTGCACCTTTCGGAGAACGATGCACCTTCGCAGAGAATGATCCACTCGTGTCCGCGGGGGATTATCCGTTCAACAGCTACGTAATTCTTTCAGGAAAAGTGCGCGCCGTCGATGTTTCGACAGGAGAACGCGTAGTGTTTGTCCGCTGCGGCGCAGGATATTTCACGGGCGACATCGACCTGTTTACACGCCGACCCTCGATCGTCTCCGTTGACGTCGAAACCTCGGTCGAGGCAATTCGATTACACCGAAGCAACTCCGGCGTTTGTTTACCAGAAAAAACCCAGTTGGGTGAAAAGTTCTGGAAGTCCTACCAGCGCCGCCGGGAACTGCTCATCAAGTCCAAATTTCGAGGCTTGAGTATCTACGGGCCGAAAAGGTGACAAGGCTACATTGGATGCGGTCCAGCTTTTGTTCCGGAACAGCGTTCCGCATCAATGGTTCGATACTTCCATCGAGGAGAACAGACGAAAGCTCGAAGAGATCCGCGAAGACGTTCAGGCGTGCCCCGTGATTGCTGACGACAGCAGAGTACTGTTCGAAGCGCCTACCCGTGCGCAACTGGCAGACGATCTCCATCTTCGCTGGAGCTTGCCTAATCTTCCGATTAGGTTGAGGATGTCGAGGATGATCGCCCCATCGGCCCCGCATCCGAGCGATCGACATTTTGGCCTCGCGCCTAACCCTATAGGAGAAGATTCGCCATGTCGCATCATTTCGATACGCCTACCGCAAAAGAAGACCCCCGCATCAACATCTGCGACTTCTACTTGTTTCGCGGCCGCCCGGGCACAACGGTCATGGCTTTGACCGTGAATTCGAACGCCGGCGTCGGCGCGCCAGACACCTTCCGCGACGAAGGTCTCTACGCCTTTCGCTTCGACACGGATCGCGATCTTCGCGAAGACGTCGCCTTCAAGGTCCAGTTCGGCCCGCCCGCCCACGCCGATGGCGGCGAGCACCGACACGTTCAGACCTTCGCGGTGCGGCGCGCCACCGGAGCGGACGCTCTGAAGGGTGCCGCGGGCGAACTCATCATTTCCGGGAATACGGGACGCGTCGTGAAAGCGGATCAGGGCTGCCTGGCGTACGCAGGCCTCGCGCCCGCTCTGTTCGCCACCGATGGCGCCGGTTTCGGTGCCTTCAGAAAAGCTCTGTGGTCCGAAAACCGGTTTGCCCCGGAGGCGTTCCAGAATCGCCAGAGCTTCTTCGGCGGCAACAATGTCACCGCCATCGTCCTCGAGGTCCCCAGCAGCCTGATCGGCCGAGGTGTGGTGCACGCCTGGGCCACCGCATCGCTCTACGGGCACGCGCCGGAGGTGCAGGTATCGCGTTGGGGCCTGCCGATGATCACCCACATCCTGCTCTCCGATCCTTCGCTGCACGACGCATCGGAAAACTTCAACCGCGCGGTCCCGGCGGACGAAGTGGCGCTGTTCTCCAAACCGATCCGCGACTTCGTGGAAAAAGTCACCGCGCTCGCCCACTCCGCGGCCGACCCATCCGCCTACGCTACGCAACTCCTCGCGCGCCTCTGCCCATCGGTCCTGCCGTATGAACTGGACACGCCCGCCTCATTCAGCTTTGCCGCCTTCAACGGCCGCGGCCTGTGCGACGACGTGATGGACGTGATTCTCACGCTGGTCACGAACACGGCCCTCGGCGATGGGGTGGCGCCCGATATGCGGCTGATGCGCCCGGATTTTCCCTATTTCGGCGAGCCGCACCCTAGGGCGGCGAGTTCCGCAAAGCAGTGAGGCCGAAGGAGTGCGCCCACGGACGATACGGCGGCGATCTGCGATTCGATGGATTTGCTCGCCGGCAGCGCGGAGCGAATCTCCGTCGTCTCCGTCAAGCGCGCTGGAGGCATTTACGCCGCCCGGGTTGGCGAAGGCTCACGCGGAAGGAAATCCGTACTGATGTGGATGGCGGACCAGAGGTTCCCAGCAATGACTCTGCACTGCATACGGCTCCCTGACGGTATTAAACTTCGTTCTCCTGCTACTTCACGAAAAGTCAACCAGCATTCGCCAAGTTCACTTCATGTTGCCGACGCTGCCACGCCAGACCGCAGTGATTTGAAGCCCGCGCGAACCTCTTCTGAAAAGAGTCGTGGCTGTTCCCAGGCCGCATAGTGCCCGCCCTTGTCAACCCTGTTGTAATAAATGAGTTTGTCATACGCGCGCTCCGTCCAACTTCGCGGGGCTTGATAGTTCTCGCCGGGAAAGACGCTCACAGCAGCCGGGATAGAGACATTGGCCGCATTATAAAGATTGAGGTGAAGTTCCCAATAGAAACGAGCCGCAGAAATCGCCGTGTTCGTCAACCAGTAGAGCGTGAAGTCATCGAGTACATCGTCTCGTGTCAGGTCACCTGCGGAATGTCCATTAATCGTGCGCCCGAGTACTGCCGAAGTGATCGGTGCCGCGGGCTGGCCATAACCGTCACCGTGGTCAAAGAGCCAAGCTGCCAGGCAGACGGGCGAATCCGCCAATCCGTACAGCGTTTGCGGGCGAGTCGCCATCATTTGTGCGTAGGCACGTTTCTTCGTATATAGATTGGTCAGCTGCTCGTAAGCATGCCTTTCGTCGGGGGATAGGCCGGATGGCGGGGGATCGCCGCACTGGAGCGCCCTCGCAATGTCGGATGGAATAGTCCCAGGGAAGTTGGTATGAATTCCCAGTAATTCTGGAGGTGCGTGTTTGGCCATCGCAGTGCAGACACCCGCGCCCAAATCGCCGCCTTGTGCCACAAATTTTGCGTATCCAAGGCGCTTCATCAGCACTACCCAGGCACTTGCAGTGCGCTCCGGACCCCAGCCGGTAGAGGTAGGCTTGGCTGAAAACCCGTAGCCCGGTAGGGACGGGATTACCAGATGGAAAGCGTCTGCTGCGCTCGCGCCATGTGCCGTTGGATTCGTCAGCGGATCGATAATCTTCAACTGCTCGATGACTGAGCCGGGCCATCCGTGCGTGACGATCAGCGGCAGCGCATTTTCATGTTTCGAACGAACGTGAATGAAATGAATGTCCAGCCCATCGATCTCGGTGATGAACTGCGGCAGAGCATTCAGTTTCGCCTCGATCTTGCGCCAATCGTAGTCTGTCGCCCAATAGCGGGCGAGTTCCTGAATTGTCGCAAGCGGCAGGCCTTGCGATTCATCCGTGACCGTTTCCCGATCAGGCCACCTTGTCGAGTTGATGCGCCCGCGCAATTCGGTAAGTTCCGCTTCTGGAACATTCACCTGAAACGGACGAATAGTAGTCTTGTCAGCCGCCTGCTCGCTGCCTCGTTGTGTAGCACTACTTTGGGTCATGGTGTCCTCCTTTTGACTAGTTTTGGATTGCGAATCTGCAAATGCCTCGCCGGTCGTCCCCGGACTGAATGCGACTGCCAGACCCAACATCGAGCTCGCCTTGAGAAAGCGACGGCGCGATCTGTCGTCTGGATGTTTCATGGTGTCCTCCTTTTGAGTTTTGTCCTTTCCGAGTAGCAGGAATCCTCTTCCAAGTCATTTGAACTCCTCTCGCAGCGGGCGACGCTTTTGGCGCACGGTTTCTCTTGGTTCGACCAGGATTCATCTAATGTTTTGTCGGCTGGCCGGTATGATACTCCACGGTTCCCTCGATCCAATGGACGAGGTCTTGGGGCGCTCTAAAACCAAGTGCGCAGAAGCCGGACGTTCGGCATCTCGTCTGGAAAAGCCCTGACCTTGCGGAAGCTTAAGACGCTACAGGGTGCGGCCCGTGGTGATAAGAAGGCCCACAGTCGTGGAGGGAAACGCGACTGAGCATCCGCTGGCCCTACTTGCCAACACTCCCTGATTTCATAGCGCAGATTGGCTGCGCCCAACAGGACCTTGTGAAGCCTAAGAAAACGTCCTGCTGATGGGCCCTTGCAATTGCCGATTCAAGTTGATACAGTTGTTATAACGCGAGCGTAAGGAGTGAGCAGCATGCTGGAACTCAAGGTTCGTAAGATCGGAAACTCACTGGGCGTTGTCTTGCCAAAGGAAGCCGTCAGCCGCCTGCACGCGGACGAGGGCGATCGCCTCTTTCTGATCGAGGCCCCGAATGGTGTCTATCAGCTAACGCCCTATGATCCTGCTTTCGAGAGAAAAATGAAGAAAGCCGGGAACATCATAGACCGCTATCGCAATACCCTCCATTCGCTCGCCAAGTGAGAGAACCTGTCTGGATTGATGAGCGCGATGCTCTCGCGCTCCATGATCGGCTTCTAGCGCTCGACGGTGGTGCTGCCGGAGTTCGAAACGTAGGGCTTCTTCAATCCGCTCTTGCTCGACCTCAGCAACTCCATGCATATGGTGACGCTCCCAATACCATAGACATGGCCGTCGCATATACGGTGGGCATAGTTCGCAATCATCCTTTTCTCGACGGGAACAAAAGAACTGCCTTCGTTGTGGGCGTACTCTTCCTCGAACTAAATGGCCACCGTTTTACAGCTACTGAAGAAGACGCCACACAGGCCGTGCTGAGCCTCGCCGCCGGAACTCTCGACGAGGCTTCATTCACTCGCTGGCTCCGCGCCAACGTAAGTCGCTCGCCGCGCTGAGCAATCAGACGTCAAATCGCTACGAGATTCTGGGCATCGGAGTGAAAGGTGGACGGATGCTTGAGCGCGTGCTCCTTCATGGCTTCATTTTTCCATTTTTCCAATTAAGAGCCTCCGCGATTCTGCTAAGTGCCACCAATCCAAGCGTTTTCAGGGTTTTGTTTCAAGCTTCCAAGCTTCGGACGTGGGTCGATTCGCCCGCTCCAGATTCCAAAAACTCCGCCCGGCGAAGCACTCCCACCTCGGTGATCTTTGCCGGCCACTCGGCACGATGGCGCGGCGCATAGACTTGCTTGCCGGTACAAGGAATACCCCAGCTGCGATGGATGGCCTTTACCCGGGACATGACTCGTGCGAGATCTTTGCTGATGGTCAGACTAGCTGCGTGCCAGTTCCCGCAGTATGCGGACGCCTGCTCCGCCGTGATAGACCGAGCTGAGCTTGTTCATGTACAACCGGTCGGACAGCTCGCGTGCATCGATCCGGTCATTCTTGTTCCCCTGTCTGCTGTTCTTCCGCGGATCGCAGACCACTAATTTCGCTACATGTGGCTTTAGCAGGTCGTACAACCAGGTGGCCCAGGTTCCTTCTTCAAAGGTGGCCTGCAACTCTCCGCGTAATCCGTGGATAAAATCCAGAATCACGTTCGCTTTGGTCTCGATCACACATTCCATCACGATCTTCCCAACATCATTCCTGACCGCAATCGAGGTGTAGTGCCACAGTGCCACAGTTTCTCTGGAATCGGCCTGCTCAAAAGCTTGGCAATTGTGCTGGACATGGCGTTCAGATTCTAACAGTTCTCCCCACAATCAATTTGTGGAGGCCGGCGGTGTATGGGTGAAGGCTCGCCTGGCAACTTGGAGTTTCCAGAATCAGTTCTTTCTGGGCAGCTTGGAGCGGCAAAATTTTCCGCGGTAAAGCAAGGACTTACGGCGGCGGAGATGAAGAGGATTTTGGGCGAGACAGATGGGAGATAGTTCGAAATGCATCCGCCGATTGCTAACCGTTGGTGGCCGTGCGGTCGCTGGTAAAACCCTTTGCGACTCGGTCGTTTTGTGCGAACACCACGAGCCATACACTGGGGCATCATTCGTAACGCAGCACAACGAGGGGATCGATGCCGGCGGCACGGCGGGCAGGCAATAAAGACGCGATCAAGCCAACAACGAGAAAAAAGGTCACGACTGCAAGGAAGGTCAACGGGTCTGTGGTCGATACGCCGGAGATTTGGCCTGCCAGAAAACGCGTCAGGCCGAGGCTAGCCAGCACACCGATGAGCATACCTACGGAAATCAGACGCAGCCCCTTCCAAAGAATCATCGTCAAGACGTTGCACTGCTGGGCGCCGAGCGCCATACGAACTCCGATCTCATGCATTTGCAACGCGACGGTGTAGGCCATCACGCTAAATATGCCAATGAGCACGAGCGCGAGCCCGAGTCCCGCAAATATGCTGGTGGTGATCAGCTCAAACTGCGGACGCGTGTAGACTTCCTCGGCCAACAGGTTCTGGATCGATCCATTGCTGGTTACTGCTGCGTTCGAATCCACGGCCCAGATCTCCCGCTGGATGCTCGCCAACAGCGATTTCGGGTCCACGGCGGTTCTCGCGACGATGAAGCGCTCGCCAATCCCCGTGATGGAGTAGGGGAGGAAAGCCTCAGGTGTTGGGGATTCTTGCAGGCCGCGGTTCCTGAAGTCCGCAACCATGCCGATGACTTCGAAATAAGCGTCGTGCGGCGTGCCGGGCAAATGATCGAAGACGTCAAACTTAATTTTTTGTCCGAGAGGATCTTCGTTTCCAAAGTAAGCGCTCGCAAACGCCTGGTTGACGACAGCCACGTGCCGCGCTGAACCGATATCCATTTCGGAAATCAGTCTGCCGCGCAGCAGCCGAATGCCGAGCGTCTGAAAGTAGGATTCACCGCAAAGATCGAGCATAGAGTCCGCGTGCTGGTGTAGCGGTCTTCCCAATACGGTTATGTAGCTGCCCGCTCCTTCTAGCGGAGGAAGGTCCAAGGATTCCGTGACTGTGACTACGCCGGGCAACGCTTTCACTCGCCGGAGAACTTGTTCGAAAAAGAGCTGGTTCTGGGTAGCCATTTCGGAATGGTCGCCCCCAGCCGGAATCACTCGCGCGTAGAGCATGTGTCGCGGATCGAAACCCAAATCAGCATGAGTAAGCGCGAAAAAACTGCGCATCATCAGTCCGGCGCCCGTCAAGAGCATGATCGAGAGCGCAACTTCCGCGATTACCAGACCAGCTCGGAGCTTCCCGTGGCGAAAACCATCGCCCGCGCCTTTGCCGCTGCCGGTTATGCGAACCTGAAGGTTGCCGCGAACGGCGTGAAGCGCGGGTGCAAGACCGCAAATGAGCGTGGTAAGAACGGCGATGGCAAGCGCAAAGAGCAAGACGGCGGTATTCAGACCGATCACGGTTTCCTCTGGAATGGGACCGCGCGGAATGATGGCCACCAGGCCTTTTAGGCCAAAATAGGCAAAGACACACCCGGCAAGACAAGCCGCCGCGGCGAGCACGAGACTCTCAACCAGAAGCTGGCGAATCAATCGTCCGCGGCTGGCACCCAGAGAAACCCGGACGGCGATCTCCCTTTCGCGGACCGTTGCTCTGGCGAGCAGCAGGTTCCCCACGTTGATGCAGGCGATCAACAGCAGCATGGAGACGGCGGCAAGCAAGGCGTAGAGGGTTTTCTTGAAATCGCCGACTACGAAATCCAGCAGCGTGCGCGTATGAATCTTGAACCGCTCTGGATAAAGCTCGCCGGGATTGGCTTGCGCGAGGCGATGCAGAATCGCATCGAGATCAGCGGCGGCCGCTTCCACGCTGACACCCTTTTTGAGACGCGCCAGCGCCCAGATCGCATCGGGATCTTTGACCGGAAAAACAGTGCCGTCGGCACCGGGACTCAATCCCAAAGGAAGCCACAGGCTCGCGTTGTACCCGTTGAAGCGCTGCGGCATGATGCCGACGAGTGTCCGTGACTTGCCGTTCAGAAAGAATGTCGTGCCGAGAATCCTCGGATCGCTACTAAACTCCGTTTGCCAAAGCCGGTAGTTCATCATGAACACGAGCGGAGCGCCCGGTTTGACGTCGTCGGGCGAGAACGCACGGCCAAGAAATGGCGAAACGCCAAGAAAGTCAAAGCCATTGGTGGTGATATACCCGCCACGGAAGCGCCGCGTGCCCTTTCCGTCCGTATAAAGGACATCCAGCGTATAGTTTCCGATGATGTCTTCGAAGACATGGTTTTGCTCGCGGATAGCCAGAAACTCCGGGATGCTGTAGTGAAAGCGGGCTTCCTGCTCTTGCGCACCCGTCAAATCCCACATCTCGAAGATGACGGAGTGCTGAAAGTCCTTGTACGGGAAAGGATCGAAGACGACATTGTAGAGAACGCTGAACATCACCGTGGTCGCGCCGATCCCGAGTGCGAGCGCGAAAACCGCGATCAGCGCGAAGCGGCGATCCTTCAGCAGGCTGCGAAAGGCGTACTGAAGGTCGCGAAGAAAATCCTCAAAGTGGTTCTCCATGCGGGCGTCGCGGCAATCTTGCTTCACCTGTTCCAGTCCGCCGAAGGCAAGATTTGCGCGCCGCCGCGCCTCCTCCGGGCTCATGCCGGAAGCTATGAAATCGCAGATCCGCTGCTCTAGATGGAAACGCAACTCCGCGTCCAGCCGCTTTTCCGTCAGCCGTTTCCGAAACAAACGACGGAGCCAACCCGTCACCGGAACTCCTACTCTGCCGCCCTGAGAATCAACGCGACCGCTTCCGACAGACGCTCCCAATTGATCATTTCCGCGCCAAGCCGCTTTCGCCCCGCGCGTGTAAGCGTGTAAAACTTCGCGTCCCGTCCCGAGTCCGTTTCTTCCCACTTGGCTTGCAGCCAACCGCGGTCCTCTAGCCTGTGCAGCGCGGGATACAGCGAACCTTCCGGTACCTGGAAAAAATCTCTGGATATCTGCTGGATTCTCTGTGAAATGGCGTACCCGTGGATGGGGCCGAAAGCTACGACCTTCAGGATCAGCATGTCCAGCGTGCCTTTGAGAACTTCGTTTTTTTCTTGTTCCATAGAACCCATAGCTGTTCTATGCTTATATCCATAGAACTTCTACGTGTCAAGACAAAAATATGTTTTTCGCGGCAAAGATCAGTTCTCTTCGAAACTTTTGCGGTCTTCGAACGTCTCTCTAGAGAAATCGAAATCCGTGGCGAAGGAAAAGGGGGAAAAATCGGGAAACCAGCGCCCGTGAGCGAACAAAACCGGGCTGCAATGCGTTTCAGTTTGAAGTAGATGGAATCGGGAGGGGTTAAACGGATCACCTCGCTTCTGGTTTGGCCGCCGGAGCGATGCGATCCCAGGAGAAGCGCTACCCTCGCGGGTCGGCGCTTTTCATTTAACCCCCTCTCATCTTAGTTGGCTCCGATTTTCAAATGCAACCGCGAACGCAACTGGCCCTTGCGTCACCGCCGGAGGATCCCATGAGAGCAAACGTGTGGCCCCTGCTGTTGGTGCTGACTCCGACTCTTTGCGCGCAGACTGAACCGCCGCCTCGTCCTTTTGTTCCGGTGGTTGCCGCTGGAGAGCTTGAAGCCCGCGCAACCTCGGGTGATCCTGCCGCTCAGTTCCAACTGGCCTTTCATCTTTTTCAAACCGGCCGCCCGCCCAATTATCCCTTGATTCTCAATTTGCTGCGGTCCTCCACCGCCCAGCATTACGCTCCAGCGCAATGCATGCTCGGCTATCTTTACGAGAACGCCTTGGGCCTCCCCCGCGATTACACCAAAGCGGCGGAAAACTATCGGGCTGCTGCACTCCAAGGTCATCTCACCGCGCAGAACAATCTCGCCAATCTGTACTACACCGGTCACGGTGTCCATAAAGATCTGGGCGCTGCATTTGAGTGGTATCGCTCTGCGGCCGAGCATGGAGATACGAACGCCGAACGCAATTTCGGCTATCTTTACTTTCAGGGCAAAGCTACACCTCGCGATTACGCCCAAGCCGCGAAGTGGTTTCGCGCCGCAGCCGAGCAAGGCGACTGTCAGAGCGAGCACGTGCTGGGGTACCTTTACTATAAAGGGCTCGGGGTTCCAATTGACTTCAACGAAGCCGCACACTGGAAACGTCTTGCAGCCCAGCAAGGCGATCCCTATGCTCAGGCTGATCTTGGGTTCTTATACGAAAGCGGACAGGGGGTTCCGCTTGACCATGTCGCCGCGTACTTCTGGTACTCACGCGCCATGGCTGCCGGCGTTAAGGCAGCTGCCGAGGGCCGCAAGTCGCTTACTCACATTTTGACAGTCAAGGAGCTTGAACAAGCCCAGGCACTGGTCGCGAACGATACGACCCGGCCGCAAACATCGCGCACTCCATCGCTGCCCTCGGCTTCGGCCGCTTTGGTGCAAGACCATTGATCGGATCCCTTGAGGGGTCGCATTCAGTTTTGGAGATGGGGCTGTGACCGCCCGCCCAAAACCCCGCTACACGTTTTTGGGCAAGCAGGTCTCGACCGCCAAAGCACCGCATTCGGACCAATTCAATCTCGTTGGGACCACACTGGGACCAAAACCCCCAGTTTTACGGCCCTGTTTCAGTTGATTAGCGGCGTAAGATTCTGAAAGCGATTGATCTTGTCAATTCCGATTGAAAATTCCCCGTTGTACCGGTCGGAAATTCCCCACCTCTGAACTTCATGAATGGGCCTCCATGGCCACGGTCTCCGTGCGACCGGCGTCTCCCCCCACGCCGGTCGTCTCGGTAACACCGCTGTGGGGGCAAAAGGATGTACAAAAAATCCGAAGTGTTAACTTATGACTGGATTAAAACGGGGGGCAGGTCAGTCACCGTAATTCCGAGCGAGAGCACTTAGGTACCGGGACCCAGTTGGACGGTTTCCGCGTTTAATCGGTTGACTTGACCGTATAATTCGAGCTGCGGTAAATCGGAGGCAGAAAACTCATCCTTTTTGCTGTGTGATTATACGGGGTCATCCAACATATGAGCTTTCAGCCCATCGAGAATTACGGCGTTATCGGCAACATGCGGTCGATTGCACTGGTAGGCATGGACGGCTCGATCGATTTCCTTTGCTACCCCGAGTTTGATTCCCCCACAGTGTTTGCGGCGCTGCTCGATGACAAGGAAGGCGGTCGCTTTCAGATCGAACCGCAGCTCACCAAGGCGCGGGTGCGCCAACTTTATTTACCGGAAACAAACATTCTATTGACGCGATTCCTTGCCGAAGAAGGTGTAGCTGAGCTGACAGATTATATGCCCATTGAGAAAGATGGGGAGCAGCCGAATGAGATCGTGCGCACGGTCGCCGTTATACGAGGTAATGTGCCCTTCAAAATGTGTTGCCAGCCGCGATTCAACTACGCAACTTCTCCACATCGAACGGAAATCTCGGATGGCTGCGCGATATTTTTCCCGGACGAAGAACGTTGCTCGCCCATGGCGTTGTATTCCACGTGCGCGCTGGAGCCGCAATCGCAGGACGTGACCGCAGAGTTCACTTTGCAGGCCGGCGCAACCGCGACCTTTGTGCTGGGTGGAGTACGTCCGCAAGGACAACAGCCGGAGATGGAACTAGTGGAACAGCGCTTCCAGGAGACGGCGCGCTTCTGGAAGTCATGGATCGCAAAATCGAAGTACAAAGGCCGGTGGCGAGAAATGGTACAGCGGTCGGCTTTGATGTTGAAGTTGCTCATCAGTCGGGAGCATGGGTCCTTAATTGCGGCGCCGACATTCTCGCTGCCGGAAAGCATCGGGGGAGTGCGTAACTGGGACTATCGTTTTACGTGGCTGCGAGACGCTACCTTCACCCTGTATGCGCTGATCCGACTCGGTTTTGTCGAGGAAGCAGAGGCATTCATAAGTTGGCTGAAAGGGCGGCTGAGTGACGACGCAGAGCGGGGACCATTGCAAGTCATGTATGGAATTGATGGCCGGCAAAAGCTCGACGAGCTTACGTTGGGTCATCTCAGCGGCTACGAGAATTCCCGGCCAGTGCGTATTGGAAACGCCGCTTATCAGCAGCTGCAGTTAGACATTTACGGCGAAATGATGGACTCCGTTTACCTGGCGAACAAATACGGCGACCCCATATCCCATGCCGGGTGGTCGGATGTTCAGCGCCTCCTTGAGTGGCTGGCAAAAAACTGGCGTCGGCCTGACGAAGGAATATGGGAGGTCCGTGGGGGAGCGAAAGAATTTCTTCACTCCCGCGTAATGTGCTGGGTGGCCTTTGACAGAGCTTTGCGCCTTGCACAGAAGCGTTCGCTGTCGGGTCCTCTCGATGTGTGGCAACGCACGCGGGACGAAATTCGGAATGACATTTTCACAGCCTTCTGGAACGAGCGGCTGCAATCGTTTGTGCAAGCGAAGGGGACGGAAGATTTGGATGCCTCGGCACTCCTGATGCCCATGGTAAGGTTCATTAGTCCGGTCGATCCCATGTGGCTCTCGACCATGAGAGCAATCGAAAACAGGTTGATCGAAGACACGCTTGTCCGCCGGTATGAGGTCGAAAGCACACATGTGGACGGCCTTCCAGGGGGAGAGGGCAGCTTCACCGCATGCTCGTTTTGGTATGTCGAGTGTCTGGCACGTGCGGGTGAATTGGAAAAGGCGCAGCTATTGTTCGAGAAGCTTTTAGGATACGCCAATCATCTTGGCCTGTATTCAGAGGAACTTGGGTCGAACGGCCAACACCTCGGAAACTTTCCTCAAGCGTTCACGCATCTCGCACTAATCAGCGCGGCAACCTATCTCGACAGGGCCCTCTCCGGCACGGGTGAAACAGCCTGGCGCTAGTTCGTAGTTAACCGGGACTTATTCGAGCACTACCGAATTGCTCGCGTGTCCGAACGCGCTAGCGTTTAAGGGGAAAGGTCAACAACGCAATATCCACAACCGCGTTAAATCCCAACCACGTTCGACGGGCTGCGGCACTTGGGTTTTCTTTGACAGCAAGCCATATCCATGCGGTGGGCCCGGTGGTGCGCATCTTGCTCCGTTTCTCTTTTTCGTCGGAATTTCTTTGGTGTAGGCGTTCGACGCTCGGCGGCAGCGTGGCGAAACGCAACCAGCAGATTCTCTGGCAAGCTTTCAAGCGTGCCTCCTCAAGTCCATCCGGTTTGTTCGGGACCCTGGGTACCGGGACTTACATGAACAGCAATCCGTTTACCGGCAACCAAGGTTCGTGTATTGAATAGAGTAGTTCGCTGCAGCTGGGAGGGTGTATATTCTCCGAGCCTCGGACCGTGGCTTTCATGCAGGTAAAAAGGTAAGAGGACGCATCCATGAGACGGCGAGTGCCGCTTCGCGAACCAATCAATGTGGCGCTCGAGACATTGCGCGCACACAAGATGCGTTCCTTTTTGACGCTGCTGGGCATCATCCTCTCAGTTTCCACTCTGATCGTAGTGGTCGCGCTGATTTCCGGCGTAAACCGCTATATTGCTGATCGTGTGGCGAATCTCGGATCCAATGTTTTTCTGCTCACGCGATTTCCCCTCATCACCGATGTGGAGGAGTACGTTAAGGCAAACCGGCGCAACAAAAAAGTGACTTGGGAGGACTATGAAGCTTTGCGCGAAGACATGAAACTGCCGTCCCGCGTGGGAGTGGAACTGCGCACCTCCGGGAAAGTGCGGGTGGGCTCGCAAAGCCTGGAAGACTGCAGCATCCGCGGCGTCACCGCGAATATGGGAGAAATCGACGTCGAGGAACCGGTGATCGGCCGGTACATCTCGAATGGGGACGATGAGAGCCGCGCGCTAGTGGCCATGATCGGCAACGACTTGGCCACAAAGCTATTTCCAAACGTTAACCCCATCGGGCGCGAGGTGCTCATCGACGGGAGGCCTTTCCAGGTGGTGGGTGTTGCGAAAACCGTGGGCACGGTATTCGGCCAATCGCAGGATAATTTCGCGTACATTCCGGTTCAGACCTATTTCAAGATATATGGGGCCTACGATGGGATATGGATCAACGTGCAGACACGCGGGGCGGACTGGATGGAGCGCACGCAGGACGAAGCGCGCGCTTTGATGCGCGCGCGGCGCCACTTGTCGCCCAATGAGACGGATAATTTCGGCATTTTGGATTCGGCGACGCTGATGGACCTTTGGAAAAATCTAACCGGCGTGATCGCTACGGCCATGGTTGGAGTGGTTTCCGTATTCCTGGTGATAGGTGGAGTGGTGATCATGAACGTGATGCTTGCCGCCGTCACCGAGCGCACTCGCGAAATCGGAATCCGCAAAGCACTGGGTGCTCGCCGCCGCGACATCATGCTGCAATTCTTGATCGAGGCAGCCGTCCTCGCCGCCGTTGGCGGGGTCATCGGCGTTGCCTTGGCGTATATGATTACCCTCTTGACAATAGCGACCACGGCTGTTCCGATGTCCGTACCCCTTTCCGCAGTCCTCACCGCCGAATTGATTTCGGCGGCGGTGGGTGTGTTCTTCGGCGTCTATCCGGCAAGGAAGGCGGCGGGTTTGCAGCCCATTGAAGCGCTGCGCCAGGAGATCTAGAGCGGGTAGAGTTCTCATGAGTATGCAGATCCGCGAAAACGCCCAGATGGCCCTCACGACCCTTCGTGAGAACAAGATGCGCTCGTTCCTTACCGTGTTGGGGGTGGTCATCGGCATTACGGCGTTGCTCTCCGTGGTCTCCATTCTCGTTGGTGTTTATGGAGACGTGAGTGCTTATCTGAGCGACTACGGTCCGGAGACGCTGTTCATCTTTCGGTTCGATCCAGGCATCCATACTGGGCGGCTTACTCCCGAGGAGCGCGAGCGCAAACCTTTGACGCTAGAAGATGCCGAGGCCATCGAGCAGTCTTGCTCGGCCGTTCGCGCGGTTACCGCCAGCGTATTTCCGCGCATTGTTGAGGACGGGCCACCGACCCAACCTGTCACCGCGCGGTATTTGGGGAAGGAAGTTGCCGGGGTGGATTACAACGGGACGCTGCCGTCTACCGAAGAAGTGTTTAATTCGCGGCCACAGCAGGGACGCTTCTTCAGCGAGGCCGAAAACATACATCGCTTGGATGTGGCGTTGATCGGCTCGGATATCGCCAAGACCTTGTATCCGGACAGCAATCCGGTGGGAAGCCCCGTTCTGGTGGAGGGCGTCACCTACGAGGTGATTGGGGTTCTTGAGCCGCGCAAGGGCGGCTTCGTCAAGGATCAATCCGCCGACAGAGCGGTGATGGTCCCCTATCGGACGTATCGCAAACATAACCCGAAGGACGACGAGCACTTCATTGGAGCCGTAGCCTACCCCGGCCAGATGGCAGAAGCGGAAGACCAAATCCGCGGGGTGTTGCGCCGCCGGAGAAATGTCCCGTACAGCAGCCCTGACAATTTCGGCATCTCGAGCGCGCAGCAAATCGCCGACCAGTTTCGGCAGATCACCTCTTCGGTCGCTCTGCTGACTTCCGTGATCAGCTCGATCGGACTTCTCGTCGGTGGCGTGGGGGTCATGAATATCATGCTCATGTCTGTGACCCAACGCACCCGCGAAATCGGCGTGCGCAAAGCGATCGGCGCGCGGCGACGTGACGTCATATGGCAATTTCTGATCGAAGCCATTGTGCTGACGGGCGCTGGAGGCGTAATCGGCGTTATCCTTGGCGTCGGGATCAGCCTGCTGATCAACCTCGCAGCCCCGAGCCTGCCCTCTTCGATTCCCCTTTGGTCCATCATTCTGGCTGTGGCTGTTTCGATGAGCGTTGGTCTCTTCTTTGGGATATATCCCGCCGTTAAAGCAGCCCGTCTCGATCCAGTCGAAGCATTGCGTTACGAATAAGTAGCGCGGTCGCGAGAACATTTTGTTCCAAATGTCGACCGCATCATCGGCATGAGGAGTATCTGAGTTTTCTCCGGGAGATTGAGAAGAGCGTACCGAAGAACTTGGAAGTGCACATCGTCGTGGATAATTACGCCACGCACAAACATCTGCGAGTTAGACGATGGTTCGCCGCACGGCCACGGTTCCACGTACACTTCACTCCGACCGATGCCTCCGGGCTGAATCAGGTGGAAATTTGGTTCAATCGCATCACGCAACAAGCTCTTCGCCGGGGAGCCTTTAGCAGCGACAAGGAACTGGTTCAAGAAAATCGACCACTACGTCCAGAATGCCAACCGCCATGCACAAGCGTTCGTCTGGACTGCCATCGGATTCAATCTTCGCTAAAGTCGAACGACCATGTGAGCGTGTTTACGGGACAGCACACTAGATGACGATTGGTTTTGAGATTGTTCGGAAACGAGCGCAAGCTTACTCAGCTGAAGCGTACAGTCATCGCACATAAAAAGAGGGAACGCCTCCGCGTTCCCTCTCGGCACAGCGCTCAATGTAGTTGGGTAAGGTCGTACTATCTCACTACTGCGAGATGTTTGCGGCCACGATCACGAGTTCGGACTTCTCCTGGTTGTGCGCAAGGCGGAGTTCGATGTTGCTCTTTGGGAACTCGCGTCCGGACAGACGACCCTCAGTCCAAATCTGGTAGAGGAAATAGTTGTCGCCCACACGGCGGAAGACGAGTTTGGTTTTGTCAGCGTATGTCTTATTCGAGCATGAGTGAGACAGTACGTCGGCGGACGTGGCTTCCTGCGCGTTAGTGATCTGAATGACAGAGCCGTCGCTGACGATGGATTTGAGGGAATACTCGCCGGCTGGGTAGGCGCGGTGGCCGACGACAAAGTCAAATGGGACATTAGCTTTAAGATGTGTTTGCTGAGCCTGAGCGGCCGTGGCCATCAAGAGCACAGTCAGGACACCGAGGATAGAGCGTAGGTTTTTCATATAGCCTCCTTCGTCTCAGAAAGTGGAGAGCCGTGGAAAGGCGCTTGCCCTTCCCGGTTTCCCTTGCTGCTCACGTTTTAAGAGGGAGCACGGCCCGTGCCAAGTCGCGCGCGAAATCCTTGCCGGGATTAAAATCTCGCGCATCGGCTGCATTCTCAATCGTCTGGCCGCGACGATTTCCTTCCGGATCCTTTCAATCTGTGCCCTCAGTCGAGGTGCTACCGAGCTGACTTCAATCCGGTTCGCGCCGGGTGGTGATCCGGAGGAGTCGGCCTGAATGAGGAGTCGTGCGTTCGGGGATAAGAGCAAGTTCTTCATGGATGAAGGGTTAGCGCGGGTTTCGATTTTCTTAGCTTACGGAAGGCGAACATCGTCGATTCACTCGCCGATCAGATAGGCCGCTATCCGTTCGGATAGTGAGGGCTCAAATGGCTTCCCGTTAGTTCGGCCACTCCGAACTAACCGCCCGGTCCCGGTACCCAGAGTCGAAAATCACTACGCTTGTGCTTCGTTGGGTTGAGGATTCGGTGGATCGATCCGGTAGCCCAGACTCCGGAGTTGCCGGATCATTCTCGTAGTGCGCTTTTGCTTTGACTGCTTGGTGACGGCGGGGCCGCGTTCTTCGTAACGGACTCCCCGGTGCAGGATCAGCCAGATCCGCCGATACTGTCGATGGGCAATGGACCCGATCGCTTGATTAAGTAAACGCCGCATGTGGCGGTTGCCCTGCGGGGATCCTATTGTTTCTGAGCGAATGAACCGGTCGTAGAACTCGACATACTGCAACTCACCTACGATGCAATCCTGCTCGGTATCTCTCTGTTTTCAAGTAAATTCGAACTTGAATTGGTGTAAAGTCCGGGCCAGCTTGAAGGGTATTGTGGAGCCTTTCTCCAACACAGCAGGTGTACACTTCGACTTGATGGCTGCCCGGTTCGTTCACGTCTTCTTGTTCGTCTGCCCACATTGCAATCTTCCCGTAGCGACTAGAGCCGTGTCAGCAGCGAAACGAATTTGTAAACAGTGGATGCCGAACGGTTGCACATAGCGTGTAGCTACTGTGACAGGTCATCTGATGTAACCGCCGTCACGGCCAAAAGGCACTTATGTTGAGGAGCGGAAGTCAGTTCGAGAAGGCATGTGTTTGTAGTCATGGCCTCGGACTTCACCATATCAAACGGGCACACAACGGCGCACTCGCCAGCCCTTGTGTGTATCCGGGCTGCTCCTGCCACGATTTCAGACCGATAATTAAGAAGTCGAACCACTCACCGCGATGATATAACGCCGTAATGCGCCCCGTACGCCGGGAGTCTCTTCCCATCCCGTGTCCTTATCTGGCTCACTAAAGCGAATCAGGTACTTAGCTGCTAAGGACAATCATGTATTGCTTCGGCTGCAATTTGAGCGGAGTCTCGGGAGAGGTGCTGTTATGCGCGTCCTGATTGCAGATGACCAAGAGTTCATCCGTCGAGGTGTGCGCGCGGTCCTTTCCGAAGAGAAGGACATCGAGATTTGTGCCGAAGCTGTTGATGGCAGCGATGCACTCGTCAAAGCATTGGAATTTAGACCCGATGTCGTAATCATGGACATCGTAATGCCACGGATGGACGGAATTCTGGCGACGCGGCTACTTCGCAAGGCGCTGCCACAAGTGAAAATTTTAAGTCTCAGCCAGTACGACATCCCTGAGATGATAGACCAAATGGAGCGAGCGGGGGCTGCCGCGTTCATCTCAAAACTGTTGGTTTGGGATAAGCTCGTGCCGTCCCTCAGAAGAGTACAACTCGGCGAGGCATTCTTTTCCTAAGTGTGGACGGGTTCACACCCTTCGGATGAAATGACCCAGAGCCTCGTCATCCGTTCGCGGGATGCTCGTTCCTCTGCCCCGCCACGCTCCACCAGGACAAGTCTCGAAAATGTTCAAAGTTGAACAAACCCTCCGAACGGTAAGCCATTAGACTCCTAGCTTCGTCGGTAAGCCAGTTGGTGTTGCTGATATGTCGCTTTGTGGCCGCAGTGTGGGCACTCAAATTCGGCACCACCTTTAGGGAAAATGGGCTTCTCGGGAAGGTACATGTTTGTCAGTTTGTCTTCAATCTCAGAGTGTCGAAAGGATTGATGACAATTCGTGCATTCGAAGTGCCATGATGCCATCGTGCTCACCTATAGCGACCCGGCTCCTGTGTTCAAACTACGAGTTGCAATAGCCGATAAATGTACCCGAAACGCCTGAGCTTTCTGAGCAGGACCGTTGATATGGGGAGGGTCACCATGCCAATCAAAGTGCTCTTGGCAGACGATAGCGAAGTAGTCCGGCCCGCTCAGGCCCGTAAAGGCGAGACGAAGATCCGTTACGCCTGCGGCGATCCAGATGCGCGTTCCTGCCGGTAGCCCGATCACCCCGCTAACTAGACACGCGAGTACCGCACGCAACGCCACCACGTCCACAGCTCCGGCGATGCGAAGTGTGTTCCTCTCGAAAGTTTTATCTCCATCGTCCCGACAGCCGATGGCGCAGACATACTGCCAGCTCGCCTGCATTTACTTTCTGCAATGTCCGAAACTGTTACAGGTAGGAGTTTGCTGCTCTTGCCCAGTCGCCCTTCACGATACCTCTTGCGCCAGGCACGAACGCTTCCTGTTTTGTCTGATCTATCGCTCCTTGAGAAGTCGTCATGAGCACCTCCGGCGGGGAACAGATTATACATCCTCGATTTGCAAAGCAGGTGCCTCACTAATTTTTGCCTTTCGGATTCTGCAGCACAACCACAACATGGACATCAACAGCGACATTTTGTTGCTGCAACTTGGTCGAAACACGTATCGGATTTTATTGAACCTGCAAGAACAGACTCAAGTGTCGCGCGGCAGGTGCTTGGTTAACGCCATACTCGTCCGTATGGATCTCAAGTGATTTCCGAGTACGCGACGCCGGGAGTTGAACGATCGTTTCAGTCAAACTGCAAACAATTTTGTTGACTTAGGAAGACCTTACTACTAGTAAGTTCTTACTACATGAGCGACAAGCCACCACGACCGACCAATGCCGAGCTGGAAATACTGACCGCACTTTGGAGCATCGGACCAGCTACCGTCCGGGAAGTGTATGAGATCAGCCGCCGACGTCCCGCCGAATCCAGCACCACCCTGAAATTCATGCAGATCATGGCCGACAAGGGACTGCTGCGCCGGGATGAAACACAGCGGGCCCATGTTTACGCAGCGGCAAAACCGCGAGAGTGGACCCAACGCCAACTTGCATGCAGGAGATTTCTTAGAGCGCGCCTTTGACGGGTCGGCCAAGGCTCTACTGATTGGCACTGGCGGCTCGAAAGGCTTCCAAGGCGGAGCTAACAGAATTGCGCGAGTTGTTGGATGATTCCGGAAAGGCCGGAAATGAGAGTTTTTGAAGGGTTTATGGAGACCCCGCTGTCCGGGACGATCGGTTGGAGCTTGTTTCGAGTTCGAGATGCAGGGAAACTTGGGCCCGTCCGATTTCCGCTGATTTCTGCGGTTTGAACACTTTGAACAATGCCAAAAGACGAGGGAGTAACGTTCGTCGGAGGCGTGGCGAAGTTCGGATGGATCAATCGATTGGGTAAAAGTACTTTCAAATCGAAGTCGCACGCGCTCGGTGACATGAAATGTCTTCGACAGTCCGGCGGCAATCGCCGTGGTACGGGGCCCTCCAGAATACCTACACCGCAGCCTCCAACCGGACCCGAGGGGATCGGGTTGAAACCATTGGCAGGGAGACGTCAGCGCTAAGTGGTTGTTTCTTAAGATCCGTGGGCCGTTCTTTACGCAATCCTAATAGATCGCTTAGGACTTCTTCAACACGGTTTCGCTATGGTGTCCTTGGTTGGCGAGGGCTCAGCTGCGTGGCTGTGCGCAGGCTGACCTCGTATGCGCCGTAGTGCTATGAGAATCGTCCTAACAGCGATTTGCTTTCTGGCTTGCGGGTTTTACCTTTGCGTTCTGGTTTATTGGATACAAGAGACGCAACGTAAGAGAAAAACTCGCTCGGCGACCGAGGAGCGTCAGAACCGTGAGCCACAAGACCTTCACATCATCGGCTCTGGGAGGGCCACGGGAAGACAGGGCCGGTTCGCGGCCAGCTCCGTGCGGCCGACAAGCGTAGCTGTGCGGGCGCGCGGCAGCGGCCTTAGTTGCCAGGCCTGCGAACGGAATGTGTACGAAACGATCGCGAGATCATGGCGCGTGGGCAGGAGACTCTAACCCGGGTGATCTTGTTCACCACAGTCGGCGACGCAAGTCACATGATTCGTGCGGGTTTTGGCATAGGTTCCAAACAGAATTTCCTTGCAACTCGTAGGACAGGAGAGAGACATGGGGACGTTCGGACAGAAAAGGGGCTTTGTCTGGCTAGTATTGTCTGGATTGCTCTATTTCAACACGTTCCCACCCGCGTAGTTGCGGACGAGAAGGACGGAGGTAGTCCGGGGTTCGCCACGAAATATACAGAAAATACGCTGTATGCTACCCGGTATATCGGTACCACAATCATGCTGCGTCCCGAACTGCGCTTCGATCACTCGTGGGACCTCGATACGTACAACGGCGGGAAGGCCAGAAACCAGCTCTTCTTTGGAATGGACTTGATCTACAAATTCTGAGATTCAGTCAGGAATAGGGTGCGGCCATCTCCGCGGAACCGAAAGCGGAGTGAAGGGCGTTGCAGATGCGGTCTTGGATGTTTGGCTTTGTCGGTGCAGAGTGTTTTTCCGGGAGAAGGACATGCTTGACATCGTTTTCATCTTGGCGACCGGGCTGTTTTTTGGAATCGGAATTCTCTACGTTCGCGGCTGCGAACGCTTGAAATAGGAGTGCGTCTATGAGCGTGGGAGATGCGGCACTGCTGGTGATTTGTGTGCTTCTGTTCGGGTATTTGCTGTATGCGCTGCTGAAGGCGGAGGAGTTCTAGCCCATGACCGCGAATGGCTGGTTTCAAATCGGTTTTTTTCTTGTAGTGATCTTGCTACTCACCAAACCTCTGGGCGTCTTCATGATGCGTGTGTTCAACAGGGAGAAGACTTTCTTCGATTCCATCCTGCGGCCGGTCGAGAGGCTCGTGTATCGCCTGACGGGCGTCGATGAGAAGCATGAGATGCGCTGGACCGAATACGCTATTGCGATGCTGCTGTTTAGCGGGGTCTCCATGGTCTTGCTGTATCTGATCGAGCGCACACAGAAGTGGCTGCCTTTCAATCCACAGAAATTCGGCAACGTGGAGCCTGGGTTGGCGTTTGGTACGGCCGCATCGTTCACCACCAATACGAACTGGCAAGCGTACAGTGGCGAATCCATGATGAGTTACCTCACCCAAATGGCGGGGCTGGCCTATCACAACTTTACCTCCGCTGCGGTCGGCATTGTCCTTGCCATCGTGGTAATCCGCGGCATCGCTCGCAAGGAAACGGACAAACTAGGAAATTTCTGGGTGGATGCGACGCGTTGTCTGTTGTGGGTCTTGCTACCCATCTGTCTGGTTGGTTCACTGGCGCTGGTATCCCAGGGCGTCATACAGAACTTGAAGCCGTATACGACGGTGGAGCTGATCGAACCTCAGACGGTTCAGGTGACCGGCGCGGACGGCAAGACCACCACGCAGACTCTGACCCAGCAGGTGATTGCACAAGGGCCGGTGGCATCGCAAGAGGTAATTAAGGAATTCGGCACGAATGGTGGTGGCTTTTTTGCCGCCAATAGCGCGCATCCATTTGAGAACCCCACTCCCCTCGCGAACTTTTTTGAAATGGTACTGATCTTCGCAATCCCTTCCGGACTGACATACACGCTGGGCCGAATGACGGGTTCGCAACGGCACGGTTGGGCCGTGTGGGCAGCCATGGCGTTCTTGTTTTTAGCCGCCGTGACAACCGCCTATTGGGCAGAAGCAAGAGGCAATCCGCTATTAGCCGGCGCCGATCAGCGAGTAAGCGCCCTGCAGTCGGGCGGAAACATGGAGGGCAAAGAGGTGCGCTTCGGAATCGCGAACTCTGCTTTGTTTGCTACCGTGACGACCGACGCGAGCTGTGGGGCGATCAACGGCCAACACGATTCGTTTACGCCCCTTGGCGGCATGGTTCCGTTGATCAACATCATGCTGGGCGAGGTGGTTTTCGGCGGAGTAGGAGCCGGTCTCTACGGAATGGTTGTGTTTGTGATTCTGGCCGTGTTTATTGCCGGATTGATGGTCGGCCGAACGCCGGAGTACCTTGGAAAGAAAATTGAATCATACGACGTGAAGATGGCCATGCTGGCGATTCTCATATTGACGTTGACGATCCTCGGTTTTTCCGCCGTCGCCATCGTCAAGCCTTTTGGTACGTCGAGCATCTCCAACCCCGGGCCGCACGGATTGTCGCAGGTCCTTTACGCATACGTCTCCTCGACCGGGAACAATGGCTCGGCTTTCGGCGGTTTGAGCGTGAACACCATGTGGTACAACACGAGCACGGCCGCGGCTCAACTTATGGGCCGATTCCTCATGATCATTCCAGTGCTTGCCATTGCCGGAAGCCTGGCCAAGAAAAAGACGGTCCCCGAATCGGCGGGGACATTCCCGGTGACCGGCGGCTTGTTCGCGGGCTTGCTGGTCTCCACCATTTTGATCGTAGGTGCTCTGACTTTCTTCCCGGCTCTGAGTCTGGGGCCCATTCTCGAACACTTGCTGATGCACGCGGGAAAGGTTTTCTGAGGTGCGTATGGATCAGGTACATCTTCATCATCCGGCGAAAGTGAAATCACTAGCGGACAAGAGAATTCTCGGGAGAGCTGTACTGGATTCCTTCGTCAAATTGCATCCAAGGACGATGGTCAAGAACCCTGTCATGTTCGTGGTCGAGGTGGGCGCCGTGCTGACGACGATCCAGCTCGCATGGAATGCTTTTCACGGTGCAGGGCACCTCAGTTTTGGGCTACAGATCACGCTTTGGTTGTGGTTTACGGT
This sequence comes from Candidatus Acidiferrales bacterium, assembly GCA_963836965.1. Lineage (GTDB taxonomy): Bacteria > Acidobacteriota > Terriglobia > Acidiferrales > UBA7541 > Acidiferrum. The sequence continues at coordinate 73,590 of CAWILQ010000010.1, forward strand.
TCTCTTTGCCAATTTCGCAGAGGCCATGGCCGAAGGCCGGGGCAAAGCACAAGCGGACACTTTGCGCAAAGCGCGGGCGGACACCCAAGCCCATCGTCTGCAAAGTGACGGCAGTATGGAGGTCGTGGCCAGTTCGAAACTGCGCTCCGGAGACATCGTCGTCGTCACCGTTGGCGACTTCATTCCGGGAGACGGTGAGGTCATCGAAGGCGTGGCATCGGTCGACGAGTCGGCGATCACAGGCGAGTCTGCGCCGGTCATCCGCGAATCCGGCGGAGATCGTTCTGCGGTTACTGGTGGAACGCGGGTTCTGTCTGATGAAATCAAGGTGCGCATTACGTCGAATCCCGGGGAAACTTTCCTCGACCGCATGATCAAGCTCGTTGAGGGGGCTTCGCGTCAGAAAACCCCGAACGAGATTGCGCTCAACATTCTGTTGGCCGGTCTCACGATCATCTTTCTGCTCGCTGTTGTGACCCTCCAGCCGTTTGCTATCTATTCCGGTGCTCCACAAAACATATTCGTACTCGTGTCCCTACTCGTTTGCCTGATCCCCACGACGATCGGAGGACTCCTGTCGGCTATCGGGATTGCCGGGATGGATCGCATGATTCAGCGCAACGTAATCGCGATGTCCGGGCGCGCCGTGGAAGCTTCAGGCGACGTGGATGTGTTGTTGCTCGACAAAACGGGAACAATCACTCTGGGAAACCGCGCTGCCACCCAATTCTTTCCCGCGCCAGGCATCGAAGAGGCTTATCTGGCCGATGCCGCCCAGCTTTCTTCGCTAGCAGATGAAACTCCGGAAGGACGCTCCATCGTTGTACTGGCAAAGGAGCGCTACAACCTCCGCGGCCGCGATCTTGCTTCTCACGCGGCGATTTTCATCCCCTTCTCTGCACAAACGAGAATGTCTGGCGTAGACATCGACGGCCGGGAAATTCGCAAAGGCGCTCTTGAAGCAATCAGCCGGTTGAGTACCGACCGTGGCAACAGCGTTCCTGCCGAACTGCAAGTTTGTGTTCGAGAAATTTCGAGTGCCGGCGGCACGCCGCTGCTGGTTGCAGTGAACGGCCGTGTGTTGGGCGCGATTGCTCTTACGGACATCGTCAAGGGGGGCATGAAAGAGCGTTTCGACCATCTTCGCGCCATGGGAATTCGCACGATGATGATCACGGGTGACAACCCTTTGACCGCGGCTGCCATCGCCCGCCAGGCCGGAGTCGACGATTTCCTCGCCGAAGCTAAGCCGGAAGACAAGATGGCGCTCATCAAGAGGGAACAGGCGAAAGGTAAGCTCGTGGCGATGACCGGCGACGGCACAAATGACGCCCCGGCTCTGGCTCAGGCAGATGTCGGAGTGGCCATGAACACCGGCACGCAAGCGGCCAAGGAAGCCGGCAACATGGTGGATCTCGATTCTAATCCCACCAAGCTCATCGAGATTGTCGAAATCGGTAAACAATTATTGATTACGCGCGGTGCCCTTACCACATTCTCAGTGGCCAACGACGTTGCCAAGTACTTTGCGATCATACCTGCCATGTTTGCCGCGGCTTTCCCCGTCCTCGGCGTCCTGAATGTGATGCACCTGCACACGCCGGAATCGGCAATCCTCTCGGCCGTGATTTTCAACGCTCTGATTATCATTGCTCTGATTCCACTCGCTCTCCGTGGCGTGCGGTACAGGCCGTTGGGCGCGGCGGCCCTTCTTCGCAACAACTTGTTGATCTACGGCCTGGGCGGAATCATTGCGCCGTTTATCGGAATCAAATTCATCGACGTATTGTTAACTTATCTTCGGGTTGTTTGAGGAACTTATGAAAAAGAATCTTCTCATCTCGCTATGGTTCACTCTGGTGACGACTGTGATTTTTGGATTGGTGTATCCCCTGGTTGTCACCGGGCTGTCGCAACTGCTGTTCCCTAAGCGCGCCAACGGACAACTGATCGAGAAAAACGGCAAGATCGTGGGGTCCCGAATCATCGGCCAGTCGTTCACCGGACCCGGATATTTTCATTCGCGGCCGTCCAACGCGGGAACTGGGTATGATCCAACGTCCAGCGGGGGCTCCTATTTGGGACCCACGAACAAGACTTTAATCGAGCGTGTAGCAGGCGACGTGCAAAAACTTCAGAAGGAGAATCCCGCAGTTCCGATTCCGGTGGATTTGGTGACCAGCTCGGGCTCCGGCCTTGACTCAGACATCTCTCCCGCGGCTGCGGAATTTCAGATTTCTCGCGTTGCTCATTCGCGCGGGATGAAACAAGAAGATGTGCGCGCTCTGGTCGAGAAATACACCAAAGGCCGCGACTTGGGATTTCTGGGCGAAGCTCGCGTGAATGTTTTGGAACTGAACCTGGAGCTCGATACGATAGCTACGGTACGCTAAGAGTCACGATTTGCGGCGTCGTGAACGTTTTTCGGAGGCCAGGCCTCTGGCAACTGAAAGCGGTATGCCAGCCAGGGCTCAGTCAAGTTGTAGCCAGTGTCGCTCGCTCTAGCCCCTGTCGGACAACCAGAAAAGCTATGGGCCACGAGTGTCGGATAGAACCATGGTCGCCAAAAATTTGACCGCGTTCTGCTTTGCTGGTTTCGAAACTGACAGGCATCGTTGCAAAGTAGCAATGAAAACCGCAGGTACAGGAAACCTAAATCGCTGGGCCAACGTGTCCCGCAACCGAGCGACTGGTGCGGACGATCAGAAAAGATCCTGCTCAATCATGCGGGCCGCGAAGCAAATAAAAGTCCGGCCGGTGCAGGTGTGTTTTTTCTTGATTTCCCCTTTGATAGAGCTAACCGGGCGCTTGGCGGAAGCACTGGTATAACTTTCGTCGTGAACGCGGACTACAGAAGATGCCCTCAAGTTTTCCGACGGGGTAGGTGAGAGAGCTAACAGTAGACGTATCTATCTCGCTTGATCAAACCCCGAGTCGTTTCCTTGCATGACCTTCCCTTACTTGTTCTTATTGAGGATCTTGGCGGCCACCGAGATACCAATAATTTCGTTGGTTTCCCAGCCCGTGGGCAGATTTACCGACTGCAATAGATAATAAGGTCGTACCGAAAACGAATCAGTAATGGGTAGCCGGACCCCCACCTGAAAACGGTTTTGCGTAAAGCTGCCACCAGCCGCAAAGCTATTGGTTCCGGGGACGATAAAAAACTCATTGCTCACGACCAGCACTGGGCGCCGCTTCATTCGCAATGGCAACGTATAGTCGACCCCAGGTCGAAATCGAAACCGTGCCGAGGCTACACGATTGTCGGGAAACCGCCCCTCCACGATTGTTCTCAGATTCGGCCGCCATGCGCCACGCGATGTGCTCATCGTAACGTTCAGAAGTAAACGGTTTTCGTAAGCAATTGTGGGATTTCCGGGAAAGCGTTGATATCGATACAGCGGAGTTACTGTCAGCCATGGCCGCACACGAAACGCGAGGCCACCCTGAACAAAGTACTCGTATAGGTTCGAGACTACCTCGTCATATCGTTCGTGGAATTCGATTTCCAAGGACTTGCTGGGCGTGAGACCAGTCGAAATTCCCTGATCAAGCCAGAGCCCTAGCTTCTTATCGTCCTCCGGATCCTCGGGTGGCTGTTGTTGCGCCCTCGCCTGGCCAGTCATCACACAACAAAACAACGCAGTCAGTACAATCACTTGGCCAATGTTATTCCGCATTGGTGTTCTCCAGCTCAAACACTCACCGATCTAACATCGGAAGTCTCGGTTTGTCCAGTTCACGAGTTCACGAGTTACCGGTTTCCCGAACAGACCAGAACTTGACGGGAGGTGCCAATTCGGGCCGTTCTCGACTTTCTCATGAGGCTCAGTCATAATCCGCCGAAAGAACGGGGCCCTTCCAGGATAAACAATCGACAACTCTATTGATTAGGAGTCTCCGATGGTTTCCGAATTCGCTCTTCAGAAACTGAGGTCGTCCATTCGTGGACAAGTATTGTGTCCGGGCGAGGAGGGATATGACACGACGCGGACTCTACCTAACGCGATGATTAACCGGCGACCGGCAGTGATCGTCAGGTGCGCTGGAGTTGCCGACGTGCTGGCTTGCGTACGGATTGCGCGTGAGCACGATTTACTGGTGGCGGTTCGTGGGGGAGGCCACAGCGTGGCCGGGAAGTCCGTGTGCGATAACGGCCTCATGATCGACATGTCGATGATGAAAGGTATCCGAGTGGACCCCGTGCGACGGACGGTGCGAGCGCAAACCGGCGTCAAGTTGGGCGAGTTCGACCGGGAGACGCAGGCGTTCGGGTTGGCGACCACGCAAGGTGTGGTGCCAACAGTAGGGATGGCTGGGCTGACGTTGGGAGGAGGGTGGGGCCAGTTGCATGGAAAGTATGGGCTAGCAGTGGACAACGTCATCGGAGCAGATGTAGTCACCGCCGACGGGCAAATGCTAACGGTGAGCGCAAGTGAAAATCAGGACTTGTTCTGGGGGATACGAGGAGGCAGCGGAAATTTCGGAGTGGTGACATCGCTGGAATTCCGGCTACATGAAGTTGGTCCGGTGTTTGGCGGTGCGGTGTTTTATCCGGCGGAGAAAGCAGAGGAAGTGGTGAAGTTTTGGAGAGAATTTGCGGCGGACAGCCCGGACGATCTGGTCACGCAAGGAGGTTCGTTTCGACTTCCTGATGGAGTACCAGTGTTTGGAATAGCGGCCTGCTACTGTGGAGCTTTGGCTGAAGGAGAAAAGGTGTTGAAACCTCTGCGGACATTTGGGTCGCCGCTTGCGGATGCGCTGAGCCCGATGAGCTACGTGCAGATCCAAAGCATGTTTGAGTCGTTTTTTCCTCCGGGACGTCGCGTCTATACGAAATCCAATTTCTTGAGAGAGCTAAGTGACGAGGGAATCCACACGATGGTGAAGTTTGTGGCAACGAGTCCTTCGCCGTACACCTTCGCGCCGTTCATCGAACACTGGAATGGGGTGGCGAGGCGGGTCGCACCTACGGATACGGCGTTTCCGCACCGGCAATATGAATGGAATTTTCTGGCGTGGTCGATCTGGGCAGCGCCGACGGAGGATGAAAAGAACGTGCAATGGACGCGAGAGTGTTGGGAAGCGATGAGGCCGTTCTTGGTGGCGGGGTCGTACGGAAATTATGTGACAGATGAAGGAGAGGCAATCGCGCGCGAGGCGTACGGGCAGAATTATGACCAGCTTGTGGCACTAAAAAACAAGTATGACCCAACAAACTTTTTTCGGCTGAACCACAATATTAAGCCGAGCAACGTACCAAGGGTGGCGACCGCTGACTAGCGAAGGGCTCGGGACCGGACCATAATTGCGACACCTGCGTGGACTTTTAGCCTGTCTGCTCGCTAGTCAATCGCGAACAGGAACCTACTTACTCGTGGTCGAACTTACCCGGCGCTTGGATCGTCGTCACGCCAAAAACAGGCACGACTATTCGTATCTCAGCGCCACGATGGGGTCGACGCGAGTGGCGCGGCGAGCGGGCAAGTAGCTGGCAAAGAGCGCGACGACGGTGAGGACGGCGGAGACGGCGGTGAAGGTGAGCGCGTCGGTGGATGCTACACCGTAAAGGAGAGACGCAAGGACACGCGTGGCAAGGAACGCGCCGAGGAGTCCGAGGAGGAGGCCAATGCCGGTGAGGCGCAGGCCGAGGCCGAGAACGTCGCGAAGAACTTGGGTTTGCGACGCGCCGAGAGCCATGCGAATGCCGATGTCGCGGGTGCGCTGGGCGACGGTGTAAGAAATGACGCCGTAGATGCCGATGGCAGCCAAGACGAGAGCGATACCGCTAAAGAGGCCGAGGAGAATTAGAGTGAATCTTCGCCCTGCGACCGACGCGCTGATCAATTCCTGCATTGTGGCAATGGCGAAAATGGGTTGGTCTTTGTCAATCGCTGCGATTGCGCTGCGAATGGCGGCGGTCATCGCAGAAGGGTCTACGCGGCAGCGGACAAGCACGTCCATATCGCTGCTCGCAGATTGGTGGAAAGGAAGATAGAGCTCGAGGCGAGCGGGGTTGGCAAGACCGTACATTTTGGTGTCGCCAAGCACGCCGACGATGGTGAGCCACTGCGGCGGCTTGGCCGGATCAAGATGGCCGAACTTGAGGCGTTTGCCGACAGCATCGCCATTGGGGAAATACTGGCGAGCCAGTTTGGCGTTGATTATGACGACTGGCGCGCCCTTTTCGTTATCGGTTTGCACGAACTCGCGGCCCTGGAGCAGCGGGATGCCTAGGGCGCTGACGTAGCCGTCGCTGATGGTGTGAAAGTCAGGGTGAGGATAGTTGCCGGGCTTCGGCAGAGGCATGCCTTCTATGGTGATGTCGCTGCGACCGTGGCTGTCGGTGAGAGGAATGTTGGTTCCGAGGGCGGCGCTTTGAACGCCAGGAAGCGCGCGGACGCGATCCAGCACGTTCTGCCAGAAATTGATAATGGCGGGGTCCTTGTCGTATTGGGCGGTGCGCAAATCCATCTTCATGGTCAACAGCCGTTCGGGCTGAAAGCCGGGGCTGACCGAGAGGAGTAGGTGCACAGACTTCATCATCAAGCCCGCGCCAGCGAGAAGAACAAGGGAAAGGGCAAGTTCGGCGACGACGAAAAGGGCTCGAAGGCGATTGTGCGACTCAGCAGTTCCCGTGCCAGCACTGCCCTCTTTGAGTTGGAGGTGAATGTCGGACTTGGCGGAGCGCGCGGCGGGCCCAAGGCCGAAGATGAAAGCGGCAAACAGGATGAGAGCGGCGGCGAAAAGGAGGACGGCGTGATTCACAGTTACCGCCGCGTCCATGAGCATATCTGGGGGAAGCATTTGCGTGATGGCGCGGCTGCCCGCTATGGCGAAAGCGATGCCCAAAGCGCCGCCAACAAGGGCAAGGACAAGACTCTCCGTGAGCATTTGGCGCACAATGCGGCGACGCGTGGCCCCGAAGGCGATGCGGAGGGCGACTTCGCGGGTACGACCTGCGCCGCGAACGAGGAGAAGATTCGCGACGTTGGCGCAGGCAATTAGAAGAACGCAAATAACCGCGCCGAACAAGCTTAGGATGGCGGTGCGCATGTCGCCCACAAAGGCTTCACGAATGGGCCTAAGGAGGACGCCGAACTGATCGTTAGTGCCGGGGTACTGTGTGGCGAGCCGGGCAGCGATGCCCTCCATTTCCGAACGCGCGGTAGCGAGGCTAGTTACGGGGGTAAGCCTTCCGATGACGACCATGTCACCGCGGGCGCCGCGCTCAGTGGCCTCGGGGTTCGTGGCGAGCCAGGTGCCGATAGGTTCGAGGAATTGAGCCTTTTCGATCCAGCGAAAATTGGGCGGCAGAACGCCAATGATGGTGAAACTGCGCCCGTCGAAAAGAACGGTTCGGCCAACGGCGGCGGGGTCCGAACCGAAATGAGATTGCCAGAGAGGAAAGCTCAGCATTACCACGGGCGCTGCGCCGGACTTTTCTTCGGAGGCGTCGAAATCGCGGCCGAGGAAAGGACGCACGCCGAGCAGAGAGAGAAAATTCGCAGACACGGCTTCGCCGCTGATGCTTTCCGGCTGGCTGATGCCAGAGAGGTTGAAGCCGACCTCGTGAACGGCTGCCATCTGGGAAAACGTGGTGCTTTGCGAACGCCAGTCCAGAAAATTCGGATCAGAGACGCTCACCACGCCGACTTTTGGCGTGGTTTCGTTCAGGAGAATGAGGCGCGCGGGATCGTGGTAAGGGAGAGGCTCGAGAAGAACGCCGTAGACGACAGAGAAAATGGCGGTATTGGCGCCGATTCCGAGGGCCAGGGTGAGGATGGCGGCGATCGCGAAGCCGGGCGATTTTCGCAGTATGCGCAGGCCGTACCGCAAATCCTGCCAGAGTGTCTCCACGAGTACGCTCCCTGATCCCCGGAGTGCCCAGGGCGACCAACGAGTATCGGGCCGCTATGCGGAATTATAGACAACAAGGACCGGAAAGTCCTTATCCGACGCAAATCGGGAATTGAGACGGAGTTCTAGGGAGCCACCTGTGCCAGCGAACTGTTCCCTCTAAGCACCAGCGGCAGACGTGTTGCCATCAGGAGAAAATGCGAGAGCCAAAACGCCGCACGGGATTGTCTCCTTCGCGTCCGGGGCGTCCTTATCAATGTGTTCCACGGCGCCCCGCGTCATCTCGCGCAATTCGATGTCGCGAATCTGCTTCCGCGAATCCGGATCGATGAGCTTAATGGCACTACGTCCACCGACAGGGCAGCGCCTTATTGCGCTACTTGCTGGTGAAGGCCGCACAGTTGCGGGTGAGTTGGGGACCGGTGCTACGAAGAGGCGGTGCGTCATGGCAAGCGACGTGGGTGTAAAATGCGCTTTGGGAGAGGCGAGTGACTGCCTTCGGAGGCGACCGCATCTAAGCATATAGAGGTCTCGCCTTATAGAAGTTGTGCCGTTCTGGAATTCCGTCCAGAAATTGCGCAGGAAGTGGAGGTACCCAAAATGAAGAAATCCGGTATTTCGGGAATTCTTTGTCTTATGGTTGCGCTTGCTACATTCTGCCTGGCGCCGCCAGTCTTTGCGCAGCATGGCGGCGGCCATGGTGGTGCTGGAGGCGGATTCCATGGCGGCGGTGGATTTCATGGGGGCTCCGCATTTCACGGCGGTGGCGGATTTCACTCCGGTTCCAGCGGTTATCGTAGCGGTAGCGGATGGCGGGGAGGATACGGCTACGGCGGGCAAGGAGGCTACTGGCGTGGTGGCTCCGGCTGGCGAGGCGGTTATGGCTGGCGCGGTTGGCCCGGCCGATATTGGGGTTATCCCTATCGATGGGGCTGGGGTTTCGGCTTCGGATGGCCCTACTGGGCCTGGGGCTACCCCTATGCATATTACGGCTACAGCCCTGGGTGGGCTCCGTATCCGGGCTACGATTCGTCCGATTGTGTTCCGGGCTATCCCTGTCCGGACAATGGCGACGATCCGCCTCCGCCAGATTCCGCTCCAGGGCCTCAGAGTAATCCCGGAAAACCGGGGAGACCATCTTCGCCCGGAGGCACGGCTAACCCGAGTGAAGCTCCCGCAAGCGATGCACCTGCCGATTCCAGGCCGGTTGTGTCCGTGGACCGGTTGACGGCCACGCTCAGCAGCTACAGAGTGGCGCGATCTACGTCACTACAAGATTCGCCTGCTCGCAGCGCATTGGCAAACCAATCGCAGAACCATGCGCAGAATGATGTGCAGAAAGCGATGCAGGTCCTGCGTGAGATGCCGCCCTTCGCTCGCGAGCGCGAAATTGACCGTGGCCGTTACAGCCACTTTTCACAGGAAGACAAAGAGCTACTCCGAGCCGTGAACTGATCCGGGTACTCCATCTACCGCCCAATTCGCGAGAGTTCCGCGTTCGACGACGGGCGGGCCAGATGTCCAAGTCGAGTCAGGCCGAATCGCTGTGAATCATTCACTTACAGTCGGCTGACCTACCATTTCCCGCTTTTTGCGTACAGAACGAGTTGTCACTGCGGATTACCGCCAGTCACATTCGCCATATCGCTTTCGTACCCACGTCCTCAAGCCGTACGTCCAATTGGTTTGGTAGACTGTTGGCGAGCTCGAAACGCCTGATCGAACGCCACCCAAAACGAGTACGAGCAATGACGCAGCAATCTGCCATCCGCATCTTGTCAGTCGATGACCATCCACTATTGCGTGACGGCCTCGCTGCCCTTATCAACAGCCGACCAGGCATGGTATTAGTCGCGCAAGCGGCGAGCGCTCAAGAAGGTATCGCCGAATTTCGTAAACACCAGCCCGACGTGACTCTTATGGATTTGCGGCTTCCGGACAAAAGCGGTATCGAGGCCATGCGATCCATTCGTGCGGAATTTCCTGAAGCTCGCATCATCGTGCTGACCACATTTGAAGGTGACGTGGAAATCCAGCGCGCTCTCGAAGCAGGGGCTCAAGCCTACATTTTGAAGAACATGCCACCTAAGGATTTACTGGACGTGATCGAGCAGGTTCACGCTGGCAAGAAACGCATTCCTTTGCAAGTCGCCGCACGATTAGCCGAGCACCTCACAGATGAGGCTCTAACCTCGCGCGAAATCCAGGTCCTTCACGAACTTGCTGAGGGCAATCGAAACCGCGAAATCGCCGAAAAGCTTTTTATCAGCGAGGAAACCGTAAAGGTCCATATCAAGCACATCATGGAAAAGCTGTGTGCCAACGATCGGACCCAGGCGGTCGCGATTGGGATTCGCCGGGGCATCATCCATCTCTAAAATGCGTTCCAGTCCCAGTACCTCAAAAGAGGTAATTCGAACTCCCGCCTTTGAGGGTTGTGAAGATCGCACAGTACACGGATAGTTTCCAATTGTCGTGCGTTTTTGTTGTGTGCGCGAGCGGGAGGGGCCCGCTGCAAAGACTATTTTCCACTTTTCCCAGCGGCAGGCCAGGCGTTGGGTTGCTTCTATTGCGCATGGCGCTGGGTGGCACTGCTGTGGCGTTCGGCGTCGTCGAATTAGCAGTTCGGGACGGGCGCACTCCCATGGTGTGGGTGGTTGCCTCGCTGTTACTCGTCAGCGGCGCAGGTTTGATCGTCGGATTTCTGACTCCGCTGGCCAGTTCGCTAACAGGCCTTTGCGTTTTGGGTATCACTCTTTCCTGGCTGCCCGGGCCAGCGTTTGGTTTCTTCGGCGGCGCTCTGGTGGTTCTGGTGCTAGTAATCACCGCGATAGGGCTAGCTTTGCTAGGACCCGGGGCTTTTTCCTTGGACGGACACTTATTCGGACGACGTGAAATTGTAATTCCCCCACGTATGCCAGACCGTTAACGGTCAGTCTGCCCTCGACCTGCATCCCGCAAGTCAAAAACATACACCAAAAGTGGTATCGCTCCTTCCCCTACGTGGGGGGGCCAAAGACCCTTCCATTTTGGGATGTATTGTTCGTGACCATTTGCCATCGTAGCGGCGCACGGTTGAGTCCGCCTGTCCAATCTTGCAATTTCAGATGGGAGACAGAACATGTTGTCCACCAATTCGCTCGCTCTAGAGACGGAACGCCAGTTCGCCAACCTGAAAGTAGCTGAAGCGCGAGTGCTGCGAGACTCGAAGCGTGGCAAAGCGGAGGCTTTTCAGACCGCCTGCGAAACTCTTAGGCCCCGCTTGCTAAAGACCGCGCTTCGGATCACGCGGAACCGGGAAGACGCGGAAGACGCCGTGCAAGATTCGCTGATGAGAGCCTATATGCACATTGACGATTTCCAGGGCAATTCCGCATTTTCCACGTGGCTGACGCGCATACTTATGAACTCAGCGCTCATGATTAACCGCAAAAATCGCAATGCTCGCCAAGTGTCCACGGAAGAGCTGAACCGGCCCGGTGAACCAGGATCGCAGTTCCAAATTCCGGACCACTCCCCAAATCCTGAGCAAACCTTTGTGCAACGCGAGCGCACCAGAATTCTGCTCGGTGCAATTCGCAAACTTCGGCCGCGGATCCGCGCGGTAGTGGAAGTTGCGCAACTCCACGACCTCCCGGTCAAGGAAACCGCGAAGGTACTGGACATTTCGGTTGCGGCGGCGAAGGGCCGTTTCTTCCATGCTCGGTCCGCATTGCGCAAATCACTAGCGCTCCGCGCGATTGCGCGGACCCGAACAGAGCCTGCGGCGTGACACTTTACGGTTGAATGGAATACTGAAAAGGAGCACGCAACACCAACGAATACAACCACTCGCGCAACTTTGTCCAGCCTGAAACTCGACCACCTAACTTTCATAGTTGATTTGTCGGGCTGCTGGAGGAAGAGGTGAATACCATTTGGAAATACAAATATTGGATCGGCGGAGCGCTCCTACTGTTCGTAGTCGCGCTGATTATTGGGGCTATACGGCCGAAAGGTGTTTCGGGTAGTCCAGGATCCGAACCCGCGGAAGTTCAAGTCGTTCAGGTCCAGCAGAAGGATGTGCCGATCTACGGCGAATGGATTGGCACACTGGACGGGCTTGTCAACGCCGACGTTCGCGCGCAAGTCACAGGCTACTTGATGCAGCAAGGCTACCTGGAAGGTGCATTCGTCAAAAAGGGCCAGCTGCTTTTTCAGATTGATCAGCGTCCCTTCCAAGCCGCGCTGGATCAAGCACAGGGACAATTGGCACAAGCCAAGGCGACGCTTGCCAACGCAAAGGCTGTTCAGGGTCGCACACAGCTTGATGTAAACCGTTATACCCCGCTGGCCAAGGAGCAAGCCGCCAGCCAGCAAGACCTCGACAATGCGATCCAGAACAATCTCGCGGCCTTGGCCACCATGGAAACTGCGAAGGCGCAAATTCAAACGTATGAGGCTGCGGTCGAAACGGCAAAGATCAATTTGGAGTTTACTCGCCTCGTTGCTCCGATTGACGGCATCGCCGGCCAGGCTCTCCTGCAGGTGGGTGCCCTCGTTAGTCCAGCAAGCGGCCCCGTCACTTCCGTTTCGACAGTCGATCCGATAAAGGTCTACTTTACCGTCGGTGAACCTCAGTATCTCGCTTGGCGCAAGCGTTTTCCCACGGAAGAAACCCGCATGCAGGCCGACAAAGCCCTCCGTCTTCAGCTCATTTTGGCAGACGGTTCTGTATACGCGCATGAGGGCACGTTTTATTTCGCCGATCGCCAAGTGAACGAAAGCACCGGGGCTATCCGCCTCGCGGGCCTGTTCCCAAATCCTGCAAACATTTTGCGACCCGGTGGCTATGGCAAGGTTCGCGCTGTCATTCGCACACAAAAAGACGCTCTGGTCGTTCCGCAGCGCGCGGTCTCCGAGCTGCAAGGAAATTACCAGGTGGCTGTCGTAGGTCCCGACAACAAGGTCACGATCCGCACGGTCACGGCGGGCGACTGGGTTGGTAGCGATTGGGTAATCGCCGCAGGACTGAATCCGGGCGACAAGGTTGTAGTCGAGGGAGTCCAGAAGGTGCGTCCCGGCGCGCAAGTGATTCCGAAGCCATTTGTGACGCAGGCGAAAGGGAATTAATCCATGTCGAAGTTTTTCATTAATCGTCCCATCGTCGCTATGGTTATCTCCATCGTGTTGGTGTTGGTTGGCTCCCTCACGATTCTCAGCCTGCCCGTTGCACAGTTTCCAAATATCGCTCCGCCAGAAATTCAAATTGTGGCGACATATGTGGGTGCCGACGCACAAACCCTCGAACAAGCTGTGGCCACCCCACTCGAGCAACAAATGAGCGGCGTCGACAACATGAACTATATGTATTCTCTCAACGCCACCGGCAATTCCACGACCAGTCTGATTGTCGACTTCGACGCGAAAACAGATCCCAACAACGATTTCATTCTCACACAGTCCCGTGAAACTCAGGCCGCCTCTCAACTCCCCGTGGACGTCAACAACTACGGAATCACCGTCCGCAAAGCGGTCACCGCTCCGCTCATGCTCGTTAACATTTACTCCCCCCGCGGCACCTACGACGCTACGTTCTTAGCGAACTACGCCTACATCAATCTTGTCGACCCGCTGCTCCGCTCGCCAGGTATCGGCAACGTGCAGGTTTTTGGTGCGGGCCAATACGCCATGCGCATGTGGGTAAAACCGGATACCTTGTCGAAGCTCGGCGTTACCGTCCCCGAAATAGTCACCGCCATTCAAGCACAAAACACGGTGAACCCTGCCGGCAAAGTCGGCGGCGAGCCGGCTCCCAAGGGCACCGATTTTACCTACGCTGTTCTCGCACAAAGTCGGCTAATCTCTCCGGAGGAGTTCGGTGCAATCGTTGTTCGGGAAACCCCAGATGGCGGCACCGTTCGTGTCCGCGATGTGGCCCGGATTGAGCTGGGCTCTCAGGACTACAGTGTAGGGGGCCGTTTCAACGGCAAGCCCAGCGCGGTGCTCGCCCTCTATCAACTTCCCGGCTCGAACGCGGTGGACGCTGCGGCTGCTGCCAAAAAATTGATGGCCCAGATGAAGCAGCGCTTTCCTGAAGATTTGGACTTCGTCGTTGCCTTGGATACTACCCGCGCCGTCACCGAAGGGATGAAAGAAATTGTGATCACCTTGCTGATCGCTTTAGCCTTGGTGATCCTGGTGGTCTACATCTTTTTGCAGGGTTTGCGTGCCACGTTGATTCCGCTTCTTGCTGTACCTGTCTCTCTGGTTGGTACGTTTGTCCTTTTTCCGCTGTTCGGCTTCTCCATCAACACGCTTTCTCTCTTTGGACTGGTGCTGGCCATTGGCTTGGTCGTCGACGACGCTATCGTCGTCGTCGAAGGCGTAGAACGGCACATTGAAGAAGGCATGACACCGAAGAACGCCGCTCTGCAGGCCATGGAGGAACTCTCCGGCCCGGTCGTTGGCATCGCTTTGGTTCTGTCTGCGGTATTTGTGCCCACGGCATTCATTCCTGGAATCACCGGCAAACTGTACCAGCAATTCGCAGTGACTATCGCGATTTCCGTACTCCTTTCCGCGTTTAATGCGCTAACTCTGAGTCCCGCGCTCGCCGGTCTGTTGCTGAAGCCAAAAAAACCGAGCACCGGTCTCTTAAGACGGTTCTTCGATTGGTTCAACCGCGTTTTTGATCGTGCTACCGATGGCTACGTGCGCTGGAGCGCGGTGCTCGTGAAGAAGAGTCTCGTCGTGGTTGTGACGCTCGTCGTTTTCGCTGCTGCGGGCGGCTTTCTGGCTAACCACATCCCCACGAGTTTTCTCCCCGACGAAGATCAAGGCTACGCCTACGTAAACGTGCAGCTGCCAAACGGCGCATCGTTGGAGCGCACACGCGCTGTCGTCGATCAAGTCGAAAAAATCATCATGAACACGCCCGGCGTTCAGTACTCGACCTGCTTTGTAGGTTTCAGTTTGCTCAGTTTTGTTCGTACCACCTATAACGCGACCTTCTTTGTGAATTTCAAGCCTTGGGATGAGCGCACCTCGCGAGCCGAGCAATTTCAAACACTCAAAGCCAACCTCAATCGCCAGTTGAGCCGTCTACCGAGCGCCGTCGCTTTTGGCTTTTCTCCTCCGGCTATTCCTGGTGTGGGAACCGCTGGCGGCTTCACCTTCATGCTAGAAGACCGTTCTGGCGGCGACATTCAATTCCTGGCAAAGAATCTGGCCACTTTTCTCGAGGCAGCGCGCAAACGCCCGGAAATCGCCAGCCTGTCCACGACTTTTTTGTCCAATGTCCCGCAGCAATTTGTTGAGGTCGACCGGGACAAAGTCCTTAAGCAGGGGGTCAGCCTCAACGATGTCTACCGCACCATTCAGTCTTTTATGGGCGGCTATTTCATTAACTATTTCAATCGCTTCGGTCGACAATGGCAGGTTTACATCGAGGCGGAAGGCGAGGATCGCGCCCGGGCGGAAAATGTGGGGCAGTTTTACGTGCGGAATAAAAATGGGGATAACGTTCCTCTCTCCACCCTGACTTCCATTAAGCCTCGCATCGGACCGGAGTTTACGCTGCGTTTCAACGAATACCGTTCCGCGCAAGTCAATGGCAGCGCTGCGCCGGGCTACAGTGCTGACCAAGCCACCGCCGCTCTAGAGGAAGTTTTCAAGCAGACTATGCCACGTGAAATGGGATTCGATTATTCGGGCATGTCGTTCCAAGAGCAAAAGGCGCGACAGGGCGTTCCGCCGGCGGCTATTTTCGGGCTCTCGTTGTTATTCGTGTTCCTAATCCTCGCCGCACTGTATGAAAGTTGGTCGCTGCCGTTCAGCGTTCTGCTCAGCACGCCTGTGGCGATTTTTGGCGCCTTCGCCATCTTGTGGTTGCGTCGCTTCCTCGTCAGCGTTTTTTATCCGCCGTACTTAGTGCAAATCGAAAGCGACGTCTACTCGCAAATTGGCCTGGTCATGCTGATCGGACTGGCAGCCAAGAACGCGATTCTGATCGTGGAGTTCGCCAAAGACCAGTTCGAAAAAGGGAAGCCCCTGGTCGACGCCGCTCTCGAAGGTGCTCGTCTCCGTCTCCGCCCCATTCTGATGACCTCCTTTGCTTTCATCCTCGGCTGCGTCCCGCTATGGACCGCTTCCGGGGCCGGCGCCGTCGCCCGACAAATCATGGGCACCACCGTCATAGGCGGAATGCTCGCCGCCAGCTTCATCGGTATCTTCTTCGTCCCTCCGATCTTCTACATGGTCGAGAAGTGGTCCGGCGCACAGTCCGAGCGGCTCCCAGGGACTTTGCCATCACCGGCTCCCGCCGAGGGTGATTGATATGAAGCCACCCTGCACATTCCCGCTCGCGCTTCTCACATCTGCCTTCATCACGGGCTGCATGGTCGGCCCCAACTATCACCGCCCAGCGGTTCAAACTCCGGCAACCTATCGCGACATGAGCAACAATCCGCAGGCCCAGTCACAAGCCGCTTCTTACGCGGATCTGCCATGGTGGCAGGTCTTTCAGGATCCGCAATTACAGCAACTGATTCGCATCGCTCTACAGCAGAACTATGATCTGCTCATCGCTACGGAGCGTATCAACGCCGCCCGCGACGCCGTCACGATCACGCGGTCTCGTTTGTTTCCCCAGGTCGGTGGAAACGCCGATTTTTCGGGCGGCAAGGAATCAACGTTCCAATCGAAATACAATATAGGGACATTAACGGCCGACGCCGTGTTCCAGTTGGACCTTTTTGGCCAACTTCGCCGTGCCACGGAAGCGGCTCGTGCGCAACTTCTAGCAACGCAAGACGCTCAGCAAACCGTGATCTTGACGCTTGTAAGCGACGTTGCCAGTGACTACTTCGCGCTTCTCGAATTGGACCTGCAACTTCAAATCACCTACCAGACGATCAAAATCCAGGAAGATTCAGTCAAACTCACTAAATTTCGCGTCGACCACGGTGTCGCCACAAAGCTTGATGTTCTACAGGCACAGCAAACCCTCGATACCGCAAACGCAACGGTACCCGATCTCGAGATGCAAATCGCCCAAGAGGAAAATGCCATCAGCATTCTTCTCGGTAATTACCCACAGGCCGTTAACCGTGGCCGTCCCTTGGTCGAACAGCCGCTTCCTCCCGAGGTGCCCACGGGTCTGACCTCAACGCTGATGGAGCGCCGACCCGACATTCGCCAGGCAGAGCAAAATCTGGTTGCCACTAATGCTGAAATTGGTGTTGCCAAAGCGCAGTTCTTCCCGCAGATCTCGTTAACAGGCTCGGGCGGCGGTGCTTTCGGACGCAGCAGCGCTTTTTCTAGCCTGATGACTACGCAATTGGGAATTTGGTCTTATGGTGCCCAGGTGAGTCAGCCTATTTTCACCGGCGGCGCTCTTCAGGGAAATTTGCGATTAGCCAAGTCGCAAAACCAGCAGGCCCTGCTAACTTATCGCCAGACAATTCTGCGTGCCTTTGGCGAAGTGTCCAACGCGCTCATCGGGTATCAGAAGCTTCATGAGGTCCGCCTGCGGCAGGAGGATACCGTCGCTGATTTACGCGAATCTGTTCGCTTATCTGACATGCGCTACCAGGGAGGCACCACCACATATCTGGAAGTATTAGACGGTCAGCGGTCCCTTTATTCCGCGGAACTCAACCTCGCGCAAGCGCGCGGAAATGAGTATCAAAGTCTCGTTCAACTTTATCGCTCGCTCGGTGGAGGCTGGCAGCAACCGTAGATTCAACGAAAATCCTTGAACCATCCAGCAGCAAATTCCGGATTCCTAACGGGTTCCTATAACTGAATAATTCCGCGCCTCAACCCTAGTGTCACCGCGTGCGTCCGATCCTTGGCCCCCAGTTTGGAAAGGATGCTTTTTACGTGCCCCTTCACCGTCTCCTCGGTGATCGAAAGCTCGTTCGCGATCACCTTGTTCGCTTTGCCTCCGGAAATTAACGAAAGTACCTCGACTTCCCGCGCGGTCAAGGCATCATCGGCGGCATGTTCGGCGATTTCCGCCGCCACTTCCGGATGAATGCGCTTGACTCCCGCGTGCACCGCTCGAATCGTGTCCAAGAGATCCTTTCGAACGTGATTCTTCAAAACATAAGCTTTGGCCCCGGCTTTCAGAGCGCGCTGCGCCAGCGCATCTCCCGCATAGGTGGTCAGCACAATGATTCGCGCTTCACGGAATTCACTCCGTATCGCGATGATCGCGTCAATACCGTCCATTTCCGGCATCTGCAAATCCATCAGCGTCACATCCGGTTGGTGCCACCGAAACTGCACGATCGCTTCTTTGCCCGTCGAAGCTTCCGCGACCAATTTCATATCCTTCTGATTAGCAAGCAGCGCGGCAATTCCTTCCCGCAAAAGCGGATGATCGTCCACCGACATAATCCGAATTGCATCAGGAGCGTCGCCCATAGGGTCCCCGAAGGTTGCTTTTCAAAAACCAAAATTTCGAGCGCGAAGCCGGCCCAACATATACGACCGAACCCGGCACGGTCAGCTCGATCTCGGTCCCGGCCCCAGATTCCGTCCATACATGCAGTTGCCCGCCAAGCCTTGTTGCTCGTTCGCGCATTCCCGGTAGGCCCCAGTGTCCCTCCCGTCGTCCTTCCTGGAATACCTCAGGGTCGATACCGTTTCCATCGTCGCGGACCCGCAACGAAAACTCCGAATCTCCATAAGTCACTTCCGTTTCGATTTTCTGAGCCTGCGCGTGCTGGAACGCGTTCCGCATCGCCTCTCGCCCAATTTGATAAATCTCATCCCGTAGCATCGGATCGAACTCTCGCGGTTTCCCTTCGACGAGAACTCGCATACCTACAGCTTTGCCGTTACAGATATGAGCGAGTTCCTCCCCAACATTGGTCAATGCCTGCACGATGTCCCCTTCGCGCAAACTGGAATCACGCAAGTCCTCCAGCGTGCTTCGTCCTTCAGCGATGATCTCGTCTCCGCGATCCAGTGTGCTCTCCAGCGCCTGCGCTGCTTCGTTAGGACGCTCGGGAAGCATATCCCGGACAGCCTGTAGTCGAAACATCAAGCCCTGAAAACCTTGCAGCAGGGAGTCATGCAATTCGCGCGCGATTCGTGTCCGTTCCGCCAGGCGCTCTTCGAACCGCATGTCCATCTGCTTCGCCATTCGCTGCACGCGTAGCCGCAAATACGTCATTAGCGCGAGCACCACAACCACCACGCTGAAAGCTCGGAACCACCACCTCTTCCAGAACACCGGCTCGACTTCAATTGGCAGCGACAGTTCCTCGCTGTTCCATAAGCCATCGCTGTTGCTGGCCATCATTCGAAAGCGATATTTTCCTGAATCGAGGTTGGCATACGCCACTTGGCGCGTCCGGATCGGTTCCCTCCAGCCTGGGTCAAACCCCGCCGTCCCTTTTTCCGGCGGATTCTTGTCGCTCGTCACGATAGACAACGTAAATTCCAGGAATTCCCGCCCGGGAGTCGGAATCCCGGATGTAAAAACGTGCTGCGATACGACCGGCGCGTCTCCATTCGGCGAAACGCGTCGCACGGTTCTAAAAGTCGCTCGCTCCGGGTCCCGCACCATGGTGTCCGTCACGGTCCCGGCAGGTTCCCGGGACTGCGCTACATTGCCGGGAACAACAATGCCCACCAGCGTCACGGCGCCACCTTGCGTTGCCGCCTCGTCCATTGTCGGCGGCGGATGATACCCCGGCTCCACGAGCAGGGCCGCGTACTGATATCCCAAATGCGTTGTGGTCCTCCACGTCGAGTCCGCGTGGATCGGTATGAAAGCCTGGTCTGGCCAGGGTTGAACCCAACATGGCCCGCTCTTCGCATAGATCACGATCTGTTCGCCCGCGCGGGCTCCAGTCACGCGTCCCGCTATGGTGCCGACTCTTTCCCGGCCGCCCTGCGCTGCGGGTGGGACTTTGCTGAAATCAATATCGGGTTGGTTTTTCGCGTCTTGGGAATGACATCCCCCGGGCAAGGCACAGAATAGGAGCAGGAGCAATCTCCGCTCCACGAACCACACAAAACGCCGACGTGGGCAAAGCGTGCCTCGTCTGCAAAAAAGAAGGGAGCGCACCATCTTTTTCCTTGTCGGCGCGGCCTCCGTTCCTTCTATCCGTGACCGTAGCAATTTTTTCGAGAACATCCTACAGCCTGATCTCTCGTTTGCCAACTTCCACCTTCCACACTTCCACGGTCGGCGCAAAATGAGAATGTCCGGTTTGTGCAAAGTAGAAATGTCCGCTTTCATGGATGGCCGAGGGGCCCATGGAGACGGAGCGAATCACTTGGAGCCAACGAGAATTTCGGAACGCTTGACCATGGCTTGTTCGGGTCGCCGGGGCGAGCAAATTAACTCGCCGTGGCGTAACCTCTCAGCCGGAAGCTCGTGAGCGCGTTGGTCTCATCTTCAAAACTGGGAATAACATCGAGCAAGCGGTACACCGTCAACACGTCCAGCACTCGGCCTCGCGGAGACAGTAGTTTCAACTCGCCACCAATTCGTTTGAGGGAAATATACATTTCTACGATGATGCTGACGCCAGAACTATCGATCTGGGATAGGTTCATCAAATTCAGCAACAACTTACGTTTACCTATGGCTGCCAAGTCGCGTAGGTGCTTGCTCAGCAATTCACTCTCACCGCCATTGATCGTTGATCTTCCTCGAAGATCCAAGATGCTGACGTCGTCACATTCCCGGACTAAAATTTGAAGTCCCACGATAACCCCTTTTCTTCGGATGATTCTGTACGGGAGTGGGTTACTTCCTGTCAACACACCCTAACCATCTGGCTAGAACCCATCTCATAAATGCCTCAGCAGAATCAGGCAGCAGGCAAGATGAAGCATTCCGAGAAAGTTTTCAGCGTGACGCTCATACCGCACGACCAGGCGCCGAAAATTCTGCAACCAGGCAAATAATCTTTCGATTTTCCAGCGCCGACGGTATCGCCTCAAACGACGTTCGTCTTGTGTTTTGATTCTTCGGTTGCTGCGGTGCGGGGCAATTACTTCAATGCCGTAATGTCTGAGCTGGGCGTCAAGCTTGTCTGAATCGTACGCGTTGTCGTGCAGATCAGGTACTTTACGGGGAAAATGATTTCGGTGGCCGGAAGCCGATTGTGGACAGCAGGTAGGGACCGCAGGTAGACCACAACGGATGCCAAATCTTCATCTGACATGTTGCGGTAGCGTTGGTAGGGCATGATGGGAAAAAGAGCGCGGCCATCGTGGCCGACGCCTTCGCGTATGGCGCGGGCTAGTTGATCATCGGTCCAACTGCCCGCTCCGGTTTCCGGATCGGGCGTCAGGTTCGAGGCCACGATGCGTCCGGGCAGATCGGCGTAGGGCAGTAGGGCAGCACCTCGCCGGAAACTTCTTTGCCAGCCACGATGGGTGTGACCGGGCTGGTCCAGTCATGCGGGCTGTGACAATAGACGCAGCTGCTCAAGCCCGTAGCGATATAGCGGCCTCTCTCGAGCCGTTGCGGCGTACGCTCGAATGTGCGGTCCGTGAGAGCACGCGCCTTGGGGCCGAAAAATGGCCTCCACCCGATGGTCAACGTGATGACGATAGCCAACAGGACGACCAACGAACCTAATGCGATGAGAAACCATTTCCCGAATCGCCTCATTTGACTTTTCTCTTTCGAACTGTAGACGAACAGCCTGCCGAACGCGAAGCCGCCGTGGCCCCGGCTGTCCCGACGAGCTGATGACGGTATCGCAGCCGTTCAAACGGAATGGCCTTTCGCCTTGACGGCCTGCTGAGCAGCCGCGAATACATCGCGTGCGGACGTCGTACCCGCTACGTGCTCCGTACCCGTGATTCCGATGTCCATGCATCCCGCGTTCACGCTCTCAAACATTTCTTCGGCAGGTCCAGTGTGGCCCTTCGGGACGCCAAACTGCTCGAACGCTTCCGCCCACCCTGCACGCGGGACGGCAAAGGCTTTTACGTCGCGTTTTAGGACTTCACCCAATTGTTCCGCCACTTCTTCCGCGCTTACCATCGAACCGAGCTCGATAACGCGATGCCCTGACCACGTCGGCCCGGTCAGAAGCTTTGCTACCTCTGCGCCGATGTCGTCTGTCGCCACCATTGTTGATTTCCGGTTTGTAGGATTGTAGAAGACCGGTAGTGTGCCGCCTTGGGCGGCCTGCAAGCCGAAAAGAAAGTTTTCGAAAAAGCCGCCTGCGCGGACAAATGCGACCGGAGATGGCATGCTGCGAAAACCCTGCTCAAAAAGCGATAAGGCCGTGATCATCCCCAGCCCGCTTGTTCTATTCGCGCCCATCGACGAAAGCGCTACCACCCGCGGCGGCACTACCTCGGTCAGCGCCTCGACATAGTTCGCAATCACGCTCTTTGCTTCTTTGTAATCAGGCGAGGGTGCCCATACAGTCGGTAACATAACAAACGCGCCCGCAACACCTTTGAGCGCCGCCGCTATGGCTGTCGCATCGTTCCAGTCTCCATCCACCAACTCCACGCGTTGGTCTGCCCACTTCGCCGCTTTCTCGCGATTGCGAACAAGCGCCCGCACTTGTTTGCCTTGCTTCAGCAGATGCCGCGCGGTGGCACCCCCAACTTTTCCGGTAATGCCCATGACTAAATACATGCTCGTTTCTCCTTGTTGTTTTCGTGCACACGCAACTTGGTAACGACCCGCGATCCGATGACTCCACTGCCACCGATCACTACGATTTTCATGATTGCCTCCATAGTTCGACCGAGGCTTTTCAGGTTTCGGCTGGGGAAAGTCTTTTGAGCCGGAGGAGGGTCCGGAGACGTAGGGTTAAACCTAAGTTAAGCGCGCCTCTCGAATGTGGTCAGGGGCATGTAGCTGGACGATACGCCCCCTCCTTTGTAGCTACGCTCTTGCGTCGGCGAAGTCAATAGCGAACCCGGCAGATTTGTCGTTCACACTTTCTGGGAAGGGAGGCGCAAAGTTTGAAGCGTAAGACGGACACTATCCCGTTCAAACTCCCCCAACCGCTTTGGTTTATTAGCTAACTCCCGATAAGTCGGCTTGTGGAACGCGATTGAGCGATTCACGAGGGAGGTCTAAGTGGCCTTGGAAAAAAGCGAGGCGTGGGCCGAATAGAAAAGAGGAAGAGGGATTCATCGCTTGCACAAGACGGTTTCTTCACAGCTTCAAACCATCCGGGAATCGGGTGACGATCTGGAACAAGGGCGCATCTAAGTTAGTGGAGAGGCGTTTTCGGTTGACGCTTCCTGATGTTTCCTTGCATCGTCCGTTTTCGTGGCGTCTCCCCGCTAGCTATCCAATTTTCTTGACGTCTCTCGGCGTACTTTCAAATAGATTCCAAATTCTGAAACGGCTGGGGAGTACACCTCATCTAATATAATGAAGTGAGAAAGAGGTGTTATATGCGACTGCCATGGATGAGAGCAATCGCGAGCTTCCTCTTCTCCGCGACTCTATCTGCGCCCGCTTGGGCCAATGCGAACGCAAATTCCGCGGTACCAGGAACTCTGAATTATGTGGAAGGCAAAGTTTCGATAGGAGGGGACACGCTCGACTCGAAGTCGATCGGATCAGCCGAGCTGAAACCTGGCCAATCGTTGACGACTGAAAGCGGGAAGGCGGAAGTTCTGCTGACGCCCGGGGTGTTTTTGCGAGTCGGTGACAACAGCACGGTGACGATGATTTCGCCGGGCCTTACGGACACGGAGATTCGAATCGAGAGAGGCCACGCAATGGTCGAGGTCGAGGAGATACACCCGGAGAATGATATTCGCGTGACCGTAGATGGAGCGACGGCGCGAATTCTGAAGACTGGGCTGTATGATTTCAAGTCGGATGCTGGTTGGGTGCGCGTCTACGACGGGCAGGCCCTGGTAAAGGACGCCGACAAAGAGGTGACGGTAAAGGGCGGACGCGAGCTGGATTTTGCGGCGAACGGCCCGCTCAAAGCGCAGAAATTCGACAAGAAAGCGGATGAGGACAGCGATTTGTATCGCTGGAGCAGTCTGCGATCTGGTTATGTGGCAGAAGCGAACGTGGATGCGGCTGGGATCTACGCGTCGAGCGGATGGGGTCCGTGGGGACCGGGCTGGTGGGGCGCGGGTTGGTATTGGGACCCGTGGTTCGACGGATTCACGTTTATTCCAGGAGACGGAATTTTCTATAGCTCCTTCGGGTGGGGATTTTATTCGCCGTGGTACGTGTACGGCGCGCCGTTTTATGGATACGGCTACGGACGCTACGGTTATGGAGGGCACTACTATCATCACTTCAGCACGGACGTGCACAACTGGGGCCCCGGAACCCACTACGTAGCCGGCCAAAATTATTCAGGTGGCATCTACCGCGGACCGGGATCGGTGGGACGCGGCTTTCAGTCCGGGCCCGGGACGACGGGCGGATTGCGAGGCTTTGGAGGCTCACGTGGCGGTGGATCTGAAGGCGGCGGATTCCACGGGGGCGGGGGATTTGGCGGAGGTGGCTTCCACGGTGGTGGTGGCGGTCACTGACACAAAGTGGGATGACAGTGCTGTTTGCCGGCTTCGTTGATCTGACGACGGTGCTGAGATAGCGGAAGATTGGGTTCCAGGAGCACAGACTGAGGTTTGTGCTCCTTGCGCCTAGGCGCGCCACTCTAGAAGCCGTTCGATCTCTATCTTTAATATAGGCGCGTTTGTCGATACTAACCCCACCGGCTATGAGCCGCGTTACGTAAATCGCTGGCCGTAGGCCCTGTTTGTAAGTGGACCGTCGAAGTTTGCGGCACGAGTTCGTTTAGCTGTTCGTTTCTCGGCGGAGCCCTCTATGGGCCCAGTTCTGGTACCCATGAGCTAGCGATGATAATGATTCGGTCGGGCCGCGCAGCTTTTTTGCGGCCCGATTTTTTCCTGTCCCACCCGCCCACCCTAAGCGTCAGAACGCACTCTTTCTCCCCACCGCCATCGTCTTTCAACAGGAGGCTGATGGCGCGGTGCAGGCACTGTGCTACGCTAATTTGATTATGAGTACCACCCTTCCCATTCCGCTGAGCGCATCGTTAACGGCGGAGCGGCGCGAGCTGCTCTTTCCGACGCTGAGCCCGGCGCAGATCGAGCGCATCGCAGCCCATGGCAAACGAAGGCGCGTTTCAGCGGGCGAGATCCTGGTCGAGCAGGGCGATCAAAACCTTCCGTTTTTTGTCGTGATCAGCGGCGCAATCGAAATCCTGCGTCCAAGTGGCCATGAGGAAGAGCTAATTACGGTGCACACCGCCGGGCAGTTTATGGGCGATGTAGGAATGCTTTCGGGCCGGCGCAGCTTGGTGCGCGCGCGGATGCGCGAGGGCGGAGAAGTAGTGGAGGTCAATCGCGGGTGCTTGCAGAACCTGGTGCAGAGCGATGCCGACCTCAGCGAAATCCTAATGCGCGCTTTTATTTTCCGCCGAGTCGAACTGATCGCGCGCGGCTTAGGCGATGTAGTGCTTCTCGGGTCGGCCAATTCCGCTGGGACATTGCGGATCAGAGAGTTTCTTTCCCGCAATGGACACCCATACTCGTATGTCGATCTCGACAACGATACGGGCGTTCAGGAAGTATTGGACAGGTTCCAAGTCACGGCGGCAGAGGTTCCCGTGGTCATCTGCCGGGGGAAAACTGTTCTTCGCAATCCGACGAACCGGCAAGTAGCGGACTGCCTGGGGTTCAACGAAGGAATCGACCAGCAAGAAATGCGCGACGTGATCATCGTGGGCGCAGGGCCGTCTGGGCTCTCGTCGGCGGTATACGCCGCGTCCGAGGGGCTTCGAGCGCTCGTGGTCGAAACGAACGCACCTGGCGGCCAGGCGGGTTCCAGTTCAAAAATCGAGAATTATTTGGGATTTCCGACAGGTATATCCGGACAGGAGCTTGCGGGCCGCGCCTACACACAGGCGCAAAAATTCGGCGCGGAAATGATGATCGCGCGGCGAGCCGTGAAGCTAAGCTGCGAACGCAAGCCCTATGCGATTGAAATTGATGGCGGCGCACGGCTTCCTGCGCGCACGATTATCATTGCGAGTGGGGCTGAGTACCGCAGGCTGCCTTTGCAAAATTTGTCGAGTTTTGAGGGAGCGGGCGTCTACTATGGCGCGACGTTTATCGAGGCGCAGTTGTGCGGCAGCGAGGAAGTGATTGTCGTCGGTGGCGGCAACTCAGCGGGGCAAGCCGCGGTTTTCTTGTCACAGACCGCCAAGCATGTCCATGTCTTGATCCGGTCTGGCGCGCTTGCTGACACCATGTCTCGGTACTTGATCCGCCGCATTGAAGAAAATCCGGCAATCGCCCTTCACAAGCGCACAGAAATTGCCGCCTTGGAAGGAAATGGTCGGCTTGAGCGCGTGCAATGGCGGAACAATCAGACCGGGGCGTTAGAGACTCACAACATCCGGCACGTTTTCATGATGACCGGAGCTAGCCCGAACACGCGATGGCTCGAAGGATGTGTTGTTCAGGATAAGCAGGGCTTCATCAAGACTGGACCAAATTTGACGCCGGAAGATCTCGCCAGCGCACGCTGGCCGCTGGGGCGCACTCCGTATATTTTCGAGACCAGTTTGCCGGGCGTGTTTGCGGTTGGCGATGTGCGCTCGGGCAACATGAAGCGCGTGGCGTCGGCAGTCGGCGAAGGATCGACGGCGATTAGCTTGGTACATCAGACGTTGCACGAATGACGCGGCGGCCAGCTTAGGCGGAAAGCACGGGCAAGGGTTGCCGAGACGGGGCCTAGTCCTGACAGAGTTCAGGACAGTTCGTTGAGCAATCCTTCCATTTCCGAGGCGCTGGTCGCCTGATTCTTCCGCGGCGCCAATTCCGATTGAGAGAAGTTTGACTGAAATCAAGAATACAAATCTGAGCAGAAGGAGCACTGAGCAGAAGTTAGCTCAGTTTGATTGCGTAGAAATAGACGTTGGATCGGTCGCATCCGCCGTAGTCTTAGCATGTCCGACGTTTACTGCATCCGACTACTCCTTAGACCGATTGCGTAACGATTAGAATGAAATCCATGACCAAGAAAGCGATCTCACATGGTGCGGTACACAGCGTACCGGCGGATTTACGAAAAGTTTTCATTTCTGACCCGGCCGCGCGGGCAAAATGGGAGGATATTACGCCCCTCGCGCGCAATGAGTGGATCTGCTGGGTTATCTCCGTCAAGAAGCCGGAAACCAGAAGGCAGCACATTGAGCGTGTGCGCACGGAACTTAAAGAAGGAATGCGCCGACCTTGTTGCTGGCCAGGCTGTCCGCACCGCTGAAATTAGAACGGGTACTTGTATTCGGCATCATTCCCTCCCACGGAGCGGCTCCCCTCTTTCAATACCAAGGAGCAGAGCGTCTGCTCACAAGGCACGCGCTCCCCCTTTCATTTGCGGCCTCTTTCTTGGCAGGCAGGCGAGCATGCCAACTGAACTACACCCTCGCAAACCTCGGCCATCATTCGACCCGGAAGCTATCCGGCAGCAAACTTAGCAGAGGACCCGAGTCCGATTTATGAGATGGGTTGTTAGTTATAAAATGTCAGTTTCTAACCTTCAAACAGGGCCCAACAGCAGACAAATCTTTTGCAAACCGGTCCGTTACCGCCACCGCAGGTAAGACGTCCTACTTTTGCAAGGGCGTGGTGAAGGGACAAATCGACTATGGTGATTGCAAAAAGCGAACCGCTCGTCGAACTCGTCGAGGCGGAAATTGTTGAGCTCGAAGAGGAGATCTCTGACCGAGCAACGAGGGATCGTCTCTTGGCCATCCCGAAGAAACTATTCACTAAAGCTCGTGACTACTGTCGTAAAGGAAATGCGCGAGAAGCTCGACTAACAATCAATTGCGTTTGCACGCTATTGGAACGCGCAAAGAACGAATTTAAGAAGTAGAACCTCCCACTGATCCACAGCCAGCTAGACGAATCGATAAATCGTCCCGACTCCAACTCCCAAGTCCGTAGCGAGCATCGAAGAGGATTCCGCGCGGCTCGGCATTCTATCGAAGCCCTCGCAAGCCTGCTGTCCCGCCCATACGCCGAACCTAAGACTATGAGCGGGGTCAGCACAACAAGCAGGACAAGCGAAGCAAGAGGCCATTCGATGGGCAGGTTGTCATCTGGCGGGGTCTCATGTCATGCAATGCGGACTCAAAGAACTTGCGTTGTCCACTTGACTCCATTTGACTCCCATTGAACTGAAACGCGGGCAGTAACGCATCATTTTGGTCGATTGTATTTGTTCGATTCCCATCGCCACTCCAGAATTAGCAGGTTGCGTCAGCGCTTTGTTTGTAACTCTTCATCGACAGACGTGTAATAGCAGGGAAGCCGTCAAACCCTGAATCGAATGTCATGATTTGCTCGATTCCGTGGTGTTCCATGACGGCTATATGCACTGCATCGCGCGCAGACAGCTGGCTTGCAAGAGCGAAGAGTAAAGCAATCGATGCATGCCCTTCGTGCCACAGGGGGAGCGAGACAAAGAGCTGTGAACAAGAAGGGCCACGGCAACTTGAACGCCAAACGCGAGAACACAAATCAACGGCCAACGCCTGGAGCACTTTGCGTGCCGGAGTGCGTTATTATGCAGGAAGCACACAAGCAGCAGATCGAAATATCGTGTTTCCAATTCTCTCTGGGAGTCTGACGCCGATGAAAAGGAATATCCACTTGCTGCTCGCGACCCTAATTGTGGCAACAGCGTTAGATATCTCGCTGCTTCGTGCACAACAGAGCTCTTCGGCTTCCGCAGGGGGTGTACCTGCGACAAACGGAACCACCCCGCCAGAGCCGCATGCCAAACAGGTTCACTTGAAGCACGTGCTGGTGATCAGCGAAACCAAGGGCTTCGAGCATGATTCCATCTCCGCGGCAATGGTAGCCATTTACAGCATGGGGCGCGAGAGCGGCCTGTGGGACACGGAACTACGCACCGACACCGCGCTGCTGACCAAGAAGGATCTGGGCAAGAATGCAAAGAATCTGAACTATTTTGACGTCCTGATCTTTGCCAGCACTACCGGTGAACTGGAGATGGACCCGATCCAGAAGCAGGATTTACTGGCTTTCATTCATGACGACGGGAGGGGCTTCGTGGGGATTCACGCGGCGCTCGATACCAACTACACCTGGCCGGAGTATGGGGAGATGATCGGAGGCTGGTTCGACCAGCACCCGTGGGGAACTTTCCAGGCGCCGATCATCACGGAAGACTCCGATTTTCCGGCTGTGCGCCACTTTCCGAAGGCCTTTGTAAAGTACGACGAGATCTACCAGCCGAAGGCATGGTCGCGCGACAAGGTCAACGTGCTGCTGAGTCTCGACCCGAGCAAGCTGGACTACTCGAACAACCCGCGCATTCACCGCACGGACCATGACTTTCCCGTAGCTTGGAGCAAGATGTACGGTAACGGTCGCGTCTTCTATTCTACGTTGGGGCACACGGAAGAATCGTGGGAGGATCCGGACATTCGCAAGATGTATTTCGAAGCCATTAAGTGGGCGCTGGGCATGACGGAAGGCAGCACTGCTTCGCATGCGCGCCCGGCGAGGTAGCGGCATTCCGATCAGAAGGGGACGTACGAGCGCTTATGGAGAGATTTCGGAGTCTTGTATTCCTGGTTTCAATCTTAGCAGCCATTGGCCTTTCGGCCGGGCATGTCGCTGTCCATGCGGCTGCCGGTGGGGCTGACAATGGTGCACAGACACCTGCAACGGCGAAGGCTGCTGATCCAGACGCTGCCGGGTCCGAGTCCTATGCGATGCACTGCGCCGTCTGCCATGGGGATCGACGCGAAGGCAACCCGCCGGGAGTTCCGTCGCTGGTCAATATAAAAAGCCACCTGACGGATCAACAGATCGCCCAGCTGGTTCGCGAGGGCAAGGGCCGCATGCCGGGCTTTCCTAAACTGAACGACGATGAGTTGACCGGATTGTTGGAATATCTTGCGAGTGCGCCGCCTGTTTCACCGGTGTTGGCGGGAAACCATCATGGCAGGCCTGAACTGACGGCCGAGGCTGTGGCCGGCGGCGCGCTTTTTGCGCAGAACTGCGCCTTCTGTCATGGTCGCGACGCGATGGGCGGAGAAACGGGCCCGGACTTGACGCTATCGAAGCTGGTACTGGCGGACACGGATGGTTCCAAAATCTCAGCTGTGGTGACCGAAGGACGCATCGAGAAGAAAATGCCGGCCTTCCAGTTCTCCAGTCAGGAGTTGCTCACGCTTGCGGCTTTCCTTCGCGCCCGTGTGGTTGCGGCGGCGGCGATGAAAGGCAGGCGACGCGGCGTGGATGTCTCCGACCTGCAAACCGGCGACGCCGACTCCGGCAAGAAGTATTTCGACGGCGCGGGCGGCTGCGCTAAATGCCATTCGCCCACTGGTGACCTGGCAGGCATAGCAAGACGTTTCGAGGGGCTGCAACTAGAGATGCGCATGCTTTATCCCAAAGATGCGAAGAGCAGCGTGATTGTGACGCTTCCCTCCGGGCAAACGATCGCCGGAACCCTCGCCTATCTGGATGAATTTACGGTTGGCCTGCGCGACAAGGATGGAGTGTACCATTCGTGGGCGGTAGAGCGCGTGAAGTACACGGTGGATTCGCCGGTGCAGGCGCACGTCGAGCAGTTGGCTAAGTACACCGACGACGATATTCACAATCTGATGGTTTATTTACAAACACTGCGCTGAGGTTGGTTTTACTATGAAATTCCCAACGAACGCAATTGCTTTCGCTGCGAGTACGCTTTTGCTCCTTGCCGCAGGCTCACTTCCGCTTCCGGCGCAGAATCTGGAGCCCGAGCAGCTACTCAATCCATCCTCGGAAAGCTGGCCGCTCTATCATGGCGACTACTCCGGCAAGCGACATAGCCATTTGACGCAGATCGCGCCTCAGAATGTGGCCAATCTCATCCTGGCTTGGGCCTTTCAGACCAATCAACTTGCGATGATCAAGTCTTCGCCGCTGGTGGTCGATGGCGTGCTTTTTTTCACAGTACCGAACAATGTCTGGGCAGTGGATGCACGGTCGGGCCACATGCTGTGGCACTACGTCCATAAGACGGAAGAAGGCGAGTTCATCGGGCATCGTGGCGTGGCGATGTACAAAGGCTGGCTCTACTTCACCACGCCGGACGCACATCTGATCTCACTGAACGCAAAAGACGGCTCCGTGCGCTGGGACAAGATCATCGCGGACGTGAAGTTAGGCTACTGGTCCACGATGGCCCCGCTGGTGGTGGGGAATCATGTGATCGCCGGTGTTGGCGGCGATTTGGACAATCTCTGCGGCTATCTTCGCTCCTTCGATCCCGACACCGGCGAGGTGCAATGGCAGTGGGATGCGTCTCCTCCCCCTGGAACGCCGAATGCGACCACTGGCGGAACAACATGGATGACTGGAACGTATGACCCGGAGTTGAATCTGGTCTACTGGGGCACGGGTAACCCTACGCCCGTTTTGAATGGCGCGACGAGACCGGGCGACGACGCCTGGACTTGCAGCATCGTTGCGCTCGACCCCGACACCGGCAAGCTGGTG
The DNA here is from genome assembly GCA_963836965.1 of Candidatus Acidiferrales bacterium. Lineage (GTDB taxonomy): Bacteria > Acidobacteriota > Terriglobia > Acidiferrales > UBA7541 > Acidiferrum. The sequence goes on from CAWILQ010000010.1 coordinate 104,967, forward strand.
TGGGGCTTCGTCGCGTCGCCGCACGATACGCATGACTGGGATGCAGTGGAAACACCTGTTCTCGTCGATGCAGACTTCCACGGCAAGCCCAGAAAGATGCTTATGCAGAGCTCGCGCAACGGGTACTTCTTCGTACTCGACCGGACGAACGGCAAGAGCCTGCTAACGGTGCCGTTCGGGCCGATAAACTGGACCTCGGGCGTCGACAGAGAAGGACGTCCTATTCCGAATCCAGACAAAGAACCGAAGCCTGACGGCCGCCTGATTGCGCCGGATGAAGGCGGCATGACCAACTATCGCTCACCGAGCTTCGATCCTAGGACTGGCTTGTTCATCGTGGATGCCCGCCCCAGTTGGAGCCTCTATTTCACCAAGCCGGCCGATGGCGAGTACGGATGGGCGGGCGCAGATTTCGGACTGTGGAGTAAGAGCGTGATCGAGGCTATCGACTACCAGACCGGGAAGATTCGCTGGAGTCATGAGGTGGGCCAAGGCGGCTCAGGCGCAGGGGTGCTGACCACCGATTCGGGATTGACCTTTACCGGCGACTCGACCGGAAACATCCTGGCCCTCGATACACGCAATGGCAAGACGCTCTGGCATGCGGGCACCGGCGCGCCGATGCAGACTTCGCCCATCACGTATGAATTGGACGGCCGGCAATATCTCGTCACGGGCAGCGGCGGCGTGATGTTTGCATGGGTACTGCCAGTGAGCAAACCCACGCGAGTGGCCAGATAAATGATGATGAAAAATGACAGCGAATCGGTTGAGGCAAAAAGCGAGAAGAGACTGCAAGAGATGGAAGCGCTTATAATTTTCACGCAGCGAGTAGGTGAGAAGAATCCCTTTAGTTAAATGTCCTTCTCTAGGACCACAAAGTGCAGATCATCCCGGAGTGGTCTGCCGAAACGTTCGTCACCGTAGGGAAAAGGTTGCGTTTCATCGGTCAGCGCATAACCTCGCCGTTCATACCACGCGATCAGCGTCTTTCGGACATGCACAACCGTCATGCGGATACGGTGTGCACTGCGTTCTTTGGCAAAGCCTTCTGCAGCCTTCAACAGAGCGCGACCTAATTGTCTATTTTGCAGATCGGGCCTGATGGTCAGTAGCCCAAGACCCCAGATGCCATCCTTTCCGGGGTCTAGCCAGACCGTTCCGAGGAGTGTTCCATTGCCTTCGTCCCGATGTGTCAGCAGATATGCCCCCGGCTTTGCGGCCAGGTCTTCTCTGAGAAGAGATTCATCGAGTCTTTGCCCCTCGATGGCTCCCGCCTCGACGTTCCAACTGGCTGAAGGGCCAGAGCCTCGAAAGGCGAGGTTTACGAGGTCAATAATCTCAGCGTAATCTGCTTCAACGGCAGGGTGGAGGAGCATTCGTGCAAGTCTACCTTACCGGCAGGAATGCCGCGACGACCTACAAGTGTTTTCGGTCCGTTGCCCCTAGAGACAGGCTAGCAAAGGAGTCGGATCGAATTGATTCGCGAACGAGTGGCCTTGCGACGTCGAGCGCACGAAAAAAGCCAGGGGGCTCAATAGCAAAAGACAAACACACCTTGGTCGGCCATGGGCGGTCCTAGATCGCGGCAGGATCGGGCCATCATCGGAATCGCTGTTAATCGTCTGTTTAGGAGGCACCTGGTATTTCCTGTAGTGGGTTCCGAACGCCGGTTCGGAGAGGGGCTAGACCTCGTGAGTTGTGATCAAGGCTTGGTATAGATATGGCAATTGGAACTTTGTACCTCGAGGAACTCAAAGCCACGATGCGCGGCCGTTTCGCGTTGGTCGGCGCAGGCGTGATACTGCTGGCGGTTGGCTCTGTGGCCACGGTGGGCACCCAAGACACCTGGCTCGACGGGTATGGCATCATCGCGTATTTCCTCGTGCCTCTGGCGTTTGTCCCGCTCGCGGCTGCTTTCATCGCGAGCCCGCGTGCAAGTCGGTTCGTGGAAAGCGTCTTCACAGCTCCCGTTGAACGCCGCGATTGGTTGATGGCCAAGATCTTAGTGCTGGTCACGATTGCCGCCGCGTATTACGTGGCTCTCGTCCCGATGGTGCTGGTCTATACGCATCACGTAGGCGCGCCGCTGCTGTTGAAAAAGTTGCTGATCTGGGCTCCATGTTTGCTCGTGGCGAGCATCGCGATGGGCACGCTGATCGGCGTGCTGTTCATAGGCAAGAGCATCGCCGCCCCGGCTGCGACGGGCATGGGCGTGCTACTCGCGTATGCCGGGTTCGTGCCGCTCCAGGAACTTTTGGTGGCGCAGGGTAACGGCGCGACCCGCACGGGCCATCTAACCTTAGCGAGTCCTGCCGTACTGCTTAAGAACGCCTTTGGGTTTACGCTGGCCGTGGGAAGCATTCCCGCCACGACGATGCGGACGTGGATCAGTCTAGTGGCCGTCATCATCGCTGCATTCGCGCTCGCCGTGTGGGCTTTTCTGCGGGCGCAGGGCGTCGAAACATGGGAAGCCAGCCCCAGCCAACGCTGGATCATCGCGCTCGTAATCGTTGCGATTATCGTGGCGCCGGTAATAATGGCTGACACCAACTACGAAAAGCCGGCGCCGCACGCAACCAACGCGCCAGCAATCCAGAGGCTCTACTCTCGGGCCGGCAGCAGTCTGGCCTTGACATGGCCTGGTGGTCAACCAGCCGCGCGGTGTTGCAGCACGATCTTGAATCGTGATGAGTGGCCGCCGTTAGGTACAGACGAGCCCGCACGGCGGGATCTCATAGTCTTGCTTCCGGTGGATGCCACACAACGCGTTGCGGACGTGCATCTGCAGGTCGAGGGGGAAAACGGACTGGAAGTGACCGCCTCTCCAGAGGCGCTTGCCCCGGTGCCGGAAGCTCTTGAGACGCGCACCTACACAAATGACTTGGGTCCAGCGGCGGCTGACGGGCATCACGTCGTAAACGGCTGGGTGGTGCGCATCCCGGTGACACTGACTCCGACCAAGCCATGGGATATCGGCGGCGTGCGCTATCCGCTGCGGGTGACCGGCACGTATCGAGTGGCGGGCGAGACCGGAGTGCGGAGCTTCAGCGGGCGGGCTGCCATCGACGCGCAAGTGTCGAAGGCCATCTATGAAATGGGTATAGCGTCGCTGATTCTGCCACTCGTGTGTTTTGGCGCGGCGTTCAGACGTTGGAGACAGACGCGGTGAGCGCGGAAACAGTAACTACCGAAAGGGACTACGCCATCGAGATGAACGGCCTCACGCGGAGGTTTGGCGACTTCGTGGCGGTCGACCACGTCACGTTGAAAATCCCGAAGGGGCAGCTCTATGGATTCCTGGGTCTCAACGGCGCGGGAAAGACCACGACCATCCGAATGCTCACCACGCTACTCCCGCCCAGCGCCGGCAGCGCCAAACTTTGGGGACACGACGTGATGAAGGAACCCCTGGCTGTCCGCAAGCTCGTGGGACTCGTGAGCGACGAGACCAGCGAGAGTCAATCGACCTGGACCGCGCGCGAGTACCTTTCGTATTTTGCCCGTATTCGCCACATACCGAGCCCTGATGAGGAGGTCGAGCGCATCCTGGACACCGTCGGCCTAGACGCCACGTTTCGCGGCAAGCTGATCTGCACCTACAGCACCGGCATGAAACGAAGAGTAGAGATCGCGCGGGCCCTCATGGGCCGTCCGAAAGTGCTGTTCCTCGACGAGCCAACGCGAGGTCTGGACTTGCCAGCCAAGCGCGACATGTGGAGCCTTTTGCGTCGGCTCGCAGCCACGGAGAGCGTTACTACGTTTCTCAGTAGCCATGACGCCCAAGAGATTCGCAGCCTGTGCAGCGAGATCAGTGTGATCGCTCGAGGCCGGCTTGTTCACACAGGTGCAACCCGGCAGATGGGCGGCGATATCGATGCCTTCGAGGAGTGTCTCATCGGCATGCTTACGCAGCCAGAACGCATCGAGCCTCAAGAATTGGGGCGGTAAGCAACGCCATCGTTCCTCACGGAGCAGCACCCGATGCCAATCGACCGTTGCCCTCTACCTGCGTAACGGAGAAAATGATTTCCACTAGGGTACCCGGATTGGTAACGATGGAATGCTTAGCGGGGAGCGCCATCCATTGAGAAAACTACTTTATCTGCCCCTATTGCTTCTTTTTGCTAGCGCCGCTCATGCAGCTGGCGGAACCTGTCCCAATGGAGCCGATTATCTCTCGCCAAGCATGGACGCCCTGAAATTACCACTGGTCACTCTTGCCAGGGTAGGCGTGACGAATTGCTACTTCATCGCGGGGAGTGGATCGGATTCCAACACAGGCACGGATGAAGAGCATCCGTGGGCGCATTCGCCGGGAATGTCCACGTGCACAGCGAACTGCTCTGCGCTAACTCCTGCTGCGGGTATGGGATTTATTTTTAAGGGTGGCGATACGTGGAACGGCTCCAATCTGGGCATCTACTGGCCTTGGGATGGCACAGCTACGAATCCAATTTACATCGGAGTGGACCTGACATGGTATTCGGGAAAAGCTTGGTCCCGTCCTATCTGGACTTGTGGAGGCGTCGCGTGCTCTGGCGGTAGTGCGGCCTATTTCTTCCAGACGCCTACGAATAAGTCTTACGACATATTGGACAACATCGAATTGACTGGACTGGTCGATACTGGGAATGCTCCGAACTACATCAATATGTTCGGAACCTACCAGACCGTCGAGCGCCTCTATATTCATGGCTGGAGCACAACCAGAACAGACAATTCCACTTCACAAGCTATCCGTTTTGTTTCCGACTCAGTTGGGCAGGGTGATACGATGCGCTACAACGTAATTGACGGCGCAGATACCGCACAAAACATGATGTTCGTAACCTTTCAGAGCACTCCCATTGCTTATGGGAATGTCATGTACAACGTCTACACGGGCCTCGACGGTTGCGGCGACGACTGGCACGACAATCTTTTGGACAACGCGATGGTCCAAGGCGTCGTTACCGGGCATCAGGACGGCCTCTATCATGTATCGCAGTGCTACAGCCCGAACAGCCTCATCTACAACAACGTCATCCGAAACACGACGAACCCGCTGACGGGAGGCGCGGTCAAATTGTGGCTGAACGGCAATGCTCCATGCCCATTCGCTTCGTGTATCAGTTACGGGTTCAACAACATAATCTCCAATACCTATCCTGGCAACACGTTGAATACCGGAGGGCACTACGCCCAAAGATACGGCACCTGGTACATTTTCAACAACACGATCGAGTGCGGCACGGACAGCGCTCAGGGTGACTACTCCGAGTTGGCCGACAACGGAAATGTAGAGGCAACTTCCACAACGTCAAACACCATCGGGACCGGCTCGAAGACATTTGCGGTTGAATCGGGGTTGAGTTTGAACTTTTTTGCTCCCGGTTTGCCGTTCATTGTTTGGCCGGCTGGGAATCCGTCAATCTACATGGAAGGCACAGTGACCTCCTTTAGCAGAGCGATTGGAACGAACATCGTTGCCAATATCACTTCTACGGCCGGAACTGGAACGTATTCAAATTGGACGATGGGTGGAAGGATGACCCTAATCAGGGTCAACAACCACTATATTTCCACTGGAGGTCTCAGCAACAGGTGCACGCACTATACTTGCTCGCAAACGCATGATCTCGTGCAGACGCTTTCGCGGGCGAAAGCGCAAGGCTATACTTCACAAAGTGCGTACGCATTTCAGCCCACGAGCGCGAGAGGTTCCACAGTCGGAAAAGGGGTAACGGCTTCATCGCTATGCACCGCAGTCAGCGCCATTGAGGCAAATGCAGGAACGGCATGTGGAAACGCAACCGGTTATGCCTGCAGCTACAACTCGACAAATCACACAGTCACTTGTCCCGCTCTGACACCCGTACCCCGGGGCGACACTTGGGATACGGGAGCCTACCAATACCATGGGACTCCCTAACTTGCGGTACGTATTGCGTCTGTTTTCTGAGAATAAAATCAATGTCGATGACCAGCATTTCAATGTTGGCGAAAGCAAACAGGGGGCAGTTCGCCAATTCGAACGCCGGATGCGGCGGCAAGCAAGAACATGTAATGAGTTTGCGGAGAACCGGACCCAGCTACAGAATTTTTTGCTTCTTCAACTCCTTGGCGATCAGCTTGACGACCCCATCAATAATTGTTTGCGCCGATTTCGGATTGAATGAATCGCTCGTGCCAGTCCAGATGAGTTCTCCATCCGCCGCAGTTGTAGCATAGAGATTAGTTTCGATGCGAACCGTAGTGTCCTCACGCAGATAGTCGGGAGAATAGACCTGCCGGTAGACCGTGCCGTAATAACCGTAGAACGAGTGGTAGTAAGCATACGGAACCGCATAACTATGGCCGGGGATGTAGGTGGTCTTCTTGTCGACTTTGACAAGCCGCGAAACAAGGGCAGCGTCGATGTTGAACTCACGGATCTGGCCTTTCAAATAGTCAGGATCGAGTTCCGCGGAGTGCGTCCGCAGCAGGACGGAGTTTCCCGGAACCGCCTCGATGCCGTCTTTTGCAAGTGCGGTCGAAAGATCATCTTCGAAATCCGTGCGAATTTCCGGATTCTCGCTCATGCCAATGACAAGAATCCGATGGGGTTTCTGGCCAGAATAGGCAGGATTTTTCCAACTCATTAAGAGCTTGACGGCCTTGGCGTTGGCGACGGGCAGAATGGCCAGGGCGCAAAATGTCAGCGCTGAGATAAGAGCAGCGGCGAGAAAATCCTTGATAGATCTGAGTTTCATCACGTGCGTGGTTCTTCTCCTGCGAAGCATGGATGTAACAGAAAGTACCGACCTTTGCCGGCAAATTCAGCAGCTGCTACACACGCCTTCGACTAACTAACCTGGAGTGAGGATTCGCCTCAGCTCGGTGAAGCAAAGGGCTGTCGAATTGCTATATCACGGGAATGGTCGCCAAGGCGAGAACTGCTCAGAAGGGATTGCACTTTCTTTTACATCGGTTTTGACAGTTCCATAGTCATCGCGGGCTCCAATGTGGGTGCGAGAAGAACAGGCCATCTACAAAACCAATCTGATAAGAAAGGAATAGGCCAAATCCAAGACTCAATAAGCCCGAGGCAACGGCCATGCCGCGATTCCACCCGGAAAATCTTCTCACCGTGAACGTAAAGGGCATAGCGATAACGGTGGTAATCGCCATCATTCCTGCGATTGTGCCTGCGCCAAACAAAAAAAGATAAGTGATGGCCCACCACGGATTGCGGATCGTCGTCATAACCAAAAGTGCCACGGCGGCTGAACCCGCTAGACCGTGGACGATGCCAATGGCTAGTGGCCGCAAAACGTTGTAGAGCCCCAAACCCGGTGACAGGTGTCGTCGACATTCTGGCGCCATGTCCTTGGTCCGTGCTTGTACGGCTGAATCGTTCGATTGCGCGCCAAGGTCGCGGCCGCCTGCGACATCCGCGACGGCCAAGTTAGAACCAAATCTTTCCTGCAGCCAGCTTAGCGTCCCCGTTAGGTTCAAGATACCGAGAAGAATCAGCATTGCAGCCACCGTGAACTCCATAGACAGGCCGAGGCGTGGAGGAATGGTCACCTGGAAAAGGATGATCATGGTCCCGACGACAAATATCGTAAACGTATGGCCAAGACCCCAAAGTACTCCGATGAGGCCAGCCTTTGCGATTCCTGGTTGTTTGGCGACAATGGTCGTGATCGCGACCACGTGATCCGGATCGGTCGCGTGCCGCATGCCTAGAAGAAACCCTAGAAATAAAATGGCCAGAAACGATAGCACATGCCCTCCTTGGCTAAGCTCACACTCGAATGTGCAAAATGCCCGCAGCCAGCAGTCCGCGGGCGGCGATTCCACATCCCAAAGCCGAGATCATCACCGCCGAGGCCATGGGCAACCAGCGCTGGATGAGCGGGGCCTCGAACGGCAGGCGAGACATCATGCGTCCCGCGTAAACGGCAACGAAGCCCATGGCAATGAGCACGGCAGCAAGCCCAATACTGAAGGCGATGATTAAAAACAACCCAAATCCCGTCCGATGCAAAGCCACGGCGCTGAGCAGCACAACCAGAGCCGCAGGACAGGGAACCATTCCGCCGGTCATTCCGAGGATGAGTAGTTGCCGCGGAGAAACTCCAGCGCGCGCCTGAGGTCCCTCTGTTATTGACGGCTGGCCGGCCGAGGAAGAGTCCGTGCTATGGGAGTGTCCGAATTGGCCTCCCAAGTAGCGTTGAAGAAACAGGAAACAACCCATTCCCGCAATCAGTATTCCCGAGAGCACTCCCAGAAGTGGATAAATCCGGTCCGGGAAAATATATTTCTGTGCGTAGAGTGTGACCCCGCCGAGCAAATAGATTCCCGCGGTGTGCGAAATGGTGACGATGATCCCTAGAAGTAACGCGTGGCGTGCCGTACCTCGCGAACCGACGAGATAGGCCGCCACTATAGTCTTTCCGTGGCCTGGTTCGAGAGCGTGCAGTGCTCCGAGCCCTGCGGCGATCAGCGCCGACAGCAGCACGATGCCAAAGCCGAATTGCTTTGTAGCCATTAACTCGGTGAAAGCGTTGCGCGGCGTCGCCTGCTGATTGGGCTCGAGCGAAATTGTTCCGCTCCCCTCCGCACCGGATAAGACTTTGCACGAAGCACTCGGAGCGGCGCACCTAGTCTCATTGCTATTGCGGACACCGCCCGGTCCTTGTGGAGAGCGTCCGCTTTTCTTTGCTACTATCCGGGACCTAACAGCTGGGGGTTGCGCGTTTGTGGTGGAAAAAACGACGCTCGCTTGTAGCACCTGCGGTGGGCTCGCGAGCAAATCAGTCGGATAATTCGAAAGTTGCTCACTGCGATCGTGATCGGGAGCCGTGCTGTTGATCAGGGATATTTTCCGCCCGGTTATGACCACCACTTCTTTCCAACCTGCACGGTCGGGGAAATTCGTATCCTCGTATTCGAGGTGGCAAGGCGCTGCATTGCAGTCGCCGTCGAACTTCGCCATATAGATAAAGCCGAACTTCATCGTGGGAAGATTTCCTGCGCCAGGCGGGAAGATCACGCCCTGAGAGGCGGCTTGCAGCGCCAAAGCGCTTCCGTTGAGCGTCACGTGCAGGCCCTGAGCAAACGCGGCCGCCTGGGAAGAGAGATAGGCGGGCTGGTGCGGGTCGTCACGGCGAGCCTCAATACCATTTTGTTGCATCTCCTGGAACGTGGGGATTTCTGCCATATCAATCCAGTAGCGCACCTCCAGGAAGCCGCGGCTGATGGTGATTCCGGAGTAGTGGCTGATACTGAAATTGCCCATCGGATGCGCGAGAAGGAACGGAGGGAAAAACAAGAGTCCAATCGCCGCGACGAGTGAAAACGATCTTTGCACCCATCGGCCAAAGCGGGTTTCCGAGTGCGCCGCCTTATTGCCCATCGCCAGTCTCCCGAGCGATTGCTTCCCCTTGGCGGTTCTTCATCTCGTCCAAAGTTCGTCTGGCTGTATTTGCGTAGATGACATGAAACTCCGGGTTGATTTGCAATGCATGGTCGAGATATTCCTTCGCCTTCGAGGAATTGCCGAGTTTTTCGTAAATCATCCCGGCGTGAAAGAAGAGTTGAGGGTCCCTTGTTCCTTGTTCGAGGGCGTGCGAGATCGCTTCGGCCGCCTCCTGGAGCTTTTGATTCTTGTACAGCGACCAGGCGAGCACATCCCAGGTGTAAATGTCCCGCCGGACCTCCAGCTCTCTCCGGGCCAAAACGAGAGACTCTTTCAATTTCAGGTCGTGGTCAGCGTAAAAAAGCGCCAGATCGCGGTTGTGGATTTGCTGATTGAGCTGGCTCAGATAGGCAGTGAACTCGACCAGTTCATACTGTTTCCTAGCTTCCTCCTGCTTGCCGATTCTCTGATAAATGTCGCCCAGCGCAGCGGCATATTCTGGATATGGGACGGCCGCGATCGCTTCCTTGTAGAGTTTGACGGCATCGGTGTATCTGCCCTGCGAAACACGGACTTTGGCAAGCCCAGCGAGTGCACGGTAGTAGTTGGGGTATTCGCCAAGCGACGCAAGGTAAGCTCTTTCAGCCTCGCTGGTTTCGCCGGCAAGGAAAAATTCCTCGCCCAGCTGGTATTGGCTCCAGGCAATATTCTCGGCCGGCATGTGGATCTCCACCGCCGTGTCCGCCGCACTCTGCATCAGTTGAATAGCGCCCTGCGGATCACCGGCTACGAACCGGAGAAAAGACATGCGGCTGTCCTGCTGATACACGAAAGCTAACTTCTCGTCCCTCGAACCATAGGAGCTTTTCAGTCGTGAATACGCTTCCGCAGCGCCTTTGTAATCTCCCATGTCCGCAAGCGCGTCTCCTGCAATCGCCCAGGCAGATGGGTCTCCCGAACCCAGTGCCAGGGCCTTCTGGGCCCAGGCCAGTGCATCTTCAAAGCGATGCTCAACCATACAAACGACCGCCATTTGAGTCATCGCAAATGCCGCGCCCGGGTCGTTTGAAAGCAAATCGAGTGATTTCTCGAGCGCTCCCTTGGCCAACTCATAGTCAGTCGCGTCGGCCGTTTCTCTGCCCTTTTGTAGGTACGCGGCGGCGAGCGCGGCATAGCCCGCGTGATCGTCGGGGCTTCTTTTGACGCGAGCCTGCAGGCTCCTAATCGAGTCGTCGGTAGCATTTTGCTGTGCGCGCAGCGGAACTGGTCCCGCCAGGCTACCAGTCACCAAGAATAAAAAAATGATTCTCCGAATCATGACGTCACCTGATCCAGACGCTCAATCCTTATCCCGGACAGACGCTGATTTCGGGGCTAATTTCTGGAGAGCCTCTCGTGCGGCTGCGGCGTTTTCAGATGTCGGGTTGACCTCCACCGACTGACTCAAATAGCGCACGGCGGACGCCTCATCCTTCAGCTTCGCTGCAATTACCCCAGCGTGATAAAACATCGAAGCCTCGCGGACACCCACCGCGAGCGCCTTGGCGATTTGCGTTTTCGCCTCTTCGTATCGCCCGTTGCCACACAGCGCCCAGGCATAGGCATCGAGGGTGTTGACGTCGTGACGCCTCGAGATTTCGAGTTCGGCGATACGCAGGGCTTCTGCGGGGTTGTGCTCGCGCCCGAGATAGTAAGAGATGAGTTCCTCGTTTGCATTGTCGGTGCCATTGATCAGCGGCCGTGCCGTCGCTATAAAGTCGGCGTATGCTGAATCGGCCTCCGCCGCTTTGCCGGAGCGCTCCAGAGCCCGCGCAAGCGCATAGCGGCTTCCCGCTGTTGGAAATCTCTGATTTCGTTCACGAAGCAGGTCCACCGCCGCGGGGTAATGCTGCTGCGCCATTTCAACGTGCGCCATCTGCTCGATAGCTGCGTAGTAGCCCGGAAATTTTTGCAACGCGGAATGAACAAGGTTTCCCGCGCCTTCGGTATCGCCTGTTGAAAGCTGCAAATCCGCCATTTCGGTCAACGTCCACGAAACTTCTTCCGTCTGGGTCGGAGCCATCTGCTGGTACGCTTGGTTCAAAAAATCCATAGCGCCGCGCCTATCTCCATAGACACGGCGTAAAGCCGCCCCGCGCAACAGCCCTGGCACGTTTCCTGGCCGCAGATCCAACATCCATTGAGCCGCTTCTTCCGCATCGGCGTACTCTCCCAGCTCCATGGCCGCATCAGCGATAAACCCGTAAAGCAAAACGTCGTCAGGCGTCTTCTGGTTCAGCGCTTTCGCAAGAGTAAGCGATCGCGCCAACTCGCCACGCCCCAGCAAAATCATCAACTGCGCTTTCTCACCCTCCAAATTACCCGGAGTAATCTGAAACGACTTCTGAAGCGTGTTCTCGGCTTGTGTGTAGTAGCTGAGATCTGCCGTTTCGCGCACTCGTTGTACATAGGCAACCGCCAAATCGTTATACGGCTGGCTGTGGTCGGGATGCGCTTTGACGCCCGCTTCGGCCCAGGCGATCTTCTGTTGAGCGGGTGTACTCGCATTGGGGGCTGTTTGCGCGTAAATCTCCGAGGCGAAAAGAAGTGAGAGAGCAATCCGGCCGAACGTTTTCATTGTTTTCTCCGTTAGTTTCGAACAAGGACTCAGAGCCGCACGAACATCCCGTGCGGCTCCGAGGTTAAGCATTACGAGATGGGTCCGCCGCCGGGTTCTCCTGGATCGATGTGACGCCGGTTGCGGCCGCTCGGGCAATCCGCCACATACGGGAATTGCGTCCGAAAGGTTGCATCGTTCACATTGACTCCGTCGCCCAGACGATTGTTTGGGAATTTGTTGAAGCCGGAGACCAGGATGCCCCCGACCGCCACGCGAAGCGTGATGTCGACTGCGTCGTCCATTAAACGGCGTCCATTTGGAAAGCCGGCGGGATCGCCTCCAATCAAACCGAGCCGGCTGGCTTGCGCTGGAGGTGTTGCGGGGACGCCGGTGTTGAGCCGAAGCAAATCTGCGATCGGTCCAGCGGGAGTTCCCTTGGCCGCGATGGGCGGCGCATACGTCACCAGCGGAAGCAGGTCGTTTCGAGGTGCTGGAGGAATCTCCAAGGCCCCTCCATACAGTGCCGCCACGATGTGGGCGATCTGGGGATCGAGGTCGAAGTGGGCGAACTGAGAGTCGTTCACCGGCTTCTCCATGCTCCAGCGATCCTTCGAGCCGATTCCGATCACCAGTTCATTGATTAGCGGGTTACCGAACCTCTGTACTTGGCGGAACGGTCCGAAGCTCGCTGCCGGGTTAAGGGATTGACGAATCGTCACGCGCGGCCTGGACGTCGTTCCCCAAACTCCGATGGTTGCACACGGCGCGCTAGCCGGCTCAACTCTTCCGGTGCTGGTCAGCATCGTGATCGGCACTTCGAGTGCGATCGTGTTTACGGCGTAGCCGGAAACCGTATCGCTCGCAAAGTTCTCATTCGCCGCGTCCTCTGCGGGAGTCAGAACGCCGGGAACGCCGCTGGCAAGGGTGCGGAAATTGATGGTGTCGAATGCGGCGCCGAGGTCGATGAAGAAAGGATCGTCCACAGTGCCTGCGAAGACGGATATTCCATCGGCAAGATGATAAGTCGCAGCCTCGAACAGGCTGTCATAATCCATCGTGCGGGGCCCGTTGTTGGCCGGCACTGCAAAAAATGGCGAGCCGTCGGAGTTCTTGAGTTGTGTAGCTTCATCCCCGCCTTTGCCGTGACGAACCATCGTTACCGTATAGGTTTGCCGCAGATTCAAGCCCGGATTGCTGAAATCCTTAATCTGAGGGGGCACCACCAGGTTCGATGTCCCAGGCGCATTCGCCCCGTTTTCTCCAATTCCGGCAAGTGCCACCGGAATGGTGGGAATCTGAAACTCTTGCGTCTGGAAACGAATCTGGAAGGTGATGTCTGCTAGAGCATCTTGGTCGTTGTCCACGTGGATCTCGTACAGAATATCGGGATCAAACGGGAACCAGTTGGGCCCATTCGCCGGCTCCAAAAAGGGATCAACGTCGAGAATAAACGTGACCTTGGATGGAGTTGTCTGCGGCGCCTGGTCTGCACTGTAACTCACAAACGCGTACAGGTCGGTGATATCTGCTTTGTGATCTAGCGCGGTGATCGGTGCCTCTCGATGGCTGGAAGCTATCAATCCGGTTGGCATTGCGATCCCCACCGCCAGGAGCACGGCCAGGCAACTTCGGAACAATTTCATAGGCATCTCCTTTTGGTTTCTGCCATCCGTCCACCCCCGGGAGACCCCGCAGACGGCTGGCAGTTTAATCGAGGCAGACCGCGCGCGCGGCAAGTCCACCGGAACCCATTTGAGGGAGTTCGTGTCTAGAGTACGCGTGGACACGATGATTCGGATGTGCCGGGAGCAAAGATTTTTCTCTACCGAGCGGAAACAGAATACTGATTCCTCACGAGTGACGGCATTCCCAGAAACTGTTTTGGTCCAGAACTCCCCGAAGGCCGTTTGTCGAAACCGAGAGTTGTCGCCTTGGTAGGGAAGTGGTCTAATCCCCAGTGATCGATGGCCGCACCGGGAGAAAACTGGGGAAGCTATGAAGAAATACAAATTCAAGGCGAAAATCGAAGCAGGCGATGGCGGAGGAGCTTATGTGCTTTTCCCTTACGATGCGATGAAGGAGTTCGCCACCAAAGGGACGGTTCCCGTAAAGGCGACTTTCAATGGTGTGCCCTATACGGGTTCCCTTATCAAGTACAGTAATCCGCTTCATATGCTAGGAATGCTCAAAGCCATACGCGAGAAAACGGGCAAAGGCCCAGGCGATACTATTGAAGTTGTTGTTTGGAGAGATGAAGCGGTAAGAACCGTCGAAGTGCCTGCTCAATTTGAGAGCTTGATGAAGAAAGAAGGTTTGTTTACAGTATTCAAAAAACTGAGTTACACCCACCGCAAGGAGTACTGCCGCTGGGTTACGGAAGCAAAGAAGGAAGAGACACGGTTGAGGAGACTGGAAAAAGCCATTGAAATGCTCAAGAAGGGAGTAAGCACTCCTGGATAGAAGACCGTCATGCGAGTCGGACGGAGTGCCTCTCAGTGATTGGCGGTCAACGGGCCAACCCGCTTAATGAGCTCCTGCAAGAACTGATCAGAGTGCATGAACACAGCAAAGTGGCCAGCACCGTTGATCGCTACAAGCTCTTTGCGCGGTGCTTTGATGGAGTCGAGGTAGCTTCGTGCAAGCGCTGTCGGAGTCGTAAAGTCTTCCGCACCTTGAATGAAGAACATCGGAATCGAAAATTCAAGGCCGAGTTCCTTCGGTCCCCGGGACTTCGTTTGGGGGACGAGTTGTTCGGCGCTCAGGATCTCGCCATCACCGATATCATTCATGACTTGCACAGAACTACCTGGAGCGGCGAGCGTGAGGCCGATTGTCCCCAGTAAGAACTGGTCCGCGCCCTCGAAGGCATTCGCCCATTTCCACTGCACTCTGTATCCCACACCCGATTCGTAGGGAGGCGGGCCGACATGTCTCAGTTCATCGAGGGCCTGCAGATTACCAACGGCTCGCGCCTTCTTCAGTAACTCGTCGTAGGCCACGAAGTAGTTTTTGGTTTCGTCGGCGACCTGACCTGTGCCCACGTATGCGTAGAAGAGTTCCGGCCTTGCTCGAACCATCCCGAGCTCAAGAATCGTGCCGAACGAATGACCCACGATGATGATCTTTTTCTTGCCGAGGTGTTTAAGCAGATATTCCGTCAGCTCGATACCGTCTTGCACCATGCGATCCACCGTGATGGTCGGCGCAACTGCTGGACCGCTTTTTCTCAACGTCCTGCCCGCGCCCCGCTGATCCCATTGCACCACGGTGAAGTGCTTCTCCCATGGAGTGAACAACGCGAATGTCCACGGGTTGGTGACATCCCCGGGCCCGCCGTGCAAGAACAGCAGCACGGGGTTATCGCGGTCCCAGCCGCGCATCGTGATCCACTGTTCAATACCGCCGATTGTGACGAACTGTCCCTCATCGATGCCCTTCGGTGACGAAATCGCATACTGTTGCGCGTTCCGGGCGCGCGTCATCGATAGTCGGTCATCGAACTTGCGATACTCGGACTCGGTTATCTGGGGCTGCTGGGCATCCTGGGGGGCTTGCCCAAAGGCCCCGGGCATCAGGAAGAAGAGTACAAGGGCACAAGCCACCGCTAAACTCGCAATGCTCTTTACTACCGCCCCCCAGGTCTGTTGGCAGAACTGCTGCTGGCAGAGCAATGGGTGCACAAAAGCAACAAGGCGATAAACATATGTTTCAGGCGCTAGTCTGTTTCTCATTTCCATCTCCAGTGAGCTTCTTTTCGTTCGCGATGATGTGTGTGGATTCCTGCCGAATATCACAAAAAGCGCCTCAACGTTGAGCTTTGCGAATGCCATGCACGAATTTCCTAGATTGCCAGCAGGCGACGGCCGGCAGTGGCGATTCCCGAACGGTGGTGTTGGCAATCATGTATACAGCGTATACCAAGCGGAATATACAGCGTATACTACATGAGTCTGCGACGTAAATAGTGAAGGCCAAACTGAAACACGCCGGCAGTTCATTTACTAGCGCAGTTCTAACCTGGCAATCGTCACTAGCTTTAAACCATCCCGCATCCTGTGTTTACTGCGCCGGTAATCGGCTTTGCAAACGACCTTCAGCGAGTGATGAGCCATTTCGCGAAGATGCTGCGCCACGAGGCTAGCCACAAAGTGGGGATCGAACCATCAAGCCCACTGCCAACACGTAACTCATTCATCCGACGTTCGGACAAAAACACAAAAACGCGAGAACGCCGAAGTGAGGCTTCCGACGTAGATCGGGTTCCCATCGCCCGCTCCGGCAACTCGAATGATTCGATTGGCACTGCATTGCATGCATTGCGAATTCTTCGGATTTCTTATTCTTTAGTACGCAACTCTCCTGAAATCACAAAGACGGCGGGGCGTTCGATTTAGCCGGCGCGGGCTTGACGGTAAAATACGAGTAGCGCGTCACGGTTTGGTTCGTCAGCATGTCGATGCAGATGACCTCGATCATGTGGCGGCCCGGCGAAAATGAACTTACCGAAAGGAAGCGTTCAATCGTAAGCTGTTCACCGCCTTGATGAAGATGATCTGCTGTTTCCACAGCGGTCCAAACTTCCTGATTCTCTTTGCTGATCCGGTAGCCGACCGACGCCATCGTTCTGTGCGTAGCTTCGTCGAGTTTCAGATTGTAGAGCTGGAGGTAGATGCCCAACCTATCGGTGTTGGAGAACTCCTGGTTCACGCGCGGGCGTACTTTATAGGAGTTCAGCACAAACTGGCCCGCGCCGACCTGCCGGGACGCAACCGGCTCGATCTGATCGGCCACAATCAACGAGCTTGCGTCGAGTTTTTCCTCGTCAAAATGCGGCACGCGAAGTGCCGTACCTAGAACGCCGATGCTGCCGTTCTGCGTGTCGCGGATCACGATGTCTAACCGG
Organism: Candidatus Acidiferrales bacterium; assembly: GCA_963836965.1. GTDB lineage: Bacteria > Acidobacteriota > Terriglobia > Acidiferrales > UBA7541 > Acidiferrum. The sequence continues at coordinate 121,857 of CAWILQ010000010.1, forward strand.
TAGAGCCCCGCGCGAAGCGGCACGGATTTCTGATAAATCGAATAGAGATCTCGCGAAGATGGGAAGAGGGAGCCGGGAATATTCAGAGCGAGCACATCTTCAAACGTCTGAATAATGCGGCCACCGGGAGTCGTGATACGGCCGTAAAGATCAAGGACCGCGGATTGCACGCCTTGTTTACTTTGAAAGCTGATGTCGCGGTTGCGTAGCTGCACGGAAATAGGCACCAGGTCGGTATCGCTGGTTGCGCGCAAATAGTCGGCGCGATACTCAAAGCGGAGCTCATTGCCCACTACACGAGAGGTCACTTTTTCGGCCAGATCTTTGAAATGTTCGGGCGCGTGCTGGACCTTGAAATAGCGGTCCAAGTTGTCGAACTCGTTTGCGCTTGCTGGCATTCCGCCAAAAGGCATCGGGCAGGTGGTTCCATTACTATTGGAAAACCGGCTGGCTCGAATGGACTGACCCAACGTCTCCGACAGGCTTGCGCCGGCACCCGGGACCTGCCGAAGAGCGTCCTTCTCGCAAGGATCGGCGGTTATGTGATATTCGCCGGAGCCACTCGGATCCACAAATTCGATTTCAATGTTCTCACCAACGCCTTCTAGGTAGCGGTAGCGCCACAATTCCCACGGATATGTCGTCGTGGAACCGCCTCCTTGCTCCATCGGACGATCGTATGTGCCGCCCGTCGGGTGCGATTCAATCTCATCCGCTGGACCCCAAATAATATAGGTGCGGCCGCGGTCTGTTTTCCGGCCGGGAATGCCCGAAGCGAAGTGCTCGTCGGCATATGCAAGGCGACGATAGTGTTCTTCCTTCACTGTGTTGGTTGGCGATTCAGGTTCAGGATTCCGTCGGTTCCAAAAAAGCTCTATGAATTGCTCGCGCTCTTCGTTTGTGGAGAGGCCAAGAAAAGCCCGGCGCTCATCTTCCGTAATGATGTCAGGAACTTCGTCGCGCAACCACGAACCATAAGCAGGCCCCAATTCGTCACGAACATTCTTTTGCCGCTTTGGGGATTCCTTTTTGCTGGCGGTGTCTGCAGAGCTTGGCTGTGTGGTGGTCTGTCCTTGTGGGTTGGAACAGAACGGCCACAGCAGCCAGAAGGAAAACGCGAAAAACAGCGGACGCCGGAGCGAAATCCCCATGAAGACACCTCGACGGTTGCGTTGCCTGTAATAGTAGAAGGCCGCGTCCACATCCCCGTTTCGACACTCGCGCGGCGCACTCTACTAGACTCTGAATCGAACAACCTTTTACGGGTTGCCTCGATATTCCGTCGTCACAAATCGACGCGTCCGTGCGTTGACTTTTGGTATCGGCTGTACCTCCGGCCAGTATCCCGTCAGGCAATGCTTTCGCCATGATGGCCCAGAGGACACCATCATGGTTAACCGCCCAGACGCGTATCGGGATTCAGCCGACTCAACGACCATGGAGAAGCGCTTCCAAGCATGGTCGCAAACCATCAAAGAAGCGTGCGACTTTTTCGTAGCTCGCGCAGGCTGGGTTTGGCTGATTCTTTCGATTGGCTTGATTGCCGGAGCGCTATCGACGAAGTAGTTCTCGCCATCTTGGCTCCCTGGCGGTTCTAAAAGCCGCGAATCATCTTTATTCTGTTCTCAACGTCTGTGCCGGATCGGTCGAAGCCGCCCGCCGCGCCGGAAGCAACCCCGCCAATGAGGAAGCTGCGGCCAGCGCCAGCGCCGACGTCAGCAGCACGCTGGCATCGATGCCTTTCACTTCATAGAGTTGCGCCTCAACAAACCGCACGCACAGCAGCGCCGCCGGAATCCCCATCAGCAGCCCTAGAACAGTCTGGCTTAGTGCGCCGCGCATCACCATGGCAATCACGCCGGACCGTGGCGCGCCGAGCGCCATGCGGATGCCAATCTCGGAAGTCCTTCGCGCCACCGTATACGCCGTCACACCATACAGTCCAATCGTCGCCAGCAGAAGCGCCAGCCCGCTAAACAGCGCTGTCAGTCGTGCCACCAGCCTCTCGTCGTTGAAGCGGTCGGCAATCTGTTGATCGAACGTCTGGAATTTCACCACCGCAAGGTTCGGATTAATCTCCGCAAGTGTTCCTCGCGCCAGTTCTTCTATGTTGCTCATTGGCCGTTCAGTCTCCAGTACGACCGCGCCGGCGTAAAGTCCCGTGTCGTCCTCGATTGGCCGCTTGTCGCTCGGCTGCCGCTGCATCATGGGTCGGAAGAACATCCGATGGTCCTTCCATCGCGCGCTGGTGTAGACGGTGTCCTCTACCACTCCGACGATTTCGTAGTCTCCGGCCGAATCCGGTCCCGGCGCGCCAAAGTGACGACCGATCGGGTTACTCCCGGCTGGAATGAGATCCTTCACAAATGTTTCATTCACAACCGCCACCGCTGAAGCCGTCGGCGTATCTTGCAATCCAATCCCGCGTCCCATCACGACATGCGTTCCCACCGAATCAAAGTACTCCGCATTCGCTTTGACGAACGAAGCGCCTTTTCCTGAATCCGGCTGCCCTTGAATCTGAATGGTGTGGCTTGAATTGTCGTCCTCCATCGGCGTGTACGTGCTGATGCCCACATTCTTCACTCCCGGCAGCGCGTGAAAGCGTTGCTCGATGGTTCGGTACAACGGTTCAAGCTGTATTTGCAGATATCCCGCCGCCTGAGGATTGATGTGCACCATATAGCGATTTTTCGAGTCCAGCTTCAGGTCCGTGCCCTGCAGCTTGCTCAGGCTCTGCGAAAACAGTCCCGCGCCCACCAGAAGCACCAACGAAAGCGCCGCCTGAAACACCACCAGGCCTCGCTGCAGAAAGGAAACTCCCATCGTCGATCCCCGCGACCCGCTCCGCAGCACATCCGCCGGTTCCGTCTTCGCGGCGATCCATGCCGGCGCGATGCCGAACAACATGCCCGTCAGCAACGACAGTCCGCACGCAAAACCCAGCACTGCAATCGACGGACGAGCGTCAATTGGAACACTCTGCGCGCCAGGGAATGCCAGCCTCAGGAGCATTTGCGCTCCTGCGTAAGCTACAGCTACTCCTGCGATTCCCCCGAGTCCCGCCAGCACCACGCTTTCCGTCAACAGTTGTCGAACGATCCTCCCTCGCGCCGCTCCCAGCGCCGTCCGCACAGACATCTCCACCTTCCGCCTCATCCCTCGCACCAGCAGCAGATTTGCAATGTTCGCGCACGCAATCAGCAGCACCAGCCCGGAGACACCCATCAACAACCGCAGATTCGATTCGTACTGTTCTCTCAGGTCCTGGATGCCTGCGCCCCCGGGCGTCAAAACCAAGTGCACCTTTGCTAGCAGTTTCTTGCTTTCCTCCGAGGAAAATATTTTGGTTTCTCCGGACCACTGCCTTACCAGAGTGCTCGCCTTTTCCTGCAGCGCTCCCAATTGCACTCCCGGCCTCACCCGCCCAATCATGTAGAGCCAGCTAACCTCGGAGTCGCGAACATAAGGAGCGCTTGCCAGCACCGGCATCGCCTCGATGGGCAAATAGAAGTCGGGTGGTGTGGTCGACAACCGGTCGCCATAAAATCCCGCCGGCGCGATTCCGGCAATGGTCACCGCTTTCGTATTGACCCAGAACGTGCTGCCAACGACCGAGGCATCCCCGGCATAGTAATTTTTCCAGGTTTGGTAACTCATCACCGCAACCATCGGCGCGCCGATAACATCGTCCCCGTCAGAGAAGAGCCTTCCCGCCTGTGGCCGCAAGCCAAAAGTTCGAAAGTAGTTCCCGGAGACGAACTCTCCCATCACCGACCGCGGACTCTCCTGACTTCTGTCTCGCCGTACCGTCACAGGACGAAACCCAAAGCCGGCTTGCATTGCTGCCAGGTCCTCGAACTCCGGCACGTTCTTTCTCAGACGGTTGTAGATGTCGGTGGAAAACAGCGAGTAATTTCCATCGTCGGGTGCTCCCCCGTTCACGCAGCAGTCACTGTTATCGCCAAGACGTACCAGCGTTTTTGGGTCGGCCACCGGCAGGTTCTTCATCATCACCGCGTTCACCAGCGTGAAGATCGCGGCATTCGCGCCGATCCCCAGAGCCAGCGTTAGTACCGCCGTTGCCGTGAATCCTGGCGTCTTTTTCATTTGTCGGACGGCATAGCGTGCGTCTTGGCCGAGTTGTTCCAGCCACGTCCAGCCCCACGTGCGCCAGGCCTCTTCTTTGAGCAAAGTACCGTTGCCAAAGGTCCTTAGAGCGGCGTGCCGCGCCTCGTCCGGATTCATCCCGGCGGCAACATTCTCCGCTATCTGTTCGTCGAGATGAAATCGAATCTCGTCATCTAATTCCCTCACGAACTTTTCGCGCCGGAACAACGTTTGGACTCCGCGCCATACTCTTTGCGTCCACACCATGGCTGCACTCCTAAGACGTTTGGACCACAAGATTGATTGCCGCGGACAGGCGATTCCAGTTCGCTTCTTCTTTTTCCAATTGCACGCGCCCCGCGGCGGTCAAGGAATAGAACTTCGCCCGCCTTCCCGTCTCGCTTTCCGCCCACCGGGCTTTGATCCAGGCTTTCCCTTCGAGTCGCTGCAAAGCGGGATAGAGCGACCCTTGCTGAACCTGCAGCACTTCGCGCGAAATCTGCTGAATCCTCTTCGCGATGGCCCACCCATGCTTCGGCTCAAGCGCAATGGTTTTGAGAATCAGTAAGTCGAGCGTTCCCTGCACTAGATCGTTTGGCTTTCCCATACTATGATTATCTACACCTAGAATTGTAGATGGTCAAGGCCTGAAGGTCTGAGGTCCGCCGGATCCCCTGTCTGGCTGACTAGAAGCAATATAAATGCCAGTTAGGCGGTCAGAGCCTCAAGCTCCGACCGCCAAGAAAATCCGGGCTTTAGCCTCGGAGGAAATTCTTCTCTTCCTGCTCTAGTAGATTTTCGTTTTGGCTAGGTCAGTTCCGTGTGCGGCTATCGTTCAATCTCGATTTCCGTCTCGCGTTCGCGTGTTTGGCGGCCGTGTTTTGTGTCTTCCAAATAATCCGCCAGCTGCAGCCGCAGATTCCCGGCGTTCGTCGCGAAACTCATGCCGGTCTCAAAGTCGACCGCTCCCTCGCGGATCATCCTCTCGATTTCGGCATCAAAGTATTGCATGCCGTCCTGTGAACCATCGCGCATCGCGTCCAGCAGCGTTTTGCCTTCGCTCTCGCCTTTTTCCACGTACTCGCGCGTGCGCAGGGTCGCTTTCAACACTTCGAGCGCCGCAATTCGTCCTTTCCCCTCTTTGCGGGGAAGCAAGCGCTGTGAAACGATGAACCGGAACGCTTTCGCCAGTCGCACGCGAATGCTTTGCTGTTCTCCGAGCGGAAACACCCCGACGATGCGCTCGACGGTCTTGGAAGCGTCAATCGTGTGCAGTGTAGACATCACCAGGTGCCCGGTCTCGGATGCCTCGAGCGCCACCTCGATTGTTTCCCGGTCGCGCATTTCGCCCACCAAAATAACTTTCGGCGCCTGCCGCAGCGCCGCCCGCAACGCCAGCGCGAACGTTGGCGTGTCCATATGTAGTTCGCGTTGATGGACGGTTGCCTTGTTGTGCCGGTGCGCAAACTCGATCGGATCTTCGATAGTGAGAATGTGGATAGCTCGTTCTTCGTTCATCTTTCCGACAATGGCCGCCAGCGTCGAGGATTTTCCGGAACCTGTAGGCCCAGTCATCAACACGAGTCCATTACGTAGATGAACAATCTCGTCGATTACCTTCGGCAAACCCAGTTCGTCAAAATTCGGAATGGACCTCGGAATCGCTCGCATCACGATCGCGCAGGTCCCGCGTTGCCGGAAAATGTTCACCCGGAATCGCCCGACTCCCGGAATCCCGTGGGAAAGGTCGGCCGATCCGGTCTGTTCCAACTGCTTGATGTGGTGCTGGCTGTCGCCAATCAAATCGCGCGCAATCGCCATGGTGTCGTCCGGGCTGAATCGATTCAGGCCGTTGAACGCCAGTTCCACCAACTGGCCATCCACTTCGACCTGTGGCAGCCGCCCCGGCGAAAAAATCAGGTCGCTGATGTGCGGCTTGCTCTTCATCATCGCCGTGATGAGTTTCACGGTGCGCGACACAGGCGCCGCGGCAGGCGCTTCAGCCGCCGGTTGTCCAGTGGGTTGCGCTGCGGGTGCGTTCGGAGTGGGGAGATTGCCGGTCTTTGGATTTATTTCTGGAGGAGACGCTATAGTCATGGTTGTCCTATGTCACCGAGTCCGGACTGCAGGTCTCACCCAACCGCAATAGCCGAAGCCCGACGGGTTTGGTCAAATCTTAATTATTCTAGGCGCTCGGCATTCGCTCCGAACCAGCCCTATTTGCCAGGGGCCGCAACTTGATTACTGTCCTAAAGGACAGCCGCAGACAGAATTTCCTTCAGACCCTTTGACCTTTCTGCTTACCACAGGCATCTAATTGTTGAAGAGATTGAGGTTTTGAACTACGCCGCACATCCTGAAAAGCTAAGGTTTACGGGAGGTGGAGACCAACATGGCAACCGAAAACGAAGATCGCACCGTGCTAGGACACATTGATACGCTGGTCAAGGAAGAAGAGCGTCTGTACGGCAAGAACCAACTTTCCGTCGGTGACCAGCAGCGCTTGGCGGAATTGAAGGTCGAACTGGACCAATGCTGGGATCTGTTGCGCCAGCGCAGAGCGCTCCGCGAGTTTGGGGACCAGCCGGACAAGGCGAAGGTCCGCCCCGCACAGATTGTGGAAAATTACGAGCAGTAGTTCTTCGGGTGCCCGCAGAACTGCGCGCCTCCGAACAGTGCCAGAGGCACGGCGTACATTGCCTGCGGGTCTGGAAACGCAATCCAGTCCTCACAGCGCTGTAAGCGCAACACGTCCGGCGCTAAAACAGGAAGAGAACACAATGACCAACGAATCCGCAAAGCAAAATAACAGCACGCTTGTCGCGAAGGCGGGCCAATTTACCATCGGGGGCGATCTCCACGTCACTCGCCTTGGATTCGGCGCCATGCGCATCACCGGGAAGGGAATTTGGGGCGAGCCGCCCAACCGAGCGGAAGCGATTCGCGTTTTGCAGCGCGCCGTGGAATTGGGCGTCAACTTCATAGACACTGCCGACTCCTACGGCCCACACGTGAGCGAGGAGCTGATTGCGGAGGCTCTCCACCCGTATCCCGCCAACCTGGTCATTGCCACCAAGGGCGGGTTTGAACGTCCCGGTCCCGACAAGTGGGTCGAAAACGGCCGCCCGGAGCACCTGATCTCTGCGTGTGAAGGTAGTTTACGCCGTCTGCGGCTCGACCGAATCGATCTTTACCAGTTACACCGGATCGATCCGAAAGTGCCGCCTGAAGATCAGCTCGGAACTCTGAAGAACCTGCAGGCTCAAGGCAAGATCAAGCACATTGGTTTGTCGGAGGTCAGTGTCCGCCAGTTGCAACACGCTCAGAAAATCGTCGACGTTGTAACCGCGCAGAATCGATACAGTCTGACGGATCGCGGCTCGGAAGATGTCCTGGACTATTGCGAACAGCACAACATCGGTTTCATTCCGTGGTTTCCTCTCGCTGCCGGTCGTCTGTCAGGCCCGAGCAGCCCAATCGGTCACGCAGCGACAAAAGCGAATGCCACGCCTTCCCAAGTGGCTCTGGCTTGGCTGCTGTGGCGTTCGCCGGTCATGCTGCCGATTCCTGGAACCTCGAACGTCCCGCATCTCGAGGAAAATATTGCCGCAGCCGGTTTGAAGCTCGACGAATCCGAACTGAACAGCCTTCGTAAGTCGGCGTCTGCAAGCTAACTGAGTAGATTTCTTCCGACAGCACACTCCGCCAAGCCGGCTTCTAATCGTTTTCTACTATTGAGGGTCTCCGAAAGCGGGTGATACCCTTGCGCCATATCGAATGGTGGCGAGCGACGCGCGTCGAAACGTACGTGAAGCACGGGGCCTGCTCCACCACTTACGACCAGTTCCTTGTATTTTGTCTCTCCCATGCGCACCGAAAACCGGACCTTGGTGGTACGTCAGACGCCGTTTCACCCGCGAGGTAGACAGTCTTGAAGCTTCTGGTGCGCCTACGGCCAATCGCCTTCATCGCGGCCCTGCTCGTGGCGTGGCAACTCGCCGTGAACCGGCACCCGGGCTACATTCTTCCCGGACCGTGGGGCGTCGTAGGCGGCATCACCGACCTGTTCCGCCACGGAGTCCTCTTCAAATATATCGTGGCCTCGTTGTTTCGCGTCACGTGGGGATTTGGTCTCGCCGCCATTCTCGCGATTCCGCTGGGACTCGTCATTGGTTGGAACCGCCGCTCGGAAATTGCGTTCAATCCGTTGGTCCAAGTCCTCCGCCCTATTTCTCCCCTTGCCTGGATTCCCCTGGCCATTCTCTGGTTTGGAGTCGGCGACGCATCCTCGGTATTTCTCATCTTCCTCGGATGCTTTTTCCCGCTGCTGCTGACGGCGATCAACTCGGTCAGAAACATTCCTACAGTGTATATAAACGCAGGGCGCAATTTTGGCTTGTCTTCCACCGATCTCGTTTATCGCGTCTTGTATCCGGCCGTCGTGCCGCAATTACTGATCGGACTGCGGATTACCCTCGGTGTTGCGTGGCTGGTGGTTGTCGCTGCGGAAATGATTGCGGTCGATTCCGGATTGGGCTTTCTGATCGTCGACGCCCGCAACGCTGGCAATCGCTATGACCTTGTTGTGGCCGGCATGGTCATCATCGGGCTTATCGGTCTGCTGCTTGACACTGCCATGCGTTCGCTGGAAAAAGTGAAATCGTTCCGCTGGGCTTACTCGGAGGACTAAGAATGTCTTCAGCACAAGCGGCAAACCCGGCATTCGCTGAGGGTGCCAAGTTAAGGGTGCAGAACCTTAACTTGGTCTTTACGCGCGACGAAAAAAGCATTCCGGTCCTGCGAAACATCAGTCTGGATGTCTCCGAAGGCGAGTTCGTTTGTGTCGTCGGTCCATCGGGGTGCGGCAAATCCACGCTTCTAAACACCTTGGGCGGCTTTCTCACTCCCACAAGTGGTTCTGTCCGTATTGATGGCGAAATCGTGCGCGGACCAGATCCTCGGCGCATCTTTGTTTTTCAGGAGCGCGGTGTTTTTCCTTGGTTGACGGTCGAGGGCAACATCGGTTTTGGCCTGTTTAAACTAAACGTCTCGGAGCGCCAACAACGCGTCGCCCACTACATCAACATGGTTGGTTTGCAAGGATTCGAGGAGGCCTACCCCTCGCAGCTTTCCGGGGGGATGAAGCAACGCCTCGAGGTTGCTCGCGCTTTGGCCGTCAATCCGGACACGCTCTATCTCGACGAGCCATTCGGATCTCTCGATTCCATAACGCGCCATGTCATGAGGGGAGAATTGCTGCGCATCTGGGAAGCGGAGCGCAAAACCATTGTTTTTGTGACCCACGACATCGACGAAGCCGTTCAATTGGCGGACCGTGTCGTCGTCTTGAGCGACCGCCCCGCCGCGATTCAGAAAATCGTACATATCGATATCGCTCACCCGCGCGACATCAGCTCCCCGCGTTATCTTGAGCTTCGCGACGGCATCCTTCAACAGATCGGATTGGCTCACAAAATATGAACGCCCTTGCCGAGCCGAACAAATTGGAGAAGTTCCTCTGGCCGCTCCTGGCGACTGCCTTATTCTTCGCCTTGTGGCACTATCTCGTGATTTGGAGTGGAACCAAGGTCTTTCCTGCGCCATTTCAAGTCGAAAAGGGATTGCTCGAACTCCTCCACAAGAATGTTCTTTGGCAGGACATCGGCAGCTCTCTCCGCCGCGTAGCGACCGGATTTGGCGCCGCAACTATTCTTGGTATTCCGCTCGGGCTAGCTCTTGGATGGTACCCGGCGGTCAACCAGATCGTGAACCCCGTGATGCAAATCCTCCGGCCCATCAGCCCCATCGCATGGATCCCCGTAGCCATCATTTTCTTTGGAGTGGGCGACAAAGCCGCGATCTTCCTGATCTTTCTCGGCGCATTTTTCCCGATTGTGGTGGCGAGCATCAACGGCGTATCGAACGTGCCAAGCGTTTTCCGCCGCGCAGGCCGCAACTTCGGCCTCGCGCCGACGCAGCTTCTCGCCAGGGTCGTCTTTCCGGCCGCGCTTCCGCAGATTATCGTTGGCCTCCGTCTGGCTTTGGGCATCGCGTGGCTGGTGGTGGTCGCTGCGGAAATGGTCGCGGTGGATTCCGGCCTCGGTTATCTGGTCATCGATTCGCGAAATTCGGGCAAGAGGTACGATCTCGTCGTGGCCGCGATGCTCATGATCGGCGTCATCGGATTGATTCTGGACCTGGGTTTCCGCCGCCTTGAGAGAATCAAATCCATCCGTTGGGGATACCGCGATGGGTCTTAAGAACAAAGTTCTGCTCTTCGGACTCGGATGGCTGGTGCTCATCTCCGCCCTTCACGGCTACCTCAACGTGAATTGGGCCGCGGTTCTCAATGATCGTCTTCCCATCGCAAAGCGGAAAATTGTCGTCGCTTACATTCCGGTGACCTGCCAGCTCACGTGCCCGGTAACGGATTACATCTCGAAGTATTCCGATAGCGGAGAGATTTTCCTCCCCCGCCTGTTCCAGGGCTTTCCAGAGATCAAGGAAGCGCTCATCTCCAACAAGGTCCAGGCGGCGTTCATCGTCGCTCCTCTGGCGATCGCCCTCGTTTCCCAAGGCGTTCCGATCAAGGTTGTTTACCTGGGGCACCGCTACGGCAGCGCCGTCGTCGTCCGCAAGGACGGCACCATTAAGACCGTTCCCGACCTCCGCGGCCACACCATTGCCATCCCAAGCCGTTTCTCGGACGAACGCCTGCTCCTCTTCCGCGCCATGAAAGTCTGGGGACTAAAGCCCGGCGAAGTCAAAATGGTAGAGATGGCGCCTCCCGACGTGTCCGGCGCGCTCGCGGCCAAAGCGATTGACGGATTTTCCATGGGCGAACCATTCCCGTCGCAGGCCGAAATGGCGGGCTATGGCAAAATTCTGTTTCAGGCGCGCGAGTACTGGCCCGACTACATGTCTTGCATCTTGGTCGTGAGGCAGGATCTGATCGACAACCGCCCGGACGTTGTTCAGACCCTCGTCGACGGCATCGCCCGCTCTGGCTTGTGGCTGGACAAAGGCAAGCCTTATCGCGAGGACGCCGCCGATTTCGTCGGACGCTTCTACTACCACCAGAAACCGGCTCTGCTTCGCTGGGCGCTCACCAAACCGCTCGACCGCGTTGTCTACAGCCCGCTTGCTCCGCGCAAAGACGACTTCGACATGGTTCGCGATTTAATGATCGAAACCGGCGTTCTAAACAAGAAAATCGAGTTCGGTGAATATACGGATACTCGTTTTTCCGATGCGGCGGCGACGCAAGCTCCGTGGAGGTATGAAGCGGGGATAGCATCTGCAAAGTGAGCGGAGCTCACAAGTATCTTTGGAACGATGGATTCTAAGGAGGACAAAATGTTTCGCAGGCAATTCGTACAATGGATGGCGGTTCTCGGAACAAGCAGCGTAGCGACGATCGCGGCGGCCGACGCGAAGGGAACCAAAACGGTGACTTACGTCGTGAAGGGCTTCAGCTGCGTCACCTGTGCCGTTGGGCTCGACACCATGCTGCAAAAACAGAAAGGAGTTTCCCGGTCGAAATCCACCTACCCGGACGGAATCGTGAAAATCCAGTTTGATCCTCAGGAGGTCACCGAAAAGTCGCTGAAATCGTTCATCGGCGATGTGGGCTTCACAGTGGCGGAAGAACGGATAACGTAGAGCTTGTTGGAGGTCTTCGAGGTGGGAATACACCCGCAGCCACCGCTTTCTGAAGTCCGGCGCGGAGGGATTTACTTTCTTAGCAGCGCCAGGATTTCTTTCTGGTTCTTGAGAATCGTATGGAGACTGGCTTGATTTTTCAGGATGGCCGCTTGATTTTTCTTGATCATTTCCTGATTGGCTCTGATCTGGCTCTGGTTGGAAAGGATAGATTTCTGGTTCTTCAGGATCTGCTTTTGATTGCTGATCACAGTTTGTTCAGACATGGTGTCGTGCCAGGCCTCCGTGCATTGAAGTGGACGTGCAAATTACTCAGGCGGCGATTCCCTCGCAGTGAAAGGCTACATGTTGTGTTATGCGCAAACGTTCGTCAATGATGGTTTCACACTATGCCCACGTCGCGGAATTTGAACATAGCTTTTCTACGTGAGAGACTGAGAGACGATTGACCGTGCAGCTTTTCTCCAGCCACAGACTGACCCAGACGGTATTCACAAGCGAGACGCGACGGACGTCCCCATCGGGTCGCGGCCCTCACGTATTCGCCGTCCGGCGTGCCGGCTTCGTTCTCTTATGGGGCTTTCTGGCGGTCGGTCTATCCTCGTGCGGCAAAGCCAACAAACTCCCGCAAAAAAACACGACGGAATACGCCGCCGCCGTTTCCGCCTTCTACATCGGACTCGACGCGCTCCAGGTTGGCGATGACGTTCACGCGGACAGCAAGCTTGCTGAATTTACGACGCTCGTGCCGGGTGAGCCTGCCGGCTGGGCGAATTGGGCGGTGCTTGCGCTACGTCAGCGAAAGCTCGACGTTGCCGCTCAACGATTGGAGCGCGCTCGCAGCCAAGCGCCCAACAACGATCAAATCTACCAGTTGCTTGGATTGCTCGAGAGCAGCCGCGGCAATTCGGCGAATGCCATCGCCGATTGGCGCCGGGCCGTAGAGCTCAATCCGAGCAACTACCGCGCCGCCTATCAACTCGCGGAGGAAGTCGAACGCGAAGGAGGGGCCGAAGGCGACGCGGAGTATCAGAGCTTGATTCAGAAAATTCTTGTTGCGCAGCCGGACAACCTCGCCGCGCAACTGGAGCTTGCTCGCATTGTTGCGAAACGTGGGGACGCCAGAACGTTGAAAACCCTGTTGGCAAAGATAACCGCGCGCTCGGCGAATTGGCCGCCGGAAGTAAAAGCCCAACTCGCTTCCCTCCAAACCGCTGCGGACGGCCCCGATCCTCGTGCCGCCGCGACACGCACCACCTTCCTCCGCAACACACTCATGCGCGTGCCCCAATTTCGCGAAAGTCTCGCCGTCCTGAAAGCGCCCGCTGGAGAAGAAGCGGAGCCATTCACCCATTTCCTGCTCTTGGCGCCGCCGGACTTCAAGCCTGCACCGCCGGACACATCTCTTGCCTTCAACGTGAAACCGGTCGCGGGAGGAGATGTCGCTCCGTGGTCTTGGATCGGTTCGGTTGCCCTTGGTAGCGCAGGCGCTCCGGTCGTCACTTTGGCAAATGGCCACGAAGTTCGCTTGTTCACGGGAGCGCGTTTCCCGTTTCCCGGCGGCCCGTCCGCTGTAACACCGCTCCCAGAAGGCATCCTGCAAATCGATTTTAACTATGATTTCAAGACCGACCTCGTTCTTGCGGGCGCGGGCGGCTTACGTTTCATGCGCCAGGATTCTCCGCAAAGATTTGTCAACGTCACCGCCAATACCAAACTCCCGAAAAGCATCACCGCGGCCCCCTATACTGGTGCCTGGGCCGTCGACATCGAGGCTGACGGAGATTTGGACATCGTCCTCGGTAAGAAAAACGGTCCTCCGCAAGTTCTCCGAAACAACGGCGACGATACTTTCACGGTGATCCAGCCGTTCCCCGGCATATCCGGAGTGCAAGCCTTTGCTTGGGCCGATTTCGATTCCGACGGCAACGCCGACGCCGCCATCGTCGACAGCGCAGGCCGCCTTCACATCTTCCACAACGAGCGCCAGAGCCAATTCCGCGAAGTCACCCTTCCTGCGGATTTGCCCACCATCAAAGCGCTCGCGGTGGCGGACACCGACGACGACGGCGTGCTGGACTTGGTCACCGTTCAGTCCAACGGCACAATTGCCAGCGTTTCCTTCAACGAAAAAAATGGCTGGAGCGTGAAGCCGCTCGTGCAGATTCCGGATGCCGCCACGACCCTGGCAGGCGAAGTCCGGCTGCAAATCGCGGACCTGGACAACAACGGCGCAATGGATCTGATTCTTAGCTCTGTTACGCCAGGCACAGGCCAATCCGAGGCGCCTCTGATTTGGCTGGGGGATTCCGCCTCGAAATTTACTCTTCTCGATCGCTCTTCGGGCCTGGCTAGAATCTTTGACATCGCCGACCTACGTTCGAATGGCCGCCTCGACCTGCTCGGCTTCGACGCGAGTGGCAAGCCCGCGCAAAGCGGGAGTCAGGGCTCCAAGACTTATCATTGGCAGATCGTCCGACCGCACGCGAAACAGGCCGTCGGCGATCAACGCATCAATCCGTTCGGCATCGGCGGAGAAATCGAGATTCGCTCTGGCCTGCTGGTCCAAAAGCAGCCGATTACCGGCCCGCAGCTTCATTTTGGCCTTGGCAACCAGACCAGCGCCGAAGTGGTCCGTGTCGTCTGGCCCAACGGCACCGTGCGCGCGGAATTCGGCGTTCAAGCCGACCAGGAAGTGGTGACCGAGCAGCGCCTCAAAGCTTCCTGCCCGTTCCTCTTTGCTTGGAATGGCACCCACATGGACTTCGTGAAGGACGCCGTGCCCTGGGGTTCGGCGATCGGCCTGCGCATTAACACTCTAGGTTCGGCGAAAATCGCTACGACCGGAGAGTGGTACAAGATTGGCCGCGATCAACTCGTGCCCCACGACGGCTATTACGACCTGCGTATCACCGCCGAACTTTGGGAAGTCTACTACTACGATCGCATCGCGCTCATGACCGTGGATCATCCCGCTAACACCGAAATCTATGTCGACGAACGCTTCGTGATCCCACCCCAGAAAACTGGTTTCACCACTGTCACCACGCCTCATCCGATTGCGCGTGCGACAGACGACAACGGCAACGATGTCACAGAAGTTCTCCGCAAATTGGATGGACATGCCCTCGATACCTTTGGCCGCGGTCAGTATCAAGGACTTACGCGCGATCACTATGTGGAAATCGATCTGGGCGACGAGGCTCCGAAGACGGGGCCTCTCTATCTCATCGCCCACGGTTCCATTCACGATACCGAATCGTCTTTGAACGTTGCCATTACCCAAGGGAGTCGCTGGCGCGCCCACGGCATGAGCGTCGAAGTTCCCAATGGGCACGGTGGCTGGGTCACGGCGCAATCGAATCTTGGTTTTCCCGCGGGTCGCAAGAAGACTGTGGTGTTCAACCTCACCGATATTCTCCGTCCGGGAACTCCGCGCCGCGTGCGCTTGCGCACAAATCTGGAAATTTACTGGGATTGCATCGAATGGGCCCAGGGCGCACCGGAAGCTCCCGTGAAAACGCAAGCATTGGATCCCTCCGTCGCGGACCTGCATTATCGCGGATACTCCGTCATCGACCGGCCCGATGCCGGCGCGCCCGAAGTGCCCCATTACGACGAAATCCTGGGTACCAAGCAACGCTGGCGCGATCTAATCGGCTACTACACACGTTACGGCGACGTCCGCGAACTCCTCAATCGCATCGACGATCGCTACGTCATCGTCGCATCCGGCGACGAATTGTCTCTGCGCTTCCCGGAACAGCCTCCACCGCCGGCCGGTTGGCTGCGCGACTTTATCCTGGTTGGCGATGGGTGGATCAAGGACGGCGACTTCAACTCGACCTTCTCGTTGACCGTGCTGCCTCTGCCGTACCACGCAAAAGACGATTACGTCGACCAGCCGGTGCGTCTCGAGGACGAGTACGTGTATAGGAAACATCCCGAAGACTGGCAGAACTACCACACCCGCTACCTCACGCCCGACGTGTTTCAGAATTCCTTAAGGAGAACGTCTCCCGAATGATGCGCGGTCCTGCGGCGAAAACTCTGTTGGCGGTCGTCTTCGCCGCATTGATCATCTCTCCGCTTATCATCAAGCGGTTCGCCTCGCCTCGAAGCGACGCCAGGCTGGATAGGAAATCCGCATTGGCGCGCCACGGCTTCTATTTGCAGGAAGTTTCCCACGCTGCAGGCGTCGACTTCGTGCATCAAGCGCCGACGCTCGATCCGCGACTCGACCACATCATGCCGCAAGTCGCCTCCATGGGCGCATCGGTTTCGATCGTGGACTTTGACCGCGATGGATGGTCGGACATCTACGTCACCACTAGCAAGGAAGGCGCGAAAAACGCGCTCTATCGCAATATGCATGACGGCACGTTCAAGGATGTCGCCGACGAAATGGGTGTCGCGGACGTGAATCGCCCGGGCACCGGAGTCTCTATGGGCGCGGTTTGGGGAGATTACGACAATGACGGCTACGAGGATCTCCTGCTTATCAAATGGGGCAAGCCGGAATTGTTTCACAACGATGGCGGCCACGGCTTCACGCGCGTGACCGATCAGGTGGGCCTGCCGCCTTGGGTCAACGCCAACACCGCATTATGGTTCGACTACGACGGCGACGGTTTGCTGGATCTTTTCATGGGCGGCTACTACAACGAAAATGTGGACCTGTGGCACCTCTCGTCCACAAAAATGATGCCGGACAGTTTCGAATACGCGAAAAACGGCGGCCGCAAATATCTGTTCCACAACCTCGGCAACGGCAAATTTGAGGAGATTAGCGAGAAAGTAGGAATCAACAGCCGCCGCTGGGCTTTGGCCTCCGGTGCGGCCGACCTTCGCGGCACGGGCCACGCCGATCTATTTATCGCCAACGATTACGGAGTGTCCGAACTCTATTTCAATGACGGTAAGCGCTTTCGCGAAGTCGGCAAGCAAACCGGCGTCGGGTTTGCTCCCAAGAGCGGCATGAACGCCAGCTTCGGCGATATTCTCAACCAGGGCCGCTACAGCGTGTATGTATCGAACATTTCCGAAGGCGGCGTGCTCATCCAAGGCAACAACCTATGGGTGCCGAAAGAGGGCACCAGTGGCGACCAGTTGCAATATGAAAACCTGGCGCGCGAATTTGGCGTCGAACTCGGTGGCTGGAGCTTCGGCGCGCAATTCGGCGATTTGAACAACGATGGAACGCTCGATTTGTATATCACCAACGGCTATGTCTCTCTCGACCACAACCGCAGCTACTGGTACGATTTTTCCAAGATTGCCGGGGGACACAGCACCATCATCAGCGATGCAAAAAATTGGCCGGCGATGGAAGGGCGCAGTTTGTCGGGCTATCAAACCAAGCATGTCTGGCTGAACGACGGTAGCGGCAAATTTATCGACGTCGCCCAGGCCGTGGGAGTGACGGACACCTACGACGGTCGCGCCGTTGCTTTTGCAGACCTATGGAATCAGGGTGTACTCGACGTTGTCGTTGCCAATCAGCGCGGGCCATTGCTCATCTACAAAAACACTGTAACGCCAGACAACAAATGGATCGAATTTGCTCTCGAAGGAACAAAAAGCAATCGCAGCGCGATCGGCGCGGAGGTCACCATCTTCTGGAATGGCCAGAAACAGGTGCAGGAAGTTTCGGGCGGCTGCGGTTTTGCTGCGCAGAATCAGCGGCGGTTGCATTTCGGATTGGGAAAAAACCCCCAGATCGAAAGAGCCGTGATCCGCTGGCCCTCCGGCGAAATCCAGACCATCGATCATCCCGCCGCTAACGAAATGCATGCCGTTAAGGAACCTCAATGAGCCAACAAAGCGTTCCTATGACGGCGCAGACCGCGGGCTTCGCGCCGTGGAAGCGTTTCTTCAGCCCGGAGAACCGCTATCTCGCACCGGCGTTTATCACCTGCATGCTCGTCGTGGGCCATTTGTCCTTCGGCATTCTGGAGAGCTACCGAAAAACCGGCATTGCCATTGTGTCGAGTCTGGTTGCGGAGTTGATCCTCGGCCGAATATTCACCGGCAAATTTCCCAATCTCGCAAGCGCTTACATTACCGGAATCAGTGTGGGCATTCTGGTGCGCTCTCCGGCCTTCTGGCCCTACGCCATCTGCGCCATTGTCTCGATCATGTCGAAGTACGTGCTTCGCCTAAAAGGCCGCCACATCTGGAACCCATCGAACTTCGGCATTTCCGTTTTGTTATTTCTCGCGCCGGAAACTGTGGCCAGCCTGAGCATCCAATGGGGAAATTATCTTCTGCCGATGCTGGTCATCTGGATTCTCGGATCAATCATCATCTACCGCGTGCAGCGCTTCCACATTACCGCCACCTACGTCGTCTGTTTTGTCGTTTTTGCCTTCGCTCGTAGTTTCCTCACCGGTAGTCCGTGGCAATCCGAAATCGCCCCGCTCACGGGGCCCATGTACCAGCTCTTTATCTTTTTCATGATCACCGACCCGAAGACTACGGTGCGCTCAAAGTCCTGGCAATGCGTCGTCGTTGCCGTGGTGGCCCTCTTAGAAATGATTCTCCGCCTGAACCAGGTGGTCTATGCGCCGTTCTATGCCCTTTTCCTCGTCGGCCCCGTGGCGCTGCTTCTCCAAATGTGGTTCGATTCGAAGCGACCCGTTCCCGTGCGTGCCGCAGCATGAGTCCCCGGCTCGTTAGCGCTGGCTTCGTATCGCACGCCCGGAGAATGCTGGTTCTCATCCTCTTCTTCGTGTTGGTTTTCGCGACTGGCTGTCAGCGCAAGCCGACCGAGAAAGCAGAGCCGCAATCGTCTTCAACGCCTGCGCAACCGCCTCCCGAAACGCCCGCTCCTGCTCAAGTCCAGCCAGCCGCCGACGCCGCTCGGCAAACCATCGCGCCAACCCTCAGGCCTTCCGGCCCGATTGAGTTCGTAGACGTCACTTCGCAAGCGGGCATCCACTTCAAACACAACACTGGCGCGTTCGGCAAAAAATATCTACCCGAAACCATGGGAAGCGGCGTCTGCGTTCTCGATTACGACAACGACGGCTGGCAGGACATTTTGCTCGTCAATTCCATGGACTGGCCCGAGCACAAGACCGGCAAATCCTATCCCGCGCTCTATCACAACAACCACGACGGCACTTTCACCGATGTTACGCGCGAAGCCGGACTTGCCGTCGAAAGCTACGGCCTAGGCTGCGCCGTCGGGGATTATGACAACGACGGCTATGACGATCTTTACGTAACGACGGTCGGTTCGAATCACCTCTACCACAATCTCGGCAACGGAAAGTTCGCCGACGTCACCGCCAAAGCCGGCGTAGCCAGCCCCGGATTTTCCGCAAGCGCCGTGTGGTTCGACTATGACAACGACGGCAAACTCGATCTGTTCGTTACCCACTACATCGACTGGTCCGTCCAAACCGATCAATACTGCACGCTCGACAACAAAAACAAATCCTACTGCACGCCGCAAACCTACAAGGGAGAGAGTTCTCACCTCTATCACAACAAAGGCAACGGAGTGTTTGAAGACGTCACAAAACGCGCCGGTCTTGCCGATCCCACCAGCAAGGCGCTCGGCGTCGCGCTGCTGGATTACGACGACGACGGCTGGATGGATCTTTTCGTCTCGAACGACACGGAGCCCAACAAGCTGTACCACAACAATCACGATGGCACGTTCACGGAACTCGGGGTCACCGTCGGCGTAGCTTTCAGCGATTCCGGCCGTGTGCGCGCCGGCATGGGCACCGACGCCGCCGATATCGACGCCTCCGGCTTTCCGAGCCTGGTCATCGGAAATTTCACCAACGAAAGCACGGCGCTTTACAAATTCGATCGCTCCGGTCTGTTCAGCGACGAGTCCGCGCGCTCCGGCATCGGCCCGATGACGGCGCAGTCGCTCACCTTCGGTTGTTTCTTCATGGATTACGATCTCGACGGCCGCCTCGACATCGTTGCCGCCAACGGCCACGTCTCTGATGACATCGCGGTCGTTCAGCCTACCCTGCGCTATGCGCAGCCCATGGGCATTTACAAAAACATCGGTAACTTGAAATTTGAAAATGTCTCGGGAAAATTAGGTGCCGCGATCCAGAAACCCGTGGTCGGGCGCGGTCTGGCTTACGCAGATTTTGACAACGATGGCGACCTGGATCTGGTGATCACTACCAACAACGGGCCGGCCCGCCTGCTGCGCAACGAAAACGCTAACCAAAACGACGTGCTGCATCTCAAATTGATCGGCACGAAGTCCAATCGCGACGCAATCGGTGCGAAGGTTACAGTCACTACGAACTCCGGCACAAAGCTGACTCGGATGGTCAAAACAGGCTCAAGTTATCTCTCTCAGAGCGAACTGCCTCTCACCTTCGGTCTGGGCAAACCGGGTGCGGCGAAAAGCCTCGACGTGCAAATCGTCTGGCCCAGCGGCCACAAAGACTCGTTCTCTCAGGTGAAGCCCAATCAGTTCATCAGCATTCAAGAAGGGAAGGGAATGGTCTCTATTACCCTCTATTACCGCGATCAATTTCCTGGCAAACGCCCCGAATACGCCGTCTCCACAACGGTAGCAGTCAAGCACAACGCTCCTTCGAAATGTAAAACGCCACAAAGCAGTTCGTCTCATTCGTCTCAGCCCTCGCTGGACTGTGTCACCGCCAAGGGGTATGCTTTCGCACATGACTCTTTCAGCGCGAAATCGTCTCGAAGGCAAAGTCCTTGAAATTCAATTAGGCGGCGTGATGGCGCACGTCGTGGTGCAAGTCGGCAAGAACGTAGTGGAGAGCGTGATTACCAAGCGCAGCGTCGATGAAATGAAGCTGAAGGTCGGCGATAAAGTCGCGGCCATCATCAAGTCCACCGAAGTGATGCTCGAAAAAGACTGATTCCGCAAGCCGGTAGCATAGGCTTTAGCCTGTGCGCGTCCTCTATGCTCACTTGTTCATCGGAGAAAATGAAATCATGGCGAACGACGTCCCGCCGGACCGTTTTCAGCCCATGCGCAGCGTCTATCTCTCATTATCCGTCGACAGCAGCAACGAGGTGGAACGAATCCACGCCCTGCTTTCCGACGGCGGCCAGATCTCCATGCCCATACAGGAGAGGTTCTTTGCTTTCCGCTTCAGCATGCTGAGAGATAGATTTGGCACGTCCTGGATGATCCTTCACGCGCGCCCCGCGGCGGGTGCTTTTTCTTGCTGCGGAGTTTCCGTCAAGCTTTGATTTATGCGGGAGAACTACGCGGCTAGGCGGCCGGCGGGCTCGGATTCGAGCTTTGGCCGCTTGATGTCCCAGGCCAGGCCGAGCGTGCGCAAAGTCCAGATCCCGTACCAATTCATGTCCACTTCATACCACCGGTGCCCGTGACGCGCCGCCTGTGGGTGAGCGTGATGGTTATTGTGCCAGCCCTCGCCGAAGGTAAGGATCGCCACCCACAAACTGTTGGTGGACATATCGCCCGTGTCGAAACGCTGCGAACCCCAGATGTGCGTGGCGGAATTGACCAGCCAGGTGAAATGCAGGCTCATTACCGAGCGCACGAAAACTCCCCAGAAAACCCACGGCCAGCCGCCGATGAAATAGAAAATGATGGCAACGACAATCGAAGGAATCACGTGCCACTTGCTGATCCAAAGGTGGAACTTGTCTTTGCGAAGATCGGGAACATAAGGCAGAAGCTCGCTCCGGTCCCGATGCATGGCGCGCCCGGTAAGAATCCAGCCCATATGCGCCCAGACGCCGCCATCGCGCGGTGAATGAGGATCCCCATCCGTGTCGGTGTTCTGATGGTGAATGCGATGGGTGGCCACCCAGGCAATCGGCCCGCCCTCAAACGCCAGCGAACCGCAAGTCGTCAGAAAATACTCCACCCACTTCGGCGTCTTGTAGCCGCGATGCGTCAGCAGGCGGTGATAGCCCATGCCGATGCCCAAACTTCCGGCAACCCACCACATCACGATGCAAAGGATCAGCGCCTTCCAGGTGAAAAAGAATACGGAAGCGAGCGCGCACAAATGCAGCGCGATCATAATGGCGGTAACGCCCCAATTAACGGGCTGGGAAAAAGTTCTGTCTTGTTTCAGAGAAGAAAAGAGGCTCATAGTCGCTCATCTACTGTAACAGGTTCTCGCGTCAATGCGTGGGAAATCGTTGAGGCATTGTACAAAAACAACATCGAGATTTCTCCTGGCCTTCTTTCGTAGTGGCGGTCTTTAGACCAGACCGGTTCTACCGTTTGTAAGCAAAGGTCGCGGCCGACGAAACATCCGCAAAATGACTTTCGTATCTCCGGTGAGCGCTTTGCGGGTACACTCGAAACCGTTTGGGCAGGGAGGAAACGTGAAAAAAGGACTGTTCGTGGCAGGAATTTTGGCTTCCGCGGGAATGTTGCTGCCGGTGATTGCGAGAGCGCAGGCGAAACATACCCCGACCATCGAGGAGTCGCTCAGCTTGAAATCCATCGGTGACGCAAAGATCTCGCCCGACGGCCAGTTCGTCGCCTATCAGATCCAACAGGCGAATTGGAAAGACAACGAATTTGTGAGCCAGATCTGGCTGGTGAGTGTCGCCACGGGCAAAAGCATTCAACTGACCCGCGGCAAGAAATCCGCCGGCGGCGCGGATTGGTCTCTGGATGGCCGGTGGCTGGCGTTCACCACCGAGCGCGAACCGGCCGCGATTGAACCGGTCCCGCCGGCCGAAAAGAAAGACGAGAAGAAAGACGAAAAGAAGGACGAGAAAAAGGAGGACAAGAAAGAAGGCGAAGGAAAGCCCGCCGGAACGCAAATCTGGCTGATTTCCCCACAGGGCGGAGAGGCCTGGCAACTGACGAAGTCCGAATCCGACATCGGGGAATTCCACTGGTCCAAGGATTCCAGGTCGATCGCTTTCGCGGCAGATGCACCGGAGAGCAAAGCCGGCAAGGATCGCAAGGAGAAGTACAGTGATTACGAGGTCTATGAGAAGGATTACCGGCAAAACCAACTGTGGTCCGTCGATGTGACGGAAGCCGAGAAGAACGATCTGCCGCAGCCGGCGAAGCGCCTGATTACCGATCTCTCGATGAATGTCACAGGATTTGCGTGGTCGCCGGACTCGAAATCAATCGCCTTTAGCGCCACCGCAAATCCGTTCCTGTCTTTCCGTGGCGATCAGGACATCTATTTGCTGGACCTCTCGAAGGACAATTCGTTCAAGAAAATCATCGCGCTCGCCGGACCCGATTCTTCGCCCATGTTTTCGCCGGATGGAAAGTCGCTGGCCTTTCAGACTGCTCTCGCGCAACCGTATTTCTACTACGCAAACGGGCACATTGCCGCCGTCGACCTCGCCACGGTTCTGAACAAACCGGCCACCACGCCCGCCGACGTCCGTGACATAACCGCGAAGTTCGACGAAGATCCCTATCCAATGGACTGGGGACCCGACGGCATCTATTTCGCCGCGGAGCAAAAGACCAACGCTCACCTGTTCCGCATCAATTCGGAGAATAGCGAGATCAGCCGCATCACTTCGCCCGAAACGCTGCTCATCGAAGACGCCTCCTTCACCCCGGATTTCAAGACCGTGGCTTTCACCACTGAGGACGCCCGACACATGCGCGAGCTGTACATCTCTCCTGTCGCGAACTTTGCGCCGAAAAAGCTCACCGACATGACCGCCCAGGTGAAGGACTGGAACCTGGGAACATCGGAGCTGGTCTCCTGGAAAAGCAAGGACGGAGCGGAAATTGAAGGCGTGCTCTACAAGCCTGCCGACTACGATTCCTCTCGCAAGTATCCGCTGCTGGTGGTCATTCACGGAGGTCCGACCGGAACTTCACAGCCAAGGCTTGCCCCGGTCAGTTATGCGTATCCGATGCAGCTGTTCCTTGCCAAGGGCGCGCTCGTGCTCGAACCGAATTACCGCGGCAGCGCGGGCTATGGCGCAGCGTTTCGCGCATTGAACGTCCGCAACCTTGGCGTCGGTGACATGTGGGACGTGATGAGTGGCGTCGATTCTCTGATCGCCAAAGGCATGGCGGATCCAAACAGGCTGGGCTCGATGGGATGGTCCGAGGGCGGTTACATCTCCTCGTTTCTCACCACGCACACCGATCGCTTCAAGGCGATCTCCGAGGGCGCGGGAATCAGCGATTGGATGACCTACTACGTCAACACGGACATTACGCCGTTCACGCGCCAGTATCTGCATGCCACGCCGTGGGACGATCCCGAAATCTACGCCAAGACGTCGCCTATCACGACCATCAAGCAGGCCAAAACACCCACACTGATTCAGCAGGGAAGTAACGACAAGCGAGTCCCCGTGCCGGACAGCTATGAGTTGTACCGGGGATTGCAGGATCAGGGAGTGGAATCGCGCATGGTGCTGTACTCGGGCTTCGGCCACGGCGTCAACAAGCCGAAGTCCATCCGCGCGTTGGCGCAGTCGAATCTCGATTGGTTCAATCACTACATCTGGAACGAACCCATACCAAAAGATTCCCCGATCTACGGCACGAGCGAACTGGAATCGGAAAAGTAGCTAAATAGCTCACGCTTTTGTAGCGCCCGCTTTCTGAAGCGGGCCGTTTATCGCGTCATATTGTCCACTGGATCGGAGCAACGCGCTATCAACTGCACCCATCTCTTCCGCGCGCAGCGCCCGATAAGCGCCTTTCGCCAGATCGCCAAGTTTCAACGGACCAATCGAGACGCGGACTAGGCGAAGTACTTCTATCCCAAGCCCGTCAAGCATACGTCGAATTTGCCGGTTCTTCCCTTCGTCGAGGACAATCTCGACCCAGCAATGTTTTTCGCCGGAGCGCAGAACCGCGGCGCGTTTTGCCTTGAATATCTCGCCCTTGGAAACTTCGACACCTCGTTGCAGAGATTGGAGAAGCCGATCATCCGCTACGGTCTTGATCTGGACGTGGTACATCTTATCGAGATGAGACTCCGGATCGGTGATTCGCGCGCCCCACTCCGAATCATTCGTGAGAAGAAGCAAACCCTCGCTAGCCTTATCGAGCCGTCCGACTGGCGAAATCCACTCAAGATTGGCGGGCAGCAGCGAATAAACAGTGTCGCGGCCTCTTTCGTCGGCCGCAGTTGTGACGACACCACGGGGCTTGTTCAGAACCAGATAGATTTTGTCTGCCGCGTCGAGAAGTTTGCCGTCTACATGGATTCGATCTTTGCCCAGCCGGACCCGCGCCTCCGGATTCCTGGTGATCGACCCGCTGAGCCGCACTCGCCCTTCGCGAATGAGCCGAGCCGCCTCCGACCGCGAACAATACGCAAGCTTCGAAATCGCGCGAGCCAAACCGGCATGTTTGCCGTCGCTCGGGACTGGCCCTTTTCTGTCGTTGTTTTTCACGGATGCCGCACGAAGTTTAACCCGTTCCTGTAGCTCACCCCTTCCAGGGGTCCCCTGACTGTAAGGACGCGAGCGCGCTCAGCTTTTCTTCTCTGCCGTTGCCGCTTCGGGAAGCTTCACTTCGCCGTAGCGCTGCGCCAGCCACGCGCGCACTTCCTTCGGATTATATTTGAATGGGCCATTGCCGCCTTTGTAGGAGATTTGCCCCCGCTCGTCAATGATGTACAGTCGTTCCGGCCACGCCGCATAAGCGTCATTCGCCGCGTTGGACATTTCGTCGATGCCGAAAGGAACCGCGAATTTGTATCGCTTGGTGAAGTCGTTGGCGATGGCTATACGATCCTCAATCGTTTTCGGCTGTTTGTAACAAACATCGTCTTTGTCTTTTTCGTTGGACTTCATCATCCACTCATCGGTCGGATGCGCCTCGCGGATGTAGATCGTCAGAAAGTCCACGTGGTCCTTGTAATCGGTGTAGAGTTGCGCGATGTCGCCAACCTGGCGACGAAACGGCGGTCAAGTAAAGCTGCCGAAGACTAGCACCAGCGGCCGCCCAGCGGTTCTCTCCCGAATGTGAAAACGCGTCGAACCATCAAGAGCCATCAGCCGTGCATCCGGCGCCTGGTCGCCCACTTTTAGATTGCCCATACGCATGTGGGGAAAGGCGTAGCGAACCATGTACAGCGCGTCCTTCGGCCCACCCGCCATCCAGGTCAGCAGTCCGTAGACAGCAACGAGAAGAACGCCTAGGGAGATCAGAATCCATTTCACGGCCGTAGGCATCGACGCACCTCGTCAGGTATGAGCGGCGCGCAGGTCGTCGCGCAACGCTTTGTAGCGCAAAAGCGCCTTTTCAATGATGGTAATGGCCGCGTATGCAGGCCGAATATCCTCCACCTGAACCTGTTTGCCTTCCAGTTGCTTGTAATCCTGGAAGAAACGTTTCACGACCTGCAAACGGTGGGGCGGCAGATCGCGTGCTTCGATGTATTCGCTATACTCGGGATCGTTGGTTGCGACAGCGATGATTTTGTCGTCACTCGCGCCGGAATCGATCATGGTCATCACGCCGATAGCCCGCGCCTTGATGAGAGAAAGCGGCTGCACCGCTTCCTGGCAGAGCACCAGCACATCGAGAGGGTCGTTGTCCTCCGCGTAGGTTTGCGGGATAAAGCCGTAGTTCGCCGGATAAAACACGGCCGAATAAATGATCCGGTCGACTTTCAACAGGCCGCTGGCCTTGTCCAATTCGTATTTAACGTTCGAACCCAGCGGGATTTCGATGAGCGCCTGAAAATCGCGGGGCAAATCTTTCCCCGGAGAAACGTCGTGCCATGGATGCATCGGGTCGCAGCCTCGATTCGGAATTTGTGCGCATCCATTATCGCCTGAGAATGCCGGGAAACCTAAGGAGATCAGCCGGTTTTCCGAGTCCAGGCGCCCAGGATGGCTCCCATCAGCACGAACCCGAACAGCGGGTAAAACTCATTGATCGCGAAAAGCTGCCACGGCCTCATTTCGTACATATACGTCGTGAATGTGATCGGCCCGACGATGCCGATCCACAGCAGCACTCCTACGGAAGCGCCTCGGCCAAACGTGTTCGCGTTGCGCCAGATACAGATTTGCGCGATGGCATAGGCGATCACCAGATTCAGCAGGAACGTGATGACAAAGGGAAGCACCGGACTCATGCTCCGCGCTTGCTCTTCGCTCATGTGTTCGAGGGCCATCCAAGGCTTGCTGAAGGCAACACCGTACCAGAGCGCTCCAAGAATCCAATACGCTATAGCGGCAACGAGAACAGCCGGGTAGTTGGTTCGCATGAAGATTGCTCCTGTACAGCCATCGGTAGCCTAGGCTTCAGCCTGTGCACCTAAGTCGCAGTTCGCGAGGCAGAGTCTCTAACTACCGGACAGGGAAGTCAAGCCTGCAGCTTAGTCCGGAAGGCCTGATAATTTTTCTTCGTGGCGAAGAGCTCTGAAAAAAAATTCTCCGTCGAGCTGCCGAAGCCGTGATATGAGAATGCCAGCGTTGGTGGGAGGGCAAGGACATGGGTCAACCTGTGATGTATTGGCAGATCCTGAGCAAGCAGCCAGCCAAGCTCGCCGATTTTTATGCTTCCATTTTTGGGTGGAACATTTTGCCGCCGGACGCTTTGGGCAGCCGCGCTGTGGAAACCGGCTCCCCCGAAGGTGTCTCTGGCGGGATCTGGCAAATTCCCCCGGAAGCCCACAGCATGGTGCAACTATTTATCCGCGTGGACGACGTAACAGCTTACGTCCTCCGTGTGGAGGCGGCTGGCGGAAAGGTCATTTTTCCTCCACAGTTGATCCCCAGCGGCGATGAAGTCAGCATCCTTCAGGATCCCGAAGGTATACCCTTCGGAATTTTCCGTGCCGGCAAAAAATCCTGAATATCAGGCGCGCGCCTTGTCGATCATCTCTTCCCAGATGCCCTTCGACTTTAGGATGAGTTCGATCGCGTCGCGTATGGCGCCGCGGCCGGCTGCCGAGGGTGTGACGAAGTGTGAGGCTTTCTTGACCTCCGGCACGGCGTTACCCACGGCAACGGCAAGGCCGACACGCCGCAGGATGGGAAGGTCGGGGAGATCGTCGCCCACATAAGCGACCGCCGCATCGGAAACGCCCGCTTTGCCAAGGATTTCCTCGTACGCTGGAATCTTGGCCGCTTGCTTCATGTAAACAAATTCCATTTTCATTTCGTTGGCCCGTCGCAGCAACGCTGGACTCTCGCGCCCCGTAATGCAGCCAGTACGAAGACCGGCGGTGTGAGCGAGGGTCAGTCCCTGGCCGTCATGAGCGTCAAACGTTTTGATCTCCAGCGCCGAGCCATCGGGCTGCGACAGCAACGTGACTCCACCGTCGGTCATCGTGCCGTCCACATCCATTAAGAGCACCTTGATTTGCGCTGCGCGTTTCTTAAGAGCAGGAGAAATCTTCGGGCTACGGGCCAAGCGAGCCTCCCTTGCGACTAAACCGTAAATCTTATCAGGAATGCCGCGGATATCAGCCATCTTCAACAGCCAACAACAAAATCCCGTCATTCCGAACCTGTCTGCCGCCGGCAGGCGGAGTCCGCTCCGTTCGGAATGACGCGCCGGTTGGCGCGGTGCACAGCAAGTCCGCGCTCCTTGCGGCTTTTCAACCGCCGGCCCAACAAGCCAAAATTGGGTGAAAATCAAGCTTGATCCTCACCTTACGTCAGGCCTGAGGATGAGGCTGGAGGAAGCCGGGAGCATGGGAACCAAGGAACTGTATCGCGCCAAGGAATTCGCAAACCTGGCCGGCGTCACCGTGCGGGCACTGCATCATTACGATCGGCTGGAACTTTTGCGGCCAAAGCAGCGTTCTGAAGCAGGTTACCGACTGTATGGCTTGCGTGATTTCGCGCGGCTCGAGCAAATCGTGGTTTTCAAGTTTATCGGCATTCCGCTGAAGCAGATCGGCCGGTTGCTCGAACCCGATGCGAAATTGCACGGCGTTTTGCAGAAACAGCGCGAGGTATTGCTGGCCAAGCGGCTGCAACTCGACAAAGCGATTCGCGCCATCACCAACGCGCAGCGATCGACTCAGTCCCGGAAGGGACCGGACTGGAAACTGCTTCAACTTATTATCCGGGAGTTTGAAATGCAGAAAAACATGGAATGGAAAGGGAAGTACTTCAGCACGGAAGCGCAGGCGAAGGTCGCAGCGCGCAGGAGCCAGCTTTCTCCGCAAGCTTTGGAGAAGGACAACAGGGATTGGGCGAAACTGCACGCGGACATCGGTGCCTCCCTCAACGAAGACCCCAGGGGACCGAAGGGGCAGGAACTAGCGGCTCGTTGGGTGAAGCTGATCGAAGACTTCGCCGGCGGGGATTCGGAGATTCTTCAAGGGCTGAAATCCATGATCGCGGATCGAGCCAACTGGCCCGCGGACGCGCGGGCAGCTTCGCGCGTGACGCCGGAAATCGAAGTGTTCATCCAGAAGGCGGTAGAAGCCGCCAAATACAAACTCGTTTGTTAGAACCGTGTCACACGAAAAACAAAGACCTATCATTCGGAACCGAGTATGCGGAGTGAGGAATCCCTCTTTTGCATCAAGCGAAAGGGGACTCCTTCGTTCCCTCGGAATGACGTTGGTTGTTTCAGCGCGGGCGCATCTGCCGACCCCGCACGACACACCCTTCGCCACAGCTAGATGAGTTCGAGGGTCCACAGGTCATGAAGATGAACCACGCCGAGGACTTTCTGAGTTGCGGGTTCCACAACGACGACAGACGTGATTTTCTTCTTTTCCATCAGGTTGAGCGCTTCGCTAGCGAGCAATCCGGGGCCGATGGTTTTTGGGGTCCGCACCATGCACTCGCCGGCAGTCATCGAAAGCGTGGCGCCGCCGTGTTTTTCCATCAGGCGCCGAAGGTCGCCGTCGGTAAGAATGCCGGCGAGCTGGCCGTCGGAGGTCGTCACGGTCGTCATGCCTAGCTTCTTCGCCGACATCTCATGGAATGCGGCCGGCATCAGCGTTTCCGGCGAAACCCGTGGAAGGGCATCGCCGGCGTGCATCAAGTGTTCGACGCGAAGGAGCCTCTTGCCAAGCCGCCCGGCAGGGTGAAGTGCGGCGAAATCGTCAGCCTGAAATCCGCGTCGCTCAAGCAATGCCACAGCCAGCGCATCGCCCATCCCCATGGCCACGGCGGTGCTGGCCGTTGGGGCGAGGTTCAGCGCGCAAGCCTCTTCCTTCACGCTGACGTCGAGCACGACCTCACTGGCTCCGGCAAGGGTGGACTTAAGATTGCCAGTCAGTGCGACGATCGGCACTTCGAGCCGCTTCAGCGCCTCCAAGAGGTTCAGAATCTCCGGCGTCTCGCCACCGTAACTTATGGCGAGAAGGGAATCGCCGCGTGCGAGCATGCCGAGATCGCCGTGAAGCGCTTCTGCTGGATGTAAAAAGAAAGAAGGCGTACCAGTGCTGGAAAGGGTCGCGGAAATCTTTCTGCCGACAAGCCCCGACTTCCCCATGCCAGTGACAACGACGCGGCCTTTACATCC
This sequence comes from Candidatus Acidiferrales bacterium, assembly GCA_963836965.1. GTDB lineage: Bacteria > Acidobacteriota > Terriglobia > Acidiferrales > UBA7541 > Acidiferrum. The sequence goes on from CAWILQ010000010.1 coordinate 152,029, forward strand.
GAGCAGCAGGTCCATGGCGCGAGTAAAAGACGAATCAAGCCGCGCGAGCAGATCGTTGATAGCTTGCGCTTCAATGCGAAGCACCCGTCGGGCGGAATCGAGGCTCATAGGAACGTGACCCGCGGTTCGTGACTGGTGAAGCGAGGGTTGCGACGCTCGAAGCCTTGCAGCCAGATCCGCGTAGGGGGCCAACATTGCTGGACCCCACTCGCCCAGGCGTATCCTCTAAGAAAAAAGCGGGTTAAGAATCTCATCCGGTACTCCAACGGCGAACCAGACTGGAAAGCTCTTTGACCCGCGAAAGAAGTTGCGGCAATTGCGCAAGCGGCAACGCATTCGGGCCGTCAGACAGCGCGGCCGCGGGATTGTCGTGCGTTTCCAGAAACAATCCATCAATCCCCGCAGCCACTCCCGCACATGCCAGCGTCTCGATGAACTCCGGCTGCCCGCCGCTCGCGCCGCCGAGCCCACCGGGAATCTGCACGGAGTGGGTGACGTCGTAAACGACGGGATAGCCGAATTTCCGAAGTATGGGAAACGCGCGCATATCGACAACGAGATTGTTGTAACCGAACGAAGCGCCGCGCTCGGTAAGAATAATACTGGAGTTGCCGGAGGAAGCGACTTTTTCGGCCACGTTGCCCATATCGCCGGGCGAAAGAAACTGCGCCTTCTTGATATTAACGGTGCGGCCTGTTCTAGCGGCAGCAAGAAGCAGATCCGTCTGGCGCGCGAGAAAGGCCGGGATTTGCAGGATGTCCGCGACTTCCGCAGCGGGCGCGGCCTGGGCGGCTTCGTGAATGTCGGTCAGGATCGGCAGCCCGAAGTCCGCTTTGATTTTAGCGAGAATGCGCAACCCTTCGATGAGCCCTAGTCCGCGGAACGCCTTGATCGAAGACCGATTCGCTTTATCGTACGAAGCCTTGAAGATATACGGCATGCGTTCGTCTGCAGCCGCAGTCGCCACGCGCTCCGCGATCATCCGCGCGTGCGATTCCGATTCAATCACGCACGGCCCGGCAATCAGAAAAAGAGGATTGCCGCCGCCCAGGCGCAAGGACCCAATCGCGATTTCACGTGTATGAGTCATTGGAAACACTGAAGATATCACAAAGGCAAGAATCGAACGCGGCCGTACCAGCTACCCGTGACTGGTTTTGATCTCAGGCAGAAGCTTGGGGCGCAGCGCGCAGCACGGGTGCGTGAGGCTGCTCCACATTAGCGACGCTGGCGGTAGGGCGCGACTTCTGGATTTTGTGCTCCAGCGCAGCGCCAATGAAGGCCGCAAACAACGGATGCGGTTCCAGCGGCTTGGACTTGAACTCCGGATGAAACTGGCAGCCGAGGAACCATGGATGATTGGGAGCCTCGACGATTTCTACGTAATTCTCATCGGGAGTCCGGCCGGTGATTTTCAACCCGGCAGCCACTAAAGTTTTTTCGTACTCGCGATTGAATTCATAGCGGTGGCGATGCCGCTCGCTGATTTCATTCATGCCGTAGGCTTTCTGCGCAAACGACCCCGGCTCCAGCTTGCAAGGCCACGCGCCGAGGCGCATGGTCCCGCCCATTTCATCGACGCCCAGCAACTCACGCAGCTTGTAGATGACGCGGTCAGGCGTTTGCGGATCGAACTCCGTGCTATCCGCCCGCGATAGGCCCGCCGCATCTCGCGCATACTCGATGGTCGCGCACTGCATGCCGAGGCAAATGCCAAAGAACGGAATCTTGTGCTCGCGGGCGTACTGAATGGTGTGCACCATTCCTTGAATGCCGCGCTTTCCAAACCCGCCGGGTACGAGGATGCCGTCATAATTCTTTAGCCGTTTTTCCGCGGTCTCCAGCGAATCGATCTCCTCGGACTCGATCCAATCGATCACCGTTTTGTGATTGTGCGCCAAGCCGCCATGCAAAAGAGCTTCGCGCAAACTCTTGTATGCGTCTTCCAGCTGAACGTACTTGCCAACAATCGCGATGCGCACTTCGCCCTTGGGATGATGCAGGCGAGTTAGCATATCCAGCCATGGTTGCATGTTGGCCGGGCGATCTTCCAGCCGTAGCAGCCGCGTGATCTGCTCGTCCAACCCTTCCTTGCTCAGCTCTACGGGAACCTCATAAATCGTCTTCACGTCCTGCATGGAAATAACGCAGGACTCCGCGACGTTGCAAAACAGCGCGATCTTCTTTTTCAGGTCCGCCGATATCTGCCGGTCGCTCCGGCAAAGCAGGATGTCCGGCTGGATTCCGATGCCGAGCATCTCCTTGACGCTGTGCTGTGTCGGCTTGGTCTTCAACTCCCCGGCAGCAGCAATATACGGGACCAACGTGACGTGAACGAACAGAGTATTCTCCGTGCCCAGCTCGAGCCGCATCTGGCGAATTGCCTCGAGAAAAGGTAGGGACTCGATGTCGCCAACGGTCCCGCCGATTTCGACGATCACCACGTCCACGCCTTCCGAGACGCGCTTGATGCACCGCTTGATTTCGTCGGTGACATGCGGAATCACCTGAACGGTCTTGCCGAGGTAATCTCCCCGGCGTTCTTTCGAAAGAATCGTTTCGTAGATGCGCCCGGTGGTCCAGTTATTGTCGCGAGAAAGTTTGACATGCGTGAATCGCTCGTAATGCCCGAGGTCCAGATCGGTTTCCGCGCCGTCATCGGTGACGAACACTTCGCCGTGCTGAAACGGGCTCATCGTACCGGGATCGACGTTCAAGTAGGGATCGCATTTCTGAATTGTTATTTTGAAACCGCGACTTTCGAGGAGACAACCGATAGAGGAAGCTGCAACGCCCTTACCTAAAGAAGAAACAACACCGCCGGTAACAAAAATATATTTTGGCGCCATCCGGGTCGCTCTCGCCTGCATCGCACAGACTCGAGCTTGTCGAACCTCCGCAGGATTGACGTACATACAATTATGTTCGGAAGAGATCAGTGTGTCAATGCAAAGTCTTCGAAGCAACGCATCGGAATTTCAAGTGCGCAACCCGTCTTGTGTCGTGACCGGACTTTAGACCGGCCCGCCTTCTTCCTCACAGACTCGCCTATTGCGGGTTCCGACGCGCCGTATTCGTGTGCGCATCCTAACTTTCGACGAACCTTGCGGTCCAAACCATGGCGCCAGGTGCGCCACGGTTCGAAACCCTCGTGTCTCGCAACGCACCGAGTTTGCAGGACTGCCAGAAACGATTATGCTGGACCGGGGCCATCATCCACGGGGGAACGCGACATGCAAGCGGGCCGAAAAGTTTCCATAGCCGTTGCCGTGGCTGTTTTCGCCGCCAGTCTGGCGGCTTGCGGCGGGAAAAGTTCACCCCCTGCCCCGCCCTCCGGCCCGTTCTCCGATTCCAGCTTGAAAGGGCAATACGCGTTCTCAATGAGCGGAGTTGATTTGAGCGGCGCATTCTTTGCGCGTATAGGCTCGTTCAGCGCGGACGGAACCGGAAGCATCACCAGCGGTCTGGAAGACGTGATGGACTTGAGTTCGGGGAAAGGCCCTTCGCAAGTGCCATTCACCGGCGGAAACTATCAAATCGAACCCAACGGCCGGGGCTCGCTGGTTCTGAATACCGCGAACGGCAACTTGCAAGTGAATCTGATGATGCAATCGGCCAGCACCGGATTCATCATCGAAACGGATCTGAATGCAACCACCAGCGGAACATTCAACCTGCAAACGAACAGCGATTTCGCGGCCTTGGCACTCGCGCACCCTTACGTCTTCGGACTCTTCGGTGTCTCGTTCGTATCGCAAAAGGCCGCTCCTATTGCCCTGGTCGGTCAAATCGCCGGGGACGGGAACGGCAACATCACCGGCGGAGTGATGGATACCAACGACGGGAATGTAGGCACACCGTCTGGCGCGACAGCCGTTTCTCCCGGAACCTACACTCTCGACACCAACGGCAACGGCACAAACTTCGGCCGCGGCATGATGGCCTTCAACGGCCGCACTTATGCGTTCTATATCGTCGATGCGAGCCATATCAAAATGGTCGAAGAAGACGCGTTCGGTGGAAGTGCCGGAGAAGCGCTACAGCAGACCGGCACGATTCCGACGCAGAACTCGCAAATCAACGGCGGCTTCGTGTACCTGATTGCGGGCGAGTCCGTACTCGGCTCGCAAGGCCCGGTGACTCGCGTGGCGCGCTTTACGGCAGATGGAACGGGCAGCATCGGTGCCATCTCCCTCGACGACAATAACGATGGCGGCAATACGCACATCTCGCAAGGAGGCAATATTTCAGCGGCGACTTACGCGGTGGACACCGCCAATGCCGGCAGGGGCAGAGGCACCTTCACTTTCAAAGCCTCAGGCTATGAACCCTTCTCCGACGTATTTTATCTGATCTCGCCGACGCAGGGAGTCACGCTGGAAACTTCGAAGGGAATCATCGGAACCGGACCGTTTTACGCGCAAACGGCCGGACCGTTCACTCTCAGCGGAAGCGCCGGGAACTACGTCGCGAACTGGAGCGGCGTTCAGCTGGGCTCCACGACGATCGTCCCCTTCGCGGAGAATTTCGTCGGTCAATATGCTCTGGCGAACTCGAATTCCGCCAACATCACTGGATTCGCAGACTATGTCCAGCTCGGGCTCAGCTCGAAGAACGTGTTCACGGACGTGGGCCTGGCCGGGGTTTTTACGATCGATGGCGACGGCACCGCCGACAACCATTACAAATTCGCTCTGAGCGGAAGCCCCTCGGTTACCGTGAATTTCCAGGCCTATTTCGTGAATTCCGGCAAGATCCTTATGGTCTGTTCCGATGGCACTCGCACCATGGCGGGAACTATCAACCAGCAATAGCCGTCAGGAAAAGGGAACTACTCCGCCTTCCGCGCGCTTTCTTCCTTCAACAGCTTTTCCACGCGCGAAATGTCCTCTGGCACGTCGACGCTCATAGCATCCCGCATCACTTCCGCCACGCGAATGCGCCAGCCATTCTCCAGCCAACGGAGCTGCTCCAGTTGCTCGATTTTCTCGAGTTCGCCCTGCGGCAGCGTCGGGTACTCGAGCAGCGCATCGCGCTGGAAAACGTATAGCCCGAGGTGCTTCCAATATTTGACGTGGACTTTCTGTTGTGTGTCGCGCATCCAAGGGATGGGAGCGCGGGAAAAATAGAGCGCATTTTCGTCGAAGTCGAGAACCGTCTTCACCACGTTTGGGTCCATGATGTCGTTGGCATGGCGAATCGCGGTGACGACTGTGGCAATCTGGGCGGGCGGCTCCGCTAGCAAAGCCGCCACCGCTGTGTCGATGGACACCGGATCGATGAGTGGTTCGTCGCCCTGAACGTTCACGAAGATGTCGCCAGGTTCATGCGCCGCGACCTCGGCGATGCGTTCCGTTCCGGTACGATGATCGGCCCGGGTCATCCGCGCCGCGCCCCCAAAGGAGCGCACCGCATCAAGAATCCGTTGGTCGTCCGTAGCCACCAGCACCTCGTGTACGGTTTGCGCCCGCTTGGCCCTCTCGTAAACGTGCTGAACCATGGGCTTTCCGCCCAGGGTAACCAGTGGCTTTCCGGGGAGTCGCGTGGAACCGAAACGCGAGGGAATCACGGCGACGACCTTCGGATCGGGCATGAACGATCTCTCCGTTAAAGGGTTCCAGTTGACGAGCCGATGCTAACACAGCCCGCCCGCGTTGATAGTGACGCTACGGCTAACGCTGTCACTCCTCTGTGACCTCCGTGACGAAGGGGCTTGCCTTCCGGTGCGCGGGTGCTATGATGAGGTCACCGCGCGGCTGTCTCGATCGAACCGGGAAAATGGGGGACTGTGAAGCGCGATTGGTGCAAGACGCGTACAGGTCATTGGCTGGCGAAAACCCGTCCCATCGCGTGCCTGGTAGCACTTTGTGCGGCAATTCCCGTCTTTGCGCAAGACACCACTCCTCCTGATCCTCCAGAAATCACTGTCCCGCCTCCGATCATGGCGACTCCAGCATCGGACGAAGTTCCCAAACCACCCACGAATAACGCCCGTAACACGCCTTCCGTGATCATTAAACCGGGAAAGGTGATCAAGGCGGAAGTGGACTTAGCGCTGGTGAACGTTACCGTTACCGATCCGTATAACCGGCTGGTAACCGGCTTGGAGCCTGACAATTTCCGCGTCTTCGAAGACAACATCGAACAGGAAATCGTCACCTTCTCCTCGGAGGACGTGCCTATTTCGATCGGTGTGATTTTCGATTTCAGCGGGAGCATGGCCAATAAAGTGGACAAGGCCCGCGAAGCGGCATTGGAATTCTTCAAAACCGCCAATCCGCAGGATGAGTTTTTCTTGGTGAGCTTTAACGAGCGGGCTGAGCTGACCAGCACCTTTACCAACAGCGTCGAAGATCTCCAAAGCCGCATGATGTTGACCGCTCCCAAGGGCCGTACCGCCCTGCTGGACGCAATCTACCTCGGCCTTAGCCAGATGAGGGGTGCACACAACGCCAAGCGCGCCTTGCTCATCCTCTCGGATGGAGGAGATAATCATAGTAGGTACAACGAGAACGATATCAAGCGGCTGGTGAAGGAAGCCGACACCCAGCTCTATGCCATCGGTATCTACGATCCGCTTGGTTATCGCAATCGTACGCCGGAAGAGCTCAACGGGCCTTCGCTGCTCGCCGAGGTAACGGAACTTACCGGTGGGCGTGTTTTCGCCGTGGAGCATCTAAATGATCTGCCGGACATCGCGTCCAAGATCGGCATGGAGCTGCGCAACCAATATGTACTGGGATACCGACCAAGCAATCACGTCCACGACGCCCGTTGGCGCAAAATCAAAATCAAACTGCGCGCGCCCAAAGGCCTTCCGCCCCTTTCGGTCTACTCCAAGACCGGCTATTACGCGCCAGCGCACTAAGAAATCGTTGGCGTCAGTCTACGCGCGATTCACCTCATTCTTTTTGTTGTTGTTTGTTTTGTGTGTGGGAGCCACGTTTGCCCAAGTTCCGGTTGCGCCGACGGCGCCTCCTCCTCCTCCTCCGAATCAGAACGCCCCAGAGAACAAGCAGGGACGAATCGCGCTCAATGTGAACCTTGTGGTGTTGCACACCTCCGTATTGGACGACCGCGGGAAGTTCGTGGATGGCCTGACCGAAGACAATTTCCGAGTGTACGAAGACAAAGTGGAGCAGAAGCTCTCCGTCTTCAAGCGCGAAGACATTCCCGTCAGCATGGGGCTGGTTATCGACAATAGCGGCAGCATGCGGGACAAGCGGCCGCGTGTGAACGAGGCCGCGCTCACTTTGGTACAGAGCAGCAATCCCCAGGACGAAGCCTTCGTCGTGAACTTTAACGACGACTTTTATCTCGATCTGGACAAAGACTTCTCGAGCAGCATTCCCGAACTGAAGGAAGCGCTCGAGCGTATCGACGCGCGCGGCAGCACGGCGCTCTATGACGCCATCATCGGTTCGCTGGACCACCTGAAAAAAGGCAGCAAGGAGAAAAAAGTTCTTCTGATCGTGACCGACGGCGAAGATAACACCAGCCGCAATAACCTGGAAAAAACCATCCGCGAAATCCAGAAAACCGATACGGTCATTTACACCATCGGCCTATTGGGGCAGGAAAATAAGAAAAGTGCGAAGACCGCGAAACGGGCATTGACGGAAATTGCGCAGGCATCCGGCGGCGTGGCCTTTTTCCCCGAGAACGTCGAAGACGTACACGCCATCTGCGAGCAGGTTGCACACGACATCCGCCATCAGTACACGCTGGCGTACTATCCTTCGAATTCCGCAAGAGACGGCAGCTTCCGCACTGTTCACGTCGACGTAATTCCGCCGCGCGGCCACGGCAAACTCGTGGCCCGCACCCGCAACGGCTACTACGCCCCGAGCGGCGGCACCACCGCCTCCGGCAAATAACTCGTTGCAGAGAACGGTGTCGCGCTGGCTTTTATGCCAGCGCCTTAGGAGCAGGGTTCGCGTTCCGTGCGTTCTGGTACGCCGTACCACCAGTGAAATCCGTCATTCCGAACGGAATCTGCAAAGTGAGGTACTCCTGTTTCTTGTTTCATCGAAGTTTCTTGGCTATTGGAGCTGTCCCAGGAAACTCTCTCCGTGCGGAATCCGCCCGCCGAAATTCTCCGCGATCGTCTGTCCCATATCCGCAAGCGTGGAACGCACGCCCAGATTCTGCCCGCTTTTTTGCGCGGGCGAATAAGCCAGGATAGGCACATACTCGCGCGAATGATCAGTGGTCTCCCACCGCGGATCGGGATCGCACCCATGATCGGCTGTAAGAATCAGCAGATCACCTGGCCCAAGCAGCGGCAAATACGCTGAGAGCGCCTCATCAAACTCCTCGAGAGAGCGCGCAAAACCCTCCACATCCTTGCGATGGCCGAAGAGCATATCGAAATCCACAAGATTACAGAAAATTAACCCGTTCTTGCGTTCCCGCGTTGCCGCAGTCAACTTGTCCATGCCATCGGCATTGGATTTCGTAGTGACGTAATCCCCCACACCACGGCCATTGTAGATGTCGTGAATCTTGCCGATACCAAAAACATGAACGCGGCGCTCCTGTAGCACGTCGAGCAGCATCGGCTTCGGGGGATTGACCGCGTAGTCGTGCCGGCGCGAAGTTCGCAGGAAATGCCCAGCCGTCCCGGTGAACGGCCGCGCGATCACGCGGCCCACGCGATGCTTCCCGTCGAGCAGCTTGCGCGCGATTTCGCATATCCGATACAGCTCGGCGATGGGAATCACCTCTTCATGCGCCGCAATCTGAAACACGCTGTCGCCGGAAGTGTAAACGATCGGCTTTCCCGTCCGCACGTGTTCTTCGCCCAGTTCCTTGATGACTTCGGTGCCGGAGGCGGGCTTGTTTCCGATGGTTTTGCGTCCGATTTGCGCCTCGAACGCATCCATAATCTCCGGCGGAAATCCGTGTTTGTAAACGGGAAACGCCTGATCGAGCCACACTCCGGCCATCTCCCAATGGCCGGTCGTGGTGTCTTTACCGGGAGAGCGTGTGACGCCTTTTCCAAAGGACGCCTGCGGCGCGAGCGGAGGATCGAGATTTGCCAGCGAAGCGATATTGGCCAGCCCTAGCTTAACAAGATTGGGCAGCCGCAATGGCCGCGATTCCGCGATATGCCCCAATGTACTGCGGCCAACGTCGTCGTAGTCTGCCGCATCCGGCAACGCGCCAATCCCCACGCTGTCGAGCACAACCCAAACCAAGCGGTCAAACTTGACCATAGGTCCACGCTCCTCATTCGAATCCGTCATTCCGAACGGAGCCCGCAGAGTGAGGAAGCGCTCTTCGATGTACAGCTTGAGCCTTCATCCATGGACCGAATCCCTCCTGTCTTGGCCCCATCAACCCGCACTCTAGCACGCCGTCAACGCCAATGACACAACGCCAATGGGAATTGACGGCCGAGGGAATCGAGCCTACGATGGCCGCAATCGATCCTTCAAGGTGGAACTTTTGGCCACTTTCTTGCGTAGTGAAAGGTAGAAGGGGCAAGCATGTCTCAAGATAACCGCGTGCGTAGCACCTCCGTGGTCTTTCCGCTTCTCCTGATCGCAATCGGCGTGTTGTTTCTAATGACGCGCTGGATGCCCGACTTTGATCCCTGGCCGGCGCTTTGGAAGTATTGGCCGTTGCTGTTGATTCTTGTCGGCGCGGGGATGTTCTGGGATAGCGCTCGGAGGCGCAACAATCCGGACAGCGCCCCGATTTTTCCCGTGGGGTCCACGATCGGAGCCCTGGTGTTCTTGCTGGTTTTGGGCTTTCTGATTTTGCATTGGCATGGTCCTTCGCGACGGCACGATTGGATGAATGTTTCCGCCGGTTCCGGCCACCGCTCCCATGAAACACAGGCAGTCGAATTGGGCAACGCAAAAGCCGTCCGCATGACCGTCCACATGCCCGCGGGAGAACTGCACATCGAAGGCGGAGCGGAGCAGATGATGGAAGCCGATTTTTCTCACGGCCCTTCCTGGTCCACGCCGTCGGTGGATTACTCCGTGGAGAGCGGCGTGGGGACGCTTTCGATCAATCAGCAAAGCGCGAATCAATTGATGACCAACTCCGACAATATCTGGACGCTGAAGGTCAACGATCACGTTCCGCTGGAATTGGAAATCGACGTGGGCGCGGGACGCGGCGACCTGAATCTGGCGAACGTGGATCTGACGCGCCTGGAACTGAACATCGGTGCCGGGCAAGCGAACGTAAATCTAAGCGGCGAACGCGCGAAGGACCTTCAAGCCGAAATCCACGGCGGTGTCGGTGAAGCGGTCATTCGCCTGCCGAAAAATGTGGGTGTCGTGGCCACTGTCCACGGCGGCCTGGGTTCGGTCGACGTTCACGGCTTAAAAGAAGAAGATGGCGAGTACACCAACGCCGCCTACGGCAAATCCCCCCACACGATTCACCTCACCGTCGAAGGCGGAATCGGCCACATTAAGCTCGAGCAGGAATAGTCACCACCGACAGTCTTGAAGAATCAGTCCGCCGGCTTGAGGACGTGAGTGCGCCAATTTGCTCCGGCGGCTCAGCTTTCCGGTCTTTATTTCCGATGGTTAGAGCCGGACGAGGAACGGTTGCTGAAGATATTGCTGGGACTGATTGGCTGCCGCAGCCAGCTAACCAACGGAGCGAGAACATGGCGAGCGAGGCGTTTTCCATTCGTGTCGTCCGCCGAAGAACCGACCTCCATGGCAGGTGTGGCTGGCGTGAGCCCGCGAAACAAATTGCTGCAATCGCGAACAAACGAGCGCCCCACGGATCGAAGGTACTCGCTGGCCGGATTAAACAAGGCGTGCCAGACAGTTTCAACGGACGCCGCGCAGTTCCGCGCGAACACCGTCACCGTCGATCTCGATCGACGCCAACGCTTCTTGGGTTCCGCCGGAGTTGGGGAATGAACTTCCGCGACTCGACGCTCCTTCACGGCGACCTGTGCCTGGACAGATGGCTGCCGACGCTTCTCGCTTGCTGAAGCCAGCGCCCGGCGCAGATCATCCGCGTACGAAATCAGTGAATCGCTGACCTCCTGCCAAGCATGCCGAATGGGCGCAGCCACGCTACGGGCAAACGCCGCGACCTTCGAAACTTCTCCACGTCTCCGCCAGTGCCCTCGCCTCTCAACAACCTGGTTCGCTGTCGAAGCATGGACTGAGACGTGCACCGAACGGGCCACAGGTTCTGCGGCTTCCGCAGCGGACGCCGGAGGTGCGGCAACAGGCTCCTGTGGGCGAGCCACCTTGTTTAGCTCGTGAATTCCCGTATATGGCTCCCTAAACAACGCAAAGTCGATCTGCTCCCACCCGCATGCCGTTAGGCGCTTGCTGGGCGTTGAGCGTGGCACCCTCTCTTCCATAACCGGAAACTTGGTGAATCCCGCAGGGTCTGTTTCTGGTTCCGAGTCGTCGATAGCCAGAGGCTTGGCAAGAAGATCGAAATCCACCGCGATGCGCCGAATCATGTCCGGCGACACCGCGCGTTGCCGTTCCGAGCAAGCGGAGATGAGGGCGTGCTCGCAGAGCAAATTCACGACCCGCGGAATGCCACGTGAAGACCTGTAAATATCCTCAATGACCTGATCCGGAAAGAGCGAAGAGTCCGGGCAGCCCGCGACCGCCAATCGATTCGAAATATACGCCGCCGTCTCCTGTGGCGTAAGCAGACTGAGTCGCGAGTGGAACATGATCCGCTGCCGCAGTTGGCGAAGCTGGGGCAACCGCAGCTTCTCATCCAATTCCGGCTGGCCCGAAAGGATGATTTGCAGGAGTTTGCCGCGAGGAGTTTCGAGATTCAACAATAGACGAAGCTCGTCGAGGGTGTGCGTTGGGATAGCCTGGGCTTCGTCAAGGATGAGCACCGGTAGATCGTCAATGGCATTACGCTGAACAAGCCAGCGATGCAAGGTCTTCACCAGCTCGCTCTTGGACTTGGACTGGCATGGCAACCCGAAATCGCTCAGAATGAACCGCAAGAGTCCAATGGGCTCTAGGTGGGTGTGGAAAATATAGGCCGTCGAGCGTCCTCGCCGGTGCAGCCAGTCGAGGACCTGGTTCAGCAGGCTGGTTTTCCCTGTGCCGGCTTCTCCGGTAAGAACCAAAAACCCCTGTCGCGTTTCAATGCCAAACAACAGTTCAACCAACGCGGCTTCGTGAGCCGGGGTGGAATAGTAAAAGCGAGGATCTGGAGAGACATGAAATGGATCCTCACGCAAGCCTAGGAAATTGAAGAATTGATCGTTCATATTCGTTCTTCGTCTAACCAACCCGAACCCGAGGTATCAGTTGCATGTAATCTTAGGAAACGAAAGCACGCAGCCACAATCAGAAAGAGGCTCGAAGTAGTGCCAAAATGGACAAAAAAAAGTTATGGTACTGTCTCGTAATGGTACTTACAGGCTCTCGCGCTGCTCCTACTTACTTTGAATGAGAAGGGGGCACCGAAGCTATGACATACTCTAGCGTCCCTTGGGTCCACGAATATCTTCAGGCGTTCGGCTGGTTCGAATCTGTGGTTGAGTTCTTCGCGCCGGATGGGACTTTTCAGGAGTTTCCGAACCGTATCGCGCCCTATGGAAGAGTGCGTCATGCCGTCGCAGCACGAGCGGCTTACGACCCAGGCTGCCAAACTCTGAAGTCGCAAACTTATCGCGTCCGGCGCATCCTTGAAGCGGGTGATGAACTGGCCGTTGAATTGGACTGGAGTCCTGGCTGTCGCTGTGATGGGCTTGGCCCCTGGCACCGGGATGAAGGCGTTCATCGCGACGTTTCTCATGTTTCGCGACGGCAGAATCGTTGCGCAACGCAACTACGATTGCTATCCGCCCTCCGAACCGCAAGCGAATCCAGCCGTGTAGCATGACCCCCGGACGGAGCGGCACGGGTCAGGCGAGGGACGCATCCAAGGATGAGCAATGCGTCTAGCCTTGAGCGGTCTGCAAGTTGCGGCGCGCTGGCCCAAGGTGTTCTTCTTTTGCCTGCTCCTGTTGCCTTTCGTCCTTTCCGCCCAGGAAATCGTTTTAACCGGGGAAGTGCTGGACCCCCAAGGAATTCCTCTGCCGGGCGCTTCCCTGCAACTGATCACGCAAGGTCGCGTCCTCGCCAGTGACAGATCGCACGCGGACGGGAAATTCTCGTTCAGAATCACGTCCTTCGGAGACTTCACGGTGAAGGCTGACGCTCCTGGATTTCAAACCGTCAGCCAGCGCGTGACGATTCGAGTTGCCGGAACTACGGAGATCGTGATCACCGTGAAACAGGTCGCCTCTCGCGTCGAAAATATCATCGTGATCGCCGACGCGAATCAATCCGATGTGTCATCCCCCGATCCGGCGGAAAAGGTTTTTGTTCGCCAGGATTTGCTCGACGCGAATCCCGGCCGGCCCGGCGCGCCGGTGTCCATCCCAGGCTACCCGATCGAAACAGCTTCGAGCGGCATCAAGGCCCCGCAATACTTCGCGCCCGGAGTTGCCGGCGACCACGGCCAGCCCATCGCGCAATACATCGCGGTGGGCAGCTACCTGGTGCCGAACAACTTGTCCGCCAACGCCCACGGCAACGGCTACTCCGACCCGAACATTTTTATCCCAGAGGAGCTCGAAAGCGTCCAGGTCGATGGAGGCGCATTCAACGTTCGCGAAGGCAATCATTCCGTCAACCTCGCGGCTACCTACGGGCTTCGTTCGAGTCTCGATCCTTTCATCGCGATTACCGCCGACTACCGTGACATCGATGTTGTCGCCGGTTTCAACCCGTCGGCGAATTCCTGGATGGCTTTTTCCGGCTCCTACGGAAACGGATTCTTGGACCGTTTGGAACACCGGCAACAGTACAAGGTCAACGGTGAGCGGCTCTTCAACGTCGGGAATCACCACCTCACTCTCTTTGGCATCGGCTACTACGGATTCTCCTATGTTCCCGGCCTCACGCCCATTTTTTCTGCAAACTCGGGAGATCTCAATTACCCAAACCTTGGCGACACCATCGACCCGCGCCAAAAAGATCAAACCCACACCGCGCTCGTCGCCCTGAATGACGTTTGGAAGTTCACTTCGAACCAACAATTGCAATTGTCTGGATTTTTCCGGACCTACAATCTTTCGTTGTATTCAAATTTTGGACAGGGTCTGATCAGGCAAAGTGAATTCCGCACTGTGACGGGCGGCAGCGCGAACTACGTCAACAAACTTGCCGATCAATTGTCGCTGCTTGTCGGTCTCGACTATGAACGGGAAGCGCCACGAAGGGACAACTTGGATCACTACGGATTCTTTAATCCCGACCACCCGAACTACTACGGTCCTTTTACTCCGGTCGATTCGAACAATCTGACTATCTCGTCCATCACGCCATATATTGCCGCGGAAGGAATGCTGAGCCGCTATTTCCGGTACTACCTGGGGTGGCGGCGCGACGAAATTAACTTCGACAACGAGGATCTCCTGCACGCCGAAAATTCTTTTCAAAAATGGTCAGGAGTCAACTCTCCGAAAGCCACGGTCTCTTTTTTGCCGAAGGAGTCGTGGTTTGTACCGACGTTTTCGTTGAGCTTTGGCCAAGCGTTTTTTACGAACGATCCTCGCATCGGAACCGGCACCGCGCCTCCGAGCCTTGTAAACAGCGCTCACTCTTATCAGCTTGTGGCCAGCAAGACCATCCACAAGACCGATGTTCGCTTGACACTCGGCCACGTGACCACCAGCCAAACCCTAGCTCAGTTGGATCCCGACACTGGTTTGCAGCAGGATCAAGGCCCCGGCCGTCTTCGTTTTATGACCATCGCGGTGCAAAGAAATTTTGACCAAGCCTCAATACTTGCGACTTTCTCGAAAGCGGATGCCCGCGACCTCGTTTCCGGGCTGCCGACTCCGGAAGCCCCCAGGACGATTTTTGATCTGTTGGGAACGATTCAGAAGCTTCCACTCCGGCTGCAAGCTCGCGGCGAATTTGAATATGTGGGCACTAAACCTCTCGGCACCGGATGCCTCCCGAACCCCGCTTTGGAATGCGTAGGTACGCCGGTGAAGGAATTTCGTGCTGCCGTGATCCGTCCGTTCCGGGACGGCCGTTTGCTCCTTGGCGTGAACCTGTTGATTGCCTCTGGCTATGCCGGCCAGACCATTGAGAATTTCTATCCCTCGGATGTGGAGGAGGTTGTGGGCGTCCGAATTCCTTCCTACGCTAGCGTCACCTTCACCTACAAGTTCGGAAGGAACGGCAAGCACTGACGGCCAGCGCCAATTTGCCCGCGTCTCGCGACAGTCGTATACTTTGAGGTTTAGACAGTGCGCACGGAGCGCGCTGGCTAGGCTTCCCTTTGGCCACGAACGAAATCATCGCCCCTTCGCCGACGCAGCAAGAGGTTCTCCTTGTCCGCGGTGCGCGGGTCCATAATCTTAAGAACATCACGGTGGAGATTCCGCACAACGCCTTGACGGTGGTTACGGGCGTGAGCGGTTCGGGGAAATCGTCCCTCGCGTTTGACACCGTGTACGCCGAAGGGCAACGCCGCTATGTGGAATCCCTGTCGGCCTACGCTCGGCAGTTCTTGGAGCGCATGGAAAAGCCGGATGTGGACGAAATCTCAGGAATCGCGCCGGCTGTAGCCATCCGCCAAAAGAACTCAACGCGCAATCCGCGTTCGAACGTGGCCACGTCCACCGAGATTTACGATTATCTCCGGCTCTTTTTCGCTCGCTGCGGCCAAACTTACTGCATCAAGTGTGGCGCCGAAGTGCGGAGGGATTCGCCGGATGAAATTGCGAACCGCATCCTGGCGCTTCAGCCAGGGCGACGCTTCTACGTGCTCTACACGCTGAAGGTGGCGGGTCCGGAAGCGCCAGCCGCGGGGAAAAAGTCTTCCAAGAAAAAGGTCCCCGCGCCCGCGGCGGACGCGCTGCGTCCGGTACTCCTTGAGCTTCAGAAACGCGGCTTCAACAGACTTTACCAAGACGGAACGATCCACGAATTTTCCTCCCCGGAAACGCTGCTGGATGTAAATTTCGCGAAGCCGGTTCAGGTCCTTGTGGACCGCCTCTCCGTCAATCCCGAATCGCGCGCGCGTCTGGTGGACTCCATCGAAATCTGCTATCGCGAAGCAGGCGAAGCAATCCTCGAATTTCTGGCGGACGTGGCCGGCAATCCCGCCGAACGTCGCACCTTCAACGAGCGCTTCGAATGCAAGAACGATGGCACGCTCTATCAGGAACCCGAGCCACGCCTGTTTTCGTTCAACAACCCATACGGAGCGTGCCCGCGCTGCCAGGGATTTGGCAATACTATCGACTTCGAATTGAATCTTGTCGTGCCAGACCCCAGCAAATCGCTGGATGATGGCGCCATCGAGCCCTGGAGCAAACCGCGCTATCGTGTGCTGAGTCAGGAAGCGCGAAAGTGGGCTCGCGCGCAGGGGATTCCCACAAACATTCCTTGGCGGCAACTCGGCGCCGAGCAGCGCCGGCT
Source organism: Candidatus Acidiferrales bacterium (assembly GCA_963836965.1). Lineage (GTDB taxonomy): Bacteria > Acidobacteriota > Terriglobia > Acidiferrales > UBA7541 > Acidiferrum. The sequence continues at coordinate 168,480 of CAWILQ010000010.1, forward strand.
GATCCTCGAAGGCGACCCGGCGAACAAATACGACGGAGTGAAAGGCTTCTTCAACTGGCTGGAACGCAAGAAATACAAACTGCACGTACGCGTATTTCTTAGCCGTTACCGCGGGTATGCGACGTGCCCGGAATGCGGCGGCACGCGCCTCCGCGCCGAAGCCCGGGCCGTGAAGATCACCGGGAAATCGATCACGGACTTATGCAAGCTGACCGTGAAGGAAGCCCGCAAATTCTTCGCCGAATTACAACTCACCGAGAGCCAGGCAAAAGTCGCTGACAAAATCCTGCACGAGATTCGCACGCGCCTGCAATTTCTCGATGAAGTTGGACTGGACTATCTGACACTGGACCGCCTGACCTCGACGCTATCCGGCGGCGAGTCGCAACGGATTCAGCTGGCCACATCACTCGGCTCGCACCTGGTGGGCGCGCTGTACGTGCTTGATGAGCCTTCGATCGGCTTGCACCCCCGAGATACGCAACGTCTGATCGACATTCTGAAATCGCTGCGCGATCTCGGAAACACGGTGCTGGTTGTCGAGCACGATCCGGACACCATTCAAGCTGCCGATCGCATTTTAGATCTCGGGCCGGGCGCCGGCGAACTCGGCGGTAAGCTACTTTTCTCAGGTTCCTACCAAGAAATTCTGATGGACACGAAATCCGTGACGGGGCGCTACCTGAGCGGCGAAACGAAAATCCCCGTTCCGGCCACGCGTCACAAGCCCACGGGGAAATTCCTGCGCCTTTATGGCGCCACGATGCACAACCTGAAAAATCTGGACTTGATGCTGCCACTCGGCACCCTGACGGTCATCACCGGCGTCAGCGGTTCCGGTAAGTCCACGCTGGTGCATGACGTGCTCTTCCGCGCGCTGACCGCAAAACGAAACGGCGGCAGCATCAAGGAATTTTGTGACCGGATCGAGGGCGATCAAGGCATTCAGGAGGTCGTGATCGTCGATCAGTCGCCCATCGGCCGTACTCCGCGGTCGAATCCTGCGACCTACATGAAAGCCTTCGACGCGATCCGCGAACTTTTCGCGGAAACGCCAGATGCCAAACGTCGTGGATTTGCTGCCGGACATTTCTCCTTCAACGTGCCGGGCGGCCGCTGCGAGACCTGCCAAGGCGATGGAACCGTCACCGTGGAGATGCAGTTCCTTGCCGACGTCGAGCTGATCTGTGAAGAATGCCGCGGCCAACGGTTCAAAAGCAGCGTGCTGGATGTCCGGTATCACGGAAAAAATATTCACGATGTCCTGCAAATGACTGTCCGCGAAGCACTGGCTTTTTTTGTGAACGTGCCGAAGGTGATTTCCAAATTGCGCGTGTTGAACGAAATCGGTTTGGGTTATCTGCGCCTCGGACAGTCAGCGACCACGTTGTCCGGCGGCGAAGCCCAGCGCTTAAAGCTGGCCGCGCACCTGACCCGCACGGAAAATCACGGCATCCTTTATATTCTCGATGAGCCCACCACCGGCTTGCACTTCGACGACATTGCCAAGCTCCTCGCGGCTTTCCGCAAGCTCCTGGAATCCGGCGCATCGTTGGTGGTGATCGAACACAATCTCGATGTGGTCAAATCCGCGGACTGGCTGATCGATTTGGGCCCGGAGGGTGGCGAAGAAGGCGGTAGGATCATCGCCACAGGTACGCCGGAGCAGGTGGCCCGCAACGCGCAGTCTCAAACCGGACGATTCCTCTCGCGGGTGCTCGGTAACGGCAACGGCCAAGCAAAACGCAACGGCAACAAACCCGTGGAAGCAAAACGGCCATCCAACGACACATGACACGCGCGCTAAACCTCTTGGTCCTGGCGTCGCTGTTCCTTTACGCGTCGCAGGCGCTTCAGGCGCAGAGTCAACAAGCTCCGGCAAGCAAGCAGAAGGTCCGCAATCCCTTGAACGATTTGTTGGACGAAGCCCAGGCTGCCGTGGATAAGAATGACTACAACGCCGCGATTCCGCCGTTGCAGAAATTCATCGAGCAAAAGCCGGACGTCGCCTTTGCGCATTTTCAGCTTGGCTACGCGTACACGGTTCTGAACCGAACGGACCAGGCCCGCGCAGAATACGAAAAAGCCGTTTCTCTCGATCCGAAAATGCCGGAGGCGCAACTAAATCTAGGCATTCTGTTGCTCGAAACCGATGCCGCCTCGGCCGTCGCGCCCCTCAGCAAGGCCGTGGAATTGCTGCCCTCCCAAAGCCGGCCAAGGTATCTTCTCGGGCTCGCGCAAGAACGCTCCGGCGATCTGAACGGTGCGGCAGATTCCTTCGAAGGCGCCGCTCGCCTCGATTCGAAGGATGCGGGTACGTTAATCGAGTTGGGCCGCATCTACGCGAAAAGTAATCGCCCCGCTGATGCCGAAGCAAAATTTCGCTCCGCGGTGGGCATGGTGCCTAAATCCCCGGAAGCCCTGCAAGGATTGGCGCTGAGTTTGGACGCGCAGAAGAAGCCGGCGGCCGTGGATGCTTATCGCGAGTATCTGACCGTGTGGCCGCAGGACAACGCGGCGCGCGTGCGGTTGGTGCACCTGCTGGTGGAGCAACAGCAATATGATGCGGCCCTCGCCGAACTGGACAAGACGGGTACAGGCCAGGCGCTATCCATTGAAAACCTGCGGCTCAAAGCCGATATCGAAATCGGTCAGAAAAAACTGGATGCGGCGATCACCACGCTGAAGCAGGCAGTCGCTATGGCTCCGAACGACGCGCAGCTGCACGGAGGCCTGGGCCGGACCTTTCTGCAAACGCGCGATTTCCCGGACGCCGAAAAAGAACTGAAGGCGGCTCTAACCTTGGACCAAACCAATCTCACGTATTGGAAAGATATAAGCTCGACCTACTATCTCGCAGGCAACTGCCCTGGCGCTTTGGCTGCTCTTGACGTCATCGCGAAAGTCGAAACACCGGGCGCCGGTCCGTGGTTTATCCGCGCACTTTGTTACGATAAACTCAATCAAGTTGAGCCCGCCCTGGATGCTTATCGAAAATTCCTGGAGCTCGATGCGAACAAGAATCCGGATCAAGTTTGGCAGGCGACGCAACGAATCCATGTACTGGAAAAAACGGCCCAAAAAAAGAAGTAAGGGCGTGGCCAAACGATGGAGCTTTTGCCGGACAGTATTCGCGGTGTTGTTTTTGGCAACCGCGGTTGCGGCGGTCGACAAGATCGCCGATTTGCAGGGACGCTTTGACAAGGAGACGCATGCCGCGGGCAAGTTGAAGATCCTCGGCAAACTCATTGACGCCCAATTCGACGAAACCCGCAAGGCCAGCGCCGCGGGCGATTACGTTAGCGCCGGGCTCATTTTTGAAAAGTACCGGGACAACGTTCGCGCTTGCTTTGACCTTCTTAAGAAACAAGATCCCGATGCGGACCGCCATGCCAACGAATACCGGCGCCTGGAGTTGCAGACGCGGCGGGGCCTTCGCGAAGTCGAAGACGTTCTCGTCACCGCGCCTCCCGATGTGCGTCCGCCGTTCGAGCTGGTGCACAAGGATATTCTCGATGTGGACGACGAATTGATCCGCCTGTTATTCCCGAAGCGAACGCAGGATCCAGAGAAAGTACCACCCGTGCCCGAGGCGAAGCCATGAGACTCACAGCAAAACTTAGCGTTCTGATCGGCGCGCTGCTTCTATATGGCATGCTGGCGACCCCCCCGCCGGCGCGAGCGCAGCGGCCCGAGAAGGATTACTTGTCCGACCTCGAAGCGGACAAAATCCGCGACGCCGAAACGCCAAACGAGCGCGTCGACTTGTACCTGACTTTCGCCGAAGACCGCCTCACGAAGTTCCAATACGAGTTGGATCATCCTTCGCCGAACAAACACAAGGAAATGCTGAACTACCTGATGAACTCCTACGGGGGATGCATCGACGACGCCGCCGACGTGATTCAGGTTTCGCTCGAAAAGCAGGGAAACATCCGCCAGGGAATCGATCACATGGCCTCGAAGGCGAAGGAGTTCCTCGTCGTTCTGCAAAAACTGCAAACCGCGGGGCCGGAACTGGAAATTTACAAAGACAATCTGGACGATGCCGTCGAAGGAACGCAGGACGCTTTGAACGAAGCGGAAAAGGCCAGGAAAAAAGCCGCTCCCCCTCCGGTGAGGCGCAAGAATTGACCCCGCGCCGCCGCAATCCGACACAAGTGCCGGGCGGAGAGGCGCTACTGCAAAGGATTTTCACGCGGATCGGCTGCGACGGTCGTCCTCCGCACTTTCAAGTTGAATTCTATCCCTACAGCAGCCTGGTGCTGACCATCCGGCGCCGCGAAGAGCTTGTTTACGTTCGCTTTTCCGATTTGCTGAAGCGCGCGCCGCTGGAAGTGTTGGAAGGCGCGGCGGCCCTACTGCTCTCGCGCCTCTACCGGCGCAAAGCGCCACGGTCGTTGGTGCAGCAATATCTTTCGTACGCGCGTTCGGACCGCGTGCGCGGGCGAATCGACCGCATGCGCAGCCGCCGCGTTCGCCGCGTGCCCACGCTGCCGCGGGGACGCCATCACGATCTCGCCGATTTATTCGAGCGATTGAACCTGCAATACTTCGCAGGAAAACTGACGCGTCCCCACATTGGCTGGAGCACGCGAAGCTGGCGTCGGCAGTTCGGATGCTACGACCCGGGCCCGAACCAAATCGTTCTTAACCGCCGCATGGACCGACCTGGCGTTCCTCAATTCGTCGTCGAGTACGTGCTCTACCACGAAATGCTGCACGTGAAGCATCCCACACGACGATCCGGATGCTCTCTGCTGTCGCACTCGCCGGAATTTCGCGCCGAGGAAAAGCGTTTCGCGCAGTTCACCATTGCGCGAAATTTTCTCGACCGCCTGGCGCGCTAATCCGCTGCTTTCTCCTTGTCGATCTCTTTGTGGAGCTTTTCGATTTTCTTCCGGACCTTGTCGCCGTCTTCGGCTTTGGGATAAAGATCCAGGTATCTCTGATACGCCTTAACCGCCGGCTTTTTCTGCCCTTTTTTCTCGTAGGCCTCGCCTAGGTAGCGATAGGGAATTGCGAAACCTGGCTTGGCGTCGATCGCATCCATGAAGCGGTCGATCGCCGCATCGACGTCGCCTTTGTTCATGTAGTACTTCCCGACTTCAATGTCTTTATCCGCGCGCAGTGGATCCCATTTCGGCTGGTCCGGCGCCGATTGCGTCGCGTTATCGGTATTCGGCTTGGGCTTCGGCTGATCCTGCGGCTTGGCGGCAGGCGTAGAGGACGGATCCTGCGCAAAAACAGGTCGAGCCGCGAAAAGCAGAAACGTCAACCCGGAAAAAAGTGCTGTCAGAAGAACGTCTCTCTGCTTCAACGCCAAAGCTCCTTCTTCCTCCGATTGTAAAGCACCGCCGATGAGTTGCTTACCATCTGCCGAATTGTGCGATAAAGACGCGTTGCCGTGACTCACCACACCGCGCGTCTGCACACGCGCATGGTCATCTCGCGTGCAGCGAGGGATCTGCTCAGTTTACCTTCGGCTGTTCTCTGTAGGTCCACCTTCCGCTTGCCCCGAGGCCCCCGGGGAGCGGGCCGCTTCGCCGCAGGGGCCTACTGCCCCAGCAGCTCATCCACCAGTTTCTGCGCACCATAAAGCTTCTTCAGCGCCTCCGTCATGCCGCCGGTGTGCACCGCCACGGCGCGGTTCTGATAAGAGTCGTACACGAAATCGCCGACCAGCGACTCGATATTCCCGTCAAAAATCAACCCGACGATATCGCCGTTCCGGTCAACCACTGGCGATCCGGAATTTCCGCCGATGATGTCGTTGGTGGTAACAAAATTGAACGGCGTGGAAAGATCGAGTTTGTCTTTCCCGTCCAAATAACGCTTCGGCAAATCGAACGGAACCTTGTAATTGAAACTCGCGGCCCGGTCATACAGTCCGTAAAACGTGGTTTTGGACGGCGCAATCGTGCCGTTCATCGGATAACCCAGCACTTGCCCGTAGGAGAGCCGCAGCGTGAACGTCGCATCCGGATAGGTATTCTTGCCATACACCGCAAACCGCGCCTTGCCCAAAAGCTCTCCTGCGCGCTCGTCGACGCTTTGCACATTGTCTTCGAACCATTTGATCTGCTCGCGTCGGATCGGATCGATGCGCCGGGCCATCACGATCATCGGGTCGGTGGAAGCGTCGACAGCAGCCTGCCCTCCATCGATGAGCGATTTGCGCAATGCGGGATCCCCCACTTTGGTCCCACCGGCTAGGTAATTCGCCGCATCCTTCGGCGAACGCCCATCGAGCACCGCCTTCAGCCAAGGATCGTCCGCCCCGATTTCCTTTACGTCCAATTCCAGAGCGCCGGTCATGCGTGCAATTTCAAACTCCGGGTAGATTGGAGCTGGTGAAAACAGCCGGTGCTTCAAGGATTCCAGTTGCGAATCGTGGAATCCCGGCAGGCGCTCGCCGTCTGGTTTCTTGATTTCGGCAACGTAGGTCACGATCTGCACCGCCAGCCCGGCTAGCTGAGAGTCCGAGCTGCGGAAGAATTGCTGTTTAAGGCGGGGCTTCTGCTTCTGCAGCGCCTCCTCTTCCATCGTCCAAGCGCTGCCGTACTCCTTCTTCCACTCGGGGTTGGCGTCCACCTTGCTCCTGAATTCTTCGTCTTCCTTGCGTTTCTTCTCCATCAGATTCTTGTCCTGGAGTCCGTCGCGCCGGCCTTCGAAAACCTTGCGGCTGTTTTCCAGGCTAAAAATCAGCGTGGTTGCTTGCCGGGACTGCTCCGGACCGCGTGCGGAATAATCCTTCAGGACCGCGATACGATTTTTGAGTGATTCGATGATGAGAGGCGTGATGTCATCGCGAAGGGTCACAAGATAATCGTAGGTCACCAGCCGTTCGGTGCCTCCCGGGTGGCCGGAAACAAACACCAAGTCGCCATCGCCCGCGCCCTTGGGATTCCATTTCAAATAATCCTTGCTGTCGATCGGCTTGCCATTTTCATAGACGCGGAACAACGCCATGTCCAGGTCGTACCGCGGATATGTAAAATTGTCCGGGTCGCCGCCGTAGAACGCGGTTTGCTGCTCCACCGCAAACACCAGCCGGACGTCCGTATACTTCTTGTAGCGATACAGCCAGTATTCGCCTCCGGAATACAGCGTCACCACATCCGAGCGAAAGCCGGTCTTCTCGGTGCTCTCCCGTTCGATGTCCGCGATCACCGATTTGCGCTTTGCGAATTCTTCCTCGGTGCTCTTCGTGCCCGTCACCGCGGCGTTCACGCGCTCGGTCACGTTTTCTGTCGACACCAAAACGTTGACTTCCAGATCCGGAGACTTCATCTCTTCTTCCGGCGTTGCGGCATAAAACCCGTCGCGCACGTAGTCATGCTCGGCGCTGGAATTTTTCTGAAGCTGTCCAAGCGCTACGTGGTGATTGGTGAGCAGCAGCCCGTGCGGGCTGACGAAAGAGCCAGACCCGCCGTCATTCAACCGCACGCACGACAGCCGCAAGTGATCCAGCCACTGCTGCGCGGGAGTGAATTTGTACTTTTCCTGAAGCTGCTTGACCGGTGGATTGTCGAAGGTCCACATGCCTTCGTCCGCGGGAAGCACGGGGCAGAGAAGCGCGGTAGTTAGCAACGCGGCCGAAACTTGCCGCACAAGGGAGATTGCTTTCACGGAAGGTATCCTCTTTTCTGAAGGAGTGATGCCGTGGAGAACGGCCCCTGAGAGTATATCCAAACTCCACGCTGAATGGCATTTCCGGCGACTATCCCGGACCGCTGCCGTAAGATAAAAGAGACGGGCTGCGGCAACAGCCCTAGACACCCAAACGGATGGAACCCAGAGAAAAAGCCGCGCAGTTGCCGGAGAAGCCCGGCGTCTATCTGTTCAAAGACGCCGGCGGAACGGTACTGTACGTCGGCAAGGCCGCGTCCTTGCGCAGCCGCGTCCGCTCGTATTTTCTCGAATCGAGCTGGGTGAACGCGAAGACCGGCTCGCTCGCCCGCGAAATTGCCGACCTTGAAACCATTGTGGTCGACAACGAGCGTGAAGCGCTGGCGCTCGAGCACAACCTCATCAAGCGCTACAAACCGAAATTCAACGTGATGCTGCGGGATGACAAGACCTACCCGTATATCAAGTTGACCATGAGCGAAAAATATCCGCGGGTCTATTTCACACGAAAAGTGAAGAAAGACGGGGCGCTCTATTTCGGCCCGTATTTTCCCGCCGGCTTGGCTCGTCGCATTCTTCATTTCATTCACAAACGCTTTCTTGTTCCTTCGTGTTTCGTCGATTTGACAAAAACTCATCCGCGGCCTTGCCTGCAGTTCTACATCAAGCGCTGCCTAGGCCCGTGTGTTGCCGGCCTCACGACCGACGAACGTTATACGGAAGCCGTACGCGATGTGCGTATGTTCCTCGAAGGCCGGCGCCACGACCTGATGAAGAGCATTGAAGAACGCATGATTGCCGCCGCCGAACAGGAACGCTTCGAGGAAGCGGCGTCCTATCGCGACCTGCTTCGCACCATGGAGGACATTGAGGAAAGGCAGAGAATCGCCGCAACGCAGGGTGACGACACCGACGTGGTTGCCTACTACGCCGAGCCTCCGCTTGTAGCCGCCAACGTATTTCACCTTCGTGGCGGACGCATTGTCGACCGCCGAGAATTCTACTGGGAAGAGCTGGAAGCCTTCGACCCGCACGAATTCGTGCCTTCCTTGTTGAAGCAGCTTTACCTCGAAGCCGAATATCTGCCCCGAAAAATTCACGTACCCATCGATTTCGAAGAACGCGAATTGCTGGAGGAAACTCTCAGCGACCGCGCCGGCCACAAAGTGGAGATTTTCACTCCGCAGCGTGGCAGTAAAGCCGCCATTCTGGACTTGGTCGAAAACAACGCCAAGCACTCCTTCGAACAGCGCTTCCGTGTAATGAAGCCAACGTCAAAAGCCATCGGCGAAGCGCTGCAAAACGCTCTGAGCTTGCCCGAAGAACCCAAGCGCATCGAGAGCTTCGACATTTCGCACATTCAGGGCACGGACACCGTCGCATCCATGGTTGTCTGGGAAAACGGAAAGATGAAAAAGTCCGACTATCGCAAATTCATCATTCGAGGAGAAGCCGGTCCAGCAGGAAGACCCCGCGGTGAAAATGACGATTTTGCGAGCATGCACGAGGTTGTCACCCGCCGGTACAAGCGCCTTCAGGAAGACCAGAGACCCATGCCAAGCCTCATTCTCATCGACGGCGGTCTCGGTCAACTGCACGCCGGCGCTCAGGCGCTCGACGAACTGCAAATCATCAACCAACCCATGGCCAGCATCGCCAAGAAAGAAGAAATCCTCTACGTGCTCGGCCAGGAAAATGAACCGTGCGTTCTTGACCGTCATTCGCCGGTCTTGCACCTCATCCAGCAGATTCGCGACGAGACCCATCGCTTCGCCGTGACCTTCCATCGCCAGCGTCGCGCGGCCCGGCAGACCCATACGGCTCTTTTGGACATTCCCGGCATCGGACCCCGGACATCGCAGAAGCTCCTGCAGCGATACGGGAGCATCGCCAATCTGCGGCGAGCCACAGTCGAAGAGCTGAGCCACATCGTGACGCGAAAAAGCGCCGAAAAGATCGTGGAGCACTACGAAAAAGGCGGCGGAACCGTCTAACCTCTATTCCTCGCGATTGCGGTTATCGCGTATTGCCACTCTCGCCCGCCTATGCTACGTTTTTTGTGGAGGTTACCATGGCTGACAACGTGGGTTCCAAAGTGAGCTTCTTCCTCGTAGGCGTCGGCATCGGCGCTCTCTTGGGCGTGCTCTTTGCGCCAAAGTCCGGAGAAGAGACGCGTGAGTTTCTCGGTAAGCGCGCCGACGACGGCCGCGAATTTGCCCAGAAGAAAGCGCGTGAACTCCGCGATCGCGCGGATGAACTGATTGAGCGCGGCAAGGATGTCGCCTCACGCAAGCGGGATTCTCTCTCGGCCGCTGTCGAAGCGGGCCGCGAAGCGTTCTTGCGCGAATCCAAGTCGTAAAGAGCGTTAGAGGTGTGAAGCAGTTCCGTCCCCTGAGCGGAAAGGGTGGGGTGTGAATGCAATTCTGGCTGGAGTTCTTTAGCATTGTGGCCGCCATCGCTCTCGTAGTGCAGGTGGCCATTCTGATCGGATTGTTCTTTCAGGTGAAACGCACTACCGAATCCGTCAACCGAATGGTGAACGACCTCCACACGCGTGTGGGTCCGATCCTCACGCGCACGCAAATACTGCTCGACGACACCCAGCCGAAGCTCGCCAATCTCGTCGAAGATGCCTCGCAGGTCGTTTATCTGGCGCGTGCTCAGGCGCAGAAAATGGATCGCGTCTTCACGGACGCCTCCGACAGGTTGCGCGGTCAGTTGGTGCGTGCCGACCGGATTATTACTGGAACGCTCGAGGCCGTGGAGGATGCCGGCACTCAGGTTCGCCGCAGTTTTCTCGGCCCGGTGCAAAAGGCGTCCGCCGTGGTGCAGGGAATCAAAGTAGGCTTGGATTTTCTCCGCTCCCGCCGCAGCCACCGCGAAACCATCCACGAAACCATCGAGCAAGAAGACGAACTCTTCATCTAAGGAAACACCGCCCTTTTTACGCCTTCCGTCATTCCGAACGAAGTCCGCGCAGTGAGGAATCCCTCTTCGATCGCACCAATCGCAAGCTTTGCTCGACGAGGCTGAAGAGCCGCACGAGTTCGGCTCGATCTCACCGTCATTCCGAGCAAAGCCAGAAATCCTCTCGATCGTTGGGTGTCGGCTGTCTTGAAGCGCCGTGGGCCCGGCATACGTTAGCTCAGCCTGCAAGGGCTCCGGACAAAGGAGGGAAGAGCACGAGCGCCGTAGGTGCGGCACTTGGCTGTCGGCTAAAGATCAATTGCTAGCGGTTCTTCTCGATCCACCCACCACCAATCACGACGTCTCCATCATAAATCGCCGCCGCTTGCCCTGGCGTAATCGCACGTTGCGGCTCATCAAACGTGATGCGTGCGCGAAGCCCGGGAAGCGCTTCAACCGTGGCAGCGGCTGGTTCATGTTTGTGACGAATCTTCACTCGTGCCCGCAATGGCGCGGCGGGTTCTTCGATCGAAACCCAATTTACATTTTCAATTTCGAACTGGCTCGCGCGCAACGCCAGGTCTTCCCCAACGATTACGCGGTTTTTCTCCGGATCGATCGCCAGCACATAAATCGCTTTGCCGGTCGTGAACCCAAGTCCCTTTCGCTGGCCGACGGTGTAATTGTGCACGCCGGAATGGCGCCCGAGCACAGTCCCATCCTCCGTGACGATGTCGCCTTCCTGGTCCTTCAGCGGCCTTCGATCCTCGCGCGCGTACGCTTGGATGAACTGCACATAATTGCCGTTCGGCACAAAGCACAACTCCATGCTCTCCGGCTTCTCCGCCACCGGAAGCTTAACGCTCCGCGCGAGCTCACGCACTTGTTCCTTGGTCAGTTCCCCAAGCGGAAACTCGCTGCGCGAAAGCTGCTCCTGCCTCAGACCCCAAAGAAAATAGGACTGGTCCTTCGAATCGTCGCGCGCCCGCAGAAGCTGAAAGCGTCCGCTCCTTTTATCCTTGCGGATGCGCGCGTAGTGTCCAGTGGCAAGCCGTTCCGCGCCAATCTGTCGCGCCATACGCAACAGCGGCTCAAATTTCACGTCGGTATTGCAGTTGGTGCAGGCAATCGGTGTCCGGCCTGCAAGATATTGCTCGACAAAGGGCCGCACAACGCGTCGCTCGAACTGTTCTTCAAAATTCACCACGTAGTGCGGAAAATTCAGATGCTGTGCCACGCGCTTCGCGTCATACACATCGTCAAGCGAACAGCAGCGATGCTGCGCGGGCCCGTCGCCCTGAAGTTCCGGAAGCCGCCGCTGATTCCAAAGTTGCATGGTCAACCCGACGACCGGCCTACGATGCTGCAGCAGCAGAGCGGCAACGGTCGAGGAATCCACACCGCCAGACATGGCCACAGCGACCAGCCCCGGCTGAGACTCGGGGGCCGCGGGCAGCGAATCAAGTTGAGCTTGCTCAGGCATGCTTTTATTTTACAGGGAAAGCGTCAACGATGCGCGGACGCCTCTTTTTTGTAGGTCGGCGAAAGCCGCCGTAACTGTGCGACCGCCGCCGGAACAATATCCAGCGCCGCATCGATATCGGTAGCCGTCGTTTGGCGGCCGAGGCTGAATCGAACGCTGGCACGCGCTTCGGACGCCGGCAACCCGATCGCCGTCAGCACATGAGAAGGCTCAACCGCACCTGAGGAACACGCCGCGCCCGTGGAACAGGCCAGACCTTTCAGATCGAGAGCGATGACCAACGCCTCGCCTTCAATTTCCGGGAAAGTAAAATTCGAAGTATTGGGCGTCCGCGGAGCTCCGGCGGCGTTTGCCCGCGAATCAGGTATGCGTGAAAGCAAACCTCGTTCCAGCCGGTCACGCAATGCAGAAATGCGCCGAGCATCCTCAGCGAGAGCAAGCCGAGCCAGTTCTGCGGCCTTACCCAGCCCCACAATTCCCGCCACATTTTCCGTACCGGGCCGGAATCCCCGCTGGTGACGCCCGCCATACAACAGCTGTCTCAAACGCGTTCCACTCTTGACGTAAGTGGCACCGGCACCTTTGGGTGCATAAATCTTGTGTCCAGAAAGCGCAAGCAAGTCGACTTGGCAAGCATTCACGTCCACAGGTACCTTCCCGGCCGATTGCACCGCGTCCGTGTGAAAATAAATGTCATGCTCCACCGCGATTCGTCCAATCTCCGCGACAGGCTGCACGGTACCAAGCTCGTTGTTGGCATGCATGATGGTGATTAGCGCCGTCTCCGGCCGTATCGCCTTGCGCAACTCCTCGGTATCGATCAGGCCGTCGCGCGAAACGGACAGGTAAGTGACGCGCACACCTTGCTTTTCCAGCGCCTGACAGGTGTTGAGCACCGCCTCGTGCTCGATGGCAGTGGTTATGATGTGTGCCGCGGGATGAACTCCGAGGAGCGGCTGGAGCACCCCGAAAATGGCGTGATTGTCCGACTCCGTGCCCCCGCTGGTAAACACGATCTCCTGCGGCCGCGCGTCCAAGAGAGCGGCCACTTGCTCGCGCGCGGTTTCTACCCCCGCGCGGGCGCGCTGCCCGAACGTATGGATCGAGGACGCGTTGCCGAAATCTCCGGCAAAATACGGAAGCATGGCTTCTAGCACTGCAGGGTCAACCGGCGTAGTGGCGTTGTAATCGAGATAGATTCGCTGCATGAAAGCGCCCGAACTCAGGATAGTTGCCGATGGGCCGGGTGTCCAGACCAAGCCTGCCGCAGGGAGGCTTCTAGCCGGCATTCCTGTTGAGCCTTGCCGGTAGTGGCGGGTCTTCAGACCGTGCCTTTGCTTCTCTTCAGCGCGCCTAGTCCTCAACCTGTACGTTCAGCCTGTGCGTGCCGGTTAATGCGGCGAAAAATATAACCGCCGTAGTCGCGAAACGGCCTTTGGGCAGCCACAATTCTCTTGCTGACACCCGTCATTGTTGCGATGATGCTGGCGCCCTGAATCGTCGCTGGAAATCAGGGTCTTTCTCTCCGCTCAATCTCAAGGAACGTCCATCGAAGTCGTCGGGATGCTTCGGTTCAGAAAGACAAAAGCGATGCAAATTGCCACGAAATATCTGTGCCTGCTCCTTATTCTTTTTGTAAGCCTTGTGGGAACGTCGATTTCCGCGGTCAACTCTCGTCAGGACAAGCAAAACGCTCCGAAGCCAAAGCCGGCAAGCAAACAGTCCTCGGACACAAAGCAAGCGGATGATGACACTTCCGACAAAGACCAAGACGAACCGGTCGATGAAGACCTTGCCCCGGCCGCGGTGCAAATCGATGTCTCGAAATCCTCGCCCTTGATCCAGACCCTCTATCAAGCCACGCGCGAAACGAACGGCCTGCCTCCGACACACGCAGCCGCGGTCTCGCTGTCGCGCAAAGCAGACCTCGCGCCGGGAGACACACTCAGCGTCCGCTTGGACGTCCCGGTCTATAGTGACCGCTCGCGTACCGGTGACCCAATAACCGGCACGGTGACTTATCCCCTCTGCAAGGGCGGGGAAAACATAAAATGCAACGACGGACAGTATGGCGAACTCCTCGTGCCGCCCGGTACGAAAGTCAACGGCACAATCCTGTTCGCCGCAAAAGCTCCGGACAAATATTCCCGCCCACGCCTGGTTCTTGATTTTTCGAACATCGTGCATCGCGACGGCAAGCGCTCTCCTTTGTATGCCAGGGTCATCGATGTCGACAATGCCCGGGAAACCGTGCGCAACAACGAAATCCTGGGAATCATTCAGCCCCACGCTTCCAGCAAAGCCACGATCACATTCGCGGCCATCAGCGCGGCCAATCCTATCGCCGGCTATGCCATTAAGGGCGTGCAGACCGCCTACGGTCTGTCCATCCGGCGCGAAATTCAATATCCCTCCGGAACCGACTTGCAGATCCAGATCATCCGCCCCTCAGTGCTGAAGGAAAAAGAAACGTGGATTGGCTGGAAGCAGTTGCCGGTCGACGCCGCGTTGCAGAAACTGGTCGCGGCTGCGCCTCTGCGCACCATGACGCCGTCAAAGGTTCCTTCGGACCCGACCAATTTGATGTTCCTCGGAACGCGCACACAGCTCGCCGCGGCGTTCGGCGAAGCCGGTTGGTTTGAGGCCGATAACGTAAACGTGAAGTCCGCATTGAAAGCAGCGCAGGCCACGGTGCGGCAAACCGGATACACCAGCGGCCCCATGTCCACGCTCTTGTTAGAGGATCGGCCGCCGGATGCCGTGTTCCAAAAATCGCTAAACACATTCTCGAAACGCCACCATCTGCGCATCTGGAAGCGGGCACAGACCTACAACGGCCAGGAAGTTTGGATTGCCGCCGCAACGCACGATATCGACACAACAAAAAGCCACGCCGCGACAAAATGGTCTCACCGCATCGACCCGCACATCGACCGAGAGCGCGAATGGGTCGGCACCGATTTACTATTTGTTGGCACGGGAACGGCGTATGCAGCCATCGATCGCCCTCACGCACCGAAGAAAATCGGGAACGCTACCGGCGACGAAATCGTGACCGACGGCAAAATCTGGGTCATCCAGCTCGGCCCCGCCCGTGCCGCGACACAAGTCTCCGAAACTCAGTGAGCGCATCCTACAAAATGTAGCGCCGCGCCTCCGGCCGGCATCCTTGTGTGGCTCCGGCACTCTGACGGTGCGCTTCGGTTGTTCTTTGTAGGGGCGCCGGATTCCTGCGCCCCATGTCCGCCCGATGTACCGACTTAAGCCAACTCCTTCTTTTGCGTAAGCAACAATCGGCGTGGTATTTTGCGGTTGAACTCCTTTGACGGACTCCCCGGAGGAACGTAGTGGGATACGCAGATTTGCGGGAATTTATGAAGCGCCTGGAGAAGGAAGGCGAGTTGCGCCGCGTGAAAGCTGAAGTCGATCCTGTGCTGGAAATCGTCGAAGTCGTCCAGCGCGCGCAAGCGCAGCTTGGACCAAAAGGAACTCCCGGCGGAACTGCTCTCCTGTTCGAACGCCCCAAAGGATCGCGCTACCCGCTCCTCATCAACGCCTTTGGCAGTGAACATCGCATGGAACTGGCCTTCGAAGTGGACAAACTCGATGACGTCGCCGCGCGCATTCGCGGTTTCCTGGACATGCAGACGCCACAAGGTCTCTTCGACAAAATGAAAATGCTGCCCAAGCTCATGGAACTGGGTTCCTTTTTTCCAAAAACAGTAAAAGACGGGCCCTGCAAAGAAATCATTCGCAAGGGAAGCGATGTCAATTTGTTCGACTTTCCAATCTTGAAGTGTTGGCCCCAGGACGGCGGGCGGTTCATCACCTTTCCGTTGGTCTTCACGAAAAGCCCAACCAGCGGCAAACGCAACGTCGGTATGTACCGCATGCAGATCTACGACGAGCGCACCACCGGCATGCATTGGCAAACGCAAAAGCACGGCGCGGAACATTTCCGGCGCGCGCGCGCGGCCTCTCCGGAGGGACGAATTCCCGTAAGCGCTGCAATCGGTACGGATCCGGCAACGGCCCTCGGAGGGATTTTTCCCCTCCCTCCAGACCTGGACGAAATGATGTTCAGTGGCTTCCTCAAAAAAGAGCCCGTGGAACTTGTGAAGTGTGAAACCAACGAACTGGAAATCCCGGCCAACGCGGAAATTGTCCTCGAAGGCTACGTCAATCTAAACGAAATGCGCACCGAAGGCCCATTCGGCGATCACACCGGCTTTTATTCTCTCGAAGGAGAATATCCAGTCTTCCATATTGAATGCGTCACTCATCGCAAGGACCCGATCTACCTGACTACCGTCGTCGGCCGCCCGCCTCAAGAAGATTTTTATATGGGGTACGCCATCGAACGCGTGTTTCTGCCCTTAATGAAAATGGCTCATCCGGAAATCGTGGATGTGTCCATGCCCGCCGAAGGTATCGTCCACAATCTGATGATCGTTTCCATCCGCAAATCCTTCCCCGGCCACGCACGCAAAGTGATGAATGCCATCTGGTCGCTCGGGCAAGCCATGTTCACGAAAGTGATTGTAGTTGTAGATCACGACGTGAATGTCCACGACTATCGCGAAGTAGTCTGGAAGGCGCTTTGCACCCTCGATCCCGAACGTGACGTGCAATTTACTCTGGGACCCGTGGATACACTCGACCACGCCGCGCGCATGCAGGACTTTGGCTCCAAGATGGGCGTCGACGCAACGCGCAAGTGGCCCACGGAAGGTTTTACCCGCCCCTGGCCCGACGAAATCCGAATGGACGACGCCACCAAAAAACGCGTCAATTCCTTCTGGAAAACCCTCGGTCTCTAGGGTCCAATCTACACGACATTCCGTCATTCCGAACGGAGTCTGCGCCGTGAGGAATCCCTCTTCAATCGGGAAAAAATCTCGATGTTACTCTGCAAACGCATTTGCCCGAGAAATTTGCTTTTTCTGTCCTCGTCCGGCGACCAGTTAATTCTGAGCCTGGGCGGGAACCGAGCCTGTCGCCGCGAATGCCAACCCGTCCACACCTCTTGTAAGCTGTATCGGCTTCTCCAGTTGCCAGGTATTCAAATCCAGTACTTCAATCGTCCCGGCCTGTGGGCAACTCACGTAAGCGCGCCCGCCGTCAGGCGCTACGATCGCTTCTCCGGACGCCGCGGGAATGTCGTAGGTATGCTGCACCTTCCCTGACGTTGTATCCACAACAAAAATCTTTCCCGAAAGCGCATTTGCGACAAGCCACCGGCCATCCGGCGTAACAGCCGAGGAGTACACCACCGAAGGCACGTCCCACCACCTCGAAATAGCATTCTTCGAGGTATCAATCACAGCAATCCGCGGGTTCTGTTGATCGTGCGTGTAAACCGCTCGCCCGTCCGGCGACATCGAGATACGCTGCACTTCTCCGGCAACGGGAATCGTGCTGATCAGCAAGCGCTTCCGCAGGTCCAGAACGCTGACACTGCCGGCGAAAACATTCGCCGCGTACGCGCGCGACCCGTCGGGGGTTATGGCGAACATATGGGAGTCGATCTGACCGGTGGGAACCTCGGCGACAATCTTCGCTGTGCGCGGATCAATAACGTCCACGGCCTTCGCGAGCTCCGCGGAAACATACAACATGCCGTCCGGTCCGAACTTCGCGCAATGCGGCCGCACACGTTTGCCAAGATCGATGATGTTCACCGCGCGGCCGCTGGCGATATCGATCACCTGGACGGTGCTTCCATCGGTGCCCGGTTTTCCGACTCCTGAATTCCCGTAGATAGGTACATAAGCCAATTTTCCGTCGGGAGAAGCGATGACCTCATGACCATTAATATCGACACCCACGGTGGCAAGAGTTTTTCGCGAAGCGGTGTCGATAATCAGCAGCGTGTGATCAACTTGATTGGCGACGAGCAGGTTCTGCGCCGAAAGGAGGGACGGTAGAAGAAGACCGCACAGCAGGATCGCATGTTTCATCGGGAATCTCCGGAAACGCAATGATTTAATCGCAGCCAGTATAGCCCTCGAGCGCGTGTGCGTCTGCTCCAGAAGGATGGCACAATAGAACGACACCGGGATTTGCATGCGGCCGAAGTATTGATTCTGTTTTCGTGAACGTGGACCGTCCTACGCTGGAATCAGCCTCTCCGTGCGGATTAAGAATTACCGTCCCGGAGTACAGGACGAAATTGGGCAGCACTACAACTAATAGTAGTCCTGATACCAGGGACCCGCTAAGGCTGGGGATACCTGCCTACAATACCAGGTCAATTGCCTAAGATTGCCTATGTTGTTAGGACAACTGCGGTAGAGAAACCCTTGACGCTCAGCGCCGCGGAATGACATAACGGGGACAAGGTCAGGCCCGAAGGAACCTTGTGTCTGGGAGCCGCTCGGGTGCTACATGTCCGAAACTGAGGCGTGTCAGAAACAGGATGGGCGTTCCTCGTGAGCGAATCGCGCGAAGTGATGAACGTACGGCAGGCCTCCCAGTATCTCGGGATCAGCCCCGATACTCTGTATCGGTACATCACCGAGGGCGAAATACCTGCGTTTAAGCTGGGAAATCGTTGGAAGCTTAGGAAGACGATTCTCGACCGTTGGATGGAACGCAAGATGAACCAGGTGGCGGCACGGCGCCGCTAGGTTCGCCGAAGCGTGAGGGAAAGAGGCCGCGATATGTGGTTACTCGGGGGCAAAAAAAGCAAGCAGCTCGTGGGTCTAGACATCGGTTCCAATTCCATTAAGGCCGTGGAATTGAAATCGACCAAGGCCGGGTATGAGCTGGTCAGCTACGGTATGGAGTCTCTGGCGCAGGACACCGTTGTCGATGGCGCCATCATGGATGCGCCGCAGGTCGCCAACGCCATCACCAAGATTTTCGATCTGGAAAAGATCAAAACCAAGAGCGTGGCCACTTCCGTGTCCGGCCACTCCGTCATCGTGAAACGCGTGCCGTTGCCCCTGATGACCGAGGAAGAACTGTACGACCGCATTCCCTCCGAAGCCAGCCAGCACATCCCCTTCGATATTGCCGATGTGAACCTCAGCTACCAACTGCTGGAAGCCATGGACTCCCAGATGGACGTCCTGCTGGTCGCCGTGAAAAAAGACAAGATTCTGAACCATACCAACGTGCTGGCGCAGGCCGGAAAGACGCCGGTAGTCGTTGACATCGACGCCTTCGGTTTGCAGAACTGCTTCGAAGTGAATTACGAGCCGGACGCTGGCCAGACCGTGGCGCTCCTGAACATCGGCGCCAGCGTCATGAACATCAATATCGTCCGCGGTGGCATTCCTCTGTTCACTCGCGACGTCAGCGTCGGCGGCAACCAGTATACCGATGCCCTCCAGAAGGAACTGGACTTGAGCTTCGACGATGCCGAAAAACTGAAGAAGGGCGAGACCCTCCCGACGGTCACCGACGAGCAAAAGGGGCAGATTCTTCGCAGCGTTTCTGATATCTTGACCCTCGAAATTCAAAAAACTTTCGATTTCTTCCGCGCCACGGCGAGCGGCGAAAACATTCAACGCATCATGGTCGCTGGCGGGACAGCCCGTGTGCCCGGCTTGGTGGACCTGCTGCGCGAAGAGTTCGCGATGCCGGTGGAAGAGTTGAATCCATTCCGTAAAGTGTTGATCAACCCGGGTAAGCACAGCGAAGATCAGATCCGCGAGTTGGCGCCCAGGTTGGTAGTCGCGGTGGGATTGGCACTGAGGAGCTTCGACTAGCCATGATCCGCATAAACTTACTCGGACAAACGCGGCCCAAGGCCGCAAGACGGGCAGTGGATACCGGGGCGGCTATGCCTCTGGTCTTCATCGGAGCCGGCCTGTTGTTGGGTTGCTTGTTTCTCTTCTACTTCTACCACTCCTGGCAGACCCAATTGAACGAAGAGAATGCCCGGATCAAACAGCTACAGGGCCAGAAGACCGAATTGGAACAGATCAAGCTGCAGGTAGAAGCCTTCGAAAAGCAAAAGCAGGTCCTTCAGCAGCGCGTCAGCACCATCGAGCAACTGCAGAAAGACCGCACTGGCGGCCAAGAACTTCTCGACGAGGTTGCCAGCACCGTTTCCCGCGCGGAGAACCTTTGGCTGACCTCCATGACCAAGAAGGGAACGGCCATCACCTTCGAAGGCGCCGCCGCTTCCATTAATTCTGTAGCGAACTTCATCACCGCGCTAAAGCGCTCGGGCTACTTCCAGAAAATTGAGATCAAGGAATCCAAACAGGACGAGAAGAACACCTCGGTGCAAACCTTCCTGTTCACCATAAATGCCGAAATCGCCGCCAGTGGCCCGGACGCAACTCCGCAAGCCAAGCCGGCGAGCGTGCCGTCCCAGAGTGCCCCAACAAGTGCGGCACCGGCGAAGAAAGGATAAGAGGTAGCCATGGCGAATCCTTTCCGCGATATGTCGGTCATCATGCAGGGGCTGGTGGCATTGGCCATCGCAGTGATTCTGGTTCTCGTGGGCTTGTACGTTCCGTTTTCACCCGTAGCGCAGGAGCGCTCCACCTACGACGCGGCGGTGCAGCAACGCACCAAGCTCAATCAGGAAGTCACACAATTGCAGGTCTACAAGCAGCGTTACGGCGAATTGAAGCAACAGATGGACGCGCTGAACAAGCAACTCGATACGCTGAAGACCATCGTTCCCGAAGAAAAAGAAGTGGACGAATTCATTCGCCAGGTGCAGGGCGCGGCCAGCGCTTCGAACGTGCAACTGCGGCGCTTAACGGCCCAGAACATCGTCCCCAAGGACTTCCACTACGAAATGCCGTTTGAGGCCCAGGTGGATGGCCCGTACTTCAACGTACTGGACTTCTTTTCCAGGCTGAGCCGCCTGTCGCGCATCATCAACGTGGGAGACCTTCAGTTTGACGATCCGACGGGCAACACCGCCAAGGGCGTGAAATATTCCGTGCGTCCGGGCGAAACGGTAACTGGCATCTTTACCATCACGACCTTCTTCACCAAGCCGGCGGATACGGCTCCGGCACCCGCGGGCGGGGCAAAAGCACCCGCAGCGCCCGTGAGAAAACCGTGAGCAGGAATGAGCGAGCTATGCGTCGATTGAACATACTGCTAGTCGGAAGTTTGCTGACAGTGGCGGCATGCGGCGCGCAAGCGCAAACCGCGCCGTCGAAGCCGGCAGCGAAAACCGCCAAGCCATCCGCAAAAAGAGCGCCCGCGCCAACCGCAGCCAAACCCGCGGCGGAACCGGACGGGAAGATCGCGCGTCGCGATCCCTTCGAATCGCTCACCAGCCGCCAAGAGGCAGCTTCGCGCGTTACCGCCAATTTGCCTCCCGGAAAAGCGGGCTTGCAGGTCGCCTCGCTTCGTCTCGATGGAATCGTAAAAGCTCCCAATGGCATGATCGCGGTGGTCACCAATCCTCAGTCCAGAACCTATTTCCTGAGGGAAGGCGATCAGCTTTACGACGGCAAAGTGGACAAGATCGCGTTGGATGGTGTGTCGTTCCACGAGATCGGGAAAGACGCATTCGGAAAACCAGTAGAACGACAAGTCAACAAAAGAATCTACTCCAGTGTAGGAGAACAGCAATGACGACGAACTGGCGGGCCTTACGGTGTGGCTGCCTGATATTGACGAGCATGATGCTGGGCGGGAACCCGGCGTTCGTTCGAGGGCAGGAGTCCGCTGGCGCCAACTCGGCCACGGCGGTTATCTCCAGCGTGGCCGTCACGCAGGATCCCCAGCGCGCGGCGGTCCGCGTCGAAGGCGCGGGGCGCCTCGACGTGCATCCCGTGCGCATGCAGAATCCGGAGCGTCTGGTGCTGGACTTTTCTGGTGCGCGGCTCAACGTCCAGAAGACGTCGATCCCCGGAGTTTCCGCGCCCGTTCGCGGTGTGCGCCTCGGGCAATTCCGGCCTGATGTCGCTCGCGTGGTAATCGACCTTACCGCCTCCGCGCCTTACCAGATTGCGCATGAAGGCGACGCCATCGTGGTGTATCTGCAGGTGCAACCCGCAGATGCCAATGCCGGCCCGGTCGTGGCCTCAACATCATCCACGGCCGGCAAGTCGAAAAAAGAAGTGGTCTCGACGGCAAACGATTCACAGCCGGCTTCTCCGGACAAGAGGGCCAGTGCGGGTTCGGATCATTTTCCGTTGCCCAGTGAGTTGACCAAGCCCTCCGCCAGTCTGGCAGCCGTGAATGAAACCTCGCAGCCTGAACACGCCGACACCAGCGCGCAGCAGGCGGCCCAACAAGCTGTGCAGCAGGCCACCACCGCCGCTTCGACCCTCGCCGCCCAACAGTCGCCCGCGGCGATCAACGCTCCGTCCGCGAATCGTTACACCGGCGAGCCCATCTCCGTTAATTTGAAGGATGTGGATCTCAAGGACTTCTTTCGTTTGATTCATGAGATCAGCGGCCTCAACGTCGTCCTCGATCCCAACGTCAAGGGTACGCTCACCATCGTTCTCGATGAAGTGCCTTGGGACCAGGCGCTCGACATCGTCCTCGTGAACAACGGCCTCGATAAGCAGCTCAACGGCAATGTTCTCCGTGTGGCTACCAAGGACACTCTGAAGAAAGAAGCGGAAACCGCCCGCGACCTGCAGAAAGCCCAAGCCGAAGCCGTCGCGCCAGTCACCACTACCCGCGTTCTCAGCTACGCCAAAGCCTCCACCGTTCGCGACACGCTCAAGAAATTCCTGTCCTCTCGCGGCGACATTTTCTCGGATGATCGTTCCAACCAGCTGATCATCCGCGACATTCCCTCCAACTTCCCGACGCTCGACAACCTCATCCGCCAGTTGGACCGCAAGTCGCAACAAGTGGAGATCGAAGCGCGTGTCGTTCAAGCCTCGCGTTCCTTCAGCCAGGACATCGGCGTCCAATGGGGCTTTGCGGGCACGACCACCAGCGGCCGTACCATCTTCGGCGGTACCCCGCAAACCGGTATCAGCCCCATCACCACCGGCACTGGCCTTCCGCAACCTCCGCTCATCGCAACTTCGACCAGCAGCGGCAGCTCCGGCACGGGTCTTCCTTTGAACGTCAACCTGCCCGCAGGCGCGCCGACCAGCGGCTTCTACTTCGGCCACCGTTCGCCGAACTTCGCCGTCGACCTGTACATCACGGCCGCGGAAGCGAAGGGCGTCGGCAAACTGCTCTCCAAGCCGAAAATCGTGACGCAGAACAACGAAAAGGCTACCGTCAAGCAAGGTACAAAGATTCCGATCCAGACCACCATCAACAACACGATCTCCGTCCAATACATTGACGCGGTGTTGAAGCTCGAAGTCACCCCGCAAATCACCGCCGAAGGCACGGTCTTCATGGACGTGCTGGTGGAAAATACCCAGATCGATAACGGTATCCCGCGCGTTCAGGGCATTCCCGCGTTGGACACGCAGTCCGCGGAGACGAAGGTCTTGGTAGCCGACGGCGGCACCGTGGTCATCGGCGGAATTATCGTTACTCAGCAGCAGACCAGCACCACCGAGGTTCCGGTGCTCGGCAACCTGCCGGTCATCGGACGGCTCTTCCGCGAACAGGCCGTAACCATCAGCTCTTCGGAGCTCCTGTTCTTCCTCACGCCGCGCATCATCCCTGGATAATCTCCGGGTAAGCGCGGGTTTTAGAAACTCGACAGGCTTCAGGTAAACTGGAATCGAGGAGACACAAAGTCTCCTCGATTTTTTTATGAGCGATATTTACGCAAATCGACGAAAGAACTTGGCGCGAGAGTTGAAGCGCCGGGCGTTGGACTGCCTGCTCGTCACCCATCCCGCCAACTGGTATTACCTGACGGGTTTCACCGGCGATTCCGGTGTCCTGGCGGTCGGAACGACGAAAACAACGCTGATTACCGACGGTCGATTCACCGTTCAGGCCAGGGAAGAATCTCGAGGAATCCGCGTCGAGCTGCAAAAAGGCGCGCTCTTCACGTTTGTTGGCGAATGGCTAAGGCAACAAGGGATCCGTCGCGCGGGTTACGACCCGGAACAGTGGACGGTCGCTCGCTTGAAAGCGCTCCAGAGAGCGAGCGGCGCCAAATGCCGTGCCATCGAGAGCGCCGGAGTAGTCGAGTCCCTGCGCATGAAAAAGGACGCTCAGGAACTCGCCGTGATGCGCAAGGCAGCCATCCTCGCCGGCGAAGTCCTCGAAGGTGCCCTCAAGCTGCTCAAGCCGGGAGTCCGCGAAAACGAAGTTGGCGCCGAGATTGAATACCAGATGAAAAAGAAAGGAGCGAGCGGCCCGTCCTTCGAAACCATCGTCGCTTTTGGAGAAAGGAGCGCTCTCCCGCACGCGCGTCCTACTTCCAAACGCTTGAGGAAAAATGAATTGGTGGTGCTGGACCTGGGTGTTATACTCGGCCACTATTGCAGCGACATTACCCGCACTGTGCACGTGGGCCGAGCCTCGGAACGTACCCGCAAATGGTATCGGGCTGTACACGAAGCGAATCAGGCCGCCACGTCTGCGGTCCGTGCCGGCGTAACCTGCGGAGAAGTGGACGCCGCCGCGCGGGAGGTCCTGACGAAGAACGGGCTCGAAGCGTATTTCATCCACAGCACCGGCCACGGCTTGGGCCTGGAAGTTCACGAATTGCCGCGCATCGTGCGCGGCCAGTCGGTTCGACTTGAAGCGGGAAATGTGATTACCATAGAACCTGGGGTTTACGTCGAAAGCGTCGGCGGTATTCGCATCGAAGACGATGTCGTAGTTGGGCTTCGTGGCAGGGAAGTTTTGACCCGCGTCTCGCGGGATCTCATCGAGCTCTAAAATAGGCATGAAACGGAAAAAACCGTCGAAAGCGGCTGGAAGTGGATCGTTTGAAAACCCGGAAATCGGGCAGATCGAGCAGTTGCTTCGCTTCATGAGCGAGCACAACCTCGAGGAATTCGAATATTCCCGCGGAGATTTGCGCATCCGGCTGAGGAAGCCAGGCGCAGCCACCGTAGTGGCGGCGCCAAGGCCCGCTGAAATTATCGTGCCCGCCGCGGTGTCGGGTCCGTCTGCTCACTCTGCGGAATCGGCCCCCGAAGTGGACACCCGCGGCGGAGAGGACCTGTTCCTCGTCAAGTCGCCGATTGTGGGGACGTTTTACGGCTCGCCGAGCCCCGGCTCGGAACCCTTCGTCAAGGTCGGCAGCTATGTCGAATCCGGGCAGACTCTTTGCATCGTGGAAGCCATGAAGCTGATGAACGAAATTGAATCGGAAACCACCGGAGAAGTGCTTCGGATCTTTGCGGAAAATGGGCAGCCCGTCGAGTACGGGCAGCCCTTGTTCGGCATTCGGCCCAGCCGGAAACGGTAGCCGGCCCATCCAACTATGTTCCAAAAGATTCTTGTAGCGAATCGCGGGGAAATTGCCCTGCGAGTCATCTGTGCATGCAAGGAATTGGGCATTGCGACCGTCGCGGTCTATTCCGAAGCCGATCGCAACGCCCTGCACGTTCGCTTCGCCGATGAAGCCGTCTGCATTGGGCCTCCTCGCAGCAGCGAAAGCTACCTCAACATTCCCCACGTTATCAGTGCCGCGGAAATCACCAACGTCGACGCCATCCATCCGGGTTACGGTTTCCTTTCCGAAAACGCGAACTTCGCCAAGGTCTGCGAAGCGTCGGAGATCACCTTCATCGGTCCCAAGCCGGAAGTGATCGAGATGATGGGCGAAAAAGACCGCGCGCGCCGGGAAATGAAAGTGGCCGGTCTTGCCACGATTCCGGGCAGCGATGGCGTGGTCGAAGGTGAAGAGAGCCTCGCGAAAGAGGCCAAGCGCGTCGGCTATCCGTTGATCCTGAAAGCGGCGGCGGGCGGCGGCGGCCGCGGCATGCGCATGGTGCGCAACAACGATGAACTCCTCGGCGCGTATCAGACGGCTCGCAGCGAAGCGCAACAGGCCTTCGGCACTCCCGACGTGTACATGGAGAAATTCCTGGAGCATCCTCGGCATATCGAGTTTCAGGTGCTCGGCGACCAGCATGGCAAAGTGATCCACCTCGGCGAGCGCGAATGCACGATCCAGCGGCGTCACCAAAAGCTCCTCGAGGAATCGCCCTCGCCGGTAATCGACGCGAAGCGACGGAAAGAACTGGGCGCCAAAGTCGTCAAGGCCATGGAAGGAATCGGCTACACCAATGCCGGCACCATCGAGTTCCTGATGGACGAAGACGGCTCGATCTACTTCATCGAAATGAACACGCGCATTCAGGTCGAGCACCCTGTCACTGAATTTGTAACCGGCGTCGACCTCGTCAAGGCGCAAATCCGCATCGCCGCTGGCGAGCGCCTCCAAGAAGCTGCGGGCGAAGTCAGCTTCAGCGGGCATTCCATCGAGTGCCGCATCAACGCCGAAGATCCAGAAACTTTTGTCCCCTCCGCGGGCCGCATCACCACCTTCCAGGCACCCGGTGGCACCGGTGTCCGCGTCGACTCCGCGGCCTACTCCGACGCAGTCATTCCGCCTTACTACGATTCCATGGTCGCCAAGCTGGTCGTCAAAGGCCGCGACCGCGGCGAAGCCATCAGCCGCATGAAACGCGCCCTCGAAATGTTCGTCATCGAAGGAATCAAAACCTCTATTCCGTTGCACCGGCGCATTCTGGCGCATCCCGACTTTGCCGCCGGCAAATTCGACACTCACTTCATCGAAAAGCTTCTCAACACCAACGGAAAATAAAGCCCCATGCGCCTTGAGATGCCCAGGCTCTATGTGATATTAGACGCTGGGCTGCTTCGTGAGCCTGCACCGGAAATTGCCAAACGACTCATCTCCGCGGGCGTGCGTCTGCTGCAGTATCGCGCCAAGGATTTGCGCGCGCACCAGACGCTGGAGACCGCCCGGCACATTGCGGACTTGGCGCGCAGGGAACAAGCGCATTTCTTCGTAAACGACCGCCCGGACTTGGCCTATCTTGCCGGCGCCGACGGAGTACACGTGGGACAGGATGACTTGAGCGTGGAACAGGCGCGGGCCATCGTCGGGCAAGATCGCTGGGTAGGCGTTTCGACACACAATCGGCAGCAATTTGAGCAGGCAGTGGCCACTTCGGCGGATTATGTTGCCATCGGACCTATTTTTGCCACAACGAGCAAAGCCAGCCCCGATCCTGTGGTCGGAACGGCGCTTCTCCGCGAGCTGAGGCCGCTGACGAAAAAGCCCATTGTGGCCATTGGAGGAATCCGTTTGGAAAACGCGGCGGGAGTCATTGAAGCGGGCGCCGACTCTGTCGCGGTTATCAGCGACATTTTGAGCGCGTCGGACCCGGCGGAGCAAGCCCGTCGATTCATCCAGCGTCTGGATACCGCGAAACACGCGGCCAACCATTGAGGCAACGGTAGAATGACAGATTCCATCAGCGTCCCATCATTGCCCACGGAAAAAACAGAACACGGATTCGTGCGCGCCATCGGTTTGTTCGATGGCACCATGATCGTCGCCGGATCCATGATCGGTTCCGGCATTTTTATCGTCGCCGCGGACATCTCGCGCCAGACCGGTTCGGCTGGCGGCCTGCTTCTCACCTGGATCATCACCGGCTTGCTGACCATCACCGCGGCGCTATCCTACGGCGAATTAGCGGCGCTGTTTCCTCACGCGGGCGGGCAGTACGTGTATTTGCGCGAGGCATTCTCGCCCCTCTGGGGATTCTTGTACGGCTGGACGCTCTTCCTCGTGATTCAGACCGGCACCATCGCGGCAGTCGCCGTCGGATTCGCGCGCTACCTGGGTGTCTTGTTTCCATCCGTTTCGCCGAACACCTGGATCATTCCGCCCATCAACTTCTCTTCGAGATTTGCGATCAGCCTCTCTGTTCAGCAGTTCGTCGGCGTGCTGATGATCATTTTTCTGACCTTCCTGAACACTCGCGGTGTCCGTCTCGGAAAGCGGATTCAGAATGTTTTCACTTCCGCAAAGGTTCTTGCGCTGCTCGGTCTGATTTTCCTGTGCCTTTTTGTCGGCAGAAACGCTTCGGCCATCGCCGACAACTTCACCCACCTCTGGGCCATCCGCGGCGCCAACGCGATTTCGCCCGGTGTGGGCTTTTTGCGTGGAATCTTGCCCACCGTGACCGCGGCCAGCGGCTGGTACGGCTTGTTGTTAGCGCTCGCCGTCTCGCAAGTCGGCTCACTGTTCTCTGCTGACGCCTGGAACAACATCGGCTTCACCGCGGCCGAAGTCAAAAATCCGAAACGCGACGTCGCCTTGTCGATGGCCTTCGGCACGATCATCGTCATTTCCCTGTACTGCCTAGCGAACCTCGCCTACGTGTGCGCTCTCCCTCTGCACCAGATTCAAAACGCCCCGGACGACCGCGTCGCGACCGCCGCCCTCTCCGCCGTCTTCGGAGCCAAAGGCGCGATCGTCATGGCGGTAGCGATCATCATTTCCACGTTTGGCTGCAACAATGGTTTGATCCTGGCGGGTTCTCGCGTTGCTTATGCCATGGCCAAGGATGGACTGTTCTTCAAGGCCACCGGCAAACTGAACAGCCGTGGCGTGCCCGGAATCGCCCTCGTCTATCAGGGCATCTGGATTGTGGTCCTGATTCTGTTGCGCACCCGGAAACCCGATGGCACCTACGGAAACTTGTACAGCAATCTTCTGGACTATGTCGTCTTCGCCGCGTTGCTGTTCTACGCATTGACCATCGTCGGAATTTTTGTGTTGCGCCGCCGCAGGCCAAACGCCGAACGTCCCTATAAGGCATTCGGCTATCCGTTGGTCCCGCTCTTATATATAGTGGCAGCCACTGGAATTATGGTCGTGCTGCTGCTCTACGAAACCCAGACGGCGGGTATGGGAATGGTGATTGTGCTGCTCGGTTTACCGGTGTACTGGTTATGGCACCGCCGCAGTTCCGTGCAAGACGGGGCATAGTTTTTCTGCTGGAGCCGTACGAAAAAGGAGGAGTTGCATGAGCAATCCGCTCTTCGCAACTAAATCGCTCGACCAATTGGTTGCCGAAGCCAAAGAATCCGGCGAACACAGCCTGAAGAAAACGCTGGGACCGTTTCAGTTGACGGCTTTGGGCGTCGGCGCGGTCATTGGCGCCGGGATTTTCGTATTCTCCGGCTTGGGTGCGCACTATGCGGGACCGGGCCTGATGCTCTCCTTCGTCATCTCTGGCCTCGGTTGCGCTTTCGCCGCTCTTTGCTACGCCGAGTTCGCCGCCATGATTCCCCTTGCCGGAAGTGCTTACACCTACGCCTACGCCACCCTCGGCGAACTCTTCGCCTGGATTATCGGATGGGACCTCACGCTGGAGTACGCCATGGGCGCCAGCACCGTCTCTTCCGGCTGGTCCAATCACTTCATCGAGCTACTCAATATTTTTCACCTGAAAATGCCCTTGTGGCTCGCGTATGACCACTGGACGGCGTTGGCAACGTCCCAAAAATTGGTGGCGCGTCAGATGGCCCAGGCCGCGGACCCATCGCTCCTGCCAGGCACACAAGCATTCCTCGATAAGGCGGACGCCATCCTGGCGACTCATTCTCCCGAACTCCTCCAGCGCGCGCACGATCTCGTCAACGCCCCAAGACTGTTCGGCATGGAAATCGGTTTCAATTTGCCGGCCTTTCTCGTAGCCCTGGTCATTACCGCCGTTCTAGTGATTGGGATTAAGGAGAGCGCGCGCTTCAATACCGCCATTGTCGTGATCAAGGTTTCCGTGGTGCTTTTCGTGATCGTGCTCGGCGTGCACTACGTCAACACCGCGAACTGGGGTACCGATTGGCACTCTTTTGCTCCCATGGGTTTCGGAGGAATCGGAGCCGGCGCCGCCTACATATTT
Source organism: Candidatus Acidiferrales bacterium (assembly GCA_963836965.1). Lineage (GTDB taxonomy): Bacteria > Acidobacteriota > Terriglobia > Acidiferrales > UBA7541 > Acidiferrum. Next base: position 198,264 of record CAWILQ010000010.1, read on the forward strand.
TTCGCGTACATCGGTTTCGACGCTGTGTCCACCACGGCCCAGGAAGCCAAGAATCCCCAGCGGGACCTGCCCATCGGCATCATCGTTTCGCTGCTTGTCTGCACATTCCTTTACATCGCGGTTGCAGGCGTCCTCACGGGAATGGTCCACTGGCAGGACGTCAACATCGAAGCTCCCGTGGCGCGAGCATTCCTCGACCGCGGCCTTTCGACGGCCTCCCACATCATCACGCTGGGCGCACTGGCGGGTTTAACCAGCGTCATGCTGGTCATGCTTTTGGGCCAGACTCGCGTGCTCTATTCGATGGCGAAAGATGGCCTTTTGCCGCGCAAGTTCTTTGCCGCCATCCACCCGAAATTCCGCACTCCTTACAAGAACACCATCCTCGTCGGCCTGCTCGCGGCGATCGTCGGCAGCATCACTCCCATCGACGACATCGGAAAAATGGTCAATATCGGCACGCTGCTTGCCTTTATCATCGTCTGCATCGCCGTTATGGTCCTGCGCCGCACGAATCCGTCTCAGCCCAGGCCTTTTCGAACGCCCTTGGTGCCATTCGTGCCGTTCCTGGGCATCGCCTTCAATGGCTACATGATGTACAAGCTCGGCTGGATCAACTGGGCTCGCCTCGTCATTTGGCTCGTCATCGGCCTGGTCATTTACTTCACCTACAGCCGTTATCACAGCCGTGTCCGCAACCCGCACCTCTCCGGCGAGTAATTTTTGCGAGTATCGCCGTGTAATGGCCGAACTTTAGATTGGCCACCGAGCGGACTTGCGAATTCTTAATCCCGAACCCAACCCCGCACTCGTCCCCCATCCGCGAATCGGGTAAAGTGTTTCTGTAACCCTTTTTTGTCATGGCCGGAACAGAAAATCAGCAGAATCCATTCTGGAAGGGCCTGTCCAAGCTGGACTGGGCGGCCGTTGTTTTGTGCGTCTTGGGCATCCTCGTCTTTTGGCGCCGGGATGATCTCCTGGGAATTCCCGGCATCGGCCCGCTGCAGCTTGTCGGAGCCTTGGCGGGTTTCTATCTCTTCTACCGCTTCTGGACTCGCTGGCGCAGCCAGTTGCTGTGGAGCCTTCGCAATCGCCTGATCGTCGCTTATCTCTTCATCGCTGTCGTTCCGATCATCCTGCTGCTGCTGTTCGCCAGCTTGCTCGCCCAAATTATCTATTCCCAGTTGGGTGCGTATCTTCTCTTCCATGATGTCGAAGACCGCCTGGAAATGCTCCGCAACTCCGCCGAAGCCATCGCCGCCGCCGAATCGACTCTGCCCGCGAACATGGGTCAAGCGACTATGGAGCGAGCGTTAGCCGGCCAAGTACTGTTCGCGGAAGAAAAAGAGTTGCCGGGGCTGGTGGTGGATTTTGGTGCTGACCGTCAATACTTCCGCGAAATCGCCGGCAACGAAGCAAAATCGTTCACCGGCTTGGTGCAGGATGGAACGCAACTGCAACTCCTATCCATGCGCGAAGTCGAATCTCCCCGAGGTGTTCAATTCATCCAGCTCAGTGTCCCGGTAACGGCGGAGTTTTTGGAGGGCCTAGCTCCGGACCTTGGCCCGGTTTCCTTCACCCTCTGGGCGACCGTAGGCCCCGATCAGGCGCAACTGGCGGTGCCGATCGGCGGCCAGAGTTACCGTGCTATCGCCAGAGTCAGGACACAGAAGCGGCCTCTATTGGCCGCGCAGTCGTGGATGGATCCGCTCGTAGACGGTTTTTCGCAGTTGAAAGCCACCTACCTCGAGGAAAACCGCGTCCTCAGCCGCAACCATCCGGTATTCGGATTCTTTAACGCACGACGATCGCAACTCACTCACCGCATATTCACTTCTTTGGGCGATTTAGGCGGCGCCAAGGGATTCGAGCTGAAATTGATCGGCGTAATCTTCTTGTTCATCGAACTGGCCGCGCTGGTCATCGGCGTTCGCCTGACGCGCGCGATTACGCGAACCATTTCCGACTTGTCGCGCGCCACGCAGTCGTTGCAAGCCGGTAATCTGTCAGCCCGCGTACCGGTCGAACGGCGTGACCAGTTGGGCATGCTCGGCGAGTCCTTCAACAACATGACCGGTTCGATCAGCCGCCTGATCACCGAACAAAAGCACCTGCAGCGGTTGGAGAACGAAATTTCCATCGCCAGCGAGGTTCAGGATCAGCTTTTTCCTGAACACCTGCCTCACGTGGAGGGCGTGGAAATCGAGGCCATCTGCAAGGCGGCGCGCAGCGTCAGCGGTGACTACTACGATTTCATTCAGCTGAGTCCGACTCGGGTGGCCATCGCCATTGCCGATATTTCCGGCAAGGGAATTTCCGCCGCGCTCCTTATGGCCAGCTTGCAAGCGGCGTTGCGTAGTCAGTTGCTGAATCCCGGAAGCGAGAATCTGAGCACCGCCGAACTCGTGGCCCGCCTGAACAAGCACCTGGTTCGCAACACCGGCGACGACCGCTTCGCCACATTCCTGATCGCTATCTACGATATCGCCGCGCGGAAATTACGCTACACCAACGCCGGCCACTTGCCGGGTTTCTGCTTGTCCGACGGAAAATCGCAGCACCTCGATGTGGGCGGAATTGTGCTCGGCATCGTGGATGACTACGACTACCAGGAAGGTTGCGTCGAGGTGCCGCCGAACGCGGTGGTGATCGGCTACAGTGACGGCCTTGTGGAACCGGAGAACGCCTACGGCGAAGAATTCGGCGTGTCGCGCCTGGAAGCCGCCGCGCAAAGAGTCCGCCAAGCTCCCCCGCGCAAAATCGCGGAGTCGCTGATGACCGCCGCCGAGGAATGGTCCGGCACTCCCGAACGCGCCGACGACATGACTGTCATCGTCGCCAAACTAAAATAACCTGGAGCGCGAGAGCCCAGCTCTCGCCTTTGCGCTGGCGTGGTGCACATCGACCAACGCGCAGCGCCCGGCAGCCGCCATCTCGGTCAAACGCGGTGCCGCGCCCTCAGGCCGCCCATCTAGCTCGCTAAGTGCTCTCGCTCGGAATTACGGTGACGTATTTTGAAAGGGCGTCAGGCAGCGGAAGCGAACCGTTTGTTTTCGATCTTCGCCAAAAGGGTTGTCAGGTCTTTGCGAGTAAAGGTCCACTGGAAGGGCGAGGCGGTTTCCTCGTATCGCCGCCCGAAGGCTAGCAGCCGCTGTTCGAGCTCATTGAGGGATTTGAAGTCGTTGGGCGTGAGTACCTTCCTCTGAACAGCCAGCGCCACAAGGTCGCCCCGCTACTCTCAGCTACCAATCCTTGTGTGATCACTTCGCGCCGAATCTCGGAAAGAGAAAGTCGCGAGAGCGGTAGCTGCAAGCGATGCGGGAGTTCCCATGCGAGCGCCTTAACTTGGACGATGACGCTGGGGGGAAAAGAGGGCGGGACGCCCGCCCCGAGGTTGCGACTCGAGGCCAGGAAGTCGCGCGAGGGCGAATCGCTTGCGCCACTTGCTGACAATCTGGCGCGGCGTGTCTAGACGAGCAGCGATAATGTCGTTGGAGAGACCTTCCGCCGCGAACAATACGATCTTCGCTCGGATCACATCACAATACGATGACGTATACTGGCGGGCCTGGGCTTCCAGTGCAACGCGCTCTTCCTTGGAGAGAACTATCGCAAATGGGCTTTCTCTTGGCATGAAGAAGTAAATCTCCTTAATAAGAGCACATTTAATACGTCATCGTACTTATGGAAATGAGTACTAAGCTAGGCGCACATCCCCTTCCGCCATTCCGAGCGCAGTCTTCGTAGGGAGGAATCCCTCTTTGCTCCCTACGGGAGCCTGTTGCTCTTGTAGCGGCCCGCCTTCGCGGATCAAACTTGTACAAACCCGCCGCTACGGAATGCGCAGCGTATTCCCCTCTTTCACCGTAGCCGTCTGTTCTCTGCCATTGACGCGGTAAATCACGGTCAGCACTTTGTCGGCCCCGACCGCGGGATCGCCGCCCAGGTTTCGGTTGTTCACCTGAATCACCAGACTGCCGTTTTGTACCTGGCTCCGCAACAGGTCGGTGACGTCGTTCGTCCGGTTGTTCAGACCCCAATACGCACGCATGATCTGTAAATTCCCGTACCCAGGACCCGGCGGTATTCCTGGCCCTGGACCTCCCGGACCGGGGTAGGCCGGCCCGCCGGGATATCCGCCGTAGTTGTAAAACTGGCTCGCATCGATGCTCGCGCCCTCCTTGTAGGAGAACTGCTGAACCTGTCCTCGAGCATCTCGAGCCGAGATTCGCAGTACTTTGTCGGCGCCCACCGCCGGATCGCCGGCCAAATTTTGATTGTTCACTCTCACCATGCCATTTCCAGAGAGCATCACGCGAACGCGTTGCGTCACGTCGACGCGCCGGTTACCCGATCCCCAATCCGCATACATCACTTGCCAGCCCGGATTGCCCGGATTTCCGGGGCCAATGCCACCTCCATAGCTATAAAACTGGCTGGCATCGATGGAACTGCCTTCCTTGAATGTGAATTGCCGCGATTGTCCCTGGTAATTCCTAGCCTGGATGCGAAGAATCTTGTCCGCTCCGACGGCCGGATCGCCTCCCAGGTTTTGGTTATTCACTCGCACCATTCCGTTTCCGGACAAAAGCATGCGCACCTGATTGGTGACATCTATCCAGCGATTGCCCGAGCCCCACTCGGCTTTCGTCACTTGCCAGCCCGGGCCGGGCATCACGTTATTCTGATACTGGGCAAGAGTGGGCAAAGAAAATATAGCGGCGAACGCCAACACCAAGCAGAGACGAAAAATATGCAACCGGTTCCTCATCGAATGCCCCTTTCTACCTACATCGAATGGCAATGCGCCTGTCCGGCGTACAGACGGACGCAAAGTCCGAGCCATTCTTGTTTTTCAAGGCGTAACGGAATGCGGGCGGATGGGGGAGCCTCGTCAGCTCCGGTGCGGCCATAAAGTAGCAGTATTCGGAAAAGTCGTCAATCGTGGAAAATTCCTCGAAAATTTCTCGCGGTCGAAAGACGGCGGGTGGGAGAGAAGTGAGCCGCGCCCGCGCCTAGCTTTCCGCTTTGCGGCTCAACCCAGCCAGAACGCGAAGCTGCCCCAGTATGAGCATCTCCACATTTACCGCCTCAAGGTTGCGCATCAAACGGGCGCCCCGGCCGGATTCCGTGGGATATCCCTCGATCGACAGAACCACCTTCGGTTCATGTTCCTCTCGCGCGGAGTTCTCGACGCGCACCAAACGGCTCGACGAGTCGTAGTGAAAAACCAACTGGTGCGATCTTCCCGCACACCGGATGCGCAGGTCTCCGAGCACGGTCTCCGTGCACGTCAGCGACTGCTCTTTCGTCACTGCGTTCCACTCGTTGCACATCGCAACCACGGTCTCCGCGAACCGCCGCCAGACTGCGGCTGCCAGCGCGATCGCCGCCTGCCGGTTGAGCGTCTGTTCGGCGGTCAGTCCTTCTTCTGAGAGTCTTTCCGCCAGATACTCCTGTGCCGCCCGCTTTATGCTCTCATCGCTCATTGTGTTCGGGTCCCCATCGGTTATTTTACACAATTGCAATAGGTCCAGTCAGCGATGCGTATCGAGTCAGACCCCTTTGCTTCACCTCGGCCGGGCTTGTCCTTTAGCTCTCATTTCCGGAATTGAGGTAAGGTAGAGGGACCAGAGGGAGTGGGCTATACTGGCACGTTTTGCGAGGATGACGAATGTCGCTGCGAAACCGGGTGGGAGTGGTAACCGGTGGTACACGGGGAATCGGCAGAGGAATCGCATTGGGGCTGGCGCGGGAAGGCGCCAGGATCGCCCTAGTTTACCGTACCAATAAGGCCGCCGCGCAAACCGCGCTGCGCCAACTTCAGGCGGTAGGCGCGGATTGCGTTGCGGTCGAAACGGACATTAGCCAGCCGGCGCGCGCGGAACAACTGATCAAAGCCGTCGCGGACCGCTACGGCCGCGTCGACGTTCTGGTCAACAACGTTGGTGAATTTCGCTGGGGAACACTCGCCGAATCGTCCGTGGAAGAATGGACCGGTATCTTCGAATCGAATGTGACCACCGTCTTCCACATGTGCCGAGCTGCGCTTCCCCTCATGCGCAAGGGACGCTGGGGCCGCATCATCAATCTCGGCGCGGTCGGAGCGGAGCGCGCCTTCGGGCAGGCAAAAATCTCCGCCTATGCCGCGGCGAAAGCCGCCGTTGTGGCTATGTCCCGCTCATTGGCGCTCGAAGAAGCGAAAAACGGCATCACCGTGAATGTGGTCAATCCCTCCAGCATCGACGAAAAGGATTTGACGCTCGAGGAAGCCCGAAAACTTAAGGACGCGCGCTATCCCATTGGCCGGCCTCCCACGGTCGACGATGTCGCCGCCGCAGTCTCGTTCTTTGCCTCTGAAGAAGCGGAATACGTCACTGGCCAGGTCGTCAACGTCAGCGGCGGCTGGATGCTGTAGCACCACTCCAACATTCAATTGTCTATAATCAATTGTCATTCCGAGTGGAGTCTGCGGAGCGATGAATCCCTGTTCGATTGCAAATGAAGGACGATTCTCGCGGAGACTCCCTTCGGAAGGGCCGCTCGCTACCAACCACTTACGGAAAAGAATATGAAAGCCCTCACAGCCGCCGAAATGCAGCAAGTCGACCGCCTCACCACTGAGCGCTTCGGTATGCCCGGTCACCAATTGATGGAATCCGCCGGAAAAAGTGTCGCGGAAGTCTTTCTCGAGCAGTACGGCCTCGTGATGCCAGATGCCCCCGCACGCGTCGCGGTGCTCTGCGGAAAAGGGAACAACGGTGGTGACGGTTTCGTCGTCGCTCGCTACCTCAAAGACGAAGCCGACCACGTACGCGTCTACCTATTCGCGAAGCCGGAGGAACTGCGCGGAGATGCCGCGAAGAATTTCGAACGCTGGCGCGAATTCGGCGATGTCACGTTGATAGGAAGCACCGAAGACTGGGACAAAGCCTGGGCGGAGATCTCAACCGCGGAAGTTATCGTTGATGCCTTGCTTGGAACTGGCATTCGAGGCGCCGCCACGGGATTAATCGCCCGGGCAATCGACGATACAAATCGTCTTTCTCATGACGCGACGGCCGCACGGCCTGCGTGGATTGTCGCCGTCGACACGCCTTCAGGCTTGCCGTCGGATGGTGAAGCAGCCACCGGCCCGGTGATGAAAGCGCACTGGACCGTAACATTCACCGCGCCCAAGGTCGGACAATTGATTTCCCCGCAGGCCGGCTGCTGCGGACAACTCGTCGTGCGCGAAATCGGCTCGCCAGCCGCGCTGATCGAAGAGATCGGGAAGGGAAGCCTCCGTTGGGCGGGCGCCGACGAATTCGCCGGTTTGCCACTGATCCGTTCGGCGGACTCCCACAAAGGTACTTACGGACACGTGCTTGTTGTCGCTGGTTCGCTCGGCAAAAGTGGTGCGGCGGTGATGGCAGGCTACGCTGCAATGCGCACGGGAGCGGGCCTGGTAACCGTTGCCACGCCCGATGTTGTCTTGCCTGTCGTAGCGTCTGCGCATCCGGAGTTCATGACCGAGCCGCTCCTGTCAACCGAAGCCGGTACCGCTTCAACTCGCAATCTCGCCTCACCGTCAGCTGTAGCGCAGGGCCAATTCGCCAGCCCTATTGGGCCCGATCTCCGAGGTGTAGCTTTTTCCGGCTCAACTTTCGAACGAGTCTTCACCGGCAAAACCGTCCTGGCCGTCGGCCCCGGTATGGGCGAGCACCCTGAAACCCAGTCCTTTATCCGTTCCGTCGTTCAAACATGCAATCGCCCCGTAATTCTCGACGCCGACGGTCTGAACGCTTTTGTGGGTCACGCAGATAAACTCGCCGATCGCAATTCCAAATACCTCGTCATTACCCCGCATCCTGGAGAAATGTCACGTCTCCTCGGCGTATCCACCAATCAAGTCCAAGCCGGCAGAGTGCAAACCGCCGTGGACGCGGCGAAAAAATGGAATGCCTGCGTGGTCCTCAAGGGCTACCACACCGTCATTGCCTCTCCCGACGGCAAGGTTCTTATCAATACAACCGGAAATGCCGGGCTAGCGAAAGGTGGCAGCGGCGATGTCTTAACCGGTTTGCTTGCCGGCCTCGTCGCTCAATTTGGCGCCAACGATTTGCTTCGAGTCGTGGCGTTGGGAGTTTATCTCCACGGCCGCGCCGCCGATCTTCTCGCCGAACAATCCGATGCCTCCGGAATTCTTGCCGGCGAAGTGGCCAACACAATCCCGTTTGCTCGCCGGAAATTGCTCCAGGAGTTGCAAGAGCGTGACTGAGGAGGTCTTCACACACTCCGCCGAAGAAACCATCGCTTGGGGACGGAAACTGGCCGAGAAACTACAAGCACCCACGCTGGTTTTGCTCTCCGGCGAATTGGGCAGCGGAAAAACTACGCTGACCAAGGGCATCGTCGCCGGGCTCAACGCCGCTCAGGAAGACGAGGTGACCAGTCCCACCTTTACTCTCGTCCACGAATACGGCAGCGGCAAGAAAGTCTTCCACGGCGATCTCTATCGCATCGAGAGCTTCCACGACTTTGAGACGCTGGGTCTTGAAGACGTTTTCTCCCAGCCGGCCATCCTCATTTTGGAGTGGAGCGACAAATTCCCACTAAAAGCTCCCTGGCCGCTGGTTCGCCTTCGCCTTGAGCATCTGGGCGGTGATAGCCGCCGCATCACTGTGCTAACTACCGGGGTATGAACAATATAGGATCAGCTGAGCTTACTCTCTCGCTACCCCGGTACTTCCGTTTTCTTGCCACCCACGTAGGCGGCTGCTAGGTTCACCAGAGAGGGCACCTGGTAGCAGTATGTCCACTGGAATTCTCAACCTCGGCGCGACGGACCCCAACCGAAGCGCGTTGAAAGCTTACAACGTGACCTTGCCGATGGGCTCGCTTGCCATCGGTGTGGACAACATCCGTCACGATGTTTTCCTGAGTCCGAAATTTGTCCAGATCGCGCGGGACTACCTTTTCGATCTAATCCGCCAAAACGCCAGCAACAGCCACCTCGCTGGCATCGAATTTCGCAGCAGCAAGCCCGCGGATTCTTCCGCGTTTCGCAAAGTGCTCGCCGACCTGCTCCGGAACTCGCTCACCACCGCCAAGCACCAGAAGAACATGGAAATCGATCTCCTGTTCCGCCTGGCGATTCTGAAATTCCTCACCTCCGAACTGCAAAACCAGTTCGCCAATGTCATCCTCGACGGCAAGGAATACATTCGCAAGCGCGGAGAATATTTCGAGCGAAGCCAGCAAGCTCACGTGATGAAATCCCGCCTCACCGAGATGCAATCCGCCCGGCGCGACGTCTTGCGCCTCATCGGCCAGACCGTCGCGCAAATCGTCGTCGATATCGAGGAAAACGTGATCGCCAAGGCCCGCAGGGCCTTGTTCGGAGAAGATTACGCGCCCTATTTCGACCTGTTGAAGAACCGCCTGATTTTCCTCGACGGCGGCAAAGACGATTTTTACTTCCTCGAACATTACGTTCTGCTGGGCAATTACGCGCGCGATCCCGATCGCTTCGAAGCCATCGACGCTCTCTTCCAAGAATTCCTGAAAGAATCCGCCGTGGAGCTTCCCCAAGAAACGCCTGCGGCAAAGGGAGGGCGAAATTTCCAGGAGCTATCCGCCGAAGACGCGAAAGTGCGCGCGGAGCTGGCGTCGCTCGAGGAGCAGCGCGAATCGCTTCGCAAAAAGCTGCGTGGCGATGGCCTTCTAAATAAATTCCTGGGCTCCGCCAATCCGGCCGAACTGCGCGCGTCGTGGAACGAAACGGAAAACCGCATTAAAGAGCTACAGGAAAAGCTCGAATCGCTGGCCGCGGATCTTGAGCACGCCAGGCAGCAGGCCGATTTCGTCAACAAAGATCATCAAGGCAAGCTTGGCGACTATCTCAACAATCCCGAAAACGCCCGCCGTTTGTTCGATCCCGCCGCTATCGGCGACGAATCGGAGCGCGCGACGCGCGCCCGCCTCCTGGGTCAGTTGATCGCTACTCTCGAAGAGAAGGAATTGATCGTTCACATTCTGGCGAGCTATGAGATCCGCTCCATAGCCGGAGATTTCTGCCCTCCCGTGCACTTGCAGCAGTTGAGGAAAGCCCTCGTAGCAAAGGAAGAAGCGCGCCGCGTGGAAGAACTGCTCAAACAGTTCCGCGCGAAGCGGCTGTCCATGAAGCCGATCGAGGAATTGACGAAACGCATCCGGCGCTATTCGCGCGATGAAACACAAGCCACGGTCCTGAAGTTCGCAACCGATTTCATGCGCCTGCGGCGCGATTTACGGGACGCCGAGCACCTTACCACTTGCATGGAGCGCGTCAACCTCGTCACCGCGGAAAAAGTGCGAGAGCTTTCGCGCCTGAACAACAAACTATACGAATGCCTGCTGCGGGAAGAAGCGCGTCCGGAGTACGACCAGGTCGTTTCGCATGTAATCATCAAGGCGGACGTGCGCGGCTCCACAAAAATGACTCAGGATCTGCTCGCGAGAGGCCTCAGCCCAGCTTCGCACTTCAGCCTGAACCTTCACGAACCCGTCAAGCGCCTGCTGGACAGATACTCGGCCAAGAAAGTGTTCATCGAAGGCGACGCCATCGTTCTGGCCATCTTCGAGACAGAGGCCAGCCGCGCCTACGCCAGACCGGTCGCGAGAGCCTGCGCGCTTTCCAAACAGATCCTTGCGGTCTGCAACTCCTACAACGACCAGGCTGCCTCTTCCCAATTGCCGCCTCTGGAACTCGGCATTGGCGTTGCCTTTCAGGGTTCCGCGCCCACCTATTGGACCGACGGTGAATCCCGCATCATGATTTCAAAAGCCTTGAACTTGTCGGATCGGCTGTCTGGCTGCACCAAACTGGCCAAACGCCTGCTCTCACGGCAAAAAACCTCCTTCTCGATATTTCATTTCCTGACGGCGATGGAAGGCGCCTCCGCCGAAGAACTCGACGAATTCCTGGTGCGCTATAACATGAACGGCATCGAGTTGAATGAGGAAGGTTTCGCCAAGCTCTCCGAGGAGATTTCCCTCGAGCCTTTCCCTACGCCGCTCGAGTATCCATGGAGCAAGGAAGAAGTCATCCTTTACTACGGCGAAGTCCCGATGGGAGAAAGCGTCGAGCTTCTGGTCCTGCGCAAAGGTGTGGCGCGCCAGTTGCTCCCCGACGGCAAAATCGGCAAGCCTTCCGATCACAACTATTATGAAGTTTGCACCAATCCCGCCTTGTATGAACTCGTGGCTGCGTTGAAACGCAATCAAACAGCAGCCCTTGAAACCACCCGCGCTTAGACCTTCCTCCCAAGCCCCGTCATTCCGAGCCAACCTGCGGCAGGCAGAGTCTTCGCAGCGAGGAATCCCTCTGCGATCGCAGCGTCTTGTCACAAATGTTCCGCTCAATCGTTCGCCGTCCGGAGTAAAGTGGGTCGCGAAATCCAGAGGAGGGACCTGTGCCGCAAATTCAACCGTGGTTAGCGCTTGGTGTGTTCGTATCTACCGCCGCAACCGACGCCGTCTATGTTCTGTTCAATGCTGCGGTCTCCGCGCACCGTCGTGTGCCGGCGGCGACGTGGAGCAGCGTGTGGTACTTGCTCTCCGCTTTTGCGGTGATTAGCTACACGAAAAACTGGGTGTACGTCGGTTTCGCCGCTTCCGGCTCGTGGGTCGGCGCTTATATTTCCATGACCCTGCTGCGCCGGCCCGCCGCGAGAGTGTGATAAGCGGCACGCTGCTAAACGCCTGGGCTGTTACCGTCTCTCACAGCGGTTGTGGTTCCTTATCCGTTGCCTTCTTGGGTTCTCCCAAATATTTCTCCAGGAATTTCCGCGCCAGATCCTGCCCGCCTAATCCGAAAGCGATGGCCAGCCCCAGCATCGTCGCGCCAAATACGATCGAAAACGCCGCAATCACGGTTTGCCGTGCCAACCCCAGTTCCTCCAGTGTCATCGTGATCGCCAAAATCCAGATCACAAACCGGATCGACCAGCTAAGAATTCTCGCCGAAGCATAACCCGCATTGACTGCGGCGAGCAGCGCGGCCCTAGACAAAAAATTCGCGATCGCTACGCCCAGGAACAGAATCAGGATCGCGACAAACACTTCCGGCAGGAACCGCAACAGCCGCGAAATCTGTTCCTGCAGGCTCGAAACGCCAAGAACGCTTAACCCGACCAGCATGAAACCGAACCACGTTACCCAGAACAAAGACCGGCTGAGCAGTTCTGACATCGAAGGAAGATGCGCCATTCGCAACACGCGCGAGGCCCCTGCCTCCTCCGACACGCGATCCAGCTTCGTGAAGCGCAACAGTGTGCGCAGGATGTACTTGAGTACAAACGCCACCACCAGGCCGATCAGGATGATGGTCAGCATTACCAGGAAGTGTGGAAGAAATTCGCCGACCATGTGGACTAGGTTGTAGTAAGCCTGCTCCAGGGCCTGCACGATGGTGTCTCTCATGATTTCACCTCAACTTTTGCCTTCCATCTCTCCCTCAAATATTGCTTTTGTAGTTCAAACTCGCCGCAGAGCATTTCGTTCGCGGCCTCAATCTCGTTCGGCGAAGAATCGGCGTGTTCCACCAGGTAGGAATGCGTCATGCCTCGGTACAGGGGCGCCAAAGCTTGTACCAGGTGATCCCTATTGATGACCGCGTGATGATACGAAGCCGCAAAATCGTAAAGCGTCCTCACCCACAGATCGGACCGGAATCGAAATTTCCCCTCCTCCAGGGTCACCATGTTCTTGATCTCCGAATGCGTCTCGGGATCAAGGATCGAGCTCAGGATCGGTTCCAAAGTCGTGACCCCGCTTTGGAACATCTCGAAGATTCTGTGCCGGTCCATTTCCGTCGGCTCAGAGGTGAGCTGCTGCGACGGGCCCAATGTAGGCACAGCCGGCACGGTATCGCGCTCGAACCACTTCGATTGCTGGCTCTCTAGGCACCAGAACAAGGTTCCGACGGTCTGCCGCAGAATTTCGACGATGTCCGGTCCGGGTGTGCCCGGCTTCGGCGGCGATTTGTCGCCAATAAAAACCTGGCAGCAGCGAAAATCCGCGCTATTCGCCGAAATCGTCATCCACGCCTCAGGTTGCTCCCGGATCGCTTCTTCTTGCCAAACGTTTTGATTCAGGCAATGCGAGGCCAGGCCTCCCGAGAATCCCCATTCCGAGGGAAAAACTTCGCGGATTCCGCAGCCGAAGACCGCGCGGCTCATCGGGTAAAGCAAATTCCGCATCAATAATCCTTGAAATTTGTGTCGCCTGTAGAGGGGCGCCACAAAATCAAATTTGTCCTTGAAGACCGGCGTCAGCAAATTGCCGATGGAGGCTGCGGTCAGGTTGGTGCTGGCCGGCGAAACCACCGCACATGCCTGCGCGCGCAATAGATCCGCCACTGCCAGGATCGTCCGCAGCCCCTGCCCGGGAGTCGGCGGAGCTGCGAAATTCGCCCTCACGCGATGAATCGTGCGCAGCGCCGTAATCCCATGTCCGCGCGCCCTTTTTTCGTCCGGCGCGCTGGTCTCTACGGAGACCACATTGTCCTCCTCGTTCTTGTCTCCGCCGTCCATCAGCACGATCACCACGCGCTGCCGCACGAAGTGCTGCTGGAAACTGTCTTCAATGGCGCGAATGGCGGAGCCGATCGTGCTGGGCGAATCGTGTGAGGAGATCCCCACAAGAAGGTCCACCTCCCCCACGCTTATCAACTGACTGACTAAATCGTCCGCTAAAAAAGTATCTTCGGCCATGACTCCTGAAATTTTACTTTGATTCCGAAATTTCCGGGAAGATTCAATAACGCGATGCGGACATCCATCGCTGAATCATATCCGGCGCAACTGAAACCAATAAAACTGGTAAGGCCCCAGGGTGAGTAAGTACGGCAGATTCCCAAACCGCGGAAACAAACTTCGGCCGAACAGTTCGATCGGCAAGTAGCCTTTGTATTTTTGCACGTCCAGTTCCACCGCCTGCGCGGAACTGGAGAGGTTGTTCACCACCAGCACCAGCTCTTCGCCGAATTGCCGGACGTACGCCAGAACCCGGTGATTCGATGGATTTAGGAACTGAATCGAGCCGCGGCTGAATACGCGAAAGGCGTTCCGCGCCCGGATCAACGTCCGCATCCACAACAGTAGAGAGTGCCCGGACCGCTCTTGCGCATCGACGTTCACCGCCTGGTAGCCGTACACCGCGTTCGAAATAACCGGGGCGTAGAGCCGCTCCGGATCGGCCGTCGAAAAGCCCGCATTCAACGAGCTATTCCATTGCATTGGCGTACGCACGCCATTCCGGTCGCCCAGATAGATGTTGTCTCCCATCCCGATTTCGTCGCCGTAGTACACGATCGGCGTTCCGGGCAGCGACATCAGCAATCCGTTCAGCAGCTCGATCTGCCTTCGGTCGTTCTTCATCAAGGGAGCCAGCCGCCGCCGGATGCCGCGATTGATGCGCATGGTCTTATCCATCGCGTATTCGTCATACATGTAGTCGCGTTCGATCTCCGTCACCATCTCCAGCGTGAGCTCGTCATGGTTGCGCAGAAAAATGAACCACTGGCAGCTGGGCGGTATATCGGGTGTCTGTTCCAGAATTTCGATGATCGGCTTGCGGTCTTCCAGCTTCACGGCCATGAACATCCGCGGCATCAACGGAAAATGGAACGCTGCGTGAAATTCATCGCCGTCCGCGAAGTACGCGCGCACGTCCGCCGGCCATTGGTTTGCCTCGGCTAGCAGCATCGTGCCCGGATAAGCCACGTCGAGCCGTTTGCGGATCTCCTTGATGATCGCGTGCGTCTCCGGCAGGTTCTCGCACGGCGTGCCTTCGCGCTCCACAAGGAACGCGACGGCATCCAGCCGGAATCCGTCCACCCCCATGTTCAGCCAGAACTTCATCACGTCCCATACCGCCTCGAACACGGCGGGATTGTCGAAATTCAAGTCTGGCTGGTGGCCGAAAAATCGGTGCCAGTAATACGATTTCGAAATCGGGTCCCAAGCCCAGTTCGAAGTCTCCATGTCCACAAAAACGATGGGTACGCCTTGGTAGCGCGTGTCCGTATCGCTCCACACATACCAATCGCGCTTCGGATTGTCCCGCGAACTCCGCGACGCCTTGAACCACGGATGCTGGTCCGAGGTGTGATTCACCACCATCTCGATGATGACCCGGATGCCCCGCTTGTGCGCCGCCATGAGAAATACCTGGAAATCCTCCAGCGATCCGTAACTCGGATGTACCGCCGTGTAATCGGCGATATCGTACCCATCGTCGCGCAGCGGAGATGGATAGAAGGGAAGTAGCCAAAGCGCCGTGACTCCCAGTTGCTGGAGATAATCGAGTCGCTGCGTGAGCCCCGCGAAATCTCCGATGCCATCGCCGTTGCTGTCGCTGAACGTGCGCACGTGAACCTGGTAGATAACGGCATCTTTGTACCAGTAGTTGTGTGTTTGCGCCGGCAACAGTCGTTTCTCCTTCCGCTCCGCGAAACTCTGCGTTTCAGAATCCGCAAACCTGCCCAAGGCCCGATGTACGGCTCAACCCAAAGCCATTCATATTACCTGGAAAGCATGCAGGAGAATAAAACGATGCAAGTCACGCCGACGACATCTAGCCGGCGTCACAGGCGGTTTGGCACGGCCATTCCTGGCTGTGCTCCGCTCGTCTGCGATTGGCAAGGGAGCCTTCGGAGTAGGCATCCTCTTCAAACAACCCGCCGCCGAGCGGCGTCCTCGGTAGCCTAGGCTTCAGCCTGTGCTCGTACCGCAAAATCAAGCGGAGATCAGTGCCTATCCGGCGGTTGGACCCGAAGTGACCATAGCGGGATGCGAGTACCTAAGCATTCCGATGACGGATGCTCATGTGGACGGGAACCTGGTAACGGCCCCCGCTTGGCCTGCGCATCCGGTTTGGCTCGCGAAGTATCTGCAGTGCTTGAGCGCAGCGTTGCTGAAAAAGCTGCGGGCGTATGACCGGCCGCAAGAACGAGGGTTTATTGGCCGACAGATGTCGGCACCGGGTTTCGATCCTGAGACTGACGTTGGTGCCAGTAAGGATAAGGGACAGCCGTTTTGCTGGCCTCATCCAGTTTCGCCACTTGCTCCGGCGTCAACCGCCACCCCTCCGCTCCGATGTTCTGCATCAGTTGTTCTTCATTGCGCGCCCCAATGACTAGGGTTGAAACCGTAGGCTTGCGCAGCAGCCAGTTGAGCGCAATTTGCGCCACGGTCTTGCCCGTTTCTTGTGCGACGGCATCGATGGCGTCGACAACTCGGTGGAGATAATCGTCGGGAACCGGGGGCCCGCCATCCGCGGTTTTAGGCAGACGGCTCACCTGCGGCAACGGCTGCGCACGCCGGATTTTGCCGGTCAATCGTGCCCATCCCAACGGACTCCAGACCAATGCCCCCACGTTCTGGTCGAGCGCGAGCGGCATGAGCTCATACTCGTAGTCACGGCCCACCAGAGAGTAGTAAACCTGATGCCCGACATATTTCGCCCAGCCATACTTCTCCGATATGGAAAGCGACTTCATTAAGTGCCAGCCAGAGAAGTTCGAGCAGGCGATGTAGCGGACCTTGCCGCTGTGCACCAAATCATTGAGGGTGTACAGCACCTCCTCGACAGGCGTCAGCGCATCGAAGGTGTGCATATGGTAAATGTCGATGTAATCCGTGCCCAGCCGCTTCAGGCTGCCCTCGCATGCCTGGATCAGGTGATAGCGGGACGACCCGACGTCATTCGGACCTTTGCCAAAGGGGAAGGTCGCCTTGGTCGAGATCAATAGTTCGTGGCGTCTTCCCTGAATGGCTTGTCCGAAGATCTCCTCCGACAAGCCGTTGGAGTAGACATCCGCGGTATCGAAGATATTGATGCCGGAGTCAAGACAAAGGCCAACAAGTCTTTTCCCCTCTTCGACGCCGGTCGAGCCCCACGCCCTAAAAAACTCAGTTCCTCCGCCGAACGTGCCGAGGCCAAAACATAGAGACGATACCTTCAGACCTGAACCTCCCAATAGTCTGTAATCCATTTGCTCTCCTAGAAAAGTCGGAAACGGTAACTGTGTTGTGAGCAGCCTGATAAAAGGAACTCCTTTTTAGCATTCTGAACCAGGATTTAAAAAGTGGGTAGCGAGGTACGCGTATTTTGCATTCCCCCCGCCGCATTTTTTCCACTGTGGTATAACAGCCGACAGGGAATAAAGAACCATCGATCCGAGACTGCCAGGCGCAGAAGCCGCGACCTGCGGGCGATTATAATCTACGCGGCATTCTGCGTGAGCGGTAACAGTGTTTGTTTTCTGGCGGGGCAACAGGCATTCGGCCAAATTACAACGTCGGACATCGTCGGAATTGTGAGTGACGCCGCGGGAGCCGTTGTAATGAACGTCAAAGTCGCAGTCACAATTACGGCGACTGGTGATACCGCAAGCAGTTGTCCGGCTCGGATGGCGGTTTTGTCTTTAACCCCCTGTTACCGGGCCCATATACCGTAACCGTTGAAGCGCCGCGCTTCAGCAGAATGCTGTCGAACCTGACCGTCGTGGCGGAAGACCGGGCTCGGGTGGATGCGCAGCTGCTTTATTGCCGGGGGGACCGTGATCGCCTACGTCGACGCGGAGGGCATCGCTGCTTCGGCGCCCGGGTGGCTGAGAGCGACATCAAAAGACGGCGGGACCGGGCGATGGGGCACTTGCTCTAGGAAACTGATTCCGGGTCGTGGGAAGAGGTGTTTCATTTCGACTAATCGAACCTGCTGGAACAAGGCATGATTTCGGATTCGATCAACGGGGTTTTCGTTATTGCGGCCGGGGGTGTGGCAAACGGGTCATTTCCTGTCCCCTCCAAGCGTATCCTGATCTGGAAGTGGGAACATATTTGGCTCATCTACTCTGCCTTCGCGATGGCGATACTACCCATCGGCCTGGCCCTCGCTTTCGCCCCGCAAATCATCCGTCAAACCCTCATTCGCGATCCTCACCTCACGGCTCAGGTGGGTGGATGTGGACTGCTATTCGGCGCCGGTTCGGTACTTTTTGGCGTGAGCCTGGCCCGGTTGGGAATCGCCATTACCAACGCTCTGGTTTCAGGGATAGTGGTTTTCCTGGGTAGCCTCTGGCCTATTATGGTTGGAGGGGTACAAATGGACCGGAGGCATTTGCAGTGGCTGATCTTCGGCTTGACGCTGTTGATTCTCAGCCTGATCCTCTGCGCCGGAGCGTCGGTCAGCAGGGATCGATCTCAGCAGAACAAGTTGAATGAAGTGCGGCCTTCCACCGGAGCGTTCGTGGCGGTGCTCCTGGCTGTTTTGGCAGGTTGTTTGTCGTCCGTATTAAATGTAGGCTTTGCCTCGGGAGCCCCCCTCATTGCGAACGCCAGGATAGACGGTTCGCCGCCCCTGCTCGCTAGTTTAGCTGTCTGGATCCCGGCACTTTTCGGAGGGCTGATCTTTAATATGGGTTACCCGGCATATTTGATATCCCTTCGCGGTTCCTGGCCTGTGCTCTTTGAAGGACATCATTGTGTAGGCAGATGGTGCCGCTCCGCCCTGATGGGGAGCATGTGGTTTGGCGCCATCCTGCTCTACGGATTTGGGGCGTCCATCCTGGGAAGTGCGGGCTCTGTCTATGGCTGGGCGCTGGGGATTTCGGTTTCCATCCTGACCGCAAACGTTTGGGGCGTCGCCGCCGGAGAGTGGAACGGGGCGACCTTCCAGCCGAAGCTTCTAATGTTATTGTCGACCGTGCTTTTGATCGCCTCGTTCGGTGTTCTCTGCTTTACGCGGCTACCTCGATGAGCCAATAGGACGTGCCAGTTGGGCTGGCACGGTGAAGGGCATAACGAAAGGAGGCATGCTTCACGCTCAAGGCCGGAGAGGCAAGGTGCCCTATCACGCCCATGAACGGCATGACCGTCTTAGGCTACGTTTCACGCAACGGCAAAGAAACGGTGAGGAGCCGAACGATAAGCCAAGAAAGGACAGGAGCATTAGCACGCGCTCAGTCAATTTGCTTGGGGCATCGCAGCGCGAGATGATCTGGTGGAGTGGGAGAACCTTTGAGTTCCGATTTCGAGACCTTATGGAACGACGGGGAGTTCTGTCTGTCGAGGAGCGCCAAAGCCGGTGCGTCCTGCCCAGTCCTGGTCTTGACCTCTGCAGTAGACCAGCCCGCGCCGAGCAGCAACGCGCGGCTGGAACACGCGTATGACTTGCGGAGTGAGCTCGATCCAAGCTGGGCTGCACGGCCCCTGGAGCTCATTCATGACCACGGAAAACCGGCGCTGCTCATTGAAGATCACGGCGGGGAGGTGCTTGCGCGACTCCTCGGCAAACCGTGGGAATTGGACCTGTTTTTACGCGTTGCTATAAGCATAACCGCGGCGCTGGGGCGTCTCCATCAGCGCGGTCTGTTCCATAGAGACATCAAACCCGCAAACGTTTTTGTGAACACTTCGACCGGCGAAGCGTGGCTGTCCGGCTTTGGACTCGCTTCGCGTCTGCCGCGCGAGCGACAAAGGCCCGAGCCGCCCGAAACAATCGCCGGCACGCTTGCCTATATGGCCCCCGAACAGACCGGGCGGACGAACCGCTCGATCGATTCCCGCAGCGACCTTTACTCTCTGGGCGTCACGCTGTACCAGTTACTTACCGGTTCGCTGCCGTTCACCGCGTCCGATCCGATGGTATGGGTTCACTGCCATATCGCCAGAAGACCGGTGCCGCCAAGCAAGCGATTGGACAATATCCCAATCGCTGTCTCCCAAATCATCATGAGGCTGCTCGCCAAAACGGCCGAGGAACGCTACCAGACTGCGACCGGCCTTGAGAGTGATCTACGGCGTTGTCTTGCCGAGTGGGAAGCTCACGGGCACGTCATTGAGTTCCCGCTTGGCCAACATGACACCCCCGATCGGCTGCTGATCCCCGAGAAGCTGTACGGCAGGGAACGCGAGGTCGACGCCTTGCTCGCGGCCTTCGACCGCGTGGTCGAGGGCGGCGCGCCGGAATTGGTGCTCGTCTCGGGATATTCCGGCATTGGAAAATCCTCTGTCGTCAATGAGCTGCACATGGTGGTTGCTCCACCGCGCGGACTCTTCGCCTCAGGCAAGTTCGATCAGCATAAGCGCGACATTCCCTATTCGACCCTGGTGCAGGGATTTCAAAGCCTTGTACGGCCTCTTCTCGGCAAGAGCGACGCCGAACTGGCGATCTGGCGCGGCGCGTTTCTGGAGGCGCTCGAGCTGAATGCACGGCTCATGACCGACCTCATCCCCGAACTGAAGCTCATCATTGGAGACCAGGCGCCGGTCCCGGAGCTTGAGCCTCAGCAAGCGGAAAGCCGTTTCCATCTCGTTTTCCGGCGCTTCATTGGCGTATTCGCCCGACCGGAACATCCGCTAGCGCTGTTTCTCGACGATTTGCAGTGGCTCGACGCTGCGACCCTCGACCTGCTGGAGGATCTGCTGACCCGGTCGGATTTGCGACATCTGATGTTAATCGGCGCTTACCGCGACAATGAAGTTGATGCCGCTCATCCATTGACGCGCAAGCTCGAAGCGATCCGCAAAGCCGGAGCGCGGGTGCAGGAACTTCGCCTAGCGGCGCTCGCCCGTGACGACGTTGGACAGTTGATCGCCGATGCGCTTCGCTGCGATCCGGCCGACGCTGCGCCGCTGGTGCAACTAGTGCATGAGAAGACCGCCGGCAATCCCTTCTTCGTGATTCAGTTTCTTTACTCGCTCGCGGAAGAGGGATTGCTCCGCTTCGATCAGGACGCGGCGGGCTGGTCCTGGGACCTCGGTCGCATTCACGACAAGGGTTATACCGACAATGTCGTAGACCTCATGCTGGGCAAGGTGACCCGCTTGCCGGCCGAAACGCAGCACGCGTTGCAGCAGTTCGCCTGTCTCGGCAACGTTGCCGCGACCCCGGCGCTTTCGGCCGTTCTGGAGACCCCCGAGGAGCAGGTGCATGCGGTTCTGTGGCCGGCGGTCCGTCAGGAACTGATCGAGCGCCTGGAAGGGTCTTACAAATTTATTCACGACCGGGTGCAGGAGGCCGCCTATTCGCTAATCCCAGAAGCATTGCGCGCTGAGGTCCATCTCCGGATTGGAAGGCTGCTGGTGACGGAAACGCCCGCCGACAAACGGGAGGAGGCGATCTTCGAGATCCTCAATCAGCTCAACCGCGGCGCCCCGCTGATCACCCAACCAGAGGAACGGGACCAACTCGCAGAGCTCAACCTGCTCGGTGGCAAGCGCGCCAAAGGGACCACTGCCTATGCCTCGGCGCTCGCCTATCTCATCGCCGGTGGGGAGCTATTGAAGGACGATTGTTGGGAGCGGAGACATGAGCTGATTTTTGCGCTGGAGCTGACCCGGGCCGAATGCGAATTTTTGACCGGCCAGTTGTCGGTCGCAGAGGAGCGATTGGCTGCATTGTCGAATCGCGCCGCGACAACGGTCGAACAAGCAATCCTCGCAAGCTTGCGCATGAATGTCTGTACGGCCCTCCTTCAGACTGGCCGCGCGGTCGCTGTTTGTCTTAACTACCTCCGGCATGTCGGTATCGATTGGTCACCCCATCCGAAAGAGGAGGAGGTGCTACGCGAATACCAGTGCATCTGGTCGCTGCTCGGGAGTCGGACTATCGAGGATCTCATTGATCTGCCTCTAATGGATGACCCGGCCTCCCTCGCCACCGTCGACGTTCTAATTAAAGTCTTGCCGGCAGCCATGCAAACCGATAAGAACTTGGCTTCCCTGACCATCTGCAGGGCGGTCAGCCTCAGCCTCCAGCACGGCAACTGCGATGCTTCGTGTGTCGCCTACGTATGGCTCGCCAGGATCGTCGGACCGCATTTCGGCGACTACAGGGCTGGATGTCGATTCGGCCAACTCGGCTATGAGCTCGTCGAACGACGCGGGCTAAAACGCTTCGAGGCGAGCACCTATCATTGCTTCGCGATTTTCGTCGTTCCCTGGATAAAACACGTGCGGGCTTGCCGTGATCTGCTGTGCCGCGCTTTCGAAGCGGCGAACCGGATCGGAGACCTCACGTATGCAGCCTACACGTGCAACAATCTAAACTCGGACCTTCTCTTCGCTGGCGAGCCACTGCTCGAGGTACAAGCTGAAGCCGAACATGGCCTCGTGTTCGCCGAGAAGGCGCGGTTCGGCCTTGTCATTCATGACATCACAGTGCAACTCGCTCTGATTCGGATGCTGCGCGGCTTGACGCCGAAATTCGGCTGCTTTGACGACGCGCAGCTCAATGAGGTTCGCACCGAAGACCATTTGTCCAGCGACCGGTCCTTGGCGACCCCTGCGTGTCGGTACTGGATCCGGAAATTGCAGGCGCGCTGTATTGCGGGCGACTATGCGACGGCCATCGAGGCCGCATCGAAAGCACAACCGCTTCTCTGGACCGTATCCGCGTTGTTTGAGGAAGCCGAATATCACTTTTACGGTGCGCTGGCCCAAGCCGCCTGTTGCGATTCAGCACCGGCCGGCGAGCGGTTGCAGCACCTGAACGCTGTTGCTGCGCATCACAAGCAGCTACAGATCTGGGCGGAGAACTGCCCGGAGAACTTCGAAAACCGCGCCGCACTGGTCGCTGCCGAGATCGCCCGCATCGAAGGCCGCGTGCTTGATGCCGAACAGCTGTACGAGCAGGCCATCCACTCGGCCCAGGCAAACGGCTTTGTTCACAATGAGGCGCTTACCGACGAGCTCGCCGCACGGTTCTACGCGGCGCGTGGATTCGAGGACATCGCACATCTGTACTTGAGGAAGGCTCGCTACGGCTACCTGCGTTGGGGAGCCGACGGAAAGGTGCGACAACTCGAGGAGATGTACCCGCACCTTAGGGCGGAAGAGCCCGCGCCCGGCCCGACGAGCACGATCGCGATGCCGGTCGAACACCTCGACCTCGCAACCGTGATCAAGGTGTCGCAGGCGGTTTCGAGTGAGATTGTACTGGAAAAACTGATCCATACGCTCATGCGCACGGCGATTGAGCAGGCCGGTGCGGAGCGCGGCCTGCTGATTCTTGCCCGAGGTGGTGAGCAGCGAATAGCAGCGGAAGCCACGACCAGCGGCGACACGGTCAACGTGCAACCGCGCGATATGCCGGTGAGTGAGGCGATGCTGCCGGAGTCGGTCCTCTACTATGTCCTGCGCACCCGGGATAGCATCATTCTCGACGATGCCTCGGCCCAGCCCCAGTTTGCAGCGGATCCTTACATCCGTCAGCATCGCGCCCGCTCCATTCTCTGCTTGCCTTTGACGAACCAGGCCCGGCTTATCGGCGCGCTCTACCTCGAAAACAATCTGACTACCCGCGCCTTTACGCCGACCCGGATCACGGTGCTAAAGCTCATCGCCTCGCAGGCCGCCATCTCGCTGGAAAATACCCGTTTGTACCGCGATCTCGAACAACGCGAGGCAAAGATTCGGCGCCTGGTCGAGTCCAATGTCGTGGGGGTTGTCATGTTGACTCTCGACGGTGCGATCGTCGGGGCTAATGAAGCATTCCTCCACATGGTGCAATACGGCCACGAAGATATCGCTTCCGGTCGTGTGCGCTGGGCAGACCTCACGCCCGCCGAATGGCGCGACTGCGACGAACGGGCAGTCGCTGATTTAAAGGCGACCGGGATCTTTCAAGCTTTCGAGAAGGAGTTCTTCCGGAAAAACGGCAGCCGCGTGCCGGTGCTGCTGGGCGGCGCACTCTTCGAAGGAAGTAGGAACGATGGGGTCGCTTTCGTGCTCGATTTGAGCGAACAGAAGCGGGCGGAGGCGGAGATCAAGGCGCTCAAAGACCAGCTCTACAAAGAGAACTTGGCTCTTCGGGACGAAGTCGCCCGAGCTTCGATGTTCGAAGAGATTATAGGCGCGTCGCCTGCGCTGCAAACGGTACTTGCGCGGGTTGCAAAAGTTGGCCCGACTAACTCCACAGTTTTGATCACAGGAGAGACAGGTACCGGAAAAGAACTCATCGCGCGCGCTGTCCACAAGCGCTCTCAGAGATCAGGACGCGCCTTCGTCAGCGTGAACTGTGCTGCGCTGCCGCCCTCGCTGATTTCTTCGGAGTTGTTCGGTCATGAAAAGGGAGCGTTCACAGGGGCGGCACAGCGCCGCTTGGGCCGCTTCGAGATGGCGGACGGCGGAACGATTTTCCTGGACGAGGTGGGCGACCTTCCACTCGAGACGCAGATCGCGCTCTTGAGAGTTCTGCAGGAAAGGGAATTCGAGCGAGTCGGGGGGACGGAGTCCGTCCAGGTAGACGTCCGCGTCATTGCTGCCACCAATCGCGATCTGGAAACCGCGATAGCGAATGGGACCTTCCGCCAGGACCTCTTCTATCGTCTGAATGTATTTCCGATTGAAGTTCCATCGCTCCGGGAACGCAAGGACGACCTCTTGATGCTCATCGAGTATTTCGTTGGGCAATACGCAAGGCGGGCAGGCAAAGTTATCCAGTCGATCGACAAGAAGACGCTCGAACTCTTTCAATCTTATGACTGGCCTGGCAATATCCGGGAGCTACAGAATGTCATCGAGAGATCAGTGATTCTGACTTCTGGTGATGTTCTCTCGGTCGATGAGTTCTGGCTTTCCAAGCACTCTCCTCGACACTTATCTCAGCTGCAAAGCTCGCTCACGTCTGAAGACGAGCGAAGTGAAGAACGCAAGCTCATCGAAGCCGCACTGGCTGAGAGCAGAGGGCGGGTTTACGGACCGACGGGCGCGGCGGCCGAGCTCGGAATCCCGGCATCGACTTTACGGTCCAAGATTAAAAAGTTCAAGATTCCCAAAAGCCGATTCAAGTTCCGCTAAAAAGCTCCTCGTCGGCAGGACAGAGTAGCGCAAAACCGCGAAAACCGCGAAAACCGCGAAATACATCAGACGGAATTCGTCATTTCTGCAGCCGAGCTCCTTTGTTATCAATATCTTCTGAGTGGGGCGTGGCGTGCTGTTGTCTAAGCAGTACGGTCGAGTCTAGCCGTGAGATGGCCGTTCTGGCTGGAGCCGAAATGCCCAGTTGCGTCCCCGCCTTAGGGCATCGACGCCGATGAGCTGCAAGATCGAACGAACTGTCGACGGAGAAGGCTTTGTAGTGCTGCGCGTGAGTGGGCGGATCCACGGAGAGAACGTGGACACTCTTCGAGAAGTGATCGGACAGGAGAAGGGCCGACTGGCGCTCGATCTCACGGAGGTCATTGTCGTGGATCGCGAAGCGGTGAGGCTGCTTGCGGTCAGCGAGACAAATGGAATTGAACTCAGAAATTGTCCGGCTTATATACGCGAGTGGGTAGCGAAAGGAAGGGTTTTTGGTTATGACCAGTGAAGCTAGTGCGCAGTTAAATTCCTTGCGAAACCGTTTGATGGCGGAGTTCTAACTCGAAGGCGTTCGAGCGGCCATGGGAAGCGAAGACGAAGACCGAGTTTGAGCACGGTTTTGACAGGAGGGATGCACTGGCCGGCTTCAGAATAAATCGGTCCGAGGGCCAGGACGACAGAAATCACCAGTTTGACCAAATCATCGGAAAGAGTCCTGCCCTGGCAAATCAAGGAGGAGAACGATGCAAACACTGCGAGCTGATTACTTCAGTGCCTATCACAATCTAAAGGTGACGCGCGACGCTAACGGCGTGCTGGTTGCTGAATTCCACAGCAACGGCGGGCCGTTCATTATGACCGCGCCAGCTCACACGGAATTCGTCGATGCTTTCTACCGCATTGCGCAAGATCGAGCCAACAAGATCGTGATCCTGACGGGCGCAGGCGGGGAATTCATTACTGATGTCGATTGGTCATCTTTTGGCGACGTCACCGATCCCGGCGTGTGGAGCCAAGTTCATGATGAAGGCGCTCAGGTTTTGGAAAATATAGCCAACATACGCGTGCCGGTCATCGCGGCGATCGAGGGGCGCGCGCATGTGCATTCAGACTACGCGCTACTTGCCAGTGTAATTGTGGCGGCGGAGGGTGCGACGTTTCAGGATGTGGCCCACTTCGCCGCGGGCATTGCGCCCGGCGACGGAATCTTTACCACCTGGAGTTATCGCGCTGGAGCGGGACGAGCGGAGGCGTTCCTGCTGAACCCACAGCCGCTGACGGCGCGCACCGCACACGAATGGGGAGTGGTTGCCGAAGTTGTACCAAACGGGACAGCGCTCAGCCGGGCGCGGGAATTGGCCGAGTTGTACTTGAAGGCTCCGGAAGTGACGCGCCGCAACACGCGCGTTCACTTCATTCAACCGCTAAAGGAGCGGATTGTGCGAGAAGTCGGATACGGACTGTCGCTCGAAGGAGCTTCAGCGGCCGATCTCATGAAATCAATGCAAGCCAAGAGTGAAGCTGTCGCTCGGAAAGGATAATCCGCATGAAGCGCCTGAAGAACACTTCATCTGCCCGGGTGAGACGAAGCCCGAGGAGTTGAATCTCCTAATTCTGGGCGGCGGCACGGGAGGAACAATCGCTGCCTGGACCTTTGCTCAGCGCGGGCAGCGCGTCGCAGTCATCGAACGCAAATACATCAGCGGGTCGTGCCCGAACATCGCCTGCTTGCCAAGCAAAAATGTCACTCACAGCGCGAAGGTTGCTTCGTACCTTCGCAGAAGCGAAGAGTTCGGCATCGCCAAAAGAGATGTCGGGTAATGATTCACACATTCAAACAAAGGAGAAATAGCATGGCTCAACAATCATCGGGCGGAGGTCGCCCCAAACTGAGTGAAAAGGGACTCTTGACTCCTGACAATTGCGTTGTGGCGCTGATCGACCATCAGCCACAAATGCTGTTCGGAGTCAGCAATTCCGACCGCCAGGGGATTATCAATAGCGTGATCGCAATCGCTAAGGCCACAAGAGTATTCGAACTGCCGGTTGTACTCTCGACTGTCGAAACGAAGTCTTTCAGCGGAAATATGTGGCCACAGCTCCGAGCGGTGTTTCCCGGCCAGGAACCCATCGAGCGGTCGTCGATGAATTCCTGGGATGACAAGAACTTCGTGGCAGCGATCGAAAAAACCGGCCGCAAGAAAATCGTGCTGGCCGGACTGTGGACGGAAACCTGCGTAGCTCTCCCGACGGTACAGGCGATACACGACGGCTACGAAGTCTACGTCATCGAGGATTGCTGCGGTGACGTAAGCCAGTTGGCGCACGACAACGCGATGAAGCGCGTGATTCAAGCAGGCGCGAAGCCCGTAACTGCCCTTTCCACGATGCTCGAATGGCAGCGCGATTGGGCTCACAGGGGAACCTATGACGCGGTCATGGACATCGTGAAGACCCACTTCGGTGCCTACGGCGTCGGGGTCGAATACGCCTACACCATGGTGCATGGTTTACCGGCAACGAAGTTTGCGGAATACATAGTTCCAGCCGCTGCAGCCGCGCACAACTAGCGAACTGGGAGGGCTGGCAAGCCCCAGCCCTCCCAGAATTCAATCTTAATAGCGGAAGGAGATGGCCATGTCTGTTGACACGATACTTCACAACGTCAAGATCACAACGAACGGAGTGATGCAAGGCGGCGGCAATTCGCGCGAGAAATGCGATATAAAAAAACGTCGGCGAGGCCAGTCGCGCTCGCGGGCGCTGCACTTTCCCGGTAGTGCCCAAGAAATGAATCTCCGGGGGCTCGAATGAGGCCTTTCTGTAAAGCTGTTTTTGTCATTTTTGCTGCGGTTGCGGTTGTCCTATTCCTCTCCAGGATTCAACCCGCGTGGCCACGTGTCCGATTTGCGAGTTCTACGGGAGCCGTCGATGACCAGGGGTGTTCAAACGATGCTGGTCTGATGTTGCCAGGCGGCTTCTGCGGCACCGTATTCGCCGATGGCATTGGCCACGCACGCGACATGGTTGTTGCGCCGAATGGCGTGGTCTATGTGAATACTTGGTCGAGCCGCTATTACGGCAACAAGCCACCTCACGATGGCGGCTTCCTTGTCGCGCTGCAAGACACAACCAGTTTGGGAAAAGCGAATGTGGTTGAGCGATTCGGGGAAACCCCTCAGAGCGGCGGGGCAGGTGGCAACGGAATCGCGCTGTACAAAAATGCGATTTATGCGGAGATCAACAATCGCATCGTACGTTACTCCCTGACGAGTGGCTCCATTGTGCCGAATGATGCTGGTGTCACAGTCGTGTCAGGTCTGCCGCTAACCGGCGACCATCCCATGCATCCCTTTGTCATCGACTCAAAGGGCGAGATATATGTCGATGTCGCGACTCCCAGCAATGCCTGCCAAGAAAAGAATCGCGTGGCAGGATCGCCAGGCAAGAATCCATGCCTCGAACTTGAAACGCGCGGCGGCGTATGGGTGTACGACGCCAACAAAACAAATCAGGCGTTCTCGCCCGCCGAACGCTACGCCACGGGAATCCGTAATGCAGAAAGTATGGCCTTTGACGCCGACGGTCGCCTTTTCGTCACGCAACACGGCCGCGACCTGTTGCATGCGAATTGGCCGAACCTCTATCGGCCTGACCAGGAAGCCACGCTACCGGCGGAACAACTCATGCTCCTCAAAAAGGGCGCCGATTACGGCTGGCCTGAATGCTACTACGATCCATTTGTTGAAAAGCTGGTCCTGGCGCCCGAGTACGGCGGTGATGGCAAAAAAGTAGGCGCTTGCGCGGATAAAGTGGCGCCAATCGCCGCATTCCCCGCGCACTGGGCACCCAATGGCATGGCGCACTACGATGAAAAACAGTTTCCTGCGCGCTACCAAAAAGGCGTGTTCATAGCGTTTCACGGCTCGTTTGATCGGGCTCCATATCCTCAAGGCGGATATAACGTCGTCTTCCAGCCGCTCGCTGGCGACCACGCTGCCGGCCAGTGCGAGATCTTTGCCGATGGCTTTGCTGGAGCCGTCAAATCGCCGGCAGGAGCCGCGCACCGTCCAAGTGACCTCGCCGTTGGTCCCGACGGTGCACTCTACGTTTCAGACGATCTGACAGGGCGTATCTATCGGATTGTGTATCGCGGTGGCGCGGGCGCCGGAACCAATATCACTCCTTGTCCAAGCGCGGCATCACCAGCAGGCGAAATTGAGGGGGATAATGCGAATGCGCCGGAAGGAACGCATCCAAATGCCGGAAAGCCAAACGGCAACGTCGCAGTTCCCGAAGGCGCAACGCGTGCAATGGTCGCCCTTGGCCAAAGGATCTACCGTGGTCAAGTAGGCGGTGCGAGTTGCACTGGCTGCCAAGGTGAGAATGCCGACGGCACGCCGCTGGGAGCGGACCCAACATCCGGAAAATGGCTGTGGAGCGACGGCAGTTACAAGGGCATCGCTAAAACGATTACTGATGGCGTTCCGCAACCCAAATTCTACCGGGCCCCAATGCAGCCATTGGGCGGAACGAGCCCCACATCTGATCAAGTCAATGCGATTGCTGCATACCTATGGAGCTTGAACCATGGGACGAAATAAATTTGCTGATGGCCACGCACAAGTGGTCACGTTTGACGATAAGGGCGGCTCTACGGCAGCCCTGGAGCATCCACAAACGAATCCGCGATATCGAAGCGGCGCCGGACGGCTTGCTTTGGATGCTGGAAGACGCCAATCCCGGCGGCCTGTTCCAATCCATTTGGAAAAGCGGAAAGGAGATTGTCATGCCTGCAGAACTCATATTGCATAACACCAAGATCGCCACGAACGGAGTGCCCTCGTTTGTCGAAGCGATCGCCATAACGGCCGGAAGGATAGCCGCTGCGGGCAAGGATGACGAGATTCTGCGCCTGCGGGGTCCGCAAACGCAAGTAATTGACGGGGGCCAACGAACCGTCATCCCTGGTCTCAACGATTCACACATGCATCCCATTCGGGGAGGCTTGAACTACAACATGGAACTGCGCTGGGATGGCGTGCCGTCTCTTGCCGATGCACTGCGCATGTTGAAGGAGCAGGCTGCACGTACACCGGCGCCGCAGTGGGTGCGGGTCGTCGGGGGCTGGACAGAATTCCAATTTGCAGAACGCCGCATGCCGACGCTCGAGGAAATCAATGAAGCCGCTCCAGACACGCCCGTTTTTGTTCTCCATCTTTACGACCGCGCTTTGCTAAACGGAGCGGCCCTGCGTGCCGTGGGCTACGGCAAGGACTCGCCGGAATTTCCCGCTGGAGAAGTGCAGCGGGATTCGCGCGGAAATCCCACCGGTCTGCTTATCGCAAAACCCAACGCGAATATTCTTTATTCGACACTGGCTAAGGGACCGAAGCTGTCGCGCGAGGACCAGCTCAACTCCTCGCGTCTCTTTTTCCGGGAACTCAACCGCTTTGGCCTTACCAGCGTGATTGACGCCGGCGGCGGCTTCCAGAACTATCCCGACGACTATGGAGTCGTAAACGAACTGCACCGAAACGGGGACCTTTCGATTCGCCTCGCCTACAACCTCTTTACGCAGAAGCCGAAACAGGAACTGTCCGATTTCCAAAATTGGACAAAAATGACAAAACCCGGTGCGGGCGACGACTTTTACCGCGTGAACGGCGCGGGTGAGAACCTCGTTTTCACAGCCGCCGATTTCGAGGACTTCCTCCAGCCACGGCCCGACATGCTCCCGGTCATGGAGAGTGAACTGAAAGGGGTTGTCCGGCACCTCGTGGAGAAGCGCTGGCCGTTCCGCTTGCACACCACTTATAACGAGACCATCGAGCGGGCGCTGAATGTTTACGAAGAGGTGAATCGGGAGATTCCGTTCGACGGCCTGCATTGGTTTTTCGATCATTGCGAAACGATTTCCGACCGCAATATCGAACGCGTGAAAGCCCTGGGTGGTGGCATCGCCATCCAGAATCGCATGGCATTCCAAGGCGAGTATTTCGTCGAACGGTATGGCACGCAGCAGGTCAAGCGAACGCCGCCCATCCGGCGCATGCTTGAAATGGGCGTTCCCGTCGGAGCCGGAACGGATGCGACGCGAGTATCAAGCTACAATCCATTCCTCTCGCTCTACTGGCTTATCACAGGTAAGACCATCGGGGGCTTGAGCCTTTACCCACCCGAGAACCGCTTCGATCGAGAGGAAGCTTTGAAGCTCTACACGCTCGGAAGCAGTTGGTTCTCGACGGAAAACGGCAAGAAGGGGGCGCTCGCGCCGGGACAACTGGCGGATTTCGCCGTTCTTTCGGCAGATTATTTTTCCATCCCGGAAGACGAGATCAAGCAACTTGAATCGGTCCTCACAGTCGTTGGCGGCAAGGTCGTTTACGCCACTGCTGAATTCTCCAAACTCGCGCCGCCAGCCCTGCCGGTGAGTCCGGACTGGTCTCCCGTCAAACAGTATGGCGGATATGCGAAGCCTTCGGACCAGGCTCTAGGGGCCTCCCACTCCGCTGTCTGCAGCCATCTGCCGAACCACTCCCAACAGGAAAAGAGCTGGCACCTGCCCGTTTTGGGAGACCTGGGGCTATGGGAACTGGGTTGCGATTGTTTCGCGTTCTAATGCTTGATCTCGACCGCGGGATTTCGCAATGAAGGGAGTGCTGAGCATGAAACTACTATTCGTTTCATTTGCAGTGGGCTTGTTGGTCGGCGTTTTGTACGGTGTGATCCGTGTCAAAAGCCCCGCACCACCCATCGTAGCTCTCCTCGGTCTTCTGGGAATGGTACTCGGGGAACAGTTCGGTGGCTGGATCCTGGCAAAGAAGATCAGTCTCACACACTCGGCTTCGGTGTGCCTGGTCGGTAAGCACTGGGATCAGCCTGCGGGTACGCAATCGGTGGTGCAGCCGCAGCCTCACGCGGACTGAGAGGAAGCAAGCAACCTAACAGGAGACTTTTGCGATACCGCAGTCCGAACAAGAGGAGCTTTGCAATGCAAAGAAGCAGAACGCTTGGGGCGATGTTTTTCGGGATCGTTGTGCTTGTTGCAGGCAGCCATCTGTCAAGCTGGCAGCATACTGTCCCGGTCGCCGCGCAAGCCACCGCGGCAGCGCCGAACATAGCTGTCGGACCCCAGTACGACACGACCCACGTCTACGTGGCGCCTCAAGATTTTGACCGCTTTGTCGCAAGCTTAATCGCTACATTTGGGGGCGCAACGACTAAGCAGGGCGTCTTCACGGTAACCCCGACGCCGAGCAGCACAATGTCGCAATTGGTGCTGACCCCTGTCGGGTCCATATCCGTCTTTGGTTTCAAGACGCCCATCCCATATCCGTTCGGCCTGGAGCGCACGGGCTATCTTGTCACGGACCTGGATGCGGCTGTCCGTGTGGCTCGCTCAACCGGTGCGGATCTCATCGTCGCCCCCTTCAAC
The DNA here is from genome assembly GCA_963836965.1 of Candidatus Acidiferrales bacterium. Taxonomy (GTDB): domain Bacteria; phylum Acidobacteriota; class Terriglobia; order Acidiferrales; family UBA7541; genus Acidiferrum. The sequence continues at coordinate 230,535 of CAWILQ010000010.1, forward strand.
GACCCTATTGGAAAAGACGCCATCATCCAGTGGCCGGGCGGCATCAACACGCAGCTGTATTGGCATACAACTGCGCCCTCGTACAAGACACTAGAAACCATTCCCGAGAATCGGGTTTATGTTTCAGCGGACCGCGCGGACGATTTCACCCGGAGTTTTGTCGCGTTTTCTCAGGGGAAAGTCGTCTCCGACAATCCACACGCTTCGGGCATTGAGATTGGCAAGCCTGGCGAGACTTATCGGCGAATTCGGATTGAATCCACTTTCGGAAAGCTTGCCGTGTTCGTGACGGATGGACATCTTCCCTATCCTTACGGGCGGGAAATGGCCGGATATGAGGTGTCGAAACTGACGGACACCCTTGCGAAGGCTAAGGCGGTGGGGGTCGAGACTCTTGTCGCTCCTTTCACAGCCGATCAGCGAACGTCCGCTATTGTGCAATTCCCGGGCCGCTACATTGCTGAGATTCACTCGACCGCTGGCAAACCGAATTGAAGTTAGGTAAACACCTTGATGCGATTCTTTGCCATGTTGGGATTTGTGTTGCTCGCCGCAGCGCCTGCTCGCTGCCAGTCCGCTCCGTCCGCGAACCCGGATGCGCCGGACCGGAGCATTAAGTTGCTGCGGGAGGACGAGGACTGGAGTTTTCTTGCTGATCAAGCCCAACGGCAGGATTTCTGGGACCCGCTCAAATACATCCGGCTTCGAGCCGGCCAAAATGCGTGGTTCATGACGATCAGCGGAGAGGCTCGAGAAGTATGGGAGCAAATCGGAAACGACAATTGGGGACAGTCTCCTTACTGGAACGGGTATCTCAATGAACGGTACATGCTAGGTTTCGATATTCATTACGGAAAGCACGTTCGCACATTTGTCGAACTGAAAAGTGGCATAAATTCTTTCCGCTATGGTGGGCCCCGGCCCATCGACGAGAAGAAACTCGACTTTCAATCAGCCTTCCTTCAAGTCGGAACTGCGTCAGGTGGGAACTTTATCGAACTTAGAGTGGGACGACATGAACTCGAATACGGGTCCGGCCGACTCATCGACGTACGCGAGGGACCGAATGTCCGCCTGAGTTTTGATGGGTTCCTAGTCAAAAGCAAATTTAACGAATGGCTAGTCGACGGATTTGCTGTGCGTCCGGATCTGGATAAGCCGGGCTTCTTCGATAATGCCCCGAACCACCAGGTGGGCTTCTGGGGCGTATATGCCACTCACTTTCTTCCCGCAAAGACCAGTCTGGAGCTGTACTATCTCGGTCTCGACCGCAAAGAAGCGACTTTCCAGCGCGGCACAGCGCAGGAAGTCCGGCACACCCTGGGGGCGAGGTTTTCCCGCCCTGTTGCCACCGAAAAAGCTGCGTGGGACTTCGACGACGACGCGCTTTGGCAGTTCGGCACCTTCGGCTCGGCGAATATTGAGGCCTGGACCGTCGCCTCGGACACCGGTTATCGCATCCCAACGATCCCGCTCAAACCGCGCTTCAGTGCCAAGGCGGACATTTCGAGCGGCGATAACCCGAACTCGAAAACTTTAGGCACCTTCAATCCATTGTTCCCGAAGGGCAATTATTTCGGCGTTCTAGCCACCACCGGCCCAGGCCCAATTAATTTCATCGACGTTCACCCGCGCGTCGAAACCTCGCTTCCCCATGACGTGACCGTCTCATTCGACTGGATCATTCAGTGGCGGGAAAACGTGAACGACGGTGTTTATGCCGTACCCGGCTTTCTCATTCGCGCAGCCGATGGCAGCCGCGCCCGATTCGTCGGAGACCGGCCCGGGACCGAAGTTCGGTGGCAGGCGAATCGCCATCTGTGGTTCCAGGCGGATTACGGAATTTTCTATGCTGGCCGCTTTCTGAAGGAAACGCAGCCGGGCCGCAACCTCAATTACTGGGCATTGTGGGCGGGATACAAGTTTTAGGAGCAAGTAACATGAGTCGTGATCATCACTTCATCTTCGTCACTTACCGAATGAAAGTCGCAGGAATCTATGGGGGACAGTAGCAAGTTACACCGACTCCAACCTATGACAGCAGCACTCGTTGGGGTGCTCTTTTTCTTCGCCATTATCGGAGTGTTTGGATTGAGACCGGCGATTGCCGGGCTGGCCGTATTCGTACTCGGAGCTATTGTTGTCTACGCCGCGTTCCCAACCCAAGGTGCGGAATCATGAAACTCGATCCTTCTATTCTCGCCAGAATTCAGTTCGCCTTTACGGTGAGTTTTCACATCATTTTTCCGACGACGTTATCGAGAAACTAGGTGGTGGCGGTATGGGTGTGGTTTACAAGGCCGAGGACACACGGCTGCATCGTGCGGTGAGTCTGAAATTTCTGCCAGCCGAAATGCTTCACGATTCCGCTGCTCTTGAACGCTTCCGCCGCGAAGCACAGGCTGCATCCGCATTGAATCTATTCGGTCCCAGATGAAGATGCCACTAGGGCAATTCCCTCCACCCAAAGTGCAATCCACTCATTATCTTTCAGGAATGAGAACACGAGGTGGTGCCAAGAAATCAAACAAAACATCGGAAGGCGATATAACAGGCGGAGGTATAGGAACCGAGTAGGCGTCTAGAGAATAACCATCTTCAGAACCTCTCACTAGAGAAATAGACGCTTCTTTCTGTTACCGTCCCCCCATTTGGTGGTTTGACTGTGTTAAGGAGGACGGGATGCATCTCACACGGAGGCATTGAAGCCGCTAAACGTCGGCTTTGCGCCTCCTTCAAAGCGCTTCTGAATTTAGATATGACCCAGAATCAGGGAAGGACTCAGCGCCGTCGCTTTACCGGAAACGTGGCTCCTGGTATCGATGTGCGTGACCATTGCTCCCGCCGCAATCTGACCCTTCAGTTTGGGAGCTTTCGTAACTGACTGCAGGAGGATATTCTTGAGTTCCACTGCCGGCAGCTTAACGGCCGGCGGAAGGCCGACCCAGAGACGATTCTTTTCGCAATGCAAAAGTTGAGAGCTTAGCCTTCATTCTTTGCGCTTGTTCGTCGGTGAAAACAAGTCCTCCCTGTGCCATGCTCGTGAGATCTCTGGTGCGCCAATCCGCGCGCATCAGGCCTGTCGGGGAGTGAGAGTTGGTTCCCAGCAACAAGTGTCCGAGTTCATGGGCCATAGCGTACCCGAGCACAGTTGACAGCTCGGCGGGGCTTTGCCGAAATGCGGCGATCCTCGTATAGAAAACGTCCGCTTGGGAGCCGATGCCTTCCGGCGAAAGATAGGAAATACCAAACACACTGGTGGGCAAACGGGGACAGCCGCTCACAATGTGCACGTCCAAATGAGCGGGAAACTCGGGTTGACTGCAAGCGCTGCGCTCCTCAGAGCTTTCATCTTCGCGGCCGCACAACAACCAATGAATGTCTATGCCGGATTTCGAAAAGAGATAAGAGGCGGTAGCCTGAGCGTCTGCGAGAACGTTTGGGGGGACGCGGGCGTCGTTAAAAAGGGCGACCGTAACAGCGTAGTCAGGGACCGATGCGGCAACCTGGGGCGTGGTCGTCAGAAGAAACGAGGCAAATGAAAGTACGATAGTGTTCATTTCTCCCTCCACACGGATAGGCGTAAAGGGAGGCTGAAAACTATCGGGTTCTGGACACGCTTGCGAACTGGGTGCCCGGCGGTATAATCCCTGCCCGATGGAGAGGGGTGCTCAACCTGAGGCGGCTCCGGGCGATGTTAGCCAACTGCTGCGTGCATGGAGGGATGGAGACCGGGGTGCCCTGGAAAAGCTGACCCCCATTGTCTATGCCGAGCTTCACCGCCTGGCGCGCCGCTACATGCGAGGGGAACGCGCCGGGCACAGTTTGCAGACGACCGCTTTGGTAAACGAGGCGTATATGCGCCTGGTGGATTACAAGCGGATGCAATGGCAGAATCGCGCTCATTTCTTTGCTGTATCCGCGCAATTAATGAGGAGGATTTTGGTGGATCATGCGCGCCGCCACAACTTGAAACGCGGGGGTGGGTTGAAACGGGTTTCCCTGGAAAATATCGCACTTGTGGACAATGAGCGCGGAGAAGATCTGGTGGCGTTGGATGACGCTATGAAGCGGCTAATGGAGTTCGATCCGCGCAAGGCGCAAGTCGTCGAAATGCGCTTTTTTGGCGGGCTGAGTGTAGAGGAGACCGCCGAGGTGCTGAAAATATCGGCGGTTACGGTGATGCGCGATTGGAGCACGGCGCGGGCTTGGCTCTACCGCGAACTTGCGGGCGACACAACCGATGGATCCTAACCGGTGGAAACAAATCGACAGTCTGCTACAGGCCGTGCTGGAGCAGCGGCCTGAGGAACAGGACGCCTTTCTACGGCGATCCTGTGGGACCGACCAAGAACTGGAGCACGAAGTGCGGTCGCTCTTATCCTCGCACGAGCGAGTGGGCAGATTCCTAGAAAATCCGGCAATCGAAGTGGCGGCACATATTCTGAGCGAAGAGAGTAAAGAAGCGCAACGGGGCGAAGGCGGCGAGGTGTTGATCGGAGTCACTGTGTCGCATTACCGCATCCTCGAAAAGCTCGGTGGCGGCGGCATGGGCGTGGTGTACAAAGCAGAAGACATTCGTCTGCGTCGCTTCGTAGCCCTGAAGTTTCTGCCTGACGAAGTGTCTAAAGATCCGCAGGCACTGGCTCGCTTCCAGCGTGAAGCGCAGGCCGCGTCTGCACTGAACCATCCCAATATCTGCACGATTCACGACATTGGCGGAGAAAACGGCAGGGCGTTCATTGCCATGGAGTTCCTCGAGGGCCAGACGTTGAAGCACACAATCGCCAATCAGCCGATGACGAGTGAAAGATTGCTCGATGTGGCAATCGACGTGGCAGACGGACTGAATGCGGCGCACATGAAAGGAATCGTCCACCGAGATATCAAACCCGCGAACATTTTCATTACCGAAAGACACGCAAAGATTTTGGATTTCGGACTCGCAAAGGTGGTCGAATCGGCGACCGCAGGTGTTGATGCAGAAACACTCAGAACGCAGCAGCTCGACCTTGAGCATCTGACGAGCCCGGGGAGCGCCTTGGGAACTGTGGCCTATATGTCACCGGAACAGGTGCTCGGAGAGCAGCTTGACGCACGGACAGATTTGTTTTCATTTGGGGTCGTGCTCTATGAGATGGCGACTGGTTTTTTGCCCTTTACGGGGGAAAGCACGGGAGCCATATTCGACGCGATCTTGCACAAACAGCCGCTTGAGGCAACGCGACTGAACACGGGGGTGTCAACAGAACTGGAACGGATCATTGAAAAGTCGATGGAGAAGGACCGCGACATGCGGTATCACACGGCAGGAGACCTAAGAGCAGATTTAAGAAGATTGAAGCGAGATACGGAATCGGGCCGTAGGCCGAACGCCTCGTCGCAGCTAGCTGGCCGCTCTGGCTCCGCCATCCCTGCCGTCCTACCCAAGATGCAGGGACGTTGGCGGTGGACCGTGGGCGGACTGGTGGCGCTTTCTCTTACCGCTGGTGGTGTGTACTGGTTTAGGGAGCGCCAGCAGTCGGCTCCTCGAGAAATCAAATTTCGGCAACTCACTTTCAATTCCGCTGAAAATGCCGTCAAGAATGGCGCAATTTCACCTGATGGGAAATATCTGGCCTACATTGACGGGAAGGGCATTCAGATCAGGCTGCTCGAAACGGGCGAGACCCATGTAGTTCCCGAACCGAAGGCACTCAAGGACGTCAAACCGCAGTGGGAGTTCCCTTGGTCCGCATGGCTCCCGGACAGCACCAGGTTTCTCGTCAATGCGCATCCCGCTGTTGAGGATCCGAGTGTGTTTTCATCAAAGGGCACCAGCATGTGGATGGTTTCCGTTCTGGGAGGGGAACCGCATGAGCTTCGCGATAATGCCGCGGCTTCTGCAATTTCTCCGGACGGGTCAACGATTGCTTTTTCGACAAAGAAGGGCACATTCGGCGACCGCGAAATTTGGCTGATGGGGATCAACGGGGAGAATGCGCGTAAGCTTTATGAATCCGATGAAAACGGTGCGATGGGAGGTCTCATGTGGCTCCCACGTGGGCAACGTGTTGTTTACGTTGTAACGGACAAGTCTGGAGATTCCCTAGTCACTCGCGAGTTGAAAGGAGGGCCTGTAATCACGATACTTTCTCCCCCAGACATGAAGAAAATGAATGAAATCGCCATATTGCCCGACGGGCGGCTCCTGTACACATTACCGGAACCCGACGCAGTTGGTAACAGCTGCAACTACTGGACGCAGCATCTCGACGAACGAACCGGTACTCTAGACCACAAGCCGACGCGACTGACGAACTGGGGTGCCGGGTGTGCGGGTGGCACAAGCGTAACTGCGGACGGCAAGAAGCTGATATTCAACAAATGGATGGCACATGTCTCAATTTATGTTACTGACCTCGCGCCGAACGGGACACGCATCTCGGGAACTCGCCGGTTTACTTTGACGGAAAGCTGGGACTTGCCAGCGGATTGGACTACGGACAGCAAAGAGGTGGTTTTCCGATCGAATCGCAATGGTCATATGGGCATTTTCAAGCAATCACTCAGCGAGGATACGGCGGAACCGCTAGTATTGAGGTCAGAGGATATAGGTCATACGATTGTGACGCCCGATGGGAGGTGGGTTATCTACTCAGTTTCGACGAAGCCGGATGACCAAGCGGCGCCAGTCCAAGTCATGCGAGTCCCAATCTCGGGTGGACCCTCCGAGATTGTGTTAACAGCGCGTTCTGCGGCAATAACGCAGTGCGCCAGACCCCCGGCAAACCTGTGTGTGCTATATGAGGACGATCTGGATCGGAAACAATACACGGTTTCCTCTTTCGACGCATTGTCAGGCCGTGGGCGTGAGCTCGCGCGGATTGATTATGATGCTGACAAAAGAGATTATGATCTTGTCTTGTCCCCCGATGGTACTCGTCTCGCCTACACAACTGGGCATGAAGGTCTGATCCACATCTTGTCTTTGCGCGGCCAACCGCGTCAGGAGATTAGGGTAAAGGGATGGACTAGATTTGAGGATATGGAGTGGGCCGCAGATTGCAAAGGGCTATTTGTTGCGCACGGTATCCCAGGAGGAGCCGCTCTCCTGTATGTGGATTTGCAAGGCAACGCGCACGTCCTGTGGCAGCAGCACGGAGGCACGGGAACTTACGCTTTCCCTTCACCCGACGGTCGCCATCTGGCTTTCTTGGGATGGACCATAGAAGATAACGTTTGGATGATGGAGAACTTCTGAAAGTAAGCCTTATTCTCTCCGGTTCCCCAAACTTGTCTGTGACCCAAATTGCAGCTGGACTCTAAGCTCGATCATACTCGGTGAGGCGGTCACCCCCGAGTCCCGACCCGAGAATGCTGGTCTCGGTAGCGTCCTCTGGGTGAATCAACATAGCCATATGCAACTGGTTTCGCGCCGATACTTCGCAAAACCAGCTCACCGCTGCGTTGGCGCGATTCTCCTCTGGGTTTAACTTTGAGAGCAGGCTAAAGGGCGCTACAATGCGTGGCAACCTTCGTTGCGCGGAGGGCCGCAATGTGGGTCCACACTTCTCCTCCGAATTCTTTCGTCGAGCGAACAGCTGGATGTCGGATGCTCTCTTCGGTGAGCCCTCGGGCGGTGGTCTGCGCAAGCGAGTTTATATTTTGTTCCTCCGATGCATCGATCGCGCTCGCAGAACGGGAGAGGAGCCGGTCTCCTGATATCAGCATTGTTCCCAAGCCTAGGGACTCACTCAAATGCTTTCGCCTCATTTGGGCACTTGTTCTCTTGTCCGTGGCACTGTTCGGGACGCAGGCTCAGACTCAAGAAGTCACTGCTGGAATCACCGGTACTGTCACCGACCCGAGCGGGGCCGCCGTCGTGGGTGCACTTGTAACCGCAACGGACGTGCAGAGAGGAACCTCATTCTCCACAAGAAGCAATGGCGACGGCATGTATTACCTGCAATGGATTCCTGTGGGAACTTATCGACTACGAGCAGAGGGTCAGACTTTCAGCACAGCGACCTTGCCACCGTTCAGGCTGGTCCTGAATCAGATCGCCCGCCTGGACTTTCACATGGTACTCGGACCACTCAAGGAGGTTGTTCAGGTATCTGGAGCAGCGCCCTTGTTGCAGACGCAAAGCACCGAAGTGAGCACGATCATTGATGCGGAAACAAACGTGGCTTTGCCGTTGGCCAGCCGAAATTACGTGCAGCTCGCGCTGCTTGTTCCTGGAGCCGTAACTCCCAATCGCGAAGCCATCGCTACCGCGAAGCGCATCGATATGGCGGGACAACCCTACATCAACGGCAACCGGGAACAAGACAACAATTTCCTTCTCGATGGCATGGACAACAACCAGCTTTCCGACAACCTCGTGGCCTACTCACCGAGCCCCGATGCCATTCAGGAGTTCAACCTCATCAGCCAGAATGCCTCGGCGGAGTTCGGAAATTTCCAGGGCGGTATCATCAGCGTTGCTATCAAATCAGGCACGAATCAATTCCACGGTGATTTGTGGGAGTTTTTCCGCAATGACAAGCTGAACGCCAATAATTTTTTCAACAACTTCTTCCAATTACCAAGACCGGCCCTGCGTTGGAACATGTTCGGAGGTACGGTGGGTGGTCCGATCCTCAAGAAAAAGTTGTTCTTTTTCGCGGATTACCAAGGACAGCGCTTCGACGTGTACAGCAATAACGCCTTCAGTGCTTTGACCGGTTCGGAACGTGCCGGTGATTTTGGCCAGCTCTGCACGGACTCAAACTTCACCGGTGGGACCTACAGCTTCAATTCCTCCGGCATCTGCGTTGACGGCAATAACAAACCCGGTGGCACGCAGATCTTGGATCCCTTTACGCGAACGCCAATCCCGAACAATAACCTGGCGCAATACATTTCCAAGGGCACCGATCCCCAGCTTGCGGCATACTACAACTCCGGCGCCGGCAAAGTCTTTCAGAACCTGGTCAATACGAAGTACTATCCCTCAGTTGCGTCCCTCACCAGCACCAGCATCATCAACAACTATTCCTTCACGACGCGCAGCCCACTCAATGTTGATCAGGGCGACTTCAAGGTCGATTACAATCTCTCTGAGAAAGATCATTTTTCGGGGCGGTATTCCCGCGAGGAGCAGGTCAACAATCCTGTCAATTCGCTTCTCCTTGAGCCCGTTAACTTGGGCACGGCGATTATGTCCAACGGCGTTCTGGATTGGACGCACAGCTTCAACACGAGGGTCGTGAACGATTTTCGATTTGGCGTGAATTGGGTCCAATTGTTGACTAGGTCACTCACACCCGGTATCGGCAACCTTGGCGTAGCGATTGGAATCGCGAATGGGAATGCCGGCGGAGAGGGCCTCCCAGGCATCTTCGTAGCACCTTCCAGCAGCGTTGGTGGACCAGGGGGCATCCTGGACTGGTCCAATACTGTGATTCAGGTGGGCGATACGCTCGATATCACACGCGGCCGCCACGTATTCCATGTTGGTTTTCAATTTCTCCGGGAGCGTCTGGACGACGCCTTTGCTAGTAGCCCGATGGGATATTACAGCATGAACGGAACGTATACAGGGTCTCCCGATTCCGATTTCTATTTGGGGATGGTGCAATCCGAAACGCAAACCTTTTCAAACGGCAGCCCCTCGAGCGTGGAGGTTTGGGGCCAACGCTCCACGGTCTTCGGCGCTTTTGTGCAAGATAATTGGCGCCTGACCTCCAACCTTACGCTGAACCTCGGCCTGCGCTTTCAAGTCCATACGCCCTGGACGGAAGTAGAAGGGCGACAAGTAAACTATGGAATTTACACAGGACAGCCATACTACCCTGCGGGCAGCCGTTTGCCTGGCTCGATCACATTCCCGGGGTTGCAGCCCCAGCCCGATTCCAACAAAGCCCTTTACAACGGCTACTATGGCATCGGCGACTGGCAACCGCGCCTCGGCATCGCCTATACCCCGGGTTTCCTGCACGGCAAGACGGTTCTCCGTGCCGCGGTCACCGCTTCCGATTACCTGGAGGGTACCGGCAACGCACTCCGTCTACCTATAAACATCCCGTTCAATGTTCGCCTGCAACTCACGAATGTGATCCCTCCTGGAATCCCGGGTTACGATCCAGCGCAGTTGCAGATCGCCGATGGTATCCCCTCGCCAACTACCGGCGATCCCTTCTTGGGGGCCTCCCTAAATGTCTGGGCACCTGACGTTCGGCCAGCGATGACGCAGCAATGGAATTTGGCCGTCCAACAACAGTTTTCGAGCGAGGCGACCCTGCAGGTCGCCTATGTTGGGCAACGGGGAACCCACCTCATGGTCCCTCTAAACATGTTGCAGGGAGACCTGCAATCCGACGAGACCATTCTCCCGAGCCCGTATCTTGCAGGGAATCCCGATTTGCTCGCGAAACGGGTCACCGCCGCGGGAACCTTTTCTATCGGAGAAATGAGTTACAACGCGTTGCAGGTCGTTTTGCAAAAGCGCATGGGTCACAGCCTCGAAGGGCAAGTTTCCTACACCTATTCCCATTGCTTGACCAATAACATTGGCTATTACGGAGATGGCGCACAGGCCGCGCCGCAGTCTCCTTATTGGCAAAATACCTTCGATTCGAAAGCGGAATGGGGCAGCTGCTACTTCGATTTGGCCCACAATCTTACTGCCTTTGCTATCTATGAACTCCCGGTCGGCAAGGGGCGTTCGGTTGGGAGAAAGTTGAATCCTATTGTTAATGCGGTGATGGGGGGCTGGAACGTCAACACGATTTACAGTCTGCACGGCGGTTTCCCCCTCACGATTTACGGGAACGACAACTCGACCACGAACTCGCGTGGGTCACGTGCGGATTGCAACGGGAGTCCTAAATACATAAAACAATTCATTCCCGGTGTGGGCCTACAGTGGTTCAGTCCTGCTCCTTACTCGAACCCGGCCGTTCTGACTTTCGGTACTTGCGGGGTGGGAACCATTCGTGGCCCCGGTTTGAACCGCTTTGACATCGGATTGCAAAAGGAATTTCCTGTTCATGAGAGCATGCGTTTTGAATTCCGCGCAGAATTCCTGAACGCATTTAATCATCCTACGTTTAACAACGTCAATACTTACTGCGGTGGGTCACCGGGCGCGGCGTGTGCTCCTGGGATGGGAGTGACTGCCAGTTCGGAGGGGGAACGCAACATTCAGTTCGCGCTGAAGTTCTACTTCTGACCAACGGAATTGCGAGGGCGACTGATGACACATCCCGGAGTGGGGCCACTAACGGCACTCGCCTACGTGCTGATCATCGGAACTCCGACCCATCGGACAAGTGGCTTGTAACCGGTCAAGTCAGATAGCGCCAGCCAATGTCTTGGGTGAGGAATCGATACTCCTCGCTTAATAAGGGTGGCGTAGGGGTGAGAAACGTTCCTGTCCGAATATTCTTTGAAAACCCTGGGACAGAAGGTGTAAAACTCGGATTTGCACTTGACCTCACCCAAAGGGAAGCTTCTTTACTCTTGGATAGGAGCCAGACGGTGTTTGACCGCAACGTCGAGCTTCAGACGAATGGCCCTCACCGTGAATTTCGCGAGACGCGGCGAATAGTGCGGCAAGCGAACAACAAACACACAAACAGAATCCGCCTGTGGCTCGCAATCCTCATTTGGTTCGGCAACCTCTTTGTCACGAGACTATCACAATCAAATTCTTGGAAGGTCTTGAATGGCGCGATCAGTGCCTGCCTGCCCAAATCCACGCTAGACGTTTTTAGGCAAGCGCAGAGAGAGGCTTTCTGTGCATAGTAGGCTCTCTGCACCGTTCCCTTGGTCCAACCCGTTTCCTCGGCGATTTCGCTCCATGATCGGCTGGCGGACCGGAGCCTTACGATCCGACTGGGATCGATGCTTACTTTGGGGCGTCCGAGCTGTTTGCCCTTCGCCTTGGCATTGCGCAGTACCTGCATTGAGCGCACTACCTGTTATTTTTGACAATTCCATCCTCGCGCCGGGCAACACATTCTCACATGAGCGGACTTTTCCAGCGGTGTGCTCCGGTGGGGGTTTTTTCTGCCATCCCCCAATGAGGCATGAGACGACGTTTTCATGAGTTCCATAGTCATCAGCTTGATCACATTCGCGTTGGTTTTCGGAGGTGCATTGATCGGGATCGCCCTTCGCTCCATCTTGCCCCCGAATAACTTGACTGCCGATTCGAGAGATGTTGTGAAGTTGGGGATGGGAATGGTCGCAACTATGGCTGCTCTTGTTCTTGGCTTATTGATCGCTTCCGCCAAGTCCTCGTTTGACATGCAAAACACCGAACTAACGGAGATGTCCAGCAAGGTCGTCTTGCTCGACCGCATCTTGGCTCACTACGGGCCGGAGGCAAAGGAAGCTCGCGATGAGCTGCGCAGCTCTGTTGTGCGAGCTCTCAATATGGTGTCATCGAAGGATTCCGCCACCTCTTCCCAAATTGAATCATCCGGCAACAGCGAAGCTCTCTATGACAAAATCCAAAACCTTTCGCCGAAGGACGATGTGCAACGCTCGATCCAAGCCCAAGCGTCGAGCACTTTGTTAGCCTTGGGACAAACACGTTGGTTGATGGCCGAACAAAGAGTCAATTCGGTTTCCTCTCCGTTGCTGATCGTGCTGCTTTTCTGGCTTACCATTATTTTCACCAGCTTCGGCCTCTTCGCCCCGCGCAATGCTACTGTGGTCGTGAGCTTGTTGGTATCCGCGCTCTCGGTTTCCGGTGCGGTCTTCTTGATCCTGGAGATGTACTCACCTTATGCGGGACTGATTCACGTCTCCAGCGCCCCGCTCCGCACCGCCCTTGCGCACCTTAGCAAGTAGGTGCATCGGTTAGGCGTGAAGGGCAAAGGTAGAAGTGTAGGTTCTGCCTCACGGGGTGTGCCGGCAGGGAGAACAAAAGCCCGAAAAACTGCCCACGAGGCCGCCCGCGGCCCACGCTTAGCAACTCTGACAGTGAACGCGCATTGGTTCCCAGACGCACTGCGGACTGCGGGCATTGCGAACTTCCATTGGCACGATCTACGCCATACCTTTGCCAGTCGTTTGCGCCAATCCGGCACTCCCCTGGGCAATATCGCAGAACTCATGGGGCACAAGGGGTTGAGCATGAGCCGGCGCTACGCGCACTTGAGCATTCCGAACCTGCACGATGCCGTTTCCCGGATTTCAACTGACACCACTACTGACACCGCGCAAGTTACGGACATGCAGCCGGTTTTCAATGTCCACTAAGTTCTTTGCTCTGATGATATTCTAGCGACGGGGGCGAAAAGGGTCCGGTGACCTTCCCGGCCTTCAAAGCCGGCGACGCGTTCCTTCGCGGAACGGGTGGTGGATTCGACTTCCACACGCCTCCGCCATTATTTACTTCGTTTCTTGATGATTCTAATAAAATTGTACCATTTTTGTACAACAGTTTCACTAGCGTGTGGCACTCAGGACAGCACGATCTAACGCATCCTGACAACTCTATGCATCAACTGCAGCCGAGAGGTGGATGATCGACGAATGATCAATCCCAGTGCGGTACGAATCCTCAAATCGACGTTTTGTAATTTCCGTAGCGAGCTCAGATCGCTTCGACAGCGCGTTTGGAGAGCTGCAGGCCGGTTGTGATGTACGTAGTTGTAAATGGGGGCTGGACAATGTGGTTACTGGGATGGACTCGTCTGGGCAGAAGGACCGCTAAGTTTGGCCACCTCACTAGCAAAGAGCGAGTTCTCCGGGAACTCCGCGGCGAGCTGGGTAAGTTGCGCGCGAGCAACTTCCGGTCTTTTCTCACGTAGCGCAGTCAGCGCCAGCAAGATCTTTGCGAACGGTCGAAGGTAGTGGCCGTGGTTAGCGGCAGTTTCGAGTTGCTCGATTCCTTTCTTCTTGTCTCCGTGAATTCCAGCAAACCCAAGAATAAACTTCTTGGGTCCCGGCAGACTCCCGATGACGTAGTTCGCCGTGCCTAGGCCAAGGTAGGCATCGGCGGCGTCTGGGACAACCTTCAGCAGCTTGTTCGAGTATATATCGGCTTCGCGGATATTCCTCAAGCTGTCGAGCTGACGCTTGTCGATTAGGCTGGCATAGTCGGCCTGCATACCCAGAGCAAGCGACATAGCGAACAGGGCGTTCGGATCGTCTGGGTTTGTCTTCAACCGAAGCTGTGCCAGGTCCTGCGTTTGTCTAACCGAGGCGAAAAATGCCGCCTGCAGATGAGCGTCCGGTTTGAGCGGAATCTTGCCGAGAAAACGCTTGTCGTCCAGGAAGAAATTGGAGGTCAGGACGCCTTGCCGATAGCATTCCTCGAACAGATAGCTCGCCGCTTCCGAGGCGTACCCAAGGGGGTCTTGCGGATGGGACTTCTGCCAAGCCTCAAACTGGGTGCGAGCTTCCTCAGGCTTCAGTTCGTAGAGAAGGCGAAAGCCGGCGTCGAGTTCCGGAATGTGCAAACCCTCGGTCGGAGCCTGACCGGCCTCTGCCCGCGTCACTGGAACACCAATCACCACAGTGACGAGCGCCGTGCATAGAACCAGACCAATAGCCGAGCCTACGAGCAAGAATCGTTTCTTACCTGCAAACCGCAAAAGAAGCCTCTTAAGTTTTAGATGCGTTGACCTGCAACTCCTTTCGTAGGCAAGATCCCGTATTTAGTAATCTGCTTCGCGGCATACAGCAGGCCAACGACGGCGGGTCCCGCGGTGGGAAGGTCGGGGCGGCTGGCGTGGGGCGCAGGTCCGGAGGGCTGTGACAGGACCAAGGGTTTCGGAATCACAAGGAGCGGGAAAAACCTGAAGTCAATCTGAAATCCCAATAGTTAAGAGGTCTAAGAGGTGGCTCACCCAATACTTAAGTTCAAGGCTGGAATCTAGAGCGCAAGGAGTTGCGGAATAGAGACTGGCGCCACATTAACTTGAGCGGGCAAAATCTCGATGGGAGCGACTTGTCAGGAACCAATATGCTGGGCGCCGCCCTTCGAGGCGCATCGCTTCGAAACTGCAAGCTGGTCTGCTCTGAGATTTCTTATGCAGATGCGAGCGGATGTGACTTCAGCGGTTCCAATATGGTCGGCTGTCTGCTTTACAGAACGGAAACGCAGAGAGCAAAATTCCATGACGTAGTGCTTTCCGAAGGATCGGACATTCCTAAAATAAAAGTGTTTCAAATGGGGCGGGTGATTGCGTGAACAACGCGGCTTGACGCAAAGCATCGACGCGAACACGGGATGAATCCAAGCGACACCCTCGCGGACACACGCTGAACAGCTATAGAATACGAAGCGACATTTTGTGCAGTATTGCGCTCAGATCAAGACGACGCGGCAGTCGCAGCACCCTTTAAGAATGCGAGCAGGTCGGCGTTAATCGTGTCGGCCTCCGTGGTGGGCATGCCATGCGGAAAGCCCTTGTAGCTTTTAAAGGTGCTATTCCGAAGCAACTTTGCTGACAGCGGTCCAGCCGCCACATAAGGCACGATTTGGTCGTCCTCGCTATGCATAACTAGCACTGGCACAGTGATCTTCTTTAGATCTGCGGTGAAGTCCGTCTGAGAGAAGGCGACAATGCCATCATAGTGCGCCTTGGTGCCTCCCATCATGCCTTGGCGCCACCAATTCCAGATCACCCCCTGAGAGGGTTTCGCACCGGGCCGGTTGTAACCATAGAACGGTCCAGCGGGCACATCGTAATAGAACTGGGCTCGGTTGGCGGCGAGCTGCGCCTGCAATCCGTCAAACACCTCCTTGGGCTGCCCGGTCGGATTGGCCGGCGTCTTCAGCATCAGGGGCGGCACCGCGCTAATGATGGCCGCTTTTGCGACCCTGCTTTCGCCGTGGCGAGCCAGATAGTGCACCACTTCGCCGCCGCCGGTCGAGTGTCCGACATGAATCGCATCCTTGAGGTCGAGATGTGCGATCAGCGCCGCCAGGTCGTCGGCATAATGATCCATGTCATGACCGTCCCAAGTCTGGCTGGAACGCCCGTGACCCCGCCGGTCGTGAGCAATCACGCGATAGCCACGTTGGCCGAAGAACAACATCTGTGTGTCCCAATCGTCCGCGCTCAGAGGCCAACCGTGGCTGAAAACAATGGGTTGTCCTTTACCCCAGTCCTTGTAATAAATCTGAATGCCGTCTTTCGTGGTGATCGTTGCCATAAAATTCTCCTTTCAGAGATGCAGAGCCGGGAGGTAGATTATGCTGCAATCGCTTCTGGTTGTCCCGGAATTCCAATTCACCCCGATCCCCATCGTTTTCCGCTCTCGCTCTGGTACTTCGAGCGGGCCTTCATCGCGGCCAGATCAATTCCTTCAGACACCCTGATAGACCAATGCAATAAACGCGCTGGGGCTCATGAAGAGGTTGCCCCATTCCGCGTCATACCGCGCGCTAGGCTTGGCGGCGACAACTTCAACCAAGGGCTTACCCTGTTTTTTGAGAACTGCGACTTTGTCGCGGATTTCAACCAAAACGTCTCGGAATAAAATCAAGTCGGCTTTGCCGCCCACGGCCCCGTGCCCGGGAATGACGATCATCTTGTCGGTTACTGTTGCAATGTTTGCTTCTGCTGCGCGTATGGTCCCGTCAATGCTGCCGCTGGTCGAGTAATCGATGAACGGGTAATCGCGGTTCCAAAAAGTGTCCCCAGTGTGAAAAATGTCGGCCTCTACGAAGTGCACGGAAATGTCGGAATCCGTGTGGGCCGGCGAGTAATGCTTAAGAATCAGAGTGGTGCCGTTGGCGTGCAGAGTGTGGTCCTCTTTGAAGACTGTTGAAGGGATAGCGCCCGCCGGTGCGGCCGGGAAAGTGTGCTTCCAACCTTCGACGCGCGTCTCTTTTGAAAGATGATTGCGCGTGTTCTCTTGTGCCAGGATGCTGGCTCCGGCGTCGTGAAGCCACTCGTTCCCTCCAGTGTGATCGAAGTGCCAGTGAGTGTTTATCAATTGTTTGACGGGGTCCGCATTAATGCTCGCCAACGCTGCGGAAACATGTGGACGCGCGGTGACGATTTCAGCATCGACGAGCAGCTTTCCGTCGGGGCCGGTAAGGACGGCGATATTTCCACCCGCACCTAGAAGAACGCTTATATTGCGGCGAAGCGCCTGAACTGTGACTTTTGCAGTTGCCGCGGCCTTTAAACCCCCTGGAACAAGCACGTCCTCGGAATCAGCGAACAAAGCGGTTGGAGCGAGGCAGGCTGTCGCAGCCGCAAGACCTCCTGCGGCGAGAAACTGACGACGTGAGATTTCAGCTGACGCTATGGTCACCATGTGTTGCTCCTGGTTGGGCATGCTCTTGTGGCCCGGCATGCGTGGGGCTATCTTACCTTTTTGGCAGAATAGGATGCTTAGGAGTTCCTTTGGATATTAGTTTTTCAGCAAAACAAAATCGCTTTACTGTAGCTTCGTTTTTCGGAGATTTGGATTGTGCTAGGCTTTGCTCCGAACCACCCCGACCCCAATCGTTTTCCGCTCTCGCTCCGGATACTTTGAGCGCGCTTTCTCCGCGAGTTGTCCCGCCTCACCTCCTGATCCACATTCAAAAGAGGCGCATTCCGAATCGCCGGCAAATATTCTGAAATTCCAACGAGGCTGATAAAGTCAGTCTGTGAGATTATTTTGAAAATGAAAGGCAATCAAAGTAGATTCAAACCGTGCAAGTGCGGCCACGGCATTTCGATTCACTCTCCCACGAAGCCAGTAAGCGGCTGCTATCCCTGTAACTATCCGGGCTGTAAATGCAAGAACTACAAGTCGACTACCTGAACATTATTAGATTGCTACTGATGTCGCTGATCGAGGGAACCCTGTATTGTCATTTTGACTGCACTAAGGCGAATCATGTATTTAGCCGCGTCTTTGGCTTAAGTAGAGTCCTCGCAGAGGTCTAGTTTATGCGCGTCCTGATTGCAGACGACCAAGATTTCATACGTCGAGGCGTGCGCGCCGTCCTTTCCGAAGAGAAAGACATCAAGGTTTGCGCCGAAGCCATCGATGGCCGCGACGCGCTCGTCAAGGCATTGGAACTTAAACCCGATGTCGTAATCATGGACATCATAATGCCAAGGATGGACGGGATTGAGGCGATACGGTTAATTCACAAGGCGTTGCCACAAGCGAAAATTTTGAGCCTCAGCCAATACGACATTCCTGAAATGGTGAATGAAGTACAACAAGCAGGTGCCGCCGCTTTCGTTTCAAAATTATTGGTTTGGGATAAGCTCGTGCCGTCCCTCAGAAGAGTACAACTCGGCGAGGCATTCTTTTCGTAAGCGTGGACGGGTTCAGACCGTTGGGATGAAATGACAGGGTGCCAGCACCCCGCGGCCTCGATCGAACGGGACTCGAACGCGCCTGACAGAATCATCTCCGCTTGAACAAACATGTCACACTCCCGGGACGCCGGAGTGCGGCCCGCAGCCCCCGGTTATTGGCGTCGCTCTTTGGTCCTTCGTGCCAAAAGAATCATGACCACAATCACACCGAAAGGAACCAGTGCGAGAAGTTGTAGCCATCCACTTCGGTGAGTATCATGCAGTCGCCTCGCTCGCTGCGACCATCGGCAGTAGAGTCGCGAGCGCGAACAGCGTATAAGCCCTTACAGAGATGACCGATGTGGCGGCACTCCCGAGCAAGACGGCAAGAAAGAAGTACCAATACTCGGAGCGCGTTGCCCGCCCACTGAAATCGGCATATTTGGAAAGGCATGCCTTCACCGCGTCAAAAAAGGTCATTTGCATTAAAACACTTCCTGTTCTTGTCGTTGAGAGTGCAAGAAATCTGGATGGCGGGCACGCCCGCTGGTAACCATTCTACGTTTGTGCCTGTAGCAAAGTATCAGCTTCCGCGTCGCAGGTAGGTACCATCCGCCGCCTCAAAAACAGGGCGGGGGCATCGCAATTTTCGTGGGTTCCCATGCTAATGACACGCACGTATCCGCACAGTCCAACTATTTCAGATACTCGAAAGACGGCTTCTTTGCCAGAGGCAGTTGGGAATCGCCCGACCCGAAGGCCAAGCTGCTAAACTCCCGCTATGCCTGCCAAACAGCCCAAAGTCCGCGACCACATCCGCGTCTCCCACTCAACCCCTGACATCCAGCAAGGGCCTGCGGCATTTTGAATGAGGGTAAATTCAAACAGTGCCGCAGGCAAGAGACAGGAATTGTCAAAAATATACCCGTCTGTAGGCGCGATGTCTGTGCGGTTTTCAGGCAGCCCAGAAAGACTGTCCAAAAGCGGACAGCTAGCATCTGCGAGAAGCAATATTCTTGCAATGTCATGAAAACCTACTATCGCGCCCTCCCTCAAAACGTCGTCGGTCCCGCAAGCAGCCACCACGAGGCCGAGTTTCGAGACGCATTCGATTGGGTTCTCGATATAAAGGAGGCCAGCTGGGGTTCGCTTGGAACGGTCGAAGCGAGACAGCGGAATTTGAGGCAGAATCTTTTGGAAACAACCCTCGTCGAGGTCAAAGACGAAAGACTAATGATACCGATGTACGCTATTTGCTTGGGCGAATAGGTTATGAAGACAAGCCAGACAACCATCAAAGCCATCCCTCACCCCAACACCCACTCTGCTAGACTGGCCTCATGCCTGCCAAACAGCCCCGAGTCGGCGACAAAATTCGGGTCAGCATGCACGGCGGCAAGATCGTAGACGCCGTAATTAAGGCGATCATCGACAAGACGGGCGGTTTGCACTATCAGATTGACTTCGGGAAAGAACAAACCGCGCTCATCAGCGAGCGGCAGGTTGCAAAAGATTAGAGACCAACCGGAAACTGGCGAGTCCCATGAGGCTCACTCCTCAGGCTGCCTAACGATTGTGCCGTTCGACGGCCTCTTCACGCAGTGGTTCAAAACCGTCCAGCTTTTCAAGTGTGTCCAGAAACACAAGGATTTCCTCGTTCAAGATTCTCCAGTCGTGCCCACGAGGAGAGAGTTCGCGGTACTCGTAAGGTATATGGCGTTTGGCCAGCGCTGCCAGGAAAGCATGGGTCTCCTCTGCGCTTCCATCCTCTCCGCCGCACACCAGAAATAACATGGGCACTTCCTCGACCGGCACTTGCTGCGCCAATTCGAATATGTCGCGGGCTTTCTGCTCCTTGGAACCCGGCGCCCCCATGTACGGTCCGCTACAGCCGTGGTGCGACAAAACTTGGAAGCCCGGCGGATTTGAACTGGAAAAATAACGTCGGGCGCGGGATTGGGCTTCTTTGGCACGGGGACGCTGTTCTACAACACGTTCAAAATTGGACAGCTTTCGGAGACTTATTAGCTCACACTTTCCTCATGAGAAGGATGCAATGTCGCTTCTGGTAAGCATTGTTTGCTGCATTCAGTCGGCCTACGCAACGAACCACACATTGACCGGAAGCTGGCTTCGGTGATTCCCGCGCTGACGCGAAAGTGAAAGTGCTTTCAAATGTCTCAGGAGGTTGCCAATGAAAATGACGACAAGTACTCGGCAGGTTGGTCGCGTCACGGTGGTAGACATTAGCGGACGGATTGAACATGGCCAAGAGAGCGCAGCGGTTCGCGCCCTAGTTTGCGACCTGCTTCGCGAGGGACATACTCAGATTTTGCTCAATCTTGGCGATGTCAATTACATCGACAGTTCGGGCTTGGGTGCTCTGGTCAGTTCCTTCACGAACCTGCGGAAGCAGGGTGGAGAACTGAAACTATTCAACCTCACGAATAAAGTGAGAGACGTAATGCAACTCACAAAACTGTATACCATCTTCGACATCGCGAATGATGAGGCGGCGGGCGTGAAGTCTTTCGGCCAACCTGTAGCGGCAACCGCGTGACCGGGCAATATCTGGACTCGCCGGGGACCCGCAGATATGGCACCGGAAGAGACTCCCGGCGTGCGGGGGCGATGGCACCGGGTCGTCGCTACTTCATGTTTTTATGCGATTCAATAAGGAACACGATGTTCGATGCTGTTAGGTGCAGTGCGAACTCTGTTCACGATTTCATGCACGGTTTTCGGCGCTAAGCCTTTGGCCACAATAGCCTCGTGAACCATAACCTGTGTGGTGCTCCCCATCCTTCGGACCGAAATTTAGCCTTCTTAAGGTGGATCGCTGCCTGCAATACATTATAGCATCCATTTCCCATTTCATGGTTCGTCGGTTGTCGCATGCGATCTCTGGCTGTCCGCTATCAGCTTACGTAGGAAGGTGGCGGCTTGCTCTGCGCTTTTCTCGTCGGGGACGGGAATGTCGCTCTCTCCTACCTCCGTAGTATCAGAATAGGACTTCGATCCGTCCATGGCAGTAAAGGGCGAATTGCCGAGCAATAGGAAGTGCTCCAAGAGCTAGCAGAGCGAATCAGAGCTTAGTGAAGCCGTCGGCGCTCCACTCCGCAGACCCTACTCCATTGTGAACGATGAACAGTCCTGAAGGATCGTATTTCTTCTTGATCTCGAGGAGGCGCGGATAGTTGCTGCCCCAGTATGCTTGCTGGAAGTTCTTCTCGAAGTAGTTGCTCTCGCTCACGTAGGCTCCGCCGTTGGGCGCGACCGCGCGAAGCTCACTCATGCACTGATCGATGCGCGCGGCGGCTTTGCGCCCAGCCTCGACCGATGGCTCATGGCCGGCGATGCCGGGATACGACGGCCCTTGCCCATCGGCAACGATCGCCAGCGCAAATGCTGACAGCACCGATGGATTCGTGGCGGTGTCCTTCGCGGCCGCGATCGCATCGGGAGGTGCTCCGGCAAGGCCCTTGTTGAAGTGGAGTTCGATTCCCGCATAGCGGGACGCTGCGAATAGCGCATCGGCTAGGCTGTGCTGCGAGCTAGTCTCGAGTAGTGACTCGGGCAGCCATAGCGACTGATATGCCCACCAGAAGATCGATGCCTCGCCCGTGTTTCCGACCCACCACGCGTTGTTGGGACTCGCACCGGGCCGCGGGTCGAATGTGAAAACAGGCTGATGCATCACATACAGCAGGACGTCGTCGATGATAGCGTGCATCGCGCCGTCGCGCGGAAACGCGATCTCCGGCCAGTGCTCCTTCCACCACTGCGGATCCCACCAGTGCCGCGCCGGTATGCTCCCGATGGACGTGATGCCTTTGATCGAGCATTGTGACGAATGCTTCACCGAATCCAGAAACGGCTGCCAGATTTGCCTTGCTTGCTCGGTACTCAAGCCCGCCGAAACCATTTTGACCTCGAGCGTGTTGTCGGGCCTCACATGGACTTGCTCACCCCAATGCTCGTTGAAGAGATGATCGCGATAGAAGGCGACGATGTCGCGGATGAGGCCGCGGTACCCATCATCGGAGGACGCTTTGATCGTGATGTTTGCCGCGCCGAAAAACTCGGGCAGCTCGTGCGCGCGCACCGTCATCCTGCTAACGACACCGAAGGTGCCACCTCCTCCGCCTTTCAAAGCCCAGAACAGATCGGGATTGGTGCACGCATTCGCGATTCGAATCTGGCCGTCGGCGGTGACGACTTCGGCTTCGAGCAAGCTGCCCGCCCCGGTGCCATAGCGCTTGGAGTAGCTTCCAAAGCCGCCGCCCTGGATCAGACCCGCGAGGCCGACGGTCAGGCATCCGCCGCCTTGGATGTATTTTCCCGCTTTGGTTGTAACCGCGTCGTAAGCCTGCATTCCAATGATGCCGGTGCCGAACGTAACCGCCGGCTGCGGCTGCATCGTGTGCTCGCATCCGCTCGGAACGAACGCGTCATACATCGCGATATCGTTCATGTGGCGCGTCCAGATGAGAAGAGAATCGGGCGCATTGGATGTGCCCTGATAGCTATGACCGCCGCCCTTGACCACCAAGCGCAAGTCATTGTCGCGCGCAAAGTTAACTGCCGCCGCAACGTCATTGGTATTGCGCGCCGCGACCGCATAGACGCTCGGCTTGCTCGCCCACGCATCGAGCCATCCGGAGCTTTGCGTGAGCCCGGGCTGCTCGCCGATGTAGTAGGGATTTTTCAAATTCGCCGCGAGCTCCTTCGCTGCGGCGCCATCGGCATCGGTGCCAAGTACGGAGATGGGAGAGTCGACGCGAATCAAATTTCTGCCGACGGCATCGTTCAGGCGCTTCCAGTCGGCCTGCGATGGCCACGCGGCATCGGACGGACGGCGACGACGGAATCCGCTAGCGGCCGGAGCGGCTTCAGCGAGGAGGCGGCGCGGCAACATCGGCTGCAGCGCCACCGATCCGATTGCTTTGAGGAATGCTCTTCTGTTCATTGGATCCCCGTTTTAGTATAGATAGATCCTTGTTGTTGGGCCTGTGGGCGTCAGTTTCCACAGGCCCTCTTTTCTTTTTTTTTGCTACTTTTTTCTTTCTTCGTGACTCGCTCTCGTTTTCCACAGAAAAAGTTCGCACCAGGATCGCCCAGGAACGACGAACGCCAACCCGGTCGACCCACCGCACCCCCGCTTTTGCCCCTCCTCAAGGCCGTTGCACTTTCCCGAAGTAGATTGCTGCTGGCGTCTGATAGCCCAAGGACTGATGCGGGCGTTCGTGATTGTAAAACGCGAAGTAACTTTTCAGGTTGGAGACCGCTTCCAGCACGTTGACACAATCCTTCAGATAAACCTCTTCGTATTTCACCGTCCGCCATAAACGCTCGATGAAAATGTTGTCGATCGCTCGTCCACACCCGTCCATGCTGATCGTGATGTCCCGCTTCTCGAGACGGTTCGTAAAAACCTCGCTGGTGAACTGCGCCCCTTGGTGGGTATTGAAGATCTCCGGCCGTGTCGTCGTCAATGCCCAGTCCAGGGCCGCCACGCAAAAGGCGCTCTCCAACGAAATCGATACTTCCCACGCCAGCACATAACGGCTGAACCAGTCCATGATCGCCACCAGATAAACAAAGCCCTGCCGCAGGCGAATGTAGGTGATATCGCCGGCCCAAACGTGGTCGGGCCGATCGATCTTGAGGCTGCGCAGCCGATACGGATAGATCTTGTGTCCTAACCCGGGAACCGACAGCCGTGGCTTTGGATAGATCGCTTCCAGCCCCATCTGCCGCATCAGCCGGCGTACCCGTTTCGCGTTGACCGCGTATCCTTGCTCGCCCAGCCACCAACCCGTCCTCCGGATTCCGTAAAACGGCGTCCGTGTGTATTGCTCGTCGATCAACCGCATCAAGCGCAAATTCTCGGCCGCTTCCGGTTCCACCTCGTAATACCACCCCGACCGCGAAACACCCGCCAAGCGGCACTGCTGCCGTATGCTCAGTTCTCTGTGCGCTGAAATCCATCCCTGCCTCTGCTCTATCGCGATAAACCGGACTTTTTTTAAAGCCAGTCCAGCTCCACCTGCAACTGTCCAATCTGCTGGTACAACTCCGCCTTCAGCGCTTCCTCGCTCGTGTCTGGCTGCGACCGCCGATCCGCGAACAGTTCCGGCGCTCCTTGAATCGCTTGCCGCTTCCACTTCGTCACCTGGCTGGGATGCACCCCGTAATGCGAAGCAATTTCCTGAATGGTCTTCTGTTCCTTGATGGCCTCCAGAGCGATTCGTGCTTTCATTTCCGCGCTGAAGTTTCGCCGTTGCCTCGATTTCATCTTTGCTCGCTTTCCGAGGCAGCGATTTTACACCTTAATGCGTGGTCCGAATTTTGGGGAGCACTTCACTGGTCGTCGCAGGCGAAGCCTGCTTTCGCTGCTTTCGTTGACTTCAATTACGCGCGTATTTACAATGCCAGCACATGTCGGACACCTCTGTCCTTCTCGGCCAGATCATCTCTCACTACCGCGTTCTGGAGAAGTTGGGCGGCGGCGGAATGGGCGTGGTCTATAAGGCCGAAGACGCACGCCTGAAGCGTTTTGTGGCGCTGAAATTTTTGCCGGACGCCGTCGCCAAAGATCCCCAAGCACTGATGCGTTTCCAGCGTGAAGCCCAAGCGGCTTCCGCGCTCAATCACCCGAATATTTGCACCATCTACGATATCGGCGAGGACAGCGGCAAGGCGTTCATCGCCATGGAATACCTGGAAGGCAAAACGCTTAAGCACATCATCAGCAATCGGCCGATGGAGCTCGATGCGATGCTGACCATCGCGATCGACGTCGCGGATGCGCTCGACGCCGCGCACTCGAAAGGCATCGTGCATCGCGACATCAAGCCCGCAAATCTTTTCGTCAATTCGCGCGGCCACGCGAAGATTCTGGATTTCGGTCTCGCCAAAGTGGCTTCCGCTACCCCAGCTGTGGTCGAGACCCTTGCTACGCAGGGTGTTTCCGCCGACCAGCTCACCAGTCCCGGGAGCACGCTCGGCACAGTGGCGTACATGTCTCCTGAACAGGCGCGCGCCAAGGAACTCGATGCCCGCACCGACCTGTTTTCTTTCGGCGCAGTCCTCTATGAGATGGCCACCGGACAATTGCCGTTCCGAGGCGAAAGCACCGCCACCATTTTCGACGCGATCTTGAATCGTCCACCGATTCCCCCGGTTCGGCTCAATGCCGATCTGCCCGTAGACCTCGAACGCATCCTCAGCAAGGCGCTCGAAAAGGATCGCAACCTGCGCTACCAGCATGCTTCGGACATGCACGCAGATCTCAAGCGCCTGCAGCGCGACACCAGTTCCAGCCATATTTCCGCGCCCGAAGCCGTCGATGCCGTGCGCTCTTCTGGGTCGGTGCCTCCGACATTGGCGTCTGGGGGGCAAGCTCCCGCAGCTGCGACAAGCGCTGCCGCGGTACCCACCGGACAAAAAAGCAAAACAGGTCTCTTTGTTGGTTTGGCGCTGGCTGTCGTTGTCCTCGGCGCTGCGTCATTCGCGTACTTCAAATTCGCCAGCCGCAAAACTGCCCTGAACCTTCAGGATATGGAAATCACCAAGCTTACGCGCACCGGCAAAGCGTCGGGTGTCGCCATCTCTCCCGATGGCCAATATGTGGTTTACGTTTTAGTGGATGGTGAAAAGCAGAGCCTGATGGTCCGCCAGGTCGCCACGGGCAGCGACGTCCAGGTGATTCCACCAGATGTGGTGACGTTTTTCGGGCTAGCGTTTTCGCCCGACGCCAACTACATCTACTACGTCCCTTCCAGCAAGGAAAATGCCCTCTTCAGCTACTTGTACAAAATTCCGGTTCTCGGCGGATCACCCGTAAAGGTGGGAAGTGATATTGACACCGCTCCCAGTTTCTCACCCGATGGCAAACGCTTCGCGTTCCTACGCGGTCATCCCGAAAATGGACAAGTGCATCTCCTCGTAGCCAGTGCCGATGGTAGCGGAGAACGTACTGTCCGCGCCAAACCCGGCAGCGCCGAGGTAAGCACCCTGGTACGGCCCGCGTGGTCGCCCGACGGCAAGACTATCGTGTATCTGCTCTATGAGCCAAACAATCAGCAAAGCCTTTACGCCGTTTCTCCCGACGATGGATCCTCTCGTTTGTTGTACTCGACTCGCGAGGATCTCGGCCAACCCACTTGGCTTCCTGACGGCAGCGCGTTGCTGATCCCCATTTCTGAACGCGGTCCCAACAGTCGAGGACAGCTGTACACAATTTCCTACCCGAGCGGCGAGGTGCATCGCCTGTCCCACGACCTTACCAACTACAGCCTGCAGTGGCTGGATCTTTCCAGGGACGGTTCTTCGCTTGTGGCCATCGAAAACAATCGCAGCTCGGATGTGTGGCTTCTCCCCAATGGTGATTCCGCGAAAGCCCGGCAGATTACCTCAGGCGGCTCGCCCGTCAACCTTGTATCTTTTCTCGGTAAGAATCACTTTGTTTACTCCACGGATGGAGGCGAAGTCTATTCCGTCGCTACCGATGGCAGTAAACCCACCCTGGTCGCAGGCAGTGAGCGACACATTCTCTTCTCCGTCGGTTGCGGCGACGGCAAGCACATCGTGTATCAAGCCGCCGAAAACGAGCAGACCAATATTTGGCGGATGGATGCCAACGGTAGCAACCCCGTTCAGATAGCGGCAACTGGGTTCATTGCTTTTCCGCATTGTTCGCCGGACGGACAGTGGGTTACGTACATCCGTGATGACCCGCACGGTCTTTATCTGGTTCCTAGCAGTGGAGGTGCACAGCCGAGGGTCCTGCCCATTCCTGCGTCTGGCGGCCTGGTCGGGTTCTCCTCGCTCTCCCCAGACTCCCAGCTGGCCCTCTACAACTGGCAGAATCCGGACAATCTGGGCACGCGCGTCAAGATGAACGTTGCTTCGGTGCAAGCTGGACAAGTGCTGTACTCCTTCGAGTTCCCGCCCGGAGGCGGTCTAACCAATTGGTCCCCCGATGGGCGTGCTATCGATTACTCGATCACGCGAGGCGGAGTAACCGACATCTGGCGCCAACCGCTCTCCGGTGGTGCGCCGAAACAGCTCACGCATTTCCCGTCCGGTCGGATCTACAATTTCGCCTGGTCGACCGATGGCAAATCTCTGGCGGCTGCGCGTGGCAGCGTCACTGCGGACATCATCCTCCTTAAAGCAGCGAAAAAACCGCAATAGCAGCGAATCTTCTGCGCTCGGGCTCGCGGCCGAGCTGTCGAGCGAGGCTCACAGGCGCAAGCAGTCTTCGTCGACAACGGCGGAGACCAGCCGTTGGGAGTCCAAATGGAGTGCAAGTCTTTGAGTGGCGCTTAAGGAGAGATTGTTTACAAATCGGCCGTCGGGTACCTGATGGCGGTCAGGCATGCCTTGCACGGTTCGCTGAGACCTGCGGTCATCGCAGTTCGCCGGGTCCCGAATAGTCGGCTAACCCGAAGGTATCGGGGTTCCACGGTACGTATTTCGTCCTGAGAAGTCCGCTAGTGTCAGTAACGGATTCGGCGCATGGCGTTGACGTTTCAAGCCTGTGCGCTCGATGATGAGTAAACACCATGTCAAACCAAACTCGACAAGCGGAGAAGCGGCTCACCGGACGAGCCAAGCTGAACAAGCTATTGCGAGTCCGTCCTTCAGAGCCGTGCGATGAACACTTTGAAGACCTGCCTATGAGCATGAATGTATCTAAGAAGGGCATTTACTTTCATTCTCATCGTGCCGGCTACTACAAGGGCATGCGCTTGTTGCTCACCTTTCCTTATACGTTTGTAAACGACCCGACAAACTGCGAATATTTGGCTGAAGTTTTACGCGTCGAAAAACTGTCTAACAACCGCTTCGGCATCGCCGTCCATTTGATAATGACCGTGTAGGGTTGCCACACGCTTAACCGAGCATAGACTGCCGCCCGATGCCGGATGCCTCCGTATCCATTCCGCCCTCGCTTCCTTCAATTGCATCTCAAAATTATCGGGCGTCGCGCTCACTCTCTTAATTCGGCACAGGTTGCGCAAAGACCTCCCGAATCTAATTAATTCTTCGTCCGATATCCTGCGCAGATGTTCGCGAACGTTTTCGCAGTTGAACTTCTTCGGATTCAAAACCGATCATGGGGAACTCCGCTTTAAAGTGCGGAGGATACGGGGAAGGGAATTATACCGTACCGAAGCCCTTGTCGAGCTGGGGGCTGGCCCGCTGGTCAACACCACCATTGAATAATGGCCCCGACAATGAAAATATATCTTATTGCCCGTTGGTGCCCTGTAGCTCACCCGCAGAGGTGAGGGTTTTCCAACCCGTAGGTAAGTTGGTCGGTTTACCCTACGAAAATCCCCTCAGCCTCAAAGGCCTGAGCTACAGGGCCTGTCCGCTGTAGGACTGTACACAGTTTGCCGCGATTCACTTGCGGTTTGCAAGTAAATTGTGCCGAAATCTGTCTGCCGTGTTTCGAAATTGGCTGTCTGACGGCGTGTCGTTTTTATGGCCGAGCGATACAGCAAGTCGGCGTATTCCGCCGTCCTTGCCAGACGTTCCTCTTCGCTGATTCGCCTCGGTGCCGGGGGCTGTGGCCTCTGGCGTTCTCAAAACTCTCCGCGATCTTCCTTTGGATTTCCGCCCGCAAATCCTCTCGCATCGACTCGCGCATGCTCCTCCGTCTCAGCGTAAAATACGAATGTCGCTGACACATAAACCGAGCTGTGGCTTTAAGTGCGCCAGCATATACCTCGTTCTGCGAGAGCGCATTGATAACCAGCCCAACCGGACCGAGTGAAGCGGAACGCCGACAACGCCCGCAAGGCGCTCGAGACAGTACAAAAGGTCGAAACGCGAGTTCGCTCATCGACGCTCAGGCACTGGAACTCAAACAAAAGATAGCGAAAGTGGAATCGTTGCTGGTTCAGGTTGATCCGCGTTGTAAATCCGAGTAGATAACTCAACACCAAAACAAAAAGGCCCAGCGTCAGAGCTGGGCCTTTCCCGCGCCAGTTTGGCTCCTAACCTCAGTGGCACTGAATATTGTTCCGCGAGGTTCGTACAGGATGCTGCCGATTACAATACGGCGAAAACTGTAGGACCAAGAGTCGAATTGGACCCGCGATAACCTCCATCCGCCCAGAGGAGAGCTACAACGACCAAGACCGAAGTAGTGCACAGCGAGAATATGCCGAGATGCAGCTTGCCGCGCCAGACGTTTCTCTTCACTGATTCGCCTCGGTGACCGGCGGCGACCCCAATGCCTGATCGAACTTCTCCGCGCTCTTCCTGTGCAGTTCCAGCTTAGTTTCTTCTCTCATTCATCCCCCTGCAAAATCGGTCGGAAAAATCCGTCTCTCGCATGTCTGCCTGAATCGGGTGATTCTGCGCTTTTCACGCGTTCCAGGACTGCCTAGAATCAGTAACTTACATGCTATCAATACACGTCGAGAATTCGAGTTCCACACGCCTCCGTTATCGCTTGCGTGGAAGTCATTCAACCAGATACACGGGAGACGATCTAATACGGAGTCATCGTCACGTTTGCGCCAGTGACCTGCACGGTGTTGTTCGATCCCGCGAGCTTTAAGCCTTTGGGGTCACTTTGGATCTGCAGTCCCGCTTCGAAGGCTGCCTGCTGCAACACCTCTAGACATGCTGCGGCCGTCATGTTGGGTGCGAGTTGCCGGCTTACGATTTTTCCGGTAGCGCCGTTCGTTACCACGATGGTTCCGGCTGCCGCGGACGTCCCCGAGTCGAACGACACAAGCAGTCCCAGCGGTGCCGGCGCGCTGGAAGTAGCCGTTCCGCCGCTACCGCTCGGAGCGTTGAACAGGACCTCAAATGGCGGATTGTTTGTTGTTCCAGATCCGTAGGGCACGAAGCACACTCCTCCGTTGAGGTAACCGGGCTGATTTCCTTTCTCGCTGAAGGCGGGCTTGAAGTGCGGCACGCGGCAAATATAGAGCGGCGTTTGATCCTTGTCGACGCCACCCACCACCATGTCCGGCGTAATCATTCCCCCGAACGAACCCCACGTCGCTGACCCGTACGCAACATCGAAGACGTTTTCCTTCAGTTCCCGTCCATCGAGCGCAATACTGCATTTACCTTGAACCCACTTCCCGGGGTACAGGCCGCCGCCACCGTAATAGTTGTCTCCTGCGCGGCATATGTAGAGAGGGGCGTCGGGTTCTGGTCCGTAGCCAGGGCCACCTTCTATGGCGCCAGGTCCAGGCTGACCTCCGCCGCGAGCCGCTCTCCAGGTGACCGTGCTTGGATTTGGCGTAGGGTACGCTGGCTGCGGCGGAAGAGGCGGCGGGTACGGCGAGTACGGTGGATACGGGTAAGGGGGCGGATACGGAGGGTAGGCCCCCTCGGCATAGAGCGCCTGGAACGGCGGGTTAATGACGAGTTCCCCTCCACCGTAAGGAATTCGACATGTCCCGTTGAGCAGTTTGCCCGGTTGGTTTCCTTGGTCGCCCTGCGGGAAGCCAGGGTCGTAATGAACGCGGCAAGAGAACAGCGGCGTGCCATCGCTATCGGTCCCGGTTCGAATCAGACCATAAAAAGATGCTGAATATGGCTGCCACAGGGCGTTGCCGTATGCCACCTGATATTGAGCCATTACTACCTCTGAGCCGTTGTAGGCGACGTTGCAGTTGCCCTTCACCCATTTACCCGGTGTCACACTCCCTTGCACTTGCGCACGACACACATACATGGGTGAACCGGTCTCAGGCGCGTTCCCGGGCCCGCCGATAATTGCTCCAATTCCAGGTGTAAACGGAGATTGCGCGTCCCGCCACTCAATACCGGAACGCGAGTGGCGCATATCTTGCGCCAGGAGCAAAGCCGTTGCCGAAGGTGTTGTTTGAAACGCAGCGTGAGATTCATCGACGGAGCAAAGTGATGCGATCAGGCTGCAAGCGATCACCGAATGAGACCATGGAAACCTCACGCGGCCTCCGTCCCTTTATTTCAGCGTCACGTTCCGAATGATTCTACCGGCCCACGAGGTTGGGGTCCAGATAGCGGGACAGGAAGCCTCGAACGTGCCGGCTTCCAGTTCAGAAACTCGAATTAATGATATGTGGTCTTTCATTTGTCGTTGCGTCGTCAAGAGATTTCCAGTATCGCGTTGAAAGTCAATGGCCTTATTTCGATTTTCCTTTGCCACCAGAAAAACGCCGGAACCCAAAGGCTCCCGCCTTGTAACCTATTCTGAGGCTCGCTAGCTGTGGGCGCACGGCTTCGGGTAGTAGACCTTGGAAGTCCCCGACCCGGTGTCTCAATTCCCCGAAACGGGGTCATTATAAAACTTCACTTTGCCGTCCACGACATTGGCAACGTAGCGGCCTTCCATGAGGAACTGCATCACTTTCTTCCCAGAGCGGGCCATCCGAGCCCACTCCGATTTTGTTTCCGGGTTCTGCTCGAGCCCCCGGATATCGTTCTGTTCAAACACAAAATCTACCTGCCGCAACTGTTGCTTGAACGTTCGGCGAACGGGAAAACTGTCACCGCCAAGTTGCACGCTCCGAGCATCTTCAACCAGCACTTGTCGCCAGACTTCGATGAGCGCTTCCTTCAACTCCATGACCTAATCCTTCCACAACTACAAATACGCGATATGCCCGAGGCCGTCGCATCCCAGTCGCAAACGATTGGCGCACATTCCCGTGCCATACTCCCCAACATCAAACGCATTCTTGCGAGCTTGCGTCGGCCGAGCATCACTGTAGGGCGCGACCATCTCCGTTAAAGACGCTCCAGTTTTGCCAGGTTACGCAAGGGGTGCCGAAATGCAAATGCGTCTAAGCATTTTTGGGGATATCGTCCGAGGTTGGCGGTCTGGCGGACCAGGATACAACCCAGACTTGACACCCGCCTTATCCGGAATAATATTCCAAATTGCCGGGGCCCGTTAAAGTAACCATGCGAGTGGTCTTTGATGGGTTTCCGGCGCCGGTGTGGCGTGGTGGGCTCAAGACGGATCAAGGAAGTTCGCCGGCCTGCAAATACTGCGCTTCGCACCTTCGGGCCATGAGGGCAGGGTCCCACATTTTCGGGCCTACCCTCTCTAGCCCTTTTCCTTCTGTAAGATTGTTCGTCCGATCCCGCTGGAAAGTTACGGCTGGTGCCGCAGCCGCTCCGAGCGTTGCATCGATTTTAGGAAGGATGCTGGCTCACGCCAAGGATATTGCCGTCCGGATCTTTGAACCACGCTACTTTGTCGCCGTTGGGAGTTGTCCAGATTCCGAGTTCGCGATCCTGAACAAAGGGGAATTTTTCGGTCGCGACGCCTCGGTCGCAGAGCCACTTCGCGGCGGCTTCGATGTTTTCTACTTCCCAACCAAGGATCGTTCCTTGCAGCGGCTTGAAATTCGGGATCTTTGAAATTCGGATCCTGTGCCCGCCGACTTTCATCACCAACGCGTATTGATCCAGGCTCACAAACTCAAATCCGAGCTTTCCTTCGTAGAAAGCGCGCGCTTTCTCGTAATCGGTAGTAGGGACGAAACCAACCAACTTTGCCGAATCCAGCATTTTCGCCTCCGCGTGCCGTGCCTACGGGCAGAAATAGCACTTGTCCACCGGGACCGCTTTCGCTAAAGTGACAAGGAATGTCGCACAAGTGCCAGAGCATCCTTTTCAGCCGTAACGGCCGTTTGCTGGCCGATGTCGCAAGTTTCTCCGCCGACCTCAAAGATGGATACTTCATCGAGGAACACTCCCATCCCGAGGATCAACTGCTCTTCGCTTCGATGGGAGTGATGACCCTGCGGACGAAGCAGGGCGTCTGGGTCGTGCCGCCATTGCGAGCCGTGTGGATTCCCGCGAACACCCCTCATTCCGTGGAGATGTCCGGCCAGGTTTCCATGAGAACCCTGTATTTTCTGCCGAAACTTTGCCGCGCGATCCGCGGCCAGTGTTTTGTCATGAATGTCTCGGCGCTGCTGCGGGAATTGATTCTTCACGCGTGCAAATTTCAGAAGCTGAGCAAGAAGGTTTCAACGCACAAACGTATTGTCGAGGTCATTCTCGATCAGTTGAAAACCGTGGATTGCGCGCCCTTGCAGGTGCCGCACCCCAGCGATACACGCGCGATGAGGGTCGTGCACGCCCTGTACGCAGATCCTGGCGATCAAAGAACGCTCAAGGCGCTGTGCAAAGATTGCGGCGCAAGCAAAAGGACAATTCAGAGGGTTTTCCTCGACGAAACGAAAATGAGTTTCAATAAGTGGCGCCAGCAACTTCGCCTTCTCCATGGCATGCAACTGCTGGCCCGAGGTGAAAAAGTGACGGCTGCCGCCCTGGAGTCCGGCTACAGTAGCACGAGCGCGTTCATTTCGATGTTCCGCAAACAGCTTGGCACTACGCCGGCACGCTATCTGCAGACCGCCACCGCCGACAGCAGCGTTTAAACTCTTACCTGTTGCGCGCTGACGCAACGGGGCAGGCGAATTGAAAAACTCACGGCTTTCATCAAACAGGCCGCTCCCGCCAAATCGTCCATGCTGTTCTTGCAGCGCTTATCTGCGGTGATCGGCGAATTCCGCCGCCGCTTTCAACTCGTGGTCGGCCGCTTCGATGTGCTCTTTTGCTTTTGCGGCGTATCCGCCGAGTTCATCTTTGTTTTCCTTCTGCGCTTCGTCGGCCTTGCCCCAAGCTTGCTGCAGATGGTGCTGCGCTTCGGCAAGATTGGGATGCCGGTGAGGATCAATATTCTCGACGGGCCGTTGGGCATAGAGCGCGCCTGCACAAAGCAATCCAACACCCAGCAAGCTGTTTAGAACAATCCTCTTCGTCGTCATGAAGTTCTCTCCATAGTGGAATTTGTCGGGCCGCAGGACCGGCTAGGCAACACATTAGCCTGAATCCACGGTTTGTCAATCGTCCGAAAATCCGTGGTTGCTCAGTTACTACTCAGTCTAAATGAATCGATTTTTGAGCCTGCGAAATGCGCTTTCCCGGGATAAGTTTGTTGTAACGGTTTCCGACGGGCGGCGCGTCTAACAAACGGGGACGTCCGCTCCAGCGCAAACGGTGGCCGATTGCGTTTCCAACCTTGGACGAAAACGGGGATAGTCGGAGAGTTTTGATGCGGGTTGAGCAGAAGCACAGGTTTTGTCCATTCGTTCGGTTCGCTCTGGTCTCGCTTTGTGGCTTGATGATGCTTTTCATGGGTCCAGCAACGCACGCGAAGCCTGCCGCCCCGCAGAATGCGGCTCCGCAGAAAACTCCGCCTGCGGTTGGCACTATTAAAGCCATTTCCGCTGACAGCTTGTCGCTGGCGACCGACAGCGGAACCGAGGTGAAGATCCAACTACCCGCGGATGTAAAAGTCCTGCGCGTGCCGCCTGGTTCAAAAGACCTGAAGGAAGCGGCGCCTATTCCGTTGAGCGATCTACAACCCGGAGACCGCGTCCTGGTGCGAGTAAAGCCGGGCCAGGACGCAACGTCGTTCGTTGCCGGGACGATCGTGGCCATGAAGAAGGCGGACATTGCCGAAAAGCAACAAAAGGAACGCGAAGAGTGGCAACGCCATGGAATTGGCGGCCTGGTGAGCAGCGTGGACTCGAGCCAGAACGCGGTCACGATCAAGACTTTGTCCGCCGCGGGCTCCAAGGATATCGTCATTCATGTGGGCAAAGACACCATTCTGCGGCGCTATGCGCCCGGTTCGGTGAATTTTGACGAAGCGACGGTCGCTCCCGTCACACAAATTCAACCCGGAGACCAATTACGAGCGCGCGGTGCACGCAGCGCCGACGGCAGCGAATTCACCGCGGCCGAAATTGTGTCTGGATCATTCCGCAATATCGCGGGGATCGTGGCGGGAGTGAACGCTGTGGCCGGCACGCTTACCCTGAACGATCTTGCGACGAAAAAATCGGTCGAGCTTAAGGTCACTCCCGAATCGCAGATGCGAAAATTGCCGGACCGCATGGCGCAGGGCATCGCGATGCGTCTAAAGGGTATGGGGGCGGGCGCCGCAGCCGGAGTGCCATCCGCCGGCCAGCCCGGAACTCCTTCGACGGCGGCGGCAGCACCGCAGACGCAAGGTCAGGGGCAGGTTTCCGCAGCGCCCGGCGGCAACGCAGCAGGCCCAGGCGTCGCAGCTGGTGCTCCCAGGGGCGGTGGCGGTGATCTGCAACAAATGCTTAGCCGGTTGCCGGCCAGTCCGTTGAACGACTTTCAGAAAGGCGATGCAGTGATGGTGGTTGCAACTTCGGGCCAGGGCGATAGACCTTCCACGGTCATCACCATGTTGGGTGGTGTCGAGCCCATTCTTCAAGCCTCCTCTTCCGGGGCGGCGTCTATTCTCAGCCCGTGGAGCCTCAGCCCAGGTGGCGGAGGCGATATGGGCACCCCTTGAAGTTCAAAAGCCACATTCCAATTTCCCCTTGGAGACAGGAAAGAGAGTTGATGCGAATCCGCCGTTGGAAAGTGTTTTATCTCGCTTTGTGTTTGCTATTTGCGTTGTCGACAGGAAATCCGGTCAACGCGCAAACCGCCGGAGGAACTCTGCGCGGCCAGGTAACCGATCCGTCCGGCGCGTCCGTATCCGGCGCGACGGTGCTGCTGACGACTCCATCCGGAGCGTCCATGGACACCACCACGAACAAGGAAGGGATCTACGAATTCAAGGACCTCGCTCCCGGCAAATACCAGGTCAAAGCTGTGGCGGAAGGCTTCTCCCTGTTTCTCAAGACCGACGTGGTCATAACCGCGGGTCAAGTTACACGATTGAATATTTCGCTGGGTATCGCCGAGCAACAGGAAAAAGTCGAGGTGCAGTCCACCACCACGCAATTGGACGTAAATCCCTCGAACAATGCCAACTCCATTGTGCTGCAAGGCAAGGACCTCGAAGCTCTCTCCGACGATCCGGACGAAATGCAATCCGAGCTGCAAGCCTTGGCTGGCCCTTCAGCCGGGCCGAATGGTGGCCAAATTTATATCGACGGATTTACCGCCGGACAACTGCCGCCAAAGGCTTCCATCCGTGAAATCCGAATCAACCAGAACCCGTTTTCTTCCGAGTATGACAAGCTCGGTTACGGACGTATCGAGATTTTCACCAAGCCTGGAACCGACAAATTTCACGGGCAGATGATGATCAACGGGAATACCTCCGCCTTCAACGCCCGCAATCCGTTTGAGATTTTGCCGGCTGGGGTTTCGCCGCCCAGCTACAATTCCGAACAGTACAGCGGAAACATCGGCGGCCCGATCAACAAGAAAGCATCGTTCTTTTTCAATATCGACCATCGTGATATCGGCGCTCTGAGCATCGTCAGCGCCACAGTGGTTTGCGGCGACCCTTATCTGTTGATTCCGTGCGCTTCTTCGCAGAGCAGGTTCAGCATCATTCCCTTCAGCGATGCGGTCGCGGACCCGCAGAAACGCACGAACCTGAGCCCTCGCATCGATTATCAGTTGACGCCGAACAACACGCTGACCGGTCGCTATCAGTACTTCCGCGATTCACAGACCAATCAGAACAGCAGCGTCGGACAATTCAACCTTGCTGCCAACGCCACGAACCTCCTGGAGACCGAGCACACCCTGCAGCTCACAGACACACAGACCGTCAATCCCAGCACCATTAATGAAGTCCGGTTCCAATACCTCCATGACAACACGCTCACCACTCCGGTAAACATCAATCCAAACGTGACGGTGGGGGGAGCGTTTGTAGGCGTGGGGAGCGGCGGCGGCAGCACCTCCGACGTCGAGAACCACTACGAATTCCAAGAAACCATTTACAAAACCTTCCGCAAACACTCGCTGAAACTTGGCGGACGTCTGCGTTCCATTACCGATAACAATTCCACCTCCGCGAGCTTCACCGGCGCGTTTACGTTTGGCTCGCAGACGCAGCTCGGATGCACATTGGGAGCAGCCTGCCCAACGGAGACACCTATCGAGGTATATCAAACCACTGTGGAGGGTTTGGCGGCAGGTCTGACCATTCCCGAAATTCGAGCCACCTACGGCTTCGGCGGCGCGCAATACTATTCACAAACCGCGGGTGCTCCGTTCACGGCAGTAACCTTGACGGACCTAGGACTTTTCGCCCAGGACGACTGGAAGGTTCGACCCAATCTAACCGTTAGCTATGGGCTGCGATTTGAGACGCAAAATCACCTGGCGAACACGGTGGACTTTGCGCCGCGCATCGGCATTGCTTGGGGCATCGGCGGCAACGCGAAAAATCCTCCGAAGACGGTGCTTCGTGCCGGATTTGGGATGTTTTACGATCGCTTCACTTATCTGCTGCTTCTCCCGCAACAACGCTTTTTTGAAGGCGCGCCGGCCCAGCAGCAGTTTCTCATTCAAAATCCGACTTTCTTCCTGACCGGCAATCCCAATTGTGTTCCTCCGCTTCCGACGCCGATCCCCCCGGCCTGCGCGGGCAGTTCGAGCGGCAGCGAGACGATCGACTATCGCTACAATCCGAATCTGCACGCTCCGTACACCATGCAGACTGGCGTGACGCTCGAACGGCAACTGAGCAGAATCGCGAATATTGCTTTTACCTATTTGACTTCCCGCGGCGTTCACCAGTTTTACACCGACAACGTCAACCCTATTGATCCCGCCGCTCCGCCGGTAACTCCTCCAAGCCCGATCCTTCAATACGAATCGGAAGGCATCTTCAAGCAGAATCAGCTTATCGTGAATGGCAGCATCCGTATGGGCGCCAAGCTTTCGCTCTTCGGCTACTACACGCTCAACTACGCGAACAGCGACACCGCCGGACCGACCTCGATGATTTCCATACCAGGGGAACCCTGGAAGGATTACGGGCGTTCCAGCTACGACGTTCGCAATCGCATCTTTATGGGTGGAACCATGGGCATGCCGTATTCGTTTCGGCTCAGCCCGTTCATGATCTACAGCTCCGGAATTCCGTTCAATATCACCACTCCTAACGATTTCTTCGGTGATTCGGCGTACAACGTTCGTCCGGAATTTGCGCCTTGCGCGACCGCGACCTACCAATCCAGGTTTGGCTGCTTCTCGACGCCCACAGGCGCTCAAGTCGGCTCGTACACACCCATACCGGCATATTACGGCGAAGGGCCCGGCCGGTTTGCGTTGATGCTTCGCCTGAGTAAGACCATTGGCTTTGGTCCAGTGATTGAATCCGCGGCAGGTGGTGGTCCCGGTGGCCCCAGCGGAACATTTGGCGGCGGCGGCGTTAGGGCTGGAGGAGGCGGTGGCGGGCGCGGTGGTCCGGGTGGACCCGGTGGCGGCCCCGGTGGCGGCCGCGGAATGGACGCGGGGGCGACCAACCGGCGTTACGCCTTGACCTTCGCTGTGATGGCGAGAAACGTGTTCAACAACGTAAACGTGTTGCCACCGGTAGGCAATCTTGGCTCGCCGCTCTTTGGAGAGTCGAACGGATTGGTAGGCCGGCCGTACAGCGATCCGACATCGAACCGCCGGATCGATCTGCAGGTCACGTTCAGCTTCTGAAAGCGGTGGAATAATAGTACGACGCCCTTTGATGTGGCTGCACGTTGTGTGGCTCACGGGGTTGCTGCTCAGGGCAATGCGCCGCGCCTCCGCTCCGCTTCAGAGGCCCTGCAGTCCCAGCGCTCGCGCGCTGGGCGCTTACAGCGCTTTGTTTGCCTGTGTCGAGCCAAAACACGCCGCTTTCACCTGCGATTCCAGTAAGAAAAATGTGAGCCGAGTTGTCGAGTATGGACCAAGCACCGTAGGCTGCGAAACACGTTAGCTCGCGCCAGCGTTGCGTGCTCGGACCAAGAATACCGAGCGCCGCGGGCGCGTACAAGCTGCGTCCGCGACAAACCCTCGCTTTCCGAATCCTGGCAAAGTCGGCTAAGCTTTTCCGCAGTAACCGTGGGGGATTAGGATGAGCAAAGGCGACAAAGATCGAGAACTCGGGATGGACCGGCCGATCCGGCGGCGGGACTTTCTGAACGGCATGAGCGTGGCGATCGGCGCGTCGCTGGTAGAACCGGGGAGTTTCTGGGCGCGCGTGTTGGATGATTCAGGCAATTACGCGCCGGAAAAGGCGCCCGGATACTATCCGCCGGCGAAGACCGGCATGCGCGGAAGCCACGACGGTTCGTGGGAAGTGGCGCACGCGATGCGCGACGGAAAAACCTGGGGCGCTCCGACGCAGGAGCCCGATTCTTACGACCTGATCGTTGTCGGCGGCGGAATCAGTGGATTGTCCGCCGCGTATTTCTACCGCCAGAAAGTCGGACCGAAGGCCAAAATTCTGGTCCTCGAAAATCACGACGATTTCGGCGGTCACGCCAAGCGCAACGAATTCAACAGCGGCGATCGCGTCATCATCGGCTATGGCGGCACGCAAACCATCACGGGCCCCAACCTCTACAGCCCGCAGGCAAAACAATTGTTCAAGGACTTGGGAATCGAGGTGAAGAAATTCGAGAAATATTACGACCAGAAATTTTATGAATCGCGTGGAATGGGCCAGGCCGTCTTTTTCGATAAAGAAACATTCGGAACTGACCGTCTGGTGACCGGTTTCTACTCGACTCCCTGGCCGGAATTTCTGGCGAAAACGCCCCTCTCCGCTGCGGCGCAGAAAGATATCGTGCGCATTTTCAGCGAAAAGGAGGACTACTTGGCGGGAATGAGCCCGCAACAGAAGAAAGATTATCTCGGGAAAACCAGTTATCAGGATTACCTGCTAAAGAACGCGAAGGTGTCTCCGGACGTCATCCCATTTTTCTTCACGTCCATGTACGGCTTGTACGGAGTGGGAATCGATGCGGTTCCGGCGGGTGATATGGCGGGTCTCGGGTACTTGCCGGGTTTTAAAGGGCTGGGGATCAAGGATACCGATGGCCCGGGAATGGGTCTGGAAGTCACGCGGCAAGATCACGAGCCGTACATCTACCACTTTCCGGATGGCATCGGATCGGTGCCACGCTTGCTTGTGCGCGCGATGATTCCCGGAATCGCGCCGGGGCACACGATGGAGGATGTCGTCGTGGCGAAATTCAACTATGCGAAGCTCGATGACGCGAGTTCCTCCGTTCGCGTACGGCTGAATTCCACCGTCGTGCATGTCGCAAACGGCGCGAATAAGGACGGAGTGCAAGTGACCTATGTCCGGGGCGGTAAAGCGTACATGGCCAAGTGCGCCAAGTGCATTCTGGCGTGCTGGAACATGGTGATTCCGTACATGTGTCCCGACATGCCGGAGACGCAGAAACGAGCGCTGGCGTACAACGTGAAGGTGCCGCTGGTGTACACCAACGTGCAGTTAAGAAATTGGGAGGCGTTCGACAAGTTGAAGGTACACGGCGTGCATTGCCCTGGAGCTTTCTTTTCGGCCGTGGACATGGACTTCCCCGTGAGCATGGGCGACTACAAGTTCACGCAAAAGCCCGACGAATCCTGCCTGATTCATATGCAATATGTGCCTGTGGGGCCGGGCGCCACCGCGCGGGAAAAACAGCGGAGCGGGCGCATGCGCCTGATGATGACGGACTTCAACACCTTCGAACGAAACATTCGCGATCAATTGGGGCGGATTCTGGGAAGCGCTGGTTTCGACCCCGCCGGGGACATCGAAGCCATCACCGTGAACCGTTGGCCGCACGGCTACGCTTACGAATACAATTCGCTCTATGACCCGCTTTGGCCGGCCGGGCAAGCACCGAATGAAATCGGCCGCAAGCCCTTCGGAAATATTCATATCGCGAATTCCGACGCGGGAGCATTTGCGTATACAAACGAAGCCATCGATCAGGGCTACCGGGCGGTCCAAGAGATCGCGGTAAAGAAGGCCTGAATGAAGCGCCGCAGAAAGAAATTGGATAAAGCCGTCGAAGCCCGGCGAGCGGCAAGAAAATCCAAATTGGCTCCGAGCACCACGCGAGTAATTCCGGACAAACGAAGCAAACCCATAAAGCACAAGAAGAACCTGCTGATGGACGCGGAGGAGTCTTAGTTTTTCTTTAGGTCCCGACCGGACCTAGTTTTTCGATCCTCATCCAGGTTTGTAGGCGGGGACAACCTCGCTCGGTTTGAACAACGGAGCCGCCGCGATTTCCTCATGCTGCGCCAGCTCAGTCGTAATCTTCTCGAGAGCAGCTTTATCGAATCCCATGCAACTGACTTTAACGGTCCCGTCCGACGCGATGAGAAAGGTTGTCGGAACGTTGGTCAGGCCGTAGGCGTTGGAAGCGGTGTAAGCGGCGTCGTCGAGCAGCGTCGGAAACTTCACGCCATACTCTTCGTTGAATTTCTTCGTGCTGCGCGCGTCATCCTGCGAAATGCCGACGACCGAAACATTCCTGCCCGCGAATCGTTCCGCAATGCGCTGCAAGAAAGGAAACGTGAACTGGCAGACGGGGCAGGAGATCTTGAAAAAGGCCGCAACAACCGGACCGCGAGCGAGAAGGGAATCGAGCGAGTATTCTTTTCCTTCGAGTGATTTCAGCGAAAAGCGCGGGGCGGTTCGACCGGCTTCAATCGTAGTCAAGGGTTCCTCCAGCCCGAACCTACGGGCTAAGTTGTGCCACAACGTCATGCCTTTATTTTATCGCAAACGCCGCCGGGAATGCCGAAGAGGCAAACAAAGGCCAACGCAAAAGATGCGCCCACTCCTTCCACGGATTCCGAAAAGGAGTGGGCACTGGCTGAATTTATTTTGCGTTTTGAGTGGAGGATTGCTGGCTTGCGGCGCTCGGCTCGAGCTGCAGAACGGTGTGCTTGCCCCCAATGTAGATTGCGGTCAGCTGTTTTGAACCGTCCGCTTCTGTTGCGGATCCGTACGCGTCAACCGCGTTCTTGTTGGCTTGCTCGGTTAATTGTGCAGGGAAGGTAGCCACGGTCTGCTTCCCGTGAAGAATGGTGACTTGAACCGTGGGTCCAGTACCATTCCATTCCACCTTGTATGTGCCGGGGTCGATGGTCTTGCCCTCGACGTTGACCTTTTCTGAAACATTCAATGTTCCTTTGTTGAGGTCTGCGGCGAGCACCGTCGAAGCAAGAAGAAGTGCCGCGCCAGATAGAGTGCCCAACATCCTCGATATTTTCATTACATCTCCTTTTATGTTTCCTGTACCGCGCCGTGCAGGACACCGCAGACGCCGGCTACGGAATCGATTTATTCGTTTGTTGAAGACTTAGACGGATCGGCTGAAGGGAGAAGGTACACAGGGGAACATCCAAATAAGTGCAAATAACGGTTCGGTTCAAGCGAATAATTTAATGAACCAACGGGTACTCGGCCGCATCGTCAACGTGCGTCAGTGAATGGTCTTAGTTTTGCGTTGCATGTAATCCATCAAAAGATATTGGCCGAGCGTATAGGGTGTAGTGAAGTAGGCTTTTCCTTTGCACATCTGCGTGATTTTCTGGACAAACTGTACCAGGCTGTAGTCCGTGGCCAGCATGAACGTGTTGATCATGATGCCTGCGCGTTTGCATTTGTTCACTTCTTCAAGCGTCTCGCTGACGACGAACGGATCCAGTCCGAAAGCATTTTTGTAGATGCGTCCGTCCTCGAGCGTGAGGGCTGAAGGTTTGCCGTCCGTAATCATGATGATCTGGCGCATATCCTTGCGCTGGCGAAGCAGGATGCGCTGGGCCATGCGCAGGCCCTCACGCGTGTTGGTGTAGTACGGTCCGACCTGCACGCGGGCCAATTGCGCGAGCGGGATTTCCTCGGCGGAGTCGTGAAACAGGACGAGGCTTAGCGTGTCGCCGGGATATTGCGTGCGGATCAGATGAGACAGAGCCAAAGCCACACGCTTGGCGGGAGTAAAACGGTCCTCGCCATAGAGAATCATGCTATGGCTGCAATCGAGGAGAACGACGGTGGCGCAGGAGCTTTGGTATTCGCACTGGTGGACCGCCAGGTCGCGATACTGCATATCGATGGGAACCTTGACGCCCTCGCGGCGAATCGCGTTGGAAAGAGTCTGGCTGATATCCAGGTTGAGCACGTCGCCAAATTCGTACTGTCTGGAAACGCCGCCGGATTCTACGCCAGTCGAGAGGTCGCGCGTGTCGTGGCGGCCGAAACTGCTGCGGCCGAGCGAGCCGAGAAGATCGCGAAGTGTCTTGAAGCCGAGAAAATCGATGGCCTTGTCGGTGATCTCGAAGCGCGCTTCCGGATTGCGTTCGGCGGGCTGCCCCAACTGTCCACCGGGCGTCATTTGTGGAGGCGGTGTCACCTGCGGAGGCTGCTGCGGATTGATGAACCCTTCCTGGGTTAGCCGCTGGATGATTTTTTCGATCAGGTCGCGCACGTCCTGATTGTTCAGCGCTCCCGGGTCCTGGAGCATCCGCTGAAGCTCTTCACTCATCAGGTCTTCCGGAATCAGTTCGCCTTCCTGCAGAGCGCGGAGGATGGCGTCGCGAAGCGCTTCCATGGACTGCGCGGCATCGAATTCGGACAGGCCGTAGTATTGCGATTCGAAGCCGCTCTGAAGCAGGAAATCGCCGAGGCGTTTCATCAGCTCGTCGAGGTCGATTTCGTCGGCCGGCTCACCCGTGTACCTCCGGTATTTGACGATCTTCATTGTTTGTCCAGAACCTAGTTATAGGTGCGGCGCGGACGATTGGGATTCTCGCGGTCGCGCGGCTCCGAAATGCGTTGCGGCTTTTCGCCATAGTAACCGCGTTCTTCGCTGCGGCTCACGCGGCGATGGGCCCACAGTCCTTCAAGAATCATCTCCGCGGCGGCTGCGGCGGCGGCCTCGTCCTTGCGATTGGCGACGCCCAGCTTGCCAATGTGGTCGAACAGCGTCTGCACCTGGCAAAGCTGCTGGTAGCGGCGGGTGGTGGAAGCATCGTCGGGAATCTTCAGTTCCGCGCCGGATTCAAACCATTGAATCACCGGCTGAAAATTGACCTCGCCAAAATGCTTGCTGAAGACGCGGCCGATGGCGGTGCGAATCAACTCGCGCGCAATCACCTCCGCTCCCTTGATTTCGCCTTCGTATTCGAGTTCCAGTTTGCCGGTGATTGCCGGAAGCGCGGCATAAACATCGGTGATCCTGGCGACAGCACG
Source organism: Candidatus Acidiferrales bacterium (assembly GCA_963836965.1). Classification (GTDB taxonomy): domain Bacteria; phylum Acidobacteriota; class Terriglobia; order Acidiferrales; family UBA7541; genus Acidiferrum. The sequence goes on from CAWILQ010000010.1 coordinate 274,809, forward strand.
CGCTTCACCCGCACGCGCGGAATGCTGCTCCGCGCTGCTGACCACGCTCTCGAGCGTGGTGATCGGAAGACGCTGGCTGACGCCGGAGCGACGATCGACGCGCTTGTCCTCGCGGGCTTGAAACGCAATCTCCTCGACGACCTGACGCAGATATTCGGGAATTTCGACTTTGATGTGCGAGTCGCGCGCGGTCCAGGCTTCTTGATGCGTGATGGTCATGCCTTCCTCGATTGTGGTCGGATAATGCGTGCGGATTTCCGCGCCGATACGGTCTTTGAGTGGGGTGATGATTTTGCCGCGGGCGGTGTAATCCTCGGGATTGGCGGTGAACACGAGCAGCACATCGAGGGGCAGCCGCAACGGGTAGCCCTTAATTTGAATGTCCCCTTCCTGCATGATGTTGAAGAGGCCAACCTGGATTTTTCCCGCGAGGTCAGGGAGTTCATTGATGCCAAAGATGCCGCGATTGGCGCGGGGAAGCAAGCCGTAGTGAATGGTGAGTTCGTCGGAAAGGTCGCGTCCGCCGCGAGCCGCGCGAATCGGATCCACATCGCCGATGATGTCGGCCATGGTGACGTCGGGAGTCGCTAGCTTTTCGACGTAGCGCAGGTCTCGAGGCAGCCAGGCGATCGGTGTGTTGTCTCCCTCCGCGGCGAGAAGTTCGCGACAGGAACGGCACACTGGGCGCAGGGGATTGTCGTTGATTTCGCAACCCGCGATGACGGGAATCTCCGGGTCCAGAAGCTGCACGAGGCCGCGCAGAATGCGGCTCTTGGCCTGGCCGCGCAAACCGAGCAGGATGAAGTTGTGGCGCGAGAGCACGGCATTCACGATCTGCGGGATGACGCTGTCTTCATAGCCGTGCACGCCCGGAAACAGGGACTCGCCGCGCTCGATGGAGCGAAGCAGGTTGCGACGAATCTCATTTTTCACCGGCAGAAAGCTGGAACTGGCATCGAAGTCCGGAATGCGTTTCAACTCGCCGATGGTGCGCGGCTTGGAATGCCCTGCCGAATGCGCCGAATTGCTGGTCATGAAGCCCCTATCCGCGGGTGAGTTCGTCGCCCGCCAATAACCCAATCAAATCCTAATTCAAACCCTGACCACTGCTGGCGCCACGAGGGCGCCCGCTCTCTATCTTTTGTAGATGCAACACCCACTCGCGGAGATACCTGAGCAGGCGATCCTGCCGTTCGGCCTCCGAGCGCAATTCCAGAATCTGCTGCTTCCACATGAGGTCCAGGGGGAGCGCGCCGGTAACGACGAACGAGAGCCTTTCGTGAGGTGATTGCGCGAGATTTGCGGGCATTCCCGAAAAGAGCAGGGTGTAGCAGACTTCGTAGAGCTCAATCAGTTTTTCGCTGCTTTGCATGTCGATGATGGCGTCCCGGTCTTCCAGATAGTCGACCGTGCCGGCCAGGAGCGGATCATCGGTGAAGAGGTCCACGATGCGGTAAGGATCGCGTCCGACGGTGAGAATGTCCATACGGCCATCATCGTAGCGCCTGGTGACTTCCAGAATTTCCGCGGTGCAGCCGACGTGCGCGACGCCGTTGGGCTGGGCCAGCAGCATACCGAAGGGCGTTTTTTCGTCCAGGCACTCGCGGACCATGCGCCGATAACGCGGCTCGAAAATGTGCAAGGGAAGGAGTTCGCCGGGGAAAAGTACGACGTTGAGCGGGAACAACGAGATGCGATCGGGCCGCATGGATCCCAGAGCGCCATGATAGCAGACGCGGTTGAGGAATGGAGCGGATGCTGTGGATTACGCGCCGGCGGCGTGGATGGAATTGAGCGCGGTGCGAGAACGCACGGTGAAAGGGATGTTGAAGAACGAGGCGGTGGAGAGAACGGAGTGAAGTTCCGCGTCATCGGCGAAACGGCGCTTGGGAACGCGACGCGCTAGAATCGCGAATTGCAGCGGGTCGCGGCGGAAGGGATACGGATGAATGGTGAACTGGCCGCGGCCCGAGGGGCGAACTTCCCAGTCTACTTCTTTGCCCTCTTCGTTGACGGGCACGCCCTCGATGGAGGCGTCTTCTGCAGCCCCGAGGCAGAAATAGAGAGAGAGGCGGTCGAGAGCGTCCAGGCGCTGGAGGTTCGCTTTGATCAGTTTTTCGTCGGTGAACGGCTTGGTGACGGGATCGTTGCGCAAATCGACTTTCAGGCGGAGCTGCTGCAGGCGTAGGCGCTGGACAAAATCGTTGGCGACGTGCTGTTCCTGCGATTTCACATATTTGGAGGAGTAGCCGGGGATGGTGGCGCGGGAGCGGTCGTACAGGCCCATGCAGTGAGAAACCACCAGCAAGCCGGCATAGAGGTCGACCTTGAGGACGCGGTCGATGCCGCGCTGGTAGAGCGAAATGTGCTCTTCCGTGGGCACGGTCATGAAGCTGTACGGCGTGAAGGTCCTCGGATCGACACCCGGGGCAAGCTCCCATTCCTGCCAGCCGTTGTCGTGCTCGGCGGCGGCGAGGCAGAACGAGGTGAACGGTTCGGGGCGCGAGAACGAGTCGTTGCCCCATTCGCGCGCAAAAAACCCGGAAAGAAAAGCGTGGTCGGTTTGGCGGATCAGGATGATCGGGTCAGTCTGTTGAAGGATCAAGAATGGACCTTTTCTTGGGCGCTCTGGTTGCGTGTTTACATTATCCACAGGCTAGCAGCTCGTTTCTACTAGGACTAGCGACTAGACCGCTTTTCCTCTGAAGGGGCGCAAATGAAATGTTTGACCCCGAGACTCTCGTTGTACTACGAGCGCGGTAGCTCGGCCCACGAAGCACTTGTAACGGTCGGGACTCGAACCACGTGAGCGACGGCCCGGACAAAATGGCTCACAGTAATTCACTGTTCTTCACTTCTGGTCTGTCCAAAACAACCACACCGAGTTTAAGGAATGGGAAACGGTTGAGGGAATTCGCTACCCTCGCGTCACAATGTTGGTAGAGACGGCCAGAAGCGAGCAACAATCAAACCGCCCGATTCTAAGCCGGTTCTCGGAATAAATGACCGCTGAGCCTTCACAATCTGCCGCTCAAAAATCGTCGCCATCTGGTCGTGACCAAAAATCAACTTGGTAGTTGAGCCCGTCGGTGGTGTCAAGGATTGCTTTGACAACGGCGTCGACGATTGTGCCGCCATGCATGGAAAGGCGGATTTTGTCGCCCACTTCGAACTGATGGTCTGTTGCATCTTTGGCACTTAAGTCCAATCCTCAACATAGTGCCTCTTGGCCGTGACAGCGGTTACATCAGATGACCTGTCGCAGTAGCTACACGTTATGTGCAACCGTTCGGCATCCACTGTTTCCAAATTCTTTTCGTTGCTGACGCGGCTAATCGAAACGGGAAGATTGCAATCGGGACAGACGAACAAAAGGATGTGTATGTATCGCGCAGGAATTTGGGTTCCGGCCTGGCAGAAAGAAAAACTCGGTGAAGTTCTGGTTGCTCCTGCCGAGTTTTCGACTTTCTTCATGTCTCTTTCGACGATAGATTCTTCGGCCATAAAGCCCAAACCGCTGCCAGCAAAATGAGACTGGCCAGGGACGAGAAGACAACACTGTTTTCGTGCTTCACAAATAGTCGCCTCCACGGAGGCCAGGTAGAGAACAAGGCGCAGGAAGGCCGCCAAATCGACAACTTCACATCATAGTGATGCAGCCCGGTGTAGATTCATAGCGTTACAGAGAGCTAGGATGACTGCGTCCGGAAAAAATGGAAGTACTGGGACCGGAAATTCCTGCCACTGCCGGGAGCAATTTTCACTACTTGTGACTGGCTTCAGTCCTTCCACAAACGCCAAAAGGTTTCCACAGTGTCCGGCCCATGTCCCTGATAGTGGTTGTTCCCGAACAGAAACAGCCTTTTGACCTTTCTCTCGGCCACGTACTGCCGACAGAGCTTTATCCACTGCCGCAGGTCGTCCGTGCGGTCGATGATTGCCTTATCCCACGTCATCGTGCGCGTCTCGATTTCTTTTCTGTTCCCGAGCCATCGGACGTAAGTGAAGTCCGAGGTAATCAAATCGAGGGGTTTCTTGAGTTCCCAAGGCCGGGGCATAAACGATGTGTCGGTCAATGCTAGTGCAACCTTGTGTTCTCGCAGAACATCAAGCAGTTCCGAGTTGAGCCAAGGCGTGTTGCGAATCTCCACAACGAGATTTCCGGCTACCTTATCTGGCAACCGCTTCAAAAACGGTTGCAGTCGAGCGAGGAAGTCGGAGCCGCTCTTGAATTGAAATCGGTCGAACCGGGGTAATTGCAATAGCAGTGGTCCGAGCTTTTCCTTCAGGAGACCCATTGTCTCGATGAACTCATCGAATTCGGCGTCACACTCTTTCAACATCTTTTCGTGTGTCACGACTTGCGGGACTTTGGCGGCGAAGATGAAATCTGCTGGAGTCTTGCGGTACCAACTCTCGACGGTGGATGGAACAGGCGTGCCGTAATACGTCGAGTCGATTTCCACGGTTCGGAACGTTTTTGCGTAGTGGCTGAGGTAGTCCGATGACTTCATGCCCGCGGGGTAGAAAGTTCCTGACCAGCCGTTGGCGGTGAAGGCCGAAGTACCGAGGAAAAGTTGAGGGTGCTCGTAAGGCCGCCCGAGGTTCGGTTCGGCTGGCATAGGTGGTTCGTTCCGTCTGCCCATTTCAAAGAGCGAGGTCTGGCCGATCTTGGGGCGCTTCGCCATCGGCTGGAGTCTAACACTCGGGGGTCCTGGACGAATAAACCCTCGTACCGTCGCCAATATGAGGCGTGCTTGCAATTCGAAGCATAGCCACGGGGGCAACTCCGGAGTCTGGGCTATCGACCCACCGAATCCTCAACCGAACGAAGCACAAGCACAGTGATTTTCGACTCTAGGTACTGGACTTGATTTTATGGTGTCCTGGTTCTTCACTGAATCAGGGGTTTCTATTTCGCGTTTTCGTCGACCTGAAATAGTCCAAACGTATTGCCCTCGGGATCAAGGAGGTAGCCCTGTCAGCAGGTGCCAGGAACAGCAAACTTCCCGAGTGCGACTTGGCCGCCGTTTTTCAAGATTACCTTTGCCGTTCCATCGAAGTCTGTCTCTTTGAGTGAACGCCGCTCGGCGCACGGGTCAAGACTTACGCACCACGTGCTATAACAGACCAATGCGCCTACGCGATTACGCACCCCGGCCCGCGCACATCAAATGGCTCCTCGATTCTGACCCCGCCATCCGCTGGCAGGTCATGAGCGACCTGACCGATGAGGCTCCCGACGCGATTGCAACCGAGCGGTCGCGCATCGCCACCGAAGGCTGGGGAGCCCAACTTCTCGCCGCCCAGTCTCCTGCCGGCTACTGGGGCGACCCGCGGAAGTGGGACCTTGTTACCCTCAATAGTCTCGTCGCCTTGAAGGACCTCGGTCTCGATCCCGCCAGCAAGCAGGCTCGCAAAATGATCGACCGCATCGACAAGCGGCTCGTGTTTAAGTGGCTTAACAATCGGCCTTACTTCCACGGCGAAACCGAACCCTGCATCAACGGCAGAATCCTCGGCCTTGGTGCGTATTTCCAGGAACCCAACGACGCACTGGCCAATCAACTCCTCGGCGAACAGCTCGAAGATGGCGGCTGGAACTGCGAGGCATGGCCCTTCTTGTCGCCGAAACGCCCTCCCAGCCGGCGCTCTTCGTTCCACACCACCATCTGCGTGCTCGAAGGGCTGCTCGACTACGAACGAGCAGGGCGCAAATCAGCGGCTGTCAGGAAGGCTCGCAAGCGTGCCGAAAATTATCTCCTCGAACGCCGCATGTTCTGCTCGCTTCGCACCGGCAAAGTCATCGACACGCGGTGGTTACGATTTTCGTTCCCGACGTTTTGGCATTACGACGTCTTGCGCGGACTCGAGTATCTGCGGAATGCAGGAATCAAGCCCGACCGTCGCGTCCGCAAAGCCATCAAAGTCGTGATCGAGAGCGGTCACCAGAACGGTCGCTGGCCGCTGAAACTCCTTCATCCCGAACATATTCCATTGCAGATGGAGACCGATGTCGGCAGCGCAAGCCGCTGGAACACACTGCGCGCTCTCCGCGTCCTGCGTTGGTACAACAACAACTCAACGCGTTAGTTGTGAGTTGGGCGTGCTCGCGCTATGGCTTGGGTCAGAATTGTCGCCTTGAATCTCCTATTCGGAACGGGTGGCGCGCAACCCAGAAGTAATCGAACATGTCTGGTTCGTTGCCCATTGCGAACGTCAATCCGGCGACAGGGTTCAGTTCGTAATCATTGACCCCGAGTGCCTAGGTAATCAGCTCGAACTTGCATTCGAGCGAGGCGCTCAGGTCCAAGCGACAGCCGTATTCGCTAGCTACTCCGCAGCAGGCCGACAACATCGCTGGTCGAGTGCGCTTTCAAGATGCCTTGGAAGAAGCGCGACCGGACCATTATGCTGAAATCGGTTCAAGCTCGAAACTCACCAAGGAAGTTGTTGTGGGCCAGTCATACAGGCTCGCTGAGAGATTGGCTCAGGACCGTGAAGATTACAAGGCCACTGATTCGCTACTTAAACTCGCAAAGATTCAGGGTTGGGTGGGAGCCGAGCCGGATTCGCTTTGGACAACGTTCGGCAAACTCAGCCAGGAAGACATCGATGCCATTAAGCGGCTTCTCAAGGAGCAGGTCGCAGAGCGGGAAGGACAGGCCAACCAGCGACCATCAGAACTTCCCCAAGCTGGGGGAAATCTAAACTGAACTCCGCGCCGCCACCCACGGATGCGCAGTACTGGTAGCCGACTTGGCCTTCCAATTGTGCCAATTTCATGTCGATTCGTGCCAATTCGGCCAATTCGTTGACTTGCCTTCCATCCTCAACCTAAGATGGCCGAACCATGGCGGAGTCCGACTCGCTCATCGGCCAAACCATCTCTCATTACCGCATCATTGAGAAGCTCGGCGGCGGTGGGATGGGCGTAGTCTACAAGGCGGAAGACACGCGGCTGCACCGCTTTGTGGCGCTGAAATTTCTCCCAGAAACGGTGGCGACCGATCCGCAGGCGCTGGCGCGATTCCGGAGGGAAGCGCAGGCGGCTTCGGCATTGAATCATCCGAACATCTGCACGATCCACGACATTGGAGAGGATAACGGCAAGGCGTTCATCGCGATGGAGTACCTGGAAGGCGAGACGTTGAAGTACCGGATCGCGAAGGGGCGAATGGATTCGGAGGAATTGCTGGCGTTTGCGGTGGAAGTGGCGGACGCGCTGGATGCGGCGCACAGCGAAGGGATCGTGCACCGGGACATCAAGCCGGCGAACTTGTTTGTGACCAGCCGCGGGCACGCGAAGATTCTGGATTTTGGGCTGGCGAAGGTGAGCGGGACGAGAGGAACCGGGAGAGAGACCCAGGCGACTCAGGATGTGGACTCGCACCATCTGACGAGTCCGGGGAGCACGCTGGGGACGGTGGCTTACATGTCGCCGGAGCAGGCGCTCGGAACAGAGCTGGATTCGCGCACGGACCTGTTTTCGTTTGGGGTGGTGCTGTACGAGATGGCGACGGGGACGCTGCCATTTCAGGGAGCGACCGAGGCGGCGACGTACGACGCGATTTTGAACAAGCGGCCGGGGCCACCGACGCGGCTGGCGGCGACGCTGTCGCCGGAAGTGGAGCGGGTGATCGGGAAGGCGTTGGAGAAAGACTGCAAGGTGCGGTACCAGCACGCGTCGGAGATGAAGGCCGACCTGCTGCGCGCGAAGCGGGATTCCGGGATGGGGAGCAGCAGCGGCTTTGCAAAGGCGGCAGAGCCCGCGAGCAAGAGGGAGGCGATTGGTCGGCTGAAGTGGTTGGCGCCCGCGGCGATTCTGGTGTTGCTGGCGGCGGTGGGCGGGTTGAGGTTCTTGCGGCACGGGGGAACACCGCCGACGAAAACCGGCGGGACGACGAGTGTGGCGGTGCTGCCGTTCCAGAATGCGGGGCCGGACAAGGACATCGATTTTCTGCAGCTGGCATTGCCGGACGAGATTTCGACGGCGTTGAGCTACGCGCATTCTCTGGCGATTCGGCCATTCGCGACAACGAACAAATACATGGGGCCGACGGTCGATCTGCAACACGCTGCGAAAGAGATGCACGTGCAGAACATTGTGACCGGGCACTTCCTGAAAACCGGGAACGACGTGCAGGTGACGCTGGAGTCGGTGGACACGGAGAACGACCGAGTGATCTGGCGGGACTCGGTGAGTTCGGCGGCGAATGATCTGGTGAAGATGCGTTCGGAGATTACGGCGAAGGTGAAGCAGGGATTGATCCCGGCGTTGGGAGCGGGAAGTGGGCCGACGGACACGGGGACACGGCCGAGGAACGAAGAGGCGTACGACTTGTACCTGCGAAGCTTGAGCATGCCGCGTAACCTCAGCAGCAACTCCGAGTCGATCAAGACTCTGGAGAAGGCGGTTGAACTGGATCCGAACTTTGCGCCGTTGTGGTCGGAGCTAGGACAGCGGTACTACTACGAAGCCGAATATGCGCATGGTGGCGTGGAGGCGGAACAGAAATCGCTGGAAGCCGAGCAGAAAGCGCTGACACTCGATCCGGAACTGATGGCCGCGGCGGGACACCTGGCGACAACGAGCACGGACGCGGGAAACCTGGCAGCGGCGTATGAGCAAGCGAAAGCGATAGTGCGGCGGCGTCCGGATAGCGGAGTGGCGCACTTTACGCTGTCCTACGTGCTGCGGTACCTGGGGTTGTTGCAGGAAGCGATGCAGGAATGCGATACGGCGCTACGGCTCGATCCAGGAAATTATCAGTTCCGGACGTGCGCGGTGCCGTTTGCCAGCATGGGGAATTATGAGCGGGCGCGCACGTTCATCAATCTGGACGAAGGGTCGGATTGGTCGAACACGGTGACGACGACGATTCTGGGGCGAGAGGGGAAAAATAAGGAGGCGCTGGTGTACGCCGCGCGAATGCCGGACGCGCCGTTTTTCGCGCGGAGCTTCACGGAGATGTGCCTGGAAGGGAAGGCGGGCACGGAGTACGATCGCGCGGCGCAGGAAGCGGCAACGAGCCTGGCGGGGATCACGGATTCAGAGCCGCGTTTGTACCGGGGGATGTTGATGGTGTGGTGCCGGGAACCGCAGTATGGCTGGCAGATGATCGAAGAAGCGATCCACAAGAATTATTGTCCGTACGAAACCTTGCAGCACGATGCGTTGCTGAATGGAGCGCGGGAGACGCCGGAGTACCGGAAGGCATTGGGGGAAGCGAAGGCGTGCCAGGACAGGTTCCTCGCCGAACGGGGAAAGCACTGAAGCCGAGGGTGGGATGGGAAAAACCTTGGCTTAGAGCAATGCTCTCACTCAGCTACCACTTCGGCTTCCGCAAAGCCGAGTTGTTGGAGATGAGATTAAGACAGGTTGACTTGCTCAATCGGTCGGTGACTCTTGACCCCGGGACCCAGATTCGCGGAAAGTTATCTTCCCGCATCAGCCTGAGTAGAAGTCGGGCATCCTTGCGGTCGAACTTCCGCTTCTTCACTCGCTTGGCCTTGATCTGTGCTGGATCGCCGATCCACAGCTCGAAACCCAATTCTGTAAGCAGCCGCTCGAACCAGCGGGAATATCCAGTAGCCTCCATGCCTACACGCACGCGGATTCCCCGCCTCTGCAGCTCCCGATAGAATCGTTCTGCCTCTCCATCACTGTGGTTCAGTTCCTGTTCAGCACACTCACCAGTCTCTTCCATTAAAAATGCAATCGTCTGAGAGCTCGGGTGGTAATCTACGCCTATTAACTGGCCAATCTTTCCTCATTTTTTGTCTGCATGGACCCTCTGCAGTTGTGAAGCAACAGCGAGGAGGCGTTTGTCGAGACGCTGCAATGTACGGCGGCTTTTCTCATTGCCTAACTGACGGCGGTACATTTCCAGAAGATGACGTGTTGCCACCAGCGCTTGACAGATAGAGGGGAGACCCACGCTGGGGATGTCTTTGGGGAGCGCAAGCGTGGGCAGACGATGCGGATGGACGGCATTCTGGCGGGCCTGATGGAATTCGCGCTGCAGATCCTGCTGAGTGACCTGCACATATCGCAAAGTCATGCGAACGTCTTTGTGGCCGAGCAGCTGCATCAGGGCCGGGAGGCTAACCCCCAGCCGCAGCATCTCCGTCGCAAAGGAATGCCTCAGCCGGTGCGGTGTGACATGAGTGAAACAACCGGCGCGCTTCGCGGTCTGGGCTAAAACCGAGCGAAGAGCTTTGTCCAAGGTCTGGCGGCGACCGCGTGGTAGCAGCAGGTATTGCGACGTCGCCAAGTAGGAGGGTGGGGCCGAAGCACGCAAGGCGAGGATCCGTTCCATGATTAGCTGGAGTTCGGGATCGGCGGGAACCAAGCGCTCGGTATGCAGCTTGCCCAGGGGAACGTGCAAGGCCCAGCGATCTGGCTCTAGCTGCCGCAGGCAGTCCAGAGACAGATCGAGGCATTCGCCGATACGGATTCCAGTGGCGCGAATGAGCAGTAGTGCATTCGCCGTCAGATCATCGGTTCGACGCAATTCCTGCTGCAAGAGTTGATCCTCTTGGGGGGAAAGCGGTTAGCGAGGTTGCACTGGGAAGTCTTCGCGGCGGATGAAGTCCGGTTATAACATCGTCTCCGCGGATGACATTCGTGACGCGGCCCGGAAGATTGAGGAAGGCGCAAAGGCAGCGCTTAAAGGCGAGATTCATAGTTCATTCATAGTCGAGCCCAGAACGAGCGCTGATGCCGGAGAGGGAACAGCTCAGAAGTCTGTATAATGAACGAGTTAGTCTCGGTGCGGGAGTGGCGGAACTGGCAGACGCGCAAGACTTAGGAGCAAGAACACGCAGCGTTGCAAGTTCTTTGCCATCAATCCATCCTCTTCTAAATACTAGCTTTCACTTTGGCGCACGTTGGTGCTAGTTGATCGGTTTTTGATTAAATTAGTCGCGAATTAGCCACAGGAATCGGCAGACAGGGTTGCGGATAGTAATTTGGCGACATTACAACTCCTTAGGTTAGGTCTCGGACGACATGTTCGAGGGCTGCGACGCTCGCGGCTCATGTCTTGCTGGATATCTTCTTTGCGAATTCTCTGAGTTCTCTATCTCGCTCTTCGATTGTTGCCCAGTGTCCGAGGATGTGAGTGCAGTTTGAGCATACTAGGATGTAAACCAGTTCGCCCTTATTCTTAGCACCGAAAGCGTACTCAGGAAGCGCCCTGCATTTAGCGCACAAAAAGATATATATTCCGCTGTCGGTCGGGCTGACCATTAATTCATCGAGCATTCTGCACCTCATTCGGAATCAACTTTGATCTTCAGCGCCAATGCCGTAGGAAACCAAAACATCGCGCCTCAACACTATTCCCTCCAGCTTGTGTACATCGGCACGGCTGACTACCGGCAGGAGATCCAGTCCGGCTCCGCCCATGCGTTCCAGCGCCAAGTGAAGCGATTGGTCGGCGTGAAGATGCGGGAACATCCGCGCATCCACCAGTTCGCCGAGTTGTTTTTCCTTTCCATACTGCTCGGCGGCTCGCTGCAGCCCTTCTGTGTTCAACACTCCAATCACGCCAGTCTTGTCGCACACCGGCCAGCAATGGAAGTTACTGTTGATCGTCACTTGCAACGCATCGCCGACACTGATCTCGGCAGGCAATGTTTCCTTCGGAGGTTGCATGAGATATGCGACTTGACGCCCCCCTCGCTGCTGACGCGTTGCCGCGCTGGGCAAGTGGATTCCGTCTTGATAGGCGAGCGCATCGTAGATCGGCTCCGGTTGCAAACGTGAGGAAATGAAGAAACTGATCAGATTCGAAATCATTAGCGGAACTATGACGGCATAGTCTTGCGTCGTTTCAAAAATCATCAGAACCGAAGTCATCGGAGCCCGGACAATGCCCGCAAAGAGTGTGCCCATGCCGACCAAAGCGTAAGCTCCCGCCGAGGCCGTATATGCAGGCAAGAGGTTGTGGGCGATGCCCCCGACCGTGCCTCCCAACATGGCTCCGATAAAGAGGCTTGGACCAAAAATACCTCCCGCATTGCCAGAACCGTAGCTGGTGGTGACAGTAACGAGTTTCAAGACCACCAATACGGCCATTATGCCGAGGGCAAATCTTCCGTTCAGTGCTTCTCCCACATAACCATAACCGACGCCCAAAACTTGGGGCACAAACAGAGCTATTACGCCAACAAGCAGGCCGCCAGCAGCAGGCTGAAACCAAACGGTTTTCTTCGGAAGGCTCATGAACCATTCACGCGTTCTCAACAGAAGTTTTGTAAACGCAACGGAAACCAACCCGCCAGCAACACCCAAAATCGCATAGATTCCGAATTCCAGCGGATTCGCCAACTGATATTGCGGCACGTGAAACAATGGATGATTCCCCAGGAGCAGCCGCAGAACGAACCATGAAGTCGCGGCAGCTAACACCACAGAACCAAGAATCGGTGCGTGCAGGTCACCTGTGATCTCTTCGAGCGAAAATATAACGGCAGCCAGCGGCGTGTTGAACGCAGCTGCAATGGCGGCGGAAGCTCCGACTGGGATGAGCGCCTTCACTCGTTCTGAGCTTAGTCCGAGGTACCGGCCGAGAACGGAAGCTATGCCACCCCCTACCTGAACCGACGGCCCTTCGCGCCCCAACGGGATGCCACATGCGAGGGTCGCCGCCGTGCAAAAGAACTTTCCCAGGGTCGTACCAAGCGTGATCCGCCCTCCCCTGGCAAACAAGGCGGCCTTGGTTTGAGGAACGCCACTTCCGCGCGCATCCGGAAAATATCGGTAAAGCAGGTACCCCATCGTGAGAGAGCCCAGCACGGGAATCAATATCCGTCGCCAAGCCGCGCTCCCGACAGGATAAAGCCGCATTCCCAAATGCTCTGTCACCACGATGAACGCGACGACGGAGAGGCCCGTGAGCATGCCAATAACGAGCGTGAGCACAAGAAAGACTTGCTCCTCGCGTTCGCGAATGCGAGGAAAGGAAACAGCCAAAGGTCTTCTCCACCATCGTGGTTTGCCTTCGTTCGCGATTTCATTTGCCATCGTACGTTTTACCTGGGCGAAAGACCCGATTGCAGCCGTATGAAGGAGGAATGCCTGATTCTCACTTTTGCGACTGCGTGTTCGGTGAGCTGAGTCCTACACCCTTAAAACGGGGCATCGAGCATGACTGAGTACCTGATGAAGCATCGCCCACGGCAGATGCGCGGATATGCGAGGGTGGAATGTATGGTGCGGTCCCATCACAATCAGATCTGCTCGCAGATCTTCCGCAACCTTCGGAATCCGTTCCTGTGGCACGCCGATCTCCACGATGGACTGTGCTTCCAATGAAGGGCTCATCTCGGGAGGAAGCAGTTGCACAAGCTGCTTCATTGCAATGTCCCTCTGTGCCTCTCGGTGTTCCGAAGGAGAATCGGTGGGCATCTTGAGAACGTGAAGCAGAGTCAGGTGGGCGTTATCGTCCGCCGCCAGCGCCACCGCATACAGAAGCACTCTGGCCGACCCAGGCTGCAAGTCAGTTGCGCACAGAATTTTCCCCAGTTTTAATTCCGAAATCATTTTCGGTGGAACCTGCGGCCCCACCGTGAGAACTGGACAAGGCGCGCAGTTAACAATCTCTTCCGCCACCGAACCGAGCACTAGCTTCTTGATTCCACTGCAACCATGCAAGCCAAGTACGATCAGATCAATGAGAAGGCTATCGATCAGACCCAAAAGCACCTTTGAAACGGAGTCAAACCTTTCTTTGATGAGCTCGTGATGCTTGATCCCTTCGAGCACGCCTGAGGCCACAAGTTTCGCCATCTTCCTTTCGGCGGTATGCCTGAGGTAGAACGGGTCGGGTGGCTGAGCATCGTAGGTGATCTCCGAAGACACAATACTCACCGTATAGAGTGTGGCCTCATAACGGCGGCACATTTCAATTCCATAGGGCAACGCTGCTTCGGAACAGGAGGCAAAATCAGTAGCGAAGAGGACGTTTCGAAGTGAAACTACCATAGCCATTGAGATAGGGAAGTGAGGCGGCGTCTGGCGCGTCCCGATCCAAGCCCACTAGCCCCTCTTATCCAGTGCGACCGAATGAATATATCGTAGAGCGATATACACGTCAATGACCAGGACGCGGTAGGGACGATCATCGCTGATCACCCCCGGCACAGATCCGTACGGGCGCTCCTACGCATACGGCTCCCACCTTGGATGAGTGGCGAGGAAACGTACGACAGGATAAGGATGTGAGAACCTCCATCAAAAATTGGCTGCTGGATCCTAGCGCGAGGCCAATTAGCCGCGTGGTAGACTCCAAAACGAGCGCGCTCTATGAAAGAGCCGGGAACCTGCCCTAATTGCAAACGCGACGACAGCCTCGCCATCGGCTAGACCGAATAAAGAGCCGCAACCGCTTGCCGGTTGTCTGGATCTTCAATCCACTTCTGATAGGTTTTTGAGTCCATATTCCTCACGAGCCTTCGCAATTCTTGAGTATCCTCGGGCACACGAAGAAATTCCGTTTCCACGGGCATACCGTCAATCTTCTGGCGGAATGACCGGCTTGTTGCAATTGCCTCAGCGAATTCAGTCGCTGTCATTTTGGCTGAAGATTTCCGAATGACTGTATCAGATGCTGACTTGGTTGGATCCCACTGGCCAACTAGAAGTCGGTTAGAAAACAGCCCCGGCGGCTCTTCCAGCTTTCCGTCTGCCATGAGACTATACCACGCGGTTTCGAGGTTCTTTGCCGTGATGGGTAACTTGTGGTCGTCCAAATAGCCGAGAAGCGCTTCCTTGTTACGTTCTGTCCGAAGGTATTCGCCCGGTTTTTTCGAGGTAAGCCACTTTTCGACTTCGCCTTTGATGCGGGCGACTTCGCTCAGCGATTCACGCAGTTCTTTGACATTCATTCCCAAGACTTCCTGCAAATAGGCTGTTACTTCGGCCATGCCAGAGTTCAGCAAAAGCCAACTAAGTTTCTTGCGTTCCTCCACATCAAGGAGAGCGTCAAACATTGAGCGGTCTTCGGGCGTAAGGGTGCTTTGAGTTGTCATATCTACCTCACCAAACGGCCATTACGATACTGCACAGCTCCGGCTTGAAGTTCTGGAGCTTTGACGGGCACTCCGTTGCTAAACGCTGTGGTGGTGTAGCGATCCGAGTGTGCGGCTGCTCTCTGTTTCAATTCGTTCTCCGCTGCTCTCTGTAGTACAGCTACTCGTGGAAAGGATGTCGAACCAAGACCTGCTCAAATTAAACTGCTGATCCAAGAGGTGTGGCCCTTCCAGCGGGCGGTAATGTTTCTCACGGTGAATTCGTGGCGAGCACGCTTTTGTCCTGCGTGTGGCAAGAGGTTTGTTGCGGCCAAACCGAAAAGCACATATTGCAGTGATGCGTGCTTCGAGGAAACTCGAAAGGGTGCGAAGCGTGCGTGGTGGAATCAGCATGGTCAGGCGCTAAGGCGAGCGAAAGCGACATCGAGGCAGACGAAAAAAGCAAAGAAAGGACAAGGCCGATGACAATCCCAGCAATGGCAGAAGTTCTAGAGCTTCCAAAGAAGCGCGGGGAGTACGGACAGGGATCGTGCTATCAGCGCAAGGACAACGGGCGCTGGGAAATTAGTTTTTACGATAGCGAGGGCCGCAGGAGGCGCCAATCGTTTAGCACCGAGGCAAAAGCACAAAAAGCGTTGAGTCGGTCCCTGGTGCTGAAGGAGACCGGCAAGCTTGATGCTCCAGAGGGCCGCGCCAAGGTGGAGACGCTTGCGGCTGCATACCTTCGGTATATCGAGAACTCGAAGCCGAAGTCCTATGCATGGGCAGACCGGACATGGCGAATTCATCTGAAACCTTTTTTTGGTGGGTGGCTAGCCTCTCGAATCGGTACTGAAGAATTAGAAAAATACATTGAGGATAGAAAGGCCGATGTTCCTTCGGGCGACGGGAGTGAGAGACAGCGCAACGGTACGATAAACAGGGAACTAGCTATCCTGAAAGCGATGTTCAACTATGGAGTCTTGAAGAGTGACCCTCCACTGGTTGTAAAGGCCCCGAGATTTCCAATGAAATTACGGGAGTCGGACCCCCGAAGTGGCTGGCTGTCAGATGAGCAATACGACAAACTTCAGGAGAAGTGTAAGCATATTTGGCTTTGGGGGCTTTTAGCGGTTGCCTACTATTTCGGCCTGCGCAAAGCTGAGTTGCTCCGGCTGCGAGTCGCGGACGTTGATTTGAAGAACCGAACCATTAAACTGCTTCCCGGCACGACCAAGAACGACAAGGGCAGAACTATTAAAATGACGGATGACGTTTATAATAGCCTTAAGCTCTGCGTCGAAGGCAAGCAACCAATTGAAGCCGTTTTCACGTGGTCTAATGGGTCACCAGTTAAGGATTTTCGAGTTGCTTGGACTCAGACGTGTGAGGCTGCTGGCGTTAATATTTTGTTGCACGATTTTCGGAGGACCGCTGTCCGAAACATGATCCGAGCGGGAGTATCCAAGTTGACGGCAAAGCGAATCAGCGGACACGTGACAGACTCGATTTTTGATCGATATGATATTGGAGATGAGACCGATTTGGCGGATGCGGCAGAGAGACTTCGGGCCAGGAAGCATGGAAATTAGACGCATATTGGTCACAGGATTTGATGGTTCGAGTTTATCGGCTGTAACTGGCTGATAATGCGGTGCGGGAGTGGCGGAACTGGCAGACGCGCAAGACTTAGGATCTTGTGGGGTAACACCCGTGGAGGTTCAAGTCCTCTCTCCCGCACCATCTCTCTTTTGAATTGCAAGGAAAACCTCAAAATGTGGCGCTTTATTGGGCCTTTTGCGTATCTTCGGGTTGGACAAAGGTGGACAATCTTGGCATTTGCGGACAGGAATTTGGCAACAGTTGGCAACAGTATCAATCTAAGCCAGAACTAGGCTTTGGTTCTTCGCCGCTAAGCCCCTCTGTCGCTGGTGTGAAGGAGCGCCAGTCCCGGACATAGCCCTGCTTAATAACAACAATGGTGTGGTCGTACAAATCTCTAACCTCAATACTCGCCGGGTCAACAGACGGCAAAGTGCTAACAATATCCGTTGCCTGTTTTGCGCCCTTGGCCAGCAGGAGTGCGATCTGAGGTTCAATTGGCGGGGGCTGCGGAACTGTGGGGGTCTTCAAGATTCGGAAACGAACCGCATAGATGGTGCTCATTTTTTGAGTTCCTCCTCTTTGGGAGGTCTCAAGCATCGCACTGGAATTGGACGCGCATCACGGTCCTTTTTGGGCGGTGTTAAAATTAGAATGTGCTCCCAAGAATCCTCCCGGTGCGGCTCCGCTTAATGCAAAAGCCGTTCGACCACCCTGATTTTATTTTCGAACTGAAGCACGACGGTTTCCGGGCTATCACTTACATTCAGAACGGCGAATGCAAACTTATTTCCCGTAACTTGAATAATCTGCTATTCAATTCCCTCAAGAGGGCTCTCGCCAAGCTACCCGTCCAAAATGCGATAATGGACGGCGAAATCGTCTGTTTAGACGGTTATGCTATAAGCCAGTTTAAGCAGCTTTTCAACCGCAAAACCGAGCCCGTCCTGTACGCCTTTGATTTGTTGTGGCTGGACGGAGAGGACCATCGACAATATCTGCTGATAGTGAGAAAGGAACGCCTATCCGACC
>CAWILQ010000011.1:0-286921 GCA_963836965.1 Candidatus Acidiferrales bacterium
AGGCCCTGGGACGATTACCCGTTCCAGAGTTGTGCTGCCGTCTGTAGCCTGCCGCAGTCTTCTGGGAACTCCGCTCCGTCGGAACGTTGCGGGTGTGAAAGGTACTGTAATAAGGTGTTGCTACCAACCCGCGAGCAAGGAGCATCGAACGTGATTTGCAAGTCGGCTTTATGCACTTGCCTTTTGCTCGGCGCGGCGATCGCCGCGATGGGGCAGAGCAGGCAAGAAAGCTTGAACAATTGCCGGTCCGTTGATCTGGACGTTAAAATCACCGGATGCACCGCGCTCATCCAGGCAGGCCAGGATACGACGGAGAACTTGTCCGTCATCTACAACAACCGCGGCACCGCTTATGACGATAAGGGAGATTACGACCGCGCGATCCAAGATTTCACCGAAGCAATTCACCTGGACCCGAATGCTGAAACAGCCTACTACGGCCGCGGCTACGCCTACAAAAAGAAGGGCGACTACGACCGCGCGATCCAGGATTTTAACGAAGCAATTCGCCTGAATCCGAATTTCGAAAGAGCCTACTACGACCGCGGCAATGCCTACATAGACAAGGATGATTACGACCGCGCAATTCAGGAATACGATGAAGCTATTCGCCTGAACCCGAAGGATGCAAACGCCTACAACAACCGCGGCGTCGCCTACGAGAGGAAGGGCGACTATGGTCACGCGATTCAGGACTACAATCAAGCGATCCTTCTGAACTCTAACTACACATCCGCCTACAGTGGTCGTGGCTCCGCCTATTTTGCCCAGTCCAACCTGACAGCCGCGATTGCGGACTTCCTGCACACGATCTCCGCCGCGCCGTCTTCAAGTGGGGCGGTTTACGCGGTTCTGATGCTGCACGTGATCATGAAGCGGCAGGGCCACGATGATGCGCAGCAGCTCGCGCGAGTCGCAACGGCCACGGATCTGTCGAAATGGCCTGGGCCGGTGCTGAAGCTAGATATGGGACAGATGACAGCGAATGAGGTAATGATGGCTGCGGTCAGCCCCGGCTCCGATAGGCAAAAGAAGTGGCAGGTTTGCGAAGCTCACTACTTCACCGGCGAGGACGCGCTGATACATCATCAACGAGCGACGGCGCTGGCGCACCTCAAGGCCGCGCGCGATGGCTGCTCAAAAGGGGACAGGACTACGCGCGGCGCGGCGGAACTGAAGCGGCTAGGCGCATCTGCTGCTCCGACTAAATAGGGGCGCGGAGCTGAGGCCCGTCATTGAGGCGTCTTAGGTTGAGACCGGTGACAAATCCGAAGCGATCGGACTTGCATGGTGGTTGAACCTCGAAAACTGGAGTAGCTCCTGGTAAACGAGGTCATCGCCGAAGTGGGTCCCGGTACCCAAGTTTCCGATTTTGCGACAAATAGCTTTGCGTTGCACGTTCCTGTTGCTCGCACTTCCCACACGTAGTACTGTTCGCCGCAATCGGTCAGAGATGACACAAATTCATCGAATCCCCGTGATGATCCCGTTAGCGGTGGGCGTATTTACCTTCGCATGTACGATCTTCGTGCATGTGCTGCCTGTAGGCACGTCCGTCACCGTTTTTCGCCGCAAGAAGAGGCTTGGTCTAGCGGGGGAGAGCTTCTGGGGCGAATTTGTAATCGTTGCGTCGATAATCTTACTCTCGCTCGTCGCACACCTAATTGAGATCGCTTTATGGGCGGCAGTGTTTATGATCTGCGGGGAATTTCACGAGTTCGGCACCGCGTACTATCACTCCGCTGGCAACTATACAACCCTAGGTTACGGTGACCTGATCATGTCGCCGGAGTGGAGATTGCTAGGACCGCTGGAAGCAGCAAACGGAGTTCTGATGTTCGGGCTTTCGACCGCGATAATTTTTACCCTGATGCTACGGTTGACTCAGGCGAGGTTTGTAGATCTCAAGGACTGAGGGCCTACATCCAGTACTTTGGTCAGTCCCGATTAACGGGGTGGATTCAATAGGTCGACGCAACACTGGGTCGAAGTCTAAGCCCAGGAATTTCAGACTCTAAATCCGTTCGCGAAACTCAAGTCAAAGAAAAGACTGCCCTGTTTAGCGTTCCTAGGCGATCCTGGCTCGAAATTTCTCCGTGAAAACTGGGAAAGGCAGGAAGAAAGAAAGAGGAGCAAGGAAAAGAGAGAGATGCCATCCAAACAGCCGAGCTCGACCGCCGAGATCGACAAGAAGAAATCAAGAAGAAGAAAGAAAAAATGAAAGAAAAGGTTTGACACTCACCGGCCTTCTCATAGCAGGACTTGTCGAATATCTTCTAGCCACTTCCGTCAATCGTCTGGGAATCTAGGCTGTCACCTCCCGGAAGATTCCAGGAATTTGTGAAGTTCTCTGGAACATTTTGGCCACTCCTATCGTCTACCGATAAGAGGACGCCATGGTCGCAAAACAAACTGAGCTTTTACGTGGCACCTTGGACCTACTGATCTTGAAAGCGCTGTCGCTAGACCCCTTGCACGGAGTGGGTGTCTCCCGGCGCATCACGCAAATCACCAGGGGTGCCTTTCAAGTGAGCTTTGGCTCGCTTTTCCCCTCGCTGTACCGCATGGAAGAGAAGGGCTGGGTGGAAGCGGAGTGGCGCGCGTCCGAGAACAACCGCCGGGCCAAATACTACCGGCTGACCTCCGCCGGACGGGCACAGCTCAAAGTGGAAGAACGGGATTGGAACGAGGTGGTGAAGATTATGACGGCGGCGGTGGAATCCATATGAGTTCGAGCGGGAGGCGCCATGCCAGGTCGAATCGTTAGTTTGTTTCGGAATCTCCTGCGCAAGAAGACGGTGGAGCAAGCTTTGGATGATGAGCTGCAATCTTCGGTGGAGCTGCTAACCGAGGAGAAGATGAAGGAGGGACTTTCGCATTCGGAGGCCCGGCGAGAGGCGTTGCTGGATCTGGGCGGTGTCCAGCAAGTGAAAGAGGAGGTGCGGGCCATTCGGGCCGGAAGCTTCCTGGAGGGTTGTGCCAGGGACATGCGTTTTGCCGTCCGCACGCTGGCCAAATCTCCGACCTTCACCGCTGTTACATTCATCACCGTGGCGCTGTGCATTGGCGCGAACACAGCGATATTCGCTATCGTGAATTCCGTTCTGCTACGGCCGCTGCCCGGTCCCAACGCCGCCGACATCGTGCTGATGTCAAATCGTTATCCAAAAGCCGGTGTTGTGTACCAGACGGAGAGTAGCGCGCCCGACTACTTCGACCGCCTGAGCAAAGTGACGGCATTGGAAGAGCAGGCCATGTTCCGGCGGGTCGACGAGGCCATGGATGTTAACGGAGTGCCCGAGCAAATTCCCGGCATGACCGTCACGCCTTCCTTCTTTCCGCTGGTCGGTGTCTATCCTTTCTATGGCCGGGCATTTGACCCTGGAGAGGGCGAATCCGGCGCCAATAGAAAAGTGATTCTCAGCTATGCGTTGTGGAAGCAAGCGTATGGGGGCGACCCCTCCGCCGTCGGACGCCAATTGCGCCTCGACGGAACCCCGCTGACTGTGGTGGGCGTCATGCCTAGGGATTTCGTGTTCGTTGACCCCGCTGTTCGATTTTGGGTGCCACTGGCCTTTTCCGAGGAGCAGAAAACGGAGTATCACAACAACAATTGGTGCAACATCGGTCGGTTGAAACCCGGGGCGTCCGTAGCCCAGGTTCAAGCACAGGTCGATGCCCTGAACGCCGCCAACCTGGAACAGTTTCCCCAGTTCAAAGAGATCCTGATTCACGCGGGCTTCTACACCAAGGTGGAACCTCTTCAACAGATGGTCGTTCGGGACGTGAAAGACGCCCTCTATCTTCTTTGGGGCGGAGCACTGTTGGTCGTGCTGATCGGAGGGTTGAATATCGCCAACCTGGCGCTCGCGCGTTGGAGCGGAAGAAGAAAAGAGATCGCCACGCGGCTCGCCATAGGCGCAAGCCGTGCACGAATCGCGCGCCAGTTGATTGTCGAGAACGTTCTGGTGTCGACCGCGGGAGGCGTTGCGGGCCTGGAACTGGGGAAGGGTTCTCTCGCGGTGCTTTCCGTTCTTGGGCTCGACCGCTTTCCCCGGGCGTACGAGGTCCATATAGGCTGGACCGTCGTTCTGGTTGGACTGGGAATTGCGATGGCTCTGGGCGTGTTCGTCGCGCTTGCGCCATTGATGAGTGTGTTCAAAGTCGACGTGAATTCGATGCTTCGCGAGGGCGCACGGACGGGCGGGACAGGAATCCCGGCCCGCCGCCTGCGCCAGACACTGGTCGGCGCTGAAGTTGGATTTTCGTTCGTGCTTCTGGTGGGCACGGGTCTGCTACTGGCGAGTTTTCGTCACCTACTCGCTGTGGATCCGGGATTCACAAGAGGTGGCGTTCTTACCGCCTCGATGAGCGTGCCATCGTCCAAATATCCGTCGGGCGCGGAATTGAGGCAGCTAGTAAGCCGGTCGCTGGAAGCGATCCGGTCGGTGCCGGGTGTGGCCTCGGCTGGCGTGACAACGCGCATTCCCTTCGGCGGCGAATATGATGACAGCATCATTCTCGCCGAGCGTTACATCAACAAACCCGGCGAATCCGTGATTTCTCCGCGCCGCCTCGCGGTTACGCCCGGGTACTTTGAAACGATGAAGATCGGGTTGATCCGAGGCCGGTATTTCGAGGAGCGCGACAAAGAGAGCGCCCCGGGTGTTGTGATCGTCGATGAACAGTTGGCACGTCATTTTTGGCCAAACGAAGATCCGATCGGGCGGCGCATGTACCAGCCCGACAACCCAACGAACCCGATACAGACCGATGCCAAAACGCGCTGGTACAGTGTTGTTGGAGTAGTTCGTTCTGTCCGGCTCGAAGATCTCGCCGGGGCACGGAGTCCGTTTGGCGCATACTACTTTCCCTATGCGGAAAATCCGTCCCGCATGTACACGTTCGCCGTCAGAGTCAATCGCGATGGCGATTTGGGTGCGGTGACACGAGGGGTGCGTCAAGCAGTGGGGCACATCGATCCGGAACTAGCGCTTTTCGATATTAAGAACATGGAAGAAAGAGCCGAACTGTCGTTGTCCTCCCGCCGAACTTCCATGACGCTGGCCACAATCTACGCCAGCCTTGCACTGTTTCTTTCGGCAATCGGTATCTACGGAGTGCTAGCATATCTGGTAACGCAGCGAAGGCGCGAAATTGGAATTCGAGTGGCACTCGGCAGCACCTCCGCCGGGATCGTGAGCTTCGTACTTCGCGAATGTTTGGTGCTCGCGGCCGTTGGGCTCGCCATCGGTCTGGCGGGCTCAGTCGCGATGAGAAAACTAATCGCTACGCAGCTCTACGATGTGTACCCCCTGGACCCGGTGGTCATGGGAGGCGTCGCCCTGGTGCTGGGAATTACGGCCGTGGCGGCATGCGTTGTGCCCGCGCGTCGCGCCATGCGCACCGACCCGATGGTGGCATTGCGGGAAGAATGATTTAAGAAAACGCCAGAGAGCATTCTTTGGCACGCATGAAAGACAGAGCATTGACCGCACAGTCTTTCGTCAACTCCCGGTAGGTCGCGAAATCGGAGAAGTGAAGTAGTACTTCACATTGACGGGAACGGCGTTTACCAGGCGGCGGACGCTTCGCGTGAGGCAGTGCAGCGTTGGTTGCTTGATGGCTTAGATGTAAATGTGGGTCAGAGGACGGCCCCCGGACTTCACGCTTTTGTGAAAACGCGCCTCCGATAAATCACTAGCGTTAATCGGGAGTTGAGCAAACTCGAATATGTCGTGCGCGGTTGGCGTCTACGCCAAGGAAGAAGAGACGCAGTATACTCAAGAAATTACTCCATGGGAATCTCAACTTAGGAGAAGAAAACGTGGCGCGACGCACATTCTTAGCTCAACTCGCGGGGTTACCTTTTCTAGCTTCGGGGATGAAACCACAGGACTCCAAAAAGCCTCTGAATATCATGATGAAGGGCGCGTGGGGACCGGATGACCCGACACGGGCGTCATTTCCATTTCTCCACGGACTCGCACTCGCGGAAGCCGGCCACAACGTGCAAATCTACTTACTCTCGGACGCCACGTCTTTGATGCGAACGTCCACGGTGAACGCGATTTTTCCAGTTGGCTGGCCGCCATTGAGCGAGACACTCGCAAAAGTTGTCGCAAAACATATTCCGATTTATTCCTGCGGAGCGTGCTCCCGTGCCCGTGACGTCACGGAAGCGGACTTGAATCGATGGGGAGCAAAATTCGGCAGTCCACCAATCTTTGTCTCGATTGTGGAATGGGCGGACCGGATTATCGTCGAGTGAAAATATCATTGAGGAGCTGGCGAGCGTAGGTATTCGACTGTCCTCGCGTAAGCTAGAGTAATACAAATTGATACAGAGTCGGCCCAAGTCGCGAAATCGGAAAGGGTTTTTCCCGGTACGTACCCACTTGGACGGTTGATGTCATAACGAGGTCGGCCTCACGACGAGCCGAGTAGACTGTTGGTGTTCACCCTAACAGCGCTCGGACCGAAGGAGGTATACGGATACAATTTCAGGCGCAAAATCGAAGCGTCCCGGACTAGACCAGCTTCTGGCGGATGCCGGAAGGCACCGCTTCGACGTGGTCGCGGCGTTTGACCGGGTAGCCAGAAACGTGCGCCACTTCTTAGAAGTGCTCGACGAACTTAACCATCTAGAAATCGAGTTTGTGAGCTTGCGAGAAAATATCGACACTGGCGGTCCATTGGGTCGAGCGATGGTGGTGATTGTCGGAGCCATTGCTGAGTTGGAGCGCAGTTTAATCGTCGAACGAGTCAAGGCCGGAATGCGGCGGGCAAGGTTGGAAGGAAGAAGGATAGGCCGTGCACCGCTCGATGTTGACCGCCCAACGATTGTTAGCAACCGCATTTCCGGCATGAGCCTGACCCAAGTGGCGAAGCGCCACCGGGTTTCACGAGCCACAGTGGTGCGGCTTGTAAAGCAAGCGAAACAATGTCAGGCAGCAGTAGACGCTTGAAGAATAGCTCAACGCACGGCGAGTTGAACTAACAGGTCTAATGTTCGACGTTGAAGTAAATCTTTGTGGTGGCGCGTTATTGGCGGCGGTGCTCTGTGCTTAAAGTGCGAACAACCGACGCTGGGGGTGCGGCAACTGCCCTGTTTCGGAGCGGCGGTGTTTACGCCGAGATGGTAGAACAGCCACGCGGGTTCCGCGAGTCAGGGGCTTATCCTGCGCTTCGAGCGCATGCACAGCGACGTTGAGCAAAACAATGTCTGCAGCTTGAGCTGCCGCAAATCCGCGCACTACCGCGACATGCTCCACTCGTGCTGCACGTTGCCAGTCAAGCGCAGCGAGTAATGCCGTCATGCTGCTGGATTGGTCACGCCGAAAGCTGAGAATTTCGGCTGCGACGCTCGTGAGTTGTTGGTCTCGGGTCGCCATGGCCGGAGACTACGCCATGCGCGGCAAGGGCACAATAGTACGTCGCCGAAAGGCGGTGGAAAACTCCCCGGCACAGCACCGATTTGCCTGGTCACGTATCACCGGAGATGTGGAGGCTAGTACCAACTTCGGTGGTTACCCCGTTTGAACAAAGCCGCCCGGCGGCAGACGCTTCGCGTGAGGTAGTGGAGCGTTGGTTGCTTGATGGCTTAGATGTAAGTGTGGGTCACAGGAGGGCCCCCCGGACTTCACGCTTTTGTGAAAACGCGCCTCCGATAGAGCAGCTAACGTTAATCGGGAGCACTAAAACCGCCATCGCTCCACGTATCAGAATCATAAGCCACACCGCGATATATCACGAACCAGTGGCCCCATTTTTCCCTCACCTCAACCGCAGGGAATGAGCGCTTCACGGGAACGTCGTTTATGAGGGCTTGACAGCTACGAGTACTTTGTATAATAAAGCCATATGCGAAGACGCATCATCGCCGTCATGGAAATGGTGCTCATCTCCCCGGCTGCGCGGCACTGCGATTTTTGACAATGTACAGAAGTAGAGTCTCGGTTTTACGAGACACTTATATACAGGTGCCTTCACGATGCTAAGACGCATTCTGCTGCGCGCTGGCAAGACCGTCGCTGTTCTGTTCCTCTCTGCTCTGGTCCTCATTGCGGTCTTGCTTGGATGGCTCTGGGTCGACCATAGCCGGGAGACAATGCTGCCCGCCCCGACCGGGTCCTACAAGGTCGGCCGCGTCATCTATGACTGGATCGACGCTGGACGATTGAATCCCTATGCTCCTGTCGCAGGAACCAAACAGGAACTTGCAGTTTGGCTTTGGTATCCCGCAGCGGTGGTGACTTCCAGCCAAGCTGCAGAATATCTTCCGGAGTATTGGAGAAGCGCGTTAGAGCGTCATCAGGGTTTTGTGATGAGTCGACTCCTCAGCAGAGATCTCAGCCGAGTCAAGTCTCACAGTTGGAGCGACACTGCCGTCTCGCAGCAGGAAGCGATGTATCCAGTAATTGTTCTGCGAGCAGGGGGCGGCGCCTTAAGTTCGGACTACACATCGATTGCAGAGGACCTTGCCAGCCATGGCTATGTTGTGGTGAGCATCGATGCTCCCTACCGCACAGTAGTTACTGCGTTCCCAGATGGGCGCGTGGCACTCAGAAACACGCAGAGCGATTTTGACAGCATGCCTTATGCGGTAGGGGAGAAAGCTGCGACTCAGGTACTGGGAGTCTGGGTCGAGGACGTGAAATTCGTTCTCCAACGTTTGAAGGAGTTGAATTTGAATGACCCTTCCGGGCGATTCGAAGGCAGACTTGACCTGCAGAGGATCGGTATCGTCGGACACTCTCTTGGAGGCGCGACCGCTGCGCAGTTTTGCCACGACGACTCCCAATGCAAAGCTGGGATCGATATTGATGGGATACCCTTTGGCATCGTCGTTCAGGAAAGCCTGCATCAACCTTTCTTCTTTATTCTCAGCGATCACCGAAAGGAGTCGGGGCCGGAAGCGCCAATTGTTGCGGGCAAGATGGAATCGATTTATCGCAAACTTCCCGCAGAGACGCGCTGGCAAGTGATGATCGATGGTGCCAACCACTTCTCGTTCAGCGATCAAATGTTCACCAAGAGTCCGGTCATGATGTTGGCGTTGCAAACGATTGGTGTGACGGGGACGTTGAAAAAGCGTCGAGGCATCGAGATCGCTGATAGCTGCGTGCATACCTTCTTCGACGTGTATCTCAAAGGTGCACCGACGGGCCAACTACGGGCCCTTCCGTCGCAATACCCAGAAGTTCACGCAGACTTCACGAGGGCATTCCCCAAGAGTCAATAGTTGCCGTTCAGTGGGGGGGCCTGAGCGAAGAGCCCGGTGTTTAGCTCGGATACGGGTTGCAGAATCACAAACTAAATTCGATTGTTTTTTGAATAACCAAATCGCCTCTTTTATGCCACAGTTCGTTGGAAGGACTTCGCGTTGCCGATCCCGGCAAACCTCAGGGATCACCCAAATCCGGCCAATGAGGGTCAGTTGAAAACCGGCCAACGGTAAGCCCGGGACATTGACTCCGAAGGGAGCGCTTATAGGCTCTCTCGGCATGAGCAATGTCTTGAGCGAAGGAAAAAAACAGCAAGTGATCGCACTGGGGAAGCTCGGATGGCCTTTGCGGCGCATCGAGCAAGCCACTGGTGTGCGTCGAGAAACAGCCAGCGCCTACCTGAAAGCGGCCGGCATCGTAGTACGGCTGCCGCGTTTCTGGGGAAAGCGAATCCCGGCAAAACCGGCCAACGAAGTGATCCCAAAACCGGCCAAAGAGGTGACCCCCGACTTTATTGCGCCTTTTTCGCCAAAACCGGCCGTCCGAAGTGCCTGTGAAGCATACCGAGAACGGATCGAACAGGGCCTAGCCCTGGGACGCAATAGCAAGGCAATCTGGCAAGACTTGGTCTCGGACCACGGCTATGCCGGGGGCTATCAGACGGTAAAGCGCTTCGTGCACAAGCTGCGCGGCCCGCGACGTCCAGAAGCAGCAGGCATCATCCTCACGGCACCGGGAGAAGAAGCGCAAGTCGACTACGGCAGTGGTCCGATGGTGCGCGATCCGCAGAGTGGCAAGTATCGCCGGACACGGCTGTTCGTACTTACGCTCGGCTACAGCCGCAAGTCGGTGCGCTTGCTGACTTGGCGGTCGAGTGTACGCATCTGGACCGAACTGCATGAAAAAGCGTTTCGCCGCTTAGGTGGTTGCCCGAGAGTCGTCGTTCTCGACAACTTGAAAGAAGGTGTGGCGGTTCCTGACATCTACGATCCCACCATCAATCCGTTGTTTCGCGATGTGCTCGCACATTACGGTGTCGTAGCCCTGCCTTGCCGGATCCAGGATCCCGATCGCAAAGGGAAAGTGGAATCAGGCATCGGCTACACCAAGAGAACGGCGCTCAAGGGGATGCGCTTCGAAGCTTTGGAAGAAGCGCAAGCGTACCTCGACCGCTGGGAAGAGCGCTGGGCCAACACTCGTATCCATGGCACAACCAAACGCCAGGTTGCCGCCATGTTCCTCGAAGAAAAATCGCACTTACTGCCGCTGCCTCTAGAACCGTTCCGCTACTACCAATACGGAGAACCGCGTGGTACATCTGGATGGCTGCGTAGAAGTAGAAGCCGCCTACTATGGCTTGCCACCGGGATGGATCGGACGTTCCGTGAAGGTGCAATGGGATGCGCTGCACGTGCGCATCTTGCACCCGAACACCAACCAACTTCTTCGCGAGCACCTGCGTCAAAAGCGCGGCGGATATCGCATCGAGGAAGAAGACCACCCAAAGAAAATGCCGTTCAGCACCGCGCAGCTCCTGCGGCGGGCTGCACATGCAGGCACCCAAACGGGCAAGTTCTGCCAACTGCTGTACGACCGGCAAGGAGAAACAGGCATCCGCCGCATCCTGGGCGTGCTTTCTCTCATGAAGAAATATGGAACGGCAGCGGTGGAAGACGCCTGCGGTACGGCTATCGACATCGGCGTGTGTGAATACCGTTTCGTGCGTCGTTATCTCGAGCGCCGGCCACATCCCCACATGTTCTTACGCCAGATCGATCCCCTGATCCGTGAACTCACCGTGTATCGCGACTTCATCAACCTCAAAATCAAGGAGCAACCAGAATGAACCTGATCGAGTTGAATCGGGCCTTGCGGCAGCTACGTCTCGGCGGCATCGCTGCTGTGTTGGAGACGCGGCTGCAGCAAGCCCAAGCGGAACCGATGGCCCCTATCGACTTCCTCTCCTGTCTGGTATCTGACGAACTGACTCGTCGCGGCGACCGACTGCTGGAGCGGCGCAGGAAGCAGGCCCAGTTCCGTGATCCGCAGAGAACCCTCGACAACTTCGATTTCAATTTCAACAAGAAGATGAATCGCAGTCTGGTCTTCGATCTAGCCACGGCCGCATTCGTCGGCCGTCGTGAAGATGCGCTCTTCTTGGGTCCACCCGGCACAGGGAAAAGCCATCTGGCCCAAGCGATCGGACAGGCGGTCATCGGTCAGGGTTATCGGGTGATCTATCGCGAAGCCCACCTCCTGCTCGAGGAAATCGCCGAAGCGGCCCTCGATGGAAACCGCAAAGAACACATGGAACTGCTGGCGACGGTGCCTTTGCTGATCATCGATGACTTGGGAATGCGAAAGTTAGGGCCCACAGCAGGAGAAGAGCTCCTGGAGATCGTCATGCGTCGTTACGAACGCGCCAGCACACTGTTAACTTCCAACCGCCCTGTGGAAGACTGGGGCAAACTGCTCGGCGATAGTGCCGCAGTCACCGCCATGCTGGATCGTCTTCTCCACCATGGTCACATCTTGAAATGTGGTCCGCGGAGCTGGAGAACCAAAACAGACTTGCTTGATCAGGAGAAAGCGGGATAAATAAGGATCACGTCCTGGGCCACACCGTTGGCCGGTTTTGAAGTGACCCCGCATGGCCGGTTTTCAACTGATCCCCGAGGCGGCAAACCCACACGAGCTTGACGATTGCGTCAGCCAGTGGGTTGAGCGTAAGGCTTTAACTCGCGTTCTTCAAAGCGCATCACAACTGAGTTCTCCGTGACATTTATACCACGCAGACGCGCCAAGTCCTGATAGGTCGCGAAATCGGAGAAGTAAAGTAGTACTTCACATTGACGGGAACGGCGTTATTCGGGACTTGAGCGCGAATACGCGAGCTAACGGCATCTCTGCAAGGATTCTCTATTTCGTGGCTACGTCATTCTCGGAAACTGTGCCATATCCGCGCATTCCTCCACGCTCGTGCGCTGTCACGACCAAGCCTGCAAAAGCATGTTTGTATTCAGGGTACGAACTGGAAAAAGCGCCGATCAGTTCATGGTTTTTCCCATCTGCATCTTTGTCGTTTGCCCACGGTTCAATTTCGTGGTCTATCTTCAGGTAAATGTTTTGACTGACCCCGATGGGTCCAACGTCGTTTCATCGTGTGGACGCGATCGTTGTTAATCAAGACTTGTGGGTGCAAGTCGCATCGACTTTCCCTTGTATGCATTTGTGAAGCGAACTCGGACTAGCCAGAAAATCAGCAAAATCAGCGGAAGGATGGTGAGAATCAAATACAAGGTTGTGCTAAATAGAGCCGGGGATAGATGTTGCCCGATCCCCATTGCCGAAAGCAATCTCAGCGGGCGGTTTGATGGCCCCAGGAAAAAAGACCCTGCCGCGATGAACAGGCCGAAGCACATGCGCCAGAGATGCCGTGCGATGCGCTTTGCTCCAAGAACACCGCCGCGCACCAGCGAGTCAGCAGGCCTGGATCAACTCCCGAGTCGCGAAATCGGAGAAGTAGTACTTCACATTGACGGAAACGCTGTTTAGGCCGGAAGGTGGCTCAATCCAGTCAAGACAAGCGCGTTATCAGCGGCGTCCACGGCAGTGCAGGGTATTAGGCGGGTCCTGTCCGAGCGAGTAGCCTTTGGCATGTTGCTGGCTTCGCTGTTTGCATTCCTTCCGAGTAGCTCGGCCGCAATTCCATGAGGCGCCGGTAAAGCGGCTGTGGCGGGGTCACTTCGACGAGTAGCCGAACTCGCCAGTTATGACCGTTCGCTGACAAATTGCTTGGGCGTATAATGAGCGCCAATTATGACGCTGGTTCCGGGCACAAAACTTGGGCCGTACGAAATCCAACATCCGCTAGGTGCGGGCGGAATGGGCGAAGTGTATCGCGCGCGTGATTTGCGCCTCGCACGTAGCGTGGCGATCAAAGTCCTGCCTGCCGATCGGTCTTCCAACCCATCTCTCCATGCACGGTTCGAGCAAGAAGCGAAATCCATCTCGGCGCTGCAACATCCCAACATCTGCGTTGTCCACGACGTCGGTTCCCAGGATGGCGTTGAATTCATGGTTATGGAGTATGTCGCTGGGCAGACCCTCGATAAATTGATTCCTCCTGGCGGTCTGACAATCGATCTGGCAGTAAGGCACGCGATACAAATTGCCGAGGCTCTCGCTTACGCGCACAACGCCGGTTTCGTTCACCGCGATCTCAAACCCGCCAACATCATTGTTGACGAGCGTGACCTCCTCAAAGTGCTTGACTTCGGCCTCGCTAAACTCGTAGCGCCAACCTCCGCAGCAAACGACGAAACCGCCTGCCTGCTTACGATGCCCGGCGCGATTGTCGGCACTTTCCCCTACATGTCTCCCGAGCAAGCGGAAGGGAAGTCCCTCGACGCACGAACCGACGTCTTCTCTTTCGGTTCCGTACTCTACGAGATGCTCACCGCCAAGAGAGCATTTCAGGCGCCATCGCAGGCTGCTCTGCTGTCCGCTGTTATCCGCGACGATCCCAAGCCGCTTAATGAAATTCGGCAAGGCGTCCCGCCAGAGTTGCACCGCATCGTTACTCGCTGCCTTCAGAAGGATCCCCAAGCGCGCTATCCGTCCTCCGCGGCGCTCTTGCAAGATCTGAAAGGCTGCCGCGACCTTCTTTTCTCAGAGTCCGGCGCCATCCTCACTCGAGAACGCATTGTCCGTGAAATAAAGCGTCCCCGGATTTTAATTCCAATAGCCCTCGTTCTTGTTTCCCTAGTGACGGCTGGAGTGGTCTGGGTCAAGCATTCGCGCGAAGCCCGCTGGACTAGGGAAACGGCGATTCCCGAAATCTCACAACTCTACGATCAAGGAAGAATCGAGGAAGCCTACGCTCTCGCCGGCAGAGCGGAGAAAGCTATTCCCGGCGATGCAACGCTGGCCAAGCTTTGGCCCTTGATCTCCTACCAAGTCTCGATTGACTCCTCGCCGACTGGCGCCGCCGTGTACCGCAGAACCTATGGCGATGTTAACGCACCGTGGATTTTCGTCGGCCAAACACCGGTCAAAGACATCCGCGAGCCCCTCGGTGAATTCATCTGGAAGTTCGAAAAACCCGGCTTTGGCACCGCTTTGCGCATGACCACTTCCTTATTCGGCTGGTACCTGCGTCCTCCCCGGCGGGCGGCCGGAGTCGTGACTCTCGACGAGCTCGACAAAATTCCCTCCGGCATGGTCCGCGTGTCTCCCGCATCGATCCCCAAGGAACTCTTTATTCCGGGCTACGAAGAGTTGGCACCGATGCCGCTGGAGGATTATTGGATTGACCAATACGAGGTCACGAATCGCCAGTTTAAGGATTTTGTCGATCAACGCGGCTACTCCAAGCCCGAGTACTGGAAAGTTGATTTCCAGCAAGACGGGAAACCTCTCTCCTGGGAATCAGCAATGGCTTTGTTTCACGACGCCACCGGACAGCCCGGGCCCAAGGATTGGGTCCAGGGTCAGTATCTCAAGGGTCAGGACAATTTTCCTGTTACCGGCATCAGCTGGTACGAAGCCGCTGCTTATGCCGAATTCGCCGGCAAGAGCCTGCCCACGATCTATCACTGGAACCGCGCTGCTGGACCTTTTTCCGCTGCTTTCATCGTGCCCGCCAGTAATTTCGGATCCGGCGGAGTTCTGCCCGTTGGCAGCAAGCCCGGCATAAGCTTTTGGGGCAACTACGACATGGCCGGCAATGTAAAGGAATGGATTTGGAACCAAGCCGGACTCAGTAAACATTTCGTTCTTGGCGGAGCCTGGGACGAACCAACGTACTTGTTTGCTGAGCCCGACGCACAGTTTCCGTTTGTGCGTGCCTCGAATATCGGCTTTCGCTGCGCGAAATACATTCACCCGGAAGGGGTCCCCAAGGTCGCAGCCGACCCATTTCCCGTGCCGGCAAACAATTTTGCAAAACTAAAGCCCGCATCGGATGAGCTGTTTCGTGTTTACCGCAGCCTTTACTCGTTCGATAAAATTCCACTGAAGGCCACGGTACAACGGTTGGACAGTAGCGACGAAGATTGGACAACGGAAAAGATTACCTACACCGCTGGCTACGGAAATGAGCAAGCCACGGCGTATCTGCTACTTCCAAAAAAGTTCAAGCCTCCCCTGCAGACCGTCCTTTATTTCCCTGGAGACGGCGCGATCTTCCTTCCCACCTTTCCGCTGTCTCCGACGGCGTACCTGGATGCAATTCTTCGAAGCGGCCGGGCGGTGCTGTATCCGGTATACAAAGGAACGTACGAACGCAAGGACGACACGAAAGGTTCCGGGCCTTATAAAACGAGCAGCTACAGGGACCACGTCATCATGTGGGCCAAAGATGCGTCCCGCGCCATCGACTACGCGCAATCCCGCCCCGAACTCGACCATGACAAATTCTCGTATTACGGCTACAGCTGGGGCTCGGGGATGGGGGGAATCATTGCAGCCATAGAACCCCGCGTTAGAGTCTGCGTCTTTGCGCTAGGCGGATTGGACTTTCAACGTCCATTTCCCGAGGTCGATAACGTAAATTTTCTTCCACGAGTGAAACAGCCAGTGTTGATGTTGAATGGCAGCTACGATTTCATGTATCCGGTCGAGTCGTCGCAGGAGGCGTTCTTTCGCCTGCTTGGATCGCGAGAAGGCCAGAAGAAACATTTGCTCTACGGCACCAGCCATAACCTCCCACGCAACGAGTTTATCAAGGAAACCTTAAACTGGCTTGACCGCTATTTGGGACCGGTGCAGTAGTCGTTGGCAGCTAACTGTAAAAGCTAATACTTCGGCGGACCGGAGCCCTTGCAATAGCATCAGGCCCACGATGGCCACAAGGTTTTGGCGGTTTCATCCGCGATTCCGCACGCGTCATGAAAATGCGAGGGAATGGATTTTGGAATCGGGAGAAATGCTTTAGAATGAATGTAGCTCGTGCTGTGTAGCTCAGCTGGGAGAGCACCTGCTTTGCAAGCAGGAAGTCACCGGTTTGATCCCGGTCACGTCCACGATCTTTTCAACAACTTGCGTTTCACGCGGGCCATCAACAGAGTCTTTTGTGACGTCGTGACTAGACCCTCCCCTTCATGGCTGTTTGAAAGGGTTGCAAGGGCCTTCCGCCGCTTTGCCGCTAGACTAACATGAGAGTAAGGAGCCAGTATCCGCGGCGAGACAGGTCCAGCGATGCTCATAATCGTCTGTTCGCTTGTGCAGGACTCAGCAAGCTCGTAATCGCGTGATGGCGAAGGTCGTGAAATCGAAGTCCAGCGGATTCCCGTCCCTGTGGACGATTTCCCGGCAACCTACATAGGAACTCCCCTAGGTGTGCTAGCGTTGGTGCACTGCTAGGCTCGAAGCACCTCAGAGACCATACGGGCAGATATCGGACTGTCGAGGCAGCCGTGACGAAGGGCCGATTAGCGAGAGGAGAAGGGATGAAACCATGGCCCAAGCATCCTGTCATTTATGAGATCAACACGTGGCTGTGGTTGTCTGAGTTGTGCCGAAAATATCAGAGGACAGTGAATCTCGACACGGTTCCGGAGCTGGAGTGGGATTCCCTGGCTTCCTGCGGATTTGACGCTGTGTGGTTTATGGGAGTGTGGGAACGGAGCCCGGCCGGGATCGAAATCTCCATGCGAAACAAGGGGCTCCTTGAGGATTTTAGGAGAGCCCTTCCGGACTTTGCGGTGGAGGACAATGTCGGCTCGCCCTATTGTGTGCGCCGCTACGTCGTCGACCAGCACCTCGGGGGACCCGAGGGGCTGGCAACAGCCCGTAAAATCCTCACAAAGCGCGGCATTCGCCTCTTGCTCGATTTTGTTCCTAACCATGTCGCGCCGGACCATCCCTGGGTCTTCGAGCACCCTGAATATTTCATCCATGGAGATAGAACAGACCGTATGAAAGAGCCGGGCTCTTTCTTTGAGACGGGCTGTGACGTATTTGCCTGTGGACGGGATCCGTATTTCCCTGCTTGGCCGGATGTGCTCCAGTTCAACGCCTTCCAGCTGGGGCTCCGGGAGGCGATGATTGAGACGATCTCGGGAATCGCCGAACAATGTGACGGCATCCGCTGCGACATGGCGATGCTCCTGTTAAACGATATCTTCGGGCGAACCTGGGGGACTCGGGCAGGGAAAAAACCAATCAACGACTACTGGAGCACGGTGATACCTGCAGTGAAAGGCGAGCATGCGGATTTCAGGTTCATTGCCGAAACCTACTGGGACCTTGAGTGGGAGCTCCAACAACAGGGTTTTGATTTCTGCTACGACAAGCAACTCTATGACCGCATGGAGCAAGGTGACCCGGAGAGCGTGCGTCAGCATCTGCTTGCGGATTTTGCTTATCAGGAAAAGATGGTCCGCTTCATGGAGAACCACGACGAGCCAAGAGCTGCAGCAACTTTTCCGTCCGGAAAAGTACGCGCGACGGCGGTGGCGATCCTCACGCTCATGGGAGCAAAACTGTTGCACGAAGGGCAATTTGAGGGAAGAAAGGTCAGACTGCCGGTGTTTCTGGGCCGTCGCCCGGCTGAGCCAGTCGATCAGGATCTTGTCGCCTTTAATGAACGCCTGCTGAAGGAGACCAATCGTGATGTCTTTAGGAATGGTGAATGGCGTCTCTGTGAGCGGAGCGGTTGGCCGGACAATCAGACTTGCCAGAATCTACTTTCCTGGTGTTGGGTCAAGGACGATGAGCGATACCTAGTGGTAATAAACTTTCGGCAAGAAGCCGCCCAAGCACGAGTCCGTGTGCCGTGGGATGAACTGAGAGGAAAGGAATGGCGTTTCAACGATGCGCTGTCCGGGGAATCCTACGACCGAGCTGGGAGTGAGGTACGGGATCCCGGTTTGTACGTCGATTTGGGACCGTGGCAATGCCACCTATTTCGCGTATGTTTATTGTGAATACGGTTCCTGATAACTCGTCATTTAGTAACTAATGACAATAGTCAGCATTCTCGTCGTGGTTTAGAAAAACTGCTGCATCGGTTTTTGCGAAGCGGTGTCTGTACTCGGTGAATGTTGCAGCGGCGCAAATCAAAAAAAGGCCAACAAAAACCCCAAACAGCTTTGAGAAGGAGAAATCAATTATGGCCAGTTAAGAATCCAAAGGGACTATTTGTGACCATTCTGAGCCAGGTGCGACAAGGCACGGAGCGTTCGGCAGCAATCTATAAGGAGCTGGGCGAACTGGCCCATAATTCGGAAATACGAGAGGCCCGCGTGCTTTCGTGTCTCAGCAAACCCTAGCGAAGCTGGACGAAGCGCTCAAAACATCGGAGAGAAACCGGTGAACCTCACCGGACGGCTGCATGATGTGTTTGTCGAGGATTTTCGCAAGGAGCTTGCGGAGATCCAGTCACCGGAAGCGAAGCGGCTGTTCGTTTTGGCAAAGGCCAATCACTTGAGCCACATGCGCACGGCGGAATACGTTACGTTGGCCGCGGCCGCCGATATTTCCGGCCACCAAGGCGCCGGTGTACGGCTCGAGAGCTGTCTCGCCGACCATTTGGCTTTCGTCGAAAGGACGAAGCGTGCTGATCAGGCTGGAGAGAAGAACAACAAGTGCCACTTTATTGAATCGGTCCATACTCGCCACCGAAAAAGAAAGTATGTACTTTTTTATGCCTCGAGGGCGTATTTTCTTGTTCACTTCTCTCTGAATCGCAATGCGCGGAATCGTTGCAAATCAATTGCCTCAGGTTGTGAAAACAAGCTTAGGTTTGATTCTTTGCCTGCACCACTAGGGAATCCCCCAGTTGCTTGGGTGCGGGTTACCTCTAAAGTTAAGCACGGGCACTCCGAGACGAGATCAAAAAGATCGCGGCCACTGTCGGAGCCGCGAAATAGATAGCATGTGGGCGCGACACTCAGTGAATTGCAGTTCAGAAAAACTTTCAGCTTCGCAAACGTTTGTGCGGGCTCTAGGAGAATGATCGTGAAAACAAACTTGTGGACTGGCATGTTGGCAGGAATGTTGTTGGGAGGCTTATTCGTGGTGGTGGCCAAGCCGTACGGAAAGACGGTGGCCCAGGAGTCGTCTTCCGCTTCCCAGTCTTCGTTGATCATGGGCCAAACCACGTCAGACCAGGATATTGACCTTATGCGCCAGGACTTGCGGAACAAGAAACGGCAAATCATTGCCGACAATTTGCCGCTCTCAATTGCGGAAGCAGAAAAGTTCTGGCCCATCTATCAACATTACACAAATGATTTAAAGCAAATTAATGACGAAAAGTATGCCTTGCTGAAAAATTACGCACAGACATGGGGAGATATGTCCAATCAGGATGCCCTCATCTATATCCGTCGCTGGCTGGAAGTCGATCAAGAAGTGCAGGCACTTCGTTCCAAGTATGTGCCCGTGGTCAGCCAGGTCTTGACCGGAAAAGGTACAGCCACATTTTTTCAATTGGATCGTCGTATTAGCATGATGATGGATATACTCTCAAATTCCGCTGGTGCACGGCAAGGAGAAGTAGCGAGTTTCTTCAGGCGAGATATGAATCTGCGCAGTCTACGCATGGCCAGGTTTCGACAGCGCCGCCGCCAGGCCGGACCAAGGACTTGTAAGTGGTGTGTGAAGAATTGGTCGGGGCGAGTGGATTTGAACCACCGACCTCCTGGTCCCGAACCAGGCGCTCTAGCCAGGCTGAGCCACGCCCCGACAAGCGCTTAAAAAAGGTTTTTAAACGCATCCTAAGGTTAGCACAGCTCTCCAACCCGTTCCAGCAAAGCGATTCGAAGTGCAACTCCTCATTGCAATCATCCTTTTGAATTTTTTATGCGTCCAAGGAATCGTTGGAATCGTTT
This sequence comes from Candidatus Acidiferrales bacterium, assembly GCA_963836965.1. Lineage (GTDB taxonomy): Bacteria > Acidobacteriota > Terriglobia > Acidiferrales > UBA7541 > Acidiferrum. The sequence continues at coordinate 20,066 of CAWILQ010000011.1, forward strand.
CCAAGAGTTGACAGGACCAGGAAAGGAGCGTAGCGTAGGCGAAGAAAAGGAGAAGATCGTAGCCATGGCTTCTTTCCCAGCCGCCATCAAAAAAATCAAAACGGCGGATTTCGGACGCGGTCTTCAAGGCTTTCGTGACCGCGTCGCCATTCAGTTTCAGTCCTCGGGCATTGGAGAATTGGATGAAATGCTTGGTGGCGGTTTTCCACGGGGCTCTGTTGTGGAAGTTTGCGGTGCGTCTTCGTCGGGCAGGACCAGTCTGGCTTTCTCGTTATTGGCAACGGCAACAAAGCAACAGGAAACATGTGCATTCGTTGACGTTTCCGATTCTTTGGATCCTCTTTCCCTTGCAGCCGCGGAAGTGGATCTGCAGCGGATTCTCTGGATACGCTGCGGAGAAGGCGATAACGCACAATCGATCTCTCATTCTCCTTCCATTTTTGACCATCCAAAGGAGAAAGTTTGGACCAAAGAATCCGTTCCACACAACGAGAAATCGCCCAAAGGAAACAGCTGGCGGCACCCTCGCGAGCAGATCCGCGGAATCGGAGAGGCGATCCCTGACCTCATGCGGAAAAAATCCGTGGAACGCGACCCCCAAAAAATTAGCATTGTTGCGCGATGCGCGGGAGAGCAGGTGGAAAGAGACAGGGAACTCCCAAGGCGAGGAATCCGGCAGCTTCATCTGAAAATGATTCCTCAAGAAAAGGTTGCGTCCAAGAATATTCCGAGATTCGCCAGGTGCAGCAAGCCTTGGAAACAAATGGAACAAGGACTCAGGGCAACGGAACTGCTTTTGCAAAGCGGCGGTTGGGGCGTGATCGTCCTGGACTTGGGAGGAATATCCTGGGTGGAAGCGCGAAAAATCAATCTGAGTCTTTGGTTCCGTTTTCGACGCGCGGTGGAAAACACGCCTACGATCCTCCTCATGTTGAGCGAGGAATCCTGTGCGAAAACCTGTGCTTCGATTGTCCTGCGGTGCGGTCATAAAAAGAAATTTTGGAACTACAGCCTTACGAGCGGCAAATCTGGTATTTCGATTTTCGATGGTTTTGATGTGCAAGCAGAAGTGATCCGTTCGCGCGCCCAGTCCCCGCCGGGCGATTCCGCCAGCTGGCGTGCGCACGCTTTCTGACCGGTAGTCTTTAGAAAATCTTTTCACCTCCCCTTCCTCAAAACCTCAAGGGTGCACGATGCCTTTCGCTTGCGTTTTTGTTCCAGATTTTCCCGTTCAAGCTGTCGTTCGCCTCGAACCCGAACTTCTTGGCAAACCGGTGGCGGTGTTTGCCGGTACCCCTCCACTCACAAAGGTCTACGCCGCGAATCGCGAAGCAAGACAGTTGGGCGTGGAAGCCGGTATGACGAAGATCCAGGCCGAAGCGTTTACCGGAATTACCTGGCGGTGGCGCTCGCCTTCCCAGGAAGAGTCAGCGCATGCCGCGCTTCTCGATTGCGCCTGGACAATCTCACCGCGCGTTGAAGATATAGGGAAGGGCAAAGAAGCGGGGCTTAAGGACACCGTAGTCCTCGACATTTCCGGTTGCGAAAAACTTTTCGGGTCCCCGGAAAAAATCGTTCAGGATTTAACGCGCGCTGCCTCGACAGTTGGATTCGATGCCAACGTTGCAGTGGCCAGAAATCCGTCTGCCGCTGTCTCCGCAGCGCAAGGATTTTCCAGTATCACGGTCATTCCTCCCGGTGAGGAAAGCGTTTGGATTGGAAAGCTCCCTTTGGATGCCTTAGGAATCCCGGCCGAAAGTATTGAAACGTTAAACCGTTGGGGCATTCGAACCTGCGCCGACTTTGCCGCACTTCCTCAAGTTGCCGTCGTCGAAAGATTGGGACAGAAAGGGCGCCAATGGCAACTTTTGGCGCAGGGAACTGGTTCGCGGCCCCTTATTGCAGAAGAGTTTCCCGATCAGTTTGAAGAATGCATGGAATTGGATTCTCCGGTCGAGTTGCTGGAGCCTTTGCTCTTCGTAATAAATCGCATTCTTGTGCAGCTTTGCGTGCGACTCAAAATGCACATCCTTGCGATCGGCGAGATAAAAGTATGTCTGGCGCTGCAACCAGGCGATTCGGGAAAACAACAACCTCTATTTCACATTCGTACCATCCGGCTGCCCATTCCCGCGAAAGAAAGCACATTTCTTCTTAAACTTTTGCGGCTCGATCTCGAAGCACATCCTCCTCATTGCCCCGTAACCGCGGTGCGAATCACGGCCACGCCTGTAACAGCTCGTTCGCGGCAACTTGGATTATTTCTTCCCATGAGTCCGGACCCCGAGCGGCTGGAAATCACTCTGGCGCGAATTCAAAAAGCGGTTGGTGAGGGAAGAGTCGGATCGCCAATGCTGCTCGATTCTCACCGCCCAAATGCTTTCGTGCAGAATCGCTTTCTTCTCGCGGAATCTACGGCGGAGCGATGCAACAAAAAACCAAAAGCAGTTGCCGCCATGCGGATTTATCGCCCGGTTCTTCCTGCGAGATTGGATTTTCAGGAAGGAAAACCTGTTCGTGTGAATTGTGAAGGAATTCGCAGGGAAGTGTTGGCATTTGCCGGACCCTGGCGCGCGAAAGGCGATTGGTGGTCCGAAAACGCTTGGGCCCGCGATGAATGGGATATCGAAATTCGCACTTTGCATCCCAAGTATCGACCGGATTCCACAAATACAAGTGAAGAAGAGACTGCGTTGTACCGGATTTGTAAGGACCTGCGCTCGAAGCGCTGGTTCGTGGAAGGAATCTACGATTGAAATATGTAGAACTGCACTCCTGTTCTGCATTCAGCTTTCTGGAAGGCGCTTCGCTTCCGGAGGATCTGGCTGTACGCGCATCGGAACTAAAGTTGCCCGCAATCGCCTTGCTGGATCGCGATGGGTTCTATGGTTCTCCCCGTTTTCATGCGGCGGCAAAGGAAACTGACGTTCGCGCTCACGTAGGGGCGGAAATTTCCGTGGAAGGATTTGGAAGACGGGCAGGACTTCCGGCGTGGATGCCGAATTCTGCGTCTTCAAGGCCCGTGCGTCTGCCTTTGCTCGTCGAAAACCGCAAGGGCTACCAAAACCTGTGCCGGATGATTACGCGATACAAATCGCGCGAAAAAGAAAAAGGCACGGGAATGGCAACTCTGGAAGAAGTTGCAGAGCACGCGGAGGGTGTGATCTGCCTGACAGGTGGAGAAGAGGGGATCCTTGCCGCTTCGCTCGCGCGGGGCGGTCTTGAGGAAGCGCAAAAGAATGTCCAGGAACTAATCCGGTTATTTGGCAAGAACAATGTGTTCGTGGAACTGCAACGTCATTTCGATCCCATCGAAGAGCGCCGCAATCAAGCTGCTGTGAATCTCGCGGGCAGGCTTCGCCTTCCTTTGCTAGCAACGAACGGCGTTCGTTACACGCATCCTGAATTCCGTGAAATTCTCGATGTTTTTACCTGCATTCGCAATCACTGCAAGCTCGAAACCGCGGGCAGGCTTCTGGAACGCAATGACGAACGGCATTTGCGGTCCGCGGAAGAAATGATTCGCCTTTTTTCCGATTTGCCGGAGGCAATCGCCAATACAAACGAAGTTTCGGCGCGTTTGGAATATACATTGGCTGATCTTGGCTATGAATTTCCCCGCTATCCGGTGCCGGACGGCGAAACCATGGATTCCTTTCTCCGCAAACGCGTGGAGGAAGGGTTCAGGGATCGCTATGCAATAAAGGATGACGAAAATCTTCTCAAGCGCGCAGAACAGCAAATCCAACGCGAGCTCGCCCTGATCAAAAAATTAAAACTTTCCGGCTATTTCCTAATCGTGTGGGACATCATCCGTTTTTGCCGCGAGCAACGGATTTTAGTTCAAGGACGCGGCTCTGCTGCCAACAGTGCCGTTTGCTATTCACTGGGTATTACTTCCGTGGATCCGGTGGGAATGGAATTGCTCTTCGAACGCTTTTTGTCGGAAGAACGCGGGGAATGGCCGGACATCGATCTCGACCTGCCCAGCGGCGACCAGCGCGAAAAAGCCATTCAGTATGTTTATCAGCGTTATGGGCAACTTGGCGCGGCGATGACCGCGAACGTAATCACTTATCGGGAACGGTCGGCGGCAAGAGAAATTGGAAAAGTGTTGGGTTTCGATCAGGAAATGCTCGACCAACTTGCAGATCTTGTGAACAGCGGCCAATGGCGTGGCCCTGCCGATAATTTCGAAAACCATTTTCGGCAGGCTGGCCTGGATTTTAATCACATTCGTGTTCAGAAATATTGGGAATTGTGCGAACGCATTCGAGATTTGCCCCGCCACCTGGGCCAGCACTCGGGTGGGATGGTGGTTTGCCAGGGGCAGCTCGATTCCGTTGTTCCGCTGGAGCCGGCAACAATGCCGGGCCGTGTCGTCGTGCAATGGGACAAAGACGATTGCGCGGACATGGGAATTGTAAAAGTGGACCTGTTGGGGCTTGGCATGATGGCTGTGCTGGAGGAATGCGTGGAACTGATTCCAAAACACTACGGAAAATCCATTGATCTGGCGCAGCTCCCGGCGGACGACCCACTGGTTTACGAAGTCTTGCGCCGGGCCGATACCGTGGGAATGTTTCAGGTGGAGAGCCGGGCACAAATGTCATCGTTGCCACGGAATGGTCCCAGGAAATTTTACGATCTTGTCGTTCAAGTGGCGATTATTCGCCCGGGTCCTATCATCGGAAAAATGATGAATCCTTATATGCGCCGGCGTCAGGGAAAAGAGCCGGTTTCCTACGCTCATCCATCGCTTGAGCCGGTTCTCAAAAGGACTCTGGGAGTGCCGCTCTTTCAAGAACAATTGCTTCGCATGGCGATGATTGCCGCGAACTTTACCGGCGGCGAAGCGGAAGATTTGAGACGAGCGATGGGTTTCAAGCGCTCCGAGCAACGCATGCGGGAAATTGAAGTGAAGTTGCGACAGGGCATGAGTCGCAACGGAATCCAGCCCGAAACTCAGGAAGAGATCATCCAGCAAATTACCTCTTTCGCGCGGTACGGATTCCCGGAATCGCATGCGGCAAGTTTTGCTTTGTTTGCTTATGCCAGCGCCTATCTTAAAGTGCATTATTTGGCGGCGTTCACGGCGGCTTTGCTGAACAATCAGCCGATGGGTTTTTACAGCGCCGCAACAATTGTCAAAGATGCGCAGCGCCACGGATTGAGAGTGAAACCCATTAGCGCGCTGCATTCGGACTGGCCGTGCACGATTGAGCGTACCCTGAACAAGCAAGGGGAAGAAGTTCCATGCCTCCGAATCGGTCTGCGGTTTGTAAAAGGTTTGCGGCAATCCGCTGCCGAAGCAATTGTATGGGAAAGAGAAAAACGTCGATTTGCCGGAATCAACGATTTGGTCATGCACATCCCGCAATTGCAGAAATCCGAACTCGTTACGCTCAGCGAGATTGGCGCACTAAATTCGCTCGGCAAAGAAATCCACCGTCGCACAGCCCTGTGGCAGGTCGAACGGGCGATACGGCGAGCCGGGCCTTTATTGGACGCCGTTCCTGAGCAATTGGAACTTTCGCCCCTGCGGCAGATGACAGAGGAAGAACGTCTCGTTGCGGATTTCAATGGATCGCAGATGACCGCCGGCCCTCATCCCATGCACTATTGCCGCGAAAGATTGGACAAGATGCGTGTAAAGAAAGCCTGCGATCTCGGTTCGCTTCCTGACGGGCAGTACGCGCGGGTTGCGGGGTGCGTGATCGCGCGCCAGCGCCCGGGTACTGCAAAAGGATTTGTGTTTTTGAGCCTTGAAGATGAAACCGGCATCGCCAACGTGATTTTGAATCCCGATATTTATGAAGCCAATCGGCCGGTGATCAATGGAGAAAAGTTTCTTTTGGTCGCCGGCATTCTGCAGAACCAAGACGGAGTAGTCTCCATCAAAGCCTCACAAATTCATTCCGTCTCCATCACTGCGGCGCACATGGAATCGCACGATTATCATTGAAACCTACCGCGCAGCAAGTCACAGATTTAGTTTCGCAATCGATTTCAAGTCATGCACGAATTGCATCGCCTGTTCATGCCGCGTTTTTTCATCCGGTGCTCGCAAAATCGCCGACGGATGAATGGTTGCGGTCACATGAGGCGCGAGAGGTGACGCTACGAGCACCCGACCGACGATTGAGTCAGGCATTCGCCGATTGCGCCAGCTTCTCGATTACGCCATTCAAATACTTCATGCTCGCGGCCACGCTGACTTTCGGCGGTATCTCGGTGTGGCCGAATTTCACGTCCTGCTCGATCACCGACCATCCCGAATATCCGTTCTTGACCAGGGTCCGAAAAAATGCAGGAAAATCGATGTCGCCGTTTCCGATAATGGTAAAGACCTTGTGCTCGATGGCTTCTTCGAATGTCCATTTCTTACGGCGCGCTTCCTCCAACACCTTATTGTCACAATCCTTCAGGTGAACGAAACGTAGCTTGCTCTTGAATTTCTCCGCTTCTTTGACGGGATCGCCGTGGCCGTAGAGGCAATGGCCGGTATCCAGACACAGTCCCACCTTGGTGTGTGAAGTCACATCAAAAAATCGCTCGCATTCTTCTGGAGACTCGACGTAGGTTGCGACATGAGGATGGAAGACGAGGTCCAGCCCGAACTCATTGGCGACTTTTTCAGCATCCGCAACGATCTGTCCGACGTGCTTCCACTGGTGCGCGCTGAGCATCGGACAGCCTGCATCGTAGATCCGGCCGGAATAGGCATTGCGTTCAGCGGATTGATCGTCGGCCATCACAAGGAACGGTGCCTTCAACGTGGCGAGAAGATGGCCCACCTTGCGAATGCGTTCCATGACCGCTGCGCTCGCAGAGGGATCGGTCATTTTCACTGGCACAAACGACCCAAGCAATTTCAGTTTCCGTTTCTCGAGTTGTGGTTTGAGTACAATCGGATCGGTCGGGAAAAAGCCGTAAGGACCAAGTTCCGTTCCGGTGTAACCCGCCTCGACCATTTCATCCAACATTTTCTCGTAGGATTGCTCCCACGAAGGACCGGGATAATCCAGCACGCCCCAGCTATCCGGCGCGCAGGCGAATAGAAAACGCTCTTTGATTCCGCTCATAATCTTCCTCTTCTCAGATAAATTGACTGCAACAAAGTCGTTTGCCCATCAACGCCACGGCTCCAGGACCACCTTCATGGATTCGGGCTCGATGGATTTCTTCACCGCGGTTTCCACGTCGCGCAACCCGAACCGGTGAGTCACAAACTTCTGCAACGGATAATGCTTCAGATAGCGAGCCATCTGCCGCATGCCGGGACCGTAGGCACCAGGCTCTTGGTCGCTATCACCGAGGATGCGCACATTTTTGGCACACAAATGCCGGTGAGGGCTGAGAGAAATTTCGCCAAGGTCGGAAAAGTTTCCCGCTTCGATCGCTTCAAGAATCAGCATGTCGCGATGACCCTCGGCGCATTCGGTGCAATGCTCGTTTTGTTCAAAATTGGGGCAGAAAACGCATCGATCTCGAGGGCAAACTCGTCGAGCACCTTGAACCTTTTGTCCAGCGTTCGCCTCCGATTTTTCCAGTGACACGCCGCTCGTCCTCATAGGTGAACGCAAGAGAAAGGCTGACCCACCCTTTGGAGCCTTGGATAAAGATAAACGAAGAGATTGCCGAGCTGTAGTTTAAGTGCCTTGCACGACGAGGCCGCTCGGAAAATCAAGCCGACAGTTAACCCCTTCCTTTACCTCCTTAAATCGCTGCGTGCCGTGGCGCCATGAGTGGGCGACAGTTTGCTTCGGATCTTCTCCTGCCAGCCAGCGGCTGGTATTCACGCAATAAACACCGAGATCCATCATCGGCCCGCCTCCTGCAAGCGACGAATCCAGCAACCAACCCGGCGCAATCTTGGGATTGTAGATCTCGCTGAACGATGTGTGGATCGCGTCTAACCGCCCGAGCGCGCCTCGACTCACCAGCGACTCCAGGTAGACCGTCGAAGGCTCGAAATGCGGTAGGCCGAATCGGTGAATTTGCTCCGCGCTCGCCAGCACCGCATGTGTCAGGGCAAATAAACGGCTCGACTTCGCCGTGAACCGCTTCGTTGCACCACGAAGGAATTCACTGCTAAGCGCTTTTAATCCAGGGATGCTGGTTTTGTCAAGCATTTTCTACGGGGAACGCCGTATCGACCCGTAGCGGTTTGAAGAAAAGGCCAAGTGAGTCCCTCTCGCATTCTGTATTTAAACGATTTAAACCTAAGGGCTTGACGCAGTGTCCGGCGCGGCCCCCTCGCTATGCTTTTCCCCGGCTCCAAAATTTGGAACACTCTAAGCGATTATTCACGCAAGGGCTTTGCCATCGCCGCTGCGAACCTTTCCGCCGAGGCTGCAAGACTGGTTCTGGCGACGGCGACATTGATCGACCAGTGAATCGATCGGCTCCGCGAATGAATCCCTAATGTTCAGCGTCTAAGGTGAAGGCAACACTGGCCAACCCAACTCACGATTGCGATTCTTGGCAAGCCAGGACGAACCGCCCTGGCACGAATTTCTGTTTTCATCCCGCCGTCAAAGCGCTAAGATTTCGCGGGAGAATTTTCATGCGGAAACTTGGAGTAGGCGTTCTCGGTGTGGGCGAAATGGGCAAACGGCACGCCGAAAACCTTCGGCGGCTGGTCCCGGAGGCCCGGCTGGTGGCCATCGCGGATATCGCGGCTCAGCGCGCCAAGCAGGTTGCAGAGGAACTGGAAATTGATCGTGCCTATGGAACTCTGGAAGAGCTGCTCCAAGACAAACAAGTCGATGCTGTCGTTATCGCGACGCCCGACAAATTTCACGCGCAATCGATCAGACTTGCCGCGGCTGCGGGCAAGGATATCCTCTGCGAAAAACCCTTGGCGTTGACTTTGGAAGACGCCAGGCGGCCCTTGCTGAAGTGTCGCGCGCGCGCGCGCGGTTGCAGATCGGTTTCATGCGCCATTACGACCCCGGCTATGTAAGCGCGAAGAAGCTCATCGAGGCCGGTGAGATTGGTACACCCGTCGTTTTCAAATCCCTTGGCCGCGACAAGGACGAGCCGCCCCTCGCCGCATATCAATCGGGCATCAATGGCATGCTCTTTTACACCAACAGCATTCACGATTTCGATCTGGCGCGCTGGCTCATGCAGGACGAAGTTTCGGAAGTGCAGGCCTACACCACCACGGCAATCCGGCCGGAGCTTGCAAACTACCGCGATATCGTGGCGGGCGTCGTCAATCTGAAATTCGCTCACGGTGCCATCGGGAACATCGAATCCCACGCCCAGGCCATTTACGGATATGACGTTCGTACCGAAATCATCGGCTCCAAAGGTTCGATCTTTGTGGGAACTCTGCAGAAAACGCCCGCAACCTTTCTGACCGTCCACGGCAGCAGCAAGAATCTTGCGGACCACTTTCTCTCTCAGTTTGCCGATGCGTATCTCGCGGAGATTCGCGATTTCGTGCACATCATGTTGTCGGACCGCGCTCCTCTCGTCACCGGCGAGGATGGGTTGCGCGCGCTGGAAATCGCGGTTGCCGCCGAAAACTCCCACTTGATGGACCGTCCATGCAAAATTGCCGGGGAAAAAGTAGCCACGTAACCGCCGGAATTCCCGCGCTGGCAATCGGTTCGCCAGTCGAGGCCGCGACCTAGACGCTTTCCGCTGGCGCTGCGCGCACGAGTATTTTTGCGGTCTGACTTCCTAATCGTGGATGCTTGGCGGTCAGGCGAACCTCTCCGGGCTCTTCCTTCGCGCGAATCCACACCGCGCCCGTTCCTCCAATTAAGGAAAAAGGATTCTCCCCAATAATATCTGCCGGGCCTTCGAGCTCCAGCAGAATGGAATCATTCGCATAAGGACGAATCGCTCCAAATTCATCCGTCGCGCGCAGCACCACGCGTGTGGCGTCCGCTCCATCGCCATTCAGCTCGGAATCGTCAGCGAACAGGAAGAATTTCTGGTCGACTCCCCGGCCCGAGTAGCTCTTGGAAACAACCTGCTTCCCTCCGAGGTACCCATCGATCCGTAAATCGCCCCACCCTCGCAGCGATTTAGTGAGGTCCACGCTGAACGGCGGATATTTCAGGTGAGCAAACTGAGCCCGGTCAGGGTCTACTTCCGCAAACTGCTGCCACTCGCCATTCTTCTTGACGTAGAGTTTCAAATGATCGCAGTTTGAACAAATCATCGCCACGCCGAAGCGCAGCGCTTCATCGCTGGGTGCCCAGCGGAAGGCCGGCTCCAGCACCACTTCCTCTTCCGGATCGCATTGCGACTTGTAAAAGCCCGCCGCGGGTTTCGCCTCGCGGAAAATATCCAGCACGCCGTGATAACAGATACGATCTCCCGCGCCGAAATCAAAGTGCGTGTTGTAATCGAACGCGCACCAGCCGATTCCTCCCGCGTACTGCGCATTGGACGCCAGTTGATCGTGCACACGCGCGTGCCGAATGGTGTGTTCGCGGTGCCGTACGTTGTCATCCACGGTCTTCACCGGGTAGGTATGGCCCACAAATTCAGTATTGAGATACCTAGGATGGTTTGGCGGCTTCAACGGCCAGCCAAAATCGTTCATCGTGAAAACATCCTCAAGAAACTCCGATTCCTGAAAATAGCGCACGCCGCCGGTCTGCCGTGTCGGATCGAGAGAATGTGCGACAGCATTCGTCCGTGTATAAAAATCATGATTATCGCGCGACTCGTTGATGCGTACACCCCAAAGCACAATCGAGGGATGGTTCCAATCGCGGCGAATCATGCGCTTCACATTGTCGACCGAAATGTCCTGCCATGCCTGGTCCCCGATGTGTTGCCAGCCGGGAATTTCTTCCAGAATCAGCAATCCATATTCGTCGCAAGCATCCAGAAAATGCCGCGATTGCGGATAGTGCGAAGTGCGCACGATGTTGCAATGCAGCTGTTTCCGCAGAATAAACGCATCCCGCCGCTGCACCCGCCGCGGCATCGCCTGCCCGACAAACGGGAAGGTTTGGTGTCGGTCCAGTCCGCGGAGCTTGATCATTGTTCCGTTAAGCTCGAACCCGCGGTCAGTGAACTGCGCCTCGCGAAAACCAAAGCGACGTGCGTCCTCATCGATAACCGTGTCGCCTCGCAAAAGTCGCACGCGCATCGTATAGAGATTGGGGTGCGAAAGGTTCCAAAGCCGGACGCCTTGCAACGAAGCGAATTCCAATTTAAAGCTTTGTGGCTCGTTGGTGATTCCACTGGCAGGGATGGCCTGCCTGCTTTTCGCAAGAACGGTTTCTCCGTCAAGAAGCACGCCTTCCAGCATCAGGGCGCCTTTCGAAGGCTCGAGGAACTGGAAAAAGCACTCAACTTCCAACGACGGTCGCTCGCTTAAAACATCTGTCGGCCGCGCAAAAATATTCTCGATGTAGGTAGCCGGCACCACACGCAACGCGACTTCACGATAAATTCCGCCGAATGTTAGGTAGTCGATCTGATGGCCGAAAGGAGGAATATCTGGACGCTCCGACGAATCGACGTCCACCGCAAGAACATTCTCTCCCTCAAAGTTTATGTGCCGAGTCAGTTCAAAGGAAAACGGAGTGTATCCTCCTTTATATTCGCCAACACGCTGGCCGTTGATCCAAACAGTAGACGCTGTCATCACTCCTTCGAAGTCGATAAACACTCGTCGGCCCGCCGTCTCGGCAGGCAATCGGAATCTTCGCCGGTACAACGAAACAAATTCATATTCTTTGTCGTCGAAACCGTGCCAAGGTAGCGGTACATTCGTGTGGGGAATCACCACGCGGTCGAATTTTGAATCGTCAAACGCAAGATCATGCCCGCCTTCCACGATGGATCGGCTGTAGAGCCACCCACGATTCATCGGCAAGACCATGCGTCCTTGATTCGCATTAGCTCCGCCGGCAAAATCACTTGTGTTGAGCGCCGCAGCCGTAAGCGCGGATGCCGTCGTCCTCAGAAAATCGCGTCGGTCCATTTCCTCTCCCGTTGGGGCTTGTTCTCAAGCCCGTAAAACTATATAGGAACAACAATGAGGCGCGCACTTTCGAATCGCGTTTCCTTCTTGTTGCAAAGCAATCCATAGCTTACTTTCGTTCAGAGAGAGGTGCCGTCGATGCGAAGCCGCTTGGTCTGTCGCTCTGTTCTTATTGGACTTTTGTTGGCGTTCGATTTCACAAATCTTGCGCAAGCGTCGCCCGCGAACCCCACTTCTCGCTGGACCGAAGCCAAGGCCAACGACTGGTACGCCCACCAGCCTTGGCTCGTCGGCAGCAACTACATTCCCGCCACCGCCGTCAACGAGCTCGAAATGTGGCAGGCGGACACTTTCGATCCCAAGCGCATCGACCTCGAACTAGGCTGGGCCGAATCTCTTGGCCTCAACACCATGCGTGTTTTCCTCCACGATCTGCTTTGGCAGCAGGACTCCTCCGGCTTTCAGAAGCGTATCGACACCTTTCTCACCATCGCTGCGAAACACCACATCCGTATCCTCTTCGTCCTCTTCGATTCCTGCTGGGATCCTTATCCGCATCTCGGCAAGCAGCGCGAGCCGCGCCCGGGCGTCCACAATTCAGGGTGGGTACAAAGCCCCGGTGCCGCCGCGCTGAAAGATCCCGCGCAACTTCCGCGCCTCGAAGGCTACGTGAAAGGAGTCGTCGGCGCCTTTGCCAACGATCAGCGCATTCTCGGTTGGGACGTGTGGAATGAGCCTGGCGGCATGAACGAAGGCAGCTACGAAAAGCAGGAATTGCCCAACAAGCGCGACCTCGTCCGCGCCATGCTTCCGAAGGCCTTCGCTTGGGCTCGCGAAGTCAGTCCCTCGCAACCCCTCACCAGCGGCCTCTGGGACGGGGACTGGGCTTCCTTCGAAAAACTCGACCCCATCCAACAAATCCAGCTCGAGCAATCCGACGTTCTCTCCTTCCACAATTACAGCAAGCCCGCCGACTTTCTGAAGCACCTTGAAGAACTGCAGAAATATCACCGGCCCATCTTGTGTACCGAATACATGGCCCGGCCCCAGGGCAGCACCTTTCAAGGCATTCTTCCCGTCGCAAAAAAATACAAAGTCGCCGCCATCAACTGGGGCCTTGTCGCCGGAAAAACGCAGACGTTCTTCCCCTGGGGTTCGTGGGAGCACCCTTATATTGATCGCCAGCCCAAGGAATGGTTCCACGAAATCTTTCGTACCGATGGCGCCTTATACAATCCCGAAGAGGGAGAGTTCATCCGCACCATCATTTCGGGATAATAGCCAGACGCGATAGAAAGGCCGTGACCGCAGACACCGGCCTGTGTACTCTTCTGTGTTACATCGAGGAGCCGGCCATGAATTCATCCATTCAAGACAAGGTCGCGCGCGCGTTAAGTCAATTTCGCATCGAACTCCCCTCATGGGGTTTTGCCAATACCGGCACTCGCTTTGGAAAATTTATCCAACTCGCCGCCGCGACCACCACCGAAGAAAAATTCAGCGATGCAGGCCAAGTGCACCTCTTGACGGGTGCCTGCCCCACGATCGCTCTCCACGTATTGTGGGATTTTCCCGATGGTGCGAGGAGCGTCGATGAAATCCAGAAATTCAGTGAGCGCAATGGCGTGCAACCCGGTTCCATCAACCCCAATCTTTTTCAGGACCAGCAATACAAATACGGATCATTCGGCAATCCCGATCCCGCTATCAGAAAACAAGCTCTGCAACACGTTCAAGACAGCATCGGGATCGCGCGGCACCTGCGCAGCCGCGACATATCCTTGTGGTTTGCGGATGGCTCCAATTACCCGGGCACCGCAAACATCCGTCACCGCAAGGCTTGGTTCGAAGAATTGCTCAAAGCGACTCACGCGGATCTTTCCCCGGGCCAGCGCATGCTTGTCGAATACAAACCCTTCGAACCTGCGTTCTATCACACGGACATTGCCGATTGGGGCATGGCGCTTGTTCTGGCGCGTCACGCGGGCCCTCAGGCGAAGGTCCTTGTCGACACCGGTCACCACTACGCTTCCCAGAACATCGAACAAATCGTTGCTTGGCTGCTCTCGGAAAAAATGCTGGGAGGCTTCCATTTGAACGATCGTCGCTACGCCGACGACGACCTGACTCTCGGTTCGATCGATCCCTACCAGGTCTTCCGCATTTTCCACGAGATTTCCTTCTACGAATGGCAATCTGGCGCTCCAGCGGACATCGCTTTCATGATCGATCAAAGCCACAACCTGAAAGGCAAGGTCGAAGCCATGATTCAGACGGTTACCGTGGCTCAGGAACTCTATTCGAAGAGCGCTCTTGTGGACTATCCGAAACTCGTAGTCGCTCAGGAAAAGTGCGACCTCGTCAAAGCGGAGTCCACCTTGCAGGATGCCTTCGCCATCGATGTCCGTCCCATGATTCAACAATGGCGCCGGTCAAAGGGGTTTCCCGTCGACCCCATGGAAGCGTTTCGCCAAAGTGGTTATCTGGAACGGATCACCAAAGAAAGATCGGCCAGAAACTCCCACACTGTGACTTCTTATGCCTAGCGAGCGCTCGTCACAAACATATCTGGCGTTCGACTTTGGCGCCGAATCCGGAAGAGCGATCCTCGCGCAATTTCATGGCGGCGAGTTGAACACCCGCGAAATCGGCCGATTCAAAAATGAAGCGGTCGAATACGGTGGCAGTCTGCATTGGGATGTAGCGCGTCTTTGGTGGGAAGTTCGCCGAACTCTCTCCGACTTGGGAGAAACGCGACTCGCCGGCATCGGAGTCGATACTTGGGGCGTCGATTACGCCTTACTCGGGGAAAGAGGAGAGCTCCTTCAAAACCCCTACCATTATCGCGACACAAGAACCGCCGGCATGATGCAGGAAGTGTTTCGAAAAGTTCCCAGGGAAGCGATTTACCAGTCCACTGGAATTCAATTCATGCCCATCAACACTCTTTATCAACTCTTCTCTGCGGTTCGCCAGACACCTGCGCTCCTCAAAGCAGCGCAACACTTGGTTACTATCCCGGATCTGTTCAACTATTGGCTCACCGGAAAAGTCGTCTGCGAATTTACGAACGCCAGCACCACGCAGCTTGTGAACCCGCTCACTCGCACCTGGGCAAAAGATTTGATCGAGCGCTTGGAACTGCCGAATCACCTTTGGTCGGAAATAGTCGAGCCCGGTACCTGCCTCGGCCATCTACTGCCCGGGATCGCCCCCGCCTCTGCTCTTGCCGAAACCCCCGTCATAGCGCCAGCGACCCACGATACCGGCTCCGCCGTCGCTGCTGTCTGTGCGCGTGAAGGCGCCGCCTTCCTAAGCTCTGGCACATGGTCCCTTCTCGGAACCGAGCTCGATGCGCCGCTCATTACCCCCGAAGCGCTTCGCCTGAATTTCACCAACGAAGGCGGAGTCAACGGCACCACACGGTTGTTGAAAAACGTAATGGGGCTTTGGATTCTTCAACGCTGTCGCGAATTGTGGGCCGTTCACACTGAGAACTACGATCATTTGGAATTGATGGATCTTGCTGCCCGTGAGGATCCCTTCCACAGCCTCGTCGATCCCGATCACGAATCGTTCCTTCGCCCGGGCGACATGCCCGCAGCCATCGCCAGGTTCTGCGAACGGACGCACCAGCCCGCACCCAAAGGCCCCGCCGGTTTCGTGCGTACAATCCTCGAGAGCCTGGCGTTCAAATACCGCGCCGTACTCGCGAGTCTTGAAACACTCACAGGTAAACGCGTTCAGCAAATCCGCATCGTCGGCGGCGGCTCTAAGAACCGTCTGCTCAACCAGTTCACCGCCGACGCCACCGGCAGAACAGTCGTCGCTGGACCTGCCGAGGCTACCGCCCTCGGCAACGTCGCCATTCAGATGTTGGCCACCGGCGCCGTTGACTCGTTGTCCGAAGTCCGCGCGCTCATCGACCGCGCCTATCCCCCCGAGATTTTCGAACCGCGCAATCCTGAAAAGTGGAATCGCGAAGCCGATCGGTTCGACCACTACTGTGAGGCTGTCTATGCCTGAAATCAGAAAAACGGCTTACCTGAGCGATTTGTGGAATCCGGACACCGCCGAAAAGCTTGCCGGCAATCCCTTGGCGTTGTTGCGCTATCGCTCGAACTTGCTCGGTGCAGACCTCCGCATCACGAATTTCGGTGGCGGCAATACCAGTTCAAAGTTCGAACTGCCCGATCCCTTCACAGGAAAGCCTGCGCGTGTCCTGGCGGTGAAGGGCAGCGGAGGCGATCTGGGTTCCATGAACGAGTCCGGTTTTGCGGTTCTCTATCAGGACCGATTGGAACAACTAAAGGATCTGTATCGCGGCGAGAAGTACGAAGACGAAATGGTCGCCTTCTACCCGCTCTCGGCCTTCGGCGAAAATCGCGTTGCTGCTTCCATCGATACGCCTCTCCATGCGCTGCTTCCGTTTCCTCACGTGGATCATCTGCACCCCGATTGGGCGATTGCCTTGGCCGCAAGCGCAAACGGCAAACGCAAACTGGAACAGTTCAATAAGGAGTTTGGCCGCAAAATTATCTGGGTACCGTGGCAACGGCCAGGATTCGAGCTGGCGCTGATGCTCGAAAACGCAGTCCGCGAGAATCCCGGAATCGACGGCATTCTCCTCGGCGGCCATGGACTGTTCACCTGGGGCGCAACTCAACGAGACTGCTACCTCAGCAGCATCCACACCATCGATCAGATGGGCGAATTTCTTTCAACTCACCAAGACAAAAAGGGAATTGCTTTCGGCGGGTTGCAGCGCCAGACTCTCGCGGACAGAAAAACCCTGGTAGCCAAAATCCTCGCTGCGCTGCGCGGTGCCGTGTCTTCGAATCGTCGCGTCATCGCTCATTACAATGATCACGACGACGCGCTCACATTTGCGAGCTCGAAATGGGCGCGCGAGCTCAGCGCCCTCGGCACAAGCTGCCCCGACCATTTCCTGCGTACCAGGGTATGTCCGCTCTTCCTCGATTGGGACCCTGCAAAACAGGGCGCGGCGGATCTGAAGGCCGCCATTCAAAAGGAAGTGCCCGAATATCGGGCAGCCTACGAGAAATACTATAAGGATTGGGCCTCCAGCGATTCACCAAAACTCCGCGATTCGAATCCGTCCCTGGTCATCGTTCCCGGCCTCGGCTTGTTCGGCTTCGGCAAAAACAAAAAAGAAGCCAGGATTACCACGGAATTTTTCATCAACGCCATTCACGTCATGGCCGGAGCGAATGCGCTGGAAGACGGCGAAGTCTCTCATCCTTTGCCTCAGGCGCGCCACGCCGAGCAATCCGCGCAATTCAAATATTTTCACAATTACGTTGCCCTGCCGCGCTCCGAGGCTTTTCGAATCGAATACTGGGCGCTCGAAGAAGCCAAGCTGCAACGCATGCCGGCGGAAGCCGAGTTCAGCCGAAAGGTCGCCCTTATTGTCGGAGGGGCGAGCGGCATTGGCCGCGAAGCGGCGGTGCTCTTAGCTCGCAAGGGTGCTCACGTAGTCATCGCCGATTCCGACGAAGCTGGTGCAAAGAAAGCCGCCGAACAGATCGCGTCTCTCGCAGGCTCGGAGGCCGTTACGTATGACGTTGCCAACCTGAGCTCTGCCGAAAGTCTCAGGGAAGCGATCAGGCACACAATTCTCCAATTCGGCGGCATCGATGTCGTGATCAACACTGCGGCGATCTATCCGGTCCCAGGCCCCGACGGCGAACTTTCGGATGCGCAGTGGGCCAAAACCTTCGAGGTCAACATCACCGGCAATTATCTTCTTGCCCGCGCAACCGAATGGGTTCTTCGCGATCAAAACCTGACCGCCGCCATCGTCCTTACAAGCTCGGGAAACGCGGTCGTCCCGAAGAATGGCAGCGAAGCCTACGACACCAGCAAAGCCGCCCTGAGTCACCTCATTCGCGAACTCGCCGTTAGATTCGGCCCAATCGCTCGCGTCAACGGAATTGCTCCCGCGACCGTTGTCGCCGGGTCCACCATGTTTCCGCGCGACCGCGTCATTCAATCGCTCCAAAAATACAAAATTGCCTTCAGCGAATCCGACTCCACCGAAGCGCTCCGCGACAAACTCGCCGATTTCTACGCCCAGCGGACCCTCGGCAAACGCCCCATCACTCCTGAAATTTGCGCCGCGGCGATCGTCTGGTTGGCGAGCGAACAAAGCGCGCGAACCACCGGCCACGTCATCCCCGTCGACGGCGGTCTCGTCGAGGCTTTTCTTCGATAACGCCATGGCGCTACAGCCGTCGTTAGGATTTGCAGACTGACTTGCGAGGGATGAAAAGAACTCATGCAACGCATCTGTTTTGTTCTCCAGGTAAAGCCGGAACGCATTGAGGAGTATAAGGAACGCCATCGTTCGGTTTGGCCAGAGATGAAAAAGGCCCTCGAGGAAACTGGTTGGAACAATTACTCGCTCTTTCTGCGGCCGGATGGGCTGCTCATCGGCTATCTGGAAACCGAGAGCTTCGAGCGAGCTCGCGCGGGCATGGCGAGCCGCGAGGTTAACCGGCGCTGGCAATGCGAAATGGCTGGTTTTTTTGTTCAGCAGGAAAACCTGCTGCCGGATCAGGCCATGGCGCCCCTCGAAGAGGTTTTTCATGCCTGATTCCTCGCAGAGGCCTTCGTGACGCCAAATCCTCTTTTGGGTGTGCTCTTTCACTGGCTCGGCGGTTTGGCTTCGGCAAGTTTTTACGTGCCGTATCGCGGCGTGCGCCGCTGGTCCTGGGAAACCTACTGGCTCGTCGGCGGTTTTTTCAGCTGGATCATCGCGCCGTGGCTCATCGCATTTCTCATGACTAGAGACTTGCTGCACGTCCTCTCCGCCGCGCCTTCGAGCACCATCTTCTGGGCCATCTTTTTCGGGTTGCTCTGGGGTGTCGGCGGTTTGACGTTCGGCCTGACCATGCGATACCTCGGTCTCTCCTTGGGCATGGCCGTTGTCCTTGGCCTCTGCGCCGCATTTGGCACGCTGATACCTCCGATCTTCACCGGCGTCTTCGTTACCCAAGTCCTTGGAACATCCTCTGGCCGCGTGATTCTTGCGGGTGTGTTCATCTGTCTCGTAGGCATCGCTTGCGCAGGAATGGCCGGTATCTGCAAAGAGCGCAATATGTCGCCCGAACAGAAAAAGGCCGTCATCAAAGAGTTCGACCTAAGAAAAGGTCTGGTAGTGGCAACTTTATCCGGCGTGATGAGCGCGTGCTTCGCCTTCGGACTCGCTGCGGGCCGGCCGATTCGCACGCTCACCCTGCAGCATGGCACGCCAGAGCTATGGCAGGGCTTGCCGGTTCTCGTCGTGGTCCTCATCGGCGGCTTCACCACGAATTTCATCTGGTGCCTCGGTCTCAACATCAAAAACAAAACCGGCTTTCAATACTTCACCGCCAATCCACTGAAGTACAAAGCAATCGCCGAAGAGCCCATTCTCGAAACAGCCATCGATGCGCCGAGCCGCGAAGTCGTCGAACATATTCCTGCTGTGGCGCCGGACGACCAGCGATCCGTGCCCATGGTGTCGAACTATCTTTTTAGCGCGCTCGCGGGAACCACCTGGTATTTTCAATTCTTCTTTTACACCATGGGCGAAACGCAAATGGGCAAGTACGGCTTCTCGAGTTGGACCCTGCACATGGCCAGCATCATTATTTTCAGCACGCTTTGGGGACTGGGCTTCCATGAATGGAAAGGCGCGGGCGCGCCGGCGATGCGCTTTCTGGCACTCGCGCTATTCTTGCTGGTCGGATCCACAGTGGTCGTCGGCTACGGAAATTTCCTCGCTGCGGGTGCCCGCTGACATGAGGCTGAGCCTGCCGAAGGGCACATTCCAGGCTTACCTGTTCGACTGCGACGGTACCGTCGCCGATTCCATGCCCTTGCACTACGTTGCATGGCGAACCGCGCTCGCCGAATGGCACTGCCCTTTTTCCGAGGAGTTGTTTTATTCCTGGGGCGGCTTTCCGGTTGCGAAAATTATTTCGCTGCTCAACGAAAAGCACAATCTTCAAATGCCGGTCGAGGAGGTCGCGCATCGCAAAGAGCAGCTCTACTACGATCAGTTGCCGCAGCTGCAACCTGTTCCCGAAGTGCTGGAGCACATCGAGGCGCGGCACGGCCAAATTCCGTTCGCCGTAGTCTCAGGCAGCACGCGCGATTCGGTCGAAGCCTCGCTCCGCGCGCTGAAGCTGCTCGACAAATTCGAAACGCTCGTCTGCGCCGGCGATTACAGCAAAAGCAAACCCGCCCCCGATGCGTTTCTCACCGCCGCCAAACGCCTAAGCATAGAACCGCAGCACTGCCTGGTCTTCGAAGACACCGACATGGGCATCCAAGCCGCGTCGGCTGCCGGCATGGCGTCTGTCCGCGTCCCTCCGCCCTGGGAAAGATCAGCGCCCAAACCATAACTTCTCCGAAGAAGCCCGTAGCGTCGCGCCTTCAGGCCGGCATCTCGGATCCATCCGCGGATGGGGTGTTGTCGTGATCCTCTAGAGAACCCCCGTTGTCATCCCAACCCCCAGGCTGCGGTCTTCCGCGACCTGAGGCGAACGGACCTGTTCTTCATCTTCTTCTTCAACTTCGCCTAGACTAAAGCACACCACAGACGCTTAAAGTCGTATTGCTATCGCTGATATAACCGTCTATTCTCATATCTAGCGGAGTCTGAGCACGCCGTATGAAATTCTTCCGGCCACTAACATTGAGTCTTTGCGTTTTGCTTTTGGCTTCGTGCGTCCACGCCCAGACCCTCCGCGTCGCCGCGGCCGCCGACCTCCAATTTGCCATGAAAGATCTCGGCACGCAGTTCGAAAAGAAAACTGGCACGAAAATATTGGTCAGTTACGGATCGAGCGGAAACTTCAGCTCGCAGATCGAAAATGGTGCGCCCTTCGACGTCTTCTTCTCTGCCGACGCTCTCTATCCCGAACGTCTGATCAAGTCCGGCGCCGCGGACGCGCAATCCTTGTTTACTTATGCGCAGGGCCATCTGGTCCTGTGGGCGCCCACAGGCACAAATCTCCAACTTGCCCAGAAAGGTTTTTCTGCTTTGCAGGATCCGCGCGTCGACAAAATCGCCATCGCCAATCCCGAGCACGCGCCCTATGGACGGGCCGCCGTCGCCGCCTTACAAAAAGCGGGGTTGTACGACCAACTGAAATCCAAGCTGGTTCTCGGAGAGAACATTTCCCAAGCAGCGCAATTCGCGCAATCCGGCAGCGCCCAGGTCGGCATCATCGCTCTTTCATTGACCTTTGCGGAAAGCATGAAAAATGGAGAGCGTTGGGAAATCCCCGCGGAATACTATCCGCCAATCCTGCAAACTGCCGTCGTCATTCACTCCTCTTCCAACAAAGCCGCCGCAAACGCCTTTCTCGATTTTGTGAAAAGTGACGACGGGCACGCGATCCTCTCAAAATTTGGGTTGACGCCGCCTGCCCCACAGAACCCATAGAACATTCAAACGCAGGCACAGCTACGCTTTGGGCGCCGCGCTGAAAATCTCGACCAGACGGTCTGCAATCATCTTGTCTTCACGGTCTTTCAGCTGCCACACCGCAAAGCCGAAGCTGTTCGGATCGGCGGGATGGCGATGCCCGCCACCGCGATTCTCGCCCGCCGGAGCATTCGGATCGCGGCCGCGCATGCCGCTCGCGCCCGCGCCCATACTGCCAATGCCGATCGGCCGGCTGTCCGCCAGCTTCTGCATTACTTCTTGCCCGGTGATATTGAGCTTGGTCCGGTCGATCTGCCAGCTATACCGCGGTGTCACATTCCCGAGTGCCTGTGGGTTGAACTGCCGCGGTAGCGCCGTGACCCCAAACTTCCGTATGGCATCCGTAATCACCTGCGCGCGTTCGTCGTACATCCTCAGCGTCGCGTCGTAATTCTGATTGACGAAAATCTCCAGCGCCTTCAACAAACCAAAAACCGTCTCCTTGCCGACCTTGCAGCAGCGCCCGATGCGGTCTTCCTGCGGGCTCATGTTCAGCAGCGCATAGCGAATCAACTCTTCCTTGCCGATCAACACGCCGGACGCCTGCGGCCCGCAAATATCCTTTCCGCCGCTGAAGGTAACCATGTCGAAGCCCATCGCCGGATATTCCCACAACCGTTCCACCGGCGGCACGTCCGCGGCCGCGTCGTTGAACGTATAAAGGTTGTGGGCCTTCGCGATCTCCACCGTCTCCGCCCCGCTCACCTTGCCTTTGTCGGACAAAATATTCGTGAAGTGAATCGCCACCGTCTTCGGATTGATCGCCGCAATCAGCTCCTCGCGCGTCTCCACCTCCACCAGCTTCGCGCCGGTCTGCCGGATCTGGTGGTCGAACGGATACCGGTGGCTCTTCTGAATAATGACTTCGTTTTTCGGAAAAGTGCTGACGTCCGGGATGTCGCGCATCCGCGGCTCCAGATCCTCCGTCATCATCCCGGCATAGCCCACAACCAGCGCTGCAGCTGCGCCGCCGGTCACAAGCCCGGTGTATCCCGCCGGTGACTTGCACAGCTTCGCGATGAACTTTCCTGCGGCAATTTCGAGCTCGTCGATCAACACAAAATGCTCATTGCCTCTCCGGATCAGCTCCATCACTTCCGGTTTCATCACCGACCCGCCGATCACCGTCACCGTGCCGTTGATATTGACGAGTGGCGTCACTCCCAGCTCGGCATAAATGTCTCCGGTAGAACCAAGCCCGCTCGTAATCGGCAGGATCGGGCTTCCATCGACCGACGGCATGGTCGCCTTATGTTTTTTGCCAAAAACCCCCGCAGCCTTCAACTCCGGCGGAGCAAACAGCCCGCCGCTAATGCTCCCAAGCGCAGCCAAAAACGACCGCCGGCTCCAGCCAAACTTCAAAGTCATCCCAATTTCCTTTCAAACTGTTTTTTGCGAAACGAACTCTCTTAAGCTGCCGGAGCGCTCGAGTTCACCACCAACGCGCTGCCGACAATCTCAATCAACGAATCTCCGGGAATCCATTCCACCGCCATGCACGCCCGCGACGGAGCCTTGCCCTGCGAAAAATAGGTTCCATAAACCTTGTTCAGTGCGTCGTACTGCGCTTTGTGTGCGTCAAATCGCGCTTTGCCGATCGGCATGGGGACGCTGTCGGCGTGTGGCAGGCACAGAAAGACTTGCAAGTGGATAATACTATCCATCGTGCAACCCGCTCGTTCCACCGACTTCTTCAGCGCATCCATCGTGCGCGTCGCGTGCTTTTCGAACGGATCAGTCACGAGCACGTGATCGTCCTTCGGATAGCCGTCATTGGCGCCTGTACCTGAAAAATAATAAATCCCGTCGTGAATATGATTGCTTCCTGAGCGGCGAGGCGCCTCCGCTCCTTGTGAAGCCGCAGGCGCACCAGCCGCGCTTGTGCCGCTCGATGAAGATTGCTCTGCGAAGAGCTCCGGCGCTCCAGTCACAAAAGCACCTATAGCGGCGATCTTGCCAAAAAACTTCCGTCTCGTCTGGTTTTTCATGATCCTCCCTCGAACTTCGATTGCGTTACAAGCTAGCCTGACAAAAAGCATCATAGCGCAAGCAGCATCTATCCAATAAAATTTCAGCAAAATACGCTGATCATGCCAAACGACTTGCTTTCATTGGCAAGGGAAAGCGTGCGACCACGGGCGGCCCGCGGTACTCTAATGAAGGATGCTTCAGCTACAACCCTGGAAAGCCGGGAACGGTGTCTCGAGTGGTCTCCCTGCGTTTCCTGTTGATCGCCGCTCCGGCGGCTGGCAAAGAGGCCAAGTGAGACCTTCTTGAACGAGGCGTCACAAACAAGAATCGAAAAGACGCTCGCTGAGCGCTATGAGGCTCTGGTCCGCGTGGCTCATGCCGTCGGCGTCTATCGCGACCCCAAGGAACTATTCCGTGTTCTCGCGAGCGAACTTCATTCCGCTGTCGACTTCGACTTCGTCGGTTTGTTTCTCTACGACGATGCCAGGCACACTGTTGAGAACCCCGTCCTCGAAACCGTCCATGGCCGTGGAATCGTAATTCCTCCCGATTACCCTCCCGAAGAAACCATCACCTGGTGGATTTACCACAACCAGCAGCCCGTCGTGATCTCCTGTCGTGAGCAGGAAACCCGCTTCCCGCGAATGATGGAGATTTTCCGGCAATATGGAGTCCAGGCAGCATGCCTGCTTCCCTTGACCACCGCGCGCCGCCGTCTCGGTAGCCTAGGCTTCGGCGAAGAGCGCGCGCGAACCTACAGCGAGGACGAAGTCCGCTATCTTTCACTCGTCGCCGATCAGGTAGCGCTGGCCATAGAGAACGCCTTACGCGAGCAGGAACAGAGGCAAAGTGAAGACCAACTTCGCAAGCAGAAAGCCCACTTCGAAAAACTTTTCGAACTGGCTCCCGAAGCCATTGTGTTGCGCGATGTTGACAATCGCGTGCTGCGCGCCAACCGCGAATTCACAAATCTGTTCGGGTTCACCGTCGAAGAAGCCCTTGGCCGCAATATCAGCGAATTGATCGTTCCGGACGGCGCCTGGGATGAGTCCGAGCTGTTGCGGGCAGCCCTTGGACGCGGCGAACGCGTCAACGCGGAGCTGATTCGTAAACGAAAGGACGGAAAGCGCCTGGTCGTTTCCTTTGTGGCGGCTCCCGTCCAGGTCGACGGAGGCTCGCCTGAAATCTACGGAATCTACCGCGATATCAGCGAGCGAAAAAAAGCCGAAGAAGCCCTGCGGCGCAGCGAAGCTTATCTCGCCGAAGGCCAGAGGCTGAGCCACACTGGAAGCTGGGCCCGTTGCGTCTCGACAGGAGAAATCTATTTCAGCCAGGAGAGTTTTCGAATATTCGGTCTCGATCCCAACACAAACATGACGCTCGACCGCCTTTTGAAGCGCGTGCATCCCGAAGATCGCCCAAAATTCGAAGACGTCATCCGCCAGGCTACCGGCGGCGCCAGCGACTTCGAAACCGACTATCGCATCGTCCGCGACGACGGCACCGCTCGCCACCTCCACGTTTTGGGCCATCCCGTCAAAAATGCTGCGGGAAATCTGAGCGAGTTCGTCGGCACGCTGATCGACGTCACCGAACAAATGACCTCTCGGAAAGCCCTGGAAGACGCCTTCGCCGAAATTAATCGCCTGAAAGATCAATTATTTGAAGAGAACATCGCTCTCCGCCAGGAAATTGACGAAGCCTCCATGTTCGACGAGATTGTCGGAAAGAGCGCCGCGCTTCAGAAAGTTCTTAAGGAACTCGAAACCGTCGGACCTACGGACTCAACCGTGCTGATTCATGGAGAAACCGGCACCGGCAAAGAATTAGTCGCACGCGCCATTCACAATCTCAGCGGACGCCGTTCGAACGCCTTCGTCAAAGTGAACTGCGCCGCCATTCCCACGGGATTGCTCGAGAGCGAACTGTTTGGCCACGAGAGAGGCGCTTTCACTGGCGCGATTGCCCAACGCATCGGCCGTTTCGAACTCGCGCAGCACGGCACTGTCTTCCTCGACGAAATCGGCGAAATTCCGCTTGAGCTGCAGCCCAAGCTCCTGCGCGTCCTTCAGGAAAGGGAATTCGAGCGCCTCGGAAGCTCCCGCACCATGCGAACGGATGCCCGCCTGATCGCCGCCACCAATAGCGATCTCTTCACCATGGTTGGTGAGCACAAGTTTCGTTCCGACCTGTTCTATCGCTTGAACGTTTTTCCCATTCACGTCCCTGCGCTGCGCGAACGTCCCGAAGACATTCCGCTACTCGTGCGTTATTTTGCCGAACTTTTCAGCCGACGCATGAAAAAGTCCATCGAAACCATTCCGGCCGAAGCCATGACCGCTCTGATCGCCTACGACTGGCCTGGAAATGTGCGAGAGCTCCAGAATGTCATCGAACGCGCCGTGATCCTGTCCCGCCACGGAGTCCTGCGAATCCCGGCGGCGGATCTCAAAATCAGCAGAAGCGTTGCGCCAGTGAACGGAGAGTCGGTAACCCTAACTTCGAAACGTACCCGAGCGAGTATCCCTGCCCTTAGCCGCGAACAAGTTGTAGAAGCTCTTAAGGAAGCACAGGGCCGCGTCGGTGGCGTGGACGGCGCCGCTGCGCGCCTCGGACTAAAACGCACTACGCTCATCGCCCAAATGAAAAAGCTCGGCGTCAATCCTCGTACTGTCATAAGCGAGCCGTGACACTGTCACTCTGTTGACGACAGATTGACACCTGCCATTGGCCACTCCCCGCAATTCTATTGAACCTCTTTCCCTTCAATTATTTACATAAACGTCCCACCGCTCCG
The DNA here is from genome assembly GCA_963836965.1 of Candidatus Acidiferrales bacterium. Lineage (GTDB taxonomy): Bacteria > Acidobacteriota > Terriglobia > Acidiferrales > UBA7541 > Acidiferrum. The sequence continues at coordinate 46,298 of CAWILQ010000011.1, forward strand.
CCGTTTGGCACCAGCCGTGCCTCTAGCTTCCGTGAGTTACGAGGCTCATGCTGCGGACCATGATTTCCGACACTCCCTTCGAACAGAGATGGGTGTTGCAAGGCCGCCTTTGTGGTCAGTGGGCCGACGACCTGAAGGAACAATGGCAAAGATCGAGAAGCACGCGGGAAGGTCGCAGATGCGTCGTCGATTTGGAGGATGTGATCTCCGTCGGCGAAAAAGGAGAGCGCGTGCTGTTGGAAATGGTTGCGGAAGGCGCCGTGTTTCATACGAGCCGGCTTTACATGAAGCACCTGCTCGAATCATTGCACAAGCAGCCGCGGTGAGTTTGAAAGGGGGGGAAGAAATGAGAGTCGAAACGTCAAGCAGGACTCAAACTGTAAACGAAGGAATGCTGGCAGACGCCATTCTACGTAACGACCGGAGGGATCAAGATGCAGAGCTCGTGCGCGATGCGATGCACGGCTCGGACACGGCCTTCGGTAAGCTCTTCGAACGTTACGAACGCCGGATGTTCCTCATCGCCAATCGCATCCTCCGCAACCGCGAAGACGCCGAAGACGCTGTCCAGCAGGCCTTCAAACACGTCTTCGTCCACCTGAACTCATTTCAAGGTGACTCCCGATTCTCCACCTGGATTACGCGTATCGCCATCAACGAAGCGTTGCAGTTGCTGCGCAAACGTCGCCCCGGCCACAGCTCTTTGGAAGCGCAAACTCCGGAAGGAACGGCCAAACCGCTTGAGATCGAAGATGCCGCAGCCAGCCCCGAGGAGCGCTGCAACGAACAGGAGTTGCACGGCATCTTGAACGAGGCTATCGGAGAACTCCGGCCGATCTTCCGCAAGGTTGTCCAGCTCTATGAAATCGCCGAACTATCCAGCGAGATGACCGCCCGCAAGTTGGGCCTCTCGAACACCACCGTCAAGGCCCGCGCGTTCCGCGCCCGCCGCCTGCTGCGTCGAAAGTTGTCCGTTCGCTTGGGCATCCGGCCGCACAAAGCCTCCCCATTCCTGTTCATGTCGCCTAAACGGCCCCGCGCCAAAGCCGGCAAGCTCTCCACCGCCGTGTAGGCAGGAGTCACGAACGTGCACGGCTCGGGGATGGCACGGGCTTTCGGCCGAATCGTGACAGCCCCAAAACGCACCCGGCTTTAGCCTCCGAGGTTTAGCCCCTGAGGAATTGGTTTCTTCTGTCGTCGAGACGCCGCAACGCGCTCGGGAGAATTTCTATTCTATGTGGATCGTTCGCGTAGCCCTGGATCGGCCCTACACCTTCATCGTCCTCGCCTTGCTCATTCTCATCATGAGTCCTGTCGTTATCCTCCGCACTCCTACGGACATCTTCCCCAACATCGACATCCCGGTCATCGCCGTCGGCTGGCAGTACACCGGGATGAATCCCGAAGAATTGGAAGGCCGTCTCACCAGCGTCTACGAGCGCATTCTTACCACCACGGTCGACAACGTCGAGCACATCGAGTCAACCACCGTCAACGGCCAAGCCGTTGTAAAAATCTTCCTTCAACCTGGTGCCAGCCTCGAAAACGCGAACGCGCAAGTCACCGCAATCTCGCAAACCATCCTCCGCCAATTGCCTCCGGGTACCTTGCCTCCTCTCATCATTAATTACAGCGCCTCGAGCGTCCCTATCCTTCAATTGGGTCTATCTGGAAAAGGCTTGTCCGAGCAGGAACTCAACGACATCGGTCAGAATTTCCTCCGCCCGCAACTCGTGACCGTCCCCGGTTCGGTCATCCCCTGGCCCTACGGCGGAAAACAACGCCAGGTCATGATCGATTTGAACCCCAATCTTCTGCAAGCCAAGGGTCTCTCTCCCCAAGATGTTCTTTCGGCTGTGCAGCAGCAAAACATTGTTCTCCCCTCAGGCACCGCGAAAATCGGCGAATTCGAATACGACGTTCGCATGAACACCAGCGTGCTCACGGTTCCCGAATTAAACGACCTGCCCGTAAAAGTCGTCGGCAATTCCACCATTTACCTCCGCGATGTCGCCAACATTCGCGATGGCTTCGCCCCGCAAACCAACATCGCGCGTCAGGACGGCAACCGCGGCGTCCTCCTCAGCATTCTCAAGGCCGGCAACGCTTCCACCCTAGACGTGGTAAAAGGGATTCGCGGCCTTCTGCCGCGCGTTGAACAAACACTTCCACCGCAACTCAAAATCCATCCGCTCGCCGATCAATCCGTCTTCGTACGTAGTGCCGTCAGCGGCGTCATCCGCGAAGCGGTCATCGCCGCCTGCCTCACCGGCATCATGATCCTGATTTTTCTTGGTAGCTGGCGCAGCACTCTCATCATCGCGGTTTCCATTCCGCTCTCGATCCTCTCGTCGGTCATCCTCCTCAGCCTGCTGCACGAAACCATTAACATCATGACCCTCGGCGGTCTCGCCCTCGCCGTCGGTATTCTCGTCGACGACGCCACAGTCACCATCGAAAACATCGAACGCTATTTCGAAGAAGGCCACGAAAAGCGCGAAGCGATCCTAGAGGGTGCCGCCCAGATCGCCGTTCCGGCGCTCGTCTCCACTCTGTGTATCTGCATCGTCTTCATGCCTATGTTTTTCCTCAGCGGAGTCGCCCGCTACCTTTTCGTACCTCTCGCGGAAGCGGTAGTCTTCGCCATGCTTGCCTCCTACCTTCTCTCCCGCACATTGGTTCCCACTCTGGCCATGTACCTCCTGAAGGAAAAGGACAAGGCGGAAACGTCGAACAATCCGTTTGTAAGATTCCAGCGGGCCTTCGAACGTGGATTCGAAAAACTACGCGCCGATTACCGGTCACTTCTGGAATCGCTCGTCCGCCACAGGAAAATCTTCATTCCGGCATTTCTTGCAGCTTGCGCTGCCGTCTTCCTTCTGGTTCCCTGGCTCGGCCAGGATTTCTTTCCCAACACCGACAGCGGCCAGTTCATCCTGCACCTCCGCGCCAAGACCGGAACCAGAATCGAGGAAACCGCGAAACTCTGCGACGAGGTAGAAACCTCCATCCGCCAGACCGTTCCCAAGCAAGAGATGGACACGATCGCAGATAACATCGGTCTTCCCTACAGCACTATCAACTACATGCATAGCACCTCCGGACTGATCGGCGCCGGCGATGCCGACATTCTTGTCACGCTGAATGAGCGCCACCATCGCACCGCGGATTACGTCAGCGCTCTGCGCAAGCAACTGCCCAGCGAATTCCCCGGCACCACTTTCTATTTCCTGCCTGCCGACATCACCACGCAAATTCTCAATTTCGGCCTTCCCGCTCCCGTCGACGTCCAGATCGAAGGCTCCAATACCGAAGGCAATCGCCAGGTCGCCGACCGAATGCTCGCCGAGCTCAAGCAAGTCCCCGGCATAGCGGACGCCCGCATTCAACAGCCCTTCGACTATCCCGAATACGAAGTCGCCATCGATCGCACGAAAGCCGCAGGAGCCGGCTACTCCGAGCGCGACGTTGCCAACAGCATGCTGAACTCACTCAGCGGCAGCTTCCAGATCACGCCGATGTTTTTTCTCAACTACCAGAACGGCACCAGCTACAACCTGGTCACGCAAACTCCTCAGTACGCGATCCAATCCATCCAGGATCTACAGAACGTTCCCATCACCGCTAGCGGCGTGCACCGGCCCGCCATTCTCGCCGACGTCGCTTCCATCCACCGCGGCAGCGAGATGGAATCCATCAGTCACTACAACATCCGCCGCACCGTCGACATCTACGCCAACGTCCAGGATCGCGATCTCGGCGCCGTCGGGCGAGACATCACTCGCGTCGTCAACGCCAACATGAAATCCCTGCCGCGCGGCACCTTCATTCGCGTTCGCGGCCAGCTCGAAACCATGCGCAGCTCCTATCTCGGTCTGCTCGGCGGCCTCGTGTTTTCCGTGCTCCTGGTCTACATGCTCATTGTCGTCAACTTCCAGTCCTGGCTCGATCCATTCGTCATCATCACCGCGCTTCCCGCGGCGCTCTCCGGAATCGTTATTTTCCTTTTCCTCACGCACACCACGCTTAGCGTTCCGGCCCTTATGGGCGCCATCATGTGCATGGGCGTAGCCACCGCCAACAGCATTCTTGTCGTGTCCTTCGCAAAGGAACGCCTCCTGCATCACGGTGATCCCATCCTCGCCGCCGTGGAAGCGGGTTTTACCCGTTTCCGCCCGGTCCTCATGACCGCCCTCGCCATGATCATCGGCATGATCCCCATGGCCCTCGGCCTCGGCGATGGCGGCGAGCAGAATGCGCCGCTCGGTCGCGCCGTCATCGGCGGTTTGCTCTGCGCTACCGTCGCAACGCTCGTCTTTGTACCCGCGGTATTTAGCTTTCTGCACAGCAAGCGCGATCCCGCAGCACCGGAACAGATTCATGCCTGACCAAGGGGGTGACCAAATGAACGACGAAGGGAATGTCACAACGTTACCGCAAGAGGAAGAGGCTCCAAAGCGAGACGCTCTCCAATCTACGGAAGTTTCTCAGCCGCCGCAAACCGGCGCGCTGCGAATTTCCTGGTGGATTCCCGCAATCGCGGCCGCGGTCATCGCCCTCGTGGTCCTCTTCGGCATCCGCTCGCGCGTAGTCGCAGAAAACAATGTCGCCAACGTCGCGCGGGAAGCTGCGATTCCTGTCGTCAGAGTGGTCCATCCCTCCGCGAATGAAGGCGCGAAGGAAATCGCTCTTCCTGGCAACACCGTCGCGTACACCGACGCTCCCATCTACGCCCGCACCAACGGCTACCTCCGCCATTGGTATTTCGATATCGGTGCTCGCGTGAAAAAGGGCCAACTACTCGCGGTGATCGAAACTCCAGAAATCGACCAGCAGTTGCAGCAATCCCGCTCCGATCTCGAAACCGCGCAAGCCAACTACAACATCGCCAAAATCACGGCGTCCCGCTGGGAAGACCTCGTGAGCACCGGCTCGGTTTCGCAACAGGAAACCGACCAAGCTAAAAGCGACCTTGCAGCCCGGAAATCCACCGCCGACGCCAGCGCCTCCAACGTCCACCGCCTCGAAGAACTGCAATCGTTCGAAAAAATCTACGCGCCCTTCGACGGTATCATCACCGCCCGCAACATCGACGTTGGCAACCTCATCGACGCCGGAGCCAATTCGCCAAAAGAACTTTTCCATCTCGCGTCGACAAACAAGCTGCGCATCTACGTAGCCATCCCTGAAGTCTATTCTGAAGCCGCAAAAGATGGCGCCACCGCAACTCTCACTCTCGACGAATTTCCTAACCGCACCTTCAAAGGCGCCATCGTCCGTAACGCCAATGCCTTTGATGCCGCCTCACGCACCCTAAACACCGAGGTCGACGTGGATAATCCTAGCGGCGAACTTCGCCCCGGCGCCTACGTCTTCGTGCATTTCAAGCTACCGGATTCTGTCAAGGCCATGACCATCCCTTCGAACGCTCTCATCTTCCGCAAGGAAGGCTTGCAGGTCGGGGTTGTCCGCGACAACAAGGCCGAACTGGTTTCCGTCAAGCTTGGCCATGACTACGGAAACTCCGTCGAAATCCTTTCCGGACTGCAACCCTCGGACGCCGTCATCACCAGCCCTCCCGACTCCTTGGTCAGCGGAACTCAGATAAAAATCGCCGCCCAGAACGACGGAGACTGAATCATGAAATTCCTTCGCTTCGTTCTCGTGGCCTTGCCGGCTCTGCTTTTGCTGCTTCTCGCTGGCTGCGAAGTCGGCCCCAAATACATAAAAGCCGATGCGCCCACAACTCCCGCTTACAAGGAAGCTCCTCCGCAATCCTTCAAGGAAGCCGACCAACCGTGGAAACCGGCCCAGCCCGGCGACCAAACTCTAAAAGGCAACTGGTGGGAGGTCTTCGGCGACCCGCAACTCAATTCTCTCGAGGAACAGCTCACCGTCTCTAACCAAGATCTAAAAGTAGCCGAAGCTCGTTTGCGCGAAGCCCGCGCCGTCGTCAAATACAACCGCGCCGCCCAATTCCCGACAATTTCTGTCGGCCCCAGCATCAGCGGGCTTCGCGAATCCGCCAATACTCCGTATCTTCCGGCTACCAACAACACCGGAGATTTTATCCTCCCCTTTGATCTGTCGTACGAAGTCGACCTGTGGGGTCGCGTCCGCCGCACCGTCGCCGCCTCCCGCGAAGAAGCGCAAGCCACCGCCGCGGACTACGCGACTGCAAGCCTGAGCCTACACGCCGAACTGGCCATCGATTACTTCGAATTGCGCAGCGCCGACGCTCAAAAGCATCTCCTTGACGACACCGTAAAAGCCTACACCGACGCGCTGCAACTGACCCAGAACCGTTTCCACGGCGGCGTGGCTCCGCGCTCGGACGTCGCCCAAGCCCAAACACAACTCGACACTACTCGCGTCCAGGACACTGACGTAACCGTCGCTCGCGCCCAATACGAACACGCCATCGCCATTCTCATCGGCAAGCCGCCCGCCGAACTCAATCTTCCCGCGGCCCCGCTCGATCTCCAGCCTCCCGCAATCCCCGTCGGCGTCCCCTCTGAACTTCTCGAACGCCGCCCCGACATCGCCGCGGGCGAGCGCCGCATGGCCGAAGCCAATCAGCAAATCGGCATCGCCCGCGCCGCCTACTATCCGACCGTCACGTTGGACGCCTCTGGCGGTTTCCAAGGCACCTCAATTTTGAATTGGTTCACCTGGCCAAGCCGCTTCTGGGCCGTGGGTCCGCAAGCTGTGGAAACCCTCTTTGACGGCGGCCGCCGCCGGGCCGCATCCGAAAACGCTCTCGCCAACTACGACGCCACGGTCGCCACCTATCGCCAAACCACGCTGACCGCGTTCCAGCAAGTCGAAGACAATCTTGCCGCCCTCCGCATTCTCGACGGCGAAGCCCAGCAGCAGCAGGAAGCCGTCAGTTCCTCCGAAGATTCTCTTCAACTCTTCTCAAATCGCTACAAAGGCGGCGTCGACACCTACCTTCAAGTCATCAACGCGCAGACCGTGGCGCTTATGAACGAGCGCAACAATGTCGACATTCTTCGCCGCCGTATGGATGCCAGCGTTCTCCTGATCAAAGCCCTAGGTGGCGGCTGGACCATCTCCGAACTCCCCAAAGAGGCCACCCTTCGCTGAGACAGTCTGTCGTATTGCCGGTCTTTAGACCGGTGCTTTTCCGTCGCCAGCAAGGGCGCAACGAGGGGGCACGGCTTCAAGCCGCGCCGTTAGGCAACAGAGTTTTTTGGGCTTCAGCCCCTGAGGCAGCAATCAATTGAAGTATTCTTGTTCGCGCGCATCTCATACTCTGCAAGGAGCACCACCGACGACATGCCGATTGGAGCCTCACGCCGGTGCAAGTCGCCACTCTCGACGCCGCCAGCGACACGAATCTCGTCTACCCCTACTGGCACCAGCGCTTCTTCACCGAGCGCAATCCGTCTCCGGTCCGCGAAACAAAAGGGAACTAGGCGATGAAGAAAACGCTCGTAGTCACGCGGCGTCTGCCCGAAGCTGTCGAATCTCGCTCTGCTCGCGACTACAACGTTCGCCTTAACACCCGCGACAAGCTCTACACCCGCGATGAGCTGATAGAAATCGCCGAGGGCGCCGACGCGCTTCTCATCACGGGACTTGATCTGATGACCCCGGAGGTTCTGTCACGCCTTCCCCAATCTGTGAAGGTCATTGCCACCCTCTCCGTCGGTTTCGATCACATCGATCTCGCCGCAGCCGCCGCCCGTCGAATCATGGTCACCAACACGCCTGAGGTGGTGACCGACGCCACCGCCGATCTCACAATCCTGCTCTTGCTCGCCGCATCCCGCCGCGCACACGAAGGCGACAGGCTTCTGCATAGCGGCCAGTGGCTCGACCCGCGTCCCACCGAACTCCTCGGCTGGCAACTCACCGGCAAAAACCTAGGCATCTTCGGCATGGGTCGCATCGGCCAAGCCGTCGCCCAACGCGCCCGCGCCTTCGGCATGAACATCCACTACACCAATCCACATCGCCTCGCGCCTGAACTCGAGCGCGGCGCCACCTTCCACGTCGACGCCCACGATCTCTTGCAAATCAGCCAATTCTTCACCATGCACGCGCCCGGCAACAAGGAAACCGCACATTTCCTCAACGCCCGGACAATTGCCCTCCTGCCGCAAGGTGCCATCATCGTCAATGCCGCTCGCGGCATGCTTGTCGATGACGACGCCTTGATTGCAGCCCTCCGCGTCCATCGCATCGCCGCCGCCGGCCTCGACGTCTACAACAATGAACCCCATCTCCGCCCCGAGTACCTCACTCTCCCCAACGTCTTCCTCCTTCCCCACCTTGGTACCGCCACCATCGACGCCCGCACAAACATGGGCATGCGGGCCCTCGACAACCTCGACGCCGCCCTCTCCGGCCGCACTCCTCCCGACCGAGTCGCATAGGCTTCAGCCTGTGCGACTTCCCCACGACGCTGTTGCGTGCGGTCTTGAGGTTGGCCGTTGTCGCGGCCGCCTTCCGAGGCGGGCGGTTCCTCGCACCATCCTCAAAAAAACTTATCGACCCGAACCTGCCTGCCACAGGCGGGCGAAGCGGCGGACCTGCTTTTCTCTCTCCCTCCGCTAGTATTTTCGCAGTATTGTCCGTGGTCGACGCCTGCGACACAGTACCTCCTATTTCCGAGCGTCGCGCAGGCCAGAACCGCGCTATGGCAACCAACAGGAAAAAACATGCCCATACCAACCGAACCCATCGGAAGCATCCCGCGCCCCGCGGCCTTGCTGCAAGCCATGGCCGACCGCGCCGCTAGCCGCCTCTCCGAAATCCAGTTTCGCGCCGTCGAAGAAAACGCTCTCGCCGAAACCATCGCGCGATTCGAAGCCACCGGCTCTCCCGTAATCTCCGACGGCGAGCAAACCAAGCCCAGCTTCGCCACCTATCCCCTAATCGGTCTGCAAAATCTCTCCCCCGAGGGTGTAACCATTCCCTTTGCCGACGGCCACACCCGCCAACTCCCGCGTCTCACCGGCGGCCCCTTTCGTTACGGCCTGAACGCCGCACAATTCCTCCAGGCCGCTCAACGTCATGCGCATCGCCCGGTGAAGCAAGCGGTGATCTCCGCCTCCGCGCTCAGCCTCCTCTACCCGCAGGGCGGTCTCCCCAACTATCCTCGCGAAGCCTTCATCGAAGATCTCGTCGAGGAAGCCAAGCTCGACATTCGCCAGTGTCTCGAGGCAGGCGCTGCCTGCGTCCAAGTTGATTTCACCGAAGGCCGCCTCGCCCTCAAACTAGATCCCTCCGGCGGACTTCTCAGCTCCTTTGTCGACCTGAACAACCGCGTCTTCGACGGCTTCAATCCCGCGGAGCAAAAGCTCATCGGTGTCCACACCTGCCCCGGCGGCGACCGCGATTCCACGCATAGCGCCGACGTCGACTATGTAAACTTGCTTCCGCATCTGTTCCGCCTGAAAGCCGGCCGTTTTTACATCCAGTTGGCCAGTGAACCCGATCGTGCAAAAGTCCTCCGCGAAATCCGTAAGATCCTCCCTCCCGGCGTGATTCTCTTCATCGGCGTAACCGATCCCATCAACCCGCGCATTGAGACTGCCGAAGAGGTCTGCAAGCAGGTCCTCGAAGCCGCGGATCTGCTTTCCCCAACATCTCTCGGCACCACCGATGACTGCGGCTTCTCTCCCTTCGCTGACGACACCTCCACTTCCCGCGACACCGCCTTCGCCAAGATCCAAAGCCGCGTGCAAGGTACGAGCCTGGCCTCTCAGGATCTTGGGATTTGAGTCAGCCGAACGCATGACCTCCCAAACGCAAACTCCGCCTCCGGAGCAAAATCCTGTCCAGGACCGCGACCTCAGCGAACTGGATTTCGGCTACTACGGCTGGCGCGTCGTCGTAGCGGCCTGCTTCGGGGTAATGGCCGGATTCGGTTCGCTGTTCGTCTACACCTTCACCGTTTTCGTGAAACCTCTCAACGCTGAATTCGGCTGGAGCCGCGAAGCTATCTCCAGCGGCTTCGGCATTGCCGCCGTTACCTTAGGCGTCTTTTCCCCGATGCTCGGCCGCTTCATCGATCGCTTCGGTCCGCGTCGCATCATTCTCTTCTGCATGACCGTATTTGGTTGTGCCATCGCTTCCCTCGCATTGCTGCAATCCCACTTGTGGCAGTTCTATGCCACTTGTGTCGTGCTGGGGCTGGTCGGGAATGGTGCCGCTCACCTTGCCTATTCGCGCGCCATTTCTACTTGGTTTCGGCAGCGCTTGGGAAAAGCCCTGGCTTTCGTCATGGTCGGTGCTGGCCTCGGCGCGATGATCCTCCCGGTTTTCGCGCAAGCCATCGTCAGCCGCTCGGGCTGGCGCGCCGCCTATGTCGCTCTCGGTTGTCTCGCCTTGCTCCTCGGGCTGCCGCTCAGTTGGCGCTACGTTCGCGAACGCAACCAACCCCGCGTCGATTCCGCTCCCGTCGAGCATTCCGGCCTCACCTGGCAGCAAGGCCTCCGCTCCTATCCTTTCTGGGTTATCGTCTGCGTCCTTTTCGCAAGTTCCATCAGTATGAATGGCGCAATCACTCACCTCGCCGCGTTGCTGACGGATCGTGGCATCACTGCGAAGGACGCTGCGCTATGCGCCTCCATGCTCGGTGGTTCAAGCCTGCTCGGCAGGATTTTCGTGGGCTGGCTACTCGACCGCTTCTTCGGCGCGCGCGTCGCCTTGGTCGTGAACCTCATCACCGCCAGTGGGATCTTTCTTCTTGCTCATGCAAATAATTTCCCCGCAGCGTGTCTGGCCGCCGCGTTCATTGGCGTCGGCGCCGGCGGCGAAGCGGACATCACGCCCTTCCTCCTCACCCGTTACTTTGGCCTCCGTGCCTTTTCGACGCTGTACGGCCTCACCTGGACTTTCTACGCTGCCGCCGGAGCCATCGGTCCGATCATCCTCGGTCGCGCCTTTGATTCCACCGGTTCCTACGCCTCTCTCCTGGTCATCCTCGCCGGCGTCACCGGCGTTTCTGCCCTACTCATGCTCCTCCTGCCCCGCTATTCGAACGCATCGGCCGTCGATCTCGCCTCGTAGCTTCGTCTTCTAGCTTCCCCCGAGCTTCGAGGGGCCGGCAGTTCCGAGGACCATTTCTTCGCTGCGTTACCCTTTCGACCCCGTAGTGTGATAAATCACAGGTGTCCAAGCTGCGGCCAGCGTCATCGCTGTTCCGCCAAGCGACGGTGAAGGAGAACAAGTGAAGAGCCAGCGTCGGTCGCGCGCGGTAGCCTCCATATCTCGCCGCAAATTCCTTCAGCAGTCCGCCGCAATCGGCGTAGGCCTAACCATTGTCCCGCGCCGCGTCCTCGGCGGCTCCGGCTACATTCCCCCGAGTGACAGAATCAACCTGGCTTTCATCGGCGTAGGCGCGCAAGGCCTCCGTGTCATGCTCGACTTCTTGAAGGAACCCGATGTCCAGGGAGTTGCTGTTTGCGATTGCAACAAATCCGCCGCTAACTACCCACAATGGTCCAATCACGAATTCTGCAACTCGGTGCGCAAACTGCTCGGCGTCGACACCGGATGGGACTGGCTCAGCCCCGATCAGCCTCTTCAGCTCTCCCACACGCTGAAAGTAACTAGCGGTGTCGCCGGCCGTGAACCCTGCCAGAAAATCGTCGACGGCTATTACGGCACTCAGAATCGCTCTGGTCAGTCGCACGGCTGCGCCGCCTACGTAGACTTTCGCGAGCTCTTCGAAAAGCAGAAAGACCTCGACGCCGTCGTGGTCTGCACCACGGACAACCTGCACGCGGCCGTCTCCGCCGCAGCGATGAAAAAGCGCAAACACGTGTTCTGCCAGAAGCCGTTGACCCACACCATCTACGAAGCTCGCCGCCTCGCCGAAATCTCCAGAGAAACCGGCGTGGCCAGCCAAATCGCTGTTCGCAACCAAGCCTCCGAGGACACACGTCTCCTCTGCGAGTGGATTTGGGCCGGCGCCATCGGCCCGGTGCGCAAAGTCGTCAATTGGTCCAGCCGCCCCTTTTGGCCGCAAGGCGTCGAACGCCCCAAGGATACGGAACGAGTGCCCGATGGTCTCGATTGGAATCTCTGGCTCGGTCCCGCGCCCGACCGTCCTTACAATCAAGTCTATCTGCCCTTCGTGTGGCGCGGCTGGAGTGACTTCGGTTGCGGCGCGCTTGGTGACATGGGCTCCTACAGTTTCGACACCATTTTCCGCGTCTTGAAACTCGAAGCGCCGGTCAGCGTCGAAGCCAGTTCCACGGATCGCTATGAGGAAACCTATCCCCTCGCCTCCATCGTCCACTACGATTTCCCCGCTCGCGGCGATATGCCCCCGGTCGAGTTCACTTGGTACGACGGCGGCCTCAAGCCGGATCAGCCCGAAGAACTCCAAGGCCATCTGGACGTCGAAGGCCTTCTCTTCATTGGCGACAACGGCAAAATCCTCTGCCAGTTCAGCGGCGCGCATCCGCACCTCATCCCCGAATCAAAAATGAACAACTTCACACCGCCCCCCAAAACTCTTCCGCGCTCGCCTGGCAACGAACGCGAATGGCTCGACGCCTGCAAAGGCGGCAGCGTAAAGCCCGGTGGCAATTTCGAATTTTCCGGCATGGTCACGGAGTCGCTGCTTCTCGGAAACCTCGCTGTCCGTTCCAGTGAAAAACTCAATTGGGATCGCTCCAGCCTGAAAATCACGAATTCCGATGCGGCGCAAAAAGACGTCCGCCCCGATCGCCGCAACGGCTGGGAACTTTAGATTTTGTGTCAGAAACTTCTGTTAACGGGAGGACACGAGCTCACAGTTTGTAAAAAAAACGAGTTGCGCGCTCCGGCCTCTCTTCGTAGGGGTCCAGCATTGTTTACCCCGAGCTTCGAAGGGCTGGACCCCAGGTCCGCAAGATCAAACGTGCGTGACGTGGCGCGGTTCTTCAGTCTTATTGGTGGAGCGCAGAACAGTTGTGTGATGCATGCTTGCAGCCCACCTGACCGGAGGCGGAACTTGTGCAAGAATTTCCGTGCTGCTTCGCCAAACAGCACTGGAGATGCGTCAGACGTTAGCCCAACGCGCAAGCGCCACCGGAGCGCCGGAGGCGCGCCACATTCCCGGGTCACAAAATTTCGAGCTTCGCAACGAACGGATAGGCAATCACAAAACGCTCTTTTAGGAGGCCTTATGTCTCGAATTTCACGTAGAGAATTTCTGAAAACCACCGCGGTCTCTACCGCAGCCGGCGCTTGCCTCGGGGCCGGCGCAGTACAACTCCGCGCCGATCCCCTGGGTTTGCCCATCGGCTGCCAGACGTGGCCGGTCCGGCAAATGATCGCTCAGGATTTTTCCGGCACTCTCAAACAGCTGTCCGCCGCCGGCTTCCAATCTGTCGAACTGTGCTCCCCGGTCGGTTATGCCGACAGCGGCTTTGCCGGCCTCGCAAAATATTCCGGCAGCGAACTGCGCCGCATTTTAACTGACGCCGGCCTCACCTGCGTCAGCTCCCACTTCGGCATCGAGGAACTCCGCAAGGATCAGGACAAAAGCATCGCCTGGGCCAAAGATGTGGGCTTGACGCAAATGCTCGTCCCCTCTCTCAATGGGCCCAAACATCCAACCATGGACGATGTAAAACGCGCCGCCGACGAATACAACAAGATGGGCGCAAAAGCCGCGCAAGCCGGGATTCAGCAGGGTTTGCACAACGAAGATTTCGAACTCTCCACCGTCGATGGCAAACGCACCTACGACGTTTTATTCGATCTTCTCGACCCGAAAATCATTAAGTTCCAGTTCCAGGTCTCTACCATCAGCCAGGGTTACGACGCCGCGGAATATTTCATGAAGTATCCCGGCCGCTTCATCTCCATGCATGTTCAGGGCTGGTCCGCGCAAACCAAAAAGATCGTCCCGGTGGGGCAGGGGACTCTCGACTGGAAAAAAATCTTCACTACCGCAAAAATTGGCGGCATTAAGAATTACTACGTCGAAATGAATCTCGATATGATGAAAGCGAGCGTTCCCTTTCTCCACAGCCTGCAGGTCTAAGCCTGCGCTCGGTAGAGACAGAGCATTTCACTTCTCCCTGTCCTTCATTGGCGGAGCCGCGGTTCCGTCGGACCACTTGCCGACCGTAATCATGAACACGGTCACTCGATCCGGCTTGTCCTGAAACGCGAGAATCGGAGAACCCGTCGCCGCCGCAAGTAGGACGCAGAATCCGTCGGCGGAAAGAAAACAACAGGTGCAGATGCCAATCCTGTCCGCGCGTTCCAGTACGCGTCCTTCGACATGAACTGGAATAACATCTATCCCCCATCCTGCAAAAAAAAAGCGGCCCTTCGCTCCCCCCATCTATGGCCGGGTTTCGGGTTAGAATGTGAGCCTCGCCGACAACTGCACGACTCGCACCGAAGAGTCAAACCCTAGGAAGTTTCCATAGGGACTAGTCGGGACACCCACTCCCGCAAGGATCTGCCCGAAGTGCGGGCTGCCGAGCAAAGTGTCCGGTGGGAAAGGAAGTTCGGGTGGTTGAACACGTTGAACGCCTGCGCGCCCAATCCGAAGTTCAGCCGCTCCTTCAGCGAGAACGTCTTGAACAGCGCCATGTCCATGTCGAAATAGTTTGGTCCGCGATACTGGTTACGCGCTTGGTTCGGGAAGCTCGAGTATGCGAAACCGGTGGCCGCGGTGTTGGCGAACGCCGACGCGTTCAGGCAAGGGCTAAGCTTCGCATTCGTGACCACTGCTCCCACACCGCACGAGTTGGAAGCGCCGGGAGCAATTTGCGAGGCCACGACGGAGAAAGTGCTGTTATACGCGAGGTCGCTAAATGCATTGGCATCCAGCACCGTATAAGGAAGTCCAGAACGGGCGAATACCTTTCCGGACCATTGCCACCCTCCGAACGCTGCCTTGAGGAACCTGTTCTCAAAGTGCACGGGAGGAGTGATCACATAGTCCGCGTTGAAAAGGTTGCGCACGTCATAGTCCGCATTCCCGTAGTTATTGGCCCTCAAGCTACCCGGATTCACCTGCGTCTGGATGTTGAATCCGTCCGGCCAGCCTCCGATCGGGAAAAGTCCGCCATTCGAAGTCTCGTCCAGCGTATGCGAGAAGGTGTAGTTGAAGTGTCCCATGAGCCAGTTGTGATACTGCACGCGGACGGAAGCGGTGACTCCGTTGTAGTTGGATACCGCCCCGCTCTGTAGAGTGGTCACGTCGCCGTAGTTCGGAAGTACTGTCGCAGCGGTCTTGACGCCCGCAACATTGGCAAAGACGGAATTGGTCGCCAGCGCATTCCACCAGGAATTGAAGTAGGGAATGTTAATCGCATGGTTTCCAACGTAGTTCAGGGACACCGCCACGCTCTTCGTAATCTCCTGATCAACTTTCAGGTTCCATTCCTGCGCTTGCGGTGAGTGAATGGTGCCCTGGATGGAATTAAAGCTGACCGGCGGGTTGTACCCGATGATCGGATCCAGAATGGCGGAGAGTTGATTGTAGCTCTTGCTGATTGTAAAAGCCGAAGATGCCGCCTTGAGGGCCGCGGTCCCGCCGTGAAGGGTGCAATGCCTGTCGTCCCGGTGCCGGCGGAATCGAGCGGCTCGATCGTGAACAGTGTGGTCGCCGGTGGATTGCCCGGATTGCCGAGTTCCTGATCCAGCATTCCCGCAGGCGGATTGTCGTAGAAGATTCCAATGCCTCCGCTAATCACGGTCTTGTTGCCGCCCGGAAGAACGGAAAGTGGTCGCTCGCTTCAGGGGCCCAGCTGAACGACAGCCGCGGCGAAACGTTGATCGCGTCGACGCTCATATACGGGTGCCGCAAACCGGAATGGATGTCGCTCGAATACGGTACATCTCCCGCGCCCGCTGGCCCCGCCTGAACGCTGGCCAATTCATTGAATGGCGCATTGTAGTTGGCGAAGCAGTTCGTATTGCACGTCGGGTTCGCGTTGTGCTCGAAGCGCAAGGCTCCCATAAGCGTAAAGTTAGGCTTTACCTTCCACTGGTCTTCTGCGTAGAAGCCCGTGCCCCAAATGCCGATGGGCACGTCGGTCGCAGGGCTGTACGCCTGTTGATACGACAGCGCCGTCCCGTTTACGAACGCTTGCAGTCCGGTCATTCCGCTCGCTCCGTATGTTTTCAAACTCCAAAGTGGACGTCGGATAGACATTGAAGAAGTTGTGATCGCTCACGTCGTAGCGCCGGAAATTCACGCCAAACTTCATGCTGTGCTTCCCGCGGACCAACGAGAAGTCGTCGATGAATTGGTATTGCGTGATGTTGCGGCCCTGGGGGAAATTGCCGACGCTGGAATTAATTCCCGAAAAGCCGACGTCACCGGCAAAAGCCACCCCACCATAGGGAAATTCTTTTTGCCACGCCGATACGTCCTGCGTGAACAGCGCAACATAATGACTCACTGTCGCCGTAAACGCGTTCGTCGCGCTGGCGCTGAAAACATGGCCTCAAATTTGCCTGGTACGTCCTACGCCGGCTGATTCGAATTCGCGTCAAACGCCGAACTCAACGGATTGATGGCTGTCGGCTGCAGTCCATAATCCAGCTTGAAACGGAAAAACAGGTCGTCCCTCGTGGTCAGCTTCTGGTCGATGCGGCCCGCCAGGATCCATTCCTTGGCGAAGGAAGTCGGCGTCAGCGTGACATTCTCCTGGCACGGCGCGCCGCTCGCGAAGCCTGGCACCGCAATGCCGTCGCACTGCGTCCCCGCAACTGGCACCGGGGTCGCTTGTTCCCTGCCGCTGCCGCCGAATAAATATTGAACATGTTCTGATACGCTGCCGCTTCGCCCGGAGCGACGTTCTGCACGTTGGCGAGCACCGCCGACGCAAACGCAGGCGTTGGTATTGTCACGACGTCTACGTTCGGCAGAACGAATCGCAGACCTTCTGTGTCCACAAAGAACCACGTGTGGTCCTTGATGATCGGTCCGCCAAACGAAGCGGCCCACTGGTTTGCGTTCGAAAACGGCCGCGGCGCCCCGCTGGCATTCGCGATGAAATCGTTGGAATTCATGTAGCGCCCATTCCAGTACCACTGCGCATTGCCATGAAAAGAATTCGTGCCGGATTTCGTCACGTAATTTACTTGCGCGCCGCTCAATTGCCCGTACTGTGCGGAATACGGGTTCGTCACCACCGTCGCTTCCTGCACTTCGTTGCTTCCCAGCGTCAGGTTTGACGCTCCCGAGTTGTTGATATTGAAGTACGGGTCCATGTCGTTTTCGCCGTTCACCGTATACAGGTTCGACGTGCCCGACAGTCCGTTCACCGTGAAGTTTCCATACCCCATTCCCTGCGACACCACCACGCCGGGCGCGGTAAACGCTATGGTCGTCAGGTCTCCTCCTGCCGCTGGCAACAACGCCACCTCTTGCGGCGTAAAGGACGTCGCCATTCCCGGTTCGGTGCTGATCAGTGGCGCTTCGCCAGACACTTCAATCGTTTCAGCGGTCTTCGAAATTTCCAGTGCAATATCAACTTGCGAGGTCTGGCCCACTTCTACCGATGTCGCCCTCACCGTTTTTGCGAAACCGATCATGCCGGTTGTAATCTCGTAATTACCGGGTTTCAGAAGATTGAACCGGAAAGAGCCGTCTCCACCGGTCGCCGCCACTTGCGTTCCACCGGTGTCGAGGCTCTTCAATTCTACAGTCGCGCCCGCGATCACCGCTCCGGTAGGATCGGTCACTCGCCCGGATATACTGCCCAGCGTCAACGATTGGCTCGAAGCAACACTCGCAAAAATCAAGGTTATGAGAAAGACCACCAGAAAATACGCTTTGCACACACGCATGCCGACCTCCTTAACAAGCTATAAGGACCCACCACGTGATGTGGCTTGTTGCACGCCGTACGCCACTCCGCGGTTGAATTATCTGGGTTATTTTTCAGAAGCTTGCGCAGAGCTCCCGTTTCCGTCTATGAGTTCACGGATGTGCGCACAAACGGCTCGTCACGCGATTTCTGCGCTTCGCATCAAGTTCTCGTTGCGAAGTGCCTTGCCATTGTGACTTGGCATCGTCGTGATGAGGTCTTCCAGCACTCCAACAATTTGTATTTCGCGTTCCGCACCGATTTATCTGTGTTTCACAACAATGGCACGCAACTTCGTCCCGTTATCTTGCATTTTTGTAGCGGCCGCCGTCGGCTTGCCCTGATGCAAGAGGGGCAGCGGCCGCTTTTCTCCTAATCTTGCAAAGCTGGCAAGGTGTTGTAGGGCGCGCTTTCTCAAGCGGGCCGTTCTAACACTCAAGCGTTCGCCAGACTTCTACTCGCAAAAAGCAACCTTCCATTCTGACGCGCATCAGATCATTTCAACGGAGCGGCTCGATGAAAATCTTTCTCACAATCATTTTGGTTCTCGCCGTCGCCTCATCTGTAGGCCCGCTCCAGGCCGACAACAAAAACGCCCAACCCGTAGTCGTCGAACTGTTCACTTCCGAGGGCTGCTCGAGTTGTCCGCCCGCCGACGCCCTGCTCCTCAAACTCGAAACAGCCCAATCCGTGCACGGCGTGAACGTCATCGCCATCG
This sequence comes from Candidatus Acidiferrales bacterium, assembly GCA_963836965.1. Classification (GTDB taxonomy): domain Bacteria; phylum Acidobacteriota; class Terriglobia; order Acidiferrales; family UBA7541; genus Acidiferrum. The sequence continues at coordinate 64,823 of CAWILQ010000011.1, forward strand.
AAGAACACGTCGACTATTGGAATCACGACGGCTGGACCGATCCCTACTCTTCCGCGGACTGGACCCAGCGCCAGGTCGACTACGTTACCCATTTCAAAGGCCAAGAACCTTATACACCGCAACAAATTGTCGACGGCCAGTTCGAAATGACCGGAGGCCAGGAGCAAAAAACGGAACAAGCCATCCAGCAGTCCGCAGTTCAACCCAAAACAGAAATAACTCTCACCGCCGCGAATTCCTCACCGGATGGAACACAACTCAACGTGCGTGTCGGCAAGCTCACCGGCAACTCGGATCGCGACGCCGCGGAAGTCTGGATGGCGATAACCGAAAGTGGCCTTGCGTCTTCTGTGGATGCGGGTGAAAACGCCGGAAAAAACCTACGCCACGCCTCGGTTCTACGCTCGCTTCACAAGATCGGCGTGGCCAATCCCAAGAACGATTCCTCGTTCGAATCCTCGCAGAAAGTGAAATTCAAATCCTCCTGGAAACGGCAAAATCTCCAGGTCGCCGTTTTCGTTCAGGAGAAAAAATCCATGCGCATTTTGGGAGCAGCCGCCGTTCCCGTCTCAAACATCCAGAACTGACTCCCGCCACCTGAAATCCTAATCGCCTACAAAACATGGCGCGTTGTTATCCTGAGAAGCGCTTTGCGCGACGAAGGATCTCAACCGAAACCATTCGGCGAGGGTAGTAGCGGCGGGTCTGTCGCTTGCCACGGACGGCAGAAAGAGACCAATACACCTCATTCGGCCTGGAATCCATTGCTCCCAACCCAGAACTGCGCCAGCGATCGCAAATTCTTCTTGTAAGTCCGCGAAACCGCCAATTCCTTCCCGCCCTTAATGCGCAGGATGTACTCTCCCGTCGTCCATGGGTGAATCTCTTCCACAAACGAAGTATTCACCAGGATCGACCGGTGGATTCGAATGAACCCGTACGGCTCGAGTTTCTGCGCCACGGCGCTGATCGATTCCCGCAATAAATACGATCCCGACAGCCGCTGCAGCAGCACGTAGTTCCCCTGCGCTTCCACTACTGCCACGTCCGCCGGGTCGATGAACAAAATACTTTTCTTCGTCTTGATCGCGATCCGCGACGATTTCGCCACCAGGCTTTCGAGCTGTGGCAGAAGCTCGATAAACCGCGCCGCCCGCTCGCTCTGCGTGCGGTGAACGGCCGTGTCTAGTGCCTGGTGAATTCTCTCGTCCGAAAACGGCTTCAACACGTAATCCACCGCATGCTTTTCGAACGCCGCCACGGCATGTTGATTGTGCGCGGTAACAAAAATTATCGACGGAACCGGCAGCTTACGTTTCTTCAATCGGTCAACCAGCTCGATCCCGGATAGCTCCGGCATGCGAATATCCAGCAGCAACGCGTCGTAAGGCCGTTCCTGCAGCAAATTCAGCGCCGCAAAAGCGTCTGCTGCAGAGTCCACACCTTCGATATCTTTTCTGGCGCGGAGCACGCGTTCGAGCGCGTTCCTCGCGAGCGGTTCGTCATCGACAATTAAGACGCGGATCATCCTCTCGCGCTCCTGACCGGCGCAACGATTTCTGCTCCAACTTCCGGCTTCGACGCACCCAGCGCCGGCATTACCAACCTGGCAGTCGCAATCCCGTCTTCACTGATGGCAAAGTCTACGCTCGCCTCATCCGCATAGAGATAGTTCAGCCGGGCCTTTGTGTTCTGCAAGCCGAGTCCCGAACCCGGCGTACCCTTTCCGCGCACGCTGTTGCGCACGGTCAATTCGATTCCTCGTTCCACCCGTCGCATCCCAACTTCGAGCCAGCCGCCTTCTCTCGAACAAGCCGCTCCATGCACGATCGCGTTCTCCACCAGCGGCTGCAGGATCAACGGAGGCACCAGCAGTTGCCCCGCGTCGGCCGGAATCCTCCAGCAAATTTCCAGCCGCTCGCCCAGCCGCATCTTCTCAATATCCAGATAAGCCTCCGCGAACTTCAATTCTTCCTTCAGCGGAATCAGGTCCGCCGTGCCGTCCTGCAGCACCGTTCGCAGCAGACTCGAAAGTCTCAGCACCATCTCCCTCGCGCGCGCCTTATCCACTTCGATCAAAGTCGAAATTCCATGCAGCGTATTAAATAGGAAATGCGGCTGCAGTTGGCTCTTCAGCGCCTGCAGCTCGCTTTCCGCCAGCGCTTGTTGCAGTTTGGCGCGCTCCAGCTCCTGGTTCCGCGCGCGCGTGAAGTACTCATAAGCGTGAGCGGCCACTAACACGACTAGGTAGTCCCAGGTTTGCGTCGCAAAAAGTCGCGCGTTGTTCACAAAGGTGTCAAAAGTACGGCTCGTGAATTCCCCCGTATTGGGATCCCAGGGCGGCAGCAACAGCGAGCGTATGCATACGGACACCATCAGGTACGGAATAGCCCCAAAAACATAACCGGCTACCCGCTGGAACCGGATGGGCCGTGACACCGGATACCGCCGCACGATATAGAAAATGGGAGGCGCCAGCGTTGCCGCCGTCATACACCATGCCGCGGCGATCAAGAGCATTTTCCAGAACGGGATGTGTATTCCGTCCGCCAGCAGCCGCACCTTCTCCTGCCCGGCCATTAGCGGCGCGAACCATGCCCACAACAAAATCGACCACAGGTATGCCCGGCCCACCTTCTTTACCTGTTGCCACCCGCTTCCCATGCCGAGGATTGTATAACCAGTTTTACGAATTTTGCGGCCTGCCGGTGCGAATCTACGGAAAGTCACTTCCAACGCTCGGAAACGTCGTGTGAACGCCTGGTATGGACCTGCTTTTTTCTTCCTCACTTAGGCAATCTTGTCATCCTGAGGCCTCGTGCCTTTTGCGAGGCCGAAGGACCGCAACCCGTGCGTCTTGTTTTCCGCCGAATCTCGAAAGCTGTCATCCGAAACCTGCCCGCCGAAGGCGAAAAATCGAAAAACCTGTTTTTTTCTTCTCTCCATTTACCAAGATTCTGCAACTTGCATGACATTCCGTCGGGCCTAACCCCAAATTTCTTTCATTTCGTCACATTTTTTTGCGGCGATCACGCCGACGCGCTACGCTCCTCCATCAGAAACCATGCCGCATGCCACTCGTCCTATCAACCTCAGTCGATGGAGAGTACAGTCATGAACAATCTCGAACAAGCCGGCCGACTGGATTCCGCGAGTATCCGGGTCAGCCCAACCGTGCAGCAGCACTCGAACCAACAGGAAGCCAGCGCCGCCTCCGTCATCTTCCGCGCCGGTTTGGCCTGTGGAGTTCTCGACATCACCGCCGCTTTCGTCACCTGGAGCTTGCGAGGCGTCAGCCCCTACCGCCTCTTGCAGGCCATCGCCTCCGGCCTCCTGGGTGTGCAAGCCTTCCGCGGCGGCTGGCCCACCGCCCTGCTCGGCGCGGCACTCCACTTCTTCATTGCCTTTTCCGTTGCGACTGTCTTCTATGCCGCTAGTCGCAAACTGAAGCTCATGACCCAGCATGCAATCCGCTCGGGCTTTGCCTTCGGCATCGCCGTTTATCTTGTGATGTATTTGATCGTGATGCCCCTCTCCCGCATTCAGCCAACGCCGTTCTCCCTCTCGCGCACCGTCATCGCCATCGTCACCCACATGTTCTGTGTCGGCCTCCCCATCTCCCTGACCGTCCGCCGCCTATCTTAGAGCGTGCTAGGAGTGCGGGAGCTCCTGCTTTTGCCCAACCCACTCCTTCCAGACCGCTCGGGCGGCAGCCCTGCCGCCGCCGCCGCGACTTCCAAAAAACAGGGGGTGAGGGGTAGCCAACGGGTGGCCCAGTAATGCGTCATTCCGAACCTACCTGCGGCAGGCAGGCGGTCGCGCGCCTCCCTTTTGCGCGATGAATCCGTCTTTCTTTCACTTGCCTCCGGACGACTTCGATGCGGCATCTGCTGCCGCCGGACTCGTCGCCCGTATCAAAATGGGCCAACGCGGAAACGCATAATTCCCGGACACATCATCAATCACATTCACCTGGCAGGTATAAAACCCCGGCTTCAACGACTCTAGAGGAATCTCCATCTGGAACACCACGGCCTTCCGCTCCGGTGCCGTAATTTCCTGCGCCAGCACCGGCTTTGTCTCATACACCTTCACATCGCCCTGCAAAAACTCAATGTTCGTCAGCACCCGCACCGTTTGGTGTTCGCCCTTGCCCTGCCCGCCGTTGTTGCCAGCTTCGTTCGCCTTGGCCTTTGCGTTGTCGTACACCTCGTATTGCAAGTACAGCTTCTGATCCTGCTGGAACACGTGCGTCACGCTCGGCACCAACTCCGTCTGCTCAGTAATCAACGGCTGAAACTTCGTCTTTTTCGCCGTCGATGGCACGCGCTGGCTGCTTAGTACCACCGTGCTCATCCGAAGCGGCACCTTACGCAAATCCGGAATACGCACGTCGGTCTCAAACGAACCCATTCGCCCGCTGCTGTTCTCCCGCACCACGAATTTCAAATGATAATTTCCCGGCGCCAAGACGAACCCCGTGTTGTACTGCACGTTCTTCCGCCGCACCTGCTGCGAACTGTCGACCGCCAGCTTCACCGTATCTCGTAAGCGCCCGACCGGCAGCTTTCCGCTCTCTAGCACTTGCCCGATGATGTCAATCGTCGCATTATCCTTATCCTTCGCTTGCACAAACGAAATCTGCGAACCAGGAATCACGAGCGACACCGCCAAATAATAGTGGGAATCGTCCTGCCGGAAGTACGCCGCGCCGGCATACAGCGCCACATCCGTCTCCGGCAACTCCGCCGCCAACTCGTCTTGCAGCTGCTCCTCGCGATCCGTCGATTTCATGTGCTGGTAATCGCGATCCGCGTAATACCCCGCGCGGTATTCCAGCTTCGCGTCCGGCCGGTTCACCTGCACCTTCAGCCGCCGGTAACGCCCATCCCTTAAATGATTGCTGCTGGTGTACCCCAGCACGTAGTACGCCGAGGTATCCTTCTGCACCACGGAAAATACGCCGCTCAAGTCGTTTGTGTCCATAAACGCTTTGCCGCCCGTGTCCGCAGCCAGCGTGTAAAGCGTCTCCTGCGACGCGTCATTCCCATTCAAATCGTTCAGCACCGACGCGCCGGTATACGCCGACTGTCCGTGCAGGCTCGCCGACTGCGCCTGGCCACCTGGCGGAAACGCCGACAATCCCCGCACATCCACCGGATAAATCGAAACGTTCGCGCGTACCGCCGCCGCCGTCGCCTCTCGCAATGCCGACTGATTGTCTATGCCGGATTGCGTGATCCCGTTGCTGAAATAAATCAAGCTCTTCTTTTGCGGAATTTTTCCCATTCCCTGCATCACGGATTCCAGCGCCAGCAGCTTCCGGTCCGCGCTGAACGTGTTGTAATCCGTGTCGTCCGCCGTGTACGACCCACTTGTCTCCGCAGTCCCTTCGGAGCTTCCTTCTGTCCCGTTCTCGAACCCCTGCCCTTGGCTTCCGTTATACGCGGAAAGTTTCCCCAGGATTTTTTCTTTATCGTCTGTGAAATCCAGATCGAGCTGTAGATTCGTCGACAGCGACATCAGCGCCACCATGTCCGCCGGCTGCATCTTCGACTGCACGTATTTCTTTGCTGCACCCACGCTGCGATCGATGTCGTCCGGCTCCATCGCCGAAAAATCGAAAAACATCAGCATCAGCCGCCGGTCCCGCGCATCCAGGCTCTTTTGCGCCTTCTTATTCAGAAGTCCGCCCGCATCGTTCTTGTCCGCGGTCCCGGTCACGGTCGTTCCTGCGGCGCCCGCCATCACCATTTCGTCCACTTTTTCAAAATCAAAACTCGCCAACTCCTGCTTCTTCCCGTCCTCGTACAGCGTGAAATCTTCCTTTTTCAAATCCTTGATCAAGTTTCCATGCTTGTCGTGCGCCACCACGTTCACCAGCACGATTTCCGTCGACACCTTCAGCACCGGACCGTTCGGAACCTGCTCCGCGGCTGGTGCTGGCGGCGCCGCGGGCTGCTGCGCAAACAAATGTCCCGCCGCCGACCATACCAGCAGCAGCGCCAGCGCCGGTTTACCGATTTTTGTCCCCATCGGCATCCTCTTCGTGCACCAACCTGTAACTCTCCGCTTTCCTGACTCTCGGTTAGGGAGTCGCAGCTTCAGCTCCGACAGCAAACCCGGCACAACTTGGGCCCTAGCCCCCGGTGGAAACTCCTCATTGAATCCAAAATCCGTTCTCCCGACTTGACTTAGAACTTAAAACGAACGACTCAAAACTCCCTCAAAACCGGAACCTCACAATCATCGTAATCCTCCGCATATTGCTCACTCCCGTCACCTGGCCGAACGTCAAGGAGTTCACCGTAGTATTGATGCCGGAAAAATAGGGCGTATTGAAAATGTTGCTCGCGGACAACCGCAACTCCAGCGCTCGCGTCTCCCGAATCGTGATCGTCTTGTTGATCGACGAATTAAACGTGAACTGCGCCGGCCCCTCGATAATGTCCCGCCCCGCATTTCCATAAACTGTCGGCCCGACGCAATCCGGCTGCCCCGTCACGCAAAACGCCGCCGTGTTGAACCACTCCTTGGTCGTCGGGTTGGCCACACCAAACGGCTGCCCCGCCACCACATTCGCCCGGATGCTTCCCGTCACGCCGCGGTTGATGTCCTCCGTCGCTCCCGAAACACGTGGAGTGAAATATAGCCCCGACGCGATCGTGAAGCTGCCGCTCCACTGCCACCCGCCGATCACATGCGAAATCCCGCCTCTATTAAAAAACCGCCGGTTGTCCCCAAACGGCAAATCGTAAATCCAGTTGCCGGTGAAGCTATGTTTCTGGTCAAACGCCGACAACGCCCGCTCCGCCGGCACGTCGAACGGATTCTGCACCACCACCACGGACCCCCCGCCGATCGAAGACGCATCATCGATCGATTTCGAAAACACATACACGCCGCTGACTCCAAATCCCTTCGACAATCTTTTGCGTACTCGCACCGTCGCCGCGTGCAAGATCGAATTGGCCTCCGACGAATCATAAATAAACGGTGCCGAAACCTCGTTCGCCGCACAACTCGCCGTCGCTTCGCACGTCGGAAGCAGCGCGCGCTGCGTATCCAGATGCGTTCCTTTCGCTCCGTTATAGCCCACATTCAGTTGCACGTTGCCGGGAAGCTGCCTCTGAATATCCAGATTCCAGATTTGCACGTAGCCCAACCGATAGTTCGGATCGAGCGCGTAGTTGTTCGTCACTCCGCTCGACGTGCTTCTTCCCGGAAAGCCGTTCGCCAGCATCAGCGTGCTCGTCGCCGGACTCGCCACGTCCGCCACCGAATTCGTCTGCGTGATTGCGAACGGCGGCTGGAACGCAAAATCCTTCACGAAGATGCTGTACTGCGACAGGTTGTAATTGATTCCGTAACCTGTCCGCACCACCGTGTTTTTTAACGGTCGCCACGCAATTCCGATCCGCGGCGCCCAATTGTTTTTGTCCGGCCGCACCAGCGCGTCTGGATAGTGTCCGAAATACGGTCCCGACTGCCCCGGCAGCACCAGGTACCCGACAACGGACTCCGGGCGGAAATTCACATCCAGGTTCGCGATCTGGTTTCCCGTCTCAACGAACGGCCCGATATATTCGTAGCGCACGCCGAGATTCAGCGACAAGCTCGGCAAAATGCGCCAGTCATCCTGCGCATATCCGTCGAATGAGTTCGCGCGAAACTCATACGCGGTCGTGCTCGCTTGCAGGCTCGTCTGTTGCGGCAAGCCCAGCAGAAAGTCCGCGAAGTCGTTGCCCGTCCCGGCAACCGGCGTGGTGCTTCCTGGAAGATATTCGGAGGTCGCAAACCCGGTAAAAATAAAGCTGCCTTGCGAATTCTGCGCGGAGCGGAATCCTTGCAGGATCCGCCGGTAATCGCCGCCGAACCGAAAATTGCTCTTTCCGTGCGTCCAAACAACCTGATCAGAGATGGTGTAGGTCTGGTCCAGTTCGCGGCTCGGCGTCGGATCGTTGAATCCCGTATAGCTCGTCAACGAAATCCCCGGCAATCCCCAGTTGAACGGAATCGAAGGAACCGGTGTGGTGATTCCCGCATCGCCGGAAACGTCCGTCACTCCCGAATACAAGTTCGTCGTCGATGTGCGATTGTGGTTGTACGTGAAACCCAGCGAATTGGTGACTTTTCCTTTTCCATAGGTCCATCTCGTATTCCCGTTCCATCCTTGCGCGTCCGTGTGGCCCGCCAGCGAAGGAAAGGAATTCACGATGTCGCTGTTGTTTCGCGTGAAATTGAAACCGATCGACAGGTTGTTTTGCGGCCCCCCTCTTCGCATTCCTGCCGGACCGCCTCCACGCCCGCTCGACGGTGTTCCCGCGCTGGGGAGGAAGTTCTGGATCAGACGAAAACTGATATTGTCCGTATTGGATTCGGTGGACGTTACGTATTGAAAATTCTGCAGCGCTCCCGGCATGTTCGGCAGCGGAATGTACTGCAACAGTGCTTTGGCCTGCGCGCTGATCAGGCTCGGGTTGATCGTGTTTCCTGAAAAGGGCAGGCCCGTTTGCGGGTTGTAGATGGTGATCGGCGCGCCGTTCTCCGTCAGCCCGGAAAAATTTCCGCTTCGTTCCGCGACCGTGGGCACCGTGCTCAGTGAGTCATACGGAGTGCTCCCGCGAACTCCATACCATCCAAACGTAATGAATGTTGTCTTGCTCCAGTCGAACAGTCCTGGAATTTTCAGCGGCGTGCCGACGAACGCGCCCACCTTCAGCTGGTTGTAACTCGATTGCGCTATCCGCAAACCATTCAGTGAATACGGCCGCGCGTCCAGTCCCGCATTGTCGTCCTGCACGTATAGAAATCCGTGTGGCTGGTTGAGATTGAAATTGCGCCCGAAGCGGCCCATTGCAATCTGTCCACCGCCGCCTCCCCCACCTCCGGGTCCGCCGCCGAAAGCTCCTCCGGGTCCGCCTCCTGGCCCGCCCATCGCACCGAACTGGTTCCCTCCTTGCTGTTGCGCGCGGTCCCGGAATTCCTGGATTCGCTGCTGCAGATCGTCTTCGTTGCCATTCCCAAAATCCTGGCTGCGTCCCTGCGCGCCCGTGATGCTCACCGACTCCGCGGCAATGTCCGCGCCCGCTCCGCTCATCGGCAAGCTCGAAAGATCGCTCGCGCTCGCCGCTCCATTTCCACCGCCGTTCCCATTCCCGCCGCCGACATCTCCCAGGTTGGAAAACCCGCCCTCCACCGCCAGGCTCTGGAAACCCCGTGCATTTGTCGCTGCGTTCGCGCGGTTGGCTTGCTCTTCTTGCTGACGCGAAGCCAGCACCAGTTCCGCATCCACCTTTCCGGCGGGATTGTCCGGATTCAGCACGACTTCCTGCGTCACCGTCGCGAATCCCATGAACTCGACCTTGATCACATAACGCCCGCGCGGCACGCCTTTGAACACGAACGATCCGTCGACCGCCGTAGCCACACTCAGTTTCTTGCCCGTCAGAGTGTTCGCCGCTGTGACCGTCACGCCGGGTAATGGAGTCTTTCCGCTCTTCACCGTGCCGTTAATTTGAAACGTGGTCGGCGCCGGCGGGGCCAGAGCGGAGGTAGGGGAAATGGGAACAGGATTGGAAGCACCAGGTTCCTGCGCTCTCGCCAAACACACCATCAACACCGCGCAGATGAGCGCCACGCAAATCAGCACTACAACTGCGCGCAGGAAACGTTTCAACTCCGGTTACTCCTGAGGTTTCGCCGCCGGTGCCGGTGCGTCCGAGCCGGCCGGCTTTGCGGCGTCGCCCTGCGACATCATCTGCTGCATGCGCTGCCACTGTTCCGGACTCATCACCATTACGCCCTTGGGCACAAACACATCGTTCTGCACCGCGCCTCGAGCCATCACGTGGTCGCCTACCTTGATGTCCGCCATCGTAATGCTGTCTCTGCCGCGCCGCAGGGAAGTATCTTCGTTCAGTTCCAGAACCTGCGTCACGTTGTCCGTCCGCTGCACCGTCAGTTTCGGCGCATCGATCGACTTCACTTCCCCGGCCACATAATCTTTCCCGAGTGTTCCGGGCGAGCCCATCATCCCGCTGTTGGGTCTTCCGCCAAGTCCCGGTCCCGCGTACGAGCCGCCCGTGCGCCCGCCAATCATTTTCCCCGTCACCGTGTGATCCGCATTCTCGTCGCCCCGCACCATCACCATGTCGCCGATCTTGAAGTCCGAAAGCTTCGCCGGCTCGCGGTCCTTGCGGAACTCCGTCTGTGCCGTCAATTTTACCGTCACCGCCTGCCCATCTTGCCCGGTAATCTCGATCGAGCCATCATGCACGGCTGTAATCTTGCCGAACAGCGGCCTTCCGCCTTCCCGGCCGCCCCGACCTTGCTCCTGACCTTGTCCTTGAGCTTGCCCCTGCTGCGGCGGAGGCGCGGACGAATCGCCCTGCGCTCGTGTTACCGCCACATTCAGCAGTACGAACACACCTAGGGTAAGAAACACTCGAACTCCGCGATTCACATTGCACCTCTCATTTCTCATTGTGGCCTGGCGAATGGCTGACATCTTAGACGCACGCGGCGCGCTCCGCGTAACGCGGAGCGTAAGCAGAAATGGTGGTTCCTTCCCTCGCCTGTGGCACAGGCACCTTGCCTGTGCGCCTTGCTCACGGCGCAGCCTGACCCAACAATGAATGTTCCCGGAATTTCCCTGGAAGGTTCCCAAATGGGAGGCCAAAAACAACCATCCATGATCACTGAATGTCACATCGAAATGTCGTGCATTGTAAGGATGAACTGCGGCTCCGCGTATCCAGCACGGTCATTCCGAACGGAGTCCGCGAAGTAAGGAATCCCTCTTCGAGTGCTCCGTATCGGTGCATTCCGCAAGGCGCGCGGCTGCTTCGACTATTCTGATGCTCTTAATGCCAGCGCCATAGGTGCGGCACAAGTTAGCTTAGCCCGCAAGGGCTGGGTGTCGAACCCAAAATTCCAAGCGCCGTAGGCGCGACACATCGCACACCTCAGTCGAACACGCCCGCGATCACGCTGCGCTCTCGGCCTCGCCCACACTAAAATACGTGCAATCCGGATGATGAAACGCCAACGCGCTCACACTCGCTTCCGGATCCATCATGAATCCTTCCGTCAACTGCACGCCAATCTCCTCCGGACGCAACAACTTCCAAATTCCCGCCTGGTATTCCAAATCCGGGCACGCCGGATACCCAAAGCTGTAGCGTTTCCCGCGATACCGCGAAGTGAACCGTTGCGCCATGGTCATCTCGGGAGGGTCGGGGAAGCCCCAATCCTCGCGAATTCTCCGATGCAGCCACTCCGCGCAAGCTTCCGCCGTCTCAATCGCCAGCGCTTGCAAGCCGTGCGACTTGAAATAGTAGCCGTCGTGCTTGGCTTTTTCCGCGCGCTCGCGAATACCCTCACCCGCGCTGACGACGAACACCGCAAGGTGATCGCGCTGGCCGTCCTTCGGCGCCAGCACATAATCGCTCAGGCACAATTGATCCCCGGTCTTCTGTCGCTTGAATTGCCACGTCTGCACCGGCTCTTTTCCGCCCGGCGCGAAAAGATGCAGCGCCTCGCCGTCCGGTTCGGTTTCAAAAAACTGCCACGCCGCGCGCACCTTCATGAAAGTGGCCGCTTCGTTCTTCACCTCTTCCATTTCGTTGAACAATTCCACGGCCTTCGTTTCGCGCGCCGCCAAATGCTTCTCGAAGTCTCCGCGATATCCCATGTGGCGCCCGTAGAGCATGTACGGATTGATGTAGCTCCACAAATCCCGCAAATCTGGCACCAGCCGCAGCTTGCGGTCGAGAGAGGCAACCGCAGGTATTGGCAAATCCTCGCGCACCTTCGGCGAACGCAGCACGGCTGGCTTTTCCACGAGTTTCACCGTCGCGGTCACCTTCACGCCGTTTCCCGAGCTTGCGTGTTGTGCCAGCACGCGCTCCCTCGCCGCCGGGTCCATCAGTTCGTTCATCAACCGCAGTCCGGTCATGGCGTCCTTGGCATAGCACACCGCGCCGCCATAACTCGGTGCGATTTTCTGCTCCGTGAATTTCGCGCTGAGCGCGGCTCCGCCCACCAACAGCGGCACGCCGATGCCCGCGTCCTTCAAATCGTTCGCGGTAATGACCATCTGCTGCGCGCTTTTCACCAGCAGACCGGATAGCCCGATGGCATCCGGATGATGCGATTGATACCCCTTGATCAAATCTTCCGGCGGCACCTTGATTCCCAGGTTCACTACGTCAAATCCGTTATTTTTCAAGATGATTTCGACCAGGTTCTTCCCGATGTCGTGCACGTCGCCCTTCACCGTCGCCAGAATCACTTTCCCACGTTTCGCGGTGTCGGCCTTTTCCATGAACTGTTCCAGGTGGTTGACGGCCGCCTTCATCGCTTCCGCCGATTGCAACACTTCCGCCACAATCAACTCGTTTGCGTTGAACAAGCGGCCGACTTCCGCCATCCCTTGCATTAGCGGGCCGTTAATAATGTCCAGCGGCGCATTGCCTTCCGCGCGCTTGCGCTCCAGGTCTTCCACCAATCCGTCCCGCGTGCCTTCGATGATGTAGTTGGCCAGCCGCTGGTCCAGCGGTTGATCCTCTTTCCTGATCTTTTCTTTTTTCACCGCCGTGCGGAAATGTTCTGCAATCGCCGCGATATGAAATTGATTTAGGGCGGCTTTCTGCTCTTTGTTCTGTTGACGCCAGTCGGAGGGAAGGTCTTGCAGCAACTTCGCCTGCGGGTGTCGTTCCGGCACGCTCTTCGGCGGATGCTGGAACAACAAATCTTCCGCCAGCCGCCGCTCATGTTCTGGAATCGATGCGAAGCGCTCCAGCTTTTCCGTATTCACAATGGCCAGGTCCAGCCCAGCCTTCGTGCAGTAGTAAAGAAAAACAGAGTTGACCACTTCCCGCGCACCCGCCGGCAACCCAAACGACACATTGGAAATGCCCAGAATCGTGCGCGTGTCCGGCAGCGCTTCCTTGATCAGCCGGATTCCTTCCATGGTTTCCACCGCGCCGCCGATGTAATTCTCATCACCGGTCGCGCACGGGAATACCAGCGGGTCGAAGACAATGTCTTCCGGCGCAATTCCATATTTCTTGGTTAGCAGCTCGTACGATCGCTTTGCGATCGCGAGTTTTCTCTCCCTCGTGAACGCCTGCGCCTGCACCGGATCTTCGTCAATGCAGCCCACCACGACGGCCGCGCCGTAATCGTGCGCAATGGGTACGACCTTCTCAAATTTTTCTTCGCCATCTTCGAGATTAATGGAATTGATGATGGCCTTCCCTTGGCAGTAGGTCAGCGCAAGCTCGACCGCCGAAGGATCGGTGGTATCCACCATGATCGGCGCTTTGATCTTGCGGATCAGCTTCTCGTAGAAAACCGGAATGTCTTTCTTCTCGTCGCGCTCCGTGCTCTGCAGGCACACATCCACGATGTGCGCTCCGCCCTTCACCTGCCGGCGGGCAATCTCGGTCGCCTCTTCCCATTTTTCCTCGGCTACCAGGTTCTTGAACAGCCGCGAGCCAATCACGTTGGTGCGTTCACCGACCAGCAGCGGCCGCGTCTGATCGTCCGCCTCAATGGTCTCGATCCCGGAGTACACTGCCCGGTGCGCCTCCGCAGGCCGTACGCGCGGTTTCTTCCCGTCCACCATCTGCGCGATGGCGCGAACATGCTTTTCCGTGGTACCGCAGCAGCCGCCCACCAGATTCAACCAGCCGTGGTTCACAAACTTCTCAAGCTGCGCTGCCAGCGTCGTCGGCGTCTCCAGATACTTTCCTTCTTCATTGGGCAATCCCGCGTTTGGGTAGCAGGAGACGAATTCGCCCGTGAGCGTACTCAGAGTCCGGATGTGATCGGTCATGAACTCCGGCCCCGTCGCGCAATTCATTCCGAACGCGATCGGATGCGTGTGCCGCAGCGACGCCCACATCGCCTCGACACTCTGTCCGGCAAGCATCGTGCCCATCGGCTCAATCGTCACCGAAACGACGTAAGGAACCGGCGCGCCGATCTCCTTGGATAGTTTTTGAATTGCCAGAATCGCTGCTTTGATATTCCGTGTGTCCTGGCAAGTCTCCACCAGCAAAAGGTCCGACCCACCTTCGACCAGTCCCTTCGCTTGCACATAATAGGAATCGAGCAGCCCCTCGAACGTCACGCCGCCCGTAACGGTGATCGCCTTGGTCGTCGGTCCCATCGAGCCGGCGACGAACCGCGGCTTACTCGCAGTAGAAAACTCATCGGCCGCTTGTCGCGCCAATTCCGCCGACCGGCGATTCAACTCATAGGCGTCCGCCTGCAACCCATACTCCGCGAGCACCAGCGGAGTGCCGCCAAAGCTGTTCGTCTCCACCATATCGGAGCCCGCCTCGAAATACTTCCGGTGAATATCCAGCACCACGTCCGGCCGCGTCTTCACTAGGTTTTCGTTGCAACCCTCGAGCGCTGCGCCTCCAAAATCGGCGGCAGAAAGGTTGCACTGCTGCAGCATCGTTCCCATCGCGCCATCCAGCACGAGGATGCGTTCCGCTAGCAGCTCTCGAAGAGCCTTTTCCGATTCTTTGAGGTTTCTCATTCCGCCATGTTCCTTGCGCCGGGTTTGTGGGGAAAACCCTGAAGGTTGCTCCAGCTCACCTTATCTACCTTATTTTACGCGGCTTTTTCTCGCGAATCGAATTCATTGGCTGCGTGGATTCCTGGCCTGAACGGGGTTCCTACCCATTTTAATGGGCCTCCAAGCCCCTGAAAACACGCCCAATGTGTCAGTAACAACTCGTGAACAATGTGTGCCCAAGGTCCTTGCCCCTTTGTCTGGCTTTCACTACCCTCAAGGACAGTGGCTACGAAACGCATGTCATCCAAACTTACAGTCTGTTTGCTCTCCCCTCACCCTCTCGTGTTGAGCGAATTTGAACGCCTGTTGGCCAAAGCGTCCCATTTCAAGGTCATCTCGAAGCAGTTGGATTCCACGCTGGCGCCCGATCTGCGGAGCGTGGAACCGCCTAAGGCACAAGTCTACGTCATCGATGCCCACGCGGCGCGTCAGGCGACGGGCGCGTTGCTGACCAACATTCTCGAGCGCCACCCCGACGCGCGCCTCATCGTGGTGGGTGATTCGGTCAGTGATACCACCAGTTTTTCACTGTTGCGTTTGGGCGTGAAGGGCATTCTTTCCTACGCCGAAGCGCGCGATCAGCTTTCTCGTGCCTTGCCGCTGGTCTCCAACGGCGGCTTTTGGGTGCCTCGTTCGGTGCTCTCCGGCTTCGTGGATTCGATTCTCACCAGCCAGGGCCGCCGCCTGAAGACCGATGCTGTAACCAACCTGAGCCGCCGCGAGCAAGAAGTTCTCGACTCGTTGCTCGAGAACCTCTCTAACAAGGAAATCGCCAGCAAACTCAACATCGCCGAGCGCACCGTGAAATTCCACGTCTCCAACCTGCTCAACAAATTTGGAGTTCGTCGGCGCGCCGACCTAATCCTCCTGACCTTCCAGCGCCGCCTCGCTTCCCAAGCCGGCTAGCGATCCCGGGACTTGTCACCGACGGGCGTTTGCGGCCCTCAATCCCCAAGCTGATACCGAATAATGCACCACAACGCCTGCAACCCATCCTTCCAGGTAATCTTCTTTCCCTCTTCATACGTTCGCCCGGCGTAGCTGATCGGCACCTCATAGATCCGCCACTTGCCTTTGGACACTTTGGCGGTGATTTCCGGCTCGAATCCGAACCGGTTGGACTTGATCCGAATCTCTTTCAGCACTTCGCGGCGAAACACTTTGTAGCAGGTCTCCATGTCCGTCAGCTTCAAGTTCGTAAACATATCCGACAGCAGAGTCAAAAATTTGTTGGCCACGTAGTGCCAGAAGTAGTGCACGCGCTGCGGCCCACCAAGAAACCGCGAACCGAACACAACGTCCGCCCGGCCATCGAGGATTGGCTCTAGCAGCTTCGAATAATCGCGCGGGTCATATTCGAGATCAGCGTCCTGCACCAACACAATATCGCCGGTCGCTACTGCAAATCCTCGCCGCAACGCCGCGCCTTTTCCCTGATTCTGTTCCTGAAAGAAGAAGCGGATGTCCTGGAGCGGAATCGGGTCGCCGCCATCGGGCGCAGCCTTGGCTTCCCCATTTGCCTGCCGATTCGCCACGTTCTGCAATATTTCGCGAGTGCCGTCGTTTGAGAAATCATCCACCACCAGGATTTCCTTGCGGATGTCCGTGTCAAGCACACGGCGCAAAATCTCAAAAATCGTTTCCTTCTCGTTATAGACCGGAATAACCACGGAAAGCTTTGGATCGGTGAGCGTGTTTGGCGTCCGTCGTATATGGGCCATAGCGTGTGACCGAAATTGTATAAGGAGCCTTTAGCCGGGTAAAGCCCGTGTGCGGGCGCGATTTTTGCGGCGTGCGAAAAAAATGCGTGGCACCGGGGTTCGGAGCTTCCGCGCCGACATACGTGCTTGTCAATCGACCGGGCTACGGCCCTTGAGGAATTGCTTTCACCTTGTAACGCCTGCGCCGGTTTGGGTCCCTGTGGTTAAATAGAAACTCGGATTCGGCGCGCCATGACGACATTTTATATAGAACAATTCGGTTGCCGCGCAACCCAGGCCGATGGAGCCGCCATCGAGCGGCAGCTGCGCGAACAAGGATGCACCGCGGTTGCTGGACGGGATTCCGCCGATTTCGTCGTGTTGAACACCTGCACCGTGACTGCGGCTGCCGACGCTCAGGCTCGTGATGTCATTCGCAAAATCCACGTCGCCAATCCCTCTACGCGCATCATTGTCACCGGTTGCTACGCGCAGCGCGCGCCCGAAGAAATTGCAGCTATTCCCGGTGTGGCCCACGTCGTCGGCAATTCCCACAAACCGCAAATCGCCACGCTACTCAAGACAATTTCCGCGGCGCCGATTTCGCGCAACGACGAGCCCGCTCCGTATCATTCCGCACCGATTCTGAGCGGCGACATTTTCGCCCTTTCCGATGTCCTCGTCGCGCCCGTGCTTGGCGGGGAGGGGAATCACACTCGACCGACGCTAAAAATTCAGGACGGTTGCAATTCGCGCTGTTCGTTTTGCGTCATCCCATTTGTGCGCGGTAAATCGCGCAGCCTTCCCGTTGCCACGGTTCTCGCGGAAATTCAAAA
Organism: Candidatus Acidiferrales bacterium; assembly: GCA_963836965.1. GTDB lineage: Bacteria > Acidobacteriota > Terriglobia > Acidiferrales > UBA7541 > Acidiferrum. The sequence goes on from CAWILQ010000011.1 coordinate 81,955, forward strand.
GCTCGCCAGTTCTGGCTTCCGCGAAATCGTTCTCAGCGGCATCAACCTAGGCACGTACGGCCGCGATCTTACTCCCGGCGTCGAATTTCTCGAGTTATTGAAGCGCATTCTGGACCAAACCAGGGTCGAGCGGCTGCGCATCAGCTCTATCGAGCCGCTTGATGTCACGCAGGACTTGATCGATCTTTTCGCCGCCAGCAACCGCATTGCGCCGCACTTCCACATGCCTTTGCAATCGGCCAGCAATCGCATCCTCGCCGCGATGCATCGCTGGTACCGCGCCGAACATTACGCCCGCCGGGTCGAGCTGATTCACGAACGCCTGCCCGACGCCGCCATCGGCGCCGACGTAATCGCCGGCTTCCCCGGCGAAACCGAAGAAGACCACGCCGCTACCCTGCGTTTCATCGAACAGCGCCCCTTTACCTACTTGCACGTTTTTTCCTATTCGCTTCGGCCCGCCACTCGTGCTGCCTCTCTTCCGAGCCATCTCCCTGGAGAAATCATCAAGCGCAGAGCACGCGAGTTGCGCGCACTCGCCGAGGCAAAATCCGCCGCCTTTGGCCACTCGCAAGTTGGCCGAACTCTCCGCGTCCTCACGATGCATCGCAATGCAAACGACGATGCCTCGCAAACGCCGGCGCTTTCTGGAAACTATGTTTCGGTCATGATTCCCGACGTGCTGCCGCATAATCAATGGCTCGACGTTTCCCTCGCGCCAGGCGAGGGAAAGACGCTTGTAGCTTGGCCGCTCGAAGCGTCCGTTGAATCCACGGGAGGCGCTGGCTGATCGGCATGCCGAACAACCATGAATCCGTCATTCCGCATGTAGCGCTGGCTTTTCTGCCAGCGCTCTCGAGCGCGCGGGTAACCAACCATTCCGGGCCAAGTCTTTGTAGGGCCCGCTTTCTGATGCGGGCCGTTCTTCGCTAACGCTCATGCGCATACTCGGCATCGCCACACTAGGACGAAGTTCGGCGGTCGCGCTGATCGACGAACATTCCGTCCTGTTCGCCATCGAAGAAGAAAAACTGAGCCGCCAGGAGTCCCCTGATATTCCGCGGTTGGCCCTCGAACGCTGCCTGCACGAAAATCATCTGAAACTCTCAGACTGCCGCGCCATTGCTCTTGCAGAACGTTCCGCCCCTTCTTCGCGCGCTTCGAAGCGCAGCAAGCGACCCACCCGCTCGGCTTTGCAGGAACAACTGTCTCAACTGCTCCGCGGCGGACCGCGGCCATCCCATTTCGAGCATCATCTGTGCCACGCCGCCAGCGCCTACTACACCTCCGGCTTCGACCGCGCGCTCATTCTTTCGCTCGACGAAGGTGCAAATTCGCTCTCCGGCATGATCGCCGTGGGCGATGGCGACGAGATTCGCCCTCTGTATTCGCTCAAATCTCCGGATTCAATGGGCTGGTTTTACTCGCGTGTCACCGAACTCGCCGGGCTCCTTCCGCGCAAGGACGAACACAAAATCCAGTGGCTCAGCAAAGACGGCTTGCCCGAATATCTGCCCATCTTTCGCAAACTGTTCACCTGGAAAGCCAACGGGCTGCCCTCGCTGAACCGCCGCTACTTCGAAACCGGCCCCGACCATCGCGGCATCTTCGCCCCGCGCCTTTATCGCGAACTGGAGCTCTCTTCCCGAGGCAGCGCGCCGAACGCGGTCGTCCGCGCGAATTTGGCTCGCAGCGCGCAAGATTTTCTCGAGGAAACGGTTCTCCAGCTCACCGCGAACATGCAGGAACAGGTCGGTGCGCCGGCGCTGTGCCTGGCCGGCGGCGTTTTCCAGAACGTTTTTCTCGTCCGCGCCCTCGAAACCGGCAGCGCCTTCCGCAATGTCTACGTCCAGCCCGTTCCCGGCAACGCAGGCACGGCGCTCGGCGCCGCCTACTTGTTACGCAAGAAAATCAAAGGCCACTCGGGAAGAGCGCCGCTCGCGAGCTTGGCGCTCGGCATGCAAGCAACTTCACAGGAAATGAAAGCAGTCCTCGATAATTGCAAAATCAGCTATCGCTATCTTTCGGGCGAAGAGCAGACCGTGGAAGAAGCCGTCGGTCTGCTGCACCGAGACAAAATCGTTGCGTGGTGCCAGGGCCGTTCCGAATTTGGACATCGCGCGCTCGGAAATCGCAGCCTGCTCGCGTCTCCGTTTTCGGAATATGTCGTCGAAAATGTGAATCAATTCATCAAGCACCGCGAAGGTTTTCATCCCTTTGCGCTTTCCGTTCCTGCCGAGCGCGCCGGAGACTATTTCGATGCTTCGCCGAATTGCCGTTTCATGGCGTCCCTTGGACGTCTCACAAAGCCCGTTGCCGGCCTGGAGCGCTTCGCTTTTCTCGGCGACACCGTGCGCGTGCATACCGTCGAACACCACGACAATCCGCTCTTCTGGAAGTTGCTCCACAAATTTGGCGAGTCCGCGCCGGCGCCGATCCTGGTTAACACTTCCTTCAATCTTTTCGGCGAACCGCTGGTCACCGATCCTCGCGGCGCAGTCCGCAGCTTCTATTGCGCCGGCGTCGACGCCCTCGCCCTTGGTCCTTTCCTCCTTGTGAAGTGACAAAGTGAATTGACAGACGGCCCGTCCCAGAAGGCCGGCCCGACAAAGCCGCCTGCGATGATCATTTCTGTGAAGCAATTTCGCGTTCGTTTGTCATCCTGAGGAGCGCGCTTTTTGCGCAACGAAGGATCTCAACGTAGACTTCGCGCGCACACTTCTCGTTGCCTGCATTCCGCGGTCTTGCTCAACCCTCGAAAATCACTTGTGCGATCGCCTGCTCGGCCGTATGCGTAATGCTGACCGCGATATTTTTCACACCCAGCGCATCGGCAATCTTCTTCGCTTCGCCTTTCAGCGCCAGCATCGGCCGGCCGCCGCGTTGCCGCACCACTTCAAGGTCCACCCAGCGCACGCCGCGGCTCCAGCCGGTTCCGAGCGCCTTCATCGCCGCTTCCTTCACAGCGAATCGCCCGGCGTAGCGCTCGTAGCGATTCTTGAACCGCTCACAGTAAGCCACTTCATCCAGCGTATAAACGCGTCGCAGAAAACGCTCCTTCTGCGATTCGATCACGGCGCCAATGCGTTTCACTTCCGCAATATCAATACCCATTCCCACGATCATGATTCATCCTTGCCGCAGCGGCTGTCTGCTCTGCCTATTTCTGCGCGTCCAACTGTTGCGATTATACTGGTTGGACTGTGCCGGTCAGAAATACATCGTTAAAGAAGAGCTGGATCCTCCAACCAAGAGCCGCCGCCTCGCGCCCGATTTGCGCGCCCTGGAAACTGCACAAAGTCGCCGGTCAGCAGGCACTGCAACTCGCACCTTTCGCGAAATTTCCCTGGCTGATTCACGGTTTCAGCACGCGTCACGGCGGAGTAAGCGCCCTCGACGGACAAAAGCTGCTCAACCTGAGTTTCATGGAATGGGACGCAAAAGAAAATGTCCTCGAGAACCGCAAGCGCTTGCAATCAACCGTTGATGCGAAAGACCTCACGTTAGTTGTGATGACGCAAATCCATTCGGACGTCATTCACCCTTTTTCCACGGTGCCGTCGCAGCCTCGTAAAGGCGATGCCTCCATCACAAACGAGCCTGGATTGCTCCTCGGAACGCAAACGGCGGATTGCGTTCCTGTCTTGCTGGTCGATCCGAGGAAGCGAGTAGTGGCCGCGATCCACGCCGGCTGGCGCGGCACGCTCTCTCGCATCGCGCAAAAAACCGTGGGCCGCATGCAAATGGAATTTGGTTGTGGGCCCACGGACATTCTTGCCGCGATCGGCCCTTCCATCGGGCCCTGTTGCTACGAAGTCGGCGCGGAATTCGTCACCAAATTCGCCGCGCAATTCGCGGACGCGGACGAATACTTTGACGAAGCCCGCACCGGAGACGAACCGAATCCGCTGCAATGGCTGAATATGAAGCCGCCGGGACACCAGCCTCCGCCAAAAAATGTGCATTTGGACCTGCGCAAAGCCAACCGCTCGCAACTCGTCGCTGCAGGCCTGCGCCCGAAAAATATCTACACAAGCGACCTGTGCACCGGCTGCCGCACTGATTTGCTCTTCAGTTATCGCAAGGAAGGCGCGCAATCCGGCAGAATGCTCTCCGTAATCGGCATCCGGAAACCGCAGCGGAGGCGAAGGCCGGAAATCAGGTGCGCGTAACGGTATTTTTCTGGCCGAACAATTCCTGCTCGACAATCTGCGAAAGAACGTGCCCGATCAGCGTGTGGCATTCCTGAATGCGCGGCGTGTCGTCTGAAGGCACGCACAGGCAATCCTTCACGAGCGAACGCAACTTGCCGCCGGACCGGCCGGTCATTCCGATCGTATAAAGGTCGCCCTTGTTCGCGGTGGACACGCCGTGCAGCACATTCGGTGAATTCCCGCTGGTCGAAATCGCGATGGCCACATCCCCCGGCCGCGCAAACGCTTCGATCTGGCGCGAAAAAACCTGCTCGAAGCCGTAGTCGTTGGAAATCGCGGTCACGGAAGAGAGGCTTTCCGCCAGCGAAAGCGCCGGAAGCGCGGGGCGATCGAAAGCAAAACGCCCGACAAGTTCCGTGGCGATGTGCTGCGCGTCATTCGCGCTGCCGCCGTTTCCAAATAGGATGACCTTCTTCCCTTGTCGAAACGCTTCGATCAAGGATTTCGCTACTTTGGAAAACGTCGAAAGCAGCGCGGCATCTTCACGCAGCAATTCCATCGTGGCGATGGCCGACTTCACCGAACTGCGCATGCGATCATCAAATTGCGCGGGCTGACTCATATGTTCCGGTAGTCTATCATGGCCATTTGATCCAAATTCTTCAGCGCAGCACGGGCAATGGCGAAGCCTGAATCTCCTGCAAAGCCAATTGCCCGCAAGCAGCCATCACGTCGCGACCTCGCGAATAGCGCACAAACGCCGGCACCTCGCGCTCCGTCAGAATTCGCCGAAACTCCTCAATCCGGGCTTCGTTCGATTCCTCGAATGGCAATTTGCCGGGATTCCAGGGAATCAGGTTCACCTTGACGCGTTTGAGCGGCGCCAGCAGCTTGACCACCCGACGTGCGTCTTCCGGAGCGTCGTTTACGCCGCCAAGCATTACATATTCAAACGTAATGTGTTCCCAATTGCGCAGCGGATACCGCCTGCAAGCCTCGATTAGCTCCTTCAACGGATACTTCTTGTTGATCGGCATCAACCGTTCGCGCTGCTCGTCGTTCGAGGCGTTCAAGGAAATCGCCAGCTTCGGCCGCACCGGCTCTTTTGCCATGCGGTCAATCCCGGGAATCACGCCGCTGGTCGAAAGCGTCACGTGCTTCGGAGAAAGACCTACGCCTTCCTTGTCGAGGACAATTCGCAGCGCCGCAAACGTGTTTTCAAAGTTGAGCAGCGGTTCACCCTGGCCCATCAATACGAGGTTGGTCCGCGCCGCCAGCGCGTTCTCGCTGGCCTTCTCGCCGTGAGCGCTTGCGCCGCTGATCTCGATCAGCGGCAGCAACACCTGCGCCAGAATTTCTCCCGGCGTCAGGTTGCGGATCAATCCGAGTTGCGCGGTCAGGCAAAACTGGCAATCCACGGCGCAACCCGCCTGCGTCGAAATACAGATTGTCTGCCGTCCCTCGCTCGGCATGAACACAGCTTCGACGGCGGCGGCCTCCATCCGGCTCTCTCCCGCGGGCGCAGGAAGCCCAAACAAATACCGCACCGAGCCGTCCGCGGACCGATATTTCTGCTGAATCGACGGCAACGTCACTCTTGCGACGGGAGCCAGTTTGGCCCGAAGCGTCGCGGGTAGATTGCTCATGGACGCAACGTTAAGATTCCGCTCGGCATAAAGCGCGTGGTACAACTGAGCGCCGCGATAGGCAGGTTCGCCGAGCGACTGGCAGAATGCCCGCAATTCCTCCTTGTTTTTACCCAGCAACTCCATTGGCGCTCACCTTGATCGGCCCCTATTCTCTCATCCGCGGACAGGCCTTACCGGCGGCACCGGCAAGGGTCTCATTATCCTAGCCTAACCATATGAAGGCAGTACATTTGCACATTTTCCTGGGGCTTCTACAGCCCCCTATCGTCACATTACTCATTATGTAAGAATAGCGTATGGTTTCTAACGCGCGCGATATCCATCGTCACGTTTTACCGAACGGCTTAGTCGTCATCACCGAGACCATGGAGCACGTCCGCTCGGTCTCCGTTGGCATCTGGGTGCGCAACGGCTCCCGCCGCGAAGTCCCTGCCGAAAACGGCCTGGCGCATTTTCTCGAGCACATGGTGTTCAAGGGGACGGATCGCCGTTCCGCCGAGCACATTGCTCGCGAAATGGATTCCGTCGGCGGAATGCTGGACGCCTTCACCTCCAAGGAACAGATTTGCTTCAACGCTAAAGTTCTCGATGAACACCTTCCCATTGCCTTCGATGTGCTAGCCGATCTCGTCTTGCGCCCGAAACTCGATTCGGCTGACGTGAAAAAAGAGCGGCAGGTTGTTTTGGAAGAGATCAAGATGGACCTGGACAATCCGGAGTATCTGCTACATGACTTGTTTACGCGCGGGTTTTGGCCGGACCATTCTTTGGGACGGCCGATTCTCGGCACACCGGAAACGGTGCGGAAATTTGACGGCGCAGCATTGCGCAGGCGGTTCAAGAACTGGTTCGCACCGGACCACATCGTGGTCACGGCTGCGGGACATATCACCCACGAGCAAGTCCTCCGCCTGGTAGAGAAGGAATTCGGAAGCTTGAAACCGCTCGACGGCCGCGAAGAGGATCCGGTGCCGACGACAGCTGCTCCGATTCACCTCGAAACCAAACGCGACCTGGAGCAGGTGCATCTCTGCGTCGGCGTACCCTCGTTGCCGATCGCGCACGAGCGGCGATTTGGCGTCGCCGTTCTGAATAATTTGCTTGGCGGTGGAATGTCCTCGCGATTGTTTCAGAACATTCGCGAGAAACAAGGACTGGCCTACGCCGTGTTCAGCGAACTCACGCCGTACTCCGACACCGGAATGCTCAGTGTGTATGCGGGAACCGCGAAGGAGACGATCGGCCAGGTGCTGGACATGACCATTGCCGAGTTTCGCGCCATGAAGGAATCGCCCGTTTCCGAAGAAGAACTGTTGCGGGCCAAGAATCACCTGAAAGGCTCGCTCATGCTGTCGCTGGAGTCCACGAGTTCGCGCATGTCCAACCTGGCGCGGCAGGAATTGTACTTCCATCGCTTCTCGTCGCTCGATGAGATTCTCGCCTCGATTGAAGCGGTCACGCGCGAGGAAGTGCAGTCGCTCGCCAACCAGTTTTTCCAGCCTGAGCGCATCGCCTTAACCGTACTGGGCCCAATCAACGGCTTCACCGTCGACCGCGCGCGCCTGGCCGCCTGATTTCTGCATGCAAATTATTTTGGCCGTATTAGACTACTTGCGACTCGACAAAACGCATGAAGTGTACACACTGTTCCAAGGTCATTCCGGACGGCTTCACGGACTGTCCGTGGTGCGGAGCGAGCTCCACCACGCCTTCCACTGGGGCGTCGGTCCGCTTTGCATCGCCGCAAAGTGAGGCTTCATCGACGCCCGGTCTGATCCTCGGCATTTCCGCGGTGACATCAGGATTGTTATTCCTCGGCTTGAGCTACTTCGCCACGTCGAGAACGACCGGCCCGCTCGGTCTCGAAAATTGGGACGCTTTCCTCGGTCGCTGCTTGGGAGCCGTGGTCTTGGCAGGCCTCCTGGTCTTTGCCTACTGCAAGGTTCGCAACGCAAAGCTGCGAGGTCCGGTTCAAGCTCTAGTCGTTTTGACGCTTTCCTCTCTACTGACGGTGCTTACACTGGCGCTTCCCGCGCGGCCGCGCATGGGCGCCATCGACCCCCGGACAGTTCGCCGCTACAGCGAAACGGCTGCGCCCCGGAAGGCGCCCAATGCGCCGCCGGTGGTTCAAACGAAATGGGATCCCGCGGCGCGCTCTTTGATGAAGGACATCCAGTCGCGCAACGAGCAATACGTCGCGGAAATTTCGGGCCTGGACCAGACCGCCAAACCTCTCTACACCATCGAATCGTTCCATGATGCCGCCAGTATCCAGGAAATGATCGATCAGTTGCATACTCGCGTCGCTGTCGCAGACAAATACATGGACTGGCAGCCCATTTTCTTGAAGATGAAAGATTATGTCGCCGCGGTCAATGCCAGTGACGAGGAAAAAAGGAACTTCATGGCCAGCTATCAAGCCACCCTTCCGCAAACTCTTGCCGCCTGCAAGGCCATTTCGGACAAGGAGCACGGCTGGCTGCAGGCTTCGCTCGATCTTTATCAATTCGCCCTCTCGAAGGAAGGAACTTTCGACTGGCAACGCGATCATCTTTCGTTCCGGAATCGCGCTGACTCCGACGCCTTCCAGAAGAAATTCGTCAAGGCGCGCACGCTGAACCAGGAGTTTCTAAAAGCCTACTGGCAGGTTCGCGAGGCACAGGAAGCCATGATGGCGCAACTCGGCCTGCCCGGGTCCGAGGCCGACTCACACGCCATAGAAAAATAAAAAATAGATGGCCATTCCGAGCCGAGTCTTCGAACTGAGGAATGCCTCTTCGATTGAAGACGAATTGCGCGGTCGCTTCTCTATACGGCCGCGCCTCGTTCCCAGAAATTCACACCCGTTCGCTGAAACCGTTGACGCACCCTCTGCGCTCTGCCATGATCTGAAAAGTTTTATCACGTTCGGGGTCTCGGGAGAGTTGCAATCGGCTTGCGCGTTTACATCCTTGCGTCCGGCAGTTCGGGCAACCTGACGCTGCTCGAAACCGAACGTACCCGCATCCTTGTTGACGCCGGCCTTGGTAAACGCGAGACGCTGGCACGCCTCGCTGCCGTCGGCAAGGACATCGACGAACTCGACGCGGTCCTCATCACCCACGAACACACCGACCATTGCAACGGCCTGCCGCAAGTCCTCGGCCTGTGGAAGGCTCCGCTCTACGTAACCGAACCGACCATGAATGAGCTCCAACGCATTCTTCCCGATACGTTCCGGAAGCGATTGCGGCGGGCGGAAACGATTCAAGCGGGCCAGCGCTTCGCCATTGGAGACATCGACATTCACGCATTTGCGATTCCTCACGATGCCGCGGATCCCATCGGGTTCACGTTCCGCACCAACGGCACGAAGGTGGCGGTCTGTACCGACCTTGGCTACATGCCGCAACTTGTCAAAGTGCATCTGCGAGAGACCGACTGCTTGATCCTCGAGTCCAATCATGATCTGGATATGTTGAAGGTTGGTCCGTATCCGTGGGTTGTGAAGCAGCGTGTTCTTTCGCGCACCGGGCATCTTTCCAATCACGCCGTCAGCGAATTTCTCGCCGATCCCGATGGATTCGACTCGCACGCGCGCTACCTGGTGCTGGCGCACATCTCCCAGGAAAACAACAATCCGGACTTGGCGCGCCTTTCCGCCGAGGAAGCTCTGAGCCGCCGTCCTGCAGAGGCGGTTTTCGCCGGCGAGTTGCTGGTCGCCTCGCAACACGTTCCCCTGAAACCGCTCGACCTGTAAGAAAATTTTCCACGCAAACTTCATTTATTAATTTGCTTTATAGCGCGGATGAATTTTTCAGAGCGCCCCTCGCCATTTTGTGCTCTTGACATTGCTCGCAAAAAGGGCAGAAACTTGCGCATCAGACATTTTGCGAGCGGTCAAGCATTGGAGTGGGGAAGAGTGGCTTGAGGCCGATCCTTCTCGTCGAGGAACGGATCGTTTGCTTCTTAAATTCGCCTCGCAACCCGCCATTTTTATCCTGTGCAAGCAGCAAACGAAGTAACAAGGGGGATGTGTCATGCGGACTTGTACCGGTAAGAGTTTTTTTAGTCTCTTTTTCATTTATATCGTCTTGTATGTATTCGCCGGAACTGTTGTGCGAGCGCAAGACGCCACCGGCCGCATCATCGGGAACGTCGCCGATCCCAGTGGAGCGCCAATCCTTGGGGCATCCGTGACGGTGACCAATACCGGAACGAAGATTGTGCAAACGACGACGACCGACGCCAGCGGTTTTTACCAGGTACTCTCCCTGCCCATCGGACAATACGAAGTTACGATTGAGGCGGCAGGTTTCCGTAAAGAAGTGTTTGAACGCCAGAAACTTCAGATCAGCCAGTCACTGCGGTTAGACGCAAAGTTGTCCATCGGTCAAACGACTGAATCTGTGGAAGTGACCAGCCAGGCGGCCAACGTCGAAACGGTCAACCAAACCATCGGTACCAGCGTTACCGGAGAAACCATCCAACGAGCGCCCTTGAACGGTCGCAACGTCTTGGACTTGGCGGCGCTCCAGCCCGGGGTGACAGAGACAAACCCAGATTCCGGAGCCGCCGGGAATTACAGCATCGCGGGCGGCCGCAGCGATTCTGTGACCTACCTATTGGACGGTGCCATGAACAACGATCTGTTGGACAACGGGGTAGTTTATAACCCGAATCCCGATACCATTGCGGAATTCCGCATCATGGAGAGCGACTACTCCGCGGAATACGGGCGGAATGGCGGTGGGATAATCAGCGTGGTGACGAAATCGGGCACGAACGAGTGGCACGGCAGCGCGTTTGAATTCCTGAGGAATGACGCGTTCAATGCCAACACTTTCTTTAATAAGGTGCAGGATCTACCAAGGGATGTGCTGAAGAGAAATCAGTACGGGGGCACATTTGGCGGACCGATTCACAAAGACAAGTTTTTCTTTTTCGTCGGCTATCAAGGACAGCGACTTTCACAACAAGAAGTGTCTGGACAGAACCCGGTGTTTACTCCGGCCCAAATTCAGGGAGATTTTTCGAACGGCGGAGTTCCTGGAAATTGTCCCAACGCGGATCCTGGTGTGTCGCAATTCCTGCTGGCCAATCCGTACTTCCAATCGGATCCGGCTAAAGCCGCGTGCGGCATGATCGACCCAACAAAATTCAATTCCATCTCACAGAAGTATATTTCGGCCGGTTGGTTTCCGACGAACCCCAACGGGGTAGCGAACTATCAGGGAGCACACACAGACAACAACAACGAAATCACCGGTAAGCTGGATTTTTTGTTTTCAGATCATGACAAGCTTTCTGTGACACTCGGCGGGTTCCGAAACCCGACATTGAACCCATTCGTCTACTCCACGGTTCCGGGGTTTCCGAATTTGGGGCAGCTTAACCACTACCTCCTAAACGGTGATTACTACCACAACTTCACCCCGAACGTGGTCAACGAATTCCGCGCCTATACCCAGCGCACCTACGAGTTGCAGGACAAGGTAGGTTTGAAACTGCCGACGGCAGGCGATTTGGGTTTCGGCGTCACTCCTGATAATCCTACCGGACCTCCCAATATGTGGTTCGACACCGGGCTACAGGTAGGCTTTAGCGAAAACGGCCCGACGACGTTTGCGAATAACACCTTCGGCTTCCTAGACACAATCAGTTGGATCCGGGGGAGGCACAACTTCAAATTCGGTGGAGGGCTTTCAGCATACCAAAACAATACGGTTTACGATTATTACGTCAATGGGGAATTTGATTTTTACTCGTATGCTTATGGTCAAGGACCGGCGACAGGCAACGTTTTGGCGGACTTTTTGCTCGGTGCGCCGAGCCAGTTGTTTCAATATCCGGCAGCGCCATCCAACATCCGGAGCAAGGCATTTGCGGGATTTTTCCAGGATGAGTGGCGGATTAAGAAAAACTTATCGCTGAACCTGGGCATCCGTTACGAGTACAACCAACCGAAGCTCGATACTCAGGGCCGTTCCTTCTCGATCATTCCCGGATTGCAGTCGACGGTGTTCACCGGCGCGCCGGTGGGAATGGTGTTCCCGGGTGATAAGGGAGCCCCGGTTGGCACGAACTTCCCTGATAAGCATGACTGGGCGCCGCGGGTCGGTTTCGCGTGGGATCCGAAGGGCGACGGAAAAACAAGTCTGCGTGGCGGATTCGGAATTTTCTATGACGTGCTCAAGGGCGAAGACAATCTGCAGTTCAACGGCCAGCCGCCGTTCTTTGCCTCGACTGCGCCTATTTTCCCAACTGTGGGACCGGGACAATCTTCAGAAATTCCATTCTTCTCCGATCCGTTCGTTTCGGCGGGAGTGCCTAACCCATTTCCTTCAAAACGGCCCCCGTCGAACCTGAACTTCCTGGACGCCGGTTTTCTGCCCATCAACGCGGCTGGCGGAGTTTACGTCGTCGATCCACATCTGAAGACCCCGTACATCTACCAATATAGTCTCAGCCTGCAACGCGAGGTCGCGCACAACACGGTGTTCGAAGCAAGCTACGTCGGAAGCAGTGCGCACGGCTTGACGTCCTTGCAGGACATCAACCCATTTATATTGGGAACAACAGATCGCGTATTGAACCTGACTCCAGGGAATGCGACCTGTGTGGATTCCATCGGTTACACGACATCGAACGCCGATCCTAGCGCCACGTGCAGCTTTGGCTCGCTGCCGGAGTTCAAGAACGTTACGAAGGCAAGCTACAACAGCTTGCAGGTCAGCTTGACCCGGCAAATCGCGGATACTCCATGGCTCGGGAGGACCTACTTCACGTTCGCTTATACTTTCGCTCACAGCATTGACAACGTATCTGGATTCCGGCAGCGGAATTCCAGCGTGCCGAGCTATGAGCCTGGACTATTTCGCGCTTCGAGCGATCAGGATATCCGCGATCGCATTACCTTTAGCGGCGGGTGGGATCTCCCATTCGATCATATGTGGAGTTCCGGACCAAAGCGGCTGACTCAAGGGTGGAGTCTGTTTCCGATTCTCACGTGGCATAGCGGATTGCCATACGATGTGTTCGCGAATTTGCCGGACCGCTACTTCCCTGGAGCAGAAGGCCCATCGGGGGCTGGCGACCCGGGGAACGTTCACGCGAATATTACTGGTTCACTCGCACAGCTCAATCCTCGTACGACGCAGGATTTTGGGAACGGACCGGGGAATTACTGGTTCAATCCGAACAGCTTGAGCAACGCCCAATGTCCGGAGCCTGACTTTATCAACCCGCCGCCCGTGTGCACCCCGGGACCAACCATGCTGCCCTCGAACTACCAGGTGGTGAACGATCCATCGCTGGCAACGTACGGCACTTTGCCAAGAAACTATCTCCGAGGGCCGAGCTATATCAATTTTGACATGGCTTTCTCCAAGACGACCACGATTACCGAGCGCACCAAGCTCGAATTTCGCGCGGAGTTCTTTAATCTCTTCAACCATGCAAACTTCCTGAACCCCGGAGTTACCAACAACGGGAACGGGACTTTTTCCGGCAGCGGAGCAGGCGTAAATCCGAACAGTTCGTTGTTCGGCCAAATCACTTCGACTTACGATCCGCGCATCATTCAACTGGCGCTGCGGCTGACGTTCTAAGCTACATACATTTTTTACATTTTTTCATTCGTTGACACCTCGCCGGTTTTCCTCTACCTTCATGGTAGACCTTGGTAGAGGTGCGGCGGCCATGAGTAGCCGGGTTTGTTCTCCCGATCAGCATCGGGGGCTCGGCGAAAGGGGTCTGGCACAAGTCGGATCAGCGAAGCACCGCTGATCGCCGCCGAAATCGCAGCGATTGCTGAAATCGCCGCGGTTGGTGTTCCGGTCTAAGGCCGGTTCACTGTCATCCGCGGAGTCCTGCTCCGGGGTGGAGCGCTATCGAGAGGCAGCTTTCTGCGAGTCCCGGCGCAGACCTCCCTTTCGTTCTGCTCTCCCCAGAAACTCTCCCAGGAAGAAACTATGGATTGCTACGCACTTACGCGCGCGCTCGTGGACCTTGATTCCACCACCGGCAAGGAAAAGCCCGTGGTCGATTATCTCTACGCGCATTTGTCCCAGCTTTCGGTGCGGCACAACGGCCGGTTGGAACGCATGAACGCGGCGCCTGAACGTGACAACTTGTTGCTCACCTTTGGCGATCCGGTGGTGACGCTCTCCACTCACATGGATACCGTGCCTCCGTATTTTTCCTCGAGTGAAGACAACACGTTCATCCGCGGACGCGGCTCTTGTGACGCGAAGGGCATTATTTCGGCAATGATCGCATCCGCCGAATCCCTTTTGGCTACGAGCACGCGCAATTTCGCGCTGCTGTTTGTTGTGGGCGAAGAGCGCGACAGCCTTGGGGCAATGGCTGCGGCGGCTTCGCCTCGCGGTTCGCGCTTCCTGATCAATGGCGAGCCCACACAAAACAAGCTGGCGCTCGGCTCCAAGGGCGCCTTGCGGTATGAAATTGAAGCGCGTGGGAAGCTGGCGCATTCGGCGTATCCGGAATTGGGGTATTCCGCGATTCATTCGCTTTTGGATGCCCTTCGCGACATTCGCGCGATTCCCCTGCCGAGCGATCCGGTTCTCGGGCAATCCACGTTGAACGTGGGCACGATTCACGGCGGCCGCGCGCCAAATGTGGTAGCCGACGAAGCGCGAGCGGAAATCATGTTTCGCTTGGTGGGGGATGCAGATCCGTTACGGGCTGCCGTGGTACGAGCAGTTGCGGGCAAGAACGTGGAAGCGCGCGAAGTCCTGCACTGTTCGGCGGTGCGTCTCGGCGCGATCGAGGGGCTGCCAACCAGCGTAGTCGCATTCACCACGGACATTCCAACGTTCAACGGCTCGTGGGGCAAACCGTTTCTGCTGGGGCCCGGAAGTATTCACGACGCGCACACTTCTGAAGAGCGCATCGAAAAAAGGGAATTGACCGATGCGGTGGGGATTTACGCGCGCATGGTGCGGCAACTTCTTACCATTGGAGCTGCGCCATCATGACCACGCCACTCGCGATTCTAGGTTGCGGGAAGATGGGGCGCCTCGTAGAGCAGTTGGCGCCGGAGTATGGATTTGATGTTCGGGAGAGATTTTCGCGCTCCAATATTACCTCGCTCTCTCGCGATTCGCTTCGTGGCGCCTCGGTTGCGATCGAATTTACGGCTCCGGCGGCCGCATCTGAAAATCTTCCTAGGCTTGCGGCCTTGGGAGTGAACACGGTGTGCGGCACCACGGGCTGGTACGAGGGGCTACCGCGAATCCGGCAAGTGATTCGGGACGCGGACACCGCGCTGGTTTATGGCGCCAATTTCGCTGTGGGCATGAATCTGTTCTTCGAAATCGTTACGCGTGCTGCCGCGCTTTTTGCGCAGCACCCCGAATATGAAGCGTGGGGCTGGGAGATTCATCACTCCGCAAAGAAAGATGCGCCTTCAGGAACGCTGAAAAGACTTGCGGAAGAGATCCGCGCCGCGGGATTCGCAAGTCCGCTTCCACTCAGCTCCAACCGCGCAGGAGCGCACGTCGGCACGCACGAGATCGGCTTCGATTCGGCCGGCGACACGATTACGCTGCGGCACACCGCGAGGAGCCGTGAAGGCTATGCCCGCGGAGCACTGCAGGCGGCGCAGTGGATTACCGGGAAGAAAGGCGTTTTCGAGTTTCGAGAAATCCTTCCGGAATTGCGTGCGCCAATGACGCTTAACCGGCAGAACGCCGAATGGGCCCGCACGCAGTGAAGAGATTTGCTGGATTTCGTCGGAACACTGAGTAAAGGAGCGACACATGTTTACAGGAACGGGAACAGCGCTGGTTACTCCCTTTCGGCGGGATGGTTCGCTCGATGAACCCACGGTTCGCACGCTGGTCAAGCGTCAGATCGCCGCGGGCATCGATTTTCTGGTTCCGTGCGGCACCACGGGAGAATGCCCGACGTTGACGGAACAAGAGCAGCGGCGCGTGGTGGAAATTACTGTTGAACTGGCCAAGGGGAAAGTGCCGGTGCTCGCCGGCGCGGGAGGATACAACACCTGCGAGGTGATCGAGCGCGCGCGCGAGCTGGCGAACCTGGATGTGAGCGGAATTCTGTCCGTGACGCCTTACTACAACAAGCCCACACAGGAAGGGCTGTATCGGCACTTCAAGGCCATTGCCGAAGCCGTGGACCTGCCGATCATCCTCTACAGCGTCCAAGGACGAACGGGAGTGAACATTGAACCCGCGACTGTCCTGCGACTGTCGCAGATTCCCAATATAGTGGGCATCAAGGAAGCGTCCGGCAATGTCGGACAAATGGCGGCAATTCTGAATTGTGTGCCGGAGGAATTCCTGGTGCTTTCCGGGGACGATGCGCTGACTCTGCCGTTGATCGCACTTGGCGGGCACGGCGTCATTTCGGTCGCGTCCAATGAAATTCCCGCCGAGATGACCCGGCTGACTCAACTGGCGCTAGCAGGAGATTTTGCGGGCGCGCGCGAAATTCATCGCCGGTACCACGCGTTGATGGAAATCAACTTTGTGGAATCGAATCCCATCCCGGTGAAAGCGGCGATGGCGGAGATGGGTTTGCTCGAAGCGTGCTGGCGCTTGCCACTGGTGCCCCCAAAGGCGGAGAATCGTGCGAAAATTCATGCGGTCCTGGAGACCCTGAAGTTGATCGAGAAGACGCATGCTGCAATCTCAAATTGAGGCGCTGTTCGAGACGCCCCCTGCTTCCTATCGTGAAGAACATTTTGAATTATTTCGGTCGTTCAAGACGGCTCTGAATCGCGGCGAAATCCGGTCCGCGGAGCCGGACAAGTCGGCTCAGACGGGTTGGCGAGTAAATGCCTGGGTCAAAAAGGGGATTCTTCTCGGTTTTCGCATGGGCCCGACGGTGGACATGTCGCTCGATCCGAAGCGCCAGCCCTTTTTCGATAAGTCCACCTATCCGGCCCGCGCCGTTTCGATTGCCGATGGCGTGCGCATCGTGCCCGGCGGCTCCAGCATCCGCGATGGAGCGTATCTCGGGCGCGGCGTGATTTGCATGCCCCCGATGTTCGTGAACGTCGGCGCGTATGTGGGCGAAGGCACGTTGATCGATTCGCACGCGCTGGTGGGGTCTTGCGCGCAGATCGGTACGGATTGCCATTTGTCGGCGGCATCGCAAATCGGCGGAGTGCTGGAGCCGGTCGGCGCGCTGCCGGTGATTATTGAGGATGACGTGATGATCGGGGGAAACTCCGGCGTGTATGAAGGCACGATCGTAAAGAAAGGCGCGGTTCTCGGAACGGGCACGATTCTGAACCGCTCGATTCCGGTGTACGACCTGGTCTGCGAAACCGTGCATTCCGCAAAACACGATGAGCCGCTGGTGATTCCCGAAAACGCCGTGGTCGTGCCGGGTTCGCGCGCCGTCTCTCATCCCGCCGGAGCGAAATGGGGCCTTTCCCTGCAATGCGCGGTCATCGTGAAATACCGCGACGAAAAAACCGTCTCGCGAGTCCAGCTCGAAGACTTGCTACGCTGAGTGAAGGGTTTGCATCGGAATGTATTTTGGTGCAGAAGGTCAGCCGCTTGACGAAAACTCAGCCGAAAAGTACGAACCGGGTCCTCGCTGAATGGATGAGAGTGGCCGGGAAGCGCAAGAGATGGAAAAACACCTAGTCTCCGTTTGGGCCGCTCCCTCGAATGCGCGGTTATCGTGAAATACCGCGTCGAAAAACCTGCTGGCGCGTTCAGCTGTAGACGTTCTTCGCTGAAAAGCACATTTTTACAGTTCGTAATGCGCAACACTTCGGCGCACTAGCGAGGCGCGGCGACTTGAGCGTCCGCGTGGCCGGTAATTGCCTGAGGATTCTCGGCGTGCTCAATGACCAATACTTCGACAGGGTCCTCTTGCGGCTCGAGTGTGAGTCCGAGCTGCTGTTCGACTGCCGCGAAGATCGATGCGTGGGGCGTGGCGGAGGAATAATCGGGGTGCCAATCGAGTGTGAAATCGTAATTGCCGGTGAGGCCGGTTTTGTCCAGCAATGGACGCTCTAGCTTGTCTGCAAGAGACTCGACCAGGTGTGCGATCGGGATGCCTTGGCCAACCAACTCGCCGTCTTTGGGGGAGAGCAATCCGGGAACAATGGCTTTGCCGGTGGGATATTTGATGCCGTTGGGATAGGTGTCGCCAGGCTTGGCAATCTGCATCTTGGGGCCAGCGGGGCCGACGACGAGCGCGTAGACGGGAAGTTGTCTAGTCTCGCGGTGAAGCGCCAGCTTGAAACGGTCCGCCAAGAGCGCTTGAATCATTCCGTGCCGTTCGAGACTCGCTTGCGGCGTATTTAGTTGGTGGAGTTTTTCCAGTTCCGCAGCGCTGATTTTCGCGTCGACGTCGTATCTATCCGAGCGAAACCAAACTTCGCCACCCAGGATTTGGGCTTGCTGAATTTGATAAGCCAATTGGATGAGCTCCTGGAGCGTCATATTGGTCGCCATGAAGCGATCGCTTCGGAACTGAACCGCGCGCATGGGCATTCCTTTCACTTTGGGTTCCGGCATCTTTATCGTGAGCCCCGGCATGGGATCACCGGTTTTGTTTGGTGTGACGGCAGCGGACTCAAACGCAGGCCCGGTTTTGCCGGTCTCTGGAAGCGGGGACTGTGCGCGGACTTGCGCGGCGTGAAGAAGGCCGAAGGCGAGCGGGATTGCGACGGCGAGAATGCCTACCGAACTGAGCAATAGCTTGCGAGCGATATCCAGATTCATCGGCGCGCGATTTTGCATAATGACCTCGATTCTTTTTTTGAGATTGGAGCCGGTTACACCTGAGGCGCAAAGCAAGGGCGATTCCACGTAGAATTCGCAAATTTTGAGGATGCTTTCGGCATAGGTTTGCGGGTCGCTGCCGCGGCGAAGCACTTCTTCATCGCAGGCGCGTTCGCGCTCGTCGACCAAACGCGTGCCGAGCCACCAGACCAGAGGATGAAACCAGAAGAGAGCTTCGACGAGCATGTGAAGCGCGGCGGCGAGATTGTCACGCCGGCGCACGTGGCAGAGTTCGTGCGTCAGGATCGCGCCCAACTGCGCGTCGCTAAGGCGAGCGGAGATTCCCGCGGGAAGGATCAGCGTGGGGCGAAAGATGCCGAGAATGCCCGGCTCGAGCGCGGAATTGGAGACCACAAGGCGAATTTGTCGCCGTACGCCGGCGTTTTGCTGCAACCGGGAAAGGGCGCTAAATTCGCGTCCCGATTGGACCGCTTTTGCGTCGCATACCGCAGCGGTTATGCAGCGCATCCGGGACCACCAGTAAAAGAGCACGGCGACGAAGCCCACTGACCAGAGCAGCAACAGAAGCTCGGGAAGAGCGTGCACGAGCAAGGGCAGCACTGCGCTCGTGGCGGATACGTTGTTAGGAGCAGGCTTCACCGCGGTGAATGGCTGGCTGAAGCCTTGCAGTACGGTGACGAATTCAGCCGGAGGCGCAGGCGAAACTCTCGTCCAGCTGAGGTGCCCACCCAACGCCGCCAGCACAGAGAAGGGCACCAGGAATTTCAGGGAAGCGAGAAGCCAAAGCAAATAACGCGAATGCGCATCGGTTTTTCTGAGGAGCAGTGTAAGAAGGCCAGAGACTGCGGCGAAAAACGTGGATTGCCAGAGGTGGTTGGCGAGGGGAGCGCCGAGCGAGGGCCACCACGAGGAAGAAACCGTCATGACAGGAAGAGGACTCATTTGGATTTATCCTTCCGGGAGAGTTTTCGCAGGGATTTTTCCGCTTCCTTCACGTCGGCGAGAGTCAGCCTGCCCGATTCGACCAGATGCGCCATGACCGGTTGCGTGCGGCCGCCGAACAGGCTCAGCAATTCGTCGATTAGTCGGCCTTGCGCAGCGTTTCGAGAGATGACGGCTTCAAAAATGTGCGCGTTGCTGATCTTCTTAACGCGGCGGAGCACTCTCTTGCGCTCCATGCGATAGACCGTGGTCTGCACGGTGGTGTATGCCGGCCGGATGCGTTCGGGGAACGCCTCCTGAATTTCCCGGATGGCGGAAGGGCCGCGAGTCCAGAGCGCGTCCATGATTTGCAGTTCGAGTTTTGTGAGTTTGGGTAAGGCCATCGGCGTCCTGTCCTACTACATGTGTATGTGACCCTACTACGGGCGTATTTTGAGTGTCAAGGGAAAAAAGACCGGTCAGCGACCGTGAGGCTGGGCCTCGTTACAGGAGGCGGGCGGCCCACGCGCGAAAGCCGGGGGGACGCGTTACTCGCGAATGACGGCGGCTTTGGAGGATGGGACTTCGAGGCGCATCAGCCGATGATTGGAATCGAGATAGAGAATGACTTCGAGGTCGCTGGTGGTGACCTTTAGGCCTTCATAGGCTTTGCTTTCCGCGCTGAGCGCGCCCGCCCAATCGACCGTGATGGTCCCCGGTAGAAGCTCTTGGGGCACGAGAACAGAAAAGGTCTGCGTGCCGCGGCGGTTCCAATCGTAAACGCGAGCTAGCAATGCGTATTGGTAGTATAGGTTATCGTCGAGAACAACGATCAGCGGCGAAGTGAACGTAAGATCCTGCTCGAAAGAGTGGGCCGAGCCCAGTTGCACGGTCATCTTAGCAACGCCATTAACGAACAGGATGCGGGCGCTGCTATTTTTATTGGACTGAGACGTCCAATCGTAGCTGATGGGTGCGCCGTCCGCCGAAAGGGACAGATTCCCGGTGACCGTGGCCGGCGGCGTGCCCTCCACCGTGAAATGATTGGTACCCTTGGCGATCCAACCAACGCCGCTCGGACTGATGTCGAAGTCTTCCTGGCCAACGGTCTTGCCGTCGAGCAGGACCTTGAATTTGCCCTTGTCGGAAACAAAGATGGAACCTGCCGGGGATTTTTTCTGTGCCGCGTGGGAAAAAAGGGAACCGCTGAGCGCAAGAATAATGAAGGCGGGAACGAACAATTGCCGCTTCGTAGTCCGCGAAAGGAGAGTTTCCTCAGGGCGTAACGCTCTAGGCGTCGTGAGCGCAATGCCGGAGCCCCTCGAAGCGGGGGACAAGGTCAAGCTCCGGTCCTCTACGCTGGTAGTTGGATTAGGCATCCGTTCCTCCTTAGGGTTGCGGTTTCTCCACAGCCAGGGGCGATGCAAGTTCGCCGGAGGGAATGCCAGCAATCCCCCGCCGAAGAATTTCGGCAACCACCACGGCGGCATCTCCGGAGCTATCGACGCGAAAATCGGCGAGCTGATACGAGGGGAGACGCTGCGCATGAAGCGCGCGGAAGCTGGCCTCGTCGCGGAACAGCGGCCTGCCGGACATAGTCATGCAACGCGAGAGCAGAACGTCGATAGGAGTGTCCAGCCAGATGACCGGGACGCCGGAATTGCGTAGGAATTCGGGGGCGCCAGGCTGGGCATAGGTGCCCCCGCCGAGAGCGATGATGGTGGATTCATGGAACTCGACAGCGCGGCCGAGCGCGCCACGCAGTTGCTCAGCTTCGAGCTGGCGAAAAGCAAACTCGCCGTGGCGTTCGAAAAATTCGGGGATAGAGATGCCGGCGGCCTGCTCGATGCGTTCGTCGAGATCAACGAAGTGCCACCCGAGTTGGCGGGCGAGGCGGGTACCGACAGTGCTTTTGCCAGCGCCCATGAAACCGGCGAGACCGATGATGGGGACGCGCGATTGCGCAGCGCGGCCGATTGGAGTCTGATTCACGATTCCGTAAAGCGCGATTAGTCGCGCTTCAGAATCCGAATTGTACCACTGTAGGAGGAGAGTTCGACCTTGGCGAAGCCCTGGCCGACGGTGCCGAACAGGCTGCGGGAAAACTTGGACTGTGGATGGTGTTTGGGACCGTGAATGTCCGGCTTCACAAAATCGGCGGCCTGGTTATCGACGGTGCCGCGATAGGTCTGGGCGTTGAGATCGAAGGAGTCCGTACCGGAAAAGCGGACTTCGACAAGACCGCGGCCGCTGTTCATGGTGTACAGGCCGGTGCGGACGAAGTCGCCGTCATAAAGGATGTTGCCGGTAGTGGTCATGACGTTGACGTTCGAAAGGGAAGGCTGAAGGATCTGAGCGCCGCCACTGATGGAGTTGAATTCGAGCCGGCCGGAACAGAGGGTGCAAACCAGCGAGCCGCCGGTGGTCTTGACGATGATGTAGCCGGAAACCTCCTTGAGATGGACATCGCCAGCTACGCTTTGCAACTTCATGTCGCCATTGACTTGCTCAACCAGGATGAGGCCGGTCTGGGTCCGGAGCTGCAGTTCGGTCTGCTCCGGAACGAGTAGCTGAAAATTGGCTTCGACTTCGTGAGGCTGCTGCGAAGTATTCACCAGGGATGTGGCGTTAATGTCGATGCGATCGCCGACCTGCTCGGCATCGATGGCTACTTTACCGGGAACCACCGTGGTGGTGACGACAACTTCGGAATTCTTCCAGGACTTGACCTCGATACGGCCGTTCACAATGTTGTTGATGATGACGACCGGGTGGTCCTTGACGGTGAAGTGCCGTTCTTCTTGCTGCTCCGTGGTGGCGGCAATGGCCGGCGCGGCGACACAAAGGAATAGGCCAGCTCCAAGAATACTCAGGAGATCACGAACCGTCTTCTGCTGGGGCAACATTAGTGTTCGCTCCTTCCGCTGTCCAACATGGAGGTCAGTAATTCCGCTTTCTGCTGATAGGCCATGTTGAGGTATTCGCGGGTCAACTGGTCCTGAGGATTCTGCTTCAAGCGGGTTTTACATTCCGCAATAAAGTCGTTAAGGGTACGTAAATTCTGGCGAAGCGCGGCGTCGACGGCGGCGTTATTGGTTAGTTCGCGGCGAGGCAAAGAGCTTTCGTCCTGATCGAGCACAGAAGCACTTTCGCCGAGATAAGCGTCTTCGGTAGGCGAGCTCTTCAGAACGGTCGTGGACGGGCGGGCTCCCGGATTGCTGGCCAAGTGTGGCGGCGGCGCTGGTTCGTTTGCGGGGACGGATGGCTTGTCTTCGGACGGAGTGGCTACAACCGGTCGAGGAGTTTGCCTCGCCTGTGTTTGTATTTGAACGAGTGAAGGGTTCTGCGCGACATTTGCCGGGTGGCGGTGTTCGACTACGTAGATGCTGCCCAGAACAACAAACAGTCCTGCGCCCACCGTCGCTAGCACGCGAGGCCGGAAAAGTTCGGAGAAGCTTCGCCACCAAGGTGCGGATGGAGCCGTGACGACAGCTTCGGCATCGCGGATAATTCCTTCCGATTCCAGTTGGGCACGGATCGAAACCCACACACGGTCCGGAGGAGCGACTTCCGCCGGAAGACGCTTGGCGGCTACAACGATGGCGGAAAGATCGGCGAGCAAATCCTGGCAGCCGGAGCAGCCGACGAGGTGTTCGCGGGCCTCGGAGGAAAGAGAATTCAGGTCTTCCGATTCGAGAACGGCTTCAAGTTCCTTACACTGCATGCCACAAACTCCGCAGGGCACAGCACTGAATGGCTCTCCCTGCAAAAATTCCAAGAAGCCCAAGCGCACCTTTGACGGACTGTGACAGTGGCACCATTCTATCTCAATCTTTCGTGCCCGACTGGGCTTTCGCGGACTGTCGTTCCTGGCGGGCTTGATCCCGGATCTGTTCCTGGAGGAGCTCGCGCAGGCGAGTGCGCGCCTTGTGCAACTGCGACTTCGAATTACCTACCGAACACCCCATGATGTCCGCAATCTCGTTGTGCTCGTAACCCTGAACGTCATGCAGGACGAACACGGTGCGATAGCCGGGAGGAAGCTGCTCGACGGAACGCTCGAGGTTGACCCGGTCGACGGCTCCCGACAGCCGCAAGTCCGGCGCGCCGATATCCCGTTTCGGGCTGCTGCTCTCCAAATCCGGATCCAAGGTCTCCTCCAGGGAATCGGTCGGGAGCGATTTCTTGCGCAGGCGCATGAGGACGACATTTACCGTCATGCGATGCAGCCAGGTCGAGAAGGCCGACTCACCGCGGAAGGTGCCGATCTTGCGGAAAAGCTGAAGAAAAGCCTCCTGCATCAGATCTTCGGCATCCGCTGGGTTGTTGACCATCCTCAAGCACAGGGCATAGACGCGACGGCTGTGAAGCTGATAAAGAAAGTCGAATGCGGCGGAATCCCCCGCCTGAGAGCGGCGGATGGCCTCCGCTTCGGTCCACGCAACCGGTTCGGTTGGTCTTGGTCGGGCCAACAGTCCAATAGCGGCGCCACTAGGAGATGCGATGCGCCGGGTTCCCTTCAGAGTTGTCCCGAGAACGGACGTCGAGGAGCACATATGCCCCTATAGAAGGGGGGAACCCTTAATAGGTTGCATGAGGCTGCGGACCATCCGCAGGGATAGAGCTATTGTCCCTTTAGGAACGCCATCCGTCTATGGGCAACTTGACGGGAATCGGCGTAAACGGGCGAAAGAGAACTTTCGCCGGGATTATCGAGGCCCAGCTGAAAGCCGGCCAATTGGGGGTCCGGAAGAGCGTGGAGAAAAGACTTCAGGAGGACCACGGCCTCACGGAGGCAGGTGTTCAAGTCGTAGTGGATGGAGTCCAGCAATTCCCAATCACGATCGGGTTGGAGCGAGTCACCGGAGGCGAGCTCGCCCGCAGTGCAAGCAAAACCGAAGTTCAGTTGATCGACAAGTTCCGCTAGTGCGGACATCTTGTGAGAGAACTGCGATTTGCGCGTGAGCAGGATGCGGCTGAAGAGATCGTTAAAAATGGCCACACGCTGACTGCGAGAATTCCGAAAGTTCTGAGGGTCGAGAGGCGCGAGATTTGGAGCGATGCCAAAATGCTTGGCGTGATCGAGCATTACCCGAAGCAAGGAATGCAGCGGATTTGCGAGTCGTTGACATAATGCGGGAGCAACGGAAAGGACTTGCTGGGCTTTGGAATTGTGCCCGCCGCGGCGCATTCCGAAAGCTTCGTCGAGATTTACGCTGAACATGCTGTAAACGGTCTCGAGGCGGTGGACGCAATTCAAGTAGGCATCGGATTTGTCGCCGTCGAGTGGCTTGCGCCAATCGTTCGAGACAGAAGCGCAGTGCATTGAAAGCGGACGGGAACGCACCAAGCACCTCCCCAGTACGCAAGGCCGAAGTATAGCAAAATCCGAAAAATCAATAAAATCCAATTCTCTTTTTCCTTGAGGCGCAAAGCGAAATTTGCTTCCGAGAGAATTCCCGAAATGGAACGGTTGGCCTGAAACCGTGGATTCCTTGCTCTGGTCCCGAAGCCGCCCTTATACTCCTCAGTACTCGTTTCGGAAAGGATCAGACCTCATTTTGCAATTCGAGCCTCAAGACCAGTTCCAACAGCGGCAGAAGAAACTCGAGGAAATACAGGCGCTTGGCTATGAGGCGTTTCCACGGGAATTCCGATGGACGGACACACCTAGGGATCTGGTGAACAGGTTTTCCGCTCGCACCGGACCCGAATTAGAAGCGGAGCGAACGGAGACGCGGGTGGCTGGGCGAATGGTGTCCTACCGGTTGATGGGCAAGGCGGGATTTGCGCATCTGCAGGGGGCGGGCGGCAAGATCCAAATCTACATAAGGAAGGATGTTGTTGGCGAGAAGGGCTTCGAGCTGTTTCATTTGCTGGACCTCGGAGACCACGTCGGCGTGCGCGGACACATGTTCCGGACAAAGAGCGGAGAACTTTCCGTTTGGGTCGAAGAGCTTTTCTTTTTGAGCAAGGCACTGCTGCCGTTGCCGGAAAAGTGGCACGGGTTGGCCGATATCGAATTGCGGTACCGGCAGCGCTATCTGGACCTCGTGGCGACGGAGAAGTCCCGAGAAGTGTTCCAGACACGCGCGCGGATTGTCCGGGAATTGCGGCAGTTTTTCGACCAGCGCGGATACATCGAAGTGGAAACGCCCATGATGCACCCCATTCCCGGCGGTGCAACGGCGCGACCGTTTGTGACGCACCACAATACTCTCGATATCGATCTGTATTTGCGGATCGCGCCGGAACTGTATTTGAAGCGGCTGACGGTCGGCGGCTACGACCGCGTGTACGAGATCAACCGGAATTTTCGCAATGAAGGAATCAGCACGCAGCACAATCCCGAGTTCACCATGCTGGAGTTTTACGAAGCGTACAGCAATTACCGGGATTTGATGGAGTTGAACGAGGAATTGTTCGCGCAGCTGGCGAAAAACATCACCGGATCGACCACCGTGAAGTACGGCGAGGTGCAGCTGGATTTTTCGAACATGCAGCGGCTGACGATGCGCGAAGCGATTGTGAAGTATTGGCCGGAGGCAGCGGGCGGCGCGCCTACCGCCAAGGAGTTAGCGGCTCCGGGAGGATCGCAGCGCGCCACGGAACGGTATAACGCCTGGGCCAAGGCGAATCATGCGGAATATGCCGCGGCGAAGGGAAAGCTAGCCGACGGCGAGTGGACCGGACTGCTGTTTGAAACCATCGCCGAAGACAAACTTGTGCAACCGACGATCCTCTACGATTTTCCGCTGGAGATTTCACCCCTTTCGAAGCAGAAGCCGGAAGATCCCTCTTTGGTGGAGCGGTTTGAGATCTATGTGGCTGGAATGGAAATCGCCAATGGATTTTCGGAGCTGAATGATCCCGCGGAGCAGGAACGACGATTTTTGTCGCAGATCGCGCGAGGCGGAGATGAAGTTCCGAAGCAACTGGATGTGGATTATGTTCGAGCACTGTGCCATGGAATGCCACCGACGGCCGGGGAAGGTATCGGCATCGATCGCCTGACCATGTTGCTGACGGATTCGCATTCGATTCGCGATGTCATTCTGTTTCCGCAACTCCGACCCGAAACAAAGAAAGAAGAAGCCGGTCCGGCAGGCGCAAAGGCGTAGGGGACGAGGCAACCGTGAGCTTTGAATGGTTCGTGGCGAAACGGTACCTGAGGTCGCCAAACCGGCCGACGATTTTGCGGCTCATTACAGCCTTCAGCATTTTGGGAGTGGCTGCAGGAGTGGCGACGCTGGTGGTTGCGCTGGCGATGAACAGCGGATTCCGGGCGACGCTGCAGGATCGGCTGCTCGGTGTGACCGCGCACATTTCGTTGACCCGTCCCGGTTCGGATGGAATCCAGAACTACAAAGCGCTTGTGGAAAGACTGCAGAAGACCTCGGGACTGAAGTCTGTCACTCCTGCAATCTACGAAACGATGCTGTTGTCGTACGGCGGGGAAGCCCGGGGCGTCGTGGTTAAAGGAATTGACGTGGCTCTCGAAGAGCGGGGCGACGAAGCGTTGCAGAAGCTCTCGGCCGGCCACATGGATTTTTCGCAAGACCCGGATGGGATCGACGCGATGCTGGTCGGCAAACAACTCGCGGACGAGTGGAGGGTGCGGCCGGGAGATTATGTAACGCTGACGAGTCCGCAAGGACGGTTGACGCCCTTTGGGCTGATGCCGCGCACGAGGAGGTTCCGGATCGCAGGAATTTTCGATTCGGGATTTTACGATTACGACGAAAACTGGTGCTTTGTCACGTTGGCGGCAGCGCAATCGCTGGCGGGGGCGGGCGACATTGTCAATGTGCTAGAGTTTCGCCTGGCGAAGCCGGAACAGGCGGCCGAGATTGCCATCCAGGTCAAGCGCGCCGCGGGGGAGGGATTCACGACGACCACCTGGATGGAACAGAACCGGGCGCTGTTTCGCGCACTGCGGCTCGAAAAGCTGGTAACCGCGATCTTCATCGGGCTGATTACCTTTGTGGCCGGGCTAAATATTCTGGTGGTGTTGTCGATGACCGTGACCGACAAAGCCAAGGATATTGCAGTGCTCTTATCGATGGGCACCCGGCGGGAGCAAGTGCGGAGGATCTTTTTACTGCTTGGAATGGTGATTGGAGCGACCGGCACGGTGTTGGGTTTGGCGGTCGGATATGTGTTCACGTGGATTGTCGGAACGTATCATTTGATTCCACTCGATCCGCAGGTTTACGCGGTGCCGTTCGTCCCGTTTAATCCGAGTTTTTTTGACGGCCTGTGGATCGCGCTCGCGGCGATGGGCATTGCCATGCTGGCGACGGTGATTCCCGCGCGAGAAGCCGCCAGACTATTGCCCGTCGAGATCTTGCGTTTCGAGTGAAGTAAAAAAGCGTGCAAAATGAGGTTTTTATGGCAGCTACTGTTTGGCTTCCTATTTGCTCCTATAGGGGCACCATCAAACGAGCGTTGGAGGTGCGAATTCCGTCCCGCACCAAGTCCTGGGAAGATGGCGCGCAAGAATCTGAAAGCAAAGGTGTTATCCGTATTGGAAATCATAGGTTTTGAATGCGCCGATGAAGACAGACCGGGCCAGGCAGGAAATGGGAGGAAAAGGGAAATGGATGGGCCAGAAGGCGCAGTGTTCGAGAAACACAACAATTTCGCCCGAGGACGGACCGGCGCATCCAATGAGTAGGCGCGAAGGCCAGCAAGAAATAATGCGGAAATGCTAGGAAGCCAGGGGGAGCCGATCGCAAGAGACAAACGGATGGACAACGCGGACAAACCCGACGAAGCGATCCTGGAAACGCGCGGATTGAAGAAAACCTATGGCGCGCGCGAAAAGAACCTGGAAGTTCTGGTCGATGTAAATCTGAGATTAGGCGCAGGAGAGATGGTCGCGGTGGTTGCACCGTCCGGCGCAGGAAAAAGCACCTTGCTGCATTTGCTGGCCGCGCTAGACACTCCAACAAGCGGTACAGTATACTTTCAAAATAAAGCGATTGAAACGCATGAAGACGCGGCGCTCGCGGAATATCGCAATCGCGCCGTGGGGTTTCTCTGGCAGCGGCACCAGTTGTTGCCGGATTTTACGGCGACAGAAAATGTAGCGATGCCGTTGCTGGTGCGGGGTGAGCCACAAGCAAAAGCGCTCAGTGAGGCGCGCAAGTGGCTGGCGCAAGTAGGTCTGGCGGACCGCGCCAAGCACCTCGCAGGAGAACTTTCGGGCGGAGAGCAGCAGCGAACAGCAATCGCGCGCGCACTGGTGACAGGACCGCGCGTGCTGTTGGCCGATGAACCGACCGGAGATCTAGACGAGCAGAATGCTTGGGCTGTGTTCGAGTTGTTGCAACGGCTGCACCGCACGCATCGCCTGACGTCGCTGATCGCGACGCACAATCTGGCGCTGGCCGAACGATGCGACCGAATCGTGGGACTTGAACATGGTGTTCTGCACGGCGGCAGCGTGGGGAACGTTGCGGCAGGGACCCCAGGGGGAGAAGCGAGCTAACGTGTTCGAACGATATACAGAAAAAGCGCGACGCGTCATTTTCTTTGCCAGGTACGAGGCCAGTCAGTATGGAAGCCCCTACATCGAGACCGAGCATCTGTTGCTCGGGCTGATGCGGGAAGATAAGGCCTTGGCCAACCGATTCCTGCGGCAGCAGGGCTCGATCGAATCCATTCGAAAAGAGATTGAAGCGCGTATCACGATTCGCGAGCGCATTTCGACGTCGGTCGAAGTGCCGTTGAGCGCGGAGTGCAAGCGCATCCTGAACAGCGCGGCGGAAGAGGCCGAGCGGCTCGGGCACAAGCACGTGGGCACCGAGCACCTGCTTTTGGGAATTTTGCGCGAAGAGAAGTGCTTCGGCGCGGAGATTCTGATGGAGCGCGGGCTGCGGCTCTCGGCGTTGCGGGAAGAGCTCTCGCGGACGAGCGGCGAGAAAAGTACCGCGGCGAGGCCGAAAGAAACTTCGCTGCTGGCGGAATTCAGCCGCGACCTGACGCAGGCGGCGACCGAAGGCAGCCTCGATCCACTCGTGGGACGCGAAGGCGAAGTCGAGCGCGTGATCCAGATCCTGTGCCGCCGCACGAAGAACAATCCGGTGCTGATCGGCGAACCTGGCGTTGGAAAAACCGCGATCGTCGAAGGATTGGCGCAGCGCATCAGCGATGGCGATGTGCCGTCGTTCCTCGCTGACAAAAGGATTTTGTCACTCGATTTGTCCTTGATCGTGGCAGGTACGAAGTATCGCGGACAGTTTGAAGAGAGATTGAAGACCATCATGAAGGAACTGATGGAAAGTCAAAACTCCATCGTGTTTATTGATGAGCTGCACACGCTGGTGGGCGCAGGTTCGGCGGAAGGGTCGCTGGACGCGGCAAATATTTTAAAGCCTGCGCTATCGCGAGGCGAGATTCAATGCATCGGCGCAACGACCCCGAGCGAGTACCGCAAGTCCGTAGAAAAAGACCGCTCGCTCGAGCGGAGATTTCAGGCCGTGAAGGTGCCGGCGCCTACCGAAGACGAAGCGGTGCAGGTGATCAACGGGGTTCGCGAACGGTACGAGAAGTTTCACGCGGTGAGCTATACCGACGAAGCGCTGCGCTACTCCGTTTATCTTTCGAATCGCTACATTCCCGACCGTTTCCTGCCGGACAAGGCGATCGACTTGATTGACGAAGCAGGCGCGCGCGTCAAGCTGCGCCAGGCATCCGTACCCGAAGAAGTCAGCGAAGTGCAGAAACGCGTGAAGTTCATCACCCACCGGATGGAATCGGCGATTGCGGCGCACGAGTTCGAAAAGGCGCGGTTTTACTCCGAAGAAGAGCGCAAGGAAAAAGAAAACCTGCGCGTGCTGCGTGAGCGGTACAAACTGGACGACGCTTCGACCGGAATTGTGACCCGTGAGGACATCGAAGAAGTGGTGTCGCGCTGGACCGGTGTCGCGGTAACCTCCATCAAGGAAGACGAACAGCAGAAGTTGCTGCGCATCGAGCCCGAACTGCACAAACGCGTGATCAGCCAGGACAAAGCCATCACGGCGCTGGCACGGGCCATCCGCCGGAGCCGCGCGGGATTGAAATCACCGTTGCGGCCAGTGGGTTGCTTCTTCTTCCTGGGTCCGACAGGCGTAGGAAAAACGGAAGTAGCACGGCGGCTTGCGGAGTTTCTCTTCGGCAGCGAAAAATCGCTGATTCGTTTCGACATGTCCGAATTTATGGAGAAACATTCCGTTTCCAAACTGATCGGCGCGCCTCCAGGCTATGTGGGATACGAGGAAGGCGGACAGATGACCGAGCGCGTGCGCCGCACGCCGTATTCGGTTATATTAATGGACGAAATCGAGAAGGCGCATCCGGACCTCTTCAACATATTGCTGCAAGTTTTTGAGGACGGACAATTGACGGATGGTTTGGGCAACACGGTCGATTTCCGCAACACCATCATTATCATGACTTCCAACATCGGGGCGCGGCATTTGCAGAAGCGCACATCGATCGGCTTCCAGTCGGGAATAGATGAAGCCAGCCTGAAAAGCATGGAAGACCTGGTGTTGAGCGAAGTGAAGCGGGCGTTCAATCCGGAATTTCTGAACCGGTTGGACGACATCATCCTGTTCAATCCTCTGGGCGATGAGGATCTGCTGAGAATCATCGATCTGCTTGTCGGGCAATTGAACGACACGCTGATCCACCGGCAGGTTCAAGTGGTGTTGTCGCCCGAAGCGCGCCAATGGATCCTCGAGAAGACGTGCGCGGATCGTAGTTACGGTGCGCGACCGTTGCGGCGGGCATTGCAGAAATATGTGGAAGACCCGCTGTCCGAATCGTTGATCCAGGGGGGAATTCAGAGGCCTGCAACGTTGCAAGTTTACGTTGCGGGGGAAGGTCTCGCATTCCGGCCAGTCGCTGAGGCAACCCCGGTCGTTCATTAGTGAATCTGACGCAGCGTGTGACCGCAAAGCGGCCTGAAACGGAAGGGCCGTAAAGCGAAGTACGCTCGGCCGGCCCATACCGGGACCGGCGGGAGAATAGCAAATTGCGTTTGGGGGCGCGGCCTTGAGCCGATTTACGGCCGCTCAAAGGATTGTCTGTTTCTCGCCGGACACAACAACCTGGTGTGCTCGCCAGCTTTGTGTCTTTGTTTTCATTGCGGCAGTTTCTCTGGCCGGAAAGAACTGCTCTGCCGCCACACACTCCGCGGAATCCGAAAACGGAACACAACCCGCCAAAGGTCTGACCTTATTCCACGCCTCGCTGAACGAAACCACCTTAGAAGAAAAAGTGGAAGAGGTCCCCGCGAACCTGCTTGTCGCAGATGGGCAGCAGAATGAAGGGCAGCCCTTCATCGAGAGGATCGACTTCGAAGGAAACCGCCGGATCCGCAGAGACACGCTGCTGGCGCGCGTTTTCACAAGGACAGGCGATCCGTATAACGAAGAGGGTCTGCGGCGCGACTTTCAGGCGCTGTGGAACACGCAATTCTTTGAAGATGTAAAGCTGCGCGTGGAAGATGGCGAAAAGCCCAACGGGAAAATCATCGTTTTTGAAGTGAAAGAACGACCGGTCATCCGCCGCATTCGTTACGACGGCATCCACTCGATTTCCGAATCGGACATTCTCGATCGATTCAAAGAAAAGAAAGTCGGGCTGACGGTCGAGAGCCAGTTCGACCCGACGCGCATCAAGCGTGCGGAAGTGGTGCTGAAGGACTTGCTGGCCGAACACGGGCGGCAGTTCGCGACGGTAACGCCGCAATACGAAAAAATTGCGTCGAGCAACGCCGTCATCCTGGTCTTCAAGATCGATGAAGGACCGAAGGTCAAGGTTGGGAAAATCAAGTTCACCGGGAACCACGCGTTCAGCGACCGCAAGCTGATTCGCGCGATGCACAACGACCGCCCGTACGCGATTCCACTGTATTTCACCAATATTAATGTCATGTCCAAGACCTACGACCACGACAAGTTAATCGAGGACATGGAAGTCGGCATTCGCGGGATCTACCGGGACAACGGATACTTCAAGGTGTCGCTGCCCGATCCCATACTCGAGAACGTCGACACGGAAGGGTGGAAATACGGGATTCCGCTGACCGGCCGAAGCGCGGGCAAGGCCGTGAATATCACCATCCCCATCGAAGAGGGCGAAAAGTACTACATGGGGACGATCAAAATCGTCAGCTCCGACCCCGATAAGGCGCTTTCATTGAAAGTGGACGCGTTGAAAACTGTGTTTCCGTTGAAGCAGGGTGATGTTTTTTCCGCCGCAAAAATCCGCAAAGCGATGGAGGATTACACAAAGATTTACGGGCAGTACGGTTTCATCGACTTCGTTCCCGAGCCGGAGACGGACATTGACGATAAGGCCAAGCGCATCGATGTGACCATGAAGTTCGAGGAAGGCAAGCAGTATTACGTCCGGCGAATCGAGTTCAGCGGGAATACCACCACGCGCGACAAGGTGATCCGGCGTGAGCTTCTGATCGATGAGGGCCAGCTCTTCAACAAACGCCTTTGGGAAATCAGCATCCTACGGCTGAACCAGTTGAATTATTTCGACAAGATTGAAGCCGACAAGTCCGCCGAAATCAAGCGCGACACGAAGAGTGGGACGGTCGACATTCTTCTGAAGCTGAGGGAAAAGGGTAAGCAATCGATCGGATTGCAGGGCGGCGTCAGTGGATTGGCGGGCGGGTTTATCGGTCTGACTTATCAGACCAACAATTTCCTCGGGTTGGGCGAGACGCTGACGCTCTCCGCGCAAGTCGGCCAGTATACGCAGAGCATCATGCTGGGTTTTTCGGAGCCGTATCTCTGGGACCGGCCAATCGCCACAGGTTTCACGATTTTCAAATCACTGTATAAGTTCAACCAGGCGGAGCAAGCCGCGGTGGTGACCGGACAGGCGGTCAGCGTGAACCCGCAATACATCCAGGACTACAACCAGAACAGCGAAGGGTTCACGATTTACGCCAGCTACCCGTTGAAACGCTACGCGTTTACGCGCGTGGGCGTGACCTACGGCCTGACACATACGGACATCACGACCTACAATCAGGCGTCCGAACTGCTGTTCACGCAGTTGCAGTACCTGAGCATCGCCGGTCCGAGCGCGCTCAACGGAATCCTGGCCAGCACGATCACCACGTCGATCACGCAAAACACCCTCGACAGCCCGATCAATGCGACCAGAGGCAGGAGCTATTTCTACTCTCTGGCTGTTTCGGGACTCGGCGGTAACGTCAAGACCATCACCAATACCGGGGAGTTCAAATACTTCCATCCGATCAACCATCGACGCAACGCGGTCGGGGTACGTGTTCTGGCTGCGTGGACCACGGGGTACGGCGGGGGAGAAGTACCCCCGTTCAGCCGGTTCTATATGGGAGGCGAAAATGACCTGCGCGGGTTCGACATTCGCGCGATTTCGCCGGTGACGTATATTCCGAGCGTCACGAACCAGACGGTCACGTTTATTGATAACCGGCACTTGTCGGGATCCGGGTTTCCGACGCAGGGGGCGTTTAACGTGCCGCTGGTCGCCTACACCATCACATTCCCCGGCGCGGACCTTCAAAGCGTAGCGAACCTGGAGTACCGCATCCCGATTGCGGGTCCCGTGGGCATGACGCTGTTCAACGACATCGGGACCGACGGAATCCTGAACAAGAATGCGCTGAAGCTGGATCCGACGGGCGTAGCGAATATCAACCAGCAATTTCCGCTGGTCAATCAGAACCAGCAATTGCAAATCGCGCCAAACACCAATTTCCACATCCGCGATTCGGTGGGTATTGAATTCAACGTGAACCTTCCGATCGTGCAGGCGCCCTTCCGGATCTATTATGCGTATAATCCGCTGCGCATCCACCAAACGATCATCGCGCCGTTCGACAAGGTCAATCTGACGAACCTGTATACCACGTGCCAGGCGCTAGGGCTGACCAATCCGCTGCATCCAAACCAGTGCGATCCGTCGATTTTGTACCAGGTTCAGCCGGTTTTGCAGAATCCAGGCCGATTAAACTATTTCGAGCCGTTAACCACGTTCCGGTTTACGGTGAGCCGCACGTTCTAAGCGGGGCAACGGGAAAAAGATTTCAGGCCATCAAACGGGGAAACGAAGATTGACGAAGTGGCGTGGGTGGTTACTCGCGCAGAACTCACCAGGGAGATGTGATTCATGAAGTTGCGCACAATGAAGACGGCCGCAATGCTGGCGCTCGCGGGGGCGATGGCGTGGCAGAGCGGGTGCAGCGGTTCGGGGGCAAATACGGTGGTGGATACCGTGTCGCCCAGCACGGCGACGGTGATCGCCGGCACGGTGCAGACCTTTTCGTCCACGGTGACTGGGTCGACGGAAACGACTTCGCAATGGACGTGCACGTACGTCTACACGCCGACCCCCACGACGTCGCAGCCGAGCCCGACACAGCAGGGGCCATTCAACTGCACCTCCGGCCAGACTGTCGCGGCGTTGAATAATGGCAGCCTGGGAACCTGGACATCGACGCCCACCTCGCCGAGTAACGTTTTGACCTATACAGCGCCGACACTTAGCAATTTCCCGAATCCCATTCCGACGCTCACCTTCAAGGCGACCGCGGACGCGAACAAGAAGAAAACGGGCACTGCGGCTTTAACACTCGACACGGGCATACGGTCCGCGGTGACGCCCACGACCGCGACGGTGCCGACAGAAATTACTCCGGCGCAACAGGTACAATTTACCGCCGATTTTCTGAACACTTCTCCGGCTACCGCGAACCCACAATGGAAGGTAGTACAGCCGGTAGCGAATAACACCACGGATTTCCCGAACGGAACGACCCCCGTACCTCAGGATGTGTCTTGCAGCCCGAACTGCGGCAGCATTTCGGCACAAGGAGTGTTTACTGCGCCGGCGAAGCAGCCAACTCAAACATATCCGATCTCGAGCGGGTCGAGCGATTCGACTGCGGCCCCAACGGTCTACGTTGTAGTGTGGGCCAAGGCGGACATAACCCATTATGCGCTCGCGACGATTACGCTGGTTCCCGCCAGCACGAATCCGCTGACATTTACCGGGATTCACCCAACCACGATTCCCGCGGGTGGCATATTGCAAGATGTCTTTTTGGATGCGAAGAACCTCCTGAACACGACGAGCATCACATTTACGCCCCCGGGACCGAATCAGTCTCCCCAGGTGATTCCGCCGTCGAACATATTTACGATCCCCATTACCACGGCGTATTGCAAGCCGAGCGCTACGGGAGTGACGCCGGTGGTGACCTGCGATGCGTCCATCATGACGCGAATACGATTAACCACGCAGCAACTCGCCACTGCAGGGACGGGGCAGATCACCGTCAATAACATTCCTGACCCGAACAATGCCGGACAGACGAAATCGATTTCCTTTCCGATCAGTCTGGTTTACGCCAGCCCGGCGCTGGTGTCGGCGGTGCCCGACAGCTACCCTCAGGGCACGAATACGGAATTTTCCACCGATGGCGGCTACTACGGCGGCGGCAACAGTCCCATTGTCAATCTGCTCTTCAATGGGCAGTTGAACATCGCGACAGCGTTTAGCGCCAGGCAATTTACCGGACCCCTCACCACCAGCCAGACGAACAGTCCGGGATTGTACCCGGTGTCGATCGTAAGCAACGCTCCGCAGGGATCGCAGCCTCCATACCCGATAAAGACGACAGATGTGGCCGTGCAACCGGTCTTTGCCGGACTGAGTTCCTCCTTTTTCACTCCATCGACTTCGTCGACACCTTCGACGCAGATCATGAACCCACCGTCGGTTGCCTTGCCGGCCGTTGGCGGCACTACCAATGTCGCGCCGAGTAGCATGGCCCTCAATTCCACCAAGGGCTATGCGGTAATCACGGATCAGGGTGCCAACGCCGTGCAGATTGTGAACCTGGTTCCCAACACGTCCTTGGCCGGCCGCTACATGCCACAGATGGGAGCGCAGGTGGCCGTCGGGAACCAGCCGACGGGAATCGCGATCGACAATCAGATCAATTTGACGAACTATCCCGGGCAAGATTTGGGCGTTGTGGTGAACAGTGCCGATTACACGCTGACGTTGCTCGCGCTGCCTTCCGGGCAGGTAATCGGCTCGCCGATTAACCTCAAAGGATTGGTGCAGGAACCACCGGGAACCACGGCGCCGATGCCATTCTCCGTGGGAGTCGACCCAATCACCCACTACGCGGTGGTGGCGTTTTCCAATGCCTTCGTTGGATTTGTGGTCGACGTAAATCCGAACCCGACTGCGACGCCTCCACCGTGTTTCGTTTCCACCGAAAAAGTGCCATGCGCCATTGCCTCTGTCTCGATGAACACGTCCGCTACGCCTCAGGTGGTGATGCAACCGGATGTGCCTCTAGCCTATGTGACACCCGGGTCAACCGGTGGGACGACGAATGTGGCGTCGTCCGGAGTCACCTCGGTTGTAAACCTGCTGCTGACCAACAACACGGTGGCCATTGCCGCGGCTCCGAATGGAATCACGTGCACAAACGGCGTGGTCACGATAACCACTCCGACCACCAATGGATTGAATCCGTCGTCGCCAGGAACGGTGCTAATCGCCGGGGCCAGTCCCGCCGTGTTTAATGGAACCTACAACGTAACCAGTGTGGCCAACTATACGTTCACCTACACCTACAATGGAACGACGTGCGGCGCGGCCACGGGCGGTGGTGGCACGGTAACCTTTGGCAATCCTTACTACACGTTCAGCGTCAGCTCCACGGCGACCGGTGCGGCCATCAATCCCGTCACCCGCACGTTTGCGTTTGCCGATCCCAACGCGGCTACCTCGGCGCCGCAGATCGGATTCATCTCCACGCTGGACCAGAGCGTGAGTTCGTTGTATCTGACGCGGGGAAGCTGCAATACCTGTACTCCGAGTCCGTCGGGAGCGCCGGAAGTGGGATTGCGTTCCGTTTCCTGGGATCCGTTCACGAATGTATTGGTCGCATACAATCCCGCGAATATTTACAACGAAATTTCGTTGATCAATCCCGGAGGGCAGTCCGCCGGCGGCACAACGGCTTCCTACCGCATCATTCAGGCGATTCAGACGGGGCAAAACGGGCAGGGCAGCTATACGCCGAGTGGGGCCTCGACTCCGGTGACGGTGTACGGCCCCATGGTGTACGACCCGAAGACAAACCTGGTGCTGGTGGCGAACGCCGGATCGAACACTTTGACTTATTTGGACATTGATCCGACGACCACTTTCAAGCCCGTCAACATCCGGGACCTTATCGTGACCTCCGGCGGAGTGGCAAGCGGGCAGCCGCCGCTCGCGAGTACTCCAAACGCGCCGAATCCGTTGCCGAAGGCGGTATGCGATCCAGCGAACCCGACAAATATTTATGCCACCTGCTTTCCGCAGAGCGTGACCGTAGGCCAGTCGGCAACTGCGCGCGTGCTGGGGCAGGGTTTCCTCGGCGGCGGAACGCCGGTGGTGCGGCTGGATGGCGACTCGACCGGAGTCACCATCACGAGTTCGACGGACGCGGAGCTCGATATCACCATCGCGGCGTCTCGCTTGACGAGGGCTCATGATTTCGCGCTCGATGTAGTGACCGGCGCGGGAGTCAATTCGAACACCGTGGATGTCTTCGTCGTGGGCGTCCTCGATCTGACCTCGCTCTGCTCGTCTGCGGTCATGCCGGAAGCGGTGGTGATCGACAGCATCGACAACGTCGGCCTAGTGACGAACTACGGCTGCAACACTGTTTCGTTCATTAACCTGGATTCGACCAACGCACACAATTACGGAGTACCGTACGGCTCGTTGCTGGCGACCGTCAATGTCGGAAAAAATCCGATTGGAGTGGATGTGATACCGCGACTGGGGTATGCAGTCGTAGCCAACAATGCCGATAGTTCGGCCTCGATCATCAAGTATGGAGGAGTTCCGTTTGCGGCATCGCAATTGGCTTTCACATCGGTCACTTGCACGACAGCCTCAAGCGGAGTGACGACGACGAACATTTGCACAGGCGTTTCCCCCGTTGGCGTAACCATCGATCAGGATCGGGCGCTGGCGCTGATCGCGAACGCTGGAGGGAACAGCGTTTCCTCAATCGACTTGACGCCGTTGTTGCTGGCGACATCGAGTTGTGTCAACACCGCAAGCGGTACGTGCACACCACCCATGCAACTGGTCCCGACGAGTGGACCACCCACGGCGATTGCCATCGACCCGAACCGCGCCGACGCGGTCGTCACCAACATCCAAAACGCCGGCACGACCAGCGTCACGGGCGGCCTGGACGTGCTGAACCTTGCGACTACGCCGCCGTCGAAGACCACGACCTCGTCGATTAGTTCCTTGACAGCGAATCCGACCGGCATCGTATACGACCCGGCGGTTTCTCCCGCGTTGTTTTACACGGCTTCGACGCAGCAGAACGCCATCTACTCGTTTAATCCTGACAGCGGAACAACGAGTTTGATCCGCGTGGGCGTGAATCCTTTTTCCTTGGCGTATAACTTCAATACGGGAACGATGGTGAGCGTGAACTCCACGTCGAATACCTCGTCGGTAATCGACGCAGTGAACGCCCCGACGTTTGCGACGCGAGCCACTTTGGGCATCAGCAGCCAGTCGCAGTTTGCTGTGGCGATCGACCCGTTCACGAACACCGCGCTGGTTGCGGATCAGAACAACAATCGTGTTTTGTTGATTCCGATGCCGAAGTAAGGAGTTTGCGCAAGAACCGGAGCACGCCACCCGAACAAAGGGAATGGCTCCGATTGCGGGGAAATTGGCGAGTCAGCTATACTTGAGTGCTTGTGATTCGGCTGCAGGGTGGGTGTGTGGGGCGGCGAACGGGCCAGCGTTGGTAGTGTGGAAACGCCAGCCAGCAGGTTGTCCTCGTCTCAGCGTGGATCACGAAACAAGTTCAGCGGGCTACGCAAAAAGTTCAGGGTAACCTTCGTTCGGCGACCGTCAGATGAGGAAGGCATCCCGAAGATCAATAAGGAGAATACAGTGAATTCGAGAAATATGATGGGTGTGGTTGTTCTCGGCATGGCATGCCTGCTCGGAACGGCCGTTCAAGCGCAGACCGCAGCGGGTTCCGCCTCGGCCGGCAAGATTGGCGTGATCAATGTGCGGCAGGCAATCGTGACAACCGGGGAAGGGAAGCAGGCTTCGGCGGAGCTGCAAACGCAATTTGCCCCGCGGCAGAACGAGTTGGAAGGCATGAACAAACAGATTAACGATCTGCGCAACCGGCTAAGCGCGGGAGCAAACACGCTCAGCGATGAAGAAAAGGTGCGGTTGACGCAGCAGGGCCAGAGGATGACGCAGCAACTGGACCGTAAGAACAACGAGTTAAATGAGGATGTGCAGGCGGCGCAAGCGGACGTGGTGGACAAGATCGGGCGGAAGATGATGGACGTCCTGGACCGCTACGCGCGCGAGAACGGGCTTGTGGCCGTGTTCGATTCCTCGGCGCAGAATTCGCCCATTCTGTTTGCCTCAACCAATATCGACATCACACAGGAAATCATCAAGCTGTACGATCAGGCCTACCCGGTGAAGGGCGGAGCCACAGTGCCTGCCGCGAAACCGGCGCCGACCAAGCCCGCTACGCCTCCCGCAACCAAGCCACAGCAGTAGTTCGGGGAGCTTCGAGGATGGCAAGAAAGGCCTTGGCACACAAAGCCAGGGCCTTTTTTATGGAGGCTCCCAGGTTATTCGCGTTCGCCAAGGAAAAAAGCACGGGTCGAAAGACCCGCCGCTACACTGCCGGACGGTAGTGGCGTACCTTGCTTTTGCGGGGTTACCGGAATATACTCTATTTTCGCTCTGTTACGGGTCGCACCATAGAGTGGGCGCAAGCCCACTTTTTTGTTGCCGCCGGATGGACTGAGCTTCAGACCGGCTTAGGCCGGGGAGTCTTTAGGTGAATTTGGAAAAAATCCGCGAAGCCGCCGAGCGGGTAGCGCGCTCGGAAGGCCTGGAAGTCGTGGATGTTGAATGGAAGGTGGGGAAGCAGCGGTTCCTTAGGGTATACATCGATCGGACCCCTCCGCCAGGGTCAACGGAAGCGACTGAGGGGGAAGAAGCTGCAAACCCCTACGCAAGAATCAGCCACGCCGATTGCGAAAAAGTGAGCCAACAGCTCAGCGTGATTTTGGACGTGGAGGAACTGGTGCCCGGGCCGGGGTACGTGCTGGAAATCAGCTCCCCTGGAATGGACCGGGCCTTGAAGACGCCAGCGGAATTCCAAAGATTCGCGGGAAGGCTGGCCAAGATTTCGACCACCCAGCCCATCCTAGAGGCCACGTTTTTCGAAGGACGCTTGAAAGGGTTTACGGACGGAAAAGTCCGGATGGAGTTAAAAGGCAAAGAGGCGCGGATGGTTGAGATTCCGCTGGAGAACATCCGCAAAGCGAACCTCGCAATCGAATTTTAGGACTGAAAGAAAATGGCGAATCTGCTCTACCAACAGATCGAGATGCTAAGCCGGGAGAAGCACATCGAACCGGAAGTGGTGATTTCCGCCATAGAGGATGCCATGGTGGTGGCGGCGAGGAAATTCTACAAGTCCGAAGAGGACCTGCGCGGGAAGTTCAATGCGGAAAGCGGCCAGGTGGACGTGTATTCGGTTTTGACTGTGGTGGAGGAAGTTACCGATCCGAAGCGAGAGATCAGCCTGACCGACGCGAAGAAAAAAGATCCGAACCTCGAACTGGGCGGCGAGATTCGCACGACGAAGCCGACCGATGTTCTGGGGCGCATTGCGGCGCAGACCGCGAAACAGGTGATCCTGCAAAAAGTTCGCGAGGCGGAGCGGGATACGATTTATAACGAGTACCACACGCGCGCGGGTGAACTGGTAACCGCCATCGTGAAGCGCGCGGAGGGGCCGGACCTGATTGTGGATATGGGTCGGACCGAAGCTCGGCTGCCAAAGCGGGAACAGTCGAAACTAGAGACATATAACATCGGCGAGCGTTTGCGCGTGGTAATCAAGGCTGTGGACCGCGCGGCGAAAGGTCCTCAGGTAATCGTCTCGCGGGCCGATGCGTCGCTGGTACAGCGCTTGTTCGAGATGGAAGTGCCGGAGATTTATGACGGTACGGTGCAGATCCGTGCGGCGGCGCGTGAAGCTGGCGAACGCACAAAAGTGGCCGTGGCGAGCCGGGACAAGGATGTTGATCCCGTAGGCGCTTGTGTGGGCATGAAGGGTATGCGCGTGCAGTCCATCATCCGCGAGCTGCGCGGCGAAAAAATTGACATTATTCCCTACAACGAAGAAACCGTGGCGTTCGCGCAAAAGGCCTTGAGCCCCGCGAAAGTGACGCGTGTGCAGATCACCGATCCAGAGAACAAGAAGCTCGAAGTGATCGTGGAAGATTCGCAGCTTTCCCTGGCGATCGGTAAGAAGGGGCAGAACGTGCGCCTGGCCAGCAAGCTGATCGGCTGGGACATCGACATCAAGAGCGAAGAGGAGAAGCGCCGCGAAATCGAAGAGCAGATGACGGCTCTTACGGCTCCGGCCACGCCGCTGACCGTTCTCGCGGGCGTAGGGCCGAAGACCATCGAGAAGATCGAAGCGGCGGGAATCACGTCGCTGGAAAAATTGGCCAGCATGACGCCGGAACAATTGATGGAGATCCCGGGCATCGGCGAGAAGATGGTGGACAAGATTTATCAAGCCGTGAACCGCTTTTACGAAGGCGGAGAAGTGGCTCCCGCGGAAGGCGAAGCCGAGGCAGCCGATGAGGCTGCTGAAACTGCGGAGGAAGTCGCGGAGGCAGCGCCAGAGACAAATACGGAAGCGGAGAAAGCGGAGACGGAGCAGAACACAGCGGAAACAACGGAAGCGACCGAAGAGGAATCCACTGCGGAGCATCACCCTGCGAAAGCTGAGCCGACGGAAAATGAATCTGTTGAGGGTCAGCAGGAAGAGAAAAATTCTTAACGAAGTATGAGTGATACAAACCAAGTACGAATCAATGAATTGGCCCGTGAGCTGGAGGTCAAAGCTAAGGCGATTATTGACCTGCTGCCGGGATTCGGCGTAACCGAGAAAAAGACGCACTCGAGTTCCATTTCTGTTGAAGTCGCGGAGAAAGTTCGTCACGCGCTACAGGGAACCGCGGAGTCAGCTCCTACAGTTGCCGTGCAGGAACCTGCGAAGCCTGCGGCGAAGCTGCCTGCTCCTACCGCGGCGCCGCCCGCGCCTGTCGTTCCGAAACCAACAGCGCCGGCAGCTCCTGCGGCACCAGCACCAGCTGCCGTGGCGCCTGCGCCGAAGCCCGCCGCGCCGGCTGCAATTCAGGCTGCGCCGGCAGCTCCTGCTGCTGCGAGGCCGACATCGCCAGCGCCCGCCGCGCCTGCCGCCGCGAAACCGGCGGCGCCTGCTCCTCCGGCACCGAGTGCGCCCGGAACTGCGCCCCGACCTGCTCCTCCCGCTACGCCGCGACCAACTCCCGGCCAGCCGCTTGCGCGTGCACCGCAGGGAGTACCACCGAGAATTCGTCCACCACAGCCCGGCACCCAATCTGCCGCCGCGAAACCGGCCGCAGGAACGACCAGTCCTGCAGCGCGCCCGCCAATGCCAACGGGTGGCAACCGAGGACCGATCCCCGGAACCGAACCGCGAAGTGAACGTCCGAGCGGCCCGCGTCCGGGGCAACCGATGCGTCCGCAAACAGGACAAGGCGGAAGACCATTCACGCCTCGGCCCGGCGGAGGTCCGAGTGCACCCGGAGGCCCCGGCGGACAAAGGCCATGGAGTCCGAGACCAGGAGCGATGCCCTCGGGCTCGCGTCCGGGACCGCGTACTCCAGGACGCCCAGCGATGTTGCCGCCGTTCCCGGACAAGATGCCGCCGAAAGCGGAACCTGGCAAGCCACTGTATACGCGCCGGCCGACGCAACGGCAACGGCCGATGGTCGACAAGCGTGAGATGGAAGGCGAGCGGAAGCTGCATCCAACAAGGCAGCGTCCCGGCGCAGGGGGACGAGGTGCGGCAGCTGTAGCGATAGCGCCGCCAGAGCCGCGCCCGCCGCGCGAAGTGACTTTGACCGAAGGAATCACGATTCGCGAACTGGCGGAGAAGTTGGATATTCGCGCGAAGGATTTGCTGAAGACGCTGCTGGATCGCGGCGTGTTCGCGAGCATCAACCAGGCCCTGGACGTGCAGACAGCGACGGATCTGGCGCAATCGTTTAACGGCGTCGTGAGCGTGGTTTCGTTTGAAGAGGAGATGGTTCTGGAGGTCGCGAAGGAAGAGACCAAGGAGAACCTAAAGCCGCGGCCACCGGTGGTGACCGTGATGGGCCACGTGGACCATGGCAAAACCAGTTTGCTCGACGGCATTCGGGCCGCGGACGTGGCGGCCGGAGAAGCCGGTGGCATCACGCAGCACATCGGCGCTTACAAAGTGCAAGTGGGAGAGCGCAGCGTGGTGTTTGTGGACACGCCGGGCCACGAAGCGTTCACGCGGATGCGCGCACGCGGGGCGAAGGTCACCGACATTGTGGTGTTGGTTGTTGCGGCGGACGACGGCGTTATGCCGCAGACGCGCGAAGCCATAGATCACGCAAAGGCCGCAAGCGTGCCGATCATCGTGGCGGTCAACAAAATCGACAAGCCGGAAGCACAACCCGAACGCGTGAAGCGGCAATTGTCCGATTTGGGGTTGATGCCCGCAGAGTGGGGCGGCGATACGGAATTTGTGGAAGTCTCCGCCAAGCAGAAGACGAATTTGGACAAGCTGCTGGAAATTATCTTGTTGGTCGCGGACCTGCGCGAACTGAAGGCCAATCCCGATGCGCCGGCAAGCGGCACGGTGCTGGAATCGCGCGTGGACAAGGGCCGCGGTCCGGTGGCGACGATCTTGGTGCAGAACGGGACGCTCAAGACCAGCGACTTTTTCATTGCGGGATCTGTTTTCGGCAAATTACGCGCGATGTTTGATGACCGCGGGCGGCCGGTAAAAGATGCGCCGCCTTCGACTCCCGTGGAAATTTTAGGATTGCAGGGAGTGCCGGAAGCGGGCGATCACTTCCAGGTTACGGACGAGGCAAAGGCGCGTCACGTGGTGGAATTCCGTCAGTCCAAGCAGCGCGACGCCGCTCTCCGAGCGAGCGCGGGAGCGCGCATTACGCTCGATCAGTTGCACGAACAACTGAAGGCCGGCGAGGTGAAAGAACTGCCGATCGTCATCAAGGCAGACGTGCAGGGTTCCGCGGAAGTATTGGAAGAGATGTTGCCGAAGCTTTCAACCGAACAGGTGAAGCTGAAGATCATCAGCGCTGGCGTCGGGGCCGTCAACGAAAACGATGTGCTGCTGGCCAGCGCGTCCGGCGCGATCATCATTGCTTTTGGCGTGCGCCCCGAACGGAAAGCGGCAGAACTGGCGCAGCAGGAAAATGTGGACATCCGAACGCACAACATCATTTACGAGGTGTCCGACGAGCTCAAGAAGGCCATGGA
The DNA here is from genome assembly GCA_963836965.1 of Candidatus Acidiferrales bacterium. Classification (GTDB taxonomy): domain Bacteria; phylum Acidobacteriota; class Terriglobia; order Acidiferrales; family UBA7541; genus Acidiferrum. Next base: position 126,874 of record CAWILQ010000011.1, read on the forward strand.
AGGGCTGCTCGAGCCTGTGGTTCAGGAAACGTATCTGGGCCGGGCCGAAGTGCGAAACACGTTCCGCGTCAAAGGAGCGGGCACGGTGGCCGGCTGCTATGTGCTGGATGGAATCATGAAGCGCGACGCGCAGATTCGCGTGGTGCGCGACGGCGCCGTGATTTACACCTCCAAGCTCAGTTCGCTAAAGCGATTCAAGGATGACGCGAGTGAAGTGCGCACCGGGTTCGAGTGCGGCCTCGGCATCGCCAACTTTAACGATGTGAAAGTCGGCGACATTCTGGAATGCTTCCAGGTCGTCAAATTATCCGCCGCCGAAGCTGCCGCGCAAGGGTCGGTCCCGGCCCGAAGGTAGCTTAGGTGTCGAAGCCCGGGCCCCACCACCCGAGGACAAATCACCATGCCGGTAGGACTGTTAACCTTGGAATTGCAAATACCCGAAGCGCGGTCGCTAAAGGACAAGCGTCAGGTGTTGCGCAGCTTGAAGGATCGTTTGCGTGGGCATTTCAACGTGGCGGTGGCGGAGTTGGATTTCCAGGACGTTTGGAAGAGTTCCGTGGTGGGCGTGGTGACGTTGTCGAACGCCGAACAGCACGTGGAGCAGTCTCTTCAACTCGTTTTGGCGGAAGCGTATAAGATTCTGGGGCCGCTGCTGGTTTCCCATGACGTCGAATTTCTGTGAAGGGTGTCGGTTTGCAGCTTTAGGAAAGTTATGAGTCCGGATCATCATCGACATGAACGGGTCGGCGAGGAAATCGCGCACGAGATCAACGCCATGCTTGCCGGGGAGTTGAAGGATCCGCGCCTCGAAGGCAATGTGTGCGTCAGCGCAGTGCGCGTGCAGCCGGATATGAAACATGCGCGCGTGTTTGTCAGTGTAAAGACGGAAAACGCCAAAGAACAGTCGGACGCGATCAAGGCCCTCGAACATGCCGCGGGATTTATCCGGCACGAGCTGATCGAACGGTTGCAGTTGCGGCGGCTACCGGATTTGCACTTCACGCTAGACCTTTCGCAGGAGCACGTGGAACGCATCGAACAGTTGTTGAAGCAGATGAAGGCGCAGAAGCCCTCGACGCCGGAAGCGAGTTCGTGAGTTGTGCTAAGGGTTCAGATCGAACAGGGATTCCGCACTTCGGGGACTCCGCTCGGAACGACGGGTTATGGCTGCGAGTAGATCGTCAGGCGAGGCGCCGGCCTCAGAAGGCGGTCGCTACAAAAGGTACTTCGCGATTGGCCGTGTGGTCCAGACCAAATCTTGAAAATCACTCGTAACGGAAACTTTTAATGGCACGGCAACCACAACCTGCGCCGTTCGATGGCGCCGTAGTAATCAACAAACCACAGGGTAGGACCTCGCACGACATTGTGGATGCGGTGCGGCATCTCGCCGGATTTCGGCAAATCGGGCATCTTGGCACCCTTGATCCGCTCGCGACTGGGGTGCTGGTGCTGCTTCTCGGCAAGGCGACGCGGCTGGTGCGCTTTTATTCAGGGCGACGCAAGCGATACAACGCCACATTCCGATTCGGCTACGCCACAAACACGTACGATTCCGAAGGCGCTGCGGCAGGGCCGGACACCGCTCCTCGGTTGGATCGCGAATCGATCGAACGGCTGGCAGCGGCATCTATGGGGCGTTTCGAGCAAATGCCGCCTATCTTTTCCGCCAAAAAAGTCCACGGCCGGCCGGCGTATGAAATGGCGCGCAAAAATCAGACTGTCGAGCTGAAGCCCGCGAGCGTCGAAGTATACGAATACCGCCTTCTCGGGATCGAGGGTTCCGCAGCGCGTTTTTCCATTGAATGTTCGTCCGGGACCTATATCCGGTCCTTGGCACACGATATGGGGCAGAAAATCGGTTGCGGCGCACATCTGAGCGAAATCTGCCGCACGGCGGTCGGCGAATTTTCTTTGGACCAGGCGATCGAACTGGAAGAGCTGGCGAGCGCGGCGCGCGAAGGAAAATTTCAAAATTGCCTCATCGCGTTGGGCAATCTGTTGCCGGATTATCCGAAAACGAATGTTCTGCCGGTGCTCGAGAAAAAGGTCCGCCACGGAGCAAAGTTCAATGTCATGCCGTCGCAGTTGCAGGTGGGAAGAACGGAGTTGCCGCCGGGAGCGACGACGCAACTGGAAAGCGGTGGTTTGCATGCGCCGCGATTGCGCGTGTTTAGCCAGGAGAATAAACTAATCGCGATCGCCGAAGCGGTGGTACCGCGCACGTACCAGCCCGTGGTGGTGTTCGACCCGTTGCCGTAGCGCCAATCCTTCTTATGAGAGCAAAGAGACTCGCTTGAATTCCGCCACCGCAGCCGAAAAGATCGCGACGCCGGGCTTCAGCCGACGGGTGACGATCGATGGGCCGGTCGGTTGCGAGGATTGGCCGGAAGGCCGCGCAAAGGAAGTATGCCGGGAGCTGGAGCGCGGACACATCGTGTTCTTGCCGCAATCACCGATCGAAATTCCCGGCGAAGACCGCGAGCTTCTGTTAGACCACAAGCAATCGAGTTCCGCTTATCACAAAAACATTGCGTACCGCCCTTTGGAAGACAAAGTTACAGGTCTGGACCGCAATGAGGTGCAGGAGGCGGAAAAGCTGCGCGGAATCCTGGCGAACTATTCGAAGCGATCCGTAGAGTTTCTAAGGACTTTTCTGGCTCCGTACGCGGGACAGTGGAAGCTGGAGTTCGCCAGTTTTCGGCCGATTGAAGAGCAAGGGCGCCCCGCACGGCTGCATGCGCGAAACGATCTGCTGCACTTTGATTCCTTCCCGACGCGCCCGACGAATGGGGCGCGCATTCTACGATTTTTCACCAATATCAATCCGACACAGAGCCGCGTTTGGCTGACGTCGCAAACCTTCGAAGCGTTTGGTCCGTTGATGGTGAAACATAGCCGGTTGACCGCTTCCCTCAAGAATCCAGTTCTGCGACGCATGCAATCCCTGGCGAGAGCGCTCGGCCTTCGCGGTGCGAATCGATCGCCGTATGACGACATGATGCACAGCTGCCACAACGCCATGAAGGAGGACGCAAATTTCCAGGAGAACACGCCGAAGAACCGCTGGGAATTCCCGCCGAATTCCTCCTGGATGGTCTTTACAGACTGCGTAAGCCACGCGGTGCTTTCCGGACAATACGCTCTCGAACAGACGCTGCTTGTGCCGCCATCGGCCCTTATCGAACCGCAACGGTCGCCTCTGGCCATTGTGGAGTACATGACCGGACGGAGAATGACGGTCTAGACCGGCATCGCTCGAATTTGTTCAAGGCTTCGCAATTCCAAAAGACAACTTATTGAGGATTCTGGGGCGGTTGAGTCTCGGGCCTCGGAGCTGGCTGGGGCGGCGGCTCCGGAGCCGGTTCGACAGGCTGAGCGGGAGCCGTTGGCGCAGGCTCTTCTGGCCGGGGAGCGGGCGGCGGGGACGCTTCGCCCACTCCGCTTCGGCCGCTGACATCGCCGCGACCGGCATAAATGCTGCGCGTTTCGCGATCGGGAATCCGAAGTTCTCTAGGCGTAATCAGGATCAGTAGTTCGTTGTTCGTCAAAGAGTCAGTGTGAACGCCGAACAGGTAGCCCGCGCCCGGGATTTTCGCTAATCCAGGGATACCAGTGAGAACGTTCGTTGTCTCGCGATCGAGCAAACCGGAGACAATCGAGGTTTCGCCTTCCTTCAAACGGATGGTTTGGCTCATCTGCTCATTGGAAATAATGGGAATGCCGTTGTTGCTGTTGCCAGTTAAAGCTTTGAGTTCATATTCGAGTTGCAGGGTGACTTCGCGGTCCGGGTGAACGAAAGGCGTGGCCTTGATCTTCAAACCGATATCGACATATTCCGAACCGGGGTACGGCGTCTGGGTGGTGGACGAACCTGCAATCGCGCTCGTCGGGCTGACCAGCAAAGTAACATCGCCGTTGGCATCGGTAAGGTCGTTCGTGACGACAATGTCCGGAAGGGGATTGCCGGTGAACTCACCGGCGAGAATGGCGCTCGGATTAGTGCCGGCCGCCGGCTCTAAAGCTTCTGTGAATAGACCGCTGCCGAGGTCAACATAGACGATAACTGTGCCGGAGCTACTTTCCGTGGCGGCAATTCCGCCGGTAGACGTTCCTGCAAAGTCAGCAATGGTGACGCCAGCCGGGGCCGAGGTGGTGGCCAGCGGAGATTGTGAAGCGGTATTGAAGGTGCCGTCACCATTGCCGAGATACACGGTAATGGAGTCGTCGTTCTGATTGGCGATGGCCAGACCCGGGCCGGTACTTCCGGCGAGCGTGCCGGAGGCGATTGCCACGGGAGATTTCCCAACTGCCAGAGGCGATTTGGAAAATGGCGTGAAAGTACCGTCGCCGTTGCCCTCCAAAACCGTCACGTTATTACTGGTCTGGTTGACGATGGCGAGATCGGGCTTGCCGTCACCATTGAAATCGACGGAAGTAACTGCGATTGGCCCGGTTTCGCCAGTGGGCAGTCGAAAGGGTGAGCCTTTCACTTGCGTGAAGGTGCCGTCGGCGTTGCCGGTGAAAACGGAGTAAGTGTTGTCGGCGAAGTTGGTGACGACGAAACCGAGATTCGCGTCCGTGTTGGTATTGAAGGTCCCGAGGACGACGCTGCTCGGTTGATTGCCAACGACGTAACTGACGGCGTTCTTTGGATTCGTAAATGTGCCGTCTCCATTGCCGAGAAGTACGATCACGGAGTTGTTGATCTGCGAGGCGACGACCAAATCGGGTATCGCGTCGGTGAGAGTGTTCAGACTTCCGATGGCAATGGCGACCGGACTGCCCGCGCCGCCCTGCGTTGCGGTGATCGAAGTCGTACCGGCTGCAACGCCGGTAGCCAGGCCCGAACTTGCGCCAATAATGGCGACAGAAGTATTCGAAGAATCCCAAGCTACCGCGGAAGTGACGTTCTGAACGCTGCCGTCGCTATAGCTTCCCGTGGCGGTAAACTGGATCGAAGTGCCCGCGGCGATGGCGAGACTCGACGGAGTTACGGCAATGGACTTCAAGGTGGCGGAAGTCGCGGTAATGGGCACCACGGGACTGGTCGCACCGCCAAGCGTAGCGGTGATTTGTGTTGAGCCGGCTGCGAGACCGCGGACCAAGCCGGCGCCGACACTGGCCACGCCGGTTTTGGAGGAAGTCCACGTGGCGCTGGAGGTGACGTTCTGTTTAGTTCCGTCACTAAACGTACCGGTTGCAAAAAGTTGCACTGTGCCATTCCTAGCGATAGATGCCGTTGTCGGCGTGACGGCGATGGATTGCAGTATTGCTGATGTCCCGGTGAGTGTCGCCGCTGGGCTTGCCACGCTTCCTAAGGTCGCGGTGATTTGCGTCGTACCCGCTCCCTGGCCCGAGGCTAGGCCGTTCTGTGAACCAATCGTGGCGACGGCCGTGTTTGAGGAGGACCAGCTAACCGTCGAGGTGATGTCCTGCGTCGTGCCATCGCTAAAGGTTCCGACTGCCGTAAATTGCTGTGTGCCTTTAGGAGCGACGGAAGCTGCGCCGGGTGTAACCGCGACGGATTTCAAGGTGGCGCTTGAGATCGTCAATGGCACTGCCGGACTCACGATGCCGCCGGTTGGTGTTGAACCCGAGGCCGTGGGACCCAAGACGATCGGCGAACCGGTTGCTTGAGCGAACTGGGACACAGCTCCCGTGCCTTGGTTCAGTAGGATCGTGATGGAATTGTCCTCCTGGTTGACGACGGCGAGATCCTGATTGCCACTGCCGCGAAGATCCGCCGAGGCAAAAGCGACCGGGCCTTTTCCCACGGGGAATTGTTGCGTGCCAATCGTGGTGGTGGCAACGCCACCCACACTCGGAGTGAGGCCGCCGGTGCCCAAGCTTCCGGACAGCAAGGAAAGTGTGATGGGATAGCGCTGGCCGGCAAAAAAGGTAGCGGGTTTGGCGTCTTCTGCTCGCAGCAGCACCTGCCGTCCGCTCTGGACCAGCGAAAGCGATTTTGAAAAGTCGCCGGACACGCTCGGGAGAGTGAGAAGAAAGGTGGTCTTGCCGCCACCGAAGGCCGCGATAGGAGGAATCGCGGAAGCAAGACTGGTGATGCCGCCTGTAGCGGCGGTGCCAAAAATGGAAGCTAAGAGTGTTAGAAGCGCGGTGTAGCTGGGGGCGGTGCGCAAAGCGCTTGCGAGGTTGGGAGGGACGGAATAAACGGTGAAACTGGCGGGTGGGGTAATTCCAAGCTTCATGGCGTTGTTGCGGTCGACTTCGAGGAATTGAAACTCGAGCAGCACTTCGCCGTGAGCCTGCTCCAAATCCTTGATGATGGCGCCAGCAAGATGCACGCGCGGAATGGTGTCGCGGATCGTCAGGCTGTGAGCGTTGGCCGATTGCTGCACGCGCTGGGCACCGGTCAAATCGCGAACGACCTTCACCACATCGGCCATTTCGGTGGACGAGACCGAATCCGGAAGCATGAAGGTCTGCTCGATAACGGTCTCGAAAGCTTTGTGCTTTTCGGTGGTATCCGCGGCCACGAAAATCAGTTTTGAATTCAGCGGCTTCCAAAATGTTCCGGTTTCGAGAGCTAGAACCTTCATGGCGGTGTCGAAGTTAACGTCATCAAGCCGAAGCTTTACGTTTCGGGCGGGAAGATCGGGATCAAAACTGACTTTGAGACCGTACGTGGAAACAACCTGCTCGTAGGCGCTGTGCAGATCCGTTTGGAAATGGAAGTTCTTTGTTTCCTTGGACGGAAAGATTTGCGGCAACCCTTCTGCGGGCTCTTCGAGCGCGGTGTTTCGTGTTTCGTTTCGCATCGATTCCATCTGCTTCAGGCGTTCCTGGAGCGTGTCGTTGTTGGGATCGATGTGCAGGGCGGCGGCGAGTTGTTGTGTGGCGCCCTGAAGATTGCCCTCCACCGCCAATTTTTCCGCGTTATCCACATAGGCGTGAATCAGTTTCGAGCGAAGGGCCGCCGCTTTTCCGACGATGGTGAGGTCGAAGGGCGAGTAGCGGACAGCTTCGTCGTAGGCCGACAGTGCCGCTTCGTAAGAGCCGGCATCTTCTTCCTTTGTTCCAAGTTCCACGAGTTTTTTGGCGCGTTTCGGGTCTGGCCTGACCATTGCGCGAGGATCGTCGGAGGTTGCGGCCGTTTGGTGACCCTGGGCACGCAAGCTTGGGCAAGCCAAAAGCCAAGAGAGGACGAGAGCCAGCAACGTGCGGCAGAGATCACGGACCATATGAGTCGTTAGACGCACAAGTCCTCATTCTACAGCGCGGTGGAGAAAAGATGCGTATGTTACGGGACCTTGACGGAGAAGAAGGGAGGGGGTAGACTGGATTTTAGTTGCAAATGATTTTCAACTGGAGTTTTCGTTGCTCTCTGCATTTTTGATCGCCCTTCGCGAGGGCGTGGAAGCCTCGCTCGTCGTGGGCATTGTGCTGGTTTATCTGGCCCGCACTGGGCGAGCGCATTTGTCTCGCTACGTTTGGGGAGGAGTGGCGGCAGCCGTGGCGCTGAGCCTGGCGGTGGCCATTGCGCTGGAACGTTTCGACATCAGCGAAGATGGCTTTGAGGGTTTGATGTATCTGGTGGCTTCGTTTTTTGTGGTCACCATGATCCTGTGGATGAACAGCGTCGCGAAACACCTGAAGAAGGAAATCGAGGAAAAGGTGGAGAAGTATGCCGGGCGTGGCGGCTCCGCGGCGGGATGGGGCATTGGCATGTTTGTTTTCCTGATGGTGTTGCGCGAGGGCGCGGAGCTGGCGCTGATTTTGCGCGCGGTGGAAATGTCCACGGAAGGATTGCAGACCTGGATCGGAACGGTGGCGGGAATCGCGGCGGCGGTGGCGGTCGGCGTATTCTTTTTCAAGGGCACGCTAAAAGTGCCGCTACATCGTTTTTTTGCGGTGACTAGCTCGATTCTGATTCTAGTGGCGATCCAGTTGGCAGTGACTGGATTGCACGAATTGAGCGAAGCGCAGTGGATCCCGTCCAGCAAGACGGAGATGGCCATTTTGGGGCCGATCGTGCGGAATGAGCTGTTCTTTTTTGTTTTTGTTTTTGGCGCTGTGATCGTGATGATTTTTCGGGAGTGGCAGAATGCGTCTAGCGCAAAGCCGCCGGCTATACCGATGAATGATGCGGAACGGCGCCTGATGGAAGGCAGGAATCGTAAGCAGCGGCTTTGGATGATGGCAGCGGCATTTGCAAGTCTCGGTGTTGTGCTGGCGCTGACCGCAGATTTTATTTATGCGAAGGTGAATTCCGCGCCGCCGCAAGCCAGGCCGATAAAGGCGGTCAACAACCTTGTGCGAATACCCGTGTCAGAAGTGCGGGATGGAAATTTGCATTTGTTCACGCTAATCACGGAGGGCCAGTCGATCCGCTTCATGGTCATCAAGAAGCCCAACGGTTATGGCACGGCGCTCGATGCCTGCCTTATTTGCGGCGCGGAAGGCTATCGACAGGAAGGACAGAACGTTATCTGCCGGCATTGCGGTTCCGCCATTTATATTCCGTCGATTGGGCAAAAAGGCGGATGCAATCCCATCGGGTTTCCTTCGCAGATTGAAGGCAATGACATCGTTTTCAACGCGTCTGCAATGACCAAGGCGGCGCAAGACATACCGCAATAGGAGAGTCGTTTCACACCTGAGGAAAATGTTCCTGCGACTCGTAGCCGATTCCTTCACGCGACGCCCCCGCCGCAAAATTCTGAGCATGGCTGCCTTGGCGATGGGAATGGCCGTGGCGACGGCTGCGTTGAGTGTGTCTCTGGATGTGGGAGACCGACTAGCGAAGGAATTTCGCAGCCTGGGTGCGAATTTGCTGGTGACCCCGGAAGCGGACTCGTTGCCGCTAGAGATTGGCGGCGTGGATTACCGTCCGGCGAACGAGGGAACCTACCTCCCGGAAGCGGATCTTGGGAAATTGAAGACGATTTTCTGGCGCTACAACATTGTGGCGTTTGCGCCGATTCTCGAAGTGCCCGTTCAAGCTTGGTCGCCAGCCTCGAAGAACTGGTCGAGTCCGGATGGAGTGGGACACGCGACGTTGACTGGCACTTGGCGGGAGCATTCGGTTGCGATTCCGGACGGAACCAGCTATGTCACGGGCATAGAAAAGACCAGTCCTTGGTGGAATGTCGAAGGAGAGTGGTTCAAGGAAGGGGCGGACCAGTGCGTTGTGGGGGCATTGCTCGCCAAGCGGTCGGGAATCGAGCGCGGCGACACGATCAATGTACGCGCGAGCGGCAAGACGAGCTGGCGGGCGCTAAAAGTTGTGGGCATTCTCACGAGTGGCGGCCCGGAAGACGATGCAGTTGTAACACCACTTGCGATTGCGCAACAAATCGCGGGCAAGCCGGGCGAGTACCGCCGGTTGTATGTGAGCGCGCTAACCAAGCCGGAAGACGCGTTTGCGCGCCGCGATCCGAGGTCGATGACCGCAGCGGAATATGACAAGTGGTATTGCTCACCCTATGTTTCGTCGATTGCATTGCAAATCAGCGAGGTTTTGAAAGGCACAGACGTGCGCGTAATCCGGCGCGTAGCCGAGGGGGAGGGGAATGTACTGACTCATGTGCGCACGTTGTTGTGGCTGGTTACGTTTGCCGCGTTGCTGGCTGCGGCGCTAGCGGTGGGAGCTTCAGCGGCGGCGTCCGTCATCGAACGACGGTCGGAAATTGGACTGATGAAGGCGCTTGGGGCAAATTCTGGATTGGTCGGCGTGCTACTCGCGGCTGAACAGCTGTTGCTTGCGTTTGTCGGCGGGGGCATTGGATACGCTGTTGGCATTGTGCTGGCGCGCGTGTTGGGCCAGCGAATTTTCGGGTTCGCGCCGGAGCCGAAACTATTTGTTCTACTGATCATTCTTGCGCTGGCGGCGGCGATCACCCTTCTTGGTAGCGCGTTTCCGCTCCGCCAGGCTTCGCGCTACGATCCAGCGCCCATTCTACGAGGAGAATGATGGACGGCTTCTCCATGTTCTGGCGGATCGAACGCAGGCTGCTTACGACGAATTATGGGCGGCTGTTCGTGATTCTGTTGGCACTGGGCACGGGCGCAGCGGTAACCAGCGCGCTGTTGAATTTGCAGATGGACGCGAAGAAGCGGCTGACAACGGAATTTCGCGCCCTGGGAGCGAATGTAATCGTCACCTCGCGACCGGCGAACGACGAAAATGCAGGCGGGGCTACCCTGGATGAGAGCTTGCTTGCACAACTCCCCGCAGAGTACGAAGGCAAGCCGGTTCCCGCGGTTGGATTCCTTTATCTGATCGGAGAAGTGGCGAAAACGGACGGGACGCGTTTCGAGCCAGCGGTAATTGCGGGCACTGAGGGACACGGATTGACGGAAATTCGGCCTGGACAACGCGCGGAATACGCGGCGAATCTCGAAAACGATCCGGAGGCTTGCGAAATCGGGGCAAAAGCTGCGGCTCAATTCAAGGTGCACGCGGGGGATTCGTTGCGGTTGCGGAATCGGGGAAGAACGGCGTCGTGCAAGGTGTTCGCCGTGGTGGCTACCGGTGGCGCGGAAGACGCTCAGGTTTTCACGAAACTGAAAACCGCGCAGTCTCTGGCCGATCTCGAGGAGCGCCTTAGCTTGATCCAGCTCAGTGTTACTGCAACGCCGGATTCGCTGAAGTCTTTCATTTCCTTACTAAATCAGCGGTTGCCCGGCGCAAGCGTGAACGGCATCAAGCAATTCGCGCAGGCGGAGAGCCGCATTTACAACCGCATCAGTGGCATTCTCTCCGTAACCGTTCTGCTGGTGCTGTTTCTGACGTTCCTTTGTGTAATGGCCGGGATGAGCAATGTGGCCGTGGAACGGAAGCACGACGTGGGCTTGATGAAGGCAATTGGCGGTTCAGTGCGTCAGGTGGTGCGGCTGTTCCTGACAGAGTCCATCCTGCTCGGAATGGTAGCGGGACTGCTCGGCTCGGCGATCGGCATCGTTGGCTCAATCTGGCTTGGGAAGACGGTATTTGGCGTGGCTGCGGAGCCGCGTTGGATTGTGTATCCTGTTTCAGTAGCTCTTACCGTAATTACTTCCATAGCGAGTGCGTTTCCGTTGCGCCGCCTGGCGAGCATCCGGCCAGCGTCTGTGTTTCGAGGTGCAGATTGAAGGCCCAGGTCAAAATCGATGCGCTGGTGAAGGATTATGGGACGCTGCGCGCGCTGAACGGCATTTCCATGAACATCCAAGCGGGGGAATGGGTGGCGCTGATGGGACCTTCGGGTTCCGGGAAGACGACGCTGATCAATATTTTGGGCGGATTGGACACGCTCACTTCAGGACATGTGGTTGTCGATGGAGTGGACTTGGCGGATTTGAGTGAAAACGATCTGGTGCGTTACCGCGCGGAAAAGGTCGGATTTGTGTTTCAGCAATTTCATCTCGTGCCGTATTTAAACGCGCTCGAAAACGTAATGCTGGCGCAATATTTTCACAGCATGACCGATGAGGCCCAGGCTGCCGAGGCGTTGAAGCGCGTTGGACTCGGGAATCGACTGACGCATTTGCCATCGCAGCTGTCCGGCGGAGAGCAACAGCGCGTATCCATCGCCCGAGCTTTGATCAATCATCCGAAGCTGATCCTTGCGGACGAGCCGACCGGCAACCTGGACGAAGCGAACGAAGAAATTGTGATCGGGTTGTTCCGCGAACTGCACCAGGCGGGCCACACAATTTTAATGGTTACTCATGACCCCGATATCGCGCAGCAGGCGGATCGCAAGATCGAGCTGGCTCACGGGCATCTGGCTGTCGATCAGCGTATCTCCATGGATGACGGCATTCACTTTGACCATTTGCTCGAACAGATCTGGGTCTGCGGCGAAGAGGGGAACCGCGCGGACGTGGAACATATTCGCACTCCGGGCGGCGTGGACCCGGTGCGAACATTGGCGCGCATGGAGGATTTGCGCCTGGTTTCCGTGAGAGAAGATCACGAGGTGCAGCTCACCGATCGTGGGAAGAGCCGGGCGCGGGACGTGGTGCGCCGGCACCGGCTGGCGGAACGGCTTTTCAAGGACACCTTCAGCATCGACGAGCACGAAGCCCACAGCCAGGCCTGCAAGTTCGAACACATTATTAGTCCGGAATTGGATCAGCGTATTTGCAGCTTCCTGGGTCATCCGACGACCTGCCCGCACGGGAATCCCATCCCGCCCGGGGAATGCTGCAACCACAAAGAAGATCCGCATCGCCGCTGAGCAACCATGCCGGAACCCCTCGACCTACGAAAGAAACCAAAAGACGTAAAAGTCCACGTGAAAACGGGATCGGGTGTCGACATTAGGTGGGCCGACGGCCACTCCAGCCATTTTGACTTCGCCTTTCTCAGAGACAACTGTCCCTGTGCGACTTGCAACGACGAACGGGAAAAGAAAGAATCTCATCCGGCGGAGAAATTTCCAGCTTCGCCGCTTCTGCCCATGTACAAGCCGAAACTGCGCGCGCAGGCAGCCACGCAGGTCGGCAATTACGCAATCCAGATCAGTTTCAATGACGGCCATTCGACGGGGATTTTCAGTTATGCCTACCTTCGCACCCTGTGTTCTTGCGAGGAATGCGCCAAAGCGTTTCGCGGCGCTTCGGTGGCGTCTAAGTAGCATGTTTCGCGTGATTTGGCGGGGTCAAAACGGTTAGATTCCTGCGCAAACTGGACTTGCCGCGGAAAAAATGCGAGCATTAATGCCTGCAGGTCTAAACACCCGTCAATGAGCAGCAATCCCCAAAACCCGGCTGCCCCGGGCAGCCAAGGGAACGGTGTTCCCCGTGTTCTCGTAGCGACCACCGCGCTCCTGAGTTTCATTTCCTTCTGGCGCGCCGCTGCAATCGTGCTGAACGACCTCGCGTCCTCCGCTTACTATGCCGGCGGCGAGGCGGAGAGCTACATCGGTAAAGCCGCGCCGTGGTTCATCTTGGGGATCATGCTGTTTTCCTACGCGGTCCGCGCGATCTACGTGGAAAGCTGCAGCATGTTTGTGCGCGGTGGCGTCTATCGCGTAGTCAAGGAGGCCATGGGCAGCACGCTGGCGAAGTTCAGCGTTTCCGCCTTGATGTTCGACTACATTCTGACCGGCCCGATCAGCGGTGTGTCCGCTGGCCAGTATATTGTCGGCCTGATCAACGAGACCAGCGATTACATTCATCTCGGATTTCACGTTTCGCCTAATTTTGGCGCCGCGAGCTTCGCGATTCTCTGCACGGCGTATTTTTGGTGGTACAACATCAAAGGCGTCCACGAATCCAGCCAGAAGGCCATGCGCATCATGCAAGTCACGACGGTCATGGTCGTGATCCTGATTGGCTGGTGTCTGTATACGGTCTTCCTACGCCACCCGGCATTGCCTCCGTTCCCGCATCCACGCAATTTGAAACTTGGACCTAACGCGATGGGCTGGCTTTACGGCGTGCACTTTGCGCATTTCGCAGGACTGATTGCGATCTTTGTGGGGCTGGGCCACTCGGTGCTGGCCATGAGTGGGGAAGAATCGCTCGCGCAGGTGTATCGTGAAATCGAGCACCCTAAACTGCCGAACCTGAAGAAAACCGGGCTCGTCATCTTCATCTATAGCCTGGTGTTCACTTCGCTGGTGTCTTTCTTCGCCGTGATGATCATTCCGGACACCACGCGACAGAATTTTCTGGAAAACCTGATCGGCGGACTAGCCATGAACCTGGAAGGTCCGTTTCTGCTGCGGCTCATCTTCCACGGGTTTGTCGTCGTCGTCGGCACGATGATTTTGGCCGGGGCCGTGAACACAGCAATCGTTGGTTCGAACGGAGTGCTCAACCGGGTGTCGGAAGACGGGGTGCTTTCCAGTTGGTTCCGGCAGCCGCACCGGAAATTTGGGACTTCCTACCGCATCATCAACATCATCGCGGGGCTACAGATTCTGACCATCATCATTAGCCGCGGCAATGTCGATTTCCTCGCGAACCTCTACGCGTTTGGCGTGATCTGGAGTTTTGCCATGAAGGGCGTGGCGGTGCTGGTGTTGCGCTACACGCATCCCGGCGATCGCGAATATCGAGTGCCCCTGAATTTCCATATTTTCGGGGTGGAAATACCTGTTGGCCTGGGTCTGATTACCCTGACGCTGTTCGGTATTGCGGTTGTCAATCTATTTACCAAGAAAGATGCCACGATTGCGGGCGGAATCTTTTCTGTGGCTCTGTTCATCGTTTTTACGATTTCCGAGAAAATCTCCCGGCGCGGACGTGCCGCCGCGCACCATGAAGAGATGGATCAATTCCATCTGGCTATGGAAGGTGAACTCACGCCCGAGGCCGTGGGCGCCCGTCCGGGAAACATCCTCGTGCCGGTCAGCAATATTCATGCGCTTTATCATCTGGGGAGCGTGCTCGATCGGGTGAAGCCGGGGCGCCGGGACGTCGTGGTTCTGCACGTGCGGCTTTTGCGGCGTTCCGCGTCCGCCGAATACGATTTGGATGCCGAGCAACTATTCGGCAGCATCGAGCAGCAATTGTTCACCCAGGCGCTGTCGATGGCAGAAAAACGCGGGAAGAGCATCCGGCTGGCGATTGTGGCAGCGAGTGATTTGTGGGACGGCATCCTGCGGGCTGCGACTTCGTTGCAATCCAGCACCATCGTGCTTGGCCATTCTCCGAAGGAGCCGACGGAAGAACAGGCACGGCATATTGGCGACGCCTGGGAGAAGCTGGGGGACCCCAAACCGCAATTCAACCTCGAAATTCACTTGCAGAATGGCGACAAGGTTTACAAAGTGCTGGGGCCGCACGCGCCCAACCTTACGGCGAATGAAGTGAACTTGATTCACCGGCTGTGGCTGCGTTTCAACGAGGCGATCGCGCCGCTAGAATTGCATCACCACGACGTAGTTCATTTTGCGCTGGAGGAAGTCCAGAAGGAATTAAATGATGGAGAAGAAGAGGCACTGGTGGCTCGGTTGCGAGCGCACGTCGAGTCCAACTTGAAAAAGAAGCCAGAAAAAACCTGAAGGTAAGCGGTCGTTTTTCTCTCCTCAGCGGCTAAAGCCTTGTCAATTTTTGCGAAGGTCCGGTCCTCGGAACCTTCCGTGAATCAATTAGACTGCGCTGGCGCAATGGCCGCACTTCTTGGCGGCGACGGGGATGGGCATGGCGCATTGGGGGCATTCCTTTGTGGTGACCGGTGCCGGCGGTTTCGGCAACCATTTGTTCACCGCGCGGACCAGCAAGAAAATCGCGAAGGCCACGATCAGAAAGTTGATGATGGTATTCAGGAAGTTGCCGTAATTCAGCGTGGGAGCGCCGAGCTTCTTTGCATCCGCCAAAGTTTCAAAATGCGTATCGCCGAGATTAACAAACAGGTTGGAAAAATCCACCTTGCCAATCAGGCGTCCAAGTGGCGGCATCAAGACATCATCCACAAGAGAAGAAACCACCTTGCCGAAAGCGGCGCCGATGATGACGCCGACGGCGAGGTCCAGCACACTGCCGCGCATTGCGAATTCTTTGAATTCTTTGAGCACAGGTCTTCTCCTTGCTTAGCGTGACTATGTTCCACGTCCGGCCTTGGGCGGAACATCGGGCTGGAGGGTTTCGGAATAGGGGGGGATTATATAGGAACTTGCTTCAGCGCTGCCGCAAAATTAAAACCGAACCGAAAACGCCGCGAAGGATCAGCACGAAGCCGCAAAGGGCCAAAAAGCGCCCGACCCAACCGAATGGAATGCGTCCGATACCGAGCATCAACAAGCCGAGCAGAACCATCGAGCCTCCGCGATTCCACTTCTGCCAGCGCATCCACCACGGATCGGGCTTGGCGAGCGCCAGTGCTCCCCAGGCAATCACACCGATGCTGATGGCCAGCCACGGAATGCTACGAGGATTGAAGTTGATGCGGCCATGAAGCCCCAGCCAGATCACCAGGACCCCCAGGAGCACGAAAATCAGTTCGACCGTGAATTGCGTTAGCCGCGCGGGCGTGAGCATGGCCGTCCTGAAATCAGGGGACTCGTTCGATGCGGACTTTCATGGTGACCGGAGTGCGAGGCTTGTCCATGCCGTCGCGCGGCGTGTTGGAGATTTTGTCCGCCACATCCTGCCCTTCGACCACCTCGCCAAAAATGGTGTGGCGATTGTCGAGGTGAGGCGTGGGGGCGACGGTGATGAAGAACTGGCTGCCGTTGGTGTTCGGTCCGGAGTTGGCCATGGAGAGTTTCCCGGCTTTCGAATGCTTCAGGGATGGATGGAATTCATCGGCGAAGGAGTAGCCAGGACCGCCGCGCCCGTCTCCGCGTGGGCAGCCGCCCTGGATCATGAATTGCGGAATCACGCGGTGGAAAGTCAGGCCGTCGTAATAATTTCGCTTCTCCTTCTTCCCGGTCATCGGGTTCACGAATTCCCTTAAACCTTCAGCGAGACCGACGAAGTTCTCCACAGTCTTGGGCGCTTCCTTTTCAAGCAGTTTGACGACAATGTTTCCCAGGGAAGTTTCAAAAACGGCGTACGTACCTGCGGGTCGCGTCATGGACTCTCCTTTTTTCAGAACTGTTTCATGCTACACGAGGGAGCGGCGTTCGGCTACTCGCGGCAGAGTCTGAAAATCGGAGAGGGACACTTTGCGCCGCCGAAGCCGCTCATGCGGTTAGGGGCGCACCAATTTTTTGTTTACTTCTCGACGACGTCCTTCTTCATGGCACCGAGAACTCCGAGAAGCGTTTGCTTGTCATCGGGCGCGACTTTGAATTTATCGAGCGCTCCGACGAGATCTTCCACGAGAGCATTGAAGTCAGCTTCCGTGATGCCCATTCCTTCATGAGCGGACTTCATGTCTTTCCCAGTGTATTTGCAGGGCCCGCCGCTGGCTTCGCAGATCTGGTCGACCAGTTTGCCTTTGAATGCGGCGAGGCGGTTGGGATCGCCGGCTACGCCTGCGAAAAAGCTGTTGATGCGCTTGTCGGCGGCGACGCGCGCGACAAATTCGTCGACCACCGCAGTTATGGCCGGTTTGCCGCCAAGCCGGTCGTAGAGAGTATTGGGAGGCTGAGCGACGACTGTGAAGCTTGCGAGCGCAACACATGCGGCGAGCGTGAGGCCTGCCAAAGCGGTGCGAAGATACGTGGTTTTCATTGGACCATCTCCTTCGAAGGGAATGTTCCACGCCGGGAACGACGGACATTTGCCCTGTCGAAGGAAGTACGCGCGCAATGGCAAATTGGATTGGGAGTCCGCGAGGCGAGCAAAAAAAAGGGCCGCCGGAAGGCGGCCCCGGAAGAAACAGAAGTGAGCCGAGCGTCTAGCCTTGCATGATAGTTGTCAAATGCCGATAGAAACCGGTTGCGGCCGAACGCCTGGCGTGACAGTGCTAGATCGAGCCGCGGAGGCCGAGGGCATCAGCTTGTTCGCGCATGGCGGCGATGCAGAAGGCGATGTGTTCGTCGAGAGGGATGCCGAGTTCCTCGACGCCTTTGATTACGTCTTCGCGGCTGACGCCGCGGGCAAAGGCTTTGTCTTTCATTCGTTTTTTGACCGAGCTGACTTCAAGATCGAGGATGCTTTTGGAAGGACGGACGTAAGTGCAGGCGGTGAGAAAGCCGGCAAGTTCGTCGCAGGCGAACAGCGTGTGCTCGAGAGCAGTCTGGCGGGGCACACCGGAGTATTCCGCGTGGGAGAGAATGGCGCGGATGAGTTCTTCGTTGTAGCCGTGCTCGCGGAGTATTCTGGCGCCTTCGGCGGGATGCTCGCGGTCGGGGGCGTGGTCGTTGTTGGGCCAGCGCTCGTAATCGAAGTCGTGGAGGAGAGCGGCGAGGCCCCAGAGGTTTTCGTCCGCACCATTTTTGCGGGCGTAGGCGCGGACGCATGCTTCGACGGCAAGCATGTGTTTGCGGAGGCTTTCGGATTGTGTGTATTCGCAGAGAAGCTTCCAGGCATCTTCGCGCGTCGGCATTTGTTTTCCCCTTCGAGATTCGACATGGGAATTTAACACAGAGGACACGCAGCCAAGACCGGTAGCATGGCTTCAGCCTGTGAGCGCAATACCGCGCTGGATGGCGCACAGGCTGAAGCCTATGCTATGAACGCTCGGATTGTGCCGAAATGGGAAATAGAGAATTTCAGAACTGAAGCACAATATGTAGTTGTGCTGCCGCGCCGAAGCTACCATCGGCTGAAGAGAGGCGCAGACCCCGACCGGACGGACAGGCGAAAAACCGGCGTAAACAAGGGCGATTTCGGTTGATTCCCGCAAAAGATTCCTAAAAATATTCTTGACAGGAATTGCGCATCTGAGGGACACTCCCTTCGCGCCAGTAACAAGCCTTCCCCTCCAAGAACGTTCCGACGTTCCCTCCTATCCGCACGCCGGAAGAAAAACACAAGTCAGCGAGGAGTTCCGGTGTCTGTGACTATGGAAAAAGAGACCATGATGAACACGTTGGAGATGGATCGGGAGGTCATTCGCTGCAAGACTTGCGGACTGGTCCAATACCGAACGCGAACCGGCAACTGCCGACGCTGCGTGCGCGTATTGCCCCAGCGGATGGATTATTTGATTCCGCAGGAGGCTCCGCAGGAGCAGGCGGCGCCCGAAGTGACCGCCACGAAGTTCGCGAATCAGGAGACGGTAGAGAATATCGGCCAGCGGATTCGCCAACTGCGGGAGTCTCGCGGGATGACGCAAAGCCAGTTGCAGTCGCGCTCGAAGGTCAGCCGCTCGTATCTGTCGCGCATCGAGAGCGGACAGATGACCCCGAGCCTGGGGACGCTCGAAAAGATCTCCGAGGCTTTGAACGTGGGATTGAACCGGTTCTTTATTCCGGAATCGGATGGAGAGGCGCTGCTGGAGGATCCGTTCATCCAGGGGCTGCGGCCGTTCCTGCGGCAACTGGATTGGGAACAGTGGCAGTCGATCCTGAAGCGGTTGCAAGCCATCAGCGATCACGTGAACGCGGCTCCTATCACCCTGCGCCCTATCGGTAATCCGGCGCGGCTGCCGCAGCCCGCGCCGTCGAATGGAAATGGCCAGCACGGGCACATCGGTCATGCCAGCCATTCGAATGGGCTGATTCCCGCGCAAGCCCATGGTCAACCGCAGGGGTATCCGCTGCGGCGCCCTGGGATGCCGGTGTTTCAGCGGCCATTGGCGCGCTAAGAAAAGCTTGAGAGAGTGATTGTTGCAAAAACGGCGCTCCGAAAAAACGGGGCGCCGTTTTTGCGTTTAGTTCGGTCGACAGCAGTCGGATCCACCTGTCTGAATAGTTGTGTTAGGGGAGGGACTGAGATGGCGGCAACTCGTCGGGTCCTGACTTGGCTCAGCGGCTTCCCAAATGGGCGCATGGGTATACATCAGATCATCGGCGACGCGGTCAAAGAAGAGCGCGTCACTGTTCAGCCACGAGTTAGATCCAGACATGCAAGACGATCCTGATCAAGTTCCGATGAACCCTAGTGCCTTACCGGAAAAAGGTTCACTTTATTTCGGCGAAGGCGGCGTAGCTGTGAGGCTGCAACGTGATATGGAAATTGGTGCGCTGCGGGCCGAAGGAGACGCGCGGCGGGCGTTGGGGCGGAGCGGGTGTTTCGCCGGAGATAATTTCACCGGTTACGAGATTCTTAACTTTGGAGACACCGTCGCTGATGGATAGGGTCACATCGGTTTTCGTGTCGGCAAAGGATTGGACGATAAAGGTCTGATTGTCGTATGCGAACAGACTAATTCTGCTCGGTGCGTCCAAGCGGACCGGAAAGTTTCCCAGGATGTAATACTTGATGGAGCTGAGGACCTGAGGCGGCAGGTTGTAAAGATCAGTGAAGTTATCCGGGACGGTTAGAACGAAAAGAATGCCCTTCGAATAGCGGTCCATCAGCAGAATCGGAAAACCGTTGCCGCTGGCGATGCCACGGACCAGGGCCCAGGCGTCGTTGGTCAGGAAACGGATTTCGGGAATCAGGACATCGGGATTGTTTTTGTCGCCTAGGGTGCTCCCCGCGCCGGCGCCGAACGCCCGCAGGTAATCATGCACGACGACACGGTTGCCGGTGAAGCGCAGCTCCACGATGTCTTCGATACCTTTGCCTTGCAGGGCGCGCAACAATCCAGACGTAATCACTACATTCTTTCCCGCCTGCAGTTGCCCTTTGATCTTGCTGACGATGTCCGAATCGAATTTTGCCGACTCCGTAAGTAAAACGACGTCTGCATCTGTGGGAAACGATGGATGCAAGTCGATCGGAATGCCGATCATGCCGAGATAGTTGTGCAGAAAATCCTCGCCGACCGATTGATAAGGCTTGTAGCTTTGGATGCCAATCGGTTTTCCCAGCTGACCGACGATGGGATCAACCTGATCGAGCGAATATCCCGCGACGCGCGCCATCGTGGATGCAGCGGATTTGTTCGCATCGCGATAAGCGAGCATCTGGTCGTAGTTGAAACTGGTGGGTAGATCCTTCCAGGCGTCGCGGTCGCCAGGCGCGACGGGCTGGAGCAGGCCTCCGTAGAAAAACAGAGTGATCTCTGGAGATTTGGAGAACATGGTATCCCAGAGCTGCTCGGCGTAGCGGTCCACGTAGCGAGTGCCGAAGGTATCGACCCAACCGCCGCCGTTCCCGCCGGGCTTGATGTTTTCGAAGTAGCGGAAGATCTGGTAGCTCTCGTATTGCTGCAAATGCTGATCGGAGATGACCGGATCGCGAGTCTCCGTGCCGGTGTAGATGCCGTCGAAGAGTTTTGGTTCCTTGTCGAGATCAAAGCCGAGGCCGGGGAAGTGTTCGTACCAGTTCGGAAATTTAATAATGACCTTGGCTTTCGGGTTGATCTTCTTGATAGGTCCGATCACCAGCGTGCGTGCCGCGTCGTCCATCAAGTCGAGCCGGAATTGCGTCCAACTCTTCGTCCCTTTGGCGGCAATGTCGGAATCGCGCTTGGAATTCACGAAGAAGAAGTCGTCGAGAATGATTTCGTCGAAGTGTCGCGCGGTGAGTTCGGAGACACTCTTGACGTAATCACGGTCCTGCGGATCGGTGTAGCAGAAGGATTCAAACTGGCGAGCCTCATCGCCGGTGAAGGCGATTCCACCGGCGACTCGCACGCCGCGATCAGTGAAGAATTTCTCGATCGTGTCGAGAAGTTGCTCATCGGCGATCTGATGGCTGCGGTAGGTTTCAATATAGACTTTGTCGACTTTCACTTGGCGGCTGATGGTGTCCCAACTGGTTTCTAACCATTGCGGATCCTTCATTTGCTTCACGACGAAAATGGGAATGTAAACGGCGACGCGAAAATTTTTGTATTGCTGAGCGCGCGTCTCGGTTGACAACAGAAGAATGAGCCAGAGGAGGCAGGAAACGATTGTCAGTACAGGCCGGAATCCGAATCTCATGGAGGTTCTCCAGGCGATGTAGACCGTGAGAAGTATATATCACGCTCAATAAAAAATCGTTTATCTGGCGATGACGGCGACCCGCGTCATCCCATGGTCATGTAGTATTTCAGAATGAGCAGCAGCTCGTAGGTTGTGGCGAAAATAGCGAAGCCTGCGTGAAAGCGTTCGTTCGAAATCTTGATAGCCGCCGCGCTCAGTAGAATATAGAGAGCCACTCGAATGTAATAGATCGGGCCGAGAGTGTGAAGGTAGGCGCTGCCTTTGATCCAGGTATCCGCAATATCCGCGATGAAAAGCACGATCATCAAGCTGAAGATCCATTTGCGGCGGGAATAGAAATAGGCTTTGAAGCCGTCATAATCTGCCATTTCTTCTGGGAAAAAGAGCACGCACAGAAGAAAAAGAAGAACGGCGTAAAGGGAATAAACAGGTAGAGGGGAAATGTCCATTGCTGGACGGTTTGCAGCCGGTATTCCCACCACCAAAAGTGAATCAAATAGAGAAAAAGGAAGAGGGCCCACAAGAGATGCACCCAGTAGACTTTATATTCCTTGGGGTGTTGGACGATGCGAGCTACTCCGGTGAGGAGACGGGAGACTCCGAGGCCAAGAATAATCGAGAACAAAACGCGCACGTGCAGATACATGTCCATAAGAGCACCTGGCAGGAGAGCAGATTGACCGTGAGGGATTGTGGCACAAATCCGCGATGGACACTCGAACGTCGGGTCGGGCTCAGTCCGATGACAGGGATTGTTGTGGTTGGCGGCTCTCGGTCAGGCGCAAAACGATGAGAGTGCGGTCATCGTGAGCTTCCCTTGGCCTACCGCTGAATTCGTCCGTGGCTTCCAGAATTGCAGTCGAGATGCTGTCGGCGGAGTGCCCATGAGCGTGATCGCAGAGCACTTTCCTGAGGCGTTCGAATCCGAACGGCTGATCCTGCGCATTCATGGATTCCAAAATGCCGTCTGAGGCAAAGACGAGGATGTCGTTGGGCTGCAGCGCAAGCGTTACGGTTTCATACTCCGTGCCCGCAAACATTCCCAACGGAGTGCCGTCGATTTTGATTTCCTGGATTTGTCCTTCGCGGACAAGAATCGGACGCGGGGCGCCCGCGTTGGCAATCATTAATTGGGACAGACTCGCGTCATAAACCGCGAACATGAGAGCGACATAGTTTGGACTCATGTGAGCGGCGTTGAGGCGGGTGTTCAGCGCAGAAAGCATCTCCTCTGGCCAGCAGCGATGGTCTTGCGTGTACTCTCGGAGGATGCCGACGGTCATGGCGGCATATAGAGCAGCGGCGGTGCCTTTGCCGGAGACGTCTCCTAAAGCCAGTCCCAAACGTCCGGTGCCGTAGGGCAGAAAATCATAAAAGTCCCCAGCCAGTTGGCGCGCGGGAACGTAGGCAGAGGCGACATCGAGACCAGCAACCTGCCGCTTGCCTTGGGGGAGCAATTGCCGTTGAATTTCGCGGGCGGTGTCGAGATCGCTTTGTAGGCGCTGCTCGCGTTCACGTGATTGCTCGTATAGGCCCGAGTTTTCGAGCGCAATGGCAATGTATGCCCCAATGATTCCGAGCATTCGCTCGTGTTCGGCGGTGAAGGCGTTCAGATTGGTGCTCTCGAGGTCGAGTACGCCGATCAGGCGATCCTGAAGCAAGAGAGGAACGACCAGTTCCGAACGGACTCTGTCGCTGTGGGGGAATTCCACATACCGCTGGTCCAGGCGGACGTCGCCCACGCGGACGGCGCACCGGTTACCCGCGGCATGGCCGGTAATGCCTTTAAAAAGCGGAAGGGTCAAATCAATGTTGATAGCTTCCTCGTAATGCTTCGTAAAGATACACTCCAACTGCGAAGCGGCTTCATTCCAGACCATCACATTAAAAAGATGATAGTTGACGATTTTTTTGACGCGCTCGGCGACGTGCTGCAAAAGTTCATCACGCGCGAGGATGGAGGTCAGCTCACGGCTGACGTCAAACAGCAGGGAAAGGCTCTGGTCTTGCTCGATGGCAGAAACCGGTGATTGCTTGACGGCGGCTTGTGCCGAGGTGTCGCTCATAGCGGAAACCAAGTTGATAGCATAACCGTAACGCGATTCGGTTGGCTAGATGGAAGTGGAGGTATGAAGGGTTAAACGTGAAACTGACAAATTCAGTCCGGATGTGCGGTGCGGGTGTAGACTCGGGCTGCAGACGAAGATAGCGCATACAACATGAGAGCGAAGTGGAAACGGATTCCGCTGGTGGCGGTCGGCTGCCTCGCCGTTGCCGCCGGATTGCGGCCGGCGGCGCAGGAACATGGTAGCGAGAAGCCGCAAAAGCACAAGAATTTGGGTTGGACTCCGCCTGACGTAAATGCGCCGCTGCGGTCCCTTTTGTCCATTCCGCCGTGCGATCCTGCCAAAGTGCTGAAGGAAGTCGGTGCGCACGTGTTGGAATTAACCAGTAACCTCGAAAACTTCACCGCTCAGGAAAAAATAGAATACGCGATGATGAACCCGACCGGTTTTCGGGAAGAAAGCGATTCCGGTGTGTTCGAGTATGTCTTCGCGTTTGAGCGAGCCGAAGGAGTGCGCACCAGCCGCGAGTTTCGCACTCCGTCGGCGGGAAGTCATACGTTCCCAGCCACCGGGCAAGACACCGGGCAGGTTGCCCTTGGGTTGATCTTTCATCCCAACATGCAATCCGACTACGAGATGAGCTGCCTGGGGCTGGACCAGTGGAACGGGCAGCAGGCCTGGGTGATCCAATTCCAACAGCGCAAAGACAAGCCGCGGCGGACGCTGCAATTTCGCAGCCAGGGGGTCACGTACCCGGGAATGTTGAAGGGAAGGGCGTGGATTTCGATGGAGCGCGCGCAGGTATTACACCTGGAAACGAGCCTAATGAAAGACATTCCAGAGATGAACGTTCGAAGTAGCGTGGTTTCAGTAGACTATGCGCCGGTGCAGATTCAATCGCGGAAACTGGAGCTGTGGCTGCCGCAGAGAGTCGAAGCGTACTGGGAAATCTCGAGCCATCGGGTCATCCTGTACCACACCTTCAGCAGTTTTAAACTGTTTTCCGTCGATACGGAACAGAACGTAGAGAAGCCGAAAGAACCGTGATCGGGTGGGCGCGAAGGATTTCACGCGAGCGCCCACGAAAGCGAGCTTGCTACTGACTTAGAATTTTCTCGAAGAAGGCCAGGGCGCGAGGGTCGTCGGATTGACCGAGCCAGAACATGGCTTGCTTGCGCACTTCGGGGTTTCGGTTGTTCTGGGCGACTTCGATGAGCTTGGGGACGCCTTCGTCCTTGGGCATCTGACTCAGCGCGAAGACGGCTTTCTTCTTCACTTCGGTATCGGGATCGTTCTGGATAGCGGCCGTAATGGCGTTGGACGCCTTTTGTCCGGCCTTTTGCGCGAGCCAGAAGAGCGCCTGGCCACGCACGTGTGGCTCGGGATCGCCTTTCGCCATGCGCAGCATATCGTCCACGGCCTCCGGTTCATGGCTGACAAACAATGCGAACGCTACTTTGGCTCTTACATCGCCGTTCGGATCGCTTGTCGCCATCTTTTCGAGCAGCTTCACGCCGGATTTGCCGCGGGCGGCCCCGAGCCAGAACGAAGTCTTTTCCCGCAACCAGGAAGGCTGATCGGGAGCGACAAAATTGGCAAGCGCGCGGTCGGCGGATGGATCAGCGTGTTGCGCGATAGCCATGACGGCCTGTTCGGCAAGTCCGTCGCCATCCTGTGCGTGCCCGTCTTCGCGGACGTAGCGCGCCAGCAGGTCCACGCTTTCTGCCGGCTTTACATCCGTTAGCCAGACGACACGGAGACCTCCCGCGTCCAAAGTGCAATTCGCCGAAACCAAGCGGATGCGCATGACGCGTTTCTGATCTACGCGGAGAAGAACGATGACTTGCGAAGGCTGTTCGAGCTTGACGGTAGCGTTTTGATTCTGCCTGATGACGGAATCGCCGGGTCGTTTTTCCAGATTGCATTTTCCGCACCAGCCATTCTGGTCGCCATCGTCATGGTAGTCGCAGCATGCCGAGCGATTTCCTCCAATGGAGTCCACTTGATAGGCTAGCCACACCGGTTGCGGCGATTGCGACGCGACCTGTTGCACTGCGGCTTCCAAGCCTTGTCCCGCACTCCCCGTTTCCGTGTTTGCATTCACAAACTGTGACTGAGCGGCATTGGCAACGGCGATTCCCGAACCCAGATATAGGATGAAGCCCAGGCTCAGTATGGTGAATCGCGATACGCAATTCGCGTTTCTTGCGCTCATGACGTGCCTCACTTTTGCAAAAGTTCCATCAGGTAGTCGTTGCCTTCCTTGGAATTCATGAGTGATAGCTTACTGACTGCAGCCTTCTTGAGCTCGGGATCCTTCTCGGACTTGGCAATGGCCACGAGAGGGCTGGCGTTTCCGCCGAGGAAGTACGCGTTTATGATTTCGAGCTTTACGTTGCGGTCCGTTTCCTTGTCGTAAATGGCCTTTAAAGCCGGATCTTTCGCGCCCAGCAAACCGAGGTTGCGAATCGCGGTTTTGCGCAGTTCGGGATTTTTCTCGGTGAGCGCCAACTCCGCCAGGCGAGCGGAATCGCCAGCGATGAACAGCCCTTGCAGAATTTCCTTCTTAATTTCCGTGGAACTGGTGGTTTGGTACATGCTCTGTAAGTCGGCGCGATCGCCCATAACTCCCAACTGGCGGATGGCATCGCGCTTGAGGTTTTCGTCAGTCTCCTTTTTTGCCACAGCCGCCAAATCCTCATGGTTGCCGGAAATCATGAAAGCGCGCAGCACGGCGTGCTTCACATCAGGATCAGAAGTGCCGCTATAAATCTCACCGAGCAGCTTTCCGGAGTTCTGTCCACCCGTCATGCCCAGATACTCCACGGCTTTGCGCTGGAGTTCGGGATTGCTCTGCCCGCGGGCGATTTTGGCCAGCATTTCCTGAGCCTGCGGCGAGCCGCTTTGCACCAGGAGGAACAGCGCCTTCGATTTTTCTTTGGGACTGGCAGACCCGCTCAGATATTTGTCGATCATGGGAATGCCTCTGGAAGGATCGTTATTCATGATTCCTTGAAGCGCGAGAATCTTGAGGTCAGAGTCGCTTTGTGTGTCCGGATTCACCGGGTGGCCGGAGCCTTGACGCATTTCGATTTCCAAAGCTTCGGCATCTTTTTTCCAGCGGCTTTGCGGAAATTGTTTTTTCAGGTCGGCGATGGACTCGAGAGCAACATCGCGCTTACCTAGTTTGTTTTCGGCATAAGCTTTCCAATAGAGCGCTGCATCGGTTTGGGTGCCGGCCATCTTCGCCAATTCGCTGAACTTTTTAGCCGCGTCTCCGTAGTTCTCTTCATCCAGGTAACCGCGGCCGTCGTTGTAGAGTTCCTGCATGCGATCGAGGCGTTCCTGTTCGCGGTCTCTTTTCTCCTGCTCCCGGTCTTTTGCCTCCTGCTCGCGATCGAGCCGTTCCTGTTCGTGGTCACGACGTTCTTGCTCGCGGTCACGTGGTGCCTGCGGGTCTTGCGCGCTCTGACTTTTGTCCTGCGCAGCGCTTTCCTGACCTTGCTGAGCTTCCTGGGAGCTATTCGAGGACGGCGATGGACTCGCCGTAGCGCCCCTCAACGCGGGACATGTCAGCAATAGACCGCCCATTACCAGAGACGCGGCCAGCGCGCTCGCAATCGCCTTCTTCTCTTCGATCATTTTCGACAAACCTCCAAACTCGTTTGCGATGCTCATGTCTTATTCCTTTCCGCATTGGCCACATCGCTCGGTGCCGGCGCAGGTGCGGTGTTTCCGCGCCTTTGGCGCAAATCCTGGTGAACCACGCGAACTTTCAACAAGATTCCCTTCGCGGCGATGCGTTTCTGAATGGCTTCAAACTGCGAGGGAGTGATCTCGTCCGGACTGTTGGCGATGTCCAGCAGAATAGGTTCGAGTTCGTCGAGCGTGCTCGCCATGAGCGTGTCGCCGTCGTGCTGGGCGGTCTGACGGTATAAACGGTTTTCGTCGAGGAGAGCCTCAGCGCGCTTTTGTTCCGCGGAAATGTTGACGAGCTTCTCCCCTTTTTGCGGCTCGGCGTTTGCAAATTCCATAAGGACCATCTCGGAGCGGCCAAGGTGATCGCCCACGGCGACGACGAGAACGCGCTCGCGAACTTTGCCCGCATCCGCGATTTCACCACCCGGCGCGCTCTTCTTGGTGAATCGGCCGAGGAAGAACGCTAGCAGGATAATTGCCGCTATCGCGCCGACAGCAACCAGTCGCCGCGGTTCAAAAAAAGCCTCCCACCAGGAAGCGCGCTTTTCCGGAAGGCGCGGAGAAATTTCCTGCCACACGCGGCGCGCGAAGTCACCGCCGGGATCAGGCACCGGCATGGCGTCGAGCGCAGCGAAGACGGCTTCGATGCGGTCCATTTCGTGGCGGCAGACTTCACATTCGTTCAGGTGGCCCGCGACGCGCTCGCGCTCCCGAGTCTCGCCGTCGCGGTAAGCAATCAGTTCTTGTTCTGTCATGTGATTCATGATTCCGTTCCCATGGCTCGCGCGGTGTTGCGAAATTCTGAAAAGGGCTCGAGCGCCTTGCGGAGTTTGGCGACCGCGCGAAAGACGGTATTCTTCGTGGCGTTGGTGTTGGATTTCAGAACCGCTGCGATCTCCTCGATGGCGCAGCCTTCCCAGTGGCGCATGACGATTGCGGTGCGTTCCGCAGGCGTGAGGGCATCGAGGGCCTGTTTCATCTTTTCGGCCAGCTCCGCGCTTCCCGCGAGCCGCTCGGGAGAAGCGGTGGGATCTTTCACCAGCGCCACTGGATCGATTTCAACCCCTTCTTCGCTGGGCCGGCGTGGCGCGGCGTGGCGGGCTTCATCGACGTTACGTTGGCGGATGCGGTCGATGGCGTAATTCGCGGCGATGCGGTAGACCCAGGTTCCAAAATTGGAGTTTCCCGCAAACTGCTTCAGTTTTTGATAAGCCCGCAAAAACGCTTCTTGCACAACTTCCTCCGCATCGTGAGAGTTCCCCGTCATGCGATATGCCAGCCGGTAGAGATAAAGGCTGTAGCGGTCGACAAGGACACGATAAGCGTCGCGATCGCCGGCCAAAGTGCGCTCGACGGCGATGGCGTCGCTGACGGTTTCGTTTCCCGACCCCTCGATGCTTGCCTTCATTCTCACAATTAGACAGGATTAAGCCCTTGCGGTTAGGTCGGCCCGGGAAGGCGGCGGTCGCTCCCGGCCCCCGAATACCGTATCATTACAAAGGGTTTGCGATGGAGAGGGCGACGTGATTGCTCGTTATACACGGGAAGAGATGGGGCGGATCTGGAGCGACGCGAATCGCTACCAGAGATGGCTGGATGTTGAGTTGGCCGCGGCGGATACGTTGGCGGAGGTTGGGCTGGTACCGAAAGACGCGGCGCAGCTACTTCGCGCACGGGCAAAGGTGGATGTGACTCGAATCAACGAGCTCGAAGCGCGAGTGAAGCACGATGTGATCGCGTTTACCATGGCGGTAGGCGAGACGATCGGCGATCCGAGCGCGGCGCGGTGGCTGCATTATGGAATGACCTCGAATGACGTGGTCGATACCGCGCAGGCGCTGCTGCTGCGGGATGCATCGCACATCATCGAGCGCGACCTGATTCTTTTCGCGGAAATATTAGACCTGCGCGCGCATGAGTTTCAGCACACGCCGCAGATTGGCCGGACGCACGGGATTCACGCGGAACCGATTACGTTTGGATTAAAGATTGCGAACTGGTTTGCGGAAAACCAGCGAAATATCGCGCGCTTCCGGGAAGCGGCGCGAGGCATTGCGTTTGGCAAAATTTCCGGAGCGGTGGGCAATGCGGCGCACCTCGGTCCCGACATCGAGGAAAAAATCTGCAACCGCCTAGAATTGCAAACGACGCCGGTGGCGTCGCAGGTAATCCAGCGCGATCGCCACGCGCATTATTTGAGCGTACTGGCGCTGATCGCGGCGACGCTCGAGAAAATCGCGCTGGAGATTCGCCATTTGCAACGCACGGAAGTACGCGAAGTGCAAGAGCACTTTAGCGGCGAACAACGCGGCAGTTCGGCAATGCCGCACAAACGAAATCCCATCACCAGCGAGCAGATTTGCGGCCTTGCGCGAGTAGTACGCGGAAACATGATTGCCGGGCATGAGAACGTGGCGCTCTGGCACGAGCGAGACATTTCTCACTCTTCCGTAGAACGTGTGATTTTGCCGGATTCCACCATCCTGGTCGATTACATGCTGTCGAAGATGGCCACGATCGTGGGCGACATGAGCGTCTTTCCACAGCGCATGCTGCGCAATCTGGAATCGACGCACGGGCTGGTTTTCTCGGGACAGCTGTTGCAGGACCTTGTCGAGAAGGGAATGCCGAGAGACGACGCCTATAAAGCCATCCAGGAAAACGCCATGGTGGCGTGGGAATCGGACGCGAGTTTCCGTGAGCGAGTCGCAGGGGACGCGCGGATTACGAAGTATCTGACGGCCAAAGAGCTCGAACATACGTTCGACTTAAAGCGGCAACTGCGCAACGTGGACCAGTTGTTTGCGCGGGTCTTTGGGGCGCACCCCGCGGGAGAACGCGGCGGCGCCGTCGGAAGCGGGTGTTGAGCTAGTTTGGCGCGGTTAACCGAAAGCTTCGACATTCGGCCGGTGTCATCCGGAGGAGCGCCTTTCGCGACGAAGGACCTCAGCGTCTAGTGTGGGCTGCGCTCAAAAGCGGGAGCAGGGGTCCCGCACTCCCAATTACTCGACGCGTTGAACGTAGCGAGCTTCGGAAGTGTCCACGCGAATCTTGTCGCCCTCATTCACAAACGGCGGAACGTTCACAACCAGGCCGGTTTCAAGCGTGGCGGGTTTCATCACCGAACTGGCGGTAGCTTTCTGAAGTGTCGGCTCGGTCTGCACCACCTTGAGGTCCATGGTATCCGGCAGACTGACGCCGATGGCTTTTTCGTCGTGAAACTCAATTTTCACGATGGTGTTGGGAATGAGGTAGTAGACCGTCTCGCCCAGCTCCTCGCTGTTCATCTGCATCTGCTCGTAGGATTCGGTGTTCATGAAGTGGAATGAATCGCCCTCTTTGTAGAGGTACTCGAATTCGATTTCGTCGAGGATGGCGCGTTCGACGAATTCCTCGGCGCGGAACCGGTAATCGATAATGGCGCCGGTTCGGAGATTTTTCATGCGCGTCTGCATGGAACCGCGCTTGTTGCCGGGGGTGCGGTGCTCGGTGCTGTGGACTGTGAAAAGATCGTTCTCATGTTGGATGACCATACCGGGGCGAAGTTGCGTGGCTTTAACGCTGCTCATAGATTTTACGAGGCCGAAAACGGCCGTAACTCCCTAAATGAATTAAATACGATTCGTAAATTCCAGACGACGGCCCGACGGAACGGCGCGTGGAATAACCTGCCTGTTGAGAGCAAGGACGAGGTGCGCAGGGAGAAAGCGCTCCTTGCGCAGAAAATCAGTATAAACGTGCCGCGAGGGTCAATCAAGGCGCCAGTGATCGGAGATACAGGAGAGAAACCTCGAAACCCCTTGCGCCTCTACAAAAAAAACAGCAAGCCTTCGGATGTGTTCCCGTTCACTCCCTCTCACTTCTCGCTTCGAGGAATTTGACTATCAAAGTTCCGAATGGGGAAGCGGATTTGGTTTGAGACGTGTTATCGTCTTTTCACGCGGGTGACGGAAATGGCGAGAAGATTGCGCCATGCAAGGAATGTAGATAGGAGGTTCACGAGATGCGCCGACGCAGACTGTTGCTGACGATCTTTGCGGTTTGCGGTTTTTCATGCTTGATATGGTTCACAAAGGCATGGGCTTCGCCTGAATCAGAAACCTGGCATTTGGATGGCCCGCACTCCGCCGCGCAATTTTCGGTTCGGCATCTCGGAATCTCCACGGTCCGCGGAACATTCACCAAGGTCAGCGGCGATGTAGCCTATTTTCCCTCGGACATCGGCAAATCTTCAATCGACGTCACGATCGATGCGAGTTCCGTGGATACGCGGGTTACCATGCGGGATAACGATATTCGAAGCGACCACTTCCTGGATGTCGCGAAATATCCGACGATCACTTTCAAATCAAAACGCGTTGCTGCCGCCGGAACCGGCAAGTTGGCTGTTACCGGCGATCTGACGATTCATGGCGTTACCAAGGAGATTACGCTCGACGTGGCCGGCCCGAGCGATCCGATTAAGAATCCGATGGGTCCCGGTCAGCGCATGGGAGCTTCCGCGACCACCAAAATCAATCGCGGAGACTTTGGGATGACCTACATGTCGGGCGTAGTTGGCGATGAGATAGAAATACAGATTGACGTTGAACTGCTGAAATAGCTTGGGGCCTACTGACTCATCATTCGGTCGCGCTCCAGTTTGCAATCTAACCGGCGATGCGGATCAGGAACGCGACTTTCTTGAAGCGACCATTCTTCCGGCGAGGAACAGGAGCAACTCGCGGTTGCTGTTGGTGATTCTTGGCAGAAGCTGACGGAACCTGTTGAAGAGGCGTGCTTCCTTGCCAAAACTGCCCCAACCGCTTTTAGGCGCTGATTCGTCGGATGATCGGTCCTCATGATAGAGGAGCTGATACAGCTTCATGTCCAGGGCGCGCGCGATCTTCTCCAGCGTTTCTATGGAGGGAACAGTGTGCCCATTCTCCACTCTAGAGATATAACAACGAAGCATTCCTGTGCGCTGTTCCAGGTCGCCCTGCGAGAACTTCTTTTCCTCACGAGCGGTGCGAATGCGACTGCCGAGGTCCACGGTTTTTGTCCTTGGGGCGAGACCTTACCTCATCCAAAGAGTTTTGAACAGAGAAAATTGAACACGGTGAAAATGTTGTCGAGCGAAAGGAACTTTGGCCCGAATGTAGTTACCTTCTATGACTGGCAGAATTGTTGGTGTTCCCGGAGTTACTTGACAGAGTTTCGCGAAGCGAGCATAAGAGTACGTTCGTGTTTTCAACCCGAAGCTGCGGCTCACTTCCGCAACGGTGACGCCGGCATTTCAGAAGGGGGAACGCTTATTCTCACCTAGTCGTTATAGCAACCCCCCGAAACACACATGCTGAGGGGGCACGCCTATCGTGCCGAATCGTCCGCAGTCCGCGTGCCGAGATGAAATGGTGGCGAGCAGGAGGTCAGTGAGATGCAGTCGCGCAGTTGGGTGCACGGTATGGAACGTCTCTTTTTATCCGCCTTGGGTCCTTCGGACGATACCCCGGTTTTCAGTCTTCAAAACATTGGCTTATTCGTCGTCATATTTGTTTCCTATTACATCAGCGGAAAATTTGGGCAGCGATTCTCGCCTCCTAATCCCGCCCCAACGGCATTCTGGCCTCCCACGGGGATCGCATACGCGGCCCTCTTCTTGAAAGGACGAAGGGCACTACCGGCTATTTTCGCCGGGGCGTTCTTCATGGACCTTTTCAACCTGAGCATGGCGCCGTACGCGCTGGGCACCGCTTTGGGATGCACGCTCGAAGCGATCATCGCAGTGGCTTTGGTGATTCGGCTTGCAAACGGAATCAACGCGTTCTTCACTCCACGGGACGTGCTGAGGTACGTCGTATTGGCGGGAATCATTCCCACGGCGTTTGGCGCCACCTGGGGCGTTAGCCTCATGTGCCTGCACGGAGAAGTGCAGTGGGCCAACTTCTGGAACTCCTGGACCATTTGGTGGGTAGGTGATCTACTCGCGGCGATCATCCTAGCGCCGTTTTTGATACTTCTGCTGGGGCACCGGCACAATGCTTTGAGCTGGTCGGAAATGGTGGAAGCGACGGCGCTGCTCTTGGGATTGACTGCGGTTTGCATTCTGAATTTCGGGCCGCCGCTTGTTTCGTGGATTCCCAAGGTTTTTTTGAGTATTCCATTTTTGACGTGGGCCGCGGTGCGTTTTTGCCCTCTCGAAGTGTCCGGGGCTTGCCTGGTCATGAGCGGATTTACGCTTTGGGGCTCGTTGCAAGGCTATGGGCCGTTTGCAACCGCGCGAACCGAGCCTCTCATGCTGGTTGGGAACGTCTGCGTGTACAGTGTCATGACCATGTTTGTCGCAGCCGCGCTTTTCAAGCAGCGGAGGGAAATTGAAAAGCTCTATGCTCTGAAGTTCGGAATGAGAAATACGGTTAGGGACAACGATGAAAGTACGGGAGTTTCCGATTCGATTGAAGCCGTCGAGAAGCTGGACGGCGGTCCGAGTCAGCCACCGGAAGGCCCGTAACGAAAGAGAGTCATAAAACCAAAATCCATGTGCAGTTGTTGGTGGCAGTGAAAAAGAGTCGCGCCCGGATTATTCGCGAGCAGTTCCGCCTCCACGGTTTTGCGGCGCGGCACGACCACTACATCCTTGAAAATGCCGGCGGTGCCCTCGCCGGCGATACTTTTTAACTCGAAGGAATGGCGGTGAAGGTGGACAGGATGATCGTCATCGCTTTGATTGTCGAAGCGGAGACGGTAGCGGTGGTTTTCGCGGACCATGATCGGATCGGTCTTGGGGAACTCCTTGCCGTTGATGGTCCAGTGGTCCACCCAATTGTTGCCAGCGAATTTGCGGCGAAAAACCAGAGGAACAAGTTCCGTCGGTTCCATTGTCGCGCCGTCGCCAGGGCTCGCGGTTGAAGAGCCGAAAATCTTGTAATCCCACGACGTATTACCCGGCGCTACCCAACGTGGCGTTTCAGTGCGATTTTCGTACTCCACGATGATGCCCAAGCCCTGATTTCTGACTTGATCGTTCACTTCTCCCAAGATCCAAACGCCGGGTGAATCCATAACCACAACAGCGTCGACGCGTTCGGCAGGACCAAGCGAAAGAATATCGACTGAGCGGCGATTCGGGACGGGATTGCCGTCCAGGCTGATAACTTCAAACTGATGGCCCGCAAGCGCAATCTGATGCTGTAGTGTCGCGCTGGCGTTCAATATACGAAACAGCACCCTCTGCCCTTGGCGGACGCGGATTGGTTCACCGTGATCGAGAGCGTGGCTGTTGATGGAAAAAATGTCGTAAGCGGGTTCCAGTGTTCCTTCGCCGGCGGTGTTACTCAAGTAGGGTTTCCAGCCATGAAGGCAGAGCAAAGCTTCCGCGTCGTAGCGTCCGGGGTCGCTTTTTGGCTCGATGCAGAGCATTCCAAACTGTCCGGTGAACGTGGAGCGATTCAGATTCCGGCCTGCGGAGACGTGCGTGTGGTACCAGCGGGTACCGGAGGGACGAACGACGAAGGAATATCGTTGCGAGGTGTGAGCCGGAATGAAAGGAGTGCCCTCCTCCGCTGATCCATCAACTTCCGGCGCAATGAACAGACCGTGCCAATGAACCAGCTCCGGCTCATTTGTGTCATTGAAGACCTCGATGGTCACTTCCTGGCCTTCGCGAAAGCGGAGAACGGGGCCCGGGACGGAGCCGTTGTAGCCGACGGTCTTGATGTTTTTGCGTGGAGCGACCTCGAATTCAACCGGGGAGATACGAAGCGTGGCATCTGGTTTGGAACTGTTGCCGAAAGGGCTACGAGCGAGCGAGGGAAGCAGCGCCAGACCAGCCCCGGCTCCTAACCTGCCCAGAAACTCTCTGCGAAACATGGTCCCATTCTGCCATCGATCGCGGTCATTTTTTGAGCTTGAATCAGCTTTGCTTGGCAAACATGTTCGTCAAGTTGGTAATGCGTAGCAACTCCAGCACACGGGGTGTTACGTTGTCGAGTTCTAGGATGCAATAGCCGTGGTTGATGGCAGACACTTTCAAACCGACCAGCGCTCCGAGCGCCGAGCTGTCCAGGTGATCCACGTCCGCAAGGTCGATGACGATACGGCCGCCACTCAGAATGAGGGCTTTGACGGTGTCCTTCAGCTGGGCGCTCGCTTCGCCCACCAGCCTGCCGTGGCATTTCACGATTGTGACTTTGTTCCCTTGATCGTCGTCGGGGGCTTTTTCTACTTCGCAGCGAAACGAATCGTTCGATGGCATCGGTTAGGGGCTCCCTGGGTGAAAACGGGCGAATCGTAACACTTAGCTCCCAGCCGCTATATTAAAATCAGGTTACAGGTGGGAGGACGCCGAGTGGGCCTTCTCCATAAAACCGTGAGCTAACGGCAATTTCCATATGTTTTCCTACAGCCCTCCAGGCCGGCGCCTTTATGGACCCTTACTTGGCTTCCGAAGCGCGCTGCTTAGCGGCGTCGGCCATGATCTTCTCGATCTCGTCGGGTGAACGAGGCAAACGCTGGCTCAGGAGTTCGTAGCCGGAATCGGTGATGAGCACATCGTCTTCAATGCGAACGCCGAGATTCTCTGCGGGGATGTAAATACCGGGTTCAATGGTGATGACGGTGCCGGGAGCGAATGGTTTGCAGAGATCGCCGGGGTCGTGGACATTCAAGCCGATGCTGTGGCCCAAACCGTGAATGAAATATTGGCCGAGGGATTTCCCATGCTGATCCTTGCCATGAGAGTTGATGTAGTCGTAGGCGATCTTGTAGACACTCCTGTCGCCCTTGCGGCACATATCCATACCGGGCTTTAGCGCATGAATCGCGGCGTCTTGCGCTCCGAGGACGATTTCGTAGATTTCGCGCTGGCGCGGAGTGAATTTGCCATTGGCGGGAATGGTCCGCGTGATATCCGCGGCATAGCCGGAATATTGCGCGCCTACGTCCATGACGACAATATCGCCGTCTTCGATTTTGCGGTCCAGTTTGTCGTAATGGAGCGCGGTGGAGTTGGGACCGGCTCCGACAATCGGCGCATAGGCTTCCGCTTCCGCGCCACCCATGGCATGCACTTCCACCATCTTTCCCGAGATTTGATATTCCCACAGGCCTGCCCGCATCATTTTCATCGCTTCGAACTGAGCGTCGAGAGAAAGATCAATGGCTTGACGAAGAAAAGCCAATTCCGTAGGCGACTTGATCAGGCGCAACTCGGCGATGTTGGCGCGGATGTCTTTCAAAATGACTTCCGGCGCAATTTGCTTCAGCCAGTCGACGGTTTCTTTCTCGTGGGGATAACCACCCAATTCTCGTTGATACGGAAGAATGGTGTAGAAGGCCGGGTAAACCTTCGCCAGCCTTTCCACCACGGCGCGCAGTTCAGGGTAGGGCTTGACCACGGAAAAGCCGGTTCGCAGCTCGATGCCTGGATCGCCCGGTGACATTCGGACCCCATTCCACTTTTCCTTGCGGACATCTTTGGGCGGAAGGAAAAAGATTTCGCGATCGGTCCAGTCGTCGTTGGCCGCCTTCTTCGCCACGGCGGGCAACAGGATCAGAGCGGCTTCTTCTTCGTTGTGGCCAGTCAGGTAATAGAAATTTTCCTCCTGGGCGAAGATGTAGGTTTGCGCTTCCACTTCCTTGCCGCTGTAACCGAGGAGAAGGATGGGGCCATCGATATTGGAGACCAGTTTGGCGCGGCGCGAGGCGTACTCAGAGTTTGGCTCGCGTTCGCGGCGCTGTTGTGCTGCGGTGGGACTGTGTGTGAAGGCGAGAAGAGCGAGCAGTGGCAGCAGCAGTCGCAACCGGGAATGAGAGGAATCCACTCGCAAACGAAACAGACCAAGGTTCTTGAGATCACTCATCCGGTCACTCCTGGAGGCTCCCCCACCAGAGGAGCAAAGGCGAGATTGTATCGCAAGCAGAGAAGGGCCGGCCAGCGGCAGACAGAATGCCGAGGTTCAATGCACCTTGTTAGAACTTGTGACTTAGTAATGTAGGAGTTAATAGCGTGGACGAGCGCGGACGATCAAAAAGCGCGACCGGCTTGAATCACGGGACTTACGATGGTGGAATCGGCCATCACCGAGCTAACTACCCGGAGGGCGTATGGAGTATCGGGAAAAGCGCCGTACACCGCGGTACATCTTCATTGCCAGCGCGGAACTCTACGACGAACGGACGGATGTGCGGGTGGCGTCGCGGGTCAGCGAGTTGAGCAAGCATGGCTGCTATTTGGATATGATGAATCCGTTTCCCACCGGCACGCTCGTGCTGCTGAAGATCTTTGCCGGCGAGCAAACCTTTCAGTCGAAGGCCAAATTCGTTTACTCCACACCAAACGTTGGAGCTGGCGTCGCATTTCTTGAGGTCGAACCTAAATATGAGTTCGTCTTGAACCGCTGGCTCGAAGAAGCGGCGAAAGGCTGACCGGTTACTTCAGTTCGACCTCGACAATCTGACCTTCGCCGCTTCCTTCATTTGTTAATGCGTGCGTCACCTTCGAATCAATCCAGTGAAAATCGCCGGCTTGAAGTTCATGCGACGAGGATTGGCCGTCCGGCGCGGTCATTTTCAGCGGCATTTTTGTGACGGCAACAATCAGATAGGGGCGGACATGCGTGTGCATGCCCGATGTTGCGCCGGGCGCGAGTGTCCACCGATAGACGCGAGCGCTGGGATTCTCGATGGCGGCGGCAGCGGCTTCGGCCGCGGACGGCTGCTGCGGCCGCTGCAGGAACTCCACGTCCAGCACGTCAAAAGAGCCCGGACCAAAATTATGGACGCGATGAATCATCGGTGTAGCGCCAACCGCCGGAGCGGAAAGATCGCCTGGTTTGGTGGGAGTGGAAGGACCTTCGGGCTCGTTCAAGTTTTGCTGAGAGATGCTGCAATTCGAGAGTTCCACGGAAACGCGGTCGTGCGAGTGGATGTGATAGAGAGTTCTCTCCCCTTCTCGAACAGTCACGCGCATGACCAGGACGGAGTTGTTCTTGAATACCGTATGATGGTGGGGTTCCTCATCGACTGGAACGGGCGGCTCTTCAAAGGATTTTTGATCCGATTTCTGGGCGGCCAGAAGTGAAATCGAAAAGAGAAGAAGCGCGAGGGAAAGAAGAGTTTTCATCGAAGAACTCGCAAATAATTTCCGGGCGGCCCTTCATGCTACAACGTTTGCCAGCGCTTCAGGAAAAATTCAGAGAGCCGAGAGGCCGCGGAGGCAGAGATAGCAAACAGGTGAGCCGCAGTAAGAATTTACGAAACGCAATTTCCGCGCTTCTCATCTATAGTTGTAGGTAGGCATTCGCAAGGGCCTCGGGCAATCGGTGGGCTGCACAGGAGGTTCAAATCGTGGATATTTTCAAACGCGTCAAGGGTTTTTCCGGAATTCGTGTACGGAACGCGAGCCTGGTAATCCTGACGTCCTTTACCCTGCTATTCGGAACGTTGCCGCTAAACGCTATGGTCCCGCAAGATGCGCAGGCGCCACCCTCCGCGGGAGAGGCACAGCAAGCGCCACAGGGGCCGCAATACACACCGGAAACACCGGAGCAATTGCAGCAACTCGTCGCGCCCATCGCGCTGTACCCGGATTCGCTTGTGGCGCAGATCCTGTCAGCGGCGACGTTTCCGGAGCAAGTGGTGGAAGCCGACCGCTGGGTCCAAGCACATTCGGATTTGAAGGGCCAGGCGTTGGCGCAAGCCGTCGATCAGATGCAATGGGACCCGAGCGTCAAAGCGCTTGCGGCATTTCCATCCGTGCTGGGAAACATGGATAAGAATCTTTCCTGGACTTCGACACTCGGAGACGCCTACTACAATCAGCAGCAGGATGTAATGGATGCGGTGCAGGTGATGCGTAAGAAGGCAGAAGATTCTGGGAACTTGAAAACGACGCCGCAGCAAACCGTAGCGACTCAGGGATCAACCATTGTGATTCAGCCTGCGCAGCCCGATGTGGTTTATGTTCCCGCGTACAATCCGTGGATCGTCTATGGACCGCCGGTCGTTGCGTGGCCGGGATGGTATCCGTATCCCGGAATCTGGTACGGCGGACCGTTCCTTTCGTTTGGAGTGGGATTCGGAATCGGGTTTTTCGGTGGTTTTGGCTGGGGTTGGAACCATTGGGGATGCGACTGGCATGGCCACTACGTCGTTTACAATAATTCCCACTACTACTCGCGCAGCACTACCTTTTACAACCGAAATGCGTACTACCGCGGCGGCCGCGGAGGACCCGGCGCGCCCGGTCACGCCGGCTACAGGCCCGGAGGTACGCCTGGACGCGGTAACGTATACAACCGTCCGGGGGCATCGCCTAGGCCATTTGAAGGAGACCAGCACGCCGCGCGTGGCTACGCGCAGCCTTCGCATGGTCAGACCAGTACCCATTCGGGTGCCTTCAGCGGCTATGACCACGGGGGCGAATCGAGAAGCTACGCATCGCGCGGAAGCTCCAGCTTTCATGGCGGAGGCGGCGGGGGAGGCGGAGAATCTCACGGAGGAGGCGGTGGAGGGCACGGTGGGGGCGGCCACCACTGATTGGCTGTTCTGATCCCAGATTCGAGAGATCACAACGGAAGGGAGGTTGTATGCAGTCAGTAGGATTGCAGTCCGGCGGTTTTCGTCGTGTGCATTTCATAAAAATGGCCGCGATCGCGGTACTGGTGGCGGGCGGTTTTGCAGCGGGATCGCCGGCGCAGCAAAAGGGTCAGAAGACATTTGCTACGCCAGAGGAAGCCACGAAAGCGTTGCTGACGGCCGCGCAGAACAACGACGAAAAGGCGTTGCTCGAGGTGTTCGGGCCGGATGGAAAGCAGATCGTTTCCTCCGGAGATGATGCCGAGGATGCCCGGGTCCGCGCCAATTTTGTGAAGAGATACGAGGAAATGAATCGGTTGGTGAAAGAGCCGGATGGGACCATTAGCTTGTACATCGGGTCGCATAACTGGCCTTACCCGATACCGCTGAGAAATAGAGGAAACGTGTGGTATTTCGACACGGACGCGGGCGTGAAGGAAGTGCTGTATCGACGGATTGGCTACAACGAAATATCGGCTATTCACATTTGCCAGGAACTGGTGGCGGCGCAGAAGGAATACTATTCACACCACAACAACGAATACGCCCAGAAAATTTACAGCGACGAAGGAAAGAAGGATGGATTGTACTGGAAGGGTGAGAACGGCGAACCGCAGAGCCCGATTGGGCCGCTGGTGGCGGGGGCCGTTGCGGAAGAGTATGCCAAGGATCGAGGAAGCGAAGCGGTTCCCTATCGCGGATATTACTTTCATATTCTGACGAGCCAGGGAAAGGATAGCGCGGGGGGCGCGAAGAGTTACATCATGGACGGCAAAATGACGGGCGGGTTCGCATTTGCGGCTTATCCAGCGGAATACCGGTCGTCCGGAGTAATGACCTTCCAGGTGGACGCCGATGGGGTTATCTACGAGAAAGATCTCGGCAAAAAGACAGAAACTACCGCCAAAGCCATGAAGGAATACAATCCACATGCCGGCTGGCACAAGGTCGAAGAAGATACGCAGGAAGCCTCCAAGGGCGACACCACGAAGTAGAAACCCGCGCAGGCGTGCGCCACAACCACGATCAGACAACTTGTCCGGCCGAAGTGTCTGCCGCGATCTAACGAATCATAGGGAACTCCGAAGATCGGGAGTGCGACAAAGCGGGCGGCTAGAAGCCCGGAGCGCCGGAGGATGCCGGGCGCATTTCCGGAGCGTTGACGCCGAAACGCAGACGGGCGAACAAGGATTGGCTGAGGGACATAAAGCCTGTGTACAGATAGCCCCAGACGAACAGAAGCAGAAACGGCACGGTGGCGTAGTTTTCGTTGCTGACAGCGTAAACGATCGCGAGTGCGAAGTAGAGTCCGAGGGCGATTTCGAAATACGGCATCCAGCCGGATTTATTCTTGTACGTCTTGGTCACGAAAGTTCCAGATTTCCCTTCGATCTTAAATTTCGGAGTCCGCGCGAATTCGGATTTCTTGCCGAAGATGGCTTCAAGAACCCCCTGGGCGTTACGCACGCTCAAACCAATGCCCGTGGCCATCACGAAGGGCAAGTAAAGGAACGTATTTAGCCAAGTCTTCGGGCGCAATTCCCTTTGCGCGGCGAGATAAAAACTGGAAATGGAGCAGGTGGAAGCGAGGAATAGGGGCAGATCGATCACCAGCATCTGGAACCAGCCCTGGTAGAAGCGAACGATCATCGCCGGAAGCAGCATGGTAGACAGAAGAACCATCAAGGGATAAGAAATATTCGCGGTGAGATGGAAGAACGCTTCGGATTTGACGTGAAGGGGCACATCCGCGCGGAAAACCTTGGGCAGGATTTTTTTTGCGGTCTGCATGAGCCCCTTTGCCCAGCGCGCTTGCTGGGCTTTGAAGCCATTCATGTCCACAGGCAGCTCCGACGGGCATTCGATTTCAGGCAGATACAGAAATTTCCAGCCTTTGAGTTGGGCGCGATAAGAGAGATCGGTGTCTTCGGTGAGTGTGTCGTGTTCCCAGCCGCCGGCGGATTCAATAGCAGCGCGCCGCCACACGCCGGCAGTGCCATTGAAGTTGAAAAATGTGCCGCGGCGCGAGCGGCCGCCATGCTCGATGACGAAGTGGCCATCGAGAAGAATGGTCTCGACACGGGTGAGCAGGGAATAGTCGCCATTGAGATAGGTCCAGCGCGTTTGCACCATGCCGACGTTCTCGCCGCCGTCCGGGTTGAGAAAGTGTGGAATAGTGCGGCGAAGGAAATCGGCAGGCGGCAGAAAATCCGCGTCGAAGATGGAGACGAATTCGCCCTCGGCGGTCTTCAAGCCATTCTCGAGCGCGCCGGCCTTGTAGCCTTCACGATTCGAGCGATGGATGTAGACGATCGGAAGGCCCTTTGCGGCGTGGCGTTCCACGCAGGAGCGGGCAACTTCGCGCGTTTCATCGGTGGAATCGTCGAGGACCTGGATATCAAGGAGTTCTCGAGGGTAATCGAATTGCGAAACGGCATCGACCAGGCGTTCGATCACGTAACGCTCATTGAAGATGGGAAGCTGTATGGTAACCTTTGGCCAGCGCGAGACCGGCGGTGGCGGCGCGGGAACATTTTTGCGGTAGGCGAAGTAATTGTAGAGGAGAACGTAGCGGTGCAGGCCGTACGCCGCCAGGATGAACAGGACGATGAAGTACGGGATCATCATGGCCAGATCAAACGCATTGGCGTGATAAATGCCGCTGAACGTTCGGTCGGTAAGCTTATGCCAGTACTGGCTGAGCGAGCTTTGTTGGGTTGCGAGCAGGTGAGCGAGAGTCAACAAGTCTAAAATTTCTCCGAATGGCATCTGACAACCATCGAAACCGGTGGATCCGTTTCTGGCCGCTGGCTGCGGGAATCGCGCTCGAAGCGGCGTTCCTGCGGATGCACAGCCTGTACTACCTGAAGAATTACGCGATCCGCTTTATCGAACTGGGGCTGGCCGCAGGCGTCGTCTACCTGGTGGCGCTGTACGGGTTTGCTCAGACGAAGGCCACGCGCGCTACCACTATTCTACTCATTTTTGGCGCGATTGCATTCCGCGCGCCACTCTGGCCGCTAGAGCCGACGCTTTCCGACGATCTGCAGCGATACCGTTGGGAAGGCAAGGTGCAAGCCGCTGGGTGGAATCCGTACGCCATCGCGCCCAATGATCCGCGGCTGGCGGCCCTTCACGACAAATACTACGAAATTATGCCGGGGCGAGAGCTTCCGGCGATCTATCCGCCGGCGATGGAGCTGCTGTTTCGGGCGACCTGGAAACTTTTTCCCGGGCCGACGGCGTTCAAGACGCCATTTGCGGCGGCCGACGTTCTGGTGCTGTTGTTGCTCACATGGATGTTTCGCCGCGAGAGTGATCGCGATTTCAGGTTGGCGATTTATGCCTGGAATCCGCTGGTGATCGTGGAATTTGCGGGGAGCGGGCACAACGACGTGCTGGCATCGCTAGGAATTGTGGTTGGGCTGGCTTTGGTGATGAGATGGCCGGCCATCTCGACGGTGCCGGTTGCGCTGGGAGTGATGGCCAAGGTATTTCCTGCCGTGCTTCTGCCGGTGTGGATCCGGCGCGCTGGGTGGCCCGGAAAGAAGGCAGGCTGGTGGGCGGCGGCACTGGCATGCGCGGCCGCGCTGCTCGTGCTGGCGCCGTATTGGAATGCACTGGGGATGTTTCGCGCGAATGTTGGATATTACGAGGCGACGTGGAAAAACTATCACGCCAGCCTTTACACGGTGATCGATTGGGCCACGGCAGGAAAAACGAAAATTCCGGCGATTGCCGGTTTTGCAGCGAGTTGGGGACTGGCATTTTGGGTAGCCTGGAAGAAGGCAGACCCGGCGCGCGCAGCTTACTTGCTGATTGGAACCATACTGGCGTTCGGTCCGAATGGCTACTCGTGGTATTTCACCTGGATTGTGCCGCTGCTATGTTTTTTTCCGAATCCAGCGTGGATGATGCTGACAGTGTTGCAATTTCTGTCGTATAACGTGCTGATCGGTTACGGCATTCTGGGTGTCTTTCGATTTGATCCACTGATGCAGTGGCTGGTCTATGCGCCGTTCTACACGTTGCTTGCAGGGCATTGGTGGTACGCGCGAAGAAATCCTGGCGCGCTACCGAAAGTCCACGGTGGTGAAGCCGAGGCTGCCTAGCAGCGCAGAAAGAGTCGAGCGGGCGTTGTCGTCGGCGGTTTTCAGAATGTTGCCCTGGAGCGCGGCGTCTTGCAGTTGGCGCTCGGCTTCCTGGCGAACTTCGGTCTCCAAGTTTGGGTCGGGCGAAGAAAAAAGACCGGTATCACGGGAGTAAACGCGCGTTTTGGAGTTGTCGAGACGAGTGACGAGGATTTGTGATTTCGGAATGCGAATCGAGATGGTTTTGCCCTGGATGGCAACGTCCTGCGATTGTAGTTGGCCGAGGTCGACACCGGCGATAACGTCGCCGTGAACAACCAGCAGTAGACGATCGCTGACTAGAAATTTTGGCAGGTACGGACTGTCGCGCTCGCCGGAGATAATTTTGTCCATGGAGAAGTTCACGGTTTCGAGGCGCTGAAGCTGTTGAATCTGCCTCACAACCGTAGGCTGATCGATACGGAAAAGCGAGCCGCTAGAATACGAGCGGAGCAGGCGAAGAAGGCCGACACCGGTGGCAACCCAGATGATCAGGCCGCCCGCAAGGATTGTGATAAGAACGCCTGCAAGCGCTCCCTTGACCCAAGAGGACGAAGGTGACTGCAGGCGTTCTGTTTCGTGGGCAGTGCTCATAGCTAGCGGTCTAAGGCGAAATATTAGAGTAAGGAAAAAATACGAAACTGTCATGTAGGAGAAATCCCTGAGGTAAGGCACCTCACGCGGGGTTCGCGGATGGAAGAAACGACAAACAAGAGCGACACGCAAGGAAGCTTGTGGGAGGTCGCCAAGGAATTCTTACGGCTCGGCTTCGTCGCGTTCGGCGGACCTCCGGTGCATTTCGCGATGATGGAGGAGCGCTTCGTGCGGCAAGGCCAATGGCTGAGCCGTGAGCGATTTCTGGACTTGATTGGCGCCGTGAATCTGTTGCCCGGACCGAGCTCAACGGAATTGGCAATTTATCTCGGTGAAATTCGCAAGGGATTTGCGGGACTCGTCTTGGCCGGCGCTTGCTTTATTTTGCCGTCAGCAGTGATGGTCGTTGCGCTGGCTTGGGCTTATCAAAAATTCGGGCAATTGCCGCAAATCGAGGGCTTGTTGTTCGGAATCAAGCCGGTGGTGGTGGCGCTAATCATTCCGGCATTGTGGAACTTGGGAAAAGCAGCTCTGAAGAATGCAGGACTGATCATGCTTGCCATGGGTGTGGCTGTGT
Organism: Candidatus Acidiferrales bacterium; assembly: GCA_963836965.1. GTDB lineage: Bacteria > Acidobacteriota > Terriglobia > Acidiferrales > UBA7541 > Acidiferrum. The sequence continues at coordinate 171,827 of CAWILQ010000011.1, forward strand.
TGGCGCTAATGGGTGTGAACCTGATTACCGTGTTGGTCGGCGCGGGAATTTTCTGGGTGGTGGTGCAGGCGGCTCGGAAATCATCAAACATCGATAGCCGGACGGGCGCTGCATTGTTCGCTGTGACTGCTAGCTGGTCCCCCGGCGTAATGCCGCTGTTTCTCTACTTTCTGAAAATTGGCGCGGTGGTTTTTGGGAGTGGTTACGTTCTGTTGGCGGTGTTGCGCGCCGATCTCGTTGTGCGCCTGCATTGGTTGACGGACGGGCAACTGCTGGATGCGATTGCTGTGAGCCAAGGCACGCCGGGCCCCTTCTTCACCGTTGCGACATTTATCGGGTATTTGCTGGGAGGCTCGAAAGGTGCGGCGCTGGCAACGGCGGGAATGTTCATCCCCGCATTTGTTTACGTTGCCGCGACCGCGAAATTTTTGCCCAAGCTGAGGAAATCACCGATCGCCGGCGCGTTCCTGGATGGAGTGAACGCGGCCGCCGTCGCGCTGATGGCGACGGTGAGCTGGCAGTTTTCGCGGGCGGCGTTCGTGAGTGTTCCCGCCGTGATACTGGGACTGGCCAGCCTATTCCTGATTTTTCGTTACAAGGTCAATTCGGCATGGCTGGTGCTTGGCGGAGCGGTCGCCGGCATTGCGCTTCGAGCATTCGGCAGAATCTAGAACGAGGCGCGACGCACACGGCGGAATCACACAACCAGCACGATTTTGCCGAAGGAGCCGGGAGCGAGGACTTCCTGGTGCGCGAGCGCGGCGTCCTTCAAAGGAATTTCCTTGCCAACGACGGGGCGAAGCGAGCCGTTCTCCAAACCGGCGGCAATCGCGGCGTGGATATCGGCGGTCTCTGAGGCGGTAGTGGCCCAAAGCGTGAAGCCGCGAACCGAAGCGCGGCGCGACATCAGGTCCCGCGGGTTGATGGTGATCTCTCCACGATTGCCAATCACGATGGCGCGGCCGTTGGTGGCCAGAAGCTTAAGGTCGGTGGCCAGGTTCACGTGGGCCGCCATTTCGAGGATTACATCGACGCCGCGTCTGCCGGTGAAGTTCAGAATCTGGTCGGCGTGCTCCGGCTTGGAGTGATCGAAAGCGTGGTCTGCGCCCTCTTTGAGGATCAGGTCGAGGCCGCGTTGCGAGCCGGCTGTGCCGAGCACGGTCATTCCCGCCGCGCGAGCAAACTGAATGGCGGCGGTTCCAACACCGCCACTGGCACCGTGAACCAGGACCGTTTCGCTGGCGCGTGCGTGCGCGTGATGATACAGAGCCGTGTAAGCCGTGGCGTACGGAACCCAAAGGCCACTGCCTTGAGCGAAGGAAATTTTCTCCGGCAGAGGTTCCACCTGGGATTCATCGGTGAGAGCGAATTCGGCATATGCGCCGCTTAAGGTTTTTGCGGTATAGACGCGATCACCCACTTTTACCTTTTTCACGCCATCGCCCATAGCTTCGACAGTACCTGCGGCATCGGAGCCGGGAGTGTAAGGGAGTTCCGGCTTGATAGCGTATGTACCGGCGCGCATATAGGTGTCATACGGATTGACGCCGGCCGCATGGACGCGCACGAGGATTTGTCCTGGTCCTGGTTTGGGCGTCGGGACCTCGAGGAGCTGCAAAACTTCCGGGCCGCCGAATTGCTGAACTTGAATCGCCTTCATGTGCGTTCTCCTGGGATGAGCCGGTGCTCGTGGGGCACGACTCTGCTTTGCGGATGTCCGCTCGGCGGCAATTGTCGCAAGCAAAGGGAAGTGGGGCAAGGCTGTGGCCTGCACCGATACCGCGAACAGAGGAATCAGAAGTGATCGTCGCGAGTAAGGGACATCGCTTCGGCCGGCACGGCGCCGACAGCTTGCGCCCAGGCGGTCGTCTGCCAATTGTCCTTGCCTTTTTTGTCCGGAATCCAGGGTGGAAGCGACTGGCTGAGGTGCATGGCCAGGGCGTTCACGTACGGCTCATACATGTGGCGAAGCTCAAGAAGTTTCTGTTCGGCTTCCGGCGTGGCAATAAGCGTGGCGCCATGCTCAGCAAGCTTCAGGCGAAGCTTCTCCAGAGTTTCCCTGGGCAAGCGATCTGTTTGCGGAGCACACGGCGTTGCGCTGAATACCTGGCAAAGATCGGCGACAGCGTGACGTGCAATGGCGAAGGTGAGCTCGGCTTGTCTCGCGCACGCCCCTTCGATCCCGGAAATGGCCAAGGCGCAGGCGTCGAGGATCGCGGTGAGGGCGCCAATCCATGATTGATTGTCGTGCTGCGAACGGAAATAGGCCAAGACCGGATAAGAAAGGTGAGATTCGAGCAGTTCCGCGGACCAGAGTTCCCACTCTTTCAGGAGGTCGCGAAGCGCCTCCTTCCCGCCTGGATAGGTGTGCCGGCGGAGCAATTCTCCGGCAGTAGGAGGCGTTCCGGCACGGGCATCGAGCAGGGATATGTTGGTTTCGCGATTTCCGAATGCGCCGTAGATGAAAGGGAGATAACCAATAACGACGGCGAGAAAGCCAAAACCAAATCCCGCCTCGACTACCACCAGGAAACGCGCCAAGCCAGACCGAGGAATCACATCGCCCAGGCCAAGGGTGAAGAATGTCGTACCACTCAAATAAAAATCAGTATTCAGGCTCGATCCCACCCCGGCCGCGGCGATGTTGAGGGCAGAGCCTGCTCCGTATTGCATCATGCCGAACGCAACCACTAACCCGATCGCCCAGACACCAATCAGAAACAGCAGTGAAATGGGCCCGTAGAATCCGAGGAAAGCTTCGCGTGACTTGCGCGAGGAAATCAGCCGGGCATAAAATTTCCAGCTTCTCCAGGTGAGCAGGTAGTAGATGCGTGTAAGGCGGAACTTCCGCGTAACACGGCGCGGAAGAATGATGGCCTCAAACGCGTCCCAGAGAACAACCAGGAAAACGACGACACCAGCAATAAATACACCCGGAACGGGGATCATGCGGAGCATTGTACCCGGATTGCGTGCGGCCTGGTACTTAGGCGGACTTTGAACTCACGAGTTGCGAGCTGACAGTGATTTCCGCCTTGAAAAGCTTCGAAACCGGGCAGCCGGTCTCAGCCGCTTTCACGGCGGCGTCAAATTTGGCTTTATCGGCGTTGGGGACGTGCGCGACGACATCGAGATGGCTCTTGGTGATGGAAAATCCTTCGCCAACTTTTTCGAGAGAAATCGTGCAGCTCGTTTCGAGTTTCGTAGGAGCGAGGCCCGCGCCGCCCAATTGAGCCGAAAGAGCCATGGTGAAGCACCCGGCGTGTGCGGCGGCGAGGAGCTCCTCGGGATTGGTGCCGACGCCATTTTCAAAACGCGTGCTGAAGGAATACTGGGTGTCTGTCAAAGTGCCGCTGTCGGTAGAAATGCTGCCTTTGCCGGACTTCAGATCGCCTTGCCAAACTGCGGAAGCTTTGCGTTGCATGGATAAATCTCCTTCACGTTCCGTTTGATGGAACATGGAATTGGATTCGCCTGTGGAAGGGCCGGTTACTTGGCGAGCACTGATTCTACCACCGATGGAAGATAAAGAATGCCCCGAGGGCAATGCAGACGAAGCCAACGCCATAGTTCCAACGGAAGGCCTCGCCCAGATAGGTGATGGAAAAAACAGAGAAGACGGTAAGCGTAATGACTTCCTGAATGGTTTTGAGCTGAGCGCCGTTGAACTCATAGGAGCCGATCCGGTTCGCGGGCACCTGGAAACAATACTCGAAAAAGGCGATGCCCCAACTGGCGATAATCACTTTCCAGAGAGGAGTGTTGCGAAATTTCAGGTGGCCGTACCAGGCGAAGGTCATAAAGATGTTGGAAATGGTGAGCAGGATTATCGTGCGCAAGATGGGCTCCTGTAGGCGTATAGGCTAGCACTGCAATGCGCTGAAAACGCGGACCGTTACATCGATCGAGGTCCTGAATTCCAAGTTATGCGTTGAGGTTGAGCGAAACCAGTCCTGGAGGCGTGACGGGAACGATCGGTGGAAGCTTGCTGCGATCTATCGGGTTGTACAGCGTGTCCCGTTCGACAGGGATGCGACCGGCGGCGCGAATTAGGCGCTCGAGTTCGGCGCGTGAGGTGAACTCTGCGGTTGTCGCACCAGCGTCGTGGTAAATTTTTTCTTCCACCACGGTACCGTCCATGTCGTTGGCGCCGAAGCGCAAAGCGATCTGCGCGATGCTTGGCGTAAGCATGATCCAGTACGCCTTGATGTGATCGAAATTATCCAGCAGCAAACGAGAGACCGCCATAGTGCGCAGATCGTCGTAGCCCGTGGGCTTCGGAATGTGTGCCAGGGGCGTGTTGGCCGGATGAAATGCCAGCGGGATGAAGGCCACAAAGCCGCGCGTTTCGTCCTGCGCCTCGCGCAGCAGTACCAGGTGATCCACACGCTCCTCGAGTGTCTCGACGTGGCCGTAGAGCATGGTCGCATTGGTCCGCAGGCCGATGCGGTGCGCTTTTTTCGCCATGCTGAGCCACATGCGGCCGCTGACTTTGTGGTCGCAGATGATGCGGCGAACGCGCGCGTGAAAAATCTCGGCGCCGCCGCCCGGGCACGAATCCACACCAGCTTCTTTCATCTTGAGAAGCGTTTCGTCCACGGTCAGCTTCGCGATGCGCGCAAAATAGTGAACCTCGACCATGGTGAAGGCTTTAAGGTGAAGATGCGGATGACGTTGTTTCAGCCCACGGATCAGCTCGAGGAAATAGTCGAACGGCAAATCCGGATGCAAGCCACCCACAATGTGAATTTCCGTCGCACCTTCGCGGACGCCTTGGTCCGCTTTCTGGTACATCTCATCGAGCGCATAGGTGTACGCGCCAGGCGCATTCGGATCGCGGCCGAAGGCGCAAAGCTTGCAGTGCGCGACACAAACGTTCGTCGGATTGATGTGGCGGTTCACGTTGTAATAGGTGACATTGCCGTGGCGCTTCTCGCGCACGTAGTTCGCGAGCCAGCCGACCGAGAGAAGATCGGGCGTCTTGAACAAGGCGACGCCGTCGTCGAAGGAAAGGCGTTCGCCGGCGAGGACCTTATCGGCAATGGGCCTCAATGTTGCGTCAGTGAGTGTCAGTTCAGCCATAGGAAAGTTTCGAAGAATTCAAACGCGCCAAACAGCTACCGCGGCTCCCCAGAACAGCAGGAATAACATACTAATATAGCCGTTCACGATGAAAAACGCAGCGTTAAGCTTGCTGAGGTCGTTCGCTTTGACGAGCAAGTGCTCGTAACCAAGAAGGACGGCGACCACCGCGATACCGATCCAGGCAGGCCATGGCAGAACGAAACTTGCGGCGAGCCAGCTCAGCAGAATCACCACGCCGACATGCATCATGCGGGAAATGACCAGCGCATTGGCAACGCCGAAGCGCTTCGGGACCGAATAGAGACCGACGTCGGCGTCGAACTGCACATCCTGGCAGGCGTAAAGTACATCGAAACCGCCAACCCACAGGGTTACCGCCGCGCAAAGAATCAGCATGCGCCAGTCGAGGCCGCCGGTGACTGCAATCCATGCAGCCGCGGGAGAGATACCGAGAGCGAAGCCAAGAAAAAGATGAGACCAGGTGGTGAAGCGTTTTGTGAAGGAGTAGAAAAACAGGATCGCGAGAGCGAGCGGCGCCAATTTCAACGCCAGCAGATTGAGTTGCCAGGCGGCCACGAAAAACACCACGATTGCCGCGGTGGTGAACGACCACGCGAAAGAAACCGAAAGCGCGCCCGCAGGAAGCGCGCGCATCCTGGTGCGCGGATTCTCCTTGTCGTAGCGCACATCCACGATGCGGTTAATCGTCATGGCCGCCGACCGCGCGGCAACCATGGCAACCACAATCCAAAGAATCTGACGAAGCGTGGGCCAGCCATGCGTGGTGGCGCGAGCCGCCAATAAGGCGCCGACCAGAGCGAAGGGCAACGCGAACACAGAGTGTTCAAACTTGATCATTTCGAGCACGGTGCGAATGCGGTCAGACATAACGGTTACGACTCCGACTTCCGGGAGCTACCGCTCCAGCGGTACATCTTGTCCTGAGGAAGGCCGGACTGCGCAAGGACGCGGCAGACGTATTGTGTGACGATGTCTTCAATGGATTTTGGCTTGAAGTAAAACGCCGGGGCCACAGGCATAATGACTGCGCCGGCTTGCTGCGCGCGCAACAAATTCTCGAGATGAATGCGATTGAACGGCGTGTCGCGCACACAAAGGACGAGTCTGCGCCTCTCCTTCAGCATCACGTCAGCCGCGCGAGAAACCAGATCGTCGCTCATTCCTCCGGCAATAGAGGCCAGCGCGCCCATAGTGCAGGGAATCACGATCATGGCATCAACGTGGTAGCTGCCGGAGGCAATGGATGCGCCGACATCTTTGTTGGAAATGGGTTCGATCTTCTTGGGCGCGCGGCCCAGAATGCGGCTCGGCAACTTCTTCAGGTCGCCCGAAGTAATTCCAAGCTCTTCCGAAAACAGCCGCTGGCCGGTTTCCGTGACCACCAGGTGAATTCGGGAAACGCGGGCGTCGTCTTCGAGCAACGTGAGTGCTTTTTGCGCCAGGATTGCCCCGCTTGCCCCGGTCACACCAATCGTGATGATTCGTCCCTGAGTGCTAGCCATGGTTTTTCGCGGATAAAGCCAGTCTGGCAGCGGCGACAGGGCAAGTCAAGCGAGCGCCGAGGTGCGCCGGGATAAACCGGCGGGGAGTAGCGAATGAGAGAGTTGTACGGTGCAGGCCTAGCGAGCCGCACCGACCCCGAGTCATGCGTGGACAGGCGTAAGGCTGGGCACGAAGCGTTGACAGGGGCACATGCAGGCGGGGTATCCCTCCCTGCGCTTCGACGCCAAGCATCCGTGGTAAGAGCCGCATGCAGTAACGCGGCACGTGCGGACCTGTGCGGGCGGCGCTGGGCAACTGGCGTCCCTACCGCGACCGAATGTCGGCCGGTCCTGGCCACGCTTCGTTGTGCTAAAATTTTCCCCATAGCGAAACGGTGCCATGAAAAAAGAAGTACCCATTGCCGTGGTTCTCGCCTTTCTGGATGCAATTAATTCGGGGGACGTGGACAAGTTGTGCGCGCTGATGAGCGAAGACCACCTTTTTGTGGACGCACTTGGTAACAAGGTGCAGGGCAGGGAGTCCATGCGCAAGGCGTGGACTGGATACTTTCAATGGTTTCCCGATTACAGGGTGTCTCACGAAGAAATTCTTTCGGATGGCGATCTTGTCGCGGCTTTTGGTGCCGCGGAAGGAACCTACGCGCCGAGAGGGAAACTCGAGAAAAGCAATCACTGGGTGGCGCCCGCCGCGTGGAAAGCTGTCGTGGAAAACGGCCTGGTCAAAGAATGGCGCGTGTACGCGGATAATCAGGCGGCGAGAAAAATCATGAGCCTGCCGAATCCGTGAAGATACACCGACAAACTTCATGAAAGAACCCGAAATCCGCAAATTGTTGGAGGCGGTGCAAAGCGGAAAGCTCAGCGTAAGTGGCGCCACCGCGAAGCTGAAGGATTTGCCGTTTGAAGATATTGATTTTGCAAAGGTAGACCATCACCGCGCGCTGAGGCAAGGGTATGCGGAGGTGGTATTCGGCAAGGGCAAGACTCCGGCGCAGGTTGCGGAAATCGTCCGCACGATGGTTCGGCATGAAGATTCGCACCAAAACATTTTAGTGACGAGGGCGCACGCGAAAACATACCGGGCCGTGAAACGCGTGAGCCGTGGCGCCAAATTTTATTCCGGTTCGAGTGTGATCACCATCGAGCGCAGCAAGGAAATCACGGGGAAAGGTACGATTCTGATCGTTTCAGCGGGGACGAGCGACGTTCCCGTGGCGGAAGAGGCGTTGCTTACGGCGCGGATGATGGGGAATCGCGTGGAGCACCTGTACGACGTCGGCGTGGCAGGGATTCATCGCTTGTTGGAGCATCGGGGTATGTTGACGAGGGCCCGGGTGATCATTTGCATTGCGGGAATGGAAGGAGCGTTGCCAAGCGTGGTGGGCGGGTTGGTGGGCGCGCCGGTGATCGCGGTGCCGACCAGCACCGGTTATGGCGCGAGCTTTGGCGGTGTGGCTGCGCTGCTCGGGATGCTGAATTCGTGTGCGTCGAACGTGGCGGTTGTGAATATTGATAATGGATTTGGCGCGGCGTGTGTGGCGTCCTGCATCAATCGCGTGTAGCCGGTTCCGTATTTTTCAGCAAAACTTTCAACACATCGGGCTGTTGAGCGTACCGGATTGCCTTCGGAGCGTCCTTCAAGGGAAACGCGCGAGAGATAAGGGGAGTTGGGTCCACCTTGCCTGAGCGTAGCAGCCCGATAGCTTTGGCGAAGGGCCCGCAGCGCGAGCCGACAACGCTGATTTCATTCACCACGATAGGCCAGGTTTCCACCGGCGCGGCGCCGTGAAACGTCGATTTCAGTAGGAGTGTTCCGCGGGGCTCGGTCATCCGTTGCGCCAGCGTTAGTCCCGTTGGCGAACCAGTTGCTTCTACAACGAGACGATACGAGTCTCGCACACGCGTCAGGTCGCTCGTGTCGCCGCGAATTTTCTTGGTCTCGATTCCTGCTTGACGAGCCAGCTTCAGTTTTGAATCGTGCTTGCCGTATAGCGTGACCCGGGTCCCAGCTGACTGCAAGGCGCGAACGATCAGCTGCGCAAGTTTTCCGTCTCCGAGAACCGCGGCATCTGGAAATTCGTGAAGCGGGATCTGATCTAGGATTTGGCAAGCAGCCGCGAGTGGCTCGATGAAAACTGCCTTTTCGTCAGGCACGTTCGAAGGAATCGTATGAAGGTTCTCAAGCGGTAACGCTAGATATTCCGCGAAAGCTCCATCGTGGGCAACGATGCCAAGCACGGTGCGGCGCGCGCAGTGAGTCTGCAAACCGCGGCGGCAGAATTTGCAGACCGGTTTGTAGCGGTAAGCGGAACAGGAAACATTGATTTCACCGGCGACGCGTTTTCCGAGCCACTGCTTTCGTGCGCCACTGGAAACGCCAGCCACCTCCGCCACGTCGCCGACAAATTCATGGCCGGGCACAGCACGAAACCGATGGTAGCCGCGCAAGATTTCAACATCGGTGTTGCAAATTCCCGCCAGCCGCACGCGGATCAAGGCCCAGCGAGGCCGCGGTATCGGCAAGGACCGACGCGCCTCGCACAGTTTTCCGTTTCTCACGATGAAACAGAGCATGTGCGTTACTTTTCCGATTTTTCGGGCAGAGCGCGGCGGGTCCGGGTGGCCATGCGTTCGAGCAGTTCAAATTTCGCTTCCAATCGGTTCAGTCTGCGGTCCAACTCCTCGTTGGTGACAGCAATCGTTTTCACTCGATCCGTCAAATCATTGACGCGATGGTCGATCAGCACAATCTGGCGAAGCGCGTCGAATGCCTCGCGCGGCCAACTCACGCTCTTTTCCTCATGCGCTTTAGAACCTGGTCGACGAATGCGATCGTTTCGTCCAGTCTCTTGATGCTTCGTTTTGCGGACTCATTCGCAGCGCGTGCCAGCAGGCTAAGTTGTTCTTCGGTTTCGACAGGAATGTCCAAATACATGTCGATCGCATTGCGCACTTCCTCGGAAAAGGAGCGGCCGCGCCTTTTGGCTCGACGAGCCAGGCGCGCTTTTTGCTTGGGATCGAGATGGATCAATGCAGTGGCTATAGCTCGCTCCTATATCACACCTATATCGTAGCACGGCTGGCAGCGCGTTTTTTACGACAACGCCGCGGTAATCGCCTGGGCGAGTTGAGGCTCCTGTTCTGGGAACACGGTGCGCAAGTCGAGGATCAGGCTGTCGTCTTCGATGCGGGCGATCACCGGAATGCCACTAACCCCCGCGCGCAGCCGCGTTTCGAGGTCGGCTGTGGAATAGCGCGCACTGGTAACGCGGAGCAGCTTTGTCGGCAGCGTTTGGGCGGGAGTCGATCCACCGCCTACCAAGGAATTTCCGTCCACAGTATCGATTTGAGCGCCGGTCGATTCGACCTGATAGGCGAGAGAATCGCAAAGCTTCCGAGTACGGTGCCCAATTTCATCCGCGGTTGCGCGAATCATCCTTTGCGCCGGAATCTCGCTCCACGCGGCGCGAAGGTAAGCATGCAAGGTTGCCTCCATCGCCGTGATCGCCAGCTTGTCGACCCGCAAGGCGCGGTACAGAGGATGCTTGCGGACCTCCCTAGCCAAATCCTTCTTTCCGGCGATCATGCCGGCCTGCGGTCCGCCGAGGAGCTTGTCGCCGCTGAATAGCACCAGAGAAAAGCCCGCCGCGATGCTTTCTCGCGCCGTCGGCTCATGAATTCCAGCAGGGGAGAGATCCACCAGGCAGCCGGAGCCTAGATCTTCCACCACGGGTACGCCACAGCGCTCGCCGAGCGAAATCAATTCAGCTACTTCCGGCTTTTCGGTGAAGCCGGTCAGGGTGAAATTCGAAGGATGCACGCGCAACAGCAAACGCGTCTTCTCGTTGATCGCATTTTCATAATCGGCGATGTGCGTGCGATTGGTAGTCCCCACTTCGCGCAGGACGGCACCGCTTTGCTCCATGATATCCGGGATGCGAAAGCCGTCGCCGATTTCAATTAATTCTCCACGGGAGACGATCACTTCGCCGCCGCGAGCCAGGGCCGCCAGTGTCACAAGCACTGCTGCCGCGCAGTTGTTGACCACAATCGCGGCTTCGGCTCCAGTCATTCGCTCGATCAACCGCGAAAGGTGCACGTCACGTTTGCCCCGCGCTCCGGCGGAAAGATCGTACTCAAGGTTGGAGTACTGCGTCGCCGTTTTCCGAAGCTCCTCAATCGCCGCGGACGTAAGCGGAGCACGCCCGAGGTTTGTGTGCAGAATCACCCCCGAAGCGTTGATCACAGGGCGAAGGGACGGCGCTAGTTCAGTGTCTACCGTTTGCACAACACGTTGTGCAAGAGTAGCGGACGCGATCGCGCCCTCATCCGTCACTTGTTGCGAGATAATCTCGCGCCGCGCGTGGTTCAAGACCTCGCGAACTGTCGCGACGGCGTAGCCGCGTTCCACAGTGCTGCAGAGCGCGACGATTCGCGGGTGCAGCAACATCTCGTCCACCGAAGGGAGGCGACGCAACAACGCAGCCTGATCCGCGGAGGGAGCGCGTTTGGCGGGAATGGACATGGTGCCATTTCATCATAGCCGCTGCGCGCTCGCAATTGCGCACGCCACCCCTTCTGGTCGTCGGTACAGTGCCGGCCCGGTGGCGCAGTGTCCCATGCGCCGACACGCGTTTACATGGCGGTTGACGCGGACCGCCTCCCCTCCTACGATGTGAGGGTCGATACTCCCCGAAAACCATGGCCACCATTGACGAAGAACTCGCGCAGATGGAGCGCGACATCCGCCAGCTTAAGATCGAATACGACATGTTTTTCGGCGGCGGGAGGAAGCGCCCTCCCACCGAAATCGAATGGCGCATTGAACTCATTGTTAAGCGCTACGCGGAACGAGGCGGCGAAATGAAATTTGTCCAGCGCTTCCGCTTCAACAATCTCACGCAAACCTACGCCAAATATAAGGACGTTTTCCGCAAACGCATGGCGAAGCGCGAAGAGGGCAAAGTCGAGCGACATTTTGGCGCCGCGGCAAAAGCCATCGAAGCAGAGCGCGCCCGGGCACAGGCCCAGACCCCAACGCCGAAAGTGACCGAACCAGCGCCACCTCCCGCTGTTGCTGCCCCGGCGGAACACAAGTCCTTCCGCATGGCTTTCTCCGAGCCCGAAAAAGAGGAGCAGAAGGTGGACCAGCTCTACCAGGCATTTGTAGATGCGAAAAAACAAGCCGGCGAAGCGACCGACCGAGTCACACGCGCAGGCTTCAACGAATTTGTTCGCAGAAAAACCAAAGATCTGCAGGCCAAAAAGAATTGCCGCGATGTGGAATACGTTGTGGAAACCGTGGATGGCCAGGTCAAACTGAAAGCCCTCGTGAAATCCTAATCGCGCGCGTCAGATTTTTCCCACAGCCCGTGCTTTTCGAAACTCTACTCCTCCGCGTAAACTAACAGGTCCGATTACCCCTGGAGGAACCCATGGTCGTAGAGCGGGCCCTGCTGAGCGTGTTTGACAAGACCGGCATCGTGGAATTCGCCAGGAAGCTGGCGTCGCTGAGAATCGAAATTCTGTCGACCGGCGGCACGGCAAAACTGTTGCGCGAGCAGGGCGTCCCGGTCAGAGACGTGTCCGAATTTACAGGATGGCCGGAGATGCTGGGTGGACGCGTGAAAACGCTGCACCCCAAGGTCCATGGCGGGCTGTTGTTTCGCCGCGATCATGTCGACGATCAAAAGCAGGCCAAGGAACACGGCATCACGCCGATCGATCTGGTGGTCGTAAACCTCTATCCCTTCGAAGAAACCGCCGCGAAGGCGTATTTGCCGGCGGAAGAGCTTATTGAAAACATCGACATCGGCGGACCGACGATGCTGCGCTCTGCGGCCAAAAATTTTGAAGGCGTTACGGTGGTGACCGATCCGGCCGATTACGAACAGGTCGCTGCGGAGTTGCAAACTCACCGCGAGACCTCTCTGGCGCTGCGATTGGAATTGGCGCGCAAAGTGTTTGCCACGACGTCACGCTATGACGGGCTCATCACCATGAACCTCGAGCGCCTGGCGCTGAACGAAAACAAACTGGAGGTGCAACCCAAGCCGGTGCTGCCGGAGCGCGTTCATCTGGCGTTGTGCCGTAAGCAGGAACTCCGCTACGGCGAAAATCCTCATCAATCCGGAGCGCTGTACATACCCGCGGGGCGCCCTCTTGAAGGACTGGCAGCCGCTAAGCAATTGCAAGGCAAGGAACTCTCCTACAACAACTACGTGGACCTTGAAGCAGCGCGTAACACCGTAGCCGAGTTCGAAGGTCCGGCCGTGGTGATCATCAAGCACAACAATCCGTGCGGCGCGGCGGAACAAAAGACGCTGCTGGATGCGTATACAAAAGCGTTTGCGTGTGACCCGCTTTCCGCGTTCGGTGGGGTATTGGCGTTCAACCACATCGTGGACGCAATAACAGCAGAGGCGGTGGTAAAGCTGTTTGTTGAATGCATTGTGGCTCCCGGTTTCGCGGACCGCGCGCAGGAGATTTTCGCAGCAAAGAAAAATCTGCGCCTGCTGGTGCTGCCCCATGGAGGACTCGAGCTCGATAGGGAACTGCAGTTGAAGCGCATCCTGGGTGGCGTCCTGGTGCAGCAGCCGGACCTCGGTAGCTTGAAGGGCGTGGAATTGGCAGTGGTTACGAAGCGTGCACCGACAGAAGCCGAGCTCACCGACCTGAAGTTTGCTTGGAAGGTCTGCAAACACGTGAAGTCGAATGCCATCGTGTTTGCCAAGGACGGGGCTACGCTGGGCGTCGGCGCGGGCCAGATGAGCCGCGTGGATTCCGCGCGAATCGCCATCGCGAAGGCGCAGAAGTCACTTCAGGGAACCGTCGTGGCCTCAGACGCGTTCTTTCCCTTTTCAGACGGCGTGGAAGAATCCGCGAAGGCCGGCGCAACCGCTGTGATTCAACCCGGCGGATCGGTAAAGGACAACGAAGTTATTGCCACTGCCGACCGTTTGGGTTTGGCGATGGTGTTTACCGCCATGCGTCACTTCCTACACTAAGTTTCGTCTGAGCGCCGTTTGGCAAGTGAGGTTCTGAAGTTACAAACCAATGTCGCGCACGGGGATCGGTCTTGGCTATATTTCGATAAGTGCAGAAATATGGTTGTATCGCAACTCTTTTATTTCGGAAACCCTTCTTTTCCCTCGTACATCCAACTAACGGAGACCCATGGCCTGCCGCGAAACGCCTTGTATTTGGCTTTTGACCCCGTTGTTCCTGCATGGGATACTTTGAATTCCGGAATATTTATGACCCTACGACATCTAGCATGCACTTTTGGTTTGGCCGCACTAATAACTCTTCCCGCCTTCGGCCAGAGCCCCCTCATCGCCCCTTCGGCGCCTGTCGAACAGCCCGGCGAAAAATTGACGCCGCGTGCCGACGCCTATTTCAACTTTACGATGGGCCATCTTTACGAACTTCAGTACGAGCAGACCAGCCAGCCGGAGTACGCGACAAAAGCCATCGAGGCTTATAAGAAGGCCTATGCCGTGGATGCGAAGTCGCCGATTATCGGCGAGCGCCTGGCGGAGATGTATTGGAAAGCCCAGCGGGTACACGAGGCGATCAACGAAGCCAACGAAATTCTGAAGCACGATCCGGATGACCTGGCGACGCATCGGTTGTTGGGGCGCATTTATCTCCGCAGCCTCGGCGATGTCAACGGTGCCAGCGGGCAAACCGAGACGGTAGCCAAGGCCCTTGCCGAATATGCGGAAGTGCACCGCCTCGATCCCGGCGACGAAGAAGCTGCGATCTGGCTCGCGCGCCTGTATCGCTTGCATAACGAGCCGGAGAAAGCCGAAAAGGTACTACGGAAGATGTTGGAGGACGATCCGGGCGACGAAGCTGCGGCCGAACAGTTGACGCAACTTTTGCTCGACGAGAATAAAGCGGACGAAGCTGTCCAACTCCTTGAAGGAATGGCGGCGCACTCTTCTTCGGCGACAATTTTTGATTTGCTTGGCGACGCGTATACCCAGACGCATAACTACCCCAAGGCGGAAGCGACCTATCGCAAGGCCGCTGATCTGGATCCCTCCGAAGTGAATCACCTTCGCGGACTGGCCCAGACGCTCTTGACGGAAGAAAAGTATTCCGACGCGCTGGTGGCGTACCAAAAGCTGACGGATTTGATGCCGGACGATGCCGACAATTATGTGCATATGGCGGAGATCTACCGCCAACTGCATCAGTTGGATAAAGCGGAAGAAAACCTGGCCAAAGCGCAACAGTACGATCGGGGTAGTTTGAATGTGCAGTACAACCAGGCGATGATCTATGAAGCCCAGGGCCGCTACGATGACGCCATCCGCGTAATTTCCGACGCAATCACGGGAGTCAAAGCGCAGTCCGCGGTTATACCTTCGCGGCAGCGTCAGCTTGCGATCCTGTATCAACAGCTCGGCATGCTGTATCGCGATGTGCAGAATTACTCGGCGGCGGTCTACACCTTCCAGGAGCTGGGCCACCTAGGCGACGAAGAGGATCACCGCGCCCGATTGCTGATCATGGATACCTATCGCTTAGCGAAGGATATGCCGAAGGCGCTACAGGCCGGCCGGGAGGCCATGGCGAAATATCCAAACGACCCGCAGATTCGCGCCAGCCTGGCATTGTTACTCGGTGAAAATCAGCAGACCGATGAAGCGGTCAAACTGTTGGAGCCGGGCTTGAACGGTTCGAAGGAAGACCGCGACATTTATCTCGATTTGTCCCAAGTGTACGAACGCGGTCGCCGTTATTCAGACGCCGAACAAGCCGCGCGCAAAGCTGAATCGTTCGCCACCGATCCGCAGGACAACGAAACTGCATGGCTGATGCTCGGGGCGGTCTATGAACGCCAGAAGCAGTACGACAAAGCGGAAGAGGAATTCAAGAAGGTGTTGGACGTCAATCCCAAGAATGCGCAGGTGTTGAACTATTACGGCTACATGCTGGCGGATCGCGGCGTGCGCCTCGACGAGGCCCACGACCTGATTCGACGAGCCGTGGATATGGAGCCGCTCAACGGCGCTTATCTGGATAGCCTGGGCTGGGTTTATTTCAAACAGAATAAGTTGGAAGAAGCCGAATCCATGCTGCGCAAGGCGGTGGAGCACGAGCCGCACGACCCGACCATTCGCTCGCATCTCGGCGACGTCTATGCCAAGCAAGGCCATATGGATCAAGCGGCAGCCGAATGGGAGAAGTCCCTGAACGAGTGGCGCCGGTCCTTGCCCGCGGACCTGGAAAGCGATAAAGTCGCGGAAGTCGAGAAGAAGCTCAACCAGGTGAAGCACCGCGTGGCGCAGAAGTCCCCGGCCACCGACGCCAAACCCTAAGCTCGAAGAATGCGCGAAATCCGAATCCCAGCGTTCGCCAAACTGAATCTGCGTCTGGACGTGCTGGGAAAGCGCGCCGATGGCTATCACGAAGTCCGCAATATTCTCCAAACGGTCACACTGCACGACACGCTGCGGTTTCGGGCCGGCCGCGGTGCGAGCATTGAACTTTGCATCGCAGGTGATCCGCAGCTCTCGGAGGAAGGTGCGGAGAAAAATCTGGTCTATCGCGCGGTGGACGCCCTGCGCCGTGAACTGAGAATCCGTGGTGGCATCGAGATCTTGCTGCAAAAGACAATTCCCGCCGGCCGCGGACTCGGTGGCGGATCGAGCGATGCCGCGGCTGCGCTGCTGGGCTATTTGCAATTCACACGAAAAAAGCTGCACCCAAGGCGATTGTTAGAGATCGCCTCCGGGTTGGGCGCCGACGTACCGTTTTTTCTCCTCGGCGGCCGGGCTCTGGGAATCGGAAAGGGAGATGAAATTTATCCCCTTCCGGACATTCCCAAGCAAACGCTGCTGATTGTTTCGCCCAAAGATATTCACGTCCCGACGCCGGACGCCTACCGCTGGCTCCATGCGCCGGAGTTAGCTTCATTGACAAAATCCGCCGTCAACCATAAACTGTTTGAGTTCTGTGCTCTGTGCTGGAGTGCGCAGGGAGAGCCGCTCTCGAATGATTTCGAGGAAGCCGTTTTCCGGCGCCATCCCCGTTTGAGTCGCATCCGGCGGGCGTTACTTCAGGGAGGAGCGTCAGAAGCCTTGCTGGCTGGTAGCGGTTCGGCGGTGTTTGGAGTTTTCCCGAGCCCAGCAAAGGCGCGCCGAGCCGTTGTCGGGTTTCCGCACGATCAGACCTTCGTCTGCGAGACAATTTCGCGGAGCAGCTACGCTCGAAGGATGAAAGTCGCGGATGTTGTGTGACCTGCGACGCTCTCCGCTCTTCTGACTCTCTTGTTTTCACTTAGTCCAGACGCGGCCCTGTTTGGAATTAGCGTCATCGCAGAGCGGTGACGGGTGTGAGTGCGTCGTGAACGACGAGAGATTCAAGATTTTCAGTGGGACCGCGAATCCGCCGCTGGCCGAGGCGATCTGTAAGCACCTGAATGTGCCGTTGGGCAAGGCGTTGCTCGGGCGATTCAGTGACGGCGAGATTTATTTTCAGATTTTGGAGAACGTTCGCGGCGCGGACGTATTCGTCGTGCAGCCTTGCTCGTATCCGGTGGACAACCACCTGTTCGAGTTGCTTTTGATGATCGACGCGTTCAAGCGCGCGTCAGCTTGGCGTATCACCGCCGTTTTGCCGTACTACTGTTATGCGCGGCAGGACCGCAAAGACAAGCCGCGTGTGCCGATATCCGCGAAGCTCGTGGCGGACTTGCTGGAAACGGCGGGCGCCAGCCGCGCTTTGACGTTAGATTTGCACGCACCGCAGATTCAGGGATATTTCGACGTGCCGGTAGACCATTTGTACGGTTCGCCGGTGTTGGTCGATTATTTCCGGCACAAGAAATTGCCGAAACTGACAGTGGTCTCGCCGGACGCCGGGGGCGTCGAACGAGCCCGGGCGTTCGCGAAAAAACTGGATGCGCCGCTGGCCATCGTGGACAAGCGCCGCGTGGATTTGGATGTGACGGAAGTGATGAATTTGATCGGTGACGTGAAAGGCCGCAATACCTTGATTGTCGACGACATTATCGACACGGCGGGAACCCTAGTGAAGACCGCCGACGCGTTGATCCGAGAGGGTGCCACGCAAGTGTACGCGGCATGTACCCACGCGATTTTCTCGGGCCCGGCAGTCGACAGGCTGGAGGGTTCGAAAATCACGGAAGTGGTGGCCACGGATTCCGTGCCGCTGTCCGAAGCGGCCAAGAAGATGAAGAATTTGCGAATTCTGAGTGTTGCGGATCTGCTCGCCCGCGGCATTCGCTCGATCCATGAGGAGACGTCGATTAGCGAGCTGTTTACGTGAATGATTCGGCGCACATTTGCGCCGGAAGAGATTCCAGGAAGGAAACAAGCTATGGCTCAGATTGTTGTACAAGGGGCGCCCCGAAACTTACGGGGCAAGAACGAAGCGAGGCGTTTGCGGGTGACCGGCAGCGTTCCGGCTACGCTGTATGGCGGAAAGGGCGAAGCTGAGGCGCTTGCAGTGAACACCAAGCAGGTGACAGCGATTCTGAGGTCGGAAACCGGCCACAACACGCTGTTTCAAGTTGAATTCGGTGGCAAACAGGAACCCGCCATCGTGAAGGACTGGCAAGTCGATCCGGTCAGCGGCCGTTTGCTGCACGTCGATTTGATGCGCGTGGCCATGGATGTTCGCATGCGGGTGAAAGTGCCGGTGCACACGTTTGGCGAGCCTTCGGGCGTGAAGGTGCAAGGCGGCGTGTATGAAATCGTCGCGCGCGAAGTGGAAGTGGAATGCTTGCCGGCGGATATCCCGACGGAATTCAAGGTGGACGTCAGCGGACTGGCGCTGAACCAGAGCTTGCGCGCGAGCGATCTGTCGATCGACACGACCAAGATCAAGCTGATCACCGAAGCGAATGCGGTGCTTGCCCACGTTGTGGCGCTGCGCGTTGAAGAAGAGAAGCCCGCGGAAGCGGCGGTGCCGGGAGCGACGCCGGCCGAGCCGGAGGTCATCAAGAAGGGCAAGAAGGAAGTGGAAGGCGAGGAAGGCGCCGAGGTCGGCGAAAAAGCGGAGAAGCAGGAGAAGGGCGAGAAGAAGAAGTAATTCTTTTTCACGCGATTCGCTGCGGAATCTATGCGGCTCATTGTTGGCCTTGGCAATCCTGGCCCGGAATATCAGTGGACGCCGCATAATCTCGGTTTCCTGGCCGTGGATGAACTTGCCAACCGGAACGGAATCCGGGTGGAGCGACCGGAAGCACAGTCGCTCGTGGGGCTCGGGAAAGTGGCCGGTGAGGAAATCATCCTCGCCAAGCCTCAGACGTACATGAACCTCAGCGGCAATGCGGTGGGCCGGCTGATGGACAAGTACGAAGTCGAACCTGCGGAGTTGCTGGTGATGTTTGACGAGCGGGATCTGCCGTGGGGCATGATCCGCGTCGGCGAACGAGGAAGCCCCGGGACGCACAACGGGGCAAAATCGGTCACCGATGCCGTAGGAACACAGGAATTCGCGCGCTTGCGACTGGGCTGCGGGCCCGATCGTCCGGTTGGCGACTTGGCGGCCTACGTTTTGCGGCCGATGAAGAAAGCGGAGCTGGAAGTAGCCGGTGAAATGGTGGCCAGCGCAGGAGACGCCGTGGAGTTGCTGTTGACGCAAGGCATCGCGGCGGCGATGAACAAGTTCAACCGCAGGGCCACACCACCGACGGCCACGGAGTAGTTTTCGGTTTTGTCGCCCTCGCCTAGTGAGACGGGCCAGTTTGTCGAGTTTTCCGGGTGGAACACCCGGAGCAGGAAGAAACGAGGTAATCATGGAAGAACGTTTGTACGATCTGGTCTTCATCGTTCGCCCGGCTACGCCGGAAGAGGAAATCAAGAAGGTCCTCTCGACGCTGGAGCACGCCTGCACGGAAAAGGGCGCGAAGATTGAAAAGGCCGAAACCTGGGGCACGCGCAAGCTGGCCTACAAAGTGATGAAGCACCGCGAGGGGATTTATTTCTACCAGCAGGTGCGCACGTCACACGGCGAACTGCTGCACGAATTGGAACGCCGTTTGGGTGTGCTGGACGCGGTCATCAAATATCAAACCGTGCGTCTAGACGAAGACCTGAAGCGGCAGAAGAAACTTGTGCACAAACGCGAACAGCGCGCCGCGCGGCGTCCGCGACGCCCGGCTCCGGCTCCCGCTCCTTCGGCCGCGCCGGTCGCCGAGCAGAACTCACCGGCGAATTGAGCACGAGTTTCAAAAAAGTTTACATTGGAACGCTCCGTCGCTGATGCCCGGAGCGACATTGGAAAGGTAGGAAAGTATGTCAGAGGAACAGAAGCAAGGGCAGGCCGCTGCGCCAGCGCCGGCGCGCGACAACGCCGAAGGCGGGCAGAGCGCGCCCAGCGGACATCAAGGCGGGCCGAGTGGGCCTCGCCGCGAAGGCGGAGGCGGACATTCTGCCGGAGGCCGTCGTGAAGGCGGTCCCGGCGGTGGAGGCCGTCGTGAAGGAGGACCGGGCGGTGGCGGTCCGGGCGGACCCGGCGGCCCGCGTCGCGGCAAGCGGCAATATTTCCGCAAGAAGAAAGTCTGCAAGTTCTGTGTCGAGAAGATGGACTTTATCGACTACAAACGCGCGGACATTCTTTCGCAGTTTGTTCAAGAGCGCGGCAAGATTCTCCCCCGCCGCATGACGGGTGTTTGCTCGCGGCACCAGCGGTGGCTCGGCGTCGCTATAAAGCGCGCCCGCAACATCGCGTTGCTGCCATTTGCCGGCAGCGCCGCAGGCACGCTGGCGCCTCGCGCCGTCGAAGCCCACAAGAGCTGACGTGGCGCCGTGACGCTCTGCCGATAACACCAATCGTCATTCCGAACGGAGTCTGCGAAGTGAGGAAACCCTCTTCTTCTTCGCCCAGGTTTCGAAAAAAGAATTAGGAGATTGTCATGCAGATCATTCTTCAAGAAGATGTCGAAAAGCTCGGCCACCGCGGCGACGTGGTCACCGTGAAGCCCGGCTATGCGCGCAATTTTCTGTTGCCGAAGAAACTCGGCGTAGAAGCCACCCCGGGCAATATGAAGGCGCTCGAACGGATTCGTGGCGCGTTGGCGAAGAGAACCGCCACGGAATTGGACGCCGCAAAGAAGCAGGCGGAATTGCTGAATCAAGCCTCGCTGAAATTTGCGCGCAAGACAGGGGAGAGCGATCAAATGTTCGGCTCCGTGACTACTGGCGACATCGCGGATGGCCTGAAGGCCCAGGGCTTCTCGATCGACAAGCGTCAGGTCCAGATTGCCGAACCGCTTAAGTCCCTCGGTGAATTTCCGGTGACGGTAAAGGTGTTCCGCGACGTAACCGCCGAGATTAAAGTCCACATCGAAAAAGAAGCTTAGCTCGCCTGTTTTTGTCGAATTACAACCGGGGCAAAGTTCGTGTGCCCTTTTTATTTTTGCGGCGGAGCAAATGCCTCGGCTACCACCTCGACCTCTGGCGGCTTCCAGGTTCCGCCGGAAAGGTTCGTGACCAACGCCGCCACCACGTGAGATTCAGGATAGAGGATCAATTGCGAGGTTCCACCAATCGATCCCCCAGAATGCTCGTAAACCAGCCTTCCCGAATGCGATTTGTGAATGAACCAGCCGACGCCGTACTGAATGGACTCACCGGTTTTCGTTTTTTGGGGAGTGAACATGGTTTTCAGCGATTCCACTTTCAGAAAACTCGGTTGCATCACAGTCGAACCGAATTTAACAAGGTCTTCGGCGGTGGAAAGGAATCCTCCACCCGCCCATTTGTAGCTGTTGTCCACGTACGGCGCGTTTTCTTGGCGGCCGTCTTTCGCCAGTTCGTAAAACCGCGAACGCTGCTCAATGATCTGAGTATTCTGGTCCGCCGTCGTGTGCACAAGGCCCATCGATGTGAAGACGTGCTGCTGCATGTAGGGCAAAAACGGTTCGCCTGATGCGGATTCGATCACCGCGCTCAGCAGATTGTAGCCATAGCTCGAGTAACTGAATTTGGTTCCCGGCGGAGCCACGAGAGGATCATCTTCAAATATCTTCAGAGCCTCAAGGATATTGTCGTAGTGCCGCTGGATCTCCATCTCGTCGTCTTTGTAGTGGCGAATTCCCGCGAGATGCCCGGCGACCATGCGCACCGTGATGGGCGAGCCCTTGTCGGGAAACGAGGGCACATAGTTCTGCACCGGCGCGTCCAGATCGAGCTTTCCGGCTTCGACGAGTTGCATGAGCGCGGTGGCGGTTAAAGGTTTAGAGATGCTGCCAATGCGAAATTTGGTCGTAGGCCAAACCGGCACTCGCTCTTCCAAATCGGCAAATCCAAAGGCTTCCGAGTAGAGAATCTTGCCATCCACGGCCACGGCGAGCGCTAGTCCGGGGGTTCCACGCGCCAGCCATTCCTTGGCCTGCTTGTCTGCGTTCTCTCTCGCAGCTGTGTAAGGCGCAGCGGAAACCGCAGTTTGGTCGTGGGCCGTGAGCGTGGAGCCCAGGTACACGCCAGCGCAGCACATCGCCAGCACCAAGCTGCAAATCCATCCGATTTTCTTGTAAACGTAAGCCGAAATCATCGACGCCTCCGCGAAAATCAAATCAAAATGTTGCCACATTCCTAATGGAACGGTTATGGTTTATCGGTTTACGCATGACGGTTAACATTACACGATGAACAGGTGATCCGGTCATTTCGCTGCCGTGGGTCAGAAAACCTGCATGACCGCGAGCGCGTCCAGCGCTTTGCTTCGTTCGAGCCGATCGCTCGCCGAAAACTGCGGCTGTTGGACAGCGCAGCGGAATGGCACGATCTTATTTCATCTCGAGGAAACCCGTTCAAGGGAGAACGGCGCGGACCGTAGAGCATCCGCTGTGACGACATTACCGTGGAAATTGTCGTCGATAATCGCTAGGGAGTGCAAGCATGACGCGCCGGAAAAAACTTCTGCCGCCGATCCATCAGGTGAAAATTCTACGGAAAGAATAGTTCAAGCCAGTAGGGCTGAGCAGAACCGGTTGGCGCTCGATTTGCGTGTTCCGTCACACGTATCTCCGAGATTGTCCACGAGTGGCGAGGAATAACTACCGATACCGCCTTGCGTTTGGCTCGCTTAGCACCAGCGCGCGTTACTGCGTGAATCTTCCGTCCGCCTATGATTTGGAACTCGCGGAAGACGAACTCGCAACGCAGATCGAACAGGAAGTCCGGCGCGTCGATCATCACCAGAAGGTCTCTGTCAAGTAGTTTTCCAACTATATTCTGTTCCAGAAGTTTTTCACTGCTTTTCCTTCGCGATTCACAGGCAGTTGGATTGACGCGAGTGGATGATCCGCGCAAAATCAATTCAGAAATCCGGCGCAGCGGGGAAGTCTCGCTGGAAGAAATCCAGGCTTGCCGCCAGGCGAGCGCGGTGCTATATATAGCGAAAGAAAAGCGAAACGTAAACTAACTGCACAGATGCCTGCCGATTCCATTCTCGAACGCCCCCTTCCGAATAACCTCGATGCCGAGCGCTCGATCCTCGGCGCGATTCTGCTCGACAACAACGCACTGAACACCGCCATGGAAGCGCTGAAGGCTGAGGATTTCTTCCTCACGCAACACCGGCACGTCTTCCAGCAAATGATTGCGCTCGGAGAAGCCCAGCACGCCATCGATCTGGTGACGCTGACGGAAGAACTGCATCGGCGCGGCGAGCTTGAGGCGGCGGGCGGCGCGCCATATCTGGCCAGCCTCGTCGACGGTGTGGCGCGCGTTTCGAACGTCGAGCACTACGCGCGCATTGTCAAAGAAAAAGCGATGCTCCGCAATCTGATTCACGCCTCCGACAAGATCAAGCAGAGCGCATTTGAAGGGGAGGATGGCGCGGATGCCATCCTCGACGGCGCCGAATCGAGCATCTTCGCCCTCGCCGAAGACCGCGTCAAGGCCGGGCTGATCCCGATCAAAGAAATCGTCCACGAAAACTTCGACCGCCTGGAAAAAATCTTTCGCGAAGGGAAGAGCATCACCGGCATTTCCACTGGTTACGGCGAACTTGACAAGCTGCTTTCCGGCCTGCAGCCATCCGAATTGATCATTCTTGCCGCCAGACCGTCACAGGGGAAAACCGCGTTGGCCCTCAACCTCGCAGAAAATATTGGCATCCGCGGCGGCTTGCCAGTAGCCGTGTTCAGCCTGGAAATGTCCAAAGAGTCGCTCCTGCAGCGGCTGGTGGCCTCTGTGGCGCAAGTGGACGCCCACAAATTTCGTAGCGGCCATTTGAGCCGCGAGGATTGGAGGCGCATGACCGAGGCGCTCAGTACGATTTCCTCCGCTCCTCTGTGGGTGGATGATGCGGGCTCAACGAGTGTGCTCGAAATCGGCGCAAAGGCCAGGCGCCTGAAGCGCGACAAAGGCCTTTCTCTGCTCGTCGTCGACTATCTGCAGTTGATCACCGGCCGTGGTCGCTTCAATTCGCGTCAGGAAGAGGTCGCCAGTATTTCCCGCGGCTTGAAAGGCCTTGCCAAGGAATTGCAAATTCCCGTGCTGGTGCTCAGCCAGCTTACCCGCGCCCCGGAGCGCGACGAACGCGGCCCCCAGCTTTCGGACCTCCGGGAATCCGGCGCCATCGAACAGGATGCCGACGTGGTGATGTTCATTTACCGCCCGAACTTTTTCAACTTGAACGCCACGCCAGAAGAACGCGACATGGCGGACATCCTCATCGCCAAGCAGCGCAATGGCCCGACCGACAAAGTGAAGTTCGTCTTCCGTAGCCGCCTGACGCGCTTCGAAGAAGCCGCCCCCGATGCGTTCTCGCAGTTCACCGGCGGCGACGACGGAATGTAATTCCAGACACACCGCGTCGATTGGCCCACGACAGGCCATGCTGTTCCGCTGTGGACCCTCCACCGGACCAAAGTCCTCGTACGATAAATCGTTTAAAATCAGTGGGCTCTAGGACCAACGGATGTCGTCAGCTCGCTACTTGATGGTAGTGTTGCTGGCCGCTGACGTGCTCAATTGCCTGTTGTCATTCACGCGCCGTTCTTTTTGAGGTCCGGCGCGAATGCCGTACACTAGATTTCCGGAAGATTTCATGGCGCAAACGAAAAAGTCCCCCGTCGATTTTGTGGGCCGTCCCGTGTGGGCGGAAGTATCGCTGAACGCGCTTCGCCAAAATCTCGAAGCGATTCGCGCGTATGTAAATCCAACGACCGAAAAGCGCGAAACTCGGCGCGGAATTCTTTCCATCGTCAAAGGCAACGGTTACGGGCATGGCGGGCCCGAAGTTTCCAAGGCTCTCGAACGATTTGGGTCCGATTGGTTTGGCGTCGCTTCCGCGGGGGAAGGTCTGGAACTCCGCAAAGCCGGCGTGCGCAAACCCATTCTGGTGCTCGGCGGCTTCTGGCCTGGCGAAGAGAAAAATCTCGTCGAGCATAATCTGACGCCCGCGATCCACCGCTGTGAGCACCTGACACTTTTCCATGCGGCGGTCGCCAAGGCTCGCAAGCGGGACGTCGCGATTCATCTCAAGATCGACTCGGGCATGAATCGCCTGGGCCTCGCACCGAGCGACATGGACTGCTTCGCCAACCAACTTGCCAAATGCAAGCGTCTCCAACTTGACGGCACATTCACACATCTGGCTTCATCGGAAGTTCTGACCGATACGCCCATAGGCCGGCAGACGGCGGAACAATTACAGCGTTTCTACGGCGCGATCGATCGCTTGCGCGCTCTCGGCGTGTACCCTGGCACGGTCCACATCGCCAACAGCGCGGCCACCGCGGCGCGTCCGGAGACTTGGGCGGACATGGTGCGTCCCGGCGCGCTTTTGTACGGCTACCACCCAGGTTTTGACCCCATGGAACGCCGATTTGAATTTGAGGCGAAGCTTCCGCTGCGCCCGGTCATGAGCCTGCGTGCTCGTCTATTGAACGTTCGTTCCGTGCCTCGTGGTGCCAGCGTCGGCTATGACGGAAGCTGGGTGGCCGAACGCCCTTCCCGTGTCGCCATCATGGCGGCGGGCTATGGCGATGGCATTCATCGCTCCCTCGGAAACCGCGGCACTGTGGCTATTCGGAGCTACATTGCCCCGATCATCGGGATCGTCTCAATGGATGTGACGATGCTGGACGTGACGGACATTCCGGATGTGGCGATCGGAGACATTGCAACGGTCTATGGAACCGATGGAGACAACGTTTATCCCGCAAACGTAGTTGCGCGCAGCATCGGGACTGTGACCTCTGATTTGATCTCTGGTGTCGGAAGCCGCGTAAAACGGTTTTATATTCCATAGATCAACTTCTTCTTCCCCGAAGCTGTTTCCTGGTTTTCTTCCACTTGACGAAACTACGATCCGAAGGCTATACACTTGAACACGTTCACGGCCCGGAAATGGATGGCTCATCCCAATTGCTACCGACAGTCGAAACCTCCGGGCGAAGCGAATCCTGCTAGATTGCGAGGATCTTGTGGGCCAACTGAAGGTGCATCGCCGCGCCAGCGCGCCACAGAACATGGCGGATTATTTTGGCGCTTCCGTCAATCCCGGAAAACCATCTTCCGGCCGCGGGTTCCTCGGCCAGACTTGGGATTTTTGGGCCATGCGAGTCGCGCTGGTCGGCGCCACCTGCGTTCTTTGCTACAACCTCGGTCCCTTCGGGATTCACGGCCTGCCGGCGGCCGGTCTTGGCTTTCTGGTGGCGATGGTCATTCTGCTGGCGGAATTACGATTGCGCCGCGCGGAGATCAGCGGGCTTGTGGGGGGAACCTGCGGTGCGGCTCTGGGTCTGCTCGCCTCCCTCCTCATTACCCTCGTGATCTCCCGCACGGCCGAACCTGAACCTACCAAGTCCTTCCTTGAATTTACTTCGCTTTTCGCCTTTGGATATCTCGGCCTGGTGGTTGGCTCCTCCAAAGGAAGCGCCTTGCGCCATATCCCGTTGCCGCGTTCCGTGGAGGTCCCCGCCGCAGCGGTGCAACCCATGAAGCTACTCGATACCAGTGCCATGATCGACGGCCGGATCGCCGATATTTGCGAGACACATTTTCTCGACGGGACACTCGGAGTTCCTCGGTTTGTGCTTCACGAGCTCCAGCAAGTGGCCGATTCTTCCGATACGCTGAAGCGCCAGCGGGGCCGCCGCGGCCTGGAAGTGATCGAGAGGATGCAGAAAATGTCGTGGCTCGATCTTCGGGTTTTGGACGATGACGTTCCGGGCACGGGCGCGGTGGATCAAAAGCTAATCGAGTTGGCGCGCTCCACCCATTCGAAGATCGTCACGAATGATTTCAACCTGAACAAGGTTGCGCGCGTTCAGGGGATTTCTATCCTGAATGTCAACGAACTGGCCAACGCGATGAAACCTGCGGTGTTGCCAGGGGAGTTCATGCGCGTGCTCATCCTGAAGGAAGGCAAGGAACCGACGCAGGGCGTGGCTTATCTGGACGACGGCACCATGGTGGTAGTGGACGGCGCGCGTCGGCATATTAACCGCACGATCGACATCGTCGTGACTTCCACGCACCAGACGCCTGCCGGCAAAATGATTTTCGGCCGCATGGAAGAACGGGGTGACGCTGCTCCCGCGCCACGGTTCGAAGTTACGGGCTCCTCGCCCACTTTATAGGCCCGAAACGCAAGGCTAGTCTCGAACCCCTACGGCTTCTTCCAGTAGCTGCCTGTTTGGAGTGAATTGCTTCAAATCGAAGGCTCGCTGCATTTCTCTTCCACCCTCTCCTTGAGGTAAACTCTCCCTTCTGCAACCGACTCAAGCCGCCAAGACTCCGCTTCAGCCGGACTGCTTCATCCTATGACTACGATTGCTGCCATTTTGCCCGCCGCGGGTTTGGGTACGCGCATGGGCCACGAAAGGCCTAAGCAATTCCTGGAACTCGATGGCGTACCGATCGTCATTCTCAGCCTGCGTCGGATCGCTGCTTGCCCTTTGATTACGCATATCGTCGTAGCCACGCGAGGAGAAGTCGTCGAACGGCTCGATGCCCGCATCCGCGAAGAGAAATTCAAACAAGAAGTGCGCGTCGTGAAGGGCGGCGACACGCGCCAAGCATCCGTCAGCTCGGCGCTGAAGCACATCCCTGAAAATACGGAACTGGTGGTCGTGCATGATGCCGTGCGGCCGCTCGTTACCGTTGAACAAATCACCCGCGTTATCGAAGAAGCGCGCCGTTGCAAAGCCGCGATTCTGGCTGTACCGGCCATGGATACCGTGAAGGAAGTGAAGCGCGCCAGCCTGCCTGAAGACGTGGCGCTGATTACCGCTACGATTCCGCGTGAACGCGTCGTGCTGGCGCAAACGCCCCAGGTTTTCGAAACGGAGCTGTTAAAAAGAGCCTTTGCGGAAGCGGAAGCCGATGGCGTGAACGCCTCCGACGAAGCGGGATTGATCGAGAAAATGGGCAACGAAGTCCATGTCGTGCAAGGTTCGGAGCGGAACATTAAAATCACCAAACCGGCGGATATGGAGCTCGCTCGCTTCTATCTTCAAGCTGAGCACAAAAAGCCATGAACGTTCGCTGCGGGATTGGCTACGACTTGCATCGCCTTGCCGAAGGGCGGAAGCTGATCATTGGCGGCGTCGAAGTGCCATTCGACAAGGGCCCGGTCGGTCACTCCGATGGCGATGTGTTGGCCCACGCCTTGTGCGACGCGCTTTTTGGCGCCGCGGGGCTAGGCGACATCGGTACTCATTTCTCCGACAGCGATCCGAAGTGGAAAGACGCCAACAGCTTGCTCTTCCTCGAGCACGCGCGCAAGCTACTCGACGGAAAACGCTTCTCCATTGAACACATCGACGCCGTTGTCATTCTGGAACGCCCCAAACTCGGTCCGCATTTTCCGAAGATGCGGGAGGCCCTCGCCAAATCATTAGGCTTACCCGCGGAAAAAATTCATCTCAAAGCCAAGACCAACGAGGGTGTGGACGCCGTAGGTCGCGGCGAAGCTATCGCTTGTCACGTGGTCGCCACGCTCAACTCCAATCCGTAAAGCAGAGCGAGCCCTCAAGCCGTGTCAGTTCGCGCGCGCAAACCGCGCTAAACTTCTACCATGTCCGGAACTCACGTTCACCCGCATCCTTCGAGAGAAAATCTTTTCACCGGATCGGGCGTCCTCAAAATTCTCCAGCAACGCCGCTGGCTCGTGGCTGAACCTAGCGCAGAACAACTCGCCTTTTGCGAACGCGCCGCGACTCTTCTTGGCCCTCATGCGGCCGATGCTCCCGGGCTCACGGAACTGCTTGAACTTGTCTTTCACTACGACGCAGCGCAAATTCTTCAAGAAGTAGAGGCTCACGCAGTTCTCGCGCGTTATGGCGCGCGCGACTTGGTGCGCGAGTTAGCGCTTTTTTTGTTGGATCCCGCGCCATTCAATTCCGATCGCTTTAAGGAATTGGTCACTCTGCTGAAAGAGAGACTCGAACTCCGTGGCCGCGATTTGTTTCATCCTCTGCGTCTCGTGCTCGCTGGCCGTGCCGGCGAAGGCGAACTTGATCGTGTGATTCTCCTTCTCGACGAAGCCGCCGCCCTCCCCTTTGACGTGCCCGTAAAATCCACCCGCACCCGCTGCCTGGATTTCTGCTCGGCGCTCGACTAGCTACCATAGTCTTTGTCGAGCCCGCCTTCTGAGACGGGTTGTTGCCCCGTCGGCAGAGGCTTCCGCAAAGCCAGGAAAGTTCTTGCCACGACGCGGGCATACGGGCGTCGGGCTAAGCCCGCGCAACTTTCAACTTTCGTGATACGCCTGTAAACTTTTCCTCCATGGATCGACTCACGGGAATTCACGCCGTTCGCGAAGCGATCGAAGCCGGTAGCGTCTTCGATCGCATCGTGATCGCCAAAGGACGGCAGGACACGCGTATCGAAGAAATCGTGCAACTTGCCCGCGGACGCGGCATCGCGGTGCGCTTCGAAGACCGTGGGCAGCTCGATCGCCTCGCCAACACGCGCGATCACCAGGGCGTCGTTGCTATTGCAGCGGCTCGGGAGGCGGCCACCCTTGAAGATATCCTTGATCGCGCCAACCAATCGAAGGGCCAACAAGGGTTGATCGTGCTGCTCGATGGCGTGGAAGACCCGCACAATTTAGGGGCGATAATTCGCACGGCGCTCGCGGCTGGTGCCCACGGTGTCGTGATTCCGGAGCGACGCGCCGCCGGCCTGACCGACACGGTGGCACGGGCGTCTGCCGGCGCGCTCGCGCATCTGCCCGTGGCGAAAGTTACGAATCTGGCGCGCGCCATGGAAGATCTAAAAGAGGCCGGCTACTGGCTGGTGGGATTGGATGAAGCAGGACAGAAACGCTACACGGAAGTCGATTACACTACGCCAACGGGAATTATCATGGGCGGAGAAGGTAATGGCTTGCACGAATTAACCCGTAAGCGCTGCGACTTCGTGGTGTCTCTCCCGACAACCGGACCAGTGAAATCACTCAACGTTTCCGTGGCCACCGGCGTGGTTCTCTTCGAAGCTCTTCGCCAGCGCCATGCGCGTTTGCACCAAGGGACCCGCCCTGCCTAATCACTTCTCGTATTGCAATAGCGAAAAAACACCGAGCCCGGGTAATTTTGCACGGCCATTCAAAAAGGTCAGCTCCACGGCGAATGCTGTGCTGTCCACAATCCCCCCGAGGGAACGAATCAACTGCACCGCCGCTGCGGCAGTGCCACCCGTCGCCAACAGATCGTCGCACAGCAACACGCGCTGACCCTTCTGCACTGCGTCCTCGTGAATCTCCAATGAATCCGTTCCATATTCCAGCGCGTAAGAGACCTTGGCCGTCTTGGCGGGAAGCTTGTTCGGCTTTCTCACTGGAACAAAGCCCGCGTTCAGGCGATAGGCCAGAGCCGGAGCAAGAATGAACCCGCGGGCTTCGATGCCGACGACAAGGTCGATCTTGTGGCCATCATAGTGGGCGCAAAGCTGGTCAATGAGCCTGCGAAAGCCGTCCTTGTCCTTGAACAATGTGGTCAAGTCATAGAACAAGATTCCCGGCTTCGGATAATCCGGCACTTCGCGAATTAATTTCTTCAAGTCGTCCATGCGAACGGCTCCTTGTCACTCCGTAATTTCGATAGTGAAACTGCCGCGGTACCTTTCATCCGGACTCGCCAGCTCCTCATGGACGCCTGTGACGCGGGACAAAGCGGGGCCCTTTTCAAGTGCCGCGCGCAACTGCTGCAGATGTTCCGGGAAGCCGATGGCAAAAACCTCAACACGGCCATCGCGCCGGTTACGAACGTAGCCAGCCAGTCCCAGCTCGCCGGCGACATGCTCGACGTAGTAGCGAAAGCCGACCCCCTGTACTCGTCCAGAAACAATGTAACGTCGCGCGAGTACCTGATTTGTAGCGGCCGCCTTCTGAGGCGGGCGCTCCTTATGTGCCGAGGGGTCTTCGCGTTTCACGGTGCTTCATTTTAACAAACCGAGCCAAGCTTTTTTCATGCCGGTATCTTCCGGTAAGTAATTGCGCAACGCAACAGGCGACGATGTAAAATGGCCGCAGAAGGCGGCTACTTCACCGAGGATCGCATCTAATTTCATATGGCTGATGACCGCAGTATTGTCCGCGCACTCCCCTCTGTCTTTGCCTGCAGTCTTGTCACGCTAATTTGTTTCGTGGCGGCTCCCGTGATCTTGGCTCAGGAGAACGCGCCAGGGCCCCTTGCACCGCCTCCGGAACATCATGTGACCCGCATTGAGGGTTTGGGGGAGCCAGCAGCGCCGCCGTCGTTGCCTCCGATGGAAATCATTCAAGGCTTCTCCAAAAAAGAAGAGACGTATCAAGGTGCCCGGCCGCAGTTTGCTTACCGGAAGACGATTCGCATCCAGGAGTTCGGTCCCGATGGCCGGCCTTCCGGAGAATACAACGCCACTTATGAAGCGGCTCGCTCCACGGACGGTAAACTCTACGAAAAAGCGATTTCCGCGCCGGAGTCGTCGCTTCAATATCTTTCGTTCGAGCCGGAGGATGCCCAAGCTCTCACGCGCATTCCCCAATACCCCGTTACTGCCAGCCAGCTTTCCAAATACGACGTGAAGTATCTCAACACCGAGAAGGTAGACGAGGTAGATTGCTACATTTTTCAGGTTTCCCCTAAGACGCTCGACCGCCAGCATCCGCTGTTTGACGGCATCATCTGGGTGGATCAGAAATATCTGGAAGTCGTGAAGACCTACGGCAAGTGGGTGACTGATCTCGGCCCGATCCAACCGCCGACTCTGCCGTTCGGCATGTTTGAGACGTACCGCGAAAATGTCGAAGGCAAATACTGGTTCCCGGATTACTCGCGCGCGGACGGAACCTACAAAATGAAGGACCGCGACCTCCCCATTCGCGTGACCATCAAGTGGACCAACTTCAAGCCATTTGCTGCCGCACCGGCCACGCCCCGTCAACCGCCGTCAACGACCGAGCCGCCCGCCCCTCCGTCCAGTCCAAAGCCTTGATGGCTTTGGGATTGGCACCGCCTGCCCAGGGCGGGCCGCTCCTTCAGCGACGTTATTTCCGTGGCCGCGTGCTCCCATCCAGTTGCTCCAACAGCCGCGGCAACTCTGCCAGACTTTTCAGCAGAAACTCAGGCTTTGCCGCACGGAGCCGCTTTTCCGTCGGAAATGGCCCCAAAAACGCAATCGCGCGCATACCCACAGCACTCGCCATCTCCAAATCCTCAGGCGTGTCTCCCACGTAGACGCATTGCTCCGGTCCGAGCTTCATCTGCTTCAGCGCCATGAGCAGAGGAGCTGGATGCGGTTTCTTTTCAGGAGTATCGCCGCCACAGACACGCGCATGAAACGTGCGCGTCAGGGCGAATTTCCGCAACTGGCGAGTTACGCGGGCCCGGTCGCCGCTCGTGACCAACCCTAGCGCATGCCGCCGTGCCAATCGCCGAAGCACATTTCGCGCACCCACAATCAACTTTGAGGGATGTTTCTCATAGTGAATTCGCCAGAGGTCGTTGGCCTTGTCCCACAGTGTTTCAGGGATTCCCGCCGCTCGATAAACGGAGTACCAGTCAGGAGAATAGTGAATCTCGAGTTCTTGCAGGCCCCAACTCACACCGAGGTCCCGAAACATGGCCAGATAGGCCTGGGAGTCGGCGTGGTAGGAATTGATGAGTGTGCCGTCCCAATCAAACAGCACGCCTGCCAAGGGTGTCTTCAGCTTCACGATGGACAGATTAGCAGAGTCGCCGGAAAGAATGATTCGAGGGCAGCCGAAGCACTAATCAGCGGGAAGCCATTCGGGAATCTGGTCGTCGCGGTCGAAGGCAAAGTCGTCGAAGCTGGCTGCAATGCCATACCAACCTGGCACATTTGCCGATTCGGTCCGGCGCACCAGCGCTTTGGAGGAGACAACCACGTTTCCATAACCCAGCGGGCGGCTCACCAGCACAATGTCCAGCTCGATTTCCGTGTTTGGTGCCAAAGCCTTGGGGCAAAGGAAAAAGACCCCTGAGGAGCTAATATCGCGAGTCACCAGCGTTACAGGGAACTCTTCCTTGATTCCCGCTACGCTGCGCAGCTTCAGAGGCAGCTTCAATGCGGCCCGTGGCCGTTCGCGTTGCTCCAGATGCACGCCCACAGCATGGGTGGGCACTCGCACGAACCGCCTCGGCTGCGGATTTCGCAGAAGCGGCATAACCCGAAGCTTCGGCGCGGGTGGGGCGGCGGGTGTTTCTATGACCACAGGTGCGCCGATAGCTTGAACCCTAGATTCGGTCTGACGTGTCGGGCTTTCCCAAGCTACAGCACGGTTGCTGGCAGCCATCTCGCCCCTCAGTGAGATGAAAAACGCAAAAGCCGTACTACGGTGGTTCTATTACTTAAGCTTGCTATTACGCTGTAGAAGATTGTTGGGTTGTCAAGATGCCATTCCACAATGCTGGTGTCAACATGGGGAAAACGGACTACGTGTCTTAAATGGAAATACTTAGTACTAGTAATGTACGTTCGCGAGTTGTTCGCCCATACTGGTTCCGTCTGTACGCGTTCGACTATGGGTTCATTTCTCTCGACGGAAACGCGCTATTTTGGATGAAACGCGGTCATTCGATTGCCACTCGGTGCATCCAATTCGCACACGATGTCAGCCTCAACATCGGGACACCCATCAAATCCAACTGTCTTGCTTGGTTCCTTCGCAATCGTCTACATCGTGTGGGGCTCGACCTTTTATGCCATTCGGGCGGGTATCGAGTCGTTTCCACCCTTCTTGCTTGCCGGATTGCGGCATCTGTCAGTGGGCCTCGTTTTCTACCCGGCGTTCCGGATCGTCAGCGGTGAGCGGCCTACTTTGGCGCAATGGCGCACCACCTTCATCACCGGATGTCTGTTGCTTGCTGTTGGCAACGGCACGGTGTCCTGGGCCGAGAAGACCATTCCATCGGGAATCGCCGCCCTACTCGTAGCGACGGTCTCGCTGTGGATGGTTTTGTTGGATTGGGTCCGACCCGGAGGGGTGCGCCCGGTGCCACGCGTGATCGCTGGCTTCCTCTTAGGGTTTGCAGGGATGGCTCTCCTGATAGGACCAAAGCATTTCGGCGATTCAGCACGGATAGACCCGGTCGGCGCGTTGGCTGTGATCGGCGCTTCACTCGCGTGGGCGACCGGCTCTATCTACTCCCGGCATCACCCGCTGCCTCGGGCACCCTTGTTGGCGGCCGGAATGCAAACGCTATGCGGTGGTTCGGTACTCTGCCTTTTCGCCGTAGCCATCGGCGAAACTCGGAATTTTCACTTTGCGACTGTATCGCTGCGATCATGGCTAGCGCTTATCTATCTGTTTGTCTTTGGCTCGGCACTGGGCTTCAGCGCCTATGTTTACATGCTCAAACACAGCCCGGCCACGCGGGTCGCGACCTACGCGTTCGTCAATCCAGTAGTCGCACTGTTTCTCGGCTGGCTTCTGGCCTCGGAGCCCCTTTCCCTGCGTACCATGCTGGCCAGCGGGATTATCTTAACGGCTGTTTTGCTGGTCATTTCGGCACCGCACAAGACCCAGGCGGAGGCCGAGGAAGCGATCCCAACCCCAGGCGAAGCTTGAACTTACAGGACGGCACTCACGAAGCATTTTGCCGTCCGAAATCGGATAGATTGAATTTTGGGGTAGCGGTAGTCTAAGCCCATGAACACGCGACAAAACTCAGCCTTTACAGGCATTACGCCGCAAGCGGCGGAGCGATTCTGGCAAGCAACGCTCCAACGCGATACGCGCGCAGACGGCTCTTTCTTCTTTGCGGTGCGATCGACTCAGATTTATTGCCGGCCGTCGTGCCCGGCTCGCCGTCCGCTTCGCCGGAACATCCTTTTCTTCCGCACGACTCAGGATGCGGAGCGCCAGGGTTTCCGCGCCTGCCGGCGCTGCCGCCCAAAGCATCAAGACTCCGCTATAGAGCTTGTGCAGAGAGTTGCCGCTCTGCTGGCCGCCTCGGAAGATGAACCTTCGCGACTGAATTCGGTGGCGGCAGAGGTGAACGCATCGCCGGCGCAATTGCGCCGGGCGTTTCGCCGCGCCGCCGGACTCTCGCCAAAAGAATTTGAACAGGCGCTTCGCCTCACGCGCTTCAAGAAAATGCTGCGGGACGGCAGCAGCGTCACCGATGCGCTGTACGCCTGCGGTTATGGATCATCCAGCCGGCTGTACGAAAAAACGAACGCACAATTGGGTATGACGCCGGCGTCATACCGAAAGGGTGGAGAAGGCATGGTTATCCATTACACAGTTGCCGATACGTCGTTGGGAAAGGTGCTGGTTGCAGCCACGCAACGTGGCGTTTCCGCAGTCCATCTTGGAGGAAGCGAGAGGGCTCTTGCGGAAGAATTGCGCAGGGAATATCCGAAAGCGGAAATCGTAGGAGCCAGGGCAGGCAATGACGGCTGGTTGAAGGAAGTCGTTCGCCGCGTCGAAGGAAATGCCCCAAGCGTGGAACTGCCACTCGATATTCAGGCGACTGCATTTCAGCGCCGGGTTTGGCAGGAATTGCAGAAGATCCCAAGAGGCACGACCCGCACGTACCTGCAGATTGCGAAATCACTCGGGAAGCCACGCTCCGTACGGGCAGTTGCGAGGGCTTGCGCAACAAATCCTGTTTCCGTCGTCGTGCCCTGCCATCGCGTCATTCGCAGCGATGGAGCGCTCGCGGGCTATCGTTGGGGACTTTCACGCAAGGAAAAACTTCTAGAGAGGGAAGCGACCACAGCGTAGAGCGTCGTTATCTTTTTTCGACCTTGGTACCCTTGGGCCAATCGGGTTTAAACTTGCCGTCGCCGAGCTTCAGGTTCTTCATCACTTTTGTGAAGCGGGACATCAGATAGTCGCCGGAGCCGGTTTCGACGAACTTTTGTTGTACAGGTAACCAGGATGCTTCATCGATCCACATCTCAACTTTGGAAATCTGTTTTTTTTGTTCCGGGGACTTTGGCGTCATCTCCAACACCGCTGCCTCATGGCCATCGAGTTCCTCTTCGCCGGTGAGCACGATATTGTAATTTTTTTTCAATGCGTCAATGCGCGTGCCAAAGCCGAGCGCCAGATACTGGTCAACCGTGGCGCGGTTTTTGCCAATATTGTATTCCTCGACTCTATTGATCTTCGGCGTATAGATATAAACATTATCGCCATTGCGGAGGATGGTCCGCGGATCGGGCGACTGAAAATCGATGCGCACTTTGGCATCCTTGCGCACGAAAATTTCGCCGGTCTCTGTCGACTTATCCTGCACCACCGCCGTGTACTTGACTTGTTCGATGGCAGCGGTCAGGGACTTAAAGTCCTGCGCGGCGTGGTCCATCATGGACAGCACATATTCCAGAGTGATTTTTGCGGGAGCTTGCGAACTACCTACGACGCGCGGCCCGGAAAGAGTGCAGAGCGCAATCACAAAGAGAAAAGAGCGAAATTTTCTCAAAACGACCCCTCAGGCTGAATCCTCAGCCTTTACCGAACAAGAAATCGTAGCATACGACCGGAAGCCACAGCCGGCGAATCGTCACCTGCAAGATCCGTCGTCTATGAACTGTTGCGTAGAAGCGATCGAAGAAAGGAAGTGGCCGCACGCCAAAACCTTCTGGTCCAGGGGATCCGACTGTAGCGATGCGGGATCGATGTAGTCCATGGCCTTGGTCATGGCTACATACTTATCGCTGAGGCTTTTCATGTTGTTGTATTCGTTGACGAGAATTGGATAGGCGGTCTTGTCCCCATCCGTACTGACCACGACTGAAACCATGCGCAGCGCATCCTGCGCTTGAGCCTGGTAGTTGTCGAGCCAGCCCGTGGCCAGCGGCACTCCCTTTTCTATGCCGATCCTCAGCGCGGCGTGCCACTCGCGAAGCCGTGCCATGGCTTCAACTCCGGCCGTCCGGAAATCCTTGGAGACTCCCGTCGGTTGGGCGGGGCTAGGAGCGAGCGGCGCTGCACCGGAAGGAAGTGTAAGTACAATTTGATTGCCTCTGAAGCTGATCGTGCCGTTGGTGAGCCGGGCGAGGCCTTCGATATCCACATAGTTGTGACCTTGCACCTGCACCACCTTTGCGTCACCCTGCTGTCCGTGGACAGCGAGGGAAGTGGTCTGCTGTGCCACGACTGCCCACGTCAGCACGGACAGGCTGAGAAGGACTCCCACCGTCCACCCTGTTCTTCTTCCGTTTGAGTTCATCGGAATTGCTCCGTTCTTTCCACGACGCCCGGATCTTGTATTGCCTTAAGCCTGGGGCCGGATAGCTGCCTTCCCCCTTAGACTCAATTCCTCCGACTTTGGGGGCACGGCTCTACCGCGAATAATAGCAGACAGGCGTGCCAGGGTGTCTGGGCCTCGCGTTTAGGAAGGCACCCTCGGCCGAAGAGAGGTCACCGGATCGCGATGGCGGTCGAACCACCATGGCCACGCAATCAGCACCAGAGTCGCCACCAAGCCGGAGATGGCGACTTCCCTGATATTTTCCGGCGGCTTGCTGAAGCGGTCCCCGACATACAAGAGCAGCAGCAGCGCGACATAAGCCCAGAAGGCCATGCGGCCGACACGATCGCGGGCACGAGTACACCAGGCGTATAGCCCGACGCCCGTTGCGAAAAGACCCAACTCCACGATGAGCGTCCCGAGTATGGAGTTCCAAAGGCCCAGTCCATGTTTCGGTCCGCCGGGATAGAGCGGCATATCCGCGCGATGAGTCACCCAATCGAGCACCCAATGGCTGACGATACCAATCCACACGGCCATTGTTCCCATGAGGTCGGGACGATATGCGCGATAAACCACGGCCAGCGCTGTGGCCCAAAGCGCCATGAACAACAGGCTGTGGGAGACCGGGTAGTCGTAAAGTTCGAGCGGCGTCCAACGGGTGTCTCCAAACGAAATGCGTGCGTGTTCCCAGCCGATCAGAAGAAAGATCGTCCACAGAATGTCTGCCCACACTGTGGCCATGATTAGGAGCCCAAGTGAAGCGCGCGGAGCCATGCGCTTGAGGCCGAAACCGATGCCAAAATGACCGATGAACATGACGCACCCGCAAAACTTTCGATTGGCAAGTTCCGCGTGCGCGGCGACGACAGGCAGTGCGAAACGGGCTCGCGGACTGTAGAAGCTACCGTCAGTTTCGACGGCGGAGGCGCCGGGCGCGTTTCAGATTTCTCCGAGCGAATCGATCCTGGCTGGTGAGTGGCAGTTACTCTAAACTTGAAGGACGTCGCCTTCGCGGGCGACCAATTCGTACAGCACAGGATTCACGAAAAAGCCGAGAAACAATCGGGACAGCAACCCCGCGACGACTACGATCGCAAACGGCTTTTGTGTGTCGCTGCCAACTCCGGTAGACATGGCCGCAGGCAGCAAGCCCAGGCAAGCTACCAGCGCCGTCATCATAATTGGACGCAGCCGCAATAGTGATGCCTCAAGAGTGGCTTCGCGTATGTTCCTTCCCTCCAGCCGTAATTTGTTAATGTAACTCACGAGGATGACGGCGGTTTCGACCGAGACACCGAGTAGGGCAAGAAGGCCCAGCGCGCTGGACACGCTGAGGGGCGTATGCGTGAGCTTCAGCGCAATCAGTGCGCCGACCGGCTCTGTGATCACAACGCCTAGCGCGATCGTGACCGGGAACTTAAAATTGCCGTAGAGCGCAAAGAGGATCAGAAAAATCAGCATGATCGCGAGAGGGCCGATCACGAAAAGCTGCGCCTTGGCCTCCAGTAACTCGCTGTACTCGCCGCCCCAATCCAGCCGGTAACCCTCCGGCAGGCCCACGTTTTTGGCGATATTTTTTTGACCGGCCTTGACGATGCCTTCCAGATTGCGTCCTTCGATCGAAAACTGGATGCCGATATAGCGCGAGTTGTTTTCACGGTAGATAAACGAAGCGCCGTTGGATTCCTGGATAGACGCGAGTTCGGAGAGCGGAATCTGCTGGCCGGCCGGAGCGGGCACGAGCAGGTTGCCGATTTTGCGCGCGTCGGAGCGGTATTTCGGATCCATTCTCACGACCAGATCAAATAATTTTTCTCCCTGAATGATCTGAGTCGCGGCCTGCCCTCCCACCGCCGCTTGCACCACGGCCTCGACGTCGGCCACGTTGATCCCGTAGCGCGCAATCTTCGCGCGGTCCGCTTCGATGAGTAGACTCGGCTGGCCTAGTTCCCGCACGACGGTTAGTTCCGTAAATCCTGGCGTTTTCTCGAGAATGCGCTTGATTTCCACGGCCTTGTGTTCCAGCACGCTCAGATCCGGGCCAAAAATCTTCACGGCGAGAGCCGACTTGAGCCCGGTAAGCGCTTCATCAACGGCATCCTCGGCGGGCTGCGTGAAATTAAAGATCACGCCGGGATAAGCGTCCAGCCTTTTTTGCAGGTCCTCGATGAGAGCGAGTTTGGTGTGAACGGAGGTTTGCGTCCAGGATTTGTCGTTGTACGGTTTCAACCCGACATAAAATTCGCAATTGAAAAATCCGGTCGGGTCCGTGCCGTCATCCGGCCGTCCAAGCTCCGAGCCGGTCACTGTGACCATCGGATATTGAATCAGCAAACTGCGTACCTGTGGCGCGAATTTCGCCGCGTCTTCAAAGGAGATCGTGTAAGGCATGGTCGCGCGCACCCACACCGCCCCTTCGTCCAGATGCGGCAAGAACTCGCCTCCGATGAGCGGTACCAGCAGGAGTGTGGCCCCAAAAATCAACAGCGACACGATGACCGTTAACCCCGGATGATTCAGGCACCACTCCAGCCGACCGGCATACTGATCGCGGATCCAGTTGTAGACGGGGTTCTGCTTTTCCTTGACGCCACTCTTGAACCAGTAGGACGCCAGAACGGGAACCACCGTGAGGGTGAGAATCAGAGCGCCGAGCAGCGCGAATCCCATCGTGTCCGCCATGGGATGAAACAGTTTTCCGGCTGGACCGCTTAGCGCGTAGATCGGCAGATAACCCGCGATAATCACCGCCACCGAATAAAAAATCGGACGATCGACGTCGCGCGCCGCCGCCAGGATCACGTCGTCTAACCTGTACTCAGTGCCGTGACGGAGCCCAAGTTCGCGATAGATGTTCTCCACCATGACGATCGTGCCGTCAATGATGATTCCGAAATCAATCGCGCCGATGGAAAGCAAGTTGGCCGCTTCCCCGGTCAGATGCAGGAAGATGAAAGCAAAGAGCAGGGCTAGCGGAATGGTGAGGGCGGTTATCACCGCGGCGCGAAAACTGACCAGGAAAAAGATCAGCACGATGAAAA
Source organism: Candidatus Acidiferrales bacterium (assembly GCA_963836965.1). Lineage (GTDB taxonomy): Bacteria > Acidobacteriota > Terriglobia > Acidiferrales > UBA7541 > Acidiferrum. Next base: position 212,131 of record CAWILQ010000011.1, read on the forward strand.
CCAGCAACATGCCACGAAGCAAATTGCCTTCTACGGTGTCGGTCGTGACGCGCACAAGGTCGCTGCGGTCGTAATACGGCCGGATTTTTACATCCGGGGGAAGTAACGTCCTGTTAATCTCGTTGGTCTTGTTCTCGACTCCTTCCAGCACGTTCTGCGTCTGTTCGCCGCGGCGCATCAGAATGACGCCTTCAACCGCGTCGTCATTGCTGTTCTGCTTGGTCTGAAACCCAAAGATCCCGAGCCGGGGGGCGTGGCCGATCTCCACGTGTCCGATGTCCTTAATGCGCACCGGTACGCCGTTCAGGCTCGCTACCACAACCTCGCCAATGTCTTCGGTGGTTTTGACCAACCCGAGGCCGCGCACGTAATAAAACTGGCCGCCTTGCGTGTAGAAGCCACCGCCAGTATTCGCATTGTTGGCATTCAGCGCAGCCACCACTTGCACGACCGGGAGGTGATAGTTGTAAAGCTTCACGGGATCGAGCAGGACGTGATACTCCATCGTCGGTCCGCCGAATCCGGAATCGTCCGCAACGCCGGGCACGCTCTTGTAGGCCCGTTCAATGGTCCAATCCTCGAACGTGTGCAACTCCATCGGCGTGCGGTCCGGGCTTTCGATGACGTAGCGATAGACCAACCCGCTCGGGCTGAACAGCGGCGCCATGCTCGGCGTAACGCCTTGCGGCAGAACCGCGTCGCTGATGCGTTGAAAAACAGTCTCGCGCGCAAAGTACGGGTCCACGCCATCATCAAACGTCAAGATCACGTCCGACAGTCCATACAAGGAAATCGAGCGCATGATCTTCTGGCGTGGCGCTCCGTTCATCGCCAGTTCCAGGGGCAGCGTCGTCAGGCGCTCTACTTCTTCCGCCGCGTGGCCCGGCCACTGCGTGATCAGTTCCACCATCGGCGGCGAGAGGTCCGGATATGCGTCCACCGGCATTTGCCGGAAAGACCACGCTCCGGCCACGATCATTAGAGCCGTAATCATCAGCACCAGGAAGCGCTGCTGAAGCGCGAATTGAACGAAGCGATGAATCATCGGGGATCCCGGAAAGTTCTCCTTAGTGCTGCAGGGAATTCTTGAATTGCAGGAACAGGCTGCCGTTGCCGGCAACGTGTTCGCCTTCCTTCAAACCGCCGGTGATTTGCGTCCGGCCCTTGTTGGTTTGGCCCAGGGTCACCAGGCGGCGCGCGAACTGGTTTGTATTGGTCTGCACGTAAACAAACGGCTGGTTTTCTGTGTCGCGTAAGACTGCAGCATCAGGCACGGTGATGGCGTCAGGTATCGAGCCGGCATTCACCAGAGCGGTCACGTACATGTCCTTTTTCAATTCGTGCCCGGGATTGTCCGTTACGATGCGCGCCTGTAGCGTGCGCGTAGTGGCGTCCAGCGCCGGAGCGATGTAGGAAATCTTGCCGTGAAACAATTTGGGATAAGTTTCGGTGTTGATTTCCACCTGATTTCCCGGGCGCACATAAGGCAGGTCGCTCTGAAAAACATTCACGAGAACCCAGACGGTGTTGGTGTTGGAAATCGTGAAGCACTGCGTCGCACCGCCTTGCAGCAACTGGCCGGGGCCGACCAGCCGCTCCACAATTTCACCCGCAACCGGCGCGGGCACCGGGATCTCCGCCGTTTGCCCAACATTCTTGAGCACAACCTCGGGGTCTTTCAGCCCGAGAGCGCGAAGCGCGTCGGCCGAGGACTCCAGATCGGCGTGCGCCTGCGTGCGATTGGACTCGGCCTGCTGCAGATCGGCTTCCGCGATGGCGCCGTGATCGAAAAGATCCACCGCGCGCGTATACAATTTGTCCGTGAGCGCGTACGCATCTTTTGCCTTGATGTACGCCGAGCGCGCTGCGGAGTAGTCAGGACTGGTGACGGTCAACAGCGGCTGACCCGCATGCACGAATTCGCCGGGCGCAACCAAAATTTCATGAACCGGCCCGCCGATGGCCGCGAACACGGGGGTGGTCTGAAATGCGTCGTACGCCACCGCGCCTGACAAACGCAGCGTGCGCGGAAGACTTCCTTTTTCGGCAGGCGCGATCTCGATGTGCGACAATTGGTCGTTCGGAACCGTGAAGAGTTCCGCCGTGTCCGCCTTGGTTTCCGACGACGTGAATGAAGTCATGGTCGATTCCGATTCGCCCGGGCCGGAGCCGCAAGCGGCGATCCAACCGCAGCACGTCACCGTACTTGTAAACACGAAAAGCAACCCGGCCTTCTGAATGGTTCTCTTCATGGCAGATTCCTCGTCCCTACCGCCTGGCGCATCTGCTCGAGGGCAAGCATGTAGTTCGCAAGAGCCTGGCGATACGCAAGCTGGTTGGCCCGATAGGTTCGTTCCGAATCGAGATAGTCGAGCAAACTGGCGGCGCCTTTCCGGTAGGCGTACTCACTGATGTCCCGGGATTGCTTAGCCTCATCGACGTAGCCGCTTTGATAGAGCTGAATGATCTGGTCGTTGGTGCGAAGGTTTTGGTAGGCGGTCACGACATCGGTCGAGACCTGCTGCGCGGCTTCGCTGGCTTGCTGCTGCGCCTGCGTAATGGCGTAACCCGCGCGGGCGATTTCTCCCTGATTCCGGTTGAAGATGGGAAGCGGCTGGTTGTAGTAAAAGGCGCCGGAGTTTGTGCCGGAAGTGTGGGTGTAGTTGAACGTGCCGGTGATGTCCATCTTGCCGTTGGCCTTCTGTAAGGCCAGCTGGCTTCCCGCGGCGGTCACCGCCTGCTGTGCCGCGCGAAGGTCGGGCCGATTTAATGCCGCCAACGAGTTCAGGGCGTTTACGTCCGCATGGACCGGCTGGTATTCGAGGCTGCCTTGCACATCGTAATCATCGGGAACGGATTCAAATCCCAATAGCTGGCGAAGAGCGGCCAACGCTTGAACTTTCGCCAATTGCGCGGCAGAAACGTCGGTCTGGAATTGCAAAAGCTGGAGTTTGATCTTCAGGAGATCGCCTTCGCTCAAGTCTCCAACACGACGGCGCTCGTTGCTGATCTCTACCGTTTTCTGGAAGCTGTCGAGGTCCAACTTGGCAAAGTCCAACGTCGATTCTGCCAGCAGGACATCAACGAACTGTTGGCCGACGTCAAAAATAAGTTGTCGTTCAATGTCCGAAACCTGCGACTGCACGACCGCAGTGAGGTCCTTCGCCGCTTGAAGGCGATGCTGGCGCTTCTTGCCTCGCTCAAACAGGTAGCTAAGACCTGCATCGAATTCCGAATTTTCGTTTAGATAGTCACCGCTGAATTTGTTCGGCTGAAAAATGGGAAGATACTGCGTGTCGATACCGAGATTGGGATTGGGCCGAAGATTGGCAGTAATTTCTTCCGCCTGACTCTGCTGAATCGTCGTGCGCATAGCCTGCAATGCGTGATTGTGCAGAAGCGACAGACGGATGGCGTCATCCAACGTCACAAGCATTGAAGGGACCTGCGGCGTGGTTCCCTGCGATGAGGCCGGCGCGGTCGATGTCGGCGCGGGATTCTGCCGCGCCGTCGCAAATACAGGCAGGGCGAGTAGCGCCACAGCCGGAACAATTCCTGTCCTCAACGCTAACTCCTCGGGCATCCCCATTCGAGGGACGCAAGTTCATGGGTTCTGAAATGAAGGAATGCAGGCGTTCAGCAGGCTCCCGGGGGAGCGCGAGGGGTGATGTTGCGGAAACTGAGCGAAAGCAGTGGCGGCAGGGAGTTCAGGATTTCCAACCTGTGGACGGAACCCGCGACAGCGATGATCACAGCGCAAGTAGCAATGGCGGCGCCCAGAGTGTGGCAGACCGGGCAGATGTGCGAATCCACCGGGCTAGAGTCAAGATCGAAGCAGCATTGCAAGCAGTGCAGCTCGGCACTAAGAAAAATGGCCGCAAGCAGCAGGGCCAAGACACAGGATCGCTTGGAATTAGTGGGCAATCTGGTTCCATATTCTCTGACAGCGATGGGCTCAATGGTACACCCGACGCCATCGTTCGGCACAATGATGGTTTGAACTGCCGTTGCGAGGCCGGCCGTCCGCCCTCGAAGCAATTCATCCGATGTGCAAATTTTGGTGTTCCGATGCGAATGCCTGGAGGTTGCTGAATCTGTGCTGTTTAGTGGCTGATTTCAACCTCGTAGGCGATCACCGTGCCGGATGCATCGCGAATTGGTTCGATCCTGCCAATCGAAAACCGCCCATCGCTGAGCCCCGGCCCGGCTTTCTGTAAGGCGCTGTGAAGGTCATTCTGCAGCGCCGGAGTCCGCTCCGGCGGCGCCAGCACGCGAGTATCGACTTTGTAAATTTCGGTAGCGCCGGATTTGGACACGAGTTCAACTTGCGTGGCGTTAGCGGGCAGCCCGACTTGAGGTTGGTCGTGGAACCAGCGGGTCGGCGTGGCCAGCACGAAGAGGACAATCAAGATGACCGCCACGTCGTACTGCCAGGTACCTCGGTCGTAGTACCAGAAGAAAACGCGGTTCAAAATTTGACCAAGGCCAGCCATCTCTAATCCGCCGGAATGCCGTCGACGATCACGCCATCGCGCATGTGTACGACACGGTCAAAGTAAGTCGTGGCTTCGGGGTTATGCGTGATCATCACAATGGTTTGACCGAGGTCTTTGTTCAGTTGCCTCAGCATCTCCAGGACAACTTCAGAATTCTTGGTATCGAGATTGCCCGTTGGCTCATCGGCCAGAAGAATCTTGGGCTCGTTGATGATAGCGCGGGCGATCGCCACGCGCTGCTGTTCACCACCGGACATTTCCGTCGGACGGTGATGCAGCCGTCCTTCGAGCCCGAGCATTTTGGTTACAACGTCGAAGCGGTGAGGATCGAATCCGTCTCCGTGGATGTATTGCGCGATAGCGATGTTGCCCCTGGCTGAAAGCGCGGGAAGCAGATTGAACCGCTGGAAGACGAAGCCGATCTTGTGCCGGCGGAGCTTGGTGCGTTCGGCGTCTGTCATGGTAGAAAGGTCGTTGCCGTCGACGTACACTTTGCCGCGCGAGGCCTGCGCCAGCCCGCCGATGACATAAAGCAGCGAGGATTTCCCGCAACCCGAAGGACCCATCACCGCGACCGATTCGCCGGGAAGCACATCGAAATTGACGCCGCGAAGCGCGGGGACCTCAACCTTTCCGGCGTGATAGAGCTTCCAGAGACTCTCGGTTTTGAGTATCGGCTCCAAAGTCTTCAGCTCAGGCCCCGACAAAGCATTTGTCTGCGACTGTATTCTAACCGTGATTGACATGTGTGGCTAGGTTGCCAAAACTCCCTTTCAATCGTATGAAAGCGCCTGAACCGCATCTTTTCGGCTGGCGAGCCAAGCAGGATAGCTGGCGCCGATCAAAGCTCCGACAAGGGCGATCAAGCCAGCCCGGACGACCCATCCGGGTGTGATCAAAACCGAAAGCGTGGGGAAAACGGCGAGAAATCCTGCGCGGACAAGATAACTCAACCCGATGCCGGCGGCAATTCCGAGAAAGCAGAGCAGCACGGTTTCCGTCAGCAGAGCCCGTACGATCAGTAGCTTGCTTGCGCCAAGGGATTTCAGCACGCCGATGTCGCGGGTACGCTCCAGCACCGTGGTGTACATGGTGAGAAAAATGACGAGAAGACCGATGGCGATGGCGAGCGCGACCATGGCGTTGATGAAAGTCTGCAGGCCGGGAACATTCGCGGAAGTCATCAGACTCAGGAAATCCTTCAAGGGACGCACCGGGTGATTGGGAAGAAGTTGTTCGATTTCCTCGATGGCGTCCTCGGTGTGCTCGGGGCGCGTGCACTTCACCAGAAAAATCGAGGCTTTGTCGCGGGCGCCGACGAGATCCTGGAGGGTCGTTATTGGCACAAATAGCCGTCCGCCTTTGCCGTGCTCCACGATACCTGCCACGTGCCAGTTATGATCGAAAAGTTTGAATGTGCCGCCAACCGTTATATGTTTGGATTTCGCGGCCCAATCGTCTACCAGCAAGTCATCCGGCGCTTCCAGGTCGTGGCCTGCAAGAAAAACGAATCCGCCGGAGACCGCACGGAACGATTCGGGATCGATGCCATACACGACGTCGACGCCGCCCGAAGAATTGAACTGGAGCAGCGCTGGAGCGACGGCCTGAATGTACTTTAGCTCCGCGATTTTGTCTGCGATCTTGATCGGCATCGGCGAGCCGCTAAATCCAATCAATATCTGCGCCGCGGGCGCTTGCACCATGATGTCCGCGCCAATTCCTTCGATACGCTTCGCCGTTTCCTGAAGCATTCCGGACGTGAGACCGACAATCACAACCACAAGCATGACTTCCACTCCGATAGCCACCACGCCAATCAGCGTGCGCATCGGCCGATGAAACAGGTTGTTGAACACGAATTGCCCCATCATGGCTTTTTGGCCTCGGGGGTATCCGCCAAATGCGTGATGTCCGCGCCTTGTGGCGGTTGCAGTTGGAAACGATCGGCGGAGATGGCTTCATTCACCGCTATCTTGGTGATTCCGAGGTCCAGGCGATATTCGTCGTGCGGCCGGTCGATTCGGATAGCGACTGGGTATGCAGTGAGCCCGGAAGAAGAATTATCAGGCGTCTGCCAGTTGTCATAGCGCACGTCAGACAGAAGCACGCCCTTCGAGCCATAGGATTGCAAGCGCGCCAGATGCAAGTCGACGCGGTCGAACCAGATCCGGTGAAGGATCTCGCTCTGGTATCCGCCGCGAAGAACCGTAAGGACATAGTAGCGTGCCGCCTCGTCATTGAATTCCTCGAACAGCGTAATCTCTTCTTTTCGGATTTCCGGCCAAAGCAGCGCGTCGACCAGATGCTGCGGGCGAAGATTTTCGATAGGTTTCTTGCTCATGCGGTTGAGCGAAACCGGGCCGACCAAAAATTGGCTCTTGGACGGAATAGAAACCTCAAAATCCTGGCCGTCGCTCGCCATGTCGAAAACGGTGGTTCCGGCGATGGGGACCTGGCCGATCATGCGGAAATTGTAGGGACGCGAGGCGAGGATGAACGCTTTGACGTCGTGATATTCGCTGATGACTCCGGTGTATGCGGAGCCAGCAGAAGGCTTTAGCTCCACAGTGGCGTTCAGCGATCGCAGGCTGCTCGAGAGCGCGTTGTAGCGCTCCAGAAGTTCTTCGTGCGAAGCTTCATGAGCGACAGGACGCGTAGCCGGAGGCAGGGTCGTGGTTTTCGTAACACCACTACGTCCGCCGCAGCCCCAGGCGAAGGCCGACACGGTCAGGCAGACCATACAATTCCGCGTACGATTCATGGATAAAACGATACTTTCCGACTCCGAAAAACGAAAATGAACGGCCGATGGCAAGCGCTGGAAGCTATAGGCCTGTTCGTACGTTGAATACTTAGCCGCTAACGCGGGACGGCCCCCGAGGCTCTACGACTAATATTTTAGCGTATTTCCTCTGTTTCGCGAATTATTGCGGGCGTGCGATATAGACGTCGAACGGCTGAAGCGCGGGGCGCACTCGCCGGATGATTTCGCTCGGCCACAGGGCATCGCTCAGCAGCGTCACCCAACCATCACCCGGATCGCAGATCGCGCAGCAGGTGTAACGCGAATATGCGGATTGATATGCGTCCAGACCACCACGGGAAAGTTCCTTCTCCAACTCAGTATCCGCGTCGGCGGCGGCTTTCCCGACGCGCAGGCCGAACGTTTCCGATTCAAACCGGGCAACGAGCAGTTGCAGAAGTTCCCGGGATGGTTGAGGAACGACCAGGCAGCGCGAAGCGGCCTCGCGAATCGCGATGCCATGCAAGGCACAAAATTCGCGCACGCGATCGAGGTGGCTGAAGAAGTCCATGGCGTAAACTTCATCTGCGGCCAAGGCAACCAACGCGGGCGCCCAGATAGCCGCGGCGTCCGGACCGCGCAGTGGCTCGCGGCTCTCCGTCTCAATGAGTTCCAGCCCAACCGCTTTGACGCCCAGGCCCAGGTCGAGAGCCTGGACATCGAGGGAATAAGGCGGCAGACCGGGAGGGTCAATTTCGGTGTGCATGGCTAGTCTTCATCGGGCTCGAGGTCGATGTCCCCGAATTTCTGGCGAAATTCCGGCGAGGCCTTGCGCACTTCGAGCCAGTCAAAAAACGCGTCGGGAGTTTCCAGCCAAATGCGGAACCATTCCGCGATTTCCTTCTTCTCTTCACGCTTGCGCGACTCCACTTTACGATTGTGGGAAATCATCTCCGCTCGGCGTTTTCCCAGTCGAGCGATTTCGAGCACCCGGTCGACTGCCGCTTTTTCGCCATGGACTTGAAACCGATGTAGCAGCTCGTCCAGACGAGTCAGACTGACCTCCGCATCATGAAGGGATTTGAAATGGAGAATATCTTCGAATTCCTCTTCGAAGCGTTCTTCGGCCTCCTCGCGCTCGGTCAGTTGCACTTTCCACCCCACGGACTGCAGCACTTCGGAAATGTAGTCGTTGCTGGATTTGCCGGCTTCGCCGTGATCCGCAATGAGTTTCCGCCGCAGTTGATCGATTTCCGCGGTGGTCCATTTCTGATGGCCCAACTCGCGGGCGGCTTCGAGAATCGTGGCCTTTTTTGTGTGCAGCCCTTCGGTCATCGTTTGCCCTTGTGGGCCGAACCGGCGGTTTGAGATTGCGGCGCCTCACTGACCGGAGGATCGGCGGATTGGCCGTTGAGGAGACGGTGATATTTGGCCACATTTTGGTTGTGTTCCGCCAGTGTTGAGGCGAAGAAATGGCCGCCTTGCGTGTTGGCGACGAAAAACAGGTAGTCGGTTGGAGCTGGCGACAGGGATGCTCGAATGGCTGATTCTCCGGGATTTCCGATGGGGCCGGGAGGGAGGCCGCCACGCATATACGTATTGTACGGCGAATCGTAGCTCAAATCTTTGAGGAGCAGCGGCGGCTTATATTTATCCACTTGTTTCAGCGCGTAGATCACGGTCGGATCGCATTGCAGCAGCATATCCTTGCGCAGGCGGTTTGTGTAAACTCCCGCGACCAGCGGCCGCTCGTCGGGCTTCGGAGTTTCGGCTTCCACCAGGGAAGCGAGTGTGACCACCGAGAGCAGCGGCGTTCCCGGCGTCAACGGATCGAGGCGATCCGGCGCAATCCGCTGAAGCGCCTCCTTGAATTTGCGCACCATCATGGCGGTGAGATCGGCGGAGGTGGCGTGAAGCGGAAGATTGTACGTTGCGGGGTAAAGAAAACCCTCTAGGGTTCTTGCGCCGGGCGCGATGTCCTGGATTTCGGTCGCGTCCTTCGCGGCACTCAGGAAATCCGCTGGTTTCATGTAGTTCCCGGCGGCAAGATTGCTCGCAATGTCGAACATGGTGTCGCCTTCCTTCACGGTGAAAGGCTGCTCGTAGATGTCGCCGTTGGCGATTTTCGAGTAAACGTCTTTGCCGGTAAGCGGTTGGTCGAAGAAATACTGTCCGGCGAGCAGCGAGCGTTTCGGATGGCGCCGGGCATAAAGTTCAAACGCAAGCGAACTACGAATGATCCCTTTGCTTTTCAGAATGTGAGACACCGCCCGTTGCGAAGCGCCATGAGGAATCTCGACGAACACACCCACCGCAGGAATGCTTCCGTACGGCTTCACCATGGAATACCACAAATACCCCGCACCAGCGGCCGCAACAAGCAGTAGCAGAACAAAAAGCGTCCGCAACGTTTTCACGCTAAGCCGACTCCTTGGCCATCGAGGTGCGAGCCAGATAATCCCGCAGAATCACCATGGCGGCAACCGCATCGACAGTATATTTGTCGTCAGCCGAGGTACGGGTGGACCTTTTGCGGCCATCACGCGTTTCGATATGCGTAATGCGACGGCCTAATTCCTCTTCAAGGATGCGCTCAGCCTCCCAACTGGTCAGCCGCTCGTCGACGAGTACCACAGGCAGGCCCAACTGTTTGCGAAGGCGCTCCGCGAAGCGCGTAGCTTCCTCGGCCATTCCTCCGGGCGTGCCATCGAGCCGCAGCGGCAAACCGACGACGATCTCCTTTACCTGATGATCGCGAGCGAATTCGCGTAGCCGGCGCATATCCTCGTTGCGGTTGATGCGTTCCATCGTGCTGAAAGGTTCGGCAATGCGCGCTTGACAATCCGCAAGCGCAATGCCAATTTTCGTGCGGCCATAGTCGAGAGCCAGGATTTTCGGTGCCGCGGGGATGGAAACCGAAGGGGATTTTGCCAAGCTCTTGGAAGTGGGCATCACAAAACCAGTATAGACCCAAGAAACGTGGGAAGCGTCACCACCGCGCAACGAACGCGGCGATATACTAACGCCTTCTATGCGAATGGACTGACCGAACCTAGTTACCGGCTCTAGACGCGGTTGAAAGCGGCCCCACGCGGCAGCCGCTACATGTGTCGAGGCAGATTGTAGCTTTAGCCCTTCCGGGGTCGTCCTTGTAGGGCCCGCCTTCTGAAGCGGGCCACTTTCGAACGAACCTCGCATCGAACTTGGAGGCAGACAAATGAGCACCCAACAAAACAGCAAGATCGTCCTGGTAGCCGGGGGCACGGGCGGCCTGGGGCGCGCAGTGAGCCTGGCGTTCCTCGAGGACAACTGCAAAGTCGCGGTTACCTACCAGGTTGCGGAAGAGTGGACAGCGCTTCAGAGCGCCGCGGGGGCAAACAAACTTCACCTCGAAGGGTTCGACGTAGACGTCACCGACGAAACCGCAGTGCGGGACGTGATCTCAGATCTGGTGACCAGGCACACCCGCCTCGATGCACTTGTAAATACAGTTGGCGGTTACGCGGGCGGCATCAAGCTGTGGGAACTCAAACCGCAGGTCCTTGACAGGATGCTCGCGCTGAATCTGCGTTCCGGATTCGTATTGGCCCGCGCCGTCGTTCCGGTGATGTTGAAACAAGGCTCAGGAGCTATCGTAAATGTCGCAGCGAAAGCGGCTTTCGATCACGGCGCGGGAGCCGCCGCTTACGCGGCGTCAAAGGCTGCGGCGCTCGCCATGATGGATTCGATGGCGGCCGATCTGAACGGCACCGGGGTACGCGTCAACTCCATTTTGCCGAGCATCATCGACACGGAGGCAAATCGAAGAGCCATGCCAGGTTCCGATTTCGCGAAATGGCCCAAGCCCGAAGACATCGCCCGCGTGATCCTTTTCCTGTGTAGTGACGGCGCGAAGGTCGTCCGCGGCGCCGCTGTGCCTGTTTATGGCGACAGCTGAAAACTTTCACCGCCGCCCGGCAAGGCAGCCTACTCCGGCATAATCACCGGTTTTTCCTTCGGCAGCGCATCAAGAGCCGCCTTGTCCAGATTCAGATGCGCCGCCACCAGTTCCGGCGGAGTGTGCGTCAGCCACTCAGACAACGCAAGGTCCTGATAAAAACTGCTCTGGAACATTTCCAGGAACTTCAAATCGCTCGTTCCCGTGTTTTCGATGTAGTGTGGCAACGCCTTCTGCACATAGCCGACGTCGCCCGTTTCGAAATCCATAGTCCGCGCGCGTCCCCCCGTTGCAAACACTGTCATGCGCCCTTTGCCGCTAAAGTAGTATTGCCATTCGTCTGCATTGGGGTGCCAGTGCAATTCCCGCAAGCCGCCCGGCTTCACGGTTACAATTGCAGCAGCAATCTGCGTCGCCACCATGAAATTATTCGAGTCAATAATGCGGACTTCTCCGCTCTTTGTCTGCTTCGTAGGCTTCATCTGCATCGTGCGAAACGCAAAATCGATCGGCGAAGGGCCAAGCGCTCCGGCAGCCGCGCGACGGTCGTCTTCAAGCCGCCCCGGAACCGCCGCCTGAAAAATGAACAGCTCTTTTTTCGGCATGTTGGCTAGCGCCTTGGCGTCGACGCCGAAATTTTTCGCGATTACCTCCGGCGGCATATGCGCCATCCAATCGGACAGCAGCACGGTCTCATACTCAGAAAAATTGCCATCATCAAACACCAGTAGAAACTCGCAACCATCCGGAGCAAGCCCCTGAATCGAATGCGGAATACCCGGGGGGAAATACCACAACTCGTTTTCCTTCACGTCGGTCACGAAGCTTTTGCCACCCGAATCGATGCACGTAATCCGTGCCGTGCCGTACAGCATGAAGGCCCATTCGGCCGCCGTGTGCCAGTGCAGTTCGCGCACGCCTCCGGCCGTGAGCCGCATATCCACGCCTGCCAAAGTTTTCGAAACCGCAAGCTCGCGCGCGGTCACTTCGCGCGACCAACCCCCTTCATGTAGCCGCTTGTGACCGAACGAAAAGGGATATTTGAAGGTCTGCACCGCGCCGGCGTCCGTCGCAGGCGGCGTCACCGAATCGGGGTTCGTCGCGTCCAGAGCAGTATTCGTAGGGCCGGGATCACTTCTGCTGCGATCGAGCTGGCCATCGGTAGGTTTCTGCCCAGCCAGAGTTTCAACCGACTTCATTCCTGCAGCGGCGAGCGCCACCGAACCCGCGCCAATAAATCCTCGCCGTGTCCATCCATCCTTTTCTTCTTCGCTCATGCTGATCCCCCTGTCCCTGCCGGAAAATTCTACATAAGACTTAAGCTTGAGGAGAAGGTTCAGGGCTGGCGGCCACGCGCGCCGGACTGGAAATCCTTCCACATATCGGTGGCCTGGAGTTCTTTGTCGAGGCCGGTTGCTTTCAGCAGTGCTTCGATCTCAGCGCGGCTCTGGCGGTTGCCGATGGGTTCCGGGCGATCGGCGATGCCCCACGCAGCAACAGCGGCGAGAACAGTGTTCAGTTTCAGTTCGCGAATATCAACCTTGTCGAAGGTGTCCGAAGCGGCGTGGTAATTCTGCAAATAGTTGCCGACTTCCTGATTCGCTACCAGAGTCGGAACACCTTCCAGCAGAAAATCGAGATTATCTGTGCCGCTTGGCGCGTCCAAAGTCTGGTTGTCCACGGCCCAACCGGCAAATGGTTTAAGAATTTCCTGGACCGCCGATTGAATATCTTGACGCCCGCCGAGAGAATACCCGGTGACGCGGCCGACACCCGCATCGAAGATGACAACACCGCGGTATTTGTCGAGTTCCGCGCGATGTGCCCGCACATAGCCCCAGGAACCAAGCAAGCCTTCTTCTTCGCCCGAGAAAAGAACGAAGCGTATCGTACGCCGCGGCAGCAGCCCGCTGGCCTTGATGGCTCGCGCCGCTTCGATCACCAGCGCGACGTTGCAGCCGTTGTCGAGCGCGCCGGTGCCCAGTTCCCAAGAATCAAGGTGCGCGCCCAGTACGACGATTTCATCCGGCTTTTCATAGCCGCGGATTTCCCCAACGACGTTTTCTTGTTCGACGGGGCCGCCAATCTGGTTGGGCATGCTGAGCCGCAGACGCATTTTGCCGGCATAAGCCTGCGCCGTCCGTTCAAGGCGCAAGCCGTCTTCGCGCGCCAGGATGGCTTGCGGCAGCGCTTCAAGCCGTCCGTCGGTGGAATTGGTATGTCGATAGAGCAACTTGCGTTCGCGCTCGCCGGTCCACAGGATCGCCGCCGCCCCGGCCTTCACCGCTCGATCAATGATCGCTGGAGGAATGTCATACTCATGAAACAGGTCCGCCCAGGTGTAGCTGACGTCCGTGTGCACTAGAAGAATCGCGCCTTTCAAAGCGCTGCCGGCGCGCGCGAAATTCGTTTCGCTGCCGTCGCCGATGAAAACCAGTGGACCCTCGATACCGGCTGAGGGAGTTGCAGGCGACAGCGCGACAGACACCAGAGAAACGGAAAAAGTAACAGGGCCAAGTACTTCGAGTCTCGTTGCGCCTTCGCTCCACGTATGAGGCAGCGTGTACTGCTCGGTGTGCGCCTCGATACCTCCAGCGCGAAACGTGGCTATGGCCCACTGCACCGCCTTGGACATTTCCGGCGAGCCGGTCACCCGCCCGCCGATCTCGTCCGTAAGCCGCCGAAGATTGTCCGCAAGCGGCGAATCTCCCATGACGATCGGCGTAATTTTGGCAGCGGCCTGTGAGCACGAAGACGGCTCCGTGGCCGAGCACGCGCCAGCACCCTGGATGGCTTGCCCCGGCCGCAGCGGATCGATCTTCGCGGCGGGGAGTTGCGCAAAAAGCGGCGCGGCCATCAAACCAAGAAACACGGAGGCAAACAGAAAACCACGCAAGCCCATGCGAAAGAATCCTTCAGACCAAGTAGCTGCTGCGACTGCATGCGAATTATAGCGCGGCCATTCCGGAGATTGAAAATTCTCCGCGGAAGGATATGCTCGTGGCTATGAACGATACGGAGCCAGTGCAGCCTAGTTCTAAGTATTACCTTCTTGCGGCGTTTTTCTTGGCAACAGGCGTTGGATTAATGATTTATTTCCTCGTGAACGACATCCACCGAATCCGCGAATCCATGATTCGCATGGACGTTCCCGGCCAGATGGATCTCGAATTGAAACAGCACGTCGCTTATGCGGTGTTTGTGGAATACACGGCTTGGCCGGGTCGAGCCGCAGTGTCCAATGGCGTCTCGCAGGGCAACGTTGTGTGTGCGGTGCACATGCTTCCGTCCGGACTGACGATTGAGGGAAGGCACACGGCAGCGTCATCGAGCTATACCTACGGCTCAAGACGCGGCGTTTCGATCATGGAGTTCGAAGTGCCCCACGATGGAACTTACATGGTGGCGTGCCAGGGTCCCTCGGAATACGTCGGCCAGAAGGTGCAAGTCGCAATCGGTGGCGGAGCTTCAAAGGCCATACCGATTGTAATTGGAAAAAGCGTGCTGGCGCTAATGGGCGGCATCGCCCTTGCCGCGCTCATTTTTGTGCGTGTGGCGATGCTGCGGTTGGAATCGCGAAAAGATATTCGCGAGCGGGGCTTGCGCCCAGTCTGAAGCAAAGCGCGGCTACGTGGACAAGACGGCGTCGGAGACGCTTGCAACTTGCGCCATCTCGTGTACATCGTGGACGCGGACGATGTGGGCACCGAACAAGATGCTCGCGGCCACCGTCGCCGCCGTCCCCCAGCCCCGATCTCCTACCGGCACGGGCTTGCCTTTGCCGCCGAGCGTGGAGCCAATAAAGCCCTTGCGGGATGTGCCCACCAACAGTGGGTAGCCGAGTTTGGCCAGTACAGGAAGTTTGCGCAGAAGTTTGTAATTCTGCTCGTGTGATTTGCCAAAACCGATACCAGGATCAAGAACGATTCGTGTTTTGCGGATTCCCCCGCGAAGGGCGACGGCAATCGAACGCTGCAGTCCCGCCGTGATGTCGGTAATTACATTTTTCGCAAAAGGCAGCTTCTGCATCGTTGTCGGTGTACCGCGCATGTGCATCAGCACCAGCGGCACCTTGTGACGAGCGACGACGGCGGCAAGGCGCGGATCGTGCTTAAGCCCGGAAACGTCGTTGATCATTTCCACGCCGGCCCCAATGGCGATTTCAGCGACCGTAGATTTTTGCGTGTCGACGGAAATGGGAACTTTCAGCCGCCCGCGCAACGCCTCCAGCACCGGCAACAACCGCCGCAATTCTTCCGAGGCGGAGATTCCCTCCGACCCGGGGCGCGACGATTCTGCCCCAATATCTAGAATATCCGCTCCGGCACGTTCCATCGCCAGCGCCGCCTCGACCGCCTTCTTCACGCTGACAAACTTTCCCCCGTCGGAGAAACTGTCCGGAGTCACGTTAAGCACACCCATGACGAACGTACGCTCGCCGAGCACAAGAGTGCGCGAAGGCAGCTTCAAGCGGAATATTTTGCGGGAATTCATCCGCAGAGCAGTTTACCGCGAACAATTACCATAGAGAGAAGCTTGTCATACTGGGCCCGACTGCCGAAGGCAGTCGCCGCAAAGGATCTCAGCCCCTAATCAGCTGTCAGATTCTCAGTCCAGGTCGAAATCGCGGATGGGTTTGCCGGCTGGAGCATCCTTCGCCTTTTTCATCGCTTCTTCAAATTTCTTGGCCAGGATGTCTTCCTTGTTGGACTCTCGGTACCAGGAATCCGCGAATTTATCCTCGCGCTGCTTCTTTTGATTCTCCAGAATGTCCGACGCTTTCGTGAGGTCGACATCCGGACCAGGCTTGACGTGAGCGGTGTGCGACAGTACTGCGCCGAAAATGGGATCGATCACCAGTTTCGCCTGGCAGCAGGGGCAAGTTACGTTGAGGTTTTCGCCGTCTTTCCGTCCCATGGCTCTATTCTATCGCCTCCCGCCCAAAAAAGAAGGGGCACAATGCTTGTGCCCCCTCAGTCGACTCAAAATCGAAAACTTCCTCACGCCTTTGCCGGCGAATCGCCTCGTGTGAACCCCGGTGCGGGCCGTAACTCCGGACGGACCACCTTCGGATCCGTGCCAGGCGCAGCCTGCGGGGGCGGATTGGGAGGCGTCCGCGGCTTTTCGGGGAGTGTCTTGCCTTCCATCAGCATCTTGACCTCGTTGGCGTCTAGGACCTCGCGCTCGAGAAGTGCAAGCGCGATGCGCTCCAGCGTGTCACGGTTGGACTGCACAATGCTCTGCGCCTTCTCGTACGCTTCACTGACGATGCGCTTCACTTCTTTGTCGATCTGCAAAGCGGTGTCTTCGCTGAAGTCGCGATGCTGGGCAATTTCCCGTCCGAGGAAGATCGCTTCTTCCTTTTTGCCGTAAGCGAGCGGGCCCATGTTGCTCATGCCCCATTCGCACACCATGTTGCGAGCGATGTCCGTGGCGCGTTCAATATCGTTGCCCGCACCGGTAGTGATATGGCCAAGGAAAATTTCTTCGGCTGTGCGTCCACCCATAAGAACCGCGAGCATGCCCTCAAGATATTCCTTCGTGTAGGTGTGCTTGTCCGCCTCGGGAAGCTGCATGGTGAGTCCCAGCGCCATACCGCGCGGAATAATCGTGACTTTGTGCACGGGATCGGCGCCCGGAGTCATTGCGGCGATCAGCGCGTGCCCCGCTTCGTGGTAGGCGGTGTTCTTCTTCTCCTCATCGGAGAGAATCATGGACTTTCGCTCCACGCCCATAAGGACCTTGTCCTTGGACATTTCAAAGTCCGCCATGGTGACAAACTTGCGGTTTTGGCGCGCGGCCCAAAGAGCGGCTTCGTTCACAAGGTTTGCCAAATCTGCGCCGGAGAAACCGGGAGTTCCGCGCGCAATGATAGACAGATCGACATCATCCGACAGCGGCACCTTGCGGGTGTGCACGCGAAGAATTTCTTCGCGGCCTTTCACATCCGGACGGGCCACAACGACGCGTCGGTCAAAGCGCCCCGGACGCAGCAATGCAGGATCGAGAACATCGGGCCGGTTCGTCGCCGCAATGAGGATAACGCCTTCGTTCGATTCAAATCCGTCCATCTCCACGAGCAGCGCGTTCAGCGTCTGCTCGCGCTCGTCGTGCCCGCCGCCAAGCCCTGCGCCTCGATGGCGCCCCACCGCGTCAATTTCATCAATGAAGATAATGCAGGGCGCATTCTTCTTTCCCTGCTCGAACAAATCACGGACACGGCTCGCGCCGACGCCAACAAACATTTCCACGAAGTCTGAACCAGAAATGGAAAAGAACGGTACGTTGGCTTCGCCGGCGATCGCGCGAGCTAGCAAAGTCTTGCCCGTTCCCGGAGGCCCGACCAGCAAGACGCCTTTGGGAATACGCCCGCCGAGCTTCTGGAATTTCTGCGGGTCCTTCAAGAACTCAATAATTTCTTGCAGCTCTTCCTTGGCTTCGTCGCTTCCCGCTACATCTTTGAACGTGGCTTTCTTTTGCTGCGCGGAGAGCAGCCGCGCGCGCGACTTCCCGAAGCTCAAAGCCTTGTTGCCGCCGGCTTGCATCTGCCGCATCAGGAAAAACACGAAACCCGCAAGCAACAACAGAGGCAGCGCATTTAAAAGAATCAGAACCCAATCGCCGCTTCGGACTTCCTTCACATTGAGCTGCACCGCCTTGTCTCTCAACGCCTTCGTAATTTCCGGAGAGTTCTCCTTGGGAATCGTGGCGTGAAACTTACGGTTCGGCGGCCGCACGTATTCGCCCTGAAGCTCGTAGCTATTGGGTGAGAGATATAGCGTGACTTCCTTCACATCCCCCGCATCGACCTTGGCCATGAACTCGCTGTAGCTCGGAGTATCCTCGCGAGCCGCCTGGCCATTGCTGGAGACCAGCTTCCAGAGCATCACGCCCAGAAAGACGATGGAGATCCAGAAGAGAATCGTTTTTGCCGTAGAACTGGAATTCACAGTAACCTCACAATACATCCAAAAAGCGTATCGATAAAATCCTCGGCGCCTTTACTCAACGCCCTTTTCTCTTCGTTGCTCTGGATCTGCCGGTCCCATTCGATGACGCCCCCGCGACCAGATTACTACTGTTGCGGCCGGTGCCGTTCGCGGCTGCTAGCCCATACCCAGACCACAATAGATTAGATGCAGTTCGAAAGCCAAAGTAATCGGGCTCCAGCGCCACGCGGCGGCGTGAGGTCTTGTCCAGAAGCACCGCGAGTCGCAGCGAGCGTGGCTGGTTTTCTCCCAGGCGGCGCAGCAGAAAATCCTGTGTCACGCCGCTGTCCAAAACAGAGTCTACGAGAAGAACATCACGGCCCTTCAGTTCGGAATGCTCCTTGCCAGCGTTTGTCGCGGAGCGGTGGGCAAAAAAAACCTCGCGCCTCTGCTGTCCGCCCAGCTCGACGTCACGAATATTCTCCAACACGAAGTGCAGCACAACCGGCGCGGCAATCGCTCGAATCAAATCGGCGGCGAACATAAAAGAACGGTCCATCGTCACAACAACGTCCAACCTTCGGCCTCGCGCGTCGCGAGAAATTTGCCGGCCGAGTGCCTTCACACGATTAGCGATTCGGGCGGCGGAAACTGTGGTTACCTTGGCCATGGCTAGGAAGATGAAACCTCTGTGATCACGACTCCCATTCGCGTGGAGTTGCCCGCCGCAAATTCAGCGGAAACCGGCAACCCGCGCGTCCAAGCGATTTTCCCGCCGGAGGCCACCACAGGCCAAAACTCCTTCTCCCAGCGGCTGACCCCTAACTCGTTCAAGAGACGCGACAATTTGTGGGGTTTCTGATGGCCAAGCGGCTGCATGGAATCGCCCGGCTGCCAGTTACGCACCACGAGGGGTAGACTAATCCTCTGACGGTCCAGAACCGCCCCTGTATCACTAGTTTCTCGCCCTTGGGGGGGCCAGTCAATCACCGTGAATCGCAAGCGGCACGATTGTTCCAGGAGTGGTACCTCGGCCGGAAGTGGCCCCACCTCAACCATTCGACAGAACGCTTTGGGCTTTGGCTGTGCTTTGCCGCCAGATTTATCAGCCATGACGCGAAACACAAGCACATCGCGCTCGCGGCGCACTTGCACTCCGCCTGGAAGCGGCAGTGACTTTCCGCTGTCCGGTTGCACAGCGAGTCGTAGTACGGCGTCTACATGAACAGAACTGAGCTGGCCGGAGTGCGGTTTCACCATGGCGACCATTCGGCGGATCATCCGACTGGTCATCGCAAGCTTGTTGCTTCGCAGTTCTTTCAAGAACTGGTCTTCGGTGTCGATCTGGTTTTCACTTTTCCGACGATCCAGCAGGTCTGCAACCGAGATACGAACTTCCTTGCCTTTTTCTTTTGCTAGTGCGCCGACACGAACATTCGCAGAGAATGTCAACCAGCCATCATCAGCACGCGCAAGGTCGGCGAGTCTGCACAGGTGTTCGAGCACGGCAGGCTGAAAGTGCTTTTCGAGAGCGGGCATGATCTTTAGACGAATCCGCGCCCGCGTTCGTTTGGTGTCGCGGTTCGTGGCGTCTTCCCGCCAGGTTTGGCGACGCTCCCGTAGGTAAGCGCGCAGTTCGGCGCGGCGAAATTTGAGCAACGGCCGAAACACGCAACCAAGTTCGGGATGAATACCGCCAAGCCCTGCCAGGCCAGTGCCACGGAAAATGTGCGCCAGCACCGTTTCCGCCTGATCGTTGGCGGTGTGCGCTACTGCAATTTTGTCGAGTTTTCCTTCGGCGACCAGCCGCTCGAAGAACCCATAGCGCGCCCGCCGCGCAGTATCTTCCAGGTTGGCGCGCTCGCGTTTCGACTTTGACGAGATGTCCTCTCGGTCGATATGGAACAGAAGCCTGTGGCCAGCGGCAAGATTCGCCACGAATTTTTCGTCCGCGTCCGAAGCGCGGCCGCGCAATTTGTGATTGAAATGCACAACGGAAAGAACAATTCCCAGTCTTTCCCGGAGTTCCAGCAGCAGCGATAGCTGCGCCACCGAGTCCGCGCCACCCGAAACCGCCACGCCAATGCGCTGGCCCGGCCGCGCCCAATGATGCTCCTCCAGATGACGGAGTAGCCGCACACGCAACTCATTTTGTGGATGCTTCGCACGCCTGCTGGCTTTGGCTAGTTTATGCGAAACGCTTTTCTTGGGCATGGCGCTCTGCGGGTATCGTAACAACCTTACAGAGGCAGGTCGAGCACGCGACGCCGTGCCGGCTTTCAGGCAGGCAAGCTCACAACTCGCGGCTCATATAAAACAGAAACAGCAGCGATAGCTGCAGATCACGCAAAAGATTCAGCGGAACCTTGTGCACGGGAATGCGGAACCAACGCCGCTCCTGCCAGCGTTCCCGTACGCTGGTCCAAAACACCTGCAGGTCTGCTCGCGTGTACACGCTGTTCTGAACGATCAGCGGGCTCCATTTCGCCCAGAAGAGATGCACCTTCGACGGCACAGGTAGCGCAGGGAAGTGCTCCTTGGCGCGCAGATACGCAGCTTGCAGATCGGCAAGTTTGAACTGCTCGTACTTTTCGCGAAATTTAGCAAACTCCTCTGCGACGCGCTGTTCAGCCGCGGTAGGGTGCCGCGTTTGCAGCCACAACTCTTCCATTTCCGCCAGCACCCGCATCATTCCCCGCAAATCGTGGCGCACTTCCTTGATTCGCGCGGTGTAATAGTCCCAGCGTGAAAGAACCGGCAAGCCGGGCCGTCGCGCGGTTCGCCCTTTCAGGCGAAAGTAGCCGCACATCATCGGGTGACGGCCTTCGGTCTGAATCGAGTTCTTGTACCACAGGAAGCGAAAGAAATTATTCCAATAATTGGCGCGCGCGCCGCGTTGCAAGACCGCCTTCATATTTTCCATGCTATAGAAGGTGCGCCAAGCCTCGAAATACGTTGACTTCCAGGAACCATCCTTTAGATAGGGATGATGCGTCACCTCGTGCTGCGAATCGTAGAGATTGAAATCCGGGTGCATCCACTCCCCACGGCGGAGCATGTGCAAATGATCCATGGAACCCGGCAGCGGCATAAGGATGAAAAAGGAAGCATGGTCGGGCCGCACTTCATTCATCAGGAATTTCAGATCGCGCCGGATCGAGTCAACGGTGTCAAACGGAAAGCCCAGAATGTAGCCCACATGCGAGGAGATATCCGAATCGCGGTACGCCTGGATGAGCTGGCGATATTCGTTCACCTGGTTTTGCTTTTTGCCTGCTGCGGCCAAATTGCCCGGATCCACGCTTTCCATACCAATAAACACGTTGATGCATCCTGCCTGGCGCGCTTTGGTGACGAAATTCTTGATCTTCCAGGAGAGCACGTCGACCTGCATCATGAATTCTAGTGGGATTTGTTCTTCATTTCGCAGCTTGATGAGCACGTCGAAAATCGCTTCCCAGTTCTTGTTGCGGGCGAAGTTATCGTCGGTAAAGAAATAGAAAGTGATTCCGTTTTCCCGATAGTTTCGGCGAATGGCCTCGGCGATGTGTTCGGCGGAGCGGAAACGCATCTTGCGCCCCTGCACATTGATGATGGTGCAGAACGTGCATTCAAACGGACACCCGCGCCCGCAATCGAGCGTCCCAAAATTGGAAGCGACGAACTTCCGGAGATAGCTCTTGCGAATCGCGGGAATCGGCTTGGTGTAAAGATCAGGCTTGCAGTTCAGAAAGTCGTACATCGGCTTGAGCCGGTTGTTCACGGCGTCGAGCAGCAAATCGCTCCAGGTCTCTTCCACTTCTCCCTTCACGATGCTCACGCCTTGGTCCATCAGCTGCTGGATATCCGGCGGAATATCTGGTAGTAGCGCCAGGTAGCCGCTGACGTGGAAGCCACCGATGAGTACCGTTAAACCCGCTTTGCGAAACTGATGCGCCAAGTCGCAGGCACGAGGGAATTGGTTCGTCTGTACCCCCACCAAGCCAACAATCGTCTTCGCTAGTCCCCAGCGCTGCGAGCGGCAGATTTTCTTCACCGGAATTTTGTCGACGGTTTCATCGAACAAGTGCACCTTTACATTCCAAGCATCGCCCAGTGCATTTCGACGCACCACGTCTTCGGTCAGACCCGCAAGGCAGGCCAGCGTGTTGCTCGGCAACACGCCACGCCAATGTCGAACGACATATCCGTCGTCGTCGTACTGACTCGGCTTAATCAGATAGAGGTGTAAAGTTTTCCGCATGACAGCCGGCCCAGGTCGTGGCCGGACTCGCTGGCGGGAGCGAAGCCAGAGAGACGGTAGAATCCTCCCATAACCACTCAGATGCCGCAAGGAGAGTCTGAGATACCCGAGGTTGGCGGGAAGCCTCCTCGGTTCTGCAGGTTCAGAATGAAACGATCGAGTCGTCGCGATCTCAGCAGGAAACCGCCACCGATCCCCCCGCGCCGCCAGTTCAACGCATCGCTACCCGCCTGTAACACAATCTTAATATCCGCTGCAGCCCCTTGCAGTAGCATGTGCTTCCTAATTTCACGTCTCGCCGCGCCGGGGGTTTAGCCATGTCTAATCGTCATTTCTCGTTCTTCGCGCTCGCCACTGCCTTGGGCGTAACACTGATCGCTGGGTGCAACTACAAAGGCGAAGAACCCACGAAAGAAAAGGATTTCGCGGTTTCCAATTCAGTCCAAACCGCCATCGGCGCGGCCGGCAGCACCTTCGTCAATCCCATCATGACCAAGTGGATCGCCGCCTATCAGCAGGCGCATCCGAGCACGCTGATCAATTATCGTCCGATCGGCAGCGGCGCGGGCATTGAGGCGCTCAAACAGAGCACCCTGGAAATCGCCGCCAGTGACATGCCCTTAAACGACGAGCAACTGAAGACCATGTTCCCGGTAATTCAAGTGCCTGTCGCCGCCGGTGCGGTTTGCGCCATTTATAACCTGCCCGGTTTGAAGAGCCCGCTGCGCTTCAGTGCTTCCACGCTGGCTGGTATTTTCCTCGGCAGCATCATCAGTTGGCAGGACCCGGCGATCGCCAGAGACAATCCGGGGGTGGCGCTGCCGCACATGGCCATTATTGTTGTGCATCGCGCCGAAGGGAGCGGCACCACCAGTATCTTCACGTCCTACCTGACAAAGATGAGCCCCGAGTGGTCCAGAAAGGCCGGCAGCGGCTTGGCGGTAGAGTGGCCCGTGGGGATTGCGCAGCAAGGCAGCACCGGCGTTCTGGATTTTGTGAAAACGAATCCCGGAACCATCGGCTACGCGGAACTGAACTATGCGGCTGAAAAACACCTGCCGGTAGCCTCGATTCAAAACCGAGCCGGTAACTTCATCGCGCCCAGTTCCGCGAGCACCACCGCCGCAGTCCAAGCGTTCGATGGCGAATTGTCCCAAGACGTCCGCGCGCCGATTGTCGATCCGCCGGCTTCGGCGAAAGAGGCTTATCCCATCTCCGGACTCAGCTTTTTCCTGATCGCCAAAAACGGGTCGGACGCCACGGAACGCAGGGCCATTCGCGACTTCGCCCAATACATCATCACCGGCGGTCAGGACCTGTCGGAAGGTCTGGACTACGCTCGACTGCCCAAGCCGGTTCAGGACCGCGCGCTGAGCTTGCTCAACGAAATGCAGGCGAATGGCCAGCCGGTCAAAACCACCTGAGCACAATTCAGTATTGAATCCACCCCACGGCCCCACTACTCATACCGCAGCGCCACAACCGGATCCACCCGCGCTGCCTTACGCGCCGGAATGAACGCGGCCAAAAACGCCACCGCCAGCAGAATCACCAGTGCCGCGCCAAGGAGCGTCGGATCGTGCGCCCGCACCTCGAACAACAGCGACTGCAGCAGCCGCGCGCAAAACCATGCTCCAAGAAGCCCCACCGCCACCCCTCCCACCGTCCAGCGCGCCACATTCGCCAAAACCATTCGTGAGATGCCGGTCGGAGTAGCGCCGAGGGCCATTCGGACGCCAATCTCCTGCGTCCGTTGCGACACAAAGAAGCTCACCACTCCATAAATTCCCAGTGCCGCCAGCACTACACCGATCCCTGCAAAAAGGGATAACAGCACCGCGTCGAAGCGCGGCCGCTGCGTCAATTTGCCAACCCGCGCGTCCATGGTTGCAAACTCGACCGGCATCACCGGATCGATCCCCGTAATCTCCGAACGAACCCACTGCACCACCGTCGCGGGATCCAGCGAACTGAGAAACGTCACATATCCCCGGCCAATGTAGGCTTCCGCATCGCCTTTCCAGGGAATGTAAAACTCCGGATCCGCATCAGCGGTCAATCCGCCGTTCTTTACGTTGGCAGCGATCCCCACAATGGTTCGCCAGGGCCCTTGGCTATCTAATGTGGTAAATCGTAATGATTTTCCTAGCGGATCCTGGTTCGGAAACAGCTTCGCCGCCAGTTGCTCGCTGACGATGACCGGATTCTCTACTGGCCTCCGGTCCTCTTCCTCGAATCCGCGCCCGCGAACGATTCGTATCCCGAGAGCCTGAAAATAACTGGGCGTCACCATGCGGTAGCCCACCATTCCTCCCGTCCCTTCCGCGGGACGCGGCCGTCCTGGGACTTCGATGGACGCAAAGAAAGTAGCCTGCATGCTTCCCGAAGGAGGAAGCGAATTGCTAAGTGCCACTACGCCTATGCCTGGGATCCGGCGCAGCCGTGCTTCCAGTTCGCGATAGAACGCGATCTGCTGCGGCATCTCGGGATAGCGATAGGCCGCCAAGGAAATTTGTGCTGTCACCACGTGCTTCGTTTCAAGACCCATGGGGACACTTTGAATCTTCCACAAACTTCTCAACAGCAGTCCTGCCCCGGTGAGCAGAATCACGGAGCCCGCAATTTGTCCCGCAACCAGTGTGTGCCGGAGAAATCCTCGCGTCGTCGCACGAACCGTCTTGCCTGCTAGCGATTCCGGCGCAGGTTTGGCAAGCGCTGGCGCGACTCCAAACAAAATTCCCGAAATCACCGAAACCACCAGGCAAAAGCCCAGTACGCGAACGTCCAGCGACGCTTGCTGCAACCGCACCATCCCCTGTGGGGCGACGGAAATAAAAACTCGCAGCAGCATATACGCTAGTCCGCAGCCTGCCGCTCCGCCCAACGCAGCCAGCAGCAGGCTTTCCGTGAGCGCCTGCCGAAGCAATCGCGCTCGGCTCGCGCCCAATGCCGCCCGCACTGCCAGTTCGCGTTGCCTACTCACAGCGCGCACCAGCAGCAGGTTCGCAACATTCGTGCAAGCCAGCAGCAGCACCGCTATCGCCGCGCCGAATAGTACCCACGCGCCTACACGTGAATCTTCCACTTGCCGGTCGCGCAGCGAGCGTACCTTCACCGAAACCTCCGCTCGAAATTGCGGGGGAACGAATCGCAGCGAATCCTGAAACCACGGCTGCAGAGCCGCCGCCGCTTGCGCAATCGACACCGACGGCTGCAGGCGCGCAAACGCCCGCAAAACCAGCTGCGGATGGTTGCGGTCCAGCGCCGCTTCATCCAACGCTTGCGGTAAAAGCATGTCCGCGGCGCCCAAAGTCGGCATTTCAAAACTTGCCGGGAGCACACCGATGATCTCAACCGGCTTTCCATCTACGGTTATGGCCTTCCCCGTGACTTTCCAGTCGCCCGCGAACCGCGACTGCCACAGGCCATAGGAAAGCAGGGCCACTCGCGGTGCTTTGGGCCGATCGTCTTCCCGCGTAAAATCCCGCCCAAGAATCGGATAAATTCCGAGCGTCGAAAGGAAGTTGGATTCGACCAGAGCGCAGTTGAGGCGGACCGGATTCTGCTCGGTAATGTCGCAATCCGCGCCGCCCGGCGTCAGGGAAGTCATAGACTCAAACGGACCAGGCTGTGCGCGCAGCACAACGTACTCGGGCGCCAGCATGAACTCGATACTTTCGAACGGCGCTTTCACTCCGAAGGAAACCAGCCGCTCATCGTGCGGATACGGCAGGCTGCGGAACAAAACGCGGTCCACCACGCTGAACACCGCGGTTGTCGCCCCGATGCCCATAGCCAGTGTGAGCATCGCGATCGTGGCGAATCCTGGCTTCATCGCCAGCATGCGTGACGCATACCGCAGGTCTTGCCAGATTTCGTCGAAGAACAGCAAGCCTCGTTGATCGCGGCAAGCTTCCTTGGTCTGCTCAACGCCGCCCAAGTCGATCGGCGCCGCCCGCCGCGCGTCTTTTGGCTCCATGCCTTTAGCAATGTACGCGGCGACCTTGCACTCGAGGTGATACCGAAGCTCCTCGTCGAGTTCCTGATCCATTTGCCGCCGCCCGAATAGCGAACGCAGCTTCAAGGGCAGGGTGTAAATCCAGTTTGCCGGCCGCATCGCCGTTCCTCCCGCCGCCGTGTCACGTCTCTTCGAGCTTCACTACGTTCGAGATCGCCACCGCCAAGCGCTGCCAGTTGCGTGCTTCTTTTTCGAGTTGCCTGCGCCCGAGCGGCGTCAAGGAATAAAACTTGGCGCGCCGGTTATTTTCCGTCGTTCTCCACTCCGCCTTGATCCAGCCTTCATTTTCGAGTTTGTGCAAAGCGGGATACAACGATCCGTCGCTCACCTGCAGCACGTCGCCTGAGACCTGGCCCAGCCGCTGGCTGATGGCAAACCCGTTCAGCGGCTCCAAGGCCAGAATCTTCAGCAGCAACATATCCAGGGTTCCCTGAACCAGGTCCGCTGGCCTGCTCATGGCTTTCACCTCGGTAACCGGGCCTACAATACGTCAACTCCCCTCGGTAATCAAGAGGAGCGCTCCATATTTTCGCCCGAGTAATGCGTAGAGGGCGCGGGAGAGGATGACGCAAACCTTTGCGGTTCGATTGAACGGTAAAAGACTGGCTTCGAATACAGAGTCAGAGTAGGTCAGAACGTAAGGCGGTCCGGGACCCAAGGGGACAGACGGGACAATTCCATTCGGTATACCGCACCCGCTCGCTCCATGACCCACGCTCGAACGGCAAGAATGCGGGAACGATGGCACTGTTCCGCGGGACCTATACGGCGTATCGCAATCCACGTGCTCACGGAGTGCTGCAGCCAGCGTATAAAGGTGATCTCGAGGCATGAATTCAAGCAATTGGCTTTTGCCTGTGAACGTGGCGAGGCTCGAAGGGTGTAGAGTGAGGTTGTTGAAAAATGTGGAAAACGAGAATGAGGCAGTAACGGCTGTTGACAAATTTGGTGCGTGTGTTATTCTCGTTTGGTTCGTTGGTAGCCACTCTGCAGGACAGGGAGGCAGAACAAACGCTCTTTGACAACCGATACGATGTGCCAGAATCTGTTCGACCCCATTCGGGTTCGAGCCTAGCCCGCGCGAGCGGGAAAGGACCGGATGGGTAATTTGAGTTAATTTGAGCGACTAACAATTTTGCTTGGCAGGCTGGCTCGGGATAAAACCCGGGCTATTTTATTGCGCCAAGCGACAGGCTTCAAACGAGAGTTTGATCCTGGCTCAGAACGAACGCTGGCGGCGTGCTTAACACATGCAAGTCGCGTGCGCAGTTTCCTGTAGCAATACAGGGGATGGGCGCACGGCGCACGGGTGCGTAACACGTGGGCAATCTGCCCTCCGATGGGGAATAACCCCGCGAAAGCGGGGCTAATACCGCATAACATTCCTTAGGCGATGGTCTGAGGATTCAAAGCAGCAATGCGTCGGAGGAGGAGCCCGCGCCCGATTAGCTAGTTGGTGAGGTAACGGCTCACCAAGGCAATGATCGGTAGCTGGTCTGAGAGGATGATCAGCCACACTGGAACTGAGACACGGTCCAGACTCCTACGGGAGGCAGCAGTGGGGAATCTTGCACAATGGGCGAAAGCCTGATGCAGCGACGCCGCGTGGGGGATGAAGCTTCTCGGAGTGTAAACCCCTTTCGCCTGGGACGAATGCCCGCAAGGGAGTGACGGTACCAGGATAAGAAGCCCCGGCTAACTACGTGCCAGCAGCCGCGGTAAGACGTAGGGGGCCAGCGTTGTTCGGAATTACTGGGTGTAAAGGGTTCGTAGGCGGTGTGGCAAGTTGGGAGTGAAATCTCTGGGCTCAACCCAGAGGCTGCTTCCAAAACTGCTGTGCTTGAGTGTGAGAGAGGCTCGTGGAATTGCAGGTGTAGCGGTGAAATGCGTAGATATCTGCAGGAACACCCGTGGCGAAAGCGGCGAGCTGGATCACTACTGACGCTGAGGAACGAAAGCTAGGGGAGCAAACAGGATTAGATACCCTGGTAGTCCTAGCCCTAAACGATCAGGACTTGGGGTGCCGCCCGTTCGGGCGTCGTCCCGGAGCTAACGCGTTAAGTCCTGCACCTGGGGAGTACGGTCGCAAGACTGAAACTCAAAGGAATTGACGGGGGCCCGCACAAGCGGTGGAACATGTGGTTCAATTCGACGCTACGCGAGGAACCTTACCTGGGCTCGAAATGCTTAGGACCAGCTGTAGAAATACGGCCTTCCCGCAAGGGACCTGAGTATAGGCGCTGCATGGCTGTCGTCAGCTCGTGCCGTGAGGTGTTGGGTTAAGTCCCGCAACGAGCGCAACCCCTGCACACAGTTACTACTCGCAAGAGAGGACTCTGTGTGGACTGCTCCGGATAACGGAGAGGAAGGTGGGGATGACGTCAAGTCCGCATGGCCTTTATGTCCAGGGCTACACACGTGTTACAATGCAGGGCACAAACCGTTGCCAACCCGCGAGGGGGAGCTAATCGGAAAAAACTCTGCTCAGTTCGGATTGCAGTCTGCAACTCGACTGCATGAAGCCGGAATCGCTAGTAATGGCGTATCAGATCGACGCCGTGAATACGTTCCCGGGCCTTGTACACACCGCCCGTCACATCACGAAAGTGAGCTGTACTAGAAGTCGCCACGCTAACCGCAAGGAGGCAGGCGCCCAAGGTATGACTCATGATTGGGGTGAAGTCGTAACAAGGTAGCCGTAGGAGAACCTGCGGCTGGATCACCTCCTTTCTAAATAGAAAGAGATCTACTCCGCTATGGTGTGCGGAGGATGGTCTCAATGCGAGGGGCAGCTCTCACGGGCTTGCCAGCTCGCTAGACTCAAGTAACTCAAAACCCTTTGAGCTCCAACTCAAAGGGCGGACAGATTCTGGTAGATCGGATCGGTCAGCTCAAAGAGCAAATCCAACGAATCAGGGCCGCGGCTAACCTCGCGGCTCTTTTTTTGTTTTTGCTCGGCCTGTTTCGAACCATAATCCAAAAGCCGGACGGGCCTGCCAGCCTGGGTGCATCTTCACACGTGAGTATCTAGGCTGACCGCCTATTTGGATGAACGTGGTCATGAGACCAAGGGCTTGGAGAGCGGCCTAGGCGGCCCGCCACATGAAGGCTCTGCAGTGGAATAACGACCGAACGAGACGACTTCTCGGCCGATCTTCCTCCCATCCGGCAGTGGACAAAGAATAGGTGCCACGTCGAGCACCGCTCTGATTTGGACTGCCACCATCGGGACTATTTGCTCCTCGGGCGATTATTTCTTCTTGGTCGTGAGTATTTTCTCGGCCTGTTCGAGATGGTTGATGTCGTGGCCGGCGATCATTTGGGCGATGCGTTCGATGGACTCTTCGCCGCGCTCGGAGTGCAGGCCGTGGTGCTTCCACTGATCGGGAGCTAGAGACTTCAGCAGCGCGAGATTTGCCTCGCGAAGAACCCGGAATTGCTCGAGGGATCCATGAGGGTCGCGCTTGTCATAGTGCCCAGCAACTACCCAGGCATCCTGGTCGAACGCCTGGATGGGAGTGCCTGGCGCGCCGAGGATACTGCGAATTCTCCAGCTCTGCACAATCTCGACGTCGGCGAGATGCGCAAGAAT
Source organism: Candidatus Acidiferrales bacterium (assembly GCA_963836965.1). Classification (GTDB taxonomy): domain Bacteria; phylum Acidobacteriota; class Terriglobia; order Acidiferrales; family UBA7541; genus Acidiferrum. The sequence goes on from CAWILQ010000011.1 coordinate 242,092, forward strand.
TTCCGCGGCGGACCACTTGTCCGGCGCAGGGCGCCTCCGCAACCTGGCCGCCGACTTTCCTTGGATCAGTTTCGCCAACCTTTTCGAGGTCGCGGCTTGCACTTTCAGAGGATCCTGGCCGGCGAGCTTCTCACGGATTCGGCGAACATACTGTTGCACAGTTTCCTGCATGACAGACGCCTCCGCACGTCCGATGTTGGGCCCGAAGACATGGTTGTACCGACCTGGTAGACGAGAGACGAGCCTGCAGCAACAAATGCAACAATCTGATTTCGTTGCATGCCAAGCAAATTGGGAGTAGGCTCTCCCACAAGCTTTACCGCGCTACACCGCAGGACATGGCAGACAGGACCGTGTGAACTGCGAGCCCTGGGACGCTGTCCCGAGGAGGAACTGCGATGTCGGTTGCCCCCGCACACAAGCTCCTGTTTGGCCGCCTTTACCAATCGGTATGGAGCGAACGACGGCTGGAATTCATTGACCAAGTGATCGCGGACAGCCATGCCTTGGGAGACCCAACGGTCTTGGGTAGAGGCGTAGGCCCGTCAGCATACCGGCGGCAGGTGGAACGATTCCTTATTGGGTTGCCGGATTTGAAATTCAAGGTGGATGACACGATTAGCGAGGGCGACAAGCTGGTCGTCTACTGGACGATTACGGGAACGCATCGTGGGGAATTTCTGGGTGTTCCGCCGACGAACAAGCGCGTCGCCTTTAGCGGCATTACCATCAATCTCATTGCCGGAAAGATTCTGGAATCCACGGTCATTTGGGATGGTTTGGGACTGATGAAACAGTTTGGCATCGAGCTCCCGATTGAGTACGAGATGCTGACAGCCGCCGGCTAGGCGGACCAAGGGCCGGTGTCTTGGTCGGTTCTTCGGAATGGTTAACTTTTTGGAATACCTGCTCGCCGGCGCTCAAGATTGGTGCCTTTTTTAGTCCAAAATTAGCTTGCAACTTCTCCCACTGGTTTCGGGTTTGACCGACCGTCGGCGGACCCCAGACCGAAATACCAAACAACCAAAATAAAAGGAGAGATACAACCATGAAGATTTCGAAGAGCCTTGCGGGTGCGTTTTTGACGATGGCGCTGATCGGCGGAGGCGTAGCGGTAGCGCAGAAGCCGGTTGAAAACGTCAGCGGAAAGAGGCATCCGAATCTGGCCGCAGCGCAGCGTTTGTCTCAGCAAGCCTTTGAGAAGATCACGGCGGCGCAGGAGGCCAACGAATGGGACATGGATGGTCACGCGGCAAAGGCGAAGGATCTGTTGGACCAGGCCAATCAACAGTTGAAAATGGCCGCGGAAGCCGCGAACAAGAACCACAAGTAACGCTGCATCAATCTGCTGGTGAAGCCGGACGGGGAGTTCATACTTTCCGTCCGGCTTCTTTTTGGGCCTATGCGCCTTTAGGCTGTTGCATTCACGAAACCTTCTTGCATCGCTTGGCATCCTAACCGCATACTCGTATTGACGGGGCGCAGTTCTCGGGCCACGGTATACAGACTTGATTTCAGCGAGAGAGGCAGGGATGCAGCAGTTAGCGCAGAAACCCGAGCGGCAGCTGGCGAGGTCTCTGGCGTTTTCTCTTGCGCTTTTGTCCCTCCTTTTCCTGCTGCAGGTTACTCCGCACGGACACGCCAACGGGCAGGACGAAGCCGCGTGCCGTCTGTGCCAGGCTGCGCACGTAGGCGTCATACCGACAGTTTCGGGAATCGTTTCGAGTGTTCCCCTCGTGCCGGTAAGCGAAGTAGCTGCAGCCCACCTCGGCATAGCCGCCGAAAGCTTCTTCAGTCATTCTGATCCTCGCGCCCCGCCGGTAGCAGTCCTGCTCTAGCTTCCAAGTTCCAACAGATTCTTACGCCGGCCGGTCTTCGGCCGCGTGACCGCTTTTTCCAAGCGGGCCTACCAACGCTCAATCGAATCGCTCCCTCAGGGGCTTGGAGGACAGATGCATTCCAGTTTTAGAGGTTTGCTAGTCGCGGTGTTATCCCTATTTTTCGTCGTTGTCAGCGCTCGCGCCCAGGTCGGAAATTCTGGATCGATACAAGGTGTGGTGAAAGACTCATCGGGGGGCGCGGTCGCCAATGCCACCGTCGAAATCGTAAACGCGGTCAGCGGTTATCGCCAAACGACAGTGAGCGGCAGCGACGGAGCGTTTCGCTTCAGCAACGTGCCTTTTAATCCCTACCACATGAGCATCAGCGCGGATAAGTTTGCGCCCTATTCCCAGGATCTCGAAATACGTTCCGGCGTTCCCCTAAAGGTTGAGGCGGATTTGAAACTCGGCACGCAGGCGACCACTGTAACTGTCACGGAGAATGGCGGCGATCTGATCGAGAACGAGCCAACCTTCCACAGTGACATTGACCGCAATCTGTTTGACAAGACGCCACTCGAGAGTAGCTCGTCGCCGTTCACATCTCTGGTAACTCTTACGACTCCCGGAGTGGCGGCAGACTCGAACGGCCTGATGCACGGACTTGGTGACCATGCGGAAAATTCGGTCTCGCTGGACGGTCAGCCACAGACCGACCAGTTTAGTAAAGTGTTCTCCAACCAGGTACCGGCGGATTCGATCCAATCGATGGAGGTGATTTCTGGGGCGCCACCAGCGGATTTCGGAGATAAGACTTCGTTGGTGATCAAAGTCACGACCCGCTCAGGACTGGGCGCAAATAAGCCAGTAGGCAGTGTGTATTCGTCGTATGGCAGCTTTGGAACGGTAAACGCGGGATTTGATCTTGCTTATGGCGGTGACCGGTGGGGCAATTTTATCGCTGTCAACGGCCTGAACACGGCGCGGTTTCTCGACCCACCGGAGTTTCAGGTTCTGCACGACAAGGGCAACGAAGAAAACATCTTTGACCGTATCGACTACAAACTCAGAGCGTCGGACACGTTGCAATTAAATCTGGGTTTCGCCCGCTCGTGGTTCCAGAATCCTAACACCTACGACCAGCAGTACCACCTGTGCGGTCCGATCGGATACACGTGCGACGGTACGGGCACCTACATCGTTAACCCCGTCACGGGAGCACCGTTGGGGACGACAGATCAGCGCTCCCAAATCCGGAGCTTCAATATCGCTCCCACGTGGACACATCTGTTTGGCTCGAATGCCGTGAGCACGTTTGGATTCTTTGTCCGCCACGATGAATATAACTACTATCCAAGCAAAGACCCGCTAGACGATTTAGCTCCCGATCTGCAGGTGGAGACGGGAAAGCAAGATCGACGACTGACGAACGCCGGAGTCCGCGGCGACATCTCTTATGTGAAGGGGGTTCACAACATCAAGTTCGGCGTCGTCTATCAGCAGACGTTTCTTACGGAGAAAGACCAACTCGCGATCGTGGATCCGACATTTCTTCCCTCACTCAATACCGAAAATCCTGACGGAACGATCATTCCCGGCGATCCCTGTTTCGTAAACGGCAAGGCCACTGGGCCTCCGTGCTCAACCCTGCTCCCCTACGACCTCACGAACGGCGGAACCCTCTTCAATTTTGATGGCCATACAGATGTCAAGGAGCTTGCGCTCTACCTGATTGACACCATTACCTGGAAGAACTGGTCGTTCAATCTTGGCATTCGCGGTGATAAGTACAACGGCATCAGCAGCGGCAGTCAAGCCGAGCCCCGCTTGGGAATCGCATATAACATCAAACCCTCCAACACTGTTTTGCGTGTTTCCTATGCGCGCATCATGGAAACACCCTTCAACGAAAATCTCGTGATTGCCAGCACTGGGTGCAGCGATCCGGTTGTCGTCGCGATCGTGTCTCCACCGGGGGTGCCTTGCACGCTCGGGCCGCTTACACCTGGTTTCCGCAACGAATTTCACGCGGGCTTCCAGCAAGCATTCGGGAAATACCTGGTGTTGAACGGCGAATATATCTGGAAGTACACCCACAACGGCTTCGATTTTGGCATCGTTGGGGCAACACCGATCACCTTCCCAATTGAGTGGCATAACTCGAAGATCCCTGGATGGATGCTGAGCGCCAGCGTGCCCGATTATCATGGGTTAACGGCGCGTGTCGTGATGTCCAGCGTGGCGGCGCGATTCTTCAATCCGCAGGTCGCAGGAATCGCCTTCTTTCCGTCGTTCAACGTCTTCCGCATTGACCATGACGAAGTCTACAATGAGACTACGCACATCCAGTATCAACCGTGGAAGCGCGGACCGTGGATCGGATTCAACTGGCGATATGACAGCGGACTCGTGGCGGGTGCCACTCCCTGCTACACGGCAGCGCCGCTGGTAACACCGACCTGCTCTGCCTCAACACCAGTACCGGATGGCGGAGTCGCGGTGGGTGTTCCGTCAGGTTCCGTAGGACTGAACAACGCTATCACCGGCTTACCTTTGACCGCCGATCAGGAATTTCAGGCAGGGCTAACTTGCAACGGCAAACCGGTAGTCTCCAGTCCTTTTGGAGCGCCAGCCACCTCCTGCCCCGCGGGCCAACTCGGATCTACGCTCATTCAAGTGCCTGGACCGAACAAGGAGAATGACGATCACAATCCACAACGCATCCAGCCGCGGAATCTGTTCGATATCGCTATCGGCCACGACAATCTCTTTAATGGCGACCGCTACAAATGGAGCTTGCGGTTCACGGTGATCAATCTGACCGACAAGACTGCGTTGTACAACTTCCTTTCGACGTTTAGCGGCACGCACTATGTGACGCCGCGCACGGAAACGGTGGAGTTGGGTTTCCACTTCTGAGGCAGCCACATGGTGCGTCAGCCCCACGCGGCAGTTTGCGCGCGTGGGGTTTTCCTTTGCATGCAGGCTTTAGTCGAAATTTTTGTATAGAATCATTGACCGTGGCTATGGAACCAGGGAATCCCTCAGAAAAGAAAATTCGAATTGGCGTGGATTTAGGCGGTACGAAGATCGAGTTTGTCGCCCTCGAGTGCGACGGACGCGAAGTTCACCGCCACCGCGTGGCCACACCGCGTGACGATTATGAGCGGACGGTTCGCGCGATTAGGGAAGGGGTGGAGAAAATCGAAGCGGCGCTCGGGCGCAGCGGATCCGTCGGGGTAGGCATTCCCGGAACGATTTCGCGAATTACCCATACGGTAAAAAACGCAAATTCGACGTGGATGAACGGACGCGCCTTTGACCGTGATCTAAGCGATGCGTTGAAGCGGGAGGTACGTTGCGCCAACGACGCGAATTGTTTGGCGGTCTCTGAAGCGACGGACGGGGCCGGAGCCGGGAAACGCGTGGTGTTTGCCGTGATACTTGGCACGGGTTGCGGAGGGGGCCTGGCGCTCGATGGGAAGGTTCACAATGGGAGCAATGGCGTTGCCGGGGAATGGGGACACAATACGTTGCCGTGGATGCGTGCGGAAGAGTATCCGGGGCCGGAGTGCTATTGCGGCTATCGAGGCTGTATCGAAACGTGGATTTCGGGAACCGGACTGGAGGCGGATTATCAACGGGCAACGAAGATGAAACTGAGTGGAAAAGAAATAATCTCGCGTTGTGAAGCGGGTGAGGCCGCAGCGGTGGCAACTCTGGAGCGCTACGAAGACCGGCTGACTCGCAGTCTGGCGCAGATGATTAACAACCTCGATCCGGACATTATCGTGCTTGGCGGCGGAGTGTCCCAAGTACCGCGCTTGTATCAGGATGTTCCGAAGAGGTTGAAGGAGTATGTCTTCGGGCGTGAGGCGGACACTATGGTGGTAGTCGCGAAGCACGGAGATGCGAGCGGCGTGCGAGGCGCCGCGTGGTTGTGGCCGCTGTAAGAGCGGTCTTCAGCGGTTAGAACTTGTCCGGATTTTCTTGGCTCTAAATGTCGGAGCGGAGCGCCGCCCCCAAACGGCGTTCATAAGCTGGCCTACTGTTCGGTTTTGAGTTTTGTGCGTTGTTCGTCTTGCGAGGGACCCCGATGGTTCGCGGGCCCCTCGCAAAAGTGGAATCGACCGGGCTAGCTTTTCCCGGCGGCTTTGCTCATTTGCGCTTGCCATTCCTTGGCGCGGCGCTCCATTTCGGCGGGCGCGACATCTTCGACATGCTGCGCAAGCCCCCACTGGTGCCCGAAGGGATCGCGGATTTTGCCGTAGCGATCGCCCCAGAACATATTTTGTAAGGGCATCTCGACCTTGGCGCCAGCCTTGACGGCTCGGTCAAAAAGCGCATCCACAGTATCGCTGTAGACAAAGAGCGAATTACTGGTGATGGGCGTAGCCCCTGGGGCCGTGGCCATGCCGGGAAACTCGTCGCTCAACATGATTTTGGAGTCGCCGATTTGAAGTTCGGCGTGTCCAATCGAACCTCCGGGTCCCGCCATGCGATTAATTTCCTTGGCGTGGAAAACCTCCTTATAAAATTCAATGGCGCGAGCAGCGCCTTTACAGACCAGCGCTGGAGTAATGGAATGATAGCCTTCCGGAATCGCTCGGACTGCAGACATAGATCCTCCTCGAGAGTGGTGGAATTTTCGCGCAGTGGGTAAGGTGACCGGGTAGGGGTTGCTAGACAACGCTGCGCGGACTTCCTTGATACCTCCGCGTCAAGCGGGAGTCAAGACCCGATCTCACAAATTTACAAAGTACATCGCCAGGAGTTTGCGGCTTGTACTAGTCTGGAAGCCCGGCCGAGAGGCAAGGACATGCGTTACCGCTTTTTGGTGGAAACCTACGCGACCGAGCGAGTCAAGGTCGTGAGCGTTTGGAGCGCATTCCGCGACGAAGAGATGGAGTTTCGTCCGCGTGAGAATGACCCACGAGGGCGGAGCGTGCATGAGCAAATGGTGCACCAGTGCGTCAGCGAGGATCTTTGGTTCCGTTCGATGCTGAAGATCGACGTGGGCGCCCCGCCGCTGCCGAAGGAAGAAACTCGCGTGTGCTTTGTGCGTCGTTATGCGGAAGACAGTGGAAAGCGGCTGGCCGAATTGCAGGAGAAAGGTGAGAGTTGGTGGGAGCAGGAGACGAATTTCTTTGACGTGTCGCGCTCGATGGCCTGGGTGGTGACACGACGCATCGCGCACACAGCGCATCACCGGGGGCAACAGATGGCCATGCTGCGAATGCTCGGACACGACCTGCACAGCAATTACGGCCCTACGGCGGACACCGGCGGATTGATGCAGAATCATGCTAAGACGATCTACGCCTACGGAGACCTTGACAGCTTGCTTGGCGACCTAGAGAAGGGACAAGGGAACACACGGCTTTCGGGAAGCGGCGGAAAGCCGGTCACGGAACGACCAGCGAAAACGCGAGAGTGACGCTCGGGGAATGTGGGATTGAAGATGACCGGCTATTGTGGAATCTCATCCCTTTTGCTGGCATCCTATGGGACGGCACTGTTAGAAAGACAAAATCAAATTTGCGATTGGGGGATAGCGTAATGAGGTTCAAGGTTCCCGGAGCCGCATTGTTGTGCTGGGCATTCGCGGCGGCTACACCGCTGGCCGCGCAGGTAACGAATGGCAAAAAGCCAAATTTACCGGCGCCGTTTTTGACGAAGAGCGCGGGAAATGGACCGGATGGGGTCAAACCCCCGGCGGGCTTTCTCCCTAAAGCACCGGCTGGATTTCAGGTGAGCATTTATGCGAAGGATTTCACGGGACCGCGGTTCATGGCGGTGGCGCCGGACGGCGACATTTTTGTAGCGGACACGGGAGCCGGCCAGATCGTTGTGTTGCACGACTCGGCGCATGGTGGCGGAACTCCGCAAAAGGAATTGTTTGCTCAGAAGTTGAAGCGACCGTTTGGGATCGCGTTCCACGAAGACTATGTTTACGTGGGAAACACGAATGAAGTGGTGCGCTTCAAGTACGACAGGTCTACTTCGAAGCGTACCGGTGAAGTGGAACCCATTTTAGATTTGCCGGGGGGCGGCGGGCACTTCACGCGCACGATCGCTTTCAGCGCCGACGGCAGCAAACTGTTCGTGAGCGTCGGATCTTCCGGGAACATCGACATCGAGAAAGACCAAAGACGGGCTGCGGTGCTGGTCTGCGATTCCGACGGCAAGAATGCGCGCATTTACGCCTCCGGTTTGCGAAATGCTGTTGGACTTGGCATTAGTCCTTCGACTGGAGACGTTTGGGTGAGCGTGAACGAACGGGATGAACTGGGCGATGATGTGCCGCCGGATTATCTCACCTCCGTCAAAGACGGGGGATTTTACGGCTGGCCCTACAGCTACATCGGAGACAATGTCGACCCTCGCGTGAAGCCACAGCGGCCGGACCTTGTGGCCAAGGCGATTATTCCAGACGTGCTGTTGGGACCGCACGTGGCACCGCTGCAGTTTGCGTTCTACACCGGCAAACAATTTCCGGCCTTGTATCAGGCGGGGGTGTTCGTCGCAGAGCACGGGTCATGGAATCGCTCGACGCGCAACGGGTATCAGGTGGCTTTCGTGGGATTCAAGAACGGCAAGGCATACGAGGATCCCATTCCGTTCCTGACAGGCTTTGTGCCGGACCCGAAGGGTAAGAACGTGAACGGCCGGCCCGTAGGTGTTGCGATAGCGCCGGATGGGTCGCTGATGGTTAGCGACGATGGGGCGGACGTCATCTATCGCGTGAGTTACGGAAGATAAACAACTCCAGAATCAATTCACGAGCAGTGCCAGCGTGATCGGATTCGATTGGAAAGATTTGCCGGATCCCTTCGGCGTCGCAGTCACGTCGACGGTGATGGGATAGCTACCGGCGGGAGTGCGAAACTTGAAAGCGAAGATCCGTCTTGGTCCTTACGAAGATGAACACGATACCTGGAAAGCGATGCGAAGTAATGCGATGCCCAAGCGAACGAAAGCAACACATGTCCCCGAGAATTCCCTAGCCGACCGATAGAGCGAAATTAAGTAGGAATATTGGTCTATCTTGCAACGGCACTGGAAGGGATGAAGCGAAAAGCGTATGTTAAGGTCTGTTGATGTGACCCGGATTGGCTTTCAGATACTTTAGGATGCCTTATGCCACCCTTCAAACTTGATTTGGAAAAACTGCCGTCGAGCGACGAATCCCTCACCATCTACAAAGCCACTGGAAAACTCAGCCTGGAGACTGTGAATGGCTTTATTCAGCAATTGCGCGCGGAAACTGCGTCCAATGCGGTGTTGGATCTGTCCGGCGTGAGCTTTCTGGATTCGGCGGGAGTGGGCGCTTTGGTGTCCTTGTTCGTGAGCCGGAGGAACCAGGGTAAGGCTTTTGCATTGGCGGCGCTGTCGCCGCAAAGCAACGCGGTCGTGACGGTTGCTGGATTGCAGAACCTGCTGCCGATCTATAAGACGGTCGAGGAAGCGGTTGCGAAAAAGCCCCAGTGAGACCGCAATTCAGCTCGGCGTCCAATGGGGATGACGGGTAAAGAGGCCGTCGACGAAGCCGATGTGGTAGGAAATATAAAGCCCGAAAACAAGACTGAGCACTCCGGAACCAAGAATCAGTCCGCGATTCAGCCAGCCGAAGCGAGCTCCCGCATAAGAGAAGGGAAGCGCAAGGGCCGCGGTGATCAGCATCATGCCGGCAATTGTGCCGAGTCCGAAAATCAAAAGGTAGAAAAGACCCCAGCGCGGGTCGCGAATGGTGCTGAGTACGAGCAGGGCGACCGCTGCCGAACCCGCTAAGCCGTGGACGATACCGATAAGCAAGGGTCGAAGCGAATGAAATAATCCGAGACGGGAGACCGCATTTCCCAGCCATTTCGGCGGCGGAAGGGAATCGGCGTGATGCTCCTTCGCAGGCGCGTGCGAATGCCAATGATAGTGCACGTGGGAATTGTGCTCATGCAGGTGAGCGTGCTCGCCGGTGATGCGAGGATGGGCTGGAGAAAATCTCTCGCTCAGCCATTTCGTAACACCGGAGAGATTCAAGATGCCGAGCAGAATCAGCATCAATCCCACCGCGAATTCCATGGTCAGACCGACGCGCGTGGGAATCACCACGTTAAAAAGAATGATGGCAGCGCCTACCAGAACAATGGTGATGGTGTGACCCAGTCCCCACAGCGCGCCGATCAACGCGGCCTTCGACAAGGAACGTTCGCGGCTTACAATTGTTGAGACCGCGATGACGTGGTCGGGATCGGTGGCATGGCGCATGCCCAGAAAGAACCCGATAGCTAAAATGGCAAGTCCGCTGATCATACCTAAATGGCGCCGTCCGCTCGCTACAGCATAGACGACAAGGCACCTTCGGCGCGAGTTTTCCTGCCGGCTGTACCCCCCATCCCGGTTCTGAGAAAGACCGAACAAAGGCGTTGCCATTGGGCAGCAAACAGGTGCATAATCCGCCACCGCTGAGGCATGAGGAAATCGGGGCCGATGCGATTTTATTTAAAGGATCAATGCTCATGAGACGTACGCTGTCCGCGTTCACCTTTCTTGTTCTCGCAGCGGCTGCCGCTGGCCTGTTGTTGGCTGAAGATAATCCTTTTCTCGGAACCTGGAAACTAAACGTAGAGAAATCGAAGTTCGAATCGGCGCCGGCGCCGAAGAGTCAGACACGTACGATCGCCATTCAAGGGAATGGAGTGAAATACAGTTTCGAAGGTGTAAGTTCGGATGGAACGCCGTTCGCATACAGCTTCGTTACATATTATGATGGCACTGAAGCCGCGATTACGGGCAATGGAACGCCCGCCGGCGCTGACGCCATCACACTGAAGCGCGTTAATTCCCACAAGACAGAGGGAACGCTGCACAAGGGCGGGAAGGACGTGGGCAAAGTGACGGCAGAGGTGTCTAAGGACGGGAAGGTCGCGACGGTAAAGGCAAAAGGAAAAACTGCCGACGGCAGGGAATACAATACAGAAAGCGTATACGACAAGCAGTAAATGGAAGTGCGCGAGGAATGCGCTTCCTTGTTTCGGCCTGATCTCTGTCAGCGGCTCGGCGGCACAGGCGGGGTGGCAAACCGGATCCTACATTCGAAAGATCATGCGAAACTGGCGGTTTTTCACCTTCGCAATCGTCCTGATCGCGATACACCCACTGATTCAGGGCGCTCAGATCATCCACTTCAAGCAAGTCTCGCGGGAAACCGTCGAAGCTCGTCTCAAAAGATACCAAGGCGATGACAAGCAGCGCGAAGAAACCCTGAGAACACTATTTGGGGATGCTGGTTGCAAGGGGCAACACCTCGCCGAGCAGGTGGTCCAGGGTTCCAAGCTGCCCAATCTGATCTGCACGCTTCCGGGTACCTCGGATAAGGCGTTCATTATAGGGGCGCACTACGATCATATCTCTGCCGGCGACGGAGTCGTTGACAACTGGAGCGGCGCATCGTTATTGCCTTCGCTGTATGAGGGAATGAAAGCGGTCCAACGGAAACATGCTTTCGTTTTCATCGCGTTCGCCGCCGAGGAACAGGGAGAAATCGGGTCGCATTTTTATGCACAGCACATGACGAAGGAAGAAGTCGCGGCGACCGACGCTATGGTGAACATGGACACACTCGGGCTCGCGCCCACGGAAGTGTGGGTCAGCCACGCGGATAAAGGATTGGTGGGAGCTCTGGTGTACGTGTCAAAGCAAATGAACATGCCGCTCGCTGGCACCAACGTCGAACGCATCGGCAGCACGGATTCAGAGCAATTCGCTGCGCGAAAGATCCGCAGCATTACCATCCACTCGTTAACTCAGGAAAATTGGAATCAGCACATTCTTCATACGTCGAAAGACAAGTTTTCGGCGATCCGATTGGACGACTACTATCAGACGTACCGGCTGATTGCCGCCTATCTCGCCTTTTTGGATGGGATACCAACTTCACCGCAACCGAAGTAGCGCTGAACAGTTGGGGGATCAGAGGCCAGCAACTTTATGCCTTTGCCAGAGTCTTACGGGTCGCGTTTTTCAATCTGGGCAACGGGTTACGACCCGATGCACTTTCCGATAGGTTGCGGATGGGGGTAAAAGATGAGTTCGGACTGGAAGCCGCAGGGATATTCCACAGTTTCTGTTTACATTGTGACGGAAGGTGCGCAACGCGTGATCGACTTCCTCAAGAAGATCTTTGATGCCGAGAATCTTCGTCGTTTTGATAATGCTGACGGCACAATCGTACACGGCGAAGTACGCATAGGAGACACCGTGATCATGATTGCGGACGCGGGCGACAAGTACCCGGCGTTTCCAGTCTGGCTGCATGTTTATGTCCCGGATGTGATCGCGACTTACAAGAAGGCATTGGCAGCGGGCGGCGTTTCGATACAGGAACCGTCTCGCAAAGAAGGTGACCCGGACCGGCGTGCCGGCGTCAAAGATCCTGGCGGAAATACCTGGTGGATAGCGACCCAAGGCGGATAAACGAATCGGCTTGGGCGCTCAATGCTTTTCGGCAAGATAAGCGAGGCGTTTCAAGCTCTCCGCCACACCTTCAGGAACGTTGGCTGCGGCGTAAAGTTGCCGTGCTTCTTCCCATAGCGGCTTCGCAGCTTGCAGTTCACCCTTTTGCTCCTTCAGGATAGCCATTGGACGTAGCGCGTTCGCGAAATCTAGCGGCGCTGTTTGCTTGTGGCGCCGGTAGATTGTGAGCGCCTCGCTGTAGCAAGGTTCTGCTAGGTCCAACTGGCCGGCACTCCTGTAAACGTCGCCGAGATGCCGAACCGTGTGCGCAAGGCTCTGCGGGTCATGCTCTTCGCGACAAAGGGCCACGGCTTGTTCGTAGAAGGGCAACGCCGCGTCATTGTTTCCCATGTCGCGCTCGATTTGCCCTGAGCCTTTCAGCGCTTGTATAAGTTCTTTTTTGTTTCCAGATTGCCGGCATAGCTGAACGGCTTCGGTCCAGTACCGTCTCGCATCCGACACGCGATTTTCTCTTCGCGCCTGGGCTGCTTCATTCGCGAGTTTGTTGAATGCGTCGGGCATTGCCTTCCGTCCTGATCTTCCCCGCGGCGGCATCGGCCTTCACTCCGATTTTAGCAGACGCATGAATTCGGTGGCGGTGTGAGGAAGGCGCGCGCCACGGCGTGAAATGATGTAAAGGTGGCGGGGCATGTTGAGCTGGCGGATTTTGATTTCTTTCAGCCAACCGTGTTCGATCTCCCAGTGGACACACATGCGCGGCACAATGGCCACGCCCATGCCCATCTGCACAAAGCGTTTGATGCTTTCGATGGTCGGCATTTCGAGCGGCATATTCAGCGGAGTACGGTGCTTGGCAAATAATTCGATGACGCGGCGACGAAACGGCGATTCCACGATATGGGCGATGAACATTTCCTTACCGAGCTCTTCGACGTCGACTTCGCGGCGCTTGGCTAGCGGATGTTTCGGCGGCACAACAAAAGTGAGTTCGTCCTTCAGAATCTCCGCGGCTTGCAGTTGGGCGTCGCGAGGGATGAAGGAGACGGCACCGAGATCGAGGCGGTAATTGACCACTTCGTGAGGAATGTCGCGAGAGAACATGCGATGCAGCCGGACTTGTATTCCCGGATGGGCTTCCCGAAATTTTGCCAGCGCGGGGAGAAGCGCGTGAATGGAACTTTCGTTAACGCCCAAGGCCAATTCGCCGCGCTTCAGGCCTTCCAACTCCATCAAACCCTTCTTCACCTCATCGCGGAGGTTCAGCAGTCGCTCCGCATATTCACGAAGCAGCGTCCCGGCGTCCGTCAGGCGCACGGGGCGGGCACCCCGCACAAACAGAGGCTGACCGAGGGAGTCCTCCAGCTTGCGGATGGCGAGGCTTACGGCCGGCTGCGTGCGGTAGAGCCGTTCGGCCGCGCGGGAGAAACTGCCTTCCTTGGCAACTGTAAGAAAAACCTGTAGTTCGGCAAGATCCATGGCTAAAGGCCTCAATTCACAAGCCAGACTTGGCGCCGGGGCAGTCCAGGAGTTTTGCGTTGCAGCTAGCTTATCAGTAGGGTCTAGTATAAGGCAGAATTATCAATTACAGAATGAAGATAAATTGGACTAGAAGGTCCGTGTATGCGTAACTGGGAACAGTAGATTGGGGGCATTGGCATGAGCCACGTGCGAATCTTTGACACCACCCTGCGGGACGGCGAACAGTCGCCGGGTTTCTCGATGAATACCGAAGAAAAGATTCGGATGGCGCGGCAGCTTGCTGCCCTTGGCGTGGACACCATCGAAGCGGGTTTTCCAATTGCTTCTAAGGGCGACCTTGAGGCGGTGATTGCCGTTTCTAAGGAAGTGCGTGATGTTCCCATAGCGGCGCTAGCGCGCGCCCGAAAAGACGACATTCTTGCGGCCGCCGAGGCCTTGAAACCAGCGAAGACTCCACGCATGCACGTTTTTCTGGCGACCAGCGATCTTCACCTGCAGGTGAAGCTGCACATGACGCGCGAACAGGCGCTCGAATCGATCGAGTCGATGGTGAAATTAGCGAAGAATTTTGTGGAGGAAGTGGAATTTTCCGCAGAAGACGCGGGACGCACGGACATCGATTTTCTCTGCAAGGCCTGCGAGGTAGCGGTGGAAGGCGGCGCGACCGTGCTCAATCTGCCTGACACGGTTGGCTATGCGGTACCCGAAGAGTACGCTCAGATGTTTCGGAAGGTGCGGGAGCATTTGGGCGACCCGGACCACATCATCCTGAGCGCGCATTGCCATGACGATCTTGGCTTGGCGGTGGCGAATTCCCTGGCGGCGGTGAGGGCCGGGGTGCGACAGATCGAATGCACCGTAAACGGGATCGGCGAACGCGCCGGAAATGCGGCTTTGGAAGAAGTGGCAGTGGCGCTGGCGGTGCGCATGGAAAGTTTTGGCGTTGCGACAAAACTCAAGCTGGATGAACTGTACAAGTCCAGCAAGCTGCTGACGGAAATTACCGGCGCAGTGGTTGCACCAAACAAAGCGGTCGTGGGAGCGAATGCATTCGCGCACGAAGCGGGAATCCATCAGGACGGCATCATCAAGAACCCGCTGACCTATGAAATTATCTCGCCCGAAACAGTCGGTGTGCCGTCGCGCTCACTTGTGCTAGGAAAGCACTCTGGTCGGCATGCGCTGCGGGAGTCATTGCGTGAATTAGGTTACGAGCCGAGTGACGAGCAACTGGCGGAATGCTATCGCCGCGTCACTTCGTTCGCGGATACTACCAAACACGTGCGCGCTCGCGACCTGATGGCCATCGCGCACGAGGTGATTCGCCGTAAAGTTGTGGCGACCACGGCTTCGCCGGTCGCTTAAGGCGCGAGGAGTTTCGAGGAATCCAGCCATGAAGCTGAAAAAGAGAATTGTGATCCTGCCCGGCGACGGAATCGGCCCGGAAGTGGCGCAGGCTGCAGTGAGCGTGTTGCAGGAGTGCGCGCGCGAGTTCGGTCATCACTTCGACGTCGCGGAAATGCCCATTGGCGGCGCGGCCATCGACAAGACTGGGAATCCCTTGCCGGAGGAAACGCTGGAGGCGTGCCGCAAAGCGGATGCGGTGTTTTTGGGAGCAGTGGGCGGACCCAAATGGGATGCCTTGCCGGTCGGCAAGCGGCCGGAGACCGGGCTGCTGGCGCTGCGGAAGGGCCTTGGGCTGTATGTCAATCTGCGGCCCGTGAGGTTGTTGGAGCCTCTGCGCGGAATTTCTCCGCTACGGCCGGAACGGCTCGGCGATTTGGACATTGAAATAGTGCGAGAGCTTGCAGGCGGGATGTACTTCGGCGAGCGTGGCAGCTTCGTCGAAAAGGGCACGGAACGCGCGTTCGACACGGAATCCTACTCCACGCCTGAAATCGAACGCATCGCGACATTTGCGTTTCAGCGCGCGGAGAGCCGTTCGCGGAGGTTGTGTTCCGTGGACAAAGCCAACGTGCTGACGAGTTCCCAATTGTGGCGGCGCACGGTAACTTCTATCGGCTCGGTTTATCCTGCGGTGAAGCTTGAGCACATGTATGTAGACAACGCCGCGATGCAACTGACGCTGAGGCCAACGCAATTCGATGTGATCCTGAGCACCAACATGTTCGGAGATATCCTCAGCGACGCGGCGGCCGCCCTGGTCGGTTCGATTGGCCTGATTCCATCGGCCAGTTTTGGCACGAGCGCGCCATTGTTCGAGCCGATTCACGGTTCCGCCCCGACGCTGGTCGGGAAAGACGCGGCGAATCCGATTGGATCGATCCTCAGCGCGACGATGATGTTGCGAGACAGCTTCGGCCTGGGGCTGGAAGCGGATTGGGTGGAACAGTCCCTCAACCGGGTGCTCGCGGCGGGGATTCGCACTCCCGATATCAGCCAGCCAGGGAAAAACACCGTGGGCGCTGCCGGCTTCCTCGAGCTACTGAACGTGGAAATGCAGCGCACCTTCGAGCACGCCGAAAAGTACGGTTGGGGCGTGTAAATCGGTTTGCCCTTCGATTGCCGCCCGACCCCTCCCTTGCCGTGTTTTTCTATCGCTATCTACAACCCAAGCTGGTTGCGGGAAGCGCTAGGGGATGATAATTTTGTAAATCCAATGTTGGCCGCGTAAGACCGCGGGCCGACGGCACGAACGGCCGTAGCCGGGCCGAAAGACGGTCTCAGAAAGAATTGCATGCGGCATGGATCGCCCGGATCGGCCATTGCGGGGGATTGCTTTTCCATTAGTTCAACAGAAACGATGCCTGACAATTCCTCTAAATCGAATCGGAGCGTCGTGGAGCGTGTGTCCGTCGTGGCGTATTGGCGCGTGGAAGGCTCGCTGTTAGAGATCAGCGCGCTGCGCAGCGTGGGATTTTTCAATTGGAACAGCCAGAGCTTCCTGGAACGCTGGGTGCGCCGCGGCGGTATGCTCGGCGTGGGATTGCTTCGTCCGCCGATGTATTTAACGAGTCGCACATTTGCGACGCGATTTTTGCACGGGGTTTTGCGCGGGATCACAAAGGATCGCCTGGACCTGCTGGGCGAGGAATATTTTCAGTATGTGCTGAAGCCCCGCATGCGGCGGGAAGCCGTCGAAAAGCTAGTGGACGCGGTGCGCGGCGGCGAACGCGTGGTGCTTGTGAGCCAGATGCTTGAGCACATTCTGCGGCCCATGGCGGAGTTTTTCGCCGCGGATGGTTTCCTCGCGAATCGATTGGAATTTCGCGATGGCATAGCCACCGGGCGCTTGCTGGCTCCCGTGATCCGACCAAGGGGCCCGTTCGCTTGGCTCGCGAGTGGGTCGGTAGACGGCGGCATCTCCAAGGAAAAATTGTTGTGGCAATTGAAATGGCAAAAGCAGCCAGAACTACCGGAGCGCGCCGTTGTTCCTGCGGTGCGACCGCAAATCGACAACAAGACCCCTGTACAGTTGGTGAGCAGCACGCCACGGGTTGCTCATCTGTCCGTGCGCGAAACCCTTGCTGGAAAGCATTTTATGCTGATCGGCGTGACTGGATTCATCGGCAAAGTCTGGTTGGTCGATTTGCTGGAGAAGATTCCGGAAATCGGCAAAGTGACTCTCCTGATCCGCCGTAACCGCACGACCTCGGCTCAGCGACGCTTCGAAAAGATCGTTGAAGAATCGCCCGCCTTTGACGGTTTGCATGACACTTATGGTCGAAAGCTGGCAACCTTTCTGAACGAGAAAGTGGAAGTCGTGGAAGGCAACGTGAGTTTGCCCGGCCTGGGGCTTGACGCGGACGCTCAGACGCGACTGGCTCGTACCTTGGACGTGATCGTCAGCAGCGCGGGGCTGACGGACTTTAATCCGGACTTGCGCGACGCCATTTCTTCAAACATCGATGCCACGTTGCATTTGGTGGAGTACCAACGGCGATGCAATCACGCGGCGCTGATGCATCTTTCGACGTGCTATGTGGTCGGAATGCGCGATGGACGCGTCATTGAGGAGCTTACGCCCAATTACAATCCCGCAAACCATCCTGAGTTTGACGCAGAGAGGGAAGTTCTTTCGCTCCGCGAAATGGTGCGGCGCGTCGAGGAGCGCTCCGAGAGTGCGGATGTGACCAGGGCGCTACGGCGGCAGGCTCTAGGCCGGAGCGGCGACGCTTCGAAGGTTGTGCCGGATGAGTTGGATGGCGTGTTGAAACGCAACCGAGCGCGGTGGGTGCGAAACCGTCTGGTCCGGGCCGGAATGAAACGCGCACATCATCTAGGCTGGCCAAATACCTATACCTTCACGAAGAGCTTGGGAGAGTCCGTCCTCGTTCGACAGGGTCACGATTTACCCATCGCCATCGTGCGGCCATCCATTGTCGAAAGTTCGGAGCGTACGCCATTTACCGGTTGGAATGAGGGCATCAATACTTCTGGGCCGCTTTCCTATTTACTAGGGACAAATTTCCGTCAACTGCCTTCGAACGAACGCAAATGCCTGGACGTGATTCCCGTGGATATGGTCACACGGGGCATGACGTTGATTGCCGCAGCTCTCGTGCGACGGAAACAAGCGCGGCTGTACCAACTCGCGACCTCTGCCATCAACCCCGTGAACATGGGCCGGTCGATCGAATTGACTGGATTGGCGCACCGCAAGCATTACCGCGCCCAGCAGGGCATTGAGCACTGGCTGAAAGTGAAGCTGGAAACAATTCCCGTCTCGAAGCAGCGGTACGAACGGCTTTCCATTCCCATGCAGAAAGCGGTGGTTTCACGGATCAACAAGGCCGCGATCACGTTGCATATCAGCAAGGCGCCGCTGGCGAAAACGGAACGCGACCTGGTCCGCGCGCAAAAGCTCATTGAATTGTATGAGCCGTTCATCCTGCACAACCAGCATGTGTTCGAATGCGAAAATGCACGGCTGCTGTCGGCGGCGCTGCCGCCTGAAGAGGTTACCCTATTCGGCTTCGCACCGGAAAACATTGACTGGTGGGATTACTGGATTAACATCCACATACCGGCGCTGCGGCGGTGGTGTTATCCGCTGATGGAAGGCCGGCCGCTCGAGGCCAGAGAAGCGCGCGTGCTGGACTGGTCGGTTCCTCCGGAGGGCGCGTCGGCGGCCACGCGATAGGCGCGCAACGCAATCTTTCTATGGCCATTTTCCTCACCGGCTCGACAGGCTACCTCGGCAGCTACCTGGCGGCCGGACTTATCACCGGACACCGGGACCGGCTGAATCTGCTGGTCCGCGCAAAGACGGAGCAGGAAGCGCGCGAGCGGCTGTGGCAATCGCTGCAACTGCATTTCGAATTTCAGGAATTCTTTGCCTTTGTGAATGACCGGATGCGCGTCTTTCGCGGCGATCTGACCGCCGAGCGCTTTGGATTGAGCGACGATGAATATCGCGCGCTTGTCGATTCGACCGATTCGGTCCTACACTGCGCCGCTTCCCTAAATCGCAAATCCGAAAAGCAATGCCTGAACGTCAATCTGCGTGGCTCTTTAGAGGTGATTCAACTGGCGCGGCGTGCGCAGAATCATCATGGTCTGCGCCGCTACTCGCATGTGTCGACGGTAGCGGTCGCGGGAAAACGCCAGAACGAGTTGGTGGCAGAAGACAATTCGATCGACTGGAACCGTTCGGACTACGACCCTTATGCGCGGACCAAGAAATTTTGCGAACACCTGGTCCACCAGTTGCTGGCGGATGTGCCGCACACGATTTTTCGTCCCGCCATCGTTATGGGAGACAGCCGCCGACCCGAAACAACGCAGTTCGACATGGTGCAGGCGTTCGACATGCTGGCACGGCTGCCGGTGTTGCCTTTGCGACCGGAGGACAAAATCGACATTGTGCCCGCGAATTATGTGGGTGCGGCCATCGTGAAGATTCATCAGATGGAAAAGCCGCACTACGGGATTTATCATTTGTCTTCGGGAGCAGGTTCGCAGACGTACAAGGAATTAACAGATGCGCTGGCCGCGGCAGGCGGTTGGAGCAGGCCGAGTTACCAGCCGTGGCTGGGCGGGCCGTTTTCGAAAACGGTGAATTGGCTGGCGTTCAAACGCGGGGCGGTGGGCTACGGCGCATCCTTGCTGAAGGTGTTCTGGCCGTACCTCGATTGGAACACGGTGTTTGATAATTCGCGTGTGGTTCAGGAAATGGGAGAAGCGCCGGCAAAATTTTCGAGCTATGCCTATCCTTTGTTGCAATTCAGCCGTGCGAACAAGTTTAAGTATCCAGCGAAACCTTGGCCGACAGATTCGGTAAGCGAACTGATGAAAAACGCGGGGAGCGCCGTGGCATGACCGATTTTCTCCTGGTGATGTGGGTCAGCGCGCTCATTGAGTTGCGTCGCTTTGGCTGGATGTTTGGACTGGGAAAGCGCTGGACGCCGGGCGAAAAGCTGAAGGTGCTTTTCGCGGGGTACAACGGCACGCGGAACACCGGCAGCGACGTGCGGGTGCAGGAAATGATCCGGCAAATCCGTCATGTGCTGGGCGCGCCGAATGTCGACTTTAGCGTAATGACCCAGAATTTCGATCTCACCAAAGGCTATTTCGAGGGCACGGAGCAGGTGCACCTGCCGGATGTTTTTCCACCGTTCCTATGGCGCGAAGTGCATGCAAATCACGGCGTGATTGCTTGCGAAGGCTCGATGTTCAAAAGCAAATTTGCGAATGCGCTGACGACCATGATGATCGGTTCGCTCGGCCTGGCCTCCGCGGAAAACAAACTGTCCGTGGCCTACGGAGGCGATGCGGGGCACATGGATGACCTGATCCAGTGGATGTGCGCGCGCTACACGAATGAGTCGCTGGTGATTACGCGCAGCCTCGAATCGCAGCAGTTGCTCGGCAGCTTGGGCGTGCCGAACGAACTCGGCGCGGATACGGCGTGGACATTTGAGCCGCATCCACCGGAGTATGCAAGACAAGCGCTTCGAGCGGTGGGCTGGGATGAAAAAAAGCCGATACTTGTGCTTTGCCCGATTCATCCCTTCGTGTGGCCGGTGCGTGCGTCTATTGCGAAATATTTGGCGCGCGCCACTACCGGGGCTTATAAGGACAGCCAATACCGCACCGTTTATTTCTTCGAGTCCGGCGCGGAAGCGCACCGGAAATTTAAGCACTACGTCAACGGCTATAGCGAAGCGACGAAGGCGGTCCTTCAGAGGCACCGCGTGTTTCCGATTCTCGTCGCGATGGAACGACTGGACGCGGTGGCCTGCCGAGCCATCGAGGAAGAGATTCCCGGAACGCCGATTTTCACGTCGGACGATTACGACATGTTTCAGTTGGTTTCCATTTTACGCGCGTGTACTTACATGGTTTCCTCGCGCTACCACGGGATTGTCACCTGCATGCCAGCCGGCGTGGTTTCGGCGGGCGTCACGATGGATGAACGCATCCGCAACCTCATGCGCGAACGTTGCCACCAGCATTTGCAGCTGACCGTGGACGATCCCGATCTGGGGCCGAAGCTCTTGGAAGTGATGGAGCGATTGGTGCTTGAAGCGGAGACCATCCGTGACAGCATCGGCCGGACGGTGGTCAGCAATCTGAAAGCAATGGCGCGGATGGCGACTTTCCTTGAAGATGAAGTGCGGAAGAACTATCCGGAATTTCCGCTGCGCAGAGGGGTACTGAGCTGGGAGGACAATTTGCCGCCCCTTTCTAAGGAATTGATTGATCTTGTCGAACAGTACGACACGTCGGCGACAGCGGTAGCCGTGGGGCGCTGAGGATGTTGGGGAATTTTCTCGAAAACCTGTTTAACCAACTGCAGCGCGCGGCCGACCGCGTGGTTTTGCGGGAAATTCGCGGCGAGCAATTTACAGCTGTGACCGGGCGAGAATTGCTCGAGCAAGTGGGCCGGGCGCGCGCTTACCTAAGAGGGCTTGGCCTTCAACCCGGTGAGCGGTGCGTGTTGTTGGGCAATAACTCGATTCAGTGGACGGCGCTCGATTTGGCGCTGATGGCCGAGGGAGCCATCGTGGTTCCCCTGTATGCCCGGCAATCCCCCGCAGAGCTCGCCGGAATGGTGAAGGATTGCGGCGCGCGGTTTTTCTTCGTGAGTGAGCAGGAATGGGGAGATGCGGTGACCAAAGTTTGGCCGGAAGCACCTCCGCGAATCACCTTTGCCGAAGCGACAGCGAAAATTGCCTCAGGCGAAGCTATCACTGGCGCGTTCGAGCCAAGCAAGGACGCGGACCTGGTCACGATTATCTACACATCCGGAACTTCGGGCGAAGCCAAGGGCGTCTGCCTGAACACCGGAAACTTGAACCACATCGTAGGTTGCACAACAGGCTGGATGGAGCGCCTGGATTGGAACAGCGACGATCCGATGCAGGTGTTTCAGTACTTGCCGTTTAATTTTGCCGCCTCCTGGATCGTCATGTTGTCCTGCCTCTCGAAGAACACCGTGCTGACTTTGTCCACGGACCTGAATAGGCTTGCTGACGAGATTCGGCTTTCCGCTCCAAATTATTTTTTCAATGTGCCGACTCTTCTGGAGCGCGTTCGCCGGAGCGTCGAGCAAGCTTTGTCGACGCGCGGTGCGGGGATTCCGCGGATTTATCGCAATGCGGTTGAAGCGTGGCGGGAGCAGGAGGAAGAGCAAAAAGGCGGCAGCTTTTGGCTGTTTTTGGCGCGAATCCTGATTTTTGGAAAGATTCGTGCGCGGTTCGGCGGAAAATTGCGTGGGCTGGTGTGCGGCTCGGCGCCGCTCGCTCCGGAGACCCAGGATTTTTTTGCCATGCTGGGGATTCCCATTTGGCAGGTGTATGGGCTGACGGAGACTTGTGGGATCTGCACCATGGATGACCCGCGGATCGCCAGCGAGCCCGGCCGCGTCGGGCAAGCGATTCCCGGAATCGACCTGATGGTGGCCGAAAGCGAGGAAATTGTCGTTAGCGGCCCTAATGTTTTTCCCGGGTACTGGAACCGGCCCGAAGAAACGGCGCGGGCCCTCCAGGGTGGCGTGTTTCATACCGGCGATCAGGGGGAGGTGAACTCGAAAGGGAATTGGCGGATCAGCGGGCGCATCAAGAATCTGATCATTTTGAATTCGGGCCACAACATTGCGCCGGAACCCATTGAGGAGAAAATATTACAGCAACTGAGCAACACGCAGCAGGTGGTCGTTGTCGGCAATGGACGAGGTTATCTGTGCGCGTTGGTTACCGGGGCCGTGGAGCCGAACGCGGTGCAGGCAGGGCTGGACCAGGTGAACGTCGATTTGCCTCACTATCGGCAGGTTCGCAATTTTGCGATTCTCAGGGATGCTTTTACGCCGGAAAGCGGGCTACTTACAGCGAACGGAAAGTTACGCCGGGATGCGATCAACGACCGCTTCCGCGATGAGATCGAGCAAATGTACAGCAAGCACGCGGTTGCCGTCGGTGGGAAGGCATGAGCAAGGAATTTAACGGCAAGACGCTGCGGTGGGAATGGCGCGACGGCGTCATCGAGCTAACGCTCGACTATGAACCGTTAAATGAAATTGGCACGGTGATGCTTGCGGATCTGGAGAAATTCGCCCGCGCTATTCACACCCTTGCGGCCGTGACGAGCGCCTGCGTTATCACCAGCGCGCGGCCCGGTGGTTTTTGCGCGGGCGCTGATCTGAAAGAGTTGTATCACGGCGCGCTTGCTCTGCCGGCGAAAAAACGCGTCGCGGGAGTGCGAGCATTTCTCAGGCGCATTCATAAAGTTTTATCCGCCATCGATGAGGCTCCTTTTATCACTTTCGCGGCGGTCCACGGTTTGTGCATGGGTGGTGGACTGGAGTTGGCGCTGGTCTGCGACCAAATTGTTGCCGACAAGATGGCACGTTTCGGCTTTCCGGAGTTGCGGCTCGGTCTGATTCCCGGTTTCGGTGGCATTCCGCGATTGCGACGTGATGTGGGAAATAGTTTCGTCAGGGACATGCTTTTTACGGGCCGGACCGTGAAGGCGGAGAGCGCGCACCAAGCCGGTCTGGTCTCGCACCTTGTAGGCGAAGGATATGCGCTGCAAGTTGCACGCTCCATGGCACAACAGGTGACGAAATTCGACGCTGAAACTCGCGCCGCCGCCAAGAGATTCGTCAAACCGATTCCCCGCGCTGAGCGGAGCAAAGAGATCGAGCTATTCTGCAAACTTTTCAGCCGGCCCGTGGTCATGGAGAGCCTGCGGCGCTTTGTGGAAACCGACGATCCGATGAAACACTTGCCTGTAGCCGCGCAAAACAGATAGCCTCATTTCGCCTGCAGCAAAAGGAGAAACCAATGCGCAATCGAGCGCGGTGGCGCAGCTTTCTATTCTTGTTTGTCATCCCTTTTGCGTTGTTTTCTTGTTCGCAGCCTGTCGGTGATTCCGCCACCTTCGATGAGGACGGAACCGCACACATCACGCGCGTGATTCCGATGCCATCGACGCTGAGCCCTGAAGCCCAAAAATGGCTGGATTCACTCGCTCGCCAAAACTACGGCCCTCAGACGCTGGCGGAACGCCGCACAGGAACGGACAAGTGGCGCGCGGAAGGCTCCGCGGAAGCACGACGAGTTTTCCCCGTGAACGTTCAGGGAAAAAACATCGCTGGCGTGCGCACGGACATCATTACTCCCCTGGACATGCCGGAGGCAAACCGTGGCCGAGTGCTGATCAACCTTCACGGCGGAGGGTTCAATTCCGATTCGGGTTCGCTCATCGAGGGCGTGCCGATCTGCAATCTTTCGAAGATCGAAGTTGTGTCGGTGTATTACCGCCTAGCCCCGGAGAATCCTTTTCCGGCGGCCGTGGACGACGTGGTTGCCGTGTACAAGGAGCTACTAAAGACTTATAAGCCGCAGAACATCGGCATTTTTGGCACTTCCGCGGGAGGAATTCTGACGGCGGAGGCTACCGTGAAGTTCAAACAATTGGGACTGCCTCTGCCGGGGGCCCTTGGTTTATTTACCATGCTTGCGGATTTCAGCCGTCCCGGGGATTCTCAGAACTTTTTCGCCTTGAATGGACTTCCGGGGAATATGTCGCCGCAAGACCCGAACAAGCGCACCGGAGAAGAGTACGCTCCTTCGACCGATCCACGCGATCCAGTGTTGTCGCCGTTTTTTGCGGATTTGCACGGCATGCCGCCTTCTCTGCTGGTGACCAGCACGCGCGATATCCTTCTTAGCAGTACTTCGATTTTCCATCGGGCGTTACTGCGTGACGGAAATGACGCGCAACTTGTGGTCTTCGAGGCCCTGCCACATGCGTTCTGGTATCACTTCGAGTTGCCGGAAACGCGCGAATGTTTGGATTTGATGGGGAAGTTTTTTGATAGCAGGTTGGGACACTAAATGTATCGTTTAGGACAAAAGAAAAAGCAATTCTTCCGGGGCTAAAGCCCTGGCCGTCCGGCCTAGTTACGACGCGGCTACAGCCGTGCCCTCCGGTATCGCCTTCTAGGCTTGAGGGTTGTCTTTGGCGGACGGACAGACCTCGGTTGTGCTACGGAAAGCCTCACACAGGAAGGGGGCAGCTACCGGGACGCTCAGAAAACTGCTGTTGGGCACCTAGCCGATTGGCGGATGTGTGGGTGTGTTTGTTTGGGGCATTCTGCCGACGGAGGCAGAACCTATGTCAGCAGAATGGATTGCAGTTTCGAACGCTCTAGCGGACGCGACGGAGAAGGCCGCAGCACACGTTGTGGCTGTACACGCCGAGCCGCGGGGCTCCTCAAGCGGAATCATTTGGCGCGCCGGACTGATTGTGACGGCGGAACATGCGCTGCGGCGCGATGAAGAGATTCAGGTGACGTTCAGCGACGGCAAGGTCGCCAGCGCGACGCTTCAGGGCCGCGACCCCTCCACGGATCTTGCGCTGTTGAAGTGCGAGGCGGCGGCTGCGCCCGCTGCGTTCGGGGATTCTGCGGTGTGGAAGCCAGGGCAACTCGCCCTGGTTGTCGGTGGCACGCGCGCAAGTGGTCCGGTGGCGGCATTGGGATGTGTCAGCCTGGTGGCCGCAGAGCGGCGCATTTGGGGGGGCGCGGCGATTGCTCCTTATGTGCGCTTGGATGTGGCGTTGCAGCGAACTGCCGTGGGCGGAGCGGTGGTCGACGCCACCGGCAGCATCGCGGGATTTGCCACGCCGAAGTTTGCGCCTGCCGGAGCGCTGGCCCTGCCGGTGGCGGCTGTCAATCACGTCGTCGACGCATTGCTTGCCAAAGGGCATATCCCGCGTGGATACCTTGGAGTCGGTCTGCAACCGATACGTTTGCCGGCAAGTCTGCGCGAAACCCTACAACGGCGCGAAAAAACGGCGGTAATTGTGCTGGAGGTGGAGCCCGACGGGCCGGCACATACGGCCGGCGTCCTGATCGGCGATCTTCTGATCGGGTTGAATGGGAAGCCGGTTATGCGACTGGAAGACGTACACGCGCATCTTCATGGTGAGCAGGTTGGCAAGGCGCTCGCCGCAGAGTTTCTGCGTGGCGGAGTGCGCCGTGAGGTTAGCATCGTTGTGGGCGAACGGCCAACAGGGGGCGATTGAAATGGGGATTGCAGGATTTGGGGAAGTGGCCGAGCGCGTGCGGCGGTACACGGTTTTGGTACAGCCCGGCGGGCGTGGCAGCGGTTCGGGAGTGATTTGGAATAGCGACGGGACCATCATCACAAACGCACACGTGGCGAGCGGTTCGCGGGTCGAGGTCACTCTTTGGGACGGTCGTGAATTTACCGCGGATGTCAGCGCACGCGATTCGCGGCGTGATCTTGCGGCTCTTCGAATTTCCGCCACCAATCTCAACGTCGCCCCTCCGGCGCACTCCGCGCTTGTTCGTCCCGGGGAAGTCGCGATTGCGGTGGGAAACCCTTTGGGCTTCTTGGGCGCGATGACCATGGGCGTGATTCAGTCCGTTGCCCCGTTGCGCGGTCTCGGCAGCAGGACTTGGGTGCAGTCCGACGTACGGCTCGCGCCGGGAAACTCGGGCGGTCCACTGGCTGATGTTCATGGCCGCGTTATCGGCATCAATACCATGGTTGCCGGGCGGCTGGCGCTGGCGATTCCCAGCAATGAAGTGATGCAATTCCTTCTCGGTGAAACGGGCGGCCATTGGCTTGGCGTTGCGGTATCTCCGGCGCGTTTGCCCAAACCGAGCGAATTTCGCGCTGGTCTTGTCGTGGTCGGAGTGGAACCAGGCAGCCCAGCGGCTTTGGCCTCTCTTTTGCTTGGAGACATTCTGATCGGGACGGAGGAAATGACATTTTCGTCGCCACAGAAACTGGCGGACACTATACAAAACAATGCGACGGGAGTTTTACGGCTGCGCTTCTTACGAGGTGATTACCAGAAGGTGCGGCGCGTCACGGTTTCTTTGGCCGGGTCCGGCAGGAGACCGATTGCGGCGTGACGCGGATTTTTGTTATCGCGCAGCTAGGGGCCCCGCGAGAGCGACTCGAAGAACTTCTGCAGACCTCGGATTTCGAAATCATTGGTTTTGGAGATGGTCTAGAAACCATTGACGAAGAGCTTGCGGAAGAGGCGGATGTCGTTCTCGTGGATGGAACCGTAGTGCCGCACGATGAGTTGCTCAACGCGCTTCACGGCACGAGCTTGCTCCGGGAATCAAAGGTCGTGTTGCTGGTCGATCGCGTTTCTTCGGCTTGGCTGAATCGGGCGATTCGTGGCGGAGTTCATGGGATTGTTCCTTCAGAGCCGGAACCGGACCTGCTTGCCATTGCGGTGAACGCTGTCGCGCGCGGATTGATGGTTATTCATCCGAGCGAGGTGCAAACCAAGCGCGCCGCAGGACTTTCGTCAAGCGAAACTCCGGAGCTCGTCGAACCGCTAACCGCGAGGGAGCGAGAAGTTTTGCAGATGTTGTCAGAAGGGCTGGGCAACAAAGAAATTGCCGCGCGGCTGAAGATTTCCGAGCACACCGTGAAGTTTCATGTGGCCTCCATTCTTGGAAAATTGGGGGCTTCCACGCGTACTGAAGCTGTGTCTGTCGCGCTGCGGCGCGGCTTGATCCTTCTCTGATTTCTCTCACGCTTCAGAATCTTCCGATTTTCGTTCTGCACTCCGGGAATGATAGATTTAATGAGTATGCGAACTTTAGACCAGACCACCCGGGAAATCCTGGAGCTTGCGACGAAGCACTTCAAAGCCGCCCCCGGCTCCCTGAAAGCCGATGACGATTTTTATAAGAAGCTCGGAATCGACAGCCTGCAGACGCTCGAACTGCTGTCGCGCCTGGAGAATCATTTCCACATCGAATTGCCGGACTACGAAGTGCAGGGCGTGAGCGACTTCAAGACGCTCGCCGAACGAGTGCAATCCCGCCTGTAATGCTGGATCTCTCCAAATATTCATCGATTGGGGAAGCGCTGCGCGACGCGCTGGAAACCTGGCCGCGCGAAGTGTGTCTCTACGAGTCGGATCGCGGCGAAGAAAAGCAGCGGATTACGTATCGGGAATTCAAGGAACGCGCGCTGCCACTGGCGAAGTGGCTCCAGGACTCGGGATTTCGCGCTGGGGATCGGGCCTCGATTATCATGACGAATCAGTCGAAGTGGCTGATTTCGGCGTATGCGGTTTTCTACGGCGGCGGAACGCTCGTCCCCCTTGATTACAAGCTGAAACCGGAAGAGCAATGGACGCTGCTGAAGCATTCTGGTGCGAGCGTGCTGATTACCGAGTACCCGATCTGGCGGCAATTGAGCGGGTCCGCCGGACGTGCCGATGCGACCACGGTGAAGACGGTGATGGCGACCGAACCTCGGGCTAACGCAGATTTAGCGGGAGCAATCGATTGGGAGGCGGCAAAAGGGAATGGCTTGCCGTCGTTTGTGCCGCGGAAGCGCGAGGATTTGGCGTGCATCGTCTATTCGTCGGGAACCGGCGGCACGCCAAAAGGCTGCATGATGACGCACGAAAATTACTTGGAGCAGTGCGTCGCGCTAACTTCACTCTATCCGTTTTGGCCGGGCGTGAAGTACCTCAGCATTCTGCCCACGAATCATGCGATTGATTTTATGGTCGGATTTTTTGGACCTTTTATCTGCGGCGCGACGGTCGTGCACTTGCGAACGCTGCGGCCGGAATTCGTGACCGAAGCGTTCACGAAATATCAGATTACGTACGTCAGCCTGGTGCCGCTGGTGTTGAAGAATCTACAAAAGGGATTACAGGCGCGCTTTGACGAATTGCCGCCTGCAAAAAGGCGTCTTTTCGACAGGCTACGTGGCATCAACAAGGCATTGACCGAACACCGGCCACTGCTACCGATCAGCAGGTTTTTGCTCAAGCAGGTACACGCCGCTTTTGGTGGCAAGCTGGAAGCAATCATCGTTGGCGGCGCTTTCACGGAGCCGCAGACGCTGCAATTTTTTTACGATCTGGGCATCCCCGTCGCAAATGGATACGGTTTGACAGAAGCGGGAACCGCTGTGACCGTGAATGATCTTCGGCCATTTCGCGCTGATACCGTGGGCAAGCCCTTGCCCGGAATGGAAGTGCGCATTTTGAATCCGGACGCTGAGCGAATTGGACAAGTCTGCGTGCGAAGCAAGACGGTAATGGCGGGCTACCTGAACGAGCCTGAACTCACCGCGCAAACGATCGTGGGTGGCTGGTTACTGACCGGAGACATGGGGCGATTTGATGCCGCGGGGCATTTGCAACTCTTTGGCCGCAAGAAAAACATGATCGTTACGGAGGAAGGCAAGAACGTCTACGCGGAGGATGTTGAACAGGCGTTCGAGGGCCTGCCGGTGAAGGAATACTGTGTTTTTGCCGCGAATTATATCTGGCCGAGCCGCTCGATGGTGGGCGAGCAATTGGTGCTGGTGATTCACTTGGAACACGGAAGGGCGCTTACCGAGGAATTGCGCAAAGAGATCATCACCCGAAACAGCCGGCTGATTAATTACAAGCGAATTCACGGGCTGGTTCTCGATAACGATGATTTCCCTCTAACCGCCTCCTTGAAAATTATCCGCGTGGCATTGGCGCAGCGATTGGGGAAACTAAATCGAGAACAGGCGATTCTGCCAATCTAACGAAAAAACGATTCTTCGCGAAAAAGGGTAAAATTTAGCTCGGAATCCTTGTGAACGAAAAGTTTATTGCCATCGTGAATCCGGCTGCGGGCGGGGGGCGTTCGGCAAAACTTGCCGGGGGTGAGCTTGCGCGGCTCAGAGAGCGAGGTCTGCGCATCGATGTGATTGCGTCTACGAGTCCCGGTCACGCCTCGGAACTCGCCCGCGAGGCCTACGGCCAGGGATACCGGAGGTTTTTGGCGGTCGGAGGCGACGGAACCGCGCATGAGATAATTAACGGCATTTTTGCGCCGAAGCGCGCCGTGCAACGCATCGAACTGGGATTTCTACCTCTTGGCACGGGAAATTCCTTTTTACGAGATTTTACAAGTAATGGCGCGAAATCCTCCTTGGAAGCACTTGAGCTGGGGCGCAAGCGGCGCGTCGATCTGCTGCGGCTACAACATTCCTCCGGGACGATATATTCCTTTAATTTGTTGAGCATGGGGTTCACCGCGGATGTTGGCGCAATTACCAATCGCGTCTTCAAGCCCTTCGGCCATTTGGGTTATCTTCTGGGTGTATTCGTGAAAGTGGTGCTGCTTCACCGCCGCGGATTCAAGATACGCTGCGATGACGACCGGGAGTGGGATGAGCGGCGCTGCCTGTTCCTCAGCTTCAATAACAGCAAATACACCGGCGGAACGATGTTGATTGCTCCGGATGCGGATCCGAGCGACGGCCTCATCGAATTCGTTCGCTGGGGACCCATTGGCAGGCTGGGATTGATCCGCATGTTGCCGCGTTTGTATGACGGGACGCACATCGTTCATCCTTTGGCTTCACGCCGTGGTGTCAAACGCGTTGAGTTCGATCTGCCCGCACCTGTGGATGTGATGGTGGACGGAGAAATTGTCACCGTACAGTGCCAGGTCCTGGAGATCCTGCCGGCCGCGATGGACGTTTACATATGAAGCGTCTTTGGGACGTGCTTCGCAGCCTGTTGCTTTGGACCGCCAGTTGGGTTCATTTCCTGATCGTTGTGCCAATCCTCATCGGACTGGCGGTTGTTTTGGATCCGCGCAAACATGACTGGCTACAGCGCGCCTTGTGCCGGCGAATTGCCTTTTTTTCCGGAGCAAAGGTCGTGGCGCAGAAGTCGCCCGCTTTCGACGAGAAACGCACTTCGATTTTCATGGTGAATCACGTCAATCTGCTCGATCCGTTTATACTTTACTGCGCAGTTCCTCAACTGGTCCGCGGTTGGGAATTGGAATCGCATTTTAGAATTCCGATTTATGGTTGGTTGATGAAGCGGTTCGGCAACGTTCCTGTTCCGGATGTGCGCAGCCCGAAGGACCTGAAACGCTTGTGGCGACTGACGCAGGAGGCCATTAACAGCGGAGTGAGCCTCATCATTTTTCCGGAAGCCAAGCGGACGCGGACCGGTCATCTGAACGAGTTTGAAGATGGCGGATTCCGCCTGGCGCAGCAACTTGGCGTGCCGCTTGTTCCGGTAAGCCTCGTGGGCTCATTTCATCACCTGCGAGCGGAGGATTGGATCCTGAGGCCGACCACAATTCACGTCATCATGCACGAGACCATCGAAACGCAAGGCATGCGCAAGGAGGATGTTCTGGCCCTGAAGGAGCGGGTGAAGCAAATCATCGCGGGGCCGGTGGAAGCTCGATTGAGAGAGGATTCGAAAGACGAAGGAAGTTCAGCCGCCGAGACCGCCTTCGAGGACTAAGCTATTGGCTCAGGTAGTCGGCTTGAGATTCGACAGAATCCGGCCGGCTTTGGTTTCCT
This sequence comes from Candidatus Acidiferrales bacterium, assembly GCA_963836965.1. Classification (GTDB taxonomy): domain Bacteria; phylum Acidobacteriota; class Terriglobia; order Acidiferrales; family UBA7541; genus Acidiferrum. The sequence goes on from CAWILQ010000011.1 coordinate 273,656, forward strand.
GCCAGGTATAGAAAATCCGATGGATCACGGTGATTGTCGAGACGATAGCGATGACCCAGAGCACTTGCGCCATGCGGTTGAAGAGCCCGCCGATGATCAACAGCACCAGGCGCTCTGGCCGCTCCATAAATCCGACTTTGCACTGAGGAATCAGCGACTCCGCGCGGGCGCGCGCATAGCTGACCATCACCGATCCTGCGGTGGCCACCGCGGCAAGCACCACATAGGGGGTGCGGCCACTAACCGAGTAATACACCAGCAATCCCATGTACAACGCCATGTCGGCATAGCGGTCCAGCGTCGAATCGTAAAAGGCTCCGAATGCCGTCACGCGATGTTGTCGCCGCGCTACCTGGCCGTCCAGCATGTCCAGAAATCCTGCAATGAAGATGATGATCGCGCCGGTCCGGAAATTTCCGACCGCAAAACTGGCGGCGGCTCCAAAATTGACTAACAAACCCAAAAACGTGAGCAGATTTGGGTTGATACCGGTTGCCGCCAATGCTCCCACGATGCGGTCAATGGCCCATTTCGCACCTGTGCCTATTGCGCCTGTAAAAGTTGCCATTGTTTATGCCAAGTGCACGATGATACTGCAGCCGGCGAAGAGAACCAAATCGCACCTTGACGCTGGCGTGATCTCACCTTAGATTGCTCAGGACATGAAGGAATCCATGAAACTAGATCAGACGGGACGCAGAGAGTTTCTGTTTCGAGCCAGCGGGGCGGCGGGCGTGGCGTTGGTCAGCGCGCAATGGCCGGCGATGGTTGCTGCTGCTCAACACGCTCATGAGGTGGCTAAATCGAAAGCTCCCGGAAAGCTTGAAGTTTTGACTCCCGAACAGGCGCGTCAGGTGGAGGCTATTGCTTCGAGGATTATTCCCACCGATGACTTGCCCGGAGCGCGTGAAGCGGGAGTTGTTTATTTCATTGATCGCGCCCTCAAAACATTCGCAAGCGACGCACTGGCGACCTACAAAGAAGGACTCTCGCATTTAAACCAGCTCACGGGCGCGAAATATCCAGGCACAAAAAGCTTTGCGGATGCCACCACCGAGCAACAGGAAGCCGTGCTGATGGAATTGGACGAACACAACACCGAAGATCACCGCCGACTTGGCCCCCAGGCTTCGGGCGATTTTTTTCAGACAATTCAGATGCACACGGTCTTTGGGTTCCTGGTCGATCCGTCGGCTGGAGGGAACCGGGACTATGCGGGGTGGAAAGTGGTTGGGCGCGATCCGGATCACACGTTTTCTCCACCTTATGGTTACTACGACAAGAACTACCCGGGCTGGCAGGCTGCGAAGGCGGAGGCCGAAAAGAAATGAGTCAGGCCAAGGTGATCTACAAGCCTGCGGACGAAGTGGATTTTGTGATCGTGGGCTCCGGCGCCGCGGGTGGAGTCCTCGCCAAGGAACTCTCAACCAATGGATTTCGAGTTGTGGTTCTTGAGCAGGGGCCTTACCTCACTGAAAATGACTTCACACACAACGAGATCGAGGTTTTTGTTCATCATCAGTTGACCAACCATCCCGAACGGCAGCCGACCACCTTCCGCAAAACCCCTGAAGAGAAAGCCAGGCAACAGCAGTGCGTGATGTATGGCCGCATCGTTGGCGGCAGCAGCGTGCACTTCACGGCGAATTTCTGGCGATTCCACGAAATTGATTTTGTCGAGCGCAGCAAGGTTGGGGAGATTCCAGGAGCCAACCTCGCGGATTGGCCGATTACCTACAACCATCTGGAGCCGTATTACACAAAGGTCGAATGGGAAGTGGGAGTTTCCGGCTTGGCGGGAGCGAGCCCCTTCGATCCACCGCGGTCCAAGCCTTATCCCATGCCGCCGTTGCCGGTGAAGGGTTCGGGTGTGATCTTCGAGCGTGCAGCGTGGAAGCTTGGTTATCACCCTTTCCCGGCGCCGATGGCGATTCTGTCTCAGCCGCGCGCGGGACGAGACGCCTGTGTGAACTGTGGTTTCTGTCTGGGGTTCGGCTGCGAAGTGGGCGCGAAGTCAACGTCGCTTTCGGCAATGATACCCGTTGCCGAGGCCACTGGGCGATGTGAGATTCGGCCCAACTCTTATGTGCACCGCATCGCAATGGATAAGAACGGGCGCGCGACTGGCGTGGAGTATTTCGATGCGAGACGCAACGCGTATTTACAAAGAGCCAAGGCGGTTGTCGTCTGCGCGAATGGCGCGGAAACGCCCCGGCTGCTTTTTCTTTCGGCTTCTTCGCAATTTCCGGACGGATTGGCCAATTCGAGCGGCATGGTCGGTAAGAACTTGATGCCAAACGGCAACGCTTTGGCCTTTGGCGTGTTTGACGAACCCTTGAACGATTACAAGGGATTCGCCGTGAGCCGCGTGATGCACGACTTTTACGAACTGGACCACAACAAATTGGGTTTCTATGGTGGCGGCGGTCTCGATGCTCGCTATGACTTCACGCCGGCGTCCTTTGCGATGACGGGTCTGCCGCCGGGAACTCCGAGGTGGGGCAAGGAATTCAAGAGGGCTTTGCGTCAGAACTTCACGCGCACGCTAGAGATTTTCTGCCACGGAACATCCCTTCCCGTGGAAACCAACAGCTTTTCCCTTGATCCTGAGGTAAAAGATGCGTGGGGACTGCCCGCTCTGCGCATGACCTTTCGTGATCATCCCAATGATCTGAAGATGATGGCGTGGATGCAGGAGCGCGCGATGGAAATTCTAGAGGCCGCGGGCGCGAAGACAAAGTGGCAAGTTCCTGTTCAAGAACAGCAGTTCGCCGTACATCTGCTGGGGACCTGCCGGATGGGGAATGATCCGAAAACGTCGGTCATCAATCGCGATCATCGCACCCACGATGTTCCCAATCTCTTTTTGTGCGATGGCAGTAGTTTGGTCACCTCCGGCCGCGGCCAGCCAACCATGACCATTCAGGCGTTGGCTTTCCGCGCGGCTGATTGCATCACCGCGCTAGCCAAGCGCGGAGAAATTGGGAGTTGAGCGCTCCACAAGCGCGCTTCAGGCGAGGAAGACAGAATCTTTCTGATACTTTTGGAGAAATGAATGAGTGAAATTGCGTTGAAGCGATGGCTGTTTACGGCTGCCTCGATCGGTTTCCTGCTGCTTTGCATCCCGGGCGTTTGGACGATCGCGCAATCGCAAACCGCGACGCCTGCTGAAACTCCGAAAACCGCCGAACGACAATTCAAGAATATACAAGTGTTGAAGGATATCCCCGCGGATCAGTTGATTCCGTCGATGCAGTTCATCGCTGCTTCGCTCGGCGTGGAATGCGATTTCTGCCACGTCGAGCATGAAATGCAGAAGGACGACAAGAAGGAAAAGCAGACCGCCCGAAAAATGATCGCAATGGAACTCGCCATCAATAAAGGACACTTCAATAACGAGGTCGAGGTCACCTGCTACACCTGCCACCGCGGCTCGGCGCATCCGGTGGGTACACCTGTTCTCTTTGCCGATGCGTCGAAACCCGCTCCGCACGTCCATGACGAAGACGGCGATGCCAATGCCAACTTGCCCACAGCCGACCAACTCCTGGACAAGTATCTGGCCGCAGTCGGAGGCGCCGACGCGCTGATGAAAATCAAATCGCGCGTTCAGAAAGGCAGTCTTGAGGCAGGCGGAATGCAATACCCCATCGAGGTGTATTCAGAAGCTCCGGACAAGCGCGTTTCGATCTCGCATCCGCAGGGCGGAGAAAGCGTCACGGCCTTCAACGGCGAAGTGGGCTGGTTGACGATCCGGAACGGCATTCACATGATGACTGGGGCCGAACGCGAAGCCGCACGGATTGATGCAGAACTTTACTTTCCCGCGCGTGTGCGACAACTTTACAAGGAGTTTCACGTCAGGCCGGGAGAGGAGATCGACGGTCGAGCGACCTATATGGTAACGGCCACGGGCGCGAATCGTCCTTCCTTGCGGCTCTATTTCGACAAGGAATCGGGATTGCTCCTCAGACAGTTGCGTTTTGCGGAAACGCCGCTCGGACGGAATCCGACGCAGATTGATTACGCGGACTACAAGGAAATCAACGGCGTAAAGATTCCGTACCGGTGGACGCTGACGCGCCCCAACGGCAGCTTCACCATCAAGGTGGAGCAGGTGCAACAAAATGTCCCCGTCGACGACAAGTTGTTTGTGCCGCCGAAAGAGAACCCCGCGAAGTAAAAGTACCAGTCTGTGTGGGCGCAACGGCCCGCCTCCCTTCGTTCCTTAGGGCAAACAGAAGGTAGGCCGTACAACAGCATTGGCGGTTAAAGATGATGACCTAGCGGCACCGCCGAACCCTCTTGGTTAGAACTTGAAGATGATCCCACCCGTGAAGCTGCCGCGGTTCAGGTAATGGGACACGTTCGCATAGTAACAGCCGAAAAACGGATCGCAGAAGAGCTCGTTCGATGAACTTCCATACGTCGGCAAGTACCGAAGGTCGGCGCGCAAGCCGATGTGACGACTCGCGTAATATTTCACACCGCCGCCGAGGCTATACGAAAATTCCGTGCGATTCGGCGTGTTATTGCCGTTCTCATCGTGAGTGAAGCCAATACTCGCGGCTACATACGGCCGGAGTTTCACTTCGCTGGAGCGGAACATATACAATCCGCCAAACTGAAATTGATCGATGACCGAGTGATAGCCGCTGATGTAGCTGTTGGTGAAAGGGTCGTGTGCGCTGTAGGAAGTGTTGTTGCGGTTCCACATGAACTCCGGCTGGAAATTTTCGGTGAGGCTGTAATCGATGAAGCCACCGAATGCCGTGGCGCCGTTCACGCGCAGCTGGTCGATCGGAGCTGCGGGGGAACCACTCGAAGTGGTGACGGGATACGAGGCGGTGGTTTCATATCCCACGAAAGGGTCGAGTTCGAATCGTCCCTGTCCATGAGTGGAGCTGGCTGCGAACAGAAAGAGGGCAACTGCCGCAAGCCAAATCGTACGAATCTTCATTGATCTGATTCTCCTTTTGGACCACACGTTCAGTTCGGACTTCGGCCGCAAATCCTCAGCCCCCGCAAGGGACCCTACGGGCGGTTCCTGGGCATATCCCTGTGACGGTGAACCAAGCTGCTGCAAGTACAGAGCGCCCCTCGATATAAACCCTGAGTTTTCTGATAAGTTTCCCGGAGCCGGTCCCGCCGGCTGATGGCGGGTCATCGTGAGTCACTCGCTTGGCGGGTGTAAGTGGCTGAAAATAGGTCGACTGGAGTTCTACGGGTGGGCCGGATCGGGCTGGGGTGCGACAGGGGCACCGCTGGTCTTCGCGTTAGCGGTTGCCGCGTTTCCAGCGGCGGTCTGCGGATTCTCGGCGGGACTTTCTCGATCCTAGTGATTTTACAAAATGTCGGCTCCGTTCGACGCGAGCCAGCTGACTCTTGTTGATAGGCTCGGGAGCTGCGCCCGTGACGGGATACCGTTGACGGCAAAGGAAAAGCATGTCAGAGTCCCACTCTCCGAGGCACTCGCCGCCCGGCAATTTCAAACTCACCTAGCCCTAGTCGGGAGGTTGTATGTTCAGCCGTATAGCCCTGACGACAGTGTTGGTGTGTTCTGCGTTGGTGCCCGCTGCATTCTCCAACCAACTTACTACCCCGGACGCGATTGTAGATAAGGTAGTCGCGCAGGAGCAGTTGGAAGTTCAGCAACTCCGCAATTATTCACCGTTGGTGGAAACGTATATTCAATATTTTCGCCTGGACAAGCAGTCGGGGGCAGTGCCGGATGGAGACAAATACTTTTTGGGTCGGGCCAAGTTGGCAAAGGGTGTGGAGCTCGAGCCACTGGCATATGACCCTGGGCTAAAGAGGAAGTTGTCTGAGGATTGGCGGGAATTTCTCAATATAGGTTTTGTCCCGGGCGGGTTTCTTCAGATGATCTATCTGGACTCCTCTGGCCTCGATCGTGACCACTACAAATTTGACTACATTCGCCGCGAGTTTTTGGGAGATGTTCGCTGCCTGGTCTTCGATATTGCTCCACTGAGAAAAGATGACAAGGGACGATTTTTCGGCCGAATCTGGGTGGAAGATCAGGATTACCACATCGTGCGGTTTAACGGTTCCTATGCCGAATCCTTCGTGCTCAGTCATTATTTCAATTTTGATAGCTGGCGGACAAACGTTGGAGCGAATCAATGGCTTCCCGCCTTCGTGTACACAGAACAAGGCAATCTGCATGACGCAAAAACGATGCAACTAGCGTACAAGCCGTTTCGTGCGCAAACCCGACTCTGGGGCTATCACCTTGCGCATCCAGGGGGAGAGCAAGAGCTGAGTAAGGTATTCATTGAGACGCCGATGCAGGATTCGTCCGAAACTGCGAAAGACTACTCGCCCCTGCAGGCGCAGCATGCCTGGGAGCGGCAAGCCGAATTGAATGTGACCGACCACCTTGAGTGGCAAGGCTTGATGGCGCCGCACGGCGAAGTGGATAAGGTGCTGGAGACCGTGGTCAACAATCTCGAAGTGACCAATGGTCTGGACATCGAGCCAGAGGTTCGTTGTCGCGTGCTCATGACGTCCACGCTCGAATCGTTCACCATCGGCCACACCATCGTCTTGAGTCGCGGGTTAGTGGACGTGCTACCTGACGAAGCCAGCCTTGCGGCGATTCTGGCTCACGAGCTGGCTCACATGGTGCTGGGACAAGGCATGAACACCGAATTTGCCTTCTTCAATAGCCTGCAATACAAAGAAAGAAACACGTTCCACCAGTTTGAGTTTAGTCGGACAAAGGCGGATGAACCGGCCACCGAAGAGAAGGCCAACGAACTGCTGAGGCACTCCCCTTACAACCAGTCAACCGAAACGGCGAAGCTTTTCCTCGAGGCGCTCAAGAAGCAGTCCAAAGATTTCCCCAATCTGGTCAGTCCCCATTTGGGAGAAAGACTTCCGACAAGTTGGGCCGTTGCCACCACCGCGCCTTCCGCCACCCAGTCCGAAGCGAGGCCAAATACAATTGCAAACACGGCGCTGCCTCTCGGAGGACGCGTCAAGGTCGATCCGTGGACCAATCAACTGCAAATGTCCAAATCCAAACTCGCAGCTCCGATGAGCGAGGCGGAGAGGATGTCGTTCCAAATTACACCGTTCGCTTTCTACCTTACCCGCCAAAACGACAGGCGAACCACGCAGCCGACTGCTGGAGTCGCAGCGAAGCTCGATACAGGCCAAAATCCGAACTAGTGTCGTTGTCGACCAACCAGCCTGCGGGCATTGAATGTACACTCCGCTTGGTGACCAGGTCGTCTCGCAGCTAAGTCGTAGTCGGCGAGCGTAGCGCGAATCCTCGAGTGTTCGAAGCTCTTACCGCAGTTCTTACAACAAAGTACCCAGCGCGCCATTTGCTTGTCCAAGCTAAGCGTTCGATCCACTCTGAACAATACCTATGAGCTTGTAGAAGACCATGTCGTTTCGTGCCCTCGTTGCAATACAGTCCTTTCTCAAATACGCAAACCACAGTCGCTCCAGCAATCCATGTGGGGCGGCTGGACGTGTCCGAATTGCGGAATTTAGACAGACAAGTAGGTACGCGACCAGATGGAAGGACTTAACGCTCTCAGTAGGATAGACTCCGCCGCAGAGCGCAAGAGAGGCAAGAAAAATACGCCGATCCGTGAAAGGAACGCCTATGAAAGAGCTTGCGGTTGTACTGTTGCTGACGTTGGCTTCAATGGTAACGGATGTATCCGGCAAGTGGAGTGGGACCTTTAGCGTGCCCGGAAGTGACCATAAAGAACCGCAGCTTTTCACCCTCAAACAGGACGGAAGGAAACTTACAGGTAGCGGTGGCCCTGATGCGGTAGAACAGTATCCGATCACCAACGGCAGTGTGGACGATGATGTTGTGAAGTTTGAGTTGAGCACCAACAATTGGACGTTTAAATATAATCTAAAAAGAGTAGGCCAGGAGTTGAGTGGAGACTTACTACTCAAAGGTAAGGAAGGTGACACCCGCACAGCACACGTGACGCTAAGAAAAGTTGTCGGTGCGGCCGAAATCGGGACCGTCCAAGCTGAGCCACAAGACGCTGTTCGAGCTATCGTGCACGCTTTCGACCGGTTTCCGATCGTTGCCATTGGCGAAAGGCACTCGTTGAGCGAGGTCGGCGATTTCTACGTGTCACTGGTGAAGGATTCCGGGTTTCAGGCCAAAGTGAATTACATGGTGATCGAGTTCGGTACACGGCTTTCACAGCCGATCCTCGACCGCTACATCATCAGCGGAGAAGGGGTTGCTCTTGAAGAGCTTCAACACGTGTGGCGCGACACCACCAAAGTGTTTGCTTTTGAATCGCCCGTTTACGCGCAACTGCTCGAGGCGGTTCGGGAAGTCAACCTCGGGTTACCACCAGCACGGCGCATACGTGTCCTTGCCGGGGACTCGCCGATAGATTGGACTAAGGTCACGACCCACGAGCAGTGGGAGTCTTATCAGCCCAACAACCTCTCATTCGCGGAAGTCATCAACGAGCAGGTTTTAGCACACAATCGCAAGGCTTTGGTAATCCTGGGCGGTAGCCACGTCAGCAAGAGCCGGGATCCCAATCGGGATCCAAACACTACGACTTTGGTCGAGCGAAGGCACCCGGGAACTGTGTATGTTGTGCTCCTTGCTGCAAGCAGACAAGGGCCAGCATCGAAATGGAGGGTGCCTTCGCTAATGCCCACCCTCAAACCGCCCGACCAGGGCGACTTTGGCGATGCAGTTCTCTATCTTGGAGAGAATTTGACACCGGCGGACCCCGATTGGCAACGCTACCGCGCAGACCCGATTTATATGAAGGAACTCGACCGCCGCGCGCGAATTGAGTGGGGATGTGGCTTCGACTTAAACCGTTTCATAAACGGACAGTTGCCATGCCCCTAAAAGGCGCACGGAGTTCTTGCCCGTGCAGTTCGGGAACACTTTGGACGGAAGAGCAAGCCGACTTCCCCATAATCAATCGAGGTAAGCGCTATCGGTATCTTCGGCTGGGGCTTTGGCAACCGCGGGTAAAAACGAAAGAATGCTGTCGCTATTGTGATCCTCGATGCCGGGCTGTTCAGTTCTCTGCACGCGCAGACTTGCCGCATGCAACTCTTACCGAACCAGGTGTTGCACCCAGGCGGCGAACGCGTGCCAAGCCGCGGTCTTTCCGATCGGAAATCGAGTTTGCAGCACGAGTACGAGGAAAGAGCCGGCCCACAGCGTCGCCCGATGGATCCGACGCGTAGACCATAGATCGTAGCCAACCAAGACGAGCAAAAAGCTTTCGGCGAGCAAAGCTACAACGGGAGACTTCCGGTATACAAAAGCGAACGGCAAGCGTGCGATCGCGGGAGTCAGCAGCGCAATTGTCGCGATGTAGATGAATCGCTTGTGCGCGGGCGGATCCAAGCGCTTGCGGTAGGCGAAATAAAGCGGGACGGCAAAGATCAGGATATCGGTCAGCCCGACAATGTAAAACATTTGTGGATCCCGGGCCGCCGGCGCGCCCCGAGCCAGAGCGTCGGTTGCCGCCACAACACCGAGAACAATCATGAGACATCCCAGAAAAAATCCCGCCACGCCCAACCGCCGATGAATATCTACGCGGCCGGCGGAGACCAGCGAGGTTTGAGCGACGAGCAACAGGATCCAGCAGGAAAACACCGCGCCGTGTAGATGAATGATTCGGCTGGGCAGCGGCGCCCGAAACAGTCCGGCAAGATAATAGGTGTGCGCAAAACCGACGAAGACCGTCACCAGCATGACCAGCGCCATGCTCGAAAAAAACACGTGATCGAAACGACGACCGGGCAGGTTCGCAATGCGAGCACCCGTCCGGGAGTATTCCGCAGCTGTGGCCATAGTTCCCCCACGCTGTCCGGATCGCCCTTGTCCCAGAGGGCGTGACCGCCATTGTAGGGTCAATGACCAGATCGCGCAATGTGTGGGTTCCGCTACCCAGGGGAAAGCACTTCGCTGCGGACTGGAGAGTGCGAGGTTAGTTGGAAACCTCTTTGGGCTTGGCGATCTTCTGGCCCGTGTCGATGACGAAGAGCTGGTAATTGGAGTAGGAATGCCGAGCGTTGAACTGTTTGCCGCTCAAGTGGACCGTGATCTCGACAGACTGAGGAAGCCACAGGCTGACATCGCGCGCGGCGAAGACCACCGGGCCGTAGTCCAGCGACTGATGCTCAAAATCGAGGAACAGTTCAGGAATTGGATTAAGAAGATCGGTTTCCAGGTGAACCACCTGAAATGTGGTCGCATCGACCCAAGCGGTCCCCTTGAGACTGATCGCGTAGGAGCCCCTCCGGGTGCTGAAGGAACTCATGGTATTGGGGCGGTCCGGTCTCTGTTGGAAATTGAGGAGATAGGCCGGGGTACCGTGCCAAATGCCCAGGCCCTTGCAGGCTATATCGAACTGGTCGAGATGGATCGGATGAAAGAGGAGGACAAGCGTAGTAGAGCCAATGGCTTGGACGAAGCCTCTCCGGCTGGCATAGCCATCGCGGTATTCATCCACAGAGAAATAACGGGAATCCCGGAGCTGGATGTTGGCGACGTAATTGGCCTTGATGTGGACAGTGTCTTCCAGATTGCCGTTGCCGCGCCGGCGCTCGAGTTTGACGATCTCCGTGGCGGTGATGCGATTGACGTTGTCCACGAATTCGTGGGCGTTGGCAGTAACGTGGGGCAGGACCTCGGCGATCGAGCAGGAGCTGAATTGGGATGGAGGAGGGATGCTAAGTTCGCGCAGGTAGAGAGTAAGGAAGGAATCGAGCGTCGCGGCGTTGAAGTCCGGCACAGGAAATTCGCCGATTGGGGCAGCCGGTGAGGTGACGCTGTGTCGGGGCTCGAGGATCAGGGGAAAAACATGGTCGAGGATGAGCGAGAGTTCGACCGATTGGCCCGGAGAAAGAGTGAGGTCCAAATGCGCAGGGGAAAGCGCCGGACTGGACACAAGGACATGGTAAGAACCAGGAGGAAGATTGGGGAAAACGGCACTGGACGGCTTATCGACAATGGAGGAGACCTCGGAGTCGAGGAGCGGGGAATGGATCTGGATCGTGGCTGGAAAATCGGCCTGGAGTTTGCCAAACGTCTGAACCAGGACAGTGATGGAAGCAGGCGAGCCGGATTGCCCTGCAACATGAATGGGAGTGAGCGCAGCGCCCAGAACAAGGACGAGAATTAGTGCACGCGCCGAGCGAACCATGACGAAAACCTTCCGTTTAGGACTTGCAGGGACTTTCCGAAATCCGGGCCGCGAACGCGATTCCGAAGCATGAAACTAGCGGGAGTGTACACCGGGAAGATGAAAAAGAGTATGGGCTGCAAAGCGCTCGACCGCCGGCTTGAGGATGCGCGTGCTGGGCGCGCCGCCCAAGGGCAGCGAAACTTCTTCGCCTTCGATACGCACGGCGACTTTGTCCTGTGCGCCAGCCGGCGAAAGGCGAATACCTTTCTCACCCGCGAGCAAAGGCCGCTTGGGCAGTTCTCTGAGGATTCCGGCCAGTTCCTTCGGGTCAAGCTTCCAGTAGCTTCCTGCCGGTACCTGTTCTTTGGAGTTGACATAGCCATATTAGATAGCTATCATCGAGGCTATGAAAGTTAGCGTAGCGGACGCCAAGAACAAGCTTCCCGAGCTAATCAAGGCCGTCGAGAATGGTGAAACGGTGACCATCTACCGGCGTGGTGTCCCTGCCGTGGACATCATCCGGACAAAAAGGCCGAGTCGTAAAAAGCGGAAGCTCGGAACACTGAAAGGAAAAATTCACATTCGCGATGTCGACTGGTGGAAACCCATGTCGGACGACGAAGCCGACGCTTTCGTCGAAGGGCGTGACTAGGTGCGGTTGCTCCTGGACACGGTCGCTCTGATTTTCGCTGTTGAGTCACCGGAACGACTCACCAAGCGCGCGACTGGCATTTTGCAGAACACTGAAAACATCCTGGAATTGAGCGCGATTTCTCTTTCCGAAATCGCCGTCAAAGCAGCCCGCGGCAAGTTGAAATTTTCCGCTGGTGACACGCGCCGCGCGCTTGAGGACCTGGACATTCGCGTATTGCCGTACACAGCGAACCATGCATTCTTTCTTTTCGATCTACCGCCCCTACACGCAGACCCCTTCGACCGTCAGATCATCGCCCAGGCTTTATGGGAAGAGATCCCGGTGATGACTTGCGACGAAAAATTCAGCCTGTACAGCGGTCTCAAGGTTCTTTGGTAATTCTTAGGGATCTTGCCTCTCGCAACGGCCAAAGCCGGGCTCGTGTGAGTTAGGCGAGATCGTATGTGAGTGCCCCGAGCTCGCCCTTATCAGTATTGCGGTCGTTGGTCCCGCGCCTAGCCGTAATCCCTATCACTTAATGTCGTCGATCGGGGTAGAGCGCGTTCTATATCTGCACAAGGGCCTCAAACTTGCCCGTAGAGAAGAAAAATGGCAAGGTAGGGCGATTTTACCCCACGTAATGCCTTTCCCACTTTACAGGGATGGTGTATTCTGATGGCACCTAAAAAGGTGCTTCATCGGAGATAGCGTATGCTTGACATTACCAAGGACATCCAGTCGCTGACGACCTTCCGGCGCCGTTCCGGCGACTTCATGAAGCAGCTGAAGAAAAGCAAGCGCCCCGTGGTGCTCACTGTCAAGGGCAAGGCTGCGGCCATCGTGCAGGATGCCGCGGCGTACCAGCGCCTGCTCGACATTGCCGCTCGCGCGGATTCGGAAGAAGGAATCCGCCAGGGGCTCGATGACGTGGCCCACGGACGCACCCGGCCCGCCAAAGAGGTCTTTGACGACATCCGTCGTAAACATGGCATATCACATTGAGTTTGCCGATCGCGCTGCCCGCGATCTCGAAGCCCTTTATGTGGAAAAGAACGCTGCCGAATCCGAAGCGGCCTCGCGCTGGTACAACGGCATGGAGGAGGCGGTCTACGCGCTTGCGACCTACCCGGATCGCTGCCCTATGGCCCCGGAAGCTCGAAAGCTAAGACGAGAATTGCGGCACCTGCTCTACGGCAAGAAACCTCACGTGTACCGGATCCTATATGGAGTCGATGAGCGCAGACAGACGGTCTGGGTGCTCACCGTTCGTCACGGCGCACGGCGGCGGCTCAAGGCGTCTGATGTCAAGTGAGCCGCGGGGCTTCCAGCAAACCTGAGATTCTGCAACAACTTCAAAATCATCAGGCCGCGCGAGTTTATTAGTCTCGCAGCCTGTGCCTAAATGTTGAGTTGACCCTATGATTCGTATCACAGCGCCGTGAGTGCGTCGAATGA
>CAWILQ010000012.1:0-37498 GCA_963836965.1 Candidatus Acidiferrales bacterium
CCATAAATCACCAGTATTTATGCGGCTATTCTCACTTTTTCTGTTTGCCGGTCTCTCGCTCAAAAACCCATTTGCCAACTATTTGCCAACTTTCCGGGCTAGCCGACAAAGCCGCAATCGGGGCATTCTGCGTCTGCCGTTTGCCAACTCCATCGTCAAGAGGAGGGAGACAGAGCGCAGGGTGGGAATCCCTCTACACGACAGTAGCCTCGCTCCATCGCAATAAGGACGAACCAGACCCCAGCGGATTGCAAGAACGTGCACCCGGACGCACGGCAGGACTCAAAATTGACACAGGGATGAGATCAAACACTCGAGGGTGACGTCCGCCGAAAATAACCGTGATGAGCCGAATCCTAATACAAGCACAGTCGCAAACCGAGCCGGGCAAGACAGAATCGGGGGAAAGGCCGAGAGCCTTAAAGGCGGCGGTTTGCTAATTCACGCTGACCTGTTCGCACAGACCGATTTTCATTTGTTTTGTTTGCATTAGGCACTTCCTTATAAAATTCGCAAAGTAACGCAACAAAACCGCCGCACTTCTCGGGAAAGCGTTTTTGGGCCAAGTTGATTACTTCTGGATTGCCCGTGATCCAAGAGTAGTCTGGAGAATCCATTACGAACCACAACCTGACTTCTCAATACTTGTCGATTGTGCAGGAGGTCCGCGCGCGTTTGCAGAAGCTCACTATCCATAGCCCGGTGGGTGTTGACCATCCGAGCATCAGGTAAGTTTCTCTGATACTCCGTTGACGAGCGATTGCAGAAGCGATGTTAGCCTGGCCGCTCTCCATTTCCAATCACGCGCCAGCAGCCAATGCAAATGTTTCGCCGAACATGGGAAGGCTGCTTTTTGACGACCGGCGCGTGGCCTCATCCTGAATCACGTCCCAGTGCTCGACCAGACTGCTGTTCTCGATGCGAAGGATATCTGCCGCAATCCAGTTCACCGGCAGCCCGAAGTTCGAAAATCTCCCGTGCACAACGACAAAATCCCCATCAGCCAAGATACTGCCCGGTTCGTACTTCAGCGTTGGTGGCAGCCTCTTGATCAGGTTGAACAGGCCTTCGCGTCCGGGAGCGATGTGAGCGCTGTGCTGAATATAGTTGGGCGACCAATAGCGTTCGGCAGCGAGGTAATCGCGTTTATTGAAGAGCGTGTCGAAAGCCTCCAGCACAAGCGCTTTGTTCTTCGATTTGGAACGCAGGTCGGCGCTGGCCGACGCACAAGCAGCGCCCGCGTGAAGGCGACTGTCGAAATAGAAAGCAGAATTTTGAAGTTGCGGACAAAATGGATCAGACAATACGCCATCACGTTTTTGCTCATAGAATGGATAGTCGGTGTAGCCGTGGAAATCAAACGTGTAGAACGTCGTGCGGTCGTAGTCGTTGAGCGGCAGTCCCAGCTTTATGCGCCTGGGCAAATCCGGGTTCGCAACGAAATGACGGCCGAAGGCTACCAGATCGGCGTCTCCGTTTTCGACAATGGCCTCGGCAGTATCGGGCTCGAATCCTCCCGCGGCGATAATTTTCCCTTTGAAAATCTTCCGAAGTCGCTCCGTTGCGACCGGGTGCTGGCCTTCACTGACGAGTTCGTTGCCCTTGATGCGCGGCTCGATGATGTGCAGATACGCCAACGCGAAATGGTTCAACCGCTCGGCGATGTAATCAAAGAGCGCGGCCGGATTGGTGTCTGACATGGAGTTCCAGGTTCCGCCGGGTCCAATGCGCACCGCAACCCGATTGGCGCCCCACACGGAAATCAGGGCCTCGATCACTTCGAGAAGGAAGCGAGAGCGGTTTTCGATCGAGCCGCCGTAGGCGTCCGTTCGCTTGTTACTGCCGTCCTGCAGAAATTCATCTTGTAAATAGCCGTTAGCAGCATGAAGTTCGACACCGTCAAAGCCAGCGGCTTTCGCGCGCTCGGCGGCTTTGCGATAGTCTTCGACGATTTTCGGGATCTCCGCAATGTCGAGGGCGCGATGTGGCGAGGGTTTTAACCAGCCACTGGGTGTTGAGATGCTGGGCGTAGCGTCCCGCCAATACTCGGGAACGACGGAAGGCGCGACCGGCATTGCGCCGTTGGTCATGGATTCATGCGAAGAACGGCCGACATGCCAGAGTTGCGAGAACATGCGGGCGCCTTTGGCGTGGACGGCGTCTACGAGTCTTTTCCAGCCGGCGACTTGCTCGTCGGAATATAGACCGGGTGCGCCAAACCATCCGCGTCCGGCAATCGAAATGGAAGTCGCTTCGGAGATGATGAGTCCACCTTCGGTTGCACGCTGCGAATAGTATTCGAGCATCAGCTTGCCTGGGATATCGCCAGGCTGTTCCGAGCGCGAGCGTGTTAGTGGGGCCATGACCACGCGATGCTTTAGAGAGATTTCGCCGACGTTTTCCGGTGAGAAGAGCATCGATTCAATAGTTTTCGTCAACCTGTTCCCCTTTGCGCAGTAGCCCTAATCGCGTCGTCATTTCTAAAGTGTTGCGATAGTCGCTTCGTTCATATTATGCAGGCGAGTTATGCAGGCGAGCGTTGGTTAGGCGTTTGTGCCACCGTCTACCGCCAGGTTCGCGGCCGTGGTGTACGACGCCTCCGGCCAGCGATTGCAAACCGGTGTGTCGACGCGAGAGCCCCTCGGACGACCTTGGGAAATTAGAGATCGGGGTGACCGTGTTGCGCCTTGTTCCCCGCTTCGATCAATGAGCCAAGGCGAAGAATCGTCGCTTCATCCAGCCATCGAGAGACCAGTTGCACGTTGATCGGCAACTGCTCTGAACTGAACGTAAATGGCACGGAAAGCGCGGGCAGACCAGCTAGGTTGAACGGCACGGTAGCACGCATCATATGCGTCGACGGTACTTTCTCACCATTGATTAAGTAGCTTTCTTGGCCAGGAAGCGGAGCGGTGAACGGAATCACCGGACACAGCAGCGCATCGTATTCCCGAAAATATCCGGCGAACGCCCCCTTGAGCTTGTCCACTTTCATTTCCGCGTCCATGTACTCCCCCAATGAAGGATCTGGCGACGTTACATAAATCTTCCCGATGAAATGCAGCTCCGCTGCCCGGTCCCCGACGAACCGTCGAATGTAGCGTCCCAGTTCAGCACCATAAAGCGTGATGGCGGGGTCGAAATAGTTGTTTTGCTCGAGCAGCGGTATTCGAACTGGCTCAACCTCGCAGCCGAAACCTTTCAAAAGTTTGGCCGCGTCAGCAACTGCGGTCGCGACCTCACGATCCACTGGTCCGAATCCTGGTTCAACCAGCCAACCGACACGCAGCGCCTTGCCGGCAACCGGTGCGTCAGCAGGACCAGCGTCCCTCGCGTGAATGGCAAGTCCATCGATACCATCCGGTCCTTGCATAATGGAAAACGCCGTCGTGATATCGCGCACGCTGCGGGCCAGCGGTCCAATGTGGAAATATCTATTGAGCACTTCCGGCCAATGGCCAGTATAGGGAATGCGACCGTGTGTCGCTTTGAGCCCGACAATACCCGTCAGTGCAGCTGGACCGCGGACCGAAATCGCAAGGTCGCTACCGATTCCGATTGGTGAGAGACCGGCGGCAATCGCAGCTGACTCTCCCCCGCTTGAGCCACCCGGCGTGCGTTCCAAATTCCACGGATTCCTAGACAGGCCCGTCACTAGATTGTCCGTCTCCTGCCAGGCCGAGAATTCAGGAAGATTGGTTTTGGCGAGAGGGATCGCGCCTGCAGCCTTGAAACGTGTCACAACGGTGGCATCTCTCTCGGGAATATTTCCTGCAAAGATCTTGGAGGCGCGTTGCGTCAGCACACCCGCCGTGTCGATGGCATCTTTGATCGTGAACGGCACGCCGTGGAGAGGGCCGAGCGCTTCGCCGTTCCTCGCAGCCTTGTCCGCCGCGTCTGCACCCTTGAGCGCCTCCTCCGCCAGCAGGGTGACGATCGCGTTGACCTTCGGATTGACCGTCTCGATCCGATCGAGATGTGCCTGAACAACTTCCCGCGACGACAACTGCTTCGTTCGAATCAGAGAAGCCAGTTCCGTTGCATCCTTGTAATAAATGGCATCCACATTCGTTACGGATTTGGGAGCCAGTATCATTTCAGTTCTGCTCATATCTTTTCCCTTTTTCGATTTGGCGCCTGTCGGACCATAGTCGCGCGCCACTGCTGAGGAATTAGCGCAGTGATCAGAACGCTGCGCGACGTTTGATACCTGCCGTAGAGGCTGGATGATACGCTTTACACATAGTGGCCGACTGTCCACTTTGGCACACGTTGAAAAACGATCTCGTGAGCAAGAAGCAAGCTCACGTCTAAGAGGCTGGGATCACCGAAAGATTCTTTAGACCCAACTTTCTCGAATCTGCTCGGCGCAATGAGCACTAGGGCGTGTGTCGATACTAATCCGACAGAGAATCCATCACTTCCGAGCCGACAATCCGCTCCTACTTGGATCAAGAGCCGTTCATTATCCGAACGGTATGTAGTGATGTCTCTGCCCGTCGTGTTTGACTGCTGCCGCCGCCTGGAGCTTCTACAACAACCGGAACAAGAGGGACGCCAAGTCTCAACCGGGCTAAATGAGCGAGTTTAGCGAGGAACAAAAGAAGAACCTGACAGTGAAATTCTCGTGACTGTGCAAAAAGGGACAGTAGTAGCACTGGGCACCGCAGTATCCTCGCCGAACCTCAGGAGCCCTGGAAAAGCCGTGGGCGCTTGCCTACTGGACCTTCAGCCAGCAAAGCAAGACATCATGCAAGGAGCTTTGATGAGCAATCTATTGGACTTGGCAGTGAAAGCACACGGTGGACTAGAGCGCTGGAGCAGAGTGCAGTCCGTAAGAGTTGCCGCATCGATCACCGGAGCGATCTGGTTCGTGAAGAGTAAGGGTGACGCTCTTAAAGACGTCATCATGACGATTGAGACGAAGAAAGAGCGCCTCACCACTGACTTCCCTGGCCAGGACAAGCGCTCGGTCTTTGAGCCCGCTCGTATCGTTATGGAAAAAACGGATGGGACGTTGATTGAGTCACGCGATGACCCTGAAAAATCCTTTGCCGGGCATCAAAGATCCACCCCATGGGATGACATCCACGTGGCTTACTTTTGTGGCGAAGCGTTGTGGACTTATCTCAACACTCCGTTTCTTTACACGCAGGAAGGATTCGTGACCGAAGAGATTGCCTCGATTCAGGTGGAAGGCGAAACGTGGCGGCGACTAAAGGTGACTTTTCCGAACAGCGTGAAAAGTCACAGCCGCGAACAGATCTCGTGTTTCGGACCGGACGGTCTGCTGCGCAGGCATGATTACACGGTTGATATCCTCGGCGGAGCAACTGGTCTCAACTACGCCTCGGACTACCGTGATGTCGACGGGATCATCGTGCCGACAAAGCGCCGGATTTATGCGTATGAAGGAGACTATCAGGTTGTGAAGGAACCCCTGCTCGTTGCCATCGACATGGGCGAAATTACTCTGGCCGAACAATCTCCGCGCACGCTAGCCGTGGCGCGCTCGACTTGATCTCTAGGCTCGGCAAAGCAGATTCGCGTCGCATCTATTGCACGTACTTCGAAAAGGAGAAGGCTAATCATGTCCATCGGGATACTTTTCACTCCTCTTCGGGTAGGTGCGATCCAACTCCCCAACCGTATTGTGATGGCACCTCTCACGCGCATGCGCGCTGGCGCTAACAATGTGCCCACCGCATTGAATGCGGAGTACTACGCGCAACGTTCCTCAGCCGGCCTCATCATTTCGGAGGGAACCGCGGTCAGCGCTCAGGGGCAGGGCTACCCAAGTTCTCCAGGAATCTATACAGCCGAACAGATTGCCGGGTGGCGTGGCGTGACAGACGCTGTGCACGCCGGCGGTGGTCGCATGTTCATGCAGATTCAACACAACGGACGAAACTCGCATTCGTCTTTGTTGCCGGCTGGATCTTTGCCAGTAGCCCCTTCTCCTATCCCTCCCAATCTTCCTGGGTTCACAAAGGACTTCCAGCAAGTGCCCATTGAGGTTCCGCGTGCTCTGGAAACCGCAGAAATTCCCGTAATCGTCGGAACCTTCCGGCAGGCTGCCCTCAACGCGATGGAAGCTGGATTCGATGGAGTTGAAGTACAAGGAGCAAACAGCCATCTGATCGAGGAGTTTTTGGAAGATGGGACGAACCAGCGCGTCGATCCCTACGGTGGGTCGAAAGAGAAACGCGTTCGATTCCTCCTGGACATCGTTGATGAAGTTACAGCTGCGATTGGGCCCGATCGAGTAGGCATACGCCTGTCGCCCTTCGGGCAATACGGGGGAATTCGGGACAGTAATCCTCTCGAACTGTTCACGTTTGTTATTCAGGAGCTCGATAAGCGCCGCATCTCCTATCTGCATCTGATCGAGGCAAAGGGATCGGAGATGGGTTTAACGGACGAACTCCACGAAGACGCAATGAATAATGCGGCGCTCTTTCGCGAGGTGTTTCATGGACCTCTTCTTTCAGCAGCCGCGTACACCCCGGAAAGTGCCGCACTGGCCATCGAAAACAAGCATGCAGACGCGATTGCGTTCGGTCGTCTCTTCATCGCAAATCCAGATCTTGTCAGGCGAATTAGAGAGAGCCAGCCACTTAACGCCCACGACCGATCGACTTTCTACGGCGGCGGAGAACATGGATATACGGACTATAAGACCCTCAGAGAACAATCACTGACGGCTTCAATCTAATGCTGAATACCGCGCAACAAGACCTGGCAGTTGAAAACATTTCTACCCAACTCATCGGAGTCTGGACCTTGGTGTCCTACACGGAAGAGAAAGAAGGATGCAAACACACCAATCCTCTTGGGCCTAAACCGGTGGGCTATCTCATCTACACGGCGGATGGGTTTGTGTCAGCCCAACTTATGAAGCCTGGGCGTTCTGCTTTTCAATCTCGCGATTGGCACAAAGGAACGCCCGAAGAATATGTGGAATCCGGAAGCGGATACATCGCTTACTGCGGTACTTACGAAGTCGATGAGACCAACGAGACTGTAACGCACATTCCCTCGGTTGCTCTTCTGCCCAATCTGATCCATGGGAGGCAGTTGCGAGCACTCACGTTAAATGGGGACCGGTTAACTCTGCGAACTTCAAGCGCAGGTGTCGATGGAGTCCTAGTTACGAGTCACCTGGAATGGGAGCGGATTGCACGGACGCATCCTCCGCTGCCGGGTTAATGCTGTTGGCTTCGCTAGATTTGGCACAAAACACGAGTCAAAAAACGAAAAAGGAGAATGAATATGGACACGATCACAGTGAAAGACGGGACTAAGATTTATTACAAAGATTGGGGTACCGGCCAACCTATCTTTTTCCATCATGGTTGGCCATTGTCCGCTGATGATTGGGACGCCCAGATGATGTTTTTTCTGGCGCGGGGCTACCGGGTCGTCGCTCATGATCGGCGCGGGCACGGCCGCTCCACTCAAACGGTGAACGGCAATGATATGGACACCTATGCTGCCGATGTTGCCGAACTTGTCAAAGCGCTTGATCTCAAAAACGCAATTCACATCGGTCATTCCACGGGCGGTGGCGAGTTGACGCGCTACGTCGCACAGCATGGCAAAGGGCGAGTCGCCAAAGCAGTGCTCATCAGTTCAGTTCCTCCGCAACTGTTAAAGTCGGACAAGAATCCCGACGGTCTCCCGATGGCGGTTTTCGACCAACTTCGGGACGGGACAGCAAACCACCGTTCCCAGTTTTATCAGGATATAACCATGCCCTTTTATGGTTTCAACCGTCCCGGTGCAAAGATCTCACAGGGCATTCGGGACAATTGGTGGCGCCAGGCGATGATGGGAGGGATAAAGGCTCAGTACGACTGCGTTAAAGCCTTATCTGAAACTGAGTTTTTCGAAGATCTAAAGAACATCGTCATCCCAGTTCTAGTGATGCATGGCGAGGACGATCAGATCTGTCCTTTTGAGGCCAGCGGCGCGAAATCGGTAAAGCTCGTGAAGCACGGAACGCTCAAAACCTATCCCGGGTTTCCGCATGGTATGCCCACCACGAACGCAGACCAGATCAATGCCGATCTCCTCGAATTCGTGGAGCGAAAGGTGAATGTCGCAACCGCGTAAACTTCTAGGCAGACCGGCAGACCCAGACTTCGGTTTCGAAGTCTGGGCTGTGTTCGAGGTGACATGCCTCGATCCACGCCGGGTGAGGCGGTCGGGCAATTAATCGGAGCCACTCCTGAGTCGTCCAAAGCGGCCTCCCGATGTGCGGCGACAGATTCGCCGCCTAGTAGACGGCGATAACTAGAACATCTATGGCGGAGAACTCCGTTATCTCGATCAGTAAAGAAGAAGTCCAGGCGTTTTACGAAGAGTTCCTGGAAGTGCTGAAGTCCGGCGACATTCCATCGCTGGAGCGAATCTACGCGGACGACTACCTGCTTGTGCGCCCGAACGGAGACACTCTTAGTAAAAAAGAGCTCCTCGCGGATTTGCGCCATCACTCCATGAGGTTCACTTCATTCCAAGTGCAAGACGTTCTCATTCGCACCATAGGGGTAGTTGGCATACTCACGGCTAAAGTCCGAAGTACGGCAGCCAGAGATGGCGTAGAGATTAAAACGCACGCTATACAGCTGGCAATCGTTTCGAAGGAAAAAGCAAGAATTACGATTTCCCATTTTCAGTCGACGCCTATCGTTGACACGAAGTAACTAAGATCTCCGCGATTGCTGTCGAAGCTCGGAGTATGGGCAACTCGAAGTAATGCAGTTGCAGACGGCGGCATTCGGAAGGGGCAGCACGACCATTGCGGGCCGTGTTTCACTTCGTGAACACCGATCGGTGAAGGTTATTTGGCGGTTCTCCAAACCGCCGCCCGAGCAAAACGGTTCTTACGCATCAAAATCTGGGTGAGACCAGTTGATGCACTCAGAAGAATTGATTACAGGAGATCGCAAATAACACAGCTGCTTGGCAGGCAGACGCTCTACTGCCTTTCGGGTCTGAATGCTGACCCGATGCTCGTGCAGAAGCGCAGCAACCTCCTCTTCCCACATCGTGGATGCACCGACTTGATGGCGCCGGTCCCAAGTTGCTGTCGTGCGAAAACCCTACTCACCTAAACGTTGATGCAGGGCCGCAATATCTACGAATGATCACGATACTATGCATATAGCACCATAAATGCCCCTGATAAGGGCGAGGTTGGTGGTTCAAGTCCACCCAGGCCCACCATTCAAATCGCCAGTAAATACGCGGCTATTCTCACTTTTCCCCTTTTCGGGGACCTCCCTCAAAAAACCGTTTTGTCAACCGTTTGTCAACTTTACGATTGGCCGGATGGCACCACACTCAGTGCGTTAAGACCCTTCGAGTGAATGCCGAACAGCTAGCATCGATTTAGGCTATGTCGAGAGCGCTGCCCTCTCACTTCGAAGGACGTGCAAGGCAGTGCAAGGCAGTGCAAGGCTGTGCAAGGAGCGGGAAGTCATTTTTTAGTCAGTTTGAGGGGCCGTGGTTCAGTTGGCTAGAACGCCTGCCTGTCACGCAGGAGCTCGCGGGTTCGAGTCCCATCGCTCCCGCCAATTTCAACCAAGAATTACGCGGTGATCCACGTTCTCTCCCGGTCGGGGGAATTGTCATAAAAATCCATTTTGCCAAGAATTTGCCAAGTCTCGCTTTGACCTAGTCGGCGATTGTTCGGGGCGTTCCGCATGGAATTAAGAGGCTCTGAGCGGTCCGTGGCAATCGCCAACATCCGGCGGGGGTTTGCCAATTCACCCTGACCTGTTTGCACAGACCAATTTTCATTTATTTTGTTAGCGTTACGAGCTTCTCAGTTGCACTCGCTAACCTCATTTGCAGTCTATTTTTCTGCAAATGTTCAGCAGAATTCCCGCCTTCGACGTTTGGCAAAAGCCAAACTTTCCCATCGAGCGCATAACTATGTATTGCTCGCGCGCATTATCCAGTCCACTAGAGCTCGGCGAGAGCTCGATGCACCATACTCACGGACGTAGATCCTTCGCCAACAGCCGAAGCCACCCTTTTGATGCTTCCGGCACGGACATCACCCACTGCGAACACTCCTGGCAGGCTGCTTTCGAGCATGTAAGGTGGGCGCGAAAGCGGCCAAGGAGGATTCCGATCTGGATCGATCGGCAGTGGTAGGTCGCGTCCGGTGAGGATAAAGCCTTTCTCATCAAGAGCGACACGGCCTTGCAGCCAGTTGGTATTAGGCGAGGCTCCAGCCATTACGAAGAGGTGATGGGTTACGACTGAACGCACGTGCCCAGTCTGCTTGTTGACCCAACTCACTTCTTCGAGATCTTTGTCGCCGTCAAGACGGCACAGTTCGGAGTTACAGAGCAACTCGATGGAAGGATTTCCAGAAATGCGTTGGATGAGATACCGCGACATCGATTCGGCCAAGTCGGCCCCCCGCACGAGCATAAAAACCTTGCGCGCTGTCTGCGAAAGATAAACAGCCGCTTGACCAGCCGAGTTGCCGCCCCCGACCACGATGACCTCTTGGTCCTCACACAGCTGAGCCTCAAGATGGGTCGCGCCGTAGTGGATGCCGCGACCCGCGAATCGTTCCAGGGCGACGGTCGTTGGCTTGTTGTAACTGGCCCCAGTCGCAACGACGATGGTCCGGGCAAAGAAGACAGTCCCATCCTCCATCACGAGTTCGTAAGGGCGACGTTGGCACCGAAGTTGAACAATTGCGCGTGCCAGCGCGATCTTCGCTCCAAACTTCTGTGCCTGCCTAGTAGCGCTCGTGGCGAGTTCTTGACCAGACACCCCGGTTTCAAATCCCAGATAATTCTCGATTTTTGAGCTGGTGCCCGCTTGTCCTCCAGGTGCGTGGCTTTCAATCAGTAGAGTATTCAGTCCTTCCGAGGCCCCATATACCGCCGCTGCCAGGCCCGCTGGGCCGGCACCCACGATAACGAGATCATAAAGCGAGCCTTTGTTGATGTTGTCGTTCAGTCCGATGGAATCGGCTAGTTGTGTGGTGGACGGATTGCGCAAAACCATGTTGCCGTTGCCGATCACGATCGGAATTTCGGAGATAGAGATTGCAAAGCGGTCGAGGAGATTCCGTGATGTCTCGTCCGAATCTAGGTCGACATAAGTGTATGGGTGACCATTTCGGCCCAGAAATTCCCGAAGGCGCAACGTGTCCGCGGAATGTCGTGAGCCAATGACAACAACATTGCCCAGCTGCCGGTTGATGAGCATAAGCCTGCGCAATATAAATGCCTGCAAAAGGATCTTACTCAGACCTGCATCGCGCGCCACAAGAGTTCGCAGCTCTTCCGGCCGAAGCTCCAGGATTTCACCTCCTTGCATGACTCGGGCCTGCACTACGGTTCGCTGTCCTGCGATCATGCCCGCCTCGCCGGTGAACATTCCTGGGGATAAGTTGAAGACCAGCCGTTCGCCGTGGATAGTAGACTGAACAATTTCCAAGGTGGCGGATAAGAGAACAAAGCACGCCACACCCACCTCTCCCGGCCGATACAGAACCTCACCAACATCCGCATAGCGCACGCGACCATATGCGCGTGCCCGGTCAATCTCGACTTGCGTGAGGACCGGCCTGGTCTCGGTATCGACGTCGACCGCCTTCATGAGTTCTTCGTTCGTGGCAGCGAGCTCTGCGGTTCGTTGCGTGACCAGTTGATCAAGGTGGCTGGCGATTCGCCGCTGTGCACTCCGGGAGGTTGATTCCTGCAGACCGATTGCAGCCTGATTGGCTGCCACACTCAATATGAGGTTCTCAGTCTGCTGTGGGAAATCGGCGCGCTGAGACCCCGCAACAACTGCGCCGAATTCACCGTGCAGGCCTAATCGCAGCGGGACTAAAGAAATCTCTCGGCCCCGAAAGGTTTTTCGTATCGCGGCGGGCCATTTTTGCGAGTCGCTGCTTAACCATTCGTCGATCACTTCGGCGAGTTCTTGCGGCTGCGGTGTTGGTTCCCATGTCTGCGCGAACCGCACGCTTGGATCGAGGGCTTCCCCGGATGAACCCCTCACACGTACAAAAATGAGATCGAGCTGGAGCATTAACAGTAATGAATCGCTCAATGTACCGACTATGCGGGAAGGTTCGGCACCAGTCCAGATTGCAGGCAGAGCGAGAATACCGACCAAATCATTAATGCAGCGCTGGAGCCGTTTGATCTCCTCGGGAGAACCTTCGGGTTGTTTTGTCATGTCAGGATGCTGTTGAAGCTGATTTATTCCGCGCTGCTCGTCGTTCGCGGATTTCGCGCACGAACTCCTGTGGCGGCACAAAGAAAGGATTTTGTTGAAGAATTCCGCCAATGATGACCATGGGGTGGGTTCGCAGAATGTCAATCACGGTGTCTCCACCAAACTTCCCTAGATGGTAGGTGCAAATGACCGCGTCGTCGTGACGGCTCCATATATCGTTGACACGCGATTCGAATTCAACGACGTCGTCGATGTAAGGCCCATGATCGGCCACCCAGTCCATTCGGCACACAATTCGATTGAGCGGGAAACGTCCCTTGGCATTGTCACTCGCCACCTGCTTGAACACTTCGAGCATGCGATCTTGATCGAAACGGCCGCCGCGCAAGTACGCCTCGGTGTTGGTTCGAAGCTCGAATTGACCGCTCTGCGCGGTGGCGTTGGTATCAATTCCGGCCGCAGCCAGGCGTTGAAGGTGATCATCGCGTTGTTCGGGATTGACTACGTGCACGGCCTTATCGCCACGCTCGAATCCGTCCTTAATGAACGGCACCAGAACGCGGTATTCTTCTTCGTCGCTGTTAAAAAACGCACAAACATGACGCATCTCCGCAAGTTGTGAATCACCAATCTGAATAGGGGTTGCGGTCCTCATAGTGTTGTCCTCGCCTATTGAACTCCACCGGAAAAGCGGAATCGTAAATTAACGTAATCCGGAGAGTGGCTTAATCAAGAATGTGACTGCTCCACTGTCTCTCCGAGGCTGTCGTTTGCAGTCTCAGCACAAGATTTAGGTCTAGCGCGCGATCTGACCGATGTGATATCCCAGTCGATTTTCGACATCGCCCGGCTTGTGGAAGCCTATCGCCATCAGCGCTTTGATCCGCTCCTGCGCAGCCGGCCGGCCGATCGAAGTCATGCATGCGTCCCACCCAGCGGCGAGCTCGACATCCGGCGGCAAGCTGGTGTTAACGAGACGCTTGGTGTTGGCGATCGCCCATTTGTCGAACCCGGCGATCCGCGTCGCGAACGCCTCTACGAACGCGTCTAGCTCGGCGTCGGGCAGGGCGCGGTTCACGTAGCCGTAGGCTTCGGCCTGTTCTCCTCGGATGTCTTCCGAGCTCAAGAGCACCTCGAGAGCGCGATTTCGGCCCATGAGTCTGGGCAGCCGGGCCATTGGGCCTCCGCCGGCGACCAGACTCACGCCCACTTCCCATTGCGAGAAGATGGCCTTTTCGCGGCTGGCGAAACTCATGTCGCAGGCGAGCGTGAGCTCGCTGCCGTTGCCCGTCGCCCGGCCGCGGATTAAGGCGATGGAGGCGAATGGGGCGCGAGTCAGACGCACGAGAAAGTCCGGCCAAGGCGGCAATCCCGTGGGGCCAGCCGGCATTGAGGTCAGATCCTCAAGCTTGGCGAAAAAATCGGAGTGATTCAGGAAGTAATCCTCGACGGCGCTGTCGAAGACCACGACCCTGACATGCTCGTCGGCCTCAAGAGCATTGATGAGTTCCTGAAACGCTCGGACCATTTCCGGGCCCATCACGTTGATCGGCGGGTTGTCGATTGTGACGCGCCAATACGCGGGCGACCGGTGGGCCACGCGAATCTGTTCCGGTTTAGTCGCTGCACTTGTACTTGCCATGGGATTCTCCTCTGTAATTGTGGTCTCAGAAATGGTTTGATTGCCCTAAATGTCTGCTCGAAATCTGAATCATTTGTTGCTTGCCGGGACTTCGTTAATCACTGCCGCGCCTGCCTTGCTAACGATCTCGTCCTGGGAATCCGCGCCTCCAGAAACACCGATTGCGCCAATGATCGAGCCTTTCTCAATCAGTGGAATGCCGCCGCGAGACGCAATAACTCCATCGAATGCGAGCAGGTAGTTGAGATGCATGAGGTTGATACCGTCTTCGAATACCTTGGTTGGGCGCCGGAAGGTCGCGGCTGCCCGTGCCTTGTGTTCCGCAATCTGAATGGACGCAAGCATCGCGCCGTCCATCCGTTGAAAGGCAACGAGGTTGCCGCCGGAATCGGCCACAGCTACGTTCATCTTCCAACTCCGCTTCTTCGCCTCTGCCACAGCGGGATTAATGGCTGCCTGGGCGCGTTCGAGAGATATCGGCGCGCCATACGGAATGTCGAACGGAATTTCGTCGGGTACAAAATCGAGGGGATTTGGTTCCGTGATTTGCTGCACTGCCTTAGTGACTGACATATATTCTCCTTCGCTGGTTGCACTACGGAATGCTTGCTTGCTCGCTCGCCTCTAAATCGCAATTCGCTGCTGCTGACCTGCTCCCGACCTTGCTTTGGAGTTTTCGGTAAGGCGGCGAGATCGCCTTACCGCCATCATCGATAAGAACGACGAACCGATGTGATCGTCCACTCAGGCAGAAGCGCTGGCTGCTCTCTCCCCGAGTAGCTTCATAAGGCCTTGAGCCGTCGAGGTCGATGATGCGGGATTCTGGCCGGTGATAAGGCGACCATCGGTAATGGAAAAGGGCTCCCAATTCGCCTTCTTCTCAAAGATGGCACCGAGGCGTAGAAGTTCATCTTCAACAAGGAAAGGCACAACCTTGGTGAGCTTTACCTCTTCTTCTTCGCCATTCGTAAAGCCGGTTACATGCTTCCCTTTCACGAGCGGCTCACCCTTGTACTTAACGTGGCGAAGCACCCCAGGTGAATGGCAGACCAAGGCAATTGGTTTGCCGGAATTGTAGAACGATTCGAGAAGAGCGATGGACACAGGGTCCTCGGCGAGATCCCACATCGGGCCGTGACCGCCCGTATAAAACACCGTATCAAAGTCTTCCGCCTTCACATCCGCAAGCTTCAGGGTGTTTGCAAAGGCTTTCAGCGCCTTCTCATCTTTCTTGAACCGCACCTGCGCCGAAGTCTGATTTTCCGGCATGTCGCTCTTCGGATCGATCGGAGGCTGACCGCCTTTTGGGGAGGCTAGCGTGAGATCGACACCAGCATCTCTGAAAACAAAGTACGGGGCCGCGCCTTCTTCAAGCCAAAATCCGGTCTTACGGCCTGTATTGCCGAGCTGATCGTGTGAAGTTAGCACCTGCAAGATTTTCATATCTCATCTCCTTACTCGTTGCTGGACCTTTTCGACTGAATCGGTCTGACGGCATGACACCACAAGCTGGAGAGTGCGGCAATTAGACGAAGGTATCGCCGATACTTTGGTATCGGTTCGGACGTCCGCGCATAGCGACTCATAAGATTGTGACCTATGGGACTACGGTAGCCGGCCCGCAAATGTTGGTGCACATCCTGGGAATAAGCTCCCCGCTCTGAACACGAGGCCAATGTCAGCATCAGGAAAACGAAATGCTCCGCTCTCGCTGCTGAATCAGCTTCCAATCGGAAAAGGGACTTTCGCATGAACCGTCATGCCTTTCTTTTTTGCGGCCTGGCCAGTAACTCGGCTCCCACAAACTTGCGTTCAATGTACTTTCGAAGAAGCTTTCGCGCACGAAAGGTACGCGCCTTAACGGCGCTGATAGTAAGACCTAGGAGTTGACCGGTTTCCGCACTGGTTAGCCCTTGTAATTCTCGGTAGAGGACAATGACCTTCAAGTTTTTTCGGAGTTGTCCGATTGCATGAAGCAGCGTTGCCCGTCGTTCGCTTTCGCAAAGGATTTCTTCAGGCGTAGGCCTGCCGTCCGCAACGTCCGCGCAGCCATTCGCCTGTTCGAGATTCACGCCATTTTCAAGGAGTGGTTTCCTTATGCGACGCTGGCGCAACAACATCAAAGCTTCATTGATCGCTATGCGCGTCAGCCACGTTGAGAAACTCGAGTCTTCACGGAATCGCTCCAGGTTCAGGAGCGCGCGCTGAAATGCCCTCTGCACTGCATCCTCCGCGTCCTGTTGATTGCGAAGTATGCGGAGAGCCGTGCGATAGGCCCTCAGATGGTGACGCTTATACAGTTCGCCGAAAGCGTCGTCATGTCCTGACTTGGCCTTCGCGACGAGCAAACGTTCATCGGACGCATCTTCATTTGCAGCGGCTCCCGGCAAGACCCGAATTACGTTCCCCGATGGTTGAACCTCTAAGCGCATCGCTTTTCCCTCCTTACCTATTCGTTCTCGGCACTACCAACGACCGCTATGCGCGCCGCCGTCGACGTGAAGAACCTCGTCCGTGACTTGCCGCGCGTTAGCCAAATACAGAACGGCATCGACGATGTCGCTGATTTGGGCGATGCTTCCCATCGGCTGCAGCGAGCTGAGATGGTCTTTAGGGTTCTCTTGGTGTAATGGCGTATCAACAACACCCGGTGCAACGGCGTTGAAGCGGATACCTTGCTTTGCGTATTCAATCGCCAGATGCCGCGTCACCGTATTCAAGCCGCCCTTCGTGATCATGGGCACCGAAGCGTTTACGCCGGCGATCGGGTTATCGGCGAGCGCGGCAGAAATAGTTATCACGCACCCCGATCCTTGCTTCAGCATCTGGTTCACCGCCAGTTGTGTCATCTGGAGGAATCCCAGCAGATTGACCGAAACCACAGTATTGAAGTCCTCAGTCGTAAACTCCGTGAACGGTTTTGTGAGGTAAATGCCGGCATTGTTCACGAGGACATCGATACTTCCGAAGTGTGTGATTGCTTCTTTGACAGATTTTGAGGCCGTCTCCGGATCGCGGATATCTCCATTAACGATGGCAAGGTCCGCTGTTGCGGCCAGCGTTTTGCTGGCGTCAAGCGACGTCGCGACCACGTTATAGCCGCTCTTCAGAAAGCCCTCGACGAGCCCGGCGCCGATTCCCTGCTGCGCTCCGGTGACGATTGTTGTTTTCTTCGCGAACATGTTCGCTCCTGGCGTGCACTCAACAGACGCTCGCGATTGAGCCAGCGGTTTGCGAGGAAAACAATTGCACAAAGGTATCGGCGATACCTTCGTATGTTGTCCCGGATTCCATCTTTCTTCTGTCGAAGGGAGTCCTGTCTAAGACCACAGGGAGATCCACGCCCGATACCAAAGTATTTCCAATACCTTCGTCTAGTTGTTTCTGCTTGACGCTTTTGTTTTCATCAGCTCTACGAACGCGCTTGTGAAATGGACTACGAAGATGAAACAGCACGCCACAAGGAACTCCAACAAGTCGACTGGGCCAAGTGCCGAGCAGCGATTGAAAGAGCTCGGTATTAACCTCCCGGCTCCGCCTCAACCGTTCGGAACCTACGCCGAAACCGTACAAAGCGGCAGGCTCCTGTTTCTCAGTGGAATGCTTCCCACAGAAGGACATGAAGCAAAATTCATTGGACGCGTTGGCGCTGAGATTGACCTTGACTCAGGCCGGAAGGCGGCTCAACTTGCGGCGCTCAATGGGTTGGCAGTTGCGCGTGAACATTTGGGTTCACTCGACAGAATCACTCGTGTCGTCCGGCTCGGCGTGTCGATAGCGACTTCAGGGGACTTTCGCGAACACCCGAAGGTCGTCGATGGCGCTTCGGACTTGCTGCAGGCAGTATTCGGAAGTGGGAAAAACCCGACGCGTCTGATCTATGGTGTTGCGAGCCTGCCTCTCGGCACGCCTGTGGAACTGGAGTTTATCTTCGAAGTTGCAGATCAGCCTCTTCTAAGGACCAGAGTACGCAGCTGAGGAGCAGTGCTCAACGGCATTCGGCCGGTATCGTCGACAAGTTGCACACAACAATCAGTTTCAGGAGCAAGACTATGCAAACTTCTCATCGGTCTCGATCAACTCGCAGCCTCCACACTTTGCGAATCGCTTTGTTCGTTGCGGCCTTGCTCGCACCATTTTCGCTGCTGGGCCAAAACGAAAGAAAGGAATATGTCGTGGAACACCCTACTCTCTATCGCACGATTCAAGTGGATGGCCTCTCGATCTTTTATCGCGAGGCTGGACAGAAAAACGCGCCGACCATCCTGCTCTTACATGGCCTTCCCTCTTCGTCGCGTATGTTCGAACCTTTGTTCGACAGGCTGTCGGATCGCTATCATCTCGTCGCGCCCGACTATCCTGGCTTCGGGCACAGTGATTGGCCTGACCCGAAGAAATTCACATA
Source organism: Candidatus Acidiferrales bacterium (assembly GCA_963836965.1). GTDB lineage: Bacteria > Acidobacteriota > Terriglobia > Acidiferrales > UBA7541 > Acidiferrum. Next base: position 18,264 of record CAWILQ010000012.1, read on the forward strand.
CACGTTCGACCATATCGCCGAGGTCATGAACCACTTCACCGAGGCGCTCGGGCTTTCGCACTTCAGCCTTTATATGCAGGACTACGGCGGACCGGTTGGTTTTCGCATGATCCTCGCACATCCCGATCGCGTCGAACGGCTTATCGTGCAGGATGCCGTGGCGCACAACGAAGGCTTAGGAGCTAACTGGAAGACCCGGCGCGCGTTTTGGGCCGACAGGGCAGCAAACGAAAGCGCGCTGCGAACCAATCTTCTTTCCCTGGCCACTACTCGCGCGCGTCACGCCGGTGGTGATCCGGACATTGAGCGCCACAACCCAGATCTGTGGACGGACGAATACTATTTTCTGAACCAGCCGGGCCAGGGCGACGTTCAGGTCGAACTCTTCTATGACTATCGGACCAATGTCGAGAACTATCCCAAGTGGCAAGCGTGGATGCAAAAAAACCAGCCGCAACTGCTGGTAATTTGGGGAAAATACGAAACGTCCTTTGATCCCTCAGAGCCTGAATCCTATCGTCGCGACGTGCCGAATGCTCAGGTGCATATTGTTGACGGTGGTCATTTCGCGCTTGATACAGCTGCAGATGAGATCGCTCAACTTGTCAGGAACTTCGTCAAGTAAAGATCGAGGGCCGAATGGGAACTTCCAGACCTCTCTCGTCAGGCTTTTGAACTAGAATCTCCACTAAGTTTGGCGGCCATCTTCACCAGATCTGCCAGAGAATCGGCCTTCATTTTCTGCATCACTTTGCCGCGGTGCGCTTTTACGGTGATCTCGCTGATTCCCAGCTCTCCGGCTACCTGCTTGTTTAAAAGCCCTTCAACCACCAACTTCAGGACTTGTTGCTCGCGAGGAGTGAGGGATGCATACCGGTCATTCAAAGTCTGCATCTCGATTGCGCGGCCGAGAGAAGTTCGGCTTCGTTCGAGCGCCTGGCGTATGGCGTCGACCAACACGTCATCAGGAAAAGGCTTAGTCAGGAATTCGACAGCCCCTGCCTTCATCGCTTGAACTGTTTTCGGTACGTCGCCGTGCCCCGTAATGAAAATGATCGGCAGTTCAGGTCGCTCCGCGATAACCCGCTTCTGCAGGTCGAGACCGTTGAGTCCTGGCAGGGAAATGTCCAGCACGAGGCAGTTCGGGACGGAAGCGGGTGGATGGTTGAGGAACGCTTGTGCCGAAGCGAATAACTCCGGGTGCCAGCCGGCCTCGTGAATCAATAGTTCTAGCGATTCTCGAACCGAAATGTCATCGTCAACGACGAATACGATGGACTTCGTGGGGGGCATGCTTGAACGTCCTCTTTCACACTCGACAGCTTCGACTGACGCCACAGTATATCTCCAAGAGCGAACTGATCGTCAGCTTTCCCCCATTGCTTTGCTCAGCGCCTCCCGCAGCGCGATATCGCTGAATGGTTTGAGAAGTATATCCACGGCTCCCTGTTCGAGTACTCGCTTACGGATAGACTCATCTCTTTGAGCGGTAATAAAGATAATTGGTATCTTGTACCCGCGACTCTTGAGCTCTTTTTGTAGATCAAGCCCACTCGTACCTGGCATGACGACGTCCAGCACCAAACAATTAGTCCGAGCGGCGCTACCGGATGCAAGGAATTCGACGGCAGAAGAGAAAGCAAGGACTGTAAAACCGAATTCCTTCAGCAAGTCAGGGAGCGACTCGCGAACGGATTCGTCGTCATCAACGACTACTACTACGAGAGGTTGTGGGATGGTTTTTTGCTCCTGGGCATCCGTCATCACCCCAGAATGTGGGTGAATACAGAAGGCGTCTATTAGACTTAAGTATTGGTACTACGCGGAATAGAAAACAAAAACGTTGCGCCGGGGCCCTCGTTCCGGGTTGCCCAAAGGCGGCCCTGATGCCGTTCCACAATGGAGCGGCTGACGGAAAGCCCGATTCCCATGCCGTCGCTCTTCGTCGTATAGAAGGCTTCGAATAGCTTCTTCTCAATTTCGGAGTCTATGCCCACTCCCGAATCCTTGACGCTCAGGCGCACACCGCCTTCGTCGCATTCCGTCTTGACCAGCAATTCCCTCGGACGATCATCAACGAACCTCGTGGCATCCGAGCCATTCCGTATCAGATTCAGAATGACTTGCTGAATCTGAACCCGATCTCCTAAGACGGATGGCAGATCGGCGGCAAGGTCCGAATGCAGAATGACCCTATTTCCCTGCAGCTCGCTGACGGATAGCGCAACCACTTCTTTGGCCGCCTCATTCAAATCGAACACTTCAAATGCGGCGTTCTTTTTGCTAAATAGTGCGCGCAGCCGCGTGATCACTTCAGACGCGCGATTGCCGTCCCGAATGGTCCTTCTCGCGGTTTCGCGCGCACCTTCCACATTTGGAGGATTGGCATCCAACATCCGAAGACATGTACTTGCATTGGTGACGATGCCGGATAGCGGCTGATTGACCTCATGCGCAATCGATGCCGTCAACGTGCTTAGTGTTGTAACCCGCGCCATATGGGCAAGTTCAGACCGCGTCTCGTTGAGAGCTTCCTCGGCTAGCCGGCGCTCCGTAACATCTTCGGAAAGTGCCATTAGAAATTGCGGTACCCGGTCTGTGCCCGCCACGATGGAAACGCTGTTACGCACCCACACCGTGCTGCCATTTTTCCTTCGGTACTGCTTCTCGATCTGAAATTGCGGGCGCTTTCCTTCCAAAAGCTCCTTGATGAGCGCCCAGTTGAGCTTGCGGTCCTCTTCAACGGTAATGTCGAGAAAACTAAGTTGTCCGAGTTCCTCTTCCGTGTATCCCAGCATCCTCTGGAACAGGGGATTCGCCGCGATATAGCGACCGTTCAGGTCGGTCAAAGCGACGCCGATTGTTGAGTTCTCAAACACCGACCGCCAGCGTTCCTCGCTCCGCGCGAGTTTCGCGTGGGTCTCAAGCAAGGCATCTTCGTTTCGCTTGCGTTCCGTAATGTCGCGCAGATAACCCGTGAAGGACGGTGGTCCATCCTGTAGGATGCGGGTGATTGCTATTTCGACGGGGATTTCCCTTCCGTCGGCACACAGCGCGGTCATCTCGATGCGCCGTCCAAGCACTCGCGACTCGCCCGTGGCCAAGTGACGGGCGAAACCGGCGCGGTGCTTCTCACGAAGCGACGGTGGAACAATGACCTCGGCCAAATGCTTTCCTATGACGCTCTCTCGACTGTAACCAAAAGTTCTCTCAGCCGCCGGATTGAATTCAGTAATGCAGCCTTCGTGGTCCATGGCTACAATACAGTCGAGTGAAGAGTCCAGGATCGCTGCCTTATGCGCTTCAATGCGCTTAAGTTCCGTTTCTTCTTGCCGAAGCCTTTCTTCCACTGACTCGCGTTCAACTATCTCCTTCCTTAGTTCTTCGTTGCTGGCAGCAAGCTCTGCGGTTCGTTGCGCGACCCGCTGATCGAGCTCGCTGGCCACTCGCTTTTGTGCACTCAGGAGGCCCGATTCCTGCAGCCCGATGGCAGCCTGGTTCGCCCCTATGTTCAAAACGAGTCTCTCGGTTTGTTGAGGGAAATCAGTTCTTTGAGAACCCGCCACGATTACGCCAATTTCCGCGTACATCCCCAATTGGAAGGGCACTAACGTAATCGTGGGTTTTCCGAAAAGATTCCTTACAACCACCGGCATTTTTTCGGAGTCATTTTCCAACCATGGTTGGAGTTTCACACCAATCTCTTCCGGCCGAGGCTCGGACTCCCAGGCTGAACCAACTCGCACGATTTCGGTAAATCCTGTTCCCGTTGACGCTCTTAGCCGCGCATAGATGAAGTCGAGGCTCAACATATTCAACAGAGCATCGAGCGAATTGCCAACAATTTGTGAGGGTGCACCGCCAGTCCAAGTGGCAGGTAGGGCAAGCACGCTGACCAAGTCGTTGATACAGCGCCGAAGCTGCCTGACTTCCTCGGCGGGACTTTCGGGTTCGGCTGCCATATTAGCTTCCTGCTGAGGTCGATGTGCTCCGCCCAGTTCGTCGTTCGCGGAACTCTCGAAGGAATTCGGTTGGAGTTACGAAGAATGGATTTCGTTGGAGAGTTCCGCCAATGATGATCATCGGATGCGTGCGCATGATGTCGATCACGGTGTCCCCACCAAATTTCCCAAGATGGTAGGTACAAATCACTGCGTCGTCGTGATGCTCCCACACATGATTCACTCGTGATTCGAATTCGATCAGATCGTTCACGTGGGTTTTCTCTTCGGCCGCCCAGTCCATTCGGCAAACTATGCGGCTAAGCGGGAACCCTCCGGTCGCATTAACACTGGCAATCTGTTCGAACGCATGCAACATTCGATCTTGATCGAATCGGCCATCGCGAAGGTATGTTTCGCTATTAATTCGAAGCTCGAATTGGCCGCGGTGTTCCGCTGCAGCGGGGTCAATTCCCGCTGTGATCAGCCGCTGCAAGTGCTCGCTTCGTTGATCCGGATTAACGACATGAACAGCCTTGTGGTTGCACTCGAATCCATCCTTAATAAAAGGAAGGAGTACGCGGTATTCTTCTTCTTCGCTGTTGAAGAATGCGCATACGTGACGGGTTTCTGCCAGCTGTGAACCAGCAAACGAGATAGGGGCCGCGGTCCTCATGGATGGTTCCTTCCCAAGAATCCACCGAAAAGGCGGGCTTACACACTATCGCGGTACGCAGAATCGTTCAACCGCTATGCGTCTGGCAAGAGTTCTTGCTATATAACCACGCTGAACTCAGGGTTCGCGATAGGCACGTTCTTCTGGCTCAAAGCGGACACCAGGGAGCATGAACTCCTCTCGCGAATCCTGCACGCCCAAACCACTCTCCGCCGCGTACCAATCAATTTCCGGCGAACCGAGCGGGCGGCCCCTGCGCTCCCACAATTCGTAGGCGAGCCTTGCAATCTCTTCGTGCGTGTTTTTTTCTTTCATTTTTCCTCTTGTTGGATGCCAGGCGCGAGTCAACGGGGCTGCCGATCACCCCAGTAATTTGCGTGCGAGCCAGTAATCAACACTGAGCTTTCCCGAACCAGAGCAGATCAGCCAGATTAAGAAGAGCACGTACAGGACTTCCGGAAGATAGAGGAAATCGTCGAGCCAGCTAAGAAATGAAAGTCCCTTTGGCAAGGTTGAAACCGCGCTGGTCAGCGTGGCGACAATCATATCGATCATTAAAGCTACGCAGGCCAGGCTCGAAAGAAACCCCACGGTCACCAGGGATCCGCCAATGAACTCGACACTCGATACGAAATAAGCCGTCTGGCGGGGGAACGGGATTTTGGCCTTAACGAGCGTGTCGTAGACAGGTTTCGTGCCGCCAGCGACAAACAATTTGTTTGCCCCGGAGATGGCGAAGAACAACCCGATCGAAACGCGAACCAGCAGGATGGCATATTGTTCCAAATTAGCGTTGCCCATCAGCGCAAACTGGACCAACCCTTTCCAATCCATCGCTTGTACCTCCATCGCAAGATCTGCAAACGGCAAATGGCGCTGCCGCCGGCGAATCCTCACGCGTCGGGATTAGTTGTCCATCCGTTCGACCCATTGCGCGCGCGATGCAGGAGCCACGAATGGATCTGCAAAGTACTGCGTTTCCCGCGCAACTTTGTCTCCCCTGAACTCCATGATGCTCACGGTGTAGGACGGCTTGCCATCATAGGTCAGGATGAATTCGGTGACCCAAAGATCACCGCCGCCAATGATTCGTGGAATAGAAAACCGCTTTTTGTTCGGCTGACTCGCGCGTTGGCCCTGTATGTTGCGCCGACCGCGGGTTCGCTCGCCTGACTGCGGGTATTCCAGCACCGCGTCCTCGTGATAGATGCGGTGCTCGGTTTCAAAATCGTTGGCGTCGGACGCCGCCCAATGCTGATCCAGTGCCGCGCGGATCTCTTGATTTCGCACTCCGAAATGCTGCTCGCTCTTTTGTTGATCGTTCATCTTGGGCCTTCAATTTCTGTGCACCCAGGTAGTCCGATTTGTACGCTGTTCATTGACGACTCCGATTCCGATCATGCGCGAGCTAGCGCTCACGTCAGCCGCTCGGGAATCCGAACATCCGCATCCCGTCCGGGCTGGGCGTTAACCGTACTTGAGATCGGTGCTCTGTCCGACTTCGATGATGTAACCGTCCGGATCGCGGATGTAGCAGCGAATCTCGCCGTACTTGGCAATCGGTTCCGTTAGGAACTCGGCCCCTCGACTTTTCCACAATTCGTAGCACGCTTGAATATCCGCAACGCGGAAATTCATAAAGCTGTTAATGTGATTCGGGTCGGGGACGCTGAGCGTTACCGTCGGCTTATCCGGGGTCGGCCCACCCCCGACGTTCAGAATCATCCAGATATTCGCAAGCTGAAGGTATGGAGGCGCGTTGCCGTCACCCATGCTCAGAATGCGAGCGCCGAAGACCTTTTCGTAGTAGCGAGCCGATCGCTCGACGTCGGTAACGGTGAGAAAATGCGCGATGCTGATCCCCTCTCGCGGGGGCATCTCGTAGCTCTTCTGCCCGATTTGTACGGTGTCCATTGATGACTCCTTTCGATATGTTGTTGTTTCGCGGATCGTCTTTCGCGCTGAGATATTCCAGTCCAAGCGGCCCCATGGCGGTTATTTGCGTGACGTACTCGCCGGATTTCGCCCCGTGAAAATGGTGCGTGTTGCCAGGGAGTATGATTACGGCGCCGGGCGGGTAGGCTTGCAACTTACTCGCGTCGAATTCATCACCTAGTCCGATATAAAAGACGCCGGAAATCACGGTATAGACTCGATCCTCCGGGTGCCTGTGAGGCATCAGCTTCTCGCCGTGGGACGTTTTGACCCTGATTGTGTAAGGGCCGGGCTGCGAGGGCTGGCCCACGACGACGGCCAGCCGGACGGAAGGTGGGAACGCCGGGAACGGTTTCCAATCGACATCTTCGGACAAGATGGTTTTGAAAGCCTCCTGCCCCGGTTGGTGAGGCCGGACTTCGCTTTGCTGAGAATGCTTTACGGCGTTGGTTTTCTGAGACATCCAACCTCCCTCACCCAGAAAATGTGAACATCACCACAGACTTTCGAGACATGTCCGCCAAGATTGGCTGCTAACGCCTACCATCCTCAACGTCCCGGAGTTGAGAATCGCCTCGGGCGCCGCCCTAGCCCGAGATTTGACCCCGGTAGTATCCGCGCCGACATCTCCCACTTGTGGAAACCGCGCGCAATCAGCGCCTTGATCCCCTCCTGGGCGGCAGGTCACCCGAGCGAAGCGATGCATGCGTCCCACGCGGTGACATAAAGCTGTCACCATCCAGCCAGAACAAAATGGGCCGCGCAATTGGACAGTGGTATTGCCCATACTTTCGTATCGACCGCAGTGGCGAAGTCAACCTGCCGCCAGCTGGTCCCGAAAATGGATCAAAGCACATTTGATATGAAGGTATCGTCGATACTATGGTCCAATTGTTTTACTCCTCTCACCTCTAGCTTAATCGCAATCGTTCGAGATGCACGCAGATCGGGCTTAGAAAACTTTTTTTGTGAAGGAGAACACAGCATGTCTGAACTTGTGACGAAATCCGTGACGCAAGAACAACAAGAACCGGAGATAGAAACACGCACCGCCGTGCAACGTATCACCGGCTTTACCCTCGCTGCGACAGCCGTCGCAGTGCTCGCCGTCCTCGTCGCCGCGGTCGTTTACGCACAGGATAAATACTCGTTGAAATCGCCGAGCGGAATCGCGTTCTCCGACTTCAAGGGATACGAGGACTGGTCGGTGGTCTCTTCCGCCCGAACTGACGAAGTGCTGAAGGTCATCGTCGGGAATCCGACCATAATCAATGCGTACAAGGCCGGCATTCCTGGGAATGGCCAGCCTTTCCCCGAAGGCTCGAAGCTCGCGAAACTCCAGTGGAAGCCGAAGAAGAGCACGGAGGCCCCTTTCGTGGTGGATGTGCCAGACGTCTTCAGCCAGGCATTCGTTATGGAGAAGGACAGCAAGAGATTTCCGAAAAGCGGCGGATGGGGATACGCGGTGTTCAACTACGAAGCTGCATCGGACCAGTTCACGGCCGATCCCAAAAGCCTCTCAGACTGCGGAAACGCGTGCCATACGGTTGTGAAGGCGAAGGACTACATCTTCCACCCGTACCAGAAGCGTTGAACTGGGCCTGCCCAGACATTAAATATCCCGCGCAAAGGGCGTTCCTGTGTGAGGCCTTATTTCGACGTGGATACCGGTCTCCTGCGGGAAGTTCAGCCAATTGCAAAGCAGGCTGCTGCCTGAGGGTTTGCGGACGTGATTGAGGAAACACTTTGGTTGCGGCGGCCTGCAACCATCCGAATTTGCTAGTCATACCGTTTCGTACAGAATTGATCCGCTGCGCAGCGTAACCCACACATAGACTAAGGCTTAGCCGAAGTTAGGGCAGAATCGGGCACCTCTTGTGCAGGCAAGAACAGTAGTAGGCCAATCATAATTCGCGACCGCGACCCCAGCATCAGCGATGTATGACCTCGGTTGGCGTGAGCGAGATTTGTCCAAAACTGGCCTTTTCGGATTTCTCCAGACGACTCGTTCGTCATCTCTTGCGAGGTAGTAGCCTGGCCGAATTCAGGATAAAGGTAAGCTCGGACGCCACATGAATGAACGCCGCGAGTAGGGGGTTAAGCATACCGAACGCAGCCAATCCGACGCCCACACTGTCCACGGCCAGGGTTCCGGCAAAGTTTTGCATGATCGTGCGATGGCAGCGACGGGAAATCTTGATCGTATCCACCAATCGCAGGAGATTGTTGCCAATCAGCATGATCTTTGCGCTCTCGCGGGCGACCTCAGTACCCGATCCCATGGCAATACCGACCGTTGCTTGCATCAATGCCGGCGCATCGTTGATTCCATCCCCGACCATGGCGACCTTTCTGCCGCTCCTCACTAGCTCTCTAATGACCTCGCTCTTCTGATCCGGTAGGACTTCTGAGTGGATGACATCGATCCCGACTTCTTTGGCAATCGATTCTGCTACAAGCTTGGCGTCGCCCGTCAAAAGGACGGTCCGAATTCCCAGAGAATGAAGAACAGCCACGGATTGTTTGGCCTCAGGTCTCAAGGTATCCGCGATTCCGATGGCACCGAGATACACTCCATTACAGGCGACCAGTATCTCGGACGAGGGATTTCCACTAGACCCTGCCCCGTTAAGAACAACGTTGTTGTCCCGAAGAAATGCTTTGCTTCCAACAAGAATTCTCCGGTGATCCACGCGACAATCAATCTAATACTTCCAGTTGGGACTCCGCCGCCTTGTTGACGATGGCCTTGGCTAAAGGATGTTCCGATCTTTCCTCGGCAATCGAGGCGATTTCAAGAACCTCCTGCTCCGTATGCCCATCGGCAGCCAGGATCGAAGTGACTTCAGGAGTTCCGAAAGTCAGTGTGCCGGTCTTGTCGAAGACGACGGTGTCCACCGAACTCAAGAGTTCGAGGTACAACCCACCTTTAATAATTGCACCTTCTCGCGCTGACCGCCCGATTCCCCCGAGAATAGCCAGAGGAGTTCCGGCTGCGATTCCGCAAGCGCCGGCAACAATGATGACGGATATGGTCGAGGTCAGATTGCGAGTGATGATGAATGTCAGGACAGCACAGCCGAGCGCAAACCAAACGAGATACCCTGCAAGTCTGTCCGCAGTCTTTTGAATTGGGGCACGTGAGCGCTCAGCCTCCTCAACCGCGTTGAGGATGCGGCCAAACGCCGTATCGCGCCCAATCCTGCTGACCCGGATCTCCAGCGCGCCAGACTGATTCACGGTGCCTGCGAAGACCGATGCGCCTGGAAATTTCTCGACCGGAAGAGACTCTCCCGTTATCGTCGCCTGGTCTACAAACGAATTGCCGCCGACCACGTCTCCGTCAACGGGTATTCGTGCTCCAGGATTGACCTCAATTATTTCGCCCGGACGGATGCTCTCCGTGCTGCGTTGTTCCGCCCTGCCATTTCTTCGAACCGTGACTTCATTAGGAAGCAGATTCAAAAGCTCTCGAATGGCGGTGCGACCGCGCTGAACCGTGAGGCCCTCCAGTACCTCTGCGATCAGTACAAACAGCACAATGATGAGCGCTGTGAAGAACTGGCCAATCGCCAGCGCCGCAAGGATTGCGATGGTCATGGAAAGCTCCATCGTCATCCTGCGTTCCATTACATTTTCGGCGGCCTCTTTGAGAATCGGATAGATTCCGATCAAAGTGCCAGCGATGCCGATAATGCTGACGTGAGCGAACGGCTCCCATACGCGAAACCAGACGAGAGCTGCTGCGACTGCCACCAAAAGGATTCGTATTCCTTCCTGCAATTCGAATCCATGGTCGTGAGCCTCATGGTCGTGATCGTCATCGCCATGCTTCATGGCAACCGATTCCGCAATTGCTGGAATAACGGCATCAGTTGGCAAACTTTCCTTTACGTGTGGCATATTTTCCTCAATCGTTTGAACCCGACTTCACTTTAAATAGGACTTGGCAATGCTGATTACATCGTCAACTGCATTGCTCTTGCGTGACTTGTGGTTGTGGCGACGTTCGACCAAATGGTAGCGGATGTGTCCTTCCAGGACCTCTGACATCAGCCCATTGATTGAGCCACGGCAAGCGGCAATCTGCTGAAGAATCTCCTCGCACTCACTTTCGTTTTCCAGCAGGCGCTCAACCGCCTCGATTTGGCCGCGAACTCTCCGAACACGGTTCAATAATTTGTCTTTGTCTCGAATTGTGTGTGCCATACTGCCTAGGAGTATATACTGGGGAGCAGTATTATGGGAAACCTGAAATCCTGATAATCGATGAATGAAATGGGTTGCGCGTGCTAACCACGAAGCGGAGAGTAATCGCTCAGGTTCTTATCTGTCAGGGCTGTTGTTGCGGTCAGGTCGAACGCGGACGCCCCGAAGTACCGGTAGAATGGCTAAAACAGGAGTGGAGAAAACGCGGTCTGCTCAAGCGCGTTCAGCTTTCCGTAAGCGGATGCCTCGGCCCCTGTGACGTGCCGAACGTCGTCGCGATTGTCACCCCAACGAAAACAGTGTGGCTGGGAAACATCTCAAGGCGAGATCAATATCAATCGCTGCTGGACTGGGCCTCGCGCAGCAAGAACCTAGGTTGCGCGGTTGACATTCCAAGCGAATTGCTGGTTCACCTGCTGGAGGACCCAGTGTCGCTTTGACGTGTCCGGTCAGGGAAGCTACTCTCCTCATGCTAGTCAATTCGGATGGTTGCGGGGTAATTAGCACCTATTGAGAAAACATGCGTTTGCGGTTGCGGAGGCCTGCAACCATCCGAATTGTTTAGTGCTGCCTTTTGGCGTGGAACTGATCCGGCTCGCCGCGAAGGCGGCACCGCGAGCAAAAACCTCATCCATGTCACCTATCTTCCTGATCGATCTGCGCTATCACAGCCGATAGCGTAAACCTCCACCGGTCAGGTGATCGGCAATGGAAAGGAAGGCGTCCCAAACGTAGCGGCCCCCGAGGCCTCGATACGCTTCGCTTTGCACCGGCGCTCAACGCATACGTCGGACCATCATCTTCATGATTGCGCTCCATCCGCGCGCACCTACAAGGTTGCGTATGGTGAGAAAGGGAAATGCAAGCGCGGGATAGCGAAGACGCGCTGATCCGTCGGTGGCGGCGCGATAGATCGCCTGCACCACTTTTTCTGGGCCAGGTAATTTGGCCGCTTGCTCCGCCCACATTTTGTCGAAACCGTCGATCAGAGCTTGATAGGCAGGATGTGGTGTTCGCACCATACTGGTGCTGCTATCAAAGTTAGTCTTTGACCCGCCCGGTTCTACCAGCTTTACGCGTATTCCATATCCCTCCAGCTCATACTGCAGGGACTCGGTCAGACCCTCCACCGCGTATTTCGTCGCGTGATACGCCGAGAAAAGCGGAAGAGTCATTCGTCCGCCGAGCGAAGACACGTTGACGATGACGCCGCTCCTGGCCTTGCGCATCAAGGGCAGGACGAGTTGAATCATTCCAATGACGCCCATGAGGTTCGTGTCCACCTCACGCCGTAAATCCTCAGGAGATGCGCCTTCGAGGGGCCCTAACAGGCCGAAGCCCGCGTTGTTGATCAGAACGTCGATGCCGCCAAACTTGGCGACGGTTTCATCAATGCCGGCTTGCATGGATGCACGATCCGTCACGTCCAGTCGCGGTGTGAACAGGCTGGCCGAGCCGGTCCACGATTTGGCTTTTTCAGGGGAACGCATGGTCGCCGCGACGTTCCAGCCCTTCTTCTTGAACAACAATGCGGTATCCCTGCCGAAGCCGCTTGACGCGCCGGTGATCAGTACGGTTTTAGCCATGGTCATTTTCTCCCTAAGTATGACTAGTCAGTCATAGAAACTGGTTAAAAAGATTAGGCGATCATTCGCCAAAGGCCATCGAAGGCAGCCGTGCAATGCCTGTCTGCATTTGCAGGGTTCCGGATCATGTCGTCGATCGTCGCGTCCGCCAGCGCAGTCATCAGGGCTGCGACGAAATTCAGGGGGAGATCGCGCATCGGTCCATTCTGGCGGGCCCGTTCCACAAGCTCGGCGACTCCCGCGATCTCGTCAAGCGCCTTCTCACGGCTCTCCGGGGTCACATCGTCCGATACAGAAAGATGTGCGAGCGTCCGGCGCTTCTCCGGGCAGTCGGTCGCCCAGCGAATCACATTGGACCACATATGAAACATTTGTGTCCGGATGTCACTCTCAGTTGGGATCCCGTCAAGAGCACCCGCAGCCATCTCCGCCTTGAGGTCTACATAGAGCCGGTTCAAGAGGTCAGCCTTCGTCTCGAAGTACGCGAATAGAGACCCGTTGGAGACGCCTGCCTCTTTCGCTATCATCGCCGTCGGCGCGCTCAGCCCATGAGTACCGATCACGCGGGTTGCCGCCTCTAGAATTGCGTTCTGCTTATCCTCGCTTCTGGGTCTGGCCATGTTTGCTGCCTCTACTCCATGACCAATATATCATAGAGTGACTAGTCGGTCAATGGCTGAATGGCTGTGGCGCTTCTCATGTTGCGGCGGGCGACTGTCAATTCGGATGGTTGCAGGGTGTTCGGAACCTATTGCGGCAGAATAGTTTCTGGTTGCAGAGGCCTGCAACCATCCGAATTTGTTGGTCTTGCCGTTCAGCTTTGAACTGATTCGGCTCGCGGCGTGAACCGGCCCGGAAACGCTTTCTCTTCATGGCTTCACCGCTAAAGAATCTCGCGAAGTTGATATTCCATGTGGCATAGGGAATTCCTGTGCGAGATTTCGTTCACTCGATATTTATTTCTTCGAGCACGGGAGTGAAAACGAATTTCTTTGAGGCGGAAATTCGTCGCGCCTCGGTCAGGCAATAACTTGCTTTGATTGCGAGCTCTCGTTGAATCTTTCTCCACCGAAGCGTACCCGGTATTGCTTTGGTGTCAGTGTGGTTTGCTGAATGAATGCTCTACGCAGGGCCTGTTCATCGTGAAATCCTGTCAGGTGTGCCACTTTCTTGAGTGGCATGCCCCCGCTTTCAAGGTATTGCATGGCGGCTTGTACTCGAAGTGATTGCACCCAACGAGCCGGGGTTGAGTTGAACTGAGATTTGAATTGACGTGCGAATGTGCGCGGGCTCATTGCCGCGGCGTTCGCGAGCGTTTGCACATTGAGATTGCGAGTAAGGTGCGATCTGACCCACACGGGCAAGTCACGCATGCGCTCGTCAGTAATGTCCGCTTGCTGCGCCAAGAGAGTGCTGTATTGAGCCTGACCTCCGGGGCGTTTCAGAAATAAAACCAATTCTCGCGCTACTGCGGCAGCTACCGCTCTCCCAAGATCCTCCTCGACAAGCGCGAGAGCCAGATCGATGCCTGCAGTCACTCCGGCGGTGGTGTAAAACTTGCCGTCTTTTATAAAGATTGGATCGCGCTCGACTTTGAGTTGTTTGTAGCGGCTAATGAGAAGGTCACAATATCGCCAATGCGTAGCAACCCGCCGTCCATCGAGCAAGCCGGCAGCCGCGAGGATAAAAGCTCCGGTACACACGGATGCAACGCGACGAGCACGGAGCGATCGCTTGCGCAACCAGTTTAACAATTCGGGTGGCTGCGGCCCGATGGCGCCTTCCCCCCCAATTACAATCAGAGTGTCGATCGGCCCCTGATAGTCAGAAAACCCATAATTCGCACCGAGGAAAATGCCACCGTTGGCTCTAACAAAATCACCGGGCTGCGCCGATAGAATCTGAACGGAGTAATAAGGTTTTTCATAGTTGGGGGAGTGTTGAAAAACCGATGCTGGCCCCGTTAGATCCAGAAGCTCGAAGGGGGACACCACAAGAAAAGCGATGACTGGGGCCGATCGTCCCATAACGTCCGGAGTGTAGCAGAAATTCCAGATTGGCAGAATTTGCACCATCAATCTGATTTGTGTCTGCTTCATAAGCATCAAACTTTCTTCGACGTGCGTTAGCGCCAGTGGCTTATCGAATGTGCATCTCGTTTGAGTGCATGAAGCAGCTCGACATAAGGAGTTGCGCCGTAGCTCACTCGGGAGACACCGTTATCAGCCAAGACTCGAATAGAAGTTGTGGAGTCAGCCAGAATGTTGATAGGAACAGGCGACTTTTTCGCCAGGGTCGAAATCAACGAGATATTGGTCAGGCCCGGGACGAAGAAACCGTAAGCCCCCGCTTCCGCATACGCCTGGGCGCGTTCTACTGCTTTCGCGAGAAGCTCCTCATCGTGAGGCACAGAATCTCCCGTTTGAAAAAATAGATCGCATCTGGCGTTAATGAAAAACGACACGTTCGAAGCTTCAGCCGCTTTGCGAGCTTCCCGAACCCGGTCCACTTGTGTAGCGATGTCCCGAACCGCGCCGGTCGCTGGAACACTGTCCTCCAGATTGCCGCCTACAGCGCCCGCCTCGATCGCAAGTGAAACGCTCTTCGCAACCTGGCTCGCTTTGTCGCCATAGCCACTCTCAAGGTCCACTGTTACGGGAAGCTCAACTGCCTCAACGATTCGGCGCAGATTTTGCATCGCCAGCTCAAACGGAAAATGCTCCCCGTCTGCGAACCCATTCGCTTTCGCGACCGCCCAACTGCTCGTCGCAATTGCTTTGACTCCGGCGTCCGCTACAACCTTTGCGCTACCGGCGTCCCAAACGTTGTAGAGAAGAACAGGATCTCCTGGCACATGTAATCTTCGAAACGTTTCGCCACTCTTCAGCTGATTTCGTCCTGCCGCGCTAGCAAGTTCTGTCGCCATCACATTTCTCCCATTACAGAGCATCCCATTTGCCACGCAAATCGCGTTGCAACTCGACGGAACGCTGAAACATAAATATTCGAACTCTTATTTTGATGCCGATCAAAAAGGAACGATCTGACAGAAAAAGGGCAAATCCTGCCATCGCATCGCCGAGCAGTATGGATTGAGAACCTACAGAATATTTTTAGGGCAATAGCCGCAATGAATGCAGCGAACGTTGTTCGGATGAAGCAGCTTCGCACATCCAGATAAATTCTGTCGACGTCGCCGGTTAAAAATTTCTGCGGCCATCAGCATTCCGAGAGTTGGCCCTGAGAGATAGATCCAAAGGTGCTGCCACATCAACCCGGCGACAGCAGAGGCCAGCGACCGTGCTGGATTCATGCTTGCCCCAGAAAGAGGAGCTTCGATAACAATCAGAAAAGCGACTAAACACCCAACGGCAATGCCCGTGAACCGTTTAAGACCGGTGGACGCCGTGAAAATCAAGATTGCGGCCATGAGAACAAATGAAATTAGGATTTCTGCCATAAAGGCGACGATCGCCCCAGCCGTACCTGGAACAGTAACTGCGTAGCGAACGGGTGGATCCGTGAACGGGCTTCCAACCAGGTAAGCGACCACAGAAATCCCCAAAATTCCGCCAGTCGTCTGCGCCAAGACATAGAAGAGAGCATCCCCTCGATGCATCTTCCTCAGCCGCAAGAAAGCGACTGTGATCGCAGGATTCATGTGGGCGCCCGAACGTTTCCCCCATGGCGACTGAATTAACAAAGTGAGCGTTATTCCCACAGCGGTGGCCAGCAGCACAATCCGCAGACCGGGACTCGTCGTTCCCGTATATGCCAAAGATTTTGGAGACTCGAAAGCCGTCACGAACAAACCAACAGCGATCATGAGGCAGCCTGAAGCCCATGCTTCGATGAGGTACTCAGGCCAGTGTTCGCATATTGATGATCGTAGCGATTTGTCCATCTCTTTTGCCCAGTTTCACTAGAGGATGATGTCTTGAGAAAAAGTAGCTTGTTAAGACTCTTCAGATCGAGGGCGCACCGATCTGATGCATCCAGACCTATTTGCCGACAGATCAGCGCTTGCCGTTCGGGTATAGGATTGCCTTGCCGTTGTATTTGGACGCTAGCGCAATCGCATCGACATACTGGTCAAGTTCAAAGTCGCCAGCGACAGGAATCACGATCTTGCCCGATGCCATGAGGGGGGCAATCTCTTCAAAGACGGCTGTAAGTCGCTCGCGATTTCCGGGAATTTTCAGCCAGTTGACAATCCAGAATCCGTGCAGGGATTTGCCTGTGAAGAGCACTGGAATTGTTGCGATTGTGGGATCTACGCCACCCATTCGGCTCCAAAGCACGATACTTCCATAGGGACCGATCGCTTCGATCAATTGTTGCGTCAGTGGGCCGCCGACGCCGTCCAGAGCAAGCTGAATGTCGGCGCCGCCAGTGGCCGCAGAGATCCGCTTCGCGAGATTCGGTCCGTCAGGCAGCACGACATCGCCGCCCGCCGCTTTTATCTCATTGAGGAGATCAGGAGTGCGAACGATGTTGACGGTTTTGATGCCGCGCGCCTTTGCAATCGGGATGACCGAGCGACCGACCGCCGAATTCGCGGAGGTCGAGATCACCCAGTTGCCGGCCTTTAAAGTCTTGAATTCGGTCAACAGCAAAAGTGCGGTAAGAGGATTCATACCGACCTGTGCCATCTGGCTGAGGTTGCCTTCGGGCAGTGCACGCTGCCACGTCTCCCTGGTCTTGATGCGCGTTGACCAAGTCGTGTTTTGGAGTAACGGAGCGATTACTCGGTCGCCGACTTTCACGTGCTTGACGACACTACCGACCGCCGAGACTCGGCCAACACCCTCGGAGCCCAGACCGTTCGGTAGAGGTGGAAGTTCACCATAAATGCCGGCGATGATGTATTGATCGGTCGGCGAGACCGGTGCTGCCTCCATGTCGATGACCCATTCATCGGCCGCCAACGGACCGAACTCAGGTTGGTCGACGAGTCTGATCACGTCCTTCGGGTTGCCGTAAGCGGTGAGTTCAAGTGCTTTCATGATAAGTCCCTCTCTTGATACAAGATCCGAATCTGCGATCCGGCGCCGTTTATTTCTTCATTCGATCGGAAGATCCTTGAAATCTTCCGCGCGGCCGAGACGCTCGCCCATGTTCATTTCCATATCGCCGGGCTGCATGAATCCCATCTCAACCAACTTCCGCACCCGCGCCTGACTCTCCGGCCACGATTTCGTCCCGAGAAACGCGTGGTTGGAATTCCAGAGTTCTGCTTCCGACGGAAATCCCACATGGGCGTTCACTAGCTTCTTGGCCAGTTCGAGTGGTCGCTTCAAGAAACTCCCGACTCTCCGAGCAAACTTGTCGACAAATGCGTCGAGCTCCGCATCGGGGATCGATCGATTTACCCAACCATATTTCTCGGCGGTGTCGGCATCGAAGTCGTCGGCGCCGCAAAGGATCTCGAGAGCACGAGCTCGCCCGACCAACCGGGCGACCCATTCAGTGCCACCACCACCTGGTACAACGCCGACGCCGACTTCAGGTTGTCCGAGTATGGCCTTCTCCTTCGAAGCGAAGCGGATGTCGCACGCGAACGCAAGTTCCGAACCCTGGCCCCGTGCCCGACCACGTAGCTTTGCTATGCTTAGCACTCGAGACTGCGCGAAACGCGTCATCATACGAGGCCAAGCCGTGAATTCGGCAGCGCCTGGCTGATCGGGGATGATGTCAGCTCGAACAAAGTCGAAGTGCGCGACGAAGTAGTCTGGGTTGGCGCTTTCAAGCACGATGACACTTACGTCCTTGTCGTCGTCGAGCGTATCCAGAAGCACATTCAGCTCTGCGAACATTTCTGGGTCGTAGAGATTGATCGGCGGGTTGTTGATGGAGACATTCCAATAAGCAGGAGTAATTTTCGTGATTGTCAGTCGATTGTGCGTAGACATCAGTGTTCTCTCCAATCAGAGCTTCGTCGGTCGCCCACGGCGGATAGGCCATGCAGTGCCAGCTGAAGAGTTTTGATCGGTTTAGTGGCCAGCAGTGCGACCGCCGTCGACGTAATGGATTTCGCCGGTAACGTAGTCAGCGTCTTCGAGATAGTTCATCGCACGGACGACATCTTCGACTTTGCCGTTGCGGTTGAGCGGCGAGAATGACTTAAGGTCTTCGGGATTCGAGCCCGCGTGCAGCGGAGTCAGGACAATGCCAAGTGAAATCGCATTGACGCGGATGTTGCTTGATGCAAGTTCCATCGCTAACCCACGCGTGGCGGCTACGCAAGCGCCCTTTGAAAGCGACGCTAGCACGGCCGGTACAGTCTGCAACGCGTGCTCCACGAGGCTCGTCGAGATCTGGACGATATGGCCGCCACCCTGCTTCTGCATGGCCGGCACAACCGCCTGAGTCGCGAAGAAAACGCTGTCCATGTTGGTCGCCATCACTCGTCTGTACAACTCTTCAGAGATTGAGGTGATCGGACCGGGACGCCAAATGCCCGCGTTATTGATGAGCGTGTCGACCCGCCCGAAGCGATCGAGCGCTGTCTGCACTACCTTCCTCGCAATGGCTGGCTCTCCGATGTCACCGGGGACTGTCAGGTAATCGGGATCACTGGACGTTGCGATCTCACGCGCGTTTCCAACCACGCGCCAACCGCGCTCCCGGTAAGCTCGCACAAATCCTTCTCCCAAACCCTGCGACGATCCGGTTACGACTAATACTTTACGATCCGCGTTCATTGAAGCTCCTTCTTCCGTGAATTGACTTGTTCTGATCGCTCTTGAGAGGTGCCCGACAATCAGCGCATTTGGAGACGCTATGCAGAAACGACGACGGAAGTTGCAGCTGCCGCCCTCATGCGCCGGACCGCCTCATCGGTAGTCCAAATCGCGTTCGCCATGAAGCGCCAGTTGACCATCGCGG
>CAWILQ010000013.1:0-34964 GCA_963836965.1 Candidatus Acidiferrales bacterium
ATCTAAGAAGTAGAAAGTGAAAGGCTTCCGGTGCTCCAGCCGGAAGCCTTTTTTTTGGAAAAATCGACCCATAGGGAATATTGCGGGGACTAGGCCATTTTTGAGCGATACGCCGCGGTCTTTTCGAGCGCGGCAGTCATATCTTCATCCGACACGATCCCGTAGCGTCGAAACATCGAGTCGGTCTCATGGCCGCTGATTTTCATGGCGACAGACTGCGGGATCCCGGCGCGGATCATGTCGGAACAAGCAGACCGGCGAAGATCGTGAACGATGAGATTTCCGATGCCGGCCGCCTTGGTGGCCGTGCGCCAGGACTTCCGAAACTCCAAGATGGGCTGACCGTCGCCGCGGTGAAAAATAAATTCGCTGAGTGCTGTTGTGTCTAGTGACTTGAACGCGCGCGCCGCCTTCCGACGTTCGATTATGGCTGCGAGCGGACCGCTGACCGGGATGCTGTGCGGGAGACCGCTCTTGCAATGCGAGCCGGGAATCGTGATTTTTCCATCCTGCAGATAGGACCACTTTATTCGAGCGGCTTCCCCTCGTCGCATACCGGTCGCATGAAGAAACGCGATAAAGTCGCGTAGGCCATCGTCGGGCAAATGGGTGAGTAGCTTCTCGACTTGTGCCGCGGTGGCAAACCCGCTGCGGGTATTCTGCTCTTTGAGCAATTGAAATTTCGGCCAGGGGACGTCTCCCAATTTAAAAGCACGGCGCAGGACTTGGAAAACGCGGTTTGTCGAAGCCACGGCATACTCGGCATTCCGGCGCTTCAGGAGATATTTTTCGAGATCGTTCGCTGTCACTTCCTCGGCTTGTTTGGTTCCCCAATCCGCACGCGCCATCTTCAGCAAAGAAAGATTCTGCGCGCTCAATTTTTCCTCCACTTGCCAGCGCTGCTTTAGCTTGTCGAGGAGCTCGCCGATGCTGTAACGCGGCTTTTCGATGAGACCGACCTCACGGTTGACGATCTTGGTGCGGAGAGCGGCTTCATAGTTCTCGGCCGCCTTGCGATTCGTCAACTTCGTGCTGCCCTGATATCGGACCCCATCAAGCCAGAAGTCGTATATGTATCTCGAACTGCCAGACCTGGAATAGATCATGTCTTGCGTCCTTTCTTACGACTTTTTCGCGCCGATATTTTGTTGCTGTTTCGCTTTCCCCAAGCCGCACAATCAGGGGAACAATACTCTTGGCCCGTGCTGTTCCGGAAAAAATACGGGGCTGGACACTCGGGGTTCTTGCAGTACAGAGCTCGATGGAGGTTTCTTTGAAGGTGAAAAAGTGCTTCCTCAAACTTAGTGAGCGGCGGCGGTGTAGTAGCTTCGCGAGCGCTCTTTGCCAAATCGCTGTCGTCGGAGTGGTAGAGCCGCTGGGCCAGGTTAACGCCGTCCAGTTTCTCGACCTTCAGCCAATCATCTTGCGTTTCTCTTATGGCCCGCCACTCGATCACTCGTTGTCTGCCGTCATCCTCCGAGTATTTTTCCCGCAAGCGTAAAATTCTCGCGTAAAAGTCCCTCAGCAAAAACACTAGCCATTCTTTGTTGCGCGGGTCTGGGGCCTTCCAGGCTTCGCGTAGTAGCTGACAAACATAATGGATGTCCAACTCGGTACAAGTGCCGAACATCTCCGGGTAACGCTTCTTTAGGGATTGAGTGTATTCGACGTGCGGCGTTCGAGCCGTTATCAATGTGCCTACGGGCGAAAACTGCGGAATATTTGAAAGGGCGACGAGCGTTTCCTCGATTTGCCTGCGCCGTAGGAATTGATCGGCTCGTTTTTGACGTGGTGCGCGTCGGTTGTTATTAGGAATTGATTCCATGCTGTTTCCTACCTTACCATCCGAGTAGTTCAGAGGTCAAGGGAGAACATGAGATGCGAAAACAAGCTACAGCAATACGCCCGAGTCCAGTACAGAAGAAATTCCTAAGCATTCCGGAGGCGGCGGAACTTTTGACGGTCAGCAAAGCGACCATCAAGCACTATCTCGGGATCAAAAAGTTGAAAAAGTTCAAGGTTGGAACAAGAACGCTCCTCGACTACAACGATGTTCTTTCCCTGGTGCAAGAGGCCGACTAATCCCCTGCGATTGTCCCTACACATTCGGAAGGGGAGCCAGCCAATACATGAAAAATCTATCTGGTAGTGGCGAGGAACATCGGGTGAAGAACCAGAAAATAGATTTTGGGCTGATTCGCGGATCACCTGGGCCGCATACCATGAGCGCTAGAGCGTTCGTGTCTAGGTGCCTCCTCGTTTTGCTACGAGCCATCGTAGGAAGTGAAGTCACCAGGAATTGCGTGCTCGAAAAAGGCACTTCGTGCAATTCGCGGATTGAAGGCAAGATGTGGCAGCAGTGAGCAGATATGACGGACCACTTGAATTCAATTGCGGAAACAGCAAAGCGTCTTGCCGTTTCTCCTTGGACCTTGCGCCGGGCGATCAAGCGGGGAGAGATTCAGGCGGTACGACAACGGCACGTGCGACGTGGAAGTGACACGAGGTGACGCGAATTGAGCCAAACCGGTAAATCTCGCTTTCGAGAACAGGCGATAAACGCACTGTTGTCAGAATCCAGCATCGAGGACGCGGCATTGAAGGCCGGAATTTCCAAACGCACCCTCTTGCGATGGCTGAAGGAGCCTGACTTTCGCGAGCAGTACGCCAAAGCCAAGGAGAATTTGCTCAAACTCGCGACCGCCATATTGGCCCGCAATGCGACGAAAGCGGCCAAAACTTTGGAAGCAATCTTCACCGCCCAGCCGACCGCGCACCAGGGGCCGCGTGTGATGGCCGCACGGGCCACTCTAGAAGTCGCCTTGGGTGCATGGACATTGGAACAGTTTGAGGCCCGCTTGGCCGCGCTGGAGAATCAAAGTACCGATGATAAGACTGTCTAAAACTCTTGAGCATCGACTGAAGGACCTCGAACACCGGAAACGTCCTCGAACAGCAACGCTGTACTTCAAAGACGGTTCAACGCGCGGAATCGCGCTTAGGGATCCGTTGCGAATGTTCTGCGTTGCTGCTGATTTTTGGCGTCGACTTTCACGCCCGCCAGAAGAACGGGAAGAAAATCCCAATAAGCCGAATGTCGCGACTGATAGGGAAATTGCCACGATCCGCCTCATTGGCAAAGCGGTGCGAATAGAAACACAGCATCGTTTTCTCTTCGTCATTTGGGGCTTGTGCAATCACGGATGCCTACACAACGGGCCAACTTTGGAAGAAGTTGAGAGACAGCGAGCGCAGCAATCTCTTGAGTTCGAAAGGAGTCGGGAATCGGCATAAGTGCTTTGTTGACCGAATCCAGCATCGAGCATGCGACATTGAAAGCCGGAATTTTCAAACGCACCTCTTACGCTGGTTGAAACAACCTGAATTTCGCGGGGCTCCTATTGATCCAGAAAGGTAAAATCAATGTCAATCTATCCGACGCTTACGAAATGCATCCAGTGTGGTACTGCATCTCGGTAAAAGGTACAAGCGCAAAATAGATCAGTTGATAATGCAACGTGGGCACCAAGCACCTCCACAGTCAACCAATCGCGCTAACCTGCGAATCCTACCTGTGAGACTGATATAAACGATTGCAGAGACGATGTTCGATAGGCTCTAAATTGTTGTTCTTTTTCCTGTCGGTGGTAGGCTGACACGGTAGAGGTCTGGCGTTCGAGTCCCCACGGGCCTACCAAATCGCTTAAAAATCACCAGAGAACTTCACCTGTAAATTGGTGGCGAGGGAGCGACAACAACTGTGTCTGTAGTTGTCAGCGCTGTAGAATATAGTGTGGACGATTGCATAACGGTCAAAGGGTGGCCCTGGACGATGCTAATCTGGCTCCGTTATATGGACAATTCGGTCTCCTTGGAAATTCTGGAGCTTCTGCAACCGTCCCGAGGGCCAGCGGATTTCTATCTCATCTGCTTTTGCCGCGTTCCCTAAACCAAAATGAATTGGACCCGCGCTGGAGGAGGCATATCCCGAAGCGGTCGAGACATGATTGAATTGCGCGCGACCGCCGGCAAGAACGCGGATTCTCGCACCGATCGCGTCGCGATTGCTCTTCGTTCCTTGCAGGTCGAGAGCAAGCCAATGATTGTCATCCGATCCGTCATTGATCCAGAGTTCGGCAGGCGCACCCAGTGCGGTTACGACAATGTCGAGCTTGCCGTCGCCGTTAAAATCGGCAATGGCCGCGCCGCGATGGCGCCGGGGCGGTTGCGCGGTAAAGCCGGCACTCTGCGTCAGGGCGGACCAATGGACTCCGGCAAGATTGCGAAAAACCACGTTGTATTGGTCGATCTTACGAAGGCCCTCCATGGCGGGAGACTGCACATCGCCACAACTCACAAAGATATCCTTCCATCCGTCGTTGTCGAAGTCCGCGATATTGACGCTGTAGCCCGACATCGGCTTGCTCAGCAACGTCATGCCGGTTTTCGAAGTGACCTCGGTGAAGGCTCCCTTGCCGTCATTCTGGTAGAGAGGAAACGTCTCGTCGGCCAGGGCGACTAGCGCGATATCCGGAAATCCATCATTATTGAGGTCGCGAAAATCGACGCCCATGCCCGAAATCACGGTTCCCTGCTCCGGCAGCGCAACTCCCGCCTCGAAAGCAACCTCTTGAAATCGTGCATTTCCCCGGTTGTGAAAGAGAAAGCTGGGCAATTTATCATTGGCGACAAAAATGTCGGGCAGGCCGTCGCCATCATAGTCCGCGATGCCCACGCCCATGCCTTTTCCAGGATGGGCGCGTATCCCGGAGCGCACGGAAATATCCGTGAATGTGCCGTCACCATTGTTCAGGAACAATTGATTGGGGAGCGGCGAGTAAAGCCGGGGATGGCAGTATTCGGGTTTGCCATTGATTTTGCACTCAGGCTCCTTTTTGACATCCCAGCTCATATAATTGACCACAAAAAGATCGAGTAGCCCGTCATTGTTTACGTCCAGCCACGCGGCGCCCACCGACCAAAGCGGGCCGTACTGCACGTCAGGCCTGGAGAGTCCCGCTTTCTCCGTGACGTCCGTAAAGGTTCCGTCTCCGTTGTTGTGGTACAGGGTGTTGCGGTACACACCGGCGACAAAAATGTCTTCGCGGCCGTCATTGTCGTAGTCGCCGACCGCAACACCGACGTCGTAGCCGCTGCCGGCCAGCCCGGCTTTTTCGGTGACGTCGGTGAAGGTCCCGTCGCCATTATTTCGAAAAAGCCGATTCCGATATTTGGGGGAGGTCTTTTTCAGACTGGTAATGTCCGCACCGTTGGCAAAAAAAATGTCAGGTTTGCCGTCGTTGTCGTAGTCAAAGACCGCGACGCCCCCGGCCATGGTTTCCGGAGCGTGTCTTTGCGGTGTTTCCGAACTATCCAGTGAAAAAGGAATCGAGCGGAAGGCAAAGTGGATAGGCGGGGTGGTCGATTGCGTAGAAGCGGTATCGCGCCCGACAATGCCGGAAGCGACCAAGACCAGGGTCATTGCGCAAACCACGGCCAGCAAGGTGGCCTTTGGCGCGGCAGCAATGGGGAGGTAAGGGACCTGTTTTTCGTGAAGAAGGCCTCTTCGCAAGGATGCCAAATGAGTCAGAGCGTTTCTTGAGAGAGAAGGCATGGCCCGCCTATGATATCGAAACGAAATAGTATTTCGACAAAGAATCGCGCAAATCTTATAGATTTGAATCCCGTACAACCTAGAATCGTTGGCGGGATAGTGCCCGCTAACGCCTATGGCCCAATCGCACTCGTCACCCGAGTCAAGCTCGACTTCCCCAGGAAGCGGCCCGCATGGAAAGGCAAATTCCCGGTCCGGTTTAAAACCTGTCCTGTCGCTGTGGGCGCTGGTATTATTCGGCCTTGCTTTTGTGGGGCCAACGGCGCCGTACACATTTTTCGGTGTTGGTGCAGTCCAGTCGCGCGGCCACTTCGCGCTGGTCTACCTGATTGCCATGGTCGCGGTGAGCTTCACGGCCGCGAGCTATGGAAAAATGGCCAGGGCCTTTCCCGAGGCGGGCTCGACCTACGCCTATGCTTCCAAGGCGATTCATCCCGCGGTGGGTTATCTCGCGGGTTGGATCATGATTCTGGACTACATCCTGATGCCTATGCTCTGCGTGATCATTGTGGGCGCCACTTCGCACAAACTGCTGCCAGCTATCCCTTACAACGCATGGGTGATCGTAACTGCCCTGGCGATCACAGCGATTAATCTGCGCGGCATTGAGATGACCTCCCGGGCAACGACGATATTTAACGTTGTGCTTTCGGTCTCGATTGTGTGGTTTGTGACCGCCGCAGTATGGGCGCTGATGCACGGGGCAGGGCGTGGAACACTGGTTTCGCTGGAACCATTTTACTCAGCGCAGAACTTCTCCTTAAAAGCCGTCATGGGAGCAACACCGGTAGCGGTCCTTTCTTTCCTAGGATTTGATGGGATTTCCACGTTGGCCGAAGATGCCAAGGAACCCGAGAAGAACATTGCGAGAGCCACAATCCTGGTCTGTTTCATTGCCGGAATCCTGTTTATTCTGCAGACGTACCTAGGGCAGCTGGTCTGGCCTGACTATACGACCTTCTCGCCGGTAGAGACGGCATTCAGCGATATTGGCCGAAGGATTGGTGGAGTGGGGCTAGCCTATTTGATTTCGCTCCTCGTGGTGGCGCAGGCGTGGGCCAGCGGAATAGCGAGTCAGGCCAGCGCCTCGCGCTTGCTCTACGGAATGGCAAGAGACGGAAAATTGCCACACGCCGTGTTCGGCTATCTTCATCCCCGTCTGCGCACGCCGAGCTACAGCATGATCCTGATGGGTGCAATCGCTATGGTGGCCGGACTGCTGCTCGACCTGGATAAGGCCGCCGAACTGGTCAATTTCGGCGCATGCGCTGGATTCATGGCGGTCAATTTGTCGGTCATCGGCCATTATTTCTTCCGGCGGGGCGAGCGCGGGGGCGCAGATTTCTGGAGATATCTTGCCTCGCCGGTGATCGGCTTTCTCGTCTGTTTTTGGATTTGGCTGAGCGTATCGCCCCTTGCCATGAAAGTCGGCACGGTGTGGACTGTTGCCGGCATTGCCTATCTTTTCGCTGTCATTCGCCGGCGCGGGACGAGCGCGGTGACTTTGGCCGCTTCCCCAGAAGGTTGAGCGCCGAACGAATCAGGTAAACTCCTCCGCGAAAACCGTTCGTCATTTTGCTGTGTATCCGCCATCGACCATCAGGCATGTCCCGGTGATGAAGGAAGCTTCGTCCGAGCCCAGGAAGAGGATGGCGTTCGCCACCTCCTGGGCTGTTCCAAATCGATTGAGGAGGTGGAGTGGCCCCTCCAAAGCGAGATTCTCTTCGTAGGTCAGTCCCGCCCGTTGCGCGTCAGCCCGCAATTGCGGAGTGTCAATGCATCCGGGGGCGACCGCGTTGACGCGAATATTGTAACGGGCTAAATCCATGGCCAAACAGCGATTCAGTCCCAATAGAGCGGCTTTGGTGGTATTGTAAGGCAGGCTGTGCTCCTGCGCGATGAACCCGCTGATCGAATTCACGTTCACAATGGACCCGCCGCCGTTTCGAATCATGACCTCCACGGCGTGCTTGGCGCAAAACGCCGCACCCTTTACGTTCACAGAGAGAACGCGATCCCATTCTGTCTCCGGGACATCGTAAGTTCCAAAAACGAAAGCCGCTGCATTGTTGACCAGGATGTGCAAGTTACCAAACTCAGCGGTGGCTTTCGCGATGCCTTTCTTGACGAGCGCTTCCACGGAAACATCCACAGCAAGGAACAGGGCTGAATGGCCGCAGCTCCGGATCTCCTGAGCCACTTCCTCCCCACGCATGTGATCCCGGTCGAAGATGGCCACGGCCGCGCCCTCGCTGGAGAAACGCAAAGCGGTCGCGCGACCTATACCAGAGGCACCACCGGTGATAACGGCTACTTTGCCTTGCAGACGCATGGGCTAGGGCAAGATTTCGTGATACAGCTTCACTTCGAAGGATTCCACCAAGTCGGGGCGTACGACATTGAAATAATGGACGATGGGCGGTTGGTTACAATGCTTGTCAAAGGCTTGTTGGTCCATCCATTTTTCGATATAGGTAACCCAACGAGGATCGTCGATGCGCTGGTTGAGCTCATAGCGGAGGCACCCTTGCTCCTGATGAGTCGGGGGCATGAGGACATGTAGCGCTTCCACCAGAGCATCGGTCTTGCCTTCAAAGGCGCGGAATTCGGCGACACAGACGACTTGAGTTGTATTTTTGTTGGGCATGGCTAGCTCCTACGTGGTACGGAGTGAATCAAATCGTCGCGTAACGACCGGTAAAGTTGCAAGGCTTTCTCTGGTTTCTCTTGCTCGTGCACCACGGCCCGGACTGCCTGAATCATGGCCAGGGGCGCCTCACATTGAAACACATTGCGACCCATGTCGACGCCGGCTGCTCCTTCCTGGATCGCCTTGTACGCCATCTGCAAGGCTTCCAGTTCTGGAAGTTTCTTGCCACCTGCGATCAAGACAGGAACGGGGCAGGCCGCAGTCACCCGGGCGAAGTCTTTTTCGCAATAATAGGTTTTGACGAAATGGGCGCCTAACTCCGCGCAGATCCGTGTGGCCAGGCCGAGATATTTCGCATCCCTCACGAGTTCCTTCCCTACGCCGGTTACCGCCAGAGTCGGGATGCCGACTCTATTACCTGCGTCAACAACCTTTACCAGATTTCCGATGGATTTGTGCTCGTGTTCGCCGCCGATATAGACCTGCACGGCCATGGCGGAAGAATTGATTCTTGTGACGTCGTCGATGTCGACCGCGACGAGTTCGTTGGAGAGTTCTTTCAAGATACTCTGGCCACCGCTGGCTCGCAGAACGACAGGCTTGGCAATGTCGGAAGGAATTGAAGTGCGCAGCGCTCCGCGAGTGATCATCAGGGCGTCGGCGTAGCGGACGATAGGCACAATCGAAACGTCGATACGCTCCAGCCCCGTGGTTGGGCCCTGGAAGTAGCCGTGATCCACGGCAAGCATGACGGTCCTTCCGGTCGCAGGATTAAAGATGCGAGCTAGCCGATTTTGCATTCCCCAATCGAGCGAATTGCTGCCCTTGAGAAAAAAAGGCGCGGCGGTCGCGGGAACACCGAGGTGATAGTTCTTTCCGTCCTGGACTTTCTCAAGATCAGGCATTGCCAGCTTCTCCTTTTGATTCCCGTAAGTCGCCGCAAAAGCCTTCGAATAAGAGCGCAATCGACGCGGCTCCCGGGTCCACGTGTCCGCGCGTTTTCTCACCCAGAAGCCGCGCACGGCCATGACGCGCCGTCAGATTCTTCGTCGCTTGCGCTCCCGCTCTGGCGGCATGGGCGGCGCGTTCGAGACCGTTTTCGATGTCTTTGCTCTCATGGGCTACCAGGGCAAAAGCTTCAACGGCCGGAATCAGTGCGTCCATCATAGTCTTGTCGCCGAGCTGTGCTGCGGTGCGCTTGCGCAGCGCTTCCAGGCCGGATTCGAGGGCGACGGAGAATTCCTGGCAGTCCAGAGACGAGACGTTTTCGCGTATCCCGCCCTGCATCCCGAGGAAGAAAGCACCCAGCAGCGAACTGGAGGCTCCGCCATCGGCATCCAGCACTGCCCAGCCAGTCCGCTCGAAGCAGGTTTTGAGGCAATTCCCTGGACAGCTTGCCATGGTTTTCTCCATCCTGTCCACGCAGCGCAACATCGCGGTCCCGTGATCGCCATCCCCTGCCACCGAGTCGAGCTCGGAAAGCCAGGTGTGATGCTGGCGGATTTGCGCTGCGGCACCCGCGAACATGCGCAAAAGGCCTCTCCGGCTGAGCCGGTCCATCATCATCGCACCGTAAAATAAGGGGCGTCACAAGGCGCATCCCAGAACGCAATCAATTCCGGGTCCATGCGGGAAATCATGAGTTGGAATCCGGCCTGCTCCTGCGTTGTGATGAACTCGCCAACTTTCGCCCGCACGAGATTGATCTTTTTTTCGGTGAGGAGCTGATGCACGCGGCGGAAAAGAATGAGCAACTCCATGAGCGTGGTAGCACCCGCGCCGTTGACGATGACCAGAAGCTCCTCTCCCTGTTGTACCCGGAGATCCTCCAAAAGCATGGGTAACATCAGGTCAACTGTTTCATCCGCGGTCTTGAGCTTCATGCGGCCGGTGCCGGCTTCTCCATGCTGGCCCATGCCCACTTCCATGTCATCATCGCCAAGCTCGAAGATGGGTTGACCGGTTGCAGGATGGGTTGCCGTGCGAAGGGCGACAGAGAGCGTTCGCGTATTGCGTTCCATGCGTTCCGCGAGTTCCAGGCACCGTTCGAGCGGGAGACCTTGCTCCGCCGCCGCACCGGCGATTTTGTACACCGGCAGGAAGCCGACGAGCCCGCGACGATCTTCGGGGTTTGGTCCCCCGGCAATATCTTCGTGAGTCAGGATCCTTCGGACATTCAGCCCCTGGCTCACAGCCATCTCGAGCGTGATGTTGGAGGACAAGACGTCGCCGGCATGGTTGAGCACGACAAGGAGAATGCCCGTGCCGCGGTCCGCCAGGCGCAGAGCTTCCAAGCAGCGAGGAGGACCGGGGGCGGCAAAAATCTCTCCGGCAACGCTGACATCGAGCATGCCTTCGCCGACGAAACCGCTGAGGCCCGGCTCATGTCCGCTACCTCCGAGAGTGACAACTCCAACCTTTCCTGCAGATTTGGGATTGGCTCGAGCGATGAGATTGCTGCCAACGAGCTGGACTTGTCTGGGATGAGCAAGAGCCAGCCCTTCGAGCAACTCCCGAACAATGTTTTCGGGGCGATTGATGAACTTCTTCATTCGCATGGCCGCAGGGATGAAGCATTACCTCCTGTCATCCGGCCCGCTTACCGTTAAAAAGCGGCAGGCCATCCGCGGGAACATCAACCACTTCCATCTGTCCCAGTTCGTATTCGGTAATGTAGATTTTTTTCCGTTTAGGGAGAGCGAAAGCGAGATTGGTGGGGAGTACCCCGGCGGTGGGAATTCTCTCGACGACTTTCCCATCCGCGCCCAAGACGGTTACGTCGCGTTGTCCGAATACCGCGACATAAAGTTTTCCATCCGCAGAAAACGCCATGCCATCCGGGCCCTTCCAGCCTGGCGGAGCATCCGGACGGATGACGTTGCCAAACAGCACGCGGCGCAATGCCGTCCGTCCGGGGTGCTGTTCATAGCGATAAATGTTGCCGGTGAGCGTTTCGTTCACGTAAAGGAGCCGATCCGGGCCGAATGCGATCCCGTTGGTAAACTTGATGCCGCTGTCGAGCATCTCGACCTTCGCCGTGGAAACATCGATGCGGTAGACGCGGCCATTGTAAGTGACATTCATGTAATCGGGACGGATTTTGTTGTTCGGGGCGAACTCGTCAATGATCACGCCGGAATCCGTAAGATAGAGAGCCCCATCGGGGCCGAAACAGAGATCATTCGGGAATAAAAAGGGCTGGCCGTCGCAGGCGGTTGCTACAACTTCCGCTTTTCCGTCCATGGTTAAACGGACCAATGAGGGATGCTTGGACTCCGCGACCCAGATCACACCACGAGAATCCACGGCGAGCCCGTTTGGCCGACCCGTTTTTTTGACGACGCTCTTGTTCGACCCATCCGCACTGATATGAGTAACGCAGCCACGCTCCGCGCCGCCCTCGACGATCAGCCAAGTTCCGTCGGGCAGGGCGACCGGGCCTTCCGGAGCGCTGAGTCCATTCGTGAAAATCATGGCCTTCCAATCATTGAGCAACTCCGGGCGCAGGCAAATGGCGAAATGCGTCATCCAGGACGAGGACCCAATCCCCATCGCCCGGAGGAGTAAATTGCCGCTTTCCAGTGGTTGGGTATTGGCCGATGGAATCCGATTTTCCCGATCTCGGATTGAACCACCACGCGCTCGCTTCCTTGCCCGATATTTTTGTCATGTCCAGGGTAATAACTCGCGTCGTCGGCATGTAGGCAATCACCGTTCCGCCGTCCCGCGTTCTGGCAGCAGTGAGGTAGTCCAGCCCCCGGAATTCTCCCAGGCCGTCGACCGCAACTTCGTGTTTGTCATCCGGAATGAGATCGGACCACGGGCGCGAATCGAACAAGGCCTTGAGACGAGGCATATCCTGAGACGCTGTGGAATTCAGTGCTACTTCCCATCCCGGGTCGTAAAGCCAGATGGGGCGATTGCCCATAAATTGTCCGGTGGCGCCGCAGAGAATTGCCCAATAGGCCTGGCGTCGAATCTGCACAGCCGAGGCGTTATGCTCACCTTCGTAGATGGATTCGATCAGGACGAAGGGCATCGCCGGCTCACGGCGATAATCACGCAGCAGCATCCCGTGGACGATGTTATAGGTGTAGGTCGTGTTGAGATCGAGCCATCCCTCCTGCTTGTACTGGTCAATCGCGGAGTTCTCGGGATGACAGTGGGCGGTGAAGATATGCCGGGAGTCGAATTCCTTGATTCCCTCGACGATGGCGTCGACATCTTCGCGGGCCGTGTCCGGATTGTGATCGCCCCCGATGAGCCACACAATGTTGTCGAAGGCAGCATAACGCTTGCCGACATAACGTCCCCAGTTGCGGCTCTTCCCGGGACCATTGGCGAGAGCTTCGTCGAGCCATCCTTCGTCGGTGCCGATGTAGCCCAAATAAATAGGCGCGAGAAATACCTCAATTCCTTTCTCCGCCGCCTTGCGAAGGACCCAGTCGGCGTGTTCGAAATACTTTTCGTTGGGCGTGGAAAAATCGCCGGGAGTCAGAAACGGAGCTTGACCGTAGCGATTGACAGGGCCGCGGAATTTGTGCTCGATCAAGTTGACGATGATGGAGTTGAATCCCTTTTTCCGGCGATCCTCGAGATACGCTTCCGCCTCTTCTTTCGTCAGACCTGAGATCAAGGACCAAGCGGCTTCTCCCTGAACGAGAAAAGGCGCACCGCTTTGCGTCACCAGATGACGATGATCTGGGCCAACCTTGACGGGATAGGAATCCGCAGAAAAAAGAAGAGCGGGGGACAGGAAAAGCGCGAGCACTGCAAAAGGAAGGTTTGGACGCATAGTCTCAACAAAACAACATACGGCCCGCGGCTATCCCGGTCTATAAGTTTTTCATCGGAATTTGTCAGAAAATCAGCCTATCCTCAGTGGCTCCAAGGATTTCGAGATGCCCACCGGGACTGCACACTTGTGACAGAGAATTGTTGTTTCTTAATAGAAGTCCGCGGGTTTTTTGATGGATAACTTGGAATTCCAGGATGGTCATGCCCGACCGGGCAGGCACAGGTTCGTGGAGGGTCCGGATGGATTACGAGGCGCTGTCAAAAGAGTATGTACTGAACGCCCTGCGGCGGGAGAAACGCGTAATTTTCGAGAGAGCCGAGGGCTCCCGTCTGTGGGACATCCACGGGAAAGTATATCTGGACACCATGTCCGGTTCGGCCGGCCCGGCGATGGTCGGACATGCCAACCCGATTGTCGCGGAAGCGGTTGCGCGGCAGATGGCGAAGCTGCCGACAGTCAATTTGCTGCATGACAGCGTGCCGGTCATCGAATTTTGCAAAAAGTTTGCGTCCATCACTCCCAAGGACCTGACGAAGACGTTTCTTTGCGTAGGCGGCGGGGAAGCCGTCGAAGCGGCCATTAAATTCGCAATGCGCATCACCGGTCGCGCCGAAGTTCTTTCCCTCACGGGCGCTTATCACGGACAGTCGCTTGCGACCATGGGTCTCGGCGGGATGCCGGTCCTGCGGAATTGGCTCCCAGGATCTGTGCGTTGGCCCAACTTCAGGCAGATTCCGTCCGGTGACGCATACCGACCGCTTCTCGGCGAAAAGCCGGATCATTGGAGCGCGGCAGTTCATGCGTTGGAAGCCGATCTCTCCGGGGGGAGTTCCGGGCAGGTTGCCGCTCTGATTATTGAGCTGGTGCAAGGACCCAACGGCCACAGTGTCTACCCAAAGGAATATTACGAAGCGGTGCAGCGGGTGTGCCGCGAAAAAAGTGTCTTGCTGATCGTGGACGAGATCCAGACGGGACTCTGCCGGTGCGGAACGACTTGGGCTTGCGACCTTTACAATGTCAGTCCCGATATCCTAATTGCGGGAAAGGCGCTGGGTGGCGGGGTTCCCATCGGCGCTTTCGTTACGCGAAAGGACTTGATTCCGGAGGGTCTGGAGTCTGCGGCCTGGCACATGCTGACATTCATGAATCAACCGCTGGCCGCAGCCGCGGGACTGGCGGTTCTGGGAATCGTGGAAAAAGAGCAGCTTGCGGATCGCGCGCGCAAACTGGGGGCACAGGCAACGGAACGATTCCTGCAATTAGCCAAGCGCTACGACATCATCGGAGACGTTCGCGGACCCGGTTTGTTCATCGGTGTCGACTTTGTCGAGGATCGCCAGACGAAAACTCCAGCCACGGCCGCGTGTAAGAAAGCCTGGGAGTTCGCCATGGACCGCGGTCTGATCACGCAGTTCGGCGGCTTCGGAAGCAATGTTCTGAAGTTCAAGCCACCGTTGACCACGCCTGCCGGCGAATTTGAGCAGATGCTGGATATCTGCGAGGAAGTCGTTGCGTTTATCCAGCAGGACGTGGACAAACAGCGGAAAGCGCAAACCTCAGACGTGACTGCGGCAGTGCGCGGCTAATTCGAGTGTGATGCGGTGCGCGGAGGCCCTCGCCTGTCAGTGGAGTAAATGGTTTGTCTACGTCCTTAGGCATTCGCAAATCAGAGATTGAAACGCCGGCGCTTCTCGTGGACCTCGACGCCATGGAGCAGAACCTGCGGCGCATGAGCCAGTTCTTTCAGAGCCGCAAATCCAAGCTTCGCCCACATTTCAAAAATCACCGAGTTTTGGAAATGGCTGCCCTGCAAATGGAGAAGGGCGCGATTGGCATCACTTGCGCAAATCGGTGGCAGGCGGAAAAACTCGTTCACTTCGGGATTCATAACGTTCTCATCGCCAATGAAATCGCCGGAGAAGCATCGCTTCGCCGTTACCTTGCGCTCTGCCGCGAGGCTCCGGTCATCCTTGCACTCGACAATACAGCTGTAGTGCGGGACTTAGCGTGCCTGGCGGGAGATCACGCGGCTGATGTCCAGGTGCTGGTTGATATTGATCTTGGATTGGAGCGGTGCGGTGTATCGCCCGGTGAGCCTGCCGCGGCCTTGGCGCTGGAAATTGTTAAACGAGGAATGCAACTGCGGGGCATCATGGGTTACGAAGGGCACCTGCAACCAATCGAGGCAGGTCCGGAGAAGAGGACACGCGTTCTAGAAGCTATGGAGCAGCTCGCGGATAGCAAAAAGCGGATTGAAGCGGCCGGCATTCAAGTTGAAATCGTGAGTTGCGGGGGCACGGGCGACTACACAATCGCCGCTGAGCATCCAACTGTGACCGAAATCCAGGCGGGATCGTATCTGCTGATGGACACCTGGTACGCGCCGTTCGCTCCCGAATTTCAGCCTTCCCTCACCGTGCTGGCGACGGTTATCAGTAAAACGCCGGGACAGCGAATCGTCGTGGATTCCGGCGTCAAGGCGCTCAGTGGGCAACGCGGGCTTCCTACGGTAAAGGACTTCCGGGGGCTGCGGCTGAAAGCGTTGCATGCGGAACACGCGCCGATTGAGATTATCGATTCGGAAGCGATTGTGGAAGTGGGCAACAAGATCGAAATTTCCGTCCAGTACCACGACGGAACGATGCAACTTCATCGACGCATGTATGGGATGCGAAAAGGGATTGTCGAAAAGATCTTTGAGATCGAGCACTAGGGGGCTCAAGGTCTAAATGCGGCTTAAAGGGCGCGTAGCGATTGTCACAGGAGCAGGCGCGGGAATTGGCAGGGGTATTGCAGAGCGATTCGCTCAGGAAAGCGCGGCGGTGGTGATCGCCGAAATTGACGTTCACAACGGCCGAAATACAGCGCTGGGCATCGAGGCAACCGGCGGTGAGGCACTTTTCGTTCCTACCGACGTTTCCGACGAAGGGCAGGTCAAATCGCTAGTCGATCGGACACTCACGCGCTTTGGGCGAATTGACGTGCTCTGCAACAATGCCGCCGTTCTGTTTTTCCAAGATGAGGCTCCCGCGCACGAACTCAGCAGTGAAACGTGGGAGCGAACCATGGCGGTGAACCTTCGGGGCTACTGGATGACTTCCAAATATGTCATTCCCACAATGCTGAGCCAGAAAAGCGGCTCGATCATCCATGTGGCTTCCCCGACTGGAGTGTTCGGATTTACACGACTGACGGCCTACAGCGCGAGCAAAGGCGGAGTGTTTGGCCTGATGCGTGCGATGGCCGCCGACTATGCACCGCATCATATCCGCGTAAACGCCATCGTTCCGGGAACCATAGACACGCCGATGAATGCGGTGGAATTGTCCGACCCAGAGGCGCGGCGACGTTACGCGGAGCTCACTCCAGCCCGACGCTTGGGCACGGCGGAAGATCTTGCCGGCATCGCGGTTTTTCTCGCGTCCGACGATTCGGATTATTGTGTGGGTGGCATCTTCACCGTCGACGGAGGCCTTACTGCAATTTGAGGCTGTCGCAGGCGATGGTATTCGCGCTCCGCAGCCGATACTCGAGGGGAGTTTCGCCGGTAATCCGCCGGAAAACAACGCCAAAATAGCTCTGATTGCAGAAACCTGTTTCGAGTCCGATATCGGAGATAGTCTTGTTCGTGTTGGCGAGCTGGTCTTTTGCCTTATCCACGCGAAATCGATTCAAGTACGCGACAAACGACTGCCCCGTGACTTCTTTGAAAAGATTCATGAAGCGGCAGGTGCTGGCGGCGCACATCCGGGCCACCTCTGCAACGCGAATCGGTTCGTCGTAGTGCTTCTGGACGTGTTCAAAAGCCGCCGCGAGCCGCGCCGCCACATCCCCCTGGCGGTGAAACGCGGCGCGTCCGGTGCTGTGGTCCACGCAGTAGTTGGAGAGAATCAGGAGAATGACTTTCAGGTAGGTGCGAATCGTCAGTTGCGAGCGATCCGTCGCGCCCGGCAGTTCCTGGCGAATCTTGTCGATAAGTTCGCGAATCTCCCGCGAAATGCCGGAATTGGCCGGAATCACATTCGAGGCCGACGGAACTCGCAAGTTGAATGGCATCAGATACTGAAGATCGTCATTGAGGGGGATGCCTGAGTGAACGGTGTGCGGAAGAAACGAAAGGACGATTGTTCTGGGCAACTGCCGGGGTGAGCGCAAGGGCAGGCATCGGTGATGAATATGGCTTCCAACGATAATGATGTCATTCTTTGCTAGCGTGCATGAGCTGTTTTCGACTTCGTAGCCGAGTTCGCCGGATTCAAAAACGACCACTTCCAGATGATCCGGCCGGTGCAGGGGAACTTCCTTGCGGCGGTCTAAAATCAGGAACCGCACGTCGACAGGAAATGAAGTCTTGAACGGCCAAACGTGAATTTTCTGCGTATCGATGCGCCGATCCACCAACGAATCGACGTGCTCCCAATTCATTGAACCGACTGAACCCATTTTTGCGCGCCCCGCAGGGCTTTATGCTACGCCATGAAGCAGACCTTGCAAAGACAATTAGCCGATGGCACGGACTTGATTCTTCGCTCCTAGAAAATGAATTTCAATCCAAGTTGCAGAATTCGTGGTGAAAATGCTGAGTTTACTTCTCCCATAACATCTCCCGTACAGGGAGCCCCTGGGGAGGTCTGCCCGCTACAGCCGGTGTTTACAAACTGCCATTGCGGATGGTTAAAGGTGTTAAAGGTCTCGAGGCGGAACTGAAGTGTGCTGCTTTCGCCCGAGAACCACGGCAGTGTGAAGTTCTTCATCAGGGCGAGATCCCAATTGTTGCGGCCGGGGCCCACCAGGGCATTCTTACCCATGTCGCCGAACATCCCCGGCTGGTTGTTGGCGGCGAGCTGAGCCACGGTTGGTTGCCCAACAATAGCGGGGTCAAACCAACCGGGGGTGGGTCCCAGGCTAGGATCGTTCAGCATTCCCTTCTTTGTCACCAAGTGGCCCAGAGCATTGCAACCGACATTCCCGCCAATGCCGGTAGACAGTCCGTTAATGCCGCACGTGAAATTCAAAGGCGGGCCGGTCACGAAAGTGCTGATGCCTCCGATTTGCCAGCCTGCCAGCAACTGCCGAGCAAAGACGTTCGAGGAGTTTTTGTAGAAGGGCAGTTGATAGGTCCAATTGATGATTAGCATCTGGGCCTGGTTCAGGGTGGAATTTCCATACCACCGGCGGACGTTGCTGTCCTCGATGCCGTTGGTAACAATATTGTCCAAGGTATGTGACCAGGTGTAAGCGACTTCGTACATTAGACCGTAACCCGTTGGATGACGAAGGCTGACCTGCATAGAGCTATAGTTGGAATTCCCCGAGGGCGAGCGCATCTGGATATTGCTGTAGCCGCGATAAGGAGCAAAGAAGAGTGGGGGTTGCGCCTGGTTTATCAGAACCTGCTGCACATTGCAGAGACCGGTGACGTTGTCGCATCCGGGCGTGTTGGTCCCAATCAGGGCGGGCACAACCTGCGTGGTTGACCCGACTGGAACCTGGTTGATATTCAGAGACTGTTGCAAATAACGTCCCAGGGTGCCGACATAGGACACGCCGAGCAAACTCCGGCCTGGCAGTTCCCGCTGAACACCCAGGCTGTACTGGTCTATTTGCGGCCATTTCCCTTGAGTAGGCACGTCGGAGAAGCTGACGGTTCCGAGAGGCCCAGGGCCAATACTGTTGTATCCGAGTAAATTGTAGAGATTTAGGGTAGCGGTGGTGGGCGCATTGCCGTTGAAGCCAGCTCCCGCGAACAAAGGGTTGCTGGAATCCCAGTTCAGTGCGTACCCGCCGCGAACAGCTGTCTTTCCGTCACCGAATGGGTCCCAGGAGAAACCGAAGCGCGGAGAGAGGGTAACTCTGTAGGACTTGGAACATCCCCTGGGAATCGGGGCGGCGCCGCACTCGAATAATCCATTGCCATAGTTGAGGTAATTTGCCCCCGTCCCGGCGATCACGTTCCCCCCGGCATCAAGCTGAGCTTGTGCGGACGCGACATAGTCACTGGGGATAAAGATGGAATCGTTTGTTGGTTTGGTAGCGTCGAAAAACGAAGTAAGCCAGTAATACCGCAAACCCATGTTCAGGGTGAGACGACTATTCACACGAAAGTCGTCCTGTATGTATGGTTCGAAGTCCCATTGTCTCCAGTGCCCGGCTCCACGCCCGCCTACCAATTGCCCGTTTTGGACTTGGCCGTACTCCGAGTAACTCGCAATCCTCCCGAGGAACATATCCGCGAGGGCATTGCCAGTGGTGAGACTGGAAGAACTGCTGAAATTAAAGGAACCTTGCGTGCTCAAGCCAATATTTGTCGACGTATTGATGTGGTTATCCAGCAGGAAGAATCCGACTTTGAGGGTGTGCCGCCCTTTCGACCAAATTAAATTGTCCTTGAATGCAGTTTGCGGGTCCCAAAAATAGAACTGGAAGCCAGTCGATTCAGCGTTTCCCTGGAACGGAACGCCGCCACCAAAGGAGATACCCGGCAGGAACGGCTGGTTCTGGTTGCCCGGGAAAATTGTCTGTACCGCGAAACCCGTGGGCTTAAAGATGGAGTTGGCCGGGCTATCAAACCCGGTGACATTGTTCACCGTGTTGACGTCAGCGGACATGCTGAAGATGAACTCATTGAGCAGGTTGGGCCGCAACGTCTGGGTCAGATGAAAAACCGCTGATTTTGCCGGGCTGCCCCACTGGCTCACCACCGTTCCATAGTTAGCGGCGGACCACAAAGTTGGAATGAAGTTTTGGGAGTAAGCGTCCTGCGTATAGCGCACGAAGAGCCGAATCTTATCCCCGAAGTTCTGGTCGACCTTAAACATATCTTCGCGGAATTCCGTCGGGAGGCTGGGCGAGGAAACATAGAGATTTGGTCCGGTGTTTGGCAGGGGAATGAGTCCATCCAAGAGCGTGCTTGCCGTGGGATTGACAGGGACAAGATCATTGGGAAACTGGTTACCGGTGGTGGGATCGATTGGTACCGCACAGCCGGCGGCCACCGCGCTGTTGTAAATCGGGGAAGCAGGATCGCATTCCCCAAAATTACCCTTTCGTTGCAAAACCGAGGGAACCAGTTGGCGGATAATGGTACCCTGACGATAGCTGCGCCATTCTTCGGAAACAAAGAAAAACGTTTTGTTGCGGTCCTTGTTGTAGTGATTGGGAATGAAAATGGGTCCGCCCAGTGTGAAACCGTAGTTATTGCGCTTCAGGGGATCCCTGGGCTGTCCCGCCTGATTCAGAAACCAGTCGTTGGCGTCAAAGGCATCATTCCGGACATATTCGAACAAATCGCCGTGGAACTCCTTTGTTCCCGATTTCGTGACGACTTCAATTTGTGCACCGCCCGATTTCGCATATTCCGCGCTGTAATTTGAAGTGGAAATACGGAACTCGGCGATGGAATCAATACTAGGAAAGACCATTAAAGAGTTGCTTCCGGATCCTTGGTCGACATCGTTTGTGCCATCCACTTCCCAATTATTGAAATTGCCGGGAATACCGTTGAAGGAAATCGTCGAATTTGCCAGGTCCCCGACAGACGAGGGGTCGAACCCGCTGGCCAAAGCCGCGGCGCCGGGAACAAGCGTCGCAAGATTTGCAAAGTTGCGGGCTTCCAGATTGAGTTCGCTGACCTGCGTGCTCGTCACCACGTGGGAAATGGCGCTCGTTTCCGTTTCCACCGCGGTGGGATTGCCAGAGACCTCCACCTTTTCCGCGACCGTCCCGATCTTAAGCTGGAAATCGACGCGAAGTGTCTGGCCGACATTCAAATTGATATCCTTCCGAACTATCGTTTGAAAGCCGGGCGTTTCAACGGTGATGGAATAGGTTCCAATGGGAATGCGCGTGAAAGAGTAGAGGCCGGCTGAATCGGAAATGACAACGCGTGTGATGCCGCGCTGGGGATTGTTGATTGTCACCTGAGCGTCCGGAACAACCGCGCCTGAGCCGTCGCTAAGCGCACCGACAATTGTGGCGAGATCTTGTGCTTTCACTCCTCCCGCTGCGAACAAGAGCAAGACGAAAACCAGTGCACGCCATAGTTTCATCGCTATCCTCTTTATGTCCGAGAACAGGAATTGGTATGGTTCGATCAACCCGATTATTGCGTCAAGATTAAGGACGGGAGCGGTCGGAATCTATCGAAATTCGCTCGATTTTTGTTGGAAAACTGTTCTTCGCTATGGGGACGGAAATTGCGCTGAAGGCATTGAGTGGCGTGTTAGGATGCATCTTTCCATGACTGTGCAAGCCAAGAAATCGCGCCTGGCGGCTACAGCTCTCCTAGCGACCTTCCTTCCCCAACTGGCCGCACAGCAGCCTGCTAAGCGAGACCTCCAGGCAATCGCCCTGGACGCGCAGAGTGCGTTTTCGCAAGGCCAATACTCGGTTGCGGAAAGAGATTACAACGAACTCCTCCAGATGGGCGCACACTCCGCGGCTGTTTATTCTAATCTAGGCGTTGTTTATCTGCGCGAGGGAAAACTGGACGCCGCTATCGAGATGCTCGACAAGGCGGAGAGCCTTGCGCCGAGCCTTGCAGGCATACGCCTAAACCTGGGCCTCGCGTACTTCCGCCGACGGGAATTTAAGAAGGCATCCAAACACTTTGGAGAAGTGTTATCGATGGATGCGGAAAATACGCAGGCGCGCTATCTTAAGGGGGTCTGCGGTTTTATGATGGACGACTACGAGTCAGCAGTCAGCGATTTCGAGCCGCTGATGGGCCGGGAACAAAACGACCTTGAGTTCATGCTCATGTTGGGCGTGAGTTATGGGATGTTGCACCGTGCGGAGGATTCGGCGCGAACTTTCGAGCGCCTCGTGGAGGCTGGCGGGGACACACCTCATTTGCATTTGTTGTTAGGCAAAGCCTACTTGGCGTTGGGCCAGCAAGACCAGGCCGCCTCCGAACTCGAGCGCGCCACCGAGAGCAAGACTCTCCCGTTTGTGCACTATTATCTGGGCATGTTGAATCGGCAACAGGGCCAGCTGGATTTGGCTGCGACTGAATTCGAGAAGGAAATCGAAATTGTTCCTGGCAATATCTGGGCTTATCAAGAACTGGCCGGACTGCGGATGGATCGGGGAGAAACGCGTGGAGCGATTGCCATTCTCGACAAAGGCATCGCGCGTAACCCCGACTCCCCATTGCTGCTCTCGACACTGGGAAGAGCGTATCTGCAAGTTCCGGACACAGGTCGCGCCATCTCGAACCTTACTAAGGCGATCGCCCTGGATCCCAAGAACAGCAGCTATCACTATCAACTGGGGCGGGCCTACCTAGAAGCGGGGCGCCGTGATGAAGCGAACGCAGAAATGAAACGTGCTCGCAGTGTGGCCGACGAGCTGCCTGAAGGAAAAATGGAAGTACTCTCAAGAGACCAGAGTACGGAGACGGAAGCGGACGAACCGCATTAGAGTCACAGTCAACGTAGCAGGAGTAGTTTCCGAAATAAACGAAGCGGTGCGTGTTATCAGGAAGAACAGGGCAAAAAGCACACCCTTTCAACGGCTTCGGTGAGTCATGCCCTTGAGCTGCCTTGGACACCTTCACCGCTTCGGGGAGGAAGCCCCGGGTCGCACAATCTGTATCCGGTGGTCGGTGAACGTGGCATGCATGCTCGGCAGTTCCACCTTCGGCATATGGCAAGTTACGCAGTTCCTGGGACTCACTGGACATGCCGCGCCAGGATGATTCTTAGCCGACTTTCCCCGCTCCCCGCTGATGTGGCAACTCAAACATTTGACATCGTAAGCTCCGGCTTCATGCACGAGAGGTTCGTGCGGATTGTGACAGGCAATGCAAGTCAATCGAGTGTTCCCGCTGCCCCAGCAACGGCTGTTTTCTAGCCGGTAGGGCTGAAAGCGGACATTGGCTACACCCAGTATGCCGGCTTCCATTACATCTCCCCATGTTCGATGGCAGGCTCCGCAAAAGTCCACGGAGTCCACCGGTTTGAGCTCGCGAGGGTTCAGGATGGCCCTCCGGCCAGCCTCGATTTGGCCGGACTTCATGGCCATGACGTGCTTTCTGCCGGGTCCGTGACAGGATTCGCAGATCACACCCGGCAATGCTTGGTCGGGAGCAAACATATTGTCTGTTGTCGATTCCGAGGTGTGACAGGCAAAGCACCGACGTGCTTCGTCTCTGCCCATCACGCGCCCGAGAGATCCTTCGAACGAGTAGGACTCCGCACGCAAGTTTCCTGTCGTAGTGTCTAGTGCCTGCAGTGATTTGTAGAAGCTGAGCCGGCTCTCATAGAGTGAGTCATTCTGACTGTAAAGAAACGTTTGCCCTTTGTTGCCCAAACCAAAAGCCCACAGAAGAGATGGTGCCGAAAGTGATTTCGTGCCATCGCTGACGAAATACAGAATTTCTGTTTTATTGTAAATGATCTGATACTCGTAAGAGCCGGAACGAAAGCTCAGCCTGGGGTGCTCGCGAAGGATTGGGGATTCCCGAGCAAGCGAGGAGGCTTGGGCCATCGGCGTGGTTGCCTGGCTCTTGGCGATGTCCGTGTGACATTTCGCGCACTCCGCGGTTTCTTCATATTCTTCTCGCTTTGCCACACCCTTGGTGGGCCAGAATCCTGGTGTCTTCAGGCGATCCTGTGTTGGCATGGAAATGCTGCCGGAGGAGATCGTCTGAGAGGAGGTTGTGCCTACAATCAATGTGCAAGAAGCGAGCGAATGAAGAATCAAGCTCGATGCAATTCGACGAGCGGTTCGTGGCATTGCTTTCACCGAGACCGTCGAGTGACCATTCACAGCGGAACGTTATCCCTGATTTCATCCTTCCTGAGTTGTCCCAGGAACTGGAATCGGAATCCGCTCCACGAAAATTCGCTGGTGCCAGTAGGGGTAAATTGGCTTAACCTCGCTTGCACAGTCAAGCCTTGCGATTTGCTCGGGAGTCAATTTCCATTCGGCACTCGTCAGGTTCTGGCGTAATTGCTCTTCGTTGCGGGCACCGAGAATTACACTCGCGACCGTGGGCCGACTCAAGAGCCAGTTGATGGCAATTTGAGGAACGCTTTTTCCGGTCTCTTTCGCGATTAAGTCCAGGGCATCGACAACGCAGTGCACATATTCGTCTGAGACCGGGGGACCATTCTCGGCTGTCTTGTGAAGCCGACTGACGTCCGGCAACGGCTGGCCTCTTCGGACCTTCCCCGTCAGCCGGCCCCAACCGAGCGGACTCCACACGAGCGCACCGACTTTATGATTGATCCCAAGAGGCATGAGTTCCCACTCGTAATCCCGGCCGATAAGGGAGTAGTAGACCTGATGGGCGACATAACGAGCCCAGCCGTACTTTTCAGAAACACAGAGTGATTTCATGAGATGCCAGCCGGAGTAGTTCGAACACGCCAGGTAACGAACTTTGCCGCTACGAACCAATGTGTCCAGCGACCCGAGCGTCTCTTCGACTGGTGTGAGCTCATCGAAACCATGCATGTGGTAGATATCGATATAATCTGTGCCCAAGCGGCGCAAGCTCTCCTCACAGGATCGCACGATGTGATAGCGAGAAGAACCGATGTCGTTTGGTCCATCACCCATTCGGAATGTTGTCTTCGTCGAGATAAGAAGATTGTGCCGACTGCCCTGCACAGCTTTCCCGAGGATTTCTTCCGCAAGGCCGCTCGAATACACATCGGCGGTATCAAACAGATTGATTCCCGAGTCAAGACACAAGGCGACAAGTCTTTTCGCTTCGTCGACTTCGATTTGACCCCAGGCGCGGAAGAATTCGTTCCCTCCACCAAAAGTACTCGTTCCGAGACTAAGTGCAGAAACCTTTAGTCCTGAATTGCCCAGTTGCCGATATTCCATGTTTGTCTCACGCGTCTACTTGATTAGCGATAATGGCCAAGAAACTATGAAACTATCACATAGTGAGCTCACACCGGCTATCAAGATCATCTGAGTTTTCACGGTCTTGATGAGGTCCACGTCTAAATCGTTGAGCGGTATACCGGCAAAACCAGGTGTGAGAAGCCGCTCACGCTCGAGAGGTAGACGCTATTCGTGTTCCAGTGACGCGCAGAATCCGATCCGCTTGCACATCCTTAACTACTTGCACGATCCCGGAAGGCCAGCGAATCTCAAGCTCGTCAAACGTCTTCGCCGCACCCAGACCAAAGTGGACGGGCCCGGCGCTCGATGACGCATATCCCGAAGCCGTGGAAACGTAGCCATATTGATTTTGCCCTCCCGCCGCAATCCGGATTCGCGCTCCAATTCCGTCCCGGTTACTCTTTGCGCCTTGTTGCGAAACTTCCAGCCAATGGTTTTCGCTTGGGCTATCATTTATCCAGATTTCTGCGGGAGCGCCGAGCGCCGTCACAACGATGTCCAGCTTCCCATCGTGATTAAAGTCGCCGAACGCAGAGCCGCGGTTGCGCCGCGGGGGCTCGGAAGTGAATCCCGCCTGCTCCGTCAGCGCAGACCATCTGCCTCCGGTGCCGTTTCAGAACACGGTGTTG
Source organism: Candidatus Acidiferrales bacterium (assembly GCA_963836965.1). Classification (GTDB taxonomy): domain Bacteria; phylum Acidobacteriota; class Terriglobia; order Acidiferrales; family UBA7541; genus Acidiferrum. Next base: position 25,554 of record CAWILQ010000013.1, read on the forward strand.
GGCTGGTCAATTTGCATGCGCGAGGCCATAGCCAGAGCGGCGGAAGCAATCCAGCGAGAGGAAGAAACGAGCGGAGCGGATCCCCAAGTAAAACAAGTTAACGAGGCCACTAATCGGGAGGGCGAGGGAATCGTCAAAGGGCGGCCATTCCGCTAGATCAGGTGGTTCAATTTAGCTCGTCATCGTTGGCACCTTAGGTTGATCTGCTCGACGCCTGTCCGTCCGTTGGCTGTGAGATTGTTCTGTTTCTTCACCTGCTGCGAAACCGTGCGGCGGCGCTTTCCGCGGCCCGAGCCAGAAGACCAACATCGCTGCCCACGGCTGTGAAGTTGAATCCGAGGGAGATGAGATGCTCGACGGCATCGACATTTCCCGACAATGTGCCCGCGGATTTTTCAGCTGCCCGGATGCGTTCGGCAGCATCTTTGATGGCGGCCTGCACGTCAGGATGGCTGGGGTTGCCAAGCTGGCCAAAGTCCCCCGCAAGGTCGCTCGGACCGATGAAGATGCCATCAACCCCTTCGACGGCCGCGATTGCCTCGATTTCCTTTAGCGCAGCTTTGCTTTCCAACTGCACCACAACGCAGGTGTCAAGGTGTGCGTTCGAGTGATATCCCTGAATGCGTCCATAGTCATTTGCGCGTGGTCCGACGGCGATTCCTCGTATGCCAAGTGGAGGATAGCGAGCAGCGGTCACCGCTTCGCGTGCTTCTTCTGCACTCTGGACAAAGGGCACGAGGAGAGAGCGTGCACCCACATCGAGTGCGCGCTTGATGATCACCGGATCGTTCCAAGGCACGCGGAAGACGGGCTCCGCCGTACCTCCGCGCATCGCCTGCAGTTGCGCGAGAAGGGATGGGATGTCGTTCGGAGCATGTTCACCGTCGATGACGATCCAATCAAAGCCCGCGCCGGCAATGATTTCTGCAGAGATCGAACTGCAGAGTCCGCTCCACAGCCCAATCTGGCGCTGAAAACTTGAGAGCGCTTGCTTGAACGCGTTACGCGGCAAACTTCCCGGCCAATCCGGCATAAGTCACTCTCCTCGATTGAATCAGACCGCTTTTTCAGGAAGCATTCCGGCGGTGAGTTCAAGGCGCTTGATCTCCCCTACAATCGTGCCGTAGCTAATGATGGCAAAAAGCGCCGTCAAGCTTACGAAGATCAGGACGTCATTGAACGAGCCCGTCTTCTCGACCAGATATCCGATAATGATCGGCGTGGTGATACCGGCCAAGTTCCCGATAAAATTGAAAAGCGCTCCGTTCATGCCGACCATTTCCTTGGGAGAAGTATCGGAAATGACGGTCCAGCCTAATGCGCCAACTCCTTTTCCGAAGAAAGCGATCGACATGAAAAGCAGCATGATACTTTGCGCCTGCGCATAATTACAGGCAATCATGGTCATCGATAAAACCATTCCCGCCATGATCGGCGCCTTGCGAGCGAAGCTGAGCGAGCGGCCACGATGGAGAAGCCTGTCGGAGAGCACGCCGCCAAGGATCCCGCCGAATCCTCCGCAAAGACCGGGCACCGCAGCCGCAAATCCCGCATTCAAAATCGACATGTGACGTGCCTGTGCCAAGTAAACGGGGAACCATGTAAGAAAGAACCAGGTCAGTGTCGTGATGCAGTACTGCGCCGATGTAGATTCCGACCAGCATGCGATGGCTCAACAGCATCTTGACTCTGGCCCACGTAAGTGTGTTGCTCGCGGACTTAGCGACATTTCGATGGTCTGTATTTACCAGACCGCCGCCACGTTCGATGGTCTCGATTTCTGCTTGCGAGATACGCGGATGCTCCTTTACGCCGTAAATATTCGTGAACCAGACCAATGCCAATGCGAAGCCAAGCACGCCCATGAACCAGAAGCAACTCTGCCAGCCATACGCATGAATGATCCATCCAAAGATCGGTGCGAAGATCAGCAGTGCGAAATATTGTGACGAGTTAAAAATTGCGGAGGCTCGTCCTCGCTCTCTGGTGGGAAACCAGGAGGCAACGATACGACCATTTCCCGGGAAGACGGGCGCCTGCCCAAGACCGGAGATCAATCTCAAAACGAAGATCGCTGTGAATGCGGCGCTTGCGGTCAGGTATCCCGCGAATCCCGTCAACAAGGCGCAGATCGACCATAAGATGATAGCAATGCCATAGACTCTTCTAGATCCGGAGCGGTCGAGTAAGCCTCCTGCCGGTAGCTGTCCCAGCACATAGGCCCAGCTGAAAGCAGAGAACAGGTAGCCCAGCCTCAAAGGGGTAAGATTGATAGCTTTTCCCATCGCGGATCCCGCGAGCGAGAGCGCCACTCTATCGCCAAAGCTGAAGCAGCTCACCGCGAAAAGAATCGTGATGATGAAATATCGCACTCGGGTTCGTCTGCCTTCAGGCAGCGTCACGATATCCATTCCCCTCAGATCCAGCATGATCTGACCCTGATCAATCCCGGTTCGCGACAAAAATCGAGCTCAGAAACTAAGTTGTGACGCAAAACAAAGGTCGTTCATACGTTCAGGTAGTGGCGCTGACAGACTGGATCAGGCCGCGAATGTATCCGTAGCAAAATGCGAAGGACTGCAGAGATCCTGGATCGGCCCCGGCCAGCGGAACATGATCGGGCATAAGCATGTATGGATAATCAATCTCCTTGTAAACCTTGATCGCTTTGACGAAGTCGATATCGCCTTCGTCCGGGAAGACCTCGACAAAGTTGTTGCGGTGCCCACGAATGTTGCGAAAGTGTACGTTGAAGATTTTCTTGCGCGTGCCAAAATATCGAATCACATCAAATATCTCCACTGCTGGGTTCTCGAGATCTTCGGAGATGGTCCCCTGGCAAAAGTTAAGCCCGTGGTAAGCACTCTCCTGGATGGTGACGAATTTCTTGAGCCCGTCCACGGTGCCCAGCACTCGGTTTACGCCTTGATATCCTTCCGGCGGCACACCCGGATCTTGCGGATGGCAGGCCATTCGAATCTTGCACTCATTGGCCACAGGAATTACACGGTCAAGAAAATATGTAATACGCTCCCAGAAAGCGTCAGCATCCACGCGCCCGGCCCTCGTGAGCGGTGTTGCCGGATGAGCCTCGGAGAGATTCCATGCGTGATTCATCGCGTCACCGCGACCTGGTATGCGTCCGGTGCGAAGAATACCGAGAATGCTCATGTTGTACTTAATGGAAGGAATGCCAGCCTGAGCACAATTCTTGATTAGGATCTGCAGCTGTTCGATGTCCCGGTCACGCTCTGGACTCTGAGCCAACATGATGGCCGGATGCTTTTCTTGGTCGATAAAACTGGACGCCAGGAATGGCGGCGCAATGCAGTCGATGCTGATGCCATATTTTGCGGCCGTATCCATCATGCGCTTGAGTTCGTCCACGGTTGCATAAAGACGGTCACCTTCGATCTCCGGATATCCGCAGATGTTTCGCACGCCATAGCGGGCGAGGTACTTGAGGTGCACTTCATTGGTTGGCGCGGTCTGGCATCCCAATTTCATCAGAACCGGAGTTGAAGCTGATTCCGCGCTCCCAGGCGCAGAGACGGATCCACGAGCGGCAACGAGACCGGCTGCGCCCCCCGCGGCGATGAATTGTCTTCTATTCATTTGATTCCTCATCTCCAAAACCTTGGCTCTGCTCAACCAATCATTGCTTTATCCAGGCAAAGGCGATCGGGTGTTCCCGCAACTCTTGGAAACGCGCGAGATACGCACTCCAGTCTGCCTGCGTCGGCATGTCGGCTTTAGACCAGCCCGAGCCAGCGAAGTACGTGAACGATTCACCTGAGTGCCGTTGAAAAAGCATCAATGCGTGATTCGCTGCAGTCATTGTCCTCGCATGCTCGGCGGGCAGTGACGCCAGGCCGGTGGCAATCCTGCCGACGGATGGATTCTGCGGCGTGTCCCACACAGAGGCAAGGCTTTTTCCAGGGGGTAATGTGCTCTCGCCTCCTTCGGTGAAGGTGGACACGATTTTGTTCAGATGGGAACCCGCATCCAAAGTGATGCGCTTAGTTTCGGAAACAGTTTTTCCGCCCGCCTGCCACGAGAGTTAGTCGCACCGGCGCGTCCCGCTTACTTCAATTCCTTGGCTCTCTCCTGAAGGTACTTGTCAATCGCCCGCCGGATGAGTTCGGCAATTGGAGCGCCTGTCTTATCTGAAAGCGCCTTCAGCTTCTTGATTTGCGTTTCTTTCAAGAAAAGGGCCGTTCGCTTCATACATATATAATAACCTATAGGCATACATCTGGCAATGAAATGTCTCGCATACTGGGCGAGAGGTTGTGGGAGAGGTTCGATATGGGTGTTATGCGACCAGTTCCGATAGTGTTCAAAAGTGAACTGCTTCCGACAGGGCGGTAGAGCATTCTCTCAGTGTGAAAAAGAAGGAACCCAGACCCAAAAAGTTATTCCACGTCTCCTGTCCTACGTGTGCTGCCACTGCTGCAGGGCGTTGTGAATTGCATTCAGGTGCTCCCCGCTCAGAACTACACTCAGAACGGACGCTTGCCGCCATTGAGGCCGCAGAACGGACAAGGATTCACGTGGTCAGAGATGTTGATGATTCCGCTTGGGCCAATGTGGATGGAGTCTGTGCGAGATTCAGAACAGATTCCGTGTATCCCGGAAACTTTATAGTGAGGAGAAAAGCATGAAATATAGGATTCTCTGTGGCTTTGCGGTATTTGTGTTTGTGGTTGCGATGACCCCTGCGCAGACGAAGCTCAGTTCGTCCGGCAAGTGCGGCAAGCCGGACGAACAGCACGATATGGCTGCCGGTGACCAGATAGGCCATGTCTTCACGCTAGCGTCAGGAAAATGCGTGACGAAGGGAGAAGTGGGTGGCGCGGCGAGCAAAGAGGGGGTGTTTTCCGAGCACGGGGAAGTTTCAGGAGACCACAGTAAAGCCTCGGGCGTGTACGTGGAAACGTTTGACAGCGGCGACAAGATTTTCTACACCTACGAAGCCACTGGGACGATGAAAGATAACGCATTTCAGGCAGGCGAGAATAAGTATCAGATTACAGGCGGCACAGGGAAGATGAAGGGCATTAAGGGGGCTGGGACCTGCAAGACCACCGGCACCGCAGATGGCGGGTCGGAGCACAGCTGCACCGGGGAATACACACTCGCTGCAACCGCTGCGGCAAAGTAGCAAGAATCAACCAAGGAGAGATTGCGAAAGGCAGCCTCGTATGGCTGCTCTTTTGTATTTGTTCCGTTGGCGCCCCGCTGATTGTCCGCGGCGGCAGACATTTTTACTCATAAACGAAGTGAACCTGAAAGAGGAAAAATGTACAGTAGTTCGCGAAGTGTCCACCCGCTTGGATAAGGATTGACATCGTCGTTAAGTTTCCCCAACCTGTACCCGATTTTTGGGAAACGTCTCGCCCCTGAATACTCTCGCCCCAATTGGCTCCGCAGGCCAGAAACTGAACAGCTCCACGCTTTGACAATCACAGCGGCCTTCAAACGTTGAAGGAGCGTAGACTCACATTGGCTTCGATATGAAACCCATGCGAGCAAAAGTGCCCGGAATCCCTCGTAAAATCGTGGGTTTTCATCAAGATGAATTTCTCGACTGGATTGCCGACCTCGAATGCGGACATCAACAGCATGTTCGCCATAATCCGCCGTGGACCTCCCGACATTGGGTCACAACTCCAGAGGGACGGATGGAGCATATCGGTCACGAATTGCTATGTTCAGTCTGTTCCCAGCGAAATTCGGAGTGACTTGGCTCCCTATCCCTCCCCCCGCTGTTCACGCTGCCGCACGCGAATCGATTCCTCAGGAAGTGGTATTGATGCCCCTTGCTTTGCTCTTGTGTTCGGGATGGGCTTTGTCCTTGGAACTATTCGGACGCTGCTGGTCGTCCCACGAGTCGGCGCGAGGACAGCCGAGCAAATGGAAACGCCCATCATGCTTTCTCATCGTGTGATTCTCTCGCTACCTGAAACCGATGTTGCTTCCGCGGCGATGTAGGTGCTCCGAATAGTCAACGTTGCGCCGGACGGACGCGACTGTCAGCGGGTCATGATGTACAAAGAACACCGGAAATTCGGGAATCATGAAATTCGCGTCAGGTTCGGGACGTAGACGCAGCGCGTCTTTCAAGTTTAATAGGCAGTTCGACCCCCAATTGCTGAATTAGGCTAATCGCATCCCAGATGGACTGGGAATCGAGAATCTTTCCGCCTGCAATTTGGTGAATCGTGATTCCCGTTATCGAAACTTTTTTGTTCGTTGGCGCGATTCCGAAAAACTCACCTTTGTGTGTGCCAGTAAAATTCCAGAACACGGCAATTTTGTCCTTCTCGCAAATGGTATCCTCGACTGTAAATCGCAAGTCTGGAAAACCAGCGACGAACATTGCAAGCTGCTTTTTGTAAGCTGCCGGTCCCACTGTTGGCCCGGAGATGTGCGGACTAGTTAACGCGTGGCTCTGGGACAGCAGTTGGTCGACGACTTCGAGCTTTCGCTCGTTCCAGAATTCCTTGTAGAGACGTCGAATCACATCCCTTGGAGAAACGGACATGAACGGAACCTCCTCCGGAGCGGGCCGATGTCTGCGTGGATAAGTCCTCGCTCTGGGCTATCGGCGACGGAAAACGGAAGGAACAACGATGCCGAAAGCCTACTCCCGAAGGTTAGAAGTAGCAAGAAGGCAAATTGACCGCCTAAGTTCTGATTTTTCGAGTCCGATGAGTTTCAACCGAGAACTCAACATTCTGGCCGTCCGCCCTCCCTGCGAAACGGAACTCAACTCCTGGTTGAGCTGGCAGCTCTTATCGGACGTCTCCATTTAATAGACCGGCCATGTGCCCGGCGTGGCGAGTTCGACCAAATGGCGGTCCGGGTCTCGAAAGTAGAAGGCTCCAGCCTCCCAATTCCCACTTCCTCTTCTCTTCCACTGCGATTCCTCTCTTGTTGAGCCACGACTCCCAGTTGGCCAGTTCGTCGGCTGGGATAGCGAACGCGACGTGTAACTCGCCGTTCCCCGTCGTGAGGCGATTGAATCATCCGCGAGGCTCCCTTTTTGAATAGCAGTAGCACCTGGTGTGTACCCGCGTACATCGCGCAACCACGCTCACCGAACTCGCTGATGACGCTGAATCCAAAGGTCTCCTCGTAGAAACGAACTGAGCGAAGCAAGTCGCTCACGTACAGTGAGGATTCTAGAATGCCATCGGTTTTCGGAGGCATCGGCCACTCCTGTCTGCACATCTGACGATAGCACAAGCGTTGTAGCGCGCCTGGCAATCGGCAAAGCCAAGCACTGGGAACCAAGTTACAGGTTTTGCGACTAATCAGGCATGTGAAAGCGATTAACGGACCAGCACCGCCGTTCAGCGGCAAAGTTAACCTGTTTTCTAGCGTAAAGAAATCAATAAGGTGTATATCGAACGAGCGTGCTCGCGGAGAGGCGATTGCGGACCGAACGCATTAGTCGGTTCGCGCCTTCATTTGGTCCAGGACTTGTTGAATGTTGGCGGATGCAGACTTCTGCCGCTGTGGGAATTCTTTGAAGGTCATAAGAAACTGTCCCACGATGGCCTGCGCTGGAACCATGACCCAAAGCTTATCGCCATACCATCGCTCATACATTTTTGCGTCAGGTGTCACTTCAAACGGGTCCTGACGGAGGTTTACGACTAGCGGCACGGTACGAGGTTTCGCAACATCGGCCCACCAGGAGTCCTTAGTTGCAAAGGTGACTTTCCAATCGCCGTATCGAAACGCATTGAGGCTACCGGAATCGTCGAAGTAGAAAATCTCCTTGCGTTGGCCTGGTCCTTTGCCGGAGAGAAGGTTGGTCATGTCATACGCGTCGAGGTGAACCTTAAACGTCTTGTCGACGCCCTTATACCCTGCGAGGAGCTGCTCCTTCACGTCCGGCACACCCGCTGCGGCGAGGAAAGTAGGTGTCCAATCCTCGTGCGAGGCAATGTCGTTGATGATGGTATTTGGCTTGATGACGCCGGGCCAGCGAGCCACGCAAGGCACACGGAATCCTCCATCCCAAGTGGTGCCCTTTTCTCCACGGAAAGGCTCGGTACCGCCGTCCGGCCAAGAGAACTTTTCGGCACCGTTGTCCGAGGTCAAAACGACAATAGTATTATTCGCGATGCCTAGGTCATCGAGCTTCTTTAGAAGCTGCCCGACGACCCAATCGAGTTCCATCATTCCGTCCGCGAACAGACCGTAACCGCTCTTGTTTTCCCACTGCGGACTAAGACGGGTCCAAACGTGCATGCGGGTAGTGTTGTGCCACAGAAAGAACGGCTTTCCGCCTTTCGCGGATTTATCCATGAAATCGAGCGAGAATTGAAGTAGGTCTTCTTCGACCGTCTCCATGCGCTTGCGAGTTAGTGGTCCAGTGTATTCGCACTTCTGCTTGCCCCACGCGCCGAAACGCGAGTCGGCGGGTGCCGGATTGTCAGAAGTCAAAGCAACGCAACGGAGCACCCCGCGGGGACCGAACTTCTCGTGAAAGGCGGGGTCCTTCGGGTAATCCGGGTCTTCCGGTTCTTCCTCGGAATTGAGGTGATAGAGGTTTCCGTAAAATTCATCGAAGCCGTGGACGGTAGGCAGGAATTCGTTTCGGTCGCCGAGGTGGTTTTTCCCAACTTGAGCAGTGGCGTATCCGAGCGGCTTGAGAAGGTCGGCGATTGTGGGGTCTTCCTTCTGCAATCCGAGAGGCGACCCCGGAAGCCCGACCGCCAAAAGACCCGTACGGAAGGGATGCTGTCCCGTAATGAACGCAGCGCGGCCTGCGGTGCAACTCTGCTGGGCGTAGTAATCGGTGAAGAGTGCCCCCTCATTTGCTATGCGGTCAATATTTGGCGTTCGACCGCCCATCATGCCGCGATGGTAGGCACTGATGTTCCAAACGCCCACGTCATCCGTCATGATGACGAGGATGTTAGGTTTTTTGCCCTGTGCTTGAGTTTCGGCTCCCCCGAGAAGCACGGTAGCAGCGATTAGTAAAGTCAGACCGAATCCATTCAAGTTGCTTCGTTTCATAGTTTTTTCTTTTCCGTTTACTGCACACAACCAGACGAATTCATGCTCAGGGGAATCTATCGACAGCGCGCCAGGACGGTAATTGTTAAAAGTGACAGTGGGCGACGGAAATCACCCGAGCCTCGCCAGCGTCCTCGTCTTGGCGACCATCAATGCCCTGTTTCATCAGCAGGTCGCAGACCGCGTTCTCATGTAGCCGTTCATGGTCCGTCATGGTCGACGCCGTTTCGCTGAAGAATCCGCTGGAGTTATCCAAGACTGGGTAACCGTTTCCTGATTGTCCACGCGCAGTACGCCGGTCCTCTTGAGTCTTTGAGATTCATTTACTAGGCGGCAGACCGTGGCTCTGGAGACCCGGTGTTTCTTCGCCACTTC
>CAWILQ010000014.1:0-449765 GCA_963836965.1 Candidatus Acidiferrales bacterium
GGGATTCGAACCCACGGTAGGGGTTAACCTACACACGCTTTCCAAGCGTGCGCCTTAAACCGCTCGGCCACCTCTCCGGAGGAGTGCTCAACCTTTCGATTCTAGCAAAAACAAAGCCCAGGCGCATTGGGCCTCGGAACACCGCTTTTTTGCGGCTGAAGTTATAAAGTTCTGATATGCCCGCAAAACCCCGCCTGAGCCTTGCGTCCTTTCTAGCTCGTCCAGCCGAGCAAGAATTTCCTTGCGTGCGTTCTCGTCGTTGATTGAACTGGCCTTCTCGTTCATTTGGACGAACAGATCGCCAGATATGTAGGCGATGTTCGTAGAGTTGTCGGTGCTGTTCAGGTTCACGCGCGGATTATGGCCATACAATTAATGTTTTGAATCGACTCCTTCACGTCTGCCTCCGAGTTTATTTCCGGTCTAGGCACTAATTCAAGATTGCAACCGGGCTCCCTACGTTCTCGATGATCTGTCTTGATTGTGTGCCAGTATTCCCAAAGGACTGTTGGCTCATCGTCAGCTTGCGTTATTACACCAACCACACCGGCATTTTCACCATAACGCGTGCACCAACAGCGAATCGGTGCTTGGGGCTCACGGCCTTCGCTCTCACTTTTCCGCGTGGCGTCATTGGGGTTGCTCCTGTTCTTTCTCGTTCTATTATCCATTTGGCGTCAAATCTTCCCGAACTCACCGGGGCCTTTTCGCAGACCTTGGGAAGCGACACTACTACGGTTCGCGCATCCCGACTATTGTAGCGAACAAAAAGCGAATATGATATCTTGCCCTGATGCAAGTCCGCTCCTGCCGCGTCACAATCCGGGATATCGACGGCCGCACGCATTCGGTCGATGTGACAGCCGCGACATTATTTGAAGCGGTCGCTCAAGCTCTCGCCGCGCTCCGACGCGACGAGTGGGTCGCGGGTATTCCCGGAGGACTGAATGTTGTCCACGTTTCAGTCGGAAGCGTTCGCGTCGATCACGAGGTCAAGATGGCCGATTTTGAGCGATGGCTTGAGAAGCCCGGTAAGTCGCCTCGCGAGGTGGTTGAGCGTCAGAGGATTCGGGCGATTCTTGGTATGGAGGTCTCCCGCTGAGCGGACCTAATCCTCCGCAAGTGGCTGCCAGGCCGAGCAGTCGTTAAATTAGTGCTCATGCGAAACATTACACAGTTTCTTAGAACTCGATGCGCACTTGAAACGCAATCATGCGAGGGGTGCTGTCTCCGCCCAAACCAACGCCGAGCAAGCCTGTAGGGGGCGAAGTAGTGTAGTTGAGCGCACCAAAACCAGTCTGAGTGGAGGGCTTACCGGGAATGCCCGCCAGAACGAGGCTAGGAAGACCGAAATTGGGATGATTGAAAACGTTGAAGAATTGAATGTCGAAACGCATCTTGACCTGTTCGGTAATTGGAAACCACTTCGTTATGTAGAAGTCGCTCCAGGCAAAGTTGGGGCCGCGCAAGGCGTTACGGCCGAGAGTTCCGAACTGACAATTCTTGGGGCTGTCGCCTCCATAACACGCCCCAGTGCTCGGATCCACGGTGGATACAAACGCATTGGGATTGAGCCATTGCACTGTGCCCGGTTGTGTGACTCCCGGAATTGGTTTGTGCTCGTAGAGCAGCACGCCGGGAACGATGCTTGCGAATTGCGGTCCGCTTCCATTCACCATGCCATTTCCGTTTGCAGAATATGACGCGCTGAGTACCGAAAACGGAATACCACTATGCCAAAACACTGTTCCCGAGATTTGCCAGCCGTTCAAAGCATATCCGAGGTAGTGACTTTCGGACTTGAGCGGCACTTGATAGACATATTGAGCGTTGAGATTGTTGCGGATGTCGTAGTCGCAGGGACCGTAATCGCGAGCGAGTTCGCCGGGGAGCGGGGCAAGAATGCCGCCGGCCGAAAACTGCAAGAAGCCTCCGTTTGAGACGGTGTCCATGCAACGGCTCCAGGTGTAGTTGATTTGCCCCATAAGACCATGGCCTAAGCGCTTCATCGCCGTAAGCTGAAGTCCATCGTAGTGGCTGTTTGCGCCGGTAGACAATTGCCCAACGGCACCGAATCGTGAATCGGTGGGCTGCGCATAGGGAAATGGAGCAAAACAGCCGTCGCAGACAGTTTGATAGCCATTGACCTGAGTCATGTATGGCTGATTGACGGCACGCGTGCCGACATATTGTGCTTTGAAGCTGGCTGCCGAGCCGAATTGATGTTCCAGACCAAGACTCCACTGCATGAAGTAAGGGGCGTGGAGTTCTCCTTGGGGAACAGCGGTGATGGCGACGGGGGGCAGGCACATTGCAGGGTTCGCCAGTGCCGATGCACAAGAAAGTTCGCCCTGGGAAAATCCCGTGCTGAACGATTGATTTGCAGCCACTGTCGCATCGACGGCACTATTGGGAATTCCTGGCGCGATTCTTGTGCCGCCCACGGTTCCAAGAAGGCCTCCCTGGAACGTTTTGACATAGGGTGGATTGAAGCCGACGACATCAGCGACGCTACCGGGCAAAATATCGCTAAACAGACCAAATCCAGCGCGAAGAACAGTATCGGATTTAACTTGCCAGGCGATCGCCGTACGCGGCTGAAGAATGGCCAGAGGTGTAGAAGAAAAGACATTTCCGATGCCGGTTTGAATAGCAGCGTTCAGGGGTTGATTCACATCATGTGATATGGAATCGAATGACCCATGTAAACGGGCAATCTGATCGTGAGGATTCAAGGGATTGGAATTGAACGTGTCACGAAGCCCGAAGGTCCAAGTCAATTGTTTGGTCAATTTCCAAGTGTCCTGCGCATAGAAATCCAGATTAAGAAAATTGAAAGGCTCATTCGCTGAAGTGGGGAAGGTCTGGGTAGCGGTTGAAGCGACTCCATAAATAAATTGCGGCAACGTGGTGTAGGTAACGGTCGGAACAACACCTTCGCCGAAGTCATAATCATTCAGGCGAAGGATCCGGGTGTTGGTTCCGAAGCGAAATTCGTGAGGCCCGTGGCTCCAGGCAAGGTTGTCGTTGATGAAGAAGCGGGAAGCACGTCGCCCCTGAATCCAAGTGTTATCCAGTCCCCCAAGCGTGGTAAACGGTGCATTCGCGCCAATTCCTTGCAAGACGATAGGAAAAGCGGAAAGCGTCTGTTGAAGATTGACGGGGCCGAAAAGACTCTCGTACCAGGAAAAGGCAGGATTGAAATAGTTCACCAGTTTTTCGGAAAACACGTGGGTATAACCGGCGGCAAAAGAATAGAGCGGCTGCGGAGAGATTGCGTTGAACACAGGATTGATTGGATCCGTATAGGCAGCCTGGAGGCCGGTATCGGCCTGGAACCGATACCAAGTGATGTTCTTCTGATCATAGTTGTAGTCAATTCTTATGGTCTGAACCTGCTCGTGATCGTCGCTGGAATGGGAGATGCTTTGGCGATTGGCGCAGCCGTTTCCATCATTCCGAACTGCCGGCGCGATTCCGTCAACATCGAACGGACAGCCAAGAATCGCCAGCGGCGTACCGTTGGTATTTCCATAAAGCGAAAACATTTTTTGATAGAAAGGCACGGATTGTGGCGAAGGTTGATAGACCTGCCCCGTAACAGAATCCGTCCCCCCGAGCGGCAATTGTTGCAGAACATAGTTCTGGAATGCGGACGCAGGGACGGTAGTTGCGGTAACGATGGGCAGCGCGATGCGAACCCACTCGCTGTCAAAAAAGAAAAACAATTTGTCGTGGAGAATCGGCCCGCCCAAGCTTCCTCCAAAATGATTTACCGTGGAGCGCGGTTTATGATTTCCGGGAGTGGAGTTCGTGAAATAGTCGGCAGCGTTAAAGCGCGAACCGTTCCACAGTTCGTATAAATTGCCATGAAATTGATTGGAGCCGGATTTCGTGACGTAGTTCACCTGCGAAGCGCCGTAGCGACCTTGATCGACGGAGTAGGATAGCGTGTTGACTGTAACTTCCGAGATGGAGTTCAACCCCAGGACCAAATTGGTCGAAAGTCCGCTATTCAGATTGGTCAACGGATCATTCGTTTCCAAGCCGTCTACGATGTAGCCATTTGAGAGGGCAGGAAGGCCGTTGAACTCCACGTTGCCATAGCCGTTTGAGCTGCCGACAAAATCGTTGCCGCTTCCCGCAGTATTGATCAAGGCCCCTGGGGCGAATTGGAGAGGATAAGTTAAATCGCTGCCGGGATTGGGAAGATTTTCGAGTGCCGGAGCAGTCAGGGATGTTGATGTGTTGGCATTCTGTGGATTGAGAATCGGAGCTTCGCTGGATATTTCGACGCTTTGTTTGAGGCCCGCCGTTCTTAACCTGAAATCGATCGTTTGTTTTTGCCCCAGAGCCGCGGAGACGTTTTGATTTTGTTCTAGTTCGAAGCCCGGGAATTCCACTTTTGCAGAGTAGGTGCCTGGCTTTAGTTGTGGAAAGTTGAAGCGGCCATCGTTGTCGGTGTGCGCGCTTCGCGTTGCGCCAGTTTCCGCGTTGGTGATTGTCACGTTGGCGCCGGGCACGGCAGCGCCGCTGGCGTCAGTGACCTGGCCGACGATGGCGCTGGTAGTTTCACCCTGAGCAGAAGCGATGGAAGGAAGAGCAAAGAGCAGCAACGAAGTCACAATACGGAAAATAAAATGGAGCGATCGAATCATAAACTTCTATGGGCGTGTTTTTCATGTTAACCATACTTAATACGGAAGTTTAATACAAGTGAATACGTGAGGTCACTACGCACTCCGGGGTGGATGGCGCGGACTCTATTCCAGGAAGTGTTCCAAATTGGACAGCTTTCGAAGATTTATCAGCTCATCCTTCTCCGCATGGTTGTGGATATCAGCGGACGGATTGAACTTGGCCAAGAGAGCGCCGCAGTCCGCGACGTGGTTTGCGATCTCTTGAACAAGGGGCATAAGCAGATTTTGCTGAATCTTGGTGACATCAAAGTGGGTGACCAAATACTGTCGGTTAATGGACTGAACACCATCGAGATGCGTCAGGAAGACCTATCGAGACAACTACATGGAGAACCAGGGCGTAAGATTCAGGTGACGATCAGCTCAGGTGGAGACCAACGAACCCTGAATTTGACAATAAGAAATCTTCTCTGCCCATCGCCTCTTGTTGTTACGCAATGAGTCCGAATCGATAGATCATGCGAAAGTGCCTATATCCGTGTCTACTCGGAAGGTCCGAGTCACCAGGATGGCGAGCCCTCCATCGTACGCACGTGCAGTAACAATACCTTCAAACAGCGGCGCGTTCAGGGTGGCTACTTGCCGGTGAAACGCGAGGCGGAAACGGTGGCCTGGTTTAGTTGCCGAGCGTTGAGTTGCGCTTCATGGGATTTGTCGAGACGCTGGAACTCCGCTTCCATGTAGCGCATGTACTCCTGTTTGGAGACCATGCCGTTTTTGTCGGCGTCCATAAGCAAAAGAAGCTGTTTAACGTGTTCTTCACCGAGAGTGAGGCGATCCTGAGGTTTGGGTGCCGAGGCTTTTTGTGCAGCGGCGGTGCCGAGGAAAGTCACGGCGGCAAGCAGGACGGTAGTACCGATGATGAGTCTGACCTTGTTGGTACGGTTCAGCATGGCGGACTCCTTCGAATAGGATTGCGGGATAGCGGGAGTCTACGCTTGTGGCCGTCAAGAGGGATACGCAAAAAACAGATGGAAAGGATGAGATTTTTTGCGGGGACCGGTCGGTTCACCGCGCCGCCATTCCAAGCGCAGCCGAGATGGAATCTCTCTCCTCCTTGACTCACTGGAGAGGGACTCCCCAGCGGCGCCTGAAATGGCGGACAAGCACCTGTCTATGCTGCTAGAACTTAACCATGATGGCCATATCGATGAAGGACTCGTCTTTACGCAGGTCGGGGAACCAGACACTGCTGAGTCCGCCGCCGCAGGCGGTTTCGGCGGCGCTGAGTGTGCTTTGACCCGATGTGGCACCGCTGCTGCAAACGTAGTATTGCGGCGAGCCGTTGTTGCCGCCGGGAGGAGTAATGCCGCCGCGACCAGACCAGTAGGGGACGTTGGCGTGGCGATAGTCATACTCCCAGCGAAACGTGATGTACTGCTTGGGCATGTAGTCGAAGGTGACGGAAGAATCCCAAGCCTTGAAGGGATCGCCGGGATTGCCGGTGAAGTACGGTGAATTTGTGGCCGCGGAGACCGCAGTTTCGCCATTGATGGGCGGAATGAGGACGAGATAGCGTCCTGGATTGTTGATTTGGCCGCCACCAATGGTGAGACCGAAGAGATCGCGGTGGAACCAGAAGCGGTTGTAGCCCATCCAGCCGACAAAACTCTGCTTCGGTCCGCCCTTGTGGTCGCCGTAGCAGCTGACGCCCGAACCGTATTCACATCCCAAATCGCCGGTGAGGGAGAAGGCCATTTTGTCTAAAGCTTTTTCATTGTTGTCGTAATACTTGATCTCAATGCTGTTGTCGGTGTGGATGCGACTGCGGCCTTTAATGAAGAGGTCATCCTCGCCCAGACCGTAATTATTAGAGATGATGTTCATCCAGGGCTTCGGAGTCCATTTAATCTGTCCTCCTAAGCCCGGTTTGTGGTTGGCTGAGGCGTAGGACTGCCAGCCATTGATGAACCACGGCTCAATCTTCAAATGTGCCGTGGGGAAAATTTGGACGCGCACGCCGTTGAAAAACCATGGAGTGTTGGAGGAAACATAAGAAGGCTGGTAGGCCCAGTTGTCGAAATTGTAGTAGCTGAACAGGCCAATGTAGGACATGAAGATGCCGGCGTCCACGTTTATGCCATGCAGAACATTGAAGTGGTAGCCGCCGTAGGCTTCGGAAACGTAGCGATATGCAGTAAAAAGATCCCACTGGCCGTGGCCGGGGCTAGGGTCATTGCGCGGCGTGGTTTCCGAATACATACCAAACTGGGTCATGAGACGGGCGCGAACATTATCGTAGTGAAAATCGCCGCCGACGCCGAGTTGCTCCAGTTGCACTTCATAGGTGCGAAAGAGTTCGCTGGATCCCCCCATGGAGTGATCGGCGGGGTGGTTGAAATCTGCAACGTAGTGCGTGTCAGCGCGGATTTCCGGGGTGAAGAATTTCGTGTCCCAATAGATGTCCTTGGTGCGGGCGTTGCCGTTGAGCCAGGTCCAGTCGGCATCGGAAAAGGGCGCGACGGGTTCTTGGTTCGCGGTTGTGGAAATCGCAGCGTTTCCTTGGGCCGGCTGCCCTTGCGGATTGACCGCGGAGCTGGAGGAGCTAGGGCCAATGGCTGCAGTCGTTGGAGCTGCGGCTGGGGCAGCGGAATTGGGTGGCGTCGCAGCGATGGTGGCCGGAGCTGCGGCAGCCGGCGCAGACTTAGCTGGGCTGACGCTAGCAGATGCGGCCGCGCCTGATTCTTTGGATTCGAGTTCGGCGACGCGCTTTTCGAGTTGCTCGATGCGTTCGAGCATCCACTGCTCGCGTTCGGTGAGGCCGGGCGCAGGAGTGGACGGTAAAGGCGATTTTGCGACGGGCTTCGCAGTGGAATCGGAACTCTTGCCATCATCCGGTGTGTCGTCCGCAGCGTAAATGCCGAAGCCGAAGAAGCTGAGCAAAGCAAAACTCAACAATGAAGCCCGAATGAATAAAATGCGCATAAGTCTCCCCTTCGCTACTCAGGCAACGAAATTTTCTGGGAATGGCAGTTGGGAGCTGCCTTCGGCGGTGCCAATCAAACTGTTCTCGTTGCCAAGGAAGAATAACGTCCAAGACATAAGGATTCTGTTAGGACCCGATTTGACTGTCAACCCCTTCGCGTAATCGCAGAAGTGGTGGCTACTTGACCTTTCTTCTTGAAAGGTGGGGAAAGACCCCGTTGGAACTCATCACGGCCCAAGCTGTCAACGAGTGGATCGGTGCGAAGGAGCTTGCGCACTTATCGCCGGCGACCATTAAAGGGATCGTCAATACGTTGCAGACGGCTCTAGGGAAGAAGTTTGGCAGAGGGGCGGTCTCCTACCCGTCGAAAGACGAAGTGGATGACGACCCCCGGTGCTATCTAGCGGAAGAAGTTCAGAGGATCGTCGAAGCTGCGAAGGGACAACAGTACAAGGCGTTGTTTAGGTTAGCGGCTGAGACCGGTGCCCGGTCTGGCGAGCTATATGCTCTGACCGTGGATGACCTGTTGTTTGAGAACAACGTCATCCGCATCAACAAGAGTATGTACCAACAGAGAGCCGGGTCACCAAAAACGAAGAACGCAACCCGCTCGATCAACGTCAAACCATATGTGATGGAGATGCTACGAAAGCACCTAAACGGCAGGACCGAGGGCCTTCTCTTCCAATCTAGGCGAAAGACGCCTCTCGTGAACTGTGTCGTGCTCAATAAGCACCTTCGTTAACAAGGAGCTACCGAGAATATTCTCGGTTCTCCGTGTCGATTCTGCACCTTCTCGTTCGACGTATGGGTAGAGCAGCAATTAAGCTATGAACTTGAACGTCGGCCCAACTCAACCCGAAAGGACAAACACAATGCGATTCATGGTCATCGTCAAATGCACGGAAGACTCCAAGAACGAAGTCGCACTCCCCGATCCCCAGCTCATGGCCGACATAAACAAATTCAACGACGACCTCTTGGAAGCCGGGGTCCTGATAGGCTATGACGGTCTTCACCCCTCCTCCAACGGCGCCCGCGTCCATTTCTCCGGCAAGAACCGCCCCATCGTCACTGACGGTCCCTTCGCCGAAAGCAAGGAAGTCATCGCCAGCTTCTGGTTCTGGCAGGTCAAGTCTCTCGAGGAGGCCATCGAGTGGGTCAAGCGCTGCCCCAACGAAGGCGAGACCGACATAGAGATCCGTCAGGTCTTTGAGCCCGAAGATTTCGCATCTGCCTTCAGCGACGAAGAAATTCAGAAGGAAAAACAGTTCCGCGCTCGAATGGCAGCGAACGCAGCCAAGAAATAGTCCCAGTTGCTCTGCTTTGTCGAATTCCGGTACGGCCGTTCGACTATAGTGAAGGCCGGGCAAATGGCGCGCCGTCTAGTAAAGGCCATGTGCAAGTGGTTATGTCCGAGTCGCGTTAAGTGGGTATTGGTGGCGACCATCGTTCCAACTACGGTACCAGACAAGCGTTTGTGTGTTGCGATAGGCCTGGCCGGGTGCGGCTATGTGTTTCGGGGCATTTTGGAGGGAACGTGAGGGACAAAAACGCGAACGATCATAGCGAAGTGGAGGCGCATGTGGATGATAGCAAATTGATTTCGGATGGCCTGCAAGGAGACAGGAACGCGTTTGAGATTTTGTTTTCACGGTATCGGCCAATTCTTTACCGCTTGGCGCAACGCATTCTGCGCAACCACGAAGAATCCGAAGACGCCGTTCAGAATTGTTCCCTGGTGGCCTTCCGCAAGATGGAGAGTTTTAAGTACGAAGGTGCGTTTCGCAGTTGGTTGGCCAGAATACTCGTCAACGAAGCGATCACAATTCTTCGCAAGCGCAAGCGAACCTATTCGTCGGAAAGCTCCGTCCTTCAAGAACGAGCGGAAGCGGTGGACTCGCTCCCGCACCCAGGACCAAATCCGGAGCAGATCCTTTCGCAAAAGCAAAGTGACCGTGCCTTGATGCGGAAACTCTCGCAATTGAGTTCGGAGCAGCGTGCTGTCCTTCTGCTCTGCGAGCTTTATGAATACACCACAGAAGAAGCTGGTGCGATGCTGCAGGTGGCACCGGGCGCGATTCGTTCACGATTGTTTCGAGCACGAAAGCAGTTGGCTTCGACGCTTTGCCCCCCATCCGATACGAGACTATCCGTATAAACGGCCAGCTCGCGGAGTCCGGTGTTGGGCGTAGCGTCGGCTTCGCAAGTAAGGTGGCCTGTGTTTGCGTTTACTTTGCCCGTGCTCGACTTTGACAGTTGGGCTAGCTCCTGGGAAGTCTTTATCCGCTGCTCAGCAAACTCGGGCTAGAACGTGGCGGCATGCACGGTTACTGGCATCATCGGGTCAGTACGCTCGTGATGGCGGGAACGCCTATGGTCGTCATAAAGAAGTGGATCGGGCACGGTAGCGAGGAAATAGTCAATCGCTACACGCATCTGCGTCCTGATTTTATGCAGGACGAACTTGCGCGAGTACCTGATTTCGTTTCTGGGTTTGGACCCGAAGTTGCTGTCATTGACCCGTTTGACCCAAAGGCAGAGGCTGCTGCATGATGTAAATGTAGTAGCTACAACGACTCCGGGGTCGTCTAATTGGTAGGACATCAGCCTTTGGAGCTGATTATTCTGGTTCGAGTCCAGGCCCCGGAGCCATTCTCGGCTGAATCAGAACGCAGCCTTGGTTTGCCGGCCATAGCAACGACGATGAAACGAATTCGACCTTTCAACCGTTTCCGGAGGAAAGAGCGCACCGCCGAATTCGGCATGACGCTTCTCGAATTAATCATTGCCTGCAGCATCCTTCTGATTCTAGCCAGCGCGGCCGAACCTCTGGTGCGCATTACCATTGTCCGCAGCCGCGAAGCGGAACTGCACAGAAATTTGCGTGAAATTCGCAATGCCATCGACCATTACAAAGACATGGCCGATTCCATGGCGTTTCGGACCGAGGTCACCAGCAATGGATATCCTCCCGATCTGGACACGTTGGTGAAGGGCGTCGTGATCGCTGGAAACAAGAAAGTCCGCTTTCTGCGGCGGATTCCCGTCGATCCGATGACTGGCCAGAGGGACTGGGGAATGCGCTCGATTCAGGACGATCCGGACTCGACAAGCTGGGGTGGAGACAACGTGTTTGACGTCTTCTCTAAATCGCAAGGAACCGCACTCGACGGCTCGAAGTACGCAGACTGGTAGCAAGCTGGCAAGCAGTTCCCCCCTGGAAATCCCTCCGAAAGGTCGCCGCGATTGGTTCGAATTATTCCGCCGGTTGTTTTGCCGTGATGAGATTGCTTGTGGTGGCCACACATTGCCACGCTCCGTTCGTCTTAACCCACGTGTCCACGAAGCGCTCGCGATGGGAGAAGGGCTTTCCTTTATCCGTTCCTCTTATCCGAAAGATGCCGATCACGACGGCCGCATCTCCGTAAACCTGCACGTTGCTTTGTTCCGTAACCGCCTGAGAAGGTTGATAATCAGGCGCTTTGACGCTGGCCAGAAACTCGCTTTTGGTTTGGACGCTTCCGTCGATATCAACGGAAACCAGCGTACTTGCCAGGAGCATGTCCAGTGCCTTCGTGTCTTTCTCTTCCAGCGCGCGGTTCCATACTTTTTCGAGAGCAAGAACGCGGCCGCCTTCGTCACTGGTCGAACTTTGGCGCGCCGGGGTCAGGGCGACGACTGACAGCAGGGCGGCGCCAGCCAGCATGAAATTCTTCACGGTAATTCCCCCTAGGCAAGATCAAAAGTTGCCGTGTGAATGGACACTTTCCGATTAGAGCAGAACTCTCAAAGAGTTGGAAATCCGGAATGGCCAAAGTACTACTTCAGAACGAAGGCTCAACCAGGAACATCACGAGCGTTGAGCCACCAATTCGTTTACAGCGCGATAGGCTTGATCGATCGCCACGTCCGTGTACGCGCTGGCGCCCGAGTCGGAATTGGCGATGGCAATGCGGCCGAAGAGTTGGCGGCCGCGAACCCAGGGTTGCTCACCGGGCTTCCAGTCCGGAGTGTCGAGACCAAAGGGTGTATAGGCATACCCGTGAGCCCAGCGGTTAACCGTGATCCCGGCAATATCGGTAGTGGGATCAAACCCCGCGGGCCCCAGCATGCGGCCAAGCTGATCCCTAATGTTTCGCTCAAACTTGGCAAACGGTGTTTGCAGCAACTCGACACGGCCGGCGCGATTCTGATCGCGGACAGGCAAGCCGGGCTTGCACGGCGTTCGGAGCATGAACAGAACCGCCGGCTCCTCCGGCTTGCTGGAAAACTCATACTGGCCGAGGCTCACGGGAAAATCGAGAGCGGTAAGGGTATGGTAGCTGCCGGGCGAAACGATTTGATGCACGCCCAGCTTGGAAAATGGAATCCAATTGCGAATCGCCACATGGGTATAAACCAGCGGTGCCTTCACAAGATAAGAGAGCGCGTCCTTCTGCATCTGCGGCAGTTCCGGACAGACGTAGGGAATCATCACGTTGTAGCAGGCAAGGACACACTGGTTCCCCTTCACGGCGTACGGCTGGCCCCCACGCGTGTACGTGATCTGCACTTCTCTGGCGGAGTTCACAGATGTTGTGTGCTTGACGTTAACGACGGTGCTGTTCAGTCGCACGCGCACTGGATGTTCCGATCGGTCCAGTTGGCTGTAATCCGCCTTGGCCGTAACCACGTCTTCCATCGAGCCCCCCGGGATCGAACCAGGAATGAGAGAGCGCACCAAAAGCCGCGCAATCGTGGCATTGCCATCCGGAAAATGAAAAATATACGGCTCTTCCTTTTCAGGCTTAGGCAAACCCAATCCATCGAAGCCAGGATAGGTAAATGATTCATAGTCGTCCGCGCCTTCGTAACAGGCAAGAGCAGGCACGGCTTCGATCCCGACGCAAAACAGGTCATGGGGGAAAGTCTGAAAGAAAGGCAAGGCCTCGGGCGTAACTTTGCAATATTTCGTCAGATACTCCGCATAGCTGATTCTTTTCAGTTGCTCGATCTTCTGTCGTCGCGAAAGCCCCTTCATGTAATCTACCTTGTCGGTGTAGACACGCGCTATGTCTTGGCGCGCGGCATCGCCGAGCGGACTCTTGGCAAGAAATTCCGGCCACGGCGTAGCGTTCATGCCCGTCAGCAGCCGATCTTCACCAAACGTTTCCTTGTCGAAGAAGGCGGCCGTACCCAGGGTCGCGTAAAGCTGGCGGTCGTAGGCTCTGTAGAATTTGCGCGTGTCGATGCCAAGCTCTTTTAGCAAACCCCTTGCTTCCCTGCTGTAGTTCCCCGGACTTTCAATTGATTGCGTTCCACCGTTGCTGAGAAGCAGGCGGCCGTCGACCTCGAATTCATTGCGTTTGGCGTGGCCGCCAAAATCGTCATGATTGTCCAGGATCAGGATTTTTGCCCTGTTTCCGGCCTTCTGACGGAAACGATATGCCGCCGCCAAACCACTAATGCCGCCGCCCACAACGATGAGGTCGTAGCTTTCGCCCGTCTGCGCAGGTTCGCCAAGCGCGTTTGCATTTTCTCCATCGCGCATGCGGTGAGCCATATTGAAGCTTCCGTCATGATTCCCGCGCATGCCCGTTTTGGCGGGAGGGTAATAATCGGGAGCCTTTTCCGGAACAGGCTCGTCCAGTATTCCGGCGGCGAGGAGCTTTTCAGCATTTAGGGAAGCCGTCAGCAAACTCGCGCCCGCTCCAATGGCTACACCATTGAGAAAATCGCGCCGCGTGATCTCTCGATCTGTTCTCTGCTTTTGGTTCTTCTTTTCGTCGTCCATTCCTACCCCGGCTGGCTGGCACCGTAGTATAGCCAATCCTTACATATTTTCAGCAATCTTTGCGTTAGCGGTGAGAACGGACAAGCGCTACTAGCGCCATGCGCTTCGAATTCGTTCGCAGGATGCTACTCTTTAGGCTGAATTCACTACCAAAATGGAATCGAAAACGATCGAACCGCGTCCGGAAAAAGAAACCGGCCGACTAGAAGCATTCAGCGACGGCGTCTTTGCCATTGCCATAACCCTTCTCGTCCTGGAATTGAAAGTTCCCGATTTGCGCGTCAGTGGCTCTTCAGCGGATCTCGGCAGAGCGCTGCTTCAACAATGGCCTAGCTACATCGGCCTGGTCACGAGCTTCTTCACCATCCTCATCATGTGGGTCCACCATCACGCCATTTTGCGCAACGTCTGTCGCACCGATGCCTGGCTACATTATGCCAATGGCTGCCTCCTGCTTGGCGTAACGTTCGTTCCCTACCCCACGTCGGTTTTGGCGTCGTACATGGAAACCCCAGCGGCAAAAATGGCCGCGGCCTTCTATTCAGGAACATTCGTGTTTATGGCTTTATGCTTTTATCTCTTCATCCGCGCGGCGTTTCGCAAGCCGCTGCTCTCGGCGAATGCATCACAAGAGTTCATCGACAAGACGTGTCATCAATATATGTTTGGGCCACCGGCATATTTACTCGCAACGCTGGCGGCGATTCTGGACGTACGGCTTTCGTTGGCAATCTGCACGATTCTGTGGATTTTCTGGGCTGCCAGCATTATGAAGAACACGCGCGCCTGAGGCGAGGATTTCAGTGGTCGCGGGTTACTGATACGTTGCGACCAGTTGCCCGTTTTCGATGTGCATATCGGAAACGTCCGCCGGCAACTTCAATTTTTCGCGATTTTCGGGCGATTCCATCAGCCGCTTTACGGCAGTTTCCAACGTGGATTGTGGAATGGGCAGAGAACCGATTTGGCCGCTCACGGGTTCAAATTTCAGATATCCGTCCTGAGAACCCAGCTTTCCCACTAGGTTTAAGGTCATGTCCTTGCCATGCACATCGAACACGACGTACGCCCTCACCTGATCGCCTTCCATTTGCACTTTAACGTCTTTCACAGAATTTCGCATTTGCTCCACATCGGCTGCTGAAGGTGTGCCGGATCCATCCGAGACTTGCGCTGCGTCCGGCGCGTTAGCGGTTGTGGCGGCAGGGCCGGAGGACGAGGAGACAGGAGCATCCTTCGCGAGATCCAGGTGCGACGCCAGATAGGAATTTACTTCGCTCTCATCCAGCCGGAGAGTTGCTTTCTGCCCTTCCGAAACCGTGTGCTCCACTTGCTCCAGCTTTTCTTCGGCGCGCGCCGCTGCTTGCGGGGAGGATTGGACCGCGGGAGGCGGCATTTTGTGGAGCAACAGGATCAGTGTGATTAATGCGGCGAGATAGGTGGACCAGCGCAGGAAGCGAAACGTCCAGATCCACACACTGACAGGCTTTCCCGGATCTGCGGCCGGAGTGGGATTGGGGGGGGTTGCGGCGGTCATGGCGAAAACCTCGCAAAGGATGGCTACACTTCGGCCTCTGCCTAAGCTCATCTAACCCTACCGACTGGAGAAGGTTGCGGGCAATGGAACCACCGGTCTATGCGGCCAAATCGGCACCTGTACCCGCTGACAGCGTATGGGATACTTCTGCGGCAAGCGATTGGAGAGCACTGTGGAAGCCGAAGTTGGCGCCGCCCAAACAGACAGGTCGGGTGCGCGGGTTCTGCCGGCGTATCTGGCGCTGGTTGGCGGAATCGTCTGCATCGCTTGGTCCGCAATCTTTGTGCGCTGGACAGACATTCCCGGTTCGGCGTCGGCATTTTATCGCATGCTGATTCCCGCGTTGGTCTTGCTACCTACATTTGTTTTCGATCGCGAGGGGATGCGTCTGGATGGCCGAATGTTCGGAATCATCGCGTTGGGTGGCGTGTTTTTCGCCTTGGATCTGGCTCTCTATAACACCGCCATCCTGAAAACGAGCGCCGCAAACGCGACGCTGCTTGGCAACAACTCCCCCATCGTCGTGGGATTGCTCAGCTGGCTGATTTCCCGAAGGCGGCCGCAGCGGGCTTTCTGGTTTGGGTTACTGCTGGCCCTTGGCGGCTCGTTCGTGATTTTGTGGGTGGATCTCGGCAAACACACGCGGTTCGGCGTCGGCGACCTGATGGCTTTGGCCGCCGCGGCGTGCTTTGCCGTTTATCTTCTGGCTACGGAGCGGGTCAGAACGTCAACGAGTACTCTTGGCTTCCTACGCCTGGCAATGATCTCGAGCACCCTTGCGCTTTTCCTAATGAATTTCACATTGGGAATTTCTCTGCGCTTACCGCATGGCCGAACGCTTTGGGCTGTATTGGGCTTGGGTCTGGTTTCCCAGCTCGGTGGCTATCTCGCGTTGACCTACGCGCTCGGACACCTACCGGCAACCGTCACCTCAGTGAGCCTGCTCGCGCAAGGACCTCTTACTGCTGTGATGGCGGCGATTCTCTTGGGTGAACCGCTCACTTCGGCGCAAATTTTGGGAGGAGCGCTGGTGCTTTCTGGAGTTGGCTTGGCGCATCGAAAGCCACATCCCGAGGATGAAGCGAACGTCTAGGCGGCAGCACACTGGGCCAACTCTTGCAGCGAACCGTCTTGCCAGTCCGGTGAAGGTGAGTGAAACTGGGAGTCGTTTTTTCACAACTCGCCCAACACTCCATCCGAGGATCTACCATGCGCCTATTCGGCTATGTCATATTCGCATCATTGGTGTACTTCTCGTTGCCTTGTGTGGCGCAAGAGAAACCCGGTCAACCGCAAAAACCCGAACAGCCGCTCACTACGACGCCTGTCAATCCAAACGTTAAGCCGGTTCCTAAAACGCGTCCAACCATCGGCGTTGCACTGGAGGGAGGCGGTGCTTTGGGCGAGGCGCACATTGGCGTGCTGAAGTGGTTCGAAGATCACCACATTCCCATTGACTATCTGGCGGGCACCAGCATGGGTGGGCTCGTCGGGGGCCTCTATGCCACAGGTAAATCCGCCGACCAACTTCGCGACATCGTTCAAGACGCCGAATGGTCGCTGCTTCTCGGGGGCGACACTCCGTATCAGGATTTGTCTTTCCGGCGCAAGGAAGATGCGCGGGATATTCCCAATTCCATTCAAGTCGGTTTGAAAAATGGTGCGACGCTTCCGCCCGGCCTGAACTCCGGCCACCAGGTGAATCTCCTCATTGACCGGGAAACGTTACCGTACTCGAGTATTCCTTCCTTTGATGACCTGCCAATTCCCTTTCGGTGTGTTTCCACAGAGATTGTTTCGGGCCAGGCGTACGTTTTCCAAAATGGCTCCCTATCCGACGCTATGCGCGCCACGATGTCCATTCCAGGTGTTTTCGCTCCAGTACGTCGCGACAATCAGATCTTTGTGGACGGCGGGTTGGTGGACAATCTCCCGACCGACGTCGTCAGAAAGATGGGCTCGGATGTCGTCATCGGCGTTCACCTTCAAATCGCTCCGGTTGCCGCCAAGGAAATACAGTCTGCGTTCGGGATTTTGGGCCGCTCTGTCGAGCTCGTTATTGCTGAGACCGAAATCCGCGGAATGGCCGGTGCCGATTTGATCGTCAAGGCCGACGTCGAGAAATTTACCACCATGGACTATCAGAAGACCGACGAGCTGATCAAGGCCGGTTACACGGCGGCCGAGGAGAAAGCCCAAGTTCTGAAGGCCTATGAGCTCGACGATGATGCCTGGACGGCGTATGTGCGTCAAAAAAATTCGCGCGTTCGAAGCAAGATTGGCACTCCGCAATTCCTGAAAGTTGACGGGGTTACGGGCGAATCGGCCGATAACATCCAGAGATTCTTGGAGCCTCTGGTCGGGAAACCCATTAACCAGACGGATTTGGAGCAACTACTGACAAGACTGACCGGAATCGGCCGCTACGACAGCATCACTTACGACCTGATCCGCGAGGATGACAAGGATGGATTGCTCGTCCGTGTTCACGAAAAGAGCTATGCGCCTCCTACACTTCGGCCTGGAGTTTCCATCGATGGGACAGAGACCGACGACGTGAGCTTTACGGCCGCTGCTCGGCTGACATTTATGGACGTAGCCGGCTTTCGCTCTGAATGGCGGACAGACTTCCAGTTCGGCCAGACTTACGGGATTTCCTCGGACCTCTACCGTCCGTTGACTCCACTCGGCAAGTGGTTCATCGATCCGTTTGTGAAGGCAAGCCAGTACACGTTTTTGGTCTACAAAAAGAGCGACCCGCGTGCCGACTATCGCATCGACAACGTCTTGAGCGGACTGGATATCGGTTACGCGATTAGCCACTTCAGCGAAATTCGTGCCGGCTATGGCATCGGCTACAACAACGAATTCCTGCGGCTCGGCACACCCGATTTCACGTCGACCGACGGCCGAGTCGGTGCATTCCACATGCGCTATGTCCTGGACCACACCAATCAAGCGGTGATCCCGACACGGGGCTACTACGTCCAGTCCAATTTCTACTACTACGACACCTACCCGGACGCCACCGAGGCTTTCCCTTCACTTACGACTACGGTCCAGTTCTTCCAACCGGTCCACCGGGATTCCATTTTCCTTATCGCCATGGGTGGCTCAACCTTTGGTTACCGAAATACCGGCGATCCGCAATTCTTCCTGGGTGGTGTGGGTCGCTTAACCGCCTATGGTTTGAACGAACTCCTCGGCGACCAATTCTTTGTCGGTCGGGTGGGTTATCTCCGTCAAGTCTTGACCCTTCCCCCCTTTGTCGGGCGAAACATCTATCTCGTCGGCTATGGCGAAGTCGGAAAAATGTACGGCGACCCATTTGGCGCTCCCAAGCTATCCGGCGACGGCGCGGCCGGGGTGATCGCCGACACCGCCTTCGGTCCGATCTTCATCGGGGGTAGCGTCGGGGATACAGGTCATCGTAAGTGGTTCTTTCAGTTAGGACGTGTTTTCTAAGCGTTCATCCGCGAGTAACAATTCATCACTATAAGGGTTCTCCGAGCCAAAGACGGAACCTGTCTCCACCCGCACCTGAAAGGATTGTCATGGCCACAGCGACTACGCCCACCTCTGCTTCTTCGCACGTCATCAGTGAAAAACTGAATAAGGGACCAAGCCGCATTGGCACTTTAGTTTTCGGCTTGGTGCTCATCGGGGGATTGATTTTTATTGGCGCAAGCATATCCCGCGACCTCGGAAACGTGGTTTTGGGCTCGGCTTGGCCCTATATCTTGCTGGGTATCGCCCTGCTTGTGGCTCTGGCATTTGAGTTCGTCAACGGCTTCCATGACACCGCCAACGCCGTGGCGACCGTCATTTACACCCACTCGCTCGATCCCAACATCGCGGTGGTGTGGTCTGGATTCTGCAATTTCATTGGTGTCGTCTCATCGACTGGTGCCGTCGCGTTTGCCATCGTTTCCCTTCTCCCGGTCGAGCTGATTTTGCAAGTGGGCAGTGGCGCCGGTTTTGCCATGGTTTTTGCGCTGCTGATTGCGGCAATCATGTGGAACCTCGGGACCTGGTGGCTCGGGCTCCCCGCATCGAGCTCCCATACCCTGATTGGCTCCATTATCGGGGTAGGCATCGCCAATCAGTTGATGAGCACGAACAGCGGCACCAGCGGCGTCGATTGGGTGCAAGCAGCTAATATCGGAAAGTCCCTCCTGCTTTCGCCAATCTTCGGCTTCCTTTTGGCATCCCTTCTTTTCATCACAATGAAAGCCGTCATCAAAGACAAAAGGCTGTATGAGTCTCCAAAAGGCACTGAGCCACCTCCGTTCTGGATTCGTGGTTTACTGATTCTCACCTGCACCGGCGTGAGTTTCTTCCACGGTTCGAACGACGGACAGAAGGGTATGGGGTTGATCATGTTGATCTTGATCGGAACCGTGCCGACAACTTACGCTCTCAACCACGCAGTGACCGCGCGGCAGTCGCAGGACTTTGTGGCTGTCTCCCGCCAGGCAGCGGACACCGTCGGTAAATACGTGGAAGGCTCCGCGGTGATTGGGGACCCACACGAGGAAATAACGGATTACGTGCGCACGAAGCAATTCACGCCCGCGACTATGCTCGCGCTGCGCACCATGATCAACGATATCGGCACGGAAATGGCGCAATTCAAGGAGCTGTCCAAGGTGCCGCAGATGCAGGTGCGCAACTTCCGTAACGACATGTATCTCGTGAGCGAAGCTCTACGCCTGATGCAGAAGTCCGGCAAGCCAGCGTTGGCGGCTTCTGATGTGGCGGTATTGAAAAATTACAAGAGCCACGTCGATCGCGCCACGCGGTTTATCCCACTTTGGGTCAAGGTTGCCGTAGCCCTCGCTCTGGGTCTCGGGACCATGGTCGGATGGAAGCGAATTGTCGTCACTGTCGGCGAAAAGATCGGCAAGAGCCATTTGACCTACGCTCAAGGTGCGGCGGCTGAAATCACAGCGATGGCAACCATCGGTGCGGCGGACGGCCTTGGCTTACCGGTGAGTACCACCCATGTGTTGTCCTCTGGCGTAGCTGGCACCATGATGGCCAACCGCTCTGGCTTGCAAATGAGCACGGTGCGCAACCTGGCTTTGGCCTGGGTCCTGACGTTGCCAGTCGCCATGATGCTTTCCGGATTTCTGTTCTACGGCCTAAAGACCTTCGTTTTCAAGGTCTAGTTTTTCGATCGATCGCAATAAATTCACTGTAAAGGCTTGCTTCACTGCGGTGCTGGCTCGGTCGGCGCTGGCAAATGGCTTACGGATGATTGGGCGCGAACTGGCGTGGCGCCTTGGCGCGGAATCACAACGATAATCACGTTCGAACGGCACTCGGATCCTGCACACTTCCCAGGTGCAAACTGCCACTGGCGCACCATCAATTCCACGGCAGAGGCCGCCGATTCCGCTCCATCTAAGACATCGATCGTCTCAGGCTTGCCCCGCGTATCAATGTGCGCAGAAAGGATTATTGCTCTACCGGTAGTTGACGTCGTGAAGTAGGCCGGTTCGGTGGTAACGACCGGAAGAGACGCGTGGTCTGAAGCGTCGTCTAGCCCCATGTCAGCGTGCCTCTCTGGCGTCCTACCTGCCAGGAGACCAGGGGAAGCGAACTGAAATACGATCCCAATCCGCGTTTGTTTGCGTTCTTCGTTGGCGCCAGCAGGCACGAAGCTCCACGTGTGCACGGCATTCAAAACTTCATCGACGAACGGCGTCGCGCCTCGCGTGACCTTGATGTCCGCGAGTTGTCCATTCCGATCAACCCGGGCATCCAGCAGCACCTCTCCACTCTGCAGCGCCTGCGAGGGATAAGGCGCCGGCACCAGCGAAAGTGCGCTTGGGACGTTAGATTCGTCGGCCGCAGCAACGCTCCTGGTAGCTTCCCGAGCGGCATGCCAAGCCACGTCCTGTTGCTGCAATAACGAAATGGCGTAGTGGATGGGCACGGCGGCGCCTACTCCACCGGCGGACGGATCTGCCGCGGTCAGGAGCGCAGCCGCGTCGGCGCGCACCCATCGGCCTTCGATCATTCCAACGACACCTTGCGAATTCGGGGATACCACCGGCCCGCCGCTATCACCTAACAGCACCTCGTGGCCGAACAGAAGTAATTCGGTGTTCGGACGTCCTTTGTAGAGTTGCGAGAATTGATACGCGAGCACTTGTCCCGCAGGGCGATCCTCAGTCAGAACATCGAAGGTGTGCGGATCCCGCAATCGCGACGGGCGCAGCGCCGCAGCCAGAACCGACTGGGGAGCTACAGGCCAATCCACAGCCAATGGCAAGAACCGCACTTGATATCTTGCCTCGAACGGGTTTGGGGTGACACGCAGGAGGGCGACATCATGGTCGCGATCAGTGGCGATGACTGTGGCCTTCACCAGACGGGGCGGAGCCATAGATAGCCTCAGGAGCACGTACGGCGGCGCATCGCCCAGTTGACTGAGGACATGGGCAGCGGTCAGGAGGTAGCCTTTGTCATTGATGAAAAATCCATTGCCATAGAACAGGTAGTGTAAGCCGCGGTCCGAGGCCGCTTGATCCAAGGGATAGACGATGGGGCAAACAGCGAAGGAAAGCTCGGATTCGTTCGCCACCGATTCCGACACTGTGCTCGCAAAAACCGACACGCTGCAACCGCAGGCCATCATGGCCGCTGTCAGGAGCCTGCAAATGGCGTTACGAAGGGACGGCATGCTGTGCGTAGGATAGCGCGCCCTGAGAAACGCGCAATGGAACGACGGGACAGGAGAACGGACAAACGGGATTTGATACATGCCTTGACAACTGTTTCCTTATCAACTATAGTGTTCATGTGAAGACACCGACCCCTTCTGCCCTGAAAAGTCACATCGGCTTCTGGCTTCGCTTCGTCTCGAACCACGCCTCGCATTCCTTTGCCAGGAAGCTGGAAGGTAGCGGCGTCACGGTTGCGGAGTGGGTCATCGTTCGTGAAATGTTCGATGTAGACGTGACTTCCGCCAGTGCGCTTGCCAAATCTACGGGCCTTTCACGAGGAGCAGTGTCCAAGCTGATCGATCGGCTGCTTGAAAAAAGACTGTTAACGCGAGCCGAGGCGGCCAGTGACCGACGCTTCCAGGACATACGTCTGACCGCGGTTGGACGCAAACTCGTGCCGCGTCTCGCCGCACTCGCCGACAAAAACGACGAGGAATTCTTCCACCATCTGTCCCATGAGGAACGAAAGCACCTGGTCACGACGCTCAAGAAGCTGGTGGAGGCCAACAAGCTCAGCAAGATTCCCACGGAATGAAAGGAAACCGGATGGACACACAACTTCTCCATGAAACGCTTGCGAAGTCCCTGGCGGGTACGATCACGTTTCCCGAGGTCGTTCGTGTTTTGACTGCGGAGGGTGTCGAATCGTATCGCGCCGACCTAGTTCGGCTCGAGGAAACTTTCTACATGCCGGACCGATCCACACACGTTGAAAAAATGGCATGTTCCGCCGGGCCCATTGGGGACCGCTTTGCTACCGACAAGGTCGTGGCCGCGATCCACGACAGTCAGACAGGTAAATGCAAATATCGCGAGTTCCTGGGTCGCGTAATGGAAGCCGGAACCACCAGCTACGTCACTTATCTCAAGGGCCGGAAGGTTATCTACTTCGGGCGCCATGGAGATTTTCACATCGAAGAGTTTCCGCGCGTCCAGTCCTAAGACCGGCATAAACGAAGGAGTAAAAAGAAAGCGGTGCGCTTCGAGCCGAAGCGAGAGTCTTTGCTTCCACTACTTGGCCGCAGTTGCCATGCCTTGATGTTGTTTCAGATGCGTAACAAGATCCTGGGAGATTTCGCCGGCCGTTTTCTTGATGGTTTTTTCCGGCGCGTTCTTTTCCATGACAAACTTAGCTGCGGCAACGTACGGATTCATGGTGATCGCAGCACCCACCTTTTTGCCGCTATCGCCACTCTCGGAAACATTGTAGAGAGGCTGTTCTGGGTGGGCTAAGTCATTCACGGCCACATACAGGTCCATTTTTGCTTCGCCGGCACCAAAACCGATAACTGCGCGTCGGACGCGATTGCCTTCGTCCAGCTCCGTAAACACGCCGTGAACCCAGACGCCAATGTTGGGCTTCGGGTCTGAGGCACTCAAACGCTGCGCCTTGTAGCCAGCCTTCTTAAGGTCATTGACGATGTCGTTGGCCATGTCGTCAACCATCTTCTTTGCTTGTGTCGCCGGATCATGGTTTTTCCTAATGATGCTCGGACGCTGTACGACTTTGGTGCGCCCTTCGTCGGCCTGAAAGTTTTCGGCGTCCAGCTCGAAATCGCTGACGTAGATCATTGTCGTCGCGGGATCGAAGATAAAAGGTTGCTGCGATGGCGGCGGGGCGGTTTGTTGACTCTGCGCCGTGGAGCCAGCAAATAACAAAAGGCCTAAGGAAAACAGACTGCAACAAATGACCGAGAAATCCTTCATGCGAGGTGCTCCTGACACGATTGGCTTCCCTGAAAATGGAGGCTTGGCAATTACGCCGCAGTGGGGGCTGCGACCATGACACGCTTTTATCATGGAAATCCACTGCGGGAAAGGAATTTAGGTGCAACAAACGGCGTGCCCAGCGTTCTCACTTTTGAGCTAATCGGTCGGAAAGAGCAGCTTGCTAATCGTAAGCCGCTGGCATAGTCTAACTATGTCACGGGTGACGCTTTGCATCGAGACGAGATACCTCCCGGAACTCTTTATCTACTGATCTTGAAAACCCTGGCGCGCTCTGGGGAGTTGCACGGCTTCGAGATTGCCCATTCCATTCAGAGCTCTTCACAAGGCGTTCTGCAGATCGAAGAAGGTTCGCTGTACCCGGCGCTGCAGCGAATGCTGATCAAGGGATGGGTCACCGCGAGGTGGGGCACAACCGCCGGAAACCGCCGCGCCCGCTACTACCAACTCACCGCTGCGGGTCGCAAACAACTAGTTATGGAAATGTCTCAATTCGAGCGCGTCATCGGCGCAATCGCTCGCGTGATTGAGGCTAACTGAATGGAAAGGAACGTTGCGATGAACTGGCTCCAAGAACTTGCGAGACGCCTCAAGATGCTCATCCACCGGCGCCAATTTGATGCCTACCTGAAAGAAGAAATGCGCCTCCACTTGGATTTGCTGCAGGAAGAGAAACTCAAGTTCGGCGTGAACGCAGCGTACGCGAAGGCCGCTGCCCGGCGACAATTCGGCAATGAAACCGCGCTTCTTGAAAAGAGCCACCTGGCGTTGGGATGGGAGTGGTTGGAAAACCTCCTGCAGGACGCCAATTACGGCGTGCGCGCAATGTTGCGCAGTCCGGGAATCACGGTCGTCGCGTTGCTCTCTCTTGCGTTGGGTATCGGCGCGAATACCGCGATTTTCAGCTTGATAGATGCGGTGATGCTGCGCTCTCTTCCGGTCAAAGATCCGTCGCGCTTGGTGCTGTTCGGCAATGGTCTCGACTGGGGGATCAGCGACGGCTTTCCGAATACCTTGCTGTACTCCTACCCCTTCTACCGCGAGGTACAAAAGCGCAATCAGGTCTTCTCGGAGGTGGCCGCAGCATTCAGCATGCCGGACCGCGTACACGGATTCGTCGAAGGTCAGAGCGAAGCCGAGGCAATGAATGTTCAACTCGTCTCGGGAACATACTTTCCGCTGCTGGGCGTCGAAGCGGTGTTAGGGCGGACGCTTTCGGAGGAAGACGACCAAACCGAGGGCGGACCTCCCGTCGCAATGATCAGCTACGCTTGGTGGGCCGGAAGCCTGGCGCGTGACCCCGCGGTCCTCAACAGGAAGCTGAAGATCGGCCCAACAATTTTTTCCATCGTCGGCGTGGCTCCTCCGGAGTTCTTTGGCACAAAAGTTGGAGAATCGCCGGATATCTGGATCCCCTTGTCGCTGCAGAAAGAAATTCCTCCCGGCTGGAACGGTTATAACGACCAAATGTTCGAGTCGCTCCACCTAATGGCGCGGCTAAAGCCAGGGGTGACCATAACGGAAGCAAATGCGAACGCGAATCTCCTCTTTCAGCAGATCCTGCGCGGGTTTTCGAAAGCGCCGCTGAGTCAGGAGAATCTGAACAAGCTGGACAAGACTCACGTCGACCTGAACTCGATGGCCACCGGCTTTTCGCGGCTGCGCTGGCAATTCTCTGAACCGCTAAAGGTTCTCATGGTTGTGGTTGGGCTGGTGCTGTTGATCGCGTGTGCCAATATCGCGAATCTTCTGCTGGTCCGATCCACGGCCCGGGCTCGCGAGCTTGCAATTCGTCAGGCGTTAGGGGCAGGGCGCGCGCGGCTCATTCGGCAGCTGCTCACAGAGAGCCTGGTGCTCGCTCTCACCGGAGGCGCGCTTGGTATCCTGTTTGCTTCTGTAGCAAGCCGTTTCTTGGTCCGCATCATCTCCGGCCACAGAAATACACTTCGCTTGGATACTCCCATCGACACGCACCTATTAGTGTTCTCGCTGGGTGTCACACTGGCGACGGCTCTCTTGTTTGGCGCGCTCCCGGCGTTTCGGGCCACAGGCTTTCATCTTAGCGGTTCGCTAAAGGACGGACGCGGCCAGGGCAGTTCGTCTTCGAAAGGCAGACTCGCAAGAGCACTCGTCGTGTCGCAGGTGGCGCTCTCACTGGTTCTGCTCGTCGGCGCGGGACTCTTTGTGCGCAGCCTCATGAACCTCATCCATATCGACACCGGCTTCAACAAAGAAAACGTAATCCGCATGCACATCGACGCCAGTTCGGCCGGCTATCCGGAGGATGATCGTCTTATGCGCATGTACCGCGCAGTGGAAGACCGAGTCCGTTCCCTCCCTGGTGTCCGTGCGGCAAGCTTTGCCGGCTTTACGTTCAACGAGGGCACATGGAATAACTCGATCTGGGTGCAAGGCTATCTCGACGGCCATCGCGATCAAGACGTCCATCACAATGCAGTCGGTACAGGCTATTTTACCGCAATGGGCATTCCTATTCTTGCCGGCCGACCTTTTGGGCCTGAGGATACGACCAACTCGCCGAAGGTCGGCGTGATCGGCGAAACCATGGCGCGCACCATGTTCCCGAGTGGTTCGCCACTAGGCAGGCACTACGGCCGCGGTGGACCGGAGCACGCCGACGACATCGAAGTCATAGGCGTGGCCAAGGACGTGAAATACAACAGCCTCGACGAGGATCAGCAGCCGGGTGACTATCTTCCATATTCACAAAACCCACGGTATCTCGACGATTTCGCAGTCCGCCATAGCGGAGATTCCGCAACGATCGCTTCCGCGGTTCGCCAGGCAATTCACGAAGTCGATCCTGCCTTACCGGTCTCTGAGGTGATGACTATGGACCAGGTAGTGACAGGGTCCATCATCAACCAACGCTTGGTCGCACAACTCTCGGGTTTCTTTGGGGTGCTGGCTTTATTTCTCACCTGCATCGGAATCTACGGGCTGATGTCGTACACGGTAGCGCGGCGCACCAGCGAAATTGGCCTGCGCATGGCGCTCGGCGCAGAACGCTCGAATGTGGTGTGGCTGGTAGTGAGGGAAAGCCTCTGGCTCGTCGGGCTGGGTTTAGCGATTGGAGTGCCTGCGGCACTCGCCGGGAACCAGCTGGTCGCAAGCATGCTCTATGGTTTGCGCGCGAACGATTCGCTGAGTTTAGTCGCAGGCGTGGGCCTGCTGCTGGCGGTAGCGGCGCTAGCCGGCTACCTGCCGGCCCGCCGGGCCTCTCTGGTCGACCCGATGGGTTCCCTGCGCTACGAGTAAGTTCTGCATCAGCGCGCGTTGAGCTTCTGGAGCATCAGGACAGCGTTGTGATTCATTGGGTTTAACTGCAGATTTTTGATAGTTGGCGATAGCCAGCACTTTGTCGCCCTCGTCCGCGTAGCCTTCTCCGAGACTGTCGTACACGTTGCTCGACTGCGGATACGATTCGATGTTGAGCTGGAAAATGCGATTGGCGTCTTTAAATTTATTGGCGCGAAGGAGTTCATAACCCAAACCGTTGAGCTGCTGTTCGTCGAAATTGTAGGTGGTAGGCGCGCCGGACTTCAGGTCGTGGTATTGCCTAACGGCCTGATCGATGCCGCTGGTGGCAATGGTTGCCGAGAGAATGTCGGCGATGGACTTGCGGCTGTCGTAGGCCGTTTTAATGGTAGGGACCCACGAGGTCATGGTGACGGCGAAGATTCCCGTGCCCATGGCAAGGGTCAGCACGAAAACGAGGGTCGCCGTAGCCACCCGGAGCAACGCACCGGGCCGTTCCTGGGCGCGCAGATACAGTTCAAGAACCGCCAGAGGCAAGAGGCCTTTTTTGAACGCCCCCCAAGAAAATCATCATTGACTTTCGCTTTTTCTTCGTATATTGTCGGCTCGCGGTAGAGGAAACGGGAACGGGTGGCTTCGACTCCATTGCCTTCGGGCTCTCCCGAGTCGGACGCCACCCGTAGAACTCCCACAACCCTTATTCTTCCCGGCTGAAGCCTCCACTGCCGAAAATCGGCTCCATCCTCGTTGAAGGTGGCTCCCCGGACAACGCTGCCGCGGTGAACCTTGCGGACGCCGGTTGCCGGACGCATACTTTCTCCATGCACGCCGACACTGGTCGAAGACTTCTTGCGGGCCTGATCCTATTAGCTTCCGTGGCCATGTGGGTCGGTGAAGCGCATGCGGACGAGATTCGACTGAAAGACGGGAAGAAACTGTACGGTGTGATCGTCGGCTATGAAGACAACATGTTTAAGGTCAAAACGGATTTTGGCTTCGTGCTAGTGGAGAAGGACAAAATTGCCTCGATCATTCCTGATTCACCCGGGCAATCCCCGTCCGCCAAGACGGAATCGACTGCGAAGCCAGGCGACACGAATGAGGCAAAAGACACAGCTGCAGTGGAGCCGACGAGGAGAGAGAGAGCCGCTGCTATTCTGACGAATCCAAGCGTTCGGCCGGAGCTTCCGACAGCGAATAAGTCTGCCACCGACACTAAAGCGCCAGCGTTGAAGACAACTGCTTCCGCACCAAAGCCGGTGCTGGTTACTACAAGCGCGACCCCTCCTCCGCCGCAAGCAGAACCTGTTGCCAACCGGGAAGAAATTCAAGGTAATCTCTACATCAACCACCAATTTGCGTTTCAAATGTACAAGGCACCGAGTTGGCAGATTATCGACGGCGCGGGACAGACGCTGCCGAACGCGATTGTCGCCATGGGCACTTCAAACGAATCCACGCTCCTTGTGGTCGGACACGAAAAATCCAAAGATTCCTTGGAAACGACTGCGGGAGCAGTGGAGAAACGGCTTCACGATGTGTATGACAATTACCGGCTGATCTCGCAGCGGAAAACAATCGTTGGCGGACAGCCGGCAATCGAATACCGCTACCAGGGCTTGGCCGATGAACACGACTGGTCAGGAACGCTTTCCGTGGTTCCTCACGGCGGCGAATTCCTGACGGTGCTGGGAATGACGTTCGCGGATACGGATCTGATCCAGATTCAGGAAAACGTCATTACCCGCGCGATTGCCAGCCTGGATTTCAGTGTGAAGTAGTCGCGAAGCAGATCAACTGGCAGCTGAGGATTCTTGCAGCTTGCGGCTTTCACGAATCATCGCGATCAGAGACTGGACCGCGCGCGGCAGGCTGCGATCCCGGCGATACACAAGCGCAAGTTCACGGTAAAGATCCACGCCTTCCACAGTAAGAAGCTTTACTTCCCCAGTCTTCACCTGATCGCGCGCGAAACTCTCGCTAATGATGGAAATGCCGACGTCGGCTGCGACGAAGGTCTTGATCATGCCGATGCTGGGCAGTTCCATGCTAATGCGAAGGCGGGAGCGGTGCGGCCGGAACAGCTTGTCCAGCACCTGGCGCGTATACCCGGTCTTCGGAAAGATAAGCGGCGCGGCGGCAACCTCGTCCAGAGTGACATGGCTGCGCTGCGCCAGTGGGTTCTTACTGCTGACGAAAAATCGCAAGCGGTCGCGATTGATGATGTGCATCTTCAGGTTGGGCGATTTTACTGGCAGCGTAACGATGCCTAGATCGAGCGAACCATCTTCCAGGCGCTGCAGGATCTTGTGGCTGAAATTGCGATAGATACTGATGTGCACCAGGGGGTAACGCCGCTGAAATTCCGCCAGAATATCGGGTAGCAAATAAAGACAGGTGGCTTCGTTGGCCCCGAAGGTCACCGGTCCCTGCACGACATTGCCGCGATCCGCAACCACCTGCATGGATTCGTCCCGCAAGCGCAGCAGCCGCTCCGCGAATTCGAACAGAACTTCTCCGGCGGGCGTGAGTTCCACTGATTTCGCTGAGCGATCGAGCAGTTTCGCGTGATACGCCTGCTCAAGCTGACGAATCTGCGCACTCACTGCGGATTGCGAACGAAATACCTTCTGTCCCGCCTTCGAAAAGCTCTTGAGCTTGGCCACTTGTACAAATGTGGTTAGTTGGTCGAAGTCCATATCCTCCACTCTCTCGCTTGCGCGTAAGAGTATAACGAAATTGGTAGAAGTAAAAAGTGAAGTTCCTGGGCGGCTCAGGCATAGTTCGGAGCAGGGTTCTCCGAAATGCTAAGAAAACTATGCGCCTCGACAGGAATGGGATCCATGGCAGTAGCGGGAACGCAATTCCAAGCCGCCAGTATCGTTCCTTGGAAATGGATCGGTTGGACGCGCACGAGGGGCAAGGAAGTCCGTCGCTCGAGCAACCGTAGGGCCACCGGGCTCTCCGTCAAGGCGACATGGGATTCCAGCAGCCGACGGAGGTGTTTTTCTTCCTGGACTTCGAGCTCATGCGCCTGCACAAACTCCAGGTTAAGAACATATTCCATTTGGCTA
Source organism: Candidatus Acidiferrales bacterium (assembly GCA_963836965.1). Lineage (GTDB taxonomy): Bacteria > Acidobacteriota > Terriglobia > Acidiferrales > UBA7541 > Acidiferrum. Next base: position 29,755 of record CAWILQ010000014.1, read on the forward strand.
CGAAGGATGTAAGCAAGTCCGCCGGTCATTCCAGAACCAAAATTCAGTCCGATGCCGCCAAGAACGGCGACAATTCCTCCGGTCATGTACTCACAGCCGTGCTGGCCGAGTCCTTCGACGACGGCGACCGCGCCGCTATTGCGCACCGCGAATCGTTCACCCGCTTGGCCAGCGACATAAAGCTGGCCGGCAGTCGCCCCATACAAAACCGTATTTCCAACGAGTACATCGCCGCGCTTGGAGGCGTTGTGCCCGCCGTGGATAACGATCGTGCCTCCGGAAAGGCCTTTGCCGACGTAGTCGTTGGCTTCTCCGGAGAGCTTTAGGGTCAACCCAGAAGTAAGAAACGCTCCGAAGGATTGGCCTGCGGCGCCTTGAAAATCGTGTGTGGAAACCGGGACGTCCTTCTTTTGGCCAAGCCGCTCGATCATACGTTCGCCGCTAAAATGCGCGCCAATGCTCCGATGAAAATTGTGAATCAGCGAAGGCCCCGTGCCGGCCTTTGTGGCGTGCTCGAAAGCCAATTCCGTTTCCTTCACGCCACCATCGAGCACCGAGGTTTGCTGAGGAAGAATGCGCCGCGGTTTGGACACAGGAATGACAAGCAATGCATCGAGCCCGGAACGCGTTTCCAGGCGGTCGTACCAACCACGGAGTTCTGTCAAACTCCGCACGCCGAGTTCTGCAAGGCCTTTGCGAATTTCTTCTGCCAGAGAGCGGAAATACGCAACTACCATTTCCGGCTTGCCGTTAAAACGCGTCCGTAGCGTTTCATCCTGCGTCGCGATGCCCACCGGACAGGTGTTCAGGTGGCATTGGCGCGCCATAACGCAGCCGATCGCCACAAGGGCGGCTGTGCCGAAGCCAAATTCCTCCGCGCCGAGCGTTGCGCCGATGAGGATGTCGCGCGAAAAACGCAAACCGCCGTCGACACGCAACTTCACACGCGACCGCAAACCCGCGCGCAGCAGGGTTTCATGGGTCTCGCGCAACCCGATTTCCCAAGGAAGACCCGTGTTCTTGATGGACGTCAGAGGCGAAGAACCGGTTCCGCCATTGTGACCGCTGATTGTGATCACATCGGCGCCGGCCTTTGCGACACCGGCGGCAATGACGCCTACACCGGTTCCGGATACAAGCTTCACACCGATGCGAGCGCGGGGGTTGATGGCGCGCAAGTCATGAATCAATTGCGCCAAATCCTCAATGCTGTAAATGTCGTGATGCGGAGGCGGCGAAATCAGCGGTGTACCCGGCGTGGCGTGCCGGATCCGCGCGATATACTCCGTAACTTTGCGTGCCGGAAGTTGACCGCCTTCGCCAGGCTTCGACCCCTGCGCCATTTTGATCTCTAACTCTTCGGCACGGACCAGATATTCAGCAGTTACGCCAAAGCGTCCGGACGCAACCTGCTTGACCTTGCTCGATGAACCGGGAAATTGATAGAGATCACTGTCCTCTCCGCCCTCACCTGTATTACTGCGGCCACCGAGTTGATTCATCGCGATGGAGAGCGTCTTGTGCGCTTCCGGGCTCAGAGAACCGAGCGACATCGCCTGTGTGCTGAAGCGAGCAAGTATGGATTCGAGCGTTTCAACTTCTTCGAGCGGCACCGCCTGCTCGGGTAGCATTTCGAGCAAGTCGCGCAGGAAAGTCGGACCGTCCGCTTTGGCAAGTTGTTCGAAGGCGCCGTAATTGCCCTGTTCAGGCCTACGCACATGCGCATGCATGCGGCGGACGAGTTCAGGTGACGTTGCATGAAGCTCTGCGCCTTTACGGAAGCGGTACAGGCCGTGATCGGCAAGTTCGTCCGTGGCTCCGCCATAGCCTGCGGCGTGCATGTGGAGATAATCCATGAGCAGCGCATCGAGAGTCTTTGTGCCAGGATAGCACGCAGCGTCCTCGAAATATTCGCGGCAGATGTTCTCATCCAGCCCAAGCAGCTCAAACAAATGGCTGTTGCGGTAACTGGCCAATGTAGAAATTCCCATGCGGGCGAGAACTTTGCGTAGCCCCGCCAGCATGGCTTTGCGAATCTTGTCGAATCCGCCCGATTCTTCGGTTTCGGCGAATTCCTCCGCCAAATAAGGCACCACAGCGCTGGCGCCTGCGGCTAGCAGCATGGCGACGTGATGGGTCTCAAAGACTTGCGCGCTCTCGACCACGAGGGGCACATCGGCCAATCCCTGATTGACCAAACTTTTCCAAGCACTCGCAGCCGCCAACAGAGCCGGCAGAGCGGCGCTTTCCGGGCCGATGCTACGGTCGGAAAGGAGGAGGAGTCCCGGGCGCTCGCCGCTACTCAGAGGGGTAGTTTTGCACTGAGTCAAACAGCGGCGCGCACCCGGGACTCCCTGGGTGGAAGAGAACGTAAAGTCGATGGCCTGCACGGGAGCAAGTTCAGCCGAGAGCGAAGAAAGCTCCCCCGCACTCAGGATCGGACTAGCCAGAAAATTGCCGTGACCGAGAGGCACCTCAAGCGACATCACGTGCAATTCGCGAAGCGGATCAATGGGAGGATTGGTTACCTGAGCAAAACGCTGCTTGCAGTAGTCCCAAAGACCACGATGAATCACAGACAGGAAGGCGGGAGGAGTGTCGTCACCCATGCTCCAATCGGCTTCTTTGCCGCTGAGGAGCGGGCGGAATAAAATCTTGTACTGGTCATCCGACCAACCGGCTGCGGCGGCAACGCGCTTTGGATGAACGACCGGAGCGCGTTCCGGCGAAGCCTCCAGTCGAAGAACGCTGGAACGCGTCAGAGTCTTGCGAGGAATTTCCGCAGTAACCCTCTTGAGGAGCTCGCGCCAGCGCAGCAACGAACCAGTGTGCGGTGTAGCAAGAAGGATTTCACCGGGGCCGAGGCGATGACGTTCGGCGATGCGCGACTCGTCCAGATCGAGAAGGCCAGTCTCCGACCCGGCGACCACCAGACCATCATGGGTCACGGTGTAACGCATCGGGCGCAAACCGTTGCGGTCGAGTTTCACTCCAACCGAGAAGCCATCGCTGAACACCAGCGCCGCAGGGCCATCCCAAGGCTCACCTTCGCGCGACAGTGCCTCGAGCGCAGCGCGCACATCCGGCGATAGGAACGGATCCTGGGAGAAAGCCGGAGGCACCAGCGCGAGCATGGCCGCTTCCACACTTTTCCCCTCAAGCAGTTTCAGTTCCAACGCATTGTCAAAGCTCGCGGAGTCGCTGACGTTCTCTTCCAGCAACCGGAACCAGTTCCCTGCCCCGATGCGCTTGCGAATTTCGCGTTCACGCGCGCGCAACCAGCGGCGATTGCTAATGATCGTATTGATTTCGCCGTTGTGTGCAACGTAACGGAACGGTTGTGCGAGTTGCCACGAAGGCTCCGTGTTTGTTGAATAACGTTGGTGAAAGATTGCGAACCGCGCAGCAAAATCGGAACTGCGCAGGTCCTCGTAGAACCGCGGGAATTGCCAGGGCGTGAGCAGGCCCTTGTACACGACGGTCTGGGAAGAAAGCGAACAGATGTAGCAACGCTCCGGAAGAACCGGCTCTGCACGTTTCCGCAGTAGCGCAAGGCTCCGCTCAAATTTCTGAACAAAGTTTGGAGCGGAATTCCGGGCGGAGGCGGGCTCGATGAAGAATTGCCAGATTTCCGGCATGGTTTCAAAGGCACGTTGCCCCAAGGCGTTAGGGTTTGTGGGTACGCGACGCCATCCCACCAACCGCAACTTACTTCGCCCAATGGAATCTTGGACGGCGGAGCGAGCGTCCGCCACTCGATGAGGGGTGGCAAAGAGCATACCCACGCCAAAAATCTCGTCCAGGGCGATTTTGTCTTCGGCGGCACGGGCACGGAGGAACGCCGCCGGCAGGCTAGTCATTAGGCCCGCGCCATCGCCGCTGGCACCGTCCGCGTCGACCCCCCCGCGGTGCGACAGGCGCTCGAGCGCCTGCAGGGAATAGGTCAGAATGTCATGGGAAGGCGGTCCGCCCAATTGGGCGATAAAACCAGTGCCGCAAGCGTCATGATCGGGATGTCCCCAATTGGGGTGGCGCGGCTTGGGTCCCTGATTGGGGCGACTACACATACTAGTGTAATAGTGTCCGAGCGGCCGAATGTACAATGCAGAATTTTTCTGGAATGAATCGGTTTTGCAGGGGCATCGAAACCGCTAACTACATTAAAACTTTGTGACTTCGCTGAAGTGGAAATTGCTGATTTTCATGGGCGGAACGACCATTTCGAAGGCCTCTTCCCCGGTCGCTCGCCGGGCAGGGCCCAGGCACTCAACGTTCCGTAACATTTCCAGGACAGATTGGTTGAATCGGAAATTCCTGGCCGCTGATACGATTTTGCCCTTCTCGACCAGGAACAGCCCGTCACGGGTCATCCCGGTCATCATCTTTTCGTAGGGGTCGACCTCGCGGATGTACCAGAACCGAGTGACCAGTAGACCCCGTTCGGTCGTGGCGATCATCTCCTCCACAGAGGCTTTTCCGCCCTCGACAACCAGGTTGAATGGCGCCTCCCCATACTCGTTGGGAAGCGGAAAACCATGGCCGGTGGGCCTGGTGCCCGACTGTTTGGCCGACCGGCGGCAATAGACCAGGTTCTTTACCGCACCGCGGTCGACCAGGACTACCCGCTGGCGCGGCACGCCTTCTCCGTCAAAGGGCGCACCACACTGCTGAGGGTGATAGACATCGTCGGCGATGGTGATGTTTTTTCCGAACAGAGCTTTGCCGACGCGACCGGACAGGCAGGAGCGTTTGTCCGCCACGGCCGTAGCCGCAAAATCGTAGAAGAGAAAGCCAACCAAGTCGAGAACCGCGGACGGTTCCAGAATTACGGTGTACCGACCGGCCGCAAGTTCCACCGGATTCTCTGCGCGAGCGGCTTTGTCGCTGGCGATTCTTGCGAGTAGCAACGGATCAAACTGTTCAAAGTCCACGGCGTTGGCCTTGGCCCAACTTGCGGCCGAACCTTGTTGCATGGTGACCGAGAAAGTGGCATTTGTATGGCGGTAAGCGGCCGAAAGCCCGCGCGAATTTACGAGCACGCTTTGGTTCTGGCCGCTTGAAAAAATGCCAGCGGCAACCTGGCCGCGCTTTTCCGCTAATTGGCAGGCTCCTTTGACGGCGCGGGCTCGTTCGTCTGCCGAGAGATTTGCGGTGGGCGCGTGAAAGCGGCGGACGGCACGATACTTTTGTTTGCCAAGCAGCGGCGGGAGTTTGGAATCTTTGGGTTGGTGCGAGGCAAGAGAGAGGCAATCGTCGATGGCAGAGCGCAAAGCATCTTCGTCAACACGGTTTGTGGTAACACGCGCGGTGCGGCCGTCGACCGCCGTGCGAATGGAAACAACCAGGCCCTGCTCGGCCACGTGCTGATGAATCGTGTTGTTCGCGAACCGCGTTAGCGCGTAAATGTTCTCGTCAATATGGACTTCTGTTTCCGGAACTCCGCGAAGCTTGGCCAACCGCAAAACGCTTCCACCAATCTGATGCAATTCGCGCTCAGGACGCAGAGCCGGGACGGGGGCCACGGAATGTTTGGAAGTGCTTTGTCTCTTTCGTGGGCTCATTGGTTTGAGAAGGCCGATCCGATCTTCACGTTGCGAAATCGCGATGGAGAGGCCCCATGGCCTGTGCCCATCACCTGCATCGGCTGGCCCTTGCCGCAGTTCGGCGTGCCCCAAAGCACCCAATCGTCTGCGTTCGAGATTGCGTCGCACGAATTCCAGAATTCCGTCGTGATGCCGCTGTAGCTGGGATTCTTCAGCATCCGGCCCTTTTTACCGCCTTTGATCTCCCATGCGATCTCTGTAGAAAACTGAAATTGGTAGCGGCGGTCGTCGATCGACCACGATCGATTCGTGTCCATCAAGATGCCGTCGTCGGTGTCGGCTATCAAATCATCGAATGCCCACGAACCTGGAAGCAGGCTGATATTGGTCATACGAATCATCGGCAGGCGATTCCAGCCTTCCGTGCGCATGGTGCCCCCTGAGCGGGACAGGCCGATCAGATGCGCGGTTTCGCGGCTTGAAAGATATCCGTGGAAATCGCCGTCGCGGATCACGTCGATCCGCTGCGCCGGAACGCCCTCGTCGTCGTAGGCAAACGTTCCGAGGCCCGGGCCGTGAGCGACGCGCGCGTCGGCAACCACGGTGACAATCGGAGAGGCGTAGCGCAGCTTGTGCAGCTTATCGAGAGTGAGAAAACTTGTGCCCGCAAAATTCGCTTCCTGGCCGAGGACACGGTCGAGTTCGATCGGATGGCCGACCGATTCGTGGATCTGCAATCCAAGCTGGCTGCCCCCGAGAATCACTGTGCCAGTTTTTTCCGGGCATTGCGCCGCCGAATGGAGTGCCACGGCTTCCTCGCCGACCCTTGGCGCGTGCCGCAGCAATTCCATCGACTCAATCAGCTCATATCCGCCAAGAACGTGCTGTCCGCCAAAACTGTTGGGATAGGAGCGCTTCTGAATGCCATCCTCCTTAAATGAGGTGGCAACGATTCCGCAGCCGGAAATCACGCGTCGCTGGTGAATCTTCGAGCCGGCGCTCGAGGCAAACCAGGTATCGATTTTGCGAAATTGCAGGTCCGTTTCCGACAACGTGACACCTTTGACCTTGCGCATCGCCGCATCCGCCGCAAGCAGCAGATCCACCTGCGTTTCAAGCGGAATCTCGAACGGATCCTTCAGGCAAGGCCCTTGCCAGCTGTCGATGTACGTGCCTTCAGCCGCCAGCTGCACGCTTTCTTTTTTGGCCAGCGCCGACGATCGGGCGATGGCTACGGCCTGCGCCGCGCAACGGGCGACGCCTTCGTGCGTCAGCTGATCGGTCGAGGCAAATCCCCACGAGCCGTTCGCCACCACGCGGATTCCCAGCCCAATGGATTCGCTCTGGCCCAGCGTGCCAACTTGCCCGCTCTTGGTGGTGAGGTCGCGTTGCCGCAAATGCATCACGCGCACATCGGCGTACGTCGCGCCCCGTAGCCGCGCCACTTCAAGCGAATGCCCGCAATAGTCCCACATTGTCCCCGCCAAAAGTTTGGGGCGCCTCGAACCTTCGAGACGCCCCATTTAAGATACCACGCAAAAGTACGAGCCCTTCCTTAGGTGCCCTCTTGCCACGAAGCAAGATACTGTTCCTGCTCGGCGGTGAGCTTGTCCAGGCGATGGCCCATGGATTCGAGCTTCAGACGAGCGATCTCGCGGTCGAGGTGTTCTGGAACCACGTAGACCTGCGGCTTCAATTCCTTGTGGTGCTTCATCAAGTACTCCGCCGCCAGCGATTGATTCGCGAAGCTCATATCCATTACCGAAGCGGGGTGGCCTTCGGCGGTCGCTAGGTTCACCAGTCGGCCCTCGGCAATGAGATAAATCTTGCGACCATCCTTTAGCAGGAACTCATCCACTAGCGGCCGCACTTCCTTCTTGCCGGAAGAAAGTCCTTCGAGCGCAGGGAGCTCGATTTCCACGTTAAAGTGGCCAGAATTGCAAACGATTGCGCCGCTCTTCATCGCTTCAAAATGCTCGCGGCGAACCACGTTCTTGTTGCCGGTGACGGTGATGAAGACGTCGCCTTCCTTGGCGGCATCGGCCATCGGCATGACGCGGAAGCCGTCCATGACTGCTTCAATGCCCTTCACGGGGTCGATTTCGGTGATGATCACGTCCGCGCCCAATCCCTTGGCGCGCATCGCGGCGCCGCGGCCGCACCATCCGTAGCCGGCGATGACCACCTTCAAACCGGCGATCAGCACGTTTGTCGCGCGAATGACGCCGTCGAGAGTGGATTGGCCGGTGCCGTAGCGATTGTCAAAGAAATGCTTCGTCATCGCGTCGTTCACGGCGATCACGGGATATTTGAGCGTGCCATCCTTGGCCATCGCGCGAAGGCGAATCACGCCGGTCGTGGTCTCTTCGGTTCCGGCAATGACGTTCGCAACAAGGTCCTGGCGCTTGGTGAGCAGCATGGTCACGAGGTCGCAACCGTCGTCCATCGTGAATTGCGGCTTATGTTCAAGCGCCGCCTGAAGATGCTGGTAATAGGTGCTGTTGTCCTCGCCTTTGATAGCGAAGGTCGGAATGCCGAAATCGCGATTGAGCGAAGCGGCGACTTCATCCTGGGTCGAAAGCGGGTTCGAGGCGCAGAGCACCGCGTCCGCGCCGGCGTCTCGAAGGGTGATCATCAGGTTCGCGGTTTCGCTCGTAACGTGAAGACAAGCGGAAACACGCAAACCCTTCAACGGCTGTTCTTTGATGAAGCGCTTGCGGATCTGCTGCAACACGGGCATCTGCTGCGTAGCCCACTCGATCTTGCGCTTGCCGGCATCGGCCAGCGCGATATCCTTCACATCACCCTTCTTTAGTTCTGCTGTAGCCATGCTTGCTCTCCTCGTTCCTCTTTTGTTTTCTTTTTCCCCGTACACCCAACCGGGAAGGGGGATTCCAGTTGGGACAGTCACCCCTCCGAAAAGAAGTGACCTCCAAATTGTTCGATGAAGGTTACCGGCGACCCGCAACTTCAGCCACAGCAGGCGATCCTGCGGCCTTGCGCAACGCTTCGGCGCGGTCGGTACGTTCCCAGGTAAAGCCAGGGCCCGTGCGGCCAAAGTGGCCGTAAGCCGCGGTCGGCTTATAGACTGGACGGCGAAGATCCAGTGTTTCGATGATGGCTTTTGGCGTCAACGAAAAATTCTCGCGAACCAGTTGCGTGATTCTTTCTTCTGGAATCGTTGCTGTTCCGAAAGTATCGACCATCACAGACACCGGCTCCGCAACGCCAATGGCGTAGGCCAACTGAACTTCTGCGCGCGTCGCAAGACCCGCCGCTACAATGTTCTTCGCGATGTAACGCGCCATGTAACAAGCCGAGCGATCCACCTTCGATGGATCCTTTCCAGAGAACGCACCACCGCCGTGACGGCTATATCCTCCGTAGGAATCCACAATTATCTTGCGTCCGGTCAAACCGGCGTCGCCCATCGGACCACCGATAACGAAGCGTCCGGTCGGGTTGATGTGAAACTTGGTTTTGGAGTCCAGCATATTGGCGGGAATGATGGGCTTGATCACATGCTCCATCACGCCACGATGCAACTCCTCGTTCGAAACGTCATTGCTGTGCTGCGTCGAGATCACCACGCAGTCGACGCGCGCCGGCTTGCCGTTGCGGTATTCGATGGTGACTTGGGATTTTCCATCGGGACGAAGAAAGGGGAGTTTCTTGCTCTTGCGTACTTCCGAGAGGCGCTGCGTCAGGCGGTGGGCCAACTGGATCGGCATGGGCATTAACTCTTCGGTTTCGTCGCAGGCGTAGCCGAACATGAGGCCTTGGTCGCCGGCGCCGCCCGTATCCACTCCCATGGCGATGTCCGGGGACTGGCGCTTCACCGTACACATGACCGCGCAGGTATTGGAATCGAATCCATAGAGGGCATCGTTGTAGCCGACCTGATCGACCGTCTTGCGAATCAGTCCGTCATAGTCGACATGGGCGCTGGTCGTGATCTCTCCGGAAACCACGACAAGGCCAGTCGTGACCAGTGTTTCACAGGCGACACGACCCGTGGGATCTTGCCGCATCACTTCATCGAGTACCGCATCCGAAATCTGATCGGCAATTTTGTCTGGGTGGCCTTCGGTGACGGATTCGGATGTAAACAGGAAATTCCTCTTTGCTTCGCTCAAAACACCTCTCCTATCATCAGCTTGTCTTTGCGGGCAGAGCTAAGGGATACACCCCTACTGCCCAGAAATCATCGAAATTGCAACTAACTCTATGCAAGAGTAACACCGCGGAATTAGTGAATCAACGTATTGATTATCCTAGGCTTACACCTGCATCGAACGGGGAATACGCGCATTGAGTGGAGTTCTTTTCTCACTTAAGAGCAAGCTGTTCGACCAAGACTGGCTCCACGAGGGCATTTGGTGGAGGGTTAAGCCAGCGGCTTGTTGCGTCACTTTACCCTTGCTGGACCCCGATCAGAAGGGCCAATTCTCGCCACTTCCAATGGCAGTCCACATCCTCGAAGCCGATCTCGCGAAGCCAAATCAATTGCGTGTGCAAATCCAGGAGTTTGTTGGACGGGTCTTCGTTTTCCGGGCGGATGTCCAGCATCTTCAGAAACCCGTGATGTAGTCCGACAGTGGGAGAAGCGACGTGCTCCAGATTGCAGAAAACTCCTCCGGGAAGCAGCATCCGGAATATTTCCTGATAGAGAACGCGTTTGCGCTGATGCGGCAAATGGTGAATGGCAAAGCAAGAGACGACGGCAGAGAACTTCCCTAAATCCGGCAGCGGCTCCGATAGATCATGTGACACGACGCTGACCTTCCGATCCCGCGCAAATCGTCTCCGCAGCGTTTCCAACATCGTTGCGGAAAAGTCCAAAGCAACGAGATCGGCATCCGGCCGCGCCGCCTTCACCATGCCGAGGAGTCTGCCGCCGCCACTCCCAAGGTCGAGAATGCGTTTAGCGTGCGGCGGGAGAAACTCCAGCATTGTAGCCTCGCCTTCGACGCGGTGCGGGATCGAATCGGCGCGCCCGAGATAATCCAGAGCGTGTTGGGCGGAGGACCAAAGATTGACGTCAGGTGCACGGGACATGAAAGCATTTTCGCACGCTGCGGCTGATTCAGAAACAAATCAGTAGTTCTTATCTTGTAACTCACACCTTCGAGGGGTCAGGCCTTCGATCGCGCAACCCAAGATCTCAACCCTGTTGTGAATCTAAGCATCGAACCATGTTGCTCAGGCCCTTCCCGGCCTGAGGTTTTCTTGCCTTTGCATCTACGCCTCGTTGTCTGTGTCATCAGCTTGAATGTCCAGCTTACCCTTAGATTTTTTCGCCATCAGATAAGAGCGAATGAAGGGATCGAGATCGCCATCCAGCACACGATCCACGTCGCCCACCGAAAATTTCGTGCGATGATCCTTGATCAGCCGATACGGCTGCATGATGTAAGAGCGAATCTGGCTGCCGAAGGAAATGTCCAGTTTCGTCTCGTCGAGCCGGTCCGTCTCATCGCGGCGCTTTTGCATTTCCAGATCGTAGAGTTTCGAGCGCAACATCTTCATCGCCATCTCGCGATTCTTGTGCTGGCTGCGCTCCATCTGGCAGGCCACCACAATCCCCGTGGGAATGTGGGTGATGCGCACGGCCGTTTCTACCTTGTTCACGTTCTGGCCGCCCTTGCCCCCTGAACGAAAAGTGTCCAATCTCAGGTCTTCCGGTTTAATGTTTACTTCGATCCGGTCATCCACTTCCGGAATCACGAAGACCGATGCAAAAGAGGTGTGCCGGCGAGCAGCTTGGTCAAAAGGTGAAATGCGTACGAGCCGGTGTACTCCGGTTTCTCCCGTCAGCAATCCATACGCATTTTCTCCGCTGAACTGAACGGTAGCGTTCTTGATGCCCGCTTCTTCGCCGGCGGTTTCGTCCAGAATGTCAGCGCCAAAGCCCTTGCGCTCCGCCCATCGCAAATACATGCGCAGCAGAATCGACGCCCAGTCTTGCGATTCGGTGCCGCCGGCGCCTGGCTTGATGGTCATAATGGCGTTGAGGTGGTCGTTCTCGCCGGAAAGCAGCGTCTGCGTTTCTAGCTCGCTTAAATAGGAATCGGCGGCGGTCAATTCTCGGTTCAGATCCTTCAGCAGCTCTTCTTTCTGTTCGGCGTTGGTTTCGCTTTTGGCAAGTTCAATGTAGGTCTCGAGGTCGCTTGTGAGCGCGGCGAGCTTCTCATCAGCCGCGAGATTCGCCTCTGCCCGCTTGCGGTCTCGCAATACGAGCTGCGCTTGTTCCTGATTGCTCCAGAAGTTGGGATCGGCCGTGCGTTCGTCGAGAGATTTCACGAGGGCGCGATTGTGGCCGACGTCAAAGATAACTCCGCACGAGTTCGAGGCGTTGTTTCCATCCTTCATACTGATGCTGCAGGTCTTCCAGAATCATAGTGGCGTGCACTTACCCGCGCGATACTGCGGGTCTACTTGTCCTTTCGAAAGGTGATAACCACAAGAATAGCGGAAACTAGAACGCACATCCAGGCGAACCAATCATCGAAGCGCACATACAGCGTGCGATCCGTGCGGAAATCATAGGGCAGATCGGCCGAACCTCGCACATCGCGCCCCATCACCCGAGTCACGTTTCCGTACGGATCGATCGACGCCGAAAGTCCGCTGTTTGTGTCTCGCACTAGCCAACGGCGGTTCTCCACCGCTCGGACGCGCGCCATTCGCAGGTGCTGTTCCGCCGCAGCCGACGCGCCGAACCAGCCATCATTGGAAATGTTGATGAGGAGTTGTGCACCTCGATTGGTGAAAGCGCGCACCTCACGCGGATAGATCGCCTCGTAGCAAATAAAAACAGAAAATTTGTAGCCGTTCGCAAAGGTTCCGACGCTGCGTTCCGTGCCTTTGTGAAATCCTCCCACCTCCTCCGAGACGCTGGTAACCACCTGATGGATCAACGGAAAAGGTTCATATTCGCCGAAAGGGACGAGGTGCATCTTGTCATACAGAAACACTCGCTGGCCCGAGGCATTCAGCATCGCCGCGCTGTTGTAAGGAATCATAGCGGGATGCGGTCCGCCACCATCCGCTTCTGTATTCGGTTTCCATTCGATCACGCCGACAATCACTGGATTGCGAAATTCGGTCGCCAGCCGCGAAATGTAGGGAACAAACCGGGCATCTTCAAACGAGAATGGCGCGGGCGCTTCGGACCAGATCAGCAGGTCGGGTTGTCGTGCGCCAGGCGAAGGGCGCAGGCTGAGCTTTTCGAGCTCAGCCATATCCGCTCTGTGGTCGGCATACCAGTCGCCGGCATATTGCTCGTTCTCCGGAAAATTAGCCTGCACGACGCGAGCGATGTGATGAGCTTCTGACTTTGGGACAAACCGCGGTCCGACCAGCATAACCAGCAGAAGCACCGTGATAGCCGAGCCCAAAATGGTCAGCCGTCGCTTCCATTCCTCCGGCAGTCCACAATCTGTCCACAACAGCAGCGCGTTAAACGCCACGGCGAGAAACGACAGTCCGTACACGCCGGTGATCGTCACCAGTTGCAGCAACGCGGGGTTCTCCGCCGGTGCGTATCCGAGCAGTACCCAGGGAAAGCTGATCTCCGGCAAATACGTTCGGAAAACTTCAGTGCAGATGAAAAGGAACGGCGCTCCCACCAGCGCCAGCGTGTAGCTCCGAAGCGACAATCGCTGCACCATCCAAGCAAAGATGCCGACCGACGCGGCCCACACGGATCCGATAAGAAGCAGCACGCCCCAGCCGGCAGCGGCAGACACTCCTCCGTGGACAGACAGAGTTTCCGCGATCCAGGGAACCGCAGTGAACACAAAAACCAGGCCGTGCAGGAATCCGCAAAAAAATGCCACGACGGCGCGCGCGCCCAAGATGCTCGATAGTAGAAGCGCGATGCAAAACCAGGCGTACAAAGCGGGAAACGAATTGTGGTAACACAGCGAGAGAATCGCGCCGCTCAGGGAAGCAAGAAACAAACGGACAATCGCAGGAGTTTCCCGCAGGCGGTGCGGCCGCAGGTACCCATACCAGGCCACCGGTGCCATCAATGTTTTGCGTAGAACGCTTTGAAGCCTTCGCCCTCGAGGCCTTTCTTTGCGGCGTCAGCGCTTTTTTGGTCCTTAAAGGGGCCAACCTGCACTCGATAATACTTGTCTTTCTGAGGAGGCTGCACGTAGACGGCGTAATGCTTTCTCTGCAAGCCGTTCGCGATGGAAAGTGCGTCATCCTGCTTCAGCAACGCCGCTACCTGAATTACGTATGCGCCGCTAGGAATCGCCGGAACGGCCATTGGGTTTTTGCCGTTCTTCACCGGGGCGTGAATCGATACAGGTTGGGTTTGCGTTTTGCTCTTCGCGCTGGCCGGCTTCGAAACGGCTTCCGTCATCCGGGGAGCCGCAGGAGTATCTAGATGGGGATCCACATTGGCGGTGCCGTTGCTGCCAAGATTCGTCCAGGCAGGAGAGGAGGAATCGCCTGAGGGGTCGGAGTCCGCCGATTCATCGGCGATTTTCTTCGGAGCTCCAGCGTTCCTGGACTCGTACACCGGCTCGGCTTTGCCTGCCGCTGTCGTGGCCGCGCGCACCTGGCCGTCATACTGATTCCGGCCCATCACGTAGCCCAACGTGAAAAAGACGCCGGAAAACAGAAGCATCAACAGAAACAGACCGATAACGTGCTTGCTTTCGAGCACGCGGTCGCTTGCCCCGCGTTTTCCCCCAGACGCCATGCTTATTTTCCCGCTCCTCCCAACGACTTCACCCAGTTATTAATAATATCGATTGGCAGCGGGAAAACAATCGTTGTGTTCTTTTCGACACCTATCTCCGTCAGGGTCTGGAGATAGCGCAGCTGGATAGCGGAGGGCTGGGTCTCCAGGATTTTTGCGGCTTCGGCAAGTTTGGCGGAGGCTTCAAATTCGCCTTCGGCGTGAATGATCTTGGCGCGGCGTTCGCGTTCGGCTTCTGCCTGCTTGGCGATGGCGCGTTGCATCTGTTCGGGAATGTCGACCTGTTTCACTTCCACCTTGCTTACTTTGATGCCCCAAGGTTCGGTGTCCTGATCGAGGATCACTTGGAGCTTGGCGTTGACCTTATCGCGTTGGGAAAGAATCTCGTCCAGTTCAAACTGCCCAACAACGCTGCGCAGCGTCGTCTGCGCGAGCTGCGAGGTCGCGTACTGATAATTTTGAACCTGAGAGAGCGCCAGGTTCGCATCGACAACGCGAAAATAGGTAACGGCATTCACTTTCACGGACACATTATCGCGCGTGATGATGTCTTGCGGGGGAACGTCCAGCGTCTCCAGCCGCATGCTGATGCGGTAGAGCGTTTCGATCGGCCAAAACACCAATCGCAAGCCCGCACCCTTTGCTTCCGGCAACAAGCGGCCGAGGCGCAGCACCACGCCGCGTTCCCATTCCTTGATGATGTTGATGGAATTCCAAAGCCAGAGCAGCAAAAAGAAACCGATGATGAGCACGCCAATTCCGCCAATTTGTAGCATCCCGATCCTCCTTCGTCGCCGTCACTCTCACTTGTCGATGGATGCCCCTGCAGGAAGAGGCTCAACATCAAGCTTCAACCCATCAACCCGGATCACCCGAACCTTCGCGCCGACTTGAACGTTTTCCCTCGAACTCGCACGCCACAATTCGCCATGAACCCGAATCATACCGTCTCCGCCGCCCAGTGCGATGGTGACAATACCTTCTTCTCCCAGAAGTTCTTCCTTTCCGGTGGCAGTCTTCCAACTGCGCGATTTCAGCACCAGGCGCATGAGGAAAACCGAGAGGAAAGCGAACGGTAATACCGCAGCCACAGCGACGCCAAAACTTACTCCGGCAGGTGTCAGTGGCGAGCGCACCAAGAACATCGCGCCGAGAAGCATGGACACGATGCCACCCAAAAGCAACACGCCATGGCTTGCAAATTTCGCCTCCAGAATGAATAACGCCAGCCCAAGCAAGATGAGCAGCACCCCGGCGATATTTACCGGAAGAATCTGCATAGCATATAACGCCAGTAACATGCAGATTCCGCCCACCACGCCCGGCGCGACGACTCCCGGATGCGTAAATTCTGTGTAAAGCCCCAGCGCGCCTACTAGTAGCAGCAGGAAAAATACGTCCGGATCAGCGATCCGGGCAAGAAATCGCTGCCGCGCGGACAGCCGAAAATCGGCACGCTGATAGTTCTGCAGCACGAGCGTTTGCTTCTTCCCGTTGAACCGTGTGATCTCCCGACCATTCAACCGGCCGAGCAAATCGTCCTTATCGGCCACCACCAGATCAATTAGGTGGCCATCAAGAGCTTCCTGTTCGGTGAAGGCACGCGCCTCGGTGATTGCCGTCTCCGCCAATTTCGGATTTCGGCCGCGCTTTTCCGTAAAACTGCGCAGAAACGCCGTGGCATCGTTGTTGATTTTCTTCCGCAGCACTTCGTCCATCGGCATGGTGACCCAGCTTGGCATCACGATTGGTGTTGCCGCACCCGTCCGTGTCCCGGGGGCCATCGCAGCGATGTCCGCGGAGAGCAAGATTAGAAATCCAGCGGAAGCGCCGCGCGCTCCGTCGGGACTTACGTAAACAGCGACGGGAACCGGAGAATCCAGAATGTGATGGATGATGTCCGTCATCGAATCGCTCAGCCCGCCAGGCGTATCCATGGTGATGAGCACAAGCGCCGCGTGCCGCCGCACGGCGTCTGCAAGGCCTTCGTCAACATAGTTAGCAAGGATCGGTTCCACTTCGCCATCGAGTTTCAACTCCAGCACAAGCGGAGAGGCAGAGGTGTCCGCGGCCTGCACGTCCATCCAAGGAAAATGCACCCACAACGCGAGGACCGCGAGAAGAACAAAGGTTTCCGTCAAATGACGAGATAGTTGATGATGTCCACGAGCGCTCATGGCGTACCTCCCGTGGGTTTGCCCTTTTCCAGATGTTCGAGCAATTCCTTCGCGTCCGGATAGTTGGGCGCCAGCTGTATGGCCTTTTGCACTTCGGCTAGCGCCAGATCGCTCTTCTTCTGTTCGAGGTAAATCCGCGCAAGGGTTGTCCGGACCGCCGCCGAATCCCGCGCATTCAAGGAAAGTTGCAACTCGTGCGCCGCGTCGTCCAGTTTACCCCTGCGGCGGTAAATCTCAGCGAGTTCCCGGTGCGCGCTGGCGTTGTCCGGATCGGTGGCCAGCGCCGCGCGATATTCTTGTTCGGCGGCGTCCAACCGACCCGCCCGATATTCCTGCTGTCCGCGGCGGATATGCGCTACTGCTCCATTCGTTTCGGTCCCCCGATCAACGCCAGTGGCCTGCTGCACCTGCGGTCCCTCGAGTTCCAGGCGGAGCGAGGTTATGTCTAACTCTCGTTTGACTCTCTCGTACTTGCTGAAGGAATCCGCGTTTTTGGAGTCAAACTTCAACAGCGGCAACCCTTTTTCTCCAAATGCTTCCGAGGCGGCCTCTCGCTGCGCTTCCGCTTCCGACTTTTTTCCCAATTTGTCGAGCGTGTAGATCAGAAATGCCAAGTCCTCAGCGTTATCTGGCTCTCGCTCGACCGCTTCGCTAAAGTGCGTCTCCGCAGTCGCTAGATCCTTTTGTTGCAATGCCAGCAAGCCAAGGTTGAACGGGTAATCGTCTTCGTCCGGATCGATGTCACGCGCCCTTCCCAGGGCGGTAAGCGCCGGCGGGAAATTGTCCTGGCGCGCGCGCGCAATGGCCAAATTATTCAGAATTTCAGGAAGGTCTGCGCCAGTGACAAGATTGCGGTGCAGATCTTGCTCAAGCGAATCAAAAACTTCTTCGGCTTTGTCCGGCTGGCCGAGGCGCAAGCGGCAAACCCCGGTGGCAAAAATAGCTTCCGCCCTTCGCGAGTTCGATGGCGGGATCTTTGCAAACCACGGCAGGGCTGCGCCGCAATCGTTCCTCTGTAAGTACGCCTCGGCGATCGCGAATGCCGGCTCCGGCCAGTCCGGTTCGAGTCGCGCGGCTTCCTTCAAATCCCGCAATCGGTTTTCGTCGTCATTCGCCAGCAGTCCACGGATGTACTGTTCAAAGGCGGCCAGGCTGAGCGGCCGCTGCAGCTTGGAAAACTCCACTAGGCTTAGCGGGTATCCGTGATTACAGGTTCCGAGGAGCCGCCATGTCAGTTTTGCCTGCAATTGTATTAGCAAAGCGAGTTCATCGCTTTCCTCAATCACCGGCAAGAGCGAAACCGGACTGACGCGAAGAAGTCGCGCCGTCACCTTTATCGTTTTTCCATCGGAAGCGTAGCCTCCAAAGACGACGTAGTCGGCGTCCATCTCCTGCGCAATATGCAACATCGTTGCCCGGCTCAATCGGCCGGAGGATGGTAGGCCATAGCGATCCATCTCGCTCAGACGTCCTTCATGCGAGTAGACTTGCTGGCCGGCAGCGGAAAGCTGTTGGATGGTGAGTTCTTCCAGGCCTTCGCCAATCCATTCGAGCCGCGCGCTCGCGCCGGTATTCTCGAACGGAAAAACAAGGAAGATGCCCTCTTGCAGCAGCGGCGGACGCGTGTTGGGAACAGCAGGGCCGGATTGTCCGGCAAGAGCTTGCCCCGCCTCTCCCAAAAGACAAATACTCATCAGGAGCGGGCGGGAAATGCGCATGCGGAAGGGGCGCGCTCTCATGCTGCGCTCATTCTAGCAGACCTAAGGCCGACAATTTCGAGAAAACCAGTGTGAAATACGCGAATTGTGGCTTACTGCTGGACCACGTCAGCCGTCTTCTCGGGCAGCAAGAGATCCTGCACCGCAGGATCCTTGATCACGATTTGAAAGGAAGGGTCGGTCTTCAAAACCTTCATATCCTGATAGCCTTCGTCGCGGGCTTTTTTCAAATAAATGATGCAGCGGTCTACATTTCCAGCTTCCGCGAACGATTTCGCC
This sequence comes from Candidatus Acidiferrales bacterium, assembly GCA_963836965.1. Taxonomy (GTDB): domain Bacteria; phylum Acidobacteriota; class Terriglobia; order Acidiferrales; family UBA7541; genus Acidiferrum. The sequence continues at coordinate 48,188 of CAWILQ010000014.1, forward strand.
AGCAGAAAATAGAACTGTGCCCGGTCGGCCGCAACGGAGCGGTCCTGAATCACCGTCCCGGTTCTGGACCTAGCCGAGTCAAAAGTATCCGGGTCGATCAGCAGCGCTTTCCGGAACGACGCGATCGAATCGTCATATTTCTTCTCGCTGAAGTACGCGTAGCCCAAGTTCAGGTAAAACGCTGCGTAGTCTTCTCGCAGCGCAATCGCTTTCTTGTACGCTCGAATGGCCTTCGCGTATTTCTTCCGCTCATAGAAGATGGTGCCGACGTTGTTCTCCGCGTCGGCGTAGTTCGAATCGAGCTTGACCGATCTTTGATAGCAATGGAGCGCGAGAGCAAGCTCCGATTGGTTGTGGAAGCTGATGCCGAGTTCATTCCAGTAAACGGCATTCTTAGGCTGCTCCACCGTCAGCTTATGAAATAGATCCTGAGCTTCCCGGTATTGTTTCCGGATCAGGTAAAGCCGGGCAAGATCCTCATCGGATAATTTGGGTCTCTGGTCTGGCGCGACCGCGGCCGACGAGAGTTGACTTTGCGGGTTATCCAGATTGGTCTGAGCTGAGGCGGGAAGAAATAACGACACCACGAGAAGAGAACCAACCGGAATCGCCAAGTAGTTCCTTATCATGGCGAGTCTCCTTTGTCCCGATCAGGTTTATCGGGATCCTTCTTCTTCTTGCCTCCAAAGATACCAAAAATCTTCTGCAAAGGCCCTTTTTTCTTTTCCGTGGCCTTGGCCGGTTGGACACCGTTCGGGTCGCCGTTGCCCTGCGCGTTTTGGCCATTCAATTGGCCAGTTGACCCGTCAGCGGCCCCGTCCGGTGGCTTCGGCGACCCTCCGCCGAAAATATGCGAAAGAAAAGAACCAACGGTAGTGGCAGGCCCGTGCCCTCCGTGTAGTTCGCAAAGCTGTGTTGGCTGTGAGCCCGAGATGTAGACCTCTTCGCGTGTCACCGGACAGGACGGAGTCGCGACCTGCAATGTGTCCGAGTCAATCACGATCGAATCGACGCCCTCCGGCTTGTCAAAGGGCTTTACGTCGCGATAGCCAGGCAGAGTAGTGGCCTTCATCATGAAATCAGCCCACATCGGCGCTGCAGTGGCGCCGCCCGACAGACCCAGGTCATGATTGTCGTCGAAACCAATCCAAATCACGCAAACCAGGTTGTTGGTGAATCCGGCGAACCATCCGTCTCGCGACGTACCGGTTTTGCCCGCAGCGGGCAACGTGAAGCCTTTGGCGCGCACTTGCGCTCCAGTGCCTTTGTTGATGACGTCGACCAAAATACTGTCCACTAGATAGGCTACGCGCGGATCCAAAACCAACTTGTTGGCCGGACTATTCCTTTCCAGCACATTTCCATTGGCACCCGCGACGCTTTTCACGTACATCGGTTCGGCTCGCGTGCCCATGGTGGCAAACGCCGTGTAGGCGCCTGCGACATCCACGGGCGTCAACTCGTACGCTCCCAGCGCCACGGCCGGCGTGGCCTTGATGTTGGGGGTCAATCCCATTTGCCGCGCGATCTGAACTACGCGGCCATAACCGACCATCTCCGCTACTTTCACCGTAGCGACGTTCAGCGAATTGGTGAGTGCCTGGCGGACGGTCACTTGTCCCATGAACTTTTCGCCGTAATTGTTGGGAGTGTATTCCTGGCCGTCAAATTCAAACACCGTCGGCTCGTCATCGACCGTGGTCGCCGGAGTGACCACTGGTTGTGCGCCGTCGACGGCATTATTGAAAGCGGCCGCGTAGACAAATGGTTTGAATACCGAACCCGGCTGGCGATGAGCGAGCGCGTGGTTCAATTGGCTCTGGCCGTAGTCGCGTCCGCCAATCAAAGCCTTGATCTCTCCGGTCCGCGGGTCAAGGGCAACGAGGGCAACCTGCGCTGTTGGAACCAGTTCGTCGGATGTAGCCTTTTTACTCTTGGCCTTGCGGGCATACTTCTTCGCGAGAAGTGCGTCCACGTTCTTCATTCCGGTCTCAATCGCCGCCGCCGCCGCGCGCTGCAACTGGGGATCGATCGTCGTGTATACCCTGTAGTTCGTGCTGAGAAGTTCCTGTTCCGAATATTTCTCCAAGAGATGATCCTTGACCATATCCACGAAATACGGCGCCTCGTTCCCGGTGACCGACGCGCGCGCCAGTTTGATCGGTTCGCGCTTGGCGTCCTGCACATCAGCTTCGGTGGCATACTTGTTTTCCACCATCTGCGTCAGCACGCGGTCTCGTGCCTGCAGGGCACGTTCCGGGTGACGATCTGACACGGAGTAGTAGTTGGGAGCACGAATAAGCCCCGAAAGGAACGCGCATTCGGGTAGCGTGAGCTGGCGAAGATCCTTTCCGAAATACGCAACGCTGGCTTCGGCAAATCCTCTTATCCCGAAACTCCCCCGGTTGCCAAGGTACACTTCATTGGCATACATCTCGAAAATCTGCTTCTTCGTGAAGCGCTGCTCCAGTTCAAAGGAGAGCATGGCTTCGGCGAGTTTCCGCTTCCAGGTGCGGTCCGTTGAAAGAAAATAAGTGCGCGCAACCTGCATCGTGATGGTGCTGGCTCCCTGCATATGCTGGCCGTGGCGAATATCGTTCCAGGCTGCGCCAAAAATGCGAATGAAGTCGAACCCCGGGTGCTCGAAGAAGCGCTTGTCCTCGGCGGAAAGAATGGCTTCCACCAACACGGGCGGCAAGTCATCGTAACGAACCGGACGGCGCTTCTCTCGCGCGCTGTCGAACAGGTTAGTAATAAGCGCCGGCTCTATCTCCGCGACACCCATATCCGGTCCGCCGGCCAGCGGCCGGATTGCGCGAATTGTCCGCCCGTTGAATTGAACCGCGAGGTCGTTCGTGCCGCCAAAATAGGACAGCCTCGACGGTTTAATATCAACGACATTCCCATCGACGGAATATTCGCCCAAAGCATTGTCATCGCTTTCCGGCCGGTATCCAGAGCGCTGCAAATAGGCGGTAAGATCCTCCACGCCCCAGGCTTGTCCATCCGAAATCCGCGCGGGGGAAGAGAAAATCTGCGTGCTGTTCTGAAGAACGTGGCCGGACAATCGAGCATCGATCATCCGGGCGTCCTTGATGTAATAGAAAGTAAAGATGCCGGCGCCGACGAGAACGCCAAGCGCGACAAAACCGAGAAGGCTCAGTCCGAAGGCAGAGGTCCAGAAACCCTTTTGAAGGCGGAATCGCAAAGAAGTCCCCCAGAGCTGGCCAATCTCCATTGTCTCGCAATCAGCAAGCGGAACAAAATCTGTCTTGGCACAGCGTAGGCGGGAGCGAGCGCGCCTGGGAATGCCACGGCGATACTACTTCATGTAGTCGCGGCCTTCGGACGAGGTGGCAAAGTTCACATCGGTCTTGTAGACGAGAAAATCGACCGGGACGGTGTAGGTGACGCTGATCTCAATTCCGTGATTGGTGTTCGCCACTTTCACGTCGTCGCGCTTGGCTGGGATGTCCAGATCCTGGATGGTGTGGTAGATGTTGTCCTTAATCTGATCTTCCGTGTAGCGGTTCACAATCGCGAATTTGGCCTGCTCCGTCATTTTGTCCTTCAGTTGGTAATCGGCTACATAGAGAGGCACCAGCTTAAAGGCAACAAACACGGCAACGATGAGAAATGCCAGATAGAGAAGGCCCTTCAGCCGGCCCTCGCCCTTTTGCAAACGCTGGGAGGATTGCAATTTCCAGTTCACCAAAGCATACCCCAAGGGCCGCGCCGCATCGGTACGGCTGGCCAAGATTCTGTGACCAATAAAGTTACGCTAGCACCACGCCTAGCCGGTGTCGAGCGTGCCCATGCGGAGGTGTTCTTGGCCGACAACGTCCGAGCTGTCTAATAGGCCCTGGCGAAAATGGCCCGTTCCTTCGCCGGTTTCCCGCAATACACACAGGTCCCCGAACCACCCGCCCCCGCATGGCCCATCACTGCAGCCTGATCGAGCGGTATGCAGCGCATGGTTGCTCGCGTCTCTTCCTTGACCTTCTCCTCACACTGGCTGTCGCCGCACCAGAATGCAAAGGCAAATCCAGTTTCCACGGCTTTTTTCAACTCGTCGTAGTTCTTTGTCTCCTGGGTATGGCCGCGCCGGAACGCCAGGGCTTTGTCAAAAAGGGACTGCTGAATGTCGACCAGCAATTTCTCGATGGTACCGGCTAGATCCGCTAAAGGCGCGCTAACTTTCCCCTCCTTGCCGGGTTTGTCGCGCCGCGCCAGCATAGCCGCCTGTTTGGCTACGTCCTTCGGACCAAGCTCCACCCGCACCGGCACCCCGCGCATCTCCCAATCGTTGAATTTCCATCCAGGACTAAAGCCCTCGCGTTCATCCAGAGCCATGCGCAGGTTGGCCTTGATCAGCTGCTCCTTCAATTCCCGCGCGGCTTTCAGGACACTGGATTTCTCCTCATCGGTCTTGAAAATGGGCACGATGACCACTTGCGTTGGCGCCAGCCGCGGCGGCAGCACCAATCCTTGCTGGTCACCGTGCACCATGATGATTCCGCCGATGACGCGCGTCGAAAGCCCCCATGAGGTGGTCCAACAATGTTGCAACTGGCCGTTCTGGTCGAGATATTTCACCTCAAAGGCCTGAGCGAAGTTTTGCCCCAGAAAATGAGACGTGCAGAACTGCAGCGCCTTGCAATCTCCCATCATGGCTTCGAGAGAATAGGTGGTATCGGCGCCGGCGAATTTCTCGGCGTCGGATTTCGCGCCCGGAATTACCGGAATCGCCGCTTCGTTCACGGCAAAATCGGTGTACACATCGAGCATCTGTCGCGTTTCCTCGACGGCTTCATCGCGGGTAGCATGCGCGGTGTGGCCTTCCTGCCAATAAAATTCCAAGGTGCGCAAAAACAGTTTTGTTCGAAGCTCCCAGCGCACCACGCTGTTCCACTGGTTCATCAACATGGGCAGGTCGCGATAGGACTGAATCCACTTCGACCACATGTGCCCGATGATCGTTTCCGACGTGGGCCGAACAATCAGCGGCTCGGCTAGTTCTTCCCCGCCGCCAATCGTCACTACCGCCAATTCGGGCGAGAAGCCCTCCACGTGATGCTTCTCTTTTTCAATGAAACTTTTCGGAATCAATAGAGGAAAGGCCACATTCTGGTGGCCGGTAGCCTTAAAACGTCGATCGAGCGCCCCTTGAATGTTCTCCCACAGCGCCCAGCCATACGGCCGCACGATCATGCATCCGCGCACCGGCGCATAATCAGCCAGTTGCGCCTTCAGCACCAACTGGTTGTACCATTCCGAAAAATCTTCCGCCCGTGATGGCAGCTTCTCGTCAGCCATGCGTCTCCCTGTCCATTTCCTCAGCCGCAAGCAAGCATTTGAGCGTAGCGGACAGCCTCTCCCACTGTCAACGCAGCGCCAGCGGGCTTGCTAACCGGCGCCTGATTGTTACTTCCATGGCACAGCCCCCGGCCTCTCAAAAGCTGTGATGGATATCGAGGTTTATCCTGGTACTTCCTTCCATCGGTTTATCGAGGTCTGCCGGATGAAGCCATGGCGCCCCAGCGCTGCCCTCAAAAAAAGACGCTCGAAACCTCTCTCCTTGATTGAGGTTTCCGGCTTCGCCAGCATCATGGTGTTCCTACTCGCTCTCTTCCTTGTACGCGTCAGCGATTACCACGATTTGCGCGCGATTGCCGTTGACTTGCCCCAAAGTCATCACGCCAAACTCCTGCCAGGAGCGAACCGCGAAGATGCCCTACGTTTAAATCTAATGCGCGATGGCATGCTGTATTTAGAGTACGAACGCGTTTCAATGACCGATTTGCCGGCGGTCCTGCGGGAACGAGTGAAAAATGGCTCCGAGCGGAAAGTTTATCTTAGCGTCAACGCCCGTGCCAGATATGGAGACACAAAAGCCGTCTTGAATCAAATTCGTCTCGCCGGCATTGAGAATGTTTCGATTCTTACAGCCGAAGAGCTACGCGTTCCCTAGATCGAACTCCCTAAGAACCATTCCCAGTCGGTGTCTTTCGCATTTGTGCGGATCACGAGTTCGGGCTCGCGCATAGCTACGCGGCTGTAAGGCGCCACCGAGTGCGTCAGCCAAACATTGCCGCCGATAATGCTGTGATGGCCGATGCGAGTTTCTCCACCAATGACCGTCGCGCCGGCGTAAATGGTCACATGATCCTCGATGTCCGGGTGCCGCTTGTTGGCCATTCCACGCACAAGTTCCCCTCCAGTATCGCGCCGCCCCGTGGGATTGAATGCGCCTAGCGTTACACCGTGATAAATCGTGACCTGTTTGCCGATTGTCGCGGTCTCTCCGATGACGAGCCCGGTGCCGTGATCGATGAAAAACGAATCGTCAATCGTGGCGCCTGGGTGAATGTCAATTCCCGTTCGACTATGCGCCAGTTCGGTCATGATTCGCGGCAGATACGGTACTTTCAGCTTGTACAACTCATGCGCTAACCGTTGCACCGTTATCGCTTCCACGCCCGGATAGCTGAGCCAAATTTCTTCGAGACCACTTGCGGCCGGGTCATTCTTCAACGCGGCCTGCAGATCCGTCGCCAGTAAATGCGCCAATTCCGGCAGCCTCCCTCTAATGGCCAAAACGATTTCTTCCGCCGCCTTTCCAGGATTCTTGGGACTCTCTTTGCCGCGGCAACTGCAATCAAAATGCATGGCTCGCACGATCTGTTCGGCCAGCCGCGCTTCCAGGTCTTCTACGAAATGCGCCAACTGCGGTTCCAGGTGCGGCTGGGCCGCGTAGTACAAAGGAAAAAGCCCTTCGAGGTAGCGTCTGCAAAACTCGTTGACGCCATCCTTAGACGCCAGCCTATAGCGGTCATGAGTGTCGCCCGAGAGGCGAGCTTCAAGCGCGCAGCGGAATTCCTTGGCCAGAGCGCCCAATTCATTGCTTGGCATTGTCATGAAGGTCTACAATCGGTTTGATGCGCAACCGCGCGGCTTGGGCGCAGCGACATTCTTTCCTGCCCCGCGTTCCATATTTTCGTTCCGGGCTAGCCAATCCCTTCGAACAGAATTGTGGAAAGGTAGCGTTCACCGCCGTCGGGCAGTACCGTTACGATGGTCTTGCCCGCAAACTCGGGCAGCTTCGCTAACCGAACCGCCGCAGCCGCTGCCGCTCCGCACGATATGCCGCTAAGAATGCCCTCTTCGCGCGTCAAGCGCCGCGCCATTTCGACAGACTCCTCATTGGTTACTTGCTCCACGCGATCGACGAGGCTCAAGTCCAGGTTTTTTGGAACAAAACCCGCCCCAATTCCCTGGATCTTGTGCGGCCCCGGTACGAGCGGCTGACCGGCGCGCGCTTGTGTGATCACCGGACTCACATTGGGTTCCACGGCAACCGAGAGGATCTTCTTGCCCTTGGTGTTCTTGATATACCGCGAAACCCCCGTAATAGTTCCACCGGTTCCAACTCCACCGACAAACACGTCGATATGACCATCCGTATCGCTCCAGATTTCCGGACCGGTCGTCTTCTCATGAATATCGGGGTTCGCAGGATTATCAAATTGCTGAGGCAAAAAGTAATGTTGCTTATCCGATTCATAAATTTCCGTCGCCTTCTTGATGGCGCCTTTCATGCCCTCCGGCCCCGGCGTCAGCACCAGCTTGGCCCCAAACGCCGCCAGCACGCGGCGCCGCTCGAGCGACATGGTTTCGGGCATGGTCAATGTAATCGCGTACCCGCGAGCCGCGGCAACGTAAGCCAACGCGATACCCGTGTTGCCGCTCGTTGGCTCCACAATTTCGATTCCTCGCTTCAGCATCCCGCGTTTCTCCGCGTCCCAAATCATCGACGCCCCGATGCGATCCTTCACCGAATACGCAGGATTCCGTCCCTCGATCTTCGCGAGCACCGTAGCCTTCGCGCCGTCCGTGACGCGATTCAATTGGATCAGAGGGGTTCTTCCAATGCTGAAAGAGTTGTCTGCGTAGATGTTGGACATGACTTAACCTCAGCGAACTACATTGCTGCATCGGGACAGCCCTTTTAGTATAGGGCCGCCGCGACCAACCCGTTAGCGGATGTATGCGGGTCCGCCCGCCGCCACATTTACTTTCCTTATGGATCGAATACCCTGGATTGCGGTTGCACAGCCACTCCGATAAAATCATGAGCCCAACAAGGATTGGCCAAAGACCAGGAGGCGCGATGACCACGGAAGCAGATGAAAGAATGAAGCGGCACCTGGAAACTGTCGATCCACAGATTGACGCCTTGCTCGGCGAGGAAGCCCAGCGACAAGCCACCGGACTGGAGCTGATTCCGTCCGAAAACCTGGTTTCCGAAGCCGTTCTCGAAGCCATGGGCTCCATCTTCACCAACAAATACGCGGAAGGGTATCCGGGCAAACGCTACTATGGCGGCTGCGAATTTGCCGACAAGGTGGAACAACTAGCCATCGACCGGGCCAAGGAACTGTTTGGCGCCGACCATGCGAACGTACAGGCCCACTCCGGCACTTCGGCGAACGTTTCGGTCTACATGTCGGTGTTGCAGCCGGGCGATACCGTTCTCGGAATGGCCCTCGCTCACGGTGGCCATCTGACGCACGGTCACCCGTTGAATTTTTCCGGGCGCATGTACAAATTCATCGAATATCACGTTCGCCGCGATACCGAGCAGATCGATTACAGCGAAATAGAAGAACTGGCCCACTCGCACAAGCCCAAAATGATCGTTGCGGGCGCCAGCGCTTACTCGCGGGTGATCGATTTCGCGCGCATCGCCGCGATCGCCAAGTCCATCGACGCCATCTTCTTTGTGGACATGGCACACATAGCCGGCTTAGTTGCCGCCGGTGTACATCCCAGTCCCGTTCCGCACGCCGACATTGTCTCGACGACTACACACAAGACTCTGCGTGGTCCCCGTGGCGGCCTGGTCCTTTGCCGCTCGGCTTACGCAAAGGAACTCGACAAACTCACTTTTCCAGGGACTCAAGGTGGCCCGCTGGTCCACACTATCGCAGCCAAAGCTGTTTGTCTGAAGGAAGCGATGGAGCCTGGCTTTAAAGATTACCAAAAGCAGGTAGCAGCAAACGCCAAGGCCATGGCTGCCACGATTGCCGACCGGGGTTTCCGCATCGTCAGCGCCGGCACGGACAATCATCTGTTCCTCATCGAGGTTCATTCCCGCGGCATCACCGGCAGCGACGCGGAAAAAGCCCTTGATCGAGCCGGTATCACCGTGAACAAAAACTCCATTCCATTTGATCCATTGCCTCCCATGAAGGCTGGCGGAATTCGCCTCGGCAGTCCGTCCGTCACCACCCGCGGCATGAAAGAACCGGAAATGCACTTGATCGGTACCTGGGTTGCGGAAATATTGAACCACGTCGGCGATTCAGACATCGAGCAGAAGGTTCGCCAACAGGTGGCCGAGTTGGCCGCACGTTTTCCCATCTACCAATCGCGACTCAAACCCGTGATCGTTCACGCGCGCGTTTAGCGAACTGTTCTGCTGCCATCGTTCGGAAGTAGTTGTAGACTATCGACCGCCGAGGGCCGACGACAGCCCATGGCGGGAGCTTTAGGATGAGCGCCAAGCCAGCCAAATTACCTGATATCGTTCTTGCCACTACCGATTTTGAGCGATGGGCCTCGCGTCACGTCAACTTCATCCATTCCGATGTCAATCTGAAACATCGCCTGATGGCCCTCGGTTCTTTTCCGTTCTTTCGTGCCACCTTTTATCGCTGGGCGCAATGGTGGCCAATCATCTGCCCGGAACTCGCCCGCGGGCCACAGGTTCTGGCTGTAGGCGACCTGCACGTCGAAAATTTTGGCACCTGGCGGGACATCGAAGGCCGTCTGATTTGGGGTGTGAACGATTTCGACGAAGCCTGGCCGGCCGCATACACGGTCGATCTGGTTCGCCTGGTGACCAGTGCCTACCTCGCCATCCAATCCGAACACCTGACACTTACACGCAAGCGTGCCTCTCGCGCGGTCGAAGAAGGCTATCGCGATGCGATCGCCAAAGGCGGCGCACCGTTCGTTCTTGCTGAGCATCACCGGTGGCTTCGCTTAGTTGCTCTGAACGAACTACGGGATCCAGTCGTCTTCTGGAAAAAGATCCTGGGCTGCCCCAAATACAAAGGCGCGCTTCCGAAGGATGTCTGGAGACTGGTGCACAACTCCATGCCTCTTCGCACCCTCCACTATGAATTGCGATCACGTATCGCCGGCCTGGGAAGTTTGGGTCATCCCCGCGTTCTTTCTCTCGCCGTCTGGGATGGCGCCCACGTGGTGCGCGAAGCGAAGCAGCTCACGCCGTCAGCGTGGATCTGGGCCCGGCACTTAAAGGCTACGAATATTTTGAGCAGAAAGCTCGTTGAGTGCTCCGTCCGCATCCGCGATCCTCATGTTCATTTTGCCTCTCACTGGATCGTGCGACGCCTTGCTCCGGATTGCAGCCATATTGAAATGCAGGCTCTCCCTCAGGAGCGTGACGAGGAAAAGCTGGCCTATTACATGGGATGGGAGACCGCCAATATTCACCTTGGCAGCCCCAGCGCCATTCCCGCCGTCAAACGCGACCTTGCCCGCCGCAAGGGCCGTTGGCTCCACAAAGCCTCGAAAGCCATGTTCAAGGTGACCATGGACGACTGGAAAGTCTGGCGCCGTAAGTGGCAGCGAACTACGGAATCGAAATAAGAATCGCCCAACGAAATTCGAGCAACATGCAAAAATTCCCTAGAACGCAAAGCCGTTGGCCGAAGACTGGCCCTATGGTCAGTAGATTCCTCGAGCCGTTCGCCGTAGCTTACCTTTAACCGAGAAATGCGAACTCCGGCAGGCTTGCCCGATATGCACATCTGGCAACGGCTTACAGCTTCTTTTGCTGCGGCACGCCGTACTCCCAGGAGTTCCAAGCTTCCCGGTGGGGTCCTCCAGTTCCACGTGAGGTGAAATAGATGATGGATACGGAAGCATTCCGTGAGTTCAAGACCGGCTTGACCTTCCTGCGAGACAATTATGCGAACCGCGCCTTTGAACACATAAAACGCGCCGCCGACATGGAAAAGAACAATCCTTACTACATGTCGTACCTCGGCGTGGCGCTTGCTCGCACACAGCAAAAATGGGCCGACGCAGAACGTCTCTGCGACACCGCCGTTCGCATGAAACGCAACCAAGCACAGCTTTACCTCAACCTCGCCGAAGTTTATATGGCCTCCGGCCGAAAAGAAGACGCCCGCGAGGCGTTGCTTGCCGGAATGAAGTATGCCCGCCGCGATATTCGCCTGAACATTGCGATGGCCAAGCTCACGCCTCGGCGCTTACCAGTCTTCACATTCCTGGAACGCAAGCATCCTCTGAACCGCCACTTCGGCCTGCTCCGGCACAAGGCTCTGCAGGCTTTCGGCAGAGGTTGAGCAAACTCGACTTTCCCCAACCCCCCAAACGCAAAAAGGGCGGCTGGCTTCGGCCATCCGCCCTTTTTGTTTGCCAGCTCTTGCGGCCTACCGATGGTGTTTCGTCACCGCTTTGCAGGGGACCAGAGCAGCATGGCTCCCTAGAAGCAGCGACGGCGATAGGAGCCCGCTTCCGTTATCGATCGGCTTCCACCCACCGATCCCGACGATGATTGAATTTGGTCGAGCAAAAGAAAAAAGGCGGACGGCTGGGCGCCTTCCGCCTTTTTTCTCTTCTTGTTCGCTTAGCCGATCTGTTTACTTTCTTTGGTTGTAGCCGGAGCCCATGCTGTGGCCACTCTGAAAACCCATCTCCATCAGGATTTTGAATCCGATGCCAAACAATCCATTCGGCAGGCTTTCGCGGCGCACCACTTCAGCCAGATACTCGCGTGTCATCGCCGCGGGTTCCTTCGAGTAAGGCATAGACACGAAGAGGCGCATGCCGATCTCATATCCAACCTCGCTCGATTGGAAATACACACCGTTTCGAGAGACGCTGACGGTGCCGCGAATATCGTCGAAAGGATCGCGCTCCGGATCGGACGGCCGGATGCGCATCAACTGGTTGATCTTGCAGCGCCGGCTGGAGCGTCGTTCCGTGGCCGGTGTCTGCGCCGGATTCCCGGCCGTTGAATTCGGTTTTCCCATAGATGCGAGCGTGGACTCCATTGCCTTTCACCTCTCCCAAACGGAACTCCTCTTGATTGGGATAAGGTTAATTGGGCGGGTTCTGAAAACCTATAGCGGGAGCGTACTTGGTAAGAAGTAGGCTGTCTCCCTACGCTGGTGGTACTAAAGTACCACTCTCGACATTTTTCCGCCTAGTGAAAATTCGGAAACCGAGCCCGCTTCAGGTGACATTCCGAGGCCATTTGTGCCATCCTCTTCCGGGAGTTGCCAAGATAAAGTCACTATGCTCAAGCGCTTCAAGGATTTGACAGAAAGAGAGATCCTGGCGATCGCCATCTCCAACGAAGAGGAGGACGGTCGCATTTACGGCGAGTTTGCCGATGCCTTGCGCGAGTCTTACCCCAGTACCGCCGCGATCTTCGAAGAAATGCGCACCGAGGAGGGCGGGCATCGTGACCGGCTCCTGACGATGTTCCGCCAGCGCTTCGGTGATCACATCCCTCCGATTCGCCGCGAAGACGTTCGCGGGTTTCTTCAGCGCCGTCCCGTTTGGATGATGCGCCCGTTGGGCGTCAAAGTGGCCCGCCGTCAGGCGGAAATCATGGAAATGGAAGCGAGCCGGTTCTACATGCGCGCCGCGGCACGCACCTCCGATGTTGCCACACGCGAACTGCTGAACATGCTCGCGGATGAGGAAAGAAAGCACTCCCGCGCCGCAAGCGAGTACGAGGAAAAACATCTGACGGAAAAGGCCAGGTCCGACGAAGAAGAGTCGCACAAGCGCCTTTTCATGCTGCAATTCGTGCAGCCCGGATTGGCCGGGTTGATGGATGGCTCGGTTTCTACTTTAGCTCCACTGTTCGCCGCGGCTTTCGCGACGCACAAAAGCTGGGACGCATTCCTGGTCGGGATGGCCGCAAGTTTAGGCGCGGGTATCTCCATGGGCTTCGCGGAGTCCCTTTCCGACGACGGATCGCTGACCGGCCGCGGGTCGCCATGGATTCGCGGGACCGTGACGGGCATGATGACCGCCGCTGGCGGGCTGGGCCACACACTTCCCTTCTTGATTTCGGAGTTTCGGCTCGCAACTGGCATCGCCGTAATCGTCGTCGCCGTCGAACTCGGCGTTATCAGCTATATCCGGCACCGCTATATGGATACTCCCTTTCTTCAAGCCGCCTTCCAGGTCATCGTTGGTGGAGTCCTTGTATTTCTCACCGGTTGGCTCATCGGCAGCTCCTAGGCAAACAACTTTCTGAGCAAACAACTTTCGCCGCCTTTAAAAAGCCTCTTGCACCTATACACCGTATAAGTATACACTGTATAGGTGAGCACAAATAACACCGCCGACCGCATCGCCCGTGTGGCCCTCGCCATCCTCGAAAAGAAAGGCCCCGAAGCCGTCAGTATGCGCCGTGTTGCTCAAGCCGTTGGCATCACCCCGATGGCCATTTATCACCACTTCCCCAATCGCGAATCGCTTCTCAACACCATCACCGATCGCGAGTTCGCAAAGCTGCTCTCGCATATTCAGGCTCATCCGCTGAACGGCACCATCGGGAACCGCATTGCCGCGGTGATGGAAGGCTATGTCGACTATGCCTTCACACAGCCCCGTGTATTCGATTACGTTTTCTCGCGCGTCCGTCCTGACGCCCGCAAGTTCCCACAGGACTTCCGGGCGCGTCGTTCCCCTACGCTGAACCCGATTGCGGACATGCTTGCCGGCGAGATGCAAAAAGGTCTTCTGAAAAAAGATGATGTTTGGGAAGTCGCTTTCGCGCTTTGGGCCCATGTCCACGGCTACATCATGCTCTATCGCGGCGGTCGCATCGATCTCTCCGAAAAAGAGTTTCGTAAGTTGCTACACCGCTCATTGAGGAGATTCCTCCATGGACTCAAAGCCGAATAATGCATTCCCTGCGGCGCCCTGCCTCGCCTTGTCAGCGACGCTCTTTTTTCTTGGAACCGGGCTTGCGCCGGTGTGGGCGTTTACCTGGCTCGCTGCTATTCCGGTGTTGTGGATTGCTCCTCGTCTAACGGTCTGGCAGTCCTTCTTTGTCGCCACCGCGGCGTTTTCCCTCGGTGGCCTGAACGAATGGAGCTACTCTCGAACAGTTCTGGCGACATGGCTGGTCGCATCCATTCTGCTGTTTACGGGGTGCATCTTTGGCGTAGGAGTTTTGCTTTTCCGCAAGGGCATAATACGAGGAAAACTTTGGCAAGCGGCACTGGTCTTCCCCGCGGTCTGGGTGGCGGTGGAGTTCGCCGTCGCCACGCTCTCCGTTCACGGCACTTTCGGCAACATCAGCTATTCCCAGCTGGATTTCCTACCGGTCCTTCAGATCGCGTCCGTTACGGGCATCTGGGGCATTAGTTTCTGTATGTTCCTTTTTGCGGCGACTGTTGCCGCGCTTCTTTCCACGGGGACAACTTCCGCGAAGATTCAACTGGGCGCCGCCGTTTTTGTTTTTCTGGTTGGCGTCCTCGGCTTTGGAGCCTGGCGTCTGGCTGCGACCCCGAAAAACTCCCCGGCCATCAAAGTCGCTCTGCTCGCTTCCGATGCGCCGGAGAACATCGCCGCGGGCACTCCGGCCGAAGCCCAAGGCATTTTCGAGCGCTACGCAGACGCGATGAAACCTTTGTCCGGCCAAGGTGTGCAGCTGTTTGTTCTGCCCGAGCATAGCGGCCCCGTTACAGACGCATCGCAAAGAGACGCGGATGCTTTTTTTGGAACGCTCGCCAAAGAAACGGGCTCTTATATCGCAATCGGTGTTGATCGAATCACGCCCAGCGTTTCCTGGAATCAAGAGCGGCTATATTCGCCGCTCGATGGCTCTGTAGCGCTGTACAACAAGCACCACCTGCTTCCGCACTTTGAAGATCGATTCGCCCCCGACACAAAACGTACCGTCGTTCAAGGTGTATCAGGCAAATGGGGCATGCAGATCTGTAAGGACATGGATTTTCCGCGCCTGAGCCGCCAGTACGCTCAGGACGGAATTGGCCTTCTCATCGTGCCAGCGTGGGATTTCGTCGATGATGGCTGGCTTCACGGCCGCATGGCCATCCTTCGCGGTATCGAAAGCGGATTCAGCATCGCACGCTCGGCGAAGCTGGGCATCCTCACGGCAACCGATGATCGCGGCCACATTCTCGCCGAGCGCAACACCATCGGCCCTCTTTTTGCCTCGGTCATTGCCATGGTTCCCGTGCGTCACGATGCCACGATCTACTCAAGGTTCGGCAACTGGTTCGCGTGGCTCTGCGTCCTGTTACTGCTTGCGATGTACTTCTCGATCGAGCGGCCGCGCTCGTAGTCCCTGACCTAGGCAAGAATCTCCTTGCAGGTCGCTTAAGCTATCTGTATGTTGCGCGCACCGCCCAAGTGACCCCTAGGTGAAAGATCACGTCTCATCTGGAGGTTCGGAATGAGTAGCGGTTGCACATCGGATTGATCAGCGAAGGTGTTGGCAGAAACCTGCAGGTGCAATTTTGAAAAACTTGGACCGATCGGCGACACGATCGTGGGGATTCTTGGCCGCGGTCTTGGCGAACAGTTGCTCAACATGACCGGCGTGCTGCAAAACGGCGGCATGAACGGCGATGTGGCCGGATCGGCCGTCGGTGGCGGAGTTGTCATGGCCATCGCCGGCCTGATCAAGAACGCCATGGTTCAGCACACCGCATAGCCCGGTTTATCCGCAGCGGTTCTTTCTTAATTTGACGAGTCCGTCTGGCCTGGACCAGCGAGGCTATGGGTGTGTCGACGGCTAATCCGAGTGCGCAGGCGCGTGCCGCGGAGCCGTGCTCTTCTGAAATGTTCGCCTCAGGTAGGATTGGAACCGGTCCATATAAATGTACACAACGGGAGTGGTGAACAACGTCAGCATCTGGCTCAGGATGAGTCCGCCCACAATCGCCACTCCCAGTGGGCGGCGAATTTCTGCTCCGACGCCAGCGCCGATCGCCAGCGGCATGGCACCTAACAGCGCGGCCATGGTGGTCATCATAATAGGCCGAAACCGCAGCAGGCACGCCTTGTAGATGGCCTCCTCCGGCAATTTCTCTTCCTCGCGCTCGACCTGGACCGCGAAGTCGATCATCAAAATGGCATTCTTCTTCACGATTCCGATCAACAAAATGATTCCGATCAGAGCAATGATGCTGAGGTCCATGTTGAAGAGTTCCAGCGCTAGCAGCGCGCCGATGCCTGCCGAAGGGATAGTGGAGAGAATCGTGATCGGATGAATGTAACTTTCATACAGAATTCCCAGAACAATGTACACCGCGCCCAGTGCCGTCAGAATTAGGACGATCTGATTCGCAAGTGAATCCTGGAACGCTTGCGCCGTCCCTTGAAACGAAGCGTGAACCGTATTCGGTACGCCCAACGCGTTGCGCGCTTCTTCGACGTGCTGTACCGCGGGCCCCAGCGAAGCCCCCGGCGCCAAATTAAAGGAGATCGTAATCGCCGGAAAAATTCCCTGGTGGTTCACAGAAAGCGCCGTATTGGAGTGCTCGTAATGGGAAAACGCACTCAACGGCACGAGCTTGCCTGTATTCGACGGCACGTAGATGTACTTTAGGCCATCTGGGTTTTCCTGAAATTCCGGCGCGACTTCCATCACCACATGATATTGATTTAGCCCTTTATAAATATTGGATACCTGCCGCTGCCCAAACGCATCGCCGAGTGCGTTGTCGATGTCCTGCACCGAAACGCCCAATCTTCCGGCTGTGTCGCGGTCCACGGCGAGATACGTCTGGAGCCCCCCGTTTTGCTCATCGGAGTTGATATCCCGCAACTCCGGAATCTGCTGCATGCGCTCCATGATGATGGGCGCCCAGTGATACAGGTCGCTCAGATTGTCCGCTTGCAGGGTGTATTGGTATTGCGCGCCGCCGAAGCGCCCGCCAACGCCAACGTCCTGCACCGATTGCAAAAACAAGGAAGCGCCGGGAATATTCGCGGTTTTATCGCGCAGCCGTGCAATCACCAGGTCGGAATTGATCTTTCGTGCCGCCAACGGCTTAAGTGAAGCAAACATGCGCGCGGTGCTTGTGCCATTTCCCCCGCCGGTGAACGATGTCACCGAATCAATCGCCGGATCCGCCTTCACGATATCAGTGAAGGCTCGCATCTTCTTGGACATCTCCTCGAACGAGGTGTCCTGGTCCGCCTGGATGAATCCATTGACACGCCCGGTATCCTGCTGCGGAAAAAAGCCCTTGTTTACATGCTTGAACATGTACACGCTCAATCCCGCCGTAAAAATCGTCACGCATAAAATCAGGAATTGATGCCGCAAAACCCAGCGCAACATGCGGTCGTAGCCGTGTAGCATGTCATTGAATCCGTCCTCGGCTAAGCGGTAGAAAAATCCATGTTTCTTCTTGTGATCGATCTTCAGGAAACGCGCGCACATCATCGGCGTCGCCGTCAGCGAAACGAACAAAGATACTCCAATGGCCGCGCTCAGCGTCACCGCAAACTCACGAAACAGCCGCCCGACCAACCCGCTCATCATCAAAATCGGGATGAACACCGCCACCAGCGACGCACTCATCGATAACACCGTAAACCCGATCTCGCTGGCACCTTTCATCGCCGCTGCATAACGCGGCATTCCATTTTCCATGTGCCGCGCGATGTTTTCGATCACCACGATCGCGTCGTCCACCACGAATCCCGTCGAGATCGTTAGGGCCATCAGCGACAAGTTATCGAGCGAATACCCGCACAAATACATCACTCCGAACGTGCCGACCAGCGATAACGGGACCGCCACGCTCGGTATGAGCGTCGCCCAGTAGTTCCGCAAGAACGCGAAAACGACAAACACCACCAGCACGATCGAAATCGCCATCGCGCGCTCGACGTCGTGCACCGAGGCGCGGATGACCGTCGTACGGTCTATGGTTACATCGAGGTTCAACGCGGGAGAGATCGACGCCCGCAACCAAGGTAAAGTCGCTTTCACGCGATCCGCGGTATCGATCATGTTTGCGCCTGGCTGACGAAAAACTGCGATGATGACGCCGCGCTTTCCGCCGAACAGTCCGAGATTGCGGATGTCTTCCACCGAATCGGTCACGGTTGCAATATCCGACAGACGGACCGGCGCGCCGGCATGGCCAGCCACAATCAGCGGCTCGTATTCGCGGGCGAGGAAAAGCTGATCGGTGTCTGATAGGGTCCAGGCGCGGTCGTTATTCGAAAGCGAGCCTTTTGCTAGGTTGGAATTGGCGGACTGTAGCGCCTTTCGCACCGTTTCCAAGCTGATGCCGTAGCTGTTCAACTGTTGCGGATTCACCTGAACACGCACCGCGGGCTTCGAGGATCCCCAAGTGAACACCTGGCCCACGCCTTCAATTTGCGCGATCTTTTGCGCCAGAATGGAATCCGACGCATCGTAAATCTGTCCCACCGGAATCGTATCGGAAGTAAGGGAGAGAAACAGAACTGGAGAATCTGCCGTGTTCACCTTGCGGTAGGACGGTTGTGACGGCAGGTCCGCCGGCAACTGGCTGCGGGCGGCATTGATCGCCGCTTCCACGTCGCGAGCCGCGGCGTTGATATCGCGGTTCAAATCGAATTGCAGCGCGATACCGGTATTTCCCAACGTCGAACTCGAAGTCATCTGCGTGACCCCGGCGATTCGGCCAAACTGCCGCTCGAGCGGCGTCGCGACCGCCGACGCCATCGTTTCAGGACTAGCTCCGGGTAACGATGCACCGACACCGATGGTGGGAAGATCAACCTGAGGGAGCGGCGCTACGGGCAAAAATCGAAACGCGATTACCCCGGACAGGAAAATGGCCATGGTCACCAGCGAAGTCGCGACCGGCCTGCGGATAAACGGCGCGGAGAAGTTGGACTGAAAATTCATCCTTTAATCTCCCGCGGCAGGTTCCTCGGCAAGACGGTGCGTTCGGAAGTGCAGGCGTCGGGCCAACCAGTCAAATGCCAAATAGACCACCGGGGTCGTGTACAGCGTGAGCAACTGGCTAACAATCAATCCGCCCACAATCGTAATACCCAAGGGCCGCCGCAATTCCGAGCCAACCCCTTGCCCCAAGGCCAGCGGCAGCCCACCGAGCAGCGCCGCCATGGTCGTCATCATGATCGGACGGAAGCGCAGCAAACACGCCTCATAAATCGCTTCCAGCGGGGACTTCCCTTCTTTACGTTCGGCTTCCAAGGCAAAGTCGATCATCATAATCGCGTTCTTTTTCACGATACCGATCAAGAGAATGATGCCGATCAGCGA
Source organism: Candidatus Acidiferrales bacterium (assembly GCA_963836965.1). Taxonomy (GTDB): domain Bacteria; phylum Acidobacteriota; class Terriglobia; order Acidiferrales; family UBA7541; genus Acidiferrum. The sequence continues at coordinate 67,533 of CAWILQ010000014.1, forward strand.
AATGATGCTGAAGTCCGTGCGGCACAGCAACAGCGCGAGAATCGCCCCCACGCCCGCGGAAGGCAATGTCGACAAAATCGTGATCGGGTGAATGTAGCTCTCGTACAAAACTCCAAGCACGATGTACACGGTAACAACCGCCGCCAAAATCAGAATCGGCTCATTGCTGATCGATCGCAAAAATGCCGCGGCAGTCCCCTGGAACGTGGCTTGAATGCTCGGCGGCAATCCGACTTCCTGCCGCGCCTTCTCAATTGCATCCGTCGCTTCTCCCAGGGAACCATGAGGTGCCAGGTTGAAGGAGATGGTCACAACGGGAAATTGTCCCTGGTGGTTAATCGCCAAGGGGGTCGTGCCTGGTTCGAATTTCGTAAATGCGCTCAAAGGAATCTGCGGACCGTTCGACGAGTGCACGTAGATGTTCTTCAACGCATCCGGATTTTGCTGAAAGCTGGGGTCGACTTCCATCACCACGTGATACTGGTTGAGTTGTGTGAAAATCGTGGACACTTGTCGCTCGCCGAACGCGTCGTACAGCGTATTGTCGATGTCGGCCGGAAAGATACCGAGCCGCGACGCCGTGTCCCGATCGATGGTCAGAGTGGCCATCAGCCCGTCATTCAATTGGTCGGTAGCGACATCGCGTAGCTCCGGTAGAGTTTTCAGCTTGGCCACAAACTTCGGAACCCAATAGGCAAGCTCTTTCGGGTTGACGTCCTCGAGTGAATATTGATATTGCGTCCGCGACACTCGGTCTTCTACCGTCAGGTCCTGCACCGGTTGCAGGTAAAGCGTGACGCCGCTCACTTTCGCCAATTCTGGCTGGAGCCGTCGGATTACGTCCGACGCGCCGATCCTTCTTTCCGCCAACGGCTTCAAATTGATCTGAATGCGCCCGCTGTTCAGTGTCGTATTCGTGCCGTCGATCCCGATGAAGGAAGACAGGCTCTCAACCGCCGGATCCTGGAGGATTACATCAGCCAAAGCGCGCTGGCGCGACGACATCGCCGTGAACGACAAATATTGCGGCGCTTCCGACACGCCCAGAATCACTCCGGCGTCTTGTACCGGGAAAAATCCTTTGGGCACGTACATGTAGAGAAGAATCGTGGCCACGAGCGTGCCAATTGTCACCAGCAGCGTGATTCCGCGAAACCGCAAAACCACTTGCAGCGTCCGCCCGTAGAACGCGATCACGTCGTCGAAAAGTTTTTCCGATTTGCGGTAGAACCAGGTCTGCTGCGATTCGGGCTGGTGCTTCAGGAGCTTTGCGCACATCATCGGCGTCAGTGTCAAAGACACGATCGCGGATACGAGAATGGTTACCGAGAGCGTAACCGCGAACTCCCGGAACAGCCGTCCCACGATGTCGCCCATGAACAGTAGGGGTATAAGCACGGCGATCAGGGACACCGTCAGCGAAACGATGGTGAATCCAATCTGCTCCGAGCCCTTCAACGCGGCCTGCAACGGTGAATCACCTTGCTCGATGTAGCGGCTGATGTTTTCGATCATTACGATGGCATCGTCCACCACAAAACCCGTTGAAATCGTCAATGCCATCAGGGTGAGATTGTTCAGCGAGTATCCGAGAAGATACATCACGCCAAAAGTGCCAACGATCGACAGCGGCACCGCAAAACTCGGAATGATCGTCGCGCGCACGCTTCGCAGGAACAGAAAGATCACCATAACCACCAGCGCGATGGTGAGCATTAACGTGAATTTCACGTCGTCCACGGAGGCGCGAATGGTCGTAGTGCGATCCGTCAGGGTCTCCACCTGCACTGACCCCGGCAGCGCCGCTTGCAATTGCGGCAAGATTACTTTCACTCGGTCCACAACACTGATGATGTTCGCGCCCGGCTGCCGTTGGATATTCAGGATGACTGCCGGACGTTTGTTCGCCCACGCCGCCTGCCGGACGCTCTCCGCGCCGTCCATCGCCACAGCCACATCCGACAGCCGCACAGGTGCACCGTTCCGGTAAGCGATGATGATTGAGTTATAGCCCGCGCTGGAAAGAAGCTGATCGTTCGCGCCAATCGTAAACGCCTGATGCTGGCCATCAAACGTGCCCTTGGCCTGGTCTACGTTGGCGTTCCCCAGTGCCGTCCGCAAATCTTCCAGGCTGAGACCATAGGAAGCGAGCGCCGTTGGATTCGCCTGCACCCGCACCGCAGGCCGCCGCCCACCGCTGATGCTAACCAACCCGACGCCAGAGAGCTGGGAAATCTTCTGTGCCAGCGTCGTATCGGCCAGATCCTCCACTTTCTCGAGCGGCAAGGTATCCGAACTTAACGCTAGGGTCAGAATCGGCGCATCGGCGGGATTGATTTTGCTATAGATCGGCGGGTTCGGCAGGTCTTTCGGCAGAAGCTGCGATGCACTGTTGATTTCCGCCTGCACTTCCTGCTCCGCCACATCGATGTTCAGATCGAGAACAAATTGCAGCGTGATAACCGAGCATCCGAACGAGCTCGTCGACGTCATTTGCTGCAACCCGGGAATTTGTCCAAAATTCCTTTCCAGGGGTGCGGTTACAGAAGACGCCATCACCTCCGGGCTTCCACCGGGATAGAACGTTGTGACCTGAATGGTGGGGTAATCCACCTGTGGCAACGCGGAAACGGGCAACTGGCGGTAGGCCACATAGCCAACCAGCATCACGCCTACCATCAATAATGTGGTGGCAACCGGCCGCAGAATAAACGGCCGCGAGGGATTCATCGACCGGGTCCCCCAGTCGGAGCCCCTGATGTGGAACCGTCAGGAAGGAACGAACTTTGCGCGGAGCTGCCTCCACCCAGGCGTTGCGTGTGGGGATCGACGACGATTCCATCTTTCAATTTGTCCTGGCCGTCGACTACTACTACGTCGCCTTCGGCCAGACCCGAAGAGATTCCGGCAAGATTTCCGGTGGTATTCTCTACTTTCACGTGTTTCACGGCTACCGAATTCTTGGAGTTCACGCCAAACACGTATGTGCCTTGCGGGCCGCGCAGAATTGCCGTTGTCGGCACCAGCACGACGTTCCTTTTCGTGTCAACCAGGAGGTGCACGTTCACAAACTGGTTCGGGAAAAGCTCATTCTTTGCGTTGTCGAACACTGCTTTGAGCTTATATGTCCCCGTCGTGGTGTCGATCTGATTGTCGATGGTCAGCAATTTTCCGGTGGCAATTTTGTCGCTGTTGTCCCGATCGTACGCTTCGACCGCCAACTGTCTGTCGGAACGCATCTTCGCCACAACTTCCGGCAACTGGTCCTGCGGCAAGCTGAACAGCAAAGCGATGGGCTGAAGTTGCGTAATTACCAGCAATCCGTTTGTGTCCGTGGCGTGAACGATGTTCCCGATATCCACCAGTCGCAGGCCCGCGCGCCCGCTGATCGGCGCGGTGATATGCGAATAGGTAATCTGCAATTTGGCGTTGTCAATCGTGGCAAGGTCTGCCTTGATGGCCCCTTCATAGGTACCCACCTGGGCCTGCTGCGTATCCAATTGCTGCTTGGGAATCACTCCTTCCTTGAACAGCAATTGGTAGCGCTCGTAATCGACCTGCATATCCTTCAATTGCGCCTGATCTTTGGCAAGTTGGCCTTCTGCTTGCTCCAACTGCACTTGATAGGGGCGGGGATCGATCTCAATCAGGGCGTCACCCTCTTTGACGAACTGCCCTTCGGTGAAATTGATTTTTACAATCTGACCATCCACGCGGCTTCTGACCGTGACAGTATTGAACGCGGTAACCGTTCCCAAACCGTTGAAATACACCGGCAAATCTCCGCGATGCGCCGTTGCAACCACCACCGGCACGGCCGCGTTCGGGTCAAAACTGCCGTTGTCGGCTGCTCCGGTCCCAATGCCGTTGGCTTGCGCACCCCGGGAATGGAAATACCAGTACACGCTGCCCACAACGACAGCGAGCAGCGCCAGAATCAACCATCCACGACGGGAGGAACCCTCCCCCGCCGGGGAATCTCTTAAGGAAACACGAGTTCCGTCTGCGCTGGGCGCATCGACCTCGTCAATTCGGGCCATTCAATGTCTCCTGATCTGCTACCGGCCATGCACTGGCGCGGAGTGTTCTGGAGCCTGGCGGGTACCCACACTTAGAGTGTACCGCTTCGTGCGAAGAAAGGCTCTTGAGTATAAGGACGCCAGCCACTTCAGTTTGGTTACTGCCTCGGGGCACATTTCTAACCCCTTTTTTCTATGCCCCAAATCCGTCGTGCAGAATTTTGTCGCTCGTCGTAAACTACCTGCTGTCTCATTCGTACCGGTACAAGATTGCGCGATCGTTACCTCACATGAGGAGAAATGGGAATGCTCAAAGGCGTTATTCTAGGGATTCTGCTGGGCGTTTTGCTGATCGTCCTTGCAGTCTACATGTACTTCTCAGGCGGTCACGCACCGGTTGCCACCAAGGGCCCGGAAATGCCTTTTGAGCACAAGCTTGCGCACATCGCCCAACACGCCTACCTGAACAAACTCCCCCATCTCCAATCGCCCGTCACCGAGAATGACGCAAACTTCATCGCCGGCGCCAACGTGTACAAGGAAAATTGCGCCGTTTGCCACGGCCTGCCCGGCGAGCCTAAGACCGCCATCGCCGACGGTATGTCTCCTGCCCCACCGCAACTGTTTCGCGGCACGGGAGTCACCGACGATGAGGCCTGGGAGACCTATTGGAAAGTGTCGGGTGGCATTCGTATGACGGGCATGCCTGGCTTCGCCGACCACCTGGGCGAGACCAAAATGTGGCAAGTCAGCATTCTCCTGAAAAACGCCGACAAAATCTCTCCGGCGGTAAAGGCAGAATTGGCGAGTACATCAACGACGGCCGTCGCACCACCGGCGCAGACCACAGTTCCTGCCCCATCCACTCAGTCTGCTCCCGCTGCCTCCGCACCCGAACATCATTAGTCATGGCGCCGGGGCTCGGCCCTGCGCTTTCGTCCCTGCCAATCTGTCTGCCTTTCGCAGTTCCGGAAACAACCAAGCCCAAAGCCCAACCACAAGGATTGTCCCCGCTCCGCCGAGCACGACCGCTGGCACCGCTCCCAGCCATTGCGCCGCAAGTCCAGACTCGAACTCTCCCAATTCGTTCGAAGCGCCAATAAAAATCATGTCCACGGCGTTTACCCGGCCTCGCATTTCGTCCGGCGTATCCAGTTGAATCAGTACTCCGCGAACGACCACGCTAACCATATCCGCCGCACCGACCAGCAACAAGGAAATCATTGACAGCGGCAGGCTCCGCGAAAAACCGAATACGATGGTAAATAGGCCGAAGCCGGCCACGCACCATAGCATGGTCGCGCCCGCCCTACGCCGAATAGGCTTGTAAGCGATCAGCAACGCCATGACCCCAGCGCCAACTCCCGGCGCGCTGCGTAGCAATCCCAACCCCCACGGCCCGGTCCGCAGAATTTCTTTGGCATATACGGGCAGCAGCGCCACCGCTCCACCGAGCAGCACCGCAAACAGGTCCAGTGAAATCGACCCTAAAACCAGTTTGTGCGTCCAGATGTATCGGCATCCCGCTAAAACGGTTCGCACCGTGAATGGCTCGCGCGGTCTCGGACGCCTTTCCATGCGAATTCTCAACGTCGTCAATACAGAGACAACACTGGCGAGTAGAGCCACGGCATAGACGAGCGCAGGCCCGCGCGAGAATGCGTACAGCAACCCGCCGAGCGCTGGACCCAAAATTGTCGCACACTGGAAGATTCCGGAATTCCACGCTACTGCGCTCTGAAACTGTTCCCCAGGAACCAATTGCGGCAGCAAAGCCCGGCTCGTTGGCATGCTGAAGCTGCGCACCACTCCTACGAGAAGCAAGATTGCAAAAATGGGTGCAATGGTTTCCGCGCGATGCAGGTATTCGAACCCCAGTGTAACCGCCAAAAGCATCGCCGAAGATAGTCCGTAACCCGCGTAACACACCGTTAGCAACTTCCGGCGGTCAAATCGGTCTGCCGCATGCCCGGCCAGCCAGAACAGCAATACGGGCGGCAGGAATTGAACCAGACCCGTCAATCCCAAATCCAACGGTCGTCTGGTGATCTCGTACACCTGCCAGCCAACGGCCACGGACTGCATCTCCGTGCAAAACACAATGCAGAATCGCGCGATCTGGTAGAGGCGGAAGCCGGAAAACTGGAAAGCCGCGGTGCCTGTGGCAAGCCGTTGATCCGTGGTCGCCATTCCCAATTAGAATGCCACAAGAATTCACCGTTTCAACCTTTCGCTTCCAACCCACTTCACAAAACCCCTTCGACGTTGTAGAAGTAGAAGTCTCCTCTCACGCGCAATGTTTTGTCCCGCGTTGAGTGGGTTTTTCTGGAGTGACCTCTGTGTTCCTGCGACCAGATACGCTTGACGAAGCTCTACAAACATTGGTTACCACTCGCGCGACGATTCTCGCCGGTGGCACAGACTTGTTTCCCGCCTTCACCGGTCCGCAACTCAAAAGCCCGGTGATGGACATCTCCGCGATCGCCGAGCTCAAGGGTATCCGCTCCACTCCAGATTTCTTCGACATCGGCGCCGGGACAACGTGGAGCGAGTTCCTTGCCGCAGATTTGCCCCGCGGCTTTGACGGCCTTCGCGCCGCCGCCCGCGAAATCGGTTCCATCCAGATTCAAAACTCAGCCACCCTTGCGGGCAACATCTGCAATGCTTCCCCCGCTGCGGACGGTGTAGCCGCGCTGCTCGCTCTCGATGCGGAAGTTATCTTGGCCTCTCGCCATGCGACGCGCGCCGTCCTCCTTACCGATTTCATCCAAGGCAATCGCAGGACCTCTCGCCGGTTCGATGAAATTCTTACTTCGATGCGCATTCCTCGCCGCTGGGCAAATGCCGCGTCGACTTTTCTCAAGCTGGGTGCCCGTCGCTATCTGGTGATCTCCGTCGTAATGGTCGCCGCCAATTTACTGGTTACCGCTGATCGTCGCATTCGCGAAGCTTCGATTAGCGTCGGCTCGTGTTCGGCAAAAGCGATTCGGCTCGCTGCACTGGAGAATATCCTCATCGGCAAAACGGCGGACGCATCGATTCCTCGCCTCGTTAGCCCCGAACAATTCTCCGCGCTCTCCCCCATTGACGATATACGCGCCACCGCAGCCTACCGCCGGGAAGCTGCGCAAACATTAGTCCGCCGCGCGCTCGCCGACTGCGCGGGTAAGACACGGTGAAAATGGAGACGCTGACAAAACTGTCGCTCGTTTTGAACGGGAGGATCGTCCCAGTAGCTTCCGATCCTTGCACCCGTCTCTCGACCGTGCTTCGTGAAGAGCTCCGCCTCACCGGGACCAAAGTCGGTTGCGATGCCGGCGATTGCGGCGCATGCTCCGTTTTGGTCAACGGCAAACCCGTCTGTTCTTGCCTTACGGCCGTCGGGCAGCTGCAGGACGCCGAAGTCCTCACCATCGAGGGCCTGCGAGAGTCTTCCCCCGATTTCGACTGTCTCCAAAAATCCTTTCTTCACCACGGTGCAGCTCAGTGCGGCATCTGCACTCCCGGCATGCTCGTCACCGCGGTTTCCCTTCTGCAACAAAGCCCCGTGCCCACGGAATCGGAAGTCATGGATGCGCTTGGTGGTGTTCTCTGCCGCTGCACGGGCTATCGCAAAATCGTGCGGGCGGTCATGGAAGCAACCGAACTGCGGCCATCGCCTGCGTGCGATTCGCAACATGGCTCGGTCGGCCAGCGCATCGTTCGCCTCGATGGCCCTCGCAAAGTGACCGGGCAGGACATTTATGGCGCGGACGAGTGGCCCGAAGATTCTTTGGTCTTGTTCGTCATCCGCGCCCCGTACGCCCACGCGCAATTTCATTTTGGTGACCTGGCGCGATTCGTCCGACGAATGCCCGGCGTTCATGCCGTCTTCACCGCTCGCGACGTGCCCGGCAAAAATTGCTTTGGTGTGCACCCGGACTTCGCGGATCAGCCCGTATTCGCCGACAACGAAACCCGCTACCTCGGTGAAGCGGTCGCCGCTGTCGTCGGCGAAGCCTCTGCAATGGCGGTTTTCGACCCTTCCTGTTTTCCCGTGAACTGGAAGGAAGTGCCGGCGCTCCTCACAACCACCGCAGCACAATCACTCGGCGCGCCGCCAATCCATTCCTCTCGTCCCGACAACATTCTCGTGCGCGGGCGTGTCGTGCATGGCGATGTCGAAGCCGCGCTGCGCGAAGCCGACGTCGTCGTCGAAGCCGAATACGAAACCGGCTTCATCGAACATGCCTACATCGAGCCCGAAGCCGGTTTTGCCCGTCGCGTTGGAGACCGCATCGAAATCCAATCCTGCACACAGTCTCCCTACATGACCCGCAAAGACATCGCCGCAATCCTCGGTATTCCCGAAGTCGCGGTTCGCATCATTCCTACCGCCGTCGGCGGCGGCTTCGGCTCTAAGTTGGACCTTTCCACACAGCCGTTCCTCGCGCTCGCCGCATGGCTTCTACACAAGCCCGTAAAAATGGTCTACTCTCGCCCGGAATCGATTCGCAGCACTACGAAGCGCCATCCCTCGAAGATCCACTGCCGCGCCGGCGCTACCGCAGATGGAAAACTACTGGCCATGGATCTACAAGGCGAATTCAACACCGGCGCCTATGCTTCCTGGGGACCGACCGTCGCCGCTCGCGTCCCCATTCACGGTTCCGGACCGTACAAGTTGCCGCACTATCGCGCGTTGACACGCGCGGTCCACACCAACCTCGTTCCTGCCGGCGCCTTCCGCGGTTTCGGCGTTCCTCAAGGCACAATCGCGCAGGAACAACTCTACGACGCCCTCGCCGAAACGCTTGGCATGGACAAACTCGAATTCCGCATTCTCAATGCTCTCGAAGACAACAGCCCCACGATCACAGGCCAGGTCCTCGGTGCCGGCGTCGGCATACGCGCCTGCCTCCAAGCTCTTCGTCCGCGTTGGAATCTTGCGCACCAGGAATGCGATGCGTTCAATCAACAGCATGGTGCCAGGCGTCGCGGCGTTGGCGTTGCCGGCATGTGGTACGGCTGCGGCAATACGTCGCTTGCCAATCCTTCGACGATGCGCATCGGCCTACAACGCAATGGCCGAATCGCCATTCATATGGGTGCTGTCGATATCGGCCAGGGCTCTTTTACCGTCGTCACGCAAATTTGCTCGGAAGCCCTCCGTGTCCCGGTGGATCGCTTCGACCTTCTTCCCGCCGACACTGACGTCTCCCCGGATTGCGGCAAAACTTCCGCATCGCGCCAGACTTTCGTCAGCGGTAACGCGGCGATGCTCGCCGGCAAGAAGCTTCGTGCTGGCATTCTGGAAATGGCTGGCGGATGGCCGGAAAACGCGCATCTCCATTTGTCGGACGGTTGCTTGCATGTTCGTGAAAAATCGGCAGGCAAGCATATTGTCCTGAATGACCTGCCCCTCGACGAACGCGGCTACGTCCTCACCGCGGAAGTGACCTACGATCCTCCTACAAAACCTCTCGACCCAAACGGCCAGGGTATCCCATACGCCGTGTACGGTTTCGGCGCGCACCTCGCCGAACTCGAGGTCGATCGCGAACTCGGCACAATTAAAGTTCTAAAGCTTACGGCTGCTCATGACGTCGGCCGCGCCATCAATCCCACGCTAATCGAAGGCCAGATCGAAGGCGGCATCGCGCAAGGCCTGGGCATGGCTCTCATGGAAGAATTTATTCCCGGCAAAGGCGAAAATCTGCACGATTATTTGATTCCCACGATCGGCGACGTCCCTCCAGTCGAATCAATCCTCATCGAGGACGCGTCGCCCGTTGGTCCCTTTGGTGCAAAAGGCATCGGCGAACAGGCGCTGATTCCAACCGCTCCTGCAATTCTCAACGCCCTATACGATGCGGCCGGCGTGCGCATTTACAAGCTTCCCGCTACTCCGGACAAAGTCCGCGCAGCCATTCGTGCGAAGAACGAATCGGCACAAGGAAACTCGCGTGATTGACACGCTTCCCAAAGACACGATCCGCTGTGACGCGTGTCCCGTCCTGTGCTATATCAAGCTCGGGCAAACCGGCGCTTGCGATCGATACGGCAACTTCAACGGCCAGCTCGTCCGCGTCGATCCGCACATTCTTCTGGACCGCGCCAAGTCTCAGGGCACTCCAGTCGTTCCTTTCCTCGAGCGCGAAGGCGAATGGGATGGGACACTCGCGAAGTCGACCGACACGTTCGTAACCGCCATCGGTGCGGGCACCACATACCCCGACTACAAACCCGCTCCTTTCATCGTCTCGTCGGAAGTTGACGGCGTCGACATGGTCACGGTCGTCACCGAAGGCATCTTCAGCTACTGCGGCGTGAAACTGAAGATCGATACCGACCGCCATCTCGGGCCCGAGCGCAATCTCGTTCGCGCACAAGGCGAGCCCGTTGGCCACGTCACCACCGCCGAATATGGCTCGCAGATGCTCTCGATCGGTGGTGTGCATCACCTCACCGGTGGCACCAAGCGCGAAGGCCGCGTCACCTGCGAAACGTTGCTCGACCTTTGCAACGGCAAGGAAGTGGCCCTCATCATCGACGAAGGCGCCAGCATCACTGTCGCCGCCGGCAAACCTCCCATCGTGAATGGCCAGCAAGAAGAGCGCATGCGCGTCGGATGTGGCTCCGCCACCATCGGCATGTTCGCCAAGCAATGGTTCGGCAAAGTCGATGAAGTTGTCGTCGTAGACGACCACATCACCGGTGTGCTCTCTGAACATCAAGCCGGCAAAATGCTCGGCGTGCGGGAAACCGGCGTCGCGATTCAAGGCCGCCGCTCCACGCCCGGCCGCTACTTTCAAGTCGCCCAGCCCGGCACCGGCTGGGGCGGCACGAATATTTCCGATCCGCTCGTGATTCTCAAACCCTTCAAACCCAAGATTGCGTGGCCTTACTTGCGTCTTCTGATGGTCAGCACCACAGGTGAGCAGGCTGCATATTACGAACTGGACGAATCGCTGCGACCGGTCGAAAAGGATCTGCCGGAACAATTGCGGGAGTCCGTCGAGCGCGTCCGCGAAAATTGCGAGCCTGCTCTCACCACCGTTCTATTCATGGCCGGAGCAGGCGGTTCGCTGCGGGCAGGCGCCACGGAAAATCCGGTAAAGCTCACAAACTCCGTCAAGCACCGCCTCACGCGTGTTACGTCCGGAGGTGCTCCAGCCTACATTTGGCCCGGTGGTGGCATCACTTTCATGGTTGACGTCTCCCGCATGCCGGAAAACGCCTTTGGCTACGTGCCCACACCCGCGCTCGTCGCTCCCATCGAATTCACACTGAAGAGAGCGGATTACGCCGGCCTCGGCGGGCATATGGATTACGTCCGCCCCCTTGACGAAGTCCTGCGCGAAAAGCAGCGCCAGCGCCTGCTTACTTCCCTTCCGCAAAATCCCTGGCCGCTCAAAACCCCGCCAGAAAACGATCCTCACCGATGAGAGATCCCGCCACAATTCGCCTCCTTCCAGACGGGCAGCGTCTCCATCTGAATGATGGTCCCATCGACCTCATTATCGGCGCCGATGGCGCCGCCAAGGAAATCCGCCGAGCCTACGGGGCTGCCGCTCGACGTTTCGTCAGAATCCTCGATGAACTTTGCGCGGAACTTCCTCTTCTCCGTACGCGCCAGACTCACAATTCCGAATTGCCCGCTGGAGCAATCGCCCGTCGTATGACTGATGCTGTTTCCCCTTATCGGGATCGCTGCTTCATCACACCCATGGCCGCCGTCGCTGGTGCGGTTGCCGAAGCTGTACTGGACGCCATGACCAAAGCTGCGCAACTCCGACGCTCTTACGTCAACAACGGCGGCGACATCGCCTTGCACCTTGTCTCGGGACAAAGCTACACGATCGGCATGGTCGAACGCCCCGAAACTACTTCTCTCTTCGCTTCTGTGGAAGTTTCTTCTGCCGTGCCCGTTCGGGGTGTAGCCACTAGTGGCTGGCGCGGGCGCAGCTTTTCGCTCGGCATCGCCGACGCGGTCACAGTTCTCGCGGAAACCGCGGCCCACGCCGACGCCGCTGCCACGATCATCGCCAATGCCATCAATTTACCCAACCATCCTGCAATTCTGCGAATTCCTGCCCGTGAAATAGCCCCTGACTCCGATCTCCTCGACCTTCCCGTCACCCACGCCGTGGGTCCACTCCGTCTACAGGAAATAGCCCAAGCCCTCGACGCCGGAATGGTCGTGGCCGACCAACTTCGCTCACAGCACTTAATCCATTCAGCCGCGCTTTGCCTGCAAGGCCACGTCCGGATCACCTCGTCTCTTTGTAGGGACGGCCTTCTGAGGCCGTCCGTTGCCGCGCATCTCCCCTCGCGAGAATCCGAGACCGCGATTGTCATTCCAAGCGAAGCGAGGAACCTGCCTTTGCGTTCTGTCTATGAGGAGCCGTCGCTATGCCCGAAGTAACCGTCCGCAAACGCGTCGTCACTGTCGAAGAAATTTTTCACGAAGGCGGTCCTGTCGCCGCAATGCCTCTCCGCCGCGCCGCCTCCCTCGCCGTTATTCGCAATCCATTTTCCGGAAAGTATGCCGAGGAGATCTCCGGCTTCATGGACGATTTAAAACCACTCGGCCTCGAAATGGCTAAATCGCTTGTCGCCTCGCTCGGGGGCGATCCCAAAATCATCGAAGGCTACGGCAAAGGCGCCATCGTCGGGCAAGCCGGCGAACTCGAACACGGCGCGCTCTGGCACGTTCCTGGCGGCTATGCCATGCGCGAACTCCTCGGCAACGCCAAAGCAATTGTGGCCTCCACAAAAAAAGTCGGGGGCCCGGGCACGCGTCTCGACGTCCCCATCACGCACATCAACGCCTCTTACGTGCGAAGCCACTTTGACTCCATGGAAGTCGGCATTGCCGACGCTCCTCGCGCCGACGAAATTCTCTTGGTTCTGGTCATGACCACCGGTCCACGCATCCACGCTCGCGTGGGTGGCCTGAAAGCCTCCGAAATAAAAGGCGAGGATGGCCTCCGGTGAAAACTAAGATCCGCAAAATTGTTACCTTCGTTGAAGAAACTCACACCGAAATGGGCCAACCCGTGAATCCACCCACACGCCGGGCTGCCGCCGCCGCTGTGATCGAAAATCCTTTCGCTGGAAAATTCGTTCAGGACCTCAGTGAACTCATGGAGATCGGAGAGGAATTGGGCGCTTTGTTGACCGAACGCGCCGTCGCCGCTCTCGGCATCCCAGGCGCTTCCGCCGAAAGTTACGGCAAAGCCGCCGCGGTCGGTGAAGACGGTGAACTTGAGCACGCCGCTGCCATCCTTCACCCCAAACTCGGCACACCGATCCGCAAAGTACTCGGCAAAGGAGCGGCCTTGATTCCTTCCTCGAAAAAACGGGGCGGTCCTGGCGTTGCCTTCGATATTCCTCTCGGCCACAAGGACGCCGCCTTCGTCCGCTCTCATTTTGATGGAATGGAAATCCGCGTGAACGATGCCCCGCGCGCCAACGAAATTCTTGTCGCCATCGCCGTCACCGACAGCGGCCGGCCATTGCCCCGCGTCGGTGGCCTAACCAAAGATCAAATCAAAGGCCAAGACGGCCTACGCTAATCTTGAAGTGCGGCAGGTTGCCGCCCGATCCCGGTCACCCACACAATCCGTCACCCTGAATCCTTGACGATCGCCGGCACACGCGTAGCCGGAGGCGTATTCCTGCTTCGCTCGCTCCGCACCATACCATCGATCACGGTCATCCCAATCCCCGGCAAATCCCCCAGCCTCACGCTCTCCAGCAAATCCTTTCCTGCCGAATTCTGCGGAGCATCCATGAACACAAAATCCGCGGCGCGTCCCACTTCGATCATCCCGCACTCCAGCTTTCGCATCCGCGCGGTATTGCCCGTAGCGAAGCAGAACACCGTCTCGGCCGGAATCTCGCCGATCGACGAAAGCGCCGCGATCACGCGTAGAATTCCCAACGGCTGCACCCCTGACCCTGCCGGCGAATCGGTACCCAGAATTACGCGATGCAACTGCTTCAACTCTTTGGCCGTGCGCAGCGTGAACAGCGCCGCGCGCTCATTTCCATTGTGCACAATCTCCAGCGCCCGTTCCGATCGCTCGCACAGCGCCCGAATCTGCGTGTCGGGCAATGCCGTATGTCCGCCGTTGATATGGCCGATGACGTCCGCATCCGCCGCCAGCACTACATCCTTATCAATCAGACCCGAACCAGGAATCGACGGTCCGCCAGTGTGTATCGTGCTCTGAATCCCGTGCTTTCGCGCCCAACCCACCATTTGCCGGGCTGTCGGACCATCTTTCACGCTGCCAAGTCCGACCTCGCCCAACAACTTCACACCTGCTTCCGCCAACGATCGAAAATCCTCCTCCACCATTCCCTGCTCAATCACCGGCGCCCCACCGAGCACCTTCACGCCGCTCGGCCGCAGTGCCGCAAACGTCCGCTGTGCGGTAATCGCCAGCGCCTTCAGCCCCACAACATCCTTCGGCCGCCCAGGCGTGTGCACTTCACCTGCCGAAATCATCGTGGTCACACCCCCGTGCAGACAGCTGTCGATCCATCCCAATTGATTCTGCCGCGGCGTCCAATCGCCGACGACCGGATGCACGTGGCTGTCAATCAGCCCCGGCGCCAGCGCTGTTCCATTCGCATCGATAATTCTCGTTGCTCCCTCGCAATCCAACTCCTTCTCTTTCCCGATGGCGCTGATCCGCCCGCCCTTCGCCACCACCGTGTCAGCATCCAGGATGGGTTTCCCCAAATCGCCGCTCAACAGCAGTCCAATGTTGCGAATCACCAGCTTGGTACCGCCGCTCATTTTTGCCGCTGGTTCAACCGACATGCCTCGCCTGTCCTTAACTCAATCTAAACTTCATGCAAAAATAAAAAGCCAACGGGCGCCTCACCCAAATCTCTTCAACAAATTCGGTCGCTCCTGGCTCAACTTCACCAGCAATTCTCCAAACAATGTATTCGCCCAGGCAAACCATGCTCGCGTGAATTTCGCCGGATTGTCTTTGTCGAACGACTCGTGCATAAATCCGGTGCCCGCATGGGTTGTCTTCAACCAGTGCAGACACTGTCGGATCTCGGCATCATCGATACTTGTCAGCGCCTGCGCGATTAGCGCCATCGGCCAGATCATATTAAGCCCCTCATGAGGCCCGCCAATTCCTTCCGCTGCGGTCCCTTTGAAGAAGTATGGATTATCTTCGCTCAACACCAGCCGCCGCGTTCTCTGGTAGACCGGGTCCTGCGCGTCGCAGCACTCCAAATACGGCAAGCTCAGCAATCCCGGGATATTCGCATCATCCATAAACAGCTGATTGCCGTATCCATCCACCTCAAATGCCCAGACCTCCGCTCCATCTCGGTCTTTGTTTCGTCCATATTTCGCAAGTGCCGCCTCCGCTTCACTCGCGAGCGCGCGGCATTCATTCGCAAATCCGTCATCCTTAAGAATCTCCACGGCCATTTGTGCTAACTGGCGCAGCGACACCACTGCAAACAAATTTGAAGGGACATAAAACGAATACAAACACGCATCATCCGACGGCCGGAACATGGAATAGATCATCCCAACAGGCCGCGCCGGATTTCCAAATCCCCCAAGCGCTTGCGTATCCGTCGGCACTTCCGTTCGCCGTTGGAAATGATAAGGCCCCGGTCCGGTCTTCCTCTGCTGCTCGCGAAATGTGGCCACCACCAAACGCATCATCGTCGCCCATTCTTGGTCGAACGGAGCTAAGTCTCCGGTGGCCTGCCAGTATCCATGCGCCAGTCGGATGCAATAGCACAGCGAATCTAGTTCCCATTTCCTCTCCGCCACTCCCGGCCGCATCTCCGTCAAATCGCCCACCGCCCACTCCAACGCCTTCTTGCCTTTTGGGTCGGGCAAAAATGCGTTCGCGTAAGGGTCGATCAGAATACACCGCGCCTGCCTGGCGATCAGCCCCCGAAACATTCTTTGCAGATCATTGTCGTTTTTCGCCAGCGGCACATACGGCCACACCTGGCAAGCCGAGTCGCGCAGCCACATCGCATCGATGTCCCCGGTGATAATGAAGGTGTCCGGCCGCCCAGCCGTCTCGCTGAACTGAACCGTCGTGTCCAGAGTATTCGGAAAGCAATTCTCAAACATCCACGCTAGTTCCGGGTCGCCGATTCCTGCTTTCACGCGTGAAATGGTTTCCTCAACCGCGTGTGAAACAAATCTCCTCTGCCCCATTGGGGGCCGCTTCGAAACAAATGCCGTCGCTGCAAGCCCAATTCTTATCCCTGGCATCGCCGCAGCCAACGCCCCATATGCCGCCGCCCTCACGAGCTCTCTTCTGTAGATGGCTAACTCCTCTGTCCGATTCAAAATTCAAACTCGATCATACCTCAGACGCTTCGTTCGCATCCGCATTGGCGGTACTCGTTTCTCCGTATTTCCATTTCCCTATTCTTCGATATACGATTCCGGCATGTACCTTGCCTCCTTGGCCGGCTTCACCGACGTCGCGCTTCTCCTCTTGCGCCTAATGATAGGGCTCGTTTTTTTTACCAGCGGCTGGAAACATGTCACCAATCCCGAAGCCCGCGGCAAAGACATCGAAATGAGCAAAGGTTTTACACTTATCCTCGGTGTCGCGGAGTGCGCCGGCGCGCTCGGCGTGGCCTTCGGTGTTCTCACCCAATTCGCCGCTATCGGCCTCATTCTGATCATGTTCGGATCCATCCAGAAAAAACTTTTCAAATGGCGTACAGGCTTCTGGGGAAAACACGGCGCAGATGGCTGGAGTTACGACACCATGATGATCCTCATGAATCTTGTCGTCGTCACCACGGCCGGCGGTCGTTTCGTTCTCGAGAGCGTGTTTCACTCAAGTTCGTATCCTTGACCGGCAAAGGAACCTGCTTCTCTCAATCCCAAGGTCGATGTATAGTTCACCCCCGCCCTACCGCCCGGAAATTGTGGGTCGAATTTCAGGTCTGATGCATCCAACGTTCGGGAGAAAGTCATGGCAGCTACCACTTCGGCAGCCCGAGTTCGCAACGACCTTCATTCACGCCTTTTAAACGCAAGGGCACGCACCGACGAAGTTTTCGCCATTGTCCGGGAAGACGCGATGTATGAGCGTCCGGTGCCGGAACGCCACCGGATCATCTTTTATCTGGGCCACGTGGAAGCGTTTGATTGGAATTTGCTGTCCGACCGGGTTTTGGGTCTCAGATCCTTCCACAAAACCTTTGACGAGTTGTTTGCGTTTGGCATTGATCCGGTCGGCGTCGGCCTACCGACGGATGCTCCAACAGACTGGCCCCAGCGAACCGAAATCGACCAGTACCGCATGCGTTTGCGGCAGCAGCTCGATGCCGCGATCGCCGCTACGCTGGCAGGGACACGGGATGCGGAACCGAGCCTGACGACCATGCTGAATGTGGCCATTGAGCACCGGTTGATGCACGCGGAGACACTGACATATTTGCTGCACCGTCTGCCAGCTTCACAAAAGATTGGGAAGATGAACGCGCCGGAATCCCAGGAGCCAAAGGGCAAGTCGCCTTTAGTGGAGATACCGGCGGGCGACGCAACCCTGGGGTTACGTCGGGTGAACGGCGATGAATTTGGTTGGGATAATGAATTCGAATCGCAAGCCGTGGAAGTCGCCGACTTTGCGATTGGGAAATTCAACGTGACCAACTCAGATTTCTTGAAATTCCTCCAAGCAGGTGGCTATGAGAACCCTGGCCTTTGGACCGACAGTGATTGGAACTGGAAGCAACGGGAGAATTTGCGGCACCCAGCGTTTTGGAAGCAGGACGGCAGTATCTGGATGTACCGGACGATGTTTGGCGATGTTCCTCTGCCGGCGGATTGGCCCGTATATGTAAGTCACGCGGAAGCGAGCGCGTATGCGCGATGGATGGGCCGGAGATTGCCAACCGAAGCGCAATTCCATCGTGCGGCGTACGGAACACCGGCGGGCGAAGAACGGACGTATCCCTGGGGAGAAGAAGCCCCAACCGAGCGCCACGGAAATTTCGATTTCAGGCGGTGGGATCCGGCACCCGCGGGCTCTCATCCGCAAGGAGCCAGCGCGTTTGGCCTCCACGACTTGCTCGGAAATGGTTGGGAGTGGACGCGGACGCCGTTTGAGCCATTTCCTGGGTTTGCCCCCATGTCTTTCTATCCGGGATACTCTGCGAATTTTTTTGACGGAGACCATTACGTGATGAAAGGCGGATCGCCGCGGACCGCCGCGTGCATGCTCCGGCGATCTTTTCGCAACTGGTTCCAACCGCACTATCCGTACGTCTACGCGACGTTTCGTTGCGTCGAAGACTGATTTTGCAGATTCGGTAACGCTCAAATTCCCTTCCCAGTCCCCCTGGAGAAACAATGTTGACCAACTTCCTCTTGACGAATCGCCACGTGTCCGAATTCGCCGCGGACGTGCGCGCGGCATTGACGAAATCCGGCCAAAGAGAACTGCCTTCGAAGTATCTATACGACGAGCTCGGATCAGCTTTATTCGAGGCCATTTGCGTTCTGCCGGAGTACGGATTGACGCGTGCTGACGCGCGGCTTTTGCAAAGGCATTCGGCCGAAATTGTCAGCCGGTTGCGGGGCACGGTGCAGGTCGCGGAATTGGGCAGCGGGAGCGGGAAGAAGACCCGGTGGATCTTGGAAGCGTTGTCGCGGCGGCAGAAGACTCGTTACTACCCGATTGAAATTTCCCCCTCTGCCCTCGCGGCTTGCGAGAAGGAATTGGGGCAGATCGATTTAGTGAGCGTGGTTGGCTACGAGCAAACCTATCTGGACGGTCTCCGGTCGGTCACGAAGAATCGGGACGAGGATGACCGGTTGTTGGTGCTGTTTTTAGGCAGCAGCATCGGAAATTTTGATCGCGACGCAGCAGAAGCGTTCCTGCAGGAAGTGCGGGAGACTTTGCTGCCGGGAGATGCACTGCTGCTCGGGACAGATCTCGTAAAGGATGTGCAGACGCAGCTCCTGGCCTACGAAGATCCGGCCGGCGTCACGGCAGCATTTGACTTGAATCTGCTGGGTCGCATCAATCGCGAGTTGAGCGCGGATTTCCAGTTGTCGCGCTTCCGCCATCAAGCGCTATGGAATCCGGACGAGCGGCGAATTGAAATGCATTTGCGGTCGCTCTCACGTCAACGTGTATCAATTCGAGCGGCGGAATTCAGTTTCACGTTGGATGAAGGCGAAACGATTTGGACGGAAAGTTCGCACAAATATCACGCGAAAGACGTGATTGACATTGCCAGCAGGACGGGTTTCCGCTGCCACGAGCAATGGATAGATGATGAGTGGGCATTCGCGCAAAACCTATTCCTGGTGGAATGAATCTTCATAGAAATTCGTCCGAATATCCCTACACGCGCTTCAGTGCCTCGAGTTCATCGAGTGTCCGCGGCCAGTCCGATCGTAACAACCGGGACAGACCGCGATCTGCAAGAAGTTTTCCACCCGTTTGGCATCGGGCACAATAGTTGGTTTCATTGTCCGCGTAACGAATTCTCTGAATCTTTTCACCACAGCGCGGGCAAGCCTGCCCAAAGCGCCCATGCACTGCCATATCCTTGCGAAAGGCGGTCACATTCTCGGGAAAGGCGGCTTGCGCTTCGGCGCACAGCCGCTGTTTCCACGTCTCGAGAACATGGCGCGTGGCAGCATAGAGCCTTTCCCACTCCGGATCACCGAGCTTCTGAGTCAGCGTGACCGGCGACAGTTGCGCCGCATGCAAGATCTCGTCCGAATACGCATTGCCGATGCCGCTGACAAGACGCGGATCCGTAAGCGCTCGTTTTAGTGTGCGGTTCTCGAACATAAGAGCGGCGCGAAAAGCGTTCAAATCGCTCTCGAGAATCTCTATCCCTCCAGGATCTATGGAGCGCAAACCTTCGTCGTCCGAAAGGACATGCAGCGATGCGCGTCGTTTTGATCCCGCTTCCGTCAAGACAAGAGAACCATTCGGGAAATCGAAAGCTGCAAGATTGTTCCGTCCCGACAGTCTCGCGTGCGCCGGTTTCCAGTGCAACCGGCCTGCAATCATAAGGTGCAGCACCAGCCACAGATCGCCTTCCACGCCGATCGCGATTCGTTTGCCAATTCGCCGCAATTCACGCACCGTTTGGCCTTCCACGCTGGAGAGCGGCGGCTGTACGGTTCGCAGGAGAAAGACGCTCGCCAGACGCGCTTGTCGAATTGGCTGGCCGATCACCCGTCTTTCAAGGGCGCAGATATAAGCCTCAATGTCCGGTAATTCTGGCATGCCGATTAGATTGCAAGTGTCGGTCTGCTTTTGCAACCCGTCAGAATGCAGACGCAGTTGAGCGACGAGAGACTTGCAAGTAGTAGTGGATCGCCGGCGTGAACACGAGCGACAGAACCATCGAACTGAGCAGTCCGCCGATCACCGCGATCGCCAGCGGCTGCAGCATCTGCGATCCTGCCCCAATGGCAAGTGCCAATGGGAACATACCTGCAATCGTTGCGAGCGCCGTCATCGCGATGGGCCGCAAACGACGGCGCCCCGCCTGAATCATCGAATCTTCAAGCGAAAACCCGAGTTCGCGAAACCGATGCTCCGCGTCGAGAAGCAGGATGCCGTTTTTCGCAACGATGCCAATGACCATGATCATGCCCATGAAGGACGCTACGTTGAACGTCGTCCGGGTAACCAAAAGCGCCACAAATGCGCCGAACGTCGAAAGCAGGCCCGACGCCAGAATCGCGATCGGCGCGGAGAAGGTGCGAAACTCAAATAACAAAACGCCGAACAGCAGCAACAACGCCAGCAACAGCACCATCAGCAGTTCGTGAAACGACTTTTGCTGTTCCTCGTACTGTCCGCCATACTCGACGCGAATCGAGCTGGGCAGGTGCAAGTCATTGACCGCCTTTTGCACTGCAGCGATTCCGCTTCCGAGGTCCACACCTTCAAGACGCGCCGTGACCTGGATCAAGCGTTGCAAATTCTCGCGCCGGATTTCGGTTTCTCCCGGATCGTTCATCATGCTTGCTAGAGAACCGAGCGTCGCGGTCTTGCCCGTCGCGCTCACCAGCAGCGTATCGCGCATGCGATCGAGCGTCGCGCGATTTGCTTCGGGAAAGCGCACGCGGATCGTATAGGCGCGATCGTTCAAGATGACCGGAGTAGCCGCCGGTTCACCCTCGAGAATCGCGCTGGCATCTACTGCAATCTCGTCCGGCGTGAAGCCCGCTCGCGCCGCAACGGTTGGATTGACTTGAAAGGTCACGGCAGGTCCGCTGATCGCGTCCTCAACGCCGTTCAACACATCCACGACTCCCTTAACCTTACCAATCGCGTCCGCCACACGCGGCCCGGTTTCGTTCAGCAGTTTTCCGTCTTGCGAGTACAGCCGGATCACCACCGGCTGAGGCTGGTTGCTCAGGTCTCCGATCATGTCCTGCAGCATCTGCACGAATTCCACTTTGGTTGCGGGTTCCGACGACTCGATCTGCGCGCGAATATCCGAAGTCACTTCATCCAACGATCGGCTACGTTTCGCTTTCAGCTTGACGGTAAAATCGCCGCGGTTGGCCTCCGTGACAGCGGCATACCCCAATTCCATGCCAGTGCGCCGCGAAGTATTCTCAACCTCCGGCGTGGCTTTGAGGATCTGTTCGATGTGTAGGAGAATGCGATTCGACTCGGCCAGTGAGCTTCCCGATGGCGTGTAGTAGTCGAGAATGAAAGCGCCTTCGTCCATCTCCGGCAAAAGATCGCTGCCAAGGAAATCATAGCTGACGACCGATAGCACAATTACGGTAAGCAGACTGACCACGAGAACCACGGGCCGCTTCAAAACGGCTTGCATTACCCGGCCGTAGAGTGCAACGACCTTTCCGAAGAACCCGGTAAATTGCGCTTCCTCTGCAGCCAGCAGGGCCGCCGCATCTGGTTCTTCGCTGCCGTCAACGGCTTCCGTTGCCTTCCTCCGTACCAGATATTGGCTAAGAGTAGGCGTCCACGTCAGCGCCAGAAAGAGCGATGTCATCAACGAAACCGTCATCGTGATTGCCAGCGCGCGGAAGAAAGCGCCGTTGACGCCGGTCATGGCGATCAAGGGAACAAACACCACGATGGGAGTCACGGTCGAACCTATCAACGGAATCGTCAGCTCTTTTAATGCGCTTCGGATTGCCGCAAACCGGTTCTGCCCCCGGTCGCGGTGCAGGACGATGTTTTCCAGTACCACGATCGCATCGTCGATGACGAGGCCGACCGCCGCGGCCAGCCCTCCTAGCGTCATCAAATTGAAGCTTTGTCCGGCAACCTTCAGCACGATGCAGGTGATCAACAAGGTGACGGGGATCACCAGACCCGCAACGAACGACGTCCCCCAATCCCGCAGGAAGAGAACGAGCACCACCGAAGAAAGCAGAATTCCCAGAAGCACCGCGTCCCGCACACTCGAAATTGAGTCCCGAACGATCGTCGACTGATCGTAGAACGGCTCCAACCGCACGCCTTTCGGAAGCGTCGGCTCTATCTGCCGGATCAGGTCGTGGACTTCGTTTGCTACCTCGAGCGTGTTGGTCTCGGGCTGGCGGCTCACGTTCAGCAGAACTGCGGGCTTTCCATTGGCGGTCACAATGGTGTAAACCGGAGCAACGGATGGCGCGACCGTTGCTACGTCTCCGACGCGGATCGGCACGCCCGCTGGTGAAGTCTTCACGACGATCTGCCCAAGCTGCTCCGCGGATCGCACTTGGCCACTCACAAGGCCCAGCACTAGTTGGTGGTTGCTTTCGATCAGACCCGGCGAATCGATCAGGTTCGTGCGCCGGATGGCCTCGAGAATGTCCGTTACCGTGACTCCCGCCGCAGGCAGCCGGGCCGGATCGGGAGTCACCTGAAATTCCGGGACGCGCCCGCCCTGCACAACGACCGTAGCGACGCCGTCCAACCGGTTCATCCTTGGCTTGATGTCGTAGGTTGCAATTTCCCAAAGACGATCCGGCGGCATCGTATCGGAAGTCAGGCTGTAGCCTATGATCGGAAACGCCGCGAACGTCAGCCGATGGGTTTGGACTTTTGCCGTCGGCGGGAGTTCCGATTGTAGCCGAGCCACGACCGCGTCCACGCGCTGCAACGTCAGCACCATGTCGGACTTCCAGTCGAAGAACAGATCGACCTCCGCCGAGCCTCGGCTGGTGATCGACCGTACAGTTTGGAGCCCCGGAACGCTGTTCACCGCTTCTTCAATGGGCCGGGTGACCGTCACCAGCGTCTGATCAATGGGCGTGACACCATTGTCCACACCGATCACGATTCGAGGAAAATCCGTGGTCGGGAAAACGGACACCGGAATCGAAAAAGCGAGGTACGCGCCCACCACGGCAAGCGCTATCGTGGAAAACAAAATCGGGCGCGAAAAGCGGTCAAACCAAGGCGCCGCCGCGTTTTCGGTTTTGGACACAGCAGGTCGACGCACGCCGCCTACTCCTTACCCTTCGCCGGAGGTTCGGCTCCCTTTGCTGGTGCGTCTGCCGGTTTGTCTGCGTTGCCGGAACCTTCTTTGTCTCCCTCGGAAGGCTTTGCAATTTCGATGGCGGTGCCATCCGGAACCGCGTACCCCCCCGAGACAATCACCGAATCACCCGCGTTGACGCCACTCACGATCTGCATCAGCTTGGCGTTTCTCACGCCCACCTGCACGACCTTCTGGTGCGCCTTCTTGTCCGCCCCGGCGAGCAGCACATAGTCGGCGCCGTCGGCGTTCTTGAAAACAGCTTCGGTGGGTACAGCAACCGTGTCTTTTGCGGTCTTCGCTGTGACCTCAATGTTGACTGTCATCCCGGGTTTGATCTTCGCATTTGCCTGCCGTGTTTCGACCCATACCTCAATCGTCGTGCTTCCAGGATCGAGCGCCGGACTCACCAGGCTCACGCGGCCCTTCACCGGCTCATCCTCGCCGGGAACGCGAATCTCGGCGGGATCCCCAACCTTCAGTTGGTTTGCGTCCGACTGCGGAATGTGGGCCTTTGCCACCAGGCTCGACGTGTCCATCACCGTCAAAATCGGCTGGTTCGCCGTGGCGAGGTCTCCGACATACAAGGGGCGATCCGTTACCACACCGTCGATTGGGCTGCGGATTTCCGAATAGCTCAATTGCGCGGCGGCCGCGCGATAGTGCCCTTCCGCCGACTCCTTCGTGCCAACTGCAGCCTTCATCAGCTGCTCTTTGCCCATTCGCTGCAAGTCGACAAGCTGCTTTTGCGCCTGCTCGTTCTGGCTGCGCGCCTGTGCCAGGGCAACCTCCGCCGAATCCAGATCGCGCCGAGGGAGTGCGCCCTGCTGGTACAAATCCTTGCGGCTGTCGTACACCTTCTGAGCCGCGTCGAAAGCGGACTTCGCAGCTGCCGCGTCCAGTTCCGCTTTTTGAATTTGCTGTGGGAGTCCGGCATTCACGGTGATGGAATAGTTCGCGTCGGCTTGTTCGAAGTCTCCTTTGCTCGCTTCGGCCTGCGCCGCCAGGTCTTTGTTCTCAAGTACCGCGAGCAACTGTCCTTTTTTTACCCGGCTTCCCCGTTGCACCTTGAAGTCCGCGATTGTGGACGAGATTTTCGGCGACACCGTTGCTTGCTTCAGTGGGAATACCACCGCTTCTCCGGTAACGAACTGCGAAACCGAGGTCTTTTCCGCCGGCGCTACCTGCACGCTGACTACAGGTTCTTTCTCCTTCTCGGCGGCACCGCAGCCCACGAAGACGAAAAGGGCCGGCAACGAAATCACCAGAACCGAAAGCTTGATCTTCTTCCATGGCTTTCTCATGGCGTGGTAAGCACTCCCGTCAAAGTTTGTAGATTAGCCAGTGCAACCCGATAACGCAGGGCGCCGTCTTCATAAGCGGCTTTGGATATCGTAGCGGTATTCTGAGCGTCCACCACTTCCAGCACCGTCGATTCCCCGTTCTGGTAGCGCAGCGTCGTCAGGCGGAGACTCTCCTCGCCGAGATGCGCCGAACGATCGAGATTCGAGAGTTCATCGGAGGCGGTTTGTGCTTCCGCATAAAGCGACCGCAATTCGGCGAGCAGTTTTCGTTGCGTGAACGACAGCTCTCGTTTTGCCTGATCCCGCTGTAACTCCGCTTGCCTCACCTTGCTCTGCGTCGCGCCCCAGTTCCAGATGGGAATGTTCAACGTCGCAACGGCGGAAGAACCGAGATTCGAAACGCCGTCCGTTCTCGTCGCGAAATGCGTTGCGTCGATACCGTAGAAATAATCGAGGCTCAGAGAGGGCAGATAGCCGGCCCGCGCGACAAGCACTCCATGCTCTGCCGCATTTGTCGTTTCAAGAGCGGCGCGAATTTCCGGATTATTCCGTGCAGCGCTCGTTTCAATTTCCGGGAATGCGGGAAGCGCCGGATTCGCGTGCAGGTCGTCGGCCTGTTCGAAGTTGTCATTGAAATCCGGGAAAATCAGCACCGCCAGATCGAGCCGGGCGTTCAAGAGTAGAAGCTTCGCTTCCTGCAATTGCCGGCGCCGCTCGTTCACCTGCAGTTCGGCCTTGATGACGTCAGAGTGCGCCACTTCACCGCCGTGCTCTAAGTTCTGCGTCAGTTCCAGAAACCGTTCGCCCTCATCTGCCGCTCCTTGCGCCGCCTCCAACTTCTTTTGCGCCGCCGCGGCTGCGTAGTAGGTCTCCACAACCGTCACTACCAAACCCCGCATCGCGATCTCCTGCCTGGCGCGTGCCGCGGCAGCTATCGCCGCGGCGCGGCGCGCTTCCGCAAAACCCGCGACGTCCAGCGCTTCGTGAACGTTTCCTTGGCTGATATATTCGCGGACGGCGTTGTTCGCGATAAACCTTACCTGGTTGTCGACGCCTGTTCCTTGCGTGTAGATCACGGAATTGTTGTAGTTTACGCTGGGCAGCAACGCGGCGGTGGCCTGTTTCTTGTCTTCGTACGCTAGGCGGGCGTCCGTTACGGCGGCTTGGAAAGTTACGCTGTTTTGCCGGGCCCGCTGTAAGGCGTCTTCCAAGGTCAAGCGCACAGGACCGGACGGCGAAGGGGCCGCCGCCTGCTGCGCGTCGAGGCAATCCGCGACCAGTACAGCCAAGGAAAGGCATAACAAAAACTGGCTAACAAATTTCTGCAACGGACCCATGCGCTTCTCCGCGGCTGAGTTATAAATCAGCCGCTTCAAGCACACGCTAGCGACCTTAAGATAAACGCAGGATTAACGTTCAGGAGACGATTTTCGGCAGAAAGACAGTGAAAACGCTGCCCGTCGTGGATGATTGCGTGAGTTCAATCCTTCCGCCGTGAGCGCTCGCAATCCACGATGCGATCGAGAGGCCGAGTCCGGCGCCTCCTCCGTCGCTCTCGCGCCGCGAACGCGCTTTATCCGCTCGGAAAAACCGCTCGAAAATCTTGGACTGAAGGTCCGCGGGAACTCCGGGGCCAGAGTCTTCAACCATCAAGCGGTAAAAACCGTTTTCTGCGCCGCACCGAAGTGACACTCTTCCCCCCGCAGGCGTGTACTTAATGGCGTTATCGAGCAGGTTCAGCACCATTCTTCTTAACAATGCTTCATCCGCCCGAATCGGAAGTTCGCCATTGGACTCGCAAGAGACCGCAATGGTCTTTGCCGAGGCCAGCGTTCTGACATTTTTCGCGCACTCGGCGATCACCTCGTCGAAGTAAAAATCGGTGAGCGCCAACGGGTGCTGTCCGGCATCTGCTCGCGCAAGGGTGAACAGGTCTTCGACGATGTGCTTCAATCGTGTGGCTTCTTCCCGCAAAATCTCTAGACATTCGCGGTATTCCTGCTCGGTGCGTCTTTCTTGTCCGAGCGTAACTTCGGCTTCGCCGCACAGAATCGCCACCGGCGTCCGGAGCTCATGCGAGGCGTCGGCCACAAATCGCCTCTGCTTCTCGAACGACCGGTCGAGTCTGTCGAGTAGCTCATTGAAGGAACCCGCAAGTCTTCCGAGTTCGTCGCGCGGATTCCCCACATGCAGCCGTTCATGCAAATTCTCAGCGCCGATACGGCTTGCCTGCGCACTCATCGCCACTACCGGCGAAAGGTTTCGCTTGGCAAGCAGGTACCCGCCAATGCTCGACAACAAGATCGCCAGCGGAATCACGATGCCGAACGTGCCCGCAAGCGTCTCGAGAAACTCGTTTTGCCGGTGCAGCGATTGCAGAACGATCAGCGAAGCGTCTTGTTGATCGGCCGAGAACCGCCGTACGTAGCTCCGATATTGATGCCCTCCCAATCGGACGGAGCTGAACGTGTCGGCCGACGACAGTAACGGACGCAGTCGTGCCGCTAACGCTTCGCGAGACGCTCCCGTCGCTTTTTCCGCCTGCTCGTACCTGTCCGAGACTCCCAGTAAATCACCCTGCGGATCAAATACGGCAAAGACGACGTCGCGAAACTGGTGTTCTGACATCGCAGCCGTAATGCCGTCGTCCATGCTGTCGGGTTTCGTCGCATCTCCCATCTCGGCGTCAACCGTGCTTAGAAACGAATTTGCAAGTTCGATCGCCTGGGCGTCCGCGCGGTGCACCATGTTCTCCTTAAGGGCCAAATAAGTCACCGCCGCAAGCACCACCAACACCACCGTCATCGCAGCGGTGTACCAAAGCGTCAGGCGAATGCGTACGGAGTTAAGCATTCTCCCTTGTGCGTTTGCCTCCCGGGCTGCTTTCATTCGTAGAAAGCACGTATCCAGCGCCTCGCCTCGTGTGCAGCAACGGCTTTGCGCCTCCGCCGTCAATTTTCCGGCGCACACGGTTAACATAGACCTCGATCAGGTTCGAAAACGGATCGAACTCCTCGTCCCACACATGTTCTGCGATTTCCGCGCGACCGACGACCCGGCCGGCATTGCGCGCCAGAAATTCTGTCAGGGCGTATTCCTTAGCGGTCATCGGAATCGCTGCGCCGCCGCGCGACACTGTCTGCCCCGCCGTATCTACGATCAGATCCGCCACGGTCAGCCGTGACGGCTGGAGACCGCTCGGCCTTCGCAACAAAGCACGCAAACGCGCCAGCAGTTCGCGAAACTCAAATGGCTTCGTCAGGTAGTCGTCCGCTCCCCGATCGAGCCCTTCAATCCGGTCTTCGACGGCGTCGCGCGCGGTGAGCATCAGAATCGGCATGCGCTGTCCGGCGTTGCGCAGCTCCTTGCACACCGTAAATCCGTCGGGCTCGGGTATCATCACGTCCAGCACGACCAGATCGTAAGTATTGATTGCGGCTTGGTACAGCGCTTGTTCGCCTGTTTCGACGGCATCCACGGCATAGGCATGCTCGCGCAAGCCTTTTGCCACGAAACGTGCGATTCGAGGGTCGTCCTCGACGAGTAGCACTCGCATTCTGAAATCATACTCCCGGTTGCAATCGGAGGAGCAACTGCGCGTGCATTTGCGAATGGCGGAGGTCCCGTGGAATTTATGCTGTGTTTATCTTGAAGCAGGTACACAGTTCTAGTTGCACGAGTTTGAGAGAAGGAGTTACCGCATCATGAGAACATGTGGAAACACGACGATATTCGCTTCGCTTCTTCTAGTCACCGTTGCGGTCATGGGAAGCCGTGTCGCCGCCCAGTCCGGTACCGGACAATACCGCGTTACAAAAACAATCGCCGTCGGGGGAGATGAAGGTTGGGACTATCTCGCCGCGGATAGCGCTTTACGCCGCATCTACGTCTCGCATGGATCGCACGTCGCCGTCCTTGACGCCGACAGCAATGCCGTCGTCGGCGATATTCCGGACACACTGGGAGTCCATGGAATCGCTATTGCGTCCGACGCCGGGCGGGGCTTTACTAGCAACGGCCGCGCCAACACCGTTACGATTTTCGACCTCAAGACCCTCAAGACCCTTGGCGTCGTGAAGGCCGGTACCAATCCCGACGCCATCATCTACGATCCCGCCACCAAGCGCGTCTTCACCATGAACGGACGCAGCCAGGACACCACCGCAATCAACGCGGCAGATGGTTCCGTGGTCGGAACGCTTGCTCTTGGAGGCAAGCCGGAATTTGCCGTCGCCGATGGCAAGGGTACAATCTTTGTAAACATCGAAGACAAATCCGAACTTGTTCAGTTTGATGCGCAAAAACTCGTTGTGCTCAACCGGTGGCCCCTTGCTCCCTGCGAAGAACCTTCGGGACTAGCTGGCGACTTGAAATCGCGCCGCCTTTTCGCGGGGTGTGGCAACAAGCTGATGGCGGTCATCAACGCCGATACCGGAAAGGTTGTCGCCACGGTCCCTATCGGTGAAGGCGTCGACGCTAACGCCTTCGATCCAGGCACCAACCTCGCCTTCGCTTCCACCGGTGACGGCAACGTCACCGTCGCGCACGAGGATTCCCCGGACAAGTACACCGTCGTCGCTACCGTACCGACGAAACGATCTGCGCGCACCATGACCCTCGATTTGAAAACACACGCGTTGTTTCTATCGGCCGCTGACTTCGACCCGGCGGCGCCAGGGGAACGCCGCGGAAAAATGAAGCCGGGCTCTTTCGTCGTCCTTCGGCTGGACCTCCAATAACGGACACCAGAGTCATCAGAAACGCGGGCGCGTGCGCGTTGGCGCACCCGCCCGCGATTGTCTGTCGGGTTATTCTGGGAGCTTTCCCCGCAGCACGACGACCGACGCTTTGGGCAGCACGTATTTCGCTGCCGGATCCCCTCTGAGGGTGGTTCTTGCGGGTGGCCCGTCCGGATCCGCATGTCCGACCAGGTCTGTCTGATGCCACTGATATTCCGCTGCTCCAAACGTGATCCGCTCCACCGCTCCGTCAAAGGAACGCGTGCGTTTGGTTGCCTCGTCGGCAAACGCCAGACTGATCTCATGATCGTTCTCGCGGTCTTTGTTGACCAGCAGCACGGACCACTGCCCGTCGGGCCGCGCTACCGCGTAAGCTGTGACAAGCACATTGCCCGCATCATCGGTCAAGTCGCTCGCCGCACGAAATAGCCGGTGCGGGGCATCCACCGGCTGCACCCACTCTTTCGTGATCACCTCTGCGGCAAGATACTGCGGCGGATAGTTCGTCACTCGAAAATCCTTGTCTAAGGCCAAGAATTGGCCTCGGCCTCCCGGCGTAGGCATGTAGTGAAAATAGAAAGTTCCACTCGCGCCCTCCGACATCATGGAACCGACATAGTCCGCCAGCCAGAGTGCGCTCTTCACGTCCCTCGGTCCGCCTCCTCCGCCCATGTTGCCCTCAGTCATGAAAAAGGGAAGGTTCGGAGGTAATCCGTTGTCCTTCCACGCCTCGACCACCCGGTGCACCAGGCCCGGTTCCAGAAACAGGTCGTTCCACGACGCCGTTTCATTTTTTCCCATGAACGGATAGTGCTCGAACGAAAAGAAGGTGAAATCGTTCAAATGTCCGTGCGCTCGCAGGTAATCGAGGAAGCGCCCGAGAAACGAAACGCGGCCCATCGAATCTGGCCACACATCGACATCCCCGAATGTCCCTTCAAACGCGGGTCCACCAAGTTTGGCTTCCGGCTGCAATTTGTGAATGGCCGTGGCGAACTGGATGTACAGGGCGCCATAGTCCTCTGGCAGCATGTGCTGTCCATCGGCCTCTTCACCCATCTCGATCCATGAAATGGGATAACGCCGTTTGTACAAATACGCGATTTCCGCCGCCGCATCCTCCGGGGTCGCATAGAGCATGGCAATCGGCACCATGGTCGGCAATCCACGCGTGATGCCGCTCGTGAAAAAGAGGTCGAAGCCAATCTGATCGCCGCGCGAATAGACCAGATCCGATTCCGCATGCCACGGATCGACAGACGAAGGCCAGGTCACGGTTTGCCTTCGGCTGGCCGAATGTTGCACCACATCGTTGAACGTGCCGGCCGCCGACAGCGTTCCAACGTAAAGCTCATTGATGGCGTAACCGACGCAATTGCGCTTGTCTGCCGATCCATGGGTGTCGCAGGTATTCGAAGATTCCGTCATCCAGATCCGCAGGTAGCGCGCGGAAATGGTCCCCGTCACCAGCTTCAACGTTACCGTGCCGCCTGGTCCTTCGGTGAAGTAGCCTTTCGGGAACGTCTGCCAGGTGCCGGCTTCCGTTCCCTCGTAAAACGGTTCCAGCAATCCCGTCCAAAATTGTACTGCGTATTTGCGCGCGTACGGATTCGCCCAGGCGATTCGGATGGCGTTCACATCCACTTTCGCGCCCAGATCGATCATCACCCACTGTGGATGCAGCGCATCGTCTTCGCCCGTGAACGCCTTGGTCAAATACGGATTGCTCTTCCAATACGTTGTTTCGTCCCCGTCCGTCAGCCGCGACCAGCCATTCCCATCTCCGCGGCTGAATCCTCTGTGCGGAAGCGGGTAAGCATAAGAGTGCCGGATGGGTTCGCCCAGGTCCGTGCTCCCGGTGAAATATCCTTCCTTCTTCTCCGCGTTGCTCCACGCTCCAGCGGCGTTCCAGTGCCAGGCCTCCACCATCAACTCGGTGTTCTGACGATAGGTCACCGTCTGCCAGCCAGCCCCGAGAATCTCCTTAAGCACAGGCGGGCTCAGCAGCGATTCCGTGTTCTGGTCGACCTGTTCCTTTGTTGCTGGCGTTGATTCTCTGCCAGGAGCGCCCTCCCCAGCCCGAAGCCGGTCAATAGCTCCTCCCAAAGCATGGGGCGGACTGAATGTGTTGACGACGTGCGAAGGTGTCGCGTCCACGATCACGCTTTGCGCAGAGACGCTCATGGCCGTGAGCAGCACTCCCATCGCCAGTCCCACGAACATTTCTAAGTCTATTTTCGTCATAGGTCCCCCTGGCCACTTCGCGGCAGCCTGCGCTCCCCGGCCACAGTGGCCGCAGCATACACCAACTCCTTCCCAAATGGCTCAGGTTTCCCCATGATTAAATCGTTTCAGGACGCGCTTGTTTGCAGTCTGGCTACTGTCGACTGATCTGGCTGATCCTGCATCAGGGAGTCCGTTACGAAGAACCGGGCCCGGCGGTCAGGAAACCATCCAAGCAAAAGCGCGCCGCCAAAATGATCCGGCAACTCCGAAGCCTCGGCTAGCGGATCGAAGCGCCGAATCCTCAACCCTGCCAAGCACAAGCGCAGTGATTTTTCGAGCCTGGTAAACAAGGCATATGTCCGCGCGTCGAAGCCATTGATGAAACAGAGTTTGAGGATCCGAGAATGCTGCACGAAATTTCGGCACACTACACGACTAGCCGTTTGTCGGGTGAGCCGACCTCAGCACGCGAATATCAACCAGTGGAGTTGGTTGTTCAACTGAAATCGAACAGCGATTTATCTTGTCGCCTCATTCTTCGATTGCCCGCCTTTGTGTTGCCGCTTACCGCCTCATTCCTCGGAGCCGTCCATGTTTACCGTTGCCTCAGGCCATCTCTCCAAGCTATTCGGTGGCCCTATCTATTGGACTGACATCTGGAAAGCACGGAGCATTCGGTCGCGATGCTCTGGCGCGCGCTCGATAGAGCCGTTTGCGGGTGGCCGCTGGCAGTTGGGGTGCATGCGGGCTCAGGGCTGAACGCGGTGTAACGGCTATGGGAATTGAATCAAAGGGGGCAGCCAGATTCCAGCCCGGCCATCTCCGGACATGCGCCACTTAGCGTTTTTATATGTGTGGATCGGCCGGCGGGAGAGAGGACACCACGGGCGGTTCGTCTGGGACCTTAGCCTTGCATTTAACCGTGGTGGCGGACGTAACGATTTCACCATCGCTGTGTTCAGACCAGAGCCGTGTCAACACGCCGAGAAGCCATTTAGAAACCAGTCACGCTGCTTTGGCGAGATTGGCGCGTTTCAAGGCTGTCAAAATAAACCCGGTGTGCACCACAGAGGACGACCATCGACCGCTGTGAGCCTTAACCCATTGATTCAACATCCTGGTATTCTCGGGATATTCGGAATCTAACGGCGGCACACAAACATTCACGTCATAATACTTCACATTTACCGGCCGCAAATGGCACGCGCTCATCATGTTCGACAAGGATTTCCTTCCATGTAAATGCAATAAGGATTTTTCCTTTTTTCCAAGACGACACTGCAGCCACGAATCATTCGATGGTGAATAAACCAAGCGTTCCCAAGATCGGTAGACACTGTCGGCATTCAGCATGCTCGCAACAATCACTGCCTTCGGCTTTGCTACTCGGGCAATTTCGCCCAAACCCTTGATCACATCGGGAAGGTATTCGAGTACTCCCAGAGCCAAAACAACGTCAAATGTTTGATCTTCAAAGGGTAGCTCTTCTGCCCTCCCAAGCACCAGTTTTACACCAGTCCTTGCGGTGCGTTTTTTCGCCTCAGCGATCATCTCAGGACAGCAATCCACGCCGGAAAGCTCCAGATCGGTACTCGCCAGCCGGCTGAGTAGAATCCCAGGGCCGCATCCCACATCCAGAACTTTTCCCCTCGCTACGTTCCTAATGACTTTCATTACGATGTGCAACCGCTCGTTGAAGAATCGTGCACAGGGACTAGAACCTTCGTAGAGTCGGGCATACTCAGCTGCACCTGCGAAGTTACTTTGTACTTCTTGTATCGAATGTGCCTGCGCGGCCAAGACTTCTCCACTAATCATATACAGCCCCCTCCAAACTCATTCTTGAACGGCCGCGATGGAAATTCCATTGACATTTGGATGTAATTTTTTTTGGTCAATCCTTTAGCTGGTCGCTACCGGATAAAACCTAAAGTGATCAGCTGTCTTATAGAAAGTGCACAATTACTCTGACGATTTTGATAGTCGATATCCGCACAAAGAAAGGAGTTCGGAAGCGACCAAGTACTAGACGCGAGTGTTGTAGGGCGGTTAAATCCACGCCCTCAGGTTTTTCCCGCATTGCCTTCGTCAATGTGATTTGATAATTTTTTGCGTTCCACATGAACGCGTCCGAGATTACGCGAAACCTTAAAACTCGACTAATCTTTTGGGCACTCGGAGCTGTGCTCGGCCTCAATCAAGCGTGGAGTTCTCGATTGGACGCCGACGATAACACCGTCACGTATCTTGATATTGGGAATAATTTTTTCCATGGGCATCCCTCGGCGATTATCAACGGATTTTGGAGTCCGGTGTACTCTCTGCTATTCGGTTTAACGACTACTCTATTCAAGCCGTCACTGTATTCGGAATATCCGGCGACACATTTGCTTCTGTTCGCCATTTTCCTGTTCACAATGGCCTCTTTTGACTATTTTCTCAGGCAATTGATGCAGTTTCGCAACGATTTTGTAGTGGAGAAAGAGAACTCTTTCACGCCCGATTGGGTGTGGATCACCATCGGCTACACGATGTTCCTTTGGTCTGCCCTCAAATGGATCGAAGTGAACCGCGTAACTACTGACCTTCTCGTCGCAGGCTTCTTCTATCTCAGTTTTGGATTGCTCGTAAAAATTTCATCCGGACGTGCAAACTGGAAAGCGTTCCTACTCCTTGGCCTAATTCTCGGTCTGATTTATCTCACGAAGTTTTTCCTGCTTCCGATCTGCCTATTGATTCTCCTGATTGCATGGCGAATCGCAAAGCAGAACGCTCGCTACGTTGCGGTTTCCACTGCCGCATTCGTTCTAATCGCAGCGCCATTTATCACTGCACTTTCACTGCAGAAGGCGAAATTCACATACGGAGAAGCTGCGACCTTTGACTACGCCGTCAGTGTGAATCGGATACCCCGCTACCACTGGCATGGAGATGTTACGACGCCGCTCGTGCATCCTACCCGTCAGATTTTCGCGGAGCCGGCCACTTTTGAATTCAGGGAGCCACTCAAAGGCACGTTTCCACCTCAGTACGATATCAGCTACTGGTATCAAGGCATCAGGTCCAAAGTTCAATTTGGCCTAGAGCTGAAAGTGCTCGCACGGAATCTGCGTCTGGAGTTCGACGCGCTCATTTTCTCGCTTGGCGGAGTCCTGCTGCCGGCGCTGTTCCTGGCGTTGGGTCAGGGGCGGATGACTTTACAGGATGTACTTCACTACTGGTTTCTGATCCTTCCAAGCGTAGCCACTGCGATACTTTTCGCTCTCGTGTATTACATACCTCAATATGCGGCGGCTTCTTTCGTCGTGGTGTTACTGTGTTTGTTCTTCAGCGCCGTTGTTGTTCGACCCGAATCTCGTCTGCTTCGAGGTTTAGCTGTTCTTTATCTTACGGTCTTTCTTGTGCTCGTGGGTTTTCCGCCGTTGCTACACGCGTTCGATATTTATCCATTTCATTCCCCCAGGAACCAAAGGGCATCCTATCAGCAGGTAGCCGAGGCGGCCTTAGAGGTGGGACTCAAGCCTCGAGACCAAATCGCATCTCTAAATGACTCGAATTTTGGAATGTCCGAGTGGGCTCATCTCGTCCACCTCCAGATCATTGCAGAGATCCCCTACATATCGGGCGTGCCGGATGGGGAGCCGTACAGTTTCTGGAATATCCATGCGAACAACTTCTGGAATGCGGATGCTGTCACTCAAGAAAAAGTACTTGAAAAGTTTTCGCAAACAGGTGCCGTTGCCGTGATCTCGCAAGATAAGCCCACTGGCCCCGGGGCCGCTGATTGGTTGCAATTGGGGAATACGGGCTACTACCTGTATTGGCTCAAACCTTTAAATTAGACTCGACATAGAACGCGCGAGTTGGCCAAACCGGCAGGCCGATCTCTTTGGCTATAATCGGTCAGAACCTAGCCAGGGAAGTGTTTTGGGTGATCTAACCCTACCGAGCGATTTTAACCTTTGTTTTCATTGCAAGTTGGGTTCGAGCTGAGTGTTGCGTCGACCCATTGAACCACCGAATTACCGGTACAGTCCTATTAAGAGGGAATGTCCAAAGAAAACAGCTCCCCGTCGGCTCGATGCCGATCTTTTTTCGCCATTCAGCCCAACCGAGTGAAAGAGTGGTCTTCCTCAGGCGGTGTAGTTGTGGTGTGGACCATTTTGGTTAAGTCGCTCCAAGGACTGTGTGTACCATTGATGTCCAAACAGAGCGAGCGGGATTCCTTTAGATTGTCCCCGGTAGAACTGTAGGAACATCCCCTTATGAAATGTTTTTGTAAATTGTGAAAAATCTTCCGTCTGCTCGCCCGCACTGAATCTTTCACTTACCACTTCCAACTCCTTGATTCCGGAAAAGGTTTCTACCTTTCCCTAGATTTGGTCCGCCATTTGCATTTTCTTCAACAAGGCTACGACGCGTTTCCCCGCAACGTGAACGATGCACGACTTCGTAATGGAACTAATGGGCCGCACCCAGCCGCTTCAAAACTAAGCGAGGTGAATGATTATGCGGATCAGCAATCTGATGGGCTTGTACGTTTTGTCGGCGATTTTAGCGGCTTCTCCCATCACCACTGCCTCAAGCCCTGCTCGAGTTAACGTCGCAGTTTCTATTCGTATTGGTCCACCGTTGCTGCCGGTTTACGCCCAGCCGATTTGTCCCGGGCGCGGTTACATTTGGGTACCGGGTTACTGGGCCTATGGAGATGACGGTTACTTTTGGGTTCGAGGAATGTGGATCCTGCCGCCAAGAGTCGGCCTACTCTGGACTCCCAGTTACTGGGCCTTCGACAACGGCTTCTACATTTGGCACGCCGGTTACTGGGGAGCTACCGTCGGTTTCTACGGCGGCATTAACTACGGTTTCGGTTATCCCGGCACGGGCTTTTACGGGGGATACTGGCGCGGCGGCGAGTATTTCTATAACACTCGGGTGACCAACGTAAACACCACGATCATCCGCAACGTTTACAACACTCCTTTTGCCAACGAGCACTCCGTCAATCGCGTCAGCTTTAACGGCGGACCTCACGGCATTCACGCTCAGCCGACGGCCGCAGAACTCTCCGCAGTTCATGCGTCGCACGTGGCAATGACTCGGGCCCAGTTTCAACATCAAAAAAGTGCCAGCAGCAACCGCACCATGCTTGCTTCCGTAAATCACGGTCGTCCGGATGTGGCCGGTACTGCGCGACATCAACTGAGCAATCGCCGCGAATCACGAAACGAAAAGGAGGTAACCGAAAGCCACAGCTCTAAGGGTAGGTCCATTGTCAACGAGCGGCACGAAAACACGACTGCAGCGCCCTCGCATTCCGCTGCGCCAACACACTCGACAACTCCAACTCACAACGCTGCGCCAACTCGTACCGTTGCCCCAACCGAGAATGCTCACTCATCCAGGCCGAGTTCTTCGCACTCTCACACCACTACCCACGACTCCGCGCCGCCAAAGCCTGCGGTTTCCCACAATGAACGACCTGCTCCTCGCAGATCCACTCCAGCGCCCTCGCATCCCGCAACGACCGAGCATGTTCAGCAACCTCATCCGGCACCGTCTCATTCGCAGCCATCCCAAAGACAACAGCAGCCCAAGCCCGAACATACGCAGCGGTCTCACGCTTCCGCACCACGCCCAGCGCCGGCTCATCCCGCCGAGTCGCAGAAGTCTGAACACACACAACATTAGGGAACGTTAAAAATGAGGGAAAGAGTTAGACAAATCGGTGGTGCGCTTCAAATTCAGTCGAATAGTAACGGCACGTCTGTTCTGGTTGTGCTCCCCGTTCGGGCTACGGGCACTGAGAGCTCTATGGTTGGCCGGTTTTCAGGTGACCCTCATTGGGCGGATTTGAGTGATCCCTGAAGAACTGATTGCACAATATTGAATAGGCCTGGCCAGTAAGAGAATCCAATGAGCCGAAAAAGGCTTAGTGGCGGATGAACCTATAAGCCGGCTGCATTGCAAACAAACAAGTTGTTTGGAAGCAATCGTCGTTGACTATCAATGATGTCAGCTTTGGCAGTGCGCGTAGGTTTTGCGTCACACCGGCGTCACAATTTTGAGTTGATCTTGCCATAGTCGGCTCGAGACGCTTTGTTGGAATCGGCTTGAAGTTGCGCCCTTTTGTCTGCAAGCAGAGGGCGGAGTTTCTATCGCTTCTTAATTCTCTCCTTTCTAAGCGTTCTGCGCCCGGCGAACCATCTTGAGCACTTCCTCATTCACGTTTATGAACTGCACATCTATGCCGGGATGACTACGCGCGAAAACACGGAAAATTTCGTCGGCAAACGCTTGCCCAATTTGATTGACCTTTTGGAAATCGAGGACCACCGTTCGGAATCGGTCGATGCGCAGCAAAAGGCGCTTCGCCTGCGACCGAGAAATCAAGTCGTTCGGGCTTTGCTCCGCCATTTTTACAGGCACGATTGTTTTGCTGAATGCATAGTCGTTTTCCGGTGATGAGTACGCATCAAAAACTTCCTTACGGGACCTGTCGGATGTGTTTTTCAATTTCATCCAGACAGCCGTGCCTTTCGGATTTTTCAACGGCGACACTGAGGTGAAGTACACGCCGCCCGAGGAAATATCGAAGGCGTCAAGCATTTTGGATGTGAAGAAGATGCCTTCCCCGGTGTGGTGTGCTGGGTCCGTTGTGAACTTGCCTTTCGCCAGTTCCAGCGGTGAATATCTTTCGTTGGAGAACTTCATCGCACGTTGAATCTTCTTAAATATGCCCACGCCATTGTCAATGATGGCAATTTCCACGTTAACGGCGGTGCACTTCAACTGCACCGTGATACGTGTACCCGAAGAGTGGTCCACGGCGTTGTTGAACATTTCAGTGAAAGAGTACCGCCAAATATCCAAAGCATTGTCAGGCAAATCTGAAATCTGCGGGAGCACAGCACTCTCCCAAACATCGGACTCGCTTTGCCTACCAGCATAGTGCTTTTGCCAAGTCTTTTTCGGAGCAAGAAAGAATCGAGTTCGCCGAGTCTTTCCTTGTCGAACCAAATCTGAATCGGCAAGCAAGCGTTGTAAATGGAGATTGACAGCCTGACGGGTCAGACCAAACTGCTTCGCGGTCAATCGGGCAATATCGTGAGGATGTTCGTCAACCCGCGCCAAGATAAACTGGCGAATCTCTTGCCCTCGGGTGTCAGTCGGCGTTCTCACAGACTCTGGTCTCCGCTATTTCTCTCCTTAGGCAGGCAGGAAGCAACGGGCATTGTCAAGGTTATTGTTAATATTGTCAAGTTTATTATAAAAATTGTCAAGCGTCTATAACGTCGCGGGACCCGGCGGAACGTCGATATTTCCAAAGCGCTTTGGGCACGTTGCGGTTGTTTTCGTGAATGCGCGTTGTTGCAGGAGATGTGATATGCTCCGGCCAACGGTGTTCACATATCATATACATTGAGAGCCAATGACCATCTAACATTGAGGCTCCGGTTGCAAATGGCGTAAGGTTCTTCACACCTGCTGTTGACCGCCTGGATCCACAGCAACGGTTACACGACTTGCAAGTAGCTCCAGCGGCAAGTCAGGATTCACTCGTGCTATCGGGGTCGGCTCTCGATTCAGAATCGCGTCATGGATGACGGCAGCATTCTTACCCGGAAAAGCCATCCGTCTTGTTGCCATCTCATAGAGCACTGCCCCGAACGAGAACAGGTCCGTCCGCGCATCCAGTTGTTCCCCTCGGGTTTGCTCCGGGGACATATAAGCCATAGTGCCCACCGCACTACCGGGACTTGTGAGCAAAAAATCTTTGGTTGCCGTTGGTATCGCAGAGAGGCCTCCCTCGGCGACAGGAGCAAACTTCGCCAGACCGAAATCGAGTATTTTGGCGTTGCCCAGTTTGGTCACAAAAAGATTTGCTGGCTTGATGTCTCTATGAATGATGCCTTGGGAATGCGCTGCCCTGAGCGCGTCTGCAATTTGAATTGCGAGTTCCAGCATCTCGTCGAACAGAAGCGGCTTGCCACAAATTCGGTGCTTCAACGTTGCGCCGTCGAGAAACTCCATCGCAATGAAATGCCGACCGTCTTGCTCGCCTATGTCGTGAATGGTGCAGATGTTCGGGTGATTCAACGCCGATGCTGCCTGGGCTTCGCGGCGGAAGCGTTCCAGCGCGGCGGAGTCGTGCAGCATTTCGGCAGGCAGGAATTTCAGCGCCACGGCTCGATGGAGCCGTGTGTCTTCGGCCTTATAGACAACTCCCATACCACCGCCGCCGAGCTTCTCAAGGATGCGGTAGTGCGAGATACTCTGTCCGATAAGTGACGGCGAGTCCGCCATTTGGCGCACATATTAGGTTGAGCGAATAGACAAGTCAACGAAGCCGACGGGATTATGCGGCAGCCTGCGAACCGCTTTCTTTTGCAGGTGGTATTACTGTTCCTTGATTACCAATTTCCGGCACGCCAATTTTCTTAGATGTTCTGGTTTCATTTACTAGGCGGCAGACGGTGGCTCTGGAGACCCGGTGCTTCTTCGCCACTTCCGTCAGGCTTTGACCAGCTAGACGGTCTCGCACAATAGCAGCCCGGTCAACGTTAAGTGGCGCCCGCCCAATCCTGCGCCCCTCTAATCTTGCTCGCCGCATTCCGGCCTTGACTCGTTCGACGATTAAACTGCGCTCCAGCTCAGCAATGGCTCCGACAATCACGACCATCGCTCGACCCAATGGGCCGCCAGTGTCGATATTTTCTCGCAAGCTCACAAACTCGATTTCTAGATGGTTGAGTTCGTCGAGCACTTCTAAGAAGTGGCGCACGTTTCTGGCTACCCGGTCAAACGCGGCGACGAGAACGACGTCGAAGCGGTGCTTCCCCGCATCCGCCAGAAGCTGCTCTAGTCCGGGTCTTTTAGATTTTGCGCCTGAAATTGTGTCCGTGTACTCGCGCAGAATTTCATATCCACGTTGCTTAGCCAATTCGCGGAGGTCATAAACCTGCGTTTCTGGATGCTGGTCCCCACAGGAAACACGCGTGTAGATGGCTGCGCGTTTGGCAGAACCGGGCTTAGTCGCTGTTTCAGTTTTGGGCGGTGCACACGAGGGTGATAGCTTTTGGATAGCCATAGCTCAATCTCCTTTGAGTTGTGGTCAGGGGCGTGTCGGTGTTAGTCGCACCGGCGCGTCCCGCTTACTTCAATTCCTTGGCTCTCTCCTGAAGGTACTTGTCAATCGCCCGCCGGATGAGTTCGGCAATTGGAGCGCCTGTCTTATCTGAAAGCGCCTTCAGCTTCTTGATTTGCGTTTCTTTCAAGAAAAGGGCCGTTCGCTTCATACATATATAATAACCTATAGGCATACATCTGGCAATGAAATGTCTCGCATACTGGGCGAGAGGTTGTGGGAGAGGTTCGATATGGGTGTTATGCGACCAGTTCCGATAGTGTTCAAAAGTGAACTGCTTCCGACAGGGCGGTAGAGCATTCTCTCAGTGTGAAAAAGAAGGAACCCAGACCCAAAAAGTTATTCCACGTCTCCTGTCCTACGTGTGCTGCCACTGCTGCAGGGCGTTGTGAATTGCATTCAGGTGCTCCCCGCTCAGAACTACACTCAGAACGGACGCTTGCCGCCATTGAGGCCGCAGAACGGACAAGGATTCACGTGGTCAGAGATGTTGATGATTCCGCTTGGGCCAATGTGGATGGAGTCTGTGCGAGATTCAGAACAGATTCCGTGTATCCCGGAAACTTTATAGTGAGGAGAAAAGCATGAAATATAGGATTCTCTGTGGCTTTGCGGTATTTGTGTTTGTGGTTGCGATGACCCCTGCGCAGACGAAGCTCAGTTCGTCCGGCAAGTGCGGCAAGCCGGACGAACAGCACGATATGGCTGCCGGTGACCAGATAGGCCATGTCTTCACGCTAGCGTCAGGAAAATGCGTGACGAAGGGAGAAGTGGGTGGCGCGGCGAGCAAAGAGGGGGTGTTTTCCGAGCACGGGGAAGTTTCAGGAGACCACAGTAAAGCCTCGGGCGTGTACGTGGAAACGTTTGACAGCGGCGACAAGATTTTCTACACCTACGAAGCCACTGGGACGATGAAAGATAACGCATTTCAGGCAGGCGAGAATAAGTATCAGATTACAGGCGGCACAGGGAAGATGAAGGGCATTAAGGGGGCTGGGACCTGCAAGACCACCGGCACCGCAGATGGCGGGTCGGAGCACAGCTGCACCGGGGAATA
Source organism: Candidatus Acidiferrales bacterium (assembly GCA_963836965.1). Classification (GTDB taxonomy): domain Bacteria; phylum Acidobacteriota; class Terriglobia; order Acidiferrales; family UBA7541; genus Acidiferrum. The sequence goes on from CAWILQ010000014.1 coordinate 109,511, forward strand.
CACACTCGCTGCAACCGCTGCGGCAAAGTAGCAAGAATCAACCAAGGAGAGATTGCGAAAGGCAGCCTCGTATGGCTGCTCTTTTGTATTTGTTCCGTTGGCCGCCCGGGAGCCGCGATGCAGAGGCGCAGGCGGCGCTGGCCTATGCCTTGGCGGGCGATACGGCGCATGCTCAGTTACTTGCGGATGACCTGGCCAAACGCTTCCCGCAGGATACCGTCGTGCAATCGGTTTGGCTTCCTACTGTCCGAGCGCAGGTAGAAACGGGCCGCAAAAATGCTCCCCGGAGCATCGAGCTTCTTCAGGCAGCCAGACCCTATGAGCTGGGTATGCTAAGTTCTAGCGCGCCCAACTCCTGTTTGTATCCCGTGTACGTCCGTGGTGAGGTTTACCTGAGCGAGAATCAGGGCACAGCCGCCGCTGCTGAATTCCAAAAAATTCTCGACCATCGCGGGCTGTTGTGGAATTGTGCGACAGCGGCACTCGCTCACCTCCAAATCGGCAGAGCCCATGTCATCCAAGGCGACACCGCCAAAGCCAAGGCAGCCTATCAGGATTTCCTCACGCTCTGGAAAGACGCCGACCCTGACATCCCCATCTTCATCGCTGCCAAAGCGGAGTTTGCAAAGCTGAAGTGATTTCGGTGGTGAGAATTGTGATGCAGGTACAACGCAACTCCTTGCGGAAACCGAATTGCGTCAAACAGGGAAGAGTTGTGGGGTACTGTTAATGCTAATGAGTGAGTTAGGCGAAGAGGAGTCGTTGGTATTCTCATGACTCTCAGGACTTGTCGGGGTTAACTCCAGGCTGTTGACGCGATGGTATAATTCTTTTGGAGCCTGCTATGGCTACATCTCCGAAGGTCCCTCGCTCCCTCAAAAAAGCAAATTTTGGAACGCCTGTTTTCGATGTGAAATTGTTTCTCGACTCGGCCGGTCTGGGTAGAAAGGTAGCCAAGTTCAGAGGAAAAGAAACCGTCTTCACGCAGGGCGACCCCGCCAAGAGTGTCATGTACATCCAGGAAGGCGGTGCGAAGCTTACGGTAGTGAATAAGACCGGCAAAGAAGCGGTTGTGGCCATCCTTGGACCGGGCGATTTTCTTGGGGAAGGGTGCCTTGCAGGCCAGACCAATTATCTGGTGACCGCGACCACAATTTCGCCTACCAGCCTGCTGGTCATTGAGAGGAACGAGATGATTCGCGCGCTTCATGAGGAGCATGAGTTCTCCGACCGCTTCATCGCTTATATGCTAGGGCGAAACATTCGAGTGGAGGCGGACCTGATAGACCAGCTTTTCAACTCCAGCGAGAAACGTCTGGCGCGCACTCTGCTGCTGCTCGCGCGCTATGGCGCGCCGGGCCATCCTCACAAAACTCTTCCCAGAGTGTCGCAAGAGATGCTCGCGGAAATGGTTGGAACAACACGGTCCCGAGTCAATTTCTTCATGAACAAATTCAGGAAACTGGGCTTCATCCAATACAACGGCGAGATTCAAGTGAACGATTCCCTCCTCAGTATCGTCCTGCACGAATAAGTTGGTTTTCAAGGGTACCGTCAAATATTGCGGCGACATTCCGTGTTAGCCGGTTTAGGGGACAAGCTCTTTCCACCTGGATTTTTATCGGGATTCTGCCAAAGCACCGTCCTGAACTGATCCAAAGTTTTGAGAAGTGTCCTAGATTGAACAGACGGCCTGGGGACAAACCCCTAACCTCGCAAAATCCACTAGCGTGACCCGGCTTGCGCAGAAATAAGGGGAATTGCATCATGGTCCCACAATACGATATTTTCCGAGTTCGTGACGACGACACACCTGTTTGGCTTGAACCGGCCACGACTTTCCACGATGCTCACGCACGAGTGCAACAATTCGGTGCAAGTGAACCAGGAGAATACTTCATCTTCAACCAGGATAATGCCCAGAAGATCCGACTCGTAGTTGAGCCAAAGAGCGCATCCTCAATCAAGCAGGCCAGGGAGCGCTGATCATGAAGCCTCTACGATCGACTGCAATAATCACGCTTGCGATCTTCGGCTGTTTGTCCTTGGGAAATCGCATGCCCCTGGCTGAGGCAGTTGGCGAAGACAACGAGATCGACCGCGGAAGATACCTAGTAGAAGAAGTAGCTAAGTGCGGCGAATGCCACACACCCAGAGACGCCAGGGGAGAATTGGATCAGCAGTCCTGGCTCCAAGGTGGCTCGATCTGGATTGAGCCGGTGAGGCCGATTCAGAATTGGGCCGATCGTGTGCCGCCTATAGCAGGGCTGCCGGGTCTTTCAGTAGAACAGACGGAACGAGTGCTGGAGAAGGGAATCGGACCGCAGGGTGAGGCTTTGCGGCCGCCGATGCACATTTATCACATGAAGCACGCCGACGCCAAAGCGATCATCGCATATCTAAATTCACTTCGGAGACCCGATCATTGATTCCCCCGCGGAAGGGCAGCGATCGGTTTTGGGCTAGTTAAACCCGTTCATGGCTTCCGAAACGCATTGACCCCCCGCGAATGCATTAGCGGCGTTGGTGTGCTGAATGAAACATCAATCAATCGCGTTTAGTTGCACGCTAACGGCTGCCGCGTCTCCCGCAGCGGACATTCTGAATTTGGAGGACGACAACAACATGCACCGTATCCATGGTTACATCGCTTCGCTATTCCTGACCGCTGCCCTTGCGGCGCCAGTGTCAATTATGGTCGTCCCGATGCCTCAAGAGGCTCACGATCAGAACCGAGTCTACGATAAAGACCACAAGGATTATCACAACTGGGATGACAAGGAAAACAAAGCCTGGGGGCAGTGGCAGACGGAAAACCATAAGAAGCCTCACGAATTCTCGAAGGCGAACAGCAAGGAGCAGTCGCAATACTGGAATTGGCGCCATGCCCATCCAGACAAGGACTAGCTACTTTCCGTCGCAAATATAAAGCATCGAAGCGAGTATTTATGGGCTTTCGATTGATTGTGCGATGTTGAAGTGTAGCTTTTCGTGTTGATGCTGCGTCTGAAGAAATTAAGGAGGCAGCGTGATACAACTTCGACATCGGCAACCAAGTTTGTGGCACAGCGGACTAGCGAAAGACATCGAAGATTTGTGGGAACCCTGGATGAAAGAAGTAGATCAACTGCTGGAAGACGCCGCACTGGTGGAGAGTGTGTACGCTGCACAAGGAAAGCGACATCGGAAGAGCCGGACGCATGGACGCACCCAAACACCGGCGGAAGTGGCGCTTCGGCTGCTGATCTTGAAGCACGTACGGAACTGGAGTTACGACACGCTGGAGCGAGAAGTACGAGCGAACCTGGTCTATCGCGCGTTCACCCGCATTGGCGACGAGAAAGTACCGGATGCCAAGACGCTGGCGCGACTGGGGCAAGTTATCGGGCCCGAAGTGATCGGGGAGCTACACGAACGGTTGATGGAGCTGGCGCGAGAGCGAGGTGTAGTGCAAGGACGGAAGATGAGGGTCGATACCACGGTGGTGGAGACGAATATCCACTATCCGACCGACAGCGCTTTGTTAGGAGATGGAGCGCGCGTGCTTACGCGAACCATGAAGAAGGTCGAGAAGGCTACCGGTGGACTGAAGAAGAGGATTCGTGACCGAATGCGCAGTGTGAACAAGAAGGTGATAGCGATCGCCTTGGCGGGGCGGTTGAGGGGGCCGGCGGGTGAGGAACGGCGCGTCGAGCGGTATCGGGAACTGCTGAGTTTAACGCGAAAGATTGTGCATCAAGCGGAGAGCGTGCTGGAGGAAATGCAGCAACTTCCTCGACGCCGGCAAGCGCGGCTGAAACGACTACGGGAGATCCTGGAAACGATGGCTGGGCGTGTGCGCCAGGTGGTGCGGCAAACCAAGGCGCGCGTGTTTCAAGGGATTACCCAGTATCCCCATAAGATCGTGAGTCTTTTCGAGCCGCACACCGAAATCATTCGCAAAGGGAAGGCCAGCAAGCCAAACGAGTTCGGCAACCTGGTTAAAGTGCAGGAAGCCGAGAACCAAATCATCACGCACTATGAAGTGTTCGCCGAACGTCCACCGGATTCCCAACTACTGGTTGCCGCGGTCGAACAACACCAACGCCGGTTCGGGCGCGCACCCCGAATGGTAGCCGCCGACACGGGGTTCTACAGTCTAAAGAATGAGAAGACCATTCAGGGAATGGGCGTGACGCGAGTCGCGGTGCCGAGTCCCAGCACCAAAAGCAGCGAGCGGAGAAAATTGCAGAGATCGCGTTGGTTCCGAGCTGGGCAGCGCTGGCGGACCGGATGCGAAGGCCGCATCAGCGTGCTGAAGCGGCGCCACGGATTGAATCGCTGTCGATATCGAGGGTTCAAAGGCATGCAGCGCTGGGTTGGCCTTGGGGTGATCGCAGACAACATCATCCAGATCGGTCGTTGCTTGGCATTGCAACCGGCTTGAGATCCCAACTGCCGCGACTCGGGACGGCCGAGAGCGGCAGAAATCATACATGCAAGCAGAATCAGACGGCCTCAACAAACGAATAGCTGATTTAGAGCGAGCTATTTTGCGACGGAAAGTAGCTAAAGTCGCGACTGCATATGAAATACGCGGACAAGGCGATTCCGCGCGAACTTTACCGTTCTAACTGGAGTCCGGAAGAGGGAGAACCACGTCCAATATCCAATAACGGACAGAGACTTGCTTCTGTTGTACAGGAAGAGGCAATTCGAATGGAGAAAGATTGGAAAGTCGGAGACGTGGTTCGACCCAAGGCCGGAGGTCCGGACATGTGCATCGCCGGGTTTGAAACCGATGCAGCCTCAGGTGAGCGTACGAAAAGCGCCGTCTGCGAATGGTTCGTCGGCAATAAATCGCAAACTGGTTCTTATCAGGTAGAGATGTTGGAGTTCGTGAGGCAGATGGATGATGTGAGCTTCTCAGGTAAAAGTGGGCGGTGATTGGTGCATAATGCGGTTGAGGCGGAATAAAAATGGCGACCTACACCGTCGACGAGTCGCAACGCAAATCTGCGAGAGTCGCGGGATTTGCTTATTTAATCACGCTGGTTACCGTCGTCTACGCCAATTTTGGTATCCACGACCGTCTAATTGTCGAGAGCAATGCGGAAACCGCTAGGAATATCCTGGCGCACGAAAGACTTTTTCGCATCGGCATCGCCGGCGATCTCATTTACTGCGCAGGCGTGATCGTGCTTCTTACAGCGCTTTACGTGATCCTCAAGCCGGTCAATCGCGTGCTCGCCTTGCTTGCGGCATTCTGGAGGTTCGTTTTCGTCTTGATGTGGCTTGTTATGACGCTCAATCTCTTTAGCGCCCTGCGGCTCCTTAGTGACCCTGATTATTCGCGGGCATTCGATGCGGCACCACTACAGGCCTTGGCGAGTCTCTATCTCGGCACGCGTTTTGACCACTATTACGTTGGATTACTATTTGGTGCACTAGCATCCACGGTCTGCGGCTACCTGTGGTTCAAGTCCCGCTATATCCCTCGAGCCCTGGCTGCCTTCGGCGTGATATCGTCGGCATTTTGCGTGGTGTGTACTTTAATTTTCTACATTTTCCCCGATTTCGACAAACACGTTAACCTGTGGTGGTTCGATTCGCCGATGACTGTTTTCGATATCGCACTGAGTTTTTGGCTCTTATTTAAAGGATTGAGGCCGTTTGAGTTAGCTCATCCCGATAAAGCACGCGATCAAGCACAGCTCGGTGTCGCCTAACCTCACTGGAGTGAGGGCCCCACATCACCAAAAGTGCCGTCAAGTCCCGATTAGCACTGACTGCGTCTTCGACGCGTCGCACAATCGGAGAAGGGGCGGCTAGTACCATCTGCTTTGCCTCTCACATTGAACGGCTTGCGTCAGGCGCGTTGTTCACGCTGTGACCCGCCCCGTTTGAAACACCTTTATCTTTGGGACGTCCGATTCTTCAGACAGCACTACGTTATGGAATTTTGCTCCCCGCGTTTCCGATCTATAAAGCGAACAGCCCGCCATGTTGGACCCGCTGAAATCGCACCCACTTACGTCAGCGTAAGAAATGTCGCAGCCAAGCAGTTTGCAATTCTGAAGTGAAGCACCTCGAAGGTCGGCGCCCAGCATATTGGTGCCCGAGAGGTCGCTGTTATCAAGACACTGGCCGCTCAAATCAACATGTCTCCAGTCTTGGTTTCGCAAGTCTTTGCGTTCTAGATTCCAGCCTTGAACGCGGTCAATCTCGCGGCGAAGTCTATCATTGTGCGCATTGCGCGGCTGCAAAGCTGCCCTTTACAGCACACTTTCAAGTGAGCGTTCACCTAGCTGTTTTGGCTGGCAGGCCTTAGTTTTTTGCCAAAACCTTTTCGACGCCGTGACCGATCACGCGAACAGCCATCCGACTCCAGCGGTCAGTGCCATGGCCAGTGCGCCCCAAAACGTTACTCGCATCGCACCGATGGCGACTCTGGCGCCGCCAGCGCGCGCGGCCAGGCCCCCAAGAAGCGCAAGAAACATTAATGAAGTCACAGAGACAAACGGGATCAACCTAGCCGCCGGTGCGAGCGCCGTGACCAAAATAGGCATGCCCGCCCCAGCAGCAAAACTGGAAGCAGACGCGACCGCCGCCTGAATGGGACGCGCACGAAACGTTTCGGAGATGCCGAGTTCGTCGCGGGCATGTGCGCCCAACGCGTCATGTGTCATCAACTGCTCAGCAACCTGTTTCGCGAGCGAAGGTTCTAGCCCACGAGCGACGTAGATAGCCGTCAATTCCTTGTGCTCGCCCTTATCGTCTTTTTTTAACTCCGCGCGTTCAAGCTCCAGTTCAGCCTTTTGCGTATCCGACTGCGAGTGGACAGAAACGTACTCACCGGCGGCCATCGACATAGCCCCAGCTACCAAACCGGCAACACCTGCGATTAATACATTGCTATGAGTGGCATGCGCCGCCGCAACACCAAGTACAAGGCTCGAGGCGGAAAGTATGCCGTCGTTTGCACCCAATACCGCGGCACGTAGCCACCCGATGCGGCCTGTGTGGTGTCGCTCTTTCTTGACTGCGGGCATGGTTTAGACTCCTTGATGGGTGCCATCGGCCAAAAGACGAGTTAAATCCGTTGCCTTCGCAGCAGCCAGACCTTAATTCATGCCGCTTTTCGGCAAATCATTTTTCATGTGGAATGACCGGGACAACCAGTGAAGATAGATACAGTACGATACCAACAAACATGAGCAAACCGCCCAAGGCCACAAAGATGACAAAGGCAATTGGAGTAGCCGAAATCAAACATAATGCCTCGACGACAAGGCCGAGTGCGAGGCATACGCCCGCCAGTTGGCGGCGTTTGTCGAGTGGATTGGCGCTCAGCATTATTTAGCTCCTTTCCAGAGTTTCGCGTCCTTCAGGTGCGAAATATCGTGCGCCATTTCATGGCAGCCACTAGAAAGACAGGATAGTTGATTCGATTTGATTGCCGGGAGAGTGGCCGGATCGGCGTTGTGCACCGCTCCATCTTCAAATGATCGAGCTCCTAGATGACAGTGCAGACACTCGCGATTGTTGTAGGGGTCGTAAAGCTTGATGTTTTCCGGGGCGGGTGGAGTCCCGAAATAATAGATGGCCACGTGCTTTAATCCATAAAGCTTTACTTTCAGCCCGCCAAACATGGCGTAGTTAGTGTGACACGAGTAACACGCTTCATCCGGGGGCACTCGGTGATTTTGGAAATGGGCAGCTGGAATATGAGAGGGATCATCGACCAGGAGGCTCTTACCGTAGGCGTCCATAGTATGGCAGGACAAACAGAATGCGGTAGTTTTGGCTCTTTCCATTTCTCTGGATACGCCGAGCAGGCCGCAAAAGATGGGCAAACAAAACAGGGCGACAAACGCAAGGATTTTGCCGCCTTTGGTCGCTGTGACCACCGGACGGGCCACAAGAACGGCAATGAGTGCGACACTGAAGAGGATGAGACAGACGATCAGAACTGTAGCGTGAGGCATTGACCAAGCTCCATCCTGTGCGCAGGCCTATCCTGCCGCAGCCCGTCCGCTCATTCGAAACTATTTCTTGGCCAGCGACCTAATATAAGAGACCATATCCTTCACTTGGTCCGCGCTCATAGACTTATAAGGCGGCATTTTGCCCTTGCCGTTTGTAATGATTCCACTCAGATCTGCGTCACTCATTTTCTGAACGTCAGGGGATCCAAGATCCTGGGTCTTCAGAGCTTCCTTGCCCTTTCCATCCGTCCCGTGGCAACCCGCGCACTTTGTCTTGAAGGTAGCCTCGGCGGATGCGACATCGGCCTTTGCTGTTAAGATTAGAAGGTAGCTGCCTGCAAGCAGTACCGCCAGCGTCATCCCGCCAAATAGCCTCATTCTTCTTACCATATTGTTCTCCTTATCGAATTTCGGCGGAGACATCCCCTGCTTCCCTCGCCGTCTTTCAAAAAGCGTAACGAACCGACAGGGTGATCAAATTGCCGCGGAAATTTCGCGGCGAGTAAAGATCTTGATACGATCCGTTTGAGTCTTCGTGATATCCGTAGTAGTCCCAGCGCGCACGTCCCGTCCAATTTTTGGCGAAATGGTAAGATACGGAACCGAAGGGTTGATACCACGTAGAGTTCAGTGATCCCGTTGGCTCGGTAGGGATGGGGCTTAGTGGGTTCAAGTTGAGTTCAGATCCGGAAACCCCGGAGAGATTTGCGCCTATTTCAACGCTGATGCGCTTTAGTGGCATCCACAGTAAGTCGATAAATCCAGTGCTCACTTTACTGTCGTAAGGAGACTGCTCCTGCACCAGGCCAGTCACTTGTGGGCACCCGGGCAAGCCGGGCAGCGCGGTGCTACTGGTGAAGCAGATCAACAGGCTTGAATAAATGTCGTTGTAGTTGTAGCCAAGTTGTGCGGAGTACTTTTCCGATAGAGTGAACGACACCGCAAAGCCCGCGTTAAGGTCGCGCTGCGATCCGTTTACCGTGACCACAGGATTCTGGCCATTCGTGGTCATGAAGTAGGCATTCAAATTCATCCAGGATGACGCACGGTATTTTGCTTTCACACGAACCTGCTGATAATTTCGGGGGCTCAGGTTGGTGAACGTATTGTCCGCGCTCCCGATCTCGGCATCGAGATTGATGTTCCAACTACGAGCAGGCTTTAGCCACAGTCCGAGCACCGCTGCGTTCGAGTTAATGTCTGTTATTCCAGGCGGCTCGAAAGTGGCGTTCGGCGTGACGAATGAAATTGATCCGTCCACATTCTGCGTGCAACCAGCCGGCAAAAGTCCGCCGACCAAGGCACAATTTCCGCGCGCAGCATTGCTGGGGAAATAAATTGCGTTCTGGACGTTGTAGAAATTGTCTGCGATCACCCGGTGCATGTATTCATACCCGAAATAAGCTCCCGCCTTTGGTGAAATCTGCACCTGGCCTTCTATCAGGTTCCTCGTGATCTGCTGCTTGAGGAAATTACTGTCCGTGTTGACCAGGATATCTGCCCCCGAGCTGGAACTGTGATTCGGCGTGCCGAGAGGCAAATTAGAGGGCGCAGTGCAAGAGTTGCTCGGAAGCGTTGCCGTAGGCGTAAATGCATTGGGCAAGACAACCAGACTATTGCTGAAGAACGAGCACTGTGTCGAAATATATTGCGCCGGATCGCGCCAGTTTCCGTAGTGAAATGAGTCAACCAGGCTAAAGTCGCGCGTGATCTGCCACGTCGCTCCCAGGTCGGTGTAGGTTGTAACATGTCGGCCGCCAATGGGTCCGAATTCCGCGAGGTCCGCTAGGGAGCTCCTCGATACAAGCCCGCCGAACCCCTGGTCATAGTTGTAAACATTCATATCGCTACCGGTATAGTTGAATTTCCCAGAGAGCTGTAGGGTAGGCACGAAATTTGACTGAAAGCTGACCTGCTCTGTCGGCGCATTCAGGCGCGTCTGGCGATGCGTCGAATAAGAATAAAAGGAGTTGCAATTTGGGGTCACGAGGCCGCCCGGTTGAAAGGCCGGATTGCACGGCGGGCCATTCCAGGCAACACCAAGATCCACCGGAGGAAGGCTCGCGCCCGGGGAAAACTGCTGATTTTCGTCCGTCGCGCCCGGGTCGGTTTTGTAATAGCTCCAGATCTCGTCATAGCTGATGTTGGTGCGGGGCAGAAAGCGGAAATCCACTCCCAGGCGGTATTGATTCATGGTCGACGAGAGATTCTGAAGCAGGAATTGTTCGGTGCCCTCATGAAGAGTGGTGAAAGACGGTCCGTCATTCGTGTTGTGGTTGTATCCGAGCCGTAGGCGGATCTTTGAATCCGGCAGGAGAGTCAATCCATAGTTCTGCATATTGCGCCGAGTGTTGAAGTAGTGCGGTGAAATTCCCATGATCGCGGTATTCAAGACATTCGGTGGCGCATTCACAATCGGGTTAAAGTTTGCCGGAGCGTTGGCCGGCGGCGGTGGCGGGTTGAAGGGATTGGCGAGGAGCGAATAATCCCAGAAATTCTCATCATGGCGAAACATGCCATCAAACGAATACCACTTGTTCTTGCTTAGACGCACTACGCTCACCACGTTGGGATCGCCTCCATACCCGAAATTGCTGAAGTAAAAGCGATCAAAGAAAGTGCCGTGATGATCGAGAGAACGCATCTCCATGGTGAAATTGAGTAAGCGCGGCCCTTGCTGGAGATTGACCATGGTGTCGTAAGTCTGTTGATCTCCGGTAATGCTCGTGAAGCGCCCGCCAAATTCGATCGACTGCTTAATGTTGTAATTGCCCTGGTCGACTCCTTGTTGCTCGTCCTGTTGCTGTGCCGAGGCAACTGGCATCATCAATACTCCGAGACTGAATAGCCGAAGGAACCAGCCAGCAGCGACGCAGATGGATGGAATGGCTTGATTCCTCTTGCAGCTCGCGCTCTTCATCGTCGTTCTCCTCATGGCGTGAAGAATACGTTGCTCGTGTTCGAGCCGTGAATGGAGGTGTGACAGAGCGTGCAGGATTGATATTTCTGCGCTTGATTGTGGAACGTGGGAGTCGCTGGAGGCCCCACCTCGGCGGGTAGGGCATGGCAACTCAGGCACAGCAAGTTGACCTGGGTCTGCACCAGCATCCGTTGGTTTGTTGATCCGTGCGGCGAGTGGCATATGGTGCAGCCTTCAACCAGGGCTTCGTGCTGATAGACGTAGGGACCTAGCTTTTCGCTATGGCACTTGAAGCAGACGGCATCGCCTGCCGCATTAGTCCGCAGCTGCTTGGGCCGGAACGAACCATGCGGATTGTGGCAATCGTTGCACTGAATGAGACCTTCATTGACCCGGTGATGAAAGGGACGAGCGAATTGGGCGCGCACGTCCATATGGCACGGATAGCAAAGCTCCGGGGATTTCACTTTCATCAAAAACTGGGATTCCTTGGCATGGTGTGGCGAGTGGCAGTCGATACAGGCCACGCCATTGGCCAGGTGCGTCGAACGGTCGTAGTTTCCGTGTTCATCCGTGTATTGATGGCAGCGCAGGCAGCGTGCGCTGGTCTGCTGCGGAGTAGCATCCTTGAAGGTGAAGATCTTGGACTTGTCGCCTCCACCATCCACGTGCTCTTTACCGGGGCCATGACAGGATTCGCAGCCATGCCACTCGGGGCCCTTCTTGGTATCAAGTGTAGTTACGAAGTGCGGAGAGGCTTCGTAATTCTTGAAGAAGTCTTTCGAGGGCATGTCTTCGTGGCAGGTTTTGCAGACCTCTGTGCCGACATAGGAAGACTCATCAGAGTCGCTGGCGTGTTTTTGAGTATTAGCTGCGGTCTTGGAATTATCTTCTTGCGATTCAGAAGCAGGTGATTTCGCGTTGCCCGCCAAACTGACAAAGCTGAGTACAACTAAAATGATCGAACATGTAACCGGCCTATGTAGCACTTACGCCAGCCTCTTAGTTATCGAGTGTGTAGCAATTCTTCCGGTACTTGTTCAACCGGAAGATTTCATTGAGCGGGATTATCTTGAGACCACGGGCGATGGGTCTTAGGCGAACGATATTGCTCCATTCCCTTGGCGATGTCCAGCGAATCCTGCTTCAAATCTCTCTTGCATAGCAGGCGCTGGTGGCCGTTCTCCCCAACGATTTGCTCAGATTCTGACCCAACTTTGCGTCCAAGAGCTGATGCGAAGAAGACGTGCCTGCAATGAGTGGTGAAGCCGAGCTTCTTGACCCAAAGGCATCGACCAGATGCAGCGCTGACGGGGGAAGTGAACTCTCAGGAAAAGCGCGACCATGCGGAGAAGGTGGCTACGAGAGTGCCGAACGTGAAGCAGGTCGTGAATGATTTGCAGGTCAAGAATCAGAAAGCCAGTTCATCATAGTAGAAGCTGCCGAGTCCCGGTACCACCAAAACGGCTATATAGTCATAAAGGCGGCGATGGTGCTGCGTGCTGAGGCGGTCGGGTGCAGGCTCGTCCGATCGCCGAGAAGCTAAAATCGAAATTCCGTCCAATATCTCACGTCTGCTCAACGGTGCATCTGCAGGCGGAAAGCAAGGCCCTCAGCCACACTATGTCCCCGCGCTAACAGGCAAATTGTTTCCTGAGAAACAGTCTCAGGAGAATTGTTACGCCTCGCCGGGGTCCAGGGAAGAATCGTGAACTATCTTACGAAACGGGACTGCATGGATTCCACCGCAATTTCATAATCCTTTTATGCCGCACAAGAAGAATAGGAAAGCACACGTCCACACGAGCGACGCGTCCTGAGTCAGTTTACCTTGCAATCCCGGGCATTGCCGTAGCGGCGAACTTTTCGGTTAGTCCGTAAGACCTAATTTTCGATTGTAAGACCGCGCTCCGATTCCTTTGTCCCATCCGTGTACTAAACAGAACAGAACGCCCATTCGATCCATGCTATTGCTTCCGGTTGGGAGTTCCTATGCCGCGAAGAAAAATGCGTGAACTCGGAGTGCTCGCCACGCAGAACGTTTCGGACCATCAGTACATGGGCCCGATATCCGTTGATGGTATCGAAGCGGAGCTGCGATCTATTAATAGTGAAAGGGTTCCGCTCAACGGGGACTGCGCAACGCTTGCTAGTCCCTTTGTTTCGGAACGTAAGGTCAAAATCAAAGACTATTCTGTTGCCCAGGAATGGCATAGGCCCTACGTCGAAGCTTTATTTGAAACCGATGAAACCAAACTGGGAGCGCTCATTCCCGAGGCTGAACGGGCAATTGTTGGTCGTTTCTTAGAGCTGTTAATCTCGTCGGTTGAAGCGGACGAAACTCTCGACCTGCAGAATGCTGCATACGCCCTAACGGAACTCAAGAAAGCCAGCGCAGTGGCCTATACGCCGCAGCATTTGGTCGCCTGAAGTATTTGTACAGCAACATCGAGTCGCGGAGATTTGCGTCGGTAGACTCTACACCGGAACTTAGATCTCGACAAAGGGGACAGTATGATGAAACCAGACACTGAAAATGAAACTGCAAGTTGCGTTCACGAAGCAGGGGGCAGGTGCAGGGAGGCAGGCTCGCTGGCGGGGGCGGACCAGGTCAATCAGCATAATTGGTTGAGCAAGTTCACGACATTTGCCGTGGGAGTTGGAATCGGAGCGCTTGTTGGATTACTTTTTGCGCCAGCCACAGGAAAGAAAACACGCAACTACATCAGCCGCGCTGTGAAGGACGGCTTTGATGATGCCGCATCAACGAGCAAGCGATGGTCTCGACGCGCCCAGGAAACAGTAGACGATGTGAAGGCCAACGTCGCCGGTGTGGTTGAAGCTGGTCAAAAAGCATACCGCACGGCGAGAGATGCCTGAGCTTCCTGTCAGAAGATCGTTCCTCACACGTCGGCACCGCAAGCGAACTTCACCAGCATTGAAAAAGAATAGCCATGAAAGCTGGAAAAGAAGAAAGTTTGGCGATCAGATCGTGCCGATCGGCACCTCGGCCCTCCTTTCGTCGAAAATTGTCAGACGGACCACACTCAAAGTGATTTCGGGAGTCCCGCATGGCATGTGTTCAACCCACAAGGACCTGATCAACGCGGAAAATACTCGCGTTTCTACAGCACAGCCGACGAGCATCGGCGTAATCCGCGATCCGTGCACTGCGCGAGCGCTCTGCTGCGAGACTAATCGTAGGTGTTGGTTGCCCATATTGACCTCGGCCCACACACCCGGAGTCAACATCGAGGAACTCCCGAAAGACGAGACGTTGCAGTACACCGAAATGTGCACTATCGAACAGCATTGCGTTTCACAAAGCTGGATACTCGGGTGTCCAAGTTCAAGGCTCCGAAGCAGCTCGCATCGATGGCAAAAATTGAGCAGGAAGAAGGAATCACAATGCATAAACTCAATTCAATTCGTTCGCTACTCTTTGCACTTTTGCTGATGTGTCTCTCCGCTGCATCATTCGCTCAAATCGGTGTTTCTGTATCTTTTGGTCCGCCGGCGCTCCCCGTTTACGAGCAACCCATCTGTCCCGGGGACGGCTACATCTGGACGCCCGGTTATTGGGCCTGGGACGGGAACAACTATTACTGGGTGGACGGCACATGGATCGAATCTCCTGAAGTCGGTTTCCTTTGGACCCCCGGATACTGGGGTTGGGGCGGCAACGCGTTCTTATTCCATGAAGGTTATTGGGGCCCGCACGTTGGGTATTATGGCGGGATCAATTACGGATACGGGTACGGAGGTCGCGGCTACGAAGGCGGCCGGTGGGAAAACAATCATTTTTATTACAACACCTCTGTAAATCGCATAAACAACCAGAACATCCACAACACCTATAACACCAGGGTCGAATACAACTCGGGAAACCGCGTGAGCTACAATGGCGGCAATGGCGGCGTCAATGAGCGGCCGTCGTCGCAAGAAGTAACCTACGATAAGGAACGGCACACCGGTCCGGTTGCGGCGCAGAACCAACATAGGGAACAAGCCCGTTCCAACCCAGAGTCACGCTCCTCCACCAATCAGGGCAAGCCCCCTCTCGCCGCCACGTCCAAGTCCGAAGAGTTTAAGGGCAACACCGAACCTGCGAAGGAAGAGCCGGCTCCCAACAAAGCTCCCGAGCACGCCGCCACCCCGAATGAGGCTCGTCCAGCAAACAACAACGCAGCACATGCCAGCTCCAACAATCATGCCAGCGAAGTACAGCCGCACAAGTACACGGCGCCGGCCACCGGCAAGCCTGCAACGGACCAGAAATATCAACGACAGCAAGACCAGCTAGCCGCCAAACAAAATCAGGAACATCAGAAGCTGCAGCAACAACAAGACAAAGAACACCAGCTAGCCGCCAAGAAAAACACCACTGAACCTCAAAAACAGCAGATGGAGCAGCACCACGCTGAGCAGACCCAGCAACTCGAGCAAAAGCACACTTCTCAGCAGGAGAAAATCCAGACCCATCAACAGCCGCACCAGAGTGCACCGCCTCCGCAGAACCATCCTCCAGCGGAAAAGCCGTAAGCGTCCAGCAGTAGGCGAATAACGCAATTGAGCGGGACGGGTCAAAGAACCTCAACCACGAGGTTCCTGCCACCACACTAGTGATTGCCAGTACCGGAGCCATGCTTATCGTCGAGCACGAAGCGCCATGTCGTTTAGCGGCCTTAGCTTGCCGAGCCAAATCCTTGCACCACACACTGGCAAAGGGGAGAACTCTAGACAAGTTTCTGGCACTAGCGACGCGTCGAAGACGCAGTTAGGGCTTATCGGGAGTTGAGAATTTTTCGAATTCTGCTATCGCGCCGCCGCCTTCGCAAGCGTTTCCTCCCGGAGACCGAGTACAACGCGCCCGTTGATCTGTCCCTTCTTTAGTCGGCTGAACACTGCATTGATTGATTCCAGTGGCAGTGTCTCGATCGTTGCCTTGACTTTGCCGTCTCCAGCAAACGCGAGCGACTCTTCCAGGTCCAAGCGAGTGCCAACGATGGAACCCCGGATTGTGTAGCCGTTTAGAACCACATCGAAAATCGAAACGGGAAATTCTCCCGGCGGGAGACCATTCAGGACGCAAGTCCCACCGCGACGAAGCATGCTGACGGCTTGCTTGAAGGCGATTGGTGAAACCGCCGTGACCAATGCTCCGTGCGCCCCGCCGATTTGTTTCTGGATTTCTGTCGCAGGATCTCCTGTTTTCGCATCGATGGTGATTTCAGCTCCGAGCTTTCGCGCTAGAGCCATCTTTTCTGGGCCCAGGTCCACTGCCGCGACGTGCAGTCCCATGGCCTTTGCATACTGAATCGCTACGTGGCCCAGGCCGCCCACTCCAGAGATCACAACCCATTCTCCCGGCCGCGCCTCAGTCATTTTCAATCCTTTATACGTCGTGACGCCCGCGCATAAGATCGGAGCCGCATCAACAAATGAAAGGTTCTTGGGAATTCGGCCCAAGTAATCTGCCTGCCCCAATGCGAACTGTGCGAAGGTTCCGTTCACTGAATATCCCGAGTTCTGTTGGTCTGGGCAGAGCGTCTCCCAGCCGGCAAGACAGTAATCGCAATGCCCGCACGCACTATGTAGCCATGCGATTCCGACGCGATCGCCTTCTTTCAGGTGTGTTACTCCCGGCCCGAGAGCTGCGACGATTCCTGTCCCTTCGTGGCCTGGAATGAGCGGCATCATTGGCTTGACCGGCCAATCGCCATCGACAGCGTGCAGATCCGTATGACATACCCCGGTCGCAAAGACTTCTACCAGTGCTTGGCCTGGACCAGGCCTTGGGATTGGAACTTCTCGCACGATTAATGGCTCGCCAAATTTTTCAACAACTGCTGCTTTCATGGTTTTTATGTTTAGCACGCTGTATCTCCTCTGCGAGTCTAGCTCTGGCTCAAACGGCTGTATGTATCATTAGGCACAGTCGGGTGAGGAAGGAGCTGTAGTGCTGGTAAACGCCGTTACTGGAGAGGTGGTGTTGATAGCGCGAAACTCCATATTGGGATGAAAGGTGCTGCGACTGAGAACAAGGCGAGAGCAACCCGCGCGAATGAGAACAAGACCGGTGAGAAGAAGATCGCCGAGAACAAGACTGCCCATGTGTAAAACCAGTGAAGGCGCAAAAATGGGCACAAATCCAAACACGTCCCTTGCCACAACTTTCTAACTGATTGAGAACTGCGTGGGTGCATTCAAGAAGTACGCCGCTCAGGCCGACATAACCTCGTCGATGCTGGCAAATTGCACCGCAGAACCGATGCCTCTACGGGAGCGACTGAAGATAGCGCTTCAAGAGCGAGTTGAGCGGGGCCCTGCTGGCTCTCATGCCCTATCCGGCTCATGGCAAGCTTACAAAACGAGCAAGTCGAGGAACGGGTCGATAGTCAGTTACAGATGCACCGCAGATGGATTTAGCGCGGAAACTCCACTTGGCGAAAAGTTCCAGGCGAAATTCGATGGCAGGGACTATCTCGTCGAAGACGACCCAGCTCATACTATGGTCTCAGTGAAACTGCTAAGCCCAAGTACGGTCGAGCAAACTAATAAACAAGACGGGAAAGTTGTTAGCATCTTACGCTTGACTGTCGCACCGGACGGCAAAACCATCCACGCTACTTACGAGAATAAGGAAGACCATACAACAACGAGCCATGACATGAGGAAACAACCGCAATAATCTTGTGTTTTAAGTCCTGACGGTTGCCTAACCGGGCCGGGCTGCTTAGTTCGCCTTCGAGCCGGGCGCTGTCTACAGTCGCCGCAAATTGGCCGCGAATGGCCGACGAATCTGTTCCCGATGTGGCAAGGCTAAGACTCCGGTCGCATTCCCTACTGCGCGCGACACTGTTTGTCGGATGTGCCGGAAGAGCTAGGTCCGCAGGTCGGCTGAAGATCATCCTGTCCCTCTGGCTACTCATCCCAGGGAAACGAACTAGAAGTAGGTGCGGGCGCATTCGGAGGCAGCGAAATGGATTGAACACGCCATGTTTTTTTTGTCTTTAGTAAATCGAACACCAGTCGTACTCGAAACGGTTCTCCGAGGGTAGGTGCGTTCCTGCCAGCTCTCCATATCGTGTCGGCCGCTGTCGGATTATAGCGATCTTGCAGCTTTCCGTAGGGGAGCGCCGCTATTATGATTGCTATTAGCTTGCTGGAAGGTTCATCTCGATATTCGTATTTCACAAGATCGTCGTTGTGATGCAATCCCCTTTTTCGCTCTCTATGATAGTGGGCAGTTCGCCGGGAACATCAACGTTTGTATGTGCTCTAACGTGTCTTATTCTCATGGAGGTTTGTGCAGTCTGGATAGTGGCCGTACCGTGTTCCTTCTCAGCCTTGGAATCCACTAGCAAGGCTTGACGAACCGCGTATTCTGGATGAAATACATACCTGGCACGCTTGTAGTCGATTTTTCCAAACAGTCGAAGGTCCATTCGAGAAACGCCGAGTCTGTCGAGTGCCTCTCTCGTAACGTCCTCAGCGATATCTTGAGCCTGGTCCCTTTCTTTGCTAAAGATTTCAGACGCCGTGTCTTTAAACTCGTAGATAGCTTGCGTAACCAAACGGGCAGACGCCTTCTCTATTTGTTCAATCTTTTCGGGATCGAGCTCGGATGGATTGGTGAACACTGGACTATTTCATTGCACCGATTTGCTGGCGTGCGAGTCGAACAGACTTTGGTTCCTTCTCAATCCCAATGAACCGTCGCTTCCCGCGAATTGCAGCCATCGCCGTTGTCCCGCTCCCTAAAAAGCAGTCCAAGACCGTCTCGTGAGGCTCGGTCAAAAGTCGTATGACTCGGCTAGGTAATTCAAGCGGAAACTTAGCTTCGTGGTCGTCGTTAGCCCTAACGGATGGGATTGTCCAAACACCTCTAGAGCCCCAATCCCTCCATTCACTTTTCGTCAGCCGTGCACGGTCAACCTTCGTGACGCCCGGCTTCCAGAAGAAATACAAGTATTCGAACTCATCGACCGAACGGTATGACAAACTTGCCCAACGGCTGTTCTCCCAGGCGGCATCCTTGACCCAGATTCGGCGGTCATGCGAATAGAATCCAGCATTCAGGGCCCAGTCCTCGACAAGGCCTCCCACGATCCTGACACGCGTCTGCGTTTCGTATTTTCCTCCCCGTATGTTGTTTCCATTCAATCGGCGGTCGATTGTCTGCTCGCTGCATCCCAAGAGGGCAGCGAGTTGGTAGCGGTTCATCTCGGGATGCTCCTCGGCGGCTCGAAGAACCATTTCTCTCGTGACCGGTGACCGGCGCTGGTTCAATGCCTCTGCCTGTATTTTCGGCATAGAAAGGTCTTTGAAGCAAAGGATGTCCGCAATATTTATCACCAAGAATCCACCTGGCTTGATTATCGGGAAATGGAGTGCTATGACCTCCTTCAGGAGGAACTGCCAATCATTAAATGAAAGGTCGGACTCATAGCTTTTCCCCACGAAGTAAGGGGGCGACCAGACGCTGAGCGCGACACTATTCGGCTCGATTTGAGGGAGCAATTTTCTGGCGTCTCCCTCGTATACGTTGTTCAGCTTTAGATGTTTTCTCCGCCCGAACGCGGGTCGGAGCACCGGACCTAGTCTTTCCTGTAGATCTTTGGGCAAACGCTCAAATGTGAGGTGCGTGTGAGCCGACATAGTTAGGGCGTTTAATCCTCCCTTTCAGTTTTTTACACAATATACTGTATGTTGTCAAAAACCGTCTACTACATCTAGCCCCACGTTTGCGGGCGCTACCTGCCGATGAGAGTTATACCATACCAAGAGCTAGGCGGCGTTCTTTTTCCACCGCTTTCTGTTGCAGACTCCGCACTGCTTTCTTTGGAAAAATTTATGCTCGGTGTTTCATGACGATGTGGCAGAAGCCTTTTGTCGAATATAGCGCTCTTTTCGCCCAAGGGCCGCCAGATGGGTCAAGTATTCGTCGCAGGACGGAAGAGCAAGAAACTTGTCCCTGCTGCCGTCGTCTTGCGCATGGAAGCTAAGTACACGAAGGCTCTCCCATGATTACAGCTGAGAAACGTGGCAGAAAATACTTCGCATACTACTACGAGAAGAACTGCCGTCTGCGTGGGTCCTTGGAACAAGAAGCCGCGATGTCGCGTTGCGTTTGATTCACAGGATAGAAACTGCATTGGCCGAAGGGCCAGAATCCTTGCTTTGGAAGAAGTTGCAGGTACAACTTCCCTTTCGCACCTATAAGAATTTCTCTGACTATGCTGGCGTGAAGCCCAAGCAACTGCCCACGTGGGAAGATTTGAAGGCTGGCTTCTCTGTATTCAGAGAACAGCGCGTGAAGGTGGGCAAGTGCACAGTCAACGTCCGACCGCTATGAACTCACCATCCGTGAGTTTGGTGAGTTTCTGGCCGCCGAGAAAATCACTATGCTGCAGGACATCAGCAGGCCACTTGTGGAACGCTTCAAGGTCTGGCGTGTGGAGCGCATCAACAAAAAGAAGCATTCTCGTGGTGCCACAGGTCTAGCGCTTGACGCTGCCATCTTGCACCGCATGTTCTCATTCGCAGTTGAGAATGAGATGGTAGTGAAAAACCCAGTGCGCATGGAAGGCAGGCCGGGTGAGAACCCACAGAACGGTGCAGAACCGTTTACAGCTGCGCAGCTTTCCAAGATGCGTGAGCAGGCTGGCTCAGACCTGCTGATGTTTCTGCTTCTCCGATGGACAGGGCTTCGCGGTGTGGACGCAGTGAAGCTCACATGGTCTGAAGTTCATCTTGACCACAGGGAGATTGAGCGTGTCACGCAGAAGCGCAAGAAGAGGGTCATCCTGCCTCTCCACGCAGAGCTGGTCTTCGCGTTAGAAGCAGAGCGCGAAAAGCTGAGGCCGCAAACATCAGACCGTGTGCTGCTCAATCCCGCCACGGGCAATGTAATGACGCGACCAAGGCTCTACACACGGATGCTGGCACTGGGAAAGCGTGCTGGCGTTGCTGGTGCGCATCCCCATAGGTTTCGTGACACTCTTGCGGTGGACATGCTCAGCCGTGGTGCCTCTCCCTACGATGTTGCCAAGATGCTCGGAGACACAATCGACACGGTGGAGAGGCACTACACACCGTTCGTGAAAGAACTGCGTGACCGCGTGCGTAACATTCTTGAGACTGGTACTGGTATCGAAGAAACCGCCAAAATGCCTTCAGAAGCAGACAAGAACGCGCACAGGAAGCCCAATTAGGCGCAAAAATTGAAAAAGCAGAAGAAAACACCCCAAGGCTAGGGTGTGTTCAAACTCTAATTTGAATAAGTGGTGTGATTTCAGCAAAAAGTTTTGCCACAACCTTGCCACAATCGCTGACCGGCAAAACCTAAGTGCTTCTTCTTCAAATACTTTATGGCGGATGAGCCTGTAAGCCGGATTCTGTGCGGCGCCGCTCTTGCGACTGCACCGCGACGATCATTCCTCTAGCCCCGGCCTCGCGGCCGGGATCGAGCGACCTACCCGAGGGTTCATCCTTCCATGCAACTTGCGCTGGATGAAAGGGAGCTCGCTCTTTCGAGCGCGCTCAACGAGCCGGGCCAGCTCTGCCCTCCTATTTGGTCTTGCACCACGCGGGGTTTGCCGTGCCTCCGCCATTGCTGACGGAGCGGTGGGCTCTTACCCCACCTTTTCACCCTTACCTTCGTCGCGTTCCATTCGAAGACATCCCAAAGGTTTTCCTCCGGGCGATCACCGGGAGACGCTTCGCCGGCGGTATCTTCTCTGTGGCACTTTCCGTGAACCGTAGCATAGACTTTAGCCTGTGTTCTTCATCTACGGTCAACCGCGCTCCCATTGTCCGCGATCGCAGAATCACAAACTCAAGTCTATGCTACCGTTCCCCTGGCGTTACCAGGCGCGTTGCCCTACCCTGCTCCTGTAGCGCCGGACTTTCGTCCGGCATCTCCACTCGCAAAGTGGTGTCCGGACTTTCCTCCCGCTTGGCCGCTTGCGCAACCAAGCCAGCGATCATCCAGCTCACCCGCCACCTCCATTATATCGCGCAAACTCATGTAGCGCTGAGCTTTCATGCCAGCGCCTTCTTGGTCGCTACCACACGTATGGTTACTTTAGGTTTATTATTCCGCCAATGTATGTCCGCGAAACCAAGAATTTCGTCGTTCAACAAACGGTTCGACAGGCGTTTCTTTCAAAGCATCACGTTCTCCGACCTCGAAAAGCGCATGATGTATTTCACCGAGAGCGGTGAGATGTCAGAAGATCCGTTCGAATTGAATGACGCGTTCGAGACCGGATACGACCCCACTGAATATGAGGCCAAAGTCCCGAAGCTGATAGCCCACGCCTATGCTCGGCTAAAAAAGGAAGATTATTCCTTAGCTCGTATCCGGAATGAGGCCATCCAGGAAATACACAAAGTAGACCACTCCTTGTTAAAGCTATGGGGACACCAAACCGGCGGCTCTCTGCAAATCACCAAGAGTTTCTGGAAGTAGTTTGGTATTGGGATGGTGGCTCTGCTGGTTTTCCTCGTTACACCGCGACGGGTAGGAACGATACTCTCGCGATTCCTGGCCATGGCTACAGGTCGAATTGACAATTCAACAGATTGAGCTCGACCTCACTTCGCCCCGATCAACTTCTCAAACTCCCGCTCTGTCAAAGTCGCCACACCCAATTCTTTCGCCTTGTCATACTTCGATCCCGGGTCCGTCCCCACCACCACGTAATCCGTCTTCTTGCTCACCGAACTGCTCACTTTCCCGCCGTGTTGCTGCACCAACACGCCTGCCTCTTCTCTAGATCGATTGGCCAAGCCGCCGGTAAACACGAACGACTTCCCTGCCAATTTCTGGCTTTTGACGACTCGTTTTTCAGCCGTCGGCCGCACGCCCGCCTTATTCAGCCTCTTGATCACATTTCGGTTCGCCGGCTCGCTAAAAAACTCCGTGATACTCGAAGCCACCTTCGGCCCCACTTCCGGCACATTCTCCAGTTCCTCCGTTGTCGCCCCCGCCAACTCTTCTACCGACGAAAACTGTTCCGCCAGCAGTTGCCCCGTCCGTTCCCCGACAAACTGAATCCCCAGCGCATAAATCAGCCGCGCCAGCGGCTGCTTTTTGCTTCCTTGAATCTCGTCGATCAAATTCTGCGCGGACTTTTCCGCCATTCTTTCCAACTCCGCCACCTCTTCCACTTTCAGCGAATACAAATCAGCAACGTCCTTTACCATTCCCTTCTCCACCAACTGGTCCACAATCTTCTCGCCCAGGCCATCGATATCCATTGCATGGCGGCCAGCATAGTGCTGCGCCGATTCCTTCAACTTCGCTGGGCAAGCCGAATTCACGCACCGGTAGGCCACTTCCCCTTCCACGCGGTGAATCGTGCTCCCGCACACCGGACACTTCTTCGGCATCTGAAACGGCCTGCGGTCCTTCCCCTCTTTCACCACCTTTAGGACGTGCGGTATCACTTCACCGGCGCGCTCGATCAGCACTGTATCCCCGATCTGAACCCCCAACCGCTCAATCTCGTCCATGTTGTGCAGCGTGGAGCGGCTCACTGTCACGCCGCCGACCTGCACAGGTTCCAGTATCGCCACTGGCGTAAGCGCGCCGGTCCTCCCCACATTCACCAGAATGTCCCGCACCACCGTCGTTTCTTGCCTCGCGGGATATTTGTACGCAATCGCCCACCTGGGAGCTTTCGACGTGAATCCCAGCTCATTCTGCAGCGCGGTGGAATTCAGCTTGATCACCACTCCATCAATCTCATACGGCAACTTCTCGCGCTTCGTGTCCCACGCCTCGCAATAAGCGATCACTTCATCGATGCCGTCGCACAGTTTCCAGTCCGTGGAAGCGCGAAACCTCATCTGCTTTAGCGCCTCCAGCGAATCCGAATGCTTCGGAAATGGCACCTTGCCATCCACGTAAAGGTAGTAAGCAAAAAAGTCCAGCCTTCGTTGCGCCGTAATGGCCGGGTCCAGCACGCGCACCGCTCCCGCCGCCGCATTCCGCGGATTCACGAAAATCTTCCCACCGCTCTCCTCTTGTTGCCGATTCAACGCCTCAAACGACTTTCGCGTCATCATGGTCTCGCCGCGAACTTCAAACGCAGCCGGGAGCTTCACCTTCCTTTGCGTCGCCGCATCCACCCGCAGCGGAATCGATCGGATGGTCTTCACATTGGGCGTAACGTCTTCCCCGGTGGTTCCATCCCCACGGGTCACCCCTCGCACCAGCACCCCACCCTCGTACTGCAATGAAATGCTCAAGCCATCAAACTTGTGCTCGGCGATGTACTCATTCACCAGCCGCCCCGTGCCCTCCCTCACTCGCCGGTCCCAATCCTTCAGCGCATCGAATGAAAATGCATTGTCCAGGCTCAGCATCGCCCGCGCGTGCTTTACCGTGGTGAATCCTTCGCGCGGCGCGCCTCCCACACGCACCGTGGGGGTATCCGCAGTCACCAATTCCGGATGCGCGACTTCAATCTCTTTTAGCCGGTTCATCAACTTGTCGAATGCCGCGTCGGAAATCTCCGGCTCATCCGCCACGTGGTACAAATATTCGTGCCGCCGGATTTCCTCCCGCAGCTTTTCCACTTCCTTCTTCACTTTTCCGTTGGCCTTAGCCATTTGCGCCTTCGCCATGCCGCCCCATCTCCTCCGCGTGCCCTTTCGGAGTGCATTATAAGCGACCTTTTTACCCTGCAAATCTCACCGCATCGCGAACGCCGCCTGGAAATAAAGCCCGCCTATCCCGGCCCCACGATCTTCGTTGTAACCCTATACCGCCGGTAATTCGTATAG
The DNA here is from genome assembly GCA_963836965.1 of Candidatus Acidiferrales bacterium. Taxonomy (GTDB): domain Bacteria; phylum Acidobacteriota; class Terriglobia; order Acidiferrales; family UBA7541; genus Acidiferrum. Next base: position 134,195 of record CAWILQ010000014.1, read on the forward strand.
TGATGCTCGTTTTTGAATCCCACTTCAAAAGGCCTGTTCGGAACCGGTCCCAATTTCAGGTAAACCACCACATCCTGCGGCAGCCACAAAGGAGTCGCGACGTCCTGCAGCCGCACTTCGCTGAAATTCACTTTCGTGGTCTGTGCATCCAGGCCGACTTTTGGTTGTGGCGCCAGAAGGTCCGTCCTCATTCGCAGAATGTGAAAATTCTCTTTATCCACCCATACGATTCCCTGGAGCTCCATGTGCGCCTCCGATCCACCGGGCCCTATCATGGTGACCTCGAGGCCGGTTTCCCCAGACAATTGGGCAAACGCCACCACGTATGCCTCACGCTTGGCTATCCTTTGATCGCCAAGATAACGGAAGGTCGAAGCCAGTTGAAAAGCAGAAGAGAATTGCATGCAGGTCAATGCAAACCCTGACGTGACAAGAAAGCCCCGGCGTGGACTCGCGTCCATTCGATTCCCTTCTTCATCCATCCGGAACTCATCGAAGCCTGCCTCCGCACCTTCCCCGTGACGCAGGATCAAGTAGTTGTCTTGCGCGGGCTTTCCAGCGCTTCGAATCCCATTTCTCTCCTGTTTGATCTCTTCCTGCGCCACCAGATCGACGACATTGTTGAGAAATTCATCCACTCTTTCCGCTGTTTTTTTCAAGATCGTTGGCAGCGGCTCCTGATCGGCGGCGGGGTGCATTCCCTTCAGTTCCGGAACATGCTTCACCAGTTGCTTTGGTGTGTCCTCCAGATACGCACTTTCCGCGTTGACAGTCTGTTCGTTATTGTCCTTCTGCCGGACGGACTCGCTTCCCTCCGCCGAAGGACCCTGAGAAATTGCCGCGATCAACAATGCCAGGAGGGTCAGAAGCGTTCGCCAAAGCAACAAACGCCCTGGATGCGACCCGGTCTTTGTCGCGCGATTGCCGACGGACATATTCCTCAGCTCGAGCAGCGTGTTTTTGCTGTGCCGGGTGCCCACGCGCTCAATAACAGTCAACATAACACACCGCCAGCGTGCCGCTCAAAACCGTGATATAACTCCGCTCTGCAGGTCGGAAGGGATATTTCATCCTTGTCTCGCCGGGCTTTCTCACCCCCGACCCAGTTGCCATGATCCTCAAGTCGGAGGTCCTGGATGCCGCCGCGCAGTCCAATGTCACTATTAACGCGTTAGCGCGCGCGGCCTTTACACCACAAATCTCGACTCTTCGCGACAAGGCGGCGGCTCCCCGATGGCTGCAGAGTTTCAGCACCGGTGTCGTCAGGCTTCTATGCTTTCAGATGCAGACGTCATGACCGAACTGACCGACGGCAGTGGTGGCACCCTGTTTCACAACAATAACGACCTGGTGTCTAGACTCGGCAACCTAACCTCCGGACCTGGCTATCTTTATCTTCTCTCGTTCTCGACCGCACAAATAAAATCCAACGGTGCCTACCACCGCATAAAAGTCAAAGTGAATCATCCCGGCACGAGCGTTCAGGCTCGCCACGGTTACTTTGCCCCAGCACCGAAAAAGAATAAAAAATAGTGCTTTTTGCCGCGTTGCTTCATTCCTTCATTCTTGCATTTTTGTTCCCTCTCTTGCTCTCTCCCTTTTCAGTTACAATTAACCTTTCGTTTCGAGCCGGAATGTATGGACGCTCCGATCCAAAACGCTCTGCTGATTCATAACCCCAACGCCGGCACCGGCGGCAACGGGCGTCGCCGTCTCGTCGATGAGGCCCGACGGATCCTCTCTTCCGGCGGCATTGAGGCCGACCTCGCCGAAACCACTGGCCCCGGTCACGCTACGGAAATTGCTCAGCAGGCCGTTCGCGATCAGCGTCAACTGGTTATCGCTTGCGGTGGCGACGGCACGCTGAACGAAGTCGTGAATGGCCTCGCGAACTATGCGAATGGCCACCGCGTTCCCCTCGCTCTTCTTCCCGGCGGCACCGCCAACATTCTCGCCAAGGAACTCGATCTTCCTTGGGACATTCCACGTGCCGCACGGCGTCTCGTCAACGGCGAAATCCGCGAAATCGCTCTAGGCCTTGCCATCCCTCTCGAGCAGCCCGACCGCAAGCGCTACTTTCTCTCCGTCTCCGGTGCAGGCCCCGACGGCATGATCGTCTATTCCGTCGACCTCGGACTGAAAGCGCGCGTCGGCATCCTGGCTTACTGGTGGCAGGGCGCCCGCGAAGTTCTTCGCTACACTTTTCCGCGTTTCCGCGTGCGCACCGGCGACCATCAACTTGAAGCCACTCTCGTCGTCGTCGGACGCACGAAAAACTATGGCGGCCCTTTCAAAATCACCGACCAGGCCGACCTCTTCGAAGACCGCTTTGAAGTCATGGCCCTCACCACGCAAAGCGGCTTCCGTTATCTCAGCTACTTGCCGCCTCTCTGGATGGGAAATTTGCGAAAAGAGGAAGGCGTCCACTTCTGGAAAGCCGAATCGCTCGTCTGCGAACCGCTCGACTCCAATCCGGTCTACGCGCAAGTCGATGGCGAGCCTCTAACCCGTCTGCCCATCGAATTCTCGATCGTGCCTCGCGCCCTCAAACTTCTCGTGCCACGCAATTCCGCGCCAGCGAACGGCGCCGCTTCAAAAACCTGAATCGTGGACATCGCCACGCATGCCCTCGCTTCCTATGCCCTCGCGCGTGGATTGTTTCCTCGTCGCCGCTGGCCGGTCGTTGTCGGCATGCTCGTCGCGGGAACCATTGCCGATATCGACCTTCTCAGCTCCTTCATAGGCCCCGCGGCGTTTTTTGCCACGCGCCGCACCTATACTCACTCGCTGCTCGGTACTCTCGTCGTCGTTGTTCTGGCCGCGCTCCTCGCTCGCTACCTTGCCCGAAAACAGCCTGAGTCAATCCCTACACTTTTTTTGCCGCTTGCCGCCGCAGCCCTCTTCCATCTCGTTCTGGATCTTTTTCAAGACGAGGGTGTCTCACTTCTCTGGCCTTTCCGGCCCAACCGTTTTGTCACGGACTGGCTTCCACTAATCGATCCCTGGATTCTCGCGATTCTCATCGCTGGAATCGTGCTTCCAGAATTAATCCGCTTGGTCACCTCCGAAATCGGCGTCAAACACAAAGATCCTCGTGGTCGCAACGGCGCGATTGTGGCGTTGTCCTTCGTCGTTCTCTATATCGGCGCGCGTGCCTTGCTTCACTCCGGCAGCGTGGCCTTGCTCGAGCCGCATTCCTACCACGGCGAATCCGCCCGCAGCGTCGGCTCTTTCCCCGATGCCATCTCGATTTTCACTTGGCACGGCGTGGTGGAAACTCGCTCGCTTCTCTGCGTCGCCGACGTTCCGGCAGGACCGGGAAAAGCCTTTGATCCGGAAAGCGCCGAATGTTCCCACAAACCGGACCCTTCCTCGGAGCTGGATGCGGCGCAAAAAACTCGCGTCGCCAGGGAATACTTGCTCTCCGTACCTTTCCCGCGCGCCGTCGTCGCCAAGACCGAAGACGGCTACGAAGTGGTCATTCGTTCGATGCGCGACCTCGCCGAAAACGAAGTCCGTCACCGCATCGCTGCTCGCATCCTCCTCGACTCGCACTTAGCAATCTCCGATCAAGAGCTAGTTTGGTCCCGCGACGTCCACCTCCACTGAGCTTCTCGGGTGCCCCAAACGCTTGCCCTGAGCTACGAAGGCCGGTTTTGCATGTGGGATCTGGGTGATCCAAATTGAGTCTATCACCCGACCCTATTCTCTTCGCCACCCGCCTCATCTCGCAAAATCAACCGCGACAGTCCATAACTCACCGCCACAAACACAATAACCACCGCCGCCACCTGTAGCTTGTGCTCCGCAATGAACGGCATGGCCTGTTCCCCATACCGGACCGCTAGATAACCAATCCCCAAGTACCGGATCGCTCTCGCCAGCGCGATCGCCGAAACGAAACTGCTCAACGGCACCTCGAATACTCCCGCGGCAAAAACAAACACCTTGAACGGCGTCGGCGGCGGTAATAACGCGGCAACCAGCATTCCCCCAAAACCATTCTTTTCCACCCACCGCCGTATCACCTGCGCGCGTCCTCCTGCCTTGTTTCGAAAAAACGCTTCTCCGCCCTTCTTCGCAATGAAATAAAGCAGCACGCACCCCAGCACCGATCCGGTCATCGCCATCAGCGCATACAACGGCATCCGCGCCGGCTTCTGAATGCTCAACTCGATCAAAAGCAGGTCGTTGATTACGGGAAAAGTCAGCACCGAGGAATCAAGGAAGGAAATTAAGAACAGCCCGGGCGCTCCCAGCGCACCTGAAAACGTTACAATCTTTTGTTTCCACCCACTTAGCTGCGCGCCCAACGATAGCTCCTCCGTCAATCCAGTTCAGGAGTCTATCAGAGGTCCACCCGGGCTTCCGCGCGCACGCAGCTTGCGATTGGAATTTCTTAACTTGCCTGCGCCATCTTTCCCAGCGCATGCTTCTTGACGGGCAGTTCGCGTATCCGCATACCCGTCACGGCAAAGATGGCGTTCGTCACCGCCGGCGCAACCGGCGGAATGCCGGGCTCACCGGCGCCGCCAAGTGGCGCATCGCTCTCATGAATATGTACGTCGATTTCCGGACATTCCGCCAGCCGCACTACGTCATAGTCCGGAAAATTCTGTTGGACCACCGCGCCATGATCGATGGTGATCTCGCCATGCAGAGCCGCGCTAAGCCCGAAAATGATTCCACCCTCCATCTGCGCCCTAAAACCATCCGGATTTACAGCCATGCCGCAATCCGCAGCCGTGGTGACGCGACGTACCTTCACCGTGCCGTCCTCCTTCACCTCGACCTCAGCTACATGAACCACAATTGTCCCAAAGCATTCGACCATCGCAATTCCGCGACCGCGCCCGGCAGGAAGTGGCGTTCCCCAGCCGCCTTTTTCGGCAGCCAGGCTCAATGTAGCTGAATACCGTGGTTTCTCTTTCAGCAATGCCAAGCGGAACTCCAGCGGATCGCGCTTCGCCTCGTGGGCTAATTCATCGACGAACGACTCTACGAAAAACCCATGCCAGGAAGCTTCCACGCTGCGCCATGGCCCGGTCGGCACATGAGCAGGAATCTTTACCGTGCCGTAGGCTTGGTTCGGCACGCCGTACAAAATATGTGCCTCCGGATTTGGATCATCGTTGGTGGTGTAATCGTTCACCCAAACCGTGGGCAAACCATCCTTGTCCACTCCTGCCCGGAACCGGCTCGTAACATTGGGACGATAGAAATCGTGTTGCATATCCTGCTCGCGGTTGAAAATAAGCTTCACTGGCAAACCCGGAACAGCCTTGGCCGTTTGCACTGCGTAAGTCAGAAAATTCCACAAGTCCGGCAGGCGTCGCCCGTAACCGCCCCCGCTTGGCATCAAGTGAAATGTGACTTTTTCCATTTTCAGTCCGGCCGCCTTGGCGCAGAACGCCCGAGAGCCCAGCCCGTCCTGCGTTCCCGCCCAAACCTCCAGCGTTCCGTCGTTCTTGTAGAGCACCGTCGCGTTCACCGGCTCCATCGGCGCGTGCGCAAGATATGGCACATTGTACATTCGCTCGATGACGGGGCCGTCTTTCAGCGTCTCGGCGCCACTGCCCGTCTTCATGTCTCGTTTGATTTTCTCGTTTTTCAGTCCGTCGAGATGCAATTCGCTAATCGTCTTCGAGGAAACGTCTCCCTTTCCGCCATCGTCAAAAACGGGGTCGAGGGTGTCCATTGCCTTGCGCGCCCGCCAGAATCGATCGGCCACTACAATCACCGCGTCATCGAGTTTCACAACTTTCTTTACCCCGCGATTCTGCGCGATGCGTGTTTCGTCCGCCGAAACCAGCTTGCCGCCAAACGCTGGCGATATCCGGATCGCTCCGTACAGCATGTCCGGCAATTGCGTGTCGATGCCATACTGCGTCGCGCCGTTCACCTTGGCTGGAATATCCAGCCGCCGAACGGGCTGTCCAACAAACTTATACGCGCTCTTCTCTTTCAATTTCGGATGCGACGAAGGACTATAGTTCGCCGCCTCGGCCGCAAGCTCGCCATACCCGAAACTCTTCCCCGAAGGCACGTGAATGACCCGGCTCATCTCTGTGCGAAACGCATCCTTCGGTGTGTCCATCCGCGCTGCCGCCGCCTTCACAAGCATTTCGCGAACGGCCGCGCCCGCGACGCGCATCCCGTAAACTCCCGTGAAGCGGACGGCAGACGAACCACCGGTCGTCTGCAAATCCATATGTTCCGCAATGATCCGCATCGATCCTATTGTCGGTCCCTTTAGAAAAGTCGGGATGCGATCGCCGGGCACATTCAGCTCTTCAAGCCCGAAGCCTTCGGCCATTCCGCTGTTTGCGAAAAGCGGATCGGCGGGCGCCGTTTCCGCGCGCACTTTTGTCCAATCGGCATCAAGCTCGTCCGCCGCCATTTGCGAAAGTGAGGTGTAGATCCCCGTGCCCATATCGCAATGCGGAACGACCACTGTGATGGTTCCATCGTTGGCAAGCTTGATCCAGTTCGCCAGAAATCGTTCCCCGGATTTCGCCGCCAGCAAATCCGCTTTGCCAAGTCTTCCACTCGGCCAAACGGCATATCCAACAATCAATGCCCCCGCCGCCGTCGCTCCGCCCAACAAAAACTTCCTGCGATTCATGACCGGACACCCTTTGCGCTTTTCCGCACCGCCAAATCCCGCACCACGGCCCGAATGCGCGAAAGTGTCCCGCATCGGCAAATATTGGTGATCGCTGCGGCAAACTGCTCTTCCGTGGGCGCGGGATTCGTTGCCAAAAATGCGCTGACCGCCATAATCATTCCGGACTGGCAATAACCGCATTGCGGTACCTGGTGCTCGATCCACGCTTCTTGAACGGAATTCAGTCCGCCCGCGCCAAGCCCTTCGATCGTCCGAATTTCTGCGTTCGCCACCGATCCCACCGGAACGCTGCAACTCCTCACGGCTTTTCCGTTCACGTGCACAGTGCAGGCTCCGCAAGCCGCGATCCCGCATCCGAATTTCGTACCGGTCAAATGCAATTCATCCCGAATCACCCACAACAGCGGCGCATCCGACTCCACATCCACATCGTGCACCACCCCATTCACATTTAATTGAATTCCCACGATTGAATGCTCCCAACTCGAGGATTAGGCCTGTAGCTCACTCTTTCGAGGGGCGAGTGTTTTCCGATCCGAAAGCCGACGCCTCTGTCGGCACGTACGACTTTCAGCCCCGCAAACGCTCAGCTACGGCCGGTGTCCGCTGCCTCGTTTCCCATCCTCTCAGCGCCGCAATATTTTGTCTTGAATGATAATGACCCTGCGCGTAAGCAGCCGGCGTCATTCCCGTGACCCTCTTGAAGCGCCGGTGAAAATGACTTTGATCCGAAAAACCCAATTCGAAGGCCAACTCGCTGATCGAACTTCCTCCCTTCAGCCGATTCCGCCCCTCTTCGATCCTCAATTGAAGCAGCCACTCGTACGGGGGCATCCCCACGGCCCGCCGAAACGAACGAATCACATACGCCTTCGACAATCCCGTCAGGACCGCCAACTCGTTCAAGCTCACGTTGCGGTGTAGATTCGCTCGCAAGTATTCCTTGATCGCGCGGACTTGCCCTGGCTCCTGTCCAGTCGCCTGCCCCACCTTCGCTCGCGCATGCCGGATAAACAGTCGGCGGAGTTGCGACAAAAGCTCCGCCTCGGTCTTCAAGCAAGAAACCCCAAATTCCAGCGAGCGGCACAGGCGACGCAGCTTCGGCGCGAAGGCGGAATCCTGCACCGCTATCCCGGGAAACATCGGCAATTCCCTGATGCCTGGCAGAATCTCTTTCACCAGGTCGTCGCCGATGTACAGCATCGAATAACTGATGCCGCCTCTTTGCAAGGGATAACCGGTATGCACTTCGCCCGGATTGATCGCGATCAATTCTCCTGGTCCACCGCGCTCATTCGCTCCCCGGTACCAAATGCCTCCGGTTCCATCGTCCACCACACCGATCGCCCAGGTCGCATGGCTATGCCGCGGATACTCGTGGACAAAATTCACAACCCGGAAGCACTCAAGATCCGGAATCTCGGGCACGGTCCAGGAACGCGTCACGCAGTTCTGCATACTCCGTCGAGTATGCCACAACGTTTTGTTTCCAGGGATTGCGGCTATAGCAACCTCCAGCATTCCGGGAGCCCCGCGGCCGTTGTCATCCTGAACGAAGCGATGAGCCTGCTTCTCTCTTCCTCAATGTCCTCGGCGAGGTGCTACAGCAGCGTATTAATCGCCTCCACAATCACGTCGTAAACGCGATGCAACTCCTCCGGCTCAATCACATACGGAGGCAAAACGTACACAACATTCCCGAGTGGTCGCAGTAAAACGCCGCGTTCTAGAAAAAATCCATACAGCTTCGGGCGCAGCCCGGAAAGATACCCCGCATCCTCGGCCACAAGTTCTATCGCCCCCATCGTGCCAATCTGCCGCGTCTCGCCCACCGCGTGCGTATCACGCAACTGCGCCAATCGCTCGCCGTTAATCCTTGCTATCGTCGCGATCCGGTCGAACACCGGCTCGTCGTCAAAGATCTGCAAATTCGCGTTCGCCGCGGCGCAGGCCAGCGCGTTCCCTGTATACGAGTGCCCGTGATAGAACGTATGCATCCGGTTTTTGCTGCGAAACGCCTTTTCCACGCGATCCGTGCACAGCGTCACTCCCATCGCCAGAAATCCGCCGGTGATCCCCTTCGAAATGCACATCAAATCGGGCACCACATTCGCTAAATCGCAAGCAAACATCTTCCCCGTTCGTCCAAACCCAGTCAGGACCTCGTCCGCAATGAACAGCACATCATGTTTCGTGCAAAGCGCCCGTACCTTCTGCAGAAATTCCACGGGATGCACAATCATCCCGCCCGCGCCTTGCAGCAATGGCTCTACAATAACCGCTGCGAGCTTTTCTCCACGCTCCTCCAGCAGCTTTTCCAGCTGCAGCGCGCACTCGATGCGGCAAGCCTCGCGCTTCAATCCCACCGGGCAGCGGTAGCAATACGCCGCATTCACTCGATGCACCGCATAGCGCATCGAATGAAACGGCTGCGTAAATGGCGATTCGTCGCTGACGGACATCGCGCCTGCCGTATCCCCGTGATATCCATGCGCCAAGGCTACAATCTCTGTCTTTTCCGGCCGTTCTAAATTCTGAAAATACTGCACCGCCAGTTTGAGCGCGACTTCCACTGCGGTCGACCCATCATCGGAAAAAAACAGATGTCGCAAATCTCTCGGCAACCACTTGCTCAGCCGCGCCGCCAATTCCTCCGCCGCGTCGTGCGAAAATCCCGCCAGGATCACGTGTTCCAGCTTCTTGGCCTGTTCCGCAATCGCTGCCGCAATCCGCGGATTCGCATGACCGTGCAAATTCACCCACCACGAAGAAATCGCATCGATGATTTTGCGCCCGTCTGCGGTGTGCAGGAACACACCTTCTGCCTTTCGTACCAGTATCGGCGCGGGATCGAGCGCACCATTCGTAAATGGATGCCAGATCTGCAGCGGAGAATTCATTGAGCGAATGCGGATCGATCGAAGTGGTTCAGGAAAACCTGCATGAGCGCTGTGCGGTGTAAGTTGGGAAGTTTGGGAATTTCACCGATCACGCGAACGTGGCCGAATTTCTCGATGGTCTCGCGGTTCTCGCGGTTCTGGTCGCCGATCAGCACCACACCGTGCACCGGCAACTCCGCCGCGTGCAGCGCTGCCAGCGACAGCAATGTATGATTGATCGTGCCAAGACTGCTGCGGGCCGCCAAGATGACCGGCAGCTTGAACTTCACCATTAAATCCAGCATGAACTGTTTGCCGTTGATTGGCACTAGCACTCCGCCCGCGCCCTCTACAATCAGCCAGTCATTCAACAGACTCGTCGGCGGGTTGATTCGCGCCAAATCAATTTCCACCCCCGCCCATCGTGCAGCTAAATCCGGAGAAACAGGCGGCACAAACTTGTAAACCTCTTCCAAGGTGCGGTCCGTTCCGATTCCCGCCAGCCGCATCACGGTCACACGGTCCGAACCCTCGAGCGTCCCCGTTTGAATAGGCTTCCAGTAAACTGCATCGAGCGCGGCGCACAGCAACGCCGCCAGCGTTGTCTTTCCCACTCCCGTGTCGGTGCCAGTGATGAAAAAGTGCCTTCTCATGCGTATCTCGCCGCCACGGCCGCGGATTTTCGCTCACGCCATTCGACCAGCGACTTTACCAATCGTTTCAGCTCTTCCTCAGCAATTCGAATCGTCAGCGATAGGCGCAACCGTGCGCGGCCTGCCGGCACTGTCGGTGGCCGAATCGCCCGCACCGCGAATCCTTCGCGCTGCAAATGCGTTGCGGCCTGCAATGTATCCTCATTGCTTCCCAAAATCACGGGCACGATCTGGCTTGCGCTGCCTCCGGTATCAAATCCCGCGCGCCGCAACTCCCGATTCAGTCCGTTGGCACGCTCCAACAACGTCTGCCGCTCCACATCCATTCCTCCGATAAGCCTAACCGCAGCCCCGATTTGCCCCGCGAAGTACGGCGGCAGCGCCGTGCTAAAGATAAACGTGCGCGCGTGATTGATCAGGTGGTCCTTCATCACCGCCGGCCCGCAGACAAACGCTCCCGCGCTTCCCAGCGCCTTCCCACACGTATGAATCGTCGCCAACACCTGTCCGAGAATCCCTTCCTGCGCCGCCGATCCACATCCGGTCTTACCCTGCACACCTGTCGCGTGCGCTTCGTCTACGATCATCGCTGCGCCAAACCTGTCCGCCAGAGACGCCATCTCCTTCAACGGAGCGACATCCCCGTTCATGCTGAACACGCTTTCGCTGACGATGATTCTCCGCCATGGCGCGCCGGCATCCTGACGCAACGATTTTTCCAGCGCGTTAAGATCGAGGTGAGGATAAATGACTTTCCGGGCTCCCGACAAGCGCATTCCGTCAATGAGACTTGCGTGATTCAACGTGTCTGAATACACCACGTCATCCCGGCCGACCAGCGCCGACAACAATCCCATATTTGCTGCATACCCGCTGCCGAAAAACAACGCCGCTTCCGTCCCAGCGAAAGCCGCAAACTCCTCTTCCAGCTTCAGCCAGCCTTCCGTTTGCCCCGAAAGCAGCCGCGATGCCGTTCCACCCATTCTCGCGGCGTTCTCAACCGCGTGTAGCACCGCCTCGCGCAGCGCGGGATGCTCTGCCAATCCCAAATAATCATTGGAGCAAAAGTCTATTCCGTGAATCGCCGCAAGGCTCCGCCGCTGGTGCTGTTTTTCAAGGGCCTGCAGCCCTTTGGCCAGCGTCGCCTTCCACGTCGATAGAACATCATCCGGCATGAGACTCCAGCGGCTTCATCCCCAGGCTTTGCAACAAATGTTCATCCTCGTCCGGACCTGGGTTTGGTGTGGTCAACAACTTTTCACCGACAAAAATCGAATTCGCTCCTGCCAAAAAGCACAGCGTGACCGCCTCCGGAGACAATTGCTTGCGCCCCGCGGCCAATCGTACCCGCGAACTCGGCATCAAAATCCGCGCCGTTGCGATCGCCCGCACCATTTCCAGTGGATCTAGAGCAGGCATAGCTCCCAGCGGCGTCCCTTCCACGCGCACCAGCATGTTGATCGGCACGCTCTCCGGATGCGGTTGTAAATTAGCCAGTTGCAGCAACAATCCCAGGCGATCGCTCGCTTTTTCACCCATCCCCAGAATCCCGCCACAGCACACCGAGATTCCCGCTCTTCGGACCGCAGCGAGCGTCCTCAACCGTTCGTCGTAGGCGCGCGTCGTGATAATCGACCCATAAAATTCCGGGGACGTATCCAAATTATGGTTGTACGCGGTCAACCCCGCTTCCTTCAGCCGCACCGCCTGCCCGTCCGTCAACATCCCGAGCGTGCAGCACACTTCTATTCCCAACGCTGCCACGCCGCGCACCATTGCCAGCACTTTCTCGAAGTCCTTGCCCTGCGGAGCATCCCGCCACGCTGCCCCCATACAAAAACGCGTCACTCCGCGCCCCGCTGCATCCCGGGCCACTCCCACCACATGTTCGGGATCCAACAATCCCTGCCGCTCCACACCCGCATCGTAGTGCGCGCTCTGTGGACAATATGCGCAGTCTTCCGGGCATCCCCCCGTTTTAATCGAAATCAGCTGGCATGTCTGTACTCGGTCGGGCTCGTGGAATTCCCGGTGTACGGACTGCGCGCGGTACACCAATTCCGGTAGGGGCGTGTAGTAAATTGCTTGTACTTCGCCCTTCTCCCAATCGTATCGCAGCTCGCCACGTTTTTTTGCCTGCGCCACCCCGTCCATTTCCCTGTTCATCCTGTCAGTTTCACCTGGTTCGGCTGAATTCATCGCTCTCTTCGTAGCCCTTCATACTATCATCAGCTATTCCTTTCTCCGACCATTTCTCCCCCGCTGTATTCCAAAGCGTTTGACCCAACATTAGCGAAATGTTATAAATCCAAGTCATCCATTCGCTCTCCTGCGACATAGGTTAGAGTCGAGATAGTGTGGACCCAGCCAGGGGTCTGAGGGTAGTGCAGGCAGAGCGATTGGTTCCTGTCCCGTTTAGGTTATATGGGACTCTCGCCCATGCGGGCGAGATGCTCCCCGCTGTTTGTGGATAACGACGCTGCAGGTTCAATGGACCTCGTTCCCCGTTGACCTTCGAGTGTGTGTATTGGTAGTAATTGGGGCGGAGACCGGCTTCTCGCTCGCGCGTTCTGCCCCCAAAATATGCATCGGGAGACTTCTGGAGGACCTTTCATGCGCATCTTGATCGTCCCTGCCTGGGACAAGATCAGCATTCTCGCAAAACGCTTTTCAGCCGCCGCCGCTCTTTCGCTGATTTCTGCCGCTGGCTTGTTCGCAGCCCAAAGGGATGAAGCGGGCGGTGAGGCGAATCTTCGCCTTCCGGATCTTTCCTCGGTCTCTTTCCTCGGCATCGACGGCCACAAACTTCTTCTCTACGGAATCGGCATCTGCATTCTCGGCTTGCTGTTCGGCATGATCATTTTCAACCGCCTCAAAAACATGCCGGTTCATCGCTCGATGCGCGAAATTTCCGAGCTCATCTACGAAACCTGTAAGACCTACCTCATCAACCAGGGAAAATTTCTTCTCCTCCTCTGGATTTTCATCGCCATCGTCATCGTCCTTTATTTCGGCGTCCTGTCCCCGGTCCCAGGCAAGTCCGTTTTCGTCACTCTCCCGATCATTCTTCTTTTCAGCCTTGTCGGTATGGGCGGTAGCTACAGCGTCGCGTGGTTCGGCATTCGCGTGAACACGTTCGCCAATTCCCGCACCGCTTTTGCGGGGCTTCGCGGCATTCCCTATCCCATCAACAAGATTCCTCTCGAAGCTGGTATGAGCGTCGGCATGATGCTCATCAGCGTCGAACTCCTGATGATGCTCATCATTCTCCTGTTCATCCCGGGAGACTATGCCGGCCCCTGTTTCATCGGTTTTGCCATCGGCGAATCTCTCGGCGCGGCTGCTCTTCGTATCGCCGGCGGTATCTTCACGAAGATTGCCGACATCGGCTCCGATTTAATGAAAATCGTCTTCAAGATTAAAGAGGACGATGCCCGCAACCCCGGCGTCATCGCGGACTGCACTGGCGACAATGCCGGAGACTCTGTCGGCCCCACTGCTGATGGCTTCGAAACCTACGGTGTCACCGGCGTCGCCCTCATCACCTTCATTCTCCTAGCCGTGAAAAGCCCCACGGTTCAGGTCCAGCTCCTGGTCTGGATCTTCGTGATGCGCATCATCATGCTCATCGCTAGCGCCATCGCCTACTTCATCAACAGCGCCATCCAGAAAGCCCGCTACGGCACTGCCAAGGAAATGAACTTCGAAACCCCTCTCACGTGGCTCGTCTGGATCACTTCCTTCGTTTCCATCGCGCTCACCTACCTTGTTTCTGCTGTTATCATCCCGGTTCTCGGAGATGATTCTTCGCAGTGGTGGAAACTCGCGACCATCATTTCTTGCGGCACTCTTGCCGGTGCCATCATCCCGGAACTGGTCAAAGCGTTCACCTCCACCGAATCGCGTCACGTCAAGGAAGTCGTCACCTCCGCGCAAGAAGGCGGCGCTTCTCTCGGCATTCTTTCTGGGTTCGTCGCGGGCAATTTCTCCGCCTACTACCTCGGCATCGTGATGGTCGCTCTCATGTCCGTCGGCTATCTCATCAGCACTATGGGACTCGGCGGCCTGATGGTCGCCGCTCCCGTTTTTGCCTTCGGTCTCGTCGCTTTTGGATTCCTCGGCATGGGACCCGTCACCATCGCCGTCGATTCCTACGGCCCGGTCACGGACAATGCGCAGTCTGTCTATGAGCTTTCTCTCATCGAGCAGGTCCCCAACATCGCTCAGGAACTAAAGAAGGATTACGACATCGACGTGGACTTCGAACGCGCCAAGCATCTGCTGGAGGCCAATGACGGCGCCGGCAACACCTTCAAAGCGACCGCCAAACCCGTACTGATCGGCACCGCCGTCGTCGGCGCCACCACCATGATCTTCTCCATCATCATGGCCCTCACCCATGGCCTCACTTCCGGCGTCAACAATCTTTCGCTGCTCCACGCGCCTTTTGTCCTCGGCCTGATTACCGGCGGCGCCATGATCTACTGGTTCACTGGCGCTTCCACCCAAGCCGTGACCACCGGCGCCTACCGCGCCGTCGAATTCATCAAAGCCCATATCAAGCTCGAGGGCATCGAGAAGGCCAGTGTCTCTGACTCCAAGAAGGTCGTCGCCATCTGCACGCAATACGCACAAAAAGGCATGCTCAACATTTTCATCGCCGTTTTCTTCGCCACTCTCGCCTTCGCTTTCGTGGAGCCCTTCTTCTTCATCGGCTATCTTTTCTCCATCGCCATCTTCGGTCTCTACCAAGCCATCTTCATGGCTAATGCCGGCGGTGCTTGGGATAACGCCAAGAAAATCGTCGAGGTGGAGTTAAAGCAAAAAGGCACTCCTCTGCACGACGCCACCGTCATAGGCGACACCGTCGGCGATCCCTTCAAGGACACCTCCTCCGTCGCGCTCAACCCGGTCATCAAATTCACAACGCTCTTCGGCCTCCTTGCCGTCGAGCTCGCCGTGAAACTGACCGCCAACACCGGTGGCGGACTGTCGCACCTCCTCGCCGCCGCCTTTTTCATCGTCTCTTTCTGCTTCGTCTACCGCTCCTTCTACGGCATGCGCATCCGCGGCTCCAACTAACCCTGGAGTGCGGGAGCCGAGCTCCCGCCTTCTCCAAATCCTCGAAAATCTCTGATCGATCAGCGGCAGCCCGACCTGCCGCTGGCTAATCTTCCGCCATCTCTTTCCCTGAACCTTAGCGATCGCCTCGGTTGTCGAACCAATGATAGAATTTCGTTCGCTCCCATCGAGGTGCGACCAATGAGGATATACGGTGCTGTAGCTTCATTTTCTGCATTGTCTTTGCTTCTTGCTTCTTCTTGTTTTGCCCAAGTTGACACCAGATGGAAAATCCACGACCTCAATCGTCCCGTTCCTCCCATCGTCACTCCAGGTACCTCCAGCACTCAAGACGCTCCAGGCAAACCACCCGCCGACGCCGTTGTTCTCTTCGACGGAAAAGATCTCTCTCAATGGCTCGACAAAGAAGACGGTCCCGCCAAGTGGAAAGTGGAAAATGGCTATTTCGAAGTCGCTCCACATACCGGCTATGTCCATACCAGAACGCCCTTCGGCGATTGCCAGTTGCACGTGGAGTTTTCCGAACCCGTTCCGCCCAAAGGTGAAAGCCAGGATCGCGGCAACAGCGGTGTTTTTCTGATGGGGCTCTACGAAATCCAGGTGCTCGATTCCTACGAGAACAAAACCTACGCCGACGGCCAAGCTGGCGCCGTGTATGGCCAATATCCGCCGCTCGTCAACGCGTCCCGTCCCCCAGGGCAATGGCAATCCTATGACATCGTTTTCCACGGTCCGCGCTTCGACTCTTCAGGCAAACTGCTTGGTCCCGCGCGCATCACTGTCTTCCACAACGGCATCCTCGTTCAGGATAACGTCGAACCCACTGGCCCGACCGCCCACGGCGAGCGCCCTCCGTACAAACCCGGCCCGGACAAATTGCCTCTGGCCCTCCAGGATCACGGCAATCCCGTCCGCTATCGCAACATTTGGATCCGCGAATTAAGCAACTAGACATGTAGCGTCCGCCTTTTCACCCTGCACGAAGCCAAAGGCTGAGGCGGGCGCTTTGCACGCTCGCATCAATACGGTTTCTCTTTTTAAGGGTCCGCGCCGAAGTCCCGCTTATCTCGGGCCCGCTTTCTGAAGCGGGCAGCTCTCATCTTCCTACGACCTCACCAATCCCACAAACTTCCTCGAATTCTCAAATCCGGGAAACACTGGCCCCATATCCCGCACTCCAAGGTGCTTCGTCAAAATCTCTCCCACAACCGTTCTAAAATCCGTCGTTAGCGCCAAATCCCGCCCTTCATTCAATTGGTGATCATCCAACCCGGGCCACTTGCCGTACACGCGTCCACCCTTCACATCTCCGCCCATCACGAACATGCAGTTCGCGTGGCCATGGTCGGTGCCGCGGTTCCCATTTTCCTTTGCTGTACGCCCGAATTCACTCATCGTCACCACCACGATGTCTGCCATCCGGTCGCCCATGTCCTGATGAAATGCCGCCAGCGATTGCCCAAGGTCCTTCAGCAAATTCGCCAATTGCCCCTGCGCTCCGCCTTCGTTCACGTGGTTGTCCCAACCACCGCAATCCAGGAACAACACTTCTGCGCCGATATTCGCTTTGATCATCACGCCGATCTGCTGCAACCTCTGTCCTACGGCGCTCTTCGGATAGTCCGCACCGTTCTCCGGTGGATACTTCGTTGTGTCAATCTTTCTGAGCATGTCGATGGCTTCAAACGTCTCCGCACCCGTGCCGTGCAACGCATGGTCCACGCTCTGCGAGTACATCGCCTCAAATCCACCTTCCGCCACATTCGCCATCGCCGCCGACTGCGGCTGCACTTTGAACTGTCGCAAATCCGGAATCGCTACCGCACCGGTGCTTCCCTGCAGCATCCGCGGCAAATTCGGGCCCATCGCGACCGCGCGAAACGGCGAAGCATGCTCTTCCGGCACCGTTCCGATCGCACGATCCAGCCACCCGTCCTCGGTCGCTTTCACTCCGGGCGTCCCGGACTCCATATAATCCTGCGCGTCAAAATGCGAACGCGTCGGATCAGGCGATCCCGCCGCGTGCACAATCGCCAACTGGTTCTTCTGGAACAGCGGCGCCAACGCCGCCAATCCTGGGTGCAATCCAAAAAATCCGTCCAGATCGACAGCCGTGTCCCCGGTCCCGCGCTTCGGCGCAGGAATCGCGATCGTCGGCCGCATCCGGTAATAGTTCGGCTCCGCAAACGGCACGACAATATTCAATCCGTCTGCAGCGCCGCGCTGGAAAAGCACCACAAGCTGCTTCTTGCCATTCGAAGGCGTCGCAGCAACCACACGCTGCAAAAAAGCCGGCATCGTGCTCAACCCGACCAGCCCAATTCCACCCTGCTTCAAAAAATACCGCCGCGAAAATCTCGCCGGCCTCATGCCCTCGCAACATTGGTCACGCATGGTTCCTCGCTTAATTCGCTAGGGAATCCTGGTCAAAATCTACCTTCTCTGAAACTCCGGTGCTCCCAACACCAATCCCGTCAACACTCCCAAGTCCACTTGCTTCACCGGATCATCCAGCTTCGCCTGCAACACCTGCGGGTTTTGCAACTGCTTCTGCAACGTGTCCACTGTCCCCGGTGCCGCTTCTCCGAGGAATACACCAACCGCGCGATCCAGCGTTTGCTTCGGATCGACGTCCGACTCGCTTCCCAGCAGCGCGGCCACATCGCTCCGCGATCCGCGTACTCTGTTCCCCGCCAGCGCCAGCGAAAAATTCAGTCTGTTCAGCAGCGCTCCCGAATTCACCCACGTCTCCGCCTTGTCCGAGTATCCCGTTGGCGGCTGGCATTGATACAAAGGTTCTCCAATGCGGCTCACCCACTGCACCAACGGCATCGGCGTATCCACGTCAGTTCCCAGCACTCTCACCGACGATGCCACGAGTTCGTACGGCGTCTTCACCTTTGCCCGGAACGCGTCTCGAGACCAGAATTCCGGCGAATAAATCATCGTTCGCATCATTTCCCGAATGTCCCCATTCGACTTCTGGAAGCTCTTCGCCATTCTCGCCACCAAAACCGGCGGCGGAGTATCTGAAACAAATCTCCTCGCTAGCTTCGTCGATAGGAATTTCGCGGTGTTCGGATTCTTCACCAACAGATCGATGACCTGCTCGCCATCCTTCATCCCGCCCGCACGAATCTTCTTTCCGAGAACCACCTTCGGGTACGGATCGTGCACCTTTTCGTCAAACTTGAATTGCGCCAACTCTCGGGGCTTCTCGATCGTCCATCCCGTAAAGCACCGCGCTACTTCCGTCACATCCTTCTGTGTATAGCCGCCATCCACACCGAGTGTGTGCAGCTCCATCAATTCGCGCCCGTAATTTTCGTTCAAACCGCGCTGCTGTTTTTTGTTCTGGCCTTGTTGGGGATTCGGAGAATAATACGGTCCCCGCCGCGCCTGCCGCATCATTGCCTGCCGCTGTGCCGCGTTCGGATCGGCACTCAGAAAATTATCTAGATAGAACAGCATCGCCGGGCTTTTCGCCGTGGCCGTCAGCAAATCCTTGAATTTCCCTAGGGCGTTCGGCTGGATCACGTCCCGTTCGTACGACGTCAAGTACCATTTCACTTCGCCCTTCCCGGCAAACACATTGAAATGGTTAAACCAGAAATCGTCCATCACCTGCTGCAGTTGACGCTCGCTATAAACCGCGCGCGCCATCTTCGTCATCGCCAACTCTTCCACTACGCGCTGCGGCCGCTTGCTGTCGTCGGAAATCGCTCTTGGCACCGCATTCGGATCCACTCCCAGCGAGTCTTTTTTTCCAAGACCTTTCGTCGCCGGATTAAGTTTCATCGGAGAAGGCGCATCGGCGTTTGTGTTGGCATTTGCCATTGGTCCGTTGTTCCCCGCCGTTGCGTTCGCTCCGCCATTCATGTCCCGCGCCATGGCGGTGATAGCATCGTCCGCTTGTTTCTGCGCCAACTGCATCTGCGACGGCTCTTGTTTGGCTTGTACCGCCTGCTTGGCGGCCTGCTTCGGATCCGGATATTCCGCCATCAAGTGCGCGGTAGTCATCCGCAATGTCGGATAAATATTCAGTCTCGCCTCCATAGCGCTGTCGTCAATCGATTTGGGATTCAATTGCTGGTCGATCCATTTGGCCAATCCCATCTGCCGAACCCGTTCGACATCCCCCGGTCGCGGCCCGTACGCCAGACGGTTCAATGCATGCTGAATCGCTTCATCGCTGCTCAGTTCTGTGATCGGCAGGCCCTTCAGCACCGGGTCCTGGCCCTTTTTCTCTTTAGTGGTCGCCGCGGCCAACGCCGGCACGTCGACCACCAGCGCGAAGATACAGCAGATGGTCAGCAGCACTGCCAGTAACGCCTGGGGGTTATGAGCAATAGCGTGCCTTCGCGGAGCGATCGCTCGGCCGACACCATCGAGGACAGATTCTTTCCGCATATACCTCAGACTAACCCTGCCAGCCGCGGAAAGTTGCTGGCCCTAAGGGTAAGTGTTACCTATGGATAGCCCCCCATTAGGGCCTTCCTTACGCTAGTTGCTCACAGAGAATTCCACTGGTCTTTGCGGCGCTTGGTTATTCTTCCCGTCTACGGCTAGCAACACCAGGCGATACGATCCCGGCACCAATTTGCTTGTATCCACTTTCAAAGCAAAGGGCACCACCGCATTCCCCTTCTCTACGAATCCGTCCAGAGATATTGCTCCCGTGAAGAACACCTCTTTGTTCGCGGAATCGAAAATCCGGTAACCGGCCGCAACTTTCATCGTCGGTTCCGTCTTCAGCAGCGGTGCATATAATTCCGAATACACCGTAACGTTGTCGGTCCTCTTGAACTGGTAGCTAGCAGCCGGCGTGATCTGCATTCCCTTCACGATCAATGGTTTTCGATCCTCCAGAAGCGTCGCGTCCACCTCAGTCGGAATCTCGTCCACCCGCTGCAGGCTCGATGACAGCACAACTCCTCCCAGCGTGAACCGGTTTCCATCATAAGCATCGATCTGCAGCGGCTTTTCCATTTTGGCAAATCCTTCGCCACCGGAACTCAACACTACCGCCAGTTTGTAAGTTCCTGGCGCCGCATCGAACTGATTCTGATACCGGTAGGGCGCCTTGGCGAACTCCTTCCATTCATCCTTCTCCATCTCCATGTTCAGCGTGTCGCTGAACCGCGCTCCTACGCTGCCATCCGGCTTGTACGCGATTCCTAGAATGTTCACGTTGGCGCGATATTTCCCCTTATCCTTGTTAAAGACCACCGCATCGCCAGGAATCTCCATCGACAGGTTCACCCGCGCAACATTTGGCGCCGCATAAAAGTACGGTGCCTCCATGCTGGCATGGATTGTCCCCTGGGCAGATCCACCCGCCTGGGCCTCCATCTGCTTCTCGAGCGGCTTCCCGTCCAACGGATTTGTCGGCCGCACATTGCAATACCCGGACCGCGAACGCACTTCCATGCCGCTCTTGTTCAGCTTCACCTTCAACGTATGGCAGCTTCCCTCTTCGGTTTCGCGGGGCACATACCCCAACACGTAAAATTGGTTCACCTCCGCCGTGATTCGCTGCAATCCTCCGAGCAGGTCATTCGTGTTGTAAATCGCAAATCCACCCGTTCCTTCCGCCAGCATCTGCATCACTTGCTGGTTGGTCGTGGCCGTGTTCGGAATTTTCGGCAGCAACACCTGCGGCTGGTTCGCGGGGTTGTTGTAATAGTTTGCATACGGCGATGACGCCGGCGTCCCCGTAGAGGTCCCTCCACCTTTTCCGCCGCCACTCGTTCCAGTGCCTCCTCCTGTTCCTCCTTTACCTCCGCCTCCTCCGGTACCACCGCCGGTGCCTCCCGTCCCCCCGGTTCCTCCGCCGTGGCCACCTGCTCCTCCGCCACCCCCTGTTCCACCACCGCCACCTGTGCCTCCCCCACCTCCACCGGTGTGCTGTGGTTCAAAACTGGCTAGGACCAGCCGCGGTCCTCCGTTTCTTTTCGCGCTCGTATTCCCTTTCCTCGCCGGCGTTGAGAGCTTCACACTAGGCGCCACCAACCCACGCACGTCCAGCGTATAAATCGCCACATTCGCCTTATTGCAAGCATCGATCGTCGCGGTCAATTCCGTCATGTTTTCGGTACTCAGCGGAAAACCTGCCGTAAACAAAATCAGCATTTTCCGCCCTGGTACGCTTCGCAGATTTTTCGCCAAGCTGCGAATCGAAAGCAGCATCGACCGTGCCCCAAAATCCGCCTCTGCATTGCTCAATGAAGGCATCCCTGCCATGGCTACCATGACCGGCTGCGGACTCGCCGCGCTTGCTCCGCTTGCGGTCTGTGGATTCGAATTGATGTGCGGCGCGCTGTTCGACATCACCGCGGCGGTCAGCAGCTTCGTATCTGCGGTAAAATTCTGCTGGATGACTAGGGTTCCCCCAAAATTCACAACCGCCATTACCCGGTCCGGTCCCGCATCGCTCTCAATAAACTTCTCCGCAGCGTTCTGGGCCTGAATTCGGTCGCCGGTTTCCATCGACGAATTGTCGAAAAACAAAATCATGTAGTGCCTCTGTCCCACGGCTTGCGCCGTTGGGTTCGCTTCGGACGAGAAGCTCGATATCGTTTGCTCCTTGTTATCCTCGAAAACCTTGAAATCTCCCTGTCCCAGGTCCGTGACGTAGTGACCCCTCTTGTCCGTCACCACCGCATCCACCAGCACGATGCGCGATTCCGTTTTGATCGTTTGATTCGTCGCGACGGCTTGCTCTGCTCCGCCGTCCGGTTTCGCCGGTTCCTGCGTCTGCGGCTGAGCCTGTGCCAGCAAACCGTGCGCCGTCAGCAGCAACCCTACCAGCACTGTCGCCGCCGCGAGTCTCCATCCACCGATGTCCTTGACAAACTTCATAACCGCCCCCATTTCGCCGCAGTCTCACCCTTAATCAGGTATGACCACGGCTCCATTCTTCGCAGCCATTTGCGACCCTTCCGAATCTCGAACCACCTGCCTAACCATGTATTTCCCAGGCTTCAGCTCGAAGCTCGACTTCATCACCAATCCCGTGTGGCTCAACCGGTCGTAAGTCTTGTCCAGCAACCGCATCTCGAGAACCTTTTCTCCCCCGGTCACGTAATTCCCGTTCTCGTCAAAAATCACCGTCGCCACGGTCAGGTTGTCGTAGTTTCGCCCTTCCGCCTTGCGGAAATGAATTCCCTTCAGGTCGATCTTCGAAACCACGCTCAAGTGCGCGCCCGCATCGCCCGCCTTGAAATACTGCGTCTGCAAATCAAGCGGCAAGTCTTGAATCTCGTCTTGCGAAAACACCGCCTCCTGCATCTCCGCCTTTTCCTGCTCTTTCGGATCATCCACCTTCCTCGGCGCGTAGTACCCTTTCCGCGCCTGCACTTCGTACTTCCTCTTCTCCGTAATCACCACTTTCAGCGTGTGGTATCTTCCATCCATCTTCTGATTTTGCGGAGAAAAACCCAGAATGTAAGACACCTCTGGCGTTCCTCCCGCTCGATTCAACCCGCCCTCCAGGTCATTCGAATTGTGAAAAAACGATCCACCCGTGCCGTACGCGAAATCTCCTAGCACATAAGCGCTCTCGCTCTGTTCCTGGACGCGGTAGCCCGCCTTAAGCCCGGTGGTCTGCACGGTGTCCGTCATCGGCTTGCTTACGTCGCCCAGAATATCTGTCGTATAAAGTCCGCGCGCGTCCACGGTATTGATCACTACCCCCGCTTTGTTTGCGCGGTCAATGATGCCCGTCTCATCCAAATACTGCGTGCTCAACAAGAATCCCGGCGACGCCAGCACCATCACGCGCTCGCCCGGCAAGGTAGCCAATTTTCGGATCACGTCTTCCAAAGCACGATAAGTAAACTCGTTGTCGGTATCCCCCGCCACCAGGGCTTGCTGCAACGCGGAAAACGCCATCGACTGCGCCGCCGACAGCATCTGCGGGTTCCCTTGGAACATACACTGCAGGGTTTCTTGCGTCACCACACCCAGGATCGTCGGATCGTTCTTGTTGATCGACTGGTCCGCCATGTAGTGCGACACGTCCGGGCAATTCGTCATGTCGTTGATCTTCCCCATTTTCGGCCGCGGCAAAATCTGCTCCAGCATTTTCTCCAGCGCCGCCTTGTCACTCGTGTATTCGACACCCACCTGGCCGGACGTCCCAAAGATCCCGATGCGGTCGGTCGGCGTCATTCCATCGATGAGCCTTTTCGCGCTCTTCCTCACGTAAACCGCATCTTGCATGTTTAAATGAATATCGTCGAACACCAGCGCCACAAACCGTTCCGGTAACGCCACCTTTTCTCCCGCTGGCGCTTCCTCGGCGTCCTGTTGCGTCTTTAGCAACGCCTCCACTCTCTTCTTCCGTGTCTCCGGCGTCTCCACTCCAAATGTGCTGATAACCTGCAGCTTCCCCTGGTCATACACCTGAAAATCTTCCCGTTTCAGGCCCCGCACCAGCTCGCCCTTGTTATCGCGGACGACGGCCTTCACCTGCACTAGGTTCACGCGTACCTTAAATGTTGTCTCGGTATCCTTACTCGAGAGCTCTGCCTTCGGCTCCGTCGTCTTCGCTTGGTCCGTGCCAGAGGTGGCGGGGGGTGTCTTATCTGTGGTTGCCGTTCCGATCGCCTGGCCCGGCGCTGGCGTCCCGCCGGCATCCTGTGCACGCGCCCCG
This sequence comes from Candidatus Acidiferrales bacterium, assembly GCA_963836965.1. GTDB lineage: Bacteria > Acidobacteriota > Terriglobia > Acidiferrales > UBA7541 > Acidiferrum. The sequence continues at coordinate 158,093 of CAWILQ010000014.1, forward strand.
GGCATCCAGGTGAAAATCATCACCAGGATAGCTAGCCATCCCAACTGGTGGCAGCCGCACTTCCCGTAGGCAGGCCCGAACGTGAACCCCTCCCTTGCCCCCATTCGCCAACTCCTAACCTGGCATCCACCAGGCAGGCCACTTCGAAGAGGTGGGACTCCCTGACTATAGGCCCCGCCATTTTTCGTGTCAACGCGCCCGCGGGTTAGGTGGTAGGAGAGGGCGAAACTGCCCTATTTGCACTGTTTTGGTGCAATGCGGAGAATTTGGGGATACTTGGGTTATGTTGGACTCTGTCTAATTTAGGTGAAAGATTTTTGAAGTTTATATCGCAGACGACTAAATGTGTAAGCAGCGGTGATCAGCGACCTTACGCAGCGTGGGGGCGAGAGACCTCAAGCGGACCCTCTCTCACGCAGTAACAATGTGGCAATTGGATTCGACATTGAAGAGGATGTTCAGAGCCTTTTCCTGGGTTATGTCGAAGATTTCACGCCAACGCACATGCAAATCCTAGACGTAATTCGCAGAAGGGGACAGTCTGAAGCCGCTTTGTCAAAACTAAGGGACCTCATCAGCCGAAAAGACGTTACGAACCCGATGGTGCTGAGGCTCGAGGCCGAATAGCTCGCCGGCAACTCCGCCGGCAAATGGTACGGTTGAGATAAGGCCCTTTGCGATTGCGTATACTGCATCCCTCTCGTCCACTTTTGGGACATCGAAATTATCTCTGTGATTTTGTTCATTCATCTGAGATTCCACAACATCTGTTGACGATTTCCCAGCCTGATCCCGTTCACTCTGATATTTACTCACACAGCTTTGGAACCCGAAGGTTTATTGTCATAGCGAGCATCAATCAGAACTACGTCCTTATTCCAACAGCAATCCACCCACGACCGCACTTTGCATCGTTAATGCGGATGGCACTCAGCCGCGCAAAATTCTGGATAACGAAGACGCCGGGTTTGGGCTGACATGGTTTCCAGACGGAAAAAACGTCGCTTTTGCTTCAGAGCGCGAATCTAAAAAGCAATCTGCGATTTTCCGAATTAACGTAGATGGATCGGGCCTTCAAAAAATTGCTTCCCAACCGGACATGTCGCTCACGAATCCTGTCGTTTCTCCCGATGGCGGGAAATTAGTATTCGACGCAATTCCTACATGGCGTTCCGACAGCCAGATGCGTGATTCAAATATCTGGCTTCTGGACCTGGCTTCGAATCGTCGGGAAACTTTGGGGAAAGGGAGCAGCGCGAGCATTTTCTGGGCAACTCCATGAGTGCCTCCTCGCCACTCCTCACAAAAGCGGAGTGGAGGGTGTCCCAAACTTCCGTCGTAGGTCCACACTTACCTAGCCAAGTTGGAATGGATTCCGCGTAGCTCCCGATTAACGACTAATCGGGCGCTTACGACTCTTGTAATGCTATTCCTGGCGCAGCGCGGCCATCGGTTCAATTCGCGTGGCGCGTCTTGCAGGCAAATATGCGGCGGCAAGTAAAGTGGTGGTGAAAAGTATAATCGATACCGCGAAGATTATGGACGGGTCCTGCGTGGAAAGCCCATAAACCATGCTTGCCAGCGCTCGGCTGGTCACCAAAGAGCAAAGCACCCCGAACACGATTCCAAGAACAGACAACGCAATTGACTGCCGCAATACTAACCACAGAATATTGCCACGCTGTGCTCCCAAAGCCGCGCGAACACCAATTTCTTTGGTTCTCCTTGTCACGGTATAGGACATCAACCCGTAGAGTCCCACGCAGGCTATCAAGAGCGCCAACGCAGCAAAGACTCCGGAAAGAGCTGCGGTCACTTGTTCAGTCACAAGCATGTCGCTGGTAACCTCTGAGACCAACTGCGTTTTGGTCACATACTCGTGCCCGAGCGATTCCACTTCGCGCGTCACGTCGCGGAAAAAGGCGCCACCCGATACACCAGCCCGTATAAAAAGATTTCCCCATAATGCCAGCTTGGAATGTTGGAGGCTAGGCAGATAAACTGTCAGTGGAGTCTGATTACGAATATCAAAAATTCGGGCGTCGTCCGCCACGCCAATGACTTCCAACGATTGAAACTCAGGAAATACACCGAATCGAATGTGCTGACCGACTGCTCTCCTACCCGGAAAAAGCTGTTTTGCAAGACTGTTACTGACAACGGTAGCAGAGGGACGGCGGTCATCATCATTCCAGTCAAAGTCGCGACCCTCGACCAAGCGGATGCCAAGCGTCTGCAGGAACAAAGGTGCTACCGTTGTGCCATCCGCCATCGGGCCACTCGACCCCATTGACGCCGGGGAAACCATGTCGCGCCATCCTTCCTGCCGCGGAAGACTCACATCGGAGAAGCTGACGGATTGCACTCCAGGTATTGCAGAAATCCGTGCTACTAGTTGTCGGTGATACTCGTTCATGTCGAGGTCTCGATAACCATTGGGTCTGGGAGCCAGTGCAACTTCGACGAGAGCACCTTTGTCGATTCCAAGGTCGATGGAATTCAGTTTTTGAAAGGTCCGTACCAGTAGGCCAGCCCCTATCAAAAGCACGAAGGACAATGCAATCTGGGCGACAGTCAGCGATTTGCCAAGAAACCCACGGCGTCCCACCACGCTCCGCGAATTTTCGCTAAGCGCCGACACCGGGTCGCTCCGCGAAGCGCTGATGGCGGGCACAAGACCAAATAAAAGTCCGGTGATGACCGCTACACCGGCCGTGACGAATACGATTCGCAAATCAGGTCTAAGGTCTAGTAGCACGGGAGTTGGATAGTGACGCGTCAGCCCCACCACCAAGGCGTTCGCTCCCCAAAACGCGGTGAGCAACCCCAACAGCGCGCCGCCCACAGACAAAACCAAATTCTCTGTCAACACTTGTCGGACCAGCGTCCACCGGTTAGCCCCGATTGCCAAGCGTATGCTCATTTCCCGGCTGTGGGCTGCCCCTCGCGCCAGCATAAGACCGGCAAGATTCACACAGGCCACCAGCAAAATCACTCCGGTGACCCCAAGAACCACATACAAGGGCCGCCTAAATTGATTTCGCAGCTCGGGCGCGATACCAATCGCCGCGGACCTGACGTCCAGCTTCATGGAAAGCCATCTCTGCAGTCGGCTCCCCGGCGTCTGCGTCGGAGCGGTCGCTGCAAGCAATCCCGGCCAAGTTGATTGGAGCTGTGCCTGCGCTTGACCAATCGTGAGTTTTTCTTTCAGCCGTCCAGCCACGTACAACCATAGGAAGGACCGGTCCTCTAGGCTCTGCAGAAAATTGCTGTTGCCCTGAATCAAAGGTTGCGCAGTGAGCGGAATGATAACCTCGGGAGGCTCTCCAGGACTCATGCCCGTGAACCAACGATTCGTTATCCCTACAACGGTGAAGGGCTGACCTTCTATTTGAATTTGTTTCCCGACAATCTCGGGACTGCCACCAAGACGTCGTCGCCAGAAATCGTAACCAAGAACCGCAACTTGGGAGGGCGAACCACTGTTCAAACTTGCGTCGGCTGGTTCAATCAATCGCCCAAGATACGGCCTTGCACCGAGCAGCGAGTAGTAACTCCCAGTCACAGCGGTGACGTTATCTTGTGCAAGCGTCCCATCGACTTCGATGTTTACCATGCCCCCGGGGCTCCAACCTATTAAGCCTGAGAAGACCTGTTGGTCTCGTTCCATTTCACGGAACATCGGATAGGAAAACAGCACCATACCATCGGGGCGAAGTGGCGTCAGTTGCACGATTTCGTTCGGGCGCTCGACCGGTAGTTTGCGGAGTAACAACGCGTCAATCAGGCTGAAGATTGCCGTGTTTGCGCCAATACCGAGCGTCAACGTGAAGAGAACCGCAATGACGAACCCTGGGGACTTGCAAAATCCGCGGACGGCCAACCGAACGTCACGGACTAGAACATCGATTTCGCTAAGAACTCGCACGAGCGCTTCCACTCAGTTTTTAAAACGGCAGAGTATCACGAAGTGTACGCTTGTGCCTGGTAAACGATGCCGGTTCAAACGCTCGATGCAACACCATCTATTGCATTGATTCGACAATGCTTCCCCGGAGGAATCCATCCATTTGGCTAGACTCGCTCAAACCCTAGCCAGGGTAGTGCTCTGGCTGTTTTAACCTGAGCGAGAGATTTAGCCTTTGTTTTCAATGCCAATTGGGTTCGACCTAAGTGTTGCGTCGACCCATTGAATCCACCGACGTAATCGGACAAGTTAGAACCCGAGAAGGTAGGTACGCTAATCCGCGACGCCGGTGATCGTCTCAACGTGGATCGTCTTTTTCGCCAAATCAAATTTTCCCGTCACCGTCACATGTGCGGCAGGGAATTTTTTGACGGCCTCAGGGTTTTCGACAATCCAGATTGCTTGATCCGGGTCGGCCACAAAAACCGCCCGCTGAGGTTTCCATTCCGGGTGTCCCACCGAAGCACCGCCTCGCCAGCATTTCTCCACGCAGTCCGCGCGGCCCGGCTTTGTGTGTTCCTTTCCGCAGTTCTCGTCACTGATCCACCCTGTACGAGATGTGCCCCCTTGTTGAGCAGACACGGATGCGAGTATCAGCACAAATAAAACCGAGAGCGCAAAGACAATTTGTCCTCTCTTCATGTCTTCTCCCTCCGGGTTTAGCCACACTGATCAAAGGGCAGATTGAAGAACGCTACCACGAATAAGCTGCGTTGATGCTCAGAATTCTTTGACTTTGCTTCCTGGTCCTTAGGACTGTGCCTGGTAAACGGCGTACCCATCCATAAAACGATTGTCCGTGATGGGAACAAGGTAAAGTTCTCTCACTACCGAGACGGCAATTTCTTTTACGTAGTCAAGGTTCAGGACCAGGCGTACAGCTTTCCAATACCAATCGAGGATGCGAAAGGTACGACGTTGTTCGCCGAGTTCAAGGCTATCACTCTGATGCGCTGGATTCGGAAAGCCATTGATGACAAGACTTTCCAACTCGTGAAATCATGAGGCCACTATCACGAAATCAGTACCCCGAACCTACTTTACCGATTATGCGCCGTTAACTGAGAGCCTCGTTGTGTCCGCGAAACAGACTGGATCTTGTATCAGTGTTGTGGAGCGAAACATACCAGCATCATCAGGTGGTGGCAAAAACAGCGAGAATGCATTTTTCATCAACGATCCGGAAGGCTCCAGTCACGCTCCAGCCAATGGCAATCTAACTGACACTCAATTTTTCCGGACACATTCGACTATTGCACAGTTAGAGCGACGGCTCCTGTAGCCGTGACGCTGCCTGATGTGCCAGTAACAGTCACGACGTAGGCACCCGGAGTAGTACCGGGGTTGCCGCCACCACTATTTCCACCGCCGCCGCACGCAATCAACCCTTCGATGAAGATCACCAGGAAGGCGAGAGTACCCAGTCTCGGGTACCTGCCACGACGTTGCATCGGAACGCCGATGAGCAAGACGAAGGCGAGACCAGTGGCGCCAGCGATGTACCAATGAGCCGCTGGCGGAGCTGGATGTGCCAGCGTTGCGCTCGTCGCGGCGGTGGTGGTGATGGTGAGCAAAGCCGTTGCGCCGGAGGTGTCCGTAATGCTTACCGGGCTGGTCGAGCCGAAGCTGAACGTAGGAGGGTCTTGAGCGCCAGCTGGGCTTGACGTAATAGCTGCTGTCAGAACCACATTTCCAGTGAAAATTGCTCCTGGGGTCAAAGTGATCGTCGAGGTGGTGATGTCTCCCGGGCTTATGCTCACTGGAGTGCCGGTGATAACGAGGATGGGCGGAGTGAGTTTGAATACCGCTCCGCCGCGTCCGTTGGCGCCGCCGACCGAGGCGGTGCTGTACAGATTGCCCGCAGCGTCCTGAATGAGCCCAGCTTGGGGGTTGGCGCCATCCACGCAGTTCGCAGCTGAGCAAAAGCTATAGGCCACCGTCTCGTGAGCCGTACTATCCAACTTGAACACGGTGCCGCATCCATTCGAACCGCAAGCGGGATTCGCGTTTGCGCCTCCCCCCGTGGTCGTGCTGTATAGGTTGCCGGCAGCGTCCTGAAAGAGCCCGGCCTGGGGGCCAGCGCCATCCGTGCAGTTGGAAGCTGAGCAGAAGCTGTAAAGGATTGTGTGATGGCCCGTGGTGTCCAACTTGAACACTGTGCCGGTGCAACATTGCGGCGCCACTCCAGCACCCCCGTTGGCCGTAGTGCCGTACAAGTTGCCGGCGGCGTCCTGGATCAGCCCGGCCTGGGGGGTATCGCCATCCATGCAGTTGGAAACTGAGCAAAAGCTGTAGAGGATTCCACCTGTACTGCCTAATTTGAAGGCGATGCCACCGCCGACGGTGGTGATGCCAATGCCCCCAGCAGACGTAGTGCCGTAGAGGTTACCGGCAGCGTCTTGGATCAGGCCAGATTCGGGCTGAGTTCCGTCGGGGCAATTAGGAGCAATAGCGCAGAAGTCGCTGAGGACGGTCTCGTGTCCAGTGTTGTCTAGCTTGAAAACGGTGCCGCCATTGGCAGAGCCGCCAAACTTTGTGGTGCCGTATAGGTTACCTGCAGCGTCTTGGATCAGGCCGGCCTGGGGACTGGACCCATCCAAGCATGGAGGAAACCCTTTCATTGGAGTGTGGGAGCAGAAATTATAAAGAACGGTCTCGTGGCCGCTGTTGTCGACCTCGAACACAGTGCCGCAACCGTTGCTGCAATCCGGATTGGAGTTCGCACCTCCCGTTGTGGTGGTGCCGAACAGATTGCCCGTCGCATCCCGGATGAGCCCGGCTTGGGGAGTAGCGCCATCGGCGCAGTTGGAAGCTGAGCAGAAGCTGTAGAGCACGGTCTCATGGCCCGTATTATCCAGCTTGAATACCGTACCGCAGCCATTCGAACCACACGCGGGATTCGAGTTCGCGCCTCCCGAGCTGGTAGTGCCATACAGATTGCCAGCAGCATCCTCAGTCAGCCCGGCCGCGGGAAGATTTCCGTCTGTGCAGTTCGCGGCAGAGCAAAAGCTGTAAAGGACGGTATAGGTAAAACCCGAGGCCGCGTCGGCGGCCGAAGCCTTGGAAGTTTTCGCTGTCGCACCGCGCGAGTTGGTCGGACCACTCAGTGGGTAGCGGACGTTATCTTGCGCGCCGGTTTGCACGGCGAAAGCGAAGAACGACAAAAGAGGAATCAGTTTGAACGAGCACCAACGGTCAACACCGATTTTCATGGACGTCTCCCGGTTGTGGACCACTCAAACACCACAAAGAAAACCAAAGAGCTGGGATTCTTTAGTGTTCTCATATGCTTCCCCCTTAGCGAGCAGCTACTCGGGGCCGATTCTTAGGGAAATTACGTGGTAAGGACCGCAGCAGTCTTGGCGCGATGCTACAGCGTGTTAGCTACATTTGCAATCAATAATGGATGCTAGTTTCTTGCGTTAGAAACTTCGGGGTGCAGGATAGCGTAACCAAAAAACAACGGGCAACGTCCCAAAAACCAGAGGAGACCGGCGTGCCGGTGACGGTTGAGGCCAGGAAGGCCGAGGAAGGGGCGGCGAGACGGGTCGATGACCGCGAACGCGTCCGAAAGGCACAGCGCGGATTTAAGGGAGCGTTTGAAGAACTAATTTTTGAAATCGGTACCGAGCACTCCGGCAAACGATGATGTACTGGTCAGAGTGGAGCAGATGCCATGAACCCGGACGCTTTGCGGAAAGCGAGACTGTGGCTGGCGCTGGTGTTTTTGGTCGGCGCGGCGATTGGAGCGGTGTTTGGGTACAGCTTCGGATACCGGAGCTATGCGGCGACGCTGACATCGCAGCAACAGCCGATGAGCGAGGCGGAGCGGCGTGCCAACTGCTTGGCGGACATGACCAAGGAAGTGGATCATCTGACACTGGAACAAACCGCGAAGATGGACGACATTATCAAGAATGCGAACGCGAGCATCAAGAGCATCCGCGAAAAGTCGGAAGCGGATGTGGACGTGGTGCGGGAGCAAGCGCGGAACGAGATGCGCGCGCTGTTGACGGATGCGCAAAAGCCGAAGTTTGAGGCAATGGTGCAGCGCATGGACGCGGAACGAAAGAAGATGCAACAGCAGATGGGAAAGTAAGAAGAGGCAGGAAGTTCAGGAAGGTAAAGGAAAAGAGAGATCTCCGCTCCGTCCGTTGACGCGACCTTCAGGGCAAGTTCTCGCGGCAAAAACTCTGTCTGTCCTGCTTGCAGCAAGCAAGCTCGGATGGACAGTTTTCTTGTTGGATTCCCACGACACTAACGACCGGGCCGTAACCAAACAAAGACCGCACGCGCGGGTGCCTGTGTTACAGCCAGTTTCTGCGGCCCAGACGCCGGGTGTTCGCAAGCTTGTGGAAGCTGCGGAGGGTCTTGGACGCTGGCTCAAGAACGGCGGTCTTCCGTAAGCGTCAACGCCTGAATTCGTCTTGCATCCTACGAGCACGAGTATCGAAATGAGAAAAGCAAGATGCCGCATGAGGTCTCCTTTGTATTCTTATGAAAGAAGCTAACCGGACTCGCGTGGGCGTGGCCGATCAAGGAATCAGCGACCGAGATTATATTCTTAAGTCCCGATTTGTCGCATACTCGGAAATCTCTAACAATGTCGGCTCCGTCAAGCACTTTTTGAGCGTACTTCCCCATTCACTCCAAAGAGTGGTCTTCTTTGTCCCTTTTTTGACCGCTGCTTCGACGACCACGGCTCGCTCATAATCTTTCGGTCGGCTTCAGTCCGGTCGCGGTAGGGACGCCAGTTGCCCAGCGCCCCCCGCACAGATCCGCACGTGCGGCATTACCGCATGCGGCTCCTACCGCAGATATTTGGCGTCGAAACGGAAGTAGGGATATGGATGAAGAATTTTGGGTGGAGGGAGCCATTGCTCAACGAAACCAGAAAGGCGCTTCCACGTGATCCGGCTTTTCTGGCTACGGCAATGTAACACCCGCAACCAACGTTTGCTCACCTCAAGCCGAAAACTCCGCAGACTGACGATATTGCCGGGAACTGCGTGATAGTTGAAGTAGCCTTGAACCACGCTCCTCAACCACTTCCCTACCTCCGCCAGCGGCTGATGCATTCGCTTCCGAAGCTCATCCTTCACCTCTTTCAGTTTGGCGAGGAGTCGCTTACGAATGGTCTTGCGCAGCACGAGGAACTTGCCGTTCTTTCTGGCTTGTCCACAGATGTGGGTGAACCCCAGAAAGTTGAAAGTCTCCGGCTTGCCCCTCCCACGTTGCTTCCGACTTGCTGCTACAAAACGCCCGAATTCAATCAGGCGTGTTTTATCCGGGTGTAACTCCAACCCGAACCTCCGCAAGCGGTCCCGCCAGTCTTGCAGAAACCGCTCCGCTTCCGCTCGGTGTTGGAACCCCAACACCACGTCATCCGCATAACGGACCACGATGACTTCTCCCGCGGCCCGCTGCGTCCGCCAGTGTTGTACCCAGAGGTCGAAAACGTAATGCAGATAAACATTCGCTAGCATCGGCGAGATCACCGATCCTTGCGGAGTTCCCACTTCCGTCTTCGACCATTCTCCATCTTCCGAAACACCGGCCCTCAGCCATTTCTTGATTAGGCGGAGGATCCGTCGATCAGCAATGCGGTGCTTGACGAATCTGATCAGCCATTCGTGCGTAAGAGATCCGAAGAAGTCACGAATGTCCGCGTCTAGCACCCAGTTCACTTTCTTCCTCATAATCCCGATCCATAGCGCATCCAGTGCAGCGTGCTGGCTTCGCCCTGGTCGGAACCCGTACGAGAACCCCAGAAAGTCCTCTTCGTAGATTTGTCCAAGGACTGTCCCCACTGCTTGTTGGACGATTTTGTCTTCCAGGGCAGCAATGCCCAGGGGACGCTGTCGTCCGTCCGCTTTGAGAATGTAGGCTCTCTTGGAAGGTTGCGCTCGATACGTACCCCAATGCACGCGTTCGTGTAAGTCCTCCAGCCGCCTGTCCAGGTCCGTCTCGTAATCCTTCCATGTCATTCCATCCACTCCTGGAGCAGCTTCTCGTTTCAACGCATAGAAACTGTCCTGAAGTAACGGAACGGAAACATGGTGTAGTAGCGCAGTGAACTGTAATCGCTTATCCCTTCTTGCTGCTTCCCGCACACGGTGCAGTCCACTCAACACGTTCCCCCAGCTTTGCATCTGGGACGCGGTCGTCAGCTCCGTGTTCTCCTTGGTCGGTCGTCTTCCCTCCGCACCCTCCGCCGACGGCTTTCCGCCTTTGTTCGGGCACTTCGCAGGTACTACACGACCGTCCGACTCCCCACCAACGTTCATATTGGACTTGTGGTTCATCACCTTCTCCAACCGGCCCGCGCACTACCTCGTGTCGGGCGCTGGTGGGGCCTCCCGGATCTCGCGCGTGGAGTTTCCATGCATGCAGGGGTCTTCGACCTCGCAGAGTCCAGCAGGTGCTCGCAGTTTCGCACTTGTTGGTGTGACCTTCCGCCTCTAGGTACGGCGTCGGCACTCTGATTTTTGAGAATTACGCGGCTCAATACCCTGCCTGCATGTGCCCTTGTCAACGCTTCGCGCACAGCCTTGCGACTGGTCACGCGCATGACTCAGGGCCGGTGTGGGTTGCTGGCCCTTCACCGTACGGCTCTTTCATCCGCACCTCCACGCCGGTTCATCCCGGCGCACACCTAAACATCTCTTCGATCCGTACTTCGATCATGATTAGTAATTCAAACTCCCTTTGCAGGGAGCGGGACGCCCAGTCAAGTGCACGGCGTACTACTTCACGCCATCTCCGATTCCGAGCTGTCCCGCGTGCGAACCGAATTCCAAAGACTGCGAATACTCACTACCATTCCGCCACATCCAGTACAACCGAACTGCTAGCCTGCGCCCCATGGCTACCTTGGCAATGCTTTTGTGTCGACGCATCGCCAGGTGCATGTACCGACGTCTCCAGTCAGGATGAATGCGCGCCGCTGCTTGGGCTGCTTCCACCAACAAGAACCGCAACAACGAATTGCCTTGCTTGCTGATATGTCCAAGTCGCTGCTTGCGAGCACTGGAGTTCTCGCACGGAATCATCCCCACGTACGTGCCGATCTGCTTGCCGCATTGAAACCGAGTCGGAGTTCCGATGATCAACACGTAGGCGAGTGCCGTAATCGGACCGACACCAGGATGAGTCATCAACCGCATTGCCTCAGGTCGTTTCCTGGCTTCCCGCTCGACGGCTGCAGTTAACTCCCCAATTATCGGATTCATACGGTCGAGCAACTCCAACAACTCTTGCCGGCGGCGACTAGCCCAAGGAGCTAACGCTAACTTTTCTAACTGCGCTCGCCCTGTTTCGCTGAATAGCTTTTTCTTCCAGCGATAGCCTTCGTTCATCGCTAGCGCATGCAGCTGATTCATGATCCGGGTGCGCATTTGCACTAACCGATGACGGTGCCAGAGCAGTTGTCGCAGATCCCGATTCTCGGCATCCGGTATCCAAATTTGCGGAAAGTTATTTTCCCGCAACAACCGGAGTAGGAGCCGGGCATCCTCACGGTCGAACTTCTGCTTCTTCACGCGCTGGGCCTTGATCTCCGCAGGATCTCCGATCCACAGCTCGAAACCTAATTCAGCCAGTAGCCGCTCGAACCAGCGTGAACATCCGGTAGCTTCCATCCCTACCCGCACACAAAGTCCTCGCTCCTTCAGGCCTCGATAGAATTTTTCGGCTTGTCCATCACTGTGGTTCAGTTCCTGTTCGTCATACTCCCCAGTTTCTTCCACAAAAAATGCAATGGTCTGAAAGCTCGGGTGGTAATCTACGCCTATCAACATCATGTTCGGCTCCTTCTCCCGAGCCTATGGTCGTTAAGCAACCACATTTTACTCGGGTCGAGGAGCCGACATTGTTATGCAATCACTTGAAATTAATTCCATATGGACGGGTACGGCGTTAGTCGGGACCTGAGCCATGCGTGCTAGGATGCGGAGTCGAGATAAGAACGCAGCAGCCATGATGCTCACTGATATACTCCCGCAACTAGCTCTTGAGCTTGAGCAGCTTCTCAAGGAACACGAAGAGTCTCAATTGGCTGCCCAAGTATCAACTCTTGCAATCGTGGACCGTTGTCGATGTGGCGATGACTTTTGCGCTTCTTTCTATACTCAGCCGAAGCCTAAGGGAGCCTACGGCCCCAACCACCGTTGCCTTGACCTAGATGCTGAAAATGGAATGATTGTCATTGACGTTGTGTCGGATGTGATTGCACATGTAGAAGTACTCAACCGCGACGACGTGCGAAAGCGGCTCACCGCAGTGTTTCCGTAAAGAAGCCGTACTAAAAAGTACTTCTCCGGTTACGTCGTTTCCCAGGACTTGTCCGTCATAATCACTTCCTACGCGCCGAACCGTGGCCGCCACCACCGAAGAAGCAGGCGAGGCCGAACAAGTAGCCGAAGTTGTACCAAGCTCCGTTGTTGTGGAGCTCGTAAATATTGAGGTTGCTTTTGAACAGTGAGACCACGAACACGAACGGCGCAATAAAGCCCTGCCAGAGCCCGAGCCAGAAACCCGCGACGACGTTGTGTTCAGTCGCCGTTCCTCTGAACTGATTAGGTCCGGCAGCACATCCGGCCAAAATGCTCACCAACAGTAGAACAAGCACGAGTAACGTTAACGAGGGTTTCATCGCAAGTTCTCCTTACTTGTGGGTACGTTGCTTGGCGCTGAAAAGTCTCAGGATGAACGCTAGACAGTACCCGTTAATCGGGAGTTGACCAGCGACGTCCCACATCAGGACGCTGTGACAGCCAGTTCACGGCGAACAAACTGAACGCGACGGCCCATTAGGGCTAACGGAAGGCAGTAATCGCCCGATTAAACAAATTTGTCCGTTTCCAGGAACCTGCGACGCGAGTCCGGTGTCTTACCGTTGCGTGAATTATTCTTCCATCTCTATTCGGTTCCTAGGTGGCCTCATCATGGTCGTCTTTCTATGGGCGATGGTGGCGGCTTCGGTTAAGCCAGCAGCGGCGCAGGCCGGGGAGCAGACGAAGGCATCGGGCGCGGAGCCATTGCCGGAACCCGCTATTCAAGGCATCCTCGCCGCTTTCGACAGGTATGAAGTAGTTGCGATGCCAGTGGCGCATGACCAGAAAGACCTGGATGACTTCATTCTTTCTCTGATTCGCACTTCAGGCTTTGCAGACAAGGTCAACGACATAGAAGTCGAGTGCGGCAATTCGCTCTATCAGGCCATCCTGGACCGTTACATTGCGGGTGAGGATGTTCCGTTCACCGAAGTTCGAAAAGCGTGGCGGAATACAACGCAGCCGATGTGCGGCATGTCAGGATTCTTCGAGCAGTTTTTTCCGCTTGTTCGCGCTATCAATCAAAAACTCCCGCTTGAGCATCGTCTGCGCGTCCTAACCGGAGACCCTCCAATCGACTGGCAGCAAGTCAAGAGCGCTGCGGATGTCAGGAAGTTCGGGAGTCGCAACCCTACAATCGCCTCAGTCATGGAGAAAGAAGTTCTTGCGAAGCATCACAAGGCCCTCATGCTCTTCGGCACATTTCATCTGTTCCACACGTCCCCCGGAAGCGCCGTTGCCGGTTATGAGAAGGATTATCCAAACCTGACCTTCGTGATCAGCGACCTCGACACTTTTGATATGAAGCTCCCGGCGTCTTGGCCGGTCCCCTCACTGGTCCCGGCGAAAGGGACGTGGATGGGTGCACTGGATTTGTCGCACTTCTACCCAGCGCCGATTTCCATGGACTCGGAATGTCGAGTACACAATGAGTTTTCAAAGGAGTTACAGAAACCTATAGCAGAACTTGTGGATGCCTTCCTGTACCTCCACCCTGAGAGATTGGGGTTAAAAGAGCAAATTCCCGCTGATGTTGTTCTGGACTCTAAATATTGGGCTGAGTTGAAAAGGCGAGAAACTCTGCAAGGGTTCCCTGGCACCAGTGCTCAGCAGATTGTGATTGACGCCGAAAGTCCATTTCTCGATTTTCCAACAGTAGAAGAAACGAAAGCCCTCATGCAAGGGCCGCTAGTTAAGCAGGACGTGCAGGAATGTCTCGCAAAGAAGGGTCAAGGAAAAGCGCCGCACTAGACTAGCGTCTCGGAGTTCACGGATTCCGTTGCGGGAAATGACTGGTTCGCTTACTTCCGATTGTATGGTCCCGAGCAAAGGTTCTTCGACAAAACTTGGAGACTGTCGGACATCCAGCCGGTGCAATAACGCGGCGAACGAATCCTTTCAGCTCAACTCCCGATTTGTCGTGCCAGGTCAAACGGTCGATGCAACACCATCTGATATAAAGCTGTTTTCAAAGGTGGTGTTTATGAAACAAGGGAGACGGTTTGGGCTTTCAGCGGAGCAGAAGTGCGATGTGTGGCGACGTTGGAAGGCGGGGCAGACGCTGCATGAGATCGGGCGCGCTTTTGGCAAAGACCATAACTCCATTCGTGGTGTAGTGGCGCGTCATGGTGGGATGGTTCCGGCAGTACGGCGGCGTGCGCTCCTCGCGCTCACGCTGCGTGAGCGCGAGGAGCTCTCACGGGGGCTGGCTTCCGGTTCGTCGTTCCGTGAGATTGCCAAATGTTTAGAGCGAGCGGTATCGACCGTGAGCCGGGAGGTCGCAGGTCATGGTGGCCGTCCGGCGTATCGAGCCAGTCAAGCGGACGGCGAAGCCTGGCAGTCGGCCTTGCGGCCCAAGCGCTGCCTTCTTTCCATCAACCTGAAGTTGCGGAACATCGTTGCGAGTAAACTGATTCTGGACTGGTCGCCGAAGCAGATTTCCGGGTGGCTGAAAACCCAGTATCCCGATGTGATGAGAGCATGCGTTTGTCCCACGAAGCCATTTACCGAAGCCTGTTCATTCAGTAATGCGGTTGATTACATAGGACTTATTCGCAAAATAAAACCAACGGTTTGCCATGAAAAAATCGAAACGCACGCAAAAAGAATCGCTTTGAAAACAAAAATGCACGGGGGGTTTGTCGCGAAACGAAGGTTTCTGTAAGTTTCCGTCCCACCAAATTGAAAATGTGAATGCGAATTTTAATCGCACGCGCTGCACGGGTGTCGCGGATGCTGCTCGCGTGCGGCGAACCCAGGGGTGGTCCCTTTTTTC
This sequence comes from Candidatus Acidiferrales bacterium, assembly GCA_963836965.1. Lineage (GTDB taxonomy): Bacteria > Acidobacteriota > Terriglobia > Acidiferrales > UBA7541 > Acidiferrum. The sequence continues at coordinate 173,169 of CAWILQ010000014.1, forward strand.
CCTCCTACCACCATACCCGTCAACGCGCCCGCGGGTTAGCGGATACGCACGCAAAAAGGAATGGGCACAAGAACACGAAGCGCGAATCTCGCACAAACAGCGTGAATTTCTTTTTTAAAGCGATTCTTTTTGCGTGCGTTCGACTGTTCATGCCAAACCGATGGTTTCTCTGCGAGTAAGTCCTGTGTAATCAATTACGTTACACAGGACGAAAACAAATCATCTTGCGCGCAAAAATTAGATTTTCATTCGCGTTTCGTGTTCGAAAAATCGATTTGGAAGTTTTTTTTCCTGCAACGCTCCGTCAAGCCACAGCACGGGATCTCAAAGGGGTGCTATTGCTTTCCTTCTGATGCTTAAGCGGCGGCAGATGCGGTCGCGGTAAGTTTCTTGTATTCGGCTTTGGCTTGGCGGAAAATCGGGATGTTCGGGTCCGCATCTTTCCAAGTCGTGAAAAAAACTTCGTAGGTCTTCCGACTCTTCTCGCGGTCGCCTTGCGCGGCATAAGCGCGTGCGAGACCGAGTTGCGCAAGCGGGGCGTAGACTGCCCAAGTCCACCATCCACGGTGATCGAGGAGCGTCTCGAGCTCCGCGACAGCCTTTCGCGGATCTCCTGCAGCCAAATAGGCTTGCGCACGTTGGTAATATTGGTCCAACGTGAAATCATGCAGCTTGGATTGAGCCAGCAAATCCACCGCCAGAGTCACGTTTCCTCGCTTGCGCTCGATGGCGGAACGAATTAGCGGCAGATACACATTCTGCCCAATCGTATCCTCAGGACCGATCCGGTTCAGTTTCACTGCTAGCGCTTCCGCTTGCGCGACTTTCCCGGCATCTGCAAATACCTCGCCGCAGCGCCAGAGTTCGTCAATGGTGTCCTGACCGAGCTCCGCGGCGTGGCGGCACATGTTGGTTGACACATCATCTTTTCCCAGAAAGGACTCCAGCTGGCCGCGCATTGCAAGTTGTCCGGCCACGTTTTCCATTTGGCCAGCATTCCTTTGCTGACTGATGAGCGCGTCGCTCAACGAACGGAATTTGCTGAGGTCCCCCCGAAGAAATGCAAAGTGCATTTGCAATGTGCGCCAGTGAACGTCATCGGTCGGGAATTGGCCGGCAAGCGTTTCCATCGTTGCGGTATCTTTCTCAAAGAAGGCAATTCGATAGAGCGCGCCTCTCTCATAGGTGTTCAGGGAGCCTTTTTGCTGCCACTCGTTCAGTAAATTTTTGGCCTCCTCGAAGCGACCCAAAGACATGAGCGCCTGGCTGGCATTGGAGTAGTACTGAGCAGAGGGGACGGTGGAATGCTTGATTGCCCACATGAATTCCTGCAAACCTTCATCCCCTCTGCCAAGCGTCATGTAATTGATGCCTAGCCGGTTGGCCGCAAAGACGCTGCGTGGATACGCTTGCTGGTACAAAACAAGCACAGCCTGTCCCTTTTCCAGATTTCCTGTAACGTAGGCATGATAAAGGGCGGTCGTCTGGAAATTCTCTTCTTGGGTGAGTCGCCCGTCCTTTAACTCGTAAGCCTCAGTAAAGCTCTTCCAGGCAGCCTGGTCGTTGCTGATGCTGAAATAGGCAGTTCCAAGCGCCGCGTAAGCAGAACAGAATTTCGGATCGAGCTCGACGGCCCTTTTAAAGAACACTATAGCGTCATTTTGCTTGCCAGAGCGCATCAGACTTTGGCCGGTCCTGTAGGCCTGTAAAGCCTCGAGAGAACTTGTCGTCGCCAGATCAAGCGGAATGTCGTACTTCTCGAGCGAGCGCAGGCTTTCGCCCAATTCCAGCCGCAACTGTGACCCTGCTTTGCCCAGCGCAGCAACCACTTGGTTCTTGTTAGTAGCATCCTCCTGGGATCGTGCGATGGACTTGCCGCTCTGCACGTCGATCGCATCCAGAGTAATGAGATAGGTGCTGCCAACCGCATCGATCTCGGGGACGACTACAGCTTTGAGGCCCTGGCGTTTGCAGATTTCGATACCGAGATCTCGTGTCACGCGGTCATCGGGATTATGCCGCATCATGCCCAGGGTGGCTCGGACATCCGTTTCTGGGAGGAGGCTCAGGAACGGGGATTCCGTCAGTTTGACTTCGAGGGCTTTATCCAGCGAGTTATCAAAGACAGGATCACCCGTACGGTTCACGAAGTTCGCCAGAAGGATTACATCCGTCTGTTTAAGTGCCGGTCGAGTGGCGAGCATACGCCATGCAACGACACTCGCAACGATGAGCAAGGCGGCGACAAGAGCAATGACCGTAAAACGGCGCTGGCCGACCGATTCAGGATCCTTTCTCGACGGAAGAACGAGGGTCGGCTTTTGTTCACCTCCGATGGGCCCGGTCGATTCTCCGTTTTGCACTTGAGCGATGAAGCGGTAACCACGCCGGGGCAAAGTCTCGATGTAGCGGGGCTCGTCGGCAGAATCACCCAGGACGTCACGAAGCTTTTTGATGGCATTGTTCAGACCGGTATCGAAGTCGACGAAAGTGTCGGCGGGCCAGAGTTTCTGGCGGAGCTCTTCGCGCGTAACTACGTCGCCCGGATGCTCAAGTAAGACGGCCAGCACCTGGAAGGGTTGGCCCTGAAGCTTCATGCGGATGCCGTGCTTGTATACCTCGCCCGAACGCAAATCCACATTAAAGGCGCCAAAGCGTGTCCTGTGGGCTCGGACACCGGATTCCATAGCAGTCCTGGCCTTTCAAGTTTGGCGGAGTCTACCACTGTTTGCTTGCCGGAGCAATGCGCGTGCTGTACAAGTCCCCTGAATTCAGAGTGCTGCACGATCAGACAAAAGACAGGCACAGAACAGATCAGCACCATTGCGCCGGAAGCGCTTCCGCGCCAATGTCGGCGAACTCGGAAGAGTCCATGACCGAACAAATAACAAAGGAGTCGGCCATGCAAGGAATGAGCCATGAAGAGCGAAGCAGTGGCAAAGAGAAGGCTCGTGATTTTGGGAATCGTGAACCTTGCATTCCTTGTTGGATGCGGGGGCGGCAACGGTCACTCCTCTCAACCCAGCGGATCTAATCCCACTCCAGCAATCGCCACAATCTCGCCGAACACTACCGTAGCTGGCGGTGCGGCTTTCACGCTCACGATCTATGGGACGAATTTCGTCGCAGCTTCTACAGTCAACTTCGGCGGGTCGGCGCCCGCCACCACGTTCGTCAACTCCACCCAGTTGACTGCGGCCATCCCTGCTGCCAGCATCGCCTCAACCGGTACGATGGCCGTGACCGTGACCAACTCCGCTCCCGGTGGAACCTCCAATGCGATAAACTTCAGCATCATCAGCGGCCTTGACGTCCCGACGATCAATTTACTCTATCCAAGCTGCGCTCCCGCAGGAGAACAGTTCGTTGATTCAGTAGATAATCAGTTGACGGTAGTTGGGCAAAATTTTGTGGCGGGTTCAGTCGTGCGCTGGAACGGCGGCGACCGGCCGACCACTAGTAATGGCAGCTCTAACGGACTCATTGCTCAGATTTCGGCGAGTGACATTGCCGCAGCCGGGACAGCCGCGGTCACAGTCTTCAATTCTGGGCCCGGCGGGGGTAGCTCGAACTCGTTGACCTTCACCATGACGACAGGAGCGGTTGATCCGCAGTCAATCGCTGTGGACCCTGCCGGAATGTTCGCCTATGTAGCGAATAGCGGCTGCAGTGGCGGCGTTGGTGGCTACGTGTCCATGTACACGATCAACCCCACTACCGGGGTCCTAGCGTCCATAGGACCACCGGTGTCAACATACGGCTACGGTGACTACGCCTACGCCGAGTCCGTGACCATAGATCCTTCTGGCAAGTTCGCCTACGCGGTAAATTCGGGAGATGTGTGGGACTATGGGAATGGCGCATATGGCGGCGTCGCGATGTACACCATCAACGCCACGACCGGGGCCTTAACGTCCACAGGAGTGATAAACGGAGTGTATCAGGGCTCTTCTTATTTCAATTCGGTGGCCGTGGATACATCTGGCAAGTTCGCTTATGTGGCGAGTGGGAATACCCCTGGATCGGCTGGCAGCGTGTCTATGTACACGATCAACGCTACGACTGGAGCCTTAACGTCCATAGGGACGATCGCCGCAGGAACACAGCCCGTCTCCGTGGCCGTGGATCCTGCGGGCAAGTTCGCCTATGTAACGAATAACGGCTCGAACGATGTCTCGATGTTCACCATCAACGCGACCACAGGGACCTTAACATCTATAGGGACGATCGCCGCAGGAGCACAGCCCGTCTCCGTGGCTGTGGATCCTGCGGGCAAGTTCGCCTATGTAACGAATAACGGCTCGAACGATGTCTCGATGTTCACCATCAACGCAACCACAGGGACCTTAACATCTATAGGGACGATCGCCGCAGGAACACAGCCCGTCTCAGCGGCCGTGGATCCTGCGAGCAAGTTCGCCTATGTAACGAATAACGGCTCGAACGATGTCTCGATGTACACCATCAACGCGACCACAGGGGCCTTAACGTCCATAGGAACGATAGCTGCGGGATCGTCTCCTACCTCGATAGCCACCCATCCGTCCGGAAAGTTCGCCTATGTGACGAATTCCGTCTCGAACAGCGTCTCGATGTACAGCATTGATGGTGCCACCGGGACCTTGACGCTCATAGGGACAATAGGCACATGAAGGGGCCGGCTCGAGAGAGAATCATGCTCGCTGCTGGGGCGTGACGGGATGCCGCCCGCCGTCTGCATCCGATACCGTAGCCGAGCCTCTCCGGTTCGCCCGAGTCTCGCTAAGGTCCCCTTTGGCTTATACTTGCCATCCTCGGCACCGGAATTACAGGTGAGACCAAAACCAAGATGGAATGGCTTGCGACATGCCACGGTGACGGAAGCCTTCTTCAACTGAAAGACTTCCTTCTCTGTCCTGCTGATTATACCCGCGCTCCTTCCGAGCGCGTCGGGAGAGCTTTTGCCCTCTTGGTCCGTCACGCTCCAGCATGACGAATGCAGCCTCCTGATCGGCGCGCCAACGGAGTGCTGCGAATGAAACCATTCCATCGGAACCGATGACAACTAGCCGTTCTAGGCCATGGCCAACGCGAGCAAATCTTGCATAGCGACGGTCAGTCCCGATTCCATCTTCCAGAATCAAATGGCCGCGTTCAACGCGCACACGCGTGCCGTAGCCAAAGAGAGTGACACCACGACCCAAAGGAGTGCTACACAACCAGGCAGCGAGCAGGCAGCTGACAAGACACTTCTTCACGCGCCTGGCCGAGGCTCAGGCTGGCAGCAACCGGTCGGCTAGCGCGATCAAGGAAGCCAATGGTTCGCTTTTTGCAAGGATAGTTGTCACCCCTCTCGCGCGCATGTCGAGAGTTGACACCGCATCAGCGAACGCCGTGTATAGGATGATCGGCGTGCCCGGAAGGATTTTCCGTAGCAGCGGGGCGGAGTCCAGACCGTTCATGACCGGCATCGACAGATCGAGGATAATGAGGCGGGGGTGATGGCTTTGCGCCTGCACAATCGCTTGGCGGCCATTTTCGGCTTCAGCGCAAACCGTGTATCCGTGGAGAGTGAACTCTTCGCGAAGTTCCTGGCGAATGGCGGCGCTGTCGTCAACAATGAGAACGGTTTTCGAGGGTTGCCCCATGGTAATGGACGCGGCCCTGGCCCACAGGGCAGTCATGTCCCGACCATATGTCAAGCTGTGTGTCCATTGATATAGGCATTTGCCCTTAGACTCTGGCGAATGGCTCATCCGTTGGCGAGGATTCTAGTTATCGTTGGCCCTAGGTCCCTTCCCAGGTGGCCTTTGTCAACAAACCCATCGGCCCATTCCTGCTTAACATCGCCGAGCACTTGGTCAAAGGCGTGTTGACTTACGATCACGACCTTCACTGATGGCATCTCCTGCTTGATCGTAGCAGCGATTTTGAGGCCGTTTGTCCCCGGCATGCTTACATCGAGAAGTACAAGATCAGGCCGCAGAGCCCGCGTTTGTGCGAGCGTTTCGGCCCCGTTTGAGGCTTGACCGCAGACCTCCCATGCATTGTCGACTATGATCTCGGCGATGCCGGCCCGTATCAGCGCATTGTCATCCGCAATCAGGATTCGCATGGAACGTGGCCTTGAACGGCGGCGGATTTTAGGCCGTGGCTTGATCGCGCCGTTCCGCTGCAGTCTCCGTACCTAGAGGAAATGTAAACGAAATTGTGGTTCCTGCACCATTCGATTCGATTTTCATTTCACCGTTAAATTGCCGCACCCTCTCGCGCATTCCCCTAACACCGATGCCGGCCCCTCCGCTCTGAATTTCGGCCAGGCTTTCCGGGGATATGCCGTTTCCTTGGTCCATGACCTCGAGGCTGATTTTATCTTCATCGCGAACGATCCGGATCATTGCCGTCTTGCTGCCCGAATGGCGGCGAACATTGGTGAGGCATTCCTGAACAAGCCGGAAAATCACCAACTCCAGATCTTGTGAGAGTCGTCCAATGTTTTCAGAGATGCTGAGACGAATATCAATACCACTGCGTTCCGTCAGTCCGCGCACATACCAATGCAGAGCGACTCCAAGGCCACCTTCGTCGAGTAAGGGAGGATGCAGGAGGTACGAGGTGGTGCGGATTTCCTGACTGAGCTTCTCGATCAAACCCCGAATGGTTTCCTGGTCTGCCGCAAGTTCCGGTGCGGTCTGTTTTACCCTCTCTATGAGCCGCTCCATTTTCATGGCGACAACCGTCATGGTTTGCCCAGAAGTATCATGCAACTCGCGAGCGATATGTCGGCGTTCATTGTCCTGGGCGCGCATGAGGCGCATCGACAAGTCGAATACTTGAGCGGTCCGTTTTTCAAGTTCCCGCGTCCGCTGGCGCACTTTCGTCTCTAAGCTATCGTTCAGGGTGCGCAGTTGTTCTTCACTCTTGCGCAGTTCCTGCTCGCTACGCTTTTGCTGGGTTATATCGTTGTTTGTCTCAAGAATGGATAGAAGGTTACCCGCAAAATCCCGATCGAGAACCCACCGGCTGGTCACAACAATCTCGCGCCCGTCTTTCCGCTTGTGGAGAAGCTCCCCCGTCCAGCGGCCATAGCGCCTTAGAGTTTCCTCAATGGCGTCGAGCGGCTCCGGAAACACCGTCTGAAATAGATCGTGACTCGTGTGGCCCAAAGCTTCTTCGCGGGAATAACCGTAAATTTCGACTGCGCCCGTGTTCCAATACGTGATTCGGTTGTGAGGATCTCTGGCGAGTATTGCATCATTGCTCAAATCCAAGAGCCGGGCTTGCTCGGCCAAAGCGCGCTCGGTATGTAGGACCGAGCTGATGTCCCGCGCTATTTTGCTTGCACCGACGATATTGCCGGCGGCGTCCCGCACGGGCGAGATCGTCAGCGAAATGTCCACAAAAGTTCCGTCCTTACGTTGACGGACCGTCTGAAAATGGTCGATTCGATCCCCGCGCCTGAGGCTCTCGATAATCTTGGTTTCCTCGTCGCGGCGGTCGACTGGAATGATTAAAGTAATCGGTTGGCCTATGGCCTCATCCGCGCTGTAGCCGAAGAGGCGTTCCGCCCCTCTGTTCCAGCTCGTGATCACACCGTCTAGGGTCTTACTGACGATGGCGTCATCGGAGGATTCCACGATAGAAGCAAGTAAGGTGCCTGAACGGTCGGCGCGCTGACGCAGGAGCGACAGTTCGTCGGTGATTCGCTGTCGCACAGCGCCCGCCTCCGGATCATTGAGGATGCATTCGGCAAGGGCCTGATGGGCTGCCAGGAGGTGATCTATGTCGTCTTCAAATGCAATCTCGTGGTGAATCTTGGTCCAGTAGTGGGCGGTACGGACGAAAGCCAGGAATAGGGCAAGGTTCTGAAAATCAACCGGGCCGAACAATCGCTTTAATTCCTGCTGACAGCGTTCCGCGTCGGGTGTCTGCAGGAAAACATGGCCTGCAAACCCGAAGATAGCATTCTCAATTTCGGCGTCTGGAGCGGGGAGTTCGGTTAGGGGCGGCAGGCCTTGTGAAAATTGAAAACAGGCATCTAGCTCGGCTCCGCGAGGGAAAGGACGTTGGAGCAGGCGGACAACCTCGTCGACGGTACTTAGCCCCGATTGCGCATCGCCCGCTGGGCGCCCCAGCCCGACCAGAAATCCGACATGGCGCGCGATGCAGTAGCGGACTTCACAAAACCGGCTCAGATGGACAAATAGGCGCTCTTTGAAGAGGGAGGATAAGGAATTGTCGAGATAAGCGAATTTTGCGAAGTCCCAGAGATTCGCGGTGATCTGAGGGCTTTCGGGGCAAAGGCGAAAAAAATTCGGAAGAACGCCAAACCGCTTTTCGATCTCGGATTCCAAAGCGGAATTCGAGCGATGGCTACTTGCATGGGACTGATTTGAGGTCATATCTCCTTCTGATATGTGGAGAAGGTTCCCGCCGAAAGTCCACACACTGCCACATCACATGATGATCCATCTGGTCCCATGTAATTTCAGTCCTTGCCAACTATGTGGTCGTTCAGACGGGAATTTTAATTTCGCTCCCGGTGTCTTTCCATACAGGCTTATCTGTAGTGCGCCGCAGGTCATTCACATGGCGCTATTGTGACATGCCCGTGAGTCTGGCCAGCACGAACCAATGCCTAGGGGGGAATGCACCGACCGGCCCGAATGTTCGCGGCGTAAGGTTCCGAGACATCAAGCGCGGACATAATCGTCGGGATCGTGAGTGAGACAAGTTGTGATTGAACCCGTTCGCGATAAGTTTTCTCGTCAAGCCAATCCGGTTTGTCCGCTGGATTTCACGCCTTGAGGGCGGCGGCTTGCCGCTTTTGAGTAGCGGAACGCAAAGCTGTGCTATCGTTTTGGCAAATCTTAATGGCACTGTTACCGGCGAGATGACGAGGGCAATTGCGGCCGTGGCATACGAAGAGAGCGCTCCGATTCCTTCCGTATACAAGGAAATCTCTTTGTCGCAGGAAGTATGGCGATGCGTCGGCACAGGAGCATTGCCAAGGTAGCCATGGGGCGTCGGCTAACCGTTCGGTTGTATTGGACGTGGCGAAATGGTTGTGACTATACACCGTTAGAATTCGGTTCGCACGCGGGACAGCTCGGAAGTGGGTATGGGTGAAGTAGAAGACCGCTAGTGATTGGGCATCCCGCTCCCTGCGGAGGGAGTTCGAATTACTAATCATGGTCGAAGTACGGATCGAAGAGATGTCTGGGTCGGATGAAGCCGACCGAAAGATTACAAGCGAGCCGTGGTCGTCGAAGCAGCGAGTCAAGGAAGGGCAAGGAAGACCACTCTTAGGAGTGAACGGAGAAGTGTGCTCAACAAGGATTTGACAGGGCCGACATTGTTAGAGATACCCACTTCGTCAGTTTCGTCGCCCAGAAAGGGCCCTTGCACCGGCCTGGCATTCGCCGCACCTCTATTCATGACGTAACGCAACCATCGGATCGACGCGCATAGCCCGCCGAGCCGGAATGTAGCACGCGGCTAGCGCGATAAGGCCCAACAGAACTGCCACAACGATGAAAGTCGCTGGGTCGAGCGGCTCGACGCCGAACAACAAAGTCCTCAAAAAGCGCGTGAACAAGAACCCGAAGCCCATTCCCAAAGCGACGCCGACCGCTGCCAGCACAAATCCTTCACGCATGATCAGAGCCAGGATTTGTCTGCGGTGAGCGCCCAACGCCATCCGAATGCCAATTTCATGAGTTCGGTGGAGCACGGAGTGGGACGTCAGTCCATAGATTCCGATGCACGCCAACAAAACGGCAACTAAGCCGAAAACGGTCGATAGTTGGGCAGTCAGTCTCTGATGAACCAGCGAATCGTCAACCTGTTCGGAAAGTGTTCCGGCACTTGAGACGGGCAAAGTGGGATCGACCTCATGGATAACCTGCCGAACCCCTGCGATCGTCAAGCGAGGATCGCCCGTGAAGCGCACCTCAAAATCCCAGAGATATTCGATGTCTTGAGAATATGGAAAATAGGCAACAGGCCAAGGCCTTTCGTTGAGACCCATATACTTGGCGTCGTTCACAACTCCGACGACCATCTTGTCGTTATCAGCTTGTGCATTTGGCCCACCCAACCGGAATGTACGGCCGAGTGGAGACTCGTTAGGGAAGAACCGCTTGGCCAGGGTGTCGTTGATCACCGCTACTTTTGAAGAGGTCGGGGTGTCCTGCGGACCGAACGTACGACCTGTCATTAGCGTCAAACCCATAGTGGAAAAAAAGCCTGGGCCAACTCTGTTATAGAGCACCTCGCGATTGTTTTTTACGTCCGGAGATTCATCAGGCGCCCAAGCATCGTCGGACCACTCGCCCTGATTGAAAGTGAACATCGAAAACGCGGCCGCATGCACACCGGGGATGGCGCTTGCACGCCCTTCGATCTGGTTGTAAAGTCTCGCGAGCCGCAAGTCTTCCTTGTATCCAGCAGAAGCCGGCTCGATAGAGAACAGAAGCACGCCGTTCTTATGGAAGCCCGTATCCACGTTCGTCAAATTGGCTAGAGTGCGTATAAACAGTCCGGCTCCGATCAGCAATACGAGAGAAAGCGCAATTTGCGAGACGATCAGGGACTTAACGAGTGGATTGTGGGAAGGTGCGGGGCTTCGGATATCCTTTAGCGAACCGTTGAGTTCAACTCGCGTGGCACGCCAAGCTGGAATCAGGCCAAACAGAACAGGTGTAGCAAGCGAAAGCAAGAACGTAAATAGGAGCACATGGCTATCGGGCGTTACATCCAGTGGAAGCGTTCGTGGCCCGGTCGAGACCATCAGGAGAAGTATCTTGCTGGACCAAACTGAGAATGCAACGCCGAACAGAGCACCGAGGACGGCAAGCAAGAAGCTCTCTGTCAGGAGTTGGCGAACCACACGCGAACGTCCCGCACCAATCGATATTCGGACGGCGATTTCGCGCTGCCTTTTTGTTGCTCGCGCTAGCAGCAGATTGGCGATGTTGATGCAGGCGATCAACAAAACCATTCCCACTGCTGCCATCAGAACACGGAGAGGTTTTGAGAACTGAACGCGGAGGCGTGAAAGGCCGGCGGCTGCGGGAGTCAGCGCAACGACCGCGTGTTGGATGTCGTCGAGTTGTTTTTTTGTGGGCTGCGAACCTGCTATTTCGCGTACCACCTGCTTAAAAAGCAGATTGACGTTCGCTTGTGCCTCTTCGACACTCACACCGGGTCTGCGACGGGCGATGATGTACAGAGATTGGAACAGCTCGTCGTCCAGTCCCTTCCACCCTGGCGGAAGTACCTCCTCCATGGAAAGTGGTATCCATACATCTGGCGACTCACCCACAGTGGTCCCCAAAAAATCACGCGGTGTGACACCGACGATAGTGTAAACCGTCGAATCGACGGTCATCTTTTTGTCAACGATCGAAGTATCGCCGCCGAAACGCCGCTGCCACCAGGCGTAACTGGCCACAGCTACCGGCCCACTACCGGGGGCCCGATCGTCTTCATCCGTTAAAGTGCGGCCCAGGATGGGGTGCACGCCGAGCAATGAAAAATACGTACCCGCAACGAGTTGAGCATTTATAGCCTCGACCTCGGTATTTTCGCTCACCGTTCCGTGGACCTCGCCGGACATGCTCGAAATCGCCGTCACATTTGAGAAAACGCCGTTATTGCGCTGGACGTAGCGGTAGAAGGGATATGAGAAGAGTTGCGTGCTTCCGTTCGGCAAATCGTTCGTGACTCCGCCCTGTCTCCCTGCGCCGAACAAAACCAATTGAGACGGACTCTCGACGGGAAGGTTCCTGAGCAGAACGGCGTTCATCAGGTTAAAGATTGCGACATTCGCACCGATCCCGAGAGCCAAGGTGAGCACGGCGACGACAGTGAAGCCGGGAGATTTGCACAACATGCGGGTACCAAAGCGCAGGTCCTGCCAGCACGTTTCTATGAATGATTCCCAACCGGCAGTACGCACCACTTCCCTCGTGATTTCCAGGCTGCCCCTCTCCAAGCGGACAGCGCGAGCCGCCTCCTGAGGACTCATTCCCTCCTTCATCTTTTCAATGACTGCCATTTCCAGAAAACTGCGCAACTCTTCGTCGGACTCATGCTCGACTTGCTCTCTTCGAAAGAGCAACCCAAGTCCGCTCGCTATGTTTCGCAGCAGCGACATCGCCCTTATGAAGCCTCCAAAATTCTGGCGATTGCCGCCATGTGCCTGCTCCATTCTCGAGTTTCGCTGTTGAGCTTCTTTCGTCCTTGCTCGCTTGGGGTGTAATACTTTGCTCGCCGATTATTCTCGCTCGCTTTCCATTCGCTTCTGCTCAGTCCGGCTCGTTGTAATCGTTGGAAGGCCACGAACGAAGAGCCTGCATTTACGCGTAACCCCTCTGCTTGTTTACTCAATGCGAAAGGCAACACCATATCCATGCATCGGTTCCAGTGCCAAGGTTTTCAGCATGAGCATATCTAGAGTGCCTTGCACAACATCGCTCAATTTGTCAGCCATAAGCGCACTTCCACTGAACGTCAGGGGGAGGATACACCTCTCCTACTGAATGTCAAGAGGAGAACGACAACTACCACCCGGGCAAGTAAGTCGGGTTACCGGCAATCATGTGCGTTCTTCGGCCGCGATAGACCGAATAGCGTCCACTGTTTACCGGAATCGGCACAGTTGCCGGGTGGTTCGCGGTGCCTGCCGGATGATGGTCGAACAGCCTTGAAGACGCTGAGCGTCTTACAGTAAAAGAACCTTAAGGCCGCCAGACGGACCGCGACGCTACCCGCTGACAACTTGCGCTTCTTAAATTGCTCCGCTTGGTATTCGCGAATGTAGCGTAGTTTAAGGTATACTTCCGCAGCTTGATGTCCGAAAAATCAAATCCAGGTGAATAACGAATGACCGCTCGGCCGCAAACTCCGCCGGCACACGTCGGTATACTCCAGATCATGAATGGAGGCCACGTCGCAGGCGCTATCGCTTGCCTTGCGCAGCTTGGTATCCCGGACCTCGTTGATGGCGCTCCCAAATCGGCGAAAGAGCTAGCAAGTCAGATCGGAGCTGACCCACAAGCGCTGTACCGTCTCATGCGCGCCACCGCCAGCGTTGGAGTGCTCGCGGAAGGGCCCGACGAGAAGTTTTCGCAAACGCCCATGTCGACGGTTCTACGCAGCAACGTTACTCCCAGCCTGCGCTCCTTTGCGATCATGGGCGGCCGAGAGTGGCACGGGCGCGGGTGGTCTCACTTGGAATACTGCGTCCGCACCGGAAAACAGGCGGTGGACAAGATTTACGGCACGCATATCTTCGATTTTCTAAAGCACCATCCAGCGGAAGGACAGATTTTCAATGACGCGATGACCGAGCTGTCCATGATTGATGGCCCGGCCGTGGCCGAGGCCTACAATTTTGAGGACGTTCACACCATCGTGGACGTGGCCGGTGGCCACGGATTTCTCCTGGCGACCATCCTGGAGAGGAATCCGCACTTGCGAGGCACGCTTTATGAGGTCCCTCATGTTGTCGAGGGAGCGGCGAACGGACCGCTCAAGTCAGTGATGGAACGCTGCACCCTCGCGTCCGGCGATATGTTTTCCTCGGTTCCGGCTCGGGCCGATGCTTACATCATGAAACACATCATTCACGATTGGCCCGACGATCTATGCGTCCAGCTCCTCAAAGCCTGTCGGAAAGGCGTGAATGCGGACGGCAGACTTCTCGTGGTGGACAGCGTCATTCAGCCCGGCAACGATTTCTCTCCCGGCAAGTTCCTCGATCTCCAGATGCTGATTTTCCCCAGCGGATGCGAGCGCACCGAAAAGCAGTTTCGTGACTTGTTCGTCGCGGCGGGATGGCGGCTACGTCGGATCATCCCCACCGCTGCCTCCGATTCCATCGTTGAGGGAGTTCCAGCGTAAGGCATTTGCGAGTTTCGCGCCTTTTCACACTTGCGCGAACCAGTCGGCAAATAGTCCCGGCCAACCAGCATCGATCTGCTCGCGGACGGAAATGAGTGCCAACTCCCGGTCGCGAACACGGAAAAGTGGTGGCTAGTAGCCGCTTCGGCGGTAACGGCGTTTTATCAGGACCCAGCGGTAGACGAAAGCGGCGGTGAGAAGGGCTTCTCCGGGTACAGGCACTCAAACTCTGGGTCTCCATGAAGAAGGGCAAGGTCGGGATCCCGGCGGGCCCAGTCTGCGTCCTTGAATCCAGCGTCCCAGGCTTTCTTGAGAGCGATCACGGCATCCGGTTTACGCTTAAGTCTGCAGAAGACGCAAGCTGCATTATAGAGCACTGTTGCCTCGCTGGAGCGCAGCGCAACCGCGAAGTCGAGTTCGCGGACAGCATCATCAAGACGGTCGATTGTTGCGTAATCACCGGCAAGAAGAATACGCGCCCGCGCATCTTCCGGCACATGCTTGAGATGGGTCTCGAGAGCAGCGACCCGTCTCTGGCGCGTGTTCCGAAGAGCTTCTTGCTTCCCCATCAATTCAAGGGCATTCATGATAGGAACGTAGCAGTTATAGTCCTCGCCACTGGCCTCTAATGCCTCATCTGCAATGCTGGCCATCTCCTGATACTGTCCTGAGGCGAACAGCGAGCGACAGAGCGTGTAGAAGGCCCCCTCACAATCGCGTTTACGTTCAATGGCTTTCTGCGCACAATAGATCGCATCTTTATAATTCTGAGCCGCGTAGAGAATCCACGCTTGCGCCACTAGCACTTCTGGCAGCTGCGGCTGCAGGATGACAGCCCGTTGCGAAGCGGCTTCGGCGCGTCTCAGCCAGATCGGATCGCGCCCGTAATTGTAGTGCGTCTGTGCGCACACATTGGCGATGGCGGCATAGGCTAGGGCAAAATTGGGATCGAGTGATACTGCGTTCTCAAACATCTGCAACGCAAACCCCAAGTCCTGCTGTGTCATGCGTCTTGCGTAATTCTTTCCGCGCAGGTAGAGGTCATAGGCCTGTAGATTTTCTGTTGGCTTGGCGGCAAGAGCAGCTTGTTCCTGCGGTGAGAGTGTGATCCGCAAGGCTTCAGCGATGTTGCGCGCGATTTCGTCCTGTACCTCAAAGACATCCTTCATCTCACGGTCGTATCGTTCGGACCACAAGGGAAAATCCGTGTGCGTATCCACCAGTTGCGCGTTGATGCGTAGACGGTTTCCCGCGCGTCGCAAGCTGCCCGCTAGAACATAGGTTGCCTTGAGTTGCTGGCCGATCTGAGCCGGTGTGACCCGCTTGTCGCGGTAGGCTAGCACCGTGGGCCTGGAAAAAATGCTCAGCCCCTTGATCTTAGAGAGTTCCGTGATGATGTCCTCGGTGATACCGTCGCGAAAGTATTCATCTTCCTTGACGCCGCTAATGTTTTCGAAATACAGGACGGCAATGGATTTTTCGCTCTGCTTGCTTTCGCCACGCGATTCAGTGCCTTCGGCCGTCCGTTTGCGGCCTGACTCAAGATCGCGCTTCAATCTGGCCAGATCCGTCTTTATGTCGGTAGCGGTCTGGTAGCGTAAGTTGCGGTCTTTTTCGAGCGCCTTGTCGATAATCCGTTCCAATTCAGATGGCGCCGACCGATTCGTCTCTCTCACCGGCTGCGGATCTCGGTTCAGGATGGCTTCATAGATCACCGCCGAGGTATCGCCCTGAAACGGCAATATCCCGGTCGCCATCTGATACAAAACAGTTCCCAGGGAAAACAGATCTGTTCGCGCGTCGGCCAACTGCCCACGAGCCTGCTCTGGAGACATATAGGCTACGGTTCCAAGGGTCGTTCCCGGTTGGGTGAGGCCGTTCGTATTGACGTCGGTCTGCATCTCCGTGTTTGCATGCATGCCGACACTGTTGCGCCCCCTCCCTCCATCTTCGCGAGCCCAAAATCGAGGATCTTTACCTGCCCTCTCTCGGTCACAAAGATGTTGGCAGGCTTAATGTCCCGGTGAACGATGCCTTTGGCGTGCGCCGACTCCAGCGCGTCCCCCATCTGGATTGCTACTGTCAACAATTTATCTATATCGATTGGGTTGCGGCCGATCATCTGCGCCAGCGTCTGTCCTTCCAACCGTTCCATCACAATGAAGTGCTGCCGCTCGTGCTGTTCGATCGCATGAACCGTGCAGATATTAGGATGGTTCAGTGCCGAAGCCGCCCGCGCCTCTCGCTGAAACCGCTCCAACGACTGCGCGTCCTGGCCCATTTCTGGCGGTAGAAACTTGAGTGCTACATTGCGGCCCAGCCGAGTGTCCTCAGCTTCGTAAACCACTCCCATGCCGCCGCTGCCGAGCTTGTTCAAGATCTTGTAATGCGAAATGGTTTGTCCAATCATATTCGTTGGCGATGGTATCGTACGGGTTTAAAACCGCTGGGTCAATCAAACAGCGGCTTTCAGCGGCTTTGTAACTCTGGAGAATTCGACTCTTCGACTCCTAGAGTGGGTGATTTCAGCCTAACTGCCGGGTGAGTAGCCCCGTGGAGTCCCACCCCGAGGCCCTCGTAGGACCGTACGTGAGTCTCTCAACTCATGCGGCTCCCAGCGGAGCCATGCCGTACACTCATCTGCCAGTGAGCGAAAAGTCCTGGAGTGCGCTTTCTGATGCGTAAGCCGGTTCCGGGGGGCCTACCCCTCATCAGTCAAGCAGTTGCGCACTACTCTGCGTTTCGTCCCCTCGTGCTCGTGCGTTTTGCACAATTGTCACGTTACCGGACTGGAACCTTGTTTACCTTTGAAATCAGTTGCTCGGTAGAAAATCAGAATTGCGATGATCGCAAATCCGCGAATTTCGCTACCGTGCCTTCTGTGGCTCGCGCAGCAAGGTATCTAAATGCGATTTACTGAGAGTTCTGTAGTTTTGAAGCGTTGATCTTCAGCGAACTGATCTTCGACCCCAGGGACAGATTTCGAAATGCCGCGCTTGGCGGCGCGCCGGACGGCCCCGCCAAGGGTCCTCCGCTTTCGCGCAGGGCCGCCTCCATCATCTCTACTCTTGGGCAGCAAGCTTACGAGATAACCCCAGGTCGCTTGGGGGTCTAGTCACATGGGGCTGTCGCGAAAGCCAACTCTCATCGACTGAGAAATTCTCTGTTTCGCACATGATGACAGATCGCTCAATCACGTTTTGCAATTCGCGTATGTTACCCGGCCAAGGGTACGACTGAAGCAATTCCAAGCTCCTTTTGTTTATCCCGCGAATGTTCTTTCCCGCTTTCCTCGCGTAACGATCAATGAAGTACTCAACCAGCACGGGAATATCTTCCCGTCGTTCTCGCAGCGGGGCAATCTCGATCGGAAAAACATTGAGCCGATAAAACAAGTCGCTACGAAAGGTTCCGGCTGCGATGGCCTCCTGCAAGTTGCGGTTCGTGGCAGCAACCACTCGAACATTTGTTTGGATGGATCGAGTTCCGCCGACACGCTCGAATTCGTGTTCCTGCAGCACACGCAACAGAGCAATCTGAGTTTCGGCGGGAAGCTCTCCAACTTCATCCAAGAAGATCGTGCCTCCCTCCGCCAATTCGAACCGGCCGAGGCGCCGCTGCAACGCTCCGGTGAAAGAGCCCTTTTCATGGCCAAACAATTCAGAGGCAATCAAATCGCGCGGGATGGCTGCGCAGTTTACGCTTACAAAAGCACGTGAGGAGCGCAGGGACCGCCGATGGATGGCGCGAGCGACAAGTTCCTTGCCCGTTCCGGTTTCGCCGGTGACCAGAATTGTAGCGTCCGTGGGAGCGACCTTGGATACAAGAGACAGCACCTTTTGCAGCGCGGCAGAACTCCCGACTATTTCGTCACACATTAATCCCTTATCGATTTCTGGGCACACACCGACGTTTTCGAGTTTGCATACCTTGTCATGCTGCTTTGGATCCGCTATGAATGCCGTGACGCTGGCCATGCCTTGCCTTCCGATCTAGGGACGTTGCACGTTTGTTAGACCTCTTTGTTCATTGTGCGGATTGTGAAACCAATTCCGTCAGCGCACAACCCTAGATAGAGGTATTGCCCACCCACCTTCCGGAGATAGCTAGAGATACCACTTTAGTGGGTGTTGAAGACAACTCTCCTCCAGCGCTATCGTATTGGCTTCTTGTTCACGGCAGTTCGAATTCCAGCGCATAGATTTCCTCACTGCTCTCATCCCGAAGAAGAAGCGGAGAGCCATCAGGCGCAAGGTCATTCCACCATGGCACTCGGGCACCAGTCTCCCGAATCGTGATGTGGAACAGTTGCTGCACATCCCGACTCACGACCGAGGCACGGTAGACAGCAGGCTCCTTGACATTCACGCTCGTTCCCCAAAGCAGACCCCGGGCAGCCGCTGCTTTCGATGGCAAGTTCAGGTTAGCGGTACCTGTGAACTGGCAAGGGAAAATTCTCCCTGCCAGGGAGTACACTTTGTCGGTATGCTCTATGGCTTTGCCGGCTCCACGGTCTTCAGGGTTTGTTCAGCCAGCCATAATCGCAGCGGCCGTTCGTCCGCCTTATACCCCGCGTAACTCTCCACTACGACGCTCGTCACGCATCAACCTCCATTGCTCTTGCTCATCGCGGATTCCGCATTCCACGCTGCGCCAAAAAACACAATGATTGCGGAAATCTGCATCCACACCAGCAAACCGATCACCGCCGCCAACCCCCCATATACAACGTTCGCAGGCACCCGCCTCACATAGAATCCAAACAGCGCGTTCGCCAGCCACCACAAAAGCGTGGCCAACGCCGCTCCCGGCAGCACTTGGCTCAAATGCTTCTCGTTCGGCCGCGCCACCCAATAAATCACCGTCAGCGCCAGCATCGCCAAAACCATCGCCATCAACGGAAAAAACACCAGCCACATTCCATGCACCGGCGCGTTACTCCATAGTCGCCCCGTCAGCCAATGCCGCAGCGGCCTGCCGAACACCCCCAGAATTCCCGCGGCGACAATCGGCGCCATCGTGATCAGCAGCAGCAGTAATCCGCGCAACTGGCGGTGCACGAAGCCAATTCGCTCTTCCTCTCCGTAAATCTGGTGGATTCCCTGCATCAACAGCTTCATCACTTGCGTCCCGCCAATCAATGCACCGGCGGCTCCCGCTAGCGCGTACTTCCACACGTCCGGCCCGTGCTTGTCCAGAAAATCCGCTACGATTCCCTGGCTTCCCGGTGGCAGAAAGTCTGTGAAATTTCGGAACGCGTCCAATGTCCCGGCTTTGTTCCCGATCCACGTCGACGCAAATCCGACCGCAAGCAACAGCATCGGGAAGAACGCAAGAAACACATTGTACGCAATGGCCTGAGTCAACGTAGCGCATCGAGGGTACACTCGCGCCACCATTCGCCACACTCGCTTCGCCAATTCGCCCCCTCACCCCTTCCGCATTATAGCCATTGTCCCTCCCCTTCCGTCATGCGCCTTTTGCCGGGAGCTTGTTTTCAAGATGCTTCTATCACGTAGCGCCGCGCCTTCAGTTGTCCTGACGCAGGAAGGGGCCGGCATCTTTGGTTCTCTGGCTTTTGTAGCGGCCGCCTTCTGCTCGCCCTGACGACCGAAGGGAGGCGGGTGCTTATCCGTCAATGGCGCGGACCTAATTCGAATTCCGATCGTGCTATTCTCACTCCCGCGACACCACCAATTCAGGGACCACGCCATGAAAGCTCTTCGCTTATCCACCTTCACCGAAAATCTCCAGAATCTCACTCTTGAGCGATTACCGGATCCTCCTCTCCGGCCCGGCGAAGTCAAAATCAAAATCCACGCCGCGCGTCTCAATCCTAGTGACGTCAAAAAGGCCGCGATTTCGCCGGCATCGTCGCCGATCGGTAGCTCAGGCAAGGCCGTCTTCACCATGGCAACCGCAAACTGATCGTCATCAGTACTCTCCGCAAATCCTGTAGCTCACCGTTTGAAGGGTGTGGCTTTCCACAACGGTGGCGCGGGCGACCGCATCAAGCAAGATTCTCACGCCCAGAAGCGCGAGCCGCAGCGCCCAATCTTTTCCACACTCGTCCACACAAATCCACAGCAAATCTTCTCGAAACCTCTTGCCAAGAGCACACAGCAGGTTTACTCTGACGCCAGATTGAGCCGGGGAGCCTCAAAAACTTCGCGGCACAATTGAACGAGGGCGCAAGAATCGAAAGGTTCCTGTGCCCTCAATTTTTTTGCGCGCACTCCCTCTTTTGCACAGCCGTCCACATCTTTCCACAGCAAAACTTCCCGCGGCCCCTTGCCAACTACAAACGCTGAGTCTACTCTGCCTCCACATTGAGCCGGGGAACCGTTGAAAACTCCGCGGCTCAATCAAACGAGGGCGCAAGAATCCCAAATTCATGCGCCCTCTATTTTTTGCCGCCCGTTTCCCGCGACGTTCCCTTCTTGTCGTACACTTTCTTTATCCTGTCCGGATGAGGGTTTG
The DNA here is from genome assembly GCA_963836965.1 of Candidatus Acidiferrales bacterium. Taxonomy (GTDB): domain Bacteria; phylum Acidobacteriota; class Terriglobia; order Acidiferrales; family UBA7541; genus Acidiferrum. The sequence goes on from CAWILQ010000014.1 coordinate 193,536, forward strand.
CACATGCCATCCGTCGCGCCTGGCTCCAAAACGCCCAACATCGATTTCCGCAAATCCCTTCTGCAAACCTTTGCCATCAATGAAAAAGCCAACCAACTGCTCCTCAGTCACATCGCCGACTCCGCCTGTCGCGCCGCTCCCCCAACCGGCAAGGGCCGTTCGATCGGCTCGATCGCAGCGCATATGCATCAAGTGAGATTCATATGGCGGAAGGCTGCGGACCACGCGAGCAGGTATCCGGCCAAGTTGGGCCCGGACACGGCCACGCGCTCCCAGATGCAAGCCCCGCTCAAGGCCAGCGCCCACTCGATTCGGGCGCTTTTCGAAAAGTCCCTGAACGATCCCGCAGGGAAGCTATCTAACTTTAAGCTCGACATCGTGGCTTTCATCGGCTACTTGATCTACCACGATTCGCATCATCGGGGTCAGATTGCGATGCTCGGCCGCCAGGTGGGTGATTCGCTGCCGGGCCAAACGGGATTCGCTTTGTGGGAGTGGGGCACGCTGTGGCGCGGATGCGGTTTCGGCAAATGAACACACGGTTCCGCATCGCCATACCCCTCGTCGCGGCTGTCTTATTCTCGTTTTCGTTATCGACCTCCCTGCCCGCGCAAGCACGGCCACAAGCGCAAGCTTCTCCCGACGCCGCAAGAAAGCTCACCTGGCAAACATTGGAATTCGCCATCGTCCGCTACAACGACAGCGCACCCAATTCCTGGAATATCTATCATTCTGAAAAAAAAGGCGTACTCCTCGTACGGCTCTGGAAGCGCTACCTGCTCGTGAATGTTCAGGATCAGGAAGTCTTCGACATCGACCCGCAAAAAATTAAAGTCTCCGGCGATACCGTCGAATGGTCTTTTGTTGACGTGCCCGACAAGCCCATCGACACTCCGGACTTCCTCGAAAGAAACGTCGGCTCGATGGAGCGAATCCGCTTCCGGCTCGGCAAGACCGGTCATGTGCTGGAACTACAGATCCCTCTGGGACTAAATGGCCGGCCGATTTATTGATTCGACGGCCTCGGTTCTACGTGGGGGGCAGTGTGCGAATCGTTCGCCTTCATGTGCGTTTCCGGCGGTAGCGCTACCCTCGCCTGCCCCAATCGATACACCCCATAAAACCACGGAATCCCCAACGCGCCAGGTGCTTCTCCCACATTAATCCTGTCGCCTTCGTGAAAGCGGTCAAAGTCGTCCGGATCGACCGCGAGCCGCTCGATCTTCCTTCCATCACGCCACGAATACACGAACAACCGCCGCGTCCCGCGCACAATGCCCTTCATCAGATAACGCCCCTCCACGGTTGTCTGGTGATAAGCCACATTCCTCGGCGAATCAAGCTTGCCGTTCAAAAACAACGCCGCGGAAAGAATGAAAGGAATTGGAATCAATCCCGTGAACAAATGCCGCAAAACCTCGATGTCCTTGCGTCCCCGCGCCTGGCGATCCAGAAATATGGCCAGAGTCAGCGCCGCGAAAAAAACCAACCCAAAGAACACCAGCATGGCGTCCAGATCGAGCGGTGGGTAAACCTGACTAACGTAGGGAAACAGCAGCGAGCCTGCCAGGAAGATGGCCATTTGCCGCAAGAGCCGCCGTCGGAACACTAATTCCGCAGCTGCGGAAGTCAGACCGCAGTTGGGACACTGGTCACTCGTCCGCGGCGAACCACAATCCAAACAACGCGTCATGAAAAATAGTATACGGCTGGATGACTATCTCGATGCCAGTTTCGCGAGCAGGTCCTTGTAGTGCTGTTGGCTTTGATCCTCTCGCAGTTCAACCGTCACACCCATACCCTGTCCCGGCTCCACGCGTTTCACCGAGCACTCCATCCAGAGTGGGCGCTCCACCGAGAGTCGCGCGCGAAAACCGGCGCCAACCCAAAGCACATCGTCGGCCTCGATGAACATTCCGTTTTCGCTGATGTCGCGTGTTCGAGCCCTTAATCGAGCGGAACCCCACTCGATCTCCAGTAATGCCTCGTACCGGTAGCGAGGCGCTCTCCGCCGCTCCGGGCGGTTCACTTCGGATTCCCCCTCGTTCATGGCAACGGCACCCTCACGGTGAGCAATGGCGCGCAGAGGTCGATCCCGTGCAGCGTGCCTCTGCCATGAAGATACGACAGAAGGAACTCCGATGTTTCAGACACCGCGCGCGGATGTTTTGTTCCCGTCATTTGCCACTTTGGGCACAATGGATCGTCCCTCGTAGGGGTCCAGCACGGTTTGCCCTGAACCGCGAATGGTTGAGTTCAAGTCCGCACGATCCTTGCATCTTGCGGCCATTCGAACTGGGATAAAATCTCTGGCTGGACGCTTGTGGAATTTCCAGAGATCCAAGGTAAAAAATTGCCCTCAGAATCCAGTTGGCTGCAATAGCTGATTACCGACATCTACAATAGAAACAGCTTAGCAAAAATCAAACAAATCTTTGCAGAGTGCCACTCCCATGACATCTCTCCTGTCGCCAACGGTCTTTTCGCCGCGAGCTCCCGCCAGGCGCCCGATTTTTTGACCGGCCATCAAAATGTTTGGGTGCGCGACAATCTTATTGTCGCCGATTCATTTCTTCGCCGCGGACAAACCGCTCCCGCCATCGCCTGTGTTCGCGGCCTGACGAAATTCTTTGCGACACAGTTACCCCGATTCCACGAAGTCGTTGCGGACCCAACCCGCCTGCTGAAAAGTGACGCCAACCGCCGCCCGCACATTCGCTTCACGGCGCAAACTCTCGCGGAACGGCCCGAAAAATGGACTCACGCCCAGAACGACGCTCTAGGGACAAGCGCTCTGGTTCCGTTTCCTGCTTGCAAACACCAATGTGCTTCCCATGAGCGCTTCCGACTACGAAATCTTTCGCATTTTTCCGGATTATTTTGCCGCCATCGAATACGGGCAGGACCCGGACAGCGGTGCGTGGGAGGAAGGCCACGAACGCCTGGACGCCACGTTGCCCTTCGAATCGCCGCCTGAACGGCTTGTGGATTCCGCGCTGCTCTCCCTGATTCATCCGCTCGGCGTGGTGCAAACCCGGGAATGGAAGATGCAATTCTCAATCTGGTCCAGACCCGCCTAAAAAATCCTGTGGCATCAAACGTTCCGCCGGTGATTCTTATTTCTGCCAGGAATACAACGAATGGTTCCCCCCTGGCCAAAAGAGCACCGCCTTCAGCGAAAAATTGGAATTCCGCGACGCCCACCTGCAACCGGATTGCGAAGCGCAATGGTGCCTCTTCGATCCGCTGCTCTCTATTATTTACGGCCAACGTTTTCTCGCCAATCGCTCGGACCGCGCCAGTTTTAAGAAGCAAGTCCATTATTTCAATCGGTCTCTGGCCCAATTGACTACCGCCGGAGACTGTCCCGAGCTTTATTTTCTGAAGGGCGGAAGATATATTGCCAACGTTCATACGCCGCTGGCATGGACCCAGGCGAACCAGGCATTTGCACTCCACCTGATGGAAAAGTCCGTAGGAGAATCGTGATGACCTTCAACCGGAAGCTCGCAGCGACCCTTGCTTTTGTTGTTTTCGCAACCGTTTTCTTTTCGGCCCGCGCGGATGCCCAGATGGAGCGAAACTCCCTGGCGCAAACTCCCCCGATGGGTTGGAATAGTTGGAACAAATTCGCTTGCAACGTGAGCGAAGACTTGATCAAGTCCGTTGCCGACGCCATCGCCTCCAACGGCATGAAAGATGCTGGCTACCAATACGTCGTGATCGACGATTGCTGGCAGGTCAGCCGCGACGAAAACGGTTTCATTGTCGCCGACCCGCAGCGCTTCCCCTCTGGAATGAAAGCTCTCGCCGACGACATCCACTCCAAAGGGCTAAAGTTCGGCCTCTACTCGGACGCCGGCACCAAGACCTGTGCCGGAAGGCCTGGCAGTCAGGGCCACGAGCATCAAGACGCGCTCCAATATGCCCGCTGGGGCGTCGATTACCTGAAATACGATTGGTGCAATACGGGGAAACGCAACGCCGAAGAAGCCTACGCGACCATGAGCAACGCGCTTCTCTCCACCGGCCGTCCCATCGTCTTCAGCATGTGCGAGTGGGGTACCGCCAAGCCCTGGCTCTGGGGCAATGGCATCGGCAATCTCTGGCGCACCACCGGCGACATCAGCGACAACTGGACCAGCCACAAAAAATGGCCAGATGGAGGCTGCTGCGAACTCGGCTTTGTCGAAATCCTCGACTTGCAAGTTGGCCTCGAATCCTTCGCCGGGCCCGGCCACTGGAACGATCCGGACATGATGGAAGTCGGCAACGGCGGCATGACTCTTCCCGAATATCGCGCGCATTTCAGTTTTTGGGCCTTGCTCGCCGCGCCTCTCATCGCTGGCAATGATGTGCGCTCCATGACTCCGGAGATCAAAGAAATTCTCACCAATGCCGAAGTCATCGCCGTCAACCAAGACAGACTGGGCCGCGAAGGCCATCGTATCGCGAAGAACGGCGATTTGGAGGTTTGGTCCAAAGCGCTGAACGACGGCAGCCGTGCCGTGATTCTCTTCAACCGCGGCGCATCGGAAACTGACGTCAGCGTCTCCTGGGAGCAAATCGGCTATCCCAATCATCTCCCCGTCAAAGTCCGCGACCTGTGGACCCACAAAGACCTGGGCTCATTCACAGGTACTTACTCGGCCAAGGTACCTTCCCATTCCGTCGCGATGCTAAAGATCACTCCCTAATTTCCGTGAGTTTCACTCCGTGCATAAGACATATCATCTCGAACTCAACGCAAACCGCGCGCGCGATCCGTCTCGCCTTTGTAGCGCCCGCCTTCCGAGGCGGGCCGTTTCTCGCCTCTCACGCAAATGGTCTACAAGAAAACGCGTGCCATGTCATCCTGAGGAGAGCGGCTCCCGGGCGACGAAGGATCTCAACTTACCGACAAGCACGCGCTGTGTAATTGGCAACAACCGCTAGAAGGAAACCGCGATGGAAAATCACGAAACCTACCATGCGGGCCCCGCGGACTTCCTCGCCGTAGAGCGCACCTTCCTCGCCTGGATCCGCACCGGGCTCGCCCTGATGGCTCTCGGCTTCGTTCTCGCTCGCTTTGGCTTATTCCTTCAGGAGTTCAACTTCGCGCGTCCGGCTGACCACGCCGTCTCCTACGGCTATTCGCTCTGGTTCGGCACCCTTTTAATCCTGCTTGGCGTTCTCGTTTCCGTCCTTTCGTTGATCCGCTACCTGCGCCTGATCGCTCAGTTGAAAAGTGGCGTCCCCTCGTTCAGTAATGCCTCGGCGCTTGCTATCGCTGTCGCCATCTTGTTGGCTACCCTCGGCCTTGCCATGAGCTATTATCTTGTCGCCACGCGCCATGTTTCCGCCTTCAATTTTTCCGCGTTCAAGGAGACCGCTATGTCCCAAACACCCGAAAACGGCATTGTGCATATCGCCAGCCAGCACTCCGTCGCCGACACCGTCGCCAAGCTCGAATCCACACTGCAAGCGAAGAACATTAAGCTCTTCGCCGTGGTCGACCACAGCGGCGAAGCGGAAAAAGTCGGCCTCGCCATGCCCAACACCAAGCTGCTCATCTTCGGCAATCCCAAGGGCGGCACGCCGCTCATGCTTTCCTCCCCCAGCGTCGCTTTGGATTTTCCGTTGAAGATCCTTGTCGCCGAAGACGCCGCCGGCAAAATCTGGATTTCTTACAACGCGCCGGCCTACCTCCAGCAGCGCCACAATCTTCCCACCAACCTACTTCCCAACATCGCAGTGATCGAAGCCCTCGCCTCCAACGCGGCACAATGACGCAACAAAACGAGGTTGCTGTGAATCGCCGAAATTCAATCAACTTGCTCTTCTGGGCAATCCTGGGCCTTGCGATTCAGATTGTTTTTCTACAGTCAGCCGCTCACGCGCAAATTACCACCTCCCAATACAACAATCAGCGAACCGGCGCCACACTGAGCGAAAAAGTCCTGACTCCGCAAAATGTGAACTCCAAACAGTTTGGCAAACTGGGCGAGTTCAAAGTGGACGGCGCAGTCTATGCCCAGCCGTTATTCCTGCCTTCCGTCGAAATCCCCGGAAAGGGAAAACACGACATCCTGTTCGTCGCCACAGAACACGACAGCGTCTACGCCTTCGATGCTTATCGCACCACGGATTCTCCGCTGTGGCAGGTCAATTTGTTGAATAAACAGAAAGGCGAAAAGCCGGTTCCCACGGGCGCTGTGGCCTGCCCGTTCATCCAACCAGAAGTAGGCATCACCCCCACCCCAGTCATCGATCGAAAAACCGGCACTATGTATGTCCTCGCCCGTACCGCCATTGACCGTCAGTATTTCCAGCATCTCCACGCACTTGCAATTACCACAGGCGCCGAAAAATTCGGCGGTCCGAAACTCGTCACCGCATCCGTTCCGGGTCACGGTGACGGCTCCATCAGTGGTCAAGTGCAGTTTGACGCCCTGCGCGAAAATCCCCGTGCCTCGCTCTTGCTCGTAAATGGTGTTGTCTATCTCACCTGGGCCTCTTCCTGTGACCTCGATCCCTATCACGGCTGGGTCATGGCATACGACGTGGCAACGCTCGCGCAAAAAGCGGTCCTCAACGTCACGCCCGACGGCAAGCAAGGAGGCATCTGGGTCAGTGACACCGGACCAGCCGCCGATTCTGAGGGCAACATCTACGTCCCTACGGGGAACGGCTCTTTCGACGCCGCATCAGGCGGAAAGGATTACGGCGACTCCGTACTGAAATTAACACTGAAAAACTCCGCAATCGAGATCGCCGATTACTTCACGCCCTTTGATCAAGCGAAACTAAGCGACGCTGACGCCGACCTCGGCTCGAGCGGCCCGCTTCTCTTGCCGGATCAGCTCGGAGCGCATCGTCGCCTGCTCCTCCAGCCAACGAAGAGTTCGACGCTTTACGTGATCGATCGAGATCAAATGGGCAAATTTAACCCCAATGGCGATGCCATCGTGCAGGTACTTCGATTGGGCGGACAGGGGGCCTATGGCGCGATGGCCTACTGGAACGGTCACCTCTTCTTCGCCGCAAGCGATGACTGGCTACGCGACTACACGATCGTGGGTGGGCAGATCAAGTTCAGCAAATCCTCAAACACCAAATTCGAAAATCCTGGCGCGTCACCCACAGTATCCGCAAACGGCACTCGGAACGGGATCGTCTGGGCGGTAGCCACCAAGACATGGGACGGTCCGGACCGGCCTGCCATCCTCTATGCCTTCGACGCAAATCAAATCGACCAACCGATCTATGCATCTGAACAAAATAGTTCCCGCGACCGCGCCGCGACCGCTACACGCTTCGTCATCCCCATCGTCGTCAACGGCCACGTCTATTTCGCCGCCCGTGGCGCTGTTGAAGTTTACGGACTCCTCCGATCGCAGTGATTTACGGTGAGCCCGAAAAATATTATCGGGTTTAGAGGGTCGGACCTTGAAGCTCCGAGATCCTATCTTGGCTTGATCAAGTATTCAGCCCCTGAGGAATCTGGCCGAGGCGCCGCTCACCGACAAGCCAATTTGCCCGTTGAACCCGCTCGCACACGCGCCACAATGTCAGCGTAATCCTGGGAGGCCATCGTGATCGACGTCATTCTCAAGCGCTTTGACAGACCCGACGAAACCCGCACCTTTCCCAAAGGCAAATTTGAAATCATTCATATCGCGGGCATGACCATCGGCCGCGCCACCTACGAACCCGGCTGGCGCTGGTCGGAACATATCGGCGCTGCCACCGGCAGCCGCGAATGCCAAATCGAACACGTGGGCCTCGTCGTTTCCGGTAAAGCCACCGCCGCCATGACCGACGGCACAGTCTACGAAATGAAAGCGGGCGACCTGTTCTATGTTCCACCCGGCCACGATAGCTGGGTCGTTGGCGACGAGCCTTACGTCTCCATTCATCTCATGGGCGCCAGCGACTATGCTCGCCACACGAAAATGATTCGCTAAAACGGAGGACACGCCGCCATGGAACACAATCTCCAAACTTCAATAGTGCTTCTCGCTCGCACTCCCGCAGCTCTCAACACGCTTCTGCGTGATCTACCGGAAACGTGGACCCTCCGCAACGAAGGCGAAAACACCTGGAGCGTGTTCGATGTCATCGGTCATCTGATCCACGGCGAACGCACAGACTGGATGGCTCGGGCGAGAATCATTCTGCAGTTTGGCGAAACTCGCCCTTTCGACCGCTTTGATCGCTTTGCGCAACAACGCGAGAGCCAGGGCAAATCCCTGCCGCAGTTGTTGGACGAATTCGCGCAGCTGCGTTCGAAAAATCTGGACGATCTGCGCGCCATGAATCTGCAGTCAGAAAGCCTGCGGAAGCGTGGCCTGCATCCGGCCCTCGGAACGGTCACCCTATCCGAACTCCTTGCAACCTGGGCCGCTCACGACCTTACCCACCTGCACCAAATCTCCAGGATCATGGCCTACCAATACCGCGAATCCGTGGGTCCGTGGATCAAGTTCCTCGGCGTTCTCCAGTGCGCCGGCCACAGCGCCCAAGCATAGTCTGCAGGCATCTGTAAAGCTGGCGTTTATGCGAGCGCTCATAAAACAACAAAAATTTGTCGTCCTGAGAAGCGACTTCTGCGCGACGAAGGATCTCAACCCACCCACTTAGCTGCTGCGAGCCTTGGCTGACCCACCTAAAACGCCGCCGGATGCTTCGCATTCGTCTCCATGAACCGCTCAATCTTCTCCACGGCTTGAATCCCCCCGCGCGCCCCCACCGCCATACAATTCAGCGCGGCTGCCGCACACGCAAACTCAAGCTGCCGTTGTAGCGGCCACTCCTGCAAAAACCCATAGATGAATCCAGCATGAAACGTGTCCCCCGCGCCCGTAGTGTCCACCGGCTCTACGCAATGAGCCGCCGCGTAATGAAATTTCTCTCCGTCCCACGCCAGCACGCCATCCTGCCCTAACGTCGCCGCCGCTAACCGGCATCCATAACGCCGGCGCGCCTCTTTCAGCGAGTACCGAAGGTCGGGCTCGCGAGTGAGCCGCGTCGGAATGTCACGGCTGGTAATCAGGAAATCAATGTTGGGCAAGAGGGTTTCGTAACCGGGATAAAGATCGTCCAAATCCGCAACCACAGGAATCCCATCCTCGCGCGCCCACTCCGCTGCTCTCGCCGCCGCGCCTGTGTCGTGGCCGTCCAAGTGAAGCACGCGCGCGTTCACGATCCATTCGCGCTTGAGCTCCTCGGGCAGCAATGTCAGCCGTGGATCGCGCTTCCAAAGCACCGTGCGCTCGCCGCTTGGATCAACCAGAATAAACGCTTGCTGACTGTGGCATCGCCGCGCGGTGAAAAGATGCGTCTCAACGCCTAGCCGCTCGAACTCCGTCCGGTGCAGCAGCGCGGCATGGTCCTCGCCGAGTTTGCCGACATAGCGCGTGCGCAGGCCCCATTGCTGGCATGCAGCCATCGCCGATGCCACCTGGCCACCCAACAATGGATTGGCCGAATGAATCTCCACCTTCGAGCCGCGTTCCGGAAAATGCGGAACGGGAATGAGCGTATCCGTGGCATTCAAGCCGACGCCGACCACATCTGCTTTCGGAAGATCCCCCATCGTCGAAAGAATACTGTATCAATGAAACCGCGTCGTGCGCCAAAGCCTTCCGCCGCACAGCAAAAACAGCAGCAGAAGCGCAACCGTCAAAACCAGCGCTGGCGCCCATCGAACGGAAATCTCCGGAACACGCGCCATCGTCGCAAATGCAACCAGAACACCGCTGGCCGTCGCCACCAGCACCCAATCCACAATCGTTCTCCTGGGAACCGCCTCGTTCGCTGCCTGCCGTCCCTCAAATCTCGCCGCGACATAATCCGCTTCGACGCCGTACCGCGTGCTCTCCCTTTCCGCTGCTTCCTTCCAGCTCTTCTGTTCTTCGCCCGTCGCGGAAGAAAGCGCAATACCCCCCACGCCAATCATCATCAGCAGCGATCCGCCAATCACGTGCCAATACGTCGTCGCGCCCTTGCCCTGCAACTCCCCAAAAACAAAAATCCCCCACAGCAATCCCCAAAGCTGATTCGTATTCGAAAGCGGAATGCCGCGGCTTATGCCCACGTACTTTGCAGCATACTGCTGGAACAGATCGCCAATCACCCACACGAACCCACCAAGCATCAGCCAGAAAGCCACTGCACGCGCCTGCAGGAGGTCGCGCCAGAGTGGTCCGAGCCCGTTGTACCCAATCGCCAGTGCTCCCATCATCCCCAATTCGCCAAAAGTAAAAAACGTCACGAACGAAAGCGGATTCATTCCCGTCAGGTACGCTTTGCGATAAGGAATGTACATCGTTCCCCAAAGCACGCCCGCACCGAGGGCTGCCCACACTCCGTTCAGCGAATGCGCGGAGGACGATTGCGACGCAGACGCGATCGCCAACACCGCCGCGCCAACGCACATCACCAAGGCTCCACCGAGAACGCCGGCCCAGCGACGCCATCCAGCCTGCCGCAGTTCATTGAAAAAAAGGAACCCCCAGAAAATTCCGAGCAGGCTATTCGAATTCCATAGCGGAAAAGCAATGCTGAGCCCGACGTCGCGAATCGCAAAAATCGTCAGCGTATTGGCCACCGCCCAAAGACAACCCGCCAGCAGAGCCCAGAGAATCAGGTGCGGCGCGCGTGCCACATCCGCTCGCACGGAACTGGTGCCGAGAATCAGCGCAGGCAAACTCCATCGCGCCAGAAAAACTCCGATCACCATGATCAACGAAACTACGATCGGCGAAATTCCGATCGTTACGAGTTTCGTCGGCGCTTCTGCCGCTCCCAGCCAAGCTCCCGCCGTGAACCCGCACAAAATTCCCAGAAGCTGCAAGCTTCGTTGCCGTCCTGGATACCAAGTTGTCGCTACGGATTCTGTTCCCAAATCGGCAGCCATGATTCTCCGGGCACGCTAGTGCAGAAACCTCAGCAGTAACAATCCCCCCAGCAACACCGCCGCGGGCACCCAAAAATGAACATCCGTGAAAATACTCCGTATCCGATTACCTGCCGGCTCCGCAGTGCCCATGCTTGAATTCGCTCCGTGCGACGATTTCACCGGCGGGATTATACACCGCCGCCACAGCAAACGAACTGACGCAGCCTTTCCGTGCAGGGGCGCAGGACTGTTTACCCTGAGCTTCGAAGGGCTGCGCCAGATGTCCGCACGATTCAACCAGCAGGCAAGCAACGCGGTTTCCACACCTTGCCGAAAGTCTCGGTTGCCGCTTCCGGCCCGCCATGCTAGCCTAGCGAACAAAAGGCGAATCATTAGGAGCGCTCATCCATGCCTGACTCTCTTGCCATTCGCTTAGCTGCCACCCCTCCCGCCACTGGTCAGGCTCGCGCCTCCACCTCCCTCGCGCGCGTTTCCCAAGTCCTCGACTCCCTCACCCAACGCGATCCGAACGGCGAAATCCTGACTTCCGTCCGCCACTATCCCGCCTGCGCAGCCCAGTGGGCAGAGTTTCCGCCCTGGGTCCATCCGGATCTAATAGCGGCCTACGCCGCAAAGGGAATCCGTCAGCTCTACACTCACCAAGCCGCCGCAGCAGAAACGATCCACTCAAGGAAAAATGTCGTGGTGGTTACTCCCACGGCCAGCGGCAAGACCCTGTGCTACAACCTGCCAATCCTCGACGCGATACTGCGCGATACCAACACGCGCGCCCTGTATCTTTTTCCCACCAAAGCTCTGGCTCAGGACCAGCTCGCGGAACTCTACGACCTGAACGAACGCCTCGAAAATCGCTTCGGTGTTTTCACTTACGACGGCGACACCCCCAGCGACGCCCGCAAGGCTATCCGGGAAAAAAGCCACATCGTCTTGACCAACCCGGACATGCTGCACACCGGGATCTTGCCTCATCACACGCGCTGGACACGCCTCTTCGAAAATTTGCGCTACATCGTTATCGACGAGCTGCACACCTATCGCGGAGTCTTTGGCAGTCACTTTTGCAACGTCTTGCGACGCCTGCGCCGCATCGCGCGGTTCTACGGCCAAACACCCAAAATCATCTCCTGCTCTGCTACCATCGCGAATCCCGGAGAACTAGCGTGTCGCCTGATTGAAGACCAGGTCGAAGTCCAATCCGAAAATGGCGCGCCTAGTGCCGAGAAAACGTTTGTCTTCTACAATCCCCCGGTCGTCAACCGCGCTCTCGGAATTCGCCGTAGCTACATCAACGAAGCCACCCGCGTCTCCCAGGAATTTCTGAAGCACGATCTGCAAACCATGGTTTTCGCTAATTCGCGTCTGCACACTGAAATCATCCTCACTTATCTACGGCAGGCGAATCCACAATTTCCCGGCAAACCGGAAACCATCAAGGGCTATCGGGGCGGTTATCTTCCAACGGAACGGCGCGAAATCGAGCGCGGCCTACGTGAAGGTCGCATCCGTGGCGTCGTCTCCACCTCCGCGATGGAACTCGGTATCGATGTTGGCTCCCTTGATGCGGTCGTCATGGCCGGTTACCCCGGCACGATCGCCGCCACTTGGCAACGAGCCGGCCGCGCGGGGCGCCGCAGCGGAAGCTCCTGTGCTGTTCTCGTCGCCTCATCCGCGCCACTCGATCAGTTCATCATCCGCCATCCGGACTATTTCTTTGGGAACACGCCCGAGCACGCCTTCATCCAGCCGGACAATCTCGAGATTTTGCTCAATCACCTAAAATGCGCTGCATTCGAACTGCCCATCGCGCCCAACGAAAAATTCGGCGACGTGGACATTCAGGATCTATGCGCGCGCCTTGCAGAAGCAGGCTATCTCCACCGCGCCGGAGAAAACTACCACTGGACGCACGAAGCCTATCCGGCCGACACCATCAGCCTCCGCTCCGTCACCAGCGACAACTTCGTCATCATCAACATCACCGGCGCGCCCGTCGTCATCGGCGAAGTCGATTTCGTCAGCGCCCTGACCACCGTCCATGAGAAAGCCATCTATCTCCACGGCACGCAGCAATATCACGTCGAGCATCTGGACTTCAAGGAACGCAAAGCCTACGTAAAACAAGTCGACGTCGACTACTACACCGACGCCATCCGCTACACCCAAGTCCGCATCCTCGAAATCGCCGAAACATTTCCACCCACTATCAGAGAAGGTGTCACCCTGAGCGCGCCTCTCGCGAAGGATCTCAACGCAGCCCGCACCTCCCAACCTCCGGCTCCAACAGGTCAAGCCCCCAGCTCCCACTCTCACGGTGACGTCCTCGTTCGTTCCCAGGTCGTCGGCTTCAAGAAAATCAAATTCTTCACCAACGAAAACATCGGCTCGGGCAAGCTCGAACTTCCCGAAAACGAAATGCATACAACTTCCTACTGGATGACGCTCGAACGTCCGCTCCTGGAATCTCTGCCCTACTCCGTCAGCGAGCGCCAATCTGGAATGTTCGGCCTCCTCCACGCCATGGAATCGGTCGCCACATTGCTCCTGATGTGCGACGGCCGTGACCTCAGTACAGCCATCGGCGAGCGTCCACCGTCCCGCGACTCTAGTGAACCAGCGAACCTAGTCGAAATAAAAAGCAGCAGCCCGGACCCTTGGCTGACCGGCCAAAAGGAATTCTTCGAACCAAATCTGTATCTGTACGACGCCTATCCCGGTGGAATCGGCTTCTCCGAACCGCTCTTCCGCACCCACGAACTGCTCATCCGCAAAACCCGCGACCTAATTCGAACCTGCCCCTGCGATTCCGGCTGCCCTTCCTGCGTCGGCCCCGCCGGCGACCGCGTCCCCCGCGCCAAAGAAGCAGCCCTCGCTATGCTGGATCGCTTGGGCGCGTAACCTTTGAAATCTCGAGGAGCCGAAACGTCCCCTTATGTCTACAGCCGCTGACAAATTCTCCCGCCTCGCAGCTCTAAAGCCCGCGCGCCCAGCCCCACAAAAACCCACACCGCTGCGCCTGCCGGACGAAACCGATCCCATCAGCCTGCTCCTCGGCGGTGGCATCGCAACAAATCAATGCGGCGAGCATCTCGCTATCCGAAACTGGTTCTCCACGCCGGAATTTGCACCACCCTCATTCGTCGCATTGGAACTCCTTTCCCGTACTCGCGACGAAAAATCTTCGCGCCGCACGCACGCGGCATTGAGCGATCCCGAAAAATGGCTCTTCCTCGACACCGAAACCACCGGTCTCGCCGGCGGTACCGGCACTTACGCCTTTTTGGTCGGTCTCGCCTGGTGGGACGCTGGCGGCCTGCAAATCGAGCAGCTCTTTCTCCGCGACCTCCACGAAGAATATTCCCTGCTCCACGAGCTCTCCGCGCGCATCGCCGAGCGCCCAGTCCTCGTCACCTTCAACGGCAAGACTTTCGATTGGCCTCTGCTCGAAAATCGCTTCACCATGACCCGCTCCATGCGTGTCCCACAACTCGCCGCGCATCTGGACCTGCTGCATCCAGCGCGCGCGCTCTGGAGACTGCGCTTGGGCTCGGTCCGCCTCGTCGAACTTGAGCGCCACGTTCTCGAAGCCGCCCGCCTCGGCTGGTGTCGCGAAGACGATATCGCCTCCGCACTCATTCCTCAGTATTACTTCGATTACCTGCGCGGCGGCGCGGGCCATCCACTCGCCGCAGTCGTCAAGCACAATCAAATGGACCTGCGCGGCGTCGCTGCCCTTTTCGGAAAAATCAATTCCCTTCTCGAATCGCGCGAAAGCTGCTTCGCGCAAACCGATTCGATTGATCTTTTTGGCTTGTCGAAATTTCTTCACAGAAAAGGCGAAAAAGACCTTGCCCATTCCGCTTGCGCCTACGCCCTCGATGCCGGTCTCCCCGAGGAATTCCGCCCGCAAGCCACACGCGAACTTGCTCTGATGGCCAAGCGCCGCGGCGATTGCGATCGCGCCGCGAGCCTCTGGCACGAGCTTGTCACCGACCCTCAGGAGATCGTCTTCGCCTGCGAACAACTGGCGATGCACTACGAACGTCACGCCCGCGATTTCGCGCGCGCCATGGAGTTCGCCGAGCTTGGGCTGAAAGCCCTTCAGCGCCAATTTGGGCGTTCCCGCGATCCCTTCGCCGCCGCTCGCCACGCGCGCCTTGTAGCCAAATTGATGTGCCGCGTCGAGCGTTTGCGGCATCGCATAAAGAGCGCGGATGCCCGGTACGGCGCTCCGCTTTTAGCCCAAGCTCCGGCCATCGCGAATCATCGGCAGCGCGTAAGCTAAGTTTCCGCGAGCTTTGCAATCATCTAGGATTTGGAGGTACAAACCGGATGGATTCCCCAGGGGCAGTTCGGCAATCTATGGATGGAGGAATCATGGCCACCACAGAGAATGCCTACTTTCGCACCGAACTCGAGCTACGCCGCGAGCGCCTGTTGGCCGCTTCGCAGGCCAACCGAGGCGACGGCACGCTGCACAACTTGCTCGCGAGCGTCGACGCTGCACTGTCTCGCCTAAAGCAAGGCACCTTCGGCATCTGCGAACAGTGTCACGATACCATCGAAGCGGACCGCCTCGTCTGCAATCCTTTGATCCGTTTTTGTCTCGATCATCTTTCCTCGGAAGAACAGCGCGCCCTCGAAAAGGATCTGGTCCTGGCCGCCGGTATCCAGAAAGCTCTTCTTCCGCCGCAAGACTGGTTCGTCGATGGCTGGCAAGCGCGTTATCACTACCAACCCGCGAATCTAGTCAGCGGTGATTACTGCGACTTGATCGAAAATGACGAGGGCTTTCTATTTTTGCTGGGCGACGTTTCCGGCAAAGGCGTGGCCGCTTCCATGCTCATGAGTCATCTCCATGCCACGTTTCGTAGTCTCGCTGGTCAAAATCTCTCTCTTCAAAAACTGGTGGAACACGCCAATCGCCTCTTCGCCGAAAGCACCAACGCCGGGCAGTTCGCCACCATGATCGTCGGCAGTGCCGAACCTAACGGAAAAGTCATGTACGTAAGCGCAGGCCATCTACCGCTCTTCCATATTTCCGAGGCGGGAGTTCGCGCCCGCGAATCTACGGGCGTTCCCCTCGGCATGTTCTGCTCAACGAATTTCCCGGTCTGCGAACTCACTCTCGCGCCCGGCGACAAGCTGCTCCTCTACACCGACGGCCTCACCGAAATCTTTAACGCCGCCGGCGACGAATTCGGCGTAGCCCGCGTGCACTCCCTCGCTAAACGCCACGGCGCCACCGAACCTCAAGCCATTCTCAACGCCTGTCTCGACGAAATTCGCGCCTTCTCACCCGCAACCAAACAAACCGACGACCTAACTCTCATGGTGCTCCACCGCTCCCACTAACCACAGATTCGCATTGTCTAGTGTCGGCCAACAAAGGTTTGGCTCGCCCTGACGCAGGAAGAGAGGCGGTGCTTTTTCGTTAAGGCTGGGCCAACAATCCAGCATCTCTCAAGGCGTGGTCACTACAACCAACCCGATCTTCTTCATCCACTGCGCAAACATCTTCCCGTCTCCGCCCTCGAGCGTAACGCATTCCTTTGCCGCACACCGAAAAAACACGCCACCGTCCGCAGTGGTGAGCTCCAAATCCTCCTTCTCTTCCGTAACCCCCGTCCGCGCCGGGTACTTCTTCCTCAGCGCCTCGGCATACTCGACAAAAAACGCCGAAGCCATTGCCGCATTCTCGAACCGCTCACGCGTAAACAACATCAATTTCTTGGTATCCTGCTGCTGAAACGTCGCGTATTCGTCGCCGTCCCAACCGGCGGCCACCTTCCCGGCCCGTTCTTCATCCAAAGACTGTTTCAACACTTCCTTCCACCCAAACTCGCCCATCACATTTTCTTCGAGCTTATTCCAACCCGCTCCCGGTACTCCATCCGGAAGATCGACCTGCAATGGCGCTGGTACCTTGTCCGCCCGGTACAACTCGGGATGCATAATCTGCTGCGTACTCGCCGGAGGTTTCGCGAAAATCGCGCCAAATCCTCCCCAACCTCCTGTGCGCAACACCGACATCGAAAAACGCAAGCCATCGAAATAGGGAAACATCAGCGAATCCTTGATAAACGGCGGCGCCTTCTTCAGCATCGGCGTATCCGTCAAATCGCCAAGAAAAACAGACGGATCGAAGTCCGGCAGATCGCGCAGCTTGAATCCCTTATCCCTAAGTTCGTACTCCAGCATCCCCGCCATCGCGCTGCCTTCCAGCACCGAGTCTCTGGCCAACTCCGCGTCGTCGTTCGGCTTGGCCGCCCGTGCCCAGGCATCGATATGAAAGTATTGATCCTGCAGCCCGTGCGTGAGCTCGTGAGACATCACCATTCGCTGCTCATCCGGCGGAATCCAGTCCGCGATATAAAATTCGTGTTTCTTGGGATCGTAAAGACCGGCGATTTGCTCCGTCAGCAAATCCACCATGAAACTGTCCAAATCAAAATTCTTCGGCAGCAAACCGAACGCTTCTGCGCTCCTGGCGGAGGCGTAACGTTCCTTCGCATCTTTCTCATCATCCATTTCCGAAATCACATACGCATGGATTTCCTCGCGCGTGCGGATCGACTTTTTCAGTGGAGATTTCGGCCGCCACCCCGTGATTTCGGCCATCTCGCCGAGAACTTCATCGGCAGTCGCAAGAAATCCCGGGTTGCTGCTCCCAGCGGTCGATGCGGAGGGAGCGGGATCCGCCTGCTGGCACCAGGCAGGCGCAATCCCGATAAACCAGGAAATGAAAAGGAGAACCGAAAGTCGCCACACGCACGGTCTTTTGCGCCTTAGGTGCATATACCGCCAGGATAGCAGATTCCGGTTTTGCACCTGCCGCGCGGCGTCAATCATCACCTTTGCATCCCTGCGCATCCGCACCTCATACAAATCCGTAAAGTACATATTTTCAATGATGTGCGGGTCCATCATCCTGCAGCCTTTGACTCCACTCCCGAAAAACCAGTCTTTCCACGAAATTCCACAGGCAAAACTGTGTTCCGTCTTCGTAACATACTGGTAATTGGTTATGCTGTGAACAACAATGCTAATCGCCTCCGAAAGGATAATTGTATGTTTCCTCCGGGTCTTCGGTTACGACAAACGCGCGAAGCTCTCGGCCTCACTTATCGGGATGTTGAGAAGGCCAGCTATCAGATCGCCGTCAACCGGGGTCGCCCCGACTTCATCCTCCACATTAGCCGCCTGGCGGACATCGAAAATCGCGGCGTCGTTCCCAGCCTTCACAAGCTCTATTCCCTGGCCGCTATCCTGCATCTTGACCCTTTCGAGATCGCCGGTTGGTACGAAGCGCCTTTCCGTCAAACCTCCAATGATGGAGCCTGCTTCCCTCCTCCGCACACTTTCCTGAGTTCGTCTCCTTTGCAACCTGTTCCAACTCGGGCGACAGAGACTCCCGTCGGCTTGGAAAGCACCGAACTCCTGCAGCGTCCCCCGGCTGGCATCATTCCTACACCTGAAATCAAAAACTCAGCGAGCCACAAATACCGCTTCGGCTTCGTGGGACTGTCGGACCGTCGCATGATGCCGCTGCTGCGGCCGGGCAGCACAGTGCTCATTGACATCACGCTAACGCGTATCGAAGACGCCGAATGGTCCAATGAATATGACCGCCCGATGTACTTCGTCGAGATTCGGAATGGCTATCGCTGTGGTTGGTTCCAGAAAGATAAATCGCGACTGATCATGCAGCCTCACACTTTATCGCGCTGTGCTCCGGAAGCATGGCTTACGCCCGATGACGCTGCGGTTGTCGGGCAGGTCGTCGGAATCGTCAGTTATTTGGACGTACCTTGGATGCATCGTCCGTCAGCAATTCCAGAAGGGCATCCAAATTCGAGCAATAAAGTTCTCTGAGGTAACTCGGCGCCGCGGCCGGAACCCACCTCCGACCGTTCTCCCTGTAACGTTTCGCATTTCCCTCCAACGCCCCGGGCGTAGCTCCCAAATGTAACCGCAAGTCCTCTCTCTGCGCGTTCAGCGGCATTTCCAGCAGCCGCTCAAACACTTCTTCGTGGCAGTGCGCGATCACTTGATCCACAGCCTCCGCGCCATACACGGTCGCAAGACCTTCATGAACATATTTGCCCGTGGAAGCCTCCCACAGGCTGAAAAGGTAGGCCAGCCGCTGGTACGCGCTGTTCATGGGCTCCAGATAATTCGCCGTTAAATCGAACAGAACCTGTTGGTAAGCCTGAAATTTCTCGAGCATGGAGAGTTTCGGAGCCGGTAGCCTGTTCCGTCCTCAGAACTTTTTCTCGCGCAAAGAACGAATCGTGGGGCATAGCCGCACCCTCCGCGCTAGGAGGGTTTCCCATGAAAGAACGTTCTTTGACGCGGTTGATCGTATTGTCCGTCAGTCTAATCCTACCTTCGGTTTTAGTCCCCATTAATCTTTGCTCTCTTTCCCAGTCTCATTTCCGCTCAACGCTGGTCGCCGATGGCGTACCGTTGCCGCCTCCGGAGCCGCTGCCGCCGCCACCTCCGCCCCACATCACAAGCGCCTCCACCGACGGCGTGCCTCTACCTCCTCCCGAACCACTTCCTCCTCCGCCTCCGCCGAAAGTAACCGGCAGCACAACGTACGACGCAAAGCACCCTGCGTGAGGAATTCCGCGCTCTTCCCGCATGGACCATTTCAGGCAGGCCAGTATTCATATTTACTTGACAGCTAAGTATTGATACGCTGCCTGAAATGGTCGAGCTTCTGACCCTCCGCGACCTCACCTGGGGCCTCACCACTCTCCTGGAACTTATTCTTTTGTTCTATCTCATTCGGAAAAAGTTCTACCGCACGCATCTGTCCTTCTCCATCTATATCCTAGCTGTAATTGTTCAGAGCGCCGTCGTGGCTGTCGCCTACCAGTATTTCGGCCCACGCAGCGTCGCCTCCTTCAACATCGCCTGGAGCACCCAGGCAGTCGTGATCTGTCTTCGGTGGCTTGCCGTAATCGATATTGCCCGCAAAGCCTTCACCGCGTATGCCGGCATCTGGGATTTCGCGATACGCGTCCTGTTCGTAGTAACGGCGTGCGTTCTTGTCTATTCTGTCTGGTCTTCGAACGACCGCTGGACGCTCGCGGTTTTGACCGCCGATCGAGCCGAAGAGTTGTGTATTGCCACCTTCATCGTCTTTCTGCTGCTGTTCTTCCGATACTACCGGGTCGACGTAAACAACCTGGAGCGCATGCTCGCGATCGGGTTCTGTCTCTATTCCTGCTTTTCCGTCATTAATGTCTCGGTCTATCAACATCTGCGTCTTTCTTATGGCTCAATGTGGAATTACTTGGACATATTGGCGTTCGTGGCGAGTCTGCTTCTCTGGGTCGGCGCGGTGAGAAGCTATTCGGACTCGCCGAGTATAGCCACTCAACCTGCGCTCACCCTGGAACACTACGCGGAGCTCTCCGCAAAGCTGAATTGTCGTATGCACCTGCTCAACCATCGCTTGGACAACCTGTTCCGCTCCGGGGATTCACGGCCATGAATATTGCCCTGCTGACCTTCATCGCCATTGCGCTCGTCCTCATTCTGCTACTCGCGTGGGCTGTCCGTCCTCCCAAGAAGGTACATCTCACGGTCGATGATGTCTTCAACGCCCTCTCCGAGAAAAGGCATTACGCGCGCCTCCCTCAAATCCTCCAGTCTCTCCGCTACGAAGATACGGATTTCCTCTATGCCAGAGGCCACGATGAAATTGCCGACAGGCTCCGCCGCCAGCGTAAACGCATTGCCCTCCGCTATCTGAACTATCTTGAGGACGAGTATCAACTCCTCCTGGAAGCATCTCGCATCCTCGCGAGAATCGCTCCGGAGGTCTCCCCGATGGACGAACTCCAGCGCTTTCGGCTGAACGTGCGTTTCCTATTTTGCTGTCGCTATTTGCGCTGGCGCCTGCGCTTTGGCCTGCAACCTTGGGATATCTTCGGCGTTCTTTCTGATATGGAGGGCGATATGACCCTTTGGCTGGAAGCCGCCGCTACGCGCATCGGCGAGCGTGCCGCCTTCGCTTCCGACTTCCCTCTAGTTCTGGAGGATCGGCGCAGCGATCCGCAGTAGCTTTGATTCCACCGCAGCGTAAAGCTCATCCGCTTTAAACGGTTTCTGTAGAATGGCCGCATCCGGTGGAAGAAAATTCATGGCCCCTTTCTCCACCGCCGATACCGAGGTCGTCCATAACACTCGCTGGCCCAGCCCATGCTCGTCGTAAATTCGGTCTGCCCTGCCGTTCGTGGATTCGCTCTTGTAGACCATCTGCCAGTCTGCCACTACCAGATCAAACTCTTTCGCGGCCACCAACCGCCGAGATTCCTCCAACGACTTCGAGGTTGTTACCACATGATCGTTCTCGCGCAGTAGCTGCGCCACGGTCTCCAACACGGATTCGTTTGCATCCAACACCAGGATCCGCCCGCTCTTCGTCGCCGTCTGCATTTCTACCTCGGAATCCTTCTGCTCGCGGACGGCGGATCGCAGAGGAAGCTCAATACGGAAGATCGCTCCTCCCTCTGGCACATTCTTAACCTGGATGGTTCCTCCGTGTTCGGTAATGATTCCGTAGCAGATGCTTAGCCCAAGCCCCGTCCCCTTTCCTACGGGTTTCGTGGTGTAAAACGGATCGAACACACGTGATGGATCCTTTACTCCGGGGCCGCTGTCTTTCAATTCGACGAAAGCCTTTCCTCCTTCCGTTCCCGTGCGTACCCAAAGATCGCCCTCGGAGCCCGCCTCCAGGATGGCATCCACCGCATTGTTGATCAGGTTCAGAAACACCTGCTGGAGCTGGTGAGGATCGGCTGGAACTAACGGCAACTCGCTCGATAGATGCAGGTGCACACGGATCTGGCTCATCCGCAAGTCATAGTCGCGTAGCCCCAGCGTGTCTTCCAAAATCGCGTTCAGCCTCACCGGGGCGCGTTCGGGTTTGTGCTGCCGCGCAAAACTCAATAGATTTTGTACGATCCGGTGCGTTCGTTGCGCCTGTTTATAAAGTTTCTCACTGTATCCCAGCACCTGTGGCCCAACCTCGCCGCTTGACGACAGCAGTTGGCTGTACCCAAGAATCGCCGTCAGCGGATTGTTCAATTCATGCGCAACACCGGAGATGAGTTGCCCAACCGCCGCTAGCTTTTCGCTGTGGATCAGCTGCTGTTGAGTACGCCGAAGATCCTCATAAGCTCGCCGCGTTTCCTCATACAGCCGGCTATGATCCACCGCGCTGGCTACTTGGCTCCCCACGGCGGTCAGTAAGCTGATATCCGCCACCGAAAATTCTCTCGCTCTCCTACTGCCCACTACCAAACCACCGATGATTTTCTCCTTGGCCCACAGCAACACCACATAGGCCGACTCGATCCCTTCCTTTCTTTGCATCTCCCGGACAATGGGAGGCAAAGGAAGTCCCTGTACGGAAAGGAACGTCGCATGAGTGTTGCGCAGTTGCTGGATCAATCCCGCCGGGAGTGTCACAACCGGGAACGTCTTGGCGTACTCCGAACGGTGTCCCACCGCAGCCACCCGACGGATCGTCACATCATCCTTATCGAATAGGTAAAGCGAAGCGGCGTCCAGTTCGAACAGCCCCAGCATCTGGCACAAAGTTCGGTGCACGGACTCGCTGAGGTCCAGCGTGTACGAAAGCGTCTCGGCAATTGAGTTCAGCACCACAAGCTCGCGATTTCTTCGCCGGATCTGATGTTCGGCTCGCCGCCGCTCGCTCACGTCCAGCAGGAAGCCTTGAAATGCAATCACGTTCCCCGCCGAATCGCGCACCGCCGTCGAGGATTCGCTCACCGTCCGGATCTCGCCATCCCGGCGCCGTATATCGAACTCGAAATCGTTCACTGATCCGTGCTCATTCAAAAGCCTTCGCAGCCGTTCGTATTCGCCCGCATTTACATAAAGCTGCTGCCCGATATCAATATTGAGAAGCTCGTCGCGATTCTCATACCCCGTGATGCGCATCAATGCGTCATTGAAATCCAAAAATCGCCCATTCACCGTCGCGATAAACACCCCTTCCTGAACGCTCGCTACCAGCGTGCGATATTTTTCCTCCGCCTTTTTTCGCTCCGTGATGTCTTTCAGCACGTGAATCGTACCGAGTTTGCGCCCCCCGGGATCGATGAACTGCGAATTGGAGGCCAGGAAATATCCCTGCAGCCACGGATCGGGATAATCCCCTTCTCCGGAAACCCCCTCACAATACGGACAGATCGTAAACGGCTCTTCGCGCACCTTAAATAGTTCGCTGACCGTCCGCCCAAACATCGCCTGCGTCTTCCGCCCGAGAAGATCGGCCAACCGTAAGTTGGTGCGAAGGATGCGCCCCCCTTCGTCATGAACCAGGATCGGATCGCCGATAGAATCGAAGGTATAGACCCACTGTTGCTGCACCGATTTGATCTGCTCGAACAGGTTCACATTTTCAATCGTGGTTCCCAGAAAATTCGCCACGTTCACGAAATACGCTAACTCGTCTTCTTGAAATCGCGTGCCTGCCAGCGCGCCGACATTCAGCAACCCAACCGGTCCTTCTTTACCGCACAGCGGCACAGTGACAAGTTGCGTGATTCCGGCTTCCGCCATATTGCGTCGCACCTGGAGATTCTTTTCATCCTCAAACCGCGTGACACGGTACTCTTGCTTCAAAACCTCCTGGACCCACACGCTATGAATGGAAATCCGGTCATGCCTTTTCAAGTAGTTTTCCGTAAAGCCGACCGATGCCCCGATCACAAACTCGACTGTGTCTCCCTTGCCCTCCAACAATCGGATCGTCCCGTGACTGGCATTCACACTTCCCGTTATCTGCTTCAAGACTTTTTGCAGCAGCTCCTGCAGCGACACCGACTGGCTGCTTGACGCCGTCAGCATCGTAAACTGCCTCATTTTCTCGCTGATTTCCTCGGACCGGCTGCGCGCGGACTCCAGCAGCATCACGATCATTCCAATTCCTAGTCCGGCGTTCAGGAAATGGTCAAAGGCAAAGCGCAATAGATGCACATCCCCATGCGTCCATACGGTGCGATCCAGGTTGTTCAATCCCAGCAGCAAAAATGCTCCGGCCAGCAGTTTGCCACCGTGGCCCGTTCCAACACTGGAGGCCCGCCACAGAATCCACCCGGCGCATAGGCAGATCGCGCTATAAAGGATGGCGGCTTCCCACCCGGCTTCGCTCCAACGCGGCGCTCTCCACTGGTAGTACCCAACTGCCAGCGCCACCACAACAGTTAGCCACCACATCGGCCAGTACAACCGGTTTTGCTCTGTCGCATACTGGAGGATGGAAGCCAAAAACAGTGCCAATGCGGCCGCGCCCGTAGCGGAAAATACCGCCACCAAAACCCGGTCGGGCTGGTAGAACATCGTTAGTTCTGTAAACGCGGAGACCGTGAGGCAAATCCAGCCAAATAGCCACAGCCGGTAGAAGACCCGAGCATTGTCCTTCTTCAGGTGAACGAACAATACTAACAGGGTGAGGCAAACGGTCGCCTCGAAGAAGGCAATACCCTGCAAGCCTTGGTTCAACACCACGGCGGAGTCCTCCCAAGTCGGTCACACAAGTTGATTTATGAAGCTAGGCCCTGGGTCGGCCCTCGCAAAGGGGCCGGACCCCACGTTCTTCTGACGCTAACACGCTATTTTCTGACTGGGCAATGGTACGAAAAAGGTCCTGTGCTGTCCCTTATAATGCTAGTTGGGAGAAACACCAACGTGGACTCCGACCATATCCTGGTAGTGGATGACGAAGAAGCGATTCGCGAGGTCGTCTCAACGATGCTTGAATCGCGCGGATATCGCTGTACCGCCGTGAGCAACGGGCGCTCCGCTCAGGATTATGTCCGCAAAGAGACGCCTGATCTGGTTCTAAGCGACATGATTATGCCGGAGATGGACGGCATCAGACTCCTCGACTGGCTGCACGGCTTCGACCCAGAAGTACCCGTCATTATGGTCACCGCCATCCACGACATTTCCACGGCCCTCGAAGCCATCCGCCGCGGTGCCTACGATTACATCCTGAAACCGTTCGAGAAAGACCAGCTTTACCACGGCGTCGAGCGCGCCCTTCAGCACCGCCGCTTGGTCATCGAAGTCCGCAACTACCAGGCCGATCTCGAGAAAAAAGTCGAGGAACGTACCGCTGCTCTCGAAGCAAAACGTCTCGAACTCGAGCAATCCTACGACGACACTCTGGAAGCCCTTGGCAGCGCCCTGGACCTGAAGGACGCGGAAACCGAAGGTCACTGCCAGCGCGTTACCGCCTTTACCATTTCCATCGCCCGGGCAGTTCCCGTACCCACGAATTATCTGCCGATCCTCGCTCGCGCCGCATTCCTTCACGACATCGGCAAAATGGCCATTCCCGATTCCATCCTCCGCAAACCCGGCCCTCTCGACAACGACGAAAAACAGATCATGCGCACTCACTGCGAAATCGGCTACAACGTCCTGACGCGCATTCCCTTTCTCCGCGATGCCGCCGAAATCGTTCTAGCCCACCAGGAATTCTTTGACGGCACCGGTTATCCCCGCGGCCTCCGCGGCGAAAAAATTCCACTCGGAGCGCGCATCTTCTCCATCGCCGACGCCCTCGACGCCATGATCAGCGACCGCCCCTACCGCAAAGCTCTTCCGATGAGCCATGCGCGCGATGAAATCCGCCGCTGTGCCGGCACCCAATTCGATCCCAAAGTGGTCGAAGTCTTCCTCGCCATCCCAGAACAGCACTGGATCGAGTTGCGGGAAAACCTCGGCTCCCCCTTCCGCCTCACCCAGCTCAAGAATCTCCGCACCTAACCCAATCCACCAGCACGCTACCTGCAACAGCCATGTATCGGCCGCCTTCTGCTTGCTCTGAGGCGCGAAGCGAGCCACCTTTCCCTTTCGCGCTGTAGGCGCGGCAAAAGTTAACCCAGCGCGAAAGCGCTGGGAACCGATCGCCAAAAACTTGCGAGCCCCGGAGGGGAAATTTTCCTTGCTCCCGCTTCGTCCCCTCAGCAACAACCCGGCTTCAGCGTAGAGATCCTTCCCTTCCAAATACAGCACATCCCTGCAACGAAACTCGCTTGCTCTCCAATACTTGGTGCTACACTGGCCCGCATCTGAACGGCCTGGGGGGCTGTCCCTTCCTATAGGTGTGAACCCCAGGTTCCATTAGGCCTTTGCGCCCATGGTCAGGACTCTCTGGGGGATTCGATGAAGCGTTTTCTTCTCCTCATTTCTATTGGTCTTTCTCTGCTCTTTGTCCCCGCTCCGTCGCGCGCCCAAACGGCCAGCGTGGGCGGC
Organism: Candidatus Acidiferrales bacterium; assembly: GCA_963836965.1. Taxonomy (GTDB): domain Bacteria; phylum Acidobacteriota; class Terriglobia; order Acidiferrales; family UBA7541; genus Acidiferrum. The sequence goes on from CAWILQ010000014.1 coordinate 219,745, forward strand.
GTCATTCGTGATCCCAGTGAACAGGTAGTCAGCGGCGCCAAGGTTAGTCTGCTCAACACGCAGACCGGCATCTCGCGCGACGTTTCGACCAACGACCAGGGTCTCTTCTGGTTCACCAACGTTTCTCCCGGTCCTTATTCCATTACCGTGGAGCACGACGGCTTTAAAGCCATCCACATCGAGGATCTCACCCTCACCATCAATCAGTCGTTCACCTTCGAAGCCCATCTCGAATTGGGCCCTGTCGCCACCACCATGGAAGTCAAAGCCTCCGAGCTTCCCCCGATCGATCTCGACAACGCGCAAATCAGCAATCTCGTTGACTCCAAACGCATTCAGGAGCTCCCGCTTCTCACTCGCGATCCCTACCAACTCGTCCTTTTGAGCCCCGGGGTCATTCAAAGCAACGCCACTAACGGTCTCAATGGTTTCTCCGTCAACGGTGCCAGTCAACGCGATAACAATTTCCTTCTCGACGGCGTCGACAATAATGACACCGAGGTCCCCGGCGCGCCCAAGGGACTCAACGCCCTCAACCCGGACTCTGCTCAGGAATTCCGCGTCATCACCAATAATTTCGCTCCTGAATACGGCCGCAACGACGGCTCGATTGTTCAGGTTCTCACGCGCAGCGGTACCAATGACTATCACGGCGACGCTTATTGGTTCGGCCGCTACGACGCTCTAGGCGCCCGCGATTTCTTCAATCCCGCCTCCACCGGACCGAAAAATCCCTACACCCGCAACGATTTTGGCGCCTCCGTCGGCGGACCAATCATCAAGGACAAAGCGTTTTGGTTTGTGAATTACGAAGGCCAGCGCTTCATCACCGCGCTCACCAACGTCAGCACCGTGCCCACCACCCAATTCAAAACAGGGGTCTTCACTGCGCCCGATCCCAATACCGGCGCGCCGGTGCCTGTCGACGTCAGCACACCGTCAAGTCCCGATAACGTACTCGGCCTGCCGCTTGACCCGACCATGCAAAAAATCCTTGCCTACTTTCCCGCCCCAAACGGACCTGCGGTAACACCCGGCATCTCCGGCACGCTGTTCTACCCCAGTACCTCGCGCCTTCAGTCCGACAGCGGAACCGCCAAAGTCGATTACAATCTCTCCAAAAAACACATGCTCAGCGCCCGCTACTCCTTCAACCAGCAAAGCGATCCGAACTCCGACCACAATGATTTCCTGCCGAACAATTTGGGAGCCACTAGCTTGTATCTTCGCAATCAAAACATCGCGCTCGGGCTCACTTCCACGTTGAACGACACGCTGATCAATGAGTTTCGCTTCGGGGCCAATCGGTCGCACCAGGCCTATGCTTGCGACGGCTCAAAAATATTCGACAGTTTGGGTCAAATCGATTCCGTCGGTGCCGGCGCCGATTACAATATTCCCTTCGGTCAACAAAACGGATATCAGGGCTTTGGCTGTTTCTTTCTGGGCGACGCTGACTCTCAGACGCGCTACACCGGCACTTACCAGACCGTCGACTACATGACGCGTTCTCGCGGCCGTCACCTGTTCAAATGGGGTGGCGAATTTCGCGATGTCTATTCCAACTCCTATGATGACTTTGGGACCAGAACAATTTTGGATTTCCAGGGCTTCACGAATTACGGAATTACTGCGCTTCCGGCCAGTTCACCTGTCTTCGAAGACACCATCACCGAAGACGCCGTTCTCAGCCTTCTCGGTTACGTGGACTATCAGTTCCAGACTCAATACTTCGACAAGAGACAGCAACGCAGTGCCACTGACCTGCGCGGCTTCCGTCAGCGCGAATGGGCGGGCTTTGTCCAGGACACCTGGAAATTGCTGCCTAATCTAACCGCCACCTACGGCCTCCGTTATGAATATTTCGGCGTCCCCTTCGAAGTGAACAACAACGTCTCCAATCTCTTCGCCGATCCCAGCGGGCCCGGTCCCTTCACCTTTTCCATCGTCGGCCCAGGCACCAGCCACACGCTCTACAACAATCAGTACAATAATCTCGAGCCGCGCGTCGGTCTCGCGTGGGATCCCTTCAAGAACGGCCGCACCTCCATCCGAATCGGCTACGGCATCTTCCATGACCGAGTCTTCGGCAACCTGCTTGGCAATACGCGTGGCAATCCTCCGTTTTCCCTTACCTCTTTCACCAACCCCAATCTTCCGCTGTCCTCCGTTACTCCGCCAGCCGCCATCGTCCCTAACGATCCTGCGTTTGTGCCAAATGGCTCGCTTGCCTATGTCAACCTCATCGACCCTAATCTGAAAACCCCAAGCAGCCAGAACTGGAATTTTGGAGTTCAGCATGCCATCACTCCGACTCTCACCCTAGAGGTGAACTATGTTGGTGTGAAAGGAACCCATATTTTCCGCGTCGTCGACGGAAATCCTCCTCAACCCAACCTTGTTTCACAGCTCTTGGCGTATTGCACACCAGGCAATGCCTACGGTTGCGACACCACCACTCTTCAGTTCGCCAATCTCTGGAATGGCGCATCGAACGGATCTCTTCCGTTCGATCCCGTCGGCAACACCGCCTTCTATTCCGGCGCCGGCAGTGGCACCGGACCCGGCGCCTTCCTCTACAAGTCCATCGGCAATTCCATCTACAACGGCATGCAGGTGAATTTGCAGCAGCACTTTACGCACGGCTTTCAGTTGCAGTTCGCCTACACCTTTTCCCACGCCATCGATAACGTGAATGACCCTCTCGTGCCTGCCATGGGAAATGGAAACTTGCCTCGCGATTCCTTCGACCTAAAAGCGGAACGCGGCAATTCGGACTTCGATATTCGTCATCGCGCCGTCATCAACTTCATCTATGAAGCGAATATCGGTCGCGGCCGCGATCACTGGAACGACGGCTTCGCCGGCCGCGCGTTTGAAGGCTGGTCCGTCTCGGGAATCATCTCCGCCCAAACCGGCCATCCGTACGACATTTTCGGAATAACCGACGCCGACCACACCGGCGAGTACACCCGCGTCAGCCGCACCGGGAGCACCGCTCAGCCGCCAGGTACGGACAAGACGTTCACCGGACCGAGCGCCGCCAGCATTTTCACTACACCCTTTGATACGCAGCCCAATACCAGTAAGAATTTCTTCTATGGTCCCGGTTTTTACAATATCGACATGGCCGCGATCAAGGACACCGCCCTCACCGAGAAACTCAAGCTGCAGTTCCGCGCGGAGTTTTACAATCTCTTCAATCACGCGCAATTCAACCAGCCCTACAATTTCTTCAGTCCCAGTTTCGCTATCTTCGGCCAGTCTACGTCTACCGTCACTCGCCCCGACGGCACCACCAGCGCCCGCCAAATTCAATTCGCCCTAAAACTCATCTTTTAGTGGGTCAATGGGTGACAACCCAACCGATGGACTTCCGTCCTTCCGAGCGGAGTCCGCGAGGCGAGGAACCCCTCTTCTCTTTGATCCACTGCCGAGCGCCAATCACTCCGGTAGCCCAGGCTTCCGCGCCTCACTTCCCCAAATACATCAGCGCCAGCAAAAACAACCACAACCCGTCCATAAAATGCCAATAATACGAAGTCACCTCCGCCGCCACGGTCCGCGTGACCTTCGCTTTTTCAAAATTTCTCCGCGCCACGTAAATCAGACCGCCAATCCCGCCGAGCAAATGCACCGCGTGCGCCCCCGTAAAAATATAAAAAAAACTGCTCGCTGGATTACTGGCTAGATAAACTCCCTGCTTCACCAGGATCCGCCACGCCGCCACTTGACCAGCCAAAAAAATCACACCAAGAATCGTGGTCACGAACCACAATCGCTGGAACCCTCCAACGTCCATCTGACCCAGCCGCTTTCTCGCCGCCTCGAGCGCTCCGCTGCTCGCTATCAGCACAACGGTGTTCACCCACAGCAGCCGGGGAATGTGCACCGGGATCCAATCCGGCCCGCCCTTGCGCACCAAAAACGCGCTCGCGAGCGCCATGAAAAACATCAATACCGAAACAATTCCGATCGCGATTCCCGTGTAGTAGCGTCCCGGCGAAACCCGCCGGTTCGGGCGTTTTTTTCCGTCGTCGCCACCCCCGCCGTTTCCGCCCGCCGGAGGCGTAATTCCTCCTCCTCCGTCTTTCTTCTCGATAATCAGTTCGATCTCTTCCCTTACGATTGTGCCCGGCATGCTCTTCCTCTCTCTGCTCACTCCGCTTTCTGTGCCGGCAGCTTGGGCGAGAGGTGCTGCGGCGCAAACTCGTAAGCCCCACGATAAACCACGGGTGTCCGCCCGCCGAAATTTTCCTCGGGCGCAGGCGATCCTACGCTCCACTCGAGCGTTGTAGCCGCCCAGGGGTTATCCACTTCCATTTTTTCCCAGCGCCACAAGCTCCCGAGGAAATTCGCCACGAACAAAACTTGCGCCGCCACCGTCCAGATCGTTGCTGCAGTCACTAGCGCCCGGATCGACTCGCCCGCCGACGCTAGCACTACCCGCTGCGCTTCCGGAAACATCGTCGACTCCGTCAGCAGCCCCATCCAGTGCATCGGCATGAAAATGCAGTACACTCCCGCGAACGTCAGCCAGAAATGCGCCTTCCCCAGCGACTCGTTCATCCGGCGGCCAAACAGCTTCGGGAACCAGAAGAACAGTCCCGCCAGAATCGCAAACGTCGCTGCCACCCCCATCACCAGATGAAAATGCCCGATCACAAAATCCTGGCTCGCCGCTGCCTGCGAAAGGTCGTGCCGCGCCAGGAAAATTCCCGACAGCCCGCCGGCAATAAATAAGGATATGAATCCAATCGCAAACAGCACCGCGGTCGTGAACTGGATTCGCGCATCCCAAAGCGTTCCCAGCCAGCTCGCCAGCAGAAAAGCTGCGGGAACGCCCAACGACGAAGCCAGCACGGAAAAAACTAGCGGCGCGTAGGGGTTCATCCCCGTGGCAAACATATGGTAGCCCCACACGCAAAACCCGATTACGCCCACGCCGCAAATGGCCAGCACCACCAGCCGCTCTTTCCAAATCGGCTTGCGCGCAAATGTCGCTACCAGGTGCGTGATGATTCCGAAGCACGGCAGAATCGCCACGTACACTTCCGCCTGAGCGAAATACCAGAACAGCCGCTGCCACAGCACCGGCAAGCTTCCCTCGCGCACCAGGTTCAACGGCTGCTGCGCCAGGAATGCCGTCGCGCTGAAAAAATTCGAACCGAGCAGCCGGTCGGACAAAACCGTCGTGCAGCCCGCAAGCAAAACGCTGAAAATCAGCAGGCTCAGGATGGCATTCACCAACCACGCCCACACCGTTACTGGCATTCGCGGCAGCGTCATGCCTTTCGTGCGCAACTCGATGGTAGTCACGCAAAAATTCAGCGCGCTCAAAAGCGCGCCAAGCGAAAAAATCGCCGCGCTCACCAGCCAGAATTCGATTCCTTCTCCGATCGGCCGGAAAAACGACGTAGTCATCCCCGCGAGCGACGCCACCGTCAGCCAAAGCGACACACAGTTCAGCGTCGGAAACGCCATCTCTTCCGCACCAATCTGCAGCGGCAGCAGAAAATTCCCGAAGCCCAGTTGTGGCGCCACCGTCAACACAAAAAACACCATCAGGGAACCGTGCAACAATCGTACTGCCGTGTATCGCTCCGGTGAGCTCTCCAGGCCGCTAAGGAAAGGAATCGCCGCGTCCGGCCACGACGCGTGCACTCGCAAGAGCGCCGACAGTACCATTCCGACCAACACACTGGCCAGTGAAAGCCATAGGTACTGCAACCCGATCGTCTTATGTTTCGTGGAAAATACGCGCGCAAGCAGCCCGGAGCCCGTAAATGGAGAGGCGTTCCCGCCTTCGTCGTAAGTTACCATCGTCGTGGCCGGTCTTTAGACCGGTTCTTTCTAAATCCAAGCGTTTCGTTGGCCCCGAACCAGGTTGTATCTTACCGTTTGCCCCGCAAATTGCCAACAAACCGCCATTCGCGCCCGAAACCTTCAGGTATACTCCTTGTCGCAGGAACCCTCGACGCCACGGGATCCACGCAAAAATTCATTGTCGGAATGAGGCACCAATGCGTTTTCTTCGCGTCCCAGCCGTCGCCCTGGCCCTTTTTTTTTCCGCCAGTGCCTATGGCCAATCCACTGCTGCCACCTCCGGAATGACGGAGAAGACCAACCTTCGTAACGTCCGCTACTGCGAAATTTTCGTCGCAAAACGCCACGGAACTTCCGCAACCGCATCGGTCTTCAACACGATTGGATTGAATGATTGTCCCGCGGAAAAATGGAACGCCCTGAATCCCGACAAGCTAAAGAAAGAACTTAACGCCACGGCAGTCATCATGAATGGGCCGCGCTATTTCATCATGGACCGCAACGCAATTCTGAACCCCGGGGGCGTCGCCAACTTCGACGGGCTGGACCTTCGCCTTCTCGCTCAGCTCGAAATAAAGGAGCGGCAAAAGCGCGCGCCCTACACGGAAAATACCGTCGACCGCCAGAATCAGTACGTCTACGAGCGGAACAAGAATGTCTACCAACTCGTCTCACAGAGCGGCCAAGTCTATATCATGCAGAGCTATTCGCAGGAAATCGACAAAACTCTCAACGAGGACGGCCTGCAAAATCTGGCCTCGCGCCTAAAGCTGCCGAAGGGCTGGCAATACCGCGTTAGAAGAGTGGACGACGATCTCGTCGTGCGCAACGCCGCCGGCAAGGCCCACGTCATTCAGGACGACTTTCGAAATTCCTACCAGCTCATGCCATGACATCATGGCCTCTCTCTTTCTGCAATAATAGAAAGAGGTGCAATCGCGTGTCCTCTGACAAATGGGCAAACCCGCAAAAAATGTGGGACGAGCGTTTCTCACAACATGAGCCCGTCTATGGCGAAGCACCCAACGCTTTTCTAGCCGCGCAATCCGCCCGTTTCCAGCCCGGCATGAAACTCCTGGTGCCCGCCGATGGCTACGGCCGCAACGGCATTTGGCTCGCGAAGCAGGGTTTCAACGTCCACACCGTCGATCTCTCCCAAGTGGGTGTCGAGCGCGCCCGCAAAGCGGCACAAGCTGCAGGCGCAACCGTGACCATCGAACAAGCCGACCTAGCCACCTGGAATTGGCCCGTCAATCATTTCGATGGAGTCTTTGCGATCTTCCTGCATCTGCCGCCGGCCGATCGGGCGAAAGTCCACGCGTCCATGGTGCGCGCCGCCAAGCCCAGCGGCCTGATCATCCTCGAAGCCTTCTCTCCAGCCCAATTGCGGCACATTTCCGGTGGCCCCAAACAGGTGGAACTCCTCTACACCGCCGAAACTCTCCGCCAGGATTTCTTTCCCGCCGAACCGCTCCTCCTCGAAGAAATAGAAACCCACATCACGGAAGGCCACATGCATAGCGGCCCCGCCGCCGTAGTTCGAGCCATCTTCCGCAAATAATTCTGACGCGCTGCGGCTCGCTCGCGGGCCTCGCCCTCACCTCTGCAGGGCCCGCTTTCTGAAGCGGGCCGTTCGCAGTCGCACAACCCAAACCGTACATCTGCGCTACCACGAGCCAAACATTTGTCATTCCGGCGGAGTCCGCGGAACGCAAAACCTGCTTTTCTTGCGCACCCACGCCATTGACACACCTCATTCCGAACGGAGCGAGGAACATGCTTTTCTTCGGCCCCCACCGACCAACCATCACAAGCGAGCTCGCCCCTACTGAAACTGCTTCTGAAACGCCGCAAACTGCTCCCGCAGCGTCTCTAACTCCCTTCTCAACGCGCCAACCTCGTCCTCCAATTCCCGAATCCGGTCGCTCGCATCCTCCTCTGCAGCGACAGCCGCCGAAACCCGCTCCTCCGGCGTCACATCCCCCGAAAGCAAATGCATGTACCGCGATTCCTTCGTCCCGGCCTGTCGCGGTAGCACCTTCACCAATGGCGGCTCGCGCTTCATCAGCAAATTCAGCGCCGCATGCACCGCATCCAGGTCCTCAAACGTATACATTCGCTCCGCACGCGTCCGCAACTCCCCCGGTGTCTGCGGCCCTCGCAGCATCAACACGCACAGCACGGCCATCTCATGCCGGTGAAAGTTGTACAGCTCGTTCAACCGGTGCTCGAACTTCGCCACTCGCGAATCCCCGCTCGCACCGCGCGCCAGCGCTTGCTCCGTCAGCGAACGCAGCGCTTTTCCCACCGCCTCCTCGTCCAGCGTCATCACCGGATCGCGATTCGATTTCTGATTGCACGCATTAATCAGCGCGTTCAGCGACAGCGGATAGTACTCGGGTGTGGTCGTTTCCTTCTCGATCAACGCTCCCAGCACTCGCACTTCAACTTCGTTCAGTTCCAGAGCCATGCGGAAATAATAACAGCAGTGCGAAAACCACTGTGCCCTGAATTCAAAATGATGGCATTCTGACTCTCCCCAGCTCCTGTAAAGGAGAACCTGATACGGAAACTGCTATTGGCACTCGCAGTCCTGGTTCTTGGCACCTCCCACAGTGCGGCCGCCCAAAAGACTAGGCAAGCTACAATCAATTCGCAAACGTCCGTTGACTGCGGCACCAAGAACAAAGGCAAAAAGCAGTCCACCAGCCTCCTTTGCCAGCGGTACATCGTCCGCACCTTCCTCACTGTCGACAAAGGACAAAATGAAGTTCAAAGCCATCGGCAAAAAATACGAATTCCTCGTCGTCAGCACCGCTGCCATCGGGGCCAACACGCGACCGCAATAACCCAGCGTCTATCTGTCTTCGGAAAAAAACTAGGCGAGATACGCGATGATGTCCGCGTCAGTGAGCGTCATATTGCCCTCAACGCGATTGTACCCGCCTGCGGCCACAAAAGCATAAGCATCAGGCCAGCAACTGAAATCGAAGACTTTGATTTCGACTCGTGTAACTCTGGCCAGCTACCGCGTAGCTGTATTCCATGTCAGGACAGAAGCGGTCCGCTTTGGAACTCCAAGTGAAGCGTGTTACCAATACATTCGCAGAGTGAACCGCTGCTTCCGTGACAGGACATCGAGCAACTTCCCTATACCTTTGGCTTGCTTTGATTTCCAACGGAACCGCATGGAAACAGTAGTAGACAGCGATGAGCGGAATTGTGCGCCGTAGGAGTCGAAAAATAGCTTCTTGGTCATCAGTGCCCATCATACATGAGACTTTTCCATCGTTTCGCCTGACAAACTAGGTTTAAGCTGCGCCCTCCAGTAGGTGTACAATCGTCACCTAAGGAGACAGTTACCATGCTCGAATCGCAGGTCTTTCGGGTTTGGTTCCGCGCAACACTCCTGATGGCCGCTATCTCCTGCGGGCAGGCTTTGAGCGCACAGGTAATTCCAATACCGCAACCGATTGCGCCGGCAGACTATCGTATCCGTGTCGGAGATGTCCTTGAAGTCTGGGTCTACCAGCATCCAGAGTTGTCTAGAAGGTTTGTGGTCAACGGTGACGGGAACCGTACCCTGATGGTTAACGGCCTGCGAGTCTCACACCCGTCAAAGATGGACGGGATAATTCACGATTTGAAAGTGGTAGACCTCTCAGCGCTGGATGTGGCCGCGCTACTCCGCGCCAAGCTCGAATCTATGGTTCCCAAGCCCGAGGTTGAGGTTATTTTGGTCGAATTTGTTATGCAGCCGCTACCACCTTCGAAGCAACCCTCGCCCCAACCCACCCCTGAACTTCGACAGAGGTGTTGCGTTGCATAGCGAGGATGCCTCCCCCCGAAGAGCGACCCGGCGATGAAGTTCCTCATTGGAGGGCATTGGCCAGCGCCCCGTACGCCGGGAGTCTCATTGGCTGCCCCACCTGATAAACCGATAAGTCGAGAGACAGCCCCGTTCAGTCACCTACCGGAAAACTTTTCTCAACCATTCATCGAGTTGCGCTTCACTTTCTATTACAACCTTCCTATTCCTCAAAAATGACATGCTCGAATTGAAGGCATTTCGGATTTGGTTCGGCGCAACACTCCTGATGGCCGCTATCTCTTGTGGGCAGGCGCTAAGCGCACAAGAGAAACCGCAACCAACTGAACCGGCAGTAGAGTACCGTATCGTTGCCGGAGATGTTATTCAGGTTGATGTCTGGAAGGAGCCGGAGATTACCCGGACCATCCCGGTCAGGCCCGACGGAACTATCCTTTTGCCGCTGGTCGATAATGTAAAAGCCAGCGGGCTGACAGCTATGCAATTGGCTGCCCTCGTGCGTCAAAAACTCGAAAGCAAAATCCCCAATCCGCAGGTGACCGTCACGGTGGTTGTCCACGGAACAAACCTACCGTCAACGCCAGTCGCCCATCCACCGCCGCCTCTAGCACCCGAACTTCGACAGAAATGTTGCGTTGCGTAGAGACGATGCCCCGCCCAAAGAAACCACCGTTCCAATTCGACATCCGAAGGAATCGAGCTAGCTTCACGAACCGAACATGCCCTATCGGCCAGTTGTCCCGCCTCCTATGCGATGTTATTTTTTAGGCGGTTGAGAATCGGAACCCGGTTTTCAATCGCATCCGAATCGGCTGCTACCGAAACGGACGCGCTCGGAGCAACTCCGGTCGAGCGTCAGGGACTAAATACTCCGGCCTTCGGCCTCACGTGACGGCGGGTTCGACTCCCGCTTGCTTCGAACGTCTCAATCCAATCACAGTCTCGCCTATCTCCGCAATCCTGACTACTTGTCCGACGTGCAGAATTGGAGTAGCTTCGGTAGGACAGTAGACTTCTCGAACTTTTTGCTGGCTCGGGTGGTTGTGTTGCTCGACCAGTTATTTTTGTGTCTCCAATGTGTAGCCAATGAGGGCGGTTTTAGACTCCCAACGACTCCCGGGTACTCCCAACCATTCCTTCGAAATACGCTGTTTTATTGGGGAAAACGCTGATTTTCGCAGTATTACGGGACTTCGAAAAAGAGATGGTGCGGTCGAGTGGATTCGAACCACCACGGTATTGCTACCGCCAGCCCCTCAAGCTGGTGCGTCTGCCAGTTCCGCCACGACCGCACTGAGGAAATCTTAAGGTATTGTAGCTATGCCCTGCCCATCCGGCAACTTGGAGTGTGGCGGCCCAGTGGCCGCTTTTACGGCTTCAACCGCGCCTTCCAAATAATCCCCGGATCGCCAGCTACTTCTTCGGTACAACCGGAGCCGGCTGCGGTGGAGTCGATTGCGGCGCCGCAGGCTGTTGCGTGCTCGGTGCCGGCGTGACCGGCACAGTCTTCGTCGGAGCAGGCGCAGGCTTCGAATATTTCTGCAAAATCGACCCGCCCGAGTCCACGCCTCGATCCACCCGCACAACCAGCGCCAGGGCGCAAATCATAAACATTACCGCGCACCACGTCGTCGCCTGCGACAGCACCGTCGCCGCCCCGCGCGGCCCAAATGCCGTCTGGCTCCCCGCTCCACCAAACGCTCCCGCAAGGTCTGCCGCTTTCCCGCTCTGCAGCAGCACCACGATAATCAGCACTAAGCAATTCAAAACGAAAAACGTCGTTAGCAATGCGGGTACCCAACGGAACCCGACCACAATAATCCCAAATCCGATCAGCAACGAAACTGTCCACTTCATCCAACCCGGCATTTCCTGCACCTCAATCCTGAAATTCGATTTCTGGCCGACGCAGAGCTCAGGCGTCTATCGCGGCCAATCCTTCACTAAACTCGCAAACGACTTGGGGTCCAAACTCGCTCCACCCACCAGCGCGCCATCCAACTCCTCCTGCGCCATCAATCCCTGAATATTGTCCGGCTTGACGCTTCCGCCGTAGAGGATCCGCAACGCGGACGCATGGCTTGCGGAAAACTGTGCTGCGGCGCACTGCCGGACGAATTTATGCACCGCCGCCGCAATTTCCGGTGTAGCCGTGCGGCCCGTGCCAATCGCCCATACCGGCTCGTAGGCTATCAGAATACGAGAGAACTCCTCCCCGGTCAACGCGCCCACGCTGCCCTTGAACTGCTCCTCGATCACGTTTTCCGTGTTCCCCGCTTCGCGGTCCGCCAGCATCTCACCAATGCAAACAATCGGCGTAAGTCCCGCCCCAAGCGCGGCTTTCGTCTTCTTCAGCACCGTTTCATTGGTCTCCCCAAAATACTGCCGCCGCTCCGAATGCCCAATGATCGTGTAGCCGCACGCCGCCTCCACAAGCATTCCGGCCGAGATTTCCCCCGTAAACGCCCCTTCCTTCTCCCAAAAGACATCCTGCGCCGATATACCGATCGTCGTGCCCTTTGCGGCCTTTACCGCCGCCGGAATATTCGTAAACGGTGGCGCAATCACAATGTCACAATCCGTCACTGCCGCAACCAGTGGCTTGAACGCCCGAAAAAATGCGCGCGTCTGCTTCTGATTCTTGTACATCTTCCAATTGCCGGCAATCACCCGGCGCCGATGGGTTCCGCTCATTTGTTGGTCAATGCCTCCACGCCGGGCAACTTCCGCCCGCCCAGATATTCCAGCGACGCTCCACCGCCCGTCGAAATATGAGAAATGTGCTTGGCCAAACCGGACTGGTGGACTGCCGCTACCGAATCGCCTCCGCCAATAATCGATGTTGCGCCCGCGTCGGTCGCCGCTGCTACCGCCTTCGCGATTTCCAGTGTCCCCTTCGCGAACGCTGGCATCTCAAACACGCCCATCGGCCCGTTCCACACAATCGTTTTTGCCTTCGCGATCTCCGCCTTGTATGCCTCCACCGTTTTCGGCCCGATGTCCAAACCCATCTGGTCGGTCGGCATCGCATTCGAATCCACAACTTTCGCCGGCGCATCCGCCTTGAACTCTGGCGCAATCACATTGTCGACCGGCAGCAGAAATTTGAAATTCTTTTGTTTCGCGCCCGCCAGAATTCTCTTCGCCAAATCAATCTTGTCTTCTTCCACGAGCGACTTTCCGATTCCAAATCCCTGCGCCTTTAGAAACGTATACGCCATTCCTCCGCCGATCAGCATCGCATCGGCAATCTTCATCAAATTCTCCACCACCTCAATCTTGTCGCTGACCTTCGCTCCGCCCAGAATCGCCACAAACGGCCGCGTCGGATTGCTCACCGCCTTCCCTAAATACGCAATCTCTTTTTCCATCAGCAGCCCCGCTACCGCCTGCTTCACGAATTTCGTAATCCCCACCACCGAAGCGTGCGCCCGGTGCGCCGACCCGAACGCGTCACACACAAACACGCCATCACACAGCGCCGCCAGTTGTTTCGAAAACGCCTCGTCGTTCTTCTCTTCTTCCGGGTGAAACCGCACATTCTCCAGCACCAGCACGTCGCCATCCTTCAGCGCTTTGCTCTTCGTCTCGGCGTCCGCGCCCACACAGTCCGCCGCAAATCCTACGGATTTCCCCAACAATTCCTGCAACCTCCTCGCTGCCGGCTTCAACGAATACTTCGCATCCGGCCCGCCCTTCGGCCGCCCCAAATGCGAAGCCAGCACCAGCCGCCCGTCCTTTTCCATCGCCAGCTTCAACGTCGGCAGCGTCTCCAGGATCCGCGTATCATCGGTCACCACTCCATCCTTCAACGGCACATTGAAATCCACGCGAATAAACACCCGCTTCCCGCGCAATTCCAAATCCCGAATCGTCAACTTATTCATCGAGCCTAGCCTCTTGTTCACTTCAAAAAATCAACCTGCCAATTGTTTTGTTGCGGCCGCCTTTCGAGGCGGGCGCGGCACTACGGTCACATGCAAACTCGCTTTCTGGTATTTCGATTTGTAGGGCCCGCTTTCTGAAGCGGCCCGTATAAATTCTGCGGGTCCCCTGAGGAATCCTTGTCCCTCTTCAAGGGTCACGGAACACGAAACACGCTCCACTGCCTCAAAACTTCGATGCTAGCAACGTAATCAAATCCCGTACCCGGCACGAATACGCCCACTCATTGTCGTACCAGGCCAGCACCTTCACGCACTTGTCGCCCACCACCTTCGTATACCCCGCATCCACAATCGACGAATTCGCATTCCCACGGAAATCCACCGACACCAACTCCTCCTCGGTGTACGCCAGAATCCCCTTCATCGGCCCATTCGCCGCCGCTTTCAACGCCGCATTCACGCTCTCTTTCGTCGCCGGCTTCTCCACGAACACCGTCAAGTCCACCACGCTGACGTTCGGCGTCGGCACGCGCATCGCATAACCATCCAGCTTGCCCTTTAAATCCGGAATCACCAGGTGCAAGGCCTTCGCCGCACCCGTCGAGCTTGGAATCATGCTCAACGCCGCCGCGCGCGCGCGCCGCAAATCCTTGTGCGGCAAATCCAGCAGCTTCTGGTCGTTCGTGTACGAGTGAATCGTCGTCATCGTCCCGCTATGAATTCTGAAAGTGTCATGGAGCACCTTGGCCACCGGCGCCAAACAGTTCGTCGTGCACGACGCATTCGAAACCACGTCGTGCTTCTTCGGGTCGTACGTCTTGTCATTCACCCCCAGCACAAACGTCGCGTCCGGGTCGTCCGCCGGCGCCGAAATAATCACTTTCTTCACAGGCGCGCGCAGGTGCTTCTTCGCTTCCGGCCCCTTCGTGAACAATCCCGTGGACTCCACCACAATATCCGCGCCCACGCTCGCCCAGTCGATCTCCGCCGGGTCTTTCGTCTTGAACACCTTGAAACTCTTCCCATCCACGCTGATCGTGTTATCCGTGTGGGTAATCGTGTTCGGCAAATTCCCGAGCACAGAGTCGTACTTCAGCAGGTGCGCCAAAGTCTTCGCGTCCGTAATATCGTTCACGGCCACAAACTGGATACCCTTATCGTCCAGCGCTGTGCGCACAATGTTTCGCCCGATTCGGCCGAAGCCGTTGATTCCAACCTTAATTGGCATTACTTCCTCCGGTGCGGGGTGTAGTGCGGCATCACATAGACCAAAACAACGCCGCAGGTAGAACTAAAAATGCTATGGGTAGCGTCGCCAAAAGTCAACGCGCCCGCCGTGCGCCACGTCACACCCGCATCGCGCCCTCTCTGCCTCGTAGCTGACTCTCGCCTGCGCAGTGGCGGGGCTTCAGACCGTGCTTTTCCGTTGCGTCTTGGCACTCAGCTCACAGATCTAGCGCTAAGACGCCTTTGGGGCGGGTTTTCTCTTGCGCTTTTCGGCTCCTGCAACGCATCCACATAACAATCCGTTCCCATCGCCACCCCTTCCCAAAAACAAAAACCCCACTCCCAGTTCCCCAGGAGTGGGGCACGAAACCAACTACCTGGCGAACGCCCTCTAAAACTTGTTCCACAAAAACTGGTTGTACACCTCGTGATGAAACTGCACTTCCGGCGCCTTCACGAACGTCCCCAGGTCCCGTGCGCAACGGTCCGCCGACGCCTTCTTCAAATCGGCATATCGCACCTTCACGTCTGCTCCCAGAAGCTTGCCGGTCCAATCGGACTTTTTGAAATTCTCCAGCGCCGTGTAGATGTTGTCAGGCAGATACCGTTCGGCCGACCGCAGGTTCTTGATCTTCGCCGTCTCGCCTTCAATGCCGGTCTTGAAGATCGAGTACATCACCAGATACGGATTGGCATCCGGCGCCACCGACCGGAACTCCACGCGCATGCTGCGCTCATTACCGATCGGGATGCGGATCATCGAGCCGCGATCTACCGCTGACGCCTTCAGTTGGTTCGGCGCCTCGAAGTGCGGATCAAGCCGCCGGTACGCGTTCACGCTCGAGTTCATCAGCAAACAAAGGTCGTTCCCATGTGTCAAAATTCGGTCCACGAACGCCCATCCAAACTTGCTGAGCTTCTCCTCCCCTTTGGGATCCCAGAACAGGTTCTTCCCATCCTTGGAGATCGACACATTCGTGTGCATCCCACTTCCATTTACTCCCACCACTGGTTTCGGCAGGAAGCTGGCCGTCAGCCCCATCTTGTTGCCCACTTGCCTGCAAATCAATTTGTAAAGCTGGATCTGGTCTGCCGCGCCAACCACGTCCGTATAGTTATAGTTAATTTCAAACTGCGACGGCGCCACCTCCGGATGATCCTTTTCATTCTGAAAGCCCATCGCCCGCTGCACTTCGGCGGTAGTGTCAATAAATGTCCGCAGCGGATCGCCCGGTAGCGAGTGATAATACCCGCCCGTGTTCACATACTCGAACTGGTGCGTCTCATGGTAATGCCGCTCTGCGTCCGGCCCCTTGAACAGGAAACCCTCGATCTCGTTTGCGGCGTTTAATACGTAATCTTCCTTCTTGTACAGCGTATCCGCGTAGCCCTTCAGCACTCCGCGAATGTCCGCGCTGTAAGGACTTCCGTCCTTATCGATAACATCGCCGAAAACCAGAACCTTGCCGCTACCAAAAATGTCGGAAGGCGCCCAGTAGAACGACGCCCAATCCATTCCGAGCCGCAAATCGCTCTCACGCTGCGCCGTGAAACCACGAATCGAAGAACCGTCAAACGTCAAATTGTCGTAACTCTTCACCAAGAACTTCTTGTCGTAATCCAGCATGTGTAGACGGCCTTCGAGGTCGGAAAACAGGACTGTCACTGCCTTAATGTGTTTTTCGTCCGCGAGGTACTTTAGTCTTTCTTCCTGGATCTTGTGGAGGGGAACTCTTTTCCTGTGTTGCTCTTTCGCTTTCAGATTCAGTTCTTCGAGCTCTTCATAGGAGAGGGCTAGAAAATTACGCAATTCGGTCGACATGAATCTCCTCGAAAAATTTTAGCGAAAACTCGACGTGACAAATGTGGAACCGGCATCCTTCGTCTTACCGTTGGTAAAGTATCGCGCCAATCTGGCGAGGGTCAAATGGAAAACGGTGGAAATCGAAAACGAAAAATAGATCCATTGAATAGAAAAAGCAAATGAGCGCCCCGTCTCGTTCAGCCCTCCAAGACCACTATGAAAATAGACGTTCTGTAGGGGACAGCTTGCCACGCTGACTCAATTTCCTTGCTAGCCCACCCCCGCTAACGTCGCATTTTCGCTCGTCACAAATGGCAATTCGCCGGCCGCTTCCCGGCTGACGTTGGACGAAGCCGAATCCTGGGCAATGAACATCTCCCCCCAAGGTACTCTGAGCGCCCCCACCTGCTTCAGAATCGCGTACACGCGTCATACCGAACGGAGTCCGCGAAGTGAGGAATCACCCTTCGATCTAGAAAGGACCAAAAATACCAACCGCCCGGCAACTTTGCCGGGCGGTGGAAGGGCGAATCGAGTTTCCCCTCTCTTACTGTGAGTTCGAATTGTCGACGGTCGCCGCGGGCACATTGCTGGCCGCGACTACAGGAACGCTGACCGTGTTGTCCATTCGTGTCAGCATCCCGCTATTCGCAGGCAAATCAATTTCCTTGCCTTTGCGAGCCACAACGTAAACCGCACCGGCCGCAAACCCTAGGCCTATACCGCGCCCGACGTTGCTGAAGATCAGCCCCACAAACGAGCCGCCTCCGCCACCAACCGCCATGCCTATCGCGTCTCCTTTGAAGTCGTGCTTCTCTTCGAGCACTTCCCCTTCGGTGATCTTCATGTCCTTGCGCGGTTTGCTGTAGGAATCTACGCGCGGCTCGCCAATCGCCAGAATGCTCATCTGAATGGGAATCAACCTGCTGTCGACCTCAATATTCTTGAAGGTCAGATTCATGTAGGCCTGTCCGCGAAAAAGTGAAAACGTCTTGGATTTCTGGATGTTGCCGATGACCCCGTTCACGCGTGTCCCGGCGGGGAGAAGGATCATGCTGTCCAGCGCGACCGGCTGAGCGAGCACCGCGACGAACGGATCGCCTTCCTTGGAATGCGACGAACTGATGGGAGTGAGCAGCGTGAGATGAATCTCGGTTCCCTGTAACACCTGGCGCGGCGCGGCGTACGTGGGCGATGTGGCGGTGCACACCAGAACCAATGCGAGAATGAGCGATACAACTACTTTCATGAACTTCCTCCTGCTTGCACAGTCGTGCAGCGATTCCCCGTGACGTGGGGTTTTGGTCCCTTAAGTCGGAACCGAGCGCTGGCGCGCGGACCTTGTCTCTGCTGCAAACAGCCACAAGGCGGTTGAGGAGGAACTCCAACCGCCCCTAAGTGTAGGCCACAGTCTCAACAAAAAAGTCGCGCGGAACCAGAATGTGCCCAGTAAGTAATGAAGCACGCGCCGCCACTCTTCGTGCTTGGATTCGCACGGCATGGCGAGTCTTCGATCCTGCCATTTTCCCGCTCCGTAGCGCCGCGCCTTCAGGCCGGCATCTTGCCGTTCTCCTCGCTCTCGTAGTGGCCGGTCTTCAGACTGGTGCCTTCCTCTTGGGTTTGTAGCGGCCGCCTTCCGAGGCGGGCGTCTTTTCTTTGCCTCGTCTCGACCGGCTAGGGACTCCGACCGAAGTCCTTGCTCTCACCGGCGAATCACGTCCTCAAACCCTCAGGATGTGCTTGGTACCGGGGGTCGGAGCTTCCACTCCGACATCAAAACTCACCACGAAATGGGCTTCAGCCCCTGAGGAAATGTCTCTTCGCTCCAAGCCGCCAGTTCTCCAGCACACTCGCAGACGCTGTGCTAAACTTTTCTCCGCAGTCGCTTCTGACGCGACTGCCGCGACGTGGAACTTCGGGCTCCGTGCAACGAGGTCCCGCGAACCCCGCCAGGCCCGGAAGGGAGCAACGGTACCGGGTAAGCCAAGTGTGCCGCGGAGACTCCGAAGTTCCTCGACTTGCACCAGCAGCGATTCCGCCTTCCTCTGCCCCTTATCTTACGGGGTGAGAGACAGGGACATCTCGTCCCATGAGCCGATTCCTGGATCCATGCGACCACAGCACCGAAGACACGGTAAAAGTTAGCCAGTGCGTCAGCGCTCGGTGCGTACTCGGTCCAAAAACCTCCGCGCCAGAGGCGCGACACCCAGCGCAGCAACTATTCGAGCTAAACATCGCTAACGATGTTTTTGACTTTTTCCGAACGGACGCCGAAAATGCAAGACACACATGACCTACCAAGTGATCGCCCGGAAGTGGCGCCCGCAAACCTTCGCGGATCTTGTCGGCCAAACCCACGTCACGGAAACTTTGCAGAACGCGATCAGGAATAATCGCGTAGCGCACGCCTACATTTTCTCTGGAGCGCGTGGCGTGGGAAAAACCACCGCGGCGCGCATCCTCGCCAAAGCTCTCAATTGCGTAAACGGTCCGACACCGGAGCCATGCGGCGTATGCGACTCCTGCAAGGAAATTGCCGCGGGAACTTCTCTCGATGTGATTGAAATCGACGCAGCCTCCAACCGCGGCATCGACCAGATCCGCGATTTGCGCGAAATGGTTCGCTACGCACCCGCTGCGGCGCGCCACAAAGTCGTGATCCTCGACGAAGCGCATATGCTTACCGGCGAAGCTTCGAACGCGCTGCTCAAGACTCTCGAGGAACCGCCTGACCGCGTGATTTTCGTCATGGCCACGACGGAACCGGAAAACCTGGAAGACACCATCCGCTCCCGCTCGCAACATTTTCATTTTCGCGCGCTCACCTTCGCTGAAATCACCGATCGCCTGAAGTTCATCGCGCAGCAGGAGAAATTGAAGATCGATGATGGAGCGCTGAGCGTCATTGCGCGCATGGCCGAAGGCAGCATGCGCGACGCGCTTTCCCTCCTCGAACAAGCCCGCGCCTATTGCGGTGACGACATTAAAGACCGAGAAGTCCGCGAACTACTCGGCGTCGTTCCCGAGGACGCTCTTCAGGAACTCGTGGAAGCGATCGCCGATCGCTCCGCCGAACGCGCACTCGGCCTGGTCCATCGCTTCCAAAGAGAAGGACGAAATCTCCAGCACTTCTGCCGCGAAGCCATTCGCCATATGCGGAACCTGCTCATCGCCAGAGTTTGCGGCGTGGACTCCGATCTGATAGCAGCCACACCTGACCAGCGTCCCGGGCTGGCAAAGGCTGCAGCGCTCTTCACCGAAGAGGATCTCACCAGATATTTTCAGATTCTCCTGCAAACGGATAATGAAGTGCGCCGCGAAATGGATCCACGCGTGCATTTGGAAATGGGCTTGTTGCGCCTCGTGAATGCCTCGCGACTTGCGCCATTGGAAGAATTGCTGGCGGAACTCAACGGCGGCGCGAGCGGGAGAACCGGCGGGGGGTCCGCGCCGCGAAGCGCCACAACAGGCGGCCCGACGCCGCAATTCCCTGCGCGTACGGCAACAGCAAGTCGAGCCGCAAGCGTCGTCGCGGAAGAACCAATGCGGCCGCACGCAACAGCGTCGCCGAGCAATCCGTACACGTTCGCGCACCAAGAAACCGAGAAGCCTAGGGCCGCGGCGACCGCACCTACTACCGGAGGTTCGGCCGCAGCCGCCGGTCCCGCCAGAGAACCCGCCGAGACCATCGCAGCTTCCAACGAAGAAGCAAAACCAAACGCGTTGGCAACAGGATTGGGTGTGGAACAGGTCGCCGAAATCAAGTCGTCGATCCAGTCGCAGCAAAAATTCATCGGTGAATTGCTCGAACACGCATCCCGTTGGGAACTCGAAGGCAGCGAGTTACGAATTTATTTTCCATCAGACGAAAGCGCGTTCGCCGGATTGATCGAAGGGAGAGAAACTTTAGACAAGATCCGTGCATCATCGAGCAACGTACTGGGGCGCGCCGTACGCGTCTGTGCTAAGCTTGAAAGTGGGTCGGCTCAGAATGGAAATGGCGCAAGCGCAACAACGCAGCAGATGCGTGCGCAATTTGAGAACGACCCGATCGTGAAGTCCATGCTGCAAAGATTTGGCGGTAGAATTTCCGAAGTGCGGCGGCGCACCGGCGAGTAAGCAAAGGAGGCAGCACATGAACATGGAAGTCAACGCTCTCCAACAAATGCTCTCGCGTCTCCGGCAGGTCCAGGAAGACCTGCAGCGCCAGGTGAATTCCGTCGCCGTTGAGGCCTCCGCCGGTGGCGGCATGGTCACAGTAAAAATGAACGGCCAGAAGCAAGTGCTGGACGTGAAAATCGAACCCGAAGTTTTTGCCAGCAAAGATCAGGAAATGCTGCAAGATTTGTTTCGCGCCGCCGTCAACGAAGCCTCCCGCCGCGTTGATGAAGAACTCGCCAACCAAATGAAAAGTCTCGCCGGCGGTCTCCCCGGCCTCTCCGGTATGAAAATTCCTGGCCTCTTTTAGTTTTAAGCTTTCCGTTTTTTTAGTTCTGAGTCAGAGTCGGTTCAGCCTCTCGCTATTTATTCCGACCTAAGATATCCAAGCCCCTCGTCAAAGGTCGATGGCCCCGAAACTTAATCAATCGCATTCAGTTTCCGTTCGGACTATCCTTACCACATGCCACCGAACTCTTCGCTGGATCTGCACAAGTTCATTGCAGCCGCTAAAGAACATGGCGCAAGCGATGAATCGCTTGCCGCTGTTTTGGAAAACTCCGGCTGGCCAAAAACCGAGATCTGGAGAGCGCTCGGCGAACGGTACCAATCCCTCTCCGGTGTCCCGATTCCCACTGGCAAGAAAACGAGCACTCCAGCAAAAGACGCATTTCTGTATCTATTGGCGTTTTCCACGCTCGCCATATGGACCATTTCTCTTGGCTCGATCTGCTATTCACTGATTGACGACTGGATTCGTGACCCTCTGACACGCGACAATTACGGAGTCAGCCTGTCATACCAAATCTCGACGGAGCTGGCATGCCTCCTAGTTACTTTCCCTCTCTACCTGTTCGTGATGCGCGTGATTCTCTCCGAGACCAGACAAGCACCAGAAAAGTTGGAGTCTAGTGTCCGGAAATGGCTCACTTACATCGCCCTGTTGATAGCTGCAGGAGTCATGATCGGCGACGTGGTTACCTTCCTGGCGTTCTATCTTCGAGGCGACCTCACTTCTCGCTTCATTGCCAAGATTATCGTAACGCTGGCCATTTCGGCGGAGTCTTCTGGTATTACCTGGGATCCCTGCAGAATGCGCGCAGAGGAGATAAAAATGCGAGCTAGCCGGGACTCCGTTGCTGCCTTCCTGGCGACGGCCGCGTTCCTAGTTGTTGTAGCCCTCGGGTTTTGGAAAACGCGCGGGCCGAGTACACAGCGGCTGCTGAGGACGGACGAGAAAAAAATCCAGAACGTGAGTCAGCTTGCAAACGAGATCAACGAGCACTACCGGCAACACGACAAACAACTGCCTGAGAAGCTGAGTGACGCTCAGAAAACCAGGTTCGCAGACCCAGTCACCGGAAAGCCGCCGGAATACACATCGAAGCCCCCCAGCGATTACGCGCTCTGCACTGAGTTTGTCCTCGACGGCTCGAAAGAAGAACTCAACGGAATCTTTGCTTTTTGGAACCATCCGACCGGGCCCAAATGTTTCGAATTCCATGCCACCGAGCCGGTCCCTCCGGCGCCCTATTTTTATCGCTGATTGATTCGTGAAAACGGAAACAACTGGAACGCGTTTGCTTACGTGAGCGCCCTTGTGCTACACAAGGACATGCCTGATTTTGCCGCGCCTGTCGAACGCCTCATCGACGAACTGAAGCATCTCCCCGGAATCGGACAAAAGACCGCGCAGCGTTTGGCTTTCCACCTCCTTCGCATTGCGCCCGAAGACGCCCTTGCCCTGGCTGACGCCATCCGCGACGCAAAGGAAAAAATCCGCACCTGCTCCACCTGCTACAACATTACCGACACCGATCCCTGCCTCTATTGCGCCGGGCCGACGCGCAACAAACGCACCATTTGCGTCGTGGAAGAACCTCACAACATCCTGGCCGTCGAAAAAACTCGAACCTACAGCGGCATGTACCACGTCCTCGGCGGATCGCTCTCCCCTCTGCAAGGCCGCGGCCCGGAACAGCTCAACATCAAGAGCCTGATCGAGCGCCTTAAAGGCGGAGCCGTCGAAGAAATCATCATCGCCACGAATCCCACCGCCGAAGGCGAAGCCACGGCCATCTACCTGTCGAAACTATTAAAGCCACTCGGGGTCCGCGTCACACGAATCGGCGTGGGCATCCCGGTAGGCGCGGACCTCGAATACGCCGACGAGGTCACCATGTTAAAAGCAATGGAAGGACGCCGCGACCTCTAGCGAAAATCGCTCCTGTGGAAAAGTTGAGGGAAAATCAACTCGTGACAATTCGCCGCGTTTTTCACGCCTAAACGCAAGTTTTGAGAACTCGTGGGACAAAAGCTCTAGTACGTACAGAATGATTGTCTCTCTAGGCAAAATCAACGAATCACGGTACAGTCCATTCCCAACGGTGGAAGTCCCCGCCAATCGTTCCAGTTCCACCGCAGGAACTGGAGCAGGAGGTGCGCTTTGCCGGATCTAGCGCACTACATGACTCAATACGACCACGAACACAGTTCCGGTTGGAACAAGTTGCTACATGGGATCGGAATCCCGCTGATCTTCGCCGGGATCGTCTTTCTGGCGCTCTTACGCTGGAAGTGGGGAGCCGCGTGCTTCATCGGAGGCTGGATTCTCCTGTTCCTAGGGCACAGAATCGAAGGAAATAATCCGGCGTTTTTTCAGGGGCCAGTCTATTTACTGGTCGGGCCAGTGTGGGTCGCCAAGGAACTGTGGTCGTTCCTGACCGGTACACATCGCGGTCAGAGCCCTGAGGGCTGAGGGCTTACCTCTGAAAATACATTAGAGGCGTAGGGCGAACAGGCCATACGAAGTAAGGTACGGCGACCATGCAGAACGAGAAGGAGAGCCCCGACTTGGCGGACGAGAGTGCAGACATGTCGACCGAAGGCGCTTTGAACGCAGGTACCGAGCTGCGTAAGAGACGCAGCACTCGCATCGTCCAGGCAGTGCCTCTGGTCGTCACCGGAGTCGACGCGCTAGGCCGCCCATTCGCCGAGCGCACTTCGACGCTCATCATTAATTGCCACGGCTGCCGCTATCAGTCCAAGCATTACGTCCTCAAAAACATGTGGGTCAATCTGGAAGTCCCACACTCGGAGCCAGGGCACGCCCCCCGACGTGTGCGTGGCAAAGTGGCGTGGATCCAGCGGCCGCGCACGGTGCGCCAGCTGTTCCAAGTTGCCTTGGAGTTGGAATCTCCCGGAAACGTATGGGGCATCGGATTTCCTCCCGAAGATTGGTTCGCTTTCCCAGAGGAAAATCTCTTCCTGCCTGGCGCGGTTGCCCCTGCGGACGCCACCGGTTCGCCATTGCCGCCGGCTCCCGCCGGAGCCCCTCTGCCCATCGAAGAAGTGGAACCTGGCGTAGCAACTCCAGACAACATAAGGGTGTTTCCCGCGCCATCGAGCACGACCGACGCTTCCATGCAGCTCGCGCGGCAAGTGGCGAGACTGCTCGCGGAAGCCCGCCAGCAAATTCACGCGGCAGCGCGCGAATCTGCCGCGCAAGCTGTCAACTCCGAACGCCGCCTCGCTTTCGAACAGTTGGAACAAAAGATGTCGGCGTTTCGCGAAGATCTCGCGCGAGAAACCACTCAGGCTTTGGGAACGATTCATCAGGAGACAGAAGCCGGTGCCCGCACCGCGCAGGCGGCAGCGGCGGAATCCCTGAAAGATGAATTGCCAAAGTGGCTGTCGCCGCACTTGGAACAGTTAACTCACGAACTCACCTCACAACTCGCCAAGGAAGGCGCTGCCCAGCGCGAGCAGCACGAAAAGCAGCTCTCCGGCGCTCAGGAATCATTGCAGACCCTGTGTGTGCAAGCCGATGAAGCCGGCGCGAAACTTCGGACCCAGGCGGAACTGTTGGAGACCCAAGTCTCCGGCCGCCTCGAAGCGTTGGTGAACAACGCGCTGGAGATGGCCCGTCAGCGCGAGGAATCGGCCGGCTCCTATCGCGAGACGCTGAACTCAGCGATCACGGACATGCAGCAGCGAGCCCTTGAGGCGCAGAACGAAGCGCAAACCGCCTTACGCGAACACCTGACGCAGGAAGTGCAAGCAGCGCAGTCTCGTTGGCAGGAGCGGCTCGAACAAGGGCTGAACGCCGCCCAGGAAAAAGCAGCAGAAAAACTGAGGGTCCAAGCGCAAGAACTTCGCAAACAAGCCGATGAAGAAAACGACAAGCGAAGCGCGGCATTTCACCAATCCGTGGGCGCTCAGGCGAAGCAACTGGAAGAAACCCTGGCGCAGGCCAGAGAAGCCACCGAACGCCTGGAACAATTGCCGGCGCGCATCGAAACCGTTCAGCAACAAGCGGTCAACGGGTTCCAGTCACAACTGGACGACGTCCTGAGCCTGCACCGCAACGAACTCCACCGCCGCTCGGAAACCCTGTTCGAAGAAATTCACACCCGCATCCGCAACAGCTTTGAAACCGCCAACAGCCAATCCCTCGAAAAGTTCGATCAGCAAGTCCAATCCTTGATAGCCCCTCATGTTCAGCAGACCGAGGAAGCCATTCACCGCCTTGCCGGCGGTCGTTCGCTGCTCGATGCGGCCATGACCATGCAGCAAGACCGTATTCGCAGTTCAGCCGACGACGCCTTCGCCGAGTCGCTCGCGCGTTTCCGGGAAAATCTCGGCAGCGTTGAACAGGTGCTAAACGACTCCTCGCACGCGATCACATCGCGTCACCTGGAAGACCTGGAAAATAAGGCCGCGGATGTGAAGCACCATTCCGTCGAAGAGCTGTACAAATCCGCCGAGTGGTACGAAAAGAAAACCCAAACGCAATTGCAGAATCTGACGGAAAAGCTTGTGGAAGATTCCAGCAAGCAGCTTCGAGAGAAAGCCGGCGAAATTTCCGGCGTATTCGCGAACGAACTGAATAGCACCAGCCGTAGCTTTATGAGCCAAACGCGGCAGCAGCTTGACGACGCGGTCCACGAATCCTTCGAGCGCGTGCGAATGCTGTTCGCCGAAGCCGCCGACACCACTTCGGCGGCGTTCACCGATGAAATCCAGCGCAATGCGCGCCAGGAACTCGAAGGGTTCAAAGAGCTCACGAATCGTTCGCTCGAGGAATCACGGGAGCGGCTCGATACCGCCCGCATGGACTTCAGCCACAAGCTGACCGCGCAGCAGGAGGAGTTCCTGCGTCGTTTCCAGACGGAAATGAACGAAAGCGTCGGACGGGGCGTTGCGGATGCGCGGGAGAAGGTGGAAGCCGGCTTTGCGGTGCTGTGGGATTCGTGGAAAAAGATGAACGAAGCAAACATGAGCGAGATGCAGAACACCATGGGCAAGCTGAGCAATGAAGGCGCAGAGCAATATCGCGCGCGCCTCGAAAATATCTCAAACTCCTGGATGGTGGCCACCGTGGCAACGCTCGATCATCAATCACGAGACGTCATTTCGAAAATTGCCTCAACCGCCGAAGAGCGCTTGCGCGAGGCAACCTCCGAAGTCTTCACCAATTTCGGCGATACCCTCCGTGAACGGCTGCAACAAATCGCCCTCGGCTTCGACAAACCTGCTCCGCCGAAACCGTAGCAGCAGCTGCCGGCCCGAAGAAAGCGCGTCATTCCGAACGCAGTCTGTGGAGTGAGAAATCCCTCTTCTTCGTCCCTAACAACGAGCCGCCCCTGTATAATTTTAGACGTCGACCCATGGCCAACCGAGCCTACATGCGCGTCTGGACGCGCGACTTCTCCGAGCAAACCATGATCGCGGAATTTGCGCGTTTCCTGACCACCGCCCCACTCACCGACGGCAAAGGCAGCTTCCAGCAGCTGACCGTGCAAGCGGTCGATTCCGCGGAGATACCCGTGGACGAATGGGATCTGAAGGAAGGCACATTCGGCCCTGCCGAAGTGGCGGCGCTCGCCGCGCAACACATCAACGACGACAGCGCCTACGTCGTTCAGGCACGCTGGGATCTGTGGAGCTTCGATATGGAGTCCTTGCAGTGGAAGCGAGGGCCCGAACCGCTCGTGCTCACCAGCCAGGGCAAAACCTACGCCGATGGCATAGCCGCCACCGAGGGCCATTTCCACGCCGACCTCGGTTTCGAACACTTTTTCACCGGCCACGCTGGGCTACTGGCTCCCGGCGCAGCAAAGAATCCCTTCGACAGCTCCGACCACCCCATTGAAAAAACCTTCCGCAACTGGATGGCAAACCCCGACAACCTCAGGCTGTATCACCAGAAGACCCGCGAGAACATCCAAAAACTGTTCGGCTGGGTGGAGGCCGTGGAAGCCGCCTTGCCCGTGGAGCGCAGCGAGTTGTGGAGCGAGGGAGAAGACAATTTTGAGGCCCGCCTCGATGCCATCCTCGCTCAACGGTAATCCTGTCCCGTGCAGCGGCCGATTTCTGCTCGCCCTGACGAAGGAAGGGGGGCGGGCGCTTTTTTTCTTTTGCGTCTTGGTCGTTTCCTTCGCGACCGCGCAAACCAACCAGAAGCGAATTTCCAAGAAGATCTCAACCTCCCGCGCAAACGAGTTCACGCTGGCGGGTCTGCGCCCAGGGCGGGACAAATTGTCGCGCGCCGTGCAGA
The DNA here is from genome assembly GCA_963836965.1 of Candidatus Acidiferrales bacterium. Taxonomy (GTDB): domain Bacteria; phylum Acidobacteriota; class Terriglobia; order Acidiferrales; family UBA7541; genus Acidiferrum. The sequence goes on from CAWILQ010000014.1 coordinate 247,035, forward strand.
TGTACAAGTCCATCGATCCAAAAAGTTCCACCAACGATTCGCAAACAGTTTGGAACGATGTCTGCCGAAAGCAAGTATTGGCGATTGACTTCGACCTCGAAAAGAAAATCCAGGTAATTCGAGCTGGAACCGTTGCTTTAACCGGGGATTGTCTATCGGTACTACCTAGCCCTTGGAAAACCGGACTCGGCCTCCGCGTCGGAGATTCGGTAGTGAAGGTGGTCCAACTGTACGGCCAACCCGACTCGAAGAGTCCTAGCACGCGGGACGGCCAGCCGTTAGAATTGTGGTATTACGCGTTTGACTGGGCTGGACCCGATGTGCCCCAGGTCATGGAAGTTCTTTGCACCCGGGAAAAAGATGGGCAGCCTGGACGGGTGGTCGAGATCACCCTCGCGGCTCCCAGCTTGTAGTGATCGAATATTTTTTCGCGGCCCGCAGTCCAGCGCGTCGAGTTTGGAAAGGACCTGGATGACTGTCTCCTTCAGAGCTTTGCGATCGAGCCGGAGAAATCTGCGGGCACTCAAAACGGTCCGGACCTGGCCCGAGCGTTTCTGCACGCCGTCCCTCATCGTTTTCTTTTTCCTCTCCGGTTGCGGCTCCGAACCGCCCAAGCCTACTCCCGAAGCCGCGAAAAAGGCCGCTGAGACCACGATACCCCAGGACGTACAGGACGCCGCCACCGCCCTTCTCGGCAGCGACACGCAAGTCTTGCTCTACGGCGACTTGGCCAAGAACGGCCAGAAACAAATGCTCGCCGCTAACGTCGTACCTAATACACCGAAGAGCACGGTAGCCGGAACGGTGGTGACCCGGGCAATCATCGCGGAAAATGTCGATGGCAAGTGGACGGAATTGTTCCGCGCCGATGAATATCTCAAGAACCAGAAAGGGTATCTGGCCTTGACGCCCCTGCAGGCCGTGACCGGCTGGAAAATTCAGTACGAAAACAGCGAGGACCAGGGCATGTCGCTCTATTTCACTCCCGTTCAGCAGGGTGCCAGCCAAAAAACCTTGCCGATTGCGGTTCGATGGAATCCTGCGCAGAAGCGCTACCAATCCATGGATCTTTCCTACCAGCACTTCCTGAATGAATCTCCATCAATCGGGAGTCCAAGGTCCGCATTGCGATGAGTGAGCCGGGCACACCTCGGTCTACAGGAAAAGCCACGCAGAACGCACCGAAGGCTTCTGCGGGGAAGAATCTGCGCGGCTTGGTCCCCTATCTTGCGCGCTACAAAGGCGCGATCGCGATTGGCCTCATCACCCTCGCCGTCATGGGTGTCATCGGTAGCATCGTTCCCCTCACCACCGGCGTTATCACAGACACTCTGGCCGGTAGCGCCCGCCCCTTCGAGCGGTCCATGCACGGCCTGAACGAGGTTGCTGCGTTAAAGCGCCTTTCCAACCTCATTCCCTACTATCAGCCGAACAGCCGGCGAACGATGGCGATCTATTGCCTGATCCTGATCGTCTGCATGGCCATCAAGGGGATCATGTCGTTTGCCACGCGCTGGATCCTCATCGGCATCTCCCGCGATATTGAATTCGATATTCGAAACGACCTGCTGGATCGACTCCTGGTGATGGAGCCGGAGTTCTACGTCCGCAATCGCACCGGCGAGTTAATGTCCCGCGCCACCAACGACCTTAATGCCGTCCGCATGGTTCTCGGTCCCGGAATCATGTACAGCGGCACTACGCTCGTCACCATGGTGTCGTCCATCTCCGTGATGCTGATCTTGTCGAAGTCGTTGACCCTCTGGGTGCTATTGCCGGCGCCTATCGTAGCCGTGGTGGTTTGGTATTTCGGCAAGGTCATCCATGACTTGTACGAAATTATCCAGGCGGCGCTGGCCACGCTCTCCGCAAAGGTGCAGGAAAACCTGTCCGGCGTTCGCGTTATCCGCGCCTACGCCCAGGAACAAGCGGAAATCAAAGGCTTCGACGAACCCAACAAGGACTACGTAGCCAAGAACGTGCGCCTGATTCGTACCTGGAGTATGTTCATGCCGTCGCTCCAGGCAATGATCGGCACAACCTTTGTGATTGTTCTGTGGCAAGGCGGATATCGATTTCTCAATGGCCAGATGTCGCTCGGTTCTCTCATTACCTTCAACACCTACCTCGGATTTCTGGTCTGGCCCATGATCGCCCTCGGTTGGGTCACCAATATTTTCCAGCGCGGAGCGGCCTCCATGGGACGCCTGAACTACATTTTGACCGCAAAACCTCAAATCGACGATCGCTACGCGAAAGTCCCGAACGGGACTCGCGTGGAAGGTGAAATCGAGTTCCGCAATTTGACCTTTACCTATCCAACCTCAATTTCCGGCAATGGAAACAGTAGCGCTAACGGCCACGGCGCGGAATCCCGGCCAGTGCTGAAAAACATCAACCTGAAAATTCCTCCGGGCTCCACGCTCGCCGTCGTCGGCCCCACCGGAAGCGGAAAAACCACGCTGGCCGCCCTGATTGCGCGGCTCTGGGAAGCTCCCGACGGACAGATTCTGATCGACGGCCGCCCGATCCGCGAATGGCCTCTGGAAACATTGAGGCGCGCGATCGGCTTCGTGCCACAAGACACCTATCTCTTTAGTGAAACTGTCGGTGAAAATATCGCCTTTGGACTCCAACAACACGGTGAACCGGAAATCCTCGAAGCGGCCCAAATCGCCAATCTGCACGCGGACATCGAGGACTTCGCCAAGCGCTACGACACCATGGTCGGCGAGCGCGGCATCACTCTCTCCGGCGGCCAGAAGCAACGTTCGGCCATCGCCCGCGCCGTCATTCGCGATCCGCGCATCCTGATCCTGGACGATTCCCTTTCCGCCGTTGATACCCAGACGGAAGAGAAAATTCTCGGCCGCTTGCGTGGCGTAATGCGAGGCCGCACCACCATCCTGATCGCTCATCGTACCTCGACCGTCCGCGATGCCGACCAGATCGTGGTCATAAAAGATGGCGCGATTATTGAATGCGGCACGCACGATGAACTGCTCTCGCGCGGTGGCTATTACGCCGATCTCTATCAGAAACAATTGCTGGAAGAAGAACTCGAACGGGCATGAGCACGATCCACGAAGAAGAGGCACTCGGTAAGGCGTACGATTCGCGCCTGATGAAACGGCTCCTCAAGTACATGGCGCCGTACAAATGGCGTGTGCTCCTAGCGCTCGCGCTGGTGATGGTCGTCACACCTCTAGAACTGGCGCCGCCCGCCCTGTTCGGCAAAGCCATCGACAAATATCTGATGCCCGGCGCCTCTCACGCCATCACGCTGGCGCAGGCAAAGTTTGGGCTGGTTTTGATCACCGGGATTTGGTTCCTGGTTCTTGCCTTTGATTTTCTGGCCCAATACATTCAAATCCGCATCATGCAACGTGTCGGCCAGCAGACTATGTACGACATGCGCACCGAGATCTTCGGCCACCTCCAACGCTTGCCCATGAGCTATTTCGACCGCAACCCTGTTGGTCGCCTGATGACACGCGTCACCACCGACGTCGACGCCTTGAACGACCTCTTCGCTGCCGGCGTCGTCACCATGATCAACGACTTTTTCCTCCTGGCGGTCATGGCCATCCTGCTATTCACCATCGACGCCAGGCTGGCGATCGACGCACTCGCGGTCCTGCCCTTCATCTTTGTAGTCACCCTGGTGTTCAGAAAATACGTGCGCGACGCCAACCGCAAAATTCGCACCGCCATCGCCCGCATCAATGCGTTTCTCCAGGAATACATCTCCGGCATGAGCGTGGTCCAACTCTTCAACCGCGAGCACAAAGCGAAGAAAGAATTTGCCCTGCGCAACAAGGACAACATGTTGGCGTGGCGCGACGCCATCCTGGCCTATGCATTGTTCTACCCGGCCGTCGAATTCCTGAGCTTCGCCACAATCGCTCTCATCTACTGGTCCGGTGGAAATCGGATCCTGCGCGGCGGCTTGACCCTCGGCATCCTCACCGCATTCACCATGTACGCGCAACGCTTCTTTCGCCCCATCCAGGACTTGAGCGAAAAGTTCAACATTTTGCAGTCAGCCATGGCCGCTTCCGAGCGCATTTTCAAGCTTCTCGACGAACCCATCACCATCGATTCCAATCCCAACGCGCAAAAATTGCTCGCCCCCCGCGGCGAAATCGAGTTCCGCAAGGTCTGGTTCAGCTACAAAAATGTCGCACAGCCGGCCGACGAGGATTGGGTTCTTCGCGATGTCTCTTTCCGCATACCTCCGGGTCAGACCTTCGCCATCGTCGGCCACACCGGCGCCGGAAAGACCACTCTCATTTCGTTGCTTCTTCGCTTCTACGACATCCAGCGCGGCCAGATATTTCTCGATGGAATCGACATCCGCCTTCTGGACTTACAGGAACTCCGTCGCCAGTTCGGCATCGTCTTGCAGGATCCGTTCCTCTTCACGGGAACGATTGAAACCAACGTGCGTCTGGGCACTCCGGGCATCTCCCGCCAAGCCGTGGAGCACGCCCTCGACGAAGTCGGCCTCGGCGACTATGTCCGGACGCTGCCGCAAGGCGTCGCCACAGAAGTAAACGAGCGGGGCTCCACTCTCTCGGTCGGCCAAAGGCAACTCATCAGTTTCGCCCGTGCGCTGGCTCACAATCCGCAGTTTCTAATCCTCGACGAAGCCACTTCCAGCGTCGACACGAAAACTGAATTGTTGATTCGCGAAGCCCTCGGCCGCCTCTTGTCGGGCCGCACCGCCCTCGTAATCGCCCATCGCTTGAGCACCATCCAGCACGCCGATCGCATCCTGGTGTTTCACAAAGGCCGTTTGCGCGAAGAAGGCGCGCACCAGGAATTGCTCGCGCAGCGTGGCATCTATTTCCGCCTTTACCAATTGCAGTACAAAGAACAGGAGTTGCACAACGATCACGGCGTCCACCCTCCCGCAGGCTCATCGCCGTTGCCGGCTCCATTGCCCGCGAACGATTAAACGATCGATATTCGAATGCCGCCCATCCCTATCCTCCTTTCCGCCGGCGAAGCTTCCGGAGATATGTACGCCGCGCGACTCGCGCAGGCCCTGCAAGCTCGCGAAAACGTCCAAATTTTCGGCATGGGCGGCGCACAAATGAAGGCTGCAGGCGTGGACCTCGTAATGCACTACGACGAAGTTTCCGTCGTCGGCATCACTGAAATCGTGAAGCATCTGCCTTCGCTGCTGAAAGCCATGGACCGCATCGTAGTCGAAGCCGAACGCCGCAAACCCGCACTGGCCATCCTCACCGACTTCCCCGGCTTCCACCTGCGGCTCGCCAGAAAACTTCAACCAAAGGGCATCCGCAACGTCTACTACATCTGCCCGCAATTCTGGGCCTGGCGTCCCTGGCGCGCGAATCTCGTCCGCCGCCGCTTCGAAAAAGCGCTCTGCATTTTTCCGTTCGAAGAAGAATTTTTCACGAGGGCCGGAGTTCCCACCGAATTTATCGGCCATCCGCTGGTCGGAACAGTCTGTGCCACGAAGGACCGCAAGCAATTCTGCGAGTCTCATTCTCTCGCGCCCGGACGGCCTGTGGTTACCGTACTCCCCGGAAGCCGCAGCGCGGAGTTGGCTCACCATTTGCCAGTGCTTCAAGAAGCCTGCGCCCGGATTCACGCCAAAATGCCGGTGCAGTTTGTGATCGCGGCCGCCCATGCAAAAGACGTGTCTCTGTTGAACACCGGCTGGCCACACGGTCTGAAGCTGTGCGTCGTTGAAGGAGAAACCTATAACGCCCTGGCCGCCGCCGACGCTGCGATTGTCTCTAGCGGCACCGCTACGGTCGAAGCCGCCCTTCTCGACGCCCCTATGGTCGTCGTCTATCGAGTCTCGCCCCTGACCGCCACATTGGCCAAGCCCCTCGTCCGCACGCCCTTTTTCGCAATGCCCAATCTCATCGCTGAGAGAAAAGTAGTTCCGGAGTTGGTCCAGGACAACTTCACCCCGGAGGGCGTCAGCGCCGAAATCCTTCACCTCCTGCAGGACCCAAATGCTCGGCGCACTTTGCGAACAGGACTGGCCGAGGTACGAAAGCGCCTCGGTCCGCCCGGAGCCGTCGACCGCGCCGCCGACTCCATCGCCCGATTATTGGCCAAGAGCGCTGGCAACGCTTCCTGACCCCTTGTTATCCTAATATAGGGATTCCCCTGTGACCGCGTCGGAAAGGACATCGATGACCCCCTGCCGTTGGACCCACCTTCTGAGCGTGCCAGCAATTCTGCTTCTCTGTGGCATGGCGGTCGCAGCTTCTCAGGAGCCTATACAGCAGCCGCAAGGGCCCCAGTCCGCTCCAGCCCAGCAGGTGCCGAGTTTCCTAGCGGACAAATACGAAGTCTCCGCCTATCTCGACTCCGTCGCGCAGGGAGTCAACGCCGTTGCAAAGATCGAATTTCGCGCCCAGGAGGTCTCCCAGAACCTACGCGTCGAACTACACGAAAACCTCGAGGTCCGCGAAGTCAAAAGCGCGGATGGCAAAACACTCCCGTTCCAACGAGAGACACAAAATCCTCTCTATCTGCTGGTGACTCTTCCCTCTCCCGTGGCGGTTGGACAAGCTGTCACTCTGACCTTCAGCTATGGCGGCCTGCTCGCCAATGAAGAAAACAGTCCGATTCCCGGTATTCGCGTAGCCTCGGTCAACAAAGACTGGTCCTACCTGCTGCTGCCGTCGCGCTGGTTCCCGCTGACGAACTATCCCTCCAACCGCTACACCGCAACATTCAAGCTGAATGTCCCTGAAACCGTGGCTGTCGCAGGCACAGGCAAAGCGGAATCACCTCAGCCCATGCCGATGCGCTCGCCGGCTGAAGGCAAGCGCCTGATGTACACCTTTCACGGCGACAAACCGGAACCTTACGGCTCGTTCGTGATCGGCCCGCTGCAATTGAATCCGAAACAAGCCGAAGGCATCAACGTCGCTGTCTACGCTCCTCCGGACCAATCCGCCAAGGCCCAGGAATTCGCCAACGATGTCGCGCATCAGGAAGTGATCTTTTCCGACCTCTTCGGCGAAACACATGATCCCGACCTGACCGTCGTGCAGTTGCCGGACGGAACCCTCCGCGATTTCTCCGGCCCCGGTGTCGTCATGCTCTCGCACCGCCTCTGGGATCCGAAATCGAGCGACCGCACCATGAGCCGTCTGGTGGCTTCGCAGTGGTGGGGCAATGACGTTTTGCCCGCGAGCACGGCTGACGTCTGGATCAGCGACGGACTGGCGCGCTATTCCGAGGAGCTTTACGCCGAACAAGCTATCGGAAAAGAGGCCGGCCTTCGCGCCGTCGACGAATTTGCGGTGGGCGCGTTGATGTTCGACAACTCCGCCCCTGTAGCGCAATCCGCGCGGCTGATCCCGTACTCCCCCGAATATCGCTCCGTAGTCATGAATAAAGGAGCGATGCTTTTTCATATGCTCAGAGCCCAGATGGGCGACGCCCCATTCAAATCTCTTCTGCGCCAGTTTTACGCCAAGTATGACGGCAAAACCGCCACTGTCGGCGATTTCCAGAATATGGCGGAAGCCCAGGCGAAAGTTAGCGCCGGAAAAAACGGAGATCCGCCGAACCTCCAGGGCTTCTTTGCTCAATGGCTCAACTCCACCGGTATTCCCGAATTTAGTCTTGACTACGTCGTTTACCGGACGCGCAAGGGTTTCCGCGTCCTCGGCAAGATCAAACAGCCCATAGACACCTTCAGCATGCCGATGCAAATTCGCATCGACACCGAAGGAAACCCCGAAACCAAATCCGTCGAGGTCGCCGGAACCGAATCGCCCTTCGAAGTCGAGACCTTCGGCCGGCCAAAGCCCGGCGGAATCCACGTTGATCCCAACAATACCATCCTGAAAAGCACTCCCACGCTGCGGGCCCGCGCCGCCATCGCCCGTGGAGAAGAACTCGCGGAGGTCGGCAAGTATTACGATGCCGTCCTGCAATATCAAAAGGCTCTCAGCATTCAACCCAATCGCGCGTTAGCCAATTTCCGCATGGGCGAAGCCTTTTTCTACGAGAAAAATTACCAAGCCTCTGCGAACGCTTTCCGCGAAGCTTTGGCCACCGTTCCCGAGCCACCGGAGAAATGGACAGAAGTTTGGGCGCACATCTATCTGGGAAAAATCTTCGATCTACTTGGCCAGCGCGAACGCGCTCTGCACGAATACGACCGCGCCCGGCAGACCAACGACAACACTGGCGGCGCCCAGCAATATGTCGAAGCCTTGATCAAGAAGCCCTACACTGAAGGCGCCCCGGTTCAAGTCAGCGCCCCCGCAACCGGCAATCCCGAACCCGCCAAGGGCAACAAATCCGACATTCCCGAACCCAGCTCCGGGGACAAACCCGTCCTCAAAAAGCCCAGCCAATAAGCTCGCGCTACCGGAATCCGAAATTCTTCAACCGGTCATCCTGAGCAAAGCGAAGGACCTGGTTTTCTATTCCTCACCACACCATCAAAACGTTGTCAGCCTGAATCCGCGCCTTTTTGCGAGTGAAGGATCTCACCCACAGCTCCGTCTGGGCGTTTCCCTCTACGCCACCTGCCGCTCACCCCTTAAGGGCTGAGCTGAGGGTTTCCCTCACGAAGGCTCGATTGGTCCGCCAAAACCCTCATTGCCCCGGAACTAATCGCCTTCCCATTGCGTAATATCCTCACGAGAACACGGTGTGGTGTGTTCTCACCACTCGAAGTCGTGTCTTCGTCCTTATGGAGGCTCCGATCATGACTGGATGGAGAATGCGGTCTGTGCCGTCTGTCCTGCTTGCCGCAATCCTAGTTCCCTGCCACTCATACGCCGACACTCCCTCGGTTACAAAACCGCCGGCGCTGCACAAACCCAACGCCGCCACCATCGCTGCGCTGCAAGAACAGATCCCCGAACTCCTGAAAGACGGCACCGTGCCCGGCCTCTCGATGGCCTTGATTCGTGACGGCAAGACCTACTGGCTGCATGCCTTCGGCGTGCGAGATACAAAAACCGGCCAACCGGTAACCGAAGATACCATCTTCGAAGCTGCTTCTCTCAGCAAACCTGTATTCGCCTACGGCGTTCTCAAACTCGTGGACCAGGGCAAGCTCGACCTCGACGCGCCGCTCTCCAAATATCTTCCCAAGCCCTATATCGAGGGCGACCCACGCCTCGACAAAATCACCGCACGAATCGTCCTGAGCCACCGAACGGGCTTCCCTAACTGGCGCCCAGATGGCAAGCCGCTGACCATTCACTTCACTCCGGGTGAACGCTTCAGCTATTCCGGCGAGGGTTTCGTCTATCTGGCAAAGGTCGTAGAGCAAATCACCGGACAACCGTTGAATGATTACATGACTAAAGCAGTTTTCATTCCGCTCGGCATGAAAAGTAGCGGTTACATCTGGCGGCCCGATTTTGACGCGCGCACCGCCATGCCGCACGACGGCGCCGGCATATCCGGTGACAAATTCAAGCCCAAGGACTCGAACGCAGCCGCCAGCCTGCACACTACCGCCGCAGATTACGCCCTATTTGTGGAAGCGCTGCTCAACGGAACCGGCTTGCAGAAGAAAACGCTCAAGGAAATGGAGCGCCCTCAAATTCCCGTCGATCCCGAATGCACCAATTGCACCGAGCGCGCCCCAAAGGAGCTTTCGAAGAATGTGTTCTGGGGTCTGGGCATCGGAATTCAGGAAACAAAAGACGGCGAATCCCTCTGGCACTGGGGCGACAACGGCCGTTTCAAGTGTTTCGTCCTTGCTTATCCGCACGAGAAAATCGGCGTCGTTCTGTTCATGAATGGCGAGAATGGCCTTTCGATCCTTCGTGACCACCTGCGCACGTCGTTGGGAGGCGATCAACCGGCTCTCGCCTGGATCAAATACGACAACTACGATTCGCCCGCCATGCAGTTCGCCAAGGCCGCCCGTGACAAAGGCGCACCCGCTGCCATCGACGAATTCCACCCCGCGCTCATCCGCGGCGACATCTCGGAAAGTTCGATAAACTCCACCGGCTACCAATTGTTGTTCGCCAAGAAGCTGCCGGACTCGATTCAAATATTTAAACTCAACGTGGAACTGCATCCGCAATCGTGGAACGTCTACGACAGCCTCGGCGAGGCCTACATGAACAATGGCGACAAGCACCTCGCCATTCAAAACTACAAGAAATCGCTCGACCTGAATCCCAACAACACCAACGGCGCCGAAATGTTGAAGAAGCTAGAAGCGAACTAAGTTTTTTCCTGCTTTTGTAGAGCCCGCCTTCTGCTTGCGCTGACCTTCGAAGCGAGGCGGGCCGCTCTCGGATCACCACCATCTGAGGTACAAAGCGCTGGCCTCCGGGCGGCGCTTCCTACCACCGGCCCTATTGCACCAACTTCCCGTTCGCATCACGAATCTCCATCTTGCCCAGCTTCAGCTCCTTCAGCCCCGGCTCGATTTTCGCGCGATCGCCAACGGCAAGTACCGTCATCCTATCCGGTTGAATGTACTTCTGCGCCGCCGCTTGCGCCTGTTCCGCCGTCACCGCATAGAGCTTCGCTGGCAGCAGCGAAAAATAATCCAACGGTAAATCATAAACGTAAATCTCCGCAAACGTCCCGACCGTCTCCGCGGCATGTTCGAAACGCCCGGGCAGCGATTGCGCGATCGAGTCCTTTGCCGATTTCAATTCTTCAGGAGTCATCGGCGCGTCCCGCATCCGCCGCAACTCCTTGAAAATTTCCGTCGTCGCCGGAGCAGTCACGTCCGTGCGCACATCGGAATAGACGACAAACGGTCCCGCCGCCACGTGGTAGCCAAAGAATGATCCCGCTCCGTACGTGTACCCGTGCTCTTCGCGCAGATTCATGTTGATCCGACTGGAGAAAAGCCCTCCCAGCGCGGAGTTCATCACTTCCAATTGCGGATAATCCGGCGTCGATCGCGCAAGCCCCAGCGAAAACAAAAGCAGCGTGGTCTGCGGAGCATCGGCGCGATCCACGATAATCAGTCTTGCGTCCGAAGGCTCCGGCGTACCCCTGTTCACCGCGGGCACATTTCCGCCCTTCCACTCGCCAAACTTTTTTTCCAGCAATGGTTTCAGTTCCGCCAGCTTCATATTCCCAGTGACAATCAGCGCGGCGTCGCTCGGCAGATAATTCTCCTGCCAGAAGCGCAGCAACTCTTCGCGACTAACCGCCTTCAACGATTCCGTCGTCCCGATATCCGGATAGCCATACGTATATTTCGGCCCGTACAACGCCGCAGCCGAAACGCGCGACGCCACCGAAAACGGATCATCTTTCTCTTGCACCAGCGCCGCCAGCCGTTCCGATCGCACGCGATCGATCTCCGCTTGCGGAAAAGTAGGATGGAGCACCACATTCGCAAGCAATTCCAGAATATCCGGGAAATTTCGCGTCAACGATTCTGTCCCTACCCGCGAAGAATCTACCGCCGCGCGAGTCTCAATCGTCGTGCCCAGATCGGCCGCACGGTCGGCGATTTGCAACGCCGAACGTGTCGAGGTTCCCTGCTGCAGCATCCGCGCCGTAAAACTCGCCAGTCCCGGATGATCAATGGGATTTGCTCCGCTCCCGTGGCGAAATACCAGGCTCGTGGCGACCAGCGGCAATCCCGGCCGTTCGCTGTACAAAACCGTCAACCCGTTTGAAAGCCTGAACTGTTCGGGAACCGGCAGATGGAGTGCCACCGCTGGTCCCGGAGCCGGCGGTTTCTCGCGCCATGCTGCGTCCGCGTTCACAGGTTCACTTCCGCCCTGCGTCGTCCCTTTGGCTTCCGCTTTGGGTGTAGGCACTTCCGGCCCAAGATCCTGCTTTCCCGGCACCGCATAGACCACCGCCCGTTGATTCGGGCCTAACTGGCTCTTCGCGAACAATTGCACCGTTTCGGCAGTCGCATTTTCGTACCGTGCAATGTCCGCAGCAAGAAAATCCGGCGTACCCAAATAATGGTTGTAACTGTTCAGCAGATCGGCCACACCATTAAGAATCTCCAGCCCGGAAATCGTGCGCGTCTCGATTCCGTTTTTCGCCCGCTGCATCTCTTCTGCTGTCGGTCCCGACGTTCGAAACGCCTCCAGTTCTTCATCGATCGCCTTTTGCAAATCTTCGGGCTTCACTCCCGGGCGCGCCGTGGCCTGAATCTGAAACACAGAGTTGAGCATCAACGATTGCTGATCCGCCTCCACATCCAAAGCAAGCTGCTTTTCATACACCAGCTTCTTGTACAGCCGGCTGGATTTTCCTCCGCCCAGCGTATTTGCAGCGATATCGGCTTCCGCATCGCCGGGCTTGAAAATCGGCGAGGTCAGCCACGCCAGATACACCCGCGGAAGCTGCACATTGTCCTGCACCACCTTCTTATGCTCGGCGGCAATCGCGGGATTAGCCACTTTCACGCGCGGCACTTCCACTCCCGCCTTTAGTGGCCCGAAATATTTCTCCACCAACTCGCGCGCGTTCGCGGGATCGAAATCCCCGACGATCGCCAAACTCGCGTTGTTCGGCGCGTAGTACAGCTTGAAAAAGTTCCGTACGTCCGCCAGCTTGGCTGCCTGAATATCCGCATGTGACCCGATGACCATTGGATAGTATGGATGCTCCTTGGGAAACAGCTCGTGAAACACCGCCTCCTGCGCGATTCCATACGGCTGATTTTCATAGCTCTGTCGGCGCTCGTTGCGTACAACGTCCTGTTGGTTCGAGAGGTTCGCTTGATCCAGCTTGTCCGGCAAATAACCCATGCGGTCGGACTCCAGCCAAAGCGCCAGCTCAAGCCGGTTCGACGGCAGCGTTTCGTAATAGTTCGTGCGGTCGAAGCTCGTTGTACCGTTGAAATCCGTCACGCCCGCGGATTCCAGATAATGCGCATGAGAACTCCCGGGGACATGCTTCGATCCTTCGAACATCATGTGCTCGAACAGATGAGCAAATCCGGTCCGCCCCGCCGTCTCGTTCGCGGCGCCGACGTGGTACCACAGATTCACCGCGACCAGTGGTAGCCGGTGATCCTCGGACAGGATCACCTCCAGTCCATTGGCCAGCTTGTAGCGCTGAAACTTCAATTCCGGAACCTGCAACGGCTCCGGCTTGGCGGCTGGTGCTTGAGCAGTGAGGGGAGCAAACGAAACGAGGACTGCCAGACTAACGCAGGCAAAGAAACGGATAGCTGTTTTCATGTGCAAATTATCTCAGAAAGACGCGTCCGCGGAAATTGCAGCCGAGGCCCAAAGGACGCCAATCGGCCTTTGTTTCCGCCATGATCGTCATCCACCGGCGACTCCGGCCGAGTACTCCTTCTGCAGCTTATTCCACGTTCGCAGAAAAGTCTCTCGCGAGCGGTCATCGAACAGCACAAAATAAACCGTTTCGACCGAAGTATTGCCTTTCAGATGTTGGGCGGTTTCCGTCAACATAATCTGCGCGCACTCGTCTGCGGGAAAGCCGGAAACGCCCGTTCCGATTGCGGGAAACGCAATACTCGTTAACTTGCGCTCCGCCGCGAGCCGCAAAGAGTGTGCCGTCGACGTGCGCAGCGACTTCGCCGTCGTCCGTTCGCCGCCAAGCCCCATGCTGGCGGCGTGAATCACGCACCGGGCCTTCAGCCTTCCCGCGCCGGTGATCGCAGCGTAACCCAGGGGTATACTCCCGATCTCGTTGCACTCCTGCTGAATGGATTCCCCGCCTTTACGAAGAATCGCGCCCGCCACACCCGCGCCAAGAATAAGGTCGTTATTGGCGGCATTCACGATGGCGTCAACCTCCATCTCGGTAATGTCGCCTTGCTGAATCTGAATCCGCTCGCTGAGAGGTTTCATCGTTAGCTTTCTGGCCGAAGCGTTCTATCGCGTCTCGTGGTTGGCGCTGCGCCCCGCGTAATCATACACGCCGCGTCCCGTTTTTCGCCCGAGTCGACCCTCCTCTACATATTTCCTGAGCAGCGGGCTGGGCCGGTATTTTTCCCCCAGCGTCTGATGTAGATACTCGAGAATTTTCAGCCGCACATCCAGCCCCACAAGATCCACCATTTCGAACGGTCCCATCGGATGGTTCAGCCCCAGCTTGATGGCCTTGTCGATATCCTCCGCCGACGCTACGCCAGCTTCCAACATGGCGAACGCCTCATTCCCGATGAGCGCATTCACCCGCGAAGTGATGAATCCCGGTGCCTCATGCACGATCACAGTTTCTTTCTGCATCCTGTGCGCCACGCCGACGCAGGTTGCTACGGTTTCGTCGGACGTACGCGGTGTACGCACGATCTCCACGAGTCGCATTTTCGGTACCGGATTGAAAAAATGCATCCCGATGCACCGCTCCCGCGCTATTACGGTATCCGTGAAATCGCTGATGAAAAGCGAAGACGTGTTGCTGGCGAAAATCGCGTCGGGCTTGGCGAATTTGTCGAAGATCGTGAACAGCTCCAGCTTCATCTCCAGCTCTTCGGGCACCGCTTCAATGATCAACTCCGCGTCGCGAATCGCGTCATTCACTGCGCAAGCAGTGCTGATCCGCGCCATCGCCGCATCGCGGGCAGCAGCGTCCACTTTGCCGCGCTTCACGCCTTCCTCAAACGCCTCTCGAATCCACGCCATCGCCTTGAACAGCACGGAATTATTCACGTCCTCAAGAATCGTTCGAAATCCCCCCAGTGCCGCCCCGTAGGCAATGCCGCGGCCCATGGTGCCCGCACCAATAACCGCGATGGTTTTCACTTCCACGCAATTCTCCCGAAAAAGAAAATTAGGATTTCGCCAATTTGCGATACGCGGCTTCGTCAAACCCAACGATGATCTGCAATCCGGAAGCAAGAAGCGGCCTTCGGATCAAGTTTGGCTCCTTGGCCATGAGCTTGAGAGCCTCGGGTCGACTGGGCATATGTTCGGCCATTTTTCGCGTGCGGTACAACTCGTTGCGCGTATTGAGGAAGCCCTTATAGTCACGATTCCCGATCAACTGATCCAATTCGGTTTCACTTATCCGCTCTTTGTCCAGGTCGCGCGACGTGAAATCGATCCTCAACTCCTGCAAAAGCGCTTTCGCCTTCCGGCAGGTGGTACACATAGGCTTCTGATAGAAAGTAAGTTTCGACGCGGGCATATCGTCTCTCGATGAAAGGCACTCAGTAACGCGGAACCTTCGGATCAATGTCCAACGACCAGCGATCGATCCCGCCAGACATGGATTTCGCCGACTTAACGCCCTGTGCGCGAAGCCAATTCGCCACATCCATACTCCTCATTCCGTGGTGGCAAAAGCAAATCACATCCTCGTCCGCGTCCAGCTTCTGCAGATTTGCGGGAATCGTGCCCATGGGCATCAACACCGCCCCCTCGATATGACAGATGGCGTATTCGTGAGGCTCTCGCACATCCACCAGCAGCAGCTTCTCGCCGCGATCCAGCCGCTGCTTCACCTCGAGTGGCGGAATCTCGAGGTCGCTCACTGGATGGAACCCTTCGCCGAAATCCACTGCTTCTCAAGCGTCTGGATTTCGCTGACAATAACCAAATCCTCTGGCTGCGGCAGCATCCCTTTCAAATGCTCCTCATATGCCTTTTCACTCAGCAACTCGCCCGTCACGCTGTACGGCTGACGCGCGTATTCGCCAATATAGCGATTAAATTTCACGTCGGGCACATAAAGTTTCGGCTGCCCCGCCGCCACATTCTTGTTGATCATGTCCACCAGCTTCACGCATTCCTGCCGGTACAGCTCGCGGCTGTGCTCGTTCATGCGCTCCAGGTTGGCTTCCGCCTGTGCCGTAGGTTCATCATAGCGCCCTTTGAGCCCCCACACGTAAAACCAGTGCGCGGAGCTCGACCGGTCCACTCCAAACAAATCCAGGCTCACCGGAATCCACTTGTTGACGTACTTCTGAATGATCTGTTGCGGAATTACGCCGGCTTTGACGATGCGCTTGATCCCGTCTTGTCCGGTGCCCAGGTGAAAGGACTCTTCCTTGAGCATCGGTGTCATCGATTGTGCCAGCGGTGCAAATCCAGAGAAACTGAGCATCGTAAGCTGGTATTTTCCGTCGCGATCGACAAAGTCCGTATACACGAAAAAGTCCAGCCAGTTGTTAACGTCCTGATTGAACGCGCCCAACAAACGCTTCTGGTCAAACGCGCGGCGCTCCAGCATTTTCTGCGCCTCCACTCGCCCGCCGTAGCCAAAATGATTCATCAGCAGGTAGCACATCTGCCACCCGTGCCGCATCTCTTCCGTCACCACACGACACAGCGATTGCCGGTCGTGTTCGCTGGGTGCGCTTTCAAACAACCGCCGCTGTTGCTCCACCGAAGCAAATTCCGTGTCGCCCTGATACACAATCAGGTTTAGCAGCGCATCCCGCATGCGCTGATCCGGAATCTGCATCACCTTTTCCCATTTCGGGCGGCCCTTGTACGCGCCGAATTCAATCTCATTCGAACGCGTTGGCCCGAACTTGGCTTCAAATTTGTAGTTGGCGATTTCCGGATATGCCACTCCGATGTCTTTTTGCCACACCCGAAACAAATCAACCCAATCGTCAAACGTGGATAACCGAGTCGCCGGCATGCTCAACCTCCTGGTGTCAATTTCTTCCACGGCCATTCAATGCCCGCGAAAACTGGGCGGCCGCTTCTCGAGAAACGCGCGAATCCCTTCCATGCAATCGTGTGAATGAAAGCATTTGAGCTGGTGTTCCACTTCCGCTTCCAGCGCTTGTATCAACGATTCCTTCTCCCGCGCGAAAATAGCTTGTTTCACCGCGCGAATCGCCATTTGCGGACCCGCGGCGATCTTCGCCGCCAGGCTTTGCACCTCGGAGGACAAGCGATCGTTGGGGAAAACATGATTCACGATGCCCAACTCTAGTGCCGTTTTTGCATCGATCATTTCGCCCGTGTAGAAGAGCTCCGCGGCCTTCGCCGGACCAACCAGCTGGGGTAAAAAATAAGTGCCGCCGTAATCCGGGAAAAGGCCAACCTTCGTGAAGTTCTGTCCGAAAACAGCTTCTTCCACGGCTACGCGAATGTCGGCAGCAAGCGCCAGATTCATTCCCGCTCCAGCGGCAGGTCCGTTCACCGCTGCGATCACCGGCTGCGGCATCGTCCGCATTTTCAAAACCGCTTGCATTCCCGAACGCAGAATCGGCGCAAGCTCGGTGTCGTTCGAGGTCGCGCGGCCTTTGCCAATCACGGCCAGGTCGCCGCCAGCGCAGAAACCGCGGCCACTCCCGGTCAGAATCACTACATGTACGGAATGATCAACGCCAATCCTTCCCAGCGCCTCGTTCAGTGCCGTCGCGAGATGATTGTCGATTGCATTCAGGCGGTCCGGCCGATTCATCGCCAAAGTCACGATGGATCCTTCGCGCGACTCCAGCAGAACCGGCGCGGTGGCGGATTTGCTAGCTTGGCTCATTTTTCTCTCCTGTTCTCAGACGCGCTGCGCCTCTTTGGCCTTCGACGATTGCTCCACCAGTCGCGCCAGCCCGCGAAAATACTTCAAGCGATCCGCTTTGCCGTGCCCGCTCGATCCGCCGGTTGTTGGCAGCACATAAACCCGCGCGCCATACAGCAGTTCCTTTTGCAAACCGAACTTGCATTTCCGCTGCGAAAATTGCTCGTAGGTCGCCTTCCCGTTGAACGCCACGACACGCGGAGCAAACTCCTCCAACTTTTGCGACAGCACAATGCGGCCTTCGGCGAAATCCTCGCGCTTCAGTTCATCTACCAACTTGGTCGGACGCTTCACCAGGTCGGTCAGGCCAATCCCAAACTCAATAATCCGCCGGTCGTCCGGATAATCAAACGGTTCTGGCACCACCCCGCTCTCAAATAAAGTCGGCCAGAACTCATTGTTACGCCCGGCATAATAATGCCCCGCTCGCACCGAGGATTCCGTAGGATTGCAGCCCACAATGATGAGCTTCATCCCTTTTCGAAGATAATCAGGCAGGGTTTTCATTCGTACTTTGCTCGATCCACCAGAATTTTGAAGCGGCCCGCTCCCAAAAGTTTACTTCCCTTTGAAATTCGCCGCGCGCTTTTCTACATACGCCGCCAGACCTTCTTTGGCATCCTCGCTAGTGAAGAGCAATTGCTGCAACTCGCGCTCGAGCCCAAGCGCCTCGGCAAACGGAATCTCCACCCCCGTGACCACTGCTCGCTTGATGCGCCCCACCGCCCGGGAAGCCTTGTTCGGCGGACAAAACTGCTTGGCGTAAATCATCACATCGTCCCAGAACGATTCCTTTTCGTAAATGTAGTGGATCAGGTCCATCTCCAGCGCCTCTTCGAAGCTGAAGGTGCGCCCCGTCGTCATCAGCTCGATCGCATGTGCCCGGCCAACCGCTCGCGCAAACCGCTGCGTGCCCCCCGTTCCCGGCAACACGCCAAGGTTCACCTCAGGCAACCCGATCTTTCCGCCTTCCTTCTTCGCAATGCGAATGTCGCAGGCCAGCGCAATTTCCAACCCCCCGCCTACGGTGTGCCCGTTCAACGCCGCGATCACCAGCTTCGGAGTCTGCTCCAGTCGGCAAAGCGTCTCGTTGGCGTGCAAACAAAAGTAGTATTTGAACTGCGGATCGACTTTCGCCAGCATCGGAATGCTCGCTCCCGCGGAGAAAAACTTCTCGCCGCCGCCGCGAATAACGATCACATGAACAGCCTCGTCCATGCGCGCATTGAGTATCGCCGCGTCGAGCTGCTGCATCATCTCGTACGTGTAGGTATTCGCCGGTGGATCATCCATCTCAAAGATCGCCACACCCTCTTGCACGCGATATTTGATAAGTTCTTTTGTCATTACGCTGCTGCTTGCCATAGTCTTTTCTCCTCATCTCTCCTTCTGAATGTTTTCGCCGCAGAGAGAACTGCTCAATCCAGGGGAATCACCGTCGAAACGACAGACAACCCGCTGTTGTGCGCCGGCGCCTTCTTGACACCGTGAAGGAAAATACCGACGATGGCTTCCGTCAGTTCCTCGGCGCTGGGGTCCGTTTTGGGTCTGTGCCACTTATAGACCCAGTTCATCATGCCGAACAGGCTCAGCACGGCGACGCGTGGCCGTAACCCTTCCGCCAAGCCCTTTCCGGCCACTCCATCAAAGATTTCTCGCGCCACGGCATAGTAGCGCCTCTTGATGGAAGCCACTTCTTCGCGGTACGGAGGATCAAGGGCCTCTTCCTCATGCGAGAGTACCTTCATTTCACTAGGGTGGGACAGGAAGTATTCGATATGGTTCCGAACCAACACGCGCAACCGCGCTTCCGGCTCATGAACATGCGCCAAACGCTGTTGCAGCCGCTCCATAATATTCGTAAACGCTGATTTTTGAAGTAAATACAGAAGCTTCTGTTTACTTTCGAAATAATAGTAGAGGCCGGAGAGCGATATCCCGGTAGCACGACTGATATCCCGGATCGAAGCCCCCTCAAAGCCCTGTTCAGCGAAGATCTGGGCCGAATGTAGCAGGATGTGCTGCAGCTTAGCCTCAGAGTCGCGGGGAGTGGGAACAGAGCCGGTCATGGCAATTCGAACGTTCGTTCAACTACTTTAGTTCCCCGCTCCGCCCCTGTCAATCGATCATTTTGGCAATTTCCACAATCCGGCTACCTTGTGTTGTAGAAAGCCAACTCGCGCCCTAGCTCTTTCTCTTGGGCCAACGTATAGACCTTCTCGGCGACAGCCAAGTCCCAGGCAGCAATCCCGTTCGACTTGAACAGCGTGATCTGCGCATCGTTGGCGCGACCCGGCGCTTTGCCCGCAACTAGCTCCGAAAGCTCCTTCACACTGGTCCACTTTTGCGGCTGCTTGCTGAACGGCACAATCAAGTCGCCCGCTTCCTGTTGCGATTGCGCCAGCGAATCCACAAAAATCAGGTTGGCCTTCGCGACGGCAGCTTCGTCCAGCTCCTGCTTATGGGCGTGGTTGGCTCCGATTGCATTGATGTGAACGCCCTTCGCCAGATTCTCGCCAAGAAGCACGGGTTGCGCCGAAGTAGTCGCTGTGCAAATAATCTCCGCGCTGCTCACAGCCGCCGCAGCGGACTCGGCGGGGTAAACGTTTATGCTCAGCCGTTCGGACATCTCCTCGCTGAACTGGTTTCTCCTCTTCGGATCGCGCCCGTACACAAACACCGAATCGAGCATGCGCACATTGTGAATCGCTTCGAGCTGCGTGCGCGCCTGTCCCCCGGTACCGAGAATCGCCGCCACTTTCGCCAGTCTCCGCGCAAGATATTTCGTCGCGACACCCGAAGCAGCCCCGGTGCGCAGTTGCCCCATGTAGTCCGCTTCAATCAACGCGAGTAATTCGCCGCTGGAAACCGAGTAGAGCGGCACCAGGAAGCAAAGCTTTCCTTTGACGTATGTGTACTGCTTCATCGCCACAAAGCCCGCCGCGCTGTCCAACGCCGCCATGTAGTGGAAAAATCCCTGCCCCGGAAGCTCAAATCGCCGCCTCGGGTGGACAATCACGCTGCCCTCGGCTTGCTTGCGCGAAATTTCCTCCACAGCCGCAAGTGCCATCGGCATGGTCAACAGCTGGCGCACTTCCGCTTCATTGATGTGCAGCGTCATGGCTTGGGTCCCTGGACCTCGGAACTTTCCGCTGCAGCATGAAATTCCACGAGTTGCAACTCCGTATCCGCCACTGTTCCGTGGTGATGATACTGGTAACTCAGCACGCCGACCCCGGGCACAAGCTCCATTGTCGTGTCGTCGGGTAGCGTCCGGTATTGCAATTGGAACACGGGCTGCTCCTCCGCGGGCGCGCCTTTCGCCGCTCCGAGTTTTTTCGTTGCAACTTGCTCCACGACCCAGCAGTACATGCCGTCATCTCTCTTCTTGGCTTCCTCGCCGCAGAATTTGGCGCCTTGTCGCAGCGGCCACTGAAAAAAGAAATTGTCCTCCACCATAAACTTATCGAAGGCGTGCTCGTCCCCGTTCAGCTTCGCCAAGTCAAACTCCGGACCAAGATTTTCGTAGTAAACCTCGCGCTTTTCGTCTTCCAGAATCAACCACGGCTTCGGCTCCGTCGTGCCCGCCGTCCAGTCGAGATCGGCCGGAAATCCCGTCACCACCGCGGCGGTAACGCCTTGCTTTCGAACTATCTTCTCCACCGACATTTTCCATTTCACTTCCGCGCTCGCCGGCTGGTCATTTTCGAAGTCGTACCAGCGCACCGTGCCTTCGTACACCCAGTATGTTCCCGTGCTGAACGGGAAGAATCTGCTCGGTGCTGCAGCGGGCTTCGGCGCTTGCAGCCCGGTCAATCCAATCGCGCAAAGCACACTCGCCCCAATGACCGCTTTCACGCGGAAGAGACTGCGCCTCATCTGCACGATTCAGCGCTTCCCGGCCGCATTTCGTTTGCCCGAGGCATGCTTTCCAGTCGCTGGTCCCTCGCGCACGCGGCGCACCACCGTTTGCACCAAATGGTAGACACGCTCTTCCCTGCCTCCATCCATATCGCGAAAACGAAACTCCGGCTCGCCCTGCTGCCCTTTGCCGACGCGAATCGGCATCGCCCCGCAAAGATTATTCTCGATATACGCCGTTTCGTAGCGGGACTTCTTCGGGTTCCACGTAAACACCCGCAGCGTGGTGAAATCACAAGGCTGACCTTCCCCGCCGCGCGTCCCGGCAACCAGATACTGCGAGTGCTCGCCGTTGTCGTCTGTCACTCGGTTCAACTCAAACCACGCGATGGGCCGGACGTTGGCCGCGCTCGTGCCTTCGCGCACCTGGTCCGGTAGATCGAGCGAAATGAATCTTGCCACCACCCATCCTGCAATCGGTACCGTCTGGTCGCCGGGCTGCGTCGTCGTCATAATCGCGGAGTTCCGAATCGCACTTTCTCCGGGCGGCCGCGTCGCAATTCCCCGCACCAGAAACCAATCTTCCTTCTTGTTGTTTTCGCTTTCCGCGGCTTCTTTTTCGTCCGTCGCTTGCACCCAGTCCGCCACGGCGCGCCCCAGGATTTCCACTTCCGCCCCTCGTCCGAACTGATAGAGCCGAGGCTCGGTCCTCCCAGGCGCAATGCGCATATTGGTGGTCGTCTTGGTACGGCCGCGCGATTGAACCGGCATGCCCTTGGACCTTTCCAGAAGCGTTTCGCTGCGCTGCCAGAGCGCCGGGTCCATCAGGTAGCGGCCATCAATCCATCCCTCAGTGCCCGAGGCGGTGCGCACCTTGGCGTAGTCATTCCGGTGAGCCAGCACATCCACACGCTCGCCGTAATACAACACGCCAACCTGTTCCCGCACTTGAGCCATGCTGCTGAACAGCGTCACGCTTCTCTCGCTAACGTAACCGGAGCCAACCGATTCGTGTTTGGGCCGGAAGAACCAGGCTAGCAGCGCCACCAGGCAAAGCAGTGGCACGGCCACCAACAATTTTCGCTTCATGCCGAGTCCCCGAAGGTGGCTCCGACGGCGCGCGTGGCGCGGACGCAATCACTTCTGCGATTGATCAACTCCATTTTTGGAACTTCGTCGAGTGGCACCAATTCCATTCTGCCAGCTTTCCGTCAATCCAGGCGCACGAATTGCGGCCCGGCATCCATTTTGGCAGCGGCCACTCCGACGCGATTCATTTTCATAGTAACCTCGGAAGGCGCGTAGAGGGAAAAAGAGGAGACGTCGGATGAAATTCCTGAGAGCTCTGAGGCCGCTGGCGTTGCTGGTTCTGCGTCTTGTACTGGGTTTAATCTTCCTGGTGCACGGCTATCCTAAATTAGTGCACCCCACCGAAGCCATGCACAGTTTTTTCATTTCCCACGGCCTGCCTGGCTATTTCCTGAACATTGCCGCAATTCTGGAATGCTTCGGCTCGGTTCTCCTGTTCGCGGGCCTCTTCACTCGTCCGGCTGCGTTGCTGCTCGCCATCGAAATGGCCGTGGCCATTTGGAAAGTCCACAGCGCCCGAGGAATTCTCGCGGTGACCGACTACGAGTTCCCCCTGTCTTTAGCCGCAGGCTGCTTCATTTTAGCAACCATCGGCGCCGGCGTGATCTCCGCCGACCATCTCCTCTTCGGCGAGACTAGGGTAAAACACCGAGGGTGGCATCGCGTCAAAGCCTAAACGCTCGCGGAGAACCAAGCAGTTCGCCCAGGCGCGTCCCGTATCGAAGCCAAGTGATCTCAGATTCTGCGCGTTGCGCCGTTATGCTCGACAGCGCAGCTGTCTGACAATGGAGACTGGCGTTCGGCAGCCTCAATCGGCCGGCAGCCACGTGTCGGATCTTCGATAAAACGCTGAGCACCGTCGGTGCGACACTCAAATCACCGCAACGTTGGCCAGTCGGAAAAGGTAGCGCGCGTCAAACCCGCGCCGTCGTCGCCGGCACTGCCAAAGGTGCCCCCGGCGGCGCAAGCGGCAGCGCAATCCACAGGACGATGTACACCAACAATCCCGTCCCGGCAAAAAAGATCGCTAGCAACCAAACGATCCGCACAATCGTCGGATCCAGATCAAAATAATCCGCCAACCCCGCGCAGACGCCTCCAATCTTCTTGTCCACGCTGGAGCGCATCAGTCGTTTCGGCGGTGCCGCATAAGCTGGCGCGGGCGCACCGGGCGCAAGCGGCGCGCCGCAGTTGTAGCAAAATTTGGAGCCGTCGGCGATTTCCTTTTGGCAATTCGGACAAACCATGAATGTACCCCCTAAAGGAACGTCAATTCCGCATTGTAAACCGATGTACGAAGGAAAGAAGCAAAAAGTTTCCGCGGGCACGCCGGCCCTCCGCCACGACAAATTGCGCGCATTCGGACGCACAAAACATAGCAGTCCGCTATAACATTCCACTCGCGCGCACTGTCAAACCTTGTCACCCGAGAGCGCTTCTCCCGAGGGATCTACTTGCTCTTGCTGCGATTGTCCTAGGTGTCGCCTCAGTATTCCAATAGCCCGCGCACTGCAGCCACAACGTCATCGGTCTGCGGCAAAATCGCATCCTCGAGCTTCGGATGGTACCCGCAGAACGTGTCCGTGGCCGCCACGCGTTTCACCGGCGCATCCAGCTCTTCGAACAATTCTTCCGCAATCCGCGCCGCAATCTCCGCGCCGTATCCCCAGCTCAACATATCCTCATACGCGACGATCACACGGTGCGTTTTGCGCACGCTCTCGGATATTGCTTGCCAATCGTAAGGCGACAGAGAACGCAGGTCGACAATTTCCACCGAAATGCCTTCGCGCTCCAGCGCAGCCGCAGCTACTTCCGCCCGGTGCACCACGGCCCCATACGTAATAATGCTCACCTGGCTGCCTCCCCTCACCACGCGCGCCTTGCCAAAAGGAATGGTGAAATCTGCCCCAGGATACTCAGATCGGTTATACGGCTGCCGGTAAAGATGCTTGTGCTCCAGGAACATCACCGGATCGTCACAGCGAATCGCCGTCCGCAACAATCCCGCAACGTCCAGCGCCGTCGAAGGCATCACCACTCGCAACCCAGGACAATGCGTGAAAATCGACTCGCCGCTCTGACTGTGATACACCGCGCCGCCCGTCAAATATCCGCCGATCGCCACCCGCAGCACCGCCGGGGCTTTGAACACGCCATTCGAGCGCCACCGCATCACGCACAGCTCGTCGCGAATTTGCATCATTGCCGGCCAGATGTAGTCGAAGAACTGAATCTCCGCCACCGGCTTCAGCCCGCGAGTCGCCATCCCGATCGCCCGCCCAACGATACTTGCTTCAGCCAGCGGCGTGTTGAACACACGGTCAGCCCCGTACTTGCGCTGCAACCCCGCAGTCGCCTTGAATACCCCGCCCTTTCCTTTCACTTCGCGCAAATTCTCTTCGCGGCTCGCGTCCGCCACATCTTCCCCAAAGACAGTGATTCGGTCATCGCGGCCCATCTCGTCAAACAATGTAGCCGCCACCATCTCCACCATGGTCTTCGGCGCCCCATGGGTTTGGGGTTCGGCGGCAAACGCCTCCGACGTCGGATCAACATCCGGAGAATAGACATTCACATAAATCGACGACACATCCGGTGGCTCGGCTTCGAGCGCCTGGTCCGCCACCTCGCGCACCTCGCGGTCAACGTCCGCCTCTAAACGCTCGATCTCTTTCTGGTCCAGCAAACCTTCGCGAATCAAAAACAGTGAGAATTTCGAAAGCGGATCGCGGCGAGCTTCTTCCTCACGCTCTTCCGGCGTCTTGTACAACTTTTCATCGTCGGACAGCGAATGCGAATACGGCCGCGTCACCTGCGCGTGCACAAGGGCGGGTCCGTGCCGTTCGCGCACATACTGAATCGCCTCTTTGCATGCGGCGTAGCTCTCGAGCGGGTCGGTGCCGTCGCACACCGCAATGTGCAAGCCGGGAAACCCTTTAACCAGTCGCGAAATGCTCTTTCCGGCGGTTTGTACTTCGATGGGAACGGAAATCGCGTAACCGTTGTCCTCGATCAAATAGAACACAGGTAGCTTCTTAGCGCATGCCGCGTTGAGCGATTCCCAGAATTCTCCCTCGCTTGTCGCTCCGTCACCCGAGGAAACGTAAACAATCTCGTCCGGCTCGTGATTCACAAATTGGCCAAGAGGCGCCTGTTTCGCCTGTTCCAGCGCCTGGGGATGACGATCGTAGTACAGCGCCGCCTCCGCCGCGCCCACAGCCTGCACGAATTGCGTCCCGGTGCAAGACGACTTGCTCACAATATTCCACTTCGCATGGCCCCAATGCGACGGCATCTGCCGCCCTCCGGAGCTTGGATCGTCCTTGGCTCCAACTCCTTGTAGAAGCGTTTCAAGCGGCGTCACACCCAGCATCAGGCAAAGCGCGCGATCGCGATAATACGGATAAACCCAGTCCACGCCCGGACGCAAAAGCAACCCCGCAGCTGCCGTCACAGCTTCATGTCCCGCGCTCGAAATCTGGAAATAAATCTTGTTCTGGCGTTTGAGTTGAATTTCCCGGTCGTCCAGCCGCCGCGAGAGGTACATCGTGCGGTACAACCGGATCAGGGCGTCCCGGTCAAGGCCCTGGTATTTTTGCGTTTCCGCTTTGGCTGTTTTTGCGCGCGTCTGCACTGCCATTCAGTCTGACCTCGTTGCAGTCTTCGAAAATGAAAGTAGGTCCCGGCCGCGGTCTGGATTATACGAAGCCCGGTTCCAGCCAAGCAACAGAACCTCGGTCCGCTTTGTGCAAAACTCGGGTACTAGCCCAGCTCCTCGAAACGCTGCTCTGTGGCCTCAAACTTCGCCTCTCCCGGCTTCACTATGACCGGAGATGCATCGCGAAAGGGTTCTTCGGTCGGGATGCGTTGCACCCAGCGCTCCTCCGACAGCTTTTCATGCCCAGAGAATCCCAACCGCACCAGCAACCGGATATCCTCATTGGAAGCTGGCATCTCTTCCGCCTCCGCCTTCGCTTTTCGCCCTTTGTGCTTCCCCTGAGCCTTCTTCTCCGGCTGCGCCGATTTTGCATCGCCGTCTGCACCATCGAGCGCAATGCGCTCTACCTTGTAGAGCAGCTTCTTATCCAGCCGGAACGCCTGCTTCCAGGTCTCCAGCTTGTGCCGAGCCTGCTGCGCCTTCTCCTCGTCCTTCGCGAACTCAAACAGCATATAAATGTGGGCCATGGTTTTCAGTGTGCGTCCTTCCAACCAGCCAAGTCAAGAAACGCCCCTCGGTCTCCTTGCCCCTCAACAGCCAATTTGGCACATTCCATCCGGCCCTTGTAGCAGCCGCCTTCTGCTCGCCCTGCCGCACGAAGGAGGCGGGCGTTTTGACAATGGAGGCATGCCGTTTCTTGGCAATTGGCCAACGACCTATTGCAAAATTCAAGCTCCAGCAGATGGAAGCGTCGCATTCATCACCGGGGAGAAGATCTCCATCCATCCCGCCTGGCAATGGGCCACGGCACCACTCTGCAGCATCCAGCCTCAGCCATGGACCGTGCCGTCGCCCTCGACCAACACCCACAAAAACACGTCGCATAAAATCTGACGACCACAAGACGGTACCACACCGAAAGACAGGGCTTACCCGTCTCAACCACAACAACCTCGTGTAGCGGCCACCTTCTGAGGCGGGCGACTTTGTTCGGCGCACAGTGAGCGTTCCGCCAAAATGGAAAATTAGCAGTTCGCCCTGAGTCTTGAAAATGCACACTGGCTGGCGAAAATCAAATTTTGCCAATCCCAGCGGCGGAGCCGCGACACAACTTTGCCCAGCCCGTCAGGGCGGGGTCACGCCGGACCAACCAAAGCGCCATAGGTGCACCTTTTTTCCAACCTCCCCGGCCGAAGACCCTCTGGAACGCCACAACAACTCCCGCAACCCCCGCATTGCATCAATCCCAAGCCTCACGCTATGCTTTACAACAAATCCAAATGGCGATGGAGTTCGCCATAACCGCCCCAGTCACCACCGGGGCTGATGACTCCTGGCTGCCGCGCGGCACCAGGAGTTTTTTATATACCGCGCCGGCCGGAATGGGGACACTTTGCGTTTCTTCTTGATCGGATTGTTCGGCGCCATCGGAACCCTGGCGCGCTACGGCCTCGGCGGCGCAGTCCAAATCAAAACGGGCAGCACCTTCCCCTACGGCACGCTGCTTATCAACCTTACCGGCTGTTTCTTCCTCGGATTGATCGGCCAGCTCACCTTGAATCGTGTAATCATCCCCGCAGAATGGCGCATGGCCATCGCCATCGGTTTTTTTGGCGGCTACACTACCTTCTCCAGTTTCGGTTGGGAAACCGCCAAAATGTTTGAAGCCGGCGAGTGGCTCCGCGCCTCCACCTACGTCGCGGCAAGCGTTGTTCTCGGCCTGCTTCTCTCGGTCGCCGGCATCCGCCTGGCCAACCGCTTCTAGGAGTCCGCCATGACACATGAAAAATTCGAAGGCGAACGCACTCTGATGCGCATTCACATCGGTGAATCCGACAAATGGCATGGCAGGCCGTTGCACGAAGTCATCGTCACAATGCTGCGCAAGGAAGGCTTTTCGGGCGCCACGGTTTTGCGCGGTGTGAGTGGCTTCGGCGGTTCGAGCGTCTATCATACCGACAAATTGTTACGCTTGTCGCAGGACCTGCCGATCGTCGTCGAGGTCATCGAAACGCAGGAGCGCATCGACCAGATTCTCCCCCGCATGGACGAAATCGTAGAAGGCGGATTGATCACCCTGGAAAAAGTGCGCGTCATCTTGTATCGCGCCACAAAAAGATAATCTCCAATAGCCGACTGGCGCGCGCAAAAAACTCTACTGCGTTACACTTTCTTTCCGTGAGCACCGCCGGCATCGATCAGAAACAGCATTGGCTCACGCGCACCGTCCTGGGCATCGGCCTCACCAGCCTGTTCAGCGACTGGAGCCACGAAATCGCCACCGCTGTTCTGCCGGCCTTTCTTGCCGCAATTGGAGCGGGTCCCGTATGGCTCGGCGCAATCGAAGGAATCGCCGATGGCCTTTCGAGCTTCACAAAACTCGGTGCCGGCCATTACACCGACCGCCTGAAGCGCCGCAAACCTCTGGCCGTCTTCGGTTACGCCTTCACCGCACTGGCTACCGCGTCGTTTGCTTTCGCCACGCACGCCTACCACGTCCTGATCGGCCGCACCGCCGCATGGCTTGGCCGCGGTGTCCGCTCTCCGGCCAAGAAAGCTCTCCTCGCTGCCGACGTTTGTCCGTCCGCCTACGGCCGCGCCTTCGGCCTCGAACGCCTGATGGATACCATTGGCGCAATCGTCGGCCCACTCACGGCTCTCTGGCTCCTTCAAGTCACCAATCACAGCTACCGCGCCGTCTTCCTGTGGACTCTCTTGCCAGGCATGATCGCCGTTGCCAGTTTCTGGCTCCTCGTCCGCGAACGCCCAATCGAAACAAGAAAGAAGCAATCCTTCCTCACCGGCCTGCGGGCGCTGCCAGGAACCTTCCGGCGCTTTCTCCTCGGCGTTGGCGTATTCGGCGCCGGCGATTTTTCGCACACCCTGTTGATTCTCTTTGCCACCCGCATGCTTGCTCCGGCACAAGGACCAGCCCGCGCCGCAAGCATCGCCGTCGGCCTCTACACGCTGCACAACGTCTTCTATGCCGGTTCCGCTTATCTCAGTGGCTGGATCAGCGACCACGTCCCGCACCGCAAGGTCATTCTCGCAGCGGGCTACGCTCTCGCCGGAGTGACAGCGATTCTACTCACGACCTCACCAAACCGTCTCTGGATACTCGCCGTGATTTTCGTTCTTGCCGGTCTTTACGTCGGCACCGAAGAAGCTCTCGAAGACTCCCTCGCCGCGGAATTAATCCCCACGGAGCAGCACGGCATGGCCTTCGGCACCCTCGCCGCCGTCAACGCCGTCGGCGACTTCCTCTCAAGCCTGGTCGTCGGCTTTCTCTGGTCTGCCGTCTCTATCCGTGCCGCGTTCTCCTTCTCCGCCATCCTCTTTTTCCTCGGTGCTTTCATCGTCCTGCGTTTGCGCCGCTAACCCGCGCTCCTCGCCAGCGCCGTCGCGCGCAGCCTGCTCTTTCGACGCCAGCATCCGCCGATGAACTTCCGCCAACAAATATTTGCGAAGATTGTCCGCCACAACCCCGGGCTCCGCCAGCACGCGCAAATCGGAAACCGTAAGCTGCGGAAGGAACCCCAGCACGAGCGAAATCGGCGTGGAAGCATTCCGCACAATCGCCACCCGTGCACTATAACTCTGTGACCACTTTCGATGCCCGGCCACCGCCTGCACTACTGCAACCGGCACCTTCTCCCGCGCCAGCGCTTTCAACACCTGAGCTTCCGTCAAATAAGGATTTTCCAGCGCCACCGGCATTACCTGCGCATGGCCGTCCGCTACCAGTGCACCGGCAACGCGGCTTGGTCCTCGCCGCGCCAGTGTGATCTTTTGCCCCAATGGCAGTTGCGGTAGTCGCGCCACAATCTGCTCCTCCGCGTAACGCTTCAACTCCGCGGAAACCGCGGGCGAAAGCGCAAACTGCACCAAGTCCATCAAATAAAGTTCCTTCAGCAAGCGTAGCCCAACCAGCCGAGGCGTTCGCGGATGCAGCAGCAAGCTCTTTTTCACGGCATAACTGTTCAGGAATGCCTTCCGCTTTCCGATCTCTTCCAGAATTTCCGTGGGCAGATCCTTCCGCGACAACAAAAGAGTCAACTTGGTTTCGTCGAGCGCTGGATTGTCCAGCAACGCCAATAGAACCGGCGGCGCCGGATGAAAGAGCAACCCGTCAAACTCCTCGCCAGTGGCAACTCTGGCTCGCTCTGCCTCGCGTTCGAACTCCGCCACGTCACGCCTCTTCTTCGGCTGGGTCCAAGAGGATTCGAAGGGCCATCCGCGCCGCCGCCTGCGCCGCCGTGACCATCAATGCACCAAACTCCGCTCCGGGCGCGGCAAGGTGCAACCGCTCGTCGAGAAGTTTGTCGAAATACGTGGAGCGCCCCACCATGCCTCCACTCTTCACCAGCAAAAACTTCTCTCGGTTCAGTTCCAGCCGCTCCATCAAGTCCACCACAAGTCCCGCAAGGTCCCCCGCCGCATCTTGCAGCAGCGCGCGCGCCGCCGGGTCGCCCTCATCGGCTGCGTCAGCGATCACCGGAAAAATTCTCGGGAACACCTCGTCCGGCGTCCGATAAACCCGCAACTGCAAATCTTCCCAATCGGAAGCCCGCAGTTCTCGTAGGATTCGCGCCGCAAGATGCGAATCCGGGATGCCGCGATCCGCTTCTCGCAGTGCCACACTTGCTGCCCGTCGGCCAACGTCGTATGCGCTACCTTCGTCGCCGAGCAACGGCCCGTGGCCGCCCACACGAATCACTTGTCCGTTGGCGTCGCGTCCCACCGCAGCTGAGCCGGTTCCAGCCAGTAGTACGATAGCGCGCCTTTTGCCTGTAGCCTCAAGGATCAGGTCCAGGTCGGTACACACAAAGACTTCCACGCCGGGAAATTCCTCGGCCAACAGTTTCTTCATCTTTCGCTGGGATTCCGTCTGTGCCAGGCCCGCCAATCCGGCGACCAGCACGCCAACATCGTCCGTTGAAACCTTCGCCTGCTGGATGACGCTTCGCCCCGCCTCGCATACCGCCGCCAACGCGCCGCCAAATCCCACGCGCATCGGATTCGATGGACCGCCGCGCCCGTCCGCGCGCACCAATCCCGCCTCGTCCATCAGCACGCATTCTGTCTTTGTCCCGCCGCCGTCAAACCCGAGGACAAATCGCATACCCAAAGCATACGCGACCCAGCCGCCGCTTTGCAGCTAATGCCGCGCCCGCGTCGCCCCAACCCGTAGCTCACCCTGGGGTGAGGCTTTCCACCACGCAACCAAGGTCCATCCATCGAAGCGGGAACCCACGAATGATGCGCTTCAAACCCCAAACTACAGCAACCTGTCATTCTGAACCCGCGCCTTTTGCAAGGTGAAGGATTTCTCTTCCTTAGCGGGAGCTTGTTAGCTCCGACATCTGATCGTAATCCAAATCGGGCTTCCGCCCCCGAGCAATCCGGCGTCCCTTGCGCGCCGAATATTCTCTGTCTCCGCCTCCTTGACGCTCCGCGGCTCCCCCCACTATCCTCGTCGCAGTTCGCTACCAATCCGCAAAGCCGGAGCTTGATGCGCATCCATCCGCTCGACCTGGTCATCGTCATCGCGTATCTGCTCGGCGTCACGCTCCTCGGCCTTCGCTTCCGCCAACATCAACGCAGCGTAAATGATTATTTCCTCGGTGGTCGCAGCACGCCCTGGTGGGCACTGGCGCTTTCCATTGTCGCCACCGAAACCTCCACGCTCACGATCATCGGCACGCCGGCGATTGCCTACGCCAGCAATCTCACCTTTCTGCAACTCGTCTTCGGCTACATCGTCGGCCGTTTCCTCATCTCACTTCTATTTCTTCCCGGTTACTTTCGCGGCGAATTTCTCACCGCCTACGCCCTGATCGAAAAGCGTTTCGGCACGAAAATGCGCGCGGTCGCAGCGCTGACCTTTCTGGGCACACGGACGCTTGCCGAAGGTGTCCGCGTCTCCGCCATCGCTCTCGTTATCAGCGTCGCCCTTGGCACCTCCGAGCGCCTCGCCGTCTTCATCGTCATCGCGCTCACGATCCTCTACACCTTCGAAGGCGGTATGAAAGCCGTCATCTGGACCGACGTCGCCCAATTTCTTCTCTATCTCACCGGCAGCCTCATTACTCTCGTCGTTCTCCTCCACAAAATTCCCGGCGGCTGGGCGGAAGTCACGCAAGTCGCTGCTCTCAACGGCCACAAATTGCAATTCCTCGATTTTACGTGGAGCCTCACCACCACCTATACCTTTTGGTCGGGTGTAATCGGCGGCGCCTTTCTCACCATGGCCACACATGGCACAGACCAAACCATCGTTCAGC
Organism: Candidatus Acidiferrales bacterium; assembly: GCA_963836965.1. Taxonomy (GTDB): domain Bacteria; phylum Acidobacteriota; class Terriglobia; order Acidiferrales; family UBA7541; genus Acidiferrum. The sequence goes on from CAWILQ010000014.1 coordinate 279,357, forward strand.
GCCTCCTCGCCGCGCGCAATCAAACCGACAGCCGCCGCGCCATTCTCGCCAGCGGGTTCATCGTCCTTTTCCAGTTCACCGTATTCCTTCTCGTCGGCGCGCTGCTTTTCGTATTTGCGCAACACACGCCACTGCTCTCTGCCGGCGATCGCACCGATCGCGTCTTGCCTCTTTTCCTAGTCCGTGAAATGCCGACGGGCCTGGTCGGTATTCTCCTCGCATCGATTCTCGCCGTAGCCATGTCCAACGCCAGCGGTTCGCTGAATTCTCTCTCAGCCTCCAGCGTGCTGGATTTGAATGCACTGCGAGGTCGCGCTATCGATCCTACAAAGTTTCTTAAAATTTCGCGCCGCATGACTCTCGTCTGGGGCACAGTCCTCATCTTCTTCGGCCTCGTAAAATGGCAACACTCCCTCCTCGAAACCGGCCTAGCCATCGCATCCCTTCCCTTCGGCAGTCTGCTAGGCCTCTTCCTCCTAGGCACCCTCGATTCGCGAGCAAACTCGATTGGCTCACTCGCAGGCATGTTCGCCGGGCTCGCCGCCGTCCTCGCCGTCTACCTGGCGTCCACCATCGCCTACACCTGGTATGTCCTAATCGGTTCCTGCGTGACCTTCCTCGTAGGAGCGCTGGTGAGCCGCATCGCGCGTCGCAATCCACCCCCGTAGTGGGTACCCAGGTCAGCCGCATCTCGCCTTGCCGTTCAGCGCCGTAGGTCCGGCACAATTTAGCCCAGCCCGCAAGGACTGGGCATTTCAGCAAAAGATCCCGAGCGCCAGAGGCGCGACACATTCGGTGCTTCCCGCGGTTTTCTCGGAGTCCGCTGATTCGATTTTTCCTCGATCGAAGAATGATCTACACTCCTCTGCCATGAACTCGCCGGCCCAAAAACGTCTCGAACTCGTCCGCGGCCTTGGCCCCTCGGCCGCTGCGGCCATCGTCGTGGGCACGATGGTCGGCACCGGCATTTTTCTCAAACCCGCCGAAATGGCCCGCGAAGGCCGCTTCGTCTCTATCGTCTTCGCCGCATGGATTGTCGGCGCGGCGCTATCCATTTTTGGCGCGCTGGCCTTCGCGGAACTTGGCGCCGCCATCCCCGAAGCCGGGGGCGAATATGCCTATCTTCGCCGCGGCTTCGGTCCCGTATGGGGCTTTACGTTCGGCTGGATGCATTCGATCGTCGGCCGCCCCGCTTCTACCGCCTCCATCGCCGCCGGACTGGTGCGCTTCCTCAGTTTTTTCCTGCCCGTGGTCGGCTCGCCGCTCTTCAGCGTGCACATCGCCATCCCTGGACTCACCGGCTGGATCCATCCCTACGATTTCGTCTTCACCTGGGCGCAGCCTCTCGCCGTTTTTTGGCTGCTGCTTATGACCGGCGTCAACTATCTCGGCGTTCGCCTGGGCGGCGAAGTGCAAATCCTTCTGACCAGCATCAAGGTCCTCAGCATCGCTCTGATCATCGGCGTGGCTTTCGTTCTACCGAATACCGGCCCTCATCCGCCCGACCCGGTGTGGCCCACCTCGGCGAGCGGCGGATTGCTCACCGCATTCCTCGCCGCTCTCGCCGCTGCTCTCTGGGCCTACGACGGGTGGGAAGATCTAAATCTAGTTGGCTCCGAGGTAAAGGATCCACAGCGTAATTTTCCGCGCGCCCTCGTCGGAGGTGTTAGCTTTACTGCACTGCTGTATTTGCTCTTTAGCGCCGCCTGCCTCAAAGTTCTGCCCTTTAACAGCGTCGCGAACTCACAACATGTCGCCTCCGACGTGGTGGAACGCGTCATCGGCCACGGCGTCGCTTTCTGGATCACTCTGGCGATGGCCCTCTCTGCTCTGGGCTCTATGAATTCTTCCATCCTGAGCGGCGCCCGCGTACCTTACGCGATGGCTCGCGACCGCATTTTCTTTCATGTTGCCGACGGCATCCATCCCAAATACCGCACCCCTGCTCGTGCGCTGATCTTTCAAGTAACTCTGACAAGCCTCATGGCTCTCACCGGCACCTTCGAAGAACTTACCAATCTCTTCATCTTCGCTGCGTGGATTTTTTATGGTCTCGCCGTCGTCGCGCTCTTCCGCCTCCGCAAAGCAGAACCCAGCCTCGACCGCCCCTACCGCTGCTGGGGCTATCCCTGGGTCCCCGCTCTCTTCGTTATCGGCTCCATCGTCTTAACGATAAATCTCTGGCTCGTCCGCCCCGGCCGCTCCACCATCGGCCTCCTCCTCATCCTCGCGGGCCTCCCCTTCTACCGCTACTGGACGCGACACGACAGTACAAAACAGATTCCAAAGTCGCCGCCTTTCAAGGAGTCCACTTCAAAGTGAATAACCGCCCACCGTCAAAATCTGAACAATAGGATCGACAGCCGCATCAACCAGTTTGGATCCGTCACCGTAGGCCAAGTCATTGGGAAGCCTGTGATGATCTACGGGTCGCCGGAAAGCGCGCGCATCGGTTGCCCGGTTAAATAGTTCGAGCGGGAGAGGGTTTTGTGGTAGCCGCCGTCCGCGGCGGCGCTTTTGGGGCTCTTTGGTCATACACCAAAAAGCCTTGTCATCCTGAACCAAGCGGAGGACCTGGTTTCCCTTCGCGCTTGGTTTGGATTGGGTTTCAGCCCGGAGGAAACTCTTTTCTGCTAATCCCCTTGCGCGGCCCCGGCCGATCGGCTCTGCCGCGAAGGCGCACTCACTCGCAACAACGCCGCAACCGCTTTCTCACGCACCGTCACTCCCGGATGAAGGGCCTTCGCCATTGCTTCAATACCGGTCACCAATCTTCCCGCAGGCCGAGAAACTACTCCATTCGCATCCAACGCATAAACCCTTCCATCGCGCACCGCCGGTATCGTTCGCCAAGTCTCCGGAAATTCCATCGAGAGATATTCCTTGCTCGCTTGCTCTGCGTTGTACCCGCACGGCCCAATCAACAAAACTTCCGGCGCGGCCGCAACAATTTCTTCCAGCGTCACGCGATGCGACGGCGTCTTCGCTTTGCCAAACAAATCGATTCCACCGGCATGCGTAATCATTTCCGGCACCCAGTGTCCGCCCACATAGAAGGGATCGAGCCACTCCAACAGCACCACCCGCGGCCGATGTTTGATGAGCGCCACTTTCGCATCGATCTCTGCCAAGTGCGCGCCAATTTTCGCCACGAAGGCCTGCGCGCGTTCCCTCCGCCCGGTCGCCTCACCAATCCACAAAATGTCCCGCCACACATCGCCCAAATCTAACGGATCGAGGCTCAGCACCTCGGGCTGTTTCGAAATTTGCGCCAGCACGGCTCCCAACTCCTCAGGAGTCGCGGCACAAACATGGCAAAGGTCCTGCGTAATGATCAAATCAGGCGCCAGCGATTCGAGCGCGTCTCGATCCACCGCGTAAATCGACTCCCCGCGCTCCACATGCTCCCGCACCAGTCGGTCCGTCTCGGCAGGAGTCGCATCTTGCGGCAATCGCGAATGCACCACGGATTTCTTCGTCTTCGCCTTCGTTGGAAAATCGCACTCGTGGCTGACGCCCACAATCTCGTCGTCAAACCCCAACGCAAACAGCGTTTCCGTGGCCGACGGTAGCAAGGACACAATACGCATCCCCGGACTCTAGCACAATCCGTCCCCTGCGGGCTTCGATTAGATGCGGTAGGCTGGGCCCTCAGCCGGCATCCCTGTAGCGCTGGCTTTTATGCCAGCGCGCCGCTGGGCCTTCCTACCGCTTCGTTGTGGGTGCCCTACGCGCCGCTTTTGCGTGCGGGACTCCGGGGGTCGTTCAGGCGCGAGTCGCTCACCCTGAAGCGCAAAAGAGATGGTGTTTTTGCAACTGCAGATCAGGTTTCCGTCGCCGCTCTCGTCTTCCTCACTCCCTCCAACGCCACCCCAGTACACAGCGCAATCAGCGGCAGGATCACCCAACTGACCGTCATCGCCGCCAACGCGCTAAACTGGAAGCCCGGAACGACGCGAGAATCAACAAAGAAAGCAAAAGGAAAAGTGACCAAGAATATGGCCGCGATCGCTAGCGCGGGAAAGGCTCCCGCAAAATACACCCGCCATCGGCTAGCCTCCGCCCTCCGCGACAGATACGCTCCCGCCGCCCCAATCAAAGGCAAGGCCAACAGCCACGGCAAATACAAAATCACTCCCCTAGGTTGAATTGGCTCAATGCCAGCCCGAAGGACAACCGCCATCCCAATGAATGACGCCAGAAGCGTCACCAAACTCGGAATCCAAATCTGCTTCACTCGATCGGTCATCGTTCCCTCCCGCTTCGCCGAATTCACCCTTCGCCGCAACTCCTTCCAGCTTCCCGCTCGAGCGCACGTCTGTGCGTACGCTTCTTTCTCCGGCAATCCTTTACTACACAACACGGAGTAGCACTCTTCCAGATGCTCAATCAGTTCCGCCGCCACATCTTCCGCCTCGCCGTGTGCAATCCGCAGCGACCCAAGCCGCTCCTCTACGTATCCACGCCAGTCACGCATGCGTCACCTTCGCCACACGCCGCAGCGCCCGAAACAAATCCGCCCATTCTTCCCGCATCGGCTTCAACATCTTGCGGCCCCGCGGCAACAACCGGTAACAACGCCGCCTTTTCCCGCTCTCCCCGGTCTCCCACTCTCCGCGCAACCATCCGCGATGCTCCATGCGGTACAGCAAGGGATACAATGCCGCCAGCGTGTACCGCAGCGTCCCGCCGGACTGCTCCTCGATGCGGCGCCCGATCTCATACCCGTGCAGCGGTCCTTCCTCTAGAACGCTGAGCACCGCCAGTTCCGCCGTCCCGCGCTTCAGTTCCGTTCGTATCATAAGCCAGACTCTTACATGTAAGAGTCTTATATGATAGACACAATGTCAATAGTACTTATTTTCGCCGGAAGAAGCTTGTGTAGCGGCCGCCTTCCGAGCCGGGCGCCTTTTCCTTCGCCCCTGAGCCGCGACGAAGGATCTCAACTGAAAAGCTGGCCACCGCTATGACAGTAGCGCTGCCACCCGCAATGCTCGGCACTCGCCTACTTATACAAAAAATACTTCCTTCTCACCTGCTCAAAGCCCGCCAAATCCGCGCTCCACCCCGCCACAATCTGTTCCGCCGCCGCTCCGGCTTTCAATTGCTCCACGGTCGCCGTATTCCCCAGTAGCACGATTGTCTTCGTCACATCAAACTGCTCTGGATATTTCTTCGACACCAGCGCCGCAATCTCCAGCGCCACACGCATCGACCGTACCGCCTCGCGATCCGTCATCCGAACTCCCACACCGCCGCAGTGCTGCCCCGCGTAAAGCCCGCTCACCGGAATATACGGCTGATTCGTGAAGCGCACTCCCGACAGATTTCGCGCGTTTAGCGCCTCCGCCACTTCATCTCCGTTGATCCACGGCGCGCCAAACTCCTCAAACGGCGCCTCGGTTCCGCGCCCCACGGACAATCCCGCGTTCTGCAAAATCTCCAACCCAGGGTAAAGAATCGCGCCCTTCATCGTCCGTAAATTCGGCGAAGGCGGAATCCACCGCAGTCCCGTGTTCTCATAAAAATAATTGCGATGCCAATTCTTCATCGCCACCACATGTAGCTCGCAATGAATCTCCTTCTCGGCGTTGAACAACTGTGCCAACTCTCCAATCGTCAACCCATATCTCACAGGCAACGGAAGGTACGCCACAAACCCGGTCTTATCCGCATCCAGCATCGGCCCTTCGACAATCTCTCCACTGATAGGATTGGGCCGGTCCAGCACATAAAACGGGATCCCATGCTTCGCCGCTTCCTCCATGCAATAGCCCATCGTCGTCGTATACGTGTAGAACCGCACGCCCGCATCCTGCACATCGAACACCAGGGCGTCGACTCCCTGCAGCATCTCTTCTGTCGGCCGCAGATGCTCCCCGTATAAACTAAAAATGGGCAACCCTGTCGAAGCATCCTTCGACGAAGCCACCTTTTCGTCCGCGTGTCCCGCGATTCCATGCTCCGGACTGAACAGCGCAACCAACTGTACTCCCGGCGCATGCGCCAGAAGTTCGATCGTCGTTTTGCCCTGAAAGTCCTGGCCGGTGTGATTCGTGATCAGCCCGACATGCTTGCCGCGCAGCGGCGCAAATTTCTCCGCCTCCAGTACATCCAATCCGGTCTGCACGCGGCCTGCATAGCTTCTCCCTGCCGCTTTTTTCTTCTGTGCCGCTACAACACTCGAGCCTGCACCAACTGTAGCCACGCCGCCTAGCGCTAGCGCAACGGCAAAACACACTTTCTTCCGTCGATCCCGACCCAAACTCGGCAATGGTTTCATAGTCTCCAATGATATTCTGGAACGCTCCGTTCGCACCTGCATTGTGAGCACCAAGTGCGCGTGCTATATACAGTCAGGGCGCACGGCGAGCGGCCAGGAGAATCTCCAAAAATGAACAGGCGCTACGCCGCAGTTCTGCTTTTGCCCATCTTTTTTCTATCGTTTATGACAGCCAAGGCCCGCAGTCGTACGAGTCCCAGAAAAATTTCTGCCGCTGCCGCCCCAACAGCGGAAGCGCAATCCACCTCTCCACTCACTCCGCTTACCCCCGAACAAAACAAGTGGGTTGAATCCTCGCTCCGGCAGATGAGCCTCGAGGAAAAAGTCGGCCAGCTGCTCTTCACCACATATCACGGCAGCTTCACCGCGACGGACTCCGAAACCTACGCGCAGATGATGCACGACATTAAGGACCTTCACGTCGGCGGCTTCATCACCATCACGCACGGCTCGCCCCTCGGCATCGTCAAGGATCAGGCCTATCCCACCGCCGTCCTCGCGAATCAGCTGCAGTCCAAATCCAAACTTCCGCTGCTAATCGGTGCCGACTACGAACGCGGCACCGCCATGCGCCAGGACGAAGGCACTTCGTTCCCAACCGCCATGGCTCTCGCCGCCGCGGGCAATCCCAAAGACGCCTACACCATGGGCAAAATCACTGCACTCGAAGCCCGCGCTGTCGGCGTGCAGTGGATCTACGCCCCCGTTTGCGATTTGAACAATAATCCCGGCAATCCCATCATCAACACCCGTTCCTTCGGCGAAGATCCGAAGCGCGTCGCGGAGTTTGTCAGCGAATTCATCCGCGGAGTAGAGGACAACGGCGCGCTCGCCACGGCAAAACACTTTCCCGGCCACGGCGACACCGCCACCGACTCGCACATCGATCTTCCCACCATCAAAGCCGACCGCGCGCGCCTCGAAAACCTCGAACTCGTTCCTTTTCGCGCCGCGATCGCTGCCGGAGTCGGCAGCATCATGACCGGCCACCTCAACGTTCCTGCATTTGAGCCTGACCCCAGCACGCCCGCCACTCTTTCTTCAAACATTCTGACCGACCTTCTCCGCAAGCAACTCGGCTTCCAGGGTCTCGTTATCACCGATGCGCTGGACATGGGTGGAATCACCGTGCGCTATGCCCCTGGCGAAGCCGCCGTGCGCGCTTTCCTCGCTGGCTCCGATGCTTTGCTCATGCCCCCGGTTCCCGACGCCGCCTATCAAGCCGTTCTCAACGCCGTAAAATCGGGCCGCATCTCCCAGGAACGTCTCGACGCCTCTCTTCGCCACATCCTGCAAGCCAAAGCGCGACTCGGCCTCAACAAAGACCGCCTCGTAGACATCTCTTCACTGAATGAAAAATTCGGCAAAACTTCTTGGCAGGAAACCGCGCAGGAGATTTCCGACCGTGGCATCACGCTTCTTCGCGATCGCCAACATCTTCTTCCGCTCGATGGCACAAAGCCAGCCCGTGGCCTGCTCGTAAATCTCTACTCCGACCCCGAACCGTACCCCGGTGCAGACCTCGAGCCCCAACTCCGCTCCCGTTTCGATTCGCTCGTCACTCTTCGCGCCGACACCAAATTTGCTCGCGCCGACACTCTCAAGCTCCCGGCTCCAGATTCATACGACGTCATCATCCTCGCCCTATTCGTCCGCGTCAGTGATCGCAAAGGTGACATCGACGTCCCCGCCGATCAGATTCCCGTCATCGACCAAATCTACAAATCCGGTAAGCCAGTCATCACCCTCGGCTTCGGCAGTCCGTATCTCATCGAACGCTTTCCACAAGCCGAAACCTGGCTGTCCGCGTTCGGCATCAGCGATGTAGCTCAGATCTCCATGGCCCGCGCTCTCTTCGGCGAAATTCCGGTCCGTGGCCATCTGCCGGTCGCGATTCCTGGCGTCGACATGAAAGCTGGTTTCGGCATCGATCTCCCCGCCGATCCCATGAAACTCCAACCCATGGATGTCCGCAGTGAAGCGCAACTCCAACCCGCTTTCACCATCATCGAAAACGCCATCGCGGACAAAGCCTTTCCCGGCGCGACCATCGCCGTTGGCTATCGCGACAAAGTTTCTTATCACGCCTTCGGCAAGCTCAGCTACGACACGAATTCCCCTTCCGTCAAAATCGACACCATGTACGACCTCGCCTCCCTCACCAAAGTCGTAGTCACCACCACTCTCGTCGAAAAGCTCGTCGAAGGCGACTTCGCTTCCCCGCTCGACCTCGACGCTCCCATCGAACGCTATCTTCCCGAGTGGGCCAGCGGGCCGCAGCCAGAGTGGCGCCACAAAGTCAGCGTCCGCCATCTGATGACTCACACTTCGGGCCTGCCGCCGTTCAAGGAATATTGGCGCACCTCAACCGGCAGGCAGGACACCCTCAATCACATTTTTGTGGAGCCTCTCGAATACGAACCAGGTACCAAGATGGTTTATTCCGACCTCGGCATCATCCTCATGGCGGAAATTATCACGCGCCTGACCGGAAAACCCCTCGACCAACTCGCCAACGAATACATCTTCGATCCCCTCGGCATGAAAAACACGATGTACAACCCGCCGAAAAAGATTTGGCCTGAAATCGCTCCCACCGAAGTGGACGATCGCTGGCGTCACCGCCTGATCCAGGGCGAAGTACACGATGAAAACGCCTACGCCATAGGTGGCGTTTCCGGCCACGCCGGAGTTTTCAGCATTTCACCCGATCTTGCCGCCTTCTGCCAGATGCTCGTCAACGGCGGCGTCTACGCCCACAATCGCATCCTGAAGCGCGCCACCATCGCGGAATTTACCGCGCCCCAGCCGCTCGCGAAAAATACGCGCACACTTGGCTGGGTCGTCCCCACTGAAGGTAGCTCCAGTGGCCACTATTTCTCTGTCCACAGCTACGGCCACACCGGCTTCACCGGCACGACCATCTGGATCGACCCCGATCGCGCACTCTTCGTCGTCCTCCTGACCAATCGCGTCAATCCCACCCGCGAAAACATGAAAATCGCCCAGGTCCGCCCCGCCGTCCACGACGCCATCATGAAAGCCCTGGGCCTGGCCACCGAAGTCACGCACCAATAAAATTCTGACTTGCGAGTTTTTCAGTGTAGCGGCCGCCTTCCGAGACGGACGCTGTCAGCGCGACCAAGGCTGTCAACATGAGCACTCGTCGGGTGCCCCACACGCCGAAGTTGCGTGTGGGTTCTTGGGTTCCTTCTTTGCGGCCTGTCGGGTCGGAGAAAGCATGTGTAGCGGCCGCCTTTTTATCCTGAGCGAAGTGAAGGAGCGAGGCGGGCGCCTTTCTTTCTAGCTCAATCGCCTTTTGCATGTCATTTTGAAGAGGCTCCTTTCGCGCGACCAGGATGTCAACGTAAAACCTAACGCAGGCTGTTTTTTCGCTTCACCTCGGGGGTTGGAGCTTCAGCTCCGACATTTAGACATAGCAAGAAGGGCTTTAGCCCCTGAGGAGTGCGCCTCTTCCCCAACCTCAAGAAAACAACCCAACCCTACAATCCTCTTCCGCCTGCTCCACCTGCTTCAACTTCCCCAAATCACGCCAATAATATGCATCCGTGCGAAAGCTCCTAATATCGTCTCCCTCTCCTGCCAACCGCAAATACAAATCGATGATCGAAAATACTCCATCCTCCGTGATCATCGCCAGCAAGCGCGGAGAAATAACGTGAATCCCAGTAAACGCCAGTGCCTTCACATCCCCAACCTCACGCACCATCTCATTCTTCTTGTCCCGGGCAATCCGCCGCCCGCAAAGCTCATCCCGCCCGTCGAACAAAAGATACCGCGACGTTTCCCGCTCCTGCACCGCCAGAGTCACAATCGCGCCGCTCTCTTTATGCGCCTTAACCATCTCGCCAAAATCAATCGTGCTAATCACATCTACGTTGTGCAAAAGGAAAGGCTCTTGCTCCGCCCCCAAAAACCATCGTGCCTTTTTCAACCCGCCGCCAGTATCAAGCAGGACCTCTTCGCGCGAAATCTCGATCCTCATCCCAAAATTGTTTTTAGCCTGTAAAAACTCGACAATCATCTCCGCAAAATGATGCACGTTGACAATCACTTCGCGAATTCCAAAACTTCGTAATCGTGTCAGAGTAATCTCCAGCAGCGTTCGCCCGCCTACTTCCACCAGCGCCTTCGGGCGGTTATCCGTCAGCGGCCGGAGCCTCGTGCCCAACCCCGCCGCCAGCACCATGGCCTTCATCGAGGCGCCTTCATTTGCCCATCTTCTCCAGCTCCAGGTGTCGCACTTCCACTTCAACCCCGTTCCTCGCGCGCAATCGCTTTGCCAACTGCTCCGCCAGATAAACTGAACGGTGCTGCCCGCCCGTGCACCCGAAGGACACCATCAGATTCCTAAATCCTCTCTGCTGGTAATTACTGATGCTGGCATCGACCAGGGACATCACACTGGCTAAAAATTGGTGCGCGCTTTCCTGCTGGTTCAGATACTCGATCACCGGCGCATCCTTTCCCGTCAGCGCCTTGAACCCCTCTTCGCGTCCGGGATTTGGCAAGCTCCGCCCATCAAAAATAAACCCTCCACCGTTTCCGCTCTCGTCCTTCGGCATGCCTCCATGAAACGAAAAACTGAACACGCGAACGGTCAAATTCTGCGCCTCCGCCGCTAACCCAAGCAGCTTCTCCGAAGCCAGCATGCTGCGAAACGCATCCATCAGCGTCGGCAATTCAATCGGCAGCTTCACGTTGTGCAGCAACCAACGCAAATTCTTCATCGCGTAAGGCACGCTCTGCAAAAAATGCGCCTTGCGTTCGTAAAATCCGCGGAAACCATACGCCCCCAGCGCCTGCATGATCCGCACATAAACGTAAGCGTAGTAATAACGGAGGAACGCCTCGCGGTCGAGATCTACATAATTCCCGAGCGCGTCCAGATAGCTGCCCATCAAATCCCGTCGTACATCCGGCGACAAATCCGCTTTGGCATCGTAAAGCAGCGAAGCAATGTCATATTGCAGTGCGCCCTTGCGCCCGCCCTGGTAATCCACAAAATAAGGTTTGCCCCCGCGTAGCATGACGTTCCGCGACTGAAAATCGCGATAAAGAAAATAATCGCTCGGCGCCGTCAGCAGAAAATCCGTCAGCCGGCCAAAGTCGTCCTCCAGTGCTTGCTCTCCAAAAGGAATTGCCGCCAGCCGCAGAAAGTAATACTTGAAATAGTTCAAGTCCCACGCGATTGACTGCCGGTCAAAACTCCCGCGCGGATAACAAACGGAATAGTCCAGATCGCGCCCGGCCTGCACCTGAAACCTGGGCAAGACCGCCACTACTTTCCGGTACGCCTCGATCACTTCCGGCGCAATCTTCTCTCCCACACGATTGGTGGACAGAAACTCATACAGCGTCGTGTCGCCCAAATCCTCTTCGATATAAGCGCCGTGATCCAGGTCCTCGGCGTAAATCTCCGGCACAGGCAGCCCACGCTTCCGGAAATGCCGCGAAAACGACAAGAACGCCACGTTCTCTTCGCGCACGCCGTAAAGAATCCCGACCACAGTCGTATTCCCCGCGGAAAGCCGTAGAATCTTGCGTCCCGATGCGCCCAAATCCCCCTGCAGCGGCTGGATCCGCTCTACCGGCAAATGAAAGTGCTGTTCAAACAATCTCTTCAAAACGTCCATGAATTTGTTATCCAGCCTCGCTTTTGTGGCCTGCTATTCTGTCTGGGCAGAATTACCGGCTCGTTACGAAGGCAAGCTTGTGTAGCGGCCGCCTTCAGAGGTGGGCCGCCGCGTCCACTTCATTTACGCGTGTGGCCCGTAGCGCAGAACCTCACCTAGTTCTACCACACCTCTTTGCCCGCCTCGGATTTGCTTCGAGGGAAGTTGCCCTAACGAACTCGCCGCCACCGGTAGCATAGGCTTCAGCCGGTGACTCTTTCCCTTCCGCCCCAAATTTCCAAACCGCCGCAAGGCCCGGCTATAATTTACAAATGCCCTCTTCCAAACACCCGCGCCGTCGCGCGGACCATCGGCGGACCGAACAGCGCAACAAAGCCTCCAAAAATCTCGATCATCTGTCCTCCGGCGAAATCGTGCTCTTGATGAGCCGCGAAGACCAAAAAGTCCCCACCGCCGTTGCCCGCGAAATTCCGTCTATCACCCACGCCGTCGACGGCATCGTCGCCCGCATGCAAGCTGGCGGCCGCCTGATCTATGTCGGTGCCGGAACCAGCGGCCGCCTCGGCGTCCTCGACGCCTCCGAATGTCCTCCCACCTTCGGCACCTCGCCGCAACTCGTGCGAGCGCTGATCGCCGGTGGCCACAGAGCCATCACCCACCCCGTCGAAGGCGCCGAAGACAACACGGCAAACGCGCGTCGCGAATTAAAAAAACTCCACATCACGCGAAACGACACTGTAGTCGGCATCGCCGCCAGCGGCACCACTCCTTACGTCCTGACCGCCATTGCCTACGCGAAGCACCGCGGCGCGTTGACCATCGCCGTCACCGCCAATCGCAAATCGCCTCTCGCCAAAGCCGCGCGAATCTCCATCACTCCCGACGTCGGCCCCGAAGTCCTCACCGGCTCCACGCGCCTCAAAGCCGGCACCGCCCAAAAAATGGTACTGAACATGCTCTCTACAGCCACGATGGTGCGGCTCGGTCATGCGTACGAAAACCTGATGATCGACCTCACCAAAACAAACCGCAAGCTTAGAGACCGGGCGCGGCGGATTCTGATGGAGGCAACCGGCAAAAATGTGTCCGACGTGGAACACGCACTGCGTCAAAGCAAACACAATTTGCGCGTCGCCCTCGTCATGCTCAAGCGCCGTATTTCCGCAGAGCGTGCCCGAAAATCACTCGAATCGGCCAACGGCGATCTGCGCCGAGCCTTGGACGAATAAACAAATACCGATGGATAAATTCCGAATTCGCGGAGGCAAGCCTCTTCAAGGCACAGTGCGAATCGCCGGAGCCAAAAACTCCGCTCTTCCCCTCATGGCCGCTGCACTCCTGACATCCGAGCCCGTGGTTCTTCATAACATTCCGATGGTCCGCGACATCATCACCATGGGCAAACTCCTGGCCTTCATGTCCGCCAAGGTCAGCACCACCGAGTTTCCCGGAAGCACCTACACCATCCAGTCCGAATCCCTCAATGACGCCATCGCCCCCTACGAGCTCGTCAAAACCATGCGCGCATCCATACTGACCCTTGGCCCCGCTCTCGCTCGCTCCGGCGTCGCACACGTTTCGCTCCCCGGCGGTTGTGCCATCGGCGCTCGCCCTGTTGATCTGCATCTCTCCGCGCTCGAAAAGATGGGTGCGGTTATCGCCACGGAACACGGCTACATCCAGGCGCGTGTCCCGAACGGCGGCCGTCTGAAAGGCGCGCGCATCGACTTCGAAAAAATCACGGTGACCGGCACGGAAAATATCCTGATGGCCGCTACTCTCGCCGATGGCATCACCGTCCTCGAAAATTCCGCTCGCGAACCGGAAATCACCGATCTCATCCATCTCCTCCGCGAGATGGGCGCAAACATCGAAGGCGACGGCACCCGCACTCTAACCATTCGTGGCGTCGAAACACTTCATGGCGCCGCCCATTCCGTGATCCCGGACCGCATCGAGGCAGGCACCTTCCTCATCGCCGGAGCTATCACCAACGGTGACCTCACCATCACCCACTGCGCCCCCGCTCATCTTTCCGCTGTCCTCGCCAAGCTCCAATCCGCCGGCGTAGCCGTGGAAACTCCTGGTGCAACCACGCTGCGCGTTCACAACGGCCACAAACTCGTCGCCTCCGACGTAACCACCGAGGAATACCCCGGCTTCGCCACCGACATGCAGGCTCAATACATGGCTCTCGCCACCCAAGCCAAAGGCACCTCCGTCATCACCGAAACCATCTTCGAGAATCGCTTCCTCCACGCCAGTGAAATGATTCGCATGGGCGCTCACATCTCTATTGACGGCCGCCGCGCCATCGTCCATGGTCCTTCCCCTCTTTCCGGCACGGTCGTCCAGGCTTCCGACCTGCGCGCCAGCGCCGGCCTCGTCCTCGCCGCTCTCATCGCCTCCGGCGAAACGGTGATCAACCGCGTCTATCACATCGATCGCGGCTACGAACGCATCGTCGAAAAACTCTCCGCGGTCGGCGCAGACATCGAACGCCTTCACGTTAAAGAATGATCATCGAGACTTCTGTCTTGTTTTCAAACGTTTAGCTTGCCAAAAAATCCTCAACAAAATCCCAAATCCGTTCGGCAAATTTTCCGGAACTCTGGTAAAATCCCGCAGTCGCATTGCCGCGGACACGCGGCCGGCCTACAACGACGCCGCCGGTGACAAACTACGGGAGGGTCCAAAATGCAAAATGCCCAACTTCTCGAAAAGATTGACGCCGCCATCGCCGAAAAAAGTCTTTTGAAGCATCCCTTCTACCAGGATTGGCAGATGGGCAAACTCAGCCGCGAATCCCTCCAGCTATACGCCGCGCAGTATTACCGCCACGTCGAAGCCTTCCCCAAACATCTTCGTGTTCTCGCCGCCCGCACCGAAGGCCCGATCCGCGACATCATCCTCGAAAATCTTGCGGAAGAAGAAAATCCCTCACAGCCCCATCCCAAACTCTGGCGCGATTTCGCCGCTTCCCTAGGCGTGAATGAGGAAGACATTACTTGCTGCCCGGCGCTTCCCGGCACGCAAGCCGTCGTTGAAACATTCCGCGAGATTGTAGGGGACCGTACCGTCGCCGAAGCGGTGGCGGCGCTTTACGCCTACGAAGCGCAAGTGCCCGAAATCGCCACCACCAAGATCGAAGGCCTGCGGAAGTTCTACGGGATTAATTCCACAAAAGGTTTAGCCTACTTCGCTGTGCACGAAGAAGCCGACAAGACCCACCGTGAAGCGTGGCGCGCATGGCTCGAAGAGCACGGCCAGGGCGACGACCAAGAAATCCTCGCCACCACCAACCAAGCCCTCGACGCCCTGTGGGGCGCCCTAGACGCCGTCCACTGCACCCACGCGTAAGCGCAACTCCAGCAACTACCCAGTAGCGCACCCCTTCCGGGGGTCAGGCCTTTCGATCCGCTCGCGCACGAAGTCCCCAAACTTTGTCATCCGGAGGGCGCACTAGGCCCCATGGATCTGCTTTTTCTCGCTCAAAGGCAAGCTCGGTTCGGACACAAAATGCCAAGGTCATGTAGCGGCCGCCGTCTGCGGCGGGCGCTTTTCCGAAACTCTACCCGTCTCGCAGGTGCGCCCACATGCCGGTGTTGCATGTGGGTCTTGGGGTTGCCTCTTCTTCTTAGGTTCTTAGGGCGAGCTTCACGCTCCGACATTAGCGCATGGCAGCATCGGGCTTCCGCCCCTGAGGAAACTCTTCTCTGAGATCCCTACTTCCCCTTCACCCGGCCAATAAACATCTGCAAGAACCTCTCCGCATCCGAATTCAAACAAACTCGTGCATTGTTCTGCAACGGTTCCATCCCATCGATCTCGTAATGGTCTCCGTGCAACACGTTCTTCTCATTCGATCCCATCCGGTTTGCCACCGTCTCTCCCCGCGTAAACTCGCCCCTCGTCTCCACGTCCACATGCATATCCTTCAGCTTCACTAGTGTCGGATCGATCACCACACTCACCGCCAGCGGATCATACATCGCCGCTCCCGGCCATCCGTTCTTCTCTGAACGCTCGATGTAGAATCTCGCGATCTTCGTCGCCACGTCGTTTTCCGGACCATGCCCCTCCTCCAACTCCGCCAGGTGCTTTCGCGTCATCAGCGTCCGTTCGCCCACGTCCGACCCCACCATGGTCACTGTCCATCCCGCGTTAAAAACAATCTGCGCCGCCTCCGGGTCGCCGAAAATATTAGCCTCCGCCGCTCCGTTCACATTCCCACCGGAAATCGACCCGCCCATGATGACGATGTCCTTCACAAGAGGAACAATCGACGGATCCTTCGAAACCGCCAGCGCAATATTCGTCAGTGGCCCAATCGGAATCAACGTGATTTCATCCGGGTATTTGTGCACCAACTCGATAATCAGGTCCGGCCCGAACCGCGGATCCACTTTGCATTTCGGCTCCGGCAACTCAATATCCGCTAGCCCATTGTGCCCATGCCAGTAGGTTGCCGTGTACGTCTTCTGCATCAAAGGGTGCTGTGCGCCCGCCGCCACCGGAATCTCGCAGCGTCCCGCAAGACTCACCAGCTTCAATGCATTCTCCAGACTCTGTTTTGCAACCACATTTCCCGGCACCGCCGTGATTGCTTCCACCTTCATCTCCGGCGAATTCAACGCCAACAGAATCGCCAGCGCATCATCCGTCCCCGGATCGGTATCAATGATCACCCGCTTCTTCTCCACCTGCCCACACGCAAGCGACGCCGCCACCAACACAATTCCAATCGCAACCGCAACCCGTCTCAGCCTCATCGAAGTTTTCTCCGCAAGATTTTCCCTCCATTGAAATGTGACTCGTGCTCCCACCCGCAAGCCTTTTCCACATCGACCTGGAGCTCACCCCCTCGAGGGGAGAGGCTTTCCCTGACCCAGGCAAGATTGCTCAACACGATCGAAACCCTCAGGCCTAGAAGGGCCTGAGCTACATAGGTGGACGGGGGCCTCGACAAACAAAAAAGGCCCCCGAATCGGAGCCTTTTTCAAATTACAGCATGCCATTGTGAGACGCGCATTCCACTGAACGCTTGTGTAGCGGCCGCCTTCGGCTTGCCCTGACGCAGGAAGGGAGGCGGGCGCCTTTCTCCGGGTCCCAAAACGCTAACTTCAGTCTCCTTCGCCGGCCGCGGCCGGTGCTGGCGTGCCGCCGCCTCCACCCGCGTCCTTCTTCTGCGTCTGCTTTTCCCGCGCTTCCTTGATCAGAGCCTTGCGGGACAGCCGTATCTTATTCCCCTCGATCGCCAGCACCTTTACGAGCACCTGGTCGCCAAGCTTCAGTTCATCGCGCACGTCACGAATCCTGTGCTCCGAGATCTCGCTGATGTGCAGCAAGCCATCCGTTCCAGGGAATAACTCCACAAACGCCCCAAACTCCGCCAGCCGCACCACTTTGCCGAGGTAGGTCTTCCCCACCTCCGCGCTGGCCGTTACGTCGCGTACCATCTGCAACGCTTGGTCTCCGCCCGCTCCGCTCGTCGAAAAGATATGCACCGTGCCGTCTTCCAGCACGTCAATCTTCACGCCGGTCTGTTCGATGATGGACTTGATCTTCTTTCCGCCCGGACCAATCAAATCGCGAATCTTGTCCGTCGGAATGCTCAGCTTGTACAGTCTCGGCGCGTAAGCCGAAATCGTCTGGCGATGCGAACCGAGCGTCTGCTCCATGATGTCCAGAATCTCCAGCCGCGCTTTCTTCGCCTGCGCCAGAGCCTCTCTCATCATAGCCACGCTGATGCTCGTCACCTTGATATCCATCTGTAGCGCCGTGATCCCCTCGCGGGTTCCCGCCACTTTGAAGTCCATGTCGCCGTAGTGATCCTCGGCGCCGGCAATGTCCGTCAGGATGGAATATTTCCCGTCGTCGCCCACCACCAACCCCATCGCGATCCCCGCGCACGGAGCCTTCATCGGCACGCCCGCATCCATCATCGCCAGCGAGCCGCCGCAAACCGTCGCCATCGACGACGATCCGTTGCTCTCTAGTATGTCGCTCACCACGCGCATCGCGTAAGGAAACTCCACTTCCGGCGGTAGCAGATTCGCCAGCGCGCGTTCCGCGAGCGCGCCATGCCCTATTTCCCGGCGTCCCGCGCCGCGTAGCGGCTTTACTTCGCCTACGCTGAACGGCGGAAAGTTGTAGTGCAGCATGAACCGCTTGAACGTATCCTGCTCAAACAACAAATCCAGCCGTTGCATATCTTCTTTGGTGCCCAGCGTCAGCGTCGCGAGCGCTTGCGTTTCACCGCGCGTAAACAACGCCGAACCGTGTACACGTGGCAGCAACCCCGCTTCGCAGGTGATCTTGCGAATCTGGTCGAACGCGCGCCCATCCGGACGTCGCTTAACCTTCAACACTTCCTCGCGGAAGAAATCTTCCCGCATCCGTTCGAAGGCCCGCTTGGTCAGTTTTTGCTTCTCTTCGTCGTCCTCCGGCACGCCCTTCAGGATCTCTTCTTCTAACGCGTCCACCAAGTGATAGCTTTCCTTCTTCGGATGCTTCTCCGTATCCAACGCATCCTTCAACCGCGCGCCAAACTTCGTCTTCATGCTGTCATAAATTGACTTATCAAACGGGAACGGCTCAATCACGATCTTGGTCGGCTTGATCTGGCCGTGCAATTGCTTGATCGCGCTCACGATTTTCTTGACCTGCTCGTGCCCAAACTCCAGCGCTTCCGCCACCTTCTCTTCGGAAACCTCAAAGGCTCCTGATTCCACCATCACGATGCCTTTTTCCGTGCCAGCCACCACGATGTTGAGCTTGCTGACTTTTTGTTCCGCTACCGTGGGGTTCGCCACCAGGTTGCCATCGAGCAATCCAACGCGCACCGCCGCAATGGGGTCCGTGAACGGCAGGTCCGAGCAATACGCCGCCGCCGACGCCGCCGTCACCGCGATCACATCGGGATCATTCGCGCTGTCCGCGGACAGCACCATCGCGATAATCTGCGTTTCGTTCCGCAGCGACTCCGGGAACAGGGGCCGCATCGGCCGATCGATCAGCCGCGATACAAGAATTTCCTTTTCCGTCGGCCTTCCCTCTCGCTTGAAAAACCCTCCCGGAATCTTTCCCGCTGAATAAGTGTTCTCGCGGTAGTCCACCGTAAGTGGTAAAAAGTCCCGGTCGCTCGCCTTTGGCGAGATGCACGCGCTGACCAGCAAAATCGTGTCGCCATACCGTGCCGTAACAGCTCCGTTGGCTTGTTTGGCGATTTTCCCTGTTTCCAGAATCAGGCTGCGCCCGCCGACCTCAATCGAAACCTGGTGTGGTGCGGGTGTGTGATTATTCTCTGACATTTTTATTCTCTTCCTTTGGCCCTTCTAGCAAAGGGCCCGTTGCGCGATTCCGCGCGTTATCTCTCGAAGAAGAAAAGGAAGGTCTGCTGCGAAGAAGGACTGCTTCGCCGACGATTACACCAAGACAAACGCCGCCAAGCCTGCCGTTACAGACTGGTCGTGTTCACGTCCAACCTGCGTAAGGTCGGCGTACAGACTCCATTGGGAATGTGTGCGTTCGTGAAGTTGCAAGTTCAGCCGCTTACCGTCTACCGACTGCTTACTTGCGCAAGCTGAGGCGTTCAACAATCTGGTGATACCGATCCGGGTCTCGCCGGTTGAGATAGTCCAGCAAGCGCCGCCGCTTATTTACCATCATGATCAGCCCCCGGCGCGATGCATGGTCTTTCACGTGCGACTTGAGGTGCGTCGTCAAGTAGTTGATGCGTTCGCTCAGCAGTGCGATTTGCACTTCTGGCGATCCCGTATCTTTAACGTGTGTGCGGAATTGTTCGATCAACATTACTTTGGCGTCGCTCAAGTGCCCCCCACCGTCGTCCCTTGAATTTTCCTCTTTTCTTCGACTCATCCAAAGTATCACAGCTTTACTAACAGTGTAAAGTGCGCGCAACGCACCCCCAAAGCAACTCCACAGCTTCGTTCTTTGTCGGGACGGCCTTCTGAGGGCGCCCGTTCTTCGCGATTGACACGATCCTGTCATCCTGAGGAGCACCCCTACCACGCGACAAAGGATGGGCGCTTCTCTGGAGCCCGGGAGCCCTGCTCCCGCTTTTGCGCCGCTTTCACCGTGCCTCGATCGCGCTCCTTGCAACCCGACGTCAAATCTTGTTCAATGCTAGCGGTAAGCCCTCAGACTTACCGGCACGGCTTTTCGCCTTGCGGGAAATTGTGCTCGGCACCGAGGGTCGGACCTTTAGCTTAGTTTTGCCCTGAGGTTCGAAGGGATCCGACATCGTCGAGTGTCATCTGACAGGAGATTTCCATGCGCAAAGTAATCGCGTTTGTCTCGGTTGTCTGTCTGGCTCTCGCTCTCGTTGTTTTTGTCTCTCACGCCCACCAGGACAAATCCAGTCGCCCCAGCCCGCCCGCGACCGCCTCTCTCGACCTCGGCGGCGGCAAGTCCGTCACCATCGACTACTCCAGTCCCCGACTGAAGGGCCGCAAGCTCGGCAAAGATCTCGCTCCCTACGGCCAGGTCTGGCGTACCGGTGCGAACGAATCCACCACGTTAGTCACCACCGCGGACATCACCGTCGGTGGAACACCCGTCCCCGCAGGTAGCTACACCCTCTTCACCATTCCCAACCCGGATAAGTGGATTCTCATCATTAGCAAGAAAACCGGCGAGTGGGGCACGCAATATCCCGGCGCCTCGAACGACCTCGCCCGTATCGACATGAAAGTCTCCTCGCTTCCCTCTCCCGTCGAAAACTTCACCATCTCCTTCGACAAATCCGCCAATGGTGGCACGCTGAACATGGACTGGGAAACCACTCGCGCCTCCGTCCCCATCGTCAAGAAATAACACCGTCGGCGCCCGATCGTGCGCCGTCAAGAGACCTATTCCGTCATTCCGAATCTGCCTGGGGCGGGCAGGCGGAATGCGCGGAGTGAGCAATCCCTCTTCCTGTCTCGCGATTAGAGCACTGGGTGCCCCACATGCCGGTTTCGCATGCGGGTCTTCGGTTGTTATTAGGCGGTCGGAGCGTTACACCGGGCAAGCCTAGCCCCCGGGCACTCCCCGCTTTACTCGCCACCGCTCCGCCGTAGCTTTCCGCGCCGGCCTCATTCCTACGCCCGCCGCATAAATCACCGATTCCCCCACGCCGTCAATCCCCAGCGCTCGCTCAATTCTCGTGTCCGCCAACGCCATGGTGCAGAATGGAGCCAGCCGCAGCCACGTCGCGCAAAGACAAAACGTCTGGCAAAGATGCCCCGCTTCCGCCAGCACCACGCGATAGGCCCGGGCATGCTCATATTTCCATTGCGTGCGCCCGAATACCACAGTTAGCAGCACCACCAAGGCCGCCTTGCCGGCCCATCTTTGTCCCGCAAGCATCGTCTTGATTTCCCGTCCGCTGATTCCCTTTCGCAAAAGCTCCAGCCGGTGGCCTACCGCATCATAGTGATAGATTCCCGCTTCGACGTCTCTGACCCTACGGATCAACACGTACGTTTCAAACGGATGCATCCCGCCGCCCGAAGGGGAGGTCCCCAGCGCTAACCGCCCCACTCCCGGAATTTCCGCCCAGCCCTGCACCCCGAACGACAACCAGAGAAGCTGTGACAGCTTTTCCGTTTCGACGGGTTTCCCGGAAAACTCCCGCCACGTTCGCCGCTCCACCAGGACCCGCGGAAACTCCGTCATCGCTTCAATCCTCGGCAGCTTCACCGCTCCAGCCTGCGGATACTTCTTCACTCTGGGCGGGAGCGGCCGCAGTCTAGCGATTCTTCGCAAACCTCTGGCGTCGCCCTCTTCACTCAATTCAAATTTCGGGTCTTTCGTCGAGAAGTGAAAATAACCGGCCGCCGGATTCCAGGATTCCCACCCGACCCACCTTCGATCCGTGGCTTCGCTCGCTGTTCGGCACAACTCAAGAAGAGAATATTTCATCAACTGCTGGATCCCGGCTCGCAGCTCCCGCGGACGCAGCTCTGGAAATCTGTCACGTAGCTCGCGGAAGGTCCTGCCCGCGCCGCAGAAATGTAAAACCTGACAAATGAACGTATCGCCCGCGGTTTTCTGGCGTTTGACGTAGTTCTCAAATACCAGTGCGGGCCCCATCCAGTAACTCACCACGAACGGCGACCGGCGGTAGACCTCGCTCTGGGAACCCCGCACCACGCGACCCGATTCTCAGCCCTCAAATCCCAAGATCGTACGGGGGAATATGCCAGAAACAGTTCGGCGGAATCGACTTGATCAGTTTCTTCACATTCTTGATGTCCGTCGAAAGCGTCTTTTTCTGCTGGGGAGTCAGCTTTGATTTTTTTGCCTCTTTTTCCAACTTCTTGAGGATCTCTTTTAGTTTTTTCTCGACTGGTTTCAGGGATATTTTCGCCATGGTGTCTCCTCATCGCTCGTTTCTGTTTGCGGGTACCTGTGGAAATTACGTGATGGGGCGCCTGGCCGCGGAGTTTACTGAACACTCCTCAAAACCGTCAAGCTTTGCTTCGCAAGCGGCACCCGCGGTCTCCGCCCACAAGTTCAGATTCCTAGGTCATATCCCTTGCAGTTCGGTGGTATCCGCTTGATCAACTTTTTTACGTTGCCTATGTCCTTCGCGAGCTTCTTCTTCTGCGCCGGCGCCAGGTTGACTCTCGTCGCCTCTTCTTTCAATGCCCTCAGGATTTGAAGTAGTTTTTTCTCGACTGGCTTCAGAGAAATCTTCGCCATGATGTCCTCCTGTTTCGCTTGTGCTTGTTTGCCTGCGGATGCAGCGCCTTGGCGAGAGGCACCTGCTGCCGTGACTGTGGGGCGGAGTCTATCGGACGCTCTCCAAGACCGTCAAGTTTCTTTCACCGCGCGCACCCCTGTGCACAGGCTGGCGGCCGCAGTCGCATCCTTCGTTTCATGCCCGGCAAGACTCAATCCAATCTGCTCAAGAAGCTTCTGAAACCGCGGCTGCTCTCTCAGGAACGCGAACTGCGGATGTGCACCCAGATTTACCAATCGTCCGTTTCGCTCGCTGTAGGCTTCTTCCAGCGCCCTCATCGTCTTCTCTTTGTCTCGAAATCCCGCGTAGATAACTGCCAGGTCATATGCCGACACGTATCTCGCTCCCGCCCTATTCTGAAGTTCTTGCAATATTTCCTCTGCCTCCGCTTTCTTCCCCGAAATTGCATATGCGTAAGCTAAGTCCGCTTGTGCCGCCGGGTCTCCCGGTGACAGTGACAACGCCGTGCGGAACTCGTCGATTGCCTCCGCATATTTCTTCTGCTCTACATAGATCTGGCCAAGATAGCCGTGCGCGGCAATAAAACTTGGATCTATCTGGATCGTATTTTTCTCCACTTCCGCCGCGCGGTTGTAATCCCCCGCCAAGTAATACACAAACCCAAGATTTGCCCGGATGATCAGCGACTTCGGATCAATGTCGCGCGCCAGCTTCAACTCGCGAATGGACTCCTCTTTCCGGCCCATCGCCGCAAGATACAGGCCGTACCAGTGAATCGCCTGGGCATAGCTGGGATCGAGCGCAATGGCGCGCTTGAATTCCCCTTCAATATCCCCGCCCTCCATGTGATAGAACCGTATCGCCGCGAGCGACGTATGCGCTTGCGCTAGCCGGTCGTCCAATTGCAGGGCTTTCTCCGCCGCCTCTTTGGCTCTCGGCATCAATACTGCCGGCGACTCCATTTGATAGTTGCTCATGTACTGATAGCAGTCGGCCAGTCCTGCATATGCCGCCGCGAACGTCTTGTCTTTGTCGATCGCCTTTTGAAAGTAGTTCGCGGCATCATGGAACGCCTCAGGAGTTCGCTTTTCCGCTTCATTCTTTCCTCTCAAATACGCGTCATACGCCTCCGGCACCACGCTTCGGCTTCGCGCCAATTGGCTCTGCTCCGCTGCGGAAAGTTCCACCTGAATCCCTCGCGCAATTGCCGTCGCCACGTCACTTTGCAACGCCAAGATATCGGTGAAATTCCTTTCGAAATTGTCGGCCCACAATGCGCCCTCAACGTTCGTCTGGAATAGCTTTGCGGATATCCGTACCCGGTCGCTGTCTCGCAGGACCGAGCCCTCCACTACGGCATCCACGTTCAATTCCTGCGCGATCTGGTCCAGAGACTTTTGGGTGTGTTTGTACTGCATTACCGAAGTCCGCGAAATCACCCGCAACTCGCGAATCTGCGATAGTTCCGTGATCAACGCGTCGGTCATTCCATCCGCAAAGTAATCCTGCTTAGGATCGCCGGAAAGATTCTCCAACGGCAAAACCGCTATCGACTGGATTGCGCCGGGTACCGGAGGCTTACGTTCGCTCTTCGCTGCGCGGCCATTCCGCCAGTACAGCACCCCTGCTCCCAACGCCAGCAACAGGCAGAGCGAAATGATATTTCGCGCCGAAAACAATTTCCTAGACTCCGCCTCCTTCGCCTTCAGCGTCGCGAAGTCCTGTGTGCGCGAAGCCGTGCTTGCCGCCTCGAGGGCCGCTTTCACCTCACCCGCGCTCTGGTATCTCTGCCCAGGATCCTTATCGAGCGACTTCTCAATCACGCTGTTCAACACCGGCGGCAACGCCGGAGAAATCTCCGGCGCATGTTCCCGCAGGATCGCCGCGCTCAACTCAAACGCCGTGGCTCCCCGGAACGGCCTTTGCCCCGCCGCCATCTCATACAGCAGCACGCCAAGCGACCAGATATCGCTTCTCGCGTCCGCCTCCTGCCCCTTCAGAATCTCCGGTGCGATGTACGGCAACGTTCCCGTGAAGGTGTGCTGCGACTCCCACGATTGATCGATCACCGTGGTTCCGTCGCCTGTTCGTCCCGGCTCGAATCGCTGCGAAATCCCGAAATCCAGCACCTTCAGCAGCCCGCTCGGCGTAAGCATTACATTCGCCGCCTTCAGATCGCGGTGAATCACGCCGCGGCTGTGCGCGTGCGCCAGCGCGTCCGCGAGCTGCATCCCATAGCGTTCCACCTGCTTGAGCGAAAGTCCCGTCGACGGAATTTCCAGGCTCAGCGCCCGCCCTTCCACAAACTCCATGGCAATGAACGGTCTTCCGTCGACCTCTCCCACTTCATACACCGTGCAGATGTTCGGATGATTCAACGCGGAAATGGCGCGAGCTTCTTGCAGCGCTCGCTCGTGGCTGGCGGAGCTTCCTGTGGGTAGCGTCTCCAGAAATTTCAACGCTACGTCGCGCTGCAACTTTTCGTCGCGCGCGCGATACACCACTCCCATGCCACCTTCGCCGAGCTTTTGTACGATCACGTAGTGGCTAAGTCGCTGACCGAGCATGGCGATGTTGTAGAACCAAAGTTCACCACACCCCTTGCCCGGTAGCAAGCAAAAGTCTAGTTATTTGTGGGATTTGCGGGAATCGTTACGGTGACTGCCGCTGTAGCCGGTTCGTCCCACGGTCCACCAGCAGCACCGCCAGCACCACAAGCCCTGCCGCCAATGCCACCCGCAGCGTGAGCGCTTCTCCGCCATACGCCCACCCGAGAAGCACGGCCACAACCGGATTTACATATGTATGTGTCGCGACCAGCGTCGGCGAATAGTGCTCGAGCAACCAGTTGTACGCCGTGAACGCTACCACCGACCCGAACAGGATCAGATAGCCCAATCCCACCCAAGATTTGCGGCTCACTTCCGAAAACGCAAACCCGTGCGCTTCGCCGGCCAACGTTCCGGTGGCCAACAACATTACCGCTCCCGCCAGCAGCGAAAGCGCCGAAAGCAGCAGCGGGCTCCCGGAAAGGTGCGACCTTCGCGAATAAATAATTCCCACCGACCACGAGAACGCCCCGACAAGAATCGCGATCGACCCGAGCGCCATGCCGCGTTGCGGTGCATCTATCGTCCCGCGAACCAGAATCCCCACGCCAACCAACCCCAGCGAAATGCCCGCCAACAGCATCCAGTTCAACTTCCACGTCCGCGTTGCAGCCGACGAAAGCAAAAAAACGAAAATAGGCTCCACGGCAATCAAGAGCGACGCCAGCCCGCTCGGCACAATCCGCTCCGCCCAGTGCAGCGAGCCGTGCCCCACAAGAAAGAAGAAAAATCCAACCACCACGCTCGCGCGAATCTGCGCCCACGTCGGCCTCAAACCCTTCGCCAGTGCCCACGCCAGCAGGATCGATCCCGCACAGAGATGGCGGATCCCCGCCGTATACAGCGGCGGAATCGTCTCTACCGCGTAGCGAATAGCCAGATACGTCGAACCCCAGATCACGTAAATGGCGATGAAACACAGCACCACTCGCACCCGCCACGACCGCTGCGTGGCGTAGGACCCCGCCGCGGCTGCTTGCGCGATTGCCTGTGTCGTGTCGCTCATGAACGCGCCCGCTTCTCTGTAACGACTTAACTGTGCTAAACTCGTTTCATACGCTACTCGGATTTGCGTAATGTGTCAAATGATTTTATCCCATTACGAATGGCTTTTCTAAGATGACCGTGTCTCCTGATCCATTTTCCGCCCGCGGCTTCGGTGCCTCCGCCCCTTGGCTCGACCTCGTCAACAGCGAACTCTTCGACGGCTTCGGCAACTTCACCGAGTGCCTCGACGATCCCCGCTGGGTCCGCTCTTTCCTGCGCCACTGGAAACTCCGCATCCCCGCTGAGAATCCCACGGCGATGAAAACCCTTCGCGAGCTCCGTGCCCTTCTCCGCCACCTGGTCGAAATAAACTCCTTGACCCGCTCGCTCAATTCCGCCGACCTTGCCAAACTTAACGCCTGGCTCAAAGTACCCGTATTCCCCAAACTCGTGGAGAGCCAAAGTGGATTAGCCGTCATCCTGCAACCCGCGCAAAATGGCTGGCCTTCCGAAATAGCGGCAATCGCCCGCGGTTTCACAGACTCCCTGATTCGCGAGCCCCAAGGCCACCTGAAAATCTGCGCCAACGACGACTGTCGCTGGATTTTTGTGGATCGCACCAAAGGCAACGTCCGTCGCTGGTGCAGCGACGCCACTTGCGGTAACCGAGACCGCGTCCGCCGCTCCCGCGCCTCCCGCTCCTAACGCCCATTGCGCCCGACGGCGCTGCTTGTAGGGGCCCGCCTTCTGCTTGTCCTGAGGCACGAAGGGAGACGGCCCGTTTATGCCATTTGGAATCCGTCAAGTTCCAAGGACTGGTGCCTCTAATTCGGTCGCTGGTTTACTTGGCCGCTTTTCGGAACAGCACGCAATAACCATCCGGCCAGTCATTCACCACCTGGTCCACGGTGAATCCAGCTGCGGTCATCTCTTCAATCAGGATCTTCTGCGGAATCCCATGCCCGCCGCGGTTGGCCGGCACTCCCTTCACCGGCTCGCTCTCGCTCAACCACTTCCGCGGCGCAAAATCGATCACCGCAATCTCTCCGCCCGGCTTTAACGAGCGCAGCAGGCTCGCATCCATCTCCGCCGGAGCCGTTAAATGGTGATACACGCGCCGCAACACAATCTCGTCGCAGCAGCTATCCGGAAGCTTCGTCTCCTTCTCCGCCCCCTGCACCACCGCAACACCCTTCAACCCCTTGGCCTGAACCGTCTGCTCCAGCTCCTTCCGCTTCTTCTCATCCAGTTCCGTCAAATACACTTTCCCGCTCTCGCCTACCACTGCGGCCGCCGCGATCCCAATCTCGCCTTTGCCCGCCCCGACATCCGCAATCGTCTGCCCCGCCTTCCAACCCATCAATCGCTGGAGCCGCGCAATCTCCTCGCTCGACGCCGCCCCAAGACACACCAGCACCGACAGCGCGACGACAACGAGTAATAAACGCCCGCGTTTTCTCACTTACCTTTCACCATGACACTTGTCCTTCACCATCAAAGCTACCACCGTCATTCCAAGCGCAGTCCTCGCTGCGAGCGAATCCCTCTTCTCTCTT
Source organism: Candidatus Acidiferrales bacterium (assembly GCA_963836965.1). Taxonomy (GTDB): domain Bacteria; phylum Acidobacteriota; class Terriglobia; order Acidiferrales; family UBA7541; genus Acidiferrum. The sequence goes on from CAWILQ010000014.1 coordinate 307,160, forward strand.
CGATTTTCAATTTCTCTTCGAACCGCCCGGACGCCCCGTTGCTCGTCAAAAACAAACTTGTCATTCCGAACGGAGTCCGCGGAGTGAGGAGTCCCTCTTCGATTTTCGGCTTCTCTTCGAGAACCTCAGTCACACGCACCCGCTGGCTCCAAGCCTCTTCATGTTCATGAAGGCGCCCCGCATGACACGACTTGCAATCGCGTTCGTCGTTCGAGCTTTAGCTCTTCTGCGCGCGCACCAGCGACAAAAACTCGTTGCGCGTCTCCTTGTTGTGCCGGAAAGACCCAAGCATCGCGCTGGTCACCGCTTGTCCGTGCTGCTTCTCCACGCCGCGCATCTGCATGCACAAATGACGCGCTTCAATGATCACACCCACTCCTTCGGGGCTGATCTTTTCCGAAATGGCATCCGCGATCTGGCTGGTCATGCGCTCCTGAATCTGCAGCCGCCGCGCAAACATATTCACCAGCCGCGCAATCTTGCTAAGCCCGAGGACTTTCTTGCTCGGCAAGTACGCCACATGCGCCTTCCCGAAAAATGGCAGCAAGTGGTGCTCGCACAGGCTGAAAAACTCAATATCCTTCACCACCACCATCTCGTCGTAATGCACGCTGAACGTCGCGCCATTCAGCACCGATTCCAGATTCTGATGGTAGCCGTTGGTCAAAAACCTCAACGCTTTCTCGTACCGTTCCGGCGTCTTGCGCAGCCCTTCGCGATTCGGATCTTCGCCGAGCAACGCGATCATCTTGCGCACCAGGTCCGCGATGCTCTCCTTCGCCACTTCCAGATTTCCTTCATGCAGCATGATTTCTGTCGGCTTCGTCACTGGCATGTTCCCCTCTTCCTGACCTTCTTCATCTACCGGACCGCCTCGCGATCTTGAATGTCTTTACCCGGCATATTCGAACGCGTTGTTCGACGTCTCCTCGATCCGTACGAGCTCGAGTTTGGCTAGCGGAAAATCTTTCAGGCGCCCGTAAATCTCCTTGCAAAGATTTTCCGTCGTGGGCACCTTCGTGCGAAACGCCTCCACATCTTCATTTAGCGATTTGTGATCGAATGGCTCGATCACTTCGCGCTCTACAAACCGGTCGAGCTCCGTCAAATTCACGATCATCCCCGTGACCGGATCAACCGGCCCCGACACGTGAATTTCCACCACATAGTTATGCCCGTGCCCGAACCGATTGTTGCATTTCCCAAAGACTCGAGAATTCTCTGCCTCGCTCAGCTCCTCGGTATGCAGCCGGTGCGACGCCGCAAATCTATATCGTCGTCCGAACACAACCTTGAGGGCGTCGCTCACGCTCGGCTCGCTCCGTTCCTGCAACACTCCGCGAAAATATCCGCTGATTCATATAAGCGCACTTTATGCAGGCGTCCTTGGGTAATCTTCGGCTCCAGCAATTTCCAAATTACACGAGCGATGTTCTCGCAAGTCGGAATCTGACCCTTCAATTCCGCAACCTCGTAATTCAGGAACCGGTGGTCCATGCGCTCCGTAATTTCGCGCTCCAAAATCGCCTTCAGTTCTTTCAAATCCAGCACCATTCCTGTCACCGGATCCGGTTCACCTTCCACCGTCACTTCTAGCGTGTAGTTATGCCCATGCCCATGCGGATTGTTACACTTCCCAAAAATCCGCCTGTTTTCTTCCACACTCAACGTCGGGCTGTGATACAGGTGCGAGGCGGAAAACTCGATTTTTCGTGTCAGGTACACCATATCTCTTATTTTCTCACCTATTTCGATGCGCCGGGGGTACCCGCTGGATACTCCCGCCCTTTCCACTCCAACCTGCCTCGCCGGTGGCTCCGATAGGAAGCCCATAGGACACCGGTGAACAGCAGTCGACCCGGGATTCCATAGATCGCGAGCCCAACGGTGAAACCGCGGCGCTTTAACTGCTCTCCAAAGAGAAGCGCGAGCGCCAGAACCCCAATCACTGCCACGCAGAGCGCGAACATTTGGGATTTTGTGAATAAAAACGCAGAGATTGTGGCGATCAAAATCGCAAAAACGGGCGCTACCGCCAGGACGTACTCTTTGGCCAGTGCCGCTGCGCTGTTTCCCATGAGCGGATACAAATTCTTCTTCCATCCCGCCCACATTGCTGCGAAGCTTCGGTACATACGCACGCGCGCAATTCCTGTTCCGCTCCCAAACCAGATCCGGTAACCCGCGCCCTTCACCCTCCGCGCCAACGCCACGTCTTCCAACACCTCTCCCGCAACGCTCGCATGTCCTCCCACCGCCTCATAAACATCTCGCCGGATCATCAGAAATTGTCCATTCGCTGCGGCTGCCGGTTTTCTAGGGTCATTCACTTCTGCATAAGAAAACTTGCTCGCTAACCGGCAATATACATACGGGATCAGCGCCTTCTCATACAACGTCTCCATCACCTGCTGAGGCGAAAACGAAACCATCATTGCGTTTTCTACCGCTGCGATCGACAGCGCTTTCGCCGCTGAATCGCCGCCATGTACCGTATCCGCGTCCGTGAACAGCAGCCACTTCCCCTTCGCTTCGCGCGCGCCGATCGACACCGCATGATTCTTCCCGATCCAGCCCGGTGGCAATTCCTTCACCTCAAGCAGTCGTAGCTTCCGGATTGCTTCCATTTTCTTCCGCACGATGCCCGCAGTCTGGTCCGTGGATTGATCGTTGATTACCAGTATTTCGCCGACTTGGGTTTGTCCTGCCAACGATTCCACGCATGCGCCAATCACAAGTTCCTCATTCCGCGCCGGCACAATCGCGGTCACTTGAATTAGATTTTGCGAGGAAACGCTCATGCTCTCGAGGGGAAGTCTCAGGCTACTCCGTCGGTCGACCGTGCGCTATTATAGCGGCATATGAACACCCTCCTCCGCAAAATCATGGCTTGGGGCAGCATGGGTTTCGCTGCCGCCGTTCTCGCTTTTTTCACGCTGCCGCACTATCGCCAGGGCGAATCTTCGATCGCCGGTACCAAAGCGGAAAACTTCTCCTTGGACCTCGACGGCAAGCCCTCTCATCTTTCTGACCTGCACAACAAAGTTGTAGTCTTGAATTTCTGGGCCACTTGGTGCGGCCCCTGCCTTGAGGAAACTCCGAGCCTCATCGACCTTCAGAAACGAATCGCTTCGCGCAACGGCGTGGTTCTCGGCGTCAGCATCGACGAGGACGAATCCGCCTACGAAAAATTCATCCGCGACCAGCACATCAATTTCCCCACCTACCGCGATCCATCCAAAAAAATCGCCACCGACTACGGCACTTCCATGTGGCCGGAAACCTATATCATCGATCGCAAAGGCGTCATCCTGCGCAAAATCATCGGCCCCCAGGATTGGAACTCCCCCGAACTCCTCGCCTATTTCGACGCCATCCTCGGCCAAACTTAGCCGAATTTTCAGCCTCCATGTATCGCCGTGCCTTGTTGCCCTGAGCTTCGAAGGGCAAGAAGGCATCTTCGGGTTGTGTCCCTGGCGCTCTGCCCTGTTTTTGAGGATGGTTCTTGGACTTGAGGTTGCCCCACACGCTTGCCCTGAGCCAAGAAGACGGTGCTGCATGTGGTTCTTGGGTTTTCGAACTTCAAATTCCGTGGGTGCCCCAACCCTCGTTTTCTGAGGACGGGTCTTGGGTTTTACAAACGCTCCAACCACTGCGCCGCGGTAGCCATCTGCGCGCCGGCATTGCGCAATTCCTCCAGCACCTTCGCTGTTTCGCTCGGCTTCACCGCCCGAATCAGGTCGGTCAACACTGTAACCTCGAATCCATGCCGCAATGCATCCATCGCCGTCGCGCGAACACAATATTCCGCCGCAATCCCGCTCACGCCCACACGCTCCACCATCAATTCCCTCAGCCGATCTTCCAGTCCCGTCAACTCAAATCCGGAATATCCTGCGCCGACCCCGGGAACTCCTTTGTGAATGGCCACTTCTCCGGTCTCGGCCCGCAACGGCGGCATGAGTTCCGCGCCCGCGCTCCCGGCCACGCAATGCACCGGCCACGGTCCTCCCTGCGTCTCAAACGACTCGTGATTCTTCGGATGCCAATCCTTCGTGTAAATAATCGCCGCCTTGGCCCGCCGCGCCGCTTCGATGCACTTCTGCAACGGCTCCAACAGCGACAACGTATCCGTGGCAGCCAGCGCACCGCCTTCGCAAAAATCCCTTTGCACATCCACAACAATCAGCGCGGCTTTCCCCATCCCTTCCTCTTCAACTCTCGTGGTAATCCATCAAAATCAACCCGACCATGATGAAGCACACCGGCCACACCCATGCCAGATATTTCCGCTTCGGATTCTCAACCGGCAGCCGCAACTCCAGCCACCGCGACCATCCTGCCATAATTCCAAATAGTGCCAGGGGCGTGTGGCTCAACTCCGCCAGCAACTCCTCTTTGATATTCGTCACTGCGTGCGTGTGCGTCAGCAGCACAACCCCGCCGAGTGCGCACACCGCCGGAAACACCAGTGCAGCGCCCATGGACTTCACGCGTTTCGTCTCCACGCGGTACTGAAATATCGCAAAAACAATAATCAGCAGCACCGCCACGCGATGCTGCAGCACATCCGCTTGTGAAAAGCTTTCCCAGAATCCATTCGGCCCCATCGGCCAATTTTCCGGGTCTGCCCGAAAGAAAAGAAACACCGCAAGCAAAAGAAACGTCAGCGGCCAGATCTTTGCCCACGAAAAATATCGGCTCCGGGAAAGCAGCGCCAAAATGCCCATCAAAAACACAACCAACCCCGCGCAATTGTGGTTGTATTCGGACCACGCGATATCGGCAGGCGTGTTCGTATTAAATCCGGTATCTCCTGGAACGAACGACGCCGGCATCTTCTTCCCCTCTGCGGCCGCCTTCTTCGTCAACTCTTCTGTCGATTCGGAAATCTGCGTCACCTGCGGACTCGAAAATCTTGGCATGCGCGGCGTAAAGCGCTCCGCAATTTCGTGCAGCGTCACCCTGTCGTCGGGCAGATCGACGCCCGGCGGCTGCGCCGTCATCGATGCCGCGGTCAGAATAACCGTCAGCCCAATCCCAATTTCCACTTCACCAAAACGCAACAAGCTCGTCGCACCCGTTCCAGAATCCGTCGTCAGCCCGCGAACGATATAAAAATTCGCCGCGCCCAAAAGCACCAGCACCAAAAACATCGCAATCTTCGCGCCCAGCATTACTCCATACGCGGTCCCATACATCGCATTCCATGAGCCGACATACACCAGGCTCATCGCAAATCCCGCAAAAAACAGCACCGCTACGCTGATCTGCGCAAGCCGCGAAAAATTCCGCATGATCTGAAATTTTGCTTCCCGATCCATTATCCGTTTTGCGGAAAGCAACAGATACGGCAGCCCGCCGACCCAGGCCGCCGTCGCCAGGTAATGCAGAGTCGTCATGCTCACCAGCATCAAGCGATTGTCGATCCGCGAGGCCGCGTGGCTGGTCATCACCGTCGCCGCCAGAATCGCCCCTGCCGGCAGCAGCGGCAGTAAGCTCGCGTTATTTCTTAGCCCCGCAGGCAATGCCGTCAAAACAAGCGCCGCCACTATCGCCAGCACTCCCGCCCACACAAAATTGGCGTTGAGCACGTCGCTGATCGGTATCGCCGTCGACGCCGTCAGGACCAGCGAATTGGTGATCACGAAAAACAGCTGCGCAAACGCAAGTCCCACCGCGCAGCCGCGGATCAACTTCCAGCTCGAGCGCTGCAATTCCTCGCTGCGCAGCTCCGCTGTCCGCGTCACAAGAATCCAAAACAAAATACCGCCGATCGTCACTGTCTGCAGGCACAATATCGCCGCCCGCAACAACACCACCAGAAAACCAAATATGCCTAGCAGTTCGACCATGCTTCCCGCTCAGGAACCTGTAACCGTGAAAGGAATCTCTCCCCGCGTTATATGGCCATCCGGTGCCAGCACCTGCCATCGAATCTTGTATAGGCCCGGCTTCAGTCCCGTGCCCTTCGCATTCAGAGTGTCCGGGGAGCCTTGCGGGTCGATCTTCAGGTCGCTCGTGGAATTGTCCGGATTCAGCAATTGCAATTTTGACAGTTTGGCGTCTACCCGCACGTTGTACTTCAGCATAATCGGCACATCCGGCCCGGTCACCTTGCTATTCGCCGCCGGCTGTGACTCTTTCAAAACCGCGTGCCCCTCAATGATTCCGCCGAGCAACAAAACCGCCACAACAACAGTAATCCCCGTAACCATGCGCAACTTCGTCAGCCTGCTTCGCCTCATTTTTCCTCTCGAATCCTTCAAATCTGCTCTCGCTTCCGAGCAGCCTCTACAAATATAACAGGATGGAGTTCCACGGGCAGAAGTTGCATAAAGTTCAGCAAATTGGCCAACTCGACCAACTACCTCAATGAAAATGTCATCCTGAGCGAAGCGAAGGATCTCAACCTAATCCACACTACAGGCCTGAGGGTTTTCCCTGGCGCGATCGATCCCGAGTTTGCGGCGGAAGTCTCACCCCTGAAAAGAGCGAGCTACATACTTTGGAGGGGAGACATCACTCATACCGCAGCGCTTCGACCGGGTCCAGCTTCGCAGCTTGCATCGCTGGCAACCAGCCACTGATCACTCCGACCACCACAAGGATCATCGTCGACAAAAACAATGTCGTCGTCGAAAGTGCTAGGTGAATATCCACTTTTCCACTGTCGTCTTCGTACGCCGGTCCAAGGAACGGCAAAGTCCCAATCGCCGACGTCAAACACCACGAAATAATCATCCCCACCGCGCCCGCGGCCAACGTGAGCACCAAAGCCTCCATCAAAAATTGCCAGCGAATATGCCATTTCCGCGCGCCCAGCGCCCGTCGCAAGCCTATCTCTCGCACGCGCTCCTCCACCGACACCAGCATGATATTCATCACGCCCACGCCGCCGATTCCCAGCGTCATTGCACCGATCAAAAAGAGCAGCCCTTCAATTCCCAGCGTGATCCCGTCGTAGATCGGCTTGAACTCCTGCCGTCCGAACATCGTGATCGCTCTCTTGTCGTTCGGCGAAAAATGCTGCCGGTTCGCCACCGCTGTGCGGAACTGCTGCATCGCCTGCGCCTCGAATTGCGGCGCCACTGGCTCGAACACCATTACGCTCGCATACCGCGCGTCCCACACGTCCGACGCCGCCGTGTACGGAATGAATGCGGACTCATCGTCGCAATTGAAATAGCAACTGTCGGAGAATTTCATGTCCATCGTGCCGATGACCGTAAAACGCACTCCGTTGATCCGCACCGTTTCGCCCACGGCTGGCTCGCCGCTGAACAGTTTCTTCTTCAGCCGCGCGCCGAGAAACACCACCCGGCGTCGTTCTGCCACATCCTCGGGGGAAATCCAGCGTCCTTCGGAAGGCACCTCGTTGCGCATTTCGCCATACTCCGGGAAAACTCCTCGCGTCGCCGATTCCGACAGCCGCTCATCGTGCGAAATTCCCTCGAATTTCACCGTCTCCAGCGTCACGCGCTTGATGAGCGGCGATTGCGCCTTCACCCAGTCGGCATCGTCCTGCTGAAAATGCACTTCCTTCCCTGCCCGTTCGCCACCGGCCTGTTCGCTCGTGGTTCCCGGCCAGCAAATCACCGCCGCTTTGCCGAACACTTCAAATGTGTAGAGCAAGACGCTGCGAAAACCCGCGCCATAACTCAGCAGCAGCGTCACCGCGACAATTCCCCACGAAATCCCAGTCATCGTCAGCAAGCTGCGCACGCGATTCCGCCCCAGCGCCACCCAAGCCTCTTTGAATATCTCACCGATCATTAGCCGCCTGCCTCGAAGCGCAGTGCCTCTATAGGATCGACCGATGCCGCGCGATTCGCTGGGTACAATGCCGAAAGCACTGCGATCAACCCGAGTAAGCTGATCGTCAGAACCGCAAGTTGCCAACTCGCATCCAAGCCATCAAAGTACGGAATTTTCGGCAACAGATTCACCATCCCGCAGAGTCCGTACGAAATAATCAACCCCGCGCCCCCGCTGATGAACACCACAATCACCGTCTCGAGGAAAAACTGCCGCAGGATCGATTCCCTGGTAGCTCCTAACGCCTTTCGCACGCCAATCTCTCGCGTCCGTTCGCGAACGCTCACCAGCATTACGTTCATCACGCCGAGCCCGCCGAGAAAAATCGTGGCTACCCCCACCGCACCCATGAACACTTCCATGCCCACAAATATCATCCGGTTTGCCTGCGCGTTTTTCACCGTATCCCAGATGCTCGCCGCTTCTTCATCCCGCGGATCGAAATTATGCAGCCGCGCCAGCGTCCGCCGGATCTGCCGTACGCAATCCGGATGCGTCTCCAAAGACCACGGCGCGGCAAGCAGACGATCCACGGAGTGTTCCACAGCCGGCGGCTTGTTCGGAAAATCCCGTTTCATTGAATTAAAGGGAATAAAAATTTTGCGGATGTCGACCCCGTCGTAGCTTGAATTCTGGTCCTTCGTCTTCATGATCCCAATCACGGTGTACGGTATGCCGTTCAGCTCAACGGTCTGTCCCATGGCTTCCCGTTCCGCGAATAGTTGCTTCTTGGCGTCGCTGCCCAGAAACGCCACGCGCCTGCTTTCTTCGTTGTCCTCGTAGTTGTAAAACCGCCCCTTATCTACGGCGATGCTGCGAATCTCCGTGAACGGCGGAAGCGACCCAACCACATCCAAATCGCCGCTATTGAAGGCGCTGTGCACTTTCACGTTGTTCCCAAGCTCCGGCATCACGTACTTGCACGATGGCGCTTCCTTGGCCACTTCCTTGTAGTCGTCTTCCATCCAATGTACGACTCGACCGGAGCGCGTGCCTCCCGCCTGCATGCTGGTGCGCCCGGCAAAGACGATCATGACGTCTTTGCCAAAATTCTCTTGTTGTTTCTGGATTCCCCGGCCCAGTCCTTCGCCAGCCGCCACCATCAGCGTGATCGAGATGATCCCCCAGGCAATTCCGAACATCGTTAGCAGTGTCCGCCGCTTATGCGCCCAGAGTGTCGCCAGCGTGTCCCGCAAGAGGTCGCGAAAAGTCATAAGCGCTCGTTACTGAAGGACGACTTGCTGCTTCTCGTTCAATCCGGAAACGATTTCGGTTTTCACGCCGTTGGAAATTCCGATTTTTACTGGAGTTTTCTTCCGGCCGTTCTCGGCTTTGGGATCGGGCAATTCCACTGATGCGTTCCTGTCCTTGTCGTAAATCAGAGAAGCCTCAGGGACCATCAGCACGTTTTTCTTTTCCTCAAGAACAATTTCCGCGTTGGCGCTCATGTTGGCTTTGAGCTCGCCGCCGGGATTTGAAATCGAGACTCGCACCTCAAACGTCGTGACGTTGTCCTTTTCCTTCCCGAACGGCGAAATCCGCGTCACCTTGCCAGTAAACTTCTTGTCCTTGAAGGACTCCACCACAATGCGCGCCGGCTGTCCCAGGTACACCTTGCCGATGTCCGCCTCATCCACCTTGCCCTGAACATACACTTCGCTGGTATCGCCAAGCGTCATCACCAGAGTAGCCTGCGAACCCAAAATCAGAATCGAGCTGACGCCGTCACCGACGCTCACATCTCGCGAAAGCACCAGCCCGTTGATTGGGCTTACAATCGTGGAATTCCGCAAATCCTCTTCCGCATTTTCCAGCGCCGCCTTCGCTTGCGAAACTTGCGCTTCCGATTTTGCGATCTCTGCTTGCGATACGGTCAAGTTTCGCTGTGCGCTCATCTGCTTGTTCAACGCCAATTGATAATTCTTTTCCGCGTCTTCCACGAAGCTCTTGGACATCACGCCGTCCTTGTACATCTTCTCGGCGCGATCCATGTTGAGCTTCAAAAACGGCACGTCGGGCCCTTCCGCATCCACTTTGTTCCGTTCCAACTGCGCTTTGCTCGAATCAAGCGACGCCAAAGCCGCCTGATAGTTGGCCTGTGCCTCGCGCACAACCGCCTGCAACTGCACCTTGTCCAATTCCATCAAGGTCTGACCCTCTTTCACCTTGTCGTCATAATCGACATACAGTTTCTTCACCATGCCGCTGGCCTTCGACTTCACTTCTACTTTCGAAAGCGGCTGAATCTTTCCAGTAGCAACTACCACGCGCGCCAGATCTCCGCGTTCCACGCCGGCAAGCTTCGATGGGTCGATGTCATGACTCGGGCGCAAAGCAGCATAGACGCCGTACCCGCCCCCAATCAGCACCAGGAGAGCTATTGCGGCGATAATGATCCTGCGACGCCTCTTCTTTTTTGCTTTGCCGTTTGTTAAACCATTGCCATTACTGGACATAACCGACCCCCGGTCCGGGCATTCTCACCCACTCACTTATTAATACGAAACCCTTCGGAACAATGTTCCAGACCACCACTTCTATAGACTATAGACGATGTGGGTGGATGAAGGTCAGGTTGGCCGGCGATTTTCCTTACCAGGATGCGCGACGCAATCGCAGCGCATTGCCGATTACCGACACGGAACTGAAGCTCATCGCGGCGCTAGCAATCATCGGACTGAGCAGCCATCCAAAGATCGGGTAAAAAATACCCGCGGCAATCGGAATCCCAAGCGCGTTGTAAACAAAGGCAAATGCAAGATTCTGTTTGATGTTGCCGACCGTCGCTCGCGACAAGCGTCGCGCTCGCACAAGGCCTCGCAGGTCGCCTTTCACCAGCGTGATGCCCGCGTTCTCGATCGCCACGTCGGTTCCCGTACCCATCGCTATACCAACGTCCGCCGCCGCTAGCGCCGGTGCGTCGTTGATTCCATCTCCCGCCATGGCCACAATCCGTCCCTCGCCGCGCAGTCGCTTAATCACTTCCGCTTTTCCCTGCGGCAACACTTCGGCATGCACTTCGTCGATGCCCAACTGTGCGGCCACCTTCTGCGCCGCTTCGCGACGATCGCCGGTCAGCATCACGACACGTAATCCTTCCGCCTTGAGCTCACGAATGGCCGCGGGCGTCGACGCCTTTGTTTGATCTGCGACACTTAAGACTCCCACCACTTCGCCATCGACCGCCACAAAGATGGTACTGAACACAGAAGCGCCTGGCGGATCGTTGGCAGCAGCCATTGCTAGTGAGGCACGGATTCCCGCTGCGCTCAGAAAACGCAGTGTGCCTACAATGACGCTCTTTCCCGCGACCTTTCCGCGAATGCCTCCGCCTGGGCTTGCTTGAAAATCGCTGACGGGATCGGGCGGGAGTTTGCGCTCCTCGGCAGCGCGCACAATCGCGCGCGCCAGAGGATGTTCACTCGACCGCTCCAGGCTTGCCGCCAATGACAAAATTGAGTCCTCGGAAAGCTTAGGTGTGGTTAGGTTCTGTACGCCGGCAAGAAATGGCTTTCCTTCCGTCAGCGTTCCGGTCTTATCCAACACCAGCGTGTCCACTCTCGCGAGCGTTTCCAGCGCTTCCGCGTTGCGCACCAGCACCCCGCCTTTCGCGCCTTGTCCGACAGCGACCATAATCGACATCGGCGTTGCCAATCCCAATGCGCAAGGGCACGCGATGATCAGCACGGAGACCGCCGCCACCAGCGCGTGCGCGAATCGCGGCTCTGGACCCCAGATCATCCATCCGGCAAAAGCAAGGAGCGCCGCAAGCACCACCCCCGGCACAAAGTATCCGGCCACTCTATCGGCCAGGCGTTGCATCGGCGCTCGGCTGCGTTGCGCTTCGCTGACCACCTTCACGATTTGCGCCAGCAGAGTCTCGCTGCCAACACGTTCCGCCACCATCACAAAGCTGCCATTCGAATTCAGCGTTCCCGCGGTCACTTTATCGCCGACGGCCTTTTCCACCGGCAACGGCTCGCCGGTGACCATCGATTCATCTACGGCGCTTCCGCCTTCCTTCACAGTTCCGTCTACGGGCACGCGGTCTCCCGGCCGCACCCGCAGCAAATCGCGCCGCTTGACCTGCTCCCGCGGCACCTCTTTATCGCCATCCGCCGAAACGAGAGTCGCCGTCGGCGGTGCCAGGTGCAACAACTCTCGGATCGCCCCACTTGTTCTTTGCCGCGCCTTTAACTCCAACACCTGGCCAAGCAGCACCAACGTCGTGATCACCGCGGCCGCTTCGAAATAAACCGCTACGCCTCCGTGCATATCCCGAAACGACGCTGGAAACGCGTAGGGCAACAATGTCGCGATTAGGCTATACAGATAAGCCGCGCCGGTTCCCAACCCGATGAGCGTGAACATGTTGGGACTGCGATTCGTCAGTGAAGCCCAGAACCGTTGAAAAAACGGCCAACCGCCCCACAGAACTACCGGCGTCGCAAGCAGCAACTCGACCGCATTCCTGGTCCCGCGCTCCCCGTGCAGCCCTAAGAATTCTCCAAACATCGACAAAATCAGAAGCGGCAGCGAAAGCGCCGCGCTCACCCACAAGCGCTTGCGCATCGAACGGTATTCGGGATCGGGCTGCTCTTCCGCAACCACGTCCATCGGCTCCAGCGCCATCCCGCAGATCGGGCAACTCCCCGGCCCCATCCCCACAATTTCCGGATGCATCGGGCAGGTGTAGCGAATAGCTTGCGTACCCGGTCTAGCCGTCACTTCGCTCGTCGCTTGCTGCTGCGTCGCCGCGTGCGGCACCCGCGACGGAGCGCCAGCATACTTCACGGGATCGTGCTGAAATTTCTGTGTGCAACCTCCGCAACAAAAGTAATAGGTCTTCCCGTGATACTCGGCGCGCGCTTTTGCCGTCTCCGGATTCACGCTCATTCCGCAAACTGGGTCGCGTTCCACAGCTCTTCTCCTCGCCTTCTTTGCTTGTTTGCTTCGCAGCTTCTGCTTATCTCAGATGGCTGTAAATTAATTCCAACAACTCGTCGTACATCGCCGCTGTTTCCTTGGGCTTGCCGCTCGTCAACGCCTTCGCCGCGCAATGCTGCAGGTGATTTTTCATCAGGTTCCGGGCCAGCCCCCGCAGCGCCTCCTGCACGGAAGCAACCTGCACGATGATGTCGGCGCAATAGCGCTCCTCTTCCACCATCCGCTGCAACCCGCGTATTTGTCCCTCGATTCGGCGCAGGCGCTTAAGGTTCGCGACCTTTAGTTCCGGGTCGACCGCCGCCGCTTTGCGGCCCCCCGCAACCCCGCACGCGTAAGCTAGCGCCGTTTTCGATGCCGGGTGATTTGCTGTCGCCATGTCTAATATACCCCCGGCCCCTATATATACCCCTAGCCCCTATACACTGTCAAGTCCGCGCCAGGCGTTGCCCGCGCTCCGCAGGCCGCTGCGCCGGTGCGCAAAGCATCGCGTGTGCTGCTATAATTCCTCGCATGACGCTCCTCGAAATTACCTACGAATTGCGGTCTCCCCTGAGTCTCGAACAGCTCAGCCGCCTCGGCGCATTCGCCAACACCTATGGCCTACGCAGCTTTCGCGTCGACGAACAAAAGAACCATCTCACCTTCGAATACGACGCCTCGCGTCTCCGCGATACCCAGGTCGCCCACGTCCTCGGCCAAGCCGGCATCGCCGTAACCCGCCGAGTCAATTAGCGCCTGGTTCGCCCTCATCTGAAAAAAAGGCATTGCCGCTCTCTCTGACGGGCAACCGATGCCTGTTTATTCTCATCCACTCAAAGGACCCGATATAAATGCCCACAGAGGGTGTCAGGGGCTCATGAATCTGTGAAAAAAGGTGTTCTGCAGCCGGGTGGTTTGACTTTCGCGATTACGCTTTCCTTCAAAAATTCAAAACACTGGCGCTCTTCAAAATCTGCTTTCGTCGCTTTGAGCTTGATTTTGTGCGCCGTGGCGCTTCCACTTCTTGCGAACGACAAAACGGTAACCTTCAATATTCCTCCAGTGAAAATCCCGGTAAGCGTGAAAGACCAGCGCATCACGATGCTCGCTTCCGGTGTTATCACTCTGACCGCTAAGAAGCAGGGACTGAACATTCTGGACCTGCAACTAAACGCCGACCTTTCCGATCTCCAGCAAAACATGACCGCGCTTCTCAGCGAGCAGCTCGACAAGGATGACCATTGCGGTGATCGCATCGCGATTCAGAACGCCACGCTCACTCCCGCCGATCCTGCCAGCCAGGCGGTGGTGCAACTCCACTACGAGCGGTGGGCCTGCGCGAAAGTCCTGGGACGACAGCAAGCAAAGCGCATCATCGGCGGTAACGCGGTCATGCAGATGAAGCTCACACCGGCTGTCGAAGAAGACAACACCGAGCTGCGCCTTATTCCGGAGGTCGGCCCTATCCAGGCAGATGGATCGCTCGGCGAAGTGCTGCGCTCGGGAACTCTCGGCGATAGGCTGCGTGAAAAAATCCGCAAGGCCGTTCTATCCGCCCTGCAAAAAGGTACCGACCTGAGCGCCACGCTCCCACCCGCGGTTCAGGGCTATGCCAAGATCACGAATGCCCAGTTCAAGGACGCAGGTTCCGGACGATTGTTGGTCGAGCTTGACGGCGAGATTCAGATCACCAACGAACAGATCCAGGCGCTCTCCAAGCAGGTGAAGGAACGTGTCGGCGCGAAGTGAGCCGCTGCCGTCCGCAGATGGGAAGGGAATGCCAACTCCGCTTCATCGCTCGAACTCTGCGAGAGGAATGTCCGACGGTCGTCGCCTTTGTAGCGCTGGCTTTCATGCCGAGGCCTTCGCCAAATCCCGAAAGGCTGATGGCACTTACCGTTAATGCCCTACCGAGTTTCGGGGCTAAAAAAATTGGGGCTCCCGCTTGGGGCCGGGAGCCGCGGAAGGCGCGTTTCAATGCCAGTTTCACGCCGGCGCGTGGGGTCATCCATCCTATCGCTCAATTCTCGACTTATTTGTGGTCGTATCGCAATCCACCGTAGTCGGTCGGGTGTGCTGGTGGACACAAATTTGGGCACACATAGTTGTGACTTACAGACCGGCTTATGCTCCTGAGAATCGACCACGCAAGGTACTGGGGCGAACTTATCGGGACCTTGGACTCACCGTGCATGAACCAGCCTCAAAGGGCAATCCCTTCAGCGGTCAGGGAACTTGTTACAGAGCGACTCCGTATCTACCAGCGTTGCTGAGCAAGCGAAACAATTTCGAAAGGGATACTCACATGGCGTCTTTAAGAAACAACATAACCATCGTGTTGTTGACGGGTGCGTTCTTCTGCTTGGCTCCTGCAGCTTGGCCGCAGTCGATTGCGCCGGGTCAGCGGGATCACATTCAGGCGATCGAAGCCCAAACTGTAGACGTTTCTTGGAACACCAATGAGCTGCCACTGCAGCTGAGTTTGCAAAAGCTAATGGAAGTGTACCGTATCCCCGGCTTCAGTATCGCGGTGATCGACGATTTTCAAATCGCGTGGACGAAAGCATATGGGGTAACAGATGCAGGTTTTGACAAACCGGTCACGACGAAGACCCTCTTTCAGGCCGGTTCCATCAGCAAACCTGTGGCGGCCACCGGCGCCTTACTGCTAGTTGAGCAGGGTAAGTTGTCGCTCGACGAAGACGTGAATTTGAAATTGAAAACGTGGAGAGTACCTGAAAACGAGTTTACGAAGAACGAGAAGGTCACACTCCGGCGGCTAATGTCGCATACCGCCGGCCTGACCGTCCACGGGTTCCCGGGCTATGACGTGGATGAGCCGCTGCCCACGTTGGTGCAAATCCTCAATGGGGAGAAGCCGGCGAACACCGAGGCTATCCGCGTCGACACCGTGCCGGGGACCGTGGAGCGCTATTCGGGCGGTGGGATCACCATCGAACAACAGTTGATGATGGATGTAACGGGAATGCCGTTTCCTGAATTTATGCGAACGAATGTGCTCCAAAAAATGGGTATGACGGACAGCAGCTATTCTCAGCCGTTGCCTCCGGCGTGGGCCGCTCGAACCGCCGCGGGAACCCGCCCGAACGGTGAGACGATTCATGGTCGCTGGCACATCTATCCAGAAATGTCGGCCGCCGGATTGTGGACCACGCCAACAGACTTGGCCAAATTTGCAATTGAAATCGCACTTTCCAAACGCGGTAAAGCCAATCATGTGCTATCCGAAAAAATGACCGAAACGATGCTGACTCCGGTGAAGGATCAGGCCGGTCTCGGGTTCTTTATCGAAAAAGACGATCCTGACCAGTTTGGTCATAACGGGGCCGATGAAGGCTTTCAGGCGATCCTGACCATGAATGCCAGGACCGGTAAAGGCTTGGCGATTATGGCCAATTCCGATCGCGGCATCGCCGCGGCTCAGTTCATGGTTCAGGCTGTGGCCCAGGAGTATAAGTGGACCTACAAGCCGGCACTCGATACGTTTTCGACGCTGTATCTGTTGACAAGAATTAAGGGAACCGCGGCGGCGTTGGACTGCTACGCGGAATGGAAACGCACCGCAGCAAAGGACGCTCACATCGATGAAGGCACGTTGAACGCGCTCGGATACTTCCTGCTGCAGGATGGTAAAACCCAGGACGCCATTGCGATGTTTCAGCGCAACGTGCAGGAGTATCCGCAGTCCTCAAACGTCTACGATAGCCTGGGCGAAGCTTATATGAAGGCGGGGCAAAAAGACCTGGCGATCGCCAACTACGAGAAATCGCTGCAACTCAACCCGAAGAATCAGAATGGCGCCGCGATGCTGAAAAAGCTCAAAGACCTTCCATAAAAGAGAACCCAGGTTGGTTTTCCTCCCATTCTGGTCGCTGGGGCCGAGACGACATGGGGAAACTTTGAATAACTCCAGTTAAACGTTCGTACTCCAGCGGAGGCCCGTTTTCACAAAAGCGTGAAGTCCGGGCGAGGTGCTCTGCGCGCGGTCGATAGAGTACTAACGGGACCTAGTGAGTTTTGGGTTTCGATTGAAAACCGAATCACCAAATTTCTAATCGGAAAACGTGAAGTCGGTTTAAGATTTTCGAGAGATGCCCACTCGAGAGAAACCTGCCACTATTCAAATTGTTCTCTCAACCATGGTCCCATTGATTATGGGAATATGCGCAACGTGGGTCACATTGGTCATTACCGAGCGTTACGGGTGGGATATTGCGCCGTTTGTCTTGGTGGGATGGTGTATTGCACTTAGTCTTTCTGCTGTCTGGCTGAATTGGGCGATCTTTCGTCGCACAAGAACCCTTCTTCCATTTATGGCCGCGGCCTTCGTAATTCTTTTGGTCTGGCTATGGCAAAAAGAGGCTTTCACGATTCTTGTTCCACACTCCGGTCTCACTTACGGATTTTTCCTGAGGCCGGAAGGAGCCAAAGCTGGATTCTGGACCCTGACCTTGCCCTTCAGAGCAGGCTTGGCCGCATTAGCTCTTTGCTTGATTGCAGGATTGGTTTCTACGTGGCGCGCTGGCTACCGTGGACTGTTGGCTTGCATCATTCCGTGGTGGCTTACAGCGTTTCTGATTTTCTCGCTGCCCTCGATGTATCTGGATGCGCAAGGAAACGCCTCTGTTTCTATCTAACGCTTTCTAAGTTGTCGCCATAGTGCCCGATTTGCACGGGTACGCGGAGAAGTGGCTGCTAGTGTTTCGCATTCGAGGATTTCACATCCATGGGCCACGGCTTGAACGCAAAAATCCAAAATGCAACGACGTTCGCGCCCGGAAAGATGGCGAATAAGCACCAAAAAGGACTATGACCCGTTCGACGCAGGAGTTTAATGACCGGGGCGAGAAACAGAAAAAGAAAAACGACCGACATCATCACGAAAACTGAGAAAGTAAAAAACGCACCGATGTCCCAACTGGTTGCCTCTTGCATGGATTCCTCCGGAGCAGGCGTATCCGAACTTGGTGGATACTATCACGGCACGTCAATATAAATGGAACCTAGAGAGGTGACCGCTCTCTGGCACGGTGGCTGAACGAAGATGTATAAGGAGATCGGTAAGAGCGAAAAAAAAGAGTTGCTTGCGGATTTGCCTCAGCGCGGCACTCTTGATATGCGCCATTTGCGGTGGTGATTCTGCGACTGGACAGTAAAAACACAGTCGATGGCATCGGATTATCGCATCGGTTCGGTAAACACACTGAAAATTATAGTCTTGCAACATCCAGAGTTGTCCGCCGATGCGATTGTGGTTCGACCGAGCGGATAAATTTGACAAGAATAGGCTGACAAGCTGGACGAGATTCCCGGCCTACGGAACGCTGAGCTCATTAGACCTTGGATTTTAGCGGGAACCGAAGCAAGCCAATCCCGATTGTCTTCTGTTCCTTCTCAGGATATTCGAGACGCGCTTTTTCCGCGTCTGCTTTCGTTTTGAATGGTCGTGATAATGGCGTGATCTGACCTTCCACGCAGGTATAGAGCAGCCAGCGGTCCGTGGTTCTAGGCATCTAAAATTTATAGCACGACGCGTGAGCATTTCGGATTGAAACGAACCACGCTGACGGTCCGTTTGGATGTGCGGAGGAAAAAATAGGAAAGGTAACTGCAACTGAATTCCGCCAGCAGCAACGTCCCTGGTCTGGCGTCCCTTGAACGGGGCGCACGGATTGCCGGAGCTAAGCAGCGCGGGGAGTGGTGCGAACAATTTCCAACTGCATTAAATGCTTCTCCCAGCAGCTAAGTTGATCGCCTGAGAATACTTCAGCATGGTAGCGCCGATACTTTGCATCGCCGCCACTCTTGTTTGCGGGGTCAAAAATCTTTTCACGGACCCATCTCTGCCCGTCGCCGATGACAGAACCGCAATAGCCGCACTCATTAACACCGTGAACGCTCATTTGGTCCTCCTCCACTCGTCATGCAAGAGGCGACCCCAGGCCGCCCCTGCCGCGCATCAAATCATCAGTTACTTTCCTGCGGTTCCAAACGATGTCGGGTTGTTACCTGCCAAGGCTTTACTGAACTTCGCCTTGGAGACCGGGAAGTCGAATACGTTGTTAGCCGTCTGGATTCTGTTCAGGAAGTGCACACCCCCTGCGGTTTCGAAGCTTAACTTCGGGTTTTCCGGAGAAGCGCTCATCACATCGGTTGGAAGTACTGCCGCGATCACGTGATTTTCATAGTTGCTAAATACAAGTCCTTTCGACGGATCATCCGATAGCCGATGAATGTAATAGGTGCCTGCTGGAAGCGTTGTGCCGACGATCACGAATTCGAACGGCACGGTCACCACAACTTGATCGGCAGCCTGGGCATTTGGGGTAATGCTTAATCCGGCGAAACCGAGGACTGCCATTGCCATGCGCAAAAACAACCTTCTCATGTTTATTTCTCCTTTGAACGTTAAGAGCATCCGTTGTAGATAACGCTTGTTTCGAAGTTTTTATTCCAAACGACGGCGCTTCGAACAAACTCCTCAAACCGTGCTCAGAGAATAAGACGCGGAACGCAAGACCAAGTAATGAGAGAAAAAGTAAAGATTGTGTCCCGTTTTGGTAAGGCAATCGCGGGATTTGCGTTACAGGGCGTAATAGAGCAGAACCAAAATGGTCTGGAGAACAGGTTACGGGTCGGGATGAAAGAAAATTATCCCCTGGATGTCATTCAGTAGCCTCTAAAACAAACTGATCGTCTCTGGCCCGTTCCCTACGTAGTGATTGTTGGTGTAGGTATAGACCTGAATTGTTCTGAGAATTAACGAACACTCCCACTGGATAAAAACTGCCAGCCCATCCCGCCGCTGTAAATGCCGAAGTTCCGATTAGGATGCGGGAATGATCGAACTGCCTCACAACTGGTTGCGTTTTCGAGTCGGGCGCAATGCGTTCGTCCGTGCCGAACAAAGACGGCTGGCAGTTTGGATCGATCTCATCGCGTTTTGCCATCAGCAGGGGAGTTTATCACCCCGTTGTCGCACCCGGTTGTCGCTTGACCTTCGCAGGGCCAAGGACTAAGCTGCGACCTCCCCGGTTAGACAACCCACCTTAAAGGAGATAATTATGTCCGCAGCGCCGCAACCCCAAACAACCGGTCAGGACCCAGTCAAAGTAGACTCAAAGCATTACAAGGTTGAGACTGAAAATGAGCGTGTCCGGGTACTCCGCATCCACTACGGACCGCATGAGAAATCAGTCATGCACTCACACCCTGACAGTGTGGCTATTTTCCAAAATGATGTGCACTGCAGGTTCACGTTCCCTGATGGCAAAACCGAAGAACATCGGATTCGCGCAGGTGAGACCATGTTCACTCCCGCTGGGAGTCACTTGCCGGAGAACTTAGGTGATCAAGGTCTTGACGTGATTCTGGTAGAGCTAAAGAAGTAATCCAGCTGGGTTCAACACGGCAATTTCGTGGCACACGCTTGACGCAGTTCATTATTCTCCGCTGCCGGAACCTGTCGGAGCAACCATGCGAGTGGTCTTTGATGGGTTTCCGGCAGTGTCCAATGACGTTTCGCCTGCGTGCTCTTTCACAACGCTGAGGGGATTCTTGTCCTCACGAAGACCCGCAGACGAAGACCCGCAGCAGCGTCTGCCGCCCCAAATTCATGGCCGGGCTTTTCAAAGTGCAAATCCCGACTCATTTGATTCTCGAAGCGGGGCGGAGGCGGCGGCCCCTGGGCCTTCGGAGTCAAGTTTCGACGGAACGACAAATCGGCGTCCAAAGCTGTCCAGACTGCCAAACGAAACGGGATTTGATACCGAAGAATCGCTTTGACAGCGACGCGGAGTGGACTGAAAAAATAGAAAAATAGTCCGGTGGTGTGGGAGCGTCCGCGTTCACAGCGATCCAATCGGCGGACAACTCGCAATGGATTCGGCAAATTGGCTCGTCCTGCGGTCAATGGTGGCTCAAGAAAGGTATTCCAAATCCCCGAACTGGATATCGTTTGGTTATAAAGTCCCTACGATCGAATTGACTCGCCAAATAGAACCGACCGCGATTCAGACAAATGATTCATTATGTGTTTATTACAAGCACTGCCACTCTGACACCGGCGCGTGGGGTCATCCATCCTAGCTTCCCTCTCAGAGGCAGTTGGTTACATGTCCCAGAGAAGCACAGGCAAATCCCCTCCCCCGCGCCAGTAACTTTGCTGGAACGCTTTCTTGAAACGCGCCCACACACCTCAGCTTCTTACTGTCTGATATTCCTGCTAAAGATTTGCTATTAAAACACTTAGATCTGCAGGTGACCCGATCGCTTGACCCAAATCAGCACTCAAATTTCCTTTTGGAGCTTTTCCACGAACGCCCGCTTCTCATCACGTTGGAGTTGCCTTACCTAGTACTTTCAGAACCAGGGTAATAGCCACTTTTGGTAAGCACGTGCTATCGGTTTTCTGCCGCACGCCGTTGACACTGCTTGTCATGCCAGCTCTCTTTCTCTATCGCCTTCGACGTTTCGCTGTCTGGCTCGTCCTCGATCTGCTCGTCGCTTGTTGCGTTTTGGCCGTTGCCGCGTGGGCCGACACCTCGACAAAGCTCAATCAACCCTCTGCCAGCGGCTGCTACTGCCACTGCGCGATGGCTAAGGCCTCGGCGGGATGCGCCAAGATGTGCGACCTGCCGAAGTTCGCAACGCGTCGCTGGGCGGTGACCTGCGCAAAGCCCCACGCCAGTCTGCCGCTGGAATCTCCGAACTCGCAGCCGCATCTGCCCCACCCGCCGCGCGCCGAACGCGCCAGCAACTAACAACTAATTCGCGGGAGCTTTTTCGCCAAGTAACTCCGCAAGAATTTCCGGAATCTCAAAGACCGCGCGGTTGTCCAGCAACTCTGTATTGCGTCTGAATTCGGCGAGTTTCCCCGGCTGCAACAGTTGTTTCACGCCGACGACGATTTCGCCGAAATCCTTCAGCACAATTCCCACTTTTTTTCCTTTCACCCACTCGGTGTTGTAGCGTTCCTGCGGCAGTGTCCAGGCATTGCATTCCAGAATCACCGGCAGCCTTCGAACCATGGCTTCGGCGACGCTTCCGGGACCGGGCTTGCCAATCAGGAAATCCACCGCCCGCATCAACCGGTGCACCTCTTTCGTGAAGCCCACGACGTTCAGCGGAATCTTCCACGCCTTGGAGCGAAATTCCTCCGCAAGCTTCTCATTTCGTCCGCAAATGACCATTAGTTGCAGCGGCAAGTCCGCCGCCTCCAGCCGCTCCGCAATTTCGTACATCACTTTCGACCCGAACCCGCCAAACAACAACATTCCCGCAGTCAAATCCGGCCGCAGATTTAATTCCCTGCGCAGAGCGATGGGATCCGTCCTGTCTTCTTGATAGAAATCCGGCCGCAGAATCATTCCTGATGTCGCGAAAATATGTGACCGATCTTTTCCCATCTGGCGCGCCTGCTCAACGGCTGTCTCCGTCCCGCAAATCACGTACTGTTCCTTCACAGGCTCGATCCAGAAGTGCGGTGGAAAATCGGCCAGGTCCGTGATGATGGTCACAAACGGCCGTTCCGGATAGCACCCGCTCCACGCCTCCGCGATCTCCCGGTTGAAATGGGGAATCACCGAAATCATCAAATCCGCCGGTTGTTTCTGGAAATGTTTCGCCAAAAGCCTCACCATCGGCGCGTGAAACACTCGAATTGTCGTTTGCAGTACGCGCAGCAATTGCGACGCGCCGAGCGTCCATCCGTTCCTCAGCAAAATGTTGTACTGCTCCTGGATGCGGATCCCTGTCAGTTTTCGCAGGACATCCAGGTGATCCGTAAGGTCCTGAAATTGGACTAAATCCACCTGCCAGGGCC
Organism: Candidatus Acidiferrales bacterium; assembly: GCA_963836965.1. Lineage (GTDB taxonomy): Bacteria > Acidobacteriota > Terriglobia > Acidiferrales > UBA7541 > Acidiferrum. Next base: position 329,748 of record CAWILQ010000014.1, read on the forward strand.
GGTTTTGTTGCGCGATAACCGTCTGTAGCGCAACGGCGGCGTTGCGGTGTCCTCCTCCCGCATCATGGAACAGGATCTGAATTCTCTTCATTGAGGCAGCATTCTCGCACATCCTTTTGGGTCCGCTGCAAGAGCACTCTACATGCCATGTGGAAAACTCTTAACCTTGTTTGTGTTCAATGAGTTCCATCGATTTTTCACTCACATTTCTCCCCCTCTTTATGGTCTGTTCATATCCTATGCCTAATATTTTCACATGCGCTGCGACCTTCATGTACATACCACCGGCTCCGGGATGTGCAATACCCCAGGTCTCACACGCGTTTGCCGCGAATCCTACAACCAGCCAGAGGACGTCTACCATCGCTGCAAACAGCGCGGGATGTCCATCGTAACGGTAACCGATCACGACTCTATTGAAGCCGCCGAAGTCCTCCGCAAATATCCCGACTTCTTCCTGAGTGAAGAAGTCACCGTGCGCATGCCTAGCGGCACCGAAATGCACCTCGGAGTCTACGGCATCAACGAGAAAGACCACGCGGAAATTCAGCGTCGTCGCAACGATTTTATCGCTCTGCTGATGTATCTCACCGAGCGTAAACTGTTCTTCAGCGTGAATCACGTGTTCTCCGGCCTCACGGGCAAACGCCAATGGGAAGACTTCAACTGGTTCGCTTCGTACGTCCCGGCATTTGAAATCCGCAACGGCCAGATGTGGCGCGAGGCCAACCGGAGTGCCGAAGTGCTGGCAAAAAGGCTGGGCAAAATCGGAGTGGGCGGAAGTGATTCCCACACTCTCGGCGGAGTGGGCCTTACGTTTACGCAGGTTCCGGCCTCCCGCACGGTGAGCGAATTTTTCCTCGGCTTGCGCGCCGGCCGCGGTGTCGTCCACGGCGAGCACGGCTCCTACAAGAAGCTGACTCTCGACATCTGCTGCTTCGCCGGAGGCTTGCTCAAGGAAAATCCTCTCGCCGCCGCGATTCTCCCTTTTGCTATTTTGATGCCTGCCATTACCGCGGGACACTGGCTGAACGAAATTCGCTTCTGTAAGAAATGGACCGCTCCCCTGCTCGGAGAGACTCGGCGCCCACGCATGCTCTGGGAAGCGGATTCCGCTTTCGAGGCCGGTTTGGCTCGCTAAGAGGTCATCATGGCCGTGGCAAAAACAGTTTGGGGATTCATCGAAAATCGGGATCAGCGCGTCATGCGGCGCCTGAACAATTGGCGCGCGCCTCGATGGATCCGCTACTGGATGCTGACCGCCACGCGCATGGGAGACGGCTGGCTCTGGTATAGCCTCGGCGCCCTTCTTCTTGCATTCGGCGGCTCGCGCGGTTATGTCGCGTTCGGCGCCGCCGGCGCTGCTGCGATCTTCGGGATTCTTGTTTTCAAGCTTCTGAAGAGCCTGAGTCACCGCCCGCGGCCCTGCCAGTTTCAGCCGCACTGCTGGGCGAGGGTGTTGCCGCCCGACCAGTTTTCCTTTCCGTCGGGCCACACGATGACGGCGTTTTCGATCGCTCTGGTGGTTAGTTACTTCTATCCAGGCCTCGAATGGCCGCTCTACTTCCTCGCCATCAGCATCGGCGTTTCGCGCATCGTGCTCGGCATGCACTTTCTCAGCGACGTGCTCGCCGGCGCGGTCCTTGGTTCGGCCCTCGGCCTCGCCTCGATCGTCGGCTTCGCCGCCTACGGCCTGGCCTAGAAGGCATTAATTAAGCCATTTCATAAATGCCGGTTAGTGGGTCGGAGCGTCCGTTCATCCTGAACTTCGCAGGGCTCCGACATTCAGAGCCAAGAAAATCCGGGCCTTAGCCCCTGAGGAAACCCTTCTCTTCTGCCGAGCCCACTTTTCAGCCATGTCCTAGTCTTTTCTCTTCTCTGCGCTTACTCCGCGCCCTCTGCCTCTTTGCGTTAGCGTTTCCTCTCCTGTTTCTCCTCTTCTCATCGATCTCCAGATCATTGTCCCAGTGGAGACTTCGGATGCTCCGCCAACGCCTTCTGGAATGCCGCCAGATTCGTAGCGTCCACCACAGCCGTGCCCGTATCCACGAACGTCGGCAATGGCGCCGTCGGCGCCGTCGCCCAATCCTTGAACTCGTGCACTGCGTTGTGGTGCAGGTCGTCCAGGAATCGCACTCCGTAAAACGCCATCACGTACGGCTTCTGCACCACCGTCGCGGTAATCCACTTGCGATCGATTCCGTCGAGCGTCTGTGGGTCCTTATCAAACGCCACAATCTTGATCTTCTCGGTCATGTCCAGGCGGTGCAGCGCGTCCGCAGCGCCTTCTCCTCCGGAAGCTTCCAAACCGATGATGCCATCAATTTTCTCTTTCTTCTGTAGCAGGCCGGCGATGGCGTCCGCCGCCACGCGCTCGTCGCTTTTGTCATCGATGGTCTCCACGACTTGCACACCCGGATATTTCTTTAGCGCGTCGTTGACCCCGCGAACCCGCTCCTCGCTGTTCAATTGTCCGGCCAGCGCGATGATCACCACGCGGCCTTGCCCGCCGAGCAGGTTCGCCATGCGTTTTCCGCTGTCCTGGCCCGCGCGGAAATTGTCCGTGCCGATAAAGAGAACGCGTTTCGATTCCGGCGCGTCCGCATCGATGCAGATGACCGGTATGCCCTGCAGCAAGGCATGATCGATAGGATCATTGAAAATCTTTGGATCCGTTACGGACACAAGGATTCCGGAAGGATGCTGCGCCACCGCTTGTTGGAACGCAGTGAGTTCCTCATTCGGAGAAAATCCTCCCGGACCCACGATTTCTACTTTCACGCCCATCTGTTTCCCGATGTCGGTCAGGCCGGCGGAAGTTTCCTGCCAGTAAGGAAGATTGATATTGGCCGCCACAAGGACATAATGTTCATCCTCTTGGTGGTACGGCTTTCCACATCCTGCAGTCGCCATCGCCATCAGCGCAATGCTCACTCCAAGAACGATTCGATTCATTTTCGGTCTCCTTTTCAGAGGCTCCCCGCTGCAACACTTCACACGAGATGAGACCGGGGGTATTCGGCAAGAGCCTAACACAGCTCGGTGCCAGGGGAGTGTCATCCACGATTCTTGTCGCTGCCGGCGGCGTTGCATCTTGCCCCTTCACACGGTATATAAGCTCCATAGCCCAACTCCAGGCAAAGGGATTCATTGGTGCATCGGACACTTCTGGAAATTACAGTGGAATCGCTGGATACCGCCCTGGCCGCCGAACGTGGCGGCGCGGACCGCATCGAACTCTGTGCGGAGCTGTCTCGCGGCGGGCTCACGCCCTCGGTCGCCGCGACGCGCAAGCTTCATGAGGAACTCGAAATTCCCGTTTTTCCGATCATTCGCCCACGCGCTGGGAATTTCGTCTACACCGAGAACGAATTTGCGATGATGAAACGCGATATTTCCGTAGCGCGCGATCTGGGCATGGACGGCGTGGTCCTCGGAATCCTTCGCAACGACGATTCGGTTGACGTCGAGCGCACCACCGAATTGGTCGAATGGGCGCGCCCGTTGGAGGTCACCTTCCACCGCGCCTTTGACGAGACTTCCGATCCTTTTCAGTCCCTGGAAGACGTCATCGCCACCGGGGCGACTCGGATTCTTACTTCTGGAGGCGCCGCGACTGCGGCCCAGGGCGCACAAACGCTGCGAAAGCTTGTCCGAGCCGCCGCAAACCGCATCGTGATCATGCCGGGTGGCGGCCTCGACGCCACGAACATCCGCGAAATCATCGCCGGTACGCACGCTCAGGAAATCCACTCAGGCCTGGGCAGCGTGCTTCCCTACGGCAGCGGGAATCTCCAGCGCTTCGAAGCCGAAATTCAGGCCATGAAACTTCGCTTGAACGGCGGCGTCCCGTCACGCGGATGATCCCAGGACTCGGCCGGAGCACGCTGTACGACAATCGTCAGAAACTACTCGACAACGGCATTGTCGAAGAATCGCCGCGGGCGTCATCAACCAAGGACGTCATCATTCGGCGGTTTGAACTAGGGGTTTGTGCGGGGCTGTTCCCCAACGAAGTTGGTCGAATCTTTTCTACGCCGCCTTTTGAAGGTACCGCCAGCGGCGGGCCGGAGCCCGGCCCATAATCCTCCTCAAACGCGTCTTTCTTCTGGGTTTCGTCCGACCCAGCGGCCGCCGAACATGATGATGGCGTTTCACGCAACATGGTCTCGATGTATTTCGATCGAACTTGCGTTTCGATGTATTCCTATTCCTAAGGCAACCCACAAACGCAATGGGCACAACTCCAATTTCACATCCCCTTCCGGCGAACTGGGTTCGAGAAACTCGCCTGTATGGAATAAAAAACGCGCTGCTCCTCGCATTCCTTGCGGCTTGCCTGTATTCGTTTTTCTTCTACACCTCGGCGGCCGCCCGGCACGACCGGGCCAATGGCCTGCACCCCGAGACTGTCTGGCCTTCCTTACTTTTCGCAGGATTCATTTTGCTACCGCAGATTGCTTCGTTCGCGCTGCTCTCCACCCGGAACAGGCGAAACACCATCATGGGCGCCGGCATTGCTGGGGGATTTTTCAGCGCGGTCTTGCTCATGTCACCGGGAATGGTGTTGATGATGTTTCTGTTCCTCGGCCTCTCGACCGGAAGTTCAGGAACTCATGGAACGGATCCCGGCCTGCTCACCGCCGGAGCTTGTCTGCTCGGGTACTTGGCGATCGCAGCTTGGATCGGCATTGCCGCCGCCCGCATCGGGAAAAATCAGTGGGGCGCATTCTTTCTGGCGGTCGCTGTGACCTGGCTCTACCTGGCGGTTGGATTTCCCCGTCTGCGTCTTGCCGCGTACCGGGCCCAGCAAAAAACCGAGCGGCGAAAAGAACAGAAAGACATGGATCTCTACAAACCGCAAATGCTGGCTCGCCAGAGAATTGTGTCCTTAACCGCGTGTCTTCTCACGAATCGTATGGTTCATCCGGATTCTGAGTTCCCGGCAACGCTCGAAAATCTGCTCCGAGATTCGGGCTGCGAGCGTGTGCCGGCGGCAAATGCCATTCCCGAATACACATTCGCCTACACGCCGCAGTTCGACGCAAAAACCCATCGCATCATCGACTTTCAGTTGACTGCGATTCCGAAAGCAAAAGGGGTTGTGAATCGAAATCCGATGCTAGTCAACAGCCGCGGAATTGTGTTTGTCGATTACCCGTGGGAAATGGCTGGCGTGACCCCCAAAATCATGATCATGCCAAGCGACCGCAGTTATTCTCAAGTCGACCAACTCCGAAGTAACATCCAGGCGTACATCGCGAGCAAAGGCAGCGGCATCGCGCCCGCCACGATCACGCCGGAAATTATGGGAGCCCTAGGACACGAGATGCCGACAATCGCGGAAGGAGGAACGCGCCTTGAGGCGCGAGACTTTGTCGCTCGCTATTCTCCCGGAAAAGCCGGCAATGCAAACGGCTTCGCGATCTCCGTTCAATGCCAAAGTTACGGGCAGAACTGCCTGCGCAGCTATTTTTCAGATCAACCGGTAGCAATCCACGCAACAGGAGAACCACGCCAAGCGAACGCCGACGATCCTATTTCGCCGCCATGTGAAGCTGTCTACTCGGAATGCAACGACATCGGCTGGACTGTTCCGTAGCAACCACCGTGTCGAGCTATGTCCGTCCTAGGCCTTCTGCGCTTGCCGCCTCAGGAACGTCGGCACATCCAAATCGTCCTTGTGAGGCTCGGGCGCTACTTCATGCACATTTTGCTTTACCTGGTTCACGATGCTCGGCGGCGGAACCGGGAGTTCGGGCTGTTCCGGCACTTCGCGTCCGGCTTTCCAGGTACGCGGCAGGAACGATTGCTTCTGCGGCATCTGCTTCTTCGCGGTTTCCTTGAAGCCGGCGGCGATCACGGTGATCTTCACCATATCTTTCATGGCGTCGTCCATCACCGCGCCGAAGATAATGTTGGCATTTTCGTGAGCGGCTTTCTGAATCACGCTGGAAGCTTCATGCACCTCCTGCAGTGAAAGCGAAGAACTGCCGCAAATGTTGATCAGGATGCCTTGCGCGCCCTGAATCGAATTGTCTTCGAGCAGTGGGCTCGAGATCGCCCGGTTCGCGGCATCCACCGCTCGGTTTGCTCCGCTGGCCACCGCCGTGCCCATCACGGCGTAGCCCTGCCCATGCATGATGGTCTTCACGTCAGCAAAGTCCCGGTTGATGATGCCCGGCACGGTAATAATGTCCGAAATGCCCTGCACCGCCTGGCGCAAAATGTCGTCGGCGATGCGAAACGCATCGAAGAAACTCGTTCCCGGCTCCACGGTTTCCATCAGCCGCTCGTTCGGGATGACGATCACCGTGTCTACCACACCGACCAGTTCCTGCAGCGCCTGCTCCGCCTGCAGCATGCGCCGCTTTCCTTCGAACGCAAACGGCTTGGTCACCACGGCCACGCTCAACGCACCGAGTTCACTCGCCAGCGATGCCACCACCGGCGCGGCGCCGCTTCCCGTTCCGCCGCCGAGCCCGGAGGTAATGAAAATCATGTCCGACCCTTCGAGCGCTTCAATTATTTTTTCCGTATCTTCGAGCGCCGCTTTCCGGCCAACCTCGGGGTTCGCCCCCGCGCCTAGCCCTTTCGTCAGCTTTGCGCCGAGCTGCAATTTCACGGGTGCTTGCGACATCTTCAGCGCCTGCAAATCCGTGTTCGCGGTGATGAACTCCACGCCTTCCACTTTGGCGCGGATCATCCGGTTCACCGCGTTGCAGCCGCCGCCGCCGACACCAATCACTTTTAGCTTGGCGGGCTGCAACTCCTCGCTGAAGCTCATCCGGATTCCTGCGTCTTTCGCTGTCATGCGTTTCCCCCTGTCCGGCTGGTGAAAGTCATTTATAAATCCCGTGTTACTGCGATTCCACAGTCAGTTTTGCCAGCCTGTGGAAAAAGGCGCCAAAAACCGCTTCTTGCGCCGCTCCGGAGCCTTACGCCCCTGCAAACATCGCCCGCAGCTTTGACACCAAACTCGTTGCCCGCGCCGGTCCGGACCGCCTTGCCTTCGCTGCGCTCAGCACCAGCCCGACCACCGTGGCATATTCCGGCTGCGCCACCTGTTCCGGCAGGTCTGCGATCCCGCGCGGCTGCGCCATGCGCGCCGGCAGGTGGAAGCTTTGCTCGGCGAGATCCTGCAATCCGTTCAGTCTCGCCCCACCTCCGGCCAAAATGAATCCAGCCGGGATTTGCCGGTCCAATCCGGCGCGTTGTAACTCGTCTGCAAGCAGCGTCAGCAGCTCTTGCGCGCGCGGTTCGATGATCTCCGTCAGCGCGTGCGCAAAAATGGTTCGCGGCGGTCGGTCGCCTACGCTGCCGATTTCGATCGAGCCGTCGTCTCTCAGCAGCGCCGCAGCGGCGCAACCATGATGCCGCTTGATGCGCTCGGCCTCCGGAATCGGCGTCCGCAATCCCACCGCCAAATCATTCGTGAAGTGGTCACCGCCAATCGCAACAGCGCCGGTATGCCGAACGACTCCGCCGCCATACACGATCAATTCTGTTGTTCCGCCGCCAATATCCAGCAGGCAACAGCCTAAATCCCGTTCGTCTTGCGTCAGGCAGGCTTCCGCCGAAGCCAGCGGCTCCAGCACCGTATCGTTAATCAAAATTCCGGCTTTGTTCGCCGCCGTCACCAGATTCTGCGTCGCGGAACTCGACGCCGTAACAATGTGCACGTTTGCTTCCAGACGGTGACCGACCATTCCGATCGGATCGCGAATCCCGTTCTGCGCGTCGACGCGAAATTCGTGCGGCAGCACGTGCAGCACTTCGCGGTCCTCCGGCAAAGAAATGTTCCGTGCCGTATCGATGGCGCGCTTCACGTCCTCGCGCTCGATGTCCCGTGGCCGTGGGCCTAGGGACACGCCGCCCCGGCTGTTCACTCCGCGCACGTGACTGCCGGCTACGCCAATCACCGTCGATTCGATCGGAACATTCGCGACGCTCTCCGCCTCTTCCACCGCGCGCCGGATCGAGCTGACCGTGGAGTCCAGGTTAACGATCAGGCCTTTCCGCAACCCTTTCGACTCCGCCGCACCCAGCGCCAGAAAACGTACCTGTTCGTCTGCCATCTCGGCAAGCAACACACATGTTTTCGTGCTTCCGATGTCCAGCCCGACCACGTATTTATCCTTCTTCGCCAATATTCGCTCCTGCCGAACTCTATCGGTTTCTCGCCGAAGTGCTGGTGTCCGGATTCACCACCACTTGCCGGGAATACTGAAGATCAATCGAATGCACCGGACCTGAATTTGCCTGCCACTGAGCAAAATTTTCCACCAGCATGCGATATTTTCCGGTGAAATCGTTCTGCCCAAAGTGCACCGTGACCGCGTGAGCATCGGCGCCGCCGCCAAGCCCGGTCAGCACCACCCGCAAATCCCGGGGATTGCTCAAATCGAGTTCGCTGACGTTGTCCGAAGAACCGGACTTCACCAGATCCACGTCCTTCATGAACTCCAGGTAGATCTGCATGCGCTTCTCGCGCTCTTCCCGCGGCAAGCTCTCCGTCAATCCGGTCACAATCGGAAAATAAAAATTTTCGCCTTGCGGCCGGTCCAGCAGCACGCCGTGCGCATCGATGAGCGTCAATTCTGTCCCGTTTCGGAAAAACGCAACCGGAGTCCGTTCCGTTATGAAGACCCGAATGCGATTCGGCAAAATCCGCTGAATGCTGGCTTCCTCCACCCACGGCAGTTCTTCAATCTGCGCGCGTCGCGCATCCAACTGAATCCTCAACACGCTATGGTTGCGGTCTTTTGCAAACAATTTCTGCACATCTTCCCGCGCCACAATATGGTTCCCGCTTACCTCAATCTGGTCCGGCTTCAGCAGCAACATCTGCGGAGAATAGAGCAAGTAGCGTACCGAGAATGCTCCGACGCCGAGCGCCGCGGCTCCCACGAGCGTCCACACGGCCATCTGGCGGTAATGCGTCCCGCCCTTGCCGCTGAATTTTCTTCGGCGAATCTCCACCGGTTTCTGCCGCCGCAGGTACCGCGGCTCATCGTCGGTTACCAACTCCGGGCGGTACGGCTCGCTCCCCGCCGCGGCGGGAGCCGAAGCGTTCCGCTGTATTGGCTTTACGCGTTCCAAACGACCACCTCGTTTTCGAGAGTCACCCCATATTCCTGTTGCACGCGTTCACGCACATCCGCAATCAGCCCCAGCATATCCGCGGCAGAAGCACGCCCCGCGTTCACAAAAAAATTTGCATGGCGGTCGCTGACCCGCGCATCTCCTACGGAAAATCCTTTTAGACCGAGCTCATCGATCATCCGCCCCGCGGACGCCCCCGGAGGATTCTTGAAGATGCAGCCGGCGCTCTTCTGCCCCATGGGCTGGCTGGCGCGTCTTTTTTCGTTGCAGATACGAATGCCTTGGAGAATTTCCGAGTACGGCTTGGAGGGAAGTTCGAGCTTCACTGCCAGCATCATATCATCCGGCGCAAAAGAAGTGTGCCGGTATTCAAAGGAAATTTGATCGCCCTTAAGGATTTCGATCTTGCGTTCGGCCGCGCGGTAAACGATCACTTCCCGTACGTACGAACCGATCTGCGTTCCGTACGCGCCGGCATTCATGCGCAGCGCGCCTCCGACCGTTCCGGGCACGCCGATCAAGCCCTCCATTCCGCCGAGATTTCTCTTCGCGCAAAACGTCACGGTTTTCCCTAAGTCCGCCGCAGCATCCACGCTAGCGATATTTCCCTCAACCACCACATCCGGGTCGGGCTGCCCCAATTGCAGGATGACGAACGGCAGCTCCCCGTCCATCACCAGCAGGTTCGATCCTCCTCCGAGAAATTTGTGCGCCACGCCATTCTCGTCCAGCAGATCGAGCAACTCTGGAATCGATTCATGGCGATGAATCCGCAACAAGTCCGTGGTACCGCCAATTCCCAGGGACGTCAGCCCCGCCAGCAAAACACCGCACTGCAATTCTACAGACAGCTTCGGCAACGCCTCCAGAATCTTGGCGCTCTCAATGCGCATCTTTCACCCGATCGTCCACCCGCAACTCTGTGCCGAGCAACACCATCAATTCATTACTCGCCCGGCTCACGTTTCCCGCGCCGATCGTCAGAATCGCGTCGCCAGGCCGCGCTTCGTGCAGCAGAAATTCCAGCGCGTTCTGCATGGACTTGAAGTAGTGCACATTTTTGTGCCCGGCTTCGCGGATGCTGTTCGCCAGCGCTTCGCTCGTGATCCCCGGAATCGGTGTTTCGCTGGCGGCGTAAATATCCATCAACGCCAGGACATCCGCCTGGTTGAACGCTCGCGAAAAGTCGTCCCACAAATGCTGCGTGCGTGTGAACCGGTGCGGCTGGAACAGCACCAACAGGCGGTTGAACTTGCAAGCGCGAGCCGCTTCGAGTGTCGCGCGGATCTCTGCCGGATGATGGCCGTAATCGTCCACCACGGTAATGTCATTCACGCTGCCTTTGACGTCGAAGCGCCTGCCGACACCCGCAAACTTGGCCAGCCCTTCGCGAATCAAATCCGACGCAACATTGAGATACAGCGCCACCGCCGCCGCTCCCGCGGCGTTCCTCACGTTGTGAATCCCCGGCGGGTGCGGTAACTCAAAAATTCCAAGGTCTTCGCCCTTGTACGTCAGACGGAACGAGCTTCCCCATCCCTTCAACTCGATTTCGTTGATCAGCAAATCCGCCTGACTCGACGTCCCATACGTGATGATGGGCCGCTTTACATTCGGAATGATGGCCTGGACGTTCGGCTCATCAAGGCAGAGCACCGCGGCTCCATAAAACGGCACGCGGTTCACAAACTGTAAAAACGCTCCTTGGATATCCTCAAGAGAGGCGTACTGGTCGAGGTGTTCGCGATCGATCGTGGTCACCACGGCTACCACGGGCGCAAACATAAGAAAGCTGCGGTCGCTCTCGTCTGCTTCGACGACAAAATATTCGCCCTTGCCCACGCGCGCCGTCGTTCCCGCTTGATTCACTCTGCCGCCCACCACAAAGGTCGGGTCCAGGCGTGCCGCCGCCAGAATCGAAGCCACCATCGACGTCGTCGTTGTTTTTCCATGCGCCCCGGCGACGGCGATCCCATATTTCAGGCGCATCAATTCCGCCAGCATTTCTGCCCGCGGAATCACTGGAATTTTCCGTTTATGCGCTTCCAGCACTTCCGGGTTGTCGGGCTTCACCGCCGAGGACACCACCACCACGTGCGCGCCTTCCACGTTCGCGGCCTTGTGTCCTTCGAAAATGGTTGCGCCCAAGTCCTGCAACCTCTCCGTGATTGTCGATGGCTTGGTGTCCGACCCGGAAACCGAATAGCCCAACGTCAGTAGAACTTCGGCAATCCCGCTCATGCCTATGCCGCCGATCCCTACCATATGAATGCGTTGAAAATTGCGAAACGATACCATCACGCTCCTCTAATCTCTTTCCGGCTTGCCTGTCCCGATCCGCGAGGTGCTTGCCCGAGCTGCGAAGCGGCTTCTTCAATCAAATCGACGATTTCGCGCACTGCATAAGGATGGGCCAAGCTGCGCGCCTTCGTCGCAAGCTTTTCAATCTCTCCGGGCTGGTCCAGGAAGGTGAAAATCTCTTTGGTCAAACGTTCCGGGTTCAGTTCCGGCTCAGCGATCAACCGTCCCGCACCCGCGTTCGTCATTTCCTGGGCGTTGCGGAGTTGGTGGCTGTCCGTCGCTTTGCCAAACGGAATGAAAATCGCTGCCCGGCCTGCTGCCGCCACTTCCGCCGCCGTAATCGCTCCCGCGCGGCACACAACCATATCCGCCCAGGCGAAATGCTCAGCCATGTTGCTGAGAAACGGCGCGACTTCAACCTGCATCTCGTGTCGCGCGTACGCGGCGCGCACATTATTATAGTCGCGCTCGCCAGTCTGGTGCACGATCTGCATCTCGGTCTTTCGTTTCGCCAAAAACTCCGCCGCTTCCATAAACGTTCGATTGATCGGCAAAGCGCCCTGGCTTCCCCCCGTCACTAACAGATGGAATGGCTTCACCGGCTTTCGCGCTCCAATCGCAAAAAACTCCGGCCGAACCGGGCAGCCGGTCACCATGGCTCTTCCTCCCCAAGCCTGTGCCGACACCCTGTAACCGGTTGCAATCTTCTTAGCCAATCGAGCCAGCAACCTGTTTGTCACCCCCGGCTCTGCGTTCGGTTCGAAGATCACGTTGGGAATCCCTTTCAGCCATGTTGCAAGAAGCATCGGTCCCGCAGCGTAGCCCCCAACGCCGAACGCAACCTCGGGTTTGTGCTTCTTCAGCACCGTAAATGCATCCGACAGTCCGTTTCCCAGCATTCCTAAATTCTTCAGCAGCGTTGTGCCACCTTTTCCTTTCAACCCAGCCACGCGAATGGTTTCAAGCGGCAATCCCGCCGCCGGTACCAACTTCATTTCGATTCCGCGTTGTGTTCCTACCAAAACCACTTCCCGCTCCTTGCCTCGCGACAACCACTCCTGCGCAATCGCGATCGCCGGAAATACGTGTCCGCCGGTTCCGCCGCCCGCGATGAGCAATTTCACCGTTGGCCCCTCAAACCCGCACGCCCGCATTGCCGCCTTGCTGCGCTACGTTCAACAGCACACCCGTAGCCAACAGCATCACCAGCAAACTCGATCCGCCATAGCTTACGAACGGTAGCGGAATCCCTTTCGTCGGCATCATTCCCAGCACTACCGCAAAATTGATCAGCGACTGAAACATCACCATCGCCGTCGCCCCCAACGCCAACATCCTGCCGAACCCATCCGGCGCGGTGAACGACGCACGCAATCCCCGCCAGGCGTATGTGGCAAACAACGCGATTACAATTGCGGCGCCGATGAATCCGAGCTCCTCGCAGATCACCGCGTAGATAAAATCCGTGTGCGCTTCCGGCAAGTAGAACAGCTTCTGCTTGCTCTCCATCAGTCCGACACCTGTGAACCCTCCGGAACCCACCGCGATCAGGGATTGCAGCAGTTGAAATCCAGCTCCCTGTGGGTCGCTCTCCGGATGCAGGAACGAAATCAGCCGCGCATTTCGGTAGGAGACATGCATAATCAAGAAAAAAAGCACAGGCGTTGCCGCGGCCGCGCCCACGACAATCCATTTCCAGGAAAGCCCAGCGACAAACAGAATCGCGGTCATGATCAACACGATGTCCACCGAAGTGCCTAGGTCCGGTTGCAGCACGATCAGCCCCACGCAAATCAAAATGGGTGCGACAGCGGGCAAGATCGTGTGCATGAAGTCTTCTTGTCGAAAATCGAGTCTCGTCGCGCCGCGCCGCTTCAAATCCAGAAACCAGGCCAGATACAAAATCACTGCGAGCTTGGTCAGCTCCGACGGCTGAATCTGCGCCGGACCCAGCTTGATCCATCGGTGTGTGGCATGTGATTTATCCATGAACAACGCGCCGACGAGCAGGACCAGGACAACGCAAAGCACCGTGTATACCACCGCCGGTTCACGCAGCTTGTGGTAATCCAATTTCATTAGACCGAACATTCCCAGCAGTCCCGCCGCCAACCAAATCACCTGCCGCAGAACGAAATGATACGAATGTCCGAACTGTTGCTCCGCCGTAACCGCCGAAGCGCTGAAAATCATCACCGCGCCCAGCAAGCACAGCATGAGAGTCACTCCAAACAGCCACCGGTCCGTATCTGAGCGTCTCGCCACTGCGTCTGTCCCTCCTCACCTCGCAAAAGGTAGCCTCGTCATTCCGAGCGAAGTCTGCGGCGCGAGGAATCCTCTTCGATTGCGGATTCTTGCTCCCCTCGAAATGACGAGGCTTAAGCCTTTGCCTCCGCACTCTGTCCGAGCTTGCGAACCAATTCCTTGAACACGCGTCCGCGGTGCTCGTAATTTTCAAATTGATCAAAACTCGCGCACGCGGGCGCCAACAACACTACGTCTCCTGACTTCGCGGCCTGCGAGGCGACTTGCACTGCGGCTCCCAATGCCCCCGCGCGCTCAATCGCCACACTTCCTGCGATCTGCTTCTCAATCTTGTCCGCCGCCGCTCCAATCAGGAGCGCCAAGACCGCTTTCTCGCGCAGCGGCTTTTGCAGCACGGTGTAATCGCTACCCTTATCCTTGCCGCCAAGAATCACCAGGATGCCTCCCGGAAACGCATCCAGCGCTTTCAAGGTCGCGTCCACATTCGTCGCTTTCGAATCGTTGTAGTAGCGCACGCCGCCAATTTCCGCCACAAACTCCAGCCGGTGCTCCACGCCCGCAAAACTCTTCACCGCTTTCCCGATGGTTGCCGCGTCCACATTCGCCAGCCGTGCCGTGGTCGCCGCCGCCAGAACATTTTCGATGTTGTGCCCCCCCGCCAACGGTATTTCTGCAACCTTCATCACCAATTCTTCCTTGCCCCGATGGACGATCACAACGCTATCTCCCTTCACGCACGCGCCTTTCTCCACGCGATCCTTGCGGCTGAACCAGAACACTTGCGGCTTCTTCGGGGCCAACGCGACCGTCGGCGTATCGTCGGCATTCAGCACCGCCGCATCCAGCTCGGTCTGCTTCGCAAAAATTCGTGCCTTTGCCGCTGCATACGCCTCAATTGTCTTGTGTCGGTCCAAGTGGTCGGGTGTGAGATTGAGGAACACAGCAATGTCCGGCCGAAATTTATCCGTCAATTCCAATTGAAAGCTGCTCAACTCCACCACTGACACCGTTTTTGCGTTCATCTCATCCACCCGGCCGATGAGCGCAGTGCCCACGTTTCCAGCCAAGAGGGCATTTCTTCCCGCCGTCTTCAAAATGTGGTGCACCAGCGTCGTTGTCGTTGTCTTTCCGTTCGATCCGGTGATGCCAATCATTTCGCCTTCCAAAAACCGGTACGCCAGCTCGATCTCGCTCCACACCGTGATGCCCTTCGATCGCGCCTTCAACAACAGCGGATCATCCGCCGGCACGCCCGGGCTCGGAATAATCAAATCCTGCGCCAGGTACGTATTCTCCACTGGCCCGCCCAACTCAAGCTTCACACCGGCCTCGCGCAATTTTGCAGGCGCATCTCCCAGTTCGTTTTCCGGCCGCGCGTCCGTCGCCGTCACAATCGCGTTGTGTTTGGCACAAAACAGCGCTGTCGCCACTCCCGTCCGCGCCAGCCCGATGGCCAGCACGCGCATCCTCCGCAGCTCAATCGACCCTGGCATCCTGGTTTCCGCGCATTCCGCGGCTCCCGTTCAACGCAATTTCAAAGTCGTTAACGCAAATAATGCAAATACCAGCGCCACGATCCAAAATCGCACGATCACTTTGCTCTCGCTCCAGCCAAGTAACTCAAAATGGTGATGAATCGGCGCCATGCGAAAAATCCGTTTGCCGCGCAACTTGAACGACCCCACCTGCAAAATCACTGACAAAGCTTCCACAACGAAAATTCCGCCTACAAAGACCAGCAGCACTTCCTGCTTGATAATGACCGCTACCGTTCCCAATGCACCGCCCAGCGCCAGCGATCCCACATCGCCCATGAACACTTCCGCGGGATGCGCGTTATACCAAAGAAATCCCAGCGACGCTCCGACCAGCGCTCCACAAAACACCGTCAGTTCTCCGACGCGCGGGATGTACTGAATCTCCAGATACGTCGCCCACCGAAAATTGCTGCTGACATAAGTCAAAATCGTCAGCGCCCCGGCCGCGATCACCGTGCAACCAATCGCTAATCCATCCAGCCCATCGGTAAGATTCACGGCGTTCGAACTGCCCGTGATCACCAGCGCCACAAACGCCATGAACGGCAGAAACGCCAGCGGCCACAAGTGCGGCGAATTCAGCAGGCCATGAATCACCAACTCCGGCCGGAATCTCTTGATGAACGGCACGATCAGTTGCGTCGAGTACGCGCTGTGCGTCGCAAGCACCAGCAAAATAAACCCAACAAACGAACTCACTACGAACTGCAGCGTGATTTTGCGCTTTCCTGTCAACCCCAGATTCTGACGCTTTGCCACCTTCGCGTAGTCGTCGATGAAACCGATCGCCGCAAACGCCAGCAGCGCAAACAGCGCCAGCATCACGAACGCATTCGAAAGATCCGCCCACATCAGCACCGGCACAGCCGTCGAAATTACAATGAGCACTCCGCCCATCGTCGGTGTTCCTGCTTTCTTCTTGTGCTCCTGCGGTCCTTCTTCGCGAATGTATTGCCCGATCTGCAGCTCCCTCAACTTGCGAATCAGCCAAGGCCCGAACACCAGCGCCAGAAACATGGCCGTCAAACTCGCGTACACCGTCCGCACCGTGATGTAGCGAAACACATTCAACGGGCTGAAATATTTCTGCAGCACATGATAGAGGAGGTAGTACAGCATCTAGTGCCCCCCTCCCACGCTCGACGGCGCGTCGATAGGCTCAAATCGCGCGAGCATCGCCTCGACAACCTTCTCCATCTTCACGCTCCGCGAACCCTTGACCAGTAGCAAGTCTTCGGGCTTCACAGCATCCGCCAAAAATTCTCCGGCTTCCTCCGGAGTCGCAAAAAACTTCGTGTGCTTACTCGGCAGTCCCGCCGCCACCGCCCCTTGCACAATCTGCGCGGCGTCTCCCTGCACGCCGATCACGAAATCAATCTTCCCGGTCTTCGCCGCCTGCTCACCCGCTTCGCGGTGTAATTTCGGCGAACTCGGCCCCAGTTCCCGCATCTCACCGGCCGCAAGAATTCGTCGCTGATACCCGGGCGTTGCCGCCAGTAAATGAATCATCGCTTGCAGCGCCGCCGGACTCGAATTGTATGAATCATTGATCAACGCCAATCCGTTCGCGAATCGAATCAGCTCCCCGCGCATCGCCGGAGTCCGCAATCCGCGCAACACACTCGGCGCTTCATTCGCGCCGATATGCCAGACGCTCGCCGCCGCAATCGCCGCCAGCGCATTCCACACCACATGTCGTCCCGGCAATGGCAGCTCCATCCGCGTCCGTTTTCCCCCATGCACCAGCGTGAACGAACTCCCCAAGGCGCCGCGGTCTTCAATCCCCTCGGCGGAAAATTCCGCGGGCTTCTCCACGCCGTAAAAAATCACGCGGCCCGGCGCCACCGACGCCATCGCCGCCACTCGTGAATCGTCCGCGTTCAACACTGCAACCGAATCGCTCCCGCGCAATCCCTCGACCAGTTCGCGCTTCGCCAACGCAATCTCATCCACCGACGAAAAATTCAGCAAATGCGCCGGGCTCACTCGTGTTTCGACCGCCACATCCGGAAGCGCAATCCCCGCCAGCCGTTTTAACTCACCGGGAAACGACATTCCCATCTCGAGCACCGCCACGTCGTCCGTGTCTTCCAGGCGGAACAGCGTTAACGGCAGCCCATACTCGTTATTGAAATTTCCCGAGGTCTTCAGCACCCGTAGCTGCGAACCAAGCAGTGCCGCCACGATCTCTTTCGTGGTGGTCTTACCGACGGAGCCGGTGATGCCGCAAACTTTCTTGCCCCATTCTTTCCGTACCCCTCGCGCCAGTTGGTGCAATGCTTCGAGTGTGTCGCGAACGGTGATGCACCGGTCCTGCACCCAGCCCGGGTAGCGCGACACCAGCGGCCCCGCCACCACTGCCGCCAGCGCCCCGCTCTCCAGGGCTCCGGCCACGTGGTCGTGTCCATCGTGAGTTGGACCGTGTATGGCGATGAACAGTTCTCCTGGACGTATCGTGCGAGAATCAATCGAGACGCCGGCCAACCGGGCCATGGGGTCAAGTCCATGCCCGCATTCGCCCGCCACCGCGCCAGCCACTTGTGCAACCGTCCACCGCATAATTTCCTCAAGAGTTTGGCTTTCCCGTTCCTGTCCGTTCTCACCGGTTGAGGGCTCCTCCTTTTTCTGCAGGTCACCTCACTGGCCCGCAGGCCCGCACCTCTTTTTCAAACGAGACGCGAGCGCGCTACGTGCCAAACCCGTCGCCGCTATTCCTTTGGTCGGTCGGCGATCCCGTGTACCCTCGATCGCCGAGTGCTTTTGTTGCCTCTTCGCGATCGTCAAAGTGTATGGTGTGATCCGCAAAAATCTGGTAGTCCTCGTGTCCTTTCCCGGCAAGTAATATAATGTCTCCCGCGCGCGCTTCTTCGATCCCCATGTGGATCGCCTTCGCGCGGTCCGGCTCAATCAGATATTTGCCGCCGGATTTCTGCGTTCCCACCACGATGTCGCTAATGATTTTCAGCGGATCCTCTTGCCGCGGATTGTCGCTGGTCAGAATCGAAAGGTCGCTCAGGCGCCCCGAAAGTTCGCCCATGATCGGCCGCTTGGTGCGGTCGCGCGATCCTCCGCAGCCAAACACCGTGATGATTCTTCCCTTGGTGTTCAACTCACGGGCTGTGCGAATCAGATTTTCCAGCGCATCATCCGTGTGCGCGTAATCGACAATTACCAGGAACGGCTGGCCAGCATCCACGCGCTCAAACCTGCCGGACACTGCGCGCAAGTGGTGTATCCCGCGTTCGATCACTTCATTGGAAATGCCCAACCCGATCGCTGCCCCCATCGCGGCAAGAATGTTGTACACATTGATCCGTCCAACGAGCGCCGATTCGACCTGGATTGGCCCATTCGGCGTTTGCGCCATGAAATTCAATCCTTTGAAACTCAATTGAAATTTCTTCGCCTTCAAATCCGCGCCGTTCTGCAACCCATAGGTCAGCGTTTTCTTCCCCAACCCGGCCAACTTCTTTCCCCATTCGTCATCTGTGTTGATGACCGCCACATCCGGAGCGTCCGCGCCGGTACCTTCAAACAGCAACCGCTTCGCCGCAAAATAATTGTCGAATGTTTTGTGATAATCGATGTGGTCGCGCGTCAAGTTGGTGAAGACGGCCACCGCAAAGTGGCAGCCCCACAAGCGGTTCATCGCCAGGGCGTGGGAACTTGCCTCCATCGTTGCGTAGGTCCCTCCAGCATCTCGGATCTCCAGGAAAAAACTCTGCAAATCGAGCGATTCCGGCGTGGTATTCGGAGCGGGATGTTCGCCGCGCGGCGTGCGGTACGCGATGGTTCCCAACAAGCCGGTCTTCGCTCCCGAGGCGCGTAAAATCGAATCGATCAACGACGTCGTGGTCGTCTTCCCATTCGTGCCGGTCACTCCCACCAGCTTCAGTGCCTGTGCCGGCCGTCCATAAAAATTCGCCGCGGCAATGGCCAGCGCTTTTCTTCCCTCGCGCACCTGAATCCAGGGAATCTCCTTCTGCCATTCCGCGGGGGCCGGGTCCTCGCTCATCACAGCAACCGCGCCACGAGCCGCTGCCTCCTTCGCAAATAGGTTTCCGTCCGTTGCTACGCCGTGAATCGCAACGAACAGCGCTCCCGTCTCGACCTTCCTCGAATCATTGGCCACCTGGCGAATACGCAAGGGCTTTTCAGGAAGCCCCGAATGCACCTCTACGCCCTGCAACAACTCCTGCAAGGCGACTCCGCCGGTCTGTTCCCGCTCAGCCACAGTCTGTGTCTGTTCCGCCTCTCCGGACTGCCTTCCTTTCCTCCCTATCTTAGAGGTCGTATCGATTCCTGTCGGCATCTGCGTCGTAAACCCTTTTCTTATTTCAACTTGCGCGAATGTGCCGGAGCATCGCCGAATTCCACCGTCACCTTTGTGCCCCGGCGCACTTTCGCTCCCGGCGCCGGTGATTGTTGAATCGCAACGCTCGTGCCAATCAAAACCGGGTCTAGCTCCAAGCGCATGCACGCCTCGATGACGTCTCTCATTGACTTTCCCGAAAAATCCGGCACCTCGATGCCGCCTGCATCCGCGGACATCAGCGCTTCCGCCGAACTCGCCACTTTCACCTTCGCCGCTTCGGGCTTTACGGACTCCTCGTTCGCCTCTGGCACCTCAGGCTGGGCGTTAAAATCGATCTCCGACAAATCATCCAACGAACCGTCGTCGTTGTCCGCCTTCTTCCGATAAGCCGCCTGCATCCATTGCGGGTTCAGAGGTAAGTCCTGCGGCACATCCAAGTAGGGCAGAATTTGCTCCGCAATTCTCTTGAAGACCGGCGCGGCCACATCTCCCCCGCCATGCGGATATCCGCCGGGCGAATCGACAGAAACTAGAATGGTCACTGCGGGATTGTTAATCGGTGCAAATCCGGTGAACGACGCAATAACATTCGAGTGCGAATATTTACCTGTCGCAGGATCGATCTTCTGCGCCGTGCCCGTTTTTCCCGCCACGGTCCAGCCGTCCAACCGCGCTTTGGTTCCGGTGCCGTGCAGAATTACGCCTTCCATCAAATTTCGGATCGTTGCCGCCGTCTCCGGACGAACCGTGCGTTTAGGTTCCGTCAGCGCGGACGGACCCTCAAGACGTAGAGCCGATTCGCCACGTCGCATTTCCTGGACAATGTGTGGCTTGTACAGCAATCCTCCATTTGCGATTGATGAAACCGCCGTAATCATCTGCAGCGGCGTCACTCCCACTTCCTGTCCCATCGAGACTGATGCAATCGAGTAGGAGCCCCAGTGATCCAGCCGGTTCAACAATCCCCGGCTCTCCCACGGCAGGTCCACGCCGGTCGGTGCGCCAAATCCAAAGGCGCGGATGTAGTCGTAGAATTTTGCCGAGCCCAATCGCAGCGCGATTTTGATGGCTCCCACGTCGCTCGAGTTTGCCAGGATGTCCGCGACGGTCAGCATTCCGTACTTCTTGTGATCGTGGATCAGGTGACCGGCCACAACGACCGCACCGTTTTCACAATTGAAAACTTCATCGGCCCGGATCAGGTTCTGATCGAAAGCGGCGGCCAGTGTGATCAGCTTGAAAGTCGATCCCGGCTCGAAGATCTGGCTGATGGCGCGGTTCTCTCTCCGTTCCGCGGGCACATCGACTGCCGCGTTTGGGTTGAACTTTGGCCAGTTCGCCAGCGCTAGAATGGCTCCGCTGTTCGGGTCCTGCACGATCACCGTTCCGGCCGGTGCATGCGTCCTTTCAATGGCCGCCGCCAACTCCCTTTCCGCGATGTACTGGATTTTTTCATCGATGGTGAGCACCACATTCGCGCCGCGGTCGCGCTGTGCTTCGCCGCCGTCGAACCAGCGCTGGTGCGCATCCGCCATCACCATGATCTTCTCTTCCTTGCCGCGGATCAGGTTGTCGTATTCGTGCTCGATGCCGCCCAGCCCCTTTTCATCCACGTCGACAAATCCGATAACGTGAGCTGCCAATTCGCGTTTTGGGTAATAGCGTTGGTTTTCCTCCTGAAGGTACACACCTTTCAAATTCAGCGATTCCACCGCCTCGGACTTCGCCGGCGGCAGTTTGCGCTTGATCCAGACGAACGGGCTGCCGGAATCGAGTCTCTCTAGGATCTCCTCCACTGGTATGGCCAATACTCCGGACAGCAACCGTGCGGCCATGGCTCGGTCTTTGATCTCTCCCGGAACCGCAAACGCCGATTGCACCGGCACGCTCATCGCCAGCGGGTGCATGTTCCGGTCGAAAATCACGCCACGCTTTGGATAAATGTCGACGGTATGCCGCTGCTGCCGCGCGGCGCGTGTAAGGTATTCGCTGTGACGGAACAACTGCAGGTAGGCGACTCGCCCGAAGACAGCGCTCATCCAGAACAGCACGAACCCGGCAAGAAACAGCAAGCGAACGTGAACTTTTTCTTGCTCCATGGTTCCTGGCTTCCGGGTCGCGCTCCGTGCGGACATCAAACTTGTTTCAGAACTCGTGATGGTTCAGCGCTCGCGGATCGATCGCCAGGCGACCTCAGGGAGCGTGGTTCGGACGCACGTACTGCATCGCCGCTACTTCCGACCCGTCCGTATTCGAATATTCGCGCATTTGGTTCGGAGTCGGCTGCGTCAAGCCCAACTCTCGGCGCGCGATCACGTCGATGCGATGCGGATCCCGGAGCGACGCAATCTCCAGCTTCAGCTTGCTGTTCAACGATTGTGCTTGCACCGTCTTTGCTTTCAGATCTTCCAGTTGAAAGCTCAGGTCGATGCAGCGGAAGTGCTGGTAAATGTAAAACATGCAAAATGCAGCGATAATTCCGCCGAGCGCAACCGTCCTGTACAAGTTGCGCATCTTCACAGGCTCGACGTGGCGCACCAGACGGGAATTGTCGATGCGCTTGACGGTATAGCATTCCACCATCGCCGGCTTTTTCGCTCGGCTCCCCGCGTGCGCCACTAACCGTGGCTTCAGCGTCTCGGCTTTTCGAAATTGCTGCACGCCCAGATTTTTTGCACCGCTCCACTGATACGCCGTCGCCATCTCACACCTTCTCTGCGCACCGAAGTTTCGCGCTTCGCGATCTCGGGTTCGCTCTCTGCTCTTCCTCACTGGGCACAATCACATGCTTGGTGAGCACCCTCAGCGTCCCTTCCTTCACACCTTCCTGGAACGCGCGCTTCACCGGGCGGTCTTCCCTTGAGTGGTACGTCAGCATCACCCAGCGTCCGCCGGAATTTAATGTGGCAGGGGTCCGGTAAAGAAACTGCCCGAGTTCCTCCATCTCTCGATTCACCGCTATCCGCAGCGCCAGAAACGTTTTTGTCGCGGGATGCAGTTTCTGCCTTCCCCACTGCTTCCGGGCGCCTGCCACAACCGTTGCCAGGTGCGCGGTGTCTTGTATCGGCCGCGCTTTCACAATCCCCCTGGCGATCCTTCTCGAATCGTGCTCTTCCGCCTCACGGTAGAGCAGGTCGGCTACTTCTTTTTCCGGCCATCGATTCACAATCTCTTCTGCCGTCAGCGTGTCTTCTTCCGCTTCCCCGCTGCTCATCCTCATATCTAACGGCCCTGCTTCGCGGAATGAAAATCCACGCTCCGGACGATCAAGCTGCATGCTCGAAACTCCCAAGTCGGCCAAGACCCCGTCCACCGTCGCTATCCCCAACCCGTGCACGGCCTCCGAGATCTTTGAGAACTCCGTTTGCACCAAGCTCACTTTGCTCGCAAACTCTTTCAGCCGCTCGCGCGCGATCTGCAGCGCCTGTGCGTCCCGGTCCAGGCTGATCAACCGGCCCGACGATAAGCGCGCGGCGATGGCCGCCGAATGGCCTCCGGCTCCGAGTGTGGCGTCCACGTAGATTCCGTCTGGCTTTACCTGCAGCCATGCCAACACCTCTTCCAGCATCACCGGCGTATGAAACGCGCCCAATCGCTTGCCTGTCGCGCCCGACTCGCTTAACTTCTGCCCACTGCCCCAATGAAAATCGAGAACCTGAAACTCTCTAAATTCCCAAATCGCCCAAAACCTTGTCGTCTTCGTCCGTATACGGGTCCTTATCCATCTGGTCCAGAGCCCGCGCGTTATTAATCACTTCCAGATAATCCAACGCGCCCAGCACCGCCACGTCGCCCTTCGTTTGCGCCTTTTCTCGCAAGACCGATGGCATCAGCACCCTGCCCTGACCGTCCAGTTCTACAACCTGACCAAAGTAGCTCGTTCGCAATAAAAACTTGCGTTTCGCTTTATTCGTGCTCGGCAGCTTCGCCAGCTTGTCTTCGATCTCGTTCCACACCTTCATCGGGTAGATACGGGCCGTTTCGCCATTTGGGCTGGTGATATAAAACAGGTTGCCGAATTCCTTTAATTCCTCTAAGAAAGACGCGGGGATTTTGAGACGGCCCTTCTCGTCGACTTTCGCCGGATAGTTTCCCCTGAGTTTCATGAGTTCCGTCTCGTTGGAGGACCAGTTTGCCCACTTAGACCACTGCCCCCTAGGAAGCGCTACTTCCTTCTACTACACTCTACTCTGTACCACTTTGCCCCACTTTTCACCACAGCGTATCTTGTTTCTGGCGCATGTCAAGCGAAATCCGCAGTGTTTGTGAATAAAATGTGGAATTTGGTTGGCTCAAGAGATAACGAGCTAAGCCCCAAGGCGCGGTGGAATCGGAAGAGCTTTCTGTCTATAAGTAGTAGCACGGTAGCCAACGTGGTCCGGAGTATGGCCGGTTCAAACGATCGGAAACCCATCCAAGTCGCTTCCCTTTTCCTGCTCGGTGTGGTATTTTTTGAGCGTGATTTAACCCCGGTTTAGGAGCGGCCCGAAATGGAATGGACCACACCTCAGCACGAAGAAGTTGATCTGAACTGCGAAATCAGCTCGTACTCCAACGCAGAGCTTTAATCTCTTCCCCACCCTTGTCCTGTTTGCGTAAAGGGTGTTGGTGTGTTTAGCGGCTTGTCTGTCGGTCCCCGCCTGATTTACCCTAGCAACCCAGCCGAAGGCTCTCTGAATGCTCATCAAAATTCTTGGCTCGGCCGCGGGCGGCGGTTTTCCGCAGTGGAATTGCGCCTGTCCGAACTGCCACGGCCTGCGCATGGGAACGCTGCGCGGCAGAGCCCGCACGCAGGCCCAGATCGCGTTTTCGCCGATGGATGGGGTTTGGTTCCTGGTTGGTGCTTCTCCGGACCTGCGCTCTCAGATGCTCTCTGCGCGAGATCTTTCTCCGTCTCCCGATGAGCGGGGACATTCTCCAATCGCGGGTGTGTTTCTAACGTCCGCCGATGTGGACGCGGTGATGGGCTTGCTGCATTTGCGCGAGTTTCAAAGCTTCTTTATTTTCGCCACGCCCACCGTGCAGCGCATCCTCAAAAGCGAAAATCGCATCTTCCGCGTGCTCGATCGCGCCGATCCTCCCGTGCAATGGCAAACGCTAACGAGCAACCGCCGTATCGGCTGCCACCTGTCGCCAGATTCCGGTGATGCTCCCACGTTTTTCTACAGCGCTGTTCCGGTCGGGCGGACCTACCCTGACTATGCCAGCGAGGAATTACGCCGTAGCGCGCCGTCCGATGACGCTTGCGTAGGACTCACGCTCGAACAAGGAAATAAGAAGCTATTTGTCGCGCCAGCGCTTTCCGGGCACAACTCGGATTGGGCCAAGCAGTCCGCCACCGCGAACGTTGCTTTGATCGATGGCACGTTCTGGTCAGACGAAGAATTGCTCGCCACCGGCCGCACGAAGAAAACCGCGAGAGATATCGGCCACCTTCCGCTTTCCGGCCCCGAAGGATTGTTGGCGCAATACCCTAAAGAAGCGCGTGGACGCAAAATTTTGATTCACATCAACAACACGAATCCAATCCTGAACGAGAACAGCGACGAGCATCGCGAGGTAGTGGAAGCGGGGTTCGAAATCGCCTACGATGGTCTGACCATCGAGCTATGACCCGCGATAACACTGCAAAGCCGCCGCTCAGCGAAAAGGAATTCATCACCGGCTTCCATGCCATTGGAGAAGAGCGCTACCACCACAAGCATCCGTTTCATCTCTTGATGCATGAGGGAAAATTGAATCGCGGGCAGTTGCAGGCCTGGTCGCTCAATCGCTACTACTACCAGGAACACATCCCGATCAAGGATGCGGCGATCCTGGCTCGAAGCAAAGACCCGGCGTTTCGCGTGGCGTGGAGAAAGCGCATTCTGGATCACGATGGCGATGGCAAAAAACCGGGAGGCATCGAAAAGTGGCTGAAGCTGGTGGAAGCCACCGGACTTTCCCGCGAGCAAGCCATCGGCGGAGAAGGAATTTTGCCGGGAACCCGTTATGCGGTGCAGGCGTACGTGCATCTCGTGTCCCGACGTTCGCACCTCGAAGCTGTGGCGTCTTCGCTGACGGAATTGTTCAGCGGCAAATTGATCGCGCTACGCATGGACCGCATGAAACAGCACTATCCGTGGCTGGTGCCGGCGCTGGATTATTTTAAAGGGCGATTGACGCAAGCGCCGGAAGACTCCGACTTTGCACTGGCCTATTGCCTCAAACACGCGCGCACGCGGGAGCAGCAGGACGTGGCGCACGGGGCGCTTCGCGCGAAGTGCGACATTTTGTGGGCGCAGCTCGACGCACTTTATTTTGCGTATGTGGAGCCTGGTTGGCCGCCTCCGGGCGCATTTCGCCCAGCGAAGGATTCAAAATGAAGCCCGAATTGAACGCAACGCCAAAGCTTGCTCCCGGCGTTCGCTTGAACGACAAGAACCAGCAGCCGCGCACGTTGCTGATGCCGGAGCGCGCGTTGCGGCTCAATGGACCGAGCCTGGCGATCGTTGAACTGTGCGACGGGAATCACACGGTTCAGCAGATCGCGGAAGAATTACATGCGATGTATTCTAAAGCGGAACCGCAGCGGATTACCAGTGACTTGCTCGGCTATTTGGCGCTGCTGCACGATCAGCGCGCCATTGACTTTTGATTTGTGACGGCTACTACTCCCACTCCTCTGGCGCTTGTTGCGGAACTGACGCACCGCTGCCCACTGCACTGCGTCTACTGCTCGAATCCTCTTGAGCTCGCGAAACGCGAAACCGAAATGCCGACGGAAACCTGGGTGCGCGTGTTTCAAGAAGCGGCAGCGGCTGGCGTGCTGCAAGCAGACTTCACCGGCGGAGAGCCGCTGGCGCGGACCGACATTGTGGAGTTGGTGCGCGCCGGACGCAGCGCTGGACTGTACGTCAGCCTGATTACCAGCGGCCTGCCGCTCGATGAAACGAAGCTCGCTGCGTTAGTGGAAGCTGGACTCGATCACTTCCAGCTTAGCTTTCAAGGAATCAACCAACAGACGGCGCGCGAAATTTCCAATACGAACACCCATGCGCACAAGCTGAAGGTGCTGCAGTGGCTGAAAAAGCATCGTTTGGGAGTTACGTTGAATTTCGTAATTCACCGGCAAAACATTTCGGAACTGGAGGGAATGCTGGCACTCGTCGAAGAATACCGGCCGGGATGTGTGGAGTTTGCCAGCGTGCAGTATTACGGTTGGGGATTCGCGAACCGCGAGCGCCTGCTTCCCACGCGGCAGCAGGTCGATCATTGCGTGGAAACATTGAAAAAAGCAGAAGCGCGTTTAAGGGGCAAAACGCGCGTGGTGTTTGTGGTGCCGGATTACTACGCAAAGTATCCTAAGCCGTGCGTCGGCGGCTGGGGACGCAAATTAATGGTCGTTGCTCCCGATGGAACCGCGCTTCCCTGCCACGCGGCTACCGTGATTCCCGGAATGTATTTTGAAAATGTGAAACACAAAAGCGTTCTCGAAATTTGGACTCATTCTTCGGCGTTTCGGCGCTTTCGCGGGGAAGAATGGATGCAAGAGCCATGCAAGACCTGCGATCGACGCCAACTGGATTTCGGCGGATGCCGGTGCCAGGCATTTTTGCTGGCGGGCGATGCAAGCGCGACGGATCCGGTGTGCTCGCTGGCGCCTACGAGAACGATAGCCGACGCGGCCCTCGCAAAGATCAATGGTCCGGTTCCCGCTGTCGCGGAAGTAAAATCGGATTGGGTGTATCGTCCGAACCCGATTTGACCTGCCCCGTTTTCGAATGAAATCCGCAATGCTTCCAAAACGAAATAAATTACGGGTCGCCGACCGGCGCTGTCGGCGGCGGTTGAGCTACATGTTGGCGCTGAAATCTCAAGTAACACTTCAAAACTAGCGCCGGATTTCTAACTCGCCGCGGGGACAGGTTGCTCGCTCTTTAGCTTTGCGACGACTCGTGCAAGAAAGACGATGCAGCCGATTAGAACTGCCAGCCCAAAAATAAGTATGGTGTGCGGCGCGCCGATATGTTTCGCCACCACGCCGGCGATGAGCGCGCCAATCGGCATCACTCCCATGAACAAGGTGGCATATACGGCCATCAGGCGGCTGCGCATTCTGTCGGGAACGCGTTGCTGAATAATGGTATTCGTAGCCGCCATTTGAGAGGTGGCGGCAAAGCCGACAAGGAAAAGCACCGCAGCGCAAACCCAGAACGATGTCGCGAACGAAAAAATCAGCAAACCGACAGCGCAGGCGATACCGGTTGAAGCGATCCAGCGCGCCAGCCCTTTGTACTCGGTGCGAGCCGCAAAGTGCAGCGCGCCGAGAACCGCGCCCACGCCTGCGGCGCTCATCAGCAATCCGAGAGTTCTGGCGCCGCCGTGGAGAATGTCACTCGCATAAATTGGAAGGAACACGGAGTATTGCAATCCGAAAAAGCTCAGCAGGCTGAGCAGCAGCAGGGCCGAACGAATGGGAACATCGTTCATGGCGAAGCGGAACCCCTCGATGAAGCTGCGCACGGGAGATTCCTTTGGCCCTCGAAGGTCTGTGGGCTCGATGTGCATCATCTGCAACGCGATGATGACCGCCACGAAGCTCAGACCATTGATGAAGAAACACCAGCCTTCGCCGACCAGCGCGATCGCAAGCCCTGCAACGGCGGGCCCAATAACTCTCGCGCCGTTAAAGATCGAGGAGTTCAACGCGATTGCGTTGGGCAGATCGTCTTTTCCAACCATGTGAACGAAAAAGGCCTGGCGAATCGGAACGTCGAAGGCATTGACGATACCCACAAGGAATGCAATCACGATGAGGTGCCACGTCTTAATGAGGTGGGTGAGCGTGAGGAGGGCGAGAACGAACGCCAAAATCATGGAGACGGTTTGTGTCGTGATGACTCCACGGTGCCGGTTGTAGCGGTCGCCAACGTAACCGCCCATCCAGGCGAGACAAAGCATCGGGAATTGGCTGGCAAAGGCGAACACGCCGAGCAGGGCGGCCGATCCGGTGAGGCGGTAGACCAACCACTGCTGCGCCGTGTTTTGCATCCACGTGCCGACCAGCGAAATTAATTGCCCGATGATGAAGAGTTGAAAGTTCCGGTGCTTCATCGCCCGGAAACGTATGGACCAGTCGAGAATCGGAATCACCAACCCCTTAGATGATTTTACCGGGAAAATGTCGCGGGAGCGTGATTCGTGACTCGGCTTCCGCTTCGACAACTGAGCCAGGCAAGAACGGCTTTAGCAATTGAGGAAATGGGTGAGCTTTTGTAAGGCCCGCCTTCCGAGACGGCCCGTTCCTCGTCGATGCATGCCTACATGGTCGGCGTGTCGGCGCAGTTGAGATCCTTCGGGCCGCAAAAGGCGCGGCCCTCAGGATGACAAGGTGTTGCTGGGTGGATGGGAGGGGAAGTGCGGCACGCACCGGTTCGTGATTCGTGACTCATGATTCGAACAGCGGCCCGCCTCAGAAGGCGGCCGCTGTAGAGGCAACACGGCAAAGGATGGCGTTATTCGTTCGGAGCGTCTGGGGCGCCCACGTGGGTGTGGCTCAAATCACGCAGCATCGATTTTTCGTCGTCGCTCATGCCGCGGGTGAAGTTGGGATCATTGAGGCGCTGATTGCGGGCCGATTCCGGCATGTTCTGGAGTACGCCGAGTTTCTGCTTCATTACCTGCTGGCGGTCCCACGGCATCTGCCGCCACTTGGGAAGCACATCGTTCTTGATGTGATCGCGCTGTTCCGGCGTCAGATTCCGCCAGGTCTGCTCGTTTTGACGAAGATTCGCACGCTGGTTGGGCGTCATGTGATCCCATTGATTGAACTGTTGACGGATTTTGTTTTGCTTATCGGGCGCAAGATTCTGGAAGGCTCGGCTGTTTTGCAGCACGCGTTCGCGCTGAGCGGGAGAGAGATCGCGCATGGTATCGACCCAGGGACGCGGGGCGCCGACGCCCATTTGTTGCCTTGGATTCAGTCTCGCCCCTCCGTTCGGAGGACGGTATGCATTGTTGAATTTCGCCTGCGGCGCAATATTGGCTTGCGGTGCGTGGTGGTTTCCCGAATTCCCTGTGGTCGGTGGACGATTCGGATTTGCCGGAGGCCTGCTGTCATTATGCGTTTGCGGCGGCGGTGCGGCGGCCGGATGTGATTGCGGCGGACGATCCGAGTGAGCTTTTTGCGCGTAGGCATTTCCTGACAGGACGAGCCCAGCGGCCACCGCCAGAATTGTTACGCCGAGTTGGAACCTGGTGCGCATTCTTCGCTTGGTTTGATCCGTCTTGACCTCGCCCGCCAACGCGTTCGCCGCGAACGGCGGCCGCTACAAAACCTGTGTCGGTCTGAATACCGGCGCTACGGCTACATCTGCTGCTGCGAATCCGCGGTAGCATCCGCTTGCACTGGCTGCGGCAATTCCTTCAACGGTTCGAAGTTGGACAGGACGTCGTGATCCTCCAGAACCGGCAGATCCTGCATCATTTGCTCGTCGGCCACCTGGGGATTGTTGCCCCACGGCAATGCCGGCTGAGGCCGCTGATAGAAACCCAGCCACAGCGTGGCCAGCAAAAGCATGGAAGCGGCAAACGCCACGCGGGGCGAGACTCGCACCCAAGCCCACCAGCTCTGCTTCACCGGCTCCGCGGCCACTAGCGCATGGACGCGCGCATCAAACGCGGGCGAAGGCACGATGACCGGCAGCTCATCCAGGAGCCCGGATACGGCGCGGAATTCTTCCACGCGCAACTGGCATGACGCACAAGACGCCAGATGCTTTTCGACATCCTGCCGCTCGCTTTCCTTCAACCGGCCGTCGATGTAACTCAGAATCCGGTTTTCAATTTTTTCGCAACTCATAACAGCCTGCTTTCCCTACCCATGGTTCTTGGCTTGCTGCGCCACGAGCGGGGCTAGTTCCACTCGAAGCGATTCATATGCCCGGAAGAGCAGCGATTTTAGCGCGCTTTCCGAACAACTGAGAATCTTGGCAATCTCCGCGTAGTCGAGCTCCTGATACTTGTGGAGCAGGACCGCCGCGCGCTGCTTTTCCGGCAGCTTGTCGATGGCGTGGCGAATCATTTTCCTTCGCGCGTCCTCGACGAGATGCTGCTCGATATTCGGATGCTTCTCCGGAATATCCAGCGGTCTTTCGTCGCCGTCTTCGGCATCCACCGTGACCGGAGCATCGATGGAAACCTCCAACTTCTGGTAGCGATTATCGCGGACCGAGTTGAGCGCCAGATTCGTGGCGATCCGGAAAAGCCAAGTGGTGAACTTGGCGCTCGGTACGTAATCCTCGCGAGCGCGATACACCCGCAAGAAAACATCTTGGGCGAGATCTTCCGCCTGCTCCCGGTTCCGGACCATACGGAACAGGAAATTGACGAGTGGAGTGCGATAGCGGTGCAACAGAAGCTCAAATGAGGCTTCGTCACCAGCTTTCACGTCCAGCATCAGTTGGACGTCGGTTCTGGCCATAGCACCCACACTGTAGCAAACACGTTTGTTCTCAGAAAGTTGCGGTTCTTGGGGGGGAGGCGAGGAAGGTACGGGGAGGAGCGGTTTCCGGGTCAGACATGAAATAAGAGCTTTAGTATCAATAGGCTAGCTACGCCGATGAAGACGAGAAAGGCCATGCGCCAATTTGGTTCGCGGTTCACTTCGGGAAGAAGGTCAGTGGCGGCGACATAGACGGTCACCCCACCAGAGAGCGGCAGGGCGTATTTGAGCTGTCCTTGGAGTTGGCTGGTGAGAAGCACTCCGGCAAGCGTGGCCGCACCCAGCAGACCCGCGGCGCGAACCGCATTGTGCTTGCCTTGGCCGCTCGCAAGAACGACGGAGGCGATGGTAAATCCCTCCGGTAATTTGTGAAGGAAGACGGCGAGGAAAATGACGACGCCGAGCCAAGTAGAGATGAGGAAGCCTGCGGCGATGGCAACGCCGTCGAAGAATGTGTGGATGGTCATGCCGAGGAGCACGGTGCTGCGTGCGTGGTGGCTGTGCACTTCTTCGGCGTGAACCTCTTCGCCGAAGTGAAAATGGGGAGCGATGGTGTGTTCAAAAAGGTGGATGAGAAAGTAGCCGATGAGGACGAACAGGAGTGCGTTTTCTCCGGCGAGGTGGACGGACTCAGGGATTACTTCGACGAACGCGACGCTGAGCATGTAGCCCGCGCCGAGCGCGAGGAAATATTGCAGATATTTGCGCGGCCATTCGCGGCGCACGACGAAGTAGCCGCCGAGCACATTTCCGCCGGCGGCGACCAGTCCCAGCAGGGCTGCGAGGGCGATGCGAAATGAGAGTTCGTGGGACAACGGAGTTATGAGTAGTAAGTTTTAAGTTCTCAGTAAGACAACGGATTGCTAGATTACAGGCAATGGTTTGTGGCCGTCTACTGAACGCTCTGACTTATAACGGAAAACTTCTTCAGCCGCTGTGACGAAAGAGAATAACGTCGCCTTCTTGGACGATGTAGTCTTTGCCCTCGAGGCGGACCTGGGCTTTTTCTTTTGCGGCGGCGGTGCTTCCGGCGGCGAGGAGGTCTTCGCAACGGACGACTTCGGCGCGAATAAAACCTTTTTCGATGTCGCTGTGGATCTCACCGGCGGCTCTTACGGCAGTGGAGCCTTTGCGAATGGTCCAAGCGCGGACTTCTGGTTCTCCCGCGGTGAAGAAGGGGAACAAACCCATGAGGTCGTAAGTCGCACGTATCAGGCGATTGAGGCCGGGCTCTTTCAAGCCGTAGGAAGCAAGAAGTTCTGCCGCTTCTTTCTCGTCCATTTCCGCGAGTTCGGCTTCGAGGCGCCCGCAGACGGCTACTACGGCGGTGTTGGGGCGGCCTTGCAGTGCGGACAATTTGTGTTTCTCGACGGCCTTGTCCATTTCGGCGGCTTCGTCGTCGCCGAGATTCAACACGTAGAGCATTGGCCGCTGGGATAAGAAGAGAAAACCGCCAATTGGCTTGCGCTCTTCCGGAGTGAGTGCGAGTTCACGCAGAGGCTTTTCCGATTCGAGATGGGCCTTGCATTTCTCCAGAACCGTTTTTTCCAGCTCGAATTGCGGATCTTTTTTCTTCTTGAGGTCTTTTTCCAGGCGTTCCAGGCGCTTGGTGATCTGCTCGTGATCCGAAAGAATGAGCTCCAGGTCGAGATTGGTCGCGTCGCGAAGAGGATCGATGGTCCCTTCGGAGTGCGGAACACTGGCATCTTCAAAGACGCGGATTACGTGGGCGATGGCGTCCACGTCGCGGAGAGTGGCGAGGCTTTCGCGCATGCGTTCCTTCTGTACTCCCGGGAGATCCACGTATTGCACGGAAGCGTAGGTAATTTTCTTCGGGTTGTAGAGCTTCGCAAGTTCCAGAAGGCGCGGTTCGGGAACTTTGGCGACGCCGACGTGGGTCGTTTGCGCGCCTTTGGCTTCGACGTGGGCTTTGGTCAAAATGCGGAAGAGCGTGGTTTTTCCGACTTGTGGCAGTCCAATAATGCCCGTTTGCATGAATCTGGCGATCCCTCACTCGCGATGCGATGTCAGGTGACTGGCTCTTGCTGAGCCAACGGTGACAGTGCACGAATTTGCAGCAGATTTATCTTCATAATTTTAGCACAGGCAGTTTGCGGCACCGCTGTTGCGCGGAGAACCAGCTCTTTCGCACTACAAAGACAATCTCCTTGTATCATGTTTGCTTGCCTGCCGTGACTGACAGCACTTCAACTCCAATGACGCTGCCCTTCGACCTCGCAGAGGCGGTGCGGCACCTGTGCGCCTGCGACGAGCGGTTGAAGCAGCTGATTGCGGAAACCCGCGCGTTTGAAATTGACCTGCTGAATACGCATTCACCCTACGAGGTGCTGCTGAGATCGATTACCTACCAGTCGATTTCTGGGAAAGCAGCGTCGACCATTTTTGGACGAATCAAAGCGCTCGGAGAGAACGGCCATCCACCCACGCCTGAGAAAATGTTGAAGATTCCAGTGGCGAATCTGCGCAAAGCGGGATTGTCTGCGGCGAAAGCTGCGTCTATGAAGGACTTGGCGAAAAAGGCGTTGGCAGGAATCGTACCGACGCATGAAGAGGCGCTGAAACTGTCGGACGAAGAGCTGGTCGAGCGGTTGGTTTCCGTGCGTGGGATAGGGGCATGGACGGTGGAAATGTTTTTGATTTTCCGGCTGGGCCGGCCGGATGTGCTGCCGATTCACGACCTGGGCGTCAAAAAGGGCTGGTCGGTTGCATACGGGAAGAAGCATATGCCGACGCCCAAAGAGTTGCTGAAGTTCGGGGAACTGTGGCGGCCGTATCGCACGGTCGCGAGTTGGTACATGTGGAGGGCATTTGAACGGGCGGGGTATGCATTCACAAACAAAATTCGTCCGCGCAAACCGCGCGGTAAGAAAAGGCGGTCGAGCCAGAAACACAAACGAAAAAGGGCGATTTAGGGTCGAGGGGCCACTTCTCTGACCAGGAAGAACGTCCCGGCTAGGCCGAGGAGCAGGACTGCGCCTTCGTAGGCTACCGAAATGTGGTGCAGGCGGTCAAATTCGAGGCGCAGCGGATCGCTCCCCGGTGTCTTTTGGATCGAGACCATCTGCTTTCTGAGCGTTGCCATGCGGTTGCTGACGGTGAACTGGGATGCGACGGTGAGAATCACCATTAGCACTACACAGAGCGCCGCGGCGGACGTGAAACTTGAAAACTCGCGAGTGCGCGCGAGGCGAGCGACAACAAAGAGCAGTCCCAGAAAAATTCCCGCAAAATGAAGGCGAGCAAGGCAATAGCCGACCATCATGCCGGCGGCGTCGCGGTGCCCCAGGATGGAAAACGCCCCCGGCGCCACGACAAAGCTGAGGAATGTATCACTGCCGAGCCATAACCCGAGGCTCAAGAACTCGATGGTGCGAAGAACGGTCTGCATGCGGCCACTATACAAGACGCCTGCTCGGGCGGCCAAATAGCAACTAGGTCACAAAAGTCTGAGTATGATGCCGCACACACGGGCGCGGATATGGGAGAATTCAGAGGAATGGTGGGCGATAAAGGATTTGAACCTTTGACCTCTCGCGTGTGAGGCGAGCGCTCTAACCGCTGAGCTAATCGCCCGTTTGGAACGGGAAACAAGGTTGCAAGCGCCACGAAACGGCGAGGCAACACAGTTCATCTATTTGTAACAGGAAGAGTAAGGGTTTTCAACCAATGCCGACCGTCACCTCTCGGGTGGTCACACAGCTGCAGCGCTCCATCGCCAAGGCTATTTTCGGGAAAGAAGATGTAATTCAGCTGGCGCTGATTACGCTGCTGGCGCGCGGTCATTTGCTGATTGAGGACGTCCCCGGCGTCGGAAAGACCACGCTGGCGCAAGCGCTGGCAAAATCGTTTCACTGCACATTTCAACGCATCCAGTTTACTTCCGACCTGTTGCCGAGCGACGTGCTCGGCGTGAGCGTTTACAATCCGGAATCGCGCGACTTCGAATTTCGTCCCGGTCCGATTTTTGCCAATGTAGTTTTGGCCGACGAGATCAACCGCACCACGCCGCGCACGCAGTCGGCGCTGCTGGAAGCGATGAATGAAGCGCAAGTCACGGTGGACGGGCGTACGATTCCGTTGCCTCAGCCATTTTTGGTCATCGCGACGCAGAATCCGGTGGAGCATCACGGCACATATCCGCTGCCGGAGTCGCAGCTCGACCGCTTTTTGATGCGCATCAAGATGGGGTATCCCTCTCACGAAACCGAACGGCAGATTTTGCGGAGCCGCGCGACTGACGATTCGGTCGGCGCACTGGAGCCCGTCGCCGGTATTTCCGATGTGATGGCCATGCAGGAAAATGTCGCGCATGTGAAGGTAGACAGCAGCTTGCACGACTACGCGCTCGAAATAGTGAATCGCACGCGCAAGTCGGACCAGCTCGCGCTTGGCGTGAGCCCACGAGGAACATTGATGCTGCAGCGGGCCGCACAAGCGCGAGCGTTTCTCGAAGGGCGCGAATACTGCCTCCCCGACGATTTCAAACAGCTTGCTGTGGCGGTTTTTTCGCACCGCGTAGTGGCCAACACGCGGCACGCTTCCCTGCAAAAGAAGTCGGAGACCACGGAAACGGTGCTCCGCGAGATTGTCGATTCCGTCCGCGTACCCCTGTGAACCTGCGCGCATCGCTCGCGAACTTCCGGGAGAAAACCGATGGTCCCGGAGTGCGCGCATTTTTCCTTTCGATCGCAGCCTTGAGTGTTGCTTTTGTCCTGGCACTTTATTCCGGAGCAGCCGCGAGAATCGGCAGCCTGGCGCTGGCGAGCGCAACGGCGATGTCCGCGTTGTTGGTGGCCGGATGGGTCGGAGTCACACTGGTGCCGGTGCTGGCAAAGCGAACGCCACTGCGCTGGATCACCTATCGCATGGAATACCGGCTGACGAATGAGGGATGGATTTACATTGGCGGAATCGTTCTGGTGGCGCTGGCCGCAATCAACACCGGGAACAATTTGTTGTTCCTGATCCTTGCTTGTCTGATTGCCAGCATTCTCATGTCGGGGCTGCTTTCGTCGCTTACGTTAGCGGGCGTGCAAATGAATCTGGAGTTGCCGGAACATATTTTTGCGGGACAGACAGTGCGCGGTACGGTGGAACTCACGAACGAAAAACAGACGCTGCCGTCGTTCTCGCTGCGTGTAGAAGCCGCGAAGAAAAAGAATGCGCCCGCGCCTGTGTTGCTGGAGACGCCGGTTTATTTTCCGTACGTTCCGCGGCATGAATCCGTGAAGCAATCGGTGCCGCTGCGTTTCGCGCGGCGCGGGCTGTACCGGCAAGAAACATTTCGGATTGTGACGCGCTTTCCGTTCGGCTTCCTGCAAAAGGCGCGGCGGCTCGATCTCACGACGGAAGCGCTGGTGTATCCCTCGGTTGAAGCCACGGCGGAATTTCTGGAGGTTCTGCCGGGAATCCAGGGCGCGATTGAGAGCCTCGCCAAGGGCCGCGGGCACGACCTCTATGCGCTGCGAGATTATTTGCCGACTGACAGCGCGCGGCATGTTCATTGGAAAGCGTCGGCGCGGTTGGGCTCGCTGATGGTGAGAGAGTTCGCTCGGGAAGATGATACTCGGCTATTGCTGGTGCTCGACCCGCACAGCGATGCGGCTCGGCCGAACGCGACGGTTGTTGAAAAAGAGCAATTCGAGCGAACCGTGGAGCTGTGCGCAGCGATCGCGTGGGACTTTCAGGAACGCGGGGCGTTGCTGGAGTTTCGTAGTGCTTCGGCGACTGTTCCGTTGGCGTCCGCTACCGAAAACATATTCCCGGTTTTGCGGCATCTGGCACAGGTAGAAGCGCTTCCGGTCGATGCGGAACAACATCGCCTTAAGGAACTGGCCGCCGAGGCCGAGTCGTTCAAAATTATTGTCACGTCGCAGCCGCGGGGGTCGATTCCCGCGGAGGTGTGGAATTCGTCGTACGTGGTTTTTGCGGGGGAGACACCCGCCTGATACCAGCAGGAAAAACGCGCCGAGTATGCACATAATGGCGGGCCAGGGTTTATGCGCCCGCCTCAGAAGGCGGCCGTTACAAAACCATTGCCTACATAACCGCTTTTCACGCGAACCGAAACGTGCAAGTGTGCGAAACTAGCGGGTCAAGATGCTTAGCGGTCCTGTGCTCGCTCGCTTTCGGAAAAAACTTCTGTGCTGGTTTGCTGAATTTCGGCGGGATCTTCCGTGGCGACGGACGAAAGATCCTTACCGCATCTGGCTCTCGGAAATCATGCTGCAGCAGACGCGCGTTGCGACGGCAATTCCCTACTACGAGCGCTTTCTTGACGCTTTTCCGCACGTGAACTCTTTGGCGCAGGCTCCGGAAGAGGAAGTTCTACGGCATTGGGCGGGGCTCGGCTACTACTCTCGCGCGCGGAATTTACAAAAGGCAGCGCGGCAGATCGTGGCGGAGCACGATTCACAGTTTCCGGATAGTTTGGAAAACGCTCTGGCACTTTCAGGCATCGGCGCGTACATGGCGGCGGCAATTCTCAGCATCGCCTACGGAAAAAAACTGGCGGTTCTCGACGGCAACGTCGCACGCGTGATCGCGCGGCTGGGTGCGGTTCGCGGCGATTTACGAAGCGGCCTACGGTGGCAGCAATTACAGAAAAAAGCCGACGAGTTGCTCGCGTTTCAAGCGCCAGGCGATTGGAATCAAGCGATGATGGAATTAGGAGCGACGGTCTGCACGCCGCGCTCGCCGCAGTGCTTACTTTGCCCGGTGGCCGAGTTTTGCGAGGCCCGGAAATTAGGCCTGACAGATGTCATCCCTGAAAAACGCAGACAGCGCGCCGTCGTTGAAATCACGTTAGCGGCCTTGGTTCTCGTGGACCTGCAGGGGCGGACACTCGTGCTTCCGCACACGAAGTCGCCTGAAGTGCAGGCGGTGACGCACGACGTGGCTACTTTGCTTTCGCGGATGTGGCACTTCCCAACGATTCAGGTGAAAAAGGATGCTGCCAGAGAGCTGCGCGCCTTTGTGACGGGTTCGATCTTTTCCGGCAGCAAATTTCCTGGGAAGCTTCGCGCACTTTCGAAAGTCAGACATGCGGTGACCTACCGGCAAATCACGCTGTTTCCGTTCCGGCTGGACGTTTCGAGACTGCCGCACTTAGGGCGGGCAAAGGCATTGCCGCTCGATGATCTATCTTCGGTGCCGGTGTCGAATTTGACGCGCAAGGTAGCGCGCGCCGCACTGGCGACGGAAAGAATCGGCGTGAGAACGGCGAGTGAAAGCGAGTCGCTGCTTGGCCTCTCGAGCTGACCTTCCGTACCGTTATCCTTTGGGCGGGAGCCTGAGGGCTGGCAATCCCGCGGTGCTATTCTGAGTTTCGCATGGCTTCAGCGATAACAACGCCGAGCGCTTCCCTTCCCGCGGAACCTTTCTACCGCACGGCTCTGTTTTTCCTGGTGTTGACTTCGGTGATGACGCTGGTGGGAACCGGAAAGTTGGACCTGTTCACCACAATCGTTGCTCCGGCGTTGGTTGTCTACCGAGGTGTGCGCTGGTGGCGAGGTCATCCGGCAGAATTGAAGCATCCTGTGGCGACCCGCCTGGTGGTTGCTTACGTTTTCTTTTTCTTCGCGGACCTTTTTTTTATTTCCCGCGCGCTGGCCGCGGACATGCCGAATCCCGGTCTCTATGCCGCTTTGCTCGCGGTGGTGCATTTCCTTTTGTTTGTGACCCTGGTCCGTTTCTATAGCGTAGCTACGGACCGCGATGCGCTGTTCCTGGCAATGCTGGCTTTCGCCGGGGTGCTGGCTTCGGCGATCTTCACCGTCGATACTTCCTTCCTTGCGTTTTTCGTTGTGTTTCTGGTGTTCGCGGTTGCGGTGTTCGTGGGGCTCGAAATCCGGCGTGCTGCCAACGGAGCGGTGTTTCCGCCGGTAAGGGTCGACCTGCCTCGCGAGAAGAAATTTAATCGAGCGCTGTCACTCGCGGCGCTGACGGTGTCCCTCGGCGCAGTGATGATTGGCTCTGTGTTGTTTTTCGTGTTTCCACGCTTCAGCGCCGGATATTTTGCGCGCACCGGGCTGCAGCCATCCTTGATGAGCGGCTTCACCGACAATGTCGAGCTTGGGCAAATCGGGGAAATCAAAAAGAGCAGCGCGGTGGTGATGCGCGTGCGAACGGGCGCGCCTGTGAACTACCCGATGCTCCGCTGGCGCGGAATCGCCCTGACAAACTTCGATGGGCATCGCTGGTATTCCACGGAATCGAAGAGGAGAACCAAGAAACCCGAATCGAATGGTTGGATCTCGCTTATGTCCGGAAAGGAGTTGGAAGGCCGGCCCGCCGTACAAGTTCAATTTATAGCGCTGCTGCAACCGTTGGCGAGCGACGCGCTGTTTGCTCCCGCGCAGGTGATGGCGTTGCGGGGAAATTTTTCCGGGGATGCCGGGACTTATGACGGGGCCGTGAGGCGGAGTTATGTCGCGGTCGATTCCACCGGCTCCATCTACAATCCGTCTCACAATTATTCTCAAATTCGCTATGAGGGTGTTTCGATTCTTCCGGTCGCGCGCCCGACGCAAGCGCGCCTTGCGGGGACCAATTATGCGGAAGAGATTCGAGAGACCTATCTGCAATTGCCGCCGCAGCTGGACCGCCGGATTCCTGAGCTGGCGCGAAAAATGGCCGGTCCGACGGACAATCCTTACGATCAATCGCTTGCGATCGAGAGCTACTTTCGCGCGAACTACGCTTATACCCTGAACCTGACGGGAAAACCGGGCGGAGATCCGTTGGCGCACTTCCTGTTCGATACCAAGGCGGGGCATTGCGAATACTTCGCCACGGCCATGACGGTGATGCTGCGCACGCTGGGGATCCCATCGCGCGAAGTGAACGGATTTTTGCCCGGCGAGTACAACGACGTCGGCGGTGATTACATTGTGCGCGCCAGCGACGCACACAGTTGGGTCGAAGCGTATTTCCCCGGAACAGGATGGCTGACATTCGATCCGACGCCCCCTTCGAACGACGAGGCGACTGGCTTGCTGTCGCGGCTCGCGCTGTACGTCGACTGGTTTCAGCTCACCTGGAACGAATGGGTGATCAACTACGATTTTTCGCACCAGATTTCTCTGGCCAGAAGCGTGGGTCAAACGACGACGGATTGGAAGAAGAAGTGGCGCGACCAGTTTCAGCGTTTTCAGGACCATGGCATGGAGCGTTTGACAGAATGGCAACGCTCGCACGGATTGATGCGGTTTTTGTTTCCCGTTCTTCTGGTGCTTGCTCTCGCCATGCTGCGATTAGGGTGGTTGCGCTCGTTTTTCCGTTGGCTGGGATTCGCATGGCTCGCCAAGATGCCAGAATCGCAGCAAGCCAATCCACAACTGGCTTCAAGGCTGTATGCCGAGTTGCTCCGTTTGCTTGAAAAGCGTGGATTTTCCAGACGTGAAACGCAGACACCACGCGAGTTCGCTGAGACTTTCGCGTTGCAAGGCGGGCTGGCGCCTGCCGTGCAGGAATTTACGAACCTCTACGTGCAGTCGCGCTTCGGTGGCCTGCCCTGCGACGCGTTCCGCCTGCGAGCACTGCTCGAGCAAGTTCGCTCGGTACCACGCCCCCGTTAACTCTCAAAAAAGGATTACAATACCGCACCTTTATTCTGGAGGCTGCCTTGGCTGGATCTTTTTCTTTGCGTCTCTCCGTGCTGCTCTGCGTTTTGTTGTTCCCGTTTGTCGCGCTCGCTCAAAAAGCGAAGCATCCGCTCGATGCTTTGCGGACGGAAGAATACTGGGCCGTCTACGACATTTTGCAGGCCAGCGGGCACCTGGACAACGACACGCACTATGCCAGCGTGCTGCTTCACGAGCTTGCCAAAGACGTGGTCTTAAGCTGGAATGCGGGTCAATCCGTTCCGCGAGAGGCGGACGTAACGCTGATGCGCAAGGGGGTGACGATCGAGGCGCGCGTGGACATTGCCGGGCGCAAGCTGGAGTCCTGGAAGGAAGTTCCCGGAGCACAGGCGCCTATTTTCGTGAGCGAGATTCTGGGCCTTTCCGACACCATTTTGAGCGATGAACGGGTGAAGAAGGCGTTGGAGAAACGTGGAATCGAGGATCTGAATCAGGTTGAGTGCGCGTCGGTGCCGCTCGGCTACTTCGCCTTTCCGGAGCAGGAGGGGCATCGCATTGCTTTTGCAGATTGCGACTTGTTGCACGGTGTTTATCACGGCTGGGGACGAACCATTGGCGGACTGATGATCGAGGTGGACCTCACCGAGAAAAAAATCCTCCGGGTGTTCGACGATGGGCCGGTTCCGATGCCGAGCGCTAAATCCGTAGACTTCGAGGAAGCGCCGGAAGTGATGCGGCCAGGAACCAAGCCGGGAACCATTTCCGAGCCCGAGGGACCAAGCTTTGAAATTAAGGATGGAGAAGTGGCCTGGCAGAATTGGCGATTTCGCTTTCGCCTGGATTCTCGCAATGGCGTGATTCTCAATCTGGTGGGGATCAAGGACGGCGAGCGGCTGCGGTCGGTGCTGTATGAAGGAATGTTGTCAGAGCTTTTTGTTCCATACATGGACGAAAGCCGCAACTGGTCGACGCGCGTGTTTGTGGACAGCGGAGAATTTTATCCGGGTGGAACGCTGCAAACCATGCGCGAGGGATTGGATTGCCCTTCGAACGCGGTTTATTTTGACGGGCTGTCGACCAACGAGAAGGGTTTCCCGGTGCTTCGGCCGCGGCAAGCTTGCCTGTTCGAAAAATTCGATGGCAGCGTTGCGTGGAGGCACGGAGATGAAAATGGCGTGTGGGGCCGACCGGCGCGCAATCTTGTGCTGCGCTCCGCGGCGCTGATCGGCAATTACGATTACTACTTCGATTGGATTTTCCAGCAAGACGGGAGCATCCATGTGGCCGCCGGCGCGACGGGAATTATCGAAATTCGTCCGGTGGCGGCGGAAAGCGTCGGCGGCATGCATGGCGGCGATGAGGTGGAGAAGTATGGCCAACTGGTCGCGCCGAACACGCTCGGCGTTGATCACGATCACTTTTTTTCTTACCGGCTGGACCTGGATGTCGACGGCCAGGACAACAGCTTCATGATTCACCGGCTGGTGCAGAAGAGATTGCCGGAGGGAAGTCCGCGGAAAACGATTTGGGTGCCTGAGCCGTTTGTCGCGAAAACGGAAGGCGACGCGATGATGGACATTCGTCTGGACCAGCCAACGATGTGGCTTTTCCTGAATCCGAACGTGAATGGGCCGCTGGGGCATCCGACAGGCTATGAAATTATGGCTGGCGCGACGGCGGCTTCTCTGCTCGATCCCGAGGATGGCGTGCAAAAAGTGGGAGCGTTTTCCACGCATCAGTTGTGGGTTACGCCGTATCGTCCGGAAGAGCGATATGCGGGCGGGACTTATCCGATTTCCAGCAAGGGGACAGACGGGCTGGCGGCGTGGACCAAGGCGAATCGCAAAATCGAGAATACGGACATCGTGGCCTGGTACACGATGGGATTTCACCACGTGCCGCGAGAAGAGGATTGGCCCGTGATGCCGGTTATGTGGCACGAGTTCGTGATTCGGCCGTTTGATTTTTTCCCGCAGAACCCTGCTTTGGATCTTCCTCACGTGCCCTAACAAGACGAGAGGAATTCGTCGAAAAAGGCGCCGACTCCCTTCGTTCCTCAGGGCAATCAGAAGCCGGCCGCTACAAATGCGTCGGCTCGTTGCTTATACACGACTGAAGGCGCGCGCGTGCTAAAATCAAAAGGTTGCGGGTAGGTGAATATCGCTGCATGCCAAAGGTTGGGTTCATTTCGCTCGGTTGTCCGAAGAACCTCGTCGATAGCGAGGTGATGATGGGCATACTTGCGCGCGGAGGATACGAATTGACGCCGCGCGCGGATGAAGCCGACGTGCTTGTCGTCAATACCTGCAGCTTCATTGAGCCGGCGCAAAAGGAATCGGTGGACGCCATTTTGGAGATGGCGGAGCACAAGAAATTCGGCGCGGCAAAGCGGTTGATTGTAGCGGGCTGCCTTGTAGAGCGTTACCGCGAGCAGATTCTGGAGCAGGTGCCCGAGGTCGACGCGGTGGTAGGGACCGGAGAGGTG
Organism: Candidatus Acidiferrales bacterium; assembly: GCA_963836965.1. Lineage (GTDB taxonomy): Bacteria > Acidobacteriota > Terriglobia > Acidiferrales > UBA7541 > Acidiferrum. The sequence continues at coordinate 372,847 of CAWILQ010000014.1, forward strand.
GAGCGCATCCTTGAAGCGGTGGAAGGCGAACTGCAGGTGCTTCCCGCAGCGCCGCCTTCGTTTCTGTACCACGATTTGACACCGCGCATCATCACTACTCCGAAGCACCAGGCGTATATCAAGATTGCCGAAGGCTGCGATCATCCGTGTTCGTTCTGCATCATCCCGCAATTGCGCGGTGGCTTCCGGAGCCGGCGGTTTGAATCTGTGGTGCGTGAAGCGGAAAACCTGGCCGCTGCGGGGACGCGAGAGGTCACACTGATCGGGCAAGACACAACTTCTTACGGCGAGGATCTGGGCCTTCGCGACGGTCTTCCACAATTGCTCGAGAAGCTCGCGGGAATCGACGAACTGCTGTGGGTGCGTTTTCTGTATGCGTATCCGAATCGCGTGACGCAGAAATTGCTCGATACGCTGGCAGCGCATCCGCGTCTGGCGAAGTATTTCGATATGCCGCTGCAACATGCCAGCCGCAGCGTGCTGGCGCGCATGAAACGCGGTTCGAACGGCGACGCGTTTTTGAAGATGGTCGAACGAATCCGCAAGACAATTCCCGGCGTGGCGCTGCGCACCAGTTTTATCGCAGGATTTCCCGGCGAGACAAACGACGATTTCGAGGAACTTTACCAATTTGTGGCTGCCGCGAAATTCGATTGGATGGGTGTGTTCGAATACTCTGACGTGGACAATGCCGCGAGCTATCCCCTTGATGGAAAAGTTGACGCGCCGATGATTGAGGAGCGGCGCGCGCGGTTAATGACCTTGCAGCGGAGGATTTCCCGTGAAAAGCTTCGTGCTTTCCGGGGGCGCACGGAAATTGCACTGGTGGAGGGGCCTTCGAAGGACAATCCGCTGGTGTGGGAAGCTCGACTGCAGGGAATGGCCCCGGATATTGATGGGAAGTTGTACTTGACCGATATCGAACTGGCCGGAGGCGAGGTCGCCGCGACCGGCGACACGGTGAAGGCAGAGATTACGAAGACGGATGCCTATGACTTGATCGGCCGCGTGGTGGAGATTTTTCCGCGACCTGCCGTTCGACCGATAAAAGTCGATACTGCCACCGCGCCGGTGGACAAGTTGACGCGAATCTCCACGGGCGCGTCGCTCCGCGTTCTCGGCTAGACCGGAATGCAGGAAAAGGCCCAAGACAGTTCCTCAGGGGCTGAAGCCCGATTGAATGCCAAGCACCTTAATGTCGGAGCTAAAAAGCTCGGATCCCCCGTGCCATCCGCAGGCGTTATTGGGCTTTTTGTTCCCTGGGCCCTCTGTGGTACAACATCGCCATGAAGCACATTTGTCCCATCTGTAAGAGACCGACGGATTCGGAAAGGGACGCGGAATTCCCTTTCTGCTCCGAGCGCTGCCGGTTGCTGGACCTGGGCGCCTGGTCAGCGGAAAAGTACAAGGTGTCCGATCCAATTTTCGACGAAGAAGCGCTTCCGGAAGCGGACCGACGCGCGCTGCAAGAAAGCAAACAGAAAACCGATGAAACCATCCACTGAGGTGCCGGAAGCCACGGCGGAAACAAAACCGCGTTTTGCTTATGCGATCTCGACGGTATTTGGCATCGGCTATTTGAAGCCCGGACCGGGCACCTGGGGTTCGCTGGCGGGATTGATTATCGCCGTGTTTTCGCATCCCTTCACATGGTTTCTTCTACTCGGCAAAGGAATACAGCTCGGTCTCGGAGCGGACGCTCCGTTGCTTTCCGGGAGATTGGGCGCGCTGGTTATGCTGGTGCCGTCGATCGCAGTTTGGGCGGTCCTGGCCTATCTTGGGGTTCGCTGCGGTTCGCAGGTGGCGGAATTCGCGCGCGTGAGGGACCCGCAGTACGTAGTAATCGACGAAGTTTCCGGCGTACATCTCTCCTACATTCTGGGCCTCGCGCCGTTGGTGACTCCGGCGATGTTTCTGCAACTGCAACCTTCCGATGCAGGGATGTTCGCTCTGTATACGGGCATGAGTATGCTGAGCTGGAAATATTTGCTTGCCGGATTCGTGCTATTCCGTATCTTCGACATTGCGAAGCCTTTTCCCTGCCGACGCCTGGAAAAATTGCCGGGGGGCTGGGGGATAATGGCCGACGATTGGATGGCGGGGGTGTACGCTGCCATTTGTTTGCGTCTCGCGTTACACTTTAATTTGCTATGAAGTTTGGGTTCGGAAGCACGCACGAAAAGAACGGCATCCCGCACATTGACCGCATCTCGCCCGGCGCAGCCCTGCCCGGCGGCGAAATCACGATCTACGGGAGCTCCTTTACAGCGCGGCGCGGCGCGCAACCCTTGGTGCGTTTCGGTGATGTCGAAGCGGCTCTGGGTCTGGCCAGCAGCAGCCGGTTGATTGCACGCGTGCCGGAAAACGTGAAGACCGGTACGATCCAGGTGGTGAACGCGAAGCACGAAAGCCAGCCGTACCCGGTGGCGGTCGCCTTTCAGATTGCGGACAACTTGCATCCAGTTTCAAACCCAGCGGTCGACGCTCAAGGAAATATTTATGTGACCTTCAGCGGGCCACGGGGACAGCGCGTGCCGGTGTCGCTCTACAAGATCGGCCCCAATTATGCGGTGAAGCCGTATGTGACTTCGTTGACCAACCCCACTGGGTTGGCGATCGGCCCGAGCGGCGATCTGTTCGTTTCTTGCCGGCATGACGGCACCATCCATCGCGTGGCGCAGAATGGCCAAGCGGAGGAATGGATCGAAGGCATGGGCATCGCCACGGGATTGGCGTTCGACAAGGCGGGAAATCTGTTTGTCGGCGATCGCAGCGGAACGATTTTCAAGATCAGTCCGCAGCGTGAGATTTTTGTGTTTGCCACGCTTGAGCCTTCGGTGGCGGCTTATCACCTGGCTTTCCATCCGAGCGGAGAGCTGTACGTCACTGGACCGACGACTTCGAGTTACGATCGGGTCTACCGCATCACGCAGGGTGGCGAGGTGCACGTGTTCTACCGCGGATTAGGTCGCCCGCAGGGAATGGCTTTCGACCAGGATACAAATCTCTACATCGCCGCGTCATTTGCGGGGCGGCGAGGCATCGTGCGTATCACACCGCAAGGTCACGCCGAGCATGTGCTGAGCGGCCCGGCGCTCGTGGGCATGGCGCTACTCCCCAATGGACGCGCGATCCTCGCCGCGAATAGCGCATTGTTCACCATTGATTGGAACGTTCGAGGGTTAGCGCTCCTCGGATAGGAACATCTTCCATAGCGCTTTCGCCATCTCTCGCACATCAAGCCGAACTCGACGAAGGCGACCGCCGCAGACGGCGGCCGCTACAAAATCAGGTCTCGACAGGGCGCAGTTTTTTCCACATGACAAAACTAATTTTGTGGGTGAGCTACAATATTGGGCATGAAAGCGGAAATCATTGCGGTGGGATCGGAGTTGTTGACTCCGGATCGAATCGATACGAATTCACTCTTTCTGACCGAAGAGTTAAACAAGCTGGGGATCGAGGTGCTGCGTAAAACGATCGTGGGCGACAACCGTGAGCTGCTGGCGGAGGCTTTCCGCGACGCGCTAAATCGTGTCCCGGTAGTGATCGCCAGCGGCGGGCTCGGCCCCACCGAAGATGACCTGACGCGGGAGACTGTAGCGGAACTGCTGGGACGCAGACTTCAGCGAAACGAAGCGGTCGTCCGCGCTATCGAAGCGCGTTTTCGCAGCTTCAAGAGAGAGATGCCGGCGGTAAATCTTCGCCAGGCGATGGTGCCGGAAGGCGCCGAAGTACTGGAAAATCCGAGGGGCACGGCGCCGGGATTGTGGTTGGAGGATAAGGGGCGCATGGTCGCGCTGTTGCCGGGACCGCCGCGCGAGTTGAAGCCACTTTTCTTGGAGCAAGTGCTGCCGCGCCTGCAGAAGCGCGCTAACGCGGTTCGCATGTTTCATCGCGAATTGCGCGTTACCGGCCTTGGTGAATCTCATGTCGAAGAGCGCATCAAACCGGTCTACACGCGCCACAAGGAAGTGCATACGACGATTCTCGCGACACCAGGCGAGGTCCAAATTCACCTTCGTTCTTGGAACGACGAAGCGGCGCCGACGAATACGCTTCTCGACGAAATCGTGCGCAGCTTCGAATTGGCTTTGGGCGACCGCATCTTCGCCCACGCGGCAACACCGCTCGAGGAGGTGGTGGCGCAACTCCTCGTGGAACATCGCGCCACAATTGCCGCGGCGGAAAGCTGCACCGGTGGATTGCTCGCCGAGCGGCTGACGCGCATCCCCGGCAGCTCGAATTACTTTCTGGGCGGCGTAGTTTGTTACAGCAATGAGATGAAAGACATGCTGGGCCGACGTTCCGGCGGAGCTTATCGCGGCAAAAGGCGCCGTGAGCAGCGAGGTGGCGATTGCCCTGGCCGAGGGGATACGCCGGCAGGTGAGAAGCACGCTGGGTGTAGGAATCACCGGGATAGCCGGGCCGAGCGGCGGCAGCGAAGAAAAACCGGTTGGGACCGTACACATCGCCGTGGCCGGACCCGGCGGAACAAAAGAAAAACTGGTGCACTTGCCCGGCGATCGGGAAGCGATTCGGTTCTACGCTTCGCAACTCGGGCTGGACATGGTGAGGATGCACTTTCTTTACAGTTCTCACGCACAGCCGCGGCGCGTTTCCAATTCCTGAAACGAGTTCCCCCGGTGCGCCTTTTCATTGCGATTGAAATCCCAAGCGATGTTCGCAACGCCTTGGCGGCGCTTGTGAAGGAGTTGCAGAAAACCGCGCCGAAGGCGAAATGGGTGCGGCCGGAAAATCTGCATGTAACGCTGAAATTTCTGGGATCGACGGAAGAGGCAAAACGCGACCAGATCGAAGACACTTTGAAAGCGATTCGTAGTCCGCAACCAGTTTCGCTGGAGTTCCGCGGGCTGGGGTTTTTTCCCAACCAGAAACGGCCGCGCGTGTTGTGGGCCGGGATAGAATCTTCAGCGAACCTGCGCCCGCTGGCTGAGGACATCGACCGCAGCATGCACGGACTCGGTTTTCCGCTCGAGGAGCGTCGCTTCACGCCGCACCTGACTCTGGCACGATTTGACCCAGCCGGACTTCCGCCGAACCTTGCTTCAGCCGTTAAGCAATATACTTCTCGAGGTTTCGGCTCGCTCAACGCGCGCGAATTCCATCTCATCGAAAGCAGACTGAAACCCACGGCAGCGGAGTACACTACCCTGCAGTCGTTTCGCTTCGTGGCGGAGACATAGCCTTCGATGGCCGGACTTCCCGTGGCAACTTTGCTTCTCGTTCTCGCCGGGTATCTTCTCGGCTCCATTCCCTTCGGCATGATTTTCGGGTGGCTGTTTGGCGGGAAAAATGTGCGACAACATGGCAGCGGTAACATCGGCGCGGCCAACGTTTCGCGAGTCGTGGGACCGGTGGCTGGAATCCTGACGCTGGTGATGGACGCTGCGAAAGGCGCCCTTGCGGTCTGGCTCGCGGCGCGCTTTGCCAATCACAATGCCGGCGCGATGATCCTGGCGGGTCTGGCAGCGCTGCTCGGCCACTGCTTCCCTGTTTGGCTGAGGTTCAAAGGCGGCAAGGGGGTAGCCACGGCGCTAGGCGTTTTCATCGAGCTGTGCCCGACGGCGGCATTGTCTGCATTCGTTCTGTTTCTCCTGGTTGTGGCCTTCTGGCGTTACGTGTCGCTGGGATCGCTCGTGGCCGCGGCGGCGATGCCGCTGTTGATTTATTTTCTTTGGGCGCCGGGCCACGCCCCGCCGCTGGTGATCACGCTCGGTACACTCCTTGCTTCCGCTTTCATTTTCTATAAGCACGACGCGAATTTGCAGCGATTGGTGGACGGCACCGAGCCAAAATATTCTGTAGGGCACTCCGAAGGCGAGGACGCATGAGCAGAATCGCCGTTCTGGGTGGCGGAAGCTGGGGCACGGGGCTTTCCGTCGTGTTGGCTCACAGCCGCAGAAAGCATGAAATCCGGATTTGGGCGCGGGAGCAAGCGATCGCGCAAGCGATCGAGGAAGAGCGCGAAAATTCCAGATATTTGTCGGGAATTCCGATTCCCCCTTGCGTCCATGCGTCGAACGATCTGGGTGAAGTGTTAGAAGACGCGCAGATCGTGATCGGCACGGTGCCGTCGGCGCATGCACGGGCCGTGTACCTGAAGGCAGCGGCGTATCTGGCGTCGGAAACGGCCATCGTGAGCGCGACGAAAGGACTGGAGCCTGCGACGCACCTGCGGATGAGCGAAGTGCTCGAACAGGTTTTTGCTTTGCAATTTATTCCGCGCACGGCTGTGCTTTCGGGGCCCTCGTTCGCATTGGAAGCGGCGCGCGGGGATCCCACCGCCGTTGTGCTCGCATCGCAGGATCGCGCGCTGGCGGCGTTTTTGCAGGAAGAATTTTCCGGTCCAACTTTCCGGCTGTATACAAATGAAGACGTGCTGGGAGTCGAACTGGCCGGAGCCATGAAAAACGTGATGGCGATCGCCGCGGGGGCATGCCAGGGGTTGGGGCTGGGCGCGAATTCTCTGGCCGCGCTAGTGACGCGCGGACTGGCGGAGATGACGCGAATAACGGTGGCTCTCGGAGGCAAGCCCGACACGCTCAGCGGCCTCGCGGGTTTGGGCGACCTGGTATTGACGTGTTATGGAACGCTGAGCCGGAACCGACACGTGGGATTTGAATTGGGGCGCGGGCGTGCGCTGCCGGATATTCTGGGCGAAATGAAAATGGTGGCCGAGGGAGTGGGTACCGCAGAGGCACTTCTAAGTTTGGCGAGAGAGAAAAATATCGAACTGCCGATCGCCGAACAGGTGCATAGCATTCTGCATTTGGGAAATTCTCCGCGCGACGCGATTCGCGCCATTATGGAGCGGCCTTTGAGGCGCGAATAGTACGCTACATGCTTTTTTGTCAGTACTTTAGCTCCAGTGGCATTTGCGTGTCGCCTGTCCCTTAGGCCAGCCCGTGGAAAGCAACTCCGTCCTCTAAGATTTATGTATTGCGATGGCGGTCTCACTCTCATCCCTGTTGACGCGCCTGCGAACCGGCCGGGTACGCATACTTTGGCTCATGCTCGGGTCGCTGCTGCTTGTCAGCGCGCTGCCGATCGGCTTGTATCATCGCCAAGTGCTTGAGTTGAGCCAGGAAAAACTAGTGGACATGGAGCGCGTGCAGCAGACGGAGTTGACGCGTTCGCTGGCGCAGGAAGTGCAATTCTTCGAATCGAATCTCACTCAACAATTGATAAGCCAGCGGCAGATCCTGGCGCTGACGGGTCTGATTGACAACGTCACCGACCCGGTGGCGGAGCCGAAAGTCACGCGTCTGCTGGAAAACTTCGTGGATTCGAATCGCAATACGTTTATTTACCTGACGGCCGTGGGGCGCGATGGAAAAGGCACAAGCGCTTCGCAGGGAAATTTCCGCGCCGAGCAGGACCCGTTTGTGGCGAAGGCCCTGCAGCGGGCGTTTGTCAGTTCGGTGCAGTCGGTGAAGTTTCGCAGCGATCCCTTGGCGCTGGCGCCGGATAACCGCCCGGCGTTCGTGATCGCCGTGCCGCTGACGGATGCACAGAACAATTTCACGGGAATGCTGGCGGCGGTGGTCTCGCTCGATCCGATTCTGCGACGGTTGCAGGATGCGAGCGTGCGCGGGCGCACCGTTTTTGTTGTGGATCACCTCGGCCACATCGTAGCGCACCCGGAGACAAAGCATTTTGTGCCCGGAGAAGATCTGACGGACAAGTCTCACCTTGTTCGGCAAATCAAGGACCTGCCGCGAGAACTGCGCACCACGGAAACGGTGCGTTTTACGGAAAAAGAGAACAAGCGCGACGTGGAAATGGTGGGGACGTACAGCACCTTTCCGGAAGTCAACTGGGCGGTTATCGCTCAGCGTAGCGTGAAAGAGGCGCGCGCCGATGCCGGGGTGACGGAATTGAACCGGCAGGCGCTGGCGTTCGTCAGCGTGGTAGTGTTGATCGCCTTGCTGTTCGGGTATTTCTTTGCAGTGGGCATTAGCGGGCCGATCCGCGGATTGGCCGCTTCGACGCGAGCCATCAGCCGCGGAGAATTTCACCAGCGAACGCCCGTTCGCGGCGCCGCCGAAATCAGCGAGCTGGCGGAAAACTTCAACTTGATGGCCAGCGACATCGAGGAGTACATCGAACGGCTGAAGGAAGCGGCGGAAGAAAACCGCGAACTGTTTATCGGCTCCATTCGGATGCTCGCCGCCGCAATCGACGAGAAGGACCCGTATACGCGGGGTCATTCAGGGCGCGTTGCGAAGTATTCGACGATCATTGCGCAGGAATTGAAGCTTTCGCCCGAGGATTTGGACAAGCTAAAAATTTCCGCGCTGCTGCATGACGTCGGCAAAATCGGCGTGGATGACCGAGTGTTGAAGAAGCCAGGATCGCTGACTCCGGAAGAATTCGAAATCATGAAGACGCACACCACCAAGGGCGCGAATATCATGCGACCGGTTTCGCAGTTGAAGGACATGCTGCCGGGCATCGAGTTGCACCACGAGCACCTGGATGGTCGCGGCTACCCTTATGGCCTTTCCGGACCGCAGATTCCGCTGATGGCGCGCATCATCGCGGTTGCGGATACGCTGGATGCAATGACCACTAACCGGCCGTACCAGTCGGCGATGGACATCGAGTACGCGCTCGGGCGCATCAAGGCGCTGACCGGATCGAAATTCGACCAGAGCGTGGTCAATGCGCTCGAATCGGCGGTGAAAGCAGGAAAACTGCGGCTTTCCGCGGTGGAAGTTCACGTCTAGCTTTTCGCTTCCCTCCCATCTGCTACAATTTTGTGTTGCGCCTTTCGAAGCGCAGCGACTTGTATGATTACGCTTTTTGGCAAACCCGAACCGACGCTGATCGAGCGGCTGAAGGAATCCGTCAGCAAAACCAAAACGGCGCTGGCCGACACGCTGGACAATGTCACCAAGGGCGGGCGGCAGATCGATCCCACGGTGCTGAAAGAAGTGGAAACCGCGCTGCTTTCGGCCGATCTCGGTGTGAAGACGACACGGGAAATCCTGGATTCCGTGAAGGAGCAGATTGCCCGGAATGCGCTGTCCGATGGGCAGCAGTTGAAGAAAGAGATCAAGGCGCACGTATTTCGGGCTCTCAATGTGTATGGCAACACGCCTACTTTGGCGAGTGCGGCGAATGGCAACGATCCACGAGTGATTTTCATTGTGGGCGTGAACGGCGCCGGGAAAACCACCAGCATCGGGAAGCTGGCAAACCGTTTGCGGCAGGATGGGCGAAGCGTGGTGCTTTGCGCCGCGGATACATTTCGGGCGGCGGCGATCGAGCAACTGGAAATTTGGGCGCAGCGCAACGGCGTGGAAGTCATCAAGCAAAAGTCGGGCGCCGATCCTGCAGCGGTGGTGTATGACGCGATGGCCGCCGCGAAGGCCCGGAGTGTCGATGCGGTGATTGTGGATACTGCCGGACGATTGCACACGAAATCGAACCTGATGACGGAACTCGAAAAGATGAAGAGGACCGCCGCCAAGGTAATTCCAGGCGCGCCGCACGACATTTTGTTGGTGCTGGATGCAACGACGGGGCAGAACGGCTTGGCGCAGGCGCGGGAATTTACCACGACGGTAGGCGTAACGGGCATTATTCTCACCAAGCTGGACGGCACCGCCAAGGGCGGAATTGTGGTGGCCATTTCGCGCGAGTTGGGATTGCCGATTCGCTTTGTCGGGACCGGCGAAAAAATCAATGATCTGGTGCCGTTCGACGCGCAGACTTACGCGGATTCGCTGTTCAACTGACGCCTGTGAACAATCACGATTTGCATTTCATGGAGCATGCGCTCGATCTGGCGCGCAAGGGCGTCGGGCTGGCGAGCCCGAATCCCACGGTGGGCTGCGTCGTTGTGAAAGATGGCGCGATTGTCGGCGAAGGCTTTCATCAATACGACCGGCGTGACCACGCGGAAATCGTGGCATTGAAGCAGGCCGGCGAGAACGCTCGCGAGTCGACGCTCTACGTAACGCTTGAGCCGTGCAACCATACCGGGCGAACTGGGCCGTGCGCCGAAGCGATCATCACTGCTGGAGTCTCGCGTGTAGTGGCCGGGATGGAGGACCCTAACCCGAACACGCACGGCGCAGGATTCACGCGGCTTCGCAAGGCGGGGGTCGAGGTAGAAACGGGAGTGCATGCCGCCGAAGCCGAAAAATTGAATGCGGCGTTTGCGCACTGGATTACGACGCATACGCCATTGGTGACGCTGAAGTCGGCGTTGACGCTGGACGGTCAACTGGCGATTCCGAAACAGCGCGGTAGCAGGAAGCGTGTGTGGATCACGAGCGAAGAGTCGCGCGCGGAAGTGCACCGCATGCGGCATGCCTCAGATGCGCTGCTCACCGGAATCGGCACGATTCTTGCCGATGATCCGCTGCTGACTGACCGTAGCGGCTTGGAACGACGTCGCCGTTTGCTTCGGGTGATTCTGGATACGAAGCTGCGGCTTTCGCCGAAAGCCCGCATTGTTAAGACGGCGGATGACGATCTACTGGTGTTTACCGCGACGTCTCTGAAATCGCCGAAAGTCCGCAAACTGCAGGACCACGGGGTGGAGTTGGTTTCGGTAAAAACACGCCACGGGAAAATCGATCTCAATGAAGTAGTAAAGGCCTTGGGCAAACGCGACATGTTGAGCGTGCTGCTCGAAGCCGGACCGCACCTCAACGGCGCTGCGTTGGAAGCTGGTGTTTTGAATGCGCTTTTTCTCTTTTACGCACCGAAACTGGCGGGGAAGACTGGGATTCCCTTGGTCCAGTTGGCAAATGCGATTCAGACCTCGTTCGAAGTTCGCTCGATACAGCGGTTCGGACCTGATGTTGGCATCGAACTTCATCTCCGCCGAGGGCATTCAAAATAATGCGCTTTTCACAAAGCGGGTTTGGCGGGCTTTCTGAAGCGGGCGGGCTTCGCCATCGATCCCGTAGCGGTGGGCTCCAGGCTCGCCGCTTCGAACTAACATACCCAAACTGAACAACGCCCCGCCGCCCTTCTTGCATCAGGGCAAGTAGACGGCGGCCGCTACAAAACCTCCTTCGTGCGACTACTCGCGCCGATATTGGCGGCGCATGTGGCACATCCGTTTCAGAAATCTATACTCAACAAGGCGGAACTCTGCGACCATTTGGCGTCGCATCGAAATGCCGCGTACTTGACCTGGAGGATTTTCGGGAATGCCTGATGCTCCTCGACCCTGGCGTCTTGGCTTCTGGAGCTTGATCGCCACGCAATTTCAGGGGGCGTTCAACGACAACGGCCTGAAATTCCTGATTCTTTACCTGATCATCGGGACCAACCTGACGCCCGATCAGGAAGATAGCACCTCCCTTTGGGTGGGTTTGCTCTTTGCGGCGCCATTCATCCTCTTTTCGATGACCGGCGGCTACTTCGCGGACCGTTTCAGCAAGCGAAGCGTCACCATCGGCACAAAGGTCTTTGAGATTGCCGTGATGGCGTTCGCTATCTTCGGCTTCGCAGTTCACAGTATGCCGGTGTTGTTGTCCGCTTTGTTCCTGGCGAGCACGCAGGGAGCGTTGTTCGGGCCGTCCAAATACGGCTTGTTGCCGGAGATTCTTCCCGAAAACCGGCTGTCCTGGGGCAATGGCGTTATTGAGCTCGGGACTTTCCTCGCAGCCATTGGAGGAACAGTGGTTGCCGGGCAGCTTCCCGGCTGGTTTGGAAGCAAGCAGGGGTACTCCGGCGTTTTTTTCCTGGTGTGTTCCGTCGTTGGCCTGATGACGAGCCTTGGGATAAGCCGAGTTCCCGCGGCCGATCCAGCGAAGAAGTTCCGTATCAATTTTCTGGGTGATTTGTGGGAGCAGGGAGAGCGCATCGCCAAGGATCACGTGCTCTGGCTCGCTGTCGTTGGCAATACATACTTCTTCTTTCTTGGCGCGTTGCTGCAATTTGACATCGTTTTCTATGGACGCGACGTGCTGCATGTTGCCTCCTCAAAAGGCAGCTTGCTGCAAGCGGCGATCGCCATCGGTATCGGCTTCGGGAGTCTGGCCGCAGGCTATCTCTCCGGCGGGAAAATCGAATACGGCCTGATCCCGCTGGGCGCGACAGGGATCACCATCTTTGGGTTTCTTCTTGCGCTTCCCGGATTGTCTTTCGCCGCCGTTCTTTCGCTGCTGGCGGCGCTCGGTTTCTTCGGTGGATTTTTCATCGTTCCGATCAGCGCGCTGCTGCAGCACCGGCCAGAGGAGCAGCATCGCGGCGGAGTGCTGGCGAGCGCCAATCTTTTGTCGTTCGTCGGAATTCTGACGGCCTCGGTTGCCTACTATTTGTGCAAACATTTTCTGCATCTCGGCCCAGCGGGAATTTTCTTCTGGGCGTCCGCCGGAACACTGGCGGCGCTCGCCTATCTGCTGTGGCTGCTGCCGGATTCGCTTCTCCGCCTGCTGTTGTGGATTGCGGCTCACACAATCTACCGTCTCGACCTGAAGGGCCAGGAAGTGATTCCCGCGCGCGGCGGCGCTCTGCTGACGCCGAACCACACGTCTTGGGTGGACGCTGTGCTGCTGATCGCGGCGACCGACCGGCCGATCCGCTTCATCATGTTCAAGGGCGTTTACGACAATCCGGTGATTAAGCCATTTGCGAAAATGCTGAAGATCATTCCCATCGCTTCGGATCAGGGACCGCGCGAGATGATTCATTCGCTGCGCGCCGCTTCCGAAGCGTTGCGCGAAGGCGAAGTGGTTTGCATTTTTCCCGAGGGAGAGATCACCCGCATCGGGCAGATGCTGCCATTCCGGCGAGGATTCGAACGCATCATCAAGGGAATCGATGCGCCCATTATTCCGGTGAATATCGATGGCATTTGGGGATCGATTTTCAGTTTTTCCGGCGGGCGTTTCCTCTGGAAATGGCCGCGCACCATTCCTTATCCCGTGCGCATTACCTTTGGCAAGCCGCTACCTTCAACCGCAACGGCGCCGGAAGTGCGGCAGGCGGTGCAGGAACTGGGTGTAGATGCTTTCCAGCGCCGTCGGCGTTATATGAAGCCGTTGTCGCGTTCGTTCATCAAGGCCGCGCGGCGCCATCCGCGGCGGTTCGCGATGGCCGACGGACGCACGCCCAAATTGACGTTTGGCGATTCACTGATCAAAACGGTTTTCCTTGCCAGGCGGCTGCGGCCACTGTGGCGAGATCAGAAAATGGTGGGGATCCTGCTTCCACCCTCGATTCCCGGGGCGCTGGTGAATTGGGCAGCGCTGCTACTCGGCAAAGTCCCCATCAATCTGAATTACACTTCTTCGAACGAATCGATTCTTTCCTGCGCCCAGCAATGTGCACTGAAGACCGTGGTCACCTCCCGCCAGTTTCTGGAGAAAGTGCCGGCGCAGCCTCCAGGCGAAGCAATCTACGCAGAGGATCTTGCGCTAAATCCGCGCTTCTTCGAGAAAATTTCGGCGTTTCTTGCAGCAAAATTCTTCCCTGCGCGGCTTTTAGAGACTTACTTGGGAGTTTCGAGGCCGCCGTCGCTCGACGATACCGCGACAATTATTTTTTCCAGCGGTTCCACTGGCGAGCCGAAGGGTGTGGTGCTGTCTCACTTCAATCTGGCGTCCAACGTCGAGCAACTCGAGCAGGTGTTTCATCTCCACGACGGCGACCGCATCCTGGGTATACTTCCCTTTTTTCATTCGTTTGGATTTACGGGCACGCTGTGCCTGCCGCCGCTGGCAGGGATGGGCGTGGTGTTTCATGTAAGCCCGCTGGATGCGCAGGCGATCGGAGCGCTGGTCAGCAAATATTCGGTCACGATGCTTCTCTCCACACCAACATTTTTGAATACCTATGCGCGGCGTTGTCCGCCTGAGGTTTTTGGCAGCCTGCGCATCGTGATGGCGGGAGCCGAGAAGCTTCCAGAACGCATCGCTCAGACGTTCGAAGAGCACTTCGGGATTCGCCCACTCGAAGGATACGGCTGTACGGAATGTTCCCCGGTTGTCGCGGTAAACACCTACGATTTTCGCGCCGCCTATTTCCGGCAGGTGGGAGCGAAGCGCGGGACGATCGGTCATCCGCTGCCTGGAATCGGCGTTCACATCATGGATCCGGAAAGCGGCGAGAAATTGCCGGTGGATAAACCGGGCCTGCTGCTGGTTCGCGGGCCAAACGTGATGGTCGGTTACTTGAACCGGCCGGAGAAAACCGCGGAGGTACTGAAAGATGGCTGGTACAACACCGGTGACATCGCGACGGTGGATGAAGACGGCTTCCTGCGCATCACCGACCGGCTGAGCCGGTTCAGCAAAATCGGCGGCGAGATGGTGCCGCACATCCGCGTGGAGGAAACGCTGCACGAGTTGATTGGAGCAGACGGGCAGGTGCTGGCCGTAACGGCGATTCCCGACGAGAAAAAAGGCGAGCGGCTGGTGGTAATCCAAACACTAAAAGACGAAGCGCTGAAAGATCTTCTCGAAAAACTTGCGAAGAGCGACCTGCCGGCGCTGTGGAAGCCGCGGCCCGATCAGTTCATCTACGTGGAGAAACTGCCGTATCTCGGAACGGGTAAACTGGATTTGCGGAAGCTGCGAGAGATCGCGATGGCGGGAGGAGTGGCGGCACAGTAAGAGAAGTTGTAAGTTTTAAGTCGGAAGTCGGAATTTCGGATGAGGTTTCATGTTTACGGGCATAATTGAGCATCAGGGGACAGTCGATTCGTTGAAGGTTCATGAAACGGGTGGCCAGCTAACAATTCACGCGCCGACGGTGACGTCGCGTCTGGCGGTTGCCAACAGCATTGCGGTCGATGGATGCTGCCTGACAGTCACGAAGCTGGACGGCGAACGTTTTTCCGCGGACCTTTCGACGGAGACGCTGCGCAAGACTTCTCTGGGGGGATGGAGCAAGGGCACGCGCGTGAATCTGGAGCAGCCGATGACCGCGGGCAAAGAATTTGGCGGGCATTTCGTGCTGGGACATGTCGATACCATCGGGCGAGTAACGCGGCTCGAAGCGGAGGGCAAGAACTGGTGGTATGGCGTGGAGGTGCCGGAGTCCTTCGCGAAATACATTGTGCCGCAAGGGTCTATTTCGATCGATGGCATCAGCCTGACCGTGGCCCGCTGGAACGCTCGCGTAGCCGAAGTCGCTGTCATTCCTTTTACCTACGAACAAACCAACATCAAGAACAAGAAGATCGGCGACGCCATAAACCTGGAAGGCGATGTTGTGGGCAAATACGTGCAGCGCTATCTGGAAGCGCGCGGACCAGGCAAGCCTGTTTCCACACTTAAGATCGAAGAACTGGTGCGCCAGGGCTTCTAGCCTGACCCGGGGTTGTTAGTGCTCCAAGAAAGGCTGGTAGTCCTTCAACGAGCGAATGAGCAGAAGGGATGCGGCCGCTCTAAGAACTGAAACAACGAGTGCTATCGGATCGCGTTTCAGGTCGAAATGAAATAAAGCTTTGCACACTCGCAAACCCTAGCGAAGCCCCGATCAAAAGTAACCGCTCAGGAGCGAGTGTGACAGCTAGGAGAAACAAAATCCCGTGCTTCACCGCGACCCAATAATCATGCGGCGCGCGAAACAAACTGCTAACCGCCGCGATGCCGAAAAGCAGAACGGGTATTGACAGGAACATGTCGCGGTAAAAATTCTTGTCACGAGTCTAGGGCAAATGCATCCCCAACTAGAATTCGCTTCCGATCCGGCACGGCACCCTGCTCGTGTAAGGCTTAGTTAGCTCGTGCTCCTCGCTTCGCTGCTTTTCTGGCGCGCACCGCGCCAGTAGAGAATCAATCCGATCAGAATCGAGGCGAGAGTGCCGCCGACGAGGCGCGCTTCGAAGCGCCATTTGTGAATGGTGTCCCCCGGCGGCACCAGGGAGACAACAATCGCGACCAGAACAGCGACGTAGCCAAGAATCCCGGACAGCCACACGCCGAGTCTACCGCCTGGAACCAAAATGGCGTGGGGATTTTCGCTCCGGTCCTTTCGCGTCGAAAGTTTGATGACCGCGGCGAACATGTACATGAATGGGATAAAATAGAGGATGATGGCGGCGTCGATGAGCAGTTGGTAGGCGGCCTGCACGGTTTCACTCTGAATCTGGCTGAGCAGCAGAATCGCACCGGAAATTCCGGCCTGCACGAGAATTGAAATGTAAGGCGTCTTCCATTTGGAGTGGATTTTGGCGAACGCCGCGGGTAGATAGCGGTCAATCCCGACGACGAACGGGATGCGCGCAACTCCGGCAACCGTGCTGCCGACGCCACCGGCATTGCCCATGGAAACCAGCAATGCGGCGAGGATTCCCAGAAAACCGAGTTTCATGGTCGTCGAGCCGACGGTGATGGCGTGAAACACGCCGCTCTTGGGATCGAGGTCCGCGGCCGGCACCAGGGCAAGAATGGCGAAGGTACCGACGATGTACATCAACGCAATCATGGCGCCCGCGCCAAAGACCGCGCGCGGCAGCGTCCGGCGCGGGTCGCGCACCTCCTCGCTCATCGCCGAGACCAACTCTAACCCCGTAAACGCAAATGCAATCTGCGACCAGAAATTCACAGTATCCCAATTCCAGGTCGGCAGCATGTTGGACCACGTGAAGTGCGTCACCGAGCCATGCTTGAAATAAACGAGTAGGGCGATGCCCGCCAGCATGAGCAGTGGCAAATACGTGGCAACTCCGCCGACGTTCTGGAGCCACTTTCCGATATTCAATCCGATGATGTTCAGCGAGACGGCCACGAAAAGCAGGATAAGAGAAATGACCAGCAGGAAGGTGCGATCCTGGGAGTACCACGCTCCCTTTTCGCCGAGCACATACGCGCTCATCGAAGCGCTCGCCAGCAGCAGGCCGGGAAAATAAAAAACGGTGTAAATCCAGTAGGTCCAGCCGGCCACAAAACCGTGGAAATCGCCGAACGCTTCCTTGGCCCAGATGTACAAACCGCCTTCATCCGGAAAGCGCGATGACAATTCGTTGATGACGAACGCGCCCGGGACGAAAAAGAAAACCGCGGCGATGACCCAGAGACTGATGGAGGAGGTGCCGTTGTGTCCGGCGGCAGCAATCCAGCGAGGGCCGAGGACCGTGGCGATGTTGAAGAGCAGCACGTCCCAGAAGCCCATGGTTTTTCGAAGTTGCGCTTTGGGATCTTGTGGCGGAGCAGCGGTGCTCACAGAGTCACATCCAGAGCGGGGATGAGTTCATCCTGTAGCAGGAAATCACGGAGAAAGGGATCTTTGGAGTTTGCGAATTCCTTCCACGAGCCGAAGACTTGCGCTTTGCCATCCTGGAGGAATATGACGGTGTCGGCGAGGCGCTTGGCCAGATGGGTATCGTGAGTCACGACGATGGAGGTCTTGTGAAAGGCTTGCTTCAACCGCAGAATGAGGTCGCCCATGTGACCGGCCATGATCGGATCCACCATGGTCGTCGGCTCATCGTAAAGAATCGCTTCGGGATTTTGCGCGAGCGCGCGGCCGATGGCCACGGCGCGCTTCATTCCTGTGGACAGTTCGCTGGGAAGTTTTTCAAGAACCTCCTCCACCTCCAGCATTTTGGCAATCTTTAACACGTAAGCGTTGATGTCTTCGTCGGTCAGGCCCGGCTGACGATCTAGAGGAAATGCAATATTTTCGGCAACTGTCAAGGAATCAAACAGCGCGCCGGATTGAAATACCATGGTGACTTTGACGCGAATCTGTTCGAATTGGCGCTCGGTAAAGTCCGTGACGTCGGTTCCATCGATGAAAATACGGCCCGAATCAGCGTGAAGGAAACCCATAATGTGTTTCAACGAAACGGACTTGCCGACGCCGCTGCGGCCCATGATGACGCAGGTTTCGCCGCGCTTGACCTTGAAGCTGACATTGTTCAACACCACATGTTCGTCGAAGGCTTTGCTGATGTTGCGAAACTCGAAAAAATATTCCGAACTCTTCGGCCCGGAACTGGCGGATGTTAGCCCTGCTTCTTGCAGTTCTTCATTCATTGATTTCCGTCTCTAAAATGCGTCGCGCCTGTTCGTAGTCTTCGGGCGTGTTCATGTTCCAAAAGAGTCGGTTATCCGTATCAAATCGTTTCCAGGCCGACTCGTCAAGCACTTCGATGGAGATATGTTTCATGGCTTCGGTGACTTTGCGAACGCCAGCGTCAAATGCGCCTTGAACAGCGGTGACGGCGTCGGTGCGCCAACACGCGCACAGCGGCTCGAGGCCGCTCTCTGATTGAGGCACAATAACCTGCGCCACGCTGAGCGCCGCGCGTTCCCAGAGAAACGCAAAAAATTCTTGCGTCTGAAAAGGCATATCGCAACTGACGATGAGGGAACGCGACCGGTGATCCATGGCCCGTGACTCCTGGAGGAGTTCACGCTCGCGTATGTGCAATAGCACGGTGAGGATGCCGCCGAGTGGGCCTTCTCCCGGCCAGCGGTCCGCTATGATCGGCCACGGCAAATTCGCGTATTTCCCAGGTGGCGCGACAACCGAGACTTCGTCGCACACGCTTGCCAACAGGCCGGCGGTCCGCTGGAGCATAGTCTTGCCGGCAAACTGCACAAGACCTTTGTCGGTACCGAATCGTGTGCTACCTCCGCCCGCTTGCACAAAGCCGTAGCGGGTCATCGCTCGTCGTCCTCTTCCGCGATTTCCTGACCGGGACGGCGAATGCCCAACTCGCGCAAACGCTCCTGCAAACTTTGCCGATGGAGACCGATCGTCGCAGCCGTGCGGGAAATATTCCAGCGATGCGCACCGAGCTGCCGACGGAGATATGCAATCTCAAATTTGCGCTTGGCTTCACGAAAATCGTTTTCGCCCAGGCCAAGGTCCGCGCCGTCTTCGCCGGCCTTTGGCAGAATCGGCGAGCCTTTGACGACCTCTTCCGGCAGATCGCTGACGCCGACTTCGTCGCCGCGGCTAAGGACCATGGCGCGTTCCAGTGCATTTTTCAGTTCGCGCACGTTGCCGGGCCAATCGTAGCGGTCCAGTGTAGCCAGTGCTTCCTTGGTCAAGCGCGAGGTTCGCCCGAGCCTGGTTCCGTAAAGCTGCAGAAACGCTTCGGCCAGCGCGGCGATGTCCTCCTTGTGGGAACGCAATGCCGGCAACTCGATAGTCACCACGCGGAGGCGGTAGAACAGGTCTTCCCGGAATTTTCCGTCGCGGATCGCCAGGAGCAGATTGCGATGTGTCGCGCTGATGACTCGCACGTCCACGGGAACCGATTGCGTGCCGCCCAGCCGTTCGATGGTGCGATTTTCAAGCGCGCGCAGCACCTTCGACTGCGTCACGGGATTCATGTCACCGATTTCGTCGAGGAAGAGCGAGCCGCCATTCGCCTGCTCAAAACGGCCCTTTTTCTGACGCGCCGCGCCCGTAAAGGCACCGCGCTCGTAACCGAACAGCTCGGATTCGATCAGCGTTTCCGGCAGCGCGGCACAATTTACCGCCACGTAGTCTTTGCCGTTCCGTTGCGAGCGAGCATGAATTTCTTGTGCCAGTAAATCCTTGCCCGTGCCGCTTTCGCCGAGAATCAGAACGGTGGAATCGGTAGCGGCGACGCGGTCGGCAATTTCAAATGCGCGGCGCATCGCCGCCGAGCGGCCAATCATCTGCCCGAATTGCCCTTCGGTGGCCAAGCGGCGGCGTAAGGAGTCGTTTTCCTGCTCCAACGTGGCCAGTCTCAGAAGATTTGCCACGCGCGTGCGCAATTCATCGAGTTCAAAGCCCTTCACGAGGTAGTCCGCGGCGCCAAACTGCAAGGCTTCCACCGCAGGCTTGGCGGTATCGAGCGCGGAAATCATCAGCACCGGCAACGAATGGCCTTCGCCGCGCAGCCACTTCAAAAAGGCCAGGCCGTCTTCGTCGGGCATGACCACATCGAGCAGCAGCAAATCCACGGGCTCCGCCGCCATTGTTGCGCGTGCCGCTGCGGCCGAATCCGCTTCCATAACCCGATACCGGCTATCGAGCGCGCGGCGTAGCCCGTAGCGGGCCGCGGGCTCATCGTCCACGATGAGAATGGTTTTCATGGGGAGACTTCCTTCAAATGAAACGGCAGGGGAAACGAGATCGGTTGCCTTGCGGCGACAGACGGTGCGTGGCGATCTAGCTCCACAGGACAGAAACGAGATATCCGCCTAACAAAAGCAGCTCGGGCTCGATCGCGTATTTGTACGGCGCGTTTAGATAGGCAAGATGGTATGCGATTGGATAGACAATCAGCGCCGCGGAAAAAAGCAGCCAACCGGGCGGACCCCTGGTCAAGACAAACAGCATCCCGAGCCAAGCCAACGCCGACAGCGGCCAGCACTCCGAAGGCGACCACCATTCGCGGCGGTGATAGAACAACGGAGTGCCGTCCCAAAACCACCGGGAGCGGTGCAATGAGAGATCGACGAATTCCCGTGGATCCTGGCGCAGAAAATCGAAGGCTTCTTTTTTGTGGTAGGCGACAAATCCGAGTTCGCCCATTTGGGCGACTTGATCGTAGAAGCGAGGATTGCCGTCGGGGTGCTTGCCCATGTAGCCCATGCCGCTGCTGCAGTGGTAATTGCCCAGGGAAAGCTCGAACCAGTAATTGTCGCGAAGGAAAATTCGATAGAAAACTGCCGCCACGGTGGCGACACCGGGCGGACCGCTTGGATTGCGCCGGTTTATCCCTATCTCGTTGAAGGGCGCATCGAAACCTTTTCCGGCCGCGACCGCGATGTGTGCAGCGATTCTGCAAACCTCCGCGCCGAATGGCATCATGGTATTGGCTGAGCGGTCGTAGGTACGGGCACTCCGCACGAAGCCGAAACGCATCATGAATCCCGCAAGAAAGAGGAGCGAGTACCAGTTGCGGAGAGAAAATCCGCTCGACAGGCCCGGTTGCGTTGGCACTTCGGTGTTCACGGATGTGGCCAGTTCCAACAGTGTGGAGAACGCGTTCCCGCTGGCGCAAGGCGAACACCGAACATACAGGTCGAGACCGCCATTGCGAGCGGCCTTTGCGGGCTATATCAAAAGCGCATCTCAACACGGCTTCATCCCTTTGTCTTCGTCCGCGCCCACAGGGGCGAGTGGAAGTTTCAGGTAGAAGCACGTGCCGCGTCCGTTTGCTACCGGGCTCTGCCAAGTGAGCGAGCCTCCCAATTCTTCCAGCCGCCGTTGAACGATGGCCAGACCGAGGCCGGTACCGCGAGCCTTGGTGGTGAAAAACGGCTGGAGAACTTTTTCTCTTAAAGAGGTGGGAATCCCGGGGCCGTCGTCTTCGACGGAAACGTGACAATGACCATTCTGGGCAGCGAGCGACAGGCGAACATGTCCTCCGGCAGGGGCAGCCTCAATCGCATTCAGTAGAACGTTGGAGAGAATGTCGTTGGCCACTTCCGCGCCGGCGGCTACTTCCAGCGGCAGCTGCTCCATTTTCAATTCCAGCGCAACGCCGCGTTGTTCCGCCTCACGGCGAAATACTTCCGCCACATCATCCGCTACACGATTTACGTCGCACCGGCCCTGAACGGCACTCCCGCGAGCGCCTGGTTGGCTGAATCGCAGTAATTGATTCAACTTTTCGGAGAGCCGGCGGATTTCGTCGAGGACCATTTGCGTTTCCTTGCGCATGGAAGGAGGCAAATTTGGATTTTCCATCTGCACCTGAAGGATGGTCTTGATCGAGCCGAGCGGATTTTTGAGATTGTGCGAAATACTGGCGGTCATCTGCCCGACCAGTGCCAGCCGTTTACGTTCAGCCAATTCTCTTTCGAGCTGCAGCTTTTCTTCGATTAACCGGCAAAGATCGAATGCGGCCGGCAACTGCTCACATAAAAATTCCAGCGCGGCGAAGGTTTCGCCGGAAACCATCGCTCCGTGAGAACGGACATTCAGCGTGCCCAGGCGCTCGCTTCCGCGTCGAATTTCAACCGATTCCTCCGAGCGGCTCCGGTGCACTTGGGGCGAGGGCGGCGAAGCTCTGTCGCCGTCGAGCACTAAATGGACTTCGGCTAACTGCAACTGTTCGGCGATCCAGCTCTCCGCGAAAGTGCGGAGCCTAGGGCGGTCGCCCAGACGCGCGACTTCGTTGATTGGCCCCATGAGCTTTTGGGCGCGGTCCACTTCGGTCTGCGCAGTCTGCCGCAAAAGGCCGCGGATCAGTCTTTGCAGGGGCTCGAAGAACACCACGGGCAGAAACAGCAGCAGTGCGGCAGTCGCTTCCGGTGGTAGATAAGGCTCGAGCCACTGACCCGCCCTGCGCACGAAACTGAGATAAAGCAGCGCCAAAAACAGGGTGAAAACGGCGTAGATCAAATTCTGCTGGCGGCCAATCTGCAAAAAATTGAATCGCCCCACACTTCCAATCAACAGTCCGAACGGGGCGAGCGCCAGGGCAAGTACGATTGTCGAAATGAGCGTCCAAAGCGGCGGTTCCTGCATCCGAGGCAGAAAGAACAGTCCACACAAAGCCAAAAAGAAGATGCCCAGGCAACTTGCGGTGAGTCTATGAAAGGATTTCTGTTGCGCATCTGAAGCAGCTTGCGCAAACCGTTCCTCCCAATAAGCAGCGAGAACTATGTTGACCAGCACCCAAAGGCGGAACGCGAGACCCAGGCTGTAAGCTAGGCGCTCAAATTCGAATTCGCCTCGCATGCCGAGCGCACCTATCAGGGCCGGCAGAAGTACGACTCCTGGAAGGTACGCGAAAACTATCCAAACTGCTTTTGAGGATGGGGCCCGAATCAATCCGGATAAAGAAGCGTACTCGACGTGAAGATGGACAAGGAACGGAGGAACAAGGAAGAGTCCGAGACACAGAAACGTCCATGCAAATCGCAACAGTCCTGACGGCGGCGTCGCGTAAAAGAGCTGCGCGTTTAATGCGAGAAGGCTGCTGCCGAAGAAGCACGTCAGAGCGAGGCTTAGGAAGAAAAAGACGCGCTCGAAGTTGCGCTGGCGGCGGTGGCCAAGGATAACCACTATCCAGAAAAAAGGCAGCAGCGTTCCAGCCGTCAGAACGATGAGCCGAAGGTAAAGGAGCCAGTGCATGAAGAATTGAACGCGAGTCTACCGCTCGAGGAATAGTAGGGCAATGACCAAGTGCAAGGCAAATCTGGCACGTCTAAATAATTGATAGTAGAGAGTTTATAATATACAGCATGATATGAATTCTCCATGAAGGCTGTGGATTTGTCCGGAAATGACTTGACTGAAAGGCAGGAACTGCTATATTAGCACTCGGTAGCGAGGAGTGCTAAACACCCTTTCAGCCCTCGAGACCCAGGCGACAATCACGCCGTACTACTCAATAAAATGGAGGTTTTTCCAAGATGGCAGTCAATCTGACACCGCTCCACGACCGCGTCATCGTGAGGCGAATTGAAGAGAAGGAAACCGTGAAGGGCGGAATCATCATCCCCGACTCCGCGAAAGAGAAGCCGCAAGAGGGCGAAGTCATTGCCGTCGGTGCGGGCAAGCGCGAGAAGGGCGAGCGGGTTCCCCTGGATGTGAAGGAAGGCGACCGGGTGCTGTTCGGCAAGTACAGCGGCAGCGAAATCAAGATCGATGGCGAAGAACTCCTCATTCTCCGCGAGGAAGAAATTCTCGCGAAGTTGGGCGGGGCGGCGAAAGCGGCCAAGAAGTAAGTCGTTATAAGTTTTCAGTTGTAAGTTCCGGATCGTGCGCAATTGTTTGTTGAGCGTGATCCGGGTCTCCGGCCCGACATTCGGGTCAGGAATCGGTCGAAAAAATTCAGGAGGAATGAAGCAATGGCGAAGCAGATTGTTACCGGAGAGAATTCCCGCCAGTCGATTCTACGCGGCGTGAATGCCCTCGCGGACGCAGTAAAAATCACGCTCGGCCCCAAGGGCCGCAACGCGGTGATTGAGAAGAAGTTCGGCGCGCCGATCATCACCAAGGACGGCGTGACGGTTGCGAAGGAAATCGAACTGCGCGATCCGCTCGAGAACATGGGCGCGCAGATGGTTCGCGAAGTCGCCAGCAAAACCAGCGACGTCGCCGGCGATGGTACCACCACCGCCACCGTCCTGGCGCAGGCCATCTTCCGCGAAGGCGTGAAGACGGTTGCGGCCGGGGCGAGCCCGACAGCCCTGAAGCGCGGCATCGACAAGGCCGTCGAAGTGGCTGTTGAGGAAATCAAGAAGCTGCACAAGGACGTCAAGGGCGACATGATCGCTCAGGTCGGCACCATTTCCGCCAACAACGACAAGCAGATTGGCGGGATCATTGCCGAGGCCATGAAGAAGGTCGGCAAGGACGGCGTGATCACGGTGGAAGAGTCCAAGACCATGGACACCACGCTGGAAGTCGTGGAAGGCATGCAGTTCGACCGCGGCTATCTGTCCCCCTACTTCATTACCGATCCGGAGCGCATGGAGTGCGTGCTCGAAAACGCGCTGATCCTCATCCATGAGAAGAAGATCAGCTCGATGAAGGACCTGCTCCCGCTGCTCGAGCAGATTGCCAAGCTCGGCAAACCCTTGCTGATCGTCGCGGAAGAAGTGGAAGGGGAAGCGCTCGCCACTCTCGTGGTGAATAAGCTACGCGGCACGTTGCAGTGCAGCGCCGTCAAGGCCCCGGGCTTTGGCGATCGCCGCAAGGCCATGCTGGAGGACATCGCGGTGCTGACCGGTGGTAAAGCCATTACCGAAGACCTCGGCATCAAGCTCGAGAACGTGAAGATCGAAGATCTCGGCAAGGCCAAGAAGGTTACCATCGACAAGGACAACACCACGATCGTGGAAGGCGGAGGCAAGGCCAGCGAAATCGAAGGCCGCGTGAAGCAGATCCGCCAGCAGATCGACATCACCACCAGCGACTACGACCGCGAGAAGCTCCAGGAACGCCTGGCGAAGCTCGTCGGCGGCGTTGCCGTCATTAAGGTTGGCGCAGCGACCGAAACCGAGCTAAAGGAAAAGAAGGCTCGCGTTGAAGACGCCATGCACGCCACCCGCGCAGCCGTGGAGGAAGGCATCGTTCCCGGCGGAGGCACCGCACTCTTGCGTTGCTTGAACGCCATTGACAAACTAAAGCTACATGACGACGAAGCTGTCGGTGTCGGCATCGTGAAGCGCGCGCTCGAAGAGCCCGCCCGTCAAATCGCCCACAACGCAGGCTTTGAGGGCGCGGTTGTCATCGGCAAAATCCGCGAGTCCAAGGACGATAACTTCGGCTTCAACGCGGACACCGGCGAATACGTTGACCTGGTCAAGGCCGGCGTCATCGATCCTGCCAAGGTAACGCGCCTGGCGCTGCAGAACGCGGCTTCTATCGCGGGCCTGATGCTCACCACGGAAGCGCTCGTGGCCGAACTCAAAGAAGACGACAAGAAAGCTGCTGCTGCCGGCGGTCCCGGTGGCCCGGGCGGCATGGGCGGCATGTACTAAGTTTGTCCAGCTAACCCAGAAACCTCAATCAACCAAGGGCGGCCGAAATTCGGCCGCCCTTTTTTTCATAGCACTTCATGCTGTACCGAATCTGTACCAAAACCTGATTGACGCGTTTGCGGTTCGCGCATAGAGTCGCGCTCATTCTAACCAGCTCACTTTTCAGGATGGGAAGCGGGAATTCTTCGACGCTCCCTTTCAACAGCGTTGCCCGTGCGCGCGTCACACGCGAAATTGCAGGAGCGCTATCGGTCGCGTTGTTGGCCAAGAATCAGGAGGGAACGAACACCAGGTCACTCTACCGGGCTAAATGCCGGAAGTTTCCCTTGCTGTGTGAACCGCAGGTCGCGATTCTCCAGACTTATATCTATTCCTCAGACCCAGGTCCCACCGATTAACCCATGTCCAGCAATGACTCGGGGTGTGTTTTGCCCCGCGTCGCCACAGCCTGGAGGGCCTCAGAAAATGAATACGGGTAAATTCGTAGTTCTCGGTACGATTGCGTTGCTGCTTTTTTCTCTCAGCATCAGTCCTCAACTTCGCTCGCAACACAAGGAAAACGGTTCCGGCTCAGACGGCGCCAAGGATCCAGGCGTGCGCGCCGGTTCGGTGAATGCCGGTACGCCGCTCTCCACACTAACCACAGCACAACTTCAATTTTTCCTGGACGGGCAAAGTCGGTTTCAACAAATCGACCAGGTAGCCAACGGTTTGGGACCCACATTCAATTCCAACAGTTGCAGCAGTTGTCACGCGCAACCAGCCGCTGGCGGCACAAGCCCCTCAAGCTCGCAATATCCCAACATTGGCCCGAATCCCCAACTTGAAGCGGGTACAGCTAGCGGCGCATCGAATACCGTGCCGTTTTTCATCACTTCGGATGGCCCGGTTCGCGAAGCGCGCTTCCCTTTTGTCGTCAATTCCAACGGAGCCGTTACGCGCACTCCGGATGGCGGCGTGCACGCCTTATTCACGATCAGCGGCCGGACCGACGCGGCCGGATGCGTCATGCCACAGCCGAACTTCGAGCAGATGCAGCAGTTGGGCAACCTGATTTTCAGGATTCCGACGCCACTTTATGGCGCCGGCCTGATTGAGAACATCGCGGACGAGACTATCCTGGCCAATATGCAGGCAAACACCGGGCTAAAACAACGGCTTGGGATCGCAGGCCACCCGAATTATAGCGGCAATGACGGCTCCATCACGCGTTTTGGCTGGAAAGCTCAGAACAAATCACTCGAAGTATTTTCCGGGGAAGCCTACAACGTTGAAATCGGCGTGACGAACGAACTGTTCCCCAACGAACGCGCGAACCCGCCGGCGTCTTGTCTTCTGAATCCTACGCCTGAAGACACAACCAACTTCTCTCAATCCGGGGACCAGATTCCCAGCGACATCGTGGAGTTTTCCAATTTCATGCGGTTCCTGGCGCCACCAACTCCGTCTGCGACCGGAATTGCGGGTGATCCACCGCCTGCGTCTATCCAGAACGGACAGGCCGTCTTCAGCCAAATTCACTGTGATACCTGCCATACAACGTCGTTGCGGACCTCAGCTTCCAGTTTCACGCCCGGTCTGAACAACCAGACGGCGGCATTATTCTCCGACTTGCTGGTTCATCATATGGGCGCGGGGCTCGCCGACAATGTTTCGCAAGGCTCCGCAGGTGGCGACGAATTCCGCACCGCGCCGTTGTGGGGTTTGGGGCAGCGCATTTTCTTTTTGCATGATGGCCGCTCCGGGCCTGCCAATGGCGGGCTTGTCAACGCCATCGAACAGCACGCGGGTAGCGGCTCGGAGGCGAACGCCGTAGTTACCCTGTTCCATCGCCTTTCAGAGCAACAGCAGCTGGATCTCTTGAACTTCCTGCGTTCCCTGTAACTCCAGTTGGTGTTGTCTCAACGCGCGGGACTTCCGTGTGGTCTGCCGGAGAGCCAGGCTCCTAGGAAAAGACACAGCGTAATCAGTCCGGAAAAGATAATGGGGGCGGCAAAAAAATACCGCCAGCTCAGGGCGGTAACGACAGCGAAACAGATCGCCAATGACCACGCCAGCCCGCGGACCCGCGGCAAAGTTTCTTTGGCGATCCCACCCAGTTGCCACGCCAAAACCGCGGCAAGCAAAAGGAATGCGGTGACGAAGAACCCGAACCCGACATAAAAATCATAGTAGGTCCGGTTGAAGCCTTGCGCGTCAAAATGGATCGCGCGCATGGAAGCTACAAGGGAGTCTACGCCCCACTCTGGGAAAGTCTTTTGAAAACCGAGAGTGTGGCCGACAGCAAAAAGCACTAGTAGAACGGAAGCGATCCGGTAGACTATCGAGACTTTCATGCTGATTCTCCTATCCTGTTGTTTCATCCAATCTCAGCGCAAAGAAAAACGTCACAACGGCCAGGAACCCGAACACGGTGCGCATTGCGTAAAAACCATTCCGCTTCTGAATCTGCCGGCAAGTGTCCGCACCCACCACTTCGAACGGAGTGGCCATGAGCTTATTGTTGACGGGCATCATCACTAGAGTCCATCGCCAGTTTGCGATCATGTCGAGGCCGCCGAGGAGAAACAGCAGATGTCCCGTACGATACCACGCAAGAAGGCCGAGGACGCGGCCGATCAGCGCCAAAGGGACCTGATTACACTCAGGCTGGGATTACCTACGAGCTCTTCCCACGCTCTTATGGGCGGTTACGGCGGAGCGGCGGTAGCATACGCCAGACTGAATGCGTTGATCCGCAAGGGATGGGCGATGCCGCGGTCGTTTATTTTTCTTCCGCCGGTCATTGGAATGATTGTCAGCCTGATAGTCCGCATTATCACGAATCGTCAGGAACCAGAGGCCGTTAAAAGTGGATCGTTGGTTTCGCCGGCTCCCACTGGTCTCCGCGGGCGCCTACAGTCTTGGTCACGGCATCAACGACGCACAAAAAGGCATGGGCATCATCACTGCCGCCCGCTGGTTGCTGCCGGAATGCTGCAGTCGCTTCGCCAGCCGCCTACCATGGTCCCGCCAGCCATTGCGAGATAACAGCAGATGATTACCAAGGCGGACGCATCATCAAAACGATGGGCCAGAGCATCACGAAGTTGACACCGTTTGGCGGATTTTCCGCCGAAACCGTTGACTCTTCTCGGTACCGCACATTTCGGAATTCCAATCAGTACCACTCACACGTTACCGAAGCCATCGTTGGTGTTGGAGCGTCCCGCCGCCTCACCGCTGTGAGGTGGGGAGTGACGCACCGTATCGTCTGGGCCTGGTTGATGACGATTCCGGACGCAGCGCTGCTCAGCGCGACACTGTTCCGGCTGCTGAGTCCGTTGTTGAAGTGATGTAAGTTTTTGCGGTCCAACGAACAGAATTCCGCTCTAGTTGTGCGCGCTTTTCTGCTTTCTGCCCGAAAGATGAGCCTTGGCGGCAAGCACGTCGATTTTGTGGATTTCCGGATCATTCGCGAAGAGTTCTTTCGCCTGTGCAAACAGTGCCTTGGCGATATTGCCGGTGAGGTGAGCCTCACGGCCGCTCTCCTCGGCGAATGTGTCGAAGATAGCGAACTTAGAAGGTGCGAGCCTTACAGCATACCAGGTGAGTGTTCCTTCCTCTTTTTCTGCAAGCGGTTGGGCGGACTTGAGGAATTCTTCCACCTCCCGTTCCTTGCCCACTTTGCTTTCCAAGACAGCCCAGATCGCGAGTTTAGCCATGGTAATCCTCCTGGAGGGATAGGATGCGCGAGGACGACGGTTCGTTCTGGTGAGGTAGCTGATCAGCGTGGAATTAAGGCGGGTCGGCGACCAGAGAGTGACTATCGTTACCAATAGTCCTTATAACGTACAAGCGACAGGGTAGTGACATTCCGCTTGGTCGGTTGGGTTTATAATAAGAGGCTAACATGCCTTCTGCTCAAAACGCGTTCTGCAGCGTGGAAGAAGCGGTGGAAGAAATCCGCCAGGGGCGGATGATTGTGCTGGTGGATGACGAAGATCGCGAAAACGAAGGCGATCTGACGCTCGCCGCGGAAAAAATCACGCCTGAAGCCATCAACTACATGGCCAAGTTTGGCCGCGGGTTAATTTGCCTGGCTCTGACCGAACAGCGTTGCGACGAATTGAACCTGCCGTTGATGTCGCCGATCAACACGTCCGTGCACAAGACAGCGTTCTGCGAGGCCGTCGATGCGAAGCTGGGAGTGACGACAGGTATCAGCGCTTCCGATCGCGCCATCACGATTCTCACCGCGATTGACTCGAAGACCAAGCCGCAAGACTTGGCCCGGCCGGGGCATATGTTCCCTTTGCGCGCAAGGAATGGCGGCGTGCTGGTTCGCGCCGGGCAAACCGAGGCTTCGGTAGACTTGGCACGCATTGCAGGTTTGAACCCTTCCGGCGTGATCTGCGAAATCATGAATGAAGACGGCACCATGGCGCGCGTGCCGCAGTTGATTGAATTCTGCAAGGAGCACAATCTGAAGATGCTGACCGTGGCGGACCTAATCCGCTATCGCATGCAGCACGAACGCTATGTCCGGCGTGTCGCCGAGACGACGCTGCCGACGCTTTTTGGTGATTTCCGGATGATCGCCTATTCCAGCGACGTGGATCACGACCACCACATAGCTTTGGTGCGGGGCGACCTCGAGGGGCCGACACCGCCACTCGTTCGCGTCCATTCCCACTGCATCACCGGCGATGTGTTCGGGTCGGTTTCGTGCGACTGTAGACAGCTGGTGGCGAAATCGCTGGAATTGATCGCCAGGGAAAACCGCGGTGTATTTCTGTACCTGCACCACACCGGTCGGGGTTTCTCGATCGACACACCCGAGGCTCCCGGAACCCTGCCCAAGATTTACTTTCACACGCGGGGGCAGTTGGATCGCGAACCGGCGCGCCAACGCATGGTACAACACGAAAGCGGCACCGGGGCCCAAATCCTGATCGACCTCGGCCTGAAGGATATCCGCGTGGTGACGAATCATCCGAAGAAAGTCGTGGCTCTTGAAGGGTACGGTATTCGCATCGCGGACCAGGTTCCGCTCGATCTGAGCACGCCAAACCGCACGCATCAGTGGAGCTGACGCGGCATGCCGAGATTGTCCGGAGCGGCACACCCTTCACGGCAGCGGAGAAAGAGGCCGTGAAACAGTGCGGTTGCGGCGGGACGAATCCCAAGTAGCGAACTCGTTTTGTACGAGCTAAATCTCGCCAGGTCCGGATAAACTCGCTTCCTACTTTACTTTTCGATTTTGCGACTATACGTCCAGATGAATGCAGTTTGACACCATGGCTTCACTGAAAGCACGCTTTCGGCTCAACCTATCAGTTCCTGGAGTTCTTGAAACTCTCCTGAAGAAGGGCTCTGATTTTTTGTTGAGTGGCCGCTTTTTCCACTATGCCGGGGTGCAGGTCGGCTATTCTGCCTTCACGGTCAACGAGCGTTTCTACGCATACGGAACAGGCTGTATTTGTCTGGGTCTACGGATCCGCCAGGCTTAGGTTTGGGTAGAAGCATCGCGAATAGAAACAAGATGACTGCGAGGCCGACGGCATACCACCCGTAAAGACGTGAGTGGTGTCCGACAATCCGATGGGCGCCCCCGGAGACGAGGGCGATTACGGCCAGCAACACGAGTCTAGATGTCATAGTTGGGAAGTTTGGCTCCAGTAGCGGCACAGTGAGCTCCTATTCGTTTCACTCGCAACGCTTCAAGTTCACACTGCAGGACCAGCATCGATGCCGCGCCGTTTTCTTTGATACGCATTCGAGTAACCAGGAACAAATGAATAGGGGGAGGCCCGATACTGTTCTAGCGGATCGCTCAACTTGAAAACACGAACAGCCTTCCGCGACGGGGAGGAGGCTTCCTCATTTTATGAGCCAACGCGCGAGGCTGAATTTCCAAACCGGACGAAGCCCTAGTTCCGAGGTTGGGAGCGGTTCCCTTTCTGGGTTTCGAGCCCGCCCGGGTCAATTCAAAAATTAAGAGCTATATCAATGTTAGTTCTTACTCCAACGATGTTTGGCAGTCTGTTAGCCAGAGTCGCTCTTCGGCTGATGTTCTGGTACGGCGTGAATCACGTAGATTCCACGCCATTCTTGAACCGGGATCTCAGCCACGGGATGATTCTTGAGCGCTAGCATGTGCGAGCCTGACTAGGTTTAGGCGCTGAGGCGTTGTCCCTGGGCGTCATACAACTCCAGATCACCGAAGAGGAGGGCTTGTTCTTCGATTTGGGCGCGGTCGCCAACGATCACGATTTGCATGTTGGCAGAATCGAAGTATTTGCGCACCGCGTACAGAAGGTCGGCGGGGGCCAGCGCGCGCACTTTGCCGCGATACGTTTCCAGATAATCCGCAGGAAGCCCGTTGAGCTCAACGGTAGCGAACTGCGAGAGCAAACCTTCCTGTGTCGCAAGGCCCATGGAAAACAACCCGGTGAGATAGTTTTGCGCGTCGGCCAATTCCGCCGCGGGCACGGGCAAAGAACGAAGTTTGTCGAGTTCGTAGAATATTTCGGTGACGGAAGCGGCAACCACATCGTTGCGCACCGCCGCCGAAACCGAAAAGTAACCGTGTTGCCGTAAAGGGGTGATTCCGCTGCGGGGGCTATAGGTGTAGCCTTTGTCCTCGCGGATGTTCATTACCAAGCGCGAATTGAATGCGCCGCCGTAGAGACTGTTCGCCAAACCCAAACGAATCCAGTCCGGATTTTTTCTAGTGATTGCGTGGCAGCCGACGAGGATCTGCGTCTGCACCGAGCCGGGGTTGTGGACAAGGTAGACACGGCGGCCGCTGCATTTCGGCAGGGCGGGCGCTTCCTTGGCGGCAGGCTTTTTCCCATCCCAAGTGCCAAAGGTTTTTTCCACTATTTTCAGTATGGCTTGCGAATCGAAATCGCCGACCAACACCAGTAAGGCATTTTCCGGGGTGTAGATTTCGCGGTAGACGGTTTGCAGGTCTTCCCGCTTGTAGGCTAAAACCTGCTCTTCGCTCGGTGAAACGCGAGCGTAAGGATGCGCGCCGAACAGAACCTTGCGCAAGCGCTCGCCAGCCAGAAATCCAGGGGAGGTACGTTCGAGTTTCACTTCCTCGAGCTTCTGGCGGCGTTCGCGCTCAAATTCCGGCTCGGGAAAAGAGGCTTCGCGCGCCAATTCCCCCACGAGTTGCAGAAGCGGTTCGGCAAATTCGCTGAGTCCGGCGAAGGAGATAGCGCTGGTATCCTGACCGGCAGTTGTGCCTAGGTCGGCGCCAAGGCTACGCAAGTCTTCTTCAATTTGGCGGCTGGTGCGCTTCGCTGTTCCCGTGCGCAACACCGTGGAGGTCATGTCCGCGAAACCTACGGAACGGTCCGACACTAACGCTTCGCCGGCGCGGAAAAACAACTCGCCATGGAATTTGGGAATGGAGTGCGCTTCGGCGAGGACGATTTCCAGCCCGTTCGAAAGCCGCGCGCGTGTTCGCTTTGGCCAGGTGACCGGACGCTCCGGTGCGAGTGCTGGAGCCGCGATTGCAACTTCCGGGGCCCGAGTTGCCATCACGCGGCCTCCTTTTCGTTTTTCATGACGGGAGTTCGGAACACCATGGCGCGATTCTCTGGCCGCAGATGCTTTCTGGCCACGGACTGAATTTCTTCACGCTTCACCGCAAGGAAGCCGTCGATGATGGTGTTCACTAATTGGGGCTCATTATCGAACAGCGTAAAGCACGCCAGCAGGTGCATCAGCCCGTAGCGCGGCATGTAGCCGCCGCGGCCGCCTTCGAGCGTTGAGTAATAATCCGAACGCCATTTCACTTTCAGTTGGTCCAGCTCTTCCTGGGTAATTCCCTTCTCTCGCACTTCGTTGAGGACGGTATCGAACGCCGCGACAGTCTGGTCCGCCGAATACTCCGGTTTGTAAAGGATGCGGGTGGTCATTTGCGAGGGACCGTTGTAGCCAAACGCGTCGTCCACTCCGCCATCCGCTTCCACGGCGATTTGCTTTTCGAGGACCAATTCACGATGGATGCGGCCCGCGCGTCCACCGTGCAGCGCCTGATCGAGCAGTATCATGGCGTACCAATCGGGGGTGCGGCGCTTCGGGAGGACATACCCAATCGCCATAGCTGGCAAGGTGCCAAATTTTTCTTCCACGTAGCCGCGGCGCTCTTCCGTTTGCGGAGGCTCGGTGGGATCGGCGAAAGGCGGGGCGGGCCCGGCGGGAATCGAGGCAAAGTATTTTTCCGCCAGCGCCAGGCCTTCCTGAGGATTTACGTCGCCCAGCAGCAGAAGCACCGCATTGTTCGGCACGTAATAGGTGCGGAAGAATTTTTGAACGTCGGCCAGGCTGGCGGCGTCGAGATCGGCAAAATCGCCATAGAAATTGTGCGCGTTGGCCCAATTGCGAAAAGCCACCGGCGGCATATCGAGCCAGGGAAAACCGCCGTAGGGCTGATTCAGTACGTTGACGCGCACCTCTTCTTTGACGACGTCGCGCTGGTTGATCAGATTTTCTTCATCGACTTTGAGGGCGCGCATGCGGTCCGCCTCAAGCCAAAGAACGCGTTCGAGCGCGTTCGAGGGCACGGCTTCGTAGTAATTCGTCACGTCGTACATGGTTGAACCGTTCAAAACGCCGCCGCTCGAGTTGATCAGCTTGATGTGCTGCATTTTCGGGGCGTTCTCCGAGCCTTGAAACATCATATGTTCGAACAAGTGGGCAAATCCGCTGCGCCCCTCAGGTTCCAGGCGAAAGCCGATCTTGTAGTACACGCCGACGGTAACCACGGGCGCGGTGGCGTCCGGCGCAATCACCACGCGGAGATTGTTTTTCAGCGTCTCGCTAACGATTGGAATCTGCAGGTGCGTCACTCGTAGCCCCCTTTGGTTTTTGCAGTTGCAACATTCACGTTACCGGCAATCGCGTCCAGCGCTAGCAGTGTAGCGGCAGGATTGTGCGACAGTACCTGAGCCGCGAGGCGGCTCACAGCATGGTACGCATCCAAAAATTCCGGTTGAAGTTCGCCCAATGCATTTTCGTGCGCGGAAACGACACCAAAATCGCCGCGCGCCAACGGGCCCGTCCAGGCCTTCTGCGGTCCCAGCTTCTCGTAATTGTCGAGTACCTGGCGCGTCAACGAAACCAGGGCACGCACCGCTTCCCGCCGCTTTAACCCCGCGCTCGTCAGCATGCGAACGCCTGCTTCTTCGAGGGCCACGCACAGTCCTGCGGCAAAGCCGCCCGCGGCGTGATACAAGGGTTTTTTCGCCGGGCAAATTCCAAGCGGCACGCCGCCGAGGGAGCGCGCAATTTTTCGCGCCACGCGCACGGCGGGCTCATCGCCCTCAATCGCGAAAACTTTTCCTTCGAGCGGCGGAACGCTCACGCCATTGAACGATTGCAGAGGGTGCATGGAGCCGACGGCCGCGCCCCAGAATTGGAGCGGCAGCAGAATCGAAGCTTCGAGCGCGCCGCTGGTATGCAGCACAACTTTGCCGCGCAGATCTTCTCCGGCGCTATGCGCCAGTTCCGCCGCGACGGTCGCGATCGCGTCGTCCGGCACGGTAAGCAAAATCGTCGTTGCGGCAGCGAGGGTTGAGGGAACACCGGCCGCAGATCTACCACCACCGATGAAGCGCGCGCCGCGTTTTGCGCTGGCTTCCGTCCGTCCGGCCACAACAGTGATGCGCCAACCCGTTTCTTTCAGGCGTCGGCCGAGAGCGCGTCCCACGCGTCCCGCACCGACGATGGCTAAGCTCTTCGTCATCCATGCTAGGATACCCTGAGGCTGGCCTACGACTCCAATCAGCATGCACTTCTTCTGGATTCTTTTCTTCGGACTCGTCGCGTGTTTCTGGACCACCTACGGACTGATAGTCGCGTATGGCGATCTGCGGCTACCCTGGCTAAAGGATTACGCTCCTGCCAAAGACGCGTGCTGTGCACGGATTTCGCTGATTTTCGCGGCTCGCGATGAACAGGAAAAGCTTCCCGCAGCACTCGCAACCCTAGTCGCGATCGATTATCCCGGCCTCGAAATTGTTGCCGTGGACGACCGCTCGAGCGACGCCACGGCCCAGATCCTGGACGAATTTGCCGTACAGCATCCTCAATTGAGAGTAGTTCACGTGCGGGAACTGCCGAAAGGGTGGCTCGGCAAACCGCACGCTTTGCAGAGCGGGTACGAGCTTTCGACGGGCGAGCTGATTATTTTCACGGACGCCGATGTGAAATTTGCGCCTGACGTGCTACGCCGTGTGGTCGCGCTGTTCGGCGAGCGCAAGCTCGATCACCTTGCGTTGCTCGGAGACGTGGAGCGCAGCGGCTTTTGGGACACGGTGCTCATTTCCTTCTTTGGTATGGGCTTTCAACTGGCGACGAATCCCCACAACGTCAACAATCCGAATTCGCGCACGTATGTCGGTGTCGGAGCCTTCCAGATGCTGAGCCGCGCCGCGTATGAAAGAAGCGGCACGCACCGGCGGCTGGCGATGGAAGTCGTCGACGACATGAAACTCGGAAAAATCGTGAAGATGGCCGGGTTTCGTTCGGGTGTGGCTGTAGCGCAGAGCTACGTGTCCGTCGCGTGGCACTTGGGCCTGCGGAATCTGGTGCGCGGCGTGGAGAAAAATTTCTTTGCCGGGGCGCAGTTTCGAATTTCCGTCGCGGCCACGCAAATATTGGGTCTTCTCGTCATGAATGTGGTTCCGTTCGCCGGGCTGATTTTCGCGCATGGCTGGGTTCGCGCGCTCGCGGCGGTGTCGGTGCTGATCGGGTTGTGTTTCCACCTGGGTGTGGATGTGGTGATGCGCGTTTCGCCGCTCTATTGTCTGACACTTCCGCTGGGCGCAGGGATTTTCGCGTACATGATTTTGCGCTCGACGATTGTCACGCTGCGTCAAGGCGGGATTGTATGGCGGGGTACTTTCTACCCGCTTGAGGAATTACGGCGCGGCTTGGTCTAGCGCGAAACCCGCGATTCAGGCGTTCGCTGCCGCTTCCGGTGAGTCTTTCCCGAACAATCCGGCAAGGTCTTGCTGCTTGAGGGATTTAATGCGGTCACGGAATTGCGCCGCTTTTTCGAACTCGAATTTCTTCGCCGCCTCTCGCATTTGGCTCTCGAGCTGCTTTAGAAGTTCCGCGAGTTGCTCTTCGGATTTGACGGAAGCCGCCGCAGCATCCAGGGCTGCAGTATCCAGAGGAACGGTCACGTAGTCGGCTTCCACGATGTGGGCCAGTTCCATATCCACGCCCTTGATAATCGATTCCGGCGTGATGTTGTTTTCCTTGTTGTAGGCCAATTGTTTCGTGCGCCGGCGATTGGTTTCGCTGATGGCTTCGCTCATGGATTTCGTCCGAACGTCTGCGTAGAGAATAGACCGTCCTTCCACGTGACGCGCGCAACGGCCCATGGTCTGGATCAGTGAAGTGGTGCTGCGCAGGTAGCCCTCTTTATCCGCATCCAGGATGGCGACAAGGGAAACTTCCGGCAAGTCCAGGCCTTCGCGCAACAGGTTGATGCCAATCAAGACGTCAAACTCGCCTTTGCGGAGATCGCGGAGAATCTTGATGCGATCGAGCGTTTCGATCTCAGAGTGCAAATAGCGGCAGCGCACGCCAATTTCGCTGAAGTATTCACTCAAATCTTCCGCCATGCGCTTCGTCAGTGTAGTCACCAGCACGCGCTCGTTCTTCGCGGCACGGATGCGAATCTCCTCGAGTAAATCGTCCACCTGACCCTTCACCGGGCGGACCTCCACCTGCGGATCGATCAGCCCTGTCGGACGAATCACCTGCTCAACAAAGAGCCCGCCGGATTTCGTCAATTCGTAGGGCCCGGGCGTTGCGGAGACGTAGATCACCTGATTCATGCGGTGCTCAAATTCTTCGAATGTCAGCGGGCGATTGTCCAGCGCGGACGGCATGCGAAATCCATAGTCCACCAGGGTTTGCTTGCGCGAACGGTCGCCGTGATACATGCCGCGAACCTGTGGAACCGTGGCATGGGATTCGTCTACAAAGAGGAGATAATCCTGCGGCACATAGTCCAGCAGCGTGGGCGGCGCTTCGCCCGGCAAGCGTCCGCTCAGGTGGCGCGAATAATTTTCAATGCCGTGGCAATAGCCGATGGTGCGCATCATCTCAATGTCAAACATGGTGCGCTGGACGACGCGTTGCGCTTCCACGAATTTTCCCTGCTTCTCCAACTCTTTTTTCCACCAGTCAAGTTCTTCCTGAATGCCAACGATGGCGCGGTCGCGCTGGTCCTGCGGCATGACGTAATGCGTTTTTGGATAGACGGGCACGCGCGCCAGATCTTCCTGGCCTTTGCGAATCTCTCCCGTCAGTGGATCGATCTGGCGGATGGTGTCGATCTGGTCGCCCCACATTTCAAAGCGATAGCCCTGATCTTCATAAGTCGGGTAGATCTCGATGATGTCTCCGCGGACGCGAAATGTTCCGCGCCGAAGATCTTCGCTGCGCTCGTATTGGATATCGACAAAACGCCGCAACAGCGCTTCGCGCGAAGTTTGCTGGCCCTTTTCGACCATAACGAGCATTCCGTAATACGCTTCCGGCGAGCCAAGGCCGTAGATGCAAGAGACCGAGGCGACGATCACAACATCACGGCGCTCGAACAACGAGCGGGTGGCGCTCATGCGTAATTTATCGAGTTCGTCATTGATGGTGGCTTCTTTGTCGATGTAGAGGTCGGCGGAAGGGACGTAGGCTTCGGGCTGGTAGAAATCGTAATAGCTGACGAAATATTCGACAGCGTTGTCGGGAAAAAAGCCCTTGAACTCATGGTAAAGCTGGGCCGCAAGCGTTTTGTTGTGAGCAAGCACCAAAGCAGGGCGGTTGGCCTCCGCAATCACTTTGGCCATGGTAAAGGTCTTTCCCGATCCAGTGACACCAAGCAGA
Organism: Candidatus Acidiferrales bacterium; assembly: GCA_963836965.1. GTDB lineage: Bacteria > Acidobacteriota > Terriglobia > Acidiferrales > UBA7541 > Acidiferrum. Next base: position 411,114 of record CAWILQ010000014.1, read on the forward strand.
ACCTGGTTCTTGTCTCCGGCTTCCAGGCCACGGGTGAGGTGGTCGATCGCGGCAGGTTGGTCTCCACGGGGCTGATAGTTGCTGCGCAGCTTGAAATTCATCGGAAGGGTCTCCTGCTGGCTTGCTGGCCTGTGCGGAAACCTCCATTATAGCGCGTCTCGCAAGTTTGATTCCTGGCCAGGCGGTGAGGCGAGAGCTGCACAACCGCGCCGCGCGCTTGCGTAGCCTTGGACGCGGTTTCAGGGACCGGAGGACCGGCCTGGTGTAACAAGAACCGTCTCGAAATGGCTGGTCACATCAATGAGATATTGCACCTGATTGCTGCCGTCTTCTTTTGCGATGGTCACGTCGAGGGATTGCTGCACGTCCTCGCTGCCGCGAACAAGCAGGCCCGTTTTTCGCGAAATGTAGACCACGGTTTCGTTCTTGCCGGTGGCGGTTCCCGAGGTTTTCAACTGGTGGAGTTTGTAATCTTCGGGAGTCGCGTCTTGCGGATTTGATTTTTGCCGAAGCGTCGCAGTGGTGAGAAAGACGGCGCACTGTTCACCAGGAAGAATTGGGCAGTGATCGTCCTGGACGTAAGTGGTTTCGCGCTCCCAAACGAGATTGGCGATCGGCGCGGGCGTTTTTTCGATTTCCATGGACTTCCATTTTTCGCCGGGTTTCACGCCGGACTCCGGCAGCGTCCAACCAAACGCGAATTGCGCAATCCAAAACTGCCAAGCCAGGCGCTGCTCCGGTTCGAGGTCGTCGAGTCCGTCGGCGTGTATCAGCGTGCCATCGCCGCCGATCGCGAAGCCGACTTTCAATGGGCGCGGTGAGGTGTCGCCGGTGGTTGCTGTTTCCGGTGTGAGCAGTTGCGTTTCCGCGGCCAGCATCGGGCGGCGATCCATGATGTGAAAGTCCTGAATGGAGAGCTGCAGAGTGGTGGAGAAGTCCGCCAGCAGAGGCCTGGGCTCAAACATGGTAAGCACGTTGCTTTTGGTTTTGACGGAGCGTTTCAGGCGCGCGTGGCTCTCATAGCGCAGGGTGTCGCCATCTTGCAGCTGCGGAAGCAATTGGATGCGGTCGTCGCTCTTTGCCACCGCGATCAAGACGGCGGCCGCCCCCAGCAACAGCGCGGTGAGCGTGCGCATCCGCGGGCTGGACGCTCGGCTCATTCTTGCGGGGCGCCGAACTGACGGTCAAAGAAATCGCTGGTCGCTTGGTAAGCTTTCAACCAGTTTCGATTGAGCAGAAAGTCATGGACGTCGTCGGGTAAGACCAATTGTTCGATGGAGACGCCTTGGGCACGGAGCCGAGCAACCAAGTCGACGGTCTGCGAGAACATTACGTTGCGATCGTCGTCGGCGTGAATGAACAGCACCGGCGACTTCCAGGTGCTCACCGCGGATACGGGGGAGGATTCGTGAGCCAGTTTCACGAGTTCCGGCGGAATATGCTTCCCTTCCCAATTGTCGGCCGGCCAATCGTGCACACCGTGAAAATCCGCACCAGCGGCAAACACGTCCGAGTTGCGGCCCAAGCCCAGCGCGGTTAAATAGCCGCCGTAGCTGCCGCCCCACAGGCCAACGTGTTTGGCGTCGACATCGCCGCGGCTCTGCAGATATTTTCCGGCGGCCACGACATCCTGATATTCAGAAGCGCCGCGCCCGGCGCGGTTCAAAGCTTCGCGAAACGCGCGACCGTAGCCGATGCCGCTGCGGTAGTTGATGGCCAGCACGACGTAGCCACGATTCGCCAAATACTGATTCATGGCGTAGGCGTTCGCGTAGTAGTACATGTAATGCCAACCCAGCAGCATCTGGCGCATGGGACCGCCGTGAAGAAAAATGAGGGCGGGACGCTTTTCTCCGGGTTTCAGATTCCTCGGAAGAAACAGTTGGCTGTGAATTTCCAAGCCGTCACCAGAATGAAATGTGACCGGCTGCGGCACGACTAATCTATCCGAGGGGAACTGCCCTTCCCAATTGGTTGAGGAGACCTCTGCGACTGCGCGGTCGGCCGAAAGTGTAGAGCGAAAGAGCCTGCCGGGATCTGTGGCGTCGGAAGCGATGTAGAACAAGTCGTGGTTGTTACTCAGAACAACGGGACTCCACTCAACACCGGTGTCCTTAGTCAACTGCCCCAAATGCGCTCCGTCTACCTGAGTGCTCCACAAATGCCGGCGGTCAATGTCACCGCAATTGGAATTGAAGAAAACGGTTTTCTGATCCTGCGAGAACGACCATTGTTCCACTTCGCAGTTGCCGGGAGTGAGCAGCTTGGCCGCGCCTCCACTCGAAGAAATGGAATAAAGATGCTGCCAGCCGTCAGCTTCACTCGCCAAAACAAGCCGGCTCTCACCGGCCCAGTGGACTACGCCACCGCCTGTATCCTCAGCCATGTAGGGAAACGAATCCTGCAACGCCGTTCCGCTGTGCCAAACCTCGCGGGCGCTTCCACTGTCCGTATCGGCCACCCAGATGGACCACGGATGCGCGCGGTCCGGTTCGATGAAGTAGCCGTCGGGAGTATCGCGCGGAATTGCCGGCTCACGAACAAACGCGACGCGCTTGCCGTCGAGCGACCAGACAGGATCCTTGTCCGAATCGACCGATGGCGTCAGAAATTTCACGGTCCACGCCTTCTCGTCGTAAATTCCAATGAAACTGTGGTCGCCGCGATCGGTGACGAACAGCAGTTGCGTGCCGTCCGGCGACCAATCGGCGGGATGGTTCTTTCCACGGACAACAATCTGTTTGGGCTTTTCGGCCGGATCGAGCGAGGCCACCCACAGTTCGCCGCTGCGCCCGTAAGCGATTCGCCCTTGCGGCGAGATGGCGGGAGAGGTTCCTGCATCGATCTTCACAGGTGCGCCGCCATTCCACGCAACCGCCCACACCGTCTGCTGCTGTCCTTCAGGGTTGGTGGTTGGATTCGCATAGTCTCCGGCGGAATCCTTCCCTTCTCCACGAACATACACAATCGTGTTGGCATCCGCGGAAAATTTCAGATCGGACAATTCGCCGCCGTCGTCCTGTTGATAAGAGGTCAATTGTCGCGCGGCAAAATCCGGCCCTTCCGCGACCCAGATGTTTCGTTTTCCTTCTTGATTAGACGTCCAAGCAATACGATTGACGCTCTTGGCCGCCACCAAATTCGAGTTAAATGGCGCGCTCAATATCTGCTCGATGGTGAAAGTTCCTTGCGCTGAAATGGCTTGAGCACATAAGAGTGTGGACGTTACCACTGCAACATGAAAGCGAATCATGGTTATGCCTCGAACCTCAGAATTTCGCCGCCTTTTTTTGAATTCCAAGCGACTAGGCTTGAAACATATTCTACGAAATCCGAGGTCCGCACGAGTGAGGAATAGCTGGTGCCTCGCCCCGGCCTGCGACAGGTTCGAGATGACATTCGCTGGTAGACCTAGTGCTAGAAGGCGGCCCGCCGCAGACGGCGGCCGCTACAAAAAAATGGAGGATCATGGGCGCACTTGATTTGTTGCAACCGGGGACACGGCCACCGCTGGGTTTTCGAGTTGCCCACTGAGGCGCAATTCGCGCGCTTGCGAGGTCGTGCGCGCACCGGTCGCCACGCGCGGCCGTGGCGTGAATGCCAAATTGCCGTCCATGCCAAACGAAATGGTTCCCGCCAATTGCGTTCTCTGGTGGGGCGCCTCGAGCCGGAATCCGTCCAAATGCACTTGCTGGTCGCTCAGTTGAAATTCTCCTTCTCCGGTGGTCCACCGAGAGGCGCCCGTGGACGGTCCGCCCGATTGAGCGCTTTCTTCCACGTCCCAGCCACGGAATTCAATGTTGTTCAGCTTTAGGTCGCCGCCGCCGGCCAATCGTTTCAGCAAATCTTCCCTGCCCACACCGTTCGTGCTCAGATGAATTTTCCCTCTGCCAACGCCGCTCCACCGTTCGCCCCAACGCGGCGGCCAAGGCAATTGCGCTAGATTGACACCGTCAATCTGCGCCTCCATCTCATACCTCGGCAGCGGGGAAAACGAGGCCTGCATTCCCCCATGCACTGCTCCTCCGGCCCATTGCGCCTCCGCCTCGCGAACATCGAGATGCAGCGCGTGAAGCGACAGAGAAGCGTGAACCTTCGACAGTTTGATCTTTTCGATGGTCAGCAGGTCCGTGGTCAGTTCGCCTTCGGCAGAGACCCGCCGCAATAGTTCGCTGGCTTGCGCGGCGTTGGCGTTCCCTAACAGCGAAGGCAGCAAACGCTGCAACCAGGTCGGACGCGATCGCGGTCCAACCCAACGATCCAATTCCGTTGCGTCGATATGATCGGCATGAAGTTGGAACCGCCAGTCGCCGTCTTCGCTTCCGATTCCGTCGGTATTTTCGGAAATTGTGCCAGACCAGGTCGATCCGAACGCGTCCACTTTCGCGATTGCGGCGCTTCGGACTCCGTCTTTCCATCCCAGGCGCGCATCATCCACCTTTATCGGTTCATTCAAGCCCGCGACCTGCAAACGCGCTTTCGTCAATTCCAGAGCGCCACTGCGGCGCGCATCCTTCGGATGGATTCCCCAATTCCATGCCAAGTTCCCGGAAGCGCCGCCCTGGTATTCCCAGCCTTTGTTTATGGGGTAGCCGAGAGCCGAGGTCAGCTTGAACAAGGAAGTCACGTCCAACAGATGCAGGTTCAACCGTAACGCGCCCGAACGAGCCGTCGCATCTTCGGTCAACGCCGCTTCCACATTGCTTTCCAGTGCTACATTGACTCGCGTTTGGGCGGTGCCTTTTTCATTCGCCGATGGCGCGGCACCATCGGCTGGCAGCCTCAAGCGGAACCCCTCGATATTGAAGGCTCCGTTTCGCACCGATCCATGAAACGGGTCAACCCGCGCCACGGTCTGGCCCGGAAGGTGGAGCGCGCCGTTCGAACTCTGAATCGCGCCGTCTTCCCATCGCAGGGGCCAGCCGCTCGCCGTCACTGTTCCTGAAATCAAATCCGTAAACGCCACATGTTCCGAAATGTTGGGCTGAAAGGAGCGATACCATGCCAGCAAATCCTCGCCTTGCACCACCATATTCTGGAAATGCGCCTTCCAGTTGGCGGGACCGGCAGTTTGCAGAACGGCCGTGCCCGTCATCCTTGACTGCGGTAATTCGACGCGCACTTCCTCCGCGCGAGCCTCGCCTGCAGCAAATGCCCACAGCCCTTTCACGCTTACGTTGACGCGCGGATTGTCGTCGCGCTCCGTCAGGTCCCAGCGGTGAATGTTCTTCGCTCGCGCCTGCAGCACAAACCGCCATTCGCTGGAAGGCGCCTCCGACAGCGCAGTTCCCATTCCAATGCTCGCATTTCCATCGACCGCGAGTTCTCCGCGCACGCCCGAGTCGTTTCCGGTGATCAGGCGGAACAAATCCGCAAGCGATACTTTTTCCCAGTGCAGGCGAATTTGCGCGGGCTGCAAGCGAGCCGAAGTACCCGCGACATATCCCACAACCTGCAGCGTGCCGGTGGATTGCAGCGCCACGCCGCTCCGCCACGGCGTGGCCTCCAACTGCAATTGCCAGCGGCCGGAAGAAACCTGCTCGACGCTTCCGGAAACATTCGTGAACGCGAATGGACGTTTTTCGTCCCGTAATTTGAAATTGATACGCCCTTCGTCGAAGTCGATTTTCTGGAGCAGGTGCGTAGGCTCCGCGCGTACGTTTTGAGGCACCGGCGAAACACCGCGGCTCCCGGCAGGCCGTGCGGGTGGCAGCCAGCCTTCCAGGTTCCACCGCCCATCGGCGTTGCGCACAAGAATCAGGCTTGGCCGAGTAAACGACATGGTGCCGAACTCGAAATGTCCGCGAAGCAATCCTAGCCAGCGAAAGCGCGCCGTCATGTGCTCGGCGCGAAGGAAATATTCATTCCCGAAGGCGGGATCCTCGCCGATGGTTACGGCGTCGACATCCAGCTGCGATATCGGCAAAATCTGAACGGCAAACCGCCCAGCTTGCACCGGTCGGCCGAATGCGGTGTTCAGATGCGCGATCAGGTAGCGGCGCATGCCCTGCGTGCGCACCAGGAGTGAAATACCTGCCTGAACGCCCAGAATCGCGGCCATGAGCAGCACCGCGATTCCACCATACTTGCGAAGGCGATTCATCCCGAGGTGAGTCTCTCAGACATGGCAGGAAAAGTGTAGTGCCGCCCCGGCCACCGGAACTCAGTGAACGGTGTGCAACATTCGGTTCCAGCGCGTTCGCGCCGGAAGATGGATCAGCGTGTCAAAGATGCCCAGGATCCTCTCGCCAAAGTTAGCGGTGGCGTAGTCGGCGCTGTTTGCGTTGATCGACCAGTAGATCAGAAACGGACGTCCCATGATGGCGTCGCGGTCCACAAAACCCCAATAGCGGCTGTCAAGGCTGTGATCCCGGTTGTCGCCCATGGCGAAATATTCTCGGGGCGGCACGACGATTTCGTCGCCTTGTATGTGTTTCCGGATGTCGTGGGCCCATTCCTGTTGCAACGACGAAAGGTACATCTGGTTGCCGACGGGCGGAAAGTTGTAATTCAGCGGATCGCCGTATCCTGAAGTGGGATCATGCACGACATACGGCTCGTTCAGGGGCTTTCCGTTCACATACACCTGTTGGTCGACGATCTTCAGGTGATCCCCGGGCAAACCGATCACGCGCTTCACAAAGTGAGGGTGGTCCTGAAATGGAAACTTGAAAACAATGATGTCGCCGCGTTGCAGCTCGCGATAAGGAAGAAACTTGTCGTACCAGGCGCCACGTCCGCCAAAAATGAATTTGTTCACCAGTAGGTGATCACCGACCAGCAAAGTGCGTTCCATGGATTGCGAAGGAATCTTGAACGCCTGCACGACAAAGCTGGTGCCAAAGAGAGCCAGAATCACGGTGACCAGCAGCGATTCCAGATACTCCGACACCGTCGTTTGATTTGCGTGCGAGTGGGCTTCGTGCTCCAGGTCGGCGTGGGCGGGAACGTTTTGAGTAGGCGCTTCTTGTGCCACTAAACCTTCCGGTGTGAGAGTCTCATCCGGCATTCGGCCCGACCTCTTCTTTTTCTTCCTTGGCCTTCACTTCCGCACGCCGTAGCTTGTCGAGCGCCTGGCGGGCCGCCTTTTGTTCCGCTTCTTTCTTGGTGCTGCCCTCGGCGCTCGACATGCACTCCCCTCTGACCCAGACCTGCACCAGGAACGTCTTCTGATGGTCCGGCCCACTCTCTCCTGCTAGCCGGTACTCGGCCAATTGACCCCCTCTACCCTGCAAAAATTCCTGCAAGGCGCTCTTGCGGTCAGATTCGGAAATGCTCTCGCCATCCTCGCTGGCCTGAACCAGCACTGTCTTCTTCAACAGCTCGCGCGCCGGATCGAGACCGCCATCCAGATAAATGGCTGCTACAACGGCCTCAAACGCATCGGCAAGAAGCGCGGGCTTTTCCCGCCCGCCGGTTTTTTCCTCGCCGCGCCCGAGGCGCAAATGCTCGCCGATGCCGAGGCTGCGCGCGGCAATTTCCAACGAATGAGCGTTGACGATTCGCGCGCGGCTCTTCGAGAGTTGGCCTTCGGTCCATTCCGGGAAATGACTGAGCAGGAACTCGCTGGTGAGCAATTCCAAAACGGCATCGCCCAAAAATTCCAACCGCTCGTTGTCCTGAACCACGGAGCCCGCAAAGGCAATGTCTTCGCCGCGCGCGGCGCGCAATTCCGGCACCGCCGAGCTGTGCGTCAGGGCCCGGTCCAGCAGCCCCGGGTTACGAAATTCGTGACCCAGCCGCTCCATCAGACGTTCATCGTCACCGCGGACCATGGTGTGCGCTCCTGCGGCAGTCGGGCGCGGCCGGTTTATTTCGGCGCGCTAAGCTGCGTAGTACTAAGTTTCTTGGCTTCATCGATTTGCGACTTGCAGGCCGCCTGGATGGCGCCAGGAATATCCGAACACTTCGTGAAGTCGGTGACCGCGTCATCAAAGTGCGAGGTCTTTTCGTTGCAGATGCCCAACACGTAATAGTTCACCGGGTCGGGCTGCGGATCCAGTTGGATCGCTTTCTCGAAATGTGGAATAGCGTCCGCATATTTTCCCTGGCGGAACGCCACCATGCCCAGGCCGCTGTAAGCGAGGGCCGAGGTCATGCTCTTTGCTTTGGTGAACTGCTCATCGGTCATGTTGTCCGGTTTGGCGATGGTCGGGATCAAATCCAGAGCCTTTTGGGAATATTGTTGCGCCTTCGCGACACGTTTTTGAGGTTCCGGCGTGCTCGCACTGATGGCGCGGGGAAGCGCCGAACCCATGATCGCGAGGGTTTGCACGTCGTTTGGAGCGAGTTCGAGCTCCTTGTCGCCGGCAACCTCCATCTTGTCGATTTGGCCTTTGCTGAAGTAATAGCGAACCTGCCAGCTATAGAGTTCCGCGCGGTAGCGGCTCTGCGGATATTTCTGAAGAAAATCCACCGCAGCTTGGTCCTTCTTTGCGGGATCATCATTCCCGGCGTCGTGAAACGCTTTGTAGGCGGCTTCCTCGTCCGCGGAAACCGGCGGAGGCGCGCCCTGGAGCGTCAGCGGCGCGGCTTGGGTGTCGCCCGGCTTTTGCTGCTGCCCCGGATTTTGCGCAGGCTGCGACGTTGTCGCCTGTCCGAACGACGCCGAGCAACCGAGCAACGACGCCGCGAGGATGAGAGTTATGCTGAACCGATTCGCATTCATACCTCGTTCTCCTTTTTGTTCCGTTTCATGGCCGTTCCGATGGCTTTCTCTTATCCAGGTCGCCCAACCCTTGTTGTGCCGCCTGTTGGGCCTGCGGGGGAGCTCCCTGGACGTTTAGAACCGCTTGATACTCCGACTTCGCTCGATCTAATTGCCCTTCGTCGGCAAAAACTCGCGCCAGGTAGATGTGCGACCACGACATCACCAAAGGATCCTGCGAAGCCGCGTATTGTCCTGTCGTCAATCGACCGAAAACCTCTTTTGCTCGCTCCGCGTCGTGGTCCAACACGGCGACCATGCCCAGCCCGTACCAGGCACGGGGTTGGTTCGGATACTTCGCCAGGACGCTCTTAAAGGAAGCCTCGGCGGCGCGCGGATTTTTCGCCGAGAGTTGCTTTTCGCCCATGGTCAAAGCTTCAATCGCCTCGGGATCGTCCGGAAGAGTGGTCACGTGCTGGCGATTTTTCGCGACAACTTCGCCGCTCAAGTCCTTACCCTGCTCCGAGCCCTGCGCGGCCTCTTGCGCCGGGGCGAACTTAGTGGCCGCGACGCGCGTCTGCTCGGTCTTTACGTCGATCGCGCGGATAAGATCCGGAAAGTAGTTGCGCAACGTCGGTTCGGACTTCTCATAATCAGCCAATCCCATAAAAATGGGCCGGACGAGCACATACCCGCCGGCGTCGTTACTCTGCAGCGCCGCCTCTCTCTCACTGGGCGACATCTTCTTCAGCTTGATCTCGACGGCCCGGACGAAGCACTCGCCAAACCAGGACGGGAAATCATCTTTTAGATCAGGGGCCAAGCGCGGCGCTTTAGCGGCGAGCTCATAGAGCGGCCGCTTCACGGCGATCACATGAGGATATTGCAAGGGAAGACCATCGAGGAGGAAATGCAGGTACGCATGCCTCACCACATCGCTGGGAATCTCTTCACTACCGCTCAAGATAATCGCGTAGTGATCCAGAAAGTTTCTGACGTTGGTGATGCGGCCAACCAGCGGCTCGACGACAATCGTAAACGTCCTCGGCGTCGCAGGGTCTACAACGGTCCGACAATAGTTGCTAGCCTGGAAAAGGATCTGTGAGACAGGCTCGTGTAGTCTTTCGATTTCGCGATCGTACAAAGGCTGGACGCTCCGCCAAAGTTTCCCGATGTTCTGCTCGGTGTAGTAACTGGAGAGAATGTCGCTGAAGCCCTCGAGATCCAAAACATCCGGCGGAAGCTCGTCTCGCCGCAGCACCGGCCGGAATTTCGGCGCCGGGCCGGATACCAGGCCGAACCACACGAATCGGGAGAGCATTGCCGCCGGATCACGAAATTGGTGGCCTTTGTAGAATTCTTTCAACGCATCTACAGCCGGACCCTGCTGCGCGCGGAGCTTCTCCCGCATCTGCGAGCGATAGGCGTTCCAGTCGTCAGGGTTGATATCACCTTCATATCCGGCGGCGTAGAGCGCGCACATAGTCGCGAACATGGCTTCGCTGGTGTCGATGGTCGCGGCGGTTGCTGGGGCGACTCTCGGGTTCGGTCTTGCGACTGGAGCGGCTGGAGCCTGAGCTTGAGCAAGCGCGGCGCACACAACCGCAGAAAGCAAAATCGCACAAAGCGTGGCGCTAATTTTTCTCGGCATCTGTCATTTGCTTGGCGCGACCGCTCCCTGGCACGAATCGCGCGCGCTGGCAGGTTCATGAGGCTTGGATGGCGGTATCACTGGGTGATACGGACATTCAGGAATCACGCTGCCGTGTCCTTTAGCCAATGTACAGGCGCCCTTTCCGTGAGTCAAGGAAGCGTCTTTGGCGAGAGAAGCCCACGGCCGGGCGACCTGGAACGCTGTGCCCTACTCTAATGGAATGGATGAATTGAGCGGCTGAAGTGTTGTCTCGGCTCCAAACGATGCACGGGCTTGGGCTTGCCAGCCCGTCTCCATTTTGTTACGAATAATAGGCCGCCCGGCAAGGATTCCCTCATGAAACCGATGCGTGCTTTTTTTCTTCTTTCCGCTTCTTTTGCTTTGTTGAACTCGTCCGGCCACATGGCCGCGCAATCCACCAGCAATTCGCCCTCAACGAAACAGGTCGAATCCAAGAGCTTCACGCTGGAAGGAGGAAAAGTTTGGACGGACACGGGGATCAACCTGGAGCCCGGGCAGCGCGTCGTTTTCAAAGCAGAGGGCAATCTGCGCTATTCCGATGCCAAAGCCGACAACGGGCCGGAGGGCTTGACTCGCAATTTTAAGGACTTGATCCGCATTCTTCCGTTCAACGAGGCCGGACGAGGCGCGGTCATCGGACGAATTGGAGACGCGGACATCGCGCAGCCTTTTCTGATTGGGGCCAGTAAAGACCTCACCGCGCCGGTCAGTGGCAAACTCTCGATCGGTATCAATCAGGCGGAGAGCGACACCGGGGACGGTTCATACACGGTGAAAGTCACCGTGTATGCCGGTGATGGCGCAGCCAGAGAAGTGGCGCACAACGTTCCGTCCATGCCGGGAATTGACAATACGCTCTTCGCCAAAATTCCGCGTCGCATCGGGGACGAGCAGGGCGATCCCGGTGACATGGTGAATTTCCTGATCATTGGCGACGAAGATGGAATGAAAAAGGTTTTCACGACCGCCGGCTGGGTCAAAGTGGATGCGGACGTGAAGTCGACCATTCTTGCCGGAGCGCTGGCGAGTTTCTCCAAGGAGTCTTATCTGACCATGCCGATGAGCCCGCTTTACCTATTCGGGCGCCATCAAGATTATGGTTGGGCGCACGCGGAGCCGATAACCGTGGTTGCCTCTCGCAATCACCTGCGCATCTGGAAGGCGCCGTTCACTGTGAAGGGGCAGACGCTGTGGGTTGGCGCAGCCACACACGATATTGGCTTTGAGAAGGATCAGCGCAACAACGGCCTGACGCACAAGATCGATCCAAACATCGACCTCGAGCGCGACTACGTGGAGAAGACCCTTTCGAGCACCGGCCTGGTTGCCGAGGTGATGCACTTTCTACCGCAGAACCCAATGCAGGAAGCCAAGACTGCAACGGGCGGCAGTTTCCATTCCAATGGGCAGGTCCTGGTTTTGAAGCTGGCAAGCTCGGCTGGTGTTTCCTCGTCCACCGCTTGGAATCGGTAGCCGGACGGACGGCGAGCGCTAAAGCCAGGTGGTAGCTGAAATCGAGGAAAATCCAAAACCCACACGCAAACCGGCGTATGGGGCATCCGGAGGGTGCTGTAGCTCAGGCTTTAAGGCCTGAGGTTCTTCTTGCCCTGCTCAGCTGCGCATGCACAGTGGAAAGCCTTACCCTTGGAAGGGGTGAGCCATCGGCTCTGGGGTCAGTGAGCGCCTTTGGCAGCCGGCGCGGCTTTTAGGCATTTGCGATTTAGCAGGGCGGTTCGGCCGTAGTGCTCGCCTTCGAGGATCCGCACTTCGCAGGAGCCATCGATCTCAGCTAGTGCAAGGAGCCGCACGGTTTTGCCCGCTTGTAAAAGAAGAAGACGCTTCTCGGTGATCATCATTGATATGCCGACATCGTCGTTCAGCGCGAGCAACCGCTGCCACTCTTCCTGCGCCTTACCATCCACAGGAGCCAGCACGCACTCGGTGCCTTCTTCCGCGACCAGCGTGAAGACCTTTCCTTCCAACGGGTGCGCGGCGGTCTTCACAACCGGCATTCCTTCGCTTGCCTCCACGGTCGCCATGAAACGATAGCCTCGCCGCGGCAGCGTTTCCACAAATTTGGAATTGGTGGCGCTGTCTCCCAAGGCCAGGCGCAATTTCTTGATGGCGGTATTCAGGCTGTGCTCGAAATCGACGAAGGTATCCGATGACCAGATCCGTTGGCGCAATTCCTCACGGGTCACGATCTGGCCCGGCTTTTCCAGCAAGGCCAGGAGGACCTGGGTAGGTTGGTGCTGTAATTTGATTTTTTTCCCGCGACGGTACAGCTCTGCGGCATGGGAATCGACGACAAAGTCCGCGAATTTTATGACGCCGCTCTGATTTCCTGACGAAGGCATGCCCGGTTTCCCTGGAAGCAGGTGAAAAATATAGCAAACTTCCTGGCGGTTACGTAACCGCCAAGATTTGACAATATGCTGGGCTGGTTCCCCCTTGCGCTTCGACAGGAGAAGCGCTATGTTCATGTAGAAGCTAAAGGGGGAAACCAATGTCCGAGCAAACGATCGACCTTCCGCAAGGCACTCTCGATCTCTTGATTCTCCGCACCTTGGTTCCTGAGCCCACGCACGGATGGGCGATTTCGGAGCGCATCCATCAGGTCTCTAGCAGGGTGCTGCAGGTGCAGCAAGGCTCGTTATATCCGGCGCTGCATCGATTGGAGCGGCGCGGCTGGATCAAGGCGCACTGGGGGGCGTCGGAAAATAATCGCCGCGCGAAATATTATGAGCTAACGAAGAGTGGGCGGAAGCAGCTTGAAGTGGAAGAAGGCGAATGGAAGAAGTTGGCGGCAGCCGTCGCTCAAGTGCTGGAGACCACCTAGAACTTGTCACATAAATGGACATAAATGGGCTCGGCAAGATGAGAAGAGTTCCTCAGGGGCTGAGGCCCGGACTTTCTTGGCTCCAAATGTCGGAGCCGAAGCTCCGTTCTCTAACCGGCATTTATGGCATGGCTTCGGGCGATATTCCGGTAACCGACAGGGAGTGAACGATGTTCAGCGACATTCTCTACCGACTCCGTTCCGTATTCCGACGAACTGCGGTTGAAAGTGAACTCCACGACGAACTGCGCTTTCATTTCGACCGGCTGGTAGACCAACACGTACAAGGCGGCGTGCCGCTGCCGGAAGCGCAGCGCCGGGCGCAACTCCAGTTTGGCGGAGTCGATCAGGTTCGCGAAGAATGCCGCGATGCGTGGGGGACACAGTTTTTTGACACGCTAATGCAGGACTTTCGTTTTAATCTTCGCATGCTGAGGAAATCGCCCGGCTTTACGGCTATCGCCGTGCTTACGCTGGCTCTTGGAATCGGCGCAAATACCGCCATCTTCAGCGTGCTGGAATCTGTACTCTTGCGCTCGCTGCCGGTGCGCCACCCGGGGGAATTAGTCGTGGTCACGGACCCTGAGCAGCACGGAGCATGGTTTGGCGGTCAAAACGGGAGCCGTTCCTTGCTGGCGTACGTGGAATTTGAGTTTCTCCGTGATCACAACGAAGTGTTTTCCGGAATCTTTGCCGCGGACAGCAATTATCCAGAACTCGAAGTCACTCTAAGCGACGCCTCGACCAGTGCTGGCAACAAACAACAGGCGCGAATCAAGCTGGTCAGCGGCGCCTATTTCAGCACCCTTGGGCTGACGCCCGCAGCCGGCCGATTTTTTGACGCCGAAGTGGATCCGGCACGCGGCGCTTCGCCGGTGGCGGTCGTCAGTTATTCCTTCTGGAAGCAGCGCTTTGGCTTAAGTCCATCCATTCTCGGAGCGACCATGCAGATTCATCACACACCCTTCGAGATTATCGGCGTTGCACCTCCCGGATTTTTCGGAGAAACAGTGGGCGAGGCTGACGACGCTTGGGTGCCTATGATGATGCAAAACGCCCTGTATCCGGGTCAGGATTACCTGAGCCCGTCGCCGCAGGGCATCATGAATCAACATATGTGGATTCAAGTTATGGGTCGTCTTAAGCCGGGAATTTCCTTGGCTCAAGCCAACGCTGGAATGAACGTCCAATTCAAGCGCTGGGTCGAGTCGGCGATTGGCAGTTCGATGACCGCCGAGGAGCGTAAACGGTATCTAGATCAGCATCTCGATTTGCGACCCGGTGGTCGAGGCTGTTCCACGCTGCGCGACGGCTTCGGCCAGCCCCTTCTATTTCTTATGGCTCTCGTGGGGCTGGTTCTGCTGATCGCCTGCGCCAATGTAGCCAATCTGTTGCTGGCCCGCGGCGCCGCCCGTCAGAAGGAGTTCGCCATGCGGCTGGCGATCGGCGCAGGGAGAAAACGATTGATCCGCCAACTTCTGACGGAAAGTCTTTTGCTGGCGACGCTGGGAGCGGCAGCGGGAATTACTCTGTCCTATTGGGCGGACAAGCTTTTGGTGAGGATGGTTTCAGGCTCACAGGCTGCTGTCGAATTGGATCTGCATCCCGATCTGCGCGTGCTCGCTTTTACTTTGGGAGTCACGGTGGTGACAGCGGTTCTTTTCGGATTCGTCCCTTCCCTGCTCCTTACTGGTCTCGACCTTTCACCCGTTCTCAAGTCCACTACGCAGACCATCAGGAACGACTCGCGTCCCGGCCGGCTCGCTGCAGGGAAACTTTTGGTGATTGCGCAAGTCTCCATTTCTCTAGTGCTGTTGGTTGCTGCCGGGATGTTCGTGCACAGCCTCGCCAAACTCAGCGAAGTCAATCTTGGTTACAACCGCGAAAACCTGATGCTATTTCGCGTGGATGCCGTGCCCACCGGCCTTAAGGGCCCGGAGATCCTGCGTTTGATCCAAAATTTGCAGGATCAGATCGCGGCAATTCCCGGCATACGCGCCGTGACCGTTTCGGGGAACGGACTATTTCAGCATTCCGAATCGGGCGACCCAATCGAGATCGAAGGCTATACGTCGAAGCCAGGCGAGAGCCTGAATTCACGCATGGATCACGTCGGGCCGCGTTATTTTTCCACGGTTGGAATTCCGATCCTGATGGGACGGGAGATTGAGGCGCAAGACAGCGGAAACGGGCTACGGGCCGCCGTCATTAATCAAACTTTTGCGAAGCGCTATTTCCCCAACACCAATCCCATTGGAAAACGCGTTCGCGACACCTATCCTGGGAATCCAGCTGACTTGGAAATTGTCGGCATGGTTGCCGACGTGAAGTACAACAACTTGCGCGAGAAACCGATCGAGCGTATTTACGCGCCGCTTTTCAATCCAATGTGGGAGCAAACTGGGGCGGCATTTGAAGTCCGGACATTCGCCGATCCCTCCACCGTGAGCGATTCTATTCGCCAGACGGTCCAAGCGGCCAACGCTTCGATTCCTCCCATCCGAGTTGCGACGATGTCTGGCTTGGTGGACGACTCGCTGCAAACGGACCGTTTCATCAAGCAGCTATCTGAAGCCTTCGGGATTCTCGCGATGGTTCTTGCCGCCATTGGACTTTACGGCGTTATGGCGTACACCGTGGCTCGGCGTACGCGCGAGATTGGGATTCGGTTGGCTCTCGGGGCAGAGCCGAACAGGATTCGCTGGCAAGTATTGCGTGAGACTCTAAGGCTCGTGCTGATCGGAATTCCTATCGGGGTACCGATTGCGCTGCTAGGAGCGTACTTGGTTCGCAGCATGCTTTTTGGAATGGGAGTCGCCGATCCGGTGACGCTGGGGCTTGCGACGATTGTTCTTTTCGCGGCCGCGGCCTTGGCGGGACTTCTGCCTGCGCGACGCGCTTCGCGGGTCGACCCAATGGTAGCGCTTCGTTATGAGTAGTTGGACTTATCGTGCTTAATTTCAACTAGTTACAGCCATCCACAATTCACCTGTGGTCCACCTGCGGTTCACCCGCAGTGCATTGTTGTTCCTTTCAGGTTGGTGCAAAGTGCGGCTTGTAAGTCAGCAATCGTCCACCGGAAGGGCGCCGCAGAACACCACGTGGCGTGGCTGAGGGCAAGAACGTGAACGCAATGGATTGCTTTTATTTGGCGGCACCGGAACTCGGCAAGAAACGCAATGCGCAAGGCTTGTCGACTGGGGATTTCCGCCAGCTTCTGTCGGACCTGAAACAGCGGCCTCCGTCCCAGCAGATGTTTTTGCGCAAGCTGTTGCATCGCGCCATGGCAAACGGCCGACAGACAAAGTTCCCCGTAACAAACCACGCTGTTCCTGACCCCGTTAGCCCTTCCTAAACGGCCCACCACCGGAGGTGGCGTGTTTTCCCTGGCGCAACCTTCGGAACCCTGAACCAGACGAAGCCCGGGGTAAATTCCCGGGCTTCGCTCTTTTTGGTGGATGCTTGGCGGCGTGAGTTTGTGCAACGAGAAGAAGTCGACCACGTAAACCATGTGGCGGCAGCAGGGCTGCCTCTGAGCATTGGGTGGCCGTGCAACTGAGCGGCCCGCCGCCCTTCGTGCCTCAAACCCAAGAGCTGCTTACGAAGCTGTCGTGGCGGCGAGTTCTTTGATGCGGGAGGATTTCCAGAGTTCGATGTACGGCTTGAGTTCTTCCATCATGCGGGCGAACTGGCCGAGTTCGAGAGATTGCGCGCCGTCGCTGATGGCTTTTTCGGGAGCGGGATGCGCTTCGATGATCAAGCCGTCGGCGCCGATGGCGACGGCGGCGCGCGCCACCGCAGGCACGAGGCTGCGTTTTCCCGTAGCGTGGCTGGGATCGAGGATGACGGGAAGGTGCGTGAGTTCGTTGAGCACGGGAATCGCGGAAATGTCGCAGGTGTTGCGCGTGGCGGTCTCGAAGGTGCGGATGCCGCGCTCGCACAGGATGACTTCCGGATTGCCGTGCGCGGTGATGTATTCGGCGCTCATGAGCAATTCCTTGATGCTGCTGCTCAGCCCGCGCTTCAGCAGCACCGGCCGGCCGCATTTGCCGAGCGCCTTCAGGAGCATGAAGTTCTGCATGTTGCGAGCGCCGACCTGCATGACGTCCGCGTAGTTGGCGACGAGGTCGACGTCGCGGTCGCCCATGACTTCGGTGACGATCGCAAGGCCGGTGGCTTTTTTGGCTTTCTGCAACAGTTTCAGACCTTCTTCTTCCAATCCTTGAAAATCGTAGGGCGAGGTGCGGGGCTTGAATGCGCCACCGCGCAGAAGCTTGGCGCCGGCTTTGGCTACCGCTTCCGCGGAACGCATGATCTGCTCTTCGCTTTCCACGGAACACGGGCCGGCAATCACGATAAACTCATCGCCGCCGATTTCCATGCCGTTCACCTTGATGCGCGTTTTGCCTTTGCGAAATTCCTTGCTGACGAATTTGTAAGGCGCGGAAATGCGCATGACGTTTTCGACTTGCGGCATGGCTTCCACGGATTCAAGGCAGGACGTCACATCGCCGACACCGACGACCCCGATGACGACGCGCTCTTCGCCTTCAATCGAGTGCACTTTGTAACCGAAACCTTTCACGATCCCGCAAATCTCGTCGATTTCCTGGCGCGTAGCATGCAGCTTCATGGAGATGATCATGTCCTCTTCCTTCTTCCCTTCCCGGATGAGCGGGCACAAATAAAAAAGCCCACTCATTGCGAGTGGGCCGAATGTCGGTGAATTCGACTTGCTTAGACTACGGCCCCTCGCTTCCGGAAGGTGCGGTACATAAATCGCCACGAATACGAGTAGGCACTGAATTTCATGGGACCCAGTGTAGCGGGTCCTGTGGAAAAGGCAACTGGGAATTCCTTATGGCGGGTATTAGCGGCGCATGGAGCCTAACGATAGGATCGAAGAGGGATTCATTGCGCAAAGAGCGCGCGATGGAGCAGAGGTCCTCGCTTCGCAGACTCCGCTCAGAATGACAGGTGTTGTGCCGAAGCACAGACAAACAGAACGACTTGACTTTGAGGCGGCCGCTAAAAGACTAGAAAAGCAGGATGGCGATGCGGAAACTGGCGAACTGCGAGGAGCCGTTGGCGGCGCACGCTCCGACGGCAGCGGAGTGATATTTTCCCGAGTTGACTTTCTGTGTGACCTCAGCGGGAAGATTGTTCAAGTCGGACATTTCATAACGGAGGACGATAGCGGGCTTCGAACCGGACCAGCCTTTATCGAGTTGGCAGGTTTTGCGGGCGTCCGGCGTTCCAGTCACTACAACCAGGCCCTGCGAGTCGAGTTGAGAGGCGACTTTGCGCTCCTGTTGATCCTGGGAAAACGCGGGCACGGCCGTGGAGAAGTCTTCGACGGCGAACAGCATGTTGCCGGACTGGACCACGGAGATACCGACGGAGTTTAGCGTGGGATCGAGAAGATTGGCGCGATGCGGAGGAGAGTTCATCCATTGATTGTGAATGCCGCCGAGGGTTGGGCCTTGGGCGACGTTTTCGGCGATCGTACTGAAACGCGCGCCCGCTTGGCGAGCGCGATCCTGCAAAGATGGTTCACCGGGAAACTGGTGAGAGAGTTGATTCATCTTGGCCATGCGTAGGGCATGCTGGTGCGCGGCGGTGGCGAGCGCGGGATCCCATTCGAAAGGAGCCAAACCTTGAGTGGCGCGATCCTTGTTGGCTGAGGCCAATAGTGATTCGTCTGCGACGCTGCCCTGCGGACGCGCGGTGACGATTGCGGGAGTGAGAAAGAGTGCGAGAAACGCGAGGAACGAAAAGGAACGGTGAGCGCTGGACACGGGAAGCTCCTGGTCTCATTGAACACTAAATGCGGGAAAAAGGTGTGAAAAATTGGTTGGGTATGATGCCTCACTCAAGTTCAGGAGACCGTGCGGACATGAGGCGCAGGAATCCGGCGTCCCTACGAAGAGGAGGGAGGCAAGACGTAATGACTGAGGTCCCTGGCTTCGCTCGGGTCGACCGATTTTTTATTGAGAGGCAAACTCCGCTCGGAATGACGAGTGTTTTTGCAGTGTGAAACACAAGAGCACAGGCAAAGTGCGTTTGACGTAGGGTGGCAATTAGCCGCGGACGTGGATGGCGCTAAAGCTGAGGACCACGTGGCCGCCGGCAGTGGGACGGCCGAAGCTCAGCATGGGACGGAAGCGGGAGAAGATCAGCATCTGATCGAGCTGATGATGAACCTCCGGTGAATCCAATCCGGCAATAATGTTGTACGTAGTCATCTGACCATTGGCGTCGACGATGACATCGACCAGGAGGTCGTTCTGGAGTTCCAAGTCGGGATGCTGCATTTTGGCCACAACCGCATCGGGATAGCCGGAGAGAGAGATCAACTCCGCGGGCTGCAGCAAACCTGTCGGAATGTCGTTGGGATCGGCTTGCACGGTGATGCCAGGAACGATCATGTGCAGAACAAAGACGAAGATGATGAAGGCGGAGAACAGACCGCCAGTGGCGGGGACGGTGAGTGGACGAAACACGTTGTCCAGCAGGATTTCGGAGCGGTCCTTGATACGCTGCCAGCGGCGGGCCCATCCCTCTGTTTCCTGGGCCTGGGCAGCGGCTACCTTGATGCGCACTGCCAGGTCGACAGGCGGAACGGCGCGCGGCATGCGGGACAGAAGCAAAGAAAGTCTGCGATAGCGCTGCAACTCTTCGCGGCAACTTTCGCAACGATCCAAATGGCGACCGATATCGCGGCGTTCCTCAAGTCCGGGAGCGTTTTCCACCGCATCATCAAGATACCCAGCGAGCCGAGTTTGTACCGTCTTACAACTCATGTTCGGTCCTCTCGCGTCTGGCGAAGACGTAGTGTCTCCTCGGTTCCGGACCAATTCGTCCGCACATAGGCAGCTTGCAAACCGATCTGCGCAGCGAAGCCCGGCCGAGCGGGGTGCTCGCGTGGCGCCGCACTGGGTAGCTTGTGCGCCGCTGCATGCCGTTCACCGAGCAATGGTTCGAGAATTTCTTTGAGAGCGCGGCGGCCGCGAAGGATGCGGGACTTCACCGTGCCTACGCTCACTTCCAACACTTCGGCGACTTCCTCGTAGCTCAAACCCTCGAGGTCTCGCAGGATCACCGCGCTGCGAAAGACCTCCGGAACCTGCTGCAGAGCGACCTGCACCGCTATTTGAATCTCCTGGGCTGCGAGCCGATCGAAGGGAGTAGCGCTGAGGTCCGCGACGTCGATCTGGGCAAAACCTTCTTCGGGCTGGGCGTCAATCGAGACATTCTTCTGCAGGTGGCGCTTGAACCAGCGGCGATGATTGAGCGCTTCGCGGATCGCGATGCGGTAGAGCCAAGTCTTCAGGGAGCTGCCTTGTCGAAACTGGCGGATGCCCTTGAAGGCTTTCAAGAAAACTTCTTGAGCGGCGTCGGCAGCGTCAGCGGTATCGCCGAGCATGCCAAGAATCAAGTTGTAGACGGGACCGTGGTAGTGGGTGACCAGCCAGTCGAAAGCCGTTTCTGAACCGGCTTGCAGCTCGGTGACGAGTTCCGCTTCATCTCTGCCCCACGAGAGGGCGCTGGCCCAATCGGACACGGTCTGCCTTTCTTCGCTTAGCCCAAAACCGGCGTTGGCGAACTGGCCCGAGACGGTCGGATCGAGTGCCTCCAACCTTTGTCCGCTCTAAAGATTAGACACCGGAAGAGGCGAACCGGTTCCTGCCGGTGATCGGCCCGTACAGTGGACCCGTTGGTGATTGTGGCACCAAGAGTTTGCGAGCGCAATGGGAGGAAGGTAATGGGCAAGGCCTGCAATATTCTTCCCACGCGTAGCGCCGCGTTTGACGGACAAGAGCCCTAATGTACTGCAACGCCCGGACTTGCTTCGCAGAAAGGGGATCCTCCTGAAGGCCACCAGCCGGTGGGCGGCAGGCCCGGCGATAATCGGCGCCTCGGGAGGAACCGTTGGCGAGAGGGGCGATTTCAGAAAGGAGATTGTCCTGGCCAGAAGCGCGGGGGCGGAAAGTGCCATGATGGAAGCAGAGACCGTCGAAGGAGGGGTGTGTGCGTGGCGGCGATCGGCGAAGGTGAAGCGGCAAGTATCAGGAAGATTTTCGCGTTTGCCAAACAGGCCTACTGTTAATCATAAAATTACTATAATTATGCTTTAAAACTAAGAGGAAGTGGTTCCAAGCTGAGGAAAACTCCAGACCCCGAACGCGGAGCCGTCGTCGCGTAGGGGGCACGCGCATGTTCCATTGGACGACTTGCGAGAGGCGTGAAGAGCGCCGGCCCTGCCTACGACAGGACAAGCTAGAAGCCTGCCTTAGCAAAAATGGGGCACCACGAGAGCCGTCGATTCGAACGCTACCGTACCGTGGGTTTGTAGTCGCGACACTTACAGTCGGGAAAGAAGCAAGGATGGCGAAGAGCGCCTTTCTTGTCGCGCTCAACACGATGAATGGATTTTCCGTGACTGCAACGGCAAGGTTGCTTTTTCTTTGGATTGGTCATGGTTTATTGGGAGCATTCTACACTCGCGCCGTGGAAATCAACGAGAAAATTGCGATGGCTATTCCGATTTCCGGCTGGTTTATACTTGGCGGTGACGTCATAAACTCTTTCTTACCGTAGATGAAGAGTAGGCGCGACCGAAGGCCAAGGTATATGCTTGTGGCCTGAGGGTCTTTCGAAAACCACATTGGAGTGAGGACAAAATGAAAATAAAACTGCTCGTTCCTGCAGTGTTGCTGCTTGCGGCATCGGCGAGTGCACAAACAGCTCCCGCCTCCGGGCCGACGAAGGACCCGGTCAGCAGCGCGTTACGAGACATTCTGCCCGGGCGGCAGAAAAACACGGTGGCGGCGGTGGAAGCAATGCCGGCGGACAAGTTCGATTACAAGCCGAGTGCGGACCAGATGAGCTTCGGGCATTTGGTGGCACACATGGTGCAGGCGAACAACCTGCTTTGCAGCAAGGCGGCGGGTATTCCGGCGCCCAAGGTTGACGAAGTGAAAGACACGGATTCGAAAGACAAGCTGGTGGCGGCGCTGAAGGCGTCTTTCGATTTCTGCGCCGAGACACTGGCGAAAATGGATGATTCGAAGCTGGGGGAGATGACGGAAGGATTCGGTGGAAAGCAAGTGACGCGTGCGTGGTTCAGCCTGGTGCTGGCCAGCAATTGGGCTGACCATTATGCGGAGGCGGCGATGTATCTGCGACAGAATGGTGTGTTGCCGCCGACGGCGAAGAAGTAGTGTAGATGGCGAGCAATGGACTGTTTCACCGCAGGGGTTAAAACCCCACACCTCCTGGCCCTTTCGGCACCGCCCTTCGAAGCTCAGGGTGAACTGAAGCCGTGCCCTCCCGAGGTCGCGCTAGTTAGACGGTGTGGCCCGTGCTTTGGCCGGAGGCGCGGGCGCGGTTCAGGAGCAGTTCGCGTTCGCGGGCGTTGCGCGTGAGGGAGGCGGCGCGTTCGAAATCGGCTTGGGCTTCGGCAAAGCGGCCGAGCTTGAAGAGAAGATCGGCGCGGACGCTTGGGAGGAGATGGTAGGACTGGAGAGAGGGATCCGACGAAAGCGTCTCGATGAGTTCGAGACCTGCTGCAGGACCGAAAGCCATGCCGACGGCAACGGCACGATTGAGTTCAATCACTGGAGAGGGCGTCCGTTTGCCCAATTGCTCATAGAGCGAAGCGATTCGTCGCCAGTCGGTAGTCTCTGCATCGAGGGCGCGCGCATGGCAGGCAGCGATGGCGGCCTGGAGCGCGTAAGGACCGGGGGTGGCCACTAACGCGCTGGCGCGATCGAGCGCAGCGAGACCGCGACGAATCAAGAGAGGATCCCAGAGAGCGCGATTCTGCTTGAGGAGAAGAATCGGTTCTCCGGAGGGTCCGGCACGGGCGGCGATGCGGGAGGCCTGTATTTCCATGAGGGCGACAAGACCGTGGACCTCGGACTCTTCGGGAGCGAGTTCCGCAAGAATGCGTCCTAAGCGAAGAGCCTCTTCGCAAAGCGCGGGGCGCATCCAGTCGTCGCTGGCGGTGGCGGAATAGCCTTCGTTGAAGACGAGGTAGATCACTTCCAGGACGGAAGCGAGACGAGGGGCGAGCTCAGACTTGCGTGGGAGTTCGAAAGGGATGTGCGCTTCGGCGAGGGTGCGTTTGGCGCGAACGATACGTTGGGCGACCGCCGGTTCTTGAATCAGGAAGGCGCGGGCGATTTCGGCGGTGGTGAGTCCGCCAAGCAAACGAAGCGTGAGAGCCACGCGGGCTTCGCTGGAAAGAACAGGATGGCAAGAGATGAAGATCAGGCGGAGAAGGTCATCGCCGACGTGATCGTCCATCGCAGATTCGAGGTCGGGCATGGCCAACTCCTGCGTCGCGAGCTCGCGCTGCAGTTCCTCGTGTTTGCGCTCGAGGAGTTTTTTGCGGCGCCAGAGGTCGATGGCGCGATGCTTGGCAGCGGCGGTCAGCCAGGCGGCTGGATTATCCGGAACGCCCGAGTTGGGCCACTGCTCGAGGGCAGAGACCAGCGCGTCCTGGGCGAGTTCCTCGGCGAGCCCTACGTCGCGCACGATGCGGGTGAGGGCGGCGATGATTTTCGCGGATTCCATGCGCCAGATGGACTCGATAGCTTGATGCGTGAGGGTAGACATGACGTCTACCCATGACAACATCTTTATGCAGAGAGGCGCAAGCGGGACTGGGGAGACTGCCGTTAACGGCAGTCGGCGTGATTAGGACTTGGCCGCGCCCTGAACGCACTGAGGGGCTTCGTAAATTTGACGAAGCTCGCACTCGCCGTCGCCGGCGACCTTGAGAAAATCCTTGGCTAATTGAATGACCTCTTCCTTGGACTTAGCCTGAAGGATCGCGAATCCACCGACGACTTCCTTGGCTTCGGCGAAAGGTCCGTCAGTGACCGACATTTTGCCGTTGTTCATGCGGACGCGGGCGCCCAAGGCGCTCGGGAGGCAGCCCTCGGTGGCGAGCAGCCAGCCGGCTTTCATGCCCTCCTCAATAAGCTTGCCCATGGTGGCCATTTCCTCCTGAGAGGGAGGAGTGTTTCTCTCGACAGTCTTGAAAATGCTGAGGTATTTCATCTGGTCTCTCCTTTTTTCGTAGGTGTTAGGTATTGACAACATACTGCCGAATTCTCCGGAGCCGTATTCATTCCCGCTCTATTGGTACGACGAACCAGCAACGAAGAAATCGACAGGTTCAGAGCTTTTTTCTAAAGAACGTGGAGTTTACTGCGACTGGGCGAAGTCTTCGACCTCGAAGAGTTTGCGAATTTCGATGACGGAGTCCCCGTCATGGAGATTGGGGCAGCGTTTGACCCACTCGACAGCTTCTTCCATGGAGCGAACCTGCCAAATTCAGAAACCGCTGACAAGTTCCCTGGTCTCGGTGAAAGGGCCGTCGAGATCGGTGCGCCTGGAGCTGGAGAAGTGGATGCGCTGGCCTTTGGAACTTGGCTGAAGGGCTCCGGCATCGAGAAATATGCCGGCTTTCATCAGCTCCTGGTTGAATTTGCCCATGTCGGCGAGAAACTGAGGACTTGGCATCTTGCCCGCCTCGGATTCCGTACTTGCTTGACGATTACCATGACACGCATTGGATGGTCCTTTCGAAGATGAGTTGGGATTTGGACTCCCGAGGGCTACGACCGGTGAATCTGCCCTCCCTTTGACGTCGAAGGCGGGGCAGGGAGATCGACAAGTGCGGGAGTACTTTTGGTCGGCGATTTGGGCTAGAGGAGCATAGCGTAGGGCGGATGAGGTCGCCAGCGAGCCTGGCGTCGCTGAAGCAGACCAGCGGGCAGAGAAGCGCGATTCTCGTGCGCTATGATTGAATGGCTAGAAGACGATTCCTGCTCCGCGACAATGAAGAAAAAAAACTCACCGAAACGGCAATCCCTTTCGAGGGTTCTGATTTGCTTCTTTTTGTCGGGCGCAGCGGGATTGATCTATCAAGTTGCCTGGAGCAAAGCCTTGGGGCTGATCTTCGGGCATACGGCTTATGCCATCGCTACGGTGCTGGCTGTGTTTATGGGTGGGCTTGCGGCGGGTAGCGCGGTTTTCGGCCGGTGGGCGAAAAGCCGGACTGAACCCATCGTCCTGTATTCGAAGGTTGAGTTTCTTGCGGCTGTCACGGGAGCACTTTCGTTAGCGGGGCTTGCTGGTGTGCGCACGCTGTACGTCGCTGCGTATTCGCATATCAACAATGTACCGGCTCTGCTGCTCGCCCTTCGGTTCTTTGGTGTCGCGGTTGTTCTCTTCATTCCAACTTTTTTGATGGGCGGCACGCTTCCTATTCTCGTTTATGGAGTGACCAAGAATCGCGTGGAGCTGGCGGATCGCGTGAGCCGGCTGTATTGGGTAAATACGTTCGGGGCGCTTGCAGGGACTTTGGTTGCTGGTTTTGTTTTGCTTCCCGCGATTGGTTTGCGATCGACCGTTGGCGTGGCGGTTGCTCTGAATGTGATTGCGGGCTTGATTGCATCACGGATCAAGAAGGTGCCAGAGAACGCGCCGCGGCGGGTGCGGGACCTACCCGAGCCGAAAGCGTCGGTCAGCAAGTTACCGCAGCAGGCCGCGCGGCGGTTTCTGCTGGTTGTGTTTGCCGTGGTTGGAGCTACGGCTTTTGCTTACGAGATTGCGTGGACGCGGCTGCTGGCGGTCGAAATCGGCAGTTCTACCTATGCGTTCACGCTGATTCTTGGGGCGTTCCTTGCGGGAACGGTGATCGGGACCGTGATCTTCCAACGATTTTTTGGAACGGCGGGGCAAGTGACGCTCACGACGTTTTCCCGGACGCAAACGTGGATCGGGATTGCGGCGGGTTTGGCGTTGGCACTATTTCACTGGATTCCGTCCGTTATTCCTCCATTGCTCCGATCGACGCAAGAGACATTTAGCGGGTTGGTGCTGGCGCAGGCGGTGACTTGCGGCCTGACGGTGCTGCCGACGGCCATCATTTTCGGGTTTACTTTTCCGGCGGTGCTGGTTCTGTTGGGGGGCACGATGGACGCCGGCGCCAGCGGAGCGGCGGCGATTGGCGAGGCTTATGCGGCGAACACCCTCGGGGCGATTGGCGGGTCCTTGCTCACCGGATTTGTGCTGGTGCCTTGGCTGGGAAGCTTTCGAGTGATTGCGATCACGGCGGCGGTGAATATTTTGCTGGCGGTTGTGCTGGAGTGGTATTCGCTTCCCCTGCGGATTCGATCGTTCGCAGTGAATTTTGCGTGCCTGTTGATGGCTCTGGCCATTGGGTTCTCGTCTTACTTCCGCAATGCGTCGATATTGTCGTTATCCGTGGCGCTGTATGGAAATACGTTCCAAGGGCATCTGACGCTTGAAGAGATTGCTGCAACGAACGATCTGGTGTTTAGCGCCGAGGGAGTGAACGATTCGATTGCGGTGATCCAGTCCGACAATTATGTGGCCCTGCGGGTGAATGGGAAAGTGGACGCATCGACAGGCGACGCTCGCACGCAGCTTCTGTTGGGACACCTTGGAGCGGCGTTTCACCCAGCTCCGCGACGAGTGCTCATTGTTGGATTCGGAAGTGGGATGACGGTGTCGGCGGTCGCTCGTTACCCTGACGTTGAGAGGATTGATTGCATCGAGATCGAGCCGGCGGTAATGCGCGCGGCGCCGTATTTAGAGAGTCTGAACCGCAGCGTGCTGAGCGATCCTCGAGTTCATGTGATTTTTGACGATGCGCGAAATTTTCTGCTCACTTCCGTGGACAAATACGATTTGATTATTTCCGAACCGTCGAACCCGTGGATTGCAGGGATCGCTACGCTTTTTACGGATGAGTTCTATGCGGCAGTGCGGGAGCGGCTGGCTCCAGGCGGGATTTTTGTGCAGTGGGTGCAGGCTTATGCGCTTGCGCCGGATGATTTGCGCATGATTGTTGCGACGCTGGTGGCGCATTTCCCAGAAGTGACACTGTGGAGGGGCGAGGGGCCGGACCTTCTGCTGCTGGGGCGAACGGATGCGAAGCCATTGCGGTTCGAAAGGCTGCGCGGGTTATGGCGTGATGCGGCGCTGTGCAAGGATTTTGAGTTGATGGATATTCACCAGCCGGAAGGGCTCGTTGGTTACTTTTTGCTGGACGATGCGGCGGTGCGAAAATTGGCGGAAGGAGGGGTCCTCAACACGGACGATCGCACGTTGCTGGAGTATCACGCTCCGCGAACGGTGCTGATGCGCGACTTATTTGTGGCAAATCAGGAGATGATCGCGCCGCTGCGAACCGATGCGCTGCCCGCGAATCTGGAGAAATCGGAAGTACAGCGAGCGCTGGAGGCTGGCGCGCAAACAGCACTCGATCTGAATGACACCTCGAATGCGCAAAGGTTCGTCAGTGCGTTGAAATCCAAGCCTGGATCGGTCGCGAGCGATATCGCCCGAGGACGACTTGATCTGGCAGAGGGTGCGCTCTCCGATGCGCAAAGCGATTTAGAGGCGGCTCTGAAACGGGATGCCGACTCTACGGACGCAATGCACTGGCTGGCGAATGCCGAGAATCGCAGCGGTGAGAAGATTAAAGCGCGTTTGCTGGTCGACAAAATTCTGAAAAAGCACCCTGAGAATCTGGCGGCACTTGACGATGAAATGGAATTCGCGGTGGAACGCGAGGATTACCGAATTGCGCTGATCGCGCAGATGGCTCGAATGAAACTACTTGCCGATCCACCCGCGTCCGAATACTGCCGCTTAGGAGCAATTTGGATAAAACTCGCAAATCTCGTTGAGGCCGAACCTGTGCTACTCAGGGGCGTCGCGAAGGATCCTTACAGTTATGCGTGCAATCTTGAGCTGGGAGAGATGTACCGCGAAACGGGACGTTTCTCGCAAGCGCGAAATCATTTAGAGAAAGTCTTGCGCCTGTATCCGGACTCGGACGCGATCATTTATAAGTCCCTCGCGGGAGTTGATTTCTCCCTTGGCGACAAGGAATCCGCGCAGGCGACGTTGCGCAAGGGGCATCGGATATTTCCTGGCGACACGGATTTGCAGAAGGCCAGCCGCGAATAGAGATTTTCTTTCGACGCAACGTAGCCGAACAAATGAGCACAAACACCGCTTTTATTTGGAGGATTGGATGGCAGGCTTTGCGCGGAGCCGCGGGCACGATCGAGGAGCAGTTCGCGGTCGCGCGCGTTGCGGGCGAGGGACGCGGCGTGTTCGAAATCGGACTGGCCTTCGCGGCCGAGCTTGGGTGACGAGGGAAATGGGCTGCGGGAGATTCGCAGGTAGCGGGGCCTTGCGGCCTTTCAAGAAGAGGGCTTGAGCTGGTCCGGTGGCGGCGCTTCGGCGATAGCGCCTTCCTGAATGGCTTCCGGCATAAGCGGCGTCGGTAGCGGCGTCTGAGTGTTCAAAGAAAGGGGCAGTGGCCCAACGCGTGTTGCGGTAGGCAATAATTCCTCGATGCAGTGGATCAGGACGTCCGCGTTTTCGGACTTGGAAATAACTCTTCGAGCCCCCGCTTTTTTCCCTTCCAGTTCCATTTGGTCCGTTTTGTACAGCGTGTAGAGGACGACGGGGACCAGCGGCATGGATTTCAGGATTTCGACGCAAGCGTGAAGACCATTCAGAATGGGCATAGCGACGTCGAGAAGGATCAAGTCGGGCTTCAATTGAACGGGCATGTCGATGGCTTCCCGACCGTCCTTGGCTTCGCCGCAGACAGCCCAATCCGCATGTTCGGAAAGAATGGTCTTGAGGGACCGGCGGACCATTTCGTTGTCGTCAGCAATGAAGATCCTGGCCATCTGAAAAACGACTCCATGCCAAATGTAGGGCATCCTACACAAGCCCGGACGCCTCAGAGTATGCATATAAAGAGCTCGTGGAAATACAGTGACTCACTGATTTTCCGCGCGGTCAGAACATTCTAGGTATGTACAGACACAGCAAGGTGTGTCGAAGCGCTCGCTGTAGCTGCGTTGACACGTCTTTCCGGAAGGACTGGAAGCACAGGACGTGACAAACAAAGGGTTGTACTCGCGCGAACGCACGAACTCCCAGGGCAGAGCTATCCGAAATCGAATCCTGCTCGGGATTCCGGACGATGAGTATCGGAGCATGCGGGAGCAGCTAGAATTTCTGGACCTGCCGCATCACTATTCTCTGCACGAGCCGGTGCGCAAGATCCGGTTCGCGTATTTTCTGAATTGCGGGCTGGCTTCGCTCGTGGTCGCCATGCGAGGCGGCAAGAATGTGGAAGCGGGAGTCGTCGGGTGCGAGGGATTTGTTGGCGCGCCACTTCTGGGAGGGCTGGAGCGGAGCCCCCTTCGAGAGCAAATGCAAATTGGCGGCGCCGGGTTTCGAATCACTTGCGGGGCGCTTGAGACCGCGTTGGCGGAATGTCCGACGCTGAGGATGAACCTTACCCGCTACGCCATTCTGTTGGGTCTGCAGATTGCACAGACAGCGGCTTGCAATCGATTGCACCCGGTCCAACAACGTCTTGCGCGCTGGTTGCTCCTGGCGCAGGATCGCTTGAGCACTGAGACTGTACCTATCACCCATGACTTCCTTGCGGTGATGTTGGGCACAGACCGTCCGAGCGTGAGCTTGGCCGCCGCAAACCTACAGCGCAAGAAGACCATCGCGTATCAGCGCGGGGTTTTGAAGGTTCTACATCGCAAAAGGCTGGAATCGGCGACGTGCGAATGTTATGAGGTGATACGCCGGTTCGACGGAGAACTGGGCCTGCGATAGTTCCCTAGTGTTCGATGGCCTACAGACAACCCTGATTCCCGACGACTAGAGTCCCATTTGCAGAAAAGCACATGGGAAACCCAGCCGATGAACCGGAGCAAGATAGTTCTGTTTCTCGAAGCGCCGAAGAGAAATGCGTTGTTCGGAACCATTTGCTTTTGTCGATTCCCGCGAGCGAGCTTCGCCTCCTCCGTCCCCACCTGCAAGCGTGCCACTTTCGCCAGCACGAGATTTTGCACGAACCTTCGCAGAGGCTGCAGTTTGCTTACTTTCCGAATAGCGGCTTGATTTCACTGGTCGTGGCTATGGCGGATGGCAGCACGGTCGAAGCGGGAATGGTGGGCCGAGAAGGGATGGCCGGGTTGTCATGCGCTGCCGGTCTGACGCGATGTTCGCTGCGACTGGTGGTGCAAATTCCGGGAGAGGGTCTCAAGATCAGGATCGGGCATTTGCAAGCGGCTCTCAAGCCGGCTTCACAATTTCAAATGAGCGTTGGTCGATACGCCGTCATCAAGGGAATGCAGATGGCGCAGACAGCGGCGTGCAACCGGCTACACGACGCCCGGCAGCGGCTGGCGCGCTGGCTGTTGACGGCGAGAGACCGAGTCGACATGGAATCGCTGCCGGTCACCCACGACTTTCTGGCGACCATTCTCGGAACCGATCGGCCGAGTGTGAGTCTTGCCGCCAAGCTCCTGCAGAGGAAAGGGATCATTGAGTACAAACGGGGAAGGATCTCGATCCTGAGTCTGAGAAAATTGGAAAATTCGTCCTGCGAGTGCTACCGAGTAATTCAAACCTTGGCCAAACGGCTTACGGATCGCGAGAAGGACTGTGATTAAGGCAACTGGCGCGGTGGCCGCACTTCGTAGTCGGCGAGGCGCAAGTTGTCGATCGTGAAGTTTCGCTCGATGTAAGCGAGCGGTTCGATGGTATCGACGAGAGCCTGGGAAAAAGACGAGGGTGAGCTTGAGAACGTGAAGTCCTGGCTTACCGGGTTGATCCCTGCTTCTGCGGGGAATGGAGAATAGGAGATCGATCGAGGCTGAGTCGAAGTCGACACGTCCGGGGCGCCGTTTGCGGATTGCATGAAACGATAGGACACCAGCACGGGCGGAAATCGAAACGCGGAAGTGCAAATTAGAAAATCGCTGCGCTCGGGGCTTCCTCCGCTGGCTGAACAGATGCCCACGCGCGGGACAGTGACAAGGCGATCTCCGAAGGGAATGCGAGCGGATTGGCGGCCGCCGAACAGCGTCAGGTAGAGCGATCCGTGAATGGTTAGCGGCTCGTTCTTGACCGTTCCGTAAAACGCATCATCCAAAGTGAACTGCAGCGAAAACTTTTGATCCATATCGCTTACATACCTCAGTGGAACCTGATCTGCGCGCCACGTCGTCCCGTCCGGGGCGCGGAGCTGAACCGAGAATCCTTCCGGTTTCGCGGCCATACCGGAAGGAAGCGCTGCAATGTTCAGCGGCAGCTCGATGCGAACGCGGCCGTCCTTTTCTACTACCGCTCGAGTCAACCATTTGCTGCCGGAATCGAAAGCCACGCGAGGCACGGAGGCGACCACGGTGCGCTTCGAGAGCCAGGATTGAATCTTGAATGCCGCCGAGCCAGGGATGAGCGTCAAACCCAGAACCGCGAGGACGGCTGCCACGGCTGCCAAAAAGCGAGCGGGGGCGGTTCTTCGTGCCGAATATTGCCAGACGAGAATTGCAGGAGCGGCGAGGGCAATGATCAGAAATACGTAGTAAGTTTTGACCCAATCCGAGCCGCCCCAAAAGCCGCCGATCACTGCGTTTGGCGAGGCGATGGCGATACCAAGCGCGATGACGGATGGCGCGAGGATTGCAAATACAAGCTGGACGAATCCGGAAGTCACGGCAGATAACGCGGCGATCGGGAGGATGTAGACGATAGCGAGCAGAATCTGGCTCCAAAGCAGGCCGGGAAACTCGGTTCCGAACGGACGCAATTCGTAGGCATGAAGAATGACGATGTCTGCCAAGAGCATCGGAAGATTGATGAAGACCAGGAGCAAGAGCGCCTTTGCCGCGAGCAAGCTTTTCCATGAATACGGCCGCGTGATCCAGAACTGGCTGTCTCCGGGCAAAGCTTCGTCGTGAATTGCACGGGCGATCAGCGCCCACCAGGCTAGCGGCAACAGGATCATGACCAAGGTCCAAGCGCCGATTCGGTTCGTCCCCGGATCCGATAGCCAGTGGGCACGACGCGCAGCCGTAAAGGTGAATGCGGCGACTACCAAAATCACCACCGCGATTTCGAACCAAAGGTGGCGAACGTCTTTTTTGAAAATGTGCAGGGCTTGTCGCATTTTTGCTATTTTGCCTTTCGCCCTGCTTTGGCCAGAGTTACGAAAATCGACCGAAGAGGCATGGGGCTGACAGAGATTCGCTCGGTGTTGCCAAATAAACGGTGAACCTCAGCGATGGTTCGTTCCTGATCGAATTGCGAGTCAACGAAGCGGACTACCGTCGCAGACTGTTCCGCGTTCAACCACGTGCCCGGCCACGAGGCCCGCGGCTGCGAGGAAATCGCGGGAGTAATCTCGATTTCCCGAAAACGGTCCGCCAGTGAGGTCATCTCTTCGGAGAATTGCAAGCGGCCACCATCGAGATAGCCGACGTGACTGGCGAAACTCTCGACATCGGAAAGGTCGTGTGACGAGATCAGGATTGTCGAACCTTCCGCGCATTCCAGGACGCCCTCGATTAACTCATCGCGGACGAGGGCATCGAGGCCGGTGAAAGGCTCGTCGAGAACGATCAGCTTCGGCCTGTAGGTTAGCGAAGAGGCCAGAGCCACCTTCATGCGCATGCCGTGCGACAGATTTTTGATCTTGCGATCGGGAGGAAGTTCGAACTGCCGCAGCAGGTCCTCAGCGCGTGCGTCGTCCCATGTTGGATAAAAGGGCTTCAGATAGTTCATCAGGTATTTGACGGTCATCCAGTCCGGAATTTGCTGGTTTTCCGACACGTAGCCGATTTCCGCAAAGTCGGCCGGAGACAGTTTTCGGGAGTCGTGACCGAAGACTTCCGCGATTCCTCCGGTTGCGCGGCGGGCGTTCATCAGGATCTTGATCGTGGTTGTTTTGCCAGCTCCATTGGGACCTACTATGGCATAGACACTGTGCTCGGGGACGGCCATGTTGAGGTGGTCGAGGACCATGGTGGTGCGGAATTTCATTGAAAGATCGACGGTGCGCAAAATTTCGTTCATCTCCGGCTTCCTTCCAGAACTTTCCAATGCTTTGCGATGGCTGAGGCCACGTCGTCGAAGGTCAGGCCTAACCTTTTGGCTTCGACGATCAGTTGCTCCAGTTCTTTGTGAAGGAGATTGCTTCGGTCGGCAGAGGTAGAAGAAACGCGCTTGGCCACGACCGTGCCGATGCCTGGGTAAACCTCAAGGACCCCATCCGCAACCAACTGCGTGACGACCTTATGAGCTGTATTTGGATTGATCTTTAGAGATTTGCTGAGCTCGCGCACGGAGGGAAAGGGGTCGCCGGGGCGCAACTGGCCGGAGACGACGGCTTTTTTGGCTGCGTAGACGACTTGCTCGTACAGAGAGGCGCCAGGCTCGAAAGAAACGCGGAAAGGAATCACCTGTGTATTATGGCAGGTAGTACAGTACGTTGGTAGAAGAGGTTGACTGTCCCGTTGGACGATCCGCTGATTTACAAGGCGCGGGCGGCGGCCGCGGCGGAGGCCCAGGCCCATTGAAAGTTGAAACCGCCGAGGTGGCCGGTGACGTCGACGACCTCGCCGATGAAGAAGAGGCCGGGGACGAGGCGGGATTCCATGGATTTGCTGGAGAGTTCGCGGGTGTCGAGGCCGCCGGCGGTGACTTCGGCTTTTTCGTAGCCTTCGGTTGAAGAGGGAGTGACGGTCCAGTCGTGCAGGCGCTTTTCGAATGCGGCGAGAGCAGGATTGGTGTAGGTGGTGGGCGCGTGGAATTCGAGCCAGCGCGCGGCGAAGCGGTTGGGGAGGAATTGTTGGAGGGCTTTTTGCGTGCTGCCTAGATCGCGGGGGGTGGAAGCGCGAAGTGGCGCGGTGGCGTCGCGTTCTGGCGCTAGGTCGAGGTGGATGGGTTGAACTTCTTTCCAGTAGGACGAGATTTGGAGAATCGCGGGGCCACTGAGGCCGCGATGGGTAAAGAGCATTTTTTCGCGGAAAGAATTCTCATTGACGGTGGCAATGACTTCGGTGGAGACGCCGGCGAGTTCGGCGTAGCGGTGGTGGTCGGTGCGATTGAAGACCAGAGGAACGAGGGCGGGGCGCGTGGGGATGATTTTGTGGCCGAACTGGCGGGCCAAGTCGTAGCCGAAGGAAGTGGCGCCCATTTTGGGGATAGATAGGCCGCCTGTGGCGACGACGAGGATCGGAGCGCGAAATTCGGCCGAATCGGAGCGGAGTACGAATTCGGTGGGGCGGTAGACTTCGGTGATGCGGGTGCTGAGGAAAATTTGGACGCGCGCCGCGCGGCATTCGGACTCGAGGAGGTTGGTGATGTCCGAGGCTGAGTGATCGCAGAAGAGTTGGCCCAGAGTTTTTTCGTGGTAGGGGATACGATGCTTTTCGACGAGAGCGATGAAGTCTCTTGGAGTGAAGCGGGCGAGGGCGGATTTGGCAAAGTGGGGATTGGCGGAGAGGAAATTTTCGGGAGTGGTATGAAGGTTGGTGAAATTGCAGCGGCCGCCGCCGGAAATGAGGATTTTCTTGCCGATGCGGTCGGCGTGCTCGAGAAGGGCGACACGGTACCCGCGTTTTCCGGCTTCAATGGCGCAGAGCAGACCAGCGGCGCCGGCGCCGAGGATGAGGACATTGAAGGAGCGGGACATTGGAGAGAAAGTTTAGGGGAGAAGCGCGGAGAAGACAAAAAGCGAAGAGCGGGGACTTTTGACACAGAGGTCGGAGAGGAAAGAACAGAGAGGACACGGCGGGGCAGAAGTGTGAGGATGAGTCGAGGTAAGATGCAGCGGTGCGAATGGGAGTCGACGGTGACGGAGCGTGAGCAGCTCGAGAAGATGATGGCTCGATTTGAGCCGGCGATTGCAGGGTTGGCGAAGAAGGCGTTGGCGAAGATGCGGAAGTTGACGCCCGGCGCGGTGGAGATGGTGTATGACAATTTCAATGCGCTGGTGATTGGGTTCGCGCCAGGGGAGCGGCCGAGCGAGGCCGTGTTTTCCATCGTGCTGTATCCGAATTGCGTGAACCTGTTTTTCTTCCAGGGAAAGGGATTGCCAGACCCGGGGAAACGGTTGCGGGGCAGCGGGAATCAGGTGCGGTCGATCCGGTTGGAATCGGCCGTGGCGCTCGATGAGCCGGCGATTCGCGAATTGATAAATGTGGCGTTGTACCGGGCGAAGGTGCCGTTCGATCCGAAGCAGAAGAGGCAGCTGGTGATTCGGGCGATCTCCAAGAAGCGGAGGCCGAGGCGGCCGGGGCAATCCAAGACGAGGGAGAAAGGCGTACTATGAGTACGCAAAACGTGAGCGGATCTGAGGTGCCGTGACGCCGCAAGGCACAACCGGAGAGACGACGACGGATTGGTCGTTGCTGGCGCGCATCGGGCAGAAGGATGAGGATGCTCTGTCCGCGTTATACGACCGATATAGCGGATTGGTGTTTTCGGAGGCGAAGCGCATCTTGCGCGATACGGGCGCGGCGGAAGAAATACTGCAGGATTTGTTCTATCAAGTGTGGCGCACTGCGGAGCGATTTGATCCCGCGAGGGGGTCGCTGGCAGGATGGCTGCTGGTAGCGGCCCGCAACCGAGCGATTTCAAAATTGCGGCGGAAGACCGGAAAGACCGAAGAGATCGACGAAAAGGGAGTGTCGCTGAAAGTAGACGTGGAGTCTCGCGCGGCGCAGAGCCTGCTTCTCGATAAAGTGCGAACGGTGATGGGGAACCTGCCGGAGAACCAGCGGGAAGCGCTGGAGTGTGCTTATTTTGAGGGAATGTCGCATACGGAGATTGCGGAGAAGACGGGACAGCCGCTGGGGACGGTGAAAACGAGGATCCGGAGCGCGATGGAAGCTTTGAAGAAGGTGCTGAGTTGAGTAGTGAAGAGCACATTCGTTTAGAAGAGCTGGAGCTGTTGGCTCTGGGCGCTTTGCCGGAGGACGAAGTGGCGGCGCTGCAGGCGCACGTTTCCGGCTGCGACGAATGCGCGGTGAAATTGGCGCAGGCGCGCGGCGATGCGGCGATGCTGGCGTTCGCAGTGCAGCAAGAGAGCCCGGCAGGGACGATTAGAGCGGAGTTGATGGCGCGAGTCCGGGCGAATCGCGAGGCGGAAGCACATTCGGCGTGGCCGGTGAAACCTGTGGAGGAAAATCGCGGGGTTGTTGCCGGGCAGAAGGCCGATTCGGGGAGCGGTTGGTGGAACTGGGTGCTAGTGCCAGCGGCGCTGGCCCTGGCGCTGGTAAGTTTTGCTTTGTCCTGGCAGAACCGGAGAATCGCGTCGGAATTGCAAAGAGAGCGCAAGGCCGCGGAAGCGATGATTCGCGATCGGGAGCAGATCGAGAAGCTGGTGGGTGTGCTGGCGGCGCCGGATACAGTGACGGTGAAATTGGCTGGGACGAGCGACGCGGCGAATGCGAGCGGCGTGGTGAAATTTAATGCGAAGGCGGGGATTGTGCTGTACTCGGCAGATTTGCCGACGTTGCCGAAGGATAAGAGTTATCAGATGTGGCTGGTGCCCGTGAATGGCGCGCCGATCAGCGCGGGATTGTTGGGGCCGGGCGGACACGCGTGGGGAAGCATGTGGACGGCGGACGTGCCGGCGAATACGCCGGCGAAGGCGTTTGCGGTGACGATCGAGTCAGTGGGAGGCGCGCCGCAGCCGACAGGGCCGAAGGTGTTGCTGGGGGCTGCGTGAGCATGCATTAGCGGCGAGTTTTAAATTGAGAACGGCCCTCGTCCCTTCGTGCCTCACGGCAAGCGGAAGGCGGGCCCTACTAAGAACAGTCTCAAATCCAAAAAGTGAAGCGTGGGCGTACTTAGAGTGGAACGACACTGTTCCGCTCCGTTAGTCCGTGGGGGAGCGGTTGTGGACGGCGGCTCCCCCGCGAATTTGTGAGCAGTTGTGAAACGAAGCAGCAGTGAGAGCGTCATGAAGTGGGGCGGTTCTTCATGATTACCGAGTTATGCCAGGACGCGACGGTTGAGATCCTTCGCGCATCCCCTTCTGAGTGCGCTCAGGATGACCGGTCTTGGTTAGTTGAGGAATTTCGAGGATCTTCCGTAGCCCGTCAACGGGAGGAAGCGGGATCGCCGGCACGAACCTGCGCGGACGTGCCGGCGGATCCGCGAAGTGAGACCATCCGGGCCGACGTGTGCCACCGGCGACGATGAAAGAGCTCTCCGCGGAAAGGTCCCGGGATGGTGGACGGCGCGCTGGCATGAAAGCCCGCGCTACACCACCAATACACTGAGGCCAGCGACTGCACGAAGGCCGGTGGTGCAATCTTGAAAAAATGTTGGGATGCATTGGTGGAGTTACATGGGGATCGGGTCGTTGGCGTGGCGGACCATGTACCAGCAGGGGCGATTGCCGCCACGAGAGAAGATGGAGTGGCTGCAGGGGACGTCCTCTTCGGGATGCACGGCGTCGATTTCGTATTCCACTTTGTTGCCTTTTGAGGAGATGGCGAGAAGGCGGACGCGATGAACGGAGCCAGTGGTGGCTCCCAGTTTAGGAATTAAAACGCGAAGTTCATACGAGGCGAAATCGACGAGATAGACCGCAAGGAAAAGGGCCAGCACACCGAGGAGGATGCGGCGCGCGGAGAACGTACAAGTGCGTGGCGAGGCGGGTGCTGTAGCCATGGGATTGTAAACCTCTCCGGAATTCTACACGGAGTTTCCAGGTACACGAGGTCGAATGGGATTAGCTCGCTCCCTCGCTTGGGACAAAGGCAAACCCAAGAACCCACATGCAACCCCGGCATATGGGGCACCCGACAAGTTGAGAACCTCGGTTGGGGTGAAGCGGCCGGCCTCCCCTCCTGCGTCGGGACACGCAGAAGGCGGGCCCTACAGAAGCATGCAACTAGGATGCGGCGGACTGAGCGAGGC
Source organism: Candidatus Acidiferrales bacterium (assembly GCA_963836965.1). Classification (GTDB taxonomy): domain Bacteria; phylum Acidobacteriota; class Terriglobia; order Acidiferrales; family UBA7541; genus Acidiferrum. Next base: position 449,088 of record CAWILQ010000014.1, read on the forward strand.
GGCCAAAGGCAGGCGGCTGCGAGTAAGTGCAATCGACGATCTGGTCGATGGCGTAGATCGATTCCCTTTCACAGGAACGGCAGCGGAGAACGAAGACGCGGGAGATGAGGTGGAAGTGATCATCGTGAGCGTGTTGGCCGTGATTTTCGCTGTCCTTATGCAAAACGATCTTGGGGACACGAACGGGCTTACCACAGTGCCGGCAATGCACACCGCGGAAGTGCTGCAACGATAGTTCAACAGGCATGAATACTACTCCTTAGAGAGGTTCGGCCAGACCTAGAAGGCGCAGAATATAAAATAGCCGGGGCACTTGTCCACGGGGAAGATCGCAAAAGATTGAGGAAAAAGAAAGGCGTGAGTAGGGGCTGTAAACAAGGACTAAGTGTTTGTGGTTAAATCACTTACGGGAAAATTGGCGATGGAAAGAGGGCAGAAGATCTTCAATTCACGTGGATGGAAAATCGTGAATTTAACACTACTGTAACATACCAAATTGGGGTATTGGCTGAGGCCGAGCCGCGCTGGAAACGAGGCGAGAAGCGCTCCGGCGGCAAATCCGAACAAAGGTGGTTGTGGTAGACTGAAAACAGTTTGGCGGTGGGGCCGTGGCGCAGTTGGGAGCGCGCCTCGATGGCATCGAGGAGGTCGTGGGTTCGAATCCCATCGGCTCCACCA
>CAWILQ010000015.1:0-190653 GCA_963836965.1 Candidatus Acidiferrales bacterium
CACCTCCCGACTCCAACAACTCCACCTATTTTTTCTAACTACTAACATTTCCAACAAACCGGGGAACCTGCCTTCGCTCAAAAGCTAACCCCAACAGCCAAAACAGATAGGGTTTTGGCACAGTTCTGACACAGTCGACTTTAGCCAGTATGCACGAGGCAGGCTCTGCCAGATTCCCGATTCACGAGTGTTCAAGAGCACTCGATTCAAAGTAACTAAATTAGTTGCGAAAACAGGCCGGGCTGTTGGAAGTTCCTTCCATCGCGTCAGCGACCTCGCCGGTCGGTCCGGCCTGCCAGTAGCACTAGATCGGCGAGGAGAAAAGTTCAATGCACAAAAATGAATCTGTAGATTCAGAACACGGAAACGAGCTTGCCTTGAGCAACGACATCAAAGTCGATAGTTCTAAGACGCCGAACCACGATGTATTTTTGGTTTATCGCGGCAATCGACATTGGGAACGGCTCCCACCGAAGAAGGGACAAAGAAACAGAGTGTGGGTCGAACGCCGCATGGACCGACAAAACACCCCGGCCAGCCCAGAGGACGTAATCTGGCTGAATGATGTGTGGGAAGATCCTGCCGATTACCCAAAAGTCCGTCGATTCCCGAGAATAGGTGATCAGTGCCCGACTTGGCACAATTTACCGCGTTTTGACCCCGAACGAGTTCCTAAAACCAAATGGTTGATCAAATCCTTCCTCGCGGAAGAAAGTATTCAGCTAGTTTTCGGTGAACGGGGCTCATTCAAAAGCACGCTCCTATTAGCTGCCGCCAAAGCCATTGCTGACGGAGAGGCATTCCTCGGGCTCAAAACTCGTCGGCGTCGGGTTGTGTACCTGGACTACGAAAACCCCGCTAATATCATCAAAGCCCGGAACGATGATCTGGGCTTGGAAATTTCCCGAAACAAAAACCTCCTATTCTGGGACAGGTTCGGGCCTTTCGCGACTCCCAAACCTGGTGACGCATGGTTGGAGACAATTGTCAGAGACTGTGTGGCAGAGACTGGCCATGGCCCATGGATCATCTTTGACAGCTTTGCCAGTCTGCTTAAACATGGAGAAGGCGGCGAATTTACAGGGCAAATCGCACCTACCTTCCTCGACCTTCGAAAGCTTGCAGATTTGGGAGCAACCGTGACGATGATAGATCACACCAGAAAAGATCACAGGGACATCCTTTATGGAGGGCAGGATAAAGAAGCAAAAGCCGACTCAATCCATAAACTGCTTATCTTCCCAAACAGAGTGAGGCCCCTTAACCCAATCATCCGTGTCGACTCGTGGCTGAAACGCGCCGCGCCCCAAGGCGAGGGCAGCTTTGCCTTCGAAGTGCAAAGCGCTCAGGACCGCAAAGGAAATTGGCACATTGTCGGCCTCATGCCGGTTTCAGATCCCGAAGAAGCAAAGCTACAAGAAGAAATTGGGTTACTGCGCAGCTTGATAAAGCAAAATCCAACTTTGGGTCAAGAAGATCTTGCAAAACTTGCTAAGGGAGTTGGAATTCCGAGAGATAAAGCCATCAATCTGCTGAAATCTGGAATCGGGAAATATTGGGAGCTTGAAAGAATCGGCCACGGCAAATTCTGCTATTCGTTGCTCTAAATCTGGATGGCCGCCTTCGGATGGTGGACAACATTGGCTTGATGGGAAGAACGAATCACAACGTCGGGATTCACGGAATGATCGGGTAAATCAACACGCCGTCGAACACCAAACTCAATGGAGAAGAATGATGCGAACCAAAAATCCCAATCACTAGTCTCCTGAGTCCTTCTTGAAAAAGCGCACCCAAACCCCGTCTGAGTGGCGATGATTCGCGGCGAGCCATTTGCGAAACTCGGAGGGCGAATCGAAAGCGGCGGATTTCAGTCACATGCAGCCCTATCCGGATACGTGCTTGCCCCGAGCCCCTGCGCTCACTTGATTTTCCTGGCAATCAGATCGCCCAAGCTGGTGCGGACGATGAAGTGGCTGACTTTGCCGTGATTGTCCTTCACGTAAATGACCTCGCCCAGCTCGCCTCGGGCGACAAACGTTGATTCAGAGACAGGCACCTCTTCCGAAAATTCGGTCGCGCCGGGCCAGCGTTCCATCAGCTTATCGCCTTCGCGCTTGATCGTAACGATTTGGTTCGGTGGGAGCTGGTACTGACCCGCGTAGGCGTCAAATAGAGCCGGATCCACCTTGGCGGCGATCCGGCGCGCATTCGGGATAGGGGTTTCTTGGTGCGCCACAAGCAGCCATCGCCCGGCGCGTCGTGCGAAGACATCGGTAAAGCGGGAATCCTCGAACAGTTTCTGGCCTGCCCAGTCCTGATCGAGTTCAATCCGAAAGCTCACCACGGCCATGTCGCCATAGACATGCACCCGCACATCCATGGGATCGCCACCCTTGAATGTAATGCCGGAGCGATGGTCATCGGCCCACTCCTTGGCGATCGCTTCCGGCTTGACCAATGCACCGTTATCGCCTGTGATGATGCAATCGTCGCTGAAAAAGCTCACGTAGGCTTTCGCGTCCCCGCGCCTTAGCGCGTCGAGGCGTTGGCGAATGGCTTCCTTTATTTCACGCTCGACGTTCGGCGAGGCCGCCGCCGAAGAAGGCTCCTTGACTGCCTGGCAATACGCGAGAACCGGCCAGGACAGCAGAAACAGCGCGACGACGAGTTTGCGTTTCATAGACGCAGCTCCTGGCGCGCTCATTTGAGCTTCCTTATGTGGATGTCCTGTCCGTCGATGCGGTGAAAGATGTAGCCGGTCACATGGCCCTGCGCGTCACGGGAAAACGTGATGGTTGCCGGGTCACTCTCTTTGAAGAAGAAGGAATCGCTGCCCGCAGGCAAATATTCCTCCACATCCGCATCCTCACCCTGACCCAGCCGTGACCATAGGTTTCCGTCTTTCACAAAGAAGGTATCCGTTATTCCGGGATGCCACTCATATTCGCCGACATAATCCCTGTAAAGGCTTGGATCGACGGCAACGGGCTTCCGGAAATTTACCGGCAAATTGGTCACTTGCGCCGCAATGAGCAGCCAAGAACCGTTCTGCTTGACATAGGTCTCCGTTGCACGCTGTTCGGTGATGATGTCCGTATCGCCGAACTGCTCGTGGTCAGTCCATCGGAGGTTAAGCACCGCGGTATTGCCGTACAAGCGAACGAGGAAGTCACGAAGATTATCCGAGTGGTCGTACTCGGCGGGCTTCTTGAGGCCCTCCAACATTTGGGTCTTGGTATGAAGAACCCCATCGTCGTCGCCGTTTATGCAATCATCCGCGACGTAGCGGGACCACGCGGCGAGATCCCGCCTGAGAGCAGCCTCATGGCGCGCTAAGCGGACATTGATGACTTCCTGCTCGGCTGGAGAGTGCTTCGGTTGGTCTGTGGCGCAAAGCGTGCCTGCAAGGATGCAGAGTCCGGGTAAAAAGTATGTGAAGCAACGCATGTTTGCCCTCCGTAAATAAGCCGAAGACACAGCCCAGCTGGAATCATTCTATCTAATAATATAAATTGGGAAGAGCGGCGCGTTTTTGGCGCCGCTCTTTCGGGCGAAGCCCGACAATATTTGCAAAACTGCCTGCGTCGCTCCAGTTAACCAGTACCCGGCCCTATAAGGGCCGGGTACTAGGGTTCTGAGCAGTATGAGGAAAAAGAAACAACGCCAGATTTTTCTATTAAATGTCGCCTCGCTCGCGCGAGGCGAAGGAGGGACGCAAAAACCGCGTCCCTCCTTCCAAAACCACGTTGAATGTATATCTGCAAATGCCGTGGGCCCATTCTTGCAGGCACTTTTCTGGCAACGAAGGGGCTCACGAGAACTGCGAAGAGTACGTGGTAGGAAAACTTCGCACCAGGAAAAGCACCCGCAAGAATGGGCCCCAGATTTACGAGTGTTTCGACTGCATGACCATGGCCTGTATCAGCTTCACTCCACGGCGATTTCCAGCTACAGCCGAGTCCGCGTCTGCAGCTTTTCTGCAGTCATTTCTTGACCGATTTTTTGCAGCGAATTCGCAGTTTGCTGAATTTATGTCACCGTTGAACGGATAGCCGGTTTTTTCGGTAAATGAGGGCTCCACGCCACTAACTTGGGAGGCCCTTGCACATCCACAAAATTCCGGGTTCGGTTGGATTCTGAGCAGCTAACGTCTGGTTTCGGACTGTTGTGGGGAAGATGCCGGGCACTATGAGCAACTTTTGCGATTACGGGACTTTTGGACCATGTCGAAAAGGTGGTGGTCTTCGGCTTCATGGCGAGCTACATTGCCGCCTGCTCTCTTGTGATTTCGGCAACCATCTGGTCCATGATGTGTTCGAGAATCTGGATCTGCGGTTTGATGTGGTGGACTCGGATTATGCGGCCAACCTCGAAGTATTGATTCAGTCGTCGAACTTCTCAAGGACGACCGTTTCCGTTGTAGTCGATTCTTGGGCACCTCTGCCCTGAAGAGGACGGTCGGTAGACTGTCGCTGTTACACATTGACAAGAAGTGGGATTCTGCCTATCGTCCTTCTTTTTGGTAATCGAAGATCGATATCGATAAGCGATACCTTCCATGCAGTTAACCGAGATCAAGTCCACCAAAGGCCAGGATCTACTCTCAGGCTTGATTCGTATCCACATTCTCTACCACGCGTGCAAGGAACCCATCTTCGGTCTTGGCATGATCGAGGAGTTGCAACGCCACGGCTACAAGTTGAGCGCGGGCACGCTTTACCCGATGCTTCATGGTCTTGAGAGAAGAGGATTGCTGTGCTCCAAGAAACACGCCTCAGCCGGAGGGGTCGCCGCGTTTATCGCGCGACGGCGGCCGGCCGGAAAGCCCTTTCCAGAGCGAGAGAAAAGGTGAAATTGCTCCTGGGTGAGCTTCTGGAATGAATCGGACCGCAGATGACATCCAAGTAGTCTGCGATCCAGGCAATCGGCTCGTAGGGGGAAATCGTGACTAGAACTCGTTGGAAGCAACTCTATGCAAGCGCTACGATTGTGTGCGCCCTTTCTCACTTTCCATCTTTGGCCAACGGGCAGGCCGATAAGGCTCTCGCTAAACCTCTGACCCTAGAAGGCGCGCTGAACTACGCACTTGAGCACTATCCTGCCGTCCGCGCCTCTTTGGAACAGGTGTCTGCAGCCCGGGCTGGAGTGGGTCTTGCTCGCACGCAGTATCTCCCTCAGTTGAACGGCGTGTATCAGGTCAGCCGAGCCACTCAGAATCAGGTTGACGGAATCTGGTTGCCCACGCCCATCACTCCGAGTGTCGAGGGCCCGGTTAGTCCTTCGAGTGGGCAAAGTTACTGGGGGAGCCAGGCGGCAGCTCTGTTTTCCTGGGAACCCTTGGATTTCGGATTACGTCCAGCCAGGGTTGGGCAAGCCCGGACTGCCGAAGAAAAGTCCCAAGCCGAACTTGCCCTGACACGGCTGCAGGTCGCGTCGGCAGTGGGAAACTACTTTCTGCTGGCAGTAGCAAACCATCAAGTTGTTCTGGCGGCGCAGGCGAACGTTGACCGCTGGCAGGTGTTCAATAAATCTATTCATGTCCTTGTTGATAACGAACTGCGGCCTGGAGCGGACGCTTCGCGCGCGGATGCGGAACTGGCTAGGGCAAAGACTCGTCTCTATCAAGCGCAACAGGCAGCGCGCGTGTCCTTCGACACTCTCGCGTCTCTCATGGGAGCAGCAGGGGCTGAAATCCAATTGGATGCGGACGCGCTTCTGAACTTGCCAGGAAACGCTTCGTTTCTGGAATCCCCGGTGTCCGATCATCCTTTGGCGCTCGATCAAATGATTTCCGTGCGGCAGGCTCAGGCGGAGGGAAAAACGGTCCAACACAGTAATTATCCGCGCTTGTTTCTGCAAGGGGAAGTGTTTGGCCGCGGAAGTGAAGTCCCAAACAATGGATCGATTATCGGCAACTGGAATGGTGCGGCGCCGGCACGTGGAAATTGGGTAGCCGGGGTATCGATTCTTTTCCCGGATGTTTTTGCCTTCAAAGCGCGCAGCGAGGAAGAACAAATCTCGAAGGCCAACGAGCACTCGCTGCAGGCACGCTACGACCAAACGATTCAAGACCTGACAGGACAGATTCAAGCCGCCCGCGACCAACTGAAGGGCGCTGAACTCATCGCTCAGGAAACGCCTACGGAATTAGCGTCTGCGCGGCAATCAGAAGCCCAGTCGAAGGCTCGCTATCAATCAAGTTTGGCGACGCTAGTAGAAGTAGCCGAAGCCGAGAATCTGCTTGCTCAAGCAGAGATGGACGATGCCATCGCAAGATTGAATGTTTGGCGGGAGCTTTTCGGTGTCGCCTACGCGCAGGGAAACCTCGAAGATTTCTTGCGAGTCTTGCGCGGCACAACGCCAGGGGGTCACTAGTCATGTGGCTGATTCGCGCCGCGTTGCGCCGCCCGATCACGGTTGTCATCATCGTGATCGCCTTAGGTCTATCGTCTATCTTTGCCCTGACGCGAACACGCATCGATATTTTCCCGGGCCTTGATCTGCCAGTCATTTATGTTGCACAGCCGTATGGTGGTATGAGTCCCCAGCAGATGGAAGGGTTTATCGCCTACTACTACGAATACCACTTTCTGTATGTCAACGGGATCGAGAACGTCGAAGCCAAATCGATCCAAGGAACCGCGCTGCTGAAGCTTACGTTCCATCCCGGCACCGACATGAGCCAGGCATTGGCCCAGACAATTTCCTACGTGAACCGGGCTCGTGCATTTATGCCTCCGGGCACGGTCTCTCCGTTCGTGATCCGCTACGATGCCGGTACCTTGCCGGTTGGGTATCTCGTTTTTTCAAGCCAGTCTCGCACCCTTGGTGAAATCCAGGATCTTGCCTTGAATCGCGTCAGGCCCGTTTTTGCGACATTGCCGGGAGTTTCTTCACCGCCGCCCTTTGGCGGAAATCAGCGTACGATTGTGATCAGCGTTGACCCAACCAAATTGCACTCGTATAGGCTTTCGCCGCAAAGTGTAGTGCAGGCCCTGGTTTCAGGAAACAGCATTGAACCAGCGGGGAATGCCAACATCGGAGACTATCAAGCCCTTGTCACCACGGATTCGACCGTCGCGCAGATTACCGATTTGCTCGATATTCCACTGCGCACCGGCTCGGGTCCTTCCATTTACCTGCGGGATGTCGGGACCGTTTCTGATTCCTCGGATATTCTCGCCGGCTATGCCTTATTCAACGGCAAGCGAACCGTCTACATTCCTGTAACGAAGCGCCCCGATGCTTCGACAATTACTGTCGTCAACGAGGTTCGCGAAAGCCTCCCCCGATTTCAATCCTTGATTCCCGAAGATATCAAGATTACCTACGAACTGGACCAATCCGAGTATGTCCGCGATGCTCTCCAGTCCGTGCTCCGAGAGGGATTACTTGGTGCGATACTCACAGGCTTCACACTACTTCTCTTTCTTCGAGATTGGCGCAGTTCGCTAATCGTCATCATCACTATTCCTTTCGCTCTGCTGATGGCGGTGGTGGTGTTGTGGGCGCTAGGCCAGACGATCAACATCATGACTCTTGGCGGGCTAGCCCTCGCCGTTGGTGTACTAGTAGACGAGGGAACTGTACTTCTTGAGAACATCCATGTGCATCTGGCAGTCGGCGAGACGAAAGCACGAGCGGTTTTGGAAGCTAGTCGGGAGGTCGCGATCCCGCGGCTTCTTGCGATGTTGTGTGTACTCGCCGTTTTCTTGCCCTCCTTCTTTATGGTGGGTCCGGCCCGCTCGCTGTTCGTTCCCCTCGCCCTCGCCGTCGGATTTTCCATGGGAGCTTCGTATCTATTGGCCAGTTCTCTCGTGCCGGTGCTCTCAAACTGGCTTCTAAAGGCGGAAGATGTTCATGCCGATAGATCCGCCGAATTCCAGTTCGACCGGTTCCGCAGAAGGTTTTACACGTGGCTAGATCGTTTAATGGGCCATCCGGCCATGCTTTTAGGCGTTTATACGGTGGTGGCCGTCGCTGTGCTCCTTCTCATCGGCCCGTGGCTTCCGCGAGAGATTTTTCCTTTCACCGCGGCGAATCAGTTTCGTCTGCGCTTCGATGCTCCCGACGGCACACGCGTGCCAGTGACAGAGGAAATGGCGCGCCGTGTTCTCGATGCCATCAATCGCGAAACGGGCCCAGGCAATGTCGCCATTACTCTTAGCTATGTAGGCACGCAGGGTTCTTCCTATCCCATTAACGCCGTGTTTCTCTGGACGAGCGGGCCTCAACAGGCTGTCATGAACGTTGCTCTTCGGCCTGGGACACCAATCTCTCTTGGCAATTTGAAGGAAAAACTCCGCGACTCGCTGCGGCGCGAGTTCCCGGGATCGCACTTCTCCTTCGATCCCGGCGATCTTATTAGCCAGATACTGAATTTTGGCACGCCTTCGGTTATTGAGGTGGCAACCACCGGACCACAATACAACGACGTACTAAGCTTCGCGGAGCGCGTCAGGCAAGAACTCGCACAAATCTCTGAACTGCGCGATCTTGGATACGAAGAGCCCTTGCATTGCCCCTCGGTAGACGTTCACGTGAACCGCGTGCTCGCCGGCCAGCTCGGTGTTACCGCCGATCAGGTCGGACAAGCGGTTGTGGCTGCCACGGCCTCCAGCCGGTTCGTGTCCCCGAATTATTGGCGTGACCCCAGGTCCGGGGTCAGCTACCAAGTTCAAGTGCAGGTTCCACAGGCCCAGATGACTTCCATGAAAGATGTCGAGACCATTCCGGTTTCAAGCGCAACCGGTGCCAATCCTCTCGTTAGTGAGGTCGCTTCCGTACGAACCGGAAGTGTGCCCGGAGAGCTTGACCGTCAGAACGGACTTTGGATGATCGGACTGTCCGCCAATCTCGGAGAAGGCGACTTGGGTCGCGCGGCGACGGATATTGATCGCGCAATTGCCCGCGCTGGCAATCCGCCACGTGGAGTAAGTGTTCAGGTGCGAGGCCAGGCGACCGCAATGCGACAGATCTTCGGCAACTTGAGCATCGGACTTACACTCGCTATTTTTGTCATAATGCTACTGCTTGCCGCGAATTTCGAGTCCATCCGTCTATCGCTGATTGTTTTGTCAACCATTCCGGCCGTGCTCACGGGTGTCCTGCTCATGCTGCTGATCACGGGAACCAGCCTCAACCTGGAAAGCTTCATGGGAGCAATCATGGCGATCGGCGTTGCTGTGGCCAACGCGATCCTGTTAGTCACTTTCGCCGAAAAGAATAGAAAGGACGGGGCGGATGCGAAGACCGCCGCACGAAATGCCGCTGGCGAACGCCTGCGTCCCGTGTTGATGACCAGCCTTGCAATGATCACAGGAATGATCCCAATGGCGCTCGCGATTGGACGTGGTAGCGAGGAAACTGCGCCACTTGGCCGGGCTGTCATTGGGGGCTTGATATGCGCCACCGCAGCAACATTGTTCGTACTCCCGACTGTCTTCGGCTTGGTGCAGGAACGTGCCTCCCTCGTTTCGCCTTCACTTGATCCTGACGACCCTGAGAGTCCATTTGCGGGTGAACCGGAGGTTTCGCGATGAGATCGCTCTTGGCGATATGTGTCCTTGGCTGTGCTCTTGCGGGTTGTGGCAATCCCACCCCGCAGAACAGCAGTTCAACATCAACCACCAGTCCTGCACAGATTGTGAATGTAACTACGGTCGAATCTCAAAAACTAGAGACAACGCTCACACTGCCGGGCCAGATTACCCCATATGAAGTGGTGGATATTTATCCCAAGGTTACAGGTTTCTTGGACAGCATAACTGTGGACCGTGGATCGCCCGTGCGCACTGGGCAAGTCATCATTCGATTGTCAGCCCCCGAGATAGTGGCGCAACGTGGGGAGGCGGAAGCCGCCCTCAAGACTGCGGAAGCTCAACTCGGTGCTGCGCAAGCGAAGTTCGCATCGGACCACGGAACCTATTTGCACTTGGCGGCTGCGGCTCAGACACCCGGTGTTGTCGCGGGCAATGATCTTCAGGTTGCCGACCAGACAGCTGCAGCCGACAAGGCGCAAGTGGAAGCCGCTACAAAGAATGTTCAAGCCGCTCAGAATGCCTTGCGTAGCGTCGCTCAACTGGAATCCTATTTGGAAATCCGCGCCCCTTTTGACGGCGTAGTGACCCAGCGAAACCTGCATCCCGGCGCGTTGGTTGGACCCGCATCGGGTCAGTCTGGCGCTCTACCAATCGTCCATATTGAAAACCTGAATCGGTTGCGGGTCGTCGTTCCCGTACCGGAAGCATACACGGCTGGAGTTCGAGAAAAGCTGGAGGTCACTTTCGGTGTCCCCGCAGACCCTGGAAAATCTTTCCGCGCGCCCATCGCACGCATCTCGCATGATATCAACCAAAACACGCGCACGATGCAGGTCGAGCTTGATTACCACAATGCGGACGCTCAAATCACCCCTGGCTCCTTCGCAAATGTCGACTGGCCGATTCATCGCACTTATCCAACCCTGTTCGTACCGGCAACCGCGGTCACCACAGACTTACAGCGCACCTTTGTGATTCGTGTTCGTCAAGGAAAAACGGATTGGATTGACGTCAAGACCGGAGTCAGCGTGAACGGAAAAACAGAAGTGTTTGGAGATCTCACGCCCGGCGATGTCGTGGTCCGCAACGCCACCGATTCGATCCGCTCTGGTGTCTCCGTTGAGATTCACGATAAGGCGAATTAACCAACGAACCAGCTCGACCTCCAGTCTCAAATGCTTAGGCCGAACAGAAGGAAGCTGGGGCTGAGTTACCCCCGCAAAGTCAAGCTTCCTGCATTCGGGGAGGGAGAGCGTCAGTGCAGTGCTGGTGGACGAACAGTGCCGGCGGAGGCTTAGAGGAGAAGGGGCTGTTGCGAGCTCTCACCCCATAGCGGACCATTCATGGCAAGGCCAAATGCTTTTCGGCCCAAAAACCCTATTTTCCCAAGTCCCCAAGTATCTGAATCCATGTATTCAATTTTCGCGAATCTCGCTACCCAAAATCAGTCTGTTGAAAAACGAGGTGAGGGCAAAAGTAAGTTTTGCGGAGGGAATTTGCCTCAGCGCTTTTGATAGCTTTTCAAACTTTCAACATGTTTGTGGGCAACAGTGCCAGTGCCTTGAATCCCGAAAGTCCTATTCCAACTGCGCCCGCAGGGCCGCTGAGTCCACATGGTATCAACCTTACGAGAGTATGGCTTACCAGTGTGCAAAGAACTGGACAGGACGCGCGCGCTGGGAGTATTACGGATACCACGAAGATTCGAACGGTTCTACCAGGATCTGCATGTGGCTCGAGATTTCCACGCCAATCTGATTACGCTCTCGGTTCGATATGCCTTTTAAACGACGGGAAGGAAGCACCCGTTTTTCCCGCAAACCTGGCGCAGCACGCGTTGAATACTCGCTCATTAATCTGGAGAACCTACAATGTCGTGGTTAGACAGTTATCGAGCGAAACTCCAGACCGCGGAGGATGCTCTGCGTTGCGTGCAGTCTGGAATGCGCGTTTACATACAACCAGGGTGTGGAGAACCCGAGACGCTTGTCAGCGCTCTCTTGCAGCGTGCTCCTTTCGTGCGTGACGTCGAGGTTGTACATCTCCTGACTCTCGGATGCGCCGACTACGTCGCGCCAGAAATGGCTGGACACTTTCGCCACAATGCGTTTTTTATTGGCGGCAATGTTCGGGAGGCAGTGAATGACGGGCGTGCTGATTACACTCCCATACATTTGAGCGAGGTTGAGAGTCTATTCGAAAGTCGCACTATGCCACTCGACGTAGCGTTGATCCAAGTCTCACCCCCGGACGCCCACGGGTTCTGCAGTTTCGGTGTTAGCGTCGATACGACCCTTACTGCTTCGAGATGCGCACGATATCTGATCGCTCAAGTGAACGACCAGATGCCGCGAACTTTTGGAGACAGTTTTATACACGTCAGTCAGATCACGGCATGTGTGGAGTCCTCCAGGACGTTATGTGAACTTCCCAAGCAGGTGGCCACTGAGCTCCATGTCGCAATCGCTAAGAATGTTGCCAGCTTGATTGAGGATCATTCAGTACTGCAAACCGGCATCGGGGGGATTCCTGATGCGGTATTGCCGTTCTTAATGGATAGGAAAGATCTGGGAGCACACTCAGAGTTGGTCTCCGACAACGTGATTCCTCTAATCGAAGCAGGTGTACTTACGGGGGCGCAGAAAAATTTCAAACCCCGAAAGATTATTCTTGGTTTTGTGCTGGGTACTCGCAAACTGTTTGATTTTGTCAACGACAATCCAATTTTTGAGTTTCATCCCACAGCTTATACGAATGATCCGCGTCTGATCGCCCGCAACGACAACATGATTGCCATCAATTCTGCGCTCGAGGTTGATCTCACCGGTCAAGTTTGTTCGGACTCGATCGGGACACACTTTTACAGTGGGATAGGCGGTCAAGTGGATTTCCTTCGCGGCGCGGCCAGTGCAAAGGGAGGAAAACCGATTGTAGCTTTACCGTCGACGGCGAAGAACGGAAATGTGTCCCGAATCGTACCAACACTGAAGTCAGGGGCCGGGGTGGTAACCTCCCGTGGCTTGATCCGTTATGTCGTTACGGAGTATGGAATTGCTTATTTGCATGGCAAATCGGTACGCGAAAGGGCACAGAGTTTAATCCAGATTGCCCATCCTGATTTTCGCGCCTGCCTCTATGAATACTGTGAACGCACCAAATGGCTGCAGCGTTCGAGAAATGTACGGGATTTGGGTTGACATAAATTTGTATGCGGTTCTCCCCAACGATTTGCTCGGATTCTGACCCGTCCTTGCGTCCTAGAGCTGATTCGAAGAAGACGTGCCTGCAATGAGTGGTGAAGCCGAGCTTCTTGACCCAAAGTCTGCCTCGAAATGAACCACGTTCAGTGGACCCGCGTGTTGCGTTGGCGGAGTAGCTTGAGAGGCCGCTAGAGAAATCACATTCGTCCTGCACATCCAGGACGGACCGGTTTTCGCGCCGCTGACGAACCTGCCTAGCTGCGAGAAAGGCGGGTACTCGGGCGGAGTGGCAAACTCTGTTCATGTTCCGGAGATTCTAGGACCTGTTTATGGTCTACAAAGCGACGGTGCACGACCTTTTCGTGATTCTGAGATGTCGGGTGTGGCGCGCAACCCGGTCATATTTTCTATCAGTATGCAGTAGTAGACCGGGACGACAGGTTTAGACCGACGACGAACCTGGTTGATGGTATAGCCGCTCTGCCACCACAGGGACCTTTTTCGCAGCAAGGAGCGGACGTATTCCCGAGCCTTGGCATCTGCGGGAGCGTTCGGAATCTCCACGTAGCGCCCAAGAACGACTACGCTTTCCCAGTCATCGTGGGCGCGGATTTCATCGGCCTCTAAACACACAAGAGGATTCTGCCGCATCCACAAAATCTTCTGGCCCAATGTCGAGAAGCAGTACAAGCGATCAGCGTCGTAGAGGAAATAGATGGGGACGATGTAGGGCCGGTCATTCGATGCGCAGGCCAATCTGCCGAAGCCGAGACGCACAAGGGTCTCTCGACATTCCTTAGTTCGCATTCTCGTGATTAGCACGGGTGGACTGATGTTATCGGGAACTGGAAACGAAAGTTTACTCCGAAATTTATGGGTCGTCCACTATCAGACGAACCAGCGAAAACCCAGACGAACCGGAAATGCCGAGGCAAGTTCACGAGGAGCGTCGTCGCTCACGTGTTTCTCATTCCCGCCCTGTATTTTCGCGCTTGTCGCGTCCCACATCTTTTTGTTTCATAAGGCCGGAGCCGCCGACCGCTCACAGAAAATCCTTACGACCCTAAGCAGAAAAGTGGAACTCGGTTATTTGATCACGGATCGTCGAGGCTAGACTCCGGCCAGTTGCTCGAGCGCTTCCTTATTTAGGATGGTGAGAGTCGTCCCGTGAATATCGACAAATTGTTTGTTTTTTAAACCCGTAAAGAGGCGGCTTACTGTTTCCCGTGAGGTACCAATCATGTTGGCAACCTCCTCGTGGGTCAAGGCGAGGACAACGCGAGCCTTGCCTCCCTCCGAGTTTTTTGCTGGTTTCAAGTCCAGTATAAAGCGAGCGAGCTTTTCAGCGGCGGAACTGGAAAGACCAAGGTAACGGATCTCGCGACAAGTTGCATAATAAATTTCACCCAACATCTGCGCGACTCTTAAAGCCGCGTCGCCATACTTGCCAAGAAACGACAGAAAATCGTCACGACGAATGAAATTCGCTTGAATCGGCTCCAGCGCTTCCGCCGTCAACTCGTAAGGTTTGCCCGAAAGAGTGCTTGGCAGGCCGATGATTTCACCGGGTTCGGCAATGCGAAAAATCAAAGCCTTGCCGCTCGATGAGGTTCCGAAGAGCTTCACTTTTCCGTTGCACAGAATGAACACTCCTCGAGGCGATTGACCTTCCACGAACAGGACCGAACCCCGCGGATAGGTGGCCGACGAGGAAATTGCGTCCAGCCCCGCCAAGGCCGTCTCCGGCAAGTTGCAGAACAGCCGGTCCTTATGCATCGGACAGGCAAGGCAATCCTCGATGACATTTAAACCATAAGGTGTCTTCATTTTGCGGACATTATACAACTCTCCGAAGTTTGTGACACACGTCACGGCCAGGGGCGACGTTGGTCACAGAATTGGAAGCTTCTAAGGCGTAATGTGAGGCTCAAAGGAGATTCGATATGCTAGCCACAAAGCCAGAAAAAGAAACCAAACAACGCGTGGGGTTCGAAAATATTTTGTTCGCAACCGATTTCATGCCTGCGGCTAAGGCGGCCATGCCTTACGCGATGGGTCTCGCAAAAAGCTTTGAAGCGAATCTTTACGCTATACACGTTACGGAACCGATCAACTATGCGCTTCCGCCCGAGATGTGGGTCGGCATGCAAACCGCGGTGGAAACGGAGAAAAAACACCTTCGAGAAGAGCTGCGCCGCAATTTCCCAGAGGGCACTCTGAGAATCATCGAAGCCGAAGGCGACGTTGCAACAGCCCTGGCGACCGTCATTGAGAAGTACGAGATCGACCTGATCGTCCTCGGAACCAGAGGCTGCACCGGATTTGAAAAGGTGTTACTGGGTTCGAAGGCCGAAGAGATTCTGCGCCGCGCCCCTTGTCCCGTTCTCACCGTAGGTCCCGACGTGCCCGCCACGCTCGGAACACGCGGGAAGATCGCGTCCATTCTTTACGCGACCCACTTCGGCCATGCATCTGTGAAGGCAGCTCGCATCGCCGTTTCGCTCGCGGAGGAATATCAAGGGAAGTTGACGGCACTGACCGTTCTTCCGCCGGACCGGAATGATAAGCAGGGCGGTCTGAAGGAGGAAATCGCCGAAGCGTGCGAAGAGGAACTGCGCGGACTCGTGCCAGAGGACGCCGAACTGTGGTGCACTCCGCACTTTATGGTTGAGTACGGAAACCAACCCGCCGACAAAATTTTGCACCGTGCGCACGAAGTAGGGGCTGACCTTATTATCCTCGGCGCGCACAAACCGCAAGGCGCCTCCGGCGCAGCCACGCATCTTCCAACGTCGACGATTCATCAGGTGATTGCACACGCGAATTGTCCCGTGCTGACAGTTCGAGGCTAGGCTTGCAGGACACGGAGGCGACCGTTCTCCCCTAGGCGGTCGCCTTCTTTTATGTGAGGATTTCCCGTTCCTTGAATAGAGGCCGAGCTTCTTGAAATCCAGCTAACTCCCGCCTAAAAAACACAGCACAGTGTGCACCCTTGAATTTCGCAATTGTGTCTACTATTGAACCAGTCATGATTCCTCGAATCCCTATACGATCTCGAAAAGTTGCGAGCATTGTGATTCACGTCCAGCGAATGTCGAGCTACGAGACCATGGCTGACAGCTCCAAGACCCGTCGAATGCTCGTGCTCTCGCTCCTATCTTTCCTCGTCGCCTACATTCCAGGTCGCGCAAGCCCACAGACTCCTGCCAATGCACCGCAAGCGACCACACCACCGGCGCCAAGTAAGCCTCAGGCAAGTGCCGACGCATCAGGCTACGTGAGTTCAGACACCTGCAAAACCTGCCACGCCGACATGCCCACGAAAGGCTTCTTCGAGAGTTTCGAAGCTTCGCCCCACTTCGTCACCACGCTCGAGACCAAGAAAGGTCCCGAATGGCAAGGCTGCGAAGCTTGCCACGGTCCTGGCAAGGCCCATGTCGATGGCGGTGGCGACGTCACCAAAATTTTCACCTTCAAGAACGCCTCCACCAAGGAAATCAACGCCCGCTGCATGAATTGCCACGCCAGCGGCACGCAGCACATGAATGCCATCAATTCGATTCACACGTCGAACAATGTAAGTTGCATCTCCTGCCATTCGCCACACCACTCGACAATCAAGGAATTCCTGCTTACCAAAGCACAGCCGCAACTCTGCTACTCCTGCCATTTGCAGCAGAAGGCACAGTTCGAGATGCCGTTTCACCATCGCGTTAACGAACGCCTGATCCAGTGCTCCGATTGCCACAATCCGCACGGCACTATTGGTCCAAAGCAGGTGCGCACTTCTTCCACGCAGGATGCCGTCTGCTTTACCTGTCATACCGACAAACAAGGACCATTCGTTTTCGAACATGAGCCCGTAAAAATCGAGGGCTGCCTGTCGTGTCACGTTCCTCATGGCGGCGCCAACGAGCACATGCTGAGAGTCAGCAACGTCAACTTGCTCTGCCTGCAATGCCACACCAATTCCGCGATGAACGCTAAAACTGGGGGAGCACCCGGGACACCTTCATTCCACAGCCAGGAAACTTTCTTTAAATCTTGCACTCTGTGCCACGTCCAGATCCACGGCTCTAATTTCGACGCGACGTTTTTCAAGTAGAGATCGCTATGAACATTGCGCAAATATTGCCGATCTATCGCCCGCCGGGCACCTGTGGCCAAAAACGCCGGCTCCTCTTAGCGCACCGAACGGTCTGGAGGTTTTCTTTGGCAGTTCGATCTAGAGGCTTGAGCTTTTTTGGTGTCGTCGTAGGACTCGCGCTTTCAGCGGCTGTGTCTCGCGCACAGACTGGCTCAACGGAGACCGGCACAACGGCCGGAAACTACAACATCCAGTCCTCCATTGAGGCTGGCTACCGAGGCTCATGGATCAACGGGAATTACGACACCTACGATACGTTCGTGAATCTCGGTTCCGGGTTTCGCCTTTTTGATTATACGCTCGACATGCGTTCGCTCGATCACCGGGGAATTTTCTTTGACAATCTCACTTTCAGCAATTTTGGTTATGGCGGCGACCCGAATGACGTAACCCGCCTGCGCATCGGCAAGAACAAGGTGTATGACTTCCGCATGCTATTTCGACGCGACAAGAATTTCTGGGACTATAATTTGCTAGCCAACCCGTTCAACCCGTCCTCTTCTAGTCCCGAAGTGCCAATCGCCACTTCGCCGCACTCGCTCGACCTCGTCCGTCGTATGCAGGATTACAATCTGACGCTATTCCCCCAATCTCGCGTGCAATTCCGCCTCGGTTACTCCCGGAATCGTGACGAAGGCCCCGGCTACTTCACCACCGACGGGGGCACCATCGCCCAGTTCAATCAGACGTACAGCTACACCACCAACTCTTACCGCGCGGGTGTCGACTTCCGCATCACTCCCAAGACCACAATTTCCTACGACCAGTTCCTCAGCTACTACAAGCAGGACAACGTCGTCATCGACAATCCGCAGAATTCCGGATACGAACTGGCCAACGGCACGCCCGTGGATCTGGGGATTATTTGGAGCACCGCCGGGCCGGTGGAGGTTTTGCCGTGCGCCGCGCCCATCGTTGCCGCGCCGAATATCGTTAATCCAACGTGCAACGGATATCTTTCTTACAGCCAGGCCTCTAACCCGCGAAATTTCATGCCGACGGAACGGCTGCGGTTTCAGTCCAATGACATCAAGAATTTTGAGACGTCGGGTTCCGTGGGTTACAGCACCTCCGACAACTCCGTGCCGGACTTCAGCGAGATTGTGAACGACTACACTCTGAGGGACGGTACGCGCGGAAGCACAGCCGGCGGCCCTGCGGACACGAAACGCGTCTCCGTCAACGCGGATTGGTCGGGACTCTATTCAGTCACCGAGAAGTTTCGCATCCTCGATACTTTTCGCTACGACAACTGGCGCACGCCTGGTGTGTGGAACACCACGGAAACAAATATTTTCGGCCAACTGCAGCCCGGACTGGCGGGCCTGACGCAACCGCAGGCGATCTTCACTTCAGCGGATTTTCTTTCCCTCTGCCCCGCCCCGTATACTGCGGCCACTTGCCCAAGTCATAGCGCGGGTTCTTCCGCCGACTACGTCAACGGCCCAAACTCAAGTTTTCTCGCCCAGAACATCAAATCCAACACGTTTGAATTGCAATACGATTTCACCAAGCGACTCACTGGGCGCCTGGGTTATGTGTACACCAATCGCACGATCGCGAATTTCAACGCCACCTTTTATACTGCGGAAACCTACTTTCCCGGAGGCGCGGGAGGAACACCCGCGAACGATTATTTCGCGGCGCGAGGAGACTGCGCTGTTCCGACGGCGTGCACTGCGGCCATCGATCCCAATACCGGCGAGCTGATCTCGCTTACGTTTTCCGGCCCGGTGGCCGGCAATGACACCTCTCGAAACATCACCGGGATCGACGAAAACACTTTGCTCGCTGGATTCACGGCGACGCCGCTCGACACGCTGCGCATCGTCGGGGATTTTCTGTTCGGTTACAACGACTATTCGTTCACGCGGATCAGTCCGCGTCACGTCCAGAGTTATAAGGTCCACGCGAACTATAAGCCACGTGCGTGGATTAGTCTTGACGGCGCCATAGACATTCACGAAAACACCGACAATGTTTCCACCGTGAACGACCTCGAGCACAGCCGCAGTTACAGTTTTTTCACCACTCTGCTGCCCAACTCCAAGTTATCTTTCGACCTTGGCTACACTTATTCGGATATCTCCACGCAGGCGCTGATTTGCTATTACAACAACGCGTTTGGCCCGCCCCCGCCCGCGGCAATGCAGTGTCCCGCTAGCCTGGGCTACACGCCGCCGGCAGTTATGGGTGAGGGCGCTTACTCCAGCAAACAGCACTTTGTTTATGGCGGCATCTTGTGGAAGCCGGTGCAACGCGTCACACTTTCGTTCGGATACGCGGGAAGCTTCGCGGGTGGCAACACGCTGGCCATCAATCCGCTCCAGGTGCCCGGCACGCTCGCTTTCAACTATCAAAAACCCTACGTCCGGGTGGTTTTTGATGTGTACAAGGGGCTCAGTTACCGGATGACGTGGAATTATTACGGATATAACGGCAAGGGGCAGGCGTCGAACAACATCGACGGACTGGCGCTAATTCCCATACAGGATTTCAATGGGAGTACTGCTGAATTCGCGCTTCGCTACACTTTCTAGGACGTGGCCGCCAATCGCGAACCTTCGGTGAAGATTTTGTGGGTTTTATCCAAAGAAGAACGATTAATTTACCCTCGGTTGGAACGGAGATCAACGATGAAGAAATTCAATCCTTATTGCTTCTCCAAGGCTGTAACAGTCGTCATTTTTCTTGTGACTCCTCTGTTTGTGCCTCCCTTGTTCGCAGGAGCACCAGATTCTGCTGCAGGTGGCGGCCTATACAAAACAAAATGTGCAGCGTGCCACGGCGCCTCCGGTAAGGGCGACACCGCGGTGGGTAAGGCAGATAACATTCGCGATCTCGGCTCCGCCGACGTTCAGAAACAGAGCGATGCCGACCTCACAACCATCATCACCAGCGGAAAAGGCAAAATGCCTGCGTACGGCAAAAGCTTGAAGCCCGATCAAGTGAAAGACCTAGTCGCCTATATCCGCTCCATCGCTCAGAAATAGCAGCCGCAAAGAGTGTCTAGCTGCGTGTTTACCGCTAGCCGCTGGAATTGAGGTTGATCGATGCCGCACGCCACGACTCTAATCGTGATCCTGGTGCTTTTCAGCGCCGCGCTCGTTGCTGTTGTGGTGCTACGTCCGGCCGTTACCGCAACGCGCATCGGAAAGATTCTTGCCTTCCTCGTTCTATTCTTCTTGCCTATCTTCTGTGGCGTGATGGGCGTTTCCGATGAAATGAACCGGTCGGAGTCCACCGGTTTCTGCCTGTCGTGCCATACCATGGACTCTTGGGGAAAGAGCCTGTACATCGACGATCCAAACCATATTCCCGCTGCTCATTTTCAGAATAATCGCGTGCCGCCGGATATGGCCTGTTACTCCTGCCACACCGATTACGCCATGTTTGGCACGCTAAGAGTGAAGCTGGCAGGTCTACGGCATGTGTACATCTATTATCTCGGCACTCCGCCGGCGCCGGAGAGTGTCAAGCTCTACGAGCCATTCAACAATCGTGAATGTCTGCACTGCCATCTGGGAGCCCGCTCGTTTGAAGAAGGCGCTACTCATAACGCCGATCCCGCCACGCTTCCCAAGATCAAGTCCAATGCCCTGTCTTGCATGTCGAGCGGCTGCCACAATGTTACCCATGACATCGCAAATCTGAAAACCGCCAAGTTCTGGAAGGATCTGCACTGATGCCAATCGCGAATACGCTCGATAAACGCCTGCAAATTTCCGGCGCTCTCCTGATCGCCGGCCTCCTGATCGAAGCATTGTGCCTGCTTTCTACACGTCCCATCGCCTTCGTCATCTTTGTAGCCTTCGGCGGCCTCTTGATGTTCGCCGGCGTTGCGCTTTACCTGTATTCGCTGGTCTCGTACTTCTAAGCCGTAAGGGGCGCGCATAGGCTCACTGCCCCGGAGTATACCCTCTTTACGTAAGACGAAACGAAACCCGCTAGGCATAGCACAGGTTCAACCTACTCACATTTCTAGTCGAACCCGACCTGCGCCGGCGGTGACAGCGGTCACTCACGACGGTGACGGTGGTTACAGAAACTCCCTCCGGCTCAGTCCATATTTTGAATTGCGTGGGAGGCGTAAAATGCAAAAGGATGTGCGCGATCTATTGGAAGTTCTCAAATTTGAACTTCAATTCCTCCAAGATGGAGGCTATGGGCGTTCGCCGAGAACTCCTTGGAGGCCTCAATATATTTTCGAAGACTCTCTCACTTGCATGAACTACGATTCCAAAGAGAATCCAGGTCCGTGCAGCGATTGTGTTCTCATGCAATTGGTACCACCGGAGTGCCGTTCCGAAAAGATTTCCTGCCGTCACATTCCATTCAACGTTTCAGGTGAGACGCTGGATTCCCTCTACCGCTACAGCAATCAAAACGAGACCGAAGAAACTGTTGGAGGCTGGCTGCGGGCCACCATTCAACGTTTGGAAGAAGAACGGATGGCTGCTCGACAGACTCACGGCAAACAGCCAACTCCAAGTCGAGCAACGTTGAGTGGAACGCCTCTTTACCATAAGCAGCATCCGAAGTGTGCGAACCCGGCGACTCTGACCGCCGTTTCCTCGGAGGGAACTGGGTTCCACAGTAGTCGTGTTCGATTCGTCGTTAGACTGCCATAATGTATAAATGGCGATTATTTTTCCCAATGAGAATTGGCTTCCGAAGTCGATTCTCTCTCTGCGCACGTACAGTTCCCATAAATTCTTGCTCGATCTAATTGCAGGAGTCACCGTCGGATTGGTGGCTTTGCCTCTGGCAATGGCATTCGCAATTGCGTCTGGCCTCACACCACAGGCAGGCATCTATTGCGCAATCGTGACCGGTTTCTTGATCTCGGCGCTGGGTGGATCAAAAACACAGATCGGAGGGCCGACAGGAGCATTTGTGGTTGTGGTGGCTGGAATCGTCGCGCTGCATGGAGTCGATGGATTATTCATTTGCACGATGATGGCCGGCGTTCTGCTCGTAATTATGGGTCTGACAGGCCTAGGTACCGCAGTCAAGTTTATTCCGCGCCCCGTTGTAATTGGCTTTACCAATGGCATTGCGGTCCTGATCGCCAGCACGCAGGTCAAGGATTTTTTCGGCTTGCACCTGGATAAAGTGCCAGGCGTCTTTTCAATGCGGATGGAGGCCCTGGCAAGGAATTTCCATACGCTCTCGCCCCAGGCGACAGTGATTGCCGGACTCACCGTCTTGGTTCTGATTCTGTGTCGGAGCGTTTCAGCCCGCATCCCTGGACCAATTGTGGTCTTGGTGCTGGCCACGTTCACTGTTTATTTCTTCAGACTTCCCGTGGAAACCATCGGAACGCGGTTCGGCGGAATTCCGGGCGGCCTGCCACACCTGCAGGTCCCAAAGTTTCGGTTTGATTTGATTCATGGGTTGCTGGGACCCGCATTCACCGTGGCGATGCTGGGGGCGATAGAATCCCTCATGTCCGCTGTGGTTTCAGACCGTATGAGCAACGATCGCCACAACCCCAACGTTGAACTGCTCGGACAAGGAGTGGCCAACATTTTCTCCCCAATGTTTGGCGGGCTGCCGGCGACCGGAGCCATCGCTCGCACCGCGACGAATATCCGCTCTGGAGCACAGTCTCCCGTAGCCGGGATGATTCATGCACTCACGCTTCTTTGTATTCTGCTATTCGCAGCACCGCTTGTCAGCTATGTGCCTATGGCAGTGTTGGCGGGCATTTTGATGGTCGTCGCTTACAACATGGGCGAATGGCGCGAAATTCCTCAACTGCTCAAGCTGACCAAGACGGACATCAGCGTGTGGCTTGTGACATTCGCTCTGACGGTGTTCGCGGATCTCACTGTCGCGGTAGAAGCGGGAATGATTCTGGCAGCCCTGCTTTTCATAAGCCGCGTGGCTGCTACCACAACCGTCTCCCAGGTGACCGAGGACTACGTTGAGGATGGTCGCGTGCATATTTTACAGGACAAGGACATCCCACATTACGCAACAATCTTCCGAATTCACGGACCGTTTCTGTTCGGGGCGACCGACAAAATCTCGGCAGTTACTCAGAATATTCATAAACTCCCCCCGGTTGTCATTCTGCGGTTGAGAAATATGACCGCGCTTGATGCCACTGGACTGTTTGCAATTGAAGAGGTTGCCAAGCAGCTTCATGCAACGAAACGTACCTTAATCCTGTGCGGAGCGCGTGAGCAACCGCATGAGCTCATGCATCAGGCTGAGTTTGAAGAGGTGGTCGGTAAAGAGAATATTTGCGAAAACGTTCAAGAGGCGCTCAAGAGGGCGGAGGGAGTGTACGAAAGACAGGAGGACGCTAATCAGGTTTATGAAACTGCGCATTGAGAATCGCGTCGCCGGTGATACACATCGCGATACACGATAACGTTGCCTATGATGTACTTCCAATGACCTAGAGTGCCGTCCGTGCTCTTCCATGTCGTTGAAAGTACTTGTAACCCGCTAACTGTCATGGCAGGGGCTGGCGGGTGACGCAGGCTTGCCGAGGCTAAATCCGAGTTCAATGACCATTGCGGCCCTCGCTGCGTCATCGCAATCCTACCTCTCAAGTTGGCCGCATTTACCTCACGCACCCGAGCTAAAAGAACGCGAAAGGCTAGAGAAGGATGCGATCCACCTATTGAGCCGCATTGTTTTCCGGCGAATGTCCAACCTGGTCCTTTTCAACATCCGCTATTTCTGCGTCGGTGAGCGCAAAGATGCCGACGAACATTTTCAGCAGGCACTCAACCAGGAATTAATTCGTCGTGGACTACTAAAGTCGAACAACCTAACAAAAGCTAGCGTTGACTTGGACAAGTTCACTGACTACGACATGACGGTCGTAAAATGCTACTTTGACCCGGATCCGGATAGGCCGACCCGCGAGGATTTGTACGTCGAGTTGCTCACTGGCCGGAGGCGCTTTGTTGAACGTAAACAGAAGCGCTGGACGGCGGAAACCATGGCCGGCAATGACGATGACGAAGACTGATATAGGGAAGAACTACCGTGACCCATTCATGCCCTGATGCCGCCACCACAACTGCGATCTTAACCAATGAAATTCCCCTTACTGTGAAAGAAGCGGCCACGTTCCTTGGCGTAAGTCGGCAAACCGTGTATGTTTGGGTCGAGCGAAAGCAGATTCCCCATCTCCGCGTGATGGGTCGAAATATCCGGTTTCTAAAATCGGATCTCGAAACATTCCGCGCTTCATTTAAACAGGAGATGGAGGATGCCTAGATCGCGAAAATACGATGGGGTCGTTTACCGAAGAAAGGAGACGCTGTTCTGGTGGATTCGCTATCGGGACCGCAACGGGTCGCGGCGGCGGGAATCCACTCTCACAGAAGACTGGCAGGAAGCTCGACAGCTCTTAAGGGAACGGCTTCATGCCAGAGACAACAATGTTCTGGATGTGATTCGGAAAGGGGAAAAATTGAGTCTGGAGCAATGGGCGGATTTCTTCCTGGAAAATTATTCGAAACCGCCCGTACGAGCAGAGAAGACCCACCAAGTGAATCTACGAGTCGGAAAGCACCTTAAAGCTGCTTTCGGTTCGAGAAAACTGGTGGACATCACGGCGGATGATATCGAGTTGTACCTCCGTGATCGTCTTCGAAAAACGGTTCGCGTCAGGACCGCGCTCGGCTACCGGGACATGGGAGTGCTCAAGCCAACCACGGTTCATCAGGAACTGAGAGTCCTTCGGCGAATGCTGAATGTGGCGGTGCGCAAGAAACTCCTGCAAGCGAATCCCTGCTGGGGCGTTGAATTCCCGGTGGCAGTGAGGGGCCTGTTTCGGCCTCACTACGTCACCTGGTCCGAGCAACGCCGCATCGAATTAAAAGCTCCGCCACATCTTCGGAATATCGTTCAGATCATCACGGAAACAGGCCTCAGGGTGTACAAGGAATTGACACCTATGAGAAAGGACCAAGTGGACTTTGTAAATGCCACCGTCTGGATACGTGATTCCAAGACTCCGAACGGTGTCGCTGAAATTCCCCTGACGCCTCTGGCGATCGAAGCATTCAAGAGCCAGACGCGAATCTCGGGGATCGGTCCCTTCTTGTTCCCAAGCGACAACAATCCGTCAGGTCACCTTAGAAATCTGAAGACCGCTTGGCGGAAAACCCTCAAACGCGCGGGAGTTCCTTACTTCAGGATCTATGATCTGCGCTCGACCTACGCAACTCGACTGAGTGCCGGCGGTGTCGCCGACGAGTGGGTTACCCAACTCCTTCGGCAAGGTGACGCCAAAGTCTTCAAAAAGTACTCTCAGATAAAGTTACAGATGAAACGGGAAGCCTTGGAGAAGATGAACCGCCAGGCCAACGAAATGCCGCTGGATTCTGGCACAGCAACGATCCAGTGAAAGTATTTGGCACAGTTCTGGCACAGTAAGGCCAAAAATGACGACCGGGATTAGGAGTAAGGTTGGAAAGTGCTTTAGAATGAATAAAGCAGTCATTGTCGGGGCGTAGCGCAGCCTGGTAGCGCGCCTGCCTTGGGCGCAGGAGGTCCCGAGTTCAAATCTCGGCGCCCCGACCATTTTATGTTTCTTGTTTTCCGCCACTTAGAGAGGCCTGCATTTTTGTTGAAGCCCTTGTGAATTTCTCGAAGGCGGGAGGGCGGCCTTTGCAAACCATGCAATCTCTACGACTTCACTATACCGTGCGCAGGCAAGAATTCAAGAAGGCAAGAGTGCCATTCAGAAATTATTGAATTGACGCAACTTAAGAAGAGCTCATGGGGTGGGTGAGGGGAAAACTGGGGGGACCCTGCGCACTTTCGCGCGTTGTCTCGATTAGATTCTTGTCCGCCGCCCAACAAGAACATGCTGTGGGAATCGTAACGACGACCACGTCAATTCAGTTTGAAGAGTGGCGGCGGTTTGGTAGTTTAGCCGACCCTGTCCATGCTCGTCGCTGTTCAGGTGTTTGTTAAGTTACGAACTCTCAGTTGCAGTGAAACATCCTCATTGGAGGTCCACCGCCCAGCAAACGCCGAGCAGAAATGGAGGTCACGACCATGAGGCGACATTCATTCTGCCATTGCTGCTTTTGCCCCTATAGTGTTTTCAAGAACGCGACCAAGTCTCTCCTCTGCTGATCTGTAAGATTCAATGTAAATCGTGTGTTGTAGAAATCCACAACGTCCATGAGAGTAGCTGCTGATCCGTTATGGAAGTACGGCGCGCGTCCCGCAAGCCCACGAAGGATCGGCCCTTTGATCTTGCCGACGTGGTCAAAATTCCCATCAATCAGCGCCTGTCCCAGATCCGTGGTCGTTTTGCAATTGTTGGTTGGCAGACCTGTGGTCGGAGCCTTCTGGCACACCGTGATCTGCGGTAAGTAGCTCAAATCCAATCCTCCGAGGTTGACGAATGGGGAACTGGGACTCGGATCTCCAGTCCCAATATTCAAGGGAGTCGGGAAAGAGTGATTGCCCACATTCGGGGTGTCGTGGCACGTGCCGCAAGTTCCCTGCAGAGTTGGAATTCCCCCAGCTACTAGTCCGCCGACGGCGACATCGTCATTGATGCCGGCCACACCGCTAATCGGAATCTGCAGGGAGTTGAAGAGCTCTTCGCCCCGCGCGATGGACTTACAGGCTTCAGCGAGATCGTTGTAATAACCGCCGTTTTGCTGCGTCCATGCTTGGTAAAGATCGAAAATGTTCGGAGTGAACTGACCGTCTCCTGGAGTGACCAGCCCGCCTGGTGGTTCCAAACTGGGTACCAGCGCATGTACGCTGGAATTGACGGTAATAAAAAAAGGCTGCGTAGTTAGAAGTGCCGGTCCACCGTTCGCGCCGTCCCGGTTGAGCAGCCCGGTACGTGAATCAAACAACTGCGCGGTGAAAAGCTGCGTCTCGAAATTGATGATTTGTTGTTGCTCTGCCGGGGTGGGCCGCGTTCCGTCGCCCTGCGCGTGCGTGATCGTGGCATCGACCGATTGGTGGGCCAGGTCGCTCATCAACGAAGAGGGATAATTGCTGAAAATGATTTTTGTAGTTCCCGTGGCTGTTGTGGATTCCCGGCCATCAAACATCACGGCGCTTAGAAAGGAAAGGTTGGTGGTCGGCAGCGGCCGCCGGTACATCGAGATGACGTCCGTGGCATTGCACCCATACGGATTGTTGACGGTCATCACCTCGTAATCAGCATTCGCGGGGATGGTAAGAAAGATACGGATAAGCCCTCTGCTGAGCAGCAACTTATACGCCTCGCGCCGTTTTTCCACGCTCGAAACATCCGCCGTCGGGCAGGTCGTGCCGTCCACGGGCCGGAAAACAGGGTCTGTCCCATCCGTGGCGTAGAAGCGCTGCTGCAGGTGCGGCGGGGTAATCGAGAAAGCGTCGCTGGGTTGATGGCAGGTGACGCAGCTTCGGCCGTTCGTACCCATATTTAAGAAAAACGGGTTTGTGGAAGTGTCGGTCGGTCCGCCGGCGTTTATGGTGGCAAACGCGCCGTCGGGATCTCCGAATACTTGGAACTTCGGAATGACCAAACCCAAAGAGTCGCTGAAGGCGAGTCCCGCTGCGGTCGCGACAAGCAATCCAGCCACCGATGCGATGCGTAACGGCCTGCTGAAGTTCTTTTTTGCACGCGCCTGCTTTGAAAAAAGGTCATTTCGCGGTATCGGAGAATTGGCATGGGCCGGCATAGGGTTTTTCCTTTCGAGAGCAGTGTCCTCGTCGATGGCTGCTTGAAAAGCGCAGAAGCGCCAGTTGCGGTGAACTGTCGCAGGTTTCGTGAGGCCGGGGCAATGCTCGAAGCATGAAATATTGATGCGCAGCCATTTCCTTGATACAAATGCTCTTAGTCCCGCAGATGACCGGAGACCGAGTCCTTTTCTCTTTTGGTCCGCCTCTGGAGCGTCAAAATGTCGCGAGAACGCAAAAGCCAGGTCCTGCGATTTGGTGTTTTTGAGGCGAATATTCTTGCGCGTGAGCTGAGAAAACACGGGACCCATGTGCGCCTGCGAGGCCAACCGTTTTGCATCCTGTCCATGCTCCTCGAGAGGCCGGGCGAAGTGGTTACCCGCGACGAAATGCGGCAGAAGCTTTGGCCCGCCGACACCTTTGTCGACTTTGAACACAGCTTGAACAGCGCCATCAAGAAGCTCCGGGCCGTGCTGAGTGATTCCCCGGACAATTCCCGGTACATCGAAACAATTCCCCGCGTGGGCTACCGGTTCGTCGCCCCGGTGCAGGAAGTACCACTGCCGGGACCGACGGGAGCGGAAGCTTCGACGAATCCTCCGGAATCGCAGGCGCAAGCCGCAGTGCAGGTTTTACACCGGCGCTGGCCGCGACTCGTTGCAGGTGGCCTGGCCCTGGTGGCGTTGGCGGTCGTCACAACTTTCGCATGGCGAGGAGCGCACCTTCGCCCGGGCTTGACCGGAGAAAAAGTGGTTCTCGCGGTTCTTCCCTTTTCCAATCTGACCGGAGATCCCGGCCAGGATTATTTCAGCGACGGTTTGACCGAAGAAATGATTGCTCAGCTCGGCCAGGTGGACCCGGACCGAATGAGCGTGATTGCGCGCACCTCGATCATGCACTACAAAGGCAGCTCTGAGGCTCTGCCTCAGATCGGCCGCGAACTGGGAGTTCAGTACGTGCTCGAAGGCAGCGTGCGCCGGGATTCCACCCGAGTCCGCATCACTACCCAGCTTGTCCGCGTGAAGGGCCAGACCCCATTGTGGTCGCGCGAGTACGATCGGGAGTTGGCCGGCCTGTTGACGCTCCAGCATGAACTGGCGCAGGAAGTCGCCGACGAAATGCAGATCACTTTGGGCGAGAAGCCCAAGGCGACTGCCGCCGCCTCGGTCACCAAGCCCCCGGTGTCTCCCGATTCCTATGCGGCGTACGACCTTTATCTGCAAGGCCGCTATTTCTGGAACAAGCGCACCGAGGAGGGTTTTCAGCGCGCTGCGGACTATTTTCAGCAGTCTATTGCGCGCGATCCCAACTACGCGCGTGCATATGCCGGCCTAGCTGACACCGATGGGCTGATGAGCTCTTGGTATTTGGGCCCGCAAAACGAGCTTATGCCCAAAGGGCGTGCCGCCGCGCTGAAGGCGTTGCAACTGGACGACACGCTGGCCGAGGCCCATACCTCGTTGGCATTGATTGCCGAAAATTACGATTACGACTGGCAGACCGCGGAAAGAGAATTCAAGCGCGCGATCCAATTGGATCCAGGCTACGCCACCGCGCATCAGTGGTACGCCGAATATCTTTCGTGGCGGGGGCGTTTTGAGGAAGCCTTGGCGGAGAGCGAGAAGGCTCGCCAACTAGATCCGTTATCGATGATCATCGCCGCTGACCACGCCACGATCCTGTACATGGCCCGGCAGTACGATCGGGCCCTCGCGCAGTCTCGCGCCGTGCTCAACATGGACCCGAACGCCCCGCACACTGCATCCACCGTAATCTACTCCTACGTCCATCAACGGAAGTTCGCCGAGGCACAAGAATTCATCAAGCAGCATGAGGCAATTCTCAACAATCGATGGCTTCCGGTGTTCGAGGCTGTTCTTTACGGCTACTGGGGCCGCGCTGCGGAGGCGGAAGCGGCATTGACCAAGGTGGAGCAGTCTGCCTGGACACCGGAACGGCGGATTCCGGCCTTGCTCTTGGTTTATTCGGCAGTGGGCCGAAAGGACCAGACCATCGCCCTCCTGCAACAAGCGGTTGCCGACCATTCCAACGTCGTTACCTCCATCAAGGTGGACCCTATGTACGACCCGTTGCGCAGCGATCCGCGTTTTCAGGAGCTGCTGCGCCGCGTCGGCTTGGCCGACACGGCTTCTACTTCACGACGATCTGTTGATCCGCACTCGGAACGGTTACGAGCCGACGCCGAAAGGACAGCGCCTCCTGCACGAACTGGAGACGATGCTCCCGCGTCTTGACCGGTTTATGGCCGGAGGTGAATTCGATCCTGCGGACGAAGAGATAACATTTCGAATTGCGGCGACGGATCACACTCCGAGCGTCCTTGCCCCACTGCTCGCGAAATCGGTGTTGTCGAAACCGACAAAGGTGCACGAATCGGTTTTCGTTTTGCCCAAGGGCGGGAAACAGCACGTCCGCGACGCGGGAAGGCTTGGACGTACAGCGGAGCAAGTTCGACCATCTCTCGATCCAGAGCTGGGTAGCCCTCAAGGATCTCTTCTGGTTTAGCTCCTTGGCTCAACATATCGGCAATAAGTTCGACCGGGATGCGCGTCCCACGAGGGGACTCGATACATGCCGAGCCACATTTTTGTACACCAAGCCATGCCGTAGCAAGCGTGGCTGCCGCTCCCTGATGAACACATCGGTGCGATTCAGAGCTGGACGGAAAATCCTTGGGATTTAGGGTGACAATGAAGCGCTGCAGAAGGCCGGCCTCGATAGCGAGGCCTCTTCGACGTGTCCCTTCCTCGGCATGCTTCCTCCTTTTCCCCCGTCCAGAGGAGCACATCCACCTCGCCGCTTTCAACTTTCCAACTGTCTCGTTTTTTGGTTTTGGGTCATACTTCGGGCTTGCCGACCAACTGCCCACTGGCGAGGCGATTCCAGGGTTTTGAGTGCTATGGCGATGTTCCGACAGTTGACCGTGCAACCCTCAGTTCGGTATATCTCTTGGCCGTAAGCCGATTCGGAGAATGGAGGGTGTATGGTGATTCACGTTCATCTTGGTTTGTTGCTGCTTCTCGGCACTGTCCCATTATCTGCTCAGACCAACCCTGTGCCTGCACCCAGCACGACTGAGGCCCACACACAGACCACAGATTCGAAGGTCGTGCCAAAGCAGCCAAAGCCCACCGTCTTTCAGGCCGACGAAGGTGACCGTTGGATGCTGCTTGGAGACAAGCCGCTCATTTTCAAGGTTGATCCCCTCAGTACCGGCTCGGACGCGCTGGTCGTCGGGACGGAGGAGATGCCACCGGGAAACAAAATTCCGACCCACAAACATCTGCACGAAGACGAAGTCATATTCGTCCATAAGGGTACGGTGCGCGTTACGCTGGCCGGACGTGAATACGACGCAGGAACGGGAGCGACAGTTTTCATCCCGCATGGAAACTGGATCGGCGTGGCGAATGTTTCCAGTGAGCCCGCCATGATACTGTTTTTCTTTAACAAGCCGGCATTTGAGAAATGCCTGCGAGCCATGTCCTCACGACCGGGCGAAACATTCACTATGCCGACGCCCGAGAAAATGGCGGCTGTCCGAACGGAATGTCATGAAGTGATGAAGCAATGATGTCCGACCGTTTCCCCTTGCTTTAGAGCGCACCGGCACCAGATGTGGTGACTGGGGTGGATTCATTGTTGGCAATCTTCAGATTCACGGGCAACTCTGACGTAACGCGGTTAAGTAAAGGTTGCCGACAAGTCATCCAGAACCAGGTGTTTGGGGCCAATTCTGGTTATGACGAAAGTGGTCCCGGCGTTTCACGACCGGAAGAGTCGTGAGTTCCAACGGCTGCGCTACGCAGGACTGAAGTGGCGAGCTCCCTGGCGAAGAAGCTCTTCAGAAACGCCGAAAACTCGTCGGCGCCAGGCGGAAGCTTCTTTCCTCGATTGCTAATCTGGTGAAACTCCACATCTACGACAGGATTGATCAACCGACTCGTCACTACTTTTCGGTTCCGGCACGCTGGCAATCCGAATGAGGGAATAATGGCGATGCCCTCATCAGCCTCCACCATGGCAATTTGGGTATCCAAGAGGTTGATCGAAACACTCTGGCGAGATACCACACCTGCTTGGGCCAGATGCTTGTCCACAATCTGCTGTATCGGGCTAAACGACCGAAGCGAGATTAGCTTCTCTCCCTTCAGAGCAGACCACGTCGTGGATGCTCGACGAAATGCGGGATTGTTGTCCGGGCGAATCACCACCAGGGGAGAACGAAAGAATGGGGTACGGCGAATACCTGGCGTGCGAGCAAAGATGCCTACGCCCAAATCGAGCTTGCCAGCGAGGATAAGTTGCAGGATGGCAGGTGATCTTTCGTCGAACAATTGAATTCGAAGGTCTGGCCGGTGACCGCGGAATTCCTTGATGGCGTGCGTGACGATATTGGCTGCGATCAAGGGCGGCGCACCCAAAGTCAACGTCTGGGTAGCGTGGGTGGCGGAGCGTCCGATGTGCGACACTGCGGCGTCGAGTGCGGCCACGCTTTTCTGGGCAACCGCCAGGAGTTCGGTGCCGTGGGCAGTGGGCACGACGTGCCGCGTAGTGCGGTCGAACAGGCGGAAACCGAGCTGCGTTTCCAATTCCCGTATCAAAATGCTCAATCCGGATGGAGTAATGTACAGGATCTCGGATGCCCTAGCGAAACTCCGGTGCTGCGCTACGAGCAGGAAAGCGCGAAGCTGCCGGGAGGTGAAATCCATTCGTAAGTATTCCTTATTAATAATTGAATTCTTTTGACTTGTATCATAAACCCTTCCGGCCTTAAATGGCAGCACGTTTTCCAATGGTGATGGCGTGAAGCAATGGAGGGCTTTCTGGGCGCGGAGGGACGCACACAGTTCACGTCGAGTTCCGGAATGGACGGCACTGGAGGGACGGCCGGTCCATCCGGGCTGACGCCGGTTCAGTGGCTCATTTGCGGTATCGCCTGCCTTGGATTCGCCTTCGATTTGTACGAAAGCTTGATGCTGCCCCTGATCGTGCGCCCGGCCCTGACGGCTGTTGGAAACCTGAAGCCCGGGACGTCCGAGTTTAACATGTGGGTGGGGTTGCTGTTCTACGTTCCGAATATGGCCGGAGGCCTTTTGGGGCTGCTCGGAGGATATCTCACCGATCTTTTCGGCCGTAGGCGCGTTCTTTTTTGGAGCATTCTGCTGTACAGCTTATCCGCATGTGCAGCGGGCTTTTCCACCTCACTGAGCCAATTGCTGATTCTGCGGTGTACGACGATGATTGGCGTCTGCGTGGAATTTGTGGCTGCCATTGCGTGGCTCGCGGAGCTCTTTACAAACGCTAGGCGCCGGGAGTCCGTCTTGGGTTACACGCAAGGGTTTCACACGTTAGGCGGTTTGATGGTAACCGGGGCCTACTACGTGGCAGTGACCTACGCTGAAAGATTGCCGATGATTCGGGCGGGGCACGAGGCATGGCGTTACACTTTGCTTTCCGGCTTGATTCCCGCGATTCCACTTCTTTTCATTCGGCCTTTTCTACCCGAATCGCCGTTGTGGCTGAAAAAAAGATCGAAGAATGAGGTAAAGCGCCCCGCTTTCAGAGAGCTATTCGGACCCGCCCTGAGAAAGACCACCCTCGTTGCGATGCTTTTATTCGCTTGCACTTACTTCCTGTCGTACGGAGCTCTACAGCAAACGGTGCGCATGATTCCAGGGCTTGCTGAGGTGGCGAAACTGGCACCACGCCAGATCGAGCAGGCTGCCAGTGGAGTGCAGTTGTTTCAAGAGTTGGGTGGTTTGACGGGCCGCCTGCTTTTTGCGCTACTCGTCGTGCGGATAGTTTCGCAGCGGCGCCGATTGCGCTTGGTTCTCGGACCAGCGGTATTCGTTTTTTCTTGGCTCTACTTTTTCGCTGCAACGCGAAGCCTGGCCTTCGTACATGTTGGAATTTTTCTTGCCACGATGTTTTTCAACGGGCTACATAGTTTTTGGGGAAACTATCTGCCCAGAGTCTATCCGACGCGACTTCGAGGCACGGGCGAAAGTTTCGCGGCGAACATCGGAGGCAGAGTGTTCGGTGTTTCTGCCGTCCTTATCACAACGACACTCTCGAACGTAATGCCGGGAAGTGGTCCCGGCGCTCGACTGGCGTACTCCGCGGGGGCCGTAAGTCTATTTGGGCTAGTTGTCGCACTGGTTGGCAGTTTGTTGTTGAAAGAGCCGGAGGGAGTTCAACTCCCTGACTGAGTTGGGTGCCAGCCGTGTCAGTCATACCCGCTGACGAAATCGCACACGGGCAGAATGGAAGGAGGCGGTATGGAAATTGATGAAAGCTCTTCACCCCATCGCTCTGCTCGTTCGACCTACTCGCTAGATAACTCCAGTCGAGAGGCAACGGCGCGATTCGATGCTTTGTCCGGGTTGTTTGATCGCGGCACGATCCGCCATTTGGAGGATCGCGGCATAAGCGAGGGCTGGCGATGCTTGGAGGTTGGGGGAGGCGGTGGTTCGATCACTTCCTGGCTCGCGAATCGCGTGGGCCGAGCGGGACACGTCGTCGTCACGGATATCGATCCGAGGTTTCTCGAGCCTTTGGCGGCGGAAAATGTTGAAGTGCGAACGCACAATATTGTTACCGACCCGTTGCCGGATTCCATTTTTGACCTCATTCATGCACGGCTTGTACTTGTCCACTTGCCGGAACGAGAAAAAGTGCTAACGCGGTTGGTGTCGGCCTTGAAGCCTGGTGGCTGGCTTGTGGATGAAGAGTTTGATTCTGTCTCTCTGCTTCCTGATCCAACTGTGAGTCCTGGCGAGGTCAGTTTGAATAGTCAAATGGCGGTAATGCGATTGTTGAAAGATCGTGGCGTTGAAAGACGGTTCGGGCGACTACTCTATGGCCGGCTGCGGGCACATGGGCTTGGGGAAGTTGGCGCGGAGGGGCGACTGTTCATGTGTCGAGGAGGGTCTTCTGGCGTTTCTCTCATGCGGACGAATTTCCACCAGCTTCGTGGGGCTTTGCTTGATGCCCATTATATCACCGAGCAAGAATTTGATCAGGACTCCGCGCGCTTGGACGATCCGGACTTCATGGCCCCGTCCCCCATCATGTGGACGGTATGGGGACGCCGGCCATCAGCGTGACGGCCGCTCACTTCTGAACAATTCGAATTCAGCAAACCCCGCAAGGGCGCGCAACTTGAATGGTCGATGGCCAGCCGTTGAGGAGTTCGGCCGCAATCCTGATTGGCACGCTTTTAGGAAATTGGAGGCTTCGTTCTCACGGGCGCTCCGGAACTTACTTACCGATCCACTCGTAATCTCCAGGTTACCGGCAAGCCGACAATACGGTCGGAATGCGTGAGGTGCGGATGTATACTCGCACGCAATTCTGAAGATGGCTGAGGACCCTTATCTCGTGCCGCGCCCATGATCACACCAGTTCAAGACGTTGGCGTACGAACACGCCGACGAATCGCTTGGCGGCTGTTGCCGTTCGTCTTCCTCCTTTATCTGGTTGCATACCTGGACCGTGCCAATGTGTCCTTCGCGGCCTTGAAAATGAATCTTGATCTCGGATTCAGTGATCGAGTTTTCGGTCTGGGAGTAGCGACGTTCTTCGTCGGCTATGTCCTGTTCGAGGTGCCCGGCGCCATAATCGTAGAGCGCTGGAGCGCAAGAAAGTGGACCGCGCGAATCATGATTTCCTGGGGACTGGCAACTATTTTTTCCGGTTTGGTACACAGGCCCGGACAGTTCTATGCGGCCCGTTTTTTTCTTGGGATGGCAGAGGCAAGTTTTTTCCCGGGAATGATCGTTTACCTAACCCACTGGATCCGGCTATCAGAACGAGGAAGGGCCGTTGCTACCTTGTACGCCGCAATCCCTTCGTCGGCCATCATAGGGTCGCCACTGGCCGGGTGGCTGTTGGGAGTCGGTTGGCGTGGGATGGCCGGGTGGCGTTGGCTTTTTCTTCTGGAGGGTGTTCCCGCCATCGTTTTGGGGATCGTCACGCTTTTTTATCTGACGGATTGGCCGAAAGAAGCCACGTGGCTCGACGAGGATGAACGAGAGTGGATAACGCACGAATTGGAGTTGGAAAAGCAGGCGAAGAAGGAAACTGCACACTACACCATCTGGAAAGCATTTCGCGACGGCGCGTCCTATTGCTCCTGCTACCCTACCTGCTGGCCAACACAAGTAATGCGTCTGTTGTCTTCTGGTTGCCGACGTTCATTAAGCGCCTTTCGGGGCTTCCCACCAGCAAGGTAGCATTTCTTGTCCTATTGCCGGCCATCGCGGGTCTGTTCGGACTTCTCATCAACGGGTGGCATTCTGACAATACCGGCGAGCGACGCTGGCACACCGTTATCCCGCTGACATGCGTAGGCGTTTCATATTTGCTGTTGATTCCCGCCAGCACACATTTCCCGCTGGCCATGACCTTATTTGCGATGGGTGGCGGTTTCGTCTTCGCGTACTACCCGGCGTTCTGGTCCATGCCCACGATGATTCTGAGCGAATCGGCAGCGGCCGCGACCTTCGGTCTAATCAACTCCGTCGGGCATGCGGGTGGTTTTTTCGGGCCTTACATCATCGGTGATTTAAGCACGCGCACCGGTAGCCTTCTGCCGGGCTTCGCGTTTATTGCTTGCTGCTACTTGTTGTCTGCCTTTTTCGTCTCGCGACTGAAGATTCAAAGTGCGGTACGCGAACCCGCGATGCAGGTGCCAGGTCCCCGCGCTTCCATAGTGGATTGACGAGGTGCAAATGGCTGTTCCTTTAGAACCCGAGGACCAGGGCTATGACGGTCTTTATGAAGAGTTTGATTCTCCTTTGGGGCAGCAACTCAGACGCGAAGCCTACGGAGAAGACATCAGTCAACACTCGTGGGTGACCGCCGACGAACTCCAAGAAGACATTTCCCGGCTCAAGCTCTCGCGCGCGCGCCATTTCCTCGACCTGGGTTGTGGCCCAGGTGGGCCGCTGACTTTCGTTGTAGGTCATGTCGGGTGCCAGGGTAGCGGCATCGACTTGAGTGAGAAAGCGATCGCTGCGGGGCGCGCCCGCGCTGCTTCTCTTGGTCTAGAGGGGCTCGTGAAGCTTCGCGAAGCCGACTTGAATCAGCCGATTCCATTCGCGAGCGGCACCTTTGACGCGGTCATGTCGCTGGACGTGATTCTTCACCTTCGCGACCGCCTGTCCGTGTTCCGAGAAGTGGCACGAGTCCTCATTCCTGCGGGAATGTTCCTGTTCACAGATGCCGGAGTCATTACCGGTGCAATTTCGGATAAGGAAATTCGATTGAGGGCCGTGCATGGACATACGCAATTTGTGCCCCCGGGCTTCAACGAAAATGTGCTGGGACTCGCTGGGTTTCGGGTGATTGATCGCAAGGACCGGACTGTAAGTCTGTTGAAGGCTGCCACTGGACGACTAAGTGCTAGGCTAGGCCACCGAGCGGAACTTGAACAGCTTGAAGGTAGTATCTACTTTGAGCGACAACAGCGGTATCTCGAAACTGTAATAGATCTCTCACAGCGAGGCGCAGTGTCGAGATTGATGTACCTAGCTGAATCTCGTGCGGAATAACCGTGCCATGCGTCGGCGAGCCAACAACGGCGATTGTTTGCGAGCGACGGACTACTCTTACCTAATCGGATAAGTTAAGGTTGGCTGACTCACCTGAAATCGTTTCGGGAGTTGGTAACAGGACTAGCCGCTCGATCGAAGGCTCTAACGAATGCCGACCTGTCCTCGCACGCTATCAATCAATTTCTTGGAATCGTAGCCGATTCCGGCCTTAAACACCGTGTCGACGTTCTCGATCTCGTCAATGCTCTTTGAGGGATCGCCTTTAATCACAATGAGGTCTGCCTGTTTGCCGGGAGAAAGAGTTCCAATTCGATCTTGCTGTCCGAGATACAAAGCGCCGTTCTCCGTTGCAACATGAATGGCCTCCACCGGAGTCAGCCCCGCTTCCACCAGCAACTCTATTTCGCGTTGGTCTCCGAATCCTGGAAGCACCCCACCGTTTCCTGTGGGATCCGGCCCCGCCAGCAACAAGCCGCCGGCCCTGACAAATGCAACCTCAAAATCCATCTCCTTGCGCAGCAACACCGTCATGGGCGAGTCCAACTGCACATTCGCTCGCGCCGTCAGGTAGCTTTGCGCCGACTCTGCGGACATTGCATTCAACACGCGCGGCTGCAATTTCGGTCTTCCCGGGACGCCTGCCTCAAATACGGGCAGGGTCGAAGTCACCGCCACTTGGTGTGAAACGAGATCGTGGATCAGTTGCTGCACTTGCGCTCCATTCACATCCAGTTTTGCCCAACTGCTGCTGCCCCCCGCTGGGCACGCATCCGGCTTTTTGTCAGCAACGTATTCGGTGTCCGCAAACACGGGCCCATGCTCTAAATCATCGATTCCCAAAGCCACAGCTTCCGGCCAGGTTACTGAACACAGATGCCCTGTGAGCTTCAGCTTGTGCGCATGGGCCTGCTGGATCGCCACGCCCAGTTCTTCGCGTGTGATATTCATGTACGCTTTGTACGATGTCATGCCTTCCGCCGCCCAATAGTCCACCATACGTTTCGCATCGTCCGGACCAGTTAGCTCATGCATCTGCGCAAATCGTGTCGGCGAACCTTCCAAGTAGGGTGCAGTCGCATCGATGCTAGGTCCTGGCATCAAGTTCGCGTCGATCCGGCTCTTCACTTTCAAGTCGGTGTAAGGTTCCAGGCTTCCCGTGGTACGCATCGTGGTCACGCCAGCCGCCAGATAGAGTCGTGGCGCCGTGTACGGGATCTCCGCAACGAACAACCCCGGCTCGCTCAGCCTTCCCTCCTTAACTTGGATTGCGTAGGAATCGGTGTAGTACAGATGGTCGTGCATCCCAACTAGACCCGGTATGACCGTGTAACCGGAGCGCTCCATCCGCTGCGCACCCTGAGGGATTTCGGCGGACGCGGCGGGACCGATGGACAGTATTTTGCCATTCGCGATCACAATCGCTTGGTCTTCCTTCACCGGTGCACCCGTTCCATCGATGACTCGGACGTGGTTAAGAACGAAGACTGGCGTATCGACACTTACAAAGTCCGCGATATCACTCGCCTTTTGGGCTTGGGCAGCAGCGGTGGTCGCAGCGACAAGAAGCGACCCAAACAAAAGCAGGAGACGCATTCAATACACCTCGGAAGATCGACCTACGAGAATCGGCAGGAAGCCAGAATTGTACCTCAACGGACTCTAACAGCGTGACGCACCGTTTTGCCTAGTGAGGAAGGCAATTCAGCCGCGACGGTTGTGTGGGGACTCTTTCGGTTGGGCTCTAACCGAGCGGGGATACCATCGTCCAACTGGATGGATAAGGGAACAGAAACGCTGTGGCCGACGTCTACCTAAAAGTGGGTGTCGACGGAAACTGAGAACGAATGGGAGAGCATACATGCCGCGAGAGTTTCGATTTGCGGTTCGGATGCTGTTGAAACAGCCGGGCTTCAGCCTGATTGCGATCCTGACGTTGGCGTTGGGGATTGGCGCGACTTCGGCGGTCTTCAGCCTGATTCAGGGTGTGCTGCTGACACCGCCGCCGTACCAGAAGCCGGAGCAGTTGATGCTCCTCCCGGCGGCGCGGACGGACGGCCAGAAGATGGACGGTCCGCGCGAGTGGGCAGCGCAGCAGTGGACGGAATGGCAAAAGGAGGCGAAGTCGTTTGCAGGAATCGCCCCGTACGCCTGGACGTTCAACTTTCTTATCCGAGGTGACGGCAGCCAATCGATGCAGGGGATGTTTGTAACTAGAGATTACATGCCGGTGATGAGACTAAAAACAATCACCGGCCGTGGCTTCGAGGACGCGGACTTTTCGCTGGGACCAACAAAAGTGATTGTGCTCGGATATGAGTTTTGGCAGCGGGCCTTCAACGGCGACCCGCAGATTATCGGCAAGACCGTGCGGATCAGCCGCTGGGACGTGCCCCCCCATGTCATTGGGGTAATGCAGCCGGGCGTACGCTTCCTTCCGTCTCTAGGAGCTGCGAAAGAGCCAAACTACAATGTGAACGCAACGGTGGATTTTTGGGCTCCTGCAATGCCCGACCCGAAGGCCATGACGGACCCCTACTGGGACGTCGTGGCGCGAGTGCGCCAGGGGATCCCACCGCGGCAAGCGCAAGAAGAGTTATCCGTGCTGGCGGCACGCCAGGGGCAGGCGGAGCCACAATTTGAAGGGTTCACACCGCAACTGGAACCGCTGACCGACGAAATGAATCGCGATGGTCGAAGGATTTTGCTGCCGCTCCTGGGCGCCGCGTCGCTCGTGCTGCTGATTGGATGTGGGAACGCTGCGGCCTTGTTGCTGGTACGCGGACTGCAGCGGCAGCAGGAGTACGCTGTGCGCGGCGCACTGGGCATGGGGAGAGTTGCGCTGTTTCGGCAGGTCTTAACCGAGGGCCTGCTCCTGGCGTTGTTAGGAGGGACGTTTGGGGTGGTGCTGGCGTTCGGTGTCGTCAAAGTGTTCAAGTTGGTTGCGGGGCAAGCCGTTCCGCGCCTCGATGGAGTGACCGCGGGCTGGTCCGTGTTGGGTTGGGGCTTCGGCGCGGCGGTGCTGGCTTCGGTTTTCGCCGGGATTCTTCCCGCACTGCGAGCGTTTCGCCTGGATCCGATGGAGGTTCTGAAAAGTGCTGGGCCAAAAGGCACTGCGGGATTGGGAGAGCGGCGGCTTTTGCGCGGAGTCACCATGGCGCAGACGGCCTTGACGTTGGCGCTGCTAGTTGGCGCAGGACTGCTCATCCGCACCATGCTGAAAATCGCAAAGGTGCCCTCGGGTTACAACACCGGACGGATCTTGACGATGAGTGTCACGGAGGTGCAGTACTCCAACTGGGACAGCTTTCACCGACAGGCCTTGGAGCGAGTTGCGGCCCTACCCGGAGTGCAATACGCTGCGTTTGCCTGGGGAGTGCCCCTGACCGGAAACAATTGGCCCGCGACTCTGGAAATTGAGGGCCAGCCCCCGGTGGTGAAAGAGAGCGAAAAGACGGCGCTTCCGCTCCGCGCGGTGACACCCGACTACTTCAAGTTGATGGGCGAGGCCTTGCTTGAGGGCAGAGACTTTCGCTCGACCGACGATGATAAGGCGTCAAAGGTGGCCATCGTGAACCAGGCATTTGCAGATCGCTTCTTTCCGCATCAAACTCCGGTTGGGAGGAAGTTCTGGCTGGACGGCCGCGATAAACCGGGCACGGACATTGTCGGCGAGATTGCCAATAGCCGAAGCGATGATTTGACTCTGGAGCCGTCTCCCGAGGTCTACCTCCCGCTGTGGCAAGCGCATGCGTTTTCGAAGCATTTGGTGGTGCGGACGGCGGCGGACCCACGTGCGGTGGTGCTCGCCGTGGAACGCGAACTGCACAACGCGGATCCCACCGCAGCGATTGAAAACGTGAAGACGCTGGAACAGATTCGCGACGAATCCCTGGCCTCGCGGACCTTCGCTATGCAACTGCTGGTGGGCTTCGCGGTGGTGGGCAGCGTCTTGACGCTGGTGGGAATTTACGGCGTGCTTTTTCTATCGGTAACTTCGCGACGGCGGGAATTGGCGATTCGCAGCGCGGTCGGCGCGCAACAAAAAGACATCCGCAAACTGATCTTCGGCGAAGGATTTCGATTGATAGCCGCCGGAGTCGTAGCCGGGGTGGCCCTGGCGATGGTTTTGTCGCGCGTGCTGCGGTCATTCCTGTTTGAGGTGGAGCCTGGCGATCCGGCGACGCTGGTGGTCGTTGGGCTGTTGTTTGTGGGCGTGGCGCTGCTCGCCTGCTGGGTGCCCGTGCGGCGCGCCGAGAAGGTGAATCCGGTGGAAGCGTTAAGGTACGAGTGAGGTGGGCAAGCAGGAAAGATTGCGACGTTAGCGGTGCGTTTAGCACTGGCAGCGCTCAACAAAGCTCTGGTAGCGAGGAAACCGTGTCCAAAAAAGTTGTGCCAGCTTAGGGGTTCACCCCAAGAACTTCGGAACAACTTGGGAACAAACATTGCCGAACACCGTGCAAAACCGTGATGTAAGACATAGGAAATGCTAGACGAGCCAACTACTTAACGTTTCTTCTCTTGCCTTGGGCGCAGCAGGTCTCGAGTTCAAATCTCGGCGCCCCGACCAAAACATTTGATTTGATTTCTTAAAAGAGGGGCAAGCGGCAGCGTGGCGACAGCCCCAGCGCCCTCCGTCGCCACCCAGGCTCGGATGTACTGCGCACCGAATGGCGGTCAATCCTGTAGCGACGGGTACCGGAGGGACGAGAGCCCGACGGCTTTGCAGAGCTGGGAGATCGGGAGAGAAGCAGTTTACGCGGACAGTTCGCGAGAGTTAGAGTGCCAGGCCCTGCTCTATTTCTTTCCCGCCGGGGCGAGACGTCTGAGTTCCTCAGACCAATTGAGTATGACGTTTAACTCTTTGGGGTTGGTCAGTGTGTCGTCTTGCTTGATCATTACAAAATGCTGGCCGTCCGGTGCTACGTCGTAGTTCCCTGCCGCGAGGTAGCCCGTGGCCGGGAACAATGCATGCGGGGTGCCGGCTTTAAAGGCGGGCTGAGTTTCCAAGGCCACGCTCATCAGTTTGTCTCCACTGAGAAAGAAAATTTCGCGGCCGTTGCGTGCCCAACGTGGATACTCTCCGCCTTCCGTGGAGATCATCCACTTACCACCCGGTCCGGGGAACGGCTGGATGCAGACCTCCCTTCGCCCCGATTCGTCCGACATATAGGCAACCCAACGGCCGTCCGGCGAAAAGTGTGGCGAGGAGAAATTGAATGAGGACTGCAAAAAGGATTGAATCTTCTCTCCGCCGTCCAAAGAAAGTGTCTGAATCGACTGTCTCCCCGCAAACAAGAGGGTCTTGCCATCGGGAGACACCGAGAACGGCGTGGCGCCAGGGTCGGCGAATTCCCTGCTGAAGAGCATTTCTTCCTTGCCACTGCCGTCAGCCAACTTTGAACGGAAAGAGGGAGAGGTCGTACGCGTGTTATAGATGACCTCCCGGCCGTCGGGAGTCCAGACGGGAGCAGTACTATTGCCCGGACCAAAAGTAAGCCGTGTCAGTGTGTTCCTTGCAAACTCATAGATCCAAATAGCGATGAGACCGTTATCATTTATCTGTACGGCTAATTGTTTGCCGTCAGGCGAGAAGCTCGGCGTGCTGTAAACCCTGGGGGGTGCCGGAAGAGCTTTGGCGACGCCGGTGCGGTCGACCCACATCAGAGAGCGCACGGGAGGTCTCGCGGTCCCGGGGACGTAAGCAAGCAATCCGGACGGCGTGACGTCATATTCGGCGCCTCCACTGGTGGACGCGGTGGTGACCAAGCCCTCCTGAACCGGCACGGGTGATCCCGTGACTTCCATGCGCGACAAATCAAAGGGCACGGCCATGAGCGATCCGGCACGGGCATAGACAATGTGGCCGGGAGGCACATAACGAGCGTAGGAGCCGCCCTGGAAGAGCGTGCGCCACTTGCTCGTTTCGAGAGAGAGCACCGCGATGCGAGCGTCATCGTAGGTGGCCTCACTGCCCAGCTGAATGGTAAACAAGACGTACTTTCCGCCAGGGAGGACCTGCGGCCAGCGATGACTGATTTCCTGCTCTTTTGGGTTCGGAGTCGTCAACGTCTCGGGAGTGCCGCCCGCCG
Organism: Candidatus Acidiferrales bacterium; assembly: GCA_963836965.1. Lineage (GTDB taxonomy): Bacteria > Acidobacteriota > Terriglobia > Acidiferrales > UBA7541 > Acidiferrum. The sequence goes on from CAWILQ010000015.1 coordinate 43,231, forward strand.
AGGAAATTCGCAGCAGACCAGAGCCGAAATTCGGCGCGTAGGTGATTGTGTCGTCGACCGCCCAGTTTGCTCCGTGGGGAGTCGGTGCATCGCCCATGAGAGTTACAGGCCCGCCATGGAGCGAGACCTTTCGCATCTTGCCAAGGGCGAAGAAGCCCACGGACTGCCCATCGGGCGAAAAAAAGGGCTGTGTGGCGCTCTCTGTTCCAGGAACAGGACTGGCAGTTTGTTGGTCGAGAGGCCGGAGGTAGAGCTGCGTAGGCTTGCCGGCAACGGAAGCTACAAAGACAATTTGCGAGCCGTCCGGAGAGATCGCAAAGGGGGATCCAGGATTCGGGTCGAAAACGCCAGCCAGAGGTTCGGGGAGTGAAAGGGACAATTGCATTACTTGATGCGGCTCGCCTTGGTTGGCCAACCAATACAGCGAGCTGGATGCAATGGCGATCGCAATGGCGATCGCCGCAACGGCCCAAGGTAACGCACGACGCCACAGTGGCTGCGCTGCGATTGTCGCTGGCGCGAGCGCCGAGGATTCCCCGGGAACTCCGGAAACGGCTCGCTCGAGGGCAATGCGCGCTTCCCCAATATCGCGGAGGCGCTGGTTGTGGTCCTTAGTCAGACAGCGCCGCAGAAGCCGGGTGATGGAAGGTGGCAAGTTGCCGGGAAGATCGCTCCAATCCGGCTCAGCGCGAATCACCGCCGCCAACGTGTCAGAAATTGTTTCTCCTTTGAACGCCGGCTTGCCCGACAGCATTTCGAACAGCACGCAACCAAACGACCAAATGTCGGCGCGGCGGTCTACTTTTTTTCCACGGGCCTGCTCAGGGCTCATGTACGCCGCCGTGCCCAGCAAAATCCCGGCCTGCGTTGCCGCGTGGCTCAGCGTCGGCGAAGTGGATAGGTCTGTGACGCTGGAATCATCCTCGAGGGCTTTGGCAAGTCCGAAGTCGAGCACCTTGGCCTCACCGTTCGGAGTGATCTTCACATTCGAGGGCTTCAGGTCGCGATGAATGATGCTCCGCTCGTGCGCGTACTCCAGTCCTTCGGCGATTTGTTTCGCAATGGGCAATGCCTCATCGTGAGGAAGCGGTCCTTGGCTGATTCGTTCCGCCAGCGTTGCACCATCGACCAACTCCATGACCAGCGCTCGCACGCTGTTCGATTCTTCAAGGCCGTAAATCGACGCGATATTCGGATGATTCAGCGATGCCAGGACCTTGGCCTCGCGGTCGAAGCGCGCCATGCGCTGAGCGTCGTTCGAAAACTTGTGGGGCAGAATTTTAATCGCGACGCTGCGGCCCAAACGCGTATCCTGGGCAAGGTACACCTCACCCATTCCGCCTGCGCCGAGAGGCGAAATGATCTGGTACGGGCCCAAATGCATTCCAGGTGCGAGGGCCATATTGGACCGCGATTATAACCTCGCGAAGCTTCCCACGGTATCTTCTCCATCGATTGACAACGAATGTTTCTGTCGATTCGTGTCCGTTCGTTCTCGTTGGCTCAAGGCGATTCGCTCCGTTCCCATAGGGCCCCTGGGCCTCCCATGGAACCGGACATTTCTACTTTGCACAAACCGGACATTCTCATTTTGCGGCGACACGTTCGTGTCCGTTCGTTGTTCGTGTCCGTTCGTGGGAGGCAAGTGTTCTCGCCGGATGGACGCCGGGTTTATTACATGGTGGATCGACGGCCGCAGGGTCCAGCGAGCGAGTTGTGGTCAACGGAAATCGGCACCGGAAAAAGTCAGGTGGTGGTGTCTGAGGCAGGATTGTTCGGATTTGACATATGGCCCGATGGACGCAATGTCGTGTATTCGGTTGAGACCAAGCATGGCGTACACTCGCTTTGGTCGGCGCGCGTGGACCACATGGTGCCGCCAAGGCAACTCACCTCAAACGGAAACGAACTGAGCCCGGTGTTTACGCCGCAAGGAGACTTGCTGTTGATGTCGTACGAAGGGGAAGAAAGCTTTCTGTACAAAATGAAGCCAGACGGCAGCGAGCGGCGGAAAATTTATGGCCGGCCGGTGATTCAGCTGGAGACGATTTCGCCGGACGGTCGGTGGGCGGTCGTACAAGCGGCGATTGAGAATGAAGATGTGCCGCGGGGAATTCTGGCGATACCGCTCGAGGGAGGTACGCCGTTTCGAATTTGCAGCGGGTTGTGCGTGGTGCGGTGGCCAATGAACGGGAAATCGATGATTCTTGCCGTCATCGGCGGAAGCCACGGGCGCATGCTGGGTTGGGGAACGTATATAGTGCCGCTCCCGTCGGGCCAGACGTTTCCTAAGCTGCCGCCAATGGGGGTGGCGTCAAAGGAGGATGCGGCGGCGCTACCGGGAGCAAAGTTCGTGGACAGTTTTGTACTGCCAGGAGACGACGAAGAGATCTATGCGTTCAGTCGGACCACGGTGCATCGCAATCTGTTCCAGATTCCGGTGCCGTGACGGCCAGAACCATCGAGTACATGTAACACTGAATAGTGCAATCAGGAGTTTCTCTAGAGATGTGCTATTTCTATGGCCTTGGAGCGCTGTTACGTTTCGGAATGTCGCGAAGGATAGCGGTGGGGCTTTTCGGCGCGTGATGTTCGATAACCTTCCAACTCAGCAGCAGTGATCACGTACTCCGTTTCCAGCGGGTGGTTTGCATGCGCCGCCAGCTCAGCCTGGAGTCTCTGCGAGCAGATCGCCGGAGCGTCCTGATACTTAACACGGTGCGCAAGGAAAGCCTCGTTAGCAATGTTCAGAGTGAATTCCCGCTCTTCTCCCGCTTCGCGCACTTTAAAGGTGTATTCACGTACGAGAAGTTTCGCCTGGAACCCTTGGTACTGGACAATGATGGAGTCGCTCATTTGGCTCCCGGTACGAAGACAGGGGAAGCGAGCGAAGGCGCGGGCGGCACGGCTTTGACACGCTTAGCGCGACGACGTTTGGGGGGAACCCCTTCCGCGGGTTCGATCGTCATCAGGCTGGTGATAAAAATCTTGATCCCGTGGGTGTCGAAGTCAATGGTGGTGCGGTCGAAGTCCCGTTTGACAATGACGCCGCAGCCGTACTGAAAGTGCCGAATATACTGGCCTGCTTCAAGAATCGCCAAGAATCCTCCTCGTCAAAATACAAATCTCCGCCTGTCGCGATGGCCGGCGTCGAACGATAACCAGAAGGCGATTAGTAGCTTCCCCGCCCGCCGCGGCCAGATCGACCGCTGGAATATCCTCGTCCTCCACCAGAACGATCACCACCACCACCGCCACGGAACTCCTGCGGACGTGCTTCGTTGACTTGAAGCGCCCGGCCTTCAATATCGAGGCCGTTAAATTCTCCGATAGCCTTTGCCGCGTCATCTTCCGGCGCTAGTTCCACGAATCCGAATCCGCGTGACCGACCGGTTTCGCGATCGGTAATGATGCGAGCCGAGCCGACCTTATATCCTTTCCCCGTGAACAACTGCAGCAGACTGTCATCGGTCATGCTGAAGGCGAGATTTCCAACATATAGTTTTGTCATACGCTTCCTTTTCTCTGATTGATCGACTGCCCACTTCAGACCGCGGTATTGTGCTGAAAATGCCTAAGATTCACTGCAATGTTGAGAAACATCAGACCCAAGAAACGCCTTGAAACGAGCACAGTGATTTCCATGGAGTTGAACGTCCGGCCGCGAAACTCACTCACGAGCCCTGCCACACCCCTCCGCAGGATGTCCTTTCGCGCGCGGCCCATGCCCTTGGTCTCCTTGCCACCACGCAACTGCAGAAAACTCCAGTTGGTCTCTCTAATTTTTCGACGCAGCGCATAACTGTCGAAATTTTTGACCACTCGCCAACCAGGTAGAAAGGCTTCGCTTTCCGTCGCGAGGTCCGGGGGCAACTCAGCACCCTCTCTAACGAGAAGGATCGTGGGTTCAGTGGCATATGAGTTGGAAATGGTGGGACTCAATTGTAGGCTCAGTAGGAATCGTGGCTAAAACACCCGAGAGTAGATGGTCCTGCCGTTTGCAAGCGCTGAAAAAATGGCAAGAAACGCCGCACAGCAAATGGCCGCGAATGTCGCAAGCGCGGTACCGCCATAACCGGAAAAGCCAGCGGCACGCATCACCAGCCCACCGATCGCAGCCCCACCGGCACCCATGACTAGATCTACCGACGGGCCGTAGCCATTCCCTTCGAGACTCTTGCCGGCGACCCATCCGACGATCAAACCAATAGGAATCCAGAGAAGTAGATACATACATTTTCCTTTGCCGAGAAAACCACGGAAGCGAACAAGGCGAGACTCGGCGGCAAGCCCCAAGAGAGAAATCGTCGGCCAATCATGACCGAAGTAGCGATTCGATGCGGATGTCATCGCCGTCAGGAAGCGACGGCAGCAGCGGCAATCTTGTGAAATGTCGAGTTGGCGACCATGTACGTATGGATGCGGACAGCCCCGTCAATGACGCCGGTCAGGAGGCCGGTCACCTGTTTAAAGGCGGTGCGGTCGTAGCGTTCGGCGTCTTCGCTCGATTCCCAGAAACTATAGGCGTAAATTTCCTTTCCGCTTTGCGAAATGAGCGTGACCTCATCGAGGAAACCCTTCTGCTTGCGCAACAGTGGAATGATCTCGTTTTCCATCTTCTGGATAAATTGACCGGCGGTGTCTGACTTCAAGCGTACGGCGACCTTCCGAGCGAACATAACACTCTCCTTGTAAAGACCAAGGGAGTCGTCAGGGTATAGCGGGTGGTCGGGAAGACCTGAAAGCGGCCTTGATCGCAAAACCAGTATGCCTGGCTTTACCTATATTGTCAAGTCTAGCGACCTCCTGTACCATCTGGTTTACCGCATTGGTTAACCGCAAGGAGTTCGCATGGACGTTTGCCTGGTAATTCGGCAGCGGCTCAAGGAATTGGGTCTGGAACAGCGCGACCTCGCCTCCGCCGCCGAGGTCACGGAGTCCTATATCTCGCAATTGCTTTCCCGCAAAAAGGCTCCCCCGGCTGCCGATCGGACGGATATCTACGAGAAGATGAACGCCTTCCTCAAATTGCCGAAGGGCCAACTGTCCGCCATGGTAGAAGACCAACGCAGAGAAGAGTGGAAAAAGAAACTGGCCGACCCTCCAAAGCCGCTCTACCGGGAAGTACGCGAAGTGGTCATCCGGAAATGTCGCCCCGAAAGGCGGAAGCAGGTGCGCGACATTTTCGAGACGCAGGCATTTGGAGAGCTGGAGCGCCTGATAACGCAGAAACTTCTGGATGTGACGAAGAGAATCGCCAGAGAAGAGTTGGAAAATGAACGCTGGCTGCGCAGCGTCGCCACACTGCGGAGCCAGTCGTATGAAGAAGCACGGACTATCATTCTGGATTTTCTGGATACCGACGTATTCAATATCTCCATCGCTCACTGCACTGTCTTCCTGACCCCCATGATCGAATCCTGGGATATCGACTTAGCCACTTTCGCCATGGAAGTGCTGTTGAATCGGCTCCTGTGCCCTGTACGCCGCGTGAATGTTGAATTTGTAGAGAGGGATGAAGCCGTTCAGGTCGAACCCGGCTTCGAAGAGTTTTTGAGTTTGCCTGACTTGAGGGGAGGTGCCACACCGGAAGAACTGGAATTTCTGCGTAATCTGAGATTCCGAAGGCGGCGGCCCACGGCTGTGTTCTACTACCGGGAACTTCAGAATCTGCGTGATCCTCTCCATTTTCGCGATGGTTCCCTGCTTCAGGCACACAAACGTGGAGACGCCAACAACGCCCAAAAGCAGAAGCAAGTCGACTCTCGAAAGACGGCCATCCGTCGCTGGACAAAGAACGAACGGAACTCTCGAAAGCGCAATAAGTAGTGGACCGGTTCGACCTCATCCTTGGCGAGAGAAGATGACCGAACTGAGCCGACTGCCCCGCAAAAATCGCATTTAACGCAACGGCTTCTTTCTTTCAGCGAGAATCGCGATCTTGTGTTATGCTGTTGCTACGCTTAATGCATTCGGTTGTGTTGTGCGGTCCCTCTGGTTCAAAGTATCTGAGAATACCCGCCCTCCGTTTCCTCCGTTCGTCTTCAGCGTAATTTAAATAAGTCTGGCAATCTGGACTGCTTTGTTCGCCCGATATCGGTGCGTCCCTGCAATTCAGCCAGCAAGAAAGCAAAATGGAAAGTTTTTCAGAACTCTCAATATCTCCTTCGTTGAAGGAGAGACTCCAGGCGTCTCGATTCGCGACGCCCACTCCGGTGCAGGCTGCGGCAATCCCGCAAGCACTTGCCGGAACAGATGTGATCGCCACGGCACAAACGGGAACCGGCAAAACGCTGGCGTTCCTGATTCCGGTGATCGAAAGGTTGTCGCGACACAAGACCGCCGGTATTGCCGCTCTGGTACTCGTCCCCACGCGAGAACTTGCCATGCAGGTGGTGGCGCAGTATGACGCGTTGCGCTGTAGAAACTCTCGCCCAGCGGCGTTGGTCGTTGGTGGTCTGCCCGAAGGACGGCAACTCGACGCCATTCGCAAAGGCGCCCGCCTCGTGGTAGCGACTCCCGGTCGATTGGAGGATTATCTCGATCGTCGACTCGTAACCCTCGGTGGCGTGAACACGCTCGTGCTGGATGAAGCGGATCGCATGCTGGACATGGGATTCCTTCCGGCAATCCGGCGCATCGTCGGGAACCTACCCAAAGAGCGCCAGACGCTGTGCTTTTCCGCGACCATGGAAGCGGCAGTAACCCAGTTGGTCAAGGACTATACGAGAAATTCCGTTCGTCTCACGTTCGGCTCGACGTTGAAACCGTCCGAAAACGTCCGACTTCAGGCATTCGAAGTACCAGATGATGGGAAGCCCGAAATGCTCTTTAACCTCCTTAAGACCGAGAGCGGCCGCTGCCTGATTTTCTCGCGCACCAAGCGCGGGACAGAGCGGATCGCGAAAAGCCTGATTCGTCAAGGAATCAATGCCGCCATGATTCATGGAGACCGCTCGCAATCGCAACGAACGGCAGCGCTGACCGGGTTCCAACGCGGGCAATGCCAGGTACTGGTTGCCACGGATGTGGCAGCCCGCGGAATTCACGTCCAGGATATCGCGCATGTCATCAACTATGACCTTCCAGACGTAGCCGAAAACTTCATTCATCGCATCGGCCGCACGGGGCGCGCCGGTGAACGCGGAGTAGCTTCCACTTTCTTCTTGAGAACGCAGCGAACGGATCTGTTTCAACTGGAGCGCACGCTCGGCATCCGGATGGAGCGCGTGACCGGTCACAAAGAGAGCGTTCGAGGAAGCAAGGAGCGAATACCTTCGACGTCCCGGTCGACCTTGATTCGTCTACCGGGCGAATTTCTGCAAGGGCAGGTGGAAGACGAAACTCCGTCCAAGTTGGCTCGTTAACAATCGAGAAATTCCAACGGCGAACACACTGCTTATTGGCGGAGGGTACTGGAAAGGAGCGTAATTCCAAGCCCACCGGTTTTTCCTATGACGCGAGGTGTACACTATAGAAGCGAATCCAGGATTACCGAATCCAGAAAACTTCGTTCCGAGCGAGATTGGAGAGGCGGGGTCGCAAATAGCCGGGCGCATCGGACGCTGTAGGCGCGATCCCAAACTGTCTTCCCTGCCCTGTGTGGCGTTCGCCTAGATGTTCCGAACGCCGACCGGAATTGAGGAAGGCCAACCAGTTCTGCCATCGCCTTAAGGGAGAGTTCTTTGTCGAATCAGGAAAATCAGAGTAAGACGCACGATCTCCTGCAATTGGCCAGGGAACGTGGCTATCTGCTCACGAATGAAGTGAACAAAGTCCTCCCCGATTCCGAAGACGCGCCGGAAGAGCTTGACGAGTTTTTTTCCGCTCTTGAGCGCGACGGCCTCGGCATCTATGAGGATACTGCGGAGGCGACGGCCTCAGTTAGGGGCGCGACTCTCGCACCCGGTCAAGAGGATCCTCCGGCGCCCGACGACAGCACGTCCAGCCACACTCCGCAACCTTCCGAACAGGTAAGCGACCCGGTCCGCACCTATTTGCGCGAAATGGGCACTGTCCCGTTGTTGACCCGTGAACTTGAAGTGGAGATCGCGAAGCGCATGGAGCGCGGCCAGCTCCTGGTTATGAAGACGATTTCCCGCTCTCCCCTGATCCTCAACGAGTTAATCGAAGTGGGTGCGGGCCTTCGCAGCGGTGCAGTGCCGGTTAAATCACTCATTCACTTTGATGAGGAAGAACTCACCGAAGGGAAAATTGCCGAGAAAACGCGCGAGACGCTGCGGATCATCGACCGAATCCGGAAGCTCCGGGAGACTGCACTCGATCAAGCGGTCCGGATGCAGCAGGCGACCAGAGCAAATCGTCGCACATATGTTCGGCTTGCAACTCGACTGGCGCGGACAAGAGTGCGGATGTCGCAACTGACTCGCTCGATCAATTTCCACGAACGCGAAAAAAAGCGCTTGATCACTTTGTTGAGGTCGACCGCCAAGACGTATCAGTCGCTTGAAGAGGAAATCGCCAAACTAAAGCGCCGCTCAAACTCCGCCGGGGGAGAAGCCGCCGCCGCAGTTCGCAGGGAACTCCATTCGCGGCGTTCGCAACGCAATCAACTCGAACATTCCGCGCAAGTCAACGGGAACGATCTGAAACGTACCCTGGCGCTGATCTCTCGTGGCGAAGCGCAAGCGGACAAAGCCAAACGGGAGTTGACGGAGGCCAACCTTCGCCTCGTAGTATCCATAGCCAAGAAATACACGAACCGTGGCCTGCATTTTCTCGATTTGATTCAGGAAGGCAATATCGGCCTGATGCGCGGGACCGACAAGTTCGAGTGGCGGCGGGGCTACAAGTTCTCTACCTATGCCACATGGTGGATTCGCCAGGCGATTACCCGAGCCATTGCCGACCAAGCCAGAACCATTCGCGTGCCCGTGCACATGATCGAGTGCATCAACAAGCAGATGCGCACGAGCCGGCAACTGGTACAGGAACTCGGCCGCGAGCCCACGGTTGAAGAGATCGCCAAACGCATGGACATTCCGGTGGACCATGTCCGGAAGGCCAAGAAAGTCGCCCAACTGCCCGTCTCGTTTGAAACACCGGTCGGCGAGGACCAAGAGTCCCGGTTGGCTGACTTTATAGAGGACAAGGGCGTGGTGTCGCCTTCGGATGCCGCCATCCAGCTGAACATGAAGGAACAATTGGACAACGCACTGAAAACCCTTACGCCACGCGAGGAAAAAATTATTCGAATGCGCTTCGGCATGGAGGATGGGAGTGAACACACTTTGGAGGAGGTAGGCCAAACATTTTCGGTGACGCGTGAGCGTATCCGGCAAATTGAAGCCAAAGCTCTCCGAAAACTCCGGCATTCTTCCCGGTCAAGTAAGTTTCGCGTGTTTGTCCAAAGTTCCTACTGATCCGTTGGTTTCTGCGTCATTGAAGTGGCGAGTGTCCCATCTCAAGGAGGCCCCATGGCAATTACTTTTCAGAAGCGCCAAAAGGAAATGAAGCGACTGGAAAAGCAGCGCATGAAAGAGGAGCGCCGCGCTCAAAAGAAGCTGGAAAAGCGCGCGAAGACTCAAGGAACGGATGAAGGCACCGCCGTGATCCATAATCCGGAGCAAGGGACCGATCGCGAGTGGTAGTACCAGGGGTTCACCGCAAAACTTGTTTGCAGCCGGTGTCCACGGCCATCAAGCAACCTCGATAGAAGTCGCGAACCCCAGAAGCCCCGCGGGGGGACGTTTAGTCCTGCTCCGGAATAAGTTCCAAGGAAATCGGATTCGAACAAATTGCCACGACGTGGCGGCGCGCTCCGATTGCAGAGGGTGCGAAGGCCGCTAGGGCAACCTGCTTGCTGGCTCGCGCAATTAGAGAAAACGTTTACTCTGTTTCCGTATTTCGTTACAATCCTCGGTCCAGCGCGTACGACAAACCCCAGGGGCCAAAGACGATGAGCGTGAGGTGCAACCGCCGAGAAGTTCTGAAAGCGCTGGCCGCAGCTTCGACGGCCATCATCGTGCCTCCGGCCAAAGCGCAACAAGAGGCGCAGGGGCCCTCCGCGCGACCAATCGAGCTACAAATCGCTTCCGTAAGTCCTCACACCATTCGTCTGAGCGTAGTTCCACTTGAAAACGGCTCCCCAGGAAAAATTCCGCTCGACGGATCACTCGTCCAGGAATCTTGGGGCGAGCCGATCGCAAGGCTACGCTCGGAGCCTGAGAATCCGATCGTAGCGGGAGACTGCCATCTCAAGATTTCCTTCCATCCCGTCACCATCGCGATAAAAGACCTTCGCGGTACGCTAATTCAAGAATTCTCGCTGGATCAGAACACAGGCGTTCTTTCCTTCCTGCTAGGACTGTCGCCTTTGTATGGGCTCGGCGAAGGAGGTCCGCAATTCGATCGTCGCGGCTCCGTCGACTCCATGCGAAACGGCCAAGGCGGCTACAAGCTGACTACTCATGGGGGCCGCGTCCCCATCCCGTGGATCGTCGGAACTTCCGGCTGGGCGATATTTTTTCATCAGCCTCACGGCACCTTTGACCTCTCGGGCCCGGACGGAAAATTTCAACCGGTAAACGACGCGGTGGCTCTTCCACTCGATCTCTTCTTCGTCTCCTCCCCCGATCCCGCAACAATTCCCTCGGAGTATGCTCGCATCACCGGCCGCCCGGAGATGCCACCCCTTTGGAGTTTCGGTTATCAGCAATCGCATCGCACACTAGGCAGCCGCGAAGAAGTGCTCGCGGAAGCAAAAACTTTTCGTGATAAGAAATTACCCTGCGACGCGCTGATTTATCTGGGCACCGGTTTTTGTCCCTCCGGCTGGAACACCGAGAACGGCTCGTTCGTCTGGAACGCTCGGGTATTTCCCGATCCGAAGGAAATGATGGGCGAACTGCGCAAAGATCATTTTCACGCCGTAGTCCATACTGTGATTCTCTCGGACAGACTTCGCGGAACAGCGCACGATGCCTGCGATCTCGCGCGCTACGACGAATCGGAGGCAAGCTGTTATTGGGACGCGCATCGCAAAACTTTCGCGGCGGGCGTGGACGGCTGGTGGCCCGACGAGGGCGACCCACTCGACATCGCTTCACGGCTCGTTCGAAATCGCATGTATTGGGAAGGCCCGCAGATCGATCGGCCGAACGAGCGTCCCTATGCGCTGCACCGCAATGGCTATGCCGGCATGCAACGATACGCGTCATTTCTCTGGTCGGGCGACGTCTATTCCACTTGGGAAACATTGAAGACTCACATTCCCATCGCCATCAATACGGGCTTAAGCGGCATTCCCTATTGGGGCACCGACATCGGCGGCTTTGTGCCAACTCCGGAATTCACCGCGGAATTGTATCTGCGCTGGTTTCAGTTCGGCGCGTTTTGCACGCTCTTTCGTTCGCACGGACGCGCCTGGAAGCTGCGGCTGCCTTGGGGATGGAACACCGGCGACACTGGCCCAAAGGAAATCAACAATTACAACGGAGCGGCGCTTCCCGATTCCATCCAGTTGCACGACACTCGCGTCGAACCCATTTGCCGCAAATATCTGGAGCTGCGCTACCGTTTGTTGCCGTATTTGTACAGCTCTGTCCACGAATGCACGAACACTGGCATGCCGATCATGCGCGCGCTGTGGCTTCATTTTCCCGACGATCCGAAGGCCGTCGCCTGTGGCGACGAATATTTGTGGGGCAAGAGCATGCTCGTGGCTCCAGTGGTCGAAAAAGGAGCTGCTGCTCGCCAAGTTTACCTGCCAAGCGGTGGCTGGTACGACTTTTGGACTGGAGAGCGCCTCGTCGGAGGTCGCGAAATCAACCGCCCTGTTGATCTCGAAACCATGCCCCTCTACATCCGCGCCGGATCCATCTTGCCCTTGGGCCCGGTGAAGCAGTTTACTTCCGAACAGGTCGATGCACCGCTGTCCGTTTGCATCTACCCCGGCGCCGATGCCTCCTTCTTGCTGTACGAAGACGACGGCATCTCTTTCAATCATCGCAAAGGCGAGTGGATGGGCATCCAAATGACCTGGCACGACGCCGGAAAAAAACTAAGCCTGCGCCTGACCGATGGTTCGCGCATTCTTCAACCAACTCCGCGCCCGATCACCGTCCAATTGGCCGACGCAAAAGAAAACATCACCTTCAACGGACACCCGGTTGAGGTATCGTTTTAGCTCTTAGCGCGTGGCCACGCAAAAACAAAACCAGAATTCCAGCAGCCACAAGATTTGCCAGCAACCACCCCAAACCGGTCGTGAAGGAGCCGGTTTTTGTCACCAAATAACCCATCAGCAATGGACCCGCAAAACCTCCCAAGTTGCCAAGCGCGTTAATCATTCCGATTGAAGCTGCCGCCGCGGACTCGCCAAGAGTAATCGTCGGCAAAGCCCAGAAGCAGGACTGATATGCGTGGACACACGCAGCGTACACTGCAAAAAATTCGAACTGCACCCAGAATTGTGAACCGAAAAGAATCGCTAGCAACATCGCAAGCGCACCCAGGAATAGCGGACTAGCCGTATGCCAGCGCCGCTCCTGCCTCCGATCCGAGTGCCAACCGTTCAGCAACGTCGCAGCCAAGGCCAAAAGGTACGGAAGCGCCACCAGCATCGTGACTTTCCAGTTGCTGAATCCAGACGCGCGTTTCAGAATCGTCGGAAACCAGATGGTGAAGCCGTAGTACCCGGTAACGCTAAAGAAGTAGATGAGCGCGAGCAGGATAACTTCTCTGTGACGCAGCGCTTCTCCGATGCTGTACGAGCGAACGGCCGTCTTCTCTACATTTCTCCGGTGAAGTTCGGTCGTAATCCATTGGCGTTCGGCTTCGGGCAGCCATCTGGCCCGGCTGGGCCGGTCCGTCAAAAACAGCAAGGTAACAATTCCCAACAAGACCGCGGGAATTCCTTCGATGATGAATAACCACCGCCAGCCTTCGAGGCCGTACCAGTGAATCCGCAAAATCGCGCCGGCAACGGGTGAGCCCAAAAGGTTCGAAAGTGGCAGCGCCGCCATGAAGGAAGCTACCGCCTTCGCCAGATCGCGTTGCGTGAACCAATGTGTAAGATAAACGATAACGCCGGGGAAAAATCCGGCTTCGGCGGCGCCGAGCAAAAATCTCAACAGGTAAAACTGATGAGCCGTGTGGACGAACCCCACGAAAACCGTGATGATGCCCCAGGTGATCATGATGCGGGCAATCCAAAGCCGCGCGCTCCAGCGCTCCACAATTAACGCCCCGGGGACTTCAAGCAGCACGTAGCCGACGAAAAAGATTCCTGCGCCCAGCCCGAACACTCGGTCGCTAAAGCCCAAATCGTGCGACATGGTCAAAGCTGCGTAAGCCACATTTACGCGGTCAAGAAAATTGACTACATACAAAAGCCAAAGGAAGGGAAGAATACGAATCGCGATCCGGCGCCTAGCGCTCCATTCGACCGCCGACGCGGGTGCCCGATCCATCACGCTTCGGCCACTACTGGTATTTCGCCTGCAATTGCCTCGCCGACGTCTCGCGTGCTTGCTTTGCCTCCAAGATCGGGAGTAAGGACCTCGGATCTGGCCAATACCAATGCAATTGCCTTCTCAATTGCTCGTGCGGCTTTGGCTTCTCCAAGATGTTCCAGCATCATCGCTCCCGACCAGATTTGCGCGATGGGGTTGGCAATCCCTTTTCCCGCGATATCTGGCGCAGAGCCGTGTACCGGCTCAAACATGGAAGGAAATTCCCGTTCCGGATTCAGGTTGGCCGAAGGCGCTAAGCCGATCGAACCGACAACTGCCGCGCTGAGATCGGACAAAATATCACCGAATAAATTCGACCCAACGACCACGTCAAACCATTCGGGATGGCGGACAAAGTGAGCGGTCAGAATATCAATATGGTATTGGTCGGTCCGAACGTCCGAAAAATCTCGCGCGACGGCCGCGAAACGCTCATCCCAGTACGGCATGGTGTGGATGATTCCATTCGACTTTGTGGCTGATGTGACATGTTTCTTGCGGTTTCGCGCGAGCTCAAAGGCATAGCGCATAATGCGGTCGCAGCCTCGCCGCGTAAAAACCGTTTCCTGCACGACGATTTCTGCGTCCGTATGGTGGTTCAGCCGCCCTCCCACTTCGGAGTACTCGCCTTCGTTATTTTCCCGCACGATGCAGATATCGATTTCTCCGGGAGGAAATCCTTTTAAGGGAGATTCGATGCCAGGCAGCAGCCGCACCGGCCGGAGGTTGACATACTGCTGAAATTCTCGCCGAATTGGAATCAGCAGCCCCCACAATGAAACGTGATCCGGTACTCGGGGACAACCCACTGCCCCAAGATAGATCGCGTCGAAACTGCGCAACTGCTCCAGCCCATCTTTGGGCATCATTCGCCCTGTCTTCAGATAGGTCTGGCAACTCCAATCAAAGTGCTCCCAGCAAAATGATACGCCGTAGCGGTTCCCGGCAATTTCCAGCACACGCAAACCTTCGGCCACCACCTCGCGTCCGATTCCGTCCCCCTCAATGACGGCAATTTTGTAACGGCTCATTGGGCCTCCGTGATTTGCACCTGAAGCACGTTTCTACCGTCCGAGCGTTACCGCGCAGTCTTCGTGGTTAGTGGGCTAAATATTTCTTGCTATTCTGCGTTCGAGAATTGAAAACTTCGAAGTTTCCATCCGGCCAGGCAGTCAATTCTAGATAGTTGCCACTGTCCGGCCCTTCCAGGTTGGCGATAAATTCCGGGGCAACGTTGTGCGTTGAACCGCCCTCCTCGGAAAAGTGCAGTTGCCACAGATTTTCGAGATGCGGAATCTTCTCAATATTAGTCCACGCGGAGGGCGTCCCCCCTTTTTTTGCTCCGTTATCCATAATCGCCACGCGAGGAGAAATTGCATTCAAGAACACCGGGCTGTTGCTTTGATCCCAGCCATGATGAGAGACAATGTAAATATCAACGGTGCCAATTTTGTTTTTCGGGCAGACCAAATCCCTTTCCTTGTCGCGAGTGAGATCTCCCAAATCCAGAATGCGCAGTTTGCCAAAGCGGATAAGTGTTCCCAGGGAACGAACGTTCTCGGTCTGGTCCGTCGGATATTGCTCGCCAGTCTGGCACGCGGGATTCTCTTCTCCGGCTCCCGTCAATGGGTAATCGATGACAACACCATCGGAGCTCAGCACCGTCACTTGCATCCCGGGAATCGGCAGGCTGTCGTCGGGTTTGAGTGTGACGCGCTTAAGCTTTTTCGTTACCAGCAGATCTTGATACGCATTCCAAACTTGTACCGTCGGCGCGTCTGTGCTCTCTCGGTTGTCGCCATGATCGACGACCTCTCCCACTGGAATTCGCGCAACGAGTTGCGGCAGACCACCGGCGTGGTCCATGTGAAAGTGCGTGAGCAGGACATAATCTATTTTCTGAATTCCCTCCTTCTTCGCGATCGCGACAATCCGATCTGCATCCCGCCCATCATTTCCGGGCCAACCGGTGTCGATCAACAGAGATCTCCCTTCTGGCGTCACGAATAACGTCGCCTGCCCTCCCTCCACATCCACAAAAAAGATGCGCAGCGTTGTCTGTTCCGGGCGCGGAGATCCCTCGGCATCAGAGAACGCTGCGAAGGCGGCGAAGACCAATGCCGCGCTCATGATGTTTCCGTAGAATGAAAAACGCGATCTGATTATCGCTCGGGGTGCGCTACGAGGCATGTTCGAGACTCCAGGAATGAGGCATCGAAATCATCTTCCCGCAGCGGCAACTCGTCAAGTGAAACCTTTTCCTGAGATTACGTTTACCCATGTATTTTGCGCTATGATTCGCAAGTCGGAATACACCGGAAATCCGATAGCTTTGATCCCAAGGACTGAATCATGAAAAAGCTGCGTAGCCAGGAATGGTACGGACGGAAGGATCGCGACGGGTTCATCTACCGGAGCTGGATGAAGAATCAAGGCTGGCCTGCCGATCTTTTCGATGGCCGGCCGGTAATCGGTATTTGCAACACCTGGTCGGAGCTTACGCCCTGCAACGCTCATTTTCGCGAGCTCGCCGAGTCCGTCAAGCGCGGTGTTTGGCAGGCGGGCGGCTTCCCTCTCGAATTTCCCGTCATGTCGCTCGGCGAAACGCAGTTGCGTCCGACTGCGATGCTCTTTCGAAACCTAGCGAGCATGGATGTGGAAGAATCGATCCGCGGTAATCCGATCGACGGCGTCGTCCTGCTCATGGGTTGCGACAAAACCACACCATCGCTCCTTATGGGTGCGGCTTCCTGCGATCTCCCAACTATCGGACTATCGGGCGGACCGATGCTCTCAGGGAAATTTCACGGCCACGATTTAGGATCAGGAACGGGCCTGTGGCAAATGACCGATCAGTTGCGCACCGGCAAGATGAAGCTCGAAGAGTACGTCGAAGCGGAGAGTTGCATGCACCGGTCGAAAGGCCACTGCATGACAATGGGCACTGCTTCAACCATGGCATGCATGGTCGAAGCGCTCGGCATGAGCCTGCCCGGCAATGCCGCGATTCCTGCCGTCGACGCGCGCCGCACTACTCTTGCGCATATGACCGGACGCCGGATCGTGGAAATGGTGGCTGACGATCTTTGCATATCGAAAATACTTAAGCGCGAAGCTTTCGAAAACGCCATTCTCGCTAACGCCGCCATCGGCGGATCGACAAACGCGGTGATTCATTTGATCGCGATCGCCGGCCGGGTCGGCGTGCCATTGCACCTTAGCGATTTCGATCGACTGGGATCTTCCCTGCCTTGCCTTGTCGATATTCAGCCTTCGGGAAAATATCTTATGGAAGATTTTTTCTATTCAGGTGGATTGCCGTCGGTTCTCCGCGAGCTTGGCGAAGCCAATGTGCTGCGCAAGGAAGCCATCACCGCAAATGGCCAGCCGATTTGGAAGAATGTCGCCGACGCCCCATGTTGGAATCGCGAAGTCGTTCGTCGCTTTGCTGAACCTTTCAAACCAAGTGCCGGCATTGCTGTCCTGCGCGGCAATCTCGCTCCGGACGGTGCTGTGATCAAACCCTCTGCGGCAAGTCCTCAACTGCTTCAGCATCGCGGCCGCGCCGTCGTCTTCGAAGCCATCGAAGAATTCCACTCGCGCATCAACGATGAAACCCTGGACATCGACGAATCTTGCGTGATGGTCCTCAAGAACTGTGGTCCCCGCGGGTACCCGGGCATGGCCGAGGTCGGAAACATGATGCTGCCGCCCAAAGTGCTCCGCAAAGGCGTCACCGACATGGTCCGTATTTCCGATGCGCGCATGAGCGGAACTGCGTATGGAACTGTAGTCCTTCACATTTCTCCTGAAGCTGCTGTCGGCGGCCCACTTGCGCTTGTTCAATCGGGAGATATGATCGCTCTGGACGTTCCACAGCGATCGCTCTGTCTGGAAGTGGATGCAAAAACTCTAGCCGACCGCCGTGCAAAGTGGGCTCCTCCGCCAAATCCCGAACGCGGCTGGCTGAAGCTATACTCCGAGCATGTCCTACAAGCGGACAAAGGCGCCGACCTGGATTTTCTGGTCGGCCGCAGCGGCGCGCACGTGGCGCGAGACTCTCACTAAAAGCCGGTATGTACTAGAGCCCCTCAGCTCAGCAGCTCACGATTGATGCTTAGAACTGCAGCTTGAGCGCCAATTGCACGATGCGCCCTGGCTGAGCCGCTTCGATTTGACCAAAGCCCGGCGAATTGATGTCATTGTTCGGCAACTCGAAGTTAACGTTGTTAAAGATATTGAAGATCTCCGCGCGAAATTGAAGATTCACGGTCTCGCGGATAGGAATTGTCTTGATCGCGGAGAAATCCCACTGTTGAAAGGCCGGGCCGTCCATCGTATTACGGCCGACGTTGCCAAACTGTCCGGTGGCAGCGTGTTGAAATGCGCCGGTATTGAACCAACACTGTGGTGTCCGCACTGCCGCTCCGCCGGGGCAAGAACCCGTGTTCGGATCGCCGGTGGCGTTCGGGCGGCTGCTGAAGAATCCTGAAATTTCCGGCGCGCTGCCCTGGAGAGAGGGATTGCTCGAATCGTAGACGGTGAACGGCGTGTTGCTCATCAGTGTCGTGATTCCGTTTACCTGCCAATTGCCCAGAATTTGCCCGTACCAGTTGTCGGGATGCTTGAGCCACGGCAAATCCCATTGGTAGCTCACAACAAGCCGGTGCCGCGCATCGAACATCGATCTTCCCCACTCCGACTTTACGTCGAACGGATTCTGGGCTAGGTCGTTTTCTCCCGCGACGCTCTGCGAAGCTGAACCCGTAATATTGAACGAGGACACGTCGTCGAGCGTTTTCGACAGCGTGTACGAAGCCAGCATCGAGAAACCGCGCGCGAAGCGCTTCTTCAGGCTCACTTGCAGCGCGTTATACGACGAATCCGAGATTCCGGCAATCTCGCCAACCGAAGAATACGTGCAGGGCGTGGTTCCGGTGACCGTGCATCCTGAATACAACCGGCGCTGGTCCGCATTGTCCTGTGTCGATTCCCCTGGTATGTAAACCGCGGGATTAGCCTCGATGAAGCGCGGTAATTTCGTACCCTTGGTTCCGATGTAACCCACTTCCAGTAGCCAATCGCTACCCAGGGCGCGCTCGACATTCAGATTCCAATCCTGTGCGTACGGTAGGCGGAGATTGGGATTGAGCACTAGCAAAGTCATCGGTTGGGCGAAAGCTCCATCGAACGGATTCTGCCCATTAAACGGATCGGCAAAATTCGGTACGCTGATCTGCGGAGTCTGCAAATACGGCGGAGCGCTGATGGGATCCTGCAGCGGCCCGCCCTGCCCGGTGTAATAGGGATCATAGAAAATGCCATAGGCGGAGGTCACGAGCCATTTCCCGTCTCCCTTAACGTCCCAAGCCAGGCCCACACGGGGCGCAAAGGCGGCTCGGTCGGTGGGAATCAGGCCACGCGGGACGCCCTTGTCTCCTGGATAGAGCAACCCCGTCGGAGCACTCGGAAAGACCGTCGATTGCCGACCAGGAATCCACAAATTCTGATAGTTGTGATTCTCCGTGTAAGGTGAAGGAACTTCATATCGCAACCCATAGTTGACGGTGAAATGCCGGGAGACCTTCCAAGTGTCCTGACCGTACAGGTTAAACGCCTGGCCGCGCAAAGCCCGGTAAAAGTTCCCCCCTCCCTGCAAAAAAACTACCGGTTGGCCAAAGAGGAAGCTCGCAAACGTGTTGCTGAAAGGGAATGTAGAGAATACAAAGAAGCCGTTCGTCGCGATGCCTTGCAGCACGTTAATCTGGTCGTACTGATAACCGCCGCCGAACTTAACCTGGTGCGGGCCGGTTACCCATGTGAGCGAGCCAGAAAAGTCAAAAGTGTTCTGATAGCTGTTGCGGGGCCCGGTAATGGGATCTCCGATCGATGCATATCCGCCGACTTGAATAAACGGCGGACCGATGGCGGATTCGAGAGAAGGTTTGTAGTGAAAACCCAAGCTGGCGGGATCCGTATGATTGATATTCTCGCCGACGAGAAACTTGTTACGTAAATAGGACGCGCGCAGAAGTCCGATGAGGGAATGCGAAAACGTGTGCGTCTCTTGCGCTACAAAGTTCTGATCCCGTTGATTCTGGCCCACGGGGAACCCCGGCACGTTGGCCCCGATGTTCGAGAGAGGATCGATCTCATCCGCCTGGCCAAAACTGTACCGGAAGTTGAGCGTGTCGCGCTCGGTCAGGTAGTGATCCAGGCGCGCCCCGAACTGATCCGAATTTGATGTCAACATCAGGGTATCCACAAAGGTGAACGGCCCAGAATTTGCCAGCGGATAATACGGAAGAAGGGTCTGCGAGAGCGGGCTGACAAACGGCAACTGGTTGAAAGGTACGGGCTGAGGCGGCGAATTGGGCGGAACGAAGAAGTTCAGGAGTTGGCCATTCGGACTACTGCACAATCCTTGGCTGTTAAAAGTCCCGTTGTATAACGCGCATTGATCCGCGAAGTTCCCGGCGCGCTCGGCGTTCGAGGGAACGGTTGTCCGCGTCGTTTCTCCCTGCTGATCGCGCACGCCCTCGTAATAGAGAAAGAAAAAAGTCTTGTCTTTCTTGATCGGGCCGCCAAAGGTGCCCCCAAACTGATTGCGTTGCAAGGGTTCCACGCTGTCGGCAAAAAAGCTCTTCGCGTCCATGGCGTTGTTTCGCACAAAGTCCCACAACGAACCGTGGAATCCGTTGGTTCCGGAACGCGTGATGATATTTGTCGTGGAGCCCGTGCTATGCCCGAACTCCGCGTTTGCCGTGTGCGTCAGAATGCGAAATTCCGCGATGGCATCCACGGGCGGTTCCATCACAAAGCCGCCGTCGACGGTGTCGAAGTTATCGGCGCCGTCGATTAGGAAATTGTTGGATTCCGGCCGCTGCCCGTTCACCGCATAGGCTTGCCCAGCGCGCAACGAACCGCCGGCTTCGAGCAGCCCTGGCGTCAGTGGCACAACGCCTGTCTGTAAAAGCCCGAGTTGCGTGAATTGCCGGCCGTTCAAGGGCAGATCCAGGATCTCGCGCTCCCCGACGGTCTGGCCCAGATTCGTAGACGTGCTCTCAATCATCAAGGCATCCGACTTCACTTCAATCTCTTGTGTCGTCATGCCCACGAGCAGGTGAACCGCCACAGTGGCTGATTCATTCACATCCAGGGAAATTCCTTCCTGAATATATTTCTTGAATCCCTTCGCCTCTGCTTCCAAACGATAGTGTCCGACGGGGAGTTGCAGCAGCACGTACGCTCCCTGACCATTGCTCTCCGTACTTCGCTGCAGCCCGGTTTCGTCCTGGACGGCCGTTACCCTCGCGCCCGTAACGGCGGCACCGGTTTCATCTGTCGCTATGCCATGAATGCTTGCGGAAATATCTTGCGCCGACGCTTCAGCTCCGCAAACGATGACGAATACAAGTACGCTGATCCATCTGGAGCAAGACCTCATGCGCCTCTCCGTATTTTTGAGTTCCCTTAGGCCCGAGAGACCCGAGTGATAAACTGGCTCCGGCAAGCGTGAAGGGACCCGTTTTGCAGGCGCGCCAAAACGGCGGCTCCGAATCAGCGCCACATAACGCAAACCAGAAGTTCACAGTCCCCGGCCGTGAAACACACCCGTGAAAACTCCGGTGAGGATAGGGGCTACTTTCTTCGTTGGCAATAATCGAAAAGAATTACGAGATGAAATGCGGATGGAAACGAAACCGTGAGCCGGAAGAAGGTTACGATTTCGGCGAATTGGGTGAGGGATTTGCCGATCCATTCGTGGCTGCGGAAAGCAGTTTTTTTACTTTCTCCTGGTCGACGACAAAGCGGTGATACTCGTGCCCCTTAGCGTTTCCCATCGAAACGCGGTGGTTTTGGTAGCGCATGGAACTAGACAAGGGCGACCGCAGGCTGGCGTGTACCTCGCGAACTCCCGTGCGATCGAGCAGGTCGGCGACGTTATCCGCCTCAATTCCGCTCGCCGCCATGATTCCGATTCCATTGTCGACCGCTTGCACCAATTGCTTCAGTGTCGCGGCGCCTTCAATCGCGGTCTGTTGGCCACCTGAGGTAAGCACGCAACCAACACCGGTTGTCTGCAGCTCTCGTAGCGACGCCACAAGATCGGGAGTCATATCGAACGCCCGATGGAACGTCACCTTTAGCGGTGCCGCCAGTGCGACGAGTTGCTTGGTGCGCCGCGTATCGATCTTTCCGTCCAGATCAAGCAGACCGAAAACAACGCCCTCCGCTCCGAGTTGCTTCGCCTGCAGAATATCGCGCTGCATTATCGCAAATTCCTCCTCCGAATAGCAGAAATCGGATCCGCGCGGGCGAATCATCACGTGCAGGCCAATCGCCAGCTTTTCCCGAACCATGGCAATGAACCCGGCGCTCGGCGTTACGCCGCCATCCGCCAGCGCTCCGCAGAGTTCCACGCGGTGCGCGCCCCCTCGCTCGGCGGCAATGGCGGACTCGATGGAGTCCACGCACACTTCGAGAATCACGGGTTGAGTCATGAGATGGGCCCATTCATTCCAGAATCAATCGCGCAGGCCCCGGGGTGTAAGGAAGGACCTGCGCGGTCTCTCTAGAACGAATACACCAAACTAAATTGAAGCGTCCGGGGATACCAAAGGTTCGCGCTCGCCGTGGCGCCGTTGCACCCGGTGCCAGCAAGAGCCCCGAAGTTGCACGAACCGACGGTATTGCCCGGGATGAGGTTGCTGCCACCGAAATCGTTCTTGGCGTGCCAGTTCGAACCGACGTTGAAGAGCTCGGTGCGGAATTGCAGCTTTTGACGCTCCGTGATGCGGAAACCCTTGGTGAAAGCAAGGTCCAGGTCCTCGAAGTACGGTCCGCGCAGCAATCCCTTGCCGGAATCGCCATACGTGCCCGGCGCCGAGTCCGAGAACACGCTGGTGTCGAACCATTCTGAGGGAGTCTGGTCAACTGCCTTGGGGTTACCGTTCACGTTCGCGCGATATCTTCCGGTAAAGGGCTCACCCATCTGGTCGTAGCCGGGACCCGAGTAGCCATAAACCGAGAACGTGCGTCCTGACGTCAACGTGTAAATTCCGCTGATCATCCAATCACCCAGCACCCAATTGCCCGGGCCAAGTGAAAAACGCTTCCCCTTACCAACAGGCAATTCCCATGAGCCACTTGCCGTCAACCGCTGTGGCTGGTCGAAGCTGGACGGACCGTAATCTGCTTTGACGTCGTGCGGATTTTGCGTGAACCCATTGTTTCCGGAGACGTTCCCGATACCGGAAAGCTCATCGAACGTACGCGACCACGTGTAGGAAACCAGGTACGTCAACCCGTGTGTCAGTCGCTGCCGCACTTGCACCTGAAGCGCATTGTAGTTGCTGCCGAGAATGTTGGCGTTGGCATACATAATCGAAGGAAGATTGCCATAGGGAACGCGCGTATCGATTGGCTGGAAGTGCGGATCGCCGAGACAACTAGCGTTCGATCCCGTCGCCTGCGAAATATCGAACAGATAGTTGCAGGGATCGCCGGCGACTTTGGGCGGTGTAGCCGTGTTAAAGAGCAAATACGTAGGCTCGCGCAATCCGTGAGAACCGACATAGCCGATGTCCAGCAGCATGTCGGGCCGAACCGCATACTGCGTGTCCAAAGTCCACTGTTGGTTGTAGGGGTTGTGATTGTATGGCCAGTTCACCTGGTTGAGGATCGGGCTCGAGAAACCTGGACTGTTCCATGGTTGCGTGGTGCTGAAGAAAGCTGCGCTGGTTATCGGAGGCAACCAGAGTTTGCCCAGAGAAGGCTCGGGAGAGACGGGTTCGAAGCCGGTGCCGGACGAATAGGTGTTGTTGGCAAACTCGGTTTGCAGCTGATTGGTGTCAAAATTCTGGATCAGATCGTAGTAGCGCATGTAGGTGTCATAGAAAATACCGTAACCGGCTCGGACAACAAAGCGGTCCGTCGGAAATGGTCTCCAAGCAATGCCGATGCGTGGCGCAAAGTCTTTCTTGTCGATCGGCACAAGGGTGTTGGACACGCAGCAATTCAGATATGGGGCATACGGAGTCAGCCCCTGAGCCGTGGCGGCTTGCTTAACACCGTTCACGAAGCTCTGGCTGACCCAGCTGAGACTTCCGCCGTTGGCCGGGTTAAAGTTCCATCCGCTGTTGTTGTCCAAGCTGTGATAGTTGGGAGGAATCTCATACCGCAAGCCCAGGTTTACGGTGAGGCGGGGAGTGACGCGAATGTCGTCCTGGACGAACAAATTCCAGTTGATACCGGCAACGTGGAGAAGATCCACGCCCAGGGGTGCGGGTGGTGTCAGGTTGATGGCGTCGCCAAGCAACAAATCGGCCACGGCGTTTCCGGTTGTCGTTCCCGGTTGTGCGCCTGAAGTAGTCGGATCCGACGCCGTGTAGCCGCCGTTAAAGGATATGCTTCCGATGCCCAGATAGTTGTCCTGCTCATATTCACGAAGGTAACGCACATCAGCGCCAAACGTGAACGTATGCTTCCCTTTGATCCACTTCAAATTGTCCAGGAATTGATAGGAGTAATGCTTGTCCGAAATACCGAAATTTCCGTTGCCAATATTCTGGTAACCATCGTCCAGATTGATGACAGGTATTCCAAACAACGCTGGCAGAGTCGTAGTGTTCTGGAAGCCGAGTTGTTGCTGAAGATTCGGCCCGTAAGCGGTATCCGGATTGTCGTTGAAAAACTGGTGATTGAATCCGAACCGCGCCGTGTTGACCATACTCGCGGAGAAGGAATGCTCCCAATTCACTCCGAACAGTTCGCCGTGCGTGAAGCTGGTCGAACCGGAGTAAGGCAGAAGGCTGGGATTGGTGGAATTCTCTCGACGAATGTGGCCGGTGAAGTAGAGCCGGTCTTTTGCCCAGTTTTGGTCCACGCGCATGGTTTCGTTATCCGTGTCCACGGAGTTGTGAATCGGAATCGAGTAGTTATGACAGGTCGGATTGGTCAAAAAGTTCGCACAACTAGCTACGTTCGGCAAAGGATAGAGGTTCAGCAGTTTCTGTCCCATTGCGCTGAACATGCTGGAGGGAATCTGATTGCCGGGAAAAGGAGTGCGGCCCGTCGGATTTGTCGCCGTCGGAGCAACGGAGCCGGTGGTCATCGGGTTATAAATCGGGAAGGGCCAGTCGGAGAAATCGCCTTTGCGCTCGGCAGCGGTGGGAACCTGGATCGATTGCGTGCTTCCGCTCGATTGGCTTCTTCTGCCGCCATCATACGCAAAGAACCAGAAGGTCCTGTCCTGGCCATGATAAAGGAAAGGAATCGTCACCGGACCACCGAGCGTTCCTCCAAACTGGTTTTGTTTGAAGGGAAGTTTCAGCGGCTGGTCGGTGCCGTTGAGGATGTTGAGTTGCTTTTGTAGTGGACTTGAAGGCTGGAACGCGTCGTTCTGGATAAAGTCGTAAGCTTGTCCGTGCCAGTTGTTCGTGCCGGACTTGATGGCGATGTTCACTTGACCTGATCCCTGGCCATATTCGGCGGAATACATACCGTTCTGAATTTTCAGCTCTTGCACGGAAAACTCGCTGGGAATATTCGCGATGCCGCTGAAAAACGCGTCCGTGTCTGTTACGCCGTCGACCATAAAGCTCGTAGATTCCGGCCGCGCGCCATTCAAACTCACCTCAGCAAAGTTATTGTTCAGCCCGTGCCCTGCGAAGGCGACTTGGCTCCCTCCCGACAAGTTCGAAGCCCCTGCGCTCAGTTCCAACAAGTTTGTGATGTCGCGCCCCGTCGAAGGCAATTGTTCAATCATCGTCTGCTCCAACACGTTGCCGAGCGTGGTGTTGTCGGTCTGTACCATTTGCGTGTCCGAGGTCACTTGCAAGGTCTCGTTGACCGAGCCCAAGTCGAGACGCAGGTCCTCGCGCAGTGTCTGGTCCACTTCCAGCACCAGTCCCGTGCTGTGGTCGGTCTTGAATCCTTGCGCCTCCACGGTGAGTTCGTATGTCCCGGGAACCAGGTTTACGAACACAAAGTCGCCCACCGAGTTTGTGTGAAATTCGGTCTGCACGCCGGTGTTCAGATTTCGCACAGTAACCTTAGCTCCTATGACGGCTGCGCCGGACGGATCCGTCACATGCCCTAGAATTGTGCCGCGCGAGTTCTGCGCGGGGAGCTCGACACAAAAAAAGAGCAGGGAGAGCAGCAAAAAGAACCAGGATGCGATGCGCGGCGTCGAAAGGCAAACTTGCTTCATTTGGGCCTCCGAGACAGACTTCGGCGCGGATTTAGGGATTCCCCATGTTGTTGTCGCCGCGTCGAGGAACACAGCAATTCGCTGGGATTCGACGTGCAGATTCGAACAAGAGTGATTGTTTGTCAAGCATAAAGTGATTAAAATGGATAATAACAGCCTATCGAATGATTGTTTATAGCCAAAACAAGCATATCCGGTAGGAGTGACAGCGACAGCTTTTTTGCGGCGGCGCACTTCGGCGGGAGGTTGTTGTACACTCCCAGCTTTCCGCTTCCCTGGATAACAGTCGACTGTTGAATCACTTAGATGAGCACGCCCGAGAGGGACGCTAATGAAATCGAATGACCGGCGCGACCAGATCCTCCTGGAATTGAGGAAAAAGGGCAGCATCTCTCTCGAAGAACTGATGAAACACCTCGGCGCTTCTCCCGCTAGTATTCGCCGAGACCTTGCCAAATTGCAGCATCAGGGACTGATCCGCCGGACGCATGGCGGCGCGATCCTCATCGAACCCCTGCTCTACGAACCGTTTCGG
Source organism: Candidatus Acidiferrales bacterium (assembly GCA_963836965.1). Taxonomy (GTDB): domain Bacteria; phylum Acidobacteriota; class Terriglobia; order Acidiferrales; family UBA7541; genus Acidiferrum. Next base: position 69,455 of record CAWILQ010000015.1, read on the forward strand.
TACGACTCACTGTTTCAAACGCGCGTGCAACATCGGCCGGCGGAAAAGCGTCGCATTGGAGCAGCCGCCGCCGAGCTGATCCGGGAGCACGAGACCATAGGCTTCACAGCCGGCACTACCACCACTCAAGTGGCGCGGAATCTGCGGAACCGCCACAATATTCGCGTCATCACCAATGCCATCAATATCGCCATGGAGCTGTGCAACTGCGAAGGCCTGCAGACCTTCGTTACCGGCGGTGTCGTGCAGTGGGCTGGCTCCTTCTCACTGGTCGGCCAGGCCGCGATCAATTTCCTGAACGAAATTTATCTCGACAAGGTCTTCGTAAGCGCCTGCGGCGTCGACATCACGCGGGGCATCACCGTCATCGAACCCGAGGAAAGCCTGACGTTCCGGACGATGCTTCATCAGGCCCACGTGAGGATTGTCGTGGCGGACTCCACCAAACTCGGCACGGTCACCCCGGCCTTCGTCTGCCCTATTTCGGATGTACATACACTGATCACCGATACGCGGGCAACGGATAAAGCCATTGCCCCTTTCCTCGAACGTGGGATCGACGTCAAACGCGTATAAATCCAACGTTCCGGCCCCTGTTTTCGGCCGCTGAACCCTCCCGCAATGCTTCTGAGCCAATAAGTAGAGCCCTTCGCTGAGATGCCGTTGATATACGACTGAATTTGTCTTATATTGCTACCTGCAACTGAGTTGCAATAATAGCGGCTTTGCGGTATTCGACTCGCTGGCCTTAATACCAAAATTTGATTCCAAAATTCGGGAGGAGCAGTTGCGACAGGCCAGACGCAGTGCAGTTCACAGATCTTCCTCTTCGAACCGCCCACGGTGCTTTGCTTGGCGGCTTATTCTCCTCCTTCTCATGGGCTTGGGTTTCATGCCCTCTCCTGGTCTCAGCGCAGGTGGAGGTGGCCGCATTTCCGGAACGATCCGAGACGTCACCCGAGCCGTCATTGTGGCCGCGCGGGTGACAGTCACGAACCGCGAGACCGGAACCCTTCGCTCGGCGGCGACAGACGCCTCCGGTGGTTACACCTTTAGCGATTTGGCGGTTGGCCGCTACGATCTTTCCGTTGAAAGCGCCGGGTTCACGCCTTACCGCCGGACTGGGATTGTTCTTGACGTTAATGGTTCCCTGATCGTCGACGCCACGCTCCGAGTCGGCGAGCAGACGCAAGAAATTGCCGTCGAGGAGAGCGCCGTTCATGTCGAAGCTTCGGACACCCAACTGGGCGAGACCATCTCCGGAACGAAAATGACCGCCGTCCCGCTCGACGGCCGCAGTTACACCGATCTTCTCTCGCTTCAGCCGGGCGTCACGCCGGCAACTTCTCTCACTGCTGACACCCAGCAAGACGTCGGCGTAAGCGCTCTGGCTCCGTCGGGCGGATTGAACCCCGGAACAATCGCCATCAATGGCCAGCGGGAATTTGCCAACGCTTTCATCGTCAATGGAAGTGACACCGAAGAGGATGTCAACTCCGGAACTGCGATCATTCCAAATCTTGACTCGATCGCAGAATTCCGGATTCTTACCGGTAACGCCAATGCGGAATACGGCGAGTACAGCGGCGGCCAAATCAACGTCGTCACCAAATCGGGCACCAACGAATTTCACGGCAACGCCTTCGAATTTCTTCGAAACACGGAGCTCGACGCCCGCAATTTCTTTTCCCCGACGCGCGGAATTTTTCAGCAGAACCAATTTGGGGGTACATTCGGCGGACCGATCATCCGAAAAAAAGTGTTCTTCTTCGTGGATTACCAGGGAACGCGGATGAAACAGGGTGTCGACACCGGATTGATTGCCGTGCCGTCCGCGCAAGACCGTTCCGGCAATCTTTCCGACGCCACCGGTTCCTTAACGGGCTTCGTCAACGGTCAATACTGGGCTGGTTTGCTGTCGCAAAAGCTCGGATACACCGTGACTCCTGGCGAATCCTATTACACCGCCGGCTGCGCCAGCTCATCCGAGTGTGTCTTTCCTAATGCAAAGATTCCGACGAGTGCGTGGTCCGCTCCAGCGAAGAATCTGCTGCACTACATTCCGGCGCCAAATGCCGGAACGAATACGTTTTCGACTTCGTCGCAAAACGAGATTCTGGGCGACGACAAGGGCGCGTCGCGCCTCGACTATGAAAGCCACTGGGGCCTTGTATCCCTTTACTATTTCATTGACCAATATTCCCTCGACAATCCGTACCCCGTGGCACAAAGCGGTGCCAGCGTTCCCGGTTTCAACGCGCTGAATACCGGCCGCGCTCAATTGTTCAGCCTGGGTGACACGAAAACGCTGGGGGCGTCGATGGTCAACGAGTTTCACGCCAGCTTTATGCGCGCCAACAACGATCTGGGCCAGCCGGAAGGCGGAAAAGGCGTAACTCTCGATTCGCAGGGTTTTGTCACGGGCGCAGGAACTCCCGGCATCGTGCCGCTCAACACCAAGGGCGAAGGCGTGGAAAACGTGGTCTTCAACGCATTTTCCATTGGCACCAATGCCAACGAGCTCCAGCAGGTGAACAATACCTATCAAGTGCTCGACAATTTTTCCAGGATTGTGCGCAATCACACGTTGCGGTTTGGCGGGGAATTCCACTTCGATCAAATCAACACCACTCCCATCGCGCAATTCAACGGCAACTTTCTTTTCACTGGAAGCGAAACCGGCTCGGACTTCGCCGATTTTCTGCTCGGGATTCCCAGTCAGTACAATCAGAGCCAGTTGAATCCCTTTTACGGCAGAAACAAATACGTTGGACTCTTTGCCCAGGACAGTTGGCGCATTCTGCCAAACTTGACTGTGAATTATGGCCTGCGTTGGGACCGCATTGAGCCCTGGTATGAAAAATACAATGGCATTTCCACGTTCTCACCCGGAAAGCAGTCGGCTGTTTTCCCCGGAGCACCCGGGGGCATTCTGTTCCCAGGCGATCTCGGCGTCTCGCGGACCATCGCGCCTCCGGGCAATCGCGATTTTTCTCCGCGCATCGGGCTCGCCTGGTCGCCGGCCGCAAGTTCGGATGGAATTCTCGGGAACCTTCTAGGCGGCCCTGGCAAAACCAGCGTTCGCGCTGGTTTCGGAACCTATTACACCGCAATCGAGGCGCTGACTATCGGCATCCTTGCCGGAAACCCTCCCTTCGGCGTTACCTATTCGAGTCCCGCGCCCCCGCTGTTTGCAACTCCGTTCATTACCGCGTCAAACGGGCAGTTCAACGGTCAACCATTTCCGGTCACGCTGGCCACCCAAAATGCATCCAGCAGCAATCCCGATTCGAGCATCAATTGGTCGCAGTTTCTTCCCATCTCCGGCGTGCCCGGATACGCAACGACAAATCGCATTCCTTACGCCGAGGAGTACACCCTGTCCATCGAGCGCCAATTCGGTACGAGCACGGTTGTCAGTGCGGGTTACATCGGTACGCAAGCACACCGCTTGCTGGTTCTCGACGAGGCCAACCCTGGCGATCCCGCGTTGTGCCTTAGACTGAGCCAACCCAATCAGGTGGCACCCGGCTCGGCCACGTGCGGCCCATTCGGAGAGAACAATGTATTCACCTCGGCCTCCGGACAAATTATTAACGGCACGCGCGCACCGCTCGGCCCGAACTTTGGAAGTAACGCCTACCAAACCACAATCGGCAACTCCAACTACAACGCGCTGCAACTGAGTTTGCGACACAACACGAAATCGCTCGAAGTGTTTGCCGGATACACCTACAGCAAATCGCTCGACAACGCCTCGAATCTCGGCGAAGAAGTAAATCCGATTAATCCCTCGCTGAGCCGGGCGCTATCCGCTTTCGACATGACTCACAATTTCGTGGTCAGCTACGACTACCAGCTTCCCGTCACAAAATTCCTGCCCGCCAATCGTTGGACCAAAGGCTGGTCGTTGTCCGGCATCACGCGTTTCGGCAGCGGATTCCCGGTTACCCTCTACAGCCTCGGCGACAATTCCCTTCTAGGAGCGGAACCGAACGGCATCAACAATTTTGGAATCGATTTGCCGGACTACACTCCGGGCCCGCTGAACCTCAGCAACAATCCACGCAAAAACAGCCAGCAATATTTCAACGCGGGTTTGTTCAGCATCAATAGCCTGGGCACTCCGGGAAACGCAAACCGCCGCTTCTTCCACGGCCCTGGCATGGACAACTATGACATGGCGCTGGCAAAAACTCTCCCGATCACCGAATCGAAGACGCTTTTATTCAGGATCGAGACCTTCAACACCTTCAACCATGCACAATTCTTCGGGCCCAATGCCGTCGACGGGAACATCGGCGACCTCGCCACCACGTTTGGTAGAGCGGTCAGTTCCCTGCCCGGCCGCGTGATGCAGCTCACAGCAAAGTTCACCTTTTGATGTGCCGTAGGAAAAAATGGCCGGCCCGAAAGGACCGGCCACGGTGAATTTGAGTTCTTCCTGATATGGATTATTTTCCGCTGCTCTTGTTCACAGGCGACGCCTTTTGCAACGTGCTCAGCAGCGTCTTCGCGCTGTCCGGCACAGGCTCGGCCTTGTTGAACACGATGTCCGATGCGCTGACTTCCTTGCCGTACAGGTTCTTGTTTGCGCCATTGTCCGGCCGTAGCGTGGAACCTTCCAGCGAGATGCCCGCGAACAAACCACGTGAACGGGAATACGATAAAATTTCCGCGCGAAGCGTGACATCCGTGTCTGCAGAAGCGGTGCGGCCTACCGGCCCCGCCGCCGCTGACGCATCGGCACCGAGCTTGACCTTGCTCTTGAGCATGTTCTCCGCGGACCGCGGCGACATCATGAGCAGAACGAAATCGGTGGCATTTCCACCGAGTTGCAAACCGGCGCTCCCGCCCTCAAGCGCCATCATCGTCGGGGCGCCCCAGGGACCTTTGAAATCCTTGCCGCCGCGGCAAGTCATCACGCCGCGGCCGTAGCTGCCGCCGATCCCGATGGCAAACTTCAAAACCGAAGGAAGAATCACCACGCAATCCGCTTTGTCCAGAACACTTTGCGGAATGCTGTCCGGTGCGTTCAGAATTTCCTGCATGACTTTCCCTGCATTTTCAAGTCGATCTGTCTCTTTGTCCTGCGCGAAAAGGGGACAGACCAGCGCGAGAGTCAGGCTAAAACCAAGCAGTGTCTTTTTCATCGTTTATCCTCAGTGTTCTACGCCGAAAGGCGGAATCCATTGTGAATTGGTGGGCCGTAGTGCTACGCAGCGCGATAATACCTTTTCACGAGTCAATCTTCCAGAGCAATACAGTGGTTACTGGATTACGCCTTCAGCAATTCGCTTATCTCTTTGAACTTCACCGCGTCCTCGGCAAATGTGAACGTGCCACGCTCACGCATCTCGCGGGCAGCACACAGGAATGCACCAAGTGCAGCGCGGCACAGAGCGCTTCCGACGCTCACGCGCCGCACTCCCATCGCAGACAGAGTTCGCAGATCCAGTTCCGATCCCTGCAGTGCCATCAACACGTTCAGCGGGCGGTCCACGGATTTCAACACCGTTGCGATATCTTCCTTACGGGTAAGGCCTGGCGCATACAACACATCCGCTCCCGCCGCTTGATAAAGCTGTAATCGTTTAATCGTGTCTTTCAGGTCCGGCTTGCCATGCAGGTAATTCTCCGCGCGCGCAGTCAGCGTGAACGCAAACGGCAGGGCGCGTGCCGCTCCAGCCGCCGCCTCGATTCGTTGGACAGCATATCTAATGTCGTAAATCGGATCATCCTTGCGACCGGTCGCGTCTTCGATGGACCCTCCAACCACTCCCGCTGCCGCCGCAAGCCGGATGGTTTCCGCTGCCGTTTCGGGCGCATCTCCAAAGCCATTCCCCAGATCCGCGCTGACTGGCAAATCGCTCGCCATCGCGATCGCGGTCAGATGCGCCATCATCGCCGGACGATCCACGGTGTTGTCCAGCTGTCCGACCGAGAACGCGTAGCCCGCGCTGGTCGTGGCGAGCGCCTCAAAGCCCAATCGCTCGAGCAACCTCGCGGTCCCGGCATTCCACGGGTTCGGGATAATAAACGCTCCGCCGTGCGCGTGCAGGGCGCGAAACGCCTGCCCCTTCTCCATTTGCGTCTTCATATTGCATCAAGCTCCTTCTCATAACTGTGCAAGAAACAGTACTTGGCGTCTACCCTTGTCCCTGTAGCTCACCCCTGCAGGGGTGAGGGTTTCCGCTCGCTAGCTCGATCGATCGATCCGCCGTCAGGATAGTCAATATCTCTACTGTAAAAAAGTAAGGTTTGACGTTAGAATACTTTCTCGAGTCTTCGACACGCAAGCGACTTCTCGGACGGAGCAGCCTCATGGCCATTGCCACTATCAATCCCGCGACAGGCGAAGTGATCAAGAAATTCGACGCGCTCAGCGACCCCCAAGTCGACGAAAAAATCGCCAAAGCTGCCAAAACGTTTCAAACTTACCGCAACACTTCTTTGACTGACCGCTCCCGCTGGATGGCTAAGGCCGCCGAAATTCTCGAATCCGAAAAAGAACCCATCGGCCGCCTGATGACCTTAGAAATGGGCAAAACGCTCGGCTCCGCCATCGCCGAAGCGGAAAAGTGCGCCCTCGGCTGCCGCTACTACGCCGAGCACGCCGCAACATTCATCGCCGACGAAGTCATCGCGACCACCGCGTCAAAAAGTTTCATTCGCTACCAACCCCTCGGTATCGTTCTTGCCGTCATGCCTTGGAACTTCCCTTTCTGGCAATGCTTCCGGTTCATCGCGCCCGGCTTGATGGCAGGTAACGTCGGCTTGCTGAAACATTCCTCCAACGTTCCTCAATGCGCCCTGAAGATTGAGGAAATTCTTATCCGCGCCGGTTTTCCCGAGGGCGTGTTTCAGACTCTTCTGATCGGCGCTGCGCAGGTCGACCGCATCCTGAACGATCCGCGGGTCGCCGCCGCGACTCTCACCGGCAGCGAACAAGCCGGCATTCAAGTGGGCATGTCCGCGGCGAAACGCATCAAGAAAGTGGTTCTTGAACTCGGCGGCAGCGACCCCTTCATCGTCATGCCCAGCGCCAATTTTCAAGAAGCCGCCTCAACAGCCGTGAAAGCGCGTGTCATCAACAACGGCCAGTCTTGCATTGCCGCAAAGCGCTTCATCGTTCACGAAAAAATCGCCGACGCCTTCGAAACGGAATTTGTCCGCCAGATGCAATCCCTGAAACTCGGCGATCCCTTCGATTCCAAAACCGACGTGGGTCCGCTAGCCACTCCTGACGCGGTTAAAGACATCGACACCGACGTGAAGAAGACGATTCAAGCCGGAGCAAAACTCCTGACCGGGGGCAAACCGGTCGCAGGTCCCGGCAATTTCTACGAACCCACCGTGCTCACCCGTATTCCCAAAGATTCGCCCGCCTATCGCGAGGAGTTCTTCGGTCCTGTCGCCAGTATTTTTCGCGTGAAAGACATCGACGGCGCGCTGGCCATCGCGAATGACAGCCGCTTCGGCCTTGGCGCCAGTGCCTGGACCAACGATCCCGCCGAACGCGAGCGCTTCATCAACGATATCGAAGCTGGCCTCGTCTTCATCAACCAGATGGTCGCATCGGATCCCCGCCTCCCATTCGGGGGCGTGAAAGCCTCGGGCCACGGCCGCGAACTCGGCCCCTATGGCATCCGCGAATTCACCAACGCCAAAACCGTCTGGATCCGCTAACTCGGCTCGGCGTAGCCTCATGCCCCCGATGCACGTGTCATCCTAAGGAGCGCGCATTTCGCGCGACGAAGGACCTCAACCGATCCATTTGGTTCGACCCCAACCATCTCGTCTGCCTCAAACCGCAAAAAAAACAGGTGTCTGATCACCGCGCGGCCGCGGAACGCACCTCATTCCACTTCCACCACCACCGACTGAACCTGCCCTTCTAGCACTTTCATCTTCACCGCCTTTCCCACAAACGGCCGCAGCACCTCCGGCTTCGACCATTCCATCTCCCATCCATTCTCCAGCGCCATCAGTGCATATTTCCCCGGCAGAACCATCGGCAACCGAAACGTTCCGTCCGAATCGCTCTGATCCCGCCGCACCCGCCGCTCTATCTCTGTCCCATCTTCCGGCACAAGCAAAATCATCGCTCCCGCAAACGGCTTACCGTTTTTCATCGCCGTTCCTTCGATCATGCTGGAGCTTTGCGCCACGGTCACAATCAAATTCACTTCTTGCGTCCCATCCGTTTCAATAGTCGTGCCCGAAACTTTCGCCCCCTTCGCCTCGATTTTCTTCACTACGAAATCCTGCGGCTGCACGATAGACAACTGCAACACCTGTGGCCCGGCCGGTACATTCTCTATTGCAAAACTTCCTGTTGGGTTTGCTCCTTCTCCGCCAGCGCTGACGTACAACCCGTTGAGCGCGTGCCCTTGTGCGTCCTTCAACTGCAGAATCGCCTGATCGACTTTCAGCTCGCCTTCCTCCATTCGAAGGACGCCGCGAATTGCGGACCCGCTCGCCGGTGCCTCGTCGAGCCGTAACTCCGAACTCCCGGAAAGATCTATCCTTTGCCCCTCTCCCGAAAAGCCGGTTGGCCCTCCCGCTCTCTGTAGTCGATAGCTGCCTGCCGCAATTCCTGAGATTTCCATCTCACCGGAATCGGAAACGGCGGTATTTCCTCCGACATTGCCCTCTCCCCCTCCGGGAAACTCCATCGAGAGTGCCGCGTTCGGCCGTTGCCCGCTGCCTCCGGTGCCAACGTAGACCTGCAAATGGACGGAAGGCTCCGGCACCAAGTGAAAGTCGGCGGTTTCGCCTTGCCCTGCTTGCAGATTTATCCATTCCATTCCATGCCAATCGCGCACGCTGGGGTAATACAGCACCGGATAGACCACATCAGGCAGGGCGATCTGTGTGTCCTTTCCTGTCGAGGTGGTAGCCCCACTGATTGCCGGGATGCCACCCGTCAAGGTGTACCGGCTGTACCACGGCGTCGCCTGAATGCTTACGGAATACTTGCCTGCCAGCAGATGACCGAGTCGATATCGCCCTTGATCGTCAGTCTGTACATCTTGTACCCGCGTAATATTTCGAACGCCGTTCTCGATTTGCTCCGTCCACAGCGTGACGTTCGCCCGTCGCACTGCCTCTCCATTCTCGTCGGTCACTTGCCCCGCTATCGTCGCGGACCGGCGCAGCGGAAACCGCACATGAATTGAATCCTTTCCCGGCCCCACGGCAATTCCCGTCCAGAAATTCTCATGCTGCAGGAACTCCTGTTCCGCATAGCCCTGTCGCGAAGCGCGCACCGAATACTTCCCTTCGGCGAGATTCGCAAAACGAAATTTGCCGTTCGAGTCCGACTGAATCACCTCAAACGTTGGGCTCGTCGGCTGCGCGCTCTCTTGAATGCTCAGCTCCACCTCAGGCAGCGGCTCACCCGTGTTCGCATCCACCACAACTCCGCGTATTTCATACGGCCCGTTTGGCCGCGGCGGCAGATCAAACGGATTCTGCGCCCGTGCTAGCCCAGCCAGCGCGAGAAGCACACTTCCAGTAACAAAAGTTCTCAAAACGCTCATGGCTCCAGGCTCTTCAACTCGAGCTTCACGTTTCCCGCTCCGGAAGCTTGCACATCAACTTCCGTCGCGAGCGATTTCACCTTCGCCAGCGCATCCGGATGGGCCGGATCGAGGTCGTCCGCACCATCGAGCGCCACCGCAAAATACCTCCCCGGAACCAACCCCTGAAATTGAAACGCGCCGTCCGAATTCGCGGCCGCCGAAACTCCACGCCGCGGCGCATCTCCCGGGATCAGTAGCACTCTTCCCATCGCCGGTTGCCCGTCCTTGGACACGGTGCCCTGCACCCGTCCGCAATCGTCACGCACAACCACTTCGATCGGTTCGACCGAAGCGCCCGCCGTCACAACCAACTCTTCATTCAAAATATCCGTCGTTCCGGACTTCACCGAGGCGACACACCGGTCCGGTTGGCCATTCAAAACCGCCCGGTAGGTACCTGGCTCCAATGTTATTTCCAATCCTTCTTCTGGAGTCTGCGGGTTCGCCATCAGCGCCGCCGAGAAAAGTTCGATCGGCATCGGCACGTCCGTGCGCACCAGGGACGCGACTTGCCCCGAAGGCCCCGGAGGATTTCCGGTGGAATTCGTCCTTTCGTAACGGAAGCGCACTTCAATCTGCTTTTTCTCGGACAGTACGATGGACGCCGTATCCACGTTCTGCGTCACTTCGATGCTGCTGATCCCGGTTTTTTGTTCCCCAGCTCCCTGTGCCGGTTCCTGAACTGCTCCCAGGAAATAACTCCCGGCAGGCACGCTCTCCAGCACAAAACGATTGCTGCCAGGAGTGACCGCGGCGGCAGCGACCGGGTTCACGTCGTTCTGGCTCACAATCACAACGACAATCGCTCCTGCTCCGCCCGCGCCCTGCACACTCCCGGAAATTCGATACAGCGGCTCGGCGGTCAATCGCAAATCCGCCTGCACCTTTTTTCCGGGCGTCAGGCGCAATGGCATCGCGTGCGCGCGATCGGTGTCACCGGGATAAAAAGAGGTGGGATACCCGGAGCGAAGTTTGGAGACTTGGAACATCGCGATCGGGAAAGCCGCATCCATCTTCTGCGGCTGCGACACGCTGACCAGATACGTACCCGCGCGCAACTCCGCAAGCCGGTACTCTCCATTTTCATTGCTTGTCGCGCTCGGCAAACTTTCGTGCGGGCCAATTGCGCCCTTCGTGCCCGCCCGCGTGAGCTGCACCGTCATCCCTTCCAGCGGCCGCCCATTCTCATTCGTCAACCGGCCATAAATCACCGCTTCCGGATACAGCTTCAACTCAATCGGCTGCAGATTCGAACCTAGGTGCACTCGCTGCTCGCCTACCGACTCCGGATGATATTCATGCGCCGAGAAATAACCGGGCTTGCGAACCGTGATCGCTGCGTCTCCCGCAGCCAACCCATCAAACTCAAAAGTTCCGTCAGCGCCTGTCAGCATCGCGCGTGGTTTTTCTCCGAGCAATTGCACCAGCGCCGCGCGAATCGGCGTTCCGTCTATTGCACTCACCACGGTCCCGCGCAAAACGACGTTGTCTTGGGCTGCAAACAAAGAAGGCAAAAACGCACCGGTCACTACCAGCAGCAGAGAAGTCACAACCCTCGCGATCGCAAACACCTGCGTTGAAATTCGGAAAGTGTGGCTCATCCAGAGACCCAAGGCAGGGCCATGCAACGTATCCCAACTATAACAACTTGGAGGTCCTTCGGTTAGACGCAGGTTTCCTCGGTTTCGTTCCCTTCTCAAACTGCCGAGACCTCCGTCGATTGACGCGGGAACTCCCCTCGTAGCATGATTTCTTCCTTAACTTCAGCGGAGAGCGACCTGTGCCGAAAATTCTGGACAAGAAGCATCCTAAGCGTAAGCCCGAAGCAAAAAAGCAACGCTTGACCGAAGCCCGGATCGCAGTTCACTGGAAGGAAGAGGAATATGTCCGGCCGCCGGCTCGCTTCATCGCGCAAGCCAACCTGAACGATCCGCACATCGTGGAGCGCTTCAGCGAAAAGAACTTTCCCGAATGTTTCCGTGAATACGCGGAGCTTCTCCACTGGGACCAGTATTGGCACACCACTCTCGACACCACCCACCCTCCCTTTTGGAAATGGTTCGTGGGCGGAAAGCTGAACGCCAGCTACAACTGCGTCGATCGCCATCTCGCCAAATGGAAAAACAAGGCCGCGTTCATCTTCGTCCCCGAACCCGAAGACGAACCTCACGTCGTCATCACCTTTCAGGAGTTATACCGCCGCGTGAACGAAGTCGCCGCCATGCTGCGCGAATTCGCCTGCCTGCAAAAGGGCGACCGCGTCACCATTCACATGCCCATGATTCCGGAGTTGCCGATCACCATGCTCGCGTGCGCGCGCCTCGGCGTCATCCACTCCGTCGTGTTCGGTGGTTTTTCCGGCGAAGCTTGCGGCCTTCGTGCCGCGGACTCCGGCAGCCGCGTCCTTATCTATGCCGATGGCTACCACCGCAACGGCCGCTGGGTCGATCATAAAGCCAGCGCCGACCTCGCCGTGCAAACCGCCAAAAAAGAAGGCCAGATCGTCGACAAGGTGCTCGTCTGGAAACGCTATCCCCACAAGTACACATCCGACTCGCCGATGATTATGGAGCGCGACTACTTCATCGACGAGATTCTGAAGGATTACAAAAATCACGTAGTCGAACCCGTCTCCATGGACGCCGAAGACCCTCTGTTCCTCATGTATACGAGCGGCACCACGGGAAAACCCAAAGGCTGCCAGCATCGCACGGGTGGCTACCTCGCTTACGTCACCGGAACCTCCAAGTTCTATCAAGACATTCACCTCGAAGACGTCTATTGGTGCATGGCCGACATCGGCTGGATCACCGGGCACTCCTACATCGTCTACGGCCCGCTCGCGCTTGCCGCCACCAGCGTTCTCTACGAAGGCGTCCCGCAATTTCCGGACGCCGCCCGCCCCTGGCGCATCGCCGAACGCCTCGATGTCAACATCTTCCACACTTCGCCGACCGCCATTCGAATGCTCCGCAAAGCGGGCGCCGACGAGCCCAAAAAACACAACTACCGCTTCAAGCACATGACCACGGTCGGTGAACCCATCGAGCCTGAAGTCTGGCGCTGGTATTACGAAGTCGTTGGCAAAGGCGAAGCCGTCATCGTGGACACCTGGTGGCAAACGGAAACCGGAGGCTTTCTCTGCACCACCAAACCCGCTCTCGATCCTATGAAGCCCGGCAGCGCCGGACCTGCTTGTCTCGGAATCTATCCAGTTATCTGGGATGAGGAGGGCAAGGAAGTTTCTGCGGCGTCTCACGCCGCGGGAAATATCTGCATCCGCAATCCCTGGCCCGGTATCATGCAAACCATCTGGGGCGACCCGCAACGCTTCGTCAGCAACTACTACAAAAAGTACAACGCCAATCCTCACAGCAAGGATTGGCATGATTGGCCGTATTACGCCGCCGATGGCGCGGTGCTCCCGCCGGACGGTTACTACCGCATCCTCGGCCGTGTCGATGACGTCATCAACGTCGCCGGACACCGCCTCGGCACCAAGGAACTCGAATCTGCGTGCCTAACTGTCAGCGAAATCGCCGAAGCCGCCGTGGTTCCAGTGGTGGACGAAGTGAAAGGCCGCGTCCCGGAAATTTACATTTCACTCAAGCCGGGCGTGCTGCCAAAGAAAACCGTGCAGGATAAAGTCATCGCCACCATCGAAACCATGATCGGCAAAATCGCCCGTCCCAAGCGCATCCACATCGTTCCCGACATGCCAAAGACGCGCTCCGGCAAAATCATGCGTCGCGTCCTCGCCGCCATATCCAACAACATGGACACCGGCGACATCACCACCCTCGCCAATCCCGACATCGTCGGCCAAATCCGCCAGCTCGTCCAGGGACGCGACATCAAGCCCTTAAACGAAGGCCCAGAAGACATCAAGCGCTTCGGCGAGGAACGCTAACGTCATGCCACCGCACGCCAAGCAACACAGTTCGCGTTGTCATCCTGAGCGACGCGAAGGATCTCAGCGCGCGAGCCATCGAGTCTTAAGACTTGTCATTCCGAGCGGAGTCCGCGAAACGAGGAATCCCTCTTCGATCTGCGTATCTTGGGGATGCCCAGAGAAAGCGCCAGTCAATTGGAGTGCGGTTCTCCGCAACTTCGCCACAAGCCGTTCCTACTTCTGGTAGATAATTCGCCCGTCGCGAATGGTGTAAGTGACCCTCGCGAGATTCCGAACGTCCGCTGCAGGATCGCCATCGAGCACAACTAGATCAGCGTCAAAGGCTTTCTCGACACGCCCCTTGTTCACTGCTTTAAAATAAGCGGCCGGATTCGTGGTAAGCGAGGCAAGCACTTCGGCCGTCGACAGCGCCCGATGCATGAATTCGACTTCCGTGGAAGTATCGTAAATGGTGATGAAACCAACATCCGTACCAAACAAAACGACCCCGCCGTTCGACGAAAATGCCTTAAGCTGATCGACGCCCGCTTGTACGGCCTGCGCCGTCACCACCTGGTCCTTTACAATTGTCGTCCACAGAGTAAGCGTAGGTATCAACGCCGTATGCTGGGCCTTAAACCGAGCAAGCTCTTGGGCCGCGTAGTGAAATTCCGTGCTGGGAATTGTGTGCGCAAGGACATCGACTCCTCCCTCGGTCGCGTTATCGACTCCCACTCTGTTTTGCGGATGCGCGAAAACCGGCTTGCCCTGCGCGTGGGTTATATCCACCGCCGCTTTCACGATTGCTGTGTCCATGTTTATGACCGGTTTGTCTCCCATGAATGCGCCGGTAAAAAGCTTCATGCCATCCAGACCCATCTTTAGATCTTCACGCGCCATTTGTGCCGCTTCTTCAGGCGTGGCGGCTTCGGGAAGTTGCATTTCGGGAGGCAAATAAACCGGATGGCCGCCTTTGGGGAAAATATCGCCGGCAAGAAACATCTTGGGTCCGGGAACTTCGCCGGTTTCGACTCGCCTGCGCAACGCGAGAGAATTGCCCGGTTCCGAGCCGAGATCCCATACGGTGGTAAAGCCCCAGCGCGTGAGCATCTCCTGCATGTGTTTTTCAAGATCCGCCGCTGGCGCTGTAGCAGCGTTGTTCCACCGCGAATCGCTGAAGTGCACGTGGCTATTCCAAAATCCAGCAACAATGGTCTTCCCGCCGCAATCGATAACGCGCGCATCTTTGGGAATCTTGACTTCGCCACGCTTGCCGACAGCGGTGATTTTGCCGCCGGAAACAAGAACGACCGCATCAGGCAGAGGTTCGGCGACGGGCGAGGAGTAGACTGTGGCGCCCGCAAGAGCAAGGGTAGGAGTGTTATCCGCAGCGGTCGGGAACGATACCAGAACCACCGGGGAGAGAAAAAAGATATGTGCCAAAAAACGAAGCATTCGTGGCTCCTCTTCTCATTGGCGTGACAACACAACGCATACCAGCTTGCCTGTTTTTCCGGATGCATTAAAGTGTGTTTTTGAATGATGAACTGCCACAATGCCGAACAGCGATTGGTTCTGTACTAACATCAGACATCTCTCAGCTCCACGCCGGAGTTGCTTGCCGCGGCGTAGTACCTTCGCCCCTGCGCCGGGTGTCACATTCCCGGCCACCTCGGCGTATAACTTATAGAAACACAGGGGACGCGAACCGTGCTTGAGGTGATAGAAACGTTACCGAAAACAGCGCACTCCATGGCCACTCCTGCGTCCGGTTCCGGCAAACTCTCCTCCCAAAATTTCGACGAACTCTTCCTCTCCACTTACCCGCGGCTGGTTTCGTTGTTACGCCGCATGCTGGGCGATTCCGGACGCGCCGAGGAAATCGCCAACGAAGCTTTCTTGAAATTGCATAGCACCATCCTTCCTCCCACTGCTCGCGCCAATGTCCCCGGCTGGCTCTATCGTACCGCGATGAATATGGGCATCGACGATTTGCGCGCCCGCAATCGCCACACATCTGTCGCGAAGGAAGCCTCGCAGGCAGTCTCCGCCTCCGGTCAGCCCGAAAACGGCCTTCAGGCCGTGCTTCGCGCCGAAACTCAGCAGCGCGTACGCTTGGCTCTTTCCCGTGTCAAACCGGAGTGGGCGCAAATTCTTTTTCTTCGCGCCTCTGGCTATTCCTACAAGGAAATCGCTTCTCATCTCGACGTTTCTTCCTCTTCCGTGGGAACTCTCTTGATGCGCGCGGAAGCCGGCTTTGAAAAATGCTATCTGGAACTTTTCGGCACCAAGGATTAGGAGGTCTTATGAACTGCCCGAATGATGAAGTACTTCGCGCTTACCTCGATGCGGAACTCGGCCCTCCGCAGATTGCGGAGTTGAAAAACCATCTTCAAGCTTGTGCCGGCTGCGAGGCGCGCTTCCAGGCGCTGTCTGTCTCAGCTCTGCGAGTGGCTTCGAAGCTCGCCACTCTCGACGCGCCACCTTCCGCCGCCGAAGCGAATTCACAAATTGCTCTCGCCCGCTTCAAAGCCAATCTTCCGTCGGCGGAAGAACGTCTTCCCTTCTTCACCCGCATCTTCGCACGCCGCTGGCGTTTCGCCTGGGCCGCTTCTCTAGCCGCTGCCGTGCTCGCGATTTCGCTCACGTTCCCCGCTACGCGCAGCTTCGCCCAGCGCCTCCTCGCCACGCTGCGTGTCGAACGCGTGCAGACCGTCAGCCTCGATTTCAGCGCCATGAACACGGGAACTTCTTCGCAGCCACTCGAAATGTTGGCGAAGATGCTTTCCGATAACGCCGTTGTAACTACCAATGAAAAAGAGTCCAGCGCCGATTCGCAAGCCGCCGCGACGCAAGCCGCCGGCTTCCCGGTTCGCGTCCTCTCCTCGCGCACCGACGAACCGACATTCGCAATTGCCGGCGCCCACGCGTTTCATTTGACCCTGGATCGCTCCCGCCTCCAGGATGTGCTCGATCAAGCCGGCCGCCCGGATCTTCTGCTTCCGGCTACATTGGATGGCGCTACGGTCTCCGTGCAGGTTCCTCGCGCTGTCGCCCTGAGCTACGGCGATTGCAAAAAGGCCGATCCGCAAGCGCCGTCCGATTCCGCCAATCCATGCCTCGTTGTAATGCAGGCCCCTAGCCCAACCATCAACGTGCCGTCCGACCTGAACATCCAGCAATTGGCGGAAATTGGTCTGCAACTGGCCGGTTGGAGCCCGGAAAAGGCTCGTGAGTTCTGCCAAACCGTGGATTGGAAGTCCACTCTGGTTCTGCCCATTCCGCGCACCGTGCAATCCTACGAAACCGTCTCCATCAACGGCGTGCGCGGCACGCTTATGCACTTCCCCGAATCCAACCCGAAGCGCCCCTCCTTCGCTCTCATCTGGGTCGACAATGAAATGATCTACGGCCTCATCGGCAAAGGCGACGCAAGTTCCGCAGTACAATTAGCCAGCTCGCTCCAATGACCAAACCCGGGATGGCTCACTTGGTGAAACAAGAAGCAAACGCGTTATTCCGAGCGAAGTCTGCGAAAGCGAGGAGTCCCTCAGGTAACCAGCGTATGCCTGCCGCTGTTAGGGGGTCGGAGCTTCAGCTACGACATTGAACAAAGGCAACACGGGGCTTTAGCTCCTGAGGAATCCGTTCAGGCTTCTCCGAATTTGGCACGCCGTAACACCTTCACGGAGGACCGTTGCCAACAGACCTGGCCATAGAAACTACCGGCCTTCGCAAACAGTTCGGTTCCAAGGTCGCCGTACGCGGGCTCTCCCTCCAGGTCCGTCGTGGAGAAATCTTCGGCTTCCTTGGCCCCAACGGTGCGGGCAAAAGCACCTCCATTAAAATGCTTCTCGGCCTGGTCAAACCCACCAGCGGCCAAGCCCAGATCCTCGGCTGTCCTTTCAGAAACGTCGAAATCCGCCGCAAAGTCGGCTTCTTGCCCGAAGACTTCCGTTTCTACGACTGGCTCACCGCCTCCGAACTCCTTGCGCTTCACGGCCGCCTTTCTCGACTGACTCCTGCGCAACTGAGCGAGCGTATTCCCGCTTATCTCGATCTCGTCGGCCTCACTCCGCATCGCGACCGCCGTCTCCGGGGCTTTTCCAAAGGCATGATGCAGCGCATCGGTCTCGCGCAAGCTCTGATCCACGAGCCTGAACTGGTTTTCCTTGATGAGCCGACTTCCGGCCTCGACCCCATGGGTCGTCACCTCGTCCGGGACATTATCCGCGGCGAACGAAATCGCGGCGCGACGGTTTTTCTCAATTCCCATCTCCTCAGCGAAGTCGAAATCACCTGCGACACCGTAGTCTTCATCAAGCAAGGGGAAGTCATCGCCACTCGCGATCTGCGCTCTTCCCCCGAAGGCGAAATCCACGTTCACGTCCGCGCCAATAATTTGCGCCAGGAACTTCTCGCCGGCCTCTCCCAATGGGCCCATGCCACGCAGTTGCAAGACGACCGCCTGACCTTCTCGACCAACTCCATGGATTCCCTGCCCGAAATTCTCCGTTACCTAATCTCTTCAAACGTCGACGTCTTCGAATTCACGCCCCAGCGCCTTTCGCTCGAGGAATCGTTCTTTAAAATCATGGGGGAGGACCCGGGCCAGTGAACCAACTCTGGATCATCGCGAACGTCACCTTTCGCGAAGCGGCTCGCAGAAAGATTCTCTGGACCGCGCTTCTCGCCGCCGCGGCGTTTCTGTCCCTCTTCGCCACGGGCATTCACTTCCAGGTAAAAGACGTCCATTTCGCCAGGGTTCCCCCGCTGATTCGCGCCCAGGTTCTCAGTTCCATCCTGCAAATTGGTTTCTATGCCGTCGATATGCTGGCCGTCTTGATGACTGTGCTCACCAGCGTCGACTCCATCTCCGGCGAAATCGCGTCCTCCACGATTCACGCCATTGCCACCAAGCCCGTTCACCGCTGGCAGTTGCTCCTCGGCAAGTGGCTCGGTTTTGCCGCCATGATTGCTGTCTATATTGCTTTGGTTTTTGGCGGAGTCGTCGCCATCGGCCACTTCATCGCCCACGCACAAATGCGTGGTTCACTCGACGGCGCATCATTCATCTATCTCGAATGCCTGCTGGTCCTGACCCTGACGTTTCTCTTCGGCACCATCTTCTCCACGCTAACCAATGGCGTCATCGTTCTCGGCTTGCACGGAATCGCATTCATCGGCGGCTGGCTCGAACAGATTGGCACCGTCACACAATCCGAACGCCTCATCAACCTCGGCATTCTCTCCAGCGTGATCATGCCCAGCGAATCCATCTGGCGCCGTGCGTCCTACGTGATGCAATCATCCGTAGCCCGCACCCTCGACCTTTCTCCCTTCGCCACGCGCTCCGCTCCCAGCACCACCATGATGCTGTATGCCGTCGTGTACCTGTTCGCCGCCCTCTCCCTGGCCCTCTACCGTTTCCAACAACGCGACCTCTAACGCGCCTTTTGTCCTCGCTTTTGTAGCCGCCGCCTTCTGAGGCAGGCGCCTTAGTCAGAACCGGATCAGAGATCGCCTTATTATGAAAGTATGCTTCGATGACATTTCGGGAACAGCCCGTTTAGGCTCATACCGCTCCGCGGTTCGTAAAGTGGCTTCTGACAATACGGGCACCTGAATCCTAACTCTCTACACATTTGCTGGTCATGTTTGAAGATTCGAACTATCCCGGCGAATTCTAGACCGATCCGGGGAATGGCGAACGCCAAGATTGCGGCTACAGGCATTGGTCGAGGGCACTTGCTCTGCGTATTTCTGACGAGGAGAGCCATCATCGGAATGCCAACGACAAACAACATTAATCCAAATAGCGAGAGGTTGTGTCTCTTTGCGATCGCCAGGCGCTTAGCCTCTAGATCAGGAGGAAGAACACAGTTCATTCACGTCCGTGACGATCATTGCAGGATGCCGAAATCTACGGCACACCCGCCTGCGCCCCGCAACTCGCCTGCACTGCCGCCTGCACGTCCGCATCAAACTGCGCGCCGCGCCAGCCCTGCGTCGAGCACACCTGCCACGCTTCCAATCCCAAGGCTCCGCGAAAATCGGCGCCCATCACGTTCGCCCCGTCCAGCTTCACTTGCCGCAGCACGGCGCCCGCGAAATTCCCGCCGCGCAAGTCCGCTTTCGAAAGATCGGCCTCCAAGAAAATCGTTCCCTTTGCCTGCACCCCGGTCAGGTTCGCGCCCATCATCTTCGCCGCGGAAAAATCCGTCTGCTCCAATCTCGCCAGCGAAAGGACCGCCTCTTCCAGATGCGCGTCGCGCAAATCCGTGTGCGCCAGTTCAGCTCGCAGCAAGTTCGCCTGCATCAGGTTCACCGCGTACATCGTCGCTCCGGTCAAATTTGCTGTGTTCAGCGTCGCGCCCGCCAAGTTCGCAAATGACCAGTCCGAATCCTGAAAATCGCCTCCGTTGAATCCCGCTCCTCGCGCGTCCGCGCTCACCAGGTTCGCCTTTGCCGCCAGGACGCGATCCATTTTCGCCGAACGAAGGTTTGCCTCGCGTAAATTTGCTCCGCGAAAATCCGTTTCCGCCAGGCTGCTGCCCTCCAGATTTGCTCGCCACATCCGCGCATTCGCAAACGCCGCGTGATACCCGCGGGAATATCGCAAATTAATTTCGTTCAATCGCGGCCCGCTAGCGTCGTTAGCTTGCCCGTTACCGCCGCCCGAGCTTCCCCGGCGCGACGACAGGCTTTCATCTGTCAGATCCGCATAAGGGCGGTATCCCACGAACTGAAAAACCGTTGCCGCCCATCGACGTGGATCTCCCCGTCCCACGTCCGGCCGCAGCGTTCCGTCGCCCGGCAGTCCCCGGATCACTCCCAAAGACAAAAGAAACAGTGTCAGCCCCACCAGCACCGGCACGCGCGTAGCCTGCAAAACGTCCTTCATAAATTGTGGCGTGCTCTCTTCCGTCCAGTCCCCGGGACGCAGCACCCGCTTCACAATCCGCGGTAATCCACACGCCGCCGAACCAGCCACCGTCAGCAAAAATACCTGTAGTAATGTCCCGCGATAATCTTGCATCACCAAATACCGCAGCCAGAAGCAAAACAGCACCGCCGGTACAGCCCAATATGCCAACCCCATTGCCACGTAGCATTCCAGCATCCCGACCGCGGAGTGCGGATCGCGCGTCCACCGCAAATACGGCCGGATCGGGCCCATCAAGTACCACCGGCCATCCTTCTCGGGCGTCTGTCCATCCGGAAACACCGCCGGCAGCGCGCCCAAACTTCCCCAGAGCCTCAGCAGCAAAAACTGTAACCGCAGATAAAGTACTGTCAGCAAGAGCGGCGCTCCGAGATAGAATCCTTGCAGCGGCAAAATCTTGGGGATCCGAGCCGTCACCGTTGCCGATTCGTCCAGCAGTAATCGAACATCCGTGGTTAGCGCGATGAACCCGCAAGCGACGACGCACACCGCAATCAGCAATAGGTAAAACCATCGCGCCGCTTGCGTAAACTCCTCGATCGTCCGTCGGCCGTTCAGCGCCGCCACCGCCTCCGGCAGCGTCGCATCAAACAGGTTCGTTCCGCCCAGTCGGCCCGCCCACAATCCCTGCGCTCCGTACAGATTCGCACCCATTAGATTGGCGCCCGAAAATTCCGTGCCCAGCAGATTCGTTTCGCGCAAATCCGCTTCCACAAGGTTCGCGTTCCGTAGGTTCGCCATCGAAAGATCCGCGCCCCGCAGATTCACTTTTTGTAGCTCAGCGCCCTGGAGATTTGCCGCCGTCAAATCCACTCCGGTCAGGTTCGCTCCTGCAAAGTGACCCTGCACTCCGTGGGCTCCGCCGGTGTCGACCCAGACGCGGTGTTGATCTAGCACTTCCGCAAACTCCAGAAGATCACCGCTAGCGGAGCGCGGTTCAGGCACTTTCTCCAGGCTTTCCAATCTGTCTCCAAACGGCGCGCCTAGAGCCGCTTCCACGACCCTTTCTGCGGCTCCTTCCACTGCCGAATTCTGCGCGGCGGCTGCAGCCTCTTTGACAATCCTTTCCGCCATAGCAATCGGATCCTCGGCTGCAACTTCAGCCTCAGACTCCGCTTCCAGCTGTGGCTCAAACGCCGCTTGCTTTTGAAACTTTTCCATCGGGACTCCCGCCGCCAATTCGTTTCTCGGCACCGGCGTCGGCAAGGACACGGGCTCCGGCGCTTTCACTGCTTCTTCTTTTAAGTCTTCGATCGCCGCGGCTGGGGAGCCGGCAGCTACTACCGGCTGGGCGGGGGTTTCTCGGATCAAATCCTGCAACAACTGCTCTTCGAACAGGGCAAGAATCTTCGCTTCGGTGTCCGGATCAGGGCCAAGCGCTCCATATTCGGCAAGTTCCTCTGGCGTGGCAAGCCTTTCCGTCTGCTTCGCGCCGCCCCAAGGGAATCCTAGAAAGTTCTTGGCCGGTTGTTCCGGCATAGTGGTCGTTCCTGTCGCTTCCCCATGCGAGAAGCAGCTCAAAATTTCGCCCGTTCAGGGATAACAGCATCTTCGCCGATACCCGCGCGAAAAATCGCCTGCCCCAAAGGACAGGCGATTCCTGGTCAGCAATGGTTGTTTTGGAGGTGACCCTGGCTGGCGGTCAGCAGGCGCTTCTAGGGATTACCTGCAATGAACCGTGGATTATGGATACGCTGAAAATGCCGCAACAAAAAATCAGCCGGGGCGCTCCGCTGAGGGGCCGATGCACCCCGGCTATTCCCGCCCGCCTCCGCAGTGAGCGAGCAAGGAAACTTTTCCCGAAGAAGCCTATCGGGTTTCTCCCCGATTAGTGGTCTTCGCTTCCCCGCAAAAACTCGTACCGTTCGATTGCCGCCACCACTCCCACGGAACCCTCTTCGCGCGGTTCCGTCCGCTGCACGCGGCCGAGACAACGCACTTTCACCGGCCCGGCTTGCGTGATTTCATTCGGCAATGTCAGGAGGATCTCCACCGGCGATCCCTCTTTAACGTCTTTGGATAGAAAAAAATAAACTCCCCGTGAGCTGACGTCGCGGGATTCGGTGCTGGTCTCACCGACTGCTGCTCCTGTTGTCCACCGCACGGTAAGTGGTAACCGCATGGAGAACCTCTGAGATGTGCGGCGCTCTGAGCCTGTCAATGGCGGACCTCCCTATTCACGAGTGAGTCTATCTGCCCCGCAACCAGAGAACAATAGGACCGCCGATTCAAAATTTGGACAGGTGGAAAAAGTACTTATGTACTAGAACCCCCCTAACTACATGCTATTCGGGCTGTTGCGGGTTTGCCTGGGCGGGCTCGCTTTCTGAGACGGGCGCTTGTTGCGGTCCATCTGGCCTGCGACTTGTTCGGAGTTTCTGCCCGCCAGCTCAGAAGTGGTAGTTCAACTCCGTATACCCCAGCGCGCCATTGCTGTCCTTCGGATAAATCGCTTTAATCACCGAGCCACCCATGGCGTACCCGAGATAAAGCCCCAGCGAAAGTCCGTGCTTCCAGTTGTAATCGCCGCTGATGTCATACAGGGTCGCCAGGCCAGTATGTCCGTTGGACGGCCGACCCTGGAATCCAAACGTCCACGGTTGAAACGCACCGCCGCCCGTGTACCAGAGATCGTGGCTGTTATCCAGCCACAGTCCGTGGATGTCACTGCGAATCGTCAGCTTCTTTCCGGGCCGCAACATGATCTCTTCGAACAGGTCGCGATTGTTCATTTCATTGAAGAACGGGAACCTCGCATAAACACGCGGCGTCGGCAGAATCGCAAAAAAAGTGCCATGCACGCTGTCGTTGGGGTTGCCGTCGCCCGACGAGTAAAAGTATCCGGCACGTATCCAGGGCCGCACCGCCTCCCAAACATGGGGTTGGAATCCCGCCTCGCCCGCGAAGGCCGAGGCCCGCTGCTTCTGCGCCCCCCACGTCCCATTTTGTAACGCCAGCCAGCCCAGCACGTCGAACGTTCCACCGCTTGTCGGCAGCGCGGCGATAAGGTGCCCTCCATACGTCCCAAGATTGATCGCGCTCAAATCCGTCGCTCGAACTCCAGCCGGACGGTTGTCTGTTTTCAGAATGCCGCGATCGTCGTTGTAGTAAATCCCAAACACGCGCCACTCGGCATGCGGCTGGTCTTCGCCGTGGTCGATCTCGTGCGTCACAGCAGCGTAAGTCACCGGCGTTTTTACCCAGCCCCAGCCGTCCACCTGAAATACGCCGCGCGTCGGAATCGCGCTCACCGCCGTGAAATTCCAGGGGCCGTTGGAGTACGCGTAGTGCAACCCATCGAAGCTGCGCATCACGTCGCTGTATCCAAAGGTGCCGATCAACCGTTGGCCGATGCGGTCGTTTTTCAACGTAACTAGCGTCGGATCCTTCGGCTGCATTTCGCTACCGTCGGTAAATTCGAAACGCCCCAGCTGCAAACTGGACCCGCCATCCTTGAACCGCACATAGGCCTGCTTCGGAAAAATAAACGCCGTGTTCTGGTTTTTGTCGTTCGCCGCGTAGTAGGAACCGCCCAATCCCAACTGCCCCGCCGGCGCCGGCTGTACGGCTTTATCAGGAATGCCGAGCAATACCGGCACGGCAAACTCAACCTTCCAGTCGTACGTTTCGCGTTGTTGAGACAACGCCAAGCGAATCAGCGTGCCTGAAAATTCGTATTGGTTCTGCCCCGTCGTCGGTTGGAACCAGTCCCAAATCTCATACCGCTCGCGGACACTCCCGGAAAACGTCACGCCGCCTATTTGTATTGGTGTCTGCTCATCCTGTGCCACGGCCGGCAGGCCGCAGCAAAGTAACAACACACAGACCACAAGATTCTTCATGAATTCCCCCGTGCAATTTGGTCGGCCAATTTGGTCGGATAGACTAACGGAAGCACTAGGCGCGAAGAAACGTTGAGAGCCGAATGGCCGCAGCAGATTCCCCTCTCGCTGCACGACAACAGCCCAGCGAGTTTCATGACGCAAATAGGAACACGCCCCTTCATCCCCTTGAAGAAGGCTCTCACCCCTTCGTCCAGACCACCGTCAATATGGAGTGAGAATAGAAGTGCCCAGTCACCGGCACAATAATGCAAAAGAACTAGCTCGGCTTTTGCGCCGCGTCATGGCCAAGGGATCGAGCCGACGCAGGTCTGTTTGGACGTCACCACGAGGAGGATAATCCGAACGGAATGAGGTTTTAGGTCTGGTCAATCAGCCGGTGATGGATCGCATACAGCGCCAGCTCCAGCCGGTCCGAAACACCCAACTTATCGAAGATGTTGTGCAGGTGATTCTTCACGGTCTGCTCGGAAATGAACAGTTTTTCGCCAATTTCCTTGTTGCGGAATCCCTGCGCGACCAGTTGCACAATTTCCTTTTCGCGATCGGAGAGCAGCGGCTTCTCGCGCCGCGGCCCCGATTCCGACGACTTCGCGAAAGCCTTCATCACCTCCGCCGTCATGCGATTATCCAGCCAGATTTCTCCCGCGTGCACGCGGTGAATGCTCTTCACCAGCAAATCCGTGGCGGATTGTTTCAGCACCACGCCCCGCGCTCCCAGCCGCATCGCCCGCACTACATCGCGGTCATCTTCCGCCGCTGTCAGTACGATCACCCGTGTCGGCATCTGGTCAAAATTCACTTCTTCCAGCACCGCAAGTCCGTCTTTCTCCGGCATGCGCAGGTCCAACAGCAAAATCTCCGGCTTTAACTTTGCCAGCATCTTGATGCACTCGGCGCCGTTTTGCGCTTCGCCCACAATCACGATTTCATCGTCGCCGTCGAGCAATTTTCGCAGACCGTCGCGGAAAATCGCATGGTCATCGGCCATCAATACACGGATTTGCTGTTTAGTTTTCGCCATAATTAGCCGAGCGGAACCTCGATCGTTAGACGCGCACCATGCCCTGGATTTGACTCCACAGTCAAGACTCCCCCGACCGTGCGCGTGCGTTCCTTGATGGAAATCGGACCCAGCCGCAGGCGGTCCAGTTCATCCCCCGTGAAGCGTCCGGCGAAACTGAACCCCTCGCCGTTATCGTCCACTACGAGTGAAAGACGGCTGTCATCCTGCGTCAGTTTTACCACGACATGGGAAGCCTTGGCATGCTTTTTTATGTTGTTGAGTGCTTCACGGTAAATCTGGAAAATCTCTCTGCAAACGCGGTCCGGAGCTTGCAAATCTACGGAATCCACAAGTAAATCCAAGGCCAGCCCCGATTCGTTGCGGAAGCGCTCTCCGAACCCCCGCATCAAGTCCACCAGGTCCGCCGACTGCACGCGCAGTGGTCGCAGATCGGTCACCAGATGCCGCAACTCGCCGCCTTCGTTCTTTACCGTCTGCTGCAGTGACGCCAGGCCCGCTTCTAACTGCTCCGGCTGTGAATTCACTTTGCGCCTGAGCACGTCCAGTTGAATTTCAATGCTCAACAGTGTCTGCAAAATGCCGTCATGAAGGTCGCGCGAGATTCGCGAACGCTCCGACTCGATTGCCCTCACACGCAGGTGCCGCAACAGGAACACATTTTCAAGTGGTTCGCTCACGTGACGCGCCACTTTTTCAAACCACGCCAGTTCTTCCTTGCCGAACGCTGGCCGGTCGCTTCGCCGGTTCACCAGGAACAACCGCCCGACAGGACGGTTCTCCTGATCGAACGCCACGGAAAGAAAATTCTGTATCCGAAACTCCTGTTGTGTGGTTCCAGGAATCCGCGGCAGGATTTTGAGCGGCTGCATGTTCCTCCGGTCCCAGCCAAACCCGGACCCGCTTCCCTCCAGCGAGTTCCAACACAACGAAGCGTCCAGATCGTCCAACAGAAATCCGTCCGAGCGTGTCAGCGGAAGATTTTCCGGAGTCAAACGCTCGCTCTCGCCCGATTTAAACCGCCACAGGAAGATCCGCTCCAGGTCGGCATCGCGGTAAGCCAGCAACGCTGCCTCCGTGTGGAACTCCCCGCACAAATCCTCGAGCAGCAGCCGCAAAGACTCCGCCAGCCCAATCTCCACGTGCATCGTCCCGGAAACCTTGTTGAGAAATTCCTGCTGCTCTGTGAATCGCCGGTTGCGGTCCCCGAGGAACGCCATTCCTCCCGCTCCCATCAACGTCGCCGCAAAAACCGGCAAATAGAAAAATGCCGCTGGCTGCGGTCCCGCCGGACTCAAGCGGTTCAGCCGCAGGGCCACGGCGAGCAGCAGCAACCCGAAGGAAAGAAACATCGCCAGCTTTAAATTCCAGCGATAACCGGCGGCAAACGCCACGAAAAACACCAGAAACCACGCCGGCATCATCTCCGTGGAAAAATAAAGATACAGCCCCACAACCACAACATCGCACGCCAGCGGCAAGTGCCAGTTGTACTTCCGCAGCACCCGCTCCAGCCCGATAACCACCACCGCCGCCACCAGATAAGCGGTCAGCAGCGCGAGCGCCCGCTCCGCATCTCTTGCCGGCTTCAACTCCAACAAGCAAGAAATCGCCAGTAGCGCGATCGCGGGTCGCGCGTAGGCGATCTGCATTTCGAAGTGAAGCCGATCCGACGTTTGCGGGTTCATGTGCGGGGACACACACCCCATTTTGTGCGCTAGGCATCGGTGGTTCCGTCAGCCCAGCAGTAACGGCCAAGTCTCACGGACGTGGACCGCCATCATCGAGTCTAGCAAGCCTCCCCCAGCCCCTTCGGCCGAGCCATCCCCCGCGTTTCCAG
Organism: Candidatus Acidiferrales bacterium; assembly: GCA_963836965.1. Lineage (GTDB taxonomy): Bacteria > Acidobacteriota > Terriglobia > Acidiferrales > UBA7541 > Acidiferrum. The sequence continues at coordinate 96,586 of CAWILQ010000015.1, forward strand.
CTTGCTATGTCCTAATCGGGCATACTACCGCACGGAGAGGGTCGGAGCTTCGCGCTCCGACTTAAATCACTTCTCTATGATGGGCTTCAGCCCCTCAGGACTCTTTCCGCGTTGCAGCGTGTCGACTCCCGCGTCGCCCGTAGCGCGATTCCTCGCTCTGTCATCCCGCTCGGCATGTGCCTCATGTGCCTGCCACTCTTTTTTCCCACTCCGCCCCATGCTAAACTGACCTTCTACGGTGGGAGTAGCTCAGCTGGTAGAGCGTCGGTCTGTGGCACCGAATGTCGCGGGTTCAATCCCCGTCTCCCACCCCACAAAACCCTAATAAAAATGCGGCGAACCTAGCATTTCCGGGAATGGGCGCGCCTCAACCGCACACAAAACGTACATAAACGGCATTTGACAAACCCAAACGATTGGATGGAAGCCACTGGTTGCGGTACCGAGGGCGCTATCTGCACCTGCGCCCCTGTCCCGCACCGGTGCGGTGTTCCGCAAGTCCTTCCGGCCTACGGCCTCCAGGATTCGCGGAACAAACACCGAGAACCAAAAACAAGCCCACACCCAAATACCATGTGCCTGCAGATCACCCCTGGAGAAGACCATGGAAGCGGACATTTCTACGTTGCGTTGACACGAACCCGCACGAACCCGCACAATTCTTCGTTAGAAACCCATGGCGAGCTATAGACTAGACTAAGGAGCCCAGAAAGGAGATTTGCTGGTATTGCTCGGAGCCTCGACTGTCCTTCAACAAAACGGTGTTGACCTGCTACGGGATTCATCTTGAAGATAAGTTCCTCGCGCCTGGCACCATCAACGCGAGGCTTGCCGCAGTCCGACGACTCGCCTGAGGTCTCCCCATTTGCGTCGTATCCTGCTCGGTGGCTACCGGGTTTGCGCCACGCTTGGTGCGGGACGCTTGGCGTAGTAGCCTTTGCGGGCATAGACCCTGTAGCCGTTCTCACCCGCGAAGATTTGGATCTTGCGAAACTTGCCGTCCCAATTCTTGTTTTCCGGATAGTAGCCGAGGCTGTACTGGTGATGAAGTTCGTCGGAAATCTCGTCGAGCGCGGCGTCGAGTTTATCGATCCCACGCACTTCGAGCAAGCGGCCCCCGGTGGACTCGGCCAGTTTCTTGAGCACAGGCTCTCCGCTGCTGTCTTTTTCAAAGATGTGCGCCACGTCGCAACGATCGTGCTTCGGCCCGTCGTAAATCTGCAAAATGTAGGCGATCACGTCGTTGGCCAGCAAGACGTCCATCGCATCCGCCAGCGAAGACTCGCTGCCGGAGTCACCCGACAGCGCGACGATCACCACCGCCTTGCGGCCGACCTCGCCTTCCAAGTAGCGGTGCGTGCCCACACGGATCGCGTCATAAAGATGTGCCGCTCGGTTCGAATTGACGCGTTTTCCGTTGATGCCCACAGTACCGCCGCCTGGGATGGACAACCCAGAGTCCGAGGACGCGCCTTGTTCCGGCAAGCCGATCGCGGCTCCCTTGCCTATGGACTCGGCCGCTTCCCTCAGCAGCACAATATCGGACGTCGGCAACTGTACGGTTTCAACCCGCGAGGCGTAGCTCAACACGAAGCCGAGGTCGTTGTGCCGCACCACATGCCTCAGGAACGCCGACGAGGCCTGCGCTTCTTCGCCAAGAATCCAGGACATGTTCGTGCCGGTATCGAGCAGCACGCCGACGTTCAGCACCACATCGCTGTGGTGCGCAAAAAATTTGATGATTTGGGGCTGGCCCTCTTCGGCCACGCTGAACTGCTCTTGCGCTAGGTCGCTGACCAGCCGTTTCTTATCATCGCGCACCGTGAAGTACACGGACACCAGGTCCACATTGCTGCGGTACGCGCCTTCCTGCCCGCTTTTCTCGGCAGCAGCCCTATCCCCAACGCCTTGCTCCTGACCAAAAGACCTGGCCGGCCACGCCAAAGCGGCCAAAGCCAAAAACGAAAGAAGAATCACCACGGAGGGCCCGACTCGAGTAGCCATAAACACTCCTTGCACTCCGCAACGAACGTGCCCAATTGGATGCCAACGCCCCGCGCCGGAGTTGTCGTCGTCAGCCCGCCCAATGCGCCTTCGTCGGCGGAGACGACTTGGGTCCCGGTACCCACAGGGACGGTCAGCCGGGTTTCGTAGCACTTAGCGTTCCGAGAAGGACTTTTTGATCACTTCAAGCGACTCAAACCATTGTCCTCGTCTCGCCAGAGCTAAGATTTCTATATGCGTATTTTGGACCGCGAAGCCTGGCAGGTGTGGTCGAAGGTTTTGATAAGTGTAGTTGCCATTGGATGTTTAACCGTTTTTCTCTGGTCTTTTGGACTTATGAGATACTACCCTTCGACGCGCTCGTGCGGCCCCTTGCCACAACATGGGTGGACGTGCCCTTGCCATGGACACATGGTTTCTATGGAACATTTCAGGAAAAACATCGTTTGCTTCAATTGCGGGACTGGTTTTCTCCCTTTCTTCTGATTGCGGCTGTTGGTCAGGGATTCAGCAATTCCACGGAAGAAACAGCCTTCGAGAAAGAAACCGTTTTGATCGTGCACCCCACGTCCAGTAAACCCACCAACCACTTGGATCGCTCCGAGCGATCTGCAAATCAGGACCTGGAGTAGAATGCCCGGCAACCGAGGTGCAGCCATTGCGGCGAGCGAAATAGCCATAAGAAGGAGCGCAGCCCTCGGAGGCGCAACGATGAGCAGTCGTCTTTCAGGCAAGGTGGTTGTCGTCACTGGCGCGGCGCAAGGCATCGGCTTCGGCTGTGCAGAGCTGATCGCGTCGGAAGGCGCGGCGGTAGTGCTCGGTGACATTCAACAGGAAAAAGGCGAGATGGCGACAGCAAAGATAGCAGCCGCCGGGGGCACGGCCCATTTTTGTGCTGTTGACGTGAAAAATGAGAAGGACTGCTCGGCACTCATCGAAACCGCCGTCAAGACCTTCGGAGGAATCGATGGACTCGTGAACAACGCCGGCTGGTTTCCACGGGCCACGCTGGACGCAACCACAACCGAGCTTTGGGACGAGGTTCTGCAAATCAATTTGAGGGGCGCGTTCTATTGCTGCAAGCATGCGGTACCGGCGATGCGCGAAACCGGAGGAGGAAGCGTCGTCAACATCGGTTCGATCTGCGGAATTCAGAGCTTGCCCAATCTCGTCGCCTACGGAGCCGCGAAAGGCGGGCTCCTGTCGCTAACGCGGACGCTTGCGGGCGCGCTTGCGCCACAGCGGATTCGGGTGAATTACGTGATTCCGGGCTGGGTATTGACGGAGGGAGAGCTGGCTCTTCACGAAGCGCAAGGCCGCGATAAAGACACCATAAAAAAGGATGGGGAAAAGCTAACCTTAGGCCGCCACCAGACGCCGCTCGACGCAGCTTTTGCCGTCGTTTACTTGCTCAGTGACGAGAGCGCCCAGGTCACCGGAACCATTTTGAACGTCGATGCAGGCGCTTCGAGTCTGCCCATCGCTCCCGGCACATACCCAGGCTGATTCGGCCTCGCCGAGTCCTGATTTCCGCGGAAATCTAGTGCCCACACATGCGCCGGGCAAAATTCGCTCAGGTCTATTTGCGCGCGTAGCTGACGCGCCAGATGGAGTTTGAGCCATCGTCGGTGACCAGCAGCGAGCCGTCCGCTGCTACGGTAACGCCGACAGGCCTTCCCCAGACGTGTCCGTTGTCGACCACAAAGCCGGTTACAAAATCCTCGTACTCACCGCTGGCGCGCCCACTCTGATGCATGGGTATGCGAATTACCTCATAGCCGGTGCGAACGGACCGATTCCAGGAGCCGTGCTCGGAGGCAAAAATGTCGCCTTTGTATTCCGCGGGAAATTGCGAACCCTCGTACAATGTCATTTCGAGAGACGCATTGTGCGGCTGCAGAAGCACGTCAGGAACGATTGCCTTATCTTTCAGTTCGGGACGTTTCCCTGGATGGCGGGGATCTTGATGCGCGCCGATGTACCACCAGGGCCAACCATAGAAGCCACCGTCCTCCACATGCGTGATGTAGTCCGGCACCAGATTGTCCCCCAAGCCATCGCGCTCGTTAACCGAGCACCACAGCTCGTGCGTCACCGGGTGGATCATTAGCCCGCCGCCTGCGTTGCGGATTCCGTAGGCGTACACGCGCATGCCGGACCCATCGGGGTTGAACTCCAGGATGTCCGCCCGATTCTTTTCCCGAGGTGTGGTGTCGGTATCATCGACGTTCGACGCCGACCCTACGCCAACAAACATCTTCTTCCCGTCCGCTGTGAACTGCACGTCGCGGGTCCAGTGCCCTCCGCCATGCGGCAGGTCCACAAGATGCTGCGCCGCACCGGTAGCCTGGACATCCCCGTTCTTGTACGGAAAGCGCACAACGGAGTCCGTGTTTCCAATGTAGACCCACTGGGGATTATCACCGGACGGATAGAACGCAATGCCATAGGGGCGATTGAGCCCGGTGGCGAAAACACTTATTTCATTTGGTTTGCCATCGGCGGTGATGCCGCGGAGAACCTTGATTTTGCCACTCTCGCTTTCCGCTAGGAAAAAATCGCCGTTCGGAGCGGTACGAATCAATCGCGGATTGTCGAGGCCACTGGCGTAGAGTTGCACCTTGAAGCCAGCGGGAACTTGCGGCCACGCGTCATTGGGGCGAGCAACCACTTTCGGCCCATTGTTTGAAGTTTCAGTGGCGTAGGGAGTGGGAAGACTTTCCGCCGTAATCTTTCGAATCTTTCCCGGCTCCTCAAAACGGAAATCGGTAAACGGAGCTGCCGGAGGAGGAGCGTTCGTCGTGACAGGAGTAAATTTTTCGGGCGCAGCGGACGCGCTGCCGCCTCCGGGAGTATTCCTGAGGGTTTTCAAGTAAGAAACGATCTGCCAGCGCTGCTCCTCTGGGAGTGCGTTCCAAGGCGGCATGCCGTTTTTGATCGAGCCGGTGGTGATGAACCAGAATACTTCGCCGTCGGGAGCAGTTCGGATGGCTCCTTCCGTGAGGGGCGGAACGTTGCCGGTTCCCTGCCCCCTCGCTCCGTGGCACGAAGCACAATTTGTGGCATAGAGTGTGGCGCCAACTGCAACGGCCGCGTCCTGCCCCACGTAGGGGTTCTTCAACTGCGCACTGGCCGCTGGGGCGTTATGAAAATGGGCGTCTTGCGCAATCAGGCGGGAAGCCGCAAAGATCAACGGGATGGCACAGACGATCGCGATGAAAATGTAGGGCTGGGCACTCGGGCGAGCGTTCACGATTTTCCTCCAGAGGAAACTAGGGGCTGGCTAGAACCGGAAGCCGACACTAGTTTAGATGGAAGGAAACCCGTCTCGGTTCCAAATTCTGACCTGCGAGCAGGGATCGACCACACCCAAAAAAAAACGGCGGCGGTGGAGAATGCTCTCCACCGCGCCAGTTGAGCCGAGCCGGTACCAGCCGAACTTAGAAAAAGAACTTCGCCCCGAGCCGGATGTTCCGGGTGCCGCCGTTTTGCACGTACGGATTGGCGAAGCCGACGAACTCGCTCGAGAGCCCGGCATCGTCGACGAACGGATCGATTCCCTGTCCCACCACCGAACCGAAGTTCGGATGATTAAAGGCATTGGTGAAGTCCGCATGGAATTGCAGGCGATACCTCTCCGAAATGTTGACCGTCTTGAAGATCGCCAGGTTGAGCACGTTGGTGTGGAAGTCCCGCAGGCTGTTGCGCCCCGCATCGCCAAACGGCGTGCCGAACAACTGGTCGGCAATCGCGGTGTTGGCGATGTAGCGTATCGTGCTGCTGTTGACGAGCGTTGGCGTGGCCTTGCCTTGATTGATGGCATTGAGGCTGACCAACTGTGTCGCGCTCAGCGAGCAACCGACGCCATAAATGCCGCACGCATCTCCCGCATAAATTCCGACGGAATCCGCCGGAGCGGCCAAGCTACCAACAAAAGGCCGCAACGCTCCGTCAGGCAGCGCAAACCCGGCATTGAAGTTCGTGTCGTAGGGATTATTCGCAGTAGGCGGCGCGTTGCAAGCGCCGCCGCCGCTCACGCAGTTGAGTTGCACCTGCGATGGCGTAAAAGGTTGGCCCGACGAAAGTGTATAAACGCCGGAGACCGCCCAGCCACCGAGAGTATGGCCGAGCCACCCGTGCTGCGAACGGTAGAAGGGCAGCTCCTCAATGACAGTGACTACCCAATTGTTCGGGAAATCCAGTCCGGAGAGGCCATACTCCTGCCCCGTGTAGTTGACCTGGCTCTGGGAAATGGCGTTGGTGCTGCCCGCCGCGAGGTTGCCAAAGATCTCGCTGGCGTTGTCCAGGGTTTTGCTGAAGGTGTACGCGGATTTTAGAGTGAGCTGGTTCCACACGCGATTCAGGCGCAGTTCTGTTTGAAGCGCGTGATAATTGGAAAACGCGGTGTTGGTGCGGCTAAGCAGAACGCCTTGGTTGCAGTTGGTGGTGCCCACTGCTTCGGGGACGGCCGCCTGGGAGGCGGGACAGGGAGTCAGGCCCGCAGGCACGAGGCTTGGATAAACATTGGCAAGACCCTGAATATAAGGATTTGCATCGATGGTCTGAAAAAGATTGCGTCCAGCGTTTCCGACGTAGCGAATCTCCAGGACCGAGTTCTTGGCCACTTGCTGTTGAACGCCCAGTGACCAGGAGTAGACCTTATCGGGCCCGAAATTTGGCGAGATGCTGGTGTTGTCGAAGGTTCGTGGATCGAAGACGCCCGTCTGCAAGAAGGGCGCAAGCGCGGTACGAACCTGCGGGCCAAATGGGCTCATGGGGATCGGATTCGCAGCCGCCACCGGACCGGACAGCGTATCGTTCAACACGATGGGAGCCGACCCGGCGATGTTGGAATAGATGTTGTAGTACGGCGGGTCATACGCCATGCGAAAGCCGCCCCGGAATACGGTCTTGCCGTCGCCCGAGGAAAGCAAACTTTTGTTGGGCGACCACGCAAATCCCAGATTGGGCGCCCAGTTGTCGGTGGGTGATGGAACATAGGGGAATGCCGTCACGCTCAGCGGGAGAGCAGGATCCCACACGGGGTCGCTGCCAGTCTGGTTCTTGACGGTGTTCCGGTGGAACAGGTCTGCCGGCTGTGTGAAGTACGACCACGTCAAGCCAAGGTTGAGGGTGAGATTCCGTGTCAACTTCAAATCGTCCTGGAAATAAAGGAAAGTGTCTTTTTCGCGAAATTCGAAACTCGGGTTGCCCACGGCAATGCGGATTTCGAAGGGCACATTTGCGCCGAGCGCGCCGTAGTCGCTGTAGATGTAATTCCCGTTGTAGTCCGGAAGAAACGTGTTAGGAGAGCGCTGGTAGGTGAAATTGATTCCAGCCTTCAGCGAATGGCGGCCTTTATAGAAGGTCCAGTTGTCTTGAAACTGATAAGTGTTGACGATGCGGAGCTGCGGGAAACCGCTGTTAGGACCGAAACCCAACTGGTTGGGGGCGTTAAAAGTAATGTTTGTGAGTGCGGTCGAAAGATTGCCCGGTGAGGGAAGGGAGTTCAGCGTGTTACCTCCAAAGCCGACATTTTCTCTTCCGTAGGACGCTCGGAACTCGTTCGCCATGTGATTGGAGATATCGCGGGTCCAGCTGAAGCCGTAGTCCTGAGCCAGCGCGGGTACATTGTAGGGATAGCCGGAGGCTGCGCCGCCGCCACCCGGATCAATGTTATCGAAAACCGATTTGTTGTAGATGTACCGGCCGTAAAAATGATTTTTTGCTGTTTGAAAATCCAACTTCACCACAAAGTTGTATTGGCGGGAATCGGTGGGAAGCGTGCGCTGAATGCCGTTTTCCTCGACTCCCGGGCAGCCCGTGAGATCCACAGGTGCGGCAGTTCCTTGCTGAACTGGGTTTCCGCCCTTGACTGAATAGGGACCGTAGGCTTGCAGAGCCGCAACACCGGCGCTGCCGGGGAAACATGCGGCCAGGGTGGCAATGCCTGCCGGTGTAGGCGTCAGAACGCCCGTGGCGTAGACATTGGAAGAGTTGATGATCTCCGCGTTGTCCCCTCCGAAGAAGAATAATTTGTCTTTGATGATCGGTCCACCGATGGTGCCACCGACGAAAAGGTCATTGAAAGTCGGGACAGAGGTCAGTCCTTCAAACGCCTTTTGCGTGTTGCTCAGCGTGTCCAGTCGCTGGTTGTTTTCCGTACCATAAAGAGATCCGTGAAGATTGTTCGTGCCGGATTTTGTAACAACGTTGACCACTGATCCGGAATTGCGGCCATACTCGGCGCCGAAGTTGCTCGTGGTGATTTGGTATTCGGAGACAAACTCAGAGTCGGACACGAACAGAGAAGGACCGCCGATCGAGTTGTCATTATTGTTCTGGCCGTCGACCTGCTGATCGTTATTGCGGCCGCGAATGCCGTTCACCGCAAACCCTACTCCGTTGGTATTGGAGAAGCCGATGTCGCGATTGTTCACTACCCCGGGAACAGTCAGCGCAAGCATGTCCAACCCCTGGTTTTCGAGGATTCCCGGAAAAACCGCAATCGTCGCGTCGGTCACGGTCGTACTGATTTGCGCTTGCGTGCTCTCAATTTCCGGCGGAGCGTTGGTCACCTCGATCGACGTGCTGACCGTTCCGATGTCTAGAGTAAGGTTACCCAGGCCGGTGTCGCTGCCGACCTTGACCGGAACGGTCTCTAGATTGAGCTTGCGGAAACCAGCCTTCGAGATTTCCAAGTGATATGTGCCCGGCTGCAGCAAGGTGAACCGGAACACCCCGTTGGCGTCCGATACCGTCTTGTACGCCGCATTTGTCTGCGCATTCACGAGGCTCAGTTCCGCGCCGCCAATCAGCGCGTTTTGCGCGTCGGTTACGGTTCCGGAAATAGAGCCGGTGCTGACTTGCGCCATCGATGTTGGCAGGAATGAAAGAACAGTAGCGAGGATGACCGCGAACACACCCACACTAACCTTGCTCCGCGTAGCAAGCTTCATAAGACCCCTCCCCAGATTTTCGACCTACTCGCGGAAATGGGTTTGCAGAACTGCTCGAAAGATGAACCGGAACGCGCAACCACCTTGCGCACGTCCCAAGTTCGCTACTGAAGAATCCAACCCCGACCGGCGAGACATTCAGAAGGAACTTGCGACTGCAACCCCGCTATCAATCCAGCAATCCGTCCTCCACATTCTCGAAATTGCCGCGTACGACCGGAATGCAATTTTTTTCAGTTGTTTACGTCAAAATGCGTGAGTGCTCTGGCGGGCTGCCGAGGCGGTCTTCTACGGTTCTTTGTAGCCGCTATGAGTTTTTAGAGTTCGCAGTGGGAACGTTCGGCGCCTAGGTGCCTCGTTAGGCTGGAAAACAGCGGAGCGTTGAATCGGAACTAACCTCTAACGGCATCGCTAGCGGCCGCAATACACGTATTCGACCTTATATTTTTCGAAAACTCGATCTGTCGTAAGCAGCGTCATCCCTTCGGCGTTTGCCTGTCCGATCAGTATTCTGTCGAACGGATCGCGGTGGTGCTGCGGCAATCGGCATCGCGTCGACCGCATGCGCAGAGGTAATGTCGAGCGGCTGCATGGCTAAGCCACGAATTACTTCGGGAATGAACAATGCGGGCTCCCTATGTGTCGACAGCGACCACGTGGGAAATCGCGATCAAAATGCGCGCGGAATAACCTTCCGCTACATATAAGAGTGTCGTCTTTGAGCGCATCGATTCAAGTACCCGCGAGCTCAGTCGATACTCCTCTGTGACGCTCCAAAGAATTACGCTGGTGTCGAGCAGCAATCTCAGGGTCTTTTCCTGATTCGCTTCTCTCGCCCATCAAACGCGTCAAGCAATTCATCTGGTAATGGCGCGTCGAAATCCTCGGGAACCGCGAACTTCCCCCGGAACATTCCAAACAGCCGGCTCGATTCCTTCGGCCGGATCGGGATCAGGCGAGCCACTGGGTTTCCTCAGCTCGCTATCGGGACCTCCTCGCCGGCCGCAACGCGCTTCATCAACCGCGACAAGTGTCTCTTCGCCTCGTGCGTATTCACTTCCTTTTTCACGGTTCCCTACTAGACTAAGTCAACTAATCCACCGTTTATGAGAACGGACAACCTCACTAGAATGATTCGATGACCGAAATCCTCTGCCAAGGCCTGCTCATCGACATGGATGGCGTCCTCGTCGATTCCACACCCGCCGTGGCCCGCGTCTGGACGCGTTGGGCCATCAAGCACCATCTCGACCCGGTTCATGCTGTGCAGCTCGCTCATGGCCGCCCCAGCCTCTCCTCCATTCAGGAGCTACTTCCGCACGCCGATCCCACGGTTCATCTCGCCGAAAATGACTGGATGGAGCGAGCTGAGATCGAAGACATCGACGGTGTCGTCGCGCTTCCCGGCACGAAAGAACTTCTCGCCGCGATTGGTCCTTCACAATCCGCCGTGGTCACTTCCGCCACCCGTGCTCTCACTGAGGTTCGCCTTCGGGCCGCCGGCCTGTGGCAATATGTGCAATATCTCGTCACCGCCAGCGACATCCAATATGGCAAGCCCGATCCTGAACCTTACCGCAAAGGCGCGGCCGCTTTGAATCTTTCCCCGCAATCTTGCATCGTCATTGAAGACGCCGCCTCCGGCACGCGCTCCGGTAAGGCAGCAGGGTCGCGCGTCCTCGCCGTCCGCACCACCAGCCCGGATGAAATTCTTCTTGCTGCCGGCGCCGACTGGGTTGTCAACGATTGCTCCTCCCTCCGCGTTCTTTCCAATTCCCTATCAGGTCAACTCACCCTCGCCCTAGCTGACGACGAACTCCCCCGCATTCCCAAAATGCACTGAACGTAGCTCAGGCGCTCTGCCTGTGCGCTTGGGTCTTTTTCCCTTTCCTAGCGCCGCGCCTTCAGGCCGGCATCTTTGTTGTTCTTTGTGTTTCGCGGCCGCCTCCTGAGGCGGCCGCCTTTCTCTTCGTAGGGGTCCAGCACTGTTTACGCTGAGTCCCGAAGGGCTGGACGCGCGTCTCGACAAAGATCCGAAATGCTTCTATTTCGTCCTTCCTTCGTTGGCTTCGATGCTTCGTTGCGCTGCTTCCCTTCTTCTCCTCACCAACGTATGATGGCGCACACTGCAAGTCCCCATGAGACCCCACTTTGTCGACGCCCACTGACTCCCTCGCCGCCGAACTGCCCGCGCGTCCGCTGCATCCTCGCAGGGAAAAGGGCAAACTCCTGCAAATCCTCGGTGTAGGTTTCGGCATCGCGGTCGCCGTTGGCAACACAGTTTCGGCCGGAATTGTCCGAACTCCAGGCGACATCGCCGCGCGTCTCCCCAATCACTGGCTCTTCTTCAGCGTCTGGTTCGCCGGGGCTCTCTATGCCCTCGTCGGCGCCTTTCAGCTCGCCGAACTCGGCGCCGCCATCCCCAAAAGCGGCGGCCAGTACAATTTTTCCCGCCGCGCTATCGGCGATTTCGCCGGCTTTATCGTCGGCTGGGGGGATTGGCTCTCCACCTGCGGTACCATCGGCGCCGTTGCCATTGTCATAGGCGAATACAGCGCGCGTCTCTTCCCCGTCCTCAACGGCACTATGAAGATCAAAGTGACGGCTGTCTCCGTGATCGTCATCTTCGCGCTGCTGCAGTGGAGAAGCATCCGCATGGGGAGCAAGGTTCAGAACTTGACCACCGTCCTGAAGGGTCTGGCCTTCCTTGCGATTGTCGTCGCGTGCTTTGCCGTAGGTCGAGGCCAAGGCGCATCCGAAGCGGTTCCTCTCGCTCACGCCGCCGTTCCCATCACCATTCCCGCCGGCGCCGCCCTCATCACTGCTCTCCTCTTCGGCGTCCAGGCCACCATCTACACCTATGACGGCTGGGACGGTGTCATCTACTTCGGCGATGAAGTAAAAGATCCCGGCCGCCTGGTTCCCCGCGCGATTTTCGGCAGCCTCTTTTCCATCGTTCTCATCTATCTTCTCGTCAACGCGGCCGTGCTGTACGTCCTTCCTATGCAGGAAATTGCCGGCAACAATTTCTCCCTCGGCCTGGCCGCCGAGCGCGTTTTTGGCCATCACAGCGATTTTATTTTTCGTTCCATCATGGTTCTCGCTCTTTTCAGCAGCCTCAACGCCCTGCACCTCATGGCCGCCCGCGTCATTTACGCCATGAGCCGCGATGGCCTCTTCTTCCGCGCTATTTCTCGCGTGAATAAAGGGGGCACTCCAACCGTCGGCCTGCTACTCAGCGCCATCGTCGGCGTAGCCTTCGCCATTTTCAGCTTTGAGCGCGTCATCGCCATGATGGCGTTTTTCTTCGTCACCAATTACGTCCTCTCCTTCATCTCTCTCTTTCTCCTGCGCCGCCGTGAGCCAGATCTTCCTCGCCCCTACCGCGCCTGGGGCTACCCCTACACGACCGTCCTCGCTCTCGTCGGCTCCGTCGCGTTCCTCATCGAAGCCGTTCGCGAAGACCCAACCAACAGTTACCTCACGCTCATCGCGATCGCCTGCAGTTATCCCATTTACCGCGTCCTAAAAAAGGTCTCCTCCCCGAATTCTCCTGAGCCTGCCTAGTCACTGCCGATGGTGCACCTTGGGTTTTGTAGCGGCCGCCTTCCGAGGGCGCGCCCTACCAAGAAAAAGGGGCGGATTCTCATCCGCCCCGTTCGATTCCTCCGCGATCCCTGCGGTCTTTCCGCAGTGCCCTCGGTGTTAAGCCTTTCTCTTCGTATTCTCTACTTTCGGTTTTCTATTCTCGTATTTCGACCTTCCTAACTCACCTTCTCCGCCACCGCTTTGGCCTGTAAGAACAGCAACAAATAATCCTTCCCGCCGGTCTTCGAATCCGTTCCACTCATATTGAAACCCCCGAACGGATGCGCCCCCACCATCGCACCCGTACACTTCCGGTTCAAATACAAATTCCCCACGTGGAACTCTTCCTCTGCGCGTTTGATCTTCGCCGTGTTCTTCGAATACACCGCTCCGGTCAATCCAAATTCTGTGTTATTCGCAATCTCCATCGCCTGATCGAAATTCCTTGCCATGATCACCGCCAGCACGGGACCGAACACTTCCTCCTGCGCCAGCCGAGCTTTCGGATCCACATCTGCGATAATCGTCGGCTCCACGAAGTAGCCGTCGCCTGCGGCGCGCCCGCCACCCGTCATCAATCGCCCTTCCTTCTTCCCAACTTCAATATAGTCCAAAATGCCTTTCATCGCCGGCTCGCTGATTACTGGACCCATGTAGTTGTTCGGGTCATCGCTCGGTCCCACCTTGATCTTCTTAGTCCGTTCCACAAGTTTGTTCAAAAACGTGTCGTACACCTTCTGGCTCACAATCACGCGTGAACACGCCGAGCACTTCTGCCCTTGATATCCAAACGCCGCCTGCAGTGTTCCTTCCACGGCGGCGTCAACGTCGGCTTCGTCGTCCACCACGATTCCATCTTTGCCGCCCATCTCCAGCACAGTCCGCTTGATCCAGATCTGTCCGGGCGCGGGTTTCGATGCCAACTCTGCAATCCGCAACCCAATTTCCTTCGATCCTGTAAATCCGATGTACCGCGTCTTCGGGTGCTGCACCAGGGTGTCGCCCACCGCGCCGCCAGGGCCCGTCAGGAACTGCACTGCCTCCTTCGGCACTCCCGCTTCAAACAAAATATCCACGAACTTCGCCGCAATCGTCGGTGAATCCGACGCGGGCTTCAGCACCACCGTATTTCCCGTCACCAGCGACGCCACCACCAGCCCCGCCATAATGGCCATCGGGAAGTTCCATGGCGGAATCACTGCGCCCACTCCCAGCGGGATGTAGACAAGGTAGTTCCGCTCGCCGCGCATCGGCGTCAATTTCTGCGGCTCCGCTAGCCGAAGCATCTCCCGCCCGTAAAATTCGCAAAAATCGATGGTCTCCGCGACGTCCGCGTCCGCCTCCATCCACGTCTTCCCCACTTCGTAGCACACCAGCGCAGCCAACTCGAATTTGCGTTCGCGCACAATCGCCGCCGCCTTGAACAGGCACTTGGCCCGTTCCTGCGCCGGCACTTTCTTCCACACATCGAAATATTTGTTTGCCGCTTCGATCGCCTGAACCGCCTGTTCTTTCGACGCGTCCTGGAACACGCCGACCACTTCCGTCGGCTTCGACGGGTTTGTCGACTTCCTTTTCCCCGCCGTGGTCACTTTCTTTCCCCCGATCCACATCGGGTACTCGTGGCCAAACTCGCCACGCACTTTCTTCAGCGCCGCTTCCATCTTTTTCTTATTTTCTGGCTTGGAAAAATCGATAAACGGCTCGTTCGTGAACTCGCCCACATTCCCGTGCAATTTCGCCTTTGACGTCGCCATGCCAGCCCTCCTCCTCGTTGCGCAACACTTAATTATAAGCGCCGCGAATACCCCTCACAAGCGCCCTTCGCTCCGTGCGCTCCGAGCTCAATCGCGCCTCGCCGGTGGCGTACTACTCTTCGTACACTGAGCCCCGAAGGGCTGGACCCCATGCCCGCAAGATCCCTTCACTTGAGAGTCCCGTGACGCCCCGCATGCCGTTTCTGAGTGTGCGCCTATTCCCCGCGATTCTCCGTGTTCTCAGCATCTCTGCGTTATCTTTTCTTCTCTTTTCCCACCGTCCGTCGCCAATGCGATAATCTCAACGCATGCCGCAATCCCTCGCTCATGTCACTTTCCTCGTCCGCGACTACGACGAAGCACTCGCCTTCTTTGCCGAATCCCTCGGCTTCCGCGTCGTGGAAGACACGCCCCTCCCCACCGGGAAGCGCTGGCTCATAGTCGCTCCTCCAGGCTCTCGTGGCGCAAATCTGCTTCTCGCCCGAGCCGACGCTCCCGAACAAGTCCAACAAGTCGGCAATCAGGCCGCCGGCCGCGTCTTCCTTTTCCTTCACACCGACGACTTCTGGCGTGACTATCGCCTCATGCAGGCCGCAAGCGTCAAATTTCTCGAGCAGCCTCGCCAGGAATCCTACGGCACCGTCGCCGTCTTCGAGGATCTTTACGGCAACAAGTGGGACCTTCTCCAACCAGACGACAACCTTCCTGCCCGCCCACTCCCGAAAGCATCGCCATGACCCTTCCCATGGCCTGGCAAATCCTTTATTGGACTTGGGTCGCCTCAGAAGTAATCATCGGAGTCGGCACGCGCACCAAGCAGAGCACGGGCAAAGTCCACGACCGCAGATCCCTTCTCCTCCTTTGGATCGTCATTCTCAGTTCCATGACTGCTTCCATTTGGATCAGCGAAACCACGCCTCCCAACATGTTCGGCGGAACCCGCACCCTGAAACTCTTCGGTGTGATTGTTTTGATCATTGCGCTCGCCATCCGCTGGACGGCGATCTTCACCCTGGGCAAATCTTTCAGCTCCAACGTAGCGATTCTCGATTCGCAAAAACTCAATCGCTCCGGCCTCTATCGCTTCGTCCGCCATCCTTCCTATCTCGGCCTGATATTGGTATTCGTCGCGGTTGGTCTGCATTCTCGCAATTGGCTCAGCTTCGCGATCGCCGTGGTGCCAACCACAGCCGCGCTCCTCTATCGCATTCGCGTCGAGGAATCTGCGCTATTACAGGCCTTCGGCGAAGAATATGTCAGCTACAGCGAGCAAGTAAGCCGCCTCATCCCCGGCCTCTACTGATTCGCTCGCGCCCGCAAATCGTCTAAACGCCTGCAAGTTTCCGCCATGCCATCGTTCTAACTAAGAAAGCGAATACCTCATGATCCGGTTCGCGGAGGACCCCATGTCTGGAATCATCCAGGCCACACCTGTTTTTATTGCTCTTCTTCTCGGCTGCCTGGCGCCCGTTTCTTCGGCACAATCCCCTCCGCCGCCGCAATCCCCTGCAAAAGTGCTCGTCACCGTCGTCGTGACCGAAGACAATTCGCCCGCCCTCGGTTCGACAGTCACGGTTCACCCGATTGGTGCAGTGGAAGGTTGGCCCAGGGGAAAGGATAGGATCACGCTGACCACGGACCTCCGCGGTCGGGCTTCCCTCCGCCTTGGTCCTGGAAAATACAAAGTGATTGCTCACCACTCGCTGAACATTAAGCTGCCGGCCGACGGCTGGTTCGTCATCAAGCCCGGTGACCGGCGGCCACGGAAACTCTACCTCAATCTGCTCTACTGGGATTGCGCCCACGTAACCTGCATGCTTTGAGGGCGCGTTTGCCTGAGGGATCCGCTTTCTTTTCCGCCACCATCAATTCAACGCTTGTCATCCTGAGGAGCACTGTTCGCGAGAAGGATCTCAACGATCGATTGACCTCAATCAATCAATTCGCACCGATGCCCCACCAAGCGTCAGCGCGGTAGGCGCGACACCTTCCCTTGAACAATCAAACCGGGACGAATCTCACGCAATCCTCACCCTCCTCCCAGCGCCTTATACTGCGCCGCCGTCAGCGGTACTACGGACAATCTCCCAATCCTCACCAGCGGTGAATCGGCAAACAACTTGTTAGCCTTAATCGTAGCCAGCGTCACCGGCTTTGCCAGTGCCTTCCCCGCCTTGACCTTCACCACCGGCTTCTTTGGATCTTGCGCATTCAGGGACACTACCGTCGCCATCCCCACCGCGCTCTTTGTATCGCCCGTCTCGTAAATAATCAGTCTCACCCCCTGGTCCATCTCGCCCAGATGCTTTATCGCCACGGGATTCTTCACTCCATCCCATTCCGTCTCTTTGTCTCTCGTCAAATCCGCAAACGAATACTCCGATGGTTCCGTCTTCAACAAATAATAATCCGCCATGACCGACTCCATTCTTCGTTGTAGCGCTGGCCTGCCTTCCGAAGACAGGCTTTTTATCGCAGCCCGCAGTATAGCCCAGCTTGTCCCACGCGCCGTACGCGGCCTTCTAGCTCAGTCCATTTTTAATTTTCGAATTTCTATTTTCGCCTTATCTACCCTTTGACTTCCCTGCTCCCACAACGTAGTCTGTCCTCCCATGTTCGGCCGCTCCAACTTTTCCGCAATCCCGCTCGCTTGTTGCTCGTGTAGCTGTTGTCCGCAAGGTGGGCGGAAGGACCCCGGCGGCTAGGTTTCATCTGCCCGGATTTCCTTTTGGCCCGCGACTCGCTTCGCGGGCTTTTCCATTTTTTGGGGTGATGCTAGGGAAGTTGGACACGGCCGGACAGCTCAATTCAAAAAATGGCAAGGAGCGCATCATGAGCAAGATTCTGTCGGAAGTTCTGGAAGCCAATGCAAAGTACTCATCCAATTTCGGCGAAAAGGGCAAACTCGCCCTTCCCCCCGCGCGCGGTTTCGCCGTCCTCACCTGCATGGACGCCCGCCTCGACCCCGCGAAACTCGCCGGCCTCGCCGAAGGCGACGCGCATGTTATCCGTAACGCCGGTGGACGCGCCAGCGACGACGCCATCCGTTCCCTGGTCATCAGCTACAAACTCCTCGGCACGCGCGAATTCTTCGTCATCCACCACACAGACTGCGGCATGGAATTCTTCACCAACGACGTCATGCGTGGCCTGCTGAGTTCCAGCCTCGAAACCGCCGAACTCACTGCCAATGGCTTCCGCGACGTCGGCAAAGGCCCGGGCTCCCGCGAAGGCGAATACATCGACTGGCTGACCATCAAGGATCAGAAGCAAGCCGTCCTCGACGATGTAGCTCGCATCCGCAATCACCCTCTCGTTCCCAAATCCATTCCCGTCTACGGCTACGTGTACGAGGTCGGTTCCGGCAAGCTCATCGAGGTCGCCGGCGCTGCAGCAGCCGCCTCGGCGTGAGTCTTCATTGGAGTCCGACACTTCATGCCTTCGTCAGAGGGGTCCAACATTGCTGGACCCCTACTCGGCCGGCTCAATCCACACAGATTCTTCTTGACTCTATGTTTATTCTATGGTACACATTGTTTTTCCACGGTCGGTCGGGTCCGGCTACCTGCCTGCCAGCTCCTAGGCAGGCTTCGCTCTTTGACAAATCAACCGTCATTCCCGACGCCGCGAGTCGCTACAACTCCATTAAAATCAATATTTACAAAGTATAGTAAGCGCACCGTTTCTACGCGGGGCCTCTCCTTCAAAATCAACATTTGTGAAAATAGAGAATCGGGGATGGGTACCTAATTGGTAATCGACGCGATGGACGTCAGCTCGACCACCGCCTCTCCAAAAACTTTTGTGTGCCTGTCAATGTCCTCTCTTGTCGTCTCCGGACACATCAGCGCCATATTGTGAAATGGCGTTAACAGCACTCCCCGGTTCAACGCATACAAATGCAGGAACCGCTCCAACCCGAAATCCGCAGCCGCTGCTGATTCGGCACCGTTCCGCGGTGGCTTCTGGCAAAACGTATACTCGGCGCGGCAGCCGAGTCGTTGCACGTTCCAAGGCAACTCGAACGCGCCGATCGCCGAAGAAACGCCCTCGTTAAATCGCACCGCGAGCGCAACCATCTTCTCGAAGTTCTTCGCGGTCAGCACATGCTCCAGCGTCGCACGCATCGCCGCCAACGACAATGCATTTCCCGCCAGCGTTCCGCCAATCCCACCGACATCGCAATCCTCCAAATGAATTCGCGCCGCAATGCGCTGCGCCACTTCTTCTGTGCATCCATACGCGGCGCCGGGAATTCCGCTTCCGATCGCTTTCCCGAACACCAGCATGTCCGACTCGAGCTTCCATTCCGCCGTGCATCCACCAGGGCCCGCGCAAATCGTGTGCGTCTCGTCCGCAATCAAAAGGGCGCCATACCGTCGCGCCAATTCTCTCGCCGCTTTCCAGTAACCGTCGTCCGGCAGGATGATTCCCACATTCGTCATCGCCGGCTCGGCGAGAATGCACGCGACATCATGGTGCTTCAGCGCTGCTTCGAGCGCGTTCAGATCGTTGAACTCCACCACCCGCGTGGTCTCCGCCGGATTCACCGGCGGCCCTATGTTTCCCCGTCGAGCTACAACCAAACCGTCGTGCAATCCCGCGAATGACTCATCCACCGTCCCGTGATAGCAATAATGAAACACCAGAATCTTCGAGCGCTGCGTAATCTCTCGCGCGATGCGAATTGAAAACCGGTTCGCATCCGTCGCCGTCAGCGTAAATTGCCAGTACGGCAACCCAAATCGCTTCTTCAAATCCTCGCCCAGGAACAGTGCGTCTTCCGTCGGCAACATCAGCGTGATTCCATCGCGCGCTCGTTTCGCCACCGTCTCAACGACCACCTCCGGCGAATGCCCCGTCATCGCGCCCGTATCGCCGAGGCACAGATCCACATACTCATGCCCGTCCACGCATGTGAAGCGCGCCCCTTTTGCGTGCGCCACAAAAACAGGAAATGCCCCCGCCCACTTCTTCATCCAGCTCATCGGCACGCCGCCTATTAGCGAATTCTCCGCCCGCTTATACAGCGCTGCTGACCGCGGATGCTCCGCTACAAATAGTTTCTCCTGGCGTTCCAACAGGCTTTCTAGCCTCGCTCTGTCAATCGTCGCCACGTTTCTTCTCTTCGTAGGGCGCGGGACCGTTTACCCTGAGCTCCAAAAGGCTGCGCCCCATCCCGGCAGGATGTAATGATATGTAGTCCGCTGTCATCCTGAGCGCGCGTTTTTTTGCGCGCGGACGGTCTCAACCTTAACTTAATACAAAATGAACCCGCGGAGACGCCTCTTCATGCGGGGAACGCTCTCTCACCGCAGCTCGTGAATGATTTCTTTCGCGGCATTCGCTCCGCACGCCCCCGTCAGGCCATTTCCGGGGTGCGTTCCGTTCCCGCAAAGGAACAACCCGCGCACCGGCGTCTGGTACCGCGCCCAATCGAGCACTGGCCGCATCGTGAACATCTGGTCCAGCGCCAACTCCCCATGAAAAATGTGCCCGCCCGTGTAACCATACGTCTCTTCCAAATCCATGGGGGTTATCACGTGCGTTGCTTCTACGAGGTTTCCGAAATTCGGCGAATACGCCCCCAACGTTTTGATCACGCTCTTCGCCAACTCGTCCCGGCGCGTTCGCCAGTTCCCTTCCTTCAATTCGTAAGGCGCAAACTGAAAGTACGCGCTCAGCACGTGCTTCCCTTCCGGCGCCAGCGAAGGATCAAGTAGCGTAGGAATGGTCACATCCAGAAACGGTTCCGCAGAAATCTCTCCGTATTTGGTTGCGTCGAACGCTTTCTCCAGATAATCGATCTCATGCCCGATGTGAATTCGCCCGGAAAGCGCTTCATGGAATCCATCCGGCGCCACCGCATTCGCAAGCGACGGAAACTGCGGCAACTCGGCGAGCGCTAGATGCACCTTCGCCACACTCCCACGTGCCCGAAAATTCTTCATCCTCATCGCAAACACGGGATCGAGAATCGCCGGCTCCAGCAACTGGAAAAACGTCCGCTTCGGATCGACCCCGGAAACCACCGCCTCGCACGCGATCTCGTCCCCATTGGCCAGAGCCACGCCGGCCACCGCTCCGTTTTTCGTCTGGATTCGAGCCACTTCCGCGTCAGTCCGAATCTCCGCTCCCGCTTTTGTGGCCCCCTCGGCCAGCGCGCGCGAAAATTCTCCGAGCCCACCCCGCGGAAATGTCGCCGAGCCGACAGGATGCGGATCAGCCGCCGCCCTCAGCAGTAGCCCTGCCGTCGATCCCGCCGACCACGGCCCCAGATTCGCTCCAAAAATGCCGCGCGCGGCGATCACCGCCCGCAGCAATTCCGTTTCGAAAAATTCCGCCACGAAATCCGCAACCGCCATCGGGCCCCACCGCAGCAGGTCCAGCATCCCTCGCTTTCCGAGCCCGCGGACCTTTCGCCCCGTCATCAGCAAGTTCCACAAATCCTCTGGCGATGGCTTGTCGATTCTTGGCGGTGTGATCGCCGCAATCTGTCGGAACACATCGCCAACTTTTTCCAACTCCTTCGCGAATTCGACGTACTTCGCCGCGTCTTTCGCCGACAAATGCGAAATGGCGCCGGCCGTTTTCGCGGGGTCTTCGTAAAAAAGCAATCCGCGGCCATCGGGAGCAGGAGCAAACAAGCGCGGATCGGGCCGGAAAATCTGCAAATTGAATTTCTCAAGCTCCATTTCCTTCGCAATGTCCGAGCGCAGCGGCCCCAGCGTGTGCGATAACGTGGAAGCTTTAAACCCAGGATGAAATTCCTCCGTCACCGCTCCGCCGCCAACCACTTCGCGGCGTTCCAGCACCAACGGCTTGAATCCTCCTTTCGCCAAATAAAACGCGGTGACCAGCGCGTTGTGCCCCCCGCCGATCAGCACAACTTTCTGTCCAATGGGCATGGTCAGTTGGCCGCCTTTTTCCATTCTTTCAAGATGACATGGCTCGCGATTCGTCCATTTGCGCCCATGATGCCGCCGCCGGGATGCGTCGCCGAACCGCACATATAAAGGTTGTGCACCGGGGTGCGGTAATACGCCCAGCCGGGAACCGGGCGCAGGAAGAAAAGCTGCTCGAGCGAAAGCTCTCCCTGGAAAATGTTCCCTTCTGTCAGCCCAAATTCTCTTTCCAGATCGAGCGGCGTCAGCACTTGCTTGCCGATGATCAGCTTTTTGATGTTCGGCGCATGCTGCGCGATCGTGTTGATCACGTTGTTCCCGAACGCTTCCCGCTGCTCGTCCCATGTGCCTTCTGCCAGTTTGTACGGCGCGTATTGCACGAAACAGGAAAGCACGTGCTTTCCCGGAGGCGCGACAGACGGATCCGTTAGGCTCGGTATCACCATGTCGATGTACGGCCGCTTCGAAAAATGTCCGTACTTCGCGTCGTCGTAAGCCCGCTCCATGTACTCCATGCTGGGCGAAATCGAAATCGCCCCGCGCAAATGAGCTCCCGCACCGGGCAACGTCTTGAAATCCGGCAGCCCGTCCAGAGCCAGATTCACCTTGCCCGACGAGCCACGGAATTTATATCTCCGCACGCTCTCCAGGAAATCCGGTGGCAGTTCTTTCGGCTCGAGGAATCTCTCAAATGTAAGGTGCGGATCCACACTCGACGAGATCACGTTGCAGAAAATCTCTTCGCCCGATTTCAGGGCCACTCCCGCAGCTCTGCCGTTCTTGACCACGATCTTCTCCACCGGCGCCTGCGTGCGAATTTCCGCGCCCGCCTCCCGTGCCGCGGCGGCAATCGCCAGCGAAATTGCTCCGGTTCCGCCGCGGCTGAATCCCCACGAACGGAACGCGCCGTCAATTTCTCCCATGTAGTGATGCAACAAAACATACGCTGTGCCGGGCGAGCGAATCCCGAGAAAAGTCCCGATGATTCCCGAAGCGGACATGGTGGCCTTCAGAACATCGGTTTCAAACCACTGTTCCAAAAAATCCGCCGCGCTCATGGTCATCAACTGGATCAGGGTGTAGCGCTCGTCCGAAGAAAGTTCGCGGAAACGTTGTAGCAGGAAATTCAACTGCTTGAGGTCCTTGAGGTACAGCGTGGTCGGGTCGGGCGGAATCATGGAAAGCATCGGTTTCACGAATCGGCACATCGGAGTCATCATTTTCGAGAATTCGTCGTAGGCTTCCGCATCCACTCGTGAATGGCGACGGATTTCCCGCTGTGTTTTGGCGTGGTCGTTCACGCGCCACAAATAATCCCCGTTGAGCATTGGCGAAAAAGTCCCGTCAAGCGGCAAAATCTCGAGCCCGTGACGCGGCAAATCGAGTTCGCGGATGATTTCGGGCCGCAGCAGGGAGACTACATAGGAGCACTCCGAAAAGAAAAACCCCGGGATAATTTCTTCCGTAACCGCCGCTCCTCCGAGAACGTGGCGGCGCTCCAGTACCAACACCTTCTTTCCCGCTTTTGCCAGATACGCGGCGTTCACCAGGCCGTTGTGACCGCCTCCGATGACCACCACATCGTAGGACTGAGGCATTCGTTATGACTCCGCACGGACAAGGGCAATTTGCACGTTGCAAGGACGAATCATTCTACTGGCAGACTCTTCGCTTCTCAAGGCGCGCTAGAAGTAGTCCTTTCGTAACCTTGCAGCGGAAGCAAAATCGAAACTATAATCTGCTGCTTGCCTGGCCTTCATCTGCGCTGGAGGAATTGTGCCCGTCGGAACCGCTTTCCACGAGAGAACCCTCGCCCTGTGCGAGAGCCTGAATTTCAAGGAATGGTCGGGATACTACACGGTCGGCGCGTACGAAATGACACACGAGCACGAGTACAACGCCATCCGCAATTCGTCCGCGCTGATTGATATCACGCCCTTATTTAAGTACCGCGTAACCGGCCGCGACGCCACGAAACTGGTCAATCGCGTCATCACCCGCGACATCAACAAAGTGGCCGTCGACCAGGTCATCTACTGCTGCTGGTGCGACCCCGAAGGCAAAGTCATCGACGATGGCACAATCACCCGCCTCGCCGAAAATGAATATCGTTGGACTGCGGCCGATCCAAGCCTGCGCTGGTTCCAACAGAACGCTCTCGGCCTGGACGCGCAGATCGAAGATATTTCCGAAAACGTGGCGGCGCTTGCACTGCAAGGTCCGACAACCGGGAAGCTGCTGCATGCCGTTGCTGAGGCCAATATCGCCGGACTGAAATACTTTCGGGTCACGCATGGAAAAATCGCGGGTGTGCGGGTGGACATTTCGCGCACCGGTTACACCGGCGACCTCGGCTACGAAATCTGGGTACCCTGGAAAGACGCCGTCAAAGTCTTCGACGAATTGATGGCCAAGGGCCGGGCGTTCGATATCCATCCTGCCGGTATGGTCGCGCTGGACATCGCACGCATTGAAGCCGGCCTGATTCTTATCGAAGTGGACTACATTTCCAGCAAGCGCGCGATTATCGAGCAACAAAAATATTCGCCAGGTGAAATCGGCTTGGGGAAGCTAGTGGACCTGAAGAAAGAGACTTTCGTCGGACGTCAGGCTCTCGAAGAAGAAATTAAGCGCGGCGGCCCGGCAAGGTCGCTGATCGGATTGGAAATGAATTGGAGCGAGGTGGAGACTCTATACGAAAAAATCGGCATGGCGCCGCAAGTTCCAGCTACGGCATCGCGGGTGGCTGTGCCCGTCTATCGCGGCGGCCGTCAAGTCGGCAAGGCTACCTCCATAACCTGGTCGCCAACTTTGAAGCGGATGATCGCTCTTGCCTCCGTCAGCCGCGAAAGCGCCGCTCTCGGCTCCACTCTCAGCATGGAATTGACCGTCGAGGCCGTCCGCAAAACCGTTTCCGCTAAGATTGTGCCGCTGCCGTTCTTCAACCCTCCGCGCAAAACCGCTCCCGTGGCGCTCTGAGGACGGCAACGCTATTGTGCCGGTGTCATTCGAGCCTGCCTGCGGCAGGCGGAGTCTGCGCAACGAGAAATCCGCTTTCTCCTCAGGCTAAAATTCTCCCATGCGAAAGAGCGTTCCAAGCCGGACGGCCTTGCGCGTGGCATTGCGGCGCGCGGCGCATCAGTTGCTCGATTCCCCGAAAGTTTTGGATGACCCGTTGGCGGTGCGCATTGTTGGCGAGGCTGCGGCAGAAATCCGCACGGATCCGGCGAGCCATCAGAGCCGCATCGCAAGGCACCTTCGCGCATTTATGGTGGCCCGCAGCCGCCATGCGGAAGATCAATTGGCGGCCAGCATCGCGCGCGGTGTCTCTCAATACTTGATCTTGGGTGCTGGTCTGGATACCTCGGCTTATCGCGGTGTAGCGTTGGATAGCGGTTTGAAAGTCTTTGAAGTCGATCATCCGGACACGCAAGAGCGGAAGATGGATTGTCTTGCTGCGGCGGCGATCCCGGTTCCTACCTCCGTCAAATTCGTTCCCGTTGATTTTGAAGGGCAAGAACTGGCTGCCGAATTGCTGACTGCCGGTTTTCGCGCGGACCAGCCTGCATTCGTCTCCTGGCTCGGTGTCGTGCCGTACCTCACAAAAGAAGCCGCCGCGCACACCTTTGGGTTTCTCGGGAAGTTTCCGCAGGGCAGCGGAGTGGTTTTCGACTACTCAGTGCCGCGATCTTTTCTCAGCCTCTTAGAAAGGGTCGCATTTGATGCTCTTTCCAGCCGTGTAGCACGAGCTGGAGAGCCTTTTCGCGTGTTCTTCACACCGGAAGAATTGGACGAATTTCTGAAAGGCCTGGGTTTCCGCAGCATCGAACAGCTTGGCGCTGTCGAAATCAACGCAAGATATTTTGCGAAGCGCCAGGACGGCCTTCGCATCGGGGGAAGTGCAGGAAGAATTGTGGCTGCGTGGACGTAGTCCAATGACACGTCCTTGAGTCAATGGGAGGCCGCATATTGTTCAACCTCCGCCAGCAGCGCATCCAGATCGCGCCGATCGAGCAATTTGCCACTTAAGATTACAGCGCGGATTCTCTGCGTATTGTGAATATCGTCCAGCGGATTCGCATCCAGCAGGACAAAGTCCGCGCGCTTTCCAATTTCGACGGTTCCCTGTTCGGCGTCGCGGTGCAGAAATTCTGCCGGCTTCGTTGTCGCTGACTGTAGCGCTTGCATCGGCGACAGACCCGCCTCCACAAGATACGCGAGGTCCTCGTGTAAAGCCGACCCAGGGAAGCCGTTAGGTGCGGCTGCGTCCGTACCCGCCATAATCGGCACCCCCGTCGCGTTCATTTTTCCCGCAATTTCCAGAAAGCGCCGGACGGTTTCCGCGCGCTGGGCAAAGTCCGCCGCGTTGTGGTGATCGAACTGCTCCTTCAGGCCCTGTTCCCAAAATTGGCGAACCTTCCGTGGTACGTAGTTCAACCTGGGATCGTTCCCGAGATCAGTTTCGGGCGTGACGTAACCCAGGTGCACGAGTATAGGAAATGTCGGCACCTGCCAGGTTCGATTGGCGGCGAATTTTTGGACCAGACTCTCGGCTAATTGCGGCGAGTAAGAATCCAGAAGATCTTTCGTCCACACACGCTCGCGCGCAAGCGCTTGCTCCTCGTGAAGAGCAACGGGTTGAAGTTGGCGCTGCCGCAATTCCTGTTCGCGGGTCGAGCAGCCGAGCAGCACGCCGGTGAGGTGTTCGATGCTCGCTTGACCGGCGTCGGATGCCTCTGCAGCGGTGATGGAATCCGGCACATGTCCGACGAAACGAATCTCCTGTTTCTTTGCCTCGCGCGCGATGGCGTAGTAAGGGTCCGCCAGCAGCCGCGATTGCACCTTGATGAAGTCCACGCCTTCGCGCTTCAGTTCTTGCACCGCGGCAACTCCTTCCGACGCGGTCTGCACCACAATCGAAGGCTGAAACGACGGCGGATTGCCGTCCAGGTACGGCCCGGTGAAAAAAATCTGCGGCCCGAGGCGTCGACCTGAATTGATCTCTGCCCTCAGCTCAGTCAAGAACTCAACTTTTCCCCCCATGTCGCGGACCGTAGTAATTCCATTCGCGATCAGCAACGGAATGATGAACTCGCGGCTGCCGCCAGGCTCTCCCGCACCTGTTAGGTGGATGTGCATGTCCGCCAGTCCTGGAATCAAAAATTTGCCGGAGCCGTCGATCATTTTTGCGCCACGCGGAATGGGTGTGGAGACAGATGGACCCAAATTTGAAATACGCGCCCCTGCAAGGATGACCGTGGAATCCGGCTTCGGCGGAGCACCCGTCGCGTCAATTACAGTGACATGCGTTATGGCAATCGAGGAAGAATGATGGCGCGAGCATGAGATGAGCGCTGGAGCAGCAACGATCGCGAGTAGAAGACTGGCGGTTGAACGAGTCAGAAATGTGGACACGATGCATTCTAACTTGGCTGTTCTCGGTCGCCAAAGAGCAGCCCGTTCAGAATGACGGTTGCCCCGGTTACGGATTCAGGCGGTTGTACTTCTTGAGGATGGCGCGCAACTGATCGTGTGGCAGCGCGATGACGCGGTGGTTATCGATTCCGGTCATCGACGCAGCCGCTACCATGGCATTGATGATCGATTCTTCCGTCGCTTCGACAGTCGCCGCGAAGACTGGATTCAGCTTATCATTCGGCAGCATCTTCAAGTCGACAACACGGTCTACCGCTGCGCCGCCCGTATTCGCCGTGGAAAACGCAATGAAGATGTCGCCGGAGCCGTTGCCGGAAATGCTGCCGTTGCGTCCGAGGCCCAGGGATACGCGACGCGCCAGGCGCTTCAACTGGTGGGGCAACAGCGGCGCGTCCGTGGCCACAATCACGATGATCGAACCGCGTTCCGTGATGTCATCCGGCGCGAACGCATACGGATCGTCGCTCGGAATCTCGCGCCCGACGGGAATCCCCGCCACGCGGAAATTCTGACGTGAGCCGTAATTGCATTGCACCAGTACGCCGACGGTGTATCCGCCGTCCTTCTCCGAGAGTCTGCGCGAGGAGGTGCCGATGCCGCCTTTGAATCCGTTGCAGACCATGCCCGTGCCGCCTCCGACCGCACCTTCCTCCACCGACCCGCCATGCGAAGAGTCGATCGCGTGGAACGCATCCTCCGCCTTCACGTGAAAGCCGTTAATGTCGTTCAAATAGCCGTCCCAGGTTTCAGCGACCACGGGCAGAGACCACCAGTCGTCATCGGGCCCCACTTTGCGATGCGCCACAGTCCACTGGATCACGGCGTCGCGCACAACGCCGACGCTATGCGTGTTGGTGATCATCACCGGCCCCGTCAGAATGCCGGATTCTTCCACCCAGGTCGTCCCGGTCATCTCGCCATTGCCATTTAAAGACCACCACCCGGCGAAAACTCCCGTGTCATTCACTTCTTTTCCGCGCGGAAAAACCGCGGTTACGCCGGTGCGAACAGGTCCCTTCCCGACTTCGAGCTTGCCCGCCCCGGAAATCAGCGTAGTGTGTCCAACCGTCACGCCCGCCACGTCGGTGATCGCATTCAAAGGACCGGGTGTGCCGTCGAAGGGCACACCCAGGTCGCGCGCTCGGGGCCTTGCGGCGCCCTTCTCCTGGGCCACACACGTGCTTCCCAGCAGCAAAACGGCGCAGACCAACAGAAATGAGTCGAGAAAACGGCGCATGAAGAATCCCCCGCGAGCATGAAATGACTTGAATCGTATTAAAGCACTACTCTAGCGTAATCAGGCGGAAAAGACCTTACCCAAAGCGTAGCGCAAGCCGCCGGCGATGAGTTCGCATTCCTCGCGTTTGATGATAAAGGGAGGGGCAAGCAAAACGTGGTCGCCGCGAACGCCGTCGACGCATCCTTGTCCGGGATACAGAAGAACATTTCTTTCCAGGGCGGCTTGCTTGATTTTGTCGGCGATTCCCGCTTCCTTGGGAAATGGCTCGCGCGTTTCCTTGCGTTTCACGAATTCCACGCCATGCAGAAGCCCTGACCCGCGTACTTGTCCGACATTGGGGTGGCTTTCCAAAGCAGCGAGGGTTCCACGCAAGGTTTCTCCCGCCGGTGTGACGCGTGCAAATAGCTTATGCGCCTCGAGATAATCGAACACGGCATTCCCTGCCGCAGTCGCGACAGGGTGCGCCTGGTAGGTGAATCCGTGCATGAACGCCGCGCTACCCTTTTCAAAGGCTTCCACCAGCCGCGGCGCTACAAGCACGGCGCCCAGAGGCGCATAGCCGCTGGCGATTCCCTTGCCGGTAAGAATCATATCCGGCTCGAGTCCCCAATGCGCGCTGGCAAACGGTTTGCCGGTGCGGCCCATGCCGGTCATCACTTCGTCCGCAATCAGCAGGATTCCATGCTTGCGGCAAATTTCCGCGATGCGCATGGTGTAGCCATCCACCGCCGGCACCGCACCCAATGTGGCGCCCACAATCGGCTCAAACAGGAAGGCGGTCACAGAAGATGCATCATTGGTCCGGAGAAATGCGTCGAGGTCGTCGGCACAGGCCAGATTGCACTCGGGAAAGGTTTTGTCGAACGGGCAGTGATAGCAGAAACACGGAGCGACGTGGCCCCACTCCGGAATCAACGGTGCATAGGGCGCGCGGCGGGCTACATTTCCGCTCACGAACATCGCGCCAAGCGTGCTGCCGTGATAACTCTGCCTGCGCGACACGACCCGATAACGTGCGGGCTGACCGCTCTCCAGAAAATATTGCCGGGCCAGCTTGATCGCGGTTTCCGTGGCTTCCGAGCCACCGGACGTGAAGTACACCCGCCCGCCATCGTGGAAATTGTGCGGAGCGATCGCCAAAACGCGTGCTGCGAGTATTTCGGCCGACTCGGAGTGAAACTGGGTTGTGTGGGCAAAAGCGATTCGGCCGGACTGTTCAGCCATCGCGCGTCCGATTTCCTGCACGCCGTGGCCGATGCTGACCACGGCAGCCTGGCCCGACGCGTCGAGATAACTCTTCCCCTCTGCATCGACGATCCAGCAGCCTTCGCCTTTAACCGCTACAGGATAACTTTTCCGGAGATTGCGCGAGAAAAGAGGAGTGCTGCGCGTGGCCGTGGTCATACCGAAATTGTAGCAGATGGGTTCAAACGAACGCTGTCTGTGCGCTGATTCTCAGCACACAAGGTGGCCGCCGCGTCATCGCTCGTCGTGCAAGTGTGGTACGCTTTCGCGGATTCGAAGGAGTTCTCTTGATACGGCGAAATCATCTGTGTTTTGTGGTTTTTTTGATAACCCTGGGCTTTTTCGTCGCAATTCCCGCTCGCGCACAGACCGCGCAAAATCCCGCACATCTCGAGGTCGATCTACGGGAAGCGGCACAACATATTTTTCACGCAAAACTTACTATGCCCGTGACTCCCGGTCCGCTTATCCTTGTGTACCCCAAATGGATTCCAGGCGAACACTCTCCAACTGGACCAATTGTCGACTTCGTCGGATTGAAAATCAGCGGCGCGGGCAAGGATGTTCCGTGGCACCGCGACGACGTTGACATGTTCTCTTTTCACGTAGAAGTGCCCACCGGCGTCGACACTCTGAATCTGTCATACGACTATCTTTCGCCTGCGGATGCCACCGGTTCACGCGAGCGCCCTTCCTCCACTGCGAAGCTGGCGGTATTGAACTGGTACATGGTTACGCTGTATCCGCAAGGTCCGAAGACGGACGATCTTGTTTATGTAGCTTCTTTGCGCTTGCCGAGCGGCTGGAAATTTGGCACCGCTCTACCGGTGGCCAAGGAATCTTCTGATCTGATCGAATTTGCTCCGGCCTCGCTAACGACTGTGATCGATTCCCCGGTCATCGCGGGCGCGTACCTGCGGCACATTGACCTTTCCCCGGGCCAATCGCCGTCGCATATGGTGCACGTCGCTGCCGATGGTTCCGCGCCACTGGAAGCGACACCCGCCGAAGTGCAACACCTTCGCCAGTTGGTGGCGGAAACCGGGGCCGTCTTCGGCGGGCGGCACTACCGCAGGTACGATTTCCTGCTCACGCTGAGCGATCGCATGCCACAGGATGGCGTGGAGCATCACGAGTCGAGCGACGATCGCACAGAAGAGAATTTTTTCCTCGATCTTGGGCTGTTTGAAACTTCCGACTTGCTTGCGCATGAATTCACGCATTCTTGGAACGGCAAATACCGCCGCCCAGCCGGACTGGCTACTCCCGATTATCAGACTTCGATGAAGGGCGATTTGCTGTGGGTTTACGAAGGGCTGACGCAATATTACGGCTTGGTGTTTTCCGCGCGCGCCGGAATCACGCCGCTGAATCTCTTCCGCGAAGAGTTGGCATCTACGGCAGCTTACTTGAATGATCGTCCGGGACGGACCTGGCGCGATTTGCAGGACACCGCGGTCGCCGCGCAGATTCTGTACAGCATGCCGCCGGAAGGCGCTTCGTGGCGCCGCAGCGTCGATTACTATGACGAAGGCACGCTCATCTGGCTCGACGCCGATACGATCATCCGCAAACAAAGCAACGGCAAAAAATCTCTGGACGATTTCTGCCGGACATTTCACGGCGGCGAAAATACTCCACCGAAAGTCGTGCCATATACTTTCGACGATGTCGTGACCGGCATGAATGAAATTGTTCCTTACGATTGGCGTACATTTTTCACCGAGCGGCTAAAGTCCCACGGACCGGGCGCACCGCTTGGCGGCATCGAAAGCGGCGGCTGGAAGCTGGTGTTCACCGAGACACAAAACGAATACGAGCACATCAACGAAGCAGCGAATCAAGAGGTCGAATTGCAGTTCTCCCTTGGATTGCTGCTGCATGCTCCGGGCGGTGAAGATAGCGATCACATCCTCGATGTCATTCCGGGCTCGCCCGCGGCGAATGTTGGCCTTGCTCCAGGGATGCGCGTGATCGCGGTGAATGGCCGCAAATGGAGCCCGGAGATTTTGCGCGATGCCATTGCCCACGCAAAAAATAGTAGGGACCCCATCGAGTTGCTGGCGGAAAACGGCGACTTTTTTCAGACCTACCGTCTCGACTATCACGGGGGCGAGCGCTATCCGCATCTGGAACCGGTCAATGGAAGAACGGACCTGCTCACAGAGATCACGAAAATGAAGGCTCCCGCGATTCCGACGCCCACGAATTATTAATAAAAGGATCTGCCGCGCGTGACGGAATCCTCTCACGGACTGGTTCGCACGATCGGCCGGTGGAGCCTCACCGCGCTGATGATTAATTCCATCATCGGCGGCGGGATCTTTGGCCTGCCTTCGCTGCTCGCGGCAAAACTTGGCGGGCTAAGTCCTCTTAGTTGTTTGGGTGCGGGCCTGGGCGTTTTGGTTATCGCCGGTTGCATTGCGGAAGTTTCCTCACACTACGAAGAAACGGGCGGACTATATCTATACGCGCGCAACGCGTTAGGACGTTTCGCGGGATTGTTGGTCGCGTGGCTGACATGGCTGACACGGATTGCCGCTCCCGCTGCGGTCGCCGACCTCTTTTGCACATATCTAGCGCAGTTGTTTCCTTTCATCGGGAGACGCAATGGAGAATTGCTGGTCCTGGTGGTCCTATTGGGTCATCTTGCTTTCTTGAATTACATCGGTGTAAGGGCCGGCAAGAACGTCAGCAATTTTTTCACGGTGGCAAAGGTCGGATTCCTGTTGCTCTTCATTTTTGCGGGATTGTCTGCGCTGCTGCAGCGGCCGGAGGTTCGCGTACCGCTCACCGTTCCTGCGCTTTCTGCAAAAAGCTGGTTTGACGCAATTGTTCTTTTGGTTTACGCCTACGGCGGGTTTGAAGGAGCGTTGGTAGTCGGCGGCGAAAGCACAAATCCAAAACGCGATACTCCAATCGCGCTGCTCCTGGCCCTCGCGGCGGTTTCCGTCATCTACACCGCCGTGCAATATGTAACGGTGGCAACGCTTCCGGACGCTGCGGCTTCAGTTCGCCCGCTTTCTGATGCGGCGCGACATTTCCTTGGTCCCGCGGGAGCAACAATGATGGCCCTCGCGGCTCTTCTTTCTGCTTACGGCTATCTGAGCGCAACGCTGTTACATTCATCGCGCATCACGTTTGCCATGGCACAGCAGGGTGATTTTCCCGCATTCCTAGCGGCCATCCATCCCAGACATCGTACTCCGCATGTCTCGATCCTTCTTTATGCAGTGCTTGTTTTTGTATTCGCCGCTCTCGGCGACTTTCAATGGAATGCAGTGCTATCGGCGGTCTCACGCCTGGCCGTCTACGGCGCAATGGCCATCTCGGTTCCGATCTTGCGAAGGCGTGGAACCGCAGATGCAAAGTTTTTGCTTCCGGCGCCGTATTTGTTCGCGGGTCTGGCGCTGGTCTTTTCCATCGTGCTCTTGACGCGCATGGGCAGGGGCGAATTTTATGTTGTGGGGACGACTTGCGCGATTGCCCTGTTAAACTGGGTTTTCGTGCGGAGGTAGCGATGACTAAGACGCGGACGGGCGATGCGTTTATGCCTGCGGACCAATACGGGCGCGGCTTGCCCAAGTTCAGCGTAAATCTTATGGTTCGATCCATGGCGGCCTCCCTGCCCTTTTATCGCGAAGTCCTCGGCGCTACGGTCCGCTACTCCGACGACGATTTCGCAGCACTGTCCTTGCTCGGCGTCGATTTCATGATGCATGCGGACCACGCCTACGACCACCATCCGTTGTACGCACCCCTGCAAGCCGCGCGCGAACGCGGTGTCGGAGCGGAGCTTCGCTTTCTCGGCTTGGACCCCGACAGGGTAGAAGAACGCGCTAAGCGTGTACATGCAACGGTCCTGCAGCCGGCAAAAGATTTTCCGCACGGCTGGCGCGAGATCACGCTGTTGGATCCCGATGGCTACATTTGGACCGTGGGATTACCGATCGCCGGCATGGACTGATGCTGCTTGGCTTCGCGGAGTAGAAGTGGCATCATCAACTGATTCGAAGGCGCCTCTGAATTTTCCGTAAAATCAAAGGGGACACTGATGGCCAAACTTGTGCTTTGTTGCGGTCTGTTCGTTGCCTCGCTCACGCTTGCCTTTTCCTCACACGCGCAAACTTCCACCAAACGTGCAATGACATTCGACGACATGATCAAATTGCATCGCCTGAGCGGTGCGGCGATTTCCAAGGACGGAAAATGGGCGGCGTACAGCGTCGCCACGCCGGATTTGGACGCCAATCGGTCGGTCAGCAATGTCTGGATCGTCAGCGCGTCGGGCGGCGATCCGATTCAGGTCACCCAAGGCGGCCACGACGATTCGCCCGCGTGGTCACCCGATGGAAAGACGCTCGCGTTTCTCTCGGCGCGCGATGGAAATTCCCAGGTTTATTTGCTCTCGATGGAAGGCGGAGAAGCCAAAAAGCTGACGCGACTCTCCACCGGCGCTGACTTGTTTCGCTGGTCTCCAGACGGAAAAAACATTGCGTTCACTTCGTCAGTTTATCCGGACTGCAAGGACGATGCGTGCAACGCCAAGCGCGACGAGGAGAAGGAGAAGAGCAGGGTCAAGGCACGGATTTACGATCATCTCCTGTACCGCCATTGGGATCACTGGTCGGAAGGAAAGCGCAGCCATTTGTTCGCAATTCCCGCAGACGGAAGCTCGAGCCCGCGCGATCTGACGCCTGGAGCCGACTACGACATCCCTCCAGACCAGCGTGGCGAAACGAGCGATTTCAATTTTTCGCTGGACAGCCAGGAAATTTGCTACACCGCGGTGACCGACAAGGTGGAAGCGATCAGCACAAATGGAGATCTGTTCGTCGTGTCCGTGACGGGAGGCGAATCAAAGCGCATCACGACGCAGCCCGGTTTTGACGGCAATCCCGTTTACTCTCCAGACGGGCGCTATATCGCTTATCACGCGCAACTCACGGCAAACTACGAATCCGACAGGTGGCGCGTGATGCTCTATGACCGACAGAGCGGAAAGAGCGAAGATTTGTCGGAAAGCTTCGATCGAAGTGCTTCGAACCTGGCGTGGTCCCCGGACAGCAAAACGATTTATTTCCTTGCAGAAAATGAAACGCTGCAACCCGTTTATGCGATGGACGCCCGTGTTGGCGCGACACCAAGGGTCGTTTTGGATGGTTTCAACACGGAGTTTGCGTTCAGCGGAGATGCGAAGACGCTCGTTGCCACACGCACTAGCTGGACGATGCCGAGCGAGGTCTTCCTGGCCGCGGGGGACGGCAGCGGACTGAAGCAACTGACACACGCAAATGAGTCGATCCTCGCGAATATCGAATTGCATGCGCCGGAAAAATTCTGGTACGAGGGCGCGGAAGGGACGAAAGTACAGGCGATGCTGATCCGGCCGCCGAATTTCGATGCCACGAAGAAATATCCCTTGCTGCAGCTGCTGCACGGCGGTCCGCAGACGATGTTTTCCGACGCGTGGGGTTATCGCTGGAATCCGCAGGTATTTGCCGGCGCTGGTTATGTGGTGCTGATGATCAATCGCCGCGGCTCGACAGGCTACGGGCAGAAATTCACCGACGAAATTACCAATGATTGGGGTGGGAAGGCGTACGTCGACATCATAAAGGGCACGGATGCGGTAATCGCGAAGTATCCTTTCATCGACAAGTCGCGTTTAGCCGCGGCGGGCGGTTCCTACGGAGGCTACATGGCGGATTGGCTGGCCACGCACACGGATCGCTTCAAGGCCATCATCAGCCACGCGGGCGTCTTCGATAAGGTTTCCATGTACGCCACTGAGGAACTGTGGTTCGAAGAGCATGACGAGCAGGGCACGCCGTGGGGAGCGCCGGAGAATTACAGGAAATTCGCGCCCGTGACTTACGCGGCGGATTTGGGCAAGTACAAAACGCCAACGCTGGTGATTGCTGGAGAACGGGATTACCGCGTGCCGTACACGCAGTCCCTCGAATTTTTCAACACCCTCCAGCGCCAAGGGGTTCCTTCGGAGCTGCTGATTTTTCCTGACGAGGGACACTGGATCCTGAAGCCGCAGAATGCGCAGCTCTGGTACAAGACGTTTCTGGCGTGGCTCGCGGAGTATGTGAAGTAGCCGCGGCCCGCTTCCCTTCGTGCCTCAGGGCAAGCAGAAAGCGGGCCCTACAAAAGCGAGCAGGCAACCCAAGATGCCGAGCTGAAGGTGCGGAGCGACCATTACGCGAAACGGGCCGATTCCGAACGATCCTGCGCCCTTACGAAAAGCGTTCAGGTTGCGGCGAGTTTTTGGAAGGTACGGCGGAGAAACCGGAACAAGTGGTAGAGCAGGTAGAGTGACACCACCACCAGCACGCAGACGACAATCACGGCTATCGTCGGGTGCGCGGTGGCAAACCACGTCAGCCAAACCGCGAGCAGATCCTCGCCAAAACTGAGCGCCCAGTTGCTCAACGGTTCCGGTGACATGTTCGCAGCCGCTCGCGCACTTGCTTTCGTGCCGTGGGAAGTTAGCGCAATACTGCCGGCCAGCAAGGCTGCGGCCCAGCGCCAGGGCTCCGCGGCGGAAGCAGTCACGCTGAAGGCGAGGAGCGCGGCAGCAGGGGGGCGAATGAAGGTGTGGACCGCCTGCCAAACAGAATCGATGTACGGAACCTTGTCCGCTAGAAATTCCACGACGTAGAGAGTGAGAGCCACGCCAAGAACGACGGGATGAGAAAGTACCTGAAGTTTGCCTGGCAAATGAATCACGCCGAAGCGTTCAAGAAGGCCAAGAGTGGCTACGGTGGCGTACAGGTTCAGCCCGGAAGAAAAGCCGGTTCCAAGCACCAGGCTGAGTGTTTCGATCGGATTCATTCCGTTGAAAGTACCACGAAGAGGGTGAGGCTCCGCAAGATGGGTGCGCCCCGAACCCGGAAGACCAGCGAAACCCAAGATGCCGGCCAGAGGCCAGGCCTATACGTCGCTCGAAAAGCAAACGTCCCGGCCTCCGGCCGGGACGTTTGCAAGTTTGGAAGAAAGATAGAGCGAACTACTTATTTATACGTGTTTGCCGTTGGCTGCATCAAGCGGGTCCAGCCGGTAGTGTTCACCGTGCGGAACAGCGGGGTGCGCGGCGGCAACAGCGTTGGGTTGAGGAAGTTGGTATCGAAGTTGTAGCCGCGAGTTGGCGGGCTGTACACCGTTGCGCAGCACTTGAACGTGCCGTTGGCTTGGCGGCTGGTATAGAGGTCGACGATGGAGCCTTGATACTCGAGCGTGCCGCCCCAGGTTTCGATGTAACGGAGGAAATTGTGCACGCCGCCGTCCGTGCCGTAGTCGGCTGAAACTCCGCCGAATGTCGGCTGAGGGAAAGGAAGGGTTGCACCCGCCAGAATCGCCAGGCGGTACCAGGTCGTATTGCCCTGCCGCAGTGCCGTAGAGTAGGGACTGGCGAAGGAGTTTGCGTCGTTCCATTGATCCGACAACAGAGTCACCGCGTCTGCCGCAATCGACGAGGCGACTTCTGTGCTGCCCCATCCGGCGCCGCCGATATTGGCGTTGTAGTCTCCCTGAATGTACACGGGATTTTCGGAGGCGATCGTCAAACCGCAGCTGACACCGCTGGGGCAGGGGCCCACGGGAGTCAAGTCGTTGCCGTTGACGACCTTCACGACGCGGCGGAAGAAGAGCGGAGGATTTTCACGCGCCGCGTTGGCCACGTTGGCCGCCATCATTGGCCAGATGCCGTCGCTGTTCGTGGTGTTGGAATAAGTTGGAATCGCGGTACACGGGATGCTGTTGGTAGTGACGGCGTTTGCTGCGGTGGCTCCTGCCAAGCCCGCGAAGACGCCGTATTGCCCGTAATTCAACAAAGTCTGGCTGGACGTCGCTGTACCCATTCCGGCTGCGTGGATATATTTCTCATTTGCGCCGTAAGTGAAGAGCGTAGTTACAGCGTCCAGATCTTCGCCAGTTTCCAGAGTGTTGTCCGGGCAGCCGTTCGCGTCAGCCGCACCATTGACAAGGTCGTCCCAGCCGTATTCTCCGGTTTCGTTGGTTGACCATGAAGTCGGCGGCCACGTGCCGGTAACCGCCGCGCTCTGATAGTTGCCGCGGCGGTCCGAAATATAGAGCACGTAGTTGTCGGGGGCAACCACGGGATCCTTGGTGAGAGGGCCAGAGGTGCCGATGACTCCGCCAAACCAGCGGGCTAGGTTGTGAGCGTCCACTTCAACGTAATGCATCGTGCCATTGAGAGTCGGAAGGTTCAGAGTTGATGAGGCCGCGTCGCGGAGTTCGCCTTCGCGCGGGTCGAAAAGCGTGTTGTTCCAGGTGTCAGAAGGTTGTGGCAGCCAAGTAGAGTAGGTACCGTAGACTCCGCCCGTCGATTGTCCGCTTCGCGTAACGGCCAAAACCGTGGGAGCGGCAGGATCAATACCGCAGGCTTCACCCACAGACGACTGGAGCGGAAGGTTCACAGGCTTGGATGAACTGAACTGGCCGGCGGCGTAGAAAACCGAAGACGGATTGTCGCGGATGCGCGCCAGGCGGATAACTGCGTTCGGATGCGGCTCCGGGCAGGATTTTGGCGCTGCAACGGTGGACACCGCGGCGGCGTTGAACGTGCCTCCTCCTGGCGGGGTTGTCGTGCTGTTCTGATAACCAAGGGCGGTAGTGGTGTTGAGAAGCGGCAAGGCCGGTGACTTTCCGGAGCTCATATCGGTGCCGTTGTAATACCACAGCGGATTCATGGTTGCGCCGTCAAGGGACTGGGTAATCGGATTGATGTTGCGGCCGATGTAGCCGAGTGCCAGGACTTCGATCGTAACGTCGGTCTGGTCGGCGTTGGCGCAGGCTACCGGATAGGGGGCGTTTTGGATTTCGATTTTCACGAAACCTTTGACGATGGGAAAGAAGTTGGTGTTACCCGGAGTTCCGGTAGACGACGGCATCCAGTAACCGTCAATGGAATTGTAAACACCACCGCCGGTGGAAGCTGAAGCAGGCAGCGGGATGAGCGGCACGCCGTTAGCCTGCATTTTCTTCGTCAGTGCGACGAGGGGAGCGTAAGTGGACCCAAGCCAGTTGACTCCGCCGGTGCCAGGGGGCGTCGTGAGATAGCTCAAATCGAACGGTGGCGTCGATTGGTCGACACAATTCTGATTCATGATGTCGTTCGGATTGTCCGAAAGAAGAATCCTCAAGCTGGCTTGCGCGAAATAGCGCTCGTTGGTGACGTTGGCCTTTTCGGCCTGAGCCGGCCGGCGAATCACGTCGATATTCTGCGTAAGGCCGCCGCCGATGGTCACGATGCCAAGGTTCAACAGGCTGGCGCCCGTCGAGAACGTCGGGAAATAGCTGCCCGCACCGTTGCGCAGGTTTGAATTGTAATCGGTTTGCGAGATGGTCTGCCAGCCGGTGTTGCGCGTCGGGGAATCATAGGGGGGAATTGTACCAGTAAGGCTGCCCTCGCCCATTCCCAATGCGCGGACGTTTCCTGTACCCGGCGAAGTGGTGATGTTGATCGTGCCGGTGTAGGTCCCCGCCGTTGCGTAGCCATTCTCCAGCCTGGTGCGAAGCACGTCTTTGTAGGCGTCAACCTTGTCGGACAGCGTCAAGGTACTTTGACCAGCGAGCCAGAGATTTCCATTGGTGTGCGTGCGGCCGCCGAAGTTGAACACCGGACCTGGGAAGTAGTCACAGTCCGTGCCGCAAAAAACACCGAACTGGAACATCGGAATGCCGACGGTCTGCGTGGTTCGAACAAGACTTACCTCACGCCCGGTGCTGGTGCGCGCATTGACGGTCAAGGTGTATTCCGTGGCCATCGCGGTCATTCCCTGATACGTGCCGGACTTGATGGTTGTGATTGTAGGCGCCGGATTGCCATTACTGTCGAGGGCTAGGGGAGTAATGACGTAACCGTTGTTTCCGTCGCCTGTCATATAAGTGACGGATTCACCGGGAAACGTGGTGGCCGTCGGGGGACCATATGGAGAGGTTTCGAGTCCGTTGATCTGGCTGATGCTGGGCGAATAGGTCTGGCTGAACAGATTGCCGAGATCGGCAGTCATTTTCTCCATACCGGCTTCCGCGGCATAGAATGCGACGACTTGGTCGTTGTTCGCACCGGCGAGCTGCTGGTTGGAGAGCAGAAGAACGGCAAAGCCCACCAGCAAGCTGGACATGAGGAAAAGCAAGAGAATGGTGGTGAGGAGCGCTATGCCCGCGTCCTTACGAAAACGCTTGGATTTTCTGAGAGAATTCAGGTTCATCGCGTGCTCCTCTTATTGGAACGCATTGTGGTACGCCATACTGCGGAGACTGATCTGAGTAACCAGATTGTCTCGCGAATACAAAGCGTTGTTGCCCCGATGGATCTTGTAGCTGGACCGCGCGGCAAGATAAACGTTTACGGCCATGATTTGCGACTCGGAATCGCCCGCGGGCACGGCCGGCTGATTCGAGGGGTTGGTATTGCCGTCCACGAAGTTGTACGTGAACTGCATATTTTCCATGGTTTCGCCGACAGGAGTTGGTGTGTTGAAACCAACCTGGCGGATCAGGCGCACATACGGCGGGCTAGTGACGTTATCCAGATAGTAGGACACCATCCATACCCGGGTTGCCGTGGTGTTCGTAAAACAGACGTTGGAGCCGCCGCAACCGTTGGCCTCGAGTTGATTGATCGTCCCGCCGCTAGCACTCCGGCCATTCAGGTTGAACGGGTCGCCCGGGGCAAATGTCAGAGTTTGACCGCTAACAGAAGTAACTGCCAGAACGGCTTCGCCGAGGGTGTTG
Organism: Candidatus Acidiferrales bacterium; assembly: GCA_963836965.1. Lineage (GTDB taxonomy): Bacteria > Acidobacteriota > Terriglobia > Acidiferrales > UBA7541 > Acidiferrum. The sequence continues at coordinate 136,490 of CAWILQ010000015.1, forward strand.
CTGAACATGATCAGATCGCCCGGGTTTATGTAGATACCGGCGGTGGTAAAATTAATGCAATTTGGATCAAAAACAGCCTTGAGGGTGCTTCCGGAAAGTGTAAGAGAGCCATTCGGGCAGCCAGCCGTGGTTGGATTTGTAGTGGGAAGCGCGTTGATTGGCTTCGAGTCGAGTCCAAGATTATCGACATAGAACACGGTGACTTCGTCGGTATAGCTGCTCGGATTCGAAGGCAAGCCCGCCGAGGCGTCCGGTGCGGTGATGAGCGGACCCAGCGCCTGGCCGGGCTCCACTCCCGGGAATGTGGAGTTGCACGCGGGAAACGTGGTTGTGCCATTGAGAACCGGACGATTCGGAGCCGCGATGGTGCTGCAGGGATTTGTTGTGGAATTGTTGGAGGTGTACGGAATCGGAATCCCGCCAGTGGGAATCCCGGAGCCGGCCTGTTGCAGGTCGGTCTGGATCAGGTTCAATCCCGCGCGCAGGTTATCGGCCATGTCGGCGTTCTGCGTAACAACCTGATTGGTGAGAGACGCGTCCCTGAAAGCGACAATAGCGGCATAGAGAAGAATCATGGTCACAGCCATCGCGATCATAAGTTCGATGAGTGTGAAGCCAGCCAGTCGTCGTTTTGAGCTTGGTTGCATAAAAGGCCTCACGTATAAGAGGAAATGTAACTGACCAACTGAACTTGGCCGGCCCGTCCTTGGTAGTTGTAGTTAATGGTGATGGTGATCTGGTTCAAATTGGTTTCGTTTGCCACCGGGGTGATGGCGATTGTGCGCGTCATCCAGGGATTCAGGGGAACATAGGTGTCGTCTGGCGTGCCAAGAATTCCATCGGGTCCCGGCCCGGTAATGATGACGTCCGGATTGGTTGAATCGTCGTCGGCGGTTCCGACGAGCCCATCGGGCCCTGGCGCCCAGAGTGGCTGCGGACCATCCTTGAAAACGCCCCCCTGGCTTACATTGTTCAGTTGCGAGAAGGAGAGCAATTGGGTGTCGCGCGCAGTAAAGATGGTTTCGAGAGCCTGCTGCGCTTTCTGATTGGCGATGTATTGCATTTGGACCTGGTCCGAACTTCTCAGACCCTGTGTATAAAAGGAGGCAAGGGAGAGCACGCCAAAACTAAGAACCGCCATGGCGATCATGGTTTCCAAGAGCGTGAAGCCTTTTTGCCTGCGAAGAATCCTGTTCAGTCTCATGAACAACTCCTTATTCCTGCCACCCGATGCCGCCGCCCGCGTAGGTGTAGGCGCGGACGCGGCCCGTTCCGCCCATGATGGTGACGGCGCGCGCGGTTGCCATTTTGTTTGGAACACCAATGAAAACGGTGCCGTAGATTACGTTGGTTCCGGTGTTGTCCGTGAACGTACCGGTGGGATTGAACTGCATGATCGGAGGCCCGCCGCTTACCGGTGGATTGCCGATGAACACTGGGGCGCTGTTGCCGAATGCCATAGGCGTGTCAGGAACGCCGGTTTCGAGAATGAACTGAGCGGTTCCGGGCATAGGAACACTGACGATCGGCCCAGCAACTTCATTCGTTTGCGGCGCAGGCTGAACCTGATACTTGACGTGGTAGTGGCCGTCGCTTTCTGGGGAGGTGTCAATCCATACTTGCACCGTGCGGCGGTTGGTAATGGCCAGCTGGCGGGCAACGCGCAATTGACTGACGACCACGTCCTGGGCCGAATTTACCTGATAGGATTCCATTGAGCCGAAGCTTTGAATGATGGCGATCCCCATCAAAACCATCATGACTCCAATGACGACCACCGTTTCCAGCAGGGTGAATCCGCGCTCAGTTCGAATTGTCTTTTTCATAGCCAACTTCCAGTCTCAGAACTCCGTGCCAACGACTCCCTGGCCTAGCAAACTATCCGGTGCCACCTGGCCACAAATCGTTCCAACAGGTTCAGAGGCCGGATGCCTGCTTGGCAGCACGAGTACACCCGCGCCGCCGATACTTGGTTCTACTCAAGAGTTAACTCATTGCTCCACGCAGGGACAACTGGACGAAGGGACGGGTTCGGTGCAGCCGTGACGCACCCGGTCAACCGTTCCAGTGGGACAGTTACGAAGGTTTTGCGCAAGCGACGACGCGGAACACAGGAGAGTCAGTCCACGAATTGCCGCTTAAGACTATATAAGATAAGCTTTTGTAACTCGCCGACAATACAAATCGGCACCCAGAATGGCATCCCCAGGTCCCGGGTTGACTTGACTCATCGCCATATAAGTTCCAATCGCCGTAGTACTTTTAGAGTTATCTCTCCGACACCAATCCGGGAGAATTTTCGCTCGAACCAAGGAGAATTTTCGCGGACGGCTCTTTGGAACTTTGCCTCTTTCGGTTGCCAGGCAGTCCTGCTTTCCTCGGTGGCTTATTTTTGCGGCTCGTTCGAGAGCCGAGCGGCTTGTGTGAGGAGGTAGTTTCGCTCCGGGAGATTTCCCGTTTTTCCGGCAGCGGCACGGTAATGTCTGATGGCGGCCATGTGATCTCCCGCGAGTTCCAGCAGATGTGCCCGAACGGCGTCTAAGCGGTGGTGATCGGCGAGGCGAGTATCGGCTTCGAGGGCATCCACCAATTCCAGTCCCTTCGTTGGGCCATTGACCATCGCGGCGGCGATGGCGTAATTCAAACTGACCATCGGGTTGTCGGACATGCGCTTGAGGAGTTCGTAGAGCGCCAAAATCTGCGGCCAGTCCGTGTCCTCGGCTTTTGCCGCTTCGTCGTGAACGGCGGCGATGGCGGCTTGCAATTGATACGGGCCCACGGCGCCTTGGGGCAAAGTCCGAGAAAGGAGCGCAATGCCTTCCGCGATCTGTTGCGCATCCCAACGGGATCTATCCTGTTGCATGAGTGAGACCAGCTCTCCTGCTTCGTTTGTTCGAGCCAGGCGACGGGCATCGGTCAGCAACATCAGCACAAGCAAGCCGGCGACTTCAGGGTCGTGCGGCTGCAGGGAATGGACAATCCGCACGAGACGAATAGCCTCCATCGACAGATCGGCTCGCCTCAGGTCGGCGCCGCCGCTGCTGGTGTAGCCCTCGTTGAAGATGAGGTACAGAACGTGCAACACGGCGCGCTGGCGCTGGGCTCGCTCTTCAGCCGTCGGCAGTTGGAACGGAATGCCGGAGCTCTTGATGGTTTGCTTGGCGCGGCTGATGCGCTGGGCCATAGTCGCTTCAGGAACCAGAAACGCGTGGGCAATTTCGGCAGTCGTTAAGCCGCCGACGGCCCGCAAGGTCAGGGCAATGGCCGAAGCCGGGGTGAGTGCAGGATGGCAGCACATGAAGAGCAGGACTAGCGTGTCGTATTCTTCTTCCTGGGCGGCGTCTGTAGTTGATGGCTCCACCACGTGCGGCTTTTCGGCCAACATCTGGTTTTCGCGGCGCCGGCGCGCCGACTCGCTCCGAATGTGGTCGGTCATGCGGCGACACGCGACCTGGATCAACCAGCCGCGAGGATTCGCCGGAACGCCGTCCCGGGCCCATTGCCCGACCGCCGCAATCAGAGCTTCCTGCACGGCGTCTTCAGCGGAGGAGAAATCGTGAAAACGGCGGATCACCGCGCCGAGCACTTGCGGCGTCAGTTCCCGCAGCAGAATTTCGATCGGAGTGTCCAAAGGCAGTCCAATCAAAGTAGGTCTTTCGGCGCGCCGCTCAGAACCTCGCGGACTTCGATTGGCATGGTGCCTCGCGTCTCTCCGGGTCCAGGAGCCATGGAAGCCCGAGCGGCGATTCGATAGGCCTGCTCGGCGCTTTCGACGTCGACAATCCAGTAACCCGCGAGGAACTCCTTGGATTCAGGGAAAACGCCATCCGTGATCGGCTCGCCGTCGCTGTCGGCCCGGACAAGTTTGGCCCGATCTGGAAAAGCCAAGCCTTCGGCGGCGACGAACACGCCGGAATCCTTGAGTTCCTTGCTGAAGGCGCGCATGAAAGCAGTGTTGCGCTGAAGATCCTCCTTAGACCACTTTGCATAGGCTTCAAAATTGGATTTACTGCCATTCATCATCAGAATGTATTTCATCTCGTTTTGCTCCTCTCGTGTTTGCGGTCTGAGACTTCCTTGGCGCGAAATTTCACGATGCGTTCGATCAATTTCACGGGGACGGGCTCGAAGAGCGGAAACCGTATCGTACGCTTGCTGATCTCGTACGGCGCAAGCTCCTGCTTAAACGTTGCGATGATGTGCTTGGTGGCCGGGTAGAGCGAGTAGTGCCGCTTCCATCCCGCGAAAAAGAGCATTCGTTTGCCGTGCAGTCTGTACGTGGGCATTTTGTAGGAAATGGTCTCCTCGGCTTGCGGCACGGCCTTGCGGATCGTGCGGCGAACGCGATGGAGCAAAGTCTGCGCGCCGTCGGGCTGCGAGGCGATGTAGTCGTCAACGGATTTGAAATCGGTCTTCATTTCTTTCTGCTCCTCGGTACTCAGCGCCCGGTCGGCGCCGTCGTGCCATAATGTAGTCGGATCCAACCCGCGGTTCTCTACACGCACAAAATTCTTTTTCGGTGGCCGTATCGAGGGGAGACTCCTATCCGCCGAACCTCGCAACGGCATGATACACCTGTGCTTGGAGGTGGAGGCTCAGGCGAGGACCGGAGAATCGGGCGACAAGATGGCAACAGCAAGTGAACCGAGAAGGCGGGAGGGATGACGACGACAAAGAAGGATACTTACACGGGCTCGAGGGTGGAGAGAACGTAAAGGCGTGGAGAGCGACCCTTCGGTGGTTTTGCCGAGCGGGCCGCCCTCTCATTTGCGGGTTATTCGAGTTTGTTCAAGGTGTTGGTGGCGTCATCCACATACACAAGATCCCCGATCCAGGGGTCATAGAGCACGCCGAATAGAGCGCCGTTGCCCGGCGGTGATCCGGAACTGTCGAGTAGCCTTATGGCGATCTGCTGACCATGTGGCGTGGTCTCGACGGCGTACCCATCATCGCCGTTGACCGAAATGATGTGGCCATTGGGCGCGACGGTCAGCCCGAGAGGATCGTTGAGGTGCCATCCGCTGGTGAGCGTCTTTCCGTTGCCGGCCGGAGCTGTGCGGGTGAACGGATCGGTGATCACGGCGATGCGATTGTTCAGGCTATCGGCGACATAGAGTACGGGTTCATCCTCGCCAAACGGTGTGAAGCAGCCGTCGGGGTCCTGGGAATCGCGGCAGTCCGGCGACAACGCCACACCCGTAGGACCGATGACCAAAGCGACAGAGTCGGTCCGCTCTGAGAATCCGTCGGCGATCACGGTCATGGATACGAGGAACGGCATGTACTTTTCAGAGACGGCAAGGTTCAAGCGAACCACGGTTCCCTGATTGACGATGGTACCCCCCGCTGCGACCGTGCCGTTAAGAACGTTGGTGACAAAGAGGACGGCGGAATGGTCGTCGTCGGAGGCAGTCATGTCCCATGGACCGTTGATCAACGAACCATAGATCGTCTCCACCGGAGTACCTTCGCTATTCAGCACGATAAGGCAGCCGGGACCCGTGATAGTCATACCGCTGTCAGCGGTTGGCAAACTACCAACGATCACCCACCCGGTTCGTAGGACGGCAAGCGCGGTGGTAAGGCCAACTCCACCTGGACATGGACTCAGAAGCTTGGTGGGGTCGATGTGAGAAAACAACGATAACGAGCCTTCCGGCGAAATCTCGACGATGGTGGTGCCAGTGCCTTGAAAGTTGTCGGAGTCGTTGAAGTTGCTAACAAGATAGCTGCCTTCGTGCAGATTCCCCATGCTGCGCGGAACTCGGACCAGGCCATAAGGATTCACGTCGCCATTTGATGGCTTGGTGGTGGACAGAGTGGAAATGCTTTTAAGTTTATTGAGGATGGAATCGCCGTCGGCGGCCAAGAGCGGAGCACCGGTCAAACTCAAAACGAGGGCAATTCCGAGGATGCATGCGAGCAAAAAGCTATGTCGTCTTGCCATTTAGAAACTCCTTACTCTCTCCTTGAAATTTTCGGGCGTAGGAATTCGCTGCCAGAAACGCGGTCAGAGTGAGAACGGAGCGCGAGAAGATAACCGGTGTGCCTTTATGCAAAAACCCTTTGGCGGGTATCGCCGATGGGGCCCACTGATGTTGGTTATCAAGCTAGCACTCGGATGATTCGTTCCGACTTCGAAGCTGAAAGCGCGTAGCAAAGGTAGAGGGAAGCGAACTGACGTTTGTCAGCAATATGTCATGAGGGTGTCAAAAGAATGCCTGCTCGCTCGGTCGCCGTTTTGTGCGGCACGCCTAAACACGCGCGCGGAAAAGAAAAAGGATCGGCCGGGAAAGTGTTTGGCTCTCTATTCCGCGCGTGGTGAGAACCGCAACACCCCCGGCCGACACGAGAGAATACGAGAAAGAAGGTTGCAAGTTGTCAGGGAAGCGTCAAAGAAAAGCAAAGGAATTGTCGGATTTTGCCCCAGCCGCACTTTCCTGTTCAGTACGCGTTCTTGTCCGTGAACCCGCGAATGAGCGTAAGAATGACAATCTGAAGATCGAGAGCGAATGTCCAGTGGCGGAGATAATAGAGGTCGTACTCGACACGTTTCTCAATTGAGGTATTGCCGCGCCAGCCGTTCACTTGAGCCCAGCCGGTTATTCCAACCTTCAGATAGTGGCGGCGGTTGTAATTGCCCACGGATTGCATGAATTTCTGGACCAGAGCGGGTGTTTCCGGCCGCGGGCCAACAACGCTCATGTCACCTTTCAGCACATTGAAGAATTGGGGAAGTTCGTCGAGACCGGTTTTGCGGAGGATTCGGCCGAAGCCAGTGCATCGCGGGTCGTTCTCGACGGTCAGGCGGTCGTAGGTATCCTCGGGAGAAAAGACCATACTCCTGAATTTGAACATGCGGAAGAGTTTTCCATTCAAACCGACTCGCTCTTGCACAAAGAAAACTGGTCCCGGCGAAGTGCGCCGCACGGCCGCTGCAATCAGAAGAAAAACGGGCGCGGTGAGAATCAGAACACAGGTTGAGAAAACCACGTCAAATGCACGTTTGAGGATAATGTAGAGTACCGACTCGGCCGGGGTTCCATGAAGGTCGAGCATCACAAGATCACCGATGGAAAAGACCCGCTGGCGACTTTCGAGGGGTTCCCCTACCTCCAGCACAAGCCGCATAGGAGCACAGAGAGGCGAGAGTCGCTTGCGAATTTGAGATATGTCTGCGAGCAGAGCAGGTGGAATCGCAAGGATGACGTCGTCGATGGAATGCCCGATGGCCAATTTATCGGTTTCGGAGAGGTCATACACAGGCAGATTTTGAACCGCGCAGTTTTGCCCGGGAAGTTTCACGTGGCCCTGAATCGAGCATGGGGTAACGGGATCGGAAAGCAGTGATTCGGCGACGCGCACGGCGAATTCGTCGGCGCCCACGATCAGCACGTTTGTCTCGGAATTGTTGCGAATTGTTCCGTTGAGCCAGAGCCATCGGAAGACCAACTGTACGAGCAGCGTCAGCACCACGAGGCTCAAGCCGCTCAGCCAGATGAATACCCGCGAGAACGTGGTATCACGATAGAAAAAGGTTACCGCGAGAACCGCCAGATAGGTGGCAAAACAAGCTACCAGGACTCTGCGAATTCGGCCCTTGGCTAGGAAATGATTTTCGATGGATGCGAGTTCGTAGTGCTCCACGACGATGGCCCATAAGATGGTGGTCAACAGCAGCAGGCCAAAATAGGAAGACGGATCGGCGTCACTGGAATAGCGCGGGAGCAAGTGGGTGGCGAAGCGGAAATAGGCGGCCAGACTAAAGGCGGCCAGCGGTGTCGCCAACACCGTCAAGTTGAGGGCAAACTGAACGCGTTTGAGTCTTCCACGAATCATGAATCCAACTGACCGTTGTGAAACTGTTCCCATTTTTCGGCAAGGAACAGGCTGAAATGCTGGCGAAAATTTCCCTCGGCAAAGCGGTTGGCTTGCTGCTTGATGAAGAACGGGCGGAATCGGTGCTCGACTTCCTCAAACGTAAGGATTGCTCCGACGAAGGACTCCACGGATTGCTCGCCGGCGAATATGCCGGTCGAATCTTCGGGAACGCCCGTTGATCCGGCATGAAATGCCCTTAGGGTTTCCGTTGCGCCGCCGCGTCCGTAAGCGATCACCGGACGCCCAAAAGACAGGGCTTCGACCGGGACGATTCCAAAGTCTTCTTCGCCGGGAAACAGGAGAGCGCGGCAGTGCGCGTATTGCTCGCAGAGGTCTTGGTCCGAGAGCGGTCCACAAAACTCGATCGAGGGGCCAGCGAGTCTTTGCAACCGCGAGTACTGCGCACCCTCCCCGACAACGCGAAGCTTGCGTCCAAGTCGATTGCAGGCGGCGATGGCCAAATCCATACGCTTGTAGTCCACGAGCTGGCCTACAACCAGGTAGTAGTCTTCTATCGCCTCAGCCAGGTAACCCGCTTCGGTGTTGACAGGGGGATAGATCACCGTGGAATCTCTTCGATAGTGCTTTCGGATCCGAGCGGCGACGTTGCGAGAATTTGCAGCGAAATAATCCACACGGTCCGCCGTCACCGCATCCCACAGGCGGAGATAGTGGCTCGCCAGGGTGAAAAGAGGCCGAGACACGAATCCGACACCATCGCCATTCTTGTATCGATGGTAAAAGTCCCAGAGATAGCGCATCGGCGAATGGCAGTAGCACACGTGGCAGGTTCCTGCGGACGTGAGAACACCTTTGGCGGGACCCGACTCCGAACTTATGACGAGGTCGTAGCCGCTCAAGTCAAACTGCTCCAGCGCGAGAGGGTATAGGGGAAGAAGTCGCCGGTGATGGCGATTACTTCCGGGGAGTTTCTGCAAGAAAGAAGAAGTGATCGAGCGTCCACGCAGAGAGTCCGGAATTGCTTCGGGGTCGACCACAAGCGAAAACAGATCAGCTTGTGGAAACATCCCCGCCATCGCTTCTACGACCTTTTCGCCGCCGCGGCGGGAGACAAACCAGTAGTGCACGATGGCGACTCGGGCATTTTCGAGCGTTGGAATCGGGGACGCCGCAACGTGCGGCGCGGCGATTCGGACCTGCTGTTCGACGCTCAACTTCATCGCGAGTCCTGTCCACTCTGCGAGAGCCGGAGAATGTACCGGTGATATTCGGTGTCCGGAGTGCGTTGCTCGATGACTTCAAGGCCGGCGCGACGTATGCACGTTTCGATTTCTTCCGAAGAACGGCGAATGCGCCGGATGCCTCTCCGCCAGAAGCGCGGGAGCAGAAAATCGGGCAATCGGGTTTTCAGGCGATACTGCATACCGGCGCGACGCGTATCGAACTGGAGATAAGCGATGCCGCGCTTGTGCAGCAAAGTGCGAATCACGTGCAAGTAGCCCTCAATGATCGAAAACTCGGGAATGTGCTGAAAAACGAGGAGCGAATAGATGAAGTCGCAGGTTCCCGAGTATTCACCGGTCTGTTTTAAGAGGTCCTCGGGGCCTGAAATCGCAGCGAACGACACATTCTTGATTCCGTTGTCGTTTGCGAAGGATGTGGCTCGCTGCACCATGCCGCTCGCAATATCCACGCCCACAACGTGGCGAAACGTTCGCGAGAGTGGAAGAACAAGGCGACCGATTCCACAACCCACTTCCATGGCGACGAAAGGCCGTACCGCATGCGACTGAATCACGGGAAGAAGTTCAATTTTGACGAGCCGCTCGCCACTCTCCCAAAAGGCGCGCGGATCCGTGCGCTTCATGTTGGTCAGAATGTACAAATAGGGGTCGACCTCCGCGAATCTTTCCCAGGAGTGCCGTCCGTCCGAAGCGGACAAATTCGCGGCCTTGTGCTGACCAAACCACTTTGAGGTCACACGGCTGGCCATGTTTGGAGACCCCTTACTTGAAGTGGTTCGTGGTGAATCCACGAAGCAATGCGGTATTTCCAGCCCACCAAATTCAGAAGCAGCGCCACCATGGTCAAAATCGTCAACGACGTGACGGCGGTGCCCATCATGTGTTCGGTGAAACTCATGAAGAATTCGAGAACGATGCAGGCTTGAATGCCCTGTGCGAGGCAATAGCCAAAGGACCCGGCTTCGAAAATCGTTTTCTGTTTTCCGACCCAGCGAAATGTGGCGATCCACACACCCAGCATCAAAGCCAACCCGACGATTCCGCCTTCGGCGAGAAAATGCAGGTAGGAGTTGTGTGCGTGTAAATCGTCATTCTCCACCGACCCGCTCGTTGCGAAGTAAATGAAATTCGGAATGCCGGAATAAATCTTCAATTGGTCGTTGTAGCGGGCGAAGCCGGTGCCGAAGATCGGGCTCAACGTAAAATCGTTGATGGCGCGCTGATAGTAGGTGAATCGCATGATGATGTTTGGGTCTTCGAGATCGGAAACGGCTTCGGTGCGGCGAGTGACCGTTGGCTGTATCAGAAGACACGAAAGCAAAGGCACAAGAATTGGCGCGCCGTACTTGAAGGCATTCTTTGGCGAGCCTCGTCGGAGAAAAAACACCAGTACAGTGGCGGCGACGAACGCAACGTAGGCAGTTCGCGATTGCGTCAGAATTAGACCGATGACGTTTGCGGCGAGCCAAAACGCAGGCCAAGACAGAAGCGAGGGTCGTTTCGAGCCGGCCAGAAGTGCGAAAGCCAGAAGAGATGCCACGGCGTAGATTGCGCCTGCCGCGTTATGGGCGCGGAAGAATCCGTGAAAGATATCCGTGGAGAGCGACGCATTATGGATCAGCTGTAACGGCTCCGGCAGCGCGGACAAGCCCAAGGGTACGAGCGTCGCATCGGCAAACTCCGCGAGACCGAGTAGCGCCACAAGCGACATTGCCGTCAGAAAGAGACTGAGCGTTCGGCGGACGAATAGTGGATCTAGCTGCAGATCAATGATGAGGAGCAGCGGAAGATAAGCGATCAAGAGCGCTCCATCGAAACGAAGAAAATCAAAGGAAAAGAAATTGGCGATGGGGGCGCCCGTGACCACGTAGCTGGCGATCCAGTAGACATAAGCTGCTAGCAGCAATTTCCTGGCGGTCACCGGTCCATACGCGGAAAAGGTTTGCGCCTGAGATTCCTTGTTGATGAGATAGAGCGGAAACAAGCTGCAAATGGCAGCAATGTTGAAGGCCGGAAAAACGTTTCCGACCAGGCTGACGACCATCAGTGTTGTAACCGTTTTTTTCATGAGCGTTAAAGTGCTCGGTTCGCAGAATATTCCTTCATGTGTTCAGTAACGTCGCACACTCGGCGTTTGCCATTACCGGCCCGACAGACGTCGCTGGCGCCGGTAGCTTCCAGAGACGCACAAACAGAATTGTCATCACGGCTTCGCGGATCAGAATCGAGCACGCCACACCGGTGGCTCCTTGCCAGCGGCCGAGAAAATAATTCAAGAGCAAGGAAAGGACAGCGGTGAAGCTGTAAATGCCAAGCGAAATGCGGCTGGCGTTTCGTACGACGGTGCGGCTCAGAAATGCTGCATTCAGGAAAATAAACGGCATCGCCAGCATCATCAGCGTTCCCGGCAGAGCCGCTGCATCAAAGGTTTTCCCAAAAACGGACAGGATGGCCGCCCGCGCGAATACAGCGGAAATGACCGCCAGGGGAACGGTCAGCAAGACTACCCCGCGGAGACATTTCCGGAAATGAACGTCGAACGCTTCGCGGTTCTCCGACAGGCTTCCTAAATCGGATAGCAGGAGTCCGCTAAATAGCCAGGCGATGACATAAATCATGACCAGCCCGGTGTCGGCGGCTGCGAATGCGCCCACGACGCTCGCGGAAGCGATCAGGGAGAGGATGACCACGTCTCCGCGAAGCATCAATGTGGACAGTGTGTAGGTGGCGCCGACAGGCGTGGAGCGACGCAGCAACTGCAAACACGAAGCAGACGTAACGGCCGAGATGCGCAGCCCGAGCTTGCGCAGAACCGTAAACGTCAATGCGAATTCCATCATTTGTGCGCCCATCAACCAGAGCAGAAGAGTCAGAAGACCCTGTTGGCGCAAATAGACGACGAGCGCGCAGATCGTCAAAACCACGAAATGGAACGCTTGGATCACAACGATGGGTTTCGTTTTGTCTAGAGCTTTCAGCAGGCCCGCGTTCAAGCGGCAGTAAGAGTAGACGAAGGTGCGCATCGTCAGCACCGCCGCAATCAGCCATTGCCCGCTCGACAATCCAGAAACTCCGGCGATACAGGCGAGCAAACCGATTGCGCACGCGGAAAGCGCCGTCTTGTCAATGTAGAGCGCGGTGGCCAGGCTGCCGATATTTTTCGGACAGCGGCTGAGTTCGGCGATCCCCGTAAGCTCCAACCCGTTGTCGGCAATTCGTTCCGTCAGCGTTGCCACGGCAAGGATTGCCGCGTAGATACCGAGCATGGCCACGCCGTACACGCGGCCGATCAAAACCGCGACCGAGGCGTTGGCGACCCGCAGCAGGATCTCGCCACCGATGACGTTCGCCAGATTGTTGATAGTCCTGCGAATTTGACTCACGGCGATTCTTGCTCCCGACCGGTCACTGCTTTGATTCCATGGCCGTTGATTCTTCCTGAAAGCCCGAGAATATCTTTCGTGTTCGAGCGCTGAAGGACACTCCTTGCTGCGCCACGTACTCGAATTGGGGCTTGACGCTGCGTGCCATGTCGAGAACAAGGAGTTTTCCCGGATCTTGCGGGTCCATCTTTTCCCATCCGTCGTTGGCAAAAACCCAGCCGATCCCGATAGCTACAGCGATGAGCGCTCCGAGCAGAGTCAGCAGTGTACGTGGAGGAAAAACTTTTTTCTCCGGGACCTCCGGGGGATCGAGCACCTTGACGCTCGGGACTTCCTTGGCTTCCTGCACCTTCGCAATCTCATATTGCTGCGTGAGCGTTTCGAAAACGGTTTCTTCCACCTTCATGCGTCGGTAAAGATCCGCGTAGGTCACGCCCAAAATCGGAAGCCTCCGGATCGATGGATACATTTCGTCCTCTTGCGATGGCGCGGCGCCGTCGGATTCCGCCTTGCCTCCCATTTTTTCGAGCTGGCGGCGAAGCTCCGCGATGCGCGCCTGCATTGTTTTGACCCGTATGTTTTGGTCGGTAAAAATCTGTCGGAGGCCCTGCAATTCCGTTTGCGCGGCGATGAGTTGGCCTTCGAGAATCGCGGCGGCTTCGACCATGGCCTTGCCCTGTTCCTTGATATCGATCGCGCCATTCTTGCTGGAGAATTTGCTGAAGTCTTTCTCCGCAGTCTCCAATTCTGCTTTTACCTGTTGCAGGCGGTCTTCGAGGAAAACGCGCTCGCGGTGAGCGGAGGAAGTGTTGAGCTGCGTAACGACGTTATTCAACTGCGCGACGTATTCCTCGGCGAGCGCAGTGGCGCGTTTTGGGTCGTGATCCGTGACCTGGATCGTCAGAATTCCGCTTTTGCGGTCAATCGCAATGTCCGTTTCTCGTGCGAGTTCTTTGCGGGCATCGACCAGACGGCGTTTGCCGTACACGCGGCGCAAATCGTATTTGGCAATCAGGTCGTTCTGTACCGTGCGGCTTTGCAGCACGCCGGCGAAAAGGTCGGCGGAGGTGTTCATTCCGAGCAGGTCGCCGCCGAGCGCGCCGAGGGTCGCACCCATCTTTCCGGCCATGCCCGCTAGAACGGCCATGCCCGCGCCCGCTGGCGGATCAGGCGGCATCAATCGGGTGGTGGCCGCATAGCGGGAAGGAATGAGGATTGCGATGAGGAGAGTAACGACGGCTCCATAGGCGGCGAACCTGCCAAGAAGCTTGCGTTGTTTCCAGAGGCGGCCGATGCGGGCGATCTTGCGGCCGCGGCTTTCCACTTGATCCTGGCGAAGGCGCTGTGCGAGAAGTTGGTCGATGTCCAGCGCGCGCAGAACCTCCGGAGTCGTGTTCGGTGCAGTCATGCTCATGGCAACGGGCTCCCAGCCGGCTGATTTCTATTCGTGCTTCCAGAAAGAACGGGAGCGGCGGCTTGGCGCCCCCATTGCGGCAGAAAACCGAGTTCAACCGCGGCGACGAGATTGTTTCTTGACCCTGAGAAAAGCAAAGGGTAAGAAAAGATGTGTTCGAACTGGACGAAGCCTTTGAAATAGACTCCGGAACGCTTCGTCAAGGAATAAGTGGCTTGGTAGTCCTGCCACTTTCCGCCACCAGGAACAAAATCGGAGAACACCTTGCTTTGTTTCCAGGAAAGGTCGAGGGTGTGACGCGGCGAAGCCCAATAACGAATCCAGACTTGCGACGTGACTCCCTCCCGGCCGACGACATTGGCCATCAGATCGCCGTTATTGGTATAGCCGTCCGGGTAATCGAGGTTCCAGTAGTTCAGAAAACCGTGGCTTTGAAAATACGCCCGGCCCGGGCTCGCGGAGGAAGTCCACTCGAAATGCATATCCCACTTGGGCAAAAGAGGTAAGCGGGAGAAATAAATGCCGGGACGAAGAACGCTCTTCGCGATATTCTGCAGAGGAATGAGATCGTCGTCATCTTCCATTTCTCCATAAAGGGTTATCCAGTCGTTCATTTTCGGTAGGCGCCAGGTCCAATCAATGGCGGTGCGCGAATCGCCGGGAACGCTGTCTGTGACGGAATTGACTCGCCCAAACACGCTCTCCAGAAGATTTGCCCCGGTGATCGGGTCGCCGCCGGTGCCGCCGATCATCGTTGTGCGGCTGTAGGCGAATTCGAGCGAGCGAAACGGCTTAATGCTGGCTTTTTGGCCGTAGATCCAGGGTTGAGACGATCCGGCGTGGCCCTCCAGCCGCCCGACAAATTGTTCCACGCTGAACGGCCCGAGAACTTTGGAAATGCCCGGAATTTCGAAGGCATTCAGAGGAACAATTCTCAGCATCGGAAAAGGCGCAGCGTTGTTGCTTAGGAGCAGCGAACCGCCGGGACCAGGGCCCCACGAAAGACTCTGGTTCCCAAAGGAAATCTGCCAGCCATGGAAATTAATTCCGGCGTACGCGTCCAATAGAGCAAATTGATTAATGGGACTGAAGGGCTGATCCGAGGGGAGCGGTCCTTTATCGCTCGTAGAAATAAATTCGCGCACCGCGGGAGAAAGAGCTGGTTGTGAGGGAGAATGCTGATACTCTCCGTCGATATAGAAAAACAAAGCTCCATAGGTTGCGCTCGCGGATATTCCGTCGATGAGATTAGTGCCTTGCCGAAACGGGCGGCCGTAGTCGTAGGAAAAAGTCTGGCCGAAATGGTAGCCGTCGTTTAAGACCGTTCCGTGGGCACTGACGATGCGCGTGTAGAGCGAATCCAGTTCGGCGGACTGGTTCGGCCCGGTGAAGGTTGCTTCCTCGCGCGCAAACTCATGGTGCAAGGTTTCAATGAGTGACCGCGCTTCGGAAGTAAGCCGGGAGTCGGGATGGCGTGAGTTAGCCAACGCTTCGTCGGCGTCGACCAACAGCTGGGCGCATTGCTGGCGCGACCATGGCCGCTTGCCTTGATAGCCGGCGCTTACGTAGCCGAGGGCGGCGAGACGATCGAACGCCGGGTAGACCCAACTGTCGACCGGAACATAAGTTGAGCCCGGATACTTTGTGGGACCCGATTCATTGTCATGAATGATTTCTTTTAGCGGGTTCCACGCTGCGCCGCCGAGTTCGGGGTTGTGATGCTCCCGATAGACATACTCGGAGATCATCCAGCCCAAACCGCTTCCGATCACTACGTCGGAAGGAAAATGCTGTTTGCTACCGACGCTCGCGACGCTGACCGTGGTGGCCAAACCGTAGGCGAACAGCTTCATTAACGGACCGTGATATTCGTGTGCCAAAATGCCGGCCGCGGCCCACGCAGCGGTGGAATGATTGGAGGGGAACGAAGATCCTCCTTGGAAGAATCTGCCTTGGCCATTCCCTTCGAGCGGTCGCTCGCGGGAAGTGATGAACTGCATGCCTTCCGAGACGATCAGTGAATCGATTACCGCTTCGCCCGCGAGGAGACCGGTTTCGCGTTGGTGAGGGTCATGCGTGCGCAGGCTCCAGAGATAGAACCCGCCGGACGCAGCGCCCAATGCGGCGATGCCTCCCGTGCGGGCGTCCTGGAAGCGATGCAGTGTTTCAGGGCTCCCGGGCAGAGCCTTGCTGAAATTGGGGTCCGTGAGGAGGAATGCAGTGGTTACGCCAGCGGTCGGCAGCAGCCATTCCGCGTCGGAGAGGCGGAGCCTCAAAGGGCTGGTCCAGATTTGCTTTTGATCTTCAAACAGGCGCCAGTTGGAATGTCGCGCACTGAGGCGCGTCTCGGTCTTCGCAGCAGGCACTTCGATGGTCGTGGACGCAAAGTCACGGCTGCTGCTTTCGCCTTTTTGCTGCTGAGGCGAAGCCGCACAAGCGCCGGCCGCGGTTATCGTCATGTTCGCGATCATCAGATAGCGCGCCAATGTAATTCCTTTAGTCACCACTCGACGATTTCCCTCATGGCTTCAGGTAAGCAACTGCTAGTGCAACCGACGTTGCCACCTGCGCCGTCTGCATGAGCGGCATCCAGTTGCGGTTTCCGATTCTCGGCGCCTTCTCTGGCACGACGATGACGTCACCCGGCATGAGAACGGCGTCCATCGGATCTCCGGACCATAGGCCCCGGTTGTTTTTTGCGGAGATAACCGAACCGTCGGCGCGAATGACGAAAGCGGCTTTCTTGTCCGCGAGTTCGGTGAAGCCTCCCGCCTGCCCCAAATACCAGTTGGCGCTTCGGCCCGGGACGTAGCCGACCGCCGTGCCGTTGAAGACTTGCCCTTGGACCATCACGTAGTTCGGTTTCTTTGGAACGAGAATCACGTCGCCATTGCGAAGCGGCGTCTCGCCCGCTGAGTGGTCGAAAGATTTTTCGTCGAGTGTTCCGTGGATCACGACGCGGCCAATGGGTAGGTGAGTTTCAAGCTGGGTGAGGGCCGTGTCTGTTTGCGCAATCGCGGAGAGTTTTGCGTTCTTCTGATCCGCATCGTTTTCCGGCAACGTTTTCAACTGAGCCTGTTCTGATTTCATTCGCGAGACCAGTTCTTCGCGCGATTTCATTTCGAGATCGCGGACTTCACGCCGGGTGAGGACAGTTCCATAAGGATAGGCCTGCGATGTGAACCCGCCCGCCTTTGCTAGCACGGAGGCCAAAGACTCGCCCGGACGAATTCCGTAGGTTCCGGGATGTTCCACTTCGCCACGAAGCGTGACGCTGGCGCCAAGATCGTTCCAACCGGGGTTCTCGCGAATCGTGAGCACGTCCCCGTTTGCAAGTGGCTTGTTTTCGTTATCGTGTCCGCCCAAAGCGGCGGTGAGATTGACGTTCAGACTTTCAATTTGACCGGAGCCGGATTGACTTTCCTCATGATGAGTCAGAACGGCGCTCTGGGTATCGGCGCTCGGCTTTAGCCCACCGGCAGCGCGCACGAGATCCTGGACGTGCATGTCTGAAGTCAGCGGGTAGCGGCCAGGGTTGGCAACATCACCCTTTACGTAAACGGCAGGCGGTTCCACTCTTGTTGCGCTGCGATGAACAACAACTCGGTCGTGCGGCTGCAGCATCAGATTATCGGTGGCGTTTCCGGCGAGTGCCTCTCGCAGGTTCACGTTCAGAATTTTCTCCGTGCCATCGCTGCCGCTACGGAAGATCTGAGCCGAATCCATCGCGGCATCCGTGGTGACACCACCCGCGAGATAGACAGCGTCGCGGAAACGGACCTGACCAGAAGTCGGGTATTCACCAGGCGACCGCACTTCACCATCGACCCAAACATGAGGAGCCGGCTCAAAATCGTATTTGCTGAAGATGCGGACGGTGTCGAGCGGTTTCAGCTTGGGAGCGCTCGCGGGATCCGAGAGGGAGGCTGCAAGGTCGAAACTCTCGACACTCGGCCGAAAATCGGGAGGATTGAGCCGAATAATCTCCGCATATTTCCCGGAAGGCTCCGGCAAGAGATCGGAATAGGACGCGACGAGGTCGACTACCGTCATTCCATCCTTGTAGGAGTAGCGGCCGGGACGGAGCACGTGTCCCTCGAGGTAAATGGCCTGTTCGTTGTAGGGGGCGATGGGGAAAATGTGGATTCGATCGCCGTCCTGAATCTGGAAATTGCGAAGTTGGGCTTCAGCGTTTCCGACGTTTTCTTTCGCGGAGAGATCCAGACTGAACATGGTGCGATTTTCATGAGCGACGAGCCGCTCGACTTGTACTTTTTTCAGAGCGGCTGCCGGCAGCACTCCACCAGCGAGGTCCAGCGCTTCTTCCAGCGATGTGTTTCCGTGAAGTTCGTAAATGGCCGGGCGGCGAACCATTCCTTCGATGGTGACTTGCGGGCCGACCGGTGGTATGAGCAACGAATCGCCGCTTTCCAATCTCATCTGATCTGGTCCAACACCGCGTAGCAGCAAGTCATAGGCGTCTACCACTTCGATCAACTGCTTGCCTCGATAATGTTTGATGGACCGCAGCGAGCCGTGGTCCGTCAGACCCCCAGCGGCTACGAGCGCGTTCAGGGGGCTGGAGAGCGAACTGAGGTCGTATGCGCCGGGGATGGCGACCTCACCGACGACGTAAACACGGACGGTTCGTAAACGGGAAAGCGAAACGTCGGTGGAAATGTCCCGAAGCTGGGTGCGAAGCAACTGTTGAATCGTGAGCTGGACATCGCCGAGTGTTTTTCCGCTGACCAGAATCGGACCGTACTCCGGCAAGAGTATGCGGCCTTCGCGGTCGACGGTGCGTTGGAGTCGCTGGGAGACGCCGCCCCATAGGTCGATGGCCAAGCTGTCGCCAGGACCGACAACGTAGTCCGGGCCGACAGGAAGATCCATAGGAATGGCGTTGGAATCACGAGTGCCTGAAGTGAGAATGTCGACGCCAAAACGTTCGGGAGGCTTGTTGCGGTTAGAAACTTGCACGTATAGATCGACAAGCGAGGGAACGTCCGAATAGGGGCTGACTTTTCGGACGATTGCTCCCTGCTGTGAATCCCCGTTCGCATACCTCGGCTTCGTGTTTCTCAGCGATCGAGACGAGGTGGAGTCGGTCATTTCGTAGGCGCCGCCGCGCGCGGACCTAGACCGCGCCGCATCGTCGCTCGGGTCTGTTCCGCTACTGCCCGTTCGGCCGAGATAACGTTGCAAGTCATCTTGAGAAAACATAAGCGTGGACGAATCCTGCGTAGCACTCATAGCTGCCGCACGGAGCAGATCATTCGACTCGCCGCCGTCCATCGCTCCCGAAAGGCTACCGCCGTTGAATTTTGTCTGGATCAAGGGGGAACCATTCATTTGCTGGTTCGGGCGGATATTCGGCGGCGCCATGGGAATGCCACCCGGCTCGTCGGGCGGATTTGCCGAGTCTTCCTGCGGGCGCCGCTGCCCGGGCTCTGCACAATTTGTGTTGTTTCTGGCGGTGCAATTTTCGTTCGCCGCGCTGGTCAACGAAGGCGGTTCGTTCTCCGGCTTTCGAGGTTGCATCGACTCGGTGTCTTCCTGCGCCTCGACCTGCACCAGCCGGCGGGCACGTTCTTTGAGCACGAAGTCCTGCTCTTTGCCCACTTCGGAATCCGGGTTCACGGTTGGAAGCAAATAGCCATAACGCTGAAGCAATCGCGTCGCGGTTGCGCGGAAAGCCGAATCTTCGTCCAGACGTTCGAAGATAGCTTCTTTGGTGAGGTCCGAATCTTCAACCAGCTGTCCTTTCGCGATCGCTTCCGTCTCGACGACCCGTTCAAGTTCCACGAGCAGTCCCGGATCCTTCGTGAGGACGGTGCGAATCTGTTCGGCAGGAGCGGCCACCCGGCTTGTTTTTTCCTGGTCCAAATTCGGTTGACGCTGCCGAACGGTCGTTGCCGGCTGGCTCACGCCTTGTGGCGGCAAAGTTTGCGCAGAAGCAAAACCGCAAATTCCGAGCGCTGCAAAACACAATGACGCCACGCGAAATTTCGTGCGGCTCATAGTGCCGCCGCGCCGTTCAGTCCGGGTATCTTCATAACAGCTGTCTCCCGAAATCCAGTGTCGTGAACCGCGTTAAGGATTCCGGCAGTAGAGGACTCGATGTCCGCACAGTGAATGTCGAAGGATGCCCAAAAATAGAGAGTGCGATCCTTTCGCGACGCCACGGCAATAATCCGCAGATCGGGATGAACGCGAAGGACGCGATCACAGATGGCGGGCCTCTGTTCATTTTCGTCGAGAGCAACGACCAGAAGATCGGGAAGCTTGGCGCGCACCTGATCGAGGATCTCCGCTTCCTCGGATACTTCGCCGACAATTTCTATGCCCGGTTGGCCCGCAAGCGTGGCCAGTATTACTTCCCGCATCAACTTGGGAGTGTTCGCCACGAGAATACGCGTCGCTTTTTCCATCGAAATCTCCTCGCTCCGCTAGTTTCCCCGGAAGCGGCCGGAAAAACAGGACCCATTCCCGACAAACGGGGGTGCCAATTCGCTCTAAGGTGAAGTACCCAATTCGGACTAACGAAAAGCTCATTTCAAAAAGCCCAACGGCAGCGCGAGCACGAAGATGACGTGGGTTTGACTTGCCGGTGACAACTGATAGGGCGCAGACAAGTAGTCTGCAAATGTCTCGCAGATGGTTTTGAAATCTGGAGAGGGAGAAAATTGCAGTTCAATGGACAACTAAATGAATCGAGCTTTAAAAACAGTTTTGACGCTGTCACTTTTCAGCGCATCCGCGCTACAAGCGCAATCCGACACACCTATTCTTTCGGGGGCGCTGGCTTTTCTGGGGTCGACAAATGGAGGCGCGAATTCCTACCAGCCAATCTTAGCACCCGTGCTGGTCGCTCCCTTCGGAGACCACTGGTTAGTGGAGTCTCGCGCCGATGTGCAGGGATTTATCGCACGCCAGGATGGGACCAGCGGACCCTACAGCGGACAATTTGCGGCCAGTCTCGACTATCTGCAACTGGACTACATTGCCAATTCTCACCTGACGGTGACGGTGGGACGCTTCCTCACGCCATTTAACATTTATAACGAACGAATGTCCGCGGTGTGGATCTCTAATCTGGAAGACGGGCCTATCATCTTTACGATTGGAACGCGCACGTCGGCTTCCAGTAATGGTTTTATGGTTCGCGGAGACCTGGTGGCTCGGCCGGAATGGAGCGTGAACTACACTGCTTACTTTTCCGCGGCGACCACGACCGAGAATCTGCAGTCCGGCCGGGCCGCTGGCGGACGCATGGGCGTTTTCTTCCCGCAGGCTGGATTGGAGGTAGGCGCGTCCTACCAAAGATTCCTTCAGAACGGGGACTACAACGTTTCGGGGGCTTATGTGGTTTGGGAGCCGCCGCCTGTTCCACTCGATGTGCGAGCGGAATACGCACATTCTCCGGGTGGCCACGGATATTGGCTCGAGGGCGCCTATCATCTGGCTTCCAGCCGGGGCACCTCGACATGGCTGAGCCGTTTGCAAGCGGTTGCGAGGGTGCAGCAGTTCATCAAGGGCAGCAATCCTAACCCGGAAGACTTGTTGCCTTCCGTGAACGTGAATCAATTCGATATTGGCCTGAATTATTATCTGCCGCACGATGTACGGCTCAATGGCAGCTATGGCCGGCAGTATAGTTCCGCGGGAAACGCGAACATCTGGAATTTCGCAATCACCTATCGCTTCCTGTTTCCTGCGTGGCCTGGAGAAAACAAATGAAAAGAATTTTCGTCGCACTCGGTTTGATTTTCGCGCTGGCGTGCGCACTGAGACTGTTTGCTGTTCCACAGGCCGCACCCGCTGGCCAGCAAGCGCCCAAACCTACGGCCAAGAAAAAAGTAAGCGCCCAGGAGGGCGAGCGGAAATTCCAGGAGAATTGCGGCCGGTGCCACAATCCTCCCGATTCTCTCTCGCCTCGGGAAGTGAAGGCTGTGCTGCAGCACATGCGCGTACGCGCCATGCTGAGCCAAGAGGATGAACAGCTCATCCTCAAATATCTTGCACCCTGAAAGAACAAACTCATTGAACCTGAGGGACACAATAATGAACGTTACGTCTTTCTTGAGAACACTCTTGTTCTGCGGGATTGCACTTTCTCCCCTCGCGGCGGCGGGCGACGGACCTCCAAAAACCGTTACGATCACCGCACAGCGTTTTTCGTTCAGCCCGAATGAAATCACGGTAAAAAAAGGAGAAGAGGTCACGCTGGAGATCACCTCCAAGGATGTCAGTCATGGGTTGGTCATCGAGGACCTGGGTGTGCGAACGGAAATCAAGAAGGGGGAATCGGCGGAAGTGAAGTTTACTCCGGAAACGGTGGGCACGTTCCAAGGGAAATGCGCACACTTTTGCGGAAAGGGTCACGGATCGATGACGATGACGGTCCACGTGACGGAATGAAGGTGATGTCCAAAACGATCCCAGCCTTGCTTTTTGGCGCCGCGACGATTTTCGCCGGATGCAAAGCCACGCCTCCCGGAAAGTGGGAAACGGCCACGATGACGAAGATCAAACACTCCATCACGATTCGTGGCAAGGATATTAAGAACCCCGTGGCGGACAAACCGGCCAACGTGGAGAGCGGAAGAATCGCGTTCTCGCATTATTGCGTGGCTTGTCACGGACTGGACGGACAAAACACTGGTGTGCCCTTCGCCGATCAAATGTCGCCGCCCGTTCCCGCGTTAAATTCTCCATCCGTGCAATCCTACACGGATGGACAGCTGCACTGGATCATGGAGAATGGTATTTCTCCTTCCGGAATGCCGGCTTCCAAAGGAATTCTGACCGAGAGTGAACTTTGGTCGATTGTCATTTACCTTCGCCACTTGCCCGCGGCGGGCAGCCTGGGAGAACCTGCGATGTATTCTGGCGATGAGAATCAAACTCCATGCGCGCCGCCGCCGGCTAAGAGCGGTAGTTAAGCGAGCACACGCACTTTCTACAAACGGAATTGCTGCGGATATCGAGGCTCGACCGGAAATCAAGTGCTTTCGGGCTATTGATGATCTCCTCGAGTGTGGAGTCTTTTAGGTTTCCAAACGGTGGATGGAAGAAGCAGGGGCGGACGGCTCCATCCACTTCCAACACGGCGGAAACCCACGGCGCGTTGCAGACCGGAGCTTCCGACGGCTCTAATCCGAGTTGCGCGCGGAAATGGCGCGAAATTCGGCGTAGTTTCTCAGGCGATTCGGCGACGAAGCCTGCTCCGAATTCTTGCGGGGCGTTGCGAATCAACGCTTCGATGCCGGTTTCCAGCGCGCTCAGCTCTGGAAGTGAAAGACCCATCTCCGCCTGGCGCTCCATCGGCCATACCAGCGCGCGATTGAAGGCGGGCGAGCTGACATCCACCGCCAAAAAGGAAATTCCATCCAGTTGCAGATGCTTTGCGGCGCGGGAAGTTTCGAGTAAATAGCGATGGTTAGCCTTTTGAACCGTTGAGCGAGCAGTGATGCGGATATCCGGGCGCTCTTCCCTGAGGGCGCGGACGCCGGCTTGAAGAAGCTCAAAAGCCCCGTTAACCCGGCGGATCGCGTCATGAATTTCCGGTGGTCCGTCTAAGGAAACGATGACGTCATCGAAGCCTGCCGCGACAGCGCCGGCATATTTCTTAAGCAGCAGGCCTGTACTCAGAAGGGTCAGCCGAATTCCTTCCTCGCGCAAGATTGTACAGAGCTGCGGTAGCTCCGGATTCATGAGCGGCTCTCCGCCGGAAAACACTATCCATTGGACGCCCAATCGGCGAATCGAATCCAGTTGCGGCCGTAGATCGCAAACGCCGAAGATTTTGTTTTCCCGCGCCTTCCAGATGTCGCACATAATGCACCGGCAGTTGCAGGAACTGTGCGCATGAACAACGAGGATGGGAAGCGATCGGAGAACGTGCGTGTGCTCCGGAACGACAGCGGCAAGAACAAGAGTTTCGATTTTAGCTTCCAAGGCTTACCTGCCTCCCGCCGAGATAAATATCTCCGTGCAGGCGCGCTTGAGTCTCTTCAAACAGCCAATTGAGTGGAGCACGAATCCAACGCACGATGCCTTCAATCGAAAGCGGCTGCAATTCTTTGCAAGCGCCGGCCGGAAGGCGTCGCTTCATCTCGGCCGACGCCAACTGCACACGGCCTGCCAACAGGACCAGCTCGATATCGCGGTAAGACAAAGTGGACAAGGTATCCGCCGGCGTCAGACCGGTGTCGCGGGCGGCAATCAGGTCGGCAACGCCACCAATACGAATTGTTCCCTCTCCATTTTTCAATGCGAGAAGGCAGGCGGGTTGCTGCGTAACATAGCCGTACAGTTCGTCCGAGGGCGTCTCCATGAACTGATGAGCGCAGCTGATTTCGTCCAGCAAATCTCCCTGGGCGGTTAACGGGGAATCGCTTCCGAGCGACACCTTCGGAAACTGGCGGATCTCGGTGGGGGACATCGACTTCCCGAATAAAAACAAGTTGGAACTGGGGCACCAGATGAGGCCTGCACCGGCAGCTCGCAGCAACTCGCTTCCTTGTGCGCAGAGGGCAAGCCCATGAATCACGACGGTGTCCGCATCCAGAGCTCCCGCGTCGTGCAGATCAAAGATTTCTTTGGAGGCTTCCGCGTCGATACCTTCCGCCAGGTGGATGAAGAATGGCCGGCCTTGCGGGCTGTATTTTTTCTTTCGCGCCGCATCCGGTTCCAATTGCAAAGAGTGGGCCCACTCGTAGTCTTTGAGGACGCGGACGATGAATTCATCTGAAAACGCGGGTTCGTACGGGTTGTGATGACAAACGGTGGTCGCGCCACACAATACGTTGCGGATGCCGCCCCACCACAAGCGTACGTGCTTCGGCACCTGGCGGTGGCGCGCGATTTCCGCAGCATGGAAACGATGGATGTCTTCCGCCCACTCCATGAAATTCTGGTAGCCACCCTTTCCGAGACGAGGAAAAAGAGCGAATTCCAAATGATCGTGGGCGTTAATCAATCCCGGAAGAATCAAGTACCCTTCGAGGTCAAGGCCGGATTCCGGCGGCGACGAGGCGTTTCGGCTGGCGATACAGCCGATTGCTTCAATACTTGCATTGCCGATGTGAATCTCTCCGCAAGCAGAGTCGGAGGGCCCGAGTGCGAATCGCGCGCTCCGGATTCGCTGGGCGATTCCACTCTGAGCCTTTCGCGACGATGACTTTTTTTGTATCTCGGGCGCCATCAACTGCAGCACATAGATAGCCGGTCGTTCGCGGATTTCGTCGAAATAACCCTGTTTTCCGTTTTGCTGAAAGATGATCCCTTCTTCGTCTCCGAATTTCGGCTCGAGATGGAGACGCAATTCCAGATCCACCTTCTGGCAGAGTGCGATGACGTCAGCTATGGTCCGATCGATTGTCTGTATTTCTTTGAATTCGTTCTCGACGTTGACGCCGCGGCGCCAGTTTAACGCGGCGGCGGTTTCCGGATGCACGTCGGTAAGAAAAAGCGACCCGCCGGGCCGGAGAATCCTTCGTGCAATCCCCAGAAGTTGCTCCGCATCCTCACTGTAGCTCAGTACGAAATTACAAAGAACCAGGTCAGCCGAGGCGCCGGCGGCCTGAAGATTTGAATCATCCGCACACACCAGCCTGGCAACTTCACCCAACTTCGTTCGCGCATGATCCAGCATTTCCTGCGACAGATCGACACCAAACAGGCTGCGAGCGCCGGCATCTTTCAGCGCATTCAACCAACGGCCGGTGCCACAACCGAAATCGACAACGTCCAACCCTGTTACGGTCGGAAGCAGCGGACGGAGAATGCGTCGTTCGAGCGACAGCATCGGATTCGCTTCGCGGTCGTAGCTGTCTGCCCACGCGCGATAACCTTCGCTTGGAGTGAGGCGGAGTGAGGGTGAAGGGCTCGCCATGTTGATTTGCACAAAAGCTTACAGGCTTTCCTGCTTGGGCTTACGTAAGGTGATGAACTGCTGCGCCCAGTGCAATTCCTTCGGGTAGGCATAAACACGCGCGGCGTAACGCCACGCGCTGAGCGTCTTGAGAAGCGCACGGCTCCAACGCGGAGCGCGAATGTCCTGAACAGTCGGCCAGCGTGAACTGACTACGACCTCGAAGTTGTCGATCAGATTTTTCGTTTTGCGCTTCAGCCACGGAGTGTTGGGATCGATACGAAGCGTGAAATCCATCCAACGTTTTGTCGCCCATTCGTCGGGCGAGGTCGGAAAAGACACCTGGCTATCGACGTTTCCATACATCGCCGTCCGTTGCGGCACGGGAGTGTAGTGATAAATGATGATTTCGGACTTTGGATTGATTTGCTTAAGCTTTCGGATGAATGTCAAGGTCTCCGAAGTGTCTCTTTCGGGATCGTGAGGATTGCCGATGACGAATGAAAATTCCGGGATGATTCCAAATTGACGGATCCTTCGCGCCACGGCGAGAGTTTGTTCCGTAGTGATGTCTTTCTGCATTTCTTTCAAGACCCAGTCGGATCCGGATTCCGCGCCGAAGAAAATCATGGTGCAACCGGCGCGGCGAATAGCCTCCAAGGTCGCGTCTGAATACCGGGTGAAAGTATCGATGCGCGCTTCGCACCACCAATGGAGCCCCAGGGGCGCCATACGTTCGGCTAGTTCCTTGGCGTGGCTCTCCTTGACGAAGAAATTCATGTCATAGAACTGCACGGAATCGGCGCCGTAGTGTGTTTTTAAGTGGCGGAGAATGGCTTCCGTTCGGGGTGCGCTCTCGACTAATTCGCGGTTGCCGTAAAGTGCGTGGACTCCACAAAAACTGCAGCGAAACGGGCAACCGATACTGGCGTGGTGCGCGGCGGTCCGCTTGCCAAAAAAAGAAGGCCGCAAATATTGTTCGACGGGGACGCGGTGAAAAGGCGCCCATGGAAAGGCGTCGGGCCCTTTCATGAGGCGCTCTGGGTTGTGGCGATGCAGGCCGAAAATGTCCTTGTAGGATAGTCCCTGGATCCCTTCAAAACCGCGCTTGCCCCGCATTGCATCCAGCAGCTCGAGCAGCGTGTCTTCGCCCTGGCCACGCACGACGTAATCCACGTAGCGAGCATTCAAAGCGGCGTCCGTGTAGGTTGAAGGAAAATAGCCGCCCCAAACGATGGGTAGTTTCGGGCATTGATTGCGAATTTCCTTGCAACTGAGAACCGCAGAGGCCATTTGCGGTCCCGGCATTACAGAAACGCCGAGAAGTTCAACGTTGTTACGGCGAATTAGATCGACAATCGTCTCGGTTGGATTGTCGTCGACATTCCCGTCGACAATTTGGTACTCTTCGCGACCTTCCAGTACGGCAGCAAGCGCCATTACCGACAGCGGAAAGCGTCGATTGCGTGGCTTTGTAGCTCGCGGGTTAAACAAAATGATCATCGCTTCTTAACCTGTGCCGTATAGATTCGGAACTGCGACGGCTCGCGGCGCCTTTTCAACCTCGCAACGAGAGGCCGGCAAGCCCAACGAACGCCGTACCAAACGTCGTGCGTCGTCCACTCCAGACCGTGTCTCGCCTCCAGAGCGAGCAATCTTTCTCTGGTCAAGTATTCGCCACTGGCCAGACTGTCCGACGCAAACCCAAAACGTTTTTGGAAACTCATACGGCGTTCTTCGAGCATCTGTAATCCAGCCCCTTCGCCGCTATAAGAAGGGGTGTCGGCGATGACGATGGTTCCTCCAGGCCGCAGGCAACGAATTGCTTCCGAAAGGGTGGTGTCGTAGTTCTCCGAATAGTGAAAGGACGCGTTGAAAATGGCGCAATCGAATTGCTCGTCCGTGAATGGCAGGCGGTCCAGTTCCGCCTGAAAGCGCGGGAAAAGCATCGGGAGAGCATGACGATAGTGAACGGCGGCTCCGAGT
This sequence comes from Candidatus Acidiferrales bacterium, assembly GCA_963836965.1. Lineage (GTDB taxonomy): Bacteria > Acidobacteriota > Terriglobia > Acidiferrales > UBA7541 > Acidiferrum. Next base: position 164,237 of record CAWILQ010000015.1, read on the forward strand.
CCGTCGAACACGTTGGTTTGAAGGTCGACGGCGACGGGACGATGCCCGAGTGTCGCGAGGCGGTGGGAAAGCCAGCCATTACCCGCTCCGAGGTCGAGGAAGGTCAGTGGCCGAGACGCGTTTGAATTGATCGCCGGCAAAATCTTTCGCTCGATGGAACTGTAGGTCCGAGCGCGAATGGTCCACTGCCACGCATTGGGGTCCGTGCGGTTGACATGGGGCAAAGACAGATAGAATCCGGGATTCCCACTTCCGCGCCCTTCCGCTCTTCTCACCATCTCGTAGTCGCGAATGAAACGGTCGAAGTGGCGCAGGCGATCGCTCGCTAACGCGAGCCAGATTCCCTGTTCCTGCGGGATGACGGACGAACACTTGCCGCAAGCGATGGCTTCGTGTTTTTGTCCCAGCGCGTGATACGCCATCCCTGCTAAATTCGCGAAGCATGCGGTGCAGCGCAATCCAACATATTTTGTGGGCTGCGGGGCAAGCGGCGTAGGTATGCGAACCGCGTGCAATTTTCCAGCAGTTAACGTAGTGCTTACGGATTGCATCGTACGAACTCCAGCAGCATGTGATCCCCCAAGTCGCGCAAGAACGGCCATTCCGAACACATGCGATCCAGCCGTTCCATTTGCACAAGTGTTTTCTTGTGCCGATGCATCCACTGTTCAGCGTAGGAAGGCGGCACAAACAATCCGACCGCGCGGCGAGATCTCAACTCGAACCACGGTGAAAAGGACCGACGGACGTCATGGAATGTGTGGTACGTGACGGAAATCGCGAGGTCGCCGAGCTTGGCAACGGAATTGGCGCGCAACCGGCGAAAGGACTTCTGAAGCTGGCCCTGAAGCAAAAACCAAATCACTTCAGCCACACACACGCGACTCCATAGGCACAGAAGAACGCGGCCTCCGGGCCTCACAAGATTTGCCAAATCACGAGCAAACGGGCGGAGGTCCGCGAGACAATTCAGTCCTGAAAAGTTTGAAAATGCTCCATCAAACGGCTTTCTCACTGAGAGCGAGGCGAGTTCTTCGTTCGACAGCTGGAAATATTCGAGGTTCGCGCTGCGATCTTCATTTCGAACGTGGCGTTTCGCAACTTCAATCATCGCCGCGGACGCATCGCACGCAAGGACGGAACGCCCTCGCTTTGCGAGAAAACGCGCGTCTTCGCCAGTCCCACAATTCAACTCCAAAACCCGGCTGCCTTTGGGCAATGCAGCGATCAAAGACGTCCACACCTGCTTGCGCTGCGCCCGCCCAATCGTGGTGTGCGTAAATTGCGCGTCGTAGGAACTTGCGACGCGGTCGAAAGCAGCTGCGGCAGCCGTGAGTGTCACCCCATGCGCCGCGTTCATGCGCTCACCTCGGAGGAAGTGGAGTACAGGCATTCACGCAACGTCCTCACCTGCTGCCGCAACCCCTTTTGCGCCTCTTCATCGGTGCCCGCTCGCTGCAGCCGCGCAAGTTGCACCTCGTTTTGAAGGAGGCGGTCCGCGAACCCATAAAACTCGGGACTGCGCCGGCCTCGGAGTAACAATTCACGATCCGAGGAGCTGTTCCAGGGCTTCAACTGAACGAGCGAGTTCGCGTTTCGCTCGTAGTACGGCGTTCCTTTGATCGGGTAAGCCACCGTCGTAAAAAAGACGTCCGGGTCGCTGGTCTTGACGTGGGTGATTGTGGCTTCGATGTCCTCCAGTTGCTCGCCTTCGTAGCCCCACATCAGAAACATGCCCGTCTGAATGCCGCGCGATTTGCACAATTGAATGGCAGACTGGACCTGGGCGACGGTCACGCCTCGTTCCATGGCGTCGAGAATTTTTTGTGAACCGCTTTCGCTGCCAATCCACAAACGAAAACAACCCAACTCCGCAAGAAGGTCGGCCGCTTCGGCGTTCAGACGGTCCGCCCGCGTGATGCATTCGAAGGGAATGTGCAATCCGCGGCTTCGCATCTCTGCCGCGTAGGCACGCAACCATCCGTGGTGAATCGTGAAAACATCGTCCGCAATCCAGACCATGTCCGGACGGTAGGTATCGACGAGCCATTCAACCTCGTCGACGACTCCCTTGGGTTTGCGACGCCGATGCGTCTTCCCAAATACCTGGTGGCTGCACCAACGGCAATGGTATGGGCAGCCTCTCGCGGTAATAAAGGATAGCGATCCCATGCCATGCGCTCCACGCCAGGTGTCTATGTAGCGGCGAATGTCGATGGCGTCCCGCGCCGGCCAGGGGGCGGCGTCAATGTCGGAAATTTGCGCGCGAGGACCAGTCTGATGCAGATGCCCTGATTCATCAAGAAAAGCAATCCCGCAAACGCTTTGTAGCGCGATGTCCGAGCCGCTCTGAAAAACGCGAAGGAGTTCTTCCGTTGTGATTTCGCCTTCGCCAAGAACCACGACTTCGGCGCCGGCCTCCAGATACTCGCGGACGTAGGCGCCGGGTTCGGGCCCGCCGACGACAGTTTTCCAGCCTGCCAGGCGCGCAGCCTGCAAAATCTCGAGCACCTTCTTGCGCGTCATCAGATTGGCGTAAATGCCGAGGACGGAAGGTGGTTCCGTCTGTAAATGCTTCTTGAGATCGTCCATCGCAGAGAAGGTCGTGTCGAAGACATCGACGTCAAACCCTTTTGCGCGAAGGTGCGAACAGATGTAGAGAAGCCCAAGAGGCACGTACGGCTTGAGGATCTGCATTTCCTTCGGATCCTCGTAGAGGAAATAGCCGTGGGTGAGCAGGAGATCAGTCATTTGCGTCTCCGCCCGGTGCGATCACGGCCTGCACGGGAATGAGGGCGTCAGGCGAAAAGAATCTCGTTGCGTTTTTGCGCGGCACGTCGGGCAACTCCGTTGGGTTTACATTTCGGCTCGTGGGCTCGAGCGATTTGACCAGTCGCCAGAGTTCCGCACTTTCCGTTGCGCGTTCGACCTCCTGCCCGTTCCCCTGCCAGCTTTCCACTTCGGCGTGCAACGCATCCCGGATTGCGCGGTAGAACTTGTCAGTGTAGGTGCCCTTGAACATAACGCAAAGATCTTCACTGTCCGCCCAGTTTTGTTTTGCTCCGAGCTGTTGCTTCACCCTGGTGTGAAAGCGCGTGTTCGGGAGCGGGTAGGAAAAAGAAATTCCCACGTCATCGGGACGAGTTTCTCGAACAAGGGCGATAGTTTTCTGAATGTCTCTCCACTGCTCGCCGGGATAACCGAGTTGCAGGAAATAGCAGGTGCGAATGCCTTCCCGCTTCAGGTGCTCGCGCGCGCTGATGACTTCCTCGACCTGGAGACCTTTGTCCATCGCGTCCAACACCTTTTGCGAGCCGGATTCGACGCCCATCCAAACTTCGGCACAGCCTGCGCGGCGGAGATTTTGCGCGGTGTCGCTCGAAATTAAATCGGCGCGCGCCTGCACTTTGAAAGGTACCGCGGCATGGAAACTCTCTACTGCGATCGCAAATTCGCGCAGCCAATGGCGATTCAGCCCGAAAATATCGTCGGCGAACCACAGATGTTCCGCGCCGTATTTTTCCTTCAACAGTCGCATCTCCATCGCTACGTCCAGCGCTGGACGCAGCTGATAGCTGTCACCGAAAATCGGCTTTGCGCACCAGTTGCAGCGAAACGGGCAGCCACGGCTTGCGATCAAATTCAGGGAAAAGAAGCCGTGGGCCTCTCTCCAGGCCTTGCGATACGGCGACAGATCAATCAAGTTGCGGGCCGGTAAGGCAAGCGTTGCTGCGCGCCGCGATGTATTTTGTGAGGACTTTTCGACGGCTTGGTAATTCCCCCGGCTGGCAAGGCGCAGAACTCCGGGAATGTTCGCCACGCTCGAATGGGTCATCAATGCCTGCACAACGGAAAGCAGCGAGTATTCGGCTTCACCTTCCAGGACGCATTCGGCGCCACGCCGGAGGAATTCGGCGGCGTGATCGGTGGCATCCGAGCCGTGAACGACCACCCGCGCGCCGGAGCGCCGAGCGATGTCAATCATTTCCCAAGCTAGTTCCCTCATCCGCGTCAAGCACATCTTGGTCAGAAAATTGAAATCGTCCTCGTAGATCGCGACAATTTTCGGCTGGTGTGTTCGCAGGGCATCTCTGAGACCAGATTGCGGTTCCTGGAGCATGCAATCGAATACGGCGACGGACATTCCGTGCGCCTGCAACAGACCCGCTGCGTAGAGCGTTCCGAGGGGCGGGTACGGTTCCATCTTGCGGACCTGTTTGCGGTCATAGGCGAGATGATAGGAATGCGTTAGGAGAACATCAGTCATGGATGCCTCCCGCGACATGCTGGGGTTTTTTGCCGGCGAGTTTCAACATGCGTCGGCTCCCTGCGGGCCGAGCGGCTGCCCGGTCACAAGCGATCGCCGCGTCACGATTTTTTCCAGTTTGCGGCCGATCCACAACTCCCACGGATACGAATATTGATTGGAGCGAAGCCGCCAGCGCAGCGGCGCTCCCAATGCACGGCGAATCCCGGTTCGGAGGCGTGGATGATCCTTGGTGGCCTTGCGAAGCTGATTGTTCAGAAGGAAGAACTCCAGCATGCGCCAGAGCTTGGCGAGTTCCTTACCCTGCAGCCAAGGAAGCATGTTTCGGCCCAAAGGAAGTTCCGCCCATTCCTCCAACGACTGCGGTTCGCGCATCCCCATTTCGCGTAGTTGACCCCAGATGGGAATGCCGGGATAGGGAGTGAATATGTTCGGCGAGAAGCTCACGTTCCAGAACTGCCGCGCGATGTCGCTCATGGTGCGAAGAGTTTCCACGCGGTCGGCTTCGGTTTCACCTGGATAGCCAAAAATGAGATTGAAGGTAACGTGAATTCCGCCGATCGCTGCCTTGCGCGCGGTTTCGTACATTTCGTCGACGCGCTGATGGCGTTTGTTCATTAACTTCAACACGCTGGCCGAGGTGGATTCCGTACCGAATCCCATGTGCGAGACGCCGCTTTCTCCAAGGAGTTGCACGTCATCATCACTCATGCGGCAGAGGAAATCCGTCGATGCCTGGAAGGTCCAACGGAATTTACTTCTTGAATCCAAAAATCCGCACGCGATTTCCCGTGCGCGCCTCCAATCCACGGGCAGATTCGAGTCCAGCATCGCAACTTCCTCGATGCGATACCGCGCTACGAGGTTGGTGACTTCTTCCACGACACGCGTGGCTTCGAGCGCGTTGAAACGGCGCTTGTAAAAAACCATATCCGTGCAGTAATTGCAGGCATAAGGACAACCTACGCTGGTTGCATAGGCAAGCTTGCGTTCGCCGGATACGCGCTCGTATGCGTCAAAGTTTGCCAGTTCGAAAGCGGGCATCGGTAAGTCATCAAGGAGAGCGACGCGGCGTTCCGGCGCGTGCTGCGGCAAGCCAAACTGTTTGGAAGAAACACCCAGAATTCCGTGAAAGCTTTTGCCCGCGGCTAGATTCTCCGCCATCTCCAACAGGGTTAGTTCTCCCTGCCCGCGTACAATCGCATCCACAAAAGTTTCCTGGAGAGTCTGCCCGGGCAACAGGCTCGGATGCCATCCGCCAAAAATGACCGGTACTCGAGGCAGTTCTTTTTTTGCGGCCTTGGCCATGCGAATCGCGCCACGAATCATGGGGCCAGTGAGCACGGAAATTCCGAGGCACAAGGCGTCGCGCAATTCGCGAAGGACAACGTTTAGCCAGTTCGGCTCGATCGCCGCATCGACAATGGTCACTTCGAAACCGGACTGAAGCAACGGCGAGGCGAGGCTCAGCAGGCACGCAGGCGCTCCGAGCGGCGGTCCGTCGTATGGCGGATAGAACAATACGACCTTGCGTTTCATCAGCAAGCCGCGCCTCCGGGTGCCGGTTCCAGGCGTTTTGCATCAACGGCAGGCTTGAACTGAGGCATCTTCTTCTTCAGCTTGTTGTTGATCCACAGTTCAACGGGAAGGGCGTACAGATCGCGATCGAGCCTCCAACGCGCCGGAAAAGAGAGCATTTTCTGAGCGATGCGGGTGGTGCGTTTGCGGGTATCCGCTGCGATAGGAAAGCGGTCGAAGGCCATGCGCAAATAGTCGCGCGTAATCTGCAGCCGCTTGTGTTCCCGGCCGCTGAGCCAGGGAAGCACGGTATAACGCGGAAAGAAATCCGCCCAACCTTCGAACGAAGTGGGCACGTAAATACCGAGTTCTTCGGCGCGCTCCATCACCGGCGCACCGGGGTACGGCGTGAAAATGTTGGTCCAGAATTCGGCGCCGGGATGACGCCGGCACATATCCATGATGAAGCCGATGGTTTGGCGGCGTTCGGCCGGACCCTCACCGGGATACGCAAAAATGATATTGAATGAAGGACGAATGTCGGCTTCCAGGCAGCGCCGCGCGGTTTCGTAAATAGTGTCGAAGTTCTGGAAGCCTTTGTTCATGAGCTTCAGAACTTTCGGCGAGCCCGACTCCGCGCCATGACAGATCTGCTGTAGTCCACTGCGGCGAAGCAGTTTCAGATCCTCCACACTCAATCGCGAGGTCAAATTCGTAGTGGCCTGAATACTCCACCGGAAATCGGCGTTCTCGCGAACCAATCCTTCCGCGATCAATCGAGCGCGATCCACATCCACCAAAAAATTGTCGTCGACGATCCACAGCAGTTCGAGCCCGTAGCGCCGCGTGAGGTCCACGGTTTCTTCCACGACCTGTTCCGCGGGCAGCGCATTCCACTTCCGCCCGTACACGCCCGCGTTCGTGCAGTACGAGCAGTTGTACGGGCAAGCCAGGCTGGAGGTGTACATCGCCCAGCGGCGTCCACACACGCGTTCATACGCGTCGAAATCCGCAATGTGGTAGGCCTTCGGCGGCGAGTCCGCGATGGGTTTGAGCGGCCGCTCCGTCGTGAAGATTAATTTCTTGTCGCGCTTGAAACCGATGCCCGGAATCAGATCCATAGGCGTGCGATTCTCCAGATGCCGCACGACGTCCAGCAGCGACTCCTCTCCCTGTCCGCGCACAACGATGTCGATGTATTCAGCTTCGAGCGTCTGCTTCGGCAACAGCGAAGGATGCCAGCCACCAAGGATCACTGGAAAATCGGGGTTCCAGGCCTTCATGGCGCGGGCGATCTCGGCAGTCTCGCGAATCATCGGCCCGGTCACCAGGGAAATTCCCAGGCACAGCGCGTCGCGAACTTCTTCGAGCACGCGCTTTTTGAAATTGGGAGTGATCGTGGAATCGATCAGCTTCACGGAATAGCCGGCGTTAAGCAGCGGCGTGGCGACCGCGAGAATTCCCAGCGGCGCGGTAGCTTCCGTGCTTGCAAAGGAAGGAAAAAAGAAAACTACTTTTTTGGACATCTATGCCGTCCCGAACTCACAAGGGACACGTTACGGGAGGGCACGGCAAGATTTGTCACCGTGATGTCAAGGACCTGTCATTTCTTCTTCGTGGGCCTTTTGCGCGCTTGATTTCGCGCTACAGTGGACAACACTGTGACGATGACGTTGGAATTTAACCGGCAGACACTTCCCTTCGAGACGGATTTTCAAATCGCGGGGACGCGGTGTTTTCTTTCCACAAATTCGCACGAGGTGCTGCAAGCGGCGGCGCGTTTGCGAAAACTTGAAAAGCAGACTAGTGTTCCGTCATTCGAAATGGAAGTAATCGTCGACTCGGCACTCGACCGCGCTCCTGAGCGCCTCGCATATTTTCGTGGCCTTAAGCACATTGTGTTTGCGATCGTTCCGCCGCGTTGTTTCCTTGCGTACGACCTGCTGCGAAGACGGGTCCACGCCGTGCTGTCGATAACTGCCGCGCAGGACCACTCGTTTTGGGATACGCTGCTTCTTCCGATCACCATCGGCCTTATGGGCACGACTGTCGGCGTCGCTCCCATTCATTCGGCTTGTCTCGAGCGCAACGGGCGCGGATTTCTTGTCGCCGGCGTTTCCGGCGCCGGTAAATCTACGTTGACCGCCGCACTCGCGCAACTCGGGTTCGGCTTAGTGTCCGATGACTGGACGTATATTTCGGAAAGACAGTGCGGCCTGGTCGCGTATGGACTTTCGTCGCCGGTAAAACTGCTGCCCGATGCCGTCAGATTTTTTCCTGAATTGCGCGCGTTCGCTCCCAGGACCACTTTGAACGGTGAGTTGGCCTACGAGATCGACCCGGTGGGCTCGACGATGGGATTTATCGCGAAAAACGTTTCTCAGCCGCGGCGGGTTTTCCTTTTGGAGCGCACCGCGTCTCGCGGTTGCCATTTTGTTCCGTGCCGGCATGAATATGTTAGGGACTTTTTCGAGAAGACCGGCGAACGTCTTCCGGATGAACTCCGGGAAGCAAAGGCCTTTCGCGCGAGGATCGTGCAGGCCATCGCCGCATGCCCTTCGTGGATTCTCCGAACTGGCGAGAGTCCTCAGATTACCGCGAACGCTCTGGATGATTTCCTCGAGGAGGCGGACCATGCAGCAGTATGAGTCCTCACACCACAATGATCCACTCGATCTCCTGCGGCGATTCGTTCCTACTCCACTGAAGGCTGTGTATCGCATCAGTTCGCTTCGTGTGATCGTGAAAACCAACGACATAACGCTTCTGCCGGCTTTCCCTTTGGGAGCTGACCTCGATGCTGTTGGAGAAAGCGTTCTCGAATGGAAGCTGGTTCGAGATGCGGATTCTCCGGGCCTGTTGGGGGAGCCAGTATTTCTGACCTCTGGCGCGCTGACTGTCGTTGAGATGGGAACTGCCTGCATGCTGGCTTTGGACCACGAGCGGCGGGAATTGCTCGGCTTCATTGGCGCAGACGTCGATGCACACACATATCAAGAATTTCTAGTGCCGTTTCTTTGCCGGATGACGAACGAAGCGTTCATTGAAGACCGGTATCAGGATCTCCTTAGTGACGAGGACGCGAATGACTGATGTTCGCGCAAAACGGGCAGTGCTCGCGGCGCTTCGTTGCAAGCCTGACTTTTCCAGTCTCGTCGCGCTGCCGAAGTTGGATCGTCGCCAGGGCAGAGACTTTCTCCAATGGCTTGATCGCAGTGGGTTGGCGCTCATGTTTTGGGAGCGATTGCAACGGCAGAACGCCACATCACGTCTGACGGAGGAGTGGCGCAGGGCTCTGAGGGAGCGGTTGGCCCGCAACATCGAACGCACTAAAGATATCCTCCAAGAAGCTCAACGCATCAACTCCGCATTCGGTTCGTTTGGAGTGGTAGCCGCCGCCATTAAGGGTTTCACCCTTTCGCCGGATTTTTGCGGCGATCTGTATGCTCGGCATCAAGTCGACTTCGATTTTCTCACCGCTCCGCAAAGTGTTCGCGCCGCGGCCGAAGCGCTGCGCTGCTGCGGCTACTCGACGGGTCACCTAAATGAATCGGGAGAAACCTGCTTTCTTACGCCTTTGAAACACATTCCTTCCATTCATGACGATGTGTATGCGCTGCAGCGCCAGCGCCAGGTGGATCTGCATATTTCGCCTTGGGAGCCTTGCCCCTGGCTGCCGGTGGAAGCGCCACAGGACTGCTTGGAACACGCTCAACCGCAAAACACAGACGGCGTAAACTACCTGGGTTTGACGCTGGAAGACAAGTTTCTCTTGCAGGTTCTTCACGCCTTTCGGCACTCGCTCCGTTCCTGGGTTCGTCTCTCGTGGATTCGCGAAATTGCCCATTGCTCCGAAAAGCATGTTGAAAATACGGCTCTATGGAATAGCGTGATGGAACGCGCCGGGTCGGCACGTTTAACAAAAAGCATTTTCGCTTTTGTTCTCGGCCTTGCCGAGCGTTTGTTCCACAGTCCGATCCCGCCGCCGCTTCGAAGATGGACGGCGGAGGCCATGACTCCATCCCTGTGTACTTGGCTCGACCATTTTGGTGTCGATTGGGCGATTTCCGACTGGCCCGGAAGTCTCAACAACCTTTTCCTGACGGCCGAGTTTATTCCCGATCCGAACCTTCGGAAACAATATTGGCGGAGCCGCTTGTTCCCGAGGAAGGCGCAAACATCCCTCGGACCAGTCGCGGCGACTCGCCCAGACAAATTCCTTCGGTTGCTGGCTGCTCGCATGCGTTATGTGGCGCGGCGGGCGGCTGTGCACCTGAAAGGTATAGCCGCGCTCCCACGGCAGCAGCTCCGCTGGAGGCGCGCGCTCGGTTCATCTCGGGGGTCCATTTGACGGAAACTGAGGAATGGCTTGTTTACTATGGAGGGGTATCATGGGAATTACGCAATCGACCGCTTCGGGAGCCTCATACCTGGACGGTTCGTCAAAACAATCGTTTCGCATTGGAGTAATTAGTACGATGGATACGGTCCTGATCGTCGAAGACAGCCGCCCGATGCAGCGAACGCTGCAGCGTCTGTTCGAATCGGACTCTCTGCAGGTGCAAATCGCTTCTGACGGCCCAAGTGGGCTCGAACAGTTCCGCAAGCAACTGCCTTGTGTTGTCGTCCTGGACCTGAAGCTGCCCGGAATTTCGGGCAAAGAATTGTGCCGCGAGTTCAAAAGCATCGCCGCCTCGGTGCCGATTGTGGTGTTGAGCGCGAACGCTGAAGTTGAAGATAAAGTGCTGCTGCTGGAGCTCGGCGCCGACGACTACGTCACGAAACCGTTCAGCCCCAAAGAGCTTTTGGCCCGCGTTCGCCGTGCGATGCGTCGGACCAGCGCGCCGCAGCAGATCGTTTCACCGGTCACCGCCCGCGCTGTCAGCCGCGAGATTCTGACCTTCGGCGACGCGCGCGTGGATTTCACGAGTATGGAGGCGACTCGAGCCGGAAAATCCATCACTTTGACCACCCAGGAGTTCAAACTGTTGAAATATCTCGCCACTTCTCCTGGAAGGGTGATTTCCCGCGAGGAACTGCTCAACGAAGTGTGGGGCTATCAGAATTATCCGTCGACAAGAACGGTGGACAATCACATCCTGCGCCTTCGTCAGAAACTCGAGCCAGACCCAGCATCTCCACGTTTTTTCCTGACCATGCACGGGGCCGGATACAAATTTGCCGCGGAGGGCGCCGCGTCTTGAATCTTGTGATTCAGTACGTTTTGTAAGAAACCATGAGACCGCTTCGGCTTCGTTCACAGCTGCTGATCGCCGCCTTGTTGATCATTCTTGGATTGACAGGCTCGTTGCTTCTCTACATCCGGCACACGGTGAACGCCGAAATTCAGAAACAAGTGCGCAACGGCACCGAAGAATCTGTGCGCGCGTTTGAGACCGTGCAGCGCCAGCGTGAACTCCAACTCTCCCGTACCGCCGCCATGCTCGCGGACCTTCCCACACTGAAAGCGATGATGCCCGCTCCGGATGCTTTGACTATTCAGGATGCGTCGGAGACTTTCTGGAAATTGTCCGGAAGCGACCTGTTTGTTCTGGCTAAGCCGGACAAGCAGGTGGTCGCCCTCCATATGACACGGCCCGGTTGGTCGACCGCCAAAGTAGGACAGGATCTGAAACGCTCCCTAGATCTCAACGAAGACGCTTCGTGGTGGTACGACGACGGACGACTGTATTGGGTTTTTCTTCACCCGATCACCGCTGGAGCGGACAACAACACGCAGCAATTGGGCATTCTGGCAGTTGGGTACCAAGTTGATTCCGCGGTCGCGCAGCAGTTGGCGATCGCCGCCAACAATTGGATCGCTCTGACAACCGGCGATACCGTCATCGCTTCTACCTTGCCCCAGCGCGATGAAGCGGAACTAGAGCGGCGCATCCGATCCGGGACCCTTCCCGTGACAACCACGTCCGGCGAGGTTGCACTCGAGACCGATCACTACACTTTCTCTTCCGTTTTGCTTCACGGCTCCTCTCCATCGCCTGTGTATTGCTACGTGATGATGCCGCACGTTCCCGTAAACAGCTTTATTAAGCGTTTGGACTATTCGATTTACCTGATGGGCGGGCTGGCGGTGTTGTTTGGAGGCCTGCTGATTGCATTTGTGGCCCGCACGATCACGCGGCCTCTCGATAACCTGGTAGCAGGGGTGAAAGCCCTTGCATCCGGCGACTTTACCTACTCGATTACGCCGCGGGGAAGCACCGAGCTGGTGGAACTCAGCACCTCCTTTGCGCAAATGCGCGGCCAGTTACTGGCATTGCAGCAGCAAAGAATCGAGACGGAGCGCATTGCAGCGCTGGCGCGCGCAGCGAGCTCCATTTCGCACGATCTGCGTCACTACCTGGCCGCTGTCGTCGCCAATGCGGAATTCTTGTATGAAGCGGACACGCTGAAACTCAAACGGGACGAAATCTACGAGGAAATCAAGACCGCCGCCAACCAGATGACCGACCTGATCGATTCGCTTCGCGAGTTGTCCTACCAGCGCAATGCGATCACACCGGTTCGTACCAAGATCGATCAGGTGATTCGCAGGGCGATCGAAGCTATCCATGCCAAGCCGGAATTTCGCCATTCCCGAATCATGCTGGTTGCTTCTGACGATTTAGAAGGAATGTTCGACCCGCGCAAGTTGGAACGTGTTTTCTTCAATTTGATTCTCAACGCCTGTGAAGCCGCGCCCGAAGTGAACGGACTGATTACCATCGACGCCAAACGGGCAGGCAACTCTTTCGAAATTCGCATCCAGGACAATGGGCCCGGCGTTCCCGCAAGTATTGAGAAATCACTGTTCGATCCTTTTGTAAGTTCCGGCAAGGCGAACGGCACCGGCCTGGGGCTGGCAATCGTCAGCAAGATTGTCCACGATCATGCGGGCAGCGTCGTCATCGAGGATACATCGGAGTTGGGCACCACGATCCTCGTTCGCCTGCCGTTTGCGCTCCAATCCAGCCCTCACCCGGCGCCCTCCGCACTTTCCTGATTGAATTTCCGTTACTGTCATCTTGCGGTTTTCCAGCTGAACATACTCTTGACAGCCTGTTGACATCCCATGGATTGACCGCGACGCCCTCCCAAAGTAAGGTCCGTATGACTGCTGCGAGGGGCTTATTCCCTTCTCCCGGTCATTCTTTCTCATGAACACTGCGAACAACGTCCGCGATTCCAAAGTGAAGAAGCTGTTCCTCGTCATCGAAAACCGCATGTTGCGCGAAGCTATGACCGCGCTCTTCCAGAAGCAGCCGGACCTTTGCCTGGTGGACTCCATCCGTTATTCGGGCACGGCCTACAAGCTCATCGCTGCTTCGGGATGCGACATTTTGCTGGCCGATCAGGCTTCGGCCGCCGCTTTTCCGTCCAACTTCATAAGCGATATCCTGTCGCTCTCTCCTGGCAGAAAGGCTATTCTTTTCGGAATGGACAATGATCCTGAACTTTTTTTGCAGGCGGTGCGATCGGGGACGAGTGGTTATCTCCTAGGCGAAGCCAGCGCGGAGGACACGGTCGCGGCCGTTCGGAGAGTGATTGCCGGAGAGGCGGTCTCGCCACCCTGCCTGTGCCATCACTTGTTTGAGTTTGTCGCTCGCACGACACGCGAAGGCTCGATGATCCTGAACCAACGGCTTTGTAACCGCCTGGGGCTCACACCCAGACAGCAACAATTGATCGCTCTTCTGGCCCGCGGGTTCACGAACAAAGAGATTGCCGAATCCATGCGGCTCTCGGAATTTACCGTGAAGAATCACGTCCACCGGATCATGCGCCGCTTGAATGCACAAAGCCGCTATGCCGCGGTGCAGACGGTCTGCGAAAACAATCTTCCCGCAACAATTTGATTACGGCTGCGAATAGCCCGGCTTCGGCGGTGGAGCATAGTCCTGACCATACTTGTTCTTGTGCGCGGGCGTGAACGCGGGATCCTGCGGAACTGTAATCGCGCCCAGATCGCGAGAGTCCGTGGCGAAGGTCACGTAGCGCGTCAACCCTTTTAGTACGTCCGGTACACTTCGCTCATACCACACGTGCAGTTCGTATTTGCCATTCGGCACGTTCTCAATTGCGAGGTTTCCGGCTTTGTCCGAGACGCCGTAATACGGAGTATCGACGGCTACCACTACTGCGCTCATCTCCGGATGGATGTTGCAGAACAAGTAGCTTACGCCCACATGGTCGAATCGCACCGAGTTCGTCGCTCCCGCTTCGTACAAGCCGAGGTCGAATCGCTTGCCATCGAACAGCGAAAAGACGTTGTGAAAAAACGGATCATGATTCGGGAAATCGACCATTGATCCCACGCGAACGACTGTTAAATGCGGATGAAAACTCTTGTTCTTCTGCACCACCTGCATTCTTTTTGCCGCTAGATCCGCGGCAAAAGGCACAGTTTGGTCGACAGGCTTCAGCCAGACGACGACATCCGCTGCATTCAGCACCGAGGAGATTTTTTCGGACTTTGCGGAAGACTCACTCTGAATCCTGACGTGCGCGGTAACCGCTTTTTGCTGCTCCGCCGGCAGACGTGCGGCCAACGCACAACTTCCCCAGACCAATAACGTTACGATGACATTTCGGCTGAGCGAACGCACTAGAATATGTACCCCACACTCATATTGATGATGTTCGCCGAATTTGCGCTACTGTCCAGCGTAAATGTTTTTAGCCTTCGATACTCGAGCGAAAATACGATATCGGATTTCGGCTGATAGAGGAAATTGACCATCGTGCTCTGATTTTTGGACAATGGTGAAGGATAGTAGGGCTGGCTGCCGCCATTCTGCCGCATTTCTCCAGCGAACGGATTGTCTTGTCCGAACGCGCCGTTAAACTGCAATTTTGATGTCACCTTGTATTTCAATTGCGCCCACCCTCCGATGGAATCGAGCCCGTAGACTTCCGTGGCTGGATTCGTGAACGGACCGTTCCACAGTACGGTCTGTGCGATTCCTCCACCCAGGCCTCCGGTTGCACGGCCGCGATAGAACTGGCCCGTGAATTCAAATCGGTTCCCCAAGGGCAAAGTGAGATCCGCAGTTCCGGCCCAGGCGTCGATCGAGCGACCGAAACCCCAATCCTGCCGGCTGTAGTAGCCGCCCACGCCTCCAATGATGCTCTGACCATTCACGTTTTGCGTCCAGGCAAGCCTGGTTGCATACGCCGGCTGGCCAGAATTCTCTCCCCAAGAGGGATACCGATAATACTCTGAAGGAGGTGTTTCGCCGGATAAAGCATCGAGAATTCCTCCCTGAAGGAGCAGCGAAGAATTGTCGGCAAGAGTGAAGTGATGTTCAACGCGGACTTGCGGCGTCCAGCTCCAGAGGTTTCCCGAATAGGCCAACGCGGGAATCGCCAACGTGGCGATGGAGGTAGGGCTCAAGGGCGCAAGAAAAAGTGAGTCCTGACCTACGATGACGGAAGTACTGTCCCAGTCAAATCGTACGGTGCCGGTCCGCAGACGCACAATTCCAAACGAAACTCCGTTTGGAGCATCCGAGAATCCTCCGGCAAAATCGAACTGCACGTTCGCGCTGGTGCGCGCGCCGGCAATTATTGGACCAAACCCTTCCAGTCCGATCTGCGATTGGCGGAACGAAGCTCCGAATGTGCCGTCCGAGGAGAGCGCGCTGCGGGGTGTCGCCAGTTCCGGGAAATCCTGATTCTCCACGGAGCCACGATTGATATACGTGTTGAACAGAACGATCCCCGATAATCGCACCCGGTATTTCGAAGAGCTTTCCACCTTTGTCTGGCTTTGCTCGGCGATTTTTTGCTCATCGAGTTGCTGTGTTTCTTCGAGCTTGGCGAGGCGCTCTTCTGTGGTGCTTTGAGGAAGCTCACCGGAAAATGACTGTTGCGTTGGAGTAACTCCGGCGGGTTGGCTGGAAAGCGAGACCAGTTGCGCCTTGGTTGCGTCGAGTTCTTCGCGCAGCGTCTGAGATTCCTGTTGTGCGGATTCCTGCTGCATCTTCAAGGTCTTCACCTGCCCGCTCAAATCTCGGACTTGCGATTGCAGTTGGCGCAGCAGCGCGTTAACGGCGACGAGATCGGCGTTTTGCACGCCCTCTTGACTGCCCGGCGCGTTTTTGCTGGCCGAGTTTTGTGCGTAGGCGCCGCCGGGCGCAGCAAAGATGGCCCCAACGAGCACGCACACCCATAAAGTTCCTCTCCGCCAGTCCATCGACCTCATAACTGCCTCCTCTTCCAGCGCAATCCCGTTTCGACGGTAGCAAACCCGGTCGCATCATGGGGGCTTTTCGTAAGCAGGCCTGATTTTCACACAATTTCCCCGCTACAAATCAATGTGACACGCTTTTGACATAGCCGTGACATTTTGCCGGGCGGCTCGAATAACATCGATGTTGCGGTCTATCTGCAGACGAAATGACACGGACGCTCCACACGTGAAGACGGTGCCGGGAACACCTCAAATCCGCAGCGAAGTAGCCATTATCGTTCCTTGCTACAACGCGGAGAGTTACTTGAAACGCGCGCTGGATAGCGCGTTCGCACAAACCTACAGGGATTTTCGCGTTTACGCGGTCGATGACGGTTCCACGGACGATACGGTTCGGGTGTTGGACAGCTACTCGGACCGCTGTTGTTTTGTTTCCCAAAGACGCTCCGGACCGGCAACGGCGCGAAACCGCGCCATCCAAATGTCAGATAGTTCCTTCGTTGCTTTTCTCGATGCCGACGACGAGTGGCTGCCGCTGAAACTGGAACGCCAGATGGCTCTGCTGAAACGGGATTCGACCTTGGCACTGGTCTGCTCCAGTTGCGCGGTTAGTGGCGAAGGAAGAGACACCTTCGCCTTTTCCGCAACCCAGGAGCCTCCCCCCATTTCCGGGAAGTTATTCGAGAATCTGGTCCGCAATTGCTTCGTCTTTACTCCCACCGTCGTTGCGCGGCGTCGCTGTCTGGAAGAAGTCGGATTCTTCAACGAATCGTTGGCGGTATGCGAGGATTTTAATTTATGGCTGCGGATTGCGGCGCGCTGGAGGATTGCGTTCCTGCCCGAGGTTCTCGCGATTACGCACAAGCATCCGGCAAGTTTGTCTGCGACTATTTCTGCGGAGGACAGGCTGAGGACCGGCGTTGCCGCGCTCGAAGATGTACAGGCGGCTTGTCCAGAATTGTCGCCTACGGAAACGCGGGCTCTGAGGGCCGCGCTCGCAGAGCGCAATTATTTCCATGGTTCTTTCCTGCTTTCCGCTGGCGCCAAACAACCTTCGCGCCGCAGTCTGGCTTCTGCGCTGAAACTTCGGCCGACGCACTTGCGTGCTTTTGCGAAGCTCGGCCTCAGCTTCCTTCCGGCGAGCGCCTCCAAATCGGTCGTTGGATTGAAAAGGAAATTTGCTGGCCGTTGAACAGTTCGGCAGGCTGCTGGTACTCGTCGCGCATCCGGACGACGAGACCATCGCATGCAGCGGCTTGCTCCAAAGGGCCGCAGCGTCTCTTGTGGTCTTCGCTGTCGATGGAGCCCCGCCGCGCTATGGGTTCGAGAGACAATTCGGTTCTCTTCGACAATATTCAGAGGCGCGTTTCGTTGAAGCTTCCCGCGCCCTGAGTCACATTCCTCATTGTTCCGTGCGCCGCCTGGATCGTCCCGACGGGACGTGGTTCCTCGACCAACACCTTTTCCTGGAGTTGCCCGAAGCGTTCGCCTCGCTGACGCGGATCGCCGAGGAATTCTCTCCGGATTTAATGTTTTCCCACGCGTTCGAGGGCGGCCACATCGATCACGACGCGTGTCACATTCTTGCCAAGCGTACGGCACAAGCGCTCGCCTTAAAGATTCTAGAATTTCCGTTGTATTGGCGATCCGAAGACGGGAATGATCTGTTTCAGCAGTTCCGCGATAGTAGTGAAGGCGAGTTCATGTTGCAGCTCTCGCAGCAGGAAAGGGTAGTAAAACGAAAAATGCTTTTGGAATACCGGACCCAACAAAATCTGTTGTCTGTTTTTCAGTTAGAATCAGAACGCTTTCGCCCTGGGCGGGGATATAACGCAAAACCCATTTGGCGAGAATATCCCTTTGAAAATCGCCGAAGAGCATTGAAGGTGGAATCGTTTTTGAAAAAGGTCGCGGAATTCCATGGGCGTTCGTTTTAGGTAGTCGCTGCATCGGTCTCCCACTTCGTATTGAAATTCATTCCGCGAATTTGAAACTGGAGGCGAACTATGGCGGATACCATTCATCAGTTTACCGTTAAGGTTCAACAAAAGCGGGTCTTCGAGACCTTCTCAATGGCAAGCGGGCTAGACAAGCGGTGGACGTAGACGTCGAGCGGAGAAAGCCTGCACCGCGGCATCTTTCGTTTACACTTCGGCCTGCAACTCGATTGGCACGCAACAGTGACCCGTTACGCGGCGCCGTCCTCAATCAGCGCTTGGCAGCCGACAACGGCCCCCGCGGTAGGTACTTAGGGCTGCGATGCTGCGCGCCTAGGGCGATTCGGTGTCAACTTCGAGAAAACGAACTCTTGAAGAACACCCGCCAGAGACGTCTCACCAAGTCTAATTAGCGCGGACGAGACCACGAACCCGGATCCACGGCGATCGTTCGCGGGAAGGTAGAGAACCTCCATTCCGGCACCAGCAAAACTTCCGATGACATTCGAATAATTCGGCTGCCAGTGTCCATTGTCTCCTTTGCACATAACCGAACTCGCTATCGAATAGAGAATTCTGGATCGCTTGCTGCCGCTTCCTTTGTAGAAGTAGCGGGGATCCTGTTTGAGAATCGAGGGCATTATCGCGCCTCCGATAAACGTTGCGGCAAACACATTGGCGTAACTCGCGCCATAGCGCTTTGCATATCCTTGCGCTCCCTGTCCGTACCCGCCCCAACGATCTCCTGCCTGGCTAATCCCCGCGAGGACTCCAACCCCGATAAGCGTGATCGGATCGCTAGCCGATTTCCACGCTAGCTCAAACTTGTGTTTCGTCGTGAGAGGAGCGGGATTCGCTTCGTAGCTGACATAGAAGTTCGGGATCACTCCGAACACCCGCTGCTTTTCTTGTTCCTTGATCTGCACGTCCGCCAGTTCCTCCGGCGTAAGTCCAACGCGTACCTCTGTTACCTGAGTGGGGATGATCAACATAATCAGCGGGGTGACGTAGGCTTCTCCAGATTGCAGAGTCCCGGAGAACTCCTGCGACGCGAGGCCTGGAGATGAAATTGTGAGCTGGAAAGGGCCCGGTCCGACATTGGAGAGCGCGAACAGCCCGTCCTCATCCGAGGTTATCTCTAGGGCCGAAGATTCGCCTTCACGCCTGAGGTTCACTACGGCTCCGGCAATGTTGGCTCCGGTTTGATCAACAACCTTGCCGCTGATGCTTCCCGCTTGGTGCTCCGCGTCTTGCAGCCCACCGGAAGCCCGTCTTTCCTGCGAGTCAGTTAGAGCACTATTCGCTGTTTCGTTCATCGGAGACTGTTGAGGCCACGCGGAAAAGCTGCAAGACAGCAGTGGGAGACTCAGCCAAACCAGCCTTCCAAGGCCAAGAATCAAGCTCTTTTTCGCAGAACCTACGGACATCTCTTGCTTTCACCCCCCGCTTCCGTGTGGGTTGCCTTATTTGATGTTGTTGCAGCCCTCTCAGATACATACTTGTCACGCTGCTCACGGTTCCGAGTACGATGTGATCGCAAACGGAGCTCTCAGACGTTTTTGGGCTACGGACCCCGATCCGATCCAATCGAACCGATGAGGAGAGAAGGAACCTTCACTACATTTTGGAGGAAGCACTGGCAAGACGGAGCGAAGTTACCCAGTTGCCCGCGCGTGGTGCTGAAGAGCCCACAACTACCCCCCGACGGTCTCAAGCACCCACCTGGTCTTCTTCCTAATCGCCCTAGCGCTGCTCGTCGATATCTTTAATGGCCTTCACGATGCGGCTATTTCCGTCGCCAAGTGGTAACGTCGCGCGGGTTGCGTCCGCCCCGGACCGTATGCAGGGGTTCTAGAACTTGGTGATGCTATCAGACGGTTGGGCGTGCTGATTTTTCATGTATCAGTTTGGCTCTGAGGTGCATCTCACCTAAGATTCGGTAGTAAAGTTCGATCTCCCAGCTCGGTGTCCCCGGGGTTCGGATGGCATCATCCGCACCGATGGCAGTGTAGCTCCTTGCTTCCCCATGTATCCCTCGACCTACGACTGGGGAAATATTGACGGTCACAAGTTTGAGGCCAAACAGTTGGCCGGCATAAAGAAAACCTGCCAACAGCATTGCTTCTCCACCTTGAATCACAACCTCGCCTATTGTTACAACGACGCACGGGTGATCAAGTTTGTATGGACCAACTTGGTTAAGAATCGGATGAGGGGCGGGGCGAGAAGCTTCGAGGACTAAAACAGTCGACGAACATGCGGGCGGAATTAGCTCCGCCCGCTGCAATGTTTTCGATTCCCAATAAGGATCACAGCATTATGCAAATTCTTCGCACAATGAAGGGATGCTTCCTGGCGGCTCTCCTGTTTGTTGCAATCACTGGCGCATCAGTTCCAACCGCCGGGCAAACCAGCCAAGGGAGTGAGCCACTAGCGCTGTCAGCGCCGGTCGTGCCGTTGCAACCCTCCGCCAGCGGCGACCGAATCTTCGCCGACCTCGTGAAACACAACGAGCTTCGCAGCGCCCGATTGCGAGAATATTCCGCGGTGAGGACTTACGCAGTGACGGATCTCAACGGCAAAGTGCACGCCAAAGAAATCGTGCAGATGGAATATATTGCCCCGGACAAAAAAACATTCGTGACCGTCGCGGAAGAAGGGTCAGGTGTGATCCGGAATCTCGTCCTCAAGCGCTTGATGGAGAGCGAGATCTCGGCTGCCGCAGGAAAAGAGCGCCACGACAGTTCGATCACGCCTGCGAACTACACCTTTCGGTTGCTCAATGAAGACGACTTGGATAACCATCATTGCTTCGTGGTGGAGGCGATTCCCAAGCGCAACGATAAGTATCTCTTCGAAGGGAAAATATGGATTGATAGCAGTGAATTCGCCATTGTCAAGATTGCCGGCCATCCGGCGAAGAACCTGTCCTTTTGGATCACGCGAGCCGATTTCGTGCGCCGTTACGAGAAAATTCGTGATTTTTGGCTTCCAGCCAGTGACGAAACATTCGTCGAGGTGAGACTCTACGGCAAGAAGATTCTTGGGATCGAACATCACATTAAAAGCGTCAATGGCGTGACGAGTACGCCATTGGTCCGACAAAATCCGCGCGAGGCCGAGTCCACGACGCACGGCAGTTAGCTTGGCTTCAGTTGCGGCATTCAAAGCGACACAAGAGAATGCATTTGTTCAGTTTGGCTCCACAGTTGGGACCACGACTGACGGCGGCGTCGGCGTTGCGGGGGAGCGGAGGCTAAGGTTCCTTGCGAACGCCCCGACCACCGCCCGCCACCTAAGCGGGTGCGTTCGAGCGAAGCGCCCGAACACGGTTGTTGAGTTCGGTACCTCTTACGGAATCTCTATCATCTATCTAACTGCCGGACAACGGCACGGGCGAGGTGATCAGCACCGAGCTGAACAACGCAAAGGTCATGGCCGCTTGTGACAATTTCGCTAAAGCCCGCCTAGTCGGACACGTCACTATTCTACACGTGACGCGATGACACCCCTGAAGGACATTCCCGGAGCCATCGATATAGTGTTGCTCGACGGTTGGAAAGACATGTGCCTACCGGTGTTGCGCTCGCTGGAATCCCGTCTCGCGCCGGGCGCGTTGATGGGACCGGCCGGTGAACAAAACCCGGCGACTCAGATCATCTCAGTTCTGAGGAGGAGATGCACGAAGCACTTCTGGAGGCCATGCACGTTGGGAAGGGGCAGCCACTGAAGAACCGCCTTCGCCTGTTCGTTGACCTCGGCCTCGCGTGCGGCGCGAGTCCACGATCGACAGAGCAGCGAGCCATGCGTGCCGTATGCGGATACCTGTGCTATACGGGCTAAATACGCTAGGTAGCGTTGAAGACACCGATACCAGCTCGGATTTCGTGCGCGAAATTCTGCTACCCGCTCGGGTCGTACCTCTAAAAGTATCAGGAATTCAACTTACAGAGGCTCTGCTTGAATTTGCCCGAGCATGTCGAGGGTTCGCCGTGGTCGCTAAATGGACGGTGGGAAGCTTATCGAAGACTGGCGAGCTAGTTTCGATTCGAATCGGCCAGAACGCTTCAGGGGCTAGACGTTTCCCAAAAATCGAGTACAGGTTCCGGAAACTTAACCACGATGTCAATCCTATCCAAATGAGTGGACACTTCGCGAACCACAGTACATTTTTCCTCTTTCAGGTTCGCTTCGTTTATTAGTAAAAGTGTCTGGCCGGGATTTACAGGAGTAGTTAAGGTGATTAGCCCACCTCCTGCATTAACTGAAAGCGCTTCCGTTTGCTCGTGAAACGGGTCATCTGTAGCTCCATAGCCGTAGACCAAAACGGGCATATTAGCCAAAAAGCGCTTCGTGGACCGACGCTCAGGAATCGCGTCCCAGCTCAGTAGACTTTCTTTGCAAACACGTCGATTCCTAAACCGTTCAGCCTTCCGGAGGGCGTCCCAAATCTTGCTCATACCCACTCACTCCGATTTTTCCTTGCACTCACGATAGGGCTCGTAAGCTGACTAACGTTTCATGCTTTTCTCCGCAGTGTGGAACTCCCCGTGGTCGCTCGAAATCTACTCTGAATGTCGTTCAAAGTCTACCCGACACCGCCCGGCACCGCCCACATCGCCCACATTGACGGGGGCTGTGAGGCGCTCTTATTGTGACCGGTTGCGAGCACGTCAGGGCCCGATTCACGCGCATCTCGCCCGCTATCCTCTTTCGAACAGTTTTGTAGAAATCATCGTGCGAACAAACACCAACACCTGTGAACCATTGGCGATTGAGCCGTAGCAATCAGAATGGGAACGTCAGGGTCGGCGTCTTTCAACAGCCGGATTGCCGAAGGCCAGAATCAATGCTGGGTAGGCTACACCGAGCGAGATTTCTTCCATGTTAACGAAGGCAGCTCTAAGTTGGCGGCCTTTTGAAGGTACAATCTTGCATGTTCCGCCGCTCTGTCTTTTCCCTGTTCGATATCATCCACAGGTTCGGACGGTGCAATCCAGTTCTTAGCATTTACGTTGTAAACAGACGCCTGCACTCCGAGTGCACTGCGTTCTGAAAACAGTCGCAAATGTTCGTCACAAATTTTGACTTCGGCCCAGACGCCCTGTTCCAACATGGAAGCACTCCTGAATGCCGCGAGACTAAACGCTGCCAGTCCAATCAGCAGGCGGAAACGCGAGATGCCAGAAGCTCGGTGTGGGCCGTGTGAATTCCACTGCAACCTTAGGCGGCCCCGTCATTTCTTTCTTCACGGAGACCACTCGGCACTCTTCTTGTTCCCCGCTTTCTGCGTTTTGCACGAGGAGCCTTTGTTTAGGCATTACCTTGTCCGTTAAGGCCAAGAGCGCACCATGCGCACTGACCACAAGTGTTTGCGTACTTTCATAGAACTGCGGGCCCTCATTTGGGGGTGGGTAAACGACAATTGGAACGTTCAAATCAATCCGCTGGCTGCGCCGGTTTTTCAACCATCGAACTTTGTTAGCGAGTTTTTGGTCGCGCATACAAAAACAGGATAAGACGCTGTTATCCTGTCTGGGGACAAATGTCGATGTCTGTTTCCAACCGAGCACATCGGGCGCCGTTACCGATCGGGCAGTTGATGACTGCCGACGTGATTCAATGCAGCATAGTTAACCGAACGGGATGGCTTCTACGTACAGCATTGGTGGAATGGGGCTTGTTTCGAGAGGGTTTCATGAACATTTTGGCGGCGATTGTACGGAAAGAGAAAAAGGTCAAGAAGCAGTCGACTAGTCGGTTTAGACATTAAGGAGCCTCCGAAACTCGTGTGCATGAAAAATACAGAAAATTCCTGGAAAAACGTCCTGATATTCTGCAAATCACTGAAAAGCCCGATGACCATCAGCAGCGGAGAGCCCAAGAACCAACCAAGGAATAGTACGGCACATTAAAGGTCCAGATGGTAAAGATGTTATTCGCGACTGGCTATCATTTGCGCCCTGCGCGCAGTGACGAGCCCACCAGGCCACCAGTTCCAATCGCCTGCAATACGAAGGAGCGCCGGACCGATCACAATACGAACCAGCGTCGCGTCAATCAACACGGCGAGCGCCAACGTAAATCCGATCATCTTGACCACTAGGAAATCTCCGAAGGTGAATGCCGCAAATACCACGATCATGATCGCGGCGGCGCTCGTAATCAGGCCTGCGGTTCTCGCTAGACCCTCCGGGATCGCATCCATTTCACTGAGCCCGCTCCTTCTAGCTTCGAGAACACGCGCGACCAGAAATACCTCGTAATCCATGCTTAATCCGAAGACGATGGCAAAGGCGACGATCGGAACAAGGGGAAACACACTACCGGTCCCCCCAGGAACTCCCAGGAGGCCGCTTCCGTGTCCGTCTTGGATAACGAAAACCAATGCTCCGAAGGACGCCGCGACCGACAACAGGTTGAGTGCGATGGCCTTCACGGCGGCGAAGATCGATCGGAACCCGCAGAGCAGAGCAAGGAGCGTCCCTCCCACTACCAGCGCCATTACGGACGGAAAGCGGTCTCTGATAATCGTTTCATAATCGGCGTTGAGTGCCGGGATGCCCCCAACGAGAAGGGTTGCGCCAGGCACTCCGGTGAGAGCCGGCGCGCCGGTCTTACGGAGCTCCCGCACCCAGTTGACCTGGTCGCGCAGGGAGACCGCACTCGCGGGTAACACTTCAAGCAGGGCCGCTCGTCCGTCACTACTCAGGAACGTTCGACGCGTCTCCCGCGAGAGGTCAGGGAGGGAAGACCGGTTGCTCTCCGCAATCGTAGTGATAGAAATCACGCGGTCACTGCGAGAGTCGCTCGCGAGGCGCTTGGTGAAACGATCCAGCGCATTCCACCCCGCGTCGGTTTGCGCGATGGAATCCGCTGGAAGTTCGACAATGACGCGCAACGATTCAACAACGCCGCCACGATCCATGCGTTCAAGGGTGTGGAGCGCATGAACTGATTCCGCCGCCTGTGGAAGCCAATCCCCTCGGGGGACGCTAGTATCCAGTCGTCTGACCTGCCAGGCGAGCAGAAACAAAGGAGTACCTGCCACAAAGAGGGCAAGCCAGGGATGCGCGACAATCATCTTTCCCCATTGCCGCCAGCGATTTCCCGTGCGCGCGGCCCGATGCGCATCCAACTTTGGAGTAAAGGGCAATCGGCCAAGATCAATCCGCGGACCGAGCAACACCATCGCTACTGGAACGAGGGTATTTGTAAGCAACACACTCATTCCCGTCACCAGGAATCCCGCGACACCGATGGAACGGATTTCGCTGATCGGAACCGTCAAGAGGGCCAGAAATCCGATGGCTACCGTTGAGGCTGAAATCAGGAGCGTGCGACCTGCCTGACGTGCCGCGATGACCGAGGCCGCGGGTCCGTCGTGCCCGGCGGAAATCGCTTCCCGGAAGCGGCTGATCATGAGGAGCGCGTAGTCGATTCCCAGGCCGAGGCCAAGCATGGTGGCCAAATTCTGAACCAGAATGGACAAGTGCCAGCGCTGGGCCAGGAATCCCGTAATCGCCAGCGTGGTCGCGATGGCAAGCTGGCCAACCGCCAATGGAATCAGCGCGGCGATCAGGCTTCCAAAAGCCATCAGCAGAAGCGCGAGGGTCGCGGGGATCACCAGACTTTCGCCGCGATGCACGTCGGCGGCGCTCGCTTTCCGAATATCGAAATTCAGTGGAATCTCGCCTGTGAGTTCGAGCTTCACCGCCGGATAACGGCCCCGCAGTTGATTTTCAAGCGCGCTTGCCAGCTGGTGAAGCTCCGGAACAAGTGACTCGACTGGACCGCCGGTCGACGTGAGCCCCACGAGAACAAACGTTCCCCCTCCCCGGCCCAGAAAAATCGGGTCGCGCAACTCGAGATAGGACACCACTCCTGAAACGCCGGGTTGCTCTCTGAGTCCTGCCACGATGGTTTCTAACGATTGCCCGCCTTCCTCCGAATCCGCAGGTGGGAGTCCCTCGATCACCAGGACAACGCGGTCCACAAATGGCGACCGAAAACGACCGGCCAGCTCCTCCCGGACAGTTTCAGCCTGGCTCCCTTCGACACGGGTTGCGGTCTCTAGGCGGCGCTCCGCGTGAAAAGAGAATGGAAGAAGTGCGATGGTTGCTGCGAGGACGATCCCTGACACCCAAAAACGGCGCACATGCATAGCTATCATCATGTCATATCACACAACATCGTCGTCACCACCAACTCTCCGGTGGCACCTAAGAACCACAGGGCGAAAGAGGTGCTCTGTCCGGACCGGTTCGTACGTCTGCGCTTGGTTTCGCGAGGTAACACTTACGTAGGACTCACGTACGGAGCTATCTGAATCTGCTAAACTCTGCCCCGTCGATTTAGGAGGTTCAATTCGTACCTTACTTTTGCTCGGCCTGCTTGCCGCCATCCAACCTGGAGTGGCAGACCCGCGCCTTGGCTGGTGGACGCTCATCTCTGCGCAGTCTAATCTGGATCCTCCGAACCGGCTCTCCATAACACCTCTGCA
>CAWILQ010000016.1:0-134050 GCA_963836965.1 Candidatus Acidiferrales bacterium
ACGGATTATGAGTCCGCTGCTCTAACCGCTGAGCTACGAGCCCCGAGTGTCTACATAAATCTTACAATGAAAAGGTTTAGCAAGGACGGACCACTTCTTCAGGATTTTGGTCAGTTCGCTCGGTGCTAGTTTTGGTGCCAGTTGAAGTCGAACGACCCGCGAGCAGTTCGACCGCAGCCAATCTGTGCTTTGGAGCGAGATGCGAATATCTACCCCGGTCATCACAAGCCTGCTTGCAAACGTGTGGCGCAGGCAATGCCATGAGAATCTGTATATCTTGGCCTTTTCAGAGCCGGCTCAAACCAGTATCGCGATCCAACGAGAGGCTCACCCTGCAAGTTGCGAATGACGTGAGGACCTTGCCGCTTAGGTTGACATTATCCCAAGTAAGCGAGTACATCCGAAAAGCTCCCCCCTTTACGCAAATGCGGCGTGAAACAAAGACGTCAGGGAACACGCGGCACAGCGCGATCCAGGTTGCGAGCAAGATCTGCCTTTGAAAAGTGCAGAGCCTCCTTTGGATCACTCGGAGTCAACGTGACGCGAATGCATTTAGAGGCAGGTTGATTGCTCTTGGCGGCAACACTGCGAATGGGGATCAAAACATTGGTCTCCGGATAGTATGCCGCAGCGCTCCGCCGAGCAATCGCATAGGGAACGATCGCAAAGCGGGGAGCCTTGCGCACCTCGCCTTCAAAGTGACTGTAAATGTCCACGATCTGACCGGCTTGAAGATTTCTTGCGGCCATATCGAGCGGGTTCAAGAACAGTACCCGCCGGCCATCAAAGACACCTCGATAGCGGTCATTCAGTCCATAGATCGTGGAATTGAACTGATCGTGGCTACGAATCGTCGTCAAAAGGAACTCGTCAGGCTTCAGGTCATGTTTCGGGATTGGGCAAACCGTTAACTTCGCTTTACCGGAGCCCGTTTTGAAGTTGCGCCCCCTTGCTGCATTCGGCAGATAGAAGAATTTCTCCTTAGCAAGCCGCGCGTTGAAGTTCTCAAATCCCGGAATCACCCTGGAAATAGCGTCACGGATCAAGTTGTAGTCCGCCGCAAAACCCAGCCAATTCGTGGTCGTTCGAGAACCTAAAGTAACATGTGCCAGATTCGCAATAATCGCGACATCGCTCATCAACTCCGGCGAAGCGGGCGGAAAGAAGCCTTCGGAAGGATTGATGATGCCCATGGAATCCTCGATGGTCAGGAACTGCTTGCCAGTCTTCTGTATGTCTTCCTCCGTCCGGCCCAGGCAAGGGAGAATCAATGCTCGCTCCCCGGTAATGAGGTGAGAGCGATTTAGTTTGGTCGAAACGTGAGCGGTAAGTCTGCAGCGCTGCATCGCGTGGGCGGTGTAGACCGTGTCCGGCGTGTTCGAAAGGAAATTGCCGCTGATCGCAAAAAATACCTTCACGTCTCCGTCGAACATCGCGTGCAAGGTCTCGACGGTGTCATACCCCGACTTCCGGGGCGGTTCAAAGTTGAACTCTTTCCCCAGGACCTCGAGAAAAGCTTTTGGCGGCCGCTCCCACACACCCATCGTGCGGTCACCCTGGACATTCGAGTGTCCACGTACACACACAGTACCTGCCCCCGGGCGTCCTATGTGACCGCCAACGAGCAGAAGATTCACGATCATCGAAACATTGTCTACGCCGTTGCGCTGCTGTGTAACACCGAGGCACCACGCGATTATGGTCTTCTTTGAGGCCGCGTACATATCGGCGGCGACACGGAGCTGATTTCGACTGAGCCCGCTGTTTTCCTCAATTTCTTCCCAGCTTGTGGCTTCTACATCGGCCAGCAGCGCTTCGAAGCCTTCGGTGAACGTTTGAATAAACTCACGATCAATTTGCGAGGTGTGCCCCGCACGCTCGCGCTCGAACAGATCCTTGAGAATGCCTTTGATTGTCGCTACATCTCCATTGACGCGCACGGGGAGATACAGATCGGCAAGCGCCTGGCCTTGCCCAAGCAGTGCAAGGGGCAGCTCCAAAGGATTCGAATAATCCTGGGGGTTTGGATTCGTTACTCTCATCAGGCTTACTTCAGGTAAGGGGTTGACCGCAATGATCTTTGCACCATGGTCCTTGGCCTTCTGAAGCGATGTCAACATTCGCGGGTGGTTTGTCCCAGGATTGTTTCCAAAGATGAAGATGAGCTCGGTGCTCTCCATATCTTCTAGCGTGGCTGTGCCCTTGCCGACGCCGAGCGTCTCAACCATCGCAACTCCGGACGACTCGTGGCACATGTTCGAGCAATCCGGCAGATTGTTGGTTCCGAACTGCCGAGCGAATAACTGCAGAAGAAAGGCAGGCTCGTTGGTCGTCTTGCCAGAGGTGTAGAAGCTGGCTTGGTTGGGCGAATCCAGGCTGTTCAGCTCTTGCGCGATCATCGCAAGGGCGTCTGACCATGAGATCGGCCGATAGTGCGTTGCGTTCGCGTGCCGCACCATTGGCGAAGTCAGACGCCCCTGCTGATTCAGCCAGTAATCGGATTTCGCCGCCAGCTCTGCTATCGAATACTTCGCGAAAAATTCCGCCCCGATGCGCTTCTTTGTTGACTCGTCAGAGACCGCCTTGGCGCCGTTCTCGCAAAACTCAAAAATCTTGCGCTTCTTGTCAGGACTCGGCCATGCGCAACTCTGGCAGTCGAACCCAGTTACTTGGTTGATCTTCAAAAAAGCTTCGGTGGAACGAACCGGACCAATTTCGCCGATGCCGTAGAGCATCGTATTCCAGATGGCAGGAATGCCGGCAGCCTCCTCGGAGGCACGTCCGATCCTGAGATTGCCCAAATCCGTTGGATTTTGCGCTTGTAGGGAAGTTGAGTTGTTCGGATCCAGTTGCACTGCAGGGGCTGCATCTGTGCTGCTCTCCGTCTTCGTGCGTAGGTCCAGCTTGGTGCGATAGTGCCCGTCTCTGCAGTGCTGGTCTCCTTGGATTACGTCCGAACTATCTGACGTCTTCATCGCCTCTTCCCCTTTCACCTGCGATCGCGACCTTGGATCTCGAATGTCGTCGAGACGACCTGTGTCACGTTTAGTCTACCAAGCCCCCTCCTTCCGCCCTATCCACCAAACAACTCCGACGGTCGCCGTCTGCTGCTCCTTGCTCAGCACGCCGTTCTTATCCGTGAAAAAAGATCGCTGGTTTGAATAATCCCACCGCCATTCGTAGCGCATCAAAAATCCGTCGTAAAGCTTATAGTCGAAGGTCGCGGTAGTCTCCTTCAAAGCCTGCGTGATCCCGCTGAACAGGCCGCCACGATCGGATAGATACTCAGTCCTTCCTGCTACGGCAAACTTCGGCGAGAATTGATACCTCACATAAGCCGCTCCACCAATAACGTGCGAAGGCGCCGACGACTCCCGTAAGGCTGCATCCGTATTTTCCCACTCACGCTCGATCACATAGTCGCCTTCCAACGCAAACGTCAACTTCGATGCTGCCTGCCAGCTCACATAGCTATCAAAAATGTGCAATTTCCCGTTCGGCGCCGGCGTGATCGCTTGAAATGTCAGCCCCGGCTGCACCGGGATCGGTCCGCTCGACGATACCTCCACGCGGTCGGGATGCTCTTGTCCCAGGTAGTAGTTCACATTCCAGGTTATCTTTCTATTGGGTGTAGCCGTAAACCCGAACAGCTCATCTTTATAGCCGTTGGTAGCTTCGGCTTGGTTGGTGCCGTTCACGACCCAATAGTTCAATGTGAGCTTGTCATTGACCTTGTAGGCGGCGCGTACGCCCATGTGATAGAACGGCAAGAAATCAAACCAATAGGAGCGCGAATAATTCATCTGGTCCTTGGTGTAATTTCCTTCGATTCCGATCGAGCTTCCAAATTTGCCTACATCTAGCGTGAGGCCATTGCCGATCGGTGCCACGTACGTTCCATAAGCCTGAAATATATTTCGGTAGATTTCCGGCCGGGGTTCATTCGTAGGATTTCCTTGTAGGGTGTCTGTAGCTTGCCCGAATTGCAAATCCAGTCGCACTCCAAACGGACTCCCAGCGTCAACGTTGGGCGCGCGTTCGAATACCACGTCCGCCTGATTCAAACTGATGTTGTTGCTCAAAACATCGTAGGCGCGCAGCGCGTTCACGCGTCCAACAGGGTCGTTGAAGTTGTATTGATAATATTCATCCACCATGAAATTCAGCGTTGCTCCATGCAGGTAGTCAAGAATCGCACGGTCCCCCGACACCATCCGTTCTTTTGGCGCGGGTGCGCTCTGCGCTGACGCTGCAGCTGCCGAAGTCGCTGGGACATCCGCACTCATAACTGGCATATCGCCAGCCACGGACACAGCCATCAGCTGGCCCGTCGCTGCGCCAGTACTGGGCGGGGCCGTAGCGCTGGTAACGGTCGCGCTACTCGCGATTTTCTCGTTTGAAGCAGGTTGCCGCTGTTTCAGCTCGTTCTCTAACTCCTCTACGCGCGTCAGCAAGTTCTGCACCACCTCGCGCAACTGCTTGACCTCTGCCGCAGACGCGGGCGCCTGGTCATTCGCCTGCGCCCGGGCCGCCGGACACCACGCCGGCAACACAAGACAAATGCTTATCGTGAAACACAGCCGCGTATTTCGAACTGGAAAGATGCGAATCCGCACCTGACCGCCGTGCGAGTCGTGCTTGCTCATTTGAAACTTCCTCCCGGCTGGCAGAGACCTCTCCAGCTGCGGTATTGCCTCAGAGTTTTTAGCACGGATTGTTGGAAGGAGTCGTCTACGATGTGTTGGTACTGGCGGTTGAAGGATAGCCGTCCAATTTGATCTCGTACACCCGTTCTGGGCCGTCCGGTAGCTTCGCGACGGCAAGGCACTCTATCGGTTCGATGAATACCGCGCCCGTTCGTCCACCGCGAGGTAAACCCATGGCTCAGCTTCACGTATGACCCTTGCACGAAGTCGTCTCGTCAAATCCTGAGGCTCCAGGGGTGCTCCTGAGCTTTCACTCAGGGACCTCCATCGCGCGTGATCTGACGAGCCCCTGCACTTCGGGCCGTAGCGTCGACGGGAACGATTCCGCGGCAAATCCAGTGACTAGCTCTTCCCCTACGATGTTCCCCGATCGGTTGGCTGTGACTGAGGCACCGAGACAGGTTTGTATTCTGTTGTCGGTCTTGCTGGCTTGCTCGGTGATTTCATTTCCTTTTTCTTCGGCTTTTTCTTTTCCCGAGCTCGTGCGTCACGATTGCCCATGATTCACTCCTTCCAACGATTGAACAGCTATTTTGGCATTGCCCATCCTGCCCGCTCCACTTCGAGCTAGATTGGAGGCTGGAAATGGCTTCAGAGAAAGTACCTGTATCTCCGTTCCCTTCGCAAGCGCGCTTCGGCCGGAAAGCCTTCAATCGTCGCCACACTTTGCTCTGATAACCATCCTTATCACTCAACCACTCATGTCTTGCAGTCTGAAGCACAGTCTGGATGCGCCTTAACACGACTCCTTCCCACAATTGAATTTCCATAAGGCCCGCGTCCGCTGCAAGCACGGCCGACCACGTTCAAACGGCTTTATCGAACGCGCGGAGAGCTTCCCAGCTTCCTCACAGCTCAAATAAAGCTCTAGCGTTAATCAGGATATGTGCGTGATTTTTGGAGAAGACTCGCTAGGAGTCTCTGAAGTCGATCATGACCGGCGCCGAGCGGAACCAATTCGTTGTGTAACCGACATAGAGAATGCCGACCGCGAACCATATGCCCCCGACGGCCTTTGCCAGGTTATTCAGGTTCCACCAGATCAGTCCGCAGAAGGCAAAACCAACCAACGGAAGCAAAGCATCTCGTAAGAATCGGCGCTCAGATCCGTTTCTCTTTGCAATCACCGTGAACTGCCAGAATGTCGCGAAGTTTACGCCCATGAACGCCAAGAACGCACCAAAGTTCAGCAACTCTCCGGCATGCTCATACGCATTGCCGATGTGGTACAGCAACTCCGCCCCTGTGAATGCGAGACCACCGATAAGCAGAATGTTGTAAGTCGGAGTGCTGCTGCCGGGTTTGAGATACCCAAAAAACTTCTTCGGCAGCACTCCATCACGCCCCATGCCGAACAGCAGCCGCGCCGCACCGAGCGTACCCGTCAAACCACTGCCAAATGCCGCGACGATCAGGATGGCTCCCATCGCATTGAAGAGGATCACTCCACCAACGCGGTTGCAGATATCCATGAAGGCGGTTTCGAGATTCGGAAACGACCGCCAATCCGGCCACACGCGCGAACCAAGATACGCCTCCACCGCGCTCGACACTCCGGCAAAAATGCACGTCAGCACCACCGCCAGCAGCACGTTGCGCTTGGGATTTTCGACATCTTCGGCCAGCGTGGTCACACCGTCGAATCCTATATAGGTGAGAGCCGCAAACGAGGTAGCGGTAAGAATTCGGTGCGAGTTAAACGTCTTGGGATCATACAGCGGCTGCAAGGAAAACAGCCCCGCCCATCCTTGGCCGCCATACAAATATTTCAGAGCCAGCACGATAAACGCAGCAACCACCACGGTCATGATCGCGAGCAACACTTTGTTCGCGTTTGCTGAGGCTTTGACCCCAATCAGATTCAGAGCCGTCATGACGCCGGCAATTAACAAAGCCCATGCGACGTATGGAACCTGATGCACATATCGCTCATGTAGCGCCGTAGAAATCCACACAGTATTGATCAGCGGCTGCAGCAGGTAATCGAGGATCATCGCCCATCCCGCAAGAAAGCCGAGATGCGGATTCAATCCCTTGCCGACATAGGTGTAGGCCGATCCCGCCGCGGGATAAAGTGCGCCCATGCGCCCATAACTGACAGCCGTGATCAACATGGCAAAGAGCGCAATCAAAATGATGGTGACGAAGTGGCCGTCCGACAGTTTCTGCGCTACTCCATACAACGGCACAGGCGCAATCGGCTGGATCAGTACGATTCCGTAAAAAATCAGATCCCAAAGCGTCAGCGTGCGACGCAGGCGCGGTACGGCAGACGCAGCGGCAGTCGACGTTTCCATGGGAACGGCTATTGAATTATGGAAACAGCAAAGCTGTCAATATTGAAACGATTCAGAGGTCGAGACTCCGCACTAGCGGGAACCATCAAAGAGTTGGCGAATTGAGTCTCCTACTCGGAATCTCACAGTAAGTCCCGGTAAATCGGAAACTTGGGTACCGGAACCCATCGGAGCCTGTGACTTCTCGTCCCGTGCTTCGTCAATTCTAGTCCTTCACAATCTGCCGTCTCACAATCAAAGACGATGCTCAATTTCTCGTAGCGCGGGGTATAGTTTTCGATATTCTGCATATTGGAGGTCCATCCGCGCGGCGATTTGGGGATTTGGCTGAACTCGTTTCGCGACACGGACCGCAGCTTCACAACATGCTTCCACCGAAGGCCAGATTGCCGTACCGACCGCCGCCAACAGCGCTGCACCGTACGCGGCGCCTTCATCTGCTTCGATCAACTCCACCGGCATTCCATAAATGTCGGCCTGAATCTGTTGCCACACCGCAGAACGCGCGCCGCCTCCGCTCAGACGAATGGATTCGATTGGCACGCCAATTCCCCGAAACAGGGTCAGTGAGTCGCGAAGGCTAAACGCCACGCCCTCCATAATTGCCCGGATCACATGCGCTCGCGTGTGTTGTGCGGTAATTCCCACCAAAGCTCCGCGCGCATTGGGGTCTAAATGTGGCGTCCGTTCTCCCATCAGGTACGGCGCCCACAGCAACCCATCGGATCCTGGCGGCGTTTTCACAGCTTCCTCTGCCAATCGCTCATACGGGTCCCGGCCATCGTCCTTTCCTGCGCCAAACTGATCGCGGAACCACCGCAAGGAGAGTCCTGCCCCTTGAGTGACTCCCATCACATGCCAGCGACTCGGAATCGCGTGGCAGAACGTGTGGATACGTCCGTGGGGTTCGAGCACCGGTTTGCTGGTCGCGGCAAATAGGACACCCGAAGTGCCGATCGTTGCGCTAACCGCTCCAGGCTTTACGATTCCCATTCCCACAGCGCCCGCAGCCTGATCTCCCGCACCGGCCACCACCGGAATGCCCGGAGGCAATTCCGACAACCGCGCACCTTCTTCCCTCACCCGCCCGCTGACCTCCTGCGACTCGAACACTCTTGGCAAACAAGCTTGGTCGATCCGCGAAGCTTCCAGCATGGGCTTCGACCAGACGCGATGGACAACATCGAACATCAGGGTACCGGAAGCGTCCGCGACATCAATTGCCCGCTCGCCGGTCAGCCGAAAGCGTATGTAGTCCTTCGGCAGCATCAACGACCGAACGCGGGCCCAAAGTTCCGGCTCGTGCCGTTGCACCCACCAGATTTTCGGCAGTGTAAATCCCGTGAGCGCGGGATTAGCAGTCAATTCAATCAGCCGTCGCTCACCGATCTGCTTCGTTATGTCCTTGCACTCTTGTTCCGTGCGTTGATCGCACCACAGAATCGCCGGCCGCACCACTTGGTCGTTCTCGTCGAGAAGCACCAGGCCGTGCATCTGACCCGTCAGTCCAATTGCCGTTACTTTCCCCGCTCGCTTCGGGCTTTTCGCCAAACACTCCTGCGTGGCCTGGCACGCGGCTCTCCACCAATCCTCGGGCGACTGCTCCGCCCATCCAATGTGCGGCGAACTCATCGGAGCGTGTTCCGCCGTGGCGGAACTGAGCACGTGGCCGCCATTGTCGATCAGCACGGCGCGCGTTCCCCCAGTGCCAACATCAATTCCTAAGACACTCATGTCTTCGTTCTGCTTTCAGTTGGGCAATGCCCGCAACCTAACGGGCAGAGAATCGATAAATGGTGGTGGAATGGAATTCGCTTCCCGGCTTCAGTACCGTCGTTGGAAAATCGGGCTGATTGGGAGAGTCCGGGAAATGCTGCGTTTCCAGGCAGAGTGCGGCGTTTCTGGGGTACGCGATGCCGCCTTTGCCCTGGATCGAGCCGTCGAGAAAATTAGCCGTATAGAATTGCACGCTGGGTTGGGTCGTCAGCACGGTGAGGACCCGTCCGCTCGCCGGGTCGTAGACCTCAGCGGCTTCTTTCAATTCCTTGCCGCCACCGTCGATCACGAAATTATGGTCATACCCATTGTGACCAAGGCGAAGCTGCTCGTCGTTTGCGTTGATGCGCTCGCCGACCGTATGCGGCTTGGTGAAATCAAACGGCGTTCCGGCCACCGGTTTTAGCTCGCCGGTCGGAATCAGTCCCGAGTCTACAGGAGTAAAGCGGGAAGCATTCAGTTTCAACTCGTCGCCGAGAATGGTCCCATTCCCTTGGCCCGCAAGATTGAAATAAGAGTGATTGGTGAGATTCAACACCGTATCTTTGTCCGTCGTCGCGGAATAGTCGATATTTAGCTCGTTTCCCTTCAGAGTATATTTCACCGTAACCGACAAATTCCCCGGATATCCTTCCTCGCCATCTTTGCTCAGGTACTTCAGTTCCACGCCGTCGGGAATAATGTGTGCTGTCCAAAGTTGGTTGTGAAACCCATTCGGGCCGCCATGCAGCGTATTATCCCCGTCATTCTTCGTCAGTGTATATTCCTTGCCATCCAGCGAAAACTTTGCGTGCGCGATGCGGTTCGCATACCTGCCGACAATCGGGCCAAAAAACGGATTGCCCTTCGCGTGATTGGCTGCGTAGTACCCGGCAGGGTCGTTAAATCCCAAAACCACGTCTACAGCCTTGCCGGTGCGATCCGGAACCTTGATGGAAAGCACATATCCGCCGTAGTTCATCACTTGCACTTCGATCTGTTCGCTTTTGAGCGTATAAACCTCTACCGCCGAACCATCCGGCAATTTTCCGCCACTTCGCTGACTAACCTCGGTTTTCGCCACTACCGCACCTGCCATCCCTGCAAGAAGAGTTAACATTGCCACGATGTTTTTGTAGTGTGTCATGAATCCTCGCTTGCACACATTCTATGGTGACTGACGAAGTCACACAACCTGGTCGCAAGCATCGAGCAAGCCTCTATGGACACGTTTACCGCTTCTGTTTTGTCGCCGGCCGAATCTTTTCCTCACCAACGATTCCTTCTCCCTCCAGAACGCTATAGAACTTATCTGCGTCCAGATCCTTCAGCGTCTCCACCTTGCCCGAAGGCCAGTGAATTTCCAAGCTGTCGATCTTCGTCGCCTTCCCCAGGCCAAAATGCACCCGCGTATCATTCTGCGAAAGATAACTTCCTCCACTGTGGATCTCGTCCGTTTGCGTCATTCCGCCGGATACCAACTTCAGTCTCGCCCCGATCGCCATGCGGTTGCTCGTCGTCCCCGCCAGTTCGAAACTCACCCAATGATTCCCAGCGACGCCACGGTTTCTCAGAACAAGCGGCGCGCCATCAATATCATTGACCACGATATCGATCTGCCCGTCGTTGAATAGATCCCCATAGGCCAAGCCGCGCGACGCATTCGGCGCCATCAGCGCCGGCCCAGCCTGCGTGCTGGCATCGCAAAACGTCCCGTCCCGCTGGTTCATTTGCAGGAGTTTCGGCTCGCGGTACCGGACTCCCGTCGGGAGTGTATCCAGCTGCGGGTACACATGCCCGCTCACAGCGATCAAATCGAGCCAGCCATCATTGTCCAAATCCGCAAAAGCCGTTCCCCATTTCACATAGGGAAGCGATGGAACCGCCACGCCAGACTTATAGGAAACGTCCGTAAAGCTCCAATTTCCATCGTTACGGTATAGCGCGCTATATTCATCGGAAAAGTTCGTCACATAAAGCGAGGGTCGGCCCGTGTGATTGTAATCTCCCACGGCGATTCCCATTGACGCTTGTTCGGAGCCATCCTCATCCACCGCCGTCCCCGACTCCAATCCAATTTCGGAAAATCTTCCGTTCCCTTCGTTCTTATAAAGAAATTTTGGCGTCGAATCGTTGCTCACGTACGCGTCCGGCCGTCCCACATTGTTGAAATCCGCCCAGATCACCTGCATTCCGTAGTAGCCTTTGGGATCGGACACTCCGGCAGTTTTCGAAACGTCTGCAAACGTTCCATCCTTGTTGTTGTGGAACAACGAATCTCCAGCGCCTTTCAGACCTCGCGGCCCACACTGCACATCCATCCCGCGAAATTTGCAATTGGCCGCTTTCCCAAATTCCGGTAGATTGTCCAGCTGAATATCCACATAGTTCACCACGATCAAATCGAGATAACCGTCTCCGTCATAATCGCCAAACGCCGCGCCCGTCGACCATCTTCCATCCGTCACTCCTGCGGCCTTCGCCACATTTGTGAACGTCCCGTCGCCATTGTTGTGATACAGCACATTCCCGCCCAGGCACGTCACATACAAATCGGGCCAACCATCGTTGTCGTAATCTCCCACAGCTCCGCCCATGGCGAAACACGGCGTTCCCACGCCCGCTTTCTCCGTCACGTCCGTAAATGTTCCGTCATGGTTGTTGTGGTAAAGCGCGCTCCGGCTCGTCTCGCCCTTCTTCATCATCGCCACGCTTGGAGCATTTGGAAAATAAATATCCACCCAGCCGTCGCGGTCGTAATCAAACAGGATCACGCCTCCGCTCATCGACTCGACGATATACTTTTTTTCCGGCGAAAAAGTGTGCTGAAACGTAATCCCTGTCTTCACCGTAACGTCTTCCAACTGCGGAATCGATCGCCCCGCGCACACCACCACCTTTGCTCCCGGCGGCGGTGGCGATGGAGTGGGATGCCCCCCTTGCCCCATCGCGAGATGCGCAGTACAAAGCCCCAAAAGACTTGCATTGAGAAACCCACTAGCAATTCTCCGCTTCAAAATGTCACCCTTGGAAGCTTCTCTGTGGATCCGACGCATTCTCGCATGAGAA
The DNA here is from genome assembly GCA_963836965.1 of Candidatus Acidiferrales bacterium. Taxonomy (GTDB): domain Bacteria; phylum Acidobacteriota; class Terriglobia; order Acidiferrales; family UBA7541; genus Acidiferrum. Next base: position 11,828 of record CAWILQ010000016.1, read on the forward strand.
ATCGGGCGCGCCGTTATCGGATTGGGGTCTAAGAGGCTGCCTCCACCCCCACCGGCCGCGATCCCACAAACGCGTAGTACACAATGTATAGATAGCAGAGCACCGGCAGCACAAACGCATGGTGCACGCCGATCCGGTCGGCAATCCAACCCTGAGCAACCGGGATGATCGCTCCGCCGACAATCGCCATAATGAGCAAACCGGATCCGTCTCCCGTTCTGGGCCCCAGCTTTGCAATCCCCAGGGTGAAAATGCTAGGAAACATGATGGAGTTAAAAAATCCGACCAGAATGATGCTCCACATCGCCGTCGGTCCAGTCGTAAGCATCGAGATCAAAACCAGCGTTGTCGTCGCCATAGCCGCTATCCCAAGCACTGTTCCTGTCTTCACCTTCTGCAGGATTGCCGATCCGATGAATCGCCCCACCATCGCCCCGCCCCAGTAGTACGCCACCAGTTTTGCGCCCTGCAATTCCGGTAGATTGCCGATCTCCGGTTGATTAAAGTAGTTGATCAGAAAACTCCCGATCGATACCTCTGCACCCACATATGTAAAAATCCCGACGCAACCTAAAATCAAGTGCCGGTATTTCCACATACTTCCCTCGTGCCGTCCATCCACGTGCCGCTCCACCGCAGGAATTGCCGGGAGTCTGAACATTCCGATCAGAACCGCAAAAACGATCAGCGCTACTCCGATCACGATGTATGGCATCTTTACTGACGCCGCCTGTTGCACCCGAAAAGCCTGCAGTGCCTGCGCGGACATGTTTGAGATGGCTTCCTTATTTTCCGCGGCCCCAAGGATCAGCAGCCCTCCGATCCACGGCCCAACCGTTGTTCCTAGAGAATTAAATGCCTGTGTCAAATTCAGCCGGCTCGAGGCCGTCTCCGGAGGGCCTAACACCGCCACGTAAGCATTCGCTGCCACCTGCAAAGCCGTGATTCCCGCCGCGAGCACCATCAACGCGCATAAAAACAATGGATAAGACGCCGCACTCGCCGCAGGCAGGAATAGAAATGCCCCGAGTGCCATCGTCAGTAGTCCTACAACCATCGTCTTCTTGTACCCGATCGCGTCAATCACTTTTGCGGACGGGATCGAAAAAATGAAATACGCGGCGAAAAAAGCAAACTGAATCAACATGACCCGTGTGTAGTTCAAGTCGAAGACGGATTTCAGATGCGGCACCAGGATGTCGTTTAGCACCGTCACGAATCCCCAGAAAAAGAACAAGACAGTTACCATCGCCAACGCTGCGGGATACCGTTCGCTGCCTCCCGTCGCCGTTGCCGCTTGCGCACTGCTCGTCGTCGTTATGGCCATCGTTCTGTTTCTCTTTCTCCGCTCTTTCGCGGCCTCGTACCCACCTCGACTCGCCCTAGATACTGCCACACTCTCCGGCAACTCAAAAGGTATCTTGATCGCCAGCCTTTCGCACGAACAATGGTATAAGTGTGTGCCGTATCGTTATTTTTCGCATGAATGTGAGGGTTGACCTGTGAATTATTCCTGCCGGATTCTTTTTACCATCGCGTTCCTCTTACTTGTGCTCGCCCCGTCGCTTCATGCTCAAAAAAACACGACGACCGTCATCTGGTCCGAACCCGGCCTTCCCTCCGCCGACAGCGCCTCCGCTTCATCCGATCAACTTTCACAGATTTTCCCGGACGCCCGCATGGTCTCCACCGATCAACTCGCTGCCGCGCTGTCCGATACCCAAACCCGCCTGCTCGTTCTGCCGCAAGGTTCCGTCATCCCCGAGCTCGCCTTCTCCGCAATTTCCGACTATCTCCACCGTGGCGGTAACCTGCTCGTCCTCGGTGGGCGCCCTTTCACCCGCGCCGCCTATCGCGACGCCTCCGGCTGGCATCTCCGCGACTACAGCACGCGCTTCTCTCGTCCCTTTCAGATCGACCAATACCAAACTACTCCCGGTTCCTCCGGCGCGGTCTTCTCTCCAAATCCCGACATTCCGATCGGTCTCCCCGCCTTTTCGTGGAAACAAGCCTTTAGCCCCATCATTCGGCTCAGCACGAACGACCTGTACAATCGTGGCGGCTCTGCCGGTTCGCTCGACATGAATCTCGATGCCCTCGTGTGGGGCGTCACCGGCGGACGCCGCCTTTCCGCTCCCCTGCTTCAAATCGATAACTTCTCTTCCGGGTTTGACGGCGGCCGTTGGATTTTTCTCGCCGCCGATCTGGGTCCCGATTTTTACTTTTCGCCTGATTCCACGAAGCTCCTCCGCGCTTTGGCCGAGCGCGCCCTACAGGGTGCCCTGCAATTCTCGGTTCGTCCCGTCCTTCCTTTATATCTGCCCGGCGAATCCGTCGAGCTCGACTCCATCGTCCATTTCGCTAACAAACCGGTTGACCCAGTTACGATTAAAGTTTCTATTTACCCGGAAGATCAACCCGCGCAAAAGCAGGTCACCACCATCTCTCTTCCCGTCTCTGAAAACACCACGCTTCCGGCGCCGCAAGGGAAAGGCCTGCAGGTCATCGAAGCGCGCCTCTTAGAAGGCGCCGTCCTCCGTGCCATCTATCATTCGGCCTTGTGGATTCGCGATGAAACCTTCCTTCGCTCTGGTCCCAAACTGGACGTCAACGCGGACTATTTCACCATCGATGGCAAGCCTCTCGCCGTCGTCGGTACCACCTACATGTCCAGCGAAGTCCAGCGCCTCTTTTTCGATCATCCCAACGTCTATGTCTGGAACAGCGATCTCTCCCTCATCCACGGCGCCGGCCTTAACATGATTCGCACCGGTTGGTGGACCGGTTGGGACAAACTCTGCGACGAATCCGGCCTCCCCTACGAACGCACCCTCCGCACACTCGAAGCCTACTTAATGACCGCGCGCAAATATAACCTTCCCGTGCAATTCAATTTCTTCGCCTTCCTCCCGGAAGTCCTCGGCGGCGCGAACCCATATCTCGACCCCGAAGCCGTCCGCAAGCAGCAAACTCTCGTCAGTTCCGTCGCGGCGCGTTTCCACGATGTCCCTTTCCTAGCCTGGGATCTCATCAATGAGCCTAGCTTCTCCAAGCAGCTCTGGCGTATGCGCCCCAACTACGATCCGGTCGAGCTCGCCGCGTGGAACGCCTGGCTCGCGCAGAAATATCCGGACCGCTCTGCACTTGCCGCTGCTTGGAATGTCCCGCCCAGCGCCGTCGCCGGCATAATTTCCCTCCCTAAGGAGGAGGAATTCGCTCCTCGCGGCATGTATGTCGGCATCAACTCCCTTCGCGTGAATGACTATGCTTTGTTTGCTCAAGAGGAATTCGCAGGCTGGGTCCGTGGCATGCGTGAGGCCATCCGCGCCGCAGGTGCGGGCGCGCCGATAACCGTTGGCCAAGATGAAGGCGGATACCTCGATCGTCTCAATCCCGCTTTCTTCGTTCCCTACGTCGACTTCACCACCAACCATTCCTGGTGGCAGAACGACTATCTCCTTTGGGATTCTCTCGTTGCCAAGCAGCCCGGCAAAGCCATGCTGATTCAGGAAACCGGTCTCCAGCGCGAACTCACCCTCGACGAAATCGCGCGTCGTACGCCGGAGCAGGAAGCCATGCTCTTCGAACGCAAATTCGCTCTTTCCTTCGTCGGCGGCTCGGGCGCCGTCGAGTGGCTCTGGAATTCCAACTCGTACATGACCGAAAGTAATGAAACACCCATTGGTGCGATCCTCCCCGACGGCACCGAAAAACCCGAAGCCACCATCCTCCGCAACATGGCCAAATTCGCCGCAGCCGCTTCTCCCTATCTGGTCAGCCCCAAACAACCCGCCATCGCCGTTGTCACTTCCCAAGCCGCGCAATACTCCGTTCAGGCCGATCTACAAATCGCCGCTCAGCAAACCGCCGTCCGCGCTCTCGGCTACGATTTGCATCAACCCAGCTACATCCTCACTGAAAATCAAATCGAAAAACTCGGTTCGCCCAAACTGGTCATTTTTCCCTCCCCGCAAGCCCTCCGCGAATCCACCTGGCAGGCCCTCCTCACCTACGTCCGAAACGGCGGCAACCTTCTTGTCACCGGCCCGGTGTCCCGCGACGAACACTGGCACCTCGTCGACCGCCTCACTCCTCTCGGTATCAAAGCCACCACCGAGCCCCTTACTTTTCGCACCGCATCCATCACCAACAGCGTTGGGCTATCGGCGGCGGCCACCATGATTCTCCTGTCTTTCAATCAGCAGGCTCAACAACTCCTCGAATACCTGCATTTCGACGATGGTCCACCAGTGCAGTATTTTCCCGTCGGTCACGGCCAGCTTTTCTGGGCCTCATATCCGATCGAACTCGCCGAGACCTCGCGCGCGTCCGCCGTCCTCTATCAGCAGGTCCTCGAACGCGTTGACATTCCGCCTTCAATCGATGCCAGTTTACTGTTCGGTGACAATGTTTTGATTAACCCGATCGATTTGCGCGACGCCGTCCTCTATGTCCTCGAAAACGAATCCGTCACAAATGCAGGCATCAGCCTGAGGGACACCGCTACCGGCGTGCGACTCAAACTCAATCTTCCATCCCAACGTGCCGCGTTGGCCCTGATCGACAAGAAAACAAAACAAATCGTCGCCAAGTACGGTTTCTAATCCCGGCCTTGGCTCTCGTCAAACGTCTTCGTAGGGTCCGGCACTGCTAGACCCCATCTCGGCACGATTTCCACCGCCTTCCTTCGTGTGGAACTGCGCAACTCGCCGGCCACAACCGCAAACCTCTAATTTTCTCTTCTGCACCCCATTAACGGAATTAGCAGCCGCTCCGCTCATTCCCCATCTATAATCCCCAAACCCGTTGGTTCGGGAGCGGAGGCTGAGCATGCCGATCATTGCGCCTGCAGCCCAGTGGGATTCCTTGTTCAAAAATTTGCGCGGAACGGCGCCGGAAGCGTTCGACTCCGAGGGCCGGGTCCTCAACCTTCTCGATGGTGAGTGGAAAAACCCCGGCTTCGGCCGCCACTATGAGTCCGCCATCGACGGCCGCAGTCTCGGTCGCATTCCGATGCTCGATCTGGACTCCGCCCTCGCTGCCGTCAAATTCGCCAAATCCGAGGCCCTTTCGTGGTCCCGCGTCGATCTCGACGAGCGCCGCCGCCGCGTCAACGATTGCCTCGCCGCTCTCAAGCAACATCGCGAACTCATCGCTCTTCTTCTGATGTGGGAAATCGGCAAACCCTACGCCCAGGCCCTCACCGATATCGACCGCTGCATTTCTGGCGTCGAATGGTATGTCGAAAATATCTCCGGAATGTTGACGGTACGTGCACCCCTAGGTCTAATTTCCAACATTGCCTCGTGGAATTACCCCATGTCCGTCCTCATGCACGCGGTTCTCGTCCAGGTCCTCGCGGGCAACGCCTCAATTTCCAAAACGCCCACGGACGGCGGCCTCTATGCTCTGACTCTCACCCACGCTATCGCTCGCCGTGCCGGCTTGCCTGTCTCCCTTGTAAGCGGTTCCGGCGGCCAGCTCAGTGACGCCCTTGTCCGCAACGAATTCATTGATTGCCTCGCCTTCGTAGGCGGCAAAACCAACGGCGGCGTCATCGCCTCAACTCTCTATGACGAAAAGAAGCGCTACATGCTCGAAATGGAAGGCGTTAACACTTACGGCGTTTGGCAATTCTCCAACTGGCCGCTCCTCGCCGAACAACTTCGCAAGGGCTTCGACTATGCCAAGCAGCGCTGCACCGCCTATGTCCGCTTCATCGTTCAGCGCGAGCTCTTCCCGCAATTTCTCGAAATGTATCTACCCGTTCTCCGCTCGCTCCGCTTCGGCAATCCCGTTCTCGTCGAATCTCCGGCCGATCCTCTTCCCAAACTCGATTTCGGCCCGCTCATTAACAGCAAGAAAGTCGAAGAACTCCGCGTCCTCTACACCGAAGCCCTGGGACGTGGCGCGGTCAGCCTCTTCGAAGCCGCCGTTTCCGAAAGCATGATCTTCCCCAATCAGGATATTTCCGCCTATGTCGGCCCTGCGGCTCTTCTAAATCTGCCTCGCAACTGCCGCTTGTACCACGCGGAGCCTTTCGGGCCTGTGGACAGCATCGTTGTCGTCGACCATATCGAAGAGCTTGTCTCGGAAATGAACGTCTCCAACGGCGCGCTGGTTTCCTCCATCGCCTGTGACGATCCGCGACTGGCTCGTCGCGTTGCTTCCGAATTGCGTGCCTTCAAGGTGGGCATCAACTCTGTTCGCTCGCGCGGCGATCGTGAAGAAGTCTTCGGTGGCATCGGCCAGTCCTGGAAAGGCTGCTTCGTCGGAGGCCGCTATCTCGTCTTGGCAGTAACCTCCGGCGCCCCAGGCGAAAAGCTCTTCGGCAATTTCCCGGACTACACCCAACTCCCCGAAGAAGCCTCACCCAAAGCGTTCGCCACTGTAAGTTAACGCAATCGCGATTTATGAATCGGTTTTAGAAAGAGTTCTTCACCAGCGCGCGTCAATACATGCAACCGGTAGCTCATTGCTTCGAGAGTCTGTGTCGCAACTCGGCTGTGGGGCGGAACGGATGGGTTTTCGGTGCGTGAAAAAGCGTTTGCGTTGCCCCGTTCGCCCGATGTTCTGTTCCTTAGCGTTGCGGCATTCGGTGCAGCCTTAATGACCCGTTCGCCCCTGCCTCCGCCTCTTTTTCTCTTCATTCGTTGCTTACGCGTGCGAAACCACTGCCTGCTTCTTCTCCACAATCTGCGCCAGGCCCGCTTCAATCACATCCAACCCTTCATCAAACTGTTCGTCTGTCACCACCAGCGGCACCAGGATCCGCATAATGTTGTTGTTCGTTCCCGCAGTGATGGTCATCAGCCCATGTTCGTAGCAGAATTTTCCCAATTCTTTTGTTTCTGTGTCCCCGGGCTGCTTCGATGCACGATCGCGTACCAACTCAATCGCGCACATGCCTCCGAGCCCCCGGACGTCCCCGATCAGTTGCCAGTTCTTCTGCCAACCATGCGCGCGCTCTTCAAATCGCTTCCCAATGGCCGTCGAGCGCGCCAACAAGCCATCCTTTTCAATCGTTTCGAGTCCCGCCAGCGCCGCCGCGCACGCAAGCGGATTGCCAGCGAACGTGCTTCCGAGTCCGCCCGGCTGCGGTGCATCCATGATTTCCGCACGGCCCGTGATCCCCGCAAGCGGCAGCCCGCCTCCCAGCGACTTCGCTGTTATGATCAGGTCTGGCTCAACGCCGTAGTGTTCAATTGCGAACATTTTCCCCGTTCGACCAATCCCCGACTGTACCTCGTCGGCGATGAATACAATTCCGTACTTCTTGCAGATGTCTTTAATGATCCCGAAAAACTCCTTTGGCGGCGCAACAAATCCTCCCTCGCCCAGCACTGGCTCGGCAATCACCGCAGCCACCGCATCCGGCGAAACTACCCGCTTGAACGTATCCTCCAGATGATGTGCGCAGAACATCTTGCAAGACGGATAGGTCAGGTTGTACGAGCACCGGTAGCAATACGCATACGGTATCCGATAAACGTCCGTGGCAAAGGGCGCGAAACCCGCCTTGTACGGATTCGTCTTGCTGGTAAGTGACATCGCCATCCACGTCCGTCCATGGAACGCGTCCTCAAAACAAATCACGCCGGGTCTTTTCGTGTACGCGCGCGCGATCTTCACCGCGTTTTCCACGCACTCCGCTCCGGTGTTCACGAAAAATGTCTTCTTTGGCCCGCTGATCGGCGCCAGCGTGTTCAATTTTTCCGCCAATGCGATATATGACTCGTACGGCGTCACACCAAAACACAAGTGCAGGAATTTTCCGATCTGCTCCCGCAGGGCCGCTTCCACGCGCGGCGCGCGATGTCCGCTGTTCAAACAGCCAATCCCGCCGGCAAAATCCAGATACCGGTTCCCGTCCACGTCTTCAATCCACGCTCCTTCGGACTTCGCAGCAAAGATCGGTGACACGAGATGCGGCCCCCGTGGAATTGCTGCTTCCCTCCGCAGCAGCAGGGCCTTCGATTTAGGTCCAGGTACTCCCGTCCGTAATTGAATCGTCTTCATGGCCTCTTCCCTTTCCAGAATTCTGCTCTCGATCAAGTTCTTCCCCACTCGCCGACGCGAGCGCTATCATTCTGAGGTGCGTCTTTTGCGACGAAGGATCTCAACGCCCAATTACATCTCGATCGCGCATACAACTGAAAACTGCAGACTAAGCTCAGTACCACCCAATCGGCGACTCATCCAGATTCACAAACACCTGCTTCGTTTCCAGATACTCCTCGAGCCCCAAGGCCCAAGCTCTCGCCCGAACCCGGACTGCTTGTATCCTCCCCACGGTGCTTCGACATAAGTCGGCTGCATGTGATTCACCCAGATAATTCCCGCACGCATTGACTTGACCACACGAAACGCCTTAAAGATGTCTCGAGTCCAAACCGCACCAGCCAGGCCATACGGCGTGTCGTTCGCAATCTTGATCGCGTCCTCTTCGTTTTCGAACGGAATCACCGAAGCCACCGGTCCGAAAATCTCTTCCCGCGAAATCCGTGCGCTATTGTCGACGTCATAAAAAATCGTCGGTTCGACGTAATAGCCCTTGCCAAACGCCCTCGCCCGCCCGCCACCAATCGCCGTCTTCGCTTCTTTCTTCCCCAACTCCAAGTACGAACTCACGCGGTCATACTGCTCCTTGCTGACCAGCGGCCCCATCTTTGTTTCGCGTTCCAGTGGCGGTCCCAGCTTGATGCGCTTTGCCTTTTCCGTCATCGCTTCTACAAACTTCGAATAAATCTTCTTTTCCACAAGAATCCGGCTGCCTGCGCTGCACACCTCACCCTGATTGATAAATACTCCGAACAACGCTCCATCCACCGCCGCTTCCCAATCCGCATCGGCGAAGAACACATTTGGCGATTTGCCGCCCAACTCCAGCGTCACACGCTTCAGCGTATCCGCTGCGCTTTTCAAGATAACTTTCCCCACCGCCGCACTTCCAGTGAACGCTATCTTGTCCACGCCCGGATGCGCCACCAGTGCCGCTCCCGTCACTTCGCCAACGCCATTAATAATGTTGACCACTCCCGGCGGCAATCCCACCTCTTCGAGATAGCTGGCGAACTCCAGCGCCGTCAGCGGGGTCTGCTCCGCCGGCTTCAGCACGCAGGTGCACCCCGCCGCAATCGCCGGCGCCAGCTTCCAGGCAGCCATCAGCAAAGGAAAATTCCACGGAATAATCTGGCCCGCCACTCCGACCGGCTCGCGCAGCGTGAAACTCAACGCGTTGGCGGGCACCGGCATCACGTTTCCTGTTACCTTATTCGCCAATCCGCCGTAGTACTCAAAACAGGTCGCCACATCTGCGATGTCAAACTCCGCCTCGACAATCGGCTTCCCGCAGTTCCGCGCTTCGATCTCCGCCAGCGTCGCCGCATTCTGTCGGATTTTCTCCGCAAGCCTGAACAGGATACGACCGCGATCCTGGGCCGTTGTCTGTGGCCACGGCCCCGAATCAAAAGCCGCCCGCGCCGCCTTTACTGCCTTATCGGTATCCGAGGCGTTGGCCGTTGCGACATTCGCAATCACTTCCTCCGTCGAAGGATCGTAGACAGGAAACGTCTCATTGGAAGAACTTCCCACCCATTGCCCGCTCACATAATTCTGGTAGCTCTTCACCGTTGGCTTCGCTGGAGTCGACATCGTCTCCCTCCAAAATCCTCGTTCCTAGACTGCCAATTTTCGAGCCGCCTTCCGGCTCCCATAAATGTAAAAGAAGAATGCCGCCATCCCAATAAACAACAGCGTCCCGCCAATCATCCAGACTTCATAGGCGAACACCGAGCGAATTTGCTGCGCCGGAAAGTACGCAACCACCATCGCAATCGCTGTCGTAACCAGACCGCTGATGCCTGCGGCGATAAGCGTAAGCCGCGAGTACTGTGCCTGCTCGAAGTTCCTGTTCAACGCGATCTTCAGAATCGCTCCAAACACATACAGAAACGGAATCAACTGCAATACAACGGCGAGGGATAGCAAAGACTGAAAACTCGCCTGAACATTTCCGGTCGATAAAAAGTTGATCACGACCAGTACGAGCGAAACGCTCGCGTGGACAATCAACGCCGCGTAGGGCGTCGCATACTTCGGGTGGATCCTACCGAGCCATGCTGGCATATACGAATCAAGCCCGGCCACAAACGGGATCCGCGCTGATCCGCCCAACCACGCCGATCCAATTCCCGCGATCGACAAACTCAACAAAAACGCAAACGGGGCCACAATCCAACTCACTCCTACTCTTGTCGCCATGTGGCTGACAGCCTGCACGATCCCCTGCAACACGCTGATACTGTTCTTGTCCACCGCCACCAGCAGGGTCAACGTCGCCCCGATGTAAAGAAAGCCGGACAGTACACCTCCCCATGCCACTGCGCCGGGAAGCGTCTTCCGTGGATTTTCGATCTCGTCGCCCATGATCGACGCCAGCTCCAGCCCCACAAGCCCAAAACAAATCACGCCAAACGAATTCAGCACAAACCGCGGATTTGCCGGAATCTGGAAATCCGACCAGTGAATGTTCGTGCCAAATTTCGCGTAGGTGATAACCCCCAACCCCATCAGCACAAACGCCGCAACAAAGGTTCCGATTCCACCCAGGTTGTTGATCCACTTCCCCACGCCTAGTCCCACCACATTCAGCACCACCAGCAGGGTCAGCAGCACCAGCGAAGCACTCAGCGCAAACGCTCGATTGTCTGCCAATCCCTCGTGACCCGCACCAAGCACGAATACGGACACGCCGACGAAATACAGCATCACCGTCGGCACATACATCATGTTGTTCACCCAGTAGCACCACCCGGACAGAAATCCATGAAAGTCTCCAAACACCTCCTTGGCCCACAAGTACACTCCGCCTTCACCCGGATAGCGACGCGCCAGCTCAATCACCGCGATTCCTTGCGGCCAGAAAAACAGGATCAGTGCAATCGTCCACAACCAGATCGTCACTCCGCCATTCGCCGCAACCGATGGCAGAACGTTCAGGTTGAATACCGCCACCACAAAAAGCAGAACGAGGTCACGCCGTCCCAGCACGCGCTTCAGATGCGGCTGTTCAGTTGCGGGAGGGGCGGCAACCGCCGCTCCCAACCTGACCTCGCTGCTCAATCCGGATCCTCCCTAGTGTCCCGCGGCCCCAACGAACTTCAGCCCGCGCTCCTTCTGGGTCTGCGCGAGCCCCGGGGCGACCTCTTCAAACACCGCCAGATGCTTGTCGATGTCGGCCTCCGTGTGCTGCACCGAAACCGTCCACTGCTCGTCCCACCAATACGGCATCGCCAGCACGCCGCGATTCACCATGCCAAACCAGAATTGCCGCCACAAATCCACATCGATTTTTGTCCAGTCCCGGTAGTTGCGGATTTCCGACGGATACAGCATCAGTGCGCCGTTGACACCAGCTTGCACCACATACGCTTCCAACCCCGCCTTCTTCAGAATCGTCCGGTAGCCTTCCGCCAGCTTCTTGCTCAGTTTATCCACGCGCACATAGTTCTCGCGTGTCAGCACTTCCCGGAACGTCGCCAATCCGGCAGCCATAGCCAATCGGTTTGTGTTGTACGTCCCTCCATGAAAGACTTTATGTTGCGAGATCAAATCCATCACCGCACGGCTCGCGCCAAACGCAGCCAACGGCACGCCTCCGCCGATCGATTTCGCCAGGGTGATAATGTCCGGCTTCACTCCAAAAAATTCGCTCGCGCCGCCCCAACACAACTTCGCTCCCGTCTTGACTTCGTCGAAGATCAACAGTGCGCCGTTCTTCGTGCAAATTTCGCGCAAGCCTTCGAGAAACCCTGGCTGCGGCATGCACAACCCGACATTCATCAAAATAGGTTCGAGAATAATCGCGGCGATCTGCCCTGGGAACTGCTTGAATCGATTCTCCACACTCGCCAAATTGTTAAACGTCGCAACCGTCACGTTATCCAGCACCGCCTGGATCACTCCAAGTCCACCGGGAACCGATTTCGGCGCATTGATGTCTCCCGCGTCCTCCACTTTCGGCTTCACGCTGACAAGCGCGGTGTCGTGCAATCCGTGGTAGGCGCCCTCAAACCGCAGAATCTTGTCCCGCCCCGTCGCCGCCCGAGCAATCCGGCAGGCGTGCATCGTCGCTTCCGTCCCACTCGACCCGAATCGCACCATCTCTACCGGATAGCGGGCGCAAATCTCCTCCGCGAGCTCCGCTTCCATTCCGTGCGGCATCCCGAACGTCGTGCCGTTCGCCAACGCCCACTGCACCGCTTTCACGACGGCCGGATGCCCATGCCCCGCCATTAACGTGCCGAAGCAAAGGTTGTGGTCGATGTACTCGTTCCCATCAATGTCCTTGATTTTGCTGGCGTGTCCTTCGGCTACAAAAATGGGGTAAGGATCATATGCTCGATAATTGCTAGCGACTCCGAGCGGAATTCGTTTCTCCGCCTTTTTATGCGCTTCCGCCGATTTCGGCGTGCGCTTTTCGTACAGAGCGATCTCCTTCTGCAGTGCTTCGTGCATTTTAAAGCTCCATCCAGGTTGGCCTTCCCGTGGCCACCTGTGGCAGGTCTGTTCCCTGCGGTCAGTGTAGAGGCGGCTTTACGCCGCCTGCTCTCAGCGAGGAAAACTTCGCGGTTTGTGCGGCAAACTGCTCTTTTATTTTACGCCTGCCTGTGAGATTCCGAAACGATTCGGTTCCGCCGAATCCCATCTCGTGTCTCACGGCAAAGGAAGGCGGTTCTTTCGAACCGCGCCCCTGACCGGCTGCAACTTCAGAACAAAAACTTGATCGCGAATTGCATGACGCGCGGATCTCTCGCCTTCAGAATTTCACCGAATGTTGAATCGGAGAAGTTTCCGTCGGGATTCTCGAACTGTGTATGGTTCCAGGTGTTGTAGAATTCCGCGCGGAATTCCGTGCCAATCTTTTCCGTCAGCGGCGTTAGCTTCGCGATTACTAGGTCGGTGTTGTTCAACGCCGGTCCGCAGCACAGCGAATGAGGCGTATTCCCAAATGTTCCGAGTTGCTGTGGGCAAGGCGAAGTTCCCGTTGGGTCGCAGAAATTACTCGCGTTGAACCAATAATTTCCCGGGGTGGTTTTGGGGTTCAGTCGCTGAAGCGGCGCCGTCGTATAAGGAGTATTCGTGGACTCAAAGAAGATGCTCGACATCAGCTCCGAATCGTTCACGTCCTGAATGCGAATCGGAAATCCGCTTTGGTACGTGATAATCGCGGATAGTTGCCATCCGTTGGCTACCTTCCCCGCGAATCCCTCCTTCTTCGGAATAGGCAATTGCCACACCGGGCTGAAAACGAACCGGTTCTTCGCATCCAACAACGATAACCCTCGCGTCGCATTCGGAAAAATCGGATTCAGCTGATTCTCGAATGACGCCCCCTGGTCAATCGCTTTGCTGAACGTATAGGACGCCTGGAACAGCAATCCGTGGGAGAAATTTTTCTCCAGTGAAATCTGCAATCCGTTGTAATTCGAATTCGCAACCGTATTCTCCGAAAAAATATTGCTGAATACCGGCACTCCATCCGCCGGACATCCCGTTCCAGAAGCAGGCGGCAGCGGATTGCAGTTTGGTGAGGAATACGGCCGCAGGCCTACCAACGTCACCGGCGTCCCACCGGCGGCTCCGACTATGGTGCAACCAGCGGGATTGTGAGAATTCCCGTATGGACACGGAATATTCGCGCCTCCCGTTCCATTGATGTACGGCATGTGGAACGTCATTCCCGCCGGAACTGTGAACGAATATGAAGAGTCTGCGCCGAAGGTCCCGCAGCTCTGACCGGGAATGCTGGCGATATCCAGGCAGGTTTGCGGATTCCCATAATCCAGGTCCTGCGACGCCAGCAGGTGGTGCGCTTGCGTCCCGACATACGCAATGCGCAGCAGCATGTCGGAAGTCAACTGCCGCTCAATCGTCAAGTTGTACTGCTCGGCGTACTGTGTCTTCAAATGCGGCTGGAATTCGCCGAAGAGCAAAATCGGCCGGAACAGGGACCAGTCCACGCAGCCCTTGGGTCCTGCGGGATCAAAACACGGCGTCGACGGCGTCTGCGTGATAATCCCTCCGCCGGCATTCGGCGCCTGCGTGCCGCTTTGAGAAAGGTAAGGCGTATTGAACAACGGGCTGGATAAGAACGCGCTAAGCCCGAATGGCGGCTCCGCGCTGAACTGTTCCAGCACCAGTTGCTCCATCGGGTTGTAAAAAATTCCATACCCTCCGCGTATCGTAGACTTACCCGGTCCGCCCGTCAGCTTCGCCAGCGGTCCATCCGTCCATCCAGGGCTGTACGCCAATCCGATTCGTGGCGCGAATGCTTTGTAGTACGTCGAAGTTAGACCACTTGGCACGCCCTTGTCCCCGGGGAACACCAATCCCGTCGGGAAGTAGGCATTATTCGCGGAGGTCGGGCCGCAATCCCCTGGTGTTGTTCCCAAACTCGCCGCACTCGAAGCCGACAACCAGCAGGGATACTGCGTCGTATTCTGTCCCGGCCGGAACGTCTGCAGCCGGTTTCCACTATCCGCATACGGCGTGTTCAGTTCCCAGCGCAATCCATAATTCAGCGTTACGTTTGGCTTGATTTTCCAGCTGTCCTGCATGAACAGGTAAAGCCCATAATTCGTGGTATTCAGACCCTGCGCGGCTCCCTGCGAATACGACGTCGGCACGCCAAGGAAATAATCCGGGTATGCATCCGCGCCTGAAGCGGTTGGAGCCAGCGAATTATTTGACCCGCCATTCTGAAACGAGAAATCTCCGTTTATGTTGTAATACAAGAATTGGTTAAACCTTTGCACGCGAAAGTCGACGCCGAACTTGATGCTGTGTGTTCCTAGCACCTTGCTGAAGTTGTCTGAAACCTGGTACGTATTTCCTGTCTGCGGCAGCTCGCCCTCGAAATTGTTTCCGATCACAAATCCTCCGGCCACGCTTACAAACGGCACGCCTTCTCGCCCAGGGATGTTTGTCGTAATCCCAGACGTCGGATTGTTCGGATCCGCAAAGCAATTCGCCGCCGGAATATATGATCCGCAAGCATCGTGCAAACTGGGGAGAATATTCACGGGGTGATTCAAATCCCCCTGGCCCTCGCGGAACCAATTGAACCGTACCTCATTGACAGCGTTCGACCCTATCGTCGACGTTTCGCTCACATTTAGCTGTTGCACCCGCGTCTTGAATAGCCCTCCGAAACTCGGGACATTCGCTCCTGCAGCCTGAAAATTCGAAAACGGCTGCGTCTGATCCACATCGTCGAAGTAGTAGTACGCGGTGAAGTGCTGCGTCATCGAGAAATTGTGGTCGAACCGTATCGTGAATTGATCGTCATTCTCGATCAGATTCGGCGTATATGAGACCGTTCCCGCCCCTGCCGGCGCTACATAATTCTTGTAGAGAGCGTTCGCGGTCGGATCAAAACACGCCGTGGGAACCTGTGAGTTCGGGAAAAGACTGCTGTACGCAACCGGCGTCGTCGATGTCCCGTTCGCCAAAGCCGACAACTGCGTCGCCGCCGTCGGTGCTGTCGTTCCCAACGCGCTCGCGCAGCCGGGCCGGTTATACAGCGTGCTCGCAAACGTCGGGTCGGTCACCGTTCCCTGAAACGGCCCATCCGCGGAAAAATCTCCGTTCGCCTCGCCTGTCGTTGGCAAAAACACCTGGCCCGAAGAAATACCCTGCTTGAGCCGGTTCCCCTCATAGGAACCAAAAACGAATGTCTTGTCTTTCTTGATCGGGCCGCCTAACGTGGCCCCAAATTGATTTTGTTGGTAATCCGGAACCGCTGGATCAAAAAAGCCCTTGGTGTTCAGCACTTTATTCCGGAAAAACTCATAGACGTCACCATGTATGCTGTTGGTCCCCGCTTTTGTGACCACGTTCACAATCGATCCGGAGTTGCGTCCATACTCGGCATCAAACGTATTCGTCAGAACGCGGAATTCCTCAATCGCATCCGGCGACGGCTGGATTGCAGGTCCGTTCACGAAGATGTCGTTGCCATCCCCGCCGTTCACCATGTAGTTGTTCGAGCGTCCGCGGCCGCCGTTCACCGAAACGACTCCGGGGTTATCGCTGCCATAGAAAAGGTCCGCTCCCAACTGCGATTGCACGCCGGGCTGCAATTGCAACAATTGGTACGTATTCCTCGTGCTCAGCGGCAGTTCCCTCACGGATTGATCGGTCATCACCGCGCCCAATTGTGTTGTCGTCGTATCGATCACCGGCGGCGCGCCGGTCACTTCCACTGTCTCCGTCGACCCGCCCACTTGCAGCGCTATGTCCACGCTGGCTATTTCATTCAAGACCAGCACGATTCCCTTCCGCTCGTATTTCTTGAACCCCGTCCCTACAACGTCAATCTCATAACTGCCAACCGGCACTTCCAGGAATAGATACTCCCCCGTCGCCGAAGTTTGTGCTTCGCGAGACGTGTTCGTTCCTTCGTTGAGTAGAACCACCTTCGCGCCGGAGACCGCACCCCCGCTCGGGTCCGTAACCGTTCCCCGAATCCGCCCGCCGGTGCTCTGCGCTCGCCCATGGGGAGCAGCGAACAGCAGGCATACTCCCAGAAACACGGCAAGCAGTGCGCTCGAGAAACACACGACCTTAAACGGCCGTCGAGATACGGATTTCATTTGATTCACCCCTATTCCCCTGGAACCGTTTCCCCGATAACGATTCTTCGTGGTTGTAACCTGACCTCGAACCTTACTATAATCCTGCAAACTTAGAGAAAGCCAAGACCCATGTCAAGCAGAAAGAATTTGTCGTCAGCATCAGATTCTTTGCCAGTGCGGCGCCTTTTGCGCATCTCCGAAGTTGCCCGCCGCTTCGGCATTTCTTCCTCTGCTTTGCGCGCCTGGGAGGCTCTCGGGTTGGTCTCGCCGTCGCGAACCGCCAGCCGTTATCGCATGTACGCCGAAGACGATGTCCGCCTTCTTCAGCGCGCTTTGTTCCTCCGCCGCGCGCGCGGCCTCAATCCCGCCGCAATTGTGCACATTCTCAAGAAGCAGGGAATCGTTACTGCTCCCGCCGACGCACGCCAGTCGACCGGCCAGCGCTTTCGCCGTTTACGGGTAAAGCGCGGCCTCTCCCTGGCTCAAGTGGCGCGCGCCACCAAAGTCTCTGTCGGTTTTCTCAGCGCTCTCGAACGTGGCCAGATGCGCTCTTCTATCGCGACTCTCCAACGCATCGCGCGTTTCTATAAAACCAATATCCTTTCCATGTTCGAAACCAATGGAGACGCCCAGCCTCTCGTTCGCGCTTCCCAACGCAAAGTCCTCGAAACCAGTCCCAACGTCCGCATGGAGCTTCTCGCCTGGGGCAACACCGCCATGGAACCTCATCTCTTCCGCATCAAACCCGGCGGTGGCAGCGGCGAATCCTACACACACGAGGGCGAAGAATTTCTTCACGTCCTGCGCGGCGAATTCGAAATCTGGTTGCACAACCAGGGTCATTACCGCTTGAGGTCCGGCGATAGTCTCTACTTCGAAAGCTCCACACCGCATCGCTGGAAAAACCCGGGACGTTCGGAAGCTTGGATTTTGTGGGTGAATACTCCGCCCACGTTCTAATTTTCCTAGCGGATTCTGGCAAACCGAAAGAGGGTTGTTTGCTACTTCGTCGATACTTTGCTCGCGCGCTCTTCGTCGCATTGCTCTTTGGTGCCGTCGCCTCTCAATCCCAGCAGTCCGTTCGCATCGCTCCCGCAGACATTCTTATCGTTCACGCAAAAATCTACACCGTCGATGAGAAGAAACCCTGGGCGCAAAGTCTCGCGATACGCAAAGGCAAAATTGTCGCCGTGGGTTCGGATGAACAAGTTGCGCGCTTCCGCGGTATCGGAACTAAAATGATTGACGCCGGCGGCAAGCTGGTTCTCCCCACCTTCACGGACTCACACGTTCACATGGCCGACGGCGGGTTCAGCCTTACTCACGTCAGCCTCGAAGAGGCCAAAGACGTTGCCGACATTGAGAATCGCTTGCGTGCCTATGGCAGCCAGCATCGCGACGACAAATGGATACTCGGCCGCGGCTGGAACTACGCCATGTTCGCCCCGGCCACTCTTCCCAACAAGAAAGTGCTCGACCAGCTCTTTCCCGCTATTCCCGTTTTTCTCGAGTGTTACGACGGTCACACCTATTGGGCCAATTCCAAAGCTCTGGCGCTCGCGGGCATCAACAAATCCACACCCAATCCACCTAACGGCGAAATCGTTCGTGATCCCGCCACCGGCGAAGCCACTGGCGCCCTCAAGGAATCGGCGGGCGACCTGGTCGCCAAAGTCATTCCTCAACCCTCTCACGTCGACAACTTGAGCGCTTTCCGCGCCGCAATAAAATGGGCCAACCAAAATGGGATCGCTCGAGTCCACAGCGCGGGTGGAGATTTTGAGCACCTTGACGTTCTTCAGGAACTGCGCGACGACAAACAGCTCTCCGTCCGTTTGCAAGTCGCTTACAAACTTGAACCTTCCGAACTTCACCCGGAAAACATCGCGGCCATCGAAACCGCACGGAAGAAGTTTCGCGACGCGTGGATCGAGGTAAACAGCGTCAAATTTTTCCTCGACGGCGTCGTGGAATCTCACACCGCCGCCCTCCTCGACCCTTACACCGACATGCCTTCCACAAAAGGGTCCCTTTTCTGGGATCCCGAAAAATATAAATCGGCTGTCGTCGAACTGGACAAACGGGGACTTCAGCTCTACACCCATGCCATCGGCGATTACGCCGTACGCACCGCTCTCGATGCCTACGAGTTTGCCGAACAAACAAATCATTCTAAAGATCATCGCAACCGGGTCGAACACATCGAGACTATCTCCACCGTAGATATCCCCCGCTTCGCCAAGCTCAATGTCATCGCCAGCATGCAGCCTCTCCATTCCTATCCGGACGAGGACACTCTTGATGTTTGGGCGCGCAACATCGGCCCCGATCGGGCTTCCCGCGCCTGGGTCTGGAAAACCATTGCGCAATACGGCGGCCACTATTCGTTCGGCAGCGATTGGCCCGTCGTCACTCTCAATCCATGGGAAGGAATCCAAACCGCGGTCACGCGCCAGACCAACGACGGCAAACCTCCAGGCGGTTTTGTACCTTCACAAAGATTAACTGTTGCGCAAGCCGTCGAAGGCTACACCATCGAAGCCGCCTACGCCGGCCATCGAGAAAAATCAGAAGGCTCTCTCGAAACCGGAAAAGTAGCGGACGTCATCGTCGTCGATCGCAACATCTTCGAAATCGATCCTCGCACAATCGATCAAACTAAAGTCGTCGTCACCATCGTCGGAGGCAAAATCGTCTATGAAGCCAACACCCTGTAGGGCCCGCTTTCCGAAGCGGGCCGTTGCTCTGTTCGCATCTGTCTTGCACTTGAGGAACAGAACATGATTTCAAGAAATCGCCGGCTCGCAACTTCCTTCGTTTTTCTTTCCTCTGCCCTCCTCCTCGCCTCCTGCGGCAAGCACGAACAATCCCTCAGCCTCCTCGTCTGGGAAGGCTACGCCGATCCCTCCTTTATCCGCGCCTTCGAAGAATCTCGCCATTGCAAAGTCACCGCCTCCTACATGGGCTCGAGCGACGATCTTGTCGCGAAACTCCGTGGCGGCAGCGCTTCGAACTACGACGTCATCTCCCCTTCGAGCGACGTCGCCACTTCGATCGCGCACGCCGGCCTGGCCGAACCTC
Organism: Candidatus Acidiferrales bacterium; assembly: GCA_963836965.1. Lineage (GTDB taxonomy): Bacteria > Acidobacteriota > Terriglobia > Acidiferrales > UBA7541 > Acidiferrum. The sequence goes on from CAWILQ010000016.1 coordinate 31,549, forward strand.
TCGATCTCTCAAAAATCTCCACCTCCTCCCAACTCTCTCCAAAACTCCGCGATCTCCCTCTCGTCGAAATAAACGGCCAGACCTTCGGCGTCCCGTTTATGTGGGGTCCTAATCCTCTTCTCTATGACACCACTGCCTTCGCCCAGCCGCCGGACACCTGGGCTATCTTTTGGGACCCCCAATATAAGGGCAAAATCTCGGTCTGGGATGATCTCTCTACCTTATATATGGCCGCCCAGCTCCTCGGTTACGACAAACCCGACCCGTCCCACCTCTACAATCTCTCCGACCAGGAACTTGCCGCTGTCAAACAAAAGCTCCTCGCCCTCAAACCCAACATCCGAAAAATCTGGTCCACCGGCGGGGAACTCACCAACCTCTTCGAGAATCACGAAATCGTCACCGCCATGGGCTGGCCTCTTATGACCAACCAGCTACGCCAAGCCAATTTCCCCATCGGCGAAACCATTCCCAAAGAAAACACCACCGGCTGGATCGACCACCTCATGATCACCAAAGCCAGCCCCAACAAAGATCTCGCCTACGCCTTCCTCGAATACATGATCCAGGCGCAAACTCAGAAAAAAATCACCGACGTCACGCACTACACTCCCGCGAATCCCTCCGCCGCCCAATTCATGACCGATGCCGAGAAGAAAGGCCTGCACCTCGACAACCCGGACGCTTACATGCAACGCATCTACTTCTGGCAGGACGTTCCTCGCCGCGCGCAATACATCGAAATCTGGAACGAGGTCAAAGCCGCCCAGTGACCGCCGCAACCTCCATCCCGCTCTCTCCCGCCCATGGCGAATGCCTGCTGGACGTGCGCAATCTCGCCAAGCGCTTCGGACAACGCCAGGTCCTCAAACATATTTCCCTGCAAATCTCCTCCGGAGAATTTCTCACCCTCCTCGGCGAAAGCGGCTCTGGTAAAACCACCCTTCTCCGTCTCATCGCCGGTTTTGAAGAACCCACCTCCGGCGAAATCTGGATGAGCGGCACGCGTCTCGATACGCTTCCGGCCTACAAACGCCGCGTCAACACCGTCTTCCAGCACTACGCCCTCTTCCCTCATCTCTCCGTCGCGGACAACGTCGCCTACGGCCTCCGCGTCACGAATGCCACCACCTCGGAAATTCCCTCTCGCGTCGACGCGGCTCTCCGCATGGTCAAAATGCAGGAATATTCCGCCGCACGCCCTTCGCGTCTCAGCGGAGGCCAACAGCAGCGCGTCGCTCTCGCTCGTGCCCTCATCAATCGCCCACAACTTCTTCTTCTCGACGAACCGCTCTCCGCGCTTGATGCAAATCTTCGCAAGCAGATGCAAAGCGAACTCAAATCCCTTCAGCGCGAAGTCGGCATCACCTTTCTTTTCGTCACCCACGATCAGGACGAAGCCATGGCTCTCTCCGATCGCATCGCTCTTCTCAAGGATGGCGCCCTCGAACAAGTCGCTTCTCCCCGCGAAATCTATGCCCGCCCTGCGACCAGCTATAGCGCTCAATTCATCGGCCAGACCAACCTCCTCCAGGCCGAAGTAAGCGGAGAGCTCGCCATTTGCGGCCGCCTGTGTTGGCCCACCAACGCGCCGAATGGCGTCACACTTTTTTCTCTTCGCCCGGAATGCATCCAACTGGCGGCAGAATCCTCGGCTGCGCCAGACGCAGTCCGCTTCCGCGCCACAATTCGCCAACAAATCTTCTCGGGCGCCGTAGAACAACTCGAAGTCGACTGCGCCGGCCAACTCTTGCGCGTCCGCATCGCAGCCCGCGGCGTCCTAAACGGCGAATACGAATTCGTCTTCAACCCATGCGAAGCAATCCCCCTACGCGAATGATCCAAAGGCCGGTTGTGTAGCGGCCGCCTTCTGAGGCGGGCGCATTTCAAAAAGGAGGCGGTCCATTTTCTTGCTGTAGGTTTACTTAGAACCAACCACTGTTATGTACTCGCGCCTCTACAAAACCTTCGTCTCCGCCCCGCCGCTCCTCTGGGTCGGCCTTTTCCTTATTCTTCCCTACGCACTGATGTTTGCTCACAGCTTCTGGCTGGTCCGCGACGGCGTCATCGTCCACCAATGGAATTTCCAAAATTACGCCAAGCTCTTTCAAAATCCGGTCTACGCCGCAGTCCTTTTCCGTACCGCCCGTATCGCCGCGAGCGTCACAGTTCTTTCACTTCTTCTCGCCTATCCCGTCGCGTACTTCATGTCCTTCCACGCCGGAGTCCGCAAAGACCTGCTCTATCAACTCGTGATCGTTCCCCTGTGGGTCAGCTATCTCGTTCGCGGCTACGCCTGGAAAACCATCCTCGGCTCGGACGGCGTCCTCAATGGCTTCCTCCAATATCTCCACATCACAAAAGAGCCGGTCAGCTTTTTCCTCTACAGTCCCTTCGCCGTAATCCTTACGCTCACGCACATTTACACGCCCTTCGTCTTCCTTCCTCTCTACGCCTCTCTCGAACACATCCCGCGCAACCTGATGGAAGCCTCTCACGATCTCGGTGCCGGTCCCCGCGCCACATTTTTCCGCGTCATCCTTCCTCTCTCGCTCCCCGGCCTTCTCGCGGGAGCAACTTTCGCCTTCGTCCTCACCCTCGGAGATTTTCTTGGCCCCATGCTTGTCGGCGGGCCCTCCAGCATCATGATCGCCAACATCGTCCAGAGCCTCTTTGGCACCGCCTACGACTGGCCGCTCGGCGCCGCCATCGCCGTTTGCATCCTCGTCCTCACCATCGCACTTCTTTTCTTTACCGAACACTTCGAAAAACGGTGGGCCTTCCGATGAGCTACGCCAGTAACAGCAAATCCGGTCGTGCTCCGCTCCTCGCCACTTTCTCGCTGCTAGTTTTCGCCTTCCTCTACCTGCCTATCCTCGTGCTCATCCTTTACTCCTTTAATCAAGGCGGTGTCGGCGGCTTTCCTCCAAAGCATTTCACGCTCCGCTGGTATCAACAATTGTTCGCCGACGGCGAAATCTGGGATTCCGTGCTAAACAGCCTTCTCGTCGCCCTCGGAGCCGTCGTTCTCTCACTCACGCTCGGCCTGCTAGCCGCTCTCGCCCTCGATCGCGCACAGTTCCCCGGTAAGTCGCTCTTCCGCCGCCTCGTCCTCCTTCCTCTGGTTCTTCCCGGCATCATCACCGGCCTCTCTCTCCTCATGTTCGTCGATCGCGTCGGCATGCAACTCAGCTTGCTTACCGTCTTTCTCGGGCACGGCACCGCGCTGATCTCCGTCGCCACCACCGAACTTTTCGCCGGCCTGCAAAAGATGGATCGCGCCCAGGAAGAAGCCTCCCTCGACCTCGGTGCCACTCCCTGGCAGACCTTCTGGCGCATCACGCTTCCCAGTCTCAAACTCTCTCTCATCGCCTCGGCTCTCCTCATCTTCACTCTCTCGATGGACGAAATCGCCGTCACCTTCTTCCTCCTCGGCCGGGACAATACCCTCCCTCTCGAAATCTGGGCTCGCCTCCGCCGCGGCATCACCCCCGAAATCAACGCCATCTCCACCCTGATCTTCGCCGCCTCCGTAATCCTGATTCTCATCTGGTACCACATTCGTGCCCGCACCATAGGCAAGGAACCACGCGAACTCACGGAACGTCTCTAATGCGATCTCTAACCACAGCCTGTCATCCCGAGCGAAGTGTTCCGGCTTTTTCTTCCGCGTCGCATGGTGGCGCGCCGGGGTACGCAGCCGAGGGATCCCTCTTTGCTCTTTGCGTCTTGCCGGCTCACTTTTGTGACGGCACCGGAGCTCGAAGCTTTGCCCTCGATCCAACGAAAGGATACGTCCAGGAATTTCTCTTCTCGGCAACTGAAAACTTATGACTAACAACTCAAAACTTCCCCGACGTGACTTCATCAAATTCGTCGTGGCCGGCTCCGTCGCCTCGGGTTGTCCCATCGACCACGCTCTGCTGGCCGATCCTCCCAGGCCTTCGACCAACGTCGAAGGCGAACACTTCGCTATCTGCCATCAGATCCGCGATGGCCACTCCTTCCCGAAGCCCGACGCCACCCGCAAAGTCGACATCGCCATCGTCGGCGGTGGCATGGCCGGACTTTCTGCCGCCTATTTCCTCCGCGGCAAAGACTGGCTCCTCCTCGAAAAAGAAGATCACTTCGGCGGCAACGCCTATCAGCAAGAATTCGCCGGCCAGCCCTACTCGACCGCCGCCGCCTACGATTTCCGCGACAGTTACAGCGATCATCTCGCCAAGGAAATCGGCCTGAATCTTCTCCCCATCGACATGCCTGACCCAACCATCGCCAATGGCGTTTACACGCCCGACACCTGGCGCACCGGCCTCCCGCATCTCCCCTATTCGAAGGAAACCATCGCCAGCTTCAAGAAATTTTCCGAGGACATTTTGAAATTCGATACTCGCAAGCAAATGCTGGAGCTGGACTCCAAGCCCTTCACCGACATCACCAGCAACTACGCTCCGGAAATTACCAAGTGGTGGGACGCTTACGGTCTCTCGAACTGGGGCGCTGTAACCGAAGACACCACCGCATTCATCGGCGTCTCCGATGCGCAATATCTGATCAAGGGCGAAGACCGCACTCGCGTGATTCTGCCAGGTGGCCTCGGGTGCATCAGCCACAAGCTCGTTGAAGTGATGAAGCCCCAATACGGCGAACGCATGCTCGGCGCCGCCACCGTCGTCTCCGTTGTTTCCGATGCAAACGAAGTGCGTGTCACCTACATGCAGGACGACAAGCTGACGACCGTTTCCGCAAAGGTCGCGCTCATGTGCACTCAAAAATTCATCACGTCTCGTCTCGTCGCTGGTCTCTCTAACGACCAAAAGCTAGCCATGCGCCGCATGCGCTATGCGCCCGTTCCATTGATCAACATGATTTTCGACAAAAGGATCTACGACCGGGGTTACGACAATTGGTGTCCCGGCAATTCCTTCACCGATTTCATCGTCGCCGACTGGACCATCCGCAATCAGCCCGGCTACAAACCGAAATACGAAATCCTCACCTTCTACTCGACTCTCCGCGAATCCGAACGTTCCACCCTTCTGGAAGAATCCGACTGTAAGAAATTCGCCGCAAAAGTCCTCAAGGATTTCCAGAAGCTCCTGCCCGAATTCAACGTCGATCCCATCGAAATCCACCTCTACCGCCGTGGCCACGCTATGATGATGGCCGTGCCCGGCCAATACACGAAAAATCGCATGATCGCCTCGCGCCCCATGGATCGGATCTTCTTCGGCAATTCCGATTCCGGCGGGCCGGAATCTTTGACCATGGAAGCAGTTCGCATCTCCCACGCCGCCGCCGAATGGGCGAATCTCGTCCTCGCCGGAAAACCCGGCGCCGCCGCCCTCGCCCACAAAGCCCTCACCGCCGTCACGTTCTGACCTGGCGCGCACGCTGCACCCTAATTGTTGTTGCTTTGTCGCACTTAACCCTTACGGCTAGAGTCGCAACTGCTTCTCCCTTTTCACGCGATACTAAACCTATGACTGCCAAGCGACTCGCCGTGCTTTGCTTCGTGTGTATGTTCTCCTGTGCCGTGCTCTTGCCGCTCTTCCCCCAGCAAAAATCGTCTTCCTTCCTGATCGTCAATGCCCAGTTGGCCGATGGCACGGGCGGCCCGCTGCACAAAGCGAACGTTCGGATTGATTTCAGCCACGTCACGGAAATCGGCGATGTCACTCCAGGAAAAGGTGAATCGGTGATCGACGCCACGGGTCTCGTTCTCGCTCCTGGCTTCATCGATATTCACAATCACTCCGAGGAAGGCATCCTCACCGATCCAATCGCCGAAACTCAAATCGCGCAGGGCATCACTTCCCTCGTCGTCGGCGCCGACGGCGATTCACCTTGGCCCATCATCAACTGGGTCCGCTCCGTTCAGCAGCTTCACACCGCTCCGAACATCAGCGTTTTCGCCGGACATGCCACCATCCGCCAACAAGTCATGGGCAAAGACTTCAAGCGCAACGCTACCACTGAAGAAATTCAGAATATGCAACAACTCCTGAGCCGGGCCATGAACCAACAAGCCGTCGGCCTTTCCTCCGGCCTCGAATACGAAGTCGGCAGCTACTCCAACACCGACGAACTCGTCGCCCTGGCGAAAATCGCGGCCGGCTACGGCGGCATCTATATGACCCACATCCGCGACGAAGCCGACAAATCCTTCGACGCCCTCCACGAAGAAATCGCCATCGCCGAACGCGCCCACATCCCTACCGAACACTCTCACATCAAGCTCGGTACTGTCTCTGTTCAAGGCAAAACCGCCGGATACATCAATGTTATTAACGATGCCCGCAAGCGCGGCGTCGATTTCATGGCTGACTGTTATCCGTACGACGCCTGGCATTCCAATCTCAAGGTCCTCGTGCCCGACAAGCAGTACGAAAATCCGAAAAGCCTCGCCAAAGCCCTTGCCGACGTCGGCGGCGCTTCTCACGTCACCATCGTGGAATTCAAGCCCAATCCCGCCTACGTCGGGCACACCCTGGCGGATTTAGCCAAAACCTTTCACATCTCTGATGTGGATATGTTTATCCGTTTAGTCCGCGAAGGTGATTCCGCGGGCACCGAAGCCACCATCATCTGCCAATCGATGTTCGAATCGGACATCAAAGCCTTTTATGAGCAACCTTGGGTTATGGTCGCCAGCGACGGCGGCATCGGCTCCGATCATCCGCGCGGAGCCGGCACATTCCCCCGGGTACTCGGCCTCTATGTCCGCGAAAAGCACTGGCTCCCTCTGCCCGAAGCCGTTCGCAAAATGACTTCTCTGCCCGCCCAGCGGCTCGGCTGGAAAGACCGCGGCGTCATCCGCGTAGGCGCTTTCGCCGATCTCGTCCTCTTCAATCCCGACACCGTGATCGACCGCTCCACTTACACCAATCCCACAGCGCTTCCTTCGGGAATCGAGAAGGTGTTTGTGAATGGCGTTTTGGTGTGGGACAACGGTAAGCCAACCGCCGTGCGCCCCGGCCTCTTCCTCGGCCTTCACGGCGCCCCCATCGAAATCTCAAACTAACCTTTCCGGCTCAGGTAAGCTTTGGAGTGGCGGGTCTTTAGACCGGTTCTTTCCTTCTGGAATTTTTATCAGGAGAGCGTGTCATCCTGAGCGAAGCGAAGGATTTCAAGCACCGCGTCTTGTCCCCACACTGCGACAGGCCTTCAATACTTCGGCACGCTCGCATCCACTTCGTCCGACCACGCCAGAATTCCGCCCTTCAAATTATGAATCTTCCGGAATCCCGCTTTCCTCAAAAAATCAATCGCTTCCGCCGACCGCTTTCCGCTCCGGCAATGCGCCACGATCTCCCGCGAGGAATCGAGCTCATGCACCCGCCGCGGCAATTCTCCAAGCGGAATCAAATGTCCCTGTAAATTGCAGATCTGATACTCGTGCGGTTCGCGCACATCCAGAATGAACAGGTCATCGCCTTGGTCCAGCCGCGCCTTCAACTCGCGAGGCGTAATCTCCGGCACCTTCAGGTCCGGCGCTGGCGCTTCTTCGCCGCGCACTCCGCAAAACTCGTAGTAGTCGATCAACTTATGAATCGTGCGATTCTCCCCGCACATCAGGCAGGCGGGATTCTTCCGCAACTTAAATTCGCGGAAGCCCATCTCCAGCGCATCAAACACCAATAATCGCCCCTTCAAGTTCCGGCCGCTGCCCAAAATTAGCTTGATTGTCTCCATCGCTTGGATCGACCCCACAATCCCCGGCAGCACTCCCAACACGCCGCCTTCTGCGCAAGACGGCACCAATCCGGGCGGAGGCGGCTCCGGGTACAAGCAGCGATAGCACGGCCCGTCCGGCATTCCAAAAATCGTTGCCTGCCCCTCAAACCGGAAAATCGATCCATACACGTTCGGCTTGCCGAGCAGCACGCACGCGTCATTCACCAGATATCGCGTCGGAAAATTGTCCGTCCCGTCCACGATAATGTCGAAGTCGCGAAACAGTTCCAGCGCATTCTCGCTGGTCAGCTTCATCTCAAACGCCCGCACTTCAATATCCGGATTCAGATTCGAAAGCCTCGCCCGCGCTGCCTCGCTCTTCGGCTTTCCCACATCGCTCGAACCAAATGTCACTTGCCTTTGCAAATTCGTGAAGTCCACCACATCAAAATCCACGAGCCCCAGCGTTCCCACTCCCGCGGCAGCCAGATACAACCCGAGCGGCGCTCCCAGTCCGCCCGTCCCGATCAGCAGCACTTTCGCCCTCTTCAACTTCAACTGCCCTTCCATGCCCACCTCGGGCATGATCAGGTGCCGGCTGTAACGCAAAATCTCTTCATTGCTCAATTTCTCGGCCGCAACCGCCACAGGCGCTCCTCCCGCAATCGACGGAATGATGTTGATCGTGTCTCCGTCCTTCGTCGCCGTATTCTCCTGCGACAAGTACCGGATATCCTCGCCGTTCAAATACACATTCACAAAGCTCCGCAGCTTCCCCTCCTCCGTGAACAAATGCTGCTTCAAATCCCCGAACGCCTCCGTCAGATGCCCCAACGCCTCTGCCACCGTCTTTGCCGGAAACTCTGCCGCTGCCTTCCCGTCCGCATGCACGCGCAACGGAGTCGGTATCATCACTTTCACACTCATCATTCTTCTCCTCTTGCTACTCCCTGTGGGCGACTCTCGAATCCCGATTCGCTTCTCTTTCACTCTGGAGCTTTTTTCACTCTTCTACTTCTTCACTTCCTCTGGTCTCCTCACTTCCATCTCCTCTTCCACATATCTCGCCCGGTCTTCCTGCAATCTCCACGACCTCATTTGCCCCGCGGCTCCCTTCTCCACGTTCACAATAATGTAGCTATACCACGGCCACGCATGTTCCCTGTCGTACGCACTCGGCTTGGCAGGATGATTTGGATGCGAGTGATACCACCCAACCACGTCCAATCCCCGTGCCGCGGCCTCTCTCTCCGCCGCAATCACATCTCGCGGGCTCACCGAAAACCGGTTCCGTGGCGAATCCTCGCGTCGGTTTACTAACGGAAACACGTCAAAAATCTCTCGCGGCCTTTCGTCTGCCGCGTCGCGCCCCAGCAGCGCCCCACAACACTCATACGGATACGTCTCCTTCCCATGCGTCCGAATCTTCTCCTCGCATTCCACGCCGATCCAAACTTTCTCCGTATCCGCCATCTTCACTCCTCGTCCCAAAATCGTTCGGTCAAATATTTCGCCGCTGAATCCGGAAAAACGGTCACGATTACGGCTCGCTCGCCCTTCGGAATTCCTCTGGCCAACGTAAAGCATCCGACCAACGCCGCCGCCGAACTCGGACTCACTAGCAATCCTTCCTCGCGCGCCAGCCGCTTGACCATCCGGTACGCTTCTTCCGTTCGCACCGTCAGGTTGTCATCCGCCAGCGTTTCGTCGTAAATCGCAGGACGTAGCGCGGTCGGCATGTGCTTCCAGCCCTCTAACCCATGAAATGACGAATCCGGCTGCAGGCTGATGCACCGAATCTGCGGATTCAACTCTCGTAGTCGCCGCGTCGTGCCGACAAACGTACCGCTCGTTCCGAGCCCCGCCACAAAATGCGTCAACTCTCCGACGGTCTGTGCCCAGATCTCCTCCGCGGTGGTCCGATAGTGCGCTTGCCAGTTCGCTGGATTGCTATACTGATCGGCGTAGTAATAAAGGTCAGGCTCCCCCGCCACAATTTCCCGCACACGCCGGATCGCCCCGTCCGTTCCCTCATCTCCCGGTGTTATCACCAGTTCCGCCCTATACGCCGTCAAAATGCGCTTCCGTTCCTGCGAAGCGCTCTCCGGCAGACACAATTTCACTGGATAGCCCATCGCCGCACCGACCAGCGCGTAGGCGATCCCGGTATTCCCGCTCGTCGCATCAATAATTGTTTTGCCTGGTTCGAGCCAGCCGTTGGCAATTCCGGCCTGGATCATGCTCAACGCCGGACGGTCCTTCACCGACCCGCCGGGATTAAACCACTCGGCTTTCGCGTAAAACTCTATGTTTGGAAATTCACGACCGACGTGAGGTAGGTGCAGTAGCGGGGTATTACCAATCTGCTCCAGCAAAGAGCGGCCTGCGCGCGTAGCTTGCCGTCCATCCGTTCGACCCGACGGAAGAGCCACCGTTTCGGTTTGCCTGCTTGGCGCCACCTTGCTCTCCAACAATTCCTAAATACCGCTCCGCGTTCACTTCCATTTCGAAGACACGACAACAGCCCAGCCTCCAATTAGATGCACCGGTACATCGGCTAGCTATTTGTCGCAAAGTCTTCAACGGTTCCTGTAGCGCAAGGCGGCCGAGCGGCCAGACCCTGCGACCTTTCCACCTAAAATTGTGACACAAACCCCCGCTTCTCCTAAGCCTTTTCTCTCCCGGCCTCCTGCCATGCGCTGGATGTATAATCGCCCCTGCCTTAACAGCGACCACTGCCCTCCGCATCCGAGGATCACCATGAAAAAACTCTCTCCGGCGCTTCTTCTTTGCTGTCTCGTTTTGCAGATTGCGCCCCGTACGGCCGCAGACAATTCCGAAGCGCCCGCCAAAATCGACAAGCTCGTCGCTCAATACTCCGACTGCTGTGCTTTCACCGGAACTGTCCTGGTCTCCGACCACGATAAAGTCATCTTCAAAAAAGGCTACGGCCTGGCCGACCGCGAGTGGAACATTCCTAACACTCCCGACGTGAAATTCCGTATCGGCTCCATCACCAAGCAGTTCACTTCCATGCTCGTCATGCAGCAAGTCGCCAAAGGCGCCATCAAGCTCGATGCCCACCTCTCCGACTATCTCCCCTACTATCGCAAAGACACTGGCTCCAAAATCACCATCAGCCATCTTCTCAGCCACACTTCCGGCATCCCCAGCTACACCGATGAACCCAAATTCTTCGACGACGTGTCCCGCAACTACTACCCGGTCGACGAGTTCGTGAAAAAATTCTGCAGCGGCGACCTCCAATTCGAACCCGGCTCAAAATTTCACTACGACAATTCCGGCTATTTTCTTCTCGGCGCCATCCTCGAACACGTCACCGGAAAATCCTACGAAACCCTTCTCAAGGAAAATATTCTCACCCCTCTCGGCATGCGCGATTCCGGCTATGACCACTACGCAGACATTCTTCCCAAGCGCGCCTCCGGCTATCAGCAAGCCCTGGCCGGCGTGGTCAACGCGCCCTACCTTGATATGTCACTTCCTTACGCTGCGGGCTCCCTCTATTCCACCGTCGAAGATCTCTACTTGTGGGACCAGGCGCTCTACACCGATAAACTCCTGCCCCCTGACCTCAAGCAGAAGGTCTTCACTCCCAATCTGAATAACTACGGCTACGGGTGGGATATTCGCAATATTCCCGTTGGCGAACCCGGCGCCGGCCAGACCTTAATTTCTCACGGTGGCGGCATCAACGGCTTCAACACTCTCGAGGCGCGCTACATCGCCGATCACGACCTCATCGTTATCTTCAACAACACTCCTGGCGCCAACCTCAGTGAAATGGCGAAGGGCATTCGCGCCATCCTTTATGGCCAGGAGCCTGTCACACCCAAACGTTCTCTTTCCCAAGACCTCGGCGCGACCGTCATGAATCGCGGCTCCGATGCGGCGATGGCCCAATACCGCGAATTCAAGCGCACCCGTCCGAGCGATTACGACTTCAACGAAGAAGCCCTCAACCAACTTGGCTATCGGCTTCTCCAGGAAAACCGCAACCACGACGCCATCGCCATCTTCAAGCTAAACGTCGAAGAGTATCCCAAGTCCGATAATGTCTACGACAGCCTCGCCGAGGCCTACGCCAAGGACGGCCAGAAACAACTCGCTATCGACAACTACCGCAAATCCCTCGAACTCGACCCGAAAAATCAGCACGCAATCGATCAGCTCAAGGAACTGGAACAGAAATAATCCGGTTTCAGTGAATCGTTGTTGCGTGTGGGTCACAGGTTTTTCAAGGCGTCTAGTTTAGATCTGGACGCATTCATCGTCCGCATACTTCGCCTCTCCGGCACTCGGTAAGAATTACCAAGCGCAATACACGAACTTTCGTACTAGTTCTGTGCTTTTCATCGGCCGCGTTTCCACGTCAACACCATGTTTTTATGCGCTTTAGCAGATTGGTGCTTAAGTTGCTTACTTGAATTCCGGGAGGGACCTATGCGTCGGGAACTTTCGTTTAAAACCGCGGTGTGCACGGACTACGAAAATCTCCTTTTCGCTTGCCAGGAAGCTCTCGAGAGCTGGCGCAATCGCCGCGAAGAGATTGCTTCGACCGGTTTCGCGAGCCGGAAGGCCTCCGATGAGCTTCTGCGCTTGCAGGCGAACTACGCGCGCGCCTATTCGCGCTTGGAGGCGCACGAAGAACATTGTGAACTTTGTCGTTTTGTCTCGAGGATCGGCGGCCGGAATTATTCCGCCATTTCCAGCGCCGCGCTGGAGAAGCATCGCGCGCAATAACTCAACGGAGGACAACTTGAAGTCGACCACGGAAATTCTCAATCTGATTGCCTTCCTCCTCGGCTCGCCGGACTACGCGATGCTGCACGAGCAATACTTGCGGCGTCGCCCCGCGGGAATAGACCCTCCCACGAACAAACGTCTTGCCAAAAAAGCCGCCAACTAGGGCTTCGGCTCGCTCAAGATGCCAGCGCGGGCCCTCCACTGTTAAACTGTTTTACGCTTTTACTTCTTGCTCTTCATCCGCGCCTAAGCCAAATCCACTACTCGCTCGCCTTGCAACGTCCTTCTTCACTGCCTCATCTAAGATAAGGTGGTCGCTTTCGCGTCGCGCTGATCCTGCTCGCCACTTTGTCCGACGCGTGCCACTGGCGTACACTGGACTGTTGCCGCGTGCGTCTAATCCAGAGTGAGGCACCCTTGAACGATCAATCCCGCGCCATCCGGCGCAGCCGTTATTCCCCTGTTTTGCTGTCTGTGGCCTTTCTCGCCGGCCTGGCTTTCGCCGCCCAGGCGCGTCTGCTCGCCGCTGAACCCGACACGGCCGCGAAGCCTTCTCCGGTGTTTACGGCCATGAAAACTGAACTCGATCGTTCCATGAAAATCCTCGGCTCTCAGGATCCTCCGGCCTATTACATTGGCTACACGCTCACGGATTCTCAGCGCGCGACCGTTTCCGGTTCCAACGGCGCCCTGCTCCAGAGCGACGAAAATCGCAATCGCTGGCTCGAAGTTTCTGTCCGCACCGGCAGCTACGAACTCGACGACACCCATAAAATCGATGGCAAACAGGCTCCCAATGGCGGGCCTGGCATCAGTGCCCCTCTCGATGATGCTCCCGAGGTTCTTCGCCGGGCCATCTGGTTGGAAACCGACAAGCAGTATCGCGCCGCCGCCGAAGCTTTCATCAAGATCAAAACCGGCAAAGAAGTCCAGGTGCAAACCGTCGAAGCTTTAACTCCCGATTTTTCCCACGAGAAACCGCACGACTTCACCGGCCCCTGGGTCTCCCTCACTCTCGACCGTAAACCTTGGGAACAGAAAGTCCGCGACTACACGACTTATTTCCGTCAGTCTCCCTCAATCATCAATTCGATCGTCACTTTCAGCGCCTTGTCCGAAAACACCATGCAGCTCACCTCTGAAGGCACGCAACTCCAGTACGGCCAGATTCGCTATCGGCTGGAAATCTTCATCCAGGGCAAAGCGGCCGACGGCATGGACATCAACCGCTACTACAATTTTGATTGGGTCAACCCCACGGACGCACCCGACGACCAGGCCGTTCTCGCCGCTTCCGCGCAACTTCGCAAGGAGATGGAAGGCCTGGTTGTCTCTCCGCTCAACGACCCAACGGTTGGTCCCGCTCTTCTCACCGGCCGCGCTGCCGCCGTCTTCTTTCACGAAGTTTTCGGCCATCGCGCGGAAGGTCATCGCCAGAAGGACGTGAACGAGGGTCAAACCTTCGCCAAAAAAGTAAACGAACCCATTCTTCCCGACTTTCTCAGCGTCGTCGATGACCCTACGCTCAAAAAACTTGGCAAACAGGACCTCCTCGGCTACTACCAGTATGATGACGAGGGGGTCATCGGGCAGCGCACCGTTTTGGTCGATCACGGCGTGCTCAAGAATTTTGAAATGTCCCGCTCGCCGCTCAGAGGCTTCCCGAATTCCAACGGCCACGGCCGCCGCCAGATCGGCGCCACGCCCGTCTCCCGTCAAGGTAACCTCATCGTCGAAAGCAACAAGGCCGTTACCAACGATCAACTCCGCGCCAAACTCATCGAGCTCATCAAGCAGCAAAACAAACCCTACGGCCTGCTGATCGACGATATCGCCGGTGGTTTCACCTTCACCGGTCGCGGCCAGCCTCAGGCATTCCAGGTTGAGCCTCTGGTCGTCTACAAAGTCTTTCCCGATGGCCGCCCCGATGAACTCGTCCGCGGCGTCGACATCGTCGGTACTCCTCTTGCCGCGCTCACAAAAATCGTTGCCACCGGCGATACACCGGAAGTCTTCAACGGCTACTGCGGTGCTGAGTCTGGTTACGTCCCCGTTTCTGCCGCTGCTCCGGCCATCCTAACCTCTGAATTGGAAGTTCAGAAAAAACAAACGTCCACGGACCGCCCGCCCATCCTTCCGCCGCCGGCCCATGACACCGTGAAATCCGGAGGCCAACAGTAATGCGTTCACTTCGTCTCGCCGCCATTCTTTTTTCTTTCTGCGCGGCGCCTTCCATCTTTGCGTCACAAGCGCCAGCGGATGACAAGGACCATACTCTTCAGGCCATGAAGGACGAAATGGCTCGCGCCAAGTCGCGTCTTGAGCTCGCCATTCCTCCCTCGAACCAGCCTGTCCGCCCCTATTATGTCGAATACCGCCTCCTCGACGTGGATATCCGCGAAGTCGTCGGTGAATTCGGCGCTCTCCTCTCGACCGCCCACAGTAGGACTCGTCTCATGACTGTCGGCGCTCGTGTCGGGGATTACAAGCTGGACAGCTCCAATTTCATCGGTGATGAGAATTTCCGCGGCTTCATCGGCCCGTCTGGCAGCGTCGGCATCGACCGCGATTACAACTCCCTTCGTCAGGATCTCTGGATCGCCACGGACCAGGCCTTCAAGGAGGCTGTCGAAACCTATTCCCGTAAGCAGGCGTATCTGAGCAGTCTCGCTCGCCCCTCGGACATCGACGATTTCTCTCGTGTCCAGGTCGTCCAGCACGTCGACCCGCTCACGACCTCCGACTGGTCGAACCGCAACTGGGAGCAGGAAGTGCGCGACACCTCCGCCGCTTTGCGCGCGTTCCCGCAGATCTATGAGTCTCGCGTCGGCTACTACTTCGTCTACCTCACCGAATATCTCCTTACTAGCGAAGGCACCGAAGTCCGCACCAATCACTCCTACGCCGCGATCGAAGCGCCGATGAGCACACTCGCAGCCGACGGCATGCAACTGAATCATTTCTACGCCACCTACGCTCCGCGCCCCGCTGATCTTCCCTCGGTTGACGACGTCCGCAAGAACCTCAACGTCGCCGGCACGGAGCTTATGGCCATGCGCGCCGCTCCTCCCGCTTCCGATTACACCGGACCTGTACTGTTTGAATCCCGCGCCGCCGCCGCGCTGATTGCCGAGGTACTCGGCCCATCGCTTAATGGCGGCCGGCCCCCGGTTGCCTTTCAGCCTGTCGTCGATCAGTTGATGAACAGTCTCGGTGCCCGCAGCGATTGGACCGGCAAGATCGACGTGCGCGTTCTTCCTCCCTCCGTCGCTCTCATCGATGATCCTTCAGCCAAAAATTACAACGGCACTCCTCTCGTCGGCGGCTACTCGATCGACGATGAAGGTGTTCCCGGCGAAAAAGTCACTATCGTCGCCGATGGCAAGCTGAAGACGCTTCTGATGGGTCGCCGCCCGGGACAAGATTCGGACAAGTCCAACGGCCACGGCCGCTCCGGCTTTCTCAGCGAGCCTAGACCAACCATAAGCAATCTCTTCTTCACTTCATCGGAGACGGTTTCGAAAGATGACTTGAAGAAAAAATTCGTCGACGCCTGCAAGGCTGAAAAGCTGGACTACTGCTTGGTCGTCCGTCAGATGGACAACCCCACCATCAGCATCATGCACCAGGAAGATTTCAGCGATCTCCTCGCCAGTTTCGGCGGAAATGCCGCCACCGACCGCCTCCCGCTCGTCGTCTATCGGTACTTCCCTGCCGATGGCCACGAGGAGCTCGTCCGGGGCGCGCGCATCACTGGCTTTAACGCCCGCTCCTTCCGCAACATCGCCGCTATCGGCGACGACAATTACGTCTACAACTTCATGGAGAATGAAACCCAAGGCGTGGCCGGAACGGCCCTCGGAGCCTTCGGCAGTGCGCAACCTTCACAAGCCAGTTTGCCGGCCTCGGTCGTGGCCCCCTCCCTCCTCTTCGACGAAGTCGAATTTCGCGGCGCCCGTGGCGAACCGAAGCGCCTTCCCCTTATCCCCGAACCGCCCATGTCCCCTACATCAGCACAATAACGGCCCGATTCCTCTTCACAGAGGCGTTTATTCTGACCTTCGGCTACGCCTCAGCTGCGCAAGATTCTCTGATCTTGCCGCTAACCGGTCGTGCTTTTGTAGTGGCGAGTCTTTAGACCCGTTCTTCCCCCGCTCCTTCACGAATCGCGAATCACAGCTCACGAATCACTGGTAGTCTTATGCCATCATGGTCCTCACCCCGCGCCTCCATTCCGCCAAACCGGAAAAAAGGCGCGCTGCTCTCCTCAGCGTGGGGTCCGCCGCTGTCCTCCTGTGTCTCAAGGCATTCCTCGTTTGGCGCACCAGCAGCCTCGGCATTCTCTCCGAAGCACTCCATTCCGGCCTCGACCTCGTCGCCGCCATCATCACCTTTCTCTCCGTCCGCGTCTCCGATCAACCCGCCGACGAGCGCCATCCCTACGGCCATGGCAAATTTGAAAACTTCTCTGCTTTCCTCGAAACCGGGCTCCTGGTTGTCACGGCGTTCTACATCATCTATGAAGCCTTCTCCCGGCTCTTGTTCCATTCTGTCCACATCCAACCCAGTTTCACCGCCATTCTCATTCTCGGCGCGGCCCTAGCCATCGACCTCACCCGCGCCCGCGCTCTCAACAAAGTGGCACAAAAACACGCTAGTGAAGCACTCGAAGCCGACGCTCTCCATTTCTCGACCGATGTCTGGAGCACCACCGTCGTCATTATCGGCGTAGCCCTGGTCTGGGCCGGAGATACCTGGAATCTTCCCTGGCTGTCTTACGCGGACTCTCTCGCCGCTCTCGTCGTTGCCGGTGTCATTCTCTGGGTAAGCTCCCAACTCGGCCGCCGCACTCTAGACGCTCTTCTCGACGCCGTCCCCGAAGGCCTGCAGCACCAAATCTCCGATGCCATTGGCACCATGGACGGTGTGCTCCGTGTCGATCGTGTCCGCGTCCGCCGCTCCGGTAATCGCCATTTCGTCGACGCCACCGTCTCGGTCCCTCGCGCCGCGAACTTGGAACAAGTCCACGCGCTCACAGACGCTATTGAACAGCGGGTCGGCGAAATCGTCCCCGCCGACGTCGTCGTTCACACCGAACCCCGCGCTCCCGCCAACGAAGACCTGTTCGAATCCATTCGTGCCATAGCCCAGCGCATGGGCCATCCTATCCACGACATTTCTGCCACTCAACAGGACGGCAACCTTTTCGTCGAGTTGCACCTCGAAGTCGACGAAAATCTCTCGCTCGGCGAAGCACACCGCCAGGCCACCGAACTCGAAAACGCCATCACCGCTCTCGGCGACGGCAATCACAAACTCGACGTCAACATCCACATCGAGCCGCTCGGCCGGCACATCGCCACTCCCGAAATTGGCGTCGGCGAAATGCGCCAGCTCGAGCTGGCCGTCGAGGACTTCCTCAACCACATGCACCGCAGCTACGACGAGCTCCTCAGTTGCCACGATGTCCGTGTCCGCAAGGTCGAGCACCACATCCTCACCTCCTGCCACTGTGTCATGAAAAGCGATTACTCCATCACCCGCATCCACGACGTCCTGGCCGCTCTCGAAGACCTCGTCAAGGAAAAGTTCCCGCAAATCTCCCGCGTCACTATCCACCCGGAACCCCCCGACGCCTCTTGAACGGTGTGGTCGTTGCATTTGGGGGGTCCCTCGACGACGCCAAACTCGTCATCCCCAGGGGTGGTTACCCGGCCGATGCGCCGCCCGCGACTCTAAGACTAAGCAACTACTTGGCTTAGTGGCCTCCCACTGCGCCCGGCCGCTCCGACTACACTACCTGTACCCTCGCGCCATCGTCTGCCAATTTGGCTAGATACATGCTGAGGCTATTAACGCCTGAACGTCACCCTGATCGTCGGCGGACATCTATGGCGTACTACGTCCTCCATCTCCGCCGCGCGATGGCTCGAATGAGTGACATTCCCGGCTTCGAACCTGAGGTAAAATAGCGAACTCGGAAACCCATGAGCACTACACCGAACGTCATTACGGCGGAGCAGGAAAATCTGTTGCAGCGCATCAAAGGCGCTTGCGGCGCGGCATTGTTCCTAGTGATTCAGCGCTCACCTAAGTTTCTAAAGCTCTACCGCAACGAACAGTCCTGGACCTTGTTCCGCGTCGCTCTCGGCTGCTTTGGCGCGGCACTGGTGATCCTGCCCCTCAGCTTATGGCACGGCTACTATACTGCCGTGGTCGGGCTACTTTTCTTCGTGGTTTCCATCCTGCTGCCGCCCGCCGAACTCGAATCCGCCACGGACCGGAAAGCCCGCGAATTGGGCGCGCAAACCGTCGTCAGCGGTGGCGACTATCAGCCGGGAAATGCGGTTACAACATCGGTGCAATTGTTTATTTCTCCCTCGCAAACCTGGGCAATGGACAAGCATTACGATCCGCAAGTCGTCATCACCACTGGCGAAATCGCCACGCTCGATGTCCTGCCCTGCGAAAACCATTGGCAGCTGATAGTTCGGTGGGGAGACCACAAAGCGGAATTCCTTTACAAGGGCGTCTTCGCCGAGCGCTTTGCCCGCCTCGCCGAAGAATCACTGCGCCAGGCCAGCCTAGCTGCGCAACCACCCTCGATCAAGCACCGTGCCGCAGGCGTTTAATCACACGCAACTTCGTGAACTGAAGTTTTCTTCCTCCGCCCCCTTTCTTCAATCTGTGCGAAAATAGATCCATGGCACGCGGCTGGGAGAGCAAAGACGTGGAATCTCAGGTAGAAGACAGGAAAATCGTGGCGGACAACTCGAATAACGCAAAGAAGAGTGCGGAGGACATGCAACGGGAAACGGAACGACGAGGCTTGCTTCTCTCCCGAAAGCGCATTGCCAATGATCTGGAGACGGCGACCCATCCGAATCACCGCAAATCGCTCGAAGCGGCTCTAGAGCACCTGGATAAGAAAATTGCTGAGTTGACCTGAAATTTCTGACGGTCTTGGGCCCGGCCGTTAATCCGTAAACACCACGCCGACACCTGTCGTTCCACCTTCCGCCCCAACTTCAAGTCTCACGACGTATCCCCGGAATCGCATTTCCTTCACCCCATTCGAGCCAGTCGTCTCCATCACCACCTCCAGCTCCGACTGCAACTTCGGGCTGTGCTTCAGATGGATGAGCGCGCCTTGCAACGCCAGATCGCGTATCGTGGTTTCTTCCTCAAATTTGTGCCCATCGGAGGTAAGACCCGTAACAACCGCGCGGAATTGCGCCTCGCGGCGCGTAGCGGTTCGTGATCCCGGCAAATGCGCTTGCACCGCCTGGCCCGGCGCACCGAGCGTAATCACCATTCCTTCGCTCGCGGCAAATACCCCTTCGAACTCTTCCCGCGCATCTCGCAGCAGGCCGTCCACAATGCGGTCGCTCGAATCGGGATCGTGGTGGAAAAGAACCAGGGTCTTCGCACCGGCCGCCCGTGCAACCTTCACGCCTTCTTTCCAGGACGAGTGGCCCCAGCCCTTCTTGACCGTAGCAAGCTGCGACGGAGTGAATTGCGCATCGTTCACAAAAATGTCTGCCCCCGCGGCAAGCTCGTGCAGGCTCAACTCCAGTGCCGGATCTCCTGGCTCGTTGTCTGTGGCATACACGATGGTGCCGGCGGGAGTTTCGATGCGGAAACCAAGGCAACCTTGAGGATGATTCAGGTGACGTGCAGTGACCTTGTTTTCGCCCACAAAAAAACTTTCGCCGCCTTCCAGTTCGCGGAATTTCCGTTTGGCGCTCATGGTAGAGAAGTCCACCGGGAAATAGGGCTGAGCCATCTGCGTTTCGAAGACTTGCCGTAAGGAATCGCGCCCCAGAAATTTGGAACGGAAGCTGTAGAACTGGAATTCGTTGTTCTCGACGTACAGAGGAGCAAAGAACGGTAAACCTTGGATGTGGTCCCAGTGGTAGTGCGTGACGAAAATATGCGTCTCGGCTGCGTTGCCAGAGTTTTCGGTTCTCCAGCGGTTGCCCAGCATGCGCAAGCCCGTGCCGCAATCGAGGATGAATCGCGAACCGTCCGGTGCGCGGAAATCAAGGCAC
The DNA here is from genome assembly GCA_963836965.1 of Candidatus Acidiferrales bacterium. Lineage (GTDB taxonomy): Bacteria > Acidobacteriota > Terriglobia > Acidiferrales > UBA7541 > Acidiferrum. The sequence goes on from CAWILQ010000016.1 coordinate 52,044, forward strand.
GGTGTGTTTCCTCCGTACCGCCAGGTGCTGGGATCTACCGTCGGCGTCGATCCGCGAACGCCCCAGAACCTTAATTTGGCGATAGGAGAGCTCATTTCGGTCGGTTTCGCGGCCAATCACTGCGTAAAGCGGCGCATGAGACTGGTGCGGATGCACCTTTTCTGATAGTGGCAGCCGCTCTTCGAGCCGTCAACGAAATCACGGCCGGGTGTTGTCAACCATCCAACAACGGGGCTGTCGAAAGGGCTGCGGGACGGCGGCGAAGGTCGTAGAATACAGACGAATGCATATGCACGGATATGACGGGCATACCCACGGCCATTCGCATGACCATGACCACGGACATAACCACGCTCATCCAGTGATGAAGCCTTCGGTATTAGCATGGGCCATGGCCGCCACTCTGGGCCTGGTAGTCGCAGAGGTCTTCGGCGGCTTACTGGGGCATTCTGTGGCGTTGTTGAACGACGCAGTGCATAACTTGTCGGACGTCCCGGCCCTCGGCATTTCCTGGTTAGCGATGCGCTGGGCAGAACGCCCTGCGGATTCGGACAAGACATACGGATATCACCGCGCCGGCACGCTGGCGGCGTTCACCAATGCAGGTCTCCTCATCGTCTTGGCGCTTTGGTTGGGTTACGAAGCCATCGAACGCCTACGCAACCCAGTGCCGGTGGTCGAAAGCTGGATGATCTGGACTTCCGTCGCGGCGCTGGCAGTCAACGGCGGAATCACTCTTTCCCTCATCAAAGGCCTCAAGGATTTGAACCTTCGCAGCATCCTGGTCCACAACTTCGGCGACGCGCTCTCGAACATCGCAATCATCATCGGAGCGCTCCTGATGCAGTACACGCACTTGAATTGGATCGACCCCTTGCTCGGCCTCGCGATTGGCCTGCTAGTGCTGTACTCCTCAATCGGCATTTTGCGGGAATCCGCGCACATCCTGCTGGAGGGTCGGCCTCGCGGGACACGGGTCGAGGAAGTGGCGCGAGCGATCCTGACCGTCGAGCACGTTAGGGAAGTGCATGACATTCATATCTGGTCTCTCGGCGGCGAACACAACGCGCTGAGCTGCCACGCGCGGATTCCCGACATGCACATGGACAAATGTGAAGAAGTAGTCGCCGCAATTCGGAAAAGAGTAAAGGAATTCGGCATTGAGCACAGCACCGTCCAACTGGAGCGCGCCGGCCTCCCAGCCACCTCCGGCTACGTCATGCCTGAACCCATCCGGAAGAACTAGCTGCTCAGTGCGCAATTTGGGGCTTTTGTGGGACCCGACTCTTAGTCTGAGGGAAGCGAAGGGCAGAGGTCGGCTGTTAGTTGGTGGCGGGTCTCAACCTACACAAAGAAAGAGGATCTGCGCTTGCAACTCTGAAACTCTCTCACTGCTTCTCTGTTGCTTCCCCTTACCGCAACACACTCGGCGCAACATTCATAGCCACACCCGACGCCGGCAGACTCGGCAAGTTGATGGTGTTGCCGAGGTCCTCATTGGACTTTTGCGTCGCATCGAAATCCAACAAATCAAGAGCCACACTCCGGCGCGTCCCGTCTTTCGTCACGTAATGTAGCTTGTCGTTCAGAAAGCTGTATGCCACCGCGTAGAACTTGCTTCCGTCCCGCTGAACAAAAACAAACTCGGAAAGCGATTCATTGATGGGGTTCCCACTGCTCGGGCGCGAAGGCGCCATGTAGGCGGAACTCGGCTCTGTTTCCCGCGGATTTCCGTCGGCTGGCTGGTTGGCCGCTTCTTCCGGCGTGTCTGCCTGTTGTGCTTCCTGCGGCGCCGAAGAATCAACGTAATACGGCATGGGCACGTAGATTCCCCCACCGAAAACCGGCAGAACCACGCCGGTTGTCGGCGTGCACGCATTCAGGCCCGGGAAGCTCCCGTGCCGGTTGCAAGTTGCGTTTCCTGCGGTAACGGAATTGACGAACCCTCCAAGCGGCGCAGGAGAAATCGGCCGCGACGCCAAAGTTGCGGGCGTCCTTCGGTGCGGAATCGCAGGCTTCACATTGGTCGCAGCGCCTGGGTGCACAGGGTGTGCTGCCGCCGGAGGATGTCCAGGAACAGCGTGTGTGGCGGGAACTGTCGCACCAACAGATACCGGGCGCATCGCAACAGGAGGTGCCGAAACAACAACGGCAGCATGCTGCTGCGCAGAAACGACACCGGCCGAGCCGAACAAGAAAGCGACCAGAATCACTGGTTTGCGCATAAAGCGCTCCCGAAAGGCTAAGTTACTGCCCCTCTTTACCTTGGACGTAACAGAGCCCGGAATGGATACACGAACTAGCTCTGCAGAATTGTGCTCCCAAATCGTCCGGAAAAGAAGCGCCGCCCTCAATACTTCCAGCTCATGTCCGCCCCCGCCGGAGCCGTCTCCGTCATGTGCCGCGCAATCTTCGGCATGATGCGCTGGTATAGCGTTCCATAGCTTTCCTGGTTGGAAATGTCTCCGCCACCCATATAGCAGTGCGCTTTGCCCGGACCGTACTCGAAGTCCGCGATCCGATACGGACTTCTTGGTGAGTCGAGGAACTCCTGCATCAAATGCACGGCATTGTTGAGATACCAGGTATCCATATCACCCACGGCAAAGTGCAGCTTGCCGGCAAGCTTCGGGCCGAGGGTAGCAATATCCCGTTCAAGGATATAGCGCAGATCGTAGTGCTCTTTCCAGTAGCCGGCAACTTCAGGATCAATCTCGCCCGTCGAAGGATTCCAGATCGGCTTTGGGTAGCCGTCCGAGCCAGCTGGACTGAACACCGCTTGCCAGATACCGAACTGCTCTGTCGAACGCCCGCGCGTTCCCATCACCTCTTCGCGCCGAACCGCAGGCTCCATTACTGCCATGATCTCGCCGGCGGTATTGCGCATCTCCGCGCGCGGCACTGTTCCGAACGGACCTTGCTGCCAAAAAGCGTTCTTGTCTGCGTACACGTTTAGCGCTTGGTAGGCACGAAAATCGATCGGGTCCGGGCACGCACAATAAGCGCCATTGTAGAAATCTGGATAAAAAATCTGCGAAGCCGCGGCTTCCCAGCCGCCTGTGGATCCTCCTTCGAGTGCTCGGGCCCACGGCTGCCCGATGCCCCGGAAGCGTTTTTCTACCTCCGGGATTAATTCCCGCGTGATGGCGTCGCCGTACGGCCCGACATTGGCCGAATTCACGGCGTACGAATCGTCGTAATAAGGATTGGCGTGCTGGATACCTACGATGAGCATCCGCGGCAGCCGGCCCGAAGTCCAATCCTGATAGAAGCGATTCGCGAACTGCAGGAAATGCAGCTCTTCGTCTTTGGCGTTTGCCGGCACTTTCTCCTGAAAAAATTCCCAATCCGCCTCGAAATGGCCCTGGTGCACCAGTAGCGGGTAATGCGCGGAAGGATGGTTTTCAAAATCATCGGGAAGCAGCACCGTAGCACCGAGATAGACGGGTCGTCCCCAGAACGCGGAGAGCCGCTTGCTTTGAATGCGAATGTGTTTCAGGTATTTGGTATCCTTCGCCGGCTCGATAGGAGGAATTTTTTCCGTGAGCGAGATCCGAATAGCATTGTTGGTCTGCGGATCAATGTGGATGAGCTGAGGCTTGTTCAGTAGATTGCCGGGTTTACTGAACCACTGTTGCCCTTCGCCCATATCCGGCGGCAGCTTTACGGTGTGCCCGTCGGAGCGGTGAAAAGTCTCGTAGATGTTCAGGACGACCTGCACGTAGTAGTCCCCCGGAGGAAGTTGATCAAGAGATACGATCGGGTATCCAAGCGTTTTGGAATCAATTACAGCGGCCGCGCCGGGCTTCCAGGAATCAACATCCAGGCCGAAAAATTGCGCGCTGGAGGCTTCTTCCTCGCGAAGCTGGTAGCGAGGCTCGCTGGATTTGTCGGTAGAAATCCCGAGCATGATATGCCCGTCGAGAGCTTCCGCGCGCAACGAATCGGGAAACGTAATCTCAAATCGAAACTTGGAAGGGGCCGATTGTGCAACCGCAAGACCCGGTAGACAAAGGAATATGCAATAAAGGCAAAATCTGAACACGCAGTTCAAAACCTCCTCCGGTGTGCGATTGGACAGCATACAACAGCAGGCGCGCGCTGTTCGTGTAAACTGAAGATCATCCGAAACAGAAACTTCAAAGCGCCGACTTCCTAATTCTGAACTCGAGGTTCACGAGATGACGCCAGCGCACCAAGAGCTTCTCAAGGAGTTCCAAAACTTTGCCCTGCGCGCTCCCTCCATTCCGGCCCTTATGGAACACGTTTCGAAGCGCCTTCACGAAAAAATGACCCGCTACAACTGGGTGGGTTTTTATCTCGTCGACCCCGCCGATGCCAACTACCTCATCGTCGGCCCATTTACGGGCAGCTTCACTCCCAACGCCCGCTTTGCTCTAAACGTCGGCCTTTGCGGAGCCGCCGCCACAAGCGGCCGGGTCGTGGTCGTCCCCGAGGTCTCCGCCGATCCCCGCTATCTCGCCGGATCGTCGCTGGTAAAGTCCGAAATCGTCGTCCCCATTTACGCCAATAAAAAACTCGCCGCAGAACTCGACATCGAAAGCTATTTCGCCGATGCCTTTCCCATGCCGGAGCAGCAATTCATCGAATCCTGCGCCAAAGTCGTCGCCAACTTCTTGAGTAAAAACGAACCCTCAAAACCCGTCTTGTCATCCTGAGGAGCGTCCGTTTTTGCTCGACGAAGGATCTCAATTTATCAACCGCAGGGCGGTTACCTGCGTCGGCGTCGGCAGGGCAGGACTTCAGTCATGCCGTTTTTCGCCCGATCTCGACGGGCTTCCGCCCCCGGAGGGATGTCATTGTTCTATTCCGGCTCTCCCTTTCTACACCCCGGCGCCCGTCCTGGCCGCGCCGGCAGCTGCGGAGCACGCAGTTGCACTTCCAACCGCGCATTATCCGAACGCATCCCGACCGGTCCATCGAAGGAAAGCGCATCCCCACCAACCGACCCTTCCCATACCAGCGTGTTGTCCGCAAAAACTTTCAGTTCGTCTCCCTTCATCTCCGCGTGTAGGTCATGTGTATCCCCGGAACGCAACCCAGGCAACGGCGTGCTTCGCCGCGGCTTGATATTGCGGTATCCGCGGTTGCCGCATTCCGTGCTGGTGTGCTGCCCCGCATTGCTCTTGACGGAAACCACCAGCTTCGATTCCGGCTCGATCCGCCACATTGCATAGACCAGATTGCACGCGTCCTGCGCGCGCAGTTTCAATCCAAATTGTCGCCGCAATTCCCCCGATCCAAGCCGCGCCTCATTCCCCGTCGACCCCAGATAAGTAAACTGTACATCGACCTCCGGCGGTGTGAACGCGTTCACATACGCGCGCATCTTCGGAACCACTACGGACAAGCGCCCGCCGGGAAGCTCATCTACAGCGCCTTCCGTAACGCAAAGGTCAGCGCGCGAGACGGTCACGAGTTTCGTAGCCGGCGAACGTGGCGCGGCGGCCTGAACTGCCATGATGGCCAGAAAGAAAAAAGTGGCAGGAATGGAAGAGGTTCGTTTGAGCATCCAAATCCTCCGTGAGGCGTGCGGTTACAACGAGAGAACCTCGTCCCACTCCTCGCAGCAAACCGTAGCCTGTCATTGTGAGGAGCGCTTTTCAGACGAGTGATCTCAACGTCCACTACAACGCGAATCCAATCCGCAACCCTACCCTCACTTCGTTTTTTGCCGCGAGATCCACTTGTCCGTCCGAGCCTCCAGCATATCGAGCGGCAGCGTTCCACCATCAAGAATCTCATCATGAAACGTCCGCACGTCGAACTTGCGCCCAAGTTCCTTCTCTGCGCGTTCGCGAAGCTCCCGAATCTTCAGTTGCCCTAGCTTGTAACTTAGAGCCTGCGCAGGCCATGAAATATACCGGTCGGTTTCCGTTTGGATACTGGGCTCGTCGATGGCGCCGGATCTACGAAAGAATTCGACTACCTGATCGCGCGTCCATCCTTTGGAGTGAATCCCCGTGTCGATCACCAGCCGAACAGCGCGAAACAACTCCGAAGACAGCCGACCGTAGTCCGACACCGGATCCTGATAGAATCCAACTTCCTTGCCCAGTTGCTCAGCGTAAAGCCCCCAGCCTTCCGTATACGCGTTGAATCCCAAGGAGTGCAGCCTGAATTTCGGCAATCCCGTGAGCTGCTGTTGAACGGAATGTTGCAGATGATGCCCCGGAATGCCTTCGTGATAGGCAATCGCTTCGTCGTTGACGAGCGACCGCTCCGCGAAGCGCGAAGTAGCCACGACGACCCGGCCGGGCCGCTTGCCGTCGGGAGTTCCAATTATGTAGTGAGTCGCCGCCGCGGCGTCGAACGCCGGAATCGCCTCAACCGTCACTGGAGATCTCGGTAGCAGCGTGAAAAGCTGCGGTAGCTTCGGCTCCATCTGCACAATATAACGGCGGAAGTCATCCAGGATTTGTTCTGCGGAAGTCGGAATATACTTTGGATTGGTCTTCAACGCTGCGCGAAAAGCGGCAAGGTCCGCGAAACCCTCCCTTTTGGCGATGGCACTCATTTCGCCCTCAATGCGCTCGATTTCGCGCAACCCAAGCCCGTGGATCTCGTCGGGCGTCATGTGCGTCGTAGTTCGCGCGTAAATATCATTCTTGTAGCGTTTCTCGCCATTCGGCAACGACATGATGGCAAGCGCAGTGCGCCCATGCGGCGCGTATTCGGTTCGAACGAATTCCGCAAACGCCTGGTACGCGGGAATCACATCGCCGTTAACGGTGGCCGTAATTTCTTGCGTAAGCCGCTTTTGCTCTGCCATCGGGATCTCGGCCGGATATTTCTTGGTAGGCAGCAAGAACGGATCTGCATCGATGATCCGTTGGCATTGAGCCGGGAGCTTTTCGAGCAGGAATCGCACCGGCATTAGATTGTCCTTCACGCCCGCGCGCAGCACCTCCTCGGTCTGCGTGAGCACGCGAGGTATCTGGTGAAGCCGCGCGACGTAGTCTTCATAGTGCTTCACCGAATCGAACGGCACCGAAAGGGGCATGTCTGCGAGCGAGGTATGGATGCCGTTTTGCTGGTTGGTGGGCATCTCATATTCCTTCAGGTCGAAGTCCGCGATCCGCTGCTCAAGCACACGCATCATCAGGTCATGCGAAAGCTGATCCTGGTCCGAAAATCCATTGGTTGGGATCGCTTTCAGACGGGTTAAGAAGTCGCGGTCCCTCCCGTTGCGCCGCGCGATGGCCGCCAGTGAATCGTCGGAGAGCTTGTCGTTGTAGCGGTAATCGCCGAAGGCCGTCGCGCGCAGTGGAAACTCGCGGAGGTCAGACTCGTACTGCTCATCGAACAAGGCGTTCTGCGCCGCCCGCCGATCGGCAGCAGGTTTGAGGTTCTGAGCGAAGGCGGGCCCAATCAGAACCAGCAAAAAAACGATGTTCTTGGACCAGCGCATGCGTAGGAGAGTAGCAAAAGGAGCAAGTTCGCTGGAAGCGGAAACCGCCGCGGCCGGTTTGACTGGGTTCGTTGCTGCTCAAGCGACATCAGTGCGGAAGCGCCAATAAACGCAGTAACGCTGGTCGAACAGACGATAGAAGGGACTGAGCGTAACGTCATCCGGGCGCCCCGCGCCCATGGTGCGAAAAGTGAGCGATTTATCCTTGGTACTGACCGTTTGAATCCATTTTTCCAGCGCGTTCCTGTCGCCGGCGAGTTCGGGCACCGTAATGGCTGGGAAACCCCCGTGCAGAACTTTGTCGTCGGAATAAATGCGCTTGGGGTCGAGATCCTGAGTGCCGAGTTCACCGGCAAGGACCATCGGCCCATACATAATCGCGGCGAGGTTCGTGTCATCGGGAATGCCCTGTAAATGCAAGCGCATGGGAAACTTCACTTCCACTTGATCGCCATTTCTCCATGTGCGTTCGATTTTCACGTAACTCGAAGGTTTCAGCTTTTCGCTTGGAGCAAAGGCCTTGCCGTTCATCGTCACGCTGGCGTTCTCCGCCCAATAAGGAATGCGCACGTTCAACGCAAACTCGGCGGGCGCTTTCGTCTGAATAATCAGGCGCGTTCTAGCTTCCTCGGGGAACCGCGTTTCCTGCCGGATAACGACACCCTTTTCGCGCCACTTCACTTCGGAAGCGAAGAACAGGTTTACCCACAATGCCTGCGCATTATGAAAATAAAAACCCTCGCCGAGCTTCGAGAAATTTTCCAGACCCGTCCCGCAACAACAGAAGAATCCTTCGTGCGGCACGAAGTGAACTTTCCACTGGCCGGGTTGCATCCCGAGGTAATAAAGAGGCGAGCCTTCCGCCGGATTCGGCGTGGCGAGAATGTGGTTCAGAAATGCGCGTTCGTAATAGTCGGCGTATTGCGGCTCGGTCTGCCAACTGAACAAATGGTTGGTCAGCTTAAGCATGTTATAGGTGTTGCAGGTCTCCTCTGTGAGGTCCGTGAGTTCGGAGGCGAGCACGTCCGGCGGCGTGCGGAAATGTTCACTGATGCTGTTGCCACCGGCAACATAGCTCCGGTGCAGCGCAACCTGTTGCCAGAAGAAAAGCGCGGCATCGCGATAGTACGGATCGCCGGTCAGCTCGTATTCGCGAGCGGCTCCGATGAACTTGGGTATCTGCGTATTGGCGTGAAGGCCCGTGAGCGTATCGCGCCCCTGCGCGGCGGGATCCATCACCATGTGATGGTCGAAGCGTTTCGCAACCACAAGATAACGGGGATTCCCGGTGACAGCGGAGAGATTCGCCAGCACTTCGTTCATCCCGCCAAATTCGGTTTGCAGTGTGCGCTGCATCTGTTCTTCGGGGAGCCGTCCGGTGCGCCAGTCCGTCCAAGCCGCCATGCCTTCGAGAACCTGAAGCGCCTGCACGTTCTGGCAGTACTCGTGAAAATCGAGCAAGCCAGCCATGATTTTATGCAGCGCATACCAGAGGACAGCCGCTGGACGGCCTTGTTCGAGGTTGTCAAAGTCCGATTCGGGGAACGCCGAAAGATAACCCCTGTCGCCGAGCTTCGTCTGGCATTTTGCGAGCTCCGCCACCATGGCGTCGCCCTTAGCCTTGATGCCCGCATCGCCGGTTGAGGCATACATCTGGCCGGCGGCGGAAAGAAAATGGCCAACGTAATGACCGCGCCATCCGTTCGTGGGCGATTCACGATTGTACAGCGGCTCAGCGGACGACGGCAGTCCGGCATTCACGCGGAAGTTATGCAGCAGGCGGTCCGAATCTAGCGAGAGCATATAGTTCCGTGTTTGCTCGCGCATCCGCAGCAAGTCCCGGTCAAGAATCTTCACATCCTCCAGACCGAACAAAACCGCCGCCCTCAAGGTAGGGGGTGACTGCTTGCCCGAATCGTTCAAGCCGGCCGGATGCAGCGTGTCATGCGCCAAGGCCCCGCCGCCGTACGTCGGCTCGATCGCTCTGCCGGCCGCCCCAGTAGCAGCAAGCGCCGTGCCTCCGTAGACCATCCGGCGCAGAAAATCTCGTCTGATCATGAAAGCATCCTTTCACCGACCGACCGGAGGTCTGGCCAGATCGCTCGCCCTTTCCGGCGAGTATACCCTTTGGGCATAACTGTAGCCGGGCGAACCGAGCGACACCGTCGCTTTCCTGTTCCCGGCGTGTTGTGCTATAACCGGAGGGCTGTGAAACAGGATGGAAAGCAGGAGATAACCCCAGGGGCATCGTGGGGCGCGGTTGTTACAGAGTCGCCGGCGGGTACGCTCACGGCGGGCACATTAGCAGCCGGAGCACACGACGATCCGTCCCGTTATTGTCCGGTTTGTTCGCAGCGGCTCGAGTCCCGGCGCTGCAAGCTGGTCTGCAACGTCTGCGGGTACTACATGTCCTGCGCGGACTATTATTAACGCCAAGCGGTTGCAGTCCATCAGGGCAAAAAAGACTGCTTTGCGGAAGACACCAAAAACAGATATGCTTCGCGGTTCCGGCCCGGGTTGCCGCCGGATCCGTATTCGATGAGGAGGAACTAAACGTGGCATTAAAGATTACAACTCGCGAAGTCGACGGCGTCACGGTGGCGGCGTTGGATGGCCGGATCGTGCTCGGTGAAGAAAGCAACGCGCTCCGCGAAAAAATCAAATCGCTGGTGGCCGAAGGAAAAAAGAAAGTCGTCCTGAACATGGACAACATCACGTTCATCGACAGCGCGGGTCTCGGCACGCTCGTCGCGTCGCACCATAGCGCGAAGGCCCAGGGCGCTGCGTTAAAGCTCTGCCATCTCGGCACCAAGTTCCAGGAAGTGCTCCAGATCACCAAGCTGATGACTATCTTCGACGTCTACAACACGGAAGCCGAAGCGGTTGCCAGCTTCTCCAAGTAACCTGGCACTTTTCCCCATACATTGGTGAACCAAGGGCAGGGATTCTCCCTGCCCTTTTTTATTCCGGGATACGATACATCGTGATGCCGCTCAGTAGCTTGGGATAAAAATCCGTGGACTTTTGCGGCATCACTTCACCAGCCGTTGCTACGCGCACAACCAAGTCGACATCCACCGGATTGAGCAGAAAAGCGATCTGCGCCTTGCCCTGATCGACGGCTTCAAGCGTCGCCGGCGCTTCGCGCTCGTAGGACAGATTGGCCTCGGAGGCCACGGCGTCGGGGGTTATGCCCAACGCCGGCTCCAGAATTCCTTGGTGCAGCAGCACCACGTCCAGTTCGCGCTGCAACGCCGAAAGACCGGGAAGAATCTGGCTGAGGTCCGCCCCGGACCGCAGAGTCAAAATGTAAAATGCAGGCTTTTCACCTTGCGCCGGCGCGGGATAGACACCGATCGCGCGTTGTAATTTTGCACCTGAAAGCTGTTTTAGAAACTTGGCTGTCGCCTCCTTGCGTTGCTGCAAACCGTCGAAGGAAATCACCTCTGTCGCGAACCAAGGCTCAAGATAGCGGCGCACCGAACTCCACGAAAAGCCGCGCAAGTTGGCGACGAAACGGTGAGTTGGAAGAATCGTCAGCCCTTCACTTTGCGTGTTGATGAAAGTCATCATCGAAAATTCATACGGCGCGTGAGGAATCAGCTTCCCCACGCGACTCCGGTTTTCATTTCGGAAATTCAGAGAAGTCTCATAGCGATGGTGGCCATCCGCGATCACCAGTTTCTGCACCGCCATGGAATTCTCGATCGAAGAAATCCGATGCGCCTCGTCGACCGCCCAGAGACGATGTACGACGCCGTACTCATCCGTCAATTCCGTCACCGGAGGCTGAGAAGACTGCACCTCCTCGAGGATCGTGTCCACTTGCCGGTGCGGCTCGGAATACAGCATGAAGAGCTGCCCGGTATGCGTGCGTGTGTGCCGCAGCAGTTCCAGTCGATCGGCCTTCGGCCCCGACAAGGTATGCTCGTGCCGGAAAATCACTCCCGCGGAATAGTCCTCGAGCTTGCCAAGCCCGATGAAACCACGCCGCGTGCGCCGTACTGATGTTCCCGGCACCTCGTATTCCTGCGTGTAAGCATAGAAAGCCGGCGTGGGATCCTGCTGCACGACATTTTCGGCAATCCATCGATTCAGGCTGCCTGCCGCGCGCGTGTAGACGTTGTCTTGAGGGGTTTCGTCCTTGTGAACGCGCCCCTTTTCGACGGCAATCAAATTGTGAGGATTCGCCGCATAGTATTTTTCCTGCATGGCCGGTGAGATCTTGTCGTAGGGCTGCGTCAGCACCTTTTCAGACGCAGCAAGATTCGGATTGTACCGGTACGCACGGAAGGGTTGCACCAGGGCCATGAGGTTCGACGTCTCCAGAATAAATTTCCGCCGTCCAGGCAGTCTTCTAGTGTACGCGATGTTCCCGCGAAGTGAAAAAGTGTTGATCGCCCATTACAATGAGAGTTCTATGATCACGGGAAAGAACGGATCCGTTCGAGCATTCATCTTCGACCTGGACGGAACGCTCCTCGACACCAAGCTGGACTTAGTGAATTCCGTAAACGCCATGCTCCGCGAAACCGGCCGCCCAGAGCAGCCTACCGAATTAGTCGCAAGCGGCGTCGGTTACGGCGCACCCCAATTGATCGCACGCGTCCTCGGCCCAAACGCGAGTGAACAACAGCGGTCTGAAGGGCTTGCGGTATTCCTGAAACATTATGGTAAGCAAAAGCTCAACCTGACCCGCCCGTATCCGGGAGTGCTCGAGGGGCTGCGCGCCCTGGCCGGTTATCCGCTCGCAGTGCTAACAAATAAGCCGACAAAGCTAAGCGTGGAAATATTGGACGGCCTGGGCTTGGCGCATCTCTTCCGCGCCATCTACGGCGGCGATAGCTTTGAACAGAAAAAGCCCGACCCGGCTGGCGCCTTGTCCATCGTAAAAGAGTTTGCGTGTGAGCCACCAAACGCCGCCATGGTCGGCGACTCCGACGTCGACATCCAGACTGCCCGAAACGCCGGTATGCTTGCCATCGCGGTCAAATACGGCTTTGGCCAGCACAACTCCCGACTATGCCCCGCCGACCTCTACGTGGAGGCGCTTACCGAGCTGGCGCCGCTGGCTGGCTACCGGAGCCTGTGAGTTCAAGTCAGCCTCTGGCAAGTTCAGCGGACGGGCGGACCGCGCCTTGACCGCTTCGCTCAAACCCAAGACATATACCGCTTGGCGGCGGGTGAGGACTAAGAGGCGCCGTCCATCGTTCGAGAACTGCGTGTAGGCAATCCCTTCTCGAAATTGTTGTTACTCAAGTTTCGCGCCCGTCACCAGGTCGTAGAGCGCAAGGTTCAGAGAAGTGTCCACAAATCGACGTAAAAGACGCCGCAAACGCGAGCTGTCCAAAAAGCAAAGCCGGGCCTTGCGTTTCGTCAGCGCGGTTTGTCAGACTCACCGCGTGCTCATTGGTCTGTTTCCTGAACTGGATGCGCCCGGCGGAGTGCAACGAGCCGGCCGCCACATGGCGTCTGTGCTGACCGAATTCGCAGCTTCGAAAAAAATGGAATACCGACTGCTCAGCCTGAACGACACGCAAGAGCTGCACCGCATGCGCATGAATGACCGCGAATTCGTCTTCACCGGTACAGCGCGCGGGAAAGCGGGATTTGCCGTCGCAGCGATGAAAGCGGCGCGTCGGCGGGCAAAACTGGTGCTCGTAGCGCATCCAAATCTCGCCCCAATCGTGCGATCGATGAACCTTGTGGCGCCTCGAATGAAAAGCATAGTCTGCACGCACGGCATCGAAGTCTGGGAGCCGCTGTCGCGCATGAGGCGCCGTGCCCTGCAGCGCGCCTCGTTGGTGCTCGCCCCAAGCCGCGCCACGGCGGACTACATAGTCTCCCTTCAGGGAGTACCTCGCGACAACGTCCGCGTCTTGCACTGGGGCCTCGACCCCGGTTTCGAAACAAGAGTCGCCGCCACTTCCGACCTGCGCTTGCCTGCGGAATTTCCTCCGGGTCGCGTGGTTCTGACCGTCGGCCGCTGGCTCGGCACCGAGCGCTACAAAGGAATGGATACCCTGATTCAAGCGATGCCCCGCCTGTTGCTCCGCTGGCCAGATCTCCAGTTGGTGATGGTCGGCACTGGCGACGATAAGGAATGGCTCGTCAATCTCACGCGCGACAGCGGCGTGCAGCGCCACATCCATTTTCTGAGCGATGTCACCTTTGGAGAGCTTTCCGCCTGCTACGCCGCTGCGGAACTGTTCGCCCTCCCAAGCCGCGGCGAAGGGTTTGGCTTTGTCTACCTCGAAGCGATGGCGCACGGAAAACCCGTGATCGGCGGCGCCCACGGCGGAGCACCCGAAGTCATCCAGGACGGCGTCACCGGATACCTCGTGCAGCATGGAGACACCGTGCAACTCGTCACCTCTATCGATGCGCTTCTCTCCAATCCAGAATTAGCTCGCCAAATGGGCGCGCGCGGCCGCGAGCGCGTCGAGAAGGAATTCCGCTTCCCGGTCTTCGCCAAAGCCTTCAAGAAAATCCTCCGCGAACTATGCGAATCCTGAACGTCACGCAGAGCTACGCCCCCTTTTTCGAATTCGGTGGGCCACCGGTAAAGGTGAAAGCGCTCGCCGAAGGAATGGCGCGACGAGGCCACGAGGTCGCGGTGCTGACCGCCGATTGGGGACTGGAACTGCGATTGAAAACCGCATCGGACGAGCCAAAAACGGAGACCAGCCCATTTGGACGCCGAAGAAAGTTTAATGGTGTAACCACGATCTACCTGGCGAACTGGTTTCACTATCGAGCAGCAAGCTGGAATCCAGCATTGGGTCGTTACTTGCGCGCGCGATTGAGTGACTTTGAGGTCGTGCACATCTTCGGGCTATACGACCTCCTCGGCCCTCGCGTCGCAAAGCAGTGCCGCGCGCGAAAAATTCCTTACGTCGTCGAGCCCATCGGAATGTTTGTCCCGATTGTGCGGAATCTTTGGTTAAAGCGTCAGTATCATCGTCTCCTGGGTCGTGAACTGCTCGACGGCGCGTCGGCTATCATCGTGACCTCCGATCAGGAAAGAGACGAGGTTCTCGCGGGTGGCTTTCCTGCAAACAAAGTCCTGCTGCGCCGGAACGGAGTAGAAGTGCCCGCGACGTTACCGCAGCGCGGGGTTTTCCGCGATGCTCTCAAAATTTCCCCCGACGACCGGCTGATTCTGTTTCTTGGCCGCTTGTCGCAGAAAAAGAGTCCCGACTTGCTTCTAAAGGCTTTCGCCGGCCTCGATCGTGCTACACCGGCGCATCTGGCCTTTGTAGGTCCGGATGAATCGGGAACGCGTGCACAGCTGCAACAAATGACCGCCGATCTTGCGCTTGCAGATCGCGTGCATTTCTGCTCTGCGCTGGCAGGCAAAGCCAAATGGGAAGCCTATGTAGACGCGGACATTTTCGTTCTTCCATCGCAAAACGAAAATTTTGGTAACACGGCTGCCGAATCCGTTGCCGCGGGCACGCCTGTGATCGTCACGGAAAACTGTGGTATCGCGCCGCTGCTGAGTGGCACCGCGGGCGTGGTTGTAAAGCACGATGAAGCCGATTTGCGGACCGCAATCGCGCGACTACTTAGTGACGGCGAACTTTACGAAAAATTGCGCATGGGTTGCGCCATCGCAGTTGAGAAGCTCGGATGGGACCAACCTCTCGAGCAAATGGAATCCATCCATTCCGGGCTTGCGACCCAGACCGCCCCATAGGACAATTCTTTCCAGAGCTCAAGGATTGATTTTGAGAGTGCCCCTGTCACAACCTCCCTCACTGACGATTCCGGAGAACAATTAAAGCGTGTGTGGCATCTGCGGTTTCGCCTACGCTTCCACCTCCACTGCAGCGGAAAACCGCGTGCGCGACATGGCTGCCGCGATGGTGCATCGCGGCCCGGATGATGCTGGATTCCTTGCAAACGATCCGCGCGCTGCTGGCATTGCGCTCGGCATTCGCCGGCTCAGCATCATCGATCTCCCCGGCGGTCACCAGCCGGTCTGGAACGAAAAGCAAAACGTTGCGGTGGTCTTCAACGGCGAAATCTACAATTACCGCGAACTGCGCGCGCGTCTGAGTCTCGCCGGGCACAAGTTCGCCACCAACTCCGACACCGAAATTCTGGTCCACGGCTGGGAAGAGTGGGGCGAAGACCTCCTCGCCGAACTGCGTGGCATGTTCGCCTTCGCTTTACTCGACCTGCGCAAACATTTCGCCACCGTCCCCGTATTGTTCCTCGCGCGCGATCCGCTCGGCATCAAGCCGCTGTACTACGCGCAAACGCCGCAAGGTTTCGCCTTCGCCTCTGAGTTGCGCGCACTCCTCGCTTCCGGAGCCATCCCGCGCAAACTTTCCGACGATGCTTTAACTTCCTACCTTTTATTTGGCAGCGTCTCCGAGCCCGTCACGCTCGTTGAAGGTGTCTTCTCCCTCCCTCCTGGAAATGCCCTGCTCCTTCACCTGCCCGATCGTCGTCGAACGCCGCGCGTGCGCCCCTGGTGGGATCCAACACGCAGCGCTGCCGCCCGTGACCCAAAACGCCCGCGCGATTTCGCGGCCGCTTCAGCTCGCCTCCGAACACATCTCGAGGATGCAGTGCGCGCGCATCTCATCGCCGACGTTCCGGTCGGATTGTTTCTCTCGAGCGGCCTCGACTCCAGCGCAATCGCCGTGCTCGCCGGCCGGATTCAACAAGGAATCCAAAGTTTCACTCTAACTTTTCCCGATACGCCGTACGACGAAGGCCCGCTAGCCAAAGTCGTCGCCCAACGTGCCGGCACACGCCACACGGAAGTGCCGCTGCAAGGCAGAGACATGCTCGCACGCGTTGATGAAGCAATCAGCGCCCTCGATCAGCCAACCATGGACGCCATCAACACCTATTTTGTCTCCTGGGCGGCTCGGGAAGTGGGCCTCAAAGTAGCGTTGTCGGGCCTCGGTAGCGACGAACTGTTTGGCGGTTACCAGACATTCGCGGACACTCCGAAACTCGTCCGTCTGGAGGTTGTTTCACGCTTCATTCCTGGAGCCTTCCGTCGCATCAGCGCGCCACTCGTGAATTCTCTACTCACGCGGAAGGGCTCAGTCGACGCCGCGCGGAAGGCCAGCGACGCCTGGCTGATGCCCGACATGCTGCCGCATCCCTATTTTTTCACGCGCCTGCTGTTTCCTCCCTCGGAAGTCTCCCGCCTTGCCGACGCGCGCTACCGCAAGAGCAGCGTGTCGACCGACGGCGTCACTCTCGATCCCACCTGGCTCGCCTGGCTGGAGCGAACCGCGGACCAAGCCGGCGCCGCGGAACCCATCGCCGGTGTCTCCTGGCTCGAAATGCGCACCTATATGGTGAGCACGCTCCTGCGCGACACCGATTGCGTGAGCATGGCGCGCTCGCTGGAAGTGCGCGTTCCGTTCCTCGATACGCCGCTCGTGGAATTCGTCAGCGCCCTGGCGGACGAAGCGCGAATCGAGCCGGGCGTGTCCAAAGGATTGTTGCGAGCGGCCCTGGCGGGCCTGATGCCACCGGAAATTCTCGGCCAGCGGAAGCATACATTCACTCTTCCGTGGGAAGACTGGCTCAGAAGTGCGCTAAAACCACGAGTGGAATCGAGCCTGAAAGATCTGGCACCAGCCCTAAAGGGTCAATTGCATGATGCGGGTGTGCAGGCGGTATGGGATAATTTCATGGCCGGGCGCACAACGTGGTCCCGCCCATGGTCTTTGTACGTACTGAACGAGTGGTGCCGCCACCACCTCTCCTGAACAACCGAGAACTCTCTCCCAGTCGGTTGCCAAAAATCAGGAAGCAAAAATTTCGAGTTAAACTTCAGGTTGTGATGAACATCCTTGGAATCAACGCGTATCATGGCAACGCTTCCGCCGCCATCGTCTGTGATGGACAGCTGATCGCCGCTGTCGAAGAAGAGCGTTTCAACCGCGTGAAGTACGCCGCGGGTTTTCCTGCCGCAGCGATCCGCTACTGTTTGAAAGAAGCCGGCCTCACGCTTTCCAATATCGACCACGTTGCGGTTCCACGAAATCCCTACGCGCGTCTGGGCACGAAACTCTGGTACGCCATCCGCATGCCCTCGTTTGCGCGGGAGCGCCTCCGCGTAATTTCGAAGTTCACAGATATTCCCGAAGCGCTGGCGGGCGCATTCGATAGCGATCCTGCGAAACTGAAAGCCGCCTTCCATCGCGTCGAGCATCACCAGGCGCACCTGGCAAGCAGCTTTTTCGTTTCTCCGTTCGACGACGCCGCCCTGCTTTCCGCGGATGGCCTTGGGGATTTCGCAAGCTCGATGTGGGGCGTAGGCCGCGGCAATCGCATGGAAATTGAAAATGCCATCGCCTTTCCGCATTCCCTTGGTCTGTACTACAGCGCGGTGACGCAATACCTCGGCTTTCTGAAATTTGGCGACGAGTACAAGGTGATGGGACTCGCCGCATACGGCTCTCCGGAGAATATGGATGCCTTCCGGGACTTTATCCGCTTTAGCCCCAACGGGGGCGAGTTCGGATTCCGCCTCGGACTGGATTACTTCACGCACCACAAAACGGGCCCCGAAATGTCCTGGGCGGAGTCCGATAAAACCCCGGTGCAAGGCAAGATGTTCTCGGACGCGATGGGCAAGCGCCTGGGCACACCGCCGCGCGCGCCGGAAGAACCGCTTGAGCAAAGGCATCGCAACCTTGCGGCTTCATTGCAAGCGCGGCTCGAAGAAGTTTATCTAGGCATGCTGAAGAAGCTCGCTGCGAAAACCAACTCGAAGGCCGTGTGCCTTTCTGGCGGTGTGGCCTTCAATTGCGTCGCAAATGGAAAAATCTTCGATCACACGCCATTTGAAAGGGTCTACGTGCATCCGGCCGCGGGCGACGCCGGGCTTGCCGTCGGAGCTGCGTTCTACGTGTGGCACCAACGGCTCGGGAAGCCGCGTTCTTTCGTAATGGAGCACGCCTACTGGGGTCCGGGCTTTTCGCAGGAAGAACTTCGTTCGGCCGTCCGCGCCAGCGCGGTTTCGAGCGGCGGTTATACGCTGACGGAGTTGCCCGATGCCGAGCTGATGCGGCGAACCGCGGAGGTCATCGCCGAAGGAAAAATCTTGGGATGGTATCAGGGCCGCGCCGAATGGGGACCGCGCGCGCTCGGGAACCGCAGTATCGTCGCCGACCCCCGTCGCCCGGAAATGAAGGAAATTCTCAACCAGCGCATCAAGCACCGGGAAATTTTTCGGCCCTTCGCACCGTCCATCTTGGCGGAAAAAACCGGCGAGTGGTTTGAAAAGTCGCACCCTTCACCTTTTATGACTCTGGCCTACTCTGTTCGCCCCGAAAAGCAAGCCAAAATCCCCGCGCCCACTCATGTCGACGGTACCGGCCGCCTGCAAACAGTCACAGCGCAATCTAACGCCCGCTATCACGCTCTCATCACCGAATTCGAACGCCAGACCGGTGTTCCCGTGGTTCTGAACACCTCCTTCAACGACAACGAACCAATCGTCTGCCGCCCCGAAGAAGCCCTCGACTGTTTCCTCCGAACTCGTATGGACGCTCTTGTCCTCGGCAACTATCTCATCACACGTCCGTGAAGCATCCCTAACCCGCATGGCGGTTTGCACATGGAGCCGTTCGATCAACGTGTCTTGGGGGTTTACCCTAAGATTCGAAGTAGGTCGCATCTTGGTTTTCTGGTCTGTTGGGTTCTCCTTGTACAATTCTCCGGTGCGCGTCCTGCTTCTGAATCTGTATTACCCGCCGGACACCTCCGCCACCGCGAAGATGGCGAAAACCGTCGTCGACGCCCTCGCTGAAAAACACGAAGTCACCATCCTCAGCGGGCGGCCCTCCTACGACCCCACAGAACACCGCGCCTGGCGTCTCTACCAAACGGAAAAAAGCGGCAGAGGTTGCGTGATTCGTGTAGGCTCGACGGACTATCCCCGCCTGCGGATGAAGAAACGGGTCTTCAACTATCTGAGCTATGTTTTCTTGGCCGTGCCTCGGGCGCTGTTTCTTTCTTGTGACGTCATTCTCGCCATGACCGATCCTCCCTTCGAAGGCATCGTCGGTGCCTTCGTGGCAATGCTCAAGAACAAGCCGTACGTGTACAACATCCGCGATCTCTATCCGGATATGGCCGTCGGCGGCTCCATCGTTCAACCGGGCTTGCTAGCCCGCATCTGGGAGAAACTTCACCGCTGGGCGTTACGCCGCGCCACCACCGTGATCGTGCTCGGCGATGACATGCGAAACCGCATCCTGACCAAAGGCGTCGACCCGGATCGCGTGGTAGTTGTTCGTGACGGCGCTGAGATTCCGTCACGCGGCAGCCCTTCACCGACTCTGGATCACGCGGTAATCGACGCCATTCGAGGGCAGTTTAAATTTGTGCTGCTACACGCAGGCAACCTAGGGTTTTACGGCGCATGGGACACCCTTCTCGCGGGAGCGCACGGTCTAGCCAACGATGGCGTCGGCTTGGTCTTTGTCGGCGACGGCGCACAACGGGAAAAGCTCGTGGCCGCTTGCTTCGGAATTCCCAATGTCCGCTTTCTCCCGTTCTTTCCTGCCAGCAAAATCCTTTCCGTCCTCGCGGCAGCGGACGCGCACATCATAACCATCAAACGTGGTCTGGAGGGCGTGGTGGTGCCGAGCAAGATGTTCGGGATATTGGCCGCCGGCAAGCCAATCGTCGCCGTTGCGCCGGAACAATGTGACGTGGTTTCTATTGGCCGTCAGAAAGGGTTTTCGATCTCCGTGGACCCCGACGATCCGGCCCAATTTGTTGAACGGGTTCGAGAAATCCTCACCGACTCCAAGCGCCGTCAGCAGATGTCAGAAGCGGCTGCAGCAGTAGCCCCGGAATACGAGCGAACCGGCGAACTCCAGAAGTTAGTGACTCTGGTGGAAGGGGCCGCCCGTGCCGTGAAGGATTCCAAAGTGTAAGTAGCGCATAAGAACTGGCTTGCCTAATTACTCGGTTTCACTGGAACATTTCAGTACTTTACGTTATGTTTCTAATGCTGCGTGGGCAGCATCATCAGCTTTTCGCGGCTGGGCCTAACTTGGGAACCGGATCCCAAAACCGGTAAACTTGTTTGCAAGATCACTGGCGGTCCCGCCCAGGCCAGTTTCTTCGGAACGACTAACTGAGGGAATATGAGTGCGGGCCTTTTGGCTTTCCTAATCGCGCTGTCGGCGTCTCTGGTTCTGACTGTTCCCGTCCGGGCGCTCGCCATTCGCGTTGGAATGGTGGATGCTCCCGGACCACGCAAGGTTCACCTCAAACCAATTCCCCTCCTTGGCGGTCTAGCCATCTATGCCGGCGTGATGCTGCCGATTCTCATCGTTTTCGACGGGACGGCGCGCGCTCAAAGTTTCGGCATCGTAACCGGCGCCACCTTGGTTTCCGTAGTTGGCTTCCTGGACGATCGTGGCCTGTTGCACCATCAAGTAAAGCTGTTCATTGCCATGCCCGTTGCAGCCGTCATCTTGCTGGCCAGTGGAGTTCGCGCGAACGTATTCGAAACCCTCGTGGGCGGTAGCGCCGGCTACTGGATGGACGCCGCTCTTACCGTAGTCTGGGTTGTTGGCATTACGGCCTCCTTCAGCATTCTCGACCACATGGATGGATTGTGCGCCGGAGTCGCGGCCATGGCTTCGATCTTCTTCGCCCTCCTGGGATATCTGAATGGCCAGACGGTCGTAACCATTCTCGCGGCGGCGACGCTCGGGGCCGCAGCCGGTTTCTTGCGGTGGAATTTCAAACCGGCGAAGATCTTCATGGGCGACGGGGGTGCAATGTTCCTGGGCTTTCTTATGGCCACCCTCGCATTGAAGCTGCGCTTCCGGCACGCGGCGGATCTGGCCGGATGGCTCGCGCCGGTTCTCGTTCTGGGTGCGACCATCTTTGATACTACACTCGTCACAATTTCACGCTCCCGAAGGGGTTTACTGCCCTTTACAACGCCCGGCAAGGACCACTCCGCCCATCGCCTCGCAAATTTGGGCCTCGGTCAACGAGGAGCGGTCCTGTCGCTCTATCTGATCGGCGCAGTCTGCGGCGGCCTTGCGATATTGGTTTCCTACCTATCCAACGCCAGATCTGCCATCGTTGCCTCGTTCATGTTAGCCGTCACGCTCTTGGCCGTCGCTTGGCTCGAACGGGCGCCCTACGAGCGGCAAAAGGCAAAAGAGAGTTAGTGCACCTTCGCCGCCCTCTCGACAGCATCCCCTTGCCGAAATTGCAAAAACTGACGGCGCGTTTGGTCCGCTCACAAGGATTCGTTATACTCGTTGGCACTCCGACGCATTACCGCACTGAGTCGCCACCGGAGTGGGGCCAGGTTTCCTTTTGACAGGATCCTCGAAGACTGTGAAGAACCCGCCAAGCGGACCGGCAAAAGCCCGGCATGAAAATGAGGTTGTCGTCGTCGGGGGCTCGGCTGCCGGGTTCTACACAGCCGCGTGCGTGGCCCAGGGCGGTCGTGCGGTCCGCGTCCTGGAATCCAAGCCAACCCTGGATCCCGCTCCTCGCACTTTAATTGTGACCGATCACTTTCGCCACCAGGTGAACGGCGCCGCGAGCGCCAGTATTCTCAACGAGATTCGCCGTTTCGAGTTGTTCACCAATGGTCGCTCCGCGGTCGTTTCCCTGAAGCGACCCGACCTGATCATTGAACGCTCCCGCCTGATCCGGGCCCTGGCAAAGGAAGCGGAACAGGCAGGTGCGCGCTTCGAATATGGAACCCGCTTCTTAGGCCTTACTCCCAATGGCAGCGGCCTTCATGTGCAAGTGGACCGAGACGGCCATCGAGACCAAGTCTACGCGGAAAGTGTAGTCGGTGCTGACGGCGCAACGAGCCGCGTCGCGCGTGCCTCTGGTTGGCCTCCCGTCGAAACCGTCCCGCTCGTCCAGGCCCTTGTAAAACTGCCGAAGGACTGTCCGGCGGATACTACGCGCGTGTGGTTCATTCCCGACGACACGCCCTATTTCTACTGGCTCATTCCGGAATCTGCCGAACGGGCGGCCCTGGGCGTCATCGGCGAACAAGGCCGCGACACCAAACGCCACTTCGACCGTTTCCTCGAGAAAAAAGGGTTTGAGCCTGTGGAATGGCAGGGCGCGCGCATTCCCGTCTACCGGCGCTGGGTAAACGTTCAGCGCACGGTTGGCAAAGGCCAGGTCTACCTCGTAGGCGACGCCGCCGCACAAGTCAAGGTTTCGACGATCGGCGGCATCGTCACCGGCTTCCGTGGCGCGCGCGGTGTGGCCGACGCGATCCTGCGCAAAGGTCGTGGCGAACTGCGCGCTCTCCGCCGTGAACTCGCGACGCACTGGCTCGTTCGCCGCGCACTGCACCATTTCCGCCAGGATGATTACTGCCGCTTGGTCGACATGTTGAACGATTCCGCGCGAGAATCCCTGGGAGAGATCAACCGCGACGAATCGACGCGCCTCTTGTGGAACGTTCTTCGCCGCCAGCCCCGGCTCGCTTTGCTCGGTCTTCGCGGCCTGCTCCTCGGCCGCCGATAGCGGCAGAGTTGCGTCAATGAGATACTGAAATCCAGGAGGGAATCGTTCGGCCATCCCCGGGGAATAAATCTGCGAGTGCAAAAGGAGAATCTATCGTGCGGCTGACCGTAATTGGGTGTGGATATGTCGGACTCGTAACAGGCGCCTGCCTGGCGGCTGCCGGCCATGAAGTGCATTGTACGGACATCGATGAAAAGCGCGTCGACCAATTAAAGGCCGGGAAAGTCCCTATTTACGAAGAACACCTCGACGAAGTGTTGAAGCGGGCGGCCGCGGCGAAGAAAATCTCTTACACCTCCGACGCCGGCGAAGCAATTCGCGCCGGTGAAGTGATCTTCATCTGTGTTGGCACTCCCCCAAAGGAAACCGGAGAAGCCGATCTTTCCGCGATCGATCACGTAGCGCGGCAAATTGCGCGCGAAGCCCGCACACCGAAGCTAGTCGTCGAAAAAAGCACCGTCCCCGCTTTAACGGGCGTACAGCTCCAGAAGGCGCTAGCCGCTTACTCACGCGACGGAGCAGTCAGATTTGAGGTCGCGTCCAATCCGGAGTTCTTGCGTGAAGGCACTGCAGTGGGCGATTTCTTTCACCCCGACCGCATTGTGGTGGGCGTGGAAAACGAAAAAAGCGCCGCTGTCATGCGCGAAATCTACACGCCAATCCTGGAGCGGAAATTCCATTGTCCAGTCCACGCGGGTAAATGCCCCACGGGTACGTCCGGCGAGCTACTGATCACCACCATCAACAGCGCGGAACTCATCAAGCACGCATCCAATTCCTTCCTCGCTCTGAAAATCAGCTACGCCAACGTGATTTCCGATTTGTGCGAGCGTATCGGCGCCGACGTCGAAGAAGTGACCCACGCCATGGGACTCGATCCCCGCATTGGCACCCAATTCCTTAAAGCCGGCCTTGGCTTCGGCGGCTTTTGCTTCCCAAAGGATATTCAAGCCTTCATCCACCTTTCCTCGTCCATGGGCGTCGAGTTCGACATGTTGAAAGCGGCGGAGCGCGTCAACAAGCAGCGCATCGACCGCTTCTTCGACAAAATCCACAAAGCCCTGTGGGTGATCAAAGGCAAGAAAATCGCGGTGCTAGGTCTCGCTTTTAAGGCCAACACCGATGACATTCGCTTCGCTCCAGCTCTTGACGTCATCCGCCGCTTGCTCGACGAAGGAGCCGAAGTTCACGCAACCGACCCTGAAGCCATCTCAAGGACCAAACCTCTTCTGCCCCCCGTCAAATACCACGAAGATCCATACGAAGCGCTCAAGGGAGTCGACGCTGCGCTCGTCTGCACGGAATGGCAGGTTTTCCGGAACCTCGATTGGGAAAAAGCCGGCCATAGCATGGCGCGCCGGTTGGTTATCGACGGGAGAAATCTTTACTCACCGAAGAAAATGCAGAAGTTGGGATTCGACTACCACTCGTTTGGACGTCTATAACAAACTGGGCAACGAATGCTTACCGGGCAGGCGATGCCTTTTCGTATTGTTGCTTGAAAAAGGCAATCGTCGTCTTCAACCCTTCTTCCAAACTCACTTTCGGTTCCCAGTGCAATAGGCGCTTTGCCTTCGAAATGTCCGGTCGCCGCTGTTTGGGATCGTCCACAGGCAACGGCTCAAAAACAATATCCGGCGCATTCGGAAAATGGCTGCACACGCGCTCCGCGAACTCGTAAATTGTCAATTCCGTGGGATTGCCGATGTTTGTCGGCAGGTGTTCATCGGATTGGCTCAACTTATAGATTCCGTCAATCAAGTCCGAAACAAAACAAAAGCTTCGCGTCTGCTTCCCGTCGCCATAGACCGTAATCTGCTGCCCGCTGAGCGCTTGATACACAAAGTTCGGAAGCGCGCGTCCGTCATTCAATCGCATACGCGGCCCATACGTATTGAAAATCCGCACGATGTGCGTATCCACGTTGTGGTAGCGGTGATACGCCATGGTAATCGCCTCGGCGAAGCGCTTCGCTTCATCATACACGCTGCGCGGACCGACCGGATTCACGCGCCCCCAATACGATTCGCTTTGCGGCGAAACGTCCGGATCTCCATAGCATTCGCTGGTTGAAGCGAGCAGAAACTTCGCTCCTTTCTCCTTGGCAAGGTCCAGCGTGTGCATCGTGGCAATCGAACCAACCTTCAGAGTCTCGATCGGAAATTTCAAATAATCCGGCGGACTGGCGGGAGAGGCGAAGTGGAAAACATAGTCAACCTTGCCCTCGACGCGAAACGGTTCGTTGACATCCGTGTGCACGAACCGGAATTTCGAATTCCCCTTCAAATGCGCCAGATTGCTCTCATCGCCGGTAATCAGGTTGTCCAGCGCAAGGACTTCCCAGCCTTCCGCCAATAACCGGTCGCAAAGATGCGACCCGAGAAACCCTGATCCGCCCGTGACCACTGCTCGCATTCGTCCTCCCAATGACTCATGAGCGTTTAGTTTAGCTTGAGAGCCGCCCGAGGCCTAACCCAATCCTCTTTACCTGTATCTGCTAGAAACTGGGTCTTTAACGCCGCGACTTTGTACCCATATGGCTCTAGCCCCTTGAAACCACCGCTTGTTAAAGCAGAAAAACCAATGCAGCCCAAAGCCGACGCCTCGACCTGGAAACTCTACGGGTCTTCGCGATCATTTATTTCGTCTGGGCTCCACATTCGTCGCAATTCGCGTTGGCGACGGCTCTGGCGCTCGTAATCGGACTTGGAGGTATCGCCGTGTTGATGAGCCACTCGCTCAACTTCGGCGGGGCCCATCGACAAGACAGAAGCGATTGCGCTTATCGTCGCATCGATGAGATGGTCGGTAGCCTCCATCCTTACGCGCAATTTGCCCTTGCCAAATTCAAAAGTTATGAGTTCGGCTGCGCAAATGCTCGCCGGCGGCGTGCGGCTTACCCTCCGCGCAGCTCTTCGTCGAGAATTCCACAGTTTTCATCCGTCGAGCGTTTCCCGCGGAGCTTGGTTCTCGTTGCTCTGTGTGATCGTTGCCGGGTCCATCATCGGATACACCGCATACACCTGGCTGCTTCACCACGAATCTCCCACCAAGGCCGGAACCTATGCGTATGTCAATCGCGTTGTCGCCGCGATCTTCGGATATTTCCTCGCCGGCGAACCCCTCGGCATGCGAACGATTCTCGGAACCTTATTTGTTCTCGTCAGCGTAGTGGGATCACCACAACATAAGCAAGAGCCCAGCTTCCGGCAATCCAAGCGCAAGAGAAGGCGTGCACTGGCGAGCCAGCCTAGCCTCCCGCGAACTTCATTTCTCTTGCAGTCTACCCTTTGCCAGTTTCGTTGCCGCCTCCAGCGCGTCCTCAGCTTTTGCGTGGACGTCCGGCTCGACGCCGACCTCCGCCCAATCCGTCTTTGAGAACGGATTGATCGCTTTCGTCTCGGGAATGCCCATTCCGAAGTGTTCATCAATGCGGTGCCAAACTCCCGAATGTGCGCCGCCGCCGGTGGTCTCACCCACGAGCGTGGCGCGTTTCAGCATCTTCAGGTCGTAGCAGAAGTGCTCTGCAGCCGAATAAGTCGAACCGGAAGTCAATATGTAAACAGGCTTGTCTGCCAATTTGCTCCCCGGAACAGGTGATGGCGTCCAGGATTTCTCCGTCGTATTTTCCCTGGGGTTGTACATGTACTCGGGGTGGTCGAAGAGGTAGGCGGCAATCAACATGACCATCGCCGGTTCACCGCCACGGTTGTCCCGCAAATCAAAAATGATCGCATCGGCGCGTTTCAACGAAGCCATCGCGGCCGCCGCCGTCGATCGGCAGATGGAAGGATCAGGAAAAGAATCAAATTTTAGGTAGCCTATATTGCCTGGCAGGATCTCAACCCTTTTGAACGTGCAGTTGTCCTGCTGCAGCTCGGCTCGATAACGTGCAAGGACTTCAGGCGTTGCTTCTACCGGATGATCGGGCAGAGGCTCTCGACTGTAAACCATGACCAGGTGCATGTCATGCGCCACGTCGCGCATCTGGCTCGTAAGCAGTCGGGCAAAGGCGCCACCGTCCATCGGCAGATCATCGTCGCCCCGTTGCTGGTGTTTCCGTAGCGCTTCCGCCATCTCTTGCGCAACATCCCGGTCTACGTAATGTGCTTTCAGATTCGCGATCGCGCCCTCGATCACGCGTTGCCGTTCTGCAGCGTTCAGGCTCCAATCGGCTGGTGCCGAATTGCTGTTCGCGCTGGCGATATCTTCCGGTCCTGTCCGCGGGGCTTCCCGCGGAGCATATGGGGAACTGCCCATCGATTGGCCGGAGGCTATTCCTGCGCCCGCATAGTTTCCGGGATACCCAAGCAAAATCCAGACTGCGGCGAGTGCCGCCAGGGAAATCACGCTCCCGGAAAACAGTGCATCCACGCGCGGCAGCTTCTCTCTGAGAATAAAGAACGAAGGCACGCCATGCGAACGACCGTAGGCCCCGGCGCCGGCCAGAACTGGGCGGTCATAACCATATTCGCGAGGGAGGGAGATTGCGAAATCCACCAGTAGGTCAACCCATAGGCCGAACGTTGGGAGGAATCCTCTTTCATGACGAGCGCGGTCGCGGAATAACTGCAACGCCTCCTCCCCGTGCGCCTCGCGAAAAGAAGCAGGGTAGAGCAGCAGCATCCAAGCGTAGATCTTCTCAGACATACTCCCCCCTTAGGATTTTTTTTGCGCGCGCAACGCGCAGCAAGTCCGCCAGTCTTTCGGCCTCCGAACGAGCCAGTTTTCGCCCGGCTGAAGTCAGCCGGTAATAGCGCCTGCGCGCGGGTCCCAATTTTACGTCTTCACGCAGATCAACCTGTTCAATGAACTTCGCTTCGAGCAAGGTCTGGATGGAGCTGTAAAGAGTTCCTGGACCGACGCGCATCCGCCCATCGGTCTGCTGTTCGACTTGGCGCATGATGCCGTAGCCATGAAGGTCGTCATCCACCAGCGAGAGGAGAATTTGGAAGGCTGCGGAAGGAAGTGGATCGAGCTTTCGTTTGGGCATAAAGATGTATCGATAATCAGTATATCGATGAACGACTATACTACCCTGATTTCCCGTTTGCAAGCGTCTGCAGGAAAGCCGAGTGCCTGGTCCAGGTTCCCGTTGTCAAGGTTTGTCAAGGTTCCCGTTTGACGCATCCCGGAGCGCGGGTTACGATGCGCCACCATGCAGGGAACTTCTCTGAATAGCATTGCCACACCGCTCCGGTAAGTTGCGCATTCCGGGAGATGAGATGAACGATCAAGTCAAGATGGCAACACCGCCTCCATTAACGGCCTTGTGGCGATTTTATCTCCTCTCCCTTTTGTTGGTGTCTGTGCCGCTCCCATTTCTGCTTGCCTTGCAATTCTTTAGTGCAGGAATTCGCAATTGCGTCGTGATGTTTTTTGCGTGGTTGGCTCTTGCGGTTGCGTATTGGTGGCCTGTCGGAACCGTGCTGTTTTTGTGGAAACGAGGTTGGCTTACGCGTCTACTTGTCGGCTATTTGGCTTCGCTGCCTCTTTATTTTTTCTGTCTTTTGATGATTTATCCTGCCTTCGACGCGCATTTTCACCCTAGAAGCCCCTCCCTATGGGGCATTTATCTCTCGCAAACTCCGGTCTATTTCGCTTTCGTGCTGTTCTTGTTCCTGCTGACCCAGGCACGAAGTGCCATCCGGAAAGCCACAACTTGGCTCGTAGCGGCGCTATTTGTTGCCGGAGTGATTGCGCCAATTATTTATATAGCCCGAACGGACAAATACACTTGGCCCCAATCGCGATCGACGCGCGCCAATATCGTGAATGCTCGGTTCGTGGATCCGGGCGCGAATCGCGTCACCCAGGGAATCCATGTGCATGTCGCAGATGGACGTATCGTTGAACTGGTCGAAGCAGCGAAGGATTCCTCAACATGGCCGGTCATCGATGCCGATGGCAAATATCTACTTCCCGGACTGATCGACGTCCACACGCACTTGCAGGCTCCCGTCCGCAGTGTTTTAGCGCCGTTCGATTTTCAGTTCCTTCTCGAATCGCTCTTTTCTGATTATGCTCCGCAGAGGCGGGCTTATCTGGAAAGCGGCGTCACCACGGTCCGCGATGTCGGCGGTCCCGCTACCCGTGCGTACCAGATGCGTGCGGCATTGCAGTCCTACCGGCTTTTGGGGCCGCGTCTTTTTGTCGTCGGAAGACTCGTGACTTCACCTCGTGGCCATCCCGTGAGCACCATCTGGAGTGCGCAAGTTTCGAAAGAGGGTGCAATTCTGGCATCGGATTCCTCAAGCCTGATTTCAGGGCTGCAAAAGAATTACGCTGCGGGTCCGCCCGACGCGGTGAAATTTATTTACGGCACAATCGGCATGGCAAAAGAACGATTGGCGCCTAACTTGCTAGAACAAGGAATTGCTTGGGCTGCTTCGAAGAACTTGATTTCAATCGTCCACGCGGAAACCACGGAGGAAGTGACCGAGGCGGCGCGAGCCGGCGCTACTGGAATTGAGCACGTGGCCTCGGTCGAGAGCATGCCGGACGGTTTAGTCTCCGTGTTGGTAGAAAAGAAGATTTTTGTTGATCCGACATTTGGAGAATTGGACACCGCCCTTACGTTACGGAAAGTCGATGAGGCGAAACGCAAGGAACTGCTGCAGCAAAGTTATCAGTTTATCCGCAAGCTGCAGGACGCCGGCGTCCCACTGACTATCGGCACCGACGCGCCGCTGCTTCCTTACGGCGCTGGAGTGCATGATGAATTCGATTATTTTCTCAAAGCCGGCTTCACGCCTGCGGAGATTCTGAAGTTTGACACCATAAACGACGCCGCCTATCTCGGCAAAAGCGACAGCCTCGGCCAGATCGCGCCGGGGTTTCAGGCGGACCTCCTTCTCGTCACGGATAATCCGCTCCAAAACATCCAGACCCTGCGGAAACCCGTTTGGGTGATGTTGCAGGGGCAGATCGTAGTGCCGCGTCCTCGAGCAAATTGAGAGTCTTGCCCATTTGACGCGTATCGGAAGCGCACGTTAGGATGCGCGACGATGCAGGGACCTCTTCTGGCCAGCATACTTCCGATGCAATCAAAGCGCCCGCGCCTATGGCTTACCTTGGTCGGCGCGGCACTTTTCTTCGGGTTATTTGTTTTTCTCAACGTGGGCCGCTGGCTGGTCGCTGAAGATCCGCTCCGCAAGGCAGACGCAATCGCGGTGCTGAGCGGGCGCATGCCCAACCGCGCCTTGGAAGCGGCGCGCGTCTACAAGCAGGGCTACGCAAGGCGCGTATGGCTAACCCATTCGACGGAACCCGGCGCGGAACTCGAGCAGCTTTCCATTCCCTATGTAGGAGAAGAATCCTACGACAAACAAATCTTGATTCACGAAGGCGTCCCGGCAGACGCGATTGCAATCCTCGACCCTCCGATCGCCAATACCGCGGATGAAATGAACACCATCGGAGGCGCGCTCAGAAGGGAAAATCTAAACTCGGTCATCATCGTGACTTCAAAAGTGCACACCCGCCGAGTCAAAGCACTATGGAAGCGTCTTTCCGCTCACGACGAATTAGCCGTTATTCACGGCGTTTCGGACGATCCGTTCGACCCGGCCCATTGGTGGCGAACCACGGGCGACGCCCTCGACGTGGTCCGCGAACTCTTGGGACTCGCCAACGCCTGGGCCGGCCTGCCTCTGCGCCCCGCCTCGTAACGCTTCAGTTTACCGGGAGCTTCGAGGCGCTCCGGCATCCGAGCGCGGCTTGGGCTTCAGCCCCTGATGAGACTCCTCTACTCCAACACCAATTCGTCATTCCGAGCGAAGTGGCCCGACTTTTTCCCGCCACGCGTTTTTGATACGCCGGCCCGCCGGGTCGAGGAATCCCTCTTCGATCTTTGCGATTCGTACACCCCTCAACGGTGGCGACGAGCTAGAAAAAGAAAAATCGCTTCCGTTTCCGTACCTTTGGCTCCCTTCCCATATCCGGCACATAAGGCAACGGCCTCCCCTCAAACGCCGCCGTGGGATTATCAACCAGCAGATGCTGTGCCCGTTCTTCGCCGAACCTCGCAGCCACCGCTCCGAACGCAAATTTTAGCTTGAGGGGTCGCCGCGTTGTATTGTGGGCATCGCTCGAAATGAAATGCACCAGCTCGTCCGCCAACCAGGCCCAGGCATTTTCCTTGGGACCCGTGCCGAACACCCCGATCAGTGAACCCGCGGTAATCTGAACATAGCAGCCGAGCTCCACCCATTTCCGCAGCCGATCCGGATGCGTGCGGAGAATCCCGTTTCGCTCCGGATGCGTAACGACGGGCCGGATCTCAGCCAATCGAAGTTCATGCAGAGTCTGGTCCAACGCCGGAGGAATTGAGAAATCGTTAAACTCCACCAGCAGATAGTCTTTCTGATTAATGCAGTACGGCCGCGGGTCGGTTCGCAGCGCCAGCAGGTTTTCATGACTCAAGTGAAAATCGCATCCGCTCGCCAGGTTCAGTCGTCCATCGAGCCGGGATTGTAGTTCCTTGACTCTGTCGCGCACCCGCCGGAAATCGAAAGAATAATCGGGGTTGGCATGCGGAGTGGCGACCACGTGCGTGATCCCATCGGCGATAGCGTCTTCCGCCATGGCCAGCGAGTCTTCGATCGTTTCCGCGCCGTCATCCATGCCCGGCAAAATGTGACTGTGAAGATCGACCATGTTTTCAAGTATGCGTCATCGACGCCATGCAGAGAAGACCTGCCAGCATCCTAGAACCAACATCAGTCCCGCAAACATCTGGCGCATGCGGCGGGGATTCAACCGCCGGGCGGCTTGCCCTCCCAAAATTCCTCCCACAAACACGCCTGGAATCAGCAGAAACCCCGACTCCCAGGACACATAGCCCGCCTTCGCGTACGCCAGAAACGCCAGAAGCCCGGTAGGAGGAATCAACGCAATCAGGCTGGTGCCTTGCGCGCGATGCTGGCTGAACCCGAAAAACAAGCCGAGCAGTGGCACCAACAGTACGCCGCCGCCGATCCCAACCATTCCCGCCGCGACACCACAAAACACCGCCACCGCCGTGATGCCCCAAAGCTGCGCATGACTTCTCGGATCGACGGCCGCACCGGACGGCACTTGCTGGGCGGTTGTTTGAGTCTTTCTCCACAACAAAACGGAGGAAAGGATCAGGAAAAACCCGAAGATCCCGCGCAGATCCCGCGAAGGCAAAGGCACCGCGATGAGCCCACCGGCATAACCGCCCAAAAGGAAACCCGTGGCGCACAAAATTCCCGCTCGCAGATCGACATCGCCATTCTTCCAGTACTCGCGCAAAGCCCCGAGCCCTATGGGCGGCAACAAAATGAACAGCGATGTGCCCTGGGCGGTGTGCTGGTCGTACCCCAACAGGTACACCATCGCCGGCACAAGCACGACGCCGCCCCCGATCCCGAGCAGCCCTACAAGCACACCGACCACCAAGCCCAAACCCAGCACCATCAATATCTGCATGACAAGATTCTTATCCGTTTACCGGAGCGCCGTTACCGCGGAGCATCCAGGAAAACAGTATTTTTTCTCGATGAGTTGCCCATGAAATTCTGGAAACAGTCTGCACCGCGGTTCAACCTCCGAGAACGAAACTGCTATAGTGAATAGGTAACACGCCCAGATATCTTCGGGGCTAATGAATCCCCAAACAAGAAAATGTGAGGAGCAAGTTTCCAGGTTATGCCAACCGAGAGAAAACCGGAGTTTTTCAAAGGCACTCAACTCAAAGTCGCGATCATTGGATGCGGGTATGTCGGCCTTCCCCTAGCGCTCCGTTTTGCGGAAGCGGGCCATCGAGTCACCGGATTTGATACCGACCCGAAAAAAGTGCAGATGCTGACGGCCGGGAAATCGTATATCGAACACATCCAACAAACCAAGATCCAGCAGTATGTGAACAGCCGCCACTTCACTGCCACCACCGATTTTTCGAGACTCGAAGAGGCTGACGCAATCCTGATCTGCGTCCCCACTCCGCTGAACGAATATCGCGAACCCGACCTGAGCTACGTGGAAGAAACTGCAAAATCCATTCAGCCCCACCTTCAAAAGGGTCAGCTCGTCGTTCTCGAATCCACCACCTATCCGGGAACGACCGAAGAACTCGTGCTTCCGATTCTCGAGAAGAGCGGCTTGCACTGCCCCATCGCCTCCGGCCCAGAAAACGAAAATGTCCCCGGTGATTTCTTCCTGGCCTTTTCACCGGAACGCGAAGACCCCGGCAACAAGCAATTCGGTCTAGCGCAAATCCCGAAAGTCGTTGGTGGCGTCAATCCGCCCAGCGGCCGCGCGGCCCAAGCCTTGTATGGTCAGGTCGTTGCAAAAGTGATTCCCGTCAGTTCCACACGGGCCGCCGAAATGGCCAAACTCCTCGAAAATATCTTCCGCTGCGTAAACATCGCGCTGGTCAACGAATTGAAGATGCTCTGCCTCAGAATGGGCGTGGACGTTTGGGAAGTAATTGACGCAGCAGCCTCAAAGCCCTTCGGATTCATGCCGTTTTATCCGGGACCCGGCCTCGGCGGCCACTGTATCCCAGTTGACCCCTTCTACCTTTCGTGGAAAGCCCGTGAATACGATTTCTCCACCCGCTTCATCGAACTAGCAGGCGAGGTCAACACTGCGATGCCATACCACGTGGTCGATTCCGTCGGCGAAGCCTTGAACCGCCACAGAAAGAGCCTCAAGGGTTCAAAGCTGCTCGTCCTCGGCGTAGCCTACAAGAAAGACGTAGACGATCTTCGCGAATCGCCGACGCTGAAAATTATGGAAATCCTCCAAAAGCGTGGCGCCGAATTCGAATACAACGACCCTTACTTCCCTCAACTCCACAAAATGCGCCACTACGATTACTCGGACATGAAGTCTGTTCCGTTGAATCCGCAGAACCTTGCCAAGTACGACGCCATCATCATCGCCACCGACCATTCCAGCTACGATTACGGAGCCATCGTCGACAATGCCAAGCTGGTCGTTGACACGCGCAACGCCACTCGCCGCGTTGTCCGCAACCGCGACAAAATTTTCCTTTGCTAGCTCGAATTATCCGCCAAAAGAGACTCACTTCGCTTTGGTGAGCTCGACTCGCGCTGTCGCCACGGGCAACACCGCTTCCATCAGCACCGGCAGTCTAGCGCTGTCATTGGTCAGATACAGCAAGAAGTGCGCGTCCTTCATTTCCGTGCCGTTATCCAGCACGTGAATCTCTATCTTTGTGGTGTTGAAGTTCCCCGCGGGCACACTCACCGCCGCCGATTTCCCCACAACTGCCGCCCGCACATCGTAAAGTTTGTGCCCGTCGTAAACCGGTCCGCGCACTTCGGGTGTCCGGTTCCAATCCACTCCCCGCAAATATTCCAACATTCCCAATGGATCGCGTGTCCCCGGCAAAACGCGCGCCGCGCTGATACCGGTCGGAGGAGGATCCCCCGCCGACGAAAGCAATCTCTCCACGCTGTCTACCTTCTGCCCTCGCTCGCTGAGGTGCATTCCGTACTGTAACCCGGTCATACTTCCCGCTTCACTATAGGAATCAAACTGGTCGTCCAACTCAAATACCATCCGGTACGGACTTTCCGTATGCGCGAACGCTTGCAGGTGCCAGGAGCCTTTACCTCCCGTGTTTGTTTTCTCCGCAGCAACGATCTTCAGATCGGCAACGGTGCTGTTGAGTTTCGGGATATTCGCGTTGTATTCGAGAGTCTCGCCCTGGCGCAGGACAAATCCCGCCTCGGGAGAAGCTTCCTTCTTGAGCGACGCCTCACCGGCAGGCTCCGCCGGTGTAGCCGGAGCCGACGCACTTGGAGGGGATGCTGGGCTTGCGGGGCGGGCCGCGGGCGAATTCGCGGCTGGGTTCGTATGGGGAGGAACCCTGTGCGCCAGTCGCGAAAACAGAAACGCTCCCACAAGAAACAGAATGAAACAGATAACCAGCACCGCAACGAGTTTCCGGATAGTCATGCCGTTTCTGCGACGTAAGCAAGAATCAAAGTCTTCGCGCCCCTTCTCCCATCGTACAATAAGACAGTTTCTTTCACAGGAGGCTGGTCAGATGCGCTACCTGGTTACGGGCGGCGCCGGTTTTATCGGCTCAAACACGGTCGACGAGTTGGTACGGCGGGGCCACAGTGTCGTCGTGCTGGATGATCTTTCTGCAGGCAAGGAAGAGAACCTCGCCGAAGTACGCAGCAAGATCACTTTTGTAAAGGGATCGATTATCGACATGGAAGCGATCCAGAAAGCCATTCACCAGGCGGAATACGTCATTCACCTCGCCGCGCGCACTTCCGTTCCGCGCTCCGTAAAGGATCCCCTGGAAACCAACCGCATCAACGTCGATGGCACCCTCAATGTGCTCGTCGCCGCCCGCGACAATAAGGTAAAACGCGTGGTCCTCGCTGCGTCGTCCTCCGCTTACGGCGAAACTCCCACGCTGCCCAAAATCGAATCCATGCAGCCGAAGCCCATCTCACCTTACGGTGTCACCAAATACGTCGGTGAGCTCTACGCCCAGACTTTCGGCCGCTGCTACGGACTCGAAAACGTTTCCGTGCGCTACTTCAATATTTTTGGCCCGCGGCAGGACCCCGGGTCAGCTTATTCGGGCGTTCTTTCCAAATTTGCCACCGCTTTCCTCGAGGAAACTCCGCCCGTCATTTTTGGCGACGGCGAGCAGACCCGCGACTTTACCTATGTGGATAACGCCGTCGAGGCCAACCTGCTCGCCTGCGAAGCCCCCGGTGCTTCCGGGGAAGTCATCAACGTCGGGACCGGCTGTCGCGTCTCCCTGAATCAGACCTTGCAGCAGTTCCGTCGCATCACCGGCAAAAATCTCGAAGCCAGGTACGAGCCCAGCCGCGAGGGCGACATCCGCGATTCTCAAGCCGATATAACCAAGGCCCGCGAACTCCTTGGTTACGAGCCCACCGTGATGTTCGAAGAAGGCCTGGAACGCACTATCGCTTGGTACCAGCTTCACCACGAAAAGAACTCCGCCGAATAAGTCAGCCCTCTGCGCTTATCCTGCATCTAGAGTGGAGGGGGAAACGTGTCGGCTACAAATCCTCCTTTGTGCGTGCTAGGCTAACTCTTCATTTATTGAGCGCATTGACCGCGTGAAGACATCTCTTCCCATTTCCAGCCCGGGCCGGCGCTACCGGTTGATTGTTTTCCCGCTACTTGCACTCGTTGTTGCGCGCCCAAACAACGGCCAGCAACTCCCGTCTACGCCCAAAAAAGCCGAAATCGCGGAAATAACCGCAAGCGGCCCCCAGCGAAAAGAAGGAGAGCTCTACATCGCGGACAACGATGTCGACCTTCACTATCACGGGATGCGCTTGCAAGCCGACCATGTGGAGTACAACAACGACACCAATCAGGCCGTGGCGCGCGGACACGTCATCTACGACTATCAGAACGAGCACCTGGAAGCTGATGAAGCCCAGTTAAATGTCGGCACGAACAAGGGCACGTTTCAAAACGTGCGCGGTTCTGTTCATTTGGACCGCCACCCCAATCCTCTCTTACTTGTCTCTGAAAACCCGCTGTATTTCCAAGCCACGAAGGTGGATCGCCTCTCGGAGGACGTTTACCTGGTTCACCATGGATGGTTCACGGTTTGCAATCCGCGAAGTCCTACCTGGCAGTTTTATGCCCCGGAAGCAAAAGTCACTTTGGAAAAAACGGTGGCGCTGGTCAACGCCAATTTTCGCGTGTACCGCGTTCCCTTGTTCTGGGTGCCCTACGCCACCGCACCCGCGGGAGATCGCATCCGGCAATCTGGCTTCATGCTTCCGATCTTGGGCAACAGCAACAGCAAGGGTTTTACGGTCGGCGACGCATTCTACTGGGCTCCCAAACCGTGGATGGATGCAACCGTCGGTTTTGAGTATTTTAGCCGCCGGGGTCCCGGCCAACGCGCGGCATTACGGATAAAGCCTTTCGAAAACACTTCCATCCGCTACAACTATTTCGGCGTGGAGGATCGTGGCGTACCCGGCGTTACTCCTCCCGAAAAGCAGGGTGGCTACTCGCAACAACTCGAAGTACAGTCCCTGTGGAGCCACGGTTGGCGGTTTGTTACCGATCTCAACCAGCTTTCTTCTCTCACCTTTCAACTCGCTTTCGCGGGAACTTACGCGGAAGCCATCAACTCCGAGATTCGCAGTTCCGTTTTTCTCACCAATAATTTCCGTGGGTTTAGCTTCAACGTGGCCAGTTTGAACGACCGCGGTTTTCTGGAACTGATTCCCGCCAACAGCGTCGTTTTGCGCAGCTCGCCCGAGGCTAACTTCTCGTCCGTGGAACAAGCCCCGTGGCGCGATCTGCCAGTCTACTTCTCTTTCTCGACCTTCGCCGGAACCGTCCACCGCGACGACGAGTTCATCAACACGCCGAATTTCGTCGGTCGCACCGAATTCGCACCGAAAGTTACGATCCCGATTCATTTCGGCGCTTGGCTCGGCGTGACCACCTCGGCGACGTTCCGCACGACCTATTACGGCGACTCCTTCAACGCCGAAGGTGAAGTTTCCGGCACAGGCATTACTCGCAATACCGGCGAATTCGAGGTCGACCTGCGCCCTCCCACTCTGGAGCGCTTCTTCGAGCGCCCTTTGACCCGCCGCCGCTACAAACACACCATCGAACCGCTGGTCACCTACCGCTACGTTACCGGTGTGAACGATTTCGCCGATTTTATCCGCTTCGACAGCAACGCTACAATTACAGACACCAACCAGTTCGAGTATGGAATCACCCAGCACCTCTACCTGAAACAGGGCGACGATCAACCGATCGATTTTCTTTCCTGGAAACTCGTCCAGGACCACTATTTTGATCCAACGTTTGGCGGCGCCCTGGTCCCGGGTCAGCGTAACGTCTTTCAGCCTCTGGATTCGATCACTCCCTTCGCCTTCGCCGCTACGCCGCGTAACTGGTCTCCTATCGTCAGCGACGTCACCCTCACGCCCGGCGGCCGCTACGACGCCGAGTCCATCATCGAATACGACCCCCAGTTAAAGAAGGTGACTACCATCGGGACGCTTCTGAAGGTAAAACCCTACAGCGAGTTCTATGCCACCATCGGGGATTTTCGGCTCCAGGGTAATCCCACGGTGCAGCCGCCCTCTCACCAGATTCGCGGCATCATCGGTTACGGTGACCTCGTCCGCAAAGGATTCAACCTTTCCGCGGGTGTCAGCTACGACATACTTACCGATACACTGCTGAACCAGTTCGTGCAGGTTAGCTACAACGGCGGCTGCTGCGGATTGTCGGTCGAGTACGGACGGTTCAACCTCGCGACGGTCCGTTCGGAAAATCAGTTTCGCGTCGGCCTGATTCTCGCAAACATCGGCACCTTTGGTAACCTGCGGCGCCAGGAGAAAATTTTCTGAAGACGGCGACCATCCAACTCGAATTTGCCTCGATTCTGGAAATTGCAAAGCTCTTCCGGCGGGGCAAACTTTCGCCAATAGAACTGACAAGGTTCGTCCTGGATCGAATTCACAAACTGAATCCACGGCTGAATGCCTACATCACGGTCTGTGAGGAAGCAGCCTTGCAAATGGCCGCGCAGGCCGAGGCTGAACTCTGTGTCCGCACAAAGAGCAAGAGCCGTCGCGACCGCGGCCCCCTGCATGGCGTCCCCATCTCCCTCAAGGACAACATCTACACCAAAGACATTCGCACCACCGGCGGATCGAAAATCCTGAAGGAATTCGTGCCTCTCCACGACGCTCCGGTCGTGACTGCGCTGAAAAGAGCGGGCGCCGTGATCCTCGGCAAAACGAACATGCACGAATTTGCCTACGGCGCGACCACCGAAAATCCGCATTTTGGCCCCACGCGAAACCCCTGGGATCGCGAACGCATCGCCGGCGGTTCCAGCGGCGGATCGGCCGCGGCACTGGCAGCCGGTTTGTGTTACGGCAGCATCGGTACGGATACGGGTGGATCGATCCGAATCCCGGCTTCGCTGTGCGGGGTTGTGGGATTGAAGCCCGGACTTGGTCGCGTAAACCCTGAAGATGTCATCCCCCTCTCGCCCACTCTGGATTTTGTCGGGCCACTGGCGCGCACCGTGGAGGATGCGGCACTTATGATGGACCCGATTTTCATTCGCGGAAAGACCGAAAAAGCCCCGCTCCTGGCTAAAACCTCCTCTTCCGGCGCGCGGCGGCCAACCCTCGGAATTCCGAAGGAATTTTTCCTGCAAGTACTCGATTCGGAAGTGGAAGCCGCCTTCCGAAACGCGGTGACAAGACTCGAGAAACGAGGCGCGCGCTTGACGGAGATTTCCTTACCGCAGTCGGAGGAGACCGAAGAGGTCGGAAACCAAATCGCTTGGGTCGAAGCTACCGTTTACCACCAGCAAGCCGGTTGGTTTCCCGACCATGCCGCGGAATACAGCGAGGAGGTCTATAAGCGGCTGGAATTGGGCACAAAGGTGACCGCGGTCGATTTTTTGCGGGCACGAACCTTTCGCGAGAGATTTAAGGAACAAGTGCGGCACGTTTTTGCCGCCAACGATTTGGACGCCCTGGTGGTTCCAACAACACCCATCGCCGCAACACAACTCGGCGAAAATTCCGTTTCCATCCGCGGAACTTCCTATCCCACGCGTGCTCTTCTTCTTCGCCTGAACCGCCCCGCCAATCTTGCCGGTCTTCCAGCCGTTTCCGTGCCCTGCGGATTCACCAAAACCGGTCTGCCCATCGGCCTACAATTCATCGCTGAATGGACCGACGAACCTCTGCTTCTGGAAATCGCACGTGCCTTCGAACGCGAATTCCCCATGGCGGTCCACCCGCAACTGCCAAGTCTCGACTAAACCTTCAAGCCTGTGTGACCTCGCCAGCCGTCGTGATCGCCCCGCGTTGCTTCACGATCCAACTGCCAATCAGGTAGCCCACCGTTCCGGTGATCATCCCTGCCAAAACGTCCACGCAATAGTGATACCGGCCCCACACCGTCGAGACGCACATACCCAGGTAGAAAGGCAACAACGTCCAGAACAACCAGCGGCGATACTTCCATGCGCCCCACAGCGCTGCCGTAGCGCCAGTCACATGAGCCGACGGAAACGCCGCGCCTCGCACGCGGCCATAGTGCTCAATAAAGCCCATCATCGCCGTGAACGGCCCGCCATGTAGCGGCTCTTTCCACCAGCCCGCCATCGCAAACCAAGGGCTTTCGATCGGGAAAAACATGGCGATGAAATAGCCGATCATATAGCCCGCCATGGAATACGTCATCACCGACCAGTAGCCTCGCCAATCCTTGCGCATGTAAAGCGCAAACCCAACGATCAGGAGATACGTGAAGTACGTGAAGTAAATCAACTGCATGGCGTCATTGCGAAATGGCGTGGCAAATTGCTCGAGCCAAACCGAGGGATGCACGCCGGTCAGCCAGTAGTCGGCAGCGATGAGCCTCGCGTCCTGCCAGTGAGGCGTCACCAGCGTCATCAGGTAAGCCAGCTCTTCAAAGCAAAATAGGAAAAAAAGATGCGGATACCAGTGGCGCCAGAAGTGCCACCAATCGGCTGAAAAGGACGGCCCATGAATTTCACTTCGCGTTGCTGCACGCGCTTGAATAAGACACAGCCAAAGAACAATCGTCGCAACGATTGCCTGTGCAGCTAGCAAACCAAAGGGATGAGCCAGATTCTCGGCGAATGTCGCGATCAGTGCACTCGTCGCGCCGAGATAACCGAGCGCCAGCCACTCAAACGCGCCGCACGCGGCCCACGCTTCGGCGATTGTTCTGTTCAACGTTCCCGACACGCGCAGTGTTTCGCTTTCTGCGGCGGGCAAAGCCCCCGCCGGCCGGTCCAACGCACTCGCAGGGGTCCAGGCCGAATCGATCGATTGCTGTCTCCATTCTCTGATGTTTCCGTCCTTCATGCTGGTCCCTCGCTGGGGTGGATTTCCTGAGATGCGAAACTGTTTTGCGCTGAAATGATCTTCTTCTCTTGATGCCAGTGCCAAACCGTCCAATTCTTCTGATTCGCCAACGCGGCCAGTTGCTTTCTCGGATTGACGGCGTGGCCATGGCCGACAGCGCAAAGAAAGTGCCTGTCCAATAAGCTGTTCCCATATGCGTACGACAGGCGCAAATCCATCTTCGCCTGTGCCGCGATTGCCTTTACCAGCTGCGCTTTTGATCGCCCGTAAAGGGCTTGGCCGTCGATCTCGCCGGTCCACCGCCCGCGCATTTCCTTGAGATCGGTTGCGAAGATACGAGGCCGAAGCTGCACTCCGCGCGCTTCTAGCTCGCACTCGAGAGCGGTTGCGGCCATTTGCGCCAGCGCCTCGAGCGTCCCGCTCACCAGAAAAATGCTGTGGCCTTGCTGCGTATGCCACACGACTCGCGCAATTCCTTCTTCAAAGAAAGCGATGGACCCCATGTGCCGAAAAATCAGGTCGCGGCACACGCCAGCCAAGTAATGTTTGTTTTCATGTTGCACCGCCAGAATTCCTCTTGGCAGCAACCGCAAGCTCTCGCTCGTCCAGCGCAAGTAATTTATAAAGGGAATCCTGTGGTTCTTGCGCAGTTCGCGGAAAAATCGCCATTCGAGCGATGGCCCCGGGACCAACGTTCCGTCCAAATCGAAAAATGCTGCAACGCCACCCTCCTTAGGTTTTGCCTCGCCCATCATGCGGCAGTTCCCTCAGGACGCTGCTTACTCGAATGCCCCGGCAACTTCTCCGCAAAATACTTCCAACCCTCGAGCAGCACCGGCACTCCTCGGATCACACAAAATCCTGCCGTCGCCCACGCCAGCAACTGCGCCCCCAACCGAATCGCGGCACGCAGGTCCGGAGTCACCGGCCCGAGAAGCGCCACCGGCCCCTGCGTCAAAGCCAATTCCAGCCCCAGATAGCAAAAGCACAAACATTTCAGTGTCGCGTACATGCCTCGGCTCCACCGCGAGGCCACCACCGCGCGCGCCCACTTGTTCGGCAGCATGGCGCTCGCGCCCCAACCGAATTGCCCCGATTTCATCGCCAGCCCGCGCAAAAAATCTGTGGCCGCTCCGCGCGCGAAAAATAACATCGGCAGCCACAACGACACCATCCCCACAACCGCGAAGTACGTGAAATACATGTTCTCGACCATGCGATCGCCGAGAATATCGATCTGCGCACCCTCCGGCGTGGCCATCCTCTTCGTCCGCGCGATATGTCCGTCAAGCACATCCAGCCCGATTGTGGCAACCGTCAAAGCCACCGCCAGCAAATTCAGCCACGCGTTCCGCCCGAAAAGCCCGACCGATACAAATCCCACTCCCACTCGCAGAAAGGTCACTTTGTTCGGTGTCCAGATCATCATCGGTGCCCGTGTCCTGTGTCTGGCAATGCAGAGAGCAAAGACGAGGCCATCCGCGACGACAATAACCAGCTTCTTTTCAATCAAATAAAGACTGCCGCCCGACATTCTTATAGCCACGCTGTCAGCAAAACGCACCACTTGTCCGCGTGACCTTGCCGCTTGTAACTTGTGCTCGCGCTCGACAATCTCAACCGAGGCGCAGCTCAGAGCCTCCTGGCCTTCGCAAAAGCCCGTCGGTTTTGTGCGAGAATAGGAACGAAAAGGAAAAGGACACGCTAATGCATGATGTTCCCCTAGCCGGTGCCTTCCTCGCGGGGTTGATTTCCTTCCTCTCCCCCTGCGTTCTCCCACTCGTGCCTGGGTACATCTCCATGCTCTCTGGCATGAGCGTGGAGCAGTTGCGTCAGGGTCAACAACCGAAGTCCGGCCTCTTCGCCTCCGCTCTCTCCTTCGTCATCGGTTTTTCCGTGGTTTTCATCGCCTTCGGAGCATCCGCAAGCGCCGTCGGCGGTTTCTTGAATGCCCACAAAAACCTGCTCGCCCCTGTTGCGGGCGCCCTCATCCTTCTCTTCGGTCTTCATCTCCTCGGCGGTTTGATCAAGATGAATGTCCGCGCCGGGATCATCCTCGGCGCAATTCTCGTCGCTCTAGGAGTTGCCGCGCTGATTCACGGCGGTCCACTGTTCGCCGGTTTGGGCGCAGCGCACTTCTTCTCTCTCTCCATCATCGGCTTCTTCGGGCCGATGCTCGCGCGGTGGTTGAATCAGGA
This sequence comes from Candidatus Acidiferrales bacterium, assembly GCA_963836965.1. GTDB lineage: Bacteria > Acidobacteriota > Terriglobia > Acidiferrales > UBA7541 > Acidiferrum. Next base: position 95,090 of record CAWILQ010000016.1, read on the forward strand.
CGTCCGCCTGCGCAGCAAGGACACCAAGCCCGGAATCCTCAGTGGCTTTCTCCTCGGGTTCGCCTTCGCCTTTGGCTGGACTCCATGCATCGGCCCCATCCTTTCCGCCGTGCTGGTCCTCGCCGCCGCAAGCCAAACAGTAACGCGCGGTGTTTTGCTGCTCGCCGTCTATGCCGCCGGTCTTGCCGTGCCATTCCTACTGACGGCCGTTTTGCTCAACCAGTTTCTACGCTTCTACCAGAATTTCCGCAAACACCTCCACACCGTCGAGGTTTTCAGCGGCGCGTTGTTACTTTTCGTCGGCGGACTGGTCTTCTTCAACAAGCTGACTTGGCTGGCCGGAAAGTTGACCTTTTTGAACCGTTTCAATTTATAAGGAAGGTGGTTTCAGGCGAGTCATGAAAAAAGTTGTCATCATAATCTTTACAGTTCTGGTCCTGGTGGGACTAACGATCTACGTTGATCGCGCGACACGCCTGCCGAACAAGGCAGTCGCAGCTGTACCGGAGGCGACCACTTTCGTGAGCAAGCCCGCTCCGGTACTAAAGTTGAAGGATCTGAACGGCGAAGACGTCGCGCTCACGGACCTCAAAGGCAAAGTAGTCTTCGTCAATTTCTGGGCCACTTGGTGCGGACCCTGCCAGGAGGAGATTCCCTCCTTGATCGACATGCAAAACAAATATGCCTCGAAGGGCTTCACCGTCCTCGGAATCGCCATGGACGACGAGGGAAAAAGCGTGGTTGCGCCCTTCGTGGCAAAAGAAAAATACGACGTGAACGGCCAGCAGCTCCTCATTAACTATCCGATCGTGATTGGCAGCGACGAAGCCGCCGACAGATTCGGTGGAATCATGGGCTATCCCACCAGCTTTCTGATTTCCCGCAGTGGTAAACAGATCATGAAATTCCAGGGACCGCCGGATCTCGACCTCGTCGAGAAAGCTGTCGAATCGTCGGATTAACAGGACCGCGAATGCTCTCCGAACACAATTTTCAGAAAAAAGCCGACGCGGCCTTCGAGGACCTCAAGCGCAGAATGCTGAAGCTCGGCGATGAATATGGTTTTGACGTAGAGGGCGAGAGCGGCAAACTCGAAGTGATCTTCGAGGATCCCGAACCGGCCAAGTTTGTGGTTTCGCCAAACACGCCCATCCGCGAAATCTGGATCTCCGCACTTTCTACTAGCTTCAAACTCGCCTGGTCCGAAGCCCGCGACACCTTCGTTCACGAAAAAAGCGGCGAAGATCTTTACGCGGTGATGAGCCGCGTCACCTCTCAACAACTCGGAACGCAGGTGACAGTGTGAAACGCTCCACGACTTTTCTTTTTCTCATTGCTGCCGCTGCTCTGGCGCTCTCGCCCATTGCTGTTTCGCAGGGCGTCTCCGGCAAGGATGTCGTCGCTCCATCCGCCTATGTCTCCTACGATCCTGCCGCCCGCGGCATGGACGTTCAAGTAGCTGTGGTTCTGAAAATCCGTCCCGGCTTTCACGTCAACGCCCACGAAGTCTCGTTCGAATATCTGATCCCGACAGAACTTCGTGCCGAAGTTCCCGCCGGCTTCAAAATGAGCGACGTGCTCTATCCCAAGGGCACTCTCGAAACCTTCGCCTTCGCGAAAAACAAGCAGCTCAACGTTTACAGTGACTCGGTTACCGTGCGCTTGCCGCTGACGGTTCTGCCTAACGCACCCCTCGGTGACCAGCACCTGGCCATGAAACTGCGCTATCAAGCCTGCAGCACCGAAATCTGCCTCCCACCAGTGACCAAAGACGTCGACGCCACGATCAACGTCGTCGCCGCCCAATCCGCCGCTAAGCCCGCAAACGCCGCAATTTTCGCAAAATAACTTCTCACGGCTAAAGTTTAAACGACGTGTCATCCTGAGGAGCGCCGTTCCGGATGAGGGATCTCAGCCACACCTGGCCTCGACGTGTTTGAAATTGCCCGGGCCCTTTTTTCACTCTTTCACTCTGGAACTCTTCCACTGCTTCCTCTTCCTTCCTGATTCCACTCCTCCAACGCCTCCCGCACCCGCCTCACCACGCGCTCCTGCCCAAGCACCACCATGGTGTCAAACAACGGCGGCGCCACCGCCTGCCCAACGATCGCCACGCGTGTCGCGTTGATCAGCAACCCAGCCTTAACGCCCGCCTCTTCGGCAACGTTCCGCGCAGCATGATCGCACGCATCGTGATTCCACTCCGTCAAACCCGCCAAAGCATCGGCCAGATTCTTCAACAGCGACGGCACCTTCTCATCTTTCCAAAACTTCGCCTTCGCCGCCGGGTCCCGCGTAAACTCGTCGCTAAAAAATGCTCGCGACCAGGTCGAAAAATCCGGCAACAACCGCACCCGCGGGCGCAGCAAATCCACAGTCTTCGAAAGCCACTCCTGCCCCGCGCCCGCAGCCCATTCTTCTTTCCACAACCCATCCTGCTTCAACTGCTGCTCCACCTCCGGCAGCAACTCCGCAATCGGCAGCTTCTGCAGATATTGCGTGTTAAACCATTCCAGCTTGGCGCGATCGAACACGCCGTTCGTCCGGCTGACACCCGATAACGAGAACTTCTCCAACAAGTCCCTGGTACGAAGATATTCCTCGTCGCCCCCGGGTGCCCACCCAAGCAACGCCAGAAAATTGCGAAACGCCTCTGGCAGAAATCCCTCGCGCCGGTATGTGTTTACATCCGTCGCCCCATGCCGCTTCGAAAGCCGTTTCTTGTCCGCTCCTAGAATCAGCGGCACATGTGCGAAAATCGGCGGCTCCGCCCCCAGCGCGCGATACAGCAAAACCTGCTTCGGCGTGTTGGAAATATGATCGGCCCCGCGGATCACGTGCGTAATGCGCATATCGATGTCGTCCACCACCACGCTCATTTGGTACATCGCCTGCCCGAATTCCTCACCATCCTTCCCGGAGCGCACCAGCACGAAATCTTCAATCTCGTCGTTGGAAAATTCGCTTTCGCCAAAAACAGCGTCGTAAAACTTCGTCGCCCCGCCAATCGGTACCTTGAACCGAATCGCCGGCTTGGTGTCGGGTGAAGACGGCTTGCCGTCGCGGCAGGAGCACCGAATCACGCGCCGCACCTGTGCTTTTTCCGCACCTTCTTCGGCGTGATCGCCGCCCGCATACCGTTCGGGCGGGCAGTAGCACAAGAAAGCTTTCCCATTCGCGAGCAACTTCTTCGCCTCTTCGCGATAAAGCCGCTTTCGCTGCGACTGGTAAAACGGCCCTTCATCCCAATCCACGCCCAGCCACTTCAGTCCGTCGATGATGCCTTCGACGAGTTCCGGCTTGTTGCGCTCCGCATCGGTATCCTCGATCCGCAGAATCATCGTTCCGCGGTTCTTGCGCGCAAACAGCCAGTTGAACAGAGCCGTGCGCGCCCCTCCGACGTGGAGATACCCTGTCGGCGAAGGCGCAAAACGCACTCGAATGCTTCCCTGGGGAGTGTTATTCGCTTCAGTCATAGTCAGTGGCTTCCCGCCTCTAGCGCTGAAAACTCCAGTTTAGCGGAAGCCTGCCCAACGCGTCCAACACGCCAGCGCTCTGACACTCTTACACTTTTTTACGATTAAACTTCTTCGCCATCATCACAGACAGCCAGTAATGACGTGCCACGGATTAGGAAGCGCCCGGTAGCGCCAGCGACGCCTGCCCAAAAACGTACCGCCATCCAGAGGGTCTGCGTACGTACGTGTCGCTGAACCACAACGTATGATCGAAGGGCTTCCCGTCTTTCGTCCCCTTGGCCCATAATTTCGCTGTCACGACGGCCGTGTCGCCCCACATGCGAACCGTCTGTGACGTATCTTCCTGGTGCTCCCAAACATATTGGCCGCTCCGCGCTTCTTCGAGCAGATCCTTTTTCGTGAAAACCTTTCCCGAGCCCGTCACCAGGATAAAATCGTCTGCTAGAATGCGATTCATCACATCGAGGTTGTTATTCTTCACCGCAGCCTGATATTCGGTGTCCAACGCGGCCACCGTTTTTGCATCATCTGTGACCGTCGGCGCGCTGGAGTGCGTCCGCGCAAGCAGGATAAAACCACCGCTGCAAACCCAGGGAAAGACCGCCGCGCATAAGGCCAAGATAACTTCTCCAACCAACACTCTTCTCCTCATATTTCCTCCTGCGATTGTCTACCTCTGAATCTCGTCCTTGGCTCGCGCTTCAGGTCTCTATATGTGGATCGGGGACGCGGCGAAGGAACACGTAGACCGAGTGCATCTTCGCCGCGTTTGGGGTGTACAGCACCAAATCCGCCATGAAGCCAAGCCACTAGACTACGCTGGGCTTATCCGCATCTCGCGCATCCATTGGGGCGGTTGATGCGAAGCGTAGGTTTTTTGCCCGCGGCATGTTGGTCGTTCTCGGACTTCGCTACCTCGTAATTTGGACGTTTCCGGCCTTCGCCTCTTCGTTAGGTTGTAGTCCGAAAACGTCCAATTCGTGCTATCGATTCGGCTATTATGAATCTACCGAGAAAAATGAAACTCGATCGAAAGATATGTTCGCGGGCAAGGCTCTCCCGCGATCCGCGGTTCGACGGCAAATTCTTCATTGGTGTGCTTGGCAGCGGTGTGTATTGCCGCTCGATCTGTCCCGCCCCCACCGCAAAAGAGAAAAACGTCCGCTATTTTGAGACCGCGGCAGCCGCCGCCGAAGCGGGATTTCGCCCGTGTTTGCGTTGCCGGCCGGAGTGCTCGCCCGGAACTCCTGCATGGTCCGGCACCTCAAACACCGTTTCCCGGGCCTTGCGGCTAATCGCCGAAAGCGGTTTAGAGGACGGCGGCGTGGAAGCTCTTGCGGATCGACTCGGCATCGGCTCCCGCCACCTTCGCCGCCTATTTCTAAAACACTTAGGCGCGACGCCCAGCGCTGTTGCCCATACCCGTCGTTTGCATTTTGCCAAGAAGTTGATCGACGAAACACGCTTGCCGATGGGTGAGGTTGCCATCGCTTCGGGCTTCGGCTGTGTCCGCCGATTCAATGCGGCAATCCAAAAACTCTACAAGCGGACTCCAACGCGGATTCGCAAGCTCGCGCGTCCCGCAGCACATCCAGCGGAGAACCAATATCTGTTCCAACTTCGGTACCGGCCTCCGTATCACTGGGGCGGCATGCTGGCCTTTCTAGCCAAGCGCGCCATTCCAGGCGTGGAAGCGGTCGAACATGGCACCTACCGTCGCACGATTTCGCTGCAAGGAGAGGACGGGTACTTTGAGGTTTCGCTGAATGCGGCCGCACATGCGCTCGCTGTTAGGATTCAGTTTGGCGACCCCTGCCTGCTCTTCTTGATCATCGAGCGCCTGCGCGCCATGTTCGATCTGAACGCGGATTGGACGGACATCGCGCGGACTCTCAGAAAAGATCCCGCGCTTGCCGAACGAATTCGCGACACTCCCGGCCTGCGCATTCCCGGATGCTGGGACGGTTTCGAACTTGCCGTACGCGCGATTCTCGGCCAGCAGATCAGCGTCTCTGCCGCGACAGCATTGGCTGGTCGTGTGGTCGCTACTTTTGGCGAGCCTCGTCCTGCTATGAACAAGCTGACTCACATTTTCCCGCCTCCCGCGATTCTTGCGGAGGTGGATCTGACGAAAGCCGGACTGACGAAAGCGCGCTCGGAAACCGTCCGCGCACTGGCTCACGCAGTTGCCTCAAATCAAATTCGTTTTGACGCGATCGCTGATTCCGAACACTTCCTCACGCGGCTATGTGAAATCCCTGGAATCGGGAAATGGACCGCGCAATACATTGCGATGCGCGCGCTCGGTGAGCCAGACGCCCTGCCAAGTGGCGATCTTGGACTCCTCCGAACATTGGGGCTAACGAACCCTCGCGCGCTCGACGAACGCTCCCAGGCGTGGCGGCCTTGGCGCGCCTATGCGACGGTCTATTTGTGGAACGGCCCGAGCCGTTCCGACAATTCGGGTTCGCGGCCGCCCCGCTCGCGCAAACCCCTCCGTGCAGAAGGTCTTGTTCCCCGGCGCGTATTCCGCGCTTCATCGCCAGCCGGCAAATGAGAAATGCCTAAGGCTTCGATGCTATCCGCAAGAGCATCCCGGTTCCGGCTTCCAATTTCGCATCGTCTTTTTCAAAGTGCAGCGTAATTTCACTGACCGGCAAGCTTTTCCCGGTGTGTACGATCTTGATCCCCTTCAGATCGTAGACACCGCAGGCATCCGACGAAAAAACCCACAACGCTTGCAGATCGTCACTTTCAATCGGGCCATCACAACCCAGAGCCGGATTGGCGCTGACGTGTACTAGAACTCCGCCGGCTACTCCTTTCCCTACTTGCTCCTTCGCCCGGTTGCGCACCGCACCCCCATTGCCGAAACGAACGTCTCCCCCGATCTGCACGGTATCCGCCCAGCCATTCGGGGTGCCGATATCCGCGCCGGAATGCGCCAATTGTGCGGTTTGCACTGCGCGACGAGACGCAATCGCCCGCAGGTATGTCACAATCGGTACCGCTTCTTTGTGATCTTCCAGTTGATCGAATTTTAGAGTCACTTTCATGCCCGAACCATCCGTATCCGTTTCCACCGACAAAATCGAGCCTTTGATCGTTGCTCTAAAGGGAATCTTTTCTCCATCCGGAAGCGGCACGGCCTGCGCAATTTTTGCCTCTATCGCCTGTCCGCGCTTCGCATCTTTTACCGAAATCGGCTTGTCTAGCCGTATCGGGATAACCGTACCGGCGGGAATCATCGCCGAGTTCTCTCTCATTGGGGCGCCGTGAACTTCCGGCTCGTGCCACCATACGAACGGCAAGGCGAACAGCAGGACCGTCAGCGCCAACCTGTCGCACGAAATCCACATGAAAGCCCTCCGGGCTTAGCAACTTACCTTGCGCCCGTCATCGGCACAAGGCCAACGCTTCCGCCTGGCCCCTGCTACCTCTTACGCCAACAGTACCCTGGTACGCTTGCCGCCCCATTTTTGTTAGCCTCATAATCGCAAGTGATTCGATTGTGTGTGGTTAGGCGGCATAGGTGCGCCTCGCAGCAGTGTTTTTCCAGGTCTCTCGCGGCGCGAATTCGCGGCGGAAGTGCCGGACTGCCTGAGTGCGATTAGCACCGTAGCCGTCTTGCTTTTCGACACAACGGGAAAGCCCAGTCTTCTCAATGGTTCAGAGTCTCATCGCCATCGGTTTTCTGCTCGCCACGATTCTCGTCGCGGTGTTTTTCGCTTCGATCTATTCGCTGAAGCGGCAATCCTACCTGCTCTACTGGGCCGCCGCCTGGCTGCTCTATGCCTTCCACCTGCTTCCCGCGGCGCTCTCTCAGTGGGTTGCCCCGAATGCATTTTTCGCCGCGCTCAGCCCCGGCCTGTTCGCCCTCGCCGGAATCAGTTTTTTTCTCGGCACGCAGGTTTATATTCGTCAAAAGCCCTGGTTCGGTCTCGCCCTAACTACCGCCGCGATTCTCCTCGCCTGGTCCCTCGCCAACGCTTCCCAGGTTCTGCTCGTTTCCGCGGTAATGCCCGCATCATTGCTCTACGTCGCCGTCGCCCTACTCTTTTGGCTCGAAAGTCGCAACCACGAAACTCTCTCGGACAAGCTCCTGGCCATCGCCTTCGCTTTCTGGGGCCTCCTGACTCTCTCTCTCTACGGCCTCCACGGCGCACGCGCATTCCTCGGCCAGTCCCTCCAGATGATCACCGTCATTCCCATGCTTTTCGTCTGCATGCTGCTCCTGATGGCGAATTACGAAGAGGAAAAGCGCCGCGTCGAACGCAACATGCTCGCGCTTTCCAACCTCAACCTCGCCACTTCGACCTTCGTTGGCGGCGAAATCCAGCGCATGCTCGCGCAAGCCCTCGATCGCGTTCTCGGCGTCATCCGTCTTCCCGCCGGCGCATTATTCCTCCATCACGGCGATCCTGCAGGTCCAAGTTCCGTAGTCTCCGCCGGCATTTCCGAAGACTTCTGCCGCAAAGCGCAAACCGAAGGCCTCGATGAGTATCTCGTCAGTATGGTTTCGCGCCTCGGCGGCTTGCTCGGTTTCCGCGACCTCCGTGACGACAACCTCTCCGCCCTCGAAAAGGACGAACCCATCCGCCGCTTCCGCGAACTCGCGCTCGAACACGGCCTTCGCAGCGCCGTGGTCATCAGCCTGCAAGCCAAAGAACAAGCCTTCGGCATGCTTCTTCTCGGCACTCCCGACAGCCGCCGCTTCACTCCCGCCGAGCTGCGCCTCCTTCTCGCTCTAGGCCACCAGATCGGCGTCGCCGTCGAAAATAGCTACTTGATTCAGCAGACGTCCCGCCGCTCCGAAGAACTCCACGTCCTGAACGAAATCGGCCGCGCTCTCAGCTCCACCCTCAACAAGGAAGATCTTCTGCGCAGACTCTGGGAAGAACTCCGCCGCCTCTTCGACGTCGAAAACCTCTATCTCGCCACTTTCGATTCCGCCCGCGACCAGATTCACTTCGACCTCGAACTCGTCAAGGGCGTTCGCCTTCCCCAACGCTCCCGCCCGGCCGGCAACCATCTCACCGAATATATTCTCCGCACTCGCCAGCCCGTTCTTGTTCGCGACAACTTCGTCTCCGAAGTCCGCAAGCTCGGCGTCGAGCCGCTCCGCACTGCCGGGTCCTTCTGTGGCGTTCCGCTTGTCGCTTACGATCACGCCATCGGCGCTCTGTGCATCTTCTCCGACAACGAGCGCGCATACGACGAAGGCCATCTCGAACTGATGCGTGTCCTCGCCAGCGAGGCCAGCATTGCAATCGAAAACGCCCGCCTTTTCCAGGAAGAGCGCACCAAAGCCCGCCATCTGAGCCTGCTCAACTTAATCTCTCGTGATGCCATCGCCACTCTCAACCCCGATGAAATCCTCGCCAAAATCGCGGGCCAGCTCGAAAACGGCCTTTCCTACGACCACATCGGCATCGCCATTCTCGAGTACACCACCCGCGAACTCATCGTCTCCGCGGAAAGCGGCAAACGTCGCGGCGCGCTTGGCAAAAAAATCCCCCTCGACACCGGCTTGATCGGCCAGGTGGCGCGCACCGGCAAAGCCAGTACCTACCGTTCCTCCGTCAACTCCCAAAACAGCCCGCAACCGGTTCTCGCCGATTCGCTAACCGCCATGGCCCTGCCTATTTTCTATGGCGATCATCTACACGGAGTCCTGTACGTCGAAACCCTCGAACGCGCCGACTTCACCGAAGAGGAATCGCTTCTCCTGCACACCCTCGCCGACCTGATCGCTGGCGCCTTCCACAATGCCCAAACCTTCCAGAAAGCCCAGGAGCAAGCCATCACCGACGGTTTGACCGGCGTAAAAACCCACCGCTTCTTCATGGAAGCGCTTTCTTCGGAATGGAAGCGCTCTTCCCGCGCCGGGCGTTCTTTTGCTCTGGTTCTCATGGACCTCGACCGCTTCAAGTTCGTCAACGATTTCTACGGCCACCTCGAAGGCGACCTCGTTCTCCAGCGCGTCGGTCAAATCCTGGAAGCCAATTGCCGCCGCTCGGACGTCGTCTCGCGCTATGGCGGAGACGAATTCGTCATCCTCATGCCCGAAACTACCATGGAGCAGGCCCGCCAGCTCTCCGCCAAACTGCGCGGGTGGATTGCCTCCGACCCGCTGCTGCGCGAAAAAAATATCAGCGCTAGCTTTGGCGTGGCTTCCTACCCGCTGCATGGCTCCGCTCCGCAAGAACTCATCCAAGTCGCCGACGCCTCCATGTACCTCTCCAAGCACCAGGGCGGCAACACGGTCTCCACCGCCGAGCACATCGATCCCAACGAATCCCGCCGCTGGAAGCGCGACGTCCTCGAAGCCTATCTCGGCGTGACGCTCAAGCGTCTCTTCGCCACCGGCCCAGAAGCCTTTGAAGAAATCTACCAGCGCCTGCGGCAATTTTCCGATTCGCTGCCCGCCGCGGAAGTTTCCGCGTTCGACCGCGCCGATGGTCCACACGGCCTTCCACAATCCATCCTCGACACCGTCACTTCGCTCGCCTACGCTATCGACGCCAAGGACCAGTACACCCAAGGCCATTCGCAAAAAGTCTCCGCCTACGCCGCTCTTCTCGCCGAAGCCCTGGGCATGTCCGAAGGCGAAGTGGAAGAAATCCGTATGGGCGCCATCCTTCACGACGTCGGCAAAGTCGGCATCCCCGAACATATCTTGAATAAAGGCGGCCCGCTCAATCCCGAAGAGTGGGACACCATGAAGACTCACGTCATCTTCGGCGGAAAACTGCTCGAGCCCATGGCTCCGCTCGAGCGCATTCGCCAGATGGTCCTGCATCATCACGAATTTTTTGACGGCTCCGGTTATCCTGAAGGCCTCGCCGGACAGAATATCCCTCTCGGCGCCCGCATCATCACCATCGCCGATTCCTACGACACCATCACCAGCGACCGCAGCTACAAAAAGGGCCGCACCGCCGAAGAAGCCCTCGCCGAAGTCGAACGCTGCGCCAACAACCAGTTCGATCCCGAACTCGTCGTCGCCTTCGTCCGTGCCATGCGCCAGCTTCCGAATCCCATCATCGAAGTCACTTCCCTCCTCTCCCGAAACTCGTGATCTTCAGCTCCGGTAGCGCTGCGCCTTCAGGCCAGTATCTTGGGACTTTCCACTGTTCTTAGTCCGCTACAAAAAAGCTTACCTTTTGCCGCGCCGCAACCCGCCAGAACGGATGAGATTCTAAGGTACTGGATTCCACGCCTCGCTGGACGACTCTGCTACAGTGGAACCGAGGCTTTCGAAGGCGCGCTGGGGAAATGGCTATGCCAACCGCAACTGTGAAGTGGACGGGACAACAGAAATTCGCGGCTACAGACCCGTCGGGTCATACCGTGGCGTTCGACTCCGACGGCGAGTCCAATACCGCTCCGTCGCCGATGGAGATGACCTTGATGGCGCTCGGCGCATGCACGGCGACGGACATCGTCATCATCTTGGAGAAGAAACGGCAGAAACTGGAATCGCTCGAAGTGGTCTGCTCCGGCGAGCGCGCTGCCAAACCGCCCAGGGTGTGGGTGAAGCTGGACGTGCTGTTTCGCCTGCGCGGCACGGTGGACGAAGGCGCGCTGAAGCACGCGATCGAACTGACCAAAGATAAATACTGCTCCGTGGCGGCCATGCTGCAGAAAACGGCGGAGATTACGTGGCGTCACGAAATTCTGTCCGCACCATGAGCGCAGCCTTCCGCTTGTCTCTGCGGAAGCGCTTCGCATAGAATCAACGTTTGGCACCAGGGGCTCGAACTTCCCAAGGAGCATCATGTCTCGCCGCGTCGCCGCAAAAATTACGGGTGTAGCCGGGTACGTTCCGCCGCGGGTCTTGACGAACGCGGACCTGGAAAAAATGGTGGACACCACCAACCAATGGATCATGGAACGGGTCGGCATCCGCGAACGCCACCTGGTCGATAAGGGCGTGGCTGCCAGCGATTTAGCGGTGGAGGCGGTGAAGAAGCTGCAAGCGGTCCAGCCGTTCAACCTGCAGGAAGTGGACCTGATCGTCGTCGGCACGGTGACGCCGGACATGATGTATCCCTCGACGGCTTGCCTGGTGCAGCACAAGCTGGGAATCGAAAATACTTGGGGTTTCGATGTCTCCGCGGGCTGTTCGGGTTTCGTGTATGCGCTGAACACCGGGGCGAAGTTCGTGGAATCCGGGCAGTACAAGAAGGTTCTGGTAATCGGATCGGACGTCAACTCCTCCATGACCGATTACACCGACCGAGCGGTCTGTATCATCTTTGGCGACGGCGCAGGCGCGGTATTGCTCGAGCCGTCGAACGACGGAGAAGCGGCGGGAATCATCGACCATGTGGCCCAGGTCGAAGGCGGCGGCGGGCAGTTCCTCTATATGCCGGGGGGAGGTAGCCTGAATCCGGCCTCTCACGACACTGTCGACCAGAAAATGCACTACATCCATCAGGATGGAAAAAACGTGTTCAAGTACGCCGTAAAGAAAATGGCGGAAATGACCGAACGCATCTTGGAGAAAAACGGGCTGACCGGCAAGGATGTGGATTGCTTCATTGCGCATCAGGCAAATCGCCGCATCATCACCGCAACAGCGGAGCGCCTCGGAATGCCGCTGGATAAAGTGATCATCAACATCGAGCAATTCGGTAACACCACCGCCGGAACGATACCGTTAGCGATGCAAACGGCTCTCGATGAGAAAAAACTAAAGAAGGGCGACCTGGTTCTGCTGGCCGCCGTCGGAGCAGGTTTCACTTCCGGCGCCACCCTCCTCCGCTGGGCATACTGAGATTCAGATCCGTCATTCCGAACGGAGTCCTCGGAGTGAGGCATCCCTCTTTGTTACTCCGCGAAAAAACGAACGGGCAGAGGCATTCGCTCCACCCGGTCTCGTTTTTCGCTGAAACGAATTGTTAGTTGGGAATCACAAGCTGCTGGCCGATCTTGATGTTGTTCGGATCGCTCAGCTTATCCTTGTTGGCGTCAAAGATTTTCATGTATTCGTTCGCGTTTCCGTAAAACTGCTTGGCAATCTTCGAAAGCGAATCGCCGGCCGCGACCGTGTAGGTTTTCTCCGCGGGCGGCGGTGGCGCCAGCGAAGGATCGACGGACAGATTCAGCGTCAAGTCACTGTAAGTGGTATCGACGAGCTTTGCTTGATCCCAGATTTTGTTCTTGATCGCCTCGCTGCCGCAGGCTCCCTCGATGTAGAGCTTGTCGTCCTGAATGTGCACGTGGGAAAGGCGCACGCCGGACTGACTGATCGCGTTCAATACGGACCCGTACTTCATCTTCAGTTGATCTAGGTCTGCCATGAAGGTCTTCCTCTCTAGAAGGTTATCGGGCGGAGCATAAGCATAGCATTGGCCGTCGACGACAAAGGACTATCTTTGGGGGAAGAAAGGCCGGACTTCTGAAAAGCGTTTGTTAGATCGAACGCATGGAAGCGGCCTGAGCCAGGTTCGCTTCCAGGCGGCGGCCAACTTGCACCGCCGCGAATCGCGCGCACAATGTGCGTTCTTGTTCAACCCAGCTTGTCAGCGCAGGAGAGATTTGCCCGAACAGGTTTGAGACTTTTCCGATGAGCTTGAAATATGTGGGAACGAAGCCCAGTCCGCCGTGCGCGCGTTTTAGTTCCGGAGTAAGAATGAGAAGGCTGGCAAGTTTCTCGAAGTCCGCGCCGCACATCCGCGACTCTTCCACTTGGGCGGCTTCGAGAATCTCCATGGGAATCGGCTGCGCGGCTACCCCGGCGAGCACGGCGCGCCAGTAGTACAGCGCGAACTGCGCTAGGGCCACGATCGAGATTGTGAATAAGATCGCCGAGAACATCCCTCGCCTCCACGTAGAGAATGCTCTCTTGTTCTGCTTCGCCCAATAGCGCCCGAGTACTAGCGGAATAGCCCGAGCGGGGCTAACTCATTCGCGGGACAGGATTTGTTGCTAAAACGGCTGCGGTTCGATTATGCTGCGATCCGGTGTTCTGAGGTAAATACATGAAATCAAGAGTCTTAATGGCACTGGCAGCGTCGGTTCTGTTCCTTGGCCTGCCCGCACAGGTCAGTTCCGGTCAATCGGCCGAACAAGCCGATTCTGCTCGCGCGGCGATTATCGCTGTCCTCGACATGCAGCGGCAAGCTTGGAATCGAGGCGATGTTGTGGCGTTCATGGAAAGCTACTGGAATTCGCCGGAGGTGACGTTTGCGGGGAGCAGCGGAATTACGCGCGGCTGGCAACCGGTGATGGAACGCTACCGGAAAAATTATCCCGACCAGAACACAATGGGACATCTCGATTTCTCGGATCTCGAAGTGCGTTCCTTGGGAAAAAATGCGGCGCTGGTTCTTGGACGTTGGCATTTGAAGCGCGACTCCGGCGAATTGGGAGGAATCTTTACGCTGGTGTTTCAGCAATTTCCCAATGGCTGGCGCATCATCCACGACCACACAAGTCTGGACGCAAAAGCACCGTAGCGATTACAAAATCTCGACAATCTCTTCGTAGCGCTTGAACGGCGGAATCAGGTACGCGCCAGCCATTTCCATGCGCGCCCATTTGAGCATGTCTCGCGCTACGTCGAAACCGCGATCGCGCGCGGATGCGCCGGCGGCTTCCATGGATTTCAGCAGCGGCTCCGGAATCAGGATGCCGGGAACTTCGTTGTTGAGGCGTAGCGCCTGCTTGTAGCTGTTCAGAGGCCAGACACCGATCAGCACGGGAATGGCCGGCGGGCCTCCGAGCTTCTTCAGGAAAGCGTGCCAGTGCTCGGGATCGAAAAGCGGTTGGGTCATGGCGAAATGCGCGCCCGCCTCGATCTTTTGGTGAAAGCGCGCGATCTCATCGTCCAGATCATCCCCCACGGGATTCAGCGCTACGCCGATGGTGAAATTCGTTTGGCCGCCGAGAGTCTTGCCGGCCCAGTCGGTACCCTGGTTCAAACGATGGAGAATTTTGGTAAGGCCGACGGAATCGACTTCATAGACGCCGCTAGCTTCGGGGTAATCGCCGACCGATGGCGGATCGCCGGTGATCCCGAGGACGTTGCGGACGCCGCCGACGGTCCAGGCACCAAGCAGCATGGCCTGCAGGCCGATGATGTTCTGATCGCGTGTGGTCAAGTGCGGAATCGTTTCCACACCGCGAGCTTCGAGCGCTCCCGCTACAATCAATGCGTCCATGCCGACGCGGGCCATTGCGCCGCTGTTGATGTCGATGGCATCGACTTTATTCGACGACATTACTTTATCGACCTGCTCGAAAATGCGGTCGAGCGACAGACCTTTCGGTGGATCAATTTCAACGGAGACGACAAATTCCTTCTTCTGCAATTTTTTCCAGAGCTTGCTTTCCGGCTCGCGCTCCTGGATAGGAACGGCAGGCTGCGCACTGGCCACAACCGTGGCTTGTGCCGGTGCGTGTGCTGGGCGTAGCGACTTGACCGCTTCCGCCATGGCGCGAATGTGCGCCGGAGTGGTGCCGCAGCAGCCTCCCAGAATCCGGGCGCCGAGGGCCGTGGCTTCGCGGGCGAACTCCGCGAAATAATTGGGCGAAGATTTCGGATACACGATACGGTCGCCTTCGCGCTTCGGGAAGCCGGCATTCGGCATGCCGCTGACGCAGATATTTCCGGTGTTCGCGAGCTCCTGAATAATCGGCAGAAGCGATTGCGGGCCCAGGGTGCAGTTCGCGCCGATGACTTGAACGTCCTTTTCCTTCAGCATTGCGGCGGCGAGAAAAGGGCGGATGTCTCCGTAAATGGTGCCTTCTTCGGAATAGGTCAGCTCGGCAACGATGGGCAGCGAAGAGAAGGAACGGATTGCGTCGACTGCCAGAAGCAGTTCTTCGATATAGGAAAAGGTTTCGAGAATAAAAAGATCGACGCCGCGTTCCTCTAAAGCCAGCGCCTGCTCGTGAAACACCGCGAGGATTTCATCGGGCTCTGGATGGCGAGCCTGTACGCCGATGCCGAGCGGCCCGATCGAACCGGCGATTAAGACCTCGCGGGAGGCGGATTCGCGAGCTTCGCGGGCGATCTTCACGCCGCGGCTGTTCAGGCGCTGAACGTCGTCGCCGAGGCCAAGAGGCGCGAGCTTGAAGCGATTGGCACCAAATGTATTGGTCTCGATGATCTGCGCGCCAGCGTCGATATAAGCCTGGTGAACACGAAAAACTGCTTCCGGCTCAATCGAGTTCAGCTCATCGATGCAACGTACGGGACCGACAAATTCGTGCAAGAGCGAGCCCATCGCGCCGTCGGCGATAAGAATGGAATCCTTCAATTTGTCGTTGAAATCCTGAATTTTCACTTTTTCGGTCCTGTTTGTTTTTGTTCCCGCAAAGACTGCTTAGCGCTTCTGTTCCATGAGTGCGGCGACAGTGCTCATCAAATCGTATTTCGTGAGGATTTCGAAGCGAGCATCATCCATTTCCACAAAGACCGCGGGATTTTCGTGGCTGAGAATATAGGTGACGCGCTCGACCGGGGCGTTTTTCGGAACTTTCGGGAGAGGCTTGGCCATGACTTCGCGAACGACGAGCTTTCGCAGATCTTTTCCTTGAAGTGCGAGCGTGAGGATTTGATCTTCATAAACCGTGCCGATGGGCAAGTTTTCTTCAAACACGGGGATTTGGGAAATATCCTGTTCCTGCATGGTTTTTAGCGCATGGAAGACAGTTTGATAAGGCCGCGCGATCACCAGTTCGCGAACCTTGCCGGAACCCTTTTTCGCCGTGACCACCTCAGCCGCGGTGAGCGGGACGCTCGATTCGACATAGCCGCGCTCGCGCATCCACTCGTCGTTGTAGACCTTGCTCAGGTAGCGCATGCCGGTGTCGGGCATCAACGCAACGATGAACGCATCCGGCCCAAGAGTGTTTGCGAGCCGCAGAGCTCCCGACAAGCAGCCGCCGCCCGAGCCGCCCGTAAGAATTCCTTCGCCCTTTGCCAAACGGCGCGCGGCCACGAAGCATTCTTCGTCGTTCACCTGGATTACATCGTCGAGAACGGACATATCCATCGTGGTGGGGAAGAAGTCCTCGCCAATGCCTTCAACCACGTAGGTGCGCGCTTTGGTAACCTTGCCGGTCTTATGAAAATCGTAATAGAGAGAGCCTTCCGGATCGACGCCGACGATCTGCACCTTAGGATTTTTCTGCTTCAGGTATTTGCCGGCACCGCTGATAGTGCCCCCGGTGCCCATGCCGCAAACGAAGTGAGTAATTTTACCTTCAGAGTCTTCCCAAATCTCCGGGCCGGTGGTTTTGTAGTGAGCCTCCGGATTCGTGGGATTGTCATATTGATTCGGATAGAAGGAATTAGGAATTTCACGGGCTAATTTTTTCGCGATGCTGTAATAGCTGCGCGGATCCTCCGGCTCGACCGCAGTTGGGCAGACAATCACTTCGGCGCCAAGCGCCTTGAGTAAATCCACTTTTTCCTTGGACTGTTTGTCGGTGGTAGTGAACACACATTTGTAGCCGCGCACGGCCGCCACGAGGGCCAAACCCATGCCGGTATTTCCACTGGTGCCTTCGATGATGGTGCCACCGGGTTTGAGTAAGCCTTTTTTCTCGGCATCGTCGATCATGGTGATGCCGATGCGGTCTTTCACCGAACCGCCCGGATTGAGCATTTCTGCTTTTATCCAAATTTGCGGCTTCAAGCCGGTAGCGACGCGATTGAGCCGGATAAGCGGTGTCTTCCCGACAGCTTCGATGATGTTGTTACAGCGCATCTGTCATCTCTTTACGGATCTTTCTGCAGGGCCAGACACAGGAATCGCCCTATGCGATACTTCTTCTTTTGAGTTTAGCATGCGGTCTGCAAGGGCATGGAAAGACAGGCCGCCCCAGGGAGCCAAAATGCCAAGGCAGAACATTTCCAGCGGCACACGCTGGGAGCCGATTGTGGGATACTCGCGCGCGGTGCGCATCGGCAATCACATCAGCGTATCCGGCACGACCGCGACGGGGCCGGACAATCAAATTGTCGGTATCGGCGATCCGTACGCGCAGACGGTTCAGATCGTCCGGAACATCGAGGCGGCCCTCAAGCGTGCCGGAGCGAACCTGAAGGATGTGGTACGCACGCGCATTTTTGTCACAAACATTGACGACTGGGAAAAAATCGGGCGGGCACACGGGGAGTTTTTTAAGGGGATTCTCCCTGCCACGAGCATGGTGGAGGTGAAGCGGCTGATTTCACCGGAAATCCTGCTGGAGATCGAAGCCGACGCCGTGGTGAGTGAATGACCGAACGAAAGTTTCTCTACGACAGTTTCATCGCGGACTATTACGACAGTTCGCCGATCGTAGTGAACCGAACGCAAGACGTGGCGTTCTATGCCGGCGCTGCAAGAAAGTACGGAGATCCGGTCCTTGAATTGGGTTGCGGAACGGGACGCATCACGATGGCGATCGCCGAAGCAGGCTATCGCGTGGTGGGGTTGGATATTTCGGAAAAAATGTTGGAGCGCGCCGTTGAAAAACGGGCCGCTTTGCGCCGGGAGGCACGCGAGCGGGTTCATCTGGTGCAGGGCGACATGACGCAGTTTGATTTGAAAGAGAAATTCCGTACGATCGTGATTCCCTTCCGGCCGTTTCAGCACCTGCTGGAAATCGAGCAACAGATGGATTGCCTGAATTGCGCGTGCAAACATCTCGCTCCGGGCGGTCATCTTATTGTGGACTTCTTTCAAACCGATCCGGAGCGGATGTACGATCCGGCGTTCCTGAAGGAGTCTGCGTTGATCGAATATGAACTTCCGGGCGGTCGGCATGTGGCGCTATCCGAACGGGTGGCGGCGTTTCATCGTGGACAGCAACGAAACGATGTGGAGATGATTTTTCGGGTGACGCACGCCGATGGAAAGCAGGAACGGCTGGTGATGGCGTGGACGCTGCGCTATTTTTTCCGTTATGAAGTGGAGCATCTGCTGGCGCGCTGCGGGTTTCGCATCGAGGGAGTTTATGGAAATTTTGATGGATCGGCGCTGGGGGATATTTCGCCGGAGATGATTTTTGTGGCGGGGTGGCGTGAATGAGGGAGAGCGACCCCAAGCTGCCGGCTAAGGGCGTGGCGCTGCGGCTGGCGAGTGGCTCCAGAGGCAAGACGCAGGGCTTAAGGTCCTTCGGCCGATCCTCGTCGCACGGTGTCAGAATGACAAATCACGGACGAGTAGCGGTCGGATAGATTCAGATGTAGCTACCAGTGGACGCGGATGCGGTACTTGAGGACGGATTCGCCGTTCGGCTTTACCGGCACGTTAAATTGGGCAGCGAAGGCGTCGGTCTTTTTCGCGGGGAAAGTGGAGCTCAGAATTTCCCAGTCGCCGCCGACGGGTTCGTTCACCTGCACGTTGACCGGCGCGTCTTTGTGATTCCGCAGGGTGATTTCAAATTCCATTTCGTAGACGCGGTCGGCGATTTTTTTGTAGTCGGTTTGTTTGCGCTCGGCGACGACGTCGAAGGCGTTTCCGATTTTCACCGTGACAAATTCGTCCTTGGGCGTGTGATCGATGTGATCTTCGCCGATAAATAGCAGACCGCCTTTCGAATCCTTTTGGTAGACGCGCAGATTTCCTCCCGGAAGGGGAATGCCGAGGCCGGCCTTTTCTTCGTTCTTGAATTTGTAGAAAACCATTACAGCATCCTTGAGCGGCGAGCCGGGATTTTGGGCATTGCGATAATAGAAATTCTGCCCATTGACGACGAAGAGTTTCTCGACGGGAACGCCGCTGCCTTCGAGCAAACTGATCTGCTTGGTCTCCTTGTCTTCAACGGAAGTGCGCCGTCCCAACGAATAGAGGTGGTATTCACTGAAATTTTCCTGCACGAAGCCGCCGGCAGCCTTCGCAGCCGGAACCGCCGCAAGGGCATCCATGGCCCTGTATTGCTCTTTGACGGGAAGGCGGTTCAGATCGCCGGCAACGAGTTGCAGCTTGGCGTTGTGGAAAGCGGTGCCTGAATTGTTGGTAAGAGTCACCCAACCGTCGAGGTCCGCGGCTTTGTCCTCGCGCCCGACAGTCAGCACGTAGTCCGCGTTCCAGGAGAGATTGCTCGCGAGATAGGAAGTTTCGATCGACTGTTTTCGGGACCCCGAGTTTTCGAGAGACATCAAGAGCGTAGGGCGGTCATAGAGGTTAGGCGGAACTTCGGGAAAACGATAGCTTTCGCCATAGACACCGGTGACGATGTCGTTTCCGATTTTCCAGACGGGGCCGTTGTTGTTGGCGAGAAGTGTGGCCTTGATTTCTTCGTGCTTGGTGGTGCCGTTATCCATGTAGCTGCGCACCAGCGTGACTTCCCTGCCGACATATTTATTCAAGAGCTTGTTGGGTTCGAGCAGGTCGTATTCGTAGTTTTGTTCGAGGACGCCCAACTTTTCAGGTTCTGTGAGGGAACGAAAATGAACCGTGGCGGGATTCACGGTGGCGGCGATGTCCATGAACTTCAGGCGAAATTCGCCCGTCGGTAATTGCAACTGGCGGACGTCGCGAATGAGCGCGATGTTTGAATTGTACACAGTGACGGCAAGGTCGGTTTGATCGTTCAGGGAAGTAGATTGGCCAGCGCTTGCCGCGGAAGGATCTTTCTCTTGCGGATTTGCCCTTTTGCCTGCCGGATAAGACGGCACCAACGCAGCGACGGTCGCTAAAGCGATGACCGCGCCAGCTGCAGACCAACGGCAGACGGCCTTCCTTGAATTGTGCGAAGTTTTCATGAAGAGCTCCTAAACCAAAATTACCTTCCTGGTTAGAACGAAGTGGAGGAAATCGCTTGCAGAGACTTTTTATTCATTCGCAGAACGTTGCCAGGTTTCGCCGCCGTCGGAGGTTTCATAGCTAATGCGGTTCGTTACATTCCAGATCGACGCGTGCGAGGCATCGGTGGCGTGCACGCCGCCCAAATCTTCCTGGATTGGCGAAGAGAGCAACTTCCAGCGTTTTCCTCCATCGGCGGTAAGGAGCAAAGTGCCAGCTCGTCCAACGACCCAGCAGACTTTATCGGAGGTGGCCGAGCCGGCGGTTAGATCCGCGGTTACACCGCTGCGTTGTGGCCTCCAGGTTTTGCCGTGGTCGGTGCTGCGCTCGATTTTGCCGGCATCGCCGAGACGCCAGGCATGCGCTTCTCCGGGTGCAACAATGTAACGACGATTCCCGGCGGCAATTTGCAAAAGACTGTCTGTGTTCCGAAGCGCGTTTACCTCGAGTTGCGCTGTATTGAGGCTTGGCGGCGCCGCTGGGACCTGCAGAGTTTGCGCCGCGCTCTGCACTGCCTTGTCAGGCTGCTGTTTTTCTTCCGTGGAGCGGTCGGGGACTGTTTCGGCCGCAGCGGACGGATGGGGAGATGTGGGTTTCGCTTCGGCGATCCTGCTCTTTGCGCCTCCGGAAATGGCGGAAGAGGGCGCCATCGCTGCGGTCGTGCCGCCGACACCCGCCAAGCCCTCCTTTTGTTTCGTAGCTGCCGGGGCCTCCCCAGAGGAGGACGGCACAGCAGATGCGCTCAAGGCGGAGTCCGTTGCCACGGATCCATGCGCAGCCGGAATAGCGGCTTTCTTTTGAGGTGCAATTTCTTTGTCCAATTTTGCGGCGGGCGACTCTCGTCTTGTCGCAGTGTCGCTCGGTAGGGATTGAGGTATGGGTAGTTGCGGTATGGACAACCGATTCTGCGCGACTTGTTCGTTGTAAACCTGCTGCTTGCGTTGCGTGCGAATTTCCCGGACGCCGATCACAAAGATGACGCTTGCGGCGATAGCCCCCACGGGAACAATCCAGCGCCACGGCGGGCGAGGATGAGCCTTGCTGATCGGCAAAGGTGTCTCCGTGGATTTTGCCGCAGCTGGAATTGGTTCTGAGCCGGCTTGCTCCCATTCCGCCGCCGGCAGATGCTCTGTTTGCTCCACGAGCCCCAACGTTTCTTGACAGCGATTGCACCCCGCTATGTGTTCCTTACACTGCGACATTTCATCGGCGGAAAGCGTGCGCTCATGATACGCGGCGAGAATTTCCGCATCGGGACAGGCGGAATCAGGAGAGGCGTTGGGCAGGTGCCGCGCTAAGGCTCGCTCAAATCGTTGTTCGCGGTCGTCATTCGGCATAGCTCTCTCCTTTCTTAGAATGTTGCGCGAATCGATTCTTGCACGGACTCACGACGATTCCTTTCGTCCGGCTTCGGTTTTTGCGGTGGGCTTTTCCGGAAAGATTTGGCGAAAGTCGATCGGAGAATCCTCCGCGGAGTACTGAAAGCAAAGAGTGATTTCCGCGTCGCTGAGCGGAGGCGTGTTGTGCGAACCGTCGCTTAGGTGACGGCCTGTTCGCAAACAGTCTTCGACTTTGGCGCGCAACTCGCGGCGGACGCGCTCCAGGTGGCGAGAGGCGCTCGATTCATGTTCCCCGAACAGACGGCCAATTTCGGCGAGAGTTTTTTCTCGCGCGTAATAGAGTTCGAGGCGTTTGCGGTCACCTGGAGCGAGACCCGCGAGGCAATGGTTCAGCGCTAGAACGAACCGGCGTACGTAGCGGTTGCGATGCGGATCGGGAGGAGGAGACGAAACGATTTGCGTAGGAAGCAACTTCCCCTCTTCACCGTCTTCGCGCTCGAGAGACTCCAAGCGGCGGCTTCGCCGGATGCCGTCGATGTGACGCTGCGCAAGGATGGTCCGTAGCCAAGTCTTCAACGAACTGCGCCCATGAAAATAGCGGAAGAGGGAGGCTTCGCCCCGCTTGCCATCGACCAAGCCAAACAGTTCGGCGAAGAGCGAGTCGGCCAGCTCCTCGGCGTCCATACCGGACCTGCCGCCCTTGGTGATGCTGCCGGCGGCGGCTCGCAGGTAACCGCGGTAGCTGTGGACAAAGTGGTCCCAGGCGGGCTCGGAACCCTCGAGGCATGCAGTTGCCAGGGCGAGATCTTTGATATGGAGCGTCTCGAGGTAGTCTTCGAGCTTGGCCTGGTCAGCGGTACAGTCCGCGAACCGTTTGGCGACGCTCCGTTCGAGCGCGGTGGCGAATTGCGAGCGGGAAAGTTGCCATGTAGAGGACGCGGAACCGACATAAAGCGAATCGACGCGCGATGGGATTTCGCGCAACAGGGTCAACGGGTCCGAGCGGCGGTGGAGGGGCGGGTCGTTTGGCACTGTTTGTCCCTGACCTCTGTTAATTCCCTTATTTCTACATCTTACAGGCATTCGCGCGCAACCAACGTCTTCGGCAACCTCGGCATCAAAGCCATTACCCCCCTGGAGGTCCACCGGTGCGTAAATCTGCAGGTCTCTCTCTCGGGAATTGCGGTATCCTAAGGGAGTGTTGCGTCTCCCGCCCCGCAACGAAATTCGCCTTGGCGGGTTCAACCCGGTAACCGTTCGTCCTCAAGTGTGCACTCGCGCAATCATTAGCGAGTACGCGTCTTTAGTACGAAAGTCCTATTCGGCCGTCTCTCGCTAATCAGTACGCTCGTACTGGCACCGAGAACCTCCCGAATCAGGCGAGATTTGATTCCCCGAATCAAGTTTCCGGGAGGAACTTTCTCATGAGGCGGCAAGCGGATGACCACGATGACTGTTGATCCACCACGTAGAACGTCGCTGGGCGTTGGGTTCAATGCCCAACGGAATCGTCCTACAAACGCCGAATCCTGGAAGAAGCAGATCGGGACCAAACCCATCCCGGCCCGTCTTGCGTTGCTACCCGAGCAGAAGACAAACTGGGGCAGAGTGGGTGCCAGCGCCATCGCCCAGGTATCTCTCCTGCTGTTTTTCCTTCTGGTTCCCCTGCTTTATCCGGAGGGAATGAAGACCGCGCTGCACTTTTATACGACTACACAAATCGCCCAGCCAATGACGGAGATTCCGGTGGCCCCGCCGCCTCCGCCCGCACCGAAGGTAAAGGCCCCGAAGGTCGAAGTGAAGCCCGAGGTGCCGGTCGAACCACCAAAACTGAATCCTCAGCAACCGCACATTTTTGCCAATTTGGCGCCCAAGACCATTCAGCCGAAGCCTGTCGAAAAACCGGACATCAAGGCTCCAGACGTGAAGCCCGTGTTCGACGATGCCAAAATTGACGCGAAGGAAAACGGCCCGAAGCGTCCGAAGGACGACGTTAAACTAAGTAATCTGACCGGCAGCGCGGCGACCCCGACGATCAAGGCTCCCGTCGACAAGGTGCAGACGGGCGGCTTTGGTGACGAGAATGGAATTGCGGGAAAGGGAGATCCGAACCGCCCAACGAATGTGAACCGACTCGGTTCGCCTGCGTTGCCCGGTGGTGAGGGCTACGGAAACGGAACAGCTGGCAAGGACGGCATCCGCGGAGTTGTGCCGAGCACAGGATTTGGAAATGGCACGGCGATTCCTCCGTCAGGTAGCGCGAAAAAAGGCCAAGTCGTGGCCGGCGGTTTCGCAAACGCGGACGCGCCTGCGGACACGCCGAAAAAGAAGACCGGCGCTACTGGGCCCGCCGATGCACCTCCCGATATCTTGGAGAAGCCCCGTCCGGAGTACACGGCGGAAGCGCGGAGCTTGAAAATTGAAGGGGATGTCCGGCTGGACGTAGTATTCCTCGCCAACGGGACGATCCAGATGAACAAAGTGGTGAGCGGTTTGGGCCATGGCCTGGACGATGCCGCAATCCGGGCGGCACAGCAAATCAAATTCAAACCGGCGAAGCGCCAGGGTGAGCCGGTGGATTACCCGGCCGTAATCCGAATCGAATTCCGGCTGGCCTACTGAGGGAGAAATAAAACATGCGAACGCTGTCGAAAAATATCCTTGTGTTGATTCTCGGCGCATGCGCGAGTGTGCCGCTGATGGCGAACGCGCCGGCGGATGCGGACCAGCCGCGTACGATGGACCAAGCATTAGACCGCATCATCCACAACGAGCAACACATGTACGGCCAGATGCGCAATTACTCGCCGCTTGTCGAGACGTACATTCAAAATCTCAGACCGGATAAAGACCTTGGGCAAGTGCCGGCGGGAGACAAGTATTTTCTCGGACGCGCCGATCTCCAGAAGGGCGTTAACCTCGTTCCCCTGACCGACACGTCAGGGAAGGGAAAGAAGGTAGTCGGTTCGATCGGCAACTTCTTCAGTTTTGCGATGCAATACCTGCCGGATGGCTTCCTGCAGATGATTTTCATCGACACCAACGGCTTCGACAAGCAGCACTACAAGTTTGACTACGTTCGCCGAGAATTCCTCGGTGAGGTGCGCTGCCTGGTGTTCGACGTTACGCCGATAGAGAAGAACAGTCGTGGACGCTTCCTTGGCCGCATCTGGGTGGAAGACCAGGATTTCCACATCGTGCGCTTCAACGGCGCGTACAATGGAAACGGGCATTCCAGTTGGTATTTTCACTTTGATAGCTGGCGCACGAACGTGCAGCCGGGGTTGTGGCTGCCCTCTTTTGTCTATAGCGAAGAAAAGGATTTGCACTACGCCCTGAGCAAGAAACTGGACTTCAAGGCGCAGACCCGTTTGTGGGGCTACAACGTGGGCAACTCCTCGAAGGAAGAAGAACTGAGCAAGATCCTGGTGGAGAGCCCGGTTAACGATGACACCAAGACGGCGAATGATCTTTCTCCGATCCAAGCGCAGCGGTCCTGGGATCATCAGGCGGAAGACAACATCACCGATCGCCTTGAACGGATCGGACTGATGTCGCCGAAGGGCGAAGTGGACAAGGTATTGGAGACGGTCATTAACAACCTCGAAGTGACAAATAATATCGACGTAGATCCCGAGGTTCGCTGCCGCGTGCTGATGACTTCGACGCTCGAGTCGTTCACGCTCGGACACACAATCGTTCTCAGCCGCGGGCTGGTCGACGTGCTTCCGGATGAGGCCAGCCTAGCCACGATCCTCGCTCACGAATTGAGCCACGTGGTTCTGGGACACCGCCTCGATTCGCAGTACGCATTTTTCGATCAGTTGCTGGTCGACGACAAGGACACATTCCGCCACTTCGGATTTGCTCGGACTCCCGACGAGGAAGCCGCCGCGAACGCGAAGGCCATTCAGATTCTTAACAATTCGCCCTATAAGAATCAGTTGGGCAACGCGGGGCTTTTCCTACAGGCGTTGGCTACCCGGCAGAAGGAAATTCCGAATCTGATCAGCGGCCACCTTGGCAATCGTGTGCCGCAGATCAACGATTTGAAATCCACTGCGCCGGTTGACCCGAAACAGAATTCGCAGAAGATCGCGGCGCTGCCTTTGGGCGGCCGTGTAAAGATCGATCCATGGAACGACAGGCTGGAATTGATCAAAAGCAAGCCGGTCGGCACAGTGGCGGAGCGCGAGAAGATGCCATTCGAGGTGACGCCGTTTATGCCTTATTTGACCCGCTATGGCTCGGAAACGGCGAAGCCGGTTGCGGCCAGCACGGCTGCGCCTCAGGACGCCAAACCTGGCGAAGCACCCGATCCAACAAAGCCTTGACTCATTTTCAATTCAATAACAGAAGCCCCCGAGGTTTGGGGGCTTTTGCTTTTCAGTCGGACGAAAGTGACTTCATGAAGCGGTAGCCGAATTCGACCCCGTCATAGAAATCCTGTACGCCCACGCGTTCGTCTTTGCCGTGGGAACGATCGTCTTCCATGTCGAAAAACATGCAGGCTATTCCAAATGTGGGAATGCCTGCAATGCGAAGATATTTGCCGTCCGTGGCACCGGTGGACATCGTCGGCACAACTTGCATGCCAGTCCACATGGTGGAAAGTGTGCGTTCCAGGGCTTTGGTCAATTCCGGCTGTAGCGCTGAGGGAGGCACAGCTACGATGGGAATCAGTTTGCCGTCCGAGGTCTTCTCGGCGACGAGAGTGACCTTGACGTGGGGATCCGCCACGACGCGCTGTAGCGTTTTGAGAACGTCATCGGGATCTTCGCCGGGAAAGATGCGGCAATTCACGTTGGCGCGTGCGGATTGAGGTAAGGCGTTCGGCGCATGCCCGCCGGCAAGCATCGTCGCTACGCAGGTGGTGCGCAGCAGTGAGTTGTAATAAGGAATTATGGACAAATGCTGGATAGAGGCAGCGTTTGGAGGCTGTTGCGCGGCTCCGCGGAGATCGGCGGCAACCTGACCGGAAGTGAAACCAGCCGATTCCGCAAAATATTGGCGAGTGATTTCGTTGATTTTCACAGGGAACGCGAATTTCTCGAGCTTGCTCAATGCCGCCGCGAGTTCGTAGATGGCGTTCTCGGGACCGGGGATGGAGCTGTGGCCTCCCGGGTTGGTAG
Organism: Candidatus Acidiferrales bacterium; assembly: GCA_963836965.1. GTDB lineage: Bacteria > Acidobacteriota > Terriglobia > Acidiferrales > UBA7541 > Acidiferrum. The sequence goes on from CAWILQ010000016.1 coordinate 121,795, forward strand.
TTTCGAATTGATAGTCAGCGTACACTTTTTCACTCGCCTGAAGGCCGGCGAGGACACGTTCGCCTCTCAGGCGCTCGAACTCGCCGCCATCCAGATTGATGCAGTATTCCGCGTTAATCCAATCTTTGTGTTCTTTCAACAGCCAATCGATGCCGTTGGAGTCTCCGGTTTCTTCGTCCGCGGTCAGCGCCACAATCAAGTCACGATCCGGCTGGTAGCCCTCGCGTTTTAGACGCAGAAAACTCATCACCAGGATGGCATCGCCTGCTTTCATGTCTCTGGTACCGCGGCCATAGAAATTTCCGTCTTGCTCGATAAACTCGAAGGGGTCCATGCTCCAGTCTTCGCGGCGAGCTTCGACTACATCCAGGTGACCGATGAAGAGAACTGGCGGTTTTTGACCGGTGCCGCGGTAACGGACGACCAGGTTTTTCTTGCGTTCAACCGGGCCGGCCACAATCACCTCTTCGTCGGGAAAGCCGGCTTCGCGCAGTCGAGCCGCCATGGCTTCGGCCGCCTTGGTCACATTACCAGCGGACTCCGCGGTGTTGATTTCGATTAATTGCTTGAAGATGGCGCGTGCTTCCTGATTCGTTTGGGCATGATCCTGGGCCGATAGTTCTGCCGCGCCTGCCAAACCGCAGGTTAGTAGCAAAAACCAACAGACGTTTCGCGTCATCGATCGCTCCCGCACCGGATTCAGGGTAAACGTCCTGTTCCGGCGCGTCAAATTACGAACGAGCGGAACGAGCGGTAGCTGGTTTTTGTGGGACGTGCATAGACGGAAAGGATCTTCAGAGGCAAATGCGCAAGTTGATGGAGTTTACGCGATTGAGTGCAATAACGTCGGGGCGGACTACGCGGACAGTCCGATTCACGCCGCATGGCGCAAGAAGTGGGAGCAGTCGCGGGAGAACAGCGTTACGTTTCAGATCTCCGACTCTTGACTCAGTTCTCGTAGACGCCAAAGCGGCGCAGGGTCATCCGGTCCATGAAGCCATCGGAGAGCAGACGCTTGCACCATTTTACAAGCGTCGCGGTGGGCGTGACGCCGTAGCGTGGTTTTGGATTGGGCGATTCGATCGCCTCCAGCACGATGCGCGCGCAGTCTTCCGGCGTGGTCTTGGCGGTCTCGCTTGCGGTTCTGGCGCTTGTCAGGAACGCCGAATAGAGCTTGGCGTAGGGTCCATTGTTTATCTTACCCTCGTACGGCGTGGCCAAATCTTGCGCCGCCTTCTGAATTCCCGTTTTGATGAAACCCGGTTCAACGAGAATTGTGCGGATGCCGAAGGAGTGCAACTCGTGGCGAAGTGCATTGCCTAAGGCTTCAATGGCGTGTTTGGTGGCGCTGTAGCCGCCTTGGGCAGGAGCGGTGATCAGGCCTGCAACCGAGCTGATCAAAACGATGCGACCTTTTTTATTTGCGCGCATGTGCGGAATAACAGCTTGGGTTACGCGGACTACGCCGAAGAAATTTGTTTCGAATTGGCGATGCCAGTCTTCCATGCGCAGGTCTTCCACAGTGCCGACGTACGCCACGCCGGCATTGTTGATCAGCACATCGATGTGGCCAGATTTCTGGAGGACGGCGTTGACGGCGCGTTGAACGGAGGCGTCGTCGATTACGTCAAGTTCAAGGGCTTCGAGCGGGATGCGTTTTTCTGCGGCGATGCGGTCGAGTTCGGCTCGCTTTTCGGGGGAGCGGCCGGCGGCGAAAACGTGATAATCGCGCCCAGCCAGGAGGAGCGCCATGGCTTTGCCCAAGCCATCGGTGGCACCGGTGATGAGAACAGTCCGTTCCGTTTGACTCATGCTTTCCTCAGGGAAGGGGCGTCCATTGTACTTGGGCGCGATAGGCGAAGCTAGCCAAAGCGAAAATCTGCTCTTAAGATTCAAATTGGAGTGCATCGAAGAAGCAGAAACCGAAGAAGTGAAAGAGTGCCAGAGTTTCAGAGTAGAAACGTGATGAGAAGCGACGCTTCCAGCTAATGCCTTTTGCCAGCTTTTTTGCCAGGAAGATGGAGGGTTGCCTCGCGGAGGCGCTCGATCAAGCTTTGGGCGATTTTGGATAATGGACGGCGGCGTGGAACGATGACGTCCAGGCTGCGACGCAGAGATTCGGCGTCCGTAATTTGCAGCGTTACGAGTTTTTTCTTACGCAATTCTTCATGCACGGCGATTTGCGGCAGAAACGCCAGGCCCAATTTGCGAAGGACCATTCTTAGGCAAGCTTCGATCGTTTCCACTTCGAGGACGATGTTTGGCAGCATTCCTACGCGGCGGAAAAGGCCGTTCATCAGAGTCCAATCGCTCGAGCCGCGGTCGTAGGCAATCAGCGGCAGCGATTCCAATTCCTCGAGACTTACTTTTCGTTTGGCCATTGCCGGATGACGAGGATGGCCAACGAGCATCAGGGGATCGTCGCGCAGGCTAATGGTTTCCACTTCTGGGTGATGCAAAGAGCGGGCAAGGCCAAAATCGACCTCGCCATCCAGAACCATTTTCAAAACCTGCACGGAATTGCCGCTGCGGACACTGACTACCACGTCGGGATGATCGACCTGATATTTTTTCAGGACTTCCGGCAGCAGATAGGTGCAGATCGAGAGGGAGGCGGCGATTGGCAAGGCGCCGGTTGAGGCCGGGCGCAGCTCGCTCACAGCCTGCCGCGCCTGCGCTACCTGACGCAGCAATTGTTCTGCGTGCGAACGGAGCGTTTTTCCGGCGGGCGATAGCGCAAAGCCACTCGGGCCGCGCTCAAAGAGGCGAGTACCAAGAGAGTTTTCGAGCGCTCGGATCCGAGCGCTCACGGCGGGCTGGCTGACGTGCAGCGCCGCAGCGGCACGATGGAAACCGCCAAAGCTCGCAACTGCAAGAAATGTTTCGAGTTGTACGATCTCCATGACCTGTCACTGTTCTGTCGGCAGCGCCTGCTCTCGTACCAGACGTACCGATAATTCTTTTCTATCACTATGATAATTACAATCCGTTTGATTGACCAGTAGCTTTTCGACAAAATCGCATCCTCTGAACCGGACCGCACCGTGCCGCGCAGCTCGCCCGCCCGGCACCGAAGGAGACGCAAGCATGGCCTCGACCAAAAATCCCGTGGCTCAGGAACTAGAGAGCCGGTGGCAGTCGGATCCCCGCTGGAACGGAATAAAGCGGCCCTACCGTGCCGAAGACGTCGAACGGCTTCGCGGCACCGTGCGTGTCGAATATACGCTGGCGCGCTTGGGTGCGGAACGGCTGTGGAATTTGCTGCGCAGCGAGCCGTATGTCGCCGCGCTGGGAGCGATGACCGGCAACCAGGCGATTCAGCAGGTAGCCGCGGGGCTGCAGGCGATTTATGTGAGCGGCTGGCAGGTTGCCGCTGACGCCAATCTCTCCGGGCAGATGTACCCGGACCAGAGTTTGTATCCGGCGGACAGCGTTCCGAGTGTGGTGCGGCGGATTAATCAGGCATTGATGCGCGCCGATCAGGTTCATCACGCCGAGGGAAAGAACGGAAAATATTGGTTTGCGCCGATGGTGGCAGATGCAGAAGCGGGCTTCGGGGGCAATCTGAACGCGTTCGAGTTGATGAAAGCGATGATTGAAGCCGGCGCGGCTTGCGTGCATTTTGAGGATCAACTTTCCTCGGCGAAAAAGTGCGGGCATCTTGGCGGAAAGGTGTTGGTCTCGACGACCGAAGCGATTCAAAAGCTGGTGGCGGCGCGGCTAGCGGCGGATGTAACGGATGTGCCGACGTTGATCGTGGCGCGGACGGACGCAGATAGCGCCAACCTACTGACCACGGATATCGATCCACGCGACCGAAAGTTCTGTACGGGCAAGCGCACGCCGGAAGGATTTTTTGAGGTTAAGGGCGGATTGAATGCGGCGATCGCACGCGGGCTGGCTTATGCGCCTTACGCGGATTTGATCTGGTGCGAAACTTCCAAGCCGAATCTGGTGGAAGCACGGATTTTTGCGGAGGCCATTCACGCTGAATTTCCGGGGAAGTTGCTGGCGTATAACTGCTCACCGTCGTTCAACTGGCGGAAGCATCTCAGCGAGGAAGACATTGCCCGGTTTCAGCGCGAACTGGGTACGATGGGATATAAATTCCAGTTCATCACGCTGGCTGGGTTCCATGCCCTGAATCACACCATGTTTGAGCTGGCGCGCGAATATAAGCAACGCGGCATGTCGGCGTATTCGCAATTGCAGGAAGCGGAATTCGAAAGCGAGCGCAAGGACAACTACGGCGCGGTGAAGCACCAGCGATTCGTTGGCACCGGCTATTTCGACGAGGTACAGAACGTCATCACGGGCGGAACGGCTTCGACAACGGCGCTGGAAGGATCGACCGAGACCGCGCAATTTCACGACCTTCCGCCGACAATGCGGCGGGCGACCCAGCATCCGTCGCAGAGCGCTGCGAACGATTAATTCAGCGGTAGGTTCGAGTAGAGAGCCTTACCGCCGCTTTCGGCGACGAGGAATAGGCGATTGGCGGGCGCGGCTTCCCGCACGTGATCGAGCTTCGTTTCGTCAGAAAGCACAAAATACCTCTGGTCCGAACTCCAGAGCGATTGAAATTGGCTGTCGTCAATGAAGACGGGCGGGCTGCCCGGCGAATACGAACCGTACTCCAGATTGTTTTTCCGCCCATTCCATAGAAGGGCATTTTTGTCGGTGTAGAAGAACACCGACGAAAATCCGTAATACGGGCCGTCGATAATAAGCTCACCTTTCGGTGCGCGCAGCAAGGCGTTCGCAAGCGGGCGTGAGGAAAGATATGGATCGAAAACGACCATTGCCAAGCGGCTGGCGTGAATGAAGAGCACCATACTGAGAGCCATGGCCAGATAGACCCGGCTACCGCGCAACAGCCAACAGGCGAGAGTGCCTAGAAGGAAAGCGGCTAGAGCGAGCCAAAGCGGGGTACGTAGGTAAGCGAAGGATGGAATGGTCAGGTCGCCCATGTGTCCCAATGCGAGCGTGTAGGTGCCCGGATGCTGCTGCAGCGCATGAGAGATGTCGCCCGGGGCCGGAGCGTTTCGTACTCGATAGATGAGGATGGCGATGGTCACGGCGCAAAGAGCATCTATGAATCCGAGGACCCGCGTGCCCCAGAGTGTCCAGGAGCTTTCGTTTGCCATCGCGCTCCCCAAGAGGAGGGCCAGGGCGGGATAAATCGGCATGGAATAATATTCTTGCGTCGTGGAGAACGTAAAGAAGGTCAACAGCACGCCTGCCCAACAGAGTGCGAGAAGGCGGGTTCTGCTGGCTCGGTCGGTGGGTTTGAAGTTTTGTTTTATGACGGCAGGGAAATAGACGCTCCAGGGGAAAAGCCAGACAAGGTGCAACGCCCAGAACGCGAAGCGGGGCACGGTGTTGTAATCGCGCGGGTAGCGGAGATTCAGGAAGCGGAGAACGTGCTCGTTCATGAAATAAAACCAGAAGAAGCCGTGGTATTCGCCGGGGCCGCTGTGCATGGTAAAATTGAGGTATGGTGGCATACGCAGTGTGGCGATGATGTGCCATGGCGCGGCGATCAGCAGGAAAATTGCGGCGCTCGTCACGACGTGCAACCTCTTCCATAGCTGTAACGAAAACAACTGCTTGGTCAAAACGAGGTAGACGAAGACTCCACCGAACGGGACAACCAGCGCGATTAAGCCCTTGAGCATTACACCGGCACCGAGGCTCGCCGCAAGAATGGCCGCCCAGAACCGTGGTTGCGCCTCGTCGGGATCCGTGGCGCGCTGGAAGGACCAGAAGGCCAGGCAGGTGGTCAGCGTTAAGATCACATCCGGAATCAGAATTCGCGTGAACAGAAAGAGGCCTACGCACGTCGCGAGCACGATGCCGGCGTAGTATCCGGCGCGAGCGTTGAAGGCCCAGCGGCCGTAGCGATAGGCGACCCAGGCGAGCAGGACTGCGGCGAAGGCAATGGGAATTCGCGCGGCCCAATCGTGGACGCCAAAAATGCGAAAGAAACCGGCCATCAGCCAGTAGACCAGCGGAGACTTTTCGATGTAAGGCACGCCGTCGAGGCGAGGGATGACCCAGTCGCCGCTATGCAGCATGTTCGCGGCGATTTGCGCCTGGACGGCATCGACGTCGTCCATCAAGGATGGCGGAGAAACGATGCAGCCGAAAAAGACGGCCGCGGCGATGAGAATTAAGAGCGCGTCTGACTCGAAACGCTTTCCTGCGCTCCCAGAGGGAGACTCAGCTCGCTTGAGGTTTGAATGTTCCAATGCTTCATCCATAAGAATAAGATCATGAGTCCCCACAACTGGTAGCCGAAATTGGCGCGACGCTGCATGTGGTCTCGCTTAATGCGCTCGATGGCTTCAGGGCGGAACAATCCGCTTCGTTTTACAGCCTCAGGGTGCAGGGTGTCTTCAAGGAACGGGCGCAATGGGCCGCGCAGCCAATCATGCGTGGGGATGTCCAAGCCCGTTTTGGGGCGGGCGATCACGCTCGCCGGAAGTTTGGGCTTCATTAGCTGTTTGAGTATGACCTTCAAGGTGCGGCCATTGACTTTGAAGCGATTCGGCAGCGTGGAGGCAAATTCGATGATGCGATGATCGAGATAGGGGGGCCGCACTTCGAGGGAGTGAGCCATGCTCATGCGGTCGACTTTTTGGAGCAGATCGTCGGTCAGGTAATATTTTTGATCGAAGCTCAAGTACCGATTGAGACTGCCGTCCGGGCCGGGCTCCGGCATATCCCTATCGAACAGATCCTCGACGGAGGAGCGATTCGTCTGCAGCAGTAGATCTTCTTGATGCGTTCTCGAGAATGCTCCATTCCAGAAAGTATGGGCTTCGTCGGGCGAGAGCAGCGAGCCTTCGAGGAAGCGCTTCAGTTTGTACTCGAAACTGATTTTCTCGTCGGAAACCGGCCAAGATCTCATTGCGGTAAGCAGCGAGCGGCGCGCCGCTTTCGGCAATAGTCTGAGATAGCCGGCTAGATTGTCAGCCTGATAGGTGACATAGCCGCCGAAGAGCTCGTCGGCGCCTTCGCCGCTCAGGGCGACGGTTGCGTGTTGGCGGCTGAGTTTGGAGAGATACCAGATCGGCACCGCACCGGCGTCCGCCAGCGGCTCATCCGCGTAGTAGGTCATTTCCTCGATCGCGGACGGGAGATCGAGTGTCGGGTTCACGTCCAGTTCGTAATGATCGGTTTGATATTTTTCCACCAACTGATGGATGTACGGTGTTTCGTCGAACGTTCTGCCGCGGAAAGTGATGGAAAATGTGTGCAACCGCCGAGAACGTTCCTGCGCGGCGTAATGCAAAATGGCGGAAGAGTCGATGCCGCCACTGAGCCAGATGCCCAAGGGCACGTCGGAGAGCAAATGTTCGCTGACGGATTGGGTCAGGAGTTCGTCGAGCGCCCGCTCGGCGTCCGGCATCGCCCAGTTTTCACTCTGCTTGTGCGGTAACTTCCAATATTGTTCTTCGCGGACGCGGCCGTCTTTCCACTCCAGAAAAGAGCCGGGGCGCAGTTTCTGTATTCCTTCAAGCAAGGAGTGCGGGCCGGGGACGTAGTTGAGGGCCAGATAATATCGCAGTGCGGTTCGGTCCAGACGGCGGGGAATTTCGGGATGAATCAGGATGGATTTTAATTCTGAGGCGAAATAGATGTCGTCACCGGAGCGGCAAACGAACAGGGGCTTGATTCCCACGCGGTCGCGAACCAGAACCAGTCTTCGCGTGTCTTCCTGCCAGAAAGCTGCCGCGAACATACCGCGGAGGCGCGGAAAGCAATCGGTGTCCCACTGCACAAACGCCTTAGAGAGGACCTCGGTGTCGCTCTTGGTCGAAAAGGTGTGGCCCAGCGACTCCAGTTCTTTCCGCAGCTCGCGGTAGTTGTAAATTTCCCCGTTGTAGACGAGGACGGTTTTGCGGTCGTCACTGAAGAAGGGCTGAGAGCCTCCGCACAAATCGATGATTTTTAGACGCACCGCGCCGAGAGACACGTGGCCAGATTCGTATGTGCCCTGCTGATCAGGTCCGCGATGAATCAGACAATCCGTCGCTTCCTTGATCGCGGAAGGCGATACGGCAGGAGTTCGGTGGGTGTAGCCCGTTATCCCACACACGGCTACATTTCCCCCAGTCTCGCACGAGTAAAGGGCGTGAATTTTAGCGACGGAATCACGAATCTCTATGATAACGAATAGGAGGCGCTAAGGCACGCGTTGCGTGGGTCCACTCGATAGATGCTCTAAGACTGTACCAACCAAAAAAAGGCCCCGATCCTTGCGGTTCGGGGCCTTTGTGAGTTTATCCCGGCGGCGACCTACGTTCCCACACAGTTACCCGTGCAGTATCATCGGCCCGGCGAGGCTTAACTTCCGTGTTCGGGATGGGAACGGGTGTGACCCTCGCGGTATGACCACCGGAAACTTTTTGAAGTTCTCAGTAAGCCGTTCTTCGTTTTCAGTAAAAACTAGGAACAGCGAGAGACTTCGAAATTGTTCCGAGAAGATGGACGCATCACAGAAACGTGATGCGGACAACAGAGGCTGGCATTACAAGTTCGGCCCGCTGCCGAACATACTGTGAATTCACAAGGATTGCTTGTGAACCTCTCTCAACGACGGCTTGAGAAAGTTTTATGATTAAGCCGAACGGACGATTAGTACGGGTCAGCTGAACGTGTTACCACGCTTACACCTCCCGCCTATCAAAGTCGTAGTCTGCGACTGTCCTTCATAGGCTTTATTGCCTTGGGAAACCTTATCTTAGGGCGAGCTTCTTGCTTAGATGCATTCAGCAATTATCTCTTCCAGACTTCGCTACCGAGCGGTGCCACTGGCGTGACAGCTCGTACACAAGGGGTCTGTTCATCCCGGTCCTCTCGTACTAGGGACAACTCCCTGCAAGTTTCCTGCGCCCACACCAGATAGGGACCGAACTGTCTCGCGACGTTCTGAACCCAGCTCACGTACCGCTTTAATAGGCGAACAGCCTAACCCTTGGGACCTTCTACAGCCCCAGGATGCGATGAGCCGACATCGAGGTGCCAAACCTAAGCGTCGATGTGAACTCTTGGCTTAGATCAGCCTGTTATCCCCGGCGTACCTTTTATCCGTTGAGCGATGGCCCTTCCACGCGGGACCACCGGATCACTAGATCCAACTTTCGTTCCTGCTCGACTTGTAGGTCTCACAGTCAAACCGGCTTATGCTCTTGCACTCCACAGTGGGTTTCCAATCCACCTGAGCCGATCTTTGAGCGCCTCCGTTACAGTTTAGGAGGCGACCGCCCCAGTCAAACTACCCGTCTGGCCGTGTCTCCCCACCCGTCACGGGTGGTGGGTTAGAGCGACAGTTCAATCAGGGTAGTATTTCACTGATGCCTCCCTCCCAGCCGAAACCAGAAGATCACAGGCTCCTACCTATGCTACGCAGATCGGACCGTTACTCATGACCAGAGTGCAGTTAAGGTGCACGGGGTCTTTCCGTCTAGATGCGGGCATCCGGCGTCTTCACCGGAACCACAAATTCGCCGAGCCGCTTGCCAAGACAGTCGCTCTATCATTCCACCATTCGTGCAGGTCGGAACTTACCCGACAAGGAATTTCGCTACCTTAGGACCGTTATAGTTACGGCCGCCGTTCACCGGGGCTTCAGTTCAGGCCTTCGCCTTGCGGCTGAGCCCTTGCTTTAACCTTCCGGCACCGGGCAGGTGTCACCCCCTATACGTCGTATTCGACTTAGCAGAGAGCTGTGTTTTTGTTAAACAGTTGCAGAGCGCGATTCACTGCGACCGCTTCGGGCTATAAACCCTACAGCGGCGTCCCTTCTCCCGAAGTTACGGGACTAATGTGCCTAGTTCCTGAGCAAGCGTTCTCTCGAGCGCCTGTGGATATTCACCTCGTCTACCTGTGTCGGTTTGTGGTACGGGCACCTGGTTGACTCCTTAGAGGTTTTTCCTGGCAGCGTGAAATCAGGAACTTTGCGACCTAACGGTCTCGTCCCCAGCCTCACCGTTGATGTCCCCACGGATTTGCCAGTGGGAACCGGCTTACGCTGAGCAACCACCATCCATCAGGTGGCTCCCTTATCCTTCTGCGTCACCCCATCGTCAAACGTCACCAGGCGGGACAGGAATGTTGACCTGTTGTCCATCAGTTACGCCTTTCGGCCTCACCTTAGGACCCGCCTAACCCTGAGCGGATTAACCTTCCTCAGGAAACCTTAGACTTTCGGCGACACGAGTTCTCATCGTGTTTATCGCTACTTATGCCGGCAGGGTCTCTTGTGTGGCATTCAGTAGTCCTCTCGGTCTACCTTTACACCCCACGCAATGCTCCCCTACCAAGTACACTAATGTGTAATTTCGCAGCTTCGGTCATGTGCTTGAGCCCCGTTGGATTGTTGGTGCATATCCGCTTGACCAGTGAGCTGTTACGCTTTCTTTAAAGGATGGCTGCTTCTAAGCCAACCTCCTGGCTGTCCGAGCGAATACACTTCCTTTACCACTTAGCACATAGTTAGGGACCTTAGCTGGCGATCTGGGCTGTTTCCCTTTTGACCACGAAGCTTATCCCTCGTAGTCTCACTCCCGCATAGTTGTCCACGGCATTCGTAGTTTGATTGGATTCGGTAACCTGAGTTGGTCCCTAGTCCATTCAGTGCTCTACCACCGTGGCAATTCATGCAAGGCTGTCCCTAAAGACATTTCGGGGAGAACGAGCTATCACGGAATTTGATTAGCCTTTCACCCCTACCCTCAGCTCATCAGAGCGATTTTCAACTCACACCTGTTCGGTCCTCCAGTCGCGGTTAAGCGACCTTCAACCTGGCCAAGGGTAGATCATCCCGCTTCGCGTCTATTCCTACGTACTTGTCGCCCTATTCGGACTCGCTTTCGCTACGGCTCGCTTGCGCTTAACCTTGCACGTAAGAATAACTAGCCGGCTCATTAAGCAAGAGGCACGCCGTCAGGCTTTCATGGACCGAAGTCCATGCATGGCCCTCCGACTGCTTGTAAGCATACGGTTTCAGGTTCTATTTCACTCCCCTCGCAGGGGTGCTTTTCGCCTTTCCCTCACGGTACTGGTTCACTATCGGTCGCTAGAGAGTATTTAGCCTTGGAGAGTGGTCTCCCCAGTTTCCCACGAGATTTCACGTGTCTCGTGGTACTCAGGATGCCGCTTCGAGTCCGGTCCACTTTCCGCTACGTGACTGTCACACTCTATGGTCCCGCTTTCCTTCGGGTTCGCGTAGTGTCCGGATTGGTAACTCTACTTATGCGGTCCTACAACCCCCATGTGTAAACACATGGGTTTGGGCTTTTCCGATTTCGCTCGCCGCTACTTTCGGAATCTCTGTGATTTATTTTCCTTCAGGTACTGAGATGGTTCACTTCCCTGAGTTAGCTCATACCGGCCTATGTATTCAGCCGGCTGTAACGGGAGTTCATCCCGTCGGGTTTCCCCATTCGGAAATCCCCGGATCAAAGCCTGCTTGCGGCTCCCCGAGGCTTATCGCAGCTTGCCACGTCCTTCATCGCCTTCTAGCGCCAAGGCATCCACCGTACGCCCTTAGTAGCTTAATCATAAAACTCACTCAATACGTCGTTTCCCAGGGTGTTTTGCAGTGGCCGATCTAAAGTTCGGCTACTACAAACCTCGCCGCGGTGGCTATACCGCAACTTTCCACTGGTTCGTCCGCCCTGTTTTTTACAGATCCATTATTCCGTGGTCCGATTGCTCGGCGCCGGGACTGTCGACTCTGTAATCGCAGGTGCTTGAAAGAGTTCGCCTTGTAAATCCACAGTACTGCTCAACATACTCGAGCAGAACTTGTAATAAATCATGCCATCAGTCCCCCAGGCAGACCGTAATCGGCCCAGAGTTATCGGCATGAAATTGCCAGCCTTACTGTTGTCAAAGAACCTGGTCCCTGAGTCCTTCAGGGGCCTCAGCTTGCGCTGAAGCGTCCTCCTTGCGGAGGACCTGGGCTCTTCCTCTCACGAAAAAGTGCCCATAAAATACGAAACCCGGCGCCGAGCGCCGGGCACAATCACTCACCAGGAGTGATTCCGCGCGATGCTCAACGATTCTATCCTGTGCTAATAAGGCGCCTCACTATAGGATCTGTATCTTGGATTACTTCAGACCCGACTGTGAATCCCCTGCACGGCTCAACGCTTTAGGGAAGCCCCGAACCATTTGTAATCTTACTATAAACATTGGGCGTGTCAAGTCCTTCACAACGGGTTTTTTCGGAGCTTTCCACACC
>CAWILQ010000017.1:0-70797 GCA_963836965.1 Candidatus Acidiferrales bacterium
ACCCGGCGGACGCTTTTTCGTTGGCTTTCCGGCGCTTTTCTTTGCCCACTAGTCCACTAGCCGAGGCCCGGTACGGCCACGGCACCACCGCGCCAAGGTGCTTCACGATCTCCCACTGCGGGAAAATCTTCTGCACCTGCTCGGCGTCTTCTAGCCGCATTGGTCGCGCCCACATGCTCTCGGTTTCGAGAGACGGAATCATCGTTGCTCCACCCTGCCCCATGACTAAATAACGTGTTGTCAAGGCGATACGCCACCCAAGAATTTCGTAACTCGCGTGTCGATCCTCGGCCACGCCGTTCGACGCGTAAGTGGAGCCGCACCGTGCACTAGGTCATTTGCAACTTTCCAGGCCCAGCACTGTCCAAGCTCCTATATAAAAGTAGCGGCCCTGATATGGCGTCGGCTCAACACTCAAGGAGAACACCATGCGCTTCATGATGATCATGTTTCCGAAAGGGTACGAAAATGCAAAGCCCGGCACGGTACCCGACCTCAAAGACATAGAGACCATGAGGAAATACAACGAGCAGCTGCAGAAAGCCGGCGTGCTGCTCGCGCTCGACGGTCTGACCCCGCCCTCGACCATGAGCGCGCGCGTTACATTCAAAAGCGGAAAATCGAAAGTCGCCGACGGCCCGTTTACCGAAGCGAAGGAAGTGGTCGGCGGCTACTGGGTGATTCAGGTGAAGTCGCGCGAAGAGGCGCTCGAATGGGCCTCGCGCATCCCCGGAAAGGATAACGAAATGGTCGAAGTTCGCCGGATGTTTGAGATAACCGACTTCCCTGTTGACGTTCGGGAGAAGTTCGCGAAGTTCGAGCAACAGATCGCCGAAGGCAGCTAATAAGCTGGACCAGCAGTAAACTCTCCGCGCTTTGTCGATTTCGCGGCGATTCCCATTTCCACTCGCCGTCACGCTTGACGCGACGATAGTAGGTTCCTTCGCGGTGCAATACCTCGACTCCTTTTAACGAGGCACCGGAAAGGACGAATACGGGACTTGCGGTCGAAGAGGGCCGGATAGTAAGCGGACTGTTTTCGTGCCGGCGTGCGAAACCTAAGGTACAGCTTGGCTTTCGGCTTGCGGCGCATTGACTTTCCTGCTTTTCCCTAATACCGCGTTTCGGGAAAAGTGCCGGAAAATCAGGTCAAGCTGTGGGTATCAAAGAGGTCGACGACGGCATCTGGCTGGTCAGCTTTATGGACTATGATCTCGGTTATATCGATCTGGAGGAGAAAACTCTGCAACCCTTAAACAACCCTTTTGGCCCAAGGATGTAAACTATGTCTTCGGAACGTTCTGTAAAGGATCTCTCCGGACCGTACACAGTATCCGGGGGCTCCAGTTTTTATTAGGGGGGCACCTCCTGGGACTCCCCCCGATTGTGCGGGACAGGCTCGGGAGGGGTAAGCTGGGCCACACGCCCTAGACGGATGCGATGGCTGCGAAATCCGGGCAACGCGCTACCAACTCACGACCCGGTGCACAGAGCCGTCAACAAGCCGAATCCCTCCCTACCTTTAATTACCTATTATTCAATTATCATTTTCTGGTATATTCCTCTGAAGTTACTGAATACAAGTCATTTAGCAAGATGGTCCTAAAACTCGTCAAAAATCAACGAAGAAAACAAAGGAGTTAGCACATTTTGGACGAATCTGATGCGAGACGGGCGTTAATGGCCCTCGGAATAACCCCCACGCAGGGGCCCGTCCGTTCGTGGTTACAGGCAGCCTTAGCTGAGAAGCTAGGGGAGGAGGTTCGGTCGCACGCCCTCAGCCAACCATCAAGGTCGTCACAAACCGGTCGTCCCGCGGCGGTTGCCGAACCCCGGCCCCGGCATCGACGAGGCTATAGCAAGTCTCAACTGGAGCCCGTGCTGCGGGCGCAGGGAACGCTTGAGAGACAACCGGGTAGGCGCAAGCGTGGCAGGCCCCGGATTGTAGCGAGTTGGTTCGATCAACTTGCGGCGACGATGGCGGACGGAACTCCCCTGCGCGTCGCACTCCAGCGCCTGGGTATCACTTTGGAGAAGAGCCAGCTTCGCGCTTTGTATCGCAACCGTGAGTTTCGGCGGATGTATCAGGAAATGCGACGGAGCCATTAGCATGACGACACAGTTAGGGCGTCCCCATTCGTTGACTTGCCTTCTGGCGCAACCTAACATGTGCTCCAAATGGCGGACTCTGCATCCCTGATCGGACAGACTATCTCGCACTACCGCATCACAGAAAAGCTGGGTGGTGGCGGCATGGGTGTCGTTTATAAAGCCGAGGACACGCGACTTCATCGTGCGGTAGCTCTGAAATTCCTGCCAGCCGAAATGCTCCATGACTCTGCTGCTCTCGAACGATTCCGCCGTGAAGCGCAAGCAGCATCCGCGCTGAATCACCCCAATATCTGCACCATCCATGACATCGGCGAGCAAGACGGCCAGCAATTCATTGCGATGGAGTTTCTCGACGGCATGACGCTAAAGCACCTTATTTCCGGCAAGCCGCTTCCGTTCGATGAGATGCTGGAACTGGCAATTCAAATTGCCGATGCGCTCCGTGCGGCACACGCTCAGGGCATCATCCATCGAGACATCAAGCCAGCGAATATATTTGCGACCAAACTGGGCAACGCCAAGGTCCTCGATTTCGGTTTAGCGAAAGTGGTCCCGGTTGGCATGAGTGTCGAAGTGTCGCAGATGCCGACTGCCACGGGGGCAGAATACTTGACCAGCCCAGGGACGACGATGGGCACGATAGCGTACATGTCGCCGGAACAGGCACGTGGTGAGGAGTTGGATGCGCGTACGGATTTGTTCTCGTTCGGTGCGGTGCTGTATGAGATGGCAACAGGACGGATGACGTTTCCGGGAAATAGTGCTGCAGTCATCTACGAAGCGATTCTGAATAGAACCCCCGCTCCGGCTTCGCATGTTAATCAAGGACTCCCACCAAAGTTGGACGAAATCATCGGAAAGGCGCTGGAAAAAGACCGAAAGCTTCGATACCAAAGTGCTGCCGATATTCGCACGGATTTGCAGCGTATGAAGCGCGACACAGAATCGGCGAGAAAGCCAGCAACAAAAAGCACAGTAGGCGTAAGTAGAAGGTTAGGATTGGGCTGGAAGGTGCTTGTCTCTGTAGCCCTTTTGGTCGCGGCTCTTGCCGCTGGTACTTATCTCCATGTCCACCGCACGCCGAAACTCTCAGACAAGGACACAATCGTGCTCGCCGATTTCGCCAATACGACTGGCGATCCCGTTTTCGACGACACGCTCAAACAGGCGCTTTCCATCAGTCTTCAGCAATCACCCTTCTTGAATCTCCTCTCCGAGCAGAAGATCAAGGACACCCTAGGTCTAATGGGGCATCCACCGAGCGAGCGACTTTCCTCACAGGTGGCTAGCGAGATTTGCCAGCGCACAAGCAGTACCGCGGTAATCGAAGGCTCCATTTCTAGCTTAGGCAGTGAATATGTCCTCGGTCTCAATACTGTCAACTGCCAGACCGGCGACCTGCTGGCTCAGGAGCAGCTCCAGGCCAAGCGCAAAGAAGATGTACTCGAGACGCTAGGAGCGGCCACCACCAAACTTCGGCAGCGGCTCGGCGAGTCGCTAGGCAGCGTACAAAAATTCAATGCTCCGCTCATGGCGGCCACCACTTCCTCTCTTGAGGCCTTAAAGGCATACAGCTTGGGTTGGAGGGCCTTTCAAGAACAAGAAGCAACCGCTGCGATTCCGTACTATCTCCGCGCGATCGAACTCGACCCCAATTTCGCTCTTGCCTATTCCTCATTGGGCGATTTGTATAGTTCTAACCTCGCGGAACCCGGACTTGCAGTGAAATATCTTCAGAAAGCCTACGATCTGCGCGAACGCGTGAGTGAGTCCGAGAGGTTTGCCATCACTGCCGACTACTTCCTGTTCGTTACTGGAGAGTTGGACAAGAGCAAACAGACACTTAAGGCCTGGAGTCAAACCTACCCGAGAAACGCTGGGCCCCACATCATTCTGGGATACCAGTCGGCCTACGAAGGACAATACCAAGACGAGGTCAAGGAAGAGTCGGAAGGAATTCGCTTGATGCCGGATCAAGGCGCTGCCTATCCCAATCTCATGGAAGGCTACACCGCGCTCAATCGACTCGATGAAGCCAAGCAGGTCGCTCGCCAGGCTCTCGATCGTCATCTCGAAGCCCAATTCTTGCACGACGACTTGTACGCTATCGCCTTTCTAGAAGGGGATGACGAAGAGATGAAGCGTCAGGTCGCTACCGCAACCGGCAAACCGGGTGTCGAAGACCTACTCCTTTCCGCTGAGGCTGATACAGCGGCCTTCCACGGCCGCTTGCAACAAGCACGAGGACTTTCCCGCCAAGCCGTGAAGTCCGCCCTGCACGCCGATCTGAAAGGAGGCGCAGCGGTTTGGCTGTTGAATTCTGCACTTCGGGAGGCGGAATTTGGGAATCTCGAGCAGGCCCGTGAGGAAGTTGATGCAGGCCTTGCAATTGCCCACACGCGGGACGCGCAGGTTCTAGCGTCTCTTGTCCTGGCTTGCGTTGGAGATCAGGTGCGGGCTCGCGCTCTGGCTGACGATCTGCAGAAACAATTCTCCCTGAATACCATGCTCATTTATTACTGGCTACCGGTTGTGCGCGCCCGCCTGGAAATTCACACCAGGCATCCTGATCAGGCGCTCAAATCGCTTGAGGACGCACTGCCATATGATCGCGCTTTCCCCCAACCTCAATTCAGCGGAGGCGCATCGCTCTACCCTCCGTATGTACGCGGGCAGGCGTATCTGGCTCTCCGGCAAGGGCAAGAAGCCGCTGCTGAATTCCAGAAATTATTGGACCACCCCAGTATGGTTCAAAACAGTCCACTCGGTTCATTGGCGCATCTCCAGATTGCTCGCGCTTATGTCATTCAAGGCAACAACGCCAAGGCCAAGGCTGCATTTCAAGATTTCCTTACGCTCTGGAAAGACGCCGACCCTGACATCCCCATCCTTATCGCTGCGAAAGCGGAATATGCGAAGCTGAAATAGCTGCTAAAGAAGAGTCGCCGTGCTGGCTAGGTCTTTGTCCACATTTTCTGATGCGCCTCTCGAAAGTTCTGGCCGAGTAAATCGAATTGAATACTGCGGATCAACACTGGCGTCCCTTACGCTCCGTCTGGGTACCGGGACCCACTTCGGCGATTACGTCGTTTGAACGTAGCCGCCCGGCGGCGGACGCTACGCGTGAGGTAGCCGAGCGTTGGTTGCTTGATGGCTTGGATGTAAGTGTGGGTCACAGGAGGTGTTCCCGTGACCCATCTTCGAAAAATGATGCTGGAGGAACTCCAGCGTCGCAGTTATGCAGAAAATACCATACGCCACTACCTTCGTGCAGTAGAAGATTTCGCTCGACGATTCCGCTGTTCCCCCGATCGCTTAGGCCCTCGACACATCCGTGAATATCAAGCGGAACTGTTTCAGAAACGCAAGTTGTCGGCGAATTCCGTAGGACAGCACCTGGCGGCACTGCGCTTTTTCTACATCAAGACACTGCGCAGAGCCTGGAGCCTTGCCGACACTCCCTATCCGAAAAAAACCCGTTCTTTGCCGACGATTCTAAGCCGGGAAGAAGTCGCGCAAGTCCTCCACGCAGCACGCACTCCTTGTGAACGGATTCTGCTTATGACCCTCTACGCCACTGGCGCCCGGAACTCCGAACTGACCCACCTGAAAGTCGGCGACATCGACAGTTCGCGCATGGTGGTGCACATCCGTGGCGGCAAGGGCCGCAAAGATCGCGATGTCATGCTCAGCCCCAAGCTACTCACGGCACTCCGCACCCATTGGCGTTTCTACCATCGCAAATCCAGCACCTGGCTGTTCCCCAGTAACTATCGTAAGGATCGGCCCATTGATACGAAAACCGTTTGGTACGCATGTCAGAAAGCTGCCCAGCGCGCGGGCCTCCAAAAACGCGTTCATCCCCACACTCTTCGCCACTGTTTTGCGACACATCTCTATGAAGCCGGCACGGATCTCCGCGCCATTCAGATTCTGCTCGGGCATGAAGATCTGAAAGACACCCTGATTTACGTGCACCTCGCTATTCAGCGCCTCAACGCCACCGCGAGTCCTTTGGACTCGCTATCCATGAACGACAAGCCCATCGGCGAGAAATAGATGAGCCGGCCGCCTCTGGAGGTGGCCGATATCATCCGCGCTGCAGGAAATGCTTTCATCGAACGAAACCGCCATTGGCTTGGTTGGAAGCATGTCAAAGTGCTGTTAGCCATTCGGAGGTGTCGTACCGCCGCACTCGGCGGTCATCTCGATGAATGCACCCGTTGCGGGCATCGCGCCATCTCCTTCAATAGCTGCAGAAACAGGCACTGCCCGAAGTGTCAGACTGCCGCACGGGAACGCTGGATCGCGACGCGTCAAAGAGAACTGCTCCCCACGCGCTACCTGCACGTGGTCTTCACCCTGCCCCGCCACCTGGCCCCACTGGTGCTACAGAACAAAAAAGTCATCTACGGTCTGTTATTCCGTACCAGTGCGGAAACCCTTCTCGAAGTCGCTCGCAACCCGCAACACCTCGGTGCGGAGATCGGTTTCTTCAGTGTCTTGCACACTTGGAGCCAACAACTCAATCTTCACCCGCACGTGCATTGTGTCGTTCCCGCGGGCGGCCTCTCTCCCGATCACACTTGTTGGATCCACGCACGAGAAAACTACTTCCTGCCCAAAAAAGTGCTGCGCAAAGCCTTTCGCGGCAAGTTCGTCAGCGCGCTCGAGCAGGCTTTTCAGCATGGTCAGCTCAACTTCCATGCCGATCTGAAGCTGCTGGCAAATCCCAAGACCTTCGCCGCCTGGCTACGACCACTGTTTCGAGAAAAGTGGGTGGTGTACTTGAAGCCTCCCTTCGGTGGCCCCGCCTATGTGCTGCAATATCTCGGCCGCTACACCCATCGCGTGGCCATCTCCAACCACCGCCTGGTCTCCTTTGCCGATGGCCAAGTCACTTTTCGTTGGCGCGATTCCGCTGACGGCAACAAACAAAAACTCCTGCCCCTATCCGTCAATGAATTCTTGACCCGTTTTTTACTGCACATCCTTCCGCAAGGCTTCGTGCGTATTCGGCATTTCGGCTTCTTGGCCAACCGCCGACGCAGCACCTTTCTGCCCCGCTGCTTTCAGTTGCTGGGCGCAACCCCAGAACCACCAGCCGAAGAACATCCTTGCTCTACCGAACCCGCTCCAGATCTTTATCGCTGTCCCAAGTGTGGCGGACCCATGAAGATCATCGAAAGGCTCACGGCTGCCGAGATCCAACTCCGTTCTCCACCAGAGTTAACCCACATCTCTCACAGCTTGAAAGAAGAGCAATGAAGTTTGTTTGAGTTGGGAGTTGCGAGATGGTTTCGCGGGGCGCTGTTGTGTAGCTGATCCGTTTTTCGTTTTGCGTGAGAGTTTTTTCTTTCTGAGGCTACTTCGGCGCACACCTTACCAGCGGTTGACATACGCGAGAAAAAAGTTGTTCGGGATCTTTCTTTTCAACACTTTAGCGGCACGGCGCACAGCTTTTCATGGACTTGCTGGAACAGCGCGACATAGGGGTACCCACCGGCCAGCGAAACCCACACCTTGCGTACCGTGATGCGAATCAGCGCACCGATCTTCAGCAACTTGAGCCGAATGGTGCTGCACTGGGCCTTGGCCAACTCCGTTCCCGCCAGTCCCAGCCGTCGCAGCATCTGCAACAACACGTAGGCGATCGAAGAGAAGTACAAGCGCAGTTGATTGCTGCGCAGGTAGTGCGTGCTGGTGCGATCACTGAATAGCATCAGTTGTTCTTTTATGCGATTCTCCATATCCCCTCTGGCGCAGTAGTGCTGTTCATACAGCGCCTGTGCCGGCCATGATTCTGTACTCAGAGAGGTCACCACGAATCGTGGGTTCTCTCCTTTTTCCAGATGTTCGGCCTTAGCCACCACCCGTCGCGCACGGCTCCAGCTCTCCCGTGTCTGGTAGACGAACTCTTTGAATAACCGGGCCGCGCGTCCGGTCTCTTGGTACTGTGCTTTCGCCGCTCCCATCTCCTGCGCGATCTCTGCCTTCAGACGTTCGTTTTTCGCCAGTCCCAGCAAGTACTCTACGCGGTTCGCTTCACACCACACCATCAGTTCCTCGCGGCAAAAGCCAGAATCTCCGCGCACCACGATGCGCGCCAATGGCCACGCAGAACGAATCTGTTCTACGATGCGCTGCAGCTCCGCAACACTTCCCGCCGACGCATCGATGTTCGATGATCGCAACCGCGCACACAGCAGGAACTCCCCACAGAAAATGTACAACGGTAGGTAGCAGTAGTGTCCGTAGTAGCCATGGAAGAAACGCCCCTCCTGCTCCCCATGCAGCGGATCGTCGGTCGCGTCCAGGTCCAAGATGATTTCTTTTGGTTCCTCTCGGTGGGCCTGCAGAAAGACCTCCACGAGCAGGCGGTCCACCGCTCCGTGATCCAGCACGATCTTTTTGTAGCGCTCCTTCCGACTGGCGGTCTCTTTGGTCAGTTCCAACCGGTTCAGGGTGCTCTTTCCGGCCAAGACTCGGCTACTGGGATCCGCCTTCTCGACCAACACCGCCAACAAGGGATCGTTCCGCAACTCCTCGTGATCGTTCAGATCTTCGTATCCCAGGGCCAGACCATAGACTCGCTGGGCCACCATCTCTTCCACCTTGTGTTCGATCAGATCGGGATTCCGATAATCGGTAAAGCAACCGGCAAACTGGCGGAGGATCCCGATACGCTTCTCGACCTCCCGCAGGAGCAGGCCACCGCCGTCACTGGTGATCGCTCCGCCGTCAAACTGTGCCCGAATCTCGCGTCGCTTTTGGGGATGAAATCCGAAGACAAACTGGTTACACTCTGTGGTCATAAAGGCTGTTGCTCCTTCCTGGCAGAATCTTTCTAGACAAAAGAGTTATGCCATGAAGCAACGGCCTTTTTCAATTTAGTATGAGAAATTCGGGTTAACCGCTGCCGCATGAAACCACTCTCCCAACGCGAAAACTCTGCGTGCCTCGGCGCGCCCCGCACTTCTCTACCTCCCCACCACACCTATTTTCTCTCAAGCCTCTTCAACGACCCTCTTCGCTACGCTTTTTTGGCTCCAGCCAGCTCTGGCCGTGGCCGTGTGAAGGGCTGCTCCGCAGCGCAGCCTCGGCACACCTTAATCCTCGCCCTTTCCCCAATTGAATTTGCATAGGGGCCCGCGTCCGCCGCACCCACGGGTGGCCACGTCCAAACGACTTTACCGGACGCGCGCAGAACTCTGCCTCCCCGTTCACTCCTGAGCGAAACGCGCATCCGGTAAAGCTCTAACGTTTACCAGGATTTGTAATTCGTTTGGCTCTTCTCCGTCAGTTTGCTGCACAGTGATCTGTGGCCAATGATTCGACACGAGCAGTTTGCAGGAAAGACCTGGACGGAGCTATTCGTGGCGTAAGGTTTCCATGGGGTCGATGTGCGCGGCGCGTTGAGCAGGCACGTAGCTGGCGAACAGTGTCACGGCGATCAGCAGGAGCGAAACTAGTGCGAGTGTCAGGGCGTCGTGAGACTTCACGCCGTACAGATAATCGGTGAGCAAAGGAGTCGCCAAAAACGATGCCAGCACTCCGATCGCCACGCCAACGAAAGACAGGATCACAGCCTGACGCAAAACCAGACCTAGCACCTGGGCTGGTTGCGCGCCAAGCGCCATCCGCAGTCCAATCTCATGACTGCGTTCGCTGACGGAATAGGACATCACGCCATAGATTCCAATGGCCGCGAGCAGCAGCGCCACCGCTCCGAAGAGGTCCAAAAGTTGTGAGAAGAAACGCCACGGCCCTGCCGAAACGGAAACCGTGTGCTGAACAGTGGTGACGCCGAAGACCGCAGAATCGGGCGCCAGTTCCGAAATTGTTTTGCGCACGCTCTCGATCAGTTCCGCAGAGACAAACCGGGTGCGAACGACCAGGCTTTTATGCAGCCGCGCTTCGCTAAAATCGGAAATACGCGTCGGAAGCTGTGTGTAGGCGACGAAAGCCTGCGGCATCGGGTCTCGCGTTAGCTCGAAATCCTTTACGTTTTTGACAACGCCGACGATTTGCCGCGGCCTCTCCTCTTGGGAGTTGTCAAAGGTGATGACCTGACCAAGCGGATCCTGGTTGGGCCAGAATTGACGGGCCATGGACTCGTTGATCACTGCGACCCACGGCGCGCTTTCGGTATCTTGGTCGCCGATGCCACGGCCGCGCAGTACGGGAATGCCCATCAGCCGAAAATAATCCGCGCTTACAGAATCGACAAGAATGGATGGTTTTTCTGCGGGTGAGGGCGGCGCTTGCCTCGCAATGCGGAAGCCCGGGTGGGCATGTTGGGTATCCGCTGCAAGCGGCAGCCAGTCGACAAACGCGGCAGCTTCTACGCCAGGCAGCCCTTGCAGCCGCTCCAGAATCTGGCGGCAGAAAAGCGCTACTGGCGGGCGAATCTCGTACAGGTCGACCTGGCTTAGATCGCTCGAGTCGACGTACTTGTCCCCTGCTAGGCGAACTTGCGCGGTGAGAAGATGAGCCGGATTGAAGCCAGGATCGGTGTGCAAGACGCGCACCAGGGTGTTGATCATTAGTCCGGCGTAGATGAGCACTACGAGGGCGACCGCGATTTCGGCAATGACCAGGAAATTTCGCGTGCGACGGCGGGACACCGAACCGGTCGAGCGCCCTTCCCCGCGCAATGTTTCATTCACGTCGTTCTTCGATGCGCGGAAGGCCGGTGCCAGCCCGAACGCAACGCCAGTCAGAATGCAGATGCCAAACGTGAACAGCAAGATTCGCCCATCCATCGGGGCATTTGCGGTGCGCGGAATGTAACTGGGGGACAACAGATCGAACAGCTGAATGCCCCAAAGGGACAGCAGAAGTCCGCCCAGACCACCCGCCAAGGAAAGTACGATACTTTCAGTAAGCAGTTGGCAAATCAGACGAGTCCGACCGGCCCCTAAGGCCACGCGAACTCCAAACTCTTTGCGGCGAGAGTCGGCTCGAACCAGCAAAAGATTGGCGACATTTGCGCACGCGATGAGCAGGACGAAGCCCACAACCGCGAGTAAAGGGTACAAAAAATCGGAAGACCAGCCGAACAGACCTTGCTGCAACGGCTCGACTTGGACGCCCTTGCCCTTGTATGCCTCGGGAAACTCTTGGGCCAGATGCTGCTCTAGCACATCCATCGCCGCCTGTGCCTGTTGGCAGAAACGCCACGCTTCAGCTTGGCGATCGCAAGCACCCAGCGCGGGTCCGTGACGCCTGATTCGGCGGCATTCGCACTCCCATGAAACATGAATATGTCTGGAGGGCCTGTCTCGAACAAATCGAAGTGCGGCGCGAGAACCACCACAACCGGTGCAGAACCGTTATCCACAAAAATCGTCCTGCCAAGTACATGGGGATCGCCGCCGAAATGCCGCTGCCAAAATTCGTAGCTAATCCCGAAGCCCAGCCCGTCGCTCTTCCCATCCGTAGGCAACGAACCCAAAAACGGCTTCACACCCAGCATCGTAGGGAACAGGGAATTTACTTGTTCCACCGCAACACGTTCTCCAGAACCACCGCCAGACATGGCGACGATGTCGGGCCCCGAAGTGCCCTCGATCTCTTCGAATACCTCCTTCCCGGCTGCCCAATGCGCCACATCCGTCCAGGAAACCTCTCCCCGGTATCGCGGATATTTGGGGTTGTAAATAGACACTCTGACCAGGCGATCCTGGTCAGGATACGGAAGAGGGCGCAAGAGCAGCGCGTTGATCGCGCTGAAAATTGTGGTGTTGGCGCCGATGCCGATGGCCAAGGTAAGTGTGGCCACTGCCGTAAACACAGGGGCTTTGCGCAGTCCGCGTAGGGCGTAGCGGAGATCTTGCCTTAGCGTTTCGAGCCATTCCGTCATAGCGGTAATCCGCAAACGTTGTCTACTGTGTTCGCCGCAGGATAAATGTATACCTGGTGACTACGGAAGCAATCGCGATTATCTGAAGAAGGTATTCTGCGGGTCAACTCCCGATTTGTCGTGGTGGTTCAAAGGGTCGATGCAACACTTTCCTGAAGTTTACTCGCAGGCGTCTGAAAACCCAAAGTTTGTCGTGGGCGTTGATTCAAGCGCAGCGCTACTTTGTTCAGATCCGACTGGGAATAGTCGGTTAGGTCTTTGTTCTTCGGGAAGTATTGTCGTAAGAGCCCGTTTGTGTTTTCGTTCGAGCCGCGTTGCCAGGGACTTTGCGGATCGCAGAAGTAAACTTTCACATCGGTGGCCACCGTAAAGTCTTTGTGTTTCGCCATCTCCAGTCCCCGGTCCCACGTCAGCGAGCGGCGCAGGGTAGCGGGGAGTTTACGAACGTGTTTACTCAATGCGCCCACAACCTGCGCCGTATCTCTGCTGGGTATCTTGATCAGCATGACAAAGCGCGACTGGCGTTCCACCAGGGTCGCGATGTGACTGTTCCCTGAGCCACGCAGGAGATCGCCCTCCCAGTGACCCGGGATGGCCCGGTCTTCGACTTCAGCGGGCCTTTCACGGATCGAGATGGCCTCAGGGATTTGACCGCGCCCGTCTTTAAAGATACGAGAGTGCCGCGACCGGCGTATGCGACGCTTGGATCGCAGGTGCTCCAGCAGCTCTTTTTTTAGCGCTCCACGGGCTTGAATGAACAGGCTTCGGTAAATGGTTTCGTGGGACACACGCATGCTCTCATCATCGGGATACTGGGTTTTCAGCCATCCAGAAATCTGCTTCGGCGACCAGTCCAGAATCAGTTTACTCGCAACGATGTTCCGCAACTTCAGGTTGATGGAAAGAAGGCAGCGCTTGGGCCGCAAGGCCGACTGCCAGGCTTCGCCGTCCGCTTGACTGGCTCGATACGCAGGACGGCCACCATGACGTGCGACCTCCCGGCTCACGGTCGATACCGCTCGCTCTAAACATTTGGCAATCTCACGGAACGACGAACCGGAAGCCAGCCCCCGTGAGAGCTCCTCGCGCTCACGCAGCGTGAGCGCGCGGAGCGCACGCCGCCGTACTGCCGGAACCATCCCACCATGACGCGCCACTACACCACGAATGGAGTTATGGTCTTTGCCAAAAGCGCGCCCGATCTCATGCAGCGTCTGCCCCGCCTTCCAACGTCGCCACACGTCGCACTTCTGCTCCGCTGAAAGTCCAAACCGTCTTCCTGGTCTCATAAACACCACCTTTGAAAACAGCTTTATACCAGATGGTGTTGCATCGACCGTTTGAACCGGCACGTGAAATCGGAAAGTAAAGTAGTACTTCACATTGACGGGAATGTCGTTAATCAGATGGCACTGACATGAGAGCAGCTAGCTTCTGCAGAGATTCCCTGCAGCCTAGTTCGTTATCTTCGGGCCGAATTCCTATTGGTATGTCTTGACAGAGTATTGTGACTTCGGTTCCTCCATCGACGTCGGCGAGGCTAACGGAAAGTCTCATCTCTCCTGCAAATGCCGGGTCCTGCGACTCGAACTCAACGACTTCCACAATCTTCGAGTAGGGGACCAATTCGACAAATCTTCCTTGGAAAGTATCCGTGTCTTCGGAAGTTTTGCCGCCCAATGAATGCTGTGGGTCTAAGTACGTGAGCGACATTCGGAATATGCCACCTTCCCGTGCGTCGAAGGCATGCACCTGGCCTTTCATATTGTCCGGCGAAAGCCATGAGGCCACGGAGTCCGGGTCCAGGAAAGCCTGATAGACCGCCTTACGCGGTGCTTTGATTATCTTTGAAACGCACGTGCTCGTGCCTTTGGCGAATCGTTCTGTCATGCTTGCCGACCTCCTTCTGCGAACGCTAGTATCCTTCCTTTCTGCCGGGTTGTCGTCAGTTTCCAACTCGCCGGCACGCATTACCGGAAAGGTGGCTACTAGTACTTCTATCTCGCAATGAATGCGTCTAGCAGGGATTTGGAAGCAAGAGGTTCACACTCGGCGAAAGAGTTCTGCCAGAGACAACTTAAATGTCTGCGCGATTTTCTCGATGTTTATGAGGGATAAATTCCGTTCGCCGCGTTCGACGCCGCCGATGTAGGTGCGGTCTAATCCGCACATGTCTGCGAATGCCTCTTGGGAAACCCCAGCTTTTGCCTCCTGCTGCGGACGGCTCTGCCAAAACGGATTCGGGCATCCAGAGCACTCACGATCCTTCATACTTGCATGTGAATGACTCTTCGGCGGTATGACGAAAGCAAGAAACCCTCCGAGTCGTGAGGGTTTTGGATTCATGTGGATATGATTTATAGCCGCTACTCGGACTGGTTAGCGCTCATATTAATTTCTCAGTTCGGCCAAACGGAACTTGGCATAGAGCTTGTTGTCCGCCATGGTCGGCTGCGGCCCCACGAACAGCCGCCATACGACGCGCTCACGCTCGTAGACTAACTCCAGACTTTCCCACCACGCCAAATTCACCTTGGGATCGGTCACTTTGTCGGGATGAGCATTAAGCTTCTGGAACCGCCGTTCGGCTGTGACCGGCGTCGATCCGGTAATGCGTCATCAAAATATGCTGAGCGCTCACCGGAAGGTTTTCCACCGAAAGCGTGATCGGACTAACCGGCCCGGCAACGTCATCGTCATGATAATTCCAGATCATGATGGAGAGCCCGCGCTCGTCGCGCGTTGCGAGTACGTCGACGTCCGGATTTTCGCGTACACCCTTGGCCAGGATCCCATCAATCGGAATCGCACCGCTGCTTGACGCTTCCAGTCGATCACCCGTCATAAGGCCGAGCATGCGGAAAACATTCAGAATGGGCTTATCCACGCCGTTGCTTGCCAGCGTCCGGAAGCCATCGAAATACGGTTGCGACTCGAACTCGAACGCCCACGTCAGCATCCCATCCACGTTGATGTGCTCTTTGGCGCTTATGTCGAGAATACCCTTCAACGCCGCGGCCGTATACGACGCGTAAAGTGGTCCATTGCGATATGCGTTTTGCGGGTAGATTCGCGCGGAGCAAGCAGCGCAACCTTCCGGATCGGACTCGCTCAAGATGATTGGCAGCTTCCGAAATTGTGGATAGCCAGCAACAATTCTCAATCCATCGTCAATATCTTGAAGATGCCTCGCGATTCCCATGCGCACGTGGCCATCGGTTGCCTGCGGGCTGCCCTTCGCGTGGTAGCTCACAAAGTCCAGTGGAGCCCCCTTCGCTCCCGTTACGTAGTTCGTCCCCACTGCGCAGTGGTTCAGGAACGCCGTCAGGAATTTCGCTGCATGCTCTCCGCTTGGTCCTGTGGACGCTGGACCTCCGACTCGCGCATGTGGCAGCGCGCGCTTCACCGCTGCAACCGCGTAATCGTACAGCTTGAAATACTCGTCTGGCGTCCCTTGCCAGTAAAAAATGTTCGGCTCATTCCATACTTCCCAATACCACGATTCCGCTTCTTGCTTCCCGTATTTCTCTCCGCAATGCTCGGCCCACTGGTAGACCAGCTCTCCCCATTTCACGTAATCGCGGGGAGGGTGCGCCCACCCCGCCGCATAGCCTTCGTTCACCGCTCCGGGAATCCACGTGGACTCATACGGCATCGGAGCGGACGACAGCGCTTCGGGCATGAATCCGATCTCTACGAAAGGTTTTCCGTGCGCCTGGAGATACGTCTCAAAAATCCTGTCCACAATCGTCCAGTTGTATTTCCCCCGACCTGCGCCATCTTCGATATACGCGTTCGTCGATCCCCATTTCAAACCTGGCGCGCCGTCTCCTGTCGTCAACAGAAAATGCGTTCGAAACTGCACAGGTACGTCCGTTAACGCAGTGAGTTCCCCGATGAGTTTGCGGCCATTTTCTGTATAGGTGTAGTTCGCTTCGTCGTATCCAAAAAATGCATAAATGGATTTGAATGGCGCAGTCTTTCGTGCGGCGTCCACTCGCACCGTGCCCTCGTCCCGCGCAGGTCCCTGGGCCTGCGTCGACACCGGGATCAGCACTATTGCTAGTCCTAGAGCGACCCGTCGCATGTGTCCGAAGTTCACCTTTACTCTTCAGGCATTCCTTTGCTTCTGCATCGATTTGATGACCGCAGCAAAGTCTTCGCCGCCGTAACCCAACGCGATCGCCTGCCGAAACACAGTCAACGCGGCAGTCGCCATGGGAAGTGGCACTTTTCCTCCAGACCCGGCATCGATAGCATAGGCAATATCCTTTGCCATCCACTGCAGGGCAAACACTGGCGTGAAATCGTGGGCAGCTTCCCGCTCCGCCATTCTCTTCAAGATCCCGCTTCCCGGCGCACCGCTCGTCAGGATGGAGACGGCCTTCGTTCGATCCAACCCGCCAGCGTCAATCAGCGCCAGCGCTTCGGCGAAGGACGCCGCCTGCACTCCACAAAGGAAATTATTCACCAGCTTCATCCTCGCGCCGCTTCCCGTCGGGCCCAGATGAATCACGTCGCGTCCCAGCACGGAAAAAAAGGGCCGCGCTTCCTCGATCACCTCCGCCGCTCCGCCCACCAGGAATAGCAGTTCACCAGATGCGGCATGAGGCTTCGTGCCCGTAACTGGAGCGTCCAGGAATTTGCACCGCCGCTCGGCTGCTTTGGCCGCTAACTTCTGCACCCAATCGACGCTCAATGTGCTGGACTCGATCAAAACTGAATTCGGCCGCGCCCCGTGCAACGCGCCGTTTTCGCCCAGCCACACATCCTGCGAAGCCGCGTCATCCGCCACCATGCTTACGATGATCTCCGCACGCGAAGCTGCATCACCCGGAGTAGCCGCCACAAACGCTCCGCCGTCTCGCAACGGAAGGCATTTCCCGGGATTCCGGTTGTACACCGTGAGCGGAAAGTGTGCACCAAGCAAACGTGCGGCCATCCCGGATCCCATGATCCCAAGGCCCAGAATCGCGACAGACGGTTTTGCCATAGTTTCACTCATCCTAGCGGAATCACCTCAATAACGCCGGGTACCGACTTGTTCACTCGAACGGGGTTCATTAGCGGACGCCCGAAACCTTCAGCAGCCACTTGCATCACGTCTCCATCCTGCAAGCGCACCTGATCGCTGAAGCTGAGGCAGTCGGTCCCGAAGAAATGCACGTGAACGTCGCCGGGCCGGCGGTGGGTCTCGAACTTGAAATGATGGTGCTCAATGTTCTTCAAGCTGTGGCACATCTCGGATTCCCCTGTGCGGAAACTCTTGCTCCACAGCATCGTGCCGTTCCGCACGATGGTGGCCGTCACTGGAACGGACTCAAACGCGCCATCCAGCAGAATTTCTGGGCCCAGCGCGCACGTCCGTAGCTTCGAACTCGCCAGATAGAGGTAATTTTTCTTCTCCAATTCGTGATCCGAAAATTCATTACCCATCGCCATGCCAACGCGGTAAGGCCGACCATCCTTGCCTATGATATAAACGCCAGCGACCTCCGCCTCTTCGCCGCCATCTTCCGCGAACGCCGGGATCTCCAGTGGCTCTCCGTGCGCGCGCAGGCCACTCCCGCTTCCTTTGTGAAACCACTCTGGCGACGTCCCAATTTCTCCCGCTCCCGGCCTCCCTCCCTCCACCCCCCAGCGGAACATCTTCATGCTGTCTGTT
The DNA here is from genome assembly GCA_963836965.1 of Candidatus Acidiferrales bacterium. Taxonomy (GTDB): domain Bacteria; phylum Acidobacteriota; class Terriglobia; order Acidiferrales; family UBA7541; genus Acidiferrum. Next base: position 17,643 of record CAWILQ010000017.1, read on the forward strand.
AGGTCCTCGCTGGTCGTGGCGTGCATGGATTGGCGGCCGCGAGCGCTGCCGATATGCGTAAGTCCCGTGCCGGAAACATGGCAGCACTCCGACTCCTCCGGATGATCAATCGCGGGAAGCAACCGCCATTCCGAGCTTCCTGTATATATAAGGTCATAGTCGAACTTGTGGTCTTGGACTCTTTCGCACGCCGCTTCGCTCACCTTCTTTCTCGTATCAATCGCAATTTGCGCAAGCTCGTAAATCGACGAGCAAGCCTCGAGCAGCCGCACGTTTGGCTCCTCGATCATCGCCACCCGTCGCACATCGCCTTTTTGGATTTGGATCAGTCGTGTCATCGGCTCACTCGGTAGCTCAGGGATCATTCGAACACTTCAAATCGTTCCAGCCCACCTTCATCGATCGTCAATCCAAGACCTGGAACGTTGTCATCAAGATCGATAGTGCCATTTTTCGCCTCGGGCTCGCCCCGGAAAATGTACCAGAACAGTTCATTGCCCACTTCCACCTCGATCCTCGGAAAGTACTCCGCCATGGGGGAATTCAAACTAGCCATCACCACATGATAGTTGTGCATCTGCCCCGCATGGGGAATTACCGGCACAGAATAAGCTTCCGCGAGCGCCGCGATTTTCCGCGCCTGCGTGATCCCGCCAACTCGATTCGTATCAAATTGGATGTAGTCCACCGCACGGGCTTCCAGCAGATCGCGAAATCCGTACAGCGTGAATTCATGCTCACCGCCGGCAATCGGAATTCTCGCGTAAGATTTCAACTCCGCGTAGCCTTGGATATCGTCGGGGATCACCGGCTCCTCCAGCCATCGGAGGTGAAAGGATTCAAGCAGCGGCAGCATTCTCTTCGCGTAGTCCAGGTTCCACCCCATGTACGCGTCGGCCATGAGATCGATCTCGTCGCCGATGCTCTCCCGTACCGTCCGCACCAGCTCCAGGTTGCGCTGCATCCCGTGAGCCCCGTCGGCGGGGCCCCATCCGAACCGCAGTTTCATGGCCTGATAGCCTTCGTCCTTGTACCGCTTGGCTTCTGCCGCCAGTTCGCTCAGTTCCGTGGCGTACAAGCGCGACGCGTAAACCGGTATCCGCATCTTTGTCCTGCCTCCCAGCAGACGAAAAACAGGCTGTTTTGCCGATTTCCCCAGCAGGTCCCACAAAGCAATGTCGAGCGCGCTGATCGCCGCCATGCCGATTCCTTTGCGTCCGAATGCCATCGTTTTGCGGTACATGTGTTGCCACAACCGCTCGACATCCCACGGATCCTGCCCCATCAACAACGGCTTCAGGTAAAGATCGACCACCTGCTTCGTCGCCTGCGGCGCCAGAGCCGCATTCCCCAAGCCTACATACCCATCATCGGTGAATATTTCCACCACCAGCCACCCGTGAAACGTGAATGTACCCATCGACGCTTCCGGCAATTCCATCACGTCCATCGGATTGCTGCAGAAGTGCGCAGGGAGCGGCACCGTCTTGCCACGCCAGCGTAACACCCGCGTTCGAATCTCCGTGATTTTCATTGACCTCTCCCGTAACTGAGGTGCTGTTGGAGTTTCAAAGGCAGCACCACCGGTATCGCCGTGACAATGATCAGCAGTGCGATGACGTGGAGTGTCCCTGCAATGCCGAAAACCGAGCCATATCCGAACCCGTGATCCAGCAGGTATCCAGCGAATTGTCCGAACACAATTCCACCCATCGCGCCTCCGAAACCTACCAGTCCCGCAACGGATCCCACAACTTCCTCCGGGAACAGATCCGTCGGCAATACCATCACCAGTGTCGACCAGGATTGCTGGCCGAAATAGGCCGCGCAGAATATGGCGATGGCCCACGGCACCCTGACATGCGGAATTAGAATCGCCAACGGCATCACTGCAGCGCTCGCAACCAGCGCCGCCTTTCTCGCTACACCGACAGGGAACTGACGCCGCACAAGGTAACTCGAGAAACTGCCGCCAAACAGACACCCGATTCCCGCTGCCGCGTGAGGCATCCACGCAAACAATCCCACTGACTTGATGTCGAATCCGCGCGCATCATAAAGATATTTCGGCAGCCAGAACAGATAGAAATACCACGCCGCATCGCTCAGAAACTTCGCCGCCACCAGTCCCCACGTCTCGCGCACATGAAACAGGTGTGTCCAAGGAAATCGTGCTCCGGACTTCGCATCCACCCCACCCAGCTCGTTCGCGTGGTTTCTCATCCCCTGCGAACTTCCCGAACCGGGGCGATACGAGCACTGCCACCAAGCAGTCCAAAGCAACCCGAATCCGCCAGCCAGCACAAAGATCCAACGCCAATTCGTCATTCCCAGAACCACTGCAATCAAGGGAGGTGCCACTACCGCGCCTACCGCCGTTCCCGCATTGATTATTCCCATCGCCGTTGCCCGCTCTTCCGTCGAAAACCACTCCGCTACCGCGCGCGTGGCGGCAGGGAAACCCCCACCTTCCCCGACACCTAGCAGCAACCGGCTGACGGCTAACATGGCGAACCCGGTCGCCAGCGCATGACTGGCACACGCAAACGACCAGAACAGCATAATTACCGTAAGACCGACACGCGTTCCCAGGGTGTCCACCAACTTTCCTCCGCCCGCATACATCAGCGCGTACGCAAACAAAAACGCAGACTGCAGAGTGGAGAACTGCTCATTTGTGAGTGGAATGTCTCGGCTGATCGCCTTGATCGCCACGGGAAGAGTTTGGCGATCCAGGTAGCTGATTGCTATCGCAGCGCTGACCAGGACCGCGATGCGCCACCTCAAACGATGCTCTCCAACGTCCATGACACTTCCTCGGCGGACGTGCGATTATACACACGAAGCCAGCAAACGTTTACTTCATTTCTCCATTCCGCTACAATCCCTCCCATCCAAACACCACGCGCAACCCGTTACCCAACCAGGAGGGCTACTGCTGCCATGGGCTCCAAATGGAATCGCCGGGAGGTCTTGAAGGGATTGGCTGCCGCGTCTTCCGCCATCGTGTTACCCTACCAGTTGCGAGCAAGTCCGCAAGACCAATCGCTTGGCGTTCCACCAGTCGAGATACAAATCACCCCGGTCACTCCTCATACCTTCCGATTGAGCATCCTTTCTGTCGACAAGAACGGGGTCGTTCAAGCGATACCCTTTGACGGGTCCTTGGTCCAAAAATCTTGGGCCGCTCCGATTGCTCGGCTCCGCGGCCCGTCCGATCGCACGATTGCTATCGATAGCCTGCAACTTAGAATCTCGGTCCATCCTTTCACGGCTTCCCTAATCGTCGCCGACGCGAAGATCGTTCAGCGCTTTGCCTGGGACCACAACACCGGTCACTTCTCTTTTCTCATCGGCGACTCGCCCCTCTTTGGCTTAGGGGAGGGAGGTGCCCAGTTTGATCGCCGCGGCATTGTTGATTTGATGAAAAGCGGCCAGGGCGGCTATCGGCTTGCCACTCACGGTGGGCGCGTACCCATCCCCTGGATCATCAGCGCATCCGGGTGGGCCCTCTTTTTCCACCAGCCCTACGGCTCCTTCGACCTGAGCGGAACCGAAGGCAAGTTTCAACCCGGCAGCGCAGTTGAGGCTCTTCCTTTGGATCTTTTGGTCGTCACTTCGCCCGATCCAGCCGTAATCATGTCGGAATATGCCCACATCACCGGACGTCCGGAGATGCCACCACTCTGGAGTTTCGGCTATCAACAGTCGCACCGTACACTCGCCAGCCGCGAAGAGGTTCTGCGCGAGGCGAAGACCTTCCGCGAAAAAAAGTTGCCCTGCGACACGCTCCTCTACTTGGGAACAGGTTTTTGTCCGTCGGGATGGAACACAGAGAATGGCTCGTTTGTCTGGAATTCTCGAGTCTTTCCTGATCCCAAAGTAATGCTCGACGAATTGCATCGACAGAATTTTCATGCCGTCCTGCATGCCGTCATTCTTTCGGACCGGCTTCGTGGTACCGTACACGATCCCTGTGACCTTTCACGCTTCGACGAAGCAGAAGCAAGTTGCCACTGGGATGCCCATCGCAAAGATTTTGCGATGGGTGTGGATGGATGGTGGCCGGACGAGGGCGATCCCCTGGATATCCCCTCGCGACTCGTGCGCAATCGCATGTACTGGGAAGGTCCTCAGATCGATCGCCCCAACGTTCGGCCCTACGCTCTCCATCGCAATGGCTACGCCGGCATGCAGCGCTATGCTTCCTTTCTCTGGTCGGGCGATGTGTACTCCACTTGGGAAACCTTGAAGACTCACATTGCTATCGCCCTAAACACCGCCCTTACTGGCATTCCTTATTGGGGTACGGACATCGGCGGATTTGTTCCAACGCCGGAATTTACCGCCGAACTCTATCTTCGTTGGTTTCAGTTTGGCGCCTTTTGCCCCTTGTTCCGCTGTCACGGCCGCGCCTGGAAACTTCGCCTCCCTTGGGGATGGAACACCGGAGACACGGGTCCGACCGAAATCAATAACTACAGAGGAGCCACTCTTCCGGATTCAAGCCAGTTGCATGATGCGCGCGTGGAAACCATCTGCCGCAAATATCTCGAACTTCGCTACCGCCTCCTGCCCTATCTCTACAGTACCGTTCGCGAGTGTGCCACCAGCGGGATGCCCATCATGCGCGCCTTGTGGCTGCATTTCCCAAGCGATCCGAAAGCCGTCGCCTGTTCCGACGAATATCTGTTCGGCAAAAATCTGCTGGTCGCTCCCGTCGCCGAAAAGGGAGCAACCACCCGGACGGTCTACCTCCCGCACGGCGTCTGGTATGACTACTGGACGGGCGAGCGCGTCGAGGGCAGCCGCGAAATCATCCGCCCAGTCGATCTCGAGACCATTCCTCTTTATGTTCCGGCCGGCTCGATCCTGCCCCTGGGTCCGGTCAAGCAGTTCACCTCTCAGAAAGTTGATGAACCACTCTCCATCTCCATTTATCCCGGTGCCGACGCCTCATTCTTGCTTTACGAAGACGACGGCGCTTCCTTCAACTACCGCAACGGGGAATGGATGGGAATTCAGATGAAGTGGAACGATGCGGCAAGAAAACTTAGTTTGCAACTGGTGCCCGGGTCGCGCATGCTTCCTCCGCAACGACGGGCACTTAAGGTGCAGCTAGCCGAAGCGACGCGAAATGTAACATTTGAAGGAAAGCCCGTCGAACTGTCGTTCGGGTCCAAAGCCGGCGAGAGTTAACTCAAAGTTCGCAGAAACGTCGAGACGAAGAACACGTGGACAACGGGTTGGTGTGCCTCGACGTCGCCTACCTGAAGTCGTCAATGATGGGGCAAAGGTCAGCCAACTGGCTTCAGCCAAAGGCGTACAAGATCAGTGGTCTGAAACCTGATCTGCTCACTCGTCCATCAGCGTCGGGGAATACTTGCGATGAATCCGACGATCAGCCAGTTTTGGTGCTGGGTAGTCTGCATACGAGCAGGACTAAAACCAAAACCCCGGCCAACGCAAGATCGGCCAAGAGCCACACTAAACCAGTGGTAAAAGAACCGGTATGCGTCACCAGGTAACCCAGTAGGAACGGTCCGAAGAATCCGCCCAGGTTTCCGAGTGCATTAATCAAACCAATGGAAGCGGCGGCTGCGGATTCTCCCAATGTCAATGTCGGCAGTGCCCAAAAAGCACGGTTGATACCCGTAAACACACGAGGCGAACAGGCTGAAGAACGCTAATTGGATCCACAGGTGCGACTCGGCAACGATCGCCAGCAACATCGCAACAGACCCGACAAATAAAGGACCGGCCGCATGCCAGCGTCTTTCTTGCGTTCGGTCGGAATGCCAGCTATTCAGCAACGTTGCGGTCAGAGCCGCAAAATAAGGAATTGCCACAAGCAGCGTGACCATGCCAGTCGTCAATCCCGACGCCCGTTTCAAAATCGTGGGGAACCAGATCGTGAATCCATAGAAACCGGTGTTCGCCAGAAAATAGATCATCGTCAGCAACAGCACATCTCGCTCTCGAAGCGCCTGCGCGATGGTATACGACCGCACCGCCTTTTTTTTCGCGCGCTCCCAGCTCAATTCCTGCGTGATCCACTCGCGTTCCTTTTCGGGTAACCACTTGGCCTCGCTCGGCCGGTCCGTCAGATAAAAGAAGGTAACGATTCCAAATATTACGGCGGGGATTCCCTCCAGAATAAACAGCCAGCGCCAGCCCACTAGGCCGTACCAATGAATCTGCAAGATTCTTCCTGCAAACGGAGATCCCACGAAATTGGCGAGCGGCTGCGCCACCATAAACGAACCTATGGCCTTCGCCAGGTCGCGCCGGCTAAACCAATGCGTCAAATACACAATCACACCCGGGAAAAATCCCGCTTCCGCTGCTCCTAGGAAAAATCTCACCGTGTAAAACTGCCGGGGCGTGTGCACAAACCCCACCAGCACCGTGATGATTCCCCAGGTAATCATGATGCGCGCAATCCACAGTCGCGCGCTCCACCGCTCAACAATCAGCGCACCCGGAATTTCTAGTAGTAGGTAGCCGATGAAGAAAATCCCGGCGCCCAACCCGAACACCCGGTCACTGAACCCCAGGTTGTGGGACATTTCCAGAGCCGCGTACGCCACGTTTACTCGATCGAGAAAAGCTATGACGTACAGCCACCACAAGAAGGGAAGCAAACGAATTGCGATCCGGCGGCGCGCGCTCCGCTCGATCGCCGGGGCGGGTGACACGCTCATTACGGCTTGGCCACCACGGAAATTTCTCGAGCAATCGCCTCTCCGACTTCACGTGTGCTCGCCCTTCCTCCCAAATCCGGTGTTAAGCTATCGGATTTCGCCAGCACCGATTCCACTGCCCGCTCCACCGCCTCTGCTGCCCTAACTTCCCCCAGATGCTGCAACATCATCGCCCCAGACCATATCTGCCCGACCGGATTCGCAATCTGTTTGCCCGCGATGTCTGGAGCAGACCCGTGCACCGGCTCAAACATGGATGGATATTCTCGTTCGGGATTCAGATTCGCCGAAGGAGCCAGGCCAATGGAACCAACGACAGCGGCGCCGAGGTCGGACAGGATGTCTCCAAACAAATTTGACGCAACGACCACGTCAAACCACTCCGGATGCCGAACAAAATGAGCCGTCAGAATATCAATGTGGTATTGGTCGGTGCGCACATCGGGGAAATCTACAGCCACTGCTGAAAATCGTTCATCCCAGAACGGCATCGTGTAAATGATGCCGTTTGATTTTGTTGCCGATGTGACATGGCGTTTACGCGTGCGCGCCAGTTCGAACGCGTACCGCATGATGCGGTCGCACCCGCGTCGGGTGAACACGGATTCCTGAAGCGCCATCTCCGCTTCCGTGTTGTGATTCAGACGACCGCCCTTCGGAATACTCCCCCTCATTGTTTTCGCGGACGATACAGAAGTCGATTTCTCCCGGTGGGAAACCTTTCACGGGAGAATCAATACCGCGTACCAGGCGCACCGGTCGGAGGTTGACGTATTGCTGAAATGTTCGTCGTATTGGGATCAGCAGTCCCCACAGCGAAACGTGATCTGGAACGCCGGGATACCCCACCGCGCCGAGATAGATGGCATCGAAACTACGCAACTGCTCCAGCCCATCCTTCGGCATCATTCTGCCGGTCTTCAGATATGTTTCACAGCTCCAATCAAAATGCTGCCAGGAAAAACTTTTATCGTACCGGCGCCCTGCGGCTTCCAGAACGAGAAGGCCCTCGGGCACAACCTCGCGTCCGATTCCGTCGCCTTCAATCACCGCAATTTTGTAGTGACTCACCGCAACTCCCTGGCCATCTGGAGCACATTCCGCTACGCAATGGATCGCGAGCCAGCGTTCTAGTGGATCGAATACTTCTGACTATGCTGTGTCCGCGAATTGAATACTTCGAATTTCCCATCCGGCCAGGCGGTGAGTTCCAGATCGTAGCCCGTATCCAGACCCTCCAGGTTGGCTATGAACTCTGGAGAAACATTGTGCTGAGCGCCGCCCTCCTCAGAGAAATGCAACTGCCACAGATTTTGGAGACGCCGCGACTTCTCAATAATGTCCCACGCGGACGGGGTCCCACCCTTCTTCGCTCCGTTATCCATAATCGCGACCCGAGGAGCAATTGCGTCGAGGAAGGCAGGGCTGTTACTTTGATACCATCCGTGATGCGAGACGATGTAAATATCGATGGCCCCGAGTTTGTTGTTCGGGCAGACCAACTCCATCTCTTTGTCACGAGTCAGATCGCCTAAATCGAGTATTCGCAATTTACCAAAGGTGATAAGCGTTCCCAGCGAGCGAATGTTCTCGGTCTGGTCCGCGGGATGCTGTTCGGCGTTCTTGCAACTGGCATTCACCTGCCCAGCTCCAGGCAAAGGATGGTCAATCAGGACGCCATCCGAACTGATCACGGTCGCTTGCATTCCGGTGACCGGTAGATCGTCTCCTGGCTTGAGTGTTAAGCGCTTGAATTGTTTTGTTGCCAGCAACTGCCTGTACGCATCCCAGGCCTGTACGGTAAGCGCGTCCGTGGTCTCGCGATTATCCCCGTGGTCAATGACCGTTCCTGCCGGAATTCGCTCAACCAGTTGTGGCAGTCCGCCGACATGATCGTTGTGAAAATGCGTAATCAAGACGTAATCAATCTTGCTGATCCCCGCCTTCCTTGCTGTGCCGACAATCCGATCAGCGTCTCGCCCATCATTTCCTGGCCAACCCGTGTCGATCAGCAGCGACGATCCGTCCGGGGTTAGGAATAACGTCGCCTGCCCGCCCTCAACGTCGATAAAGAATATCCTCAGGGGTTTCGCTTCTGCAGGGGAGTACATAGACCAACTGGCTGAAAACATCGTGACTGCCAACATCACTGGCGCGCAGAATCGTATTCGAAACATATCGTAGCCTCTAAATGGAGCCAGACCGTCGAGATCATCTTCCGCTCCATTGCCTCCAGTCAAGCGAAACCTTTCCTTCAAGATTACGTTTACCCGTTGATTCTGCGCTATGATCGGCGAGAGTTGCGGGGAATGAGTCCACCGTAAAAGGACAGAACAATGACCAAGCTACGCAGCCAGGAATGGTTCGGACGAAAGGATCGCGATGGCTTCCTCTACCGCAGTTGGATGAAAAATCAGGGCTGGCCTCACGATCTCTTCGATGGCCGTCCCGTCATCGGCATCTGTAATACCTGGTCCGAGCTCACCCCGTGCAACGCTCACTTTCGCGAACTCGCCGAATTTGTCAACCGCGGCGTCTGGGAAGCCGGTGGTTTCCCTCTCGAATTTCCCGTCATGTCCCTCGGAGAAACCCAATTGCGTCCCACCGCGATGCTCTTCCGCAACCTCGCCAGCATGGATGTGGAAGAGTCGATTCGCGGCAATCCCATCGATGGTGTCGTTCTGCTCATGGGTTGCGACAAGACCACACCTTCGCTGCTCATGGGCGCCGCTTCTTGCGATCTCCCCACCATCGGTCTTTCCGGCGGTCTCATGCTGTCGGGAAAATTCCGCGGTAGGGATTTGGGATCGGGAACAGGTTTGTGGCAAATGACGGATCAACTCCGGGCCGGCGAGATGAAACTGGAAGAATACTTCGAAGCGGAAAGTTGCATGCACCGCTCCAAGGGACACTGCATACGCTGAACATGTCCTGCAGGCGGACAAAGGAGCTGACCTTGATTTCCTGGTGGGAGGGAGTGGACACCGTGTGGCCCGTGATTCGCACTGAGAAACCAAGTTAGTCGTTAGGGCCTTGTCTCGGCCGCTGATGGGCCGCTGTGACGTCCTGCCGTTCAGGTATACGTTTGCGCGATTCCCATGCGGCTACGTCACGTCAATTAGCCCGGCTTGCTTCCTTCTGCCAGCGCAAGCTTTCTCGTTCCAGTCCAATCCAAATTTCAGCTTGACAAAATATTTAATAATGTATACAAACTACGCCATCGTCCTCTGGCTGGCTGTTCGTGGGTGTTGGGGTGGTTGAGAAAACGCTTACTTGCTTCTCGGCTTTGCCGGCTTTCTCGGCAACGACCGCACGTCCGTTCGCGACGTTCTACGACTCGCTGGGTGTTCCCACAACACACGCTCGATTCTGGGGGAAAGTTCGCATTCACTGTGCGTTTCGGAGAGAAGGGAGACTGTAAATGCTGCATTTTTCGCCCCGTCTACTATCTCATGCCTTGTTCGCGGGCTTTGCCATTCTGTTGCTGCTCTTGAGCGTCGACACGGTTCGTGCCCAGATGACCTCGCAGGGAACCATCACGGTCACCGTCTACGACTCTCAGGGGAATGTTGTGCAGGGCGCGCAACTTGCCTTAACGGAGAAAGCTTCCAGCAAACAGTACGCTGCCGATACCCAACAGGTGGGGAGTGCCAGCTTTGTGACCCTCGCCATTGGCAATTACCGCCTCACCGTGTCTAAGCCAGGTTTCAAGCAATCCATTCTGGACTCCATCTCGGTGGAAGGCGGTCGGACCACCGACGTCAAGGTGATCCTCGAGGTTGGCCAAGTCGTTGAGAAGGTCATTGTGGAAGGCGGCTCTTCACCTCTGATGGAGACCACCTCGAATGCCATGGCCACCACGCTGGACATGAAACAGATTGAGGATCTCCCGATTCTGGGTCGGGACATCAGTTCCTTGGCGTTTTTAACTGCGGGCTTCAGCGGCGTTCCCGGCAACGGAACTTGGGACGGCTTGCCGATGATTGCCCAAGGCAACAGCATCGACGGCGTCATGTCTTCGACGAGCCGTATGAAATTTGGCGGCAACACAACGCCGGGTTCAGGTGGCGCAGGCAGTTTCCAGGCACGACTGGAAGACCTTCAGGAAATGACCGTTCAAACCAGCCAAGTGGATCTGAACCAAGGAATGGGCACTGCGTCTATGCAGGTCAACTTCGTCACCCGCCAGGGCACAAACACCTATCACGGGCGCGTCTTTGAAGATTTCCGGAACGCCGCACTGAATGCAAATAGCTGGCTGAATAACGCCAACGGCAACCCGAGAAATCCACTCATCCTGAATGAATTTGGGGGTACCATCGGCGGACCGATCCTGAAGGACAAACTCTTCTTCTTCGGATCTTTTTCCATGGCCAAGCAGCCTGGCGGTTACCCGGCCACTAACACTTATCTGACGCCCAACGCGCAGCAGGGAATCGTTACACTACCGTCGTCGGGACAAACCGTGAACCTGTTCACGCAAGTAGCCCAGCCCGCCGGACTTCCCGCTGCGGTGAATTCCATGATTGCCAGCGAACAAGCGCTGATCAATACAGCGGTGCAATCGGGCGGGGCAACCCTCGCTCCCTCTTCTGACCCCAACGTCGAAACCGTGCGCTGGAACGTGAGTTCTCCCACCACCTATTACTTCCCGGCGTTCCGCGTGGACTATGACGTCAGCTCGAAGGTGCGGCTGGATTTTTCGTTTCAGAACACCAAGGTTAATCAGCCCAACGCTGCTCCTCCCCCTTTTCCAGGCTCCGGCTTTTCGGACCGCGTCGCCAACAACAAATCTAACAACTACATCACTTCGTTCGGTGTGAACTGGACGGTAACTCCGACTCTGACGAACCAGTTCCGTGGCGGCTACTACTACAACGCCTATTGGTACGACACCGGGGGCAAACCACTATGGGCCCCTCCGACCGCTCTGCCGCAGGTAAGTTGGGCTGCACTGCCCAGCGGAGCAATCAGTTCCGGCCAGACTTTCAACCTTCCAACCTCGACGTACTATCCGATCGTCAACGCGATTGACAACGCCGTTTGGGTTCACAAACTTCACACCGTAACTTTTGGTTTCAGCTTCTATCGCGAGCAAGATCATTACTGGAATCCCCCGGACGGAATTCAAAACCTTTCACTCGGCCTGGTTAACGGCGATCCAGCGCTCAATGCGTTTGATACGTATTTCGCCAACGCCGCGTCCGGCGACCGAAACGAAGCAGAAGCGCTCTATGCCACTCTTGTCGGACGCGTCTCGGGTATCGCGCCCATCGGCAGCGGCTTTCCCTACAATCAGAAGACCGGGCAATACGCTACGGCCCCCGGCTCCGCCTACAACCTCGATGAACTCCAAAAGGCTTGGGGTCTCTACGCGCAAGATTCCTTCCGCATTACCCCACGCCTTACCGTCAACTACGGTCTGCGCTGGGATTTCACCGGTGATGATCATGATTTGACCAGCGCCTATCACGGCGCCACTGCCGCGGAAATCTACGGTCCGTCTGGAGTGGGAAATGTCTTTAAGCCGGGAACGCTCACGGGAAACTTGAACCCGACTTACGACGCGCGCAGCCATCAGTACTCGCCATGGAACGTTAGTCCGCAGCCGACCATCGGTGTCGCTTGGAACCCCGATTACTCTGAAGGTTTTTTGGGGAAATTGGCGGGCGGCAGTTCCACGGTCATCCGCGCAGGTTTTAACATCAAGCGCTTCACGGAACCGCAACAGTATTTCTGGAACAACGCCACCAACCACGGCATTGCTTACTTTCAATATTTTTCCTTGCAACCTGGGACCGGAGCCGGGACCTTTACTCCAGGGAGCCTAAGTGTGGATCAGGCAGGCGCCATCCCCAAGAGTGCATACACGTTGTCTCCCCCGGCTTATGCAGCCAGCCTTCCCCAAACCGATTGGACCTGGAGTTACTACTGGGGCGGCTCCGGGATGGATCAGCACATCCAACAGCCCTATGTCCAGGAATGGAACCTAGGAATACAAAGACAACTCACGCCCCAAAACGTGCTCGAAGTTCGGTACCTGGGGCACCGAAGCCTGCATCAATGGATCTCCACGAACCAAAACGAGATCAATATTTTCGAAAACGGTTTCCTGAAGCAGTTCAAAGCCGCTCAAGCCAACCTAGCCATCAACCAATCCCATGGCGTCACTTCTTTTCAGGACAACGGTTATGCCGGGCAGCAGCCCCTGCCGATCTTTGACACTGCCTTTCAGGGTGTATCTTCGGCAAACGGCTATGCCAACTCCGTTTTCATCACGGACTTGGGGCAGGGAAACGCTGGCGGGCTCGCGACCCTTCTCGCGGTTCCACCGGCAGGCGGCACCTCGGCTTACTTCTGCAATATGGTCGGCTCGGCGATGTCACCTTGTGCGGCTCAGGGCTACACCACCCCCGGACCATACCCACTCAATTTCTGGCAAGCCAATCCTTACGGCCAAGGAAACGGAGTCGGCACCGGTAGCTTCCTTGCGGCCCAGGGATACGGCAACTACCACGCGCTTCAAGTTGAATTCCGCCAAAAGCAATGGCACGGAATGCAGTTCGACGCCAACTACACCTACAGCCATACGTTGGGACTTCAGCCAGACAACCAATGGCTCGGCTCAATCAACATTTTCACAATTCGCGACCTCCGGCAGAGCTACGGGCCAACTGCTTTCGATCTTAGGCACGTGTTTCATGCCAGCGGCACCTATGATCTTCCTTTTGGCTCTGGCAAGGCATTCCTAAACCAGAAAGGCGTTGTCGACAAACTCGTGGGTGGCTGGTCCCTTGGCACCATCCTTACGATCCAAACCGGCCTACCCTTCCAGTTGCTCGGTGGCTACAACACCTTCAACGACTACGGCGACGGTGGCTTAACTTTCAGTGGCATCACTCCGTCTCAATTGCAACATGCCGTCGGTGTTTATCACACCAGCGGGCCGTACTCTTACATTATTAACCCCAGTCTCTTGACACCTTCAGCAGGCTGCCCCAGCTCCTTCATTAGCGGTGCATGTCAGAATACGAATCCAGGCACCCAGGGTTGGAATCCTTGGCTGCATGGTCCTCACATGTGGAACGATGATCTTTCCCTCTCGAAAGACCTTGCCATCACGGAGCGCGTCCACTTCAAATTTCAGGCGGAGATGCTGAACGTATTTAACCACCCCAATTGGGCTATTCCCGGCGTAGCCCCCAATTACATCGGCAGCACCAACGTACAATCGAGTGGCTTTGGGACCGCCGGACCTCAGTCGATGGTACCCAACAGTCCCAATGGCGGCGCGCGACTACTCGAATTACGCGCCAATATTCAGTTCTGATTTCGCGGAACCGCTTCGGCATTACCGTATGCCACCCTTCAGGGCATGTCCAGCAATCTCGCGATGCCCTGGAGATGTCTTGGTAGCGCCGGCATCCTGCCGGCTCCCCGAGTTCTTTTGCGTCGCCTGCCTCTCGTTGCTGCAAGGGAACCGTAAAATGTGCAACCACCTGCACAGGTTCGAATACTCGCGCAGGAGTGACTCTGCCTGCCGTGCGTCTTACTTTAATCGCGCTATACTGAACTCTGCGTAGGCGTCTCCACTTCCTTATGACCAGAATTTGCCGCACAGCTTTCCGTGTTTCCTTGACCTTTTTCTGCCTGGCACGCCCGCTTCTTGGACAGCACTCCGGCCAACCCTCCGCCACGGTTTCCGGCGCCTCGGTCGAACATGCGGTTGACTTGGCGGCCAGCGGCCATTGTCAGGAAGCTCTCAAGGTGCTCGGACACTCCGCCTCGCGCGTCTCCGACAAACAACTCAAATATCGCGCGGAAATAGCATCAGCTCGCTGCGCCATGAGTCTCAACGACACGGAAACAGCTGTAGCGGCGCTATTGACCCTGAATCGCGAGTTTCCCGACGATCCCCAGGTCCTTTACCTCAGCACTCATTATTATTCCGAGCTTGCCTCCAGGGCGGCACGGCGCATCGCCTCGGTTGCGCCATCTTCTTATCAAGCCCACCAATTGGACGCTGAGGCCCTCGAATCCCAGGAGAAGTGGGACGAAGCTGCTCAGGAGTATCGCGACATCCTCAAAACGAACCCGCAGATTCCGGGAATTCACTACCGCTTGGCGCGCATTGCATTGTCTCGTCCGCAAACGCCCGCGACCCTGGAAGAAGGGAAGAGAGAACTCGAGGAGGAACTGCGGATTAACCCCACAAATGCCTCTGCCATATTCTTTCTCGGCGAACTGGCTCGCCAAGCCGGGCGGTGGGACGAGGCTATCGGGCGTTTTTCGAAAGCCGCCGACCTTGATCCCGGTTTCGCCGAGGCGTTTCTAGCGCTGGGCATCTCGCTCAATTCCGCACAGCGATTCTCGGAGTCGGTCACTCCCTTAGAGACCTACGTGAAGATGCTGCCGGAGGACCCGGCCGGTCACTACCAGCTTTCGCTCGCCTATGCTCGCACCGGTCGTAAGCAGGACGCTGTCCGGGAGATGGCTCTCCAGCAGAAACTCTCTCAATCAAACCCGGGTGGCGCACCCAAACAATGACTCGGCCACTTTCAATTCAACGGCACGAGTGACTACCATGCTTTCGCGACGGCGCCTTTTGCAAATGCTCGGATGCACCGCCTTGACCACCGAGTTTCCTCAAAGCAGCCTTCCATTCGCGCTCGCCTATTCACGTTCTGATGCGCCGCAACCTCTATTTGAAGAAATCCCCTCCAAGTCTACCGGTATTTCTTGGATCCACGATAGCGGCCCTTCTCCCGACATGTACTTGCCCGAAACTACGGGTCCAGGATGCGCCTTTCTCGATTACGACAACGACGGCTGGATGGACCTATACTTGGTGAACAGTGGGCCCTGTGATTTCTACAAGCCACGCGTGCTAATCCGCAATGCCTTGTACCGCAACAATCGCGATGGAACTTTCACCGATGTCACCGAAAAGGCGCGCGTACCTGGCAACTCCTATGGAATGGGCATCGCCGTTGGCGACTACGACAGCGACGGCTTCCCCGACCTGTACGTCTCGCAATATCCACGAAGCATCCTGTATCACAACAACGGCGACGGCACCTTCACTGACGTGACCGACAAGGCCGGCGTTGCCGCACCGGGAATGGCTACCAGTGCCGTGTGGTTTGACTATGACAACGACGGACGTCTCGATCTTTTCGTCGGTCGCTTCGGCAACTTCGAAAAATCCACGAACATTGTCTGCATTTCAGGCTCCCATAGCCGCGTGTACTGCAAGCCCACTCCCTATCTTGCCAGGCCCTGCTGGCTCTTCCACAACAACGGTGACGGCACTTTTACCGATGTCAGCAAAGAATCTGGAATTGCCGCTTGGCCCGCCAAAGCCTGGGGCGTGGTAGCCGCCGACATCAACAATGATGGATGGATGGATCTTTTTGTTAGCAACGATACCGTACCCAATTTTCTTTTTGCCAACCGCGGCAAGGGCCGCTTTGAAGAAATCGGTCTCCTTGGCGGAGTCGGGTTCAGTTCCTTTGGTTTGCCCCGTTC
Organism: Candidatus Acidiferrales bacterium; assembly: GCA_963836965.1. GTDB lineage: Bacteria > Acidobacteriota > Terriglobia > Acidiferrales > UBA7541 > Acidiferrum. The sequence continues at coordinate 33,875 of CAWILQ010000017.1, forward strand.
CAGCATGGGTGTAGACGCGGCCGATTACGATCAGGACGGATGGATAGACCTCTTCGTCGCGAATGTGGATCATGAGTTCTATTCGCTTTACCACAACCTCAAAGACGAAACTTTTGCGGATGTCGCCAGCCACTTTGGCATCGCGGCCACAACTGGCCTGATGAGTGGCTGGGGGCTGAAATTTTTTGATTACGACAATGACGGCAATATTGATCTGCTGCTCTGCAATGGCCACCCGGACCCCTCGGTGGAAGAGCGATTCCCCGAAATCAAGTATGAGGAACCGATGTTGCTCTTTCGTTATGATGGCAACACGTTTAAAAACGTGAGCGCCCAATGCGGGCCCCTTTTCGCGAAAAATATGGCGGCGCGAGGTCTAGCTCTCGGCGACTTTGACAACGATGGTTCCGTCGATTTGTTGATTACTACCAACAATGGCGCTCCCGTCTTGGTGCGCAACAATGCTGCTCGCTCTAATCATTGGCTCGGTGTGCGCTTGATTGGCCGCACAGCCAATATTGACGCGGTTGGCGCAAAGTTGTCCTATCAGGCCGGCGATCTACAACGCCACGTCTTTAAAGTCGGCGGTGGCAGCTATCTTTCTTCTCACGATCCGCGTGTCGTCCTCGGCCTCGGACAGCACCCCAAACTTGATTGGCTGGAAATTAAGTGGCCCAATCCGGGCAAAACCGAGCGATTCACCGACCTGCCCATCGATCGCTATATTACGATTGTCGAAGGCACGAACAAGTGGCAATAGCCTATCAGCCATGATTTTTCACTCTTTCCCGTCGCGTTGCATTGTCTCCGGGATCCTTCTGCTTAACGGCGCCAGCACATGCCCCTTCCTACGAGCGCAAATCAGCATCTCAACCGATTCCCAGGCGGAAAACAATGCGGCTCCTGTCGACCCGCAAGCCGAAGCGGAACTTCGAACTGGGATCGACCTTACCCGTCGCGGACTTTTCGCAGAGGCAGTCCCGCATTTCCTCGCGGCCCAGAATCATGTCAGAGACGAATTCGTGGCGGACTTCAATTTAGCTCTTTGTTACGTTGGTACCGGCCAGTTTCCTCCTGCGATTCAGCTCCTCAATCGCCTGCGCGAAACAGGCCAGCCGGCGGAGGTCGAAAACCTCCTCGCGCAAGCCTACATTGGAAATGGCCAGTCCCACGATGCCTTTGCTGCTCTGCAGCGAGCTGCCAAACTCAAGCCGCGTGATGAAAGGCTCTATGTGTTCGTCAGCGATGCCAGTGCGGACCATCAGGATTACGACTTGGCTCTTCGTGTCGCCGATCTCGGTTTGCACTATCTCCCCAATTCTGCGCGATTACACTTTCAACGCGCCAATTTCCTCGCTTCTCTTGACCATTTGGACGATGCCAAGCCGGAGTTCGACCGCGCAGCGTCTCTTGGGCCACACACTGATGTGGCCTTCGACGCCGAGGCCCAAAAGAACTTTCTCGATGGAAATTTGTCGGAGGCTATTCGCGCGGCACACGACGCCGTTCAGGAACACCACGCCAATTATCTAACCTTGGCCATCCTTGGCGACGCGCTCCTGCGCACAGGCGCTAGCCCGGGCCAACCTGAATTTACGGAAGCAGAATCCGCGCTCAAAGATTCCATCGCCGCCCGTCCCAATTTCGCCCGGACACAGATTGCCATGGGCTATCTGCTTCTTCTCGACGACAAGCCCACACAGGCACTGCCGTACCTTGAGAAGGGTCGCCAACTGGACCCCCGCAATCCTGCGGTGTATCGCCATCTTGCCACTGCCTACCGAAAGCTTGGCAGAACCACCCAATCGCAGGAAATGCTCAACACGCTCGCCGATCTTAACCGGCAGGAAGCGCAGAAGATCAATTCCGCACCCGGTGAGCGCAAAGCGATCCCCGGTCATGACCGCACTTATCCTTAAGGCCTACCTGCACGCCGCCAACGTGCTTCTCATTTCCAGACAATCCGGGGAAACGGGCGCTCGACGATTCCCTCACCTTCCTTCACCGCAATAATTTGGTCGCTTTTCACGTTCGCCAACTTCGTCACCGTGCCGCTTGGCCAAGTTATCTCAATCGACGCCACCTTCCCGCGTGGGCCCAAACCAAAATGGAGTCTCGGATCCTGCGCCGATTGGTAGCTCATTCCCCCCTTGCGCTGGTCGTACAGCGTCAGATCGCCTGCGACAACCTTTACCCGTGCTCCCACACCATCACGATTGGACCGCGTGCCAATCAAGAAAATCTCTAGCCAGTGATTGCTATTGCCTCCGTCGTTGCGTAACAACTGCGCGCGCTGACCGTTGTTATTCACCAGGATGTCCAGGTCCCCGTCATTGTCGAAGTCCCCCACAGCAGCGCCACGGCTAACGCATGGCGTCAGAAAATCCTCGCCAAGTTGCGAGCTCACGTCTTCAAACAGTCCCCGCCCTGTATTTCGAAACATCAATTTTGGTTCCGCGTAATGCACACTCGATTGGTACCGCTCGATGTTATCCAGCACGTGTCCGTTGGCCATGAACAGATCGCGTGCACCATCGTTGTCATAATCCATGAACCGTGTTCCAAAACCACTCATGTGAAACGTTGCGTAAGAAAGCTTCGAACGAAATGTCGCGTCGTCAAACGATGCGTCCCCCGCATTCTGATACACACGCGCCAGTTGCTGATCCAGATGCGTCACCACCAAATCCATATGTCCTGTCGCGGTCAGGTCTGCCGCGTCCGTCCCCATGCCCGCTTCGAATTGCCCATCCATGCCAACCGCCACCCCTGACGCATATCCAACTTCTTCGAACGTCCCATCGCCCTTGTTGTGAAACAGAAAATTCGGCATATGATCGTTGGCGATGAAAATGTCCTGCCATCCATCGTTATCGTAATCAAACGTAACGATTCCCAATCCATTCCCGGGCTTCAATCCAAGACCGGATTTTAAGCTCACATCAGCGAAAGTTCCGTCCCCATTGTTGTGATACAGCGTTGGTGATTGCGGGTTATAAACGTCGGGATGGCAGTAACTACGCATCCCCGGTCCCTTATCGCCGCACCAGTAGTTGCGCTCCGGCGACCAATCCACGTAGTTCGCAATCACCAAATCAAGCTTGCCGTCGTTGTCGTAATCAAACCATGCCGCGCTGGACGCCCATCGCCCCTTGTTTTCCACTCCCGCTTTCGAGGTGACGTCCGTAAACGTGCCGTCGCCGTTGTTGCGGTACAGAATGCAGCGTCCGTAGCCCAGCACGAATAGATCCGGATAGCCATCGTTGTCATAGTCACCCACCGCAACGCCCATGCCAAACAAACCTTCCGCAGGCACGCCCGCTTTCATCGTTACGTCCGTGAATGTGTCGTCGCCGTTGTTCTGATACAACGCGCTGCGCAACGCCTCCTTTGGCGTGTAGCTTTTCGTCGCGGCGCCATTGACTAGATACAAATCGAGCAACCCGTCCTGGTCGTAGTCAATCCAACCGCAGCCCGACCCCATCGTCTCGATCAAATATTTCTCCGGCGAAGCGGCATTGTCGTGCCGGAAATGGATCCCGCTGGAACTGGCCACGTCTCGAAACGTCACTCGATTCGAAGAGGCTGCACTCGCAAGCCTACCATCGGCCGCCAGGAACACTCCGCCCAGGCATTTCAACAGTTCTCGACGCGATAGATGGATCGCTTTCGTCATGCCAGCTGGCCGCTAACTGCCATATGAAACAACCATATACGACCAGTCCCCTGCCCCGCAAGGAAATTCAAAACCGCCATGAAAACACCCCCTTAAATGGTTGTTTTGCCCCTCGCTTGGGACTAAACTCCAAATTGTCTATAACCTCTGTTTTCTGCGAAGAGCCATTATAGCGCTATGCGAGTAAGCGTTTACTTGCATTTCGTGTGTGTGTCGCAAGCGCGGCCTTCCGCCTCGTTCCCGGAAACGCCACCTGCACGCCAATATTCCGAAAGGTTAAACACATGCCAAGTCCTTCTTTCCGCCCGCGCAAACTGATTGGAAAGTGGCTCCTTCCGCTCTTCTTCCTCTGCTTCCCGGGCCACCAAGCTCTCGCGCAACAGAACGCCAAGAAGGAAGTCCCAACTCCCGGGCCCATGCTCGCCCAAGGCAACATCACTCTCGACACACCGGATTTTACGCTAGAGCTGGTTCGTTCTTCGCAGACCGTTGCGGCGCTCAAACCAAAACTCGCCGCCGATTTCGATTTCACGCCTGGCGACATTCTTGTCCAGCGTTCGAAAGACGGCTACTACCACCTCGGTGATTTGGATTTGCGGCTCAGGAGCGGGAACGCCGGGGAATGGAAGAACTATTCCACATCCATCGCTCGCAAACCCGTGACTGCCCTTCCTGCCTCCGGTGAAACCTTGGCGGTCGCCGATCTTTCGCCCACTTTGCCCTCCGAAGTCCCGCTGCAAATCGTGCGCACCTGGGCCCTCGAGGGAGGCAAGCTGGTTCTGCGTTTTACCTTGAAGAACAAAACTGCGGAAACCATTCAAATGGGCGCCCTGGGCATTCCCATGGTCTTCAACAACGTCCTCAACAATCGTTCTTTACAAGAGGCCCACGCCAAATGCTCCTTCTATGATCCGTACATTGGAGAAGACGCTGGCTATCTTCAGGTCACTCGCCTCAACGGACATGCTCCCGCGCTGCTGGTCGTTCCCGATGTCAAAACTCCATTTGAGGCCTACAGCCCGATTCTCAGTAAGGGCCGTTCGCGCGATGCTTCGGCCATCTTTACCGATCCCACTCCGCGCTGGGTCACCTTCGAAGGTTTCTACGACTGGATAGTTCACAGTAAAGCCTTCGCGGACAATGAGTGGAAGAAAGCCCAACAATGGAATCCGCCAACGCTTCTCACGCTAGCTCCTCAGCAATCGATAACCTATGGCGTAAAATTCCTGGTTTGCGATTCCATTCGTGGCATCGAAAAAACGCTGCACGAAAACAATCGCCCTGTTGCTGTCGGCATTCCTGGTTATGTGCTCCCGATGGACATCAACGCGCACCTTTACCTACAGTACTCCGCGGACATCAAGTCGCTCGATGTCGAACCCAAAAACGCACTTGCCTTGACCGAGCAAAAAAGTTCGCCCACTGGTTGGAAGACCTACGAAGTAAAAGGAAAATCTTGGGGTCGCGCGCGTTTGACCATTGCCTACGCGGATGGCACAGTCCAGACCATTCAGTATTTCGTGACCAAGCCGGCTCAGGAAGCTGTGGCGGACATGGGAAATTTCTTGACCACTAAGCAATGGTTCACCGATCCAGCCGACCCATTTCATCGCAGCCCTTCCGTACTCTCCTACGATCGCGAACTCAACCACTCTGTGACTCAGGACTCACGCGTGTGGATTGCCGGTCTCAGCGATGAAGGCGGTGCTGGCTCCTGGCTCGCCACTGTGATGAAGCAATTAGGCCAGCCGGACAAAACCGAACTCGACAAATATCAGCAATTCGTTGATGGCGTGGTTTGGGGCGGCTTGCAATTCAGCGATGGTCCCAAGCGGTTCGGCGTCCGCAAAAGCCTCTTCAATTACCAGCCGGATCAAATGCCCGCGGATTACTATCGCAAAGATCTCGAGTGGAGCAGTTGGACAAGTTGGAATAAAGAAACCTCCGAACACGTGGATCGCTCTTACAACTACCCTCACGTCGCCGCCTCCTATTGGGTCCTTTATCGCCTCGCCCGCAACAATCAGGGCCTCGTTACCAGCCATCCTTGGCTCTGGTATCTGAACCACGCGTATGAAACATCCATCGCCATGACCAAATTCGCCCCAGATCTCGCGGCCTTCGGTCAGATGGAGGGCACCGTATTTGTCGAGATCCTCGCCGACCTCAAGCGCGAAGGCTTGACCACTCAGGCCGAATCGTTGGAAGCCAAAATGAAGGAGCGCGCCGAACGCTGGAGAAAAGAAGCCTATCCTTTTGGCAGTGAGATGCCCTGGGATTCCACCGGCCAGGAAGAAGTCTACGCGTGGATGAAATACTTCGGCTACCAGGACAAGGCTGATGTCACACTCAACGCGATCCTGGGTTATGACCCTGCCATTCCACATTGGGGATACAACGGCAGCGCCCGCCGCTACTGGGACTTCGTCTTCGCCGCCAAATACCAACGGCTTGAGCGTCAGCTTCACCACTACGGCTCTGGCCTAAATGCGATCCCATTGCTAGCCGAATATCGCCAGCATCCCGACGACATTTATCTTTTGCGCGTTGGTTACGGCGGCACCATGGGCGCCTTGACCGACATCGACCAACAAGGCTTTCTGGCCCCGGCCTTTCATTCCTTCCCTGACATGCTCCGGACTGATCCGCTCTCCGGCGATAACGGCCCGAACTTTTTCGGGCACGCTCTAAACACCGCGACTTACATCGTCCATCATCCGGAATTTGGTTGGGTCTCTTTCGGCGGAAACGTGGCGGTGCAGGGCAGCACGGTAAAAGTCACGCCGCTCGATTCATTTCGCACGCGCATCTACGTAGCGTCGTCAGGATTATGGTTGACGCTGGACTCCGGAAAGTTCGAAGCCCTTGAGCTGGATTCGAAAACCGGCGCCGTGCGCTTGGCCCTTGCCCCCGCAACGCAATTTACTCCCGCAGCTCGATTGCGCGTGGAACAACCCGCCAAGATAAGCGGCGTTGGCGCATATCATCAGGCCAAACAACTCAAAGTTGAACGCGATGCTTACGTGGTGCCTCTCGGAATGGCCACAACCTGGGTCGATCTCACCGCGGCGCCCTAAGAAGGAACTAGCCCCGTTCTCCCTCTATCTCGGGGAATCCGCTCGGATCATTCGAATGCCGAACACTCCCGGAATTTCATTTCCATCCGCAGCTTCGAATCGCACCGTCACTTTCTGCTTTCCCGTGACAACCTGCGCTGGCACGGAATAGTCAACGTCGAAGAAATGGATCGCCTCCTCCGGGCTGTGCCGTTCCGTCGCCTGCTTTCCCACCGGCGTTCCGTCCATGAGAATGGCAAAGCTCCCATTCCGCCGAGCCGCGGTGCTGTAAGTCACCACCAAACTCATTGGGTGCGCAGGATCGACCGGCAGATCAAACGAGAACCACTTCGTTCCCCGTCGCCCATAGTGTCCTGGTGTCTGGATCGGCGACGTATCTTCTCCCTGCTCGTTAAAATCGCGTTCCGCTTGCATTTGCCCGGGTTGCGCGAACGCTACCGTAGCGGCCTCCAGTTTCTTTTTCTTGTCTTGTTCCGCCGCATACGCCTCGGACCTGGTCTTCCATTCCGCTGGGGTGAATACATCCCAATAAATGGCGTAACGCCGCCTCGGCAATTCGTAGAATGGCCGGAACTCGACATCCGTTTTTAATCCGACCCCGGATGTGCGGAACGTTCCTACCTTATCCGCCACTGGTTTCAGCCAATGCTCCACGGACTGCGTTGTCACGAACACCGGCGCTTGCTCCTCCGCGCCCTGCTCTTCTTCCTCTCTTCTCTGCACTTCCGGCCCGAGGTCTCCCGCCAGAACCAGCGGCCCCCACAGGATGGCCAGGCGAGTCGGGTTGTCCAGCAACGCTTCCGTCCGCAGCGTTTTGGGTAACACCAATTCCACCTTGTCTCCCTTTTTCCAAACACGATCGATTTCCACGTACGAATCCGCCTTGCCCACATTGGCCAGCCGCACGCCGTTCACCTTCACGCTAAAGCCCGTCCCCGCCCAGTACGGCCTCCGCAGCGCCAACGTGAATTTCTTCGGCGAATCCGAAGTAATTTGCAGCGAAGCGGATTCGCCCAGCGGAAAGTCCGTATTCATCTGCAACTTCACGCCTTCCGATTGCCAGTTCACCGCCGTCGGCGCGTACAGGCTTACCCACAGCTTGTCTACCGATTCGTAATAGATTCCGTAGCCGTGCAGTGCATGGCTCTCCATCCCCGTTCCAACGCAACACGTGAAATCTTCGAACTTGTCCTGGTATTCGTGTTGCACTCCGCGGCCCACCGGCACCATGTAGCACACGCGCCCGTCGTTGGGATCCTGCGATGCCAGAATATGATTGAACAACGCGCGTTCGTGGAAGTCCGCGTAGCGTATTTCCGGTTTCACCGTGAATAGATCGCGGGCCATCTTGATCATGTTGTAGACATTGCAGGTCTCCGCTGTTCGCCCGTCGATCAGGTCATTCATCTTGTCGGCGGGCCCAAAATACTCGTTCTTGCCGTCTCCTCCGGTCGCAAAGCTATGGTGCAGCGCTACCTGGTCCCAGAAAAAAGTGGCCGCTTTGTAATCCTCTTGATCCCCGGTATAGATGTACCGCACCAGCGATCCATAAAGTTTGGGGATCTGTGTGTTGCCGTGTTTGCCGGATAGTATGTCCTGTCCCTCGGCCAGCGGATCGACAATGGCACGATGTTGGAATTTGCGCGAAAGCGTCAGCCATCGCGCATCCCCCGTGTCCGCATAAAGATCCGCGGTTACCTCATTCATACCACCGAATTCCGTATTCAACATCTTCTGAATCTGCTCGTCATTCATTGGGGCCAGAATGCCTTCGGCCCACTCGGCAAACTTGATTTCCACTTCCAACGCCTTACGATTTCCCGTGTACCGATAAGCATCCCGCAGCCCCGCGAACAGCTTGTGCTCCACGTACCATGGGGACCAGAGGCCGTTCAGATCGAATCCACCCGAGTGGATGACCCCCCGGCTCAGTTCCTGAAAATGAATCTTTCCGTCCACTCCGTCTTTGTCCAGCAGCGCCCCCAAGTAGCCATCCCCTTGCTTCTCTTGAATCTCTTGGAGTTCCTTCACCATATAGTTAGCGCGTTCCTTGAATCGCTCATCACCCGTTGCCGGGTACATCAAGCTGACCGCTGACAGGTAGTGCCCCGCGATATGCCCCGTCAGTTGACGGCCCGGCCCATCCCACCCGCCATAGCCTTTTGCTTTGGGCTCTAGCCCCGCCCGTTGACGTAAGAACGCCAGCATTCGATCTGGTTCCAGCTCCAGAAGATACTTGGCGTCCAGGTCTTGAGCGGTTTTCAGCGGTCCACCCAGCAATCGCACGCTGTCCAACGGCAGCGGATGCACCTTCAGAATCTTGGCTTTAGAGATTTCCGCCGCATTTTGCGGTCGTGCCAGATTGGGGACCGTCAGGCAGGTGAATAAAAGGCAAAGAGTCATTTTTCTCATAGGGGCTCCAGCAGAAATTGAATATATTATACAAGACGCTCAACCGCCAGGGTCGATGGCGCTTCTCTCGGCTGCGCTGCTCGCCTTCCCGGTCCATCGACGTTCTCGCGGCATGGCCAACATTAATACCAACGAGGGGTGTTTCGCGATGCGTGCCTGTTCCCGCAGAAGATTTGTAGCCGATGCCACCGTCGTTAGCCTCACTTCACTCATTCCTTCGAACGTCTTCGCCGACGGCACCGTCACCCAACGCGTCGTCGTTCACACCGACGCCGAGATCGGCACCATCCGTCCCGAGTTTCACGGCCACTTTGCCGAACATCTCGGCTCTTGTGTGTACGGTGGCTTGTGGGTCGGCAAGAATTCGAAAGTTCCCAATGTTAACGGCCATCGTAAGGCGGCTGTGGAGTACCTGCGCGATCTGGGCGTCCCGGTATTGCGGTGGCCCGGCGGCTGTTTCGCGGATGACTACCACTGGCGAGATGGCATCGGCGCAGATGCAAAGCGTCCCAAGCGTGTCAATATTCACTGGGGCGGCTATGTGGAAGACAACAGTTTCGGCACTCACGAATTCATCGATTTGTGCCGCAAGATTGGTGCCGAGCCGTATTTGGCCGGAAATGTCGGCAGCGGTTCCCCTCAAGAGCTCCGCGATTGGGTCGAATACTGCAACTATCCATCCGGAAGCACGCTCTCCGATGAGCGCGCCGCGAATGGTTCGCCCGAACCATTCCATGTGCGCTATTGGGGTGTGGGGAACGAAAGCTGGGGGTGTGGTGGCAACATGCGGCCAGAGGAATACGCCGCCTTGTATCGTCAATTTGCCGTCTACATCGCGGAATTTGGCGGCACGAAACCTTTCCTGATCGCTAGTGGTCCTTCTGGCAGCGACATCGGATGGTCGCGAGGTTTCCTGGACAAGATGAAATACGAGCTTCCCGACGGTTTGTCCATGCACTATTACGAAGGTGGCGGGGACGCGGCCACGGAATTCACCGTCCCTCACATGAATGAGCAATTGAGCATCTTCACAAAGGTCGAGGACGCCATCCGGCTGCAACGCTCTGTCTTGGACGGCTATGATCAGGGCCAGAAGGTCGCACTGGTTCTCGACGAGTGGGGCGTCTGGGATCGCATCTCTCCCGCCGACGAGAAACTCCACGGTGCCTTGTGGCAACAAAGCACCATGCGTAGCGCGCTCGCCGCGGGCTTAGGCTTGAATCTGTTCAATCGCCTTGCCGACAAGCTCTATATGTGTAACATCGCCCAGATCGTCAACGTCCTGCAATCTCTTCTCCTCACCGAAGGTGCCGACAGTGACAAGTGCGTTCGCACAACCACCTATTACGCTTTCATGCTCTTCAAGCCCCATCGCTCCAAAACAGCTCTGCGCGTCGATACTCAGGACTCTTCTCTCCTCGCTCTATCCGTCTCCGCCTCTCGCGGCAAGAACGAAATGGTTTTGAGCTTCGTTAACCCTCGCTCCGATCTCGATTTGAATGTCCGCTGCACCTTGAACGGGAGCAGCGCCAAAAGCGGAAAAACCCAGATCCTCCACCATTCTGATCCCAATGCCTGCAACTCTTTCGAAAAGCCAGACACCGTCGTCCTTCAGAATCACCCCGTGAAAGTCGATGGTACCGTGATTGAACTGGATATGCCCCGCCTGTCTGTGGCGACGGTCACTCTCGATCTGAATTCGTAAGGCCGATCCCTGATTGTCTGCGCGATGATTCGCGCGCGACTGCCTTCTGCGCCTTCTTGCTCAGAACGAAATACACTGGAATTCCCAGCGCGACAATCACTAGCCCCGGCCACGTCGTCGCCGACCGATACACGAAAAGCGCGCTCACAATCGCGCCCGCGCCCGCTATATACAGTATCGGTAAGAACGGATAGCCAAACGCGCGGTACGGCCTTTCCTCCTTCGGCTTCTTTATCCGCAACCGTATCACTCCAGCAATCGTCGCAATGTAGAACAAAAGTGCTGCGGAAATGATGTACTCCAGCAAATCGCTGTACAGATTTCCGTACGCATGTGTAGCCGCGTTGAATGTTCGGGGAAGCACCAGTAGCACCGCCCAACATCCTTGAATCAGTAACGCCACCGCCGGCACGCGCGCGGGGTTCAGCCGTCCAGCGGAGGCGAAGAACAATCCGTCCTGCGCCATCGCGTAATATGTCCGCGCTCCCGCTAACGTCAGCGCATTCACCGTTCCCACCGTGGACACCATAATTGCCGCTGCCATCAATGCCGGACCGTACATCGGAAAGATCGCCTGCAGCATCGCGGTCGCCACGCGGTCCGACGGGGCACGTTGAATCGCCGATAACGGCAACGTGACCAGATACGTAACGTTCGCCAACAGGTACAGCACGATAACGATGCTTGTTCCAAGGAAAAGGCACAGCGGCAGATTGCGTTTTGGATTCTTCACTTCGCCCGCGGTGAACGTTATGTCATGCCAGGAATCCGCCGAGAAAAGCGAGCCCGTCTGTGCCACGCAAATCGCTATGAAAAGCCCGAAGGCCGTTGTCGCATCCAGGCCCGCCCGGATCGCACTGACACCTCGCGCCATCCATGGATGGCCGAAATTCTCGTGCACAGCGGTCCAATTCCAGCCGACCGTCAAGCCCACGATGATCAGTGCGATCAGTGCCACCGTTTTACCGACGGTAAATACGTTCTGGACTATCTTGCCGTACCGCAGTCCCCGGCTGTTGGTCCACGTAAGGACCACGATTACACCGATCGCCACCAGTTGCGTGTACGAAAGTGAAAACGCATATCCGCTGGAGACGTGTACCGGCTCTATCAAGTAGTTTGTCTCGGATACCGCCGGAAAGAGCACACCCGAAAACCGTGCAAACGCGATCGCAACGGCGGCAATCGTGCCTGTCTGTATGACCGCGATCAGCGTCCACCCATAAAGAAATCCCCACAGCGGGGAAAACGCCTCTCGCAAATAGATGTACATTCCCCCGGCGTGGGGCATCATGGCCGCCAACTCTCCATACGCCAAAGCGCCCACAATCGTTAAGACACCGGCCAGTGCCCAGGCCACCAGCAGCCACCCGGCGCTTCCGATCTGCCGGCTCATTTCCGCCGACACAATGAAGATCCCCGACCCGATCATCACTCCCACCACCACCATGGTCGAGTCGAAGAGCCCGAGTCCGCGCGAAAATCCGGAATCTCTTTCCTCACTCAATCGGCGGTCTTCCGGACTCGCGCTCATGCATCCCTCACGGGTTGACGCAGGGTATCTCCAGAATGGCAATCATCCATCTCTAAAGCTCTGGTGCTGTATGTAGATCGCAGAAGACTAAAACTACACAAAGTCTTGCGTCCTAGTTGGACGCAACACGAGTTCACTGGTCCGTGAACTTCACTCCAATTGGCCGCGATGCTTCTGGATAAACTTCTTCAGGTAAGTCCCCGCATCGGTAATGTGCTTCCACAGCGCGAACGACGCGATATCCGGATTCCGCGATCGGCAAGCGTCAAGCAGATCGTGGTGCGCTTTCCCCGCAAGATGCTGTTCCCGCGTCACCAGCAGGTGCAGACGTGTGTACCTGTCGCAATTGTTGTTCAACGTCTTTATGTACGACATCATCAGCGGTCGATTCGCTGGCGCATACAGCGTGGAATGCAAACTCCAGTTCCAGTCGCCCCAATTCTTTATCTCCGAATCCTTTTCCAGCGACTCTTCATACTGCTTCAGGATTTCCTCCGCTTTTGCAAAATCGGCTTCCGTTAGATTGGGAATCGCTTGTCGCAGCATGTAGCACTCGAGAACCGCGCGCGTTTCAAATAGCTGTTCAATCTCCTCCGGCGCCAGCGAAGAAACCACCGCTCCGCGGTTGGCTACGATGGTGATCAACCCCTCGGCTGCAAGATGGCTCAACGCCTCACGAACGGGAATTCGACTGATTTGAAACTCGGCGGCAATTGCGTCTTGACGCAGTTGCTCCCCCTCGCGCAATTCGCCGTTCAGAATTTGTTCCCGCAGCCGGCCCAGCACGGCCTCCGCTAAGGATTGCCGCGGTATTGGCGCGGATTTCTTTGACTTTCCTGTTATCTCGGTCCTTGAAGTAGAGACTTGCGCAGCACGCATTCTTCGCACCTGGGGTTTTGTCATAGTGGATTCTTTCTAATGTATACGGAGATTCGATACATGCCACGCCCCTACTTTGACTCTTGCCGAGCCTTTCAATCGCATCCTAATTCGCTACTACAGTTTATCATGCTGATTCCTTACTCAGTTCGCCGTCCACCATTCTCCATATCTTGAGTGGATTCTGTCTCCTTAACTCCGCCGGAAGGCTCTCATCCGGGAAATTCTGGAAACACACCGGACGCGCAAACCGGTACATCGCCAATGTCCCCACCGATGTTGTTCCCGGATCAGTGCTGGCGGGGTATGGTCCGCCATGCACCATTGCGTGACACACCTCCACCCCTGTTGGAAATCCGTTGAATACAATTCGCCCAACTTTCGTAGTCAGCATCTGCACCAGTTCATTGTGTTCCCCCAGATCCTCCGCCGTGGCATGTATCGTCGCTGTTAGGTGGCCTTCCAGGCGCCTCGCGCACTCCAGTAACTGCTGCTTTGTGGAATATTCGATCAACAAGACCGAGGGGCCAAAATGCTCCTCGGCCAGTTCTGGGTTGGCTAAAAAGGCGGAAGCACCCGTCGCAAATAGCAGCGCCTCGGCCGATGCGCTCGCCGTTTCCCCAGTCGATTGTCCTCGAGCCAGGACCGTAACCTTGGGTTCCTGCTCTCGCTTCGCCGTGTTGCGCTTATACGACGAGCTGATTCCCGCCGTGAGTAATGTAAATCCCGCCGCCTGCTTAACCTTTTCCTTCAAACTCTCCGCGAATAGTTCAAATGGCTTTCCCTGCTCTACGAACACCAAACCTGGTTTCGTACAAAATTGCCCCGCGCCCAGGGTGACTGATCCGTACAAATCTGCGGCAATTCGCTCACCCTCAGTCGCCACCGCTCCCGGTAAAACAAACAGCGGATTGGTGCTCGCCATTTCCCCATAAAAGGGAATCGGCTCTCGTCGCCGCACCGAAAGATCGAATAAGGCTCTCCCCGCGGCTTGCGAACCCGTAAAGCCCGCTGCCTTGATGAATGGGTGCTGCACCAACTGTCCTCCCACGACAGTGCCCGAATCAAATAGGAGAGAAAATGTCCCCTCCGGCAGACCGCACTCGCGCACCGCCTCTCGAATTGCCTGCCCCGCAAGCTCGCTTGTTCCAGGATGCGCCGGATGTGCTTTTACGATCACAGGATTTCCCGCCGCCAGCGCCGACGCCGTATCTCCACCGGCCACCGAGAAAGCCATCGGAAAATTACTCGCTCCAAAAACCGCCACCGGTCCAATCGCTCGCAACAGCGATCGAATGTCCGGCTTTGCCGCTGGCTTGCGCGCGGGATCGGCCCGGTCAATCCGCGCCATCACCCAGCTTCCTTCTTCCACCACTTTCGCAAAAAGTCGTAATTGTCCGGTCGTACGGCCGATCTCCCCTCGCAGCCGCGCTTCCGGCAGTGCCGTTTCTGGCCCCGCGCGTCGCACGAGCAGTTCGCTGATTCCTTCCAACCGGCTCGCAATCGCCCTAAGCAATTTTGCTTTTGCCTTGCCATCCGCGTTCCCGTAAACACCAAAGGCATCCGCCGCGAACTGCGCTGCAAGATTTACCTCATCCTCGCTCGCGGAATGAAATAGTGGTTCGAGCGCTTCACCCGTCTGCGGTGACATCGCGCGAAACGTGCTCCTACCGGTCGCTCCTTCACGAAAACCAACTAAGGATCGGCCTTGGATCGTCATTTTGCCTTTCCCTCCCTATCTTCCCCGGAAAGCCGTGCTCGCGGATGCCGGACGAGTTTTCATTGCTTCACGCACTAGCTTCCTCACGCCCTCCAATTCCTGCCCGATTACCTCCATCCGCGGTGCGCGCACTCGCGCGCTGCCCACTCCCAGTTCTTGCTGCACCTGTTTGATCAGTTGCACAAATTTCGGCACGGTGTCCAATCGTAGCAGCGGCAAAAACCAACGGTACAATTCGGCCGCCGCCTCCTTCTTTCCATTCATTCCGTAGTTGAACAGATCAACCGATTCGCGCGGCAGTGCATCCGCCAGCCCCGCGATCCACCCCGTCGCTCCTGCTGCGACGCCTTCCAGAATTGCATCATCTACGCCCACAAATATCGCCAGTCGATCGCCGAGCAGCGCGCGAATCGCTGTCACCCGCCGTACGTCCGTACTCGATTCCTTCACGGCCGCCAGATTGCCGTGCTCCTCCGCCAACTCCGCAATCTGCTCGGGCAGAAAATCTGTGCCATACGCCACCGGATTGTTGTACAGCATGCACGGAAGCCGCGTCTCCTTTACGACTCCGGAGATGTGCGTCTTCATCTCGCGCCAGTCCCCTTTGTAAACGTAAGGTGGCAGAATCATCAGTGCATCGCAGCCGGCGGCTTCGGCGCTGCGTGCTAATTCCAGGGCCTCCTTTAACGAAAGCGCCGAAATAGCCGCAACAACTGCTGCCTTGTCCTTCAGCGCCGACGCGAATGTTTTCAAAATCGCCGACTTCTCCTCGGACTTCAGCGTTACGCCTTCGCCAAGCGAACCCAGCGCTACGATTCCCGTGCATCCGTTCTCCACAAGCCATCGCGCGTGATCGCCCAGGAACCCGTGGTCCACTTCATCAGCCGCGCTGAAACACGTCGTAATCGCTGGCATCACTCCAGTCCACTTCATTCTCTTCCTCCATTTGCTCCGGGCGGAACGGAATCCGGCCAAATTGCTGCCAGGCTCTCACATCTCACGGGGAATAGCGGTGGCCGGCCGCAATCCGCTTTCCAACCAAACAAGAATCCGGTTGCAGGACCGCAAACCTTCCCCTGGCATGCGCCCATCCCGCACCGCGTTTGCAGTTTCGCCTCGCGCCATGATTTGTGCTTACGCAAGCTCCCAAACGGCACATCCTCGCAACGGCACAGCAGCGTCTCCGTCTGCGCCAGATCCTTCAATTCCGCCCGTAACTCAAATGCTTCCTTCAACGCGCGAACGGCCCTCTGATTCACGGCACGTGCGGCAAACAGATTCTTTTCATCAACCTTATTCTCGGCCGCCGCTTGCCCGGCGATCTGCCCTTCGATCAACGCCAACTCCAATCCCCCGATTCCCGTGGGTTCGCCGGCGCAGTAGACTCCCGGCAACGATGTTTGTTGCCAGTCGTCGACCACTACAAATCCGTCTCGCAGTTCGCATCCAAGGTACTCCGCCAACTCCGCGTTCGGAATCAGATGAAAACCACATCCCAGGTAGTCGCACTCTAGTTCTCTGATTTCACCTTGGTGCACCAGCCGAACGGCTTCCAGGTGCTCTCGTCCCAACGCCGCCACCGGCCAACTATTTTTCCAGTGCGGAATCCCCTTCAGCCGCCATCCCAACCGCATCGCTTCCCGGAATTTTCCCGGCGCAAGCAGCATCGTCATCCCAAATTTCGCGAATTTCGTTTTGCTTGTTTGTTCCGCGATGCACAGAACTTTGCCACCCTGCTCCTGTAAATGCGATGCCACCGCAAGCAGCAGCGGGCCCGTGCCCGCGATCGCGATACGTTTTCCCGCCACGGGCAAGCCCGATTTGCTCAGCGCTTGCAACCCTCCAGCACCCAACACATTCGGCAGCGTCCATCCAGGGAAGGGAAGGAACCGCTCTCGCGCTCCCGTGGCAAGAATCAATCTTTCAAAAGCAATCTCGTACGTACTCTCCGGCGATTCCGCATTCAACTTGCACTTTTCCGCATGAAACACGATTGTCGATCGAACCCATTTCACCGTCGAGCGTTCAAACTCTTCGAACCACTTTGCCGCCGTCTCCGATTTCGACGTTCCGCTCTCGCCTCGCCAGATCTGTCCCCCTGGCCCTGGGTTATCGTCCAACAGCGCCACGGACGCTCCAGACTGCGCTGCCGTCACCGCCGCGGCCATGCCCGCCGGCCCTCCGCCCACAACGACGACATCGAATCTCAATTGGACAGCTTCACTCATCGGTGGAAATTTCCATCCCAGCTTCGCATTGCACCTGACACCCTCGGCTGTGCGGCTTCCCGTCGATCGTTACTCGGCATTCGAAACAAATTCCCATGCCGCATAATGCCCCCCGCGGTTTGCTGGTTACAGACATTTTGCACGGCTCGCCCGCGGCAAGCATCGACGCGGCAACCGTAGTCCCCCTGCCGACCGTGATCCGCCGTCCATTGATTCGGATCTCAATGCTCTCAGGCATGTGTAGTTTCTCTCTGCAGCCTCAACGGCAAGTAAGGCTCGCTCGATATTTCCGGCGTGCGCCCCAGAAACTGATCCGCGATCAGGCGCCCTGTCGCCAGTGAAGTGGTGATCCCCAGCCCTTCGTGCCCTACGGCGAGATAAACGCTCGGATCTGACGGCCATGCACCGATGAGCGGAAGATTGTCGGGCGTCGCCGCTCGGAATCCGGTCCACACTCGTATGGCGGAAAGCGCCTTCAGATCCGGAACGTATTCGAAAGCACGTTGAAGCATTTTTCCCAGAATCTCTCCATTGACTCGGCCATCTTCGTCCGCGAATTGCCTCGAGGATCCCAGTAGCAACTGGCCCGTTTTGCGCGGCTGCAGATTAAACGCAACCGAATCCGCATCCGTGGAATGCGCGCTCTTCAGGTAACCTAGCTCGACAAGTTGGTGCCGGATCTTACCGGGGTAGCGATCGGTTATCACAAGATGCCCCTTCCGTGCTCTCATCTCAATTCCCGGCGTCAACTTCGGCGCAAATTGCCCACCGGCATTTACGATCACTTTTGCGCTGAACGATGTTCCATTTGCCAACGCCGCGCTGCCGCCGCCAATCGAAGTCACGCGATGTCCCATGCAGATTTCCGCACCGTGTTCCACCGCTCTTTCGACTAGAAACGACGCCGCGCACGGCGGGTACAGCACTGCGTCGGCAGGAACCAGCAGCCCCCCGATCAGCTCTTTGTTAAGATTTGGCTCCGCTTCGTGCAACCTCCGCGCATCCAATATTTCCGACCGAATCCCATGTTCCCGGTAACAAGCGTGTTTGCGTTCTGCTTCAACCATTTCTTGCTCATCGGCCGCCACCCAGATCGTTCCCGATTGTTGATATTCCACCGTCTCGGGACATTCCCAGCGCAACTCTTCCCACAGTTCCTGCGAATACCGGGTCAACGAGAGTTGCGCTTCCGAATCGTCCATCACCACAATGTGGCCCATGCCCGCCGCCGTGGCCCCCATGCAGACGCCGGCGGCATCAACCACAGCTACCCTAATTTTCTCCTTGGCCAGTGCGTAGGCACACGCCGCCCCGACAATCCCTGCCCCTACCACCACCACGTCCTTTGTAATGCTCATGTGGACAAGCCGTACTGGAATGGATCGTCCGGATCCAAAATTAAGTCCGCTACCGACGTGATAAACGCGGAACCCTTGACTGAAGGCAGAATCTGCCCGTCTTCAACCCGAACACTTCCTTCGAATATGCTCCCAACAATGCTTTCTTGCCGCCAGATTTCCCCACTCTTCAATTTGCCGTCGGCGTACAAACACGCCAGCTTTGCGCTCGTTCCCGTTCCGCACGGTGAGCGATCGTAAGCTTTGCCCGGGCACAGCACAAAAGTTCGGTTGTTCACCCCCTCGACACTCGATGGCCCAAACAATTCCACGTGATCCACTTCGCAGCCGTTGCTGCCATTCCGGCCATCCCCTCTAACGCCACGTTTCCTCAATTCTTCGCGAATCGCCCAGGCAAAATTCGTTAATTCGTCTACTTTGGCTAGCGATGGTTCCACGGCCGGTTCCTTCACCAGAAAAAACCAGTTTCCTCCCCAGGCGATGTCTCCGCGTACTTTCCCATACCCTGGCACATTCACTTCCACGTCGCTCGCGCTTCTATAGCTCGCGACATTACCGACTGTCACTTCACCGCTCTGGTGCAGTCGCGCCGTCACTACTCCGACAGGAGTCTCAAAGCGATGTTCCCCCACGCCAACCTTCCCCAGATAAGCAAGTGTGACGGTAAGTCCAATCGTGCCGTGCACGCACATTCCCAGATAACCCACATTGTTGAAGTAAATCACTCCCGCCGCGCACAAAGCATCAACCGGTTCGCACAGCATCGCGCCGACGATGATGTCAGAACCGCGTGGTTCGTTGATGACCGCCCGGCGAATGTAATCGTGATTCTGCGAAAGGTACTTTAGCTTCTCTGCCATGCCACCGTGAGGGAGCTCGGGTCCGCCGCTCACAATGACCCGCGTCGGCTCCCCGCCGGTGTGCGAGTCAATGACATGTAAGCGTTGCATAGCCGCGCGCATGGCCAAAACAGGTCCTCTCCTGACACAAACTGCATACTTTATCCAATATCGCCGCCCCCCGCAATCCCTTTTCCTAACCCTTTTCCTCTCCTCGATTTCCCGTTGACAAAAGGCTTCTTCCTCCTTTACTTTGCGCCCGGAGAAAGCGTTTACTTATTACTCCTGTTCCCGTGACTCGATTCATCTTCTCTCCCTATCTCCCCGTTGCCTCGGCCGGGCTCTCCTACCTCGGGCCGCGAGGCCAGAACCTGATCGGGAGCCACATCCGGTCAGCGGATGACAGACCTATGCTTTGTGTGCCTAACCTTCGGAGGTGCGTATGCGTTTGAAATCGTCGGGCTTGGCTGTAGTTTTCGTCGCCGCATGTCTGGCCATGGTCCCCTCCTGCTTCGCGGCCCAGGCAAAGGATCTTGCGCCTACTCCGCCGATGGGCTGGAACAGTTGGAATCATTTCGCCGAAAAGATTGATGCGCTCACTGTTCGCGCTCAGGCCGACGCTATGGTAGCCAGCGGCATGAAAGACGCTGGTTATCTCTACATCAATATCGATGACACCTGGGAAGGGAAGCGCGACGAGAAAGGTTTCATTCATCCGAACCACAAATTTCGCGACATGAAGGCGCTCACCGAATATGTCCACGCCAAAGGCCTGAAGATTGGCTTGTATTCCTCGCCCGGACCCAAAACTTGCGCTGGATTCGAAGGAAGCCTTGGCCATGAAGAGCAGGACGCGCAAACCTATGCCGACTGGAGTTTTGACTATCTCAAGTATGACTGGTGCCAGGACACCGGAACTCCCGAGCAGATGAAACCGGCTTACACCAAAATGCATGACGCCTTGAAGAAGACCCGTCGTCCGATTGTCTTGAGTCTCTGCCAATACGGCTGGGGCAACGTTTGGGAATGGGGCGAATCCGTTGGCGGCAACCTCTGGCGCACCACCGGCGACATTGAAGACAACTATGACTCCATGACCAGGATCGGCTTCTCACAAGCGGGGTTGGAAAAGTACGCTGGCCTGGGCCATTGGAATGACCCGGACATGCTAGAAGTAGGCAACGGCGGCATGAGCGAAGACGAGTACCGCACGCACATGAGTTTATGGTCCATCCTCGCTGCTCCCCTCATTGCCGGCAATGATCTCACCAAAATGACTCCCTACACTCTCGACATGCTCACCAATCGCGAAGTCATCGCTGTCGATCAAGATCCTTCGGGGAAACAAGGATTTCCCGTCCTCCAGGAAGGTCCCTTTGAAGTGTGGGAGAAACCGATGTCCAACGGCAGTGTGGTCGTCGGCCTCTTTAACCGCAGCAAGGAAGCCGGCAAGATGACCGTTTATTTCCCCCATCTTGGACTTGCGGATCAAGCCACCGCCCGTGATCTTTGGCTGAAAAAAGATCTGGGCACTTTCCAAGAAAAATTCAGCGCAAATGTACCCGCTCACGGCGTTGTGCTCGTGCGGCTCAAAGCCGACTGACAAGTTTGTTTCCATCGGGCGATCGTCGCCTTGGAGATTCCTGCCAGAAGGAAAGGGAGTTGCAGATGAGGATAAACATGTTCCGCCCGTCGCTGTTCGCGACGACGTTGGCCCTGGCCCCGCTGCTTGCGTCCGCTCAAGGCACGCTCGATGACTATCGCCGAGCCGAGTCTTTTCAGACCGGCGCGCAACGCAAACTGATTACCGTCGCCGACGTCACGCCGCACTGGATTGCTAAAACCAGCCGGTTCTGGTATCGCCAGGTCGGCCCCAAATCCACGGATTTCTTGCTCGTGGACCCCTCCTCAAATACCAGCGCTCCCGCCTTCGATCAGCAGCGCCTGGCCTCGGCTCTCTCTCTCGGCACCAAAGAGCAATATCAAGCGACCAAGCTTCCCTTTGAAACGTTTGACTATGTCGACGACTCCAAGGCCATCAAGGTTCACATCCGGGATTCTGACTGGATATGCATTCTCGGCAATTATGAGTGCATCAAAAGTACGGATGCCAAAAAAGAAAATGAGTTCGAAGAATTATCTCCCGACGACAAATGGGCCGCTTTCGTCAAGAATCACAACCTGTTTATCCGTTACGTTCCCACCGGTGCAGTCTCCCAAATGACCTCGGACGGCGTCCAGGATTACGACTACGCCACCAATCTTCCCTCCCTTCACGCCATGGTCCATGCGGGAACTCAGGACGTGAATCAGGGCCCCGTCGTTTTTTGGTCGCCCGATTCTTCGAAACTTGTTACCTACCGCATTGATTCCAGAAAGGCCGGTCGTTTCACAAGTTTGCAATATGTTCCGCCCGACCAGCTTCGGCCCAAAGCCTTCACTTATGTGTATCCATTGCCCGGGGAAGTCTTGCCCTCGGTGGAAGCGTTTATTCTGGACGTCAAATCCGCCAAGCTCACGCCTGTGAAAACTCCTCCCCTCGAAGTTTCCTTTGATTCCGGTCCCGACTATGTTTGGTTCAAGGACAGCAAGCGCTTTCACTACGAGTACAATGAGCGAGGTTTCAAGGCCTTCGAACTCCGCGTTGTCGACGCCGAGACCGGAGAACAAAGCGTCCTCGTTCGCGAACAGTCCGGCCAATATGTTGACCCGGGCGAGTCTTTCTATCGCTTCCTTGAAGGTAGTGGCGAGATCCTTTGGGCTTCCGAACGGGATGGCTGGAATCAGCTCTATCTCTACAGTGGAAAAAACGGCAAGCTCCTTAACCAGGTCACTCAGGGTCCGTGGGTTGTCCGTCATATCGTGGCCGTCGACGAAAAAAATCGTAAAGTTTACTTCCTCGCTGGCGGTCGCGAAAAAGAGGAAGACCCCTACCAGACTCATCTCTACAGCATCGGCTTGGATGGCAAAAGTCTAACCCTCCTCTCTCCAGAAAACGCCAACCACACCGCCGCCCTCTCGCCCGATTTCGAATACTTCGTGGACAACTACTCGCGTCCTGACCTGCCCGGCGCTTCGGTTCTACGCCGCACAAAAGATGGTTCGGAAGTGTGCGTCTTGGTGAAGGGTGATGCCTCCGAATTGCTCGCGACTGGCTGGAAGTATCCCGAGCCCTTTCATGGCCACGCCACCGATGGAAAAACAGACATCTACGGCCTCATCTGGCGTCCTTCGAACTTTGATCCCTCAAAGAAATATCCCGTCATCGAGCACGTTTACACCGGCCCGCAGGCTTTCTTCACTCCAAAAACCTTCGCGTCCGCTGTTCACCGCGGCTCTCTCCAGGCTGTAGCGGAACTCGGCGTTGTCGTCGTAATGATGGACGGCCGTGGCACCTCCGGACGGTCCCGTGCCTTCCATGAGTTCTCCTACAGAAATCTCGGTGGCGCGTTCGAGGATCATGTCGCCCTCATCAAGCAAATGGCCGAAAAATATCCCTATATGGATGTGAATCGCGTCGGTATTTTTGGTACCTCTGCCGGCGGTTACGGCGCCGCTCACGCGATGCTCGTCTTTCCGGACTTCTACAAAGTCGGTGTCACCATTTCCGCAGACCATGACGCTCGCCTCGACAAGACTTGGTGGAACGAGCTCTACCAGGGCTACCCTGTGCAGGACGACTACGTCGCCCAATCCAACGTCACCATGGCTGCGCGCCTCCAGGGCCATCTCCTCATTGAACACGGCGATGTGGATGATAACGTCCATCCCGCGGAGACCATGCGCTTTGTCGACGCCCTTATCAACGCCAACAAATCCTTTGATATGCTCTTCGTTCCTAACATGCCTCACGGGGAGAAAAACGATTACCTCGTTCGACGCCGCTGGGATTACTTCGTCCAAAATCTTCTTGGAGTTACTCCCCCGCCTAATTTCGAAATCAAGTCGCCAGACTAGCCTCAACCGCATCGCGCCGCACCCAATCCTTCGTGCGAACCCTAGGCGCTGTATTGTCCGGCGACTTCAAACGTTCGTTCCTTCGCCGTTGCGATGATCACCGTGTCCTTCTTCGGTCCGCCCAGGCTCGCTGGCCTCCCATTCACACTCACGCTCTCCATTTTCCAGTGAACCGGTAACCGCAGTTTCACATGAAGTTCCCGAGGAACAGCCCCATTCTCCAGTTCCACTCTTGCTGTGACACGCTTAGTCTTCGGATCCGCCAGCATCGTGAAATTTACCCGCCCCCATCGTGTCGGTGCCTTTTCAATTCGAATTTCTTTGCCGGACCCTACCCATTCCCGTGGCACGCCCTTTCCCAGGTAAAGCCGCTCTTCATCCGAATCTTCCAGCACTAGCATCCACCGCACTAGCAACGGAATTGTCTGTTGTGCTGGTATGCAGAACAGCGCGCTGTCTCCTTCCAGCCCCGACACTTCTCCCGCTGTCCAACTTCCTGGCGTGTGGTCGTGGTAGCGATGCGCATACAGAAACAGCAGATATTCCTCGATGCGGTCCAGTCGCAGGAGCATTTGCGCGTAACCGTAGGAAATGAACCCGAGGATAGCGCGACTCCCGGGCAGCGCCGGTCCGACATTCGCCACCACTCCGATCGTTGTCGCGCCATATCCGCGCATACAGTCAATCACGCAATTTGCCAGGTCCGCTGGCAGCATGTCTGCCTGCAGCAATTCTGCATACGGGCGGTGCGCCCACAATTGAACCGGTGTTTCTCCCTTTTTGAAGGTTTCGCGAAACGTTCCCGGTGATCCTGCGTAGGGTCCGATATATTCCGGAGTCATATTCTTCCGGACGTTTTTTCGCATTGTGGCGACAAGGCTCGCCTGCAAGGCCTTCGAACGCTCTGGCCACTCCTCCGAGCGCTTCTCCATCCCTGCTGCGGGATGTGCGTGGTTGATTTTCTTCCACGCTATGCTGATATCCTTCAATCCTCGCGCGGCGAACGCATTGTTGCTGTAGTACGGCAGCCACCAGGTCATTGGCTTTGCATTTAGCGCCGAATCGGACTCGCTCCATCCGTGGATGATTCCGTATCCCGGGTCGCCCTTCGGCGCCTTTAAGCTTATTTCGTGCAACTCCGTCAGCAGCTCCGCTGTCGCCTCGATCTTCTTTCTGTGCTTCAGCAGCAGTGCGCTATCTCTCGTGTATTGGAAGTAACGCGCCAGCAACGATAGCTCCAATCCGTATTGCGCGGTTTCCGGGCCGCGCATGTTCACGTTTCCCTTGGCATCTACAAAATCCGTGAAGTAGTTGTCGATAATCGCCCGCGCCGCCCTGAATCGTCCCCACTCCAGGTTCGTATAAACGCTGCTCGTGAAAATGTCCTGGAAGCCGTCGTATTCCGATCCATAATAATCGCGATCCACCGCGCCATATTTCGGATACACCCCGTCGGGCCTCACCATTAATTCCTTCGCAAATGCATGCTTGGACATGTGCATCCACGATTCGTCCGGAAGCGATGTCGGCGCAAAATCCTCCAGTTGTTTGTCCCAATACTCCGCAAACGTCAGCAATCCCAGGTAGTAGTCTTCCGCCGCGGGCTCCACCCGGCTCGGAGGAAATGCGGGATAGCTATAGCCATAGAAGACTGATGTGATTTTCCCGTTTTCGATTTTTGCGCTGCGATGCCACGTCTGAACGATAAACTTATCCTTTGCCAGCACATCCCCAAAAACTACCAGTTCGATGTAGGCGGATTCGGAAATTGGGAACACTTTCCGGACCGCTGGCATCCATCCGCCCACCAGCCCCTCAAATCGTCGCCGTGCGGCCTCCCCATCGAGTTCTGGAAAGTGCTGATTAGGATGGTACGTCCTCGTGCTCCCACGCGACATTACCGGCATCGTGTCAAAACATTCTTTCGTTCCGACAAACGTGTTCCACGGCAGGCGTTCTCCCCACTGTTCGCGCTTCGTGATTTTGGATTCCAGCAACGGAGCAGCTGATCGCACCTGTTCAGGTTTCGGGTCACCACCGCCTTGCAACAATCGATCCGCAAGCAGGTCGGGCCCGGAAACGCCAATATCATCCAGGCTCAGCCCGAGATACTGCGGGTCCGTTTCATCGAAAGCAGCTTCTGCGTTCTTCGGCAAAACGCGCCATCCACCGGACGACGATATAAAGGTAATCGCTCCATCGCGGGCTCTCAAATCCTCATAGGCCTTCCATTTCACTTCACCCCTCTGGAACTCCGCCAGCAGCGTGTGCCCCTCGATCTCCGGCGAAGCCCCTGAAGAAGACCCTCGCGCACCGTTGTCCCCGAAATCTGGTTGACCATGTCGCAACTCCACCGCGACCGCTTGCGATGCCAGGCTCTGCACGCCGGCAGTTGCTACCGCCAGGTCTTTCAGAAATCTTCTTCGATTCATCGCTCTCTCCTTCTTCATGCGGATTGCCCGCAGCCCGGAAAGGGATTGGCCACTCAAGACCTGCCGTACTTGGCCAATAACATGGTTCTCAACCACTACTCAGTGCTCGGATTCGCTCCATAGAACTTCCAACTCGCTTGGTAGTCCCGCGTGAGCGGTAGCTTCAACAGCTTTGCCCGCAGCATTTCCACCGGAATCGCGTTCTCCTGAAGAATCGCGTCGTCGTACTGTCCGATCGTCATGCGTCCCGCAACAACAGTTTCTTTCCGCAGCGCCCAGAATTGCAGCGCGCCCAGCATGTACGCCGCCTGATACAGCGGTCCGTAAGATCCATCAAACGACCGGCGTACCTCCGCCGTGGCGTTGTCCGGCTCGTGTCCCACGCTTTTTACCAGGAATTCCACACACTGCTCTGGCGTCATCAATCCAAGATGGAAACTTAGCGAGAATATGATCCGCGCGCACCGGTGCATTCGCCAGAACAGCATTCCCACCTTTTCTTCCGGCGTTCTTGCAAAGCCCATATCCCAAAGCAATATTTCCCAGTACAGCGCGTTTCCTTCCCCCCAAAACGGCGTCTCAAAAATCCGTCTGTAGCTTCGATACCGCTCGGACATGTACCCCTGCAAATGATGCCCGGGAATTAATTCGTGAAATACCGTTGCTCGCGCAAACGGTATGTTGTTTCCTCGCATGCTCATCATCCGCTGCTCGTACGTCATCGTATCCGTGGGGTACGACACGCTGATCACTTCGCCGCCGGTGAAGAACGGATTCACCAGTTGGCGCTCCGGACTCATCATTTCCATTCGCCACGTTTCCTTCGCCAGCGGTGGCACCGTTACCAGATCGTGCTCTTCCACGTATCCGATTGCTTCCCACGCCAGTTTTCGGATTAACTCCGGCTGCTCTCCCGGCGCCACGTGCATTTCCTTCACGTGCTCCAATGCCTTTTGCCAGTCATCCCCATAGCCCATCTCGTTCGAAGCCTTCAGCATCTCCTCTGTGCACCAGGTCATTTCCTTTTTGGCGATGGCAATCAATTCCTCCGGTGTATACGGAATCATTGCATCGGCTAGTTCGGCGATCAGCGCCTCGCGGCCGATCGGATCACCAATGATTGTTGTCTTGTCGTCGGACTTGATTCCTACCAACCGCTCCGTCAAAAACGTTTCATACCCCTCCAGCGCCTTATCGGCCTCTTTGTATGGTTCGTCCACCCACCACGTGAACGCCGGGTCATACCCCGAATACGTTCGATACCATTTCTGCAAACTCTCGCGCAGATCCTTCGTCGTTCTGGCGGCGCGCCGTGCCACCGTTCGCTTCACCCGAATCGGTTGAATCTCGCTGGTGCCGGCTGGTTTTGTTTTGTCTTCTTCCGCTAATCCTGCCTCTTCCGCCCGCCGCGTTCTCGCAATCTCTTTCACCATTGCCGCAAGTGTTGCGGCGCACTGCTCTCCTTTCGGCGTTTCCATGCGCCTCCGCGCGTCTGCCAGGTCAGCAATGGTTCTCGCAAAGGGAAGTAGCGGCTCCATCTCCGCATACTGTTGGTTTTCCAGCACCAGCACATGCAGCCGGTGGTTCAGGTAATGTTGGAACACCACATAGTCGATCTTCCCGTCCTGGTTCAAGCCATCGAAGTCCACACGTTTCAGACTGGCTAGCGACTCGTCATAAAACTTCCTCAGGCGTTCACGTCGCGAGTTCGAAGTAAACAGCGTGTAGGTTCGCAGCAAACCCCGTTGGTCCCCACTGAATTGCTGAATCATCTCCCGCAAGTCCGTGGTTCCCGCCGCGGCTCGGGATTGCCCGAACGTCGCTCGCGGGTTGCCCGCCATCAGAAATAGCATCGCAACCACTGCGCTAACTCGTCGGATCTCTGCCAACATTGCACCGACCTCCTCTTGGCTATGTGCGGTCGCCATTCCTTTTCTGGATCAGAAGTGTATACTATATACAGTCGCCTTTGTCGCTCCCCTTTGCCTCGCTCCTCGGCTGCCCCTTGTCCCTCTCGCTCTCCATTTCGCACGAGCCTCCGCCGGAACCTTCTGGCCTGATCTTCAACATCGTCCGCTTCTCTCTCCATAACGGGCCCGGCATCCGCACCACGGTGTTCTTGAAAGGCTGCCCGCTCAGTTGTCCTTGGTGCCACAACCCGGAGAGCCAGTCGTATCATCCCGATGCGCTGTTTGTTTCTGACCGCTGCATCAGTTGCCGGTGTTGTTGTTCCGTTTGCCTTTCCGGTGCCCTCCACTGGGACAACCGTCCGATACGTGATCCTATGCGCTGCACCTTCTGTGGCGCCTGCGCGAAGGTTTGCCCCGCTGATGCCCGCCACTTGATGGGACAGCACCTTCACGTGGCTGAACTCATGGACGTTCTCCGCCGTGACGTGCTCTTCTTCGACGAATCCGGCGGTGGTGTGACCTTTTCCGGGGGCGAGCCGCTCTCGCAGCCCAGGTTTCTGGAAGCCGCGCTGCTGGCCTGCAAATCAGAACGCCTTCACACTGTCGTCGACACCTGCGGGTACGCGCCTTCCTCCGTGTTGCTTCGCCTCATGCCTTATGTGGACCTGTTCCTCTTCGACCTGAAACTTGCCAGCGATTCTCGCCATCTTCGCGCCGTCGGAGTCAGCAACGCGCCCATTTTGGCGAACCTCGCTCTTCTTGCCAGCAACCATCGAAAGGTTGTAGTGCGCATTCCGGTGATACCCGGGGTCAACGACGATGCCGAAAATTTGCAGCAGAGTTTTGAAATTCTCGTCAACCTTGGGCTGCACAAAGTGGATCTGCTACCGTTTCACGAGTCGGGGGTGGAGAAATATCGGCGGTTGGCGCTCCCATACCGCTTGGGCGATGTTCAGCCCCCATCTCCGGACAGAATGCAAGAGATTGCGGCTCGTTTCTCGTGCCGCGGATTTCAAATACGAATTGGGGGCTGATCTATGAGAGAACGTGTTGCCCGGTTACGCCAAGAAAGTCTGGATCTTAAGCCATGGCTCTCCATCGAGCGCGCCGCACTGATTACTGAGTTCTACGAACAAAGCGTAGAGCCCTCGATTCCCCTTCAGCGTGCCCTTGCCTTTCAGTATGTCTTGGAGCGCAAATCCGTTTTCATTGGCCAGGACGAACTGATTGTCGGCGAGCGTGGTCCTCGTCCCAAGGGCACTCCTTCCTTTCCAGAATTGTGTTGCCACAGTCTTGAAGACCTCGATGTGCTGCACACCCGCGAGAAAATCTCCTACACCGTAACCGAAGAGACTAGAGCGGCCGAGCTTCGCGGAACTTTTTCAGCCCGCGCTGCGAAAGACCACGTTGGTTAGTACATTCCTGGTGGCGTGCAGTTATGCCCTGGCTTCAGGGGTCATTCTGCAAACGCCTCGCATGGTTCCTGGCCTTCCCGAGGTACGACCCCTCGCACCTCGGTTGGTGGAGCAAACCGTCAGTGGCGTGCAATTGTTTCAGGAGCTCGGCACGATTGTTCTGGTTCCTGGATTGTTTGTCTTTGCTTTCCTCTATTTTTTTGCCGCGACGCACAGTTTGGTGCTTGTCAAATATGGGATATTTCTCGCGGGTATTCTGTTAAACGGGCCGTTCAGTCTTTGGGGCAACTATTTGCCGCGGATGCCGCGGATATATCCTACGCACTTGCGCGGCACCGGCGACAGTTTCGCAATCAATATGGGAGCCCGCGTGATCGGCGCATCGGGGGTGCTTTTCACTACGCAACTCGCCAACGTTATGCCCGGTGCCGGCGCAGCCGCTCGTCTTGCCTATTCGACCGGTACACTCGCGGTCCTCGCCTTTAGCGGGTCGCTACTCGGGAGTTTCTGGCTGCGTGAGCCTGAAGGAAATCAACTGCCCGATTGAAGGGTGCGAAGACGGCGCCGTCAGCGCTCGTAGAGAGAGGAGGATTCGACTTGTCAACGAATTCGTCAGTCGCCCTCAAGGAAGCCTGGCTGATTCTCCTCTTCATTTTACTCCTGGCAATTGTCGCCCTCCGCTATCTCGTACCTCCTGCCGTGGTTCCTGCGTCCGCTCCAGTGACAGACTTCTCTGCCGAACGCGCTGTGGAGCACTTGAAAGTCATTGCTCGTGAACCTCACCCGACCGGTTCGATTGCAAACGCGCGGGTACGCGACTACATCGTCGAGCAGCTCTATTCCTTGCGGCTGAGACCAGAGGTGCAGAACTCTGTCAGCACAACGCCATGGGACATCGGAGGAGCGCCTTACAGCGCAGGAACCATCCAAAACGTTATTGCAAGATTGCCCGGAATGAACAGCACGGGTGCCCTTCTTCTCATGGCGCACTATGACTCAGTGGCAACCGGACCCGGCGCCAGCGATAACGGTTCGGGAGTCGCAACACTTCTCGAAACTCTGCGCGCCCTACGCGGCGGGTCAGCGCTCAGAAACGATGTGATTTTTGCGTTCACCGATGGGGAAGAAAACGGCGGACTTGGGGCGCAAGCTTTCGTGGATGAATACTCGCCGGCAAAGCTTGTGTCGGTGGCCTTGGTGGTCGATTCCGGCGGAAGCTGTGGACGGGCGACTCTCGTCATGGAGAGCCAGCACCAGCAGAACGGTTGGCTCGTTCGTGAGATGGGCGAAGCACTTCGACATCCTTTTGCTGCCTCCATTTCCGACGATTTTCGAAGCCTAACCAGCTCTGGCGATGATTTGAACCTATACCCCAAGGGAATAGAGGTGACTACTGCTAGCATCAACAGCTGTCCGACCACGTATCACACGCGGAAGGACGACGCAGAGAGTCTTGATGCCCGTAGTGTTCAAGATTTGGGTAATTCCGCTCTTCTCCTGGCGCGCCACTTCGGTAACCTGGACTTGAAGCACCCGCCGCAGGGCAAGATAGTTTATTTTGTTTTTTTTGGTCGCCTATTCTTCTACCCGGTGACCTGGGTTCTGCCGCTAACTCTGTTGATCCTTGCAATTCTCGCTGGAATCTTGTTGCTGGGATTTCGCCGTGGGCGGTTCACTGCGCGGGGCTTGGGCTTCAGCTTTATCTTCTGGCTCGCTGCGTTGTTGGCCAGCGGTGGACTCGCCGCGCTACTCTGGTGGGTTCTTCTGGCGCTGCACCTCGTGAACAAGTCTTTTCTGTCCGCCTACAACGCTACATTTTATGGAGCGGGATTTGTAGGGCTCGCAACCGCGATCATTTCCGCGCTCTTTGTCCGCTCGCGCCAGAAGATCGATGTGGCGAACCTCACGGCTGGTGCTTTTCTGTTCTGCATCGTTCCATTGGTTCTCACGTGTTTTTTCGCGCCAAACGCCAGGTTTCAATTTACTTGGCCCTTCGTGGCTGTATTGCTCCCGATGCTGCTTGAACTCACTTTGAATCGGCCAGCTTCGTTGGCGCTTAAGGTCGCGCGACTCTTTTGCGCAGTCCCCGCGCTCTTCCTTTTCCCGCTGCTGATCGGTTATTCCGGTACTACTCTGGACGGGAAACTGGACGGTATGCTCATATTGGTGATTCTCACGTCCGTTCTGCTCGCGTTGCTGGCGCCGCAGCTTGAGGTGCTCACCGCGCGCAGCAGATGGTTACTTCCGGGAGCATCTGCTCTCTTGACATTCAGTTTCATCCTCTTCGGAGCCCTGAGAAGCGGATATGACGCTGAGCACCCAAAACCGGACACGATTTCTTATTGGCTGGATTCGAACACTGGTAAGGCTTCGTGGATCAGCTTTGACACAAATCCAGACAACTGGACTTCCCAGTTTCTGACCGGGCACTTTGAAGCCAGCACGCTTCACCTGTTCAACCCAGTCGATGGCGATGCCATCCTCAAAACCGAAGCTCCATACGCCCAACTCCCTCCACCGAGCATCGAGACGTTGGAGGATTCCGTCACCAGTCGCGAGCGTAGGCTTCGCTTGCACTTTGTTTCACCGCGGCAGGCCCGCATCATTTGGATTCATATCGAAAAGGCCACCGTTTTGGCGGCCACCGTCGAAGGCCGAAATATACAAGTCAACGAGGCGGATAAGCGGAATAAGGTCTGGGGCCTTGTTTACCTCGCGCTGCCTTCGGAGGGAATTGAACTGGACCTTACCTTAAATGCCTCGGAGATGCCGCAACTCACCGTGATCGATCAATCCGATGGTCTTCCGAGCTTCCCTGGCTTCCACTTTGAACCACGGCCAATCGACCGGATGGCTCTACCGACGGTATGGCCCTTCTTCGATTCGACGCTCCTGGTAAGCCGCATGTTCCCAAACTTGCCTGAGAAAAACTCCGCACAGCCTATTCATTGAATCTCGCGACTCGCATTGCGGGTGAATGATCGGTCTGCTTTCTGGTGTCAGCTTCAACCGGAGATTGCGAATAGACTTTTGCGCAGCACAACAGTGACAAAAATTTCTCGATTGTCAGAGACTATTGTTTCTTGGCTGGTTACCGTCTGTGGTGTGCGGAGAAGGCGAACTTCGAACCCCCAAACGCGAGAATCGGAAGTCATTCTTTCTCAGACATTTATCGTTTAGCGTAAAAGAACAAAACAGCAAAAGTCGGCGGAAAAAAATTCAATAATGAGTAACACGAAAAAATCGCTAGAAAAGGTCCGTATTTTCAAGCACTTTGAGCGGTCGGATCATCCCTTTACAAAACGTTCCGGAGACATGGTTTACACCTCCGTGCTGGACTAGTCCAGCACGGAGGTGTCCATGCCATGGAAGGAACGGTCTATCGTGGAAGAACGCATGCGGTTCGTATTGCGGCTGAAGGACGGAGAGAGCATGGCCTCCTTGTGCCGCGAATTCGGGATCTCCCGGGTTACCGGATATAAAATCTATGAGCGCTACAAAGAGTGCGGGCTGGAAGGATTAACCGACCGAGCGCGAACCCCCTACCGCTACGCCAATAAGCTCCCGGCACAGCTCGAAGCCATGATCGTCTCTATGCGTCGCGAAAAACCAACTTGGGGCGCTCGCAAGCTTAGGGATCGCTTGTTACGCAAGTTGCCCAACGATGTCCGGGTGCCCGCTCGCAGCACCATCCACGCCATCCTCGATCGTCATGGGCTGGTCAGTCGGCAAAGGCGCTCTCGCACAAAAACCGAAGGTACCCCTTTATCTCCAGGACTTACTCCCAATGCTTTGTGGTGCACCGACTACAAAGGCGAGTTCATGCTGGGAGATAAAAGATATTGCTACCCCCTTACCGTCTCGGACCACGCCAGCCGTTATCTTCTGCTCTGCGAAGCCATGGAGTCCGTCAAGGAACAGGCTGCGTTTACCGCCTTTGAGCGCTTGTTCAGAGAACGCGGCTTGCCCCATGCCATGCGCTCCGACAACGGCGTTCCCTTTGCCTCACCCAATAGTCTCTTCAACCTAAGCAGGCTCTCGGTTTGGTGGCTCAGGCTCGGCATCACCATCGAGCGTATTCAGCCCGGCCATCCTCAACAGAACGGTCGCCATGAACGTATGCATCGAACTTTAAAAATGGAAGCTACCCGGCCCGCCGCTTCCAACTTCCTTCAGCAACAAGCCAAGTTCGATGCCTTCCTTCATGAGTTCAACAACGAGCGCCCCCATGAAGCTCTCGATATGAAGTACCCCGCCGACGTCTACAAACCTTCCACACGGCCTTATCGCGGCATCGGAGAACTCTCCTATCCTTTCCACGATCGGACAACTCTGGTCACCTGCTGCGGAAGAATCTGCATTTACAAAAAGAAAATCAATCTCAGTACCGCTCTCGCAGGTCAAGCTGTGGGTATCAAAGAGGTCGACGACAGCATCTGGCTGGTCAGCTTTATGGACTATGATCTCGGTTATATCGATCTGGAGGAAAAAACCCTGCAGCCCTTAAACAACCCTTTTGGCCCGAAAGTGTAAACTATGTCTCCGGAACGTTCTGTAAAGGATCTCTTCGGATTGTACACTTATATTCTGGCGGAGAGGGGGGGATTCGAACCCCCGTTAGGGTGTTTATTCCCTAAAACGGTTTAGCAAACCGCCGCCTTCAGCCTCTCGGCCACCTCTCCGCTGTTTAGAACAAACCACTTACCACGATAGCGGTGGTCCAGTGGTGACTGTGAGTTGACTATACATTATTTCGAAGACTCCTCCAACTGAATCGGCAATATTCTTGTGACCACCACAAAGTGTCCCGAGTTGTCCGCAGAATGGATCGCTGTGAACGCGAACGCCTCCACACCACACCCACACCGGGACCTTTTTTTATTTTTTGTGACGAGTTTTGGCGAAGAAGTACTAGCCGCCTTTGCGATCCCCGCCTATCTTTTTGGCATCCCCGTCTATCCCTTTGGGTTGGTTTTTTCACGCTTCGGCAGAGTGTTTTGTGGCTTTCCACCCATCAAACGCATGCGTAACGATCCAAATCGCGTGTTTACAACGGACCGCACTCTATTGGCGATGGTCCATTAATTGCCTCTCGCCTTGGCGATACCTTTGCTACCTGGTGCAAGTCGCTGTCGGTTGAGAAGTACAAGATGATGATTGGTCAATATGTTCGGATGATATCTGCACCGTACACCATTGGAACTATCAAGGCGGCACGTTGCGATGCGGGTCAAGTTAGCCTCCTGTTGGAACAGGATGTTCGGTTTGTTGAGATATTTCCTGCTGTGTGGTTGAGCGACTCCGAAGTTGAAGAGTGTACACGGCCATCGGATGAATGGGTATCGACGGCCAACAAACTACTACGGCGGAACGCCTGACCTAAGGTGTCCTCTCGCCTCCGACCAACTCAGTTGAATCACCCACCGCGTTGATCTGCATCCGCCAGTAGTAACGCGCCATTACACTCAATTGACTCTTTCGATCTAAAAGTTAGGTCGGGCTAGGAAATCTTTGCGCGCCGATGAGAGTTGACTCGTACCGTCGGATTAGTACCGAACGTGCTAATCGCCGAAGTTGATTTGAGCGCAGGGAATTTACCGGTTTCCCGTGCTAATCGGGGATTTGGCAGTAGAAGCCTAGGGCCACTACTCTCCGGAATGCGATGATTTGTTCATCGCGTCAAACGCTGCGAGTGCCCCTTCTGGCCGGGCGCGGACCACGAAATCTTCCGTGAGATTCACCCAGCGCACCTTCCCAGACGAATCGATTAGGAATTCTGCTGGTCGCGAGATGTCCCCGCCGTCGCGTCGGCCGTGCACGTGCACCAGATCCCACCTGCGGATCACATCCTCATGTGCGTCCGAAAGAATCGGAAACGTATAGCCCTGCGACCGGCGAAGATTTTCGGAATCCACGGGAGAGTCCACACTGATTGCGATCACTCGAATCTTCCGCGCATCGAACTCCGGCAGCGCCTTCTCGAAACTCCGTAACTCGGAGTTGCAGAACGGTCACCAATATCCACGGTAGAAAATCAAAACCACGCCGGCTGCTTGGGCCGCACCCTTCTCCGCGCCGGTTACACTCTCTGGAGTGAACGGAGAATTCAACGCACCCGTCAAACTCACTGGGTGATTCTGCGAATCCGGCAGCGTGAAATCTGGCGCCGTCTGGCCCACTCGCGGCGCGTCGTGCGAAGCGGGTAGCACATGCCGCGCGCCGATGAAAATGCCATAGAGGAAAAATCCGCTGAATGCCAACGCCAGCACCGCGAGGACGCTGCCGAAGATTTTGCCGCGACACAGATCCGGATGCCTGAATGCGCGCACAAGCCCCAAGGCGAGCAGCACCAACCCGAGCGCGATCATCGGCAGGTTCGCCCACGGAAAATCGCGAAGCCCAGGGAAGCGAACGAAGAAGAGCGGATAGCTAACCACTCCTAGAAAAACCAGCGACGCGCCGGTCCACACTGCCCAGTTCCAGCCTCGTTTCATCGCTAACCCTCCCCCGCTCCACTCCAGGTACGACTTCCAATGTGCCTACCCGCGATTCGCGGATTTGAAATTTGTTGGACATCATGCCAGACGTCAGCTCATAGACCAACCGAAACTGCGTCCAAAATCTCATCAATTGGCCCGGCGATGCTTAGTCGAGCCGAGCGTGCTATTTCCATTACTCTAAACTAGATTGCCTGTAACAACCATTTGTAGACTATAATCGTGTCCATGAGCGACGCGATTATCCTTACAAATTCGGAGCTGAAGGAATTGACACAGCGAGCCATGAGCCGGACGTGCCGGGCCGAGGATGCTCGGCGGGCGCGGTTGATTTTGTTGTTAGCCGAAGGCCGTACATGGGATGAAGTGTCTGAGCACATCGACTGCAGCCGGGGTTTTGTGGCCAGTTGGAGCCGACGATTTGCGGAGCAACGCATTGCGGGACTCTACAGTCGGCATTTGGGGCAAGTGGCCACCGTGCTCACCCCGAAACTGGAAGCACGGATTCTGGAGGCAACACGACATGCACCGCCGGGTGCAGCCACCCACTGGAGCACGCGCAAACTCGGAGCGCATTTAGATGTCAGCCACATGATGGTGGCGAGAGTGTGGCGTAAACACGGACTTCAGCCACATCGCATAGAACGCTATATGGCCTCGAACGATCCGGATTTTGAGAAGAAAGCTGCTGACATTATTGGGTTGTATCTAAACCCGCCAGCGCATGCGGCGGTATTCAGCGTGGATGAAAAGACTTCTATCCAGGCCCTAGATCGCAAGGATCCGGTTCTACCGCTGTCCCCGGGACGCGCCGAACGGCACGGTTTTGAATACTTTCGTCACGGCACGTTGTCGCTGTATGCCGCCTTCAACACCAAGACCGGCGAGGTGCTCGGCAAAACGTCGGAACGGCACACCTCGGCCGAGTTCGTCGCCTTCCTTACCGACATTGTGATCGATCAACCTAGCGGCAAAGAGATCCATGTGATCGCTGACAACCAATCTGCACACAAGAGCAGGCCGGTGACAGACTTCCTGGCGGTGCATCCCAAAGTTCACTTGCACTTCACTCCGACCTATTCTTCCTGGCTGAATCAGGTCGAGTTGTGGTTCAGTAAGATCGATCGCGACGTCATCGCACGTGGGGTATTCACTTCCGTGTCTGACCTGAAGAGAAAGCTCTTGCGCTACATCCGGCATTACAACAAATCGCCTCGCACCGTGAAGTGGAAATATGCCGATCCATCACGTCATCTTGGTACACAATCAGTTGGTACAGGCCAC
>CAWILQ010000018.1:0-225983 GCA_963836965.1 Candidatus Acidiferrales bacterium
CTAGATTGCCTGTTCTTCGAACGGGCATCGCCTCGCGAAGCCTTGAATAAAGCCTAAATCCCCTCAAAGAGAATGCTTCCCGGAATGTCGAGCGACAACAAGGATTTCGCTTGGATGCTCCGTGTTTTTCGTAAAGCGTATAGAAAAGGGAACATTCCAGTCCGGTTAACGAACGCAAGCTTTGTCTAGCGTCGCGCGTTCGGTGCGGGTGCAATGCCTGGAAGTGAAACCCGCCGCGACGCCGACGCACCTGCAACGTTGTTGCGTTGCTTCACTGCTTGCCTTCCACATTATACTGTACTAGGGTATATTATATTTTTAAAAGGACGGAGCGAATGGCGCACACAACAAAAGGCAAAGCGAAACTCTTGAGTCGCGTTCGGCGGATTCGCGGACAGGTGGAAGCTATCGAACGGGCGCTCGACGGTGAGCACGAATGTTCCAGCGTGCTTCAGCTCATGGCGGCTTGTCGTGGCGCGTTGAACGGCCTGATGGCGGAAGTGCTGGAGGGTCATATTCGATTCCACGTCCTTGACCCAAAGTCTGGCCAGAACGCTCCCCAGGTGGAAGCGGCCGAAGAACTGATCGACGTAGTGCGGACCTACCTAAAGTAGTCGCGCAAAAGCCAGGATTGTTCAGAAAAGGTGACTCCATCATGACCCAAGCGCAGTTGAAACATGCGGAAGTTGTTAGGAATGCCGACAAAGCCGATAAGCTCCGGTTGTTAGATGACGACGACCATGAAGGCGGCCACGAGCACGAGCATGCGCTGAATTGGCGGGAGATCAACCGGGTGCTGTTTGTGGCTGCGGCGGCAGGGGCCATTTGGTTTCTCGGTGGCGCACAGAATCCCTATATAACAGGTATCGGCGTAATCTGTGCGGTCGTTGGTGGCTTCCCGATCTTTCACGAAGCCTACGAAAATATCGTTCAGCGCCGCATGACGATGGAGCTCTCCATGGCCATCGCCATTGTGGCTGCCCTGGCCATCCGTGAAATCTTCACGGCCCTGATCATCACGCTATTCGTTCTGGTCGCCGAAATTCTTGAAGGACTGACGGTCGGGCGCGGGCGTACGGCAATCCGTCATTTGGTCGGTCTTTTGCCCACGACCGCCATGGTGCGTAGAAAGGAATCCTGGCAGGAGGTTGAGACGAAGGAAATCGCAGTTGGTGAAATCGTTCTCGTGAAGCCTGGAACTCGAATTCCGGTGGATGGCGTTGTTGCGGGAGGCCACTCTTTTGTCGATCAGGCAACGATCACCGGCGAATCGATGCCCGCGGAGAAGAGCAAGGGAACGTCGGTCTATGCCGGAACGATCAATCAGTCC
Source organism: Candidatus Acidiferrales bacterium (assembly GCA_963836965.1). GTDB lineage: Bacteria > Acidobacteriota > Terriglobia > Acidiferrales > UBA7541 > Acidiferrum. The sequence goes on from CAWILQ010000018.1 coordinate 1,331, forward strand.
GGCGCGCTCGAAATCCGGGTGGACCGGATGGGACGCGATACTACATTTGGCAAGATCATAGACGCGGTGGAACGGGCGGAAAAGTCGCGTGCTCCGATCCAAGGAATCGCAGATCGTCTCGCGGGCTATTTGGTTTACTTCGCGCTTGGAGCCGCTGCTCTTACATTTTTGGTCACTCATAATGTGCGCTCGACTATTTCTGTCGTCATCGTTGCCGGCGCATGCGGCATTGCTGCGGGAACACCCTTGGCGATTCTGGGCGGGATCGGACGCTCCGCGCAACTCGGCTCGATCATCAAGGGTGGCCTCTACCTGGAATCACTCGCGGCCATCGATACGGTTCTTCTCGACAAAACGGGGACTCTGACCTACGGCACCCCCGAAGTGGTCGATGTTCGTCCCGTCGAAGGGGTTCCGGTTGCTTCCTTACTGCAAGCGGCGGTGACCGCTGAATCGCGGTCCGAGCATCCGGTCGCGAAAGCCATTCTGAAGAAGGCGTCGAACATGGGAATCTCCGCTGAAGAGCCTGAAAAATTCGATTACACGCCTGGGAAAGGAATCGTTGCGGCTCGTCCCGGAATGGAAATCATCGTCGGCAATCGGCTCTTTCTTGAAGGACACAGGATTGCACTCCCAGCGAACGCAGTCGCGAAGGCAGATTCGGAGATTTTTGTGGCGCTAGAAGGCAAGTTCCTCGGAACTCTCGTCGTCGCCGATACACTTCGGCCCGAAGCAACAAAGGCGATACAAGATCTCAAATCGATGGGATTGAAGACCGTTCTCCTCACAGGAGATTCCAAGGCCGTGGCTGAAGACATCGGAGGAAAACTGGGCGTGGACGAGATTGCCGCCGAACTCTTGCCAGAGGACAAGCTTGCATTCATTAGCCGGCTCACCGCGGCGCGCCACAATGTTGTCATGGTAGGTGATGGAGTCAACGACGCTCCCGCTCTTATGAAGGCTACTGTTGGAGTAGCAATGGGTGCCGGTACGGACGTTGCGCGAGAGAGCGCAAACGTCGTTCTCATTGGCAATGATCTCTCGAAACTTGTCGAAACTCTGTCCATCGCCCGGCGGTGCCGTCGCACGATCATGCAGAACTTTGTCGGAACGCTGGTCGTTGACAGCATCGGGGTCGGCTTGGCCGCGTTCGGATTTCTCAATCCACTGCTGGCGGCCTTCATCCACGTTTCCTCGGAAATGACTTTCATCCTGAACTCCGCCCGGCTGCTGCCCCCGGTCTCTTCAGCTCATGGCCTGGTGCGAGGACTATTTTCCCAATCGTCCGCGGTCGCGCAGGACTAGACGAGGACTTATGCCTGCCGACTCGACACATCCTTTGGCCACGAAGAGGCTCGTTATCGGACATCTCACGGTTTGCCAGGGATGTTGCTGTGGAAACACAGAAAACGGGAGACCTCCAGTTCCCGTCGAGTGGCTCAAAAAAGAATGGCGTTCCAGGGGTTTGCTGAAGCGCGTTCAACTGAGTATCAGCGGCTGCCTGGGACCGTGTGATCTTCCCAACGTGGTCACTATCTCGAACGGGAACGGGACACAGTGGTTTGGGGAGATTAAAGAATTCGAGCAATACCGGGATCTGGTTGACTGGGCGACTCAATCAAGGGATGCGGGTGAATTGCTGCCCCTTCCAAAAGAATTTCAGCAACACACTCTGTATCCGTTTCGCAAGTAAGTGAGGAAATTGGAATGAAAACTGTGCTCCAATCGTACGGACCTAAGCGCCGCGCCCGGCCCGTGCTCACCCGTTGACGATTCAGCCACTCAAGTAGCTCTTCGCTGCCCCACGGGAAACGTACGTAGCGTCCGAGCCGCAGATGAGAGAGCGGAGCGGATTCGGAAGCCTGCCTGGGCGCGGCAAATGCGGGCACGACAGCCGTGGGCGTTCACCCGCAGATTCAAAAGGGATGAAATCCGGTCAGGACGCTTTGTCCAACCCACAGTACAGCCCACGTAGTTAGCGGAGGTAATCACACTTGCTAGCTTGGTCGCCGCGAACGTTGCTTTCCGGCGGCAAGACCTGGCAATGCGGGCGGCAGCGCAGGGGGCCTGGGGGACGGCCCTTGGGGCTTCACAAATTACGGCTTTCTATTCACTCTTGGACGGCTCCCAAAGCTCGATCTGATTGCCATCTGGATCTGTAAGCCACGCAAAGTTCCCGTAGGAGGGATATTCCGCGGTCTTTTCGATTGCCACGCCCTTACTCTTAAGATGGCTGAGGACTTCTCCCAAGTTCTTCACTCGATAATTAATCTTACCCGTTCGTGGCTTATCTTTGATGTCTTGGTCGGTGGACATAATCGCCCACGCTATCGTTCTTTTGATCTCCGGATTTTCAATATCCCTACATTCAAACGATTTATAGATTGAATTGCATTCACTGTCTTCGCCCTCAGGAACTACTCCGAGGCAATCGCGATACCAAGTTGCCAATCGCTTTGTATCGTTAGAAAACAGAAAAACGCCGCCAATTCCGTCGATCATCAGTTCCTCCCTTAAGCAGTGACTCGTTTGTTGTCCTTTGTTTCGATCATTCCAGATTTTCGGCTCCCGAAGCTCAAACTCCTCATCTCTGCCGGTTTCCGAACCGGCAGGCATAGTTCCAATTCAAAATGCGACCAATCCGTCGCGCTTTCTTTGTCTAAGAAAATCTCAAGTGCTGGTGCGTGCTCGGGCTCGTAGGCACTATTGATAAGCCAACGTCTGTAAAGGTAGTCCCAAGCCGTAGCTACCTTATGGATATCGCCGGAAACCTTTATGACGGCGTATCGCATAGCTGGCATTTTCAATTTCGACATTCCTTCCGTGCACTCGAAAGGAAAAGACGACGCAAGACAGACCTCATATCGATAAAGATGCTTTGGGGTCACGTGTGGATCGTCTATTGTCATTCCGAAAAGAATTCCTTCCGAAAAAATATCCTGGGATTTGGCCCATTCGATCATTGTCTTGAGGGCGGCAAGTACTCTGTCCAGTTCAAAGGCATTCGTAACCCGAATATAGGCGACTTGCCTTTCGGGAATGTCGATCAATCTCACCGGAAAAGCAGCTCTCTTTTCTTCCGCGCTCATGGGGAGACCATATTTTTCTTCGGGGAAGAGTTCTTTGCAAATCTTGCTCTTTTTGATCTTGCCGCTCTTTCGAAATTGACTTGGCGAAGTGTCGTAGCCGGACCGGAAGGCACGTGAAAACGTGGCCGATGACGAAAAACCGCACTCTAAGGCTATATCGGTCAGGCTTTGGTCGGAATAACGAAGAAGACGAGCAGCCTTTTCAAGTCGAAGCCGGTTCGTAAAATTATTTAGGGTTTCGCCCGAAACCACACGAAAGATCCGATGGAAATGAAATTCCGAGAAGCAGGCAACTTTAGCCAGCTCCTCTAATTTTACCTGGCGATCCAGATTCCCGCGAAGATAGTCAATTACCCGATTAATTCTTTGGGCATATTCGCTGTTGGCCTGGGTCTTTTGGCTTGGCACGGATTTTATTGACATTGTGTCGTAGATATACCCCAATTGGCCCTATGCGGTCAGCATCCGAAAGTCTGACTGCCATTAGTCGTCAAGAGTGAGCATTCGATCTTATAGCGGTAGCGCATTTTGCTTTAAGGAAGACTGTCGAAAAAGAGATAGACCGAAGCAATGCGGCCGTTCCGATTACGGGAATTCCAGCTCCAGTTCATCGATATAACACCAGCCCCAAGTTTCACCGGGTTCCAGAGACTTCATAATCGGGTGCTGTGTTTGCTGAAAGTGTTTGGTGGCATGCTTGTTTTTTGAAGAATCGCAGCAGCCCACGTGACCGCAATCCAGGCAAAGACGCAGGTGCACCCACGTGTCTCCCACTTTCAAGCATTCCTCACAACCCTTCGCATGCGAAGTCACCTTTCGAATTTGGTTCAAGTGTTTGCAAGTAGCCATGTTCCTCCTTTGCCTTGGCCTTCTCGGGCAGCAATCGACTGTGCGCAGTCTAGCGCGGTGAGAGTATCTTCGTGCAGCGATAAGACGGGCTTACTCTGGACCGAAATCACATCGACGAATAGCGACTATTAAGCAAGGTGGCGGCCCGTGCGAATTCATGACTCCGACGAGACTTCTGGTCGGAGCCAGCCCTTGCTACAACCGTTTAAAAAACCGCTGCGGATTAATGAAGCGTAGCAGCCCGAACTGCGAGATGGTTTGAAATCGGTGCGAGGAATGCTTAGCGACTTCTCGTCTTGCTTCTCTCCTCACGAAGGGCCGTGGCGCGCTTGCCGGCCTTCTTAAGAGGGCTTTCGAGGATTTGAAGCTCTCTGGGGTTAGCACCGGCAAACACTCCCGCGAGTTCCGGAATGCTTACGGAAGATTGGAACAATCAGGTCTTTACCGCTTTTTGTAAGAGTGACGATTCGTACCCTCCGATCGCCGGGGCTTTCCACCCGGCTGACAAGTCCTTTTTCGAGCAGGCGATCGACCGCCACGCTGATGGACCCCTGGGAGTGAGGTGGACTTTCGGCCCGATTGTGTTCACAGACAGCGGACCCTTATGCAGAAGTGCCTCAAGCACGCGGAAGTCCGTGTCGGAAATGCCCGTCTCCTCGATTCCTGTGTACAGATAGTCGGAGGCCGCCTCGTGGGCTTTTCTCCAAACGAGCCAGCAATGCACCGGGTCTGAAGGCTCTTTCGTCACGGCTCTTTCATGTTGAGGCTTCTCCGATTAGTTGTCCACATAAATGTATCTATATTAATATACTTGGCATCAATGTATACGGCCTGGCCTAAACGGCTCGGGTTACCGAGGAGATGAGCATGAAGATCGCTTCTACAATCGCACGGTACTTGCTTGGTTTTATCTTTTTGACGTTTGGGCTCAATGGGTTCCTTCACTTTATTCCTATGCCGCCGCCCACGGGCGTTGCAGCGCAGTTCATCGGAGCCCTCTTCGTGTCCCGGTTTTACGTGGTGATTTTTCTGTTGCAGATAGTACCCGCAGTCCTGCTGCTCGCGAACCGCTACGTGCCTTTGGCTCTCACGATTCTGGGGGCCGTGATTGTCAACATACTTTGCTTTCACATTTTCATGGCGCCTGCGGGTTTGCCGCTGGCTGTGGTCGTTACGGTCTTGTGGTTCCTTACGACTTGGAGAGTACGGTCCGCCTTTACAGGGATCCTTCAACGTTAAAAAGCAATGGCGGAAATAGCGCGAAGCCGAGAGGAGACAAGCATGTCACACAGCAAAGCGACTTTTCTGTCCCGCAATCTGACGACGTCTTCGGCGAAGGCGAGACCGCACCTCGGCGCACAGCCATCGACGCGACCTTTTGAAGAAATGACGGGAGCAGGGTTATGCAAATCGGAATCGATAGTTTTGTGGCCGCGGTACCGGACACCCTGACGGGTGAGAATCTAGGCCCGGCAGATCGCTTGAGCCACCTCCTCGAAGAAATCCAGTCTGCGGATCGCGTTGGGCTGGATGTCTTTGGGATTGGCGAGCATCATCGGGCGGAGTTTCTTGATTCGGCCCCAGAAACAATCTTGGCCGCAGCGGCAGTCAGGACCGAAAGAATCCGTCTCACCAGTGCCGTCACCGTTCTGAGCGCGAATGACCCCGTGCGCATATTTCAGCAGTTCGCAACCATCGATCTTCTCTCACGCGGACGCGCCGAAATGATTGTGGGGCGCGGATCGTTTGTGGAAGCCTTTCCTTTGTTCGGCCTCGATCTCGCCGATTACGATTCTCTTTTCGCGAGCAAGTTGGAACTGCTTCTGAAAATTCGAGACAACAGTCACGTTCATTGGGCTGGTCAACACCGAGCGCCTCTAACGGGGCAAGCGGTGTACCCGCGGCCATATCAGCGATCTCTTCCGATCTGGCTCGGGGTAGGCGGCACGCCGGCTTCGTTTGCGCGCGCCGGCACACTCGGCCTTCCGCTGATGGTGGCCATCATCGGCGGTGAACCGCGCCAGTTTCGCCCCTTGATTGATCTCTACCGCGAGGCGGGCCGTCGCGCCGGTCATCCTTTGGACCGGTTGAAGGTCGGAATTCACGCGCTCGGCTATGTTGCGGATACCGATCAGCAAGCCGCGGAGGAATTCTTCCCAGGTTACGCCCGGTCCTTCACCGAGATTGGCAAGGAGCGCGGCTGGCCCCCGATTACGCGTCGCCAGTTCGAAGCGCTTCTTGAGCCAGAAGGTGCATTGCTCGTTGGCGATCCTCAAACGGTAGCCGACAAGATCCTTTCGGTCAGTGAAGCGCTCGGAGGAATCGAAAGACTTAGCTTTCAAATGAGCATCGCTTCGCTGCCGCACGCCAAACGCATGCACGCGATCGAACTGCTCGGTGCACAAGTTGCGCCGGCTGTTCGCGAGCATACGCCAGCAGTTTCTGCAGCGGAGGAATAGGCGCCTGAGCCAGCAGCGCCAGTCTGGGAGAAGCACCATGTCGAACAGGCTTTCAGAAAAAGTTTGCATTATCACCGGCACAGGTGGCGGAATAGGCCGTGACGCCGCCTTAACCTTCGCGCGAGAGGGCGCTTTGGTCATTGGTTGTAGTCTGTTCGTCGAGGAAGCGGCAGCGACAGTTGCGGCAGTTCGCGCTGCCGGTGGAACGATGGTCTCCATGCAGCCATGCGACCTGACGAAGCCGGGTGACTCTCAGGCGCTGGTCGATTTTGCGGGGGCACTTTTGGGCGAATCGACGTGCTCTTCAACGACGCCGCCATGGCATATTTCAACTGGGCTCGAAGACATTTCAGCGCACTGCGGCCGTTCGCAATTTCCGCGCTCGAAGATCAGCAATGCGCCGCCGCATTGATGTGGACGTGCGTATTGAGCGCTGCGAGTGTCAACCTAACTCGACAGCGCGGACGCCGGGCCAAGGCCTTATAACAAGTCGCCGTACAATGCGCTTCTGGATGCGCTGGGAGGTTGTTTTTTGTTGATTTCCCGATTCCTTGCGAATATGGACCTCAGTTCCCCCCCGTTTAAAAGAAACTTCGTCCATGGCCCATTTCATTAAGTGGATACCGCGTCCGTGTTCGGCACGCAGATTTTCGGCGGCCAGAGGATTAGAAACAGTATTGGGATCGAATCCATGTCCTTGATCCCTGACGACGATGAACACGCCCTTGGTGTTTTCGCAGCAGCAGCGGACATGAACCAGTTTACGAGCATCCATGCGATTGCCGTGGAGCATCGCGTTATTCATGGCTTCCCGAAGCGCAAGTTCAACGAACTCCTCCTTTCCTCGAACACAACGGGATCCCGCGATGAGATTCATGAGCCAGTCCGTGAAAGGTGAGATCAGGGCGATCTCGCTCCGCAGCCAGGTGTGCACCTCTAGGCGATCTTCAGAGAAACGAGGTTTGCGTAGCGCCGAGTGCAGGGATTTGAAACTGCCTACCCAAATCATTTTTGGCGTCACTCCTTCGCGCCGTTCAGAAAGAACAACATCGTCACTGGAGTTGAGCCTTTGTTTCGCCAGGCGTGCCGTGTGCCGTTTTGCACAACGACGTCACCGCGCTTGAGATGAATCGTCTTACCTCTTCTTGCTGAGTTCAAACGAACTTTCGCGGTCGGTCTCATTTGTAGTTTGGGAAAGTCTTTCCGAACATTGGAGCGCCACTTTTCGACTGCGCTTCCGTGGCCTCATCCTGAATGACGTCCCAGTGTTCGACAAGGAGTCCGTTTTGAACACGCAGAATGTCCGCTGCAATCCAGTTCACGGGCAGGCCGAAGTCCGAAAATCGCCCGTGCACGATTACAAAATCTCCGTTTGCCGCGATCCTTCCTGGCTCATACTTAAGTGTTGGCGGAAGACTCTTGATCAGATCGAACAGGCCTTCACGGCCCGGTGCGATGTGAGCGCTGTGCTGAATATAGTCAGGCGACCAGATGCGCTCAGCGGCTGCATAGTCACGCTTGTTGAACAGCGTGTCGAAGGCTTCTAGAACAAGAGCTTTATTTTTCGATTCGATCTTTTCACTCGCCGCTTCCATTTTTGCCATTTGCCAGCCCCCTCTTCTCATCGAGACAATTCCATCTGACGCGGACAAGACGCGGTTCCTTAGAGCTTCGACCCACCGTCGACCGGGATACTCGCTCCCGTTATCCAGCGGGCTGCGTCTGACGCTAGGAACGCGACGACGTCGGCAACATCCTCCGGCTTGCCGATTCGCTTCAGTGCTTGCATTCCAAGCGTCATCTCCCGACCCGCCTCGGTCTTCGTGAGATTCGACATGTCAGTGTCGTATAGCTCGCCAGGAAAGTGAAGCGTCCCGCCGTTCGTTTGAGCGACGTTTGCAGGCTGTTGTAGTTGGCATTCCCCATATTCTGGTACACCGCGTCCGTGCCAATGGTGTTTGGATACGGGGAACGCGTTCCGTTGACAACCGTTCCGCTCGCGCGCGTGTACACCGTGTTTTCGCCGAACGGCCCGCAGGTCGGAGTTCGCGGCATCACATCCTGGGATTGGCTCAAGCTCAGGCAGAGCGCCGGGTTTCCGGGGCTGACCGAGTGAACCGCCAATAGATGGCGGCTGAGGGAACCGATGTAGCCGGTGCTCAACAGCGTGTTCGAACCAAGTCGACGCTCAATCGTCAGATTCGACGACATTGTGTACGGCGTTTTGTTGTAAGGATATACGCTCCCGGCGCCGCTGATGGGCGTGTAACGCTCCGCGTCGGTATTGCTGGTCAGGATGCGAAACTCGGCGATGGAATCGAGGTTTGGAATAATTCCAGCTTGCTGCCCAATACCTTCCTGGACATTCGCCCCATTGATGGAAAACCCGTTGGCGTCCTCGCGTTGGCCGTTGATGGAAAACTGGCCGGTATTCGTGGTCCCTGCCACCGGAACCGTCCCAAAACCACCACCGGACGTGCTGTTCCCTGCGCCGCTCGTCGTTAGTGGCGTGACACCCACTTGTGTGGCGAACAGGTCCGTATAACTCCTGCCGTTCAGGGGAATCTCGGTGACTTTCTTGCTTCCCAGGACTTGCCCGAGTTGTGTGTCCGTCGTTTCCACTTGCGCAGCGTCTTCGGTAACCACGATCGATTGATCCTGCTGCTTGACCTGCAACGTCACGTCCAACACCAGCGCACTGTTGATGTCGATCACCAGGCCCGTTTTCCGGTAGGGTTGGAACGCATCGGAAGTTACATCGATCTGGTATTGCCCCACAGGCAAAACAGGAAACGTAAATACGCCACCCTGATCGGTGATCGCGGTTAGCTGCGTTCCGGTTTGCGTGTTCGTGATGACCACTGTCGCTCCAGCTATGACGGAAGCACTTTGGTCCTTGACGACACCTGTAATCTTTCCCCCAACCTCCGGGTACGCGGCGAAGGCAACGACAAAAACGGCAATCAGCAAAAATACGAGTCTCTCTTTTACGCCATGCATGATTCTCTCCTTTTTTTACTCGCGAATTGGTAGCGACCAGTGCTTGCGAACGACAAGTGGCATGTCACATCTACGACTAGGTTCGTCGTCATTACTCAAATGGATTTCCAAATTTCTTCCTCCTCTTCCTATTCATGTTCGGCCACGATCTCCCAGCTAACCCCACTGACGCCCGGCTCCAGGCTCAAGCGGCTGACAATTTGTTCGAGAAGCAAGTTCTGCCTGCCAGTGCTTGTCAGGATGGCTTCGACCTCGACCTTGTCCGTGTGCTCCAGGTCATCGCTCTTCAGCGACTTGAGCAGCAGAGGCTGCCCGCCTAGCGAATGAAGCAAGAGCGCACGCATGTGAGCTTCCTGATCTATCCGGGCGGTGATCCGAAATAGATAGGTAATATCCGTATCGGCGGCGCCCATTCCCCGATTGAGCGCCTTCCCGATGGGCCGCAAGCAGACGTTCGCGGCGATCACGGCAACTGCACCCGTGATCGCGGAACCATACATTCCATATCCGGCCAGCGTGCCGATGGCCGCCGAACACCACAGGGTCGCCGCGGTATTCAGTCCCGTGATGTTCAACCCGTTGAGCAGGATTACCCCTGCGCCTAGGAAGCCGATCCCCGAAACAACTTGTCCTGCGATGCGAAAGCTATCGTCCGGACGAACGGCAAGGGTCGAGAGCATGACGAACATGGCCGCACCTGCGGCCACCAAGGCGTTTGTCCGCAGCCCAGCCATACGCTGCCGCCATTGGCGTTCCGCACCGATAAAGGCCCCGAGGAACAGTGCTAGTCCCAATCGAATTGCAAAGTGATGCCAAAGCATTTTTCTCTCCTCGCATTCCTGCATTCCTCAGCTGCAAAGCGGAAGAACGTAATCCAGATCTTCCGCATCAAGCAGGCTCTGTCGTCCAAAAGGAGTCGCAGCCGGGTCGATTCCACGCGATGCTTCCGGAAGTCGTGATTTGAACGCGGTCGGTGCTGGATCAATCCAGATCGAAACGAGCCGGTCTCGTCCACTGTTGTGGACGCGTACCCAAACGCAGTACAGGCTGGAACCGGTCGTAGAGTTCGAGAAATTTGGTAAAAAACCGCGCATTGTCCCCTCCTTCTCGCCGCGAGACACACCCGTCCGGATCGCGCAGGAATGGTCTCGCAAGGCTGTCTTCAATTTGTGGGTGGGGGATCTTTACAGCAGCTACGAAGACTCCCACTCGCTCGTGTTTTTGTGTTTCCACGGAAGCGAGCAGTGTTTGGAAGTGCGTTACGCTAGGCTCGCCAGTTGTGGAGTTCCAGGTGGTTGCTGCTACCTGGGGGTTCCGGTTCTTGTGGTTTCATTGCCATCTATGCTAGCGTTGCTCCATGTACCATACCCCTACTGGGTAGGCATATGCATTGGATACCCTACCAGGATAGGATAGTCAAGCAGAATGTCGCATACTTCGCGAGAAAAATTGGATTTGGTCAATCGCACCAAGAAAGTCATCGGGCAACTCGAGTCGGTACTCAAGGGACTAAATGGCGACGAGCAATGCTCCGAGATTCTCCGCCGTCTGGCCGCCGCCCGTGGCGCGATCAACAGCCTGATGGGGGAACTCATGGAGGATCACATCCTCAACCACATGCCGAAGAATTCAAAATCCGCCGAGGAAGCCGCGGAGGACATGATTCAAATCGTTCGCACCTACCTTAAGTAGGGGTCATCCTGCTCACCTCCCTGGTATTTGTCTCTGCATGGATTCAAGTCCTGCGCGGCAAATGGGTACTGCGAAGCTGATCGCAAACGGATCGTCGTCAAGTTCTTTCATAGGAATTTTCGACCGGCAAAATGGGGAATTTTCATCCGGCTTTGACACGCTCTTCAATCATCGGCCGCCACGGCTAATTGGGTGTAAGGTGAGATGCGGCCGTCTCACGGAGGTGAAACATCTAAATAATTTTCTATCGCTGAGCGGGAATAAGCGTTATGACGGCCGCGTTTGGAACAGCCTGGTACAGCACATAACCACGGTCCTGATCATGGATGACTTCTGCGCGCGTTGTGCGCTTCCCTTGGCACACTTCAACGACGCGCCAATCGATAGGTACGTAAGTTTTCAATGTGAGAGGGAGATCGTAGCTTAGGTCCGTCAGATCGTCGCGCAAAACCACCGAGAGTGTGTCGCCATCCTGGTACGAACGAACCGAGCCGTGCGCTCGTTCCCGCATGTATTTGGTCACATCTTGAAACGTGGCGATCCACAACGAAGGTTCTTTGGACTTCATGTATTCAAGGTATTCTTTTATTTCCTCGTGTGTTTTTGGCTCCCAGCCAATGCCATCGACGCCGTGCGAAACGAAAACCAGCCAGATGTTGTTGTGGGTAGCGGCCGTATCCACCCATGACTTGATCAGTTCCATTGGCGTTTTCGTCAGCACCCCACGCTGCCAGCGGACGTACTCTTTCTTGGAGAGATTGGGATCCTCGGTACTGTCGCGGTCAAGGTCTTCCACGAAGGAATCGGGGATGCGATTGCGCGCGGTTTGATAACGTTGCAGCGCGAAGGCTACGCCGCGAGAGTCCTCGCTGCCGTAAGGACACTCAACCGAAAATGTGTGCTTAAAACCGAGTTGGTCGAAGATCTCTTGCCGACTCTTTTCTAGTTCGTAGATCAGGTTGGCATCATCAAGGGCCGCCACACGCGGATGAGTAACCGTATGGCTGGCAAATTCATATCCGTGCGTGGATAGCGCGCGCAACTCCTCCCAGGTAATGCCACCTTCCCGATTCGTGGAGGCTTCGCGCGGCGCCACGGGTTTAAATGCTCCCTGACGCACCTTCGCATACGCATCGTCCACAATCGCGTACGCTTTGGCGTAGTTTTTTTCTTCGTCGTATGTTTCGCCGGCCCGTGTATGGTAATCGCCGGTCCCTTGGTAGCCAAGAAAAGGTAACGCGGATGCCCGCTCGAAAAAGTTGTCTTTGTTCGTAGGTACGGTGGCCGTCTCTGCAATGATCGTCTTGATAGGCCTGCCGATGAACGTACCGTGGTACTGAGAACCTGGAATCTGGCCGGTAATGATGAAGAACGTGGCCGGAAACCCGAAGCTGTCCATGATGGGAACTGCCACTCTGAACTGATTGATACTTCCATCATCGTACGTCAACGACACCGCCCCGTTCTTCCCGTACTGCCACTTTGTGATTTCAGTCTGTCCCACTTGGCCAGGCGAAGGATGTGCGGAACAGAGCACCAGCGCGGCGATCGCGAAACAGCGTGACCAATTGTTGGATGTCATCTCAGCCCTCATGTTGCCATCATGGCTCGCGCCCCAACCCGCGTACGCGGAGCCGGCCGGAAACGGCGGTTCCTTTAAGGTAGCGGTCTAAAGCGGATGGCCTGGGCATAGGTCGTGCGCATCGCCACACTCTCCATAGTATTGCCGTGCCTCGCTGAAGCTGGCAGCCAATTTGCGCAGCGTGTGTTACGAGCGCTGCGATGTCAGCCTCCGCAATTTCTTCGCTTAGCGAATGGCCCGCGCGGACGGAAATCTCCTTCCCATCCATGCGAATCGTGATCCTGCTTTCCTTTGCGAAGTTCATGCTAGAATCGCTTAGTGCCCAAGTGGCGGAACTGGCAGACGCGCTAGCTTCAGGAGCTAGTGGCCTTACGGTCGTGGAGGTTCGAGTCCTCTCTTGGGCACCATTCATTTCAAACTACCTGAGTATTGGTTTTTGGTGCCTTACGCCGAGTGCGAAGCTCGGTCTTCTAGTTCCGGAATGCCCCAAAGCCGATTCGCACTTGCATTGTGTTAATTCCCGGATTGGGGTTGGTCATTCCCGCATTGGAAATATGCTGAAACCGCACCTCCGCGCTGAAATTATGTTTCTTGCCCAAAAAATTCGCGCCGATCCCTCCGCTCGTCGTGAAATTAATTTGCGAAGTGCCTTCCGGCACCTTCGTGTTCGTAAACAACGCCCCGCCCTCGATCTCGAAAAACGGCTTCACCTTTTTCGGCGAACTAAAGATCCACTTGAACGCAAACGGGTCCACACTCGCCCCGTAAGCCGTATTCGTTTTCTGTGCAATCACCCATACCGGCACCACATCCACGGCATACTCCAACTGGCCCCGCAGAAATCCCGGCCCGTGCGGTGCCGTAAGGATCATCCCGTATCGCAATCCCAAGTTCCACACGCCGTCGCCGGACTGGCTTCCGTTAATCCCGTGTCCTCCGCCCGTCCAAATCTGCCACTCTCGCGATGAATTTTCCGGGCTCGCTTGCGCGCAAACCCGCGCCGCGTTCAGCAACGCCATCAGCATCAGCACCATAATCCCCGCCAAAGTCTTCTTCACCGGCAGTCGCTCCCTCAAATCGATTCACCACATTATCCGAATCTCCACCTCCGTACAATTCTTGAACCGCTGCGCGCCCTTAACCCCGCGACTTGTCATCCTGAAGTCCGCGCCTTTCGCGCGACAACTCCTATCGCAACCGTCGTAAGCAACATCAAAATAGGATCGATCGGATGGCGGTAACGCAGCGAAGTATGCGTCACGTAGTACAGAATCGGAAACACCCCCGGAAATGCCGTGACTGGAATCGCGTAGGCATTTCGTCCAGCAAAAAGCAGCACGGCGCCGACCAGAGCGCCAACCGAGCTTACAAAATTCCCAACCAAAATTCCTCGAATCAACCACGAGTCCGACTGCACAAATGTCCTCCACGGATCGGGCACACCTATCCAGAAATCTACGAATCGCCACGCAATCAACTTCGTCTCCATCCGCGGATGAGTCTCGATGAACCGAAACGCCTTTTGCTGCTCTTCTTCCATGAACGCCGTCTCCCCCATTCGCAGATAGCGGAGTGTCTCGAGGTCCTGCGTAATTACCGGGACGGCTCGCCGCCCTTCGTCGTAATTCTCGTTGTTTCCGATGTAGAGCTCATATGCAAGATTCGACCGGAACGGAATGAACCGGTGAAATACTGCAAAATTCCGTATGGTCCAAGGAACGCAACACGCCACCGCCATGAGCGCCGCCAGACCCGCTCGCCACAACTGGAGTCTCCATTCACGACGCGTGCGCTCTTTGCTGCGCCCCCGAAAGCCCAGCCATCCCACTAACACAGGAAGCACGGACCCCGCCGCGGGATTGGTCATCAACGCCAGTCCCCAGAGCAGCCCGTAGCCACACCAGTCCCGCCATCGCTCCGACTCCGCCAATTCGAGCGTGGCCCACAGAATACTCACCGCTAGGAGCGCCGCCAGCGAAGTGTCCCAGATCCATGCAAAAGGGATCATGATCGCGTTTGGGAATAACGCCCATAGCCATGCGCCGGCGCTGCCCACACCGAGTCCCACGACGCGCGTGCCCGCAAAAAAAATCGGCACGCAAGTCGCGCAAGAGAAAGCGATATTCAGAAAAATCGCAGCGAAGAACGATCCGCGCGCGTACACGCCAAAAATCTTGAAAATTCCCGCTACCATTATCGGATAGACCGGAGCCAACCAGGCCGTGGGCCCGCTGTCCCGCTGAAACGGCGAAGCAAATCCTTTTCCTGTCGCTAGCGAATACGCGATATGTCCGGTCTCGGTCTGAAACGGCACTGTCCCCACAACATCGCGGGGTATCCTCGCTGTCTGATGCCAAGCAAACAGCACCCTAGTTCCAAACGCGACTGCAACAATCAGTACAAGCGATGTCGCAAGCCTCCGTATCATGTGCTCTTTCTCCGATTCTTACCAAGCAGCAAGATACTCGTTCCCCACATCTCGCGCCACAACTGGCTTGCGCGCCAATTGCATCCTCTCTGTCTGGCGAAGCAGACGCCACACTCCCTTTTGGGCTGCGCCGGTTGCGCGAACGAACGATGATGTTCGCTCAAATTTTAGAGGGAATCTTAGTAGTGAAAAAGAAGGGACTAGCGCTTCAACGGCGAGAAAATCACTAGAAGGGCTCTACCTTTTTCGTGGCTTCCTGAACCGACAGGTACCAAAACCGAACGGCTAAGCCACAGGAAATGACGCCAAAAGTATGGAACAGAATGACCAGCATTGAGACTTGTTCCCCAGCCGCCCTTTGGTGGCCGCTATACAACATCCCAAGTATCGCCGGCGTGCTACCTATTTTCCTATCCTGCATTCACCGTATATTTCGCACAGGAAGTCGGGCATATAATTGGGCGCGAACCACGAAGCAGGAAATCAACTCATGGTCATGCGCATTTCGGCATAATAGCTGGAGTTTTCAATCCGAGAGAATTTGGTAGGGGAGGCAGGCCAGGTCTTCCCGCCTCCCCTTTATTCCTCTTTCGAGGAATGTCCGACTAGCCTGACGGAGGGCGGCTAATCGGTCGTGTGTTGGCCTACGTATGAAACTCCTGCGAGGCGAAAATGGTTACAACAATTTTGGAAAAGTGCATAGAATACGCGCGTACAGTTTTCACCTTAGGAAGGTGTCCCTTCCATGTCTCGTTCGTCTCCGCTTAGCATCGATAACATCCTTCGTTTTCTTAAGCTTAGAAACGATCCTGTTTCACTCGACGACCTTTCTCGCTCACTCCACCTCAAGAAAAATGATCGCCCGGCGCTCCTCCGCATGTTGGACAAGCTAGGAAAACGCGGGCTCGTCGAACGGAGCTCCGGCGGTCGTTTTCTCTTTCGCCATTCGCAAAAGCCTCAAGCCGCATCGGAGCATATGAATCGCCGAAGCACAGAGGTCGCAGGCAAATTTCCGGAGCACAAAGCCGCTTCCCGCGACGAAATCAAAGGCCGTCTCGTCCTTCATCAGGACGGCTACGGTTTTGTCGTCCCGGATGTCGCCCTGCGCAACGTCGACGGGGACATCTTCATTCCTCGCGACTACGTCGAAGACGCTATGCATGGCGACACCGTCGTCGCCCGTCTTGTTCGTCTCAGCGGAATTCCCGGCGCCCGCCGCGCCGAAGGTCGCATCGTCCGCATCATCGGCCGGGCACATCCCTCTGTCGTCGGGCTGTTTCGTTACACCACACAGGGCTGCATCGTCGTTCCCTACGATCCCCGGGTCCAGCACGATATCGAGCTCTCTCCCGGCGAAGAACTCTCTTCTGCTCTCCGCGAGCAACTTCTACCAGGCAAGAAAGAACAAACCGGCCGTGGCAAGCGTCTGCCGCACATTCCCAAACTCGATGGCGCCGTCGTCAACGCTGAACTTCTCCACTACGGCCGCAGCGGCACTGCTCCGGCCGGCCGCGTCATAGAAATTCTCGGCCGCCCCGGCGATCTCGGCGTCGACACCGAAATCATCATTCGTAAGCACCATCTTCCCCATGCCTTCTCCACCGAAGTTCTGCAAGAAGCCGAGCGTCTCGCTCACCCGGTCAGCGAATCGGAACGCGCCGGCCGCCAGGATTTTCGCGATCTACCGATCGTCACCATCGACGGCGAAACCGCGCGCGACTTCGACGATGCCGTTTACGTCGATCGTCGCGAAGACGGCGGCTGGCTCCTGCAGGTCCATATCGCCGATGTCGCCCATTACGCGCTTCCCGAGTCGCCTCTCGATCGCGAAGCCCGCCTGCGCGGCAACTCCGTTTACTTCATCGACCGCGCCGTTCCCATGTTGCCCGAAGCACTCTCCAATGGCATGTGCTCGCTCAATCCGCGCGAAGACCGCCTGGTCATGAGCGCCATCATGCATTTCGATTCTGCCGGACGCTCGCTCACCGCCGTTATGGTCCCCGGCGTGATTCGATCCGCCGAACGCATGACCTACACCAACGTCAACAAAGTCCTCAACGGCGATCCCGAAATGAGCGCGCGCTACGCCCACATGAACCACCATTTCCGCGCGATGAAAGATCTGGCCCAACTTCTCAATTCTCGCCGCAGCGAAAATGGCTCGATCGATTTCGATCTCCCCGAGCCTGTCATCGAATTCGACGACCAGCAGCATATGACCAACATCGGCCGCAGCGAGCGCAACGTCGCTCATCGCATCATCGAGGAGTTCATGCTCGCCGCCAACCGAGCCGTCGCTCACTACCTCCTCGAACGCGGCCTACACACGCTCCATCGTGTCCACGAAAAACCGGACGCTCGCAAAGTCCTCGAATTCGAGGAACTCGCCCGTGCCTTCGGCTATTCTCTCGGCGTCGAAAACCTCTACCAGCGGGAAGTCGCCGTCCGCCACGGCAAAGTGCCTTCTCCCGCAAAAGCCGGCAAAGCTGAATCCCGCGGCCTTGGTCGCGAACGCCAGCAGCGCGTCTCCCTCCCGGGCACGGACATCAACATCACGCCGCAGCACTACCAGAGACTCGTCGACAAACTTTCTGGCCGACCCGAAGAGCGCATCCTGTCCTATCTGATGCTTCGGTCCTTGAAACAAGCCCGCTACGCCGCCGATTCCCTCGGCCATTTCGCCCTGGGCTTCGATGAGTACACGCACTTCACCTCACCCATCCGCCGCTATCCCGACCTCATCGTGCATCGCGTCCTGAAATGGGCCGTCGCCTATCCCGACAGCAAGGCTCCACCCCTCATCAAGCCCGCCGTGGGCGTCGAAGCCGCTCTCTACTCGCAACCGCATCTGGAGGAAATCGCAGCGGAAACTTCGGAAACCGAGCGCCGCGCCGCCACCGCCGAACGCGAACTCATCTCGTGGAAAACCGCGCAATTTATGGAGCAGCATCTCGGCGACGAATATGACGCCCTCATCATCTCCGTGCAAAAATTCGGGTGCTTCGTGGAACTCTTCGAGGTCTTCGTCGAAGGCCTCATCCCCATCAACGCCTTCGAAGACGCCTCGGGCGCCCGTTGCCTTTACCGCGAACGCGATCATGCCATAGTCGTCGTCCCGGGGAACGAACGCCGCTCTCGCAGTCAGCGCAAACAGATCAACGCACTCGCCTGGAAGCTCGGTGATCGCGTCCACGTCCGCGCCGAACGCATCGACCCCATGCGCCGCCGCGTCGAATTTGCCCTGGTTCCCGGAGCTGTTTCTGTCTCGGCCTAGCCCGCTGTTTACGCCGCTCCGTGTAGCGCTGGCTTTCATGCCAGCTCCTGGGTTTCGATCCACTCACGGCGCCTTCGCTGCCCGGCGCCACCGACCAGTGCGCGTCTCGAAACTTCCCCGGGCCTCGTGCGAGTCACAAGGCGCGAATCACGACAATTCTGCTATTCTAAGGGGCGGTCCTCTCCTCGGCTTATCCGCTTCGGACGCACCGCAAATTTCAGCGAAAGGTTCTACATCGTGAGCACTTCTGCCCCTGTGCGACCCACAAACCGCTCCTTTAATTTCAACGCCGGGCCCGCCGCCCTGCCACTTCCCGTCCTTGAGCGCATCCGCGAAGAGCTACTCGATTACCGCGGCACCGGCATGTCCGTCATGGAACTATCTCACCGGTCTCCCGAATTTGAAGCCATCAACAACGCCGCCGAGCAAAATCTCAGGAAGCTCATGGCGATCCCGGACGACTACGCCGTGATTTTCGTTCAGGGCGGCGGCAGCCTGCAATTTTCGTCCGTCCCGCAAAACTTGGCGCTGCCCGGCAAGCCCATCGACGCGCTCCACACCGGCGCCTGGACCGCCAAAGCCATCGGCGAACTGAAAAAAGGCTTCCTTCACAACATCGCCGCCAGCACGGAAGCTGATCAATTCACGCGTGTGCCTCGCCCCGACGAAATCAAACTCTCGTCCGACGCTTCCTACACCTATCTCTGCACCAACAACACCATCGAAGGCACGCAGTACCATTCGCTGCCAACCAGCGGCGCGCCCCTCGTTGCGGACATGTCCTCCGACATCGCTTCGCGCCCCATCGACGTGGCTAAATTCGGACTGATTTTCGCCGGAGCCCAAAAAAATCTCGGCCCCAGCGGCGTCACTCTGGTCATCGTTCGCAAGGATCTCGCGGAGCGAGCCGACAAAAATCTTCCTACCATTCTTCAATATCGCACGCACATCAAGGAGAAATCTCTCTACCACACGCCGCCGACGTTCGCCGTCTACATCCTCGGCCTGGTCACCGAATGGATCGCCTCCGAAGGCGGCCTTCCCGGCATTCAGAAACGCAACGAAGCCAAAGCCAAGCTTCTTTACGACACCATCGACAACAGCAACGGCTTCTACCGCTGCCCGGTCGAAAAATCCTCGCGCTCGCTCATGAACGTCGTCTACCGCGTCGCCAGCGGAGACCAAGCCGTCGAAAAAGAATTTGCTGAGGGCGCGGCCACCGCCAATCTCGTCGGCACCCCCGGGCATCGCTCCGTCGGCGGCATGCGCATCTCCCTCTACAACGCCGTCGGCCAGGACGCCGTCGAGGCCCTCGTCGCCTACATGCGCGAATTCCAGCGCACTCGCGGTTAGCCCGGCCAACTTTGGCAATCGTTGGACGCTTCCTGGCGAAAAGTTGGTTTCGAGCGCTCTGGCTTTTTACCATTCGACAAGGAAATTAGGGGTCGGAGCTTCCATTCCGACATGAAAGCGCACGGTAATAGGGTTTCAGCCCCCGAGAAACCCGTTTGGATGAGCCGCGAGTGAAAAGACTTTGGAGACGCGGCATCTCTTGTAGACTATTCTCGCCATGAGCCCTTACCCAATCGCCCTCTTCACACACTTTCTCGGCTTAGTCGGCCTCTTCGTCGGCTACGGCTTGGAATGGGCCTCTTCCTCTCTCCTCCGCCGCTCCACCACGTCAGACCAGGCCCGCTCCTGGCTGCGCATCTACAAACTCTCTCTTCCCATCTCCGGTCCCGGCCTTCTGATCCTCATCATCAGCGGAGGCTACATGGCCTCAAACCCCGGAGCCATGAAGCAGGGCTGGATCTCTGCCTCACTGCTCGCCATCGTGGTTGCGCTGGCCATCGGATTCATATTGATTCTGCCGAGGATCAAAAGAATCCGCGCCGCGCTCCCCGAAGGCTCCGCCGCCCTTCCCGAAGCAGTCCTCGTGCGGGTTCAAGATCCCATGATCGTCACGCTCGTCCGCACCCGCTTGGTTCTCGCTCTCGGCATCGTCTACATCATGACCGCCAAGCCTGGAGCGCTCTCCAACTCGCTTTTTATTTTGCTCGGCGCGGTGGTGATTGGCCTTCTCTGCGCCGCTCCCGTCTGGACCTCGCGTCCCAAACCTGCGTAGTCTATTCTTTTCCGGGCTCGATCAGCACGTTCACCAGCGTGTCTCCCAACCATTTTTCGTATTCCTCGGACTTCCATCGCCGATCGATTACCAGCATGCGATAAATGTCCCGCGCCGTCAGCGTCCACAAAATGTCCCGCGCTTTGCTCGCCGAAACTTCCTTCCGCAATGCTCCTTTCCCCTCGAGGAAACTCACCATTCCGCTTTGTCTGTCGTAACGCAACTTCTCCTTTTCCCGCACAAAGTCCGGCGCCGCCGCCGCCGCACCCCGCAACAGTTCCGCTTCATTCTGCAGCGCGTCGTAAATCTGCCGCGAAATCCTGGCCGCAAAGCGCAGCCTCGTGTGCGGATCTTCATCCTTTCCGGCTTCTCGGATCAGATTCGCATAGCCGCTGCTGAAAACAGCCCGCTCCATCAACCCCTGCAGGATTCCGCGCTTCGAACCAAACACCGCGTACACGGTTGGCGCGGCCACACCCGCTTCACCGGCGATGGCTTCGATCGTCGTCTCTTCGAACCCGCTCTTCTGGATCAGCGACCTCGCCGCATCCAGAATACGATTCCGCGTTTCCGCAGCCTGCTGCTCTCTTCGGTCTGATTTGTAGACGCGCTTGGTGCGTTTTGCCATTTCTATTATAGCTTGATATATTAAGTATAGTCTGCTATATCAATATGAGTGCCGCACGGAGGATCGCTCATGACATTCTACGCGCTCATTCTTTTCATTCATATCGGCAGCGCTTTTTTTCTCTTTGCGGGGCTCATCCTGGAATGCACCGCTTTCAGCTTCTTCCGCAGAACCACCGAACCCGGCGCAATTCAGCAGTGGATCCGAGTGGCTTCATTTTCAGCAAAGGTCTATGGCCCGGCCATTGGCCTGATCATTCTTTCCGGCGGTTATCTCGGAAGCGTCCTCAAAGCCTGGAACCAAGCCTGGCTGCCCGCGTCATTTCTTACGTTAGTAGTAGCCGGCTTGGGGGGCGCGGCCGTCACCGCTCCGAGGATCCGGATCCTCAAAAAGACCGATGTTCGGCCGGGCAGCACCCTCACCACAGAACTGAAGATGCGCATCCAGGATCCAATTCTGATTGCCTCCGTGCGCATCCGTGTGGCGCTAGTCCTCGGCGTCTTGCTCTTGATGGTCAGCAAGGTCGATCTTCGCGCAACTCTGTTGATCGCGCTTTCGGCGCTGGTCCTAGGCTTTGTGGCGTCCGTCCCGCTCTGGAAGCAGCGGCCCCGCCTGGCAGGGAATAATGGAGGTCCCTCGGCCACCTTATGAATTAGGGTGTTGGCGCAGGAGGATTGCAATGCGTTTTCTGGTGCTTGGCGCTTCAGGGGGAATCGGATGTCTGGTTTTGGAGCAGGCCCTCGCTCGTGGTCACGGCGTGACCGCCTTGGTCCGTTCGCCTCAGAAGATTCAGCTGCAAAATGAGCGATTGTTGCTTCAGAAAGGTGATCCGCTCAACACAGAACAACTGGCCGGAAGCATTCCGGGGCATGACGCGGTCATCTCTTCCCTCGGCTCTTCACGGGACCCAACGGTTCTTCAGAATTCCGCGCACGCGATCGTCTCCGCCATGAAGCGCACCAGCGTCCGTCGCATCCTCATCGTCTCCGTGGGTTTCCTTTTTCCGGAGACAGGTTTGCCGGGCGCCCTCCTTCGGAGAGTGTTCTTGCGGAATGTCGGAAAAGATGCGGCCGCGATGGAATCGATCCTGATGCGCGAACCTCTGGATTGGACCATCGTGCGCCCGCCGCGGCTCAGCAATGCCAAACGGAGCGGTAACTATCGCGTGATGGATGATCACATGCCCAAACGAGGTTTCATCATTCCCCGCGCGGATGTCGCGGATTTTCTCTTAAACGAAGCGGAAAAACCCGCCCACATCCGCCGAATCGTCGGCGTCTGTAAATAAGAAAGGGCAAGACTATCCTGCCCTTTCTGGCCTCGCTACTCCAATCGAGTTCACTCACGCCAAGTCGAACACCAGCACTTCCGCGTCTTTTACTCCGGTGAGTTGCAGCGTCTTCTCTTCGGAAATCGCCGCGCCGTCCCCGGTCTCCAACTCCTTGCCGTTGAGCTTCACGCTGCCGCGCGCCACCTGCACATACGCGTGACGATGCGGACCGATTTCATGCTTCACTGACTCGCCCGGCCCGAGAACCGACGCGTACAGCTCGTTGTCCTGCCGGATTTTCACCGACCCTTCTCGGCCATCCGGCGAGACCACCAGGCGCAACTTGCCGCGTTTTTCCGCTTCGGAAAAGTGCTTCTGATCGTACGCCGGCGTGTAGTTCTTCTTATCCGGAAACATCCAGATCTGATACAGGTGCACCGGATCTTTCTGCGAAGCGTTGAATTCGCTGTGCGCCACGCCGGTTCCCGCGCTCATGTACTGCACATCACCCGGACGAATCACCGAACCGTTGCCCATGCTGTCCTTGTGCGCCAGCGCTCCTTCCAGAACGTAAGTCACGATTTCCATGTCCCGGTGCGGATGCGTCGGAAAACCGCCGCCGCCGGCGACGCGGTCATCGTTCATCACACGTAGGGTGCGAAACTGGAGGTGCGCCGGATCGTAATACTCCGCGAACGAAAAACTGAATCGCGAATCGAGCCAACCGTGGTCGGCATGGCCGCGGTCGTTGCTTTTGTGAATCTGAATCATGGAGCCTCCTTCAAGAACAGGAAGATATTACTCGTTATAACGACTATTGTCAAGAGGACATTGTCTACTCGAGTGTCGGCATTCTATCTCCTTCTGCCGCAAGCGTTTATCGCGGACCCGCTTTGTGCCGCCTCTCGCCCGCCCGCCCGCTCCGATTTCCTCCTCGCGTTTCTTTGGTGTAGAGTGGTATTCCTACACAAGGCAACGCTTTTGGCCCGTGAATTGAGGTATTTGCATGGACTCGGCACTTCCGGCAACGCAAACGAAATCCACGGAGGACACTTCCTCTCGCCGCGAAACTTTAACCATCACCGATAATCGCACCGGGCGCAGCTACGAAGTCCCCATCACCCACGACACGATTCGCGCCGGCGATTTGCGCAAGATCAAGGTCCACGACGACGAATTTGGCATGATGAGTTATGATCCGGCCTTCAGTAACACGGCCTCCTGCATCAGCCGCATCACCTACATCGACGGCGACAAAGGCATTTTGCGTTATCGTGGCTATCCCATCGAGGAATTAGCGGAGAATTCCACCTACCTTGAAACGGCGTACTTATTGCTGAATAGCGAGTTGCCGAACGCAGCACAGTTGAAAGACTGGCAGTACCACGTCACCCATCACACCTACATCCACGAAAGCATCAAGAAATTTCTGGACGGCTTTCACTACGACGCTCACCCGATGGGCATGCTGATTTCGACGATTGCCGGCCTCAGCACATTTTATCCGGACTCCAAGCACATCTTTGACGCGGAAGCGCGCAAGAAGCAGACCTACCGCCTGATTGGAAAAATGCCCACCCTCGCGGCATTCGCCTATCGCCATACGCTCGGCATGCCTTACGTCTATCCGGACAACGATCTCAGCTACACCGGCAATTTCCTGAACATGCTGTTCCGCACCAGCGAATCGCGCTACCGGCCGAATCCGACTCTAGAGCACGCGCTCGATGTTCTTTTCATTTTGCACGCCGACCACGAACAGAACTGCTCGGCAAACACCATTCGTGGCGTCGGCAGCAGCCACGTGGATCCGTTCTGCGCGTCAGCGGCTGCCACTGCGGCGCTCTACGGCCCGCTGCACGGCGGAGCAAACGAAGAAGCGTTGCGCATGCTGATGGAAATTGGCTCCGTCGGCAAAGTTCCCGAATTCATCAAGCGCGTCAAAGCCGGCGAGACCCGACTGATGGGCTTTGGCCATCGCATCTACAAGAACTACGATCCTCGCGCGCGCATCATCAAGAAAATCGCCTACGAAGTATTCGAACTCATGGGCAAGAATCCGTTGCTGGAAATCGCCCTCGAGTGCGAACGCATCGCTCTCGAAGACGAATACTTCATCAAGCGCAAACTCTATCCGAACGTGGATTTTTACACCGGCTTGATCTATCAATCGATGGGTTTCCCCATGACCATGTTCCCCGTCCTGTTCGCCATTCCTCGCATGTCCGGATGGGTGGCGCAGTGGGAAGAGATGCTGCTCGATCCGGAACAAAAAATCGCCCGCCCGCGCCAGATTTACCTGGGCTATGACACCCGCGCTTATCTGCCGATCGATCAGCGCGCGTAACCAGTGCCGTCGGAGCTCGGCCTGTTCTGAGAATTAACGGCCACCCAATCCTCATATCCTTTTTGCATACGCGCGTCCGCCTTGACCCTCGACATTTGTGGTCCCCAAGGTATATTGGGAGAGACACGAGGTGCCATGTCCACAACTCCGAACCATACGAGCCCTCGTCGGCGAAGTCAGCGGGTATTGATGCAGGTGGGCGTGAAGGTCCGGGGCAGTGATGCCCAAGGAAAGTCGTTTGAAGAGGAGGCTCTCACGCTCGCAATCAACGCCCACGGAGCCCTGGTCCAGTTGCAGGCAAGGCTGACCAGCGGCAGTACGGTTCTTCTGCAACACAAGCACACCAAGGAAGAGCAGCAGTGCCACGTGGTGTTCCTTGGACCCGTCCGCTCCGGGAAAGCGGAAATAGGACTGGAGTTCACCGAAGCTTCCCCATCCTTTTGGCGCGTGGCTTTTCCACCTGAGGATTGGAGTCCGAAACATCCCGATGCCCGCGGCGTAATCTCCCCCACAACGCCTAGCCTGAAGAAGTAAGCCACACCAAATCCTGATAAAGTACTGTCCATGCGCTTGTTCGCTTGTGGCATTCTGATGTTTTTGGCGCCCGCCAGCTCGTGGTGGAGCGTGCAATCCACCGGCGTCGACGCGAACCTCCGAGGTCTGGCCCTTGTGGTTCATCGCAGCGGCACGATTGTTTGGGCCACCGGGTCGAAGGGAACCATTGTCCGCTCCACGGACGGCGGCCAAACCTGGGGACCTGTCAACATTCCGGATGCCACGAATCTGGACTTCCGGGGCATTCAGACGTTTGACGGCAAAACCGTGTACGTCATGTCGAGCGGCGAAGGCGAAGCTTCGCGCATCTACAAATCGGAGGATAGCGGCGCTACCTGGCAAATGCAGTACAGCGACAAGCGCAAATCATTTTTTCTGGATGCTTTGGCCTGTTTCGATGAAAAGCGCTGCTTTGCGCTCAGTGACCCGGTCGACGGAAAGTTTCTCCTTCTTGCCACAACCGATGGCGCTCGTTGGAAAGAATTGCCCGGCGAACGCATGCCACCGGCTCTGCCTCGCGAGGGCGCGTTTGCAGCCAGCAACTCCAGCCTTTTGCTCTTTGAAAAATCCCAACTCTATTTCGCAACCGGCGGTCCCGCGGCGCGCGTCTTTCATTCGACGGATCTGGGCCAGACTTGGACGGTAAGCCAGACGCCCGTTTTGAGCGGCAAGCCTTCCCAGGGAATCTTTTCGATCGTGCGCGCGGGAGACACTGTTGTCGCCGTCGGTGGCGATTACGAAAAACCAAACGTCCGCGAAAAAACCGCAGCCTATTCAAGCGACGAAGGGAAAACCTGGCATCTCGCCGAGGAGCTTCCGTCGGGATTCCGCTCGGCGGTCGATACGTTTGACGCGGGATTCGTCGCGGTAGGGCTCAACGGGGCGGAAACCAGCCGCGACGGAATCCACTGGGTGCCCATCGATTCGCCGGGATTGAATGCTGTTACATTCATTAGCGGAAAGGGCTGGGCGGTTGGCCCGAAGGGCCTCGCGGCGCAGTTTGTGGATCAGACCGAATACGGCACGCCAGGCACAAACCCTTGAATCAGGTCTCTCTCGCAAAAATCTACCGCAGCGCCTGCTCCAAATCATCAATCAGATCCTCGGAGTCTTCCAACCCGATGGAGACCCGCACGGTCCCCGGCTTCACACCCGCTCGACGCACTTCCTCTTTGTTCATCCGGAAGTGTGAACCGTAAATTGGTAGTATGATGAGCGATTCCACGCCGCCGAGACTCGCCGCCAATAAAAAAAGCTTCGCTCGATCGCAGAATTTTCTCGCTGCGGTAAGCCCACCCTTAACATCAAACGCCAGCATCGAGCCAAATCCGCGCATCTGCTTTTTGGCAAGCTGGTGATCGCGGTGCGAGGGAAGTCCAGGATAGTGAACGCGCTCAACCTTCGGATGTTTCTCCAGGTATTTCGCCACGCGCAACGCCGTTTCGCACTGCCGCGGCAATCGCACGCCCAGTGTCTTCATGCCGCGCATCACCAAAAATGCGACGTCCGGATCCATCACACCGCCGAAGCAGGAAACCATGTGGCGAACCGCGTCCACGTAGTCCGCCCTGCCCACTGCGGCTCCGCCGAGCAGGTCAGAATGCCCGGAAAGCCCTTTCGTCACGCTATGCACTACCATGTCAAATCCAAACTCGATAGGATTTTGCAGCAACGGCGTGGCAAATGTGTTGTCCACAATGCTAATGAGGTGATGTTTGCGCGCAAACGCCGCTGCCTTGCGCAAATCCACGAGAAACAGCGTGGGGTTCGTCGGCGTTTCCACGTAAAGGACCTTTGTCTTTGGTGTGAGCTGCGTTTCCAGACCCTCCAGCGACGCTTCGACGTGACGAACGGTAATGCCGAATCGCGGAAGAATATCGCGCATCAAGCGATACGTTCCCCCGTAGACTTGCGCGGTAGAGATCACTTCATCGCCGTTTCCAAGAAAATTGAGCAGCGCGCTGGAAATCGCGGCCATTCCCGACGCGGTGACCACCGCATCCTCCGCGCCTTCGAGCGCCGCGATTTTTCGTTCCGCCATCGCGAGCGTGGGATTCCCGTCACGCGTGTACATGAAGACTTTGCTCTTCCCCTCGGCCCAAAGCCTCAACTCTTCGCTCGAGGAAAGCGTGAAGGCGGACGAACGCACAATGGCAGACGTTACCGGCGCGCCAACTCCGTGCTTCACCGGCTCCCCGGCATGAATAGCGCGTGTCTGCGTGCGATACTGTGGATGGGCAGTCTTTTTCATGTTACAGATTATTCGCCGACTCGCTGGCAGGCGACAACCTCCAATTTGGCGCACGAGCACGCGTGCCCGGTGAAATCAATCGCAGAACAGAAACGTATACAATGAGGTTGAGACTGTACCAATGATGGACGGGGACTCTTTCACAGCGGATAAAGCTTGGCAATGGGCCGCATATCTGTGGCGACTGCTCATGGTCGTGTGGATCGTGATGTGGTTCGGAATGAAAAAAGCCAAGAAGCTGGAAACCTGGGGCGAGCGCGCGCAGCACGAACTTTTCGTGCTCCTTGGCTTTTGGCTGCTCTTCGCGGGTTCGTGGAATTGGGGCTGGCCGAACTATCGCTTGCTCCCGAACGTATCCCAAGTTTGGGCGGCAGGACTGGTACTGACGGCGGCCGGAATCGCGATCAGCCTCTGGGCGCGTCTGAGCCTCGGTTCCAATTGGAGCGGGACAGTCACGCTGAAACAGGATCACCAACTGGTCAGCACCGGGTTGTATCGCTGGATTCGCCATCCGATTTACACCGGCATCCTGCTGGCGATGTTCGGCACCGCGATGATTCGCGGTCAACTTGTAGGCTGGTTGGGAATGGCCATGGTGCTGACGGCCTTTTATTTCAAAGCCCGGCGCGAAGAGAAATTCTTGCGCGAAGAATTTGGAGCGGGCTTTGACGAGCACGTGCGGCGCACCGGGATGTTCCTGCCAAAGTTGGCTCTATAACCCGTTCCAGCCTAACGTACAGGTTCCATACCATATCTATCTCATTGATACAAAATTGGTTAGACAATTGGCCCTGTACCTTTATCGCGTTGAACCGCGCTCTCGCCGAACCCTATAATTTAATACCCAACCCCTTTTGAAACAGGTTTAGCACCAAAAAACACGCCGGTATCCAGCGGCAGCGTGTCTGATGCGGAGGCAGGGAAGCAAAACTTCCCTGAGCAATCCATGAGCATGAAAACCATTGCAAAAATGCTACTGCTGGTGATCCTGGTTGTGCCCGCCGCTCACGCACAAGGCCCGGTCGTAGCCGGCATCGCTCCCGTGCTGGAGGCCGGCGTTGGCTATACCTACATCGACGCAGGCGTTCCCTCGCAAACCGCCCGCCTGGGAATGAATGGCATCCAGCTCGTCGGCAATGCCGATTTTTCCCGGCGCTTCGGAGTTCAACTGGACCTCGGCTATTCCCGAAACTTCAATGCGTATAGCTCCAACCACACCGCGGATCTGCTCACCTACATGGCCGGTCCTGTTTTCTATCCGGTGCGCAAACGCAATTACAATATCTTCACCCACATCCTTCTTGGAGGAGCCAGAGAGACCGGGGTGAATTTCGAGAGCAACGGCCAGATCATAACCGGCTTCACGAATCGATTCGCGTGGGCGGGCGGTGCGGGTTTTCAATACCGTGTTTCGCGCTCGCTTTCGGTTCGTCTGGGAGCGGACTACCTGCGCACTTCCTACTTTAATTCCGATGTTGCCCTCGAAAGTCAACCCAATCTCCG
This sequence comes from Candidatus Acidiferrales bacterium, assembly GCA_963836965.1. Classification (GTDB taxonomy): domain Bacteria; phylum Acidobacteriota; class Terriglobia; order Acidiferrales; family UBA7541; genus Acidiferrum. The sequence continues at coordinate 30,383 of CAWILQ010000018.1, forward strand.
CGCGTCCGCAACTCTTATCTACACATTTGGAGAAGGCCGCGAGTAGTCGGCTTCAAGGAAACATTAACGCCGCACTTTGCGGCGGATCATCATTTTCGACCGGCTTGATTGCGCCGACGCTGGTGAAATTGACCACCACCCGCTTCCGGGTTAGCGATTTCAATACGCGGGCTGGTACTGAATTTTGTGAACTCGTACGGAACTCCTTGGCCGGACAGAAACTGCGGCCGGCCGATAATATGGAAATGAAGCCGTGCTTCAGTCGTTGATTGCCTGGTAGGCGAGTTCGTGCACCTGGCGGTCCAGTTCCAGATTGCCGGTCGGATGCAACTGTCCCATGAAAATGACGATCATCTGCTCTTTGGGATCAATCGAAAACGCGGTGTAGAAAAAGCCCCCCCAACTGTAGGAACCCGGAGTCCCCAATTCCTCGAGCGGAGTTTTTATTCCTTCGATACCGAAACCGAGTCCAAAATCCTGGTCCGCGGAAATTTTGCCCAATTGATCGTGCGTCATCAATTCCACCGATTTACGGCTCAAGATACGCACGTTCCCCAGCTTTCCCCCTTCAAGCATCATCTGGCAGAAGCGTGCATAGTCGGCAGCGGTGGAATTGAGTCCGGCGCCTCCGGAGAAAAACCTCTTCGGTCCGCGGTAAGGATAGTCCGCCGAATAGGTAAACGAGCCCTCCGTAATCGGCGTATTCGGAAAACGATTCAAGCCCTTGTCGGCATAGTAGACATACGCCGTCGCCAGCCGGTCGAGTTTATTCTCCGGCGGAAAAAAGTACGTGTCTTTCATTCCGAGCGGCTCGAAGATACGCGTGCGCAGAAACTCATCAAAAGTCTTGCCTGAAACAACTTCGACGAGCCGGCCGAGGACGTCGACGCTCAGCCCGTATTCCCACCGCTCGCCTGGATTGAAGAGCAAAGGAAGCTTCGCAAGCCGCTCGACGTTGTCTGCAATCGTGCCGTCGTAGGGAAGCAGGCCCGAGGCAAGGTTCGCTTCGTTGTACATCGGACCAAGATCGGCGTTCCAGCTGTACGTGAGGCCGGAGGTGTGGCGCAGAAGATCGCGAATGGTGATCTCATGCGTGGCGGGAATGGTGTAGGAGGCGCCGCCATTGGCGGGCTTAACCAGCACCTTGGGATTCTTGAACTCGGGAAGATATTTGGAGATTGGATCCTCGAGAAGGAAATAGCCTTCTTCGTAAAGAATCATGACCGCAGCCGTCGTGAGCGGCTTCGACATCGAACAAATGCGAAAGATAGTGTCCGGCCGCATGGGCTTTCCTGCCTCGCGATCCTGCATTCCCTGCGCCTTGAACCAGGCGACCTGCCCGTGCCGCATGACCAGCGTCACCGCGCCGGCAATCCTCTTATCGTCGATGTCTTTTTGAACCGCTTTGCTGATGCGTTCCAGCCGCTCCGAGGAGAGCCCGACGGCTTCGGGCTTTGCAGCGGGAAATTCCTGCGCAACGGCAATCGAAGCAAAAAACAGAATGCCGGCAAAAATACTCAGCCTTCGGATCATGGCGAGAAAACGCTCCGTTTCAATTGCAGAAGATTGGGCAATCGTTCATCGAACGACGCAGCGGATTCTACAACGATTCAGGAAGATTTCATCCATGGCACAGCAAATAATAAGCCCCGCACGCGGGACAGACGTACGGGGCTCCCTCTGAACCAACCAACAGAGACTAAGCTTCTTCTTCCACCAGAGCTTCACCGTGCGTCGCCTTGTGCGCGGCGACGACTTTTTCGGCGAGCTCATTCGGAACGTAATCGTAGTGCGAATATTCCATCGAGTAGCTGGCACGGCCCTGCGTCATGGAAGTAAGGTCCGTGGCGTAAGACAGCATCTCCGCCAGCGGCACCGTCGCCTTCACGATCACGTTGTGCCCGCGTGATTCGCTGCCCTCGATGCGCCCGCGCCGTGAACTCAGGTCGCCCATCAAGTCGCCGGAAAACTGATCCGGCGCGAAAACTTCCACGTGCATCACCGGTTCGAGCAATGTCGGCCGTGCTTGCTTCATCGCTTCCTTGAAAGCCAGCGACCCCGCGATCTTGAAAGCGATGTCCGACGAATCGACGTCGTGATACTTGCCGTCGTAAAGAATGGCGCGGAAATCGGTCACCGGAAACCCCGCCAGGTGGCCACGCGCGGCCGCTTCCCGCACTCCACGTTCGACGGACGGTATCCAGTTCTTCGGGATCGCGCCGCCAAAAATGTCGTCCACAAATTCGATGCCCTTGCCACGCTCCAGCGGCTCAAACTTCACGCGGCACACTCCGAACTGCCCGTGTCCGCCGGATTGTTTTTTGTGTTTGCCTTCCGCGTCCGCCTTCCCGCGAATGGTTTCGCGATAGGGCACCTTCGGCGGCTTCAACGTCAAGCTGACGTTATAACGCTTCTGCAGTTTTGCGACGACAACTTCAACGTGCTGCTGGCCGTTTCCGGCGAGCAGAAATTCCTTCGTCTGCGGATCGCGCGAAAACCGCAGCGCCGGGTCTTCTTCCATGATCCGGTGAATCGCCACGCCGATCTTGTCCTCATCGGCCCGTGTCTTGGGTTCCACTGCAAAAGTGATCGAAGGTTCCGGCAAATTTGCTGGCGCGTAAAAAATGGGCGAATTCTTGTCGCCGAGCGTGTCTCCCGTTATGGTTTCCTTCAGCTTCGCGATCGCTCCGATATCGCCGGCGTGCAATTCCTGGATTTCCGTAAGTTGTTTGCCCTGCACGACCATAGTGTGCTGCAAACGCTCCGCAATATTGCGGTTGAAATTCTGCACCGTTGCATCGTTCTTCAGCACGCCACTCTTCACCTTGAAGTAATTGATGCGGCCAGCGAAGGCATCAGCCAGCGTCTTGAACACAAAAACTGACAGCGGCTGTGCATCGTCGTACTTGCGGTCGATGCGGTCGCCTTTGCCGGCTGGTTCTTTATAGCCAACCTGCGCGTGCTCGTCGGGATGCGGAAAAACATCGGCGAGAAAAGTCAACAGGCTGGCGCTGCCGACATTACGCGTCGAGGAAATCATAAGCACCGGCACGATTTTCTCCGCCACAATCGCTTTGCGCACCGCGGGAATGAGGTCCTCGACCGGAATCGTGCCTTCCCGGAAAAATTCCTCCATCATTTCATCGTCGCCTTCGGCGATCATCTCCACCAATTTCTCGTGCGCTTCCTCTGCATCGTCCTTCAACGCATCGGGAATATTTTCGATGGTGGCCTTGCCGTCTCCGTCCGGGGCATAGAGATGCGCCTTCATGGAGACAAGATCGACCACGCCACGAAATCCTTTTTCGCTTCCTATCGGCATCTGCAGCGCGACTACCTGCCGTCCAAACAGCTCCGTGAGCGATTCCATCGAACGCTCGAAGCTCGACAGTTCGCGATCCATCCAGGTAAGCACAAACGCGCGCGGGATATCGTATTCGGCGCAGTAATCCCACACTTTCTCGGTCGTCACTTGCGCGCCAACGTGTGCGTCGACGGTGATCAGCGCCGCATCGGCGGCGACGAGAGCTGCCTTTGTTTCGGTGATGAACGTCGAATATCCGGGTAGATCGATGAAATTAATCTTGACGGTGCTGCCCGAACACAACGTGCACGGCCACTCGGCATGCGCCAGGCCGGTCTGGATGGAAATTTTCCGCCCGATTTCTTCTTCGTCCCAGTCCGTGGTCGTGGTTCCCTCCGCAACTTTGCCAAAGCGCTGGGTCGCTCCGGCGGTAAACAGTAACGACGACACCAGTTGCGTCTTTCCGGTGCCGCCGTGGCCTACAATGCCCACGTTTCTGATGTCCTTGGTGGAATAGATCTTCATGACAGACCTCCGCGTCGGGGTGACTTACAAGCTCACCGGGCGACGGTCCGCCGATAAAAATCAGGCGCGGGCCCGCGCCTGGCGAAGTTGCAGATTTTTTGAAGGAGAGCGCGGCCCTACCCTGGGTCCCGAGAAACGGGGCGAAGGAGAATCGAAAAATCCCTGGTCCGCTCTTCTTAACGGGCCGATGCTAGCACAGAGAAATGGTCCCGGCAACGCGGCGAGAGGGAAACAGGGAGAGGGGAAGCCGCCGCCGACAAGTATACTTATGAAGTAATAAACAATACAGTACTAATTCAGGAGCGGGCGGATTGGGGTTTATGACCGGAACAGCGCAGAACGGGAAGGCGAGGATATTTCGGGAACTGCGGATCAGATTGGGAAAGTTGGCACAGAAGAAATTGTGAGCCGCGAGAGGAAGCGATGAGCCGCGCGTGAATGCAATTGGCGCAGAGGCCGAAGTCGGAGGATAAATTCTGTTCTGTGGAATTGGCGGGCATGCGCGCTAACGTGAAGCATCAGTTAGGTTTCGGCACGTCGGCGGACGGAGCGGCGGGAGTGGCCGCCGATGCAGGTGGATTGGGCTGGTCGAAGCGGGAGTCCTCGAGAGGAATATTGACTTCGATTTTTTCGGCCACGATTTTTTGGGATTGGTCCGTGCCGGGAGCGTCCGCGTCGACAAGGAAAGGATATTTCAGGCCGTTCACTTCGCGGAAATCGCGGAAGAAGGATTCCCAGGGTACATCTTTGCCTTCGACCTTCCGTGTGCCTTCCCATTTGAGAAGCAGGGCGGTGGAGGTATCGAAGTAGAAGAAGCTGACGTCACCATTCTTGTTGGTGAGTTTCACCTTGTACGCCGGCTTGCCAAGAATTTCCGCCTTGTCGACGAACTCGATCTTGTTGCCTTTCTCTTTGTAGTCGACAAAGGGCCCGTCGAAATCGGCTTCGTCGAAGATGTTGTCGAGATCGTTTTTGGACATGGGCTGCACGGCGCGCACGAATGGGTTGTAGATCCAGCCGGCGGATTTGCCATCGAAGACGCGAATGACGGTCTGGCCGGTCATGGTGATTTCCATGTGCAGCTTCAACGGCCGCTTGCGTTCTACGATAAACGGGCAATCGGCATCGGGACCAAGAGAAATAGTGCCGGTGACGCGCTCGGTCTTGACGGACTTGATTTTGTCCATGCCGCCGCGGGCAGCGACGTACTTCGAGACGATCTCTTCGACGGATTGGGCGGAAAGCGGAATCGCGGCCAGAAACAAAGCGGCCACGAAGAATAGTTTGCGGGACATAGCGAGATGGTAGAGGGAGAACGGGGAAGGGTCAACAGGAAGGGGAAAGCGGCGGCGGATGAACAAGCCGCAGTGGTCCTGATCGGCGCTAGCCCTGTGGAAATGTCGGCGCGCCGACCCAAATTGGGCATAACACTCATTTTGGGACACTTAGGTCGGAAAGGCATGAACGAGACGCGAATCGGGAGGGACCGTGAAGAGTGGAGGTTCCCGAGTTTAACCGAGCGGTATGCCCCTCACCCGGGCATTTCCCCTAAGGGCGGTAAACAAAGGAGATAGTGGGAGAGTTTGCGAGATCGTCGCCTGTGAATGGAATTCGTGATCTGCAGATATGGATCCCCCCTCTGTTTCTGCAGAACAGCCCGTAAACCATAGCACGGAAAGAACCTAGGTAATGTGCGTAGAGCACCGGAAAAATGGCGAGGGCTTCGTGCCGCTTCCCGGTCTAGTAGAACCAAAGGGGAGGGAAACAGTGTAGCGCCGAACAAGAGGAGCCGAAGTGCTGCGGACTGGGACCAAGTTGCGGCATGGGGGCAGCGGCACCTGTTCCACCTTCGCAATCTATAGTACTGATAGATTATGTATAAATCTAAATAGCTTGGTGCGTTCCGGTTATTTGTCCCGTTCGAAGCAGGACTTTTGGTCGGCAACGGGCGCGCGATTCGAAATGCCTAAGCCATACCTTCGAGGCGGCGGCTCGAGGTGTTCTCACTTTCCTCGGCGACGGCTCTTATCATTTATCGTTCGGTGAGCGAATCTTCGCGCGCATAAATTTCGGCGAGAGAAAAATCGGGTTTATTCAAAGAGCGGACCGCGTTGAGAACGTCAAGGGTCCACCCGCGTTTTTTCGGCTTTGAGGGATGCCAATGGCTTGAGTTTCGAAAGGCGCGGCGCCCTTCGGTGGCCAAGGCCGAGACAAGCTGGCATGAAAGCCAGCGCCCCAGAGCAGGAGCAACTGAATGGAATGTAGGGAGAATACTTTAGAGGAGAACGGAAGGTGTTGGTACCGAAAGAATGACAGAGGGCGTGGAAAATGTGCGCAGGCGAAATGAAATGGATGCGGTAGCAACGGTGCATGGGAATTTGTAAGTGGTTGATTCGGTGAAGAGTAGAGCGATGTGGACAAATGTTTGTGGCGAATGGAAGCAATAGTGCAACGGAAGACACACCGGCCAACTTCAAGAGGAGACTTCCATGATCCGCAAACTTTTATTTACCGCGTCGCTCGGCAGCCTTCTGGTGGTCGGCGCACCGGTCATTACCTATGGGCAACAAGATCAAGGTCAGCAGGGGCAGCAGGCCACGAAATCGGTCACTGGAAAAGTAACGACGATCGGAAACCAGGGACATTCGTTCGAGGTCGAAGTCGACTCCGGCGGCAGCAAGCAGACCATGCAATTTGTGGTGGACAAGAACACGCAAGTGGTCGGACAAGTAAAAGCTGGAACGATGGTCGCGGTGGATTACCAGCCGACGGACGCCGGACAGAATCTGTGCGTGAAGGTGAGCGCGCAGGGGTAAGCCAGTCTAGAGGAAGTAGAGGAATAACCAAATGACGAGCGGCGGCCGAGCGCGATGGGAGAGGCCCGGCCGCCTTCGTTTTGCGGGCAAGACAAGTTAGTTCGGGGCGGAGAGACTCTCCGGTATAACACTTCTCAGGTATAACACTAAGGACGTAACCGCAGTCGGCAATAGAGCGTCAACTAGATGGACGCATATTGGGAGGACTGCATTGGCCAGACGACGAGCTGCCGTTGTGCTATCGATTGGGGCTACCGCATTCGCTTTGTTTCTCGGAGCGGGCGTTCAGAGAAAACTGACCGCATCGGTGGTCGATCCGGCGGAGCCAATCGCGGCGAGGGTGCTGACGTTTCACAATGATGTGGGGCGTACAGGGCAGAACCTGGAAGAAAAGATCCTGACACTAAAAAATGTGAAGCCCGAAGGATTCGGGAAAGTCGGATTCCTACACACGGCTGGGCTAGTCGATGCCGAGCCGCTCTATGTCCCAAACCTGACAATCGGTGGGCGCACGCACAATGTGGTGTTTGTGGCCACCGAGCACGACTTGGTTTATGCATTCGACGCGGATAACCTGGCGCTGCTTTGGCGCGTGAGTGTGCTTGGCACCAATGAGACGCCGAGCGACGATCGCGGCTGCGCGCAAGTGAGCCCGGAAATTGGCGTAACCGCTACACCGGTGATCAGCATTAACGGCGACAGCGGGCTGCTGTATCTAGTGGCGATGTCGAAGGACGGCAACGGCAACTACTACCAGCGGCTGCACGCGTTGGACATTACATCAGGCGCGGAAGCTTCGGGAAGTCCAACGACAATCACGGGGGCATTTCCGAATCGCACAGGCCAGACCCTGTTTGATGCGAAACAGTATAAAGAGCGCGCGGCGCTGCTGCTGCAGGATGGGATTGTCTATACGAGTTGGGCCTCGCATTGCGACATGGGCAATTATACCGGCTGGGTGATCGGCTACAACGCGGCCACATTGCAACAGGCGAACGTGTTGAACCTGACGCCGAACGGCAGCGACGGGGCGATCTGGATGTCCGGCGCGGGGCCGGCGGCCGATGCCGAGGGAAATATCTATTTGCTGGACGCGAATGGGACGTTCGACAAGACGTTGAACGCCGGCGGGTTTCCGATTCACGGCGACTTCGGGAACGCGTTTTTGAAGTTGTCCGCGCGGGGCCCGAAACTTTCGGTTGCGGACTATTTCAACGTGCACAACACGACCGCGGAGTCCGGCGTTGACGAAGATTTGGGATCGGGCGGGGCGCTGGTGCTGCCGGACCGCACGGATGTATCCGGCAAGATGTGGCAACTGGCGGTTGGGGCCGGAAAAGACAAGCGCATTTACGTTGTGAATCGCAACTCGATGGGGAAGTTCAACGAACAGGGTGATACGGCGATCTATCAGAAAATTGACAATGCGCTGGCGGGAGCGGAGTTTGCCATGCCCGCGTATTTCAACAACACGGTTTACTTTGGAGCGGTCGGAGACTCGTTGAAGGCGTTTCCGATCGCGAACGCGAAACTTGCGGGCAGACCGGTTTCGACGAGCGCCGCGACGTTCGCGTACCCGGGAACCACGCCGAGCATTTCCGCGCACGGTACATCGAATGGAATTGTGTGGGCGGTGGAAGCGCACGGGTCGGACGCGGGAGTGCTGCATGCTTACGACGCGAGCAATCTGGCGAACGAGTTGTACAGCAGCGACGCAGTAGCCGGCGGACGCGATGCGTTTGCGGACAATAAATTCATCACGCCGATGATTGCAAATGGAAGAGTGTATGTCGGAACGTCGAGCGGAGTGATGGTGTTTGGATTGTTGCCGGATAGCGGACGGCAGGTTGCGTTGGTGCAGAAAAGTAATCCGTAATCCGTCTTCAGTAATCCGTTGAAGAGGACGGACGTTTTGTGGCTGAGGAAGTAATGGGGCTATTGCGGCCTTCGAGCGTAAGAGCCCACCCTTTCGGCACAAGGCGCAGAAAGGATGGGGCTCCCTCGAGCACTTGGGTGAGAGGCGCGGCGGAAATCGAAAAGCGAGGTGCCTGCCTCCCTTCGAGCCTCAGGGCAAGCGGGCGGCGGCCGCTACACAAAGCAGCAGCCGACAGGATGCCGGCGCCACCAGAAAATCAGACGGCGGTGACGAAGCCGGCTTCGGAGTTGGCGAATCCGTAGGCCATGCGCGGAGTGTTGAAGGCGTATCCGGGGTCGCCGTTTTTGTCGAGGAGAATGACGCCGCCGGTGCCTTTGCTCCGGCGGGCGAGCAGCTGGACACCGGCTTGCGCGGCACGTGTGGGATTGGAGCCGGCCGGACGAAGGAAATCGCAGACAGTTTTGGCGAGGACGACTCTCATGATGGCTTCGCCGAAGCCTGTGGAAGATACCGCGCCGGTTTCGGAATCGGCGTAGCAGCCGCAGCCGATCAGTGGAGAATCGCCGACGCGACCCGGAAGTTTGCAGCAGGTGCCGCCGGTGGATGTGGCAGCGAAGAGGCGGCCGTGGTCGTCGAGGGCGACAGCCCCGACGGTGCCTTGCTCATGGCCGCGGTGATGTTCGGCGGCGTGAGAATCCTTGCGGCAGCGTGCCCAGGCTTCGCGTTCGGCGGGAGAGATGAGTTCTTCGGGATCGCAGAGCGGTATGCCGTGATCGTAAGCGAACTGTTCGGCGCCTTGGGAGATGAGCATCATATGCGGACATTTTTCAAGGACGGCGCGCGCAGCCTGGATGGGATTTTTGACGCGGCGAAGACCGGCGACGGAACCGGCGCGAAGTGTGGTGGCGTCCATGACGATGGCGTCGCATTCGACGTAGCCATCGAGATTGAGATGGGAGCCATAGCCGGCGTCGAAGACCGGATCGTCTTCGAGGACGGTAATCGCGGCTTCGATGGCGTCGAGTGCGTGGCCGCCGTTGCTGAGGACGGAATAGCCGGACTGGAGCGCGCGAAGGCAGCCGGATTTGCAGGCTTCAACGGCGGCGTCAGGGATGTCCCAGGCGCCGCCGTGTACGATGAGAGAAGGCCGCATGCGGGAAGAGGATAGCAGGAGGTTCGTTGGGATGGTGGGAATTGGTGATAGGGGATTTGGAATCGGTAATCAATGATCGGACAGAAAAGGAAAAAAGGACCAAGGCACGGGTCTAAAGGCCCGCCACTACACGAAGAAGTCGAGGATGAAAAGGAACACGCCGAGGAATAGGAGGAAGGCGTCCCAGGAGAAGCGGCGGCGGGGGAGTTGGACGACGGAGTGAAGAAAGCTGGCGGGGATGACGCGAAGGCGCGATTCACCGCGGCGTTCGTAGAACGGACCCGCAGGTACATAGCGGGAGAAGTTTCGGCGGAGGGTGGTGATTTCGTTGTCCATCCAGAACGTGAACTCCGCGCGATGGCGCCAGAGCGAGGAAGCGCCGAGCACAAAAACGGCGTAGCCGAGACACGTCAAAAAACCAAGCGTTGAACCAGAACCCCAATACATAAGACCTCACCGCAGCCGGACGAAAAGAATCAAGTTTCCTCGTGAATGGTGACGAGGTGAACGACTTCAAATTCCTTTTTGCCGGCGGGGGTGGCAACCTGCACTTCATCACCAACCTGACGATTCAGAAGCGCGCGACCGATCGGAGAAGTGGTCGAGATGAGGCCCTTCTCGGCGTCGGCTTCCTCGCTGCTGACGAGTTTGTATTCGACCTTAATATTGCGCTGCAGGTCAAGTACAAGAATGCGGGAGCCGTAGCCAGACCGGTCTTTCGGGATGTTGGTGAGATTGAGCATGCCGAGGTCGCCCATCCGCTTTTTGAGCTGGCCGATTTTGGCGTTGACGTAGCCCTGGCGTTCCTTGGCGTATTTGTACTCGGCGTTTTCGGAGAGGTCGCCGTGAGCGCGAGCGACGGCGATTTCCTTAGGAAGCTCGACGTTGAGCTCATGTTCGAGGGAGTCGATTTCGTGCTGGAGCTTCTGTTTGATTTTTGCGAGAGGGTCAGTCATTCGTTGGCCACTTGTTCAGAGAAAAATGATGCGGAGTTCGGCCGCGCCGAACTCCGCCAGGAGGACATTATAAGGTGGAGAGAAATGGGCGGACAAGGGGAAGGAGAGGCGGGGTGGGCGTTATTTTGTAAGTTTCTATTTTTCATATGGTTAGATCGTCGCGCTCGCTAGCGAACCTCGAGATGGACGGTCTGCGAGGCGGTTTTGCCGGCGGAATCGGCGATGGTAAGCGTGTAGTCGGTTGTTTTCTTCGGCGACACATCGAAGCAACGCGTATGTGAGGGCCAGACCTCCGCGATCGGAGGATCGAGCGTGACGGTTTTGGCGTTGTCGACGTCGTAGCAGAGCTGGGCGGTTTCGCTGTGATGGATAGTATTCGGAGAGATGTAGAGGCTGCGGATGGCGAGGTCGGACCCACCGAGCTGGTCGATCACGGTGCGATCTTCGGCACGCTGCTGTTCGGCGGCTTTTTCGGCGCTGCGGCGTTCGAAGGCGCGATTGGACTCGCGCCGGGAAATGAGGACAAAGGCAACGTAGGCGAGAACGGCAAGGAAAACGATCCCGGAATAGAGGTAGGGATTCTTGAAAGCCGATTTCTGCGAAGGAGTTTGCGTGTCCATTATGTCGCCTCCTCAGTTGGTCCGACTCTCAGGATACGAGAAGCGAGAACCGGGATTCAATCGGTGGAAATGACTACGGGCGGCGTGGACTGACGTAACGATGCGTTCACATGGATTTTTGTGGCGCTTGACCGGTCTGGGGCGGGGCCAGAAACTTGTGTAGATGCTTGCGTCAATTGAGGAAGTGAAGGAAGCGACGACGACGCCGGTGCGTCGGGAGGCCAGCCCGCGACGCTGCGCGGTGCTCATTTTTTTGGTGTTTAGTTTTTTTTACCTGATGACGTCCAGCGGGCGCGTTCGCACCATGGACGAGTACATGAGTTTTTTTGAAACGGAAAGTATTGTTGTACGGCATTCCACCGCTGTACCGCAGGCCGTGCAACTGAACTACTACTATGGGAAGTACGACCTTCGAGGGAAACCGCGGCCGCCCTATCCGCCGGGACAGCCGTTGGTCGCGGCGCCCTGGTACACGTTTGGCCGGTACGTTTTTGAGCGGCTTCCCGGCGTGCCCGCTATCGCGAACCCGCTGGTGCTTGGAGCCGCGGCGTGTTTCAGCAACGCGTGTATCTCGGCGGCAATTGTGGCGTTTTTGTTTTTGATTTGCAACGCGCTGGGATTGAATCAGCGCCGTTCCTTCTACGTGGCGGGAATGGTTGGAATTGCGACACCGGTTTTTGCCTATTCGTCGTGGTTTTACTCCGAACCGCTCACGACTGCATTGATGATGGCTGCTGCGTATTTCGTGTTCGCGTGGCATATCGGGAAGCTAGTTCCGATCCGCGCCGCGGCGATTGGGGGAGTGCTACTGGGCTTTGCGGTGTTCGTTCGTCCGATTCATGTGTTGGCGCCGGCGGTGTTTTTTGTGGCGTTGCTGTTGCGGGACCGCGCAAAGGCGATGTGGTCCGCGTTGACGCTGGGCGTTGGCTCGGCGGCGGGGCTCGGCCTGCTGCTGGTTTATAACTTTCAACTGTTCGGCAACGCACTGGATTTTGGATACCCGGCGGTTGCCGAAGGTGGCAGGCGGATGATTGGATTCACTACGCCTCTTCTGATGGGACTCTACGGATTTCTGTTTTCCCCCGGAAAGTCCATTTTTCTGTTTGCTCCGCCGTTGCTTCTGGCGATCTTCGGACTGCCGCGATTGTGGAAGAAAGATCGAGGACTTGCGACGGTAGCGGTCGGCTTGCTAGTTGCGTATTTGGCTTTTTACGTGAAGTACACGCAGTGGGAAGGCGGTTACTGCGTCGGGCCGCGGTACCTGATGCCGACGCTGGCGCTATTCTGCATTGCCCTGGTGCCCGTGTTTGCGGAACTAAACAATCGCACGCGTGTGGTCGCGATTGTGCTTACGATTCTGGGCGCTGCGGTGCAGATCATTTCGATTGCGACGAGCTTCATGGAATCTCAGGTACCGGCCGGTGTGTATTACGACCGAAATTGGAACTACCAAATCAATTATTCGATTGGGAGCCAGGTGCAGGTGCTGATGCATCACCTGATGAATCGAGCGCCGGCGGGATTGGGACTCGGATTCGATCGTTGGTTTGTTTTTCTGGCAAAGGTGGGAGTCTCACAATCGACGCTGCTGGCGATCTTTTGCGTGATGTTAGCGGGAGAGATCGCGTCAGCGGTGGCTTTGCATAGGACCTTGAAGCAAGCCGCGTGAACGGAAAAGAAGCACCTTCCATAGGCATCCGGAGTTGCAGTCGGACGTTCAGATCCTTCGGGTCCCAAAAAGCGGCGACCCTCAGGATGACACATTGCGGAATATGTAGTGCCGCGCGAAACCCGAAGAAGATCGGGGTTAGGACTGCAGGCCCGAAAGCAGAACGTCGTAGAGACGATCCCCGACGATGGCGTCTTCGCCGGTCTGCAGCATCCACACTCCGACGATGATGGTATTGGGGCCGCCCGGAAGGCCGGCGCTGGCGGGCCCGCCGCCAGTGCCGGGATTGAGTTCGATGCGCGGCTTTCCGGCGCGCATCTTGTGCAGCACCTCGGTTCCGGAGAGCTTGATGCGATTCTGATCGTAGGTAATGAGCAGGTGCGGGACGTGGTTGGCGATTTCAGGGATAAAAACTTGCGTTTTGACGGTGGGAATTGTCTTCACTTTTGCGGCGATAAGTTCGGCGCGTCTCTGGAATTCGGCTTCGAGAGAGGCGTCATCCTGAGTGAGGAACCAGTCGACAGCAGCGACCAGGCCGACGATTTCTTCCTTGGCGACTTTCAAGCCGCGGCCGACGCTGTTGGAATAAGGAGAATTGTTCAGTCTGGCGGCGTCGATGAGGTCCTGGCGTCCAAGGAGCAGGCCAGTGCATTGCGGACCGCGAAGGCCTTTGCCGCCAGAGAAGGTGACGAGGTCGAAGCCCATCTGGGTGTACTTCCAGAGATTGGAGATGGGGGGAACGTCGGCGGCGGCATCGTTGAAGCAGGGGATGTTGTGTTGATGAGCGACGCGAATCCAGTCTTCGCGGGAGATCTTGCCGCGATCCTCGGCATTGAAGAAATGGGTCATGACGGTTTTGTCAGTGAAGGCTTTTTCGTATTCGTCCATGGTCTCGACCTCGACGTAGCGAATGCCGCAATTGCGTAGAGCGTGGTCGTATTCGTAGCGGTGGGTTTTCTGGACGATCACTTCGTTTTTCAAGCCGGACATATCGATGGGAATGTTGACGATGGCCTGTTTGTTGCCGAGGGTAACGCACGCGGCGGTGCCGACCGTCAGCGCGGCCGCAGCACCGGAGGTGACGAGCGCGGCTTCACATTTCAGGCGCTTGGCCAGGTAGGCGCCGGCGGCATCGTGGAGTTCGAGGAGGTGGACGGGTTGGGTGGCGGCGATAGCGACGGCGGCTTGAACTTCATCGGGCATGATGGACGCGGTGAGGATGGTGTAGGTGCCAGCGGCATTGATAAAGGGAGTGACGCCGAGTTTTTGGTAGTAGTCGACGCCTTTCGGGGGCGCGGAAAGCGAATATTCAGCCGAGCAAAGGACCGGAGCGGCGCAGGCTCCCACGGCACCGGCTACGGCGGCGCGGGCGCTGCTGCGGAAGAGTTTGCGGCGAGTGATTTTTTCGGCCATGGAGCCTCCTCAGTGTCAAACACAGACCAAGAGCAGAGCGTTTGTGATATTCGAGCGTAACAGCTCACCCTTCGCAAAAGGCGCGAAGGATGGGGCACCCTCAAGTTCGGGGGTGAATGGCGCAACAAAGAGGGAGGGATTCCTCACTTCGCGGACTCCGTTCGGAATGACGGAAATTTTGAAATGGCCGTCAGAAAGCATGTTAGTGACGCGGGAAATCGTCGGCGGTTGAGGATTTCTCCGAGCCGGGACCGGGAGAGGCAAAATATTGCGGACGGGCTTTTTCCCATTCGACCATGCTCAGACCGGAGGGATCGTAGACGATGCGTCCGGCGCGGACGGTCATGCGCGCGGTGATGGTGGTATCTCCGTCCATGCGGGCCCAACCGCAATCGATAAAACCAAATTTTCCGTGAAGCTCCTGGAGCAGGGCGATGTCGGCATCCTTACCGACGGAGAGAGTGCCGAGTTCGGGATGGTGAATCTCATTGGCGGGATTCACGGTCGAACGCTTGATGAGTTCGTTCAGCGGCACGCCCATGGACGCGAATTTCGAAAGAACGTTGTCGAAACTGAGAATCGTGAAATTTCCCGAGTGCAAATCGGTGGATATGGAATCCGGCAAAAATCCCTGCTTCACGGCCGGCACGGCGTTGCGGAACCAGAAACTTCCAGCGCCGTGGCCGACGTCGAAAATAACCCCGCGCTTGCGCGCTTCGAGCAGTATGGGATTCAGCTTGCCGTCGGGAAGAATGATGGGAAATTGCTGGGCAAACACGTGCGTGTGAATATCGCCGGGACGCGCTTTCTGCAGGATGAGGTCGGCGTAGGTGCGTTCCGGACGAGGCCAGAAATCGTACATGACGGGACGATTGGTGGCTTCAGCGCAGCCAATGGCGCGATCGACGGCAGCCCATGGAGTGTGCTCACCGTCGTAAGGTTGATTGGTCCAGTAGTGAGCGGTTTTCACGCCGACGATGAGGTCAGGATATTTCTTGATGGTTTCCGCGCAACGCTTGACGTCCATCTCATCGACGCTCTGCTCGAGCCCGCCGCTCATTCCGTTGGCAACGATATTGAGGAAGGCCAGGACGCGTACTATGGCGTGATCCATCACTCTCTCTTTTTCCTGAAGAAAGGTTTCGGCCCCGGCAGTGCCTGCGTCGACGACAGTGGTGACGCCGGACTGAAGAACCAGGTCCGCAGGGATGGCGTAGGGTTCGATGTGGGAGCGCGCTTCGGGATCAAACCAGTTGAGAGGCGCTCCGCCATTCGTGATGTGGACGTGAATGTCGATGAGGCCGGGAGTGACATAGAGGCCGGTGGCGTCGACGACTTTTCCGGCGGACGCAGCGGGAATGTCTTTATCGACGGCGGCGATTTTGCCGGCGGAAACGGCGACGTCCATGACGCCGTCAATGTGATTTGCGGGGTCGATGACGTGGCCGCCCTTGAGGAGAAGATCGTAGTGAGGAGTTTGCGCGTGAGCGACGGGGAGGAGCAAGACAGAGGCAGTGAGGAGTAGAGCCGTTCTTGTTACGAGTTTCATGCAGGGTCCTTTCTAGTTCTGGCTACAGGTTCATACCACAAAGAGTATCTAGAAAAAGAGTATCCAAAAAAAAACGCCCGCTTCGGAAAGCGGCCGCTACAAAAAGTAAAAAGCCGAGCAGCACCCGAAATCCCGAACGCTTGAATACTCACTATTAAAACGAATCAAAGAGAGTCTACTCAGTCTGTACGGGATTGTCACCCTCTCGTAGAGAAGTAAAAAACAGAGTAAGCTGGAGACTCTCAAAAACGAGTGCTCCTGCGATTTGCGGAAAGAAAAGAGGTTGCGCCGGACATGGGAATGGATCGAAGAACCTTTGTGAAGAGGACATGCGCGGGAAGCGCGGGCCTGTTCCTCGGAGGAGTGCCGGTACTCGGGGACGATCCAGTGAAGCTGCCGCAAGCGCCGCGGATCGATGTGCATGAAGCGCCCCCGCGTGTGAAGTCGCCCTTGGGGATGCCGGGATTGTATCCGGGGCGGGTGGTAGAAGTTGCCGACTCGCGGGCAATCGTGGCCAACCGGGTGTCGCCGCCGATCGTGCATGAGATGTTGGAACGCGGGCTGAAGGAGTTGACAGGCGAGAACTCTGCAAGGGCGGCTTTTGCAAAATTCGTCGAGCCGAACGATGTAGTGGGAATCAAGATTAATCCGTCGGGGGCGCCGGCGTGTTGCTCTTCGCCGGAACTGGTGCGGGAAATCATCGACGGCCTGCTTTCCGCCGGAATACCGGTGCGAAACATCATCGTGTACGACCGGTTTGGATATGAAATCGAACTGGGGAGCTATCAAACATTGCTGCAACCCGGAGTGGAGGTTGTCGGAGTTCAGGATGGCCTGCTGGACTCCGCGGGCTACGACGCGAATATCTATTGCGAAGCGGATTTTTTTGGGGAGTGGGAGACGCGGTCGTACATGGCGAGCATTGTGGCGACGCGGCTGGACAAAATCATCAACATGCCAACGATGAAGGACCACTCGGCAGCGGGAGTGACCGGATGCCTGAAGAATGTGGCGTACGGGACGTTTAATAATGTCGCCAGGTCGCACCAGACGCCCTTCTCTTTCACCAATCCCCTGATTGGCGTGATGTGCACGGCAGAGCCGCTGCGTTCGAAAGTCGTGCTGAATATCATGGACGGGATGCGCATGGTGTGGCACGGGGGGCCGTTGACGCAGAATCAGGATTTTATTTTTCCGGCAGGAGTGCTCATGATGAGCACCGATCCGGTGGCGATGGATACGGTGGAGCTGGAGGCGATCGATAAAAAGCGCAAGGAAGAAGGCGCGCCGTCGGTATGGGAGCGAGATCCGAAGAGCCTCACGAAGGACGGGCGCGAGTTTTATACGGACGCGAGCAAGAATTTATTTTACCGGCAGCCGGGGCATATTGCGGCGGCGGGAAAGTTAGGGTTGGGCGTTTCCGATTTGAAGCAGATGGATCACAGGAAATTGCAGATTGGTTAGGAGTGGGTCGGTCGAGGAGAGGGATTCCTCGCTCCGCGGACTCCACTCGGAATGACGGACTGTCCGCGAACGGAAAATCGGCCGCTACACAATCTAGATGAGGGCAAAGTGGCTGGGGAAAACGATTGGGTGACGCTGCTGAAGGATAATGCGCGGACCGGAGGACACGGCGCGCCGGCGTTGGCGTCTCCAGGAAAGGCGGTTTGGCAGACACGGTTCGCGAGTTCTATTCGCACGGCGCCAGTGTTGCGCGGAGAAATGGTGTATGTCACGGCAACGAACGGAGAGCTCCATGCGCTCCAGAAGGATACCGGACGGGAGCAATGGAAATTCAAGGCGGGCGGGCAGATTCACTCGACGGCGTCGATCAGCGGGAACACGGTGTTGTTTGGATGCGACGACGGCAAACTGTACGCAGTAAATGGAGACATCGGAACGAAAGCCTGGGAAGCGGCGACACAGGGAGAGATATGGGCGTCGCCGGTGGCTCGGCAGGGCGTGGTGTTCATCGGAAGCGGGGATGGATGCGTGTACGCGTTGGATGCGCAGACCGGAATACGCCGCTGGAAGGTGAAACTCGGAGGGCGAGTATATTCGACGGCGTATGCAGCGGAGAAAAAGATTTATGTGGGATGCGGCGACGGGAATGTGCATTGTATGGACACGGAGACGGGGAAGATTTTGTGGAGTTTTCGGACGGGGAATGGAATCGATTCGTCTCCGGCGCTGCTGGGAGACACGCTGGTGATTGGATCGCTGGATTTTTTTGTGTATGCACTCGATGCGAACAACGGCGCGGTGCGATGGAAGTATGAAACAGGGCTGGGAGTTTCGTCACCACCGTCGGTGAATGGGGAGGTTGCGGTTATCGGAAGCAAAGACGGAAGTTTATATGCGCTGGAAGTGGGGACAGGAAAGCTGCGCTGGAAAGTGCGTGCGGGAGAAGTGCTTACAGGGCCGGCGGTGGTGGGCGAATCGCAGACGTATATCCAGTCGTGGGGATTGCAGGCGCTCGAAACGGCGACAGGAAAAGTGGTGTGGCGTGCGGGACTGGGATTTGGGGTCCAGAATGCACCGGTCATTGCAGGAAACAGGATTTACCTGACGAGCCACGGCGGTGAAGTGTATGCGCTGGAATAGAGCGCTCGCGGCAGCGCTGCTGGCATTGATTCCACCGGCGCTTGCCATCGCGCAGGACGCGAAAACGCCGCTGGTTCACAAAACAAAGTACAGCATGGGCACGGTGTATGAGATCGCCGTGTATGACCAGCAGCCGGAGCGGGCGTCCGCGGCGATCGATAAGGCGTTTGCGGAAATTGTGCGGCTGGACGCAATGCTGAGCAACTACAAGTCGGACAGCGAGCTGAGCCGGCTAAACCGTGACGGACGCTTTCACGCGGTGAAAGTGCCGCCGGATTTGTATCGCGTGATCGAGGAGTCGGTGAAGTATTCGAAGCTGTCCGGAGGAAAGTTTGATATCACCGTGGCGCCACTGGTGGATATGTGGAAAGCGGCGCTGCGGGGGGCGCGTGTGGCGTCCGAAGAGGAGCAGGAGAAGCTGCTGGAGTGCGTTGGCTACAAGAAGATCGCGTTGATTCCACCGGATGAGGTGGAATTTCACTCCCCGTGCATGCGAATTGACGTGGGATCAATCGGGAAGGGATACGCGGTGGATCGCGCGGTGGAGATGTTGCGGGCGAACGGAATCAAGAATGCGCTGGTGGATGCGGGGCAAAGCAGTATATACGGGATGGGTGCGCCGCCGGGAAAAAGCGCGTGGGAAATTCATCTGTGCGATCCTTCGAAACGCGTCGATCCAACGGTGCTGCTGAGCGAGAATAGCGTGTCGACGTCGGAGCAGACGCCGGAGAGTTTGCTTGGAAACGAAACGGCTGGGCACATCATTGATCCGGATAACGGGAAGCCACTCAAGACGAAGTATGCGCTGAGCATCGCCGCGAAGACCGGGACGGCGTCCGATGCGCTCTCGACGGCGTTGCTGCTGGTCGGGCCGGAAAAAGGAAAAGCGATGGTGAAGGGGATGGCGGACGCGGCGGCGATTTGGGTTGCGGCGGACGGGGAAACGGAAACGGTGACGACGGGGCCGGAGATTCTGCTGGCGGGCAAGCGGCAGAAGGAACAGGCCAACGCGCCGGTTGCAGGGCAACGAGGTCCAAGGGAAAAGCGATGAGGATGTGTGGAAAGTGGGGTCTGTTGTGGCTCAGTGTGTCGTCGGTCGTGCCGTCGGGGATGGCGAAGGTGTACGTGCGATGGACGCAGAACACCTTGGCACCTGCAAGAATTTTGGGTGTGAATGACCTGGTGATTCCGTGGAGCGACACGGCGCTGGGCGTGGTGGATGCGGCGAGGAAAGAAGGATACCACGTGTATCTGGAAGCCGGACTGCAGCAGGCCGCGGCGGCAGCGGAAGATGGCGTGAAGGAGGGAGTTGCGGGAATTTTCCTGCGCGGCAGCGCCGCGGAGGGAGACCAAATTGAGGAAAGTGCGCGGAAGCTGCGGGCGAAGTTTCCAAGGTTGAAGGTTCTGGTGGTCGATCCCGGTGGAAAGCAGCCGGAAATGCGGGGCTGGCTGGTGTTCAAGCAGAATGGAATTTTGCAGGTGTCGAGGGCCAGCGAGCAGCCGTGGCTCGATCAAAACCTGGCGCTGGTTCGGTACGAAAGGGCGTTTAAGCCTGGGCAGACTCCTTTGTACACGTTCATGTGGGATACGAAGGATCCGCTGGTGCAGGCAAACGGACCCGGCCCGGCAGATTATGCGCTGGCGGTTGCGGAGGCGGGAGCGTTTCACGCCGATCTGCTGCTGGAAGTGCACGAACGCCAGCAGAGGGGATTAGCAGAGAAAGAGAAGGAGACGCTGGCAGATTGGGAGCAGGTCAAGCGAACGCTGGATTTCTACGACGGGAGAAAAGACGCGGATAAAGAGGCGGCGGTTGGAGTGCTGACGGACGACTACGATACGTCGTACGAAGAGATTAATTTGTTGGCGCGGCACAATATTCCGTTTCGTGTGCTGAATTCGGCGGAAGTAAAGGCAAAGGATCTGGCGGGATTTGAGGTGGTGATCGCGTTTGCCGCGCTCGGCGCGGATTTGACGCAGGCCTTTCGGGGATTCGCGGAGCAGGGCGGAGTGGTGGTGCTCGTGAATCAGCCGGGAAAGTATCCATGGGATGCGGCTGCGGCCTCGAAGAAAAGCGATACTTCCGTGACGTACACAGTGGGCAAAGGGCACGTGATTGAACTCGGCGAGCCGGTCAGCGATCCGGAGACGTTTGCGCAGGACATTCGGCGGCTGACGGTCAAAGAGCACGTGCCGGTGAGTTTATGGAATTCCCTGACAACGTTGGTGGTGGAATATCCGGGAGCGAAAGCGGGCGAGACCATCGTGGAGCTGGTGAATTACTCAGAAGAGCCGACGCAGGTGCAAGTCGAGGTGAAAGGAAATTTTGCGTCCGCGCGGTTTGAAAGCCCAGAGCGGAGCTGCTGCGAAGCATTGAGGTTGGAGCGTGTGGACGGCTTTACGCAATTTGTGGTGATAAATCTGGTGAATGGCGGGCGCGTGCGACTAGAAACGGGCAGCGGGAAGTAGCGTCGAGAACCAGCCGCAAGAGTTAAACCCGGCCGACTTCTTTTCCTTTTTCATTTGTGGTGATATTGTTTGGGCGTTCAATCTGCCCCGCCAGGACAAGTCTTGCTAACTGCCCGCGAAGAATGCCGAACACTATGAACCTTCTGAAGCAAACGCTTGTCGTGTTTGTGAGCGTGTTGCTTTTGTACACGATGACACCACTGGAAACGGATGGCGCTTCCGCGCCAAATCCAGGGCGCGCCGGGCAAGAAGTGTACGCGCCGGTGCCGCCGAAGGACATGGACGCGCTGGTGGCGCCCGTGGCGCTGTATCCGGATGCCCTGGTGGCGCAGATTCTGGGAGCAGCAACATATCCCGACCAAGTGGAGGCAGCGGACGGGTTCGTTAAGGACAATCCCGACCTGACGGGAGAAGCGCTGGTGCAGGCGTCGCAGGATCAGGAGTGGGATCCATCGGTGGTAGCGCTGCTGCAATTCCCGAGCGTGCTGGAAAAGCTGGCACAGAATCTTGGATGGACTTCGGCGCTTGGAGACGTATCCGCGAACCAACAAGAAGACGTGATGGCGGCCATCCAGCGGATGCGCGCGAAGGCCTACGAGGCGGGAAACCTGAAATCCGGCGAGCAGATTAAAGTCGTAAAGGAGAGCCCCAACGTTATCGTGATTCAGCCGGCGAACCCGCAGGTAGTGTACGTGCCGGCGTACAACCCGACGGTTGTGTATGGAGCTACGGTAGTGACGCCGGGCTACACCGCGGGGACGATCGCGGCGACGTCCATTATTTCATTTGGTGCGGGCATCGCGGTGGGCGCAATGATCAATAGCTCCAGCTGCGGCTGGGGCTACTACGGCTGGCGAATGAACTGGACCGGCGGAATGGTTTATTGCGGGGGGGCGCGGTATTACGGGAATCCGTACTGGTGGGGCGGCTACTATCCGGGATTTCGGCCGGGGTATCGTCCGCCTTATTACCCGCCACCGCGACCACCGTACCCGCCGCCGACAGGATGGCGACCTCCGCCGCCGGGAACGAGACCACCGTATCGTCCTCCGGGCGGAAGGCCACCGAGCGTGAAGCCGCCGCCGTCGGGTGGAAGACCACCGGTTGGTGGACAACCACCGGGAACGGTGAAGCCGACGCCGCTGCCAAGCCCCGGACGGCCGAATCCGGGTGGGCCGTCGATTCAACCTGTGCCCGGCAGGCCGACGACGTTACCTGTGAAGCCTGCGCCCGGGAAGCCGGGAGGACCATCGATTCAGCCTGTGCCCGGCGGCCCGACAACTCAGCCTGCCAGACCCGGCGTGCAACCAAAACCGACGACGCGTCCAGCGGCGCCGGGACAGCCAAGCACGCAAACGCCGACGCGAGAACTGCGCGGATATCCGGCGAACCAGCAGAATGCGCGGCCTGCGCCGAAGCCGAATGCGTTTTCGGGGAGCGGCGGAGGAAGGCCGGAGAGTTCCCGAGGAAATCGCAGTCTCAGTCCGCCGCCAAAAGCGCAAAGCGCGCCTGTAAAGGCACCCAACGCGCCTGCGAAAGGGTCCGGACCAGGAAACACGAGGCGCTAGCGAGATGCGCCGGCTCTGAATGAAGGAGTAGAGATGAGGGAAGCAGGACAAACGAGAAAGATTGGCTGGCGCGTGGCGATGTGCATGGTTGCGGTCGCTGCGGGGATGTCGTCCGGGTGCAAAAAAACCGAGCACATGGAAGGCACGAGCCCCAAAACATTTCCTTCGGCCGAATCGGCCGGGCAAGCGGTTTACAGCGCGGCGAAAGCGGGGGACACGAACGCGGTGCTGGCGATTTTCGGGCCGGAGGGTAGAGAGTATCTGCTTACCGAAGACCCGACCGAGGATAAGGCCGCGCTCGACGCATTTGCCAATGACTATGATCAGATGCACCGATGGGCGCCGTTAGAAGGCGACGGCTCGGTTTTGGAAATAGGAGTGGAGAATTATCCGTTTCCCTTTCCGCTGGTAAAGACCGTCGATGGACAGTGGATGTTCAGCGCCGACCGGGCGAAGAAGGAAATGCTGGCGAGGCAAATCGGAGACAACGAGTTGACGGTCATCGACGTGTTGAACGAGATGGCGGACGCACAGACGGAGTATTTCAGCAAACCGCGTGGCGGCGCCCAGGTGCGGCAGTATGCACAGAGATTCCGGAGCAGCGAGGGCAAGCAGGACGGGCTGTACTGGAAAGTGGTGGAGGGCGAACCGGAGAGTCCGCTGGGGCCGCTGGCGGCGCGAGCAAGCGCGGAGGGATACCAGTCGGGAACGAAAGAAGCACCGGAGCCATTCCACGGATACTTTTACCGGATTTTGAAAGAACAGGGAGCGCGGGCCGAGGGAGGCGCGAAGAGCTACATCGTGAACGGCAACATGACCAAAGGGTTTGCGTTCCTCGCGTATCCTGCCGAATACCGGAAGAGCGGAGTGATGACATTTATGATTGGGCCGGACGCACGGGTCTACCAGAAGGATTTGGGGCCGGAGACGGTGGAAACGGCAAAGGCAATCCGGTCGTTTGATGCGGACGAGACCTGGGCGCTAGTGGAGTAACGGCCCCCGGAGAGCATCCGGAGTTCCTTTCCCAAATTGAGATACGATATTTACTGTTCACCGATCGTGCAATTTCGATCCGCGACAGGACACCTTTTGGACTTCCGCAGCGTCTATTGTTAAAGAGAAATCCACCCGAAGTAGGCAGAGGTTGCTTGTTCCTAACATCGATTCGATCGGAGCGGTGAGCACCAGTTGTTTGCTGGGCACGAGTGGAATCTCTCGTTCGGGCAACAAAAGAGGGGTTCCTCACCGTGCATTCCGCCTGCCTACCCTGCTCCGCTGGCAGGTACAGGCAAGTTCGGAATAACGGAGTTGTCATATACCGGTGCTGGCAAAAAACGCGCCGTGACGACGACCATTGTTGAGCAACTGGGCCGGCAGGCAGTGCATCGAGAATAATTGAAATGGAAGCAAACCCGGCAACCGCCTCCAACCGACGCTGGAAGATGTGGTTGGTCTCCGGCATTTTGGTTTTTGTTCTCCTGCTGTTGTTGGTCCCGCGCTTGCGAACGCGCGCCGCATCTTCTTCCTCGCTAACAACCGCTACGACGTTTCGGGTGGTGCGCAAGGATTTCGCACCGTCGCTGCGATTGAACGGGACAACTCAGGCGGCGCGGTCGTTTGTGGCGCTGACGCCGATCCTCGAAGGCGCGCAACTAAACACGCTGGTGATTACCAAACTGATCGCGCCCGGCGCGCACGTAAAGAAAGAGGAGATTCTGGTGGAATTCGATCCGCAGGCGCAGTTGAAGGATTTCCTGGACAAGCAGAATACGTTTGTGACCTTGTCCGGGCAGGTCGCGCAGAAAAAAGCCGACGAGGAAATCGTCAAGGCAAAGGATGACAGCGCGCTCAAGACGGCAGAGGACGATTTGAGCCGGGCGCGGCTGGAAGTGCAAAAAAACGAGATCGTGTCCCGGATCGACGCAGAGAAAAACCAGGAAGCGCTGGAGGAAGCGGACGCGACTTTCAAGCAGCTTCGCGAGACGTATGACCACAAGCGCGCGTCGGCTGCGGCGGGAATCCGCATCTTGGAACTGCAGCGGGACCGCGCGCAGGAGGCGATGCAGTACGCGCAGGCCAATTCATCGCGCATGACTTTGCGATCGCCGATGGAGGGGGTAGCGGTGTTCAACGCCGTGTGGCTGAGCGGACGGATGCGCACCGCGCAACAGGGAGATGCGGTGCGGCCTGGAGTCCCGATACTTCAGGTGGTCGACCCTTCAAAGATGGAAGTGCGGGCGGATGTGAATCAGGTGGATCTGGCAAGGCTCTCGATCGGACAGCAGGCGCAAATTCGCCTGGATGCCTATCCTGGTTTGGTGCTGCCTGGAGTGCTGCAGCAGCTTTCGCCGCTCGGCCATATGGGACAGTTTGCGGATACGGTTCGCACGTTTTCCGCGCGATTTCAGGTTGCGGGCGAAGACCCGCGCTTGTTGCCGGATCTTTCAGCATCCATCGATTTTCCTCTGGGAAGGCAGGAGAAGACCCTGGTGATTCCGAGGGATGCCGTTGTGGCGGAACAGGAGAAGACATTCGTTTACCGGCAGGTGGGATCGGGTTTTGAAAAGCATGCGGTTCACGTCAGTTTGTGGGGAGACGGAGAAGTGGCCGTGGATTCGGGCTTGACGGAAGGCGAAGTTGTGCGGCGGCAGGCTTCGGGGGAGATTTTGCAGGTGTCTAAATGACGGCGGTATTGCGCGCGCTGTCGAAACGGTGGAAAGCAACACTGTTGGCGGCGAGCATCTTGCTGCTTGGGACGGGATTTTTCATTGTGCGGAAGGTGCGGTCTGCACCCAGCCTGCCCACGGCACCCGCGACGCGGAAGGAATTCGTGGACTACGTGGAGGTACACGGAGAAATCAAGGCGTTGCACTCCGTGACTATCGTGGCGCCGGCGGGCGTCGGAGACATGTTGATCCTGAAGATTGTGCCGACGGGCACGAAAGTGAAAAAGGGAGACACGCTGGTTGAGTTCGACACCTCTGGATTGCAGCAGAAGCTGGCACAGGACAAATCGGCGCTGAAATCGGCGGAGGCGGCAATCGAGCAGTCGGCGGCATCAGCGAAGCTGAAGGAGGAGCAGGACCTGACGGACGTCATGTCGTCGCGATTCGATTTGCAGAGCGCAAAGATGGACGCAAGCAAAGAGGAGATTCTTTCAGAGATTGATGGGAAGAAAGCGCTGTTGAAGGTCTCCGACTCCGAACAAAAGGTGAAGGAAAACGAAACGAAACTTGGGGCCGACAGGAATTCGGACAAGTCCGATCTTGCGAGCAAGGTCAAACTGCGGGATCGCGCGGCGTTTCAGGTGCAGCAGGATGAGACCGGAGTTGCGACGCTTACGCTGCATGCGCCGCTCGATGGCTCTTTTACAGTGTTGACGCACTGGGATATGAACGGGACGGTTCCGTTCAAACCCGGGGATCGTGTATGGGCGGGCGCGGGGATTGCGGAGCTTCCCGATAACTCCACGCTGCGAGTCGCGGCTCGCGTAGACGAGGCCGACCGCGGACGCATGAAAATTGGCCAGCAAGTTACGGTCCACATGGACGCGATTCCCGACCGGAACTTGCAGGGGAAGGTGGATGAAATCAGCCCGACGGCATCGATGGATTTCAACGCGGGCTGGCCGTTTCCGCGGAATTTTGCACTGGGAGTTTCGTTGACGGATTCGGACAGCCGGCTGGCATCGGGGATGAGTGCTACGGCGCGAGTGGCGGTGGACCAGGTTTCAAATGCGATAGTGATTCCGGTGGGGGCGATTTTCCGGAAATCGGGACAGAGCGTCGCGTATGTATTGCGCGGATCGCGATTTGTGGCGATTCCGATCGAAGTGGCGAGGCGAAACTCCGAAGAGGCCATGATCGCAAAGGGAATCGAATCGGGCGATCGGGTTGCGCTGCGGGAGCCTCCGGAAACGAATTGAGTGATGATACGCAGAAATCTCAAAGCGGCGATGGTTCTGTGGTTGCTGGTGGCGGGATTAGTCTGTTCCTGCAACCGGCCCACGGCGGTAGCAGAAGCCGAGCTTCCTACGGCGAAGGTGGAAAAAGGCGACCTACAAGTGAAGGTGATAGCGACCGGGGAGTTGAAAACCATGGAGACGAGGGTGCTGGCGGCTCCGCCGGTGGCGGGTGGGACTCTACAGATTGTAGAGCTTGCGCGCACTGGAGCCCAGGTGCACGCCGGAGACGCGGTGTTGCGGTTCGATCCGAGCGAGCAGGAGTACAACCTTGCGCAGAATCGCAGCGATCTGGCACAGGCGGAACAAGAGATCGCGAAGGCGCGCGCGGATGCGGCGGTGCAGGTTTCGCAGGACCAACTGAACCTGCTGAAGGACAAATTTGCGGTGCGACGGGCTGAGCTCGATGTGAGTAAGAACGAATTGGTCAGCGAAATCGACGCGAAGAAAAACTTGCTGACGCTCGATGAAGCCAAACGGGCGCTGGCGCAACTGCAGCTGGACATCAAGTCGCACGCGGCGGCGAATCAGGCGTCCATCACGCTGAGCGAGGAGAAGAAGAACAAGGCGCGGATCGCGATGGAACAGGCGCAGGAGAATATTCAGAAGATGACGGTGCGTTCGCCGATCGGTGGGCTGGTTGTGGTGCACATGAATCGCGACGCGGCAGGCGGAATCTTCTTCGATGGAATGACCCTTCCCGATTATCAGGTAGGGGATCAAGCGCGGCCGGGCGCTTCGGTTGGCGAGGTCATCGATATCTCGCAACTGGAAGTTTCGGTGCAGGCGAAGGAGACGGACCGGACGCTGCTCGGAGCAGACATGGCGGCGGAGGTACAGGTGAATGCGTTGCCGAGCGAGATGTTCAACGCGACCGTAAAGAGGGTTGCGGGCGCGTCGGCGCATGAATTTTGGGACGACAATCCGCAGCGAACGTTTGAGGTGTCGCTGCGGCTAGCGCATGCGGATCCGCGGCTGCGGCCGGGCTACGCAACGCGGGTGACGATTCTTGGCAGCCAGATGAAGGGAGTTCTATCGGTTCCGCGCGAAGCGGTTTTTGACGGCGGCGGGAAAAGTATCGTTTACCTGAAGAAAGGCGCATCGTTCGAACGCCAGGAGGTAAAGGTACGCGCGTACACCGAGGGTCGCGCGGTTGTGGAAGGGGTTTCGCCGGGAAATGTAGTGGCGCTGGTGAATCCGGAAAAGCGAGGAAATCCAAAGAAGGAGTCGACGGGTAGCGGACCTGTTTTGACGGCAGGACGCTAAACTTTACGCATGAATCCAGCCGAACCCAAACAAGATTTCGAGCGCGCGCCGGAGTTCAAGCAATGGCTGCCCGACCTGTTGATGGGGCTTGCGAACTTGCGCGATCACAAGTTGCGCTCACTGCTGACGATGCTCGGGATGATCTTCGGCGTGGCAGCCGTGGTGGCGATGCTCTCTATCGGCGCGGGTGCGCAGCAGAAGGTGATGGCGTTCATCGAGCAACTGGGTGTTCGAAATCTGATTGTTTATGCGAAGGAAGCGCCGAACTGGCAGGTTTATCAAAAAGTGCGGCGGCTTTCACCGGGTCTGTCGCTCGCGGACTACGAAGTGATCCGCAACAGTTTGCCGGACATTGTGCAAGGGACACCGCGGAAGCGGTTTGAACCTTCAAAAGTTCTGCCGAAGCCGCAACAGGAAGCGCCCATTCTTTATGGAGTGCAGCCTTCCTATATGGTGATTTCCGGGCTGCGCGTGATGGAGGGGCGGTTTTTTGATTCTAGCGAGGAGGATTCCGCCGCGCCGGTGTGCGTTTTAGGAGCCGCTGCCAAGGACAGTTTGTTCGGGACTGCGGCCACGGTTGGCGAATACGTGAAGCTGAACGAGCAGTGGTTTCACATTGTGGGAGTGGTTGCGCCGCAACTGGCTGCGCAGGGAGACACCGGAGGCGTACAGAACGAGGATTTGAACAACGTAATTTATGCGCCGCTGAATTCGGTGCGAATGCGCATGGAGGATTCCGAGAGCGGACGCAAAGACGAAGTGGATGCGCTGTATCTGCGGCTGGCCTCAGCGGATTCGAGTGCAACGAATGCGGAGATCGTGCGGAGCATTCTCAATTCGTCGCACCACAGTGCGGGAGATTTTTCCGTGATCGTCCCGGCAGAGCTGCTGGCTGAGCAAAAACGGACGGAGCAGCTTTTTAACACCGTGATGGTGGCGATTGCGTCGATTTCTTTGCTGGTTGGCGGAATCGGGATCATGAACATCATGCTGGCGGCGATCCTGGAGCGCACGCGAGAGATCGGTGTGAGGCGTGCTGTCGGCGCGCGGCAGCGGGACATCGTGAGGCAATTCGTAGTGGAGGCGGTTTTGATTTCGTTCGCCGGGGGATTGCTAGGATTGGTTCTGGGATTTGCCATGTCCGAATTGATCGCGTGGTTCGCGGGATGGTCCACGGTCGTCACGGTGGGTTCGATCCTGCTGGCGTTTCTGGTGTCAATTTCGATCGGGCTGATTTTCGGGATTTATCCGGCAATGAAAGCGGCGCGGCTCGATCCGGTGGAAGCGATTCGATACGAGTAAGCACCGATTCTGCGTTAGGGCGTACAAAACGTAGTTCTGGGGGGCCAGGCATGAACATCCGCGCGTTGATGCTGGTGGTGCTTTGTTTTGTGGTAGCGGCGGCACCTTCGCACGGGCAAGACTCGGATCGGCTGGAGCGGCTGATGGGGATTCCGGCGCGCATTCCGCCGGTTGCGCCTCTGCCGGCTCCTCAGGGTTTTCAGAATCATATTGTGGACGGTAAGCTGGTGCTGTCGCTGGATGACTCGATTCGTCTGGCGATGGTCAACAATACCGACATTCACATCGATCAGGCCGCAGTGGACCTGGCAGCCAACACCGTGCATCGGAGATTCGCCCCGTTCGACCCGGTGGCCAACGCCAGCTTTCTCGACCAACGCATAGAAACGCAGGCTTCCAGCCAGTTACAGGGCGCTTCCTTTCTGAATATACTCAACCAGACTGCACAGTTCGGGTACGCACAGACATTCGCGACGGGTACGAATTTTCAAACAGAGTTCATCGATGCAAAGCAGTCCACGAACAGCGTTTTCTTCTTGTTCAATCCTTCCTATGCGACGTCTTGGAGTTTCCAAGTCACGCAGCCGCTGCTGAAGAATTTCGGGGTGTTCGCGAACAAAGCTCCCATTTATATTGCGCAGCGCAACCTGAAGCAGTCACAAGCTACGTTTGAGGGGGAAGTGAACGACATCCTGCTCACGGTAATTTCGCGCTATTGGAACGTGGTGCTTGCGCGAGAGAGCCTGGAGGTGCAGAGAAAGTCATACGAGGAGGCGCAACAAAGTTATGAGCGCGACAAGAAAGCGCTCAGCCTTGGGGCGCTGCCTCCGCTGGACATCTATCGCTCCGAATCGGAAGTCGCGGCTCGACGAGTGACAGTGATTCAATCGGAATACACACTGAAACAGGCGGAGGATCAATTCCGGCAGGTGATCGCGGCCGATCGGGACCCAGCTCTCAGCGCGATTGACTTGAACTTAACGGAAAAGGCCGAACCGCCGGAGACTCTCGCGGACATGGATATCGCTACAGCCTTGTCGCTTGCGGTGGCGAACCGGCCAGAACTCGAGGCTTTGCACCAACAACTTGCCGCGGATGAAATCGGCATCCGGTTGGCGCACAACAACCTCCGTCCTGATCTGGAATTGGTCGGTGTCTATTCGCCGACGGGATTGGGCGGCAATCTCTACAATATTGACACTATACCGCCGACATTGATCTCCACCGGCGGCCTTTCCGACAGCTTGAGCCAACTATTCGCGTTCAAATACCCGACCTACAGCGCGTCTCTGACATTGACGCTGCCCCTCAAGAATCATGCAGCGGAAGCCGACCTAGCGGATGCGGTGGTCTCCCAGAAAAATGATCAATACCGCGAGGCTCGGACCATCCAGTCGATTACGCTCGAAGTCAAGGATGCCGTGCACTTGCTGGAGCAGGCAAAGTTGTCTCTCGAGGCGGCAAAAGTTTCCGAGGATCTGGCAAGGAAGAGCCTGCAGGCAGAACAACGGAAATATCAGTTAGGTGGAAGCACTGTCTTTTTCGTACTGGACGCGCAAACGCAGTTGGCCAACGCGGAATTCGCGTTGGCGCAGGCGCAAACGAATTACCAGACGGCGGTGGCAGCGGTCGATCACGCTACTGGCAAACTGCTGGAGCATCACCAAGTACAAATCACGTCGCACAAGTAGCATCTAACGCATGAATCTAATACACATGAAAATGATGGCGGTCCGTGTATTTCTTTTCGATTCGTGTGAAGGCGAGCAGGAATAAGCCGAGCGCAGCGAGTGCCGCCAATCCGAAATAAATATCGAGATAGGAAAGCAGGCGGCTCTGTGTGATTACATTGCCCTGAAAGATCTGCAACGCGCCCAACGCCGGATTGCTGCCGCCGCCTCCATTGCGGTGAACCAGACCTGTATATTGAGCCAGCGTGGAGCGGGTAATCGGGTCCAGCCGGTTGGCCACATCCAACATGCGGGAAGAATGAAAGGTCATGCGGTGATCGAACAGAACGGTGGCGGCGGTGACGCCGAAAGTGTTTCCCAGTTGGCGAACGAAAAAGTAGGTGGTCGAAATATCGTTGAGGTCAGGAAGAGGGGTGTTGGCGGTGGCGACGTTCGCGGCGGCCAAAACCGTCGGCGCAAGAGCAAGACCCTGAAGGAAAATAGCGGGCGCCAGGATTTCTGTCGGAGTGGTGGGCGTCCAGATGTAAATCAGCGAGGCGCAGGTTGCAATCAGGAGGCACAGACCCAGACCCAGAGTGCGGGGACCGCCAAGACGCGGCACCAGAAAGCGCAAAGAAACAATTAGCCCCAGGCCGAGGCCGGCAGTGTACATCGAAATAAAACCGCCGGTTTGCATCGCGCTGTAGTCCTGCACGTAGCGGAGGTATTGCGGCACAACAAAAAGACCGGCACCCAGGATGGCGCCGACGATGAGCACTACGCTAAAGGAAGTGCGTAGGGCTCCCTGCTTCCAGATCATACGCAAATGAAAGACAGGATAGAGATTCTCAGGGCGGCTGTCCCGCCAAAGAAAAATAATGAAACAGATCAACGAAGCCAGGAGCGTCCAGGGGATCCAGGCGGATTCAAACCAGAGATCGCGCTCGCCGCGGCTGGTAGCGAGTTGCAAACAAGCGAGCGAAACGATGAGCAGAAGCGCGCCTGTGATATCGGGGTTGGCTTCCTGTTCGCGACGGAACAGGTAACCGGCGGGAACGAATTTCCAGATCATAAAAGCGCCGATCGTCAGAAAAGGAAAGTCGATCAGAAACGCATAGTTCCAATGCAGCTGGTCGTTAATCCATCCCATGGCGACCGGATAGGTAATCTGGAAGATAAAGAGCAGGCTGTAGAGATATGTGACCGCTCGAATCCGCGCTGCGCCGGGAAACATGAGTCCGGCGAGAATGACGGTGCGAACGAGAAACGCACCACCTCCGAATCCCATGATGAGTCGTGAAATCAGAAGAGATTCGAGGCTGCGCGCGCTCAGGAAGCAGCCGAAGGCGCCCACAGAATAGAGGCCGATGCAGCATAGAAGATGCCGTCGGGCGCCGACGACGCGGGTCATCCACGTGGAGAGCGCCAAGGAACAGAGAAAACCAAGACTGTACAGATTCACGACCCAACTGATTTCGTCGGCATTCGCGGCGACGTTGCCCTGCATGTCCGGAAGAAGCACATTGATGGAGAGCCGGTTGGAGATTTCGATGGCGGTGATGACGCCGACGCTGAGCAGGACGGTCAACTTGCGCGCGTCCGGGAGGCTGCTGAGAGAACGGCTGATGTATTGGCCCTCGTGCTTCTCCCATTCCTCGAGGTTGCCGGGGACGTTGCCGCTCAGATAGCTCATGCGGTTCCTTTCCACTCAACGGAAATAGATGGTGGCTTCGACGTTCATGCCGGGACGCAAAACCAGTTGGGGATTGCTTGACGGTTTCACCAGAATCTTGACGGGGATGCGCTGGACGACCTTGATGAAATTTCCGGTGGCGTTTTGCGGCGGCAGCAACGCCTGACGCGAGCCGGTTGCTCCCGCGATGGAATCGACCACGCCCTCGAACTCCTGACTATACGTATCGACGCGCAGGCGTACTGTTTGGCCGGGGCGGACCTTTGCCATTTGCGTCTCCTTGAAGTTGGCGGTGACATAGACCTCAGAGAGGGGAACGAGCGTGAACAATAGTTGGCCTGGCGAGACATATTGTCCTAAATCGACGGATCGCTGCGTGACCTGGCCGCTGATGGGCGCGGTAATGTGCGTGTAAGCAAGGTTGAGTTCCGCTTGCTGCAGAGAGGCTTTGGCGCGTTCGACGGTAGCGACCGCGGATCTATATGTGGCTTCGGTGATAGGGATTTGGCGCTCTCGAGCTTTAGTTTCTAGAAACTGGGACTGTGAGCGCGAGAGACGCGCCTCGGCTGACCGCGTGTTGGCACGCGCAATCGCAACCGCTTGTTGCGCGGCGGACAATTGATGCTGCGCGGCGTCCAGTTCGCTTTTCGCCACACGGGCTTCGGCGTCGACGGCGTCGTATTGGAATTTGGAGACATCGCCAGTGGAGAGCAGCGGAGTGTAACGCTGGAGGTCGCTCTGGGCGCGTTCATTGGTAGCGTTTTTGGCAGCCACGTTGGCTCTGGGCGAGCAGCAGATTGGCGGTTGCGGACTGCTCCAGCTGCGCCTGAGAGCTGGCATAGTCGGCGGCATCGGAATCCTTCTGGGCGGTGGCGCCGCTCGTGCTGTTTGTGGTGGTTTCGCGAACCAAACCGATCTGCATTTTCGCGGAGTTGGCTTGCGCTTCGGCAACGTCGAGAGCGGCTTTGGCCTGCTCGACTTCGGCTTCGTAGGTTCTGGGATCGATCTGAAGAAGAGGATCGCCTTCTTTCACGGGCGTATTGTCATTGAAATAGAGTTTAATTACGTAGCCGGGAACCTGGGGCGCGACTGCCGTGATGTGGCAATCGACCTGGGCGTCATCGGTGGTGACCTGGCCGGAAAAAAAATACGAGGCGGCTATAACGAGGAGCAGCACCAAAAGAAAAGCACCCTTCACGATTGGATTGAGATTGCGCATACGCTCACGCAAGGACAGGTGTTGCGGCTGCGGCGGGGGTGTACGAGCATCGGGAGCGGCAGTTTGCGGCAAAGGTGTTGTGGGAGACGAACTCATGCCAGGTTAACCTTTCACTTGCTGTACATGGATTCTATCTCGCCCGTAGCGCGGGCGAGAGCGGCCCGGGAGAGATTGAAGCGATAGAGAGCGCCAATCTGGTTATCACTGGCGCGGGCCAAGTTGTCCTGCGCAGTGATGACTTCGATGTTGGTCGTGACGCCGGCTTGAAAACGACGATCGGCCTGAGCTACTTCATCCTGGGCCAGCTGGTAGCCCAGATTCGCCACATCCACGGCGCTGCGAGCGGCATTGAGATCCTCAAGCGCGGTTTTTACTTCCCGGACGATGCGATCCTCGAGAGCGCGGCGGTTTTCCGCGACGCGTTGCTCTTCGAGTTTTGCATTCGCTACCTGGGCGCGGATGCGGCCGCTGGTGAATAGGGGGAAATCCATTGAGACAAGATAAGTGTAAGCGGGGATTCCGTCATTGAAGTGCTCCCCCTGATAGGACCATAAGCCCGAGAAGCCCAACTGAGGGAGCCGCTGTTCACGCGCCGCGTCCGTCGACAATTTGGCGATGCGCTGCTGCGAATTAAAGGACCGAATCTCAGGACGAGCGGTCAAAGCCTGGTTGAGCAAAGCGTTCTGTTCGAGCTCGGGAAGATTGTAGAAATCGAGGCGGTCGGTGACTTCCAAACCCTGATCGCGGGGAAGGTCGAGAAGTTCCGCCAAGCCGTACTTGGTGGTATGGGTCGACGCATCGGCGTCGATGAGATTCTGGCGCTCGTTTTGGAGTTCGACGTTAGCTCTGACGGTGTCGATATTCAAGCCAACACCGGTTTTTTGGAGGGCGCTGGCCTGATCGTAGAGGCGCTGGGCGAGCGATACGCGGGCGCTTGCCGCATCGCGCGTAGCAATAGCGCGAAGAACAAGTAGGTATTGGTCGACCACGGCGTTGACAACAATTTCGCGAGTAGTTTGTTCGTCGGCGCGCGATTCACGTTTGCCTTCCTGGCCAATCTGAAAGTTACGAATCAGGGGAAGGTTCAACAGAGTTTGCGAGTACGTCGGACCCGCTTCAATGTATTGAAACGGGCCCGCGGGTTTTCTGTCCGAACGTTCAACGCTCTGGAGATTGTACTGGCGCACCGCTCCGTCGGCCGCGAGGGCAGCTTGAGGGAGCAAAGCAGAGCGGGCAATCTGGCTGTTGCGGTCGCTTTCCGAAACCAGCAATTGGGCGATGAGGCGCTCGGGATTCTGCTTCATCGCCAACAGCACGGCTTCCTTCAGTGTCAGGCGCAGGACGGCAGGAGAGGGCACAGCCGGCTGTTGTTGTGAGAAAGCGGCGGTAGGAAACGTTGCCTGCAGAAACAGAAGAAGCAGGACAAAACTTCGTCGGAGACTGGCAGACATGGGACGACCTCCAAGGAAAAAACGGGCGGTAAAGTACAGGCATTATAGGAGAAAATCCTTCGCTTCTGGCGGGGAAGAATCGGGTTCAAGGGCCGCACGTCAGGCTTTCGGGCGGGACTGCATGGCCATGGCAACAAGGGCTCCGATGAGAATCGCCGGGAAAAGCTGGCCGACGATTGCTTCGGCGATGGCCAGCGAACGGGCGAAGGGATGCACGGGCAAAACATCGCCAAAGCCGACGGTAGTGAGAGTGGCGAAACTGAAGTAGATGAGTTTGGAGGTTAGCTGATCCATGTTCGCCGGCTCCGAGACGAAATGAAAAGCCCCGGGACGAATTTGTTCGACGAGATCGAAGGCCGAGGCCCAGGCCATGCCAATCAGAAGGTAAGCACAGATGCCGCCTTGAATGCGGCTCCAACTGACCGGTCCCTGGCGAAACATCACGAGCAAGACGATACGAACGTAGAGAAACTCCGTGATGATGGAGAGAATGCTGCTGAGCTGCTGGAGGAAGGGCGATGGGAAGAAACGCGAGGCCCACAATACAGCGGCAGCGATAAAGACCACCGCGATGGTGATGATGGTGATGACTCGACTCTGATTCATCACCAAGGCGCCGGAAACCATCAGTGTGACCATCACAAGATCGATGAACAATCTGCCGGCAAGGCCGGCCTGGCGCAAAGGGAAGATGACGAAAATGAGGATTCCGAGAGAGATGGAAACGAGCGTGAGGCCGAGGTCGCCGGACCAGAACTCGCTCATGTGCATCTGCAGAATGGCAGTGCGAGATTGATGCGTGCTGTTGGCCATGCGGTACGACCCCCGGGACAAGCGGAGCAGGAATGCGCCGGATTATAGCCGCGAAGAAGGCCTAACCCAGCAGGATTTTTTGAGCGCCAGCTTCGGGGACGTTCGGAAGAGAAGCACCTGAATGGACGTTGCGCGGTAATAGCAGCTCAAGAGTAATGGCGACCGCGGGCAGTAGGCAAACGAACATTCCGAAGACCCACATGAGAGTACCGGCGATAATTTGGTCGGTAAGCGGCGTGATGGAGAAAAGCGGAGGGGCTTTGCTATACGAGGGGTAAAGCAGGCGATCACAAAAGGCGAGAAATGCGCCAAGCGCGCTGCCGGGAAACATGCCGAGAAAAAGATAAGCGGGAATGGACCAGCGTGGCCAGCGCGCTTCGGAGGGAAATGGCTGGATTACCGGCCACCAGAAGAGTATGGAGGTGGAGAGGAAGCAGAGGTGTTCGACTTCGTGCCAGAAATCGGCACGCAGGGCGAGTTCGAACGCGGAGGGAATATGCCAGGCGACGAGAGCGACAGCGGCGAGAATCCAGCAGACGAGCGGATGGGTGAGAACCTTTCCAATGAATTGCACAGGCGGCCAGCGGAGGAATGGGCCGAGCGTGGCGCGAACGAACCACTGCGGGAGGCCGTGGAGAAAGGGAAGGGCGGGCGCGCCAAGAAGGACGAGAGGCGGAATGACCAGCATGAGGAGAATGTGCTGGATCATGTGGACGGTGAGCGAAGCTTCGTCGAAGGCCGCGAGAGGCGAACCAATCGCAAACCAGAGGAAGAACATGCCAACTAGAAACGCTGCGAGACGCGAAATCGGGAGGAGGTTCGGTGAAGAGCCCCGAACAGACCACCAGCCGCGAAAATAGAAAAACGCGGTGAGGAAAATGGTGATGTTCAGAGCGACCGGCGGCGACCAGTCGTTGAGAAGCGATTGTGCTTGCGGAGACATGGCCCTATGGCTTCGTTGCATCCTCCGGTGAAGAAGGAGGCGTGGATTCGGAAACGACCGCGCGGGAAGCGTCGCGCGCGGGCAGTTTTCGCGCAGGATGAAGAGTTTTGAGGAAGGCGACGAGCGCGGCGGTTTGCGCGGGGGTGAGATTCTTGCCATAGGCAGGCATGTTGCCGCCGCCTTGAATCACCTGGCGTATGAGCTGGTCTTCGGTCTGGACGAGCGCGACGTTATCGAGAGCGGGACCGCGTTTGCCGCCTTCGTTGCCGAGCGAGTGGCAGTTGTGGCACTGCTTGAACTGAAAGATAAGAGCCCCCTGGCGTTCGAGGGCGGAACGATTCTGCAAGAACGCGAGTGGAATAGGATCACCGCTCCAGGCGTCCATGACCGGGCTCCAGGGAGCGTGGCCGGCAAGATCGGTGAAGGTGCCGAGCGCAACGGCGACGAGAAGAATGGTGAGAACGGCGATGGGACGGCGACGCCAGCTTTTTTCGCCTTCGCCAAAAACAAAGGGAAGCAGCAGCAGGGCGAGAATCGCGACGACCGGGCCGATAAGAAGGGCGGGCGTTTCCATTTGGGGTGGAAGCAAGGAGAGCACCGCGTAGAGCCAGAGGAAAAAATAATCGGGACGCGGTACGGTCTGGATGATGGTCGGATCGGGACGACCCGATGGACCGAACGGACCGAAATAGAAGGCGACAACAGCGAGAGCGAGGAGAATGGCGCCGCTGAAGAAAATGTCCTTGTAGATCGCGCCGGGAACGAAGGGGACTCCATCTCTCTGCGTTAGTTCGTGGTATTCCTTGACGTACGTGGCTTTGCGAACGACGCGGCCGGGCATGGGCCATTCGTTGATGCCGAGCTTCAGAACCATCAGGAGATGGAGGCCGACGAACGCTATGAGCAGGCCGGGAATGACGAAAACGTGAAGTGCAAAGAAACGGGAAAGCGTAGCGCCGGCAATGATGGGCCCGCCAAGAAGAAGGTGAACGATCCACGGGCCGAGGACAGGAATGCGACCGGAAATGGAGGCGCCGATGCCCAGGCCCCAGAAAGCGTCTTGGTCAAAACGGAGGACCTGACCGGAGAAGGCCATGCCGAGAGTGATGAGCAACAGGAAAACGCCAACGATCCAGGTGAGTTCGCGGGGAAATTTGAAAGCGCCAAAGAGAAAAACCTGGACCATGTGAATCAGCACAATGGCCACCATGAAATTGGAGCCCCAGCCGTGAAGAGCGCGGATATACCAGCCGGCTGTAATCGAATGATTGATGGTTTGCAGGCTGTTCCAAGCTTCGCCAGCGGAGGGAACGTAGACGACCGCGAGAAGAATGCCGGTGACAATTTGCAGGACGAAAACAGTTAGAGCCGCGCTGCCAAAGACGTAGAACCAGCTCGCGGTGTCTCGCGGCACGGGGTGCTCCGCGGTCTCGCGCATGGCCGCCGCGATTTGCAAGCGCGCTTCGAACCAGTCGCCGATTTTTCGGATCAGGTCCATGGAAGCTTTCCTATGTGGATCAAGGCGTTGGGACTTCCGGGAGTGGGCAACTCGCCCGCCTTGATGAGGAGTTTTCCTTCTTCGATTTTGTACGGATATTCGAAGAGGCCGCGCTCGGGCGGTCCGGAGGCGCGGGAACCGTCTTCGTAATAGACGCCTCCATGGCAAGGGCACATGAACAAGCCCGATTGCGGAAACCAGCGCACGGGACAGCCAAGATGCGCGCAATTGATGGCGAAGATCTGAAAGGTCTGCGCGTCGATGCGGCGGACCCAGCAGGCGCTGTCGGCGGTTTTGCCGTCCCACGGTGTAACACCGGGATTGCGGAACGTAGCAAGACGCGTCTCTCCGGCGGGATATTCATCGACCACACCGACGGTGAGCCAGGTTGCATAACCGCCATTCTTCCGCGCGAGCATGATCGGCGAGAGAACATAGCGAATGATGGGCACGGCGAGAAGAGCGGCAACGACGCCGTTGAAGAAGAAGCCCAGCTTCACAAGCATGGCACGGCGGGAGAGATTTTCGGGAAGAGTCATGGATGTTCTCCCGTGGGCTTCGGGGGATTGGCAAACGGGCGACCGGGAAACTGCGGACGCTGGGAGGAAAGCCAGGCGACGACATCGGAAATTTCCTGCGAGGACATGGGCTTGCCCGGGACATTGTTGCGCCAATCGGGAGCACCAAGGTCGGGACGGCCGACGATGACAAGCGTGCGTAGTTCCTGGTTGGTGAGCAGCGCGAGAAAAGAGCCGTCGACAATGGAGCTGGCTTTGGCGCTCCCTCTGCCGCCGGCACCGTGGCAGGAAGAGCAGAAAGTTTGGTAAACAGAGGCTCCCCGCGTGGCGTCGCCGGGTTCGGTTGCGGCGTAGGGAGGCGGCGCGATGCCGGCTAGGGCATCCGGCCTCGAATAACGCTCGCGAATGCCACGAACGATGATGTCCACCTGTTTGTCCATGAGCATGCCGCCCGCGCTTTTGGCAAACGCGGGCATGGAGGTTCCGGCAATGCCGTTGCTGACGATTTTGTGGAGAGTGGCATCGTCGGCGATCGCGAGATAGACGGGATCCCCGAGGGAAAGAGCCGCCCCGCTTTTTGCTTCGGCCCCATGACAGCCGGAACAATTCTGTTTATAGAGCAGGTTGAAATCGGCGAGGTTGTCCGGGTCGATGGGAATGGAATCGCTCGCGGGCCGCCCGGGCAGATTGCTGCAGCCTGCGCAAAGGACCAGGGCGGCAGCGAGGATTGACGACCGGATTTGACGTATTTTCACGGCCGCTCCTCCGGATCTTTTGGAGCCATTGCGCCGGGAGTTTCGATTCCCGCACGGACAGCAAAGGGAATGAATTGTTTGACCGGAACGCGATGTTGACGAACGACGACCAGGCCTGCAACGATGCCGAAGGCAAATTGAGACGCGATGAACCACCACCAATCGACGCGCTGTTTGAGCAGAGGATTGATCAAATCGAGAATACTGCGAAGCAGGCCGGACCACAGGACCGGAGCCACGACGCCGCCGAGGAAGATGGGATGACGCGGGATCATGGGGAGCATCGCACCGTAAAGAAGACCGACGAGGACTGAAGTGATAACGTGGATGAGGCACGCGAGGAGAAAGCTGTCCAGATGGAATGCCTTGAGCACGTCAGGGCTGAGCTTCATGCTCTGTCCATAGAGCGTCGCGGCGAGTAGGTTGATGGGATACCAGATGCTGCCCTGTTTGAGGATGCCGTAAAGGCAGGCGAGAAAAGCCATAGCCACGCTGCCGGCGAGCCCGCCTTTAATTCCCGCGGAGACGGGATACGTTTCTAGAGGCAGAAGAGCTCGAGGAAGTTCAGGAGCGATGTCCAAACGCTCGACTCCGGCGCGCGTGCTGGCAATCGTGATTGGCTCTTCCACGGCAAGGACTTCTACGTGTTTCTCACGAGGAAAAACGTCGAAGAACCAGCCGATGCATCCGGCGACGGAGAGAATCGCGCCGAGAATCAGGACGGAGAGACTGGTGATGAGCCCGGCAAACAACAAGGTGATACCGAATGCCAGAACGATTGGCCAAGCGGTTGGCGCGGGAAGAGTAACCACGTGGCGATTTCCGTGGCTGGCGCCGGTTTGTGAACTGGGTAAAGACATTTCGATCGATTGCCCCTAACGGCCAACAATGTACACGACGGTGAAGACCACCACCCAAACCACATCCACGAAGTGCCAATACATCGAGAACGTATCGACGTTTTTCGAATGCTCCTGGTGAACCTTGCCGAGCAAAGCCAAAAGCAGAATGGTAAGCAGGCCGATCAGGCCGACCGTGACGTGAAACGCGTGCAGGCCGACCAGCGAGTAGTACGTCGTGCCGAAAAGATTGGTGCTGATGGTCAAACCCTTGTCATAGATCAGGTGCTGCCACTCGCGACCGGTGGCGATGAGAAAGATGGAGCCGAGCGCGAGCGTCAAAAACCACCAGAGACGGAACGCACCTGAATTGGATTTGCGGAGGGCGGCAACCGCGACGTGAATGGTGAGGCTGCTCGAGAGCAGGCAAATCGAAGCGAAAATCGGCAGCTCAAGAACTTCGCGCGGTGTCGGCCCGGAAAGGCTTTTGCCGATATAAAAAATGTAGGCAACCACGAAGATCGTAAAGATGGCAGATTCCGCAACGATCAAGCAGACCATTCCGACGTGGCCCTTGTAGGGAAGGGACCAGTTCGAGTCGACGGCGGCCGGCGAAATGACGGTGCTGCTCAAGAGCGTTGTTCCTCCTTGCTATCCATCACGAGTTACTCATAGCGCCAGTCCGGGTCTTCCGGGTGCTTGATGTCCCAGAGGGGGCGACGGCTGCGCACCATAGGAACCTCGGCGAAATTATATTCCGGAGGCGGAGAGGACGTTGACCATTCAAGGGTCCAGGCGTCCCACGGATCATTTCCGGCGGCTTTCCCTTTGAACATGGAATAAAGGAGGTTGCCGACAAAAATGAGGGTCCCAAGAATCTGGAAGAACACGCCAATGGTCACAATGAGATTCCAGATCTCCCAACCGCGGCCGGGCTCGTAGGTATAAATGCGGCGTGGCATGCCGAGAAGGCCGGGAATGTGCATGAAATCAAACGTGAGGTGGAAACCGATGGCGAAGAGCCAGAAGTGAACTTTGCCGAGCGTTTCGTTGTAAAGATGGCCGCTCATTTTCGGGAACCAGTAGTAAAAGGCTCCGAAGATGGCGAAAAGAATGCCACCCACGATGACATAGTGGAAATGGGCCACGACAAAGTACGAGGCGCTGAGCTGCCAGTTGAAAGGCGCGGCGGAAAGCATAATGCCGGTGAGGCCGGCGATGAGGAATTGGAACAAAAAGCCGATACAGAAGAGCATGGGAGTCTTCAAAATGAGCTTTCCGCCCCACATGGTACCGAGCCAATTGAAGATTTTGATTCCCGTGGGGACCCCGACAACCATGGTGGTGATGGCGAAAAAACTGTTGGCGTAGGAATTCATGCCGACGGTGAACATGTGGTGGGCCCAGACGCTCATGCTGACAAAGCCGATGCCAACGGTGGCCGCGACCATCACGGGATAACCAAAAATGGCTTTGCGTGAAAAGACGGGAACAATTTCGGAAATGAACGCGAATGCGGGAATGACCAAGATGTAGACCTCAGGGTGGCCAAAGATCCAGAAAAAATGCATCCACAATACGGCGGAGCCACCCGCTTGTGTGTCGAAAAAGTGCGCTCCAAGGAAACGGTCGAGGCAAAGCATGACCTGAGCGGCCGTCAGCGGCGAAACCGCGAGGAACACCATGCCGCCCACGACCAGGTTGAGCCAAGCCAGAAGCGGCATTTTACCCAGGGTCATGCCGGGGCAGCGCATGCAAAGAATCGTGGTGATGAAATTGACGGCGGCGCCGATGCTGCCGAAGCCGGACACGAGGAGGCTGAGCGTCCAGAAATCGGTGCTGTGGCCCAAGGAAAAAGCTTTTGCGGTTAGAGGCGCGTACGCGAACCAGCCGACGTCGGGCGCGGCGCCGGCTCCGTAAAGGCCTCCGCCACCGACAAAGCTGAAATAAAGAAGGAGTCCACCGAACGCGGTGAGCCAGAAACTCCAGGCGTTGACACGCGGGAAAGCCATGTCTCTCGCGCCGATCATGAGCGGGATAAGGTAGTTGCCAAACCCGAAAACCATGGGCATAGCCACGAAAAAGATCATGGTGGTGCCGTGCATGGTGAACATCTGGTTGAAGAACTGCGGCGAGACGAAATGATTGTGGGGAACGATGAGCTGAATGCGCATGATGGTGGCTTCGACGCCGCCGATCACGAGGAACAAGAGCGCGTAGAGAATATACAGGATGCCGAGGCGCTTGT
Organism: Candidatus Acidiferrales bacterium; assembly: GCA_963836965.1. Classification (GTDB taxonomy): domain Bacteria; phylum Acidobacteriota; class Terriglobia; order Acidiferrales; family UBA7541; genus Acidiferrum. The sequence continues at coordinate 73,078 of CAWILQ010000018.1, forward strand.
GGTCCACGGTGGTGACCCAGGAGTAGAGAACATCGCTGAAGGCGCGCGAAGGTTCACGGGCGGCGGTAAGCGCGATGGATTCAGAAGCCATTGTGCGTAGACCATCAGAATCATCGCAGGGACTCCAGATAGTAAGTAACCGCTTCCAGATCGCGGTCGTTCAAATTCATGGCGGGCATAAGGGAACCCGGCTTGATGGCCTCGGGATTGTGAATCCACAGTTTGAGATTCTCGCGGGTGTTGGCGGCCGCGCCGGAGGCGATGGTTTCGCGGCTCATCAGGTGCGTGAGGTCCGGCCCAAACAAGCCCTTGGCGACGGTGCCGGAAACGGCGTGGCAATTAATGCAGGCGGTTTGTTCGAAAATCTGGCGCCCGGCGGCAACCGCATCGGACGCGTGCGCGGGCTGTCTTTGCGCCGCGACCCAGTTGCGGAACTGCCCGGGAGAATCGACGTAGACACGCAGAAGCATTTTGGCATGCTGCGTGCCGCAATATTGGGCGCACTGGCCGACGAACATCCCGATTTCGTGGGGATCGATCCACATAGAATTGATGCGATTGGGAATCAGGTCGGTTTTTCCATTGAGTTGTGGAACCCAAAAACTGTGATCGGTGTCGGCGGAAAGTAATTTGACGAACGTTGGCGTGGGATTGTCGGGATCGCTGACAGGAATATGGAGCTCGTTGGCAGTGACCACGCCAAGCGCTGGATAGCGAAACTCCCACCAAAACTGGTGGCCGACCGCAGTGATCTGAATCGCATTTGGCGGAGCTACGGCATCCTGAACCGAGTGGATGACGCGAGCCGTTGCAAAGAAAAGCACCAGGACGATCAGAACGGGCACAACGGTCCAGGCAAGCTCCATCTGATTGCTGCCATAGACCTGCGTCGGCTCAAGACCGTTATCCGGGGAACGATGGCGAAAGCGAATCACGGCGTAGACGAGTAGCGCAAACACCACGGCAAAAATCAAGCCGGTGATAATGAGGACGAAAAGAGAGAGGCGGTGGATCGCGTCGGCGGGGGTGGATGAGGTATCGAAGATACTCGGAACCGGGGAGGCCGCTTGCGCAAAAGTGAAGCGAGGGAAAAAATGGAACGCCGCGAGCAGCATGATCGCTTTGATTGCGCCGCAGAGAAAGGGATGCAAGTCTTTTTCGAAAACTCGACGAGTCATGACGGGGACCAGAAAGCTTTCGCGACATTCGAGCAACGAATTACCGGGCGGTTATGAGCAGTAAGCTATCACATTCAGTGGGCAAAGCGCGCTAGATTAAATATGGGCAAAGGAGAGCACAATTGTGTCTTCCCGACCTGGTAATGCGCCGGTAACATTTGGAAGACGCAATTTCAGCGACCGAACAAAGCAGGAGCCCCGAAGAAGGATTTCCTTCAGGGCTCGATCCTAACACGACCTAAAGTGACGCGGTTACTTGGGTTTACCCGGGTTCGTGTGTTGCGGTGGTGGCTGCTGATGCTGCGCTATATGCTGTTGTTCTTGGGTGTGTTTTTGTTCCATTTGTTGGGTTTGCTGCGCATGTCGCTGTTCCATCTGCTGTTTTTGTGCTTCGCTGGCTTGTTGTTTCTGCATCTGTTGATGCTCTTTTTCCTGTTGCTGCTGGAGCTTTTGGTGGTCCTGCTGTTGCTTGGCATAGAGTTTGTCCTGCTGCTGCTGATATTTCTTGTCCAGTTTTGGATCGCCGGTGTTCGGAGCAGCGGGCCTTTCGTGAGGCTGAATTTCGCTGGCATGCGTAGGTACGTGTGCCGGGCCGCCGCCGGTGTTGGCGCCTTTGGCGGGCGGATTGTAGTGTCCTTCGGAGGTGGCCGGTGTGACCTCGCGCCCATTAAATTCGCCGGGTTTGGCTGTGCCGGCGATGGGCGGTTTGCCGTGGTTTACCGAAGCGCGGAACTGCTGATTGGAGCGCGCCTGTTGAATGTGTTGATTTTGAGCGGCAACCGGAGGAATATGCCGCTCACGTTCCGCAGTTTCCTCTTCCGCCGTAGCCCGAGCGTTGATGCCACCCTGTCCGCCGTTGTAGCTCACGCGGTTTACCGTGACATTTTCCACGCGCGTGTTGTACACGTTGTGGATTACCGTGACGTTGATATTGTTCACCGTCCGGTTGTAGAAAAAGTGTCCGTTGTCCCAACGGCCGCCTTCATACCCATGCCCGAAGTAACCGAAGCCGTAGCTGACGCCGCCATAGAAACCGACTCGGGGACCCCAATAACCTTCATGAAAAATGAAAGCCGCGCCGCCCCAGCCCCACCAGGGCGGGGTCCACAAGAAACCTACTTCGGGGGCGAGAATCCAGGTGCCGGGAACCCAGTAATAGTCGTCGCCATCCCAGGCCCAGTAGCCGGGCGTCCAGATGTAACCATCGCCGGGGCAAAGGGGCTGTTCATAAACCGGCAATTCCGGGGGAGCGTAACCGACGGAAACGACTACACCAACTTGCGCGAACGAAGGGGTGGAACAAGCCAAGAACCCAAGTGCTACCACCAGTGCAATCAACAAGAAACGAAACGAAAACAGAATGCGCATGATCCTTCCTTCTTGCCCTAGCAGCTCTTCTCCGTCAACGCTGTTCACTGCCGCGGGCAGCGTGAAATAAAAGCCGGGACTACCGGGGAATCGTGCTTCTGGTTTTGCACCCGAGCTTAGAGTGTAGGACAGAATCGTCCGTTTGACTCTCAAGTTGCAAGTGTAGACGGATATGGGAAAGTCCGTATCCCGAAAGCGCAAGGAAAAGGGTACTACAGGTTAGCGTTTGCTGTTGCTGAGACGTTTGTCGAACGTTTTGTGAAAGACGGTGACACTGAAGACCGGCTCGTCGCGTGTGCCGCTGATGCGAATGGGCAGGACCGTGCCGGAGCCGCCCTTTTCGAAGAACGGATCGACGGCTTTCAGTAGGACAGATTTCGCGCCGGTAGTGGTCTGCGAAAGTTTGGCTTGAAGACGAATGTGGCCGGCCAAATCAACTTTGCCGCCGCGAACCCAGTAGTTTCCGGCTAGTTCAATGGCCGCGCCTTCAACACGAAACGTCAAACGGCGAAAATGGAGAACGCCGTTTTGGAGCAGGAAGTTGCCGTTGAGATCGGAAACGGCGCTGCCGGTGTCGCTATCCTGGGGCGTGCCGAGGGCGTGCCGGCTGAGAGACTCCAACTTTTCGCGAAGAGTGGTGCTGCTCCATTTGCCGTCGTCGACCGCGAACTGGCCGTCGAGAACCATCTTTTCGATGACGCGTTCAGAACCCGGAGCAATGATAAGTTTTGCTTTGATCTTGACGGGGCCGGTAAGCAACGGCTTGTCCGCATTGATGGCGAGTTTCAAGAAGTCCTGGATGCGTCCATTGGAGACCGTGGTGTCGATGGAGATGAGGTGACCTTCTTTCGGTATGCGTACCACCTTGCCGACAGCGACGATCAGCGAATGCTCGAGGGTGGCGTTGACCGGATGGAGATACGTATCTCCGTTCGTGCCATCGACGGTCGCGGAAAAATTCGTTTGGAGTGAGACCGGTCTGCTGTTGCCGGTCCGGTCGAGAGAAAAATCGGGCGTATCCGTCTGGCCTTCTACCTGGAGCTCCGAAAGGACGCCGGAGTACTTGCCGGTCGAGGAAAGAATGCCGGCGATGCCGGGGAAAGGGCCGAGATCGGCGTTCGTGAAGCGGTATTCACCCGAAACGGGAGTGCCGCCGGGATCTTCGGCGTTCCAGGGACCGAATCGACCATGCGTGTCGATTTCACCTTTCGGCTTGGCGTTGGTCAGGTTGCCGTGAAAGCTCAAGGGATGATTTGCGCCCGCGGAATTCAGAACGAGATTGTGAATGTTCCAATCGAGCGGCTCTTTTCCGGCTTGTTTGGGAAGGATGCGGAAATCCAGGTGGTCGCAGACGACGCGGTCGACGACGATGTTGCGCGCGAACGCCGGCAATTGCGAAACATTTTGTTGGGCTTGCGGTTGGCCCGGATTCGATCCGCGCGGAGGAACATTAATGATCATGTTCTGAACGCGAATGAGGGGGATGTGTCTGACCGGATGCAAAAGCCCGAGCAAACCCGCCGAAAACGAGAATTTTTCGACCTGAAGAAGGGGAGGAACGTCGGTGCGGTCGCGATAACGGAGGACCAGGCCCTCGCCGGAGACGTGCAGGATGGGAAACACTTTGATGTGGAGCCTTTTCAGATCTACATCGCCCCCGAAATGATCGGAAAGAGTTTGAATGAGGGATTGCCGGATGCGGTTCTCCGTGGCGTGTGGCCAGAAATAAACGTAAGCGGCGACGAAAAACAGGAGAAGAAAAAATCCCAGTGGCAAAAGCAGGAGCCACTTTCGCGAAAAACGACGAGCAGCGGACATAACATGAGTCTCGCAAAGAAGCCGGCCCTTGCGCTACGAAAAAGCCGAAAAACAAGCTTGGGCGAATTTCTTAAGGGATGGGCCGGCGGCCTTGGATAACGCGGATCAGGATGACGATGAGCGCGAGGACCAACAAGATATGGATAAAGCCGCCCAGCGTGTACGACGTCACTAAACCCAAAAGCCAGAGAACCAGAAGAATAATGCCAACCGTCCAGAGCAGGTCCATGATTCCCTCCTGGAAACTTGAGCATCGCGATGGGAACGGTGTTTGTGACCCGGAATCGTCCCCACGTGATCGATGGCCGGGAGAATAGTCTGAGTGGCGCGGAGCAAATATCCGGCGGATTCTGTAGTGCAAGGACCGCGAGATTGTATTTTTGCTCAGATTCGAAGAACGAGAACAGGAGAAGGTCCCGCCTTTAGAATGTGGCGTTCTGGCTAAAGCGGCGGTGCAACAGCTGAGAATTGGCTAGTCTGTACGGCGTTGGCGGGGATTTCTCGAAGTACTTTGATGTCTTGTTCGATTCGTTCTGCAGATTTGTCGTGGCGCTTGCTTGAAGAGGAGAGATTCTGGGTCGCGTAATACGACAGGAGCTGCGCCTTAAGCTCCGGATCAATGCCTGCCAGATGCTGACTGGAGAGGCGGTGCAGGAGTTCCGCGCACGTCTTGTCGGCCAGTTTGTACTGGCCAAGTGTGGTGACGGCACCAACATCGAAATTGTCATTTGGAACGTCGAGGTGGCCCTCGTCCCATTGGACGAGAAGATGGCGGTAGCGGTCCACGGTGGCGTTGAAGCTGCTCTCAAAGAGCTTTTCGGCTTCGGGGGTCGGCGTGCGAAACGTAAGGACGCGAAGAGGGCCGATTTTGGGGAGGATGCGAATCAAGAACGCCAGGAACTTGTCACCCGCTCGGAGCCGGTGATAGTCGCGGCCCCATTCCTTTTCGTAACTCGAACGGGAAATGTTGTACAGGAATTTCTTGCGCGTAACTCCAGGCAGATCCCGCTGGATGTCGTCCTGCTTCAGATTCCACGCCACGCGAGTCGCCTTGGGAATCAGATTGCTAACGCTGTAACGGTAGGAATTGGCGGAGCGATCTACATCCTTCGAAATGGACTTGAGTTCGATGCCATACGTCTGTACAAAGGCTTTTTCCACGAGGGGCAGCGCGACTTCGAAACCGATGAAGTCGTGGTAGCTGTCCGAGGCGTAACGGCCCTTGGCAACCTGGAGTACATCGAAGGCGAATTCCGTCTTGATGTGCGCGAGAGGATCGTCCTCGTAAGTCACAACCGGGCCGTATTTTTTCGCCAATTCCGGATAAAGCATCGGGACAGCATGATTGGTCGCCAGCGAGTGGCCTTCGTTGTCGCTGGCGTAATGGGCGAGGGCTCCGAGGGCAAACGCGTATTCGTTGAGATCTGACGCGTTGCGCAACAAAGCAAGGATGAAATCTCCGCTGCGAAAGTAATGCGTCAGGTCGCTGAAAAATTTGCTTCCGGAGGGATAGTAGCCCATGTCCTGAATGATGGCGCCGCCGTAAGCAAAGGCGTGCGCGTGCAGGAGCTCCTCTGGAGTGGCATTCGGGAAGCGCTTTTGAAGCAAAGGGCGGAGGTTAGCGTCCCACATGACATCGATAATGGCTTCATGAGTCAAGACCGAATAGGCGGACGCCGGCGCGGGGCAAATCATAATGAGAGCCGTGCATAGGACCAGCACCCGGCGCAACAGGTTCTTCATGAGAGAAGCTCACCCCGCACGGCAAATTTGACACGAGCCCAAGAAAACCGCTGAAAAACAGGAAATCCGGGGCAAGGCAACAAGCCTAGCCCCGGATTCTCTATTTTGCCCCGCCGCGCGTCAACACACAACCGAGCACGATGTTCTTGCTAGTGGCCTGCCCCACGCACCTTTTTCGCGTCAGGCACATCCACATCCCGGAGCGACCGAGTGAACTCATCAACCTGCTTCTCGGCTTGATCCTTGGCGATGCCGTAACGCTCCTGCACCACACCAACGAGCTGGTCGCGCCGGCCCTTGATGGTGGTGAGATCATCGTCGGTCAGTTTGCCCCACTTTTCCTTGATTTTTCCGGAATACTGCTTCCACTTGCCTTCAATCTGGTCCCAATTCATCGACGCCTCCTCGTGGCTTAACCAGTCTTGCCGTCGAACGTATGAGAGCGCACGGGATTCACCAACGATATACAGCGAATCCCCGGAGAAGAAGGCGGAGGTACTTGAGCAACCGGCATTGCGGGAAAAACTGGGGTGAACTGCAATCGCAAATACAGGCTGGCGTGGATGGTGGGCGTCGCACAACGAAGCTATCAATTGAGGTAGGGTAGCGGAGATGCGATCCGACGTCACGATAAGCGCAGAATGTCGCGACTCAGATGTGGCGACGGGAGTTAGCAATGTTGCGGATGGCGATGGCATTTCTTGTGGTCGCGCTAGTCGCGGCGGCACTTGAATTTTTTGGGATCGCCGTTCTGACAGCGGGAATCGCGAGGTTGGTTTTCTTTGTCTTTATGTTGTTATTCCTGTTCTGTCTGGGCGGCCATATCTATCGGGGATCGTGAGAAACGCTGGCGAAATTGCATCCTGGATTTGGGATTTGGGCATTCCAAATTCAAGAAAGCAACTCAGGAGGTTCGGAGATGAGCAGCAGATCGATCGTGGGAATTGTACTGATCGTGCTCGGAATCCTTGCACTCGCTTATCAGGGATTTACCTACACGGTGCCGAAGAAGGCAGTGGATGTCGGGCCGGTTCACATCACAAAGGACGAGAAACACACCGTTCCACTTCCGCCGGTGCTGGGCGCGCTGGCCTTGATTGGCGGAATTGCGGTCCTGGTGATCGGCCGCACTGAAAAGTAACTTTCGACGGAGTGATTTATCAGAAGGAAATGACCATGGCGAAGAAACGGACTAAAACGATTTCGATCGGCGCAGGAATTCTGGCATTGGGGTTTGCCGGAGGGTCGATGCCATGTGCGGCCACGTCCGGGCCTCGTGTAACGATCGCACAGCAGCAACCGGACAACACCGGTACAAACAAGCAAGGAGGGGCCACCGCGGATCAGCAGAAAGAAAATCCGGCGGATCGCGAACTTGCGCAAAAGATCCGGCAGTCGATCAACAGCGATAAGTCGCTGTCGACGGACGCTCACAACGTCAAGGTCATCGTCCGTAATGGGAAGGTGATCCTGAAAGGTCCGGTTCAGTCCGAGGAAGAAAAGCAGAAGATCGTTGAAAAGGCGGCTGACCTTGCTGGCGCGGACAACGTCACGAACAGATTAAGCGTTAAATCCTAGTGGAGATGACCGTGCGGGGTGCACCCTCGGGCACTGGGCACCTCCACGTGGGTTTCAGGGCGAAATACAGTGAACGTGGTATTCAACCTGTAGAGGGGACGCGGTCTACTGATGCTGCCCGCAAGACTTCAAGCTTTTGGAGCTAATATGCAAACGCGGAATCTTGAATCAAATGAAACGAGGACGTTCCCGATGTCTGCCGGAACCGGGGCCGAAATGGGTACACTGAGCATTCTGGTGGCTGACGACCATGACATCATCCGCCGCGGATTGAAGGATTTACTGACGGCCAAGCAAGGTTGGGAGGTCTGCGGGGAGGCACGGACAGGCAAGGAAGCGGTGACCCTAGCCGAGCAGCTGAAGCCGCAGATCGTGGTGATGGACATCAGCATGCCAGATCTGAACGGCTTGGAGGCGGCGCGCAGAATTCACAAGTTGTTGCCAAAAACGGGGATACTAATCCTCACGATGCACTTTTCCGACCAATTGGTTCGCGAAGTTGTGGAGGCTGGCGCGCGAGGATATATCCTGAAATCGGACGCCGATCGCGACCTTGTGATCGCGGTGGATTCCATCGCGAAGCGCAGGACGTTTTTCACATCGCGCGCGTCGGAGATGTTGCTCGGCGATTTTTCCTTGCAATCGGCGGGGGCCGAGCCTAAGCTTCCGGCCCGGAACCGTCTGACAGCGCGGGAACGCGAAATTGTGCAGTTGCTGGCAGAAGGAAAAAGCAGTAAAGAAGTGGCGGTTGCGCTCGGTATCAGCGTAAAGACCGCTGAGACGCACAGGGCGAATATCATGCGCAAGCTGGAAATCCATTCCGTGAGCGAGCTTGTGCGCTACGCGATAAAGAACCAAATCATCGAGGCGTAGAGCTTCTAAAAGGATTCAGAGGCAAGGTAACAAGATCAGATGGGATCTTGGGATGACTTTTGTCGATTTGTGAGGAATTTCGAGCCCGCCCTCCCCGCAACGGCTCTTGGAGACCTCGATCTATGCCCCGCGTGCTGATCGTGGACGACCACGCCTTCATCCGGCGCGGCGTGCAGACCATCCTGCAATCGTTTCCCGAATGGGAACTATGCGGTGAAGCCGGCAATGGCAGCGACGCAGTTCGTCTTGTGAACCAACTGGAGCCGGACGTCGTTTTGATGGATATCACAATGCCGGGGATGAACGGGTTGGAAGCGACCCGGATCATTCACAATTCCCATCCGAGAGTGAAAATCATTCTGCTCACGCTGCACGAATCGACGGAGGTTCTACGAAGCGGATTCCGCGCCGGAGCAAGCGGTTACCTGCTCAAGGCCGACGCCGAGGAGGAACTGCTGAAGGCGTTGCAAGTCGTGATTGGAGATGGTTCGTATATTAGTCCGAAGATCGATCCCGCAGTTGTGGCGCATGTCATCAGCGAAATGCGATCCGCCAACTGAAGCCGGGAATCGCAAACAAACTATGCCTGAGCTCTCCGCGGCGAGCGCGGATCAGCACCGAGTTGCGCTACAAGCGCCGAATCGTGGTATAGAGGGAGGTGGCCCGCGAGCTATCCTGCCCGTCGCTCGCAAGGAAGGATACCGTGCCGGCTGGTGAAGATCCTCGACCAGTGACGACCAGTGTCGTTCGGATGCCGAAGATACGCCTCGGCTCTCTGATTCTGGCGATGGTGTTGCTTGGCGCGACCGGAATCATCGGGCTCGCCACGGTACAGCGGATGAAGAGCAGCCGCGAGTGGGTGCTTCACACCTTTTTGGTCCGGGGCCTATTGAAAGACTTGCAGTCCAGCATTGCGGAAAGCCACGCAAATTTTGATCTTTACCAGCTTTCGCGGAACCCAGATGAAGCCCGCGATTTAGAGAACCAATCGCAGTGGCAGCTTGGGAACGTCGAGAGGCTGCTTAGTCTCACCGTTGACAAGCCTCAACAGCAAGAGACATTGATGCAGTTTCGCCGCGTTCTGTTGGAGGACATCCAGCAACTCCGCGATTGCGTAAGCGGGGCAAAATGCCTGGGAGCAGGACCGGCGAGCCAAAGCGATAAGATGGCAGCAATCGTCGCGCGACGAAGAACAATGTCTGCGATGCTGCTGAGAATGGAGGACGTCGAGCAGCAGTTGCTCGATGACAGGCTGAAAGTGCTGGACCAGCTGTTCACGCGGATGGTGATCACGCTGGTCGGTTCTTTCTTTCTGGCGTTGGTCTTGCTGCTGTACAACGTCAATCTGCTGAATCGGGAGATCGAGCGCGGAAAACAGCAGGAATGGATCGAGAAGAAGAATGCAGAATCCTACCGGATGCTGAGCGCGCGCATTCTGGAACTGCAAGACGTGGAACGCCGCAAGATCGCGCGCGAACTCCACGACAGCGTTGGGCAATACTTGGCCGGTTTGAAACTTAACTTGGGAAGGCTGCAACGCCGCGAAGCGGAACCTGGGATGCAAAATAGCCAGTTGCTGGCAGAGTCGCTGGACGTAACAGACCGCGCCATCCTGGAAGTGAGAACGATTTCGCATTTGCTGCACCCGCCGCTGCTCGACGAACTGGGCTTCCACGCCGCGGTGCGCTGGTACACGGAGGGTTTCGCGAAACGGAGCGGCATTCCGGTCGAGTTGCGACTGACTGAGGTCGTGGAGCGATTGCCGAAAGAAATCGAACTGGCGCTGTTCCGCGTCCTTCAGGAATCGTTGACGAATGTGCACCGCCACGCCAACGCAAAACATGTTGCCGTGGAGGTGCAATGCACAGACTACGACGTAATTCTATTCGTTCGTGATGACGGCAACGGTATCCGGTGGGAGGTCCTTGAAAAGTTCAAGGCTGGAGAAGCGGGCGGAATCGGACTAGCCGGGATGCGGGAAAGGTTGTCGGAATTGGGCGGAACGCTAGATGTGGAGTCGGGGCCACCAGGCACGCAGATTCGCGCCAAGCTACCCACGCGCGAGTGCAGTCCCACGGAGCCGCTGGCGGAAGATGTCACCATTGTTCCGAGTTAGCGTATACAAATCAATCGGTTGAACCGCGAAGAACTGCACGATCGATCCTCAGGCGGCAATTACCTGGCCCTGTCTGGTTTCAAAAGATGAAATAGTCTCCCGGAGAGCTCATCGCGAACTGCCTCAGCAGGTGCCGGGCTTCGTCAAGAGTCTCCGCGGCCTTGATTTAGATGGGATGACCATCCGGGAGCCGCATGAAGATGTCAAACTTTGCGCTCACGCATGCAACCTCCACGCAATGATTTCGACATGGGAAAGGGCAAGGCGCGGAACATTTCGAGGCACCCTTGTAAGCATCTTGTTGTTAGTGTGTTACGAGAAAGCAACACAAACAGATGGGAACGCGGACGAAGGAAGAATTTTCTGAGCCGCTGAACATTGTTCCGCGTTAGTACTAAAACCGGCCTGAGAAAGAGGAGGGGGCGTGAAGTAGCGCCCCCTGTTGGTCAGGATGAGAATGTTGTGTTGAGTTAATTTTGCTCGCTCCGCACCGGCAACACCATACCGCGTTTGCTGTAAAAACAATGGTCATTCGGGCTGCCGCAGGGACGAACCGACTATCTTGCCGCTCCAACCGCAGGAGCAGCGGCGAGTTTTCGCAGCGATTCGGTGTAAGGCGCGGTGGCGACTCCGCGTTCGGTGAAGATGGCGCGAATGTACCGATTGGGTGTCACGTCGAAAGCGGGATGCGCGGCGTGGACATCGGGAGCGATGCGCACACCCTGGATGTGTGTGACCTCTTCCGCGGTGCGTTCTTCGATGGGAATGTGCTCACCGCCGGGAATGGAGAGATCGAAAGTCGAAATGGGCGCCGCGATATAGAACGGGACATTGTTCTCGTTGGCGAGGACGGCGATCTGGTAGGTGCCGATTTTGTTGGCGGTGTCTCCATTGGCGGCGATGCGATCCGCGCCGGTGACGATGGCCCCGACTTTGCCCGTCTTCAGGAAATGCCCGACCATGTTGTCGGTGATTAATGTGAGCGGAATTCCGCCGCGATGCAGTTCCCAGGCGGTGAGGCGCGCGCCTTGAAGGTACGGACGTGTTTCGGGGACGAGGACGTGGAGCTTGCGTCCTTGCTGGTAGGCGACGCGAATCACGCCGAGTGCTGTGCCGATTCCTGCGGTGGCCAGGGCTCCGGCGTTGCATTGCGTCATGACCTGGCCGTCTTTGGGCATGAACTCCGCACCGAAGCGGCCAATGGCTTCATCGGTGGCCAGTTTTTCGAGATGAACCAGCTTCGCTTCGTCGACCATCGCGGCGCGGATTGTGGCAAGGTCGGCGTGGGATTGCAGCAATTCAGCGAACCGGCGCTTCATGCGGTCGAGGGCCCAGAATAAGTCAACGGCGGTCGGACGAGTTTTGGAAAGGGTGTCGCAAATTTCGGGAAATTCGGATGTTAAAGCGTCGATGGTAGTGGCGGGAGATTGCAACACGCCGAGGGCAACGCCCATGGCGGCGGCGACCCCGATGGCAGGCGCGCCACGGATCACCATTTCGCGGATGGCTTTGGCGACTTCGCGATAGTCGGTGTAGGTGTAGCTGACTTCTTCGGCGGGAAGGCGGCGCTGGTCCAGCATGACCACGCCTTTGTTGGTCCATTCAATGGGTTGCGCAACGTACATTCTTTAGGGACGCCTCTCTTCTATTGTATCTGACGATGTGGGAATCGACGCGCTCAGTGAGTCATCGGGGCCTGGGTGAACCCGTGGGTAGCCAAAATCAGGCTCACGCCGATCAAAGAGTTGTAGCCGAGGTGCATCAGGTAGCTGGCAAAAACGCTTCCGGTGCGGGCGCGAGCCAGGGTGAAAATGATCCCGACAAGGGACATTACGGCGATCAGGCTCTTGGCGCCGCCGAGCTGCGGGCCATGCATCAGACCGAAGAGAACGCCGGTTATCACAATGCTGGGTATCACGCCAAACCATCGGGCAAACATGGGATAGAGATAGCCGCGAAAGAGGGTTTCCTCGGCGAGCGGAGCGACCAGCACAGCCATGGCGACAAAAAGTATCGCGGTTTGCTTGAATTTGAAGACTTCTTCGATGGGCGTGTTTTCCGGGGTTTTGATGACGGCTGTCAGCGCGAAAACAATCAGCGACAGCCCACAGCCAATGAAGAAATAGATCAGCGGATTGGCCCGCTGTCCGCCGATTCCTGACGGAAGCTTGCGCCAGCCGAGCGTGCTCCAGAAAGGCTGGCCACGCAGCAAAGCCAAAGTGACATAAAGAAAAAACAGAAGCAGACCGTAAATCACGAGAGTGCTGCCGATGGCGACTTGCGGCTTGGACAACATGTATTCTTCGAGCTGCTGCGCCGTCATTCTTTGGCTGGGTGCGTAGATGGCAAGAAAAACAGTTTGCACGCCGAGAAGGCTGATCAGGATGAACGCCAGAAACACGATCAGATGGAGCCAGGACCAGGAAATCTGAAGGTCCAGCGGATACAGACGTTGCCGAGGCAGGGGAGGCGGCAGTTGCTCCGCCGAAACGCGCGCCGAATCCTCAAGATGGGCAAGCGGAGCGGAAGCGAGCTCCGGCACGGCGGTGGGCTTTTCTAAACCGGGGTCTGGCTCTTGCGGCGGAGTCTCGTCAAATGGCGTCATCGCTTCACACGCTTTCCTTGAGCCGGCCATCCCGCCGCCAGCGTCGCGGCGAGGAGCGGAAGCATGAGTTCATGATGGCCTGTAATAGCAAAACCTTTGGAAACTTCGCCCTTCTTCTTATTGGATGCGGCGGTGGGGCGTTTTACGACATTCATTGTCGGGCGGTAGTGCTGAATGAAATCGAAATTGGCGGTGGTGATGGAATGCAAAGGAACGCCGAGATTGCGGATGACGGAGACAGCTTTGAGAAACACTTCCGGTAGAAGCACGGCCGATCCCCAATTGAGATAGACGCCGCCAGCATCCATCTGTTGAACCAAAGCGCAGAAGAGGCGGAAATCGTGAAGGGAAGCTGCGCCAAGCGCGGCGCCATCGGCCGAAGGGTGCATGTGCGGGATGTCCGTACCAATGGCCAAATGAACCGTGACCGGAATGCGTCTTTTGTAAGCGCCAACCAAAACGCTGAGTTCGGGATTCTTTGGCGTGACGATCTCACTGGTAAGGTATTGCCCGGCGGCCTCTCCGTAGCCGATGCGGATGCGCTGCGCCATCTTGGCGATTTCGTTTAGGCCCCAGGCGGTTTCCTCGGCCATGCCGAATGCGCCTTTGCCGAGACCGGCGTCCACGTCTTCGGAAGTGTTGCCGGCTATGGCGATTTCGAAATCGTGGACGAGCGCGGCGCCATTCATGGCGACGCCGCTGACGAAACCCTTGTCCATCAGATCGATGAGAACGGGCGCGAGACCAACTTTGATGACGTGGCCGCCGATACCCCAAAGAATGGCGCGCTTGCGTTGGCGCGCGGCCTGAATCGATGTGGCTAGGTCGCGCAGATCCTGAGCCGCCAGGATTTTCGGCAGCGAGTCGAGAAATTTTGTGAAGGACGCCCCGCGAGGTGTGCGCCCTGCAAGATCTGTTGCGGTGACCTTGCTCTTGCGTGAGGCGAGCGGATAGGTACGAACACCGCCTAGTGTTGCCGGTTGGATTGGATAAACACTCATGCAGGTCTAAATACTGTACGGGGGAACGCCAGGGAGGCGCAAGCCGTCTTGAACTTCTCCGCGTTGCGCGCCCCGTCATTCCGAGCGAAGCGAGGAATCACTCTTCGATCGACGCCGCAAAGAGAGGGATTCCGCAGACTTCCGCCTGCCTGCGGTAGGCAGGGCAGCCGGTTCGGAGTGACTGGTTACAAATCACGCAGTTTTCTGTTCGCCATTATTGGGAGCGGAAGAGTTGCCGTTCAGGTGCAGGACGCGGGCGAGGGCCTGGCCTGTGTAGGATCTTTTTGTGCGCGCGACGTGTTCGGGAGTGCCTTGCGCGACGATGCGGCCGCCGCCCTGGCCGCCTTCCGGGCCCAGATCGATGATCCAGTCGGCTTGCTTGATGACGTCTAGGTTGTGCTCAATGATGAGGACGGTGTTGCCGAGATCGACCAGGCGCTGCAGGACGTCGACGAGTTTGCGCACATCGTCAAAATGCAGGCCGGTCGTGGGTTCGTCGAGAATGTAGACGGTACGACCGGTCTGGCGTTTGGAAAGTTCTCGCGCGAGCTTGATGCGCTGCGCTTCTCCGCCGGAAAGCGTGGTCGCGGACTGGCCCAATTGCACGTAACCCAGGCCGACCTCCACCATGGTCGCCAGTTTCTGCTGAACGTGCGGAATATTTTCCAGCAATTTCAGGGCGTCCGACGCGGGCAGATTGAGCACGTCGTTAATGCTGTGTCCCTTATAGCGCACAGCGAGCGTTTCCGCATTGTAGCGGCGGCCGCGGCAGACTTCGCAGGTGACGTAAACGTCGGGTAGGAAATTCATCTCGATGCGGCGAAGGCCTTCACCCTGGCAGGCTTCGCAGCGGCCGCCCTTTACATTGAAGCTGAAACGGCCGGGCTTGTAGCCGCGCTCGCGGGATTCGGGAAGCATCGCAAAGAGCTCGCGAATTGGAGCAAAGACGCCGGTATAGGTGGCGGGGTTTGAGCGCGGAGTACGCCCAATCGGAGCTTGATCGATTTCGATCACTTTGTCGATGTGCTCAATGCCGAGAATCATCTTGTGCGGGCCGGGCGGTTCCATGGAACGGTAAAGCTTCTGCGCCAGCGCCCGATACAGAATATCGTTGACCAGAGTGGATTTCCCCGAGCCAGAGACGCCGGTCACCAGGGTCAACAATCCGAGCGGGATGGAGATGTCGACGTCCTTGAGGTTGTTGGCATGAGCGCCCAAGATTTGGATGACTTTCCCGTTCGCGCTGCGGCGCTTTCCCGGCACGGAAATTTCGGCGGCTCCGGAAAGGTAGCGGCCCGTCAGAGAATCGGGCGCAGCGGCAATTTCCTCGGGCTTGCCGGTGGCTACCAGGTAACCGCCGGCGTTGCCGGCGCCGGGACCCAGATCGACCACATAATCGGCGCGACGGATGGTGTCTTCGTCGTGCTCGACGACGAGGACCGTGTTGCCGAGATTGCGAAGGCGCTCGAGGGAGTGAAGGAGGCGGTCGTTGTCTCGGGCGTGGAGACCGATGGATGGTTCGTCCAGGACATAAAGGACGCCGCGAAGTCGGGAGCCGATTTGGGTCGCCAGGCGGATGCGCTGGGCTTCGCCTCCGGAAAGCGTAGCGGCGGAGCGTTCAAGACTTAGATAACCCAAGCCGACAGCCAGTAGGAAATCCAGGCGTTCGGCAATTTCGCCAAGAGGTCTTGCGGCGACTTCCTTTTGCCGCGACGAGAGATGCGAGAGGATTTTGTCGACGGCGGGACGCGCGTCGCTAAGAGCAAGCGCCGTGAAATCGGAGATGGACCAGCCGCCGAGCTTGACGGCGAGGGATTCGGGGCGAAGGCGGCGGCCCAGGCAAGCGCTGCAAAGCGTGGCGGACATGTACTGGGTCATCCACTCGCGGTAGGAATCGGAGTTGGACTCAGAAAAATTATTTTCCAGAAATTTCAGAATACCCTGGAAGCGAAAGCCTTTGTCCTTGCTCGTGGACTTGTCGCCGGAGGCTTTTTTCACTCCGGGGGGAGGATAGCCGTACAGCAAAAGGTTCTGGACGCGAGCGGGATACTTTTCGAAAGGCAAGTCCAGTTGGAAGCGGTGGGCGTAAGCGCCCAGTTCGAGGGTGCGCTTCAGAATGGCGGAGCCGGAACCGGGACCGAGGCCGCCGTCGAAAAGGGGGCGCGTCCAATCCGTAATCACTTTAGCGGGATCGAAATCGTACTTGGAGCCGAGGCCATGGCATTCCGGACAAGCGCCGTAGGGCGAGTTGAAGCTGAACGAGCGCGGCTCGAGCAGCGGCACGGACAGGCCGCAATCGGGACAAGCGAGTTTTTCGGAGAAGGTGTGCTCGCTGCTGCCGACCACCGCAACCGTGACTAGCCCTTGGGCGAGCTTTAGGGCCGTGGCAATGGACTGCTCGAGGCGCGAAGCAATACCCTGCTTGACCAGCAAGCGGTCGATGACCACCTCGATGGTGTGGTTCTTACGCTTGTCGAGTACTGGGGTCTGATCGAGCGGTAACAGCTCGCCATTAATGCGCACACGTACGAAGCCGTCTTGCGCCAGCTTTTCGAGCTCCTTGCGATAAGCCCCTTTTCGGCCGCGCACAATGGGCGCGAGGATCATGATCCGGTCGTCAGGTTTGCAAAGCTCGCCATGGAGAATTGCCTGGACGATCTGCTCGCTGGATTGGCGGGTGATGGGCTTCCCGCAATTTGGGCAATGCGGCACGCCGACGGAGCTGTAGACGACGCGCAGGTAGTCGTAGATCTCTGTAATTGTTCCCACAGTCGAACGCGGCGAGCGGGTGGTGGTTTTCTGCTCGATGGCGATCGAGGGGGAGAGGCCTTCGATAACGTCCACTTCCGGACGCTCCATCTGATCCAAGAATTGGCGGGCGTAAGCGGAAAGAGATTCGACGTATCTTCGCTGGCCCTCCGCGTAAATGGTGTCAAAAGCGAGGGAAGATTTTCCGGAACCGGACAATCCAGTGATAACGGTCAATGAGTTGCGCGGGATTTCCAGGCTGATGTTTTTGAGGTTATGCTGCCGAGCCCCACGCACAACCAGTTTGCTGAGAGCCATAAGGAAAAGCGCTCCCCCCACAGGAGCCCTGGAACCCTAATGAAGAGAATAGGCCCAGTATAGTTCTCCAACATAGCAACTGGCGACGAGGGTGGTCAAGGCGAGGTCAGAAACCGAGAAGCAAAAACGGTAAGGAATCTCCCCGTGGAGGTACTAAGGGAGTACCACATGCATTTTTTCCCAAGGGGTAGTGCATTTTTACCAGGGTGCCCAAGTTTAAGCCGCTGAAAACAGCTATGTTAGATTGGCGAGACGTTTGCAGCCGTCACCGCGTGGGGGAGACGAGCCGAGGATCCCTTTAGGGGATTGAGGGCTGGGCCGGTTCGTTCTTCCCCTCTTTTTTTTGCCTGAACGCTGCCGGAAAAGAATTTCCCGCCTGCGTGAGAATCACACGACGCTCGATGGAATTGAGTTGCGACCGCAGCACCGCAGTCCGCCGGTGTCTGTGGCAGCGGCTAATCAATGATGATCTTCGCAAGGACTGGTTCACTTGCCCTGATGAGGTCCAGAGGTGCTGAACCCCACAAAGAGCTAGACGTAGTCAATGCGAATCAGGAGCGCTGCGAAGGAGTTGCGAGCGTGTGCCGCTGCGTCATGGGGAAACGGACGCCGCGATAGTCGATGCGGGAGGCGTAATCGCTGAGGGTCATGAAGAGCAGGATGAGCAACCAGAAGATGCCGGCGATGATCACCAATTTGGTGCGTTTCGGACTGTACTTGGCGTGCATGAAGAAAAGGACGACGAGAGTCGCTTTTAGAGTGGCAATGGCGAGGGCGACGACGATGTTGTATTTGCCCAAATTGACGTAAGCCGCGGCGACGGTCAAAGCGGTCAAAGACAGCAGTATCGAGATGATGATGATGTAAGTGCTTGGCGGAACAATGTGTTCGGAATGCTCGTGTTCAGACACGCGTGCCTCTCCCTACTTATGCCGATCGATCAGGTATAGCAACGGGAACAAGTAAATCCAGACAATGTCGACAAAGTGCCAGTACAAACCCACAATATCCACGGGCGTGTTCCACTGCGGCGTGTACATCCCAGCGAAGGAATTGCGCAGCAGCCAGAACAGAAGGCCGGCGCCGATGACCATGTGCAACGCATGTAGTCCAGTCATACCGAAATAGGCGGAATAATAGAGCTGGGCGTGGGCGTTGAGGTCCGGGTCCGCCTCCTTGGCCCTGGCAATTTCTTCTCGCTCAACGTCCAGCTCCTTGGCGTCCACGTCTTCGCATTTGCTGGGATTATTGACGCAATAGGCGATGTCGAAATTCCTCCCGGGAACCAGGTGGTGATGGAATTTTTGGGCGTACTCAATGTATTTAACGCCGAAGAACACGAACCCAAGAAGGATGGTCAGCGAAAGGAACATGGGGATGAGCTTCCGCTTGCCGGTCTGCGAGGACCAGACGGCCATGGCCATGGTGAAACTGCTGGCCAGTAAGACAACGGTGTTGAACCCGCCGAGCCCGAGGCTCAGCGTGTTGCTGCCCATGGCGAAGGCGTGGAAGTACGTGTGGCGATTAATCGTATACGCCAACATAATGCCGCCGAAGAACATGACTTCCGTGACTAGGAAGATCCACATTCCCAGCGAGGCAGTATCCTTCTGCTGTTCCAGGGTATTGAATTGTCCGTAAAGCTCTCCGGTGCGATGCACTTCGCACTCCTCTATCCGTCAGTTTCAGGCGGAAACCGAACCGCCTGTGCCTACTGCTAGTCGTCTCCGTGGGCCGGCGCGAGCCCGGGATGGCCGGGTACGTCCAGTCCGAGATCGGGCCGATTGTGAAAGTCGTACGCCTCCCAGGTGACTTCCGGGGTTACTTCAAAGTTTTCGGTCGGCGGCGGCGAGGGCGTCTTCCACTCCAAGCCGGTGGCAGGCCAGGGATTTTCACCGGCAACTTTACCGTAGAAGGCGGCCCAAATGAGATAGATCATGGGCAGCAAATAACCGACAGCGAGGATGGAAGCGCCGGCCGTGGACATCACGTTATAGACCTGAAATTCCGGAGGATAGACGTGGTAGCGGCGGGGCATGCCGAGGTAGCCGAGAACGAATTGCGGGAAGAAGGTCAGGTTAAAGCCAACGAAGAGCACGAAGGCGGCGATACGCGCGATCCATTCGGGATACATGCGGCCGGTAATCTTGGGCCACCAGAAATGCAAGCCGCCGAGATAGCCCATCACCGCGCCACCGACCATGATGTAGTGGAAGTGGGCGACCACGAAGTAGGTGTCATGCACGTGCATATCGATGCCGAGGCAGCCGAGGAACAATCCGGTCAGGCCCCCGATGAGGAACAGGCCGATGAAGCCGAAGGCGTACAACATGGGGGTGTCGAAGGAGATTGAACCGCCAAACAAAGTCGCGGTCCAGTTAAAGACCTTAATCGCGGAGGGAATCGCGACCAGGAAGGTGAGGAACGAGAACGCCAGCGCCGCATAGGTGGACTGCCCGGTCAGGAACATATGATGGGCCCAAACTACGAAGCCGATCACGGCGATGGCCAAGCTTGCTGCGGCGACGAAGGTGTAGCCAAACAGCTTCTTGCGAGCGAAAGTAGGAATCAATTCGCTGATAACCCCCATCGCTGGGAGAATCATGATATACACGGCGGGGTGCGAATAGAACCAGAACAGGTGCTGGAAGAGGATTGGGTCGCCACCCATCGCAGGATTGAAGAATCCCAGGCCAAACACGCGCTCCATGGCTGCGAGGCCCAGCGTAATGGCGATCACCGGAGTGCCCAAGATCATGACTACAGACACTGCGTAGTGAGCCCAAACAAATAACGGCAGGCGGAACCAGGTCATACCCGGCGCACGCATGGTGTGGACGGTGACCAGGAAGTTAAGGCCAGTCAGAATTGAAGAGAAACCAGTGATGAAGACACCAATGACGGCGGGGGCTACTGCGGAGTTCGAATAGACGGTGCTGAGTGGCGTGTAGAAGGTCCACCCGGTGTCCAGGCCGCCGGTGATCATGGAATAGAGCGTGAAGGAACCGCCGATGATGTAGATGTACCAGCTCAGAAGATTAATCCTTGGAAAAGCTAGGTCCTTGGCGCCCACCATCAGGGGTATGAGGAAATTGCCGAGAACCGCGGGAATAGACGGAATCAGGAAGAAGAAAACCATGGTTACGCCGTGCATGGTGAACATGCGGTTGTACATATCGGCGGTGAGCAGGGAACCGTTGGGCGTAAGCAGGCTGAGGCGAATCATCATGGCGAAAAAGCCGCCAATGAAGAAAAAGAACGTAACCGAGGCGAGATAGAGAAGTGCGATCCGCTTGTGGTCGGTGGTCAGCAGCCAGGACTTGATCCCGTATTCGGAATTGAGGTAATGCTTCTCCGGCAGTTTGAGAGCCGGTCCCGTATTGGCGATACTCGTGGTACTCATAACTATTTCTTCCCCGTCGCTGGCGCAACTCCCGCGCCCTTGGCGGGCACAGGTTGCGACTGCAGAGTCTTGATGTAGGCGGTCAGATTCATGATCTGCTCCTCCGTCACCAATCCCTGGAAGGTGGGCATTAGAGGCTGATACCCAGCAACAATTTTGGCCTTGGGCTGCAAGATCGATTCGCGAATGTACCCATCGTCGGCGGTAACGATGGACCCGTCCGCCAGCAGGACCTTGCCTCCGTAGACGCCGTTGAGCGAAGGAGCGCGGCCGGTGCCATTGCTGAAGTGACAGGTAACGCACGCCAGCTGGGTGAAAAGTTTTTCCCCAGCCGAAGCGGGATTCTCGGCGCCGGATTCATTGGAGAGCCAAGCGGCGTACTCGGCGGGGTCCATGACCGTAACCCAGCCCCCCATGACCGCGTGGTTGGTGCCGCAATACTGCGAACAGAAGAAGTGATACTTGCCGATTTTGGTGGGACGGAACCACATGGTGTTATAGCGGCCGGGCACCACGTCCATCTTCACGCGGAATGCAGGGACGTAGAAATTGTGGATGACGTCTTCGCTGCCCAGGATCAGCTTAACGTCGCGATCCACGGGAAGATGCAATTCGTTGATCTCCCGTTTGCCGTTGGGCTGCTGGGACTTCCACATCCACTGCTTGCCGACGACGTAAATGTCCAAGGTATTCTTCGGAGCTGTCCGGAAGTTCACGTACACCACCGCGCCCCAGGCAAACATGACGAGAGCGATGCCGAGAGGAATGACCGTCCATCCGATTTCCAGAATCAAGTTACCTTCCAGGGTCGACCCAACTTCGCCGGGAGACGTCCGGCGGTACCTGAACGCCGCGTAAATCGCGATCAAGGTGACCAGCACGGCGAAGAACAGGCAGGTCAGCAAAACGAACATGAATACGGCGTCCACATTTCCCGCGAAATTGGAGGCCTGCTCTGGAAAGAATGGAAGCGGTGACTGCACGGCTCTAATGTGCTCCTTGCGTCGGCGAACCAGGCCCGAAATTTCCACTGCTGGCGCCGCGATGTTCCCGGCGGCGGAAGATGACAAAAGCGAGAGCCATGCAGACGAGCGTCACGACCGCGCCCATGCGCATGACGGTGAGAATGGTGGCGCTGTAACGGGCCTTGGTTGGGTCGTACTGATAGCAGAACAGCAAAATGTGGTCGACGGGTGTGCCGATTTTACCGGAAGAAGCATCGACGAGGCCGAGCCTCACGTTGCTTGGGGGATATTCGACGCCGAAGAAGTAGCGGGAAATGCGGCCATCGGGAGTCAAAAGGAGAATGCCGCTGGCATGACCGAAGAGCTTGGTCTTGGGATCGTAGCTGAAGCGGAAATCGGCGGCTTTGGTGACGGCATCGACGGACGCGCGGCTTCCGGTGAGGAAATGCCAGCCCGGTTCCGTGGCGGGACGCGCGAAGCGAGACATGGCTTCGCGTTTTTTCGCCAAAGCCGCGTCGGGCGTATCGTTCGGGTCAAAGCTGAGGAAAACTACTTCGTAATCGGTGCCCGGATTGAAAGAGATCATCTTCAGCGTACCAACGAGGGCCTGTTCCACCTGGTTGCAGAGCATCGGGCAGGTAAAATAAACAAAAGCGAGGACCACCGGCTTTTTACCGGAGAACTGGCGAATGGTTGCCGGCTGTCCGTACTCGTCCACAAAAGGAGCATCCATCGGAATTTGCGCGTTGAGTTGCGGGTCGAAGCCGACGTTCACGAGCGCCGGCGGCAGCCCGTTGGAGGACTTGCCGACGTTGTCTGGGATCATCTGTGCATGGCAGAGCGCGCCGCAGAGCAGCAAGCCAGCCATCACCAAAAAACTGCGCAGTGCTTTCATCGTTCTTACTTGTTCTCCTACTTCTTCTCCACCGGCGGCGTTGCGACTGCCGGCAAACCCTTTTCGACGATCCATTGCATGGCGTCGGTCACTGGGATCTGCGCGATACCGCCTTTTTCGTCGATCCAGGCGAATTTCTTATTGGCGTCCATATCCGCTTTCAGCTTGTTCCGGTAATCCTGCTGAGGATCGGTCAAGTGGCCGGGCATGCCCTGCATTCGCGGTTCCGGCGGCATCGTCGGAGCAGCCTCCAATTGCGAAGGGATAGGCGGCGGGTAGCTGCTGGCCCAATACTTTTCAAGCCCAAGGTAAATTCCAAACGTAAGCAGATAGGAAAAAATGATGAGAATTGCCAAGTAGATCAGGAATTTCAGGATCGGAGTCACACGAACGTCGGTCTTCTCGAACGAAACGTCCGTGTTAACCGGCCTGCCATTGCCGGTTTGGCCGTGGCTGAGATGCTCAGTGTTCATGATGCGCTGCTAAGACCTCCGCAAGCTTGGGATCTCCCAAGGGCAAAATCGGGCGCTGCTTCAGATTTAGGGCGAAGAAACCAACCCATATGCCGATCAACGCTACCGGCGTAACAAAGTCGCGCCAATCGGGAAGCGCCGAACTCGTGAATTCTGGGCGACTCATCCAGTACAAGTCCACGAGCCGGAAGAAGAGCATCCAGAGGGCGACCTTCGAAATCAGGCTGGGCGTGCGCTTCACGTGTTGAGACAGCAAAATAAGAAACGGAAGTGCAAAAGTGCACACCACCACGATCAGCGCGACCCCGCCCCACTCGCCGTACAAGCGCGTGCGATAAAAACTGATTTCCTCCGGCTGGTTGCCGGACCAGATGATCAGCAATTGCGAAAAATCGAAATAGGCCCACAGCATGTTGAAGGCGAAGAGCAGCTTGCCGAGATCGTGGAGGTGCCGCGCGCGAATAAATCCGGCGTACGGCTCGAAGCGCGAGAGCATGATGACCGTGAGGATCATCAGGCACATGGCAGCAATGGCCTGTCCCGCCACAAAGATGAATCCATAAATTGTGGAGGCCCAGTGAGGCGAGATGGACATGACCCAATCGATGGCGGCAAAGGTCATGGTCAATACGTAAAGAATGATGCCGGGACCCGAGAATCTCTTGAAGCGCAGGCGGATGATACGGTCGTCGGGGTTGGCGTCCTGCATCCTCGAAAAGGCATTAAACAGCCAGACCAGCAGGAACCAGACCGCGAAATAGAGGACGGCGCGCGCGAGATATCCATGCGTGGTCAGGTAGCCTTGTTGCCACGCGGTCAGGGCGTGCTCACCGGTCTTCGGCGAATTCATCCAGCCAAATTCGGCGCCGTTTCCGGAATAGAGATACTTCATGCCCCACACGATGGGAAGGAACAGCAGCAGAACGAGCCAGATGTTCCGCGAAGCCGCTTCGAGCGGGCGGCGAAGTACCACGCCCCAGATTCCGCCGGTCAGATGCTGCAACATGAGTAGGCCGAGCGAACCGAGCGTGAATCCGAGAATCAAAAGATAGCTAAACAGATAGGCGCGGATAAACCTGTCCGGCGCGGTGAACGCGCCAACAACGACGAGCAGCAGCGCAATGCCGCCAATCATCCAGCCGCGCGTTTGCAGGCGGTTGACGTTCTGCGGCGCTTGGAAGTCTTGCGCGTTCATTGCGCGGCTCCTCCGGCCATGAGTTTCTCTCTGAGATTCGGCGGCAGTTCGCCGACGGGTGCATTGCGGCTAAGCTGCAAGGCGCGAACGTAGGAGACAATCGCCCAGCGGTCGCGCGGCTCAAGCTGCATGGAATAGCCGCTCATCGCGCCGAACCCGTTGGTGATTACGTCGAAGAAATAACCGTTGGGCTCGTTGCGCAAGCGCTCCTGATGATACGTCGGCGGATGCTTCATGCCACGCAAGGTGACCATGCCGTTGCCGTCCCCCTGAAGCCCGTGACAAGGCGAGCAGAAGATGTTGTAGCGGTCCTGGCCGCGGGCGAGCAGATCCTTCGTGAGAGGCAGCGGAAACGCGTTGGATTCCTTGGGAGTCAACAGCGGATCTTCATTGATAGCGCCGCGCACGACGGTATTGTCGATGACGGGCCGCTCCGAACGCCCGTCCGGGAAAAAGGTGGCAGGCGACAGAGGATTGTGGCGCGGCTGATTGGCCATATCCTGGCGCAGCGTGGTGTCCCCGCAGCCGCTAAAAGCCAGGGTGCAGACAAACAGCGCCGGGAGAAGTGAGGACTTACTCTTCATCCTTCACCTCTGACACGAACTTCGCGGACGCTTCCTGCAAAAATCGCGCGCTGCCGGCAAGCTCAAACTTGGGATCGCGCGCTTCAATCACCAGGAAGAAGCGGTCCGTGGAAGCGCCTATGAACCGCTCGACATTGAAAACCGGATGATAGGGCTGCGGCAGTCTGTTCAACGCGAGCATGCCGACGACGGCAAAGATCGAAGCGCCAAGAACGGTCAATTCAAACGTAACCGGAATGAACGCCGGCCAACTGTTCAGCGAACGGCCGCCGATGTTCAAAGGATAGGTAATCGCGGAGCACCAGTATTGCAGTCCAAATCCCGTTAGCCCGCCGCCGATTCCTCCGATTAACGTAATTAGAGGCACGGCGGTCCAGTGGAAACCGATGGCTTCGGCAAGTCCCTCAATGGGGAAAGGCGTGTACGCGTCGATGTGCTTGTAGCCGGCGCCGCGGGCCTTTTTGGCGGCGGCCAGAAGCTGTTGCGGCGTTTCAAACTCACCCATGACGCCGTGAAGATGAGAGCGATGTTCACTCATCGGTGATCTCTCTTTATGTGCGATTCGTGCTCCACCAGTTCGCGCATTTCAGAGATGGCGATCGCGGGCAATCCGCGCACGAACAGGTAGAACAGCATGGTGAATAAGCCCAGAGTCCCGGCGAAGGTGGCGTAATCCCAGAAGGTGGGGGAGTAGCGGCCCCAAGCCGAAGGCATGAAGTCGCGGGTCAGGGAGATGACGACGATGACGAAGCGCTCCAGCCACATGCCGGTGTTGATGACCAACGACAGAAGGAAGAGCATCACAACGTTGCGGCGCACCTTTTCAAACCAGAGCAATTGCGGCGTCACAATGTTGCAGAGGATCAAAGCGAAGTAGAAGTGCGAGTACGGGCCGTGGAGGCGCTGCTCGGCCAGAAATACGTCGAACTTGTTTCCGCTATAAAAGGCCATGAAAAACTCGATGAAGTAGCCGTACGCCACAATGAGGCCGGTCGCCAGCATTACCTTCGCGCAGTTTTCGAGATGGCGCATGGTGATGAAATCCTCCATGCCGTAGGCTTTGCGAAGGGGAATCGCGAGGGTAAGCACCATGGCGAAGCCTGAGTAGATGGCGCCCGCGACGAAGTAGGGGGGAAAAATCGTCGTGTGCCAGCCGGGAACGATGGCGACCGAGAAGTCGAAGCTCACAACGGTGTGGACCGACAAAACCAGTGGCGTGGCCAAGCCGGCTAGAAGCAGATAGGCGGACTGGTAGCGGTGCCAGTGACGCGCCGAATTGCGCCAGCCCATGGAGAGCATGCCAAAGACTAGTTGTTGCCAGCGCTTTTTGGCGCGATCGCGCAACGTAGCCAGGTCCGGAAGCAGACCGATAAACCAGAACAGCAGCGACACCGTGCCGTAGGTAGAGACTGCGAAAACGTCCCAGATCAGCGGGCTGCGGAATTGCGGCCAGATACCCATGGTGCTCGGATAAGGGAACATGTAGTACGCCATCCAGGGACGGCCGGTGTGAATCAGTGGGAACAAGCCGGCGCAAGCCACGGCGAAAAGCGTCATGGCTTCGGCGAAACGATTGATGGAGGTGCGCCATTTTTGATTCAGCAAATAGAGAATTGCGGAAATCAGCGTGCCGGCGTGGCCGATACCGATCCACCAGACGAAATTGACGATCGCAAAGCCCCAGCCGATGGGAATATTGATGCCCCAAATTCCGACGCCCTTGATGATCAGCCAGGAAATGGCCACGAAGAGCAGCATCACAACGCTGAATGCCAAGGTGAAGCCGGCCAGCCAACCAAGGCCGATGGGGCGCGTGAGGACGGACGAGGCGATCTTGTCGGTGACGGACGCGTAGGTGTGTCCCGGCGCGAGCAGCGGATCGAGCCGGCGAATCTGCGGAGAATTCAACGGTGGCTGCGTGGCGCTCATGCCTTTTCCAGCTCCGGATTCGGATTGCGTACGGCCGCCAGGTAGGTGGTGCGCGGGCGCGAATTCAGCTCACCCAAAATCGTGTAGTTGCGCTGCTGCGCTTTCAACTTGGCAACCTTGCTGTTCGGATCGTTGATATCGCCGAAGGTGATCGCCTGCGTCGGACAAGCCGATTCGCAAGCGGTGACGATTTCGCCGTCGCGAATGGGACGATTCTGCTTTTCGGAGTCAATGCGCACGTTGTTGATGCGCTGCACGCAATAGGTGCACTTTTCCATCACGCCTCGGCTGCGAATGGTGACTTCCGGATTGCGCATCAGTTTGAATTGCGGCGTGTCCCAATCCTGGAAGCGAAGGAAATTGAAACGGCGCACTTTGTACGGGCAATTGTTGGAGCAATAGCGCGTGCCGATGCAGCGGTTATACACCATGTCGTTCAAACCTTCGGCGCTGTGAGTGGTTGCACCGACGGGGCAGACCTGTTCGCAGGGAGCGTTTTCGCATTGCTGGCAAGGCACCGGCTGGAAGAAAGTTTCCGGATTGTCGAGCGTGGGATTGTACTCCGAAGGATCGCCGGTAGCTTGGCCGCTGGTGGCCGAAACAGTGTTCGCGTAGTAGCGGTCGACGCGAATCCAGTGCATTTCGCGCCCGCGCATCACTTGGTCCTTGCCGACGACGGGAATATTATTCTCGGACACGCACGCAATCACACAGGCGTTGCAGCCATTGCACTTGGTGAGGTCGATGGACATGCCCCACGCATGGCCGTTGTATGCGAACGGGTGATATAGAGAATCATCGCGAGAAGGGGTCTCGTCGCCTTCGTGGGCGAAGCCGGGATTCTGCAGATACTCCGAAAGCGTGCCGCTGCTGAGAATCTTGCGGCCTTCCATATTGAAGTGATATTGCGTGCAGGCGAGAGGATAGCTGTCGTCAGTTGCGGTCATTTTGCCGCCGGTCGCAGTCCAGAGAGTTTCGGACGTGCGGACGACGTAGGCGTTGAAACCCTTGTTCGTGCCGGTATAACCGGCGCGCGAACGGCCGTAGCCCAACGGCAGCACGACCGTGGTTTCTTCCTGCCCGGGCAGGGTCCAGACAGCCGCGGTTACCTTGCTTCCGTTCAGTTCGATGTCGACGAGGGGAGAGCGAACCTGGCCGTGCTCGCCGCCGCGGGACTGAACTTTGTGCGCGAAATCGCGTTGTTGCGCGAGCTTCGGGCTGATCAGCGCGGCATTGTCCCAGGTGAGTTTCGTGACCGGCTTCGGAAGTTCCTGGAGCCAACCGTTGTTGGCGAAACGGCCGTCGTGCACCGTGGGATCGGGACGGAAGATGTATTCGATTTGATCAGCGGGAGCGGCCTGCACGGCGGGGAGGCTCGCCACGCTGAATTTGAGCTCGGCGTTGACGGCGGGGAATTTTGTTCCGCCGATCACGCCGTCATTGAGCCATTTGCGCCAGGCGATATCGATGGCAGTGGGCAAGTGCGTAGACGCTTCGGTCCAGTAGGCGCGTACGGTATCGTATGCCGGCGTGCCGGGCTTGTCGCTGAAGGCGGCGATCATGTCGTGCGCGGAATGCGTGTAGTAGAGCGGCGAAATCAGCGGCTGAATGATGCTGGCGGTGCCGTCATGAGCGCGAGCATCGCTCCAGGTTTCGAGGAAATGCGATTCGGCGACGTGCCACTGGCAGTAGGCGGATGTTTCGTCGAAATACGGACTCAGGTGAATGGCGGTGGAAACACGCTTCAGTTTATTGACGAAATCGAAGTCGTGGGGCGCATCGTAAACGGGATTGCCACCGAGCATCAGCAGGAGATCGACCTTGCCGTGGTCCATCTCCGAGCAAAGGTCGCGGATCGCATCGAGATTGCCGGTGTCACCGGTGAGCGGCTCCATGTAGTAAAGCGTGTTGCCGACGTTGCCGAGCGATGCGTTGATCGCGTGCGCCAATGCGTGAACCGACGCGGGTTGATATTCGCCGGCGACCACGAGCGAAGCGCCGCGCTGCTTCCGCAAATCCCCGGCGATGACGTCGACCCATTTTGCGGCTTCGCCGGAAAGAGCAGCGCCGGAGCCAACTCCTAATTTGCCGGCTAAAGCGCGGGCGAAGAGTTCAACGTCGCTCGAGCGCACCGGCAAACGGTGATCCGAAGAAGAACCCGTAACGGAAGGCGTGGGCTCGATGACATACAACCGGTTCATCGTGTCGTTGGAGCCGCTCAGGTTGCGGCGTTGCGCGAATTGCCGCGCGTAGGCAACATGACCCGGTCCGCTGGCCAGAAAGTCGGAATCGAGCGAGACGATCACGTTGGCTTGGCTGACTTCATAAACGGTATGGACGTTGCGGCCGAACGCAAGCTTTGCGCCCTGCTGCGCGCCGTCGCCGCCGGCGGGTTCCCACTGGTACCACTTCGCTTCCGGGAATTGCGTCAGTAGTTTGCGAATTTGCGCGATCAACGTCGGAGAAGTAATGGCGCCGGACAAAATGCGGAATCCCGCGCCGTTGGTGGCTTTCGCATTGGTGGCCAGCCCCTGAGCGGTTTCAAGGAACGCCGACCAGGAACGGATTTCGCCGGCTTGTTGGACCGTTTGCGAGCGGTCCGGATCGTACAAATTCAGGATAGAAGCCTGGACCAACGCGCTGGTGGCGCCAAGACTCGAAGGATGATCGGGATTGCCTTCAATCTTGGTGGGGCGGCCTTCGTGGCTCTCCACAAGAATGCCGACGGTGGACGGGCCAAACGGCACGGCGGTGGCGTAAAAATTGGGCTTGCCGAGAACCATGCCGTCGGGCTGTTTCACGTATGGCACGATGTGATCGATGTCAGGACGGCCGCATCCGGCAAGTCCCGCGAGGGCGAGCGAGGCACCCATCAATTTCAGGAAATTGCGGCGATCGACGGCGTCATCCCATTCCGAGGCGTGACGCGGGAATTCGCGGTGTATCAGATCCTCGAAATGAGGATTGTCGGCAAGCTCTTCGAGGGTACGCCAATATTGCTTGCCGGATTTGTCGCGAAGCTTTTCGCGCACGGCCGCCAGATCCAGGCGATGTTCCTGATCGGCTGGGGCTTGGTGCTCTTCATGATCGTGGTCGTGACCGTGATCATGCGCGGCGGCGGCCTGCGAGGCTTGCAGGATGCGCAACTTGTTTTCGTTTGGCTGATCGTTCATATCGTTAGCGATGGCAGGTGGAACAGCTTGTCAGTTCGTTCACCGTCCGGATGTTGTACTCGGACACAAGTTTTTTTCCGATCTCGTCCTGATTTGCGGGCGCTTTCCACTGCATGTTGAAAACCTGGTCCTTGGGTCGAACATTTTTTGCCGGGTCGCGATGGCAATCGATACACCACTGCATGTTGAGCGGCGAAGCCTGGAAAATCAGCGGCATTTGATCCACGGAGCCGTGGCAGGTGGAGCAGCCGATGCCCTTATTGATGTGAATGCTGTGGTTGAAATAAACGTAGTCGGCCAGGCGGTGCACTCTCACCCACTCGATGGATTGATCGGTGCGGAAACTTTCGCGGACCGGCTCCAGATAGGGCGCATCATTAAATAGCACGGAATGACAATTCATGCAGGTTTTTGTGGGAGGGACGCCGGCAAACGCGGAGGTTTCGACACTGTTATGACAGTAACGGCAATCAATCCCATCGTCACCGGCATGGTGTTTGTGGCTGAATTGCACCGGTTGTACGCGGCTGACGCGCTGGTTCGTAATGTACGGAGACCTGGCGACGATGAGAACAACGCCAAGGGCCAAATTCGCGAGGACCACCAGGGCAAGTATTGAAAACCGCGCGATTGAATTTGCACTGCGGTGAAAAATTTGCGCCATGTCAAATTTGCGCTAGAGAGTCCGAAATCTCCCAGGGCCACCGATTGCAGGAGAAATGTACACTCCTCTGCCGGACAGCGCGCGTCCGGGTCACGTTGCGACCGCATAGTTTCCAACAAATTCTTTCCGATTGCAACCTCAAAGCCCCCCGTTTAGAACCAACAAGAAATAAGGATGTTACGAAACGTAGCGTAGTTTCAATTTTTTTGAAACAGACGCGCAGGTTTGGAACCTAAAAAATCGGTCCGCGCTCCGCAGTTCCGTCGGAATAAGTGCCGAGCTGAAATCCCATCGATAAACAATGCTTATGCTCGTCCCAATTCCAATTCACTTTTGGTGATAATGAGCCGCGTGCTATCCTTGACTAGTCTTCTGCTATGCGCCGCGTAGCGAAGCTTACCTGCTTTGGTTCTGCCTGAGCAGTCTCAACCCCGCTGGGGCGTGGTCCAACCGGTAGGACACCTCACTGTTAATGAGGATGGTGAAGGTTCGAATCCTTCCGCCCCAGCCAATCTAACTGATTCTCCTCAGTTTATTTTTCGTTTTTCTAACAAAACGCGGCTTTCTAACAATTGAAGCTAATTTACGCGCCGCGCGCTGCGATTCTGAACTGCATTGCGTTGCTGGTCGCCGAGAACGTGTCCGTGGATTCCCAACGTGATGCGCGGATCGCTGTGGCGCAATTGTTTCTGCACCAGCGCTGGCGAAGCACCGTCTGCAAGTAATGCACTGGCTGCACCGTGTCGCATACCGTGGAATCCGCCGCGTGGAATCTTGAGTTTGTCCAGAGGCGGATGCAGTTTTTTCTCTCGGAGTCTGTCCGCGCAGAATGGGCGATCATTCTTGTTAACGAAAAGCAATGCACTCTTGCCGTTGTGTCGTGATAGAAGAGCGCGCAAACGCTGCTCCAGTTCCGTAGACATCGGCATGTCTGCGCTGCTGGCTTTGGATTTCACTCCACCAATTGTCCGCGAAGCGCTATCTACGGATTGCCTCACGCGAACGATTCGCTTTGCAAAATCAAAATCACTGACCCGAAGTCCGAGAGTCTCGCCGATGTGCAAACCCAGCACAGCTGTGATCAGGAGGATTGTGCTGAATGGTTCGTCCGCGGCTTCGATCCTCCGGCGCACTTCATCGTCGGTGAATGCGCGTTGCTCTTTCTTCACGCCTTCACGCGGCAATATGAGACTTGCAAAGTGGAATTCTCCACATGCGTATCCCCATGACTTCGCCGTGCGCATGATGCTCGAAAGAGTAGCCAACACGTTTAGAGTGGTCTTTCTGGAACGTCCGCCAGTGCTGAGGTAAGACACAAAAACCTGAACGGCCTTCGTGTCGATCTCGGTCAACGACAGACTGCCCAGCTTTGGAATGATGTGCGCGCCCTAGTTGCAAATATGCATCTCCAAGGGAGGCCAGCGCCCGAAGTTGACCTGGCTTTAGCTCAAGAGATTTCTGGTATGCAGCAACGGCCTCTACGAGTGTTCCGGGCTCGTGCAATGCCCAACCACCCAGGAGAAGATAGGCGTCGGGGTGGCTCATCGCTTAGGTGAACCGCATACTTCTTTGCCTTGATATGCAATCGGACGGGTCACCGCATTTTCTAAGAGGGCCACAGGAAAGACCGATGTATCATTCAACATCTAGCCCGCGTACGTCACGTTTACCGTGCGAGGAATTATCGGGACCGAGGAGCGGACCTTACGAGGTTGGGTCACCCACAAGTACACGAAATCCCATGGCAGATTGGCAAATGCGAACAAAGCGACCGCTCCGAGGACCGGTGCGCGAGGAAGCGGGGCCGACACTCAAAAACTACATCACGCCCGCCGGGTTGCAGCGGCTGAAAGACGAGCATCTGTTCCTACTGAGTCGCGAGCGGCCCGCGGTGGTGGAGGTTGTAGCGTGGGCTGCTAGTAACGGGGACCGCAGTGAAAACGCCGACTACCTCTACGGCAAGCGACGGTTAGGCCAGATCGATTCGCGGATTCGCTTTCTCACGAAACGCATTGATGCGGCCGTGGTCGTCGATCCCGCCGCTCCGCGGCCAGGGTCAGCCGCTACGCGCGTCTTCTTCGGCGCAACCGTGACCTACCAGGACGCCGCCGGACTCGAACACGTCGTCTCGATCGTCGGCATCGACGAGGTGGACCTCGACCGCGGCTACATCAGCTGGCGCTCGCCTCTCGCCAATGCGCTGATGAAGGCGAGCCCCGGCGACCGTGTGGACCTGCGCGCGCCAGCGAAGACGGAGCATCTCGAGATCATCGAGGTCGAGTACTCGCCGATTCCGATGAATCCTTTCCGCGAACCGCTAGGAGCTCAGTCGAAGATGTACGGCTCGCAGGTTTAGAGCAGCAAGACGAACGGTGCGGAAAGAACCGCCAGAGTGTCCTGAACTCGCCGTTACTGCTTTGTGGGAGACGGGAACTCCGGGCTCACGTGCCATGTTGCCCCCAGGTGTTGATGAAGCGACTGCCCTGGTCATTACAGACACGCAACAAGCCGGGCTTCAGCCCCCGACATATGCCTTCGCCCCCACCCAAAAAAAAATCGTCACCCGTGTCGATTCGGCACCTTCTCGTTCGACGTATCGGTAGAGCATCAATTAAGCTCTGAACTTGAACGTCAGACCAACTCAACCCGAAAGGACAAACAAAATGCGATTCATGGTCATCGTCAAAGCCACGAAAGACTCCGAAAACGAAGGCGCATCCCCCGATCCCCAGCTCATGGCCGACATGAACAAATTCAACGACGAGCTCTTAGAAGCCGGAGTTTTGTTAGGCTACGACGGTCTTCACCCCTCCTCCAAAGGCGCCCGCGTGCACTTCTCCGGCAAGAACCGCCCCACCGTCATTGACGGCCCCTTCGTCGAAAGCAAGGAACTCATCGCCGGCTTCTGGTTCTGGCAGGTCAAATCTCTCGAAGAGGCCATCGAGTGGGTCAAGCGTTGCCCCGTCTTCTATGAAGGCGAGGCCGACATAGAGATCCGCCAGGTCTTCGAGCCCGAAGACTTCGCATCTGCCTTCAACGACGAAGAAATTCAGAAGGAAAAAAACTTCCGCGCTCAAATGGCAGCTCGAGCAGCCAAGAAATAGTCCCACTTGCACTGACGTATCCAAACTGGTGCGATCGGTAGCACGCTGAATGTTCGAAAAATACAGGTTCGGTCGAAGTGTGAACGAAGAAGAAGTAGAAAACGAAAAAAAACAGGAGGGGTCGATGCGAACGTTCCTCGTCGCCATTCTTTTTTTTGCTGCTTCAAGCGCCAATGCTCAACAGGTTGCGCCGGCCCCGAAGTTCATTCGCGAGAACTCACCAGTGATCGCATTGACGCATGTCCAACTGATTGATGGCACTGGCGCGGCTACGCAGGCGGACCAGACTATCGTCATCGACCACGGCAAAATTGCTGCGGTGGGTTCCGCGGCAAGCTCTCCGTGGCTCGGCGCATACTCCGGTTCTATGGCGTGACACTTAGAATGAATCGGCGTGTAGTTCCCCGAGAGTAATGTCAAACGCCTTCTTCAACCCGGAGAAATGTTCCAAAAAGTAATTCCAAGTCTTGGCATTCCGGTCGTTCTTGAACCACGCTGGAGATGCGCAAAGCAGCACGGCCCGTCTGAGGCTACTTTGGTTCTATCGCCCTGACTTTATGAGGAGTGGGTCAGTCTGAATTTTTTGGGGCGTCAACCCAATAGAAACCAGAAACTGGTCCGCGGTAAGCGACCTTGCCTTGGCAGTTCGGCCGGCCACGCGGGTTGTCGTAAATATCGAATTCGAGCTGATCGGCGGGAACAGTGAGGCCGGATTGGTCCGTTACCCAGGCAACGACTTCTTCGAATGCGCCTCGCAGGAACTCTTCGTCTAGCTGATCCTCATTACGAAGTGTGAAGTCCAGGTCCTCCGAGAAGCGATATGTCTCGAAGTAACACTTCTTAAGACATGTGCCGCCCTTGAAGATCCAGCTTTCAGAAAGCTCTTCGTGCGCGTAGATGCCTGCGAGCATCCAACCCAGGACGTAGTCTTTCTCTACTATGCTAGGCAGCAGCGAAAATGACGACGCGGCTTCGAGGATTTCACGCCGGTCGATCATGGGGCTGCCTTTTTCTTGGCAGACGGCAACCAGAGTCGCCAGGCAGTTGACAGTTTTTTTCTGGGGAGCGCAGGGTCAAGCCTGGCGTAGCCCTGAGTCAATCGTGAGCGGCACTCGGCGGCGAGCTTGTCATCGTGTAAGCGCGTTTCTGCAAGATATCCGAGACGCTTAAAGACAACTCCGTTACGCTATATCGTATAGCGATAGTCCCGACGCCCACCCAAGATGCGGTCGACCTGCCGAAGATGGTTCAAGTCGTGTGCCGCTTCCAAGCGGACAAACTCCTCGACCGTTTGCCGTCCGCGTACCTCGTGGACCCCATAGCACTCCACCCACCGTGCGCGCGGGACCGACTCCAACAGTCGCAGGTTGCTCTCGCGCAGCGCCCGAAAGACCCCTGCCGAAAGGCTCGCATCTTGCTGCGCGTAACCCAAGCGCTCCGCCCATACGGCCTGATCCCACCACGTTAAGGCCACGCCCGGATTCGCCAGCATGTTTCGCAATCGCCACCCCATCGCCAGCTCCGCGTCCGCCAAGTGCGCTACGATCTCGGCGATTGACCACTTTTCAGGTGCAGGACGCCGGATCAACTCCTCGGGCGCGGCATCGCGCAGACGCCGATCGAGTTGCGATGGGGTGGCTTGTTGTACACCGATGGGCTCCTCATCGCCAAGATAGCTTAGGACTCGAGTTCGGTATGCTTCGAACGTCTCTGCCATTGGTCCTCCCGGTAGACTGCGTCTGCGGCCGAACATCTCGTGGAGTAGACCGAGCCATCCTGGTCCGCAATCATACGGGTGTGATGACGTAACACAAACACCGCGACCTCACTGCGCTCCGCTACAACGCCGAGCTGTTTCAAAATGTTATCGTCCACGAACGACCTGTAGAAAAAGGTCGCCACCCTTGCTCTGCGTAGAAGCATTGCATCGCTTCTTCGACCTCATTGCCAAACATTCGCAATTCTTCTTTGAATTCAGTCTCCGGGTCAATCATTGGTTTCATCTCGCATAGCTCCTCAATCCTCATTGAGTGCCGGACGTCGCCTCACCTGTCGGCATTTTGTGTACGAAGGATTGAAACCTCTTGTCAGCAAGCTGCGCTTCTTTCGATTTTGGATCTTTGTAAAGTTTGATGAGAAAGCGATCAATTCCTCGAAATACCGCATCCTTCAGTTCGACAATGGAAACCATCACGTACTTAGAATGAAATTCGGGCCTGAAAAGTTTTCTGATGGAGTTGTGAATGACGTTGATTATCGGGTCTTGACTGAACTGCGACACGGTAGGTGGGCCTGCCTTTCACTCGACTCCTGGCGCTTTTTCTGGTACCTGAGTTTGCGTTTGAGCGAGTGCCGGCACCGCGAGCACGAGGAACGCTAGGAGTAGACGCTTGAGCATGGCTCACCTCTCAAACGGAATGGTGGCCCAAAGGAAATGGTCGGAAGTGTAGTCCCTTATAAAGTGTGCTGCAAGGCAATCCTATTGGCCGGTGAAGACGGGGTCCCAATCACGCTTCCCCAGCGTGCTCCTTGATGACGCTCCGTGCGTTCTTATCCTCGCGGATACCGGTGAATTTCGAGTGCCGCAAATGATCGCCGTCGGTCCATTCCAGATATTCGATACGCGCGACAACCTCAGGCCGAACCCAAATGCATTTCTTCATATCTACTGCGGTGAGCCCGGTTCCCCAGCGACCCTTCTCGGTTTCGGGTAAGTTCACGAAGGGACAATCCGGCACCACTAGGGGCCGCAACCGCGCGAACACTTGCCTCCGAGTCGCCGGCACAAATCCGTTCCGGACTCTAGCCACATAAATCAGCTCTGATTCTTTGCAGTAGCCCACGATGATGGACTCTAGCCCGTGTGCGCCTGGAATGTAGCCGCCGATCACGAGTTCCTGGCCTGCATTCAACCGGAACTTCGCCCACGATCCGCTACGCTTCCCTGCCTCGTAACGGCTGTCCTTCCGCTTGGCCACCACTCCTTCCAAGCCCTGCTCGTGGGCGCTTTGCAGCATCATCGCCGCGGAGGTCTCGAAATAGGGAGCGATGCGAATGAGCGTAGAACTGAATTGGAGCTTGGTCTTCAGGATCTCGCGCCGGTCGATGAGTCGGGAGTGCGTCAGATCGCTGCCCTCGAAGACCAGGAGATCAAAAACGAAATAGCAGATTTTCGACGCCTTGGCACGAAAGTGTTGCAACAGGTTGAAGTTCGGCCGGCCGGTGTCGTCTAGCGCGACGATCTCACCGTCCAGGACTGTATTCTCGGGCAGCTCGCGTAACGCGCCGAAGATGTGGGCGTATTGCCGGTGAAAGCTTTTTCGATTGCGCGAATAGAGACTCAGCTTGCCTTCGGAATTAATGCCAAGAGCTCGGTAGCCGTCCAGCTTGATCTCATACACCCACTCTGGACCTTCAGGCAGTTTCGGGACCGCGAGGCATTCCATCGGCTCAAGAAACCCTGCCTCGCGGCGGGGCAGAGAATTTAATTTCCGCATCGGGAGACTGCTATATCACGGGAACGCTGTTAGTGGCGAGCACTCTTCAAGTCGGAAGGCCACAGAGAAAGTCGGAAGGGCCGCCGCAACCATCCTTCTCGACTGAGGTCGCTGGGTGGCCCCCGTGGGATTGTTTTGGGGACAGCTATACATACGCTGCATATTTGATTAGGTCAACCGAAGAGCTTCGTGGGCTTAGTGGGGCCACCCTGCTGGTTGGTCCGGTTGTAGGATGGCCCTTCCTGAAGGACTGAAACGCTACGCCCCAGAATTGGGTGCGAAATCAGGGCATCACGGCTGCACGTTGTGCGAGCAGATAGCCGGCGCGTTCGTTCGGACCGAATCCTTCCTGAACGAAAAGCATCCTCAGCGGCGAGCCTTCGTATTTTTGGTAGGTGTAGGTCGTACCGTCGCTGGCAATGACGCGCACGAAGACGAATTCGACGGATTTCACTTGATTTGGAATTTTGGCGCCGAACCAGCGAGCGTCATCGGCTTGCGACCACGTGACTAGAGCGAGTGTCGATCCAGCAGGGTAATCGTGCTGCGAGTGGGTCCTTGAGTATTGGACGGCCATATCGTTGCCGTACA
The DNA here is from genome assembly GCA_963836965.1 of Candidatus Acidiferrales bacterium. Classification (GTDB taxonomy): domain Bacteria; phylum Acidobacteriota; class Terriglobia; order Acidiferrales; family UBA7541; genus Acidiferrum. The sequence continues at coordinate 110,897 of CAWILQ010000018.1, forward strand.
AGGTCGCCATGGTCGAGTCCTTGGTGTTGAGCATCGACGTGATGACTTTCCATTGGAGCGGATTCGCGGGCAAGGTTCCAACCAAAGATGCGCCCTGATTGAATGTGGCCGCGATGTTTGGCCCTTGATTTGAGCAACCGACAAACGCCACACAGAAAATGAGGACGCACGAATGCAACCTACTCGCTGCGATTCTCATTGTTGCCCCCGAATCGGCATGGTGAAAACATAATTCGTTTTTTTCAGCGGGCTGTGGCAGCCGACGCACTCCTGCGCGAAATTGCGGTCTTTGCCGTAGGGCTTGAGGTCCGCGCCGCGCCATCTGGCCCAGCCCCAACCTTTCGTAGCGGCGTACTGCTTGCTGTCGCGAATCATGAATTCCACCTGGAAAAAGGCGCCTGTCCGAAGCGAGCCATCGGCATCGGCCTGCCGAAACCAAGCTACTTTGGCAAATTCGGTGCCATCGGGCCAGGGATTGATCTGATTGTTGGCGATCGCTTCGATCGCGACATCATTGCCGAGAATTTGCCTTAGGGTGTGATTGTCGAAGCGATCCGTGCTGCTGATGGCTTTCCAATTCTTGTAGTCGGGCAGAAAAGCGATTCCATTTGGAGCTGGGGCTACGTTCTGAACGACGCCGCCGGACTGAATCCATTGGTTGTACTGCGCGTCGGCGGCTGCGATTGCTGAAGGACTCGCTGGCTCATTGGAAACGGCCGAGAGAAGATATTTTTTCAGAACCGCCAATTGTTCCGGCGTGATGACCGATTCCGGATGCAGGCGCTTGTACGGCGGCAGCGGCATCGCACCCAATTCGATCTGGCTCACGGCTTCAAAGAGAGCCGCCTGCTGTTGTGCGGCCGGAAGGCGTCCCATCTCCGAAAAATTCAGGTGCGCCCGGCCTTCGCGAATATCTTGCACAACGAGCCAGTAGGCGGGAACGGGATAGTCGAACCATGACAAGGTTGTCTGGTTGGAATGGCAGTTATAGCAAGCGGTTTTCAGAATTTGCTTCACGTCGTCTGGCGCTTGCAATTCCGCAGTGACTGGAGGGTTCGGCAATTTGGGTCGGGCGAATTGCAGGAGGAGAAAGCCGGCAGCCAGGACCGCTGCGATCCGGGCAAATTTTCGAAACTGGGATGCAAATGCCACGATCCTCTTTTATTGTCCCTTGAACTATGTTGCTCCCAAATTAGATTGGTGGTGCGTTGAGATCGTTGCAGAAATTCGCTTGGATGACACGCGCGAGATTGGAATTTGAGATCCTTCGGCCCGGCAAACCGCGCCGGGCCCGAGGATGACAAATTGTTTTGAGTGCGCAGGGATCGAAAAAGCAGGTCTCTCGCTTTGCTCGGGACGACAATTGTTTTGATTGTCGTTTCGCCTGCTGTCTCCGCTCAGGACAACAGATAGTTGGCGGGTTCCTCACTTCGTCTTTGGCGGATAGCTTTTGAAGAGTTTTTGAACGCACTGTTTGGTCTGCTTCTCGTCGCCCTTTTCGGTGTTGGAAGCGCTTTCGACGGTGGCCTGGCCGCGCCAAACCAGCGTCTTTTGCTTCGCGTCAGCCATGCTAATCGTCAGAATCACCAGCTCTCGCGGATGCTCAGAGGTAAAGGTGGTGGAATCCTCGTTAAAGGGACCCCAACCACCCCAGCCACCATACCAGCCCCAGCCACCGCCCCACGGGCCGGGTCCCATGCCGAAGCCATCCGAATCGGTGTTGGATGTGGCGTCGATCATTTCCTGGCCTTGGATGTGATAGGTCACCAGGAGGTCCGACGTTTGGCCAGCGGCGGCAGGTGTAAGGCCTTTGGCACTCAATTCAGCGAGCACGTCCGCCTTCACCCATTGGCCGTAAAAGGGCAAGCCCGGATTCTTCGAATCCTGCCACGCATACGTCTTGTAACTCGCGAAGGGCGCGCCGGTTCGCCAATTGACCTTGACGGTTTGCGCGTGAAGCGGGGAAATGCAGAGGAACAAACACAACAACGATAAAGCTCTTAAAATTTTCATCCGTCGACACTCCTAGGTAGATTGCGGCCTGGAAATTTCACAGCGTGTTAGGAAAATCTGGATAGCGTGGGCGGCGTTGCTGTCTGGGATTCTCCAGAACGGACCGTGGCGTCTGGAGGGCCGAAGAATATACATGTGCCGAGCAACGATGCAAGATCTATTCCGCCCGTGGCGCGGCCCTTACAATGTGAACTTCCATGCAAGCGCCGGCACGGGCGATCCAGCTTGCGGGCGCCAGGAGAAAACCGGCGAAGAGCAGGAACGGCGAGAGCACGAGCATGGCGACATTTTTGTAAGACAACTCTCGGTCGCGTCCGGCCAGCCAGTGCAGCCATCGCGTCTGCGGAAACCCCATGCAGTTCAGGAAGCTCACCATCCAGCCGAAAGGATCCTGATCGAGCGAAGCATACCGAATGCGCGCAACACGAAGTCCAGCCGACGCGCAGATTCGCTCGAGGCACGGAGGCGTAAAATGCGACAGGTGCCGCGGCACATCCAGATGAAACCAGCGCGCGCCGCTCGCGCGAAATTGCCAGCTGGCGCGATTGGGCACGGCAACGATTAACATACCGCTATCCTTCAGCCGCTCGGCGCATTGACGCAACATCTCTTGCGGATCGGGAAGATGCTCCAAGACGTGGTGCATGATCATCAAGTCAAATGTTGGCGCGGCGTGCAGCGCTGAGAGGTCACCTGCCACGACCGGAAGATGCAGCTCCTTTGTGGCGAAACGCGCGCTCGCGGGGTTGCGCTCCGTGCCACAAACCCGCCAACCATGGCTGCGAAGCGCGTTCAACATCCAGCCGTGACCGCACCCGATCTCCAGAGCGAACCCGGGCGCGCCGATGTTTCGCGACCAACGCCGAGTTTGCAACCGGTACATAAATTCGAAGATGCGCCGCGACCAAGGTCGATAGTCCCGGTAGGAAGGAGGATAGTAGCGCTCCAAATTCTCCGGCATAGGTGTGGTGAATGCGCCGCCGCACTGTTTGCAAACAAAAACCTGGAAGTCATCACCGGTAAGATGATCGCGAGCGTTCAGAAGCGGCGCGGTATCTGACGATTGGCAAATGAGACAGCGATCAGGAGCATCCATTTCGCAGGAGGAAGCTAGTCTTTTTGCGTCGGAAGGCCGGCGGCGAGCCAACCCTTCCAACCGCCATCCATCGATTCGACGTTGGTGTAGCCCATTTTCTGGAGATTGTCGGCGGCAAGAGCAGAACGGAAGCCGCCGCCACAATAGAGGATGAGCTTCGCATCGCTTGCGGGAATGCGCTGCTCGACGTCCCGCTCGATAATGCCTTTTCCGAGATGAATGGCGCCGGGTAGATGACCGCTGGCCCATTCGCTTTCTTCGCGCACATCGACCAGCGTGAATTTTTCGCCAGCGTCTATGCGGCGCTTGACGTCGGCAACATTGGTTTCCTTGACGCGCTTTTTCGCGTCGTTGACGATCGAAAGAAATTTCGGAGCGTGCGCCATGCGGTCTTCCTCCTCGGCTTCTGCAACACAGGATAGCGCAGGATAAGAGAAAAGATGCGCCGAAAGCGGCGGAAAAGCTTTTACTGCGGGCTCGCGGCTAAGGCACGCTTTGCTTGAGGCAGGCGGCATCCGCTGGGCGTTTCGTTGCCGCGATTGCCGGCGGTAAAGCGGCTGGATTCGCGGATGCGCGTGCGCAAGCCGTCGATGACCACGGGGATGGCGCTTCGTTGCACTCCGCGGATGACGAAAATCATCAAAGCGGCTTCGCCGGGAGCGTCGGCGCTCGATGTGATGCCTATGCCCTGAACGCCGGTTTGCTTCATTAACGAATTGGCACGCGCCGTGTGCACCGATTGCGCGCGCGCAAGCTCTGCTTTGGAGATGGAATTGACCGCGAACGTATCGGCGACCGGCGCAATGCGCGCGGCAGTATCCATGCCGAAGACTCCATGTGGCGCGGCCGAGGAAGCTTGAACGATGCGCGTGGCAATTCCATCGAGTTGCGCGGGAATCGTCATTGGCGGTTCTGACGGATCGACGACTAAAATGACGGCCACTTCACCAGGATGATCGATGCTGGCGCCAACGCCGACCGCCTGGAAGTACGGATTGGAGAGCAGTTCCGGCGCGTGCATGTCCCGCGCGTGCTGAGCTTCCGCCAGTTGAGCGGAAGGAATAGCCGCGGCGGATTGCGCTTGCGCGGTTTTGACGGCGTTTGCGGCAAGCGTGCAGCCGATGACGCTGTGCGTGGTGGCGGTGCCAACGAATGTCGGGCTGTTGCCTTGGCTGTCTTTCAGGGCGCTCAACACATCGGCAACGGGATTGCCGACCGTGTCCGTGTCCGATCCTCCGTAAAGAAGCGCAACGGGGTCGGCGGTATTCTGGTCGACGATGAGCGAACCGGAGTCGCCAGCGGCGCTAAATGTCGCTCCAGAGACAGAGATTTGGCCGGTATAGGTGACGCTGAAACTTGCGCCCGTGTTGCAGCCTTTCTGATAGCTGACCGACGTTTGCACATCGATGGCGTCGACCGACGAACAAGTGAGGCTCGAGCTGCGGCCGCTCTTTGCGACATTTTCGCCGATACTAGCGGAGCTGCCGCTGCCTGCATGGGGTGGCCCGGCATCGGGAGTGCTGCCGGTGGCTGTCGCTCCGAGAGAAAGAATTGTTCCGGATGTGTCCACGGTGCCGGAAACAATTTGCGCGATGGCCGCATCAACGTTGGTTCCAGGGGCTTCCAGATTTACGTACTGGGTCAGATTGCCGACCGTGGTAGTGCCGGTTGCCGAGCAGTTTGCGTCAATCAGCCCCGGCTGAATAATGTTGTCGCCGATGCTGGCGGAATCGCTGCGCGCGAGCACGTGATTGTTGCTTAAGATGTAGTAGCTGCCGTTGCGCTGGAGCAGAGAGCCGAGCGTGCCGCCGCAGCAATAGACCAGGTTCCCCTGCGTGCTGGAGTCGTTTGCATTTCCACCGGAGGTGCCGAGCTTTATGGGAATGGCCTGCCCTTGTTGATTGGCGTTGGCCGCAACCACGAGAACGACCGCGGATTTGGAGGCAGCGGTGCTGGCTTGCGCGACAGCCGTCACGGTAACGCTGGCAGGATTCGGAACCGACGCCGGAGCGGTGTAGACACCGCCAGCGATGGTTCCAACCGTCGAATTCCCTCCAACGGTTCCATTCACTTCCCAGGTCACCGCGGTGTTCGTCGATCCGGTGACGGTTGCCTGGAAGGCGGTGCTTTGACTCACAACGACGGTGGCGCTGGTCGGCGTAAGGGTCAACGTGATGCCGGACGTACTTCCGCTATTGTTTTGACCGGAACTGCTGCCGCCGCTGCAAGCAGCAAGTAAAATTGCAGCAACCCACACTGCCAGCAGGATAGGAAGTCGGCGCATTGCACACCCGTTGAATTCGATTCAGGCTAGCACGCCATGCCAAGAGGGTGGGACTCGGCTCTCTCGTCGTGACCAAACTATCGCCTGTACTTCAGGACAGTTTCGCGAGGGCTCTGGATATAGATGGCGCGGAGGCATTGAAAGATGCCCCGGAACAGGGCATACGGCAACGCGTTTCAGTCCAGATCGCGCCAGTTTGGCCCGGTGCCGACTTCCACGACAAGCGGAACGGCTAGTTCGTATACGCCTTCCATTTCCTCGCACACCAGTTTTTCGAGCGCCTCCTTTTCTTTCGCCGGCGTTTCGAAGAGAAGTTCGTCATGCACCTGCAGGATCATGCGCGCTGCGAGTTTATCTTTTTTGAGGCGCGCGTCGATGGAGATCATGGCCAGCTTGATGAGATCGGCGGCGGTGCCTTGCAGCGGAGAATTCAGAGCCGTGCGTTCCGCAAAATTTCGCAATTGCATCTGAGGCGCGTTGATCTCAGAGATGGGCCGGATCCTACCGAAAAGCGTTTTGGCTACGCCGGTCTTGCGCGTTTCCACCAGCACATTGTCCAGATATTCTTTGACGCCGCGGTAACGCGCAAAATAAGCGTTGATGAATTGCGCGGCTTCCCTCTGCTCGATCCCCAGTTGCTTGGCCAAGCCGAAGGCCGAGAGGCCGTAGATGATTCCGAAATTGATGGCTTTGGCGGCGCGGCGATGATCGGGGGTTTGCGCGAGCGGGCCTACGCCGAACACTTCCTGCGCGGTGCGGGCGTGGATGTCCTCGCCGTTGCGGAAAGCTTCGATTAGAACTGGATCGCGCGAAAAATGCGCCATGACCCGCAATTCGATCTGCGAATAGTCGGCAGACAGAAGAAGTTTTCCTTTTTCCGCTACGAAGGCGGCGCGGATTTCGCGGCCCAACTCGGTGCGGATTGGAATGTTTTGTAGATTCGGATCGCTGGAGCTGAGCCGGCCCGTGACCGCTCCCGTTTGCGAAAAGCTGGTGTGCAACCGGCCCGTTTCGGGGTGAATCAATTTGGGGAGCGTGTCGACATACGTGGATTTCAGCTTGGCGATTTCGCGGTACTCGATGATTTTCGCGGGCAATGCATGCTGGTTCGCGAGCTCCTCCAGAATATCCGCGGCGGTGGAACGTTCTTTCGCTTTGCCGCGGCGACCCGGCGGCTGGAGGTTCAGCTTGTCGAACAAAATCTCGGCCAGTTGCACCGGAGAATTCACGTTGAATTCGGAGCCTGCCAGATTCCAAATGTCCTTCTCCAGGCGGCGGATTTCCTTCTCCATCGACTCCGACATTTTCTGGAGTGCCTTGGGATCGACATGGATTCCAACTCGCTCGATCTCCGCCAACACACCCGCCAGCGGAAGATCGATTTTCTCGTAGACCTCGGCGAGGCCTTGCTCTTCGATCTGTTTGCGGAGCACCGGGGCCAGGCGTTGCAGATAATCGGCGCGTTCTCCGGAACCACCGCCAAGCGGCACGTTGAAAGTGCGGAAGACGACATCGGCGAAATCGTGTTTGGCGGTGGTTGGGCGCAAAAGGAAAGCGTAAAGCAGCGTAGCGTGCTCGATCCTTTCTGTTTTTCCGGCGAGCAACTGAAATAGCTTCGGGTCGTGAACGATTTTGCGCTGCTTTTCGTTGCGGAGAACCGGCTGGAGGACTTTGAGCACTTCGCCTTTGTCATCGGCCCAAATGGCGCGGCCTTGGCCTTCGTTCGAGGAGAATTCAATGCCCGCGAGGTGCGTTCCAAAGCCTTCGGACTCGCGCGTGCCCAAATCGACGTTCAACCACATGGCGAGAGGAGCTTTCGCGGGAAGTTTCTTGAGATAGCCGCCCAGCTCCTCCGCGTTTAAAAACTGCGCGTAATCTTTTTTCGGGCCGCTGGATTCAGCCGACTCTCCATTTCCCGCTTCAGCAGGAATGAAGGCGCTTTTTTCCGGTGCTCCGCTTGCCAGCAATTCTTTCAGCAGCGAATTGAAGCCGAGCTCGCGATACAGCTCCATCAGCGCGCCGGGGTCAGGGTCGCGCCACTTCAATTTTTCGAGATCGAGTTGCAACGGCACCGCGGTTTCGATAGCCGCGAGTTGCTTGCTCATCATGACTTGTTCTTTTTGCTGCTGGAGGGCCTCACGGTAACGCTTGTTGGGCACTTCGTCCGCATGCGCAAGGGCGTTTTCCACGCTGCCGTATTTCTGGATCAGTTCGGCGGCGCCTTTTTCGCCAATGCCTTTTGCCCCGGGAATGTTGTCGACGGTATCGCCCAGCAGCGCCATCAGATCGATCACTTTGTCCGGCGGTACGCCGAGAATTTCCTCGACTTTCCGGGCGTCGACGATGGTGTCCGCTTTCGCTCCACCGGAACCGGTGCGCAATATGCGCACGCCGGGATTCACGAGCTGCATCATGTCCTTGTCGTTGGAGATGACCAGGACCTCTAGTTTTTGCTCTGCGCCGAGCTTGGCTAGCGTACCGATCACGTCGTCGGCTTCGTAGCCGTCGAGTTCCACGATGGGCAGGCGCATGGCTTCGCAGAGACGCCGCACATACGGCAACTGAATTTTCATCTCGTCCGGCATGGGAGCGCGATGCGCTTTGTAGGATTCGAAAAGCTTGTCGCGAAACGTAGGCTTGCTGGTGTCGAAGACGATGCCGAGGTATTCCGGGCGGTAGTCCTTGATCAGGCGCTTAAGGATATTCGCGAAGAGGAATGGAACCTTGGTGGGAAGGCCGCTCGGCGCGTTCATGCGGACCATCGGCGCGAAAAAAGCGCGGTAGACGTGCGCCATGGCGTCGACGAGAAAAAGTTTTTGCGTTGTGGCTTCAGCTTTTGACGCCATCGCGCGAGTATAGCAGAGGGCGAAAGACGCAAGGCCTTCGCCACGGCGGTGACGGGAAAACGCGGCTGGTTTACAAACGAGGACTCCTCAGGACTTCGGACCCTGGGTCACCAACAGCAACTGCGTGCCGCTATCCAGATGGACATTCTTATCTGTCGAAGTGACGACCGCAGTTTGTTGCGTGCCTTCTGCCGCCGTGGCCAGGCCGATTCCCTGAAGACCGAACACTCCGCGACTGCCGGGATTCAATTTTCCCGATGAGTTTAAGCCACCCACGGCGCCGGTACCAGCCGCCGCGTTATTCGTGTCGATGTTCGCGGCCGTATTAGGGTTTGGTGTCATGGGAGGAGCAGTTGTCGCCGAACTCATTCCGCCGGATGATCCGCCGCTGCCGCCGGATCGGGCACCGCCAGCAGGCGCTCCGCCACCACCGCCCATCGGGGCCATGCCGCCCATACCGGGGCCGGCCGCTGGCGCGGTCGCGGCATCCTGCGAGATGGCAAGCGCCTGCACTTGCACGTTCAAGGGGACTTCCTGGCCGTCCTTGAGGATCGCCTTATCAAAGACGATTCCCAACGTGGAGAACGAGTCTCCCTTTTCGCGCGAAGAAGCTTGGGTTACGTGCCCCTCAAGCTTCGAGCCTTTGGGAATAACGGTTTTCCCGTCTTGTTCTTTTGCGTCCTCGACGATGCGAGCGCTGACGGGATCACCTTTTTTCGCTTTCTTCGTGTCGATGGATTTCGTCAAGGCCGCGTCAATGGACGAGCCATTGGCCAGTGAGGCATTGGCTTGCGTCGTCTGTGCTGACGACGTGGAAGCCGGCGTTTGCGGGTTGCCTTGCAGGTCTTTTTCTGACTGTGCAGCCGCTGTTCCAAGGGACAACATTCCGATCGCAATAAAAATGGCGGACCGATTCATAATCCAAACCTCCTACCGACAAATCGCATTTTCGATGGGCTGGAGCGGCCTTCGGTAGACATACAGTGTAGGCCGGGCCTCAAAAGAGCAAGACGATTGCCAAGACTAAAGCGGCGTCGGCTAACAAGTTAGATGCGCCGCATGGGTTGCGCGCTTTGAAAAAATCACGCGTGGCTCGGAGAAAAGTTACACGCAGGCAAAAATCAAGCGATCACCTTAGAGGTGTTACACGATTCCAAGGGGCTTCGCGACCTCCGCAAGGGTGTCCGCGGCTTTCAGCAGGTGTTCGCGTTTATGCGCGGCGCTAACGATGGCGCGCAGCCGGGCCTTTCCCTCGCCCACGGTTGGATAGCCGACGGCGGGCGCGAATATACCGGCGTCGAACAGTTTGCGGGAAAATTCAAAGGCTTTGGCGGCGTCGCCTACGTGAATCGGAATGATCGGGGTTTCGCTGACTTTGAATTCAAAGCCGCGTTTCTTCAGTTCGCGTTTGAAAAGTTTCGTATTGGCCCAGAGCTTCTTGACCAGCTTCTCACCTTCCGCGGAATCGAGCAGTGTGAATGCCGCCTGGCACGCCGCGGCGGTCGCCGGTGGATGGGACGTGGAAAAGAGAAACGGACGCGCGCGCAGATAGAGAAAATCTATCAGGTCGCGCGAGCCGCAAACATAGCCGCCCATCGAACCAATGGCTTTGCTGAGCGTGCCCACCTGGATATGCACGCGGCCGTGGCACTGAAAATGGTCGACGGTGCCGCGCCCGCCCCGGCCCAGCACGCCGCTGGCATGGGCGTCGTCCACCATCATGGTGCAGGCGTATTTTTCCGCGAGGTCACAGAGTTCGGGCAGCGGCGCGATGTCGCCGTCCATGGAGAAAACGCCGTCGGTAATGATCAGTTTCTTGCCGGGAAAGTCTGCGTGCTCCTGCAAAATGCGCTCGCAGTCCTTAACGTCCTTGTGTTTGAAGACTTTTATTGTGGCTTTGGAAAGGCGTGCGCCATCGATGATGGAGGCGTGATTCAATTCGTCGGAAACGATCAGGTCGTCTTTGCCAAGAACGGCGGAAACGGTGCCGGCGTTCGCGGTGAAGCCAGATTGAAAGACGACGCAAGCTTCGACATTCTTGAACTTCGCGATCTGCTCCTCTAGATCCATGTGCAGTTTCATCGTTCCGGCGATGGTCCGCACTGCTCCCGCTCCCACACCGAGTTTGCGCACGGCTTCGATCGATGCCTTGCGCAGGGCTTTGTGTGTGGTCAGCCCCAGATAATTGTTGGAGGCAAGGTTGATCACTTCGCGCCCGTCGAAGGTGCAGACGGGCTTTTGTTCACCTTCGAGGACGCGCAATTTCGGCGCCACTCCTTTTGACCGCAGATCCTGCAGCGTTTCGCTCACGTAGCGCAGTGGATCGTGTTTTGTGATTTGCGTTGCCATTTCGCTCATATTGTTTCCCTTTCCTTCAGATTCAAAATGGCCAGGTTTATTTGTGAATTCCGTTCGGGTACATCAGAATCTTGCCCGCCAGCCCGTTTTGCAGCTTTGCAAACGCGGCCTCGAAATTGTCCAGTTCGATCCGCTCACCAAAGAGCGGCTCGAGGTTCACGCGGCCGGCTTTTAACAATGCGGTCATCTGCACCCAGGTTTCATACATGCGGCGGCCGTAGATTCCCTGCACCGTGGCACCCTTGAAAATGACGTCCTGCACCAGATCAAGAGGTACATTTTCTGTGGGAATGCCGAGGAGCGAAGCCCTCCCACCGGCACGTAGAGCGCGAAAACCCTGCTGGATGGCCACCGGATTGCCACTCATCTCGAGCAGGACATCCACGCCCGTTCCACCTGTAGCTTCGAGAATTCTCTTCACCGGGTCTTCGTTCATCGGGTTCAACACATAGTGCGCGCCCATTTCTTGGGCGAGTTCACGGCGGTGCTGGTTGGTTTCCGTCGCGAAGACGGTGGAACTTCCACAAGCTTTGGATACCGCGATGGACATCAACCCGATCGGCCCGCAACCGGTTACCAGAACGGTTTGACCGGCGATCGCGCCCGCCAAAACCGTATGCACGGCGTTGCCAAGCGGGTCCAGAATGGCCGCGTAGTGTTCGGGAATCGCGGGATCCAACTTCCAGATATTTGTGGCCGGAATTTTCACGAATTCCGCGAATGCGCCATCGAGATCGATGCCGATGATTCGCAGGTTCTGGCAAATGTGCGCCTGGCCGAGCCGGCACTGGTGGCAGTGGCCGCAGTTCAAGTGCATCTCCGCGCTGACACGATCGCCTGCCTTCACCGCGGTAACTTCTTCACCGGCCTGTTCTACCACACCGCAAAATTCGTGACCGAGCGTCACCGGAGGCTTGATGCGCCCCTGCGACCAGCGATCCCACCCGTAAATGTGCAGGTCCGTGCCGCAAATGGAGCTGGCTTTGACGCGCACGAGGACGTCGCTAGGGCCAATCGACGGTACCTGGATCTTTTCGACGCGCAGACCTTTGCCCGCTTGCGTCTTCCGCAGCGCCTTCATGGTCGCAGGCATTCAGGTAGGCTCCTTGCCCAGGCAGGTCCGAATTGAGCAGATATAAATGCTAGCACAGTAGCTAATCTACTTCTTCTTCACCTTCATACCTTGCATCGGTTCCTTCTTGTTGAGGCGCGCGGCGGATTGGATCAACTTTTTCAGCGCCGGCTTCTGCAAGTCGGCGGCGGAGCGTAATTTTACTTGCCGCAGACTTTTTCCAGTGCCTTCGAGCAACCTGCCAGGATCGGGTAACGAGGTGCCACAGAGGAATCCGAAGGTCACATGGTTTTTCCCGATCGACAAATAGCACAACGGACCATGCGACTCAAAGGTCGGAAGCTTCCACGGATTCACGGTTTCCTTGCAGTCCGGCACGCTCCTTTTCATCAGGCGCCGCAACCCTTGCGCGATCTCGCGAAGTGGTGTTCCTTTTCGCGCCAAATAGTCATCGATCCAGGGTCCACCTTCAGCGATTGCTTTCATGCTCCTCCCTTTGTCGCCTTTTGTCGTCCGTATTCTATCGCAAGTCTCACGGAGGACCGGCGGTTCGCATCCAAACGAAATGAAAGATTTCCGCGGCTCTGGACGTATCATTATTCGACCCTATGCCTGACACACAACCTGCTGTGCAGTTGGATCACATCTCCCGCCACTACAAAATGGGGGAAAGTTTCGTACGAGCCGTGGATGACGTTTCGCTCTCGGTCGGGCGCGGCGAATATCTGGCGCTGCTGGGGTCGTCGGGATCGGGAAAATCCACGCTGCTGAATTTGATCGCCGGGCTGGACCGACCGACCGCCGGCGCTATTGTGGCGAATGGAGCGAATCTTGCCGCGCTTTCACCCCTGGAGCTGGCGCGCTACCGGCGCAATACCATCGGCATGATTTTTCAATCGTTCAACCTGCTGCCGCGCATGACGCTGGAAGAAAATGTGGATCTGCCGCTGCGGCTGGCGGAGGTGGAGCGATCGGAGCGAGCCGGGCGCGTGCGCGAGGCGCTGGAGCGGGTTCGGCTGACGCATCGCACCGGCCATCGCCCTTCGGAGCTTTCCGGGGGCGAACAGCAGCGCGTGGCGATCGCGCGTGCGCTGGTCAATTCTCCCAAAATACTACTTGCCGATGAACCGACCGGCAATCTGGACTCGACCACCGGCGAAGCGATCCTGTCGCTGTTGCGCGAACTGCAAACAAATTTGGGAATGACGATCGTGATGGTGACACACGAACGGCCACTCGCCGAGCGCTTTGCGGACCGCCTGGCCACCATGGGCGACGGGAAGTTGCTGAGTACCGCGCCGACGACCAGAGGCGAAGCGCAATGAAATTTCAGGACCTGAGCGACCTAGCGCTGAGAAATTTGCGCGAAGCACTCCTCCGCAACGCGCTCACGACTCTTGGCGTGGCGGTTGGGGTCGCGTCCCTCGTAGCCATCATGTCGATCGGGGTAGGTCTGCAACAATTCACTTCCAAACGGCTCTCGCAAAGCGGGCTCTTTGACACCATTTTCGTGACGGCTAAAAACAATTTCCGCGGCATGGGGCGCCCGCAACGGGAAGTGCAAACGGACAAGCCGCCGCGTCCGTTGGATGAGGATGCCCGGAGAGAGCTCGAAAAGCTTCCGAATGTGATTGAAGTTTATCCGCAGGTGCGCTTCTTCACTGAGGTGCGCTTCCACAACAAGCCGTATGCAACGGTGGTCGCGGGCATGCCGGATTCTTCTCGCAATTCGGGCGCTTTCGATGGGATGCAGGGAAATTTCTTTTCTTCCGCCAGCGCCAATGAGGCGATCCTGCAGATCGAATTTGCGAAGGACCTTTCGGATAAGCCCCCTTCGCTGATCGGCCAGGATCTGACGTTGCGGTACGCCGAACGGCAGGCGATTCCGGCAGCGGGTGGAGACAGTGCTTCGAGCGCAGGCGAAGGCGGCGGATTTTCCGTCGTGCCGAAAGAGCTGCACTTGAAAATTGTCGGAATCGTTGAGACCGAACCGGCCGCGGGCTACGGCGGCACGGGCAACGCGCGCTTGCTGATTCCCTTGGACACCGCCTCCACGCTGCGCGCCGCGCAAGTAAATGACCTGCGGGACATCGTTCGCGGCAGCAATGCCAACAAGACCGTTTATCCCTCGCTCTCGGTGCGCGCAAAATCGCCGTCACAAGTTAGCGTTCTGGAAGCTTCCATCAAGAATCTCGGCTTCAACGCGTTTTCGCTGCTGGACGCATCGAAATCGCTGCAGATCTTTTTCTCGCTGTTTGATTCGCTGCTCGGTATCTTCGGCGGCTTGGCCCTGACCGTGGCTACGCTTGGAATTGTGAACACGCTGGTCATGGCCATTCTCGAGCGGCGTCGCGAAATCGGAGTGTTGAAGGCGTTGGGAGCGGCGGACTCCGACGTGCGCCAACTGTTTTTCGTGGAGGCGGGGATCATGGGATTCCTCGGCGGAATTCTAGGCGTGGGTTTTGGCTGGCTACTCGGCCGGGCGATCACTTTCGGCGTCAACGTTTATCTAAAGCGCCAGAACCTGAATCCGATTGAACTCACTTCGGTGCCCTGGTGGCTGGTGATTGTAGCGCTGGTCCTAGGCGTGGTTGTCAGCCTGCTCGCGGGACTTTATCCTGCTTCTCGTGCAGCCAAGCTCAATCCGGTCGACGCTCTGCGGTATGAATAAGGTTCGTTGCCCTGCTTTGTGCGCGGCGCTTTTCGTTGCGGCTACGCTTAGCTTCGGCGCCACCGGCCGGGTCGAATGCAACAAGGCTCCGAGTAAGATTCTTGCCCGCGCCGTGCCGTACTGCATCGTTCTTCCTCTCTCGTTCGACGCCGATAAGTCGCGGCAATTCCCGATCCTTTACTTCCTCCACGGTCTCGGCGACAACGAGCAATTCTTTATCCATTCCGGGGCGTGGAATCTTTACGAAGACATGCGCGAGCGTGGCGAGCTCAAGGACTTCCTGATCGCCACGCCGGAAGGAGGCGCAAGCTTTTACATCGACTCCAAGGACGGAAAGACGCGCTACGAGGATTTCCTGCTCCAGGAGTTTTTCCCTTTTATCGAGAAACACTATCGGGCGGCGCCGGGCCGCAGCCATCGCGCCATCGCGGGTATCTCCATGGGAGGGTACGGCGCGTTGCACCTGGCGTTCCGCCATCCGGAGCTGTTTGTATCGGTCAGCGCGCACAGCGCCGCGCTGATCGAAAAACTGCCGGCGTTTCTTGGCTCCACGCCAAATTCTCCACGGTCGCGGGTGCTTGGCGCGGTGTTCGGCAGCCCGCCTGATCCGGCGTTTTGGGAGCGCAACAGCCCGCTCGCACTCGCAAGCACGGCGCATCTCGCCACTCTGAAAATCTATTTCGACTGCGGCGATCAGGACGACTACGGTTTTGAAGACGGGGCTGCTGCGTTGGACAAGATCCTCAGTTCGCGGCATGTCGCGCACGAATTTCACATCTACCCGGGCAAGCATGATGCCGCCTATTTTGCCGAGCACCTTCCGGCTTCTCTCATCTTCGCGTCGCACGCCTTCCCCGATCCGCGCTGACGTGGCGGTTCCGGTATAGAATATGGTCGCTTCTTTTGGTCTGCGAAATGGGGGATTGTTGTGATGCGCGGACGGGTCTTATGTTTTTGCCTTCTTGCCTTCGGTTGCGTCATTTGCACGCCAGCGCAAGAAAAGCCGGCCGAGAAACCGTCGGTGGCATCGGTCCCTACTGCCGGCCCGAGACTTGAATTCCTGGATGAAGTTTCCTTCTACGAACAGCGCTTCATGCGCCTGGCCGACGCGATTCCCGCGGAAAAATACAACTGGCGTCCCGCGGAAGGCGTTCGCACCACCGGGGAAGTCTACATGCATGTAGTCACCGCAAATTATGCCTATGCGAAGATGTTGGGCACGCCGCTTCCCGCGGGATACGAGCCCAAGAGCTTTATCGCTGCGTCGACGGATAAAGCGAAAGTAATCCAGGCCCTGAAGGACTCCTTCGCGCATATGCGCGAAGCGATCTTGGCGGTCAAGGAGTCCGAACTGGACAAGGAAATCAAGACGTCGCGTGGACAGACGACCATTCGAGGCTTCTTCTTCATGATTTCCGGCCATTACGGCGAGCATCTCGGACAATCCATCGCCTATGCGCGATCGGTCGGCATCGTGCCGCCTTGGACCGAAGAGCGGCTGAGACAGCAGGAAGCGGAAAAGCCCAAGCCGTAACGTGCTGCGAACCGACTGGCAGCTGCGAGACGCGACGGGAGGGCGGGAATCAAGCCATAAAATAGATATCGGGCTTGTCCACGACTCCAGCGTCGGCTTGCGCGACGGACACCTCCGGAGAAGAGATAAAACCGCGGGCTTTTGCAAGATCCATCACTTCGAAGAACAGGAAGACTTCATCCGGCTCGTATAAATTGCGCATGACCTTCTCGATACGCAGGCCCGCTTGCCGTTGCGCGTCCTTGTGAGCGTCGAAGACGCGCTTCCACTCGTGGTACTCCCTGACCTTATGACGTACCAGCAGGTACCCCATCTGCGTGCCTCCCCGTTGTGCGGCGGGCGCGGCTGAACCAGGCCGTGCCGTGTAGGAAACATACGCCGCAGAGCGCGGTTTTCGCAATGGGTGTGTTTGGCGCGAAGGGAATTTGCGGGAAGCACAGAAATCTGGAGTATCTTATGGCGGCACGCGGGGGCGGGGGCGGTGGAGGCAACGAGGGCCGCGGAAATATTCTGTTGATCCTGCACAAGAATGCGCAGGGAACGTGGAAGATCAAGCAAGAAATGTGGAACGCCGCGTCGAAGGAACGAGCGGAACCGAGAGCCCAATGAGCGAAACGGAGAACGCAGACGGCGGGATTCGACGAGGTAGTATGATTCGCGGCTTGAGCGTGGCGGAGGGCGGATGAGTTTTGGGCAGCGGCTGGGAGAGATAAAGCACGGATTTGAGCGGGCGTTTTGGGTCGCGAATGTCAGCGAATTGTTTGAGCGTCTGGCGTACTACGCCGCGTTCGCTTCGCTCGCGCGGTACCTGCATGAAACGCTGAGCTTTCCACTGGAGCGAGCCGCCAATCTTTCCGGGCTGTTCGGCGGGCTGGTATGGTTTCTGGCGATTTTTGGCGGGGCGATTGCCGACCGGCTGGGATTCCGACGTGCGCTTTCGCTGGCGTATTTGATTCTGGCGGGATCGTATTTTCTTCTGGGATCGCTCGGCGCCGCCTGGCTCGCTCCGGTGCGTGCGGCCGTGCCGCTAGTGGCGCTGGTGACGTTCGTGCTGATGCTTCCGGCACTGGGAATTGCGCTGGTGAAACCGAGCGTGGTGGGGACGACGGCTCGGGCTTCGGACGAAAACGTGCGCTCCATCGGATATTCCATTTACTACACGCTGGTGAACATCGGCGGAGCGCTGGGGCCATTCGTCGCGTCGTGGGTGCATCGGAATTTTAGTGTGGAAAATGTGTTCCGCATGTCGTCGCTGAGTGTCTTCGTGATGTTTTTTGCCGTGCTGCTGTTTTTCCGGGAGCCGCGCAAGTCCGGCGAAGCGGCAACGGAAAGCCTGAGCGTGACGCTGAAGAATTTCCTGAAGGTTCTGGGCAATCCGAAGTTCATGCTGTTTCTTCTGATCTTCTCGGGCTATTGGATCGTGTACTGGCAGGAGTTTGTGACGTTGCCGATCTACGTTCACGATTATGTGAACGGCAACGCGGACACGGAGAGGATGCTTTCGACGGGGCCGCTGATCGTCATTGCGTTTACGGTTGCGTTCAGCGTACTGACGCGAAAAATGCCCGCGTTTCGCGCCGTGGTGCTCGGGACTCTGATCTCGATGCTGGGTTTCTCGGTGCTTGGTCTGACTGGAAGCATTTTGGGCGCCTACGGCACGCTGATCGTAATTGCCGTGGGCGAATTGATCCAGCAACCGCGCTATTACGATTACATTTCGCGCCTGGCGCCGCCGGGGCAACAGGGCACCTACATGGGATTTGCGTTTCTGCCGCTCGGTATTGGAGCGTTTGCTTCCGGACCGATTGGTGGGATCCTGCTGCATCATTTTGGAGAACAGCAGCACCGGCCGGCGCTGTTCTTGTGGGCCTTGACGGCAATTGGGACCGCCACAACGCTGCTGCTTTGGATTTATGATCGCGTTGTAAAACCAGGGAAGGCTGGGCAATAGGCAAAACCGGGCTGGCATAAAAGCCGCGCTACAGGAAATGAAGAACTAATTCACCAAGCGACGGAGAGATTCGAGAGCATTGCGCGCAAGCGAATAGCGCGGCTCGATCGTAAGAGCTTCCTGAAAACAACGGATCGCCTGGCCGTACATTTCCTTGCCGAGATACGCGCGGCCCAGATTGTAATGCGGAAAGTGACGCGGCTCGTAGCGGCGCGCTTCGACGGCTTGTTGCAACCAGGGGATAGCTTCGTCGAACTGGCCGAGTTCGATCATATAAGCGCCGATATCGTTGTAAGGATTGCCAAAATCGGGATCGAGTTCGATGGCACGCTTGCACTCGGAAATGGCATCGAGCAGCTTACCCTGAAAGTGGTACGTCCAGCCTAAGAATGTGTGCGCTTCGGCAGTCGGATGAAGGTCCAGAGACGACTGGTAAAGCTCGACCGCGCGATCGTAATCACCTTCCATTTGTGCTTGATAGGCGTCTTGCAACACTTCCCACGCGCGAGTCAGGGTCTCCTGATTCATGAGCCATTGTGGAGGGGAAAACCGCGCAAGGTCAAAGGTACGAAGGTCCTACGCTGTGCAAAAGCGCACCTGTCCGGTTTGCCGGGGTGGGTGGAAATTCGGGCAAAGAATGGAGAGAATGAAGAAGAGAGAAGCACTTACCGGAAGAATGGGGGGAAACGTGAATCGGATCCTAAAAGCAATCTTTGCGACGGCACTTTGCGGGACCTTGGCGGGAGCAGGAGCGCTCTTGGCGCAGGACGCCGCGAAGCCCGACTCCGCGAAAAAGTCGGGCGGCTCGAACTCGGCAGCCGTTGCGCGGGGCAAATCGCTGTTCCAGCAGAAATGTTCGTTGTGCCATTACGATACAAGCGACCAGAAGAAGATTGGTCCAGGGCTGAAAGGCCTATCTAAGCGCGGAACCTTCAGCGTGAATGGGAACAAAATCACCGACGATAGCCTGAAAACATGGATCGAGAATGGCGACCAGTTGATGCCGCCGTTCAAGGATGTGCTCGAGCCGGTCCAGATTAAAGATGTGATCGCGTACGTAAAAACGCTCTAGATACTTCACGAGCCTAGAAAGAAAAACCCCCGGAGGCCTGAAGAGCCAGGCTGCCGGGGGTTTCAATTTGTTTTTCTCCCGGGCGGGAGAAAAAACTACTTCAGAACCGCATCCTTCAGGACCTTGGCGGGACGGAGGCGAACCACCGTCTTGGCCTTGATCTTGATCTGTTCGCCGGTCTGAGGATTGCGGCCGATGCGCGCCTTGCGATGCGCCTTTACAACGCGACCGATGCCGGGAATGACGAACTTACCAGCCGCGCCCTTTGCTTCTTTAACCGCGAGCTTGTGAAGTTCCTCGAAAAAAGTGGCGATCGTCTTCTTGGACGTGCCCACTTTCTCGGCAATATGTGCAACGATTTTGGTCTTGCTCAGTGGCTTAGCTGCCATTTAGTCTGCTTATCCTCCTGAATTTTACTCTCCACCCCGAGCGATCGAGGCCGGCACGAGCGAAAAACCCCTATTTTTCGATGAAAAACCCGGGCCGCATGGAACTATAGCGAACGCAGGTAGCGAACGCAAGTGCGAAACCGCGAAAATGAAGGGAAAAATGCGAATTTTTTGAGGGATGTGCAAAACGCACAGGTTTCATGCGGGTAGGAGCATGATGCCTGCGGAGTTGCTGGCTGTTTTCGCTATGTTATCCTTCCTAATCCCAAATGAATCAAGGAGAAGGCGAATGACGGCAGTTTGGAACGCAAAGGAAATCGACCAGCAGGTCGCGGCGGCGACGAAGGCGTTGCGACGCGCAGTAGCGGTCACGTTTTTGGATCAGGCGCCCGCGAATGTGAAAAACTTCGAAGGCAGCGAGCCTTCCGGCTGCAGTTTTTGGCGCCTCGCGGCAGAGGGGCGAACTTTTTATACCGTGCCCGAAAATCACTTCAATTGCGCGGTTGGAGCCTACACACACAACATAACGCTTTCGCCGGAGCGGGAAAAAGAGACGGAGCAGACGCTGAAGTTCATGTTTGATCTGGGCTACGTGAAGCCGGAAGAATTGCCGCAGATTCCACGGCTGGCGAAACCGCCAAAGGCCATTCTGTATACGCCTCTCGGAGAGACAACGGCCGTGCCGGATGTTGCGCTGTTCGCCGTGAAACCGGCAGGGGCGATGCTGCTGCAAGAAGCCGTGAATCGCGCTGGCGTGGCTAGCGGCGCGCCGACGCTCGGAAGACCCACGTGTATGGCGTTGCCGGCATCCTTGCAACATGGAGCCATCACCAGCCTGGGATGCATCGGAAACCGCGTGTATACGGGCCTGAGCGAGGACGAAATGTATGTGGTGCTGCGCGGCAAAGATCTGCCAGCGGTGGCGGAGGCGCTGAAGACGATCACCGGCGCAAACTCCGCACTGCAAGAGTATGCCAACGGACGGAGAGAGCAGTTGTCGACGATTTAGGAATTTGGGGCAGCAAAACGGATAGAAGCAGTTCACGCAGAAGCGGAAAATTCACTTTGCCGGACACCTCCGGCGAGGTGAACCATGAGTTCTTTTCAGGTAGCTGCAATCCCCAGCGAAGTCGCGGAATTCGTTCGCGCGACGGGCAAAGCGCCCGTGTATGGATTCCCGGCACATAGAGAGCCAGCGGCCGGACGAGCGCCATGCCGCCATTGCTTGCGCCTGATCCTCCCGCACGAAGAAGAACTTCTTCTGTTTACATACGACCCGTTCCGAGAGCTGGGCGAGCCGCCGCTGCCGGGCCCGGTCTACATTCATGCAGAGCAATGCCAAAGGAACGAGGCGCAGCAATCCTTTCCCGAGGAATACAAGGGACGTTTGCTGACGCTGGCGGCGTATGGCGAGGACCGCAGGCTGCTGGCGGAGAAGCGGCTGACCGGCCGAGGCGAAGCAGAAGAAGTGGAGAACCTGTTTGCCGATCCGGCTGTGAAGTACATCCACGTACGCAGCACGGAAGCAGGTTGCTATCTGTTTCGGCTGGATCGCAACGGACCGAAATAATCGCAGACCGCAATTACATCGAGGCCATGCCTTCGTAGAGATGTGCGATGGCTTTAATACCGCCGAAATAGTTCTCCAGCGAAAGATGTTCGTCGGGTGCGTGGGCGTTTTCGTCGGGCAAGCCGAAACCCAGAAGCACGCAAGGCACCTTAAAGGTATCATGCATCTGCGTGACGAACGGAATGGAGCCGCCTTCGCGAATGAAGACAGCTTTCTTACCGAAACCCTTCTGGAGCGCGGACTGTGCCACGTGGAACACCGGGGCGTGATAGGCCGCCACCCAGGGCTTGCCGGTGCTTAGCGTCTCAAATTTGCAAGTTACGGTCTTCGGAAGCAGCTTCCGGATGTGCTGCTCGACGAGTTTGGCAATCTGCCTGGGATTTTGACTGGGAACCAGGCGCGTGGAGAATTTCGCGTAGGCCTTGGAAGGAATGACGGTCTTTGCACCCTCGCCCTGATAGCCGCCCCAGATACCACTGGGTTCGAGCGTGGGGCGAATCCACAACCGTTCCGCGGTCGTGAACCCCTTTTCGCCGGCATAGCCCGCTGCACCAACGGCGCGCTCGAAATCTTTTTTCTTCCACGGCAGCGCATTGAGCGCCTTTCGCTCCGCTGCAGGGACGGCGTCCACATCATCGTAGAACCCCGGAACCGTCACACGAAAATTCTTATCGTGCAGCTTCGCGAAAAGCTCACTGAGGACGGTGAGGGGATTCGGCACGGCACCTCCATATACACCCGAGTGGAGATCGCGAGTAGGCCCAGTGACTTCAATCTGGTAGTAGTTCAACCCGCGCAAGCCGTACGTGATGGAAGGAACGCCTCTGCCGAGCATGGCGGTGTCAGAGACAATCAGCGCGTCGGCCTTCAGCTTTTCCTTGTTGGCCTGCACGTAATCCCACAGGCTGACGCTGCCGACTTCTTCTTCGCCTTCGATCAACACCTTGATGTTGATCGGGAACTTGCCGTTCGACTGATGAAGGGATTCCAGCGCTTTCAGATGAATGTGGACCTGGCCTTTGTCGTCGGCGGTGCCGCGGCCATAGATATTTCCGGCGCGAGTCTGCGGATCAAAGGCGGGAGAAGTCCAAAGATTGAGCGGTTCGGCGGGCTGCACGTCGTAGTGGCCATAGAAAAGGACGGTCGGTTTACCGGGCGCTTCGAGCGATTCGGCATAAACGAGCGGATGAAGATCGGTGGGGATGATCTGTACCGTCCTGAACCCGGCGGAACGAAGGTGGTCGGCGACCCATTTTGCGGCGCGCTCGATGTCTGGCTTGTGCTCGCTCTTCGCGCTGATGGAAGGAATGCGAAGAAACTCGCAAAGCTCAGCGAGATGCTGCTCGCGCCGACCTTCGATCAGTTCAGTAAGGTTCATATAAGGCCCTCAGGCACAACGATTCGCTTCCAAAATACTGCTGGATGATTTCCATGAAAACGCGGCGGCAGAATGGATAAGGCACTGATATCAAACGTTTTTGCCGCCGAAGTATTCTAAGGCTTGGAAAGGGCGGGTACAAGTTATCCGGAAGTTAATGCGAAAGAAAGGGCCTCCGGATGGAAACACCTGCCCGAAAGGACAATTGACCGGTTTTGGCGCTAAGGCGAAGATGAGCGCATGGAACAAGTTGCCGAAAGCGCACAACGCCGCAGCCAGCGCGTCTTCCACAAGATGCGCCTGCAGGCCTTGGGACGCAGCCACGAAGGCCGTAAATTCCGCGAAATCTGCGAGACGCTGGTGGTCAGCGCTCACGGTGGGTTGCTGAATCTGCGCCACGAAGTCGACGATGGCGAAATGCTGGTACTGGTGAATCCGGAGACACAGGAAGAACAGGAGTGCCGCATCGTGTACCTGGGAGAACCAGGAAACCGCGGGACTCGCGTGGGCGTTGAATTTCTGACCCCGGCACCGCATTTCTGGGGAATCGACTTTGAGGCCCGGCACGCGAGCAACCCTGGAAGTCCGCACAACCCAAGCTAGGCGCAGAAACCGCAATAGGTTCGTTACGCGTCATGCCTCAGTGCGATGTGCAGGAATTTACTCCCAGCCTCCGCCGAGAGCCTGGTAGAGCTGAACTAGCGCAGTCAGTTCATTGCCTTGGGCTTGCGCCAAATTAAGTTCCGCGGAGAACGAGTTGGTTTCGTTGGTCAGCACTTCGAGATAGTCGGCAGTGCCGGCTTTGAAGCGCGTTTCTGAGAGGTGCGCGGCATCCTGAGCCGAATCCACGAGGTGTTCCTGCTGGATTCGAAATTCGCGATATTTCCTGTAAGCGACAAGAGCGTTGGACACGTCACGAAACGCGCCTTGAATCGTTTGCTGGTAGGTCAGCAGGAGTTGATCGCGCTGAGCCTCCGCCAATTGGACATTGGATTTTAGCCGCCCACCTTCGAAAATCGGCTGCGTGAAGCTGCCCACCATATTCCAGATGCCCGCGGGACCGGAGAAAAGGTTCGTAAGCGCGGAGCTTTCGTAGCCGGCAGTGGCGGTCAGCGAAATTTGCGGGAAGTAGGCCGCTCGCGCCACGCCGATCTGGGCGTTGGCGGCAATCAGATTTGCTTCGGCTTCACGGACGTCGGGGCGGCGCTCGAGAAGCGCCGAAGGAAGACCGACAGGGACTTCGGGAGAGTGCGGCTCGTCGGTGAGCTTCAGCCCTCTTGGTACGTCATCGGGATTCTTGCCCAGCAGAATGCTGATGGCGTTTTCCTGCTGGGCGATCTGGCGTTCGAGGTCCGGGACTTCCGCCGCGGCGGTGTACACCAGTTGTTCGGATTGGCGGACATCGAGCAGTGAGTTGATGCCGTGTTGCTCGAGAGTCTTTGTTAGGTCCAGAGAATCCTGACGAGAGTTTAACGTGCGCTTGGAAATCTCCAGTTCAAGATCCAGTTGGCGCAATTGAAAATAGCTGCTGGCCAGATCCGCGACGAGCGTAGCCATCACCGCTTTCTGCGCCCATTCATTGGCAAGCAGATTGGCGCGGGCCGCCTCCGTGGCGCGGCGGTATTTCCCCCAAAAATCCAGATTCCACGCGGCGTTGGCCGTCAATTGTCCGTTGGTGAGTTCATAGCTCGGAATCGGCCCAATCGTCGGATTGCGGATGCTGGTGATATTTCCGCCTACTCCCAACGACGGAAGCTGGTCGGCGCGCGTGATGCCGAGTTGCGCGCGAGCCTGAAACACACGGGTAGCGGCAATGCGAACGTCGTAATTGTTCTTCAGCGCGGTGCGGATCAGGTTCTGCAATTCCTGGTCTTGAAAAACTTCCCACCACTTTTCATCACCGAGTGAAGCCACCGGATTGTTGGTGGCGCCTCCGTTGGCAGGAGGGTTGGCTGACGAATCAGTGGATGGAGCCGGGGTCGCGCCGCGGTACATGGCCGGAACGTCCGCCGCCGGGCGTTTGTAGTTTGGTCCGACGGAGCACGAAGCCAGGAAAAAAATTGCGACGGCTGACGACAGCAGCAACGAAGCTCCGTAAGAATTCCAGACAAAGTATCGCGGCATACTCGCTCTAGTCCCCATTTTGTTCCTGTAATGCATATGCCGGGTCTTCTGCGGGAACGGCAGACTCTTGTTTGCGAGTCGCACGGAAGAAGGAAAAGCGATCCAGGACCTTTTCCTGAAAGTCCTCAAGGTAGAGGTAGATGGCGGGTGTGACGAACAAGGTCACGAACTGCGACACGATCAAACCACCAATGACCATAAGGCCCAAAGGACGGCGGGACGAACCGTCGGATCCGTAGCCGAGCGCGATAGGAAGCGCGCCCAGCAATGCCGCCATGGTGGTCATCATGATGGGGCGAAACCGCTTCATGCTGGCATCGTGAATCGCCTCATCGTCCGGTACACCCTGGCGCACGCGTTCTTCGGCGAAGTCCACGATCATGATTCCGTTTTTCTTGACGATGCCCATCAACATGAACATGCCGATGTAGGCGTACAGCGAGGCCTCTTCCTTGAAAAGCCAGAGGGTGAGCAAGCCGCCGACCAGCGCCACCGGCAGGGACGACAGCACGGTAATCGGGTGCAGGTAGCTTTCGTACAGAATGGCTAAGATCACGTACATAACGAAAACCGCAACGAACATGAGAACGATGAGGTCCGAAGCGGTGTTGCGGAAGGTGAGCGCTTCGCCCTGCAGGCTGCCGCGGACCTCCGGCGGGAGGATTTCCTTGGCCGACGCCTCGACAAAATTCGTTGCCTGGCCGACGGTATAGCCCGGCTTCATGTTGAAGAACAGGGTGACGCTGGTGAACTGGTTGATGTGATTGACGGCTTGCGGGCCGATGACCGGATGCCACGACGTAACCGCCGAGAGCGGCACCATGCGTTGCCCGTCGTCGCTCTTGATATATAGCTTCGACAAATCCTGCGGATCGGACCGCTCGTCGTCCGCCACTTCCAGGATCACCTGGTATTGATCGGTGGCCTTTTTGATCAGGTAGCTGTAGTTCTGCGAGTAGGCATCGTGCAGCAGCGTCAGAATCCGTGTTTCGGAAACACCGTAGAGCTTGGCCTGCTCGCGCAAGATGTCCACTTGCAAATTTGGCGTGTGGTTGAACAAATCGGAGTTCACGAACAGGAAACCGGGGTAGCCCTGCATTTTCGCCAGCATTTTATTCGCGGAGTCGTAAACGACCTTCGAGTCGATGCCCGAAAGCGCGTAAGCAAACTGGCCCTGCACATTGGCAGTCGCGCCAGTACTGATTTCGAGGACCGGGTTAGGCTGCATGAACACGAGCGCGCCGGGAACCGTGGACATTACTCCGCCCATGAGCTGGCCCGCAACTTGTTGGATAGGCGCCCGCTGCGAAGGATCCTTCAGGAAGGAAATCAGAAATGCTTGATTGGCGGCCAGGAACTGGCTGTTACCGCTCATGGTAAAGGTGGCGGCCACGGCGGGATTCGCGTGCATTACTTTTTCTGCCTGGTCCTGATAAGCGTGCATCTGCTCGGGTGAAGATCCTTCCTGCGCAATCAGAACGCCACGGATAAAGGAGCTATCGCCAACCGGGAGAAATGATTTGGGAATGATGTAAAAGAAATATCCCGTGCCGAAAAGGCAGATCAACCAGATGACAACGGAAATCCAGCGGTGGTGCAGGAAAAACCACAACTGACGGCCGTAGGCTCCCAGAACGCGGCGCTCGATGGCTCCAATCACGCGCTCTACCAAGGTTTTCTTTGTACCGGCGCCACGTCCGGAAAGGAGGCGCGAGGTCATCAGCGGCGTAAGCGTGAGCGAAACGAGTCCGCTCGCGAGAATCGAAATCACGATGGTGATGGAAAATTCGCGGAAGATGCGGCCGACCAAACCGCCCATGAACACCAGTGGAATGAATACCGCCGCGAGAGACAGCGTCATGGTCAAGATCGTGAAGCTGATTTCCTTCGCGGAATTCAGCGAAGCTTCGAGCGCGGTTTGACCCTCTTCCATCAAACGAACGGTGTTTTCCAGGAACACGATCGCGTCGTCCACCAGGAAGCCTATCGCCAGTGTTAAAGCCATGAGGGACAAGTTGTCCAGGCTGTAGCCCAGAATTTTCATGGCCACAAAGGTAAGCAAGAGCGAAAGAGGCAAAGCGACAGCGGGAATCAGCGTGTCCGCGGCGCGGCCGAGGAAAACGAAAATCACCATCACGACGAGCACGAACGCGATATATAGCGTGGCTTGCACGTCCTTGATGCTGGTGACGATGGTTTGTGAACGGTCGTACGCGGAAACGATGCGAACCGAAGTTGGTAATTCGCTCTGGATGCTCGGAAGCAGATCGCGGACAGCCTTCGTTACTTCCACCGCGTTTGCACCCGCACGGCGGAACACAGCCACGACGACGGTGGCGCCCGGCGTCGGATAGCCGCGCGCCCAGAACCGCATGTCGATGCGTTCGTCCTGGACGCCTTGCTTCACGGTGGCGACATCCTTCAGGAAAACCGGCGCGCCATTGTTTTGGCCGACAATGAGCTGCTCGTACTGTTCGGCGGTGCTCAACTGGCCCTGCGGCTGCAGCAAGAAAGTACGATGCTTCCCGTCAAATTGCCCAGCGCCTGTGTAGCTGGTTCCGTTCTTGACCGCGTTGGTCAAATCCTCCAGCGAAATATTGCGCATCGCCATCGTCGAGGGATCGGCTTTAATACGCACCGCCGACTGCGTACCATACACGGCTACCTGGCTCACGCCCGGCAGGATGCTGATGCGTTCGCCGACTTGCGTATTCGCGTAATCGTAAAGCTGGCCTTCGGTCGCCGTGTCGCTGACAAGAACGAGGTACTGAATCGGCTGGTCGTTGGGATTGGTCTTCGTAAACGTGGGCGGGCTTGGCAGATCGAGAGGGAGTTGCCCGCTTGCCCGCGTAATGGCGGCCTGCACGTCGGTAGCTGCGCCGTCAAGGCTCTTTGATAAATCAAATTGCAACACGAAGCTGGAGTGACCCTGACCATTGTTGGAGGTCACCATCTCCAGTCCCGGAATTTGCATGAACTGGCGCTCGAGCGGCGTAGCCACATTGTTGGCCATCGTCTCCGGCGTGGCGCCCGGATAGTTCACCTGCACCTGAATCACGGGATAGTCGACGGCCGGCAAGTCGCTGACGGGCAGCTCTAAGTATGCGAAGACACCAAAGAGAATTACCGAAACCGTCAACGCAATCGTCATCACCGGCCGACGGATAAAACGTTCCGAGATGTTCACGACGGGCCTCGATCGCTAGCGGGCTGCTTGCCGGCGGGCTTTGCTTCGGGCGCGGAAGCTGCCGGAGCGCCGGAATCAACATGAACCTTACCGCCGGGGTGCACGAGCAATTGTCCGGCGAGCACGACGCGCTCATCCGGCGCAAGGCCGTTGGTAATTACGACATCGGTGCCTTGCCGCTGGCCCAAACTGACCGGTCGCAGCTCGGCGGTATCGTCCGATTTGATGACGAATACAAATGGGCCCTGCTGACTGATCTGCGCTGCTTGATTGGGAATCAGGACGGCTCCCTTTTCGGTCGCCAAGACGAGCTTCACGTTGACGAACTGGCCGGGCCAAAAGTGGCGATCCGTATTGGTCATCGTTGCGCGAAGATTGACCGTGCCGGTCGCGTTTTGAACGGCATTGTCCAGAAATTCCACTCTTCCCGGCCGCGCCGACGATTCCGGATCGTTTGGCAGCCACACAAGCGCTTTGAGTGTTCCGCGGCTCATCTCCTTCTGCACGTCGGGCAGGTCGCGTTCGGTGATCGTGAAGTTCGCGTAAATCGGATCGACGCGTTGAATGGAAAGCAGAGAAGTCAGATTCGGCTGCACCACGTTGCCCACGTCCACCAGGCGAGCGCCGGCACGTCCGTCGATGGGGGAGTGGATGTAGCAGTAATCGAGATTGATCTGCGCGGTTTCAATGGCGGCCTGGGCCGCTTCGATCTGCGCTTGCGCAACATCGACGGTATTCTTTTTCGTATCGTAGTCCTGCTTTGAGATGGCGCGAGTCCCCACCAGCTCCTGGTCGCGCGCGAACTGGATTTTTGCCAGGTCGAGCGCTGCCTCGGCCTGCGCCAGATTCGCGTTGGCGGAATCGAGCTGGGCTTTGTACGGACGCGGGTCGATTACGAAGAGGAGTTGTCCCTTCTTGAGATTTTCGCCGTCTTGGAAATGGCGTTCGGTGATTCGTCCGTTGACTTGCGGAGTTATGGTGACAGCTTCAAACGCTCCGTTTCTGCCGATTTCGTCCAGGTATCGCGGCACATCCTGTCCCTTTGCACGAACCACCGTCACTAAAGGCGGAGGGAGCGCCGCGGGTCCGCCGGCCTGAACGGGAGCATGGCCGCAGGAGACGCCGAATAGCCCCAGCGTGATCACGGCGAGAGTCCAGCCGCGCGCCGCAGAGCACCTTTCGATCCCTCGTGGATCAACGGCTACGTTTTCTTGCATCCTTCGGTGTCCTTGGACCATTTACGATCTCCACTTCCCCCGAATTTCGATTTTCGCTGTCTATTCCGGTACGTCTGTTAAACCCATCGCAAAGATGGAATGCCCTCTGCTGCTTTGGCCGCTGTTTGTTGTCGGGGTTGGGACTAGGGCGCCGATCCTGCCGCTCTGTGTGCTGACTTGAAGACGAGGGGCGACGGATTAGTAACAGACAGAGGCTTGCGAACCCGGCATCGGCGGAACACCCTTCCGCGTCTCTGGATTCGTCAAATTGAGCGGCTTCACAGCTCTCGGCGTCCGTTTTGCCATATGTTTTCCCCGGCCTCCTCAAGTCCTCACTGGGACGAGGTAATGTCCCGGTCAAACCCATGACCGGCTATGCATGTACGATGCAAAGTGGCTTGGAAATGGTACGTGGCTACGGGCACGCCAAATGGGAAAAAGTTAACAGGCGAAAACCACGATCCTGAGCGAGCGGCGCGAACTGGACGAGCCACAACGCAAAGGCGGGCCCGCCGCCTTCGAGCTGCGATTACGGAAATCGATTAATTGATTTTTAATTACTATTAATTAGTTACTAAGGCAAGCCGTGCAGTTGGCAAGATTGGCCGCTTTCGATTGCCGTGAGCACGTTCGCGGCAGCCGCGAGCGTCTTGGAGTAGCAATCGCCGAGTGAGTCTTGGTAGACGTAGGCCTGCTTGCTGCTCTGGTTGGAGTTTTGTCCCAACTCGTAGCCGTTCGGTGTCAGGATGAACAGCGCCGTGTCCGCAGGGGTCACTTCGTTGGATGTGCTGCTATGGAAGACCATGAACCCTTCGACAGTGTCGGTTTCCTCGCGCTGAAATTTCTGGTCGATGGAGGTCTGAGCGGTGATGTTGCCGTTGCTCTGTAGCTGCTGGTTGTAGTTCACGGTAATGGGATAGGAGAAGTCCACCTCTTTTGTTGTGAAGAGTGGACCTTCGGAAGTGATCGTCTTTGCGTGGGTGGTGGACGAGTTCACGTTGTTCTGAATGTAAGCGGTCGCGGAGTTCGTAATGTTGGCGACGCTTTTGAAGTTGAGCTGCGCTTCCAGTTTTGTTTCCACGCGGCCGTGCGAGGTGTTCACGTATCCGGCGATGGTGTATTCGTCCGTGTTTGTGACCGTGACTTCGCCGCTGCCGTAACCGTCTGAATCGAGAGTGACGGTGTCGGTTACCGATGGATTTGGCGCTGTCCGCGTGTCTTCAGTCAGCGCTCCGGTGACCTGTTGCCGCCCGTGATCCTCGAAGAGCAGGAGTTGGGCGGTCACGGTGAAGTAGCTGTAGGCGTTGAAGACGCTGACGCCAACGGTGTGAGGCTGCCCGTCGTTCAACGTGCCGGCAAACGGAGTGAGGTCTACGCGGTAAGGAATAAGATTCAGCGTCTGAACGCCCGGAATCGGAATCCACAAGCCGGGATCGAGGCCGCCGGTATAAATCCAGGGGTAAACGGGCGCGGCGCCGGCGGGCTTGCCGTCGACGCTGATCTCCACTTCGCGGAAAGCCGTGTTGCCGCAGTCAAAGAGCGTGGCGGCGATGCTGTTAGGGACACAGAAAAACCACTGCTCTTCAGCGTTCTGGCTCTGTGCGACCACGTCGAGATACGCGGCTTCGACGTTCGTCGGAAGAGTGAAGCTCTGAATCACCACTGGATTTGACGAAGTGATTTGGAAAGAGCTGCTGCCGTTGTCCTGGACCGGCAGAACGATATCGGCTGTGCGCCGGGCGGGATTGGCGAAGTCCGCCTGGTAAAACTCCAGATTGAATGTGCCGAAGATGATCGAGTTGAGTCCGTCCGCGCCCACGATGTTGCCGAGGATTGCGTAACCGGTTTGCGCCGTCTTGAAGAGCGAGCTGTAATCGGTGAGATCGCTTTCGACGTGCCACGTGTCGGTCCGCGACTGGAGCGGCTCGGCAGTGGTACCGAAGTAGATGTTCACTCCGCCGAAAAAGATTTGGCCGGTGCGGTCAAACTGAACGCCGGGCTGGATCGAGAAGTCACCGGTGAAGACGACCTTAGCCCAAGGGCCGGGGCAATCCGCGGGCGGCGTGAAGCTGAAATTCTTGTTGTTGAAGTCGTCGAAAGCGACGTTGGTGAGAAGGTTGACTTCACAATGTTTCGTGTGCGGACGCGGGACCGTGGGATCAGCCGTTGCCTCCAGCGATGATCCGACGGCCGCTTGTGCGACACACCGAGACGAAACGACAAGCGAGAGAGCCGATAGAACAAAGGACGCGATTGTTCCGGCCCGCAGGACGCGAGTACACACACCCATAAGATATCCTCCTTGGAATCGGCGGCTCGAATACGTGGCTGGAAGGTGGCGGAGAGTATATCACGATGGTCAATCGTGGGCGTCTCGCTAACGCGGGCGAGAGGTCATGTCGTGTGTAGGCGGGCAGCAACGTGCTAACGGATCGAAGCTGATGCGCGAAATACGCTAGAATTAGAAACGGAAGAGAGGGTGAGCGGTTGAAATCGGCGGTCTTGAAAAATAAAAACGGTCATTCGTTATCTTGCTGAAAACTCACCTAATCCCTTTGCCAGCTGTAAGATAGCGACGTTTCCAGTCCCTTGGGTCTAGCCCATTTTTGCCCATTTGTGACTGCGACAATTTTACGCTATTTACTGAATGATATTCGAACTGAGACTCGTAACGAAGGCTTTCCGTGCAGCACTTTCGCACTCGGTCTTCCCAGATGTCCGGCAACATGGCGCTCTAGGCCGTGATGGTCTTTAATGAACGTCCGCAAGATTGTGCACATCGATATGGACGCATTTTATGCGTCCGTTGAGCAGCGGGACGACCCACAACTGCGCGGTAAACCTGTCGTCGTAGCTTGGCGCGGCAACCGTTCGGTCGTCTGTGCCGCTTCCTATGAAGCGCGACGATTCGGGGTGCGCTCTGCCATGCCGGCGATCCGCGCCGAACGGCTATGTCCCGACGCGGTGTTCTTGCCCCCGGATTTCCCACGCTACCGGGCAGTCTCTCGCCTTGTGCAGGAAATCCTAAAACGTCATACCGATATCATCGAACCACTGTCCCTCGACGAGGCATACCTCGAGGTTTCCGAGAACAAGACCGGCTTGCCGACCGCGACAAGTGTGGCGCGCGCCATTCGCGAACAGATTCGCGAGGAATTGCAATTGACAGCCTCGGCGGGTGTGGCGCCGAACAAATTCCTCGCAAAAATTGCTTCCGACTGGCGTAAACCGGATGGTCTCTTCGTCATCCAGCCCGAGGAGATCGACTCATTCTTGTTGCCACTTCCAGTGAGCCGTCTTCCTGGCGTTGGCAAGGTGACGGAAGAAAAACTAAAGAGCTTTGGTGTAGGAACCGTCGGTGATCTGTCGAAGCTCGATTTATCCGCACTCGAAGGCCACTTCGGCCGCTATGGAGTGCGACTATATGAGTTAGCCCGTGGTATCGACAAAAGTGAGGTGATCCCCAATAGACCGACACAATCGATATCAGCCGAAGATACTTTTGAAAAAGATGTGCCGCTGAGCGAGACCGAGCCAATGATCCGCCGTCTCGCGGAAAAAACTTGGGCCGCGTCACGCAGCGAACTACGCGTTGCGCGCACCGTGGTCCTCAAGCTGAAGACGAGCGAGTTCAAGATTTTCACGAGAAGCCATACACCCCGCGTTCCCCCGTCGTCTTGTGAAGAATTGACCACCATTGCCTTGTCGCTTCGCGAGCGCATAACCCTAAGTGCAAAACAACGCTTTCGGCTAGTGGGGGTTGGGCTGAGTAATTTTCGCGATTCCGATGATGCATCCGGTCAACGAGATCTCTTCGAATAGGCGGCGCGCGCTGCTTTGAACTCAATCCTTCAGCCCTCGTTCACCAGCTCGTTGTGGTATTGCCCGCTTGTGGATAACATGTCGCATACCAACCCGCAAGAAATGCGTTCGCCCTTTTGTGTGGCCTCCAACCGGAGACGTATGCTTAATGAAAAGCGTCTATTGGAGTGTGGCAACGCATGCATAACGATCAAAAAACTGCGACAAGTCGATTTGAACTCTTGATCATCTTTGCAGTGATCGCCGAGGAAAAAAGCGCCACCAAAGCTTCTGCCCGAATATTGCTCAGTCAACCGGCGGTCAGCCGCGCCCTTCAGCGCGCGCGTTCCATGTTTCAGGACGAGCTGGTGATTCGCTCGGCTTCAGGGTTTGAGCTCACGTTGCGAGGGCGCAAGATTCTCCAGGAACTTGAACAGCTCCTTCCCAAAATAGAAGGCCTGGTTGTGCAGAGCGCCTTCGATCCGAAAAAGGAGCGGAGCCATTTCCGCATTTCTGGCCCGGACAATGTTTGCATGGCGCTGCTACCGCACTTGTGCCGCCGCTAATTCCCTGATCATTCCTTTTCGGCAGCCACAAAGCCTTGGGATAGTGGTCCTAAGGTGTAGCGGTAGGGTCCGCCTTTTGAGCAGGACTGGTGCTCCAACTACGGCACCACCGGCAAAATCAACGCGCTCGGATGCTCTTTATCGTGCGCGATCATATTCGTCGCGGGAACCAGCTTGTCCGAACTGGCCGCCGGTTCGCCGGTGTTCAGGTTGCGGTCAAACCTGGGAAAGTTGCTGCTCGACACTTCCAGCCGGATGCGATGCCCAACCCGAAAAACGTTGCTCGTCGCCCAAAGATCGATCGAGAGCGGATAAACCTGCCCCGGTGTCAGCAGGGTCGCTTTTTCCTGAGAGTCCCGATACCGCGCCCGCAAAATTCCCTCGGTCAGGTTGATCGCGGTGCCATCGGGATACACGTCCACCAGCTTCGCGGTGAAATCCGTATCGACAGCTGACGACGACGCAAAGAATTCGAGACGCACCGGGCCCGTTACCTCGGCGTCGTGTTCCAGAGGAGCCGTCGAATACACCAGAACGTCTTTTCGGTCCTCAACCTTGCGCTGATCACGGGGCCCGGGCGCAAGATGGTCGCTATCGCAGCAAAGTGGCCCACCAACGGTGGGCGCTGGATCGGCCGGATCGTACGTGTATTTGTCGGCTGGTTCTTTGCCGGGCGCGGAAGTGGAAAGCGAGCCGTCGCCCCTCGTGGAGTTCGCGGCGCCGTCCGAATGCAGAAAGTATTTCGTGGCCTGAGCACGAGCCAGCGGCCAATCGTCTTCTTCCCGCCATTGATTGGTGCCCATGACGAAGATCTTCACTGGCTTGCTGGTGGCAAAGCTGTTTTTCATGCCCTTAAACAGGTAGTCGTACCAGGCCAGCGTGATCTCCTCTTCTTCGTTCTTGACCGCTTCCGGGCCGAAATCGAGCTCGCCGATCTTGCGCCCGCCCCCTGCATGGCCTCCGATGATGACCAGCAGGCGTTGGCTCTTGCGCGCATCTTCCGTCGCAGCGTTCTTTTTCAAACCGGCGTAGTTCCGCAGCGTGCCTCCAAGAAAAATGTCGTACCACGCACCCACGTGCAGTGCCGGTACACGAATATCTGGAAAGTGCTCTTCGATCGATAGCCGCTTCCAGTAATCATCGTAATTCGTGTGAGCGAGCCAATCGAGAAAATACGGAGCGACCACCGACGCTGTCACGTTGACGACGCCCGACGGATTCACGTTGTAGATCGGATAATTCGTCAGCGGAAGCACATTCACCGCTTCCGGCGAACCCGGCATCTGCTCGACCTGATGCAAGACCGTGTCTTGCGCCAGGCCGCTCGTCCACGATTCGTCAAACCACTGTTCGAACGCGCCGCCTTGATATGTCCATCCGTCGTGATAATTGCTGGCCGTTACCACAGGGCAGATCCCCGCCAGATGAGGAGGATGCGCTGCCGCCGCCAGCATTTGCGTCGCCCCGACGTAGGAACCGCCGAACATTCCCACCCTTCCATCCGAATACGGCTGCGCCGCGACCCATTCAATCGTGTCGTAGCCGTCTTCCGCTTCGTGGATGAACGGATACCACTCGCCATCGGAGGTGTAACGCCCGCGCACGTCCTGCAGGAACACGATGTAGCCCCGCGCCGCCGCATGTTGCGCGAAGTTGACGTTATAGCCCCAAACGGATCGGCGGTAAGGCGTGCGCTGCAGCAGCACCGGGAATTTACCGTCGGCGTCCGGCCTGAAAATATCGCCGCGCAGCACGACTCCATCGCGCATCTCCACCTTGACGTTGCGTTCGATCTTTACGGGATAAGACTCGGCAGCAAGCACAGGCGCGCCAAACAACACCGGGAAAAACGCGAAAATGCACAGCCTCGACTTCATCGAAAGGCCCTCCGGAAATCCACCACGGAACCGACTGCCATTCTCTCTTCGAACGCCCCGGAAGAGAAGGAGCAACATTGCGATCCAGATGTCTGTGTTGGGGTACCCTGTGATGTTCGGGCACATTCGGGATCGGGTATGCAACCGAGTGTGCAACTCATCCAAAGCTTCTGGCACTTTAGCATGGAAGCCCGTCAATGGGACAACGTATATCTTGTATTACGCGGCGTAATACGCTAAAGTATGTCAGGTGCCCTTCTATGTCGTCTCCTTTGACATTGAGACTTGAGAGGAAGACTCGGCAGCGCATCGCGCGCATAGCCAGCCGAAGGGGAATTTCGACTTCGGAAGTGATTCGGCGAGCGATCGAGGCATGGGTGGAACGGCAGGAGCCGATCGCGGCGCCCTATGAAGCAATGGCTGATTTGATCGGGGTTGTTAACGGGGGGAAACTAGGGCGTTCGGCAGAAACCGGTCGTCG
The DNA here is from genome assembly GCA_963836965.1 of Candidatus Acidiferrales bacterium. GTDB lineage: Bacteria > Acidobacteriota > Terriglobia > Acidiferrales > UBA7541 > Acidiferrum. The sequence continues at coordinate 146,384 of CAWILQ010000018.1, forward strand.
CTTTAGAGAACTGTTGAAGAGTCGACGGAAACGCCCGTGATTCTCGTGGATGCTGGGCCGCTCGTCGCTTTGGTCGATGCGGACGATCAGTATCACAAGAAGTGCGTTGCCGCTTTGAAGGCGTTGCGAGAGCCCTTGGTCACGGTTTTGCCTCCCGTGACGGAAGCGATGTACTTGCTAGGTGACTTGCCCAAAGCCCAGGAAGCTCTTTGGGAAATGCTCGCGCGAGGAGTGTTGCAGCTCCAGCCGCTCGATCTAACTGACGTTCCTCGAATGCGCGAGCTGATGAGCAAGTACGCCGACCGTCCGATGGACCTTGCTGACGCGGCACTCGTTAGGGTTGCTGAGCGTGAAGGCATCCGAAAAATCTTCACCGTAGACCGCGAGGATTTTAGCGTCTACCGTCTTCACGGACGAGTACGGCCCAACATCATCCCCTGAACAAAGCTTCGAATAAGCCGCGCCTGCGATTAAGAACAAGACGAGCAACGACTGTGCAACCCGCCCGAGAGGTGCGTTAGAATCACAAGCGGAGGAGTGGGTGAGCGGTTGAAACCGGCGGTCTTGAAAAATAAAATCGCCGATTCGCTATCTAGCAGAAAATTCAACTAAATCCCTTTGTCAGCAGCGAGATAGCGAGAATTTCTTTCCTTTGGATTTGCTCTGTTTAGCTCGTTTTGTGCTATTTTTCGTGACTATTTGGTGACACTCGCGGGTTTCAACCTCTCGCGTACATGAGTGTCACAGGCTCAAGAAAAGCCGAAAGTTGATCTATGAGCGCGTGGCCTACTGCTTCCCGGAGCGCTTAGTTGTACCCTTCAACCGTGCTGCGGGCCGGTTTGGGTTTCTGCCAAAGAATTTGGGAATCCGGAGCTTCATTCGGATACAACCTCACCGACTCGGTGTTGGTAGGCATGAGAACGATGTCAACGCGACGATTGTAAGCTAGCCAGGTCGCACGGGAATCGCGCACCCACTTTTCAGGAGGCTGGTTAGGATTGCGAGTTTGCAGGTCGCTCACCGTGGCTTTGTCCAGCGGTTTCTGCTTGCCGTTCGCTGAGATATCGACCTTTTCTGCGGCGATTCCCTGCGAAACCAGGAAATCCTTGACGCGTTGGACCCTGAGTTCGGATAAGGAATCGTTGTACTTATCCGCACCGCGCTCGTCCGTGAATCCGCCAAGCGACAACTTCGCGTCAGGGTCATATTCGAGATACTGTTTGAATCCGGTGGCGAGCGTTGTCAATACCTCCTGCTGACTGCGGAGGAGTCCCAGCGTCGGGTCCTCCTTGGTAGGATAGGCGGTCGGGAAGAAAACGCTGTGGAGCAGCACAGTGGGAATGGGTTCAGCGGAGCCTTTCAGTCGTACCGCCACCGTCTTGGTATCCGAACCACCACACGCATTGGTCGCGTTTAGGGTGTATTTGAACTCTTCATCCACGGGGCCAGTGCCGCTCTGCGTTGGGCTGAGAGTGATGGACTTCGTGCCGCTGGCATCCACGGAGCCACCCGGATTCAGCGTGGCCGCGTCGGAGTTGGACGACGACCAATTCAGTGTAGTGCTCCCTTGTTCGATGATCTTGTCACCGATGCGGCGGTACCTGACCTCCGTCGGTGAAGCGTTCAGCGATGACTGCACGACAGAGTTGACTTCCACCGTCGTGCTCGGCGTTGTCACGCCACCTGGTCCTGAAGCTGTAAGTTGATACACGGTGGTTTGCCGAGGCGAAATGGTTTTCTCGCCCGACGTTGGAACGGGGCTCATGCCGCTCATGTCGGCTTCGACAGTTTCTTTGGAATCCCAGGTTAGCTGCGTATTTTGGTTGCAATCGATTTTCGACGGATTGGCAGAGACCGACCCGCTGACAGGCGCTACAACGACGGTGGCGCTTGCAATACCGGCCTTAAAGCGTGGCGCCAATTTAGGCATCTCGCATTCGGGGCGAAATGTTGGGCACGCCGAGCCACGCGCCCAGGGCTTGGTCTTTTCTTTTCCATTCGAGATATCAACAATCACGCGCTGGTCTGCCGCGACCGTGATCGGGCCGGACCACAGTTCCTTGCCATACCGAGTGACCGTCACTTGGTGCGTTCCCGGCGGCACAACCAATTCCTGGTGCCAAATAATGTCGTGATTGAACTCGTCCACATGGCCTACGAAGTACAGGGGCTTCTTGCCATTCAGAAGAACGGCGGCGGCTGTTGCCCCGTGGAGCCTTCCTGTTTCAATCTGGATGCGACCGCGCGGGCCTGGCACGGGTGCGCCAACGGGTTCCAGCTTTATGTCTACAGGTACGGTCTTGTCCGAATCCAACGAGACGTCTTGCTCGACAAACTTGTACCCGTAGTTGGCCACAACCAGATGGTGGGTACCGACGTCGAGCTTGATGGTCCGATTGCCGGGACCAATGGCCTTGCCGTCGACAAACGTGTAGGCCTGCTTGGGGATCACCGACATCTTCAGTTTCCCTGGCTTCGCGTCTTGCGCAAAAGTAACCGAGCCCGCTAAAACCGTGGCACCTACCACTAGGCAAAAAGTCTTGACTCTTTGAGCGCTCATAAAAGTACCTCCAGCACACTTCTTACTGCGCCGTCAGGCAAATTGCGCTGACTTCGAGAAAGCCTGGACGTTCGATGGCGGGCGCGCAATTGGCAATTCTGACAGGTGTAAATGTTCGTAATCACCCGCGCGGTTCTGAAAAACAGAGCTCAAACACCGTCGATGACCGTGGAGTGCTTGCGCGCAAAACGACAAGACCGACGCCATCGTTAACCGATTGTGTAAGTTCCTGGTGATTCTGCGGTCAAGGCTGAAGGAAGCGCTGGTATATATGGTTCTAGTAGTTCTAGAACTGCCTATCAATGTTCCGACACCGTTTTCGCCGTGCTGTGGCCGGGCTCTTGGCCTTTGCGTTCGCCACCTCCGTATTCGCCCGTGGACAGTTTTGGGATTTCTTGGGCTACACGCAGATCGACAGCAGTCAGAATCATAGCCGGATCCAGATCACCCGTCGTGATGTTCACTTTCGCGCCATTCAGTTGCGGGTCAGCGGCGACCCTATTTTTTTTGACCGCCTCGTCGTTCACTTCGATGATGGCACCTCTCAGGAACTAATGGTCAGTGACAGGATCTCACCCGGGTGCAGGGACTACGTGATCGACCTCCTCCGCGAACGCACCCTCGAAACCGTCGAGCTTTGGTATTACAAAGAGGCTTGGGCGCACAATCCGAGAGTGAGTCTGTACGGTGTCCGTTTGCCAGAAGGCGACGGCCCAAATATTGCGCAAGAACATTAGAGGTCGCGGGCCAGAGCGGTTGAACCAGCCAGTCTTGAAAAATAAAATCGCCGATTCGCTATCTAGCAGAAAATTCAACCAAATCCCTTTGGCAGCCGCGAGATAGCGAGAATTTCTGTTTTTTGGATTTGCTTCGTTTTGGCCCATTTTGCGCCATTTTTAGTGACAATTTGGTGACACTTTTCTCTCCAAGCCCGACACGCACTTGAGTGTCACACGCTTAAGTCGGGAATGATCTCCGACGACCCATTCTAGTCTTCGAAAAGGAGCCATGAGATTTCGGTTCAAGACGACAATTCAAAGGGAGACGCGACCTGACAAAGTCGACTGGTCAGAGCAAATTCTGAAATCAAAGCAGTTTACCTTAGTGGTCGAAAGTCAGCTCTATACGGCAGGCTCCCTTGTGAGTTTTGATGCGTACACGATCGGCAAACTTCCGAATCATAAAGGTCGATAGAAGTGCGACCCCCTCAGGGGTGCCCAGGCTTTCAAATGAAGGAACAGATTCCGCAAGCTGTATTGGGACTCCTTCATATTCTAAATCCGCAGCCAGCTTGAATTCGTCGAACTCTATGCTGACTTGCACTCGTTCGAGTCCGGGATTGAACGCTAACGCGCTGTTTACTGTCTCATGGACGGCCTGCACCGCGGATATGACGACTTCCCGGCGCATTCCCCAAGCGGCGCCGTGTTCTTCCATCATGGAATCGATTTTCTCCATGTCGTCGCCAGGCACCACATCTAAGCTAACTCGTCTTGCTATTCCCAAACGGAACAGCAAGCTGAGAGAGACCACCAAGACCGTCGCAAGCGCGGTAGATGAGCTAAAGAGGGGGTGCAACACTTCCGGTATAGAGCGGTAAAGTTCCGGCGCCATATCCACGCTCAAACCAAAGAGTAGGGAAATGCCCACTGCAAAGATGCGCCGGGAGTCCAACATGCGCGAGGTCAAAAGTTGTATGCCTCCCAGAACGATGAAACATGCCGAATAAATCAGAATGGCCCCAACAACAGGAGCTGGCATTACCGCCAAAACGGCCGCGAGCTTGGGGAAAAACGCTAGAGCGGCAATCATGATTCCTGTCGGAATCGCAAGGCTGCGACTGGTCGTTCCGGTTGCCAGAGAAAGTCCGATGCAGCTGGAGACTGTGGTCTGAGCTACCCCACCGGAGACACCTGAGAAAAACGTCCCTAGACCACTCGCGAGTAGCCCACCACTGGCCGACTTCATGTCCGTTCGCTTCCAATCCGCGTCGTTAATTTTTTGACAAAGCGTTAAATCTCCGACCATCTTCAATCCGGCGGTGAGAGAAGCGATCAAGAACGGGGCGAGAAGAGAAAATCGGAAACTCAATCCGGGAACTACTCGATGAGGAAAATTAATCCACGGCTCGTTCAGCTCACGCACAAATTGCGCCCACGGCAGGACACCCGAACCAAGCGCCAGAATGTATCCAGCCGACAGACCCAACAACATGGGCAAAGCATGCAGCTTTCCTTTATTCCAGACCGTCGCGCCCACCATCACAAGCAGAGTTACCGCTCCAACCAGAAATGCGCGCAACTCCGGAACACTTCCCTGCCCGGTATAGCCGACGAACCTCGGACATCCCAAGCGGATTAACTGCAGCCCCGCCATGGCCACCATTAGCCCGGTTACTTCGGGAGGAAACAAAACCCTGGCCCGGTCCAAAACCCGGGACAATAAACTCAACAAAATTCCTGCCACAGCGACCATGCCGAACAGCACCGGAAATCCACCTGCTTGCACCGCAAGGATAGAAGTTGGCAAGAAGATCAAACTGCTGGTAAGCGGGGCAAAATAGCCGCTGCCAAGGGCGCCGCGAGTGGACTGCAAAATGGTAGCGAGTCCGCCCGCGATCATGGAGATTCGAATGATCGACGCCGCCTGCGCTTCTGTCCCCCCGATCGAATTTACGATTACCACAACGTAAAGCCATCCCACAGACAGGAGGAATACGTGTTGGAACGAAACACCGAGCCTCACCAACAACGGAGGTGTTTCATCCACATCGTAAAGAAGATTGGAGGGCCGTTTGCGAACCACGCCGGCGCTATCAGCATCTCCACTTGGCGGAAAGAATGCCGATAGCATTTTGCGGAGGGTAATCAAACGAGCGTTTAGGAGTCCTTGTGAAGACATTCTTCGATCTCAGTGTCGGAAACGATTCAATCCCAGTCAGCCGGATTTCCGCCAAGTAACGACCGCGAATTATAGTCGGAGCGGTGCTGGAAGACCGGGATCACTGAGGAGGACCGGTCTCCTTCACTTTCGCCAACGGGATCTGCGAAAACAATTGCAGGTCGATGATCATATTCAGCCGCCGGTCCAACTGAAAAAACGTTGCCGCCTTCTTTCCTGGCAGCACCTGGTTCACCACCGGTACGTACTTCACCCGCAACGCCTGCACCTCCTGATCCACTTCCAGCCAGTGCCGCACATAAATCACCGCGTCCTGGTCCGTCATCGTTGACCACATGTGTGCGTACTGCTTCAACAAGTCATATTTCTGGTTGTTCACTTCCTGCAGGTCCTTGACGTAATGGTTGTAGATCGGCCAGAACTTTTGCGCCTCCGCATCGGAAAGAGACAAATTCTGCCCAATGACCTGCATTTTCTTTGCTCGCAAATCTTGTCGCAGCATAGCGATGTCCTCGTCCGTAATCGACGGGTTGATAATGTTCGGCACGACAACTTGCTGCCCAGGGTCCGCCTCCGGCTGTATTTTCGACCTCGCCGAAGCCCATCCGAACAAGGCTGACGTCATCACCATCCCCGCAACGAACGCCCCAACCAATCGAACCGTTCCCTCCAGTTTGCTCTTCATACCTGTTCTCCTTGCCCCAGACTCCACATCTCCGTCCCCCGCGCAAATCTGCTCGCACAAGATACCTCATTGAGGCCAGTTCAGGACACATTTCCTTGCCTTCGGTCTGGGACTGCCTCCTCGCATCTTGGAAAGGCGTGGATTTAGAAAAAAACCTTTTGACGGTCTTGGCCCAAAAAACACAAAAGCACCGGGAAATCCCAATTAACGCGAAAACGCGCCGGGTTCTCGAGTATTGGGCTTTGGGCCGAAAGAATGAGTTTGTTTTCTATAACCACGAAACTGGAAAGCCGTTTGTCGATCTCGATACAGGACTTGCTCAGGCATGCGAAAAAGCGGGATCACAGGAATAACGTGGCACCGGCTACGTCACACCTTCACGACCCGTTTGTTGGAGCAGGGAGCGGATCTGGCGACCGTTCAGCAGTTGCTGGGCCACTCGACCGTCACAGTAACGATGCGCTACGCCCACCCAAATCTCGGCTCCAAGAGGGATGCCGTGAGCAGGCTCGAAGGTTTTGGTGACAATTTAGTGACAGTGTGCACCAAAACGCAGCAATCGAATCCCAATGTGTCACCAATTCACTCGCTAAAATCCGCTCTAAGTTATACTTAGAAACGGAGGAGTGGGTGAGCGGTTGAAACCGGCGGTCTTGAAAACCATAGGCAAGTACTGGTTCCACAGACAACAAAGCACTTAACGAGGCATAACTTGAAGTAAAACGGCCCAGAGTGGGCTACGGAGGGTGATTTTGGGCACCAATTTGGGCACCATGCGATGTTTTGGGCACCACGCTGCAAAAGGAGCGGCGGATTAAAACGCTAGACTAAACCGTTAGGCAAGGATAAGGGCAGCCGTGAGTACCTGAAGAACGTAAGTGTTATACTCCGCGCCATGGCAACGCTCAGCCCACTGCCACCGCTCTCCCAATTCCATCCTCGATGCAAGGTCTGCGAATACGGCGACCTCGTTCCCAAGAAAATCTTTCGGATGAGCGGTCCCGTTGTGGCAATCGGTTTTATTTTACTTGTGCCGTCCGTGCTTGGAATGGCTATGTCCGCTCTGATGTTTTTCGGAGTGACCGGGATAACTGGAAGCGAACCAGCGAAGGTAATTCGTGAGGACTCGGATACTACGTTCAGACGAACGTGTTTCAACACGTCTTCAGCTTCACCAGTAGGAGTGACCACAGTGGAATTGTGCGAGTGCATCTTGAACGAATACAAAACGAGCAACTCCACAAACTATGCTAACGATGTATGTGCGCAGAGGTTCCAACACGGAACGCTTGCAGCAGTCGATAAACAAACTCAGCGTCTTTACAACGACCTTTTAGGAACGCGTTCCCCGTATGCAGAAGAACAGCCGCAACAAGGCGTGACACCCTTGATTCCCATTCTTGGAGGCACGGTCGCCGTTGCTATTGGGATTGCTTCCTTTGTCGGCGGGTTGCTCGGCTGGCTACTCGTGATGAAGAAGCGTGTCCTTCAGTGTTCTGCTTGCGGTGCCACAGTAAGCGCGTCTTAGATCCGCACGGGCAGGCCTTTCAGTCGCGCGTGGTTTAGAATCCTCTCTAACTGTGTCCGACTGCCTATGTTATAAGTTTGAAGATGGCCAAAAAAGTTGATCGCTGGTTTCTGTTTACGTGTGCGGACGGTCAGCTCGCTCCGGTGTCGAAAGCATTCAAGTCGAAGAAGCTCGCGGAAAAGGCGCGGTTGAAATATCCGGAGAAAGAGCGCGGGGCAATTGGAGTTGGCTTCATTCGGCAGCCGACAAAATTCCGGATATAAAGCCGAAGCGGGGACGCGGACATCTGGTGCGTCCCTTTCCTTTCACCTCTGGCGAATGAGCAGGACTTGCGGAGTGTCCATCGAAACACAAGCGATTGCTGTGATCCAGCAATGCCAAGACGGGTCAGCTCAGAAACAAAAACAGAAACCGCAGCAACCCCTCGCGTTTAACTAGTACCGGATCATAAAACAGTGATTGACAAGTATTACCTAACTGATCGACATACTCGATAGAGTGCTGCTTAAGCGGATAATTATTAATCCTTGTAAAACAGTACTCACGGTTGTAGGCTGTCGTGGCTTTACCCACATCCTGAACGGAGGTTACTAGAGCTATGTCCCAGCCGAAAGCTTTGGTGCGAGCAGCACTCTTATGTCTCGTTACGAGTAGCGGTTCGATGTACGCCCAAACCGATGTCTCGCATTGCGACGTGATCATCACCCAAGGTCTGAGAGAACACTCAATTCAAACTTCCTCGGAATCAAACTTGAATGTGATTTTTGACAACGAATGCACCACGACCGGCGACCGCAAGTCCTCCAGCGGAGGGTTAGGCCTCAAAGCCATCGTCGACGAAATCCCGTTCGATTTCACCGGGAGTTACACAAGCTCCGAAGATGCCATGACTCACTTTTGTAAAAACTATTCTTCAAAGGCGGCATCGAACCGGTCGTCTAACACATATGAAGAAAAGATCATAACCCAGGCATACGATTCATACAATCAGTGCGTAGCCTTCTCTCTGGCCAACGTTAGAGTTGACTACAAACAGCCAAGCCAAGCGGAGACAACCTTCTATCTGGCTCCCAGCGTCACAACTCCCATACAAATAACAGGGCTTAAGGCGTCGTCGAACGTCACATGCCAAGGTCAAAACCCGATCACCAACCAGCTCATCACCTATGGTCCCGCGACGCACTTCAGTTCAACAAAACCATTCAACATCGCTTGCACGCGGTCGACTACACCGACGAACTCCGGACAATTATACGATGAGGGTTCGATCACAATAGAGACCAACATCTCGAACTACGACGTTTATTTACCGCCGGACAAGCGAATGGCTGATCAATACGCTAGCGACCTACAAAAGAAAATCGATGATGCTGATGCAAGAATCTCGAAACAGGAAAATCAGAACTATACCATTCAATGGTCTAGCAAGGATTTTCAGGCACAGGTACTCGATGCAACTAGCCGAATGGATGCACCACTCGCCGATCCTTCACTCGATAGAATTGATGTCTGCGAGCTGGTGACCGTCTACTTGATCATCAAAGTAGGAGGTGAGACTACCTGTGCAGTGAATCCACCGGCCGACCCAAGCAAAGATAGTTGGACTCTGACGGCCAGCCACAACTATTCACCCAACAATTCAGTCGGGACTGTCTGCCATGCTAGATGCGGAAAAATCGTCAAGTCGAATCCTGCATCACCGGGGGTAAGCGCGTCGAATCCGTAGGTTTGTCGCTTCCCCCGAACCTGTATAAACGCCTCGCAGCCGTGACCGCGTGGAGGCTTGACCTGCCAGTACCACCTACGCGCGAAACCTTGCGTTCGTGAAGTATTGAATAGCTTTCTCGAGTCGAATCACGTTGAAGATGGAGGAACGGCTGGCAAAGCAGGCTGAGTATGCAGAATTGCTGTTTAAGAGCGCTTTGCGCAGATTGTAAAATCGGACGAAAACGTTGCTATTAAAATCGTGCTATAAAGGTGACGGCGTAGTGATTAGGCCGCTTGGCCGGTAGGCCAGCGGCTCCGAATCCCATCACTTGAACGGCAATTGAACAATGAATGTCCACAAGTGGGCAGATCAGGTATATCAATCGGGCATCTACAGTGAGATGTTGCGACCCGGCTCCGGTGTGTTTCCACCTGATTTTCCCGACACGCGAGAGATCAGAATTCAACTCGCCAAGTGGGAACGGTTGGTAGACGAGCGTAGTCAGAAATTATTGCTGCGCGTACCGTCTAGGGAAATCAAGCGTAGGGGTTTGAAATCGTTGACCAAGAAGCAGTTGCGAGCAGAGGGTCAGTTAAACGCTCAAATGGTACAGCAGGGTAGAAAAGTGCAAGCGATGTTGGTGGATTTGCTCAAGCAATACTTGAAAGAACAGTGCGCTAAGAGAGAGATAAAATTCACCAACAAGTCATTCGCTGTTTTTCGACACAGGTTCGAAGCCGCAATTTCGCAAGCCAGATCGCGATTTCATATCAGGTTTGATTACACGACATTTGAAAAGGACTTAGTAGCTCGCGCACTGTTGCCGCGAGGACACTAGATTCTAAAACCGGTTATACTTCCCTTCCCGTTTCCTCCGCACTTCATAGCGGAGTTCCCCTTGATTGGTTTTGAATCCGAGGAAGTTCAACTGCGCAAACTTCGCGACCGCTTGCGCACGATGTCCGACGAGGAATTGATTCAGTTTGGAAAATCTCTACGAAACATTTGCCGGGTCAAGAGAGTCAGCGCGACGCCGGACAATTTTGAGAAGCAATTAAGGGAAGCGAGGGAAGAATGGAAGCGGAGGCATCAGAAGTGAAGACAGCGCAATCGCTACTGCGCGGTTCTCTTTTGACGTTTGTCTCGAATGATTATGACTGCCGATATTGCACTGAGAGCTTCGGCGATTCTTAAAGCTTCAACGGGTTGGTCGTCTTTGTGGGGAACATTTGTGATGTTTGCATGGGTCGGTTCATCTGCAATTACCGGTAGACCCAAGCCCGCGACATGATTCGCTATCAAAGAAAAGACACCATAGCTGTCAAAATGAGATTCGGCTTCAGCTGATGTGCAGTTGTATGAGACAGACAAACCGCTCCCACGCTCGTTGTCGCGCAAAAGAAAAGCGAGCATTTTGTCAGTTCCGTGGTCTTTACTCCGTAACACTCTGAAAAGTATCTCTTCTCCTTGAAGAGCTACAGGAACACCGGCGATAGGGTTACCCATGATTAGTTGCAAGCCAGAGAAGCTTGTCGCGCAAGGTTAATTCGTTCATATCAAGGGCTTCACGATGTTCGTGCTGCGACGAATATATGAAGGAACGACGGTTTGCGCCTGCGCCGAAATTTGCGATAACCGACTTGTCTCCGACCCTCCAGACCATTATTACGCCGCCCGCATCGTCAGTCGTCGCAAGGGGTATCGGAATCGCGGGGAGGTTCCCCGCAGGTTCTCTGGTGGCAAATATGAGGTTGTACGCAGTGACGACATTCAATTTCGCAATGATTTGCGCGTACGATGTCGGAGGGACCTCAACGGATTCGGAAGTAATAAGCGAATCCAATTGCTTCTCCACCCTAAATGTTTGAACGTTCGACATTAATTCTGTGATGGTCTCCACAATATCAGCCAGAAGCTGCGAAGTGAGCGAGTTCTTTAATTGTCTAGTAAATGATGCTTTCCGGACGACTTTATTCGAATTGAAAACGTTCATTCCAGAAACAGTCGTTCCAGATTGTGGCTCCAACGCCTTCTCTTCGTTGGTCGGAGCATTTGAAGAGATTCCGGACAGCGGTTGCATGATAGCGGCCATTGGGCCTCCTTACTGCACGGGAACTTGCAGTTCAAGTTCGGCAAGCATAGTGCGATAGTAGCTTCTGGCTTCATTCATAAAGACTTCGTAATCGATTTTGTCGGTATCAAGCTCGATGGACAGCCCGATAAATAACGCGCCGGGCAATTGAAGAGACAAATCCAAGGTTAGGTTTGTACGCCAACCTTTGTCCGGCACGAGATTGTGAAAGGTAATCCCGTTACCCAAAGTGTCGCCCGCCGAAACTAACTTTTGAGGATTGATTTGTTTGAGTACATCAGCCGTCGTGGCATCCTGAACGAAGGCGTGAGAGAAATACGTGAAAGTGTGCGTGGAGAACTTAAATTTAGGATTCTCTTTTGCCAGCCAGGCGGTGCTTGCTTGCAATATCTGCGGAAACGTGTTGAAGACCTCGGTTGTAAAATGATTGAAAACGAATTCCATCCGGTCAAAAGCAAACTTTACCGTTGAGTTTTCATTGAAGATGCGCACTGTGATTAGGGGGTCTCCAACGTGGGGAAGGTTCCCATTGAGACGAATCTGGGATGGAGTAACACCGTAGGGGGAGAGTGCGTCGTATAGGCTGCCAACGATTTGCGCGCCTCTACCCCACAGTTCAAAAACAGGGCGAGCGAGTTTCGCTGTATACGCAAGACCTACGAGCCGGATATCCAGAGTTCTCATATCCTCTTAATTATACAGTGTCGCCGGACAAGTCCTTCTTTGAACAGTCGCAGATGGTATTTAAGGAGTGACTAAGCTATCCGATTATCCCGCTTCTAGCAAGAGATTGATAGGAACACACGCTGTTCACCGCCGGCCCGCGGCGGCACACTATGGCAATTAGGCCGCCTTCCGACTGCGCCGTGCGCTGCGCAAACCGATCACTTTCAATCTGCGTCCTATTGGATCAGCCCACTGACGTTTAGCGATTACGCTCATTTTTCTTCTGGTTGCCTTCGAGTGTTTGAAGGTCCACCCTTTTGAGCGGATTGGAATCCCGCGGATCTTCAAAAAAGTTAAAACGCAATGGCCGCTCCTGCCGTACCTTCGACCGATTTTCTCTGACGACCAGCCTTCTCGATAAAGCTGAATTGCTTCCTCGGCCTCGGTCACTGTGGGAGACCATCGTCTGTAATCTCCGGATGTCTTTGTCAAACCTTTCTTTTTGAGAAACATCAGAATGGGGTGGCCGGATACGTGGAATCTATTGGCTATTTTGTTTGATGACCAGCCTTCTAGATAAAGTCGGGTGATTTCTTTTTGTTGAATTGTCGAGAAACGGCAAGGCTTAAGGGCTGCGGTTTCCGATATTGTCCGAAGGTGTTCTCCTTGTGAACGCAACCAGCGGGCTATAGCCCACTCTGACTTCAAACCATACTTTTTGGCTAATCGTTGTTGAGACCAACCGCTTCTATAAAGGCGAATCGTTTCGTATGGATTCTTTGGAGACCACGCGATGAGTGCACTGGCTTCAGCGTTGTTGCGGGTCTTATGACCAGACTTGTTGATGAGGTTGAGAATCGTACCGTAAGAAACGCCAAATCTTCTTCCCAGCCTTGTGCTAGTCCAGCCTTCTTTGTAGAGACGAATTATTTCTTGCCTGTCTCTGGTAGTCCACCCGGAGCCTCGACCAATCAATTTAAAAGTCCAATTAAAACCTTTTTGCAACTTGTTATTGTGAGGCTCTGCAGCCAACATCAGTGCAGCCGCTGCTGCGTGATCTTCGTTGGACAAACGGATGAGGTTCCAAGAACTCTTGGCATATTTAGAATACTCAGAACGCCACAAAATGTGGTGGACTGCAGTTCGGGGTTGATCTGGCAACGTGGGGCACGATTCCAAAAACTGAACATACGCCTGCCACAGTGCGAGGGATCGTCTATCGCCGTTTGCCCGGCGACGCAACTCCTTCCAAATTCGACGGTCTATTACGCCGCCTGTGTTTGAAGGTATTGATCCCGGTGTAAGCGAAGAGGTCTTAGATCTCTTTGAAGACACAGGCACACATCTCTTTTCCGATCTTTGCAATCGGTGAGTTTGTGCCTGTGGCACTGAGGTTACCGGGTTTGCTCGTGCTACCCGGTCTCTTGTCTATCAGCAGCCGCTTGCCGCTGTTGTTGCTTCAGGATCTCTCCACGCCTTTTAGCGGCAGCATGGACTCCGAAGCACAACCACAATGACCCTTTGGGCCAAAGACTTGCCGGACCTGGAGTCCGACGTATGAATGCTATTTAGAAATTATTGTTTGTGGGAACAGTGGTGACCGCGCCCGGTGAGATGAAGGGGAGGTGTTTGTGGTCCGGCGATCCGCTTGGTTTTTCAAAGCGGACCACCGGGGCCTGAGTTATCTGGATATTCCGTTCCGGGTGTTGCTGTGTTCTCAGGCTGATTGACATGCAAAGAGTTGGACCGGTTTACTCTTTCAAGCTTGGCTGGTGCTTCTAACTTCTGGCGACGCTCCTCAGCTTCGGCTAGATGAGCATCTTGAATTCGCTTCGCTTCGGCTCGCCGGGCCTCCTGCTCCGCGTTTTCTTCGGCGAGGCGGGTCAAGATTTCGTCGCGTGTTGCTTCTACAACGGGAGCGCGATCGCGAGTCTCATTGCGAGAGCCGCGGACTGAAAGATCAGCGGTGATTTTCTGGGACTCCTGAAGTCGGCGTTCGAAATCGGCTGTTTGTGCGGCAACCTTATCTAAACGTTCTTTCCTTAAAGAATCGTTACCCTCGTCATCGGGCCGAATCTCTCCGCGTTCTTTCTGAGCTTCGCGGGCTTTGGCTATCTGCGTGTCGCGAATCCGATCGGCCGCGGCTTTGCGTGAATCCCAATCGAGGATCGGCGCTGGGCCGAGAGGGGAGTCCACTGGCATAGGAGGCTGCCGCACCTCGGCGACTTGGCCGAAGGCGAAGAGTCTACGCTCCCTACAGAATCGATAACACCGGCAAAACTCTTCATCCATTGAGGGATGGCCCACCGTGATGAGCGGCACAATTTCCTCGATTTTTAGACCAACATACTTTTTCCAGAAGGACTCAAGGCGTTCCGGTGAGTAGTATTCGGATTCGACTTCGCGCGAAAGCTGGTCGATCTCGGCTTTGAGACTTTGGATTCGCTGAAGTTTCTGTTCGATCGATTGTGGCAGTGACATATTATTTCTCCGTCGTGCGAATGTTTTCAGAGGGGATGGGACAGCTCCCCTCCGAGTTTTCTTAGATAATCGGTCCATTCCCTGAAGGCGTTCCGGTCGAATCGATCCACCCGATAGGATTGCCGTTGGTAAGCGACGCCAGCGAACCCCCAGGGATGCCGGCCCCGCTGATCCAACCGACAACGTTTTGACGAGCGCTATCCCAGAGAATCATAAAGTTTGGATTGTTCGGGGCAGATCCTACGTACACTCCCGTGCTGATTATTGTCACCGCGTCGTGCGTTGGGTTTGAACCGGAACCGTCCCCTAAATAATGGAAAATTCCGAGAGAATTGAACCACGCCTGAGTTTGGTTCTTATTGTCCCTCCACTGCACGATGTCGGACGGCGCGCGACTCGGGAAGTACTTCTGAGCCCGAGGTAAAGGTAATTGAGACATTTGAAAAACTCCTTTAATACATCAATCTGCCGAAATGACTTCGAAGTTTCATTTCGGTTTTGCGATTGCATTTGGCGAGCGCAAACTTTTGGTTAATTTGTCCAAAGAAGCGATCGGACATCTTGTCCGGTCAGTGTTTTCTGTTCATATAAGACATGCGCGACGTGAAAGATCTTTTCAAAATTATCGAGAACGAAATGGTTGACACCAGGAACCGGATCGTCGTCGCGTTCTTGGCGGCAAGTCCACAGCTCCCACCGTCGGATTTCCGCATCGGAAAGTCCGTGCTGTTTGCAGAAAGCGTACAGGTTCTGCCAGTCGCCGGAAGCGTTGCCTTGGCCAGTGATGAACATCTCGGAAAAGGGACCGGACAGACTGCACAGAAACATTCGCTTTATGGTGTCTTCAGTCAGCGGTACCAACTTTTCTTGCGGGATTTTCGTCCAAACGTGTCCTTGGCTAAATTCGTTTGGGAGGATGGATACTCTGACAACTCTTGAAAACCCAAACAGGGTTTCGCAAACCACGTGTCCACTTTCGTGCCATGCCGTAACCTTCTCGCGCTCCTGCGGAGTGATGTTTCCAGCGGCCACTCTTTGACGAAAAGCTACCCATTGCCTCTCTTTGTCGGTCATCCTGGCCAAGACTTCTGGAGAGACTTCAAATTGTTTGCGCAAGAATTCTTGCGCTTGAGCCAGTGCGACACCAAGTTTTGCGGGTGATATTCCCATTTCTATTTTCCTTTTGTTTCTCCGACAACAGGCCAGCGAATTCCGCGCCATTTCTGGAGGGGGTGCCGGTGCTGGGTATTACCTGGACAACGAGTTCAAAATCACAACAATCGATGCCGCGTCGGCCGCGCTCAAAACGATGTCGTTGTTGTCCGACTGGAAAGCGAAATTATTTCTCGCTGGATCCCAGTGGGCCACACCGATTCTTTTCTGAGAAAGACTGTCTTCGATGATTGTCGCGCCGTGGTTTTGGCCTGCGCGGGACTGCACAACTTTGTAAGCTACGGACATTTAACTCTCCACATGTGGTTACTGCTATCGGCCGTGTACAGCGACCGTTTTCTCGACACCGTGATTGGGGGCGAAATCCTAGTTAACCTTTGCTTTTCTTTAAACCGCGCTGTGCGGTTTGCCGTCCGGTGATGACACGAAAAGCTGCCAATTCAGACCGAGGTCCATCGGTTCTCCGACCATAGTTACGTAACCACCAGTCTCTTCCCGGAGCCATTCGGCCAAATTATTTGGGTCTGGACACGCGGCCTTTGGAACGATCCTGGACATCGGGGGGTTTTGGCGTGGGCGATCTGGGTCAAGATGGCTCAGATCTCCGGCTGCGCCGTGTTCCCATCCTTCGTTATCTTTGTCGGTGATGCTCACGGTCTCGCTCCGTCAACGAAGAACACTCGGCTTTCCCTGCGGATATCGTCGGCGCTTGCGAGCGCGTTGAAATCGTCAGCAACCAAACCAACGAAGTAGCGACCGGTTCCGGCATACGCTTCAAACAGGCTGTAATAAAGGTTGTCCTGGGTTGCGTCGAAGACAACCAGCGGCCTGCGCGTTTCGATCGCGGCTTTCAGGTTGGCTCCGGATACTTTGCCGATGAACTCGTGCTTGCTGATCAATTCTTGTAGGTGCATTACTCGATCTCCTCGGCCATCGTCTCGGCCTCTTTTTCGAACACTTCCGGTTCAAGCTCATTAGTTCGGCGCGTGATTGGGTCGAGCTCAATCTCGATCTGCCTTTCCTCGAATCTTTGCGCCACACTTTCCAACGCGACCACTGGCAAAAGTTGGTCTACCGGTACCACCTCGAAGCCTTCACGAAACCGAACTCGAATTTTGGTCGGCGACACAAAACCATGAACTGTTCCGTAGCCTCGGTCTTTGGTGAAAATTCCTTGCCCTCTAAAAATTGGTACGCAAATAGCCATTCGAAATCTCCTGACCATCCACAACGAATTGAGTTTTGTTGGAAACGCTTTGCGCGATGCCGTGGTAAGAATTACCTCGGACGTGCCGTATGACGTACGACTTTCTAGGACAGCGTCGGTCCGATCCAGTGAATACCACCAAATCGACCGATGAATTTGTTATTTCCGTTGTCAGGAAACGCGGGCGAACCCGTGTAATCGCTGAACCCATACAATCGGTTCTGCCAGACGTATGAGAGCATGGCGGCAAACTGAGGCTCGTCTCTCGAGACGGTAAACACATCTGCTTGACGCATGCCGACATATCGGGACCAAAACGCGTCCAGCTGTGCTGTTGTGAATGACATACTTACTTCTCCTTTGCTGTGTGGCGCATTCTCGACTTCGGTGCCGGAACCTGCGGGAGTAATCGTTGGCCTAGCCGAGTCGGAGTCTTCAGAGGATCTGGTGTCCGTTGACCCAAGCGTGGTTCTAAAAGTTTCGTAACTGGCCTCCCATCGTCTTGCAATGGGATGATCAATAGGTTTCGTTTTGACATCTTTAATTTCTCCTCTCCCGAATGAGCTCGAGCAACGTTTTGTTGCGATTGGTCGGGGTCAAAAGTTCGGAAACGGCATCGACAACTGCGGGCTCAAGCTCGGGTTCAGGCTCAACTTCGTAAGCGGGTAATCCCTGCTGCAATCTTTGTTGTTCCGCCCGAGAGTACAATTCGATTTCAGTTGCACGCCACCGACCATCTTCTCGTTGGGATATGCCGTGGAAGACAAAATCCCCGATCTGTAAGTCGGCCAGTCGTTCCGATTGAATAACCGAAGTCGCGTGAAGGAACAGAACGCTGCCACATTCGCGGATCAGCTCGCCGAATCGGCCGTTCCATTTGTGGACCTTCGATACCTCGCGAAGGTTGGCGAGATATTCTGTCGCCGGCTCATCGAAAACGGGAGCTACATCATCAGCGGCAGCTAGCGTTTGACCTGGGTATTTTGTGCTATTTCTCAGCTTCTTAATGAAAGTTACTGGGGTGCCGGGGATCTTGGCCCACGCGGCGGAACCACGCCAGTCGCCTCGGACATCGCGTTCGTGGTAGAACAGTCCTCCGCCACCGCCGCTCTTACGCGCGACGTTGGGGTCGACTTCGAGGAAGCCCCATCCTTTGTCTGGATAAAACACGGCAATCTCGCCGTTGAATCTTTTCTGGTTGCTGTCTGACATTGCGACTCCGAATGAAAGTGGACACACACTGGAAGCTAGAGGGGTCTTCGACCCTCGACGAGATGCGTGTCCTTTCCGCTCGCCTAACCACGGATTCGCACGTGCGAGCTGTGCTCAAGCTTCGTGCAAACTTGTGCTGACGCGGTTCATTACGGACAAGGAGAGAGGTCCGGGATCCCCCGCGTCAACGTTTCCGGGATCAGGGAAGATCAAGGTTGTGTGGATTCGGCAAACACTTCGGCGAGGATGTGCGCTCTCCGTTCCAGCTCTTGGATGAGCGCGAACGTAGAAATCTTTCTCGCCGGTGGAAGCTGCAAAGCCATCTTCTTCAGCTCATGTTTGCGGCGTTGGCGTTCGCGACGCCTTTTCAATGTAGAACGGCGACTCATAGCAAACCTCGATCGATTGCTGTTTCGTAATAAGGCCGATTCCGCGTGTCCGAGAGATATTTGCGTTGAAATGCGGAGCTGCCAAGTTCGTGGAAATCTTTGACGCAAACATCAACCGGATCTGCAGGAGGTGGAGGCGGTGCAACCGGAGCAGCTGGTGCTATCGGTGCCGCGGCTTCCACACGAGCGGCGATGCGGTCCATGTCGCGCTGCGCTCGAGCTGGTAGATTCTCTTCATCGACGATGAACAGCTTCTTCAAAGCTCCACGATCAAAAAGCGTTAGGAACGCGCGATCGAGGGCTAACTCAATTGCGTTTTCCAGCAGAATTTCCTGATTCGGACCTGATTCCGAAATTACGGCGCGCATGATCGCTCGCTTGCTCGGTTCGCCGAAGTCCAAAGACTTGGTGAACTCCGCGAGATCCGAATCCGGTTCCAAGTCAATGTGGGCGTGAAGGACTTCCCAGAGCTTTTCGGAATCAAAGCACGACAACAATTCTTTCCTATCTTTGCGCCATGCTTCGGACGCGCTTTGTATGATTGCTAAGAATCTCTTTTGCGTAATCATGTGCCTCTCCTTATACCAAGCCGTATTTGCAGGCTTCCTCAAAAAGTGTTTGCTGACGAGCAGCATCCGCTGGACCATTTGGGTTGAGAACTGGCGACAACAACTTCTTGACCTGTTCCGTTGACATCCTCACGTAGTCAGCAGCAAAGCGTTGAACTTCTGGCGATGCGACCTTCCGGGAAGTTGGCGTTATCGTTGATGGCGCCGGCTGACGCATGTTGTTCCGGACATTGGTGTCAACCATTGGATCGTCGCTCTGAATCTGGCTGGCATACAAACCGCGATAGAAGGCCGCGAACGAAGCATCTGTCCGTTTCTTCTGCTCAATTGCGCGCGTGCTTGTCTCCGGATTGTTCAGCCACGCTATCCATTCTTGCTGCTGAATATCCGTCTGGCTCAGTAGCCGACCTTGTGCATCACGGGGGCGCTCGGCTTCCAGCATCTGCTGGACCATCTCGTCTTCGTGCGGATTAATGAAGCCATGATCGAAGGCGCTGCGTGTGATCGCGAACTTTCTCCAAAAGGCATTCAATGCGCTCCGCACGACGAGTGCGTAACCTGAAGCGACGGCATATTTCTGCATTAGCAGTTCTCTATTTTCGGGGCAATCGATCTTCGCGAAGCCGCTGCCGTTTTGCCCTTGCATGAAGTCGTTCCAGAATTCTTCAACCTGCTCAGGTATTTCGGGGTGCAAAATCCGGTCGCCTGGTGCCGCGAAATATTCGTTTGGACATCCGGGATAAAAATCCCAATCCTCTCTCGTTAACATGGTGCTCTTCTCCTTGTGGTGTTGTTATCTTCTTTCTGCGTGCCGGATCCTGTATCCGGGAAATGCTTTCTTGGTTTGCGGTTCCGGTTCTGGAACAGCGGGTGGGGCTTTCTCCGCGAATCTTTCCAAGCCACGCTCGAATACTTTGTTGACGGCGCCTTCAATCGAGTCGTCCTTGACTGGCTCCAGTTGGCGTGGTCCGTCGTTGAGTTTCACGAACCAACCGCGCGGAATGTATGGGCGGACCAACAGACCGCGATACTGCATGATTACGCGATTGTCTTTGTCAGGCGCGCTGCTAGCGGTGACTCCGCTCGCGATTTCCTCGCCTTCCGGTGTCAAAGAGAAATGTGTTTGGTAAATGGCTGGATTCAACAAACCTTCGCTGTCGAAGCGACGTTTGAATACCTGAGCCAGGTCGTAACGGATAGCCACCGCGAAGTGCGGATCATTATCAAGCTGCGGTTTGAGGATCAGCTCGCCGAGGTTATTGCGAACTTGCTCGTGGCTGGCTAACCAGACGCGCCGATCGTCGTGATACCACCAAATATAAACTCGAGTGCTCTGACTAATGTAGGACATTAGATCGCTCCGGCCTTGATTAGTTTCATCACTTCGAGCTTAAATTTTGGAGAGCGAAGTTTCAGCTTCAGATCATTAGCGGAAAGCGCTTTATAAGCAGCTGCGGTCAACTGCACTGCGGTGCCATCTTCTTGTCCGGCCTCAGCTTCGACTAACGCTGCCGGCTTCTCCGGGAGACGGTAGCCAAAAGTTCTCGCCGCCTTCGTGTAGCGCGCACGGAAGAAATCTCCGTCTTCCGCCCAATACTTTCTTTGGAGGTCGGCAAATGAAAGAGCCGCGAATTCCGCGAGTTCTTGGGGTCTGAGCGGAAGCGCATCCGCCTCTGCATATGCGGCATCGAACCTGACCTGCGCTTGGCGCCTTAGCTCATTCGTGTCCTTGCGCGCGCTGCCACCATCGGTGCGCGGCAACTGCAGGTTCGCGATTGCTCGTTCAATCGTGGTCTGGCTCGGGATCCACTGGGCTTCCTGCAGGAACACCACGATCCGTTTCAGGTTGTCTGGGCCAGCGTACTTGCGCCAGGTGACGTTCGTGTTGATTTCGTTTGTGTAGTCTTTAATCGTGTACATCGTGTTTTCCTCGCTAAAACAGATCCGGTCGCTCTTCTCTCATTTCATCAAGAATGCTTTTGAAGCCGGGTTCGCCAAACCGCGGATAGGGGCGGCGAAGGTTCTGTAATTCTTCTCTCGTGACACCCATGCTGACCAGATACGTGCCACAAACAATCCAGAACTTTAGTGAAACGTCTGAATCCGTATCCCTACCGAAATGTTGGCAAACGAATTCATAGATGGAGGAAACTGCCTCAACAGAGCGCGGTTCACCAGCGAGCGCCTCATCCAGCAACTGGTCGCCGGAGAATTCCCTCGACAGTTTAAGAACATGCATAATTTGAAGATCGAGTAAGCTCATCTGTTTCCTCTTAAATGTCCAAAATGTTGATCAGCGGTTGTTGCTGTTGCTGGACAGGTGCTGGTGCTGGTGACTGTCGTTTCTTCGGGCCGGCAGTTTTGGATTTCTTGCGTTCTTGCCTCGCCCGAATCAACTCGGCTTTCCGAAGTAATCGGTCCTCGAGGAACGCAAAGCGCTGCAACTGCTCGACCGACATTTCCGGATTCCTGTCGCGTAACTTCCCAGCCTCGCGTCTGCACCAGGACAGATTTCTGGGGCTGTGGACCAACCCTAAAACCTCAACGATAATGTCGATCGCTTGGTTAAAGGTTGGCGCGTGTTTTCCGGTGATATGCAGTCGGTCTCTTAGGCCGCGCAAACGAAAACTTTTGTCGTTGATGCCCACGTCACTACTCTCCTTGAAATGTACGGGAAGGGCGCCGATACGGAAGGCGCCCTAGGTTGATGTTTTAGTGTTGATCAGTCGTTCAGGACCAGCAGTGCTGTTATCCGGCAAGTTTGACCGGATTTAGATTTCTCTTTGAACTCAGCGATGATGCCTTCCTTGACAAGACCCCAGTAGGCGGCGTTCCAGCGTTCGGTTCCACATCGCTGGGCATTAAGTTCCTTGCAAAGGTCTCGATTCTTCATCTTGCCTTTGTTTTGCCGGAGCTCCCGAGTGATCTCCTGTTGCAAACGACCTTGCTCGTTGTCGGCTTCGATAGGAGAAAGAAACGCTGTTGACTGATCACGGAAAGCCACAAGCTCTTTAGCTCGTGTTAAGCAATCCAGATCGATCTTGTCGCGTTTCAGATCTATCGCGAAATACAGCGCCAGAGCGAACAACATTTGCATGGTGCGCGGGTTCATGCCGTTAGCGATGGCTGCGACATCGTCCCACACGGCGAACTCGTAAACACCCTTTAGCATCGCTGCTTCAATCGCGGCGTGAGTAACTTTCGCGGCTTCGTCCAACTGTGGAAGATGATACGCGCCAGCCGATTTCGGTTTTTCCGGAGAGACCACAAAGAACATGCGATCTTCCATTCCGCTAACTGCACCAGCGATCTTCGGCCAGTGGCGATTGAATCCACGGGTTGTCGTGCACCACTGCCACCCAAAAGTGTAGGTTCCTGCTTCAAAGGAGAAACTGTCTTTTTTGGATTTCACGGTGTTGCCGAAATCGTTGGATTCGTACCAGCTCAACAAGTCGTGAGGCAAAGCCGAGTTTTCAATGCCAGCCTTGGCAACAAGCTTTCCCAGTTCGTCGTTGAACAGGATTGCGTGCTTTCCGTTAATGCCGGACATTGCCAAACCGAAGCCCTCGGAACTGCCGATCTGCGCGACCACAACTCGGCCGTCAGCCCCGGGCATGTTCGGACCGTACTTGGTCGATAGACCCATCAACTTGAAGTAATCGTGGCTCAGCTTGCAGCTGGAGGATTTAAAGAACTCCCCTGGCGGCGAAACTAGGCCAACGTACAAGTTGAGGTTTGTGTCTTGCTTCGCGATTCGCACTTTGCCGGACAGATAATTCAGCATCATCTGTACAGCTGGAATGAAGACGAATTCGGCGTGTTTCGACGAGTTGGCAACGACAGGTTTGACCAATCCTTCGTAGAGCGTCGTGCCTTCCATTACACGGTAAGGAAAGACTGGACGCGAACAGGCTTCGCTCGTGTCGATTACGAGTTCCGGTTGTGCGGGTGGCTCCGGTGTTGTGCCGGGGAGTTTTCCGCCGATCAATACCGTAACCGGTGTGCCTTTGGCATACTTACACACCGATTTCGCCTTGTTGATGCACATATCGTCGGCATCAACGCCGCGGCCTTCACATCGTTCGACTTCCCTACGCAGAACTGACAAGATCTCGTCATATTCCGCACCTGCCGCTCTTAGCTTCGCTGCGATCGCAAACAGAGTTGAATCGTGCTGCCCGAATGGAATCGGAGCATTGTCACAAGTTGTGGCCGTTTGCGCTGTTTGTGGTTTTGTTTGCTGAGCCAAAATCCACTTGATGAACTCAATCGGCGCCGGCTTGATCTCTGCTTTCACGTCCACTGGAAGGTACGGCATTTTCTTTTCCGGATGAATTGAAAAAGGGCAGACACATTGCTGGTCATTCCACCGAACCGACGCTGCCCCGCCGAGGAGCGATTCGGGAA
Source organism: Candidatus Acidiferrales bacterium (assembly GCA_963836965.1). GTDB lineage: Bacteria > Acidobacteriota > Terriglobia > Acidiferrales > UBA7541 > Acidiferrum. The sequence goes on from CAWILQ010000018.1 coordinate 169,962, forward strand.
TGTTCTTGCCGAACAGTTCGTCGGATTCCGGACTGGCTTTAAAGTAGTAATGGAAACGATCGCCACTGGATCGAACTCTAAGCCCGTCGAGGACGATACCAGTCTCTTTCGTGAATCGTTCGACGAAGCCGGGAATATCTTCGTCAACAATGAAAAACTCGCCACGCTTTGCTACGCAGCCGAAGTTGACGCCGGCAATGTCCTGAGCAATCTTGCTGATCTGCTCGAGGTCCGTCGTTGCCGACTTCTGCCAATCCTTCACAAATGGAATCTTGCCGTGGAGCGGTGTGATGCGCAGGCCTTGCTTGGCCATCCATCGTGCGCCTTGAACCGGTGTGTAAACAGTGGTGGTCGATGCGGTGCTCATTGCGCACTGCCTTCGATCGACGGAATGACCTTGACTGCTTGAGGCCGCTGGCCGGTTTTGTGTCCCGCGCCCAGATCAAATTCAACTTTCTGTCCTTGTAAAGGAGCTTCCGGCCCTCCCCAATTGCTCACGTGAAAGAAATATTGTTCTTTGAAACTGATTCGAATGAAACCGAAACCCCGGTTTTCATCAAAAGTGTGTACTGTTCCTACCATGATCATCATCCTTCGGCCGACAGCATCGCTTGGCTGCGCCTGTGTGGCCACTTCACCAACTTTCTTTTTCTGATTAAGGTCGAGACCCGAGACACTGGTGGGCGACAACTTAAGCGCTCGACGCGCTTTTGCTACGGCTTAAGCTTTTTCGAGAATCTTTCCACCCTCGATAAGCGGGTCCGGATAAATCATCACTCGAACTCGAGCTTTCACGAATTCTTCGGACGTCCAATCCACGGTGCGCATGTGCCGAGCCAAAACGTGATCAACAGCTTTCTGCGCTTGACCATCCGTGAAATTCCGACCACACGTACAATTGAAATCACAAAACCAATCCTGAATCATTGCGAATCTCCCTGAGTTGTTTTCATTTCAAACTGCATTGTCCTCAGGCAATCCGCATGAGTCGTTGCTGGCGTTTGTAAGCGCCGTCCACTTCTACCGCCTTAAACCAATCTTGAACGCGTCCGCGTTTGGCGCGGCTGTGCTTCTAGCATTTCGGCGCGCTCCTTAAATGCCGGTTCAGTTGTGTATCGGCGCCGGAACTCTGCCACCGACATTCGATCGAGATCGTCGCGAGTCGCGGGTAAGTTTTCCGCCACGGGCGTCTCGGGCGTCAATTCGCGCCGGTATTGCTGCAACCTTTCGTAGGTCGCAGGCTCGCCGGCCAGATCTGTGACCAGTGCGTTCCGGAAACCCCGGGATCGCAACCTCGCCACCAAAGTCGTCGCAGCGTTGTAGGTCATGTAAAATCCGTCGCTGGGGGCAAGAGTTGTCGTTATAAGGTTCCCGTCAGCCGAGCGGAAAAAGCGGCCTTCACCGAGACCGACGAGAAAATGTTCACCGCTTTGCATCGCCACATCTCCTTCGGGGGCTTTGCCACCCCTCTATATCTAGGCGCTGAGTTCGCACGACGGCCAAATCAGGCGCCTTCGAGTTACCGTAAGTTACTGATTGCGTTAGCCTTATGTGTTCGCAGTGACAGCAGAAATAGTTGCTTTTTCACTTCACTCAGGCTGCACTGTCCTCCGAAAAGTCGTCGTACTCGGGTGATCCATATCGCTCCCGCGATGTGAACCCTTCGGTCTCACGGATTATTCCGGTTGCGAACGAGTTGCGGGTTCGTTTGTGGATTGTCAGACCCAGGTTTTCGCCGCCGGTTTTCCAAATCAAGGGCAGCTCGGCGTCAGACGGCTCGACTGGACCGTCTTTTGATTGAACTGGGACCACGAACAATCCCGCGCGCTCGGCGTGCCTAATAATCTTCAGCTCCAATACGCGGATCTCATCATCTGCCCGCACACCGTGCTTCGCGATCATTTGCTCAGCTGAGAGGATGCCGTCGGCGTAGTCCAAATATAGTCGCCGCTCAACGTCCTTCAAGGGGCGCTTCTTCGGCTGGTCCTTAGGTTTAACCGGCAATGGCACCTTCGATCCAAACTTCCGACGATCCGACCTCTTCGGCGGAAGCACTAGAACGGGGTGCTCGATCATCTTGCCGTCTGGTCCTTGAACACTTCTGATTTCGAAATGCTCGCGGAACGCTGGCAACGGGTCGCGATACTTCTCGCGCGGTGCGCGCGCTTCGTCATCGTTGGGTTCTGGCGCCAGCTTTGCGAAGCGGGGATCGCGGATCCAGGCTGCCAGATCCTTCGGTGTCAAACCGTACGCTTTCAGGAAATTGATCTCTTCAACCTTTGTGTCCTTCTGGGGAACGCTATCGGGAATCAGGGTTGCAACCGTTACACCGTTCCTATTCTTTTCAAGGATCCACTGATTACGGATGGCGTCCTCGGGCGAGATGGTTGGTGATGATGATATTTTCTGGTTTTCGTGGTCGGGAAGTCCGCGGCGCCGGCTGCTGTCGTAAATATGACTCCACGAAAACATCTTGTTTTCGATCTCACGCACGTGGTCCCGCAGGTCGGGATTGTACTGAACCGGCTTCCGTTGGCGCGGCTTAACGAGTGCAGGAGAACACAGTTGATCCCGCACGGGAGTTGCGTTCGGCTTCGCAATGCTCTTGTCCGTAGAAGTTGTCAGCACCCTGGCTTTCACCAAGGGTGACATGTCTTCCTCAATTTCGGCTCGAGTTGGAACCACACCTTCGGGAGTATCGACGTGACTCAGCTCGGCTAACGTATCGTCGGTGGCGTCTACCTCCTCGAGATCGATGCGTAGCCTTCCGCGATGCTTTACGCAGTCCGGCCGCCGGCAATACTTGCTTGCCTGCGAATACGCGAACTCTTCGGTGATCGCTTCGCCACAGAATTCGCACTTCAAGATTGCTGAGCTCATCGCGACACCGCCTTCGTCCGCGATGCCTTCGAGACTCGCTTGACCTTCATATCCTTCATGTACGCATTGAACAGGTTGCTCTCATCAGTTTCAGAACTGCTGCTGGCCAGTGACTGTTCATGCGCAGCTTGCAATCGATCCGGAACGTACGTGAGACCGAATATTTCTTTGCGATTCCTTGAAATAGGTACTGCTGTTTTGTCTTGAATCATGATCGCTCTCCTTTAGCGATTGATCGCCGGCTGGAATCCAGCTCGGCTTAAACTTCTACTGCTGTTTTCTTGTTATCGAACTCCCCACCGCGCATCTTCTCGACCAGTGTTTTGATCTCGGAAACATCCGTGGGGAGCGCGAACGGCTTGGCGATCTCGATCAACTTCTCAACCTCGTCGAGCGTTGCGTATATTCTTTCGAACTCGACGTTGGACAACTTAACAACACCGCGCAGACCCGGTATCAGGCGCTGCGTAGCAATGCCGGTAAGGGTGGCCAACTGGGCTTTCGAGAGCTTTAATTTGTACAGGCGATCGGCAATTAAACTTTCTGCTAAAGACATGACACTTCTCCTTCATCGTCATCGCAAACGCGATGGCATAAAAAACCGCGGACCAGCTTTTCGGCCGATCCGAATCGAAATGGTCGTTCTGTTTGTATTGAAAGTCCGAGCGCCTGATGCTGCTTAGCGACTACCTCACCCTCGGAGGGTGAATCATGTCTGGGACGAGGCTGTTGTAAGCTCGAGTTGCAGACATTCCTTGCTCGTGGATTGCGGACAAACCTCCACGTCTCTTCATTATACCAAAAACTGGTGCTTCTGTCAAGCCCCAGGGTCGTTTGCGTCGTTTGCTGCGTTTGCCACCGGTAGTGCGGTGGCTTCCCAGGTCCGGGTCGGGCTCGAGTCGTTCTCCGCTGTAGAGCTTCCTATTGCGTTTCTAGAGCCATTCTAGCGACTGAAGCCTCGATTTAGGGGTAAACTGCCTGCTTTCAGCGGGATCCGAAGAATTTGAGGTCAAACTGCTTTGCAGTACCCCTTCACCCTATATCGGGATTTTCACCCGATTTTTACTGCCAGATTTTCCCGACACTCTTAGTAAACTGCGTGAAACCTATGAAAACAAAGGCATGTATCGAAAATGGTGATTCATGACCCGAGCTTAAATCTAAAAATTGACAAAATTAGTTAACATAATGCCGAAGATCGCAAGCGTCGGTGATATATAGCACAACGGATATCTGCCTCCGAGCGCCTTCAAACTTCGCAATAAGAAGCGATTACAGCCACGATATTCTTTCAGGTCTCCCAGGTCGTCCTGACGGCTTAGCTGCCTGCACTTCTGGGTTTGCTGAACCGGTCGTCGAACGCGCTTGGTATACCCCATTGGGGATTGCCCAGGTTGGGATTGATCATCGGGCGCCAGGCTGCCGGGGAGGTGACGCGCCGCGGCGGACACATCGCTCCGTACGCCGGCGTGCACCCGGAGGACTGAAGGTGCGCCAGTGCTCCGGACACATCGGCTACGCCGTAAGGCACCGTAGGACATGAACCCCGATCTGTGTGCGATAATGTTCGTCTGCACGATACTCGTTGTCACAACTATATTGCAGAGAAATACATTCGTGGACAGTCTGGTCCAGGGGCTGGATCCCCTGGCTGACCTGATCCCGCCTTAAACCCGCCGCGCGGGGAAGGCGCCGTATCTCTCGGGCCGGCCGACTTCTACCGACTTCAGACAAGTTTATCGGCAAGGAGGATAAACTCGGCGCCCGGGAAGCGCCTGATGCGCGCACTTGCCGCGCTGGCCCATCTGAGGGAAGGAGAGCCCGCGGAGGCCGGAATCCGGAAGCCGCTCCACGCACTGGTTTGGATCAAAGGAGACCTGCGTATAATGCAGCTTTCGAGGTGTGCCGATGCTGGAAGAACTGGATGAATCGGAAACCCCGGATCTTGAGCGTCTTTGCCAAGGTGTGTCACCCAACGATGAGCCATGCGATTATCCGGCGACTGTCCACTGCGCGAAATGCGCGAGATGGTTTTGTGATGCCCACGCCGAGGACGAGGACTGGCATGAGTGCGTACGGGCGCCGGGTGATGAAGGCGGCGAGGCGTAGGGAATCACTGATCGTGGGATAGCGGCATCAGCAGGCCAACGACGGCGGGTCCCGCGCTGGAGAGCTCCGCGTGGCGCCGAATGAATTGGGCCAATTTCCACGCGCGTCGGCAACATGATATCAGTGTAAATTGGCTCGAGATTTTTGGCTCGCGCATGGCGGGCTTGCGGGCACCGCAAGGTGCCGTCAAGGTGCCGTCAAGGTGCCGTCAAAATTGTCGATTTGGACCAGATTCGGATTTCGAACATGTTGACAGTATAGGCTCCAAAATAGTGACGGCACCTCTAGCCCTTTAAAATCAATAACTTGAAGGTGCCTTCTATCCCCCTACTTGACAAAGTAAAATACAAAAAATCTATCTACTCTCTCAGGTGGTGGTTTCGACGGCACCTTGGCCAAACTGAGGCTTTTTCGTCCCTATCCCGCAAGGTGCCGTCAAACTCATCAAGCAAGGTGCCGTCAAACCCGGGTGGCACCCTTTCCGCGGCTCCCGTTCGGCCTGATCGGCGGCAAGATCGGGGCGCGTCACTCGGAGGCGCTTCGATGCCTGGCGGTCGCGCCGGTGTCGCGCGGCTCCTCCCGGAGGGAGCAGCGCGGGCCGGCGTCGTACATTCTAGCCAGGCGCGGCTCCTAGCGGCGGGGCTGCTGCTGCTGCATTCCCAGCGGGATGCGGCACCGATCGCAACTTGGACCACACCAAAGGTGTAACCGAGGGATACGAGACGAGGTGCATACGTACCAGAATAGGTACTTTATCTTTAGAAGCGATTTGCGGGGCCTGATACTCCCCGATAGCCCTGCGAGGCTCCTAGCGTCCAGATCGTGGCTTGGCGCCGGCAATCCGTTGAATCCAGACCAGTTGTAAGCCCGTCTCCCAACCTGGAATCCGGTGGGACTCCCCAGCCAAAAACATACCCCTACCCAGCCCACGGATTTTCCATGACTTTTCCTTTGGATCTCATTTTCGACCTCGATCGGTCAGGTAACCGGCCAGCTCGCCCGCAAAGTCGAAGATCCCCTGCCCCTACCCTCGAATAGAGACCCTAGTAACGTCCCTAAACCTATTAAACTATTCATAAATAACAACTTAGAGACGCGCGCGCACTCCGCGGGGAGAATCTGACCTGCTATCAGTACACTAATGTCAGCACTATAGTGGTCTACTAGCGTCACATTTTCCTTGCGAGGAGGGTGACCCTCCAAAATCGCCTGCAAGCTATTGCACACAAAAGACTTACAGACGATTTTAACGGGTTTATCTACGAAACTCTTCGTACATGTCAGTGTCGGACCTACGAATGATTTCGTAGACAGTCTTGTCCGCTGTGAATTACGCGGGGCACCCAGCTCCTTTGTGCGCCTCTGCTCGTCCTTGCGCGTCTTCCCTCCCAACACCAAGCCCGACAAAAATGGTCAAAATCCAATGGCCAAATTTTGTCGTATGTAAACGGTTGACACAGTTGAGCATCGGTCACACACGGAAGTAAAGTTCCCGAATTGGCCTGCCCTTTTCCGTCCACTGGCAATCCGCCGGTCAGGTCGCTTCCCTTTATTTTCACGGACATGCACGCATGTGCACGATTGGCAACAGGGATGCACATGCACTTAGCATCTGGCAAGCGGTTCGATAAGTCAAGAGAACCAGTTGCAGTCGCCAGATGAATTCTCCGGGCGGGAATGAATCCGTCAGGTTGAGACTCGAAATGGTCCCGCGTAAACCAGCCGGCCAGAGTAGACAGGGACAGCCATTGCTCGGTCTTAGGCCGAGGGGGAATCGGGCGGCATATTCACTGTCCTTCGCAAACAACCAACAAAAACTTTGAACCCAACCCACAGCGAATCTTCCAAGGTTCGCTGTCCGATGTTTTCAAAGTCAATCCGACGCGAGGTGACAGATGGCACGAACGCTAGAACGAATATTCGCACTCTTCTCTGAACCAAAACCAAAAATCACTCCGATTCTCCTTAAGCGTAAATCTAACGCTCCCGTGGTTGTTCTTCGCGAGTCTGCCGTCCGCACAGAGCGAGCCATTCCCGTCTTTGGGAGAATGGCATGAAGGACACAGGACACTGTAACTGCTGTGACGCAACCGTAACGCTACTCACTGACGCCAACCTTGGCGAATCCGTCTGCTCTGTCTGCCGGAGTTATGACGTGGTTCGAACCATCCGCGTATCCCGCGAAGCTCTACGTCTTCAGCGTCTCCACGAATTGGCCAACATTTTCGAATCCGCTTTCAGCAACAACCCAGTCTAAACGGGGCACCCAGCGCCGCTTGTTGAATCGAATTTCCCTTACTGCCACAGAGTGCCGCATGTAACGCACATCCTGAGAGAGTGTGCGTTACGCGAGGTACTTTCAAACCATCGAGGTGATTCTATGTCATTTATGCAACGTCAGGTTACTGCGCGTGTGCCTTGGTGGCGCGTCGAGACAACCCACGGCACAGAATTCTTGCCGGTGGATTTAATCGGCAAGGATCCAGCGGACTCTGACGCGTTTCAACCCTACTGCGAAGGCATGGTCCAGACGTGGGAACTGACTCAGGGATATGGCGCGCGTCTATCTGCTCCCGGTTATCTGGATTGCACGCCGTGGTCCGTTTTCAAGACAGAGGAAGAGGCAGAGCGATATTTAGAGGAAATGTACGGAGACGATGAAGAACAGGAAGAGGAGTAGCGCTTAGGCTGGCTTGTCAAAAGCTGGCCGGTCAAAAGCTTGCCAGTCTGAAAGACACTCGTCTCAATTCTCAATTCACAAGCCAGAACCCCACCCAAAGCAGACCACATACACCGCGCTGTTATGAGCAGCGCTGTGTCCGGGGACTGTTTTGGTCTCAATTCTTAGCGGAGGAAAAATGAAACGCAGCGAGCAATTGAAAACAATTCGCGAGGCTTACGCGAGTCTTCCGGATTTGCAGGACGGATTCAGGGACGTGAAAGAACGTCTCTTCGATATGAACGTGGGCGCAGAACGTCAGCACCGCAAGAGCGCACCGAATGGAATCAAGCACGGGCTCTCCATCAGAGATGCTGCAAAGCTTTTCGTTGTCTCCCATCTCCTGGACGGATGGAAGGATCCCGAAAAGTGGGCAGTGGAACACATTCTCAGCATCCGCAACGAGTGCCTGTACGCGCAAGCCTATGCAAAGCGCTTTCACGTCGAGCTAGCAGCGTGGGCCACACATTGGCAAACCAAATTCACGGACGTGGATTACTCGGAATTGATGAAGTAGCCCGAGTGCTTCGCTTCTGGTCCTTCGATGAGGGACCAGTGTGGGAGGCAAATCATGATTACTGCAGAGCAGGCAGCAGGCAGCAGACATCCGTCAACGCAACGATGCCTTGATGGCGTGGGTGGATTCGATTCGCGGGAAGAACGGATGGGCCAGCTACAAACCGGAAGACAAGCCCGCGAACGTGCCCGATGTTTCGAACGAAGAGCGTAGCGCGTTGGAAGTCTTTGAATTTTGCCAGACTCCACCAGACAAGTATTTCCTCTACATCCGGGAGAAGGATCACACGGCAACAACCTGGACAGGCGATGTGCTTGGCCAAGTGTCATTTGGCCACGAGTACAGAGATAACTTCGGCGGTCGCAGAGTGCCTGTCACGATTCGCGCTATCAACGGTTTTATCTACCACGGCACCTACTTCAAATCTTCCGGGGATTTTGCCCGCATCCGTCAGAGTAAACAGAAAGCCAAGGCAGCCTAATATCGCGCGCCAGTCACAGACCATTCTCCGGGACTGGTCTGTATTGGGCCAACCGCGCTTCTCCATCTAGAAACTCCCCTAGCAATGATTCAGGAGACACAAACCGCTAGCAGCTTGTTCGTCCCTATCATACTGTTTTAGTAAGTAGTTATAAATAACCGGGTATCTCCAACGGTGGAACACGTCTCAGGAACGCCATTACCAAATTGACAATGATCCAACTCAACCGTTACAGGGACGTTTCCAGCGTCAGTACTCCCAGTCGGTGGCACTATACCAACAAGGGAGTTACATAAGACGTACTGGGCTCTATTCGTATAAGGTGACTGCGCCGACACCGTTGAATCGGTATCTGCGCCTGCCGCCGGACTTTTTAACGACAGGCCAAACCAAGTAGGGGGATAAGGTCCCGGAGGAGCGTTGTTAACTATACCCATCCCGGAGAACACCGCCAGAAATCTGCTCCCAGGCTTTAGGTTATAGCAAGTCACGCTTGTCCAAATTAGGATTTGAGATTTTGAAGCAAAAAAAGGCTGAGCATCTGATAGCTTGAGGTTGGGCTCTGGAAAAGCCAATCACAACGCTAAGGAGGCTCAGCCGTGACTCGAGTCTGCAGTATTTTCTCACAGATTCTGCAGTTAATCCCTCGTCTGGAATTTGAATCAGCCGTACGCCAGCACAACGCGGAGCGTCATGCTCGAGGTTTTACTAGCTGGGGCCAGTTCATCGCCATGCTTTTCTGTCAGCTGGGGCACGCCAAGTCGTTGCGCGAAATTTGTGGGGGATTGGCTGCCAGCGAAGGGAAACTTCGTCATCTGGGGTTGCCCACGGCTCCTTCTCGCTCCACCCTGGCCTACGCCAATGAGCATCGGCCTTGGCAGCTGCAGCGCACCGTGTTTGAGCAGCTGCTGGCGAAGTGCCAGATCTTGGTGGCCAGCCAACCAGAGACCAGAAAGAAGAGGAGGTTCCGTTTCAAGAATCCTCTGCTGAGCTTGGATGCCACGGTGATCGATCTCTGCGCCACAATGTTTGATTGGGCCAAGTTCCGCCTGACGAAGGGAGCGGTGAAACTTCATTTGCTGCTGGACCACGATGGCTATCTGCCGTCCTTCGCGGTGATCACTGAGGGCAAAAAGCATGAGGTGCGGGTGGCGCGACAGATGCAATTTGCGCCGGGGGCGATTTTGGTATTTGACCGCGGCTACACGGACTACGAATGGTTTATGAGCTTGACCGAGCAGGGAGTTTATTTCGTAACGCGCTTGAAGGAAAACGCCGACTATGGCGTGGTGGAGAAGCGTGAAGTTCCGCAGCGGCGCGGCGTACTGCGGGATGAAGTGATCTTTTTCTATAAGCTTGCGCAGGCGAGCAAGGAAGCCTTCTTCCGGCGGATCGAGTTTTACGACGAGGTGCACGATCGCGTGCTGGTATTTCTGACCAATCACTTGGAGTTGGCTGCGGCTACCGTCGCGGCGATCTACAAGGAGCGCTGGCAGATCGAGTTGTTTTTTCGGGCCTTGAAACAGTCGCTGCGTGTGAAAACGTTTGTGGGGACTTCAGCCAATGCCTTGAAAACGCAGCTCTGGACGGCCCTGATCGCCATGCTGGTGGTGAAATACCTGCAACTGCGATCGACGTTCGGTTGGTCCCTTTCCAATCTGGTGGCCCTCCTGCGGCAGCAATTGTTTGTTTACCGTGACCTGTGGGCATGGATCGACGATCCTTTCCAACCACCACCGATACCAGAAAGATCGTCAGAGCAGTTGAAGCTGCAACTGATCTGAGTGGGTGGTAGTGGGTCAGTTTAAAATCCAGCGACCACCCAGCGACTTGTAAACCAGCATCGTCCGTGCTACGGATAAGCCAATGCAGATCGCACTTCGTCCCGCGAGCACTCAAGATTTCGAATATTGCAAACGTCTGTACTTCGCCGGAATGAAGAAAATCATTGAGGAATTGCACCTGAATAGGGCTGCTCAAGCGGTTAGTTTTCGCGAGCAATGGGCGTTGACGCAGGTCCGCATCATCACTGTCGAGAGTTCCGACGTTGGCTGGTCGCAGAGCACAATGCAAGATGATGGTCTTTTTGTTGCTCAGCTCTTTGTAGATGGTCCTTTTCAGCGGAAAGGCATCGGCACTGAGGTGATGCATCGCCTAATCGGCGAGGCCGCACGTCTCAATCAAGCTGTGCGCCTGGCCGTCGTGAAAATCAACCCTGCTTTGCGGCTCTACGAACGACTCGGCTTTCAAACCACACATGAGGATGATCGCAAGTTCTACATGAAGCGCGATCCCGATAGCGCTGTGTCCACTTGAAACTGACCCACTACCGAGTGGGTCGATGGATTGGACAGCAGCGATAAGCCACATGCCAACAATTCGACGTAACTTTGAGACTTCAAGGAGGGAGAATTTAGACAGCATCAGATCAAGAGAAACGCTTCGCCGCCACCAACCTGCCCTGCGTTCAGCGCTCAGACAGCGAATTTTGCCCTTACTCTGGAGATGTTGGCGACCGGTTTTCAGCTAATTTGGACAGCAGTGATAGCAAGTATATGTTTTCGTGTAGCCGGGGGGCTGGTTTTGTGTCGCGGGTTGACTGGCAAAACCAGCATCAAATACGCAACTTAAATTGAACTGGGGAATAGCCGCTTGAGTTTCCTTGGCGGGAACAACCGCTTGACAAGCATCCGGAGCTGGGGAAACTTTGGTCGAGATAGTGAACTGTTCTGGCTCCTTGCTTCTGTCGAAACGGAACGTGTTCGCACCGACAATGACAGTAGTGCCTTTGATCTGAATTGGGTTACCGACGGCCTTAACTTTTGCTGGCGTTAGTATGTTGTCGTTAAACTTCGGTGGCTGTACGACACTGCTTTTTGGTTGCTGATATTGCACATTGAAGATCACAGTGTCTGGGTCAGATGACAATGCGGTGCATGAGAGAGATGGACGATCACTGCAACCACTATGACACGCTTCTAGGCCTTTTATCAGCTCGCGGGGGTATTGGGTCAGCGAGGTATTTTGGTACAATTCTTTTATCTTGTCCTCAATGTGTTGCTTATACTCGCTGAAATGCGCCTTATAATCCGCTTCGCTCACTGATAGACTACCATTAAAGATTGCCGCGTAACTTCCACTTGTAGAACCTGACAGGGTTTTGCTAAGAGCATCATAACTAGTTTCGAAGACATCTAGAAGATGTAGGTAGTCGCGCTGTTCGCTTGTGCTGCTCTTGTACCAAGTAGTGCCAATGGCAATCTTGACATAATCACCGCATCCACAATCGTTCTGCCCGTACGAAGGCCCCGAGAGCAAAAAGCACAGCGCAAAGACTGAGATGATAACTTTCATCAAATTTCCCCCCATCTTGGACATTCTTTCTTGGCAGAATCTTTCTCGTAACTACAAGTGGCGTGGACTATAGCGTAGGATAAATTACGGGTCAACTCATTTAATAATAAACGGTTTAATCGTTATCCGCCAAGGTGGTACTAAAACCAAGAAGAAGTGAGTCGCTCACATCCCGCAGTTTGCCTCACTGACTGCTGAACACAATCGTTTGCAAGGTTGCGGAATATTGCGGACCAATATTGCGGGACTAGTCAGGCTACCACCCTTCACGCTCTCTAGGGATGCTCTTACCTCAACTGATCGAATCGCACGCGATCTAAATCGCTTCTGCGTCGAACCTATGAACGTGAAAAAGTAGCGTCCGCTGCACAAGAAACCGGCGAAATCTCTGAAGAGTTGCTTCGCATGTCCAGCTACTACCGCTCTTTAACCTGGAAACAGTGAAGGCCCTCGACCTTCCGTACTATCGACGAGCCGGCAGATCTTTGGTACAAGTGGCTGAGAAGAGGAGTAGTGATGGTCGCCAACCCTGAAAGAATCTGTGATATGTGCAACAAACCGTCGAATAAGGTGATGATATCGATTTCGATGGATGCATGGAAACACGCTGTAATTTGTGAAGACTGTTGGTCTGAATATCAGTACGAGGTCGAACCGGAAAGAGCTTGTGGCAAATGCGGGAAAGTCTTAGGCAAATGGATGATAGCGTACCCGATGGATCCGGGGGAGCGCGGCGTTCTTTGCGTCATGTGTTGGCGCGATCGTCTGGGATTCAAACGGTTTTCGTTTAATCCTACTTCTTCGGGCGCGGGTGCATCCAGATGAAGTGAAGGCAAGACATTCGGTGGTCGTCTGGACTGCCTCCGACCTTGATCGTTACTTGTAGCTCATTTCCTCTTTACTGAACTTCTGGGTGGGTACTTCCATTTGAAACTCTCCTTCTGCGCGTTTGCGCCGGGGGACATGACCGTACACAATAATTCACACACGTTTGACACCGCACCTGAAGGCGTGCGATCTTTATTGGAGTTAGAGGAAAGGACCGCAGATGCCAGAGAAATACGTATCAATCGTAGAACTTCTCAAACACAAGAAGCTCCTGATCGACGGTAAAAAAGAGCGAAGTAAATCCGGGTTTCTGCGCTTGCTGCGCCAAACGTATAAGTTCAACATTTTGATGGTGCGATTCCCCGGGAAGAACAACGGTCGTGCGGTGGCAGCAATCACTCAAGAAGACGCAGACCGGTTGATCGAAGCCATGACAAAACCACAGGTAGTTAGTTCAGACAAAGAAGAATGACGCAGTAACCCTCCGCAGGAAAACCACACAGGAGAATTTCTATATGCTCATTCGGAAGTTGTCCGAGTGTTGGCTTGATCGTTTGAAAACCCGCAAGAGGAAACCGCTCAAACCCGCAAGCCTTGCGATCTTTTCATCCTACGTTTCGAATCACGTGAATCCACTCATCGGTGGTCTCGAAGTCGAAACCTTTCAGAGCAAGCAACTGCGCGAATTCGCCGAGGCTCTCGTGGCCAAGAAGAACCTATCGCCGAAAACCATCCACGAGTTGGTGAATGCGGTACAGCAGATCATCAAATCGGCCCAGGACGAAAATGGAAACACCTTATACGTCCGTAATTGGAATCGGGATTTCATTCTCGCAAACGTCCCGGATGTGCGGGACCAGCACCAACCCATCTGCACGAAGGAAGTGATCCAGGAAGCCTTGCGTTTGCGTCACGCCCCCACGGACAAGTATCGCCCAATTGTTGCCTTGATGTTGGCCACGGGAATTCGGATCGGCGAACTGCTCGCCCTTCGCTGTGGTGATGACGGCGAACACTCAGGCTGGGACCAGCAGAATTCTCTGCTCGCGATTCGCACAAGCCTTTGGCGCGGCCACGAGCAGAAGCCAAAGACTGAGTCCAGCATCCGAGCGGTGGACCTCAGCACTCCGATTAACGAGATGGTTGCAGAGTATGTCGCGACCACGGAAAAGAATCCTGGAGACCATTTGTTCTCGACCAGGAAGGGAACACCGTTTACCTCTCACGGTTTGCACAAACAGGCCTTGACTCCGCTAGGAATTCCTGGATTCCACTCCATGCGCCGCTGGCGTGTCTCCTACTTGAAAAAGTTTGGCACGCCGGAACAACTGCTTAAATTCTGGATCGGGCATTCGTCGGGCAACGACATCACAGCACGCGACGACACCACTGCCCGCTACGACAAAAGTTGCGATGATCATGAGTGGCGGCAGACTTGGGCGAATAAGTGTGGCATCGGGTTCGCACTCCCCGAAATTGTTAAAGCGGGGCACCCGGCGCCGAAGTCGTCCAAAGTATTTGAACCGGTAGCATCTAGTTCGCCCCAACCCGCCGCAGCGCCCAAAGTCTCCCAAGCGCTCCAACCGCAACCGCCCGCATACATCGCAGACGATGGCGATCTCGACGACTTTTTTCATTCGACACCGCAGCTGGTGCCGGAGGAGGCATAGCATGGGATTATTCCGTTGGTTTTCTGCACCGAAGCCTGCGCCATGTGTGGTTATCAAAAATGTGTTGGGAGAAGTGCTGTTACAACTTCCTGGGCGTTACGACTTGATGGGTGCAAACCTCAAAGGCCTCAATCTAGCCCACGCGGATCTCAGCGGCATGTCTCTTGATGGCGCCGACTGTGAAGGCATTAATCTCTTCGGCGCTAAATTGGTCCGCACATCCTTCTGCCGAGCGAACCTGGCTCACGCGGAACTCTCGTTCAGCAATGCAACAGGTGCGGCATTTTCGCAGGCGAACCTGGACAGCTGCTTAATGTATTGCAGCGAGACCAGGCTCGCGCGGTTCCATAGTGCGATCATCACGGAAACAAGCGACATCCCTGCTATTAAAGTCGTGAATGTGTGAATCCATGAAGCCAACACTATTGATGTTTTTCTTGGTGACCGGCATCCCTGCCTGCGTCCAGTTAAAACAGCGACACGACCTTGAGGAGCGCACATCCGAAGCTGCGCGCAGTTTGCACAATCTTTATGTCTTAACTCCAAACCAGACGTTGCGCATCGTGTATGCGAACGCCTGGATGGTAAATGTTTGCGTCGAATATGTTGCGGACGATGCTCGGGAACAAAGCTTTATCCGATACGCTGTTTTGGAAAAGAATTCAAAAGTTGTCGAGTATGATCTGTATCAGGAAGACATCGCAGATAGATGCAGCCTGTCTGGAATCGACCTCACGGGAGTTGCGGAGAAGGAGTTGAAGGCGACATATCAGCAGTGAAAAAACCCTGGCGCTATTGTGATGGAGGTCGAGGCGGCAGCGGCGGAGGACCCACATTCTTTGGGGGTGGTGCTGACGTTGGCGGCGGCGTTGGCGGCGTTGGCGGCGTTGGCGGCGTTGGCGGCGTTGGCGGCGTTGGCGGCGTTGGCGGCGTTGGCTCTGGATTACTGGCTTTCGGTCGGGAGTATTGTGGAGTTTCCCTGTTTGCGGATTCCAACTGAGCGGCGGGCGGAAACTCTTCAATCGCTAAGCGGCGCTCGATTTCTTTCTCGTAAGGCGTGCCCTCCAGTTCCGCTCGCGTCATATTGATAGAGGTTAAACTGTCGCGAGGCCCCAGATACAAAAGCGCGTCCGCAACTTCTCTTAGCTTCACGGGAGGCGAGGACGAGGCCGAAGCCGCTGAGCTGAGTGCGGATGTCATCAACCACTGATACCCCTCTGCCGCTCCTCCAGAGACAATTGACATCGCGGGTAATTCCCCGACCCAGTTGCCGGCCAGCGAAACAATGACCGGCGTAGGCCAGGAATCGAAGCGATGATCCAGGTCGTCATAGCCGCCTGGAGTATTTGTGCCGGTGACAATCAAATACGTATTTGCGCCAGCCGCCTGTAACTCAGGCTCGATAGAAACTCTTCGTGGGAAAGGAGGAACACGCAGAAGATGGAAACCCCCAATGATCAGTAAAGCGCGATGGTGCTTGGCCAGCACCTCATCCTTTACCACCTGCGCGAACCACTGGTCCCGATTGGCCATATAGGGCGAAATATCGCCTTTTTCTTTGACCTTCTCCCAGTCGATATAAGGGTCGCCACAGAGGACGCGCATCTGGTGCTTGCCTTTGCGTTTCAGGTTCTCTTCGCGGACCGCCTCATACAGCGACGCAGTTACTGGCGAGGGCGGCCCAACCACGCCGACCGTGTTGAGCCATGCTTTCTGTACCTGCTCCAGCGGAACATCTTCGCCGCTTACATAGCGGTCGACCGATTTCTGGTATAGCGAGTTGCCCATTTCCATCACGATGTCGTCCACGCGGTCAGCAAACTCAGGAGTAGCCACAAGTGAGCGCAACCATGCATATTCCTGTTTGTTCCCGTGGATCTCTCCGAGCAGCACGATGTTGTGCGTCTCAAAAGCATTCACCACGGCGGCGTTCGCGTTTTCCGGTTTTGGCTCACCTTGAGCATCGGCGGAAGAGCCAAAAGCAAGGAAGCTGGTCCCAAGAAGCAGGATGTGGCGGAGTTTCATAGGCAATCTCCAAAGTCCATAGAAGCTAAATCTCGAAAACACGTTTTCTCATCAATCGACCCGAGCCGCTGCTCGGCGAATACCTGGACACTAGGTTTTTGAAACACCGCTCGGCTCATACTAGCACCATCTGGTAGACGCGATAATCGGTAAAGTCCTAGAACGCGGACGGCAGTTGACCTGGCTCGCCTCCCATTCCTCTGCGCCTAGGCCTTGATTTCGAACCACACCGACCCCTGTTTTCCGCTCGCTCTGGACGCTTCGAGCGCGCTTTGTCTGCGAGTTGTTTTGTTGTGAACGGTTTCGACAAGGGCGTGAACTCACCGTTGACGTACTGGAAAAGCAGCCACTTCTCGGTTGTTTTCGGCATCTAGGATTCCATCATCCCGTCCAGTGCTACTTTTTCAATTCTCCCCAATGCTCTTTGCTGGGGTATTCGAATATCGGAACAATTAATTCGTCGAGATGCTGGTTTTCGCGATTCATCCGAACGACGCGTGCTGAATCGTTGGGCGCGATGACCACGGGTTTCATAATCCGGATTCCATTACCTTGTACATCCCACCACTCGCCTAACAGCGACACTCGGTCTCGCAGTATATGGACTTGCAACACAACGTGTCCGGCTACATCCAGCACTTCGAGCGTGTCCTTGGTGTAGTTCTTCTCAGCGGAATACGCAGAATATACGCGCCAGTGGTTCCGAATAACCTCCGCCACTAAATTCCCGTTGTGATCCCGAATTGTTGTCGTGAGTAGAGGCCAGTGCTTAGCGCCCCATTCGATTCTCACCCCAGCATCAGGGAAGAACGGAAACATATCTCGCACGCCGTTGGGTGTCATGACAAATATGGTTTGACTCATCTGCACCATAGGGAATCCGTGCGGCTTGCCGTCGTTGAGCTCAGGACCAGCACCAATTAAATCACCTTCGAGTTCGGCGGCTTTTTCCTCACGCCATTGGAAGTGCGCGAGCGGCCACGCTGTCCCAGCAAATACAATGGACAACGCCGTGGTGAACGCAACTCGCCAAATTAGCGAAAGTTTCGCCAGAGTTGGTATGAGCAACTGCGCGATGAAAACAAACGCAACGAAGGAGATCATCCATATCGTCCATCTGACGACGACCGGCATTGGTGCAAATGCGGGTGCAAGCGCCAGAATTGTATTCAGTATGAGGCCGCCGATTAATTCGCTGTTCTTCGTTTTTGATTTCTCAGAAACGGCCGCCCGCTGCCGCTTCTTTCGTTTCGACATGCTTCGAGAATACCAAATCAGGTAGGAGCCTAGCTCTTCGAACGAGAGCCAGCGACCATTAGGAGCACGCCACCAATGAGCGCAACACCGGACAGGATTGGCGAAATGGGCACAGTCTCTTTCGTATCCTTTGTGGCGTGAATTGGCCCGACATCGACCACTTTTTCTCTCTTTGTATAGGTAAAACCTTGGTATGCAAAACCCAGAACACCAAGAATTATGAGCACCAAACCGGCCAATGATAATCCCTTCATAAACCCTCCTAATGGGACAAGCTAGCTTGCGGCCCAGCCTTTAGAACAATCTTTTCGTGAGCGGAGTCTATCACTTCAGCACCGCCGCTGGGTATATGCTCATGTACTCTACCGATGCTACATTCCCTTGGTGTAGGAGCCAAGATGCCCCGCAAAAAGAAACCTGAGTTCGAATTCTCCCCCGAACAACTAGCCGTCTGGCTGCGAGCACTCGGTTACTGTGGTTTGGGCGCAGGCGGCGTAGTCGGTTTAGGTGTAGGAGCGGGCTTGTTCTTGGGCACCGCGCTGGCCCCCTTCGCTGGATAAGCTTGGTCATAGAGACGAATGATGTCCTGAGTAAGATCGATGTTTTTTGAGGCATACAAAATCGGGGAATTCTGAGTGGATGAATCAAGGACTGCGACGTAACCGTTTTCTTGCGAGTAGCGGTCAAGGACATCCATCATTTTGTGCCCGATGCTATTCACGACGTCCCTTTGAGCGGTGTTGACGTCTTCCTGAAACTCGTTTTTCTTGCGGTCAAGTCGCTGCGCCAATCGGGTCCCCTGAGCATTCAAGCGGGATCGTTCCTCATCGCTGAGCGTAGATTGCCCTGTGTTCAACCGTTGTTGCAAATCATTAACCTGCTTGTCTAGCGTTTCCAACTCTTGTTGACGTGGTGCAAACTGAGACTGGAGTTCGTTTGTTGCCTGCTTCCCCTCGGCGGTTGAACTGATTGCCTGTAGTACGTTGACGACGCCGATTTTTGAACCGACTGCCCCTGATGCGGCATTCTGAGTACGAACGGCTGTCGTGCCGAACAGGCAAGCCAGACTGAGAGCAGCAACACGAAGAACGCCTATCGAATGCATAGATTCCTCCCTATTTTTCGTACGTGACCACAAAGCTCTAAACTTTATGGCAGTCCAAATGACAGAGGACAACCGCTTTGCCGATGCGCAGTGAGATTGAACAATCCAGACGAATGGTTGCTTGAGGAGGTTCTCTTAGTTCTCCTTCATTGCATGAGAACTCCTTGAACCCTGACCAGACTGGGTGTCGTGATATCCTCGGCGCGTGCCCAGTAAACAGCCCAAAGTCGGCAACCGCATCCGCGTCTCCATGCACGGCGGCAAAATCGTGGACGCCATAATCAAGGCCGTTCACGAAGAATATTCAGACGGCCCACGGTACCAAGTTGATTTCGACAAGGACAAGACAGCCTTGATTCGCGAGTGGCAGATTGTGAAGGACTAAGCGGAGGTTTCAGTGAAACTTACCCAGATTGCAGCACGGTTGCGTATGGCGTCCGCTGAGATGAACACGCTGGCGGCACTGACAGAAGACACAGACTGGCCGGATGAGTTTGTTCCGGCTTTCATCTTGAATTTTGTGCTCGATCAGAACATGTTCCCGACGCTTTTGAGAGGAGGAGTGGCACCCGCCCCGGACGGCTTGAAGCTTTCCGGTTGAACGGTGCCTGACAGCAACCCGTAATATAATCAGAAGGGTACCTGCATCTATCTGGGAGAACAAATGCTCAACATTCGCAACCCTCACAGCAACGTTTGGACAGAATGGCACGTCGGAGAGCCCGCGCCTGGTTATGAATACCTTTCGGAGATAGCTATCTTCCAGGCTGACGGCAGCGAATTGAAACTGGTTTTGAACGCCCTAAATTTGCCAGCCGAAAAGCCGACCGAAGAGTCGTCCCTTTATCGTGTGACCTGGTCTAGGATTGAAGGCAACGTACGCAGGAAACGAACTGCAAAGGTGCGTGCACGTTCTCGCGAGGAGGCGGTCAGCGAAGTTGTGGTTATGCTCACCAAGGTCGGCTTCGAGTTGAACGAAGTAGGGAAGATGGATGTCGAAGAGGTTAGCGGTACGGTCGCCGAGAAGTCTTAAAATTAGGCCACCGTGTGATTGGAACGTCGAAGTATTCGATGTCAAAGCCGTCGATCAGTGGTGCCAGCGGAACAAACCAAAATGCGAGAAGTGACGGGGGAAGGACTGATGCAATCCGTAGACACCACCGCCTTTAATCTCGACGCACTTCGCACCCGCCTTCAAAACATGACGGAGGCTGAGCTACTACAGTTCGGCAAAGCGGCCCGAGTAATGTGCAGCCGCGAGGCGAATCGGCATGAAGCCCCTCGTGAGGTGTTCGTGGTTCAGTTGAAAGAGGCCAGAGCGGAATGGCGGCGACGGCATCCCAAAAAGGAAGTCTGACCTATCGCAGGCTGCCCATCGGGCCGTAACCCTATTTAAACGTGCTAGAATCGGCTGAAAGAACGTCCCAGTCGAGGCCCGCCATGAGCAGCGCGTTCCTGGTTTATCTCTTTCCTTTGGGGGAAAAATGGCAACCTGTACGTGTAAGAATCCCGACCATAAGCATAAAAATCCCTGCGGGGCCGAAGCGGAGTCGAACACCACGCTTTGTACGAAATGCCGGGAAATGAATGCAGCGAAGGCGATGGAGACAATTGGGCACAATCAAGGTAGTGAACGACAACCTCGGTAGACAAGCCCAGCGATGCCCAGCAAACAATATAAGGTCGGAGATAAAATCCGCGTCTCAATGGTTGCGTTCGCGATTATCGGATGCTCGCAGCCCAAACCCTCCGCACCTGAAACCACGCGGAGCCAACGGTTGCCGACCGCGACCGAAGTTTTCAACTTACGAACGAAGTGCCAAGAGATCGTGAACAAGGATGCGCAAGATATGTTGATCGGAGCTGTAGGCAACGCGCTGTCAGCAGATATTAAATCGCACTACAATCCCGTCACGAACCACTGCTACGCCGAAGTAGTAGTTACCAAGAATTTTAACTTCACCTTTCCCGGCACACCGAATGATTATCGCAGTACATGTCTTTATGATGCCCAGACCGTTGACCTTCTGTTGGATGCCGAACAGCAAAATGGCAAGCAAAGTGGAAATGACTTTACGGATGAGACCAAAATGTCGATGTCGCCGTATGAAGCGGTCTTAGACAAAATTCGGCTGTTGATGACGCAGGAATAGTTAGCCCCGCGCGGCTCATCCAGTCGTGTGCTCGTGATAGAATCGCGACGATCAGGTGCCGGAAATGAATACCCGTGAGCGGAAGGAAATCGTGTACCGTACCTTGCCCATCAAAGCGTGGGCGCAATACGTTCCTCCAAAGAATCAGAATCAGCGTGAACTACTGATAGCCATCGACAAGATTCAACGGCTCTGGTGGCAAGACGAATTTCATTTCATGGTGCGCTTGGACTCGTCAAAGCGTAGCGAAAAGATAGCCCAGAAGAAATTCCAGACGATGGGGTCTACGTACGAGAAAGTTTTGAAGCGGGTAGAGCAGGCTTTTCACGATATAGCCAAGAGGTCGGGTAAGAGGCTGTTAGCGGCAGAATTGAAGGAACTGATGTACGGCGAAAATGGTCTGATTACAGAAGCACACGAGTATGCGAAGGTTCACACCACGAAGGGTTAGTGCTCTAGTTCGGGCGGACTAATCTTCTGACCGCGTGATTGGGGAGTGGGATCGAATGGCCTCTTGTGAAACCATCACCGGATAAGCAAGTCACGAAATAAGTCGTTCCGTCCGGTGTTAAAATAATTTGGTGTTGCCACGCATCCGCCCAATGCGGCTCCGCTTGGTCAAGGAGCCGTTCGATCATCCCGACTACATTTTCGAACTGAAGCACGACGGATTCCGGGCAGTGGTGTACATACAGAACGGCGAATGCAAGATTCTGTCTCGCAACTCTAACCAACTTCGATTCAAATCCCTGCGGGAAAACTTGGCGCGGCTCCCGGTGCAAAACGCGATCATCGATGGCGAGATCATCTGCATTGATGGTGACGGCGTCAGCCGGTTCAATGATCTTCTAGATCGCAAGCACGAATCTGTTCTTTACGCATTCGACCTTCTTTGGATAAACGGAGTAGACCTGAGACGGCGCCCGTTGTTAGAACGGAAGAAACAGCTAGAAAGATTGGTTCGAACAAGCGGTCTGCGGTTGATGTATGCCCAGCATGTCGAAAAGGACGGCAAGGATCTGTTCGAAGAGATCTGCCGGAGGGATCTCGAGGGGATAGTGGCTAAACGGAAGGCGTCGATCTACAAGGACGACGGCACAGGTTGGCTGAAGATTAAGAATCGTGCATACAGCCAAGCCGAAGGACGGCATGAGTTGTTGACGCGGAAGTCTGCATCTGCTGGTGCCAAGGATTCTGAGTGAAGTATGCGCAGCACAGGAGTGATATGAAAGACATCGATTTCACTGAACTGCTGAAAAGAGCCAAAGCGTTTCGGCAACCCGAAGAGAAGCCGAATCTCGGTAAAGGAAAAACCTATGTTTACCAAGGAGAGCGTTACACCAATCTCTTCGGAAGTTCCACGAATGAAATCCTAACGCCGGAAGAGCTTGCGCAAAGATTGAAGGTTTCCGTCGGATGGATTAAAGAGAAAACCAGGTCGAGGAATCGCAACCCGATTCCACACATTCCGATGGGTCGATTTGTTAGATTCGAGTGGAACGCTGTTGTGGTTTGGTTGGAGAAGCAAGCAACGGAGAGGGACAATGCAATCCGGTCAAATCATTCGTAAGGGCAGATCGTGGTTGTTGCGGTACTGGATTGCAGAGCACGTTGACGGAAAGAAGACTTGGAAGCGCAAGTGCAGGAAGATCGCCGACTACTGCGATAAGTACCGCACGGAGAAGTCGCTCAAGCCGCTCATCGATGAGATCCTAGCTCCCGAGAGGGCCAAGGCAAACGATCCCGTCGCACCCGGTGTGCTGACGCTCAGCGACTTCATCCGAAACAAATACATGCCCTACGTTCGCGAGAAAAAGAAGCCCAGCACAGCGGACGGTTACGACGACATCTTCCGATTGCACGTTGAACCCAATGTCGGCAACATCGCGCTCGAGGACTTTGGCGCACCGGAAGCCCAACAGCTCATGGATAAGCTGGTAAAGAAGGGTTTCACAACCCGTACCTGCTTGCACATCAAGTCGTTCTTGTCTGGGGCTGTCTCCTACGCGATCCGTACCGAGGCTATGGCAGGACCACACCCGCTGGCCGGCCGCGGTTTGGTCGTGATCGAAGGCGGGAAAGAGAGCACGGAAACCCACGCCTACACGCTCGACGAGATCCTGGAGCGTCTCGAAATCATCGATGACGAAACACAGCGCACGGCTCTGGTGCTTGCTGCATTCACAGGGTTATCACTTTCGGAGATGAGAGGCCTGCAGTGGGAAGATATTCAAGGAGACGTGCTGAAGGTTGAACGCAGCTTCGTGCGCGAACTCGGTACGACCAAAGTAAGGGCGCGTCGGGCACCAGTGCCTCTTCTCCCAGATGTTGCCGAAGCACTGTTAGCTCACAAGGAGCGCAATCCCAAAACCAAGTTTGTTTTCCAGGGACGATTCGAGGATCCTCTCGATATGGCTACATTGGGCTCCAAAAAGATTAAGAGCAAACTCGAAGAACACGGACTAGCGTGGCACGGCTGGCACGCTTTCCGGCGAGGCCTTGCTACAAACCTCCACGAGCTCGGCGTGCCAGATAAGGAAATTCAAGCTATACTGAGGCACGCGAACATCTCAACGACGCGCGATTACTACATCAAGACGCGTGAGAGTTCGAAGCAGGCCGCAATGAAGCGGCTGTCGGAAGCCTTGAAACTGAAGCAGCGAGGTTGAATTTCAGCTCTTTGGGTACCATCTTTTGGGCACCTACTATGAATAAGTCCTTTGTTTTCCTGCGGAGGAGTGGCCGAGTGGTTGAAGGCGGCGGTCTTGAAAACCGTTAGACTCGAAAGGGTCTCGGGGGTTCGAATCCCTCCTCCTCCGCCATACAAAGCTGGTGTACAGTCCGAAGAGATCCTTTACAGAACGTTCCGGAGACATAGTTTACACTTTCGGGCCAAAAGGGTTGTTTAAGGGCTGCAGGGTTTTCTCCTCCAGATCGATATAACCGAGATCATAGTCCATAAAGCTGACCAGCCAGATGCCGTCGTCGACCTCTTTGATACCCACAGCTTGACCTGCGAGAGCGGTACTGAGATTGATTTTCTTTTTGTAAATGCAGATTCTTCCGCAGCAGGTGACCAGAGTTGTCCGATCGTGGAAAGGATAGGAGAGTTCTCCGATGCCGCGATAAGGCCGTGTGGAAGGTTTGTAGACGTCGGCGGGGTACTTCATATCGAGAGCTTCATGGGGGCGCTCGTTGTTGAACTCATGAAGGAAGGCATCGAACTTGGCTTGTTGCTGAAGGAAGTTGGAAGCGGCGGGCCGGGTAGCTTCCATTTTTAAGGGGCGATTATCGGCGAGGAATCCAAGGCGAAGGGAACGGACACTCTCAATTCGCAGCAAATTGCCGGTGTAATCAGATTGAGATGAGAAGGCCGGTCTCCCCGCGGGATGCGATACGCTCCCAATGTTCGACGTGCTCGAGGCACAAGAAAAAAGGAGACCGGCTATGAAAAAGACTAGCACTGTTCGGGTAAATGGAAACAGGATTTTCAAAGGACACAAGCTCACGATTGGTCTGGACCTTGGCGATCACTGGTCGTGCTATTGCGTTTTGGATGAAGCGGGGAAAATCATTCTGGAACAGAAAGTGGCCACGACACCGGAAGCGATGAAACAGACCTTTGGGAAGATACCGCGGAGTCTCCTGGCCCTGGAGACTGGGACACATTCCCCTTGGGTCAGCCGGCTGTTCACGGAGCTGGGATACAAAGTAATCGTGGCGCACGCGCAAAAGGTGCAATTGATCACCAAGAGCAATCGAAAAGACGATCGACACGATGCGCGGACACTGGCACGGCTGGCGCGAATCGATCCCGAGCTGTTGGGGCCGGTGCGGCATCGCAGCGCGCAAGCGCAAATCCACCTGACGGTGATCCGAGCGCGTGCCGAACTGGTGCGTGCTCGAACGGCCTTGGTGAATGCAGCACGCGGGTTGGTGAAGTCTTATGGCCAGCGGCTGCCCAAGTGTGGCACGCGGCAGGTGAGCCGGGAGCTGGGCGCGGGATTGCACGCGGAGTTGCGCGAGGTTCTGGAACCACTGTTCAAAGAAATCGAATCACTGAACGAGCGCATCCAGGAATACGAGGTGCGGATGGAGAAAATCGCCAAGGAGAACTACCCGCACGTCGAACTACTCAAACAGGTGAAGGGGGTAGGAACGCAAATCGCGCTGACGTATGTTCTGACCCTGGAAGATCCGCATCGGTTCCCGAAGAGTCGCGAGGTCGGCTGTTTTCTGGGGTTGTGCCCTGGGCGCAGAGACTCTGGTAAGAGCCAGCCGCAGATGCGCATCAGTAAGGAAGGAGACCGGTATTTGAGGACCATGCTGGTGCAAGGGGCGCACTACATCCTGGGACCCTTTGGAGAAGACAGTGATCTGCGACGTTGGGGGCTAAAACTTGCGGCGCGAGGAGGGAAAAATGCGAAGAAGCGAGCGGTTGTGGCGGTGGCGAGAAAGCTAGCGGTACTGCTGCATCGGTTGTGGGTGAGTGGAGAGGTGTACGAACCACTGCGCAATAACCAGAAAGCGATACGCGCTGCGGCCTAGAGTGAAGAACTCCCCACAAAAAAGGGGATGCTCGGGGTCGACGGAGTTGACGATCGTCGTTCCCAGGCGCTCCTGGCTCGAAATTTCTCTGTGAAAAACTGGGAAAGGCAGGAAGACAGAAAAAGGAGCACAGAAAGAAGTAGAGATGGTATCCAAACAGCCGAGCTCGACCGCCGAGATCAGGTGACTGCGACTAGCTCCTGGCCCAACTTCCCTTCTAGAGAGGGAATAGAGGTCGATAATCAGGTAGCAGCACCGACTGAATCAAGTACACCCAACTTGCACCGAGCGACAATCGCTCAACAAAGAGTGCGGATGGAAGGGTGGCGACAGAGGCGGCTTGGCTCAACGGGAACAATTTGGAAAAAGAAGAAATCAAGAAGAAAGAAAAAACGAAAGAAAAGGTTTGACACGCACCGGCCTTCTCATGGAAGGGCTATGCGTGACAAGAAAACAAAGCGCGGATGATTTCCCTTCGACTCGTCGTCGACACGAACATTGTCGTGTCTGCGGCACTTAAGCCCGACGGACTGCAACGCACTGTCCTCCTGATCGCGATCACCAAACCGGCGCGACTATAGATCTCGAAAGCCATTTTCACGGAATATTGTGAAGTATTGGCGCGCGCGGAATTACAGATTCGAAAGGGCCTCCAACGGTAAGACTTAGATCATAGCGAGAGCTTCATGCGGACGCTCGTAGTTAAACTCGCGAACGAAAGCGTCGAACTTGGCTTGTTGCTGAAGAAAGTTGGAACCGGCTAGCCGCGTAGCTTCGATTTTTAAGGTTCGATGCATGCGTTCATGGCGGCCGTTCTGTTGCGGATGGCCAAGTTGGATGCGTTCGATAGTGATGCCGAGCCGCAGCCACCAAACGGCGAGTCTGCTTAAGTTGAACAGACCATTGGGAGAGGCGAAAGGCACGCCGTTGTCGGAACGGATGGGTTGGGGCAGGCCGCGTTCCTTAAACAAGCGCTCAAAAGCGGTAAAAGCTCCCTGTTCCTTGATGTGAAACCAGAACGCCATGGTATCCCTGGCGATTCTTTGGACATCTCCTTCGCGCGAATCTCACTGATTTTATTTGAGGTACTTCACGTCCCTCTACGTAAACCAAATCTCCGGAAATTTATTCCTTGGTTACGACAGAAAATCTTGCGTTGTCATGAGTCCATGATTTCATTTCCGGAAGAGATGCGGAACGTACCAACGTAGGTAGGTAGCCACTCCCGACAGCAGCACGAGCCACCAGAGCAAAAGTACGCTTCGCATCCAGACCTTGTAGTTGGTGATTCGGAATTTCTCCGGCAAAACGCTCGTGCCCGCAGCCAGCAAGATGTACAACCCGCCGATTTCGGCTGCGCCTCCCAGGGCGGCGTGCGCAGTCGCCAACGCGTAGTACGCCTTCCCAAGCCTGATGGGTATCTTTGGACTTACATGGAGATGAAACGAAGGAATCATCGTGACTACGATCAACACAATGTTGAGGAGCACGATCACGGACTGACACCACGCGTGTTGCCGAAAGCGTCCGAGGCGCGCGAGTAGGGCCCCAATGAGCAGCACCACTCCCATCGCAAGCTCGAGGAGTAAGGTCAAGTCGGCGTAAGCAGGAGCCGCTGTTCCGAGAAAACCATCGCTCAAAGCATCGCCCTCCGCTCACTCTTGTTTTTTGTCCGAGTGCATTTCTGTGGGACGAGCGGCACGGGACCCAAAGAATCGAATGTTGCCGTGCCTCGTTGGACGTGTTCCATCCGTATAGACCGCTGGTCATCGCTCTTTATTCCCGTCAAAGCCCCGATGAGAGCTCTTTCTCAATCGTCAAGAAAAGAGAAATGACGGGAATAAAACCGTCGCCGGGATGGTCTCTCTCTAAGCGAGCAATTCTGTCTAGGGAGGGGTCGGACGTGCAGGACTCGCAGGATCGGGAGCGCTTCGAGATGCTCGTCTTACCACATCTTGATGCGGCCTATAATCTCGCCCGCTGGCTTCTGCGCAGCGGCGCGGATGCCGAAGACGTCGCGCAGGAAGCGATGCTACGCTCGTATCGTTTCTTCCACAGTTTTCAGGGCGGAGATGTGCGGGCATGGCTACTGCAGATCGTGCGGAACACCTGCTATACCCATCTGGAGAAGAACCGCCGCGTGAAAGACATGACCGAGTTCGACGAAGAGTTGCATGGGCCCCCGAGCACAACACCCGAAGCGCTTGCCATCGCAGGTGACAATCGCGCGCGCCTTACCCACGCTCTTGAGTCTTTGTCGCCCCGCTATCGGGAAGTGATCGTCCTCCGCGAGCTGGGAGGGTGTTCTTACAAGGAGATTGCAACCATTATCTCGATTCCCATTGGAACGGTCATGTCCACGCTTTCACGTGCCCGCCAGCAGCTTCAGCTGACACTTAACCCATCCTGCAAGGAGGCTAACCGTGAGCTGTGACCGCGCCGGCATTGCTCTTCACGTCTACTTCGATGACGAACTTGATGCTATCGATGCCTCCGAC
Source organism: Candidatus Acidiferrales bacterium (assembly GCA_963836965.1). Taxonomy (GTDB): domain Bacteria; phylum Acidobacteriota; class Terriglobia; order Acidiferrales; family UBA7541; genus Acidiferrum. The sequence continues at coordinate 198,106 of CAWILQ010000018.1, forward strand.
TTCGAACGTCACCTGAAGCGGTGCTCCGATTGTATTAACGCGCTCGCCGCTCTCGAGTCCTTGCGCTCATCCATCAACATTGCGCGGCTCTATGAAAAAGCTCCGCCCGCGTTTCGCAGGAAACTTCTTGCCGATATCGGTTCCGCGCGTCCCCTCGCTGTTTTGCCCGCTCGTGGTGTCTGGAGCTGGCTGGCTATAGCCGCGACTCTGATTCTAATTGCTTACACGAGTTGGCAAGTCGTTTCCTCTAACCGAAGCGACAATTATGAGAGTGTGTTTGCCGCCGAGATTCTCGATGCGCATTTGAGGTCGCTCCAACCCGGACATCTCACCGATGTCGTCTCTACCGATCAACACACGGTCAAGCCGTGGTTCGATGGCAAACTTGACTTTTCTCCTCCAGTAAGGGATTTCGGCGATCAGGGGTTTCCGTTGCAGGGTGGTCGGATTGACATCGTTCACGGCCGTACTGTCGCTGCTCTGGTCTATGCCCGCCGGAAGCATTTCGTGAACGTTTTCATGTGGCCCACCGACAAAAAAGACGCCTCTCCGCGTTCCGGGTCACAACGGGGCTATCAATGGATCGAGTGGCGCGAGGGAGGCATGGACTTCTGCGCCGTCTCCGACGCCGTGCCTTCAGCCCTCGAGCAGCTTCAGCGGCTTTTCACTGAGTAGTCACGAGGCCTTTGAACGCCCGGTTGCTTTCTCTGGCTTGGATACCATGGCGCTTGGGCGGCCACTCGGTGTCATCCACCGGAACGCTCTTCGATAGACAATTGGATATTTCCGGTTGCTAGCCTGAGCTCAGGCCAGCTGTGAAATTCCCCCAAAAGCGCTGTTACAGACTTTTTACAAATATTTGGGAATAAGGCGCTGCCATGCCAGGTCTTACCTTTCGCGAGGATACCTTTCTTCGTTGAACTCGATTCTTGAAAGGGAGATGGCAATGAACAAAAAGGAGAGCGTCTTCGTTTCCGCGAAGACGCGAAATCAACCAATCCATTGTGGATTGGCGGGCAACACAATGACACGTAGATGCATTTCAGTCTTTGTCCTGTTATCCGGAGTGCTGGCCATAGGATTCACTGGAGTTGCACAGCAATCCGCGACCGAAGCGCCTGCCGGCTTCGAGACTCCCACGCTAGCCGAGAATCCGGGATCGAAGAGCGTAAGCAATGGGATCGTGGAACCTCCCGGAGACACCTTTGCTCTCGATCAGCAAAACTACGAGCGGATCCACGACGTGAACAGCGGGCTTGGTCCGGTATTCAACGGCAGAGCATGCGCCGAATGCCATCAAAACCCCGTGAGTGGTGGTGCAAGCCAATTTACGGAACTGCGCGTAGGCCATAACGACGCAAACGGCAATTTCGTGAATCCCACCGTACTGATTAATGATGGCGCAAACATGATCACTGGCCGCTCGATCATTAACGACCGGGCCGTGATTCCGCAGGCGCAGGAACATATCCCCACCACCGAGCCCATTCGCACGCTTCGGGCGGCACTCAACACTCTGGGTGACGGATTTGTCGAGGCCATCAATGACAGCACCTTGCTCGCAATCGCGGAGCATCAAGCTGAAGTCAGCGATGGAAAGATTCACGGCGAGGCCATTCAAGTTCCTGTTCTGGAAGCTCCGGGACAGACACGTATCGGGCGCTTCGGCTGGAAAGACCAGCACAGCAGCTTGCTTTCGTTTATCGGTGACGCCTATTTGAACGAGATGGGTGTTACCAATCGCTTGCGACCAAAAGACACTACTACGGTCGGCAAGGTCACGCCCGATCCGGAAGATGTTCCGGACAATCTAGGCCTTGCCGATATCGACCACTTTGCTCAGTTTGTCCGCGGCACAAAGGTACCGCCCCGCGACGGCGTGCTCGCCGCAAGTGCGGATGGAAAGGCCGGGCAGGCGCTATTCGAAAAGATCGGTTGCAATACATGCCACGTCGAAAACATCACTACCGCTCCTGCGGGGACAGTCATAGATGGCGGAGCTTTCACCGTACCGGACGCCCTGGGCGATAAAATCATTCATCCATACGGCGACTTCTTGCTGCATGACGTGGGAACGGGTGACGGTATCGTTCAAAATCCCCCGCAGGATACTGCGGACAAATTACGGACGGCTGCGCTTTGGGGCCTTCGCATGAGACCCCGTTACATGCATGATCTCCTATCCTTGACGCTAGAAAACGCCATTGAACGGCACAGAGGCGAGGCGGAGCACGTGTCCCGGCACTTCCGAGAACTCACTGAACAAGAGAAGCAGGAGTTGTTCACGTTCCTTAATTCGTTGTAGCTAGACACCTTTTCACCGAGCACGGCAAATCCGATTGTCGTGCCCTTCTTTTCTGAACGGGTTTGTCTAGAAGAAACGCAAAAAATATTCCGCTGCGTTTTTCTCTGATCCTACCGGAATAAAGCGCTCGGAAGTGTAGTTACTACCGGCAGGGGATCCTGATTTTGATGCTCATGGTTTAGGCGATTCCCGTCATGGAGCCGGCCTGCCAGCGAAGCCTCAGTCCTGTCGATCGAGAGAACATTCGAGGTTCGATTGTTTCAATCCTGAAGGCGGGACTAGCCCAGGTTCTCTGACCAATACATGCAATTCAAATGGTTCGCAACTCGATTCTCGAAAGGAAGATAGCAATGGAAAAAAATGGAAGTGTGTTCGGCGGGGCCAATAATCGCAGGTCGTTTTTAAAGAAGGGGATGGTGGCTGCAGGAACCGCAACGATCGGCGCGGCGTTGTTGACGGGTACCTCGACAGCCTTCGGCAGAGATGACGACGACAACGTACCAATCACAAAGGGAGACATCGCAATTCTGACGTTCCTGAGTGCTCTGGAGCAAGTCGAGGCCGATCTGTGGATTCAGTATGCCGAACTCGGCGGAGCAACCAATCAAGGCAAGTCTCCGATCGATCTCGAACTCAACGGTCAGAAAATCACTACTGGACTCGCTCCAGCCTACATCACGGGACTCCTCGTGCTCGACGGCGATATGCCCCAGTACATCGCCGACAACACCGACGACGAGATCAGTCACCATAGGTTTCTCAACAACTACCTGGCCTCGAAAGGCGCAAAGACGATCGACCTCAGCCACTTTGCCACTCTGCCTCCGAGTCAAGTCACAGGAGTTCCGCAAAAAGGGCGCCTTACCAACCTGAAGCAATTGACTGTGGACACGACCTGGTGGACGAGGTACCGCAGCGCGACAACCAACCCCGACCTCGGAGGTACGTTTGAGAACGCCGTCCCGGACCTGGCCAAGGGACAGCATCCGGCCATTCCCTTAAACGATGGCGATCTCGTCCTGGATGGCAGCGGCAACATTTCCAACCATCTGCAGGCAATCGCAAATACCGCAGGATTCCACTTTGCGTTCATCGAACAAGGCGGCAGCAGTCTGTACCCGGCGCTGGCTCAAAAGGTAACCAATCTGGAGGTTTTGCGCATTCTGCTCAGCATCGGCGGCAGCGAGATCATGCACTTCCAGACTTGGCACGACAAGGCCGGCAACGCCACCAACATCACTGACGGCGACCTTACGTTTCCAAACCTGAACGCCGCTGTCGACCCAAACAATGGAGCTTCCGGCCCGAACGTTGCAGACATGTTCCAGACCAACCTGATCATGCCCGAACCGACCGTGTTCCTGAACCCAAAGCTAGGCCCGGTCGCGATCATTCGTCCGACCTCCACGCAGCAGGGGGGCGCAGTAGCCTCCGTCGTCAGTTTTGCTGAAGATGGACTCTTCCTCGACCCGGTAACAAAGAAGAACACCGGCATCGTGGATGTGCTTATGCGTCTGGCGGAGGAAGCGGATGAGGCGCGCCGCGAGTTTTAAAAAAAGCGAAGCATAACCGTGAGCGCCATCGCCGCGCCTATCACGCGACAGGCAGGCCAAATGGCAACTGACTAACTAGGATGGGCAGCTCAGTGCCGGAATCAATCAGCCTTGTGCAGCCGAGGCCGATGCTTCCGGAATCCGCTCACCCATCCTAGGCCAGTTTTCGCAGTTGCAGGGTCAACGTGGAGTCGTTGGATGTTGAAGTTACGGAAATAGAATTTGCAGCCCAAATATCGAAAGCCAATTGTTCGCGCCACATAGAGGATTCATGAAAAAGATTACGAAGTGTTTCTCATTCTTTGTTTCAGCGGCCCTGCTGGCACTCATTACATTTTTCTCGCTGCCAGTGTCGGTTGGTGCCAAAAGTCAAGATGTGCAGGTCGTTGAAATTACGGCGAAGAAATACGAATACTCAACCTCTTCTGTTCACGTGAAGGTCGGAACCAAAGTTGAACTCAAGATAACCGCGATCGACCACGACCATGGTTTCAAGATTGGCACTGCCCCGGACGGCGCCTCATTCCGCGACAAAAGCGGCCTAGTCTTCACTTCCGAACAAGTATGTTGGGAGCTAAAGAAGGGAGAAACGACCGTGATCGAGTTCCTTCCTCAAACACCAGGAACGTATACGTTTAAGTGTTGCCACACCTGCGGCCTCGGACACAAAGGGATGAAAGGCCAAATCGTTGTCGAGCCATAGGGCACGAGCGCGACGCATGGACCGCCGGGGTCGAATGATTTAGTGCGCCGAAATGATCATGGTGTCCCGTGGAATAGAACTTAAGGGAAATCAATCTTCATCGACGGATCGGCAAATCCATCGTTTCAGGTTCTAAGCCTGGTCAAAGACTTTGGGAGTTGCGTTCAAGCGTCCACGTCCAACTTCTCATCCTTGAGCTCAAGATCCTCAAACTGAAGCCCGCTTGTCCGCTGGGCTAGCGCAGGATCAATCGCGGTCGCGCAAAGAGGGGCAGCTGGGATCGCTGTTCGACTTCGATTCTCGACTACAATGGCGCTGGCATGGATTCTTCTATGCGGAACTTTTTTTCGAGAGTGATAGAAAAAGAAATATCTTTGAGCGTCCTCGCCTGCTTTATTTGCCTTCCACTTCTCGTTCAGGACGCGGGGCAAGCGGACAAGGAAGCCCTGGCAAAAGCCGCGGCCGACCTTCGCGTGCGGATTGAAGCAACTCCGACGCTTCCCTTCAACGGCGTGCATTTCGCAGCCAAGCCGCCCGCCATCGGATGGGAATCTGGAGCCGTTTCCTGGGTAGCCGTTGACGGCAAAGGAAGGATCTACGAAATACAACGTGGAGAGAAAGCGGATCCGGTCCTCGTTCTAGACCGCGAGGCGAAGATCTTACGCTCGTGGGGCAAGGGGGACTACAAGATCCCGCATAGCATCCGCATTGATCCTACGGGCAAGGTATGGACCGTCGATGCCGGTTCTTCCACGGTCATCAAGTATTCTCCACTTGGCGAAAAGCTCATGACGATTACGGTCGGTGAGCAGCCGGAAAACGGCAGTTCGTTCAATGGAACCACTGACGTCGCTTTTGCACCCAACGGACACATTTTCATCACGGATGGATACGGTAACGCTAGAGTTCTGGAATACACTCCCGACGGTAAGAGGGTGAAGCAGTGGGGGAAGTCCGGCGCGGGTCCCGGCGAGTTTCGGCTGCCACATGCGATCCAGATCGACGAGAAAGGGGCAGTGTATGTGGCCGACCGGGAAAACGGCCGAATTGAAAAGTTCGATCTCGACGGCCACTTCCTCGGCGAAATTCCTCATCTTGGACGAATCCATTCGCTCAAGCTTGTCGGCGGAGTGTTGTGGGCCGGTACCGGACCGTTCAATCAGCCACCGGGTTCGTCTGCGTGGGTGCTGAAGCTCGATCGCAACACAGGCAAGCTATTGGGGCATATCGATGTTCCCGAGCCGCGCGGAGCACATTCCATCGAACAGATGCCGTCCGGAGAACCACTCATCACTTTGGGCAACGAGTTGCTGTGGTTCAAGGCCAAGTGATGCCTTGGCCTATGCAATGGCTGTGCGCTGTTTTGCGAGATAGAACGACCACGTTGGTTCCGACTGGCGATGGCGAGTTGAAGCGCGTCCCGTCCAACTTGCCATCTTGAACATCAAATCCATGCGTTCGTATTACTGATTAAGCCCAACTCGGTGCGCAAGGTCCTCAAAGCGCGGGTCGGAACGGAGAGGATCGAAGCCCGGTCTAAGCAGCACACCGGGGTTAAATCGCTCATCGTAGCCTTTCTCGAGCCAATTCATGGCTCGATTTGTGTCCCCGAGTGATGCATAGATCATCGCAATCTCTGAAGCGTACGAATAATTAGGACTTGAGCGCTTCATGAGATCGCTCAATAGCTTTGCCGCTTCGCTCGGCTTGCCGGATGCGGCGTAGGCACGCGCAAGATTAGCAATGCACGTCGGACTACCCCCAGAAAGCTGGACCGCTTTACGGAGTTCTGTGATTGCTTCATCGGTCATGCGTTTTTGGAGGTACGCCTGCGCAAGTTGATTATGAGCGAGAGCAAAATTAGGATCCATTTCGATTGTCTTGCGGCTCTGTTGTATCGATTCGTCATAAGAATGCGCAAGGATAAGAAGCTCCGCCAAATCAGCGTTGATGACAAGAGATAGCGGATCCAGGTTTTCGGCTTTCCTCATTTCCACCAGAGCTTCGTCATATCTATCCAAAAGCGCCAAATGCCATGCATACCAATGGTGAGCGGTTGCGTAACCCGGGTTCAATTGAATGGCCCGCCGGAATTCCTTCCCGCCGGAGTCCAAATCCCAGTCGAAGCCATCCAAGACAAATGCGAGTGAGTTGTGAGCTTCGCCGAGCGTGTTGTCCAATTCGAGAGCTTTGGTTGCCGCAGCCTTGGCCTTGGGGAGGGCTTCCTTAGGGGCCATCACGGCATATTGCCAGTCTCCCAACAAAGCATAAGTATCGGCTAAGCCAGAATAGGCCTGGGCGTATCTCGGGTCCTCGTCAATCGCCTGATCGAAATAAGCTAGAGCAACATTCAATCCATTCGCCGTTCGCTTATTCCAGAAGTACCGCCCTTTTAAATAGGATTCGTAAGCCGCCGGATCGACGACCCTTACGTTCTTGAGCGCAATCTGTTCCTGTGGATTCAAGTTAACCCGAATTTGATCTGCAACCGCCCTGGCTACCTCGTTCTGTAGCGCTAGGGTATCCCGGAATTCGCCCTCGTAGCTCTCCGACCATAAGTGCTTGTCCGTAGAGGCGTCGATCAATTGCGCCGTGATTCGGACCCGGTCGCCGGAACGGAGCACAGTGCCTTCCACCACGGCGTCCACGTCAAGCTCACGAGCGATCTCGGGCAGCGGCTTCCGCACGTGTTTGTAAGACATCACTGAGGTACGCGAGATGACTCGCAACGCACTGATCTGGCCGAGATCCGATATCAACTCGTCGGTCATTCCATCTGCAAAGTAATCCTGAGACGCATCGTTCGAGAGGCTCTCCAACGGAAGGACAGCCAAGGAGCGAATGACCGGGGACGGGCCCCTCCAGGAATGAACCTTCCAGGCGGCGAGAGAGGCCATCAGTAGGACCAGCACGAACGCCGCGCTCTTCCCCGCAAGTGACGGCAAAAGATGTTTCGGCTTTGCGAGATTGCTCGCGAGACCACGTCGATCGGCAGCTTCTGCAACCGGAAGGGGCTGCGCCGCCAATTCCGGACCGCGAACTGGAGCTGAATCGGCAGCTTTGACCTCCGCAAGGAAACGGTAGCCGCGACGAGCAACAGTTTCGACAAAGCGAGGAGTTTCGGCGGAATCGTTGAGAGCATCACGGATTTTGTTGATCGCTTTGTTAAGCCCGTGGTCGAAATCCACGAAAGTGTCTGCGGGCCAGAGTTTCTTCTGGAGTTGTTCGCGGGTGATGACCTCGCCGGGCTGTTCGACTAGCATCGCGAGGACCTGGAAGGGCTGTTCCTGAAGCCGTATTCGCAGACCGCGCTTACGCAATTCGCCGGCGCGAAGATCCAGTTCAAAAACCCCAAAACAGAACCGCCCGCGATGTTCATCGTCTGTCCGCATGGAAAGATGCCCGGGCCTGAGGGCAGTGTACCACCGGGCCAGCGTTTGCCGAACGAGAGCCGGGGACAATTTACTGTAAGTCCTCTAACAAGTGGCTGTTGCACGGGGACGCCCATTCCAGCGGGAAGGAACTGTCCGTCCATTGCATCGATCTCAGGTCCGAACCATAGTGAGACCCCAAGGCACCACTGGGACCGCGACACCGCTGGCAGAGGCATTCATGGCCGGTCAGGAACATCTTCTAAGCTTCGAGGAGGCAGTCTTGCCCCATTTGGACGCCGCCTTCAACCTCGCGCGCTGGCTCACACTCAACAAGCAAGACGCTGAAGATGTAGTCCAGGAGGCGTACTTACGCGCATTCCGGTTCTTTCCCAATTTCCGGGGTGGTCATACGCGTGCATGGCTCATGAAAATTGTCCGAAATACCTGCTGCACTTGGATGAATACAAACCGGCCGCTGCAAAATGCCGTTGAATTTGACGAGAACCTATTCTGTTCTGATTCTGGGGCTGCTGATCCGGAAGAGGCTGTGCTCCAGAAGGACAGCGGCGCACTGCTGCACAAGGCGCTAGAGAACCTGCCACCAAATTATCGTGAAGTTCTGATTCTGCGCGAACTCGAAGCGATGTCCTACAGTGAGATCGCGGATATCACCGGCATGCCCGTAGGTACCGTGATGTCTTCTCTATCGCGCGCGCGAAGCCGCCTTCGCCGGACTCTGACGGGCTTTATGAACGGTGACAAAATGTCAACTTCGACAGTAAGGAGGCAGTTTCATGACCGCAACCGTGAAGACCGCAATCTCACCTATTAGACACGATTTAAACTCAGGATTCTTCCTCGATGAGGTCTTGGCATCCGTCGCAGCAAACACAGTTCCAGATGAGTGCCCTAAGCTGTCGGGCTTCCTGCCGGTTCTCGTGCTGATCGCCAAATCGGCTGTTCAACAGAAGACCAATGCGAACAAGTCGTTGTTGCCGGACCAAGTCACCGCACGCATTAACGGCAACTGGGTTATTCCCCTACACCCAGCGACGGCAGGGTTTCAAAATCCAAAGGACGACGACACGTTCGTTTTTGGACAGGTGACACTGAATACCTCCACGATGGAAACCCATCGCAAGGGCCAACCCGTGACACTTACGCACAAAGAGTTTAAAACTTTGTCGTATTTCGTAGAGAATGCCCGACGAGTGATCTCACGCGAAGAACTTCTCAAAGAAGTGTGGGGATACCACTGTTATCCGTGCACTCGTACCGTCGACAATCACATACTGCGGCTGCGGCAAAAATTGGAATTGGAACCCAGCCATCCCAAGCACTTTCTGACAATACACGGCACAGGATACAAGTTCTTGCCCTGAACGGCGAACGACTGATTCGCGAGTTCGACGTATTATCAAGCGCGAGAAAAAGAATTTCACGAAGCCGAATGCGGCTGGACGAAGGCAGGGGTACGGCTTCTTTCTGAAGCGAGTCGATAAGACTCCGGTATCTTAAGTAACCGAAATCCTCACAATTTTATTCCCGCTCCCGGAACGTCTCCGAATCAGGGAATTATCCGCAAACATCCCTGGTCTTACACATTGAAGACACCAAAAAAATGTCTGCAAATCAAAAACTGAAAACACAAGGAGATCTGAAATGAGTTGGGCTCTGAATTCAAAAATATTTATGAAGTTAGGGGTGGCTGCTCTCGCATTAGGCGCTCTGGCGACCAGTGGGAAAGCACAGAATGCCTACGAAGGCAAATTCACGCTGCCGGTCGAGACTCACTGGGGAGGGTACACGCTGCCAGCCGGCGACTACACTTTCACTCTGCCATCCAAAAACGCTCCATACACCTTTTACATACGGGGGCAGAAGGTTACTGCCATCATCCATGCCGCTACCGTCGACGACCAGGGGGTTTTAGACCATGCACAGTTGAACCTGGTTGACATCGCAAATGAACATACCATACGAACTTTTGACGCGCCGGAGTTAGGAGTGACCTTTATCTACTGGACGCCCACCCAAACTTACCTGGACCGCAAGGAAGCCCGGCAAAAGTCGTTGCCACCGACCGCGCTTGCTTCGGAGGTCAGTGACAACAAAACATCCATCAAGGTCAATACTTCGGGTCGCTAGGAAGGAAGCTATGCAAGCCACTGCAAATGCCCGGTGCCGAAAAATAGTGGTTGCACCCCTGGCAACGCCAACCGTAGAGAAGCGGCGCAATCTAAAGTCGGATGCGCTTCCCAACACGGAATGCATCTCGAAGAGGGCTGCGCCGCGGGCCTCTCGGGTAGCCAGCGACAAGCTGATCGAAGCGGAAGCCATCGCTCGTGCCCAGCAAGGCGACAAGGCGATGTTTGAATTCTTGTACCGGCTGCATAGTCCACGAGTGTATGCGCTATGCCTGCGTATGGTAGGAGACGTGGCCGATGCAGAAGATCTAACTCAGGAAGCCTTTTTGCTCTTGTTCCGGAAGATTCACACTTTTCGTGGTGAATCGGCCTTCTCCACCTGGCTGCACAGGCTGGTGGTGAACCTCGTGCTCATGCGGATTCGCAGAAAGCCTTTGCCTGCGATCTCAATCGAAGGGCCTGCCGACCCGGGCAAGGATTCCGGCACGCTGAGCATCGATCCTGGAGCTCCCGACTTGCTGATGGAGGGAACGCTCGACCGAATAAATCTCGCGCGTTGCATCGAGCAGTTGCCGGCGGGCTGCCGTACATCATTTGTCTTGCACGACGTTCAAGGATATAAACACAGCGAAATCGCCGCCATATTGGGATGCTCAGTAGGCAGTTCGAAGTCGCAGTTACACAAGGCCCGCGCGCGGCTGCGCGAACTACTTCATGAACTTCAACGAGGCGAGGCCCGCGAGGAGCGCGTCGCTGCAGTTGAAGTCACAAGATCGACAGATTCTGCGGTATTTGCTCCACGAAGAATGCTCCTCACTAGCACCACCCATGTCGGAATGACTCTCAATAGCTAGTCCGAGAGAGTTCCCAATGTTTGGGCTTTGTGAGTGCCAGCGAAAAGCTTTGGTTTGAAGGATTAGTGTATGGGAAGGGGCCCACGATCTCCACGGCCTAGAAGGTCATTGCCGGTCGCGTAGGCAGGAATATCGTCAAAGCACGATGCACAAATGCTCAGCGGACCAATGCCGGGCGGGAATAAAACCCGCATAGGCTGAGTTAAATAAAGGTGAAGGACAACCTGCTTCAACCGGGAGATTGTCGGCATGCGTTCTCTGCGAACGGTTGCCGGGCTGAACGTATCGGTCCGGCTCCATTCATTTCGTTGTGCAATCGCGTTCGTTTGCCTGGCTTGGTGCGGAGGGTCCCAGTCGGCCAGGGCATCCTCGGCCACGGCAACCACTCTTTCAATAACCTCGGGTGGAAATGCGGTGTCCTCCGTAGACGGAGGAACCGTGATCACATTGATCGCTACGGTGCAGGTTGGCGCCACGGCGCTTACGCTTGGACAGGTGAACTTCTGCGATGCCGCCGCGGCCTCCTGCACGGACATCCATCTGCTGGGCACAGCGCAATTGACCAGCGCCGGAACCGCGATACTGCGCTTCCGTCCCGGCTCTGGAAGCCATAGCTACAAGGCTGTATTCCTCGGTACCTTGGCCGGCGCTGCGAGCTCCTCGGCCGCCGTCGGGCTGACTGTGGGCCCGCGGCCGCCAGGGCTGCAGACCACGTTCACCGTCGCCGCGGTTACTGGGCCGGACGCGACGAATAAGTATGCTTTGACGGCGAGCGTAGGCACCAAAGCCGCTATTCCGCCTTCAGGCACGGTCTCCTTTCTCGATTCCGATAACGGAGACTCTCAGTTGGAAACGGCGATGCTCGGGCCCGTCAGCGGAGGCGCCAGCTTCCTGAATGTGCCGATTCCCGAACCGATTGGCGGCGGTGCAGACGCGATTCCGATTGTTGCTATTGCCGACTTTAATGGCGATGGCATTCCCGACGTCCTCTCCGCCCCTCACGGAGGCATCGCCATCTCTCTAGGCAATGGCGATGGCACTTTTGCTGCGCCGCTCGTCCCCAACCTAGACGCAGGAGATGGGATCAATGCATTTGGCGTGGGAGACTTCAACGGCGATGGCATCACCGATCTCGTCGTTGTCGACGAAGATACGGGGAAGCTGACTGTATTGCTCGGCAACGGGGATGGCACCTTTGCTGCGGGGCAGACGCTGTCCTTTAGTACGATCTCCATTGCGGTCGCGGACTTCAACGGCGATGGCAAGCTCGACTTGGCCCTGGCAGGCAGTTCTCAGACTACCATCCTGCTGGGCAATGGCGATGGCACATTCACTGCCGCGCCGAACCCACCACAGATTGGCACATCTCAACTTGTCGCCGCGGATTTCAATGGCGACGGCGAGCTCGACTTGGCCCTGGCAGGCAGTTCTCAGACTACCATCCTGCTGGGCAATGGCGATGGCACATTCACTGCCGCGCCGAACCCACCACAGATTGGCACATCTCAACTTGTCGCTGCGGACTTCAATGGCGACGGCAAAATCGATCTGGCCGCCGTTGGTGCCAGCGTTACCATCCTGGCGGGCAATGGCGACGGCACGTTCACCGCAGCGTCCACTTTCCCGACGGGCTCGGATGCTTTCGCGCTCGCGGTGGGCGATTTCAACGGCGACGGTAAAGCTGACCTGGCCGTCGCAGGCAGGACCAACAATCCAAATGAAACGGTAACTATTTTTGAGGGCAACGGCGATGGAACGTTCGCGGCTGGCATCAATGTCCCTGCCTTCCCGGAATCGTTGGCAGCAGCGGACTTAACGGGGAACGGCTCCTGGGACCTGGCTACATTTGGTTCCGTGTTGCTCGGAAATCTTACAATCTCGACAGCAACGCTCGATACCAACCTGTCCGCTGGTTACAACATCATCCAGGCCAATTATCCTGGCGACGCAAGTAATGCCCCCTCCGCATCCAATCCAAATGAGGCTACCATCCTTGTCCCACAGCCAGTCTTCTCGTTGACCAGCAATCCCATCATGTTAGTTCCTGGAACCAGCGCCAGCGGGAGCTTCTCTGTGACTAGCTTAAGCTTGACCGGAACCGTGAACTTGAGCTGCGCAATCTCGGCTCCGCAGAGCCAGGCGAATCCCCCAACCTGCTCCGTGCCACCGTCCGTCAATCTCTTTTCCGCAAACGCGGCGGTTAATCTGACCTATACCATAACCACGCAGACCACTACCTCGACGGGTCAATACTCCGTAACCATCACCGCTATGTACCCTGCCGGTGGCGTGCCCCCGGCTTCCACCTCCGCCGCAGTCTCGGTGGGCGCACAGAACTATCTCCTGACCAATTCCGGAGCGACCATCGCATCGCCGGGTGCCAGCGGCAGCTCGACGATCACGATTTCGCCCGTCGGCGGCTACACCGGACAGGTAACGCTACATTGTGCTGTGACTGGCGGACCATCCGGCGCGGTCAATCCGCTCGCCTGCACGATTCCCTCACCGATCTCAGTCGCAGGCTCCCAGGTGAACGCGACGCTCACCCTGAATACGCAACCGACAACCACCCCAGGCTCTTACACCGTGAGTGTCACCGGCGCTTCCGCAGGCAGCGTCAGCTCGACTACAAGCTTCAGCGTCAATGTACCCGCACCTGCTCCGGGGTTCACGCTGAGTAGCACAGCAGTTACCATCGCATCGCCGGGCGCCAGCGGCAGCTCGACGATCACGATTTCGCCCGTCGGCGGCTACACCGGACAGGTAACGCTACATTGTGCTGTGACTGGCGGACCATCCGGCGCGGTCAATCCGCTCAACTGCACGATTCCCTCGCCGATCTCAGTCGCAGGCTCCCAGGTGACCGCGACGCTCACCCTGAATACGCAACCGACAACCACCCCAGGCTCTTACACCGTGAGTGTCACCGGCGCTTCCGCAGGCAGCGTCAGCTCGACTACAAGCTTCAGCGTCAATGTGCCCGCGCCTGCTCCGGGGTTCACGCTGAGTAGCACAGCAGTTACCATCGCATCGCCGGGCGCCAGCGGCAGCTCGACGATCACGATTTCGCCCGTCGGCGGCTACACCGGACAGGTAACGCTACATTGTGCTGTGACTGGCGGACCATCCGGCGCGGTCAATCCGCTCGCCTGCACGATTCCCTCGCCGATCTCAGTCGCAGGCTCCCAGGTGAACGCGACGCTCACCCTGAATACGCAACCGACAACCACCCCAGGCTCTTACACCGTGACTGTCACCGGCGCTTCCGCAGGCAGCGTCAGCTCGACTACAAGCTTCAACGTCAATGTACCCGCACCTGCTCCGGGGTTCACGCTGAGTAGCACAGCAGTCACCATCGTGTCGCCTGGGCCGAGCGGAACATCGACCATTACGATCAGACCGAGCGGAGGCTTCACCGGCAGCGTGGCCCTGAGCTGTGCCGTTACGGGCGGCCTCATGGGACGAACCGATGCACCAACGTGCTCGGTTACTAGTCCTCCGGCAATCGCCGGAAATACGGCGGTTACCGCAACACTCACCATAAGCACCACTGCCGCATCGCCCACTGCTTACCGCGATCCAGCGGCCCGCACCCAAGATCCGCCGCGAGTCGCTGCGATCGGTGGCTCCGCGGTTGTCATGGCGTCGCTGCTGCTGTTTGGGTTCCCCATCCGGCGGCGGAGAACGATGACACAGCTTGGTCTGCTGTTGATCGCAATCTTCATCGGCGCAGCGATCGGTTGCGGCGGGAAGAACGCCGCGACCCCACCGGCCAATCCAGGCACCACGCCGGGTACCTATATCGTCACAGTCACGGGTTCCAGTGGTTCGATCATGGCCACCACCGCCGTTTCCGTGACCGTGAACTGAGCGCGATCCTTCGAGGACTTGCCTTCAAAGGCGATCATCGAAGCGATCGTGGTTAGCCGGTGTCATGAAAGTGCGCGCTCCTCTAACCAGTCGACGTACAGCCGACGCTCCGCAAACAGCCACGCGCCGTCCTTCTTCACGAACGTGTCGAGATATCGGAGCGAGGCGAGCATCAAGCGTCGCTTACCACCTTCGAGCGTGACGTGATGCGCCAGGCAGTAGGCTTCCCCGGTGGCTCGATCGGCTGTCAGCGTGAAAATCGTGCTCTGGCCGACAAAGTGCGTCGTGGCGTCGTACTTGTTCAGCTCCGCGAAGACTGGAGCGAGTGCCTCGCGCGAGTGCAGCTCCTGTGAGGGCGTGGGATCCTTGGCGTTCATGTACACCACGAAATGGGTGTCTGCGGTAAAAAGAGACATTTGCGCTTTCGCATCACGACGATCGGCGCAGTGTGCGTAGGCCTCGACGAGCTCCCGGATAGCGAGGCGATCCGCGGCTTCACTGGGAGAGATAGTAGCGTGATTGCTCATGAACTGGTCTCCTATTCGATTCGTTCGGCCACACAAGAGCGGTCACTCGAGAATAGCCCGTGGTTCTAGAAACGCTTCGATCCCAAATGTACCGAATTCGCGGCAGACGCCCAAGTCTTTGATTGCGCCCCAAGGTGCCTGTGGATCGTCACCCATGCCGCTGATCGCAACACGGCCGGCGCGGATCTGCAAGGCCACGTGGCGCGCGCACTGTACGAGGAGGCTGGCAGCAAAAGCGCGTGGTCGCATCTCTACGGCCACGGAATGACGATTGTCAGCGGAGGCCATGAAAGGTTCCACCGGACACGGCGCCTCGCGAGATGAACGCGGTTACGAAGTACGAATGCGCCTCGGTCGCACCGTTCGGTAGCCGCCGCGATTGGCAAAGTTAATTCGTCAGCTCGGCGAGGCTGCGCATCGCCACACGGTAAGAGTAGGGCTAATGAGACGATGAACGAACTCTTACGAAACAACATCCTAGTTGAGGATTCTACTTGCGTCGTCAGGTACAATTCTTTGGGCAGTTCAAGGTTTCCGCGCTGCAACTACCGGTCTCCAACGCAAGACCGTGCTGGTCTGTGAAGAGGCTGCAGCAGTTTCTGCGCTTTCAGGAAAAATGATCCACGGAACCGTAAGATTTTGTGCGAGAGGAGCAAGTCAAAATGGACATGACGCGCCGAGAATTCGCTCTGGCTCTGGCAGTCGCCAGCTACCTGCGGCCCTCCTTGTTCGAGCCGCTTTCCCCATTAGGAGTTCCCCGCGGCGTCGTTCCCGGGCGAGTCACTTGGGCGCACGATCCTGCGGCTGTGACCTGGGATGGCACAGGTTCGTGGTGGACCGATGCCCACAATGACCAGTCTGTAATTGACCGCATGGTTTCGCGGTCCATTCGCGGTCTTACAAATCAAAAAAACGACGCCCAGGCATGGAACTCCGTCTTTCAATACTTCAATCGCACCCATGGCCGCGGCAAAGCCGGATACAGTGCTGGGGAGAAGATTGCGATCAAGGCGAACCTGAACAACACAACGGACCATGGCACGATCGAACGCCTGAACTCCTCGCCCCATTTGATCCTTTCGCTCGTCCGACAGTTGACCGGCGCGGGACGAGTGCCGGAATCGTCGATCACCATCTTCGATTCCAGCCGGTTCATCCCGGGCAATCTCTACGACAAGATTCACCATGAATTTCCCGGCGTCACGTTCGTGGACCATATCGGAGGAGATGGACGAGTAAAGGCCGAGTTCAAACCCAACGCAATTCCTTTCTCGGTTGAAAGCCACAACGCTACCGGACTCGATACCACAGTGGTTGAGGCCGCCTACTTAATTGATGCTGCCGTGTTGAGAGCGCATGTGAGTTCAGGGGTGACACTTTGCGCGAAGAATCTCTTCGGCGCTACGAGTATCAACACCGACTGGCGCAAGAACGCGCACGACGGTTTCCATCACAACCGCGATGGTTCGGCGAGTTACTCCGCGTTCACAGATTATTTGGGTCATAAAGACCTCGGCGAGAAAACCATCCTTTTTATTATTGATGGGCTGTATGGAAACGACAACGTGGATGGTCCGCCTCATCGCAAGTGGAAGATGGCGCCATTCAACGATGCTTGGCCGAACAGCATTTTTATGTCGTTTGACGGCGTAGCGATCGATTCCGTCGGCTTCGATTTTCTCACTTCGGAATGGCCTGATCTTCCGGATATCGCGAATGCCGATAACTACCTGCGCGAATCTGCCTTGGCGAATGACCCACCTTCGAAGACTTCCTATGATCCTGAACGCGACGGCATCCGATGCCGCAGCCTTGGCGTACACGAACATTGGAACAATGGGACAGACAAGAAGTACTCGCGCAATCTCGGAAAAGCGCACGGGATCGAACTTTTCCCAGTCTGAAGTGCGGAACATACTTGAGCCGTCGCTGCCGCTGATTGGCGGAGTTGCGCAACTGCAGATAGGTTATCGGTACTCAGGGAGGCAGGATGAGCCGGAGAGCGTTTTCCTTATGCTTCGTAGCGGCGTCGATGCTACCGACAATTGCGTTTTCCCAACCATTCTTGAGCCAGTATAAAGGCCTGCCTTATCACGACAGCCGCTATCAGGGCGGCCCACAAAAAATACCGGGACAAGTATTGTGTGCTTACTATGACCTGGGCGGCGAAGGGGTCGCGTATCACGACAGCGATCCACAGAATCACGGCAGCGGAGAGTTGAACCCGGCCGATGGGACCTACCTCAACGAATTCCGTATCCACGAGGGAGTGGATACTTCATACACGAAGTTCAACCGGAAGCCGGATCCGATCGACGACAACCCCTTCGACAAGGTTGTTCCTCCTGCAGACCTGCTCTATGTCGGCTGGACCGAACCCGGAGAGTGGTTCCACATCACTGTAGATGTGACCCACGCGGGAACATACGCGGCCGATTTCCTTTACACATCGAATCGTGGCGGAACAATATCCGTCGATGTGAATGGAAAGGATGCGACAGGGCCTCTGGAGATCGCTTCGACATATGATCCTGCAGACCCGCTGGCCTGGCGTCAGTGGCACCACTGGAATCTGGCGTCGCAACTTTTCAAGGTTCGCCTCAACAAAGGGAAAAACGTTCTCACCGTACACATATTGACGAACGGCAACATGAATCTGGCTTATTTCGACTGCAAACAGGTCCACAGATGAAATGGAAGCTTCCCGGTGTCACCGCTTCCAGTGCGTGGACGACGTGCAAAGCGTTGAAGTAGGGATCAAACTCCACGGAGACGGCTCAGATCACCGTCAGGCGTAATCCGGTTGCACGGGAAATAATGACGGAACACTTGCCCTGCTTGAGCGAACCTATCTTCGTTGACGTTGTGATGTGTGCTTCGCGGCTCTCTAATACTGGCGCCTGTAATGTTTCGGTTTCCGCCACGCCGCCCATGCCGCGACCGAAATCGAGTTCCACCTCAAGGTCCACCGCCGCGTCCTTGTTCAGAATGATCACCGAGGTCTGGCCGCCGGGCAGCTTCGCGGCATAGGCGGTCGCATTGACTCCTGCAGCCTGCAGCTTCGTCGAGAACTCGGTCTGCAACAGTGTTCCGCCGCTGAACGAGCCTGCAAACTTGAGACCATACGCGACTGGCTCCAACGTATAGTCCGAGCCAAACGTCGCAATCGGTGTATAGAAAGGATGCGGATGTGCGGCAATCTGTTCGGGAGTTTCGCCATTCGCTTCGAGAAGCGCGTCGCCGGGCAGAGATCCTCCAACGGAATTGGCCACAGATTTGCCCGTACCCCCGTGCAGATTGACGCCGGAATAGTCATTGCTGGCCAGCAGCAGTGAATAGTCGGCCGACCAAAGCGCAGCAGCAAAGACGTCGGAGACACCCGGCTTGCCTCCGCGATAGCACGTGTTGCCTTCGGTCATGCGTACGCGCGCACCGATTTTGCTGGCTGCGGCCGTTGCGATATTCGCGGTGTTCTGCACCTTTTCCATGGTCGCAGGTTTCAGCAGGTTCGGAATGTTGACCTCGGGGTTCGTCGCCGGCCCGCCAAAGTAATAATGATGAGTCAGGGTCGTTACGTGGGGCGGACCCTGGATGGAAGGCCATTGATCGGCAATCTCAGTCAGCCATGATACGTTGCTCGCGACATCAGGCATCCCGAACTTTGCTGCGGGCACCCGAGCTGCGATAGCACGGGACAAGGAGAGCCATTCTTCGAGGTACGTCTTGACCGACCATGTCTTCGGATCACGTAGGTGCCGGTCAAATAGATCCGCCTCGTTCCCGATCTGAAAGTACTGCAGCCGGTTGCCGAGCGTCTCGGCTACAAAGACCGCTTCCTCCGCGGCGCGTGCCGGTGTATTGGTGCCCATCCCGATGCCGTACACGCATGTCCAACCAGTGGCTCGGAGGAACTCCGACAAATTCCTGACTGCCTCAACCGTCACCGCGTAGTACCGAGCCTTCGGCTCGCCCGTGACCTCACGGATTTGAGGATGCTCTGGTTCGGGAGAGTCAGGCTTAGGTTTCCAGTAAGCGAACTCGCTGGTGTTGCCCCCCAGGCGCAGAACTCCAGTTGAGGAGAGTGCTTTGAACTCGCGAATCAGGCCGCTGTTCTGTACCGAAAAGAAAGTCGAGTCCGAGAGTTGCTGCACCTCATAAGACAGGCCGACAAAGTCAACGGGCATATGAGGGCCAGTCGCGTCGCTGGGAATGGCGAGGGCAACCCGGACCTTGCTTTGGCCCTGCGCGTGAATACGCGCTGCAGTCACGGTGCAGGCTGCGGCGACAAGGAATTCCCGTCGTGTGAGCATCGGATCCCTCGATTCATTACTGCTGCGTCTCGAGCGCCCGCTGTTTTCGGTAAGGTAAGAATACGATACTTTTGCCGTAGTTCCAGCCGGGCCGCTCTGTCGCAATGGTCGAGATGACTATCGCCCGGTCGACTCTTGTAATTCGCTCATCTGCTTCAGATTGTCCCTTCTCGCAAACCGCCGACTGAGAATTTGCCTACTAACGTAAGGCTGGCCTAGATTCCAGCCAGATAGTTGCTTCCCTGCTTTTGAGTTTTCCCACGCACTGTGTCCGACGACCTGACGGTCTTTATCCCAATCCATCCCAATACACTGAAATTCGTGTCCAAACCGTCCCGAAGAAGCCGAACGCCACCTATTGTTATCATTAGTTTGGAGCGGAGCCGGAGCGCAACCACCCGGCTTGAAAACCGTTAGACTCGAAAGGGTCTCGAGCCGCTCAACGATACCCGCGAATTCCTGACCATTTATTCAGGGTGTGTTTGCGCTATCGCGCCGGAGGCGATGGCTTCGCGGACTTTTGCCATTGGAGCGGAGTCGAGGAAACGAACGGTGTCGCCGGTGCGTTCGACGCCTAGATCTTTCCACATCGATGGCAGATCCACATCGTAGGGCTGGTCCTTCATTTTGTTATACAGCGGAATTAGAACGTCAACGCCAACCGCTTGGTCGCCGATACGCAACGCATCGGTCAGTT
The DNA here is from genome assembly GCA_963836965.1 of Candidatus Acidiferrales bacterium. Classification (GTDB taxonomy): domain Bacteria; phylum Acidobacteriota; class Terriglobia; order Acidiferrales; family UBA7541; genus Acidiferrum. Next base: position 218,446 of record CAWILQ010000018.1, read on the forward strand.
GCCAATCGTAGCGGATGTCTCCGCCGGCGTTGAGAATGCCGCGGAGTGCATCGTCGAGGCCTTTGCGGTTGTTGGTCTGCTGGTGAATCTGTACGTCCGCAAGAAAACAGAAGAGCGCGCCTCCCCAGTAGGTCCGTGCCCAGGTATGGGTGTTGTCCAAGCCTTTGTCGCCCGGTTCAGAAAGACCCTGGTGGAGGTCGCGCATGAGTTCAAACCACATCTGGTGAACATTGAGGTGCCCGGCGCGGACTCGCGCAATGGGCTCTACGTAGGTCGCGAGACCCTCCTCCATCCAGTGGTGCTCTTCGGCCACGGACGGGAAGCCGAGGTGGACCATCTCGTGGGTGAGCATCCAGTCGTTCTCGAGACCGCGCATAATCGTTTCGCTGCCGACGTGAATGCGAATGAAGCCGCCGTCTTTCTCGCCGAAGGTGGTGCCGCCGCGCACGCCTCTGCCCGTCGTAGGAATGACGCGGAGACGGAGGTTCGGAACAGGGTAGCGGCCATAGTAGGTCGCAACGGAATCCGCGGCCCAATGCACCCACTGCATCAGATCCTGATTGGAAACTTGGAGCGGGCCTTGGTCGACGTGCACGTCGATACGCGAGTTGCCAACGGAATAGGATGAGTCCATTTCGTCTGCCGAGGAATTTGGAATTGGCGTCATGAGGAGCAGCGAACAGACAAATGCGGCGACTGGAATCCAGCCGAAGAACGGGCAGGCAACCGCACGGGAATCGGTGAAGACCGGCACTCCTTAATCAGATGCAGGTAGCGGCTCATAGGTAAGCACAGCGAAAACTGGAGCCGACGGTAATCCTTTGGCTATTCCGCGCCGGAGAAAGGGCCGCAACGGGGGCAAACCGCCTAGAATTAGAGATAAGGAAAAGTCTCGGAATGCCCAAGCTTGGGAAAACTGCATGGCTCCTTGGAGCCTGGATAGCGTTCCTCGCCTTGTACGCAGGCGTTGCCTACCATTTGGGACCGGGGGCAAAGCTCTCCTCCTTTGGAGACGTGGTGCAATGCTTCGTCCCGCTGCTAGCAAACGCAGGATTGCTAATCAACGCTGGAACGCCACACTGGCGGCGGAACCTGTTCTGGATGCTGCTGGCACTGAGCTGCACGATGTGGATGGTGGGGCAGTTTCAGTGGACCTACTACGAGGTTTACCTGCACAAAGATGTGCCGGGGTTGTTTGCGGGCGACATTATTTTTTACTTGCGCGGGATTCCACTGATCGCGGCGCTGGCGCTGCGGCCGCACCGGAAACGCGGGGAACTGCATCTTGGGTTGGGCTATCTGGATTTTGGGCTGTTGCTAACGTGGTGGACCTTTCTGTATGTCTACGTGGTTCTCCCCTGGATGTATGCAACGCCGACGCTCGAAGTGTACAACCGGAACTACAACATCCTGACGTACCTGCAGCACTTCCTGATCACCATCGGGTTCGCCGTTTGTTGGTTACGCACGCAGGGAGCCTGGCGGACGGTATATTTTCACCTGTTCGCGCCGACGGCGCTCTATACCGTGGACTCGCTGATCACGAACATCGCGATTGCGCGGAATGCCTACTACACCGGCAGCTGGTACGACCTGCCGATCATGACGGCATTTTTCTGGTATGGCATGGCCGGTGCGATCGCATTTCGAAAACGTCAGGAGCTGGACATACCGATTGAGGGAGACGAGGCACGAATCGCGCGGGATTCCGTGTGGGCGACGCGGTTTGCGATGGCCGCGGTGCTGAGCCTTCCATTGTTCGCGCTCTATGCCCTGCGATTTGAGCAGGACACCCCGGCGGTGCGGGATTTCCGGCTGACGGTTACGCTGGTTGCAGCGTTGCCGCTAGCACTGGTGGTTTTTCTGCGGACGCATCTGGCGGACGCGGACCGCGCGAGGCTGCTGGCCCGATCGGAAAGCTCAATTGAGAATTTGCAGAGGCTACAGGCGCAATTGGTGCAGTCAGAGAAGCTGGTTTCGCTGGGACAACTGGCGGCCGGCGCGGCGCACGAGATTAACAATCCCTTAACCGCGATTCTGGGTTATTCCGATTTACTGGCTGACGATGAGAGCTTGCCGGAACGGACGCGCGCGACGGCGGTCAAAATTCGCGAGCAGGCGCGGCGAACGAAAAGCCTGGTGCAGAATCTGCTAAGTTTCGCGCGGCAAGTACCCGCGGAGCGCACGCTGCTCGACATCAATACGGTGGTGACAAACGCGGTGCAATTGCGCGCGCTGGACCTGCACGGCGGCGCGGCCGCGATCGACCTTCAGCTTGAGTCCGTGCTTCCCGGCGTGCGCGGGGACAACAACCAGTTGATGCAGGTGTTTTTCAACATCATCAGCAATGCTTTGGACGCCATGGGCGGATCCGAAAACGGCAAACTGACGATCCGCACGCTGCGGGATCGCGGGAGTGTGGTGCTGCTGTTTGCGGACAACGGGCCGGGGCTGAAGGAGCCGCACCGCGTGTTCGATCCGTTTTACACGACGAAGCCGGTCGGGAAGGGCACGGGTTTGGGTTTGAGTATTTGCTACGGAATTGTGCAGGAGCACGGCGGAAAAATTATCTGCTATAACGGGCAGACGGGCGGCGCGGTTTTTCGTGTGGAGCTTCCCGCGGTGCTCGCGGTGCTGCCTCAGCGCGCGCCGCTAGGCGGAAGCACACCGCTGTCTGCGAAGTTACACTGAATTTCTTCATGCAAATGCTTTGAAATTTGCGGTGGTGGCCTGCGTAATAACTGTTAGAGTGGCGCGCAGGGGTGGGTGCGCGAAAAGGCGAGCGGATGAATGACATTGCCATCTCCACGGACAAGTTGACGCGCAAGTTCGGCGCTTTGATCGCCGTCGATGCGGTGGATTTGCGCGTGCAGGCCGGGCAATTTTTTGGCTTTTTGGGGCCGAACGGCGCGGGCAAGTCGACGACCATCAAAATGCTGACGGGATTGCTGGCGCCGACTTCCGGGCGAATGGAATTACTCGGATTGGATTTTCAGGCACAGCCGGTGGAAGTGAAGCGGCAGATCGGCGTGGTGCCGGAAGGTATGGGGCTATTCGAGCGGCTGACGGGAATTGAGTATTTGCGATTTGTGGGGCTCATGTACGGGTTGGACCGCGCGACAACGGAAAAGCGCTCCGAGGAGTTGCTGGAATTCATGCAGTTGGCGGACCGTGAAAAAACGCTGATCGCGGATTATTCGCACGGCATGCAGAAAAAGCTGGCGCTCGCGGCGGCGGTGATTCACGGGCCGCGGATTTTGTTTTTGGACGAACCGTTTGAAGGCGTGGACGCCTTGGCGGCCGGAGCGCTGAAAGCGCTGCTGGGAAGAATGACGGAACGTGGAGTGACGATTTTCCTGACATCGCACGTGCTGGAGATTGTCGAACGGCTATGCAGCCACGTGGGCATCATCCACAAGGGACGGCTGGTGGCGCAGGGTTCGTTGGAGGAACTGCGGGCAGGCATCCCGGGCGAAGCAGGCGAGAAGAAAACGCTGGAGCAGATTTTCCTTTCGATTGTCGGCCAGAGTGGGGGCGAACAAGCTCGCCTCGAGGAATTAACTTGGCTGACGTAGTGCAACTGCCGGGCGTATGGGAGCAAGTCCGGCTGGTAGCCGGAGTGCGTTGGCGCATCCTGAAGAACGGCTTGAGAAAAAAGCATAACGTGTGGGACCTGATCGGGATGATCTGGGTGTGCTTTTTCAGCGGGGCAATCGTCATCGGATTGGCGTTCGCTTTTTATGCCGGCGGTTATGAATTTTTGGCGAAAGGGCGTCCGGGTTGGTTAGCGCTGCTGTTCTGGGGAATTTTCCTGTGGTGGCAAGTGTTTCCGATTTTTATCGCAGGCTTCGGTTCGAATTTTGAGTTCGCAACGCTGTTGCGGTTTCCGCTGAGTCTGCGCGCCTTTTACCTGCTGGGCCTGGGTTATGGTTTGTCCGATTTTGCGGCCATCTCCTCGATTTGCTGGGTCCTCTGCATGATTGCCGGCGCAGCAACGGCGCAGTTGAGCGTTGTGCCAGCGATGCTTTTGGTAAGCCTGTTTTTTGTGTTGATCAATCTTACTCTCGAGCGGCTGATCGGTTCCTGGCTGGAGAAGATTCTTGCGAAGCGCAGGACGCGGGAATTGTTTCTGGGATTGTTCATCATGAGCATGGTTTCCTTGAACTTTGTAAACCCTTTGCTGCAAAGAATGGGACACGGAGCGGAGCCGAAAGCCCTGCAGATCATTCCGTATCTCAGCTGGTTGCCCGGCTCATTAGCGGGAAACGCGGTGAAAGCTGCGGTTGGTAGCAATCTTCGTGGATATTCGCTGGCCATCGCCGGGCTGGCGATCTGGAGCGTGGCCGCCAGCGTGTTTTTGTGGCAAAGGTTCGCGGCGCAGTACGGCGGAGAAGTCATTAGCGAGAGCGCCGCTCCAGCGGTGGCGAGAAAACGCGTAAGACAGCGCGTCGACGCGGCGGAACACCCTGGGCTGTTGTCTCCGCAAGTGGCGGCCATGGTGATGAAAGAGTTTCGCTATTTGACGCGGAACGGATTCGCGTTTCTGACTTTGGTGATACCGCCGATGATGGTCTTTTTCTTTACGCTGCAGTTCGGGCCGGGATCCATGTTGAAGCAGCACTCCCTGAAACCGACGATGTTTTTTCCGGGAATTCTGGCGTATTTGATCCTGATATTGTTGTCGCCGGCGTACAACTCGTTTGCGTTCGAGAGCAAAGGGATTCAGACGTATTTCATGGCGCCGGTACGGTTTCGCGACGTGCTTTTGGGTAAGAATCTGTTTTTGATTGGCCTGGTGACGTTTGAGCTGGTGTTGTGCCTGGCGCTACTGACCTGGCGGGTGGGTTGGCCCGGAACCTCGATGTTTGTAGCGACGATTATGGCCGGGGCCTTTGCGGTGCTGGGACAACTGGCGATCGCCAACTGGTCTTCATTGAATTTTCCGAAAAAGATGGAGATTGGGAAGATGAAGGGGCAACGGAATTCGGGCGTGGCAGTGTGGACCGCGTTTGGGGTACAGATTGTGGTGATGGGAGTATGCGCGCTGGTGCTGCTCGCGGGGCGTTGGACAGGGAATCCGTGGCTGCCGAGCTTTGCGTTCGCGGGATTGACCGCGGCGGCGCTCGGAGGATACACGGCTTCGCTAAAGGCGATGAATGGACTGGCGGAAAAAAAGAAGGAACTGCTGATTGAAACGCTAACGCGTTAGCCCCCCAATTTTTGGAAGTGTTGATTCCCGGAGATTTAGCGCGGGCGGCTGTGGGCTAATCGCACAATTATTACCACTCTAGTTTCACCTGCACAAAATCGTTGCGCAGGCCGCAGAAGTGTCCGTGGAGTTCGAAATGACATAAGATTCTGCCGGTTCGAGAGACTTCGAATCGCGGGGAGACGCTTATGAATTTTCGCACATTAGTTTGTGTAGCCGCTCTTCTTGTCTTCGCCAGAAGCGGTGGGGCACAGTCGAATTTCGAAACCACGGCATTGCGCAAAATCCCCGCTGTCAGTGGGCACGAGCAAGCGTTAAGCCGAGCGCTAATGGAATCGCTGAAGGAGTTGCAACCCAAAACCGACAATCTCGGAAATGTATATGTAACCATCGGAAGCGGTACGCCGCACCGGCTGATTGTGACGGCCATCGACGAGCCCGGATATGTCGTGAGCGAAATCACAGCCGACGGGTACCTGCGGGTGCAGCGGCTGCCACAGGCTGCTCCGAATCCGTTGTTTGACGCGCTGAATTTCGCGCAGCCAGTGGTTGTTGTGACGCGTACCGGAAAGCAGGTGGCCGGCGTGTTTGCAGGGTTGAGCGTGCACCTGCAGCCAGGACGCCTGAATCCGCCGAAGATGAATCATGTGGAGGAGTTATACGTGGATCTTGGGGCAAAGAACGCGGAGGAGGTGCGAGCCGCCGGAGTAGATGTGCTTGATCCGATTGCGCCGGCGCAGCGGGATATCACGGTGGGTGTTGCGAGCCGCGGGGGACCCGGGACGGAACAGCGAACTGGTGGCATGGAGATTCTTTTGAGACTGCTGCAACGCGCCAAGGAAAGTAAAACGACCGGAACAACAACGGTTGCGTTTTCGACGCAGCAATGGTTGGGAGGGCGCGGGCTGAATCGATTGCTGACCGAGATTCAAGCGGACGAAATGGTGCTCGTGGGACGCGTTACGACCGCTACGCCCGGCGATACGAAGCCGGACGAGGCGAAGCCTGGCGACAGCGTTGTGCTGGGAGTCCCAGCGGATGCAAAGGAGGGCGCTCAAAAATTCGCACAACGGTGGAAAGATCTCGCGGAGAAAGAGCAGACTCCGCTGCGAACCGTGACGGCCGTGCCGCCGAGAATCGCGGGCTATGGCAAAGGCGCGACGCTGCCGGAAGAGTTTGTTGAGTTAGGAGTGCCGGTGCTTTGGCCGGTGACACCCGCGGAAGTGGCTGCAAATTCGGATGCAGATCGAGTGGAGCGCCTGCTCGAAGCATATCTGGAAATCCCGAAACCTACGAGCGAATCTGGAGGAGGAATAAGTAGCGGACATGAAGCGTCCATGATCGAAGCGCTCACCACCGCGTATGGCATAAGCGGACATGAAGAGGCAGTACGGAAAGTAGTGCTAAACCAGTTGCCGGAGTGGGCACGGAAGAGGGTGGCGACGGATGCGGCGGGGAATCTGGTGTTGAGGATGGGTGATGGAAAGAGTGACGAGAAGACGCCGCGAATTGCGTTCGTGGCGCACATGGATGAGATCGGATACGAGGTGAAGAAGATTGAGGATGACGGGAGGTTGCAGGTCGATGTGGTGGGAGGCGGGTATCCGCAATTTTTCCTGGGCCACGTTGTTCTTGTGCATGTGAAGGGTCAGCCCATCGGAGGAGTGTTGGAATTGCCAGCGGGATGGGACAAGCCGGGATTTGAGTGGCCGGGCGGGTCGAGGTCGATGGATGAGAGCGCGCACGTGTATGTGGGCACGCGAACGAAAGCAGAGACAGAGAAGCTCGGGATTGCCGCGGGAGATTTTGTGACGATTCCGAAGGAATACCGGCCGCTGCTCGGAACGCGGGCGAATGCACGGAGCTTTGACGATCGCGTGGGCTGCGCGGCTTTGATTGCGGCGGTGACGGCGATCGGGCCGGAGTTGCCGGGTCGCGATGTGACGTTTGTGTGGTCGACGGAGGAGGAAATTGGATTGAAGGGAGCGGCGGCGTTTGCGGAGGAGGCGGCGAAGGAAGGCCGCACGCCGGATTTTGTGTTTGCGATCGATACGTTTGTGAGTTCGGATTCGCCTCTCGAGACAAAACGGTTTGCGGATGCGGAATTAGGGAAGGGATTCGTGGTGCGCGCCGTGGACAATTCGAATACCGTTCCGCTGCAATATGTGGACCGAGTTGTAGCGCTGGCAAAAGAGAGCAAGATTGCAGCGCAGTATGGGGTGACCGGCGGAGGGAATGATGGATCGGTGTTCACCCGGTATGGATCGGTGGACGTGGCGATGGGTTGGCCATTGCGGTACGCGCATTCGCCCGCGGAGGTGATTGACCT
>CAWILQ010000019.1:0-25137 GCA_963836965.1 Candidatus Acidiferrales bacterium
GATTGGACAGGCCAGAGGCGGAAATCCTCGCCGCCGACCTCTGCAAGGATTTCTGTCGAATCGCTTTATTTGAACCGTCGACTTTACGTGTAGTTGACGTTGCGGATGTCAGAACGACCGAACTAAGCCGTCGCCAGCTTGTCAGTTTGTTGGACCATGCTCGCCGCACTTATGCGCCAGGTCGCCATCTGTGCAATTAGCAATGCAATTGCAACGATGGATGCGCCGAGATAGCCAAGATGATGGGCACCGAATACTGGAATGCCGAGCGCACCAACTATGCCCGCGACGGTGACGCCAAGATATGTGAATGACGTGTTCAGCCCGAGCACGACAGGTGCGGTTTGGGGCGCGAGTTGGACCAGCCGTCGTTGCTGGGGTGCGAGAAGTCCCCAGGAAACGATGCCGTAGATGATGAGCGCGGGTATCGTCGTCCAAAGGGTTGCGCCAGTCCAAGAGAATGTCGCAACGACCAGAGTCAGAACGGTTAGCATGGCGGGAATCAGTTTTCGGTCACCAATGGAATCTGCCAGCCGTCCAGTAACCAAGTTGCTGACCGTACCGCTCACGCCCCATATGACCAAGAGCGCACCCGTAAGCACAGCGTTATGTCCGATCGCTCTATCGAAGACCACGCTAAAGTAAGTGTAGACGATGAAATGGCCACTCTGATAAAGCCACGTGCAGAGCAGTGTTAGCGCGATCCGCGGATCTGCCACTGGTGCGATGCGCTGGGCGAGAGTGATTTTCGGCGGCAGCGGCACGTTTGTTAAGAGAAGCGAAATACCAAGGGCCGCGGCAACGGCCAGAGCAGAGACGAAGGCCATCGTCCAGCGCCAATCGCCTAACGCTGCGATTACGGCGCCGATCGGCGTACCCAGAGCAGTGGATACTGTCAAACCCGCGATGACGATGGAAAGTGCCTGACCGCGCCGTTCCGGGGCGACCAATGTAGCAGCTGCGCCGGTTGCAGTCGGTGCAAACATCGCCGCACCGATGCCGGCAAGGATGCGGCTTGCTATGGCGACGGCGAAGTTCGGCGCGCTCGCCGTGATTAAGTTTGCGATCGCAAAGATGCCGAGAGCAAAGAGCAACATGCGCTTGCGCGGCACATGGGCGGCTACAGCCGCGATAACTGGCGCCATGAGCGCGTACGTGATGGCATACGCGGTCGTCAGTTGCCCGGCGGCACCAATGCTTACCCGAAACGTCCCAGAAACCTCAGGAAGAATTCCTGCTACTACAAAACTGTCCGTCCCGAGAGCGAACATCCCGAGGGCCAAGATAAATAAGCGGCGATCCATTGCAGCCTCCAATCGAATCATGCGTTGGATGTCTGGGAGCGATCGGCACTCTGACAAAAAGAGGGCAATTACTGCCAGTATTCACACCGATGCTCACTACGTGCATCACATGAACTTGATCGAGGCGTGGAATACTTCACGGCTGGTCAATCGGGAGAATGAATGGTTACTCAGATTCAAAAAGATAATTTGAACGGAAGCTTGTCTTACAAACTTGTAGATTCTCCTATTGGCGCTCTGAAGCTTGTCGCTAGCGAAAAGGGCTTAGTCGCGGTTCTTTGGGAGAAGGACAACCCGCGACGCGTTCGCATCAGTCATGTCATGAACAGGCCCCTTCATCCTGTACTCGTTCGGACTGAAAAAGAATTGAACGAATATTTCGAGGGAGCGCGGCACGTCTTCTCCGTTCCTCTGGATATGCGTGGTACGCCCTTTCAAAAACAAGTTTGGGAAGCATTGTTGGGCATCCCATTTGGGGAAACCAGATCGTATGGAGACCTCGCCGAGCGACTCGGAAATCGGGCGGCCTGTCGGGCAGTCGGAGCGGCAAACGGTCGAAACCCGATTGCTATCATTGTTCCGTGCCACCGTGTCATTGGTGCGACAGGCAAGCTGACCGGTTTTGCTGGAGGGCTCGCAGCGAAAGCTCACCTCTTGCGTTTGGAAGGCATAAGGACAGGGGGCAAGAGTTCGAAGTCTGGTGCAACATACGAAAACGAACTGCAGTATCGCTTGATTCTCGGAGACTGCAATGTTCCCGCTCACCGCCTCATCAAAAATACACATGAGAACTAGAGCCAAGTCAAAACGAAGTTCTCTTCCCGGGCTTGATCAACTTTCATTCGAACGATCAAAGAGAGAATTATTGCGAGCCACGCTCCGGCGTGACGAGCAGCGTGATATGGAGTTCCGGCGCATGATCCTTTCCATTCCCCCGGGAAAGGTGAGTACTTACAGCGCCGTCGCGGCAGCGTCCGGTTATCCGCAATACCACCGCGCGGTTGCACGTCTGTTACGGGTCGATCCCATAGATCAGCTGCCGTGGCATCGAGTCGTAGGTGTCGGAGGAGAGATAAAGTTGCGCGGAGTAGCCGCGCACGAACAACGAGCGCGCCTGAAATTAGAGGGAGTGCGGTTCGATGGGAAAAGAGTCGAGATAAAAAAGTTTATGCATCTACTCAAGCCTTGGGAGATCTACCGCTGACTCCGAGGAGATTCGGTTGCGGCTTTCCAAACCTCACGAGCGAAGAACAAAAACAAATCGCCAAGAATACTATCGCGGATATCGAGGCCTCAGGGCTGTGGGCAGGGAAAGTCGTCACCGAAGTTTCGCCGGCTGGCGACTTTTGGCAAGCAGAACCAGAACATCAGGATTATCTCGAACACGATCCGAACGGGTACTCGTGTCATTTCATTCGACCGGAATGGAACCTTGCCAATCGAGCTCGAGCCAACCCCACAGGTGAAAGACTGTGACGACATGAAAAGCGGTGTCTTTTGGTGTGCAACCACAGTGAGAGCGTCGATCCAATCGAATACGCGTCCATACGCGGCGGCTTTGGTCGCGCTGTAGACGCTGAAGGCTGCCAGGCCTTTGAAACCGACAGAAGAATTGATGATGATGGAAGCGCCTTCAGAGAGTAAGGCTTGTCGAGAAAAGAATCTCGCGTCCTCTGGTTACGGGGGCCTGATTTGAACCATTGACCTCTTTGGACCAGGCCCGAAGAGTACTCGCTACAGAGCAAATTCACGTTGGGTCGGAGGTTTTCCAAACCGCCGCCAAGCAGTACGGTTATTACGCTCTAAGTCTGAGTATGATCGGCCGGTATACTCAGAAGAGAGCTCCGGCGCAGCCACAGCATAACTAGGCAGAACGCCTGCTTAACAGGCAGACGCATAATACTATGCATATAGCACCATAAAAGCCCCTGATAAGGGCGAGGTCGGTGGTTCAAGTCCACCCAGGCCCACCATTCTTCATCAGTAAATACGCGGCGATTCTCACTTTTCCCCTTATCGGGGCTCTCCCTCAAAAAACCGTTTTGTCAACCGTTTGTCAACTTCACGATTGGCCGGATGGCAGTACACTCAGGTCGCTGAGACCATTCGGGTAGAGCCCGAACGGCTAGCATCGATTAGGCTATGTCGAGAGCGATGCCCTGTCACGTCGAAGGAGGTAGAAGGCAGTGCAAGACACTGCAAGGCTGTGCAAAGAGCGGGAAGTCATTTTTGAGATTGCGGGCGTAGTTCAGTTGGCTAGAACCACTGCCTGTCACGCAGGAGGTCGCCGGTTCGAGTCCCGTCGCTCACATGGTCAGGCCGCTCACACAAGCGCGTTATCGGTACGGATCGCCACAAGTTGCTAGATCGCTGCCGTCACAGCGCCACGAATTGGTTTTGCAATAACTACAAGACACGCGAGCCAACGCAGCGCAAGTCGCGCAGGCGGATCAGTCCAGCTTCTTTTCTGAGAGGAACTTCGATACCCCATCCGCAATCTGGACATTGTTCAGGTCCGACATTAGGAAATGCGTGTTGCCGCGGATGCCGATCTCGGGCAGGTGCACGACGGTAACATCGCCGCCGTGGCGGTTCACAACATCCCGCCACTTCTTAGCCATTTCAAAGAAAATACGCCATTGCTCCTGGCCCGGATTCGCGCTCGGTTTGTCAGGGATGTTGTCGCCGTAGTAGATGACGATCGGTATCTTCGTGAGCAGCAAGAAATCCGACTGCGACACTGTGATGGCGCTCAGCGCTCTGCCGCCGAGTGTCATGGGCGGCGGCACGTCTCCCTCGGGGAAAGGGAAGTCGAAGCCCGGCTCAAAGGAGACGATGGCGCGGACATTCCTGTTCTTGATGGCCGTGCGCCAGCCCAGCCCGCCGCTCTGTGAGTGCGTAACGAGAATGCCCGGCCCGATATTGTTAAACAGTGCCGACACAGCCTCCGTATTCACCTGCCCGTCATACGGGCCGGTGTTGGGAACCATCTGACGGAAGAACTGATTGAGCGCCTCTGGGTCGCGCGAGAACTGCACGCCAGGATAGAAGTCCGGCCAGGCGCCGAGCCGGAAGATGCCGAACCAGAGCTGTTCGTCGGGTGTGGCAGTGATGTTGATAGGCTGCGTACCGCGCGCGGCGCGGCCACGCCGCGGCTGGTCGATCAGATAGACCGGGAAGCGCCGGACCAGGAAGATGTTTTGGAACCCTTCTCGTCCGTCCGGGGTGGTCTCCCACGTTTTCGCGGATTGCCCGTGACCGTGCCAGAGGACGAGTGGAAGTTTTCTGGCATTCACCGGAATTTGGTAGAAGACGTAAGCGTGGTCGCCGTGCAATGTCTGACCCGCTGGATCGGTGCCGGCGGGGTTGTACGCGCCTTGCTTGATGGGATCGAATGTTCCGGGAGCAGTGATGACGGACCCGCCTACAGCGAAGCTGCCTTGGTCCTGGATTATCAGCGGCTCGGGCTTGCTCTTGCTGGTGTCCTGTGCACTCGCTAAAGACAAAAAACAGGCTGCAATCAGTGCGAGAGCGATGAGAGACTTCCGATGTTTCCTGCTCATGAAATTTGCTCCGGTGATCCTGAGGGCCGATAGTCCGGGTTGCTCTTTTCAGATTCCTTCATCTGCATCGTTTCTCCTGCGTTGGCCTTCGTAAATCATTTCTTCTCGAAAACTTCCTTAGCAACGTTGATGGCGTTTACCGCGTTAGGCCAGCCACAGTACAACGCCAAGTGAGTGATGGTCTCGGTCAACTCTTCCTGCGTCACGCCGCTTTCGCGTGCTCTCATGAGGTGAGACCGAAGCTGCTCTGGACGGTTTAGGGCAATCAGCGCGGCCACGGTCACCAGGCTTCGGTCACGCTTCGACAATTGCGGACGCTCCCAGACGTCTCCGTACAGCACGTTGTCAGTCAATTCGGCCAGCTTCGGGGCAAAGTCGCCGATCGCTCCTTGAGACGGCCTGGGCTTCGCGCCAGCGTCGGTTCTCGGTCCCTCAGCGCGAACCGGCTCCCTGTATTGCGCGTCACTAACCCGTTCCATCCATTCCACAGCCTTACCGTCGAGCTGTTCCACGATGGCGATGTGCGCCATCGAATGGTTCGGCGCAGCCCCATGCCAGTGCTTCTGGCCTGGCGGAATCCAAACCACATCCCCTTTTCGGATTTCCTGTATGGGATCACCCCACCGCTGCACGCGCCCGGTGCCCTCCGTCACGATCAGGATTTGGCCCAGCGGATGGGTGTGCCACGCGGTCCGTGCGCCGGACTCGAACGTCACCAGGGAGCCGGATGCGCTTGCCGGAGCGTTCGCCTGGAACAGAGGATCGACGCGCACGGAGCCAGTAAAATTCTCGGCTGGCCCTTGCCGTGAGGGTTGGGAGCCACTCCGCACGATCCTTATCGCTCCCTGATCCTTGGAAGTTTGGCTGTGCACACCTGACGCGAGCATGCACAGCGAGATCACTGTCGTTACAAAGATCCTCATGGTGTCCCTTCTGGCTCCCACTACAAAGGAGCACTCAGCGTCCAGTCATCTTCAGGGCAGCTTCAGGCAGGCGTGCGCCTTCGAGTTTCAGTCTGGAAGCAGCATCGTCGATCTGCTTGAGGTCGTTCTCGGTCAGCTCGACATTCACCGCGCCGAGGTTTTCCTCGAGGCGATGTTGCTTGGTTGTTCCTGGGATCGGCACGATCCACGGCTTCTGTGCCAGCAGCCAACCGAGTGCGACTTGCGCCGGTGTCGCGCTTTTGCGTTGCGCAACGGCCTTGACCAGGTCGACCAGAACCATATTGGCCTTGCGCGCCTCAGGCGAAAAGCGAGGCACGAGGTTTCGGAAGTCGGTGGGATCGAACTTCGTGTTTTCGTCAATCTTGCCCGTGAGGAACCCTGCGCCAAGTGGACTAAACGGCACGAACCCGATACCCAGCTCATCCAGGGTCGGCAGAAGCTCGGCTTCCGGACCACGCCAGAACAGCGAGTACTCGCTCTGCAGCGCAGTGATCGGTTGGACCGCGTGCGCACGGCGAATCGTTTGAACGCCGGCTTCCGACAGGCCGAAATGTTTGACCTTCCCCTCCGCAACTAGCTCTTTGACCGTCCCGGCCACGTCCTCAATCGGCACTTCCGGGTCGACGCGGTGTTGATAAAAGAGATCGATGTGATCGGTCCGCAAACGCTTCAGGCAAGCGTCCGCCGCACGCTTTATATGCTCGGGCCGGCTATTGGTCCCGGCACGACGCTCGCCAGTCTCAGTATCTATGTCAAAGCCGAACTTTGTGGCAATCACCACCTTGTCCCGGATCGGCTGGAGCGCCTCGCCCACCAGCTCTTCGTTCACGAACGGCCCATAGGCTTCGGCCGTATCGAACAGCGTCACGCCACGGTCATAAGCAGCACGAATCAACTTGATCATCTCGCTTTTGTCGGCTGGCGGGCCATAGGCCGCCGTCATGCTCATGCAGCCGAGGCCAAGAGCAGAAACTTCGAGATCCTTTCCTAGTTTGCGCTTTTGCATTGTTCCTTCCTTACTTGTTCAGTCATTTCAACGAGGCATTCACTGTTGCGATCATCGCTGTCAGCGCCGAGATTTCCAGTCCGCTTTGTCCCATCGCTTCCTTTGCCTGGTTGTTTCACCCATCTCGACATTAGGGGCAAGTGACCAGGACGCGGTAGCCCGATCCTGCCTACTTATTGCCTATTCCTCTTGCCTGGCGAAAAATCAATGGCGCAGCGGGAGCCGGGAGGCTATCTTTAGAAGCGGACAGGTACAGAACACAACATTGAAAAACTCCAAGGAAAATCCCGCTCTGAAGCCAGATCCGGCCCGCGAAATGCGCCTAGAACTGGCGCGCAAGATTGCCTCCTCCGTGGGCAACGAAGAGAATCGGATAACCGAGATTCCCGGCGTGAGCCTGCACCGGCGGACTTCCCCTACTCCTCCGTGCCGGACCACCTACCATCCGGGCGTCATCGTGGTCGCCCAGGGCCGCAAGCAGGCGAACCTCGGGCGCACCAGTTTCATCTACGACGAGTCGCGCTTTCTCTTGACTGCGGTTGATTTGCCAATCGTGAGCTGGGTGGCCGAGGCAACCGAGGATGTTCCCTGTCTCGTACTGTCGGTCAGATTGGACATGTCCATGGTCCGGGAACTGCTCGGCCGTGAGGAAATTCATGTCGGAGAGGCGCCGTCTCAAAGTCCCGCTATGTCAATCGGCGAGACCACGCCGGAATTCCTGAACGCATGCTGCCGCCTCCTGGATTTGCTGGATAGCCCGCATGATATTCATTTTCTCGGTGGCCTGATTCAGCGCGAAATCATCTACCGGATTCTCCGGGGACCGGCGGGAGCGCGCTTGCGGGCAGTCGCAACACTCGGAGATCAAAGCCACCGGACGGCAAAAGCGATTGCGTGGGTTACAGCGAACTATGCCAAGCCTTTGCTCGTTGAAGAACTCGCACAGCTTGCCAGCATGGGCGTATCCACCCTGCACCATCATTTCCGAATGCTGACTTCGATGAGTCCGCTTCAGTATCAGAAACAACTCCGGCTTCAATCAGCGCGGAGCCTGATGCTGAATAATGGTCTTGATGCCGCCAGCGCGGCTTTTGAAGTCGGCTACGAGAGTCCCACACAATTCAATCGCGAATACAGCCGCTTTTTCGGCCAGCCTCCGATGCGGGATATTCGCGCTCTCCGCTCTTCAGGCGTCACGGCAACGGAATCGATCAGCAATCAGACAAGCGCCGCCTAGAAGTGCCCACTCGGGAAATACTGCTAATCAGTAACGGGAAGTCTTGTAGGAAGCGATCTCCGCACTTGGCATCGATTTCGTGCGTTGCCCATTCTACACTGCCCAGAAGCTCCCTGGGCTGCGACTCCGGGGTTAGAATCATTGCGACTCTCTTATGACCGCAGCGACAACACTTCCCTTGTCTGACGTTTCGCGGAAAGTTCTTCAACTCCAAGTCTTCACACTTATCTGGATGAGCGTGGAGGCCCTCGTGTCTCTCGGGACTGCTTGGACTTCGCACAGCCCCGCACTGTTGGCTTTCGGCGGGGACAGCTTGATTGAGCTGCTTTCGGCAGCCGTTGTGCTCTGGCGTTTTCGCTTCAAGTTGCGTGAGGAGCGGGCAGCCCGAATCGCGGGAGGGTTGCTCTTCGCATTGGCAGGTTTCGTGTTGCTAACTTCGGTTTTGAATTTTATCGGATACCGAGATGCGCAGCGAAGTCTAGTCGGAATCGGAGTCCTGCTGGCCGCTGCGGTTGCGATGCCTTGGCTGGCAAGCCAGAAACGAAAGTTGGCAGTCGTAACGTCCAGCGCAGCTCTGAAGGCCGATGCCGCGGAATCTGCCCTCTGTGGTTACATGGCTTGGATTGCTCTTGCGGGACTCGTAGTGAACGTCGTCTGGAGTAAACCGTGGGCTGACCCTGCCGCTGCCCTTGCCCTTACTCCCCTGATATTGCGCGAAGGATGGGAAGCCGTACATTCATCTCGATTGGGATGTCAGTGCCCTTGAGATTCGATTCGTCTACCCAACTATGGTTTTACCACGCGGGCGTGTTCGAGAAAGGCTCGGCCGGCCGGTGTCAGTTCGATGCCGCGAGCGCGGCGTGTCAAGAGTCGCGCGCCTACCTCGTCCTCAAGTTCTCGAATCGGCCGACTTAGCGAAGGTTGTGACGTGTGCAGCGTTTGCTCTGCTGCCACCGTCAGCCTTCCCGCCTCGGCGACCGCGACGAAATAGCGCAGATGTCGTAATTCCATTCTCACTCCTATGCCTGAGAAGCATTGCTCCCGGTTTAACAAAGTATGCTTCAACGGCGCTACCAACAGCTATCTTGGCCATCTAACGAGGTGATCTGAGCTAGCCCGAGCGGCTTTGGCGGCGTCTTAGCCATTCCCAATCTGCATGGCTCAAGATAAGAGAGGTAGTGCTCGCAGCACCAGAGGAGATCGCTCATGTGATCGCCTTCGTCGCTTCGGCAAATGCGTCGTACATGACTGGTGCCTCCATCCCAGTGGATGGACGGATGATCGCGGACTAATTCTAGGGCCGCCTCGCGGGGATGACCAACACGCAATACACATCGAATGGAGGAAGATTCCAATGGCTAACGTGGTGAAGAAATACAGCATCTCTTATGAGCTAGCACAGAAAATGGTGGATGCAGCGGTGGTGAAAGCCAGAGAACTTGGCGTTAGCGAGAACGTAGCGATTCTCGACGACGGCGGCAATCTCAAGGCCTTTGGCCGGATGGATGGCGCCCCGATCCCTACCACTGAGATGGCCCAGAACAAGGCATACACAGCTCTGTTCGGCGTCTCCACGCAGGAGTTTTTCAAGTTTATCCAGAGCGACCCGTCGCTTTTGGCCGGCATCCCCACGCTTGCGCGTATAGCGGCGTGGGGTGGAGGGTTTCCCATTAAGGTGAACGGAGAAGTTGTCGGGGCGATCGGGCTGAGCGGTGCGCCCACAGTGCAGAACGACATCGACTGCGCGAAAGCAGCTCTAGCGCTCGTATCCGATGCGGTGCCAACCAAATGACAAAGGGAGCGACCAAAATGATTCATACTCACCAGACCGCACCGACACAGTTCGTTGAGCCCAACAGCATCCGCTTCGCCTATCGCCGCTTCGGCAAGACCGGAGGAGTGCCCCTCGTCCTTAGCCAGCACTACATCGGCACCATGGATTATTGGGACCCGACGGTGACGGATGGCCTCGCTCGCGACCGTGAGGTGATCCTGTTCAACAACGCCGGCGTATCCAGCAGCTCCGGCGAGGTCCCGACAACGTTCAAGCAGATGGGCGCAGACGCCATCGCCTTCATCAAGGCGCTGGGCCTGAAGCAAGTTGACCTATTTGGCTTCTCGATCGGCGGCATGGTCGTGCAGGAAATCACTTTGCAGGCGCCCGATCTCATTCGCAGATTGATTGTCGATGGCACAGGTCCGCGCGGCGGTCAGGGAATGGAGTTGCTGACCCAAGCTGCAGGGCGGCTCTTTGGTGCCACCTACGATCCGCCCGAGAATGTCTGGCTCGCGGTCAAATTCAGTCCGTCCGCGGCAGGCCAGGCGGCGGGACGGGAGTTCCTGAAGCGCACGCATCTTCGTCAGGTTGGGCGCGATCCTGAAGTGAACGACAAAGTGTCGCCCGCCCAGGTCGAAGCGATGGGGAAATGGGGCGTCCAGCAAAAGGGATCCTACGACTATCTGAAGACGATCAAGCAGCCAACCCTCGTCGTGAACGGCAGTAACGACGTGATCATGCCCACGGTGAACTCTTTCATCATGCAGCAGAACATGCCGAATGCGCAGCTGATCATCTACCCCGACTCCAATCACGGCGCGCACCACAGTACCCGGAGCTCTTCGTCGAACACGCGACTCTGTTTTTGAACGCGTGACGACGGCGGCACATGGCGGGAAGGAACCCGCCTTCGGAATCGCAGGTAAAAGAAAATGGCTGCCCTTCTTAACAAAACTGCTTTGGTGACTGGAGCCTCACGGGGAATTGGGCGCGCTACGGCGTCGGCGCTTGCTGCGGCCGGTGCTCACGTCCTAGTTCACTATGGCCGTTCCGCGCAGGACGCGGAATCTCTCGTAGCCGACATCCGTTCAAAAGAGGGACGCGCAGATGCCATCCAGGCAGACTTGGGAACGCCAGACGGCGCGACACTGCTCGCGAAGGAGGTGCGCTCAATTGTTGGTGAGCGATTGGATGTGCTCGTGTCCAACGCCGGCATTTCCAAGGCTGCAACCATCAAGGATCATACGGTCGAGGACTTTGACAATCTCTTTGCAACGAATGTGCGCAGTCCGTTTTTTCTGGTGCAGCAACTCCTGCCCGTCCTCGGTGAGGGCTCGAACATTATTGTGATCTCTTCGATTGGGGCGCACGCCGTAATTGGGAAGCCCGGTCTGGACAACCCTTCGGTCCTTGCCTATGCCTCAACCAAAGGAGCATTGGAGACTCTAGTTAAAAACTGGGCCGCCATTCTTGGGCCGCGAGGCGTCCGCGTAAATGCAGTCGCGCCAGGCGCAATCGACACTGATATGTCGAATTTTACGAAGACCGAGGCAGGTCGTGAGATGACGCTTGGAATGCAGGCACTGAAACGAATCGGCAAACCAGAAGATGTTGCGGACGTAGTCGCGTTTCTTGCGTCAGATGCGGCGCGCTGGATCACGGGAGCGAGCATCCCAGTCGACGGTGGGTCGAAACTCTAAGATTTATGGAATCTACTTGGCAAAAGGGGAGTTCGATGAAGACGACAAAGGAGAACAACAAGAAGCTTGTCTTGGAAGCGTTCGACACGCTGTTTAATAAGCGTGACTATGCGGCGGCCGAACGTTATTGGTCCCCTCACTACATTCAGCACAGCAATCATATTGAGCCTGGCCGAGAGGGCCTATTCAATCTCATCAAGAGCCTTCCGCCCACGCTGAAGTATGAGGCAGGCGTCATCGTCGCCGGGGGAGATTTCGTGATGGTCCATGGCCGTTTCTCTGGCTTTGGCGCGCCTGTGAACTGGATCGCCGCCGATATCGTTCGTCTCCAAGACGGGCTGCTCATCGAGCACTGGGACGTGATTCAGGACGAGGTCACGCAGGAACAGTCAAAGAGCGGCTTGCCGATGTTCGGCGACAAGTTTCCGCAATGACCAGGTGAATTGCTCCCAGCGCAAATCCACTGTGTAAGGGGTATCGACTGAATCGGAGAAATCACAATGAACGACCTATTGAACCTCGCGATGAAAGCGCATGGCGGCCTCGAGCGTTGGAAGCAAGTCCGAAATATGCAAGCCAAGGTCACGTTGAACGGTACTCTTTGGCAGATCAAAGGCCGGCCTGACGGACTGTCTGGCGTGGTGATGAGATTAAAAGAGCAATTAAAGAGTGGTCAGCCAATGTTCGGCCGCACGTTCGCGACCTATGCGAGTGCCCGATAACAAACAGATACGTCGCATTGTCTTAGAGGAGGCTCAACCACATGAGAGCGGACATTGTAGCTGGCGCAGTATTTCCCGATTATGAGCTGACCGATCACGCGGGCAAACGTCGGAAGCTTTCCGATCTTCAGGGGCCAGATCCGATGGTTCTAGTGCTTAGCCGGGGAGGATTCTGCCCGAAGGATCGGCGCCAGGCCGAGGGTCTGGTCCAACTTCATCACGAGATGGAAGTCGGTTACTCCAGGCTCGTCACAATCAGTACCGACAACATGCTTCTGACGAATGAATACCGCGACGGCGTCGGCGCTCATTGGACATTTTTATCCGATCCGGGACGAAAGGTTCAGAAGGATCTCGACATCGCCGAGTATACGGATCCCGAGCACAATCCGATGATCCCCCATGTCATCGTCCTCGAACCTGGTCTCGTTATATTCAAAATCTACAACGGCTACTGGTTTTTTGGCCGACCGACCATTGAAGAGCTTCGGCAAGACTTGCGTGCTGTGCTGAAGAAATGCCGTCCGGACTGGGATATTACTAAGCCCGAACTGAAAGCCGCTTGGGAACGGGGTGAACATAATCGCTTTTATCCCTATGGCAAGACCTACGGGCAGGTGTATCGGGAGCAAGAGTAGAGGAGGTGGACGCCGTAAAGGTTCATTCAATTCGTAACGGCAACCAGTTCCAGATCGTCCGCCGTAAGGATTTCCCCTTTCGGGTTGTGTACTTGCACTCGAAAGGGTTTTCCGGTGCGTTTGTCCAGAACCTGAAGACGTTTCTCGCCGCGGGAGAAGAGATAATTTTCTCCCCACTGACGCAAAGCAACGATGGCCGGGAACTAGTAATCGCCGGGCACAAGCGCGTCGGGAACGAAGATAGCCCTCGGATCATTGGCGAAACTCGGAAATATATCCGCGATTTCGAGCGCCTTGCCATGCAGACGACGACCGCGCGGGAACTATATGACGAAATGCTCAAGCTCTACCCTGATTGGATCAATCGAGGTGCGCTCTGGACTTCAGTGCGTGCCGTAAAAACTTAATCTTCAGGATCGCCCTGACTCAAGAACTCCACAGTCGCGTTTGCTAAGATGCATTCAGACTTTTAGCGGGTCTTCTTCGAGACACGAGCGAGCAACTCGTCCGATCTCGAAAGCAAAAGCTTTAGAATGGGAGACTCGTTCGACTTTTTGTAGCCGAGGACCAGCTCGACAGTCGGCGTGTCTCCCTTGAGAGGACGGCTCGTTACAGACCGAGTGAGAAAGTTCTGGGCGTAAGCAGGTAACAGCCCTACGCCGCCCGTTGACGCTATCAAGGACACTCCCATGACGACGTGCTCCGTCTCGTGATTTGGCGTGATATTGATTCCGGACCGCTTCAGGTAATCGTCGATGACCGCGCGCAGTACAGGAGCCGTGTGCGACACGCCCACGAATGTCTCGCCCACTAGATCCTTAGGACTGATGGCTTTTAGCGCAGCGAGACGGTGGTCACTCGGCAAGACCACCACCAAAGGCTCCTTGACGAGAGAACGGAACGCCAACTCTGGCACGCCTTTTTCCCGCCGAAGAAAAGCTGCATCGACGTTTCCCTTCAAAATGGCATCAGCGAGCTGCGGCGAGTATTGACTCGATATCATCACGTCGATATTAGGCAGTTCGTCGCGCAAGATCCTCAATGCTTCGGGCATCCACGTCAATTCGTGTCCGGTCAGAAAGCCCATCGAGAAGCATGGCTTGGCAGGATGAGCGACCCGGCGAGCAGCTTCGGTTGCCGCTTCAACCTGCGATAGCACCGTGCGGGCATGTTCGAGAAAGGCTCGACCCGCCGGCGTCAGTTCGATGCCGCGAGCGCGACGTGTCAGGAGTTGCGCACCTACCTCGTCCTCAAGATCTCGAATCTGCCGACTCAACGAAGGTTGTGACGTGCGCAGTTTTCGCGCTGCCACCGTCAGACTTCCCGCCTCAGCGACCGCGACGAAGTAGCGAAGATGTCGTAATTCCATTCCCACTCCCCATGCTTGTGAAGCATTGCTCCAAGTTTAACAAAGTATGATTCAACGGCGTTACAACAGTCCACTGGTGCAATCTAACGAGGTGAGCTTGAGATGCGTCGCACGAGCAATAAAATTTGGCTCATGCCTGACAAGCATACTTGTAGTTCGCGACGTAAACAATCAGTTTGCCTCGTCGAGTCGCCTGACTCAAAGGATCAGTTTGATTGTGCCCCATTTGGTCTTACAGAGCGTGAGGCTCAGTTTCGCTGACCTGAGAGTTCGGCATCACTGAACGTAAAGGAGAGGGACAATGTCAAAGAAATTGGAAGGAAAGATTGCACTCATTACCGGCGGTTCGCGCGGCATTGGTGCTGCAATCGCGAAGCGTCTGGCGGCGGATGGAGCGAACGTGGCCATCACTTATACGAAAGGTGCGGACGCAGCCGCGTCCGTCGTCAAGGAGATTGAACGCGCTGGCGGAAAAGCGATCGCGATTCAGGCGGACGCCGCCAATGCCGACGCGGTTAAAGCCGCGGTCGAAAAGACGTTTGCAACCTTCGGTCGACTGGATGTGCTGGTGAACAACGCCGGCACGGCCATTCCGAAACCGTTCGAGGAGGCGACGCTGGAAGAGATGGATCGCGTGATTGCCATCAACGTTCGTGGCGTGTACGTCGCGACTCAGGCGGCGCTGAAGCACATGAAGAGCGGCGGTCGCGTCATCACGATCGGTTCGGCCGTGGGTGAACGTGTCGCGGCGCCCGGGCTTGTGCCTTACGCGGGCACGAAGGGAGCCGTCAAGATGTTCACTCAGGCGCTTGCCAGAGAGATCGGGAGCCGGGGCATCACGGTCAACAACGTGCAGCCTGGTCCGATCGACACGGAATTGAATCCCGCCTCGGGTGATTGGGCGGTGCCGCAGAAGGCCGCCACAGCGCTTGATCGTTACGGGCGTGTGGATGAGATCGCCGCGATGGTGGCGTTTGTCGCCGGACCGGAGTCCTCATACATTACCGGCGCGAATCTTACCGTGGACGGCGGAATGAACGCCTGAACCGATCCGCGCGGGACGTTGAACAGAGCGAGGCCAGGTGCAGGAGCGTCGCTTGGAAAGCTGACGTCTGGCCTCAGGTTAGCAGAGGAAGTCTGAGGGAGCGGGGGTTCATGAAAACATTAAGCGCAGACAAGCTGTTCACACCAATTCAAGTCGGACCTATGGAGCTAAAGCACCGCGTGGTGATGGCTCCGCTCACACGATCGCGGTCCGTTCAGCCCGGTAGTATTCCGGGTGATCTGATGCTCGAGTACTATTCGCAGCGGGCCTCGGACGGTGGGCTCATCGTTTCTGAAGGGACTTCGATTTCGATCGCAGGCGGGGGATGGTTTGGAGCCCCCGGCTTGTATTCGGACGAGCAGGTTGCGGGATGGAAGAGAATCACGAACGCCGTTCACGCGAAGCGTGGATACATGTTCTCTCAACTCTGGCATACAGGGCGTGCCGCGCATGTGGACTCGACGAACGGCGCAACCCCGGTCAGCTCTTCGGTCAACCCGGAGTATTGGCAGGATCCAACGATAATAGAGTCTACGCCTCATGGTTGGCAGCAGCCTTCGCCTCACCGCGCGCTTGACATCAGAGAAATCCCGGGCATCGTCGAGGATTATCGCAAAGCGGCCGAGCGCGCAAAATCCGCTGGTTTTGATGGCGTTGAGCTTCACGCGGGTAACGGCTACCTGCCCGATCAATTTCTGCAGGATGGCATCAACAAGCGAACCGATATGTATGGTGTTTCCATCGAAAATCGGTCCCGCTTCCTGCTTCAAGTGGTAGACGCAATGGTTTCGGTGTGGGGCGGCAACCGTGTTGCGGTGCGTATCGCGCCCAGCGGAACCTGGAATGGGGTATCGGATAGCGATCCGCTCGCCCTGTTTGACTATGTCGCAAAGCAACTGAACCGCTTGGGACTCGCGTACTTGCACATCATCGAACCACGCATCAAAGGGAACGTGCTGATCGCCGAGGGTCAAGGGCACATTGCGACCGCGAGGCTGCGAAACGTTTTCACGGGAAAGATCATTGCGGCGGGAGGTTTTGAACCTGATACCGCCGAGGCTGCTGTTCGAGACGGCGATGCGGATTTGGTTGCCTTCGGACGGCACTTTGTCGCGAATCCGGACTTGCCAAAGCGCATCCGGCTCGGGCTGCCTCTGACTGCTTACGACCGGGATACGTTTTACACGTTCGACGCTCGCGGCTACACCGATTATCCGTTCTATGAACAGCGATCGGAGTTGCTTGCTTCCACTCTGTAATGGCAGAAGAATGCCGCAAGAGGTTGGAGCCTGAAGATGGCCTCCTACATTGGCGAGGCGCATCTTTTTCGGCTTGAAAGGAATTGTGATGTCCGCCAGTACTGAAACACAGGTCGCGCAACGTCAGATTCTACTTGTTGGACCCTATGGCGTTCTTGGTACCGGAGTCGTCGACGCCGTCGCAGAGAACCGACAATGGGGGATCACCACAGCCGCGCGTCGACCCGTGCCGACTTACCGGGCGCAGGTCGCGCCCCCTCACGTCAGCGTCGATCTCATGGACCGCGAGGGCACAACAAAGGCTTTTTCATCTCTCGATAAGGTGACCGATCTGGTTTTCGCGGCCTATGTCGAAAAACCCACGATGGCCGAGACTGTTGAGCCGAATGCCAGAATGTTGAGAAATGCTCTCGACGCGCTCGCAGCGCGCAATGTGCCTCTTCAGCGGATCGTGCTGGCCGGCGGTGCGAAGTCCTACGGCTTCAGTCTTGGGGCGTTCAACGCTCCAGCTAAAGAGACGGAGCCACGTCTCATTGCGCCGATCCATTACCACCAGCAGGAAGACATTGTGGCTGACTGGGCCGCTAAAAACGGAGGTAGCTGGACGGTCTTGCGTCCCCATCTGGTCATGGGACCAAGCCTAAACTCGCCAATGAACCTGGTTACGAGTCTCGCGACCTACGCCGCGATGACTCGCGAACTCGGGTTGCCCCTGCGCTTTCCTGGCACCAAAGAGGGATGGAACACTCTCCAGGAGACGACGGACGCAGAATTGTTCGGCCGCGCGACTTTGTGGGCTTTAGGTGAAGACAAAGCACGCAATCAAATCTTCAACGTATCGAACGGAGATGTCTATCGCTGGAGGCAACTGTGGAACGAACTCGCCGCCTTCTACGACCTTCCCATCGCAGAGCCCCTTGCGATGTCCACTGTTTCTGAGATGAGTGAGAAGGGTCCTCTGTGGGATTCCATGGTTGCCCGATACCGCCTGCATGCCACGCCCTACGACCAGATTGCAAACTGGGCGTTCGTGGACTGGATGCTCAATTTCCGTGAAGAGACAATCCTGAGCACAATCAAGATTCGCCAAGCAGGCTTTGCGGATTGCATCGACACGCACCAGAGCTTCAGGCGGCAGCTCAACAGACTTCGCGCTATGTGCATCATCCCCTGATCGTCCCGCTTGCCTTGATGCGCCTGAAAGTAGTCGAGAACTTCGAGAAGCAGCTTCTGAAAATCGCGGATTCGGAGAGCTAGTCATGAATACAACGGTCCCAAAGAAAAGAGAGTTGTCCAAGCGCGGCAAGAAACCGAGTACTTACCGACGTATCGTCACGGGAAATGTAAACGGCAAGTCCGTGACGAACAGTTGCAGGCATATGAGTTCAAGAGCGTACCCAACTACGAGCACACGCTTGTTTGGGTAAACCCGACCACCCCGGACCTTCGCGAGGAGCAAAGGTTTGACCGCTATCCCGACTCCGTCGTTCCGGGACCTGGCGGCACAAGTCTTCACTTCGTGACCTTTCCGCCGGGTTCGGTTTTTGCGGACCCCTCGTTTGACGGTGAAGCTGCGCGCAGCGAGGCTCTGATTCGTCTCAGAGGGTTAGCCGATCACTTTGAAAAAGAAGATCCTGCAATGCACAAGACGAACACCGTCGACTACGCCGTAGTTTATGAGGGCGAGATTTGGCTGGAGCTTGATGACGCCAAAACCATTCACCTCAAGCGCGGAGACGTCGTCGTGCAAAACGGCACGCGCCCTGCGTGGCGAAACAAAGGTACAACAGCGGTGACGATGTTGTTCATTATAAACGGCGCGAAAGAGTGACGCCGGGAGGTTGCAGAAATGGTTTGGGTGGGCAATTTCAAGTCTCTGCGGTCGGCGTTAGACAAACCTAGTTCCGGTGCTCCGCTGGAGGTGCACACCTGGCTGCGCAGCGAGATCGGCCTGATCTCACCGTTTGTGGACTGGGTTATGAGTCTGATCGCTCGGTCCCGTTGCGTTGGCGGCAAGGAGGAGTTCGTTGAACTCGCACTTCGAGAAGCCGTGAGTAACGCGATACTCCACGGCAATCGCCTCGATGCCCGCAAGCTGGTTCATGTCCGTTGCTGCTGCGAAGGTGCCAAGGGAGTGTTCATCGTCGTCAGAGATCAAGGACATGGTTTCGACCCCGATGCTGTTCCTAATCCTCTCGCGGTCGAAAACCTGGAAGCCGAAAACGGGCGCGGCATCCACTTAATGAAATTGGCTATGGATGAAGTTTCCTTTGAACGGGGAGGAACTGAAGTCCATATTCGGAAACAATCGGGAACCGAACAAATGGCACTCCCCCAGCGGAGCCACAAGCGAATTGTACGGCGCTCTGTTAGAAGACCTTGGCCCGGCGTCCGCGCCGTCGAGTTGGGTTGACCCGCTCGATTCCTTTTCGTTCACGATGCTTTGCCAAGACGGGCGATCCAAGCGTGGAGTTGTTCCAGGTGATGCCCCTGTGCCGCACGCACTGAGAGTAAACGATGCGTGCGAGCGGAGAACTTTCCTCCAGTTCCTCGGGCGCTCGTTTCATCGCCGCCGCGATTTCGCTCCTCGCTAGGATGAGTTCCTCGCGAAGAAGAAGCCGTGGCGTGGCCCGATTCGCGGAAACGACCTCCCGGTTGATGCGCTGAATCTGGGCGCTCGTGCGCTTTTTCGCTCGCCACTTTCCAGCTTCGAATTCACGGACCTGTTCAGCCGCGGCCCGCTCCCAGTAGGCCAAATGCGCCAGCAAATCCTTCGCGGACCATTCCAGCGTCACACCCACAGCGCTCATTTCTGCTTCACTGAGTGAATCAAACCGCGAAATCAATTCCTCGAAGATCCGCAGTTCCTCCCCTTCGAGCATCGACCCGTGCATCATCGAGCGACTCAGGGTTCCGGCGATGGTAGATCCTCGATGCGTTCGGCGATAACCATGCGACTCCTCCATGCCCGAACGGTGCGCCAACGAACGGCTTTGCCTGTCGAATACGTTCCTCCGAGAAGGGTCTCCCAGTCAGTGATGAAATTCCCCTCGGCGTCCTGCACGCTCGCAGTTGCGCGAAAAGACACGATGGAAGCCAGCCCCATCTCGAGCAGCGTATTGATCGGTTCCAGCACGTTTGCCATGCGCTGGAACGCGGCAGTCCGTCCATTCGCCTCTCCCGCGCCAAGCCACAGGACAAAATCTTCGCTGTAGAACCGGTCAAACAGCAGTGAGAAAAGTGACTTCAAATCAAAATCCCCGGCCAGAAAGTCCTCTCGACTCAAATCCACAATGGCCTGATTGAGCTCCGCTTCGCGCGCCTCCGCGCGGAGACGCGCGGCGCTGAATCCCACGATTTCGGAACTGCGCCAGCGCTCAATCTCGTCAATTTGCTCGTTAAACCTTGTCACGCAGACATTAACGACGTAGGCGTGTTTCGCCCCCTGTGGTTCGCGGCCCTCAGTGCGACGAATGATCGCTGAACGCAGGTCCATCGGCAATCCCGGCAGCCGGTCGGAAACTTCCATCAGCGCCAAGAACTCGTTGGTCACAATTTCAGAAAGAAGATCCATTATCGAACCGGACCGCGTGGCCCCAGCCCTTTCGCACTGCTCGTCACTCAAGCCGCGAAGCGCGTCTTCGAGCCGCTTCTTTCCTGCTTTCAGTTCGACGGTCACATTTGATTTCTGAAATTCCTTCGGAGTCATTGCGTATCCACTTTAGGGACTGACGGAATCTTGCGATGCGGATTCCGAAGCGGTTCACTCTGTCTTTAGCCGCGCCAAGGTGGCCTGCCCCACGTGATAGGCGAGGTGCGCGGTTCTTCCAAGCAGAACCGTGAATCGATTTCGATGCGGCTCCCGCTCGAAATCCTCTTCCGACACCGCGGTATGCCGCTGCGCCCAGTCCGCGGCCGAGAACTTCGAGATACCGTCCCACAACTTCTGGTGGATTTCTTGCCATGCGGCTTTGAGCGATGGCCCCGAGACCGTCAGCGGAACGGACTTGTCCGGGTTCGAGGTGAACATAGCGTCGAATTCGGGATGAAGTCTTTCTCCAACCCCGAGCAGTGGTAGCAGCCCATCGTTCGCCGCCGCAAGATGCCCCCAGAGATAGATCAGACGGTTTCTTCCGGGAGCAATTTCTTGCTCAAGTTGTACCGACGACAGCCCCCCAAAATAATTTGTCCGCTCGTTCCACGTTGGATTTCCACCCGCGGATTGCGGAGTCGATGAGCGATTTCTCTGTGGTCATTCCTTGACCTGCCTTCCATTTGGACGAATTGCGTATCCTCAGTCGAGCTTGTTCCTGCCGCGAGTCAGCGCTTCATCGCTTAGGGGCGTCGCGACGCTGCTTGGTCCCCATGCTCCCGCCGAATAATTGGGAAAATTCGTGTCAGGGTCCTTTGCCCACGAATCGAGGATGGGAGTGAAAAGCGCCCAGGTCGCTTCGACTCCGTCGCGGTGCGAAAAAAGCGTAGCGTCGCCCAACATGGCATCGAGAAGCAGCCGCTCGTAGCCGTTTGCGGACGATTTGCCGAATGCATCTTCGTACTTGAATCGCATGGCGACCTTGGAAAGGTCCGCGGTTAGTCCCGGTGGCTTGACTCCGAACTGAAGACAAATGCCATCATCTGGCTGAATGCGGAGCGTTATGACATTCAGCTCCGACTCCCCGATGCCGGAGTCCTGTTTGAATAGCTGGGTCGGTGAAGCCTTGAAAATGATGCGTGCTTCCGTAAATCTCTTCGCGAGGCGCTTGCCCGTCCGCAAATGGAAAGGGACTCCGGCCCATCGCCAGTTTGCTATTTCAAGTCGGACTTCGGCGAACGTTTCTGTGTCTGATTCGGGTTGGACACGATCTTCCTGGCGATAGCCCACAACCTTCTTTCCATCGATCTTCCCCGCTCCATACTGTCCACGTATTGCGTGTTCGAGTGGAATTGCTGCAATCGAGTGCCAGACTTTCAGCTTCTCCGACCTTACGGCTTCTGCCTGAAAAGACTCCGGTGGCTCCATCGCTATCAAAGCGAGGACTTCCATCGCGTGATTCTGCAGTATGTCGCGGAGCGCTCCGGCCTTTTCATAAAATGGTCCCCGTCCCTCGACACCCACCGTTTCCGCAATGGTAATCTCTACCCGCTCTACGTAGTTCCGATTCCAAATCGGCTCGAAGATTCCATTGCCGAAACGAAAGAACAGAATATTCTGCACCGTTTCTTTGCCGAGATAGTGATCGATCCGAAATATCTGATCCTCGGAAAAGACGGCATTCACATCGTCGTTGAGCTTCTTTGCCGATGCGAGATCCGTTCCGAATGGCTTCTCGATGACGACCCGGACCCAGTTGTCCGCCTCTACTTCCGACTGCACCATGCCATGTGCACCAAGTCTGGCGATGATGTCGGCAAAATACTCGGGTGCCACAGCCAAGTAGAACAACCGGTTGCCACGCGTGCCGAGCTCTTCATCCAATTCAGCAACGTACTGCTTGAGCCTTTCGAAACCATCGTCGTCGTCAAAATCCGTTTGGAAGTACTTCACGCGATCAAGAAAGGAATCAAGACGAGGATCGGTTTCCGCGACGCCCCCTCCCTTACGATTCCGTCTTTCATGTCGGCAATAAATGTCTCGGAGAGATCCCGCCGCGCCACTCCCACAACTGCGAATTCTTCCGACAAAAGTCCTGCTTGCCTCAAGTGAAAGAGCGCCGGAAGCAGCTTGCGCCTCGTCAGATCTCCAGAGGCGCCGAAAACGACGAAGATGCACGGTTCGGGAACGCGTTTGTCCCTACCGCTCTGCTCGACCGGCCGCAACGCCGCCGTGACTCCCATATCGGCCTTCCTTGCTTCTTAGCCCAGAACGACTTGTACGCCTCACCGCTCAGCCTCGGTCTAGAGCCATGCTAGCTGGGCATGCAGGCAAGGTCCGTTTGGCCGCGAACAGTGATTCTCAGTTCACCTTATTTGATGCGAGTGCTGGCTTGTCGTAACGTCTTTGATCAATACTTTTGAAGCGTACCAGCGATGCGTTCTGAGCATGGCAGCGAAAAAGCTGGCGTCGCGCGAAGGCTCTCACAGACGGATTAAGTTTTTATGGCGCGCACTGAACTCCAGAATGATAGCCGCCGGGGCTTCGAATAAACGATGGGTAAGCTCAATCAACTTTGTAAACGCGGCCGGTTTGCGCCCCCAAGATAGCGCGTTTGTAGGCTTGTCCAACTTTCGATCCTTCGACCGGAATCACGCCGGGAAAGAACGAACCCATCTGAGCTTCGGACTCTTTTAGGATCGTAGGATTCACCACATTGATACGCAATCCCTTGGGCAGTTCAATTGCGGTAGCCCGAACAAAACCTTCCAATGCGCCCGAGACGGTTGCACCCGCAACACCGGCGAAGATCGGTTCTTCATTAAGAACGCCCGAAACCAAAGTGAATGATCCCTTTTCGTTGATGAACGGGATTGCCTCCTGAACCAGATTAATCTGGCCCATGAGCTTGCTTCCCAACGAGAACTCCCATTTTTCAGCGGTGAGTTCCGAAAGCGGAGCAAATGCGACTTCACCTGCTGCAATGGCCAGGGCATCAAACGAGCCGACGGCTTGATAAAGCTTTCTGACACTTTCGCGGTTCTCGATCTCGACTCGGAAATTGCCCGATTTGCGTCCGACCTTGACTATCTCATGGCCAGCACCCGCCAATGCTTTTTGAACCAGTTCCCCGATCTTTCCGTTTGCGCCAATTAAAACGATTTTCATAAAAACTCCATTCTGCCCGCTTAGGGCTTGTTGGTCATTCGATTGCTTCGCGATCCCGATTATGTGTCAGTTGACTAACTCACTTCGATGCGCAGTCTATGAGGCTCCCGTTCAGGCTTCGCCATGTGGGCCCGCGGTTTTAGGTTGCCTGGCGACTAACAAGCTTTGAATTAATTGTGTGTGCCGAGCATGCGATCGACCGATCGGCTCATTTGTTTCAAAATAAATCCTGGCGCCACGCGACTCATCATTTTGAGCTGATTCGCCTGACCTGGACGAATTTCAAATCGATCGGTTTGCATTCCTTTGACGGCGACTCTAACCATGTCTTCCACCTTCATGATAGAAACGCCTTTCATGTCTTCAGAATTAAAGGCACCCAAGAGTTCGGTTTGTGTCGCCGGCGGTGCTAGCTCAAACACCTTCACTTTGGAGTTTTTCAATTGCACGCGAAGAGACTCGGTGAATGAATGCAGACCGGCCTTGGTGGCGCAATAAACCGGTGAAATGGGCAATGGAACAAATGCCAATCCCGATGAAACGTTCATGATTGCGGCCTGTGATTTTGTTTTCAAATGCGGCAAAAACTGTTTCACCATGCGAATCGGCCCGCTCAAATTGATTTCAATCTCTCGAGTGATGTCTTCGAGGCTTCCGGCTTTGTCGTGAACATTGATCTCGCGCATAATGCCGGCGTTGTTGATCAAAATGTTGAGCTCGGGAAATTGTTCGGTGACCTGTTCGTAAAGAGTGGCGATCGCTTTCGGATCGGAAACGTCGCTTCGAAAGGTGTGAATTTTTGGAAAGGCCGCTTTCGCTCGGTCCATGTGAGCTTGATTGCGGCCCGTGATGAGAATCGTGTTACCAAGTGCCGTGAGTTGTTTGGTGAGTTCGTAACCGATGCCGCTACCACCGCCGGTGATCAAAATCGTATTGTTCGTGAGTTTCATAATTAAATACCCCGCTCTAATCAAAGACGCCCGGCTTCCGAACACTTCGGACATTATTGTTCTTCATGGTGCCGATCCTCCCTGGTTGCTCGATGATTACGTGTCACAAGGTCCCGATCCAGTCTTTAAGCCTCTTTGCCTCCATCACCACCACCTCGCGGTCGTTGGTGCCGAGCGCAACAGCCGCCATGCCCTGAAAGGCGGAGAACAAATGGACCGCGAGTTCTCGAGAATCCTTTTCATGGCCAACGGTCCGGAACTGCTCCTCAAGCCAACGCATGGGCTCATTGAAGAGCGCCGCGGATCTCTTCGCGAGAGCGCCGCCCTCCTTGTGCAACTCCGTGCACAGTCCGCCAAGAGCGCATCCTCCGCGCGCAAGTTGCTCCCTGTTCGCTTGGACGCTACCCACGAAAGCTAACAGCCGCTCCTTCGGAGAACTCAAGCGGTCCCACTCCGCCCGGGCTGCGCGAAACTCCTCGAGGCGCCGCTCCACCACGGCTTCGGCGAGTTCTTCCTTGGTTTTGAAGTAGTAGTAGACATTGCCTACTGGCACGCGAGCCGCCTCGGCGATGTCCGCCAGACTCGTCTCTCGGAAACCGCGTCCATACGCCAGCTTCGTCGCAGTCTCAATCAGGCGCGTTCGCTTGTCCGGTTGTGCCGTTCGCATATTCTCCGACTCACAGGAGTTAGTTATTTAACTAACTCAGACCATAAACCCGATGCGCCCGTGTTGTCAACCAAAATGTTTCGGTCCAATTACATCGATTTCAGTACAACTACAACATAGACCTATACATATAGCACCATAAAAGCCCCTGATAAGGGCGAGGTCGGTGGTTCAAGTCCACCCAGGCCCACCATTC
>CAWILQ010000020.1:0-38623 GCA_963836965.1 Candidatus Acidiferrales bacterium
TGAGGATCTGGACGCGCTTGGGAAGATCGTTGAGGCGATTGCAAGGAAGTGGTGAGGACCAAAGTTGTTCGTTATAGCCCGTCACTTATATTGTAAGCCCTTAGTTTCACGTTCGAGAGAGCAGCGCGGCGAAGCGCGCGGCGATGGCAGGCCAGGAGAAGTGTTGCTGGTAGGCGGCCCGGCTTCGGGCGGCGAGTTCCGCGCCGAAGGCGCGGTCGGAAAGCACTTTCACTAATGCGTCGTTGAATTGGTCGGGTCGATCTGGCGGAATAAGGACTACGCCTGCATCCGTGATCGGCGGAGCAGTTTCTGAACCTGAAAAGGCGATGACTGGGAGGCCGCACGCAATTCCGGCGATTGCGCTGCTTCGTCGAGAAGAGATGGGGCCGCGGACGAAGAGAAGCACCGTGCACGAGGCAAATCTCTGAATAAGCTTTTCGGGATCGACGATGCCTTCGACGGTAAGTTCGACGAGCGTGTCGCGAAGGCCTTCGCGGAGAGTAGACTCCCGAACTTCGGCGTGGCGGCCGAAGACAGAAAGATGCAAGTTGCCAAGCTTTTGGGCAGCATGGCGAACAGCGGAGAGGATGATTTGGGTTTCGCGTGTGCCAGGGTCGCCCCCGGTGATGCTGAACACACCGATCGTGGCAGCGCCAGGCGGCGGATCGACTGCAAAGAATTCCGCCGCGATGGGAAGGTTGGCGCCGACTGGAAGGAAAGCCACTTGTGGCGGGAGTTTGGCGGGTAGCCAAGATAATTTTTCAGGCTGAACGGTGAAGATGGCGAGATCGGCAAGAGTGAGAGCGCGACGCATGGTACGGATTTGGGCGACGCGGCGAACGGAATCGATCAGGCGGGTGCCGAGGTAAGGTTCCGCATCGTGGTAGACAATGCCTACGCGGGCGCCGGCGGATTTGAGAATTTTCATCGCGCGGAGAACTTTCTGCGGGAGACCGCGTGCCGACCAGGCTAACGCCGTGTATTGCACGAGAACCCAGGTGTTGCGCCATTTTGTGGCCATGAGCTTCAGGGCGTTGAGAGATTCCGGCCAGCCGTGGATTTCCCAAGGGACGCGGCGCATTTCCAACTGAATGTCTTGGGCCTTGAGAGCAGCAGCTAAATAAAGGCAATACTCCTCGACGGCATCGGTGGGTTCGTCTTTGCGACCGAGAAGTGCGATACAGGAAATACTCAAGGGCGGGCACTCCTGGGCGGTGTGGATGCGGCGGAATTCACCGACAACCGAACCACTTCCGGACCGAGCAAGTTGCCGAGTCGGTGGCTAAACTGAGCGGCACCTTCATCGGAAAGATGGAGAGGATCCGCAAAAAGTGAATCGTTTTCAACCCACCTGCTCGCATCGACAAAGGTTGCGCCAAACGAGACGAGCAAATTTCGTATGTGCGCGACGTACTGATTCCACGAGGGCGTATCGTAGAACAAAGTGCGATGGGCTTGGCGCATGGGCATTTCTACGACCACGATGGAAATGCCCGCATCGCGGGCTTGGCGGAAAAGCTCCTGAACGGGCGGAGAGAGCGGCAATTCGAGAGAAGCTTCACATTGTCGACGGAACGCGTCGGCGTTGTCCGATTCAAGCAGAGAAAAATCGGACGCGCGCCCAAATCGGTTGGAGCGCTGCGCGGGCATACCCTGCTCAGCTATGCTACGTCGGAGAATCTCGACCTTGGCCCAAATTGTCCCGCGTTCAGCAAACATAGGAAAGGAGTGTAGGGTGCCGAACTCTAAGGAGTCATGGGAAGAAAGCGAATAGAAGTGTCGGGCGTATGAGGGCTCCAGGTAATAGAGCATGGAGTGATTGCCGATCAAGTCGCCGATGGCGAACCGATCAGCGGCGGTAAGCTGAAAATCATAGAAGCCATAGATGAGCAGATGCGGGCGCATGCCGTGAGAGAACGCATATCGAAAGACGAGGAGATGCTCCGCAGGAAAAGTGGAACCCAAGCCGAGGTTTACGGCATTGTGAGGCGCGGAAAGGCCAGCAGTCCGATCGAATGCCGCGCTGTCGAAACCGGCCGCCATAAGCGAATTTCCGAGCGCGAGGACACTGGCAGATTGAGACTCGCGAGCATGCCGCATCGTGCGGCGCGGCAGTGAATTGCGTGCAAGAAACGCGACGGTCAGGTTCAAGGCGAGCACGCCGACCAAAAGGATCGCGGCGGTGAGAGCGAGTTGGCGCTTCGTGAGCATCGCACACTTTGGTTGCGAATTCCCCTAGGACGAATGGGCCATGACTAAAAATCGATATAGATGAATTTCGAACTTTGGCCCGAAAAAATGAACACAATCCCCACCAGAATGCCCCACCAAATTCCCCAAAACAAGAAATTGGAGAGAGGGATCGGAAAGCCGTCGGGGGGAGCGTCTTTTTCGCCTGCGAGATACTCGAGCATATTTTGAATTCGCGTAAACCACGACATCGATTCACCCCCCAATCAAACGACGGAAAAAATAGAGAGCTGTGTGAATGTCCATACAGAAAAAAGCCCAGGCGAGATTTACGGAAACAAACGTGAGCAGCCAGGAAAATGCCCGCGCGGGAAATTGTGCCGAAGGCATCGCCCGGGAACGATGTCGCCACAAGCGGTGGATAGCCAGCATGGCTCCATGCAAGAGACCCCAAACGACGAAGTTCAGGCCAGCACCATGCCAGAGTCCGCTGATAAACATGGTAACCAGCAAATTCATATAGATGCGCGGGATAGGAGCGCGGGAGCCGCCGAGAGGAATATAGACGTAGTCCATCAGCCAGGAGGACAGCGAGATGTGCCAATGACGCCAGAATTCGGTGATGTTCGTGTAGCAGTACGGCCAGTCAAAATTCTCGGGGATCTTGATGCCAAAAAGACGCGCGGAGCCGATGGCAATATCGGAATAGGCTGAGAAATCCGTGTAAATCTTGATGCCGTAGGCCAGCAACCAGACTAGCAAAGCGGCGCGATGGGCATGGGAAATGTCCGTGACATTCAAATGATTGGTGTACGCAGTGAGGAGATCCGCGATGGCAAACTTTTTCGCCAAACCAGCGAGGATACGAGTGAAGCCACGCTGCACGTCGACGACCCACTCCGCAGGGATGGAGCGAAGCTTGGGAAGGAAATCCTGATACCGCTTGATGGGCCCAGCGACCATCGTTGGGAAGAACAAAATGAATGCCATGTACTCGCCAACGCTGCCCGTTTCGGTTTTGTTGCGATATCGATCCCAGGCGTAATGCAAGAATTCGAAAGTGAAGAACGAAATTCCAAGGGGCAAAAACGCGCTTCGCCAATAGAGAGGATTTTGTTGCGGCACCGGCCAGATCAGACCAGAGAGAAAATTGCGGTATTTGAACACGACAAGAAACAGAATTGTTTGCACGACGCCAAGCCAGCAAAACCAAGACGCCGGCTTGTAGAAACGGCTGACGAAGGATTCCCAAAGAAAAATCAGGAGGCACGCAGCTCCAACGGCGCCGCCTAGTTGTGTGTAGGAAAAATATACGAAAAAGAGGCAACCACTCAGAACAATGATCCACGGACGGAGCAGCGGACGCGACAAGCGAAACCACAGAGCAGCGGGCAGAAGAAAAAGCAGGTAATAGTCCCACGTGTTAAAAATCATGGAACCGCGAGCGTGATTTGGTCTGTGAAATGGCGAAACGGTTCGCGCATCGAGAGGTTGAGTTTACCGAGCGATCGGGCGGAATTCAACGAAGCATGGCGGTCGTGAGTCATTTTTCCACCAAATACCCGCCGAGGACGAGGGCATCCATGCCGGAACTGAAGAAGGTGCGGATGGCGTCGGTGGGAGTGTGCACGATGGCTTCGCCGCGGAGATTGAAGGAGGTGTTCATGACGACCGGGACGCCGGTGCGCTTGCCGAATTCGTCGATGAGGCGGTAGTAGAGCGGGTTGATTTGCTGCTCGACGGTTTGCGGGCGGGCGCTGCCGTCGACGTGGGTGACGGAGGGAATCACGGAGCGCTTTTCGGGGCGAACTTGAGCGGTGAGAATCATGAACGGGGAATCGTAGGCGGATTCGAGATACTCGGGCGCGGCTTCTTTTTTGAAGGAGGGGGCGAAGGGACGCCACCACTCGCGAAATTTTACGGCGTTGTTTACTTTGGCGTTCATTTCGGGATCGCGCGGGTCGGCAATGATGGAGCGACTGCCTAGTGCACGAGGGCCGAACTCCATGCGGCCCTGATACCAGCCTAGAATTTTTCCCTGGGAGAGAAATTCGGCGGCGGTTGCAGCGGGATCGGAAAGACGCTGGGCGCGGATTTTGTAGGTGGCGAGCGTGGAGGCGATCGCGTCGTCGTCGAACGATGGGCCGAGATAGGCGTGGCGCATCGGTTTCAGGGGGAGGCGCTGGCCGCCGTCGAGGAAGGGAGCGAGGGCGGCGCCTAGAGCGACGCCGTCGTCGGAAGCGGCGGGTTGCACAAAAATATTCTGGACGATGCCGGAGGCGACGATCTTGCCGTTGGCTTTGGAGTTGAGCGCGACACCGCCGGCGAGGCAGAGATTTTTGCTGCCGGTTTTTTGCAGAGCGAGGCGCACGACGTTCATCGTGGCGGACTCGCACGCATCCTGCACGGCGTGGGCGATGTCTTTGTGAAGATCGTTGATGTCGCTTTCCGGTTCACGCGCTGCACCGAGAGCTTTGGGCCAGCCGGAATAGGGATCGCTGCCGGTGCCGTTCAGCAGATCGACGTTGGCCTTATAGGGAGAGGAGCGAAGATCGAGGAACATGCTCAGGTCTACGCCGGGTTTGCCGTAGGGAGCGAGGCCCATGACTTTCCATTCGTCCGAGTTGGGGACGAAACCGAGAAAGCCGGTGAAGGCAGCGTAAAAAAGGCCAAGGGAATCCGGCCAATTAATGGTGAGGACGGGAGAAACGCGGCCCTTGGTGCCGTGCCAGATGGAGGTGGCTTCCCATGCGCCACGGCCGTCCATGACCACGATCGCGGAGTCGTCGAAGCCCGAATAGGAATAGGCGCTGAGGGCGTGGGCGAGATGATGATCGACGAAGCGGAAGCGCGCTTTGCTGGGACTGAACTGGCGCGTGAAGGGATTTGCGCCGCCGTGTTGATGCTGCATGCTGGCGAAGTGACGAGTGGAATTCAGAACATTCAGATAGCTGATGGGCCATTTGCCCGTGAGGTAGAGCTTGAGGTCGTGGTGGTACGTGGCACCGGGAGTTTGCCAGCCGACGCAGACTTCATCGACCTGATCGGGCTTGATTTTTGCGAAGTCGAAACAGGCTTGAATTGCCAGCGCAGGGAAACGCGCGTCGTGTTTGAGGCGGCTGATGCGTTCTTCGGCGACCGCGAAGAGAAGCTCGCCATCGCGGACGAGGCAAGCGGAGGAATCGTGCATTTGCGAATAGTTCAGGCCGAGAGTGATCATGCTAGGAGGACTTCCTGCGGGAGACAAAAACGAGTGAATCGACCTCGTCAATGATGGACCAAGGGGAGGGAGAACCTTGGCGGAAGAACCGATCGACGAAGCGGACCGGACCATACTCCGGAGAGGTCCAGCCGGACGCGAAAAGGCGTGCATCGTGAAAAGCTACGATGCCATCCTGGGTAACAAAAGGAGACCAGTCTTGCCAGTCGCGCTCGACGGCCTGTTCCTGGTGATCCCCGTCAATGAGCAAGAAATCTATAGGCAGGTTCCATTCGCGGACGGCGTCATAGCTGAAGGACTCGATCCAAGTAGTGCGCCCGTTCCCGGCAGAGTGCACGGCCCGCTGGGCCGCGCGTTTCAAGAAATTAAGGACGCGAACACGAGATAGGTGAAAGGGATCAACCAAGTATAGCGCTCCGTCCGGAGACATGGCTTCGCGCAGGCCGGCGGCGGAGGCGCCTTCCGTGCGGAAGCATGCCCTTCGGCGGCGATGACGTGACGGAACAACTTTTCGAGCATCAGGGCGGAACGCTCCCAAGTATAGCGTGTCATGGTTTGTTGCGCGGCCTCGCCGAGGCGCTGGCGGAGAGCGGGAGACGCCGCGAGGCGGACGACTGCTTGTTCGATCGCTTGAGCGTCTGCGGGAGGAATCAAGAGGCCGTTGAAGTCGTATTCGACGACATCGGGCATGCCGCAGGTTTCCGCGGTGATCACCGGCATTCCGGAGGCCATTGCTTCGAGAAGGACGGAAGGAAGACCTTCTATGAGAGATGGAAAAAGGAAAATGTCGTGCGAAGAAAAAAGTTCGTGCATCTGGCCGGAAGGGACCACGGGTTGAACGAGGATGGCGGAGGCCAGTTTTGGGCCGAAGAAATCCTTAATCGTTTCGGGCGGACAGGCGCAGCCGACGAAGGACATGGTTATGCCAGGTAATTGCGGGACGAGGCGTTCGAGAGCATCGCGGATGTAGAAAATGCCGCGCTGGTCAAGCCATGTGCCCGCATAGAGCAATTTCAGCGGGCCGGAGGAATCGTAACGGCGGGGAAGAAAAAAACGTTTCTCGACGCCGTTGGGAATGTAGGCGGTGCGGTCAGTGTCGAGATTGTAATTGAGTTGAAGAATGTTCCAGACGTCGCGGCTGTAGGTGTGCGCGCCATCGGCGTTGCGTATTGCCCAACGGTAGAGCGGGAACGTGTAGAAGCGGTGCCACAGTCGGTTTCGAAGATTAAAATTCCAGGCGCGACCCTTTTTTCCTTCGCGAGTTTGCACGTAGATCCGGCGCTCTTCGAGGCCGTGAAGAGTCATCACACAAGGAGGCAAGCTGCGGGACCCGGACCAATGGCGATGCATGCCGTAGAAGAGACCGGAGGGAGCGTGAAGATTGACGATGGAGAATTTGTCGCTGTTGCGGGAGATGTAGCGGTCGAGACGGCGTGCGAAGCTGAGGGCGCCGAATCTCGGCAAAATCTTGTCCTGACCGAAAAGGTCTTCCTGGAAAACGTAGGTGACCGAGTGGCCACGTTGTTCGAGTCCGCGACCGAGATTGTAGGCAATGATGGCGGAGCCGCCTTCGCGACGGCGTGGGACCGGCGTGGCCATCAGAACGCGAAGCGGTTGGGCATGAGGGCTCGCCGTGGAGCTCATTGCACGCCTTTTTCGTCATTGTAATCGACGTGCGTGGGGGTGTAGAAGGGGAACAGTTTCTGCCGAGCGCGGCGATACAGCGTGTTGGCGCCGAGTTTCCGTTGGAGAGAAACGTAGCGAGCGGGAGAAACAAAAAGAGCGGGGAACAAGCTGAGGCATTTGAGAAACCAACGCAGCAGAGACGCGTTCTCATGCATGAGGCGGTAACTGCGAAGCTCAGTGCGGATGGTGGTTAACGGGGTACCGCCGCCAAGGGACAAAGCGAGCACATCGGCTTCGGTTTGAATGGATTCAATGATCGCGTCGCTTAAATCCGCGGGGACGCGCTCTTCCGCGAGGCGGCGGCGCAGCGAATCGGCGAGCGCAACGAGGATAGCGTGTTTACGGCGCGCGGGGCCCAGATCTCCGACGCCGATGTGAAACATGTTCTGGCCGTGAATGCGATAAAAGAGAAAAGGCTCGGGAAGAACGAGGACATCCGAGAAATACGCGGCTAAAGTGAAGATGTATTCGTCGGCCTCGACGCCCAGCAGCTCCGGCGCGGGGCCGATGCGCTTGAGGAGATCGGCTTTGCAGGACATGCGGCTCGTGCCGAGAAAACTTTTTCGGAGACGAAACAGGCGGGCGCCTTCGAGAGAATCGATGCGGAACTTGGGAGATTCGCGGATGACCTCGGTGCGGCGCGAGCCGTCGGGAAAAACTTCGACGGTGCCATGGCCGACGATGCCGACGTTGGGATGCGCATCAAAAGCATTGGCCACCGCAGTGAGTTTGCCCTGAGCCCACCAATCGTCGCCGTCCAGCATGGAGATCATTTCGCCGCGGCATTGGGGCAAGGCGAAATTGAAAGCGGTAGCCTGGCCACCGTTGGGCTTGCGAAGGAGTCGAACTTTCGGCGCGAATTTGGCGACGATTTCCGGAGTGCGATCGGTGGAACCGTCGTCGACAACCAGGACTTCGCGGTCGGCGGCGGGAAAATCCTGCACCAGGACGCTCGAAATCGCTTCTTCGATGTAGCGTTCGTGGTTGTACGTGTCAATCAGTACGCTGAGGAAGACTCTTGGCATTCGTTCGCTACCGACACCGGATTGCCCAAGTCGAAAAACTAGTTCCTCGTAACCCCTTGGAATGCGGTGGCCCTCGATTATAGAATAGTGCGCGCAACAAGGGAAAATACCGAGTCTCCCGTACCGCCAAAATGCCGTGAGGCCGCGCGCTATACGGATTGATGGTGGATTGTGGGGTCCGTGGTTGACCACGCCAAACGGCTGAAAACCTGGATGGTCCAGCCCGTGTTCGTGCGTTTCCTACCAGAAAAGCCCAACGAGGTCAGAACGGCGCCGACTTTTCTAGGTTGCAGACGGAGACCCTCCCCTCTTAATTTGAGGTGGTTGTTCAGGGCTTTACATAACTGGGAGACCCCGTAGTAATAAGCCTCCTCATGAGTGTGAACCACTACGAATAATAGGTGGAGTACCGCATTGTGTTCAGGTGGTTCCGAAGGAGACGCTTGACCAGCTCGAAAGACCTCCAGGAGACGCTGGGACCGTGCTGCGTCCTGCGCGGTAGGTGCCACAATGGCCCGCAGTAGATCTCGCGTGCACGGTCTAAGTCTTCTTCTTCTTGTTTTCAGTCATAAGTCACAACGACGAAAACTGCTCAGGAGTTTTTACAACAATGCAGAACGAAAGGTAAGCTCGTAAGCGCCATCGGGATCTTTGAGCAATGCCACGGTCTAGAGCCGCTCAAGGCTGCCGGCCAACTCCAGGGGTTTGCGGCCTTCGACGCAGACGCCAGCACCATTCAGAATACGGGAAGGATCTTCGACATCGGTTATATTTGTGATCTGGCTCTCGGCGTAGTTTCTGCGCGCAATGTCAACAAAACCAACAGAGCGGAGCAGGCTGACGAGAGATTGCTCGTCGTACATCCATTTGTGGGAGTGGAAATCCTGCCAGGCTTCATAGATTCGTAGCAAGAAATTGCGTCTTGAGGGCGATGGCCAACGCATGAGCAATCGCTGATTGAGCCGGTCTCCCGGAGCGAGGTTTTCTTCCGAAGACGAGAGTTCGCCGAAAAAACGATTGCCCAGGTATTCGTGAACTATGGCGTGGAGGTCCGGCACAACGATGCGAATGATTCCACCTGGAACCAAAACACGAAAGGATTCGCGAATTAGTTGTTCACCTTGCTCCCTGTAGAGATGTTCGAGGATGTGCGACGCATAGATAGCATCCGCCGAGAAGCTGGCGAAAGGCAGTGGCTTGCGGACATCGTGAATGAAGATATCGCGGCTCCAAGGTACTTTCGCTTTCTCGCCGGGCAGAATGCGGAACCAGGAAAGGGTCTTGCGAAGAAATGGGTGCTTCGCAAGTCTCGCGTTCCAGGAACCATCCACATTGGTCCAGCTTGGATGAGTCAGAAGGCCACAACCTAAATTCAGCCGTTTACGACTGTTGTCGATTTGCATTGTTCTCTACGATAACGCCCTAGAAGCAAAAAACACCAACCCAACTCCTATAACATAAGAGAAACCCCAGTTGTGCTCGAAGTGCCATGCCACATCCCATCGGCGTGGCCCGTTATAACCCAATACTCTGCCATAGGCCCGCCCATTAAATGCTCCGCGCGCCGGAGCAGTCTCCGACACAAAGAGAAGATGTTGCGTAAATCACCACTGCGAGTTCGTGTTGGGATACCAACGAGAGATCCTGGCGCTTGTTCTTTCTTCACTGCACTCGTCAAGAACCATGTAAGACGTCATGAAGAGACAAAAAGCAACGGCCGACGAACGCGCCGACAATGAAAGCTTCACCAATGCCCCGCTCTAACTGCAACATACACGGAGAAACATAAATACCTAACAGACAAGAAGCTAGACAACCACTCAAACAGTGGCGCTGCCATGAGTAGATTCCTTACCTCAAGAAAATGCTGGTCGGCGCAGCGGTTGCAAAAAATGCGAAAGGGTGGTGTCACTGTTGCTGGAATGGCCGCCCAATGACATCGCTCACATGTGCTCCGCAACTTGTCCTTGGCCCACCAATCATCTCCATCCAGCATGGAAATGATCTCGCCGCGGCATTCTGGGATCGCGTAATTGAAAGCGGAAGCCTGTCCGCCATTGGGTTTGCGAAGGATGCGAATGTCGGGTAAGAATTT
Organism: Candidatus Acidiferrales bacterium; assembly: GCA_963836965.1. Taxonomy (GTDB): domain Bacteria; phylum Acidobacteriota; class Terriglobia; order Acidiferrales; family UBA7541; genus Acidiferrum. Next base: position 10,217 of record CAWILQ010000020.1, read on the forward strand.
AGCAAGAATTTCTGGGGTGCGGTCCGTGGAACCATCGTCAACTACAAGAATTTCGCGGTCACTCGCAGGAAAGTCTTGCCCGAGAACACTCAAAACTGCCTCTTCGATGAAGCGCTCGTGGTTGTATGTGTCAATCAGTACGCTGAGGAAGACTTTTGGCATTCGTTCACTACCGATACCGGATTGCCCAAGTTAAAAAATTAGTTCCTTTTAACATGTTGGAATGCGCTGAGACTCGATTATAGAATAGTGCGCGCAACAAGGGAAAATTCCGAGTCGCCTGTACCGCTAAAATGCCTTGAGGCTGACGCGCTGTACGGACCGATTGTGGATCGTGGGGAGTCCATGATCTGGTGAAAAGAAGTCTCGGGTTGTCCGGGGAAGTGTAAAAGCCGAGCATCAAAGCCTTGCGGCGCAGCTTTTCCGCAACGGTGAATTGCTGCCCGGACAAACAATCTTCGAAGGCCGGAAGGATGAATGATCCAACTACATCGCTCCACCAGGTGTGTCTCTTTGCTCTTCTGGTTCGTGGTTTGCGGAGTCCTCTTTGCCACGGGTTGTGCCAGCAACGCGCCAACAACTGTAGCCATCAGTCCGCAAATCGCAGCCATCGGCGCGGGCCAAACGGTGCAGTTCACGCCCATTGTCACCAACGATTCGTCCGGGGTTACGTGGTCGGCCACGGCCGGATCGATTGACGCGAACGGAAACTTCACGGCGCCTGCGCAGAGCGCGACGGTGACGGTGACGGCAACCAGCGTAAAAAACAAGACCCTGACGGCCACGGCAAAGGTGAACGTGGTGGCGCCGGGACAAGTGGCGTCGACGGCCAATGTGCAAGTCGCGAGCTTTACGATTGCTCCGGCCGGCCCGGGAAATGTCTCCGTGCAGTTCGGCACGGACACGACCTATGGGCTGACGACCTGGACGCAGCCGGTGCCGACCGGGGGTGGAGCGGTGAGCCTGTTCGTGGCGGGAATGAAAGCGACCACGCTGTACCACATGAGGGGAGTGGTGCAGTTCGCGGATGGATCGCAGTACAAGGACGTGGATCAGACATTCACGACGCGAGGGCTTCCCGCAGCTCAATTGCCGGTGATTATGACGACGACAACGGCGGGGATGACGCCGCAGAGCGGGGTAGAGTTATTGGATCTGGTAGAGGCACCGATTGCGGTTGCTCCGGTGGCAGTTACCGATTTATACGGGAATGTTTTATGGAGCTACAACCCAGGGTCGACGGTTGCCGGTGCTCGTTGCCGAATCCTATCAAACTGCTTTCCAACGGAAATTTCCTAATCAATTTCAGCGGCAAGCTCCAGACGGAGCAACTCTGTATTGCAGGAAGTGGACCTGACTGGGAAATTGATCTGGCAACTGACTGCCGCCGAACTCAACAAGTCGCTGTGCAGCGGCAACCTGCACGGGGTGTAATATCACCGATCACTGGGAACACATCACGACTTTGTCATGCTTCCTAACGGCCACTTGGTGGTGCTTGCGGGAACGCAGCAAGACGTTTCGGGGACGATCGTAACAGGAGACGTAATTATCGACTTCGACCAGAACCATAACCCCGTGTGGCTGTGGAATGAATTTGATCACTTGGATATCAATCGGCGTCCGTATCTGTATCCCGGACTGGACGCATACGAATGCGATCTTGTATTCGCCAGACGACGGAAATCTGATCATTTCGATCCGGCACCAGAATTGGCTGGTGAAGATAGACTACGCGAATGGCAATGGCGCGCGGAGATATAATTTGGAAGCTCGGATACCAGGGAGATTTCACGTTGATAGGAGGAACCGATCCCACGGACTGGTTCTACACACAGCACGGCCCCTCTTTCACCACCACGAACACCACAGGACAGTTCGGGTTAGCCCTTTTTGATAACGGAGACGACCGCGTGTTTCCGTCAGGGGTGACGTGCGGCGCGACCGGAGAGCCACCGTGCTTTTACAGCACTACGCCAGTTCTAACTGTCGATGAAACCGCCAAGACGGCTACGCTTAGTTTTAATTCCACTGCGCCGACGTATTCTTTTTTCGGAGGAAACAATGAAGTTTTAAACAATGGAGACGTGGAGTTCTGCGAAACGGCGGAGCCTAACGCCCTCGCTGGAGACATCTTCGAGGTCACACAGGATAGCGGCTCTCAAACTGTTTGGCATATGAAGGTTGTCGGCCAATATATTTATCGAGGTCAGAGGATCACGAGCATGTATCCCGGAGTGCAATGGTAGGAGGCTCAACCTCGGAATCAGAGTTGCGTGGGAAGCGGCTGCTCAGGTGATCGGAGTATAGGTAACCTCCAACGGGCATGGAAGAACGAACAGTCATCTACATGGGCCCTTGCTGGCTCGGGAATCACGTGCTCAGACAACAGATTTAAGGCCAGTCTTTTCCTTGCTGCGCTTAGGAAATTGGGATATGGTAAGTGGCCGCCCATGGATTGCGACGATAGAACGTTACGAATGAATCCGACTGAAATGAAACAGCATGACATTTGCGTTGTGGGCGGCGCTGGTCACGTAGGGTTGCCTCTTTCGATCGTGTTTGCTAGCAAGAACCGCCGAGTGCTCATTTATGACCTGAATATAGAACTAATGAACACTATCCGCAGCGGGCGGATGCCATTCATGGAGCTCGGAGCAGAACCTTTGCTCCTCGATGTGCTTGCGAAGGGAAAGCTAACTTTCACTTCCCACGCTGAGGAAGTTGCAAACGCTAAAGTTGTCATCATCACGATAGGGACCCCGGTCGATGAGTTCTTAACTCCGTCCCTTCGCGTGATGACGCGGTGCCTCGATGAGCTGTTGCCTTTTCTGTCTGAAGACCAGCTGATTGTGATCCGTTCGACCGTGTACCCAGGGGTGACCGATTCCATGGAGAAGTATGCGCTGTCGAAAGGTAAGCGCCTACGGCTCGCATTCTGCCCAGAACGAATCCTGGAAGGTCACGCCATTGAAGAGCTACAGACATTGCCACAAATTGTGAGCGGAACGACAGCCGAAGCGGAAGATGAAGCGGCCGCCCTTTTTTCGATTATCGCCCCAGAGGTGGTACGCCTGGCTCCCATCGAAGCGGAACTCGCGAAAGTATTTACCAACGCCTATCGCTATATTCACTTCGCGGTTACAAATCAGTTTTTCATGATCGCGAGCGCCGCGAATTTGGACTACTACAGGATCCTAGATGGCATGAAGCGCAGTTATCCGCGGTCCAAGGACTTCCCTCTGGCAGGTTTTGCGGCGGGACCCTGCTTGTTCAAAGACACGATGCAACTTGCTAGCTTTTACCGCAACCAGTTTGGCTTGGGGTTTCAGGCTATGCTGGTCAACGAGGGCATGCCGCAGTTCATAGTTGACCGCCTGGATGCAGCTTATCCTCTCGATCAAATGACCGTGGGATTGCTGGGCATGGCCTACAAAGCTGAAAGTGACGATCCCCGCTTTTCCCTAAGCTATAAGCTCAAGAAGATTCTGATGTTCCGTGCGAAAGACGTGTTGACTACGGACCCCTATGTGAAAAATGACCCTGCGCTTCTGGAGCTTGATGAAGTGACTCGTCGGAGCGACGTCCTGATCCTCTGTGTTCCGCACACGGCTTATAGCGGTTTGAAATTGGGACAGAAGATTGTAATTGATATTTGGAATTTTTGGGGAAGGGGAAGCCTGGCCAGCCTTGCGGTCTCCTCGGTGGGTGCTGCTTAGAGAATCAAACGGAGTAAATGTTCCTTGGACCGTCAAATCGATTTCTGGGTACCACAATTCGGCTCGGAAGAAAAGTTGCTCGTCGCGGGGGTGATTGACAGCGGCTTTTTGAACGACGGTGACGTGACCTCGCGATTTGAAAACCAAATCGCGGAGCTCCTTGGGTGCAAGCATGTAATGGCAACGACTAGCGGCACAACCGCTATTTTCCTAGCTCTAGCCGCTGCCGGAATAAGTGCGAACGACGAAGTGCTCGTCCCTGACGTCACATTCATCGCCACCGCGAACGCCGTCTCGCTGACTGGGGCCAAGCCTGTGTTAGTGGACGTCGATCCTCTGAAATTGACTCTCGATCCTGCGGCTGCGGAGCGCGAGATTACCCCTCGAACAAAAGCTATCATTCCAGTACACATAAGTGGGCGCGCGGCTGATCTTGGCCCTATTTCGGATTTGGCGAAACGCTACGGGTTAATGGTGATTGAAGACGCAGCTGAAGCTCTTCTATCCAAGCATCGGGGTAAATACCTAGGAACGTTTGGCAAAGCAGGCTGCTTCTCGCTTTCGCCCAACAAAACGATAACCACTGGCCAAGGTGGTTTGGTTGTGACTGATGACGATCAGTTGCATGTCCGGCTTCGCGAATTGAAGGACCAGGGGCGGCCTGCTCGCGGTAGTGGAGGCGACGATATTCACAATAGCGTAGGATATAATTTCAAGTTCACGAATCTGCAAGCCGCGATAGGCGTGGCTCAACTGAAAGACTTGCCACGCCGGGTCGACAGAATGAGACGTATTTACGAGCATTATAGCAATGGTTTACGTGATGTCGAGGGAATCTCAGTGATCCCTTTCCGTATTGAGGAGGGCGAACTCCCTCAATGGACCGACGTGCTGGTCGATAAACGCGATGAGTTGTATGAACATCTGGCTTCACACGGGATTCGTGCAAGGCGGTTCTGGTATCCGCTCCACACGCAGGCTCCTTACCGCCTGCCAAACCAAGAGTTTCCGAACAGTTCGAAACAGATCCCACATGCAATGTGGCTTCCCTCTGCATTCACACTTTCGGACGAGGATGTTGCTGCCGTTTGTGCCGAGATTCAGAGTTTTGTCGGATCCAAGGTAAGGTTGCTCGATGGCCGCGAGCCGGCATCACGCGGTTGGCTGAATATGAAGCCGATCGTTTCCGCAAATTCACGGATTCGTCATCCGGAGACTTTTATAATTGGGGAAGACTCGATTGTTGATGATTACTGTTATTTTTCAACTGCAGTTCGCATCGGGCGGTGCACACATATAGCCTCGGGTTGCAGCGTGGCTGGGGGCTCCGACATGCAGTTTGAAATCGGAGACTTTTGTAGCCTCTCCTCAGGGGTGAAAATATGGTGCATAAGTGACGACTTTGTTAACGACCTTGTGACAATCATTCCGCCCGATGTCGAGCAAGTTAAGAAACACTTGATACGGGGCAATGTGACATTCGGCCATTACACCGCCGTTGGATCCAATTCAGTCGTTATGCCAAACAACCATATTCCTGAAGGAACTGTCTTGGGCGCGCTCAGTTTTGCCCCTCCCAAATTTGAATTTCAGCCGTGGAGCGTTTATGCCGGAATCCCTCTTCGGTTTGTCCGCCCCAGAAATCGGGGAAGCGTGGTTGAACAGGTCAAAAGGTTCACTGGATTGCTCGAGCAACGCGCAACCCGTTGAGAAACAATAACGTTTCGTGGCTGAAACGATGCTCAGCCCTTGGAGGCTGGGATGCACACTCGCGAATAAATAGTAGCGCCGTGACTGATCCAGGAAATGAGCCTGTGAAACAGCAAAGCGTTGTTCTTTCCATTCTGCTCCCCGTCCGCAACGAAGGGATCAATCTCCGGATAATGGTAAAGCTGTTGAAAGCGGTTGTCGAAGTTCCTCATGAGCTCCTGATTGTCTATGATTTTCCAGAAGATGAGAGTATTCCGGTGATTCGCGCGATGCAGAAGGATTATTCGAATCTGCAGTTGGTCCATAACACAAAAGGTCAGGGAGTAGTTAACGCAATTCGGGCCGGGGTTGACGCCGCAGTCGGAGACTACGTGCTGGTCTTCGCGGCCGATGAGGTCGGACCGCTGCTCGCCGTCGAAGATATGCTCGCGCTCATGCGAGAAGGCTGCGATTTGGTGAGTTGTTCACGGTACGCTCACGGAGGCCGTCGATTGGGTGGTTCGGTTGTCGGCGGCGTGCTTTCGCGTATCGCGAATCGACTATTTCACCGATTTGGAGGATGCGTTTTGAGCGACGCAACAACTGGTATCAAGCTTTTTCGTCGCTCGATGTTTTGCACTTTAGACTTGGAGGCGCGGCCTGTAGGTTGGGCTGTCACTTTTGAAATCGCGATGAAGGCGCAATTAGCGGGTTGGAAACTCGGAGAGGTGCCAGTCATCTCGATTGATCGCCTTTACGGCGGTAAGTCTACGTTCCGCTTGGGTCCTTGGACCGGCGAGTATCTGCGATGGTTTCTCTGGGGCTACAAGCATCTTCGACGCGTTGCTCCATCTGACCGACCCGTAGTTCGCGTGCGTGCTGCTTCGGCGTTTCCCAGTACAGGCAAAGACGCGTAGAGAGTATGACGAAAACCTACCTAGTAACGGGCGGGGCAGGATTCCTTGGCAGTGCGCTCGTGCGGCGACTGGTGCACGAGGGGAATCGCGTGCGCGTGCTCGACAACCAGTCTCGGGGCCGCATCGACCGTCTCCGTGACGAAAGCGTTTCGATCGAGTACATCCCGGGAGATATTCGCGACGCAGTTGAAGTTGACAAAGCCGTTAAAGGAATCGATTCCGTCTGCCATCTTGCGTTCGTCAACGGGACGGAATTCTTTTACAGCAACCCGGAGCTCGTGCTGGAAGTAGGCGTGAAGGGCATTGTTAACGTTCTCGACGCTTGTCTGAGGCACGGCGTGCCCGAACTTGTGTTGCTTTCCAGCTCCGAGGTCTATCAGGATCCTCCGATCATTCCCACCAGCGAAAGTGTTGCCCTGTCGATCCCGGATCCCACAAACCCACGCTGGTCCTACTCTGCAGGAAAAATCATTAGCGAGATGATGGCCATCAACTACGGGCGCACTCGATTTAGCCGCGTGCTGATCTGCCGCCCGCACAACGTCTACGGCCCCGACATGGGCTGGGAACACGTAATACCGCAGTTCGTACTCCGCATGCACAGACTCGCTTCCAATCACGAGGTAATACGTTTGCCGATTCAGGGCACGGGTGCGCAAACACGGTCATTCGTATTCATCGATGATTTTATTGATGGTTTGATGGTGATGCTTCGAGTCGGCACGCATTTGAACATTTACAACATAGGGACGCAAGAAGAAGTCACCATCAGCAGTTTGGCCCAAATGATCGGCGAGCTCTTCGGCAAACGTGTCGAGATCGTGCCGGGACCTCCGGCCGTTGGCGGTGCTTGTCGCCGATGTCCCGACATTGCTAAAATCTCGGCCCTGGGGTACGCGTCAAAATTTCCTTTGCGTCAGGGCTTGTCGATTACGACGAGCTGGTATCGTGAGAACGTGCACCTTGCCCCCCCGCCGTAGCAGCCGATTAAGGAGAAGCCTAATGGCAATCGTGGACACCGCTCAGACTGCGGCCGGCACGGGATCAAGCGTCGTAGTCGAGCGCTGTCAAATTTGTAATTACGCGCCTCTCCGCTCGATTTTGTTCATCGGTTATTTGCCACCAGTGAACCAAATGAGAACTATCGGTGTCCTTCCCAAGGAACAACCGAGTTATCCGGCACTTTGGCTGGCATGCCCTCAGTGCACGCTTGTCCAACTGGGCTTGATCGTGGATAAAGAGATTTTGTTTCCGCCCGAATATCCTTACACGAGCGGCACGACGAAAATTCTTCGCGATAACTTTTCGACCCTCTATTCGGAGTCTCGCACCATCGTTCCAATGAGGCCCGAGGATCTTGCTATCGATATTGGCTCGAATGATGGAACGTTGCTTAGCAACTTTCAACGTGGTGGCCATCGCGTCTTCGGCATCGAGCCCAGCCAGGTGGGAAACCTGGCGAATGAGCGCGGTATCCCGACTACGATCGCTTTTTTTGGCCGTGAAGTGGCAGAACAAGCTCGTCGTCAACATGGGCCTGCCAAGGTTATAACCGCAACGAATGTCTTCGCGCACATCGAACACATCCACGACATCATCGGCAGCATCCTAGTGCTTCTCGATAAAACGGGCGTCTTTATTTCAGAATCTCACTACCTTCTTAGCCTGGTTGAGACGCTTCAGTATGACACCATCTATCACGAACACCTTCGGTATTACTCCGTCGGCAGCCTTCAATACCTCCTCAACATGCATGACCTAGAGGTCATCCATACCCGCAGAATTCCGACTCACGGTGGCTCGATTCGCGTTTACGCTGGTCGGAAAGGCCAATACGCCGTCCAGCCCTCCGTTGCAGAAACTCTAAAGGAAGAGGATCGGGCGGGCCTGAACGCAGACGATCTTCACGGTTTCAAAAAAAGAGTCGTTCGATCAAAGCTCGACCTGTATGCCCTATTGTGTGACATCAAGCGACAAGGGCATCGCATTTATGGGATTGGTGCGCCGTCGCGCGCCAGTACTCTGATTAACTATGTTGGCCTCGACGACGGAATTCTTGATTGTGTGCTCGAAATCAAGGGATCGCTCAAAATCGGCAAGTACATGCCGGGAACACTTATTCCGGTGCTCGAAGAATCTCACCTCTATAAAGACCATCCCGAATATGTCTTGCTCCTCTCATGGCACATAGCCGACGAACTGATTCCGAAGCTCAGGGAGAAAGGCTACAACGGAAAGTATATAATTCCGTTGCCCGCGCCTAGGATCGTAGAAAGCAGCTCCGTTCGGACGAGTGCTTAAACGTTGATTGACTATCGCACGGGAGAGAATCGCGGCACGTCGTTGATCTCGATTCTGGCACTGAGGAACCGGTGAATGAGAACGTCGGAGTTCGGAAGGCGCGAGGGCGATACATTCAGTTCCCAATCTGAAAAAGCTGTAGTAGCGGGCCAATATTTTCGGGCAAGTTATGTTTTTATAGGACTGCTTGTCGCGTACGTGATCGTTCGTGGTGTGGTTGGGGCTGTTGTGAAGCCATTCTGGTTCGATGAGCTGTTGACTTTGGCGATAGCTGGGCAGCCGAGTTTGCAAGGGATGTGGCATGCGTTGACGCGGGGGTTCGATAGCCAAGCTCCAGGATTCTACCTCGTAGAGCACGCGGCGCTAAAGATCGTCGCTAACAAACAAATTGCGCTGCGATTGCCCTCGATTCTGGCATTTCCATGCACGTTGATCTGCGTGTTTGTGTACACGAGAAAGCGGGCCGGTGACGTAATCGCGTGCGTGGCTGCGCTACTGCTCCTCACGACCAGCCTGTTTCATACCTATTTGATTGAAGCGCGCGGCTACAGCATGATGCTTGCCTGTATAGCATTCGCGATGGTTTGTTATCAACGTTTGCCATCGCGTTTCTGGGCAGTGATGTTGGCAGTGAGCTTTTTTGTTGCGGAAACGATCCATTATTACACAGTGTTTTCAATGATCCCGTTTGGACTGGCCGAAGGCGTATTTTGTTTGAGGACGCGGCGAGTTCGATGGACGGTGTGGTTGGCGTTCGCGTTTGGTACATTGCCGCTAATTATTTTCTGGCCGCTCCTCGAAAATCTCAAACGGTACTACGGCCCACACATTTTTTCGCATCCAGTGTTTTCGGCGGTACGACAATATTATGCGGCGTTCTTTCTGCTAAATGAGAGCGAACTCGGAATGGCGCTGGCGTTGGTCGCGATTACGGGAATTTTTTGGTCACACTTTAGGATAGACACCGATCATGGTCAGACGCAAAGTAGCGACCCGGCGTTTGGCGAGAAAACGCTGGCCTTAGGCCTAATTGTCGTGCCCTTTATCGTATTCGTAGTGGCGCGAGTTATGCACTCAGGTCTCCTGAGCCGATATGTGTTGGCGGCCGCGTTGGGGGTTGTTCTCGGTCTTTCCTGTGCAACCTGGGTTGCGGGGCGCAGAGCGACTGCACTGTTCGCGCTGTCGGTTGCTTGTGTGGTAGGGGTGCGCGAGTCTCGATTCTGGCGCAATCCGCAGTTTGACCCCTTCGGAGCCGAATTCTCTGCGACATCGAAGGAAGAGTTCGTTCAAGTTCAGAATTTTGTGCAGGGCGATGACCATCTGGCGCTGCCCGTCGTCTTTACGCAAGGGATGCTGTATTGTCAGATCGCCTACTATTCTCCGCCTGATTGGACTAGCCGGCTTGTTTATTTGGCGGATGAAGAAAAGGAGCTCGCTACAGAGCATAGCGATACTCTGGTCAAGGCGATGGAGGGCTTGAGCGAATTTTTCCCGCTGCGAATTGAGAGGTATTCAAAATTCGTCGCGGCGCAACCCGAATTCCTACTGTATTCAGAGGGAGCAGATTGGACCACGACTTCTGTTTTGGGCGAAGCTGTGTCGGTCCGCCTGCTACAGATCGAAGGTGAGAGGAGGCTCTATTTGGTCAAGATGAATGGGCAAGCCGAGAAGTAAGTGGCGAAGTCGATTGGGAGAGTCTGATGGCAAATTTTTGTCGAGCCGAGAGGTTTGCAGACTTGTAGCCTTTCCAAGGGATTTGCGTTGACCGCGGTGAATGTAGGAGCGTGTGGGCAGAAGAAGCAGAGTCTCCCGCCGGAGGGCGCCGGCGGCATATTTGTGATTGAGACGTCGAGGACATTCCAGAAAAGGGTGAGTTGGGGATTGCTAGCGAGGCAGATGATTTACGCCGTCCTGCGAAGCATAACGGCAGCGGCAGGCAAGCCCTCTTGGTTTGACGAATTGCTGACGGTGGCGGTGAGTTCGCTGTGATGAAGCGGGAAGCGGGGATCTGCCCGTCGTTTTCACTAGTGGGATGAGGTACATGCCGATTGCGTACTACGCGTCTCCGAATAAGGCACAAGCGGCGGTTCGTGGGTCGGGATGGCCGCGGGCGATGTGCGGGACTGAGAGCCTACAGGGAAGATTTGACTAGCCGAAAGAAGCCGTCAAACTGTAGACTTTTTTGGAGGTTCCCGAAAAGATTGCCATGCCCGTGGAGTCGATAGCCAAGCAACCCCGACCGGAAGGCGAAGGAGCGAGGGCTACGGATGCACTCTCTTTATTGTCGGTGATCATTCCCGCGAGGGATGAGGAAGGCTGCATCGCCTCGACCGTGGAGCACCTGTACGTGGAGCTACGGCTGAGGAATGTCCCACACGAGATTGTGGTGGTGGACGACGGGAGCACGGACGGAACCTGGAAAGCGCTGGAAGGGGCGCGGGAGCGGATCCCGACCCTGGTGCCGGTGCGCAACCCGGGGCTGAACGGGTTCGGGCGGGCGATTGTCCACGGACTGGACCAGTCCAAGGGAGACGCCGTCGTAGTGATGATGGCGGACGAATCGGACGACTGCCGGGACGTGGTGACGTACTGGAAGGTGCTGAACGAAGGATACGATTGCGTGTTCGGGAGCCGCTTCGTCAAAGGCGGCGGCACGATCGATTATCCGTACCTGAAGCTGAAAGCGAACCGCCTAGCGAATCTTTTCCTGCGCATGCTGTTTCGCATCCATTTGAACGACACGACGAACGCGTTCAAAGCTTATCGGCGCGAGGTGATCGATGGATGCCGGCCGTTCCTCTCGCCGCACTTCAATCTGACGATTGAAATTCCGCTGAAGGCCATTGTGCGGGGATATACCTGGAAGGTCGTGCCCATCACGTGGCGCAACCGCCGGAGCGGGACGGCGAAGCTGAAGATCAAGGAAATGGGAAGCCGGTACCTGTTTATTTGCTTGTACGTGTGGCTGGAAAAGTATTTCAGCAGGGGAGATTACAAGCGCGTCGTCGCCAACGCTCCGGAAACGGCGAACGCACCAAGACCGGGAGCCGAAGGCGCATCCGTGCCACAAGGGCGGGCGGCGCATTTGTGATCGAGGCATCCCGGATAATCAATAAAAAAGTGACTTGGGGATTGTTGGCGTTGCTCGTGCTATACGCCCTCTGCAGAAGTGTGGCGGCAGCAGCGGGCAAGTCTTTTTGGTACGACGAATTGCTGACTTTGGTGGTGAGTTCTCTGGGAAGTTGGAATGCTAGGTTGACCGCCTTGCGCCTCCCTTTAGATGGCCAGCCCCCTCTGTTTTACGCAATCGAGCACTTTGCGTCGTCCTTCGCCCAAAACAAAGAGATCGCACTGCGGTTGCCTTCCATCCTGGCGTTTCCATGCACATTAACATGCGTGTTTATTTATGTGAAAAGACGCAGTGGCGAGACCGTGGGCTTGCTGTGCGCGTTGTTCCTCTTGATGACCAGCATTTTCCAGCTGTATGCCGTCGAGGCCAGGCCATACAGCATGGTCATAGCGTGCGTCGCACTAGCCCTAGTTTGCTACCAACGCGTGCCTTCGCCTTTGTGGACGGTGATGCTGGCAGTCAGTCTGGCGCTAGCGGAGTCCCTTCATTACCTATCCGTTCTGGCAATGCTCCCCTTTGGCCTGGCTGAAGCGATTCTGTTCTTCAAAACGCGCAGAATTCGCTGGGCAGTTTGGGTTGCGTTAGTAGCTGGGGCTGTGCCGCTACTTTTTTTTGAGAATCTACTTGTGCTTAACAAGGCGTACTATGGAGCTCACTTCTGGGCGCAATTCCAGTTTTCCCTCATTCCTAGCGCCTATGGCGAACTGCTGCTGACCAATGGCCCGTATGGCACAGGAGTTGCGGCGCTGGTCTTGGCCGGAATACTCGGAACCATCGTCTGGCCCGGCACCGTTCAGACTGCTGACAGAGAACAAAAAAGCTATGATCTGGCAGAAGGGATGCTTCTATTTGCGTTCGCCGCGCTGCCCTTCGTAGGGTACGTATTTGCGAGTCTGACGCATTCGGGGCTGACACCGCGGTATGTTCTCTCGACGGTGATCGGCGTGTCCATTGGACTGGGTTACATATTGTCTCGAGCAACATTGAGGACTGTCTGCCTCTTTGGGACCTTTGTGCTTTCCGCCGTGGGGGTCCACGAGCTTCACTTCTGGCGATCTGTGCGAAGTCAGATCGATGATGTGAAATCAAGTGGTGAAGCGGCAGGGAGGTTCTTTGACAGTGCAGGACATAAGAAACTGCCTGTGCTGGTGCCCAACGGCCTCGCGTTGGTATGGCTCAGTCACTATGCTTCCCCGTTTCCTGGGAATCGGTTTTTTTATCCAATATCAGACCAATCGCAAAACCATGAGGTTCGGGCGGATACAGTAGATAAGGGGATTGAACTGCTCACAGCTTACCTGCCGTTTCGAACCGCCACTTATTTGGAGTTTACATCCACAAACAAAGAATTCCTGGTCTATGAGGGACAAAGGGACGCGGGAAATTGGTTATCGCTCCGTTTAACTCTGGACGGATGGTCACTGCAAACGGTGGAGCAGGACGCATCCCGGAAAATATCTCTTGTCACTCGCACCGCCTGCGCTGCTTGCCAAATTGCAGAAGATTCAGGAACCAAATGACTGCCACCCCAATGCGACAAGGGAGAAGCGAGGCACGTCAGCTGGGAATTTGCCTGGCGGCGGTAAGCGCAGCGATTCTGATCATCTGGCCGACGGCCAACTGGCCGTTTGGCGACGATACCGCCTACACGCACATGGCCTTGAAGCTCGCCGAGACGGGACGCCTGACCTACAACGGATGGGAAGCCGTAGTGCAGATCCTTCATACCTACTGGGGAGCCCTGGCCATTTGGTTGTTTGGATTTTCGTTTACCGTGGTGCGACTGAGCACGATTCCTTACACGCTGGGAGCGGTGGCCTTCTGTTATTTGCTGGTACGCAGAGCAGGGTTACGTCCAAATGAGTCCGTGTTCGTCACACTGCTCTTCAGCCTTTCGCCATTATTTCTGCCCGTCGCAGTGTCCTACATGACGGACGTCCCTGGTGTATTTTTCTATTTCGCATCCTTATATTTTCTGATTCGGGCGGGTGATTCATCGACGGGCCGAGGAGGATATGGCTGGCTCGCACTAGGTGTTGTAGCCGGATTTCTCGGCGGGACGGGACGCCAGGTGGTGTGGTTTGTGCCGCTTGTCGGTTTGCCATATCTAGCGTGGGCCAGGCGAAGGGATGTCCGATTTGCCATTGTCTCCATGGTGGGCTGGGTTCTGACCCTGGGAGGCGTAGCATGCATCATATGGTGGTTCAAACAACAGCCCTATACCGAAGCCCAACTTTCGCTGCTGAGAGAGATGGGACGAGCGGCGAAGCGTCCCGGATGGGAATTGAACATGCTCGCCCGGTTTTCCTTGATGCTGGTCTGGATGTGTTTGCCCGCGGCGCTCCCGCTGGCACGAAGGGCATTGGAGAATACTTGGCGGGGGACGCGAGGCCGCAAGATTTTCGTTGGGATGCTGGCATTTGCTGTAGTGGTTGCGGTATTGGTCCATCCCTCGCTCGCCTCCATACCTTGGGTGCCCAACACGCTAAATTGGGAAGGAATTTATGGGTCGGAACCGCTGCCGGGGCGACCCATCGTACTGACGCGTCCCATTCGCGCCATAGTTGCGCTGGTGGTGTACTTCACATGCTGCCTTTTGGCGGGGGAATTGACGAACATACGTGCGTTGAGCAGCCGGATGTGGGATGCGGTTCGTAACCCACGGGGAAGTTCATTCGCGCTGACGACGATGACGCTTGTAGGTGCCGTCTATTTCCTGACGATTCTGCTCCGATCGGTGGACGTTGACGTGTTTGACCGCTATCTCCTGCCTCTTTTGCCGTGGGCAGCCACAGTGCTCCTGGTATGGTTTGAAAGAGATAATGCTCAAACGCAAGAAATGTTGGCGAAAACGATGCCTTTCGCGTGGGCTCTCTTGGCGGTGTTTGCGTTTTACGCGATCGCCACCACGCAGGATACGTGGGCGCTTGCGGGAGCACGTCTAGCGGCAACGCAAAAACTGGAAGCCGCGGGAATTGCGCGTACGGCGATTGATGGCGCGTTTGACTACAATGCTTGGACCGAGCTGTCGATTAGCGGGCATCTAAACAATCACCGCGTGATCAATCCGGCAGGAGCCTATCGCCCCGGATTGTCACAAACACCCAGCATTGTTCCGACATACCTACTGGAGTACGAGATATCCCCAAAAACGGAGCCAACCGATTTTGGCTCCGTCCGGTATTTTTCCTTGTTGCCGCCGTTTCACAAACAGGTACGCATCGACAGGGTCTTGAGCCGCTAAAGAGTCTGTCGAAAACGGGAGGGAATAGCGTTCAAGATGCGCGAGCTCTATGCAGGCGCTGGGTGTGATCGGCGATGATCTGACGGAAGATTTCGTCGAGGCCGATGGTGATCTTCCAGTTCGGGTAGTGGGATTTGAATTTCGAGAGGTCCGAGATGTAGCAGATGTGGTCGCCCTTGCGATTCTCGTCGATGTATTTCCAGTTAAGCTTTTTTCCGGACATTTGCTCGATCTTTTCGATGGATTCGAGCATGGAAATGCTGTTCTCTCGGCCGCCGCCCATGTTATAGACCTCGCCGGGCCGTGGATTGGCGGCGAACTCTTCCATGGCACGGACCACATCGTGACTATGAATGTTGTCGCGCACCTGCTTAGCTTTATAACCGAAGACGGAATAGGTTTCACCGGAAATCGCAACCTTGACGAGATAAGAAAGAAAACCATGGAGCTCGACGCCGGAGTGCGAAGGACCGGTAAGGCAGCCACCGCGGAAAATACAAACCTTCATGCCGAAGTAGCGGCCATATTCCTGAGCCACGAGATCCGCGGCGGCCTTTGAAGCGCCAAAAAGAGAATGCAGCGTACGGTCAATGCGGCAATTTTCGGTGATGCCGTTGTAGTCCTCCGGCCGGGCATAGTCCCAGCGAGTTTCCAGCTCCTTAAGAGGCACTTCGTTGGGCGCATCGCCGTAGACTTTATTTGTACTCAAGAAAATAAAAACAGCTTCGGGGCAGTGCTGGCGCGTGGCCTCAAGCAGGTTCACCGTGCCTAGTGCGTTTACCTCAAAATCGAGGATGGGAATATCCCGGGCTTTGTCGTGAGAGGGCTGAGCGGCACAGTGAACAATCATATCGAAACGGTGCGACCGAAAAAGAGAGTCGAGAGCACCGCGGTCTCGGATGTCCACTTCGTGGTGCGTGAAACTCTTGGCCGTACGGCGAAGACGCTCGAGATTCCAGGTAGTGTCGCCGGGTTCACCGAAGAACACACGGCGCATATTGTTGTCGAGGCCGTGAACTTTATGGCCCTGGCGGTCAAAATGTTGGACAGCTTCGGAGCCAATCAGCCCGCTGGATCCGGTGACAAGAATGGTTTCAGATGGCACGCGCTGATCCTCAACTTTCGGTTTAGTTCATTCTCTCAAGCCGAACGAAGATTACCAAACGATTCACGAGATGGTTCACTGCAGTGACTCATGGCGAGTAGCGGGAACGCAGTTCCGCCTCGTTTCCGCGAATCCAGTCAAAGATGTGCGTAAAACCGGAGCGTAAGCCGATGAGCGGCTTCCAACCGAGTTGCTGGGTGGCTTTGCGGTTGTCGGTCCAGTAGAGGACCACGTCTCCTTTGCGCGACTGCTCTGACTGCGTCACGGAAGTGGAACGGGATGAGATTTCCTGCATTGCTTTGGTCGCTTCGCAGAGAGAAACGGAATTTTCTGCGCCACCGCCGAGGTTGAAGACGTCGCCACGGAAGCGGGTGATCTGTTTGATCTCGAGATCCAGGAGCGCGAGCATGTCCTCAACAAATAAGACATCGCGGACTTGTTTGCCCTGCCAGCCTAGATAGGTCAGCGGAAGTTTGAACCAGTGCGCCATCGCCCACCAAACGACCCAACCTTGATCGGTGTGGCCGAATTGGCCCGCACCGGAGAGAACGCCGAAGCGATTGACAACAACCGGCAAATCGTACGCCTGCGCGTATTCCTGGCAAGCGGCATCGGCGATGAGCTTGCTGAGCCCGTAAATGCTGCGCTGGCCACCGTCAATCGAGAATTCTTCGGAAACACCATGCACCGGATGAAAGCCGGTGGGGCGTTGCTCGATAGGAATGCGATTCCAGGCGTCCGGATCGTATTCGAAGCGCGTGAGCGTTTCACGTCGCGGAAGAGCGTTCAGGCGATCGGCGCCGTAAACGCGATTGGAACTCCAGAAGATTAGGGGAATCTTGCGCCGGCGAGCATATTCGAGAATGTGAATGGCACCGAGGCCGTTGTTAGTGAGATCGAACAGCGGATTCGCATAGCCAGTGACAACGGACGGCTGGGCACTCGTGTCACAAATCAGGTCAATGTCCGCGGGGAGATTCTCGAGGTCCTCGGGATTGCGCACGTCACCATGAAAAAACGCAGCTCCGTGGTGGGAAAGGATGGGAATGTTTCGTTCGCTGCCCCGGCGAACCAGATTGTCCATCACCAGAACGCGGTGACCCTTTTCGCGAAGATGGAGAGCGACGTGCGAGCCGACGAAACCGCAACCGCCGGTTACCAGGGTAGTTGTCATCGGCGAAAGCCTTGCCGAATGATGCTTACTCTAGGGTCTCGAGAAATTTGTCTTACGCGTGAGAATTCCAGCTTGGATGTCATTGTCTTATCTTCGCTCAATCGTAGGCTGCATTGCGAGCCGCGGGCATCACTAACCTGGTGGAGAAGGAGAATCCCCTTCCGGGATGATGACGCATTTTGATGGGATGTTGAGCTGGCCGGATTTTTCATATCTCGGGTGAGCTACAGGCAAAGTGGAAAGCCGCAATCCCGGGGCTCCTTCCCAGTCGGCGACAATCTCACCGCCGTCCCACAGAGTAGCGCGCAGCGTGTAAACACCAGGCCGCAGAGGGAGGAAGGGGAGGGAGTGGTCGCAGAGATATAAACCCGGCTCCAGCGTGACATCTCCAATGGCATTTCCCCAGAGGAGCTGCCGATCCTGATCATACAAATAGATGTCGTGATAAAGGCCCAGCACCGGCTTGTTTACACGAAGCAGAAACTGAAACCGGATGCCTTCATCGGAATGTAGGTTGTGAGTGCGATTTCCCTCCTCATCGAAAGCCCACCATCTCAGGAATTCGGCGCGGGAATTAGAGACTTTGCTATCCGCCGCAGCAAAACCGGAGCTCATATGTGTTTCATAGGCGCTGACGACGTCTGCGGCAGGACCCGTCTGGCGAACTTCCCCGGCATCGAGCCATACAACACGCTCACAAAGACGCCGAATCTGGTTGAGTTGATGTGTCACGAGAATAACCGTGCGGCCCACACGGGCGACCTCCCCCATTTTGCCCAGACATTTCTTCTGGAAGCGGATGTCGCCGACGGCCAGGACTTCGTCGATAAGAAGAATTTCGGGTTCCAGATGGGCGGCCACGGCAAACGCCAAGCGGACGTACATTCCGCTGGAATAGTGCTTTACAGGCGTGTCGATAAATTTTTCGAGTTCGGCGAAAGCAACGATTTCGTCGAACTTGCGGGTAATCTCCTGTTTCCCCATGCCGAGAATGGCACCACTGAGGTAGGCATTTTCACGTCCGGTCAGCTCCGGATGGAAACCGGTGCCGACTTCGAGAAGGCTTCCGACGTGGCCATGGATTTCCGCCCAGCCAGCCGTAGGGCGGGTGATGCGGGAAAGGATCTTGAGGAGTGTGGTTTTGCCGGAACCGTTTCGGCCAATCAGACCTAGCACTTCTCCGTGCTGGACAGCGAGCGAAACATCTTTCAGCGCCCAAAAGCTTTCCTTTTGCTCGCGACGAAAGAGTTTATGGGGTGCTTTGACGGCGAGGGCCAAGGTGTCACGAAGCAAGCCGCTCGCCGCCATACCGCGCTGGTAGCGCTTACTGAGATTCTCTGCGGTGATCACGGCTGTGGACATAGGAAAATTTGTTATACCCGGTCGGCGATGCTCACTTCCATACGATTGAAGAAAAGCAGGCCGCCGAAAACGATAAAGCACACCATCGCAGTGGACGCCATCAAGACAGCACTAGGAGGATGGCCAGCTCCGGTAAGAGCCCAGCGAAAACCGTCAATGACGCCAGCCATCGGATTGAGACCGTACAACCAGCGGTACCGCTCCGGCACCATGGAACTCGAGTAGTAGACTGGCGACGCAAGCGTCCAAAACTGGATGATGAACGGCAAGAGATAGCGCACATCTCGATACAACGCATTGAGGGCGGAAAGCCACAGGCCGACGCCCAGAGCTGTTAAGACAGCGAGCAGAAGAAAAAGGGGCAGCAGGAGCACGCTGACCGTCGGACGGATTCCATAGGACAGCGTGAAAATCAGTAGGACGATAAACGCGACGGCAAAGTCCACCAGGCCAGACATCACAGCAGAAAACGGAAGAATGAGACGAGGGAAAAAGACCTTCGTAATAACGCGTTGATTTTCAACCACAATGTTGGTCGCGTTCAGGAGCGAGGTTGAAAAGTACATCCAGGGCACAAGAGCAGCAAAACAAAAGACGGTGTAGGGCAGGCCCGGTGAGGGAATCTTGGCGAGTTTGTGAAAAAAGAGGTTGGCTACGAGCATGGTGAGAAGAGGCTGGATAACGACCCATAGCACGCCAATGGCTGTTTGCTTGTAACGAATCTTGACGTCACGCCAGACAAAGAAATAGAGCAGCTCGCGGTAGTCCCAAAGTTCCTTAAGACGAAGATTGAACCAGCCACGAGCAGGCTCGATGCGGACCACAGGATAGGTGACGGCGCGCTCTGTCAGGGGTGCCACGGCCGTTGCATTGGAGGTCACCGATGACATACTGGATCGCAGTCGCTCAAAACGCGAATCATTACTCCTTCCCAAGAAACTTTCATTGGAGTCTAGGATACCGGATGAATAAGTACCCTGGGTGGGAAGTTTTTCATTTTATCGCGAAATCGAGGACTTCGCACCTTCGTTCAACTGCTCCAGATCTTTTTGCTCGATTTGTTTCATCAGAGCGCTGCGGCCGAAAAAATAAGCGTGCAGGTTCGAACTCAACCGGGAAGGGACAACCGAAAACTGATTGTAGGCGGCTTCGCGGAAAGAGATCGGGCCACGCACGGGAATCATGTGCGTTCCCCATTGGTAGATCATTCCCAGATTCCAGAGCGTAAAGCAAGCGAGCACAACAGAGCAGACCGCCAAGGCAGTGCTTTGCCGGGAAAAAAGCGCCGCGCCTCTATCCAGGAAGTACGCCAGGCCGAGAATAAAAAGCGGTGTCAAGGCAACAAAGAAGCGGTTGCCATAGGAGGAAACTCCCGCCCAGTTGGGATACAAAGAAATAAAGAGATATAGAGCGACGAACGCCGCAAGAAACGGAACTCCGATCTTGGGCAGGCGAAACGCGAACAGACACAGTCCGATAATCGCAAAAGCCAGGATAGGCGTCCACGCCAGCAGCCCATGATTGGAGGAGAACAAGACACTCCACAGCGCGGGAGAACTCCATAGAAAAGTGCGCAGCGAGTAGTAGCCGGATTCAAATGGCCCGCCATAGACGATGGCGCGAGTCACGAAAGTAGGAAGCATTGCAACGCAAACTACCAAGCCGAACAGGAAATGGCCGGTCAAAAGCGGAAACAAGCGCGATGCAGGACCGGAACGGAAGATGCGGAGATATTGTCCAATCGCTTCAACAGCCAGAACGCTGAGGACCATGAGGTTCGCATAATACACATCCAGCATCAGCCCCACGATCAAACCGAGAAGCAGCCATTGCGGCAAAGTGCGATGCTCACGGGTCTTGTCCCAATACCAGAGGAACAAGGCGCAAACAAAGGCGGAGTGAGCGTGCGACCACGATGGATTGAAATAGAGATAAACCGGAAGCGAACTGGCCCACCAGATCGCGACGGTTGCAACGAACGACCACACCGGTCCGACATATTTGCGGGCGAGGCGGAATGATAGCCACAGACCGAGAAAGCCGTAGATCGCGGTGCCAAACGCCATGGCATAGCGATAGGGAGCGGAAAAGCCGTCGGCGGGGACTTCCGCTCCGAGCCAGCGGGCAAGCAGGACGCCGCCGTGGGTTAGCAGCAGGAACGGAGACCAGAGCATGCCTGGGCCGACGGTGAAATGATTTTCCAGGTGACCGGTGGCGGTGCGATATTCGCTTCGGATCTGTCCATTCTCATCGACCCGACCTTCGCGGAAGCTGTCATTCGCGAACTGGTAGTCGTGTGTGAAATCAAGGCTGTGTTCGATGAGCGGCGCGCGGACGTAGGCGTAATAGCCGACGCCGTCGCCTCGAATCCAAGGATTCGACAACGGAAGGGTGAGAAGAAAAAGAACAAGCAAAACGCGCTCGAAACGGCGCTGTTGATCTTGGGGTTGCAAACTCAAATCAAAGCAGACTCAACTCGCTGAGCTTTTGGCGGCGTTCGCCAAGAGTCCATCTTTTTGCTGGTAATAGGCCGAAACCCGGTCGATGATTTCCGGAAGCGTGGTTGCCGGACGAAATCCGGTAAAGGAATGCAGCTTGTCGATGGAGGGGACGCGCCGCATCATGTCCTCAAAGCCCGGCTCATAAGCCTTGTCGTAGGGAATATATTGAATCGGAGAGGAGCTTTCGGTCCTCTCTTTCACCTTCGCTGCCAAAGCTTCGATGGTAATTTCTTCGGTATTCCCGATGTTGACGACTTCTCCCACGGCACGCTCCAGAGGAATCAGTTTCAGGACGGCTTCGACCGTGTCGCGGACATCGCAAAAACAGCGCGACTGCTTGCCGTCGCCGTAAACCTCGATCGGTTCGTTTCGGAGTGCGCGTTGCACGAAATTCGGCAAGACCATGCCATAGCGGCCGGTCTGCCGCGGCCCAACGGTATTGAAGAAGCGCACGACAATGACTGGCTGCTTTTTCTCTTTCCAATAAGAGAGCGCCAGGAACTCATCGAGCGCTTTGGACGCCGCATAGCTCCAGCGGCCCTTGGTGGTGGGACCGAGGACCAGGTCGGCGTCCTCGTGAAACGGGACTTGCGTGTTCTTTCCGTAGACTTCGGACGTAGAGGCGAGCAGCACTAGCTTTTTCTTCTTGCAGGCGGCTTCGAGAATCAATTGCGTCCCGTTGACGTTGGTCTCGATAGTGCGGACAGGGCTCTCCACGATGAGTTTGACGCCGACCGCCGCGGCAAAATGGATGACGACGTCCGCGTCATCGACAAGTTCCGCCAAGAGCTGCTTATTTTCTATGCCGTCGAGGTGATATTGAAGGTTCTCGAACCTTTTTAAATGGCGGATGTTTTCCATGCTGCCGGTAGACAGGTTGTCCAGCAGCACTACACGCTCGTTGTCGGCAAGCAGACGTTCGGCGAGGTGAGAGCCAATGAATCCCGCACCACCTGTAATCAGGTATCGCAACGTAGCCTCCTCAAAGTTTGTCGGAATCGTCCAGGTCTGCGGGGGAGACCGAGGTGCGGACGGGAACTTCTTCATGGCCCATTTCCATGGACTCCTGGGGGCCATAACCATAAGAATACGGGTAATAGCGATAGGAATAGTAATAATCGGGGGCGTGGGAGTCTACTGCATTCAAAACGACTCCGAGCAAATGACACTTGACGCTGACGAGAAGGTCACGCGTGCGGGTAAAGGCCTCCTTCGGAGTTTCTCCGCTGCGCACCACGAGCAGCACTCCGTCGGTTTGAACCGAAAGGATCACGGCATCGGTGGCGGCCATAATCGGCGGCGAGTCAATGACGATAAATTTGAAACTTTTCCGCAATTCAGTAATCGCATCAGACAATCTGTTTGAAGAGAGCAGATCCGCGGGATTCGGCGGAAGCGGTCCTGTCGGAATGGCGGCGAGATTGGGGATCGAAGGGTGAGTAACGGTGACAAGGTCCAACGACGAGACGCCCGCGAGATAGGAGCTTAATCCGGCGTACTTTCCACTACCGAGATTCAAGAGGCGACCCACACCGGGCTTTCGCAAGTCCGCATCCACTAGGACGGTTTTGTCGCCCAATTGCGCGAGAGTGACCGCGAGATTGGCGGCAGCGGTTGTCTTACCTTCGCGCGGAAGCGCACTCGTCACCAAAATCACTTGCGGCGGATGATCCGGTTGCGATAAGAGCAAAGCCGTGCGCAAGGCGCGGAAGGCCTCTGACATTTGCGATTTAGGCAGATGCTGCGCGACCAGCTCGATGCGCTTGTCGTGGCCATTGCCAGAGGCCATCCCGAAAAGGCCGTTGCGCTTCGTTTTAATGGCACCCTCACCAAAAGCGGGCACTACCGCAAGAGAAGGCAAACGCGTCAAGGTTTCCACATCGTCCGGAGTCTTCACCGTGTTATCGAGATACTCGCGGAGAAGGGCGAGGCCAATGCCGCCGACCAAGCCGACCAGAAACGCGAGCGCGATATTCCGCGTTTTTGCCGGGCGCGACGGCGTGGCAGGAATCATGGCTGGATCGACAATCCGGATGTTCGAGGATTTCAAGCCGGACGAAATCTGCGCTTCTTTGAGCTTGGTCTGCAGGCTGTCGTACAGAGCCTTGTTGGCTTCGGCTTCGCGCTTGAGGATGTTGTACTGAATCATCTTCTCGGACATGGCGTTGACTTCGGATTTTTGCAGATCCAGCGCATGAACCAAGAGATCTTCGTGTTGTTTGGCTTCGCGATATTCACTTTCGAGTTGCGCGAGAATGCCTTTACGCTCGCGGGCCATCTGGTCATCCACTTCCTTCATTTGCGCCTGCAAGCGCTGTACCTTCGGGTAATTCGGGCCGTATTGATTGACGAGATCGGTGTACTGGACGGCGAGGTCAGCGTGCTTCCGTTGCATTTCCAGAATGGTGCCGTTGTCGCGAAGTTGAGGGACGGCGTCCACATCGCCGGTTTTGGCAAATTCGTAAAGGGCCTGCTTCTTGAGGCTTTCGCTCTGCGCATCCGTCAATTGCTTGTTCAAATCCGCAAGGCGCTCGGTAGTGACGTTGTTCTTGTCGTCGACGGCCCAGATCTGGTTGTTGCGTTCGTACTGGATTCGTGCATCCTCGGATTTCCGCACTTTCTCGCTGAGTTCCGTGAGCTCATCCTGCAGCCATTTGGAAGCGCTCGCGGTGGCTTCATAACGGCTCTTGTAATTTTCCTCGATATAGTTTTTCAGATGGGCATTCAGGATCAGCGCCGCCATACGCGGATCCGTCGACTCGAAGCTGACTTCCATGAGCCGGGTGTTCGGAACCCGTCGAACCGTCAAGTTGGCAAGGAATGCGCCGATTTCGGGCGGCAGTTTCTGATTCTCGAGCGAACCAGTAGCAATTGCCTCGGAACTGCCGTTACCCGAGAACTCCGGAGTGCCCGCGAGACTGAGATTGCGAATAGTCTGAAGCGCCAAGGTTTCACTGGTCAGAACCCGCGACTGAGTTTCGATGTAGTTATCGAGATCGATCATCAAGTCGTAGGAGTCCGCGCCCTGGAAAGGAAGAATGTTGGTGTTTTCCCGGTCGATCTCAATTTTCGCGCTGGCGACATATACCGGTTTCATCCGGAAGGTGGCGATGCTGACGATGGTGACAACCGCCACCAGAAACGAAAGCATCAGCCACTGATGTTTGCGTAAAATCAGCAGGTAATCGTAAAGGTGCGGCTCGCGCGGAGACAGTTCGAGAGGCGGAATGCGCGAGGCAGTGGGGGACAGAATCTCCACATGCCCGTTCGATCCGGGGTCGCGCGGCACGATTTTGGAATCGCCTATCATTTCCAGTCTCTACTGATACCCAATCCGGTAGATTGCCACCGCGCCTGCTATGGCCAGGGCTAGCGCCGCAGCTTGAAGCAGGAATTGCTTGGTGTGACTATCCGGAATATAGAGGATGTCACTGGCGCGCATTTGCAGATCTTCGGACTTCTGATCGAGCACTTTCTTGAGGTCGACTTCGGTTTCCGTCTGTTTCCCCTGATCGTCCTTGCGGATGATGACGGCGTGATCCAGCTTTGCGATGTTCTTCAAACCACCGGCGAGAGCCAGTACCTTCATGGTGGTCAATTGCGTCCGATCGTTGGATACGACAAAGCCGCCGGGACGGTTGACGGCACCGAGCACATAGACGATGCCGGCGTGAGGGACGGTAACAATATCACCCGGCTGCAAGAGAATATTGTTGCGGGTGTCGCCCTTTTCGATGAGCTCGTTCAGGTTGACGGTAATGATATTTCCGGATGGGGCGCCCGAGGCGTCGTTCGAGGCCGTTGCCGGAGCAGCCGTGGCTTGCGCGGAGGCCGTCGCAGACGGAAATGCAGGAGAATTCGCAGCCGGTTTTACATCGTCTGAGCCGGCGGCAGGGCCTTCGGAGTTGGAGGTTTCCGTGGAGGCAGCCGCGCCGGGGGCCGGAGTCAAAATGGGCTCGGGGTTGGGAATCATGATGAAACTCGGAGCGTGGCCGCGAGTTACGATGATGTTGTCACCGGCATCGTTGCTGACGCCGCCCGCCTGAGCCAGCACCTCGAGCAAGGTCACGCGATGATCGGCCTCGTAGACCATGGGATGCGCGACGGCACCAACGATCGTGATCGGATTGCTCTTATGTTCCTTGACGATGACGCCGACTTCGGGATGGCTGACCAGTCCGTTCGCTTGCAATACTTCCGCAATCACTTGTTCGGCTTGCGATTCGGTAAGACCGGCGACCTGCAGCCGCGTGGGAACCAGCGGAATGGCAATCGTGCCGGATTGGCTGACGCGAACGTCTCGCGAGAGTTCGGGAACATCGAAAACAGCGACATTCAGGAGGTCGCCATTGCCGATGGCGTAGTCATGAGGACCTGTCTTCGCAGCATTCGAACCAAGTGAGCGAATGCGGTCGTTGGTTTCTTGCTGAGTACCGACGACTGAAAGATCTTGGGCATAACTGCACGGTGCCCTGTGGAAAAGGAGCAAAAAGCATACGCAGCCCACAAAACAGCGTGGGCCCCCAGATCGAACCACGCCCCTCAAATCGGATAGCCCCCTATCCCAGTATACAGTTTGTCCACTGGCAGCTGACCACTGTTTTCACTCCCGCAAGCGCTCCAATTAACCATTCTCTACCGGCGGGTCGGCAGGGAAACGGACTGCTGCCATGTGGGCTGAGACGAAAAATAGCAGGGCGTTCGCAGGGATGTGAAGGTTGAAGTCTACCAGACTGTGAACGAGTATCCCACAACAAGCTACAAGGCCTGACAGATTTAAAGCGGAGGCAAAGGAACTCCCCAACGTGGCCATCCCTTCAAGGCCCTTCCGCAAGAGTACGACGATGAACCACAGGCAGCAGAAACCTCCGACAAAGCCGGTCTCCGCCAGGGCTTCCAGGTAGTCATTGTGGGCGTGATTTACGACTTTCGCGTCATAGAGCGAATCGTAAGGGGGATAGACGGTTTGCAGAGTTCCGAGACCGGTGCCGAGGATGGGGTGATCCAGAAACAGACGCAAGGTATCGCGTTGCATGGCGGTGCGCTTACCTGCGGAAACTTCTAGATTCTGGATTCCAGCAAATCGAGACAGAACTTGTTGCACGCCGATCCAGGAGACCGCCAGCACCGCGGTAAGCACCACGATGCCGCCGAACATCACGTGCCTACCGGGAGCGCGGCGGACCAGAAGCAGCAAGAATAGAATGATCATCTGGATTGTGAAGCTGATGATACCGCCACGCGACGCGGAAAGAACCAGAGCGACAATCGGAACAATCGCAAAAAGCGCCACCAGGAAAATTCGTTCGCGGCGCACCCTTCCAAGGACCAGGGCAACCAGCGCCACGGGGATGATCATTTCCGCGAATCCCGCAAAGTGATTGCGATTCGCGTACGGACCAAACGGCAGGCCGCCGAAGCGCAAGACTCGAAACCAATAGAGTTTCCCGTTGAACGTGAGGCTTTGCAGAATTCCTAGAATCGAAACGGAAAATCCGAGGCTCATCAAAAACCAGACAAAACCACGCCAGTGACCCCGGCGTTGAAATGCCTGCGCCATAAGAAAGATCACGATCAAGTAGGCAATCAGGAGCTGCAGCTCGATGCGAGTGTAGTAACGCGAAGCGGTAAAACGAAAGGCCAATTGTACGAGCACCACCAGCGCGAATGCAAAGAGCGGCAGGAATTCCGGAGGGATTACAACTTGCTCGGCCTCCCGGCGGTACTGCTCGATGGCCCAAAATACCAGAAGAAAGGCGGCCCCGATTTCAAGCACCGCCTGTGACCATTCTTCCGTGGCGCCGAACGCGAAAACCGCGAAGGCGAGCAAGCAACAAATGCCGACGCGAACGAATTTCATGGCTTGCGGTGCTCCGCGGGTTGCGGCAGAAGATTCACGTCGTCGATCCAAGCGGTGCCAGAGATGCGCGCGTCTGGATTCACGCTGGAATCCCGAACCACGCAGATCTGTATGCGTCGAACATCGGGGCCGGCGGTCCACACCTGATCGACAATGGTCCAGGGATTTGTGCCAAGTATCTGCTGCGTGCTGCTGACTATCGGAACGCCTTGACCTATGGAGCGAAGACGGAATCCGACGCCCTGGTCGGAAGTCAGGGCATTGGTCTTGATCCAACCGGAAAAGCGATAGGTGGTGCCAGGCTGGACGATCGCCTGGGTGCACGGGGTCTCCAAAGTCGGATCATGCTTGCCGTCAAACGAGAGGCGCAGAGACTGTTTTCCGGAAAGTTTCTGCGACGTGTCGAGTCCAAGGGTCGCTCCCTGGAGGATAGATGGATAGCCCCAACTGAAGGCCGAGCCGTTGACGTCGGTTTCAAAGCTGGGGTCCCAGACGACCGTGGTTTTTGGCTGCAGAAGCGGCGGCAAATTCATGGTGGCCGTGCCTTGATCCCACACGCGGCGGGCCTCGTTGTATTCACCTGCAAAGAGCAACTCGCCGACAAGCCGATTCACTTCTCGCAGATCGAGGCGCGGAGGCGGATTGATGGTCAGCAGTTTTGCCCAGACGGTTTTCGCGACGGCCAACTGTCTTTCACTCAAAGCCTCCGAGATTACGTCCACGTAGACGCTTTGCTTTGGGGGTAGAAGATCGCGAAGGATTTCGTCGATGTTCGGATTGGTCCGGTAAGCGCGAGAGAAAGCGGCGGCGCCACGCTTGGGGTCCGCTTCGATGGCCCGCCGCAATTCCGCGTAAGCTTGGACCTGATTTCCCTCGCGCAGAAGAAAGTTGCCATAGCGCCAAGAGACATCGGCGGACGCAGGGTAGCTCTTCTTGGCTTCGACGTAGGCCGCCTGCGCTTTGTCGGTTTTTCCATCCAACTCGTAAGCGGTGCCGAGATCCAGCCACGCTTCAGTGGCGACGGGGTTCAGCTCAATCGCTTTTTCGTAGGATTTTAACGCGCTAGCGGCGTCTGGTTGTTCGAGATTGTATTGCTGAAAGCGGCCGAGGGAATACCAATAGTCCGGATTGTCTGGCTCCAAACCGACCGCGGTCTGCAGATACTTAGCGGTCTCACCTTCGGAGTAGTAGCGGGCAATCGCAGCGCGAACCCCGAAAAAACAGAGCCACAGCGCGACGAGCAGGGCAGCCGCGACCACCAGTCCGCGTGAGAGGGAATCCGAAAGACGCAGAATCATGTGACGTTACTGTGCCTAGGCCGTAACGGGGATGCAAGATGAAATTAGAGAACCGACACAAGTCGAGTTTCAAAATGGAACGGGAATGCGTTCTGTTGGGCCTGAGC
>CAWILQ010000021.1:0-41856 GCA_963836965.1 Candidatus Acidiferrales bacterium
GGAGCGGGCGATGGGAATCGAAACCCACGTCCGAAGCTTGGGAAGCTTCTATACTGCCATTGTACGACGCCCGCTCGGATTGATTTTACTACATTTAGGCTGCGATCAAAGCCGAATTCTGTTTTCCAATATTTTCCAAAACATCAATTTCATTGCCAAACTGGGAAGAGAATTCTGCCCTTATCTGGTCGAGAGAAATCTCTCCGGTGTAGCGTGCCGTCATCGATTGCAGCCAGCACGGAACGCGTGGAGTCCCGCACGTTCAAACCACAGAGCGTCGAGAGCCGGATGCAGACATTATAACTTCCGGCTAACGACGAATCGTCGAGAACCTCATCTCTACGACTCCCGGAACCTCGCTGACTCATGCGCCCGGCAAATGTTACTGGGCGCCCGATGCATCGAACGCACCAACACGTGGATGAGACCGTTCCCTCGTTTGTTGGTCCGTCATGAACATCTCCTCACCATCCACCCTGATTTTTTCAATCTTGGCTGCTGTGGACCATGCCGAGGAATCACGTTATTGACAGTACTCTACAAAATAGAGTACTCTACATGTGCCCGAGTCTCTGGAATGGTCGAGTTAGTATCTGCGCCAAGGAGCTTGCCAATGAAAACAACGACTTCGAGCTTTACGGTTCGGTGCTTTCTTTCCGCAACATTGCTCGCACCAGCATTCATCATTTCGTTGAGTATTTCGCTTGCAGCACAGCAGCCCACCACGAACAGCGTGGACGTGCAACGCGAGGCCATGCGCAAGCTATCGTTTCTGGCCGGTCACTGGTCTGGGCCTGCCATCGTTCGCGGACCCGGCGAACCGCTGCATTTCAGGCAGACGGAAGACGTCGAGTACAAACTTGATGGCCTTGTCCTGCTCATCGAAGGCAAAAGCACCGGCGCCGACGGCAAAATAGCTTTCAGCGCCCTGGCCACGATTGCCTACGACGATGCCTCCCACACCTATCACTTCCGCGCCTTCCATGACGGCCACTACCTTGACACGGAGCTTTCTGTGCCTGCTAACGGCTTTTCGTGGGGCTTTACGGCCGGGCCGGCGCACATTGTGAACACCATGCACTTGACCGACAAAGACGAGTGGGACGAGGTCACCGAGGTGACCGTTGGCAGCAATCCTCCGTACCGCAGCGTGGACATGCAACTCCAGCATCAGCCGTGAAGCGACTCGCACGCGTTGCTGTGGGAGCAAAGCGCACGGAGTACGCGGTAATTCGAGCTTCGTCAAAGGAGAACTGCCATGCAGGACCACACCACCGAGCAGGAATTGAAGGACAGGTTGAGTCTCATCGAAAGCATGATCGCCGAGGGACGCCGGAATACAGAGCGATGGGGATGGATGTTCGTCCTGTGGGGCGTTGCTTACTACGTCGCGATGGCCTGGTCCACGTGGGGCCATAGCGCGCGGGCTTGGCCGGTCACAATGTTGATCGCTGGTGTTGTTGCCATTACCCTTGCTTCCTTGAAAGCTGGCAATCATCCGGGGACCACCCTGGGCCGGGCGATCGGGTCTATCTGGACTGCTTTGGGAATATCGATGTTTCTGCTTTTTCTAGCCCTAGGCCTGAGTGGAAGACTGACCGATCAGCATCTCTTTGCGGCTGTGATATCAGCCATCCTTGGGATGGCCAACGGAGCATCAGGCCTGATTCTTCGCTGGAAGGTTCAGTTTGCGTGTGCCGCCGTGTGGTGGGTGGCGGCTGTAGCTACGTGCTTTGGCACCGACTCGCAGGGCACGATCGTGTTTCTCGTGGCCATCTTTCTCTGCCAGATCGCGTTCGGCATTTACGGCGTGATCGCCGAAGCGCAGGAGCGCAAACGGCGCGGTCCAATCCATGCCTGATTTGCCTGAGCTCAATCCTGTGGTGCACGGCAGGCTGCGACTGGCCTTGCTTTCGCTGCTCGTCGGAGTGGAAGCGGCGGAGTTTACATGGCTCCGCGGCAAGACTGAGGCCACCGACGGCAATCTGGGAGCGCAACTGCTCAGGCTCGAAGAAGCCGGATTCGTGGCTGTCGAAAAGAAGTTCGTGTTGCGCAAGCCGCAAACTCTCTATCGCATTACCGATACCGGCCGACAAGCCCTAACCGAATATGTCCGGGCATTGAAACAATTGCTTGGCCCAGCCATCGATGCGTAGAGCGGCTTGATAATTGGCCTTCGTGGGGGCCACAAAGGTTCATGGTTCCGGCTTGTAGCGACATCTCACCAGAGTCCTGTACATCTTCGGGGTGTTTCTCAAATACGCTGTGTACATTCCAGAACTGTTCCTCGATTTCTCCTGACGGGCAACTCGGAAGTGATTTCCAGAAAGAAGGCGACCCACCGGAGTGTTTCAAAGCATGCACAGGACAAGTTAAAACCGCGGACGATTTCGTTTCTCCTGGATCAACTCCAACAATGTTTTCTTCCGGTTGGCCTGGGTTAGAAGTTCCGATGCGGGTTCGACAAAGGACTCCGCTTTGATCGTCTCGAAGTCAACTTCGTAAGCGGGTAACGCCTGCTGAAGTCTCTGCTGCTCCTCACGCGAGTACCGTTCAATGTCGCTCGCGCGCCACCGACCATCTTCTCGTTGGGATGTGCCGTCGAAGATAAAATCCCCGATCTGTAAGTCAACCAATCGTTGTGCTTGCACAACCGAAATCGCGTGGAAGAACAAAACGCCTCCACATTGCCGGATCAGGTCACCGAATCGACCGTTCCATTTGTGGACCCGCGACACTTCGCGGTAAACGTTGAGATCTTCCACCACCGAGTCATCAACAAAACCGGCGCCATGGGACTGCGGCAACGAGAGTCTGGCCGGGGTATTTTGTGCTATTGGTCAGCTTCTTCATGAAAGTTACTGGGGTGCCAGTAATCTTCGCCCAGGCGCTTGAACCACGCCAGTCGCCTCGGACATCGCGTTCGTGGTAGAACAGTCCAGAGCCACCACCCAGCCAGAGAAAACCCCAACCCGGTCTCGGTAGAATGCACCTACTTCGGCTTCGAATCTTCTGTCTGACGCATTCAGTCTCCGAATAAAAACGACGGTGCTACATCACAACGACAACGCGTGAAAAAAGACGAGATCGCCTCTTTCAACTTGGGATTGAAACGCTCCAACAACAGGGCTGGAATGTTGAGAGGATCTCTGGTGCCACCCCAAGAACCCACTCGCAAAACCGGCGTGTGGGACACCCGCCCACCCCAGACCTGGGCGTCAGGCGTTAGAAGCGGCGCGGCGCTGGCGGCTGGCTTCGAGGATGGGAGTCATGTCGGCGACGGCGCGAATTTCGACGCCTCCGGCGCGGACGACCGGATGTTTGGACATGAGCTGGATGGCGTGGTTCAGGTCGCGTGCTTCGAGGACGTAGAGGCCGCCGATTTTCTCCTTGGTTTCGGCGTAAGGGCCGTCGGTGACGGAGACCTTGCCGTTCACAACGCGCAAAGTGGCAGCGCTGCGAGCGTTTTGCAGGCCTTCGGCGCTGATGAGGTGGCCGCTCTTGCGAAGCTCGTCGGTGTAAGCGAAGACTTCGTCGAGCGCGGCGTTCTGCTGCGCTTCGGTCATTTTGCTCCATCCTTCTTCTCCAACGTACGCAAGGCAAATGTATTTCATGGTTCCTCCGGTTGCTGAATTTTGAAAACATCCTACATGCAATAGTCGTTCGGCCTGCTGGAATTCGACAGATCGCCGGGCAAGTTTATCGAGGCGCGCTCGAAGCTTTGGCACCGCGGCGCTTTTCGCTTTCGCGGATCATGGCGCTCAGATCGGCGATCGGGCGAATCTCGAAGCCCGCAGTGGCAATGCCGGGATGGTTCGAGATCAACTGAATGGCTTCGTCCAGATTCTTGGCTTCGAGGATCAGGACACCGCCGAGCTGCTCCTTGGTCTCAACGAAGGGCCCATCGGTGACTGACGGTTTTCCGTCTTGCGGGCGGACGGTGGTGGCGGTCTTGGAACTCTGAAGGGCTTCGCCGGCCACAAAATGGCCTTTCGCGCGAAGAATGTCGTCGTAAGCGAAACACGAGTCTAGGAACGCATTGCGCTCGGATTCCGACATGCGCTCCCATTTCTTCTCGTCTGTGTAGCCAAGGCATAGATATTTCATGGTTCCTCCCAATGGTTTCGGATGGCTCTCGCATCTGCACCGGATAGTCGATTAGGAGGGGCCGAATTCGACAACGGACCGTGAGGAATTTTAGCTTAATTCCGCCAGACGCCTTTGGAGAAACCGGCGCTGGAAATCCTGCTCGGTGAGCGAGAGTGCGCGTTCGAAGGATGCGCGGGCCTCGGATGTCCAGCCGAGGCGACGGCAGAGTTCGGCGCGGGCCGAGTGGGCCAGGGGGTAGGCTTCGAGGTCGCCCCTGGCAAGGATGGCATCGATTAGATGCAGACCTGCCTCAGGTCCATCACGCATGGCGACGGCTACGGAGCGATTCAATTCGATGACCGGAGAAGGCTCGATGCGCAACAACAGGTCGTACAGGCCGACAATTTCTTCCCAGTCAGTGGATTCGCTGCTGCCGGACTCCGCGTGGATAGCAGCTATGGCGGCCTGGAGGGTGTAGGGGCCGAAGCGGCGGGACGTGAGGGCACGACGGACGAGCGCAGCGCCTTCGGCGATCTGCCCTCGGTTCCAGAGCGAGCGATCCTGGTCGTCGAGGAGAACGATTTCGCCGTCGGGCGAAGTACGAGCTGCCCGGCGGGATTCGTGAAGAAGCATGAGGGCGAGCAAGCCTTGGGCTTCCGGTTCCGGCAGGAGTTCGAGGAACAGGCGAACGAGGCGGATGGCTTCGGTGGAAAGGTCGTGGCGCGTCAGGGCAGCCCCGGAAGAAGCGGAGTAGCCTTCATTGAAGACAAGATAGATGACGCGGAGGACCATATCGAGGCGATTCGGCAGTTCGGCGCGCGAAGGGACTTCGTAGGGAATGCGCGCTTCACGGATTTTGGATTTGGCGCGCACGATGCGCTGCGCGATGGTGGAGGCGGAGGTGAGGAAGGCGCGCGCGATTTCTTCGGTGGTGAGGCCGCAGACCTCACGGAGGGTTAGCGCTACCTGCGCGTCGGGCGGAAGAGCCGGATGGCAACAAATGAAGATGAGTCGAAGTCGATCATCTTCTACTTCGTGCTGTTCACCGACAGCAGGGTCCTGCGCGATTTCCAGCTGCGTCATTGATCCTTTGATTGTGGCATCAAAGCGCGCCTGGCGGCGCAGGGTGTCGATCGCTTTGAAGCGCCCCGTCGAGACGAGCCAGGCTCGCGGATTGGCAGGCAGGCCTTCGCGCGGCCACTGTTTGATGGCGGCGGCAAAGGCGTTTTGTACAGCTTCCTCGGCGAGATCGAAGTCGCCGAGCAAGCGGATCAGCGTGGCAAAGACGCGGCGCGATTCGGCGCGGTAGATTGCGTCTAGCTGCTCATTCATTTGATTGTTGGCGTCTACGCTCATATCTCTTCGTGAATTGCTCCCGGCACTCAACGTGTGAATTAGCTGCTCACCAGTATGTCGAATTCGGGGCGGTGATTTCGACTACCTAGTGAAAGAAGTTGAAATCTGGAGGCGCTTTTCGCGGGCTGGTCTGCGGCGCTGGCCAATGGATGAGAGGGAATCTCATGAAAACAAACTATTTGGTTGCGATCGCGACGGTCGTGGCGTGCAGCGAGTTCGCCATCGCCTTCTTTCCCTGCCAGGCGCTTACGCTAGTCAAGGGAATACTTGGCGTCGTCGACTGGAAGTGCGGCGTCGGTTTGGGCATGTGGCGGATTCTGCCGAGTGCGAGCCTGCTTCTGGGGACTAGCTTGTGCGACAACAAGACTGTGCTTTTTGTGCTGACGCATGCCGCGGGCTACCTCGTGAAGTTCCTTTTGCTGTTGCTCGCGTCGGTTGTTTGAGCGGGGAACGGGAAGCCAACGAACCCACACGCAAGACCGGCGTGTGGTGCACCCAACGCCGCTAAAAGAGCCTTGATTCACTGCAATTCACGGAAGCGGAAGCAGGTGACGAGATGATCGTTGACGAGACCGGTTGCTTGCATGAAGGCGTAGCAGATCGTGGGGCCAACGAACCGAAAGCCGCGCTTCAGCAAATCCTTGCTCATGGCGATGGAGAGAGGAGTTTTCGCGGGAACTTCATGGAGCGCCTTCCGTTTGTTTTGGATCGGCGCACCGCCGACGAAGTTCCAGACATACTTGTCGAAGCTTCCGAATTCTTTCTGGACTTCGAGGAACGCCTGAGCATTTGTGATCGTTGAGGCAATTTTCAGACGATTGCGCACGATGCCAGGATCGCGCAAGAACGCGCGAACTTTTTTCTTGTCGAATCGCGCGACTTTCGAAGGGTCAAAACCGGCGAGGACTTTCCGGTAGTGCTCACGTTTCTGCAAGATGGTGTCCCAGCTCAATCCCGCTTGCGCCCCTTCCAGGATCAGAAACTCAAACCACACGCGATCATCGTGGACCGGTTTTCCCCACTCTTCGTCGTGGTACTTGGTGTTGAGCTCGTTGGAGGCCCAGGTACAACGCGCCAGTTTTTCACGTACCACCGTCATCGCTGTCACTTTTTCAGGATGGAATGAATAATCAGAGTGTTGCCGCCCAGGAGCACGGGGTCGGATGCCAGTTCGCGCGTCCAGCGATTCTGGCGGCGAGCTTCCGGGGTTAAGGCGGCCATCAGCCGGATCAGAGCTGTCACCGGAAAGTACAGCCACTGATTGGCTTTGACCCTGTCGCGATACACGCCCTGAATTTCGAAACCGTTCAGCTCGAGGTAGTAGCGAAGTTCGTTGTAGCCGATCGGATTTGCGTGGACGGAAATTTCATTTTTCCCGGCGGTATCGTAATCGATTTGCGCTTTGAATTGGTGGGACAGCGGCTTGAAGTGCGAGGTGTAGCCAAAGAAGAGCCACTTCAGACGCTCCTCGACATTCATGATGTTCGGCACGCTGACGATGAGATGGCCGTTCGCTTTCAGCAAGCGGCGGTATTCGCGAAACGCCTGCGGGGGCGAATCGATGTGTTCGAGGCCATCGAGAGAAGTGATGTAATCGAAGGAATTGCCTTCGTAGGGCAGAGTACCACTCAGATCGCCCTTTTTGATCTCTACGCCGTCGAGCCGAAACAGTTCGTCGTAGAGATCGCAGGCGCGAACGTCAAAACCGGCGGCGACCAATAGTTCCGCCAAGGCGCCTTCGCCGGTGGGACAATCCAGAACGCGTCCCCGCGGGAGCGGATTCAACACGCTCATTACGGTGGAGTGCAGACCCGGGCGAGAGATGGCCATCGGCCCGCGTTCGCCCGCCAACAAGGGCGGATGATCGGGAGGCTTCACTCGCCGGGAAGGAGCGGATTGGGTCGACGCCAAGTTTGAATGTCCTTCGATCAGCCGCGCGCGCTAGCCGATATGGCGTTCGAGTGCCTTAGTGATCTGATCTTTCGGCACGGCACCGACGATCTGCTCAACGACCTGACCGTTCTTGAATACCAGCAACGTAGGAATTCCGCGAATGTTGAAGCGTCCCGCGGAATTCATCGCTTCGTCCACGTTCAGCTTTGTTACCTTTAATTTACCGGCGTAGTCCTGCGCGATTTCGGCGACTGTGGGCGCAAGCATGTGGCACGGGCGGCACCATTCCGCCCAAAAATCGACCATGACCGGCTGAGCTTTGCTCGCGGTCAGCACCTCGGCTTCAAAATTGCCATCGTTCACCGTCAGAATGTTTTCAGCCATAACTTTTCTAGTTTCCTCGACCGGCCGCAATCGAGCAGCCGCTTTCGTATTTTAATTAGATGAAGGAACTGCAGTTTGGTTTCGTGCCGCACCGGCAGCTTCATATAGTTTCGCATATTCCGCCGCTGACGTGTTCCACGAAAAATCCTTGGCCATTCCGTTGAGTTGTATGCGCTTCCACACGCCTTCGTCCGAGTACTGATGCAAAGCCTGGTGGATCGCGTGAAGCAGTTCTGCGCCGGAGTACTCCCAGAACTTGAATCCCGTTCCTGTGCCGTGCTGAAGGTCGAAGGATTCGATGGTGTCGTCCAGGCCACCCGTTGCTCGCACGACCGGAACGGTGCCATAGCGCAAGCTATAAATCTGGTTGAGGCCGCAAGGTTCGTATTTCGACGGCATCAGAAAGATGTCGGCGCCCGCTTCCACCAGATGGGCCAACCGGTCATCGTAACCAATGACGGCGCCGACGCGGCCAGGAAAATCGATGGCGAGCGCCCGGAACAACTCCTCATAGCGGTGCTCGCCTGCTCCCAAAACCGCTAGCAGCACATCTTCCTGCATCAGCTCACGAGCGATCCTGGCGATCAAGTCAAAGCCCTTTTGGTCCGCGAAGCGCGAAACGATCCCCAGGACCGGACGAGCCGGGTTGTCCTTCATCAATTTGAATTCTTCCAGCAGAGCTTCCTTGCAAACGCGCTTCCCCGCAAGGTTTTTTGCGGAATATTTCATCGGAATCAGTGCGTCGCGGTCGGGACTCCAAGTGGAATAGTCGACTCCATTCAGAATACCCACCAAGCGGTTCGCTCGCATGCGGACGACGCCTTCCAGGCCAAAACCGAATTCGGAGGTCTGGATCTCCTCGGCGTATTTGCGACTTACGGTAGTCAGATATTCCGAATAGACCAGTCCACCTTTGAGGAAACTAACGTTGCCGAAGAATTCGAGTCCGCCAGGGTGGTATACGGCCGCGGGAATACCGGTGCGGTCGAGAGCATCCCTCGGAAAAAGGCCGTGGTAACCCATATTGTGGATGGTAAAGACGACAGAAAGATCCCGGACCGCCGGGTCATCGGCATACGAGGTACGCAACAGAACGGGAACCATCGCGGTCTGCCAGTCATGGCAGTGGAAGAGGTCCGGCTTCCAGACTTGTTTCGCCAGTTCGATGGCCGCACGCGAAAACTCCGTGAAGCGTTCGGCATTGTCCGGATACTCACGATTGTCGCTCCCGTAGATTCCATCGCGGTCAAAATAGAAGGGATCGTCGAGAAAAAAATAGCGAACGCCCTTGTGGGTTCCGCCATTCGTGATGGCGGGAAATCGCAGACGGGTTCCTTGAGGAATGGTGATACTGGGGATGTCCAGGGAGGCGGGGATCACGCCGCGGTATTGAGGCAGAAAAACGGCTATTTCATGGCCCAATTTCACCAGGGCTCGCGGCAGGGCTTCGATGACGTCCGCCAAACCACCTGTTTTTGCGTATGGCAGTGCTTCAGAGGCTACGAAGAGGATGCGCATGGTCAGGACGAATTTCTAACGCTATCGGACGACGGTCGCAGCGTCAAGTTCCTCTCAGGAGTTTCGACCCCGGAAAGAGGGAGCACGGCCCTCGCTGCGCTGGGAATGACAGCTGTCTTTGAAAACGCGTTTTGCGGAATTATGGAGCGTCGATTTGGATGAGTGCCGCGCCTACGGCACTCCCGTTCTCAAGACCTTCGCAGCCTTACAGGCCGGGCTAAACTTATGCCCCGCCGCTGGCGCTTGCACGTTAGAGAAAATCGCTTTGGCGAACGCCACGACCCCGCGGTTTTCGCCGATGGTCGGCTGTTCGGGCTCAAGTGCCTTCGATGATGCGCACTTCCCTTTCCACTGCTCCGGCCAGGTGTTTCGCCGCGGCCTGGTAGCGCTCGCCTTCGTAGGCGGCGATTGCTTTCGCGGCGCTTTCAAACTCGATCAGGACGGTACGCTCTTTCCGTCCGGCCTCGTAAGCTGTCACTGGCAGGCCACGCGCCAGAACCTTCCCTCCTGCGGCCTCAATTGCAGGTCCGGCCAGTTTTCCGTACTCCGCCAGCGCTTCTGGCTTCGAAATCGACCGATAAAACACAATCCAATAACCCTTTGCCATATGCTCTGCTCCTGGTTTCAAAGACGTTCGATGCTAGCACGGTCTCAGAAGTTCATTCCTCTCCTGCTACACTTTGTACACAAGCTTCATGGCGAGACAGCGGCTCGGTCAACATTTTCTGGGCGATGTGGGATGGCGGGAGAAGATTGCTCGCGCCATCGGTGTTTCTCCTCATGGGATGCAAATTGGTGCGGCGTCAAGCCAGGATTACTGCTGGGTAGAAATCGGCGCTGGACACGGCGAAATGACCGAGCACCTGCTTAAGAGCGGCGCTCCGGTGATCGCTGTTGAGCTTGATCCACCGCTGGTGTCCGGCCTACAGCGGCTTGCCGGCGCTCACGCGAATCTTACGGTGGTTTGGGGGGACGTCCTTGAGACAGATCTCGGCGCGCTTGCTGCCGGACGTCGGATGCGCATCTACGGTAACTTGCCGTACTATATTACTTCGCCGATTCTCCATCGCTTCTTCCGCTATGCAGATCAGATCGACGAAGCCCACATCGTGTTACAGCTCGAGGTCGCGGCTAGACTCACTGCCCGGCCTGGCACCAAGCAGTATGGCTATCTTTCTGTAGTGACGCAGTTCTACAGCCGGCCGGAGTTTGTGCTTCGGCTTCCTCCAGCGGCATTTCGCCCACCACCGGAAGTCGCGTCTGCGCTGGTTACCTTGAGGTTTCCAGCGCAGCGGGCAGATTTCCAGCCCAGCCAGGCGGAAGGCTTTCTCGAATTTGTGAAAGTATCCTTCGCGCAAAAACGTAAGACGCTTGCCAACAATCTGCGACCGGTCTCAACTCCTGAACGCGTTCGGAAAATTCTGAATGCGCTGAAGTTAAGGGAAGATGCTCGCGCGGAGCAGTTGACGGTCACGCAATTTCTCGCGGTGTACCAGGCTATTTCTTCAACACCGTGAGGAGCCGGTCGGGGTAATCGCTCATGATCCCATCGACGCCTGCCGAGGCCAGAATCCGCATGTGCGCCGGAGAGTTCACGGTCCAGCACACAACCTGCAAGTCCCGCTTTCGCGCTTCCTGTAAAAAGTTCGGGGTCACCAGGTCTCCGCGGACAGCGATTTGGCGCGCGCCAATTTCCACGGCTTTTTCGAATGGATTGTCGATTTTGCCGTCATAAAGCAGGCCGGTCATCAGGGTTGGTTCAATTTTTCGCAGGGCCGCCAGAATCGCGGGATCGAAGGAGATCACGACACTGCGTTGAATTTCGCCGGAATCGCGAAGAGCACTAATGAGGGCGTGCTCTCCGCCCCAGAAGCCGCTCGGCTTGAGTTCAAGATAAAAAACCACGTCGTTCTTTTTCGTGAATTCGAGGATCTCTTCCAGAGTGGGAATCCGTTCGCCCATGAATTCGCTGGCGAACCAGGAACCTGCATCGAGACGGCGCGCCTCGGCCAATGTCATCTCATGGATCGAGCCGTTGCCATTGGTGGTGCGCTCCACGGTCTCGTCGTGGATGGCCACGAAGTGCGCATCACGGGTCAGGTGCAAGTCGGTTTCAATGAAAGAAATGCCCTGCGCAACCGCACGCCGGAAGGCGGCGAAGGTATTTTCCGGCGCATATCCAGATGCGCCACGGTGGGCAATGGCCAGCACGATATTCGCTTTCTCCAAGGGTAATCGGCGGTTTAAGAATTCGGATGAGGACTCGCGATTCCCTGTCGTATGCTAACAGTGTACCCCAAGGGCGACTGCCGGCTAAGGGCCGGCGTGCCGTTTGAAACACAAGCCGGCTGTTGCTTTGATTAGAGAAAGGCTCCGTCCGATGAGGCGTATCGCAATTTGGCCTACACTTTTGGCGCTGCTATTCGCTCTGGTAACGTCCAGTGTTCGGGGTCAGACGACCGCGGCCAAGAGTCCCGGGAAATCTGAGGACAATCGTTCGTCCAGCCTTTCACGGGAGATTCACCACCAGATTCTGGTGCTGCCTTTTTACTCCGTGTTTGATTCAATTGACTTTACTCTCGAGGGTCGCAAGGTCACGCTTACCGGGCAGGTGTTGCGCCACACACTGAAAGAGAACGCCGAAGGAGCGGTCAAGAACATCGAGGGAGTTGCCGTGGTGGTCAACCACATTGAGGTTCTGCCGACTTCTCCGACCGACGATGACTTGCGGCGTGCAGTATATCGCTCTCTCTATGAAGATCCGACGCTGGCTCGATACGCTGTTCAGAACATGCCGTCAGTGCACATCATCGTGAAGAATGGCGGCGTCGCCCTGGAAGGATCGGTCGAGTCTGTTTCGGATAGGAACGCGGCGGGGGCGCGGGTAGCCGCGGTGCCCAACGTCGCTGGAATTAAGAATGATTTGGTAGTGCGTTCGAAGGAGATTGCGGCAGAGTAGGATTTAAAACGTCAAGGCAGTCTTCCTGTGAGTGGAAAAGGTGGCTTTACCTAAGGATCCGTATTCCAATCAAGGCGATGCGCGCGACACGCCGGCGAGGCAGAAGCTTGTAGCCCTTCGGCAGGCACTGCTGCACATTCATAAGTCACTGCTAGAGATGGAACGCCGCAGCTACGAAAAAGAACATGGCGCCGTGACGGCCGGCGAGCTCTTCCGCTTGCTTGTCGACGACCCGCAATTTTCCTGGCTGCACAATATCTCGGAATTCGTGGTACGCATCGACGAGTCACTGTCCGGCGAAGAAGGCGTGACGGATAAGGACTCGCACGTCGCCATCTCCCTCGCGCGAAAGATTTTTGCGCCTTCCGAGACGGGCGACGGATTCCAGAAAAAATACTTCGACGCTATCCATCGGGACCCTGCGGTTGTAATGGACCACGCGGAACTGGCGCGGCTGTTCCACAGTGAACCACTGGAGCCAGAAAGCGATTGATTACGACCTTTATCCGTTTCCCAGGTTGAGACCCTTCGGCGGAAGAGCCGGTTCCAAGAATGAGGACAGTAATCGCGTGGACTCGCAAAAAGGGCGCCCTATCCCCTAAACTAATGATTGAAGGTAATTGCTGTTTTGGAGCGATCGAGAATGAACCGCCCCCACCCAAAGCGCCGAATCGCTTTGATTTTT
The DNA here is from genome assembly GCA_963836965.1 of Candidatus Acidiferrales bacterium. Taxonomy (GTDB): domain Bacteria; phylum Acidobacteriota; class Terriglobia; order Acidiferrales; family UBA7541; genus Acidiferrum. Next base: position 12,885 of record CAWILQ010000021.1, read on the forward strand.
TCAGTGCTGGTCATCGCGGGCCTGGTTACTGTTCCACCTGTGCCAGCCAAGACGGTCGTCGATTTCGATCCCAGCGTGGATTTTTTGGAATTCAAAACGTTTGCGTTTCTCGGCGGTGTCGAAAATCTACTTATGTTCGAGGTCAATCCCGGGCTTGTCACGGACCGGGTTCATCGCGCCGTGAACCGCGAACTGACCAAGAAAGGGCTTCGCGAAGTCCAACCGGGTCAAAACCCCGATCTCGTCATTCGCTTCTGGGGGAACCCTTCGACACAAGTGAATGTGGTGACCATGGGCAACTGGGGTCCGTACTCGCCGTACATCGGTTCTTCCTGGGCATGGACGTATAACGACGTTTCTGCCAGCAGCGCCAAAGCAGGATCGCTGATCATCGATCTCATCAACCCAAGATCCAAAGAGCTGGCCTGGCGGATGTACCTGATCCACAGGATCACCACCCCGGACAAGGAGTGGAAAAAAGCAGACGATGAGATCACGAAGGGATTCGAGAGTTACCCGCCTTCGGGAAAGGAATTAGAAGAGAAGAAGAAGGAACGCGCCGCGCATCCCGGTCAGTCCGACTAGCTTAGCTATAGCTCAGACTTCGCGAAATTCCATTGCCCATTTTGACTCTCGATTGAGATAGCATGTGGGAAGGATAGAAGGGGAGGACTAGCATGGCCAAGAAAGATAAGCTCACCCAAGTAACCGAGAGAATCGGCAAGGCGCTTGGCAAAGCCGACAAGAAGGCGCATATGCACGCGCGCAAGTTATCCGAGGCTCACAAGGCCACGAAGGAAGAGCTCCACGAGATTTCCAAACAGGTCGAAGCGCTCAAGAAGCAACTCACCAAAACAACCATACGGCTGAAAAAAGTCCTGACGGCCTAGCGGACGATACTCGCAGAATTGACGATTTTGCAGTCGCGCGAAATAGCCGCGTTTTAGCTGTGCCTAGGCGCTCCGCAACTCTTTTCCCGTTTTCGGGTTTCTCCTTGTGTAAGGTGCTTCACCCAACGCGATAACTGGGAAGCATTCCCGCTCCGTTGTTTGCCGGCGGTTTGCGGGCGGAAGCGAGGAAAGACCATGCGTTACCTAAAATATTTCGCACTGCTAGGAATCTTGCTTTTTGTCGTGGCAGGAGGCGCTCATGCCCAGGTTGCCGTGGGCGTTCGAGTGGGTCCTGTTGCCGCCGCCGTAGGCCCAGCGCCGGTTTGCGCATATGGATACTACGGCTATTATCCGTACGCTTGCGCGCCGTACGGTTACTATGGGTCTAGCTGGTTTCTAGGCGGCGCGTTCATCGGTGCCGGCCCTTGGTATCACGGCGCTTATGGGCACGGATTTTACGGTCGTCCAGGCTACGGGTATTGGCGTGGATACGGCTACCGTCCGGGCTATCGAGCTCCCGTTCATGCGTACGTCGGACACCCGGCTCCGGTCTACCATGGCGGATACCACGCTCGAGGCTTTCGCCGCTAGGTTAGATAGCCAAGTAAATTAGATTTGCAAAGGTGCCGGGGCTCGATGCTCCGGCACTCTGCATTTTGCGAGGCAAGCAGCTCTCTCAGACGTCGATCCTGCTCTGAAACAGCGGCAGTTCTTTAATCCAGGTAGGAATAACCTCATTCAAGCTCAATGGGGAGGATGGTAGGCGATCCTATTTGTCGTCTTGTCGCGCTGCGCTGCCGTTGTGATTGCCGTTGTCCTCGGTGGTCCGGGACAAATACTGCACGTCATGCAGTTGCCCGGGCCGCAGCGGAAGGCCTTGCGCTGCACACCTACCTCGTGGAATCCCAACTTTCTGGCTAAGTGAATACTTTCCCGATTTGATGGAAGGATGCGGACAAAAATGCGCTGAAATTCCAGTTCGAGAAATGCCAGACGTGAGATTGCTCTCATGCTCTCGCTGGCGTAGCCCTGTCTTTGCCTCGCGGTGCATATGAAATAGCCCAATTCTGCTGAAGGAACGTCCCAGGCGATGTTTTTTACCTGGATTTGCCCGATCTGTTCCGGCGCCTCCTTGCGCCAAATCCCATAACAAAAGGTCTTTTCCGCTTTCCACTGTTCCCGTTTGTCTTGGACAAACTGTTGGGCTTCCTGAAGGTCCTGCAAACCCGCTAGTCGAGAAAATTCACGAATTAACTTGTCGCGATCCGAGTAGACTAGGTCGAGGATGCCGGCGGCATCTTCGCTGTCATAGCGTCGCAACAGCAGCCGTTCTGTCTCGACCCTCTCTGGAAATGACGGTTTCGCCATTCCTTCTTCTTCCATATCTTTCGCTCAAGGCCATCGTCGACTCTGAGTGACCTCTGACGCTTCTAAGTCACGTGGGAGAGTCTGGGGACGCAGCATGCGGACCGCAACGGAACCTTTGCCTGAAGCATCGGTTCCTATCATGTGGAATGTTCGGCACAAACCTGCAACGGTCATCCGGCCGGATGACCGAAGTCGAGAAAGGTTGACGTCCGAAAACAGCGAACTCACGTCAAGGATGCATGGGAAAATCGGCACCAGGGAGAACGTTGAATGCGTGTGCGCTCACAGTCTGCAGTTCCATCAACCCGGTTGGCGAAAAAGCTTATGTATGATGTTCTGCGCTTGGTGATGGACCGAATCGAGACGCCGATCGGCGAGATGTTGATCGTGGCGGATGAAGACGGGAATTTGCGCGCGACAGATTGGACGGAGCATGAGGATCGCATGACGCGTAGCCTGAGGCTCCACTACAGCGAGAACGGGTTCAAGATTGAACAAGCCCGTAATCCCCATGGTTTGGCGGACACGATTGCTGGTTATTTTGCGGGAGAACTTAGGGCAATCGACTCGTTGCCGGTCCAGCCCGGCGGCACTCCTTTTCAGCAAGAGGTGTGGCGGGCTCTTCGGGAAATCGCCTGCGGGACGACGGTTTCCTATAGCGAACTAGCAGAGCGAATCGGCCGGCCAACCGCGGTCAGGGCCGTCGGCTTGGCAAATGGATCCAACCCGGTTGGGGTTGTCGTGCCTTGTCATCGGGTGATTGGATCCGACGGTTCGCTGACGGGATATGGCGGCGGGCTTGCGCGCAAGCGCTGGCTCCTGGAGCATGAAAGCGGACGCCCAAGCCTGTTCCATCCCCTGACACGCTAGCCCCGTCCACGCTTTCGTTTCTTCGCGCTCGGACCTTGGATTGTTTTTCCTTTCCGTGCGCGAGGTGTACTGCTCATCTTTATCGCCATCGGATGTTTGGGCTGATAGAGACCAAGTGATTCGCCGTCGGGCAGTTTGAGTTTGGTCAGCGAACCCCAACCCAGCTCGGTGATGGGCTCCGAGAGTTCGACTCCTTTGGCTGCAGCGAGTAGCAAAGATCAGCCATCCACGGACGGAAACTCGAGTACGTCGCGAAAAAAGGCACGAACTGCATCGGGCTGTTTGCTATAGAGAATTGTGTGAACCCCGCCGATCATGTTTGCGTATGGCTAGACGCAGACGAAAACCTCATCCTTTGGGCGAATTAGAAGGTCGACGAACTAATTGCTGGGGTGGGCAGGAGATTGGCGGGCCAAAGGGAGGCGAACCTGGAAGGAGGTTTCACCGGGACGGGACTTGACGCGGATGTCGCCTTGATGAGTGCGCACGATGCGCTGGACGATATCCAGGCCCAAGCCCGTTCCCTCTCCCACCGGCTTGGTAGTGAAAAACGGCTCGAAAATGCGGTCCCGGATTTCGGCGGGGATGCCCGGGCCGTTATCAGTGAATTCCACGAGGACGTCGTCGGGCTCCAGGATAGTGCGCACGGTGAGGACTTTCTCTCCGTTTGACTGGGAATTCATGGCGCCGATGGCATTGTCGATCAGGTTGGTCCAGATCTGATTCAACTCGCTGCCGTTGGCGGGAATCTTGGGGAGATTGCCAGCGAATTGCTTCTTTACCTCGAAGCCATGCTTCAACTGGTGCTGGAACATGCGAAGTGTCACGTCGATACCGTACTCGACGTCGACTTCGCTGATCGGTGTCTTATCCATATAGGAGTAGGCTTTGACGGCTTGAATCAGATCGGAAATGCGCCGGGATGCCTCCTCGATTTCGCGCGTCAGGCACAGGATCTGGTGGTCGTAAACCAAAATTTGCATACCACGCTGGGAGTCTTCCTGAGAGAGCAGCTTTGTGAGCGGCCCCAAATCATCCGCGCGGATTCCCGCGTCCACCAGATCGCCGGCGAGATCCCCCGTGAATTTGCGTTCCTGCAGCCAGTCGGCGAGTTCGGATTCGAGGTCGGCACGTTGTAATGCGTCGAGTGTGTTGGTGCCGCCTCCGCAGTCGGCGATGGTCTCACTGAGTTTATTCATCAAGTCTTGCGCATCGATCGGGATCACGTGGCCACGCAGAGCAATTGCTTCACGGCGGCGGTTGTTTAGCGCTTCGCGCAGAAGCGTGGCGGAGCGCAAAGCCGCCGAAGCAGGATTGTTCAATTCGTGGGCGAGCCCAGCGGAAAGTTTGCCGAGGGCAAGCATTTTTGCGGTACGTTCCTCGGAACGCGCCATTTCGCGGGTGCGATCGGTCATTTCCGCCACTAGCTTTTGCGCCAGATTGGGCGCCCGATAGACGAGTTCGCGGAGTTCCGTGGCGGGCATAACGGCGAGCCGGGTGCGGCCCACAGCGGTTCCGCGACCACCGATCACTTTCATGCGCGAAAAAGGCAGGACGCCGGTGGGATGACCCGCCGAGCGGACAAAGATCGGAGCGTAGGGATCGAAGGGCCGGCGGAAATGCATCTCACCTTCGAGAACAACGATGAAATCTTTCGCCGGGGAACCTTCATGAACGATGATTTCTCCTGATTCGTAGCATTGCACCGTGAGATGGTCCGCCAACCATTCGAGTGCGGCGCGATCGTCGTCGGCGAAGAGCGGAATTTTCGCGAGTTCATCGGGGGTAAGGCGGTCGCAGGAATCCGGCATGAGTGCGCCCTCCTTGGCTAGCGGTTCGCGAGATACTGATTGACGAAGTATAAGACGATGGAACCCTCGCCGACGCTGTTGGCCACGCGGCGCACGGCGCCGTTGCGTACGTCGCCGACGGCAAAAACGCCAGGAACGTTGGTCTCCAGCAACGCGGGGTCGCGTTCCAGGGTCCAGCCTGGCGGACGTTTGCCATCGCGCAGAAGATTCTGACCTGTAAGAATGAAACCTTTGGCATCGCGGCAAACGACACCTTCGAGCCATTCCGTTCTCGGCTCGGCGCCGATGAAAACGAAAAGCGCTCCGGCTTGGCGGTGTTCGTCTGTCTTTGTGTCGTGATGATGAATGGTGAGACCCTCAAGACGGTCTTGGCCCTGAACTTCTATGACTTCCGTGTGCGGCTGGACCTGGATATTGGGGATCGTCTCGATGCGCTCGACAAGGTAGTGCGACATGGAGCGCGAAAGCGAATCCGAGCGGACCAACATTTTGACGGAGCGCGCATACTGGGAAAAATGGACGGCTGCTTGGCCCGCGGAATTCGCGCCGCCAACGATGTAAATGTCTTCGTCCTTGCAGGAGGCTGCTTCGGTGTTCGCCGCACCGTAGTAAACGCCGGCGCCGGTGAGCCGATCCATTCCGGGCACATCGAGGCGGCGCCATTGAACACCCGAGGCGATGACCACGCTGTGGCCGACCAGCTCCTGGCCGGTGGAAAGTCGCACGACGCGGTACTCGCCCTGGACGCAGAGGGATTCGGCTTGCACGGGGGCGAGGACTTCCGTGCCGAACCGTTTCACTTGCGTAACACCGCGGCGCGCCAGGTCCGCGCCACTGAGACCAGCGGGGAAGCCGAGATAATTTTCGATGCGCGAGCTGAGACCGGCCTGGCCGCCGGCGGCTTCGCGTTCGACGAGAATAGTGCGAAGGCCTTCGGTGCTGCAATAGAGGGCGCAGGCGAGTCCGGCGGGGCCGGCGCCGACGATAATGACGTCGTAAAAATCGCGCGTGGGAGCGGTGGTGAGCCCGAGTTTTGCGGCGACATCGGGCAGAGCAGGCTTTTGCAGGACGGAACCATCGGGAAAAATCAGGACTGGTAATATTTCTGGCGAATCGCCGACCGCGGCGTGGATGCGCGGATCGGACGTGGAGCCGGGTTCGATCCAGCGATACGGGATCTGGCTCTTTGCTAGGAAATCTTTCAGCTCGTGGGTATTGGGCGACCAACGCGTGCCGACGACATAGATGCCCTCGAAGGATTCGCGGCTGGTGGCGTTCCAATCGTCGAGGAGGTCCGAGAGAATGGGGTAAAGATTCTGTTCGGGAGGCTCCCAGGGCTTCATCAGGTAGTGGTTCAGTTTGACTTTGTTGATGGCATCGATGGCGGCGTTGGAGTCGGCATAGGCGGTGAGCAAAACACGCCGGGCGTCAGGCTGCAGAGGCAGGGCATTCATGAGAAATTGGGTGCCGCTGATATGGGGCATACGCTGATCGACCAGGAAAAGAGCGATGCGGTCGCCACGAGAGGTCAGTTGCTGGACGAATTCCATCGCTTTGTCGGGAGCATCGGCAGCGAGGATGCGGTAGTCGCCGGAAAATTTGGATTTCAGGTCGCGTTCTACGGCTCGAAGGACCGCAGGGTCGTCATCCAGTGCAAGAATGAAAGGTTTTTTCGCCATGTCCTAGAATCCCGGAGCCGACAGCGCCAGTAGCGGCGCGGCGCACATTGGGTATTGTCCCTTCGATGCGAGATTCTGGCAATGCGATACGGATTTGTGCGGAGAATTGCAAGAGCGAAAAAAGTTCGCGTCAAACCCAAGATGCCGGCCTGAAGGCGTGGGGCTACACGTTCGGTTGGGCGGGATCCTCTCCCAGAATTTCGGCTAGCGTCGACGTAAACAGGTTGGCGTCGGCATCCGAGAAAATCAAGGGAGGGCGGAGCTTGATGATGTTGTGGTGAGGACCGTCGGTACCGACGAGGATCCCACGGTCGCGAAAGCGATTCATGACGTAGGAGGCTTGGTTGGCTGCGGGCTGACGCGTGGTGCGGTCTGTGACGAAATCAAGGCCGAGAAACAGGCCGGAGCCGCGGACGTCGCCGATGAGGTCGTAGGTGGATTGCAGTTCGCGGAGACTCGTGAGCCAACGCGTTCCGACCTCGAGGGCGTTTTGCTGGAGGTTTTCGTCGCGTAGAACATCGAGGACAGCGAGACCCGCGGCGCAGGCGACGGGATTGCCGCCAAAGGTGCTGAAGAATTCCATGCCATTGTTGAAGGAAGCGGCGATTTCGGGGGTAGTAACCACGGCGGCGAGCGGGAAGGCGTTGCCGATCGGTTTGCCAAAGACAACAATGTCAGGAACGACGTTTTGTGTTTCGAACCCCCACAGGTGCGTGCCCAGGCGGCCGAATCCGACCTGGACTTCATCGGCGATACACACGGCACCTGAGGTGCGGACGTGTTTGTATACTTCGGCGAGATAACTTGGGGGGAAAACGATTTGTCCGGCGACGCTGGGAAGGGTTTCCGCGATAAATGCCGCCGCTCCGCAGTTTTTTCCCTTCAGCTTTTCCAGGATTTGCTCGACATAGGCAGCGTAGTCTTTCGCGAGATCGGGTTCACCGCGACGGTGGCGGCCGCGATAGTCATCGGCGATTGGAGCGACGTGAACCCACGGTTTCTGGCCGCGTCCGCCCGGGCCGTTGAATTTGTAGGGGCTGATGTCGATCAGCGTGGACGTGTGGCCGTGGTAGGCATGCTCTAGGACGATGATGTCCTCACGACCAGTGTGCGCCTGAGCCAGACGAATCGCGAGTTCGTTCGCTTCGCTGCCGGAGTTCAGGAAATAACAGACCTCTAGAGGGGGCGGAAGAAGTGCGGTGAGGCGCTCGGCGTAACGGAGAATGTTGTCGTGGAGGTAGCGCGTGTTGGTGTTGAGGAGGGCAAGTTGCTGTTGCGCGGCCGCGACAATACGTGGGTGAGAATGCCCGACCAGCGGAACGTTGTTATAAACATCGAGGTAAGCCTGGCCGCTTTCGTCGTACAGGTATTGGCGCCAGCCTCGGACGATCTTGAGGGGACGATCGTAGGAGACGCTGAGGTTTCCGCCGAGGAGTTTGCTTCGGGCGGAAAGTGTGGCGTGGAGCGAAGACTCAGGACATGGAAAACATTTTTCGGGAATGCCCAAGATGACATTGGGATCGGGAGAGAGGGCGGTGAAGACTTCTCGCTGAGAAGGAAAGGCCACGCCGGGAAAATCGGTAGAGCGATCGAGAAGATCGAGAATGACCTGGAAGTGCAAATGCGGAGTCCAGCCGCCGTTTTCGGAAGCAGCGCCAATGCGGCCGAAGGGTTGGCCTCTCGCGAGGCGATCACCGACACGCAATTCGGAGAGAGATTCGTGCGAAAGATGACCGAAGAGAGTGAAGAATTCGAGGTCACTAACGGTTTGATGTTTGAGGATGACGACCGGACCGTAATCGAGTGGGGCACGATTGTCCGCAAAGGCATGAATTGTGGCATCGAAAGGTGCGCTGACCGGCGTTCCTGGCTCAGCAAAGAGGTCGATTCCAAGATGCATGGTGCGGCGCTCGTCGGTGGGATTGGGCCCGCCGGCAAAACCAGGGGAACTATAAACATGCCGAGGCTCGTTGTAGCGACCAACTGCCACCGCAGCATTTGCGGCGCGCTTTAGCGATTGAATTTCCGCCGTCATGCGGCACTCGGCAGATTGCGTCGCATCGGCGCCCAGGAGCTTGCTGCCTACGCTTAGATCGAGGACAACGCAATTCCCTTCCCGGAGATTCGCCGGAATGACGGAAGCCGCGGAGCGGGAATTCTCGACCAGCCAGCGATGGATTTTCCCGGCATGAGGTACAGCGGGGAGTCCGCAGGCCGAGCGAAATGTGTAATGAGCCAGACGCGGGTTGATTTTGGCGAGGCGTTCGAGCCCCTGCCATGCTGCGGCTTCACTCACAGTGATATAGGGATCATCGGGAACGAGAGACTGGCGATGCGCGGAGTTAATGACACTGACGGCGAGACGTGCGCACATCAAAGGGTAGAACGCAGCGATTTCCTCCTCGTTGAGAGGAAATTTCCTGTGGTAGGCCGCGAGCAACGCACACACGAATGGCAGGGGATTTTCGTGGCCGAGGATGGCGTATGCGGCGGCGACCGCGGGTTCAGCGACGGTGTAACCGGTGTGCATGTCGCCGAAGTCGACAAGGCTGACCACGCGGCGAGGCAACGGCCACGGAGGGGAGACAAGCGCGTTGTGATCGTTGGCGTCGCCATAAATCACGCTGCGGCGCAATTCCTGAAATCGTGAAACTGCCTCGGTCTCGAAGAGCGTGAGGAATTGATTAGCGAGCGCGCGGCGATGGTCATCCCGGATATATCGAACAAATTCGCGCGCCCAAAGAGAGCGGGATAGGTCCCACTTCAATTCGCGCTGCGCAGCAGGATGAGAGAAGTCGAGAAGCGCGGTGTCGATTTCAGCAAGGAGGCCGCCGAGAGAACTGAGAAGTCCGGGCGAATGAGGTTTTGCCTCAGCCAGCGTCTTGCCGGGAAGAAAGGTCAGGAGCCAGACGAACCGGGCGAGGCCATCTTCCGTTCGGAGGCGCGAGATGAGGCGCCCTTCCAGGTTTGGAATGACCCGAGGAAGCGCGAGATGAGGCGCGCGGGCCGCGAGGTGGCTGAGCGCGTGACTTTGCATGTCGACGAAGGATTCTTCCCGCGCGGGATGCATGACTTTGAGGACAAAGGCTCGAGAATCGGAAGTCTGCAGGTGGAAGTTATCATCGTATTCGCCGGGGAGAGGGCGCGCCGTAGCTTCGAGGCCATACTGGCTGTTGGCGATGCGAGAGGCGTCGGCGGGTGTGAGCGGAGGAGCCACGCGAGCTTCGGGCATCATGCGGGAAATTGTAATGGCGATAGGAGCAGTTGAGCAAACAAGAGAACCTTGAGCTGGATTTTCGGAGACGCCCCGCGAAGATTACACTGGGATTTGAACAACGGGTGAGTGGGGCCGCGCGCGAAAGACGAGAAACATCATGATAAAGCTGATCACCAGCGGGATGAAAAAACCGGCGCGAAGCGAATGAGTCGTTGAAGAAACGACGCCCACGAGCCCCGGGATGGCTCCGCCGCCAAGACCGGCGGCGCCGAAAAACAGAGCTCCGATCCAACTCGAGTCTTGGCGAAATATCTCCGCGAGCCAGGTGACGAAGATGGGATATTGCGGTGCAAGACCCAACCCAGCGACTGCCGCTCCGAGATACAAAATGTGCGGAGTACGAGCTATGACTATGATGGAACCACCGAGAACCGCCATAGAAAGCCCGCCGACGGAGACTAGGATTTGAGACGCATAGCGCAGGCCAATGGGGGCCACGCCGCGACCGAAAAGCAGTGCACCGTAAAAGAAGGATGGAGCAACAACGAGGGTAATTGCACTCATTCCCGGAAGGCGTTTCTCGGCGGTGGCGACCCAGCCACCGAGGGCCACTTCGACGCCGACGTAGAGAAAGTAGAGGGCCAGCAGAGGCATTGCCTGAGGCAAGCGAAGATGAGAAAGCCAATCCGACAATGGATGAGTTGGAGCGATCAGATGAACAGCCTGTGGAGCGGGGCGCAAAGAAAAGTGGAACGGCACGAGGATGAGAGACAAGAAACCAATCAGCAACGCGAAGCCACGTAAATGCAGAAGCGGGAGCAACGCGCCTACCAGGAACGGGCAAAGAACGGAGCCGACGCTCCACGAAAAATTAAGCAGTGTGACGGCTGCAGCTGTGTTTGTGGAAGGGAGTTGTGTGGCGCGTAGGTTGATGGAGGGATTCGCGAGGCCATAACCGAGGCCGATGATTCCGACCATAAAGGCGGAAATCATCCAGGGGCCAAGGCCCAGGAAAGCAAAGCCGACGATGAATGATATGAAGCCTGCGCCGATGACCTTGGAAAATCCAAAGCGCGGAAGCAAGACGCTGGTGAGGATTACGCCGAGGGTGCTCCCGAAATATTGAGAGGTGAAGAAGAAACCTGCCTGGGCGTCGTTAAGCGACCAAAGATGCGAAAAGGAGGGCAAGATCGGGCCGAGGAGGGTGGTAATTATGCCGATGAGGACAAAACTTGTATGCAGAAGCGCCCATTCCCGGCTCAGATTTGGCGCAGAAGGAGAGATCGGGGACGAGGCCATCGAAAAAGGAGTGTGTCACAAGATCGATAGGCAGACAAGCGCACGAAACGAATGGATTAAAATGGCATTTTCCATCGACAGTTTCATTCCCTCTGACATGCTTATGGTTCCTCAATGTGGCACTCACCGTTTGTTAGTGGCGCGGGTGCAGCTTTGGGGAAGCCAGAGTCAATGTTTTGGAATTGAATTTGAATTTGGCTGAGAATTCGGCGGCAAATGGCGGGACTGCGAGAATCCGCAATCTCGGAGAGATTCCTCAATTCGCGGACTCCGCTCGGAATGAAGGACTTGCTCTTTTAAGCGAGCATGCACCGCAAGAAGCGGTCCAGCGGCCCACCACTAAAAAGCCAGGCGGCTAGCGAGAAGAGCGCGTGGAGGCTTTTGCAGGCGGGCTTTTGGGAGGCTGGAAGCGGTAGCCTACCCAGGGTTCCGTCAGGATGAATTTGGGCTGTGAGGGATCCTTCTCGATTTTCTTGCGCAGTTGATTGATGACGACTCGAAGATTTTCCGTCTCATCGCCATATTCTGGGCCCCAGACAATTTGAAGCAGGCGGCGGTGTGTGACCGGCTTGCCCACATTGGCGATCAGGTGACGAAGAACTTCGAACTCTTTCGGAGCGAGATGGACTTCTTCTCCGGCCACGATCACGCGACGCAATTCAAAATCCACCGATAGTTCCTTGGAGATGAAGGGCGGAAGCGCGTCGGCAGAGGGATGCCGGCGGAGCGAGGCGCGAACGCGGGCGAGGAGCTCTTCAATGCCGAACGGCTTGGTGACGTAATCGTCGGCTCCGGCATCGAGGGCGATGACCTTGTCGCGTTCCGCGCTGCGAACCGTCAGCATAATGATTGGAGCGTCCGTGATGCGTCGGATTTCGCGACAGGTCTCAATGCCACTCATACCGGGAAGATTCACATCAAGAAGAATCAAATCCGGCTTGACCCTGCCGACGAGATCCACAGCTTCTTCGCCCGAGGAAACTTCGATGATGGTATAGCCACGAAACGAGAGCGTGGAACGCAAGACACGCCGAATTTGAGGTTCGTCATCGACCACAAGGATATTTGCGGAGTTCATCGCCCGTCACTCCCGCCCCTGCGCCACAGGAAGCGTAAAAGAGAAAACAGAACCTCTGCCGAGCTGGCTGGTGACCGAAATCGTACCGCCGTGCGCTGTGACAATCGCCTTAGCGATGGGTAAGCCCATCCCGGTTCCGCGCACCTGATAGCGTTGATCCCTGCCGCGATAAAACTTATCAAAAACAAGGCCTTGCTCGAAGGAATCGATGCCGGGTCCTTGATCGGCGACGGTGAAGGCGACGAAATTACCCGTCAATTCGGCGGAAATAATGATGGGCTTTTCCTTGGGAGAGTATAGATGCGCGTTATCGATGAGTTGGACCAGAATATCCTGGGCTCTTTGAAAATCGGCGCGAACAAACGGCAGGTTTTCGGGTACGTTTTCGACAATCGGGCGATCGCCCAAAGATTTCTTCAAGTGATAAACGGCGCCTTCGACGATGGCAGAAGCAGACACGGGTTCCAGATGGAGCTGAATTTCACCTGCTTCCAGCTTGGCCATCTCCGCGGCTTCTTCCACCAGGCGATTCAAGCGGTCGCATTCCTCGTTGATGATGGTGAGGAGTTCGTGCTGTTGCGGTGAGCTTTGAGACGTAGACACGAGAAGATCGGTGGCGGCGGCTTTGATGGCGGTGAGGGGAGTGCGGAAATCGTGGGCAATCGCATCGAGGAGAGCGGACTTGAGGCGTTCGCCTTGCCGTTCAGCTTCGGTCTCGCCGATCTGCTCGATGGCGCGCGCGCGTTCGATGGCGATGGCGACGAGTGAACTGATGGCATCGAGGGTCTGGCGAGCGAGCCGAGCGCCGGAGATGCCGAGGCTGCCAATGGGCTTGACACCGAGCCGCACAGGAACGAAATACAGGGCCTGAGAATTGTCGGAGATCATTTCGTCGCGGAGAAAAGCGGTCTTCATCTGCTCTTCGTCGACCTGCGCCGCGCCGTAACCCGAGCGATAGTATTTCTCTTTCTGCGGCAGGAAAAGTTCAGCGGCTCCGGCTTCAAAGCAATCCACCAGGAAATTGGGAATGGCGTTCATTAGCTGGATGACGTTGCCTTCCCCGAGGAGTTTTTGGCTGAAGGAGTAGAGGCGCTCGACTTCGCGGCGACGGCTATGGGCCGCATCGGCTTCCTTGCGAATGCGGGCCGAGAGTTGGCTGCCCATGATGGAAGTGCAGAGGAAGGCGAACAGAGCGACCCAATTTTGGGGATCAGCGATGGTAAATGTGCCAACCGGGGGAAGGAAAAAATAGTTGAACAGCAGCATAGCGGTCAAGGACATATAGACGGAGACAACCATGCCCCAGGCGGCGGAAACTGCTAAAATCGCGAGAAGAAACGACAGGGCCACCGTGGTCTGATTGACGTGAAGAAGCTTGCTGTAGCCGAAAGTGATGGAGGCAAGCAGGATCGAGGCGACGACAAAACCGATCCCGCGCCCGGCGACCAAGCGCGACATGCAGATATTGTAACTCAGCGCCAATTCCCACTGGGGAGAGAAAGGTCACTTGCCAAAGAAGCCTGAAGAGTGGCTCGAAGCGGTATCGCCCACGGCGAAATCCCGCGGCATCTTCAAGCTGTTTTTGGGATATGCGCCTGGTGTGGGAAAGACGCATAGCATGCTGAGCGAAGCGCTACGCCGGAAAAGCCGCGGCGAGGATGTAGTTATCGGCATTGTAGAGACTCATGGACGCAAAGGCGTGCAGGAACTCGCGAGTCAATTGGAAGCGGTGAAACGAAAGCAGTTGGACTACAAGGGAACGATGTTTGAGGAAATGGATGTGGACGCGATCCTCGAACGAAGACCCGAAGTGGTGCTGGTCGACGAACTGGCGCACACAAATATTCCCGGGAGCAAACACCGCAAGAGGTATGAGGACATACAGGAACTGCTTGCCGCGAAGATCGACGTGGTCTCCACGCTGAATATTCAGCACATAGAAAGCCTGGCACCGACTGTGCGTGCAATCACGGGCATCACCGTTCGAGAAACGGTGCCGGACTGGGTGCCCCTTTCCGCGTCGGAAACCTTGATGGTGGATCTTACGCCGGAAGCGCTGCAAAACCGGATGAAACGCGGGGATGTGTACAGCCAGGAGAAGGTGGAACAGTCGCTGAAGAATTTTTTCCGGCGGGGCAACCTGATTGCTTTACGCGAACTCGCCTTGCGGCAGGTGGCGGAGCAGGTCGACCGCAGCCTGGAATCCTACATGGATGCCAAGGAGATCCGCCAGAACTGGGGCGTACGAGAGAGGATCGCGGTTTGTGTCTCCGGGAGTCCCGCCGGGCAGTACCTGATTGCGCGATCAGCGCGGATGGCGAGAAAGATGGATGCGGAGTTATATGTGCTGCATGTGCAGCGCGAATTCGCTCCGCAAGAGAGAAACCCCAAAATCCTGGAAGCGAACTTGAGATTTGCGGAGAATCTCGGCGCGCAGGTGGTGAAGCTCAAGGGAAAGAGCGTGGCGGACACGATTGCGGAGTTCGTGCGGGGCAAGCATGTCACGCAGATTGTTTTTGGGCGAGCGCCGATTCGCGACTGGCGCAAGTATCTCTATTTGTCGGTAGTACACCGGTTTTTGAGAGACTCGCCCCCGGTGGATGTGCACATCGTCACGCAAGAATCCGAAGAGGAGTAGCAGTTGGCGGGTCGCGCAGAGAAAAAAAGGCCCACTACCGGGCAATCCTGCGTAGCTTAGGATATCTCCGCCCAAGAGATCCTAAAGGTTTTGCTTTTCCGTTGAATCGTGCATCAACGCAAATGCAAAATTTTCCACACAGGATTGCGCGAAAGTGGGCCTGAAAAAAAGGCTCTTCCTGAATCCCTTTCGGAACCGTGCGAAAAATGCATCTGCACGGTTAGAGTAGAGAGAGTATATGAAAAATCACCTCTTCTAGGAACTGTCAATAGTTACAGTTCAGGCTAGCGAGTGCCGTTTACAGATTTTTCATACTGAGAGAACAATTCATCGAGTTTTCGGCATCCTGATAAACAGGTCCGGCCGCTATTTTGTCGAATAGTAGCCGTCTCTGGCTTGCACAACTAGGTCCTTGTTTTTGGTCGCGAGTTGAATTTTGTGATAACCCGGGCCGGTGTCTTTGTCCGGAGTGTAGCCCAGGCTATATTGATTGCGCAGCTGCTCCTCGATCGCCGCATAGATCTTGTCGACTGTCTGTTTTTTGGAGACTTCATACAACCGACCTCCGGTCGCCTTCGAAATCTGGTCCAAGATTTTCTTGCCGTCGGGTCGCTGTTCCTGCGGATGTCCCCCGCCGCGACGGCCCCCGCCATATCCTCCA
Organism: Candidatus Acidiferrales bacterium; assembly: GCA_963836965.1. GTDB lineage: Bacteria > Acidobacteriota > Terriglobia > Acidiferrales > UBA7541 > Acidiferrum. The sequence goes on from CAWILQ010000021.1 coordinate 28,396, forward strand.
TGGGGTCCCATCATTCCCCCGCCGGAATGACCGTAACCTTCATCATCCTTGAACAGAATCGAGTAAATCACCGTGTCCGCGCGCTGAGCCGTTTCGATGGCTTCCGCGAGAGTTTCCTTGCTGCCGTGATCTACACCGTCAGAAAGAATGATCAGCGCCTTGCGGCCTTGTTGTTTTCTCATCAATTCGTCGGACGCCAGATAAATCCCATCGTAGAGGAGGGTTCCCGCGCCTCTTGGGCGCTGGCCACGGCCTCCCGAACTCGCGCCGCCAGCTCCAGGATCACCATCTCCGGTACCGCCGCCGCTTCCACCACCATTGCCGCTGTTTCCACGACCGCCCCCTGCGAATTGTGGAGTTTCGAGCGATTGGAGGGCGGCTTGCAATTTTGGTTTCGACGGGGTGAAGTCTTGCAGCAACTCCACTTCCCTGTCGAAATGAATCAAGAATGCAAGGTCTTTATCTTCCCGTAGCAAGTGATCCAGGAAGCTGTAGCTCGCGGTTCGCTCCTGATCGAGCACCCTTCGCTGGCTCAAGCTAGTGTCCACGAGGAGTCCGAGACGCAAGGCCAAGTCGCTCTCGCGGGCAAAATAGTTTATGGTTTGCGGCCGGCCGTCTTCTTCCAATGAAAAATCGTCTTTCGAAAGATTCGAGATAATTTCCCCATGCTTGTCGTGAACGGTGGCCAGCACGCTGACTGTGTTCACCTGCACGGCGATCTTTGGGTGCCCTTGTTGAGGATCTTGCGTTGCGGTCTGCGGTGGTGTTTTGGGGGCTGGTTGCTGCGCCGACTGCTGAGTTTGCCCGAAAACGCCGCACGGCGCCACCAAAACAATGCCAATCAGGCAAGCCAATGCTAAGCGGCGGATTTGGGGGTCGACATGAAAATATTGCGAGGCAAAGTTCATTTAGGTTGGCTTGTCCTGCTTCTGCGGCGTTCGCGGAAGAATCCCTAAAAATGGACGCCCACTCGAAGGATTCTGTTGTCCCATGGAGCGTACCTTTCCATCTGTTTCGAAGCCCATCCGAGTATTCCCGCAAAACCGACAAATAGTTCCTGGGATCACCGTTGAGTTCGAGGAGGGATCGGCCGCGTGGTCATTGCGGGGTGGTCGTTGTAAGAATGCCGAGCCCATCCGAGGTAGGGCGGATTTGAGCGATTCGCATCGTCGAGCTTCTTCAGCATTTCAGGGAGAAGCTCGAGATAGTCCGGTGTGCGCAGGGCGATGGCCATTTTCGCCAAATTCCGTTCGCCCAATCCTTCAAACGCCATATCGAGAAATTTTTGGCTGGATTGTTGAGCCTTATGGGCCTTTTGTTCGGTGTTTTCGCCGTCTGTGGGGCTAGTGAGTTCGTACATCATCAAGGTGACTCTTGGCACCGCGGAGAGCAGCATTTTTCGCTGAGCAAGGTCGCCCTTGAGGAGTTCGTTTTGAATGTCCGCATTGACCGTCAACCCGGCAGGCTCCGCGACCGAGCACACAGCACGATACGCATCCGCCAAGCCAGGAAGAAATCGCAGGTTTCCCGGACCTTTATTTTCCGGCCGTTGCTGCGGTTCTATGTCCAGGTGAATGCCGTCGAAATGTTCTGACGGATGGCGATGATTGAATTCCACGGTTTCCTTAACGTGACGGATCAACGTATCTCTGTGTTTTCCCAACTCGTCAGCTTCCGTACTCGACAGCAATGCTTCCACCCGAATTTTGGAATGGTGCAGGAGTTTGATGAGCCGCACAAGCTTGCCTTCCTCGGCATCCTTACTTCGTTCGGAGATGGAGACGTACACTTCGTTGATGGCTTCGGATTTGCAGAACTCAAGCAAGGACTCAGCGGCGCGTGGCTGCTCCAGTACGGTCGGACTTTTCCAAACCCACAACCCGTGGACAAGGCTGTCGGCCGCAGGCGCCGAGGGTAAGAAAGAAAGCGTTGCAAGAGACGGTACGAGCAAAGCGGAAACCGGGAGCAATCGCGGGACACGCTGTGAAGTCGGCATTCGGTTACCCTAGAAGAAGACGATGGCGGGATCAGTAGTGCTTACGCGCTCGTAGTCCTACACCTTAACGGTCTTTCCACTGCGGGCTGCTTCGTAGATGGCCACCATCAGCGAGATGTCCTTCAATCCTTCTTCACCCGGCGTGAGAGGTTCCTTGTTTTCCATCACGCAGTGCGACATGTGATCCATTTCGAGCGCAAAATGATCGCGGGTCGGGAGTTCCTTTTCCAGGATACCGCTTCGATTGCCCACCTTCATGCGCAGGCCGCTGTACCAAGTGGCGGGATCCATGTCCAGCCAGCCTTGGGTTCCGATTACACGATAGTGGCTGGTCGCATAGTAGCCGTAGCTCGACGTGCAGTTGGCAATGGTCCCACTCGGAAAGCGCAATTGGAAATTGACGGTTTCTTCCACTTCCTTGAAACGTGGGTCACCGGGCGCGTTGTAGATCATGGCGTTGATTTCGGTCGGTTCTTCGCCGGAGAGATAACGGGAGGCGTTGAGCGCGTAGATGCCGATGTCCATCAGTGAGCCACCGCCAGCGAGATCCCTCTTCAGGCGCCATTGATCGGGATTCGTGGCGTTCCATCCGGTGTCGGCAAGAATCACTTGGGTGGGTCCGAGTTCACCGGAGCGCGCAATGCGAATGGCTTCCTGGTTGTAAGGTTCGTAGCGGCAGCGGTAGGCGACCATGAGCTTCTTGCCCGCGGCGCGGCCGGCGTCGATCATCTTTTGGCAATCGGTGGGAGTGCAAGCCATGGGCTTTTCTGTCAAAACGTGCTTGCCGGCTTGAAAACCGCGAATCGTGTACTCGGCGTGCATGCAATTGGGAAGGACGATATAGATGATGTCGACTTCCGGATTCTCTTTGATCGAATCGTAGTTCTGATAATTATAGATATTCTTCGGGTTGATTCCGTAGCGCGCAGCCAATTTGTTGGCTTTGTCGGGATGGCCGCTTACAAAAGCGACCGGCTTCGACTTCTCGCATTTCGCGAATGCCGGCAAGATTTGGTAAATGGACAGGCTGCCGAGGCCGACGATCGCCCAACCCATCTTTTTCCCAGGCGGTTCCGGAACAACCAAGCCCTGCTGCGCGGCGGTTGTTTTGAGAAGCGTTCCGGCAGCGGTGGCCAGGGCCAGGCCCTGTCCCATTTTTCCGAAAAATCCGCGGCGCGAGATTTCTTTTTCCGGCGAATCAGCCATGCCGTTCCCCTTTTTCACTATTGCTCTAAACCGCGCTGTTTCTTGAGTTCTTCAAGTTTCTGTTTGAGATATTCCTGATATTCCTGCTTCAATTTCGGGTCGCTCGGCGAAGAGTAAATTTCGCTGGATTTATACTTCCCTTCCGCAAACTTTTTCTTCGTCCAGTCGTCGTGAACGTGAATCTCGTCCGCGCGGTCCAACACTTCTTTTACGAATTGGGGAGGAATGAAATACACGCCTTCGCGATCACCTACCGCGAGGTCTCCGGGCATCACCGTAACGTCGCCAATTCGAATTGGAATATTAATCCCCGTAAGCATGACGTTACCGATGGGAGTCGGATCGGTGGCCCGAAAATACCCGGGCATATCGATTTCAGTGATTCCGTCCAGATCGCGAACGCTGCCGTCGACAACGAGTCCGCCCTTGTGCGTGGCGGTCATCACGTAGAAATAGAGGTTGTCTCCGACGACTGTCCCATTTACCTTCTTCCCGAACATGTCCACGACAAGCACATCACCGGGTTGCAGCATGTCGATCGCAGTTTGATTGGTCAAGCGGCGGATTCCGTGCTCCTTTGCCTTCTTTTCCGCCGCGTTCGCGAGATCTTCCCGCACCGGCATAAATTGCACCGTGAACACGCGGCCGACCATGGTTTTCCCAGGATGGACGATGATGAAGCCATCGGCGAATTGGTTGTTGTACCCCTTTTCCTGGAGGGTCGCCCAGATGTCCTCTGCCGACAGGTCTCTTGCTCGTTCAAGAAGCGCGTCAGGCACTTTCGGCCTGCCGTCGGGAAAGCGATCAAATGGATTTGCAGCCGTGTAATCGATCAAGTCTTGCCTGGAGAAGGTCATCAACTGTGCGTGTGCGAAATCGGCAGACAGGAGCGCGACCGAAAGCAAGACGAGCACGGCGACCGACCGGATCACTGCGGACGAACTGCGAAGCGCCTCAGTCATAGAGACCCCAATGCTGCGGAAATTTTGTTGCGAGAACGCAAACCGCCGAACTTCCCAAATCGGTGGCAACTTATCATGCTCCAAGATGCCGAAGCAATGGTAGGATGCATTTTGAATTTCTGCATAACGATATTCTTGGGTAGATTGTGATGGCTTCCAGATCTCTGGATATCCGCTCTCATGAGACGAACAAGCAGAATTCGCTGGAAGCTGTGAAGATTTGCGACTATAAGAATCCGAAGAGGTTCCTTCCATGTACAAAAACTACGGAAACAGGTTCGGCAGACGCGACGTTCTGAAAGCGTCCGCGTTGGCGCTCGGCGCTGGCTTGCTTTCGAGTGAGTCGATCGAAGCCTACCCTAAGGGAGTAAACACGAACTCCAGTCCGTCTACGCTGAAGATCACCGATCTGCGCATAGCTACCGTCGTGAAGCCGGGGCCCAGCCCTTGTCCGATCATCCGGGTCGACACAAATCAGGGTGTCTACGGCCTGGGCGAAGTGCGCGACGGCGCCAGCGCCACTTATGCGTTGTTCTTGAAAAGCCGCATCGTTGGAGAGAATCCACTCCAGCTCGACAAAATCTTTCGCGAGATCAAACAGTTCGGCGGCCATGCCAGGCAGGGCGGCGGAGTTTCAGCCATTGAAATGGCTCTCTGGGACATCACGGGCAAAGTGTACAACGCTCCGGTCTATGCGCTGCTCGGCGGTGGAAAGTTTCGCGACAAGATTCGCATCTATGCGGACACGACCGAGTCCAACGATCCCAAGGTTTACGCGCAACGGATGAAGGAGCGCAAGGAGGTTATGGGTCTCACCTGGCTGAAGATGGATTTAGGCATAGAGATGGTGTCGGATACCCCCGGCACGGTGACCAACCCCACAGACATCGAGCAATGGAAGCCGCATCAGCTGCCGCATCCTCTGTTGGGAATGGAAGTGACGGACAAAGGAATCGCCATGCTGGAGCAATATGTTGCGGCGGTTCGCGATGCCGTAGGCATGGAAATTCCTCTCTCGATGGACCACCTTGGACATCTTGGCGTGAAATCGATAATTCGCCTCGGCAAGGCCTATGAGAAATACAATCTGTCCTGGATGGAGGACGTGATTCCTTGGAACTTCACCGACCTGCTGAAGGAGATTTCTCTGGAAAGCCCCACGCCGATTCTAACAGGCGAGGACATTTATCTGAAGGAGCCCTTCCAGGTGCTTTGTGAGAATCACGCCGTCGGCAAGATTCAGCCGGACCTTGCCACTTCGGGTGGCATTTTGGAAACGAAGAAGATTGGCGATTTGGCGCAAGAGTATGGCGTTCCGATGGCCATGCACTTTGCGGGAACGCCAGTGAGTTGCATGGCAAACGTTCATTGCGCGGCGGCGACTGAAAATTTCCTTGCGCTCGAAAATCACTCCTTGGATGTGCCATGGTGGTCTTCATTGGTGGAAGAGGGAGTGAAGACTCCAATCGTCAATCATGGGTGGATAGAAGTGCCGGACAGACCTGGCCTTGGCGTGACGCTGAATGAAGATCTGGTGAAGCAACACTTGGCGCCAGGAACGGGTTACTTCGAGCCGACACCACAATGGGATCAGGAACGCTCCTGGGATCGCTTGTGGAGTTAGACGAAGCTACAGCTTTCGCGGTGGGCCGGTCGACCGGCGGGAGATCAGTTCGGGTTCGACAGCAATTTCCGGAATGAACTCGTCTGGGTTTTCGATCCGGTCCAATAATGTTTGGGCAGCGATTCTTCCCATCTTCTCGAGAGGCTGACGAACCGTTGTAAGGGGCGGGATTGAAAAAGACGCAATCGAAATATCGTCGAATCCCACAACCGAGATGTCTTCCGGTATGTGAAGACCCGCTTCCTGAAAAGCCCGCATCGCACCGATAGCCGAAATGTCGTTGTAGGCAAACAAGGCGGTGAACGGAATGTTGCGGGCAATCAAGGCTTTCCCATACGGATAACCGAGTTCCGGCGTCGATTCCATACCTTCAAGTTGCAGAACGAGTTCCGGCCGGATCCTGATGTCAAACTCGCGGGCTACCTCCTGGATGGCTTCCCATCGTGACGCCGAGTCTGAACTTTTTGGCTGACCGCGAAGGAAAGCTATCCGTTCGTGGCCGAGTTCCTTGAGGTGACATAGGCCAAGTTCCGCGGCACGGCGATGATCGAGAATAATGTTGGTGACGTTTTCTACTTTCTGGTGGCCGGCGACGGCGACAGTGGGCAGAACCGCCTCTTCATCGATCGATGTGTCAATGGTGATGAGCCCTTCGACACCGCGAGAAGCTAACAACTGGGAGTAGGTTTGCAGCAGCTTCGGATCGTGACGATGAGCCACCGTGAGGAAGAAAAAATTGTTATCGCGGAGGTAGGGTTCGATGCCAGCGACAATTGAGCCTCCGTAGGTGTCGCCGATCTCTTCGACGATGACTCCGACGGTGTAAGTTCTCTTGACACGCAAGGAACGCGCCAGAAAATTCGGTTGATAGTTCAACTCGCGGGCAGCTTCGAAAATCCTTTTTCTGGTGTTCTCTGGAATCGTGCGGGCGGCCTTAGTGTTGTTCAACACGGCCGAAACGGTGCCTGGCGTGAGCCCAAGATGTTGCGCAACCGATTTAAGCGTGACAACAGTTCCGTTTTGTCTGGACCGGGGTTTTGCACCTGTCATTAAATTTCCTCTGGGACCCATGATGAGGCCCGCATCCGCTGCTAACTGAAATTCACTTTTTCAGCTCAGAGCCCTCGACGTGCAGTTAAAAGCTATTCTAACGCCTGGCACTCTGAAATACCTAACGCCGCAGTACGCCGGGTTGTCTGGTAAACCTCCGGGGCGTCCGGGACCGGAAAAACGCAAAATGCTACAGAAACGATTATCTAGACGTGTTTTGTAACTAGGCGTATAATCGCGCGTCGCTCGGGGAAACTGCGCATGCGTCGCCGGACATTTGTGAAGGACCTCACGTTTCTCGCTTCTGTCGGTTCTGGGCTTCCTCGTTCCTTTCCCTTCCGCACTACAAATTCTCCGTCGGACGATATAACCGCCACCGACATCCCTCGCTGGCGCGGATTCAACCTTCAGGGTCGCTTTGCGTGGCCCGGTCATCCCTATGACGGACCCGCATTCGATGAATTTGATTTTGCAACCATGGCCGAGTGGAAGTTTGATTTCGCGCGCCTTCCGCTGTCGTACTGGGTTTGGGGGAACCGCGACGATTGGACCGTGATTCGCGAGGAACCTCTCAAGCAGGTGGATCGTGCGGTCGATTTGGGCAAGCAGCACGGAATTCACATCAACATTAATTTTCATCGCATTCCGGGGTACTGCATCAATCAGCGGGAACTGGAGCCCGCCGATTTGTTTACGGGCACCAAGCCGCAGCGCGAGAAAGCCCTATCCGCGGCGAAGCTCCACTGGCAGGTGTTTGCGCGGCGCTACAAAGGAATCCCCAATCGCCAATTGAGTTTCGACTTGATCAACGAGCCGCCCAAAATGCGCACTTATGAAGGAGCACTTGAGGAACGGTACGTGGAGATTGTGAACGCCCTGGTCGGGGCGATTCGTGAGATCGATCCCGGTCGTCTGATTTTCGCGGATGGAATGAATATCGGTCAGGCGCCGGTCGTCGGCATTGCGGACCTGGGCTTGGTGCAAAGCACTCGCGGCTATCAGCCCAAAGCGGTAAGCCACTACACAGCCACCTGGGTTCCCAAGGACGAGTTTGAAACTTTGAATCCACCGACGTGGCCGCTGACGGACGACCATGGCCAGATTTGGGATCGTGCCCATTTGCAGCAGGTGTATGTCGACCTCTACAAAGAGATCACGGAGAAAGGGGTCCAGGTCCATGTCGGTGAATGGGGATGCTTCAACAAAACTCCCCATGAGGTTGCGCTCGCGTGGATGGCGGACTGCCTGGCGGTGTGGAAGCAGGCAAGGTGGGGCAACGCACTGTGGAATCTTCGCGGTTCCTTTGGGGTAATGGACAGCGAACGCGCGGACGTAAAATATGAAGACTTTAAGAGCCATAAGCTGGATCGAAAAATGTTGGAGCTGCTTCTTAATGCCTGAGGCGCCAGAATGAATTTGCTTTCTCGAGGGCTTTTCAAGTAGCGGTCGAACTAATCCAGTGATCGGAGCTCTTCGATGTGCTTTTGTCGAAAAAGGCTTGTGCTCGTGCTCTTGCAGCTCTTCGTTCTGTTCATCGCGCTTGCGACGTGCATCATGGCGCAGACCCCGCCGGCGACCGATGCAATCGTCTACCAGCCCGCGACACGCGCATCTTACCTGGAATTTGCGAAGCAGGTTGATGACGCATTGAACCACAACATCCTCGAAGTCTGGTTTCCCCGAACGGTAGATAACGATCACGGCGGTTTTCGTTCCAATTTCTCCCGGGAATGGAAACCATACGGAAAAGAAAGCAAATTTTCCGTGTTTCAAGGACGGATGACCTGGATCACCTCGCAGATCGTGCAACGGCGACCGGCGATGAAACAGCAGTATCTGCCATACGTGAAGCACGGCATTGATTACCTGACCGGAGCGCTTTGGGACAAGCAGTATGGCGGGTTCTATTGGGGTTTGTCGGAAACCGGAGAGACTACGCCTTTTTACACCGACGGAAAGCAGCTTTACGGCATGAGCTTCGCAATTTATGGCCTGGCGTCGGCTTATCAGGCGACGCAAGATCCGCGAGCCCTGGAATATGCGCAAAACGGATTTCGCTGGATGGAAGAGCACGCGCATGACGGCAAGAATGGCGGCTACTTCGAGTACTTGACACGCGATGGCCATCCCTTTGAAGGGCATCCGGAAACAGGAACTGTTGAACTCATGCCAGTTTCCAGATTTCCGGTCGGCTACAAATCCATGAATACCCATATTCACTTACTGGAGTCGTTTACGCAGTTGTACGAAGTTTGGAAAGACGATGTGTTGCGGCAAAGGATTGAAGAGCTGTTGGCGATCATTCGCGACAAGGTTTGCGTTGACCCAGGCGCGATGAACCTCTACTTCACCAATGCCTGGCAGGCGTTTCCCGACGACGATTCCTACGGGCACGACGTCGAAGCCGCTTACCTGATGCTGGAAGCGGAAGATGTGCTCGGTAAAGGCCACGACCCGCGGACGGAAAGGATGGCGCGGATGCTGGTGGATCACGCGCTACATTATGGCTGGGACGAAAAGCTAGGCGGCTTCTATCAGGATGGCACCACGATGGGTCTGCCAGAGCGCAAAACCAAGGAATGGTGGGTGGAGTTTGAAGGATTGAATGCGCTGCTTCTGATGCACGACCGCTACGGCAAGCAAACCGACGTCTATTTCAAAGCGTTCCAGTTGCAATGGGATTTCATCCGAGAATATCAAATGGATTCGGAGTTTCACGGCGTCTATCAACTGGTTGGCGAGGACGGCAAGGCCGTCGACAATGTAAAAGGAGACATCTGGAAAGCCGCGTACCATGACGGGCGGGCGCTTTTGAACGTGAGTGAGCGGCTAAATCGATTGGCGGAAAAAGGAGCGGAATGATGCGATTCGTTGCAGCGACGTCGGTTACACGGGCCCGAATCATTCTTTCCATGGGTTTCGCGATGGCACTGGGTCTTTGCGTTGTGGGCCGGAGTACTGGCGATACGCGGTTGGGGATCCTCGAAGACAATGGTGATGTTGGCGCGGTCCTGCACGCCGGTTCGGCCACATTCGAAGCGGCGACCGGAAAGTACACGGTGTCCGCCAGCGGCGAAAATATGTGGTTCAACAAGGACGCATTTCAGTTTGTATGGAAAAAAGCAAGCGGTGACAATGTCATCAGGGCCGACGTGAATTTTCTTGGCGAAGGCAAAAATCCACATCGCAAGGCGGTGGTGATCATCCGCCAATCCTTGGACCCGGATTCGGCGTACGTGGATATCGCCCTTCATGGTGTCGGTCTGACTTCGCTGCAATATCGCGACGAGAAAGGCGCGGCGACCCACGAAATCCAGGCGAACATTTCCGCTCCACAGACACTGCAGCTGGAAAAAAGGGGGGAGTATTTTTCCATGCTGCTCGGTCCTCGCGGAGGAAAGGTGGAAGTCGCGGGCGGCTCGATCCGTGTGCCGATTCACGGAGAGTATTACGTCGGCATTGGCTTGTGTTCCCACGAGAAGGACATCGTGGAGCAGGCGGTGTTCTCAAACGTGAATATTCGGCCGTTGAATTCCGCCGCCCAAGGCGCTTTGTATAGCACACTGGAAACGATCAGCATTGATTCGACGGATCGCCACGTGATTTATGTCGCGCCGGAACGTTTTGAAGCGCCAAACTGGGCGCGCGACGGAAGCTACCTGCTTTTCAACCGCAACGGCCACATTGAGAAGATTCCGGCGACAGGCGGAGCGCCAGAACAAATCAACACGGGCTTTGCGAATCGCTGCAACAACGATCACGGCATTTCGCCGGACGGCAAATGGCTGGTGGTCAGCGATCAATCGCAGGAAGACCACAATTCCCTTGTCTATGTCCTGCCGATTTCGGGAGGTGATCCGAAGCGCGTCACGCAGAACTCGCCTTCTTACTGGCACGGTTGGTCGCCGGACGGAACGACTCTGGCGGTTGTGGGTCAACGCAATGGTGAGTTCGACATTTACGCAATTCCAGCTGCAGGCGGTGCCGAGAAACAGTTGACAACCGCAAAAGGATTGGATGACGGCCCGGACTACACCCCTGACGGATCATTTATCTACTTTAATTCGGAGCGCACCGGCCAGATGCAGATCTGGAGAATGAAAGCGGACGGCAGTGCGCAAGAACAAATCACCTCGGATGAATTCAATAATTGGTTCCCGCATCCGTCGCCGGACGGGAAATGGATCGTGTTTCTTTCCTACGGAAAGGATGTGAGTGGTCATCCGGAAAACAAGGATGTAACGCTACGTCTCATGTTGCTTTCGGATCGCAAGATCACGATTCTTGCAAAATTGTTTGGCGGACAGGGAACAATTAACGTGCCGTCTTGGTCGCCCGACAGCAAAAACCTCGCGTTCGTAAGCTACCAACTGCTGCCTTAACTATTTTACGGCGCCTGGAGGATTTAGGCTCGGGTCGAGGCGATGAGCTTCGGCAAATTCCGCTTGTGCGGACTTCGCGTCGTTGAGCCGCAGCAGCGCCATACCCAGGTTGTAGTGAGCGTGCGCGAAGGATGGATTCAGGCGGACGGCTTCGCGGTAATTGTCCACAGCTTCCTGAAATCTCCCGGCATTGAAAAAAGCGGTGCCGCTGTTGAACCGGATATTGGCGTCGTCCGGCTTGAGCGCAACGAGTTTTTGGTAGGTTGCAATTGCATCGCCAAACTTGTTAGCGGCCAATTGGCTGGCGCCGAAACCGGCGAGCGAATCCGGGAAATCTGGCTTTTGCTGGTAGGCCTTCTCATAGTAGAAAGCCGATTTTGCGTAATCCTTCTGCGCGTAATACACGTTCCCTAAACTGTAGAGCGCGTAGAAGTCGTCGGGCTTAAGAGAGAGGGATTTCTCAAGGGACTGAATACCATCAGCGGCCTTGCCTTCCCCGATTTGCACCTGCCCGAGAGCCGAGAGAACGTCCGGTTGGTCGAGTTTCAGTGCCAGGCTTTTCTGAAACGCGGAAGCGGCCAGGTCGTAGCGCTTGGATTTGAAGTAGGCATGGCCGAGACCCGCCCACGCAGTGGGTTGATCGGGATGCTTCACGGTGGCCTTGTGGTACGCAGCGATGGCTTCGTGAGTCTGGCCGGTTTCTTCCAACGCGCGCGCGTAATTCTCGAGGAATTCCGGTATATCAGGACGAAGAGAGTGGGCTTTGCGGAGAAAGGGGAGCGCTTCCGACGCCTTGTTTTGCGAAAGCAGCGCCGAGCCAAGATTGCCGAGGGCGTCGGCGTTCTTGGGATTAATCACGACCGCGGAACGGAACGCAGAGATGGCGTCGTCGGTTTTGCCGAGGTGGAGAAGCGCTCCGCCCAACCCGTTTTGCGCCTCGGAGAATTCCTTATGACGTTCGAGAGCCTGCCGGTAAGCTGCGGCGGCGGCTTCGTATTTCCCCTCGTGGAAGAGCGCGAGGCCCTTGTCGGCATAGGCCGCGGCATTCTGCGGCGCCAATTGAATCGCTTTGTCGAAATCGGCGACCGCCTCACCGTCTTTGCCGGAAGCGTCTAGGGCTTTACCGAGATTGTCGAGGGCCTCGGGAAATTCGGGCTGCTGCTGCAACGCCTCGCGGAAGTTCGCGATGGCTGCGTCGTAGTCCTTCTTTTGGAGATGTTCCACGCCACGCTGATTCAGCTTGGCGGCTTCAGGGGAGTTCTGCGCACTGGTCTCCGCGCCACTCTTTGCCGCGCCACATATGCCGACCGCCAAGGCCATTGCAAAAACCGTAGCGCAGCCAACGAATGAGAATTTCACGTATTAACTCCCAACTTCGATTCCGGCGGAACGAGCATCCTACCGGAAATGAGACGGAGTTTCATCTCTGCTACGAATGGAAAGTGAATGATGGAGGAACGATTTGAGCGGCCTGAGAGATTCGAACTCCCGACCTTCTGGTTCGTAGGCGGACTTTGGGCTTTACACGGTAGTACAGCAGCCAACAACAACGTAATCAGCGAAAGCGCCATGGGATGTGGGCTCACATTGGACGGCTCTGTACGCAGCTCGCGGACAATCGCACGGACAATTTGCTCCGCTGCATCGAGGTGCCTCAGTTCGGAGCCTTCCGCGCTTCAATGACCGAGACGATTGTGCGAACGCTAGTCATCTCGGCCATCTCATTTACTTCGAACCGTATTTCGAAAACCTCTTCCAGAGCGCCGCAAAGGGACAAGTGGCCCACCGAGTCCCATTGGGGGATGTCAGATGCTTTCGTCTCTAGGGAAACTGAGTGTGGGTCGACGTCGAAGAGTTGTTCAAGAATTTTTTGTACTGTCCATAAGACATCACTGTTCATTTGTGTTCGCGCGAAACACAACTGCCGGCGGGGACCTCGGTAAAAGTATACGCCCGAGCTTCTCACTTTTGCCGAACAATCAGGTTGAGCATCGCGCTCACTACAGCGATTTTGCTCGCGCTGAGCTTTGCGAAAACACAAAGTGTTACTTGGTAGGGCGCTGTCGGTCTGCTCATATACCCCAGTTCCCCTGCAACTCATTGAGTCTATACAGTTTGCATTGACTGTCCGTGAGTGTGTCCGGGTCTCTGAGAGTGCCAAATATGCATGCTGAACAGCAAACTCAGTCGGATACGCCGGCACTGATTGTGTCCGGCAGCGCAAGTCCAATGACCGCCGAC
>CAWILQ010000022.1:0-110157 GCA_963836965.1 Candidatus Acidiferrales bacterium
GTGGGCCTGGGTGGACTTGAACCACCGACCTCGCCCTTATCAGGGGCGCGCTCTAGCCACCTGAGCTACAGGCCCGCAAACACTACGTGGCTCGAAAACCACAACTTATTCATTCTACGATGGCCTTTTCTAATCCGCAACCGACCTGACGCACCTGTAGCACTACTTCGTCAAAGATTTAATCTCGACCCCGGCTTCGGTCAGGGTTCGATGCACCGCGGCCGCGATTTCCAGCGCGCTTGGTGTGTCGCCGTGGATGCAGATCGTCTGCGCTGTGAGCGGAACAATACTACGGTCGACCGCTACCACGCTGCATCGCTCTGCGATGCGCACCGCCTGCACAGCTGCCTCTTCCGGATCATGCAATACGGAATCCTGGAACTTACGGGGGCGAAGACTGCCATTTGTTTCGTAGCGACGATCGGCAAACGCTTCGGCGGCTATCGGAAAGCCGGCAGCTTGGAATTCATCCAGCATCACGGAACCCGCCAGGCCAACAAGGATTACGTCCGCGTTCCAGCGCCGCACTCCTTCCGCAATGGCGCGCGCGATCTGGCGATCGCGCCCCGCCTGATTGTACAGAGCGCCGTGGGCCTTGACGTGGCCGATGATCGCTCCGCACTGCGTTGCGATTTCGCCAAGCGTTGCAAGTTGGCGGTGGACCAGGCGCGAAATCTCCGCCGAGGGAAGCTGCAATTCTGTGCGCCCCAAATTGGCGCGGTCCTCATAACCGGGATGGGCTCCTATGGCGACTCCGTGTCTCAACGCCTGCTCCATCGTGGCGCGCATCATCCTCGAGTCTCCGGCGTGGCCTCCACATGCGACATTCGCGGAACTGACGTAACGCATCAGCTTTTCCTGGCTGCCGTCCGCCAGCGCCTCGGGCATTTCGCCCATGTCGCAATTCACGTCCACATATCTCATGCAAACAGTTGACCCGGACTGTTCAGCAGCCGTTCCTGTTCGATCCACAAGGAGCGAGCCACCGAGAGCGAAGTTCGTTCAAAGCGAATTTCCACGCGCGGACGAAGTTGTCCCAACCGGTGCAAATCCACTCCAATCACATTGGCGATTTTGGGATAGCCGCCCGTGGTTTGCTGCTCCACACCTAATACAATCGGTTGACCGGAGAGCGTTACCTGGATTGCTCCAAGCGGGACGCCCTCTGTGATCATTTCTCCTGGCAAATTGGAGACCAACCGCTTGCCCTCCAGCCGTACTCCGGTACGGTCCGAAGACTCGCTCACCCGAAAAGTACCGCGAAAGAATTCCTGTCTATCCGCTTCGGAAAACAAATGCATCTGTGGGCCTTCGGTCACCCGTAGAACTTTTCTGGGTTTCAAGGCTAGCAACGCAGTCATCGAGATTCTTCGTTCCTGGAATTTTTCTCTAAGCGCGCCGGTTTTCAGGACATCTCCCTTGCGCAGCGCCCGTCCTTCATGTCCTCCCAACCCGCTTAGAAGATGCGTAGAAGCGCTGCCAAGGAATGCCGGCACTCGCACGCCTCCCGCGATCGTCAAATAAGCGCGCGCGAAGTTGCGCGCGGGCCCCAGGGCAATTCTTGCTCCGGCCGGAACTTTATGTGCCGCCCACATCTCTACAGGGCGCCGATCGATCGTGGCACCGAAGTCGGCGCCCGTCAGCGCCACGACAGCTTCCTCGGGAAAAGCGAAAGTTCCGCCGAGCAACGTCATTTCAAGCGCGGCCGCGCCGGGATCGTTTCCAACCAACAGGTTTCCCAATCGCAGGGCCACCGGATCTGCGGCTCCAGAAGGCGAAACTCCCAGTGGCCCGAAACCTGGACGGCCCAGATCCTGCACCGTCGTGAGCAGTCCTGGAGATTCGACGACGAGGGACGTCATGCCTGCTCCATCTTCCAGAACTGTTTCGGAGAGATCGCCCGAAACCTTACTTGGTCTCCCATTGAAATCATGGCCATCGGCTTACGATCGCTTTGGAACATGGTTTCTGGCGTACGCCCAATGACTCTCCATCCACCGGGCGTGGCAAACGGATAAACGGCTGTTTGCCTTCCGGCAATTCCGACGCTGCCGGCCGGCACCTTTTTCCCCGGGGTTTCCAGCCGCGGAGCTGCAATCTCTTGCGGAAGATCGCCGAGATACGCAAATCCAGGCGCGAATCCCAGGAAGTAAGCGTGATAGGTTCGTGAAGTATGAAGCGCGATGATTTCGGAGGGTTTCAATCCGCGAAGGCTGGCCACTTCTTCGAGGTCCTGGCCAAACTCGCCGCCATAGCAAACGGCAATTTCGACCGTACGCGGCTTTGGGCGACGAATGGCAGCTGCTCGCGGCTCGAATTTTCGGAGCGTGGCTTCCACTTCCGCGTGGTCCACACGGCAGGCATCAAACGTCACCATCAGTGAGGTATAGGCCGGCTGGAAATTTCGCATCCAATTAGGCGGATCTTTCTGCAACAAGCGCAACAGCGCCAATACACGCTCATGCGCGGCTAAGCCAATCTCGTCGCCTAGATAGACGAGCATGGCCTGGTCGCTCGCCGCGCAAAATCTCACTCATGCTCTCCGTGTTACTGCACAAAACCGATGTTTGCTCCCGGTGTGCCTTCCGGTCCTTCCTTGATTGGGCCGTACAGCGTTTCAAAGCGCGAAATGTTTTCTCCCAGAGCCCGCCAGATGCGCTTGGCATGGCCGGGACTGACGATCATGCTGCTGAGCAACTTGCCCTGCGTTGCATTAGGAAAAACATAAACGAAATTCAGCGTGAACTCCTCCGCGTGATGCTGAATCATCACCAGATTGCTGTACATACCTTGCAGTTCCTTCTCGTCCGCCTTGATCTGCACCTGACCCGGTGGCGGCTGTTGCGGCGCCTGCTTGTCGTCCATGTTCTTCTCCTCGAAATTCTCTTCCAAGGTACCACAGTCAAATCCTGCACTAGAGGAGAGGCGACTCTCGATGAGGATGCAGAACAGGTCGTTTGCGGCAAAAGTTCTATTGACACTCGCTGACGTTAAATGTAGTTTAGGATGGAAGTTCACCATAGTTAATATTTCATGGGAGACCTACTCGCCAAATCGCTCGGTTCGCAGCCGGATCCTGCCGGAACCGTTACTGCGGGGTGGCGGCGCGCGTTAACGCTTCCGTCCCTGCCCGAAGCGCACCGTTCCATCCCGGTTGCTCCGAATCTCTCCTGGTTCCGGAAGATTTTAGTTTTTGCCGGCCCGGGTTACCTGATCGCCGTTGGCTACATGGACCCAGGCAATTGGGCCACGGATATCGGCGGGGGCTCGAAGTTTGGCTACACCTTGCTGAGCGTGGTCTTGATGAGCAGTCTTATGGCCATGTTTCTGCAGGCTCTTTCCGCAAAGCTCGGCATCGCCACCGGCCGAGATCTCGCTCAGGCTTGCCGCGACCATTATTCCCACCGCTTGTCCATATTTCTTTGGGTCATCTGCGAACTCGCCATTGCGGCCTGCGACCTAGCCGAAGTCTTGGGTTCCGCGGTTGCTCTGAAACTTCTCTTTGGTGTTCCTCTTCTCCTCGGCGTCATTCTCACTGCGTTTGACGTTCTTCTTGTTCTGGCGCTGCAGGGCCGCGGCTTCCGCCTCGTAGAGGCTTTTGTAGTCGCTCTTATCGGCAGCATCGGCATTTGCTTTGCTTATGAGATCTTCTTTGCGCGTCCGCTTTGGATTGAAGCGGCACATGGATTTCTTCCCCGGCTCGAGATACTCCGCAATAGAGAAATGCTGTATATCGCCATTGGCATCATTGGTGCCACGGTGATGCCACATAATCTCTACTTGCATTCCAGCATCGTGCAGACGCGCGCCTTTGGTGAGGACGACAAGGGGCGCCGCGAGGCCATCAGATATTCCGTTATTGACTCCACGGTGGCCCTGGGATTCGCGCTCTTTATCAATGCCGCCATTCTTGCGCTCGGTGCCGCAGCATTTCACACCCGTGGCCTCAACGAAGTTGCGGACATTGCCGAGGCCTACGAGCTTCTAAGTCCCGTCCTCGGTGTTAGCCTCGCGAGCACACTGTTTGCGCTCGCGCTTCTCGCTTCCGGGCAGAATTCCACGCTCACGGGTACGCTCGCCGGGCAAATCGTCATGGAAGGGTTCCTGCAGATCCGGTTGAAGCCCTGGATCCGCCGGCTGGTTACACGCTCGATTGCGATTCTTCCGGCCATCTTCGTCATCGGCATCGCCGGCGAAGGAAAGCTGACCTCCCTGCTAATTCTCAGCCAGGTAGTGTTGAGCTTTCAGTTGCCGTTTGCGGTGATCCCGCTGGTACAGTTCACCGGCGAAAGCGCCAAGATGGGAAAATTCGTCAACTCCAGGTTCACCACGGTGGTTGCATGGGTGGTTACGGCGGCCATCCTTTTCTTCAACGGCGAGTTGCTCTGGCTGATCTTCCGCGGCGCCTAATCCGTTCTCCAACCTGTGCCGTGGCGTTTCCCGCGCAGAATCCACCTGTGCGACACTCTATGGACAAATGGTGGCAACCTTGCAAAGAGGAAAGCAATTCCGTTTGATTTTGTTTATCGGCGCGCTCGGCCTGATCGCGGTATCGATTGGACTTGCGGTGTTCCGCACGCCGCCGTGGATCGTTCCGCCTGCGGAGAAGGCGCGGAAGAATCCGCTGACGGCTTCGGCCGCGAACCTCGCCGCGGTCAAAGAGGTCTACGCGGACAAATGCGACAATTGCCACGGGGACAAGGGTAAGGGAGACGGATCGGACGCCATGATGTACGATCCTCCGCCTTCAGACCTGACTGACTCGGCGAAAATCGGCCAGTTGACTGATGGAGAGATCTTTTACCAGATCAGCGAAGGCCGCAAGCCGATGCCTTCCTTTAAGAAAAAGTTGACCGAGGAGCAGCGCTGGCAATTGGTGCTTCTAGTGCGTTCTTTCGCAGCGCCTTCGGTCCCAAGGGCGCAATCATCTAGCAATCCGAAGTGATCGCGCCTTTTGCCTTCTCCTTCGTTACGTAACGCCTGCGAGCGCGCTAGCGACTTCCTTGATATCCGGCACTACCGGAATGTCGTAGTGCTTCAGCCACGCAACCTTACCCTGCTTGTCGACAATAAAAATGGACCGGCCAGTGATGCCTTTTTCCGGCAGAAAGACGCCGTATTCTTCACTCATCGCGCCGCGCGGCTGGAAATCCGCCAGCAGCGAGTACTTGATGCCCATTTTTTGCGCGTACGCTTTGTGCGACCAGACGCTGTCCACACTTACGCCGAGCACCTCGGCATCCAGGGAATCAAAACTTTTCATGTCATTGACGAAGCAAGCGTGCTCATTCGTGCAGGTGGGGCTCCAATCCAACGGATAGAAGACCAACACGACACGTTTTTTCCCCGCAAAGTCTGAAAGCTTTATTTCCTTCTGGTTCTGATCCTTCAGAGCGAAATCAGGTGCCGTTTGACCCACACTCAAGCCCATGAGCGATCCTCCGATCAAATGAATTGACGCCGATCATCTTACCGAATCGTTGCGCCTCTCGCCAAATTCCGGCTTTCGCGTCGGCTGAAGCCGCGCTACACTCCCGGCGGAGGTTGGCATGAGCGCCGAATCCATACAGCGAGCGCCGATGATGAACCTTCGCGAAGTTGTAGAACGCTATGCTGCGCTGGCGGGGAATTTTGGTAACCCTGTGGCTCTCTCTGCGTTCGGCCTAAGCGAGCCAGAAACGCAAAACCTGTTTTCGGCTTTCGATGAGGACTACCATATCAGCCGCTTTCTGCACTTCTCACGCGCGGATGGGCAGGCGTACACAGTGAGCGGCGACGCAGCGACACACGTCTCAGTTGATCCTTCCATTTATTCGCTTTTATAGAAGAGACACCGGCGAGCAGCAGCTCATTGTATGCGCTACCCGCGCGGGGCGGTGTCTAACGAGACTGGGGCTCAAAACAATTGAGGGCGCTGGAACCTTGCGATTCCTGCGCCCCCTTTTCAATTGTGCCGCAAAGGTTTTGAAGCTTCGCGGCTCAATCTGGAGTGACTGTATTCTTCCTTTGAAAGCTTGGCAAGAGGACTTGCTGGGTTTTCCTGTGTAAATCTGTGCATGCCTGTGCAAAAAGCGAATCGATCCGGTGAAGAAGGCGGAGGGGTGAGGGTACGGCGGAATTGTCTTACGAGGCGCCAAACGAGCGCAAAAAAGTCGAGGGCGCATGAACCTTTCAGCTCTTGCGCCCTGTTTCAATTGCGCCGCGAAGTTTTTGGTCTCCCCGGCTCAGTCTGATTGTTTGTTACGTTACGAAAGCAAAACACTACGACGTTCTCGCCATACGTATCAGCCAGGCCACCAATGCCCCCATGACCCCGCTCACCGGCACCACTGCCGTATGCCAAATGAGTATGTGCGGGGCTTGCAAGTTGGCGCAGTGCAGCTCCAGCATCGTGACGCCGGCCAGTCCCCCAAGGGTACCTGCGACGAGTCCTGCAGCAATTGAATTTACAGCAAAACCACGACGGAGCAGCAACCAGCTGAAGAAGGCAGCGGGAGTTGCGTGGAGCACACCCGCGAACAAGCACACGATACCTGCATGGACGAAGTGGTCTGCCCGGTAGTCGTGGAACAGCAATGCAAACAAACCGAGCAACGCCACGAAGCTCAATTCCAGTAGCCCGCCTGGCGTCACGCGCCGCCGGCTCCCGGGAATCATTTCGTTTACGAACGAAGTGCCTGCCACCCACATAAGGATGCCCAGAGTGGGAAAAATCAATGCCCGCTCCATGAGGCTCAGCTGTTCAATTCCGTAGAATCCCGCCCGCGCCGCGCCAGCCACGGCGGCGGTCGCACAGATGAGCACTACACCGGAAACCAGTACCCACGTCGCCGGTAGCGGTCGTACCGGTTGCAAAGATGCCTTGGCCGAATCGGCTATGCGGTCGAGCAGCGCCGGCTCCAACCCGTGTGGACGTTCGGCAGCCTTTTGTAATACTTCGTCGATTTCTCTGTCGCTCACGACAGTTCTCCGCTTTCCCGTTTCTTCAACCCCAACGCGATCATCCTCTCCCTCAACTTCTTGTACGCCCGGTGGACTTTTTGCTTAACGGATCCCACGCTGGTCGACGTGGCGCGCGCGACCTCCTCCAGCGACATTCCCGCTACCTTCAACATCTCGATTACCTCGCGCTGGCTTTCCGGAAGCGGCGCCAGGAGAGTTGCCAGAGTGTCGTCGTGCACAGGCTCGCCCCAGGAAGCTGACGCGCTCTTGGCTATCTGTTCCAGTGTCTGCTCGCGGGCTCTGGTGCGAACGGCCCTTCGGTAGTGGTCCACGCGAACGTGCCGGGCAATGGCATAAAACCACGGTAGGACTGGCTCGCCGGGGCGATAAGTGTGCCGGACCTTGTGAATGCGCAGCCAAGTTTCCTGCAGCAAGTCATCCGCATCTGCGCGGCTGGCAAACTGCACGACAAAAAACCGGTGTAGCTGCGGGCTGATGTGATCGATAAGCGCGGTGGCAGCGCCGAAGTCCCCTTGTTGATAGCGGGCCATCAGCATCTCGAGATTGCTCTCTGGGCACATGAAATCGGAAGACCCGGCGAACCCTTGTCCCTGCGCGGATCGCATCTAAGTCTATTCGCTCAGGGTTGCCAGAAAGTTACGGTTGCCATTTTTGTTTTTCAATCCTTGAAACTTGGCTCTCGGCAAGATCCGAGCGTAACTCTGTAGCGTTCCCGAACGAATATCCAGACGTGAACAAGCTCCGTTACTTTGAATAGTCCCCAGCTCGCTTCCGGAGCAGGCTTTCACCACAATTCCTAAGGAGAATACGATGAATCTTCAAAGACTTCGCAGATTTTGTCCGTGTCGTGCCGGCACGATGCTGGCGGCGTTGCTCCTCGCAACGGCTATAGTGGCTGCGAACGACCATGACCGCAGCGTGTTCGTGCTCACCAGCACGAACAACACAAGTGGGAACGATGTTGTTGTATTCAAGCTCGATACGATCGGAACGCCTTCGCTGTCCCTAGCCAATATACTCGCCACCGGCGGCAAAGGCGGCGCGAGTACCAACGCCGGAATTTTGCAGTTCAAAGACGATCTCGGCGCCGTAGCCAACTTCGGATCAAACACCGTTAGCCAAATCGTGCGATACGACGATTTCATCGCGATTGGTGCGACGATCAATCTGGCTCATGACTGCGCGAAGCCCGATTCTGTGGCGTTGACCAGGGAGCATCTCTTCGTGGTCGGCACGAATTGCGCCGAGAGCCATGCATGGCCGTCCGGTAATGTCGATGGAAGCGTCGTCAGTCTTTCGGATGGCTCCGCCGCGCAGATTGCCGCCGGCAAGAGCTGGGCGGCTGTCACCCTAGCATCAGGCTCCGTCCTCCAGCTTCCGCTAACGACACACGGAGCGCTCGACGGCACACGCAATACAGTAACGCTCCCCAGCATGGCGGACACCGTTCCGCTCGGGGAAGCATTTTGGGACGACGTTCTGGGATTCACTCCGGCCCACAGTCCCGACAGCTTCGCCATCGTCAACAAGGATCGGGACGTTTTCCCGATCGTCGGCCCAACACCGCCCTACCCCACGAACGCCCCTTGCTGGGTAGCCAAAGGCCCGGGGAACGTCTGGTACACCGGCAACTCACCGGGCCAGGCGATCTCCATCTTTTTCAGTGATGCCCAGGGAGGAGTTTTCTACAAATCGATTGCCTTGCCTGGCTCGCCGGCGGACATAACTGTTTCCCATGATCGCAAGTGGCTTGCCGTCATTTACAGCACGGGCGGTGAGGCTTACGTGGCTGTCTTCGCGATCGACATGTTCGGCGATCTGACTCATGTTGCGACCTCAAACTCCGTCGGAGTAGGGGCGTTCAGCGGCGTAGCGTTCAGCCAGTAAGTTTCCTTCGTGCATCTCGGTGGGCGCGGCGGGCACAGCGTTGCCCGCCGCGGGTCAACGATTATCATTTGGGGTTCTAACTGATCACACAAGAAAGCTCGAGGCTCGGCCCGTCAGAAGGCGAGCATAGCTTTCTCGAAACGGCGCACAACTCCTTGATGTTCCTCCCGCAGAGCCTGCGGAAGACGGCCGCCGAATTTGGCGAAGAATTCGTGCGTGTCGGCTAGATCAAGTTCCCAGTCGTCGGCCTCGACGCGGAACAACTCATGGAGTGTTTCCCCGGAAAGATTCAGGCCATCGAGGGTCAATGAATTGCGCGCAGGAACAAAACCGATGGGCGTTTCCTGCGCCTGAGCCTTGCCTTCGACGCGCTCGAGAATCCACTTCAACACGCGGACATTCTCGCCATAGCCGGGCCAGAGGAACTCTCTGTCCGCTCCCTTGCGGAACCAGTTCACGTGAAAAATCTTGGGCGGATGCGGGATGCGTTTGCCCATGTCTAACCAATGCTGGAAATAGTCGGCCATGTTGTAACCGCAGAAAGGAAGCATGGCCATGGGATCGCGCCGTGTAATCCCGACGTCACCGGTAGCGGCAGCGGTGGTTTCAGAAGCCATGGTGGCGCCGATATACACGCCGTGCTGCCAGTCGAAAGCTTCATGGACAAGTGGCGCGAGCCGAGCTCGCCGACCGCCGAAGATGAAAGCGGAAATGGGTACGCCTTCGGGAGCCTCGAACTCGGGAGAGATGCTGGGTGACTGCTTCGCTGGAACGGTGTACCGGGAATTCGGATGGGCGGCGGCGCCTTTGGAAGGATCCCATTTTTCACCGCGCCAGGTAATGAGGCCGGCAGGATGCTCGCTCCCGATGCCTTCCCACCAAGGTTCATCGTTTGGCGTGACGCCGACATTCGTGAAGATCGTGTTCCGATTTACCGCGTACATCACGTTCGGGTTGGTTTTGATACCTGTCCCGGGTGCGACACCAAAGAAACCGGCTTCGGGGTTTATGGCGTGGAGATAGCCGTCGGCTCCGATGTGCATCCACGCGATGTCGTCGCCGACGGTCCAGACTTTGTATCCCTGATCTTCGAGAGCGGAAACCATCATGGCGAGATTGGTCTTACCGCACGCGCTCGGAAATGCGGCGCCCATGTAAGTGACTTTGCCGCCCGGTGATTCCAGTCCGAGAATGAGCATGTGCTCAGCCATCCAGCCCTGTTGGCGCGCCATGTAGCTGGCGATACGCAGAGCGAAGCACTTTTTCCCAAGCAGAGCGTTGCCGCCGTAACCGGAACCGACACTCCAAATGAGTCGCTCCTCGGGGAAGTGCACGATGTAGCGACGCAGCGGGTCCAGATCGCCGAGAGAGTGGAGGCCTGGAACAAAATCCGTTGAATTGCCCAGACGCTCCGTGGCGACTTTTCCAATTCGCGCCATGATCCGCATGTTCGCCACAACGTAAGGGCTGTCTGTCACTTCAACCCCGACCTTGCTCAGAGGGGAGTTCACGGGACCCATGATGTACGGGACCACATACATGGTGCGCCCGCGCATGGCGCCGTTCAGGAGCGCTCCAACTTTGTATTTCGCGCCGCCTGGATCCATCCAGTTGTTGGTCGGACCAACGTCGTCTTTCTCTGGCGCGCAGATGAAAGTGAGGTGTTCGGTGCGGGCAACGTCACTGGGACTGCTGCGGTGTAGATAGCAATTGGGATAGGTTTTTGAATTGAGTTGCAAAGAATCCGAATGCTTCAGCATTTCTTGAAGAATGGCCTGGTTTTCGGCCTCGGACCCGTCGCAAATGACGATACGATCGGGTTTCGTGAGCTGGGCGGCTTGGTGCACCCAGGCTTCCATAGGAGTTCCCACGTTCTATCCCCCAAAAAACAGATGCAAAGCATCCAAAGAACAAATCAACAGCCTGATCCGACCGATCGCAGGAATCGCAAAGGACGTCGAAGCCAGGCGGGGTGATACCGCTACATCTCGTGTCGAACCAGTTTAAAGTTGGTTGGACCGGGAAGCAAGTTGGCGTCCGCGGAATCCGCCGAATGACCCACCGCACGCACTGGAATGAGGCGTGATGCTATTCTAGCTCCTCATGTACGCGCAGAAATTTCAGGTGGATGTGTGGATCCGGGGCATTCGCAAGAGTTGCCCGTTGGAGTGGCTGGACCAGTTCTGCATGCGCAATTTTACGAATTCGGCGGAGTTCGACGACACTCTGCCAGTGGGTGATGGATTGGTGCAGGCAAGTTTCCGTTTGACCCCTGAACGCCTTGCAGAAGGTTTGCGAGCATGGTTGACGCAAAGAGGGAAGGGTGAAGGCGAAGCGGTGAGGGTTGAAGTCTCGCGGGTTTAGTCCCGTCAGGGAAAAGCGTTCAGGGCTGCGAGGATTCTTCGGTCGAAGCCACGGTCTTGCTTTCGAGGGCGGCCCTCAGCGCCGGTAAGGCCTTTAACGCTGCTTCTTCTCCCGCGCGGACAAGTTCGCCGGTTTTCGAAAAATCATCCCACACGAATGGCGTAACGTCTGGCTCGACGATGATATCGGCTTCTTTGCGCCACTCTAGGTCAGCGTGCTTCTGAATGATCGTGAAGGAACGGCTAAGAACGTCTGTGAAGGTACGAGGTTCGTCGACCGCACCGGCTTCCAGGTAGACAGCGATGACAAGTTCGGCGCCGAGGAGTAGCACACCCTCGATGGGCACGAGAGCAGTCAGGAACCCATCGACGAGGGTTCGTCCTTCATATTTGACTGGAACGAACAAACCAGGATAAGCGCAGGAAGCGCGGAGAGCTGGACAGATTGGGCCACCATGGTAGTACACGGGCAAGCCGAGATTGATGTCCGTCGTGGCGATGGCGAGAGGCTTCTGCAATTCCTCGAAGCGCTTCACCGTCGTCATGCGAGCGATGAATTGCTCCAGGCGATTGTTGGTGGCGAGGCCGAGCCATGATGGGGTCCAACGGCCGAAATCGCTGAACTTGGTTTCGTAGGCTACGCGCTCCATGGTTTCAAGAGAGGCTCCGGCGCAGTAGCCGGTGGCGATGAGCGCACCGACGCTGGTGCCTGCCACAACGTCGATAGGAATACCGGCCTCCCGGAAGACGCGCAGAACGCCGATGTGGGCAATGCCGCGAGCAAATCCGCCGGCAAGAGCGATGCCGACGCGCGGGCGTTTCATGCCTTTTGGAGAGCCGTTGTAAGCGAAGCTACGAAATAAATCCTTCGCCATCCGCAGAAAATTCTGCGTCTCTCCATTTCTTTCAGGAGTCATACTTCCATCTTACGACGGCGGGGGCTTGCCAAACACCTGTTTGACCCACGCGATTCCATTTTGTAACCTGATTTGCCATTACAGACTGATTGTCGAAGGCGATTTCATGACACAAAGGATTCAAAAGGCCGCTGTCCTCGGCGCCGGCACTATGGGCGCCCGAATCGCTGCACATTTCGCCAATGCCAGGCTCCCTTGCTTGCTGCTGGACATTGTTCCGAAGGATGCTGGACCGGCGGAGCGGAACAAGATTGTTGCGGCGGGACTGGACGCAGCAAAAAAGTCGAAGCCGGCGGCATTTTTCACGCCGCAATTGAGTTCGAACGTCTCGATAGGAAATTTCGAAGACGACCTGTCGAGGATAGCCGAAGCCGACTGGATCATTGAGGTGGTTGCGGAAAACCTCGAAATCAAGCGGGCGCTGCTGGCAAAAGTGGCTCAATTCCGAAAACCGGGAGCAATCGTCACCACAAACACGTCCGGACTGCCCGTTCATTTGATCGCGCAAGGACTGCCGGAGCAATTTCGACAGCATTGGGCGGGAACCCACTTTTTCAATCCGCCGCGGTACATGAAGCTGGTGGAATTGATTCCTGGCCCGCAGACTTCGCAAGCGGTGTTGGACACACTGGCGGATTTTTGCGACCGCCGGCTCGGGAAAGGCGTGGTGATCGCGAAAGATACGCCGAACTTCATCGCGAATCGCATCGGGACGTACTCGATGTTGAATGCGCTGCGGTTAATGTCCACGCTTGGTATGACGATTGAAGAGGTGGATGCGTGCACAGGTCCAGCCGTGGGCTGGCCGAAGTCCGCAACATTCCGGACGGCCGATATTGTTGGTTTAGACGTATTGATGCACGTGGTGAAGAACATTCACGAGACCGCGCCGAACGACGAATCGCGCGAGGCGTATAAGATTCCAGCGCTCGTGGAGGAGATGGCGAAGCGGAAATGGTTGGGAGACAAGGCCGGTCAGGGATTTTACAAGCGCGTGAAGGGCGGCGAAGGCGAAAGAGAAATTCTGACGCTGGACGTGAATACCCTAGATTACCGGCCGCGCCAGAAAGCGAAGTTTGCCTCGATTGAAGCGGGAAAGTCTGTTGAAGAAACCCGCGAACGTCTTCGCAGTTTCGTAACACCCCTATTCCAAGGACAAAAGACCGACAAAGCTCAGCAATTTATTTGGGCCGGACTTTCGGAGATGTGCTTATACGCCGCAAGGCGCATGCCGGAGATTTCGGACCACATCAAAGACGTGGATCGCGCGATGCGATGGGGTTTTGCGTGGGAACTCGGGCCGTTTGAAAGCGTCGACGCGATTGGCTTGCCGGCGTTTGCGGAACAGATCCGGAAAGAAGGGCGCAACTTGCCCGCCATTTTCGAGAAAGCGCTGGCGAGCGGGCGAAAGAGTTTTTACGAGTCAGAAGGAGGGCAAGCATCGGTTTTTGATTTTGGCAGCGGTTCGATGAAGGAGGTTGAGGAACCGCCGGGCTTAGTGATTTTGAAGAATCTTAAGCAGGCCGGACGCGAAGTGGAACGGAACACAGGCGCCAGCCTCATCGATCTGGGCGACGGCGTGGTTTGTTGCGAATTCCATTCCAAGATGAATGCGATTGGTGCCGACTTGATCGCCATGATTCACAAAGGCTTGAAGCGGCTGGAAACCGATTTTGACGCAATGGTGATCGCGAATCAGGCCACCAATTTTTCAGTCGGCGCGAACCTGATGCTGGTGTTGATCGGCGCGCAGGAACAGGAATGGGATGAGCTGCACCTGGCCGTGAAACAATTCCAGAACGTGAATCTGGCAATAAAGTATGCGCAGAAACCCGTGGTTGCGGCGCCGCAAGGGATGGCTTTGGGCGGCGGCTGCGAAATCAGCCTGCACGCGGCGAAAATACATGCTGCAGCGGAAGCTTACATCGGACTGGTGGAGACGGGTGTAGGACTCATTCCCGGAGGTGGCGGAACGAAGGAAATGCTGATTCGCGCGAACGAAAATGCCGGCTCCGGAGACGATCTGGATCTGTTTCACGCCCTGCGGCCGGTGTTTGAAAACGTTGCTATGGCGAAAGTGGGAACCAGCGCGGAAGAATGCCGCGCACTCGGATACTTGCGTCGAGGAGACCCGGTTTCGATGAATCGGGAACGGCTGGTGGCTGACGCCAAGCAGACCGCGCTGGCGCTGGCCCAGGGGGGATGGAAACCGCCCGCGGCATCTTGGCAAGAGGGAGCGCAGACAACGCAGGTCAAGGTGCTGGGAGAGTCGTTCCTCGCCGCGTCGAAAATGGCGATTCACCTGATGGTGCGAGGCGGGTATGCTTCGGATTACGACGCGCATGTGGCCCGAAAGTTGGGAAACATCCTGGCCGGCGGCGCACTGTCAGCGCCGCAGATGGTCCGCGAGCAGTATGTGCTGGATTTGGAACGAGAGGCGTTCGTCTCCCTTTGCGGAGAGCAGAAGACGCAGGAGCGGATTGCGCATACGTTGAAGACGGGAAAGCCACTGCGGAATTAACCTTTGGCTCGCTCCTTGATGCCAAAAAGCGTATAAAACCGTATTGTCATAAACGGTAAAGACGTTTATTCTGGAACTCTGGAGGCGGTATGCAAAAACTCCTAGCGCCACGCGAAGCCGCGAACATTCTGGGAATCAGCTATCCCACCCTGAAGCAATGGATTTATCACAATAAAATCAAGACAGCGAAGACGCCTGGCGGGCACCATCGCGTCCCGGAATCCGAGATTGACCGCCTGATCCCGAAGAAATTGGAGCGGGGGGATATCACCACGAGACGGGGGAATTTCCGCAAGATCAGCGGACGGAATCAGTTGATCGGACGAGTGGTGGAGCTGAAATTCAGCGGGTTGCTGGCGCAGGTGACACTGACGATCGGCGAGCAGCACATCACAGCGATTATTACCGCGGATGCGGCGCGAGAATTGCGGCTAAAGGTAGGGGAGCGCGCGGCCGCACTCATCAAATCGACAGAAGTAATGATTCTGCGGGTGTGAGGCCTGTGGTTTCCTCCAATACATCTCAGAAATGGCAGCGATGAGCGGCGAGGCTCTCGTACTCTCGTTGCGCCTGGCGTTCACGGTGTCGCTGCTGCTTTTGGCGGTGGCGCTGCCGCTGGCGTACTGGCTTGCGTTCACCGCGTGGAGAGGGAAATTTCTTTTGGAATCGGTGGTTGCGCTCCCGCTTGTGCTGCCGCCGACGGTACTCGGATTTTATGCGCTGATTGCATTGGGACCCCGCGGCGCGCTCGGAAAATTCTGGCATGGGATGTTCGGGCATTCGCTGGCATTTACGTTCACCGGTCTCGTGCTGGCGTCGATGGTGTACAGCTTGCCCTTTGCCGTGCAGCCTCTGGTGGCGAGTTTTGAGTCGCTAGATCGACGGCTGCTCGACGCGTCTGCCGTGCTGGGTGCCGGAAAGTTCCGGTCATTCTTGCGAGTCGTTCTCCCGTTGGCGTGGCCTGGCGTTATCACCGCATTTGTACTCAGTTTTGCTCACACTTTGGGAGAGTTCGGAGTAGTGCTCATGGTCGGAGGAAATCTCACTGGAGTTACACGCACAGTGTCGATTGATATTTACGATCGTGTGCAGGCACTGGATTATTCGGGCGCGCAGCAGACCGCGTTGCTTCTCCTGGTAATCTCGTTCGTGGTCCTATCCATAGTTTACGGAGTGAATCGCCGCATTTGGTTGCCGTGGGGCACCCGGTAGCGTTTCATGCTTTCCGTCCACATCGAAAAGGAATTCAGAACGGATACGCCGCCTTTCCAATTGCAAATCAAGGAAGAGTTTTCGCACGGGTTCACCGTGCTGTTTGGACCGTCCGGCGCGGGGAAGTCTACGCTCTTGGACTGCATCGCGGGGCTGCTGAAGCCGGATAAGGGAACAATCACGTTCGGCGCCGCGGTGTTCTGTGATGCCGAGAAACAGATCTTTATGCCTTCCGAAAAGCGGGGAATCGGATATGTGTTCCAGTCGCTGGCTCTGTTTCCCCATTTGTCCGTCGAGGACAATATTACCTATGGGCTGGCGAGGTTGCCGGGCGCACAACGCCGGGCGCGCCTCGAGCGGATTCTGGAAGCGTTTCATATCGAGCGGTTGAGTAGCCGCAAGCCGGGCGCGCTTTCCGGCGGGGAAAAGCAGCGTGTAGCCCTGGCGCGGTCCTTAATCACTCAACCGCGCGTTCTGTTACTGGACGAGCCTCTTACTGGTCTGGACAGGCTGTTACGGCAAGCGATTATGGAGGATTTGCGAAACTGGAATGCGGAGCAGCGTATTCCGATTCTCTATGTTACGCACAATCGTGAAGAAGTAGACGCAATCGGCGACCGCGTCGTGGCGATGGCAGACGGTAAGGTGCGTGCCAGAGGCACACCACAAGATGTGCTGGATTCGCCGCGAGCGACGCCGTTGGCGCAGGCGCTGGGATTCGAGAACCTGCTTGCAGGCCGCGTGTTGGATCAGCGGCCCGCGGATGGTGTGATGCGGATTGGCTTGGACGGCAACGACTGCGAATTGGAAATTCCTCTCGGTAGCGCACAGCCGGGCGAAACCGTGCAAGTGGCGATCCGCGCCGGCGATATCCTGGTGGCAACGCAACTGCCATACGGTCTGAGCGCGCGTAATGTGTTGCCGGGAACGGTGGAATCCATTGAGACACGCAGCACGCTGGTAAACCTCGTGGTAAATGCCGGAGTGCGCTTCGCTGTGCGCGTGACACCCGGAGCGGCGCGCTCGCTGGAGCTGACGGTGGGCTCGGTGGTCTGGTTGGTCGTGAAGACGCACTCTTGCCATGTGGTGTCTGCGCGTTGACGAGCAAACGCTCTGCTAGTATGGGAGGCACGCAGCCGTGAGGAGTCCCGTGCCCCACAAAGAGAAGAAGACCAAGAAGACGCCGAAACCGCTGCGTCCTCGAAGAGGACCGGACAATGGAAAGCAGTCGAAGCCAGCAACGCGGCTGGAAGAGGTCCTGCAGAGCGCAGCGAACATTTTCTTTGCCAAAGGCTACCACGCGACCAGCATCGAAGATGTGGCGCGCGATGTGGGGATGCTGAAGGGTTCTCTCTATTACTACATTAAATCGAAAGATGATCTGCTGTTCAGGTTGCTGCTGGCGGGAATTGAAGACAGCGACGCTTTCATTGCGCGGCAAATCGATCCGGAGAGCGATCCCGTGGAGCAATTGGAACGGGCCATCCGCGCGCAGATCGACTACATCATCCAAAACCGCGTGCAGTTCGGATTGTTCTTGCACGAATTTGATTCGCTGTCTGGAAAAAGGCAGCACAAATTGATTTCCGTGATGTCGCGGTACAACTCGCGCTTTGTGGAACTGGTGCGGCGCGCCCAGGAACAGGGCAAGCTGATCAATGGAGAGCCGTGGATCATCGTCAACGGTGTTCTTGGAATGTGCAACTGGCTGTATCGATGGTACGACCCGGATCAGGTCAGCGACTCCGAACAGATCAAGAGCGTTTTTGTACGCCTGGTTTTTGAAGGAATCAGGAAGCCGTAGCTAGCGGCCTCAATTCATGCCCGGTGCGGACGACAGGCCTTTCGACGAGGACCTCACATTGAGGTTGCGCATGAGGCGCAGCAACGAGTTTGGGTGCAGTCCTAGAATTTTCGCCGCTTCCACATAGCTACCATTGGCTTGTTGCAACGCTTGTTGGATCAACTGCCTTTTGAACTCTTTTAGGGAGCTGTAATACCTCGCCGATTCCCCTGAAACACTTCCTCCTTCGATGATGTTTTCAGGCAAATCTTCTGGACGAATGACGTCATTGGTTCCCAGAACCGCGGCGCGTTCAATCGCATTTTCCAATTCACGAACATTGCCGGGCCAGTCATATTGTGAGAGGCAAGCCAATGCTTCGGGAGAGATTGATCTGGCCAGTGTCGGGCACTTGCACTGCATCTTGCGAAGAAAGTGCTCGGCCATCTCAGGGATATCCTCGCGACGGTCGCGGAGCGGCGGAAGGGTGACCGCCACCACGTTCAGGCGATAGAAAAGATCCTTGCGAAATTCGCCGGCGTCCACGGAACGAGCCAGCGCTTTGTTGGTGGCTGCGACCAATCGAATATTCAGCGGAATAGGCTTCGTGCCCCCGACTCTTTCAAACTCGCGCTCCTGGAGGACGCGCAACAATTTGGCTTGCAGTTCCGGCGCCAATTCGCTGATCTCATCTAGGAAGAGCGTTCCCCCCTCGGCCAATTCCACCTTACCCTTCTTTTGAGAAAAAGCTCCGGTGAAGGAGCCTTTCTCATGACCAAACAATTCGGTTTCCAGCAAACTCGCTGCAATCGCGGCGGAGTTGATCGCGACGAACGGACGATCGGCGCGAGGGCTGTTGGAATGAATTGCTCGAGCGACCAGTTCCTTGCCGGTTCCGCTTTCTCCCTGAATTAGCACGGTGGAATCGGTGGGAGCAACTTTGCGGATAAATTCGAAAACCTTACGAATATTCGGGCTGCTTCCGACAATGTCGTGCTTGAGGCCAATTTCGGCACGAAGGGCAAGATTCTCCTGGCGGAGTTTTTCCCAGTGTTCCAAGTTCTCGGAAGCCAGGGCGGCGATCTGAGCAATCGCCTGGAGAACGCGGAGATGACTCTGATCGAATTGAACAACGGGAACTTTGGCGTCGAGATAGATGATGCCGGATACTCGCTCGCCGACCAACATCGGCACACATAGGAGCGAAAGGGAGTGCTCCTCTGTAGCCGCGCCCGAATCCTTTATCGCGCGATCGCCTCCCGTGAAGAGTAGGCCAGAACGCTCGCTAATGACCTTTCTAAGTACGGGCTGATTGACCGGCACGGCGTTCTCAGGGCCGTGCACGCGGTCCCATGCGCGTGTGGAGCTGACATCGCCTTTCGAATCGAGCAGCAAGAGACTGCCGCGTTCGGCGGGAATCACATCAAAAACAAATCCCAACAGTTGCCACTCCAGGGAGTCGCGGTCGCGAATACTGCCGATGGCGGTGGCGAATTTCAGAAGGGCGTTGAGATCGCTCCGTACACGCGCCGGAGACGAAGTGCCGCGCGAAGCCGGCTCATTCTGCGACAAAGGGAATTCCGATTCCTCTTGAGGCAACAAGAATGCGGTTCCCGTAATCGAATTGGTGTCCTCAAAAACAACGGGATTGGAATGAGTTTCTTCGGCTTCGTCCTCCTGCAAGAAGACAAACAGAGAAAAACCGACAGAAATCTGATCGCCGTGCCGCAAGAGTTGTTCGTTCGCTGGGACGCTATTGACACGTGTGCCGTTGCGGCTGGCCAGATCCTTGAGACGAACTTCGTCTCCAGCGCGAACGAAGGCGCAATGGCGGCGGGACAAAGCGGCATCGGAACTCCACAACTGGCTGGAGTGGTCACGGCCGAGGGTGACCTCTCCTTCCGGCAGAGGCAAGGTCTGCCCCTGGAATGGACCTGCGATGCCAACGATGCGCGGCTGCATACGTAGCCTCGGTGAATTCTACACCGAACGACACGCGCCGATACCGGCAAATCCTGCATTTAACCGGGCAGCTGGTGCCATTAACCGTTTGGTTAGAGGAATTCGCACTATTCGCAAGCCAGTCTGTGGTCACAAACCGCGAGAAATTCGCCAAGCGCCTTGGAATGAGAGGATTCGAGGCGCACGGCGATTCCCTGGATTTCGCGAGGCGGGTTGGCCCCTGGCCTGCATCCCTGAATAGGCGTCCGTCGGTTAGAAAAACACGAAGCGCTAGAGCAAAAAGGCAGTCACGACAGAGCCCGGATGTGCTGTCCCTTTTCCAGGTCTGCGCGCGTGAAAAGGAGAATCGGTCATGAAAAACGTACTGGGATTTGTTTTCGTAGCGGCCTCAATGATGTTGGCCTCCTCTGCCCAAGCACAGGAATATCGCCTTAAGGCTGACGTTCCGTTCGACTTCGTCGTCGGCAACCAAATTCATAAAGCGGGCAACTACGACGTAAGAAAACTTATGCCAAGCAGCAACCTGCTGTTGCTGGAATCTGAAAGTGACAGCAAGGCAACAATCGTGAACCCTCACCCATGTGCCGAGCGGAGCTGGGCGAAAACCTCGAAACTAGTGTTTCACCGATCCGGGGACACGTACTTCCTTTATCAAGTTTGGGTCGAAGGCCGTCAATTCGGCAGTGAATTCAGCACGCCCAAAATGGAGACCAGGTTGGCTCAGAACGGAACAAAGTCAGAGGACGTGATCGTCGCGGCCGTTCTTGAACACTAGATGCATAGCGTCCAGCTCGGAAGTCATCACCTCGAAAGAGGGAACGGATAACCGTTCCCTCTTTTTGTTGTGTGCCGAGCATGATCGACCCGGGGTTGGCGGGTGTGCGCAAAACAGCTAGGGAAAACGAGGAGATGAAGTTCACCGCTTTGCTCCACCATCTGGCAGTCGATCTGCTGCGGGAAAGCTTTACGTAAATTCAGCGGTTGCGCGTCGAAGGCGGCCAAACCTACCTCGGGAGGTCTGCTACCGTTCTCAAATCCGAGACCGAGACGCATGAGCCGAACTACCGAACCGGCCTTACGCGGCAGTTGCGGAATTCCGTCGCGTCATGAACAATCGATACGTCACAAAAACCTTCTTGACGAGAATCGCATGAGACAGAAGATCGTGAATTCGCTGGACGAGGCGGTAGCGGACATACCGGACGGCACGCGAATCATGTTTGGGGGATTTGGCGGAGCGGGCTTCCCGAACAATCTGATCCAGGCGTTATCGCGGACAGGGATCAAGAACCTAGTCGCGATCAGCAACAATTGCGGCACGCGCGACGGCGAATTGGGAATTATGTTCAAGAACGGGCAGGTAAAGCACGTGATCTGTTCGTTTCCGGGACCGCATTCCAATTATTTCCAAGAACGCTTTGCGAAGGGTGAAGTGACATGCGAGCTCGTGCCGCAGGGGATCTTATGCGAGCGCATGAGGGCGGCGGCAGCGGGCCTGCAGGGGTTCTACACCACCGTAGGGGTTGGAACCGAAGTGAGCATGGGCAAGGAAGAGCGCGTGCTCGAAGGGAAGCGCTGCATTCTCGAAATGCCGATCCACGCTGATTTTGCATTGATCAAAGCGGAAAAGGCGGATGAGTTGGGGAACCTGACGTATCGCCTGGCGGCCCGGAATTTCAATCCCATCATGGCGAGCGCCGCGAAAACTACTATTGTTGAAGTGGATGAGATTGTGCCGGTCGGATCGATCGCGCCGGAAAATGTGATCACGCCGGCGATCTTCGTGCACAGGATCGTGCAGGCGGAAGGATTGCACTATGCCGGATAAGCCGCGTCTCACCCGCCAACAAATTGCGCAGCGCGCCGCGCAGGAGTTACCGGACGGCGCATATGTCAACCTTGGTTGGGGGATACCAAATCTGATTTCGGATTACTTGCCGAAGGGAATTACGGTGTACTTCCACAGCGAGAATGGAATCTTGGGAATGGGCCCGCGTGCGAAGCCGGGAGAAGAGGATGCGGACCTGGTAGATGCGATGAAAGTGCCGGTGACGCTGGTTCCGGGCGCGTCGTTCTTTAATCAGGCCGAGGCCCATTTGATGACCCGCGGCGGCCATCTGGATGTAGCGGCGTTAGGGGGATTCCAGGTATCGGAGAAAGGCGATCTTGCGAATTGGAAGGTTCCCGGATCGAAAGGCAGTGGAGGAATCGGCGGCGCGATGGATATCGCCGCTGGCGCGAGAAAGCTGATCGTCTGCATGGAGCACAACACGAAAGATGGGGCACCGAAGATTGTGAACCAGTGTACCTATCCCCTCACCGGGATCGAGTGCACCGACACGATTCTGACGGACCTAGCGGTAATTGATGTCACGCTCGAAGGACTGGAACTGCGGGAAGTGGCGCCGGCATGGACCGCGGAAGAAGTGCAACAGCGTACCGAAGCGAGGTTAATCGTACGGGGACCCGTG
Source organism: Candidatus Acidiferrales bacterium (assembly GCA_963836965.1). GTDB lineage: Bacteria > Acidobacteriota > Terriglobia > Acidiferrales > UBA7541 > Acidiferrum. The sequence goes on from CAWILQ010000022.1 coordinate 22,080, forward strand.
CCGGAGATGAAATTTTGATGACTCGGAATTGGTAACGCGAGCAATTGAAAATTCGTGCAGTTGCTGCCGGCGAATCGGCGTTGAATCGCGCCCAGGTTTTAGAATGCAAAAGCGGCAACGAGGCTGCCGCACTCCAAATCACATTCGCGCTGCGGCGCGCGCAGCGATGTGCCCATCCGGTGTGCGCAGAACGACGACAAGGCTGTCGGTCACAGAAACGCCGCCGCTCGGCAGGTCAAATTCGAATTCCCATTCAAAACGCTCCGGCAGTTGCGCGGCGAGTTCCTTGGCATAGGGCTCGATGCGGCGAGTCTCGAAGTGCTTGGGGACCACGCCAGAGATTGGCCGCAGGGCCATGCCATGTTTCCAGTAAAAGCTAAGGCGCAGCGTGTTCACAAGAGGGACGGTGAGATAGGTGCGTATCCCTGTGTTCTGGAATTCCGTGTCGCAGGGCATGTCGTACATCAGAAAACTGACATGAAGCTGCTTGGGGAACTCGGTGACGATGTCGTTGCCGCGATGAATAAGTGTGCCGGTGGTGGTGTCGACGCGCTTCAGATTGTCGAAGTAACCGGGGGCGGTTGCGCGGCCGTCCAGCCGGAAACACGGACCGGAAGGCATGGAGCCGTCGGTCATCATTTGCAGGCCGCCATCATAATTCCACACAGATTTTTCGTGATTGGGCTGCGCCGAGAGGAAAGGCACAACGAAACCCAGCAGCAAAAGCACTGCAACCGAGAGGGAAACTGATCGCCGGCGAGACATAGGAGTTTCCGACAACAGGATTCTACTCCCCGGAGGGCAGCCGGAGAAGCAAAGAGTACAAGATTAGGTTGCCAGTGTAGCCTGTATGCCAAAAACAGACCATAGCCCCGGCCTCAGTGGTCGGCTTGAAGCAGGAAAGAAAATCGCTCGACCTTACAGACCCTCTTGCCCACACCGGCGGGTTTGCATTGGCCTTTTTTCTTCAACTGTGAAGGCTGAAGTTCCGCAGCCGCAAGAGCGAGAATCGGCAAGACCGATGAAGGCGCGACCGGTATGTTGTGAGCACCAAGCAGAGTTTGAATGTTGCGGGGCTGGTATTCGAGCCGCGATACGGAGGCCTCGTAGAGCCGCAGGTCCGTTTCTGGGCGATACAACCAGATTGTCGCGGGATAGTAGGTATCGCCTGTGAAGAGCAAACGGTTCGAGGCGTCGTATACGCAAATGGAATCCGGCGTGTGGCCCGGAGTCGAAATAATTTCGGCACTCCGTTCACCTAAATCAATTTTGTCGCCATCACGGACGTACCTGGAGATGGTCCAGGGTTTCGTGCGATAGGACTTGGCGTCGAAGTCTTTTGGAAGCTCACCACAGATTTCGCCCGGAGCGATTTCGGCCTGAGCGTCCGCCGACGAGCCTTTCGCATTCTGGCGAGAGAAGTCGGTGTCCATCGAGTAGATCGTGTCGAATTGCCAGTTGCCGCCCACGTGATCGTTGTGGGTGTGCGAGTTGAGAACAATGATCGGCAGCGGCGTAAGTTCGGCGACAACCTTACGGATATCGCTAATGCCCATACCGGTATCGAAAAGCAACGCCTTTTCCTTGCCAACGATAAGGTAGGAGATGGTCTCCTCGGATTGGTGCGGCTCATAAATCGCGAAACTGTCCGGAGCCACTTTGTAAACCTCAAACCACGGATCCGAGATGGAGATGCGTTTGAGGGATTTGTATTCAGGTCGAGGAAGAGCCTTGCACCAATCGGGAACTTGGGCCTTTGCAGCCGAAGCGAAAAGAAGTATTCCTGTTACATATATCACAACAACAAGATACAAGCTTTTATAGCGGCCGCCTTCTGAGGCGGGCGTCTTCCCTGAGAGCTGGAGAGAAGCGGTCACGGGTGGGTCATGTTTTCGGGTTTGACGATCTCGTCGAACTCTTCGGGCGAAAGGTGCCCGAGTTGCATTGCGGCTTCGCGCAGGCTGATGTGCTGCTGGTGGGCGGTGTGAGCGACTTTGGCCGCGTTGTCATAGCCGATTCTTGGAGCCAACGCCGTCACCAGCATGAGTGAGTTCTTCACGTAATGATCGATAGTTTTCAGGTTGAGCTCGATGCCGTTCACGCAATGATCGACGAAGCTGTTCATGGCGTCGGCAAGCAGTTCAACGGAGTGCAGGTAGTTGAAGATCATCACTGGCTTGAAAACGTTGAGTTCGAAATTCCCCTGGGAACCGGCGAAACCAATGGCGGCATCATTGCCCATGACCTGAACCGCGACCATAGTGACCGCTTCGGCCTGCGTGGGATTCACTTTGCCGGGCATGATGGAAGAACCCGGCTCGTTTTCAGGAAGCATCAACTCGCCTAATCCGCAGCGTGGGCCGGAGGCGAGCCAGCGAATGTCATTGGCAATTTTCATGAGAGACGCAGCGAGCGTCTTCAACGCGCCGCTGGCGAAGACGATCTCGTCGTGTGCGGAAAGGCTCGCAAACTTGTTCGGATGCGAACGAAACGGCAGATTGGTAAGCTCCGCGATTTTCTTTGCGGCTCGTTCGGCAAATTCGGGGTGAGCGTTCAGGCCCGTGCCGACGGCAGTACCGCCGATCGCGAGATCAAAAAGTCCATCGAGCGCCACGGCGATCCGCGTGCCATCGCGGTCGAGAAGGCTCACCCAGCCGGAGAATTCCTGGCCAACGGTAAGAGGTGTAGCGTCCTGAAGATGCGTGCGGCCGATTTTGACTACACCGTTGAATTCCTTGGCCTTCGCGTCCAGGGCGTCGCGCAGCTTTTTCAACGCGGGCAGAAGCCTACGGGAGGTCTGCTCCGCAGCCGCAATATGCATCGCTGCCGGGAAGGTGTCATTGGAAGACTGCGACATGTTCACGTCGTCATTGGGATGAATGGGTTTCTTGCTGCCGATTTCCCCACCGGCAATCTGGATGGCGCGATTCGAGATCACCTCATTGACGTTCATGTTGGTTTGCGTGCCACTGCCGGTTTGCCAGACGCGGAGAGGGAAGTGGTCGTGCAGCTTGCCGGAAATGACCTCATCCGCCGCCTGGGTAATGAGGTTGGCTTTTTCCTCTGACAGTTTTCCAAGATCGCGATTGACGAGAGCGGCCGCTTTTTTGAGGACTCCAAAGGCCCGGATGAGTTCGGGAGGCATAGTGTCTTTGCCAATTGCAAAATGGATAAGGGAGCGAGCGGTCTGCGCACCATAAAAACGGTCCATCGGAACTTCCATTTGGCCCATGCTGTCGGATTCGGTGCGCGTCGGAACGGATTTGGCGAATTGGGTGGCGTCGGCCATAGAAATCTCCTGAGGAACAACTCAACTAGTCTAGCAAAGAAGAAACGAGCGAAGGAGAACCGTGAAGGTTGAGTCGTGAGCTGCGAGCCAGAGTGGGACTAGTAGATGTCGATCGTGGTGACACTGAGCGCGGGAAGCGTGACGGTTAGCGAAGTGCCTGAAACGGCTTGGGTGCCGGCGGCGACGGGTTGGATTGGGCTTTGTCCTTGGGCAGAGCTAGCTGTCATCTGGAACAGATGCGCCGTTCCGGAAAGCCTTTGGCCGGTAATGGCGGTGACTTGTGTGGAAGTGGAGCGGTTAATGGCCACGACGACGACCCGGCCTGACACGGTGCTGTCGGTACTGGCGTACACGACGACGTTCGCGACGTTGCTCGAAGTGGCTTGCAGCGAGGTGTCGCCAAAATTGGAATTGGCGTCGTCGAAATCGCGGAAGGCGCGGAAGGCGGCGAGAATGTAAGGGGAAGTATCATTCAGTGGCCAAAGATTCGCCGCGAAAATATCCTGCGCGCCGAAGATGCCGAGGTTGTCGGCTTGCGCAATCGTTCCGGCGATGTGCTGACCGCCACCGTTGTTGTATTCGGTGATGGAAATTTTCATGCCGGGATTCTCGGCGGTTATGCGCGATTGCAGACGACCGAGAATGTAGACAGGCCCACCGAGCACGTCCGCAGTGATCCAGGAATTTTCCGTGAAGGTCGTATCCCAAAGGCTGCGTGGGCTCTGAACGATGGCCTGCACCTGTGCATCGGTGAGCGTGGGCCCGGTGAGGTTGGTGACCCGATTGCCGCTGCCGTCGGTGGCTTCAGAATACCAATGGAAATCGTAGACATCAACGAGAGGCCGGCCATATGTAGTTGAAGCGGTTTTGATTGCGGAAAGATATTTGTCGGGGAACCAGTTGTCACCGGTCGGGGTAGCCCCGAGTTCGCCTTGCCAATTGTAGATCCCTTCGAATCCGTAGTGCACAGGACCAAAGACCAGAACATCTGGAAAATGATCCTTGAGAGCCTCGGTGAGTCCGATTGTTTTGGCGATGTAACTATCAGAAGTGACTGGAGTCGAGCCTTGCACTTCGAGGTGCGTGGAATTCCAAAGTTCCGGCTCGTTGTCCAGTTGAACGAAAACCGGATGCGTCGTGGGGCTCGTACCAAAGATGGATTGTCCGGAGAATTTCTGGTCTAGAGCCCAAATGAATTCGTCCATGTACACGTAGTTGTCAGTTGTGGGCGGCGTCAACGTGAATGGTGCCGAAGATTGTGTGCTCTTCATAAAAACAACCTGCTTGAACCGGCTGAGGTCGGGCGGATTGGCGACGCTGACGGGCCCATTCTCATCTCCCGCCACCAAGCCCTGCATTTGGAAGGTGACAAGGCTCGCAAGGCCGTTGGCTTGGTCACCCGCAATGAAGCTGCGCACGGCCTCCCCCGGAACGGTGCTGCTGCTGAGGTAGTTGTCATTCTCATAGAGATAGTCACTGCCGGCATTGGAGGCGTTCGTTTCCCAGTTATAGGCGGTCCAACGGTTGCCGCCGGCGCGATCAAAAGTGAGGTTTGGCGGAGCCCCGATGATTCCAGAATAAAAATTTATGCCGTAAATATAGGGCGAGATGGGGTGAGCCTTCGTAGGATCGATAATGATCGTCACGTCTGGATTCGCCGGTGCCGCGGGAGTGGCATTCACCTGAGCGGAATTGGAGCTTTGACCTGCGGAATTCGCAGCGCAAACAACGTAGTAATAGGTCGTTCCGTTGGTCAGACCCGTGTCGGAGTAGGAATTGGTGGAAGGCGTGGCGATTTGCGTGTAGGGACCGCCGGAGGTGGCGGACCGCTTCACATCATAGCTGCTGGCGGCGGCGCTTGCGGACCAAGAAAGAGAGATTTCCGCGTTTCCGGCGACAGCTTGGAGATTGGCTGGCGTAGGGGGTGGACTTGCCGGAGCCGCCGGCGTAGCGCTGACCTCTGCGGAATTTGTGCTCTCACCGGAAGAATCCACGGCAGAGACAACGTAGAAGTATTTTGTGCCGTTCGTGAGTGACGCGTCGACATAGGACGTGCCGCTCGATGTGCCGACTTGTGTGTACGGGCCCCCGGAGGCCGTTGACCGTTTGACGCGATAGCTGGTGGCGCCCGAAGAGGCCTTCCAGGAAAGACTGACCTGCGCATTGCCTGCCGTGGCGGAAACCCCGGAAGGCACGGCTGGAATCGGGGTCTTGCCGCCGTTGTTGTTCGGATCATTGACGCTCGCCGCGCACCCGCCCAGCAATACGGCAACAAATAGGACCAAGGGCGCGCGTGAAAGCGCAAATTCGGCAAAAGTACGCATGGTTGACGACGAGAAGAACCGATCCAACTTGGAACTGGGTGGGAGGAGAGGGTAAGGCTTCCTAAGCCGTAAAGACAAGTTGGACGGAAGACCAGTCAGCCGTCGTGACCGAAGGGACGGGACCCGAATTGCTCGGAATTCACCAAGTTATTACTCAGTACAGCACAGCCCGCGTGGCGCGATATTGCTCCCCGCAAAGCGGCGCGGCAAGCTAAGAGTGCAAGTTTCAGTACTCCTATAACCAACCGTTACCCTAAAGGTCTGTAGCAGAAGCTGAGGGACCTCGCGCGGCGCGAGGGTGGGCAACGAGCGGGAACGGGGACTGAGGACCTGCACTCAAGAGAAATCGGCGAAGGTCCGCGGTTTTCGGCCGCGCAGAGGAAGAGGATGAACATGATCCCCAGCAATACATCAAAATTGGCTCTGCTCATCGGGGCGGCATTCCTGATGACCGCCTGCAGCGGCTTGAAGACCAACACCAATGGAGGAAGCTCAACGGCCTTCATCATAGGTGGCAGCGTGACTGGGCTGAATGGGACGGGCTTGGTCTTGGCGGACAACGGGACGGATACCTTGACTGTCAGCGGAACAGGGACAGTAAAGTTCACCTTTAAGACGGCCGTGAGCGGCGCCTATGCCGTCACGGTGCAAACGCAGCCGACGAATCCAGATCAGACTTGCGTAGTAACCAATGGTTCGGGTACGGCGACAGCGGATGTTAGTAATGTGCAAGTGGCTTGCTCGAACACCTACACAATTAGTGGAACGGTAACCGGGCTAACCGGATCAGGGTTAGTCATAGCGGACAACTCGAAGGACACCCTGTCGATCAGCGGAACCGGAACGGTACCATTCACATTCAAGACGGCGGTTACCGGGGCGTATAACGTAACGGTGCAGACGCAGCCTACGAACCCCACGCAGATCTGCACGGTAACGAACGGTTCGGGAACGGCCACAGCTAACGTCACAAACGTCAATATCAGTTGCGCGGCGAAATTCAACATTGGCGGGACTGTAACGGGCCTGACGGGATCGGGATTGGTTTTGACGGACAATGGCACGGACATGCTGCCGGTCAGTGGAACGGGGACAGTTCCGTTCACATTCAAGACGCAAGTGCCGGGAGCTTATAGCGTAACAGTGCAGACGCAGCCTACGAATCCAAGTCAGACGTGCGTAGTCACGAATGGCACAGGGACGGCTACGACCAATGTCACCAATGTCCAGGTGAGCTGCTCGTCAGGATTCACGGTTGGCGGAACGGTGAGCGCGCTGAACGGATCAGGCCTGGTGTTGGCGGATAACGGGACTGACACGCTAACGATCACGGGAACGGGGAGTATTGCGTTTACGTTCAAAACGCCGGTAACTGGAGCCTACAACGTTACGGTGCAAACGCAGCCGTCGAATCCCGCTCAAAATTGCATCGTGACCAGCGGAAGCGGCACAGCTACAGCTTCGGTGTCCAATGTCCAGGTAACGTGCGGAGCGGTTTACACGATAGGTGGCTCTGTTAGCGGATTGCTTGGATCGGGATTGGTATTATTGGATACAGTGGGTTCCTCCCTGAGCCAGCTTACGATCACAGGGACAGGCGCGGTTCCGTTCACATTCACGACGCCAGCCCCGGCCAATTCGACCTATGCCGTCAGCGTTGTCACACAGCCGACGAATCCGTCGCAGACCTGCTCGGTGACGAATGGAACAGGAACGGCGAGCGGCAGTGTGAATACAGTGCAGGTGGTTTGCACAGCGCCGAAGTGGACGATCGGCGGAACATTAGTGGGATTGGTCAGTCAAACCTATACAGGGACCCCGCTGGCTGGAGATACGGTCGAGCTTATCGACAACGGCGGTGACAACATTTTGGTCACTGGAAACAACCAAGGGTTTACGTTCCCAACGCCGGTAACGAATGAAGGACAGTATAACGTGAACGTGTTTGTGCAGCCGACGAGCCAGCAGCAGGGGTGTACCGCGTTCTACTACCAGGGTGTGGCGACGGCGAACGTCAGCAGCGTGATCATCGATTGCCAACATAACGATTGGACCTGGATGTTCGGGCCAGATACGAACGGGGCATATGGACCGTACGGCACGGCGCAGCTTCCGCCTGCTCCACTACCATCGCAAGATACGAATACGCCGGGAGGCAGGGAATACGGAATGACATGGACGGACCTAGCAGGAAGAAAGTGGATGTTCGGCGGGTGGGGCATGCCGGTTACCGGTGCAACTCCACCATTACTCCCGTACCTGATGAACGATCTGTGGGTGTTTTCGCCTGGACTCTACGGGGGCTCCGGCCAGACCGGTGCATGGATTCCTGCCAACCTCCCGGTAACGACGACGACGACCACGGCGGGTACCGTCACTACCATAGCGAAGACGGCCTCCACTGCTCCACTGCAATCTACCGGAGGTTACAGCAGCACCGGCTATACCGTCATCAGCGGTACGAACAGCACCACCACGTATCCTGGCGGACCTGGCGCACGCTGGGGAGGGGTTACCTGGACCGACTCTTCTGGAAATCTATATCAATTTGGAGGCCAGGGTTTCGGTGTCCCTCCTTACAGCGGATTTTTGAACGATCTTTGGAAGTTCACCCCTAGCCAATATGACCAGTCGTTTAGTACGGCGACGACAATCTACGATGGATCTTATGAATACGGCGGAACCTGGGCCAACATAAGTGGCTACGGAACCGAAAACGCGGCCGCTAACTATGGAACGCAAGGCAGTGCCTCGAGCTCAAACCTGCCCGGAGCCCGCTGGGGCGCGGCACACTGCGTGGACTCAACTGGCACGTTATGGATGTTCGGTGGTCAAGGAGCCGACTCAAACGGGGCCGTCGGTCTGTTAAACGACCTTTGGATGTACAGCGGGGGGGAATGGACCTGGATGGGACCCTCGAATTCTATCGTTTCGCAGAACGATGGCATCTACGGCACGCTTGGCACAGCCGCCACCGGGAACGCTCCAGGAGGGCGGCAGACCGCGGTGTTGTGGGCTGATAATAGTGGCCACCTCTGGCTGTTTGGTGGACTCGGCCTGGATTCTGTGGGGACCCAGAATCCAGGAAATACAGGCACACTTCCAAGCGGGACTACCCCGGAAGGCGCGTTACTAAATGACCTGTGGGAATATGACATTGCCACTGGCGAGTGGACGTGGATGTCCGGGGGCGGTGCCACCGGCGTCGCCAATCAGGTGGGTGTTTACGGCACACAGCAGGTCGCGGCGGCGGGATACTTTCCGGGTTCACGCTGGAGCGCGGCGGGCTGGTCAGACAGCAATGGAAACCTGTGGATCTCTGGGGGATGGGGCTACGCCTCGGCCCTGGCGCAGAGCACAGGATTTCTTGATGACATATGGGAGTACCATCCCAGCACAGGACTGTGGACGTGGTGGAAAGGATCGAGCAACGTCAACCAAGCCGGTAACTATCCAACGTATCTTCCCGTCCAGTATGGGGTACCGTTCGTCAACAACCAACCGGGCGGCCGCAGCGGTGTCGAGTTCTGGCCGCAAGACTCCCTCGGGTATGTTTGGGCATTTGGCGGTCAAGGCTATGACTCAATCGGAACGAATGGTTACCTGGGCGATTTGTGGGAATACTTACAGTTCCCATACTAGCCAAGCAGCAGCATCAAAAGATAGAACAGCCGGGGAGCAGGTAGCCCCGGCTGTTCCTTTACGGCGAGCCGCTGCACGCAAAATGCTTGGCGCCTTCGCGCGCCTCACTAACGTGAGATGATCCGAGGAGGCGGTGTTTTTGGAGGCGACGCTGATTAACGTGCCTTTTTCATTCGTGGTAAACAATCAGGTGCTGACCGCAGGCGCCTACCAGATCGAAAGGCTGACGCAATCGAAACCCGGCGAAGATGCTATTGAAGTGATTGCGTTTCGCGGGGAGGATACCCGTTCTTACTCGTCTTTCTTGGCATGTTTGGCAGTTGGGGACGCGAAGCCTCTGCGCCTTACATTTCGCCGCGACAGGCAAAACGCGATGCTGACCGAAACGGAGGTAACCGGCAAGAGCCCCCGGTTGGCCCCGTGGCGATATGCCAAGGACACTGCCGAGAACGCTGCGCTCTAGAAACCGTTTCGACGGACGATCGCCAGCGCCTCTCGCTGGAGGCAATAGGCGCAACTCCAAGGGCCCGGCGCGCCCAGGGAAGGTTACCTGTTGGCGCGCCTAAAGGGACCGAAGAGACGGCTAAGGTATAATTGGAGCTGGGGGAAATCAGCTCAAGATGATCCACAGGGGCATCGGAAAAGCCTCGGCGGAAACGCGCCGCAGGAAGCGCCTGCGTTTCTACCGTACTCGCGCCCGCGAGTTGTGGGGCATCGGCAAGGCGCTGGGGTCGACGAATCACCCGTTTCTTGCTCATATCATCCCGATGCGCCGGTGCAACCTGGATTGCGGGTATTGCAATGAATTTGACGATAAGTCGAACCCCGTGCCTCTGGAGGAAATGAAGAAGCGGCTGGACATCCTGGCGGACATGGGTACGTCGATCATTACCATCAGCGGGGGCGAGCCGCTGCTGCACCCCGACCTGGACGAAGTCATCCGTCACATTCGCAAACGCGGAATGATTGCCGGGCTGATTACCAACGGTTTCTTCCTGAACAAGGACCGCATCGAGCGGCTGAATAAAGCAGGACTCGAACATCTGCAAATCAGCATCGATAACGCTGTGCCTGATGAAGTTTCGAAGAAAAGCCTGAAAACGCTGGACGGTCGGCTGGAAATGCTGTCGGAGTGGGCTGTATTTCAGGTGAACATCAATTCTGTCCTTGGCAGCGGAGTGAAGAATTCCGAAGATGCGCTGAAGATCGCGCACCGGGCTCTGGAATTGGGTTTTACGAGTACAGTCGGCATCATCCACGACCACGACGGACAGTTCAAACCGCTGGCGCAAAGAGACCAGGAGATCTTCGAAGAGATTATGACTTTGGGGAAACGCTCATTTTCGCGCTTTAACCAGTTCCAACACAACGTTGCCAAAGGGCGCGAGCACGACTGGAAGTGTCGCGCAGGATCCCGCTACTTGTACATCTGCGAAGATGGACTCGTGCATTGGTGCTCTCAGCAGCGCGGTTATCCTGGTGTGCCGCTGGAGAAATACACGGCACAGATGAGACGCCGCGAGTTCTACACCCACAAGGGATGTGCGTCGAGATGCACCGTGAGCTGCGTCCAGCAGGTCGGCATTCTCGACAATTGGCGGGCGGAGCAGACACTAGAGCCGGTGCCGCCGGCGGTGCAAGCGACCAACAGCGATTTGGTGCAGATCAGTAAGTAAGGCTTTGGACTCACAGGACATAAACATCGGGGGACAAGCGCGGGCAACCGCGCTTTTTGTCTTTAGGACGTTGCTGCTGGCGAACAGAGAAGATGGGACTGCGTTGACGATGTGCGCCGGCTCTCGAACAATAGGAATATGCTCACTCCAGCCATAGAAATCGAGAATCTTTCGAAGGAGTACCCGCACGGGTTTCTGCACCTGAAAAGGAAGCGCTCGCTGGAAAACCTGTCCATGCAGGTTCAGACCGGCGAAGTCTTCGGATTTCTGGGGCCAAACGGCGCGGGAAAATCGACCACGATCAAGCTGCTCATGCGCTTAATCTTCCCCACCTCCGGAACCGCCCGGATTCTCGGGAGATCGATCGAAGATGTTTCCATGCACCAGCAGGTCGGATACCTGCCGGAGCAGCCGTATTTCTACGATTATCTGACGGCGGCGGAATTGCTGAATTACTTTGCCCGATTCCATGGGCTGAAGGCCGCGGACAGGCAAGAACGCGTGCAACGCATGCTTAAGAAAGTAGGACTGGAAACGGCAAAGAAGATCCAATTGAGGAAATATTCGAAAGGAATGTTGCAAAGGACTGCGTTCGCGCAAGCAATCCTGCACGACCCGCAGGTGGTGGTACTGGACGAACCGATGTCCGGATTGGACCCGCTGGGGCGGCGTGAAGTACGGGACATCATTCTGGAGTTGAAGAAAGAAGGCCGAACGGTGCTGTTCTCGACCCACATTCTGTCCGACGCGGAAATGCTGTGCGACCGCGTGGGCGTGATCGTCGGCGGAAAACTGCGAGGCGTGGGCGCTCCTGGAGAAATGGTCGGGATTGAGGCTCAGGGGATGGAAATCTTGTTTGAGCTCAACGGAACGGGGAACGCATTTCCGCTGCTCGACAAGGCGACGAAAACCGGCGAGCGATATCGCGCACAACTTCCAGAAGCCGACCTGTATGAAGCCTTGGCGGAATTGAAGGCCGCGGGCGCTCGAATCCTTTCCGTAACCCAACTCAAACCAACGCTCGAAGAGTTCTTCATGAACTTGGTGGACGCCGATCGCGCGCAGGCTAATGCGGTCGAGGTGAATGCGCAATGAGGAACGTCTGGGCGGTTGCGTCGAATACCTTCCGTGAAGCAGTGCGCGACCGCGTGCTGTACAACCTGGTGTTTTTTGCCTTGCTGATGATGGGCGCGGCGATTCTGGTCGGCCAAATTTCGATCGGAATCGAGCAAAGCGTGATCGTGAGCCTGGGGCTCACTGCCATTTCCATTATCGGCATCTTCATCGCGGTGTTCATTGGAGTCGGTCTGGTTTCAAAAGAGATGGAGAAGCGCACGCTGTATGCGCTCCTTGCAAAACCGGTGCAGCGCTGGGAATTTCTGCTCGGGAAGTATGGCGGTTTAGTGATGACCCTGGCGTTGAACACCGCCGCGATGGCCGTAGGCTTGTACGTGGCGCTGTGGATGGTGAAGCATCCATTGGATAACAGCGACTGGTACGTTCTGGTCGCAGTTTATTTAATCCTGTTGAAGCTGGCGCTGATCGTCGCCTTGGCGATGCTCTTTTCGTGCTTTACGACTCCATTTTTGGCGATTCTGTTCACCGCGGCAATCTACATCGCGGGTGTATTCGCCGAAGAGTTGCGGACGATGCAGGCAGTGGACCTGGCCCCGTCGACGATGAAATTCTTCCGGGGAGTTTCGTACCTGCTGCCCAACTTTGAAAATTTCAACGTTATGGGAGCCGTGGCGCACGGTCGAGGAGTTCCCGCAAGCCTGGTGTGGCAAGACACCTCATACGCGATCTTATATGCGGGAATCGTGCTGGCGGCGGCAGCGAAGGTGTTTTCCCGGCGGAACTTGAAATGAATCGCGCGAAAACGGCCGGATGGTTGATGGCAGCCTTCCTCATTGTAGGGTTTGCTGGGGTTTTCGCATTGCAAATTCGAATAGACCGGGAGAAGGGCGGGCTCCGCGTGGAGCAGGATCAACTGGCGTTCCGCTCAGGCAGGTTGGTAAGAGCTCTGAGCCTGGAATATTCGCCGTTCGCAGCTGCGATTTACTGGACCCGCGTGGTGCAGTACTTCGGAGAAAAGCACCGCCTGCACCAGACCAACCTTGAGTTGCTGTGGCCGCTGCTGGATATCGCCACCACACTCGATCCTCACCTGATGCCCGCCTATCGTTTTGGGTCCACCTTTCTGAGCGACAGTCCTCCACGAGGAGAGGGCCGTCCGGACCTGGCCGTGAAACTCCTGGAACGAGGAATCAAAGCGAATCCCGACCAGTGGCGCCTGTACCAGGATTTGGGAAACGTCTATTACTTCGACGCGAAAGACTATGCAAAAGCGTCCGCTGCTTTTACCGAAGGAAGCAAGAATCCCAACGCACTGATCTGGATGAAAGTAATGGCGGCGAAGATCGCCGCAGAGGGAGAATCGCCGGAGACATCGTATTTCCTATGGCTACAGGTATACCAAACCACCGCTGATCCATCGGTGAAGAAGAATGCGGAAGAGCATCTGAAACTGATGAAGGTAGAACTCGACCTGAAAGAGATCAAGCGTTTGGCGGATGAATTTGAGAAGCGAACCGGGCACCGGCCTACCCGGATGAGCGAGTTGCTGCAGGCGGGATTGCTTAAGGAATTGCCGAGAGACTCCGAGGGTTATGAGTACACATTCGGGGATGACGGAAAAGCCGAACTAAATCTCAACAGCCCGCTACTGGAAAAAGAATTGATGGAGAAGCCCTAACGGAAGTCAACAATACCCCCAGGGAGCGGCTATTCGGGAAGACAGAAAAGCGTCATATGCGGGTCGATCAGAAGTTTGTGGGGATCGGTCTGAGCGGTGAAGGAGAAAGAAGTTTCCTCGCCGACCGCCTGAACCGTGCCCAATAAGACGCTGCGTCCAGCAGTCGACCCTGCGTAAAGGGGAACGGGCGCAATAAAAGAGTGCGGCACGCCGGACTGAAAAAGCTTGCCTCGAACCTGATAGCCTTTATCCGTCTTCCGCGCCGTGAATTCCACCTTGTATCGCGGAATACCCGTTCCGCGCACGAACTCCTCGAAGAACCATTCCATGGAGCGTCCGCCCTCGAGGTCCATGCTCGGGGTCATGACCGCCTCGACCTCTTTCTGCAGTTGCGCCGTGGAAAGAGGCTTTTGGGCGTATTTGGTGACGAGAGTGTGCAAGAGAGCGATGAAACGTGTATCCGGTTCACGGGACTTCGAGTCGCGAAGCATTCCGCGAATCATGTGAAAAATCCAGGCGCCCTTGGAATAGTCCACCACATCGTAGCCATCCGGAGATTTCGAGGAGGACAGACGCGAGCCCATGATGACCGGCCCAATGTCGACCGGAGCGACATCCGAGTCCACCGGCTTGGTGCTCAAGCGCTTGCGGTAGCGCCCGAGCCACGCAAGAAGCGTGCGATTGGGCATCTTCTGAGAGTCGGCATAGAGAAGCGAAAGATACACGGCCAGGCCTTCGGTGATCCACTGATCGCGGTAACTCGACCAACCCACGACATTGCCCCACCACTGATGGGCAACTTCGTGAACAGGCATGATGTCCGTGAATGCCTCCTGCGACGTGGAATTCAAGCCAACGAGTTCCTGAGTCTCGGGCGGAAGAAAAGAAAACGTCGAAAGGTAAAGCAGGCCGGGCCAGCCTTGCCCGAAGGTGCCGGGGATTTGAGAAACAGCCAGGCGAGGAAACGGGAATGGGCCGTTGTAACGCTCAAAAAAGATAATCGAGGAGTTGACCTCGCGAGCTAGAGAATTCAACGCTTCCGCAGGACTCGGAGGAAGTGGCGCCAAACTGTTTTGAGTGCCCAGGTCCAGTGGCGGACGGCCGATAAGATTGGGTTCGGGGGGCTCACGTTCCCGCTCCAATCGAGCGATAATCGCCTGCTCAAGAAGCTTGTTGGCGTAAACCTCGACAACGTGGTTGCCGGAGGAAAGCGAAGTGACCGCATACTCGCCAAGATTGAAGCCAGCCTCCGACACCGGGACACTGGATTTCCACCGGGCTGCTTGAAACTCGCCCTCCTCGTGTTCGCCGGATTTCTCGCCCGTGGCGACAAGCCGAAGATGCTTCGGCCAGCGAAACGTCAGATCGTAAGTGGCAAATTCGGAAGCATCCCCAGAATGGGGATACCAACTCTCTCTCGCACCGACATAGAGCACCGAGTTTCCGTAGTTATCTATGACGTTGCCCTTGTAATGAAAGCGAAGAGTGAACGTGGCCCCGGCCTCCATCGAGCGGGGAAGAAAAACACAAAGAGTGTCATCCCCTTGAGAACGCAATTGCTGCGCGGTAATCCCTTCGTTTTGGAAAAAGACAAGATTCTCGCCGGATGGCAGCGAAATAGAGTCCACTTTGAGAGCTCGGGAGAGTTGAATGAAGACAATTCTCTCTCCTTGGCCTGAAGCGCGAAAGTCCACGAAGGAATCGCCTTCGAGAGAATTGTCGGTGCGAATGGTGGTGTTGATTTGGTAGTGGCTAGCAACGAATGGTACCGGTGGCGCCGAAAAGCCGGGGAGGCTGTAGGAGGTCCAGACGTCGTAATAGCTGATCTTGTTGACCATCCGCGGTTGGCCGAGGACGAAATTTTCGAGCCGCATATCGTCGAGAAGTACGTCGAAAGGGCCGGTAAGAATGCCTTCGATGCCGGCGTGAAAAAAATGCCGCGGCGTGGAACTATACTTTTCAAAAAGAATCCGAAGCGAATGCGTCGGATTGAAACGCTCGAGTTGCGGCAACCAAAGGGAAGTATAAGCTTCGTCCGCTGCAGGTTGAAGCGAAGCACGGCTGAGCTGCGCAAGAAGGTCTTGTGCTGTATCGTCGGTGAAGCGAGCGTAAATGGACACGAACTCCTGGTCCAGAACAGGAGCGCCAAGGAAGCGTGCCATCTGCTGCTTTTCGGCGGGATCGCGAGGAAGGGCCAACGTGTGGCCGTCACCCGAAAACACGAAACCGGTAACGTGGCCCTCGAACGGTTGAAAGAATGCCAGTTTTCCGCGCTCGAATGTGATAACTAGGTCGCCGTGACGAAGTTCAATGCGCTCACCTCCGGACAGTGTGTAGACGTGATCGGAGTCGAGCCGCAACGCATTTAGAGAAGCGAGTAAGTCACGAGGAGAGGGATCCGTTGCCGGAAAGCCAAACTCACACAAAAAGAGAGAGACCAAGAGGGCGGAACGAAAGCGCATCTATTGAGTGTAGTCACTTTCGGCATGCAGGAACAAGGCGACGCGCAATCCAGCCCGGCTCCGGACTATCATGAAGGAGTGAAGGGAATCAGGAACAAAACACGGATTCTCCCGCTAATCGCAGCATTCTTGTTGTATCCAGCGGCAGCGCGCGCGGACAAGATCGTCCTCAAGAACGGCCGCCAGATTATCGCCTTAAGCGTCACCGAGGATGGCGACAAGATCCGCTATCAAACCGCGGCGGGCGAGCTTTCCATCCCCAAAAGCATCGTGGACCACATCGAGAAAGGCGGACTTGTGGGCGTGACGGAATCTCCGGCAGCGGCCGCGGCCAATCTGGATATTGCTCCACCGCCCATGGAAGCGACCGCGAACGCCGCAGAAATCGACCAGGCAGCAGTGCACGATGGCGCCATCGACCGCGACTATATCGCCCGCATGGAGGGCGAGGCTCGCAGCGGTGGCGCAAAGGCCAACGAGAAGGCTGCGCTGGCTCACCACGCGGCGGCGCAGTTTGAACTAGCGCATGGCGACATGGAACACGCTTTGAGCGACGAACGAACGGCAATCACCTTTCAGCCGGACCAGCCTGTGCTACTGATGAACGTGGCCTATTTGTATTTGAAAAAAAGTGAATTTAAGCAGGCAGTGGATTACCTGGAACACGCAGAACGAGTGTCAGCGGATAAGGCGGACATTTATAAGCTGGAAGGTTGGGCGTATTTTGGTATGAATCGGCCTGAACGGGCCGTAGCCGAGTGGAAAAAAGCGCTGGCGTTGAAGCCGGATGCAGAGACCCAGGCGGCGCTCGACAAGGCGCTCAGAGACAAAGAGGAAGAGGAAAATTACAAGGAAAACGAAAGCGCGCATTTTCAATTGAAATACAACGGAGCGGCGCAGCCGGCCTTAGCGCGCGAAGTATTACACGTTTTGGAAGGGCACTACACCGTCATCGAGTCCGAACTGAACTATACGCCACCCGAGCCGATCGGCGTCGTACTGTACACGCAGCAGGGATTTTCGGATATCACCCGCGCGCCGGGATGGGTGGGAGCATTGAACGACGGCAGGATCCGCGTGCCGGTGCAGGGGCTGACAAACGTGGACTCTGAACTGTCGCGCGTCTTGAAACACGAACTTACCCACAGTTTTATTCAGCAGAAGACCCACGGCCGTGCGCCGACATGGATTCAGGAAGGCGTCGCGCAGTGGATGGAAGGAAAGCGCAGCGATGAGAACGCCGCCGTGCTGGCCCAGATCTACGACGGAGGCCAGGCTGCGCCGCTGGGACGCCTTGAAGGATCATGGATGGGCCTTCCAACCGACGTCGCGCGTTACGCCTATGCCTGGGCGCTTGCGAATGTGGAGTACGTCGTCGAAACCGACGGCATGGGCGACGTCGAGCGCATTCTGGAACGAATTTCCGCGGGCGGTTCAACCGAGGAAGCCTTGAAAGAAGTCCTGCACAGCGACTACGGGGACCTAATGCGCTCGACGAACGAGTATTTGAAAAAGAGCTACGGGCGATAAGTTGCGTTCCTACCGCTAGATCTCAACCGTACAAATCACGAAGTAGCAAGCAATGCCGCGAGCAGGGCGGCGCGTTGCGGCATGGTCTTAACGAGGATGTGCTCGTGTGTTGAGTGCGCGCCGTCGCCGACAGCTCCCAAGCCATCGAGAGTAGGAATGCCAAGAGCGGCGGTGAAGTTGCCGTCGGAGCCGCCGCCTGCGGCGGCTTCGCCGAGCGCAAGACCCATTTGCTTCGCGAGAGCCTTGGCGCGAGCGAAGAGCACGGCGCTTTGCTTGCGTTCGAGCGGAAGGCGATTGAATCCGCCAGTAACTTTTAGTCGCGCGCCAGGATGAATCGGTTTTAACGAGTGCAGGCGAGACTCCAGAGCGCGCATATCTGTGATTCGCCACGCGCGAAGATCCAAAATAGCCTTGGCGTGATCCGCGATAACATTGGTTCGCGAACCACCTTCGATAACATCGGCATTGATGGAGACGCCTCGGCGGAGATTGTTCCAGCGTTCGATCCGTGCCAACTGCGCGGCGAGTTCGTGGATAGCGTTGACGCCTCTTTCTGGCGCAAGCCCCGCATGAGAGGCGCGGCCGTGAACGACAAGCTGAGCCTCGCCAACGCCTTTGCGTGACGTCTTCACCAGTCCACGAGGACCGAGCGACGGCTCCGGGACGAAAACAGCGTCGCTGCGTTTGGCTTCGGCTTCGATCAGGGAGCGGGAGGATTCGCTGCCTATTTCCTCGTCGGAGGTCCAGAGAAAGACAACCTTTTTCCCCATTGGAATCTTCAGCTCTTGCAGGGCTTCGAAAGCGAAAAGCGACTGGACGATACCGGCCTTCATGTCAAAAGTTCCCGGACCAAACGCCTTGCTGCTAACGATGCGAAAAGGCATCTGGCTTAAAGTTCCGGTCGGATAAACCGTGTCGTAGTGCCCGAGCACAAGGAGCTGGCCGCTTGGCCTTGCGCCGCCGGGTTCCCAGACCACACGCAGATGATTGCCCCGGCTTGCCCGTTTACGAACGTCAACCATTCCTCCGCGGAGCTGCCACTGTTCTGCCAAGAACCCACAGCAGCGGTCGGCTGGAGCTTTCTCCGTGCCGGGCGATTCGAGAAGTGTGAGCTCGCGCAACAGGTCCAGCATTTGCGGCAGGCGCGATTGGAGAGCAGACAAAAGGGCTTTAGGAACAGTATTTTCGGCCATCGAACATGGGATGGTAGCAACAGCAACAAATGGAGGCAACGATCGAGCGGCTCAAAAGACGCCAGAAAGATTGGCTGTGGCCGGCCGGGAGATTGCTTATAATAGCAGGTTTGCGATATACGGAGGGCGTGCCGCCGAAGAGGATGAGCGGCACAGGAGCGGGCATGGAATTGGACATCAACGAGATTCAGAAATTCTTGCCGCACCGCTATCCGTTTCTCTTGATTGATAAAGTCATCGAGATGGAGCGCTACAAACGCATCGTGGTTATAAAAAATGTTTCCATCAACGAGTCATTTTTCCAGGGCCATTTCCCTGGAAAACCGATTATGCCGGGCGTGCTAATCCTCGAATCGATGGCGCAAGCGGGAGGCCTGCTGCTGTTGCAGGAAATTCCGGATCGGGATCAGAAACTGTTGTATCTCGCGTCCATGAATGACGTGAAATTCCGCCGGCCGGTGGTGCCGGGCGACCGGTTGCGTGTGGAGGTCGACATCGTCGCTTGGAAGGGCGACCTTTGCAAAATCCGGGCGAAGGCTTTCGTCGAAGAAAACCTGGCGACCGAAGCGACGCTGATGTGCGTGATGGTGGATCGCGATCGGACAGACAACCCGGGAAAATGAGTAACGCAAAAATACACGCGCAAGCGCTCGTGTCGCCAACAGCGAAAATCGCAGAGGGAGTGGAGGTGGGAGCGTTTGCGGTGGTGGGAGCGGACGTGGAACTGGGGGCGAACTGCGTCGTGCATCCGCATGCCGTGATCAGCGGGCCTTCGAAGTTTGGCGCACGGAATATTTTTCACTCGTTTTCCGTGATTGGGGGCGACCCGCAGGATTACACCTTTCGCGGAGAGCGCGTCGAGTTGGTGGCTGGGGACGGAAATATCTTTCGCGAACACGTGACCGTCACTCGGGGAACCCAGAAGGGCGGCGGAGTCACGCGCCTCGGGAACGACAATTTTTTCTTAGCGTACTCGCACGTGGGACATGACTCTCAAGTAGGGAACGGCACGTTGTTCGTGAACGGAGCTACGCTCGCGGGACACGTGACCGTGCAGGATTTTGTCACTGTGGGCGCATTTTCGCCGGTCCATCAGTTTTGCCGGTTAGGAAAATACGCCTACATCGGCGCGTGCACGGTGATCACCCAAGATGTCCTGCCATTTTCCTTGATCGTGACGGAACGCGAAACGAAATGCTTCGGCGCCAACACCATTGGTCTCGAGCGGAAAGGATTTTCTGCGGACCGCATCCAGACCCTGCAGCGAGCATTCAAGTTACTGGTGCGTTCGAAAAAGAACACGGCACAAGCCCTGGAAGAGATGCGCAAGACGCTTACAGATTCCTCCGACGTGCAGGAAATGATCGCATTTGTGGAAAAGGCCGAGCGCGGTATCGTGAAGTAAAGCGAGCCTTGAATTCATGCCCGAACCATTACACGGCGCAGCAGGATGGGGATTGATTGCTGGAAATGGGCGATTTCCGTTTCTGGTGCTGGAAGGCGCGCGCAGCCAGGGAATCGAAATGGCGGTCATTGCGCTGAAAGAGGAAGCTTCGCCGGAGCTGGAAAAAATAGCGAAGCGCCTGCACTGGGTGAGCTTGGGGGAATTAAGCAAAGCCATCACCCTGATGCAGCGGGAAGGCGTGAACCGCGCCGTAATGGCGGGCCAGGTAAAGCACAACAAGATTTTCAGCGCCATCCGGCCGGACTGGAAATTAGCCAAGCTGTTGTTTTCACTGCCAAAAAAGAATACGGACTCGCTGATTGGAGCGGTGGCGAAAATTTTCGAAGAGGAAGGAATCCAGTTGGTGGACTCGACAATGTTCCTGAAGCCGCTTTTACCGGAAGCTGGGGTACTGACGCGCCGCACTCCGGACCAGCGCGAAGCAACCGATATGGAGTATGGATTGGGAATTGCGCGCCACATCGCAGAGATGGACATAGGGCAAACGGTGGTGATTGCCGATCGCGCGTGTGTGGCTGTCGAAGCCATGGAAGGAACGGACGAAGCAATTGCGCGCGCCGCGCGGATTGCAGAGGGCAAACCTTTGGTCGTGGTAAAGGTGAGCAAGCCGAAACAGGACATGCGCTTCGACGTACCCGTGGTCGGACTGCCGACCGTCGAAGCTATGAAGAAGTCCGGGGCTACGGCGCTGGCCATCGATGCGGAGCGGACGTTATTGTTTGACCGCGACGAACTGATCGAATCGGCGAACGCCGCGGGAATCGCCATTCAGGCATTTTCACCCATTCAGGGCGCGGAACCCATCAGCGATTCTCTGGGAATGAAAAAGAGATGAGTGCGCGAACTCTGGGTAAGACTCGTGTGGTCGTCGTCGGATGCGGGGAATTCGGCCGAAATCACGCGCGGGCGTATCGGGAAATGGAAAATGTGGAGCTGGCCGGAATATTCGACCAGAACGCGGAGCGCGCCGCCAAAATCGCGCAAGAGTTTCAGACCAGGGCGTTCTCTAATATAGGGGAACTGTGCGGTGCCGTGGAGGCGGCGAGTGTTGCCGTGCCGACCGTCGCACACCGTGCGGTTGGCTGTGAACTGATGGACATGGGAATCGACGTGCTTGTAGAAAAACCCATGGCCAGCACGCTTGCGGATGCGGATGCCCTGATTACGACCGCCAAACGTCGAGGTCGCGTTCTCCAAGTAGGTCACGTGGAGCGTTTCAATCCCGCAGTCCTCGCCGTGGAGCCGATCGTAAACAGGCCGTTGTTTTTTGAGGTGCATCGCTTGGGAGTATTCACCGCACGCAGCCTGGATGTCGACGTAATCTATGACTTGATGATTCACGATCTGGATATTCTACTGGCATTAGTCAAGGAACCCGTGGAGGAACTACGAGCGGTCGGAATCCCCGTGCTGACGGACAAGGTAGACATTGCCCACGCTCGCCTGGAATTTGTCGGCGGCGCTGTTGCGAATGTTACCGCTAGCCGGGTGTCGACGGAGCGCGTTCGTAAGATGAGGTTTTTCCAGCAGCGCGAATATATCTCCCTGGACTACGCGAGGCGCGATGCTCTGCGCGTAGGAGTGAAGCGGCCCGGCCCGCAGCCGGAATTCGGTTTCGAAAAGCTGGCGGCGTCGGAGACCGAGCCGCTGCGAGCCGAGCTAGAAGCCTTTGCGGAAGCGGTGCGGACCCGAGTCCCGCCAAAAACCGACGGAGAAGCGGGGCGCGCGGCGCTGGACTTGGCGAGCCGCGTAATGGGAAGCATCCGCGAGCACAGTGCCCGCGTCCAACCCGTAGTGCCAGGTGTGTCTGGAAAAGTGACGCGACGATGATTCCACGGACTCTTGTTCCTCGAGGAGCACGCCCGCCGGCCGATGTCGAGCCGACGACGCGGCGACGTCCGACTTCGCTAGACGAGCGCACGCTGGTGCCCTCGACGCTGCCGATCGTAACTCTGAACGGGCACTCCACAATTCCCAACAATTTACCGTTGGAGGCGATTGCCGCGCGCGTGGTGGTGCCCCGCGATCTAAATATTGAGGCTGTGCAGAAACCGGACGACTCGCACTTGCCCGCGCAGCCGACAGACATGGACGAGCGCATCACCGTTCCCCAGGGAGCCGCTCCACCCGAAGTCTTGCCGGAAATGCTGCCGGTGTCCGAAGAACTGGTGCAGCCGGACATCATGCAGACTGGCGAACTCTCGTTCCTTCCGTCCACGGAACAACAAAAGAGGCCGGTCGGCGAATTGATCGTGGCGATCGTTTCGTTGCTGCTGAACCTGCTCTTCGTAGTCGCCATGGTGCAAGTGTTGGCGTATCGCTCCCGTTCCCACGAAGAGGAAGAAATCGGACGCAAACAGATTGAAGTGTTGCTGCCGCCGGGGGCTCTCGATGCACTGAAGCCGTCAACGATTCCGCCCGCGCCGCGCCCTTCGGTGAGGGTGGATCCAAAAGTGATTCGAAAAGTCGCGCCAACGATTACTCCGCCACCGGTACAGCCGCCACAGCCGCAGCCCGAACCGCCAAGAAAGGAGTTGCCCAGCGCTCCGACGCCACAGCCCAGCGTGGTTACACCGCCCCCAAAACCTGCGGACGGAAACAAAGGTGACCTGCCCAAACAGCAAGTGAAACTCGAAACACCCGATATGCCTGTGCCGCAAAGCGGCATTTCATTGCCGAAGCAGGAGTCGGCGGGCGACGCTATCCGCGATGCCGTCCGCGGTATAAAGCCCAATACACCGGCGCCCATTGGTGGGGGCACCCCGTTGCCTGGCGGACGCGGAACAGTGGCCGGCCATGGGAGCGCTGGGGGTGCAATCCAGATGCTCACGGATACCGAGGGAGTCGACTTCAACGACTACCTGCGGCGCGTGTATATTACGGTGAAACAGAATTGGTTTGCGGTGATGCCGGCATCCGTGCAGCTTGGCGACCAGGGCGTTGTCTCTCTGCAATTCAAAATTATGAGAGACGGAAGCGTGCCGGACAACGATCCTCAGCGCGTCTTCGGTTCGGGCAAGGAACCATTGGATCGCGCCGCAATGTCGTCGATACGCGCGTCGAATCCGTTTCCAACGCTTCCCTCTCAGTTCAAAGGCCCATACATCGAACTCCGGTTCACCTATTATTACAACATGCCGGTTCCCTCGAATTAGAAGCGTTATGGAACTTATCCTGTTGATCCGAGCTCGGCCTCTCTTGTTCCACAAATGAATGCGCCCGTTGAAGCTCCGCTGTTGGTCATCCTAGGGCCAACGGCTTCGGGGAAATCCACTTTAGCCGTGTGGCTCGCGGAGCGCCTCGATGGCGAGGTGATTGCCTGCGATTCGACGCAGTTGTATCGCGGCTTCGATATCGGCACAGCGAAGCCGACGAAAGACGAGCGGCGTCGAGTGCCGCACCATCTCCTGGATATCCTTAACCGAAACGAGGAATCGACCGCCGGTGGGTATCGGGAGCGGGCCATCGAGGTTCTGAAAGACCTTCGCAACCGGAACAAACTTCCCATTTTAACTGTGGGAACGGGGCTATATCTCCGCGCACTGTTGGAAGGTTTAGCGGATGTTCCGCAGCGGTCGGAAGAATTGAGAGCCCGCCTGTGGGCCAGCGCAGAAGGAAATCAGCCGGGCTACCTGCACCGCATGCTGCGGAAATTAGATGCGGAGTCGGCGAAGAAGATTGCGCCGTCGGACGAACAAAAACTGATTCGCGCGATTGAGATTTGCTTGTTGACGAAGAAACCTCTTGCCGAGGTACACCGGAGCGGCCGGAAGCCGCTCGAAGATTGGCGTCCGGCGAAGATTGGCCTGATGCCGGCTCGCGAAGCGCTTTACGAGCGCGTGCATGCACGAACCGACACCATGCTTGAGCGTGGTTGGTTGGATGAAGTGCGCGCACTGATGCAAAGCGGAGTCCCCGACACCGCGAAAGCGTTTGACTTTATCGGATACCGAGAACTGAGCAGAGTGCTGCGGGGCGAAACGAATTTGGAGGAAGCGCGCGCAGCGATCCAGCAAGCCACCCGGCGCTATGCGAAAAGGCAAATGACTTGGTTCGGCCGGGAAAAGCACGTGGGCTGGCTGTCCGGGTTTGGTGATGAACCAAGAATTCAGCAGGCGGCCATGGCGTGCGTTCGCAGCAAATTAAGCGGAATGGTATCCGGGGCGGCGGAATAGAAGTATAATTGAGTCGATGCGGACAGTTCCCTCCAAGCGGCGGGCCGCACGCGCGGTTCGACCGGCTCCGGCCCTTTCATGAAAACCCAGCACGATACAACCGTTTCAGAACGCGCCCTCCTGGTGGGCGTCGGCTGGAAACGCGCGCCCCGATTTCCCGGCATGCCGGTGGGTGAGCAAGGGCGAGAGTCGCTGGCAGAGCTTGTCGAATTGGCGCGAAGCGCCGGCGCGGAAATCACTGGCACACTCTTTCAATTGAGAGACACGGCGGATCCAGCAACTCTTGTCGGGCGAGGAAAACTGGATGAAATCCGCGCCGAGGCGACGGCGCGACAGGCATCACTGATCATTTTTGATGGCGAGCTTACTCCGGTCCAGCAACGAAACATCGAAGAGGCCACAGAACGGCGGGTCATCGACCGGACGCAATTGATCCTCGATATTTTTGCGAGACACGCGCGCAGCCGCGAAGGCCAATTGCAGGTAGAACTGGCGCAACTGAATTACATGCTGCCCCGCCTAACCGGAAGAGGTTCGCAAATGTCCCGGTTGGGCGGTAAAAGCGGCGGAGGCGGATCTGGGGGAGCGGGGGGCGGAGCGGGCCGGATCGGCGTCCGTGGTCCCGGTGAAAAGAAATTAGAAACCGACCGCCGCCGTATCCGCGATCGCGTACGCAAGATTCAGGAAAGCATTGACGAGGTGAGACAACAGCGGGCTCTTCGAAGGGAAGCGCGAAACGCAGTCCCTTTGGGAACTGTTTCCCTCGTGGGTTACACGAACGCTGGAAAATCCACGCTGTTTAACGCCCTGAGCCGGGCCGAGGTTTTGGTTTCGTCTCGAATGTTTGCGACGCTCGACCCAACCATTCGGGCGCTGCGGCTACCCTCAAACCGGAGGATTCTTGTCTCGGACACGGTAGGGTTCATCCGTGCGCTGCCAAAAGGATTGTTGACGGCATTCCGTGCCACGCTCGAAGAAGTGCAGGAGTCCGCGCTGATTCTGCAGGTCAGCGACATCTCCAACCCTAATCATGAGGAATTGGATCAGGAAGTCGACAGAATTCTCGGCGACCTGGGCGTGATGGAAACGCCGCGGCTTCGCGTGTTCAACAAGGTCGACCGGTTGTCTCCGGATCAGCGTGAGGAACTCGCAGCAGTATGGTCTCGAACAAACAACGCGGAAGAGCCTCCGGTATTTGTTTCTGGGCTGACCGGAGAAGGGCTGGACGAGTTGTTGAAGCGCATCGATGTGACGTTGCCTATCGATCCTCTCGTAAAACTGTCGCTGCACATGCCCCTGACGGAAGGGCGTTCACTGGCTCTGATCCATGCCCTGGGACGCGTGGTGCACTCGCAGGTGAACGATTCGCACATGGACCTGGAGGCCGAGATTCCCGCAACCGTCGCGCGTCGATTGAAGTTGAAGGATTTCGAAGCGAAGGAAACATTGCGGCCCTCTCCCTCGTATGGATAAGTAGGAGGCAAGTCCATGGCTGCGTTTTTTCTGTGGTGCATCCTTTTGGTGGTGTGTTGGCCGATCGCGCTGTTGGCTCTGGTGCTCTATCCACTGGTATGGTTATTGCTCTTGCCGTTCCGCATCGTCGGTATCACGGTTCACGGAGTGTTCGAATTATTGCGCGCGCTCCTGTTCCTGCCGGTGCGTGTGTTGCGCGGTCCGCGCACGATCTAAGTCTCGACGACCCTGAAACTGCGTTTACCTGTGAGTAATCTCCGAAAAAACTCAATTATATGCGAAATCTGGGGCAAAAACCGCGTGGGGTCTAGTGGTACCGGGCACCTCGCCTGCTTGTGGAAAACGCTGTGGAAAGTGTAGCGGCGTGGGTTTCGGGACGACACCTCTTTCGCCGTCCCGCTTTGTTACACTCTACATAAAGTCGCCGTAAGTAGCAGATAATACGTTCCTTGCGAATGTAAATCATCCGTAATCCTATTAAAGTAATCGCAGTTTCCGCTGCTGATGATTTTCTGGATTTGCACAGGTTTGCAGCAGGCGGTGTTACGAATCAGTACTCCATACCCGACAAGCCGCTCTCGCCCATAAATGACTTTGGAGTACCGTGTCGGGTGCCGGCGGGCCACGTTGACGCTTCGGATTACGAAGTCTATAGTGAGCCGAGAGCCCAGCCAAGGAGTAAACTCCATCTGGTCTCCCGCGCCCTTATGAACCTCCCGAACGCATTGACGTTGCTGCGGATATTCATCGTTCCGGTTCTCATCGTAGTGCTCCTCACGCGCACTCCGAACGTGGAGTTGGCCGGATTCCCGATGCACTTTGAGTTTTGGGGCGTGTTGATTCTGCTCGTGGCAGCCGCTACCGACTGGGCGGACGGTTATTTTGCGCGACGCAATTCGCAGGTGACCACTCTCGGCATCCTACTCGATCCGATCGCCGACAAACTCTTGATCTGCGCGGCGTTCATCTCGCTGGTGGATATGCATCTGGCGAGAGCGTGGATGGTGGTTATCATCATCGGCCGGGAGCTGGTGATTCTCGGTTTGCGCAATATCGCGTCGGCCGAAGGATTCACGATCGCGGCGTCGACGTTGGGAAAAACGAAAATGGTGCTTCAAGTGTGCGCTGCGGCCGTACTGATTTATGGTGCGCGGCACCCATCGCTGCGAACTTTGGGATTAGCGCTGTTGTGGTTGGTGGTCATTAGCGCGGTGGTATCTGCGGCCCAATATTTTTATAGATTCTGGAATCAACTGGACGACCGCGTCAAAGAACGCCGCAAGCTGCGTATATTGGAAGTACAAAAGAAACCGCAGGATGCAGTGCCTCTCTGACATCGACCGAAAAAGCATCCTGGACTTGGCGCGCCAGGCCGTGGCGGAAGCCGTTTGCCATAAGCGCCTCTTGACAGAAATTCCCAAGCTGGAAGTTTTTGAACCGCGGTGTGGCGTGTTTGTCACGCTGCATGTGCGCGGAAAACTGCGCGGTTGCATCGGGGTCATAGAACCGAAAGAAACACTCGGTGAGAGCATCGCCCGAAGCGCTGCTAGCGCAGCCTTCGATGACCCGAGATTCAAACCCATGGAAGCGGAGGAACTTTCGCACCTCAGAATCGAAGTCTCGTTACTCTCGCCGCTGCAACGGATTGACCCCGAGCAAATCGAGATTGGAAAGCACGGCCTACTGGTCGAACAGGGAATCCACCGCGGCCTGCTATTGCCGCAGGTGGCCTCCGAACATCACTTGGGAAGAGAAGAATTCTTGAGAGGAACCTGCCACAAAGCGGGATTGCCGCCGGATGACTGGAAGGCTCCCGAAACCCGAATTTATGCCTTTACGTGCGAGATTCTGAATGAACCATAGCATGACCACAAAGAAAAAGCCCGCGCCTCAACAAGAAGCGCGGGCGGAAAAAACCGCCGAGCAGTTTAGTCGTTACTCGACTTCGGCGTAGTCCCCCGCGTACATATCGACGCGGCTGTAAGTGATGAATATTGTGGACGAGTTGGGGCTGACATTCAGTACGATTCCTTCTCCGAGAATTTCCCTGGGCAGATCGTTCCACTTGTAAGCGATCGGCGTGCTTCCGAAGCCATACATCTTGTACTGATAGTCGCTATAGTTTGGAGCCATCTGAGCGGTGCTACCTTGGTATCGGAATACTCTCAGGTAGTCCCCCACGTTCACGCCTTGATTCGTGCCGAGATTGACGTACACGCTTTGGAATTTTCCAAAGGATTGGCCGAAGTCTTTACCGAAGACAAGCATTCCTACGGACTTGCCGCTGACCGGGGCAAAGCGATCAAACTGGTCCGCAGCTTTGTATGGCGGGGATGGCCGTTCCTGCCATGGCCGAATGAAATCGCCGCGCTGGAGGTAGTCGCAGGCAAATGTGACTTCCGCGATCGAAACGTTTGGCTGCACGTTAACGACTTTGAGCTGACCGGTGTCGTGGTAGAACGTGCCCATGGCTTTGGACAACTTGTCTTGCCACTTAAACCACTGAACATCGGTGGGATCTTTTTCGGGGCGGTAGACCGAGTAGCGGTCGCCCACATGAACGCCCTGTCCGGAGCCTTTGCTGATGTAGACGTAATCGCGGAGCTCGAACACGATTTTCGCGTTCGACTCCTCGCCGGAGATGAGACGAGAACCATCTCCACCGCGGTCGGTAGTCACAAAATTGGAGCAATAGACGGCCGAATAATCCGGCGAGGTTGCTGTGGCCACGGGCTGCGTCAAAGGAGCACCCTGATTTTGCGGGTTGCCCCGCGTCCAGGCGCTCGCACCTGCCAGTAACATGCCGAGACCCATACCTGCTGCAATTGCGCGCATTAGAGCACTCCTTCGCGTCACGCCAAAAAGGGCCGTGCGGGGACTTGCATACTTGAAACTAACAAGTGCTCGTAGACCCGTCAACAAATTGGGTGGGCAGGCTTTACACTTTAGCTAAGACGTGCTACAAGCCGTATTTTCAATAGATTGGAGCGTTTTCAGGCCACATGAGTGTCTTTGGACAGGGGGTAGCCCGGATCTGCGCGGTGGTCGCAGCCTCCGGCGCCCGGGAATTCCGCGCGCTGGTGCGGGTCGCCCTGCGCGAAACACCGACCGTGGAATTAAGGCTGGACTGGCTCGCGAATGACCGGGAGCGGCTGAAAGTCCTTCAATGGCTGAAGCGGTTGCCTTCAAAGAAGGCGGTTTTCATCGCCACCTGCCGGCGGCGCGTGGGTGGAGGCAAATTTCCGGGAAGCGCCGCAAAGGAGTTGTTCTGGCTGCGTAAGGCGAAGGAGGCTGGTTGTTTGTGGTGCGACTTGGAAGTCGAGACGCTGCGTCAATTGCCCGGGAAATCAGTCATAGGGCGTAAGTTGCCGAAGGTTCTTCTGTCGATTCATGATTTCGAGAGAACGCCGAGGTTGCCCCGACGAATGCAGGTCGCGAAGAAAGCCGGAGTGAGTGCCGTGAAAGTAGCGGCCCTTTCGCGAAAGCTTACGGACATTGCTCGGCTCTTGCGAATGGCGGGAAGAACCACAAACCTCGTGGCTGTGCCGATGGGCGAGATTGGTTTGCCAGCGAGAATCCTGGCGCTTCGGGAGGGTAGCGCGCTTTTATATGCCCCAGTGGCGGCAGCGACCGCGCCAGGGCAAATAAGCTTGCGCGAAATGAAAGAACTGTATCGCGCGCACGAACTGACAGAAAAAACGAGCGTGTACGGAGTCATTGGAAACCCGATTGGGCACTCGCTTTCTCCGTTGTTGCACAATACGGGTTACGTGGCGGCAAGGAAAGACGCCGTACTCGTACCATTCTTGGTCGAAAGCCTTGACGAGTTCCTGAAGGCTGTTCGTGATTTTAACGTTGCGGGATTCAGCGTGACCATCCCGCACAAGCAGAAAATTTTCGACTATCTGGAGCACTGTGACCCGCTCGCGGAACAGCTTGGCGCGGTGAACACCGTGGTGGTGCGTCCGAATGGCAGCCTGGCCGGCAGCAACACGGATTATGTCGGCGTCCTGCGCGCGATGGAAGGGAGACTGAAGATAGAGCGCAGCCGGATTCTGATTTTTGGCGCGGGAGGCGCGGCTCGTGCGGCGGCGTTTGCCCTGGCGAAGTCCGGCGCGGACGTGCTGGTCTGCGCGCGCCGGGAGACTTCTGCAAAGCAGTTGGCACTTGCTGTACATGGGGGTGCGCTGAAGCGCGCAGCGCTCCGCAAGGAGAAATTTGACGCGATTCTTAATACCACCCCGGTTGGCATGTATCCTCATGAGCAACGTTCGCCTCTCGACGCGGCCGAGCTAAACTGTGCGCTGGTAATGGATTTGATCTACCGTCCGTTGCACACAAAATTGCTGCGCCTGGCGGCGGCCCGCCGAATCCAGACTGTGTCCGGCGTCGAAATGTTCCTAGCCCAGGGGATAGCTCAGTGGGAACTGTGGATGAAGAGTCGGGCCCCCGAAGGGGCCATGCGCAGGGCGGTCCTGAAGGCGCTGCATGCCGAGGAAAAGGTCGAACATAAGAAAACGCATCTTCGAAAGCAATAGCGGCCCACCACACGCGGTATAATTCTCGGTCTCAAACAGCCGCCCAAAGTGAGCCGATGATCCAACCCGCTTTCCAGGAATTTCAAAAATTGGCCAAACAGGGGAACCTGATCCCGGTATACGACGTTTTTTCAGCCGATTTGTTGACTCCGGTAAGCGCATATCTGCGCCTGACCCAAGGCTCGCGATATTCGTTCCTGCTGGAAAGCGTGGAGGGCGGCGAGAAGATCGCCCGCTACACCTTTGCGGGAGTAAACCCCGAAGAGATCTTTCGATATGCTGGCGGCGCGTGCGTTCTGGAAAGCCGTAACCGCATGATCTGGGAGGAACGTGACCCGATTTCCTTCCTGCGGCAGCACATGACGAAATTCCGGCCCGTGCGTGTGCCAGGCTTGCCACCACTGGTCGCCGGAGCGATCGGCTATTTCAGCTATGACATGGTGAGGCTCATCGAGCGCCTGCCAAAGCGCCTGCGCGACGATATTGGACTGTACGACGCCATGCTGATGTTCTATCGCGGAGTGATTGCCTTCGATCACCTGCAGCACCGCCTTTGGATCGTCCGCAATGTTTACACCGAAGGCCCCGGAACACTGCGCGCGAAGTATGCGGCCGCGGTGAAAGAAATTCAAAAGACGCGCGAGCAGCTTGAGGTTCCCGTCGAAAAGGAGAAGCCGCAAAACGGAGCAAAGCGTGGCACCCGCCCGCTCAAAGTGGATTCAAACGTGAAACCAGCCGAGTATCTGCAAGCGGTCCGCAAGGCCAAGCAATACATTCGCGCCGGCGACATTTTCCAGGTCGTCATCAGCCAGCGCTTTTCGGCGAAGACCCACGCTCCTCCATTCGATGTTTACCGGGAGCTCCGCGCTTTGAACCCTTCTCCGTACCTCTTTTTCCTTCAGCTGAACGACGTTGCTGTGGTTGGCAGTTCTCCGGAGATGCTGGTCAAGGTGCAGGGAAGGGATGTCTTTTACAGACCCATCGCCGGGACGCGCTGGCGGGGAAAGAATGAAGCCGAGGATCTCGGCCTGGAAAAGGATCTGCTCGCGAGCGAAAAAGAACGCGCCGAACACATCATGCTGGTCGATTTAGGACGCAATGATCTGGGGCGTGTGTGCGAATATGGCAGTATTAGAGTGGAAAAGCTGATGACCGTGGAGCGGTATTCCCACGTCATGCACTTGGTCTCAAGCCTGAAAGGACAGTTGCGCGACGACGTCGACTGTTTCGATGCGCTGATGTCCTGCTTTCCGGCGGGTACAGTGTCGGGAGCGCCGAAAGTGCGTGCGATGGAGATTATTGAGGAACTGGAAAAGACAAAGCGGGGCATCTACGCCGGCGGCATTCTCTATTTGGACTTTGCGGGGAATCTTGACTCATGCATCGCATTACGCACAATGGTCATCAAGAATGGTGTGGCACACGTGCAAGCCGGTGGCGGAATTGTGGCGGATTCCACGCCGCAAGGCGAATTCGATGAATCCGTGAATAAGTCGAAAGCGCTACTCCGAGCGCTGGAAACGGCGAACTCGGTGAAATTGCCGAAAGCGCCGAGGCGCAAGTGATGATCTTGCTGTTGGACAACTACGATTCGTTTACCTACAACCTGGCCCAATATCTGGGCGAACTGGGCTGCACGCTCGAGGTTCATCGCAACGACAAGATCTCCGTAGAACAGATTGCCCTGCGCAAGCCGGAACGTATCGTAATTTCGCCCGGACCGTGCACGCCTCAGGAGGCGGGGATTTCGGTGGAGTTAATCCAGAAACTAGCTGGCAGATACCCGATTCTTGGAGTGTGCCTTGGGCACCAGGCGATTGGGGCCGCCTTCGGCGCAAAAATTGTCCGCGCTCCGAAATTGTTTCATGGAAAAACGAGTGAAATCGAGCACGACGGAAAAGGCATCTTCCGGTCTGTCGCGAATCCCTTCACCGCAACGCGTTATCATTCTTTGGTCGTCGAGCGAAAATCCTTGCCGAAAACCCTCCAGATCAGTGCAAAGACAAAAGACGGTGTCATCATGGGCTTGCGTCACCGCAAGCTCAAGGTTGAAGGTGTGCAATTCCATCCCGAATCCGTCCTAACAGACTCCGGCAAGCAACTCCTTCGAAACTTCCTTTCGCTCTAACCGGGGGCCTTCCGAGTAGCCGCTTCCGAAGCAGCGTCTCTATATTAATATGCCTATTGCGAGTTCCGAACCCTCCGGGCAGGGCAGACCTTTCGAATTTACCTCGATCCTCCCAGGTCCGGATCGCACTGTGGTCCGAGGCGCCCAAAAAGGCGGAATCGGCAAGGTCGCATACCTTACCGTCGGCTCCGAGATTGCTGCTCGGACCGCGAGGAGCGTTCATGAAGCAATTAAGTCCGACCATGCGCCGATCAGTCCAGCGAGGCCGTAACGGCTCGGTTGAACAACTAGGTGCCGGCGTTCGTAAAGGCTTTCAGACGCTCGAGTTTCTCGAGAGCAGCTCCGGAAGAAAGCGCCTTCGCCGACATTGAAGCGGCTTCCTGAAAATCCTCGGCGATTCCCGCCACTACCAAGGCAGCGGCGGAGTTTATGATGACGACATCACGGCGCGGCCCCGTCTCGCCTTCGAAAATCCTGCGAATAAACCCTGCGTTTTCCTGCGGACTTCCACCCTGAACCGCTTCGAGTGGTGCCGGTGCCAAGCCAAAATCCCTGGGCGTGAGAATGAATCGTTTCATCGTTCCGTTGCGCACTTCCGCCGCCTCCGTTTCTCCCGCGAGCGAGATCTCATCAAGCCCGCCGTAGCCATGCACGACAAAAGCGTGACGAACTCCGAGTTCCACAAGCGTAGCCGCCACAAGATCGATCAACTCCTCCGAAAAAACTCCCAGGATTTGCGAATGCGCACCGGCGGGATTCGTTAGTGGGCCCAAAAGATTAAATACGGTTCGCGTGCCGATCTGTTTGCGCGCGGCGGCTGCATGGCGCGTGGCCGCGTGAGCGGTCGGTGCGAAAAGAAAACCGATACCGATTTCACGGATCGCGCGCCCACATTGCTCCAGGGATAGATCGATGCGGATCCCCAGGGCTTCCAACACGTCAGCCGAGCCACTGCGGGAACTGACCGAGCGATTGCCATGCTTGGCGACGTGCGCGCCGGCCGCAGCCGCCACGAACGCCGCCGCAGTCGAAATGTTGAACGTACCGCAGCCATCGCCGCCTGTTCCGCAGGTATCGACCATGTGTGGAGGCCGATCCTTCTGCCCGGGAAAAACCGCGGTAGCATGATGGCGCATAACGCGTGCGAACGCTCCGAGTTCGCTGGAACTGACCGGCCGTTTGTTCAGAGCCGCGAGCCATCGCACGATGTCCGGTGTCTCAATACGACCGGATAGAAGCTCTTCCATAAGAACTTCCGCTTCAAAGCCCGTGAGGACTTCCAGGCGCTCAGATTTTGCGATCAATGGCAGAGCAGAATTCATGGAGTTGTCACCGAGCGATGCCGCTTATCCTTGCTCGAGATACGCCTCTCAAGTAAACTTGAATGTTTTATGAGCCTCAAATTCTAACATCTGTGCACGGCCCCATCGTCGCACAGCGGCAATCAAAAGGCAGAACCTGAAATGAAGATCCACGAGTATCAAGCTAAAGCTATCCTTTCGCGATATGGTGTGACCACTCCGCGCGGCGAGGTCGCTTTTACCAAGGAGGAAGCTCGCGAGGCGGCCCAACGGCTGAGATCGCAGGTTGTCGTCGTCAAGGCGCAAATTCATGCCGGCGGCCGCGGCAAGGGTGGCGGCGTGAAACTAGCGCGTTCCGCGGATGAGGCGGCGGAAATTGCGTCGCATATTCTTGGCATGAATTTGATAACCGCTCAGACCGGTCCGCAAGGGCGCATCGTGAAACGCTTGTTGATCGAAGAAGGCCTGGATATCAAGCGCGAGTTGTACCTGGGGCTGTTGATCGACCGCGAATCGGGCCGGCCGGTATTCATGGCAAGTTCCGCGGGCGGCATGGAAATTGAGCAGGTCGCCAAGGAAAATCCCAGCGCAATCTTGCGTGAGCCCATTCATCCCGCGATTGGCTTGCAGCCTTATCAAGCACGGAAAATCGCGTTTGGCCTGGGCTTAAGCGGAGACCAGGTTTCAGCCGCGATTCCCTTTCTGCAAGCTTTGTATCGCGCGTTTATCGATACGGATGCGTCGCTTTTGGAAATCAATCCGTGCGTGGTCACGGGAGACGGGAAGCTGGTAGCGCTCGATGCAAAAATGACCTTCGACGACAATGGCTTGTTTCGCCACAAGGATTTGCGGGAACTGCGCGATTTGGATGAAGAAGACCCGCTCGAAGTGGAAGCCTCAAAATACGGGTTGAATTACATCAAACTGGACGGCACGGTGGCTTGTATGGTGAATGGCGCTGGTTTGGCAATGGCCACCATGGACATCATCAAGTATGCGGGCGGTTCGCCTGCCAATTTTCTGGACGTCGGCGGGGGCGCTTCGGCGGAACAGGTGAAGAACGCGTTTGCCATATTGCTGAGCGATCCTGCCGTGAAAGCCGTGTTCATTAACATCTTCGGCGGCATCCTGCGCTGCGACGTGCTGGCCACCGGCGTGGTTGCGGCAGCCAAGGATTTGCACGTCAAAGTGCCGGTAGTCGTACGCATGGAAGGTACAAACGTGGAGCAAGGCCAGCAAATTCTGCGGGAGAGCGGATTGAACTTCACAATCGCCGACGGCATGAAAGACGGAGCGCAAAAAGTAGTCAGTCTGGCTCGTGCGTGATAGTTATGAACGAAGTTCATGAGCTAGGGGAAGTGAAGGAGGCAAAGGAGCCGGCTCGCAAAGTCGGGCCGGCCAAGCGCTATTCGGATTTGTTCGTTTATCGCCAGTCTTACCGGTTGGCCCTTCAGGTTTCCCAGTTTACAAAAAGTCTTCGACGAGAGGAGCAGTTCGAGCTTAGCAG
Organism: Candidatus Acidiferrales bacterium; assembly: GCA_963836965.1. Taxonomy (GTDB): domain Bacteria; phylum Acidobacteriota; class Terriglobia; order Acidiferrales; family UBA7541; genus Acidiferrum. Next base: position 57,538 of record CAWILQ010000022.1, read on the forward strand.
GCAGTCAAGGCGTTGGGCGCGATCTGTGCCGGCTAAATGTCGTGGAACGTTGGACGAAGCGAAACTCCGCAGCCAACGTCAAACGTCATTTAATAATTGCAGCGCGCGGAGCGGCAGAGTGCGAATTCTCGGTCGGGCTTGCTGTGGATGATGGGTTCGCTCCCGAGAGTTTGGCGCAGCCAATGCTATCAGAATACGGAAAGTTGGGCTTTATGCTTCACAATCTTTGGAAGGAGTGGAGGAAGCTGTAGATTAGGGAGCGTTCCTTTGCCTCCTTCATCTCATTCGCTTCCTGAACCTCAAAAATGAGTGTGTTAATCAACGAGAAGACCAGGGTGGTCGTTCAAGGCTTTACCGGGCGCGAGGGAACATTTCACGCGCAGCAGATGATCGAATACGGAACCACTGTTGTCGGTGGAGTGACGCCTGGCAAAGGAGGCACGAAGCATCTGGAACGACCCGTATTCAACACCGTCGCGGATTGTGTAAAGGCAACCGGCGCGGACGCTTCCGTGATCTTCGTTCCGCCTCCGTATTCTGCCGACGCCATTCTCGAAGCAGTCGATGCCAACGTGCCGTTGGTTGTCTGTATCACGGAAGGCATACCTGTCCTCGACATGGTGCGCGTCGCAGAAGTCTTGCGCGACTCAAAAACGCGGCTGATCGGCCCGAATTGCCCCGGAATTATCTCTCCGGGAAAATGCAAGATCGGCATCATGCCAGGGCGCATTCATAAACAAGGGAACGTCGGGGTTGTGAGCCGCAGCGGAACTTTGACCTATGAGGCGGTACATCAATTAACGCAGCTCGGCATCGGCCAGTCCACCTGCATCGGTATCGGTGGCGATCCCATCATCGGGACGCCGTTCCTCGATGCGATCCGCATGTTTCACGAGGATCCCGAGACCCACGCGATTATTCTGATTGGGGAAATTGGCGGAAACGCGGAAGAGCGCGCCGCAGCGTGGATCAAGGTGAATGTGAAAAAACCAGTGGTCGGCTTTATCGCCGGACAAACCGCGCCTCCAGGGCGTCGCATGGGCCACGCCGGCGCCATCATCAGCGGAGGGCAGGGAACAGCTAAGGACAAGTACGCCGCGATGAACGCGGCAGGGATTCGCACGGTGGAAACTCCGGCGGATTTGGGCTCAACGGTCGCCGCTGCATTGAAATGAAGCTCCTCCGATTTTTCGTCAATTCATCTCTGGAGAATCCAATTGTCACTTGAACGTACATTCGCGATCATCAAGCCTGATGCCGTGAGCCGCGGCCAGCAGGGGGAAATCCTCGCCCGCATTCACAAAGCGGGTTTCACGATTGTGGCTATTAAGTCGGTGCGGCTGGGAAAGGAGGAGGCTGGAGGATTTTACGCGGTACATCGAGCGCGCCCTTTTTTTGGAGAGCTGACCGACTTCATGAGTTCCGGAAAGATTTTTGCCATGGTGCTGGAAGCGGAAGACGCTATTGCAAAGTGGCGCGACACCATGGGTGCAACCGATCCAAAGAAAGCCGTTCCAGGCACGATCCGCCACGACTTAGGGACCAGCATTGGGAATAACTGCACGCACGGCTCGGACGCGCCGGATACTGCAGCCTTCGAAATCGCCTATTTTTTCTCCGGCATCGAGTTGATTTAGTGACGTCAAATCTGGGGCCGCTATCCTGAGGTCTGGTTCTAGACCGAAGGATCTCGATGCCCAATGCGGATACTTAGCGGGCCACGATTCTTCTTTTTTTCCCGCACCGTGGCACATGCCGTGGAGTAGAATGAAAGCGACCACTCTTCGGCCGAGGAGGTTTTTATGCCTGGCATTCGCCGCCGCGAATTTCTTCACTCCGTTGCGTCCGCCGCCGCTGCCTTTTGGCTCACTCCCAAATCCCTGGCTGAACGGTTAGCGGCCCTACCCGGTCTCGACCGCAAATTCTCGGCTACAGAAACCGTGACGCTTGGCCGGACCGGAATTCAGACCTCGCTGCTCGCCATGGGAACCGGAACTTCCGGATCTGGACATCATTCAAATCAAACAGCCCTTGGCGTCGAAGGGTTGTCACGCCTCCTGCAGAACGGCTATGCCAACGGGTTACGCTTCTTCGACGCGGCCGACTCCTATGGCAGCCACCCGCACGTTGCGGATGCTCTGAAGCACGTGGATCGCAGCAAAGTAACGGTGCTCACGAAATCGTGGGCGCGTACCGGTCCCGAAATGCGCGCGGACCTGGATCGCTTTCGGCGCGAATTGAACACCGACTACCTGGACATCTGCCTGATGCATTGCGTAACAGAGGTCGATTGGACCACAAGGTTTCAATCCGCGATGGATGAGCTCTCAGAAGCGAAACAGAAAGGCATCATTCGCGCCCACGGCTGCTCTTGCCATTCGATCGAGGCGCTGCGGGCCGCGGCGAAGTCGCCTTGGGTCGAGGTAGATCTGGTTCGTATCAACCCCATCGGTTCGCACATGGACGCCGATCCGGAAGCGGTCGTGAGCGTGATTCGCGAAATGCGAGCTGCCGGGAAGGGCATTGTGGGGATGAAAATCCTGGGTCAGGGAGACCTGCGCCACAAACCGGACGATGCGCTTCGCTACGCTCTGGGCCTTGGCGTCCTGGACGCATTCACAATCGGCGCCGAATCCATCAACGAACAAACCGACCTCACCAAGCGGATTTCCGCCGTAGCTTGAACAAATAGTCGATTGCCGGGAAAGCGCCTCGTTTCTGTCAAGCGTAAATTAAACTGTTTACGTCAGTATGGATCCTTTACGCGAACTCGGGCGAACTCTGCTTCTTTTGGGGGCGTTTGTAGTTTTGGTCGGTGCCTTTTTTTATTTTGGCGGAAAGCTACCGTTTCGGCTGGGACGCCTGCCCGGCGATATCGTTCACAAAGGCGAGCACACCACATTTTATTTTCCGATCGTCACATGCCTTTTGTTAAGTGTCGGCCTGAGCCTCCTGCTCTGGATTCTGTCGCGGCTGCGGCGGTAGTCCGCGTGGCGTCGCTTCCTTCCCTGCGTTAGACTGAACCGAACCACGCGGATCGGATACTCGATGGATCAACTGCAATTTAATCTTCAGCCGGAACGCCGCATTTTTACCGTAACCGACCTAACCACACGGATCCGCGACCTGCTGGCCAGAAATTTCACAGATATTGTCGTGCAGGGGGAAATCTCAAACTGCCGCCCGGCCACGTCAGGGCACATCTACTTCACCTTAAAAGACGATCGCGCGCAGATCCGCTGTGTCTTTTTCAAAACGCAACAGCGCGGCATGAAATGCCGTCCGGAAGACGGCCTGAAGTTCAGCGTTCGCGGCTCAATTAGCGTTTACGATCAGCGCGGCGAATATCAGATCTATGTAGAGTCTCTCGAACCGCTCGGCCGTGGGGCTTTGCAATTGGCGTTCGAACAGCTCAAGAGAAAGCTGGAGGAGGAAGGGCTTTTCGAAACGGCGCGCAAAAAGACGCTGCCGTTACTTCCGAGCCGGGTCGGACTAATCACATCACCGACAGGCGCGGCGGTTCGCGATGTGGTCCGCATCCTCATGCGTCGTTTTCCGAACGTGCATCTCACGCTTTATCCAGTGCAGGTCCAAGGAGTTGACGCTGCGCGGCAAATTATCGAAGCACTCGGCTACTTCAGCCGGAAGCAAGCTGCGGATGTGATTCTGCTCGTTCGCGGCGGCGGCTCGATCGAAGACTTGTGGTCCTTCAACGAAGAGAGAGTAGCTCGCGCGATTGTCGCATGTACGATCCCGGTAATTTCCGGAGTTGGCCATGAGACGGATTTCACGATCGCGGATTTCGTAGCCGATGTCCGCGCGTCCACCCCCTCGGCCGCCGCCGAGTTGGTCGTGCAAACTCGGCGCGAATTCGACAAGCATGTTTCCGACTTACGCGAAAATCTCGAGAGCCTGATCCGCTATCGCTTCCTGGAGCTTTCCCATCGTATCCATGAGTTGTCCGGCCGTCGGGGCTTTCGTAGGCCGCACGATCTGCTGCGGCAAAGCCGGCAACGCGCCGATGAATTGACTTCGCGTCTTGCGCTAGGACTCCGCGCACAATTGGAACATTCACGAAAGCGATTCACGACCGCGCACCTGAGAATTTCTTCTTTTAATTTTCGCGTGAGGATGGCCGAGTTGCGCTTGCGTCTGGAAAAGCGCAGTCACGATCTGGGCTCCTCTATGGAACGCGTTTTGCGGCTAAAACGAGAGAACTGGCAGAGACTTCACTTCCAACTCCAGGAGCGCAGTCCGATGCAGGTATTGGAACGGGGCTATGCGATAGCGACAGACGCCGCGGGAAACATTTTGCGTGATGCGGCTCAAGTTTCGCTGGGTGAAAAAGTAAACGTTCAGCTTCGGCGCGGCCGCCTCGCCACGGAGGTTAAAGACAAGCCGAACTAAGTGGTTGCGGAAGCTACTCTTCGTCGTCGCCGGAAACCTTGAGAACGGCCAGGAACGCTTCCTGCGGTATGTCCACCTGGCCGACCCGCTTCATGCGCCGCTTGCCTTCCTTCTGTTTCTCGAGGAGTTTGCGTTTGCGCGTGATGTCACCGCCGTAGCACTTAGCGAGGACATTCTTGCGGATCGCGGAAACGGTCTCGCGTGCGATGACGCGGCTTCCGATTGCCGCCTGGATCGGCACTTCGAACATCTGTCGCGGAATCAGCTTTCTCAAACGACTAACCAGATCGCGACCTCGCTCCACCGAAAACTCACGATGAATGATCAGAGCGAGGGCATCCACAGGTTCGCCACCAACCAGGATGTCCAGCTTGATTAAGTCCGATTCGACATAGCCCGCAAGATGATAATCGAGTGACGCATAACCGCGAGAAACGCTTTTCAAACGGTCATAGAAGTCGAGCACGATTTCATTGAGTGGCAATTCATACGTCAGCATGACGCGGGTGGGCGAAAGGTATTCGAAATTCTTCTGCGTCCCGCGTTTGTCCTGACAAAGCTGAAGAATGCCGCCAACCGATTCATCATTGGTGATGATCATCGCCTTGATGATCGGCTCTTCAATCTTTTCAATGTCGCCCGGATTCGGAAACTTGGCTGGACTGTCGACCTCAATGGTTTCGCCGGTAACCTTGGTGATCCTGTATCGCACGCTGGGAGCCGTGGTGATCAGGTTCAAGCCAAACTCGCGTTCCAGCCGCTCTTGCACAATTTCCAGGTGCAACAACCCAAGAAATCCGCAACGAAAACCAAATCCCAGCGCAACAGAATTTTCCGGTTCATAAAAGAAAGCCGCATCGTTCAGCTGCAACTTGCCGAGAGCATCGCGCAGCGGCTCATACTCATCGGCAAGCACCGGGAAAATCCCCGCGAACACCATGGGTTTGATGGCCTCAAACCCCGGCAAGGCCGGCGCCGGCCGGGCCGCTTCGGTTACCGTATCGCCCATCTTTGCATCGGCTACGCGCTTGATGTTGGCTACAATGAATCCGACGTCGCCCGCTTCCAGCTCTTCGAGCGCAATAGGCTTTGGCGTGAGCGTCCCCAGCTGCTCCACCTCGTACACTTCATTGGTAGCCACCAAGCGAATCTTCATGTGCTTGGTGATGCGGCCTTCCATCACACGAACCAGGACCACGGCGCCCCGGTAAATGTCGAACCACGAATCAAACACCAGGGCCTGAAACGGATTCTCCGCGTTGCCGTTCGGCGGCGGGATGCGGTGGACGATGGCCTCAAGAACGTCCTCTACGCCGATCCCGCTCTTGGCGCTGATCATGAGGGCATCGCTCGCAGGAATCGCCAGCACATTTTCAATCTGCTCTTTGACGAAATCCGGCTGGGCAGCGGGCAAATCAATCTTATTGATCACGGGAAGAATCGTAAGGTTGTGGGAAGCCGCAAGGAATGTATTCGCCACCGTTTGCGCTTCCACGCCCTGACTGGCATCGACGACCAGTAGGGCGCCTTCACAAGCGGACAACGCGCGGGAAACTTCGTAAGAGAAATCCACATGCCCTGGGGTGTCGATCAGGTTGAGCCGATACGTATTCCCGTCTTTAGCTTGGTAGTGAAGCCGAATACTTTTCGCTTTAATCGTGATGCCGCGCTCGCGCTCCAGGTCCATGGAGTCCAGTACCTGCTCGTGCATTTCGCGCTCAGAAAGCGCTCCGGTCATCTCCAGCAAGCGGTCCGCAAGCGTGGATTTGCCGTGATCGATATGCGCGATGATGCAGAAATTCCGTATGAATTTCGGGTCCATTCGCTTCCCGTTCCGCCAGGATTGACCTGAGGGTGTGCGTTGAGTGTACGACGGCGAGAACTTCGCTGAGGGGAATTATGCCTACCCAGCAGAAACCATGCCGTGTAAACCTCTAGTTTGCCACAAGTGAAAGAACCCCGTCAGCCCGAGAGCCAACGCGAGATAAAAGGTGTGCGCGGCGCATACACTACAAAGGCACTCGTCCACTGACTACAGGAACCATCCAAACCGCGTATCCCTGCGGATCTCGGATGTTCGCAATCATCTGGTTGAAATAAGCCAGCGCGTCGTCGTACTTGATCCGGGTCACCTCGGAGATGGGTTTGCTGTAACCGTCGCGCCACGCCTCAATAATGGCCGCGAATGTTTCCCGCGGCACACGTACGGTGTCCACAATGATGTAGTCCACTTTTATTTCTTCGAAATTCATGCGCGCCAGAATGCGATAGGTATTGCGCCCGATGAACAGGTCCGTCCCCGTTGCCGCGCCCATTGTCGGCGGAACTTCATGCCAGAAATCTCGCACGTCCGGCGTGCTGCGCTGGAAATGCAGCATGCCGTAGTCTTCCGGAATCAAATGGAGATAGCCTCCGTGGCGCGTCACGCGGGCGAGTTCCGCGATTACGCGGTCTGCGTAGGGAATGGAATGCAGCACGTGTCGGCAAACGGTTAGATCGAAGGTTTGCCCCGCAGCTTGGAGTCCGAAGATACTCTGGTGCTCGAAGGCCAAACGCGGCGCAACGTTCGCATAGCGTGACCGGGCAATCTCCAAATGCGCATCAATAATGTCGACGCCAAGTACCTGGGCATCTGGAAACAATTCGGCAATCCGCGAAGCTCCCTCGCCTGTACCGCATCCGGCGTCGAGAAGGTGGGCTTTGGGCGGAAGCGCATACCTGCGAAATAACTCGGCCTCCTGGGGCCAAATGGCGCGCGCCTGCGCTTCCAGGTTCCGGACCATGGACTCGTCGGCCATCTGTTTGGCCTGAGGATTCAGGTCGGTCATGGTCGCTCCTCGATGCACAATAGCGCAGCGAGTGAATCGGAACAACTCTCTCCGCGCTAACGGTTGATGTCCTCTTTGTTTTCCAGACGTCGTATAAGGTCCGCGTGCTGGGTTTTCAGTGATTCCGGCGACGCGGCTGCCGCGAGCTTCATTTCCTTCACGGCGGCAGCATAGTCGCCCTTCGCGACAGCGATACGCGCCGCTTCGTTATGTCCGATCCAGCTATTTGCATCCTTTTTGACATTGCTTTGGAACAGATCCATCGCTTCGTCCTGCCGCCCTTGCGCCTGTAGTGTACGGCCAAAGTCATGCAGTTGAGACTGGTTGCCTAGCGCAATCGCTTTATCACGCGCGGCGCGAGCTTCCTCCGTGTGACCCAAAGCAGTCAGAGCGCGGGACTTTGTCATTTCGTTTTCAAACCGGTCTTCGATATCGATCGAGCGGTCCGCGTATTTGGCTGCCTCTTGCGGATTGAGATTGTTGTTCAGCAAATAGTTGGCGGCGTCCGTCCATGCTTGCCACTCAAATCCCACGCGGCCGCGGAGCTGGTTGTGCAGGCTTGCCTCGACGACCTCGGAAGTACTAACTTCCACTTTAAAAGGCACCGCAACCTTTTCCCACCGCATCGTGATCACCGCGGAATTCGGTTTAAGCTCGTCGAAGTCATAGCGGAGCGCTTCTTGGTTCTCAATCGCTTCGGGTTTCACGGTCACGCGCAACATGTCTTCGGCTTTGTCATAGGTAAAGCTGCCCCAGGAACTGGAATTCTTGGAGAAAATTACAATCCATGAAGTCTCGCCCGGGATCATATGCAAACCGTAGATGCCCTTTGGCAGCGGTTGGCCTTCGATCGTAACCGGGTCGCTAAACTCGATGACCGTGTTCTGGTTGGCCCCGGCCCTCCAGACTTGGTCGTAGGCGATCAGTCCGCCGAAAACCTTTCGTCCCCGCACGAGCGGCCTGTGATAATCGATGGTAACCTCCGTCAAACCGACACGCTGAGTAAGTCGCGCCTGCTGGCTGGCGTCCGGTAATTTCAGCAGTGCCGATTGTCCTCGCGCGCCGGCAACTACGACCAACAGCACTGCGACCATCACTAATGTTCCCGCGGCATATTTCCGCATGATTCCAACCTCCTTCGGTTCGCTTCCGCAAACGATTCAATTCGCGTAAGCACTCCGCTCACGAAGATTTTTTCACCAATTTCATCAAGCCATTTCCCGCCAGCAGAACGGTTCGCCAGTTGTCCAGAATATTGGCGCCGAGCGCCCGATACATGCCTACGGCGGGCTGATTCCAGTGGAGTACTGCCCATCGAACGAACGCGCGATTTTCTTGCGACGCTGCCTGCGCGACCCGCGCCAGAAGCGCCGTGCCGATTCCCCGCCCGCGGAATTCGGCCCGCACAAACAGATCCTCCAGGTAGATACCGGCGCCTCGCCAGGTTGAGTAGTGGTTAAAGTACAGTGCGAAGCCGGCAGCCTGGCCGTGCCAGTCGGCGATCAAGGCGCGAAATTCAGGATTCTCGCCGAAACCATCGCGAGCGATGTCCGCCTCCGTCGTTAGCACCTGATCGGACTCATCCTCGAAGTCGGCAAGCTCCTGGATCATCCTTCGGATCAGCGCAACGTCGTCCGCCGTAGCTAGGCGAATGGTCAGCATTGCGATTGCACCAACAAACAGATCTGCCTTACAGTTCTCCGCCGCGCTTCACGATTTTTCCCGCGTCAAAGTCGCGACAATGTTCGTTTCCCAGGTTTTGCCAGCGTCGTCCGAAAATGCCTGTTCAAATTTGTGAGCATCCGGAGTGATGTCCGACCACACGATGCGAACGAGAATCGCCCTGCCATTCAATGTTTCCTGGTCGTAAAACTCGCCACGTCCGTTCTTGAACTCGCCTATCGTCGGCGGAACACCGATCACGCCGACTTTGCTGTTGGCAAAATTCAGGCTCCATTGACGTGCCTGCGGGTTGTACAAAAACAGGCCAAGATCCTCGAAGTGACCTGCCGGGCCATCGGCCTCGACTTCTTCGAGCTGCGCTCGGCCATCCCAAACTTTCCGAACCACCACAGTTCCACCAAGTTCGACCCAGGTCGTGGAGCCTGTCAGCGGATGTTGCAGGCGCTTCATGTTCGTTTTCCAGCTGCCGAGATTGAAATCAAAGTCGTGTTGCCCATCCCGTTGGACAGTCGTCTTCGTCGCGCCCGGCTCCTGTGAGTGGCCAGGAAGGAGCGGTGAAAGGAGAAGGAAAGTGCCTGCCAAAAGATAGGTTCTCATTTGCCCGAGCGTTCTCATCACATCCTCCTTTGCGTTTCACTCCCAGTGCGTTTCAAGAATGCCGCGTCCGTGGTACTTTCATAGAGCCACTTTACATGCAACTCGCGATACCACTTTCCAGAGGTGCTGGGCCGCTGTTCCGGCAGGTCTACCTGGGCTTGCGGCAAGCCATTCTTTCCGGCACTTTTCGCGCCGATAGCCGCTTGCCGTCGACACGCGATCTCGCCGATCAGTTGGGCATCTCCCGGACCGTTGTGTTGCTGGCCTACGATCAGTTGCTGGCGGAAGGCTTCGTCGCCGGCCGCCATGGTTCGGGAACCTACGTTGCGAAGGGGCTTGCTTCGAGCCGGTTGGTAACCTCAAAAAAGTCGACCAAGCTTCGCTTATCGAAATTCGGCTGCGCAGCCGAACAAGCTGCCCCTGCCCTGGATTTTCAAGCCAGGCGCTCGCCCTTGCATCGCTACGATTTCGCCTCCGGACGGAGTGAGAGTGATATTGAGACGTTTCCGTTCGAAATGTGGCGTCGCATCCTGCTGCGCCGCGCCCGAAGAGCGCCCGTGGTCGAGCTTGATTACGGACCAGCGGCCGGGAGCCTCGTTTTGCGCGAAGCCATTTGCGGACACTTGCGGCGGTCGCGCGCGGTTGTCTGCGATCCTTCGGAAATTATTGTCGTCAATGGCTCGCAGCAAGCCTTGGATCTGATCGTGCGGGTGTTGCTCGAACGGGGAGATCCCGTGGCCATCGAAAATCCAAGCTATCAAGGCACACGGGAAATTCTTCTCGCTGCAGGCGCTCGGCTACATCCCGTGCCGGTTGACCGTGAGGGTTTGCATCCTGAAGAGCTCCCGGAAAACGCGCGAATCTGTTTTGTCACGCCGTCACACCAGTTTCCTACTGGCGCGATTCTTCCACTCGCGCGGCGGCTGGCGCTTCTCGAATGGGCGAGGCGGAAGAATTCCGTGATCGTTGAGGACGACTACGACGGAGAATTTCGCTACGAAGGCCAACCGCTCGAGTCTCTGCAAGGCTTGGATTCCGAAGGGCGAATCATCTACGTGGGAACATTTTCTCGAACGGTGTTTCCGGCGCTTCGTGTGGGTTACTTGATTGTTCCCAAGTCGCTCGCCGCGGCGTTCACGGCGGCCAAGTGGCTCAACGATCAGCACTCCGCCACTCTCGAACAGCAAACTCTCGCGGAGTTCATCACTACGGGAGCCTACGAACGCCATTTGCGCCGAGTCCGCCGCAGAAACGCTTCACGCCGTAGCGCTTTACTCGATGCCATTCACAAGCATTTGGCTGACCTCGTTGAATTGACTGGCGATGGATCGGGGGCCCACGTCATTCTTTGGCCCCGCAAGCGCGTTTCCGAAGACGCCGTGATCGCTCAGGCCGCCTCGCGTGGGGTCGGCATTTCCGGGATCTCTCGATATTTCCTGAGGCAACCTTCACCGCCAGGCATCATGCTCGGCTATTGCCGGATGAAAGAGGAAGAAATTCGCGAAGGCATCCGGCGCCTCGGCGAAATTTTGTGAATCTTCGAGTTGCCCAATTAGTAGCCGCTGCCGTACCAATATTTTGTATTCTTCGCCCAGCTGGTATTGCCGTAACGCTTGTGGAGCAAGTTGAACGCGCTTTCGGAAAGTTCCCCGGTACGCGGATTATTGCAATTCATGCGCGTGTTTTTCACAGCGCGACTCAGCGCTTCCGCCACGCGCGGATCCTCCGGGTGCTTTTCCGCGTACTCCAGAACGACCTTCGCGTAGTAGTTGGCTTGTGAATCGACCTGCCCCAGCGCGGCCTGTTCCGTCTCCGCCTGCTTCCGTTGCGCCTCCGTCAAAAACGGCGGAGGGCCGAGCGGCGTGGCGGGCTGCTCTGGTCCTGTCCAATAATTTGGCCCATCTTTAAATATGTGCGGTGAAGCGCACCAGGCTGCCACGGAACCAATGTCATAACCAAAGGCGTATTGGTGTTGCATGAGGAAGACCGCGGCGAACTGCTTTTCCTCCGGAGTCTCGGCGGACTCATAGTCGTTAACCAGCTTCCCGATCACGTCTTTGGCGAACGGCGCCTGGTAAGCCTCAGGGCGGAACACCCGCGGATCGAGAGATTGCGCTACATTGTCGCGCCGCAGTAGGACCGCCCGCAGCCAGACATTCCGAACGAATTTCTCCTTCTCCGAATCCGCAAGGTTCTTGTTATGCAAAACATCCATCAGGACATCTAAGGGCAGCGCATCGAGAGAACGCGCGGAATGTTCGGCGATATTCGTAGAACAGTTTGGAGGCGCCTGGCGATTATCGACCGAGCAATTCTCGCGCGGCAAAAAGCGCACAGCGTCGTCCAAATCGCTCGCGGCGTCCAGCCGAAGATTGAGCAAATAATCTCGCGCCACCGAGGTCAGTTCCGGTGACGGCGCTAGGTAAGTGTCGATGGACTGGCGCACCTCTGAATATTTGCCGAGACCATTCCGCAAACGCATGCGGTGATAAAAAACGGAAACATAAGCCGGAGAAGAAACCCGGACATGATCGGCGGACCCGAGAACATCGGAAACCCACGGCGAGTTTGCCTCTGTTTTGAAAAGCACCGACAGGAGCCATGGTGCAGACTCACGATTCGTTCGCCAAACCTGTAGCGCATGTTCGGTAGCTACGGATCCTTCCATCTGGAACGTTACGATCCAGTCGGTAAGATTGTCTTTCTGCCTCTCGGTCAATGATTTTCCGTATTCTTCCGCACTACCCCCACCAAATGCACCTGTCGTGTCCCGGCGTCGATCGAGCAGCCACGTGTAGTCCCAGAGCCAATTGTAGAACCGGCCGGAAGGAGCGGTTTTCGAAAGCTGTCTGGAAAGTCGAACTGTCTGCTCGTCAGGATGAAGCCGGAATTCCGCGCGTTCAAGAAGTTCTTGCAGGGGAGTCGCGAAAGGACGACCGGGAGAATCTGCCAGAGTCTTTCTTGTAAAGTCCGCTGCGGCCTGCATTTGTTCCGGCACGAACGGCGGAATGGTAACCAGACCATACTTGGCTGCCTCCAGCCGTGGAACATCCAATGTGGCGCGGCGCACCATCGTGCGTGCCACAAGGTAGGGCGCAATATCGTGCCACGGTGATTTGTTTTCTTCGGCGATCTTCTGAAAACCCTGAATCGCTTCGTCGTAACGGTTGCTGTACATGTAAGCTGCCGCAATTTGATACTCGCGGTCAAAGCGGAGAATCTCCGACAGGGACGAATCGGCCGCCGCAGGAAGAATCGGTTTGCTCGGTTCGCCTCCGCAATTCGCGAACACCGCGTCTTGTGCGACAACCCAATCTCTTATCCCAGGATTCTCTTTGCCGAATTGTTTGACGCGCTGTGTCAAAGTGGCGGCGGCAGTGGCCAGGCCATCGTTCGAACAGTTCACATAGTCGTTGTACGTGTCGAGTCCCTGTAGCTGCTTAATCTCAGGCGCTGGTGAGCTCGCAATTTGGCCTCGTACGTCGAGCCAGTCCTTCAGGCCATCGGCGGCGTCCTGAGCATCTTGCAGATAGTGATTCGTTTTATGCACATCAGCGCCTGCGGAAAAATATTCTGGATAGATATTGGAGGGTTCTACGCCTCTGTTTTGCCACAGTGCTACCGCGCCCTGTTGCTCATCGTCGGTCAACGGCACGCCGGAAACGTAACGGTACGCCACGACTAGATAGGATCTGGCGAACGTAGGTTGAACGATGCCGAGCTCGCCTCGAACAAAGTTCTCGAAAGGAACATCAGGATGCTTGGAGTAATCTGCGAACGAATCGGGAGGCTCAGAACAGCTTTGCGCCCAGCGCACAAAAGTAAGAATGGAAATTAGAAGAATGCAGGATGCAAACGCAATACGGCCAGTCCAACGAGACATAACATCTCCTCCGCCGCATTACATTCCCCGATGCATATGGGACCGAACTTCTTCCACCGCTTCTCGCGTCCACGGTCCCTGATGGAACATGTACACGCGAGTACGGCTGTGAACCGAGTTCGGCCACCATTCCCCGGTGGATATTCCCAAACTACCACGACAAAGGGGTTCAGGGAACGTACCGGTTGAGCCCAGGTAGTTACGAATAAGCGCCTCCTCCGAACCCATCGAAAAAAGCATGGGCACCGCCTCGTTCACCGGAAGATCGCGAATCCATCGATCACCGATGCACCACGACGCCAGCGCCGTGATGGAAATCGGATAAGCCGGACCGAGTTGCCGGCGAAGCTCCGTGAGAAGCTGCGAATAAAACGCACGTTCCGAAGCTCGGGCATCGAAATCAATCTGGAGTGCCGAAACGTTCGACTCTCGAGTGGCCGCGAATAATGCTTGCAAGGTTTCAAAACGCTGCTGAACCGTGAGCGCGGCTGGTTTGTCGGCGTGCGAAAAAATGCGGACGACCGCAACCACCTGAATTCCCGGAGGCAGGTAAAGCGGCTGCATGCGCGGTTGGACTCGCACGGAATCTGGCAGCAGCTCGACGGAACTAGCCAAAAAGGCGACTCCCTCGGTGTTCGCGTCGAGAAAACGCAAATCCTCGGGCCGCTCCCACGCCCAGTAAACCATACGAGGCCCCTTCAACCGGTATGCGGGTCGATAACCGTAGTGCAACCAAGCCGCGCAGAGAAGGCAAGGCACCAAAAACAACGTAATCAGCAAAAGCTTGCGAACCCTGCTCGTAGAAGTCACCATCGCCTCTTCGCATCATACATGCGTCGCTATCCTTCGCGGCGCGCAGGCAATCACCCTTGCCCGATTCCACATCGGCTTCGCCGCCCGATTTGGCCGCGTTTCAACCGCGGTATATAGTGGAGCTTGGTTCGAACCACCCGCGAACCAATCAGAACCAACCACGAAGAAACATCTAAGGGTCAAGCGGGCAGATGGCCTCAGACGTAAACAAAAACCTGGAGCGCGCAAAGAAATTCCTCGAGAAGAACCGTTTCGAGGATGCTATCGAAGCCTATCTCGCGGTCATCCAGGATTCCCCGCAGAACGTCGAAGCCGCCCAGATGCTCGGTGACCTGTACACCCGCCTGGATCATCCGGACCGCGCGGCGGTTTACTACGGTCACCTATTTGAGTTGCTCGTCGATCCCCGTGACGAGTCCAAGGCCATGGCGATTTACAATCGCTTCCTGAGGAATTCGCTCACTCCTCAGCCGCCAGAGCGAATCGCCCGCTACGCTTTCCTCCAGCAAAAACAGAATCACCCCGAAGAAGCCATCGACCAATACATCAAAGCCGCGGAACTCTTCAATCAGGCGGGGCGCATGGAAGATGCGCTGTTTTGCTGGGAGCGCACGGCGCAATTGGAGCCGGAGAACATGAACCGCCAATTGAAAGTGGCCGAAGCCGCGTCTCAGCTTGGCAAAAATGCGCTTGCCGCCCGAGCGTTCCTGCGAGCAGGAACGCTCGCGGCTGCGGGCGGCTCGTCAAAGGAGGCCTTGAAGCTACTGGGCCACGCCTATACCCTCGCGCCGCAGGAACGCAGTGTCGCTTTGCTTTATGCTGAAGCCAAACTCCGCAATGGCGAAGCCGCCGAATCGGCAGCTCTGCTGGAACCTTTTTCGTCCAGCGAGAACGACGTTGTTTTTCTTGATGCCTTTTCCGACGCGCTGCATCAGTCCGGACAGTTGGACCGCGCCCGAAGCATCCTAGAACGTCTGCTCCGCGAAAAGAATGAAGGGATCACGCGCCTGTTTGGGTTGGCGGATACTTTTGCGGATGGGGCTCAGGATGCCAAGTCCGTGGAAATTTTGCTGACCCTGAAACGCAGGATGTTCGCCGACAAAAAGCAAAATGAATTTGCTGCCCAAGTAGAGGAACTCGGCGCCAAGCATCCTGAGTCTGTCCCAATCCTGGAGTTCTGGGCCGGCCTTTACAACGAATTGAACCGCGAGTCCCAGTATTTTGAAGTGCTGATCCGCCTGTTCGACGCAAATTACAACTCCGGAAATTTTCAGAAGTCGAGTGAGACCTTGGACCGCCTCGTGGACATTGATTCCTACGACTATCGCAACCAGGAGCGCATGGAGAAGCTCCGCGGGCGCGTTGATGAGGCGTTCCTGCGCAGAATTGCCGCCCGAATGGCAAGAACAGCGTCCGTCACTCAGAATCCTACGACGCAGCCCAAAGCTTCAGCCACCCAGCAGATAGCCGCGGAAACCCAAGTCACCGAAGAAGGAAAAAAGCAGCAGGCGCTGGAGGACTTGGTTGTGCAGACGGAAATTTTCCTCCAATACTCGCTCCAGAGCAAAGCCGTGGAGCGCCTTCAGAAAATTGCGGCCATGTTTCCGGGAGAGGAAGAACGCAATCCCCGCTTGCAGGGCCTCTATCAAATGGCCAATTGGTGGCCCAAGGCGCAGCCGAAGACGGAAGCACCGGCAAAAATGCCGAGCGTCCCGGTCATCGAAGCACAACCCACGCCGCCGACAGGACGCACTGGGACTTACACGGCGGACACCCTGCGGGACTTGACGAAAATCTCCGAAATTAATCAGAAGACCTTCCGGCAACAAACTCCGCGCGCGATGTTGAACACCACGGTGACCGAGGTCGGTACCTATATGAGAGCCGCACGCACCTTGGCGGTCATCGGCACTCCGGGGCGTCCTCCTGAAATGGCCGCGGAATACTGCGCTTCCGGACTGAAGCCCGCCCCCGGTTCGCAAGTTGTGCTCTTGTTGGCGCAAATGGAAAAAGCTGTCCCGGATGAATTGGGTGGAATGGTCGTTGACGCGACGGACGGCTCGATTCTCTCTGAATTGGGTTTGGAGACCGCGCTCGGCGTAACGCTGACCGACAAGGAAACGCAAACGCCGGCAGCCATGCTGATCGTCGGCCAAGCGACGCCGCATAAATGGAGACCCAATCAAACGTACTTCCTCCAGGCCATTGGGGACCAGATGATGATGAGTGTCAGCCACACTCGCCTGCGCACTCTCGTCCGCCGCATGGGCGTCTCCGACGATCGCACCGGATTGATGAGTCGAAGCTCCTACGTCGGTTGCTTATTGAACGAAGCCGATCGCGCGCGCACTCAAGGCACGACGCTTTCGCTGGCGATCTTGCAAATCGATCGTGGCTCGGAAATGCTGCGGCAGCAGGGAGAAGCCCCACTCGAGAAATTCCTGGAGCAATTGGCCCGTTCGCTGCAGCCCATGGTGCGCCAGAACGACATGGCCGTGAAATACACGTCCTGGGCCTTGGCATTCATCCTCCCGGACACGACGAGTTCCGGCGCGCAAAATCTCGTGGAGAAACTTCGGCGTGCCGCTGCCGGCGTGCGTCCGCCCTGGGATTCCACGCAAATCACCTTGAGCGCAGGAATCGTCGAAGCCGCGACGCGCCAGGACTATGAGAGCGAAGATATCGTGACGGATCTGATCAATCGCGCGGAATTCACCATCGAAGAAGCTCGTAAGCTCGGCGGCGACACAGTTGTAGTGGCGGATGTAGCAAAACAATGACGCCTTCGGGCAAGCGCGACTTTCGCGAGATGTTGCGCATCTAATCCCGATGTTCAGAACAGCGAGGGTAAGTATGTTTCCAACTGATGTTGTGATTGTTGCGGGTGCGCGCACTCCGATGGCAAGGTACACCGGCGTTTTCTCCGAGGTTTCGGCCATAGACCTCGGAGCGCATGCCGCGAAAAGTGTTGTGCAACGTTCCGGCGTGGATCCAGCCGAATTTGACCATGTGGTCTTCGGCAACGTGCTGCAGACAAGCTCCGACGCAATTTATGGCGCGCGCCACGTCGGGCTGAAAGCGGGATTGAAGCTGGAGACGCCGGCGGTAACTGTCAATCGTTTGTGCGGCTCCGGCATTGAAGCCATCGCTCAAGCTGCTCAGCGGCTTCTCCTAGGCGAAGCAAACATGGTGCTCGCTGGTGGAATGGAAAATATGACGCAGGCGCCATTTGTGATCCGGGGAGCGCGCACCGGACTCAAACTCGGCTCCGGCACTCTCGAAGATTTTCTTTTCGTAGGCTTGATCGATTCCTATTGCGGTCTGCCCATGGCCGTGACCGCGGAAAAATTGGCGACACAAACGGGAATCACCCGGGCGGACGCGGACGCATATGCGCTCCGAAGCCAGCAAGCCGCAGAAGCAGCGGCGAAAGCGGGCGTGTTCAAAGAAGAGATCGTCCCCGTGGAAGTAAAGCAGGGAAGAAAGTCGATCGTTGTCACCGAAGACGATCACCGCCGGCCAGAAACGACGATAGAAATATTGTCGAAATTGCCTCCATCGTTCCAAAAGGATGGAATCGTCACTGCCGGAAATGCCAGCGGAATCGTCGACGGCGCCGCCGCTGTAGTCGTGACCCGGGAGAAAACAGCAAAGGAGCGCGGGCTGAAACCTCTTGGAAAAATCATTTCCTGGGCGGCAGTGGGTGTGGACCCAAGCATTATGGGCATTGGTCCGGTGCCGTCTACACGCAAGGCGCTCCAATTGGCCGGATTGAAGCTGGAGCAGATCGATCGCGTGGAAGTGAACGAAGCGTTCGCCGCGCAATATCTCGCAGTGGAAAAGGAACTCGGTCTCTCCCGCGACAAAACCAACGTAAACGGCGGCGCGATTGCTCTTGGGCATCCTTTGGCCGCTTCCGGCACGCGCCTGGTGATCACCGTTCTCCACGAACTACGCCGTACAGGTCTGAGATACGGTCTGGCAACTGCCTGCATCGGCGGCGGACAGGGAATTGCCATGATCGTCGAAGCTTTGGGAAACTAGACAAGAAGTTGAAGCCGGCTGCGACGAGATGCGCTGTAAGGACAACTTTCGTAGGTGTGCAGCGTTGCTGGACCCCCTCTCGGCACGGCGTTAAGTGTGGACCGTTAACCGCAAGAATGAGCCGTCTTTGGTACACTTTGACAGGTAGCAGTCTCCCGCCGGATACAGCTTGCTCTTCTGACGTGAGGAAAAAGGATGCCGATTCAAAAAGTAGGAGTCGTTGGGTGTGGTCTGATGGGTTCGGGAATCGCGCAAGTCACCGCGCAGGCCGGCTTGCAAACCCTGGTGCGAGAAGTCAACCAGGAATTGGTCGACAAGGGGCTGAAAGGAATTGACAAGAATCTCTCACGTTTGGTGGAGAAGGGCGCGTTGACGGAACCGGCAAAGACTGAAATCCGTGGCCGCCTGAGAGGCGTGACTTCGCTGGATGAGCTGAAAGACTGCGACCTCGTCATCGAGGCGATCATCGAACAACTGCCAGCGAAGCGCGAACTCTTTTCCACGCTGGACAGCTTGTGCCCTCCGCACACCATTTTTGCCAGCAACACGTCGTCACTTACCATCACAGAAATCGCGGCGGCAACAAACAGGCCTCAGCGCTTTGTTGGCCTTCATTTCTTCAATCCCGTTCCCGTCATGAAGCTGGTAGAAGTGGTGAAAACGATCGCCACCGATCCCACTGTGTACGAAGAAATGGTGAATTTTGGCGCCCAGCTAGGGAAAACTCCCGTACGTGCCCATGACAGCGGTGGTTTCATCGTTAACCGTTTGCTCGTGCCGTATCTTTTGGACTCGATCCGCGCGTTGGAAGAGGGCGTGGGCTCGGTCGTCGACATCGACAATTCAATGAAGCTCGGCTGCGGTTATCCCATGGGCCCGTTCACCCTGCTGGACTTTGTCGGGCTGGACACGACGTATTACATTTCGCAAATCATGTTCGATGAATTCAAGGAAAAGCGGTTTGCCGCTCCGCCATTGTTGAAGCGCATGGTTCTGGCGGGTTGGCACGGCCGAAAGACGGGGCGCGGGTTTTACGATTACGCCGACCCAGCGAATCCCAAACCAATGAGCTTGTGAGGACCTCCAAAAATGTCCTATGAAAATTTGCTGTACGAAAAGAAAGACGGCATTGCGCACATCACATTCAATCGCCCCAAAGTACTGAATGCTCTCAACCGCAAAACTGTGGAAGAGTTACAGCAGGTGCTGTTGGACGCCCGCGACGATGCTTCCGTGCGCGTACTGATTCTTACCGGCTCGGGCGAAAAAGCCTTCGTGGCTGGCGCGGATATCAACGAACTCGCGCAGCAAACGCCCGTGAATGGCAAGGAATTCTCCCTCTTCGGCCAAAGCGTTTTTCATTTGCTCGAGACCATCGGCAAGCCTTCCATTTGCGCCATCAACGGATTTGCCCTCGGCGGTGGCTGCGAACTGGCTCTGTGTTGCTCGATTCGCTTGGCAAGCAAGACAGCGAAGCTTGGCCAGCCCGAAGTGAAGCTGGGGATCCTGCCCGGCTACGGCGGGTCACAGCGCATGGCCCGTCTTTGCGGCAAGGGTGCGGCGCACGAGGCCTGCCTGACAGGAGAAATGATCACTGCAGAAGAAGCGCAGCGAATTGGATTGGTGAATCACGTCCACGAACCAGCGGAATTGCTGCCTGCCGCCGAAACGATGGCCAAGAAGATTATCGAGAAAGCCCCACTGGCGGTGAAATACTGTATGGAGGCGATCGAACGAGGCGTGGAAATGCCCTTGGCAGAAGGCTTATTTCTGGAGGCGACTCTGTTCGGTCTGTGCTGCGCCACCGAAGACATGCGAGAGGGAACCAAGGCATTTCTCGAGAAGCGCCCAGCCCAATTCCAAGGAAAATGAGTGCGCGTATGGCGGAAAAACTCCAACCCGGAAAAATCGACGGTAACATGAACTCGGCCGGATCGCGCTTCGCCATAGTGGTCAGCCGCTTCAACAGTTTCATCACCGAGCGCCTGCTGCAAGGCGCGCTGGATGCTTTGGAACGCAGCGGCGCAGCCAGCCGCGATGTGGATGTTATCCATGTTCCGGGATCCTTCGAATTGCCGTTGATCGCGAAGAAACTTGCCGAGACTCGGCGCTACGACGCCATCATCGCCATTGGCTGCATCCTTCGGGGAGAAACCGCACACTACGATTACGTTTGCTCGGAAACCGCTCGTGGCCTGCAACTCGCGCAGATGGACACTGGAGTTCCAGTCATGTTTTGCGTGCTAACCTGCGACACGCTGGAGCAAGCCATCGACCGCGCCGGCCTGAAAGGCGGAAACAAGGGATTTGAATCGGGGCTCGGGGCCATCGAAATGGCGCATCTTTCCCGAAAATTGCGCGGCACTGCCAAGCCGGCACCGCAGGTCAAGAGGCGCCGGGCATAACGTGGCACTGCGCACAAAATCCCGCGAGTTTGCCATGCAGATGCTCTTTCAATGGGACATGAGCCAGCAGGACCCGACGCATCTCGAAGCCACATTTTGGAAAAGCGCCAAAGCGGCTGCGCAGACCCGCACTTTCGCCAATCAATTATTCGAAGGCGCTGCACACGACGCGAAGGATCTCGACGAAATTATCGTCAAGCACGCCGATAACTGGCGCTTGGAACGCATATCCGCAATCGACCGCGCGATCCTTCGCCTGGCTATGCACGAAATGCGGGCGACCGACACCCCTGCGAAAGTCGTGATCAACGAAGCCATCAATTTGGCGAAAAAGTTTTCCTCGGAGGATGCGAGAGGCTTCGTTAACGGCATCCTTGATACCTACCGCAAAACCATCAACGTCGATTGATTAGGTCCGGATCACGCCTTCGAAAACCTTCACCGCCGCGCCGCTCACCCGCGGCGTGAGCTTTCTCCCGGACTGCGTAACTTCCACTTCAATCTGGCTTGGCCGTCCCATTTCCACTCCCTGCGTAATGCTCAGCGTATGCCCCGCGCCCACTCGCCCATGTTTCACGAGATAAGCGCCGAGAGAACCTGCCGCCGAGCCCGTAGCGGCGTCCTCGTAGAGTCCCCAAGGCATCATGCCGCGAGACCAGATGCTGTGATTGTTGCCGATGGCGAAGCAGTAGGCGAGAGCAGCCTGCTTACCGAACAAGCGCGCAAGCTCAGCGATATTCATTTGAATTTTGCCAAGCGCGGCACGGTTCCGCAGCGGCACCATCAGGTTGTAAATGCCCGTCGAGACAAACTCCGGGCTGAGTTTCGAATCTAGGTCTTTTCTAGAAAGCCCCAAAGCGGCCGTCAGTTTCTTTTTTTCGATTCCCGACGCCTTGAACGAGGCCTCCATCTGCGTCATCGTCACGCGTTGCGGCCGCCCATCTTTGAAACGGATTTCCACCGGAAGCACGCCGGCGCCAGTCTGCTGTAAAACGTGGACCCCGCCCTCTTGCGCGGGAACCACTCCAAGCTCCGCGAGTAAGAACCAAGTACCAATGACCGGATGCCCGGCGAGCTTCAATTCTTCCTTGGTCGTAAAGATACGCAGACGCGCAAGAGCGCGATCGTCGGTAGGCTTCTGCACGAAAACCGTCTCCGACAAATTCATCTCGCGCGCGATCGCCAGCATCTGGTCTACGGAAAGCCCGTCGCCGTCGGTAACAACCGCCAGCGGGTTGCCCTGAAACCGGGTGGTCGTGAATACATCGAGCGTGTAAAAACGATGCTCCATCGCCGTGCCGCTCCTGTCCGCGCAAGGAACAAGCTAGATGCTCTCGAGCTCGCGAACAGTCCTTTCGTTGGTAACGTTCCCAGTATTCACAGTGCTCTTCGGTTCCAGCAGCACCAGGTGAACTTCTTCCTCCGCCACCGGTTGGTGTTCTACTCCATGTGGAACAATAAGGAACTCTCCTTCGCGGACAACAGCGTCGTGGTCACGGAAGCGCATCCGCAGCGTACCTCGAACCACTAGAAAAAGCTCGTCCTCTATGTCGTGGTGATGCCAGACAAACTCGCCTTTCAGTTTAACAGCCTTCACCGCGAAGTCATTGAGTTCACCGAGCAACCGGGGATTCCAATAGTCCTCGATCCTTACGAACTTCTCCGCCAGATTCACGGGATACATACTGGTTCTCCTATAGTTCCTGAATCGCCGCAACCGTCGCTCGCAAAACCCTCTGGGTTGTGGCCGCTTTCGAGGTTTCAGCGTAGATACGAAGCAGATTTTCCGTCCCGGAAGCCCGCACCAGCACCCAACCGACATCGCCGAGGTATAGCTTGATGCCATCCATGTTTTCCCGGCGCGCTACCGGCCATTCCCCGAATTGCTTCAGTCTTTCATTCGAAAAATGTTCAATCGCCTTTCGCTTTTGCGTGGCTTTCACATCCAAATCTATGCGGCCGTAATGAAATTCACCGAATTCGCGGTGCAGAGCGCCAAGCAGTTCTCCAAGCGATTTACCATGCCATGCCATAAGCTCGGCCAAGATCAGCGCGGACACCGTGGCGTCGCGCTCCGGCAGATAGAGACTCGTGCCGATGCCGCCGCTCTCTTCTCCGCCAATCAAAATGTTCTGCTCCAGCATCAGTTCGCAAATGTACTTGAAGCCGATGGGTACTTCGTGCAGTTTGCGTTGGAACTTCGACGCCAGCGCGTCGACCAGCTTGGTGACCGAAAACGTCTTTGCAATGTCGCCCGGCAGCTTGCGCGTTCCAATTAAATGCCACGCCAACAGGGCAAAGATCTGGTGCGGATTTACGAAATTGCCGTCACGGTCGATAGCCCCGATGCGGTCTCCGTCGCCGTCGGCCGCGAAACCCGCGTCGAATTTCCCGGCCAGCACCGCCTTTCGCAATGCCTCAATGTGCGGCTCGATAGGCTCCGGGTGCACACCACCGAAGCGATAATCCCGTGTCCCGCGAATCTCTTCAGAGGCAATTCCATTTCGCACAAAAAGCGTGTGCAACAATTCCGCAGCGGACCCGTGCATGGGATCGACGACGAACCGGAATTTTGCGTCCCGCAACCGTTGCCAATCGACGAGCTTTTCAATGGTATCTAGGTAGGGTCCCCGCGGCTCAAGAGAGTGAATCAATTCTCTCCGCGGTGGCAACGTCGGCCCGCCGTTGGATCGGACCAACGCCAGTTCATTTTCAATTTGTGTCACGATCGATGGCGAGGCGCTGCTGCCATAACTGGCTTTGTACTTGACCCCGTTCCACGTGTACGGATTGTGACTCGCCGTCACGACAACTCCGCCCGCGGCGTTTCGCTGACGCACCAGAAGAGATATCGCCGGCGTGGGACACGGCTTATCGGCCAGCCATACCGGCGTGCCCGTCGAGCTGATGACTTCTGCGATTTCGGCAGCTACTCGGTCAGAGTCTTGGCGATGGTCGTAACCGATCAACACGCCCTTGCGCGGATCCTCCGCGCGAACCACGTATCGCGCAATCGCGCTGGCCACGATGCGTGCATTGGCAATGGTGAAATCTTCGCCGATAACGCCGCGCCAGCCGTCGGTTCCAAACTTGATCGTATTCATGCAATTGCGAGTATACGCGAAGCACAGAAGGCGCCAAAGGCCCTCGAACCATGCTAATTTTGCATGCCTTGCAGCAGTTTCTAGAGAAGTCGCTGGAGTTTGCGCTGCTCGAGCAATTTGACGATCTTCGCGACATCCTGAGCGCGATCGCGAGGACAAATGAGAAGTGCGTCCGAGGTTTCCACTACCACCAAATCCCGAACTCCCACCGCGGCGATAAATTTATCGGGACTCCACAGAAAATTCCCTTCCGCATCTAACGTCTGGCCCTCTCCGGCGAGAATGTTTTCGCCGGGTCGTTTCGCCAGCAGTTCGTACACAGCGGCCCATGAACCGATATCGCTCCAGCCAACCTCAGCAGGAATTACCCAGACAGCCTCGGCCTCTTCTGAAGTGCTCGCGGCTTTTTCCAGAATTGCATAATCCACCGAAATGCTTTGAAGGCCGGAGTAAGTCTTTTTCAATTGCGATTCGTAGCTGCGTTTGCCAATATGCTTGGAAAGCAGTTCCATCGCCTCGTGCGTCTTCGGTAGGAACCGTCGCAGCGCGTGCAGAAACGTGGATACCCGCCAGAAGAACATCCCAGCATTCCATTGATACATTCCAGACGCGACATACTCCTTGGCGACCGAGAGTTCCGGTTTCTCCGTGAAGCGTCGGACCGGGAAGACGTGAAACTCCCCTTCCGTGAGAGGCGGTTCCCGGCGTTCGATATACCCGAATCCCGTATCCGGCCGCGTCGGTGGAATGCCGAGGACCACCATACGTCCCGCGGTACGTGCGACGCCCAACGCCGCGCGCACAATGCGCCTATACTTTTTCGCGTTTGCGACGCAATGATCGGCCGGAAGAACGGCCATTAATGCATCACCCTTCGCCGCATGCCGGATATGAATCGCTGCAAGGGCAATGGCCGCCGCCGTGTTTCTGCCAAACGGCTCTGTAAGAACTTTTCCGCGGGCAGGCAACTGCTTGCGCAAAGCCAGCGACTGTTCGGCATTTGTCACCGACCATAGGTTCTTTGGCGGGATCAGCGGTCCCAAACGCTCCACGGTCTGCTGCAACATCGTGCTCTTTCCCACGATGCTGATCAGTTGCTTGGGGTTCCGCGTACGGCTCCGCGGCCAGAATCGAGTGCCGCGACCTCCGGCGAGAATCACTGCATGAACGCTGAGCTTTCTATCAGCCATTTGGTTTACACCATCAACACGCGAGAGATGGCCTGCGGCTCAAATCCCATCCGCTGCAATTGCCAATAGAGTGAGTTCTTTTCCGGCACGGTCACCCGCAAAAACGACGTTGGCTCGCTGGGATGAAGAAGTATAGGCGGGATGGTGGCCGGAACGAACCATGCTTGCCCTGGCGCGTAAGCAGACGCGGACTCCGCATCGTGAAATTCTCCTTGCCCGCAAAGCACGATGATCAATTGAAATTCTGCGGCATCGCTTTCAATGGGAGTCGTTCGATCGCAATCCCAGCGCTCCGTGGCAAAGAATTCGCACGCGGCCAGCAGATGCTTATTCGCGTCCGGCGAGTGCAGCGGAAGCGCGGGAATTCTGCCGCTTCGCGTCCCGTTAAAATGAGTTACCTCCAGAGCCCTCTCCAAATGCAACTCTCGCGGCTTGCCATGAGCATCGACGCGGCCGTAATCATAGACGCGGTACGTCAAATCCGAATATTCCTGAATTTCGCAAACGACCATGCCTGGGAAGATGGCGTGCTGCGTCCCAGCCTCCACGAAATAAGTCTCCCCGGCTCGCACGGGATAGCGCACCAAAAATTCTTCTACGGTTTTATGCGCAACGCCGCGAAGAAAATCCTCTCGCGTAACCCCTGGCTTCAATCCGATCAGTAACTCGGCGCCCGGCTTCGCGGACACGATGTGCCACATTTCCGTTTTCCCTCGACCGCCCGCGGCTTGCTCAAATCTGCTCGCGAAAGCATCGTCCGGATGAACCTGAATCGATAGCTTGTCCATCGGAAAGAGAAATTTCACCAACAATGGAAACTCTTTGTAGCTTCCCGTGCGTGTGCCTCGCCATTCGATCGGCATGGCGTGCCAACTTTCGCCGAGCGACTTTCCCGCATAGGGGCCATTCGCCACGCGTGAATCCAGAGCTGTCAACCAGGCCTCCCCAATCGGCTCGGCCAGATTCGTTTTATCCGGGAAAAGCGGTGCAAGTGAACGGGCTCCCCACAGTCGTGGGCTAAAGAACGGGTCGATTCGTGTTAGGACCGGTTCAGGCACCATCAAGCGGCAGCTTCGGCGCGAGCAAAAAACTTGTTCAACCGCCGGAGCCCTTCCTCAATCCTTTCCATGGACGTGGCGTAGGACAGACGCAGGAAACCAGGAGCACCAAAAGCTTCTCCCGGCACCAGCGCGACATGAGCTTTGTCCAGAAGCTCCTTCGAAAGTTCCGTGCAGCTTTTCGCCAGGGGCTGCGCGCCTTTCAGATGAGCCGAGATATCGGGAAACGCGTAAAACGCTCCGCCCGGCCACTTGCACGCCACTCCCGGAATTTCGCGCAATCCTTCCACAATGCGTTTTCTGCGTTTCGCGTACTCCGAGAGCATAGGCGGGACGGAATCCATCGATCCACGCATCGCCTCGAGAGCCGCATACTGAGCGATGGAGGTCGGGTTGGACGTGGACTGGCTCTGAATCTTGATGATCGCCTGAATTAACGGCTCCGGCCCCAGCGTGTAGCCCACGCGCCAACCGGTCATCGCAAATGTCTTTGAAAGCGAGCCTATGACGATGACTCGTTCCTTCGAGTCCTTGACGCTCGTGATGGAAAACGGTTTGTGCGGCTCATACACAAAGTGCGAGTAGCATTCGTCGGTCATCAGCCAAACATTGTGTTTCCTGCAGACCGCCAGAATGCGCTCAAACTCCTCACCATCGACCACTCCGCCTGTCGGATTGCTCGGTGAGTTTACGATCACCATTTTCGTTTTCGGCGTGATGGCTTTTTCAATTGCGGCGGCCTTGGCGCTGAATCCGTCTTCTTGCCGCGTCTGCACCACCACTGGCGTGCCGCCTGCATATTTAATAATGTCCGGATAGCTCACCCAGTAGGGCGCCGGCAGGATCACTTCATCCGCGGCTTGAATCATCACGCAAACGGTGTTGAAGATGGCATGCTTTCCACCGACACTCACAGCGCATTCCTTCGGGTTGTAGCCGGATCCAAGTTCGCGCTTGTGCCACTCGCAGATAGCCTCTCGCAGCGGCATGATGCCGCCTGTCGGCGTGTACTTGGTGCGATTCTCTTCGATCGCCCGAATCGCAGCTTTCTTGATGTGTTCCGGCGTGGGAAAGTCCGGTTCGCCGGGACCAAAGTCGGCAACGTCCACGCCCTTGGCCTTCAATTGCTCTGCTGTGCTTATGACGACAGCCGTCGGCGATACCTGTATCCGGTTAATCCGATTGGTCAGTTCCACAACATCTCCTCTCGGGAAAGGTTGATAACTCTACAGTGTTCAGGAAATC
Source organism: Candidatus Acidiferrales bacterium (assembly GCA_963836965.1). Classification (GTDB taxonomy): domain Bacteria; phylum Acidobacteriota; class Terriglobia; order Acidiferrales; family UBA7541; genus Acidiferrum. Next base: position 84,795 of record CAWILQ010000022.1, read on the forward strand.
GCAGAGAATTTCAACGAAGAACGAAATCGGCAAAGATTCAGGACAAATTGGCAGTTACTTCGAAGCAGGTTCAGGAGACTTTCGACCGTAGCCGTTGCTCCACCACCGTCGGCACCAAGCCCGTCAACGGGCCGCCCAACTGCGCGATCTCCCGGACCAGTTTAGCGCTCAAGTAACTGTAGCTTTCGCCCGGCAGCATGAAAACTGTTTCCAGCCGTGGCTCCAGCTTGCGATTCATCAATGCCATCTGCAGCTCGTATTCATAATCCGATACCGCGCGAATCCCGCGCAGAATCACTCCAGCTCCACGCTTGCGCGCGTACTCCACCAGCAAGCCGTCGAACACGTCCACTTCCACTGCGTCCCATTGCTTGGTGACCTCGCGAAGCATCTCGATCCGCTCGGGAAGCGTAAACAGAGGCTCCTTATCCACGTTTTTCAGCACGGCAACAATCAAACGATCAAACATCTTCTCGCCGCGCCCGATAAGGTCCAGATGCCCGTTCGTGACAGGGTCAAATGTGCCTGGATAGATGGCCACGGATGTCTTCATGGTGGGTTTAGCGCGCTCTCCGCGGCACATTCTAACTCAAAAGAGAGAGCCGGACAGAAATTCCAGTGAGCTGTACTCACCAGGAGTAAAGGAAAAGCTATTGTGCCCGGCGGGAAGAATGTGCCACTCTCTCTTTTCCGAATTGTAACGATTTAATGGCGGAGTTATTACTGCGAACCCCCGGAGGTATGCGCCATGAACCTGGCACTTTTCAAGAAACCAGCTGTTCCAATCCTATCCATCTTGGTTCTGATCATCGCCACGCCTGCGCCCGCACAATCTCCCGTTGCTCTGAACGTTATGCCTCTGCCGGCGAAATTCCAGCTCGGCAGCGGCTCGCTCAAAATCGACGGCGGATTCAGCTACGCGTTCGCGGGAAACCGAGACGCGCGCCTAGAACGCGCTGGTCAAAGATTCCTCGTCACGCTGAACCACCAGACGGGAATCGTATTCGGACATTCTCCCGCCGATCCCGCGAAAGCAACCCTGCTCATCACCACGGATCACGACAGCAAACCGGTCCAGGAACTCGGCGAGGACGAATCTTACACGCTCGAGGTCACCCCGTCCGGCGCAAAGCTCCACGCCGCTAACACACTCGGCACCTTGCGTGGACTTCAAACCTTTCTCCAACTGGTTTCTGTCACAGCGGATGGATTTGCCGCCGTCGCCGTCAGCATCCAAGATGAGCCGCGCTTTCAATGGCGCGGCTTGATGATCGACGTGGCGCGCCACTACGTTCCCCTGGACGTGGTGAAGCGCAATCTGGACGGCATGGAGGCCGTGAAAATGAACGTCTTTCACTGGCATCTCTCGGACAACGAAGGGTTCCGCGTGGAGAGCCGCAAGTTTCCAAAGCTGCAGGAAGATGGCTCCGACGGCCAATATTATACGCAAGAGGAACTTCGTGACCTGGTCGCCTATGCGCGCGACCGTGGAATTCGCGTCGTCCCCGAATTTGATATGCCTGGTCACAGCACCGCTTGGTTCGTCGGCTATCCCGAACTTGCCAGCGGCACGGGCCCCTATCAGCTCGAACGCAAGTGGGGCGTCTTCGATCCCGCCATGGATCCCACCAACGAGAAAACCTACAAATTCCTGAACGAATTTCTTGGCGAGATGGTGAAGCTTTTCCCCGACCAGTATCTTCACATCGGCGGCGACGAGGTGAATGGCAAGGAGTGGGACTCCAATCCAAAGATCCAGGCGTTCATGAAAACCCACGACATCAAAGACAACGTGGCCTTGCAAGCCTACTTCAGCCAGCACGTCCAGGAATTAGTCGTCAAACATGGAAAGACCCCTATCGGCTGGGACGAAATCCTCGTTCCGGGAGTATCGAAGAACATCGTCATTCATTCTTGGCGGGGAACAGAAGCTCTGGCGGCCGCAGCGAAGCAGGGCTACCGCGGAATTCTCTCGAACGGCTATTACATTGATCTCGGCTGGAGCGCCGCGCGTCACTACGCCGTCGATCCCATGGGCGGAGCCGCCGCCAATCTTACAGCCGAAGAAAAGGAACGCATCCTCGGTGGCGAAGCTACCATGTGGTCCGAGTATGTCAACTGGGAGAACGTCGATTCTCGCATTTGGCCGCGAACCGCCGCGATTGCGGAGCGCTACTGGTCTCCCCAAGGCACCACCGACGTTCCCTCGATGTACTTCCGAATGGAAGCAGAGAGCACACGCCTCGAATCGCTGGGCCTAACGCATCGCTCCTACCAGCGCCCCATGGTTCTTCGCATGGCTGATTCCGCGCCAGCCGTCCAAGTCGATGCGCTTCTCGTCATGGCGGAAGCGCTCGAACCAGTCAAAGACTACAACCGCGAAAGCACTCCAGGCGAAGAGCCCACGAGCTTGAAGCCCTTGAATCGCATGGTTGACGCCGTGCACCCGGAGAGCGAAATTTCGCGCCAATTCTCCGAGTCTGTGGATCAGTTCGTGGCAGGTTCCTGCAAAGATAGCGTGCTTGCCGCCGCTTTACGCGCGCATCTGCTCCATTGGGCTGCCATCGACGGGCAAGTGCAGTCTCTTGCGCAAAACTCAATTTTCGCAAAGAACGCGGCGGCTGCGTCGGCCGCGTTTTCACAAGCCGCAGAACTCGCGCTGACCGCTCTCGATCGCATCGCGCAGGGTTTGCCACTGCCGGATGCACTCAAAAAACAGCAGACGGATGCCCTGGCCGCATTTGAAACCGAAGCTCACAAGTCCACGATGACAATTCCCGCCCTCGCCGCGTTCCAAAAACTTATCGAGGCTTCGAGCACAGGCGGTGTGTGCTCAGCTTCCAAATAAACACGCCAATGTTTCAATTCCTCATTGCTGTGCTGTTGTGGCAGGTACCTTCGCCCGAATCGTGAAACGTTCCGCCTGCTTCTGGCACGAACTCCCATTTGTACTTTCCGGGAGACAAAGTCAGCCTCAACACCCCGAACGTGTCCGCATTGCGAACCTCGCTGTTCGGCTGAGCATATCCAAGAAACGTGTGGCTCCTGCCGCCCGTGCCGACGGTGATTTGCAGAATGCCATGCTCGGGATCAGCCTGCCCATTCGGGTCCTGCGGCTGAAATCTTTCGTAGGAATGCTCATGCCCCGCCAGGATCAAGTCAGCATGAGCTGCGTACATGTCTTCCCAAAACGCGCGCAGTTCCGTGTGCCTGGCGTGCTTGTCCGAAATCCCGCTGCTGAATAGCGCGTGGTGTCCAAAAGCCAGAATGCAGCGCTTCGCGTGGGCCGCCAGGTCTTCGCGCAACCACACCTCCTCGGGCGATCCTTCTCCGCAGCCGGCTAGAGCCTTCGCTTCGCAATTTGTGTTCAGCGCGATGATGTGCCAGGCGCCCAACTCGAAACTGTAGTATCCCTTTGCCGGATCGCCCGCCTGGGTGCCCCAGTAGCGAAAGTAGCCTGACGCATCCGAGCCGTTGTATTCATGATTTCCGGGCGCGGGCTTGGTCCGTTTCTTGAACTTTCCCCACGTGGGCTGGTAACAGCGCTCGAACTCCTCGTCTGTCCCTTTTTCGTAGGCAAGATCACCTGCCGCGAACACAGTTCCCGGAATCTTTTCGATCAGTTTCGCTGTGGCTTGCGCCCCTAGCAGGTTTCCGCACCACGCAATGTCTCCGGCACCTACCAGAGTCACCGAATCAGGGTCTTTGTGGACGTGTACGGGCGTCATCGAATGTTTCTTGGTTAACGATGCATCCGTCCCGTCAGTCCCCTGCGATCTCAGGCCGGTCGCAAAAAAAAGCACGCAAATCGCGCACGCCAAGCTTTTTCGTCTCACTCGTTTCCATCCCCGACAGCGCACTTTTGCTCGGCCGCTAGATCGCAACCAGCATCGCGCTGTTTGTCGGCGTGGCCGCTGCCATTTAGAGTCCCAATCTCGCCATTCGACTCTGTCGCGCGACCATTGGCAACGAATTGGTTGAAACCGGACCAGATAAGTCGTATTGTAAGTCCGCCCAAATTAAGGGTTTGTCACAGAATCTTGTCCCAAGAGGAGTTGACAATCACCAGCCAAGAGGGATAGAATTTAATTGCGACTAAATAGGTCGTATTGGCATCCAACACGGTGCGGGGATTGAATCTGAAGGTATGTTTAAGTTGTCCAAAAAGGCAGATTACGGGTTGATCGCCATGAAGCACCTGGCGAATCATCGCTCGAATCATTCCTGCAGTGCCAACGAGATTGCCGAGGAATATGGCATATCGGCGACGTTGATGGCCAAAGTGCTGCAAAGGCTGGCCAAGCACGGACTGGTTGCGGCAAAGCACGGCTCGACCGGTGGCTACCAGTTGACTAAGCACGCGGACCAAATCAGCGCCTTGGAAGTGCTGAGCGCTATCGATGGTCCGGTGCTGATTACGTCCTGCGTCACTAGCCACGGTAATTGCGACGCGACCGAGCGCTGCTCCGTCAAAGAACCATTGCAGCGTGTGAATGAAAGTATTCTGGGAGTCTTGAGCACGGTGACTATCGCTCATTTGAGCGAAGACAAAGAAAAGCAAGAACCGGCTCTTGTGGAGTTGAGGGGGACGGACCGGTTGGCGGTAACGCGCTAAGCGGGGAGCCCAGAGGAGGACAGAAATGGCCGTCAAACTGCCGATTTACATGGACAATCACGCCACCACGCCGATGGACCCGCGTGTCCTGGAGACCATGCTGCCCTATTTCACGGACAAATTCGGCAATGCCGCCAGCCGTAATCACTCCTTCGGCTGGGCCGGTGAGGAAGCGGTTGAGAATGCGCGCCAGCAAGTCGCTTCTTTAATCAATGCCACCGCCAAGGAGATCATTTTCACCAGCGGCGCGACGGAATCCGACAACCTGATGATCAAAGGCGTCGCGGAAATGTACCGCGAAAAGGGAAATCACATCATCACCCAGGCCATTGAGCACAAAGCGGTACTCGACACCTGCAAGAATCTCGAAAAACACGGTTTCGAAGTCACCTATCTTCCCGTGCAAAAGGATGGGCGTGTCGACCCGGAAGATGTTCGCAAGGCCATCAGGCCCACCACAATTTTGATCTGTATCATGTACGCCAACAATGAAATCGGCATCATCAACCCGATTGCGGAAATCGGCAAAATCGCCAAGGAGCGCGGCATCATCTTCGCCGTCGACGGCGTGCAGGCAGTCGGCAAGGTTCCCGTGGATGTGCAGAAGGACAATATCGACCTTCTCGCCATTTCCGCGCACAAGATCTACGGACCTAAAGGTGTTGGCGCTCTGTATGTCCGTCGCCGCAATCCGCGCGTTCAACTTTCCGCCATCATCGACGGCGGCGGCCACGAGCGCGGCATGCGTTCCGGCACTCTGAACGTGCCCGGGATCGCCGGCCTCGGCAAGGCTTGTGAACTCTGTCAGCAGGAAATGGCCACTGAATCCGAGCACCTTCGCGGACTGCGGGATCGCCTGAGAGCCGGCCTTGAGGCCAAACTCGACGAGGTTTTCATCAATGGTTCAATGGAGCATCGGCTTCCGAACAATCTCAATATGAGCTTCGCCTATGTCGAAGGCGAATCGCTCCTAATGGGAATCAATGATGTCGCGGTTTCGAGCGGTTCCGCGTGCACCTCGGCAACCCTGGAGCCCAGCTACGTACTCAAAGCTCTAGGCGTAGGTGAAGATCTGGCTCACACGTCGATCCGCTTCGGCCTGGGGCGTTTCACGACACAGGACGAAGTCGATTATGTGACCGACAAAATGGTACAGGTTGTAACCAAGCTTCGTGAGCTCTCGCCGCTTTATGAAATGGCTAAGGAAGGAATCGACATATCCAAAGTCAAGTGGCAGACCGCGTAACCTTTCAGGATGAAGAGAAGAGGCAAAATGGCAAGCGCAATTGCAAGCGAAGGAACACTTCGGATTCACCGGTCAATCGCGGGCACATCCGCCCCGTTCCGCGTGACCTATCAGGCATATCAGGATGGCGACGAACCGGCGCCAGCAGCGGAACGGGCGTTTTATCACCTCCAGGATGTTCGGGAATTCCTGAATGTTTTGGGAATCGGCGCGCAGTACGTTCGCGATGCTCTGCGGGAACTGACCGCAGGCCGTTCTGCGTTTCTGACCAACATCGCTTTGACCGAAAAGGCGATGAAGAACGCCGGTTTTGGAAATCTCCTCGCTGCCGCGAGGGGCTGAATTCTCGGGATGGATTTGAAGGAGATGGGCCCATGGCATATAGCGATAAGGTAGTCGATCATTACAACAACCCGCGGAACGTCGGCAGCCTCCCCAAGGAAGATCCCAATGTCGGGACTGGCTTGGTGGGCGCGCCGGAATGCGGCGATGTGATGAAATTGCAGATGAAAATTAATCCGGAGACGCGGGTCATTGAAGAAGCTAAGTTCAAGACCTTCGGCTGCGGCTCGGCCATCGCCAGTTCGTCCCTGGCGACGGAATGGGTAAAAGGCAAGACCGTCGATGAGGCCCTGGCGATCAAGAACACGGACATTGTCCGTGAACTCTCGCTGCCTCCGGTCAAGATTCACTGCTCCGTCCTCGCCGAAGACGCCATCAAGGCGGCTATCGGCGACTGGAAGAAAAAGCACGGAGTGGAAGTTCCCGCGCACGAAAAGGCTTCGCACTGAAGCTCCTTCACTAGACGAAGTGTTGCGCGGCGTTAGTGGCGTCTTCCGGCGGGATAATTCGTCCGTCGGAGGATGCTGTCCAAAATTTCAGGATTTTTTGTTATGGCGACGGAAACCACAACTCAGGTCACCGAGAAAGTCGGGGCGGTCGTTCACCTGACCGAGCGCGCGGCGAAGAAAATCCTTGCGCTGCTCGCTAACGAAGGCGTGTCACCGGAATCGGGCGGGCTCCGCGTCGGTGTTCAGGGCGGCGGCTGCTCCGGGCTTTCCTATGCGATGCGGCTGGATACCCAGGCCCGCGATCGCGACAAGATTTTCGAGGAATTTGGCGCGCGTATTTTCGTCGACCCGAAGAGCCTCCTGTATCTCAACGGCTCAACGTTGGAATACGAGGAAACGTTGATGCGCCAAGGCTTCGTCTTCCAGAACCCCAACGCCGCCCGGAATTGCGGCTGCGGGAGTTCGTTTACCGCGTAGCGGTAGCATAGGCTTTAGCCTGTGCGACCCAGGTGCTGACTCGGTCGGACAAGTGGTTGGCTACCGCAAGCGCCAGCCACTTTTTTTATTTCTGGAGCAATCACAGAGTTCTTATGGCCAGTCCATCCCCCACCACGAATTCCCCGGTTACGCCGGAGCACGGGGATTATTTCGCGATTTTTGGTCTGCCGCGGAAGCTGTGGATCGAAATGAACGCGCTGGAGCAGAAATTTCTGCAACTCAGCTGGAAGCTTCATCCCGATAACTTTGTAAATGCTTCACCCGAAGAGCGCGAAGTCTCCCTCAAGCGCAGTTCGGAATTAAACGACGCCTATCGCACTCTCCGTGATCCCGTCGCTCGCGTCGAATATCTGCTCGCGATCGAAGGCGCGCGAAAGGAAGGGCAGACCAAGCAGCAAGCGCCGCCGGAGCTACTCGAGGAAGTATTCGGACTCAACGAATCGCTGGATGAGCTACGCGAGGCCAAATCTTCTGGCGGCGATATCGCCTCTTTGAAACGACGTCTGCAAGCCGCCGAAAAGAATTTCGAAAGCAAACTGAGCGAAATTGATGCCGAGTTACAAAATTCAGCGCGCGATTGGGACGATGCCCTTGCCTCGACCGATCCCACCCCACGCAACGCGGTTAAGAGCAAACTGAACGACCTACTCAACCGCCGCTCCTACATCCGAAATCTAGTGCTCAACGTTCAAAAGGAATTGCTGTAATCATGGGAAGAATCGTCGGCATCGATCTTGGAACAACGAACAGTCTGGCGGCTTACATCGACGCTCAGACTGGAAAGCCGAAATGCATTGCAGGTCCAACTGGCAGCACGCTGTGCCCATCTGTCGTCAGTCTCGATCCCGATGGCAGCATAATTGTAGGCGAACCGGCGCGCCGCCGGCTGCTCACTCAACCCGAACGCACCATCTATTCCGTCAAGCGCTTGATGGGCCGCGGCCCCGCCGATGTACAAAGCGAACTGAAGCTATTTCCATTTCGTATCGACCCATCCAGCAGCAATGTGATTCGCGTGCAACTCGGCGACAGGGTTTTTACTCCCCCGGAAATCTCCTCCTTCATTCTTCGCGAACTCAAGAATTGGGCCGAAGCCTATTTCGGCGAAACCGTGGACCGCGCCGTGGTCACCGTTCCTGCCTACTTCAATGATGCCCAGCGGCAAGCCACCAAAGACGCCGGCAAGCTCGCCGGCCTCGAAGTGCTTCGTCTGGTCAATGAACCCACGGCGGCCGCACTGGCCTATGGCCTCCACGAAGAGCAGCGCGGCAAAGTAGCTGTCTACGATCTTGGCGGCGGCACCTTCGACATTTCCATCCTGAAGCTCATTGCCACCAGCGAAGGCGACATTTACCAGGTGCTCTCTACAAACGGCGACACCCACCTTGGCGGCGACGACATCGACAATTTGCTGCAGGCTTTCGTCCACGAAGAAATCCTGCAAACCGACAAGATTGATTTTTCCCCTCATGGTGAACTGGCCCAGGAACTCCGCAAAGACCTGATTGCCCTCAAGCACAAATTGTCCGAAGCGGAGTCCGCTACCCTCGGCTTTCCCTTGCCCAATGGCAAAGTCTTCGTTCACGAATTCACTCGCGGCGCCTTCGAAGCGCTAATTCGCCCGGTGGTCGATCGCACCATGGTGCCGATGAAGCAAGCTCTCGCCGACGCCCAACTGAAGCCTGCGGAAATGGACGAAGTTGTTCTCGTAGGTGGGGCCACGCGCACTCCCTTAATCCGCCGCACCGTACAGGAATATTTCGACCGCAAGCCTCATACCGAACTGAATCCAGACGAGGTCGTCGCGCTCGGTGCAGCCGTACAAGCCGATATTCTCGATCACGGCGTCCAGAACGTGCTGCTCCTCGATGTCACACCGCTCTCCCTCGGCATTGAAACTTACGGCGGCGCCGTGGGCAAAGTCATTCCCCGCAATTCCGCCATTCCCGCAAGCGCGCAAGAGATGTACACCACCGGTGTCGACAACCAGACTGGTATCGAAATTCACGTTCTGCAAGGCGAAAGGGAATTAGCCAAGGATTGCCGCTCGCTCGCCCGTTTCACTCTCCGAGTTCCGCCCGCGCCCGCGGGTCTTCCGCGCATCGAAGTGAAATTTCTAATCGACGCCAACGGCATCCTGCAGGTCAGCGCAAAGGATATTCGCACTGGCTCGGAGCACACCATCGAAGTCCAGCCAAGCTACGGACTGAACGCCAACGACATCGAACGCATGTTGGAAGAATCCATTGAGTATGCGGAGCAGGATTTCGCCGAGCGCCAGCTGATTGAAGCGCGCACCGAAGCCGAATCCATCCTCGCGGCTACCGCGAAAGCCTTGGCCAATCCAAACGCTGCGAATCTATCCGCTCCCGAGCGTGCCAGGATCGATTTATCTGTTGCGTCCCTGAAAGAAGCGGTGCAGGGAACCGACTACAAACGGATTCGGCAACAAATGGATGACGTAAATCACGCCACCGAGCATCTTGCGGAACTGCTGATGAATTCTGCTTTGCAGACCGCGTTCGAGGGCAAGAAAATCGCGGAAGTCTAGGGAGACGCATATGGGCGGGAGCAATCCTTACATCGAAGAAGTGAAATACAAGAAGGCGACGCAGAAGTTCAAGGTTACCTTCCTTCCCAGCGGCAAAACCGTCGAGGTCGATCCGGAGAAATTTCCTTACGGTCACAACGGTCTGCCTGGAAGCATTCTGGACATCTCCGAAGGTTTCAAGATGGGCCTCGATCACGCTTGCGGTGGCGTCTGCGCTTGCTCCACGTGCCACGTGATCGTGAAGGAAGGCCTGGAATCCTGCAACGAAGCCACCGACGCCGAGCTCGACGAACTCGATGAAGCACCCGGCATCACGCCGAAATCGCGCCTCGGCTGCCAAACTGTCCCTGACGGCACAACCGACATCGTCGTTGAAATCCCCGATTGGAACAAAAATTACGCCAAAGAGCTGGACCACTAAACGATGCAAGGTTGTGTAGTGGCCAGCCTTTAGGTTGGCTAGCCCCGTAGTGCAGAGCGAGTCCGCGAGCTCGGCCGCCGTTCTTCTGAGGAGCACGACATGCCGCACACTTTCGATTGGGACAATCTCGACGACATTGCCATCGGCCTGACCGACAAGTTTCCTGACGTCGATCCGCTGTCCGTCCGCTTCACCGATATGCACAAATGGATCACCGAGCTTCCCGGCTTCACCGGCGATCCGCAAAAATCCAACGAGAGCAAACTCGAAGCCATCCAAATGGCCTGGCACGAAGAATGGCAAGACCGGCAAAAATAGCGGCTCTAGCCGATCAAGGCGTACCGGCCTTCTTGCTTTCGATGTCTCGCAATACGCGCCTGGCGTCATATCGCACGGGGTAAAACTCGTTCCCGCATAGGAGCATTTACCTTGATAAGTGGACGCTGAAACAAACAAAACAAACAGCCGCCAATGGCGCGCCGTCAGCGATTCCCGTATAATTGAACGATTATATTTCCGTCTGTGGCGCTATGGTGCAACGGTTAGCACGCGGCCCTTTCAAGGCCGAAATACGGGTTCGATTCCCGTTAGCGCTACCAAGTCTTGTTTCCCGCGCAAAGTGATATTCTTACTGTTCAGACTATAGTTGGCAGGAGGACACATCCATGGCGGATCTGCCTCGGTCCAACAATCCTATCCTCAAAGAAAGCGCATTCGCCGGTCAGGCGATATCCGGCGACGTCATGGTCATCCAGGGCACCGTCAACAAGACCGGCCTTCTGGTGTTTTTTGTCGTGGTCAGCGCCGCTTGCACCTGGGGTTTAAGCCCCTCCGAAAGTTCGCAAGCGGCGCTTCCCTGGATGCTCGGCGGAGCAACCGGGGGATTTGGCGTCGCGCTCGTCGCCATGTTCAAGAAAAATTGGTCGCCTCAAAGTATATGGAATGGTATGGAGTGTTTGGTTTGATGGTCACGCTCATCTGGCGCTACATGGAAATTCCGCGGCTACCGGCGAAACCGCGTCGCCGCTGATGAAAGTAAATCCCATTGCCAAACGCCTTCGACCACGCATCTTTTCCGGCCGCTTCATTCAGGCGCTCGGCTACGCGGCGGGCCTCCACGCACGCCAGATTCGCAAGCGCACCGAACGCCCCTACATCGGCCATCTTCTGAATGTCGCGTCCATTGTGATCGAATACGGTGGCGACGAAGAAATGGCCATCGCTGCATTGCTTCACGACGCGGTGGAAGACCAGGGCGGGAAGCCGCGTCTGCGCGAAATTCAACGAAAGTTCGGCAAACGCGTCGCGTATATCGTCCAAGGCTGCACCGATTCGTACTCGGCCCCAAAACCTCCATGGATCGACCGGAAGCGCGCTTATCTCGAGCGAGTAGCCGCTGAATCGGACGACGTGCGCCTGGTCTCCGCGGCGGACAAGCTTTCCAACGCCCGCGAGACCCTACATGAAGTCCGCGTCCACGGCGACGCTGTGTTCAAACGGTTCGCCGGAAAAAAAGAAGGCACTCTCTGGTATTACCGGGCACTCCTAAACGAATTTCGCAAAGCCGGAAGTAATCCCCTGGTCGAAGAGTTGTACCGTGTCGTCACGGAATTGGAGTCCCTGACCGGCTTCGAAGCCGCGGAAAGCAAGAACTGAAACAGAAGCCATGCGCCCAACATTGGCCCCGGACACACATCGCGTTACAATTCTTTCTTGCGCATCGCCTGCCCATGAACCTATCGAGTAAGCCGTCGTGCCGCTTGTTCACCATCGGCCACTCCAACTTAGAGATGTCAGCCCTGCTCGGCATTCTCATTCGTCATGAAATTCATGTAGTGTGCGATGTCCGAAGCCGCCCCGGCAGTTTCCGGTTTCCTCAATTTAATCGCGAACCTCTAATGGCGCAACTGGCAACCGCCAAAATCATTTACCAGTTTTTCGGTGACCAATTCGGCGGCCGTCCCCTGGATTCCCGCTACTACCGGCCGGATGGCCTGGTGGACTATGCGGCCCGCCGCAAGGCACCCGATTTCGAAGAAGCGCTCGATCGTCTGCTCGGATTCCTGCAGGACAAGAATGTCGTCGTGATGTGCGCGGAAGAAGATCCGCTGCACTGCCATCGATTCCTCATGATTTGCCCCGCCGTCGTGCAGCGCGGCGTCGTACCCTCGCATCTAAGACGAGGTGCGACTCTTGAAACGCAACGCGATGCCGAAGATCGTCTCTTGCAGTTACATGGCTTCGCGGACGTGACCAGCAATTCGTTGTTTTCTCAGGGGCGCTCCGCCGCGTTGGAAGATGCCCTTCGCCTGCAATCCGAGCTCTACGGCTTTCGCAGTTCACCCGAAGCCATCGAATATTTCTGATTGGGCAAGCGATGCTTCTTTGTTCTGCCGGTAATCGAAATGCGAGATACCTTTAATAGATAGGGTTTCCTCGATGCGCTACACTTACTGCTCCTTTTCCGCGCTGAGTTGGAAACAAACGAGGTCCGAGCTTTGACCGTTACAGATGTCTACGTGGTTGGTTCTGCCAGTGCGTTCGGCTCGCGAGTTGTTCCCTCCGAAGAAGTGGATCACGCCTTTGGCATGCCTAGAGGAAAGCTAAAAAGCCGTGCTGGAATTGTTTCCGTAGCCCACGTCTCCAAAGATGAAGACGAGGGAACCCTCGGCGCTCAATCCTGCCGGCAGCTTTTGCAGGACACCGGCGAGGACAGGGAAAGTCTGGACTGCATTCTTGCTGCCAGTGAAACGCATCACGCCTACCCCTCACTTGCCGCACTTCTTCACGCCAAACTTCGCCTGAGGGAAGATTGCAATGCCCTTGATGTTGGCAGCGGCTGCCTGGCGTTGCTGCAGACCCTAGCGGTTGCGCAAGCCCTGCTGGTTTCCGGCCGCGCCAGAAAAATTCTTGTAGCTACCGCGGATGTGCACAGCCGCACCCTGGGGCCCGGCCGCGCGGTCGGCGAATTTGGCGGCCTCTTTGGAGACGGCGCCAGCGCCTTCCTGCTCTCCAGCAAGCCGCGCGACTTGAAAAGCCTTGCCTACCGCCTCGGGGAATTTTTCTTTGGATGTGCCTCTAAATATGCGGAGGCCATCTCCATCAGTGAATCTGGCAAAGGCAAACTGGAGGTGCAATTCGACGGGGATGCTCTCTCCCGCGCGGCTGTTAGCCGCATGGAAAAAGTCATTGACGAAGTGGAGCAACGCAGCGGCATCTCGCGCGATCATGTCGGCGCGTTCGCCACGCACCAGCCGAACCCGCGGCTTGTGAAGCTTCTTGCTAAACAACTCCGCGTTTCATTAAAGAATTTTCCGCCCATCGGCAGCACCCGGGGCAATCTCGGTTCATCGATGTGCGGCGCCACTCTACACGCCGCCCTGCATCACGCTGCCAGCCAACCCGCCGACCAACGCCTGCCGGTCTTCCTTGCTTCCCTCGGTCCGGGGCTTATCTTCGGGGGCGGTTGGATGGTTCCGGTACGCGCTTGAAGGTCTTGCACCTCGCAACTGCGCGGCTCACTTCAATTTTTCTGCTCGACTTTTTACTAACCCTGGACGCACGCACGCGGTGAATTCCCAGTTTGTAGCCGGCACAACACAAGCTTGTGAGGCTGGCCAGCGCGGTCGGCAGTGAAATTGCGGCACAAGGTCGTCGGCGCGGGGCTTACGTTGCTCGGTGCCACCACTAGGTCCAGTGGCCCGGCATAAACGGAATAGCTGCGCCCTTCCATCAGCTCGATAAAATACGTACCGTCGAATTGCGCCGGCTCCGGCGCCTGGCAGCTCCATCCACCGAGCGTGCCCGCAATGACTGCTCCGCTCGAGCATCCACTACCACTCACTCGTTCTCTTCTGGTAGTTTTCTCCTCGTCCAATTCCATTTTGATTTTTCTCTGGCCTTCGTTGGCTCTCCCGTCCACAATCGCAATGGCGGGCCGCCCGCTCAATCGTCTTGCCGATGAACCAAAACCCCTCGTGTGCCGTCTAGTTCAGTGGTAGGGAGCTCAAGAATGCAGGAGCTGGTTCTGATCCAGCCCGGAAGAACACTCGAGGCGGATTCGGCGCGGGAAATCGCCCGTTCCCGTCTGCACCGCGACTTTGAATCGCGCCTCGCCGAGTGCGGCCCGCTGGCGTATCGCGTCGCCCAAGGAGTGCTTCGCAACGCCGCGGACGCCGAAGACGTCGCCCAGGAAGCGCTTCTCCGCGCCTATCAGAAATTCCACCGTCTGCAGGACCCAACGCGGTTCCGCGCCTGGCTGGTACGCATCACATTTCGTCTCGCGCTGGATCGCTGGCGTGCCGCGAGACGGCGTGAACGGCGCGAAACCGAATGGGCCAAGCCAGACTTGCGCCCGGTGCCGCCCACGGCCGAGGAGCTAATAGCTTCGAACGCGTTCCAAGCCCGTTTGGAACGCGCGCTCGATGAACTGCCGGAAAGATTCCGTCTTGTCCTGCTCCTGGCGGCGATCGAGGGCTACACGCTCGAGGAGGTGGCGGGAATGCTCAAAATCCCGATGGGCACCGTGAAGTCCAGACTGTTTTTTGCAAGAAGAGCGCTGGCGGAGAAGTTGCGATGAATTGCCGACAATGCCAACAAAAACTTCTGCATTCTCTCGCTGCTGGTGATATTCCATCCGCTGAAGTTGTGGCACATGAAAGCTCTTGCCCGGCGTGCCGCAAATTCCACGCAGCCGAGAATAGCCTGTTTCGCTCGATCGATAGTGGACTCCGTTCTTTGGCGAATCAACCCGTGCCACGTTCTTTGCTACCGTCCCTGAGCATCTGCCTCGACGAAAAATTCATGGCGAACCAGGCGCCATTTTACCGTTGGGGCTTCACCGCAGTCGCGACTGCAGTGATTTTGGCAATCAGCGTCGCTCTCTTCTTGCGCCGACCCACGACAACTCCGCCCGCTAGCCTCGTGCAACCAACATCGCCGGCTTCGCGCAACTCCGAAAATCAAGCATTCGCCTCGCAGCCGCATCAAGAACTACAGAAGAGCGCTCCTTTTGCGGCCGAGTTCAGGCACACGGCTCGCGCAGCGGCGTCAATCAAACAGCCGGAGGTGATGGTTCTCGCCGAAGAGCGCGAAGCCTTCGCCAAATTTGTCGCCGAAGTCCCGGATGAGCCGAGTGTTGCGCTCGCATTCGCGCATCCGGCACCCGCTGCAACCAGCGATGTCGTAGAGATTGCTCTGTTGCAGATCGACCTTTTGGAGGTAAAGCCTCTGGTATCCGGCGCTACGGGAGAGTAACGCCGCATGGTCCGGAGATGCTTCAAGGTACGATTTTGGATTCTATGGAGGAACCATGAGAAACATTCGGTTCGCAGTAGCAGCACTCTTGGCGCTATCGGTTTTCACCGTCCGTGGCTCGGCTCAAGATGTCCCCAAACCGGAGAGCAAGAAATCCGCGAACACGGTCACACTGAAGGTGCAGGTCACTTTCTCCGAAAGTGAGGGCGAAAAAAAGCTGGCGAATCTCCCGTACACATTCTTCATAAGAGTCGCCGAACAAACTCCGGTGCCCTCTCCCTGGACCAAGGTGCGCGTGGGCAGTCGCGTTCCTGTTGCCACCGGCAACGACAAAGGCACGACTCAGTTTCAATATATCGATGTGGGTACCAATATCGACGCGCGCGGATATTCTCTTGATGACGGTCGTTTCGACATCTACCTGGACCTCGAACGCTCTTGGGTGGAAGGCGACGTCCCTATACAGACGGAAAAAAGTTTGAACAGTTCAGGTAATGGCAACGCGGACCATTTCAAGGAACCCATCATTCGCCAATTCAAGACCGAACTGACGCTAACCATGCGCGACGGGCAAACCGTTCAGAACACACAAGCTGCGGACCCCATTAGTGGCAGGCTCATAACTACAACGGTGACAATCAACGTGGTGAAATGAGCCACGTTCACGAAAGCATAGCCTCCAAGGCGCTGCCTAAATCCGGCCGTACAAACTGATAGCCCAGCTTTTCCAGTCGCAACGGCACAACGCGCTGACTCGACAACAGTAGCGCATCGGCCATCTCTCCTAACGCCAGCCGTAGCGCAAACGCCGGAGCAGAGAGCAGCGCTGGTCGGCGCAACGCCTTCGCCAACGCCGCGGTGAACTCCGCGTTGCGCACCGGTTCCGGCGCAACCACATTTACAGGCCCGCGCGCCGCGCCATTCTCGAAAGCCAGCCGTATGATCGCCACCACATCTTCCAGACTAATCCAGCTCATCCACTGTTGCCCCGAAGCGATCCTTCCTCCCACGCCAAACCGAAACGGCCCCGACATTTGCGGCAACGCTCCTCCTTGTTTCGCTAAGATCACTCCAAATCGCAGTCTGACCACGCGAATTCCCAAAGCTTCCGCCTTCTCCGCTTCCGCTTCCCACGCCCGAGCAACCTCGCTCAGAAATTCGCAGGGTGCCCCACACACCGTCTTTGCGTGTGGGGTCTTGGGGTTCGGGCTACGCGGGCGTCCTACTCCCGCCGGGCTTTCTTCGGTCAACACCTCGTCGCCCCGATCGCCGTAATATCCAATCGCCGAAGCGGACACCAGCACCCGTGGCCGCGCCGCCATTTTTGCCAGGGCGTTTACCAACGACCTTGTCGTTTCCACGCGGCTCTCGCGCAGCTCCCGTTTCCTCTCCGCCGTCCACCTTCCATGCGCAATCGACGCTCCCGCAAGATTCACCACCACGTCCGCTCCAACGGCCGCCGCGCCGAGCTCTCCGGTTTCTGGATTCCACCTCACTTCGAACCCCTCATTCCCGCTACCTGTATCCACTCTCGTTTCTGGGCGCACCAAGCGCCATACCGTCTGCCCGCTCTGTTTCAACTCGCTCACCAGCGCCCTTCCCACGAGCCCGGTGGAACCTGTGACCAGAATCTTCATGATGGTTTGTATCAATCTTCTGCCTAGGAGTAACTGCACCCAGGCTTGCTGGCAGGGCACGCAGCCTCAGGTTACAATTTTTCTGTGCCTCCAGCCTTATCCAATCTTCGCCTCAAAGTGCTCTTCTTCGGCCGCCTCCGGGAGCTGACCGGCATCGCCGAGGAGTCTCTGGAAATCCGCGCCGGTGCAACGCTCGCGGATGTCTTTGATCAGTACGCCACGCGCTTCCCGAACCTGGTCTCCTTTCGCTCTTCGCTGGTGCCCTCGCGCAATGAGGAATTTGCCCCCTGGGACAGTACCATCTCCGACGGTGATACCATCGCCTTTCTTCCCCCGGTGAGCGGAGGCTAAACGCAATCCATGCTGAACACCGCCATTGACAACGATCGGTTCGCTTTGCTTCACGGCTCTATCGATACCGCCGCGATTGCCCGCGATGTCCGCGCAGAGCACGATGGCGCGGTTGTCACCTTCGACGGCTTTGTCCGGAACAAATCCTACGGTCGCCGCACTCTCTATCTCGAATACGAAGCCTACGAGCCGATGGCCCTTGCGAAAATGCGCGAAATCGCCCAGTCCATCCACGAAAAGTTCACTATCCATCGCCTCGCCATCGTTCACCGCCTTGGCCGCCTCGAAGTCGGCGAAACCAGCGTGTTCATCGCCGTCAGCGCACCTCACCGCGCTGCCGCCTTCGACGCCTGCCGCTTCGCCATCGACGCCCTCAAGCGCACCGTCCCGATATGGAAAAAGGAGTTCTTCGAAGACGGCGCGGTCTGGGCAGACGGGGAACTGCCCCCCGCACCACCCTCCGCTTCGAAACCCGCATCTTAGCTACCTGATGAAACTTCCAGCCAATAAGCTCTCTGTGGCGGCAATCGTCCTCCTGGTTTTTCCGCTTCTCCCGGTCGCGCAGGACAAGCCCGATCGTCCCCCCTGGGCTCAGCCCTCCTCTTCTCAGCAAAGCGCGCCTGCGGCGACGCAGCCCGCGAACCAAAGGGACAAAAGCTCGGACTCTTCTTCCTCGCGCAACACCGTGAAGGTGAACGTAAACCTCGTCACCGTTCTCGTCAGCGTCCTCGACGAACACAATCGACCGGCGCCCAACCTGCCGGTCGAAGCCTTCCAGATTTTCGAGGAAGGCGTGCCCCAAAAAATAGACGTCTTCGAGTCCGAAACCCAACAGCCGCTCGATATTGCCTTGATGATCGACGCCAGCCTCAGCGCTCACATGGAGAAGACCACCGAAGTCGATGCTGCCTCTCGCTTCATCCAGCAAGTCCTCCGTCCCGAAGACCGCCTCAGCGTTTTCGCCTTCGACGAGACTGTTCGTCAATTGCCCCCCTATTTCTCGGACAAAGTCTCCTCCCTCCAAGACGCCGTCCGCAGGATTCCCGACGGCGCCGGCACCTCGATCTACGATGCTGTCGCGCTTGGCTCGGAAGCCCTGCAAAAGCGGCGCGGCGAACGTCGCCGCGTCGTCGTCATGCTCACCGACGCCGGCGAAACCACCAGCCGATACGACTTCGAGGCCGCGCGCAAAGCCGCTCTGCGCGCCGGTATCCTCCTCTATACCGTCGTCATCCGCCCGGTGAAGAGCGAAAATGGCCGCAACACCGCCGGCGAACATGCCCTGCAAACCATCACCGAAACCACCGGTGGGGCGATGTTCTTCCCCGTAGCTGCCCAGGAGCTCCCGATGATCTTCGATCGCATCAACAGCGAACTCCGCACCCAATACCGCCTCGCCTACTATCCGAATCCACGTGGTCCCGCCAACACTTACCGTACAATTGAGGTGAAGGTTCTGCCCGGCTACACTGCTCGTCACCGGACGACCTATCTCACTGGCCCTCAGTAATTCCTTTGGGCCGCGGAAAGCGAATGCCCAACAATTTTCTCGAAGCCGCCGTCGAAATCGCTCAGGAAGCTGGAACGATCCTCCGTGAAGAAATGGAACGGCCGCTCAGCATTTCCTACAAGGGTGACTTCGACCTCGTTACCCAGGCCGACCGCCGCTCCGAAGCCCTGATCGTGAGCCGCCTCCAAAAATATTTTCCCGACCACGCCGTAGCCGCCGAAGAAGGAACGGGCAAGGATACCGCCTCCGAATATCGCTGGCACGTCGACCCTCTCGATGGCACCACCAACTTCGCCCACCGCTACCCGTGCTTCTGCGTCTCGATGGCCCTGGCCTACAAGGAGGACCTGCAACTCGGCGTCATCTACAACCCCATCTACAGCGAACTATTCACCGCTGCCCGTGGCGAAGGCGCGTTCTTTAACGGCAAGAAAATCCAGTGTTCCAAAATCGACGCAGTCAAGAACAGCCTCCTCTGCACCGGCTTTCCCAACCACAACCGTGAAGCCAATCCCAATTTCCACTTCTACTGGGATTTCACCTTGCGTTCCCACGGCGTCCGTCGCGATGGCTCCGCGGCTCTCGATCTCGCCTATGTTGCCATGGGCCGCTTCGAAAGCTTCTGGGAATTCGGCCTCAATCCCTGGGACACCGCCGCAGGAGTCGTTCTCGTCGAAGAAGCAGGCGGCAGCATCAGCGACATGAATGGTGAGCCTTACGTTCTAGGCGGTCCTTCCATCCTCGCCTCGAATGGCCTGATCCACGCGGAAATGGTCAGAGTAGCTTGCGAGGTTTCAGCGAAAGCGGTGTAGTCGTCGCCTACTGCTTGCCCTGACTCGGGAAGGGAGGCGGGCCGACTACGTTTCTCAGCCGCCTAGCACATGAACTTGAGGGTGCTGCACCTTCGTTTTCTGAGGGTAGGCTGTTACGCTCTTGGAGCGCTCAACATCTCTTCTCCGGAACTCTTATGCCTCCACGCTCTTCACTTCCCCATCTTGTCGCGCGGAACGCTTGCGACCCTCGCCCACCCATGGGAAAATAGAAAATTGTGACTTGCGCCAGGATTCATTCCTACGCTTCACAACCTAGCATTGGCGATATCGTCTAGGGGTCCAGGACGACGCTCTTCGATAGTGACTGGTACCTGGAGCAGTATCCCAACGTTGCGAAGGCGGGTTTGAATCCACTCGCCCACTATTTGCCGTCCGGTCCGCCGAGGGTAGGATTCCACGCCGGGCTTCGACCGGGACAGCCACCTACGGCAACCATCTGAGCCTCAAACAGGCCCAAGTCCACGAGTACAATCTGGCCACAGGCGAGTCCGTGCCCTCGTGGAATGCCGCTTTGGCACCGAGGCCGACCCTCGGACCAGACCAATCACGCGTTTAGCCCCGGTGGCACAGTCACGAAAAACGAAGGACGGGCGCCGCCTGATCTGCGTGACTCACGTCCTCCCTTATCCCACGCGCGCCGGAAACGAATATCGCATTCATCGCATGTTGGAGTGGTTTTCAGCCGGCGGTTTCGACGTGTTTCTGGTGGTATGCCCTTACCTGGTTCCCCAATCACCCAGGAGCGTCTGGCGAGTGCCTGCTCGGCTATCCAAATCTGATCGTGTGCGAGCGTGACGGCACAATTCTGTATCGCCTGGCTGATGGTGATGCGCCGCTGAAAAACTTACATGGGGCCCGGCCGCGCGATGTTGACAAGCTGGTCGCGGAAAAGAAACTGGCAGCTCCAGCTCCCCAGCGGTTACTTCCGATTGTTCACACGTTCTGCCCCGACCTGCTGGTCGAATGCTCTCGCACCTGGATTTTGCGCTGCAGCCCGACATCATTTTGGCCGAATACATCTTCACGACGCGGGCTTTGCATCGGGGGCGAAAAGACGCGTTCAAGGTGGTCGATACGCACGATGACTTCTCCACCAAGCATGACAAAGTCGTCCAGTTTGGCGTCGAGGACGGCCTTGCCATGACCTCTGACGAAGAGGCCGGCTTGCTGGCACCCGCCGACTTGGTGATTGCAATTCAATCGGAGGAAGCTGCTGAACTGCGGAAGCTGGCGCCCAACAAGCCGATCGTACGGTTGGCATCGATTTCGACCCAACCAACACGATTCCGGGTTGCGGTTTTGATCCTGTAATTCTCGCTCTCGGTTCAGACAATCTGCTGAATGTCAGAGGATTGCGCGACTTCCTTCGTTTTGCCTGGCCGCTGGTGCTTCTGAAATGCCCAATGCCGAACTGCGTGTCGTCGGCACTCTTGGTCTGCGGGTGGAGACCGATGATCCGTCGGTTAAGATCATGGGACTGGTCGACGACCTCGACGCTGCTTATGCCGGGGCCCGTGTCGTGATTAATCCGGCTGTGGCGGGCACAGGACTCAAGATCAAAACCGTCGAGGCTCTCTGTCATCATTGTCCGCTCGTCACCTGGCCATCGGGCGTAGAGGGCATCACGCCGGACCTGCGGGCGCTGTGTTACGTCGCCACCGACTGGTATATGTTTCCCGGCATGTCATTCATCTTTGCGAGTCCGAGGACGCCAGCCTGGCGCTGGTTAGCGGACGTGATGAGATTCTCCAGAGATTTTCAGCCGACACAACCTACGCCGAGCTCAAAGCAGCGTTGAACGGCCAACGCATCGGGCTGGCTAGCGATCACCAGAAACAATGATGAGGAATCTGTGGTGATCGAGAACAGAGATCCAGCCGGTGTCACCTCGGCAGCGGATGCGATCGTCCGACCGGCCAGCCCCGCGTACGACGTGTTTGTCGATCTCTCTGCCGCTGGGCTGAACCGGCAGATACTCGGCGAACATCTTGAGGCTCTGGCGCGTGACGCGGGACTCAACGACGCTGCGGGTCGCATCACGGCGCTCGTCCCTGCGGAGGTTGGCCGCCTGCCCACATGGCGAACTTGACGGCAGTTGATGCCGGAACCGTGACGGCGTCGGACGCGCTGCACCGTGCGATTCGTGGGGCGGCTTGCAACGGTCGTCATCTTGTCGTTCTCTTCGACTCGCTCGTTCCGGCCAACGAAGTACTGTGCCGATTGATCCAGGAGTTTGATCGCGACCCGCTATTCGGCATGGCTCAGCCGCGCTTCTCCGACGCCTCCAATGATCATGTCTGGCCGCTCCCAGGGATAGATGCTGCGACGGTCGTCCAACGCTAAGCCGTTCCGGCCTCGCTGGTTCCCGAAATGCTGATAACGCCGAGCTTCTTTCGTCGTGCATTGTGATTTGCCGCGAAGTCGTAAGGGAAATGAGCGAAGCGATAACCAGCCTAGCATCGCTGGTGAGCTCAGAAGGCTGTTGACGCAGGCACGCAGGCGCGGCTTCCGGAACGTAGTCGTAAACCATGCGGTCATCGCCTCCAGCTTGCCCTACGCCAGCCTCTACCCGTCGATGCCATCGGCAGACGCCGAGCAATTGCGGGCCATGTACCCTGAGATGGTTCGCGCCGACGCGTGGTGCGCCAATCTCTCACAACCCAAGCTGGAATCGGTCCTTGCACGTGCCTATGCCGACGATTCCCCTCGGTCTCCCGCCTGCTCCTGGACTGTCGCGGCATGATCAGCACTCACAACGGCACCTCGCACATATTCTGGGTCTGCTTGATGGCTTTCATTCATTGGACTCACGCTGGCAAATCGAGGCGGTTGCTTCCTCTGCCGCGATCGAGTTCTTTAAACTGCGGAAACGTACCGTGAGTTCAACTGGGTCGCCGACAACCCGAGAGACACATACATGGCGGCCGTATTGTTAAACCAGCCATGGGGACTTTCGACCATCGCGGAGTTGCACAGACACGCGCTGTTTATCGGATTTAATATGCTGGACACCATCTCCTGGGACATCCTTTATGTTTGCGATGAGCCCCTCGACGCCGTCTGGCGCTTCATCGCCCGCTATGCGGACGCGCTGTTCTACGATTCGCAATTTACCCGCGATCGTTTTGCCAACCGTTTCCCGCCGCAATCACACGTCACGGAGCGGGTCTCATATCTCAGCCTGGCGAAGGACGAACAGGTGGACCGTAATGTTCTGGAAGGACAGGCGGGCGATCACATCCTGCTCTTTCGCAACGATTATGACCACAAAGATATTCGGCGGACGCTGCAGCTTCTGGTGGACGCGTTCCTTACGCCAAGGTCATCGCGATAGGCATCGACGGCAGCGGACTGCGGAATGTCACCACTATGCCGAGCGGCACAATCGAACACGCCGTGTTGCATCGCCTGATTGCGACGGCTGGGTCATCGTCTTCCCTTCCTTTTATGAGGGGTTCGGCATGCCGGTTGTCCAGGGCCTGGCTTATGGACGGACGGTGGTTGCCCGACAGTCGCCGCTGTGGGAGGAGATTGCGGCGCAGGTGCAGATGCCGGGCCAATTGGTGCAGTTTGACGACATCGCTTCGCTGGTGGAGGCGGTCGGGCGCGCGCTTGCCGGTCATCCGTTGGGCTCGTTGCCGCAAGGCACTGCGCTTGGCCCCGGACGGTCTCCCCTGCGCTGGCAGGATTGTGCGCAACGAATGATCGACACGTTGGAGAAGCTGTTGCCATCCGCCGACGGCCGACGATGGCTGGAGCGCGAAGAGGTGCTCCGGTCTGTTGAGCTGTTGCATTATTAAAGCGTTGCGGGAATTTGGTGTTCGCTTTGTATCAGGGCACGGCTTCAGCCGTGACGGAGAATGTTTTCTTTTGCGGCGGGCTTTAGCCCCTGCTCGATAAGACGACTGCGCGATGCGTATTCTGACCCTGCTGGTTCGCCATGGAACGGACAAGTTTCCCGGCGCCATCGATGATGTTGCCGCCCTCTTTGCCCGGCAGTTGCCCGAGGTGGAATGGGACCTTATCGTCATCGACAACAAGCTGCCGGAGGACCACGAACAAATCCTAGGGCCGCGCCGTGTGCTGATCGGCGGCTCCAACGCCATGCGGGAATTTTCGGCCTGGCAGAGCGGTCTGGCGTTCGTCGGTCCTCGCCTCGCCAACTACGATTTGTGAGTCTCGCGACGGAGGCTTTCCGTACCCTTTACGTGGCGTATCTTGACCGATTCAACACGCGCATGCTGCGTCTCGTCTTAGGCCGTGGCGCGGCGGTCGGGCACATCGACCGCTACAACGACCCGGTTCTTCTGCTTGGCTGCCAGTCCCAAGCCTGGCTGCGGACATCTTTGTTTTCCTGCCACCGGCCGAGTTGAAGATGCTCGGCCCGCTGGTCAGCACGGCTGAGCCGACCGGGATCTTCAGCGGCAATCCGGAGTCGCCGTTCTGTCCCGACGCCCCGATCTCAGAGAATTGTCGTGATTATCTTCTCAGCTGGCTGACCGGCGAAGGAACGGGCCAGGGTGTGGAATGGCACTCCCGTTTCGCGCTCTCGCCGGAAACGTTACCGCAGTTTCAAAACAAGGTTATTGCTATTCTGAACGAGCACATGTTCAGCGTCCGCCTGCGAGCTCAGGGTTGCGCCATGGTGGATGCGACGTGGCTTGCGACGTGGCCGGCAAATCAGCGCGCGACGGCCAACCGCTGGGCGTGATTCCGAGCTGGCGGCGGCAACTCATCGGTCGGGACACGGATGCGGTACCCGCGAACGCATTATTTGACCCTACGTTTGGACTTTAATACCAGATTCGCCCGGGCTGTCGTGTCGAGTAAATGACGCCCAAATATTTCCATCTTGCGTGTCTACGACCTTTACTTGCGCAGCCCCGTAGGCAAACTCCAATACGTATAAAAGCTCTTCGGCGGAATAAAAGTGGTGCCAATGGTCCCCTATTGCCAGTAACTGTTGAGCGATCTCCCGACGAAAGCTAAACTCCTTCCAATCTTCACTGCGGCAAACGACATGAAATGTAACGCCGCAAACCCACCCGCCTTTAGCACTCTTACCATCTCGCCGAAAAGGTTGTAAACATAAGCCTTTGGAATATGTTGCAGGCAGGCCACCGAATAGATGAAATCGACAGATCCGGACTTCATTGGGATGGTTAAGCCGTCATAAATGATAAAGTGAGCCGGCATCATCACCTTATCTCTGTTAAGACGCCTCTGCGCATTTGCGGCCATATAAGGTGCCACGTCCAGGCCTATCAGGCTACCCGGTTGAAATCTTCTATGCACCGCCTCCATGATGTAACCCACCCCGCTTCCAACTTCCATCACCACGGATCCGTGATGGGGCATGGCGTCGGGAAAGTGCAGGTTCAGGCTGTCCAAATAAGCGTCAGCCCGCGCATGAAGCATTTCGCTCGGCGCGCCATCATGAATTCGTTTTTCAGCTTCTTCCAGGCTGTCACTGGCCTGGTCCAGGTTTTGAAAGCTGCAGAACGGCCAGACCCTTGAATGAGATGAAGGTTACGTTCCGGCGAATACCATTGTTCGTAGGCGCGAAGACTGGCTATCGCCGGATCAAACCATTTGCCCGCACAAACCCCGGCCGCCCATTGCACCAGGCGAAGATAGTCGCCGGCTTTGGCCTC
>CAWILQ010000023.1:0-135768 GCA_963836965.1 Candidatus Acidiferrales bacterium
GCCCTCTCACGGCGGAAACCCGGGTTCGAATCCCGGTATCGCTACCAACTCTTCCAAAAGCCGACACTATTGCGTGGTCAGTTCCGATTGCTTCTGTCGAACGCCAATGATTGCGTTTTTGTTGCCAGCACCACATCGCCGGAGCCAACGGTCGTGTAAGTGGCTCCGGAAAAGTAGAACGCCGCTTCGGCATCTGCCAGGCATCCGCGCCACAGATAGAAGAGCCCAGACCACAATCTCCGCCAGATGAAGCCACCACATCATTCGGAGCAGCATCCGGGTGATGGGCCAGACGCCGTCGGCGGCAGGGCGTGCAGCAACCTCCCCGCCGCCTCTCGAAATTCTCCATTCCCATCGACCCCGACAATGTCACCGATTTCACCCTTCTCTACGGAAAGAATTGCTCCGGCTGTCACGACTCGGAAGCGAGGGGCGGCGCGGCGCTCTCCCTGGGCGATCCGGTTTATCTCGCCATGGCCGACGAGGCCACTCTCCGCAAAGTCGTTACCAACGGCCTTGCAGGCATCTCCATGGCTGCCTTTGCGAAAAGCGCCGGCGGCATGCTCACCGACAATCAGGTCGACGTCATCATCCGCGAGCGTTACTCCAAACCCAACGCGCTCGCCGACATCACTCTTCCTTCTTACACCGCCATCGAGCCAGGTGACCCCGCCCGCGGCGCTGCTGTCTACGCAACCTTTTGCTCTTCCTGTTAATGGAGCCCCAATTCAGGGGTCTTTAAAGGCGATTTGACGCTGAAGCCCATTTCGCCAGAGTTAGGGATTTTCCTAGTTGTCGCCACCATTCCTGCGGCCTAGAATGGCCGGCGTAATGAGCAACGAGCTTCCCATTGTGTACGTTGCCCGGCACGGTGAAACGGCTTGGAGTGTTACGGGTCAGCATACCGGGCTTACAGATTTGCCGCTGACCAAGCATGGCGAGGAGGTCGCCGGACGACTCGGAAAAAGACTTCGGGGACTCGCTTTCGCCAAGGTGCTCGCCAGCCCGTTGCAGCGCGCACGAAGGACCTGCGAACTGGCTAGCTTTGGAGGCGTCGTCGAAATTGATCCCGACCTGCTCGAATGGAATTACGGCGAATATGAGGGCCGCCGCACGGTTGAGATCCTCGCTCAGCGCCCGGACTGGGAATTGTTCCGAGATGGGTGCCCGGGAGGAGAAATGCCGGGGCAGGTGGCAGCGCGAGCAGACCGCGTTGTGAACCGGATTCGCGCTGTTACGGGAAATGTGCTGCTTTTTTCGAGCGGGCATTTCATTCGCGTGCTTGCGGCTCGCTGGCTCGGCGTGGAACCTAGCGCCAATTGCAGGTTCTTTCTGCTGAGTACGGCAAGTCTGAGCGCGCTCAGCTACGAGCACTCAATGACAAAGCCCGTCATCGCTTTGTGGAACGAGACGCGGCACGTGGAGAAGTGAGTAGTTCGGCGGGAAGACGACAATTCCGCTTGCGAGAGCGGAACGACCGACTGAGGTAGCGAGAGTCAGTCACTGGGGAAAAAATGATCATCAAGTTCATCAACAATCTGGCCGGCACCATCGACGATTCCGCCATTCAGCTAATTTGACCCTGAAACTGCAGCGACGGGGATCAGTTCTGCGACAAGGATCGAGGTAAGGAAATGAAAGCAACACAACTGCTTCATAATCTCGGACAGAGCATTTGGCTAGACAATATTACGCGCGATTTGTTAACGACCGGCACGCTCCAAGACTACATCAAGAATTTTTCCGTCACCGGCTTGACGTCAAATCCCACAATCTTTGAACATGCCATAAAGAACAGTAAGTCCTACGACGATGCCATCATCAAGAAACGCAAGGAAGGCGAGTCTGACGAGGCGCTCTTCTTTGAGCTTGCACTGAACGACTTGACGCAAGCCGCCGACCTCTTCCGGCCAATTTACGATAAGACGAACGGCGTGGATGGCTGGGTATCGCTGGAAGTTTCACCACTGCTTGCACACGACAGTGGAAAGACGCTGGCGGCAGCCGTTGAACTTCATTCGCGGGCTGCAAGACCCAATCTCTTCATCAAAATTCCCGGCACAAAAGAGGGTTTGCCTGCTATCGAGGAAGCCATCTTCAAGGGCATCCCCATCAATGTGACGCTGCTCTTTTCACGCGAGCACTATCTGGAAGCTGCCGAGGCGTTTCTGCGCGGCATCGAGCGGCGTATCGAATCCGGCCTCAATCCCAATGTCGGCTCCGTCGCTTCCGTCTTCGTCAGCCGATGGGATACCGCCGTGGCGGGCAAAGTGCCTGCCGAGCTAACGAACCGTCTCGGTATCGCGATCGCGGAACGTACCTATCGGGCCTGTCGATCGCTCCTAAGCTCCCCCCGCTGGGAGCGTGCTTACAACGCGGGAGCACGTCCGCAACGATTGCTCTGGGCCAGCACCGGCACCAAGGATCCCCAGGCTTCAGACATTCTCTATATCAAATCGTTAGCCGCACCATTCACGATCAACACCATGCCAGAAGCTACCCTCAAGGCGCTCGCCGCGCACGAGCAACTCGGATCCATTCTCTCCGCTGATGGTGGAGATTGCGAAGAAGTCTTGACACGGTTCGGAAAAGCTGCTATCGAGATTGACGCGTTAGCCGCTCAGCTTCAAGACGAAGGTGCCAAGTCATTCGTGAAATCGTGGAACGACTTGATGAGCGTGATTACATCCAAGAGCGACGTCCTCAAGAAGGCTGCTGGAAACTAACTTTGCTGCCGCAATCCTTGCTCAGAATGGCATGTCATTTTGCTGTTCTCACAAAAGAGACCCGGGAATGAAGATACTGGCGATTGACGTTGGTGGCACCCATGTCAAGGTTCTTCTCAGCGGGGAAGCGACTCCCCGGAAATTTGAATCCGGGCCGACTTTGACGGCGAAGAAGATGGTCGCGGGCGTGAAAGAGATTGCGAAGGACTGGAATTACGACAGAGTTTCGATAGGCTATCCCGGGCCAGTCCTGCAGAACCAGCCGATCGCAGAGCCGCACAACTTGGGAAAAGGTTGGGTAGGATTCGATTATGTAGGTACGTTTGGAAAGCCGGTAAAGCTCATAAATGATGCCGCCATGCAGGCTTTAGGCAGCTACAAGAAAGGCAAGATGCTTTTCCTCGGTCTTGGCACCGGCCTCGGCACTTGCATGGTTGTCGACGGAATCGTCGAGCCGATGGAACTTGGCCACCTCCCCTATAAGAAGGCAACCTACGAGGATTATGTTGGGATACGTGGCTTGGAGAAACGCGGAAAAAAGAAATGGCGCCGTGATGTAGCCGACGTCGTGGAGTGCCTGGTGGCCGCGCTGGAACCGGATGATATCGTTCTCGGCGGTGGCAACTCCAAAAAACTGGAGGAGCTTCCTCTCCACTGCCGTCTGGGCGACAATGCCAACGCCTTCCTCGGTGGATTCCGCCTCTGGGACGCGCCCAGCGACAAGCAAACGGCAGCCCGCAAACCCGCTCGTTCTTAGCCTCGCAATTATTTCGACGGAGCACGATTATGGCAGCAACCGCAAAGGCAATTCTCAAATCCCCAGCAATCAAGCCGCTGACCAAGTGCAAGCCTTGGGCGGCGTCGAGAAGCCGTTGCGGCAGTTTCTCGGCGCTACAGCGAATTTGTAAGCATTTTCGAGCAGGTAAGCCTCGTGAGAGAGAAGGGAAAATCCAAGAAGGCGGGATCGGCGCGGTGAAACGGGGACGGCTGTTCTGCGATCGGATCGCAAATTTCCACTAGTGGGAAAGAGTCACCGCAACGATAAATGGGTATAAGCCTGCGTCAACGAACTGGAGAAAGCGTGTACGGGAATTCAGCAGCTAAGGTTTAGAAAGGAGATTGTCATGCAACTCGGAATGATTGGCCTCGGCAGAATGGGTGCAAACATGGTCCGGCGACTGATCAAGGGTGGCCACCAGTGCGTGGTTTTCGACAGGTCGCAAAAAAACGTGAACGAACTGGTGCAGGAGAAAGCCGTCGGTGCTTCCTCGCTCCAGGATTTTGTGAAGAAACTCCAGAGGCCCCGCGCAATTTGGCTGATGGTCCCGGCGGCGGTTGTGGATGAAACCATCCATGATCTCTTGCCTTCCCTCGAAGCGGACGACGTTCTGATCGACGGTGGAAACTCCTATTACATTGATGACATTCGCCGCGCCAAGGACCTCGGCGCCAAGAAAATTCATTACGTCGACGTTGGCACCAGCGGCGGCGTATGGGGACTCGAACGCGGCTATTGCATGATGATTGGTGGTGAGAAAGACGTGGTAAAGCATCTCGATCCCATCTTCGCCTGCCTGGCCCCCGGCATGGGCGATATCCCGCGCACTCCGGGGCGTGAAAAGGTCGGCGGCACGGCGGAGCAGGGTTACCTGCATTGTGGCCCGAATGGCGGCGGTCACTTCGTCAAGATGGTACACAACGGTATCGAGTACGGCATCATGGCCGCCTATGCGGAGGGCTTAGGAATCATTCGCGCCGCCAACGTTGGCAGGCGGGACCACGTCATCGACGCCGAAACCACACCCCTGCGCGACCCGGAACACTATCAGTACGATTTTGATCTGAAGGATGTCGCGGAAGTCTGGCGCCGCGGCAGCGTCATTGCCTCCTGGCTCCTCGACCTCACGGCCATTTCCTTACTCGACGACCCCACTCTTTCCAAATTTGCCGGCCGCGTTTCCGACTCCGGCGAAGGGCGTTGGACTATCCAGGCCGCGATCGACGAAGCGCAACCCGCGCATGTCCTGACCGCCGCACTCTATGCAAGATTCAGCTCCCGCGGAGAAGCGGAATTTGCCGACAAACTCCTTTCCGCCATGCGCTATGAGTTTGGCGGACACATGGAGAAGGCAGCCGGCAAGTAGCCCGCGCCGGAAAGGGAATGTACCATGAGCACTATTCATTCCGATGCTTTGGTTTTTTTTGGCGCAACTGGCGACCTGGCTTACAAGAAAATCTTTCCGTCGCTGCAGTCCATGCTCAAACGTGGACACCTTACTTTCCCCGTGATCGGCGTGGCCAAGGCTGGCTGGAATGTCGATCAGTTGAAGGCCCGCGCGAAGGACAGTCTCGAAAAACACGGTGGCCTCGACCCTGCAGCATGGGAAAAGCTTTCCGGCCTGCTGCGTTACGTCGATGGCGATTACAAGGATCCAGCAACTTTCAAGAATTTGCGCAAGGAACTCAACAACGCTGAGCATCCCGCACATTACCTTGCCATTCCGCCGGTTTTATTTGGTGAAGTCGTCGAACAATTGATGAAATCGGGCTGTGCCACCGGCTCGCGCGTCATCGTTGAAAAACCATTCGGTGATGACCTCGCCTCCGCGCAAGCGCTCAACAAGATTCTTCACAGTGCTTACAAGGAACAAGACATCTTCCGAATCGACCATTATCTCGGCAAGCGGCCGGTCAACAATATGCTCGTGTTCCGTTTTGCCAACGCCTTCATGGAATCCTTTTGGAATCGCAACTTCATCGATAGTGTCCAGATCACTATGGCCGAGGACTTCGGCGTCCAGGGCCGCGGTGCCTTTTACGACCAGACCGGCACCATTCGTGACGTCATGCAAAATCATCTTTTCCAGGTTCTCTGCAACCTGGCGATGGAGCCTCCCGTTCGCACCGACAGCGAAACCGTCCGTGACGAAAAAGTGAAAGTCCTCAAGGCCATTCCCCCCATGGAGGAAAAAGATGTTGTTCGCGGACAGTTCCGTGGCTACCTCGCGGAACCGGGCGTGGCCAAGGATTCTAAAACGGAGACCTTCGCGGCTCTGCGGCTCGAAGTCGACTCCTGGCGCTGGCGGGGCGTCCCGTTCTATCTCCGGGCTGGGAAGTGCCTGCCTGTTACCTGCACCGAAGTCCTCGCCAAATTCAAGTTGCCTCCCACGGTAATTCGCGCCAGTAGGCTGACGCAAAATCACTTGCGCTTCCGCATCAGTCCGGATGTTGATATCGCTATCGGCATGACCGTGATGACCCCGGGGGAAGAAATGGTCGGAGAGTCGGCGGAAATGTTGGCCCATCATCACCCGGAGGCCACGGAAATCGATGCCTACGAGCGCGTGCTCGGCGATGCCATGGTCGGCGATGCCTCGATCTTTGCCCGCCAAGACTATGTGGAAGAAGCCTGGCGCGTCGTCGATCCCATTCTAAAACTAGCCACGCCCGCTTACGAATACGAGCCCGGCACATGGGGTCCAAAAGAGGTCGAAACTCGCATCACCCCTCCGGGCGGCTGGGCAAATCCGGTCATCGCCAGTCCCGCAACTGCGGCCAAAGCTGGCTCGTTCAAATAAGGAGCATTGCATCACCGCTGCGCGCAATCATCTCCGCCCGGAAGGGAAGTGAGCCTCATGAAGATCGAAGTCCTGGCCAATCCGGAAGCTGTCGCCCAAAGAGCCGCCGAATTCATTGCCGCTCAAGCGTGCGCAAATGTTGCCGCGCGCGAATTGAAAACGGGTTCAGATGAATCCAACGCGTGGAGGTGAAACTTATGGGAGCCACACAGGTTGCTGGAACAAATACGAAACCAGACCTTGATCAGCTTTGCGTGAATACGATTCGCACTCTGTCGATGGACGCGGTTCAACAGGCGAAATCGGGGCACCCGGGGACGCCGATGGCACTGGCCCCGCTTGTCTACACCCTCTGGAACCGGATCATGAACTTTGATCCGAAGGATCCGATCTGGCCAAACCGGGATCGCTTTGTGTTGTCGAATGGCCACGCATCCATGCTGCTCTGGTCCGTTCTCCATCTCACGGGCGTACAGGCCGTAAATAAGGACTATGAACGGCTTGGCCAGCCCTCTGTTACGTTGGATGATATTCGGCGTTTCCGCCAAATCGACAGCAAAGCACCGGGGCATCCCGAATATCGCTGGGTTTCCGGAGTCGAAACGACCACCGGCCCGCTCGGCCAAGGAGTTGCCACCAGCGTGGGGATGGCAATTGCGGAGAAGTGGCTTGCAACGCGCTACAATCGCCCGGATTTTCCGATTGTCGACTACAAGGTCTACTCTGTTTGTGGCGACGGTTGTATGATGGAGGGAGTTGCCTCCGAAGCAGCGTCTTTAGCCGGTCATTTGGGACTCGACAATCTTTGTTGGGTCTATGACAACAACCGCATCACCATTGAAGGGAAAACCAGCATCGCTTTCACCGAGGATGTTGCAGCGCGATTCCTCGCATATGGCTGGAATGTTTTGCGAGTGAGCGACGCCAACGATCTTGATCAAATGGAGCGTGCATTCAAAACTTTCCGCAAGACTGAGGGCAGACCCACCTTTATTGTATTGGACAGTCACATCGGTTACGGTTCTCCCCACAAGCAGGACACCTCAGCGGCCCACGGCGAACCGCTTGGCGAAGATGAAATCCGTCTTACCAAGCGCAGCTACGGCTGGCCCGAAGACGCCAGGTTCCTGGTGCCAGACGGGGTTTATGACCACTTCAATTCAGGCATTGGTGCGCGTGGCGATTCAGTTCGGCATCAGTGGGCGGAATTATTTGCGGCATATCGTGGTACTTACCCGGAACTCGCACATGAGATCGACCTGATCCAGCGACGTGACCTCCCCACCGGTTGGGACCGAGATCTCCCTGTTTTCCCCGCCGATCCGAAAGGCATTGCGGGCAGGGATGCCTCCGGGGAGGTGCTGAATCGACTCGCTCAGAATATTCCCTGGTTCCTGGGCGGCTCGGCGGATCTTGGCCCTTCCAACAAAACGACACTGAAGTACGAGGGGGCCGGAGACTTTCAGGCGGGAAATTATCACGGGAAAAACTTGCATTTTGGCATCCGGGAGCACGCCATGGCGGCGACAGTGAATGGGCTCTCGCTGTCAAAACTCCGCGCGTACGGCGCGACCTTCTTCATCTTCAGCGATTACGCGCGGCCAGCCATCCGTCTATCGGCCTTGATGGAACTACCCACTATCTTTATATTCACGCATGACGCCATGGGCGATGGAGAAGATGGCCCTACTCACCAGCCTGTGGAGCACCTTGCGTCATTGCGGGCGATTCCTGGTCTGGTTACGATTCGGCCAGGGGACGCCAACGAAGTTGTCGAAGCCTTCCGATACGTCATGCAACTTCGGCATCAGCCTGCTGTGTTTGCGCTCTCGCGTCAGGCATTACCAACGCTTGACAGGAGCAAATACGCTCCCGCGTCGGGCGTCACCCGTGGCGCATACGTGCTTGCCGAAGCACCTGGTGGAAATCCGGAGATTATTCTGATGGCTTCAGGAAGTGAGGTGAGCCTAACCGTGCAGGCGCATGAAAAACTGCTCACTGAGGGAATCCGTTCGCGAGTGGTCTCCATGCCGTCTTGGGAAATCTTTGAGCAGCAAAGTGAAGAATACCGGGACACCGTGCTGCCACCAAGCGTGATGGCACGCGTTGCGGTCGAACAGGCTTCCAGCTTCGGTTGGGAAAGATACGTCGGGACATCAGGCCTAATGAACTGCATGAAAACTTTCGGGGCATCAGCTCCTCTTAAGGAACTCCAGAAAAAATTCGGGTTCGAGCCGGACCATCTGGTAGAAGCCGCAAGGAATTTGCTGGGGCGGAAGTGACGCGCAGGAGCAACCAAAAAGAGTCATCCGGTTGGGCACTCAATCCCCTGGCTGGCCACTCTATCCACGACGGCGAAGGGTCTTGTTGTTGTTTTTTCTGTTCCCCACGGCATGTCTCCAAATAACCGCAGAAATCAAAGCGAACCTAACCCATAACGGACTCGTCGGTGGAAGAGCAAATTTGTGGATGGAATACCCGCAACTACGGATGGAGCTGCCGATTTGCCTTGGCGTCTGCCTTGCGCGCTGCCTTCAGCTGCTTCTTCTGCGCCTTCTCGGCTTTCTTCTGTGCTTTCGCCTGCTGCTTGGCCGCCTTCTTCTGCAGCTTTTGCTGCTTCTTTGCGTCTTTCGCCGACTGTCGCTGCTCCTGCTCCACGCTCATCCGTTGAGCTTGCGCGGGTGGCGCCCAGGAACCACTTAACGCAACCAGCAAAGCGAAAGCGGCAACGCGTTTCATTCTCAACAAATCCTTAAGCTGCCAAGCCAGTATATATCATTCGGTTAAAGCCATTCGCCATCCCGGCGACGGTTCGCCTTGTTGGCGATTCCTCGATAACAGTCGATTCTGAGCGCCATCCAGATCCGGAAAATCCACAAACGTCGCCGTGTTCACAATCTCGTACAGGTCCTCTTGTTTCTGAGGCCGCAGTACACCCGATGTGTTGTTTGGCAAGCGCTGTCTAATCGAGTCGAATAGCTTCTCACGTAGTACATATGCGGTTTGATTCTTAAATTCCGTCACGAGCACGATATTGCGGTCACTTCCGGGGGCGCTCTGTTCCACAAATCGGTGATAGGTCACGACAGCGCCCCGCCTTTTGGCTTCCTCCGCCACTCGCATCCAGTTGTCGTCCAAGTAGCCCAGCGTGAGCCCGAACATTCCGGGCTTGACCTTAATAAACTCCATCGTCCACGTCGGCTTATCAATGTTCGGCAGGTTTTGCGCGTCTCCACCGGACACGATGAAAAGGCAGGCAAAAACGAGGCTAGCAAAGGCGGCTCTTCGCATGGAAACACCTCCCTTATGCCTAGACGCACAAGAACAGCAAAAGGCTTTACAGCGCAAGCGGACGAGGCCACTCCAATTCCAATGTACAGTCAGAAGTATGCTTCATTGGTTCTTAGTTTTGCTCACGTTATCCACCACCCCTGCCATACCAGTCCGAAAAGTTTCCTGCGCCACAATCAAACTTACGATCAAATAGCCTTCGCCCAGAAAATCATAGAAATGCCCCGGATGCACAAGCACCCGCGCCTTCCGCATAATCTCAATCGCAAGATCCTCGTCGGATCGGCCGCCAGCCACTCTAAAAACTGCATACCACCCGCCTTCCGGCTCCAGAAGCTCCAACGACCGCTCGCCGGCCAACATCGATTCCAACGCCGCCCAGTTCTGCCGAATCCGCTCGAGAAGCTGAGCCCGCAACGATCGCCTTTGCTCGAGCAAACGGGGAATCGCCAACTGCGTCGGCGAGCTCAACGACAGATATGTATCCGCGATAACCTCTAGCCGCTCCAACGCCGGCCGCACAAGCGCCTCCGGCCCCGTGGTCACCATCCACGCCACTTTCATCTGAGGTAGAGCCGCTATTTTTGAAAGGCCGCTCAGTGTGAACGTCAGCACATCCCCGTTCCCTACGAAACTTTTCCGTGTCTGCCCCACGAGCGCGTAGTCCAAAAATACCTCATCCACAATCAGCGCCAGATCTCTCTCTAGGCACAATTCGTTCAGTCGCACGACCTCTTCACCCTTCACGTACGATCCCGTCGGATTGTTCGGATGAACCAGCAGTACCGCCCGCGTCCGCGACGTCAATGCACGCTCCACCGACTCGAAATCAATAAACCATCCATGTGCATATTGCAGCGAATACGGCCGCAACTTCACATCCTGCAAATCGCCAAGAAAATCGAACAGCGGATAGCTCGGTTTCGGTACCAGAATTTCATCCTGTGGATTGCACAACAGTCGAAATACAAACGAGTATGCTTCGCTCGTGCTGGTGGTGAGCAGCACCGACTGCGGATCGACCGTTTCTCCATGGTCCTCGCGGTAGTAGCGCGCGACCTCCTGCCGCGCCAGCAATAATCCTTTCGCCTCCGGCTGATAAGCCATCGCTTGTTCAATTTGAAAAGCCTGCAGGATCACCGCGGAATCGTAACGCAGGCCGCACTCGGTGGGATTCGATACAGTCAGATCAATGAGCGATTCTCCGGAGGACCGCATCTCCTCCAGTGCTCGCGTGTACTCGTTCCGCGTAAGTTTCCAATTCGTGCGCTCAGAAAACATTTCGAACGCCGAACATAACATACTTTAACTTTAAGCGCGGCCTCTCACGCCGTCACCGCGGCTCTTGCGTTTGCGTTGTAGGGCCCGCTTTCTGAAGCGGGCCGCTCGAACTTCAAACTCATGTTCAAATCGTCAGCACACAATCGTTGTCATCCTGAGGAGCGCGTCTCTTGCGCGACGAACGATGTCAACCGAAAATCCGGGTACCAACCACAAGCAGGTGTACGTCAGTTATCCTTCTCGCCCAACCCCCAACGCGTCCGCAACCCGGTTAATGTAGTTGAACCACGACGCGATCAACGTAATCTGCAATATCCCGCGATCATCGAACCCAACCGCTCGCAACTTCTCGTGATCTTTCGGGCTGCACTGCGTCGGATCCTTCGTCAACTTCACCACATACTCCAGCATCGCCTTGTTCTGGTCGCTGATCGGCGCCTTCCGAAAATCCTGCCTCAGCGCAGCCACCATCTCGTCATTCAAACTCGCCCTACGCAGAAACTCTGCGTGCGATTCGATTCAATAAAAGCATCGGTTCGTGACCGACACCATCGTCGCGATCATTTCGTGCTGTTCGCGTTTCAGCGGCAGGTCCGGCGCCATCATGGCCCCAAACGCCGCGAACGAATGAAACATCACGTCCGGCAGCAGGGTATGGGATCCGACAATGCTGTTCTCAAACCCCTTGTCGACAATCGGCACCGGCGTGGCGTATTCCACCGGATACATCTTCCGCTCTTCCATTACCAGGTTCCGTACTCGCTCATCGTCTTCCAGTCGAATCGTTTTGATCCAGGTCATGATACGCTCCACTCATGGCTAGAAGAAAAAATGCGGCCGGGGGGTCGAAGCCCGGCCGCAATGTCTGTTGGGGTGCTTCCAGAGTCAGCGAAGGAAGTGCGACTGTAAGAAGCGACTGCAAGGTTGCCCTGTTTATAGAATCTCTTCGAACCCTTGGCAATAGTGCGAAAGCACTACCCCTTAAGTTTCTGCAATGTCCTTATTTTCAGTTATTTGGAACATCCTTCCGCTGCGCAACTTCTTGTGTTCTTCGGTCTTTCCACTCGGCCAATCGATCACCACTCGTTCGATTTCCGCCTCCTTCCCCACGCCAAACGTCACTGGCAATTCCGATTGCGACAGATAACTCGACCCGCTTCGCACCATCCGCGTCTGCCGCTGGCCATTGCACTCAATTCGCACCACCGCTCCAATCGCATCCCGATTCGACGGTGTTCCCACCAGCTTGAACCGGATGCTCCGATGCGCGCTCTCCACATCATTGCGATACAAATACGCCGCGCCGTTGTTTGTGGTCAGCAGCAAATCCAAATCCCCGTCGCGATCGAAATCTCCCACCGCCAAACCGCGCCCAACCTTTGGTTTTTCGAATCCTCCGCCAATTTCACCCGCCACGTCCCGAAACTTTCCGCCGCCTAAATTCTGAAAAAGCTGCGGTGCCTGTGCATACCCCACATTTCCTCGAATATTTCTCACCGTTTCGTCAATGTGCCCATTCGCCACTGCGATATCCATCAGGCCATCGAGATTCGCATCAAAAAACGCGCAACCAAACCCCAGCGTATTCCGCGATGCAGCTCCCAGTCCACTCGGGATCGCCATGTCGTCGTAACCCTTGCCCACCGGGCGGTACAACCCGATCATCTCGTTGTCGAAGTTCGTAATGACAATCCCCGGCTTGCCGGAGTTTTCAAAATCGGCGGCATCCACACCCATTCCCGCCCGCGCTTTTCCTTCCGTGCTGAACGCCAGACCCATCTCGACTGCGACATCTTTGAATTTTCCGTTGTGCAAGTTGCGATATAGCTTGTTCGGCTGCGTGTCATTCGCTACCAGCAAATCCGGCCAACCATCCTCATCGAAATCCAGTATCGCCACGCCCAGCGATTTGGAGCTGCTGTCAAACACGCCACTGCTCGCGGTGACATCCTCAAACGTCCCGTCGCCCCGGTTGTGAAATAGCCAGCAAGTGTCGCCGCGATATGCTTCCGGCGTGCAGTACGATTTGTTCTTTCCATCCAGGCTGCAGAACACATCGTGCTCCGCCGACCATCGCACGTAATTGCACACGAACAGATCCAGAAACCCGTCGCGATCGTAATCGAACCACAGCGCAGAAGCGCTCAACGCCTGCTTGCCGGCCAATCCCGCCGCCTTGGTCGCATCCACGAACGTTCCTTTACCTGTATTTCGGAACAGCTGGCTCTGCCCGACACAAGTGATATACAGATCGGGAAATCCATCGTTGTTGTAATCTCCAACCGCCACGCCCATTCCATACAGCTCCACGTTCAGCCCCGCAGCGTTTGTCACATCCGTAAACGTGCCATTCCGATTGTTGTGATAAAGCTTCAGCGTCGTCCGCTGGCGCTTGTGGCCAACCCAGTCCATCGAGTTCACGAGCAAAATGTCCTGCCAGCCGTCCGCGTCATAGTCCAGAAACGCGCAGCCAGAACCCAACGTCTCCGGCAGCAACTTTCCGCCATACGCGCCTGTATTGTGCTGAAAATGAATTCCTGCGGCGCTGGTTACATCTACAAATCGAAAACCTGGCAGGGACGCCAGCAAAGAAGCAGGCGTTGCTCCCGCAACCACTCCTGCACCCACACTATTCCAGATAAACGAACGTCGATTCACGGAAGATTAGCCAGCCCATTACGGATCGCGTACACCACCAACTCCGCCGTCTTATGAATTCCCAGCGCATCCATGATATTGGCGCGGTGCACCGACACGGTATTCACGCTGAGCCCCAGCTCGCCGGCAATTTCCTTATTCGACTTTCCGGCCACAATGTGCTGCAGAATCTCCAACTCCCGCGGGGTCAGCCCGGTATCTCTCTCTCCCTTCAGTGTACCTCCCCGGTTGATCTGCGGATCGAGCACCATCTTTCCTTCCGCCACATTCTTGATGGCGTTCACCAAGTCCAAATCCATGGCGTTCTTCAGTACGTATCCCTTCGCGCCCGCCTCCAGCGCCTGCCGGATCAAAGTATCTTCCGAGTGCATGCTCAACATCAGAATCTTCGTCTCGGGCCGCGCAGCCAGAATTCGCCGCGAGGCCTCGATCCCATTAATCTGTGGCAACGCGCAATCCATCACGATCACATCCGGCTGCAGTTTCTCCGCGCTCTCTACCGCTTCCAGCCCATCGCTCGCCTCTCCCACAACCTGAAACGACGGCTCATCCTCGAGCATCCGCCGGAATCCCCGCCGTACCAGAGCGTGATCGTCCACCAGCAGCACTTTCAGCTTATTCCCCATGTATCTCCGCCTTGGTGCGTGGAATCTTCAATCTCACCAGCGTGCCCGTCCCGTTCGCCTGCACCGTTCCCAACGCTGCAACCGCCACCGTCCCTCCCAAAAGCTCCGCCCGCTCGCGCATCGCAACCAACCCAATTCCCGTTTGCCCTTCCGCTGGCGCCAGTCCCTTCCCGTGATCTTCCACTTCCAATTCCAGCTCTTCCGGCGCAAACCGCAAACGAATCCACGCCTCCTTGGCCCCTGAATGCCGGCTCACATTATTCAACGCTTCCTGCAGCACCCGGTAGATCTGCACTCCCGCTCCCGTTCCAATTGGAAAACGATCTCCGGACTTCTCGTAGTGAAGCACAAGCCCGGTCTGTCTTTCCACCGTGGGGATATACCAATCCAGCGTGGTCTCCAGCCCCGCCTCGTCTAGCAGCACAGGGTGAAGTGCCTGCGACAAGCTCCTTATATTGT
This sequence comes from Candidatus Acidiferrales bacterium, assembly GCA_963836965.1. Taxonomy (GTDB): domain Bacteria; phylum Acidobacteriota; class Terriglobia; order Acidiferrales; family UBA7541; genus Acidiferrum. The sequence goes on from CAWILQ010000023.1 coordinate 14,620, forward strand.
TCAAAGTATTCTGCGCGATCTCGCGCACTTCCTGCAGGTCCGCATGCAACGGTGAACCTGCTGGTATCTGCTTATCCGTCCGGCTCAGCAACGAACCAATCGCTGTCAACACCTGCCCAAACTCATCATGTAATTCCCGCGAAATATGCCGTAGCGTCGATTCCTGTGTCGCAATCAGCTTCTGAGCCAAATCGCTTCGTTGCGAGGAAAGCTCCTCCACCTGGGCAAACAACCGTCGGTTGTTCCTGATCAGATACAAACTGGTCAGCACAATCGCCAGCAGGATCGCCGCAAGAAAATAATAAAGTTGCCACTGCACCCTTCTGTAGATTTGCGCAATCCCCGTGGCCGCCAACTCTTCCGCTTCATTATTCTGCACCAGCAGCCGCGAAACCGCCGAACTCAGCGCCGCTTGCCGTGGCTGCAACGTATCCCGAAGCTGCTCCCGCGCCATATCTTCGTCGTACGTCGCCTGCGTGAACATCCGCTCGCTCGCGGCCCAAAACTGATCCACCGCCTGGGACAGCTGTCGTCGTTGATCTCGAGTAGGCGCCGCTTCGGAAAGTGCCGCCTCGAGTTTCAACGCATCATCCAGATCCGTACGGATGCGATCGAACTGCGCGCTCCAGGCGATCAACGGATACGGCTCGCTGGAGTCCAGCATGTCCCGCATCGCCAGCCCAACCGAATTCAGGTCATTCTCAATCCTCAGCAGTTGCAGCGAATCCCGCCGGTTCCGGTCCACCAACTCGCTCTGCAACTCCCGCAATCCGGCAAACTGCAGCGTGATATATCCCGCATACACCAACACCGCCAATATCGTCACTGCAAGCCCAAGATACAATCCCCGTGCAGGACCCGGTCGTGCCGTCGCATTCTTCTCCACGCCACAAAGGATATAACGCCCCGCCAGCGCTCACCAACTCAGCGCCGGAGGCCTGCGAGCTTTCAGCCAGTGCTACACTGCCGAGGAGTCATTTTGTAAGGTTTCAGTGAGCTTTCTTCTTCGGGAGGGCGCAACTTCAGTCGTGCCGTGGCGCGACTCAGGCAACGTGACGGGGGTCAACTCCTTAAGGGAACGCTTAGGGCGTTGGGAGCTTCAGCTCCGACATTTGGTGCTCCAAGCAATTGGGCTTTAGCCCTGAGGAGTCCGTTCTTCTTACGACTGGATCGGAACAATCTCAATGATCGACGTCGCCCTCATCGGATTTGGCCTAGGCGGCCGCTGCTTCCACGCCCCCGTCATCCACGCCGTACCAGGTTTGCGCCTAGCCGCGATCTTGCAACGCTCCGGCGATTCCGTCACGCAACTTTACCCAGACGCCTGCGTCGTCCGCACCCTCGACGAACTCCTCGCCATCGATTCCATTCGCCTCGTTGCCATTTCCACCCCCAACCAAACACATTTCCCTCTCGCCAAGCGTTGCCTCGAATCCGGGAAGCACGTCGTAGTCGACAAGCCCTTCACTACCAGCCTCGCCGAGGCAATCGAACTCCTAAATCTAGCCAAGCAGCGCAACCTTATCATCTCCGTGTACCACAACCGCCGTTTCGACGCCGACTTCCAGGCCCTCCGCCAAACTATCGCTGCCGGGCATCTCGGCCGTGTCCTCCGCTTCGAATCCACCTACGACCGCTATCGCCCCGTTTCGAAGCCCAACGCTTGGCGTGAAAAACCAGGGCCCGGCAGCGGCGTTCTCTTCGATCTCGCACCGCACCTCATCGACCAATCCCTAACGCTTCTCGGCACTCCCCGCGCCATCACCGCTGACATCCGCATCGAACGCCGTGGCTTCTCTACCGACGACGCCTTCGACATTTTTCTTCACTATCCCGAAGGCGCCCGTGCACTCCTGCGCGCCACCATGATGTCCGCTGTTCCGCGCCCGCGCCTCGTCGTCCTCGGCGAAAAAGGGAGTTACCTCAAGCGCGAATTCGACCCCCTCGAGCCAAACCTCCGCAACGGCCAAATCCCCACCGGCGAATCCTGGGTCGTCGAAAAAGCAGAAAACTTCGGCGAACTAACTACTATCGAAAACGGGCAACCGTCCGTCCGCAAAATTCCCTCAGTGGGCGATTGGCGCGAATTCTACGCCAACATTCGCGACGCCATCCTCGGTAGAGCGCCACTCCTGGTAACACCGCAACAAATCCTCAACGTCACGATGGCTCTCGAATCAACCGCCGAAAGCAACTCTCAGCACTGCACCATCCCCTGGCGCCCCATCCAAATCTGAACGGACTTGGCGATAACGGCGGGCAAGCTCGGCCTGGCGGCGAACAATCTCGACAGTTCACACCTGCATGGTTTACCGGCAAATGTGCCTGGCTCCGGGATCGGAGCTTGAAGCTCCGATATGATTGGCGGCATCCTAACATCCATTCTTGGGTTTGTAGGGCCCGCCTTCTGCCCGCCTTCTGCTTGTCCTGAGCCACGAAGGGGGCGGGCCGCTCTAACATTGACACCCGCACGAACCCGCTCATCGTATAATCAAAATGCGGGCGAAGGAGCACAACCGTTGAACATCGAACTTGTTCCCTCAATCCTCTCCGCCAACTTCGCGCAACTCGCCGCCGATGCCGAACAAGCCATCGAAGGCGGCGGCACGATCCTTCATCTCGACATCATGGACGGCCACTTCGTTCCCAATCTCACCATCGGCCCTCCGGTCGTGCATTCCCTGCGGCCGTTCTTCAAAGTCCCCTTCGATTGCCACCTGATGATCGAGGATCCCGACTTCTTCATCCCCGAATTCGCCGAAGCTGGCGCCAACTGGATGTCGGTCCACCAGGAAGCCTGCATCCATCTCGACCGCACGCTCCATCTGATCGCGTCTCACGGCTGCAAGCCCGGCGTCGTAATCAATCCCGCAACTCCGGTCGAAACTCTCACCGAAGTCCTCGACCTCGTTCACCACGTTCTGGTCATGAGCGTCAACCCCGGCTTCGGCGGCCAAAAATTCATTCCGAATGCCCTGAACAAAATTGCCGCCCTTGCCCGTATGCGCGCCGAACGAAAACTGGATTTCCGTATTGAAGTGGACGGTGGAGTCGACCTCGAAACTGTCACCGACATCGTGAAAGCAGGGGCCGAACTTCTCGTAGCCGGCAGCGCCGTCTTCGGTCACGGCGATATTCGCGCCAACGCCTCCAAACTCCTCGAATCCGCCCGCGCCGCCACCCTCACCCGCGCCTAGCGCCGTCCGTCATTTAGATTCCATCCGGAAGAAAAGGCTCGTGTCATCCTGCGGAGCGCGCTTTCTGCGCGACGAAGGATCTAAACTGTTCAAGATGCTAACCACCCGCGACCCTTGAAATACCCTTATGCCACAAGCTTGAAATTTCTCGCCCTCTAGCCGGACGCTCCGTAGGAGCGCCACAAGTTAACCCAGCGCGAAAAAAGGGCTGAGAATCGGAGCTTACAATCCAAAGCGCCGTAGAACCTGCCCTGAGCTTCGAAGCGTGCGACACATTTCCCATCAGCGTAGAAATCTCCGGCCACCACGCTACCCCGCCGCCCTATTCCTCAATCTCGCCGCCATCGCTCGCACCTGCGCCCGCGTTTCCTGCAATGTCCCCGAACAATCAATCGTTTCGGTCGCGTGCTTCAACTTCTCTGCTACTGGCATCTGCGCCGCCATGCGCCGCTTTGCTTCCGTCTCGCTCATCCCGCGCGCGCGCAATCGCTCCATCTGCTGCTCCGACCTGCAAAACGCCACCACCAACCCATCCAATTTTTCCGCAATTCCCGCCTCAATCAGCAACGCCGCCTCTACAAATCCCGCGTCCCTCACACCATCCCGCTGCCATTCGTCAAATTTCCGCAAAATAATGTCTGCCACGCGCGGATGCGTGATGCTGTTTAGCTTCGTCAACTTCGCTGGATCGCGAAAAACGAGTGCACCCAGTTGGCGACGATCGATCTTCCCATCCGCATCCGCCAATCCCGCCCCAAATTCCTTCAAGACCTCGTCATGAGCCGCTTGCCCCGGCTCCAACAACCTGTGCGCAACCAAATCCGCTTCAAGCACTGGAAAACCCATCTCGCGCAGCATCGCCGCCACCGCGCTCTTCCCGCTCGCAATCCCTCCCGTCAATCCCATTTTCAGCATTCTATTTTGAGACCTGTAGCTCAGGCCTTTCAGGCCTGAGGGTTTCCAAAACGCAGGCTTGCTTCCGCCGCTGGCAACCCCACTGACCCTAGGACAGGTGTGCCACCGAACTTTTCCCCCGCCGCAGCCGCGCGGCCTTCACCGTATTGGTCATCAACATCGTAATCGTCATCGGCCCCACGCCGCCCGGTACCGGCGACAACGCTCCGGCGGTAGACACCGCATCCGGATGCACATCCCCGATCAACACATTTCCCTTGGCTCGGAACTTCTCCAGCCTTTGCGGAAAATTCTTCAGCAACTTCTCCGCCTCGCTCACATCGGTCACCTTGTTCGTCCCCACATCGATCACCGCCGCTCCCGGCTTGATCCAATTTGGCTGCACGTATCCAGCCTTCCCCATCGCCGCCACCACAATGTCCGCCCGCCCGACGATATCCGCGATCTCCCGCGTCTTCGAGTGGCAAATCGTCACTGTCGCGTTCCCGTGCATCAGCAGCAGCGCCATCGGCTTCCCGACGATATCGCTGCGTCCCAGCACCACCGCATTCGCCCCTTCAATCGGAATCTTGTACCGCTTCAGCATTTCCATGCAGCCGGCAGGCGTGCACGCCACCAGCCCCGGCCGGTTACTCACCAGCTTTCCCAAATTGACCGGGTGAAATCCATCCACATCCTTTGCCGGGTCGACCGCCTCCAGCACTTGCTTGGAATCGATTTGCGTCGGCAGAGGCAATTGCACCAGGATGCCGTCCACATTGTCATCCTCATTCAGATCCTTCATAAGCTGCAACATGTACTCGGTCGAAACGTTCGCCGGAGGCGTGTGCAACCAGCTAGCCATGCCCAACTCTTCGCACGCCGCGATTTTGCTCTTCACGTAAACTTGTGACGCCGGATTCTCTCCCACCAGCACAGCAGCTAGCCCTGGCCGAATCCGCTGCCCGGAGAGTTTCGCAATCTCTCCCTCCAACTCGACAAAAATTGCGTCTCGGATTTTCAGCCCATCCAGAATTAGTGCGGACATGCTTTGAGAATAGCACAGCGCAACTTCGTGTCATGCCGCACGCCGATGTTGTGTGTGGGGTCTTGGGGTTCCCTTGCAATCCGCCGGGGCTCGTAGGCCCGGGCTTCAGCTCGGGAGGAGAAGCGCCCTGAGGAAAGGCTTTTGTTCTCCGTAGCGGGAAGACAGCAGTGCTTCAGGTGCGTACTTCGTGTGCAATCCGCAAAATAGCAGCCAAACTCTGTTTCACATCCTGATCCGTGGTAGCCCACGAAGAAACGCTGATCCGCATCGCCGTTTTGCCTTGCCACACCGTCCCGCCGCACCAGCATGTACCGTCTTCCTGCACGCGGCGAATCACTTCACGCGTCGTTTCTGCGCTCCCGAACAACACCAGCACCTGATTGATGACCACGTCATTCAAGATTTCGTACCCGGCTTCCCGCAGCCCCGTCGCGAATTGGTTTGCCTGATCGCAAGTCCGCTCGATCAATTCAGCGAGTCCCTTCTTTCCTAGCGACTTTAGCGCGGCCCACAATTCCACGCCTCGCGCCCTTCGCGAAGCATCCGGAGTCTGATTCGCCGGTTCCCGCAAGGCGCCCGGTCGAAGATAAGCCGCACTGATCGTCATCGCCGCCCGCAAAGCGCCGGCATCCCGAACCAACACGATGCCGCAGTCATAATTCACATTCACCCATTTGTGCGCGTCCGTCGCCCACGAATCGGCCAGCTCGAATCCCGACACCAGATGTTTGTACTTAGGCGAAGCCCCAGCCCATAGCCCGAACGCTCCGTCCACGTGCACCCAGGCATCACCCTTATGCGCCCATTCGCAAATTTCCCTCGCAGGATCGAACGAGCCTGAATTCACGTTCCCGGCTTGAATGCACACCAGCGAATTTTTCTCCAGCTTCGGCAATCGATCGGCGCGCATCCGGCCCTGGCTATCTGCTGGAACGATCGTCACCCTCTTTTGCCCAAAGCCGGCAAGGTTCAACGCCTTCAAAACAGAAGCATGAACCTCTTCCCCGACGACAACCTCGATCGGCGGAGCTCCGAACATGCCGTCCGCCGCAACATCCCATCCGTTTCTGGCCAACAGCGCATGGCGCGCGGCAGCGAGAGCCGTGAAATTAGCAGCCGTTGCGTCCGTCACAATTCCGCCCTCACAGTTCTGTTCTATGCTGAATACTTCACACACCCACCGCAGTACCACCTCTTCAATTTCCGCCACGACCGGCGACATCACGCGAAACGCGGCGTTTTGGTCCCAGCTACTGACGAGCCGGCTCGCGGCCAATGCCGCGGGCAGCGTCCCGCCAATCACAAATCCAAAATACCGTCCTCCAGTGCTTGCGACCGTAGCCGGCGAACCAAACTCATCGAGTATCCGCACCACATCCGCCGGGCGGCTACGCGTGCCAGGAAACGGCTCACGAAATTGAGCGAGCGCAGCCACCGCCGAATCACTTGGGTAAACTTTCCTGCGGCTCACTCCACGCAAATACGCCCGCGATCGTTCCTCGGCCACATCGAGCGCTTCAGCAGTAAGGTCCACCTCGCTTGCGTCCCACTTTGTCGCCATGGACTCCTCCATCGCTTGACGGTACTGCTCACCGTGCGCCTTGTCTGCAGCCAAAATGGCTTCGCAAGACCCCCCGAGGTGCCCCGCACGCTTGCCGTGAGCTACGAAGGGCCGGTTTTGCTGTGGGATCTTGGGGTTAGTCCAGGTTGGGCTAAAGCTCGGCAGCGTTCATGCCTCTTTTATTTCACCCCGCCCAAAATCCCCTATAATGCCGCAATGCGAACCGTCCATCACATCGCGAAGTTTTGCTTTTCCTTTTTACTGGCCGCGACCCCGCTCATCGCCCAAGACTCTTCTTCACCGTCATTCACGCAAATCCCCAACTCCAAACTCTTCGGGGAAGTACCCGGCCATCCGCGTCGCATCAACAATTTCCCCACGGCCGCCGCAATCTCACCCGACGCGCGGTACGCCGTGTTCCTGCACAGCGGCTTCGGCGCCTACACCTCCGCCCGAAAACAATCCCTCACCGTCCTCGATCTCCAAACGGACACGATCCGCGATTTTCCCGACGACCGTCTCGGTCCCGGCGCCAAACAAACCTATTTTCTCGGCCTGGCCTTTAGCCTCGACGGCCAACATCTCTACGCCTCCATGGCCTCCCTCACCGATCCCCTGGGAAAAGGGAAGGGAAGCACGGGAAACGGAATCGCCGTCTATGCTTTCCAGAACGGCGCAGTCGCTCCCGAACGCTTCTTGCCTCTCACGCCTCGCACCGGCATTCCTCGCGGAAAAGTCCGTCGCGCCGAATTCAACGAAGTCACCTATCCCGCTGGCCTGAGCGTCGGCCTCAACGACGGCGTCGAGCGTCTCCTCGTCGCATCCAACAGTTCCGACGAAGCCCTTCTCCTCAACACATCCGATGGCAAAATCGTCCACCGCTTCGATCTCTCCACTTTCAAGCGCATTCCCGCTTCTCTCCCGTACACCGCTGTCATGACTTCCGACGGCAAGCGCGGCTTCGTCTCTCTCTGGAACGCCTCCGCCATCGCTGAACTCGACCTGCAGAATGGCAGCGTTCGCCGATTCATTCCTCTTCGCAAACCAAGCGTGCCTCTGGAAAGTGGCTCTCACCCAACAGCCTTGCTTCTGTCCGGCGACAATTCGCGCCTCTTCGTCGCGCTCACCAATCGCGACGAAATCGACGTACTCGACACGAAATCTGCGAAACTCCTCTACTCGCTCTCCACCAAACTTCCTGACCAGACCTTTGGCGGCAGCGATCCCGAATCACTTGCGCTCTCCAACGACGAAAAGACTCTCTTATCCGCCAACGCCATCTCCGATTCCGTCGCTGTCTTCGATCTCTCGCATCCCACCGCGGGCGAACCCCTTCCCGCCGCCGGCTTCATTCCCACCGAGTGGTATCCCACCGTCGTCGCAGCCACCGGCACGGATCTCCTCATCGGTAGCGCCAAAGGCCGCGGCTCCGGCCCGAATCCAGTCCCTCAGAGCACAAACCGCGGCCAACCCAGATACCCCTACAATCCCGCAATGACCAACGGTTCACTCGCGCGCATGCCTTTGAGCACACTCAAAGAGAATCTCGCTGCGTACACCGCTCTCGTCTCCAAAACCAATGCCGCCCAGGGCAACGTTGATCGCGTACCATTCGCCTCCGGCGAAAACAAGATTCACCACGTCATTTACATCATCAAGGAAAATCGCACCTACGATCAGCTCTTTGGCGACCTCTCCGAAGCCAACGGCGACGCCAAAATAACCATGTACGGTGAAGACATCACCCCGAATCAGCACAAACTCGCCCGCCAGTTCGGCATCCTCGACAACTTCTACGACAGCGGCGACGTCTCCGGCGATGGCCACATCTGGTCCACTTCCGCCTCCATCTCCGACTACGTCGAGAAAACCTGGCCCATCGGCTACCGTGCCCGTGAACACACCTACGACTCCGAAGGCGAATTTCTTTTCGGCGTTTCCGCAGAGGACGAATTGCCCTATGCCGGAGAACCCACCGGCGGCTTTCTCTGGAAGAACTTTGCCAAACACGACATCACTTATCGCCACTATGGCGAATTCATCGTTTCAAGATGGTGCAACGTCGCGGCTGGCGCCGAAGCGCCTTCAAACGGGCCGCCCGAAGTCAGAGGTGTAACTTGCACGCGCGCCGTCATCAAGAAAGGTGAACCGCTCGAGAAAAATGTCGGCGATCCACCCGGCGGCGCAAGTCCCTATCCCTGGGAAATTCCGATCCTCGCCAAAAACGTTGCAGCGCAAGTCGATCTCCGCGATCATTTCGATCCGCTCTATCCCGACTTCGAGGTTGCCTATCCCGATCAACTGCGCGTCGACGAATTCCTCAACGAATTCAACGCCGCGGTTTCCACGTGGCAATCCGGCAAGGACACTCTTCCGCAATTCATTCTCTTGCGTCTTCCTAACGACCACACTGCCGGTGGCACCAAGGGGAAGCCCCGCCCCGCCGCTTCCGTTGCCGACAACGATCTCGCCGTCGGCCGAGTCGTCGACGCCATCTCCCACAGCCCCTATTGGGACGATACCGCCATTCTCGTCCTCGAAGACGACGCCCAAGACGGACCCGACCACGTCGATTCCCATCGCAGCATCGTTCTCGTCGTCAGCAAGTATGCGCCGCTGCCTCAACCCGCGGCGTTCGTCGACCACACTTTCTACACCACGATCAACGTTGTCCGCACGATCGAATCTCTCCTCGGCGCTCCGCCCATGAACGCAAACGATTCCCGCGCCGCCGTCATGGCGCCGCTCTTCAACGGCCCGGGATCGCAACCCGCTTTCGACACCGACTACCGCAATCGCGACAACGGCCTGCTCTACGAAATGAACACCAAGGACTGGAAGGAAGGCAAGAATCTTGATTTCAGCCACGCCGACGCCGCCGACAACATCGTCCTCAACAAATTCCTCTGGCACGACCGCATGGGCAGTACCCCCATGCCCCCGCCCCAACACAACATCTTCCCCGCCTCCGCGTCCGCCAAACCCAACTCCCGCGACCCCGACGACTGACCTACAACTTTCTTCGTAGGGGTCCAGCACGGTTTACCCTGAGCGCCGAGGGGTTGGAGCCCCCGTCCGCAAGATCACAGCACCGTGATCACCCGTTCCGCCAAAACACAACCCGTCATTCCGTGCGGAGTCTTCGTAGCGATGAATCCCACGCAGGCAAAAACGCCCAGGCCGCAATGCCCGGGCGTTGCCTTAAAACGGACAACTCGCTACAGCGCGATGGACCGACCATCCATCGATCCCGAAGTGCTGCTCCGTCAGTTGGTCGTCGGGTACCTTTATGGGATCACCAGCGAACGGCGTTTAATGGAAGAAGTAAGGATGCATCTGGGCTATCGTTGAGCGCTTGCATTCAGCCGCGGAGGTCGGCAGGCAGACCTTCGATGGGAAAGGGAATACAAATGCAACCGCAACTTGTCGCAACGATCCTTCTGGCAGCTGCGCTCATAAGCGGCGTCCTGTATCACTATTCGAGCCGCCCTCCAGCGGCCAGCAATAAGTGGGAGCAACTTACTTTTTTCACGGACTCAGCCGTTTACCCTGCGTTTTCCCCTGATCGGGGCATGCTTTCTTTTATCCGGGGCAGTGGCACATTTCTCACGGCAGGTCAGGTTTACGTGAAGCTGCTGCCGGGTGGAGAGCCCGTCGAACTGACCCACGATTCGCGGATCAAACTGAGCCCGGTTTTTTCCCCTGATGGTTCCGGCATTGCTTATCGGACCGCGAATCCGTGGGAGACCTGGGAAGTGCCTGTATTAGGTGGGGAACCGCGCCTGCTTCTTCCTAATGCGTCTTCATTGACTTGGATTGAGAACGGGAAGCGCCTGCTCTTCTCCGAAATCAAAAAGGGAATGCACATGACAGTCGTTACCACCGATGAAGGTCGCGGGCAGGCCTGAAGAACCTACGCGCGGACTTCCAGAGGACGAACCTGATTCTTGACCTCAGCTTCCTTTTGATTCCGCACGACTCGCAAATCAAACTCCGATTGAAGATTAAGCCAAAAATCGGGAGTCGTTCCGAACGCATATCCCAGCCGAAGAGCCATCTCGGGCGAGATACCGCGCTCCTCCTTGACGATATCGTAGATGCTTGGGGCAGGAACGTGCAAAGCCAATGCCAGCTTATTAGCGTTCAGGTGAAGCGGCACCATAAACTCTTCTCGAAGAATCTCGCCCGGATGAATTGGTTTCAGTCGAGCCATGTTTCCTCCCTCAGTGATAATCTGTAATCTCCACGTGGTAGGCGTCTCCGTCGCGCCACACAAAACAGATACGCCACTGGTCGTTTATGCTGATACTGTGCTGCCCCGCACGATCACGTTCCAGCTGATGAAGTCTGTTACCCGGAGGCACTCTCAAATCTGTCAAACGTTCGGCCGCGTGCAGCATCAAAAGCTTTCGTCGTGCCGGTTGTCGAATGTTCACAAACTTACGAACATTCTCGTCGTGGAAAAGCCTCTCCGTGTCGGGGCACTTGAAGGACCTTATCACATGCAGAGGATATAATGCGCCACATTAAATGTCAAGGATTATCTTGATTTCACTGAAATGCAGCCATTGCCGTTCAGTAGATATCGTACTGCTCCCAATGCAGCGTCGCATCCGACTGAATAATGATGTGCTTGTGCGCGTTCTGTTCGAGTTCATCGATCAAAATCGACTCCCTCGTCTTGAGCGCTTTCGCAATCTCTGGATGCACGCGCAGCGTCAGGTTCGGCCCCTCGTGCTCCGCCGTCGCCATCTTCCGCGCTTCCGCCTGAATCTCGTAGCACAGCGTCGGAATCGACTTGACCATACCCGATCCCGTGCAGTACGGGCACGGCTGGCACAGCACGCGCTCCAGTGCCTGCTTCGTGCGCTTCCGGGTGATGCACACCAGCCCGAACTCGTTGAACGAAAGCGCCTTTGACGGCGCCTTGTCTTGCTCCAGCGCCATCTGCAGCGCCCCCAGAACCTTTTCGCGGTTCCGGCGCTCTTCCATGTCGATGAAGTCCACGACGATAATCCCGCCAAGGTCGCGCAGCCGGATCTGCCGCACGATTTCCTTCACCGCCTCCAGGTTGGTCTTGACGATCGTGTCTTCCAGTCGCGTGGAGCCCTTGCCCACGAACTTGCCGGTGTTCACGTCAATCGCTACCAGCGCTTCGGTATGGTTGATGACGATGTACCCGCCAGATTTCAGCCACACTTTCGCGCGCAGCGCCTTGTCGAGTTCATGCTGGATCCCGAACTCTTCGAAAATGGGCTGTTCCTTGGTATACAGCTTCACCTTGCTGACCAGTTTCGGCTGAAAGCGGCTGACGAACTCCACCACCTTGCCGAACTCTTCCTCGCTGTCGATCCAGATTCCGGTGAAATCGTCGCTGACGTAATCCCGCAGAATCCGTTCCACAAGGTTCAGGTCGCGGTGCAACAGCGCCGGAGCCTTGCGTTCGTCGTTCTTCTGCTTGATTTCGTTCCAGGTTTTGCCCAGGAATTCGATGTCCGTCCGGATTTCGTCGTCGGTCGCGCCTCCCGCCGCCGTCCGCACGATAAATCCGCCCGGATAGCTCCCGCGCGCTTCGCCCACCAAACGACGCAACCGCGAACGGTTTTCCGCGCTGGCAATCTTTCGCGAAACTCCGATGTGATCGATCGTCGGCATGTACACCAGGAATCGTCCCGGCAGCGCCACGTGGCTGGTAATCCGCGCGCCCTTCTTGCCGAGCGGTTCCTTGGCGATCTGTACCACCACTTCCTGCCCGGCCTTCAACATCTCCGAAATCAGTTGTGGCCGCCGCTGTGGCATGTGTCCGCCGTGGTGTCCGCGATGATGATGGTGCCCACCACCGCCCCCACGACGATCAAACCTGCCGCGACCGCCTCGATCGCGATCGCCGCCGCCGCGCTTGTCGAACCGCCCGCGTCCTCCGCGATGCGGCCGCTGAAACCGCGACCGCGGGTCGTTGCCGATTCGCGCCGAATCCCGTCGCACAAATTCCTCTCGCGGAGCTCCTCCGCTTCGCGGGCTGCGTGTCTCGCCGGGCAGAAGTACCACATCTTCCTCCACCACCGTTTCGCTAGACCCGCCCGCCGCTGCTGCTTCCGATTCCACATGCTCCAGCGCCTCTTCGTGCGCCAGATCCGCGCGCTCGGCTTCGCTCAAGCCTGCCTGCGTTTCCTCGTGCTCTTCTTCCGCGGCCTCGCTTTCCAGGCCCAGACGACTCTCTTCCGCGTGAATCTCTTCTGCATGTTCCTCGTGAAGATCTTCGCTTTCTTCCTCGCGGTGCTCCTCGTGGAGAGCCTCTTCTTCTTGCGCTTCCTCCTCGTCGAAATCCGCTCCGCCCGCCAGCGTGTCGGCATCGGCACGGGCCTGAACTTCTTCGTGTTTTGCCTCCACCAGCCGCGCAGACAGCGCCGTGAGCTCTTCATCGCTCAACCCGGCCGTCTCACTACGCAGCGGTTCGCTCGGAATCTGTTCACGATGCTCCTCCGCCGCAATCGCTTCCGCTTCTGCGGCATCGGCCAACCGTTCCTCCGCAGCCGATTCCGCACCGCTCGGTTCACCCGCGGTTTCGTTGTCTGCGAGCACCCAGTGCGGCAAACTTCCGGTAAACCGCCGCGGTCCTCCAGTCGTTGGCTGCACGCCAAAGGCTGGACGCGACACGGGCTGCTCAAAATCAGGTTGCCGCTCTTCCGGCTCCCTGGTTTGTTCGACCGGCGCCTGCTGCGGACGCCCGCGATATTTCGCTAGCGATTCGCCCGGCAACACAATGTCGTCTTCACGCGACTCGCCCGGCGCTGAAGGTCCCGGCCCGCGATCGACCGGTCCGCGCCGGTTATCGTAGCCGCGCGAATCGCGATCACCCTGAGGCGATGCGTACTTCGACGGCGGCAGATTCCTTCCGCCGCCTGAATGACGGCGGTCGCCGCTCCCGCCTCCACCTCGACGACGTCCAAAACGCCCGCGCCGTCCCCGTCCGCGGTCTCCTCCACGATCTCCGCCACGGTCGCGTCCTTGGCCTCGATCGTGTCCGGGTCCGCGGTCTCCTCCACGGTCTCCGCTCAGTCTCGGCGGATAATTTCGCGTGGGGTTGTAACTCGGTGAAAAATTCTGCGGCGCCGAAGCGTTCGACTCCGGCTGGCGTTCCTCTAACTCGGAACCATCACCTTCGCCGACGCCATGTCCGCTCGCGGCCCCGTGTAGCTCGCTTACGCCCGGTTCGCCCTCGTGGCCTTCCTGCGTCGGCGGCTCAAGGTGCAAAACCTCCTCGTGTCCGCCTCCCGCCACCGCCAGCGTTTCGCCTGGCAGCACTTCGATCGGCGGTGTTCCGCCGCGATTCATCGGAGTCGCCGCCACCGGCGCATCTCCATGACCGTGATCGTAGTCCTCCAGGTTCTCGAATACGTCGCTTACGTAGAGAAACGCATCCCCGTCCAGGCCAATGTCCACGAATGCCGACTGCATCCCCGGCAAGACTCGCGTTACTTTTCCTTTGTAGATACTGCCGACAAGCGCGAACTCTTTCTCGCGCTCAATGTAGATTTCGACTAACTGTCCTTCTTCCAAAATGGCGACCCTGCGTTCGTGCGAGGACGCCGATATAACCAATTCTTTCGACATGAAAAAAACTCCTTGGGATGCACGCCCGCAGGAACCTCTCGCGTAGAGGCCCAGGGCAAGGCGCCGTCCCGATGCAGATCGGGACACGCTGGCCACACCAAATTGATTGTTGCGGCATTGCGATCGTAGCCGGAGGGAGGGACCGCGCGGCGACCCTCATACTTCCTTAACCTCTCGCTATCGAGGCTGGCCCGTTGCCGGGTTGCTCCCGGGATAACGGCGGACGTTGCTATCCTCACTCTTAAAAATCCTTTTTACTGGCGCAACCAATCAAGGTTTTCGCCCATCCGGCGCAGCCTCCCCAAATTGAGTTTGCGCTCGGCTCTGGCTTTCGTTCAGTTGACGAATCGGCGCAGCCGGACATTCATCACTAGCCCGATCGCCAGGAAAACAAATAATGTGGCCGATCCTCCGTAGCTCATCAGCGGCAATGGAATCCCGGTTACCGGCATCGCTCCGATGACCATGGCCACATTTACCAACACGTGAAAACCTAGCGCCGCCGCTACGCCCATGACCAGAAACATTCCCGCGCGATCTTTCGCGCGCTGGGCGTTCTGCACTAAACGCAACAACAACGCCATGTACAGCCCCAAAGCAATCAGCACCCCTTTGAATCCCTGTTCTTCCGCCCACGCCGACATAATAAAGTCGGAATACCGGACCGGAATGTATCCCAGTTGATTCTGTGTGCCGTTGCCGAATCCTTTACCCCAGAATCCGCCCGATCCCACCGCTATCTTCGACTGCAACACCTGATAGCCGGAACCCTTGGCATCTTCCTCAGGGTGCCTGAACGACGTAACTCTTTCCTTCTGATACGGCTTCAGGAAATGCCACCCGACGGGCAACATCAATAACCCGATCATTACGATGACCGCTGCATGTTTCCATTGCAGCCCCGCCAGAAATGCCCCAACAATCAGCATTGGCATCAATACGAGGGCGGTGCCAAGGTCGGGCTGCTTCAGAATCAGTGCTAGAGGTAAGCCTACCAGAAGCCCTGCTTTAATCAAGTCCTGCAGGCTCAGGTCATCCGTTCGCACTTCCGCAAAGAAGCGAGCCAACACTATGATTATAATCAATTTGACGAATTCTGACACCTGAAAGAATTCTCCCAGCACCGGAATCCACCGTTTCGCTCCAAATCGCGTGTGGCCCATCAACAGTACCGCCACGAGCGCCACCAGCGCCGCGATATATAGCCATGGAGCCTGATCCATAATTACGTGATAATCCAGCCGCGAAAGCCCGAACATCAGCACGAATCCGATGATCAGCCACCGGACCTGCTTCATGTGCATTCCCGCCAGCGCGCTCCCGTGCGTCGCCGAATAAATCTCAATCACGCCAAGCGTGCAGATCGCTGCCATGATGGCTAGCAGCCACCAGTCGTAATCCCGTGCTCCCGGTGCATCCTTGATCATCTTCTACCTCTAAATAAGCTTGTGTAGCGGCCGCCTTCCGAGGCGGGCGCCTTCAATACTCACCCCAAAAACCGTCATTCTGAACGGAGTCTGCGAAGTGAGGAACCCCTCTTCGGTTCGCACCATCGGCTCCGTCCCTAACTTAACGGACGCCAAAAGACCCTCACTCCGGCCGTCCCTTCTTCCTCCCACCGGCCGCCAAAATCGCCGCCGTCTCCTCCAGCTTCACCACCGGGCCCTTTTGGAACTCTTGCGCTGTCACTTGCCCCTGCGTCTTCTTGTTCTTCTTGTCGTAATATGCCTTCACGATGTCCCGAACGACAGGTCCCGAAGCAGTGCCCCCGTGCTCCGCCGTGTCCTGAACGACAGCAGCCACCACGATTTCGGGATTTCGTCGCGGTGCGAAACCTACAAACCAACCGTCGTTAAGGCCTTTTCCCAAACCCAGCCGGCTCGCCGCGCTGTAACTCATCATCTGCGCCGTACCTGACTTCCCACAAAATTCGATCCCCTGTAGCTTGATAGCCGCGCCCGTTCCCCCGGGTTCGTTTACTACCCCGTACATTCCCTGCGTGACTTGTTCTACAGTGTCTTCAGCGAGCGGGACGTGCATCTCTCCAACATTTGCTGCGTCCTTCAGCAGATGTGGCTGCTTGTAGTCGCCCGCCGACGCTATGCCTCCGATCGTGTAGGCGATTTGCAGTGGCGTGACCATCACCGAGCCCTGACCAATGGCCACCGAAATTGTCGATCCTGGATACCACTTATGGTGATACACACGTTGGACCCATTCTTCCGACGGCACCAGGCCTGGTTCTTCCGACGGCAAATCAATTCCGGTTTTCGATCCCAGTCCCAGCATCTTCGCGTACTTTGCAATAGTCTCAATCCCCATACGCATTCCCACGTTGTAAAAAAATACGTCGCACGAATGCACGATTGCGCTGTGCAGATTAACTACCCCGTGGCTGCTTTTTCCATACACCCAGCATTTGTGCATCTGCCCATAAAAAACGCCGTAGCCCGGACAAAACGCCGTGAAACCTTCCGGTGGCACCTTGGACTCCAGCATCGCTGTTGCCATGATGATCTTGAATACGGAACCCGGAGCCAGTTGCGCCTGGGTCACCCGGTTCAGCAGCGGCCGGCCCGAATCCTCATTTAACTTTTGCCATTCTTCTTTCGAAATTCGCACCGCAAAGTCATTCGGATCGGGCGCAGGATGGCTCGCAAATGCCAGCACTTCGCCCGTCCGCGGATCAAGCGCAACGACTGCTCCCCTCTTGTCGCCCAGCCCCGCTTCCGCCACTTGCTGCAGATCGTAATCAATCGTCAACTGAATCTGTTTTCCCGGAATTGCATCCTGCTGATCCAGGTGGCCCATCTCTTTTCCGACGCTGTTCACGATCACGCGCCGCATTCCATCCGTGCCTACCAACAGATCGTTGTACTGCCGCTCTAGTCCGCTCTTCCCAGCGATATCACCAGGCCGCAATTTCCCGTTGCTCGCCTCGATCTGTTGCTCGCTGACTTCCCCCACGTACCCGCTCGCGTGCGCCATGAACGCGCCGGGCAGATATCTCCGCCGGTGCACCATCAACATTTCCAAAATGGGGATGTCCGCGCGGTGCGATTCGATAAACGCCACATCGCCTGGCGTCGCCTCCGGCTTGATCACGATCGGCTGAAATTTCGGCAGCTTTTCCGTGCCGTCCAACTGCTCTTTGATTTCGTCCAGCGATAATCCCAATCCGTCCGCAATCACGGGCAGATTCTTGTCCAACGCCGCCTGATCGTCTCGCAGCAGCAGCACGCTGAACGATGGGTAGTTATCCACCAGCACTCGCCCGTCGCGATCCAGCATGCGTCCTCGCGGCGCGATGATCGGAATCGAGCGCACGCGGTTCCGTTCTGCCATTTGCCCGTATTTGTCGGAATCGATGACCTGGAGTTTCCAGAAGCCCAGCAACAATAGCCCGATCATTCCCACGATTACGTAGGACGCCGCCGCCAGCCGCTCTTGCGGCAATCGATTATCGTTGCGGAACCAGTACGACACGAAGGACCTGCGCGCGTGCTTCTCTTTCTTTCAGGGTTAAGCGGACCCGCCCGCGCACTTTCTCATCCTGCAGCGAATACTTTCGAATTCTTCGTTTTCGGAGCTCGCCTGCCGCTCCGCACTTCTCTCGGAAGCGCCCGAATCGCCGCCATCCTTCCGAAGCCGCCAACTTCGTGAAGTCTTTTCAAAACTAACACCTGGTTTTCACCCACGCAACTCGTACCAACGGACAGGTTGCTCATCATGTACGGGGCGTAACCGTTGCCCAAACAAAAACCGGCATTTCAAGCGGAGTCCTCAGCGAGGAATCCTCTTGCTTCCAGCGTTCTCAGGCTTTGCACGAACCTCGGTCTTTTATCTTTCCCCTCCGACCTTCCATCCTTTACACTTTCTAATTCCCTATGGCCCATGATTCCGATAAGCTCCTTCGCCTCGCTCTCATCGGCATGTCCGGCTCCGGAAAGTCCCACTGGACGAAAAATCTCGCCGCCGCCGGTTGCCCCACTGTCTCGTGCGATGATCAAATCGAAGCCCGTCTGGCTCCCACTCTCAAAGCCGGCGGCTACTCCGGCGTAAGCTATTCCGGCATCAACGGTGTCGCAGCGTGGATGGGCTGGCCAAACAGTTCCTCCTACGCCCAGCGCGAGTCCGAATACCTCACCCAAGAAATCGCCGTTTTGGACGAAGTCCTTTCCGGTTTAGAGAAGGATTCAAAACGCAGTCTGGTTCTCGACACCACAGGCAGTGTCATTGCCACTGGCAACCACACCCTCCATCGCCTTCGTCGCCAGATGACCATCGTCTATCTCGCCGCTCCCCGCGACGAAGTCCAACTCCTGGTCCAGCGCTATCTCCAGGAGCCCAAGCCCGTCCTCTGGCAAGGCGCCTTTCGCCCCAATCCGGGAGAAACCCCGCAACAGACCGTCATCCGCTGTTATCCTCTACTCATCGCCGCGCGCCGCCAGAGCTACGAAGCTCTCGCTCATCTCACGCTTCCCACTTTGCAGTTGCGCGATTTGTCTTCCTCGGGCTCCGCCAATGACGCAGCCACCGGTAAGGCCTTCTTGGAAAAAGTCACAGCGCTGCTCGAAAGCCGCCGATGATCAACTACGTGCCCTACTCTTTGGCCCCACGACACCCCTTCAGCCCTTCGCGGCTCATCGTCGCTGTTCGTTCGAATCTACACAGACCTGTCATCCTGAGCCTATCCGACGAGGATAAGCGAAGGATCAGAGCGCGCCGCGTGCCGCATCTGAAAGTTAAAACTTAAAACTGAGAACTTAAAACTGTTCATGCGCTACCGCAGCACTTCCGGCAAAGCCCCCCTCACCTCCCTCCGCGGCGCCGTCCTTCGTGGCCTGGCCCCCGATGGTGGTCTCTACATGCCCGCGGAAATCGCCCGCCATACCCCAGAGGAGCTCGACCAATTTCGCCAATTGCCCTTCACCGAAGTCTGCTTCCGCCTCGTGCGTCCCTTCGCCACTCCCGACGTCCCCGAAGAAGTCCTCTGGCAAATCGTTGCCGAAGCTATCAATTTCCCGGTGAAGCTTGTCTCTCTTTCCCCCGCGCTTCACATCCTCGAACTCTTCCACGGCCCCACTCTCGCCTTCAAGGATTTTGGTGCGCGCTTCCTGGCTCGCCTAATGGGCTATTTCGTCCGCGGTGAATCGCGCCAGCTCACCGTCCTGGTTGCCACTTCCGGTGACACCGGCAGTGCCGTCGCCCACGGTTTTCTCGGCGTCCCCGGAATCCGCGTCGTTATCCTTTATCCGTCGGAACGCATCAGCGAAGCCCAGGAAAAACAGTTCACCACCCTCGGTCAGAACATCACCGCCCTCGAAGTCTCCGGCACCTTCGACGATTGCCAGCGCCTGGTCAAGCAAGCCTTCGCCGACGAGCAGCTCAATCAGCGTGCGTTCTTAACCTCCGCAAACTCCATCAACGTCGGCCGCCTCCTCCCGCAAATGTTTTACCACGTCGCCGCGTATCGTCAGTTGCCAGTCGCCTCAATCCCTCTCGTTGTCGCCGTTCCCAGTGGTAATTTTGGCAATCTCACCGCAGGCATTTTCGCCAAACGCGTTGGGGTTCCCGTCGCCCGCTTCATCGCCGCCACCAACGCCAACGACGTCGTCCCGCAGTATCTTCTCTCCGGCGAGTACCATCCTCGTCCCGCCATCGCCACCTACTCCAACGCCATGGACGTCGGCAATCCCAATAATTTCCCCCGCCTCCTCGATCTCTGCCGCAACCGCATCGAAAACGTTCGCAAGGAAATCTGGGGCCACGGTGCCACCGACGAAGAAACTCTTCAGGAAATGCACGCCGTTTGGGAGCGCTGCCGCTACGTCGCCGACCCACACACCGCCGTCGGCATCCACGCCTGGGAAGCCTTCCGCAAAGTTCATACCGAGCCTTCGCAAGGCTTGGTCCTCGCCACTGCCCACCCCGCCAAATTCGCCGACATCGTCCAGAAAGCCATCGGCCAGGCTCCTCCCCTCCCCGAACGCCTTGCCCTCCATCTCCGCCAAACGAAACTCTCCCTCCCGATCTCTGCGGAATACCCCGCCTTCAAACAATTCCTCCTCTCCCACTAAATAGATTTCGTCGTTCCGAGACTGCCCGTGGCGGGCAGGCGGAGTCTGCGGAGCGAGGAAAGATCCCCTCGATGGCTTGCTGATCGCCCAGGCGCAAGCGGAAGGCGTCCCCGTTATTAGTAGTGATCTGGTGTTGGACGACTACGGCGTGCGACGCATGGGGGTAGCTGCTTTTTCATGTAGCCGCCGCGTCCGCTTACCCTGACGCTAGAAGGGCGGCGGGCCACCTTTGCATCCTGATCAAACGGTGGAATCCCTACGACGACCTTCTCAACCGGTCCAACGCCAAAAACAAAAGCGTCCCTAAAAACGCATTCACCGCGGCCGCAATCACCAGGTGCAAATTAAGCCAAACCTCCGGTTCGGACTGCAGCAATCGCCGGATCAACGCCATAATCCCCTGGTGCACTACAAAAAAACTGAAAATCAACGCGAATCGCGCCGCCGGATGCTCCGTATCCAGCCGTGCGCCGATTGACGATGCCAAATACCCGATCACCGTCTTCGCAATCCCATAAAATCCCAGTGGCACTGTCGGCCCGCTGAGCGCGTCCTGCGCCAGCCCGATCACCATTCCGAGCAACAATCCCGTCGACGGATTTCTCCGGCTCAGCCCAAAATAGATCGTCACCAGCATAGGCAAATCCAGAATACTCAGCTTCGGAAAATAAACCGGACCCGTGGCCTGAAAGACCAATGCCACTACCGCCGCGAGGAACACCGCGCCCGGATAGAACTTATGCACCTCAATGTGTGTTTCGCCGCTGCGCAGCTCGTACGTCTCGTTCATGGCTTCTCCGCCGCTGCTGCCGGCCCTGGCCCTTGCGAAACCTGCGCTTCGTTCTTGAATTCCACCGGTGCTTGCGTCAAAAGCACAATCACCGTCTCCAGCCGGTCCAGCTTCGCTGCCGGCTGCACGCGGATCTGCTTGAACGGATTTCCCGGCTTCACTTCCACTACCGTTCCGATCGGAATATCACGCGGAAAGATTTTATCCATCCCGCTTGTCACAATTTTTTCTCCCACAGGGACATTTTCTTCCGTGGCCACATACTTCATCAGCATCGTCGGTTCGCCCGTGCCGCCCACCGGCCCCTGCGTCCGCGTATCCACCAGCATCGCGCCCGCACCGCCTTCTTTGTCCGTCAACAACAACACTTGCGATGTGTCCCGGTAAACTTCGATCACTTTCCCCACCGCCCCATCGGGGGTGATCACCGCCATGTTTCTTCGAACTCCGTCCCGTTCTCCCCGGTCGATCTCGACGGTTCGGCTCGCCGTTCCCGCGCTCGCCGCGATCACTCGGCCGCCTACTATCGGTACTTTCTCGTGAGACTGTTTGAAGCTCAGCAGCGCCGCCAGCCGGTCGGCCTCCGCCGCGCGGCCCTGCAATTGTGAAATCGTTAGCTTCAGCGCGTCATTCTCGACTCGCAGCGCCTCATTCTCCTTCTCCGTGTCCTGCAACGCGAAATAATGCGTCCAAACACCGCGAATTTTTTCGAATCCCCATGCGCCGCTTCGTTCAAACGGATACGCCGCGGAAATCGCCCAAACCCGAATCAATCTCCCCCGCGAGTCGCGTTTGATCTGCACCGCCAGGAGCAACAACTGCGCCAGTAACACACCCGCAAGAAGCGTCAGCGACTTATGTTTGGATGGAATGGCGACCATAACCTGACCCGTTGTTTGATCTGCAGACCAGAGGTGGGATCCAACTCCACCCTCAGCGCGAACTGGAAAACTTGAAACTGAAAACTCAAACTGCCTTAGTCAATACAAACCTGCCGCAGCAATTTGAAATCGCTCAGCATTTTTCCCGTGCCCAGCACCACTGACGCCAGCGGATCGTCCGCAATCGATACCGGCAAACCCGTCTCCTCGCGAATGCGCTTGTCCAAATTCTTCAGCAACGCTCCACCGCCCGTCAGCACGATGCCTCGATCGCTGATGTCCGCCGAAAGTTCCGGTGGTGTCCGCTCCAGCGCCACGCGCACCGCATTCAAAATCGTCGCCACGCATTCGCTCAACGCCTCGCGAATCTCGCTATCGTCGATTGTCACTGTCCGCGGCACGCCCTCGATCAGGTTCCGCCCCTTCACTTCAATCGTCAGCGGCTTCTCCAGCGGGTACGCTGAACCAATCTCCATCTTGATCTGTTCCGCAGTGCGTTCCCCGACCAGTAGGTTGTATTTCCGTTTCAAGTATTGCATCACCGCTTCGTCCATCTCATTTCCAGCCACCCGCACCGACCGCGAGTACACAATGCCACTCATCGAAATCACGGCGATATCTGTCGTGCCCCCGCCGATGTCCACCACCATGTTTCCGCTCGGCTCTTCAATCGGCAATCCCGCTCCAATCGCCGCCGCCATGGCCTGTTCCACCAGGTACACTTCGCTCGCTCGCGCCCGGTACGCGGAGTCTTGCACGGCCCGTTTTTCTACCGGAGTAATCTCGCTTGGCACCCCAATCACGATGCGCGGATGCACCAACACGCGCCGATTGTGCGCCTTCTGAATGAAATACGTCAGCATCTTCTCGGTAACTTTGAAATCCGCGATCACTCCGTCTTTCATCGGCTTGATGGCCACCACGTTCCCCGGCGTGCGCCCCAACATATCTTTCGCTTCGCGCCCTACCGCCACCACTTCGCCGCTCGCCTTGTTGATCGCCACAATCGACGGCTCGTTCACCACGATCCCTTTGCCGTGCGAGAACACCAGCGTGTTCGCTGTTCCCAGATCGATCGCCAGGTCGGACGAGAACAAACTGAACACCGACCTCAGGTTGTATCCGTTCTTATTCATTACCGCTTTCCCCCTGCGGAGAGGGTCTTGCCTGGTAGGATCTCCGCGTTCACCGACCACCAGTTCGACTTACTATTGTCGCTGGATTCGGCGCCCGCGCAAAATCGCAACCTGCCGTTCCCCAAATCTACTTCGGCACCACGATGGAAACTTTTTGCGTCGCTGTTCCGCCGCGACGATTGGACCCGATCACTACCAGGGTGTGCTCGCCCGGCTCCAGTGGTTCCGTGAAGTGCCGGAAAGTCCCGTCCGGTGCGATGTTCGCGACTGGCTGTCCATTCACGATCAACGCCGCGCCCGGCTCTGTTTTGCCAATCAATTCCGCCACACGCCCGTGCATCTGCGTGCCTTCGATCTCCAGGAGCATGCTCTGCATTTTGCCCTGGGCTACCAGCGAAAATTTGAACGTCTCGCTGAATTCACTGGTCTCTTTCTTCGCGTCCGTCGCGGTCACGTTCCAGAAATAGTCTCCCGCCTCCAACCCGGAAACTTCCACGGATGTTCCGCTCACCGGCACCTGCTTCACCAATTTCGTAAACATCGTTGTAGTGCTGATTCTCAGCGTATAGCTGACCGCCTGATCCACGGACTGCCATTCAAACCGGATCGCTGCAGTCTTCGGATTCTCGGAAATAACCGGCGCCAGGTTCAAAGGTGACACCAGGCCCGGCGGCGCCAGCACATCCGATTTCTGAGTTGCGCCGCCGGTCGGCCAACTCGCCTTCTCAAATTGCGTCAATTCGATGGTCTCGTTTCCACGATGAACTTCCGCGCCTCCGTTGGCCACCACGATCTCATGCTCGTTCTTGTTTGGATCGTTTTTCACCGTCGCCCGGCTGTTTTGCTTCATGTACGCGGTCGCGTCTTCCACACTCACCGCCGCCTGCGCATCTCGCAACGTCCATGTCGGCGTCGCCAGGTCCACCGCGCCCGTATTGATGCGCACGGCGGTATTCGAATGGTCGCGCGTCACCGTATTTTCTTCCACCGTGATCAACGTATCCTTGTTTACCGTGTACTCGGTTCCATCCGCGAAGGTAACTCGCGCCGCGCCATCCGAACCGGTCTGAATCAGGTCTCCTTTGTCCAGCGTGGTGTGATAGTCCGCATCCACCCACGTGACGGAGTTCACCTTCTTCACCTGCACCCGTCCGTCCAGGTTCACGAACTTGGCCTGCGTCTGCGCGCTGCTCAGCGCTTCCTCTACTTGATTTCCCAGTGCCTTATTTAGTTTTTTCTCAACAACTTCCGTCCAGTTCGGTATCGTCGCGTACATCGCCGCGATCGCGATTATCACCAACAACACAATCACCAGCGCCACCGTCTTGTACGATACGGTGTGCCAGTACACTTCCACGTGCCGGATCTTCGGCACCTGCTGGGGCGTCGGGGCCGTCGTCGGACGGCGAGGCTCAGTGGGTATCTGTGTACTCACAGTTGTGTGCGCTGCGAATGCTTCAATTTCCCAATCTAACACACCCTGTCGCACGTGCACGGAATCCCCAACCACCGTTGGTCAATCTACAAATAGCGTTTCGGTCTCTTCCTCCAACTGCCCTTACGACCAGCCCTGGAGTGCGGAAGGCCAGCTCCCGCTTTTGCCCAACTCCAAGCCCTCGCGCATCGCTCAGCAGCAGCCCGGCTGCCGCCATCTCACAACCTCTCCGTGCCCGCGGTGTTCCTCCCTCTGTGACCTCTGTGTTACCGCTTGCCCTGAGCTTCGAAGGGGTCCTTGTGCTCCGCGTTCTGCGTTAAACCTTATCTCCTCTTTCCCAATTTCCATTTTCTAATTTCCATTTTCCGCCTTCCTTCCCCTCTCAAAGAACCTCCACTTATCAAACTCCTTCGCCACCGCTACATCAAAAAATCCCACCATCATCTCATCCGACGTCTGTTCCCCCCACCGTACCGCCACATCCGGATCCGGATTGTGCGGATTTCCGCGCGAATTATCGAACCACGCCACCGCTTGCAGCTCCGTTCCCGCCTTCAACGCGATAGGCTGCTCTAACCGGTAACTCATCTGCCAGTGAAAATGGTAATTCACCCGCAACAGCGTCTCGATGCTCTTATCCTTATGCACGATGTTGTACTCAAATCGCTTTCCCCGCAGATGCATGTGCGGAAAAAAGCTCAGCAACAACGCATCGTTCGGCAAAGTCCCCCAAACATCTACTCTGTAGTCCGGTGCCCCCGGCGGAATCACGAACTGATCATTCGTCAGTTGCAACGTCAGCACGCGCTGTTTGGGCTCTTCCTTCGCGAAGCGCAGCCCAATCGGTGTCACATCGGTTCCCGCTTTTCCATTGGTGGTGTAGTGCATCTGAAAAACCAGGTCCGCGCCAGCCGGAATGTATTTCGCCATGCTATCCGGCCAGTTATCTGGCGTGCTCCCCGGCGCATACACCAGCAGGATGTCGCTGTCCGTCCACATCGCGTCCTGGCGATCCTCTTCCGTTGCCAGCATCTCGGCCGTGAACGGCTTCCCCACCGGAGCGTGCCTCAGCCAAGGTGATCCCGGGGACCGCACATAAACCACCGCGTGATGCACGTTCTCCGGCATCCCCGGCAAAATCTCCGATCCCTGCACCCATCGTCCTTCCTTGAAATTCGTCGGCACAATTTCATATGTGTAGTCCACTTCGCCATCGGCTGGAATCTTTACCCCCTCCGTCATCTTCACCGTCAAATCTGGCTCCGCCATCGACCACCGTCCCGACCAGTTCCGCTTCGCCGGTGAATCCGCCGGATTTCCCGCCGGCGCGCCTGCCTCCGCCCACCCCGCCAAATCCGCGATCTCCCCGTCGCTCAAAGAAGGATCGTTCGAAAATCTCCCGATCCCCGGCTCCGCAAACCACGGCGGCATCGTGCGCTTCTCCGCCGCCACCCGAATCGCCGCCGCATACCGTCTCGTCTCTTCATACTTCTCAAACGCCATCGGTGCAATCCCACCCGCGCGGTGACACACCTGGCAATGCCCCTGCAATATCGGCAGCACCTCCTTGTAAAACGTCGGCGTCTGAATTTTTCGATCCGATGTCTGTCCAAGCGAAATCACTGCCAGGAACGCCGCGAAGAGAAACTGAAAAAGACCCAATCTGGCGAGTCGCCACACACTGGAAGTTTCAATCGATAGTGTTGTCACAAATTCCGTTACCGCACGGACCGAATGCCATAGGCACTGGCAGATGTTAGCCCAGCGCGTAAGCGCTAGGACAAAAAACTCGGAGCGCTGCAGGTCCCCCCTCACGCTCCCGCCGCGTTGGCCTTCAACAAAATCTCCAAATCATCCGGATGTATCGCACACAACTGCGCCTCTTCCTTATCGATATCTCCATTCTTCACCAGCGCCACCAACGACTCCTCCAACGTGAACGACCCCTTCTTCTTCGTCAACGGAATTTCCTGATGCAAATGCTGCAAATTATTCCGCCGAATATGATGCCGAGCTCCATATCCCACCATCAACAACTCCGCCACCGGCAATCGTCCACCGTGCTTGCTCGGCAACAAAATCTGCGTCAACACCGCCGCCAACGCCATGGCCAACTCCTGCCGTATTGAATTCTGCCTCTCCACCGGGAACG
Source organism: Candidatus Acidiferrales bacterium (assembly GCA_963836965.1). Lineage (GTDB taxonomy): Bacteria > Acidobacteriota > Terriglobia > Acidiferrales > UBA7541 > Acidiferrum. The sequence continues at coordinate 41,408 of CAWILQ010000023.1, forward strand.
AATCCGTTATACGTCCCACCGTCGAAGCCACATCCGTCGTATGCAGCGTCGACAGCACCAAATGCCCCGTCTCCGCCGCCGCGACCGCAATTCGCATCGTCTCCGGATCCCGCATCTCCCCCACAACAATCACGTCCGGCGCTTGTCGCAGCGCCGCCCGCAACGCTGTGGGAAAATCTGGCGCGTCCGTTCCAATCTCCACTTGCTCGATCACGCTTCGAATGTGTGTGTGTTCATACTCGATCGGGTCTTCAATCGTCACGATGTGCCGTGCTTCCCGCGCATTGATCTCATGAATCAATGCCGAAAGTGTCGTCGACTTCCCCGAACCCGCCGGTCCTCCAATCAGCACCAACCCACGCGCCAAATGCGCTAAGCTCGCAACCGCGGTGGGCAAGTGTAACTCCTGCAGTCCCGGCACCTTCGTCGGTAGCGCCCGAATCGACGCAGCCGCGCGTCCCCGCTCGCGATGCAAATTAATCCGAAATCTCCCCATTCCCTCGATCCGGTACGACGCGTCGGCAATCCCCTGCTCGCGATAAACCTCCAGTGCATGCCGGGACAGCGCCGGTAGCACCGCGGCCTCAATGTCCGCCCCATCCACTGTGTTGGCTTCGATCTTCCGCACCTCGCCCTGCACGCGCACGCACGGTGGCGCGTTTTCCACCAGCAGCAAATCGCTTCCGCCTTTTTGCACCAGCGTCGTCAGCCACTGGTCCAGCTGCGCAGTCGCCGCAACATCCGCGGGCTCCGTTCCTCGCCCTTCATTCAACTCCCGCACCAGTCGGTTCAATTCTCCCGATTCGTCCATTTCCGCCTCATATCTTCTCTTCTCTCCGCGTATCTCTGCGCCCTCAGCGTCTCTGCGTTATCTTTTCTCTTTCTTCTTCGCTATTTCCATTTTTCCATCAGTTCGGGTGCCCCAGCCTCGCTCTCGGAGGGTGAGTTTTGAGTTTTCGTTCCACGCTTCCCATTGAACGCCCACGTCTTGCCTCCAACCTTCACCGCCTCTCACGCTCCCGTCTGCCTCTTCTTCGGGCGCAACTCCAAATTCCGCATCAGCCGGTGCAAATAATTCGCATGTACCCCCAGCAGCTTCGCCGCCTCCGTCATGTTTCCACCGGCCTGCTCAAGCGCGCTCAAAATTAGCTGCTTCTTCAGTTTCCGAATAGCCTCATGATATTTCGCTGGCTCTTCCTTTCCGCCCTCCGCGCTCTCCTGCAGGCTCTCCGGCAAATCTTCCGGCAAAATCATCTCGGACGTACCAATCACCACCGCGCGCTCCATGGCATTCTCCAGCTCGCGAATATTTCCCGGCCAATCGTATTGCCGCAAACACGCCAGCGCCTCCGCGCTGATCTCCGTTACATTCCGGTTGCACTTCTTCGCGTACCTCGCGGCAAAATGCTCCGCCAACTCTGCTATGTCTTCTGGCCGTTCACGTAGCGCCGGCAGCGTCAGCGAAATCACATTCAGCCGGTGATACAAGTCAGCCCGGAATTTCTCTTCGCGCACTTCCTTCTGCAAATCCTTGTTCGTCGCTGCCAAAAATCGCACATCAATCTTGATCGACTTCGTCCCCCCAACCCGCACGAACTCCCGCTCCTGCAGCACCCGCAGCAGTTTTGCCTGCAGAATCGGCGAAAGCTCCCCGATCTCATCGAGAAAGATCGTTCCGCCTTCAGCTACTTCGAGAAAGCCCTTTTTCTGGCTCACCGCATTCGTGAACGCCCCTTTTTCATGGCCAAACAATTCGCTCTCCAGCAGTGTTTCCGTCAACGCCGCGCAATTCAGTCCCACGAACGTCTGGTCTTTCCTCCCGCTGTTCTTATGAATCGCTCGCGCCGCCAGCTCCTTCCCCGTTCCGCTCTCGCCGCAAATCAGCACCGTGGAATCGCTTGCCGCCACCCGTTCCACAAACTGATACACCTCGCGCATCCTCGCGCTGCGCCCCACCATGTCGTGCGTCAGGCTCACTTCCGCTCGCAGCCGCTGATTCTCGCTGTGCAAATTCTCGAATTGCCGGGCGTTTTCAACCCCAATCACGCCCAGCCCGGCAATCGACGCCAGTAGTTCCAAATCCTCTTTCGTGAATTCCGCTGCGGCTCCACCCGATTCCAAATAGATCACACCGATCACTCGTTCTTTGCTCACCATCGGGACGCACAGAAACCTAGCCCGCCGCTTCTTCATTTGGGCACCGCAATTCCAAACCGGCGTGCCCTCCTCCGCCACTCGCCGCACCAGCGCCTGGTTCACATGCACCGGATGATCCGGTCCGCAACCTCGATCCCACGCCACTTGCGACCGCACGTCGTGCGACTCCTCATCCAGCAAAAGAATCGCTCCGCGGTCCGCAGGAATCACATCGAAAATCATTCCTAGCAACTGCCAGGGCAACGACTCTTCGTCCCGCAGCGAACCAATCGCCCGGCTAATTCGGAGCAGCGCATTCAGGTTGCGCCCCATCCGCTCCATCCGCGGCATCGCCGCGAGTGCTTCCGGCGCCAGATTTGCCAACTCCTCTGCGTGTAACTCCACCGTCTCCGCGTCCGGCTCTTCCTCTCCATCCAACCGCACTTCGCTGCTCGGCGGCGGAACCGCTCTTTCCGCCTGGAACAAGAAAATGGAATTCCCGATGGCGACTTCATCTCCGCCTTTCAGTTCGCGCTGCTTCACGGGTATGCCGTTGACAAATGTTCCGCCATGGCTTTCGAGATCGCTCAAAACGCATCGTCCGTTCTGTTCGGCGACCACGCAGTGGCGAGCCGAGACCCACGGGTCTTCCAGTCGCACCGTGTTTTCCGCGTCCCTGCCCAACGACACTTCGCCGGTGACAGGAAATTCGCTCTTCCTCAGCGGTCCGTTAATAGCTACAAGTTTTGCTTGCACAATTCGCCCGTCTTGCGGACCCATCAGCCCGCTGCCAATCGCTCAACGAGGGCGCCATTCTAGCTCTATGCCTCCAGCCTCGCCACTGTTTCGACTATCCATTCAGATAGAGTGCCTATCCAATCGGCGATTCCTCGGCCAGATCTACCCCAGAACTTCACCGGCGCAGTCCTTTCAATGTAAAGGCATTTAGATTCAATATCTTAAGGTCGTAGAGCAAAAGGGCCATTTCGCGTCATTCTGCCGCTCTCAACCGCGTTCACAGCTCTACCAACATTCCGACTAACCGGTCGGATAGTTCCGAGAAAGGTTGCCCGCGCATGCCCGCCCGGCGCTGCCACTATTTCTTTCCGGTAACCCGTTCTTTCTCAATCGTGTGACTTCCACTATTGCAATCCTCTTCGTTTCCCTCGGGTTTGGACTTTGGCCTGCATCTTTATCCGGCGTCACGCAGTTGACGAAGGAAAAAAACAAAGAGGTGATGAAATGAAAATTCAAAACATTTTTCGGATGCAGGCAATCGTAATCGGACTCGGAGCCGCCTTGTTTCTGGCAAGCTCCGCCCCTGCTCAGGAAATCGTGAACACCTCTTTCAATGACGGGCCTTACGTCGCTACGTTCGACCAGCCCACCGCCACGGCGGCCGCACAGGTCACGGCCGCCGGCGCGACCGCGGTGAATGCCAACGCCTCCGCTCCCGCGGTCACCGTTTCCGAGCCCGTTGTCAGCAACGAAGCCGTCGTTTCACTCGAAAATTCGGCCGAACGTTGGCTGGTGGCCTGTTCCTTCTTCGGTCTCGCGATGCTGGCGGTTTATGCCTTCGCCGAAGTTCGCCGCGCCCGCAGTTTGACGCAGCGCCCCAGCTCCCTACTCCGCCGTGCCGCATACAACTGATCACCCCCGGCAACGTTGCAACGAAGCCCCGGGAGCGCTCAACCAGCAAGCCGCTCCCGGGGCCAAACTGTTTTTGTGGCACGGGCGCTCTGCCTGTGCGTGCCGGATAGTCGGGTTCCGCATATCGCCCTGGTCTTCTCTTCGTAGGGTCCAGCACTTCTGGACTGCTGGACCCTGTGTCCCGACAATCTCGATGTCTTGAAACCAAGAGTGTAGGCGGGACCATGCCAACGATCGGAAAAAGCCTCAGGCCTGGAAGTCCTAAGCTACAGGGCGCGGCTGGATTTTCCTGTTGCTGAATTCGAGCGAACGAAGGGATTCAGCGCAAAAAAACCGCGCGATGGGGAACAACGCCTCCGTTCGTGGGCCCAGGTCGAACAACAGTCACTCTTCCACTGCTTTGCTTCGCACCACAGCATTATGTTCCGACACCGATAACTGGGCACATCGCCCCATTGCATTTTGGCCTTTTCTCTCCATACCGTATAATGTCAAGTTTGTTCGCTCTCTCAGGAGACATCTGGAATGCCTGGTATTTTTGACAACCAGAAAACCGGCGTCCGAATCCTTTTCGGCGTCATAATTGGCATGCTCGCGCTCAGCATGCTCCTCTATCTCGTCCCGCAAAGCCCGGATGCCACTCGGACCTCCGGCGATGTCGTTGCTAAAGTCGGTGAGCAATCCATCACCCTCGCGGACATCAACCAGCGCCTCAGCGAAATCCGCCAGAGCAATCCCATCCCTCGCCAGCTCGAAGGTCTCTACGCCAATCAAATCCTGAAGCAACTGGTCTTTCAAAAGGAAGTCGAATACGAAGCCAAGCGCTTGGGCATCTCCGTCAGCGACCAGGAACGCGCCGACCGTATCCGCCAGATTCTTCCCACCGCCTTCAATGGCGACACCTTCGTCGGTAATGACGCCTACGCTCAGCAGGTTCAGCAGCGCTTCCAGATGACTGTCCCCGCCTTCGAAGAGCTCATCCGTTCCAGCATGATTGAGGAAAAGTTCCACAAGCTGCTGACCGACGGCGTCAGCGTTACACCTGCTGAAATCCTACAGGAATTCCGCTACGAAAATGAAAAGATCAAGCTGGATTACGCGGCGGCGAATCCAGAGTCGCTGGCTGACAAAATCAATCCCGACGACGCCGAAATCAAGTCCTACTACGAACAGAACAAGAACAAGTTCCAGATTCCCGAAAAGCGCGTCGTCCGTTACGGCTTACTCGAGCTTAACCAACTCCGGCAGAACATCCCCGTCACCGACGACGAGCTCAAGGTCATCTATCAGCAAAACATCCAGCAATATGAAGTTCCAGACCGCGTCCATGCCGAGCACATTCTGTTGACTACCGTCGGCAAAACTGACGCCGAGGTCGCCGAGATAAAGAAGACGGCGGAAAGCGTCCTCGCTCAAGCCAAGAAGCCCGGTGCGAACTTCGAAGAACTTGCCAAGAAGTATTCGGAAGACCCAGGATCGAAAGAAAAAGGAGGCGACCTGGGCTGGCTCGTTCACGGCCAAACCGTCGCGGAATTCGATAAGGCTGCCTTCAGTGTCCCCAAAGGCGCAGTCTCCGATCTCATCCGTACTCAATACGGTTTCCACATCATCAAGGTTCTCGACAAAGAAAGCGCCCACACCAAGCCCTTCGATGAAGTGAAGGATTCGATCCGCACTCCCTATCTTCTCCAGAAAATCGACCAGCAAGCCGCCAACATCTCCGATCAGATGTCCAGTCAGATCCGCCAGTCCAACAAGACCACCCTGGACGACCTCGCCCAGAAGTTCCATCTCTCCGTGTCCGAAACCCGCCCTCTCGCCCCGAACGACCCCGTCCTCGAGCTTGGCAATTCTCAGGACGTCAAAGACGAAATCGTCCGCCTCCGCCCCAACGAACTCGGCCTTCCGATCCATACCGACCGCGGCTACGTGGTACTTTCGCTCAAGCAGACCCTGCCCGCTCACCCGGGTGCTCTCGACGAGGTCCGCGACAAGATCATCGCCGAACTTCGCACTGCCAAGTCCGAGCAACTCGCACAATCGAGGATCAACGAGCTCATCAAGCGCGTCAAAGCCGGCGAAAAGTTCGACGGCGCCGCCAAAACGCTTGGCCTCGAACCGAAAACCTCCGAGCTCCTGGCCCGCAACGGCAGCATTCCGGGTCTCGGCAACGCGAAACTCATCCTTTCCGCGTTTTCTCTCAAGCAGGGAGATGCTGGCGGGCCGGTTCACATGGGCGCGTCGTGGGTCGCCTACCAGGTCGTCGAGAAAGTCGAGCCCAATCCTGCGGACCTGAATGCCCAGAAGGCGAAAATCACAGACACGCTGCTCCAATCGAAGCGCAATATGGCCTTCGAAGCCTTCCGTTTGGCGCTCGAAGATCGCCTGAAGCAAGAGGGTAAGCTCAAGCTCATGCCCGAAAAGCTGCGTACCTTCGGTGATTTCGGCTCGCCGTTAAACACCCCTAACTCATAGAAAATAAAGAATGTAACATCAATCTAGCAAACTCCTTGCTCTTCGCATCGCGAGCAGCTAGCCTAATCGTGTCTGGTTGGTCCTCCTCGAAAGAGATTCTGCAAAAGGTTTCAGGCTCCTTGCACGGTGTCCTTTCGAGTCGTCCGGACCTTCCGGTCCACTCTTTCACTATCAGGGAAACGTTATGGCTAAATCCGCAACCGCTCGCGCTCCGCAGGTCCGCAATGACTACCGCTGCAGTATCGAAGTGAATCAGTCCGGCAAGTACTGCGTCCGCATTCGCGCTCAGTATCCTCGCCATGCCTGGAATATCGGCGTTTTCTTCTTGGCCTCTTCCTTTGATCGCTCCATGAAGAAGCTCGAAGAATGTCTTCGCTTCCTCCAGCGCAATGAAGAAAAGCTTTGGTTCTGGGGTGTCGACCGCGCTGCCGACCTGGCGTTCACGTCTGAATTTCTTAAAGAAGTCGGTCTGCTCCTCGACCGCCGCCTCGAGTTTCCAAGCAAAGCCTCGAGTCTCTCCCTCGAACCCGAACGCGACGTCCCGGCCTTCGTCTTTGGCCCGGTCCGCCGCGGCCTCGCCGAATCGGTCGAATACGGCCGCGTCCGCCTCGCCGGCGATTAGCTGGCGGTCCGTTTTTCTCGCTTGTCCGGGCACCAATCGTACGCTTAACACCTCTTGGTAGCGCTGGCTTCCAGCCGGCCCAGTGACGCCACCCAACTAAAATGCTTGAGACTTTACGCCGCCAAGCATCTCCCTATGCTTTTGTAGGGTCCGCCCCAGGCGGGCCGTTCAGGCGTCTCGGGGACGGGGTGCCGGAGCCACCAAGGGCCGGTGTTGTGTGTGAGTCTCGTGTTTCTCTTCGATTCCTACGTCCCTTTTCTTGCCTACTCTCGGCACTCTGTGCTCTACCCTCTGTGTGAAACTCTTCGTCTCTTCGCTCGCCCTAACTCCTTTCCTCTCTTCGATTCCTCCTTGACAAGCCACCCTTCTTCTTTCATCATTCGCGCAATCTCTAGGGAAGTCCCGCGAGACTTCGCTTCTCGCCTCCTGCTCTCCGCCCGACAGCACGTGGTTCACGTGTATCATCCAGGCGGCCTGAACACTCCGGGCGAAAGGATCTCTCAATCATGACAAGCTCCCGAAAGCCGATTTTTCTTGCTCTGGTCGCGGCCCTTTTGCTTCTCGCCGGTGACGTCACCCTCCGCGCTGCTTCGAAGCCTCAGGACGCGCAGTCCCAAGACCAGAGCAAGACCGACACCACCTCGAAGCCCAAGACTAAGAAGAAAAAGACCACCCCGACAGACGACGCCGCCACTGCCGATACGTCCACCACCAAGAAATCCTCCAAGACCAAGAAAGCGGATACGACGGACGCGGCTGCTGGCGACACTTCGACGTCCACTACCAAGAAGTCCTCGAAGTCCAAGAAGGCCGACACAACTGCAGAGAGCTCAACCGCCGCTGGCACCGCTGACACTACTTCTTCCACCGGCAAAAAGACATCCAAGGCCAAGAAGTCTGATACCGCCGCGGCCGATACCTCGACAACTGCCGCTGGCGCCGACACTTCCACCAGCACCACCAAGAAATCTTCGAAATCGAAGAAGTCGACGACCGCGGCTGCTGACTCGACCGCAAACCCTGCTGCAACCACAACCTCGGCAGCAGCGCCCGCGGCTAAAACCACTCCCGCTTCAAACACGACCTCCGCGCCGGCACCCGCAGCCAAGACCACGAGTGCTCCCGCCACCACCACAACGGCTCCGGCCTCTGCTGCTCCCGCTGCGACAACCCCGGCGAAATCCACCACCACAACTCAGCAAACTCCGCCCGCCAACAGCAACGGCATGGTCTGGGTCAACACCGATTCCGGCGTCTACCACAAACCCGGCACCCGCTATTACGGCAAGACCAAACAGGGCAAGTACATGACCGAGGCCGATGCCATCAAGGCCGGCTATCGCGCCTCGGAAAAGAATTAGCTTCCCAGTCTGTCGCTTTACGGCCCATTCCATTTCAAGGAGAACACTGCATGAAGAGAAATTCTGTTCGGTTGCTTCTCGTGGCTCTCGTTTTTATTCTCAGCGTCGGCGTTGCCGTCTCTCATCCGCAAACCAGCACCACCAGTAAACCGGCGGCTTCGGCTAGTGCCGCGGACCTCGTCGACATCAACAGCGCCACCAAGGAGCAACTTGATGCGCTTCCGGGCATCGGCGCAGTCTATTCCCAGAAAATCATCGACGGCCGCCCTTACGCCAAAAAAACCGACCTCGTGAAGAAAAAGGTCATTCCCCAAGCCACCTACAACAAGATCAAGGACATGATTATCGCCAAACAGAAATAACGTTTCTCGGATTCACGGAGCGGTTGTCCCTCAAAGCCGCTCCGATTCTATCTTTTAAGGAGACTCTATGGGACTCATCGATTCAGTTCTCGCAATGGCGGGCAGTTCTGGAGCGCAACAACAAGAACACTCGACCGGAATCAGCGCCATTCTCAGCTATATCAACAGCCCGCAAGTCGGTGGCATCGCCGGTCTGCAACAAATGTTCCAGCAGGGTGGCCTCGGCCATGTAGTCAGCTCCTGGATCAGCTCCGGCCAAAACCTTCCGGTCACCGCCGACCAGCTCCAGAACGTCCTTCACGGCGGAGCGCTTCAGCAAGCGGCACAGCAACATGGTATTGATCCGACGCAACTCGCTGGCATGATGACCACCCTCCTGCCGCACCTGGTCAACCATCTCACACCCAACGGCCAAGTCCCCGACGCCAACAGCCTCTCGCAAATGCTGAAAGGCCTCGCCGCCGGCCAATCCTCTTAAGTTGTTTCATCAGAACGCGACATTGGTTTAGTCGCACGAAAAAACCGCGGCAGTTACGCCACAAATCGTAGAATCTTTAGAGTGCCGCACGCTCGTTTCTGCGGGTGGGCAAGGCCACAATCTTCCGACCTTTACGTTCTTGCTCGAGAAACCGCCTGAAACCAACCCGTCAGTCCGAGCGAGATCTTCGAAGCGAGCATTCCTTCTCCATCGCACGGTTCTTGGCGCGATGAATCCCTCTTCCTACCTCACAATCACTTCTCCCCGTCCCACCATCTGCTCGTTCAGCCACAAGCGGTACTTATAACTCCCCACCTTCGTCCCTGTCGTCACCGGTCCGCTCAACAACCGCATCCCCGCCGGCGCCTGAAAAATGTTGGACCCGAACGGGCACCGGTTCGCGTCAAACTCGACCTTCAAATTTCCCGCATCCGAAATCCAGCTCACCTGATCCCCTGGGTCAAGCACCACCGCCTGCGGGATCAATCCCACCAACACCGGTCGTTCCGCCATTCCTTCTCCTTGTAGCGCCGTGGCTTTAGCCCGGCATCTGGGGTTTGATTTTGTAGGAACGTTTTCTTCTTTAGGGGGTCGGAGCTTTTTAGCTCCGACATAGCAGACCTCCCCAAAACGGGGTTTAGCCCATCAGAAATCCGCCTCGCACGATACCACACCTGCCATAATCTCCCCTTATAGATTCATCCCCTCCCATACTCCTTGACCGATACTAGAACCAGCCCTTATACTACTTGATGTGGTCCGTAGCGCTGAGCACAACTCTTGCGCCCCAGCCACCTGATCTCTCGCGCAGGAGTTTTCCCGCATGGCTTCGATTGCTCGGCCCCTGTCTATCCCTCTGCCAAACGGGGCGAGTCTGCCGCTCGTCTCCACGATTCCTTTTGCCCTTATTCACTTGGCCGTTCTCGGCATCTTCTTCTTCCCCTTCAAGTGGTATTACGCGCTCACGTGTTTCCTCGCCTACGAAATCCGCATGCTCTTCGTCACCGCCGGCTACCACCGCTATTTCTCGCACCGCTCCTTCAAGACCAGCCGCTGGTTCCAGTTCGTCATTGCCTGGATGGCCATGTCCTCCTCGCAAAAAGGCGTTCTCTGGTGGGCCGCTCATCACCGCCATCATCACCGCTTCTCCGACCAGGAAGAGGATCTACACTCTCCCACGCTCTTCGGCTTCTGGTGGTCGCACGTTGGCTGGATTCTCTCTGACAGGTACAACGAGACTCGCTTCGACTACATCGGCGACTTTGCCAAATTTCCAGAGCTTCGCTGGCTCAACAAGTACTACCTGATCCCGCCCGCCGTTCTTGGCGTTGTCATGTTCCTCATGGGCGGCTTTCCACTGCTGTTCTGGGGTTTCTTCCTCAGCACCGTCCTGCTCTGGCACGGCACCTTTACCATCAACTCGCTCTCGCACCTGTTCGGCAAGCGCCGTTTTCCCACCACGGACACCAGCAAAAACAGCTGGCTCCTGGCCCTCGTCACTCTCGGCGAAGGCTGGCACAACAATCATCACCACTTTATGGCCAGCGCCCGTCAAGGCTTCTACTGGTGGGAAATCGACATCACCTTTTACGGGCTAAAAGTTCTTTCTTGGTTCGGCTTCATCCGCGAACTCCGCCGAGTCCCCGAAAAAATCCTAGCCGAAGGCGCCGCCCTCGACGCCCAGCTCTCGTAGTGGCCGGTCTTGAGATCCGTGCCTTTGCGCGGTTACCGCTTATTCCGGGAGTCCGCGGAGCGAGGAACCCCCTCTTCTCTTAAGGGGTCCGTCAGCCCTGACATGAAGCCCAAAACAAAAAGAAGCAGGTAGGCCTGAGCCCCTACGCAGGCCTACCTGCTTCTCCGAGGCCCTCTCAATCTCCCACCACTCTCTCCCTTATCGCAAACTGCACCAACTGCGTATTCGTTTTCACTCCAAATTCCCGCATGATTCTGTACTTATGGAACGCCACCGTCCGCGCCGTTACGTGCAGGATCGCCGCCGCCTCTTTCATCGTGCATCCGCCTGCCAACAGATTTAGCACTTGCCGCTGCCGTATCGTCAGCACGCGCTCCGGCTGGGTGCCCAATCCGTTCCCCTCGCCCCACTCTTTCCCGAGTGCCGGCGTCACATATTTCCCGCCGCGCATCACTTCCCGCACCGCCTTTGTCAGCTCCGCTCCCATCGACCTCTTCAATACATACCCCGCCGCCCAGCGGCTCAGCGCGCCCATCGCCGTCTTCACATCGTCATTCACCGTCACCACAACAATCTTGATTCGCGGCATCGACCGCTTCAGCAACTCTCCCGCCACCAACCCGTCCCCTCCCGGCATGTACAGATCCAGGAGCACCACATCCGGCTTCCGCTCTCGCGCCATGCGCAGCAGCGCTTGCCCATCTCCCACCATTCCCACCACCTGAAATTCCGGCTCCAGCAACTTCTCAAACGCCTCCGCTACCAACCCATGATCTTCCGCCAACAACACCCGCACTCGTCCCAAGTGATCCTCCATCCCCCATTTTGAATTCCCCCCTTTTCGGTCTCGCAAGAGGCACAACAGCATACCAAACGCCGAGAATGAAGAGTGGGCTAGCGGCAAGTCAGGCGCTAAGTCACGTGGGTGCCTACCCTTCGCGGGCGTTGCGCCGGCTGTTCTTCGATGAGGAGATGGACGTGTTCGGGCATGACGACGTAGCTCGCGAGGCGGAATCGCGTTTGCACACGCACTTCGCCGAGAACTCTTAGGGGTGTGGTTTTGGCTTCGGGGGCCGAGGAATGCGCGACGTTCGTAACAACTGAAAGTAAGGAACTGGAAGTCTCTAGGTTCAAAGTGGCGATGTAGTCCATGCGGCATGGGAACCGGCTCCGTCCCCCCAAGACACTTAGTCGTCTTACGTCGCCCGCACAGAAATACCGTGGGGAGGGGGTGGTTCTACAAGTGTGACGCGAGCCGGTCGGCCTTCGCATCCCATGCCTATGGCAGTCTTAACGGGGCACGAATCGCGGGGCATCGCGAGCCGCACATGGCGTTCCCTTGTCCAATCCGGCCACGCTGGCTTATGCTATCGGCCGGAATCGGCTATGAACGACACAACCGCTGTGCACCCAACCGAAACCCGCCCACCAGCCAAACTGATTGTCGTCGCACATCCCATTCTCATCGCGCTCGTCCTTCTGCTCACCGGTGCGGCCACGCCCCTTCGCGCGCAAACCGGCTCGCTCACCTGTGTCAGCAACGACGGCGACGACCACTACTGCCGCGCCAAGACGCAAAATCACCTACAGCTCGTGCCGCAGCTTTCTAGCCCGGGTTGCCGCCCAAACTACAGTAGGATCGCGACGACTTCTCCCCGCGCCAATGGCTGGCTTGAAAGCCGCCGCGCCTACCGGTTCAAATCCATCGACTGGGCCAAGGACCTGTAGCGCGTGAGGGACATGGCAAAAAACCAGGCAGCCCGGCCGCGCAGCGTTATTCTGCTACTTATTGCGATAACGCTTCCGGCGATCATTGCTTTTGCATTGCTCTACCGCCAGCGGCTCAGTGTCCCCTACCAGGATGATTACAATGTCATCCTGGCCTTTACCGTCCAATATCAAAACTTGCCCACCTGGCAGGCCAAGCTGGTGCACATCCTTACCTACCAGACAAACGACTACAAGCTGGGTTTTGAGCATGCCATTGTCGCCTTACAGATGGCGCTCGCCGGTCATCTAAACTTCGGATTTCTAGAAATGCTCGGCAACCTATTTCTGTTACCCACAGGTTATCTTCTCTGGCGGGCATATCAGACAGAGACCGGCGACTTAGCGCAACGTCTGGTTGAATTCCTGCCCATCAGCGTCCTGTGGTTCTCGCTCTCCTATTGGGAAACTCTCAATTGGGCCATGGCCGGGCTACAAGCTCTCCCGGTGATTCCGTTCAGTCTGCTGTCGATTTATCTTCTAATTCCGAAAGGGGCGGCTGAGCCGGGTCGCGCCCGTCTGCTGCTCAGTTGTCTGTGCGCGATTCTGGCAACGTTCAGTTCGGCCAATGGATTTTTCCTGGTTCCAGTGGGTCTGTTGCTGCTTCTACGCCGGCGTGCCTATGCGGATTCTATGGCGTGGTGCGCCAGTTTCGTTTTGCCGCTGGCTTGCTATCTGTATCATTACACTCCCAGCCATGAAACGCTGCACACCATGCACAGAACTTGGCAAATTCCGAAGTTTTTCTACCACTTTTTCCTCTTCTTGGGTTGTGCGCTTCCATTCCGATGGGCGGCAACCCTACTGGGCATGGCGATATGTGCGGTTCTTTTCCTTGCGCTTCATTCCCGCTTCGACCGGACCAATCCTGTGGCGTTTTACTTCACGACTTGGATCCTGATCATCGCAGTAGTGGTGGCGTGGGTGCGTGGGTTGAGCGCGCCGCGATACAGCATGTATTCCATTTTTTTGCTTATCTTCTGTTACGTCTTTCTCAGGCAGTATCTACCCGGTCGCTTGGCCTCCTTCAATCCAAGGCGCTTTTACCTCGTGACGGTTGTGCTTGCAGTTGGTTTCTGTTTTTTTTCGGATCTTGACGCTTACCGGCACCTTGACGCCCGGCGCCGCATGGTTCTCTCGGGTCTCGAGCACTATCGTGCCAATCCTGAAGTCAATTCACCGATGATCGATCCGGCAGTGCGCCAAATGTTTCCGGCGGAGGAAGAATCTGAGCGGGCGACATTGACCAAAGCTATCCAGGAACACGTCTACACCCTGCCCTGATTGGCGCGCGGGCGTCTGATGTCGGAACTACGGTTCGGCCCATCCAATTTGACCGTTGCGCAACTGCCTTACGCTGCGCCAAACTAGATTTTCCCGCGGTACGCTAGCGTTTTCCCGAGGACGCTTTGGCGGGACGTCCGGAACGGCCTTCCAGGAACCGCCGAAAGGAAACCAAACCAATGACACCACCGATTGGCCAATTCAACCCGCCAGCACGGCTGATGATGACCCCAGGCCCGTGCTCGATCGATCCTCGCGTCTATCGCGCTCTCGCCGCGCCCATTGTCGGCCACCTCGATCCATGGTTTCGCAATTGCATGGAGGAAACGCAAGCGTTCATGCGCCAGGTGTTTCAGACCGAGAATCGCATTACGTTCCCGCTTTCTGCCTCTGGTTCCGGCGGCATCGAAGCGGCGGTACTGAACTCGCTTGAACCCGGCGACGAAGCGATTTGCTGCGTCAACGGAATGTTCTCAGAACGCATGCACGTGATCGCGCAGCACACGCCCGCAACAGCGCACCTGGTCGAAGCGCCGCTCGGTAAGCCGGTCGATCCGGAAGACGTACGCAAAATAGCCAAGGGACGCAAGATCAAGATGATTGGCTTGGCACAGGGCGAAACCTCCACCGGCGTGCTCACCGACATCGATCCGTTTCGCAAAGTGGCCGATGAATGCGGCGCGTTGCTGGTTGTGGACGCGGTCGCTTCGCTGGCCGCCGTGCCGCTCCATGTCGACAAGCAGAAAGTCGATATTTGCTTCAGCGGTTCGCAGAAAGCGATCAGCGCGCCTCCGGGAATGTCGCCTATCACGGTCAGCCCGCGCGCCGAAGAGGTGTTTCGCTCCCGCAAAAGCAAAGTGCAAAGCTGGTATTTCGATCTCTCCACCGCGATGAATTTTTGGGGCAAGGACCGGCTGTATCATCACACGCCGCCAATATCGTTGATTTACGCGCTGCGCGAAGCCATGTGCATTCTGCTCGAAGAAGGCCTGCAAACCCGCTGGGAGCGCCACCGCGTCAATCAGCTCGCGCTCGTGGCGGGAGTGAAAGCCATGGGCTTGCAGATGTTCGTGGAGAACCCGAAAGACCGCCTGGTTACGGTCACGGCCGTGAAGATTCCCGCGGGCATCGATGACGTCAAAGTGCGCAATCAGCTGCTTGAGGAATTCAACATTGAAATTGCCGGGGGCATTGGCGCCACGAAGGGACAAATCTGGCGGCTCGGCACCATGGGCTACTGCAGCCAAAAGCAATTTATCCTGCAATTGCTTGCGGCCCTCGACAAAGTTCTAATCGATCAGGGCCATCGCCACACTCCCGGCGCGGGAGTTGGCGGCGCGATTCAAAGCTATTCGCACGCAGAGGTTCCCGCGGGCACCGCTCGCTAACAGTTCTTCAGTTGCGTTCAGCTTTTACGTGGATGCGCCGGTTTTGTATTCACCGGATACGACCAGCTTCAAAAACTCTGCGTCGTCGTGAAGAATTCCCAGGTCCGGATCTTTCGTAGCCCAGCCCGCGTTGTGATAACCGGCAAGCACGCAGCGCCGGAACGCGTCGAGCGCGTCTTTTTTCATCCGCAACACGCCGTAGCAGCAAGCCGCGTTGTATAAAATGTTGGCATCCGTCGGGCGCATCGCCACGGCAATCTTGATGTGTTGGACCGCTTCGTCCTGCTGTCCCAAGATTGCCAGGTCGCACGCCAGCAGGATTCGCGCCCGCACGTCGTCCGGAAACCGCTGCAACTGTTCCACAAGAACTTCCCGCTCCCGGGTGCGCAACCGTTCCGCATCCGCAATGCGGCCCAAACTCTCCAGGCTGTTGATCAACGGAATCAGCGCGTTGTAGTCGTTGCCGACGATCTCCATCGCGCTTTCCGCCAATTGCGCGGCCTCTTCGTGGCGGCCGGAAGCAAAATACGAACGCGCAAGAACGTCATGCGCTCCTTCGGAATCCGATTGCCGCTCGATGGCTCGCTTGGCCAGGCGAATGGCATCATCGAAATGCTGCTGCGCGTAGTGAATACGCGCTCGCGCGGAGATCACTTCCGGAAGGTCCGGCGCCAGGTTGCTGGCCATCGCGCAGGCCTCCAGACCCTTGTCGATAAACTCTGGATTCGGCGTCCGGAACTCGTGCATGCCGCCCCAAACGTGAGCCATACCCGCGTAAGCCAAGGCAAATTTGGAGTCGAGCTTGACGGCCTCTTCATACATGGCGAGGGAATACTCAAACTGCCGCTGGCGCAGGTAATTGCGGCCGCGGAGGAAAAAGTCGTAGGCCTGCGGATTATCCGTGGGTTTTCTGGCAATGACCTTTTCTTCCTGCGGGGAAAGAGTGATTTCGAGCGCCTTGGCGATGCTGAGTGATATCTCTTCCTGCACTGCGAAAACGTCTTCCATCTGGCGATCGTAGCGCTCCGCCCACACGGAATGGCGCGTGCTACTCTCGACCAGTTGCGTGGTGATGCGCAGACGGTTTCCGGCACGCCGAATGGAACCTTCGAGAACGTACATGGCACCGAGTTTTTCGCCTACTTGTGGCGCCGTCACCTGCTTATCGCGGAAGAAAAGCATTTCGGAACGGGGAAAAATCTGCAGCCGTCCGATCTTGGAGAGTTCCGTGATGATGTCTTCGGTCATACCGTCGCGAAAATACTCGTCTTCCTTTGCGCCGCTCAGATTCTCGAAGTAAAGAACCGCCACGGTTTTCTTGGCTGCGGGAATGGACCCAGTTGTAGAGGCCACTGTGGCGCCGGAAGTTTGGCTGCGGGCCGATTCCACACGGCCAGACGAATCGAGATCGCGCTTGAGACGCTTCAAGTCGCCACGCAGTTCCGCCGCGGTCTGATAACGCAGATCGCGGTCCTTTTCCAGGGCCTTCTGGATGATGCGATCCAATTCCGGGGGAGCCTTGGGATTGGATTTGGCCACAGGAGCGGGCGTGCTGTTCAGAATGCCATCGAAGATGACGGCAGTCGTGAAGCCGGGGAAAGGCACTTTCCCCGTGGATAACTCATACAGGACGACGCCGAAGGAAAACAGATCCGTGCGGGTACAGAGTTCTTCCCCACGCGCTTGTTCTGGGCTCATATAGGCGATCGTGCCAATCGAACTACCCGGGCTGGTCAGCCCGGCGTCGGTTATTCCCTGGGTTCTTCCGCGCCCAGGCTCTTCATTCACTGTCTCTCCATCACCGCGATGAGGCGATTCGACCTTCGCCAATCCAAAATCGAGGACTTTCGCCTGGCCGCGGTCGGTGAGGAAGATATTCGCTGGTTTGATGTCGCGGTGCACGATGCCCTTGGCGTGAGCGGCGGCAAGTGCGTCGGCAACCTGTATGCCCAGTTCGAGGACCAGGCCAAGGTCCACGGGTGCGCCACTGATGCGATGTTTCAGCGTTTGCCCTTCCAGCAATTCCATGGCGATGAAGGGCTGGTCCTCAGCTTCGCCCACATCATAAATCGTGCAAATGTTTGGGTGATTGAGAGCCGACGCGGCACGAGCCTCGCGTTGAAAGCGGTCGAGCGCCTGACGATCTCCGGCCATGTCGGGAGGCAGGAATTTCAGCGCGACGTGGCGGCCCAGGCGGGAGTCCCGAGCCTTGTAGACGACGCCCATGCCGCCGCCGCCCAATTTTTCCAAGATGCGATAGTGCGAAATAGTCTTGCCAAGCATGGGCTGAGTGAAACGTGCCGAGTCATCTTAGAGGCGCGAAAGGTGGAAGTCAAACTACGGTGCGACTACGGTGCGGGCTAACGTCCTTTTTGCGCTGTTGTGACTTTATTGGCGTTGGCGTGTTGGAATTCTTCGTAGGTGCCTTTGAAATCGTCTACTTTGCCGTCTTTGAAATGCCAGATGCGTGTGGCCACTTCGTCCAGAACGTCTTCATCGTGGGTCACGAGCAAGAGCGTGCCGTCATATTTTTGCAAGGCAATGTTCAGCGCGTTGATGGCTTCCAAGTCTAGGTTGTTGGTTGGCTCGTCGAGCACCAGGAAGTTCGGCTTCTGAATCATCAGGCGGCAGAAAATCAGGCGCGCCTGCTCCCCGCCGGAAAGTCCGGAGGTTGGTTTCAACGCATCATCGCCGCTGAAGAGCATCTGCCCGAGAAAACCGCGAATCTCTTCCTGCGTTGCGTCGAGCTTGAACTGCCACAGCCATTCGAGAGCGTTCACGCCCTTGCTCTTGTCGATGGTGTAGGAGAAATCCTGTGGGAAATAGCCGACGGAGACTTCGTGGCCCCAAGCGACCGTGCCAGAATCGATGGTGAATTCGCGCTCCGGATCGCCGATGAATTTGCCTGCGTTGTGGATCAGCGATTTCAACATGGTGGTTTTGCCGGCGCCGTTGCGGCCAGTGAGCGCGATGTTCTCGCCGCGGGTCACATGCGCGGAGAAATGATCGAAGACCTTCAAGTCGCCATACGATTTCGCAAGGCGTTTTATCTCCAACGGCACACGGCCTGAAGGAACTTCGGTCTGAAAGCGAATGTACGGCCGCTGAATGTTGGATTTCGCCAATTCGGAGGTCTGCAAACGCTCGACTTCCTTCTTGCGCGACGTGGCTTGTGCCGAACGCGTGCCGGCGGAGAAACGGGCGATAAAGTCGTTCAGCTGCGCGATCTTTTTCTCGCGGACCGCGTTATCCGCTTCCATGCGCGTACGGATCTGCGTCTTCGCCAGCACCATGTCGTCGTAGCCACCGGGATACATGATGATGGTTTGGTAGTCGATGTCAGCCGTGTGCGTGCAGACGCTGTTCAGAAAATGGCGGTCGTGCGAGATGACGATAAGCACGCCGTGATATTCGCAGAGATATTCTTTCAGCCAGTGCACCGAATCGAGGTCGAGGTTGTTGGTAGGCTCGTCGAGCAGCAGCGCCGAAGGATTGCCAAACAGGGCTTGCGCCAGGAGCACGCGAACCTTTTGCCCGCCCTGCAGTTCACCCATTTTGCGCTCGTGCAATGCCGCGTCGATGCCCAGACCATCGAGAAGAACACCGGCGTCGGCTTCCGCGGTGTAGCCACCTTCTTCGCCAACGATGCCTTCGAGTTCGCCAAGCCGCATGCCATCTTCGTTGGTCAAGTCCTCGTGAGGTTTCGCGTAGAGTGCATCGCGCTCTTCCAGCGCCTTCCAGAGCGTGGCGTTGCCCATAATCACCGTGTCAATGACGCGGAATTTGTCAAAGGCGAACTGGTCCTGGCGCAGAATCCCGATTCGCTTGGGCCGGTTGATGTTGCCGGTGGTGGGTTCCAGCTCGCCGGTCAAAATCTTCATGAATGTGGATTTGCCGGCGCCATTGGGGCCGGAAATCGCATAGCGGCGCCCGGCCATGAAAGTGGTAGTGACCTCTTCAAAGAGGACACGCGAGCCGAAGCGCATAGTGACG
The DNA here is from genome assembly GCA_963836965.1 of Candidatus Acidiferrales bacterium. Taxonomy (GTDB): domain Bacteria; phylum Acidobacteriota; class Terriglobia; order Acidiferrales; family UBA7541; genus Acidiferrum. The sequence continues at coordinate 60,617 of CAWILQ010000023.1, forward strand.
TTATCGACAGAAATCATATCCCTACAATTTTAGCGTAGTCGGCGCCATTCGCGTCAAAAGCTTACGACGAAAAATTTGCACGCTAGGATTGGTTTCATGGTGGAACAAGCGACAAAAATCAGGCCTCCAATGCGGTTTCCGTTGTGGGTTGCCGCAATTCACCTTCCCAGCGAGCGACTACCGCGCTCGCCAGACAGTTTCCCGTTACATTGACGGAAGTGCGCGCCATATCGATCAGAGCGTCCACGCCAAGAATCAGGAAAATCGGCTCGGTCGGCAAATCGAATGTCCCGGCGGTGGCGAGTAGCACGACGAGAACTGCGCGAGGCACACCCGCTACACCTTTGCTGGTGAGCATCAGGGTAAAAACCATGAACAGCTGCTGCGTCCAGGTCATGCGGATCCCAGCAGCCTGAGCCACAAAAATCGACGCGAGAGCCAGATACAGCGTGGAGCCGTCGAGATTGAAGCTGTAACCTGCGGGAATCACGAAGGCGACGATTTCGCGCGGAACGCCGAACGCCTCCATCGATTCCATCGCGCGTGGCAGTGCTGCCTCGGAAGAAGCGGTAGCGAACGCAAGGGTGGCGGGTTCAGCAACGGCTTGCAAGAAGCGCTGCACCGGCAGGCGTGCCAGGAGAGCGATTGGGAGCAAGACGCCAAATAAAAATACCAGCAGCGCACCATAAGCGGTAAGGACCAGTTTCCCGAGCGGCAGCAGAATGCTAATTCCGAGATGACCTACGGTGTAGGCCATGGCCGCGCCAACACCGATAGGGGCGTAATACATGACGATATTCGTGAAACGGAACATGGTTTGCGTCAGGGATTCCATGAAATTCAGCATCGGCAGGCGGGATTTCTCTGGCACTTGCGTGAGAGCGATTCCGAACAGAATGGCAAAAACAGCTACTTGCAGAATCTGATTTTCTCCGATGGCTTTGACGATGTTTTCCGGGAAAACGTGCAGCAGAAAATCGTCCCACCGTAGCGCCGGTACATTTTGCGGAACTTGCTCGGTGATGGTCGCGGGCATTGTCAGTCCCACACCGGCGCGCGTCAGATTGATCGCCGCTACGCCGAGGAAGAGCGCAATGGTCGTGACGGCTTCAAAGTAGAGCAGACTTTTCAGCCCGATCCGGCCGACTTTGCGGACATTGCCGTGTCCGGCAATGCCGGTGACTAAAGTTCCCAGAATCAAGGGAGCCACAATCAGCTTGATGAGCCTGAGGAAAATATCGCTGAAGATCCGAAGATGCGCCGCGAATTGCGGCCAGTCTAACCCAATTTCAAGGCCAAGGAGCATCGCAAAAAGGATCCAAAATGTTAGCGATTTTTTGCCAAATCCCACGTAGCCTAAGATCAACAGGCCTATCCAACGCAGCGACGTGATCCAGAGACGGCCAGGCGGAAACGCCAGGAACAAAGCACCTGCCAAGAAAAATAGCAAACCGCAAATCAAGGGAAGGGAACTGTGCTTTGACGTATCGCTAGGCAAAGTGTAATCCTCGACCGCATGTAGAGGCGGCGTTGCCGCGACATCATAGCGTGTCCTGCAAAGGCACAATAGCGCTTCTTAGAAGCGCCACAATCAGGGGCCAACTTGCCGGCAGCTTCGCCGCGCTGCTATCTTCGAACCATGGCCAAAATTCTTTACTTCGAATGCTCCCGCTGCAACGCACACGTCGCAACGGAATCGGCTAGAACGGTTTGCCCGCAATGCGCTGGATCGCTTTACGTTCGCTATAACCTGGCGTTATTGCATGGGCAAGCGCACCGCGATGAAATCGCCCGCACCGGTTCGGCCAAGCCTTGGGCGGGCATGTGGCGCTACGAATCCGTGCTTCCCGATGCGACACCGGTTTCGCTTGGCGAAGGGTGGACGCCCGTAGTGCAGAGCCGGCGGTATCCCAATGCGTTTCTGAAGGAGGAGGGCGCGAATCCCACCGGCAGCTTCAAGGCGCGCGGCATGGCCATGGCCGTGACGATGGCGCGAAGCTACGGGCTGAAGAAACTGGCGGCTCCTTCAGCGGGAAATGCCGCGGGCGCCCTTGCCGCATACGCCGCTGCGGCTGGAATAGAAGCGCACATCTTCATGCCAAAGGACGTCCCATTCGCGAATTATTTTGAGGCAGTTCTTTACGGCGCGAACGTCACGCTCGTCGATGGATTGATTTCCGATTGCGGACGAATTGTTGCTGAGCGCAAACACGGGGAAGGCTGGTTCGACATTTCCACGTTGAAAGAACCGTTCCGCGTGGAAGGCAAGAAAACCATGGGATACGAGCTAGTCGAGCAGCTCGGCTGGGAATATCCCGCAGCGGTTTTTTATCCCACGGGAGGTGGCGTCGGCTTGATTGGCATGTGGAAAGCGTTTGCGGAACTGGAGGAGTTGGGCTGGGTGCAGCCGGGCAAGCGGCCGCGGATGATCGCGGTGCAGTCGTCCGGATGTGCGCCCGTGGTACGTGCGTTCGAGCAGCATGAGAAAGCCAGTGAGATGTGGAAGGATGCAGCGACCTTCGCCGCGGGGCTGCGCGTACCGAAGCCGTATGGCGATTACATCATGCTCGAGATTTTGCGGGAGTCGAAAGGTGTGGCCGTCGCGCTACCGGATGAGCAGATTCTCGCCTCGCTCAAGGATTGGGCGCGGCATGAGGGGATTCTTCTATCTCCGGAGGGCGCAGCGGCTACGGCGGCTTACGATCATTTGCTGAGCACGGGTTTTCTGAAGCCCGAGGATCGAGTCGTTATTTTCAACACCGGAGCGGGACTGAAGTATACCGACATTACAGCGGAGGCTGCTGAGATTCGTCGACCGAAGGTGAAACATTGACAGGGGGGCAGGGGAATTGGAAACTACTTGGGTAACGTCCGCAACGAAAAGAGGAACTCGTGCCATCCCTCCCGGTATTAGCGAACAACGGCGCCATGAACCAGTTTATTGGCGCTTTCGATGTGGCATCCAAGCTTAGCGGCCACGTCTACGATTGCCGATTCTCGCATATCTGGAACGCTATCGCCACGCGGCACAGCGACACCATCGACGCGAAATTTGAAGTGGATGGAGAGGGACTGATAGTCGGCCTGGCGCATACAGCGTTCGTGGAGTTTCGCGACAAGACCGGACGCGACCTGACAGATCGCGAAGCGAGTTTTGTAGCGGCTGAATACCTTCGCTCGCGGCTGGAAGAAGACGACGTTCGGCCGCTTTACGACGTGACGCACGACGAAGTTACCCGCCTCATCGCCCTCACCGGGATCAAGTAAAGACAAACTGCATCACAGAGTACCGGCGACCGCTTCCTGTTGCGCGGCAGCTTTTTCTTCCGCGCGGAACTGCGCCAAGCGTGGATGGTGCAGGCCATCGCGGCGGATGAAATGAATCACGAGGAGCAACAAAAGCGCGCCGAAAACCATCACCGCCGTTGCCGCTTGCAATCCAATCTGCATATCGCTCATGTCTGAAATTTTGCCGATGAGAAGCGGGCCCAAGGCGCCGAGCAGTTGCGTCGCAAACATGTAGACTCCAATCGCCGTGGCGTGCGCGCGTTGCGGCGTCAAATCGTGGAGTACCGCCGTGGTCGGCCCGTGATACCAGGACATGAAATACATCGAGCCGAAGAAACCCGCCAGAACCATCCATTTCTCGTCGGCCTGAATCGCTACCAGCAAAAACGGTGCCGCAGCTAGAAATGCGATCGCGATTATGAGCACACGTCCATAGGCGAATTTTTTCTGGAGGCGGTCGGCGAGATAACCGGCGGAAAGCGCGCCGAACACGGAGGAAAACAGGGCAATGATGGCAAGGGAAAGAGCGGCTTCCTTCGTACTGAAGTCCTTATAGGTTTTGGCGTAATCGATGCCCCAAGTGACGAATGACACGCTGGAAAAGGTGATGCAGATTCCTGCAACGATCATGGCCACGAACGCCGGGACACGGAGTAGTTGCATGACAGGGACAACTTCAGATCGCGGGCGGCGCGGTGGTTCCTTCAGCTTGAGCGCGGACAAGCCAGGAATTACCCCAAGAATACCTACGACGAAGAAGGCGTGTTGCCAACCGTGCCGGTCTCCCATGATTCCGCCGAGCGCGAGTCCGGAAACCCCGCCGAGTATCATTCCCGCAGCGAAGATGGACTGCGCCATCGCGCGGTTGTCCGGGGAAAAGGAATCGGAGATCAGCGATTGTGCCGCTGGGGCGTAGGCCGCCTCGCCTATCCCGACCAGACCGCGCGCCACAAACAAGAAGGCAAAGGTGGGCGCGAGACCGCTGGCGATGGCCGCGATGCTCCAGAAAAGAACCCCGGCGGAAATGATCTTCGGCTCGTTGAAGCGGTCCGCCAGATATCCGGAGGGAATGCTGGCCGCGGCCAACACCACCAGGAGAACCCACTGCAACGAGCCGAGTTGCGTGTCGGTCACCCCAAAATGCAGCCGCAAAAGCGGGACCAGGGGATTAAGGACCTGACGATCGGCAAAGTTGACAAAATTGATCAAAGCAAGTACAGCAAGTAGGCGTGCCTGCTCGTAATTGAATGGGATTTTCGACGAGGGCATGGATTCGTGCTTCCCTTGGGCAGACCGCATAACGTTCCACGGGGCGGCAACGTGCCCCTGGCGCCTGGACGGGATGAATTATATAACGCGAATGACGCAAGCCAACCGAAACACCACAACCAGTGACAGATTAACCACGGTTCTTTCCTACGGGGCGCTGCTGCTGCTCGGTTACCTGGTGTTCCTCATCACGGAGCCATTTCTGATTCCGCTCGCGTGGTCGGCGGTGCTGGTTATCTTTTTTTATCCGGTGTACACATATCTCGGGCAACGGTTTTCACCGACCTGGGCGGCACTGCTCTGCACTTTGGGCGTGACGTTTCTTCTGATCGTGCCGGTGCTGCTGGTCATGTTGTATGCAGCACGAGAGGCGATTGAAGCCAGTTCGGGCATTCGCGAAACACTCAGCACCAATGGGACGGGAACGGCGCGAGATTTCCTCGAAACGATTCGTCGCCATCTGCCAGATTCGATGCAGAATTTAGACTTGGTTGGCGGGCTTCGTCAGGGTGCCGAGAAAATCGCCTCGTTTGTGGCGTCCAGCCTTGGCTCGCTGCTCAAAAACCTGTTCTCCTTTCTAGTGAACTTGTTCATCTTGCTCTTCGCACTGTTTTTTGTCTTTCGAGATGGAGAAAAATTGTTGCGCGCGGTCCGGCACCTGATTCCGTTTGAGCGGGAAATTCAGGACGATATGCTGAAGGAATCACGAGACCTCATTTTCGCCAGCGTGGCGGTAGCGTTGCTGATCGCGGCGATCCAAGGCGCGTTAGGCGGGTTGGCGTTTGAGTGGACGGGGCTTCCGGGACCGGTGTTTTTGGGAGTGCTAGTGGCTTTTTTCTCCATCGTTCCCGTCGTGGGATCTTCCTTGATCTGGTTTCCGGCTGCGGTGTGGCTTGTTTTTAACGGACATTGGGGAAAGGCGATCGTGGTCCTCGCGATTTGCGGTGGAGTGGCAGGACTCGCGGACAATATCGTACGTCCGTTGCTGTTGCGGAATCGCACCCGACTCAACGATTTGTTGCTCTTCGTGAGCATCTTGGGGGGGCTCAACGTGTTCGGTTTGTTGGGGCTGGTGGTCGGTCCGACAGTCGTGGCCGCGGCGCTCGGAATTCTGCGCGTATATATGGACCACCAGGAAGAGCTGGAACGGGAGGCTGCGTAACTTCTAGCCTAACTCGGCGGGTAATTTGACAGCCGCTGAGTTTTCTGTGTGCTACAGTACGGCTTCGCATGGTTATCAAGACGGAAAAACCGGAATTGACAGTGACGGAACTCGGCCCCGAAAAACTGCGGTGGCGCTGCGAGCTTTCGCGCATTCCCTTCGAAACTACCGCGCAAGCGCAAAAACGCGAAGGTTTCGTCGGGCAGGAACGTGCGCTACGCGCGCTGAAGATGGGTGTGGAGCTCTCCGCGCCGGGATACAACGTGTTCGTGTGCGGCTTGGCGGGAACGAGCCGCGGAGGCACGATCGCGCAGATGATCGAGGATCTTCATCCCGCCACAAAACCTTCTCTTGACCGGTGCTATGTCCACAATTTCAAGCTGCCGGACCGGCCGCGCTTGCTGATCCTTGCGCGCGGCTCCGCCAATAATTTTAGAAAGGACATGCAGGCGGGCATTGACTTCTTGCGGAGGCGCATTCCGCAGGTGTTTGAAGGCGAACCGTTTCAACGGCAAAAAGGGCGGATCGTAGAGCGATTTTCCGTACGTGAAAAGGATCTAATGGACGATTTCACGCGGCGCATCGCCCGAGATCAATTTGCGTTGGGGCACATGCAGGTGGGCGCGGTGGCACTGCCGGAAATTTTCCCGGTGCTCGAAGGACAGATGGTGCCGATTGAAGACATCACGAAGATGGTACACGAAGGCAAACTGGAATCCGGCGTGGCGGAGGAAATCGAGCGGAAGTACGAGCAGTTTCGCCAGGAGTTCACGGTTGTGTACCGCAAGACGCTCACGCTGTCGCGTGAACTGGCGAGCGAGCTCAGCTACCTGGAGCAGGAAGCGGCATCGGTCCTGGTCGATGGCGTCATCGAAGAGCTGAAGGAAAAGTATCCCGGGCAAAGCGTGACCGAATATCTGGAAGAAGTGCGGCACCACCTCTTGGACAATCTCGGGCCTTTTAAGGAACGCGAAGGCGAAGAAGAGCACGCGCAAGATGCGCCGCCCGAAGTCATGCAAAAGGGTCCGACACCGGAACGCGATCCGTTTCGTGTATACGGTGTCAATGTCCTTCTCGCCCACAATCACGAAGATGCGTCGCCGGTGATTTTTGAAACCACCCCCTCGTATACGAATCTGTTCGGCACCATTCAGCGGGCGTACGATGCGCGCGGCGGGTGGACCAGCGATTTCATGGACCTGCGCGCTGGCTCGTTGCTGCGGGCCGATGGCGGTTTTTTGATTATGTATTCGATTGAAGCACTTTCCGAGCCGGGCGTGTGGCGAGCTCTGAAGCGCACGCTGAACCACAATCGGGTGGAGATTCAGCCATTCGAGACCTTTTACCCGTTTACGACGACAGCTCTGAAGCCGGAGCCGATTGATATCAACGTGAAAGTGATTCTGATCGGCGACCGCAATCTCTACGAACTCCTTTACGAATATGAGGAAGACTTCCGCAAGATTTTCAAAGTGCGGGTGGAGTTTGACGAAGAAATGGCGATGAGTGACGGCGTGATCGAAGAGTATGCCGGACGGATACGGACCCTCAGCGAAAAGGAGAACTTGTTTCCATTTGATCGGGGCGCGTTTGCGGCGATTCTGGAGTACGGCGTGCGCAAAGCCGGCAGGCGCAACAAGGTCACGGCTCGCTTCATTGATATTGCCGATCTGGCTCGCGAGGCGCATTACGCCGCTGCCGCAGCTGGGGAAAATGTGGTACGCGCGGCGCATGTGCGCGCAGCGCTTGCGTCAAAAGTCGAGCGGCACAACCTGATCGAAACGCGGATCCGCGAAATGATGGAAGAGGGCACTCTATTGGTGAACCTCAGCGGCTCGCACCTTGGGCAGGTCAACGGCCTAAGTGTTTTGGAAATTGGCGGCTACGCTTTCGGGAAGCCAGTGCGAATCACAGCCAGCGTGGGCCTCGGCAAAGCAGGGCTCATTAACATTGAGCGCGAGTCGAATTTGAGCGGGCGGTTCCACGACAAAGGGGTCCACATCATCACTGGATATCTCCGCACCTCCTTCGCTCAGGATAAGCCGCTTTCTTTAACAGCGAGCATCTGTTTCGAGCAGTCTTATTCGGGAGTCGACGGCGACAGCGCGAGCTCCACGGAGATTTACGCGCTGCTCTCCGCGCTCTCCGAGTTGCCGCTGCGGCAGGACATCGCCGTGACGGGTTCCATGAACCAGCGCGGCGACATACAGGCCATCGGCGGAGTAAACGAAAAGATCGAAGGATTTTTTGACACCTGCCGGATCGACGGGCTGAGCGGCACGCAAGGCGTGATGATTCCGCAAGCGAACGTCGATGATCTGATGCTGCGAGAAGATGTTTTGGACGCAGTGGCAACCGGCAAATTTCATATCTGGCCGATTGCGCGCGTGGAGCAGGGCGTGGAACTGCTGACGGGAACGCCCGCTGGTAGACGGAACGGCGCCGGCAGGTTCGAACCAGACACGGTGTTCTCGCGGGTTGACGAAAGGCTGCGAGATATGGCGCGGGTGATGAAGGATTTCGAGTGAAGCCGCAACAGTGACTCATTACTCTGGCGGCTTTGGCGCGATGTAACCTCTGCGGTGATCTACGCGATAGTCCGGCGCTCCATTTTTTTCCTTCTCGGTGCCTGAAACTACCTTCACATCAATTGAGTGCGTGGCCCCATCCGCTTTCGGAGGAACAAAGGCTAGGCTGTATTCGTGGCGCACCAATTGCGCGACCTGATGATAGGTTTCCTGGAAGGCTTTGGCGCTTTCTGGAAAGTAGGCGCGTCCACCGGATCGATCCGCTAAGGCTTTTAGCCACGCGTCGGCTTGCTCGAAGGCCTTTTGCGTTTGCAGAATCTGCTGCGTCGTTCCTTTCTTGCCGTGACGCAGAGGGCCGCTCATGGAGATGGCAAAGATGCGTACGTCGCTGGTCTCGAGGCGGGGAAGCAAAGTTTGCATATTCGCAGCCGGCGATGTGTCTACGCCAGATGAGATCAGCACGACCGATTTCTTGCCGGGCACACGTGCGAGCCAATCGAGAACAGTGCTTAGGCTGTTGGCGAGGTTCAGGTTGCCGAAACCCAGGTTGAATTGAATACTGTCGAGCGCATTTTCCACGACGCGTTTATCCGCGGTGTAGTCGAGGATCGGCGTCGGAGCGTCATTGTAAGCGGCGATGGCCATGCGGTCGCCCGGCGAAAGTCCACTCAGCAGCGCACTCGCCACAAATAGATGAGAGTCTTGGAGGAGATAGACTGCCGGGCCAGCCTCGAGCAGCAGAAGAACTTGGGCCGGCGAATCCACCGAGGCAAAGTCCGTGATGGGCTGGATAGCGGTACTTTCGAGAATCTGAAAGTCGTCGCGCTGAAGCCCTTCCACAAAATTGCCTTTGGAATCTGTGACAATTACGCCGACGTTAACGCGATCTACTTCAACGCGAATGCTTTTGCCGGTGTCAGGCGTTTGCTCCTGGGCCAGCACTGAAATTCCGAGAAGTGAAAGCCAGGAGAAAAACACACCGCGATACAACGTCCGGCGCGGTGCTCGACTGCGGGTGTCAGTCCAGCCACTCGTCAAAATGCACTCCCTTCGCATCCTTCCACGAAGCACCCGTCATGCTATGAAGATGCCGTGAAAAAACGTCAGGGTTAACCTGGACCAGCCAATCCGCCAATTTCTTGTCCGTCTGAGTTGCGTCGGTACTCTTCGCTGTCTGGGCCGCCTTGTTGGCATCGGCAATCCATTTCGCTTTCAATCCCGGCCAATCTACCTTCTGAAAATCGAAATAGGAGAAACCATTGAGCTTTTCGGGGAATTGCGCGCGGGCAGCCAGCAGGCTTTTGAGCTGCGTAGCGTCGGGCGTTGCTGGCGTCTGCCGAACATATTGGTGCAGCACATCGCTCTTCGACGAACCGAATAGCAGCGTCGGAGTCATAGCCAAATAGTAGAAATTCCACTGCGCTACGCCGACAGAGGTTTGTCCTCCCTGGAGGGAAACTTTCAGATAGGTCGTATTACCTTCGGAACGCTCGGATGTGATTCGGTCGCCCATTAAGCTCCTCGTCAACTTCAATGCGTCCGGCTTGTTCTTGATTCCGAGAAGATACACTTTCTGGGCGTCATCCAACGTGGGATTGTTTTGGATCCAGGCGACTTCGCCCGTGATCAGACCAAGCGCGTCCGGCAGGGGCATGCCCAGGCGTGTTTCCACCATTTTCTCAAGTTGATTTGTCGTTTGCGCGGAGCCGGCGGCCCCTTGCCCGGAAAAGGCCCGCTTCAACGTGTTGTAAATGCCAAGAAGATTGAATTGCGTCTCGCCGTAATAGACGGTATCGGGGGATAGATAACCCATGGAGACCGGGCTGACCTGGCCGTCGGCCCAGATGTCGAAAAGGCCGCCAGGAGTCGTGTCGCCGAGGACTGCGCCGGTGACGCGGGTTTTGGGACCCTCCAACGAAATATGCCCTGCGAGAGAATGAAGGGTGTCCAGTTTTAGCGCGGATAGCAGCAAACGTACTTGCGCCGTAGCGCTATCCGGCGAATTCAGGGCGATTTGCTCCGCACTGGGAACACCGAGGAAAAATTCCAGGATTCCGCCATTGAGGAGCGGCTTTGCTTCCTGGTAGGCGGCTGATTGAGACAGCACGCTATTTCCCGGCTTGCCATTCACTACATTCAGAACTTCTTCGAACACCGGCATTTCATTGGCACTGACCGCATATTTGCCGAACTCTGCCCAATAAGCGATTCCGCTCTTGCGTTCGATCTTCAGGGATGGAACGCCTGCGACGGTCACGTTCGTTAGCTTCGGAATCTCCCCTTCCGCGCCGCGCAATTGCATTACGGCCTTGGACAACAACTCTTCCTTTCCGGAGCGGTCGTAGATGAAGAACGAACCATTCCATGCCGGCGGAGCCGTCGCTTTTGAAGCTGGAGTTTTCGCTGCCGTATGCAATTCGGGTTGTCGCTGATAGCCGAACAGAAACGGATTGTCCAGAAGTGTCGCGTACTGCTCAAGCTCTTCCCGCGTTATTTTGGGCTTTCCCTTTTGGTTGGTTGGATTGTTGAGAAACGAATCCAGCAAGGAGTCGCGCGCCGGAGCGAATTGTGGATCGTCCCATAGCGCAAAGAATGAATTGGCTTTGCGAACCTCTCCGGAGGGCGTGCCTCGCCACTGCAGGTACAAAAGTGTGCGGCCGGACAATTTACCGGGATCCAGCGCTGACTGTGCGACAGCACCAGAGGAATAGGCCAGGGCTAGCAAGAACACCAACAAAACGCCAAGACAGCGTAACGAGCGGGCATGGGACATGGGTTAGAATCCTCCGTCGGGTTGGGTGTACATAAAATGCTAGCGTTCCCCGCAGAAACACAGAAGCCCTGTCCCCCGCAGAGTTTCCAGAACAGGGAACAGGGCTTTGAGATTTGTGCGCGCCGGGAACGGACCCGGCGATGAACGTCAAGAATTACTTGGCCGGAGCAGGGGTGGCGTTCTCTTTCGGCGTGGACAGATACCCGGTTATCTGGTTCTTGTTTACGTCAAAAACCACGATTTCATAAGGAGTCAGCCGCGCACTGCCTTTTACATAGAACTGGACAGGCTCGCCGGAGGTTTTGTCTTTCTTCTCAATGGATTTGTCGTCCGCCAAAACCGTGATGGTGTACTTATTCTTCTTCTGGTCGGTCTTATTAAGGGCAATCTGCACGGGACCCACCTTCTGAGCGTTCTTGGACTTCTGGATGGTGAATTCGTAGTAGTTGCGGTCGCCCTTGCGCCTCAATTCTTCGACATCGTCGTGATTGCGGGCAATCAGCCCGCTCATGACACCCATGTCGCCTGCGGCGCGCTCCAGCTTGGTCTTGGTCGCTTCCAGGTCAGTGCGGGTCGCGTCGATGTCCTTTTTTGCTCCGCTAACGTCCGTGGCAACGGCGCCAATCTTTTCATCGCTCGCCTTTTGCGCGGCGGAAAGCTGTTCGGTCAGTTTCTGGTCGGAAGCCACCTGCTGCTTACGAATGGACTCAGCACGGCTTCTGGCTTCCGCCAATTCGGCCTGCGTCATGCCGACTTTCTGCGAGGTCACATCCACTTGCCCCTTTAAATCGGCGATGCGGGTATTCGCTTGCTCGAGTTGCGCGGTGAGAATTTTGTTCTGTTCCTCGTTCTTGGAGAGTTCCTGTTCCAACCGCGTTTGCACCGAATGCCCGGCGTAGCCGATAAGCGCTAAGCCGGCGATCAGCAATCCGAACAGCACCGCGATCCAGCGCGGGGTTCCCGTATTTTCATACTGGTAGGACTCTTGGGGACTGGGGACGTTTGGGGAAATGCTCATGTTCCTCGCTCCTCGGATGAACAGGAAAGGATGTTATCTTCCAACCCCAGAATTATCCAACGGGCGGGGCTGCAAGTCCAATGGCGAGTGGCGGTTCGGTTACTTACGTCCGGAGCGACGGCCGGCGGAGCGCTCCGGCCACCGTGCGAAAATGGTGGTGTGCAAACCGCCACGAGGCGTGAACTCCCCCTTGATGACGCACCATTTCGGCCGGACCGCCTCGACAATGTCATGAAGCATCTTGTTGACGGCGTTTTCATAGAAAATGCCCAGGCTTCGGTAAGCCAGCAGGTACATTTTCAGGGATTTCAGCTCGATGCAGGACTTTCGGGGCTTATATTGAATAGTAATCGTGCCGTAGTCCGGTAGGCCGGTTTTGGGGCAGACCGAAGTGTATTCGGGATAGCGTGTAGTGATCACGTACCCCGAGTACCGGTTCGGCCAGACTTCCAGCTTCGGCAGCTTGGCAGCGATGCCCGCCATCGCGTGATCTTCGGTATACTCCGGCATACCACTCCTCTCGGCAAGGAAGAACGTCTTCCAGTAGCAATATTGTACATTCGAAAACTGACAGCGGCGTGGGGCTTGCGTGCGCCGCCGCCTTGCCCTATATTTTGTCACAGTTAGTTGAGAGCTTCCCAAGACCCGGATGAATTGCCCCGTCTGCAAAAGTAAGGACGCCCGCCGTTCGCGCCGGCAAGGCACGGCGGACCTTTTGTTCAGCGCATTGGCGCTATATCCTTGGCGCTGCAAAAAGTGTGAAGCCCGTTTCTATGCTCGACGGATGTCCCTCAGCGATTCGCTCCATGCGCATTGTCCCATCTGCGGAAATCACGAGGTCAAACGCGTCTCTCCGGAGCTGGTCAACTCTCCTCTTGGCTTCTTGTGGCGGCGCCTGCCGATTCCTGCTTATCGCTGTGATCCGTGCCGGCACAAGTATTTTTCCATCCGGCCGCAACGAAACAGCGAGAGAGAAATGGCGCGGATGACTCCGGCCGACTGACTGGTTCCGCGCAGACATTCCGGTTGTTGCGCTGAGGTTTGGGTTTCACGAGGGACAGTCAACCGACTTTCCCTGGCGGACGATTCCGCGTTCGTCGCTCATCACCGCATAACCACATTTCGGATCGGTCACGTCTTCCAGAGACAAGTCGTAAGCGCTTCCGTCTTTCGAAACAGTCAGCCGAAGCTTCCATCCGGGCACGATTTCCGGTCCACTGCCGTACATGGCGTGCGCCACCGTCGGGTACGATTCGGAAGACCATTTCGTTCCAGTATCGGTGAAGTCGCCATTGCTGAAGAGCATGCCCCAGGTGGCGTAAGATCCATGAGTTTTCTTATAGTTCGCCTCCGCCGCGTTAATGGCGCGCACCATGTTGATGGCCAGGCTGCGCTGCTCTCTTTGACGATCCTGAAGGGTGGGAGAATTCTTTTTCTGCGCCTCGGCGCCCGGCAGCGCCAGCAAGCTTCCAGCGAACAGAGCGATCACCGCGACTTTCCTGTTTGCGAGCATGATTTGCACCAATCCCCGTCGCGCGATTTAGCACCCTCTACGCGCGTCGATTGGATGATCCCACTCGCAAAGCCGTTATTCCAATCGAAGCAGTGTTATTCGTAGCGCAAGGCGACCATGGGATCGACGCGAGATGCCCTCCATGCGGGCAGGAACGTTGCAAGCAAAGTGACTAAGAGTAAAAGAACCGGGACTAGCGCGTAGACGGCGGGATCCCAGGCTTGTACGCCGTAAAAAAGGCTGGAGAGGAATTGAGCGAGAATAAACCCTGTGACGAGGCCGACCGCGCCGCCTATCGCCACCAACGACACGCCTAATTTAACCACCATCGCAAGGACCAGGCTGGCGCGAGCGCCGAGCGCCATGCGAATTCCGATCTCGCGACGCCGTTCGGCAACCGAGTAGGCGACGAGGCCGTAAATGCCAGCGGCGGAAAGCACGATTGCAACCAGACCGAAGAGGCCCATCAGGGCGGCGACGAATTGCAGGGCGCTGGCCTGTTCGTTGATTTTTTCTGTCATGGTCATGAACGTTATGACCGGTTGGGTGGGATCCATCTCCGCGACGGCGGAGCGGACTGTGCCGACCATCGCATGAGGATCGCTCGAGGTACGAAGCGCGAAGTCCATTGAGGAACCCGTGGCTTGGGTCAACGGCCTGTAGAAAATGGAACGGAACGAACGATCGTACACTTCGTGCCGGGTATTACCGACGACGCCGACGACCGTGATCCAGTCGTTGGGAGTATTGCCGCCTGGGATTTTCAACCGGCGGCCAACGGGCTGCGGCGCGCCCGGCCACAACCGCTGAGCCATGCTCTCGCTGATGATCGCGACCGCCGCAGTTCCGGAACCGTCGCGTTGATCGAACAATCTGCCTTCGAGGAGAGGAAGTCGCAGCACCCGGAAGTAGTCATCAGAGACGGCTTCTTCCATGACAGTGGGCAGGTCGGCTTCGGATGCGCCGCGCGTTTCATCGTTAAGAGCCTTCTGCTCGTTTTCGTAAAAGCTGAATGGCAAACCACTCACAACGGACGCGGCCTCCACTCCCGGAATGCTGCGTATACGGTCCAGAATCTCAGCGTAGAAAGCTTGTTGCAGCTGGGGCGTAGCATAGTGGTTTGCAGAAAGATTGATGTGAAACGTAAGGAGCGTCTGCGGATTCATGGCCGTTTGGCGAGTCGCAAGCAGATAAAAGCCCTTCACCATCAGCCCCGCGCCGATCAGCAAGACCACGGCGAGAATGACTTCAGATACAACGAAGACCCTGCGCAAGCGTTGGCCTCCACTTGCCACTCTTGCGCCGCCCGTCTCCAAGGAATCACGCAGATTCACCTTTGAACTGCGGAATGCCGGAATCGCACCGGACAATAGGCCTGCAGCAATGGCGGCAAAGAGCGTAAACAGAAACGCGCGCAGGTCCACACGCATGCCGGAGACCTCACAGATTTCGCGGACCTGAGCAGGCATTTTCGCGCGCATCAAAGCGACGCCCCAGAAGGCGAGTAGCAGACCACCGCCACCTCCGACAGCCGCGAGGAACAGACTTTCGGTAAACAGTTGGCGCACGATGCGCTTGCGTTCCGCACCGAGCGCCGCACGGATGGAGAGCTCTCTCTCTCGGCTGGCAGCGCGAGCAAGTTGCAGATTGGCCACGTTGACGCACGCGATTAAAAGAACAAAGGCCGCGACGCAGAGAAAAAGTCGAGCGAATTGGCGGCTGTCCTGATCGACTAAACGCTCGCCAAGACGCAACACCGAGAGTTTCCACTGGCGGTTCGCATCGGGGTAGCGCTGCCGCAACTGACTCCACAGTGTGTCAAGTTCGGCTCGCGCTTGCTCCAGCGTGGTCGAGGCTTTCAGGCGGCCTATGCCAGCAAGCGTTCCATGAACACGGTCGTTCGCTTGCGTGTCGTCGAAGGCCAGAGGAACCCAAAATTGCGCGCTACCGGGAGGGAACCGGAAGTTTGCAGACATCACGCCGACAATGGTGTAGTTCTGCTCATCGAGCCACAGAGTCTTGTCCGTGACTCGTGGATCACCGGCAAATTCACGCTGCCAAAAGGCGTAGCTAAGAACCGCGACGTGGTTCTGTCCGGGGCGATGTTCATCCGGGAAAAACGTTCGTCCCAGGAGCGGCTTTGCTTCGAGAGTGGCGAAGAAATCTTCCCCGGCGCGAATTCCTCGGCACTCCTCGGCGCCGCTGCTTCCCCGAAGGCTTGCAGACCACTCCTGATAGCTGGCGAAGCTTTCCAGGCTCTGCGTTTCCGTGCGCAGATCGCGGAAATCCGCGGAGGAGAGAGGCATTTCCTCGCCGTCGGCTCTGATTCGGTCCACGGACACCAAACGATTCAAATGTTGCAGCGACACAGGATGATTCAAGAGCAGATCCACAAAACTGAAAATGGCAGTATTCCCTCCGATCCCGACGGTCAGCGTAATGAGGGAGACCACAGTAAAGGCGGGAGATTTGCGGAGCTGGCGGAACGCGAAGCGGCAATCCGAGACAACCGAATGGAGCCAGCTGCCGATGCGTTCTTCGCGCACCTGTTCTTTGACTTGCTCGATGCCGCCGAGATCGATACGAGCGGCGCGCTGCGCTTCGTCGGCCGACATGCCTTCGCGAATCTTCTCGTCTCTAACCATTTCGAGGTGGGACTGGACCTCCTGGTCCAGGTCCTTCTCCACGCGACGGGAGGAAAACAGGTTCTGCACAAGACTTCGGAGCTTCAGAAGGATCGGCATGATGAGGGTCTCCTATTCGTAGCGCAGCGCCACCGTGGGATCGACGCGAGCGGCGCGGCGGGCGGGAATGTAACTTGCCAGTACAGCGACCAGCATGAGTAGAGCGGGAACGGCTACAAAGGTTAGAGGATCGATTGGGCGAACGCCGTAAAGGAGACTTGCCAGATACTGCGTCAGTTCGGATGCGGTCACAATGCCAATGGCTATGCCGACGGCAGCAAGCACCACGCCCCGTCTGACAAGAAACCAGAGAACATCGTGGGAGCGCGCCCCCAACGCCATGCGAATGCCGATCTCACTTGTGCGCCGTACAACTTCGTAGGAGAGCAGACCATAGACGCCGATACAGGAAAGAGTCAGCGAGAGGCTGGCAAAGAAGCCCGACAAGCGCGCGATCAACTTCTCCTGAAAGAGCGATCGTTCAATCTGCTCGGATTGCGTCTTGACACCAAAAATGGGGAGATTGCCGTCGAGTTGTGCCACGGCATCCCGAATTGCCGGAATGAGTGCGGTTGGGTCGGCGAGGCTGCGAACTTCGAAGGTTGTACTTCCTTCCTTCTGCGGAACGTACACTGTTGCGGTGACGTCCCTCCGCAAACCTTGGTTCCTCGCATCGCCAACGATTCCAACGATCTCGGAATCCGTTTCCTCGCTCTTCAACCCGCGCAAATGGCGGCCAAGCGGGTTTTCGTTCGTGAAGTTCTGGCGAATGAATGCTTGATTGACGATCACCGGTGTAACCGTAGCGGTATCGTCCGATGTGCAGTCGGCCGGTGTGAAGGTGCGCCCAGCAAGTAGCGGAATATGTACAGTCTCAAAGAATCTTGGGCCAACCAGGAACGCGTCGGTTTGTCCGCGCCTGTCGATGCCTCCGCCCATCACCTGGAAGCTTGTGCTCCATAGATTGCCGCTGAGCAAAGGATCGAACGAATAGCTTACAGACAGAACACCAGGCATCGCGGCGAGCCGGTTCTGCAGTTCGGAATAAAGTGTGCGTGTCTGCGTGTCCCTATAGCCATTCAGCGCGGGATCGATTCCGAATAGCAGCAAGTTACGTGTGTTGAAGCCCGGATCGATGCTCTCTAGGTTGCCGATGGTGCGAACCAGAAGACCCGCGCCGACGAGGACCAAAATGGATAGCGCGACTTGTGCAACTACCAGGATGTTCCCGAGGTTCAGCCATCTCCCAGGTAGGATCCCGCTGCGAAACACCCAGGTGTTTTCTTTGAGCGCTGCATTCAAATCCACGCGAGTTGACCGCAAAATGGGCGCAAGGCCGAGAAGCATACCCGCAAAGATCGAAGCGGCGGCAGTAAAGACGAGAATGCGCAGGTCCAACTGAGCTACCAGGTGAGAGGGCCAAAAACCCCTGGCAGACATCAGGACAACCAGCGCGTGAACCGTCCAATTGGCGAGGAGAACGCCAACTGCGCCGCCAATCATGGCGAGGAGTAGGCTTTCCGTCAGCAATTGGCGCGCGAGCCGCCCCCTTCCCGCTCCTAACGCCATACGCACCGCAAATTCCCTTCGGCGCGCCGCCGAGCGGACAAGCATCAGCCCTGCAACGTTGGCGCAAGCAATGAGCAAAACCATGCATACGGAGAACATCAAAAACATGAGTGTTCTGGAGTATCGATCGTGGGTTTCGACGACAGCGTCGGGAGCTGCCATCAAGGTGAGCTGAGGAGTATCTGTGCTCTTAAAAAGCGCCAACGATCCCGTCGCTGGAAGAACGTCATTCCGGAACAAAACATCGGCGGCCGCCTGCGCCTGCGGCTGCTCTACCCCGGGCGCGAGCCGGGCAACGACGTAAAGCCACCAAATGTCATCGCCGGAATCCATTGTGGGATGATTTCCACGGCTTGCGCTAAACAAGCGTTTGATTTGCAACGTTGATTGCAGAGAAACGGGCAGCCACATGGCCCGCTCTGTCCCAGGATCTAAGCTCGGGAATTGTTGCGGGGCGACACCGATAATTGTGACGGGTACTTCATTTAGAACTATCGCCCGGCCGACTACGCCGGGGTCTCCACCGAAACTCCTCTGCCAAAAACCGTAACCGAGCACCGCAACCGGCGCCGATTCAAGCAGGTTGTCGGAAGGCTCGAAGACACGACCCAAGGCCGGCGCAACGCCGAGAGTCTCAAAGAATTCGCCAGTGACGAGTTCTGCTCGCACGATGGTGGCGCGGCCGTTGTGAATCATATTCAGTTGCGTGACGCCACCGAGAGCAGTGATCTTGGGAAACATTTGTCGAAGCGAACTGAACTTCTCAAACATTGGATAGGAAAACGCGCAGCCGTGCTCGCCACCTTTCTCGGGTGTCGATGCCGTGCGCGGCGTCAATGCTCCGACCTGCGTTGGAGGGCAAGCCATGTAGCTGGAATATCCCTTCGTCTTTGGAGAATCGTGGGCGTTCCACTTGAAAACGACGAGGCGCTGAGGATCGCGAACGGGAAGTGAGCGGAGGAGAATTGTATCAACCAGGCTGAAGATCGCAGTGTTTGCGCCGATGCCGAGAGCGAGGGTGAGGATGGCGACCGACGTGAAGGCAGGGGACTTGCGAAATTGCCGGAGAGCGAAGCGGCAATCCGCGAGAACAGCATGGAGCCAGTTGCCGATGCGTACTTCGCGCACCTGCTCTTTGATTTGCTCCATGCCCCCGAGCTCGATGCGGGCGGCGCGTTGCGCTTCGTCGGCCGACATGCCGTCGCGAATCTTTTCTTCTTTGAGCATTTCGAAGTGGGAGCGAACCTCGTGGTCCAAATCCGCCTCCACGCGACGGGACGAAAAGAGGTTTTGCAGGAAGCTTCGGGCTCTAGCGAAAAGTGGCATCTGAACCTATTCGTAACGCAAAGCGACGATGGGATCGACGCGCGAGGCGCGGCGGGCAGGTACGCAGCAGGCCAAAAGAATGACGAGGAGCAAGCAAATGGCGGATGCCGCGATGGTGGCGGGATCGGTGGGGCGAACTCCGAACAGAACGCTGGAAATGGCTTGATGCAGCGCGACGGCTCCGAGGATGCCGATGGCGACGCCGAACAGGGCGAGTCGGGCGGCCTCCCGAATGACAAGACGAAGGACCGAATAGGTGTCCGCGCCGAGGGCCATGCGAATACCGAATTCCTGAGTGCGCTGCGAGACGGAGAAGGAGATGACCCCGTAAATGCCGATCGCCGCCAGCACGAGGGCGAGAATCGCAAAGACCGCGACAACCACCATCATAAAGCGTTGAATCGCGAGCGAGCGAGCCAGGACTTGGTCCATGGTGAGAGTGCGGCCAACGGGAATCGTGGAGTCCGTTTCGCGGATGGCGGAGTTCACCACATTGGCGAAGAGGCGCGGATCGCCGGAAGTGCGGACGAGAATGTGCGTCGGGAACCAGACGTCAAACGAAAGAATCAGGCCAAAGTCCGCTTGCGCGGCCGGGAGAAACATCGTGGGACCCTCGGGAAGATCGACGTAGGACTTCACGTCGGCGACGACTCCAGCGATCCGGCGCGGTGCGTCTTTTTCGTTCTCCGTTTGAACGAATGAGGCGAAGGGGTCGGAGCCGTTGAGAAATCGGCGGACGAAGGCTTGATTGACGATGGCAACGGGCTCTCTGGTCGCGGAGTCGTCGAGGGAGAAATCGCGTCCTTGCTTAATGGCAACACGAAGGGTTTGGAAGTAATCCGCTGTGACTACGCGGATGTCCATCGATCCTTTGGGGACGCCGTTCACCATCAGGCCGATATTCCCGCCGCGCTCCAAAGGCTGACCGACAGAGACGACCGCGGTTTGCTGCACGCCAGGCACTCGCTTCAACCGTTCGGCAAGATTGTCATAGAAGGCGTTGAGTTCCGCAGTGGAACGATAGCGCGAGCCGGTCAGCCAAATTTCCGCGGAAAGAACGCCGGAGGGTTCGAACCCGGGATTCACGCGCAACAGATTTAGAAAGGTTTGAGCGAGGAGAGAAGCCCCGATCAGGAGAATGATAGAGAGCGCGATCTCTACGACGACCAGCGCTCCCCGGAAAACGCCGCGGCGACGACTCGCCGAGGATTGCGTGGAGGATTCCTTGAGAATGGGGTGGACTTCCAGCTTGGCAGAGTGAAAAGAAGGAATCATTGCGGAAAAGGCTGCAGCAAAAATGGTTACGGCCAGGGAAAAGAGGAACGCCCAGCCGTCCACATGGATTTCATTTGCGCGGGGCAACTGAATAGGAGCAAAACGCAAGAGCCAGAAGAGAGAAAGCTTGGCGACGGCAAATCCGAACAGGCAGCCCAACGCCGACAGCACCAAGCTTTCGGAAAGGAATTGCCGGATGAGCCTGGCGCGGCTGGCGCCCATGGCGGCGCGCACGGCAACTTCCTTGGAGCGCGCCGCGCCTTGAGCGAGAAGAAGGTTCGAAACGTTGGAGCAAGCAATGAGAAGCAGAAAAGCGACAGCGGCGAGAAGAATCCAAAGATAGATGCTGACGTTTCCAGCCATGACTTGCTGGACGGAAGAAAGCGCGACGGATTGAGCTTTCGCATCGCCTTCGAGATAGTTGTCGCGGAAGGATTGGTCCAGTGTGTCAAGTTGAGAGGAAGCCTGGATAAGAGTATGGGTGGGTTGGAGGCGCGCGACAACCGCGAGATTTTCACCGGATCCAACGGAGTCCGCGACCGGCGCGAGAGTGGTCCATAAATCGACGTGCTGAAGATCGCCAAATGCCGGAGGAACCCAATCGAGTTGGATGTCTGCCGACGCAGGAGGCATGATGCCGACCACAACATACGGAGCACCGTTCAAATGGATCGTCGCTCCGAGAATCAAGCGGTCAGCGGAGAAGTGTTGTTGCCAAAGGCTGTAGGACAGAATCACAACGCGCGCGCCAGGATCGCGGTCCTCCTCGGCTGTGAACTGGCGACCGAGAAACGGTGTGGCACCGAGAACGCGGAAATAATCAGAAGACACATGCACAGCGCTGACGCGCTCAGCGGCCGTGCCTGTGGACATGTTGAAGCCGACATGCGTGAATGCCGCAACCGCTCGCGACCACGGAGTATGATTCTGCAGAAAGCGAAACTCGTTGTAGGTGAAAGAGTCTTGCGAGACCTGGCCATGATATTTGAGGACGATTTGGACCACTTGCTGGGCGTCGGGAACCGCAAGAGGGCGAATCAGAACGCCGTAGATCACACTGAAAATCGCGGTCGTGGCACCAATGCCGAGCGCCAGGGTGAGCACCGCGATGCTCGTGAAAGCGGGGGATTTGCGGAGTTGACGGAACGAGAAGCGGCAATCGGAGAGGACGGAATGCAGCCAGTGCCCTACACGCTGTTCACGGACTTGTTCTTTGACCTGCTCAATACCGCCGAGTTCGATGCGGGCAGCGCGTTGCGCTTCGTCGGGAGTCATGCCTGCGCGCATCTTCTCTTCTTTAAGCATTTCGAGATGGGAGCGAACTTCCTCGTGGAGGTCCTGTTCGACATGACGAGTTCGAAAGAAGCTCTGTGCGAAGCTTCGGATTTTGATCAAGAGCGGCATGGAGAAGCTCTCCTATTCATAACGCAGTGCGACTATGGGATCGACGCGGGAAGCGCGGCGGGCTGGGACGTAGCAAGCCAGAAGAATGATTGCTGGAAGGAGGAGGGAGACGGTGAAAAAAGTGGCCGGGTCGGAAGGTTCGACGTGGAACAGCAGGCTCGAAATGAGTTTGCCGAGAGCAAGCGAGGCGGCGATGCCGACAACCATGCCGAGAAGAGTGAGAAGGGCCGCCTGGCGAAGGATCAGAAACGAAATGTTGCGTGGCACGGCACCGAGAGCCATGCGCAAGCCGAATTCGCGCGTGCGTTGGCTGACGGAGTAGACGGTGACGCCGTAGATGCCGAGGCAGGCGAGAAGAATGGCGAGGAAAGCGAAGGCGGAGAGAAGAAGGGAACTGAAGCGCTGCGATGCGGTTTGATCGTGCAGAAGATCCTGCAAGGTGAGGACGTCGTAGATGGGAATATTTTTGTCAAGAGTGGAGACGGTAGAACGCACTGGGGATAAGAGCGATTCGGGATTGCCGTTTGTGCGGAGGAGGAGAGTCAGTTCCGGGATGGTCATTTCGGGGAACATCTTCTTTGCGAAAGAGACGAAGACGCTGGGCGTGACGGGAGCGGCCAAGCCGAACTGTCTGGTGTCGGCGACAACACCAATAATTGTCCAACCTTCTTCTTTTCCAAGAACGACACGCCTGCCGATGGGATCCTGATCCGGAAAAAAACGTTGGACGAACGCTTGATTGACGACGAGCAGATTCGCGCCGTTTTGCGCGTTGTGAGGATCGAAGACGGTCCCGGAGAGAAGCGGGATGTGCAAGGCCTGGAAATAATCGGGCGAAATCAGGACCTCCTCCGCGGCGGGCGCGCGGCCGGGCAATTCGGGCGGGCGACCTTCGATTTCGACACTGGTCGAGCCGTTGGAACCTTGCAAAGGGAGAATGCTGGCGGCGGCCGCCGAGGTGACTCCAGGAATTGTCGTGACTTGTTCAATAAGCCGCTGGAAAAAGGCGGCCTGCAGCTCGTGAGACGGATAGAGGTTGCGAGGAAGAGGGATGCGCGCAGTGAACACGCCGCTGGCCTCGAAGCCTGGTGGAATGGAAGCGAGACGGTGGAAACTCTTGAGGAGAAGCGCGGAGCCAGTGAGAAGGATGAGTGCAGCGGCGAACTCTGCGACGACGAGCAGACGCTGAGAACCGGGAGCGAAGCGGCCTGCGCCGGATTGCGCGCCGGATTCCTTTAGCGTGTCGACCAAGTTGGGGCGAAGAGCGGCGAACGCCGGAGCCAGGCCGAACAGGAGTCCAGCGAAGCTAGTGGCGGCGAGGGTGAAGCACAACACGCGAAGATCCAAGCGCGCCAGAGCAAGATGCGGCACGTCACTGGGGGAAAGCTTTACGAGAATGCGGGTGAGCCAGGCGGAGAGCAGCAGTCCGCAGCAGCCACCGGCAAATGCGAGCAGGATGTTTTCTGTCAAAAGCTGGCGAAGGACTCGCCACTTTCCTGCTCCGAGGGAACTGCGGATGGCGATCTCTTTTTCGCGGGAGACAGCGCGAGCGAGTTGGAGGCTGGCGATATTGGCACAAGCGATGAGAAGAACAAAACCAACGGCCCCGAACAGAGTGAGCAGAGCAGGACGTGATTTGCCAAGGAGGCGCTCGCGAAGGGGAATGATTTCGGCTTTGGCACCCTGAAACATGTGGGCGAAAGCAGGCGGATAGGCTGCGAAGAGGCGTTGGTTGATGGCGTCAAGATCGGCAGCGGCGAGAGATGGCGTGATTCCGGGGCGAAGGCGTCCCACGATGCGAACGATATGCATCGCTTTTTGCTCACCGATTTCACGATTTTCGAGGGCGAACGGGGTGATGACGTCGGCCGGAGAATTGTCCAGAAATTCGAATGTTGCGGGAAGGACGCCGATGATGGTGTAGAGCTGGCTGTCAAGCTGGATGGACTGTCCGATGATGGAAGAATTGGACGCGAAGTGCTCGCGCCAGAGCTTGTCGCTGACGAGGGCGACGCCAGGAGCGCCGAGACGATCTTCCTCTTCGCGGAAAGTGCGGCCGAGCTGCGGGGCGATGCCGAGCACATCGAGAAAACTGAAGGTGGTGCGGGCGGCGCGGAGGCGCTGAGGTTCGCCGGCACCGGTAAGTGTGAACGTGTCATCAGGTTCGTAAGCAGACATTTCGGTGAAGACATGGTTTTGTGCGCGCCAGGCGTAGAAGTCGGATTCGAGAAGGATCGAGTTTTGCTGACGGGGCATGAAATCCGAGGCCCACACCAGTTGTTCGGGCGCATGGTACGGGAGAGGGCGGAAAAGGACGGAATTCACGAGAGAAAATATGGCGGTGTTTGCGCCGATCCCGAGAGCAAGCGTGAGTATGGCGACGGCGGCGAAGGCGGGGGATTTGCGCAGTTGGCGGAAAGCGAAGTGGCAATCGGAGAGCACGGAATGAAGCCAGTTACCGACGCGTTGTTCGCGCACCTGCTCTTTGACTTGCTCGATGCCGCCGAGTTCGATGCGGGCGGCGCGCTGCGCTTCGTCGGCCGACATGCCCTGGCGAATGTTTTCCTCGATCAGCATTTCGAGGTGCGAACGAATCTCCTGGTCGAGGTCCGCCTCCACACGATGGGAGGAGAAGAGGCTACGCAAAAAACTCCGGGCTCTCATAAAGAGCGGCATGCGAAACTCCTCTCTACGAAGTCTCCAACGCTTGGCCGATGGCCCACGAAATGCGGCCCCAGCGTTTGGTTTCCGCTTCGAGTTGCTTCCGCCCCGGCTTCGTCAGCCGGTAGAATTTTGCGCGGCGATTGTTTTCGGAGTCGCCCCAGAAGGAGGAGATCCAGCCTTCCTCTTCCATGCGATGCAGCGCGGGAAAGAGCGAGCCGGGTTTCACGTGGAAAGTGCCGGAGGTGATAAGTTGGATCCGGCGCGAGATTCCCAAACCGTGCATTTCGCCAGCGACGAGGGACTTCAAGATCAACAGGTCCAACGTTCCTTGCAAAAGGGTGGTGGGTTCAGAGTTCAAAAGGAGCTCCTATCGAGAATCGATAGGAATAATAGGACTGTACCTATAGAGTGTCAATAGGAAGTAGCGCGGTAGTCGCACGCGCTTCTGTTGCTTCGCGCCACCCTGGAGTATGATTGCCGCCCGGACCGTTCTGCCCCTGCGGCCGGGCCTTTCGGAGGTGCGTTATGGCTGCCGCCACACCCGGCACTGAAGCAGCTCGTGTTGCAGCGCTGGACCGCTACGCCATTCTCGACACTGAACCCGAACAATCGTTTGATGACCTGGTGGTCCTGGCCGCACATATTTGCCACACGCCCATGGCCATGCTTTCCCTGGTGGATGATCATCGACAGTGGTTTAAATCCAAACTGGGCGTGCAGGCGCCGGAGACCCCGCGCGAAAGCTCCATCTGCGCGCATGCGATCCAACAGGGCGACCTCTTCGTTGTCCCCGACACGTTGCAAGATCCGAGGTTCCGCGAGAACCCATTGGTAACCGGGGAACCGCACATTCGCTTTTACGCGGGCGCTCCGCTCATCAATGAGGATGGTTTTGCATTAGGCACGCTTTGCGTGCTGGACCGGGAACCGCGTCAACTCGACGCTGAACAGAAGGAAGCGGTCAACGCTCTCAGCCGGCTTGCCCTGCGACAGATGGAGTTGCGCATGAATTTGCAGCTCCTGAAGGATGCGTTAAACGACAGGACGCGCGAAGAACACGCGCGCGAACTCGAGTTGAAGCGGCTGGAAGAAAAGCTTACGCGCGTTTTGGGGTTGAAGATCTAGCACCAGGCGCGACTGAATAATTTTTAAACGGCGGCCTGACCGGATATCCTACTGCCGGGATGATCCGAGCCTTTTTCCACAAACCATTTTTGCTCTCAACCTGTTTGGGGCTGGCGATGAGCTTCACTCCCTCGCTGGCCAGTGCGCAAATTCGCAAGGTATGCGCGGAGGGCGTCACTCTGAAGGTAAATGCAGGCATCACCACGCAGGGATCTTTATTGACGGTAGAAGTGTTGTGGCCTCCAGCCCTGCCGAGTTTCACAAGCGAATGGGATGGCCAAGCCATGCCGCTATGGCGAGAAGAGGAAAAATCATCAACGCTGCACGGGTTGATCGGCGTAGACCTTGAAAAAGCCCCCGGGCGCTACGAATGGAAGGTGTCCTGGCCGGCCGCCAAAGGGAATGCCGAGTCCTGCTCTGTGACGATAACCGTGCGAGGAGGCAAATTTCCAACGGAGCATCTGAAAGTGGAGAAGCAATTTGTCACGCCGGACCCCGAGCAGCTAAAGCGAGCCGAAGAGGATCAGAAAAAGATGCGCGCCATCTACGACAGGGTGACGCCGGAGCGATTGTGGGAAGGGAAGTTCCGCCTGCCGTTGAAGGACGTGACCACGGGAGGAAATTTTGGGCGGCGCCGTGTTTTGAACGGCGAAGCACGCTCTCCTCACGCGGGTGTCGATTTTCCGGCGGCCGCGGGCACAGCAGTGTTCGCATCGCAGTCCGGGAAAGTTGTTCTAGCGGAAAATTTGTACTACTCCGGAAACACTGTGGTGATCGATCACGGCTACGGGATCTACACGATGTATGCGCACCTCTCCGAAATCGGTGTGCGGCCGGGGGAAATGGTGAGGGTGGGCGGGGAAATAGGAAAAGTCGGCGCGACCGGCCGCGTGACCGGGCCGCATCTGCACTGGGGATTGACTATCGACCATGCCCGCGTGAATGCCATGCAGATCGCGCAACGCGAGCTGTGACGCCAAGGCCCCCTCCCGTTACTTCAGGTACGTCCGCACAATCTCGATCAGGTCTTCGGCCGCCTCGGCGGAGGACTTGGTCTTACGCGGCATGTGGTTGAGGATGTGATCCTCCATCAATTCGCCCATGAGGCTGTTAATGGCGCCCCGCGCTGCGGCCAGCCTCTGCAGGACATCGGCGCAATGGGCGTCCTCTTCGAGCGCGCGAAGGGTGGATTCCAGTTGTCCAATGACCTTCTTGGTGCGGGAAACAAGTTCGAGCTTTCGCGTGGTATATGTGACACCGCTTGACTACCCTAGGGGGGTATGGTATTAAAAAAGTGCCCCGGTCGTCAAGCGAGGCGGTACCCGAGTAGGGCCGATGCGGCTCTGAGAGAAAGCCGGAAAGGAAGATGGCGCGATGTTACAGGCCATTCATCAAAAAAAGACTGTGCCTCGGGCATCCTCCATTTACTGCCGTTGGATATGCGAAAACTGGAGAGAAGGAGCGCGCCTCTTAGCCGAGTGGTGGATCGACAACGAAATGGGCTGTTTTGAGCGGGAGCTTGTGGAGAATTCCGAAGGCGAAGCTACACGGCAGGATGCGCTGGAAGAGCCGGGTCGCCTGGCATTCTTGAAATCCTAGGGGCGGACTTTCCAGCAAAACGAAAGTAACGGCGATGAAGGTCAGCACTTCAAAAACAGGCGTGGTAGGGCGTAGTGCCCCGCTTTTTTTGCGACTGTGCATGGCCTTGTTCTCGTGCTTTTCCTGTGGAGTGGCAGTGGTTGGCCAGGACGCTCCCGCAGCGGACTCCCAGCCCGACGTAAAGGAAAATGATGCAGTCGGCGACGACATCCTGACGACCCTGTTTCCCCACGCCGAGTGGGACCGCATCTGGCTATCCGGGCAGGCAAATTTCATTTCACAATGGCATCCGGCGTTTCACTCGCCTTACCAGGGGAAAAACAGTCTCTCTCCGCAAGCGCAAGATGCAACCTCTCGCGTGTTGACTCTGTTCACCGGACTGCGGCTCACGGCCTCGACAGAATTTTTGTGCGACGTGCAGGAAACCGGTGGGAACGGGCTCGGGCAAGCGCTCGGAGTCGCAGGCTTTTTTAATCTGGATGTAGTGCGCAACCCCAGCCTCAGCAAGGCTCCTTACATAGCTCGATTGATGTGGCACCAGATCATTCCACTCGGCAGCCAGAAAGAGGTCTCGGAGCGCACTCCGTTTGCCTTGTTTCGTGAATTGCCGGAACGTCGGCTGGAACTGCGTTTCGGAAAACTGAGCCTGGCGGACTTTTTCGACGTCAACACCTACGGTACCGACAGCAATTTTCAATTCATGAACTGGACCGTCGACAACAACGGGGCCTTCGACTACGCCGCGGATACCCGAGGCTTTACCTTCGCGGCCATGTTGGAGTATCACGACCGCAACTATGTCATCCGCTTTGCGGAAGCGCTGATGCCTAAGGTCGCCAATGGGATTAACCTGGACGCCGACCTGGGCCGGGCCCGGTCTGAAAACATCGAACTCGAGCTGCATGGACATGTGACCAAGAAACGCCAGAGTGTCTTACGCCTGTTGTCCTTCATCAACCACGCGAACATGGGCGACTATCAGCAGCAAATCAACGAATGGCTTGCCAATCCCACCACCCCGGTTCCCCAAATCACCAATCATCCTCTGCAAACCACTGTCAAATACGGCTTCGGTGTTAATTTCGAACAACCGTTAACCAACTGGATAGGGCTATTCGGCCGTTGGGGATGGAACGAAGGCCAGCATGAATCGTATGCGTACACGGAAGCGGACCAGACTTGGCAAATTGGTGTCGGCGGAGACGGTGGGCGCTGGGGCCGCCGCGCAGACCGCATGGGATTGGTCTTCGTGAGCGACGGTATAAGCCACGATCATGCCGAATACCTCGGCTATGGGGGACTTGGCTTTCTGCTTGGAGATGGGAAGCTAAATTATGGGCGGGAAAGCTTCATTGAGAGTTACTACACCTTGCACTTGTGGAGAGGGATTTATCCTTCCTTCGACTTGCAGTATATGGTGAATCCCGGATATAACCGCGACCGCGGTCCGGTAATCGTACCCAGCCTGCGATTACATCTGGAGTTTTGACGCTACCCGAACCATGCCTTCAATGAGTCTGCGCCAATTGTGCGCTAGCCTCTGCTAGCCGGGCGCGCGTGCTTCGAACGATGCCGGCAAAACGGCGCGTAAGTTCGCGGATGCGGTCCGGTTTGTGTAGCAGCATGGATTCGCGCGGAATGAGTTCCTTGCCCACGCTGAGAGCCGAGGCGCCGGCGAGCAAGTAATGCGCCGCGTTTTGCTGTGTCACTCCACCTCCGGGGATCAAGGGAATGTCAGGAAAGGGCCGCCGCAAGGCGCGAATGTAGTTGTCTCCGCCGACCACTGAACACGGAAAAATCTTTACAAAATCGGCGCCCGCTTTCCAGGCTGTTAGAATCTCCGTAGGTGTCAGCGCACCGCTCATCATGCCCACATCGGGATTCTCGGCCACAAGTTGTACGGTAGGGATGTCAAGCGCGGGGTTGCTGATGAATTGCGCTCCAGCCTTGATGCAGTTCTGCGCGGTCAACGCGTCCAGCACGGTGCCCGCGCCAATGATAACGTTGGGAACCGTTTTTACTATCTCGCGAATCACCTCGATCGCTCCCGGAACAGTCATGGTGATTTCCACGATAGGGATTCCGCCATGAGCGACCTCTTCCACCGCGAAGCGGGCGTCCCCGGCGGACGAGGTACGAATCACCGGAACGATCCCGATTTCTTCCACACGGGCGCGCAACTGTTCTTTTTTCATGGCGGACGGGCTCCCTGGGCTCTTACCTCGCTGCTCGCAGCATTATAGTGCCGGGGTCAATAATTGCCAGCGCTGGACCCGGAATGACGCGTTAGGGCGTGCAAGTGGTAAACTTTGTCGGGGAAGGTTGATTTTATGGCCACGAAAAAAACGAAACGAAGGAAAGCGACGTCGCATAAGAGCGGAAAAAGCAAAAATGCAAAGCGCAAACTCGTTGTCAAGAAAAAGACGACGAAGAAGCCCGGGACAAAGTCCAAGCCAAAACGAGCTCGCAGCAAACCGCGCGGCCACGCCGATACGACGGACCTCGTTTCCTACGGACGGCGCGGCCTGGGCGCACGTTCTGGTGGTCAGTCTGGAGATACTCAGGGTATTTCCGCGGGCGCCGATGTGGATTCGGAAAGCGTCGAAGAATTGTTGGAAGAAGGGCAATCGTATGAGGCCGAGGTGGTTGAAGGCGTCGAGAATGCCCCGGACCCCGATCAGGGCGCAGTCCGAACTCGCGAAGTGGAAGAAGACGACGTACCGGAGGAATACCGCGACAAGGACTAGCGTTTCCGTCGTATTTCGCGACCAGCGGAATCAAGCGTATGTTGGTTGGAATCATTTCTGATACGCACGGCCTTTTACGCCTGGAAGCCGAGCGCGCGCTACAAGGCGCAGATCTGATTATCCACGCCGGCGACGTGGGTGATTCTGAGATCTTACCCAAACTAAAGCGCATCGCGCCGGTGTTCGCAGTGCGCGGAAATGTGGACACTGCCGCGTGGGCCAGGGAACTGCCCGTCACGACCGCAGTGGAAGCGAACGGGGCGAATTTTTACGTTCTGCACAATCTGCAGGAATTGGATTTGCGGCCGGACGGGGGCAGATTTGACTTCGTCATCAGCGGTCACACGCATCGACCGGAGCAAACTGAGAAAAACGGTGTGGTTTACGTCAACCCTGGAAGCGCTGGGCCGAAGCGCTTTCACCTGCCCGTCAGCTTGGCCATACTGAATTTGACGAAGCGCCCGTGGAAAGCCGAGTTTGTGGAGCTTGTCCGCTGAGCGGCTTACGGGCAAGGAGGAGCACACCTTTTCTCCCTTGCAAAAATGCGCAACGCTCTCTCGGAAGTACTGGCGTACCGTGCCGGAAGGCGGTAGATTAGTACCGCTTAGCTATTGTCGGGAGTTGGCCTCCCGGTGAAAATAGTCCGTCGACCTGGTCGCATGTGAGCTGTCCCCGGCTCAAGGCGCCGCCCGCGCCTAAGCATGCGCTGCAGTAACGACCCCGGTAGGCAGTACAAGGCGGACCCTTGTATCGTTGAGGAGAAGGTCCCCATGGGCGTTTTACACTTTCGATATCGGGAACGCCGTCGAACATTGCGTGTGGCAATGGCTCTGCCCATCGTCGTGCACGGACAAAATGACGCGGGCGAGAAGTTCTGCGTGCGCGCCATCACCCGTTCCATCAACAAGCAAGGGGCATTGCTGACCATGGATGAAATGGTCGAGCTTGGGCAACCGCTCCTGATCGTCAACGAGAACACCAGCCGGTCCACGGAAGCGCGTGTGGCCCATGTCCGGCGCGAGCGCGACGGCAAGCTTTTCGTCGGATTAGAATTTGTAAACCCCGAAGTGAATTTCTGGATGATGACTTTTCCGCTGCCGGGTGCAAGGCCGCTGCGGCGTGGAGCTGGCTCCAAGAGTTAGCTTTTGGACCTCGACTCTTTCCGCCCGGCGTCCACCACGTTCTTCAAACATCCCTGGATATATCAAAGAAAATGGCGCCGTGACCATGGACACTGCGGCGCCATTTGAGATTTTGCTCCTGGCTAGGAGCGAGCTTCGACGAAGCGGATAGCCCCTTCAACCTCATGAATCGCTTTGCCGATATGGTCAAAGCCCGCAGCTGAAGGCCGTCGTGGGTTCTCCTTGAAGGATTTTGCAGTGGGCCGATTTTGTGCCGCCTGAAGGTCCTCGGAGCTCAATGCCTGCAGCGCTTAGACAATTTAACCCGGTGATGCCGTGATAGTTGCGGACCCCTGGACCCGATCAGGAATCCGTTTCAAGTCCCGAGGGACAGGATCGCGGTGCGGAGACAGTCAGGACTGCTTTCTCTGTTTGGCGATTTTTTTCTTGCGAGTCTTGCGCGGCGCGAGCTTCGCAAACAAGGATTCGCGCACACGTCGCGGTAGTTTTGCGGCGACAAGTTCATAGGACTTTCGAACAAGCGCTTCCACTTCCGAGCCTGAGAGCACGTCTGGCGATTCGACAGCGATCCATTTTGCTCGAGCCAAGTAGGGTGCAGGGATGATTCCGAGACGCTCGGTTAAATCGGTGAACTCTTCCGGGTCTGCCTTGATGCAGAGCCAGAGGCGCGCGGGTTCCAGCGGCGTGATCGCGAACATTTTGCCGCCGACTTTGAACAGCAGATCATCTTTCCATTGGATCTGTTCCGTGGCGCCGGGAAGGCTGAGGCAAAGTTTCCGAAGTTGGTCAATGTTCATGACGAAACGCGCTGCTCGTAAAACGGCGAACGCTAGTTTAGCGCGCATTTTGTCCATCGAAAGAGCTTAGCGGAGGATCATGGAAAGAAGACTCGGAATGGCCCAATGACGATAATTACAAGGACGATTTGCGGAGTCTTTGTTTTCGGGATATTGCTTCCGTGCGTTGGCGGCCGGGAGGAGAATCATTGAAAAAGCCCCGCCCACAAGGTTGCAGCGAGCAGCGACCAGCTTCTGGCACGTGACGCCGTCCTCCGAAAAGCGGTCGTAGAATGGGTGGTGATCCTGCCGGGAGATACGAAAAACAGCATGTCGATAACCGGGCCGACCGGCCTCGGCTGCAGCTCGTTCGGCGCGGAAATCCAGGGCACACGTTTCATTCCAATAGGCGACCAGGTGCAATTTGTGGTTGAAATTCGCAAACGCTAAGATCGGAACCCTGAGTTTTGCCGGCCGCGAGACCGTCTCATCGAAAAAGACAAAAGAAGTTCTCTACGTACTTTGCGACTGAGGGCCGGTGCCATATTGGACGTGCCCGCCAGTCATTTCGTCGTGGGATAATGTGTTTGCGCGGGAATGTAGGAGGCTCAAACACCGTGAGCGACACGCACTGCTTTCCTTATGAAACCCGGTTGAATGTTTTTTATAAGCCTTTGGAGATTGTCGAAGAAAAGAAGCTCGCCGATGAGTGCGCGTTTCAGTGGTACAACCAGACGTTGTGTCAGGTGAACGGCTCCGTGGTGCGACTGGGCGTTTTTCTCGGTGAATACCATTGGCACAAGCACGAAGAAGATGACGAGTTTTTCTATGTGATCGAGGGGCAACTTTTGATCGATCTCGAAGGCCGCACCGTAAGCCTGAATCCGAGGCAGGGTTTTGTCGTTCCGAAAGCCGTTATGCATCGCACGCGCGCTCCGGAGCGCACCGTGGTTCTCATGGTGGAAAATGCAGGGATCATTCCTACGGGCAGCTGAGATTTTCGCACGTTATTGTTTGGCGTAGCGGCGGGAGAAGGAGCTGATTGTCTGCGAGTGGCTGTGGAGCGCCAGAGCGAAGGTGAAGCAGACCAGAGTGGCCGAACGGCAAGGCGAAGTTTTATTGGAGCGCTCCCTTAGGCGAGAGTTGAGGTCCGTTATCCTACAACGCCTAGCTGCCGCTGGCGCCTTTGTCGTAAGGCAAGCCCTTGCCAACCCAATCCACCGCAAAGCTGTCGGGAAGAATCAGGAGGCGCAAGCTTGTGAAGCCCATCTCGCGCAGCGCGATGAACGCCGGACGGATATTCGGACAGTTTTCCATCGGGCAACAACCACAGTAGATGACCAAGTTCGTCGAGCGGGGAAGCGAGTTGGCCCATTTCTTGATTTCCGCCAGACCCCCGGCGTTGCCTCCGGTCCCGTGATATTCCGCGCCTTTAATGTGTCCTGCGGCGTACAAGCGCTGAAAGCCGACGAACAAAACGGTGGGCGCGGATTTTTCAGCCATTTCCTTCGCGAGGTCTGCTGGCTGAACGCTCTGCGGCACCGTCCAAGGCTCCGTGGAAGTTGGCGATTGAGCAAGAACGAGAAGCGGTAGACCAACGAGAAATAGCGAGGACGCTGCAAGCAAAGCGCGAATCGGACGGCGCGACGACATTATCAAACCTCCGAGAAAACCCTGACGCTTATTGTAGTCCCCCAAAGGTTCACCGCTGGCCGGAAGGGGCGCGAGTGAAGCGCAGCGGCTTATCGAACCCCTCCGAATAAATAAGAAGGTACGGATCTTGGTAAGCGTAGCTGACGGCGGCGCCCAATGCCTTGAGGTAGGTGTCTTCCTGCTTGCTTACGTCGCCATCCACGCACGCCATGCGTGTCGACGCCAATGGCCCCATCTTCAGAGCGTCACTGGTAATCACCACCGTTCCGGTAAAACGATTGCACGAACCATTCCCCGCCACTCTGCCGGCATCGGTGAACACCAGGGTTGCCTTGCCGCCGGGAAGGGCGGGAGTTCCGGCAAGATCAACAAGCATCCATTCGGTTCCCGGCAGAGATAAGGGTAAGGAAACAGCTTTAGGAGGATTTATGGTTTGCTTGTTCGACGAGGCACAAGAACAAAGGAGAAGAACGATTAAACCAAGCATTAGAGCGGAGCACGATTTCACGGAGATTCCTTGAGCAAGAGAGAAATTCAAGCGGGCTTCCTACGGATAAACATTCGGTAGAGAAACAACAGCAGGATCGCGTCTAACACCGACATGATGAATCCCGGCGATCGTCCTTCCCGATACCAGCCGATCATGCGACCAAGATAGCTGGCGATAAACGAGCCCGCGAGCCCGAGGAGTGTAGTTACGATCCAGCCGCCGGGATCCTTTCCTGGCATAAGGAGCTTGGCGACCGCGCCGACGGTTAAACCGACCAAGGCGGTCCAAAGAAGACTGAACATAAGCAAACTCCTTCACGAAATCTGTTCACGACCTGAAGTTTGAACGGTTCCGGCAACGGAAGGGCGGAAATACTTCAATTACGGGAGTGACTATATTCCAGTTCGAGCGGCAAACGCAATGACAGGCTTATTGCTTCTGCGCGGCGCGGGTGCGAACCAGTTTAGCGGCGGTGGTGCGCAGGGTTTCCGGGACATTCTTGTTCATAGAGAGTTTCTTCAGGTCCGCGGCGTTCAGCATGGGCAACATATGCAGAGTCACATCCAGCGGGCATTTGGGATTGTTCATCAGATTTCGCACGACGACATAGTTCTTGCGGAAATTGCGATTGCCGGCCATCAGGCGAAGAATTTCATCCGTAAGATTAGCCATTGCCGCAAACGATTCGACTTCCTGATCGGTGAGGCGCGGAGATTGCAGCACCGCCCGCTGGACCACTTTGTTGGAGTCTCGAATCAGAGTGCGGCGCGCGTCGGAGGCGCCCTTCATGGCAAACTGGACCCGTTGCGCGACCGTCATTTTAGCGATCTGTTGAAGGAGGGTTTGCCTTTTCTGCACATCGGGTTCCGCTTCCGCGGCGGCGTCGGCGAGATGTTTAAGGTCATCAGGAACCGAAGTGCCGCCCAATTCACGAAGGGTGTTTTTCTGATCCGCAGTCAGATTTGTGGAATGTTCGAGGGTTGCGGCGAGTGTGTGCGAGGCGGAAACACGATCGAGTTCGTCCATCAGCCCTTGAACCTGTGCGGCCGATAAAAGCGGTACGATTGGCACCAGGTGTTCTCCGGCGCAATTGCGATTCGCCAGCATGGCTTCGACGACTGCGGCATTCTTTCCGAGATTCTTTCCGGCATAGGCAAACAGGGCTGGCAAGGCATTTTCGCGATTCAGCGCCCTTACAAAAACCTCCGGTGCAGTGGACAGCAGAGCCTGTTCCGCGCGTTCCGCGATCATTTCATCGTGATCGTGAGTCAATACGGCGAGAATCTCGACGCGTTCAGAGAGAGGAATGTGCGCGCCGCCCGAACCGCATACGGCAAGTTTGCGCTCGCGCGGAGCGCGGCCGTGCCGCAAATCTTCCATGACTTCAACGCTGAGAGTTTCCACCGGAGACCTGCCTTCAAATCATCTTCATTCATCCTCATTGTACCGGACGAACACCGCGTCTATGCGAAAGCGTGATTTGCCCGTTCAATTCCAGCAATAGGCGGGTGAATGCGAACCGTCGGCGGTGCGTGCCGGTTTTGCGACAGGAGGGAACTGGCCGTCGGCGCCTGCTGAGCCTTCCGCGGCGAAGCAAAGTGCCTCCAGGTGAAAAACGCTCCGACGATGATCACAAGAAGCAAGAGAAGGGCGCCGAGGATAAACCATACGGGTTTCCACCTCGGAGACGATAAGGACATTTCCGCTTCCGGGTGGACATCGGCGGGGGGAACCTGTGTACCATGGGCGACGTCGTACTCTCCGAGCAGCGCTTCCTCATTCAAACCGAGATAGCGCGCAATGGCACGCACGAAACCTCGATTGAATACGCCGCCCGGCAGCTTTTCCCAATCCTCATTTTCGAGGGCTTCCAGAAAACGAGGCCCGATGCGAGTGGCGGAGGTGATCTCCTCCAACGTCACCTCTCGCAATTCCCGTTCACGTTTGAGGCGTACCCCGAAATTTCCCTTGGCCATGCCCTCTGCTCACACGAAACCCAGTGTATCAGCACTGGCCGGAATTGGGCGTGCCGGTGCGCTCTTGCCCAATGCGGATGCAAATCCATTTTAGGTGCTTGCCGCTAACGCGATGCAGCGGCCTCGGGGTATAACCGCTCGAATTCCGGGTCGCCGTGGAGGAGCGAAAGGTCCGGATCTCGGCGAGCCCAGATGGAATCCTTGAAGCCAGCTTCCCAAGCCTTTCGCAATGCGTCCAAAGCCTCGGCCTTTGTTTTCAGGAGGCAATAATTACAAGCGGCGTTGTAGAGAATTGAAGCCTCGTTTGCGCGCAGAGTCATCGCCAGATTCGTTTCCCGCATGGCGTCTTCGACGCGATTCAATTCCGCGTAATCTCCGCCGAGAAGAATGCGGGCCCGGGCGTCCTCCGGCACTTGCTTCAAATGGTTCTCCAGAGCTGCCACGCGTCGCAACATAACGTTGCGCCTTACTTCTTGTTTGCCGAGCGCACCGAGCGCGTTCATTACCGGCACGTACACGTTGTAATCTTCACCGCTGGCCTCGAGCGCGGTCTCAAAAATGTCCAAAACTTCCTGATATCGCCCTGCCGAAAAGAGCGCGCGACACAACAGATAGTAAGCGCCCTCGCAATCCTTCTTGCGCTCGATGGCTTTTTGCACCATTCGGACGGCTTCGTCATGCAAATCGGTGGCGTACAGCACCCAGGCCTGGCTGACCTGTACTTCCGGCAAATCCCACCGCAAGGCCACCGCCCTCCCGGATGCGTTGCGGGCCCGCTCTACCCAGACCACATCCCGGCTGTAATTGCAATAAAACATGGCGCACGCGTTAGCGCAGGCGGCATACGCGAGCGCGAAGCTCGGGTCCATGGCCACCGCGTTTTCGAACATCTGTAGCGCAAACTCCAGATCCTGGCGAGTCTGCCGCCGGGCGTAGCGCTTTCCGCGAAGGTACAAATCGTACGCCTGCAAATTCTCCGTCGGTTTAATGGCCAGCGCTTCGAGTTCTTGTGGAGAAAGTGTCACACGCAAAGCTTCGGCGATTTTGCGCGCAATCTCGTCCTGGACCTCGAAGACATCCTTCATTTCGCGATCGTAGCGTTCGCTCCACAGCGGAAAATCCGTGCTGGTGTCCACGAGTTGCGTGGTGATGCGCAGACGGTTGCCCGAACGGCGCAAACTGCCTGTCAAAGCATAGGCCGCCTTCAACTGCTGGCCGACTTGCGCGGGAGTCACTTGCTTGTCGCGGAACGCCAGCACCGTCGGCCGCGAAAAGGTGTTCAGGCCTCGAATCTTGGAGAGCTCAGTGATGATGTCCTCGGTGATGCCGTCCCGAAGATATTCGTCCTCGCGAACGCCGCTCAGGTTTTCGAAATAGAGCACCGCCACGGATTTGGTGTTTGACTTGGTGAGTGTAGATTTTGTGTCCGTCAGTTCCGCGGCGCGCTTGCTGCCGGATTCCAAATCCCGTTTCAGGCGGGTGAGGTCGGTCTTGAGTTCGGTCGCCGACTGACACCGAAGCGTCCGGTCCTTCTCCAGGAGCTTCGACAAGATTCGGCCAAAGTCCGGCGGCAGTAGGGGATTCAGTTCCAAAACTGGGGCAGGTTCACGATTCAGAATTGCGTCAAACACCATTGCGGAAGTCTCACCGCGGAAGGGGAGCATGCCACCGGCCATTTGATAGAGCACCGTGCCCAGAGAAAACAGGTCCGTTCGGGCGTCTACAAGCTGTCCTCGTGTCTGCTCCGGCGACATATAGGAGACCGTGCCCATGGCCGAGCCGGGCGAAGTCAAATCCGCGCCAATCATGGTGTCCATCTTCGAGGGAGTCGAGCCCGACTCTGGAATTTCCGCTTGCTCAATCTTGGCGAGCCCAAAATCGAGCACCTTGACCTGGCCGCGGTCCGTCAAAAAAAGATTGGCCGGCTTGATATCGCGATGGACAATACCTTTCGCGTGAGCCGATTCCAACGCGTCCGCGATCTGGATGCCGATCGGCAACAGTTTGTCCATCACAAATGGCTGGCGCGTCATTAGTTGACTCAACGTCTGTCCTTCCAGAAGCTCCATCACCAGGAAGTTCCGGTTTCCAAGTTGCTCTATCGCGTGAATGGTGCAGATATTCGGATGATTCAGCGCCGAAGCGGCGCGCGCTTCTCTCTGGAAGCGCTCAATCAGCTGGCTGTCCTGGGCCATGGCGTCGGGTAGAAATTTGAGCGCTACACGACGCCCGAGGCGGGAGTCTTCGGCCTCATACACCACACCCATGCCACCGCTTCCCAGCTTTCGTGTGACCTTGTAATGCGTAATGGTTTGTCCGACCAGAGAATCCGAACCGGCCATGGCCGTTTGATACTAGACTGCGCCTCCGCAACGGTCAAGGCGCTCCCGGACCGATGGCAAGAACGTTACGCCTGTACCACGTCTGGGTTGCGCAGGATTTTCGGAGGCGCCTATACTGACGGAACTGGCAGGGACGGGTGTGTACGTTCAGAAGCGGGAATATTTGTGCAGGACTTTGAGTTTGTCATCATCCGGAGGAACGTGCTCTCGTGAGCCTTGACGAAATCAAACAGTTTCCGACGGTAGAACGCCGCCGGAACGTGGGTGTGCCAGGGGAACGACGCGAAGCTGGGGAAATAGCGGTCTTCCAGGAATTGGGGAAGGCACTGACCTCATCGCTGCAGCTCGATCAGGTGCTGCGGACGATCATGGAAAAAATCGACGAGTTTTTGCGACCCGACAACTGGTCGCTGCTGCTGCTGGACGAAGCCAAGCAGGAATTGTACTTCGAACTGGCAGTGGGAAAGGCCTCGCAGGCTTTGAAAGATGTCCGGATCAAACTGGGGCAGGGGATTGCCGGCTGGGTTGCGCAACATGGCGAAGTGGTGATCGTGCCGGACACCGCCAAGGACACGCGTTTCTTCGGCAAAGTCGACGAAAAAACAAAAATGGAGACGCGGTCCATTGTGGCTGTACCGGTAAAGTTTCGCGATACCTGCCTTGGGGTCATTGAGCTGATCAACTGCGTCGGCATCGAAGGGTTCGATCCGCGTGATTTGAAACTGCTTGAAGCCCTTTCGGACTTTGCCGCGATCGCCTTGGAAAATGCGCGGCACGTGAAGCGCATTCACGAATTGACCATTAAAGACGACTGCACTTCGCTTTATAACGCGCGCCACATGGGCTTTATTCTCGATACGGAAATCTACCGGTCGCAGCGGTACAACTACGAATTTTCGATTGTTTTCATCGATCTCGATCACTTCAAGCAAGTAAACGACACGCATGGCCACCTGGTCGGATCGCGGCTCCTGGGGGAAATGGGCGAGGCGCTGAAAGGCAATTGCCGGTTGATCGATTTTGCGTTTCGCTATGGCGGCGACGAATTCGTCATTCTGCTGCCGCAAACGTCGAAAGACAATGCCATCAACGTGGCACGCCGGTTGCACAAATTGATTCGCGAGACGGTGTGGTTGAAAAACGAAGGGCTGAACATCCAGATCACGCCAAGCATGGGCTTGGCCGCCTACCCGGTGGACTCCAAGACAAAAGAGGGTTTATTGCACCTGGCAGATGAAGCCATGTATCTGGTAAAGAACACCAATCGCGACAATGTAGCCGCAGCGAACATCGGCATTCTACCGGTCATGACCGCCGCAGAAGCCGCCGGTGAAGCCGCAGGCTGACGAGTGCGCAGTGTGTACACCCGCCGGGAATTCTGATTAACTAAAAATATGAAGCGAAGTGAAGCCGCGCGTTACGCGAGCTGGTCTGCGCTAGCAGCCTTATTGCTTGCGTCGATCACCGGCGGAATTTACTTGCGCCGCCAATGGGTCGCGCATGTCGAGCGGAAGAAAGCCCCGCCGCCGCTAGCCGAAAATCAAGAGCGCCAATCGATTGGATTGACGGTGTCCAAAGGCGAAGGCGATCGCACTGTATTTACGGTGCAGGCGTCGAAATCGACAGACCTCAAAGGGGCGGATATCAGCCTGTTGGAAGATGTGAAAGTGACGGTTTTCGGCAAGCAGGGCGACCGGCATGACGTGATCCACACCCAGAGTTGCCGATATGCCAAAGGGAACGGCGGGATCGAATGCAGCGGCGATGTGCAGTTCGACTTGGAAAGTGCCGCCGATGCGGCGCGAGCACAACTGGAAGGCGGCAAGCCGAATCTGATCCATGTCGAGACTAGCGGGGTGACGTTCAATGCCAAATCCGGCAAGGCCGCAACTCCGCAGCCCGTGGAATTTCAGATGCCAAACGGGGATGGTGAAGGTGTGGGTGCGACCTATCTTTCCGAAGACGGCATCCTGCGACTGGAAAAAGATGTGCGCGTGACACTGCGCGAGACTGGCGCTCTTGCTGTGGGGAAGAAGCAGGGCGCCCCTGCGAATGTCGTGCTGCGCGGTACGAGTATGGAAATGGGCAAGCAATCGAGGAAAGTGGTGCTTGCCGGACCGGCGACGGCAACGACTCCCACACAGGAGCTGAGCGCAGGGCAGTTGACGGTGCTGCTCGATGACGAGAATCGCGCGCAGACGCTCGTAGCTGAGCCCGGAAAATTGAATCAAACGCCGCAACTCGTGGCTCACGGCGGAAAAGGGCCAACCGGCGAAGGAAAACTGAGCGCGGACTTGATGACCGCGCAACTGGCCCCCGCAGGTTGGGTTCGCACGGTCGACGCCAAGGGTAATGTACGAGGAAAATCGGAAAGCGGCGAGATGCAGGCGGACACCGCGAATGTGGAGATGTGGCCTGCGGTGGACCAGGCAAAACTTTTAACGCTGCGTGGCAATGTGCGCGTGAATCAGCGTGACCCGAAGACGCAAACGGAAAGGAGTCTGGTCACAAGCGTGCTGCAAATGAACTTTGCAGGCGGGAAACCCGGAGAGCCGAACCCTGCGCAGCACGCGGAAACGCTAGCGCGGGGAACTATGGAGTGGAGCGACACACCCACTTCCCAATCCAAGCTGAGCGCGGACAAACTTGCCGTCGATTTCGGCGCCGCTGGAAAAGCGAAGGACTTGATCGCAACCGGAAATGTTGAGACGCAACGGAAGATGGAACGAAAGCCGACGCAGATGGCAACCTCCACGAACGGAGACGCGCTTCTGGACCCGGGAGGCGCTTGGACGCAGATGACCCTGCGTGGGAACGTTCATATGAAGGAAGGTGACCGTAGCGCCGAGGCGCATCAGGCGGTTTTTGAGCGTGTAGCACAGACGACGGTGTTAACCGGGCAAGCGGTGGTGCGCGATGAAAGCAGTGAGACTCGCGCTACGAAGATTACATTTCATCAGGAGACAGGAGACATAGAGGCCGAAGGCAAGGTGCGGTCGACGGATCTTGGTACAAAACAAGGCGCCATCCAATTGAGTGCGGCGCCATCCAACGTGACCGCCGAGCACATGATCGGTAATTCCAAGGTCGGTAGGGCTCTATACACGGGATACGCGCGATTGTGGCAAGGGCCATCGGTTCTGGAGGGCGACTCGATCGAACTGCTGAGAGACACGCGGGTGCTGAACGCGAAAGGAAACGTGCGCGCCGTGTTTCCCAAGCAGGGGAACGACAGCAATGCCGGCAAGAGCAGTGAGGTCAACCACACGAAAGACAACAAAGATGTCGTGGTGTGGCACATCTCGTCGGGAACGCTTACCTATTGGGATTTGGAAAATCGCGCGCACCTCGAAAAGAACGTTGTGGTGCAATCGCAAACGGAGCGAATGAGAGGGCCGGTGCTCGATTTGTACTTCACGCGCGAGCCGGACGGAAAAAACGTCAGCCAAGGAACATCCCAAGGGACATCGAAAATCAGCCGGGCGGTCGGAACTGGCGGAGTGGAAGTAGAGCAGGGCGACCGGCGAGGAACGGCAGATCAGGGTGTGTACACCGCGGCCGACGATAAATTCGTGCTGAGCGGCGGGACGCCCACACTTTATGATGAAAACGAAGGCAAAACGACGGGGCGTGAATTGACCTTCAATATTGCGGATGATACGATCATCGTGGATTCAGGCTCTGGAAGGCGCACCTTGACCAGACATCGAGTCCAAAGATGATCCAGGGGACCGCCGCAGCGATCCCGCGTGAAGCGGAATGCCCACACTCCAAGGCGTCGATCTCAGCAAGTCCTACCGGGGACGCAAAGTAGTAGATAACGTTGAAGTAGAAATTGGCCAGGGCGAAGTCGTAGGACTGCTAGGTCCGAATGGCGCCGGCAAGACCACCACATTCTATATGATCGTCGGATTGGCGCGGCCGGATTCCGGGCGCGTCTTGTTGAATGGAGAAGAAATTACCGACCTGCCGATGTATCTGCGAGCGAGAAGCGGAATCAGCTACTTGCCGCAGGAACCTTCCGTTTTCCGTCAACTGACCGGCGAGGAAAATCTTTTGGCGGTTCTGGAGACGTTACCACTGACGCCGGAACAGCAACGGGATCGGCTGGAAGAATTGTTGACGCAAATGGGCCT
The DNA here is from genome assembly GCA_963836965.1 of Candidatus Acidiferrales bacterium. GTDB lineage: Bacteria > Acidobacteriota > Terriglobia > Acidiferrales > UBA7541 > Acidiferrum. Next base: position 103,076 of record CAWILQ010000023.1, read on the forward strand.
CGAAACCGTGCGGCACAGCAAGGCTTATATGCTTTCGGGTGGCGAACGACGAAGGCTGGAGATCGCGCGTTCACTCACACTACAGCCGTCATTCATCCTTCTGGACGAGCCGTTCTCGGGAATTGACCCGTTGACGGTGAAGGATTTACAGGACCTCATCCGGGAATTGAGCCGTTCCGGCATTGGCGTTTTGATCACCGATCATAACGTCAGGGAAACACTGAGCGTAACGGATCGCGCGTACATCGTAAATCGTGGGAAAATCATGAAGAAGGGCACGCCTCAGGAATTGAGCGGCGATGCCGAAGTGAGACGGATCTATCTCGGAGATAACTTCCGGCTCAATTAGGTCTATCCTAAGGCTTGGACGAACAGGCGATGGCTTGGCAGGGACTCAAACTTAACCTCCGTGTGGCGCAGAAGCAGATTCTGACGCCGGGACTCGTGCAGATGGTCAGCGTGCTGGCGCTGAATCGTCTGGAATTGCGCGAAATGATCAACCAGGAGATGATCGCCAACCCGGTCCTTGAAGAATTGAGCGAAGAACCTACCGCGACCGACAATTACAGCGACGAAACATTTTTGAAAGCGGAGACAGAGAAAGTTCCCGAGAAGGAAGCGTCGAACCCCTTCGATGAATTCGACGTCGGAACCTTTTTCAACCAGTACCTGGACACGGGAGGAGATGGCGGAAAATCGCAGGAACGTGAAATTTCCGAGCGGCCGTCGTTCGAAAAGTTTTTGTCGTCGCCAGCAGGTTTGACCGACCATCTCGCCTGGCAATTGAGCGTAACCATCTGCTCCGATCCAGTGAAGGAAATTGCGGAAAACATCATCGGCAACCTGGATGAGAACGGGTACCTGACAGCTTCTAGCGAAGAGCTCTCGCAGAACGGAAAATATTCGCAGGACGACTTGGAAGATGCGATCGCAGTCGTGCAGGACTTCGACCCCATCGGAGTGGGCGCCCGGGATCTCAGCGAGTGCCTTCTGCTGCAGCTGAAAGCTTTCGATCCGCAAAACTCTCTGGCGCAACAGATCGTGGCCGATCACCTGAAACAGGTCCAGGCCAACCAGTTGAAAGAAATTGCCCGCGCGCTGAACCGGCCGATGGACATCGTGAAGCATGCCATCGACGCTATCAAGAAGCTCGATCCGCGGCCAGGGCTGCGCTACAACAAGACCGAGCCGCGGCTGGTTGAGCCGGATGTCTACTTTCGCAAAGTGGATGATCAGTGGCAGGTTTTCCTGAACGAAGACGATATGCCGCAATTGCGGCTGAGCCCAACTTACCGTCGGCTGCTGGTCCGGGACGCCGCGGACAAGGATGTGCGGAACTACGTGAAAGAGCGTTTCACCGCCGCGATCCAGTTGATGAAGAACATCGAGCAGAGAAAACACACCATTTTGCGCGTCTGCCAATCGATTATCGCGAGGCAAGGAGAATTTCTGGATCATGGACCGGACACGCTGAAGCCTATGATGATCAAGGAAGTGGCCGAAGAAGTTGGAGTGCATCCGTCCACGGTCAGTCGCGCGGTGGCGAGCAAATACGCGCACACACCGCAGGGCGTGATCGAACTACGATCATTCTTCAGCGAAGCGGTCAACGGCCCGGAAGGCGGCGGAATGTCGCTGCAGACGCTCAAGCGTCTGGTGAAGAAAATGATCGACGAGGAAGACACCTCCAAGCCGCTCACCGACGAACAAATCGCCAAGAAACTGGAAGAGAACGGGATTCATGTCACACGGCGCACCGTGGCCAAATACCGCGAAGACATGAGAATTCCGAGCACGCACCAGCGCCGCGTCAAGACCTGAGCCCCCCGAACCCGTGAAGCGCGCCAGAAGCAATTCACGAACCTCTCGAAATCCAGGCCGGCAACTTGTTATCCTCACTGGGCTGTCCGGGTCGGGAAAGAGCACGGTCCTCAAAGCGTTTGAGGACATGGGCTACTACTGCGTCGACAATTTGCCGGTAGAATTGATGCCGATTTTTGCTGAGCTGCATGCCGGGGGCGAAGGTGACTTGCAGCGAGCGGCGTTGCTGGTGGATGCGCGAGAAGGTCTGCAACTCGAAAAATTGCCTGGCTTGCTGAAACATTTACGGCGCGACCACCCTATCATTTTGGTGTATATCGAAGCGCAGGAAGACGCTTTGCTGCGCCGTTACAGCGAGACGCGGCGGCCGCATCCGCTGGGCAAGGATTTCTCCGTTCGGGAGAGCCTTCACCACGAAGAGGCTTTAATGGAGCCGATCCGCAAGCTTGCGGATGTGGTGATCGACACGACGCAGTTCAACGTCCACGAATTGCGCCATTTCGTGAACGAGCGTTTTAAAGATGAGAGCAAGCGGCCGCTGCTGGTTTCGCTCGTCAGCTTCGGCTACAAGTTCGGCGTGCCGACCGACGCCGACCTGATGTTCGACGTGCGATTTCTGCCGAATCCGCACTTTGTGCCTAAATTGCAGCGGTATACCGGCAAAGATCCCAAGGTAAGAGGCTACATCCAATCGTTTCCACAGACGGGAGAATTTCTGAAGCGGATGCAAGCGCTGCTGACCTACCTGATTCCGCACTATATCGAAGAGGGGAAGAGTTACCTGACCATCGCCTTCGGGTGCACCGGGGGAAAGCACCGGTCGGTCATGATGGCGGAATGGATGAAACGTGCGATGGACAAAAAAGGATTTGCAACGCGCGTGTTGCATCGGGATATCGATAAGTAGTTTACTGCGTGAATTGAGACTGCCTGGCGTGGGCGCTAAGGAACCAGGCATGGGGAGTTCGTGACAAGCCGGCCAACCGATTTGACACGGCGTAATCGGGCGCTTAGCGTAAGAGCAGGGGAGAAGGAACTGTCCGAGGGCCGGGAGTGGGTCAACTCATTTCGCCACAATTAAAGAGGCTGCTGGCCTACGCAAAGCCGTACGGCCTGCGGATGATTTTCGGCATTGTGCTCGTTGCGTTGGTCGCCGCCGCGGAAGGAACGCTCGCCTTCATGGTCAAAGCGGCAGTCGATTCCGTGCTCCATCCGGAGAAATTCATTTCGCAACTGCCTTTGCTGACACTGCCGTGGAACGGCAAGGTGATCTATCTCAATAAATTCTTTCCTTCCAGCATCCACAACGTTTGGACGATTTTTTCCATCACGGTTCTCGTGTTGTATGTTAGCAAAGCGGTCGCCGAATACGTTGGAATGATGCAGCTTCAGTTTGCGGGCCTCGCTGCGATACGCGACCTCCGCAACGCGTTTTACGAAAAGGTGATTCGCCAGCCGATGGGCTTTTTTCAGCACAACCCCACCGGGCGCATCATTTCCGTGGCCACCAATGATATCGAAAGGGTGCGATTCGCGCTCAGCGATTACCTGGCCGATCTGTTCATGAAGAGCTTCACCTTTGTGGCTTTCGTGATCGTCATGTTGATGCTCGATTGGAAGCTGGCGCTGTTGACAACACTTCTTCTCCCGGTAGTAGTTTTGCCCGTCAACAAACTCGGGAAAAAGATCCGGCTCTCAGCGGAAAAAAGCCAGACGCGGATGAGCGACCTCAGCCAGATCATCGAAGAAACCGTAAGCGGCAACCGCGTGGTGAAAGCCTTCGGCATGGAGGATTTTGAAGTCAGGAAATTCACCGAGGTATCGCGGCGACTGATCAGGGAAAACATGCGTTGGGCGCGCGCCGCGGTAATTACTTCTCCCCTCATGGACCTGATCGGAGCGGTGGTCATACCCCTGCTGCTTCTGTACGTTCGCAATCAGATTCAACATCAACAGATCACGGCGGGAGGTTTCATCGGCTTTTTGTATGCCATGTTCAACGCCTATATGCCGCTAAAGCGCATGGGCTACGTGTATCAGCAATTTCAGGCTGCACAGGGCGCCAGCGTCCAAGTGTTTGCCTATCTAGACCGTGAAGAGGAAGACCTCGATCAGAAGGCCGGTAAGTTCCTCGAGGGATTCTCGCGAGAGATCGAGTTCGACAATCTCACATTCGCCTACGAGTCTAGCAGCGGACCGGTGCTGGAACGTGTAAGTTTTACGGCGGAGAAAGGCGAAATGATCGCGCTGGTGGGATCAAGCGGAGCGGGCAAGACGACGCTGGTGAATTTGCTTCCGCGATTTCAAGAGGTGACTTCGGGAAGCATCAAAGTCGACGGCGTTGATATACGGGAGATGAACTTGCGATCGCTGCGAAACCAGATCGCCATGGTCACACAGGAGAACATCCTTTTTCATGACACGGTGCGAAATAATATTTGCTATGGAATGGGCGAAGTGCCGCAGCAGAGAATTGAAGCGGCAGCGCAGGCCGCGCTTGCGCACGACTTTATATTGGAATTGCCCAAGGGCTACGACACCGAGATCGGGGAGCGCGGCACGCGATTGAGCGGAGGACAGCGGCAGCGCATCGCCATTGCCCGAGCGATCCTGAAAAATTCGCCAATTTTGATTCTCGACGAAGCGACGTCTGAGTTGGACTCCGAATCGGAAAAATACGTACAGAAGGCGTTGAGCAATTTGATGGTCGGACGGACGGCGTTCGTGATCGCGCACCGCTTGGGTACGGTGCGGAAAGCCGATAAAATTCTTGTGTTGGAAGATGGGCGCATCCGGGAAAGCGGCACTCACGCCGAGTTGCTGGCCAAGGGCGGAAGTTACGCCCGGCTTCACGACCTGCAATTTGCCGACGACGAAATACTTGCTCCCGCGGAAGCGCCGAATCCCAAAGCACTCAGGTTGGACGAGGTGGAATGACCACGATGAGTTCCAGCAAGGCAGGCCCGAGCAAAATCAGTCATGCGGAATGCCGGTCGATGACCGGGTACGCGATGGCGCGCGGAGAGTTCGAGGGATGGACGATTCGCGTGAGCGTGAAGAGCGTCAACCACCGCTTCCTCGACGTGAAGTTGCGTATTCCGGATTCGCTCGAACCGTTCGAGCACCGCTTGCGGCAAGCGGTGCGCACGCGAATTCATCGCGGGCACATCGACGTAAACGTCAACGTGGAACCAGGCGAAGCGGCGCCGGTACATGTGAACCGGGAGTTGCTGAGGTCGTACGTGAACGCGGCGGAGGAGTTGCGCAAACAGACGGGCGGGAAAGAACTGGACACTGTGTCGCTGCTGCGTTTGCCGGGCGTGATTACCGGACTGGCGTCGGCATTGCCCGAAACGGAAGAGGACCAGGAAGCGCTGGGCAAGGTGTTGGAGAACTACCTTCTCGAAGCGCTGGAGCGAATGGATGAGATGCGCCGGAACGAGGGCGGCCACCTGACCGACGAGTTGCGCTCGCGAGTTGCAAAAATCGAAAACGAGACGGAGCAAGTGCGCGAACTGGTAAGTAGGCTGCGCCCGGCGTTTTCGCGGCGACTGGAAGCGCGCTTAAAGGAGCTGTTGAACGGCACGAATATCGAACCCGCGCGATTAGCGCAGGAGGCCGCGCTACTTGCGGAACGCAGCGATATCAGCGAAGAATTGGACCGTCTGCGAAGCCACCTGCAACAATTCACGAAATTGCTTGATGGCGCGGGTGAGCTGGGAAAGAAACTGGATTTTCTGTTGCAGGAAATGCACCGCGAAGCGAACACCATGCTCTCGAAGACGCCGGGGGTGGAAAGCGAAGCGCTGGCAATTACGGGCCTGTCTCTGGAAATAAAGTCGGAAATCGAAAAACTGCGGGAACAGGTTCAGAACCTCGAATGAGCGATGGCACAACGGTAGAGCCGCTGATCTTGATTGTCTCCGGACCCTCCGGGTCCGGGAAGAGCACGCTGGTGCAGAGAATATTGGAACTGCCGGGAACGATGCCTTCGGTATCGTGTACTACCAGGACGCGGCGGGGGACCGAATCCAGTGGAAAATGTTATGATTTTGTCACTGAGGCGGAATTCAAAGGCATGGTAGACCGGGGAGAGTTTCTGGAGTACGCCCGGGTTTTCGGCAAATATTCCTACGGGACGCCGAAGAAGTGGCTGGAGGAATCTCGCCGCAAGGGCCTGGACCTGGTGCTGGAGATCGATGTACAAGGCGCCCGGCAGGTGAAGGAGAAGTTGCCGGAATCGGTGGCGATCTTTATACTGCCACCCTCGCGCGATGAACTCGAACGCCGGCTGCGTAGCAGGGGACAAGATGCCGACGAAGAGATTGCGCGGCGTCTGGCAAAGGCTCACGATGAGATCGTCGTGAGTGAGAAGTTTTACGATTTTTGTTTGTTTAACGACGATGTGGAGCGTGCGGGAAAGGAAGCGCAGGCCATTGTAGTGGCGCTGCGATGCTCGAGCGTACGACGCCGCGATCGCGTTAAGAAAGTGCTGGCATCCTTTGGAGGGTAAGATACTCATGACCGTGCAGACCAAAGCTCCCGAGAGCCAGTTTGCTTACGTTGTGTTGGCCGCACGACGAGCGCGCCAGATCATGGCCGGTGCGCCGCCCATGTTGGAGAGCGCGCGCACGCAAAAGGCCACGCGCATCGCCTGCGAAGAGGTGACCCACGGGCTGATTGAATACGACTTTTCCGAGGTGCCGGCGACGGAAGAGGAAAAGGAAGCCAAGCGGCGCAAGTAACGCGCTGGCGAGGCGGCTATGCGCATCACCCTAGGGGTCACGGGCGGTATTGCAGCGTATAAATCCGCGGAACTGGTGCGCCGCCTGCAAGACGAGGGGCACTCCATCCAAGTGGTTATGACGCGGGCAGCGCGCGAGTTCATCACACCTCTCACCTTTGCGGCTCTCAGCGGACAACGGGTCATCACCGACTTATTCTCAAATCAGCCGGGCGGAGAAGGCAGCCTTGATTCCGCCATCGACCATATCGCGGTGGCGCAGCGCACGGACTTGCTATTGGTGGCGCCCGCGACTGCGGATGTTCTGGCCAAGTTCGCGGGCGGCATTGCCGACGATTTTCTGACGACACTATACCTCGCCTCCACCGCACCGGTGGTTGTGGCACCGGCCATGAACGTCAACATGTGGCAGCATGCGGCTACACAGGAAAGTGTGGCGACGCTGCACGCGCGTGGTGTGTGGATTGTTGAGCCGAGCGAAGGTTATCTGGCGTGCGGGATGACCGGCTCGGGCCGACTGGCGGAGCAAGAAGAAATCCTGAAGACGGTGCGCGAGGTTCTGCAAGGGAAGCAGGATTTGGCGGGCGAAACGATTCTGGTGACCGCGGGACCGACGTGCGAGGACCTCGATCCGGTTCGATTTTTGACCAACCGTTCCTCGGGCAAGATGGGCTACGCCGTGGCGGCTACGGCGGCGCGGCGAGGCGCGAAAGTCGCGCTGGTGAGTGGACCGACGGCGCTAGAAACGCCACAGGGAGTTGAACGGATCGACGTGCGAAGCACGGAAGAAATGCAGCGGGCCGTGCAATCGAAGTTCGTTGGCTGCACGATTGCGATTTTTGCGGCCGCGGTGGCCGATTACCGGCCTGCGGAAAAGTCTGGTCAGAAGATCAAGCATGGAGAAGCGGGGCTCACGCTGAGGCTGGAACCCAACCCAGACATTTTGGCGACCGTGGCCAAGGAAAAAGGCGAGCGCCTGGTTGTCGGGTTTGCGGCAGAGACCGAACATGTGGCGGAAAACGCCCGCAAGAAGCTGGGGCAGAAGAATGCCGACATGATCGTAGCGAATGACGTGACCAAGGAAGGGGCGGGTTTCGATGGAGACACAAATATCGTCACTTTGTTTTCTCGTGACGGGCGCGATTTGCCGTTGCCGCGATTGAGCAAGCCTGAAGTGGCAGACCGAATTATCGATGAGGCCTTACGGCTGCGCGGTGCACTGAAGAGCAGGCCCGCGTCCCAAAGGGCGAGCGACTGACGATCATGCCTGAATCGATTCCGCAGTCCCTGCAAAACAGAATTGAGGAACGCCTGCGGTATTACGAGGACCTGGGAATTCGTCTGTTCTACCGCGATCGCACGCCCTCGTTGTTTGCGGAGGCTGAGCCGCCCAACAGTGCCATTTCAGAGGAGAGTTCCTTGCCTAGGCCGCCAAGCAAAGTGGCTATGCCCACCAGCGCTGAATCCTCCCCGCGTCCGTTGCCAATCAAACCTCCATCCGGTCCTTCCTTGTTCGAGGAAGTAGAAAAAGTGAAGGACGACACTCTGCCGAGGATTCGCGAAGACCTCGGAGATTGCACCCGCTGTAAGCTGCACAAGGGCAGGCACCAACTTGTGTTTGGAGACGGCAGCGCGCTGGCGCCATTGGTTTTCGTCGGCGAAGGGCCAGGCGCGGATGAAGACGCGCAGGGCCTTCCGTTCGTGGGCCGCGCCGGGAAACTGCTCACGCAGATGATCGAGGCCATGGGTCTGCAGCGGAAAGACGTATATATCTGCAATGTGGTGAAATGCCGGCCGCCGCAGAACCGCGCTCCGGAGCCCGATGAAGTGGAAACGTGCTCGCCGTACCTGTTTCGCCAGATCGACGTGATCAATCCCAAGGTAGTTGTGTGTTTGGGAGCGGTCGCGGCGAAAACGTTGCTTGAAACCACGCGTGGTATTTCGCACTTCCGCGGAGAGTGGCAGGAGTGGCGCGGCCGAAAATTGATGGCCACCTATCATCCCGCGTATTTGCTGCGCAATCCGCCGGCCAAGGCTGACGTTTGGAAAGACCTGCAGAAAGTAATGGCCGAACTGGGCCTGGCCCTACCGAAGAAAAAATCCTCGTAGTTTGCGCATGGGCATCCTTTTTGGTTTGCTGACCGCGCTGTCCTGGGGAAGCTCGGACCTGCTGGCGCGCTTTGCCACACGAAAAATTGGGACGTTTCGGGCGATGCTTTATATGCAGCTCACGGGACTGCTGTTGCTCACCCTGGCGCTGCATTGGATGGGCGGCTGGGGCCACCTCATCGGCTTCGGCTGGGAACCGTGGGCGTGGGGAATTTGCGCTGGAGTTTTGAATACCGCTGCGACTCTCGCGCTCTATCGATCTTTTGAAATTGGCAAAATGTCGATCGTGGCGCCCATTTCCGCGAGCTATCCAGGGTTGACTATGCTGCTTGCCGGGCTCACCGGCGAACGGCTGACTCCACTGCGACTCGCCGGCCTACTGCTGATCCTTTTAGGAGTCGCAATCGTGTCGAGAGGCGAAGAAATTCCTGGCGATAAAGAATCGATGAATCCAAAAGCGCAGCCGGGCCAAAGGCATCTTGGAGTCGGATGGGCCTTGCTTTCGGCGCTGGGATTCGGCCTGCTGTTCTGGGTGTTAGGAACCCGAGCGGTGCCTCTGTTGGGAAGCGCGCAGACCGTCTGGCTGATTCGATTGACATGCGTTGTGCTGACTTTGCTGGTCATGCTGCTCCTGCGACAGCCTAAAGGTCTACCGCAAGCCGGAGCGAGCTGGACGGTACTCGGTATGGGCCTTCTAGATACCAGCGCGTACGTTCTCAACAACTACGGAATTCAACTGGAGCAAGTGTCCGTTGTGAGCGTGCTCGCCTCGCTTTATAGCGCGGTGACCGTGGCATTGGCCGCGACAATTCTGGGCGAGAAAGTTACGAGGATGCAGTGGACGGGAATTGTCGCAGTATTCGCGGGAATTGTCCTCATCAGCCGGTGAGGAGGGGCCGCGGACTTTTCTACAACTGATAGACTACTCGTCGCCCCAACGGGCGCCCGCCTCAGTTCGTGCCTCAGGGCAAGCAGAAGGCGGGCACTACACGAAATGATGGAATTCTACTGCAACGTGGCATTGTCAGTGCCGTTGCGCACCGCGTTTACGTACGCCGTGCCGGAATCCCTGCGCGCCCAAATTCTGCCGGGAAGCCGCGTGGTGGTGCCGTTCCGGAAAAAAACGATGGTCGGTGTGGTCTTGGAAATGACTACGACCGTCCCTGAAGGAACGCAGATTCGTGAAATTCAAAAAGCCTTGGATCTGATCCCGGCGCTAACGCCGAAGCTGCTGGAACTCGGCCAATGGATTGCCGGCTACTACCTGGCTCCGATTGGCGAAGTCTTTCGCGCGATGCTTCCGCCGGTTACAGAAATATCGACAAGGCGAAAAATACTGCTCACGGAAGCCGGGAAAATCTTCGCAGAAAAATGGAAGGCGGGCGCGGCGCTGAGCGACCTCGCCGGAACAGAATCGGAATTTCTGCAAAAGCTTCTGGAGAAGAAAAGCGAATTGACGCTCGGACCCTCGAGCAAACTCGGAGTCGCGCCGGAAGCGCTGCAAAGGTTGCAGAAACGCGGCTACATCGAAATTCGAGAAACGGTGCAGGGTCGCAAGCGGAAGACCCAGCACGTCGTGGCGTGGAAAGCGACCGGTGCCGAGGAAGGAAGATCTGAGAAAGAAGAAAGGCTTCGCGCATTGTTAGAGACCGAGCGGGGCCCGTTGCCCATGCCCCAGCTTTTGAAACTGGCGCAGGTCTCACGCGCGCTAGTCGACCGCATGCTGCGCGATGGCTTGCTGGAAAGTTGGGAAGAACCAATCGACCCGGTGGAAGATCCGTTCGATACGGGCTACACACCTGCCGCGCACACATTAAACGAAACCCAGGAGCGTGCCTTTAATGCCATTCGTGCACGGTTTGAGTTGGGCGAGTTCGGAGTGCAGTTGCTCCACGGAGTGACCGGCAGCGGAAAAACCGAAGTCTATCTGCGAAGCGTGCAGGACACTCTGGCGCGAGGAAAAACCGCGATCATTCTGGTCCCGGAAATTGCGTTAACCCTTTGGATTGGGAGACAATGCCGGGCCTGGTTCGGCGCGCGATTTGAAGGCGTGGCGGTGTTGCACTCGGCTCTCAGCGATGTGGAGCGGGCACAAGAATGGTGGCGTGTAAGGACCGGCGCGGCGCGTGTCGTCGTGGGTACAAGGTCGGCAATTTTCGCGCCGGTCGAAAATTTGGGTTTGGTGATCGTCGATGAAGAGCAGGAAACAAGCTACAAGCAAGAGGAAACGCCACGCTATCACGGTCGCGACGTGGCTATCATGCGCGCGAAGCTGGAAAATACGCTGGCGCTCCTCGGATCGGCTACGCCCTCGCTTGAGACGTATCACCACGCGGTGAATGGCAAGTACGAACTACTAACAATGGGATCGCGGGTGGAAAATCGCAATCTGGCGGCGGTCGAAATTGTCGACTTGCGTGCGGACTTTCAGCAAACACACAAAACCAATCCGATTTCACAAACGCTGCACACGGGCATCGGCGACTGCCTCACGTTTCACACCCAAGCGCTCGTGCTCATCAACCGCCGTGGGTACTCTTGGTCGGTGCTGTGCCGCAGTTGCGGTGCGTCGGTGAAGTGCGTCAATTGCAGCATCTCGATGACATATCACAAAAGCCGCAACCGCCTCGAGTGCCACTATTGCGGATCGATCCAGCCGGTTCCGAAGGTTTGCCCAAAGTGCGAGTCGAAGTATGTGTATTTCTTCGGCGAAGGCTCCGAACATCTCGAAGAGCGCCTAAGGAAGGAATTTCCCGGCGCGCGGATCGCGCGACTTGATCGAGATACGGCACGAACGAAACGGCAATATCAGGAAACTCTCGGCGCGTTTGCCAGTGGCGCGCTTGACATTCTGGTTGGCACGCAAATGCTGGCGAAGGGCCACGATTTTCAGCGGGTGACGCTGGTGGGCGTAATCTCGGCGGATTCCTCGTTGAGCCTGCCGGATTTTCGCGCAGCCGAGCGCACGTTTCAGTTGCTGACGCAGGTGGCGGGCCGCGCTGGCCGAGGCGAATTGCCTGGGCGCGTCCTCATTCAGACGTACTATCCCGAGCATTATGCCGTGCAAGATGCGGTGAAACAGGACTACTTGTCGTTCTATGAGCGCGAGCTGCATTTCCGCCGCATGATGATGTATCCGCCGTTCACTTCGCTGGCCAACGTGATTGTGAGAGACACAAATTTGGAAAAAGCGATCCGTTGGTCGCGCCGGCTCTCGGAATATTTTGCGCCGCACGATGAGAAGGGCGTGCGGATTCTGGGACCGGGGTCCGCGCCTTTAGCCAGGCTCAAAAAAGAGCACCGATATCAGTTCTTGTTGAAGTCGCCGAAGAAGTCGCTGCTGACTAGGATCTTAAGCGGCGCATTGTTATTCTGCGATGCGAACGAAATTCCGCAGACAGCCGTGTTGACGGACATGGATCCGTTGACGTTGCTGTGACCGAAACGCGCTCGGAGCAAAGCCAGCGCTAGAAGAGAGAAGGAAAATGGTGTCGCGCGTCAGGTCGGTACCCAGAGGGGGCTAGCCATGAAGCAGAGGGTGAATACAACCAGCGCAAGAAACGCGCCGAATCGGCGATTCGGATCAAGAGGAGTGGGATCGTAAATCGGCGCCATACGAAAAAAGCGCAACCCCAAAAGAATAACCGCCCAGATCAGCCAGCCTCTCCACAGAAAAATACCCAGCGGGACTAGCGCCAGCGGAAGAGCTAGCGAAATCCATCGGTGCGCGCGCGGGCTTACGGAGCGGACAATGTGTCCACCATCGAGCTGGCCGACAGGCAACAGATTCAACGCCGTGGCAAAGAGCCCAACCCAAGCCGCCCGGCCGACGGGATGAAGAAGCAAGTCCGAGGCGTGAGCATTCGGCTGGACGATCGCGGTCATCAGCTTGAGAACCAACGGCACTCCAAAAACGACATCTGCATTCGGGTCAAGAGAGAGCGCCGGAATTACTCGCGCGTGGAGAACTCCATAGGCTAGCGGCGGCAAAGCGAAAAGAAATCCGACGAGAGGACCTGAGGCGCCGACGTCAAAGAGCGCGCGAGAAGAGCGGATCGGAGAGCGAATCAAGATGAAAGCTCCGAAAGTGCCGATCAACGTCGGAGCAGGAATAAAGAACGGATAAGTCGCCCGAATGTGATGATGACGGCACGCAAAATAGTGTCCGAGTTCGTGAGCAAGGAGGATGGTCAGAAGCGTGCACGCAAAGGGCAATCCGGAAAGAAGCAGTGAGGGATGATGATACGCGAGCGGAAAAAACTGAAATAAGGCGTCGAGCGACGCGGCCTGATTGCGCGCGTACGCCGCGGCGAAATGAGCGCCTGCTACGAGCGACGTGAGGAGTGTAAGGAAAAACAGGACACCGGCAATAAGCAGCGAACGAAGCGAAGGGTGACGGCGTGCTAACCGATAGAAGGTGGGAGCGCCCTGCTGATCGGACCATGAAGAAGAATGCACGAAAACGGGAGTGCGTTGCTCTGGTTCCGGGGAATTCACAAAATTTACTTGGTGGCTGTCGCGGTCGTGTCTTCCAATCCCTGAAGCTCTTTGCCGGGTTTGAATCGGACAGCTTTGCCTGGAGGTATGCTGACTTCCTCGCCGGTCCGCGGATTCCGGCCGATGCCGGTCTTGCGTGGCTTGACGCTGAAAACGCCGAACTTGCGGAGCTCGATACGCTGGCCCCGGCCGAGCGCGCCCTTCAGCGATTCGAAGACAGTCTCGACGGCCTGCTCCGCCTTCGTGCGGCTGATATTCGTCTTCGCCACCACTGCGTTTACGATGTCGAGCTTGATCACGCCACCCTCCAGGAATCCGTGGCCCGATGCTAGAGGCTGCGGCTTAGGTTGTCAAGACGTGGAGCCTCATCTACACTTGAACCTTTTGAGAGTACACGTTTTTCGCGACTTTTACAGGAGGGTGTGAATGTCCGTCAAGCCAGATCACTGGATTCGCCGCATGGCGCTCGAACACAAAATGATTGAACCGTTCACCGACCGGCAGGTCCGGGAAGGAGTGATCAGCTACGGCGTATCTTCCTATGGCTATGACATCCGCGTGGCCGACGAATTCAAAATTTTCACGAACGTAAACACGACCATTGTGGATCCCAAGCATTTCGACGCGCGCTCATTGGTGGAATACAAGGGTGACGTGTGCCTGATTCCGCCGAATTCCTTCGCGCTGGCGCGTTCCATCGAATATTTCCGGATCCCGCGTAACGTGTTGACGATCTGTTTGGGAAAATCGACTTACGCCCGGTGCGGAATCATCGTGAACGTGACTCCATTCGAGCCGGAATGGGAAGGCTTTGTGACGCTCGAGATCAGCAATACCACGCCGCTACCGGCGAAAATTTACGCGAATGAAGGTTTGTGCCAAGTGCTCTTCTTTGAAAGCGATGAGGCCTGCGAAGTCAGCTACAAGGACAAAAAAGGAAAGTATCAATCGCAGGGCGGAATCGTTCTGCCTCGGCTGTAACCAGTCTATCTAATCGCACGAACGCCAGAGGATCCCAACTGAAAATCTTCCTCGACAAACGATTCACACTAAACGATCTAGCGTGACATCTTGCCGGCAATCTCCGCCACATGCTTGCCCTGATAACGAGCGACCTTCAGTTCGTTCTCGCTTGGTTGGCGCGAGCCATCGGGACCGGCCAACGTAGTTGCGCCGTACGGGGTTCCGCCGCTGACGTCGGCCATGTGCGTTAAGCCGGATTCGCTGTAGGGCACGCCAACGATGACCATGCCGTGATGGAGCAGCGTGGTATGAAAACTAGTGATTGTGGTTTCCTGACCGCCATGCTGAGTACCCGTGGAAGCGAACACACTTCCAACTTTACCGATCAACGCTCCTTTCATCCACAACGGCCCCGTTTGGTCCAGAAAATTGCGCATCTGGGCAGCCATATTGCCAAAGCGCGTAGGGGTGCCGAAGATAATAGCGTCGGCTTCGGGAAGCTGTTCGACTTTTGCGATGGGAATTTTTGCGAAGGAGGCTTTCGCGGCTTTCGCGCCGTACTTCTCTAAGACATCATCGGGCATGAGTTCCTGAACCTGGTAGAGAGAAACTTCCGCGCCGGTCACCTGTTTTGCGCCTTCGACAACCGCTTCAGCCATTCGATGGACATGACCGTACATGCTGTAAAAAATTACCTGAACTTTGATGCTCATCGTTTTTCTTCTCCTTGAACTGCGATTCCCAAACTCGTCTCCTCGGCCTGCAACGAAGAAACCGTGACCATTGGATAGCCTTTCTCGCGCCAGGCTTCGAGCCCACCTTGAAGGGGTCGAATATGCGCGACGCCTCGCCTTCGAAGAAGCAGCGCCACACGGGCGCTGGTGGCTTCGTTCGGTCAAGTGCAGTAAAGAACGATTTCCCGGTCGAGCGGCAGTAGCCCGTTTTTCTCTGCCAGATCCTTGGAATCGAGGCGTATGGCGCCGGGAATGGTCTCGGGATCGGCCTCAAAATCGAGCGAGTGGCGGAGATCCACAATCGAAAGATTCTCTCCGGCATCGATTTTCCGCTTGAGCTCGTCCACGCTGATCCGAGCGATGCGCAGATCTCTAAGAAACTTTTGGCGTATCGCGAATTTGTAGAGAATGTAGCCGATAAGGCCGAGCAAGAGAAAAAACACAAGCCAGCTGCCCATCGAAGCTGCATTGCGAGCGATCAACTCAATCTGGGCGGCGAAAATATAACCAAGTCCGATATACATGCTAAGCCAGAAGAGTGTGCCGAGCACGTCATACAGCAAGAATTTTCGCAGCCGCATCTGAAAGATTCCCGCCAGTGGCATAACAACCGCGTTGAGGCCGGGAACAAATTTCGTAAAGAGTAGAGTCTTTGCGCCTTGCTTTTCGAAGAGTCCCTCGGTGCGGCGAACGCAGGAATCCGGCTCGAGAGAGATGCGGCACAGCCACTGGACAACTTTGATTCCTTTACGGCGTCCCAATTCGTACCAAACAAAGTCGGCCAGAACGGTGGCAAAGGCGCACGAGAACAACGCCGCCGCGAAATTCATTCGACCGGTTCCCGCCAATGCGCCCGCGGCTAACAAAATCGGTAAAGAGGGAAGTGGCAGTCCAATTTGCTCCAGAAATACCCAGACCACCAGGAACAGGTAGCCGTGGCGGAAAAGGGTCTCGAGGAGGGAGGGCATGCCGAGCGACCTTTCACTTTTTCAGGCTTGACCATTCAGGAACGAGGCAGGCTGGCCCCAATTTCCGGACATCACGAATTCGGCGAGTGGTTTGCGCGTGCGCGCGGCGAGTTCGCGCTCGCGAAGAGTTTCCGGCAGGGATTGGACTTCGCCCGGATAGCCGATGGCGAAGGCTGCAATGGGTTCCCAACCCGCCGGTATGGAAAAAACCTGGATCGCTTTTTGCGGATCAAATCCTGCCATTTGGTGAACAAAAAGGCCACGGGCGGTTGCCTCTGTCGTGAGGTGCGCCATTGCCGCGCCCGTGTCGTAGAACGCGTTGCGGTTGGGTTTGCCGGTGCGCGCGAAGGCAAGCTCGGAAACGGCGATGCCCAGAACGGGAGCGTGCTTGGCCCAAGACTGGTTCGCTTCTACTAGTGTGCTCAGCACTTTCCCGTGCGTGGCCGAATCTTCTTTCGTTGCCACGATGAAGGCCCAAGGTTGTTCATTGCTACTGGATGGCGCCCAGCGAGCGGCTTCAAATAGGCTTCGAAGCACCTCGGCAGGGACGACTTTGTCCGAGAAAGCGCGCGGGCTCCAGCGCTCGCGGATCAATTCGTGTACGGGATGATCGGTGGCAGCAGGTTTGTTCATGGTGAATCCCCCAATGTCGCTAGGTCATTAGTAAGCATTGTTTGAACGGCGGAAAGAAGTGAAATTGCCGGAACACTCCAAAGCATCTCTACCGGCTATAGCCTCCACGACTCGACGAAAATACCCTTCATGCCTGGTTCTCCTTTTTTGCCTTCGAGATCGTTTTGGATGCCTGAGCACTCTCGACGGGTTCACGCTGTTCCACTTCCATCAGCAATTCCGTCAACTGCTTCAAGCGGGCAGCCGGCATGTGGCGAAACTGATCTTTGTGTAGTTCATGTACCGGCAGGTCCAGTTTCTTCAATAACTTCAGGCCGTCCGGTGTGATACGGGTTTTGATAACCCTGCGGTCCTCTTTCTGACGTTCGCGGGTAATCAGCTGGTGAGCTTCCATGCGGTCAAGCAGCCGCGTGATATCCGGATCGCGCGAAATCATGCGCTCGCTGATGCCGCGGCAAAGGAGCCCATCCGGTTCCGCGCCTCGCAGAATGCGAAGCACATTGTATTGAGCAGGGGTAAGGCCCCCGGTTTTGATAAGCCGTTCGGCCTCTTGCGACAGGGAATCAGCCGTCTTCAGGATGGCGACAAACAAACGGTCCTCCAGGTGCGTCGTGGGACAGGAAGCATCTGCTCGCGAACTCATGGCAGCATGATAGCTGTTATAACGACTATTGTCAAGAGGAAAGTATTTCCGCGGCCGCGACTGCTCCGCATTACGGCTTCGCAACCGGCCGCAGGTGTACTTCGCTGATGAAGCTTTGCGATCCTTGTAGAATCACCATCGCCACCGCGTGCGCCACGTCGTCCGCCCTCAACACTATCGTCGGGTCCTTCGATCCGCGTCCGGAGAACTCCGTGGCAACGCTGCCGGGACAGATCACACTGACGCGGATGCCGTGAACGCGCAAGTCTTCCGCCATGCAGCCGCTCAATCCTTGCAGCCCCCATTTCGAGGTGCAATAGAGCCCACCACCGATGAAAGTGTTTTTACCCGCGAGTGAGCTGATATTGATGATGTCTCCGTTGCGCCGATGAATCATCAGCGGCGCAACGGCTCGCGAGACCAGAAACACGCTCTTGAGATTGGTGTCGAGGACGGCGTCCCAGTCCGATTCACTTTTTTCCTGAATCGGACCAAATCCGGGATTCCCGATTCCCGCATTATTGATGAGCACGGTAATCGGCCCAAGTTTCTCTTCCGTCGCTTGCACGAGCGCGGAAATCTCGGCTGCTTTTGTGACGTCTGCCTGAAACTTCAGAACCCTCGAAGAGAATTGTTTTAGTTCGCCGGCCACCGATTCCAGCGCTTCCCTATCGCGTCCGCAGATGCTCACCGCCGAGCCGAGTTGCGCAAGTTTTATGGCAATTGCTTTACCAATTCCGCGGCTGCCGCCAGTGACTAGGGCAACGTGGCCGAATAGGGGCTTTTCAATGTGAGCACCCGGTTTTTCGATTTGAGCTGCAGTATTTGCATTGCTTATATTTGCCATAGATTTTCTTCCTCACCGAAGTCACAAAGAATATGCGAAACTCATGATACTCCTAGGGATACTGCCCGGCTTTGGATGCCTCCTAGCTGCGCAGAGTTAAGTGGATTTGTCAGAAGTCGTTGGTAAAACTGTACTCTCCGAGTACGTAAGCAGTTTAGCTGTGACTTGCGAACAGGCGGGGGCAGCCCCTATAATTCGTAGGTTTCCGAGAGAATCATTTTTCTTTGCTGGGATGAGCCGTAAGACTGGTCAGCGCCTCCGGTAGCTGCCAGATTGCGTTATGCTAAAGACGAGCGGTGAGAGCGAGGAGATAACGGAATGAATGCAACACGACGGATGGCGAGCCTGGCGGTCTTTGCGGCGCTTTGTCTGCTTTGCCTGAACCTGATACCGGCGGCGGCACAGGATGCCGGTGCGGGCGCCGCGGGTCAGCAAAAGTACACCATGGCGGAGTACAACGCCTATACTGCAGCAGCCAACGAAAAGAATCCGGCGGCGCAACTGAAAGCGCTTGACGATTTTGTCGCGAAGTACCCGAATTCAAGTCTCTTGAACTACGTCTACCCTCTCTATTACCAGAACTACGCCGCCCAGAAGAACTATCCGAAAGTGATCGAGTACGCCGACAAGGAATTGGCGCTTGGCGACAAGGCTTCGGCTACGGAGCGCTATCAGGCCTACTCCGCGCGCGCGTTCGCATATAACAATATGCAGAATCCAGATGTTGCAACCTCGAAGGCAGCTTACCAAGCGGCACTAGACGGTGCGAAGTCGGTTGAAGCGTTGCCGAAGCCAGAAGGATACGACCAGGCGAAGTTCGATGAAGATAAGAAAAAAGCAATTCTTAGTTTCAACGGCACCGCGGCGAACGCGGCCTTCGCGGCCAAGGATTACCCGAACGCGGTCGCGATGTACAAGACCATCCTGACCACCAACCCCGACGATTTCATTTCGAATTTCAATATCGGGCGCGCCGACTTGGCGCTCACGCCACCGCAACAATTGGACGCGATCTGGGCGTTTGCGCGAGCGGCGACCTCGAAGGGCGCAACCGAGCAGCAATCGAAATCCGTCAAGGCGTACTTGCCGAAGGTGATTGCCTCCTATCAAGGCGGCACCGTCTGTGACGCGCTGGCGCAAGCCGAACTGAACGAACTGCTGCAGCTTGCCGCGACATCTCCGGAACGTCCGGCGAGCTACAAACTCTACAGCGCCGCCGATTTGGATGCCGCGCGCAAAGATATGACCATCGCTTCCGTGGTGACTGACCTGAAAGCCGGAGGGGACAAAGCGAAACTGACCTGGACGGCAGCCTGCGGGCTCGAATTCCCAGATGTGCCTGGCAAGATCATCGAGGTCACCGCCGGCAGCGATGCAGTTGTCCTGAAGAACGCTTTTGTGACTAGCGACGCGGAATTTGATGCAGCGACCACGCCGAACATGGAAGTGACTATCAAGACCGCGGATCAGCCGGACGCGGCCAAGCTCGAAAAGGGCAACGCGGTGCGCTTCACCGGCAGTCTGGAATCCTACGATCCAGATCCAAATTTCATGCTGCACTGGGACAAGGCTAAGGTGAACGAAGAAGATCTGCCCAAGGCCGACAAGAAGCCCGCCAAGAAACCGGCTACCAAGAAGCCGTCCAAGTAGAACCAAACGAACTCACGCGGTGCAAGCGGCCCGGTTTTCCAGGGCCGCTTTTGTTTGCGGAGCAAAAGCATCAGCGCGCGCGCCCACGGCGATGGTCCAGCTTGTACTGCACCACTTTACGGCTCAGCGTGTTGCGGTGAATGCCCAGCAGCTCCGCGGCGCGGGATTGGTTTCCATTCGTGCGGTCCAGCATGCGCTTGATGAAACGCTTTTCGAATTCGCAGACGGCCTCATCGAATAAAATTCCGCGCTCCACCATCTGTGATACCAGGCCTTCCAGTTGATCTCTCACGTCGGCACTCTCCGCTACGGAATGGAACTGAACGAACTGGACTGACGGTTAATCCAAATCGCGGCCGACCAGAAGGCGGTAAGCTTCGCGATATTTGGCGCGAGTGCCGGCGACCACATCCGGTGGCAATTCGGGCCCAGGTGGAGTCTTGGGCCACTTGATGTGTTCGAGGTAATCGCGAACAAACTGTTTGTCGAATGAAGGCTGTGGGCCGCCGGGTTTGTACTGCGCGGCGGGCCAAAAGCGCGACGAATCTGGGGTGAGCGCTTCGTCGATCCAGATCAACTCGCTATTCAGCAGACCAAATTCAAATTTAGTGTCGGCCAGAAGAATGCCGCGAGGCTCCGCGTAAGCGGTGGCACGGGAGTAAATCGCCAGCGTTACTTCGCGGACTTTTTCGGCAACAGGGCGACCGACAATTTCCACGGCATGATCGAACGAAATATTTTCGTCATGGCCGCTCGTCGCTTTCGTGGCCGGAGTAAAAATCGGCTCTGGCAGTTTATCGGATTCTTGCAGCCCGGAAGGCAGCGCAATCCCGCACACTTTTCCAGTCGCGACGTATTCTTTCCAGCCGGAGCCGGACAAATAACCGCGTGCGACGCATTCAATCGGCAGGGGGTTTGTCTTGCGAACGACCATGGAGCGGCAGGCAAGATCGTCGGCATAGCGATCGAATGGAGCGGGGAAGTGTTTCGCGCTCAATACATGATTCGGGATGATGTCGATGAGCAATTCGAACCAGAAAAGCGACAGCTGCGTGAGCACGCGGCCCTTATCCGGAATCGGCGTGGGCATGACAACATCGAACGCGGAGAGACGATCGGTCGCAACGATGAGCAACCGGTCGCCCAAGTCGTAGAGATCACGAACTTTCCCACGAGCCCAAGGTTCGATGCCCGCAAAATGGGTTTCGCGGATGACTTTCGCTGCCGAACTTGTGGTCACGAGCGCTTGCCCCTGAGAGAAGCGCTCAGCATTCTAGCGCACCGCGTGGCGAAGTCAATGTAACTCGCGGACTAGACGACTCTGAAAATTCTTATTGCCGGTATTTCGATTTCTAATTTGAAAAAATAGCGACTTTCGCCGCGGGCCAGCGAAAAGAAAAATCAGGCCGCAGCCGTGCGCTGTTTGGTCGCGGGCGCTTGGTCGCCTTCCCAACGAACACTAACAATCTTGGAAACGCCGGGCTCCTGCATGGTGACGCCGTAAAGGACGCTGCCGGTTTCCATGGTTTTGCGGTTGTGAGTAACGACAATGAACTGGGTCTGCGTGCTCATGTCGCCGATCAAACGCGTGAAACGGCCGACGTTCGCTTCGTCGAGGGGCGCGTCGACTTCGTCCAGGATGCAGAAGGGGCTGGGCTGATAACGGAAGATGGCGATCAGCAATGCCAGCGCAGTCATCGCCTTTTCGCCACCGGAGAGCAGCAGCACATTCTGCAAGCGCTTGCCCGGAGGCGAAGCGACGATGTCGATGCCGGCGTCTCCTGAGCTGTCCGGCTCGGTCAAACGCATTTCCGCCGTGCCTCCGCCAAAAATCGTGTGAAAGGCCGTCGTGAAATGCGAGTTGATCGAAGCGAAAGCCTGCTCAAACTTGTCTCTGGTAATTTGGTCGAGTTCCTTGATGGCTTGCTGTGTATCGGCAATGGATTGCAAAAGATCGTCGCGCTCGCGAGTGAGGAAAGTAAAGCGCTGTTCGCACTCGTTGTATTCCTCAAGAGCCATCATGTTGACCGCGCCCATGTTTTCGACGCGCTGCTTCATCTCGCGGTAGCTGGCCTCGGCCGTGGCGAGTTCTTCGCCGGTCATGAACGCCGTTTCGGAAGCGATGAGGTCCTCGGGCTGCGCGTTTACTTCCGTCAGGCAGGTTTCGCGCAGATGCTGCCGGTCGGAATCGTTCCGGGCCTTTTCAATTTCAAATTTACCGCGCTCTTCGCGCATTTCCTGCAACGACTGCCGCGCCATGCGCAAGTGATCCTCGAGTTGTGTCACGCGAGTCCGAGCGTCATCCCATTCCTGCTCAAGCTGCTTTTGCAGTTCGGCTAGACGTGCCTTTTCGACTCGCAAAGCTTCAAGCTGAACCGTTAGTTCCTCCGACTGGCGTGCCATGGCCGCGGTTTCTTCGCTGATCGAATCTTCCTGCTGCCGCAGGGTACCTTCGCGTCTTTCAAGCTCGGCATGCTCTTCCTGTAGTCGGCGAGCAATCGCTTCCGCCGACGCAAGGCGCTCATTCATGGTGGCAAGCTCGGCTTTGGCGGTGGCCAGTTCGTCCCGTTCGGACTGTACTGCGGTGCGAAGTTGCGCAACTTCCTCTATGAGCCGTAGAGTTTCCGCCTCAGCCTCGGCACGATTCGATGCGGCAAGTTGATGCTGCATCTGCGCAAGCAGCGCGCGTTGCTGAACTGCATCAATTTCTTTGCGCACTCGCCTCAATTCGTTCTGAACGACGGTCAGATCTAGCCCTAGGCGTGCAAGGTCGCTTTGCGTTTGTTCGTGCCGATGCTTGGCGGCGAACTGCGTGCGTTCGGATTCACGCTGCTTCACCGTCAATTCTTCCTGCGCCTTCTCGCTGGCCTGCAGGTGCGCCGTAATTGCTTCTAACTCGACCTGAACGCTATTGCACCGCTCTTCTAAATGCATCAGTTCCGCGCTGACGGCGCGCAGTTCGCGCTTCATGCCGAGCGGACCCGCTTCGTCGGGACGGCCGCCGGTGACCATGCGTCCCTGATAGCACGTGCCTTCCGGAGTGATGAAAGCGTACTGTGGATATTCGCGAGCCAGTTTCTCGGCGGAGGTTGTTTCCGTCAAGTAACCATTGCGGAGCCGGGGAAGGAACTGCTTTGCTGCCGGACCAAGGGGATCGCGAAATTCCACAAGCTTATCGAGCCTTGAGATCACGCCGTCTTCGGCGCGGAAATGAATGATTGGCTCGTACTCGTCGAGCTTCAAGTTGCGGAGGGAATCGACGAAGAATGTGGCGCGCCCGCCCACTTCCTCGCGAAGCATGCTGACTCCGGCGCGGGCGTGGTCGTAAGTCTCGACCACCACGTACTCCAACTCGTCGCGAAGATACTGCTCAATCGCAGCCTCGTGCTCCTCCTGAACCTCGGCATAATCGGCCAGCACTCCGACGGCCCGAAAATCCTGGCCGCCATGCCGTTCGTTTGCGGCGAACAGTTTCTGGACCGCTTCGCCGGTGTAAGAGCGGTCGTTCAGGATACGCGTGAGCGTCGAATGGCGTGCGCGAATGCCCGAGAGTGAATCGCGCAGGAAATCAGCTTCTTTGGAAGTCAGTTCACGCTTCCGGCGCAACTCTGAGAGGCGAGCCTGAAGCTGCAGACCCTGGCTCTGTAGCTGGTCCAAATCCGCCATGGCCACCTGCAAATTTTGTGCCGCGTTGTCCGCATCATCGCGAACGCGAATCGAGGTTTCGAGCGCCTCCGCTTCACGTGCTTGGAGTTTTTGCAGCGACTCGTTCTGGTGAACCAGCGCTTCTTCCGCCTGCTTCTGTTCGCCGTGGAGCCGCAGGACGCTTTCGCTCGCCTCCGAAGCCGCGCGGCGCAAAGCTTCCATCCGGTGTTCAGATTCGGCAATTTGCGAAGCGCGGGTTGCGGCGCGACCTGCAAGTTCTTCCACGCGAACGTTTACCGCCACGGATTCCGTGCGCGCGGCATCCACCGCCTGCTGCTGAGCGCCGTTTCGGAATTGCCAATCGAGATGCTGCGCGGTGACCGTTTGGCGTTCGCTGGCGAGTTGCTCGTTTCGTCCTGCAAGTTCCGCGCTTCGCGTGCGATTAAACGTGATGCGATTCTCGCAGCGGTCGACTTCCAGTGCGGTCTGATTCAAAAGATTCTGGTTCTGCCGCAATTCCGCGTCCAAGGAATAGATGCGCTGGCTCAGCCGGTCCTGATCCGCTTCCTGTTCGTGGATTGCCTGTGCATGCTGCGTTTCCGCGGTGGTCAATTCGTTCAAACGCAGTCCAACGCGCTCCGCTTCGCCATCCAGTTCGCGAGCCTTCCCGGCCAGCATCTGGCGGACGATGCCGCGCATCTGGTCGCGAATTTCGGAGTAGCGGCGCGCCTTGGCTGCTTGCCGTTTGAGAGAGCCGAGCTGCTTCTCGACTTCCACGACAATGTCGTTTACGCGCGACAGATTTACCTTGGAAGATTCGAGCTTGGCTTCGCTGAGGCGCTTCTTCGTTTTGAATTTGGTAACGCCGGCCGCTTCCTCAATAATGGCGCGGCGCTCCATCGGTTTTGTGGCAAGGATCTGCCCGATGCGTCCCTGCTCGATGATAGCGTAGGAATCGGGGCCGAGGCCGACGCCCATGAACATTTCCTGAATGTCGCGCAGCCGCGCGACCCGACCATTGATGAGATATTCGCTCTGCCCGCTGCGATATAGTCGGCGGCTCACCACCACTTCGCCGGGCTTGGTCACGACCGTCGGCTTTTCGGCCTTCTTGCGTTTCTTCGCAATGAAGCTGGATTCGGCCGGCTCCGCGACCTGCTCGGCGGCTTCAGCCTGGTCTGCTGCCGGAGTTTCGGCAGTTTCTGCCGGGGTAGCCGACTCGGAAGCGGTTTCTGCAGCCGGAGCATCGGTGATCGCAGGAGTTGCTGTGGAAGTTTGGGCGCTTTCCGGTGCGGTTGCCCCTTCGATGACGAATCGCGCGGCTTCCGCGAGCTCCGGGTCCTCCATAGTTATGGTGACCTCGGCCAGGCCCATGGGTGGCCGCTTGGCGGTGCCATTGAAAATGCAATCGGCCATGCGCTCTGCGCGGAGCGACTTATGGCTCTGTTCGCCGAGTACCCAGCTAATGCCGTCAACGACATTCGACTTTCCGCAGCCATTGGGGCCCACGATGCAGGTGGTGCCATTGCCGCTAAAGGTGACTACGGTGCGTTCGCAGAACGACTTAAACCCAACGATCTCCACTTTTCGGAGCTTAAGCAAGGTTTCCCCTTTGGTCGTGAACTTCCACTTCGCGGAGCACTACCACACATGCTACGCCTGTGTTAGGCGGTAAACCGCCCAGGGTTTTACCGCGCGAAGAGAGACGACTTTTCTTTCCTCGAGGGGAGGTTGTTTCACGCGACGTTTCTGTCCGTAATAGACAGAAACCACACACGTTTGGCAGGTTCTCAGTCAGAGGCCCAGCCGCCTGGCGCTAAGATGGCGGTACGGAAAAAAAGCGTAGCACGCACACGCCAGCGTGTAAAGCCCTGCGCAAGGCATTGTGGCCATTTTCCACATGCCACAATAAGGCAGAAGGCGCAGGTTTCTTAGCCCAATTTCTTAGCGATGATCCGCAGGCGGCGGTAGTCCATAACCCACTGGCTGTCGCGCCAGAGTGCCGATCGTGCTTCCTGCTCAATTGCTGCCACAGTGGCCTCACGCTGGTCGGCAGATAGCTGACCGAGGAACGAGCCGCCGAACATGTTTAGCCAGTTGCGCAGCCCGCGTTCGCCGTCCTCGAGCGGGGTCGGCCGATCGAAAAGAATAGCATACGTGACTTCCAGCCGGTGTTTCTCGAGCAGTCCAGCGTATTCGGCAATGCTCGGGTAATACCACGGGTCCGGCGTGGGGCCCGAAATGCCAACCTTGCGCCACGCCTGTTCTACGGCGGTCATGAGCGCTCCCACATTGCCCTTGCCGCCAAACTCGGCGACAAATCTTCCACGCGGCCGAAGCACAGCCGCGATCCGTGCAATGACCTTTTCCGGTTCCTTGATCCAATGAAGTGTCGCGTTCGAAAACACCGCGTCAAACAGCTCCGCGAAGGCAATCTCGCGGGCATCCATCACCTCAAACTGCAACGCCGGATACTCTTCCTTTGCCTGTCGAATCATGTCGGAGGAGCGGTCGACTCCCACAACCTCGGCCCCGCTCGCAGCAATTTGCTCCGTCAGATGTCCGGTCCCGCAGCCAAGGTCCAGGATGCGTTCACCCGCTTTGGATTCGAGCAGCTCCAAAAGCCCAGCCGCCATTTTCCAAACGAAGGAATGTTTGTCATCGTAGAGCCCCGCATTCCATCGCGATCCCTGTGCCACGCTGAGTTACCTCCGCTGTTCCATTGTCTCCAAAATTCGCCTTGTGAGTCGCACAGGCTTCAGCCTGTGCGTCTTATACGCCGCCCCGACTACTGGACAGGCGCAAACACGAGTAGAATCATTCGCACCGGTGCGTCGCCTTCACTGGCATCATCCGACGGATCCGGAGAGTTTAGATGATGGTGGAACCGCTTCTCATTGCGCAAGGCACATCCCCGCTTTACTTGTTGCCCCAAATGGCGAACCGACATGGATTAGTCGCTGGAGCAACGGGCACGGGAAAAACCGTAACTCTGCAGGTGATGGCGGAGGCCTTCAGCCGCATCGGTGTGCCGGTATTCGCAGCCGATGTCAAAGGCGATCTTTCGGGCATCAGCCAGCCGGGAACGGACAATCCGAAAATCGCTGAGCGCGTGAAAAAATTGAAGCTCACGGATTTTTCGTTCTCCGGATGCCCGGTGACTTGCTGGGACGTGTTCGGCGAACAGGGCCACCCGGTGCGCGCCACGATTTCCGAAATGGGCCCGCTTCTTCTCGGGCGGCTGCTGAACTTGAACGACACGCAAGAAGGCGTGCTCACGCTGGTCTTCAAAATCGCCGACGACAATCAATTGCTCTTGCTGGACCTGAAAGACCTGCAGGCCATGCTGCAGTACGTCGGCGACCACGCCAAGGAGTTTCAGACTCAGTACGGAAATATTTCCGCGGCGAGCATCGGTGCGATTCAACGCGGGTTGCTAACCATTCAGCAGCAGGGAGGAGAAAGGTTTTTCGGCGAACCTGCGTTGAACCTGGATGATTTGATCCAGACCGATGCGCAGGGCCACGGCGTGGTCAACATCCTCGCAGCCAACAAGCTAAATCAGTCCCCGAAACTCTACGCCACATTTCTGTTGTGGCTCCTCACCTCGCTCTTCGAACAATTGCCGGAGGTGGGTGATCCCGAAAAACCCAAACTGGTTTTCTTCTTTGACGAAGCACATCTCTTGTTCAACGATTTGCCCAAAATTATTGAGGACAAAGTCGTACAGGTCGTGCGTCTGATCCGCTCCAAGGGAGTGGGCGTGTACTTTGTCACACAGAATCCGCTGGACATCCCACAGACCGTGCTGGGGCAACTCGGGAATCGCGCGCAGCACGCCCTCCGCGCATTCACCCCGCAGGATCAAAAGGCGGTCAAGGCTGCTGCGGAGACCTTTCGAACGAATCCAAAGCTGGACGTGGTCAAAGCCATCACCGAACTTGCTGTCGGCGAATCGCTGGTGTCTTTCCTCGATGCAAACGGAACGCCGGAGATGGTGGAGCGTGCTTTGGTGTGCCCTCCGCACAGTCAGATCGGTCCGATCACGCCGGAGCAGCGACAAGCATTGATCAAGAATTCTGTGGTCGCGGGGGTATATGAAAACGCCGTGGACCGGGAATCTGCCTTCGAAGTGCTTCGCGCGCGGGCCAGTCAATCTCTGCCCGCTACAACGACTGGACCTGGCCAGGCGCCGGCATCTCCGACTTGGTATGAAAGGATTCCCGGCATGAGCGGCCACGGCCGCCGTGGAGACAACCTGGCCGATGCCATGGCGAAAAGCGCTGCACGCGCGATGGGCAGCTCGCTCGGACGGCAAATTATCCGAGGGGTCCTCGGCTCTCTCCTTGGCGGCAAAAAGCGCTAATTCGGTAGCGCCGGATTTTATGCCAGCTGGCGCGTTATTCAGCGCCGCCCCGTCATTGCGGCGCGTGCAAAGCGTCATATACAATCAAACATTTGCTGGCGAGTCGAAAGGCACAGCATAAGATCCATGCAAGAAATCCAGGTCCACAATACGCTCTCGGGAAAAACTGAACCGTTTGTACCATTGAAGCCGGGCGGGGTGCACATGTACACCTGCGGCCCAACGGTGTACGACTTCGCGCATGTCGGAAATTTCCGGACATTTATCTTTCAAGATATCTTGCGCCGCTTCCTGAAGCTCCGCGGCTTCAAGTTGACGCATGTAATGAATCTGACCGATGTGGACGACCGCATCATCGCGAACGCAGCCGCGGCCAAAGTCGGCATTCGTGAATACACCGAAAAATATATTCAGGCGTTCTTCGCCGATTGCGAGGCATTGAGCGTCGAGTCTCCGGAACATTGGATCCGTGCCACGGAAAATATCGATTCAATGGTGCAACTGATCCAGAAGCTGCAAAAGAAGACCTATACGTACGATTCCGAAGGTTCGATCTATTACCGGATCGCGAAATTCAAGGACTATGGAAAATTATCGAAGATTGACCTCAGTGGAATCCAGGCAGGCGCGCGCGTGGACAACGATCGCTACGAAAAAGAGAGTGCGCGCGATTTTGCGTTGTGGAAAGCGCCGAAGCCCGGCGAGCATTTCTGGGAAACCGCGATCGGTCCGGGACGCCCGGGCTGGCACATCGAATGTTCCGCAATGGCCATGAAGTTTCTGGGAGAAACCATC
The DNA here is from genome assembly GCA_963836965.1 of Candidatus Acidiferrales bacterium. GTDB lineage: Bacteria > Acidobacteriota > Terriglobia > Acidiferrales > UBA7541 > Acidiferrum. The sequence continues at coordinate 131,491 of CAWILQ010000023.1, forward strand.
GACATCCACACCGGCGGAATCGACCTGGCTTTTCCGCATCACGAAAACGAAATTGCGCAGAGCGAAGCTGCCACCGGCAAGCCGTTTGTCCGTTACTGGCTGCACGCGGAGCATCTACTCGTCGAAGGCGAGAAGATGTCCAAATCCGCTGGCAATTTCTTTACCTTGCGCGACCTGTTCGGCAAAGGATACAAGCCTTCGGCGCTGCGCTTTGCGCTCGCAAGCGTTCCCTATCGACGTCAACTGAATTTCACCTTCGACGGACTGCAGCAGGCGACCAGCTCCGTCGAGCGTCTGCGTAATTTCTCCTCGCGATTAAAGAACGAGAAGTTTCCCGCGGGAAAACAAAAAGCAATGGCCGACCGCATCGCCAAAGCCGCCTGCGATTTCGACGCAGGCTTATCCGACGATTTGAATACCGCCCAGGCTCTGGCTGCGATGTTCGATTTTGTGCGCGAAGCGAACATCGCCATGGACAAAGGCGAATTTTGCCACGGCGAAGTGAAAGCCGCCCAGGAATTCCTGGCCACATTTGACAAGGTGTTCGCGGTGGTTGAAGACAATGACGCCGAAAAGCTGAAGGCGCTCGGTTACGACACCGGCGCGGACACCGCCGACGATCCGGAAATCGAAAAACTGGTCGCCGAGCGCCAGTCTGCTCGCCAGCGGCGCGACTTCGCTGCTTCAGATCGCATACGAAAACAGCTCTCGGATCGTGGTATACTTTTGGAAGATACGAAAGACGGCGGCGTTCGTTGGAAGCGCAAATGAAACACTTCACGTTTCTAAAGCAGGATCGACTCGCGGTAGGCTCCCCCGCCCCGCGGAAGTTTCGACCGTGCAGCCTCCGACCGAGTCTTTACAGCGCAGCTTAACTATCACAGCTACAGCAGGTTAATGTTATTCAGCGGGTCGTTTCAGCTCTCCCCTCACCGTAGTTCCTATCAACGCTAGCGAACGCAAGGATTCTGGAGGAATCATGACCACCGCCACAGAAGCAAGACTGCCCCAAATCAAGACTGCGCTGCCGGGCCCGAAGGCCGAGCAGGTGATCGAGTACGATGCGAAATACATTTCGCCGTCGCTCTCGCGCATATATCCGTTGGTAGCGGAACGAGCCAGCGGCGCCATCGTCGAAGACCCCGATGGAAATGCATTCCTCGATTTCTGTGCTGGCATAGCCGTGTGCTCCACAGGACATTGCCATCCGAAAGTCGTGGCCGCGATCCAAAAGCAAGCAGCGGAACTCATTCATATTGCCGGAACGGATTTTTACCACCGCCACATGCCGGAATTGGCGGAGCGGCTGGTGGCAACCATGCCGAAATCGCATCAATGGAAAGTGTTCTTCGGCAACTCCGGCACCGAAGCGGTGGAAGGCGCGATCAAGCTGGCCCGCTATGCCACTAAGCGCGACAAATTGATTGCGTTTTATGGCTGTTTCCACGGCCGCACGATGGGTTCGCTCTCGCTCACCGCTTCGAAAAATACGCAGCGCAAACATTTCGGAACTCTACTCGGTGGCGTCGAACACATTCCATATCCGTACGCCTATCGTTGCGCGCTCGGTCATGGCAACGAAGGGTGCGGTAGCGAAATCATTGACCTGCTGGAGCAGCAAATCTTCAAGCGCCTCTTTGCTCCGGAAGAAGTCGCCGCGATAATCGTGGAGCCGATCCAGGGCGAAGGTGGTTTCATTCCTGCTCCGCTGTCATTCCTGCAGGAACTGCAGCGAATCTGCAACAAGCACGGGATCATGTTGATTCTGGACGAAGTGCAAGCTGGCATGGGCCGGACTGGAAAGATGTGGGCCTACGACCACGCCGGAATCACTCCGGACATCGTGCTGACCGCAAAGGGAATTGCCAGCGGCATGCCCATCGGTGCGTTCATCGCCAAAGAAAGCGTAATGCAGTGGAAGCCCGGCTCTCATGGCACCACTTACGGCGGAAATCCTGTTTGCGTTGCGGCGGCGATGGCCACACTGGACCTCATCGAAGGCGGACTGATGGCCAATGCGAAAAAAGTAGGCGACTACATTCTGGGCAAAATCGGCGATTGGCCAAAGCGCTTCAAAATCGTGGGCGATGTCCGTGGCAAAGGGTTGATGATCGGAGTAGAAATTGTTCGCGATCAACAGACAAAAGAAAGAGCCAAGGACCTGCGCGACAAAGTCGTCATCGGCGCATTCCACAAAGGCTTGCTGACCCTCGACTCTGGCGAAAACTCGATCCGCATCTCGCCGCCGCTCGTCGTTGACGAAGAGCAAGCCGACTTCGCGATTCGCATCCTGGAAGAATCGATCCGCGAAGCGGAAAAGACAATTTAGCTCCGAACTTTAATAGGCGGCTTGCTACAGTCCTCTCTTGGGATTGTAGCGGCCGCCTTCTGAAGCGGGCCGCTCTCGAAACCCCACCGCCAGTCTGTCCTTTTATGCTATGGTTCCATATAAAGTAATATACTGCATCAATGTATATCACGCGCCGGCTTCGCCGGGGTGCAGTGGCGCACCCGGAAAGGACTCGGCAACTCCACCGTGGCTACGACCCCGCCAAAGAAATTAGACGCAAACCAATTGGGCGCGCGGGGTGAAGTGTACGCCTATTGGTACCTGCGGCGCCTGGGCTACCTCTTTATCGCTCGAAACTACATACCTTTGCGCGCAAAAAGCGAACTGGACCTCATCGGCTTCGACGGCGACACTCTTGCCGTTGTGGAGGTTCGCACGCGGCGAGCGCTCATAAACCAGCCTGCGCAGCCGGAGCTGAGCATCGGCAAAGAGAAGCACGGAGTCCTTCTCCGCACTGCGCACTATTTTCTTCGCGAGCAGCACATCCAGGGTTGCCCGCTTCGTTTCGATGTCGTCGCGATCGACAATACACCCGGCCAGCCGCCCGTTGTCCGCCTGCACAAAGCCGCTCTCAGCCCGCAATTTCCACCGCATTTCCAATGAAGCGAATCGCATTCTTCCATTGAGGGCGCGGAAGAGTACAATAAAACTCAGCCGAGGCCGCGCACAGAGAACGGAGTGGAAGCGGCATCCCTGGGGGTTATCCTTGCCGGAATTGCGTAAAGATCCAATCACAGGTCGCTGGGTGATTATTTCCACGGATCGTGGAAAGCGGCCCATGGATTTCCTCCGAGAAAGCGTTTTTCCTGGACCACCGCGAAATTGTCCCTTCTGTCCCGGGAATGAAGGAAAGACCCCGCCGGAAATTCTCGCCTATGGTCGGAATGGCACCGGTGCCAATTCGGCCGGCTGGAGTATCCGTGTAGTGCCAAATCGTTTTCCCGCGCTCGGCATCGAAGGCGAACTGGACCGCGAAGGCGAAGGCCTATTCGACAAGATGAACGGCATCGGCGCTCACGAAGTGATCATCGAGACGCCGCAGCACCAGACCACGCTCGCGCAGTTGCCGCAGAAATCGGTAGAGGACGTGTTGTGGGCCTACCGCGATCGCATGCTGGACCTGAAGAATGACAAGCGCTTCCGCTACGTGCTGATCTTCAAAAATCATGGCGAAGCCGCGGGCGCTTCGATTGAGCATCCGCATTCACAGTTGATTGCGCTTCCCATCGTCCCGCGGCGTGTGCGAGAGGAAGTGGACAATTGCTGGCACTATTACGACGAGAAGGAACGCTGCATTTTCTGCGACATCATTCGCCAGGAGCGCGACACCGGCGAACGAATGATCGGCGAAAACGACCATTTCATCACTCTGGCGCCTTATGCCCCAAGATTCCCCTTCGAAATGTGGTTGTTGCCGAAAGTGCACGGCTCTGCGTATGAAAATAATCAGAGCACTATGTATTCGAGCCTCGCGCAAATGCTGAAGGACACGCTGATGCGCATGGATGCGGTGCTGGATCGCCCCGCCTTCAATTTCATGATTCACACTTCCCCTATCGGAGAAGAAATTAACGATCACTATCACTGGCACATAGAGATCATTCCGAAGTTGACCAAGGTAGCGGGCTTCGAATGGGGCACGGGCTTCTACATCAATCCCACGCCGCCCGAAGAGTCGGCCCGTTTTCTGCGCGAAGCGCAAATCGAAGAGCCAGCAAAAAAGTGAAGCAGCATAACGCCAAGTTCCGCCCCGGAGTTCTGCGAGGATTGACCAATCCGGTGCGAATGCTATAAAAGGAACCTTAGCTGCGCTGACACACGTCGCGCCAGTCCGTTATACTAGGAAGGTTGAGGCGCGGTACCCAAGTGGTAAGGGAGAGGTCTGCAAAACCTTTATGCGTGGGTTCGATTCCCACCCGCGCCTCCAA
>CAWILQ010000024.1:0-13653 GCA_963836965.1 Candidatus Acidiferrales bacterium
ACAAAGAGTGGGAGTCAGGAGTGGCTCTTCTGCGCCGAAACCAGAACGTGCCAGGCGCAAAATAGCATAGCGATATCACAAATCTTCCGCCGGCTAGCCCGTTTGCGCCGCCGCAGGGGTTACGTTGCATCGAACTGCAAATCGTCGGCGGGTCTCATGCCAAGTGGATAAACAAATAGCCAGTCTCATTACTTGTAGTCGTGGCGCTCAGCCCTTTGCGCTTCACCCGGACTCGACTGCCCGCGCTTACTGGAGTATAAGTTGATTAAGAAATTGGTGGAGCTTCGATGGCACTACAATCCCAGGCGGCGCTTGCTGAGATTCGCGATACCCTGCTCGAAACCTACGCGAGCAACGACGGGATGAACCAGCCGATCCTGTCCAGTCTCGACCGGCGTGCGTGGCGCGCGCAGCCGCCGGGTCAAAAAGGCAGTGGCCGGACGATCGCGGCCATCTTCGCGCATCTGCACAACAACCGCCTCGTGTGGCTGAAGAATTCCGCTCCGCATTTGAAGTGTCCGCCGCCGCTCGATCCCGACCGCTGCACCATGAAGCAGGCTGCCGCCGCGCACAGAAGAAGCGCCGCGCAGTGCCTGCGGATGTTGTCGGATGCACTCTCGGCTGTTCCGGCTCGACGTGTTTCGAGGTTCTCTCGCGGCAGTTGGACGCAAACGTGGCCCGCCGGAGGGACCATGTTTGCGTACATGTTCTCGCACGAGGCGCATCATCGCGGTCAGATTTTGCTGCTGGCCCACCAGCTCGGCTACCGCATCCTCGACAAAACTCCCGGGATTTGGCATTGGGAGAAGCTCTGGAAAGTAGCCGGCCTGACCACACGCCCGCGCTGAGTGGAACCTGCCGCCGTCCTCACTGTTTTCTTTAAGGTTGAGACTGCCGTGACGCTCCTCTTGACAATCAGTAGGGGAGGTGTACTCTTCCTCTTGATGCTCAGGGGGAATGCTTCCATGGCGGGAAAACCGACTGACCTGGTCCAAGGCACGCTGGACATGCTCATTCTGAAAACGCTCGCGCTGGAAGCGATGCACGGATACGGGATCGCGGTGCGGCTCGAACAGATGAGCAAAGGCGTTTTCCGCGTCAATGCAGGCTCGTTGTTTGTTGCCTTACAACGATTGCAACGTGCCGGATTGATTAGAAGCGAATGGAAAGCTACCGAGAATAACAGGCGAGCAAAGTATTACGCCCTAAGCGAGCAAGGACGAAAAAAACTCACCAGCGAAACCCGCGAATGGGAAAGGCAAGTGGCGGCGATCACGAGAATCTTGGAGGCCTCATAGGGCCAGCTATGTCATTGCTGCGAAGCATCACGAGCGGACTCCGATCGTTGTTCCGAAAGGAACGCGTCGAAGGGGAGTTGGACGAAGAGCTGCGCGGCTTCCTGGAGATGGCGGTTGAGGAAAAGATGAAACAGGGGATGAGCCGCAAAGATGCGGTCCGATCCGTGCGATTGGAAAGAGGGGACATTCAGGTCAGCAAGGAAATTGTTCGCGCTGCGAGTTGGGAATCTCATGCGCAGAGGTGGTGGCGGGATTTACGCTTTGGCCTGCGAATGTTGGCACGGAACCGCGGCTTCACCGTTACGGTGGTCCTTACCCTGGCGCTTTCCATTGGAGCAAACACAGCAATCTTTTCGATTGTGAACGCGCTGCTCCTGAAAAATCTGCCCTACGCTCATCCGGAACGGATCGGGGCAATCTATGCCCGGGCGACAGGACCTGACTCTTACGATATCCGAAGAAATATAGACGGTGAACAATGGGAGCTGCTGCGTGACAACGTGCCTTCCTTGATCTCCGCTGTTTGCACCGGAAGCACCTCTGGGGTGAATCTCCAGGCCGGGTCCAATGTGCGGTATCTCCATGCCGGACGGGTCTCGGCACATTATTTCGAGGTCTTAGCGCTCCACCCGCTGATGGGACGCAATTTCTCGGAGGACGAGGATCGTCCCCACGGTCCCAAGACTGCCATTCTGAGCTACGCTCTGTGGCGCACAGCTTTTGGCGCAAACCCCAGCGTCTTGGGACAAGCCATGCTGCTGAAGGGCGAACCCTACACGATCATAGCTGTGCTGGCGGAGAGGGCGACGACTCCCTTGAACGCCGATCTCTATACGGCGCTCCAGCCAAGCCGCGAAGGCGAGGGCATGGGAACCAATTTTCAAGCAATCACCCGGCTGCGCGACGGGGGGAGTTGGCAACAGGCGGATGCCGAGATGAATCGCGCATGGTTGCGCAGCCTGCGCGTGCAAAGTTTTGTCAAGAGCAACCCCGGTGCGCAGATTACCTACTACTCTGTGCCTCTGCAAAAAGGCGAAACGGATAGTTTGCAACCGCAGGTGCTGGCGCTGATGCTGGCGGCAGGATTCATTCTGCTCATCGCCTGCGCGAATCTCGCAGGGTTGACCTTGGTGCGGATGCTACGTCGTACCGGCGAGATCGCTACTCGCCTGGCGCTCGGCGCATCGTCCTGGCAAATTCAGAGACAACTTTGGATGGAGAACCTGCTGCTCGCTCTGGTGGGAGGAATCGCGGGCGTGGGAGTGGGTTTCGTCGCGATGCGCGGGTTGTTGGTGCTTCTCCCGGAACATTTTCTGCCCGTCGCCAGCGTGCCGCTCGACAGCCGTGTCCTGGGTTTTACTGTTTTCCTGGCCTTGTTGACCAGTGGCTTGTTCGGCATGTTGCCTGCTCTTTCCACGAGGCGAGTCGAGTTGCGGTCTGCGATCACCAGCCGGTCAGTAATCAGTGGAGGTGGCGTCCGGCTGCGACAAGGGTTAGTCGCTGGGGAGGTTGCCTTGACCGTGGTGCTGCTGGCGGCCGCCGGGTTGCTCATCCGCACGCTTATCCACCTGGAAACCCTGCCTCCGGGTTTCAACCCGTCTGGAGTGATCACTGCCAAAGCGTCTTTGGATGATGTTCGATACTACGAACCGGTGGCCTTCCGAAAGCTGCTCAATGAGAGCCTCAGCGCCATAGCGGAGATCCCTGGAGTGCAGAATGCCGCCGTCGGATTGACCCTGCCATATGAGCGTGCTCCTCTTGATGGAGTCAGCCTCGGTGATGCTAAGGACGCCGGACAGGAGATTACAACTAACGAGGTGTACGTCACCCCTGGTTATTTCGATATTTTGCAGATTCCAGTGCTCGCGGGCCGGACGTTCGCCGATTCGGACGGTCCGGATGCGCAGCCTGTCGTTATCATCAACCAGGCATTCGCTCTCAAGTTCTTCCGGGGCACGAATCCCGTGGGACGGTCCCTGCTTTTTCCTTTTCTCGGCGACCGAGAGAACAAGAATAAGTTGATCGTGGGAGTCGTGGCCGATACCGTGATGTCCTCCGCCGCGAAATTGAACGCGGGGTCGGCACCGCTAACGAGCGAAGAGGCGGTCTATGTCCCGGCGGCACAGCTCACGGACGGCAAGTCTCTCTCCCTCGTGCATGCTTGGTTCCAGCCAAGCTGGATTGTTCGCACTGCCCGCCCTGTGGAAGGTCTGACCGCCCAGATGCAGGGTGCGATGGCGAGCGTCGATCCCAACCTGCCTTTTTCTGGCTTCTACGACATGAAAGACCTCATGGCTGAGACGCTCGCGGCACAAAGAATTGAGGTCGCGCTACTGGTTAGCATGGCATCGCTCGCGTTGCTGCTGAGTGCCGTCGGTATCTTCGCACTGGTGGCCAACATGATTGCGCAGAGGACGCGCGAGATCGGCATCCGCATGGCGCTGGGTTCGACCGTAGGGCAAGCAATGCTGCAGATGGGCCGCTCCGGCGCTGGCGCCTCAATCGTAGGCCTTGTGCTGGGACTAGCCCTATCGGCGGGAGCACTGCGGGTGATGCGCAGCGTGCTCTACGGTGTAGACGTTTACGACCCGTCGACTCTGGCCATCGTGGTGGTCACGCTTTTGTTCGTGACGTTACTGGCCACGGCGCTGCCAGCCCTGAGAATTGCCAGGATCGACCCAGCGAATACATTACGCGAGGAATAGAAAGTCTTAGCTCAGTCCTTCTTTTCGGCGCTCCAGAGTAAAGCGCTCTTTTTGACGGCGTCCGCGCTTTCTGACCATCGTCAGTGTGGCACTTTCCTGATGCCTTCCGCTGCATCTCGTCGGGTTCGTTGGTTTAACTCGGAGCAAGGGCCGCTGCGTGGCTGGTTGAAGGTGATGTTCCCGACGGTGCTTGCCGGGCCTGTTATGCTTGCAGGGCGGACATTTTTTGCGAGGAACTGCGAGACTCTTGCCACCGATTATCAGCGCACAAGGACTAGCGAAACGATTTAGAGTTGCGCCACTGTTTCAGAACCTGTCGTTTCAGGTTTCCGAAGGCGAACGCATTGGCGTGATTGGACCGAATGGCTCGGGGAAGTCCACATTGCTGGAGATTCTGAGCGGGCGGCTGCAGCCCGATAGCGGCGACCTGGCGATTCGCAAAGGCACGCACCTGAGCATGGTCCGCCAGGTGTCCGATTTCGGAGAAAACGATACGGTGCGGTCGGTATTGACTGCGGCGCTCGACGAAGCGGGAGTGCTTGAGGGGGATCGAACGGCGCGAATTCCGGCGATTCTAGGGCGCGCCGGATTCAGCGATCTCGATGTTGCCGCTTCCGCGTTGTCCGGTGGATGGAGGAAACGGCTGGCCATCGTCGAAGCGCTGGTCCGCAAGCCGGATGTTTTGCTGCTCGATGAACCGACGAACCACCTGGATCTTGCCGGCATCGACTGGCTGGAAGGCGTGCTTGGCAACGCGGCTTTTGCTTGCGTGGTGGTCAGTCACGACCGGTATTTCCTGGAGAATGTGGCCAACGAGATTGTGGAAATCAACCCGGCTTACGAGAACGGCTCGCTTCGCGTCTCCGGAAACTACAGCGCGTTTCTGGAAGCCAAAGAAGAATACTTGCACGCGCAGCGGAACCGGCAGGCGGCGCTGGAAAACCGGGTGCACACGGAGATTGAATGGTTGAGGCGCGGCCCGAAGGCGAGAACGACCAAATCCAAGGCTCGCATTGACAAGGCACAACAATTGATCGGGGAGCTGGCGGAGTTGAATGCGCGGACACGAACGGCCAGCGCACAGATCGATTTTTCTTCGTCGGATCGCAAGACCAAGCAACTTCTGACGCTTGACGACGTCAGCTACGCGATCGGCGAGCGCACGCTGTTCGAGCATATCCAGTTCATTGTGACTTCGGGGATGAGGGTCGGACTCGTTGGCCCGAATGGCAGCGGCAAAAGCACGCTATTGCGGCTGCTCACTGCCGATCTGAAGCCAACACGCGGCAAGATCCGCCAGGCGGAATCGCTGCGGGTGGTGTATTTCGATCAGAACCGGGTGCTGGAGCCGGAAATTACGTTGCGGCGGGCGCTCGCTCCGGATTCCGATTCGGTGATTTATCAGGAGCGCGTGGTGCATGTTGCGTCGTGGGCGGCGCGATTTCTGTTTACCGGCGAGCAACTGAATCAGCCGGTGGGGCGGCTTTCGGGCGGAGAGCGAGCACGCGTGCTGATTGCGCAACTGATGCTTCAGCCGGCGGATGTTTTGCTGCTGGATGAGCCGACGAACGATCTGGATATTCCTACGCTGGAAATTCTGGAAGAAAGCTTGCTGGAATACCGAGGCGCGCTGGTGTTGGTTACGCATGACCGGTACATGCTGGACCGCGTTTCGACGGTGGTGTTGGGATTGGATGGGTTGGGCCACGCGGAACGATTCGCGGACTATCTGCAATGGGAAACGTGGCAAGGAGAACAGTTGGCAGCGGAGAAGAAAGCCGTTGCTGCTCCGCTAACGGTTGTCGCTGATTCGCAGTCGACAGGGCCGGCGAAAAAGAGACTGTCTTACAAAGAGGCGCGCGAACTGGAAACGATCGAACAACGCATCGCTGACGCGGAGAAAGAGTTGCAGGCCCGGCACGAGGCGCTGCTGGACCCAGCGGTCACCAGCGATGCGTTACGACTGCGGACGATTTCGATGGAGATGGAATCGGCGCAGAAGACGATTGATGCGTTGTATGCGCGGTGGGCGCAGTTGGAGGAGAAGGTGTGAGCGGGGCTGTGGGAGCGGAGAGTGTCGGGAGGACGGTTGGTTGCCGGTGTGGGGGAAGGCCTCACCCCTCGAAGGGGTGAGCTACAGGTTGGGGGTGGTGGGCAGCGGGTGGGAAGCATGCGCTGACGTGCCTGCTTCGAACTGAAGATTGCTGACCTGGGGTCCAGCAGTGCTGGACCCCTACGAAGAGGGTGAGGATTACTTTGTGGCGTTGCCGGGACCGCCGACGGGATGTAAGCGGGGCAAGCGGTCTTCCACCGGGGGCAAGGGTGGAAACGCGGCGTGCGGTTCCGTCTGATACCAATACGCGACGGAAAAGAAATTGTCGGAGCGGCCGTTGGCGTGGCCGTGTTCGATGGTGGCTTTGATGGACTTGGTGAACGGGATCGGCGAATCGAGATGAAAGCGGTAGAGGCTGGTGCGGCCGCCGGTCCTTTCTGCGCCCACGACGGGAGCGCCATATAAGGCGTAGGAGAACGGCCGGCCTCCGAAATCGTAGGCGCCGAGAAAGTAGTCCTCGGTTCCGGTGCCGTTGATGGACGGCAGCTTCTCGCCGTCGATGAAGAACATGTCGTCGCCTTCGCCGAACCAGTAATCCTGATTCTGGAGGACGGACATGGTGACGCCGACGAATTGACCGCGGCCGGTGGCTTCCATCCAGACGTAGTTCCCTTCTCCGTCTAGGTTCTTTTTGTTGTTTTGCAAGGGGTCGCCGTTGTCTTTCCATTCTCCTTCGAGGCCGTGATTCGGCGAGGCTTGGCGGTACTGCGCGTGAAAATAGAGTGTGTCCGCGGGGAGCGGCTTGGCATAGGCCTGGTAGTCGATGTTGTAGTAGAGGGCGTCCAGTCTGAGCTTGCCGGCGTTTTCGACTGTGATTCGCGCATGCTTTTGAAATGGCATCGGAAAGAAGGAGTTGACTCCGTGATTCGGCGCGGACGATAGAGGCAGGGATTCAAATGTGAAATAGTCGCCAAGGCCGAGACCGAAGAAATCACCGATGGGCGCCTCGACGCTGGGAGTGGATTCGCCGTCCCAATACATGCGCAGGACGATTTTTTTCAGATGGTACATTTCATCGGAGGAGAAGGTGAACCAGATGTGCGTGACGGTGCCGGGGCCGGCCTCGTCGAGAATGGTGAGGGTTTCGCCGGGGGCGATGCTACGGAAGTCTTCGTTGCCGCCGGAGCGATCGTAGCTGGAGACGCGCTTTTGCACGTAATCGTGAGGTTGTGTCAATCCACCGAGCCAAGCCTGGCTCTGCGCGAACAACACGCCACAATGCAGAGCCAGCAACAGGAGCAAGCGCGCACTTTTTGCAATCATTCGCGGTTTTCTCCACTACCGCGATTCTTGCTTCGCGGTGACTGCGTTCAGTTTCTTCAACATTTCCGCAATTTCCGGATTGGCCATGAAGGACTTCCAGACTACGCCGCTGCGATAGTTCTCAATCATCACCACGACCGGCGCTTGATTCAGTCCCATGTAGATTGGCGAGACCCAGTCCGCGCCTGGATCGAAGGCGTCGCGTGGACCGTAAATATCCCACAGTTGATCGCCTAAATCGCGGTAGTAGTGCTTGAAGGCGAGCATCGAGGCTTCCGGCGTGTAGGGAAAAGATGCCAGCGCGCCGGTCATAGTGAGAGTGCCCGTATCGTTTGCGTTGTCCGGGGCATGGGGAACATATCCGCGCGGTCCGTCGCTGGCCGTGAGGCCCCAGGCGTCGGGGCCGTAGCCCTGAAAGTGTTTTGGATTGGCGATGACGTACGCTCGATTGATGAGCGCGAGATTGCGGTTGTTGTCGAAATAAGAAGAAGTGTAGCGGTCATGGAGAGCGTGCGGATCAAAGCCGAGGTAGGAATAGTGAGTGAAGAAAAGCGGACCTCCGGTGCCGACGCCGACGTCGAGTTTGATTCCATAGTACGTGTTGCCGTTGCGGTAGTGCTCGCCGCCCTTCGATTCCGACCATCCGGTGCGATACCGCTGTGCGCGTTCCGATTGGCCGGCCCAGCCGGAATAGTACATTTCCGCGGGAACGCCACGAGTGGGAGAAGCCATGGCCAAGAGATAGGTGATCATGACTTCATTGAATCCGATCAGATTGTGATGGATTTTCCAGGACCAATCCGGAGACCAATGCCAGTACAGAAAATCACTCTGGGGATCCTGACGATACCAGTCCCATTCGACGGTTTCCCAGAGCTGCGTGATGCGCTTGTAGAGTTGCTCTTCTTCGGGGCTGCTGCCGTGAAAATATTGTCTTACGGCAAGCAGACCCTCGAGCAAAAAGGAGGTCTCCACCAAATCGCCGCCGTCATCAAACATGCCGAAGACGGGCATGGTCTTGCCCGTGTTTCCGTCCATGAAATGCGACCACACACCGTGGTAACGCTGGGCGTGTTCGAGGAATGTGACGATTTTCGTGAGCCGCTGCACGCCTTCTTTCCGGGTAATGAAACCGCGCTCAACGCCGACGATTAGTGTTGTAATTCCGAAGCCGCTGGCGCCGGTTGCCACGATGCGGTCGTCGCCGGGGATATTCTCGCGCGCCATGCCCGAATGCGGGTCAGCGCCTTCCCAGTAGTAGTGGAAGCACGCTTCTTGCAGCATGGTGAGGAGCTCATCGTCGCTGAATTCGCGCGTTGTGGCGATTGCGGACTTTGATTGCAGAGACTCACGGTAACGAAGGTCGGACGCAGCGACTTTGTACTCCGCTCTCACGCCGGATTTTCCGAGGAAATCCTCGTAGCGATTCGCGCTTGGAAGCTGCATACCTATGGGCTCAAATTTTCCGCCGTCAAGAGAGCGATAAATGATGTAGCGAGCGACGGCTGAAGATTTAACAGGGTCCCACTGCAGTTCGACGTGGCGGTCGTAACCCTTGGCGCGAAGATTTTCGGGAGGCGGCTTTGGCGCCAGTTCCCCTCCCCTGGCTTTGTCTGCGGCGTCCACGCGAATTTCGTCGATGATCAGCGTGTGCTGCGCTCCGTCCGGTTTCCCCTGGTGGAAAACGATGTTCTCGAAAAACTGTGCCTGGAATGGGTAGATCGATGCATTGTGAAACTCAGCTAACGGGATATGGACGTGGACCCATTTCCCGGCGGGAAGATTGCCCGCGAACCTGCCGAGGGGGACGGCTTGGCTGAAACTTCGGGGGAATATGGCGACTTGCAGGCCCTCGCGGGTGTTCGACAATGTGAGCAGCGGCAGATCCGTAGCGGCGATCGCTTCGGGCGCGTAACACCAGAACGACAGCGTGTCTCCCTCGAACCCGGGATAGCGATTGCGGAACTCCATGAAGTGAATGCCTGCTTCCCAGCCACCGTCTTCGCGCGATTGCCATTGCAGGCGAAGCGCGTTTGGTGGCGTGAAAAAGATTTTCGTTTCCACGGGCAGCTTGCCGTTTTGCTGTAGCAACACGCTCGGGGCAATCGCGCTGGCGTCGCTGTAGAAGTAGAAATCGCGCGTCAGGCTGTTATCGAAATAGGTGTGGCGGTAGTAGTCGTCTTTGGCGAAAACGAGAAATGGCAACTGCAGAACGAACAACAAGAGCACAACCGACGGAATTCGCAGTCGGCTTGCGCGGGATGGTTGGTCGGACACGAAGGTAATTCCCTGGGAAAGATTTTGTTCCGGGAGGAGTTTACCCGAAGTCGTTTGATGGCAGAAGGAAATCTCCGGCGAGAGCCGGCTGGAGGCCGACGCTAGGCGAGAGCCCGGTGGAAGCCGGGCAATACACAGGCGCCGCGGCGGCAAAAGAAAGAGCAACCCAAGATGCCGGGCTGAAGCCACGGCGCTACGGGTTGGGGTGGCGGTCAAGTTGTTTCGACGGCGACCCGATAGAGGGCTAAGGACGGGCTGAAGGAGTGTCGCGGCGAAGCGGCTTTTCGATGGCAGGGATTCGATATTGAAAACATGATGCTTGACATGCAAAAACCGCATGCATATAATCCCGCAAACGGTTGCTTAACCGATTTACTAGCGGGTTGGTGCGACTCCGCAGCGGCTGGGGTTGAATCTTGTCGAGCGGAGGAAGACGCATGTGCGTTTCTCGAATTCTCTCACGCAGTATCTTTGCTCTTGCCCTCATGCTTCTGGTCGTTCTGGGAGCTCATGCGCAATACCGCGCAGGAATCCAGGGAACCGTTCTGGACACTCAGGGAGCAGTGGTTGGGGGCGCCAAGGTAACCGTGACGGCTCAGGAGACCGGAATTTCGCAGGCCACAACCACCGACGATAACGGAGTTTATTCGGTGAACCGGCTGCTGCCCGGACCCTACAACGTAGTGATCGAAAAGGCTGGTTTTACGAAAAAAGTCATAAACGACATCCCTATCATTAGCGACCAAATGACCGCGGTAAACGCGACCCTGGAGGTCGGCGAAGTCACGCAGTCGGTCACCGTCAATGGGGCGGAGCTTCCAGCGATCAATACAGAATCGGGGCAGATCGCCGGAACAGTCACAAGCAAAGAGATTCAATCGATGCCTTCGTTTGGCCGGGACGTCTACCAATTGGCGCAACTTGCGCCCGGTGTATTCGGCGATGCGGCGCAGGGTAGCGCAGGAGGATCGGCCACGCTACCCGGAGTAAACTCCTCTGCGTCACAGGCGACCGATGGCATTTTCAAGACCGAGAATGCTCCGCAGATCATTGCCAATGGAGCACAGCAAGAAGCAAATAACATAACGCTCGACGGGGTGGGAATTACCAGCGTTTCGTGGGGCGGCGCGGCGGTTATTACTCCCACCGAAGACTCCGTAAAGGAACTAAAGGTTATCAGCAACAACTACGATGCCGAATACGGACGTTATGCGGGAGCTCAGATTCAGGTGACCAGCCAGAACGGCACCAACCAGTTCCACGGAAGCGCCTTTTTCAAAAACAGCCAGCCGGGATTCAACGCCTATCAACGTTGGAACGGCATCTCCTCGGAAGCGGCCGGGACACCGTCGGAGAGAGGATTGCAAAAGGACACGGCCAAATTCGACCAGATCGGCGGCAGCCTTGGCGGCCCGATCTGGAAGAACAAGATTTTCGCGTTTTTTGCTTATGAAACGATTCGCAATAATTCCACGAGTACAAGCACGGGCTGGTATGAGACTCCGCAATTTCTGAAGTTGGCGCCGTCTGGCAGTGTTGCGTCTCAGTTCCTGACTTATCCGGGCGAAGGCGCGTCCTATTCCGCGATTATCAGCAATGCGGCCACGAGCTGCGCCGGGGTTGGGTTGGTCGAATACAACGCCGCAACCAAGGTCGGGAATTGCATTACGGTGCCGGGCCAGGGGTTGGATCTTGGTTCTCCGCTGACGACACCTCTGGGAACTTCGGATGCGACATGGGTGAGCACGACGAATCCAGGTGTAGGTGGTGGATTAAATCCGGCGAATCCGATCCCGACCATGATGGATGTCAGCACTACTTCCCCAAGCTCGGTGACCGAAGCCCAGTACAACGGCCGTTTGGATTTCAACGTTACCAGCAAGGACTTGCTGGCAGTCAGCGTTTATGACGTACCGGTGCAGAACACGAGCTACAATGGTCCGGTGCGGGCCGCCAACCTGTGGCACCACGACGCCATGAACCAGGCATTCACGGGCTTGTGGGACCACACGTTCTCGCCGACTTTTTTGAACGAGGTACGCCTCAACGCCGCGGGCTGGCGCTGGAATGAAATCAACGACAATCCCCAAGAGCCTTGGGGACTGCCAACCTCAACAGTCGACAACATTGGCAGCGCCAACTTGGGGAACAGTTATTTCGGGCCTCCGGGACCGAGCGTTTTCGATCAGTGGACCTACAGCGCAAAGGACGTTGCGACGAAGGTCCTTGGAAGTCATACCCTGAAGTTCGGTGGCGAAGTGACCCGGCTTCTTTTCGTGCAGGAAGCGCCATGGTCCGCGAGGCCCTCCTACAATTTCCATAACTTCTGGGATTTTCTGAACGACGCGCCTTACCAGGAGAATGGCACCTTCGATCCTCTCACGGGCGTTCCCGCGGCGTTTCGCAAGGATACCCGAGCCAATCTCTATGGCTTTTTCATTCAGGACACTTACAAGTTCAAACCCAATCTGACACTTACGATGGGCCTGCGGTATGACTACTTCGGTCCGCTAAGCGAAAAGAACGGCAACTTGAGCACTTTAGAGCTGGGAAACACCGCGTCTACCGCCCTCACAGGACTCTACTTCCGCAAGGGAGGAAATCTCTACAATGCGACTGCCGGGAACTTCGGCCCTCAACTCGGCTTCGCGTGGAGCCCGAATTCCGTGTTTCATCACGATGTGGGGAGCCGCCTGGTGATTCGCGGCGGTTTCGGCATCGGCTATACAGGCGAGGAAGAAGCGATCACTCTGAATGGGAGCAGCAATCCGCCATTCTTGTCGTTCGCTCCTACCTTAACC
Source organism: Candidatus Acidiferrales bacterium (assembly GCA_963836965.1). GTDB lineage: Bacteria > Acidobacteriota > Terriglobia > Acidiferrales > UBA7541 > Acidiferrum. Next base: position 12,458 of record CAWILQ010000024.1, read on the forward strand.
GGGTCGCAGATTCTCTATCAAGCGGCCAGCACCATCCATTGTTTCGGCTGCTATCCGGCAAATCCGAACACCACGACTACGTTCAATGCAAATAACATTCCGGTCAGCGGGGCGCCGATTAGCGGCACGGGCTTCCCGGCGTATTTCCCTACACCGTACACCTATCGCTACTCACTCCAGGCGCAGTATCAAGTCGCGACAGGGTGGGTTGCCACACTGGGCTATCAGGGCAGCTCGACTCACCATCTCACGCGTCAATATAACTTGAATGAGACGCTGGGAGCGACGGGCGCTGCGCTGAATCCAATGATCAGCGATGTGGATTGGTACGCCAACGACGCGAACTCCAACTACAATGCCTTGCTTGCCTCGGTCCAGCACCAGTTTTCAAGGTCATTCGAACTGGATGTCCAGTATCAGTATGCAAAGAGCATGGACCAGGGCTCTCAGCCCTATGCCGTGGACCAATATCAATGGAACCCAAACCTTGCGTGGGGTCCGTCGGATTGGGACATCCGGAACGCGTTTAAGGTTTGGGGAGTTTGGCAACCTACTCTCTTCCATAGCAGCCACAACTGGATGGAGAAGATCGTGGACGGCTGGTCTTTGAGTGGCATTTTCAACTGGCACTCCGGCTTCCCGTGGACGCCGATCTACACCAACATCGACGGCAACAATATTTGCAGCATTACGTACAACACCGGATGCGGAGCGCCGAATGGCTCGCTCTTCCAGTTCCGTCCGTTGACCTACGCCGGCGGGGCGGGAAGCAGCCAGAGCATCAGCACGTTCGAAAAACCGAACGGGAACTTTACGGGGATCACCACCACCGGTGGCCCAACTGCGGGCGCACCGTACTTCACGGCTCCCCCCTACACGCAATGCACACTTCCCTACCCTGAGACGTGTCCGATTCCGGAGGCGCCGGGAGTCGGCCGCAATAGCTTCCGGGGGCCACGGTATATTGACGTGGACGCCACGATCAGCAAATCCTTCGGACTGCCAAAGATGAAGGTGCTCGGCGAGGGCGCAAGGATGGAATTCCGGGCCAACGTCTACAACCTCTTCAACAACCTGAATATGGACCCGACTCAAATGGACAACGTCATCACCGATCCGTACTTTGGCAATCCGAAGGCCGCGCTCGGTTCTCGCTCGATGGAGTTGCAGGCGCGGTTCAGCTTCTAAACATTTTT
>CAWILQ010000025.1:0-102452 GCA_963836965.1 Candidatus Acidiferrales bacterium
TTTCTGTCCATTCCAAATATTCAATCTGTGCCACAAGGTTTGGTCGGACCCAAACACATTTTTTCATGTCGTCTGCGGTTAGCCCAGTTCCCCACCGCCCTTTATGTGTTTCGGGCAGGTTGGCGAACGGACAGTCGGGCGACGCCAATGGCTGTAGCTTCGCGAAGATTTGCCTGCGAGTCGCTGGTACGAACCCACTGCGAACTCGCGCCACGTAGATCAACTGCGATTCGTTGTAGTAGCCAACGATGATGGAATCGACGCCATGAGCACCAGGCATTTTTATCCATACTTTGGTGCCGACCGCGAATCGTTTTTTATCCTTTGACATAGATTGATCTCAGCGCCTAGTCTCCAACAGGAACTTCTGGAGTGCAGCGATGGAAACTTTCCTGCGACACATTCGTGATGGATTTCGAACGCTGACAAAGACTCCCGGCTTCACCGCAGTGGCAGTCGTTACGCTTGCGCTAGGCATCGGCGCGAACACCGCAATCTTCTCCGTCGTCAACACCGTGCTCTTACAGCCGCTTTCCTATCCGAATCCTGATCGGCTTGTGGAACTCGTCTGGACCTCTGGGGACGGCAATAACGACATAGCCTCCATCCCGAAATTCAACGTTTGGCGTCAACAAACGCAGATGTTTGACTCCGTCGCGGCTTACGACTTTGCGGGACCCGGCATAAACCTGACGGGAGGCGACCGACCGGAACAAGTCAAAGGAATCCGCGTTTCGGCAGACTATTTCCGAGTGTTCGGCGCACCTATGGCGCTCGGAAGAACATTCACAGCGGAAGAGGACCGTCCCGGAGGCCCTGCGGTCGCAGTAATCAGCAATGGTTTGTGGCAGAGCCGGTTTGGAGGTGATCCCGGAATTGTCGACCGCACCATCGATCTTGGGGGAGAAGCGTACGTGGTCGTCGGGGTGCTGGGTCAAACATTTACCAGCGATCCTAAAAGCGATGTCTGGTTGCCGCTCAGACCTGACCCCAGCAGTGTGGATCAAGGACACTATCTTCGGGCGACGGCGCGTCTGAAACCCGGCGTCACGGTTCAGCAAGCACAAGCCGGGATGGAACTCGCCGCAGAGCAATTCAAAGAGAAATTCCCGAAAGCATTGAGCGGACCGAAGGATAGTTTTGCCGTTGTACCCCTGAGAGACAACGTAATCGGCGATGCTCGCTTCGGTCTTTTTCTTTTGTTCGGCGCGGTGGCCTTCGTCTTATTGATTGCGTGTGTCAATGTGGCGAATCTACTCCTCGCGCGGGCGACCATCAGACGACGCGAAATGGCGATACGTTCAGCCATGGGCGCATCTAGATCGCGCCTAGCTTGGCAACTGCTAACCGAGAGTGTGCTTCTGTCACTGTGTGGTGCGATCTTAGGAATCGGACTCGGTTATCTGGGCGTTCGAGCACTGCTGGCCATGAACCCCGGTGACATCCCAAGAATCGGCCAGAACGGCGACGCGGTCTCTCTTGATTGGCGAGTGCTTTTGTTCACTTTCTTGGTGGCGGTGCTCACAGGAATTTTATTCGGCTTGGTTCCGTCGCTGACCGCGTCGCGCTCGGACATCATCACTACACTGCGCGAAAGCGGTTCGCGTGTGGGTGGCGGGATGCGTCACAACAAAATTCGATCAATTCTTGTCGTGACGGAAATGGCCCTTGCGCTGATCCTGCTGATTGGAGCCGTGTTGCTCATACGCACGTTCGGCGCACTTCGGGGAGTCAATCCAGGCTTCGATGCTCACAACATTCTGACGATGGAAATGTCGCTCGCCGGGCCGCGCTTTGAGAAAGCTGTGTCCGTAGGTCAGTTGGAGCGAGAGGGACGGCAAAGACTTGAAAGCCTTCCGGGTGTGGAATCTGCTACGTTGACCTGTTGCCTACCTCTTGAAGGAGGATTTGGACTGCCGTTCACTATTGAGGGGCAACCTGAGAAGGATTCGGAAGCCGAATGGATTTCGATTTCGCCTCATTATTTCGATGTATTTCGAATCCCGGTCAATCAAGGGCGTTCCTTCACAGAACGCGACGACGGAGCGGGATCGCGCGTCGTAATTGTCAACGAGGAGTTCGCCAAGAAATTCTTCGCTAAAGGCAATGGCTTGGGGTCTCGCGTCACGATAGGCAAAGGAGTTGGTCCCGAATTTGAAGAGCCTCCGCGCGAAATTGTTGGGATTGTCGGCGATGTCCGTCAGGCGCTGGATCAACCACCCAATCCGATCATGTATGTGCCGACAGCACAGGTGAATGACGGAGTTGTCGCGCTCAACAATCGAATCGGTGCAACCCAGTGGGTAGTCCGAACAAAACTTCAACCATTTTCCTTGAGTGCTGACATTCAGCGCGAATTGCGCGAAGCCAGCGGAGGTCTACCTGTAGCTCACATACGTAGCATGCAACAGGTCGTGGGAGAGTCTACCGCTCGAAACGACTTCAATATGACGCTACTCACGATTTTCGCGGGCGTTGCATTGGTGCTCGCGGCCATTGGTATTTACGGGCTGATGACATATTCGGTGCAGCAGCGCACACAAGAGATCGGCGTGAGGATGGCGCTGGGAGCCGACCCGAATCAGGTGCGGCGTACGGTTGTGTTCCAAGGAATGCAACTTAACTTGGTCGGAGTGATTATAGGTATTGGCTGTTCTCTCGCGCTCACCCGTTTGATGAAGAGCATGCTGTTCGGCGTCAAACCGTGGGACCCGGAGACAATCATCATTGTCGTGATCCTGCTTACCTTCGTGACTCTTGTCGCCGCATACCTTCCGGCGAGACGGGCGAGCCGTGTCGATCCCGTCATTGCGCTGCGTTACGAGTAGAGGTACAAAACGTCCACAAAATGGAGCGATGGCGTGAACCTTGAATCACGACACTCATGGTCGGCATAACGATCAGACCACGATAATCTATGATCAGGAAAAATAAGTTGGGAGACTTTGGTGCTTAAATGACGAAGTCACAGTGTGTGGCCCTCGCAGACAAGATCACCAAGGTTCCGAAATCCCCATTTCTAAGGCTGTCCTAACTCATTGAATCTGTGACATCCGGATTTGCACTCCGGAGGGTTCCGAAAACAATGTTTTTGGAAGGCGACATTGACCGGTTCAGATTTTGATGTTGCGCATCACGCGGAGTCGCCTTTCTTCGGCCTCCCGCTCACGATGCAATTGCTCTCTTCTCGCGATCTCATCTCGCCGGGCAGCCTCTTGAAGGCGGTCTTTCAGTGTGCGGGATGCGGCCGGCAGCCATGTCTTGAAATGTCGCAAGCAGTAGCTTGAACATTAGCTTACCTCTGGGAGAGACGCCCGGAAGCGAATCGGGCGCACTATTTACGAGGAAGTTTGGTCCTCTTCGCATTATCCCACAAGAACATGGCTGTTCTTCGCGGTCGCGTACGACGAGTTGTCTATTCCATGAAATGAGGCTTCGCAGGTCTATGCGGACGGCCTAAATTTTGCACTTGCGTTCAAACCTTGGCGCACACGTTCATATTCTGCACGTACTTGTGGCTTCCAGATTCGCTGTTTCGTGTTTTCCGCGACACTCAACGAATAGCCGGCCCGCTGCCCTCGTTGCGGGCAGCAGTACAGCACGGACAGGCGCAACGTAAGTCCTGAATCTGGAGCGGGCGATGGGAATGTCGTGCTTGGAGGCAGTCTAGCAAGGATATCGCTGTATCGGTCGACTCCGGAACAACTGGTGACGTATGAAAATACTTTCGACCTAAGCGCTCGCAACTGCAGTGACGCTCTTCAAGATGGCAAATCAAGACGGGTCTGCAGTGGGCAAGGTTGATGTTGAGGCGGGTTCTAATGCGGAGCAGAGCGTGCTCGAGGCGTCGCCGAAACGGTTGCGGAGTTTGCGATTGAGAGGCTCGGAATAGAAGCGGGAGATGAGGAAGCCGAGGACGCCGGCGACGAAGATTGTAATCAGGAAGAACGCCGGCGCGAGACGCATGGAGCCGCCGGCTTTGAGGAACAGGGCGAAGAAGCCCCAGACGACGAACATGTGAGTGAGATACACCTCGTAGCTGTACTGCCCGATGCGCAGGAGCGGGGTGAGCAGGCGCGGGCTGCGCCATTGCGTTTGCGTGGTGGCGACGATGACCAGGGCGGTGGCGATGCCGAGCACGGTCATGTTCAGGCCGCTGCGGCCGAGCCAATTGGTGTAGTCTGGCCAGGGAAAGACGAGATTGCAAGACACGACCGTGGCGCCGATGAAGCCTAGCGCTCGAATGGCGGCGCGCGAAAACTGAATGCGCGAGACGAATAAGGCGGTGAGACAACCGAAGGCAATGCCTTCCATGCCGCCAAGGTAACAATACTCTTCCCAAATTTCGTTGCCGTGCGCCCAGACAGTGCGACCGAAGGGGCCGAGGGCAACGAAGGTGAGAAGCAACGCGATGAAACACTTGCTTCGCCCCAGCAGAAGAGCGACGAGCGGAAAGAAGAGATAAAACATTTCTTCGACGGAGAGGGACCAGAGAATGTCCCAGTTGGCAGGGAGATAGCCGTGGCGCGCTTCAAATACATTGACCTGGAAGGTGAGCGCGGCGGAAAGAGCGCGAGGAAGGCCGCCGATTTTTTCGTCGACGACAAAGTTTTCGATTTTGACGAAGTGGAAGGCGCTGAGAATGGCGAGCAGGGCGAGGAGCAAGGGAGCAATACGGGCAAAACGCAGGATGTAAAAGTCGCGAAGGCGGATGCGCGAGAGCGGGCTCCAGCGGCGAAGAGAGATAGAAGTGATGAGGAATCCCGAGACGACGAAGAACATCTGCACGCCGAGCTGGCCGTTCGAGACGAGGAAGTGGATGAGTAGGTTGGGGAGGTACCTGCTGTAGGATACGTCGGTACCGAGGAGACGGATGGTGATGTGACTCATCAGGACGAAAAAGATAGCGAGGCCGCGGAGGAGGTCGACGCCGTCGAGACGGTTCCAGCTACGGGCGGGGATGGCGGGGAAGGAAGCGGACATTTAATCATTAATGTACAGGAAGGCGGCTAAGAGGGAGGGGTGACGTTGGACGGATGTGTGGAGACGGATAAGGGTGTCCCAGATTACCTCCCTGCTCTGAGGTTCAGGCTAGCCGCTGCCCTCGTTGCGTTCAGCAGTACAAAACGGACAGTCGCAGGGTTTGCCGTCCTTCACGCGCTCGAACCGGATCACAATGTTGTTAAGTGCCGCAGCAAACCTGCGTGAACCGGGCGATTGGATCTAGCCGAACAGGGCACGCTCTTCCTGGACGAAGTAGGCGACATCCCAATTGAAATTCAGCCGAAACTGCTACGGGCTCTGCAGGAGCGCGAATTTGAACGCCTGGGAAGCACGCATACGCGCAAAGTGAATGTGCGTCTGGTCGCCGCAACGAACCGCAACCTGGAGAAAATGGTTGCGGACCGCGAGTTTCGCAGTGACCTGTTCTACCGGTTGAATGTCTTTCCGATTCGGATACCCTCCCTAAGGGAACGCAAGGAAGATATTCCTCTACTCGTTAGTTATTTCGTGCAGAAGTTCGCAAAACAGATGCAGAAACAAATTGAATCGGTACCTTCTGCAGTGATGAAGGGACTCACGGCTTGGGAATGGCCTGGGAATATCCGCGAATTGGAGAATTTCATCGAACGCGCAGTCATCCTGACGCGCGGCAAGGCACTCGAAGTACCGCCCACAGAACTGCGAAAGACAGAAACCGAGATGGCGGTAGATGCCGTCGTGAACAAGAAGCGAGCGGCTCGCAAAGCATTCAGCTCAGGGCCTGATATCAACGCCGGCGCTGAGGAGTACGAAAGGAAGCAGCGCGAGGAAATCATACAGGCGCTTACCGCGTGCAAGGGCCGCGTAGGCGGTACGGATGGCGCTGCAACCCGATTGGGTATCAGCCGAACTACACTCATATACCGAATGAGAAGGCTTGGAATCTACGCGAAACTGTATTCCTGAAAAGTGTCTGGGCTGCTCCCGGGGCACCTCTTCGTTAGATCATCTTCGTGAAAATCTCGCTGCCACGGCCTTTGGCTGGCCCTGCGGCCGCACACTGCGCCTCAAAGGACGGAGTCTCTGAGTTCGTATTTCTTATCTCGATTCCTGAAAACAGAGCGTACCCGTTGTGAGAGAATCCCCGAGTGCGCTCCTCGCGATGAAGCGGTGGACGCTCTTGCCTTGAACGGTCTCCGCCCTCTCGGTCACGTGCATCAGCGCGCTCTTCCTTTCCATGGAGTTCGCTGAGGCGGACCCGCAGGCTCCAAAACGACTCCGAGCCTCCACTCGTGCCACGATCTCGTGCCACGATCAGGATCATCGGGGCTGCGGAAATTGTCGCGGTCAAAGACATCGAAGCTGCGAGTCATAGCAGCGCTCCCAATTCCGCATCACAGGTTCCTTGACTGAGGCCGACAGAGGAAAATCCTCTCGGGCCGGGCAGCTCGATGGAAAGCAACCGGAGGGGCAAAACAAGAAACATTTGAGTAGGACTTGTTAGCTAGACGGCGGGGTTCGTCGTTGCTGGTAGTTCGTTCTCCTGATACAGAAAAACCTCTTCCACGTTCTTTCCAAAGGCACGCGCAATCTTGAAAGCCAGCAAAAGACTCGGGTCGTACTTGCCGGTTTCGATAGCGTTGATGGTGCCTCGCGCGACTCCAACATGGGCCGCAAGCTCGGCTTGCGACCACTCTTTTTCGGCTCTCAATACGCGAAGCCGTGTCTTCATTGATCCCGCCAGGAATTGAGAATCAGGCCAACGCTCCACAGGATGATCATCAGGGCCGGAATCCCGAGCCAGGACATGGAATGAAATCCAAGCTGTTGGGCTAGACCGACAACTAGCGACAAGACCAGCGTGCCGACAAAAGCGAAGGTCAACGCACGGTAGTTGATCTGGCGTTCGCGTGCATCTCTCGAACGCAAAAAGAGCACGAGGAAAAAAGCCGCAACTAGAGCTACTGCGAGCGCCAGGATCAGCAAGGGCAAGTAGTAAGAAGTAGGCGCATAAGACGCAGTACTGAACACAATGGCGGACAGAAAAGCGGACGAATAGAAGAGCCACAGCGTATTGCGGTGAGCAGGACGGGAATCAAGGAAGGACATAGCGGACGCCAGTCAATTAGTGTACGCTATAGACTACTGTATGTCAACTGTAACGACCTCCATGTTCGATACGCCGCTCTTGATTTTTAATAGCTTATGAGCTATATTCCCTGCATGGAATGGGAGGTCGAATTCACCGGCGAGTTCGAAGATTGGTGGAACAGCCTCTCGGAAGACGAACAGGTTGATGTGAACGCGAAAGTGGTCCTACTGCAGAAACTTGGACCAAGCCTTCCGCGTCCGCACGCCGATCTGATTCATTCTTCGCGGCACGCGAACATGAAGGAACTTCGGATTCAGCATTCCGGCAGACCCTATCGCGTGCTCTTTGCGTTCGACCCGCGCCGCTGTGCCATCCTGCTGATTGGTGGCGACAAGACGGGAAATGATCTCTGGTATGAGGAATTCGTTCCAGTCGCGGACGGACTCTACGACCAGCATCTTGAGGCACTCAAGAAGGAACAGGAGATAAAGTGACCATGGCGAAAAACTTCAAAGAACTTCAGCAGAAGATGACGCGCGAAGCGCGTCTCCGCAGTGAAGCATCTGCCGAGAAGATGATTTCGGAAATGGGCCTTGCGGAACTCCGTGCCGCCATGGACATGACTCAGGAATCGCTCGCGAATGCGCTGCATGTCAAACAGGCGTCGATTTCCAAGATGGAACGGCGTTCGGATATGTATATCAGCACGCTTAGCAAGATCATTGAAGCCATGGGCGGCGAGCTGCAAATCGTTGCCAAGATGCCGAATGGAAACGTGAAAATCCGCCAATTCACACAGATCCGGCAAGCCGATTCTGAGAGCGCGTCCGTCCTCAGCTAAGAGCCAGAACGGAAGGCTGGCCTACCTCGGAATTGGCTTCACGTACTCCTGGATGATGTGGAAGTCCCCGCTGCCAATCGCTGAGTTCAGCTCCAACGGCGAACATAATATATCGCAAGCATAGCGGACGCAAAAGCTTGTCTGGTCCATGAAACGGACGGTGAAGTACAGCGTGCCGTCATCAATGGTGTGGCTGATGAAGTCCACCAATTTGCCATGGACTTCTGGATATTTCCCACGCAGCCGCCCCTCCGCTGCTTACTGCGTCTTTCCATTCCTCGGTGTTCCTTCGGAGTTATCGGTGCCATGGTTGCCCACCGTTATTTTATCCGGCTCATAACCCGAAGGTCGTCAGTTCAAATCTGCCCCCCGCAACCATTTCGTGATCGACAAGGCCGGAATCCAGGATTCCGGCTCTTTTTCGTGCAATCGCGCGGGCGGAATATTCGTTGAGGTCGCAACTTCCTACAAGCGCGTCTAGCGGTTCTGATTCACACAATCCGTTAGACCGCTGCCTTGACAGCGCACCATTATCCAGTAACTGCTTGAAACTACGCGGCATGGGTGGCTACCAAAACCGCGGTTTGGAGCTCAACAACAAATAACGGACCCCGCTGCGGGGACCTCAATGCGCAAATACAACCGGCTACAAGCACTCTTCTCCCCCTTAATGTTATAAATCAATGCGGCCATGGCCGACCATGAACAGCGTCTCGAAAGGCACACAGATGCCATACGTGTGTCCCAGACGCGCCCGAGCGAGATTGGAACCGAATGGAGTACATGGCGGACGCTGCACCTGCCTATGTTTCGGAATCTACTGGTTGCCGACCTGGTCTCAGATGTGGGCACGTTTATGCAAGGTGTTGCTGCCGCATGGCTGATGGTTTCGCAAGGGGCTGGGCCGCTGCTTGTGGCGCTGACACAAACTGCCTCGGCATTTCCATTTTTTCTGCTGGCGCTGCCTGCAGGAGCTTTGGGTGACATCCTTGATCGGCGGAAACTAATACTGACGACGGAAGTATGGATGTTTTCTGTCGCGATCGTGCTCGCTGTTCTGACGGTGCTGCATTTAATTACGCCCTTGGTGCTGCTCCTTTTAACGCTTGCTTTGTCTATCGGAGATGCGCTCGAAGCGCCGACCTGGCGAGCGATCCTTCCAGAAGTGGTGCCGCAAGAAGGATTGATGCCGGCCATTGCTCTAAACGGCATTGAATTTAATCTGGCCCGTGCGATCGGTCCAGCATTGGGTGGATTTCTGATTGCGGCGTTAGGAATCACCGCAGTGTTTTCGCTGAATGCCGCATCGTATCTTGGCGTGCTATGGGTGATTGCGCGGTGGAAGCGACCGCCACACCAGACAGGCTCGCTGCGAGAGACCATGTCGGGTGCGATCCGCGCGGCGCTTCGGTACACGAGAAATGCGCCTGAGGTTCTGACTGTTCTCGGACGAATCGGGTCCATTATGTTTTTTGCAAGTGCGTTTTGGGCGCTCCTGCCCACCGTCGCTCACGAATTGCGGCGGAGCGTTACCCTTTATGGGCTGCTCCTAACTGTCTTTGGTGCTGGCGCAGTGCTGGGAGCCATGGTGCTACAGCGAACGCGTTCGTTGTTCTCATCTGATGCGATGCTCGGACTGGGAACCACCGTCTTTGCTGGGGCGCTCTGGGGCGTGGCCGCATTCAAATCCGTAGCACTTCTTTCCGTGGCCATTTTGTTTGGAGGGGCTGCATGGACCGCGATCATGTCTTTGATGACCACGGTTATGCAGAACCTGGCGCCGGACTGGGTGCGCGCGCGTGCAATGGCTGTGTTCATGCTCGTCTACATGGGAACGTGGACGGCCGGTAGCGCTTTCTGGGGATATGTCGCGGGCCGGTTGGGTACACATTTTTCTTTGATTAGCGCGGCTATTGGCACCGCCGTTTGTCCAATATTGGTTTTGATTTCGCGCTTGCCGGATACGCCTGTGGATCTGGGGGCTTGGGATCACTGGGGCAAGCCGATGCTGGCCGGAGAAGTAGACCCAAGTCAAGGACCTGTACTGGTTACAGTGGAATATGAGGTTGAGCCGAGGAACGCGGACGAGTTTCTGGAGGCCCTCCACAAATTTGCACGAGTGCGGCGGCGGGACGGAGCATCAAGGTGGGGCGTCTATCGCGATACTGAGCATCCGACGCACTACGTCGAAACGTTCATCGTCGAATCTTGGGCGGAGCACTTGCGACAGCACGAGCGATTGACGCGAGGAGACCGCGACCTTGAAGAAAACGTGGGTCGTTTTGAATCGAAGCCTATCAAGGTGAGGCATTTCATCTATGCGCATAGCAAGCGCGGGCGGCATTGATCGCGATGCGACGTGCAGAGGCGGGCAGAACCCACGTGCAGTGTTAGGAGATAATGGGATGGTGCGCAGCGCACTCGGAGCAAAATTCGGAGATGCCTACCGCGAATATCGCAAGCGCACCTGGTTCTGGGAAAAAAGCCCAATGCTTTCGGCGTACCAAAAGCATTTCCTGGGTCATCAAGCCTACAGCGGCTCCCTCGTAAACGTCACGGCTGCGAAAGTCTGGCGCTGAATCTTTGCTTCTGGGAAAACGGCCTCAGTGCCAGCGCCCCATACGCAGGGAGTCTCTTCCGGTGCCGTGCCTGTGCAGCCTAGCTCTTCGAACGAGAGCCAGCGACCATTAGGGCCATACCACCGACAAGCGCGAGACCAGAGAAAATTGGCGCAACGGCAATCGTCTCCTTCGTGTCTTTTGTGGCGTGGATTGGGCCGATATCGACTACTTTTTCTGCCTTTGTATAGCTAAAGCCTTGGTACAAAACGCCCAGAACACCGAGAATGATGAGTATGAAACCCGCTAGAAATAATCGCTTCATATGCCCTCCTAATTGGGCAAGTCAGCTTGCCGCCCAGCTTTTAGGACGACCATTTCGGCGGTCGTCTGGTTAAAGACAAACTAATCTGCCGGTTTTGTTGCACGAAGTTGTCGAATTCGCGCCTGAGCGTCGTCGAGAGTATTAGCTGGCCCAAGCCAAATGGGTGTGCCATCGGTATGAACTCGAAAAATATCGTATTCGGGAATCAAGGTATACATCACGCGAGCATGGCCCAGTCTGTATACGATGTTCTGTTCAATACCGCACATTTCAACATTTCTGCATATAATGCGGCGATGGCGCGCAGGTTGGTTTGGGTCAAAGAGACCGAGCGTTTGAGCGCTTCGGTTGCTCCGAGTGTACGTGGGTGTTTAGGCTTTCGGGTGCGCTTGTTGGCGAATCACTGGACAAAATGAAACAGAGATTCAAGGCGAGCCTGACGAAGAGTTCGCCGCACACGCTTGCGCCGAGCACCCAAAATCTCCGGCGAGCCGCCTGATAAATGTTTCCGGTCTAGAACTGTGACGACCGAACTTGAATGCCGCAACTACGAACCACACAGCCGCTATTCCCATCAAGAGCCAGGAGCCGACGGTGCGAAGTGGAATGACCTGGAACGTGCTGGCGTGTCTGTCCGACATGCTCTTAGTTTCAGCCAAAAGGTGCGCCACTTCGACACCGCGTCAGTGACGTTGCGGAAGTGGCGCATCCTTTTTCCATTCAAAGTTTCCTGCTCCGTTGTTGAGACTTAGCTACTTTCCGTCGCAAAATAGCCGATTCTGAGTGCGCCTATCAATCTTTGGAGACCACGTAGGTCAGCTTGAATGTCAATTTCGATCGCTCGACCCAGGTGAGGTTGGCCACAACTTCAGGCCCGTTGCACAGCGAGACAGCGGCCGATCTGAATGATGTTGTCCGCGATCACCCCAAGGCCGACCCATCGCTGCATACCTGCAAAGCCTCGATACCGACATCGATTCAAACCATGGCGACGCTTTAACACGCTGATGCGGCCTTCGCATCCAGTCCTCCAGCGCTGCCCGGCTAGGAACCAACGCGTTCTCTGCAGTTTCCTCCGCTCGCTGCTTTTGCTGTTGCGATTCGGCACCGCGACGCGAGTCACTCCCATTGTTTGGATGACCTTCTCACCCTTTAGACTGTAGAACCCCGCGTCGGCAGCGACTATTCGCGGTGCACGCCCGAACAAATGCTGATGTTGTTCGACCGCGGGAACCAGGAGCCGGCTATCCTGTGGACGTTCGGCGAACACTTCGTAGTGCGTGATGATCTGGTTCTCGGCTTCCTGTACCTTAACCATGTTCCCGAACTCGTTTGGCTTGCTGGCCTTCCCCTTGCGAATGATTTCCGTGTGCGGCTCGAAAAGGCTCACGATCTTGTGCGGATACTGGGTAATCCCTCGAAACACTCGCGCCTTGGTTTGCCGCACCACCTGTCGCACTCGCCCAGTCATCGTTTCCAAAATCTCCCGGAATCGTTTTAGTCGCGCTTGCCGGTGCCGAGGAAGATGCTGTATTTCTTCCAACACTCCTTCCGCTTGATGAACAATCTTTCGCGTTAGACTCACCAGTTCACGATATCGCTCGACACGCCGTTCCTCACCTTCCGGTCCCTTTCGCCGCCCCGCCAAGGCGATCGCTATCACCTTCTTGTTTACACTGCGCATCCGATTACGAATCCGTTTTTTCAGCCCACCCGAAGCCTTCTCGACCTTCTTCATGGTTCGCGTGAGGACGCGCGCTCCGTCCCCTAATAAACTGCTGTCGGTCGGATAGTGAACATTCGTCTCCACCACCGTGGTGTCTACTCTCATCTTCCGTCCTTGCACCACGCCGCGCTCGCGTGCCAACTCCATCAACCGTTCGTGCAGTTCTCCGATCACTTCGGGCCCGATGGCTTGTCCCAATCGCGCCAGTGTTTTGGCATCCGGCACTTTCTCGTCCCCAACGCGTGTGAACGCGCGATATACCAGATTCGCCCGTACTTCTCGCTCCAGCGTGTCGTAACTCCAGTTCCGCACATGCTTCAAGATCAGCAGCCGAAGCGCCACTTCCGCTGGTGTTTGCGTTCGCCCACGCGTACGGCTCTTCGGATGGCGCTTTCCTTGCGCATCGTACACACTCTCGACCAGCGCTGCGTCTTCCAGAAGTTGATCTACCTCTTTCATCCATGGTTCCCACAAATCTTCGATGTCCTTTGCCAGTCCGCTGTGCCACAAACTTGGTTGCCGATGTCGAAGTTGGATCACGCTGCCTCCTTAATTTCTTCAGACGCAGCATCAACACGAAGAGCTACATTTCAACGTTATACAGACGAACGAAAGTTCACAAACAGGCACTACGATGCTCTATATTTGCGACGAAAAGTAGCTAGTCCTTATCCGGATGCGCGTGACGCCAATTCCAGTATTGCGATTGCTGCTTCTCGTTCGCCCTGGAGAACTCGTAAGATTTGTGATGGTTTTCTGAAAGGTAGTGCTGCCAAGCGCGATTTTCGTTGTCATTCCACTCGTGATAATCCTTGTGGTCTTTGTCGTAGATTCGGGCCTGAACGTTGGCCTCTTGAGGCGCAGGAACAGCCATAATTGCGACTGGCACCGCGAGGGCAGCGCTTAGGAAAAGCGGGGCGAGGTACCGATGTGAAAAGTACATGTTGAAATCCTCCAAATGTCAAAATGTCCGCTGCGGGAAACGCGGCAGTCGTTAGTCTGCAACTAACTACGATTGATTGATGTTTCATTCGGTACACATACTTCCGTAAGCGTTGATCGCAGGCCGTGTTGACGCGGTGTGTTTGACTATGCAGGGCGGCTTGAGTTTCTAGCGAGCTGCGCTGCGAGGTTCCATGGCAGCAGTTCGTCGATACGGTTGATGGGATGATCGGCGATGCGGGAGAGCACTTCTCGCAAGTAGGTTTCGGGGTTTAAGCCGTTGAGTTTTGCTGTTCCGACCAGACCGTAGATCGCCGCGGCGCGTTCGCCTCCAGCATCCGATCCATGGAATAAATAATTCTTCCTTCCCAAAACAACTGCGCGTAACGAGCGTTCGGCCGCATTGTTGTCGATCTCCAGGTGACCATCGTCGCAGAAGCGCATTAACGCTTCCCACCGCCCCAGTGCGTAACGAATAGCCTTGGTGGTATCGGATTTTCTCGATAGCTTGCCCAAAGTCTCTTCGAACCACTGCTTCAGCGATTCCAGCAACGGTCGGCTGCGTGCGTTGCGGACCTCGCGCCGTTCTTCGGCGGAACGCCCGCGAATCTCTTCCTCGATGGCATACAAGGCCGCGATCCGCTCCAGCGCTTCTTTTGCAACGGCAGACTTGTGCGCCTCGTACAGATCGTAGAACGGTCTACGAGTGTGCGCCATGCATGCGACTTCTTCCACTCGTCCAGCTTCATAAATCGCATCGTATCCCGCGTAACCATCGGCTTGCAGCTTGCCCGTGAACTCGCACAAGTGAGCTTTCGGATGTTCGCCCTTGCGATCCGGTGTGTAGGCGAACCACACGGCCGGGGGACTCGCATCTCCCCAGGGCCGGTCATCCCGCACATAGGTCCATAGTCGCCCCGTTTTGGTTTTGCCCTTGCCCGGTGCCAGCACCGGCACCGGGGTATCGTCGGCGTGCAACTTCTCGGCACTCATCACGTGACGCCGCAACGCCTCTACCAAGGGTTCCAGCAATCGGCTGCATCCCCCGACCCATTCCGCCATGGTGGAGCGATCCAAATCTACTCCGTCGCGTGCATAGATCTCCGACTGCCGATACAAAGGCAGGTGGTCACAGTATTTAGAAACCAACACATGGGCCAGAAGTCCCGGACCGGCGAGCCCGCGCACGATCGGACGGCTCGCGGCTTCCGCTTGTACGATCTTGTCGCAGCACGCACAGGTCAATTTCGGCCGCACGTGCTGGATCACTTTAAAATGTTCCGGTACCCACTCCAGCATCTCGGAGACATCTTCCCCGAGGGGCTTCAGTTTACCGCCACAGTCCGGGCAAGCTTCCTGCTTCGGCAGAATTTTGCGCGTCTCCCGCGGCAGATGCGCCGGCAGCGGTTGCCGTGCACGTTTTGCCGTTTGATTCACGACGGACGCGGCCGTTGCAGCAGGAGCAGCCTGCCGTTGCGCGCGGCTCGCCTCCAATTCATCCAACCGCAACTCCAACTGCTCAATTTGCCGATCCAGCTTTTCCGACTTGCACCCGAACTCCATGCGCCGTAACTTGGCGATCAGCAGCTTCAGCCGCTCGATCTCTTCGTCTCGTGAGACAAGTTGCTCTTCTTTGGAAAGAAGTTGTTCGTGCTGTGCGACGATCAATGCCTTCAATGCTTCGGGGTTTAGCGTATCAAGATCAGGAAGGGTCGCGCGCTGTGTCATCTTCCGCGCAGTATGCCATGACTAAAATTCTTCGCAAATGAATTCCTTATCAACTCTGCATCGCGCTGTTTACACCGCCAGCTGTGGAGCCTGTGTGCGCACTGGCCTCCGCCAATCGATCCCTTCGAGCAACATCGAAAGCTGCGCCGGCGTTAAAGACACTGTCCCACTGATCGCTTGCGGCCACAGAAATTTTCCGCGCTCCAGTCGTTTCGAAAAAAGACACAACCCATCGCCATCGAACCACAAAACTTTGATCAAATCACCGCGTCTCCCACGAAAGATATACACTTGGCCCGAAAACGGATTTTCCTGGAGTGCCGTCTGCACCATCCCACTCAACCCCACAAAGCCCCGCCGCATGTCCGTCACTCCTGCGACGATCCAAATCCGCGTCCCCGTTGCCAGCCCGATCATCGGAACAAATGCTCCAGCACCATGCGCAGTGCATCGCCATCCACACTTCCTGTAACGCAAATATGTCCCTTGGGAAATTCCACCTGGATCGTGCCTGCTATAGTTGTGGTGACTTGCTGGCTTCCCGATCGATTCGCTTTGCTGGCCTGCGCCTCACTCACATGCACGGGCAGCAATTTAACCCGCTCAGCGGTCCTCTCACTCAGCAGCCCCTGGCGATACTGCCGGCGCCAGGTAAATACCTGGTTGGCGTTTACTCCGTGCGCCAGCGCTACCCGCGCAACGGAAGCATCCGGCTTCAAAGTCTGTTCGACGATCCGGCACTTCTCCCCCACTGGCCACCGTCGTCTCTGTGGTTCTCTCTTAGCAACTGCCCGTTCTGAAGTGTCCATCTATTCCCCAAGTGGACACTCGAGTAGATGTCCACTTCGGGCCATCTTCCACATCAACACACACTTCGTCCAGATGTATTGACCAGACGCTTACCATACTTCTGGCAGTCTTTAACCAGCGCGCAACCCACTGTTAGAACCGGAACGTACGAGGATGTGATAAAGTGTGCTTACCGGAACGTCCTACCTGTCCCATAAGACGAAGTGTTCTATTTCGCAAATGATGAGGGTCTGCGGCCATGGCACGCAAGCTGGTATGGCTTAAGAACCAGAATTTTCATGGCTTCGGTTGCTCCGAGTGTCAGTGGATATTTAAGTCTTCAGGCGCGCTCATTGGTAACTCCCTCGATGAAATGAAGCAAAAATACGAAGCTGACCGCGATAAGGAGTTTGCTGCACACGTCTGTGGCAAGTTTCCAAAAGCAAACAATCCAAATAGGTAGTAGGTCGCCGTGCCCCACGTTCTTGGTCGTTCTAAAGGAAGGGGGCCCGCGACCCTGCTTCAGGTCAAAGAGTGTCGCAGGCCCAGGCGTGAAAAATTACTGTAGATTGAGCCGAACTGTATCCTTATGCGGAAATCGTGTCTGTCCACAATTGTACAGATTTCAGCCGTGCGACTTAAACATGCGTCACGCGTGTTAAACGCACTCATCGTCTGTTGCGGCTTAATCGCCGATGGTTCACAGACGTTGATGTTTGTCTCATGGCCGATGATTTCTACAAAACTGTCCGAAAGAGGATAGCGAGCGATATGCAAAATACTTACTATCAGGCGAGGTTCTACAATGCCTGTCCTAGCAACATTCGTCGCTTTCGTACTCGGGCTGGCTATCTTGGCAGTCTCCGCTGCGGCAATCGCACTAATTTCGTTTAGACGTCCCAGCCATATCACGGTTCTTGAAACCGCGACCCGTTTTCTACGACCGGATATGGCGGTCGTTGATTGGAGTTGGAGAATTGGGGGAGACAAGAACCCTGACGGCACGTCGCGTGAGCCACGCTATGGGATGATGACGCTAGTCGCGGAAAAGAAGAACCGGAATTGGCTGGTCGTTGTGGGCCAGAACACCAACGCGATGCTGGGCATACCCCCTGAACTTCAATACATCAAGAGGCCCATTGCGATTCCCGGAACTGCCCCAGGACGCTAGCTTTCCGTATGCGGGATGAACATAGCTACGGTCCCCTGATTGTCCTCGGATACTGGTTAGTATACTCGGGAGTCAAACCAATGTGAGGCAAGACTGGGCAACCGTTTTCGGATTGTCCACGCGCAGTACGCCGGTCTTCGTGAGTCTTTGAGATTCATTTACTAGGCGGCAGACGGTGGCTCTGGAGACGCGGTGCTTCTTCGCCACTTCCGTCAGGCTTAGAGCAGTTAGACGGTCTCGCACAATAGCAACCCGGTAAGCGGAGCACGCCCTATCCTGCGCCCCTCTAATCTCGCTCGTCGCATTCCGGCCTTGACTCGTTCGACGATTAAACTGCGCTCCAGCTCGGCAATGGCTCCGACAATCACCACCATCGCACGTCCCAATGGACCGCCAGTGTCGATATTTTCCCGCAAGCTCACAAACTCGATTTCAAGATGGTTGAGTTCATCGAGCACTCCTAAGAAGTGGCGCACGTTCTGGCTACCCGGTCAAACGCCGCGACCAGAACCACGTCGAAGCGGTGCCTCCCGGCATCCGCCAAAAGCTGCTCTAGTCCGGGACGCTTCGATTTTGCGCCTGAAATTGCATCCGTATACTCATGCACGATTTCACATCGGCGCTGTTTAGCTAGTTCGCGCAAGTCGTAAAGCTGTGTTTCTGGATTATGGCAGCCGCTGACCAGATAGGCCATGACTTCACGCTAGCGTCAGGAACATGCGTGACGAAGGGAGAAGTGGGTGGCGCGTCGAGCAAAGAGGGGGTGTTTTCCGAGCACGGAGAAGTTTCAGGCGACCACAGTAAAGCCTCGGGCGTGTCCGTGGAAACGTTTGACAGCGGCGACAAGATTTTCTACACCTACGAAGCCACTGGGACGATGAAAGATAACGCATTTCAGGTAGGCGAGAATAAGTATCAGATTACAGGCGGCACAGGGAAGATGAAGGACATTAAGGGGTCTGGGACCGGCACCGCAGATGGCGGGTTGGAGTACAGCTGCACCGGGGAATACACACTTGCTGCAACTGCTGCGGCAAAGTAGCAAGAATCAACCAGGAGAGATTGCGAAAGGCAGCTTTGCATGGCTGCTCTTTTGTATTTGTTCCATTGGCGTCCCGGTGATTGTCCGCGGCGGCAGTGATTGCTTCCTCTGACAAGGTTCCTTGTCTGTCGCAATGAATAGACTTTCCGCAACCTGGTCGTCGATGGACTTGATTTCTATCGCCAAATGGATTTCCGACGGGTTTTTCGAGAATCGCTCAAACAGCAGATTCCTTTTTGCTCTCAATTCCCCTCGCCTCATTTGTTCGTTCATTCCAGTCTCTAACATGTAGATTGACTCCTCTAAGGGTGTAACGGTTTTCTCCGCGCTCCTGGGAACGCGCGTGAATGGCAATGATGTGGTCGAATAAGCCGCAAACTGTCCAATGCTGCATACATCGCGTATTCCCTGCATTCTCAGTTTGCAATCTCTCGTTGGCGATTCGCTGAGCAACGACCTCGACCTGACCGTCGCCCAACCGTTCAGGCGGCGGGAGGCTAGTCTGCTCTGTGTGAACAGGCTAGCCCGGGGTGTGTTTAGGTATACCAAAACGTACCAAGAAATGGTCTAACGAGTCTGTGCAGAATTGGACAGCGGGTAGCCCTGACTCCTCCTATGATGGCTTCCGATTTTTCAGTGACTACAAACTGGGGCGGTCGATGGTCCAATTAGGGATAGGCATAGCAAGGCCTATTTCCTCAGGAAGGTTATCGCGTGAAACATCAAGCAGGCTTATGCCTAAAGCCCTTTCAGTTAGTCGCTGACCTTGTTCTGTGGCAAGAGGGAGGTATGTGGCGTCAGAATTGACGACAGCGCATAGAAGCCTACGGCAAGAGCGTTGAAGCCACTGTCAATGATGGGGGCCGACTTCACGAAACCGTATTGTAGACGTGTCCCGAGCCGCGGCTGAAAAATTGGATTTCGTTAAACCAGGGACTACCACAGTCACGATAGAAATCGTGCACGTGAATCTGTTCGCTCCGCGAGACGAGTACGACCGTCCCAATCAAAGGTCTATAAAAATACAGTACTAATGGAGGCACAATCCCAACCAGCGCTCTATTCGGGCATCGGCTCAGCTATGACATAACGGATACATGAAAGAGGTTCAGCCTAGCCTCGAGAAACGGAATACGTACCTAGAGACGCCCTTGGGCTGTTCACAATGTGGGTGGCCGGGAACTGGCAAAATGCCAGCAGGTGTGGGCGTGATACGGCAAAAAGACAAGACTGTTCTGGTCGGGACGTTGTCCTACTTCCGCATAAGCACAGACTTGTGTTCTCTTTGCCAAGAAATGGAATCCGCGGTAGCAAGTCGGCCATGGTTTGTCAAAGCACACACCGAATACATGGACCAAATCAAAGTAAAAAAACAGTTGTTGGGCCTAGGGTGAATTGTTTATCAAGCGCGTCCCTGACCTCAGAGGAGTTCGGAAAGGGGTGACACGCTATCGGTTTCTCTCGAGGCGGCTCAGTTTGCGTCCTCAGTGGCAGTGACTGCTTTCCCTGAAACCATTCCTAGTTGAACTTGACATTGAACGGGTCACCCCATGCGTTGCGCTATTCAGGTCGGTGATTCCCTTGAGCTATTGTCCGAAATTGAACAGATTCGCGACTGGCTACAGTTGCATTCTATCAGAATGAAGAAGAGCGGACCCACGCCGAAACAAGCATTCAAAACCTCATGTAGACCGAAGCTTGCTGCTATCGAGGCCATCGAAAGGAAGTTGCTGAGAACTGCAAGAGTGGCGCCGGGCAAAGAAGGCGATTAGTAAGAAACTAGCCAAGATGAGGGTAACTTCGAAGAGGAAGTTGGCGAAAAAGAGGACAGCTCCGAAAAAGGCGAAGATGAAAACGAAGGTGGGTGGGAAAACGGCGAGCGCAATCAGGAATCACGTTCGGGAGAGAAGCCAAAGCGTGGACATGGTGGCATTCGCACTAGAGGAACTGGGCGAGCGGTCGGGCCAGCAATCGGGAGATTTGCAGGGATTATCCAACGTCCCAGGAGCGGACTCCGAGAGTGTTGACGAGTTGCTCGAGGAGGGAAATGCGTTTGAGGCCGAGGTGGTGAAGGGTGTAGAAGACGCCGAGCATGCGGACGAAAAGGAAGCTCGCACGCATGAAGTGCTGCAGGGGAAACCAAATGGAAAGTAAGAGGAGAACCACGGCGGACTTGATTGCCGAACTCGACAGCCAACTGCTGTGACCCCGGGCATAGCATGAAACGGGTACGCGACAATAAGGCGTCCCCCCTTGGCGCACCGTTGTTCCCGGTGGATCTGTGTACACGGCTTCGATTCGCTGGTCGAGCTTCGACACGCTTAATCTTGACCCCGGGAGCATCCAGCCGAGCGCCCGCGTAGAAGCTAAAGGCACAGATATCTTGATAATCCGGGAGATCGGGCCGTTGCGACAGCGTCCCGTTTGGTCCGTCCTTACTGATCTGTACGAATACGTGAAGGATTGCGTGATGATTCCGCTGAAGCCGTTCTTCATCGCTTCGCACTTCAGTTCCCCATAGACAGGCATAGAACAGTGGCGAGGGCGGTCAGGAAGGAGAGAAATCACTCCCTTGCACCTCCGACCCAAACGCATTCCGACACACTAATGGCAATTGCATCGGCCGGGAATGCAGAATTGCTGTGTTTCGTCGACCAGAACGATCACCGCTGGACCGTCGCTATCGCTTGGCTGAAAGTGGACACGGTGAATCGGTTGAACGTCACAGCATTTGCCCACGTAAATGTTTACTTCGGCCTCGGTCGGAAACTTGTGCAACTCGATGATCAACTCGTTGACTTTCATTCGACCCTGCCTTGGGTGGGACCTGTCGGGCAACTTCGCGAGGCAGTCTTTTCAAAGGGTTGCCTATTGTCCCTGAAGGTGGACCTGTCACGTAACTGTAAGAAGTTATAGTTTGAACGGCTCGGGTCCAATCCCTGGGTAGAGAGGCAAGCTCCGCATCGGGAGACTGCTACATCACGGAAATGGTCTCAGAAGCCAGAAGCGGCTTAGGCTTGTTTCATCCAGTATGTTTCGGATACCTGTCACTTCTTATCGTCAAGCGTCGGTTCTTTCGGTTAATGAGAATCCGCCGACAAACAGGACACGAACACGGTATTCAGTTGCCAAACTGCCCGGACTCGGGGACTCGATCATCTTGACGGATTCAACCTTATATCGGTCGTGATGGAGCTTTATGGTCTCTCCGACCAGTGGAATGGGTAATTGGTCGGCGAGATCAGCTACACTCAATATTTCATGCCCATATCGGTCTGAAAACAGGTAAGCGCAAGGCATAATTTCAACTTCGCCCTCCGTCGCGCACCTTGGATTTGTGTCTTTGGTTACGACCATACTCCTCGGATATCCATTTTTCAATGAGCGAAGATCTTCCGTTCAACTCCTACAGTTGCCGCCAATTTACGCAGCGGTAGGCCTGGCGCATATAACAAAGCGGGTCCACTTAGGTGGTGAAGGCGCGGGCGCTCGGCGAGGCTCTTTAGAATGGCTGTTTCAACAGCACCGACCTTTTTAGGGGTTGGCTTGTCGGGATCTTCCAACTCGGCCAGTTTTCTGGCGGACAAGATCGTGGCGGCGAACAGAATTGCAAATTTTCTTTCTTCGGTCATTGGAGTTTCCAAACGTGGAGTGTCAGAGGAGGGGCCTACAGTGTGCCGCAGAACGTAGCCAATCCACAATGGCGAAGTCACTTGGGTTGCTCAAGCAAGTGATTTTTGGAAGCCTGTAGTGTCTTGCGTAGAATATTACAATGAAACTGGATAAGTATGCGCGGGACTTTGCTCTATGGCGGGATTGGGCGGCGATTAACTACAGTGCCGCAAAGACGCTTTTTGACGGTCGGTGATCCTTTCCTGTTTTTCCCAGCCGCGACGCTGGGACATCACGCCCTTGAGATGTACTTGAAATCCGCCATGATCGCGAGCGGAATGACGGTATTCAACCAGAGGGAGCTGAAGTCGTTGGATGCTGGGGTAAATCTCGCAGAGGCAGACTGCGCATGGGGACACAATCTCGTCAAACTGGCGGAAACATTGGCCCAGCGAAACGCGGTGTTCAACCCATCAAAACAGATGAACATAGTTGGCTACCTCACGATCGGGCCTGATAGCAGATGTGCTGGCTTTTTCGCTCAGGATTTTGCGATCTTTGTTGAGAGCAAAATCGCTACGCTGACCGCGATGGTCAACTTGATTGTGGCGAAAAAGTGAAAGGCTCGGGGCCATCTTACTTTTCTCCTTTCTCTTTTTTCGCCGACCGTGTTGGGATAGCTTTCTTGGCAATCTCCTTGCGCTGTGCGGGTGAAAGTTTCGCCGCCCGAGCTTTGCCGCCGCGAGATTGCAAGGCGCGGTCATACACTCCAGTATTGGCGAGCAATAAAATCTCACTCATACCTACCGCATTCCGCAGGTCACTCAGCTCACCAATCACCCCGTCCAATCTCTTCACCGTATCGCGAATCTGTCCCAAGAGCGCGGCGCCGGGGCCGCTAATCTTCTTTTCCTGCTCTTTTCGGTATTCCTCGTAGAGCTTTTCCGTTTGAGCGGACATTCTCGACTGTTTCTTCGGGTCGAGTACTTTACCGGCCATAACCTGTTCTCCTTTCGTCGAGTCGGACACTCGCTATACTTGCAGGATACATGCTAGCAGGTCCGAAATTGTCCTTGTAATTGTCCGTGAACTGGGTACAAAACGGTGATACGCGAACAGAAAACAGTTCCCTGCCCTGCTTGATTTCTTTGGCTCTTATCGGCTGGTGTTGTTTGCTGTTGTGTCAAGCTTCCCCCTCATAACCCGAAGGTCGTCAGTTCAAATCTGCCCCCCGCAACCATCCGAAGACGCCAGTCGTCATGCTGGCGTCTTTGATCCAGGATGGTTCCGTTCCGAGTAGATCCCAATTCCCTTCCGCGATGTAGAACCGGTGTTTCTCGTTGCGATGCGGAGTCATTGATTTCGCCGGAGTGCTTTAGGAGTTGGGCCCTAGCCTTTTATCGCAAACTTTGCCGAGACCGCGGTAACTGAATAAGAGCGCGCGATTAGCGTCGGCGTATGCGGCGGCTAATGCGATTGCCGGGTATTGTTTTGATCGTTTCGGCGATGTAGACTCCGCGTGTGATCACCCACCACGAGCACATCGGGTTACCCAAGAGGCTGAGACTTGCCAGCCAGTTCGTTTATCACGCCGAAGGAGGCTGGTTAAACGCATTGTTGAACTTGATGGGCTTGATTACGCTTCTCGGGCTGTTCAATGGCCTGGTCGGTGACCAATTTCTACGATGGATTGGCCACCCGCCGAAGGAATCTCAGCCTCCTTGGTTCACGTTACTTTGCGCAATTGCGCTTCCCCTAATCATTCTGCTCGACTACCTGATCTTCTCTGTCAAGTCGCCCGATCTACCACACAAGCGCGGGTAGAAATTTCAGCACAACAAAAATTCGGCGCACCACAATCAGCAGAAGCTCAGAGCCCTGCCGGTCGACAAGTTCTTGCGGCGCTTCTTGCTGCAAATCCTTCCACAAGGCTTCGTGCGCGTCCGGCATTACGGCTTCTTGGCCAGCCGTCGGCGCGCCACGACTCTACCGCTTTGCTTTCAGCTGCTGGGCGCGGCACACCAGCCCACCGCCCCTTCCGGTAACGATTCCCGCCCCCTCTATCGCACGAGGGGTTTTCATATTGTTGAGCGCGTGTTAGATCTCTCTTGACGCTCTGATAGTTACCATACATGCTGCTTGGTATGTTGGCCGCACGCAAGAATCCGAAACGTAGAGCGACCAGGTTGCGTGACCCTCAGCGCACCCGGGAGCGCTTGCTGCAGGCGGCATCTCGCGAAATCTACAGATCGGGTTTCCAGAGTGCAAGCCTGAACACAATTCTGGCCTCTGCTGGCGTCACCAAGGGAGCGCTGTACCACCACTTCAAAAACAAGGAAGCCTTGGGATATGCCGTGGTCGAAGAGATCATCTCGCTCGACGTCCGCGGCACATGGGTGCGGCCTTTACAGAACGTCAAGGATCCTATCGGCGTTTTGATCAGCATTGTTCAACATTTATCCATTCGGCCCAAGGATGTATGCGGCGGCTGCCAACTGAACAATCTGGCGCAGGAAATGTCGCCTCTTGACGCGGGATTCAGGAAGCGGCTGGAGATAATCTTCGATGCCTGGCGCGAGGCCACTGCCTCCGTTTTGCGAGAGGGCCAAATCAAGGGAAGCGTTCGCCGCAACGTGGAACCCACTGACGCCGCTGGCTTACTGATTGCGATGGTCGAAGGCTATGGCTCGCTGGCCAAGAATGCTCAGGATCCGAAAGTGATAAAGGCGGGGATCACAAATATCGTGGGCTGGCTGAGGTCTCTGCGCCAGCCGGGCAACCGCAAACCGGCCTGATTGCATCGGTTCTAACGAATGAGGTACCCTACATACCAACCGGTTCGTAGGCTTGAACAGTCGGCATCTCAATCGGGCGAAGCGCTTCAAACTACATCCGGGAAAAGGAGAACGGACAATGACAAGGATCGCAGTGTCGCGCAGGAATCTGCTCGCTACGGGAGCCTGCGCGCTGGTTGGTGCCGTGAGCCTGCCGGGACCGGCGAGTGCCAGCGCATTGGGAGGGCAGGACTTAACGAACGAGGAGGTAGTCCGGAAGTGGTACGCAGCCTGGGAGAAGAAAGATTGGGGCCCAGTGGATAGCCTGCTCGCCGATAACTTCACCTTTACAAGCGCGGCCGGCGACGACCACATCAGCAAGAGCACTTTCAAAACGCGATGCTGGGAAACACAGATCGATTTCATTGGACATTTTGACCTGGAGCGAGTCAGCACTGGCCCGGAGGATGCTTTTGTGAAGTATTTTTGCCACACCAAGGACGGTAAATCGTTGCGGAACGTGGAGTATCTCCGAATCAAAAACGGACAGTTGCAATCCATTGAGTGTTATTTCGGCGCGCAATCCAGCTTTCCTTCAGCAGTGAGCACTGGACAGAAGTAAACTCACTTCGGGTACCAGGAAGTCGAAACGAGAGAGCAAGGGGTTCCATCATGACCGCCCGCGAAATTCAGGATCAGAGCACGATTGCACGTAGGGTGGTTCAACAACCTGCTTACGCTAATGCGGACGTTTCGGCTAGCCCACTGCGGGGAGCTACGATTTGTTCCACCAGGAGTAGACGGGATTACACTCTTGAATCGACAGCGGACGAGTTCTCCGAAGCTGCAGATGCATCATTGCTTCCGGTAAACCGAGCTGATGGAAACCTCATGCGAGTCTTGCGGCAGTTGGAGGTTATAGCAAAACGACAAGCGCCGCGAATCGCGTTCAAGGCAAAGGGTAGCGTCGTACTCTTGGATTTAGCCGACATCTTGGCAGTGCAAGCCGAAGGTAATTACGTTTCATTGCGACCCCGAACTAATCCTTATTTGGTGCGCGAGTCCCTGTCGTCCATGGCGGAGAAGCTCAAACCCTACGGTTTTATTCGCATCCACCGCTCGGTCGTCGTGAATATTTCGGCCGTGGAGAAGATCCAACCTTTACCGACGGGGGAGTACAGGCTGCGAGTAAAAGGTGGGAAGGAATACTCGGTAACGCGTACATACAAACACAACCTCAGAGACCTGGCTCAACTGTGGGTCGGATCAGAGCGGCTTTGCGGCTAACAGCCAGCAAGAAGTTTTACCTCGATATTCCTCGTAGCATTCCCGATCGTGCCCCTCAAGAAAAGTCGGCCCGTAAACAGCGCGGCAGAATGAAAGCGGAAGCAGCAAATCTTGCTGGGGCGGCTGCTGGGCGGTTGATTTTATTAAGTAGCTGATGCTTGCCCACGCTGACTCTGATTAGTCGTGCGTAATCGGAAACTTGAAATCCAAACCTATGATTACCGCGTTAGCAGGACCTAGAGCAGAATTCAGCAGATTGAATCAGCCATCATAATGTTCATACCAACAGGAGTGAAATCATGGGAACTATGCGCGAATGGCTGAGTGTCGCGTTTCTGTCTTTGTTTGGGGGTCGTGGGATGGTAAGGGGGCCTGTCGCACGTTGGAATAACGCGACGAGTAAGGGTAGGAACTCTAAGTGAGGGTATTAGTGGTCGTTGGAGGACCGTACAATGGGGAGGCGAAGGCCCAATGTAATAGGGCTATGACCCAGCGAACCTAGTATTGTGCTAGTGTTTCTACTCGCTTTCCCGAAGCGGTCTTCATTCCATGTGCAGACGCGTTCGATTGTCAGCTGCGTTTTTAGCCATTACCTCACCGTTATTGGCCCAACAGCCTTCGACACCTTCATCTGGCCAGCTCAAACTATCGGCCCGCTCCGACCTTGTGCTCGTCCCTGTAATCGTCACTGACAAATCCGGCAAACCCGTCTCTGGCCTTAACAAAGAAGGCTTCCGTCTCGAAGAAAATGGCAAGGTTCGCACTCTTTCCCTTTTTGAAGAAACGCAAACTCAGAAGCTCACCGCCTACGCCGGCGAGTCATCACCGACGACCTACGCCAATTTCCTACCCCACGATGACCGCTTGCGTATCACGATCTTCGTCGTCGATATGCTGAACACGCCATGGCTACGTCAAGCCGAAGGCGAGAAGCAGCTCGCCGATTATCTTCTTCGCGTCACGTCCCGAGACGAAGCCATGGCTCTTTTTGGTCTTAACGCTAGTGGCCTGCATCAACTCCATCCTTTCACAACCGACCCCAAAGTCCTTATCCTCGCTCTCCAAAAACTCGAGCTTTCTCTCAGTTCCAAAGAAAGCACTCAGCCTCCGGTAACACTTACCGACGATCCTTCCTTGATCAGGAAGCTACTGACGAGGAACAGCTCTTGTCGGACATGATGCAGGACCTCAACGATGCCGTTGCGGCCAATTACCAACGCATGGCTACCCGCCAAACCCTGTCGGCGATGACTCAACTCGGCCGCGCCTTGGAATCCGTTCCCGGGCGCAAGACTCTTATCTGGGCCACCGCCGGCTTTCCCTTTACGATCGATGACCCCAACTCGTTTGCTCGCCAGGGTGACGACCTCCGGCCTGAGTACGAAGACGCCTGGCGCTCACTTAATTCGGCCAACATTGCCGTCTATCCGGTCGACTTGGGTTCCGTGGACTTCACCGCAAAAGCACTTCCGAGCGCCAACTCGACGGTCTCCAAATCACAAATCGCGACGGTTCGTGGCACAAATGGAAACGGCCTGCGCTCGCCCATGAATTTGCCGCATGACGAAGGTGTTCAACAAAGGTTGACCATGCACGCCTTCGCCGATAGCACCGGCGGTCGTGCCTGTGTCACGATTTCGGAACTCGCAAGATGTTTCGCGGAGGCTGTGGACGACTCCCGCGCGTACTATCTTCTCGGATACTATCTCGGCGAGGATACCCAACCCGGCTGGCGCAAACTGAAAGTCAAAGTTGTCGGTGACGGTCTACACGTCCGCTACCGCACCGGGTTCTACGTCACCTCCAAAATACAAGGACACTCCTGAGCAGCGCGGCAAGGAACTTGTCGACGCTCTCGCCTCTCCCGTTCCCTACACGGGCGTACGACTGACGGCGCGCCAACTGCCAATGGCAAACAATCCCCCAACTTCGCCGGCACGTGAACAGACCACACCTTCCGCCGTCCCAACCAAGCTCGCCGAATTCATGCTTGGCGTGATGGGCGATTCCGTTACCATCGACCGGGAAAAAGGAAATGCCGTCGATATTCAGATCACGACACTCGCCTTCGACAGTAACCACAAAAGTGTCAGAACCTCATCGCAGGTCTTGGCTACCAGTTTCAAACCCGAAATGCTTCAGAAGATTTTGCAAACTGGGATTGGAATCCCTGAGAAAGTCGAACTTACTCCCGGTACATATGAAATCAAATTCGCCGTCCGCGACAATCTGACGGGCGCCATCGGCACCATCTCCCTCCCTCTCCACCTCAAGTAGTATCGCCCTTGGACGTATCAATCGGGGCGAAGGGGCATCACCCACTCGAGAGGGCTGAAACGGGCGGGCAACAAACTGACACGAATTCCGAAACCCTCACTTCCTCGAGGTCTGTAACTGATTGAATCTGGGGAATCAGAATTTGAGCTTCTGAGGGTTCCGGAAACTAGTGATTGAGAGAGTCCCTACCCGCCACGGGCAGTGGCGAGGGGGTGGCCAATCTCCCAGTGAAGGCCGAACGGGTCAACCACGCGTCCCAATCGCCAGCCATGCGCGTCACCCACCGGGACCACCTCTGACGCACCCGCAGACAGCGCCCGCGCAAAAACTCTATCTGGGTCCCCGACGGTCAAGATCATTCGGACCGAACCACCTCGAAGAGACTCCGGGCCTGACTCCCCGGGCTGTCCGTCACTTAGCCAAAACTCTGCGCCCTCCACAGAGAGCCGCGCCACCAATCCTTTACCGGCATTTTCTAGCCGGTAGACCACCATGGCCCCGAATGCCTCTTGATAGAAGCGGAGAGCTCGCTCACCATTGCGAACGGTCAGCCAAGGTGCGATCAAGGAGTGGGCTGGTTCTGAGCTCATCGCCGTATATCTTACTCGTCGCCATGATCGAGCCAAGCACAAAACTGCAAAAATCGGATTATTTCGGCATACCTTCGACCTGGAAGAGCGCGCGCTCATGAGCCTCTACTGAAAGAAAAATGCAACATTACGTGAGGTGAAGGGGCTTGCCGATGGTAGGCAAGTCCCCATTTTTCTTTGGACGGGTCACACAAAACGCAACAGAACGTCTCTTCCGTTGCAAGGCTCCGCAACACGCCCGTAGCGTCTTCGTCACTCGGCATTGCGCAGGGGTTCGCGATCCTTCCGGCCTCCGAAGAATAGCCCGGCGCGCTTCACCGCCCAGAGAAACACAAGCAGTCCAATCGCTTGCACCGGTAATCCGAGCAAGCTTCCCTCGGGCCCTGCGCTACCTCCACTGATGAGCGCATCACCCCGTGCCTGGGTCACGAACAAATGACCTTGCATCAAATGACCGCTTTGCGCTGTCCCGTAGAGATAGGATTGCGCCCAGTTCCACGCTGCATGAAATCCTATCCCCAACCATAGCGAGCCGGTCAGCCGCAACAATAAACAGTAGAACAGCCCGTGCACGATCACCCCGATGATGCCCGGGACTGTCTCCCCCGCATTTTGCAGATGCCCCGCGCCAAACAACAACGAAAGGACGATTGCGGCTGGCCAAAAGCCGATTCCGCGTGTCAAAGTCGCCTGCAGATATCCGCGGTAAAGCGCCTCTTCTGTTATCCCGACCACTATGAAGTCCAGGAGCCAAGCCAAGCCGTACCCAAGCGCTGGCAGCCCCTGCAAAGCCGCTCCGCCGAACACTAGATGGCCGTCGGCATACAGCGCCCCCACCACCAGCGACAGGCAAACGAGTCCGCCGCCGAATCCATATAGAAACTTGGCAATCGGACGACTCCCGGCCATCCCATAATAGGACCAAAAATCCCGGCCCTCGACCCTTGCCATGATCGCCATAGCCCCGAGGATTACCACAAACTGAAGAGCCTCAAAGACGAGCGAGTCGCCGAGTGACATCTCGCCATGAAGAAGCGACGGGAGGTGTCGCATCACGATATTTGCGATCAGCACCGCGGGTGCTTGAAGCGCTGCAAAAATTAGAATGCTCCATCCAGCCCGAAGCCCCTGGGATCCATGAAAAATCGAGCGCAATTTTGCTTTGTAGGTAATGCTAGGGCGCGCCATCAATGAACTCCCGACTGTGGTTGGTAGCAATTCAGGATCGGTCGTTTCATTTGCCACATTCTGTTTCCCGAATTCGCTAGAGGTGGACGCCGGCGCCCCCAATTTGACTTGAGCTTTCGGAGGAGTTCGACCGGCGGGTTCAGTGCAACCAAATCGATTCCCAGCGCTCGGAGAATTTCTCGAAGTCGGTTCTTGTTCTGAGACAATCACATGGTGGCCAAGAAATTCCCTCGGGAATCGCGGGCCAGAAAGGAATAGAAGAGTAATCAAAACTCGCTTGCGGACTGAACGATGGGATTCCAGTCGACCTCACCGCAACCACCCAGCGGACCATGCCAAGGTAGGGATGGTGTCGACGACAAAGTGAATGTCCCGTACATCTCCAGGTTCCTCGAAGCCATGCGGCAAGGATGCCATGCGCGGATTATAGAGCTATATGGCAGACCAATCCGACCGAAATTGCGTTGTTCCTGCCTGCCAGGAGATGACGCGCAAGCATTACAACTCGTCGCAGCAAGACATCTCGCTCCGAGGTCGCAGGGCGAGGTGGTTCCAGGATTGTCGGCACGGAAACTACCCAGAATCTGGGTTCTCGGAAGCTGATAGCGACGGCCGGTTCAGGTGTCTGTCAGTGGCGCTGAGGTTTCTTCGAAGGACCGCGGCCTTCTCTTCAAGCGCCATGGAGTCCGAAAAGAAAAGTTTTCGAATCTTTCCTGTGTTCCCACGGGGCAGCGCGAGAACCCTGCCACAATGCAGGGCAGTGGCTCCGCTATCGATCATCCACGCGGCTCTGTGGATTCGGCGTGCTGCATGTCTCAGATGCACCGTCAACGATTGAGGTTCGCGTTTCATGTGCTATCTCCTTTGGTTTAATCACCGCCACTTCGATTCGATACCCGTCAGTGTCTCTACCTTGGAATCGGCTTCATGTATTCGCGAATCACCTCGTAATTTCCGGTCTTCCAATCGCTCATGTCGGCCACGGTGATGAAAATGTCGCAGGCGAAACGGAGCGACAACAGGGTCTTGTCCGTGAAATAGACATTGACGCAAAGCGTCCCGTCGTCGATGGAATGACTGATGTAATCCACGACCTTGCCTTGAACGCCCGGATACCGCCTTCCAGAAGAGCGCAAACGTGTCGTTTGTGTCGTGGGTGCTCTACGATTCGCCATTGGTCGCCTCGTTCTCCGGCGTCGGTACGGCTCCCATTTGTGCATGGGCTGCTACACTCTGCGATAGTTTGGAATGGTTCGATTGCCGTTTCTTTGTTGTTTTCTGCTCCTTGTTCCCAAGACGCTTTCGTTTTTTCGCTTGCTCCTCGTCGTAGCGTTCTTCGTCGGACATATCCCAACCGGGCAGGATTACCAGGCGCGGAGGCAGTCCCTTTTTCTTGCGCCGCTCCTCGGAATCCCTGATTTCGAGATCGATGTCGTCGGGGTCTTTGATCTTCTTGTTGTACTCGCGTTGGAATTTATACGCCCAGACTGCATCGTATTCGACGATCTCGTCAAAGTTATCGAAGAATTCCCTGTTGGCGTCCACCCTTGCACTTTCCACTTCTGTACGGGCAGAGCGGACTATGTCGGCATGGAAGAGGGGTACTTTCTCCATTCGTTGAAGGCCACGAATGACATGCTCCAATGCGAGGTTCAACTCCATGAGTTCCTGGAAGAGGCGGAGATTCATCTTTGCTCTCCTTGCCGATGTTGCGCTTCGTTCCCTACACCGATGGGAGGTTTCGGATACTGTCGCTCCCACGCCTGTTGCTCATCGCTACTGAGGAATCGGACTTTTGGCGATTTGCCTTCCAGTCGTCGGTTCTCCTCCACGGCTTGTACATCCCGATAGACCTGAACTTCATCCAACATTCTCTTTTCGTGCTCGCGGTGTCTTTTTGCAAAATGAGCCTCGTCTCGTAATTCGCCACCCTCGACGTTATTGCAGAAGAAGCTGTTGAGCAGAGCTCGGTGCATTTCGAATAGCGTCAGCTTTTCATCCAAATAGCCCGGCTTCAACCCTGAGTCTTTGGCACACTTGAGGCGTTCGAGCCCTCGGACTGCATCGTCAATCCCTCGGTTCACTAAGAGAATCGCTTCGTAGAGATGTGCCTTTTGCATTTGAATCTCCTCTTATTCCTCGCGGCGGGAACGCCGCAGTCCGGCAGTTGATAGAAGCGTCAGGACACACGTCTCCGCTAGAGTCGTGCGCCGACCCGAATGGCCCCGAATTCAGTTGGGCAGAACTACGGTGGAGGATGCGCGACGCGCAAGGGTATAGACAGAGGTATGTAAACGAAACGGAGATGGACGGGTTGCACCCAGGCGGGGAACCCATTACCTTTTGTGACAGCCATTGTTGCCTCTAACTCAGGCGACCTTGGTTAGGGGCGCGTTCGGTGTTGATAGCACTGGCGCGTCCCGTTCTAACTCAATCGAAAAGGATGCGTTGGGGCAAAAAAGATACATGCCACTAGCGCAAGTGGCATCAAGTATTGCAAAGCGGAGTGTACATTGTCAATGCCCAAAAGTGGCGAGTAATGCTTATTCCCCATAAGATAAAACTATGAGACGCGACCTTATTTCCAAAGTCATGCGTGAGATGGGCAGAAAAGGTGGGAAGGCAGCCGGCGGCAAGGGCGGAAAAGCACGCATGGCAGCTCTTACGCCAGAACAACGGAAAGAACTTGCGAGGAAAGCCGCGCAAGCGCGATGGGCGAAGACAAAGAAGAGCCGCAAAGCCTCAGCCGAGAAACAGTGAAACTGAATTTACCTCCTCGAACTCGATTCGGGCCCAATCGCGAACGTGACTTGTTCAACGTTCTCCAGCAGAAATCGAACGCGGTTTTCTTTCGATCCACCGTACGCGCCCGTCCTCCGGTTCGTCCCATCTTCCAGAAACTCCCGATGGAGTGAAACGTAAGTCTCTGCACATTTCGCGAACCTTTTCTACTCGCCGCGTCTCTGAGACTTTTCTCACCGGCTCATGGCAAGAAACGCCAGCAGCTAAGCGAAACTGATTTCGCCCATTTCGATGGCAACAAGCAGGGGTTCCTTCACAAGCTGATAGTCCCCCTCATATGCATAAATGCGGCGCTTTGTCGGCACCATGATCCCATCTACGTCACGGTACTCGGACGCATAGTTGAGACCAGTTGCACCTCCGAGGATATCAACCTTATAGTCGTGCCTCCGCAGCAAGCCGTCCGGCCCAAAGCACGAAATCTGCTCGCGGGTGTGACTTTTCACGTTGTCCGGAAAGGTCACCTTTAATCGCCTCCACGTTTCGCCTTCTGCCTGTATCGAGGAGAGCTCCTCGGTCGCGAATCCTTCCTGTGCGTAAAGAAAGGGATTGTTGAGGTATGTCCACAACGCTTCACCACTGAAGTAGGCTACGTGGATGTCATCCCAGGTGGACCTTGATGCCCTGCAAAGGATGTCGCGTCCTTCAACCCTGGGCAGCGACGCCGTTGGGTGCAATCGTCACGGCAGGCCTCGATGACGTGGTCAATCAGGTCCTCAGTTATGAGATGGTCATGAACGAGGACACGGAATTCTCGGGGCCGATCACCGCGAGCCTCAAATTCAGCAGCAGCGAGATTGATTCCCATCTCATAGCACGGCTCGGTCGAGTCGATAAAGTAGGCGTCTATCGCTTGCTGTCTCTGCGGACCATCCGGCCCGCGCTACGGAAGATCGATATCAAACGTAGTACTGCCACCGAGATTGCAATCGACACCGACGTCCCCCAGCCCTTGATTCCTAATGAGCCGATAATGCTTGGATTAGCCTGACCCCGCAGCCGGTTCTGCTGAGGGCAGGAAAGCGGCTGCGTTTCGATGTTGGCAGCCGCAGCGATTTCTTGCTCAGCGACCAAAGCCACGGGCGCGCGCAGTTTCAGATGCAGGTGCCCCCATACTTCTCGCGTAACACGTTGCACTATGGAGCAGAAACCTACATCGAGTTGCGCAAAGTGCCTGCGCGGGCAGAATGATCTGTTGGCAAGGCTTTGTGTGTCGAACGCCGTCTTCACATCAACTCCTCGTGAGACATATATCTCAACCGGAGTTAGGTTTGCTCACAGAATGCTCAGAAGGGGCGAAGAAATTACAGGCCATCATAAGAGGAGTCAAGGCTACCCACTGTCCAATGCAGCACAGACTTGAAGAACCTTTTGGGGTAATTTTGGATCGCGCTCTGTCCGCGCGGCAGCCCTCGCCTGTCCACGCCAGTCGCCGTTACCAAGGCAATCGGGCTCAGACTAATCGTCGAAACTGGGCAATCGTCCGTCTTATCGACGCAGGTCCCCTCCCACTTTCATCCCAATTTATCGTCTATTTAGACTTCGCGTGATAGCTTCGGTCGGCGACGAAGAGCCGAGCTTTGGTAACGCCTTCCGCCGAGCCGGAGGTTCGCATGAAATCGTATGGTCTTGCACGCCTTGCAAGTGTCCTGCTACTCATCCTGCTGGGCAGTTTCTCGCTCTTGATGGCGGCACCGAACGAGTACCGCCTGCTCAAGAAATACACCTTCGGCGCGGCCGAGGGGAGCACTCGAGAGTACTTCGACTACATCACCGTCGATTCCGCCGCGCGGCGCGTCTACCTTTCGCACGGCACGGAAGTCATTGTCATCGATGCCGACGGCGGCGCCCTAATCGGCAAAATCACCGGTTTGAAGGTAGTTCACGGGGTCGCCGTGGCCAGCGAGTTTGGCCGCGGCTTCATCAGCGACGGAGAACAAGGCAAGGCGATCATTTTCGATTTGAAAACCCTCAAGGTAATCGGCGAAGCCGACGCCGACAAGGATGCGGACTGCGTCATTTATGATCGCTTCTCGAAGCGCGTTTTCGTCATGGATGGCGATCCGCACAACGCGACGGCGATTGACGCCAAGAGCGGCAGCGTGGTGGGCAAGATTGACCTTGGCGGAGGCCCGGAGTTCGCGGTGGCCGATGGCAAAGGAACGGTTTACATCAATTTGGAAGACAAGAGCGAACTTGTCGCCGTTGACTCTGTCTCGTTGAAGATCAAATCGCACTGGCCGGTCGCTCCCGCCGGCGGACCGACGGCTCTCGCCATGGACGTTCAACACCACCGGCTCTTCAGTGCCGGCCGCGATCCCCAGATGCTCGTCGTGCTCGACTCTAACAACGGAAAAGTGCTGCAGTCTTTCGCGATCTCCGGGGGCGTGGATGCGACAGCCTACGATCCCGAAACCGGGCTGATCTTCGCCTCCACGCGCGATGGCCAGGTGCACATCTTCCACGAAGACTCGCCCGACAAGTTCAGCGAAGCGGGAACCATCAAGACCGAAATCGGCGCCAAAACCATGGGACTCGACACTAAGACACACAATCTGTTTCTGGACACCGCGGATTTCGCCCCGCCTCCTCCCGCTACGGCAGAGCATCCGCATCCACGCGGAGCCGCGGTTCCCGGTACGTTTCGTGTTCTGGTCTACGGGAAGTGACGAAGATTCCTATCGGTTTTGTCCTGCGGTCTGTTCCGCCAGAAGCTTCTGGGCCTGCTGGTCCCCCGTGCTGGCTACTTGGCTCGTTTGAAAGCGCGTCTCGGTGGCTTCCTGCAAGGCCGTCTTGTCGGTATTGCTGATCTGAACACTGTCCGCCGGGGCGCTGGTCGAAGATCGCGATTGCGTTGATTTCGCGTGCGCTCTCGGACCTTACCACGGGCTGACTACTGGTAGTTGGCATGATTCGCGCCTGTTATTACAGTGGCCATTTTGAGATGTCCTTAATGCCTCTACCGGTCTATCGGCCGAAAACATAAAACCCTTAGTGCTGGTTCCGCGTTGGCAGAATCAGGATTAATCGTGCAGTTAGGAAGAAGGGGATAGGGTCTGAACGAAGGGGAAAATGCATTTATCCCCTTCCACTAGGAGAGAAGAAGATGAAGACAAACCCTAAGATTTTGCTGTTGGTTGCGAACCTGGCGCTGGCGGGCAGCACAGTCGGGCAAGAAAGAAAGATCAACCGCTCGGAACTGCCTGCCGCGGTTGAAAAAACAGTCGTCGAGCAGACGAAAGGAGCAACGATCCGCGGGTTTAGCCAAGAAAAGGAAAATGGGCAGACCACATACGAAGCGGAGATGCTCGTAAATGGTCACACCAAGGATGTGCAGATGGACACGAATGGAGCGGTGATGGAGGTCGAGGAACAAGTGGAGTTGCAGGAAGTGCCGGCAGCGGTGAAAGCGGGGCTGCAAGCGAAAGCCGGGAAAGGCAAAATCACGAAGGTAGAATCGATTACGAAAAAAAATAAGTTGGTCGCCTATGAAGCGCAGGTTGTAACGGACGGGAAAAAGTCCGAAGTGCAAGTAGGGCCCGACGGAAAACCGCTCGACCGCGAAGAATAAACACCGGTTACTTTCCTTTTCGAGGATTGCGCAGTCGCGGGGTCGACCTTTTCCGGCTCCTAATCCTGCTCACCGATAGTTTGCACGTAGGTTTTGCCGTACGGATAGAAGAGTTCCTTGCGGCCTTGCTGCCAAGCCGCTCTGAGTTCGGGCGTTGTGATGTCCCAGTCCGGTCGGCATTTCTTGGTAACGGCGCGCAGGTCCTGCCGCAGATCTTCCAGAGTCGGCCGGCCAAAGAACCAGTAGCCGTTGTAGATCTTATAAACGACGAGACCCGGTTCCAGGACCATCACATGGGGAATCATGGGATTGTGGAGAGCATCGGTGT
This sequence comes from Candidatus Acidiferrales bacterium, assembly GCA_963836965.1. GTDB lineage: Bacteria > Acidobacteriota > Terriglobia > Acidiferrales > UBA7541 > Acidiferrum. The sequence goes on from CAWILQ010000025.1 coordinate 36,627, forward strand.
ATTCGGCGATGTCCAGATCTTTTTGCACGATGCGCCCCGCGTCTGAGAGGAAAGGCCAGTGGGCGCCTACGCCGGTGCGATATTCGTTCGTCTCGGTGATGTTGTCGGTACTGATCGTGACCAGCCGGCAATAGGCAACCTCAATCTCACGGTGCAGTTGCACAAGCCCCTCGGCCTGCCGCCGGTCCTTGGGGCAGAAACCTCCGCGGCTCAGCACCAGAACCATGGGATGTGGTCCTTGTAGCTCGGAGAGCTTCCGGTGTTTCGCGGCGTGGTCGAAAAGCTCGTAGTCGGGGAATTTCGCCCCTGGAACAATGTCAGGTCGCATAGGAATTCCTCCTTTGTTGGATGAGTTGGATGCTCGCCGTCGGGTTACGTCTCAATCATTAATAACCGATGTTCTGACACCAGCAGCCAACGTGTCGCGCCGCCTCACGTGCTCCGCCGCTACTTCATGAAGTCCCGGACGATCAGCGCAATCTGATCCGCTGCGGTATCCAGCGCAAAATGCCTTCTATCCACGATGCTCAGCCGTCGGCACGTCGCGGCGATACGCTTCCGGCCCCGAGGGATCGAACGAGACCTCGTACTTTTCATAGATGACGAGAAGGCGCGGCTGCTTCTCGCGCATCCAACCCTGCCACTTGGGGCAGGCAAAACGCCCCGCATCTCGCCCGTGAAAGGTGCGGCTGATCACGGACCGCGAACTGAGCACCGTCGCGCGGCTGCGTCGATTTCACATCGTCAGCACGACCCGGAACTGTGCTCTGCCGCTCATCATCCGCGCGTAAGCCTCAGCCGCTTTTTCGAGCGGATACGTTTCAATCATGGGGCGCACGCCGGTTAGTTCCGCGAAGCGCAGCGTGTCCTCGGCGTCCGTCGGTGTTCCAGAGGCCCAGCCCTGAAGACTTCGACTCCCAGAAATGAGCTGTACCGGAGTGACCTCGATGGGATCAAATGTCACGCCCACCACCATGAGCTTGCCGTTCGGCCCCAGACCATCGATCAGTTCGGACATCGCTTTCGAGCTTGGCGCTGTTGCGAGAATGACCTGTGCGCCGCCCAATTTTTGCAATTCCTCTGCCGCCTTAGTCACTCCGTCATCGATGTACACGCTCGCTCCGAGTTTTTTTGCGAGCGCCGCGTTTTCCGAACCACGCCCGATAGCCACAACCTTATACCCGAACTTGCTCGCGAACTGAATTCCTAGGTGACCCAGACCGCCAATGCCCAGCACCGCAACAAGGTCGCCGGCCATCGCACCGCTGTGCCGCAGCGCGTTGTAGGTGGTAATTCCTGCGCAGAGCAGCGGTGCTGCTTCGGCATCACTCAAACCTTCCGGCATCGTCGTTAGCGCCTCCACGGGAGCCACCATGTATTGCTGGTATCCGCCGTCATAGCTGATGCCAGAAATTTTCAGATTCCGGCAATTGCCAAAATCTCCGCGCCTGCACTGGAGACACGTGCCGTCATGGCCGCCGTGCCAGCCGACGCCGACGCGCTGCCCCTTCTTCCAGTCCGAAACACCGGCGCCCAGTTCATCGATGACGCCTGCGACCTCGTGTCCTGGAACGCGGGGATACTGAATTCCTGGCCAATAGCCTTCTTTCGTGAGCACGTCACTGTGGCAGACCCCACAGGCCTGCACCTTGATGAGCACCTGTCCTGCACCTGGCTTAGGAATCTCGCGGTCGACGATCTCGAAATCGCCTCCCGCCACTGCAATCTGCGCCGCCTTCATTGGTGCTATTCCGACTTTCGTAGTTGCCATGACTATCTCCTTGCGTTCTCAACTTTCCGTTGAGGAAAAGTCTTCCCTTTTTGTGCCATACCGGCGTCAGTTGGCTGCCCGCGCCTTCTCAGATGCCAGCCTCTATGTCGTGTGGCTCGGCCGGAGCAAGATGTCGCCTCGAGCGCCGTCCGTTCCACCAGCATATACGGGGTTCGCCTTATTTTTCACCGACGTTTTTTGCCTTGGGAGCGGAACGCCATCGTCCACACGCCAAAAGAAGCGGGAGGCGGGCATGTTTCGAAACCTAGAAATTCAATCGCAACGCCAGTTGGACTTGCCTGGCTGGAGCCGCGTAGCTCGGCGAGCCGAACGTCGGGTTTGCCGGACTGCTGACGCCATCCTCGAACCTGCGGGGAATCGGCCCAACGAAAGTGGCGGCTCCATACACCGTGTCGACGGCGTTGACGTTCGGTCGATTAAATAAATTGTAGATTTCGACGCCGGCCTCCGCTTTGAGCCGCTCGCCTATGCTGAACACCCGTTGCAGGCGGATGTCTGTGGTGTACGACGCATCGCCACGATACGTATTCCGCCCAATGTTACCCACGCGATCCGAGAACGGGAATCCATCGCCGTTCACATCGAAGCCGGCAAAGATTGTGTAGTATCTCGGGCTCTGCAGCGCATTTAGGATCGAAAGCTTGAAGTTCCGCAGTGCAGGCGTCCAGGTATTGGAACTCTCGCCGAGCAAAGTCAGCACGAAGCGATGGCGGACGTCGTTGTCGCCCAACGCGCGGTCGAGCTGCGGATGCAGATAATCCATCGGGCTATCGGTGAGTTGCACGTCGGTCGCCAGATCAATCGATTTCGAAAAGGTGTAGTTTCCGGAAATGCTGTAGTGATGAGCAAATGGCTTTCGCACGCTGACCGTTCCTGCATGGTAAATGGAGTAACCCGTTGGGCTGGCCATTAGCGCGAATCCAAAATTGGGGTCGGCAGGGGTGAAAGACTGAACGCCGGAAGGAAGCGTGCCGCTTGGAATTCCATTGATGCTGAGATACAAGGGCAGCTTGAGCGCGTGCACGTATTGGTAGCCCACCGAGACAAACAGGTCCTTCGCAATCTCGTTCTCGATTTCGAGGTTTGCTTGTTCGGCATACGCGTTCGGAAACTTCCGCTGCACGTAGCCCAGCGGAAATTGAAGGAGTGAGCTCGGACTGGGATAAACGCCGGTGTGTGTAAACGCAGAGAACGCCTGGCGGGCCTGACCTGGGCCGTCAACACCCACGATCCCGGATGGCCCCAATCCCACCAGGCTGGCGCCGGGATTGGAAAACTCCGGCAGAATGGGCTGGTTCATGTACGTAAACGCCGACGCACCTTGCCAAGACACCATGATGTCGCTGTAGTCAAACGGTCCAGTGAACATACCGAATCCTGCCCGAATCACGCCTTTTCCTTGCCGGAAAGAATAGGCCAACCCCGCGCGTGGCTGCACGTTTCCATAATTCGTGGGATGCATCCTTCCGTTCAGCCGGATGTCGGCCGCGGACGGAAAGAAATCGATGTCGTAGCGCAGACCAAGCGTCAGCGTAAGATTCGATGTCGGCTTCCACTGATCCTGGGCGTAAAAACCGGTGAGCTTGTGCAGAAAGTTCAGGTTGACGCTATCGTTGAACGCTGAAGCCGCGGGTCCTGCAAAGAGCCCGGTGTCGAACGGCAATGTCCGCTCTGGAATTTGCTGGCCGAAATACGATCTCGGTTGGAGGAAGAGAAACTGTACCGGAGTGCCTGGGCCAAAGGCACTAAAAGGCGCCGCGCCAAAGAAACTCTGAGGGGTGAAAATACCGGCCCCGGGAGTAAAGAAAGCGGTTTGTGCGCTGATCCACACTGGTTCAAGATCTCCGCCGAATTTGAACGAATGCTTGCCGAGGATGTAGGTGAGATTTTCTGAGGCCTGGAAATGCTGCTCGCTGTAGTAATGTACCCCGCCCTGGATGCCGCCAGAATCAAACAGGTCGGCCACTAGGAGCGCCGGCTCAAACCCGGCTCCCACGGGATCAAGGTGGAAGGTTCTTCTTCCGAAATTGAGAATGCTCTCCGAGGTCCAGTGACTGCCGAACAAATGAAGCAGGTTAGCGTACACCGTTTGATCCCGGACAGGATTGTTGCGGTAAAACGAAGGCAACCCCTGCCCAGGCGCGGCGCCTGGGATGTGTTGATTCCGTTGATCGGTGAAGATGTATCCGAGGTTTAAGGTGCTGCGGTCACTCAGAACGTCGGTCAACTTTCCAAAAAATTTGTCATAGTCCTCAATCTGAAGAATGGACCCAAGGTTTTCGGGTTGCAAGCCGAGCAGTTCCTTGACTTGGTTGATGCTCGGCGTTCCTGGCCCGAGACAACCGGTATTATCGGTGCAGTGCAAGATGAAGGACGAATATAAAGGTGATTCGGCCCGTCGCTGCCCTTCGTATCCAAGGAAGTAGAAGAGTTTATCCCGCCGTATGGGAGCGCCGACGTTGCCGCCAAATTGATTGAAGCGCAGGGTGTTGAAGCCGGGCACAGACAGCAGGTTATTGGCATCCAGCGTATTGTTGCGGAAAAACTCGTAAACTGAGCCATGAACGTCGTTGCTCCCAGACTTCGTCACCGTGTTGACGACGGAACCCAGGTTGCGTCCATTGTCTGCGGTCATCGGGCCGGCCGCCACGCGAAACTCTAATACCCAATCCTGTGACGGACTCGTGCGCTGGACGCCAGAGATACTGGTGCTGTAATCGGTGCCATCAAGGCCAAAAAAAGTGCTGTGCGTCTCACGCAGTCCTGCGAAGCTCAGTTCCAACACAGTTTCCTGAAACGGAGATTGCGCTCCTACGGCAGTGCTGCGGCCGACGTTCGCGGTCGGAGTCAAAAGCACGAAATCGATAAAATCACGACCTGCGATCGGCAAGTCCGCGATTTTTTGCCTGTTGATCACTCGGCTTATTTCTGACGTCCTCGTATCGATACCCTGAACTGTCTCGCGAACTTCGACCTGGTCCTTAAACGTAGGAATCCCGAGGACTACGGCCACGGAAGCGTTCTGGCCAACGGTAAGCGTGAGATCGCTCCGCGAAACGCTGAACTCGGACGCTTCAACGTTCAACTCATAATTCCCGGGCGGCAACCCTGCGATCACCGCGAGTCCCGCCGCATCAGAAGAGGCGCTTCGCGTTACGTCGGTCGCGCGATTCTTCAGATTTATTTGTGCTCGAGGTATTCCCGCGCCGGATCGGTCCGTGACGCTCACATTGAGTGTCGCAAGTTGTTGCGCGGAAAGACCGGCGATCTGCGGTAGAACCAAGCAGAAAAACAGCACCGCTCCACGGAATACTCCTTCCTTCACTATTTTCCCACCTCGTATGGCCGACACCGGGCGGCCGAAAAGCCACAGTCAACTCGGACAAGCACACCATTCCATCGCTGGGAAACAGCACTCTGATTTAGAAGGGAGAGAACATCAATACTACGAAAATATTATAGACGGTTTCGACCCCGCCGCCCTTGGCTCCAATTTTCGCTTCAAGCGCCACGGCCCAACTGGTTTGGCCGGTCGAGCGGCTCGAATTCCTCCAGGCGCGTATCCGTCGTTTGCACCATGAACGGCGCCCCACTCTCAATGCCGCGCTCCTTGGTAAACACGTACGCGCGGGGATAGCACAGAAGAATCAGCAGAATCTTCTCTCCGCACCATGGTTCTTCCTTGCCCACGCAGAGCTGCACTTCCGTTCCCAGTTCCCGGTCGAAGTACGTGATGCTGCGGATTCGTTTGTCAGCCGCCTTGTGGAGCGCCCGGAAATCGTTGTAAATATCCTCGGCATGCTCCGCCGACACGTCCGGCACGAAGAATTTCATGGCTTGCCCCCCTCAGTGGCACGCATTTGGCATTTTGTCGCAACCAAGCGCGTTGTGCAAGTGAACGCCTTTGCGCCGAAATTTTCCATACGGCAAAGTACTGCGCCCGCAGACTCGGCCGCTGGCTTGGCCCCCGGCAGCCACCGGCTCGACATACACGACACCCAGAACCACCACGGCCGATAATGGCGCTCGGTCCCGCGTGGTCCTCACGAATGGCTCGTTAATCAGGCGAAATTGCCAACGGTTCCATCCTCGCCGTCCACGACAAAATTTCGATATCCAGGTGCGAGCCTAACCATTTCGGCGAATGGATCCTCGAATGCCATGTTTTGGGCTCCCGCCCACGTAAACGGCGGGTCGCCCACCGTGTTGCACGCCGTGGACGCGACGAACCTCGCAAACGAACTGTACAATGGCCAGGCCTATCGGAATGCGGACGGGCAAGACAGTGACAAAGTTCATCGTCCCGGTTGTGGTTAACGGCAAGGTTTACGTCGGCACACCGAACTGCGTCGCTGTCTTTGAACTGTTACCATAGCCCCCGGTTCCTCCGTCCCTACGCACCGTCTCTACGCACCGTCCCTACGCACCATCCCTACGTACCCTCCCGCTTGAGGGCCTGCTTCTCCTTGGCCTGTTATCGCAAAATTAACGTTGCTGCTTATCGCGATTCGGTATATTAATTCTGCATTCCAAGTCGAAGGACCGCTGGGTTCCTCGGGTGGGCTTGGGACAAATCGTTACAAGTTGCGCCAGGAGTTCGCCCATGTCGCTAGGCAAACGATTTTTGTCACTCTCCGCTGTCCCTTTGCTTCCATTTTTCCGTCTCTCGACCGCGCAAGTCTCTCTTGCCCCTTTGCTTCTGTCCGTCGGTGTTATCCTTGTGCTCGTTTTGATGTGGGTTCGCGAGAACAGGCGGACGCGTCAACTTTTGACCAGAAAGAGCGCTGTCGGAAAACAGATCGCCGAATTCTGGCAAGATCTGGCGACCAGCCCGCCGGAACTGGTTGAAACCGGCATTCAGAAGGGGCTCGAGAGAATCGTCAATGTCGTCGACGCAGAGCGAATCTGTTGGTACGAGTTCGACGAAAGCTCGAATGAGTTACTTCGTCTCTTTACCGCGGCACGTGCCGAGGACGCACCCCTTTCCCCCGCTATCGTTACGCCCTCGCAGATGCCATTTATTGCGGCAACTCTCGCGGCGACCGAACGCGTCGTTCTCCGCGGACTCGAAGACCTTCCCGCCGGCGCGGTCACCGACCGCCGCCTGTTGCAACACCTCGGCGTGAAGTCTCTGCTGCTTCTTCCATCAAACTATGGAGGCAAGAAGAAGGGTGTTCTGGGATTGACCTCCTATTCCGAGAAAGGCGCGTGGACGGGAGATTTCATCTACCAACTCGGCTGCGTGGCGAACATCATCGGGGCCATGCTCGAGCGCCAGCTTACGCATGAAGCCAACCTCGAAAGCGAGGAGCGCTTCCGGTATCTTTTCGAACAGGCTTCGATCGGTATCGCGCTGGAGACCGTCGATGGCCGCATCCTCCACGTCAATCCCGCCTTCTGCTCGATGATTGGTTACAGCGAAGCGGAGCTGCTGAACTTGAGTTGTGGACGTATCAGCCATCCCGACGACGAACAGATGGAAGGCGTGCTGTTCGACGAGCTGCGCCATGGCGCAAGGTCAAGCTACAGAATCGAGAAACGCTTCGTTCGCAAAGATGGCTCGGTCATGTGGGGACAAGTCAGCGTGTCCATGCTGAAGCAAAATCACGGCCCGGTTCCGCTGGTCATCGGCATGGTCAGCGACGTCACCGCGCAAAAAACCGTGGAAGAATCGCTCCACAGGCGAGATCAGGAGCTGCAGCGCCTGGCCGGCCAACTCATCACCGCACAGGAAGCAGAACGCAGCCGCATCAGCCGCGAACTGCATGACGACATCGGCCACAGGGTCGCGCTTCTCGCTTGCGAACTCGAGCAATTCCGGCGCAACGCCGCATCCCCCTCGGCGAAAAACAACACTCTTCAGGAATTGCAGAAGCACATCGATCAGCTTGGCACCGATATCCATAACCTTTCGCATGAACTGCACTCTTCGAGCTTGCAACATTGTGGCCTCGGAGTCGCGCTGAGGGACCTGTGCGAGAACTATTCGGATAAACACGGAATCACGGTGGACTTGGTCCTCCACGGCTTGAATTCCACCCTTTCGAATGACATATCGCTTTGCCTGTTTCGCGTGGCGCAGGAAGCGCTTGCCAACGCTCTCAAGCACAGCCACACGCCAAAGATTCTGGTGGAGGCCACACAGGATTCTGAAACCGTGCGCATGTCGGTCAAAGACTTCGGCACTGGATTCGATCCGGCAATTCAGTCAGCTGGAATCGGCTTGACGAGCATGCGGGAACGGTTGCGCATTCTTGATGGCGTGCTGCGTGTGAGTTCCGAGCCCAATCTCGGCGCGGAAATCATCGCCGAGCTTCCGCTTCCGGTGAAGCCAGCAGTCATGGCCGCTCATTGCGGTTCAGCCGTGAGCTAAAGGCGAACTCAGCGTCTTACGTCCATTGGCAGTCTGCTTCACTACAGCATTTCCGGTGGCGGGGCGCTCATCACCGGCCGCACTTCAATCGGCATGTCCAGCGGAGCGCCTCCGGGACCCGGAGCCGCGGACGCCCGCGCCGCGATCTCATACGCCCGCTTGGGACTGGCTACATCCACAATCCAGTAGCCCGCCAGAAACTCCTTGCTTTCTGGAAACACGCCGTCGGTGATCGGCGCGCCATCCTTGCCCGCCCGGACAAGCTTTGCCTGATCGGGAAAACTTAGTCCTTCGGCGGACACCAATTCTCCGGAGTCGCGAAGTTCCTTGACAAAGTGCATCATAAACGCGATGTGCGTTTGAAGGTCCTTCTTCGGCCAGTTAGGTACCCCGTGGCCGGCTTTCATCGTGTTCATCATCAGAATGTATTTCATGCATGTCCCCTTTCCATTTTTGCACTGACCTGTGCGCTTTCATACGTGGGGTCGGAACACAGGATGCATTCTCTACATTCCCATAACCTAAAGAAACAAGGGCGGCACGAGGCTGCCCGGTAGTACAGGTTCATCCTTGGCGACCACCCGCGATCCGGTCACGGTTTATCGAAGAATGTCGGATACCCTTGATTCCAGGCCAATTGCTGGGATCGCTGCAACTTCTCGGTCTCATCCGGGTTCCATCGTTTAGCGAGCGCCGAGCTTGGCCTTCTTCGCTAGGTAGTTTGCGACACAAGTTTGCTGCAAGGAGTACAAGGGGAACCTCATTATGATCCGCCATACAAAAATAGCAACTTTGCTCTTTTTCGCGCTGCTCGCGACTTTGGCGCTGCCCTCCAGCTCCCCCGCCCAAATCGCAGTTGGTGTTTCGATTCACATCGGTCCTCCGGCTTTGCCAGTTTATCCGCAGCCTATATGTCCGGCTGCGGGCTACATATGGGCCCCCGGATATTGGGCTTATGGGCCGGCCGGCTACTTTTGGGTTCCTGGCACCTGGGTGCTCGCTCCCACGCCTGGTTTCCTCTGGACACCCGGGTATTGGGGATGGGCCGGCGGCCTGTATGTCTGGCATGGCGGATACTGGGGCCCCCACGTTGGCTTCTACGGTGGTATTAACTATGGCTTCGGCTACGGCGGCGTAGGTTTTGTTGGTGGCGAATGGCGCGGCGGAGTTTTTCACTACAACACCGCGGTGACCAACGTGAACACCACGGTGATCCACAACACCTATGTCAACAACACGGTCATTAACCGGACCGTCGTCAACAACAACGTCAGCTACAACGGTGGCACCGGTGGAACTAGCGCGCAGCCGACAGCGTCGGAGCAAGCCGCAATGCACGAGCAACATGTGCAAGCGACTTCGCTCCAAACCCAGCACGAGCAGGCGGCCCGCAGTGATCGCACCATGCTTGCGTCCGTCAATCATGGAAGCCCCGCCGTCGCTGCAACCGCAAAGCCCGGTGTATTTCACGGCGAAGGCGTCGTCGCCGCGCATGCCGCCGCAAACACGAACCGTCCAAATTTAACTTCGAACGCGCACTCCGACCGTCCGCCAAACGCCCGAACCAACAACAGCTACAACGCAAACACTCACGCGAACACCACGAGCCAGTCCAATTCGAACCGGCCTCCCAACAACAACTCCAACAGCAACCATCCCAATACGTCCAAGCCGCCCCAGCAGACGCACCAGAACAATAGGCCTCCGGAGCACGAATCGCATCCGAGCGGAGGCCACGAGGGCGGGCACGGAGGCCGCTAAGCAGCCATACCGGAACCTGAATACAAAAAGCCAGAGTTTTAACTCTGGCTTTTTGTTTTGTCGGCCGTTCATCCCTCCGCAGGGTCCGGCACTGTTTACGCTGAGCTCCGAAGGCTCGACCTCATGTCCGCACGCTTAGAAAATCAGCGTTGCATTGGATCTCTCATCTCCCGCTCCACCACACAATGGTCACGCCGATACACACAACGGCTATTCCGAGCCACCGATTCCGGCTGATTCGCTCTCCGAGGAACGCTCTCGCGCCAAATGCCCCCGCCGCGTAACTAAGGGCGCTGACCGGCACCACGAAACTCACATCGCGAAACGAAAGTATCGCAAGCAGCGAGAAAAACCCCACACTCATCATGGCCACGCCCACCCACATCCACGGCTGTGCCAGCCCGCGCACAACGAAATTCAGGATCGATTTTGGGCTGAAATCGTGAATTTCTCCCATGCCTCTCATGGCACGGCTCACGCACAATTCGCCGCCCGTGCCGGACGCAATGATCAGGAAAAATAAAATGAACGTCTGCATCCTCAATGCGTTCCGTGCGCCCGCGGGTTTGTCCGCCCGACAATAAACACGCCCGTGCAGATGACGAATACCCCCAGCCATCGCAACGGCGAAATCAATTCTCCCAACACGAAATGACTAAGCAGGGCGACAGTCGCGTAAGAGAGCGAGGTGGAAGGCTGCACGTAGCTGTAATCCGCCCAGCTCAAGATCAACATGTAGGCCACGAAAAAAGTAAGCAGGGAGGCGATGCCCAGCCAGATATATCCGCTCGACAAAACCCGCGAAACCACCGGCCAAAAATCCTGCAACCTCCAGTTTGCCGCCGAACCCACGCCTTTCATTCCCTTGCCGAGCAACACGCTTCCCAGCGGCGCAAAAACCACAATGACAAAAAGTGAGAGGTACGTCTTCAGGTGAAGTCCCGGTCCGTCTTTCATGCAGTCATCGATTCGCCCGGACAGGCTTCGTGGCATTTCGTCCGGCGTTCGTAACCCTTTCTGCTATTCTTATAGAAGCCATCTCATAAATGCCGGTTAGGGCGTCGGAGCTTCAGCTCCGGAATCTAGGGCCAAGGAAATCTGAGCTTTAGCCCCTGAGGAAACTCTTCTCTTCTTGCCAAGCCCATTTATGAGACAGGTTCTGATTAAATGTTACTCCATGGGCCGTTCTGCTCCAAACCAGCCCTCTGGAGTGCTTTTAATATTTGTCACGGCTTGCGCGATCGCCGGCGTTTGGCTGAAGGAAGGTCCATCGTTTGACGCGAAATTGCCGCGAATTTGAGGTACGTCCATTTTGAGGATTTCGACTTACATCTTGCTCGGCGTCGCCGCTATCCCCTTCATCTATTATCTCCTCGCCCTCTACAGCTCCTGGAAGTACTTCGCGCAGAAAGACCATTCCCGCGCCACACGGCGTGAATTTACTCCGCCTGTCACCTGCTTCAAAGCCATTCGCGGACTGGACGAAGATGCCTACGAAAATTTCGCAAGCTTCTGCCGCCAGGACTATCCCGAATACGAAATCCTGTTCTGCGTGGACGAGAACGATCCCACCATTCCAGTGCTGCAACGATTGATGCGTGACTACCCGCAGACAAAGATTCGGCTGATCTATGGGCCCGACCATCAGGCGATTAACGATAAGGTTGCCCGGCTGGATCGACTCTCCAAGGAAGCTCGCTATGACCTTTGGGTCCTCACGGATGGCGACGTTCGCGTGGAGCCCAGCTATTTGCGCACGGTGGTTTCTCCCATGCAGGACCCCCAAATTGGCGGCGTCACTTGTTTCTACTACGGCACCAAGGAAACCACCTTCATCGAAAAGCTTCAGGAACTTGGCATGATGTGTGATTTTTTCCCCGGCATTCTCGTCGCCTGGCTTCTCGATGGCGTGAAGTTCGGTTTCGGCCAGACCATCGTGACCACACGCAAACACGTCCAGGGTTTCGGCGGATTTACAACCATTGAAAGCCGGCCCGCGGACGACCTCCTCACTTGCCGGCTCATCGCAGAGCAGGGATACGAAATCAAATTGCTCCCCTATGTTGTTCGCACAACTCCCGACTTTCGCTCGATGAAAGATCTGCTGTACAAGCGCACTCGCTGGATGACCGTCATGCGCCACATGCGCCCCTGGGGGCATCTCGGACTCATTTTCACGTTCGGATTGCCCTGGTCATTGCTTGCCTTGGCGCTGGACCCTTCTCTGACGACGGCCCTGGTGTATCTCGGGGGATATATTTTCTTTCGTGTCTGGATGACGTGGCTCGTCGGCGTTCATGGATTAAAGTTATCGAACCTGTGGCCCAAAATGTGGATGATTCCCATCTGGGACGCCACTGCCTTTCTCATCTGGCTTGCCAGCTTCACCCGCCGAGCCATTCGCTGGCGCGGCGTTGACTATACTTTGCGGGACGGTATGCTCACACTGGCAACCGCGAGGCGCTCTCGCAACGTCTCGCCGCAGACCGAATCGTGAAGGCAAAAATCGCAGTCGTCGGTGCGGGAATCTATGGCGCTTACTCCGCGATTCACCTCGCGGAAGCCGGCCACGCGGTGGAACTCTTCGATCCACTGGGTGTTCTTCGCGCCGCCTCGGACATCAACCAATTTCGAATTCATTCCGGCTATCACTACCCGCGCAGCCCGGAGACCATCGAGGAAACACTTCAGACGCGCTCCGATTTCATCGACAATTTCGGCCCTGCCGTCGTGCGCAGCACGAAACATTACTACGCGATTCCCAAAGAAGGTTCCTTCACTCCGCCCGACGTGTACGAAGCGATCATGGCTCGCCACGACTTGCCGCTGCGGCGCTGCAAGCCGGACTGGATGGATTTCGGCTTCATCGACCGCTGTTACGAAGTGGATGAAAATATCTATGATCCCCGGGCACTGCGCGAATTGTTGGAAGCGCGCATCGGCGCGCTGCGCGTCACATTCCGCAAGGAGTTCTATGTTCCCGACCTGCGGAAAAATTATGATTTCGTCATTTATGCCACTTACGGGCTAGGACCAAGCCGCGGCATGTTCAGTGCCGCAAAATATCAAGTCGCCGAAAAAATTCTCATCGAAATGCCTCCTGTCCTGCGCAGCATCGCCTTGGTCGTCGTGGACGGACCCTTCACCGCGTTCGATCCTTACGGCAATTCTCGGTTCTCGCAGTTTGGCTCAGCAAAAAACACCAACCACTGGACCACAAAGAATCCCGACGAGCCATTTCCTGAACCCTTCGCTTCACTTCTGAATCGTCCGTCCTTTCAGCCCGTGCCCTTTACGCGTTTCGAGGCCATGCGAGCCGATGCCGCCCTTGCTGTGCCTTTGGCAAAGGACGCCGTCTACGCGGGCTCGCGTTTTACGGTCCGAGTCGTCGAGGACAATCCCGACCAGGACCGGCGCATTTTATACCTCATCGAAAAAGCTCCCCGGGAGATCCATATCTTTTCAGGAAAAGTCGTCAGCGCCGCAAAAGCCGCGCGCCTGCTCTGCGAAAGAATCGATCACGATGACTGAGCTGCCCCGATACCTGATCGTGGGCCGCGGCCGCTGGGCGTCACGCATGCAGACCATACTCATCGGCGAAGCCCGCGAAGTTAGCTCGCTCGAGCAAAGCCGTCTCGCTCGTTCAGAAGAGGTTCTTGCGTATCGCGCGCGCCTTCAATCTGCTTTCAAAGCGAGCGGCGCGCAGATTGCCTGGCTTTGCGTGCCTCCCGGCAGTCACATTCCCGTTATGATGGAAGCGGCGATCGAATCGGGCTTGCATGTGGTGGTTGAGAAACCGTGGCTCTGTTCTGCGGAAGACACCCATCGCCTCGAAGCCCTCGGCAAAGCCCGCAACACATTACTCGGGATTCACTACGAATATTGCCTTGCGGACCAGGTCGAAGCTTGGCGTCGCGAATGGAACCCTGGCGCGGGCTTGCGCTTTGGCGGTCGTCTGAACATCAGCCGCCCCAATCACACTGGTTTGTCCGCCCTGGACAACCTGGGATCGCATCTTTTCTCGATACACGAATACTGCGTCCCGCACTCCGCAATTGCCGAGATCGATTGCGACTACGGGCAGCTGGACGAACGTCGAGTCTGGTTGGGAAGCCAGGGTCGCCGAATTGCAGAAATCGATCTCCTTGCTAACAAGGAACCCATCATCCAACGCTTCATCGCGCGCGTCGAAGCCGCGATTCGCGGAGCCGATTTTCCGTTCGGTTTGCAGTTTGCGTTAAATGTGGCAGAGCGCTCCGCGCTTTGGCAGCAGCGAGCAGAACGTCGCGCGCAGCTCTAGCGCTTGCGGCCTTTGGTGACCGGAACGCCCGCATCTTCCGAAGCCCCGGCCAGCGCCTTCTTGGCCGCCATGCCGATCTGAATCCGCCGGTCGTTTCTCGGTTCGCGCCAGTTGACTTGCGGAAGCATCAGCGCCGGGTCGACTCGGTCGCGGTACCGCACGGCAATGTTCACCATCGAATCCAGCAGAGTATCCGAGAGTGTGTGCGGTTCGAGCCCAAGGTCGACCAGCTTGGAGTGCTTCGCATTGTAATAGTGCTGTTCGGCTTCCACTCGTGGATCAGGAATGTGGTCAATTTCCACATTCAGCCCCAATTGTTTTCCCGCAACTTGCACCTTGTGCGCGAGGTCCAGCACGGAAAAATGTTCCGTGAACTGGTTGTAGACCCGGCATTCGCCGCGCGCCGCTGGATTCAGGCAAGCGAGCTCCACGCACCGCACCGTGTCGCGAATATCCAAAAATCCGCGCGTCTGTCCGCCCTTGCCGTACACCGTCAACGGCTGCCCAATCGCTGCCTGAACGCAAAAACGGTTCAGCACCGTTCCAAACACATCGTCATAATCGAAACGGTTGATCAGTGATTCTTCCTGCGCCACCTCATCCGTCATGGTGCCGTACACCACGCCCTGGTTCAAATCCGTGGCCCGCAAACCCCAGATCTTACAAGTGAACATCATGTTGTGGCTGTCATGCACCTTGGAGAGGTGATAGAACGACCCCGGCTGCTTCGGGAACGGCATCACGTCCTTCCGGCCATTGTGCTCGATCGTGATGTAGCCTTCTTCGATATCGATATTTGGCGTTCCGTATTCGCCCATCGTGCCGAGTTTCACGAGGTGGCAATCCGGAAGGGCTTCCCGCATCGCAAACAGCACGTTCAGCGTGCCGACCACGTTGTTCACCTGCGTGAACACCGCGTGCTTACGGTCGATCATGGAATAAGGAGCAGACCGCTGCTCCGCAAAGTGCACGATCGCTTCCGGCTCAAAACTCTTCAATGCTGAGAAAAGGAAATCGTAGTCGGTTACATCCCCCACGAAAAAGTCGATGGTCCTGCCCGTCAGACGGCACCACGACCGCAACCGTTCGCTCAACGGTTGTATCGGGGTGAGGGTCTGCGCGCTAAGCTCATGATCCCACTGCCGCCGCACGAAATTATCTACGATCCCGACGGAATGCCCCTTCGCCGAAAGATACAGCGCGGTAGCCCAGCCGCAATACCCGTCACCACCTAAAACAATTATTCTCATGCGCTCCCCTCGCGTACAAACTTGTTCCTGCTCTCCCCCTGGAGATACCTTCCTCTTCCCTGCAAAAGTGATCCAGGTTCCCCTCGCTCCAAATCTCGATTTGGACGCGCCCGCCATGGGGATTCAATCGTCTGGCCGACAATCGACTCTACATTTCAATGTTACTATTCTCCCCCATTTTTCGCACCCCAATTCGCGTTTCTTTTTTCAATGCGGCAAGTGGCTAGTTAGCGCTTGTCCGCTTACGTCCCTAACAACCTCAGAAGTGCGATACGCAAATCACTTTGACGGAGTGCGGGTCGTATCCGTAACCGGGTTGCATCCGAGACGAAGAACAAGGCACAATCTACGGCTCGGCGAACGAAGGAACCCGAGTTACAAATCACGAGTCGCGAGACCAACAATGACCAAAAAAGTGAAATGGGGAATTCTCAGCACCGCTTCGATCGCCGAACGCCGCGTCCTCCCCGCCATGCTCGAATGCCAACGCGCCGAACTCGCCGCGATTGCTTCACGCTCCCTTGACAAAGCAAAGGCTGTCGCCGCCAAGTTCTCCATCCCGAAAGCCTATGGGTCCTACGATGAACTCTTCAACGACCCCGAGATCGAAGTCATCTACAATCCTCTTCCCAACCATTTGCACGTCGAATGGTCCGTACGCGCCGCCAACCATCGCAAGCACGTGCTCTGCGAAAAGCCCATCAGCCGCAACGTTGCCGAGGCCCGGCGTCTGCTCCAGGCCCGCGACGATTTCCAAGTGAAGATCGGCGAAGCCTTTATGGTCCGCACGCATCCCCAATGGGTCCGCACCGCCGAACTCGTGCGTAACGGACGGATCGGCAAAGTGCGCTCCGTCCTCGGCTACTTCAGTTATTTCAACGTCGATCCGCAAAATGTCCGCAACATCGCCGACAATGCCGGTGGCGCATTGATGGACATTGGCTGCTATCCCATCAAAACTTCGCGCTTCGTGCTGGGGGAAGAACCCGCTCGCGTCTTCGCCTCCATCGAGCGCGACCCAACCTTCAAAACCGACCGCCTCAGTTCTGCCATTCTCGAATTTCCTTCGGCTCAGTCTGTCTTTACCTGCTCCACCCAACTCGTCAACTATCAGCGGATGCAGTTCTTCGGAGACACCGGTCGCATCGAGATCGAGATTCCCTTTAACGCTCCTCCGGACAAGCCGACACGCATCTTCATCGACGACGGCAAGGAACTGTATGCCAATGCCAGCGCCGTCGCCGAAACGTTTCCGATCTGCAATCAGTTCACGATTCAGGCCGATCTGTTTTCCGCAGCCATCCGCAACGACACCGAAGTCCCCAATCCCCTCGAAGATGCCATCTGCAACATGGCCGTCATCGACGCCCTGTTCCGTTCCGCACATTCCGGCAAGTGGGAAGCTCCGGAGCGCCTGTAGCGCCGCGCCCTTTAGCCCGGCATCTTTCTCCAAGTAGCACAGGCTGCAGCCTTTGACTCCGAGCCTCCTCGTAGTGGCGCAGCATTTGTTTACCCTGAGCTTCGAAGGGCTGTGCCCCATGTCCGCAAGATCATCTGATTTGAGATGCCGCTCTAAACGGCTTGCGCGAAAATGCTTGGCACGTGGGGTTCGGAGCTTCAGCTTGTCCCGAGTTTCGAGGGGCTCCGACTTAAGCGCCCGGCATCAACTGGGCTTCGGGCCCTGAGGAAATGTCTTCCACTCTCCATCCACACCTGATTAATCGTAATACTCCTGCCCCAAATGCGTAATCAAATCTTCGCCCTGCATCCACCGCAACGTGTTCTTCAGCTTCATCAGCTGAATGAACAAATCATGCTCCGGATAAAGCTGCGGCGCGGTCATCGGCGATTTGAAGTAGAAGCTCAGCCACTCCTGAATGCCCCTCATTTTCGCTCGCTGCGCCAGATCGAGGAACAGCACCAAATCCAGCACAATCGGCGCCGCCAGAATCGAATCGCGACACAAGAAATCCACCTTGATCTGCATCGGGTAACCCAGCCAGCCGAAAATGTCGATGTTATCCCAGCCTTCTTTGTTATCACCGCGCGGCGGATAATAGTTGATGCGCACCTTGTGATGGATCTTCTTATACAGTTCCGGATACAAGTGCGGCTGCAGAATGAATTCCAGCGCCCCGAGCTTGGACTCTTCCTTGGTCTTGAACGATCCGGGATCTTCCAGCACTTCGCCGTCGCGATTTCCGAGAATATTCGTCGAAAACCAGCCATTCAATCCGAGCATGCGCGCCTTAAACGCGGGCGCCAGCACGGTCTTGATCAACGTCTGACCGGTTTTGAAATCCTTGCCGCCGATCGCCACATTGTGCTTCTGAGCCAGTTCCTGCATCGCGGGAATATCTACCGTCAAATTCGGCGCGCCGTTGCCATATGGAATTCCGCTGGTAATGGCCGCCCAGGCATACAGCATCGAAGGCGCAATTGCGGGATGGCTCTCCTTCATCGCCGCCTCGAACGATTCGGCCGTCTCATGCGCCGCATGCTGCGTCATGAACACTTCGGTCGAGCCGCACCACAGCATCACCAGCCGCGAGCAGCCATGCTTTTTCTTGAACTTCCCGATGTCGTCCTTGATCTGCAGCGCGATATCGTACTTGGACTTCCCTTTCTTCACATTCTTGCCGTCCAGCATCTTCACGTACTCGCGGTCGAACGCTGCCGGCATCGGCTTGATTTTCAACAAAAATTGCTTCACCGCAGCCAGATGATGCGCGTCGAGCACTCCAGCCTTCGCCGCCGCTTCGTAGGAACTCTCCGGGAAAATATCCCAGCCGCCAAACACCAGATCGTCCAGTTTCGCCAGCTTCACGAAATCCTTGATCTTCGGCGAACGCCCGTCCGTCCTCTTCCCCAGCCGGATCGTGCCCATTTGCGTAAGCGATCCCACCGGCACCGCTTTCTTCTGACGCACCAGTTCCACGCCGGCCATGAATGTCGTCGCCACGGCACCCATTCCCGGCAACAACACTCCGAGCTTCCCTCGTGGCGAAGCAATACTGTTTGGCTTTTCCATGAATTTCCTCAGTTTTTCACTTGGTGGCAACACACGGGCACAGCAGTTCGTTTCAGACACTGTATCCCAAATCATCAATTTTGGGGGAAGGGATAGTGATATGCAAATGAAAACGACCTTGGCCTCTAGCCACCCCGCCGACCGGGCTCTGTTTATTTCGTGCCGGTCGCCGATCCTGCCATGTCCAACTCTACATGAACCACCGGCTTTACCTTCAGCATCCAATTACTCGGATCCTTGATGCCCCACTGGATGTACGGCACATCGAATTTCGCCGTTCCCTTCCAATGATCGCCGGCCAATTCCGCGTGCACCAGCGCCGCAATCTCGTGTTCTCCGCCATGCAGCAGCAGCACTCCCTGCAACTTCACGTCGCACACCCCGCTTCGCGGCACTTTTCCCTCGACCTCACGAGGCCGGAAAATCGCATCGGGATATTTCGCGGTCTCCAAAATCTCTTTGTGCATTCGCTCATCGCGAGAGGCGTTTCCCGAATCTCCGCTTGTCGCATACACAATGACTTCGCCGCCCGCCTTGCCCGTCTCCGGACCAAAATGCACCGATCCTTGCTTCAGGTTGAATGTCCCGTGGACCGTATGCAATGTGCTGTCCACCATGTAATGCACCTTGCTCTGCGCCGGGTCCAACTCCAGCGTAATTTCTTCACCGGCTGTTTGGGCAGCCTGGGGCCTCGGGGGCGCTGGAGTCGCCGACAAGATCAGCGCGACGCCCAGAATTCCGCACGCCGCATACGCGCCCGACTTCCAACCGTCCACCTGCATCGTGCAATTCTCCTGTCAATTCGCCAGATACTGCCAGGCTACCTGCGTCCCCGTCTCGACTACCTCCTGCTTGGTCGCTCGCCCTACATGGATGGCCAGCAACCGCGCAAACAATTCCGGATTCCGGCTCAACATGCGGATCGTTCGCGAACGCATTTTTTCGTATCGAGAGAGCGCAAGCATCACCCTGCCCATCCACATCGGCCTGCGCGCCAAGCGCTTGTGGGCGCGCTCGTACCCGCGAAGATCACCGGCTTGCATCGCCTCGGCTAACGCCTCCGCCTGCCGGAAGGCTAGCCGCAGTCCTTCGCCAGTAATGGCGTCCACTCCCCCGGACGCGTCTCCGACCAGGGCCACATTCCCGCGCCATACGCGTTTCAACGCTTGCACCGCCGTAATCGCGCCGCGTTCTCGCCTGCACAATTCCGCCTGGGCCAATCGCTCGCGCAGTTCCGGGAGCACGCTCAACGCGCGGCCGAAATCGGCCTCCTCCACCGTTTCCCCCATGGTCGCAATGCACACTTTCTCTCCGGAGATCGGCGTCACATATGCCTGTACCCGAGGACCCCAGTAAACCTCCACGAACTTTGTCCACGGCCGTATCCGGTAGTGCCGGCGGCTAGCCATTCGGCAACTGCTCGTCGTGCCGGAATCCAGTCCGCTCCATCGCCGTACCCGGGACTGACATCCGTCTGCTCCAACAACCCATCGCGCTTTCACCGATCCGCTGTTCAACCGGACAGCGTCGCTCTCAATCCCGCCGACGGGGGTTCTCCAAAGAAGATTGACGCCGCAGTTCTCCGCCGCCTCGATCAGCGCCTCATGCAACCGGGTCCTTCGAATGCCGAGCCCCTGCCCATCAGGAAAATCGGCCGACACCTCCGCGCCGCTCTGCACGAATCGGATGCCCCGGAATCGGTAGCCTAGTGAAGCCTGCAACCCGACTCCGAGAGACTTCAGCGCCGCCTGGGTTTCCGGCATCAACCCTTCACCGCACGCCTTGTCGATCGGCGGCTCGGCGCCATCGGCAACCACAACATCGAAGCCTTTTCGTCTTGCCGCTATGCCGGCGGCCAAACCGCCCGGCCCCCCTCCAATGACGAACACTTCCGTTTGCGTTATGCCTCTGTGCACCGTCGCGCCTTTCGTAGACAAATTTACCAACGCACTGCAACTGAGGTTGTCAGCGGCTTGTCAAATGTTCATTGACCCGGCGCGTCACGCGGAGGCCTCAAGTGGGAGCCAGACAATGTGTGGTCCAGCGATGCCCGGCGTAAGCGGCTGGCACCGAGAGCGGTCGTACTCCACATTCATATCCAGCAGATTCAGCAGGGCAACCCACTCGGGATTTACCCGTTCTTCGTAATTCCGCCACCCGGCGGCCTGGAAAACGACTCGCACGCGTTTCGTCGCCATATGGCTCAATGGATGCTTCCTCTGCGCTTCGGGATGCTTTGGGTCAAACTTCTTTACACTTCAAACCTCTTTGTCATGATCGGCCTTGCGGCGACGGCAATCGTGACACTTTTTAGCATAACTCGTTCTTATTTTCATATGTGCTTCTATTAATTTGACTGATCCAGCGGGATCGGTCATCCTGAGACTCGCTGGCGCTGGGGGTGTTTCCCTGGCGCCCGGACAGACTGCGGCGGGCCCGATCGACTCCAATGCTCGGCCGCCGTCAGTCGTGAGGGAAGCGATTCGTGACCGAGAGTACGTTGAAGCCGCGCAGTTCTGCCCTCACCGATGGGGCGCACCGAGCCCCGGCCCGCGCCATGCTCCGCGCCGCCGGCCTCGAGGATGACGATTTTCGCAAGCCGCTCATCGGTATCGCCAACACCTGGATCGAGATCGGCCCGTGCAACTACCATCTCCGGGAACTGGCTCAGCACGTACGCGACGGCATTCGCGCCGCCGGCGGCACCTCGCTGGAATTCAATACCGTCTCCATCTCCGATGGCATCACCATGGGCACCGAAGGCATGCGCGCCTCCCTCATCAGCCGCGAAGTCATCGCCGATTCCATCGAGCTCGTCACCCGCGGCAATCTCTTTGACGGTCTGATCGTCCTCGTGGGTTGCGACAAAACCATACCCGCCGGGGTCATGGCATTGGCGCGTTTGAATATTCCCGGTCTGGTGCTCTACGGCGGCTCCATTGCCCCAGGCAAATTCGAGGGACACTCCGTCACCATCCAGGACGTCTTTGAGGCCGTCGGAGCGCACGCTCGCGGCAAAATGTCCGACGCGCAGCTGAAAGAGCTGGAGCGCACCGCCTGTCCCGGCGCCGGCGCTTGTGGCGGCCAATTTACGGCCAACACCATGGCGCTGGTGTGCGAATTTCTCGGCATTGCGCCGATGGGCCTTTCGAGCGTTCCGGCTACCAATGCCGGCAAAGCCCACGCCGGTGAAGTCGCCGGCAAACTTACGCTCGATCTTCTGAAGCGAAACCTCACGCCCTCGAAAATCATCACGAAGTCCGCAATCGAAAATGCCATTGCCGGTGTCGCCGCTACGGGCGGCTCCACAAACGCCGTGTTGCACTTGCTGGCAATTGCGCGTGAAGCGGGAATTTCCCTTTCCATCGACGATTTCGATCGCATCAGTTCGGTTACGCCGATTCTTGCCGATCTCAAACCAGGAGGCCGCTTTGTAGCAACGGACCTTTTTGCAGCAGGCGGTACGGCGCTCGTCGCAAAGCGCATGCTGGAAGCGGAACTTCTCCACGGGGAATGCCTCACCGTCACTGGCCGCACTCTCGCCGAAGAAGCAACCGACTCCAAGGAGACTCCCGGCCAGCAAGTCGTCCGCAGCAAAAGCAATCCGATCAAGCCCAGCGGCGGCCTCGTCATCCTAAAGGGCAATCTTGCTCCGGAAGGCTGCGTTATGAAAGTCGCTGGGCACGACACCTTGAACTTCCGCGGCACGGCCTGCGTTTTCGACAGCGAGGAAGCCGCTTTCACTGCTGTGGAAAATGGCGAGATCAAAGCCGGCGACGTAGTCGTGATCCGCTACGAAGGCCCTCGCGGTGGTCCCGGCATGCGCGAAATGCTTGCGGTGACCGCCGCACTCGTCGGCGCGGGCCTAGGCGATTCGGTCGCGCTTCTCACCGACGGCCGTTTCTCCGGCGCCACTCACGGCTTGATGGCGGGCCACGTCGCTCCTGAAGCCGCCGTCGGCGGACCGATCGCGGCCGTCCGCGATGGCGACACCATCACCTTCGATCTTCCGAAGCGCACGCTGAATGTCGAACTCACCGAGGCCGAGATCCAGAAGCGCCTCGCCGCGTGGCAGGCGCCGAAACCGCGTTTCGTCAACGGTGTCATGGCCAAGTATGCCTTGCTCGTCTCTTCTTCGTCTCTCGGCGCCATCACTTCCGTGCCCGCAAGTTTTTCTTCCGGCTCCGCGCCGGTTTCCACGGGGAGAACCTTATGAAGCTCACTGGTGCGCAAATACTCTGCGAGACGCTCGAGCACCTCGGGGTGCGGCACATTTTCGGCTATCCGGGCGGCGCGATTCTTCCGGTCTACGACGCCATCGGTAAGTCCAAGCTCCACCACATTCTCGTGCGCCACGAGCAAGGTGCCACCCACATGGCCGATGGTTACGCTCGCGCCAGCGGCGGCGTGGGAGTGGCAATGGCGACCTCGGGTCCTGGCGCAACCAACATGGTCACCGGCATCGCGACGGCGATGCTCGATTCTTCCCCGGTGGTCTGTATCACCGGGCAAGTCAGCAGCAAGCTCCTCGGCTCCGATGCCTTCCAGGAAGTGGACATCACCGGCATCACCATGCCGATCACCAAACACAACGTCGTGGTGACCAAAGTAGAGGACATTGCGCGCACCGTTCGCGAAGCCTTCGTCATCGCCAATTCCGGCCGCCCCGGGCCCGTCCTTGTCGACATTACCAAGGACGCCCAGCAGGCCACCGCGGAATTTGATTTTGAAGCCGCGGCTCCGCAGCTTCCACCGAAGCGCTATCGCGACAATCACGACCAGGAAGAATTTGATCGCGCCGTGGAGTTGCTGAACTCGGCAAAGCGCCCCGTTATCCTCGCTGGCCGCGGGATCATACTCTCCGGTGCCATGCGCACGTTCGAGAAGTTTGTGCGCACCAGCAACATTCCGGTCGCCATGACGCTTCTCGGTATCGGCTGCTTCCCGGCCACCGATTCCATGAACCTCGGCATGATGGGCATGCACGGCGAAGCTTGGGTCAATACTGCCATTCAGGAAGCCGACCTGCTCATCGCTGTTGGCATGCGCTTCGATGATCGCGTCACCGGCGATCTGCGGACCTACGCGCGCAACGCCCGCAAGATTCACATCGAAGTGGATCGGGCGGAGATCAACAAGAACGTAAAAGTGGACGCGGCCATCATTGGCGACGCCGGTGAATCGCTCGCGCATCTTCTCCCGCACATTCACGAACGCGATCACAGCGCCTGGCTTGCCCACATCAAGGAGCTCAGAGGCGGTTCCGCGGTCCGCGATATCCAATCACTTCCCGACAGCGGCCATCTCTACGCCGCACACGTCATCAACGATCTCTGGAAAGTGACCAAGGGCAGCGCCATCGTGGTTACCGACGTTGGCCAGCATCAGATGTGGGAGGCGCAGTATTACCACCACAACGAGCCGCGTACCCTCATCACGTCCGGCGGCCTCGGCACCATGGGTTTCGCGCTACCCGCTGCCATCGGCGCAAAGTTCGCCAAGCCGGATTCTGAAGTCTGGGTCGTCGTTGGCGACGGCGGCTTCCAGATGACCAGTTGCGAGCTCGCCACCATCGTCCAAGAAAAAATTAAAATTAATATCGCCATCATCAACAACGGCTATCTCGGCATGGTCCGCCAGTGGCAGGAATTTTTCTACGACAAGCGTTACGTTGCCACGCCGCTGGTTGCTCCCGATTTCGCCGCCCTCGCCAACGCCTTTGGCATTCGGGGCGAACGCGTCACCAATCGCAAGGAAGTTGTTCCCACGATCGAGTCGGCGCGGGAGAGCGAGCAAACCGTGTTGCTGGACTTCCGCGTCGAGCAGGAAGACTCGGTGTATCCCATGGTGCCGGCGGGCGCTGCGCTTCACGAAATGATACGCCGACCCAACAATCCTTTGGTGGAAACGGCTTCCGAGCCATAATTGATAAAGCACTCTTCGTATTGGCCGGTCTCAGACCGGTTCTTATGGCGAAAAGGAAATCCGAGGAGCACATGCAAACGATCGTCGCATATGTCCAAAACAAACCAGGCGTGTTGAACCGCGTCGCTTCGCTGACGCGTCGCCTGGCCATCAACATCGATTCCCTTACGGTCGGTCCAACGGAAAACGTGGAAATTGCCCGCATGACCATCTGCGCGCACACCGATGAAAACGGCGCTCGCCGCCTGGAAGCCAGCCTCGAAAAGCTTGTCGACGTTCTCGTCGCGGAAAACATTTCCGACCGCTCCATGCTCGAACGCGACCTGGCGCTCATCAAGGTTGCCGCGGATCATATGAACCGGCCACATCTGATGGATCTCGTGAAGGCATTCCGTGGGCGCGTAGTGGATGTGTCGCCGGAGTCGGTCATCGTGGAGGTTTCCGACACCACGGAAAAAATTGATGGCCTTCTTGAAGTCCTTCGCCCCTTTGGCGTGCTCGAAATGGGCCGCACCGGGCGCATCGCCATGACCAAAGGCAGCGACGTGCTGCGTCCTCCAACCACGGCGGAAAACAGCGCCAAACAGGCCAAAACCAAGGAAAAGGTTTCCGACCCGTCCCACGCGAAGGCTTCGTAGCGTTGGCTTTTGGCCGGCGCGTGCTTGGCTAAATCAACCGATTTTCGGCCGCAATACGGCCCACGAAAGGAATCACGAACGCAATGGCAAATCTCTATTACGACAACGACGCCGACCTCACGTTGGTTCAAGCCAAGAAGGTCGCGATCATCGGCTACGGCTCTCAGGGTCACGCCCACGCCTTGAATCTTCGCGATTCCGGAGTGTCCGTAGTGGTTGGCCTCCCCGAGGGCAGCGCCTCCCGCGCCAAAGCGGAGAAAGACGGCCTCACAGTAAAAACTCCGAAAGACGCCGCCGCCTGGGCCGACGTGATCATGATTCTCGCCCCGGACACGCGCCAGCCGAAGCTCTACAAGGACGCTATCGAGCCGAACCTCACCCCCGGCAAGACGCTCATGTTCGCCCACGGCTTCAACATTCGCTTCGGCACGATTCAGCCACCGAAGAACGTCGACGTCAGCATGATCGCTCCGAAGGCTCCCGGCCACCGCGTCCGCGAAGTCTTCACCGAAGGCGGCGGTACTCCCGCGCTGCTCGCCGTTCACCAGGACGCGTCCGGCCAAGCCAGTGCGTTCGCGCTTTCCTACGCCAAGGGGCTCGGTACCACGCGCGCCGGCGTTTTGGAAACGACTTTCACGGAAGAGACCGAGACAGATCTTTTCGGCGAGCAAGCGGTGCTGTGCGGCGGGGTCAGCGAACTGATCAAAGCCGGCTTCGAAACACTCGTCAACGCCGGTTATCAGCCGGAGGTCGCGTATTTCGAGTGCCTCCACGAGCTCAAACTCATCGTCGATCTTATCTATCGCGGCGGTCTCAGTTACATGCGCTACTCCGTCAGTGACACCGCCGAACACGGCGATTATCACGCCGGCCCGCGCATCGTTACCGAACAAACTCGCGAAGCCATGAAAAAACTTCTCGCCGAAATTCGCGACGGCAGCTTCGCCAAAGCCTGGATCGAGGAAAACGAAAAGGGCTGCCCCAATTTTCTGGCCAAGCGCAAAGCCGAACAGCAACATTCCGTCGAGCAACTCGGTCCAAAGCTTCGCGGCATGATGCCGTTCCTCAATCCGATCGTGGCGCCGGGCCTGGCCGAATCCGCCGCCTCCGCCAAGAAATAATCAGCTCTCTGACTCAGCGCCGGAGGCGCGACAGAAGTTAGCCTAGCCCGTGAGGGCTGAGTAGGTGAACCACCAACGGAGAATCTGCTCGAGCGCCCGGACTTGAATTCTTCTCGCACTTCGCTATCATGCCGCCCGTGAACAAATCACGCTCGCCATCGTCGCGGCTTCTCTTTCTCGCTCTTTTCGCAATTCTCGTCACCGCGCCGCTTCATGCGCAAACCGCAGCTCCAGCCGTCAACTCCCTTCTCCCCGGCCCGAAACCGTCCGACGCCCCAGTCGAATGGAAGCGCTTTGTCGGCATCTACGAATACAGCAACAATGGGAAGTACAAAAAAAGTGTCGTCATCCTCGAGCGCAACCAGCGACCGTACATGCACTACTCTTCGGGGCCAGACGAGGAAATCCACTTCGACTTAAAGCTGAGAGTCATGTCCGTGCCCGATCCGGCTAAAGGAAGCTGGACTTACGAGATCATCGAAGAACCTGGAACTGCGGCATCTTTCGTTTATTTGATGGAAGGGTACGTTCGCACGGACGCCGGCGCCGATCCGGCGCATTTCTTCCACATCACTCCGTCAAAACCGATCGACCCGCTTCGCGCAGTCGCACTGGCCGCGAACCCCCCTGACGAAGCCGGCCCTTTCCGCAAGCCCGATCTAGTCGAAGTCGCCACTCTCGATCCCGCCATCCATCTCGACATCCGCTACGCGCAGTCCAACAACTTCCTGTCCACGCCCGTTTACACGCAAGCCCGCGCTTTCATGCAGCGCCCCGCCGCCGAAGCTCTGCTACACGTGCTCCACAAACTTCAACCCCTCGGCTACGGACTCTTGATCCATGACGCCTATCGCCCCTGGTATGTCACCAAAATTTTCTGGGATGCCACGCCTTCCAAAGATCACATCTTCGTCGCCGATCCACGGAAAGGCTCGCGCCACAATCGAGGCTGCGCTGCGGACCTCACTCTCTACGACCTCGCCACGGGCAAACCCGTCGAAATGCCCGGGCTCTACGACGAAATGTCGCCGCGTTCGTTCCCCAATTTTTCCGGAGGCACTTCGCTGCAGCGCTGGCACCGCGACCTGCTCCGCCGCGCTATGGAATCAGAAGGTTTTACTGTGAACGAAGACGAATGGTGGCACTTCGATTACCAGGATTGGAAGTTCTACCCGATTCTCAATGTGCCTTTTGAGGACCTGTACACCGTTTCGCGGCCTTCCTGACATTCGCTTCAGTGCATCAGGCTGTTGGCCTGGTTTGGGGAGTTCTGCTCATTCGCCCTAATGGACGGCGCGGCGGCTTTCCTGATTCTTTCTATTTCCGCGTGTCTCGGCGCGAAAAAATAGAGATCACACTTCGGACAATAGCGCGGCCGCAAATTCAGAACCTTGCAGATTGTTTTCGTCGCAAACCCTTCGCGCCGAATTCGATATGCTTCGGAGCCCCTGCAACTGGGACAGCGCCCATCTTTACTGATCCGGCGAAACTTCATGCGCGCACCGTCTATTCCGGCTGGGCGGGAAGCTCCATTGTGACTCAATTCCGCGTCGCGAGATACACAAATCGCCAATCGGCTGGCGACCTTTACAACCCGCCGAGCACTCGCTATCGTGCTTTCTCAAATCCTTGGCTCGAAAGGTCTTTTATGCTTCGCCACTTCTCGCGCAAGTCTCTGGCCCTACTGATGTTGCTGCTGAGTCTCTTTCTCTTCGTGACTCAGGCAAAAACGCTTCTGCTGGACGATTCCGACGACAGCTCCCACCTCTGCGTGTACGTCGGCGACACGGTCACCATCAAACTCGCCTCCAACCCCTCCACCGGCTACAGCTGGGGCCAGCCCGAAGGTATTGCTCACCTTCAGCTTCTTTCCGCGCAGCCGGAACAAGGCCCTGCGGACCGCGTCGGCGCCCCTGGCTTCCAAATCTTCTCATTCAAAGCGACCGAAGCGGGCGAGTCCACCCTTTCGCTGAACTACATTCGCCCGTTTGAGAAAAACACACCGGCGGTCAAGACGTTTCTTGTGACTCTTACAATCGAACCGCGTCCCTTCATTGCAAACAATCCCGCTGCAAAACCTTGATGCTCCGCCGGCGAACGCTGTGGTCGGCTCACGGCATTTCCGCGACCGCCGCTCCATCCTTGCGCGGGTCGGACGCTCCATAATTCACTCCGGTAGCGAAATCGCGCAGCACCGCCTGACCGCCGCCCACCACTGACGAAAACGTCCCCATCACCTGAATCTTGTGCCCCTTCGCGGTCAACTCGTCGCGCGTTCTTCCCGAAATGCGGCTCTCCATTTGCACGTCACAGCCCTCGAAACTGATCTTCGTAAACCGTGGCGCCTCGAGCGCCGCTTGAATGTTCATCTTGTAATCCGCCACGTCCGCGATGAACTGCGCGTGCGCCTGCGATTGATTCCAGCCGCCCATAATGCCGAACGCGATACGCGTTTCGCCCTTCTGCGCGAATCCCGGGATGATGGTGTGCAGCGGCCGCTTCCTTCCCGCCAGCGCATTCGGCGAATTGGGATCCAGGTTGAACAGCCCGCCTCGGTTCTGCAGCACGAACCCTGTTCCTTCCGCCACTATTCCGGAACCGAATGCCGAATAGTTGCTCTGGATCAGGGAAACCATGTTTCCGTCGCGGTCGACCACGCTCAGATACGTCGTATCGCCGGCGCCCGGCAAAGTTCCGGTGGCGACTTCACAGTTCGCATGATCCGGGTCGATCAGTTTCGCCCGCTCCGCCGTGTGCTCCTTCGAAAGCAGCGTCTCCACCGGCAGCCTTTGGGCCCGTGGATCGCCGATGTATTTCACCAGGTCGGCATACGCCAATTTCTTCGCTTCGATCATCGCGTGCAGCGACTTGGTTGAGCCGAATCCATAATCCTTCGCACCGAGCGGAAAGGTCTCCATGATATTCAGCATCAGCAATGCCGCCAGTCCTTGGCCGTTCGGCGGTATTTCGTATACCGTCCAGTCGCGGTAGGTCGTCGAGATCGGTTCTACCCATTCCGCGGAAAATTCTCCCAGGTCCTGCGCGGTCATCACTCCGCTGTGCCGCTTGATGGCTTCCAGCACGCGCTTGCCGACCTCTCCTTTGTAATATGCATCCCTGCCGTGCTCGGCGATCTGCTGCAGCGACCAGGCCAAGTCGGTATTGCGGAAAATCTCTCCGGCCTTCGGTGGCCGGTCATTCGGCAGGTATACTTTTGCGGCTTCCGCGTCTCCCCGCAAATAATCCGCGCCGCCCGCCCAATACATCGCCACCCACTCGGTCACCGGATAGCCGTTCTTCGCCGTTTGAATCGCCGGCGCCAAATCGTCCGCCAATTTCTTCCTGCCAAATTTGTCCGCCAGCTTCTGCCAACCTTCCACGGTTCCCGGCACGGTGATCGCGTTCACGCCCACCTGCGGCATCTCCCGCAATCCCTGTTTATGCAGCGCTTCGATTGTCAAAGCCTTTGGCGCCCACCCGCTAGAATTTAGTCCATACAGACGGTTTGCTTTTGCGTCGTACACAATCGCGAACAAGTCTCCGCCGATGCCGTTCATCATCGGCGACACCACGCCCATCATCGCGTTCGTGGCAATCGCGGCGTCCACTGCGTTGCCACCCGCTTCGAGCGCCCGTACTCCGGCCTGCGCTGCCAGTGGCGATTCGGCCGCCACAATCCCGTTCTGCGAAATCACCATCGACCGCGCCTGTGAACGGTCTTGCGCGTCGCTAAAGCTCGCGAGCATCAACAGGGCTCCCGCAAAAAGCGCTCTCCCAACGAATGCAATGTGGCCCACCGGATCATTCCCCCTTCGCAGAAAAACAAGCTTCCATTCCTCCAAAATCCGCTGTCGCCCTGCACTCTAACCCGGCAGGGTATCTCCCGCAAGCCACGGGTTTGCTTCGCTCTTTTGACAATTGCCCCGTGTTCAAACTCCGTTGGCCGCTCCCCATTCTTCCGATAGAATGAATTTGTGGCCAACGTAAATCGTTCATCCAAATCTGCCGCCGTCGACGCCTTGCGCGCACCTCTCGATTCCCTTCTGATCGCGCGCAACTCCGATCCTTTCGGCATTCTCGGCCCCCATCCTGTTGATTCACCGGAAGGCCGCCGCTGGCTGGTGCGTTTTTTCCAGCCGCGCGCCATCGAAGCCGAACTCCTTCTCTTTCGCCGTCCCGACGATTCTCCGCTTCAGAACTCTCCGGAAGTTCTTCCCATGCGGAAGACACGCCCGGAAGGCCTTTTCGAGGTAGTTCTCCCTGGCGTCGGCGAGTTTGCTCCGGCGCCTTCCAGCTATCGCATTCGCTTCCACACGGAATACGGCGAAACCAGCGAAGCTTTTGACACCTACGCGTTTCCTTTCCTTCTCACGGAATTCGATCTTTATCTCATGGGTGAGGGCCGCCACTACGACGCCTACGAAAAGCTTGGCGCGCATTTGAAAACCGTTGACGGCGTCACCGGCGTTCACTTTCCCGTCTGGGCGCCGAATGCCCGCCGCGTCAGTGTCGTCGGCAATTTCAATCACTGGGACGGCCGCGTCCATCCCATGCGCTTTCGCGGCTCATCCGGCGTCTGGGAGCTTTTCGTTCCCGAACTCGGCGAAGGTGCCATCTACAAATACGAAATTGTCAGCCACGAAGATGTGGTTCTCCCGCTCAAAGCAGACCCTTATGCATTCTCTTCCGAGCTGAGGCCCAACAATGGCTCCGTGGTGGCGCGCATCGACAAGCACCACTGGAGCGATTCCGCCTGGATCGAGCAACGCTCTCATAAGGACTGGCTGGGATCACCGATCAGCATTTACGAAGTCCATCTCGGCTCCTGGCGCCGCATTCCGGAGGAACACGATCGCTGGCTCAGCTATCGGGAATTGGCCGATCAGCTCATTCCCTACGTCAAGGATCTCGGCTACACGCACATCGAACTGCTCCCCATAATGGAGCATCCCTACGACGGCTCCTGGGGCTATCAGACTCTCGGCTATTTCGCCGCCACCAGCCGCTTCGGCTCTCCGACCGAGTTCATGGAATTTGTCGACCGCTGTCATGAGACCGGCCTAGGTGTCATTCTCGACTGGACCCCCGCGCACTTTCCACGAGACGCTCACGGCCTCGCTTTGTTCGATGGCACGCATCTCTACGAACACGAGGATCCGCGCCAGGGCTCGCACCCGGACTGGGGCACGCTCGTCTACAACTACGGCCGCAACGAGGTCCAGAACTATCTCATCTCCAACGCCCTTTTTTGGCTGGACAAATATCACATCGACGGCCTCCGCGTGGACGCCGTCGCTTCCATGCTGTATCTCGACTATTCGCGTAAACCCGGCGAGTGGATTCCCAACAAGTTCGGCGGGCGCGAAAATCTCAGCGCCATCGATTTCTTCAAGCGCCTGAACGAAGTTGCCTATCAGCGTTTCCCAGGAATTTTGACCATCGCCGAGGAATCCACATCCTGGCCGAGCGTTTCGCGTCCGACCTACCTCGGCGGTCTCGGTTTCAGTCTGAAATGGAACATGGGCTGGATGAACGACACGTTAAACTATTTTTCGAAGGATCCGGTCTTCCGGCGCTACGAGCACAACAAGCTCACCTTCTCTCTTCTTTACGCCTTCACCGAAAATTTCGTCCTGCCCTTCTCTCACGACGAAGTCGTCCACGGCAAAAACTCGCTCCTTCACAAAATGCCCGGCGACATGTGGCAGCAATTCGCCAATCTGCGTCTCCTTTTTGCCTATCAATTCGCGCACCCCGGAAAAAAACTGCTGTTTATGGGACAGGAGATTGCCCAGCGCCGGGAATGGAGCGAGACTCGCAACATCGACTGGCACCTTCTGCAGTACGAATCCCACCGTGGTGTGCAGACCCTGGTGCGCGACCTGAACAAGTTGCTCGCATCGCAACCGGCTCTGCACCAGGTCGACTTCGAATGGCAAGGTTTCGAATGGCTGGACGCCAACGATTCCGACAACAGCGTCTTTTCTTTTGTGCGCCGTGGCAAAAACCCCAACGACATGATTCTTGTCGTTCTGAACGCTACTCCTGTCGTTCGCTATGGCTACCGGATCGGCGTCCCTCGCGTCGGCCACTTCGACGAAATCATGAACACCGATGCCACCGTCTATGGCGGCTCAAATGTCGGCAATCTTGGCGGCATGAACACCAGCGAGCACGCCTGGATGGGGCGTAGTCATTCCCTCGCGTTGACCCTTCCGCCCCTCGCGGCGGTCTTCCTCAAGTGGCGCCCCGCCTGATCGGATCCTCGTAGGGGTCCAGCATTGCTGGACCCCATGTCCGCAAGATTGAAAATTTAATCGGCGTTTCCCAGGGTCTGCCCCTCAAGAAAAGTCATTCCGAACGCAGTCTGCGAAGTGAGGAATGCCTCTTTCTTTTGGAATCGCGGATCGCCACATTTTCACTTCAAATAAATCTTCGTCACTTCGTCCACAATCTTCTCCGGCTTCGAATTATCCGAATCGAGGTTCGTCATCACAATCACCGTCCACCGTTCATCGAGATGCCGGCTGATACTCATCGTGAATCCTTGC
The DNA here is from genome assembly GCA_963836965.1 of Candidatus Acidiferrales bacterium. Taxonomy (GTDB): domain Bacteria; phylum Acidobacteriota; class Terriglobia; order Acidiferrales; family UBA7541; genus Acidiferrum. The sequence continues at coordinate 69,369 of CAWILQ010000025.1, forward strand.
CACGCTCCATCATGCGACACCACGTGCTTGCCTGCCGCTCCCGAAAGTGACCACCCGAACCCATAGGGATAGGTCTTCCCATCGTTCAATCTCACCGGCGTCCACATGGCAACGTAACTCGATGGCTTCACCAGCAGCTTTCTGTTGAGCGCGGCGTCCCACTTCGCCAGGTCCAGCACATTTGTGTACAGCGCCCCATCCGCGGTGGTATTCAGCGCCGGCGAAACCCACTCCTGGTTCTTCAACACGCCCTTGACCAGCCGGTACCCGCTGCTGCGGTGCGGCACAATATCCGCCTCGCTGATGATTCGCGTCGAAGTCATCCCCAACGGCCTGAAAATCCTCGCCTGCAAAAAATCTCCGTAAAATTCTCCTGTCACGCGGTGAATGATGATTCCCAACAGCACATATCCCGTATTGCTGTACTTCCATTTTGCCCCGGGCGCGAAGTCCATCGGCATCTTCGCAAAAGCCTGGGTCAGCTCTTCCTCCGTGTAGTCCTTTCGAAAATTGATCACTCCCTTCGCCATGGTGTCTTCTTCTCCGCCATAGTCCGCAATTCCCGAAGTGTGCGTCAGCAACTCCCTCACCGTAACTTCCTTCCACACCGCAGGTGATTCCGGAATATATTTCGGAATCTCGACGTCCAAGCCGATCTTTCCCTCTTCGACCAGCATCATCACCGCCATCGAAGTGAACTGCTTGCCCACCGACCCGGTTTGAAAGATCGTCTCTGGCGTAACCGGAACGTCCAGCTCCACATTCGCCAGTCCGTACCCGCTGGCCTTCACGACCTTTCCATCGCGGCAAACCGCGAGACTTATTCCCGGAATCTGCTGCGCCTTTCTTTCCGCCTGCACCACGCGGTCCACGTGCGCGGACAAACCTTCCTGCTGTGTTCCGCGCGCAGCCACTCCAAACATCGCTAGCAACCCGACTGCCATCGCCATTCCCAAGAGTTTCGCCACAGACGCTCCCTCGACTCGAAATTTTCCACCCGGGTGCTACTACGCACCTTACACCCTGCTTCACCACCAACCATTTCGTACAACCCCATGTCCTGCGTTAGACTCATATACTGATGGCCCATTCGTTCCAAGGGAGAAGTATGGCCGTGTTTCCATCAATCAAATTCGCCAGCCCTTACGCTCGCTTTTGCTTTGCCGCTCTGCTTGGCAGCGCTTTGGTTTATTGCGCCGCTGCCCAGGACCCCGGCCCGCTGCCCAATGCCCCCGCCTCTCGTACCCAAGCTCCGCCACCACCTCCGCCACAGAATCAGACCTATCACACCGCACCGCCTCCCGCGCGCATTCACTCTCCCGGCGATAACCCCATCACCAAGGAACCTCCGGCTATGCCGGAGGACCAGATCATCAAGCGCTTCGCCGAAAAAGAAGCGGAGTTCAAGCAGGAGCGCGATAACTACACCTACACCCAGGACTTTTCCATCCAGACTCTCGATGAAGACAATCGTCCCGATGGCGAAGATAGGATGACCAGCGATATCATCTTCACTCCCGACGGCAAGCGCTTCGAAAAGGTCACTTTTGCTCCAACAAACACCCTCGAACGCATCTTACTGACGCAACAAGACCTCGACGACGTACGCAGCGTTCAACCTTTCGTTCTCACCACCACCGAGCTTCCCAAGTACAACGTCACCTACGTCGGCCGCCAGCAGGTCGATGAGCTTTCCACCTACGTTTTCGATGTCGCTCCCAAAGTGATCGAGAAAAAGCAGCGCTACTTCCAGGGCCGCGTTTGGGTCGACGACAAAGACCTGCAAATCGTCATGACCGACGGCAAAGCCGTTCCAGACATCATCAGCCACGGCAATGAAAACGTCTTTCCCCGCTTCCGCACCTATCGCGAAAACATTGAGAAGGGCTACTGGTTCCCGGTCTATACCCGCGCCGACGACTACCTGCACTTTCGCAGCGGCGATGTGCATATCCGCATGACCATTCGCTACTCCAACTACAAGCGCTACGGCAGCACCGTCAAAATCGGCACCGTCCGGGAAGTCAAATAGCTGGCTGTTTCTCTACGGTTACTTATCAGGCTATTTTTGATTTGGCATTTCCTGTATGCTGAAATCCGTTGAGTCCTCGGGGTTGGGTCTTTGCCGACAATCTTTCACTTTGGTTCGCGTAACCGTTCGCGCATGTCGCTTGGGTTACCTGTACACAGTACCAGTTAAGGTTTTCGCAAACGTCGGGGAGGTACCGCCACACACTCTGGCCAGTTGAGGGCACACTGCTCAAGAGTGATCCACAGCTGAGAGTGGGTGTACGTATTCATGACGGTGCAATCCAGTCTCAAGGCGTCCGCAGCCCGCCTCCAACGTGGCAGTCAATCCGCCTTGCGTCTCACGCTCGGCGTTGCCGCCTTGTTATGGTTCGTCGCTTCCGCGGCAGCCCCAGGCGCTTCAGCCAATTGCGAATTTATCCCCGCCGGCAAGTCCTTCTGGATCCGCTTGCTTGATCCCGTCGCTTCCTATAGCTCCAAAACCGGCACGTCCGTCCGCGCTGTGCTGATTCAGTCGCCCGAATGCGGTTCTCAGCCGGTTTTTCCCGCTGGCTTGGAAATCGACGGCGAAGTCGTGAAGGTCCGCCGGGTGGGCATGGGCTTCGTTCATGACACCGCTGCGATAGAGATTCAGTTCCATCATCTGGTGACTTCCGGCGGCGAAATCTTGCCCATTTCCGCCCAGGTCGTCGAAGTCGACAATGCCCGCGAAGTTGCCCGCAAGGGCGTCATTCTCGGCATCCGCTCCACGAACACTCCCCAGGGACGCATCACTAGCGGCCTCATCCATCTGCCCACATATAATCCCTACGGTGATGTGGTTCTGATGACTTATCGCGCCTTCAGCATCCTTCCCGAACCGGAGATTTATCTGCCCCCCGGCACCGACCTTCGCCTGCAACTCACTGCTACCCTCGATGTCGCAGACCAGCCCGAACTCCCTCCTGCGTCCTTTCAACTTGACGAATACGAGCGCGGCGACATCGAGCAACTGCTCCAAAACGTCCCGGAACGCACCACCACTCGTTACGGCAAGGACGCCGACCTTGTGAATATTCTGTTCCTCGGCTCACAACACCAAATGCAGGACGCCTTTAGCGCCGCGGGGTGGCTGCCCGGCGATCCCAATTCCTCTCACGCCTTCTTCAAACAATTCGCGGCCTTTCTCACTTTCAACAACTATTCCACCATGCCGGTCTCTCATCAGTTCCTTAAAGGCCAGCCCCAGGACTTCACTTGGCAAAAGAGTTTTGATAGCTACGGCAAGCGCGAGCACGTCCGCATTTGGGGCCAACCCGGCACAATCGAGAATCAGCCGGTCTGGCTTAGCTCCTATACGCGCGAAACCAGCGCCGCGCTCTCGTTCCGCTACCACAAGTTCATTCACCATATCGATCGCAATCTCGATGATGGCGTTAACATGCTCGTCCGCGATCTGACCCTCTCCGGTTGCGTGGATTCGGTCTACCTTCTGCCCCGGCCCGACGTGCATCCCCTGATGGTCAACTCCAGCGGTGACGAAATGCGTACCGATGGCATGCTTACCGTCGTTCAACTCAAGGACTGCAACCGCCCCACAATCGAATACACGCGCTACAACCCCCTGATCCCAATTCGTCCCCGCTCCAGGGTCGTGCGCTACTTCCGCAACGAGGTCCTCCTCTATAAGAGCGACGTCGTCCGCGGCAATATCCTTTACAGCAGTTTCGACCTCTGCCGCATGGGCATCCACTCCTTCCGTCATCGCCATGACGGCACCCAGGACCTCGACGATGGCCTCCCGCTGTCCCCGGTTTCTCCGCAAACGCTTTTCCCTCAAGTCGAAATAGGCGAAATCCCCCTCGGTCGCTAAGCCCGGACCCCGCCTCGCTTCCCGCCTCAGGGCCAGCAGAAGGCGGCGCCACAAAACCGCCCCGCCTTGGAACTTTTGCACCCCCCGATCCGTACTTATCACCAAAGGAGCTTCACATGAACCATCGATCTCGGGGTTGCCTCGGCTTCACCGGCTCTCTCCTGCTCTTCGCCTGCGCACTCGTTCCTCTTCCCTCTTTCGCGCAGAATGCCACCAAAACCGACCAATGGATTCACGTCCGGGTTGAAAGCAAGGACGACAGCGGCGAGACCGTCCGGGTCAACGTGCCCATCGAGATGGCCGCAAAGGTCCTGCCCGCCATCCATCACGATCAGCTTCAAGGCGGCAAGGTACACATCAGCAAAGGCGACCTGAACGATGTCGACATTCGGGCGCTTCTCGACGCGGTCCGCACAGCGAAGGACGGCGAATACGTGACGGTGCAGGGCAACGACGAGAACGTGCGCGTTTCAAAAAACGCCGGCTACCTGTACATTCACGTCCAGGAAAAGAAGCACGGCGAAAAGCCGGCCAAAGGTGTGGCCTCCAAGGAAAACAAGGTCGAGGTCAAAGTCCCGATGAAGGTCGTCGATGCGCTCTTTTCCGCCGGGAAGGACGAACTCGACGTCGTCGCCGCCCTCCACGCTCTTTCGTCCAGTGGCGACACGGAACTGGTCAGCGTCAAGGACGACGAAAACACCGTCCGCGTGTGGATCGATTCCAAGAACGTTTCGGACTGATTGGAGTCACAGGTCATCTTGAGGGGCGCTGCGTGCGCCCCGAAGGATCTCGACTTTGACTATCGTCTCGCGATCATTGAAGGAGAACGCCAATGCTCATACTTGCCAAAGCCGCTCTGGGACTCGGCGCCACCGTCGCCCTTGCCGGAGCATACGTCTTTCATGAGGGTGTGATCCGCGTCGATGTGGATGAAAATCGCATGGGCGGTCATCATGTCCACGTTTGGGTCCCGGCAACCGTCGTCCCTGTTGGCCTGCACGTCGTGCCGCGCCACAATCTCGAACAAGCCGCCTGCCAAGCCCGCCCGTTTCTCCCGGCTCTGCGCCAGCTTTCGAAGGAGTTAGAGAAGTATCCGAACGTTGAACTGGTCGATGTTCGCAGCTCGACCGATCACGTGCACATCTCTGTTCGTGACCGCAAGCTCTACATCGATGCTGTCTCCGGCTCGGATAACGTTCACGTCAGCTTCCCTGCCGAGACCATTTCCGATGTCGCCGACCGCCTCGAAGCCATGGCCCCCGCGATCTGACGCGCTTAGTTTTTGCGGTTCTGCGCCTCCGCCGCGCCCCCCGCACCGCTTGTCATCCTGAGCCGCGTCGTTTCCGGCGAAGGATCTCAATTCCAAATGTCGCGATCCACTCCTGCGGTTCTGGCCTTTCTGCTTGTCCCGACGCAGGAAGGGAGGCCGGCGGTCTTCGACCTGACAATCCCCCCATCAACGATCCACCGACGATCAGCGCAGTATCAAGCCGCTAGCCGTCACAACAAAACCCACCAATCCCAACACAATTCCGGAAACCCAAAACGCTTTCTTCTTCGTCAACAGCGTCAACGAACAAATAATCAAGGCGATCTCCAAGATCACTTCCCCCGCGTCATAACGGTCTTCGCGACGGCCGGCCAAATCGCGTTCCGCTTCGAGCCTTTTGGCTTCCTGGCTGGTTTCCTCCTTTTCCTTATCGTAGCGTTGCGATTCTTTCTGATACTTCTCCCGCAGCGCGTCCGCCATTTCTTTGTCGGCCACACTCAGCGTCCCCAACATGTCCGCCACGCTCTGCATCTCGTGCGAACGGATGTTCTTCGCCTGGAACAACGCCCACTGGTCGGACGCTTTGGTCTGCAAGATCAACTCTTCCGTGGCCGCCCGATGTCCCAGCAGCGTCGCGATCGCCACCAGCACCGCCAGAATCGAAAGCGTCACCGCCACCGGCATCAGCAACGGATTGTCTTCGTGTTCCTCGGCTTCATGCGCTTCCATCACCTCATGCATCCGTCGTCCCCTTTCCTCGAACAGAAATCCGCATAGTGGCGCAGGACCTGCGCCCCATCTGAGCACAAACACAAAATTACAGGCGGTCCAATCCGCAGATCGTCACGAAACAGAAAAAAGCATGTCATCCTGACGCCTGGCGGCGTTTGCCAGTCTCGCGGCGGCTCCAGCGATCAAGCTGCTACGCCGAAGCCTCCGCCGCCATCGCTTTCAACGCATCGCTCGCGGCAAGAATCGTGCGGTCGATGTCTCCGCTGGTATGCGCCGCGGAAACAAACGCCGCTTCGAATTGTGACGGCGCCAGGAATATACCGCGGTTGAGCATTTCCCGGAAAAACCGCCCATACAGTTTCGTATCCGACCGTTTCGCATCGCTGTAATTGCTGACCGCGTGCGGCACAAAGAAGACCGTCGAAAGCGAACCAATGCCATTCACCTGTGCATGGACGCCTGCCTCGGCAAGAACCTTCCTCAATCCAGCCGCAAGCCTCTTCGCCAATTCGTCAAGCGCCTCGTAAACTCCGGGCTTGCTTAGTTCCTTCAACGTCGCGATTCCCGCGCTCATCGCCAGCGGATTACCCGCCAGCGTCCCCGCCTGGTAAACAGGCCCAAGCGGCGCTACATGGTTCATCAACTCCGCGCGTCCGGCATACGCCGCCACGGGAACTCCTCCACCAATGATCTTGCCCATCGTGGTCAGGTCGCCCTCGACGCCGAAGACGTCCTGCGCGGATCCATACTTCAGCCGGAATCCCGTAATCACCTCATCGATGATCAGCAGCGCGCCATCCTTGCGCGTGGCCTCGCGCAAGCCCTTCAAGAAGCCTTCTTTCGGCAACACTACGCCCATGTTCGCCGCCACCGGTTCCACAATCACCGCCGCAATCTTGCCCTTATGCTCCGCGAACAGCCGCTCTACTTCGGCCAGACCGTTGTAAGGCGCGTTGAGCGTCAGCGCCGCCAGCGCCTGCGGCACTCCCGGACATTCCGCAATCCCAAGGGTCGCTAGACCAGAGCCTGCCTGGGAAAGAAAACTGTCTGCGTGCCCGTGATAGCCGCCTTCAAACTTAACGATCAAATCCCGCTTGGTCACGCCTCGCGCAAGCCGCACGGCGCTCATGGTCGCTTCCGTGCCGCTAGAAACAAATCGAATTTTCTCTAGAAATGGAACCGCCTTGGTGATCAGCGTGGCCAATTCCAGCTCAAGCTCCGTCGTGACTCCGAAGCTTGTTCCCTTTTGCGCCTGCTCCGCAATTGCCGCGGTCACCGCCGGATGCGCGTGCCCGAGTAACATCGCTCCCCAGGAGCACACATAATCCAGCAGCATGTTTCCGTCGGCATCGTAAAGATGCTGTCCGCTTCCCTTTTCAATGATCAGAGGCTCGCCGCCGACAGATCGAAACGCCCGCACCGGGCTGTTCACTCCGCCGACGAGCACTTTTTCCGCCTGCTCAAATATTTCCCGCGACCGTTTCCGCTCGGCACTCGCCGCTGCCCGTGCTTGACTCATGTCTTCACCTGGAGATGCAGATACCGAACCCAAAACACGACAGGGCGCGGCTTTTTAGCTTGGCACCGGGGGTCGGACTTTCAGCTCCGACATAAGTGCTTGCCCGCCAACCGGGCTTCACCCCTGAGGAATCCGCTTCCCCTCAATCAACCGTTCAACCAACGCGCCGCGTCCTTCGCATGATACGTCAGAATAATGTCCGCCCCTGCCCTCTGAATCCCCGTCAAAATCTCCAACACGATTTTCTTTTCCTCGATCCACTGTTTCGCCGCGGCCGCCTTGACCATCGAATACTCGCCGCTCACGTTATAGGCCGCCACCGGAACATCCACTTCCTCGCGCACTCGTCGGATCACATCTAAATATGCCAGCGCCGGCTTGACCATCACAATATCCGCGCCCTCTTCGAGATCCAGCCGTACTTCCTTCAACGCCTCTCGCGCATTCCCCGGATCCATCTGATAACTGCGCCGGTCTCCAAACTGTGGCGCCGATTGCGCTGCTTCGCGAAAAGGTCCGTAGAATCCGGAACAATATTTCGCGGAGTACGCCATGATCGCTACATTCTCGAATTTGTTCTGATCCAGCTTCGCGCGGATCGCTCCAACGCGTCCGTCCATCATATCCGAAGGCGCAACGAGGTCGGCCCCCGCCCGCGCATGCGAAAGCGCTTGCTCGCTAAGAATCTCCACTGTCGCATCGTTCATCACTTCGCCGTGATCGATCACTCCGCAATGCCCGTGATCCGTGTACTCGCACAAGCAAACATCCGTAATGACCACCAAATCCAGTTTCGCTTTCTTAATCCCCTCAACGGCTCGCTGCACTACGCCATCCCACGCCAGCGAATTCTTCCCCTGCGCGTCCTTCGATTCTGGCAAACCAAACAAAATCACGCCCGGAATCCCCAGCTCTTCTACTTCCCGGCATTCTTCGACGATTTGATCCGCCGACTGCTGATAAACACCAGGCATGGAGCTGACTTCATTCCGCAGGCGCGTACCAGGACACACAAACATGGGATAGATAAATCCGGCAGTGCTCAACCGATTCTCGCGAACCAGCCCGCGAATCTTCTCCGAGCGCCGCAACCGCCTCGGCCGGTGCAATGGAAAACTCACTTTGGTTTTGCTCCTGCCGGCATTTTCAATTCGCTCGCGGTAAAATAATCGGTCAACACTTCCAGCACCGCGCCAACCGTCGCATCTTCCGCCGTTCTGACGCGCTCAACCTTGGCTTTGCGCAGCGCTTCTTCCGTCACTGGCCCGATCGCGGTGAACAAAGCGGCCCGCGAAAGCGCAAGGAATTTCTCATTCCCCAGAATTTCTTGCAAGTGATGCACAGCGGAAGGACTGAAAAACAAGACGGCCTCGGCTCCGTCTCTGAGCAGGGCTCCCGCCTCGGCCAAAGCCTGTTCCGCGGGCCGCACAGTTCTATAGGCAATGATCTCATTCACGCGCGCGCCCAATCTCTCCAGCTTGTGTACAAGTTCCGGATTTGCCCGGTCGCTTCTCGGCAGCAGCACGCGCTTGCCTTTGATTCTTCCTGCCAACTCCTCCACCAGCGCCGACCCCTGATGTCTCTCCGCAACGTACTCGACCCTCAGTCCTGCATTTCGGGCCGCCTCCGCAGTCGCAGGCCCCACCGCTGCGATGCTGCTTGCGCGCATCACCCGTGCCAACGGAACGCGCAAACTTTCGCAGCGTCCCCGCAACGCTCGCAATGCATTCTGACTCGTCAGAAAAATCCAATCATAGCGCGCCATTCCCCGAATCGCCGCATCCACCATCGCAGGATCATCCGGCGGCCCAAACGCCACCATCGGTGCCAGCACCGGCACTGCGCCCTTCTTTTGCAAAGCTCGGACCAGCGCGCCGCTCTGCTCCTCCGCGCGCGTGACAACAACACGCTTGCCCTTCAAGGAATTTGCCGCTGCTTCATCCACGGCGGCGGCCGACCCCTTCTAGAATACTTCCCGCGCCGCCTTCCATCAGCATCTGCGCCATGCGCTGTCCTAACTCCGCGGCTTGCTCCGGCGGCGCCGTAGCCTTTTGCCGCACATACTGCACGCCGTCCACCGAGCACACCACCGCCTCCATGACCAACTCCCCGCGTTCCATTCGCGCCCACGCGCCGAGCGGCACCTGGCATCCGCCTTGCAACGCTCCCATCAGGGCGCGCTCGGCGATGATCACCGTCCGCGTCTCCTGATCATCCATCTTGCAGAGAACTTCTGCAGCTTCTTGATCCTTCACGCGCGCTTGAATTGCAATCGCTCCCTGCCCCACGGCCGGCAACGAAATCTCCGTCGACAAAGTTTCTGCAATTTTCTGGCTCAAACTCAGCCGGTCCAGCCCCGCCTTCGAAATCACAATCGCGTCATACTCTCCGCTGTCGACCTTGCGCAACCGTGTGTCGACGTTGCCGCGCAGTTCGCGCATGTCCAGGTCCGGCCGGTAATGCCGCAACTGCGCCTGCCTCCGCAAACTGCTCGTACCCACGCGCGCACCCTGCTTCAGATTCGCCAACAGCGTCCCCTGATGCGAAACCAAGCAGTCCCGCACATCGTCGCGACGGCACACCGCCGGAAAATGCAATCGTCCAGGTGTCTCCGTCGGAATGTCCTTCACGCTGTGCACTGCCAGGTCCACGGTCTCTTCCAGCAGCGCCTCTTCCAGTTCCTTGATAAAAATTCCCTTCCCGCCGATTTGCCCCAGCGGCGCCTGCTGCATTTTGTCGCCGGTCGTTTTGATGACGACCACTTCCGCTTCCACACCCGTAAGTTGGAAAAGCTGCTTGCGCACAAACTCCGCCTGCCACAGCGCCAGCACGCTTCCGCGGCTGCCGATGCGCAGATGCCTCACGATTTATCCTCATCCGACAAGTACAACTCGCGAATCGCATCCACGCTCTGAATCTTCTTCCGAAACTCTTTTTCCACGCGCAGTCGCTCCGCCGGCTCAATCAGCAGCTTCTCGATAAGTTCATCCATCAACGCGCCAAGGTTTTCGCGGTCCTCGGCTCCGAGCCGCTCCGCGCCGTTCAACTTGTGTTGCAAAAAGGCAACCCGCTGCGCTTTCATGCGCTGGCGCAGAGTGTCCAGTACGCCGATCAACTCCACGCTGGCTTGCCAGGAAATGAATTTTCCCACGTGCTCTTCCACCAGCGCTTCGGCCTTTGGCACTTCGCTTCGCCGCGCATCGCGATTGTGCTCTACGATCTCCGTCAAATCCTCCATGGTGTAAAGATACGTGTTGTACAGCTCCGCCACACCGGGCGCAACATTTCGCGGCAGCCCCAGGTCCATCACAAACAGCGCGCGGTTTCCCCGCAGCGCCATCGCTTTTTCCAGGAGCGCTTTGGTCAGCAGCGGCTCCTCCACCGCCACCGCGGATACCAGCACGTCCGGCAGCTTCAGCGCCGTCTCCCAATCTCCCCACTCAATCACCGAAGCGTAATACCGCTGCGCAAACTCTTCGGCCTTCTCCCGTGAACGGTTCGTCACATATAGCCGTCCTATGTTCCGATCGCGCAACTGCGAAATCACCTGCTCGCTGACCGTCCCGGCCCCAAGCACCAGCGCGCTGCGATCATTCAACTTTCCGAAAATCCGCTCTGCCAACTTCATTCCCGCCGACGCCACGCCCATCGGCCGCGATCCCAACTCCGTTTCCGCCCGCACGCGCTTTCCTACTTCGAGCGCCGCCTGGAATAACCGGTTCAGCACCGGTCCCGTCGCGTGGCCGTCGTGCGCACGCAGATACGCCTCGCGCACCTGCCCCAGAATCTCCGCTTCGCCCAGCATCATCGACTCCAGCCCAGCCGACACGCGAAACAGGTGGCGCACCACATCATGGTCGTAATGATGGTAGAGCGAAGGACTCAGCAAGTCCGGCTTCAGTTCGTGAAATTTGCTCAAGTAGGATGAAAGGGCCGCGGCCGATTCGCGGTTCCCACTCGGATTCACACCGTACACTTCGCTGCGGTTGCACGTCGAGAGCACCAGGGTTTCTTCCAGAATTCCATGGGAACGCAATTCCTCCGAAGCCCGCAGCGCCTGCTCGTTCGAAAACGCCGCTTTCTCCCGCACCTCGACGGGTGCAGTCCGGAAATTCAGGCCAACCAAGACAATTTCCATGCCGCGTCCGTTCTGCTCCAAAAAGACTGCCGAAAGAGTTGCTTTCTTTTACGAGGCCGGGGCTTCAGCCTCTGAAGAAAGCAATTCCGCTCCGTCAGCAACTTCCTAAAAATACCGGTGGTGCTGTGACAAAAAGAGGTTCACGACCGTAAAACTCAGCACCACCAACACAAAATTAAATACGCACAGCTTCGAGGCTCTCGCTCCCCGCCATGCCGCCGTGCGCGCCAACCGGAAATAGGCCAGATACAGGAGCAGCACAATCAGCGTCACTACATATTTCGGGTCGAAAAATGCCGCTTGCCCTGGCTGCCGGTCCACCACCAAATAGCCAAGACCGGTTCCAACCGTAATCGTGATCAGACCCAACAGTACGCTCGTGTGGCTCATCCGCTCCAACAATTCCAGCGGCGGCAGCCTCCACACCACGTCACCGAGTTTCCGGATCCGCAAAAATCGTTCTTCTGCCAAGTACATCAAGCTGAGAACGCAGGAGAGTGCGAATGCGGCGTAGGCCAGAATGCTCAATGTGACGTGCAGGGCAAACACAACCCCGTGGGCCACCGGGGGCGTCACGGGATTGTCAGGCACGAGATAAGCGATGAAGAAAAACGACAGAATGATGGGTAGAACGAATGCTCCCACAGTCCTCTGCCGGTGATAGATCTCCAGGCACAGGTAGGTCACCGCCAGCAGCCACCCGAACAGTGACATCGATCCTTGCAGATCGTGGTAAGGCACCGCGTGCGTACCCTTCGCCCGCAACCACAGCGCCAGGTAATGCGTCACTAAACCCAGAAGCAGCAGCGCACTGGCAAGTCGCCCCGTCATCTCCTTCCCGGTTTTCAGATAGCGGAAATAGAGCACCATGCTCAGTACGTACGCCACCACGGTGCTGGCAACGAAGGTTTGGCTCATCGGTTATGTCCACGCCGATCTGGCAGGTAGCGGGATGGGCGCCCTGACCCAGTTTGCGCGTGATGAGCCGAGTATAGCGCACTCCCTATACACGCCACAGGGCGCTTGCCTGTAGCAAACTTCCGCAGTGCATGTAGACAGATGCAGCAAATGAGCTCTAGTCCTGCGGTCCAGCGTCCCTTGCCAATCCTATTTCTACCACTGGAGAAGGCATCGATGCATGTGGCGCAAGCCAGGCCGACGAACGCGCCGCAGCCTAGCAGCATTCCGCCCGCTCTATTTCCGCTCGTAATGTCGAGGAACAGGCCGCCACCAGGATTTTCGATTCGCGTTACCGGAAACAGGCCGAGTGCACAGTAGTCTCGTGTCAGGCAAGAATCCTGCCGATTTGCTATCCTGCTCAGATATATCCATGACTTTTCAGGCTTCTACACTGACGCGTAAAGAACTCTTCCTCCGAGCCTGCTGCTGCGAGCCTGTGCCTCGCCTCCCCGTCTGGATGATGCGCCAGGCCGGCCGCTATCTCCCGGAATACCGCGAAATCCGCGCAAAACATTCATTCCTAGAGGTCTGCAAGACTCCCGATTTGGCACTCGAGGTCTCCGTCCAACCTTTCCGTCTCCTCGGCGTCGACGCCATCATCATCTTCTCGGACATCCTTATCCCCGCCGAAGCCATGGGCCTTCGCCTGGAACTCGAAGACAAGGGTCCTAACCTGCCCGAACCTGTTCGCTGCGCCGCCGACGTAAAGAAGCTCCGCATTTTCGATCCCGAGCGCGAAACCGGCTTCCTGATGGAAGCCCTTCGCCGCGCGGTCAAATACGCTGGCCCGGACGTCCCGGTCCTCGGTTTCGCCGCTTCCCCGTGGACTCTTGCCTGCTATATGGTCGAAGGGCGCACCAAAGAGGGCTTCCCCTCGGTAAAGAACTTCCTCTACAGCCAGACAACAGTCTTCCGTGAATTACTCCACCGCATCGCCCAGGCGACGATCCTCTACCTGAAGGGCCAGATCGCTGCTGGCGTCGCGGCCGTACAACTTTTTGACACTTGGTGCGGCGAACTGAACCTTCACGACTACACCGAATTCGTGCTGCCCGTCGTCCAGGAAGTCATCTCCGGCCTTGGCAACGTCGTCCCTGTCATCTACTACACCAAAGCCTCCCACCATCTTCTGCCTTCGATCGTCAAGGCCGGTGCGAAGGTACTCAGCGTCGACTGGCGCGTTTCCCTCAGCGAACTGCGCGCCCTTGCGGGTCCTCATGTCGCGATCCAAGGCAATCTCGATCCCGCCATCCTGTGCGGCCCGCAAGAGAAGATTCGCAAGTCCACGCTGGATATTTCCGCCGAACTCGCAGGCCACGGCCACATCTTGAATTTAGGCCACGGCATACTTCCGCACACGCCCGTCGAGAACGCACAATTCTTTATTCACACCGGCCAGCAAGCTCCGCTTCACGCCGCTAAGCCAGCGGTTCCCGCGCACCCCTGACCGAGGTGAGGAATAATGCAGCGATCAACGCGAAACGCTCTCAAACACGTCATTCCAAGCGGAGGCCGCGAAGCGAGGAACCCCGCTTTTCTTTTTTGCGAGGCCTCGCCGTGCCGGCCATGAATCCCACCTTGCGTGAAATGCAGCAGGAACTCTCCGTCAGCGAGGACTTCGTCAATCGCTACAATCGCCCCGGTCCACGCTACACCAGCTACCCCACCGCTCCCGTTTGGGTGGAAACCTTCGGCCCCGCCGACCACGAAGCCGCCATGGCAGACGCCGATCGCAAAGGTTCTCCTGTTTCTCTCTACATGCACCTCCCTTTCTGCGAAAGCCTGTGTCTCTTCTGCGCCTGCAACGTCATCATCCAAAAAGATAAGAGTGTCACGCCTCCCTACCTCGCTATCCTGAAAAAAGAAATTGATCGCGTCGCCCAAGGCGTCTCCCGCAGCCGCGATGTAATCCAGTTCCACTGGGGCGGTGGCACTCCCACGTATCTCTCGCCCGATCAAATCGCAGATCTCTTCATCTACACGCGCGAGCGTTTTAATTTCGCCCCAGACGCCGAAATCGGCGTCGAAATCGATCCCCGCGTCACCACTCGCGCTCATCTCGAAGCTCTTCGCCGCATGGGCTTCAACCGCCTCTCCATGGGCGTCCAGGATTTCAAGGACGAAGTCCAGAAAGCCATCCATCGCATTCAGCCCTTCGAAGACACCCGCGACCTGATCGCAAACGCCCGCCAACTTGGCTTCGACAGCATTAACGTCGATCTCATCTACGGACTCCCTTATCAGACCGCTGTGAGTTTCGCTCATACCATCGACCAGATCGTCGAAATCTCTCCCGACCGCATCGCCATGTTCAGCTACGCTCACGTCCCCTGGCTCAAGAAGCAGCAAGGTTCTTTCGTCGGCCACCTTCCCGAAGGCATGCAGAAATTCGACATCTTCCGCAACGGCTTGCTCAAATTCCTTGAAGCCGGCTACCTTTACATCGGCATGGATCACTTCTCCAAGGAAAACGACGAACTCGCCGTTTCTCAACGCAACCGCACGCTTCACCGTAATTTTCAGGGCTACACCACAAAAGCCGGCGCGGACCTCTACGGCCTGGGCATCACCGCCATCAGCGGCATCCAGGATACCTACGCCCAGAACTTCCGTGACATCCCCGCGTGGGAAAAGGCTGTCAACGAACGCGGCATCGCCACCATGCGCGGTTACCGCCTCTCCCAGGACGACCTCATCCGCCGCGAGGTCATCAGCCGCCTTCTATGCCACACCGTCATCGTCAAAGACGAAATCTCCCGCCAATTCGCGATCGATTTCGACGAATATTTTGCGCCGGAAGTAGAACGCCTCAAAGGGCCTCAGAAAGACGGCTTGGTGCTCATCAACGACAACGAAATTCGCGCCGCCTGGCTTGGCCGCATCTTCATCCGCAATCTCGCCATGATCTTCGATCCGTACCTCGAAAAACAGCAATTGGCTTCGCGCCCGTTATTCTCAAAAACGTTATAGCGGCGGTTATTCCGGTTTTCTTTGCTCCGAGAACCAAAAACTTATAACTTAGAAACTGCGAACTTCTAATGTCCACTCAAGTCCAGGCACTCGTTGTGGGCGCGGGCATCTCTGGCCTGACCGCGGCGTATGCCCTCAAAAAATCGGGCATTATTACGATTCTCCTCGAAGCGTCTTCTCGCCCCGGCGGCGTGATCCAGTCGATTCAGCGCGACAGCTTCCTGGTCGAGTGCGGCCCGCAGAGTTTCAGCGGCAACGCCAGCATTGCTTCCGTCTGCAAGGATTTGGGGCTTCTCGACCAGCGAATCTTCGCCGATCCCAAAGCCCCGCGCTATGTTCTCCTCAACGGCAAACTGCAAAGCGTCCCCATGGGCCCGGGATTGCTCGTTTCTCCCTTCGTGGGCGGTAGTACTTTCTTCGCCATGCTTCGCGATCTCCTGGGCTCCAGCCGCCCGCCAGAGCCCGACGAATCCATCGCCGATTTCGTGCGCCGCAAATTCACTCCCACCTTTCTCGACCGACTCATCGGCCCTTTCGTTTCCGGTGTCTATGCCGGCGATCCCGAAAAGCTCAGTCTCCGCGCCGCGTTTCCCATCGTCCACGAAGCGGAGACCGTGAAAGCCAGCTTGTTTCGCGGAGCCATCGCCATGCGGAAAGCCCAAAGAACCAAACGCGGCGAAGGACCGCTCGAAAAACCCACCTTTGAATCGTTTCGCGATGGAAACGAAACTCTCGTCCGCGCCCTCGCCAAGGATCTGGACGACCAACTGTTCTGCGATGTCGAAGTCACGGCCGTCGACGCGCTCGATCCCAGCCTCGATGCCACCGCCGCTCGTTTCCACCTCACGCTTCATACACCGCGCGGCGAAGAACGCATCGAAGCCGAGCGCCTGGTCCTCGCCTGCTCTCCCTCGGCAGCGGGGCGCATCCTCGCGCGCCTCAATCCGCAATTTGAATCGGAGCTAACCGCGATCGAATCGGTCCCGATCGGTCTTGTGTCCCTGGGCTACCGCGCAGCCGATGTGGCTCACGGACTAGATGGCTTCGGCTTTCTCGTTCCTCGTTCTTCTGGGCTCAACGTCCTCGGCACCGTCTGGAATTCCTCGCTGTTTCCCGGTCGCGCACCTGAAAACCACGCGCTCCTGACCAGCTTTGTCGGCGGCGCCACCAATCCCGCCATCGTACAGAAGTCACCCGAGGAACTGGTCTCCATCGTCCATCGGGAAATCTCGTCTGTGCTCTCTATTCGAAACACGCCGGTCTTTTCGAACGTTACGATATGGCCCCAAGCAATCCCCCAATACAATCTCGGCCACACCGCCCGCCTCGCGGCCGTTGAAAAGCTCCGCAGCGCCTTCCCCGGCCTCCATTTCGCCGGCAACTATCTCCGCGGCCCGGCCATCGGCGCCTGCGTCGAACAAGCCCTAAAAATCGCCGACGAAATCCGCGTCAGCTTCGCCAACTGATCTTTCCCCCAGCAACCAATTTTCTTTCCACGGATTTGCGTGCCCCACATGCTCGCCCCGACGGACGAAAGGCCGTGTTGCGTCTTATGCGTTATATCTCTGCAGTGCATAATTCCGCACATTTTCTAGTATGTTCCTAGAGCAACCTCGCGATTGCCCACACTTACGATAAATGCCCACGCTACCCTCTTAGAATCCGCATTTACATATGAATGTGAAAACAAAGCACCGACACACACCGCTTTTCGTAAGTCCTTTACCTGGTTATGTAAACCGATGCAATCTCGGCCTACCGCTTCTCCCTCGACCGGAGCGCCAGGCGCATTTCTCTCCGTTTCGCTGCCTCCGCCCATCGCCGCTTCTCTTCCGCTGTCTTGACGATCAGCGGCGGGACCGGCTTCGGCTTGCGCGTGTGCTCATCAATCGCCACAAACGTGACGTACGCCGAAGTCGTGTGCTTCTTCTCTCCAGTCAGAATATCCTCCGAATACACGTCCACACCGACCTCCACCGACGTGTGAAAAACTCGGTTCACGTGCGATTTCAGCAGCACAATTTCTCCGAGGTTCACCGGGTTTCGGAAGTCAATGTAGTCCACCGACGCCGTCACCATATAACTGTTCGCGTGCCGGCTCGCCGCCATCGCCGCCACAATGTCCACCAGGTGCATCACGTGACCGCCCAACAGCTTCCCCAGCGGATTCGTCTGCGCTGGCAGCACCACCTCCGCCATTTCCGAAGCCGAAGCGCTCACCGGCTTCCCTTTCAGCGGCTCTTCCCGAAACTTCGCCATTACATCTTTGCCTGATCGCGGCATCTCGCCTCACATTTTGGATGCTTTCTTTGTCCCACGTATAATACGAGATGCACCTACAGGCAACCAAATGACGCAACAAAAGAAAACCCGTCGCGAGCTGCTGCAGCAATTCCTCGCCAAAAACCCAAACGATGCGTTCACCCTCTACGGCCTGGCGCTCGAATGTGTCAATGCCGGCGATTTTTCCGCCGCCGAATCCCACTTCCGCGCGTTGCTGCAATCCAATCCCGACTACGTCCCCGCCTACCAGATGTACGCGCAAAACCTGGCCCAACACAATCGCCCCGACGAAGCAAAAGCCATTCTGGCCCAAGGCATCCGAGCCGCCACCCGCAACAATAACCAGCACGCCCTCTCCGAAATGGAATCTCTGCTCTCAGAGTTGGGTTAGCTCCCCGCTTTGGGGAGGATTCTTCCGCGGGAAGTTCGGCTTTAGCCGCTGAGGGCAGATTGCCCCCCCTCCTGTGTTATCTTTCTCAGACGAAAAAATGCCTACTGCTGCCGCCCTACGCGAACAAACCCACGCCGCCGAATCCCGCCTCGCCTGGACCATTGGCGCATTCGGCTTTCTTCTCCAGATGTACTTCAACGGCCGCTACGGCTATTTTCGCGATGAGCTCTACTACATCGCCTGCAGCAACCACCTCGCCTTCGGCTACGTCGATTTGGCTCCCCTGGTCGCTTGGCTCGCTCGCGGCTTTCGCGTCGTTTTCGGAGACTCTCTTCACGCTATCCGGCTGCTTCCCGCGTTGGCCTTTGGCGCCGAAGTCGCTTTGTCCGGCTTTATCACGCGCGAACTCGGCGGAAAGCGCTGGGCTATTTTCCTCGCCTGCATTTCCGTTCTTCTCGCTCCCGTGATTCTCGGAAACGGCACACGCCTGGCCATGAATCCCATCGAGCCTCTCTTCTGGATGGGCACCATTTACGTTTTGCTTCTCGCCTTACACCGCGAGGAACCGAAGCTCCTGCTCTGGTGCGGCGTACTTCTCGGCTTCGGACTCCTCAATAAGCACTCCACCATTTTCTTTATCGCCGCGCTCGTCGTTGGCTTATTGCTTTCTCCACAGCGTCGCCTGCTCTCCACCAAATGGTTCTGGCTCGCCGCAGGCATCGCCTTCTGCATCGCTCTGCCCAACGTTGTCTGGCAGTACATTCACCACTTCCCCACGCTCGAAGACCTG
Source organism: Candidatus Acidiferrales bacterium (assembly GCA_963836965.1). Classification (GTDB taxonomy): domain Bacteria; phylum Acidobacteriota; class Terriglobia; order Acidiferrales; family UBA7541; genus Acidiferrum. Next base: position 88,302 of record CAWILQ010000025.1, read on the forward strand.
CGCAACGTCAAAGCCACACACAAAAATATCGAACTGCCTCCCGTCGCCTTCTTCGAGCAACAAATGGGAATGTTGAATCCCTACACTGTTTTCGTCTGGCTCGCCGGCCTCCTCTATCTCTTGTTTCATTCCGCCGCAAAGCGTTTCCGCTTCCTCGCCTACGCCTACCTCGTATTTCTCGCGGTGATGATGGCTCTTAAAGGCAAAGATTATTACCTCGCGCCGGTCTACCCCATGCTCTTCGCTGCTGGCGCAGTGCTATGGGAAACAGTGATTGACAACTATTCCCGGCTCCGCTGGCTACGCTACGCCATTCCCGTAATCGTGATCGCATTTGGAATCATCGCCGCCCCGCTAGCCATGCCCATCCTCCCGCCCGAAAGGATTACGCCGTACATGGCTGCCCTCGGCATCAAGATGACGCGCACAGAAAACGGCATGGTCAGCCCTTTACCGCAGCATTTCGCCGATCAATTCGGCTGGCCGGAAATGGTCGCCAAAGTCGTCGCAGTCTACAATTCCCTTCCCGACGACCAGCGTGCGAAGACCGCCATCCTCGCCGGAAACTATGGTGGGGCCGGCGCCATCGACTTTTTTGGCCCGCGTTATGGCTTGCCGAAATCGATCAGCGCTCACCAGAATTATTATTATTGGGGACCGCGCGAGTACACTGGCGAAAGCGTTATTCTCCTCGAATGGAGCCTGGAAGACGCGCAGGATTGGTGCGGCAGCGTCGAAGTGGGTCCGCGCAATGAGCCGCCGCTAGGCATGGGCTGGGAACACTACAACATTCTGGTCTGCCACAATTTCAAAATGCCCCTGGCGCAGGCGTGGCCCAGCCTCAAACAATGGAATTGAGCGACTCGCTCCGCGAATCTTCAAGAGACCGGGACAGAAACGGCGCTCGCTTTGCGAACCAGCGCAGCCTTGCCCCTACAAGCCGTCTCATAAATGGGCAATCGGGAGGGCGCGGTCTTGCAGTCGTGCCGAAAAAGGCTTGGAAATTCAGGGGTTTTAACCCGTGAGGTAATAGCAATAGCCGCCATTAAGCATTAATCAGAAATGAGACTGGTACAGGTTCTAGAGAATCCCGCCCGTAACACGAAGGATTTCTCCCGTCAGGTATTTGGAATCCGAAGACGCAAGATAAACCGCGGTCGGCGAAATATCATCCGTCTGGCCGATGCGCCCAAGCGGCGACTGCGCCTCAACCCACTTGCGGAAATCGCTTTCGGCGAACCCTGCCGCGTGCACGCCCTCAGTCTCGATCATTCCCGGATTAATGGAGTTGACGCGAATCTTTCGCGGCCCCAGTTCCTTCGCCAGGATTCCGGTAATCGCATCGACGGCCGCTTTGGTCGCGGAGTACACCGAGCTGTTCGGCGGCAGCATCGTGCTGACCCCAGACCCGATGTTGATGATGCTTCCGCCTTCCGGGCCAAACAGTTTGACGGCCTCTTTCGTGGCGAGCAGAAGTCCTAAAACATTCAGATTGAATTGCTTGTGAAACAGCTCCTCCGTAACCGCTTCGAGCGGCGCGAATTCATAAACTCCCGCGTTGTTCACCAGAATGTTCAACTTGCCGTACGCTTTTTTGGTTTCCGCGAACAGCCGCGCAATGTCCACCTGTTTCGAGACATCTCCCTGCGCGGCGATGGCTTGCCCGCCCTTCGCAGTGATTTCCTTCACCACGGCGTCAGCGCCATCCTTGCTCGAGGCATAGTTCACCACCACCGAAGCGCCTTCGGCCGCGAGCGCCTTGGCGATTCCCGCCCCGATGCCCTTCGATGCGCCGGTCACCACCGCAACTTGATTTGTAAGCTTCCCCATATCGTGCTCCAATCTCGGTATTAATTTAGACATTTCGACAACCGTCCGACTGATGTCAGAAGGCCGACAAAGGTTGTCAGCATGGTGCGGGACTGCCGGCTCGTCATTCCGAGCCTATGCGCCTGCCGACTCTGTCATTGGTCTGGACATTTCGACAACCGTCTGATGTGAGCGGGCTGGGAAAAGTTGCGCGTCCTTGCAAGCTGATTGGAATGCCGGCTCGTCAACCGGAGCGGAATACGCGCAGCGGAGAGCCTCTTTAGACATAAACCGCCCGTTGCAGCGTCTTGTTAGCACGTTTACGTTCGGCGGCGCGGACGATCGTGCTCGCCAATCCCGCCGCCATTCTCCTTGCGGTTCTTCTCGGTGCCGCAATACGCTTGGTGGCTTAACTTGTCGCCAACGTCGCCCGCCATGGCAGAAAACTCGAAAGTGTAAGACTCTCGCCCATCACATGAGCGGAGCGTATGGCTAGCGCCCCGCCGAATCGCGCTCTCTTTGAGCCCGCACGCATTTCAATATTCAATTCGATACGAAGGATGACTCAAATGGCAAAATCAGAAAAAGTGCATTTCTCCGCTGCAAAAGTTTCCAAGCCGAACCTCGCGCCCAATAGTGGCGGATGGCTTGATAGCGACAACACCTCGCATATCACGCGTAAAGACAAAACCACGGATACCGCGAAGCTCAGTAAGTCCAAGCCTCGCACGGCAGGGCCTTGGTATTTTGGCAAGTAGGACATACATGACAAAGCTTACTCTCGGGCTTCCGTCAAATGAGGCGATTTCCCTTAATGCAGAGCCGCAAACCACGAATCCCAGCGTTGCCCCATCCATCCCAGCCCACTGCGCGCTCCCGGCCAGCGGCAAGGCAATTCTAACCACGGCGCAACGCTCGGACAAAGTAGTCTGCCGGTTTGCCAATCCATCGTAAGCGTATCCAAAAAAGCTAACTTTGTTGCGGCGCGGCATCGCAGCAACCAGTAGAGCCGTTCAGCAGGCCACGCCTATCCAGCGGCTCTTTTTATTTCCCAAGACGAATCAAAAAAACGGAGAATATAAATGAGAAATATTTTGGAAGCGAAAAAAGGCACACAGATTATTGATCTTTCTGCCCATGAGAGAACTGCCGTGATGAGGCCTTGTCTCAATTGTCAGACGGATGTGGCCGTAGCGAGTGATTTTCAGGGGATCTTGGGGGCCATAAAACTGCCATTGACGGCGGAGCCCTTTCGACAGAGAGCCAACGCCGTCCCGTTGAATCCGCCCAACCTGGCTTCACCCTCGGCAATCGCTTAGCTGTAACAATTGCAACAAGCCGGTCATTCCGTCAGAAAATTGATGGTATGCCCGTGGAAACGGAATTCCTTCGCGCGACTGAGGATATCCAAGAGCTAGAAAGACGGGTCCGCCAGATGGATTCTAGAACCTACCAGCAATGGATTGCGGACCCAAACAATCGGATCGCTTTGGAACGCATGTACGCCAAAGCCTAATTGGTGGCGGAATGCTGTCAAGCACACTAGTTCCCGAGCTGGCGTAGGTGCGTGCTGTGTAGGTTAAGATCGGTGGAAAGGAGTTCCGCATGTTTGTTGTTCCGACCAGCGCGTCTTTGATCTGCCTCATGGCTGCCTTGAGCCCGGCGATGGCCCAAACGTTGGCACAGCGCCCTCCCGACAAGCAAACACCGGCAAAGCCCAGCAGCCAGGCACGCCCGCCGGTTCCGACCCGCGATCCGAACACGCCCGGGTATGTCAAAGCGAATGAATTGCCCGACGGCGCCATCCCTTCGGCGAAGGAAGACGGGAACTTCATCATTGGCCCCACGCACAATCCCGCGCCGGAAATGGCCGCGAACGAAAGCGTGCCCAAGGGTGACGTCTTTGAATTCATCATGGAATCCAAGGACAGCAAGATCTATCCCGGCATTGCGCGCGAGCCTAACACGTTCGCCGTGGCGGACCCAGCGGACCCAAACAAGATGATCGTCAACAGCTATCCTGCTCCCTATACGCGCCGGGTGGCGGTGTACGTTCCCAAACAATACGTACCCGGCACTGAAGCCCCTTTCATCGTCGGGGCGGATGGGCCGGACCAGACTTTGTTCACTGCACTCGACAATCTGATCGCCGAGCACCGGGTGCCGGTAATGATTGCGGTCTCCATCGGCAACGGCAGCGGCGACGCTCAGGGCAGCGAGCGGGGACTGGAGTACGACACGATGTCCGGGCTTTACGCGGAGTTCGTGGAGAAGGAAGTGCTGCCCCTGGTGGAGAAGAAATACAACGTGAAGCTCACCAAGGATCCCGATGGGCGGGCGACGACGGGCTGCAGCTCTGGAGGAGCAGCCGCGATGGCGATGGCCTGGTATCACACGGATCTCTATCACCGTGTTCTGAGCTACTCGGGCACGTTCGTGTACCAGCAGTGGCCGTACAACCCCGAGACCCCGCACGGCGCGTGGGAGTTCCACGAAACCCTCATTCCCAACAGCCCGAAGAAGCCGCTGCGCATCTGGATGCAGGTTAGCGATCAAGACATTCTCATCACGCGCGACAGCTATCACGACTGGGTCGACGCCAATGAGCGCATGGCCAAGGCTTTTGCCGCCAGAGGGTATCCCTACCAATTTGTCTTTGCTAAGAACGCTGTACACTGCGACCGCGGCGTGAAGGCACAGACTCTGCCTCTGGCACTGGAGTATGTATGGCAGGGATATACGCCGAAAAAATGAACCGGCTTAGAGCGGCTCCGGTTTGTGCGTTCAGAACTTAGGTTAATTGGCTGGTCGGAATCCGGGCAGTGAACCTGCCTTGAAGGTTCGTGCCAGAATGCTATGTTTTCCCTGTCGCCAAAGTCTCTCCTAAGTGTGCTGCAAGTAATCGGCGCCGCCCCGTTCTAACTGTGAAGCAGCAGGAGGCATTGTCATGGAAGACCGTCTGCGGTCCAATCTCGTTCGAATCCGTGAAGCTTTTTCGGCCCGTCCTCGATTGACGCTGGTGGCTTGCGTGGCCGCCGGAGTCTTTCTCCTATTCTTGTCGGTACCAAAGCAGAATGTCGCGCCCGCACACCAGAGTAATGCTACTATCGCGCCAGCTCGCGCGACCACGAGCAACGAATTCCTTCCGACAGACGGACTACGATCCCTGATTGACAACACAAAAGAATTCAACGCAGCGATGCCCGCTGGAGTGCCATCCAGACTCTATTCGCCGGCACCGTTAGATTCCGCGAGCGCGTACCGCGAGCCGCAGATCGCCTATTCCGCGGAGTTAACTGTGGCGACGCGGGAGTTCGCGCATTCGCGCGCCAGCCTAGAAGAAATTCTTGAGCGCCACCATGGCTACGTGGCTAAACTGCGCATGGTGGGGGAGCCGACCGGGAGCATCCTTTCCGCGACGCTGCGCCTCCCTTCGTCGGAATATCGCTCCGCTCTCGCTGAGCTGAAAGGGGTCGGCGCGGTGGAACATGAGGAAGAAGCTGCTGACGAAATCACCCAGCACCATAGCGAACTCGAAGCGCGCCTGGTGAACGCGCAGAACGAAGAGCAGCGCATCCAGCGAATTTTGCAGAATAAAGACGACAAATTCAGCGATTTTGGCTCTCTCGAACGCCAGGTGGCGACAGTGCGCGGCGAAATTGAGCGCATCGAAGCGGAGCGCGCTGCATCCAGTAGCCGCGTTTCTTTCGCCAATGTTTTCATCTCTCTGCGCGAGGAACGCGCCTCGACTACCGAAACGATTGGAGCGAAGCTTCGCACCGCCTCGATCGGCGGTTTGAACGATGCTCTCGACAGCTTCTCCTCCATCCTACTGTTCATGGCAGCCCACGCCCCGCTCATCGTTTTGTGGGCGGTGCTGATTTATTTACCGGGGCGCTACTTCTGGCGCCGTCGTTCGCAGTTGGCCCTCAGCGCGGCCCAAGCTCCCAAGAATTCCTAGGACCTCACATCTCCGGGTATGCCGTTAACCAGATGGAAGGCACAACCCCGCCACGTTTCGTGGCGTCTCATTCACGGTCTAGTCGAATCCTCGTGAATATATGGCTTGGAACAGAAGCATCGCCACTTTTTTGATTACGAATCTTTTCTGTTGTGCTGGTTTCTCGCAGGAATCCAAACAAACGCGAGAATTGCGCCAGAAAATTAGGGTCGAGTCAAATATCGTCGTTCTGACAGTTACGGTGAAAGACGGCAGCGACCGACTTGTCCCCGGTTTGGTGAAGGAGGACTTCCATGTTTTCGATGACGACGTCGAGCAAAATATTCTCTCCTTCACTGATGAAAGCCTTCCTCTTTCGCTGCTAATTCTCGTCGACGACGACCTGAAATGGAAGGAAGGAACGCAAATGGCTAGAAGTGTGCGTTCAATCATCGGTGACATCGCTGACCAAGACGAGGCCATGGTCTGCCGTTTTGACATGCTCTTCTACCCAGGAGACCAGTTCACCAGTGACTCACTCGAGCTGATAGCTGCTTTGAAGGCTGCGCAGTCAGCCGCGCAACCCGCTCGTCCATACGTTCCACAGCCGCTGATTACCGATCCGGTCTCGACCACAGGACCGCCGTCAGTCGCTGCCCCAACCTACGCCGGTTCCAGACCAAGCAAAGCGCTTGATGATGCGCTTTACTTCTCAGCACAACTTCTCCAGCAGCGGCCCAGTGACCGTCACAGAATCATTCTGATCCTTACCGACGGTTTAAACGAACCGAAGCTAAATCATTATTCTCACGAGGTCGTGCGCGACTTACTGCTTCAAGACAATATCTCCGTCTATGCTCTGGTCTCGGGCTCTGGCAAATCAAAACGAAAATTCTTCGATTTGACCGACTACACCTCGACAACTGGGGGCGGGATTTTCTACGCAACTTCAACTTACACTATGGAACTCACGCTAACGCGCATGACCGAACAAGCACGCCACGACTACACCCTCGCCTATGCCCCTACAGGTAACAACCATTCCCAAAAATTCCACACGCTTAGGGTTACTGCCAGCCCCGGCTCTCGTGCCACGACCCGCTCCGGTTACTACACCACGGGGTCGGACGCACCCAATCCCTAGCCACTGATTTTTCCAAGGTACTGAATCCAACTTCTCCGATAACGTCGTTACGGGGGATTTGGTTGCATTGTCTTTGCCAACGTTCAATTCTTCTCCCTCACGCGAGAAGTGAATCCGGGCAGAGTGCACCGAATTGCAGACTGCCGGTAATCGGTAATCGTTGAATCTGATAGACTGAAAAACATCCTCGAAATCCTCGAAAGGTGCTAGTTCACAGTTCCCTAGGCGGCTACCGTACAGCTCGTATTCTTCGGAGAGGCCCGTGAATACCTTCGTATCTTTTGACGGAACCAGGATCGCCTATCATGACGAGGGCGAAGGGCCGGCCGTCATCCTGTTGCATGGATTTGGGGTTGATGGTCTGGGCCAGTACGGAGACTTCGAGCGCATTCGTCCGATACTGGAAAAACAGCAAGAGATGTTCAAAGAAGTTTTTGGGGGAGCGCCTCCACTACCCGATCCTCCTGTCGAAGGAAGGCCGGGCATGGTTCGGGCACTGCGGGCGGCAGGCGCGCGCACGATCATACCGGACACGCGCGGTTTCGGAGCTTCCGACAAGCCCCGCGAGGTAGCAGCGTACGCAGATTCAGCGCTGGCCCGGGACGTCCTAGCTCTCATCGAGCACCTGCGTCTTGACGCCGCTGACGTGATCGGCTTCTCGATGGGGGCCGGCACAACCGCGCGGTTGCTCATGCTGCAGCCGCTCCAGGTGAAGTCCGCGATTATCGCCGGGGTTGGGGACTACGCGCTCGAAGACGGTGTTCTCGAATTTCCCGAGAATTGGCCGGTGCCAGACTCGGTGCCTCGTCCGATTACGCGCCGGGTGTGGGCGGAGGAAGGGGCAAAAATCCTGGAGAAGGGCGAAATCGTTCCGGGACACCTCGCGTCGGCGGCTCTGATAGCGGCGCGAGTGACGGGAGCTGATCCGAAGGTCCTGGCGGCTGTCATTCGAGGTGCGGTCGTGCCTACCTGGCCTACGGAAGCACTCCGGAAAATCAGCGTGCCGGTCCTGATACTCAACGGGAAGACCGACGTGGCGAATCAAAAGGTGGACAGGCTTCTCGAAGAAATCCCAACGGCACGCTCCGGCGAATGTGACGGCGACCACCACTCCGCGCCTTACCAGCCTACATTTCAGCAGGCCGTAGTCCAGTTCTTTGAAGAACAATGGCGGCGGCGCCGTGTCGTTAGTGTGTAGGCCGTGCAGCCGGACCAAGGGCCACTTGGTCGCATAACCGGAAAGGTGGCTGATAGTACTCCACCGCTCGTGATTTTTAGTCTTTCACAACCTGTCGTTCCAAAATCGTCGCCGTTTGGTCCTTCCCGAAATCAACTTGGTACTTGAGACCATCGGTCGTGTCAAGGATTGCTTTGATGACGGCGTCTACGATTTTGCCGCCGTGCATGCTGACCCGAATTTTGTCGCCGACTTTGGGGGATTTGGCAGGCATGACGCCAGTCTAGCAGATGACTGTATGGGCGACCGCCCGAGATGTTTCTAAAGACTACTGCTGTTGGCACTATTTCTTCGGCTTGGTGGCGTCTGGTTCGGCTTCAATCGTAACTTCAACCTTAGCGCCTTCCTTTAAGACCACTTCGTTGCCCGACTTATCCTGTAGAGTATTCTCGACACGAATTTCTTTGTAAAGTTCGTCTGCGCCTTCGATGGCAATCTGCGCTTTCTCCGGCTCGTCAGAAACAACAGGCGGGATGATTTTTTCAACCGTGCCTGCGAGGGTCACAGTCGGTTTATCGTCCGGGCAGTCTTGTTGACTAGTGATGGTCATCAGATTCCTCTTTGCGCTCGGTTTGCAACACTTGCATAAAACACTACTCGCTTTTCACATCGATTGAAAGGGGCATCTCGAATAGTGGATTCCCTTACTTTCGCTGCCAGGGTTGCAGTAATTCCGTCTGCCGAGTGCCGGGGGTGTGACAAAAAGTTTTGAGAAAGAGGCGAAATTGTGAGGCACGAGCGCGGGACCGTTCCACTGCTCTATATCAAGCCCGATAAGTCAGTTGGTGTCGCTGATATGTCGCTTTGTGGTCGCAGTGTGGGCACCGAAACTCGGCACCGCCCTCGGGAAAACGAGGCTTCTCGGGAAAGAACCTGTTTTCCAGTGTGTCTTTAATCTGCGAGTGTCGAAAGGGTTTGCGACAGTTCGCGCATACAAGGTCCCATGAGGCCATCGTACCCACCTAGCGACCCGATTCTTACGCTCAACCTACGGCTTGTATTGGCCGATAGATATACCTGAAACGCCTGAGGTTTTCGTTTTAATGAGCCAGATAACGAAACCGTAAGAGACTCCCGGCGTACGGGGCGCTGGGCAATACCAAATCGGCGACACTGCACTCGTAAATTACGACATTTACCTGATGTTCGATGAATCCAGCACATGGCGGCCTCCATTCAACTATCGGGGCGGCGACTTGGATTGTCCTCTCTACGACAGGCTCTATTTACAGGTTACCGTCCTCGACCACAGTTCCAGCCGGACGATACCTGCGAGGAAGACGGCGTACGGGGCGCTGGCAGCAGGTATTTTCCCGACACGCGAGATCGGCGCTGCAAACTGTGCAATTCAGAACAGACAAGTCGGCCCGCATCATATATGTGATGAGCTGACCCTCGCGATAGGGTCTCCGGCCAATTGCTTTTTACAAAATCTCAAAAACTAAGGACGGCTATGAAGAAAACATTTATGTGGTGTTTAAGCGGTTTGCTTTTACTGGGGAGCGCCGCGTGGTTGCAAGCACAACAGACCGGCAATACTGAGAAGGCTGTAGCCGTACTAGAGCAACAATGGCTTCAGTCACAAAAGACAAATAATCCTGACCTGGTTGCCCCGTTGCTGGCGGACAAGTTCGTGAATACGTCGACCGACGGGAAAGTCACCGGCAAGACCGAGATGCTGGCAACGGCGAAGGCCACCAAGTATGACAGCGTGGACTACGACGATCTGAAGGTAACGGTGTTTGGTGATACGGCCATCGCGACGGGAACCTTCACAGCAAAGGGCACCGATTCGTCGGGAAAGCCTATGGATGTGAATGAGCGCTTTACCGATACGTGGGTAAAGATGGCGAACGGAAAGTGGCAGTGTGTTGCAAGTCAGGGCTCGCAAATAAAAACGTAAGCAACCGCAAGACGTAGAATCGAAGTGGCCGCCTTCAACTAGGGCGGCCATCTCTTTTATGCACACGTTCGGTACAGCACCAATTCCAATCCCATCCTCTGCACTCGGGCGTTCAGGTTTTGAGCCGCCTAGAAGATAGTGAGGCTAGTGCTATAGAATTCGAGATGCCTAAAACAACCGAGAAGTGGCTGTTGTTCACGTACGTCAACGGTGAGTTCACGCCCTTGTCGAAACCCTTCAAAACCAAACAACTCGCGGAGAAAGCGCGCTCGAAGTTTGCAGGGCGAGAGCGGAAATCGATTGGGGTCGGTGTGGTTCGATTCAAACCCTAGTTGCACAGGAGGCGAGGCAGGTCAGGCCGGGTTTTACCGAGACTTAACCCGCAATCTGTTCCAGTTTGTTGACTTGCCTTCTGTCCCCACCTAACATGTGCCGCAATGCCAGGCACCGACTCCCTCATCGGCCAGACCATCTCGCACTACCGCATCGTTGAAAAACTTGGCGGCGGTGGCATGGGGGTGGTGTACAAGAGTGAAGACACCCGGCTGCATCGCTTCGTGGCGCTGAAGTTTCTTCCTGATGAGCTGGCTCGCGATCCGCAAGCGCTTGCGCGCTTTCAACGGGAGGCGCAAGCGGCCTCGGCGCTGAATCACCCAAACATCTGCACGATTCACGATATTGGCGAGGTGGACGGACAGGCGTTCATCGCCATGGAACTTCTAGAAGGCGCAACGCTGAAGCATCGCATTGCCGGACGGCCCATGGAAATCGAAACACTGCTGACCCTGAGTATTGAAATTGCCGATGCGCTTGACGCCGCTCATGTGAAGGGCATTGTGCATCGTGATATCAAACCCGCCAACATCTTCGTGACGGATCGTGGCCACGCGAAAATACTGGATTTCGGGCTCGCCAAGGTCTCGCCCAGCGGTGCACACGGTCAGAGTTCTCTCGACCCGGCGGAGACGCGCGTTTCTCTCTATGAAAAGCAGCTCACCAGTCCGGGCACCGCGCTCGGCACGGTGGCCTACATGTCTCCCGAGCAGGCACTCGGAAGAGAACTGGATGCGCGTACGGATCTGTTTTCCTTCGGGACGGTGCTTTACGAGATGGCTACCGGGTCGCTTCCTTTTCGTGGTGAAACTTCGGCGGCGATGTTCGACTCGATCTTCAACAAGTCGCCTGTCGCCGCTGTGCGACTCAATCCGGATTTGCCGCCTCGATTGGAAGACGTGATCAACAAAGCGCTGGAGAAAGACCGCAACCTGCGTTATCAGCACGCGGCCGACCTGCGGACCGACCTGCAGCGTCTAAAGCGAGACAGCGATTCGGGGCGCAGTGCGCAAATGCGTGTGCCCATGGATTACTCCGCTGTTTCTCCCCCAGCGGCTGGCGTAACGCAACCACAAAAGGCTTCCTTGCAGCAAAGTTTGCCTGCCAGTACGTCCGTGCCGAGTGCGGAAAGCAGTAGCCCGAGGATGGGCGCCTGGAAGTTGTTGACGGCAGTGTGTGTGATTCTGGCGGTTGCCGCCGCGGCGCTTTACTGGCACTCCACAAAGGCAGCAGTTCTCACCGAGAAAGACACGATTCTTCTTTCTGACTTTGTAAATACAACTGGCGACCCCGTTTTCGACGACGCACTGAAGCAGGCGCTGGCTGTCTCGCTGCAGCAGTCACCGTTTCTGAGCCTGGTGTCGAACGAGCAGCTGCAGGAGACGTTGCGTTATATGGGGAAGCCGGGGAGCACGCCGCTGAGCCAGGATGTAGCGCGAGAGGTGTGCCAGCGGACGCAGTCGAAGGCGATGTTGACGGGGACGATTTCGGGACTGGGCAATCAATATGTTGTTACGCTGGAGGCAGTGAACTGTGCGACGGGCGCATCGCTGGTGCGGGTCGGCGCCAACGCGTCATCGAAAGATAAAGTTCTGGACGCGTTAGGGAAAGCGGCATCCGAACTTCGCGGAAACCTCGGAGAATCCCTTGCTTCGGTCAAGAAGTTCGACGTGCCGCTGGCACACGCTACCACCAGTTCCCTGGAAGCATTAAAGGCGTACAGTCTGGCTGGTAAAGCGATCGACGAGAAAGGAAGTGCGGCAGGAATTCCGTTCCTGAAGCGTGCCGTCGAGTTGGATCCCAATTTCGCCGCGGCCTACTCGACGCTGGCCTTTATGTACGGCAATATTGGAGAAACTGCTGTAGCCGGGGAGAATGCCCATCACGCCTATGAACTGCGTGACCGGGTGACCGAGCGCGAACGCCTGACCATTTCGATTCTGGAATCTTCTTACGTTACGGGGGACCTCGTTAAAGACGAACAAATCGCCGAGCTTTGGAAGCAGACCTATCCACGCGACGCGGGCGTGTATAACACCGTAGGTGTAGACAAGAATCTCCGAGGGGACTATCAAGGAAGTGTTCAGGACTTCCTGCAGGGACTCCAGCTGGCCCCAAACAATGCAATCGCCTGCGACAACCTCGCAACCGCCTACTTCGCGCTGAACAAACTGGATGAAGCAAAAACGGTTCTGGACCAATGTTTGACGCATGGGGTGAATCCCGAGGCACTGGCTCCTGACTATTACGTGATTGCCTTTTTTCGCAACGATAGCGAAGCCATGCAAAAACAAGTTTCTCTGGCAATGGGCAAGCCAGGTTGGGAGGACCAGTTGCTATCGACGCAAGCGGACACCGAGGCCTACTATGGCCGACTGAAACAGGCGCGAGAGTATTCGCAGCGCGCGGTGGAATCGGCTCAGCGGAACGGCACCGGAGAGGTTGCAGCGGGCTGGGCCGCCGCCCAAGCCTTCACCGAGGTTGAAGTTGGGGAACCTTCTCTGGCGCAGCAAACCGCCGCTCTGACGTTGCGGCTCGCCCCCCGAGGCCGGTATGTTCAGTCGATTGCCGCGTTGGTGCTCGCACGAGCGGGTAATACCGAGCAAGCAAAAAGAAACGCCGAGGATTTGGCCAAAAAATATCCGGAAGACACGACGGTGAATTCTTATTGGCTACCGACAGTTCACGCCATCATTGAAATCAACCGGCACAATCCCACGAAAGCGATAGAATCCCTTCGAGCCGCAATGCCGTATGAGCTTGGCAACCCTTCACCGACGGTGGGGCCATTGAGTCCTGTTTATTTTCGCGGTTACGCCTATCTTGCCGATGGTCAGAGCCAAGAGGCCGCGAGGGAGTTCCAGAAAGTGATCGACTATCGTGGTGTTGTGCAGAACTCGATCGTTGGCGCGCTGGCGCACCTCGGACGGGCACGCGCTCTTGCCACCAGTGGCGATTCCGCCGGGGCGCGCACGGCCTACCAAGATTTCCTCACGCTCTGGAAAGACGCCGACCCTGACATTCCCATTCTCGTCGCTGCCAAGTCTGAGTACGCGAAATTGCAGGAGCGGAATGCGAATCTTCCCTAGCAATTGCCTCAGTGCCTTCCATTGAGAAGGCCGGTCCCTGTAAAGAGTGTTTGCTCTTTCCATGAGTTCTTCGCTCTTTTTCCCGTTCAGCCAAGCCGTGTTCACGCTCTCACCCGGCCCATTTGAAACACCTTTATCTTTGGGACGTCCGATTCTTCTGAGAGCACGACGTTGTGGAATTTTGCTCCTTGCGTTTCCGATTTATACAGCAAACAGCCCGCCATGCATGCTGACGCGGATTTTGTCGCCGACTTTAGGCTGTTTGCTTCGCATGCACGAAGGATATCACGCCGAGGCATCACGCATTGACTACCGCTAGCCTGCTTCAGGAGTAGCGTTAAGGATGTTTCTCGACAGGCTTCTGTTCGGCGCAGGGCGATCCTAGAAAATGGTCACTGCACTCTACCACCTGGGGGCGCTGGCACCGGGTCATTCTCCAAAAGGAGATAATCCTTTTTCAATCATTAACCGATCCTACTTCGCCCGCGCCAGCAGTTTCATGCCGCCCTTCTGCTTGCGAATACGATCTATTCTTAATCTTGAGCCAACCAGTTCCGTTGTCTTTGTAGATGCTCAGCCTTCTCTTCGCGACTATTCCTTCTAGGTCCCGGTCGCAAATCTCAGCGAATAACTGCTTTCCGTACTGCTCGATATGCTGGGCGTAAACGATTCGCGGGCAGTTGCTAGACCTAATCA
>CAWILQ010000026.1:0-149230 GCA_963836965.1 Candidatus Acidiferrales bacterium
CTAATGTGCTGGGTTCGCACATGATCAACCGCCACTTCCTCGTTTGTTGTTCGAAAACCACACGTACACTCAAAACACTCAAAACTGCGCATCGGACTTCTCCTTGGATGTTTCTGAAAAATTCAACTGCTATCGCAAACAGACCAATCCGATTGATAGGGGGCCTGTTGTCACTGCTAGCTTTTTTGAACTGCTGTTGTGCGGGGACCAATCCGGAACCCGCTTCACTGCACACTACGGCTACGACGCCACTATCGCGGACGAGCCGCCGTTCACTTCGACTGCTGGTCGATCAAACTCACCGTCTTTCATTCTGCGAAGCAACTCACGAATCAAACCGACATTTCGGTACGCGATTGGCCAGGGGGGTGTGCTGCCTCTTCCAGTCGTGTTTGATCGACCAATGTTCTCTCGACTTTTTCTATTTCAGTGTTGGCTAACGATCTACCGCCGTTGAGATGAAATCCACGCCAGGTTTCGGCTAAGCGATCAAGACACGAGCTCGAAAAACATCAAGAATGAATGATTAAACCTAACCGGGATATCCGCTGGGCTGACTCCTAACGAGATCTCACCCGTTGCGATGTCACGAGCTGTCACCCATTGTCCTCGCGTGCATGACAAGCAGGTGCGAGATGTCGTCGACGGGATAAGGCCGGACATTTCGAGGAGGAAGCCGTTCCGCGCACTGGTTTGAACCGGCGGAGACCTGAGTATAATGCAGCTTTCGAGGTGTGCCGATGCTGGAAGAACTGGATGGATCGGAAACCCCAGATCTCGAGCGTATTTGCCAAGGGGTGTCACCCAACGATGAGCCGTGCGATTATCCGGCGACTGTGCACTGCGCGAAATGCGGGAGATGGTTTTGCGATGCCCACGCCGAGGACGAGGAGTGGCATGAGTGCGCCCGGGCGCTGGGCGATGAAGGCGGCGAGGCATAAGGAATCACCGAGATCCTCGAGGGATAGTGGCGTGACAGCGGCGTAGGTCGAAGCAGGGGATCTCCGCAGGGCTCTCCCGCGTGCACTGCGCGCATCAAAACGCGCCCGGCGCCGAATTCATCCTCCTTGTCAATAAACTTGTAGAAAGTCGGTAGAAGTTGGCCGGCCGCCAGGGGTAGGGGAGCCGCTAGCCTGTCTAGATCTCCCGCCGACACAGAGTGAGAAAATGGCTGGGTTTTGTCAGTCAACGATATTGGCGAAATGCAGGTGGGTGCCGCAACGTATAAGAAGCGAGGGAGCCGCAATGACTGGCCCCCGCTGACCTATCGACCCCAGATCGTCATTGAGAGCACCATCGACTTGCCCCCTGAATATGGCGCGAACGTGGAAGGGTGCTTTGAGTTGGCGGTATTTCTGGTCGAGCTGGCCCTGGAGCTGCTTTTCAGTTCTTCGCTGAACCGAGCAGGCCACGGGTCTGTGCCGACTGAGGGCAGGTCTCGGCCAGGGTGGATCCGGACAACGCAGATCGAGGCGTCGCGACGCTTTGCGGCATACAGCAAGTTCGATAGCGTCTCAGTTTCACTTCTGGCAAACCAATACCGCCAAGGCACAATCCACATGAATACGTCGCAAATTGACTCAGCTATTCTTTCAGCAGTTGGAGAACACTGGACAAAGGTTGCGATGGTGATTGCCACAGTTGTAGACGCTATGAGCCACGATTTACCACACGGAGATAAAGCTCACGAAGTGATTTCTCGACGTATTGAAGCCCTAGCCCATAATGGCCGTTTGGCAGCCCAGGGCGATACAAAGAACTGGCGCTTCAACGAGATTCGTCTGAAGCCAACCTCTGACCGCCCGTAGAAATTACTTTCTCACTTCTTAGCTGGCTGCGCCGGAGCTTGCTGCTGTTCGCTGCTGGGCGGAACGATGCTCTTCATCCGCATGTATGTCGACAGGTTTCCGTAGTGCTCTAGGTCATGCATATTGTTCACCGTCAGAGCGCTCAGCCGCGGGGCGTCATTCCCAAATAGCTTGATCGTCTGCACGGCTGATGCATCGGTCAGTCCGTCATACGCCTTGTCACAGTACGCAAAGGCCGTGTTCAGCGCCGCGATCAGATCGGCCTTTGACGTTTTGGTGTGCTCAATGTCCGGCGCCGGGTTCTTCTCCCCCAACGCGATCGAGCAGAACAGGTACTGCGCATCCGCGACGTGCCCTACGATCTGTCCGTAGCTGCGCACCGTGTCGACTGGCTTAAAAGTGTAATTCTCCTCTGGCATCTTCTCCGCGGACTTCAGCAGCATTTCCTTCACCCGCACGTAGGCGTACCTGTTCCACGTGCTTAGCGGGTTCTCCTGGGCCACCGCGGGTTTCTCCTGCGCTGGTTTATCCTGGGCCAATACCATCCCGGCCGGCAGTGGCACCGCAAGACACAAGACGACGAATCGCAGCAAAACTTTCATAGACACCTCCCCCTGCTCCATCTACGCGCGCCAGGTCCAGAAGTTTCCGCCAACATCGCAGGGAGTTAAAGAAGCGTTCGGTCCGGCTTCTAGACGGAGGGTCCCGCTCCTAATCTCGATGCAGTTTTCGGGGTCTCGGCCTACATGTTGACAGTATGTTTTGCAGTCAGATTTTCGACGCTGGGAGGATGGTTCAGGGGCGGCAATCAAGGTGCCGCCAAAATAGGTGATTCTGGGCCACTGACAGGGTTCGACCATGCTATCAGTCTAGTTTGTGAATTGGTGCCGGCACCTTAAGCCTTTGTAGAATCAATGATTTGAAGGTGCCGCCTATCCCCTACTTGACAAAAGGAAATGAAGGAAATCTATCCACTCTCTCAGGTGGTGGTTTCGGCGGCACCTTGGTCAAACTGAGGCTTTTTGTTTTTTCGTTCCTATCGTGCAAGGTGCCGCCAAACGACTGTGGGCCGGGATCCGTCTTCGGTCGCACCTCGGGACGATGGCATAGGAGTAAGCCTAGGCGTAGCTGCAGGCAGGGGTGCACCCCAAATTACTGTGCCCAAAGTGTGTCCACAATTTTCGAATCGACGAATTTCTCGAGTCTATTACTATTCACAATCAACAAGTTACGTGTTATCAATAGGCGAAGTGAGTTCAACTCCCCCGCCTCCACCATTTTTAACCATCGCGGTTTATTTCCGTTAAAGTAGCGGTTTCTTCGTGTAGGTGTGGACTGTGCTTCGTCACGATTGGCGCGTTTCCAACCAGGTCCGGCGCACCTTAGTTGCATATTGTTCCTGGCGAATAGGATTCCATACTGTTTGGAGAATACGAACACTCGAAGAGGATGTGATGAGGAATCTAAGACTGCTCCTGTTCGTTTCAGTGTTGCTGACCGCTACCAGCCAGGGATTCTCGCAGGAACGCCGGAAGGTGGTCATTAATCAGGATTGTTCGGGGCCGGGCGGCAGCAATATGCAGACGTTGTTGACGTTGATTCAATCTTCGCAGGTGGAAGTGCTGGGCATCACGGTGGTGAGCGGAAACCAATGGCGCGACGAAGAGGTGGCACATACACTGCGGTTGCTGGAGCTGATTGGGCGTACGGACATTCCGGTGGTGCCGGGAGCTGTGTTTCCGCTGGTGCATCGCCGTGAGGAAGCGCTTTTGTGGCAGGCACGGTATGGAAAAGTGGCCTTTGCCGGCGCGTGGGACGATCGCTGGTGGCACGAACACGACGTAATTCCGAAGATGCTGGAAGGGCAGCCTACTACGCGGGCAGCCGATGAGGACGCCGCGCACTTCCTGATCCGTATGGTTCACAAATATCCGCATGAAGTGACGATCTACGAGGGCGGCCCGATGACGAACCTGGCGCTGGCTAACGCCATCGATCCCCATTTTGCCGAGTTGTCCGAAGGCCTGGTGTTTATGGGGGGAAGCTTGAGTCCGCGGACGGACGATCCGGAATTTATCAGCGACCCACGGCACGAATTCAATTTCTGGTTCGATCCCGAGGCGGCGAAGAGCGTGTTAGCGGCACCGTGGAA
Organism: Candidatus Acidiferrales bacterium; assembly: GCA_963836965.1. GTDB lineage: Bacteria > Acidobacteriota > Terriglobia > Acidiferrales > UBA7541 > Acidiferrum. The sequence continues at coordinate 3,961 of CAWILQ010000026.1, forward strand.
GAAGATCGTCTGCACGCCAGTGGACATTTCGGTCAAAACCAGAATCACGGACGCAATGATTGGCGAAATCAAGACGAGCAACAGCGCCGCGGGGCAATACGTAGTGAAGTTCTTTATGGCAGACCAGGGCGGTTCCTATATGTGGGATGAACTGGCGGCGGCCGCGTGGATTGATCCGACGCTGATCACCAAGAAAGAAACGCGCTATATGAGTGTGGACATCGACCACGGCGCGACCTACGGAGACACTCTGACGTGGACAGACAAGGACAACCCGAAGCTTGGCGAACGCCTGGTGGAAATCCAGATGGATTTGGATCTGGCAAGATTTAACAAGATGTTTGTGGAATTGATGAAGGCACCGACCCCGCAAGCCCATTGACTTTCGCCCGTTCTAATTAGAGATCGCCGGGGAGTCACCAGTTTTGTGGTCGATGATTTGGAACAGCAGGAAGGCGTGGACGGCGTCGGTGGTTTCGGGACTGCTGGTGAGGATACGGATCTTTGCGCCCTGGTCAATTTCGGAGACGGTGTAGCGAATATCGGACTTCAGACGCGTCATGGTGGCTACGCCGGGCGGGTTCGTGTCGTGAATCAGCATCGGGGCGTTGAAATCGCCGTTCGAGAACATGCCGACAAGCTGGTAGAGGTGAGCGCGAACCTGCTCAATGCTGGGTTTATCGTTGGGGTCGTTCGCGAAGACGATTATTTCGCCGCCGTCTTTGAGAAGACGGAAATGATGCGTTGTGGCGTCGTGGGAAAAACCCATAACGTGGTCGCCGCGCTGGTCGCCGCCGTCCTGTCGACCGGCTGGGGTGGACTGCGAGGTTTGTTGTGCCGCGGCGCAGGCGGTCAGCAGGAGTGCTAGGATGACGTTTCGCATGGAGAGTCCTTGTTTAGATAGACGCACGATTTGGTCATTCCGGCCTAAATCCTACCGCAGTGGCCGAAGCCTCACTCATTTCGAGCGGGTTGCGACCGCTGCTTCGGCAACCGTAAAACCGCGGGTTGCCCCAGGGTGTTGTCACGCCAACTTTAACCTTCGCGGGCGACACGGCTTGCCGGTAGAGCCTCGGGTGAGGGCAACGCGAAGCTCATGCATGTTAGGCAGCAAAGGCTTTGCCGAAACGAATGGAATTGGTAAGAAGTTCGGGCCGTGGACCTGGCAGATCGTGACGGTGACTTGCGGATTGGGGATTTTGCTTTCGAGTTTTTGACGGACGAGGCCGGTTGCATGGCCATTAGTCCGCTGGCCTTTACATTACCGAGCAGCGGCAAAAGGATAGTTCCAGCGGGCATGACGGGGATGGTCCTGGTGACCTCGGGTCGCCTCGAGACGTCGATCTGAAGGACATCTCCGGGGACGATGCGATACCCCCCGGGAATTGCGGACTGTTTTTCCTGTGCGCGCAAGGCTTGGCCGCCAGAGGTGAAACCCATCAAGAGTGTTGCGTCGAACCAGATCCGGAAGGTATCCGATGCAGGCATGCGCGGTGCTCCTTCGCCTGATGCGGGAATCATACACCCGCTTCAGTGGAAAGAGCATGGGCTACCGAAACTGCTGTGTTCTGTAACGAGGCGCAACATTCGGGGGACGAGCAAACCCGGATGCGACCGCGGAAGGTCAGAATTTGTATTCGAGGTTGATCTGGAAGCGCCGACCGGGCAGGGCTGACGAAGGCATGCCAAAGCTGGGGATAGGCTGCGTGGGGTCTGGGCCAATGACACCATTGTAGGTGACGAAGTTTGGGTGATTCAGCACATTGAAGAGGTTAAGGCCGACGGTAAGTTTCGGCGCGTTCTTCTTTTCCTTGCCGAATCGAAAATCGTGCTCCAGATTCACGTCCAAGTTGAGCAGCCCTGGCCCGTGCATGGAGTTTCTGGGCGCAAGACCGTTGTCGGGGCGATCGTTGAAGATTCCGTCGCCGTTTGCGTCGGCGCCGGTGGTCACGTTGACGGGTTTGCCCGAGTAAGCCTGCAACGCAACGCTCAGCGAGAAAAGATCCGTGGGTTCGAAATTGCCAAGCAGATCAAACTTATGGCGCCGGTCATTTATCGAACGGGCCCAATCGAGCCAAGGGAAGTTGCTGTTGCCTGGAAAATAGGTGATGCCTGCAGTGTTGTTGTAGGTTTTGGAAAGCGTGTACTGCGCCTGCCCGGAAAACCATTTGGTGGGTTTGCCCCGGAAGGAAAGTTCCAGCGCATTACTCTTCTGGTAGCCGTCGGATTGCAAGGTGCGTACCTGTCCGATGGTTGGGTTGGGCCTGGCGGAATAGGCCGGAGGCAGAGGCGCATTGGAATCGATGGAGCGGAAGAGATCGATGCCGCGGCTTCCCACATAGGTTGCGCTGAACGTACTCTTGGCGGTCACCTGACGCTCAATCCCGAAGCTGTATTGAAAAATGTAGGGAATGCGCAAGCGGGGATCGAGTTGCACGACGCTGGTCGGTACTCCGACCAGATCGGCGGGCACAACAGGATAAGGAACAAATCCGTCGGTCTGCACCGGAAGAAGCTGGCGAAGCAAATTCACGCCATTGAAATGAAGCAGATCGGCGATCGGGCGGGGGCCACTGCGGTCATAAAAAATGCCGGCGCCGCCGCGAAAAATAGTCTTGCTTTTGGGCGCGGGCGCGAAGGCAAAACTGAACCGCGGTGCAAAGTTATCGACGTCGTCGTGGAAATAGTTCTGGAAGTAGTAGCGCAGACCGACGGTGATAGAAAGATTGGGCCGGAGACGGACGCTGTCCTCGATGAAACCGGCAGCATTGTATTCCCAAAAAACCAGATGGCCGTTGCCGGTCTGGATTTTGAAGGCGGATGGCTGGTTCGAGTTGTACGCGTTGATGTCCGCGAACGTATAAGTTCCCTGCGCGCTGGTGGAATCGTCTGCCCCGCGACGACTGAGATCGGGAGTGTCCACACCGAAGATCAGCGAGTGGGCGTGACTGGTGTAGACCACGAAATCAGTGCCTTCAAAGTGAGCTTCCGTGCGCTTGGAATCGGCCTGCGCTCCTCCCCCGGTGAAGTAGCCCTCGACAATCACCTGAGGGACCTCGACGTTGCTGATGATGGGTTCGTCGTTATGTCCCACGAGAAAGCGGAGCTGATTCACCCAGTGCGGCGAAAAAATATGCCGGTAACTGACGTTGATCTCGCTCTCGGTACTTCTGGAAAGGTAGCCCGCTTCCTGAAGGACGGTGCCACCGACGCCCTGGTTCTTGAGGTTTTCGTACTCATAAGAATAGGCAATCCAGAACTGGTCGCCGCTCGTGAAGTCATGGAACGCGCGGAAGGAGCCGAAGAAGTGTCGTTCAGGGGCGGGCACGTTTTGGTCAATCAGAATGTTTCCCGGCCCGTAGGCGTGGACGATCGATTGCAGGTTGTCAAAGTCCTGCTCGAGGGAAAGGAGAAACGTATTCTTTTTGTCGGGCCCAAGCGGACCAGTCATTGAGCCCTCCGTGTAATAACGGCTTTCCGGAGGTTTGCTGGCCGCGAAATAGTTGGTGGCGTCGAAAGCGGCATTTCGCGTCAAAAAATTGAGCGTGCCATGAAACCGCGGAGTACCAGGCTTGGTAGTAATCTCCATGCGCGCACGGCCGGGGCGCGCGAACTGCGCGGTGTACGGATTCTGATTGATTTTCACTTCCTGGATGGCAGAGGCGGAGACGCCCGGACCGTTCGCTTCGACGCCGTTCACGACCAGGGAAACACCGTTGGTGCCAATCGTGTCGTCGCTCAAAAAGCGTGAGAGCAACGTGATGTAGTCCTGATCGAACACAGGAACGCGATCGAGGGCCTCACGAGTAATATTGTTCGCGTTTTGGTTGTCGGTTGGCTCGAGAGAGACCTGGGGGATAGCCTCGTCGGCGGTCACGCTGACGACTTCGCTGAGCGAGGCAATCGCAAGCGTGAAGCGGAGGGGAGCCAGAGGTTTTGCGCCAACCGTAACATCGGAATCGCTGTCTCTGAATCCGGCCGCCCGGATCTGCAAATGGTATTTCCCGCGTGGGAGGTTGTCGAAGAAAAATGATCCGGCGCGATCGGTGATTGTGGACGCCACCAATCGACCAGTGGAACCGATGAGCGTGACGGTGGCACCAGCGACATTGGATGAGGAGGGATCAAGCACCGTGCCGTAAAGGGTGTGGGCGGCGGGAGCGGAAGCCTGTGGAACCGCGCAAACGATACTGTGGACTGGTACAAGAATGAAGAGAATCAGAAGACCATAGCGAGCGGCGAGGGTCAGAATGGCCGGATGGCGCGATAAATGATACATGGGCGTCGTCAATTTTTGCTTGTCGTCGAGCCAAAACCTGCGGTTGCCAGCGTACGGGGCCCCAGTTAAACCGGAGATAAATCGGCTAACGAAGGCTCGCCGTCCTCTTGACTCGTCCGGTAACCGCGCGAATCAGCCGATGGCCTACCAGGGAGACGGTGGATCGAAAGCGGTAGAAATGGACGAACGAACGGTTACTCCCGATTCAAAGATGAAAAGGTTGAAATTGACGCCGAGCAGGTAAAACAGGAAGCTAGTGCTAAGTCGTCATCCAAACGAAGAGTGCGCGAGGTGGCCCGCATGGGGGGACTAAGTTTCCTCATCTATCCGTGGGGATTGATCGTGCAAGGAATCGCGCTGTGGCACTTCGTGAAGCGGCGCCCCGAGAACTATTGGCTTTTCATCATCATTTTTGGAGGGGTGCTGGGAGCCGCAGTGTATGTGTTTGTGGAGATGATCCCGGACTTGGGACTGCTGCGCGGAGTGTTCCAGGGATTCGGGAGGCAATCGAGGATTCGGACTTTGGAAACGCAGATTCTGGACAATCCGTCGGCGGGAAATCTGGAAGAATTGGCCGAATTGTATTTTGAGCAGAGGAGTTACGGAAAAGCCCGAGAGGCATTGAACCGGGCCATTGCGGTGCGCAGTGATTCGCCCCATGCGTTTTATCTCCGGGCAAAATCAGCGCTGGCGATGGGAGATTATGCAGGAGCCATCCCCGACCTAGAGTATGTCGTCGGAAAGGACGCGAAATTTGACTATTACCGCGCAACAGGATTGCTCGGGGATGCGTATGCGCGGACGGGAGATTTGGAAAGAGCGGCGATGTATTTCGCGCCTGCCGCACAATATTCGACGACGCCAGAGACGCTGTACAACTATGCGAACTATCTGAAACTTGTTGGAAAGAAGGAAGAGGCAAGGGAGTGGACGGAGAAGTTGGTGGCGAAGAAGAGGACGCTGCCGCGGTACATGCAGAGGGTGGAGCGACCGTGGTTTCGGAAGGGGAAGGCGTTGCAGAAGGAGTTGGGGGAGTAACCTCAGCGTTCTGGTGTGGGAATCCACGGCGGTTACGAACGGCAGGGCCAGACGCGGTACTGGCTCGCTGGCCAAGTCTCCCAACCGAGCTTCGTCGCCGATATGTGGCGCGCCTACCGCTGGTAGGTACCGCCAAGATGCCGCGTCGAAGGACAGCGTCCCATGGCGCTCACCCTCATTTGTAACGGAGGCGTTCGGGAACTGTCTGGCGCGAAGCAAGGCATTGCGATGCGGAGGCTTCGTCGTCGTAGAAGAGAACGCCGGTTTGGTCGGTGCAGAACGCCCAAAGGCCAGAGACGGCAGGTTTCACGGGGACTGCGGCGACTTGGTAGTGGGTGACGATTCCGTGCGCGTCCGCGGCGCAGCCGATAAAAGCGAAGTTGTAGCCGTGGGATTTACTGGATAGAGCTTCCGCGGGATTGCGGGCAGCTGCACCGCTCATCTGTTCTGTCGCCTGGAGTAGCAGGAATTCGCAGGCAAAACCCTTGTCTGCGTGGGCGGCAGCGTACTGATTTTCCAGGGCGTTGACCCAGCGAAGTGCGCCGACGGCGGCGGATTCGTTGGCGGCCACGCCGAAATACCGTTCGTGCCACCACGGAAATACGACAAGAATCAGAAAGAGTAGAACAACGAAAGCAATGAAAGCGATCCAGAAGTTCTTCTCGCCTACTTTGAATTGCTCCGGGACACTGGCGGATATTTTCATGGGCCCCTTGAGATGCGGTACTACATAGACGAGTCATAAGTGGATTCGGGTACGGTAGCTACCATGACCCGGTGCGCCTGTTTGGGGAGCGCATGGCCAGAGCGTAGCAAGTAGGACTTGACAGCGGGAACGGTGTGAGTAGGATTCACGACGCCGGGGGCCCGTCCGGTTTGGCAGAACTTGGTCGGTGGATGGGTTCCCGGCGCAACCGCCTTTCGCCCCGATTCGGTGTATACTCGACGAACTTGGAGCAGGTGACGGACGGTTCTTAAACCAATTGAAGCTGGCTCCGCACAGGTGACGTCCAGCCGTCCGCTTACCTCGCGTACTTCTCAGCTCGTTCACGAAAACACCGGTATCCTATCTCACCCGTTCCATCCATAACCGAGTTGATGTGCGCGGCCAATCTCGTTTTTGTATTTTATGACGCTTGATTTGCGCGGTGGCGGAAGAAGAAGAGAGTCGATATAGTCGGGGCGATGGCGAATACAGAAAAACAGGTTCCGGCAGCGGCGAGCTACGCGGTTGTGTCCGAGCCCAATCTATCGGGCCGGTTGATGTGTTTGGACTTTTACCGCGGCTTGATGGTCGCCGCGATGATTATTGTCGACAATCCAGGAAGCGACGAGGGCGCGTATTGGCCGATCATGCATGCGAAGTGGAACGGATGGACTCCGGCGGATTTTATTTTTCCTTCGTTTCTGTTTCTTGTGGGAATTTCGATGGTGTACTCGTTTTCGGCGCGGTTGCAGCGCGGAGAAACACGCAAACAGATCCTGCTGCATGTGTTCAAACGCGCTTTGATTCTGATTGCCATCGGAATGTTGGTGAACGCCTCGCCGATCATCGGACTGGATTTGCACACCTGGCGCTTCGAAGGAGTGACGCAACGAATCGGGATCTGCTATTTCTTCGCAGCGATATTGGAATTGTGGGCGGGGCGCCGCGGGCTGGTGGTGGCGTTGCTGGCATGCCTGGTTGGCTACTGGGCGCTGTTGCGGTTTGTGCCGGTGCCGGGCGCCGGACTGCCGGGCCGCGATATTCCGTTCATGGATCAGTTGCAGAATCTGCCCGCGTGGCTCGATCGAAAGCTATTCATGGGCCATTTATATGACGGGACGCGCGATCCGGAGGGAATCCTTCACACCATTCCGGCGATTGGGACGACGCTAATCGGCGTGTTGACCGGACACTGGCTGAAAAGCAGAAAGAGTGCAGGCACGTTGATGGGCGGTATGGTGTTGTTCGGGATTTTGGGGCTGCTAGGCGGCGAATTGTGGAATCGCTGGTTTCCGATTAACAAGAATCTGTGGACAAGTTCATTTGTGCTGTTTACTGGCGGCTTCGCGCTGCTGTTTCTTTCTTTGCTCTATTGGGTGACGGAGGTGCAGCGTTGGCGGGGCCGTTGGACGATGCCGATTCTGGTGTTTGGCATGAATGCGATTGCCGGATTCGTAGCGGACTCGCTGGTGTATGGTCCCGGATATTCGTTCACCGCAAAAGGGCCCGGCGGCGCAGCCATGAACTGGCACGAAGCGGCGCAGGCTCATCTGGAAGCGGCCGGATTGAGCGTGGCGAACGCCTCGCTCGTTTATTCACTCGGTGCTGTAGCGTTTTGCTGGATTCTGTTGTGGTTGTTGTGGCGGAAGAAGATTTTCTTGAAAGTGTAGCGACAGCCCCGCATCACGCGCCAAGAACGCAGGGCTGGACGTTCGCAAAGGTGTCTGCGCTAGATTGCCTAGCTCAAGGTAACCTTGCCGGTGGTAAGGTCATAGACCGCGGATTCGACCCTCAGTTTACCGGCCTTGACGGCGTCGCGGATTACGGTGGAAGAGGTGCGCAGCAGCTCGGCCTGAATCTTGGCGTTCGCTTGGATAGCCGTTGCGACATTTCCTCCGGACTGTTCGACTGCCTGACGAAGGTGCGGGTACAACGTACTGATTTGCCCGGGAACCGCGTCGGCTTTCATCGCCGCTTTGACAGCACCGCAACTGTTGTGGCCAAGGACCAGGAGAGCTTCGGCTCCGAGGACGGCAACGCCATATTCGAGGCTGGCGATAATTTCGGGAGTCACGATGTTGCCGGCCACGCGGGTGACGAAGATGTGGCCGATGGACTGATCGAAAATGAGTTCCACTGGCACGCGAGAATCGGCGCAGGCGAGAACCGCGGCGAAGGGCTCCTGCTTGTCCACTGTTTTTTCTTTCAGGATGGTCAGGTCGTGCGCAATGGAGGTGAGTTGATTTGCGGCGAATCGCTGGTTGCCGTCGAGCAATTCCTGCATGGCTGCGTCAGGAGTGAGATTGCTCTGGGCGTTTACCGTCGGTGGAGAAGCAAACTCAATTCCGGTTTCCGCAGCAACTCCAACGGCTGCGCTTGAGAGAACTGACTGAAGAAACTGTCTTCTGCTGGAATCCGTGGGAATGGGCATGCGCTTTGACATGGTGCGGTGACCTCCTCGACGCCGGTCTAGCTCGGCGCACTATGATAGGCCATTTTTGCGCGATGGCAACTGGTCGATCAGGACCTGGCGGACTTGGCGATTTGGGATGCGGCGATGCGTTGGCGGGCGTAGGCGGACCAAGGGCCGATGGGGTCGAGCTTCACGTAGGCTTGCCAGTGTTCGCGGGCTTCGGCGAAGGAGTGCAGCTTTTCGGCGACGAAGGCTAAATTGTAATGGGCGTCGGCATGATTCGGATCGAGAGTCACGGCCTGGCGCAGGTGCTGACGCGCTTGTTCGAGTTCGCCCATTTCTTCGAGGACGCTGCCGAGATTGAAGTAGGCCAGAACATTTTGTGGCTGGGCGGCGAGAGCGCGGCGGAAATACTCCACAGCTTTCTCTGAATCGCCATCTTCGTAATAGAGAGTTCCACAATTCAAAAGTGCGTCGGCGTTTTTGGGATCGGCGTCGACACAGCGATTGTATGCATCGATGGCATCGGGCCTAGTGGCTTTGTCGGATTCGTAAGAGAGGGCCATGGCGAGCCAATCACCGGCGCTGCGCTTGCCGATGAAGCGGACGCTTTCGTCGAGTTCTCGCGTTTGAAAATTCAAGACGAATTGGCCGGAGAGAGGTTCGATGCGCGCGGCGCCGTGTTCGACGAGGACGTCTTTACCATCGGAAAGGATGCGCAATTGGGAGAGCGGAGCATCTACTTGGGCAAGTTTTTCGTTCAGAGCGGCGAGCGCTTTCTGCAGGCGGTTGGCGGAGACGCCGGTTGCGAGCAATTGCTTAACGGTGCGCAAACCGATGAGGTCCCGAAAATCGTAGTAGGTTGAGCCCTGCCGTTGCTGCGGTGAGACGAGACCGAGGTGGTCCCAGGCGTCCAACTGCTTGCGGGTCAGACCCAGGATACGTTGCACGTCCGCGGGACTGAATCTTTCCGTGGCACTCATCAATACTTAGCCGACCTTCTTCCCCCGTTTTTGCGCTGCTGGCGCGGGTTGCACGGCGCGAGCCGGAGGTTTCTTGCCCGCGGGCACAGCGACTGGACCCGCTTGCGCCGCCGAAGACGGAGGGGCTTGCTTTTCGGCGATGCTCTTCTTGAGAGCTTCCATCAAATCGATGACCGGAGCGAGACGCGGCTGCGGGGCTTCGGCAACCTCCTGGCCTTGCAGCTTTGCGGCGATCATGGCGCGGACGTTGTCGCTGTATTCGTCGCGGTATTTTTCCGGCTGAAATGGAACCGCGAGGCTTTGAATGAGCTGCTCGGCGAGCTTCTTTTCCTGGTCCTTCACTTCGACCTTGTCCGTCGGGATGGATTCGGCGGCGCGAATTTCGTTCGAATAGAACATGGTGTGCAGCGTCAAGTTTTTTGCGCCCGGACGAATGATCACGATGTGTTCGCGCTGGTGCATGGTGATTTTGGCGATAGCGCCGTAGCCGGTCTCCTCCATAGCCTTCATCAGAAGCTTATAGGCTTTCAAGCCAGGATCTTCCGGAGTGATGTAGTAGGAGGAGTCAAAATAAAGAGGATCCATCTCACTGAGCTTGACGAATTCCAGAATCTCCATCACGCGCGCCGAAGCAGGTTCAATTTTGTCGAGTTCTTCCTCAGTGAATAGGGCGTATTGGTCCTTGTCGTACTCGTAACCCTTTACGATCTCGGAGCGCTCCACGTTGCGGTTGCAGACCGGGCAGAAAAGGGGCTGCTTCAGACGAGAATGGCAGACATTGTGGAGCTGATTGAAGCTGACGCGCTCGCCGCGGGCGGCGGCAAAGAGGCGCACCGGGATCGAGATCAACCCGAATGTCAGGTGGCCCTTCCAGATTGTAGTGGCCATGGGGAGGCTCCTTTTTGGCGCGAACCGGCTCTAGCGAACTGGCCCCAAAAGCGAAGATGAGTCTTCAAGGTTAGCGAGCGGACTGAACGGATGCAAGCCGAAATGCGGGAAAAACCCCTTAAAAGTACCTCTAAAAGGCGCCGAAAGGGGTGAGATAGAATGCGGCCATGGCGAAAGCGAAAAAACTGGAGGAGTACCAGAAGAAACGGCAATTCGATCGCACGCCGGAGCCGGTGGGCGCCGAGACTGCGACCAAGACGGAGAACACTTTTGTTGTGCAGAAGCATGCGGCGCGGCGATTGCATTACGACTTTCGCCTAGCGATTGAAGGAACGCTGAAGTCGTGGGCGGTGCCGAAGGGGCCTTCGTTGAATCCGGATGACAAGCGGCTGGCGGTGCGTACCGAAGATCATCCACTGGACTACGCGAATTTCGAAGGCAATATTCCCGAGGGGAGCTATGGAGCAGGCACCGTGATGGTGTGGGACCGTGGAACTTTTCAGGTGGAGGGGAAGGACGACGCGGCCAAGCAAGTAGAGCGGGGCGAGATTAAGTTTGGGCTGAATGGGGAAAAATTGCGCGGCAGCTTTGTGATCGTCAAATTGAAGAACAGCGAGAAAGGTAACGAGTGGTTGATGATCAAGCACAAGGATGCCGCGGTGGATCCCAACTGGGACATCGATGAGCACGACGGGTCGGTTTTGACGGGGCGCGTGCTGGAAGAGATCAAGGCGCAGGAAGCGCCGAAACGCGAGCCGAGTCCGCTGCACGCCGCCGAACTTGAAGGCGCGAAGAAGGCGGCGATGCCGGCGCGCATGGCACCGATGTTGGCTACTCTTTCGGAGCGAGCGTTCTCCGATCCGAATTGGGTGTTCGAAATTAAATGGGATGGCGTTCGGGCACTCGCGTGGATCGAAGATGGCGAATTAGCGTTGCGGGCGCGATCAGGCTCGGACATTACTTCGCAATATCCGGATTTGGGAGGACTGCCAGAGGCGTGCGGCGGACGCCGGGCGATCATTGATGGCGAAATTGCGGTGCTCGATGACCGAGGACACAGCGATTTTGAAAGGTTACAGGAACGGATGCATGTGCGGAATCCGTCGCAGACGTTGATTTCCCAGTATCCGGTAGTTTATTTTGCGTTCGATCTTTTGTATTGCGACGGATACGACCTGCGGGCGGCGCCGCTGCTCGAACGCAAACAGCTTTTGCATCGGCTCCTGCACAGTTCGGAAAGAATCCGGTATTCCGATCATCAGTTGGAAAAAGGAAAGGAATTATTCGAACTGGCGAAAAAGAACGGGCTGGAAGGAATCGTCGCGAAACGGATCGACAGCCGGTATGTGAGCGAGCGGAGCGCGAACTGGCTGAAACTGAAAACGTCGAAGACTCTCGATGCAGTGGTAGGGGGCTGGACAGCGCCGCGAGGAGCGGGCGCTCCCCTTGGTTCGTTGTTACTGGGGCTGTATGAGGGAAAGAAGCTGCGATTCATCGGACATGCGGGCAGCGGGTTCAATGCCGAAACGCATAAGGAGGTGGCGGCGAGACTGAAGGAGTTGGAAACGGGCAAGTGTCCTTTCGATGAAGTTCCCGAAACGAACGAAAAAGCAACATGGGTCAAACCGGAGCTGGTGGCACGGGCGCGCTTCAGCGGATGGACGCAGGAAAACCGTCTACGGCACCCGGTATTCCTGCGGTTGCACGACGATGCAAAGCCGGAGGATTGCCGCTGGGAGAACAAAGTTGCGGCAACCGACATGTCGCCTGCGCCAGCGAGCGCGCCAAGCGTTGTACACGCGCCGCCCATTGTAGGAAAGGTCTTGGGTACGAAGGCACAGATCGAAGCGGAGCTGTTCAAGGGCCGCGCGGAAAACGCGGTATTGGAAATCGAAGGGAAGAGATTCCGGCTGAGCCATCTGAACAAGGTATATTTCCCGGAATCCGGATACACGAAACGCGATTTGATCGCTTACTACTACCGCATGGCGGATTACGTGTTGCCGTTTTTGAAGGACCGGCCGTTGGTGTTGCGGCGGTATCCGGATGGGATCAAGGGGCAAGCGTTTTTTCAGAAGAATATGAATGAGAGTCTTGGCCTGCCCGACTGGTTCCAGACCGTTCCTATCGACTCTGAATCGAAAGGGCAGCAGATGCCGTACGCCGTTGCCAATGACCGCGCTTCCCTCCTCTATCTAACCGGACTTGGGTGCATCGATCACAATCCGTGGAGCAGCCGCTACCCCGACCTGGCACACCCGGATTACTTCTTTTTTGATTTGGATCCGTCGGAGGGCACGGAATTTTCCGTGGTAGTCGCGATTGCGAAGGCGCTTCACGAAAAATTGGAAGAGTTGAAACTGAATGTATTTCTAAAAACATCCGGCGCGACGGGAATGCATCTATATCTTCCGGTCGAGCCGGTTTACACCTACGAACAGTTGCGGACGTTTGCGGAGATCGTGGCGCGCATGGTGAGCGCGGAGAATGCGAAATTGGTCACGAATGAGCGAACCGTTTCGAAACGGCCAGCCGGACGTGTGCTGATCGATGTGGCGCAAAATGCGGAGGGACGGCCGCTGGCTGCGCCTTACGTGGTGCGCGCGTTTCCGAAAGCGCCGGCTTCGACACCGCTGCACCCTCGAGAGTTGCGGCCTAGCCTCAAACCGGAAAAGCTGAACATACAGACACTACCCGAGCGATTGAAAAAAGAAGGCGACTTGTGGGCCGATTTCTGGAAACGGCGCCAAACGTTGGACAACGCGATTAATATATTGAGCGGCGACATCACACCGAGAGCGACGAAAGCAAAGAGTTGAGCACCGGCCGCGAGCCGAGTTTCAGCGAGCGCTCGCATTGCACTGCGCGACGACGTTGATGCTGGCACCATCGGGGATGAGACGCTCGAGTTGTACGGCGTCTACGGGCACGGATTTGCCGGTATCGGCATCGCGCAGTTCGTATCCGGCCTGCTTCAGGATCTCTACAAAGTCGCCAAAGTTGTGATGAAACTCGGCGTGGATGTAGGGAGACATTTCCATGACCAAAGTTGGCCGGAAGCGGCGCAACGTATCGCTGGCTCCCTGGAGCACGGGAAGTTCGTGGCCGTCGACATCCATTTTGATGAGGTCGAGCCGCGTGATGTTTTCGCGCTGAACAACATTGTCGAGGGTGTCGATTGCGGCGTGTTCGGCAGAAACCAAGCGGCCGCGGAGCTTTGGGTGGACGGGTTCGCTGCTTTCGAACGGCCAGCTTGCGTAGATTTCCCGCTGCGGTGACGCTGCTGAGCTTGCGGCTAGCAGGATTTGCTGCGGGAAAGTACGGGCTTGAAGTTCCGGATTCAACGCCAGGTTGCGCTTCAGTTTGGCGAAAGCAAAATCGGCGGGTTCGAAGGCGCAGACTTTGCCGGAGTTGCCCACGCTTTGAGCAATTGAGAGGGTGTGGGCTCCGACATTTGCGCCGATGTCGAAGACCACATCGCCTGGCGTGACGAGTTTCTGCAGGGTTTTCTGCGTGCCCGGTTCGAAGGCACCGAGAAGATAGATGGAAAAATCGATGCCCTCGTTCAAATCGAGGTGATAGCGAATGCCGCCTCGCTGCACAAGGACAGAATCATCCTTTCCGACCAGACTTCTGCCCAACGAAATGAATTTGTAGGCTACGCCGGCGAGCGCGACTTTCGTTTTGGTGGTTAACATGTTCAGGAAGTATGAGCGCTCTTCCGGAGCGAGACAAAGACGTCGAGAGCAAGCGAAGCGGTCAGCGGATGGGCTAACAGGCGGCGAATGTAGGAAGCGGGCAAGAGGAGCTAGCCTCCGAGGCGCAACCAGGCGTGCCAGCAAATTCGCAGCATGCGCCAGCCGTTGGAAAAAACCTTGGTCATTTTGGTGACGCCATAAATGCGCTCCTGGTAGTGGACGGGAACTTCGATGATGTCGAGATGAAGTTTGCTGGCGCCGAAGAGCAGCTCGTAGTCGCCCCAAAGATCCTGAATGCCCCAGCTGCCGAGATAGGGTTCGAGACGCAGCCAATCCTTGCGCCAGAGAACCTTCGTGCCGCAGAGAGTGTCTTTGATGCGCTGATCGAGAAGAAAAGAAAAAAGCTGGCTGAAAAATTTGTTGCCGAGGATGTTGACAAATTTCATGGCTAACTGCTGCATGGGATAAACGAGGCGGCTGCCGTTGATGAAGCCACCGTGATGCTGGATCAACGCGCGGAAGAAGAAGGGCAGTTCCTCTGGCATGACGGTGAGGTCGGCGTCCAGAATCATGAGCACGTCACCGCGAGCGGAGCGGAAACCGGTCCAGACATTTTCGGCTTTGCAGATGCCGGGCCCCTCGATGAGGCGAATTTCTTTCTCCGGGTAGAGGTGTTGCATGCGGCGGACTTCGCCGGCGGTGCCGTCGGTGGATTGGTCGTCGCAAAAAAGAATTTCGGTTTGGCGGCCCATTTCCGGGATGCGCTCAACAGCGGCCTGGATGTTGCCGACTTCGTTGCGACACGGAACCACGACCGAGACGGTGACCTCGGATTCTTGAGTGGGGGGAACGATGGGCCGCGCCACCATGACTTGCATCAAGCAAAGGCGGCGCAGAGCGGGCAAGCGCGCCAGGAAATCGTTCGCGAAGCTGCTTAGCAAAGGAATGTATTTGGGGAAAAGCAGGAGACGGTGCTTGCGAACGAGCCGAAAACCAGCGAGGCGAAGAAATCCCCGGATATCATTTTCGCTGACCCAGCTGGGCTCGACGAAGCGGGAACGGAGACGCAGCTTGGTGGCCAATTCGAGGATGGGCTGCCAGAAGTGGTTGTAATTGATGATGACGATCTTCGTGTCGGCGTGGCTATGCGCGCGGACGCGTTCGAATGCGCGCAAAATGTCAACGGTATCGAAAATGTGATCGAAGAGGATGTAGTCGAATGTTTCGTGGAGATCGAGATCTTCGGGATCGCTCTTCAGGAATTGTAACTCGGGATGTTCCGCCTTAGCGCGCGCCAACATTGCATCGCTGATGTCCACGCCGACGCCGAAAGACGGCTTGGTGCAAGCGAGGAAATCGCCGGTCTCGCAGCGCAATTCGAGGACGCGCCGGCGCGGCTCGACGATGAATTGCAAGAGACGCTGAATGCGGCCGTAGAAGTATCTGTTCGCTCGAATCCACTGAGAGCGCTGCGGGGCAACGGACTCCTGATGAACGCGCCGAGCCTCACGAACCTGTTGGAGGGCAGCCAGGCCCCAATTGGAGGATTTCTCGAGTTCGGGCTCAGTTTCAATCATAGAGCGAGATTACACCCGCATTGGATGATAGCAATGGAGCGAAGCACGGAGGCTACGGCGCGGCTTGGAGGTGTTGTCTAAGTAAAGAAGCGCCAATTCCAAGGCGGAACAGCGCATACCGATTTCCTACGCTCTGCGGCCTGACCTTTAGCACAATTTTCGTCCTTCGTTGGCACAGGCGCACCGAAAGCGTTTCTTATCTACGATCATTCTGATACTTTCCAAAGCTGTTTCCTCAAAGAGATGGCTGAAATATGCTGGCGCGAATGCGCAACCATCGGACGTCATTCCTGGGAGAATTCCAATGTAGAGGTCACGACGGAGGTCGAATTGCCTTCCTTGCGTACTGGCTCCTCATGAATATACAAAACGACAGATGAAAGCACGGCTTTGAATACAACTCACTTTCGACCGCTACCGCATGCCCAGCAGCTGCGCAGCCAACGGATTCTGCTGTCCGTGTCCATGGTCATTTCTGGGGAACGCGCCAATGGAGCGGTGTTTTCCGAGCGCACCAACACACTGGTGGTCAACGCGCGTCGAACGCTTATCCAACTTCACGAACAGGTGCTCTTCGGACAACCGCTGCGGATGAAGAATCTCGCCACCAACGAGGAGACGAACTGTACTGTCGTAGACATCAACCAAAGATCACGGAGGTTCCGGGGATCGGGGTAGCTTTCGACAAACCGTCTCCAGGATTTTGGCCCGTGTCTTCCCTGCCGGAAGACGGGACTCCGCGAAATCGGGAAGCGAAGAGGGCTCCCATGCACGTTCCGGAAAAGCCGCCGGCTGTGAAAAAATAGCAAGGGTGTGCATAACTGTCGCGGCGTCTCTTGGCGTGCTTGGCGTGCCACCCAGTATAAAAAGGCATGAAATTTTGGTATTGTCGGCGGGGGTGAAGTATGAGGAATCTACGCATGCTGTACGTATTGGGTGTGGCGGCAGTAGTGGTGGTTGGGGCGCTGGCGTTGCTGGCCCGCAATCTTCGCGCCGGGGATAAGGCACCCGCCGTGGGAACGGAAGCGCCGGATTTCACGCTGAATTCACAGGACGGCAAGCCAATCAGCTTGCGCGATTTTCGCGGTAAATGGGTTGTACTGTATTTTTATCCGAAGGACATGACGAAGGGCTGCACGATCGAAGCACACAATTTCCAGCGCGACATGGCCAAGTATGATGCGAAGAGCGCAGTCATTCTCGGCGTGAGCGTGCAGGACGAGAAATCGCACCAGGAATTCTGCGCGAAGGAAAGCCTGAATTTCAAACTGCTGGCGGATACGAAGTATGAGGTTTCGGAGAAGTACGACTCTACAATGAACTTCGGCGTCACGAAACTTTCCGCGCGCCATACATTCCTGATCGATCCAAGCGGCAAGATTCGCAAAGTGTGGACCGACGTGGACGTGCAGAAGCACAGCGACGAAGTCCTCGCTGCGCTGGACGAACTCAGCAAGTAGATTTCGCAGAGCTGACAGCGCGCCACCATCGCAGCCGACACAACTGACACGATCCTTCGCTGGTGTTCGCGCCAGTCGCCCGCTACAATGCTCAGCGTTTTTTGCACTGGAGGTTGTTATGATTCGCCGCGTCGCATTTCTTAACGTTTTCCTTTTGCTCTCGCTGTGCTTGGTTGCGATCTTACCGGCTGCTGCCCAGAACACGCTGACTGTCAGCTACAAGAGCGGAGACGAGACGGTCAATGGCTATTTGGCGTTGCCATCCGGCGGAGGAAAGCACCCGGCGATTATCGTGATTCACGAGTGGTGGGGGCTGAACGACTGGGTGAAGGAGCAAACGAAACAGTTTGCGGCGGACGGCTACGTGGCGCTGGCCGTCGATCTTTATCGTGGCAAAGTGGGGACGACGCCCGATGAAGCGCATATCCTGATGCGGGGATTGCCGGATGATCGCGGGTTGCGTGACCTCGAAGCGGCATTTGCGTATCTGGCTTCACGACCGGATGTAGAGGTGACCAAGATTGGCGCGATTGGGTGGTGCATGGGCGGGGGATGGTCGATCAAGTTGGCCGAAGTTCAACCGAAGCTCGCAGCTTTTGTGGTCAATTACGGACCGCTTCCGACCGACGCCGCAATCATTGCGAAGATCAAGGCGCCGATGCTGGGAAATTTTGGAGCCGATGACAAAGGCATTCCGCCGGAAAGCGTGCATGCTTTCGAAGCGGCGATGAAGGCAGCAGGAAAAAATCCGGATATCAAGATCTATGAGGGCGCGGGGCACGCGTTCCAGAACCCCAATAATAAGGATGGATATCGCAAGCAGGCAACCGAGGATGCGGACAAACGGATCACCTCCTTTTTCCACAAGGAACTTCAATAACTAGAAGTAGTTAAACGCTAGGGACCTGGGCGGCTTCAAGAGGACGACTTCCAGCCCGAGAAGGTTCTCGTGAATCTCCGCTCGTTGGAATTTGGTGCGTGAGACCATCTGCTCGAGTTCGCTCTTGGTGTAGGCGCGTTTGAGCAACATGTGGCGAAACGTGAACCTGGTGATGATTCCGTTCACGGCACCGACCTTCATTTCGGCCACAGCCTGATTGATCGATTCCATCGACGCATCCCTTCGCAGGTCGATGATCAGGCCGTGCCCACCGGGCTTCAGGACGCGGAAAATTTCTTCGAGCGCTCGCTGCGGTTCACTGAAATTCTTGAACGCGGCGCGGCAGAGAAGAAAATCGAAGGAATCGTCGACGAACGGCATGCTGGACGCGTTGCCATGGCGGAAGTCGACACCCACGCCTGCTTTTGCGGCGTTCGCGCGGGCGATTTCGACGAAGGTTTCACTGATATCCAGACCGGTGATCTGGAAATTGCCAAGTTTTGCGAGTTCGATGGCGAAATAACCGGGGCCGGGAGCCACTTCGAGAACCGACGCACCTGCTGGAATTTGATCGGCGGTGCGCCGCGCCAGGGCTTTGAAGTCGTCCATGGATTTCTTGGTTAGGCCCGCATACCAGCGGGCGACGGTGCCGTTCATACCCATTCCTTTATAGGGTTTTGCAGCGTAAGCATAGGTAGTCATACAAGCCTCCTTTACTCGACCAATCGTAATCAGCGAATGAGACTTCACAAAAGGTTCATTCGGCGAATGCGGGCGTGGCATCGGTGAATGGCGATTTGCGACCGGTGAAAAGTGGAAGAGGGTGAAGGTTATGGCTTACGCGTTTGCCAATGTTTCAGACCCGGAATCATCAGCAATCGCTCGTCGGCGGTGATCAGAGTTCGATCGTAGACTTTCGCTGCGGCAGCGAGAAAGCGGTCGGCGGGGTCTTTGTAGCCTAGCATTGTAAAGCGCAGTTCGCGGACGACCATCCAGTCAAGCGGCGCTCTATGGTCAAACTTTGATTTGGCTACGGTCACTTTCAGCGCAATTCTGACATCGATTACGATTGGAATGCGCGGGTTATGGTTCGTCGTCGCCGTCGGAGGCTCCGCCCAATTTCTGTTCCAGTGGTTTCTTGGGATCGATGGAGGAGAGTCCGGACTGGGTCAGATGTTTATTAAGGTCGGAAATATCGCGTTCACGGATGGCGCTCCAGCGGCGGCGGAGGGCGGTTTCGCCTTGTTCGAGGTCCTGGTAGGCGGCTGTGGCCTGGGTCGTCGGGGCGGCGTCGGCGCTGTCGGCGATGGCGAGGATTGCGGCCAAGTGCTGATTGAGGGTGGAGAAATTCTCGGGCTGTTTGCCGCTCGAGGGTACGCCATAAAAGCTGTGCTGGGTTCCACCTTCGAGTTCGGCGCACTGACTGTCCAGCGTCGTCAGTTCTTTGGCGAGCTTTTCTTTTCCGTGAGCTTGTTTGGACAACTCTTTGATCTGGCTGCGCACGGATTTCACCTGCCCCAGCGATTCGTAGGCGTCGTCCATGCCTTCGACGGCGCCCATTTGCATTTCGTGCTGCTTACGCAAATCTTCGATGGACGTTTTGGTTCGCGGGTCCATTTTTAGCGAGAGCGGCTGGCTGTAACTCTGGCCGTTGACGGTGAGCTTGACCGTGTATGACCCGGGAAGCGCCCAGGCGCCGAGGGGCACCAGCGGAGTGTTGTGAACGATCGCGGAAATGGGGAATTCCCGTTCGAGGGCATCCGGTGGAGCGTAGTGCAGGTTCCAGACGAAGCGATGCATGCCTTGTTCGGCCGATAGGATCTGTGTGGGACGAACCCAGTACATCGGAATCGGATGGGTGGCGGCCAACTCTTCCAGCGACGGCGGTTTATCGGTGCTGGTGTACCGGCGAACTAGTTCTCCGCTGGAGTCCAGCACTTCCAACGAGACCGGGCCTTGCGTGTTTGCGGCCAGGTAGTAGTCAATGATGGCGCCGTCCGGCGGGTTCGTGCCCGCGGGGACTTCGGGAGGCAGCGGCGTATCCGTGTTGCGATTCCAGCGCCAGCGCAGAGCGGTTTGTGGCGCGAACAGAATTGCCGGTTGCTGGGCCAGTTTGTCGATCAATTGGCGCAGCGGGGTGATGTCATCGAGAATCCAGAAGGAACGGCCGTGCGTCGCAACGACGATATCGTCGCCGTGGATGGCCAGGTCGCGCATAGAAGTGTGCGGCAGGTTGAGCTGGAGCGGCTGCCAGGAATCGCCATCGTTGAAGGAGACATAGACGGAATTTTCCGTGCCGGCGAAAAGGAGGCCTTTGCGCTGTGGATCTTCGCGCACAACGTCCGACGCGGCGTTCGTGGGG
Organism: Candidatus Acidiferrales bacterium; assembly: GCA_963836965.1. Taxonomy (GTDB): domain Bacteria; phylum Acidobacteriota; class Terriglobia; order Acidiferrales; family UBA7541; genus Acidiferrum. Next base: position 24,245 of record CAWILQ010000026.1, read on the forward strand.
AGACCATTGACAATTTCCTGCCAGGTCGTGCCGTAATCGCGCGTGCGGAAAATGTGGGGACGCAGATCATCGAGGCGAAAGGTGTTGACGGCCGCGTAGGCGGCGCCGGGATCAAAGTGCGAGGCCTCCAGAATGGCGACTTTCGCCCAGGGCGTAAGGGCGGGCGGGGTGACGTTCTTCCAGGTTTTGCCGCCATCGCGGGTTATGTGAATCAACCCGTCGTCGGTGCCCGCCCAGATGGTGTCTGGCTCTTTGAATGACGGCGCGAGGGCATAAAGCGTGCCGCGATGTTTCCCTTTTTCTGGATCTCCGGCGGAAAACGCGCCGAGATTTGCAGGAACTTCGTAGGATTCACGGGTAAGGTCCGGACTGATGACCGCCCAACTGCGGCCCTGGTCGGTGGTCTTGAAGAGAACGTTTGCGCCGAAGTAGAGAACGTTGGGATCGAGAGGCGAGAAAATCAAAGGCAGAGTGCGGTTGTAGCGGTATTCGCCGCGGCGAACCGGTTCGGGGGCGACGTCGGCAACTTCGCCAATGTCTTGCCGGGTGCGGGTCAGTTTCGCGCCGAAAACAATGTTCGAATCTTTCGGATCGACAATTGCCCGGCCGTATTCGAAGACGCCTAGCAAACTCCAATCGCGAAAAGAGATTTCGCCGTAGTCGCTGCGGCTTTTTGTGGCTACGCTGCCGGATTCCTGCTGGCCGCCGTAGACCCAGTAGGGAAAGCGATTGTCGGTGTTGACGTCGTAAAACTGCGCGGTGGGCTGGTTGTACCAACTACTCCACGTATTTCCGCCATTCACGCTGATCGACGCGCCTTGGTCGGCGGAAATTGCGATGATCTGAGGATTTTCCGTACTGATCCAGATGCGCTGGTAATCGTCGCCTCCGGGAGCCCCTTTCCAGCCAACAAACGTTTTGCCGGCGTCTGTGGATTTCCAGGAAGCGGTGTTAGCCACGTAGATTACGTCCGGATTGCCTGGCGCGACGGCGATGCCCATGGCGCCGGGTCCGCGTCCGCCGATACGATGGTCGGAATTGGCGAGTTGCCATGATTCGCCGGCGTCGTCGGAGCGATAGACGCCAGCCTTGTCTTTTTTGGTTTCCACGTCGAGATACATGCGTTTCGGATTGCTTGGCGAGATGGCTATGCCGATGCGCGAAAGCCCATCTTCGGCGGTTGGCAATCCTTGGGTAATCGGCCGCCAGGTGGTGCCCCCGTCGGTGGACTTGTACAGTCCGCTGCCGGGAATGATGAAATATTCCCCGCTGCGAACTTCCCACGGAGCAACGCGGGCGGCCCAGAGCGCAGCAAAGAGAGTTTGTGGGTCGCCCGGAACCATGACCACATCGGCGCCCCCAGTGTTTTCATCCTTGTATAGGACTTTTTCGAAGGTCTTCCCTCCATCGACGGAGCGGAAGACGCCGCGCACGGGATTGGGACCGTAGGGATGGCCTTCCGCGGAAACAAAAAGGCGATCGGGATTGTTCGGATCGACAACGATGGCGGTGATCTGTTGCGCATCGCTTAGATCGAGATGCGTCCAGCTTTTGCCCGCGTCGGTGGATTTGTAGATGCCGTCGCCGACGGAAAGATCGGGCCGCTGTAGGCCCTCGCCGCTGCCGACATAAATGATACTCGGATCGGAAGGCGCGACGGCAATTGCTCCCACCGAGCCGGTCGGCTGATCATCAAAAATGGGATTCCAGGTGTTGCCAAAATCGTCGGACTTCCAGACGCCGCCATTCACGGGGGCCATGTAAAAAAGATTGGGTTGATGCAGTACGCCGGTGATCGCAACGGTGCGTCCGCCGCGGAACGGCCCAATGCAGCGCCAGCGCATTTCGGAAAAAAGTTTCTGGTCATATTGTTGCGCACAGAGCGGAACGGTCGGGGCTGTCGCTAAACTCACGAACGCAGTCCACTGCGCGATTTTCATGAAGCGCATCATCGTCCTCCAGGGAACACGCGAGAATAACTCGCGCAAAGCGGAAGGGCAAACGGGATGGCCCGGAATATCGCAAAGAAGCTTGGCAGAAAGATGTGCGGAGCGGCACGCCGTTGTTATAGGCTTTTGCCGCAAGTCTCAACATGGCGGACGAACAAACAGTAATGCGTTCCAAAGGAGAAGGGCCGCCCAGTCCCTTCATTCTCGCGGTCGTGTCGTTGCTCGTGGGAGCCGTAGCGGGTCTGGCCGGAGCGATTTTTCGAATCGGACTCCGGCATCTTGACGTATGGCGCACGGCGCTGATCCTTAAGGCTCACGAATTGGGATGGGGTGGAATTGTGGTCGTCGTCGCCGTTACGACTTTGGCTGCAGGGGTTGCGGCGTGGATGGTTCGGACCATATCGCCGGAATCGACGGGCAGCGGCATTCCCTACGTGGAAAGACAGCTGAGGGAAGGTTGGATCGGCAATCCGATTCGCATTTTCCTGGTGAAGTTTTTTGGAGGATGGCTGGCGATCGGCAGCGGTCTGGCCCTGGGGCGCGAAGGGCCTACGGTGCAAATTGGCGCCGTGATTGGGCATTTATTCGGAGCGGCTTTCCGACGGAACGCCAACGATTGCCGAGTGCTTTTGGCCGCGGGAGCCGGCGCGGGACTCGCAACAGCATTTAATGCGCCGATTGCCGGAGCCGTTTTTGTGTTGGAAGAGTTGGTGGGGGCGTTCGATGTGCCGATTTCGATTGCAACCCTGGGTACTTCGGCTGGCGCCATTGCAATCGCAAGATTACTGCTGGGGCAGGCGCCAGACTTTTCTGTGCCAATGCTAGAGCATCTCGATGTTGGGCGCCTGGGCACTCACTTGGCGCTGGGAATCGTGCTGGGACTTTTGGGTGTGGCGTACAGCCGGGCGATTTTAGCGGCTATCGCGCTGCACACCCGACTCAACAAAATCGCGGTCGAGTGGCGCGCGGGCGCAATCGGAGCCTTGGTTGGTTTGCTGGGATGGTTTTCGCCGAACTTGATCGGTGGAGGCGATGATCTAACCCAAAAAGTTCTGAGCGGTAGCGCCGTATTCGGAGCGATCGGCGTGATTTTTTTGATCCGTTTCGTGCTCGGCCCACTCTCGTACTCAGCGCAAACACCGGGCGGCCTATTCGCACCGATGCTGACGATCGGTTCGCAGGGAGGGCTGTTGTTCGGGTGGTTATGGATTCGCCTGTTTGGCAGCAGTACCTTCTTGCCGCAGGAATTTGCGGTCGTGGGCATGGCGGCATTTTTCACGTCGGTGGTGCGCGCACCTGTCACTGGGATCATCCTGGTCATCGAGTTGACCGGAAGTTCTTCTTTGCTACTACCGATGCTGGCATCCGCGTTCGCTGCAATGACCGTGGCCACGGTCCTGCGAGAGCCACCAATTTATAACTCGCTGCGAGTGGCACGCTAAGCAGGCGATGCCGACGAGTCTCAAATCCCGACTGATGGTGCAGGGCGCATTTGTTTTTTTTGTAGTTGTTGCACTGCTTTTTGTGCCGGCCGGGACGCTCGATTTTTGGGAGGCCTGGGTTTTCCTGGCGATTTTCTTCATTCCCATGATCATTTTCTCCATCTACTACTACCAGCATGATCGAGCATTGGTGGAAAGGCGAATGCAGAACCGCGAGAAGGTGACGGAGCAGAAATGGATCATGCGGTTTGCATTCTTGTTCTTTCTGCTAGGGCTGCTGGTTCCAGGCCTGGATCATCGATTTGGTTGGACCCGGCGGTGGATCGGTGGAGTTCCATTGTGGGTGGAAATTGCCGCGCAGGCGCTCACCCTGACGGGTTACTTGGGAACCATGTGGGTGATAGACGTGAATCGTTTCGCGGCGCGTACCGTTCAAGTGGAACGGGACCAGAGGGTCATTTCGAGCGGACCGTACGGAGTGGTGCGTCATCCGATGTATTCTTTTGCACTAGTGATGTGGCTGGCGACGGCGACTGCGCTAGGTTCTTATGTGGCATTGCCGTTTTTCGCGCTGCTCATACCGGTTATTGTGTTGCGCTTGCTGAATGAAGAAAAGGTACTGCGGCGGGAATTGCCAGGGTACGCAGAATACTGCGAGCGAACACGCTACCGGCTGGCACCCTACATTTGGTAGGCCCTACGACCGTAACCGCGTCCAAACGCTAAGACCAAACATAGATAACGGAATGAAACCATGCTTCGGTCCACGACAATCAATGGCTTGTTCGGCGTATGGCTCATTTCGGTTTGCCACGTGCCCAGGCACCAGCGGAAGCGTCTGCTGCGATGAAGAATTGCGTTCGCAAAGCCCGCAAGGCAAAGATTTCGGCCTATTTGACGCGGCTCCGACGAGTCACTCACAGAGAGTCAACCCGCCATCGTTGATTTGGAGTAGAATGCGGTGAATTGCTGATCGCCCGGCCCGCCCAATACCGGCGACTGAAATTGTCAGGAGAACTGGAATGAATCGTCTTTGGAAAGTAGGTCTGGCCATCATGTGCGTGTGTCTTGCCGCCGCGCTGGTCAATGCGCAGAAAAAAAAGGAAGTTCCCGCGTCCGATGTCATCAGCAGATCAATCAAGGCCGTTGGCTATTCGGTCAGTGGTGGCGCCACGAAAGTGATTTTCGTCGGCACCACCGCTGCGCCACAGGCCAAAGGAGAAGCGAAAGTCGACGCCAAGAAGGGCGGCACGGATATCGATCTGAAGTTCAGCGGAATGCCGCAGCCGACGACGCTCGGCGCGGAGTTTCTGACTTACGTGCTCTGGACGATCACCCCGGATGGCACCACCACCAACCTGGGCGAGATTCCGCTCGACAAGAATGGGAATGGCAAGCTGAGTGTAACGGCGCAGTCGCAGACGTTTGCGATGATTGTGACTGCCGAGCCGTATTTCGCGGTGCAGCTGCCGAGCGAAGTGGTGGTGCTTGAAAACGATACGAAGAAGAGCACCAAGGGTAAGATCTTTCCGGATAACGACTACAAGCTGATGAAGCGCAGCCAGTACGCGAAGCTGGGCAATCCACTGGCGCTCACTCCGGACCTGAAGAAAGTGCCGCTGGATATGTATGAAGCGCGAAACGCGGTGGACATCGCAAAATCGCAAAAAGCCGAGCAGTACGCGCCCGAAGTTTTCGCCAAGGCCACGAGTAGCTTGCAGATGGCGGAGAACAGCCTGACTTCTGGGGGGGACCGGTCGCAGGTCATCACCGCGGCTCGGCAGACCATTCAGTTCGCGGAAGACGCTCGCGCGCTTTCGGCCGAACGGCAAGAAGCGGAACGGATCCAAAGGGAAAAGGATGCCGCCGCAGCGGCGGCCGCGGCCAAGGCGAAGGCTGAGGCAGATGCAGAAGCCCAGAGGCAGGCGGAACTGACCGCGGCGAAGGAAGCACAGATGAAAGCGGAAGCGGATGCGGCATCGGCGCGGCAGCAGGCTGCTGCGGATGCGGCCGCTCATGACGCTGCTATGAAACAAGCTGCGTTGCAGGCGAAGGAGCAAGCTGCCCGAGATGAGGCCGCTCGTGCGCAGGCGCAAACAGCCGCGCTACGTGCGCAGCTTCTGAGGCAGCTCAACGAAGTTTTGCAGACGACCGACACACCCCGAGGGTTGGTTGTGAATATGGCGGACGTGCTGTTTGAGACGAACAAATATGCGTTGAGCCAAGAGGCGCAGCTCAAGCTGGCAAAGCTTGCCGGGATTATTCAAGCGCATCCGGGATTGAACCTGGCGATTGAAGGTTACACAGATACGACCGGCACACCGGACTATAACTTGAAGTTGTCTCAGCAGCGCGCCGATGCCGTCCGTGAGTTCCTGGTTTCCCAGGGATTGTCGGCGGATACGATCACGGCCAAGGGCTTGGGACAGGCCGATCCGGTTGCGGACAACGGTACGGCAGCGGGGCGGAAGCTGAACCGGCGGGTGGAGATTATCGTGTCGGGCGAGGTGATCGGCGGGAAGATGGGAAGGTAAAAGCCAGCGCCTGCTGATTACGTTGTCGCCCTGAGGACCTCCGACGAGGATTTGCCCGAAGGACCTCAACGGCAAACTCGTGCTCGCAGTTATGGCTCGGATCCTTCGCCGCGCAAAGGACGCGCTCCTCAGGATGACCACCTGCTACTGGTTGCCCCACTCCCGAAGACCACGACGCATTGTGGGTGGGGTGAGCTACAGGTTCGCTGTTTGTTAGAGGCGGTCAGGCTGAAGCTTCCAAATCTAATTGCCGGATTTGGGCGTTTTGTCCGCTGTAGGGCGGGCGGGGGTGCCGTCGGCTTTGACGTAGTGGCCGTACCAGGCGAGGTATCGTTCGTTGAGGTCTTTGATGTGGCTGGGCGTCTTGAACTCGTGGTATTCGTCGGGGTAGACGACCAGAAGAGTATCTCGCCCTAGCGCTTTCAGAGCCTCGTACATTTGCTCGCCTCCTAAGACCGGCACGTTCCAGTCGATGTTGCCGCCCACGAACATGGTTGGCGTCTGGATGTCCTTTACGTGCCAGAACGGCGCGATGCGGTCCCAAGCTTCGCGGTGCTCCCAGGGCAGTCCGAGTTCGGCGATGTAGTCACGAATGTATTCGTCATGGCCCCACAGGCTCGTAAACTCGGCGGCTCCGGCTCCGGAAATGGCAGCTTTGAAGCGATTGGTGTGGCCGATGATGAAATCGGTGGAGATGCCGCCGTAAGACCAGCCGCCGACGCCGAGCTTGTCCGGATCGGCGATGCCTTGGGCGATGGCGTAGTCGACAAATGCCATGTCGTCTTCGTAGTCCTTCTTGCCCCACTCCGCAAAGATTGCTTTGCAATAGTCCTGGCCGTAGCCGGAGGAGCCGCGAGGGTTTGGGAGGAGCACGACGTAGCCGTTGGCGGCGAGGAGCTGCGCGAGATCCTGAAATTCGGCGTAGTAGGCCCAGACAGGGCCACCGTGCGGGCGGACGACCGTCGGGTATTTTGTGCCGGCTACGTAGTCGAGGGGCTTGTAGATGTAGCCGTGGACGGTTGTGCCGTCTTTGGATCTGAAGGAGACGTATTCGCCAGGGGAAAGTTTGAAGGTCGAGAGCCAGGCGTCATTCACGTGGGTTAGCGGTGTCAGTTTGCCGCTCGGCGTGGTGTACAGCTCGAACGGGCGGTCCATAGTGGAGAGAGTGGCCGAGATAGTGCCGTCTTTCGCGACGGTGTAACCGTCCAGAAAGAGGCGTCCGCCCACCGGGCGGGTGATGTGATTGTCGGAGACGTTGATCTCGGCGAGATTTTGCGTGCCGTCGTCGTCGACGATGAAGTAGATGGACTTTCCGTCGGGGGCGAAGCGGGGGGTGCCGCTGTTGCGATCGAGAGCGAGGGTGAGCACTTTGGTTTGGCCGCCGGTGGCCGGTGCGACGGCGATGTGCTTTGTGCCGTATTCGAAGAGTTTGGGATCGAGCTGCGTGGAGAACGCGATCCACTTACTGTCTGGAGACCAGGCCGGCTCGTGTTCGCCTCCGAGTCCCTTCGTCACCTGCGCAGGGACGGCGCCCTTGTCCGTGTTATCCGCGGGTACGACCCAAATGTTGACGGCATAAGTCGCGTCGGGATCAGGCTTGGAGCGGTTGCTGGCGAAGGCGAGCAGCTTGCCGTCGGGAGACCAAGCGGGATCGCTGTCGTCGTAGTCGCCGGAGCTGACTTGCTTCAGGGATTTTGAGGCGATGTCGAAGACGTACAGGTGGGTGCGGCGGTGATCGAGATAGCCGACGGTGTCTTCCTTGAAGTAGAGGCGGTCGATGACCCAGGGGCGCTGCGCCTTGGATTTCTTTGAAGGCGTGGTCTTGTCAGAGCTGTCCTCGTCCTTTCCCTTCGTCGAGGCAGACTCGAGTTCCTCCGGAGACGGATCGCGCAGGACCAGGACGAGGCGCTTTCCATCAGGCGCCCAGGCGAAGTCGTCGACATCCTGAATGGTGTCGGTCAGGCGCTGCGCTTCCCCGCCCTGCCGGTTCAGCAGGTAAACCTGAGTTTTGCCATCATTGTCATCGCCGTTCTTTCGCGAGGATTGAAAGGCGAGGAAGTTTCCATCGGGAGACCATCGCGGATGGTCGGAGCTGACGTCTTCAGCGGTGAGAGCGATGGCGTCGCCGCCGCCAGCAGGAATCATCCAGATGCGCGTGTGGTTTTTGTCGTCCTTGAGCGAAACGGAGTTGACGGTGTAGGCGATGAATCGAGCGTCGGGAGAGATTTGCGGATCGTGTACTTCGCGAACGCCGAAGAGTTCGTCGACACCGACGGGGCGTGGCGCTGTCGATTGCTGCCCAAGAGTAATGGAACTGGTTAGCACGAGGACGAGCAGAAAAAAGCCCGGGCGGAGTTTCATGCGAGTGATTCCCCCAGAAATAGAAGGATGAAAGCGAATAGGGCGAGTGTAGCACGCCTTCGCTCGCCGGCTTTGCGGGCGCTGTCGGGATTTGTCTTGAGACGTCAGGCGGAATAGATGCGCTGGAAGGATAAAATCAGTTGCTCAAGGGCTGAAGCCCGGGTTGATTGCCAAGCACTCATGTCGGAGCTTGAAGCTCCCGCCCCGGGTGCCAGCATATTGTTCCGCAAGCCGTGAGGCCTAGCGCTGCTTCGCCAGCGGCGAAAACGGCGAAGCAGCCGTCCAAAAGTACAGTTGCCTAGCCCAAAATTCTTTTTGATTTCGTGCATTTTTTTCTTGCGTGCACGCGCAGACCTTGTATTCTTCAAAACGTGCGCTTGCTTTGCATAAAGGAATAGCGAGCTGCGCTTATAGGAGGACGAGAGAAAAAAATTGAGCACCGTATCGCTCCCCGCACAGGTTCCCTCCCAAGTATTTCCCTCAACTAGAAAGGCAATCGCCAAGCTGACGCTCTGGCCGCTTGTCGCCGCGACGTTCTTCATGGTGTCCGGGGGCACCTACGGAACTGAGTCTGTTATTGCCGGCGCCGGATATGGCCGCGGAATTCTGGTTTTGATGTTCCTTCCGGTGCTGTGGTGCTTGCCGACGGCGTTTATGATCGGCGAACTTTCGAGCGCGCTGCCGGAAGAAGGCGGCTACTACGCGTGGGTGCGCCGTGGCCTGGGCAATTTCTGGGGATTTCAGGAAGCGTGGCTGTCGCTGGCCGCGAGCATCTTTGATATGGCGATTTATCCGACGCTTTTCGTGTTTTACCTGAAGCAGATGGCGCCGTGGTTTGGAGTGGGGTCGCACGGGATTCTGGCTGGGCTGTTTGTGGTGGTGACTTGCGCGGCGCTGAATCTGGCGGGCATCCGCGTTGTCGGGATCACTTCGCTGTGGTTGTTTTTCCTGCTGTCGCTGCCGTTCGGGTTGGTTGTGCTGCTGTCACCGGTAAGGGCGGGAGCGTTCGCGGAGCCGCAATCGGCGTCGACGGGCGTAAGCGTAGGGTTACTCGGTGCGCTGCTAGTGGCTATGTGGAACTACATGGGCTGGGACAATGCTTCGACGATTGCGCAGGAAGTCGAGCGGCCGCAACGGACCTATCCGAAGGCGATGATCGCGGCGGTTATCCTGGTCTCGCTCACGTATATTCTTCCTTTCGTGGCGGTGTACTTTGCTGGAATACCGGCTTCGGCGTTTGCTGAGGATGGTTCGTGGGCTTCGGTCGCGGGCCAACTGGGCGGCACGATTATGGGCGTGCAGTGGCTGAGGTTCTTTGTCACCGTGGGCGGCATGATGAGCGCGTTTGGGATGTTCAACGCGCTGGTGATGAGCTACTCGCGGCTGCCGCTGGCCATGGGCCGCGACGGCATGTTGCCGAAACTGTTCAGCAAAGTGACCGAGAAGAACCAAACGCCGTGGGTGTCGATCGTGGTGCTGGCGAGTTGCTGGGCGCTGTGCCTGGGGCTAGGCTTCAGGCGGCTGGTCACGCTGGACATTATGCTGTACGGCGCGTCGTTGATGCTGGAGTTCGTGACTCTCGTGGCGCTGCGTATTCGCGAGCCGAATTTGCGGCGGGCGTTCCGCGTGCCGGGCGGGATGGCGGGAGCGGTGAGCTGCGGGATATTTCCGTTGGCATTGCTGATCCTGGCGATGGTGGAGAGCGAGCACGAAGCGATTCTGGGGATGAACGGTCTGGTGTTTGGGGCCATGATCATTCTGGTAGGGTTTGGGATTTATTTTTCGACGGGCAGATTGCGGTCGGCGCACCGACCTGCAATGGCCGCAGAGCCGAGCCAAGCGGATTAGTTCCGTGGCGGGTTGAGCACGGCCCGCCTCAGAAGGCGGGCTACACGACGACATTCCGCGAGGATTGGCATTTAGGTTGAGATCGAAGAGGGATTCATCGCACGAAAACCGTGCGTGGGAGAAGAGGTACTCACTTCGCGGACTCCGCCTGCCTGCCGCAGGCAGGTTCGTAATGACGGAACGAAGTGAGCTTGGTTGATGCTATAGGCGCTCGCCTCCTTTCGTGGCTCGGCCGAGCGGAAGGCGATCGCCTCCCGTCGTGTCGCAGAGTGAGCGCAAGACGCCCGCCTCGGAAGGCGGCCGCTACACAAGTTGCCGTTGAGAGGTGTCGGTGGTTAGTCTCTCTTTCGAGGCGCACGCGCAAGCGGAGTCAGCGGCGAGCAGGAGAGATTTGGTATTCTGCTTCTGTGTGGGACTTCCAGAGACAAAGTAGATTTCGTTTGGCCGCGTTGCTGGGGTTGGGGCTAACTCTAGGCTTCTTGCTCGACAACTTGGCCGCCCAATCGCAGTCGCCAAACAACACGCAAAACCCATCGCAAACTCCAGCCACGACACCGGCGCAGAATACCGGCGCGAATCCACCCGTACCGGCACCCCTCCGAGAAGCGCCCAGCGTCGGCTTGAATGTCGTCGTGCTCGATCCTGCGCACGGCGGCACCGACCTCGGAGCGCGCGGCACGGAAGGAATCCGCGAGAGCGATGTGGTGCTGCAATTCGCCGCGCAGGTTCGGCAGGCATTGGTGGCGCAAGGCTTTCAGGTGATGCAAACGCGCGAGGGGAACGAAAATCCGTCGTTCGACGACCGCTCGGCGCGAGCCAACGCGCAGCGTGGCGCGGTGTTTATCACGTTGCATATCGCTTCCACGGGACTGGCGGGAACGGTGCACACCTACGTCATGCCCGAGAGCCCGTCGGCGCTTGATCCGTCTGGGCTGATTCCCTGGGATCAGGCGCAAGCGCCATTTCTGCCGCTCAGCCGCAAGCTGGGAGACATAGTGCAATCCGAAATGGCCAAGCGATTCAAGGGCTCGCCGGACACAGCACAAGTGGCTCCAATCCGGCAGTTGCGAACCACGGCTGCTCCGGCTATTGCGGTGGAAATTTCGAGCGTTTCCGTCGCAAATCGTGCGGATTTGGATCGGATGATTCCGGGTGTGGCGGATGCTATCGCGCATGGAGTGGCAGCGTTCAGGCCTTCGTATGTGGTGCCCGTTATGCCTGGCACGCCTCTGGGAGCGCAGCCATGAACCCGAAGTGGCGCATGTGGCTGGCTGGAGGGCTGCTGGTGGCGGTAATTGCCGCGGCGTTGTACTTCCCCGCGCTGCGGCGGCAGGTAAACAAGGCAAAAACTTTGACCGAAAAGAGCGCCGAACAGGCGCGACGCGAACTTTTGCCGCCGACTCCCGCGACCAGCGGTGAACCCAGAGTGAAAGCCACGATGTATTGGGGATCGACCGCAAACAATGGGACCGTCGAACCGGTGCTGGTGGAGCTGCCGCTTTCGAATGACCCGACTCTGCGCGCGAAGGAGTTACTGAACACGTTGCTGGCGGGTCCGGTGGACCCGGAGGCGCGCACGCTGCCGCCCGATGCGGCGCTGCTAGCCTTCTATATCTTGCCGGATGGCACCGGCGTGGCGGATTTTTCGGAGGCGTTTGCGAATTCGATTCCGTCAGGGATTCAGAGCGAGCAGCTGGCGGTGAACTCCATTTCGCGAACGCTCGAAGCAAACGTTCCGCAGGTACGGCGATTGAAGATTTTGATACACGGCCAGGAAGTTGAGACCCTGGCAGGGCACCTGGATTTGACGCAGACGTTTCAAGTCAGCACGATCGTGGGTGCGAGCAAACCGGGGCGATCCGGACTTTCCGTACTCACGGGACCGTTCAAAAAGGCCATCGACAAGGCGAGGGGCGGCAACAAGCGACAGTGAGTGTAGCCCAAGGCCTTGAAATTGGGATTTTTCGCTTCGCTGATTCGGCCGGCCGCAGGCAGAGCTCGAAATGACATGTTTGCAGTCGGGCGAGCAACCCACACCCATACAAACATAGCCGCCAAACGCGTTCCAGATTATTCTCTATGCGACCGACTTTAGGAGTTTGTGGAGGACCATTGAGAAGCGACGGCCGCGGCGCAGACCAGATACGACAAGTAAAGATTACGCCGGATTTCATTTCGCAGGCGGAAGGAAGCGTGTTGATCGAACTCGGCAGAACTCGGGTGATCTGCACGGCGACCGTGGACGATGGCGTGCCATCGTTTTTGAAAGGAACGGGCAAAGGCTGGGTAACCGGAGAATACGGCATGCTGCCGCGCGCGACCGAAGAGCGAACGCCTCGCGAGGCTTCGCGCGGAAAGCAATCCGGACGCACACAGGAGATTCAGAGATTGATTGGACGCTCTTTGCGGGCGGTGACCGATCAGGAAGCGCTAGGCGAAAAAACAGTGTGGATCGATTGCGACGTGATTGAAGCGGATGGAGGAACGCGCACGGCTTCCATTACAGGCGCGTTCGTGGCCTTGGCGCTCGCCACGGAGCGGCTGGTTGCTGCAGGGATGTTACGCACTTCGCCGTTGATCGATTCCGTGGCAGCGACGAGCGTCGGGATTGTCGATGACCTTCTGCTTCTGGACCTGTGCTACGAGGAAGATTCACGCGCGGAAGTGGATATGAATGTGGTCATGACCGGAAGCGGCGATTTTGTGGAGATTCAAGCGACCGCTGAAGGACGACCGTTCACCGGCGGGGAAATGCAGGACCTTTTGGCGTTGGCGGCGGCCGGGATTCGCCGGCTGAGTGACGAGCAGCGCATCGTGCTGCCGGCAAAATTTCTGGGCGGGCGATGAACGGATCGCGAGCCGGGCGCAAGCTGCTACTGGCGTCTGGAAATCAGGGGAAATTAAAGGAATACGAAATACTCGCCGCGGGGCGCAGGATCGAATTGCAGCTGCTCCCTGGCTTTGCGGCATTGCCAGAATTTCCTGAGGATGCACCAACGTTTGCCGAAAATGCCGCGGGCAAGGCGCTTTATTATTCGAAGCATGCCGATGACTTGGTATTCGCCGACGATTCAGGATTGGTTGTTGCCACTTTGGACGGAGCACCGGGTGTTTTGTCGGCGCGTTACGCTGGACTTGGGGCCAGTAGCGAACAGCGAAACACAAAATTGCTCGAAGCAATGCGCGGGAAATCAAGCACGGAGAGAGCTGCCTATTTCGTTTGCGTGATCGCACTGGCCCTGCGAGGCCGGTGTTTGGCTGTGGTTTCGGGCAAGGTGGATGGAGAGATTCTCGAGCAGCCTCGTGGAACCGGCGGATTTGGTTATGATCCGGTGTTTTATTTTCCTGAACAGCGAAAATCGTTCGCGGAGTTGAACGCGGAAGAGAAAAACCAGCGCAGCCACAGAGGGAAAGCGTTCCGGCGCTTGATGGCGATTTTGGAATAGCTGCTTGCGGGAGGGCACAGTCACATCACTTCCACGGCCGGCAAAGCGTTCATTCGAAATCGGCCGAGATGGATTCGCGCCAGGAGCGTGACTCGCGTAACATATCTGCGCAACGCTACGCTAACGGAGAATGAGAATGCCTGCCACAAGGACGGCGAAACCCAAGAAGAAGAGATCAGTTAAACGTGTAAAGTCTGCTGGCTTGAAAGCCAGCGCTACAAAAGCGCGGAAGGCCAGAGGAACCGATCCGAAGCGTGTCGCTGAGATTCTCTCGAAACTCGATGAGGCTTACCCCGCCGCGACCTGCGAACTGAGACACGAAAACGCGTTTCAGCTGCTCATTTCCACGATCCTATCCGCGCAGTGTACAGATGTTCGCGTGAACCAGGTGACGCAGGAGCTCTACAAGAAATACAAGACACCGGAGGATTTCGCATGTGCTTCACCCGCGGAACTTGAGCGGGAAATTCGACCGACTGGTTTTTTCCGCAATAAGACGAAATCAATCATCGGTGCAAGCAAAGGGATCATCGAGAAATTCGGCGGTCAGGTGCCGCGGACCATGGACGAACTTCTCACACTTCCTGGCGTGGCACGCAAAACGGCGAACGTCGTACTTGGCACGGCTTACGGTGTCGCGGCTGGAGTCGTAGTCGACACGCACGTGATGCGATTATCGCAGCGATTGGACTTGACTCGCAACGAAGATCCAAAGAGGATCGAACAGGATCTGATGGCGGTAATCCCTCAAGACAAGTGGATTATGTTTTCTCACCAGCTCATCTGGCATGGCCGCCGCGTGTGTTTCGCGCGCAAACCCAACTGCGCCGCGTGCAACCTCGAACACATCTGCTATTCGAAGGACAAAACGATTTAGATCTTCCCATGAAACGGGTTCATGGTTTGGAATTGCCTGATGACGGCTGACCATTCGAAGGTGGTGGCTGCGCCTGCGGTGGAGGCTGGGCGCTGTTCAGGATCGAGTTGAAGTCCGGATGATTCGCTTGCATTTGGCCGGCGGCTGACGGATGGCCAGGTGGCAGCGCGCCAGATGGGGGCATCGCTCCGGCGGTGGGATGCTGCATCCCTCCTCTTGCCTGACCCTTTAGCACTACCCATTCGTCCCCTTGTTTCTGCAATTCGTAGGTGAGCTGCATCGCGGGCGCGCCCGGATCGCCGCCCTTGGCGCGGATGTCGACGTCGGCTTGCGCCGTATCGCCGTTGAAGGTCGCTTTCGTCACCGTGACGGTCATGTTGCTCACGTTCAAACCGTTCATTCCCGCAATGTGCTTGACGACACCGTCGCGGATGGCGTCCTTGTTGTCCGCGTTCGATTTGCAGCCGCCTGCCAGGAGCAAAAAAGCGCTCAAGAGCGCTGCAAGTAATGCCCGATTCATCAGAGATTCCTTTCGCCGCAAGGTCCTTCGGGATTTCGCCTGGTTGTGTTCATGGTAACGCACCCTCGCAAGAAGGCGAAACAGCCGCAACTGGAGTTGTTGCTATCCAGGAATATCGTGAGAACGATTCCCGTTTATTTTGTTTGCAGAGGTTGCTCTGACACGGATCGTTTTGCAGATTTAAGTAAATGGTGGTTAGAATGCGTGCTTCGGAGAAACCCTCGAATGAATTCGCGGTCGGCAAGGACAATTCTTGTCTGCGTGCTACTGTTGGCCGCTCAAAGCGTAAGAGGTCAACCGTCGTCAGCCATGCAGGCGGGATCCGGCCGACAGAACTACGCGGGAGACGAAGCGTGCCGCGAGTGCCATACCGATCAGGTGGAAAGCTATTTTCATACCGCGCATCACCTGACCTCCCGACTCCCAAGCAAGGAATCCATTCTCGGCTCGTTTGCGGAGGGCAGGAATATTCTGAACACAGCAAGCGCCGGTTTGTATTTCCGGATGGATTCCAAGCCAGATGGATTCTTTGAGACCGCGGTGTCGACGCCCCAGGTCAGCTCCGTGCGATCGGAAAGGATCGACGTGGTGATTGGTTCCGGGAGAGTCGGCCAGACCTACCTCTACTGGAAAAAAGATCAGCTCTTTCAGCTTCCGGTATCGTACTGGGTTGATCTCGATGCGTGGGTAAACAGTCCTGGCTATCGCGACGGGACAGCAAATTTTGAGCGGCCGGTGGTGCCTCGGTGCCTGGAGTGTCATGTGACGTACGCCGAGGCGAGTGAATTGTCCGTGTCGACGAATCGCTACAAGCCGATAACATTAGTTCTCGGAATTTCCTGCGAACGATGCCATGGGCCGGGGCGCGAGCACGTGCAACAAGCGAGGAGCAAAGCGGGAAACGCAAGCATCATCAACCCAATGAAGATGAAGCGCGACAGCCAGATGGAGCTGTGTGCGCAATGTCACGGTGGCCGTCGGACACCTCAAACGGTTCCGTTTTCTTATGTTCCTGGAGAGCCGCTGGACAAATACTACCAGCGGGATCCGAAGAACATCGGAGCAACGGCGGATGTGCATGGAAACCAAGTCGCGCTGTTGCAAATGAGCCGGTGCTACCAAGCTTCGACGGATATGAGTTGCTCGACGTGTCACGACGTACATAAAGTTCAACGGGATGTAGCGTCGTTGTCCGAACGATGTCTTGCATGCCATGCTCGGGCAAAGGAGCCTCATAAGGCGGCAGACAAACTCTCAGGCGCTTGCGTGGATTGTCATATGCCCGTGCAGGCTTCGAACCTGATCATCTCGACCTCCAATGGAAAGCGGAGCAAGGCACTGGTGCGGAGCCACTGGATCAAAATTTATGCAGGCACGCCGACGCCATAATTGGAGTGCGTGTTTTTCCTGTTTGTTTCTTTCCTGTTCATGAACAGCGCGGCCTTTGCAGGGGATTTTTTCGCACTGCGCGCGGATTTTCTTGCAATGCGGGAGAGCTGCCGATATAACCATGACATTTCGCGAACACGGAGACAAACCAAGCTGATGAGAAGACAAATCGGGGAAGAAAAAGAAACGAGACGGGGATTTATGAGGGCCGCAAGTGGCGCGCTGTGTGGCGCGGTTCTTGGGGTGCGAGCGAGTCGAGCCGAACAAGCCCCGGAGGACGCTACACCCCACAAGGATTTCGACGTTCGCGATTTTGGCGCGAAGGGCGACGGAAAAGCTTTAGATAGTTCCTCAATCAACGCCGCAATCGACGCGGCGGCTGCCGCCGGGGGGGCCACGGTGAATGTTCCTGCGGGAAACTATCTGTGCTACTCGATTCACCTGAAAAGCAAAGTGCGATTGTTTTTATCGAGCGGCGCAACGATTGTGGCCGCCGATGCTCCTGAAAAAGGGCAGCCGGGATACGACCTAGCGGAATCCAACCGGCCTTGGGAGGACTATCAGGATTTTGGACATAACCACTGGCACAACAGCCTGATCTGGGGCGAAGGGCTGGAGAATGTTTCGATCTGCGGGCCGGGATTGATTTGGGGAAAGGGCTTGAGCCGCGGCGAAGGGCGAGGGCCGGTGGCGGAAACACCCGGCGTGGGTAATAAAGCCATCGCGCTCAAAAATTGTCGCGATGTGCTGCTGCGGGATGTTTCGATTCTGCATGGAGGACATTTCGGAATTCTCGCCACAGGTGTCGACAATCTGACGATCGACAATCTGAAGATCGATACGAACCGCGACGGCATGGATGTGGATTGCTGCCGCAACGTGCGTATTTCGAATTGCAGCGTGAATTCGCCGTGGGACGACGCGATCTGCCTGAAGAGTTCTTTCGCACTGGGCTACGCACGCGTGACGGAGATGGTGACGATCAGCGACTGCATGGTAAGCGGCAGCTTCGAAGAAGGAACGCTGCTTGACGGAACATGTAAGAGATTTCCGGCGAATAGCGAGGTGGACCGCAACGGGCGGATCAAATTCGGCACGGAATCGAACGGCGGCTACAAGAACATTACGATTTCGAATTGCGTTTTTGACGGCTGCTTCGGGCTGGCGATTTTGAGCGTGGACGGAGCGCTGATTGAGGATGTGTCGATTTCGAATATCACCATGCGGGAAACGGTGGGCGCTCCGATTTTTCTGCGGCTCGGTTCACGCATGCGCGGGCCAGCGGGTGTGCCCGTCGGTGCGATCCGGCGGGTCAATATTTCCAATATTGTTTCCTCGAATGGTTCGTCAAAGATCTGTTCGATGATTACGGGGATTCCCAACCACAACGTCGAAGATGTGAAGATCAGCAACGTGCTGGTGCAGCATCCGGGCGGCGGGACGGCGAAGGACGCTGCAATTGAACTCGAGGAAAAGGAAAAAGAGTATCCCGAGCCGACGATGTTTGGGACCACGCCGGCGCACGGCTTGTTAATCCGCCATGCGAAAGGAATTGAGGTCAACGATTTCAAGATAGTCGCAGACGCCAAGGATGCGCGGCCCGGTGTTGTTGTAGACGATGCCGAGGCTATCGACTTTTTCAACTTGAAAGCGAGTCAGGGCGCCAATGCTCCGGTGTTCGTCCTGAACGATGTGAAGGATTTTCGCGCTTCGAACTGCAGCCTGGTAGCTGACACACAAATTCCCGAAGCCAAGCACAAGGAGTTGTAGGCGAATCTCGGGCGTGGCGTTTACGATTGCGGCAATGCTACGGGGTTTTCGCTGCTGGTAGCGGACCAGCCAGCTTTCCTGTTTCGATCTCGACCGGCGCGGCGATAGCGGTGAGTCGATCGATGTCAAAATACTTGTACAGGTCCAGGCAGAAAAGATCGGGCGCCGACCGGTAAGGGACAGGTGTATCCAGCAGGTAGCGCAGACTGGACATGGCGTTGTCCGAGTAGACTTCCGAAAACAGTTCCGGTTCGATGGCAGCCGCTACAAGAGCCACGACTTGGCTTCGAATTCCCGCCGTTTCGAGGCGGATCTTTTGCCCCGTAGCGCGAAACGATTTCGCAATCGCAACCAATTGGCTGACCTCGATACCTAAGGGGCGATCGCCGCTGCTGGCAAGCAGCATTTCCCAATACGCGGGATCGGGATCGTCGGGGGTCGTGGAACCGAAGAAAAGGGGCTCGAGAGCGATGACCTGCTCGCCGCGATTCACGCGGTCGGCGACAATTTGTGCGGAGGACTTGAAACCTTTGTCATTGATGACAATCGTGACTGGAGCTTCGGCGGCGGCGTGACTGCCGGCGACCCAGATTCCCGCGGCGCAGAGTGAATTGGAAAAATCAAACCGATACGAGATGGATTGAAGGCCTGGGCGTTTGGTGCTGATTAATTTCCAGGCTGCGACCGATACTGGCGAGTAGTGGACTACGCTTTTCAACTGCTCGCGCTGGGATTTTATCCAGGCCTCGCGTTCGCTGCCTTGAGACAGGACAGCACTGCGCGTAATCTGGGAAGCCAATTTTCTTGCGAGAGCCGCCGTGGTGAGGTTGTCCTTCGGCAGGCTGCCGGCCAATTGCTCGGGAGTGAGTATTTCGGAGCTGCTTGGGATTTCCTGGGTGACCGGAGGCAGGTGGAGATATTCGGAGAAAAATGCGTAGGACTGCTGGCGATTATCGAGTTGATAGTTGTGCGTGCCGGGATCGATATTTTCGTGCCAGCGCAGCGCGTTCTCCGCATTGTAAAGCTTAAAGAACGGCAGGACCTGCTGGTACACATAGGGCTTTACGAGCGGCGCGAGGAAACAACAATCGTCCTGTTCGTTGTGAATCAAAAGAGTCGGACGCGGAGCACGCATGGCGACAAGAAAGGGATAGTCGAAATTCTGGATCAGATCAGTGGCGTCTTCCTCCACTTCCTGGGTGTCGGTCGGACGTGTCAAATTCGTTTCAAGCGATCCGAAACCCGCAACTTCGACCATCACATTCACTCGTTCGTCGAGAGCGCTGATCATGATGGTCTGCCACCCGCCGCCAGATAGTCCGGTGGCGCCGATGCGAGCGGGGTCTGTCTGCGGCAAAGCTGCGAGATAGTCGAGTCCGCGCCGAATGATAAGGTAGAAGTAGCCGAGCGAATTTGATCCCACGAGATCGAGTTGGCCGCCAAAATCGTGGCTGTTGTCCGCTTGGCCGAGTTCGCCAAAACCGGGCCAACCGAGGCTCAACGCGAGGATTCCCTGTTTGGCGAAATTGATGCAGCGTTTCTGCTCGTACTCCACGAGATTGCCAAGCGGGTCGTGGCCGACAAGATTGAGGATGGCCGGAATGCGGCCGTTTATTTTCTCAGGCTCATAGAGAATTGCCGTGGAGTAGAGTCCCGGCACCACCTCGTAGCGGAATTTGCGAAGGCGATAGCCGTGCGAGGTTTCGATCACGCCGGTTTGCTCGAAGTGCGGCGCAGCATTAATCCATTCCTGAGGCCAGCCGTGGAATGCGATGTCCTGCAGGATATGTTTGCGAAGCTTTTGAGCTTCGGCGGTCCATTGCTCTGCGGTCGTGGGCGGCACCGGCTTGGGAACGTGTTTCATCATGTAGGCTTGCAGTTGATAAGCGGTCACAGCTGTGGACTGCACAGGCTTTTCGAGGAGCGGAGCGACCGTATCGGCGATCGCTTGCCCATCGGCCCGGCCAGCTAAGGTCAGCAACAGGAAAAACACAACAGCACATTGCGTGGCGCAGCGCAGTGATCTCATGTTTCACCCAAAAAAGATTTCCACCGAACCCGATTGTGGACACGAAACAGCAATACTCGATATCGCCGAACATTCATCTAACAGGCGGCGCGCGTCAGGATTTCCGTTGCGCGGGGTAGCCGCGGGACTCGTACATTTTGACCATGTCTGTCACGGACTGGCGCCACTCGCGGCCATCCGATTCGGGAATCGTGCCGGGCCAGATACTCACGTAAATGTATCGAAGCGGAACGTCGCCAATATTCTTGACATAGTGATTTGTGTTTTGAGGAATGAAGGCCACAGCGGGTCCCGAGGTATCGTTCGTTTCCTCGCCGATCCACACCCGTGCTTGACCGGACACGATGAAATACATCTGAACGAAATTGGGATGGGCGTTTGGCGGTGTCACAATGCCGGGTTCGATCGTCTCCAATACCGCTTCGAAACACCTTGTTTCATCGCGGGGAATAAGCATGGTGTATAGATTGCCGGCACACCAGAACTGTTCCCCTTCGCTGATCCTCTGACAAATCATTTTGCCTCCGTTTTCGCTTCCACCTGCAACAACGGCCGGCACGTCTCGCGTTTGACGAGGTTGGTTGATAGCAGAACCTCCGGCAAGCGGCGACCTTTGGATTTGATTTTGGCGACGGCCATTTTCGCCAATTGCCGGCCAATCTCGATGGCGTCCACGCGGACGCTGGTGAGCGACTGCAATCTGGCCATGCCGTGCTGATCATCAAAACCGATTAAACTAACATCGTGGGGTACGTTCATGTGCGCCTTCTGGAGGCGTTCCCACACGCCGTCGGCAACTTCGTCATTTCCGGCGAGAACGGCAGTCATGCGGCGGTGCTGTTCGAGAATCATCTGAACGCTATTCACGCCGTTCAGAAAACGATCGTCGGAAAGTCCCAAAGTTTGTGAAAGAGGCTCGAGCCCGGCGTCCTTCATGGCCTTGCAATAACCCTCATGACGATTCCGGTACCACGGCAGGGACGTGTCGCCAATGAACCAGATGTCGCGGTGACCGAGGGAAATCAAATAACGCGTAGCTTCCACGGCGCCGGAAAAATCGTCGAAGCGGACCTGGTCGTAGGGCTCGCGATTTTCCAAGCTCCCAAAGTTATTCGCCATCAAAACGTATTCGACCTTGCGTTTATCCAGACTTTTGGTGAAATTTTCGAAATTCGCGCCGGCCAGGATGACGCAGTCCGCAATTCCGTGGCTCTGCAGCACGCTCGGCAGTTGCAACTCCGCGGGAGGAACGGAGGAAGAGTAGCGGAACCTGGTGTAGATGACGAAAAATCCGGACTCCTCGCAGTATTCCTCGACACCTTGAAGAACCCGGGAGTGAAAAGGATGCAGAAAGTCGCGATTGCTAAGGATGAAAGAGACGACCGGCGAAGAGTTGCGCGCAAAAATCTGGGCGCGCGCGTTAGGCCGGTAGTTCAGCTCTTTGAGGGCTCGTTGAACGCGCTCGCGCAGCTCGGAGTTGACGTCCGGCTGATTATTCATGACGCGAGAAACGGTGCCGACGGCGACTCCGGCGCGACGGGCGACATCGCGAATGGTCACAGCCATAGCGCGGGCACCGTCGAGGTGTTCATGAATCCATTCATGAAGAAACTATAGCACGAACCATCCGGGAGGCAAGCGGTTTGGCGAAACTGGGATTTGCGGAGAACCGCCTCAAGTCGATTATAAGCGCCTATTTGTGGTGTTTCTCAAAGCAATAGCAAATTTACCCTTGACAAAGCATAAGCGCCAAGATAGACATATGAACCGGTTCATGAATCGCATTGATTGGGCTGGCTCTGCTTGGGGAGTCAAGCGGAGCAATCTCAATGCGATTTTCAACGTTTTCCGGTCAGGCTGGGTCGCATACTCGACAAAAAAGTGCTTGGGGTGAAGGTTTCTCAGAAACCTTGGGTCAACAAAAGAAGAATGGAGGTCGAACGTTATGGGGATGGGGTGTCCTAACTACGTCTTCGACGGCAGCGACAATAAAGCTGAAAGGGCTTGGGCAACTTTGCGCACGACAGATGTGCTCCGAGCGGGCCTGCTTTTGCTGCTCGCGATCTGTTGTACGAGCAGCGCGTACGGGCAGGCGGTTTACGGCAGTATCGGCGGAACCGTGGTCGATTCTTCCGGTGGCGGTGTTGCGAATGCGCAGGTAACGATCACGGACATGGATCGAAATATCGTATACACAACACCGACGAACGCGGCCGGCAATTACGACCAAAGGCATTTGATTGTCGGTCATTATCGCGTGCAGGTGGAAGCGGCGGGGTTCAAGACGGTCGTATCGGAGGTGGATGTCGCCGTGGATAGCCGCATGACGTTTGACGTGACGCTGCAACCCGGCGACGTCAAGCAAACTATTACCGTCACGGATGAGGCGCCGCTGTTGAAGACGGAACGAACCGACGTGTCCACCACATTGACTGAACAGCAGGTCACGCAACTGCCCACCTGGGGACGTAACTTTTCGAACCTCTTACTTCTGACGCCGGGCGCAGTGCAATTCTGTTGGGGCGACACTTCCACAGAGAATCCGCAGGGCGGCATTGCAGTCAACGTGAACGGCCAGATGTTTGTGGGAGATGCGTCGATTCTGGACGGGACGGACAACCGGGATTTCCTGTACGGCAACATGCTGATTGTGCCCAGCCTGGATTCCGTGGTGGAGATGAAGGTAACGAGCGCGGTTCCCGATGCGGAGTTTGGCCAAGTAAGCGCGGCGGTAATTACGACCTCGACGAAGTCCGGAACGAATGACTTTCATGGCGAGGGCCTCTGGTTCCGCCGGAACGATGCGATGGAAGCGCGAAATCCCTTTTCGGAGTCCATACCTGATCCGATTACGGGGAAATACATTCCCGCTACTCTGTGGAATCAATTCGGCGGATCCGTGGGCGGACCGGTCATCAAGGACAAAGCGTTCTTCTTTATTGATTATCAAGGCACGCGAGCGAAAGATGGGGGCTCAGCGACAGCGCGCGTTCCCACGGCCGCAGAACGAAACGGAGACTTCAGCGTGCTGGCGGCCGCCACCGGCCAGAATATCTACAATCCTTACGATGCCTCGGGGAACTTGTTAGCCAACCCGAGCCTGCGGACACAGTTTGCTGGCAACGTAATTCCTACAGGCATGATTTCCACGGCGGCGCAAAACTTGCTGAAGTACATCCCGCTGCCGAACATCAACCAGACCGATCCAACGCTGCCGAACTACTCCGGCGGGGCATCGGACATCTACAACGGCGACGCGATCACGGGCCGCGCGGATTACTTCTATAGCGACAATTTGCGTTTTTTTGACCGCTACACGTACACACAGTTCGTCAAGCAAGCGCCGGGACTGTTTGGCGCCATCGCCGGAGGACCTCAGCTCAACCAGTTGGGGTACACCGGAAGCGGAGACACGCGTCCCCAAAGCAATTCCTTTGGGTTTGACAAAACGTTGAGCCCGACGCTACTGGTAGACTTTCGTTTCGGTTGGTACAAACAACGAATCAATGTCGATCCTCTCGCGAATGGAGACTATGCAACACAAGCCGGGGCGGTGGGCCTGAATATTCCGACCGATCCGCTCACCAACAACATGCCGCACTTTTCGATTCAGGGACAGGGCGGCTTCGATTTCGGGAATGGTTTGTACAACAACTGTAATTGCCCGCTCATCGAAAGAATGCAAGAGTTTCAGGTCGTCAACAACTGGACATGGACAAAGGGCAACCACACTATTAAATTCGGCCCGGACGTCCGCCGGCTGCAAAACCTGCGTGTTCCAAGCGACCAACACCGCTCGGGCGAACTGTCTTTCGCGCCAACATTCACAGAAGGGCCAACGGGGGGCGGTATCGGTCTGGCGGCTTTCCTTCTCGGGGACGTAACCACCTTTCAACGTTACGTCTCGAGCACGGAGAATGCCGGCGAGAGACAGTGGCGCAGTTTCTTCTATGGTGAAGACACCTGGCGGGTCACTCCGAAGCTGACCGTCAACTTCGGGCTGCGCTGGGAGATCTACTTCCCGCAGACGGTAACCGGCAAAGGACAGGGCGGCTGGCTGGACATCAACAACGGAGAAATGCTAGTCGCGGGTGAAAACGGGGTGGGACTTAATGGAAACGTCCAGAACTCCTTCAAGAATCTGGCTCCCCGGCTGGGCGTCGCTTATCAATTTAATCCGAAAACCGTGGTGCGTCTCGGCTATGGCCGGTCCTTCGACGTAGGCATGTTCGGCACCATCTTTGGTCACACGGTGACGCAGAACCTGCCCGTTCTCGGGACGCAGTACCTGCAACCCACGAACAACTGGGACCCGGTCTTCAATTTATCGGTAGGGCCTCCGACAGTTGATCCAGCGACAGTGCTGGCTGGCCAGCCCGCAGGACCTACAGGGAGCCCCTTGTATCCCAATGGTTTCCGGGCGTGGGTCTTGCCGCAGAGAATGATTCTGCCGACGGTGGACGCTTGGAACGCCACGATTCAACGCGAGATCACTCGAACGTTCTCCATTGAGGCGGCCTATGTCGGCAACAAAGGCTCGCACATCTTTGTGGGGGAGAGCAACTGGTACGACATTAACAGCCCGACAATGGTTGGCTTTCCTAACCTAACGACAGAGCAGCGCCAGCCCTACTTCGCCAAGTACGGCTGGAACATTCCGTTGGAGTGCATGTGCAACACCGGTAACAACCACTACAACGCCCTGCAGATCAAGGCGGAAAAGCGCTTCTCGAACGGATTCTCCATTCTTTCCCACTATACGTACTCTCACGCCAAGAACCACGACGCTCCGGACTACCTCTACGACCCTAATCTTTTCTACGGCAGGCCGAGCTGGCAACGAAACAACGTGTTCGTATTTACGGGCATTTGGGACTTGCCGTTTGGCAGAGGAAAGATGTTCGGGTCGAGTGCTTCCACGCCATTGAACTACCTTATTGGCGGTTGGCAGATGAGCGGGGCCCTTACCTGGATGGGCGGTACAGGCATCACGCCCAGCTATCAGGAATGCGGCAGCGATAATGACATCGGAGTCTGCCTGCCAAATGTCGTGGGCGGCATAGCAACGCCGCGTCAGCAAAACAATTGGTTCGAACTCACCTCCGTACCACTGGCGGCCAACGGGCAGACCAGCGGTCCTTGGCAACGTCCGCAAATTGCAACTCCCGGGGATGCTCAGCGCAACTCGATTATCGGACCGGGATGGTTCGACACAGACTTCTCGCTACAAAAGAGTTTTCCCATCAAGGAGAAACTTAACACTCAATTCCGCTGGGAAATCTACAACCTAACCAACCACCCGAACCTGGGCAATCCCAGTGGTTGCGTTGACTGCATCGGCGGCAACGTGATCACCGGACTGAACGGCAATGCGAACATGCGGCGCATGCAAATTGCCTTACTTTTCCAGTTCTAGACGAAGTATCCTTGCTCTCTGAGCGCGCTTGCGCTCAGGGGAGACGGTTTCGGTGCAAAACAGCAGATACGGTCAACCTTCACGTGCGTGGAGAGTTTCGAGGAACTCTCCACGCATGACCGTTTTCAGGGCGTTGCTCTTCGCCATGATTTGTAGCGTGTTTCAGCTTTGTCCCGCAGTCGCGCAAGATGCCGCACCGGCGTCCCCGGAACCGAAGGCTTCCCTTGCGCAGGCGAATTCTCTTTTGAATGATGGCAAGCCGGACGAAGCACTGACGATGCTTCAGGGCCTCGCTGCAACGGATCCGAAGATGCCTGGTTTGGAAGGCATGCTTGGAAAGGCTTGCTTCCAATCAAAACGATTTCCCCAAGCCATCGAGCACTTGAAAACTGCGCTGCAGCAGAAACCGGATGATCCGGAATCCACGCAACTCCTGGCGCTAACGTATTACGCTTCCGGCGATTATCGGCAGGCTTTGCCGTTGCTGGAAGAGCTCGGCCCGCAATTGCCGAAGAGCAACGCGGACGGCCCGTATCTGCTTGGCACGAGCTACATCATGACCGAGCGCTGGGACGACGCGCGCAAAACGTTTGCGCAAATGTTCTCGGTGGCGCCCGATAGCGCCATGGCCTATCTCATGTTTGGAAAGATTTTGATCCGGCAACGAATGGAGCAGAGGGCGATACCAGAAATCGAGAAAGCGCTGGAGTTGGATCCACGGCTTCCGATGGCACATTTTCTGCTCGGCGAAATTGATCTGTTCAAAAAAGATCCGCAGGCTGCGGTCAGCGAATTTCAGAAAGAGTTGGCAGTGAATCCAACGGTGTGGCTTGTTTATTGGAGATTGGGCGACGCCTATGTACGGCTGGAGAACTATGACGAGGCCGAGAAGGTGCTCAAGGAAGCGATTTGGCTGAATGAGTGGTCTTCGGGAGCATACATCCTGCTGGGGCAGATCGCTTTGAAAAGGGGCGATTCTGGAATCGCCGCGGGTTTTCTGGAGCATGCTCTGAGACTCGATCCGCAAAACTATTGGGTACATTATTTTCTAGCGAAGGCGTATCACAATCTTGGCCGCACGGCCGAAGCAAACCAGCATTTCGAGATTTCGAAATCGTTAAGAGACGACAGGCTTGCCGACGACCGCAATATGCTGCAGACCGTCCCGTAGCCGACAATCTATGAACAAATCCCGCCGTGAACATTTGAAGACGCTGTTTGCCGGCGCCGTCGGTAGTCCTTTCGCGCGACCGCAGCCTACCGAGGCCGCAACCGATGCCGAGAAATCACGGCTACGTTTGGCGCTCGATCACGAGCGCCGCATTCAGTGGTGGCGCGATGCGAAATTCGGGATGTTCGTCCACTGGGGACTTTACAGCATTCTTGGCCGCGAGGCTTGGGCGATGGGAGATGAAGACATACCGCTTGCGGACTACGAGCAATTGGCCGGACAGTTTCAGCCACCTCCGAATGTTGCCCGCAATTGGGCGCGTCTGGCGAAGGAAGCGGGCATGCGGTACATGGTGATGACCGCGAAGCATCATGAAGGGTTTTGTCTTTTCGACTCAAAACTGACGGGCTACTGCGCTCCCAAACAGGGTGCCGGCCGCGACCTTGTCCGCGAATATGTGGAGGCGGCGCGCGCGGAGAACCTGCGCGTTGGACTTTACTACTCGCTGATGGATTGGCACCATCCCGATTGGCGAATTGCAAAGGACGATCCTGTAGCACGCAAACGTTTTGTCGATTACACGCACGGGCAGATCCGCGAACTCATGAGCAACTACGGCAAGATCGATATCTTATGGTACGACATGGCAGTTCCACTGAATGCCGAGGAATGGCGGTCGCCAGAGATGAACGAGATGGTTTTTCAGCTTCAGCCGGACATTATCATTAACAACCGGAACCTGATTCCCGGAGATTTCTCGACGCCGGAACAGTCCACGCAGCCGGGCAAGGGAGACTGGGAATCGTGCATGACGATCAATGACAGTTGGGCTTATCTCGAGGGCGACGATAACTGGAAATCGACACCGCAGCTGGTGCAGAACCTTGTCGAGTGCGCACGCGATGGAGGCAATTATCTGCTGGACATCGGGCCAAGGGCAGACGGTTCCGTTCCCGAAGCCGGTATGAGCCGCTTGAGAGCAATGGGTAAATGGCTAGAGAAGAACGGAGACGCGGTCTACGCAACGCAAAAGTGCCGTTTCCCTCATGGAAATATCGGGGCGTACACCCGGAGAGGAAATACGCTCTACACCATCATTTATTTTTGGCCGGGAGACATAATGACGGTGGGCGGCGTAAAGTTTAAGGTGAGGTCGGCGCGATTCCTGGCTAGCGGTGCTGTTGTAAATTTCGCACAACGAGGAAGCCAGCTGATTTTCTCCGGCCTCCCGGCGAAGGCGCCGGACGGCCCGGTTACAGTAATTGTGGCGGAATGCGATTCCGAGCCGATTCAGGACGCGTTATCTTCGAAAGCCGATCCGGCGAGCTAGGCGTCGGCACTCAGCTCAGTTTCAAGTCGCAGCTTGCGCCGGGTTCCTGTGGCGTCCGATACACGCCGTCTTCCACGCGGACGGGATGGACAAAGTGTTTTCTAAGATGCGGAATGTGTTCGAGGAAAACCGCGGCGTGACCCATCGCTACGTGATTGAATAATACGAGATGCTGGTGAAGCTGGCCCATGTCGCCAACGTGCGGCACTACCGGAATTCCAAATTTGCGGCATAGCAAACTGACGGCAATGAATTCACTCACGCCGGCCACGCGGACCGCGTCCACCTGAATAAATCCAGCGCAGTCGGCCTCCAAATAATTCTTGAACACGACCCGATTGGGGACGTGCTCGCCGAGGGCGAGCTTCACGGGAGCGATGGCGTCGGCGAGAGTCTTGTGCGCCCGGACGTCGTCGGGGTGCGTAGGCTCTTCGATCCAAAACGGATTCACATCGCGAAACTTTGGGCAAATGTCGATAGCCTGCGGCAAAGTCCACTGCTGATTCGCATCGATCATCACGCGGGCATTGGCACCAGCGATTTCGCGCACGATTCGCGCACGACGCAGGTCACGCTCGGGATCGCCTGAACCGACCTTCAGCTTCATCGCTGTGAAACCGGTGTCGAGTGCTTTTCTGCAATTCTCACGAATCTGTTCGTCGTCGTAGTTGAACCAACCGACGGAGGTGTCGTAGCCCGGGTAACCGCTGGTGAGAATGCCCTGGCGATGAAGGCGCGTGGATTCATGATCATTCAGAATACTCAGTGCCTGTGAGTGATCGAGTTCGTCCTCGAGATAAGAAAGATCGAGCGTTGCGACAATTTGCTCAGGAGTCAAGTCCAGGAGCAATCGCCAAAGCGGCAAGCCGCGAGACTTTGCCCACAAATCCCAACAAGCATTTGTGACGGAAGCGAGCGCGAGCTGCACGACGCCTTTGTGCGGGCCGAGCCACCGGAGTTGCTGCTCGTCAGCCATCTGATTTTGCCAGGAACCGAATCGCGACATCAGCTCTTCGATATTCTGGCCGACCAGCGGGTGTGCGTAAAATTGTGCCGCTTCGCAAACGAGTTGCGTGCCTTCGCCGAGGGTGAAGGCCAGCCCTGAACCGACGTTTCCACTATCGTCGTCGAGCAGAGTCACCGCATAGGAATAGATCGGGTCCCGATGAATCGCGTCGCTGCCATGACCGGACCCGATGGAATAGCGCACATCGCGCGTGGAAGCCGTTTTTATCATGATGAAGCGATCGAACGGCGATAACCGAGTTCGGCGCCGCCGCTAACGTGCATGATGTGGCCTGTGATGAAACGGGCCTGATCGGAAAGAAGGAATACACAAGCGTCGGCGATGGCATCGCCTTCGGGGCAGTAACCGAGAGGGTGAATTTCGTCGAGATAGCGTTTGACCGAAGCAGGGTTGGGCTGCTCCTTGGCCCATTCGCGAAGCATCGGAGTCCAGACACCAGCTGGGCAGACTGCATTCACGCGAATGCGGTGAACAGCATAGTCAAGCGCCATGGATTTCGTCAGAGCGTTCATGCCGCCTTTCGTCGCTGTGTATGCCGCATGCATTTCCTGCCCGATTACACCGACGATGCTCGAAGTATTCAGGACGCAGCCTTGGCTGGTGCGTAGTGCCTCAAAAGCATAGCGAGTCGTGAACAAGATGCTCCTCAGGTTCGTGTCGAACAGAGCTTCCCATTCGCGGTCGCTGGTCTCGTGCAACGGCTTTGAAGGAGTGGCGATTCCGGCATTGTTGTGAACGACGTCGATTCGCCCGAAGCGGTCCAGTGTCAGCGTGAGGGCTGATTTCACGTCGGTGGCGCGAGTGACATCGCACTCGATGCCCAAGTGATTCGGCCCCAATTCACCCGCGGCCTTTTCGACCTGATCACGATGGAGGGCGGCGATTACAACACGGGCGCGCTGCGCTGCGTAGGCTTTGGCACAAGCCCAGCCAATACCGGTTGAGCCGCCGGTGAGAAAAATGACCTTGTCTTTAAGAAGTTCGTTCATAGCAAGGCGAGCAGAGTGAAAGCGAATTCATATTAAACCGTTTCAAACTTGAGCATTCTATGGATAACCTGTCGCGCCCTCCAGTCAACAATGGCGGTGGAATGGCCCTTGACATTACCTAGTGAGGCGGAATATAAGCGCTTAGCACGACATTGTCAACAAGCTCTTGAACTCCCGGAACAGCTTGGACGGGAACCTGGATGAACAAACTTGGACTCGAAACAGGTTGCGCCGCAGCCGGTCTTCTGGTTGTCGTAATCCTTTCCATCGCGCAGAACTCACGGCCGCCAAGCGATCCTCTTTATCTGGACACCAAGCAATCCGTCAGCGCTCGCGTCGACGACCTCGTGGGTAGAATGACCCTGGAAGAAAAAGCGTCGCAACTGGTGAACCAAGCACGCGCCATTCCGCGTTTGGGAGTTCCGCGATACGACTGGCGAAGCGAGGCGCTGCACGGAATCGCCGGCGCGGGTCTTGCCACTTCGTTCCCGGAGCCGGTCGGGCTCGCGGCAACGTTCGACGTTCTCCTAATTCACGAAGCGGCGAATGCCATTGGTGCGGAAGGAAGAGCCAAGCACAACAAAGCGGTTCGCGAAGGGCGGCGTGACATTCTGGAAGGGTTGGATTTCTGGGCTCCGAACATCAATATCGCGCGCGATCCGCGCTGGGGACGTGGGCAGGAGACCTATGGCGAGGATCCGTTTCTAACCGCGCGAATGGCTGTCGCTTTTGTCACCGGGATGCAGGGCGATGATCCAAAATATCTGCAGGTTATCGCAACTCCAAAACATTTTGCAGTTCACAGCGGACCGGAACCTTCGCGGCATGTCAGGAACGTGGAGGTATCGAAACACGACATGCAAGATACATACTTGCCCGCGTTTCGTGCGGCTGTCGTCGAGGGGAAAGCCGAATCGGTGATGTGCGCATACAACAGAGTGAACGGCGAACCGGCTTGCACGAACACTTATTTGCTGGAAGATCAATTGCGCGGCGCATGGAAATTCGACGGCTACGTCGTAGGCGACTGCGATTCGGTGGAAGAGATTTACAGCGCGCATCATTTCGTGAAGACGTTCGCTGAAGCAGGAGCGCTTTCCATCAAAAAAGGCACCGACAATGAATGCATCGATTCCTATGCGGACGCGGTGGGAAACAGCGACTACCTTCAGTTTCTGGACGCCGTAAAGCAGGGCTTCTTAACGGAGAAAGACATCGACGTAGCGGTGAAGCGCTTGTCCGCTGCGCGCTTCCGTCTCGGAGAGTTCGATCCGCCGGCAATGGTGCGCTACGCGCAAATGGACGATTCAGAAATCGACAGCGAGGCGCACCGCGCTCTGGCATTGCGAACAGCGCGAGAGTCCATGGTTCTGCTGAAGAACGACGGAATCCTGCCACTCGGCTCGAAGTTCGGAAAAATCGCGGTTATCGGACCTTCGGCAGAATCAAAACGCGTTTTGCTCGGTAACTACAACGGAACGCCGTCGCGAGTGACGACCGCGTTGCAGGGAATCACAAAACTATTTCCGGCTGCGCAGATCGTTTACGCACCGGGCATGAACCTGCTGCGGGAAGAATCCATCGTTCCGGCGGCTGTGTTTTCAACCGAAGACGGCAGCCCCGGCCTGAACGCCGAGTATTACCCGAACAGGGAGTTTCAGGGTGCGCCGTCGCTCGCGCGCGTCGACCGATACGTGAATCTCGAGCCGCCGCCATGGGGTCCGGATTCTCTTGCGCAGCCGTCCGGGCCAAATGAATTCTCGGTGCGCTGGACGGGAATTTTGACGCCGCTGGAATCGGGCACATATCAGATTCGGCCGACTGCGGCTTCGAACAGATTGTGGCTGGACGGCAAGCTTGTCATCGACACTTCGGGTTTGGGTTCCGACGCGCCAAAAATCGCGGTCGTGAGCCTGGAGAAGGGCCGCCAGTACAGCTTTAAACTCGAGGCCGTGTCGCGCGATGACGGTGGCGCGACGTTGGCGTGGCTTTCACTGTTGTCGAATCCCTTGCAGGAGGCTGTCGCGGCGGCAAATTCCGCGGACCTGGTCGTCGCATTTGCGGGGATTACGTCGCAACTTGAGGGCGAAGAATTACAAGTGAGCCTTCCCGGATTCAAGGGAGGCGATCGCACCAGCCTCGATCTGCCCAAAGACGAAGAAGACTTACTACAAGTACTGAAGACCACCGGCAAGCCTCTGGTGATTGTGCTGATGAACGGCGGCGCGCTTTCCGCGAATTGGGCGGACAAAAACGCGAACGCGATTCTGGAGGCGTGGTATGCAGGCGAGGAGGGTGGCACGGCCATCGCGGAGACTCTGGCGGGCGTCAACAATCCAGCAGGCCGCTTGCCAGTAACATTTTATAAAGGTGTAAATCAACTTCCTCCGTTTGAGGACTACGCCATGAAGGAACGCACGTACCGCTACTTTACAGGGCAGCCTTTGTATACGTTCGGCTATGGACTGAGTTATTCAAAATTCAGCTACAGCCACTTGAAGCTCTTTCGGAGTACTTTGCATGCGGGCGACTCGTTGAATCTGAGCGTTGATGTGAAAAACGGGAGTACGCGCGGCGGGGACGAGGTGGTTGAACTGTACCTGGAGTTTCCGAAGGTCGCGGGCGCGCCGATACAGGCGCTGCGCGGTTTCCAGAGAGTGCATCTTGCGCCGGGGGAAGGCCAGCAGGTTCAGTTTAGGCTCGATTCGCGGGATCTGAGTCTTGTCGATGAGTCCGGACAGCGCACCGTCGCGCCGGGGAGTTATCGCGTCACCGTTGGAGGAGGATTGCCGGGATCGAGAGCGCCATCGGTTGCGGCAGGCTTTACGATTCGCGGGCAACAAAATCTGCCAGATTGAAGGTTTTTTGAGATCAAGATAACGGTGCGTTTAGGGAGTCAATCGAGCGTCTAACTGGCGCGCTTTTTCGAATTCCTGATCCGCAGCCGGCTGATCGCCTTTTCTCTTGAGCGCCACTGCCAGTTGATAGTGAGCCATGGCGTTTTCCGGAGTCACAGCAATCGCGACGCGGAATTGCGAAATGGCTCCATCGAGATCGCCGGCGCTCAACAGGCGTTGTCCCGACCGAACGGCAAGCACCGCAGCTTGTTGATTGGTCTGCTGCTTCATGAGTTCGTTTGCGCTGCGCGATTCCGCGGTGGCGGCATCCGCATCTCCCATCTGGCGCAGGACTGCTGCCAAGTTGGTGTGCGCGCCCGCGAAATCGGGCTGCAACCGGATGGCTTCTCGCAGCGCCGCGGCCGCTTCCGGCAGATTTCCCTGCTGCTTCAGCACCGAACCGAGAGTGTAGTAGGCCTCGGTATAGTCCGGCTTAATATGAATTGCATTCCGCAAATCTTCAGCAGCCTTGGCAAACTGCCCCTGCTGCCAAAACGTTACGCCAAGAGTGTAGAAGGCATCCGCGAGTTGAGGATCGAGTTCGGTAGCGTGCCGTAGTTCGGCGATTGCCTCCGGAAGTCTGTCTTTCAATTTCCAGGCAAGGCCGAGATCGTAGTGCAACGTAGCGTCACTCGGGTCAGACTGAAGAGCGGACTGGAATTGCGCGATCGCGGAGTCGAAATCCGCGATCTGCAAATATGCGACGCCAAGGTTTGTTGCAAAGCCGACATCGCCAGGCCGCAATTGCAACGCGCGCTGCTGTTCGGCGATCGCAGCTTTCGCGTCGCCCGTTTGCAGAAAAGCCAAACCTAAATTGCTGTGCGCGTCGGGATTTTCCGGTTGCTGCGAAACAATTCCTTGGAACAATTCCACGGCGGCGGCGGCCTGCCCTGTTTGTTGATACAACATGGCCAGCCGATTGGCCGCATCCGGAAAGTTAGGTTGCAGCTTCAGGGTCGATTGCAGTTCGGGGACTGCAGCCGGATCGTCTCCCAAGTTCTGTAGCCCCTCGGCGAGATAAAAATGTGCCCGTGGATCCGCGGGAGTCAGTCGAACAGCTTCGCGCAAGTGCTCCACGGCTGGCGGAAACTTTTTCTCTTCAAGGAGCAGGACTCCCAAATGAAGATGCGCGGCGGCAAAATCCGGTTGAAGCTGCAGCGCCGTTTGAAACTGTTCCGCCGCTTCAGCGTTCTTTTTCTGCTTGGCTAGAACGGCCCCGTATTCATCGCGCAGATCGGGGCGATCGTTGGAAAGTTCTACCGCTTGCTTCAGTTCACTGGCGGCCTCATCGGTTTCCGGGGAAAATGCCAGCACGCGGCCTAGCGTGCGGTGGGCCTCCGCATCGTTCGGCGCCAGACGAACAGCTTCACGCGCTTCCAGGGCGGCTTTTGCTGCATCATGTTTTTGCAACAGCGCCACGGCTAGATTCATATGAGCCTGAGGCAAGGAAGGATTGATGGCCAAGGAGGTGTGGAACTGAGCTACTGCGGGGTCGAGTTTGCCTTGCGCCAGCAGCACCCAACCCAACATGTTATGCGCAACTGCATTTTGGGGATCCAATTTGATGGCTTTATCGAAAGAATCCTGAGCAGCCGCCAAGTTGTGCTGTTGCAGTTGCGCCATGCCCGCCGAAAAGGCCACGTCGGCCGGGCTTGCGGTCCGGGCAGGGGAGGCACCGGCTTGTTGCGAAGAGCAGTTCGGCGAACCAAGTGAAAGGGCGGAGTTCAATCCGATCACCATGACAAAAACAAGTGCTCTCGAATTTGAGAATCCAGCCACATTTCTGCGCGGGAGCGGTGTCATTCGAAGATCTTCCTATCGGCGAGGCCGAAAACGCACCACATAAGCAATACCCAAGGCGGTCATGAAGATTCCCCACCAGATTGGCAGGTGCAATTGCTGCATCGCCTCGCCTTGCGTGGAGAGCGAGGAGAAAGAGCGTAGCCCGGCATAGAGGATAAGGAGCCCATAGAGGGTGAGCAGGCACCCGATAAAGAACCACACAGAGATCAAGCGCTTCATTCCTTGCCCCTACCAGAAAATGATGTTCAGGACGATAAACGCCAGCCCAAGCACAGAGGCCCAAACAACAGGCCTCTTGAAGATCGACAAGCCTCCGGTCGACGGCATGTGCGTGAGACCGTAAACCAAACCCTGCAGATCTTTTTCGGGTTTCGGTTTCGTGAACAGCGTCACAACGACAGTCACAAATACGTTGGCGATCAACGTCCACATCGAGCGGTATACGTTCTCAGCCATGTCCTTGGCACCAGAAGTAAACGCCACGTAGCGAAGGGCGGAGGGATCCATTTTTACCCACAGCCATAGCGCGACGGCGGTCATGATGCCGGCGAGCAGTCCCCAAAAGCCGGCGGCCGGCGTGGCGCGCTTCCAAATCATTCCGAGCAGGACAGTTCCGAACATCGGCACGATGAAAAAACCGAACAGCATCTGCGCATACACGATGATGCTGGAGAAATTCATGACCAGGTACGCGGTACCGATGCTGACGATGACTCCGAGCAGCGAGCACCATCGGCCCATTTGCAGGTAGTGTTCGTCCGTGGCTCCCTTTCGAAGTAACGGCTTGTAAATGTCATAGGTCCACACTGTTGCAAAGGCGCTCACATTCCCCGCCATGCCGCTCATAAAACCCGCGATCAGCGCGGTTACGCCGAGACCAAGCAATCCCGGACCACAGTAACGCGCGAGCATCAGTGGCAGTGCTTCATTGTAGGTGTGGGCGCCTGGCACGCTCACCATGGTCTCGGGAACCAGCCGAAAAGGCAGCACCGCTAAAGCGAGCAAACCCGGAAGGATCACGATGAGCGGTACCATCAGTTTGACGAAGCCGCCAATGATTGTACCCATTTGCGCAGACCGTAGATCTTTGGCAGACAAGACGCGTTGTATCACCAAAAAATCCGTCGTCCAGTAGCCGAAAGAGATGGCAATTCCCCAACCAAATACGACTCCGGTCCAGTGCAAGCCCATCGGATTGTCCGCGGCTGCACCCACAGAACGCCACATATGCGTAAAGTCCTGGCCCGGAAATGCGGATTGGATGCGTTGCACCATGCCGCTCCAGCCGCCGGTTTCGATCAATCCCGCGATAGGAATGACGAGGCATCCAAGCCAGATCAGCATGAACTGGAGCACTTCATTGAAGATGGCCGAAAGCAAGCCGCCCGACATGACATAGATTCCCACGGTCAGCGAAGACACCCAGATACTGAAGTGAATATTCCAACCGAGGATGACCTTCATGATGACGGCCATGGAATACATGTTGATGCCGCTCATGAGAATGGTCATGACCGCGAACGAAATGGCCGACAGCGAACGGGCGGCTTCCCCATAACGGAGCTGCAGATAGCCGGGCACAGAATGTGTTTTGCAAATGTAGTAGAACGGCAGCATCACGAGCGAGAGAAAGAGAATCGCGGGAATCGCAGCAATCCAGTAGGCGTGAGCTACGAGGATTCCGTACTGCGCCGTGGCCGCCGCGTAGCCCATCATTTCGAGCGATCCCAGATTTGCGGAAATGAAGCTAAGCCCGGCAACCCATGCGGTCATTTCCCGGCCGGCCATGAAAAATTCTTCGCTGGTAGAAGCAAACTGCTTCAGGTACAGACCCAAACCCAGGACAAAAATGAAGTAGAGAACAATGATGAGCAGGTCGATGGACCCGAGGGAAAGAAGGCGGCTGCCTTGTGGGCCTGCAACACTTAGCATGAGAAGGGTTGCGGTCAATTTGCGCTCGCGGCCCCGCGCAACAATGGGAGGATGGCCTGGTCAATTGCTTCGTCGCTGATTTCACTCAGATGCGCGCCTCGATGCAGGCTCCAATGTTCAACCTGTTCCACGGTCTTGCCCGGGAGGACATTCGTTAAAGGCCCGAGCGTTTCCGTCTCCAGAAATTCGTTGTTGGTGAAGAATTCCACAGAGCATCCGAAATCCGGATAAGCTTTGCCAGGAATCGCGGCTGCTCTTTTGACGAAGACTTCACCGTTCAGGACGTATGCTCCCCAGCTTTCGGCATTGAACATTCCTAATTTCTGCGCTTCAGAGTTGTTGGGATCCTGTCTCAGTGTCAAATATTTCTTGGTGAACACCCATCGTTTGTCGGATAGATTCGTGTAAGCCCACATCACCAAAGGGTTCGTCGGCTCCAGGTTGATGGGATGTCTGCCCCGCGGCGGAAATCCGGAGATGGCGAGGCCTCCCGGCGCCATCATGGTCAGCACCCACGGAGAAAACTCCAGGGGAAACAGCCCGTGATTCGTGATGCGATGCACCACCTCCACCTGCGCGCCTTGGCCCGCCATTCTGACTTCGATTTCTTTCTGAAGGCGCGTCAAGGGTTCCACGGGCGCTGTAGCAATCAGCCCGTTCGGGGTGACGGTTAATTGCACCGGCACGTTGTCCGGAGCCCAGGTCGCAATCGGATCTTCGGGAGATTTCCAGACGCGGTCGCCACCGCGAAGCTGAAATTTCTCTTCGTTTTGCCCGCCGAGTTGGTCTGCGTATTCCTTGAAGAGGTTCTGACCGCCCACGAAGCCAAACCGGATCACTCTAGGTCCAACATCGCCTGTCACCACAAGTTCTACTTCGCCGTTACTGACGCGGTAGCAGTTGTGCCAGCCCTTGTATTCAATCTTTTCTACTTTCACTTCGCCGTTGGCTCTCGTCACGGGGAGCACACTAAGGAGCAGTACAAGGATCCACTTTGGCATAAACGCTCCGTCCCGGCAAAACTGGCGGAAGTAAAAGCCACAAATCCACGCCTGATTCACGAACAAGCCGAGTTTTTTGGTGAAGCAAATGCGAAGTCTACCATCACAACTCCTCATCGCGACATCGGAATTCGCGGCGACGTTCGTTTGTTCATGAACAAAGGGAGATACATCCGCAGTCGCACGGGTGTTTGCGCAATGTACCCTTTGGGCGCTTGCAAAGGTGAATCGGCGTGGCTATAAAGGGAAGCATCTGGGTTTCCAGCAAAAATCCAAGGAAGGCGCTTCCTCTTTGGCCCCAAGTCGACGCAGGTTTCTCCAATCGCTTTGCCGATCGGCGCTGGTCCTACCATTGGAGCAATTACTCGGTGCTGTGTTGCCCACCGCCGCCAGGGGCTGGTCGCAACAGGAGCCGGGACCGGTCGAAGCACAGGGAGTGAAAGCGCCAGGCAAGGATCTGGGTGTTAATTTCGTGGATGTCGCTCACCAAGCGGGCCTGACATCAAAAACTACCTTTGGCGGAGAACACAAAAACAAGTACCTGCTGGAAACGACCGGATGCGGGGTAGCTTTTTACGACTACGACAATGACGGTTGGCTGGACATTTTCTTCGTGAATGGCTGGAAGTTGGAAGGATTTCCGGCGGGACAGGAGCCGACTTCGCGCTTGTTCAAGAATAATCGGGATGGAACATTCACCGATGTGACCCTGAAGGCGGGGCTCGTGCATTCCGGGTGGGGCCAGGCGGTTTGCGTTGGAGACTATGACAACGACGGGAATGACGATTTATTCGTGACCTACTTCGGCAAAAATGTTTTGTACCACAACGATGGCGACGGGACGTTCACCGACGTGAGTGAAAAAGCAGGCGTAACGGGAAACGGAAAACGATGGAATACCGGATGCACTTTTGTTGATTACGATCGCGACGGGCGGCTGGATTTGTTTGTCGCAAATTACATCGACATGGACTTGAGGACGGCGCCGGTTCCCGAGTCCGGGCCGTGCCTGTATAAGGGAGTGATGGTGGCCTGCGGGCCGCCCGGTTTGATGGGCGGAAAAAATGTTCTGTATCATAACAACGGCGACGGCACATTCACCGACGTTAGCGAAAAATCGGGTATTTTCAGCGCGAGCGGAACTTATGGACTGGGCGTGCTGGCAAGCGACCTCGACAACGACGGATGGCCGGACCTTTACGTGGCGGACGACTCGACGCCGAGCGTGCTGTATCACAACAAGAAGAATGGAACGTTTGTCGACATCGCCACCGAAGCGGGCTGCGCACTCAGCGCCGACGGCAAGCCACAAGCGGGCATGGGAATTTCCGCGGGCGACTATGACCTGGACGGAAATCTGGACCTGGTGAAAACGAATTTTGCGGGGGATACGCCGACGCTGTATCACAACCTGGGTGGCGCGAGTTTTGAAGATGCGACCTATCAAGCGGGGCTGGGCAAACACACACAATATCTTGGCTGGGGTTGCGGCTTTTTCGACATGGACAACGACGGTTGGCTGGACATTTTAATTTGCAACGGACATGTGTACCCCGAGGTGGAACAACTGAAGACGGAAGCGGGTTACGCGCAGCGGAAGCTGTTATACAAAAATCTGAGAAATGGAACCTTCGAAGATGTGTCTTATGACGCGGGACCGGGAATCTCCATACCGTCGGCTTCACGCGGATGCGCGTTCGGAGATTTCGACAATGATGGCGACGTGGATATGGTAGTAAACACGGTGAACGACTACCCGCAACTGCTGCGGTGCGACAGCAAGACCGGAAACAATTGGATCAAGATCAAATTGGTGGGAACCAAGTCCAATCGCAGCGGCATTGGAGCGCGGCTGAAATGCGTCAGTTCGGTGGCTGGGGAAAAGATACTGCACTCGCAGATCGACGAGGTGCGCAGCAGCAGCGGCTATTTTTCGCAGAACGATTTACGGATCCACTTTGGCCTGGGCAAAGCGGAGAAAGTAGAGCTGCTGGAGATTCGCTGGCCGAGTGGGGTGGTAGAAACGTTGAAAGAGATCAAAGTCAATCAGTTAATTCACGTGAAAGAAAACGAAGGAATTGTGAAGACACAACAGTTCGGCGCGACGAGAAACGCATCCGCAGCCGGACCCTAGATTTTGCGGGTCGTGGGCTTCGAACCGCCTCGCCACTATTGGTTGGATCGGAAGAAGACGTTTTGAGAGCCGTCCATCATCTTGAAATCAGCGGGAACGGTGAATAACGAAGCGTCAGGCTCAGCGCGCACGATGCTCGTAAGCTTAAACGTTTGCTCGCCCATTCGTGGGTCGGTCCGCTTGCTGTACACGACGGTCTTAAGATCAGGCGACGTCCAGACTTCCGTGACGATGCTGATGGGCTTGTCATTGCCGATTTGACCCTCAGCGATAGTCCGCGTAGTGCGGACGCCATTCACGAGGAGACCCTCCATGGTTTGGGAGCCAAGGTCCTCGGTACTTACCTGCGACTCTTCGTCACCTACTAAGCGATTCTGCATGACAAGCGGCGGCGGATTACCCGGCGTCGCTGCACCGCCGGATTGGATGAAAAACATCTTCGTGGAACTCGGCCCGCCGGACACCGCCGCGCCACCGCCAGGCATCGAGATTTTCTGGGCAGTCTTGTCCGTCATGTTTAAGGTGTACGAGGTCTGCGCCACCGGGTCGATGATAAAGACAAGGTGAGGGGCATTGACTATGGACATATTGCCGATCGCCGGCAACGGAGTATCCTGGCGCGTCCGGCCTTGTGAATCCCGAGCCGTTGTCCCGGTGCTGTTCTGGACGATGTGAGTGCCGTCGGCCAGCGTCTGGATCGATTCGTTGGTAATCGTTGCGGAATACGGTGCACCCGGAACCGCCCCGCCCGTCCCCCGATCGATTGCCCGGGCAGCCACCACACCAGGGCCAGCGCTTTGATACACGGCATCTGTTCTGATTCCATCCTGGGCAAATGCGCACGGGGAAACTGCGAGAAGAAACACGAGTGTATATTTCATGGTTCGGTAACTCTCCTTTGAACTCTAATAAGTCCGGGACGGAGCCGGATTTGTCGCGCCGATCCGTCCGCGGCAATGCTCAGATCCGCAGTGAAAACGACGCCCTCGGGAACAGCGCCCGGCGGAAAGAGGGATTCCCCGGGGATCGCGATCTGGATAGCCGGCTCCGTCGGCGGCAAGTTCGCATCTTGGTTTGGCACTCGTCCGACCGCACGACGTCGACGGACTGCCTTAACCGCGGGAGTCGCTGCGTCGGCCACCACAGGCGACGGAGCCATTTTCACCAAAGGCTCGGAAACGGGCGGCCCGATCCTGGTCCGCGGTAGGAAGAGGAACAATGCGGCGGCAACCGCGGCGGCTACGCCAACCGACGCCACAGGCACCCAACGCGGCACTCTGGGGTGGCCCTTTGACGCCATCACGATGTTGCAATAGGCGTCCAATGTCCTGCTCAGCTTCTGGTATTCGGCGAGCTGGTTCCGGCATTCCGTACAGATCTGAATGTGGCGCTCGACATCGGCCGCTTCGTTCTCCGGAAGCTCGCGGTCAAGCCAGCCGATCAATCTTTCCGAAAATTCACACATTGCATTTCTCCGCTAATTTCTTGATCGCGCGACTTACAGTGTCGCCCACGGTGGAGGGCGACATCCCCAAAACGTCACTGATTTCACGATAGCGTAGTCCCTCGGCGCGCAGTAACAGACATTCGCGTTCGGGCTCGGTCAGTTGGCGCATGGCCTTTTCAAGCCGCCGGAACTTTTCCTTCTCAAGCACGACGCGCTCTGGCGTGGTTTGGTCCAGCATGCGGTCTATCTCGCCATCCAGTGGCTCGCCGAACCGCCGATGGTAACTCGTCTGGCGGTTTCTAGCCTGGTTATGAGCGACGCGAAACACCCAGCTACGAATGTTTTCTTGCGGCCCACCCGAAACCAAGTGCCGATGGAGACTGAGAAACGCGTCTTGCACGGTATCTTGAGCCTCATCGGTCGAGAGTCCGAGACAAACCAGGTATCGGAGCAGAGGTTTTCGTAGTTCGCGATACAGGTCCGTAACCTCACAGGCGTCGCTCGCAAAGCGCGAAAGCGGCAAAGCTATGGGTAAAGATTCGCCGCTCATGAGGTCCTCGCCATCGCGCCTCTATTTATATAACAAGTGAAGGTGGCGTTTTTCCGGGTCAGGCAAGTATCCTCGGGAACGGCCAGGGATGAAGCCAAGAAACCGGCAGAGTCGAGCGACAGGGTCAGTAGTGCCCTAGACGTGGCGGAGTAGGGTAATACGTCCGATCGGAAGCCATTCGGCGACGAGGATATCTCCGTTGTGCAGAAAAATGGCCGCGTGCGGAGTGATGAATTGCCCTGGCGTGAACTGTGACCGCGATTGATCGCGCCGAGAGCCAACGGCGCCGTTCGAGGCTTTGCCGTCGCCAAGTTGGACGACCACGTTGTAGTTACGATCGAGGATGCATACCTGGCTGTCCAGGTCCGGGCAGACCAGCCACTGTTCCTGGTTATGAAAGTGGCATGGCATGCGCAGGTGAGGCTCCTGCTGGACGGTACGCAGGTGATTGCCGGCCAGCGTAAACGTCTGAACCCGCCGGTTTCCGCGGTCGGCCACAACAAGCAGCGGCTCCGCTCCGCGAGGATCGACCCACAGGCCGTGGGGAGTATCGAATTCGCCGTCCCCGTGGCCGGGACGGCCGACTTCGCCGAGGAATTTCCCGTCGGTTGAAAATCGAAGCACGTGATGCGACCCATAGCCATCGCCGACGTAGAAATCGCCATTGGGCGCAAACGCGACATTTGTCGGAACGAAGTCGATCGGGCGGTCCGCATACTGCGGATCCTCGCGCGGATAGGCGTGGGTCCAAACCACTTCGCCGGTCAACGTAGTTTTCACCGCTTTGCACCGGTTGATGTCACAGTGGTAGAGGAGCTCTCCGCCTGCCTCGCGCCTGACGTTCAACCCATGCGCGCCGCCGCGAAACTCTTCTCCGAAGGCCCGGACAAAGGCACCCTTTTCATCGAACACCACGACCGCTTCTCCACGCATGCTGGACTTGCCGACCGTATGCGCGACGTAGATGGCTCCCGATTCGTCCTGGCAGAGACCATGGGTGTCTCCCCATACGAGGCCGTCCGGTGGCACCAGCCAGTCGTGGACGCATTGGTACGTGAAAGCTCCCGAACCCACGACCGGCAAGCGCGCGCCCGTCTTATCCGAGGTTTTGAGGAAAAACGGGGGCAGGGCCATGGACGCGGTCGCGGCAGAACAAGTACGGATCAAGGTACGCCGGCTGATTCGTTTCATGGCAAGGGCTCCTTCACGGTTTTTTGCGCGATTCTAGCATGAGTGTCGAGGTCGTCCTGTTGCTGGGCCCATTTGTGGTTAGCGCGGCTGATGAAGGCGTGGTTTGCTCGAGGTACTGAATAAAGCCGAGGAGCGCTCCCCAATGATAGAAGCGATCGCTGCTCGTGACATCATCGCCTGTGCCTGTGATTGCATTGTAGTTTTCATGCACGTGGCCGTTTCCTTCCCACTCTTTAAGAAAGAGGTTGTAGGATTTTTGCGCGAATTCCGCGCGCATTTCAGGAGCGTCGTAATTACGAAGGCCCAGGTAGACCAGATAATTCATCGGCCCCCAAATGCGGCCGCGCCAGTATTCCTGATCTCGAAAGGCGGGGTCATTCCGCGCAATCGCGGGAATCACCCACTCACCCCAGAATTCTTGGGGATTGAGGAGGTGCTTTTTGATCATAATCTCGGCTTGCTCCGGCGTTGCCGCTTTGGCAAGGAGCGGATAGAAGTTAGTGGGAGACAGGCGAGAACTGAACTGCCCGGTGTGCAAGTCCTTGTTGAGAAAGATGCCTGAGCTTGCGTCCCAGAGCGTGGCCAGTTTTGCCCGGTATCGAGAACTGCGCTCTTGAAGTTCTTTCCCCTCCGCCGATTTTCCGAGCAGGTCAGCCATGGTGGCCAGTGCGTCGCAGTCGGCGATGTACATACTCATCAAGCCGACGTCGGCCCATTCCAACTGGTGGGTGTGGCTGTTGTAGGCGGCATCATCATACATCGGGCTGTTGTCCAAGCCCGATTCGAGAATGGCGCCGCCGCGGGTGCCACGCGAATTATCGTCGAGGTTGGCGGGTTCGTTCTCTCCGTCACTCCCCCAGGTCAAATAACCTTGAATGTCGCGATGCTCCGACCACCAGCGGTTCCAACGAAGGAGCGGTTGGAAGGTATCGCGCAGCAGCCAACGATCCCCGAATTTTTTATAAAGGCCGAGAACCGTGATGGCCCCCACCGGAGGCTCAGAACGATCGGAGCTTTTCCAACCTCGGGCGCGGGCATAATTGGGCACGAAGCCCTGCGCCGTCGATTCGCGCAGCGTTTCGATGGCATTGGAATAGGCCAAATCGCGATCGCCAATAGCGGCCATGGTAGCGGCGAAGAAATTATCCCAGTCGAAGATGACGTAGCCGCCCCAGGTGACGCTCCAAACCCGGCTGACTGGAGAGATCACTCTACGCCCTTCGGGTTCGTAAATGGTGTCCCATCCGAGGGTGGTTTGAATGG
This sequence comes from Candidatus Acidiferrales bacterium, assembly GCA_963836965.1. GTDB lineage: Bacteria > Acidobacteriota > Terriglobia > Acidiferrales > UBA7541 > Acidiferrum. The sequence continues at coordinate 68,561 of CAWILQ010000026.1, forward strand.
CGTCGGCAATTGGCGCTGCTTCTCCGGCGACTGAGATCGACTGGTCGTAGGCACGTTTCTCGCGGTCCAGGGTTTCTTGAATCTCAGCGAGCGCGCGAGATTTTCCCGGTGCTGATGCCCACGGGAACGGTGAAATCCAAGGCAAAATAAGGACCGGCGACCGGCAGGCCAACGACAGAGCGGTCTCCCATCCCACAGGTGCAATAGATCGGGACGGCACGAACGGCTGCATGGGCCACCAGGTGGTCGTTCTCTGGAAGCACGGTCCCCGGTCGATTCCAGAGGAAGTTGACAGAAAGAACGATGGTTGGCGGCAGTGTGGTGGTTGAAACTTTGGATGCCGGGGACGACGGGAGCGGCGTAGCAAGGAGCACCAGGTCCTTTCCCTCGTGAGCGCTCTGAATACGAACGTTGTGGCCCTGCCAGGAAAGCCGCAGATCGCTATAGCTGCCGTCCCACGCATGCGGTCCCGGAACGACCCGCTCAAGCCCTGGTCCTTGCCTGCCAATCAAGGAATCGGAAAGAAACGATTCGTGCCAGAGGGTGCCGTTGTGCTTGAGGCCGATGTGGATTGCCAGACCCTCGGGGAGCAGCACCTGAGTCGTAACGCTATGCACATCCCAGGTATTCCAACCTTCTGCGAGACGCGCCTGGGTGCGCTGATATTCCGGCGACTCTGCCGGAGCCGGACTTGGCTGAGCAGCAGTGCTCGATCGCGAGGCTTTGGCTTGTGCAGCATCTGAGTTCTGACCCAGGGCTACCGGCAAGACCCACGGGCCGAAACCCACTGCTCGCGTGACCGTGAGAAGCCCGCCGATCAAGAGCGCTCTCAGAAATCTGTCTGTTGTGGTGCCCATCGTTTCATCCTGAAGACAGCTTGTTGATGTAGATATACTTGTAGCTTTTCACACCGACTCTGAGCAGACTTCCCATTCATCGGTTCGGGGCTAGCTTAATCTGGTTTGTGGTAACAGAGAAGATGAGTTGAATTCAGGGAGGCCAAGAATGCGGGAGTTCGATCGGTTTACATTGAGCGTCGGCGGTACGGGCTGTCCAGCAAGAGGAACATGAATGGCAAGATCCTAGAAATTTCAAATAGCAATGACTAATCACGAGTCCGCGCACGCGCCATCTTGCTATTGTTCGCCCTACCAACGAAGATAAGTCGGGCTTCTGGAGGCGTAGTAATGCGCTTGCTGCTTGCAATGCTGTTTGCGTTCGTGTCGTCTCCGTCCGATCAGGAGAGGCAAGTCGAACCTACTTGGTTATACCGCCAGGGTCCTGATCTTCCTCAGCACCAGATCGACTTTTCCACCAGCTCCTGCCATTACGCCGTCATCTTTGGCGAAGGAGACACCGAGGGTCGCTATCCAAAAAGTATCCGGCGCTTCGGAGAACTCACGGTGGATGCGCACGGCACGTGTCAGCCAGTCGAATACCCGCGCGAGGAAGAGCTTTTTTTCGTCCTTCAGGGAAATGGGATCATCCAATACGGTGACGAATCACATTCATTGGCGCAAAACGATTTCACCTACGTGCCGCCAACGGTTCGCCACAGTTTCTCCAATTCGTCTGACGAGCCGCTTCGCCTCGTGCTCACTACCGTTCGCATTCCTCAGGAAAAAACACTCTCGGCGCCCGCAAAATTGCAAGTCGCCAACTTGTCAGAAATCCACGAACAAACCGTCGAGGGTCACCCCACATCCGTACAGTACAAACTGATGATCGGGCCTCACACGGCAAAGCGCGACCGTATCAACGCCGCCTACAACGTGGCTGACTTCTTCCTCATGGACTTTGCTCCCGCAGGAACCAATTTTCCTCACCATCACGAAGTCGCCGAGGAAATTTATTTGGTGCTCGATGGCGAAGGCCAAATGGCCGCCGGTGGCGGAATGGACGGAATCGAAGGTCTTCATCACGCCGTCGCAGGAGACGCCTACTATTTTCGCCAGAACTGCACTGTAGGTTTTTACAACCAGAAAACCTCAACGGCCAAGGCCCACATTCTCGCAGTCAGAGTCTACGTCCCCCTGCCCAAGAACCCAGATTGAACGCAGCCCCCCTGTGGCACGGCCATTCCTGACTGTGCACTCCACCAACGCTGTCGTGTGCACTGCCAGTCCACCATTGTCATGATGACGCGTCTGCTCGACGTCCTGTTCTCTGGCTTTCGTAGGGCTCGCCTTCTGGTTGCCCGAGCGTCAGCGAGGGGAAGTGGGCCCTTTCGCGCGGGCTGGTCACTCCACTTCGCTAGGTCAAAGCCTTACTTACACGCTGAAAACCTGCGCACTTGTTATCCCGAGCACAGCGAGGGTTCTGCTTTTTCTATTCTTTGCTAGGGCACGGCTTCAGCCGCTGAGGGCCACGCTATGGCAACGCCTTCATAACCGACTTCCCACCCCGCACCGCGATCAACGACACCTGCTCCAAATCCGGGTAGTGATCGTCCTTATCCGCTTTCCGTTCCGCCGGTGGCAACTGCTGCACAACCGTCTCCGAGGGCAACAATCCCTTGAAATATTTCTGGTAAACCCCAGCAAACTCCTCCACATCCTTCATGTCATCCAAATAAATCGTAGTCGACACTACCTCATCGAACTTCATGTCGGCTTCTTCAAGATTGTCCAGCAGGTTCCGCATCGTCTGCCGCGTCTGGTCCTTCGTCGAAGCGCTGTAAACCCCTCCATTCGCCCCAGGAATAAATGCACTCTTCGCCGAACAATACAAGGTCTCTCCCGCAAAAACACAAGGGCTTGCCGTCGGACTCGGAGCCATATTCTTCGGACGAATACTGCGCCGCTTGCTCAAATCGCGCATCGCTACACCCGTATACGCAATCTGCGCGCCTTCGGGCAAACTCGACACAATAATCGTCGCGCGCGCCGGCGTATTCCCAAACTCGAATCGCTTCGCGTACAGCTCGTTCATCGTGCGCGTCGGTACCGCCTCCGTCAAATATGGATTTACGAAGACCACATTGGCCAGGGTCAGCCCCGCCGCCTCAACCACGGACTTCATGCCGTCCAGCGCCAAATTCACCTGCGCCGCGGCTTCCTGAGGAATTTTTCCAGTGTTTAAATCCATTGCCGGCATCGTGGAAACAAACAGCCGGTCATAGGTCAGCATGCCCAGCGAATAAGCCTTATTGGCCGGCACGTTCGGCAAAGAAACAGCCCGCTTGTCTCGCAGATCTCGCACCGCCACCGCCGTGATCTGCACGGGCGCCCCTGGGTTCTTCGCCACGCCCATCACACCTCGCGCCGGCGGGTCGTCAGGAAAATAATTCGCAAACACTTCGTTCAGCTTTGGATAATTCTTCATATCCTCCAAATACACCTGAACGTAGACCACGTGCTCCATCGAGAGCCCGGCTTCTTCCACTACTTTTCGAATGTTGTCCAGACACTGCCGCGCTTGTCCTGCAAAATCCGCAGAAGCAGTTCCGTCGGCCCGGTGCGGCCCTTGCGCCGAAACATACACGTAGTCCCCGGCGTCCACCCCATTCGGTCCAAGTTCGGTGGAATTTCCTGCGGTCGGCGCAGTTTGCGCAAACCCGCAAACGGCCCAAAGCGCAACGCAAGCAGCGGCGAAGATAACCCGTCTCACGCAGCTTTTCCCTTGCGCGCTGCTCCGAGAATCGATCGCAGCCGGTCTCCTACGATCATTTCTTCCCCGGGCTGTATGGTCATCGACACCAGCTCAATGTGATTCTGTTTCTTCAATTCCTTCGGATTCGGTTTCGGCTTATCCACGCCTTCATGTACCGCCGACACGAGACTCGGGTTGTCCACGCCGAGCACTTCGATCACCGGATCGCCGTCGCGCAATGCCGTCACGCAGTCCTTAATCGAATAACCCCAGGCATCCTGATCCCACGATATGCGCAACGTCGGGTAGCGATTCCCATCCTCCGGGATGTAGATCTCCGTCTGCACTCCCGGTATCGTGGCCACCAACTTTTCTATGCGCTCTACTCGCGCATTCCATTCGTCATACAACTTCTTCGAGTCCGTATTCAACCACGTCTCAATCGCTGTCAGGCACCCAATGATCTCTTCTTTTCCAACCTTCATCGGACGGCACACCGCACCCTCGTACGGGCAGGAGTTCCTCAGCGCTGCGTCGATCAGATCCTTGCGGCCCAGCAACACACCGCTGCATTGCGGCCCTCGCAGGCCTTTTCCACCCGAAAATGTGTACAAATCCAACTTCATCTGCGCATACAGTTTAATGTTGTCGATCGGTGGTATACCGGCCGCGTCGTCCAGCAGCATGGGAACGTTATGCGCCTTGGTGATCGCAGCTTCCTTCTCCAGTTTGTCCTTCAGATCCGTCGTGTAGATCATCGCGGTATTTTCGTTGATCGCGTTCGCAAGTTCGTCGGGTCCCTTCACCAGCACGAGTTTCGCGCCCGCCAGTCGAATGGCGCTGTCAAATGCGCTGCGCCCTCCCACCATGACCACTTCATGTTTCAGCCCCGTGGTGTCCGGCAGTTGCCAGATCTTCTGCGGATCGCTCCCCGCCATACACGCTGCAGTCGCAGCTGCCATCGCTCCCGCCGCGCCCGAAGTGATCAGCCCCGATTCCGCCCCCGTCAATTCCGCCAGCCGCCGTCCCACTGCCTTCTGTAACTCCACAACGTTCACAAAATGACGGCCAGCTTCTTCTTGTGCCTCCCGAGCTTCGGGAAACTGCAGCGATCCGCTCAGGTACGTCCACGTACCGCGACAGTTGATCACCGTCTTCACTCCCAGCCGGCTGTACACGTTGCTATTCGGGTCCAGGCCCAGCGCCATGGCCGATTTTACGTACAACCCTTGCGCGGCGATTTGTGCTAACAGCGGTGAGGCTGCCAGCATTTTCATGAAACTGCGACGGTTCGATCCATTTGCAACTGACATTTGGTTTCCCCCAACTGCGAATCTACTTCGCAAAGACCATTGTTCCGAAGTGTTCCGGCACGTGATTCGGATCGCGATTGATCACACACGTGGGCTGCCAGCACATAAAGTGGCGCACCGGGTCTTCGCCCAACCCATCAATTCGATACAAGTTCACTCGCCACTTCGTTCCTGCAACCACTTGCTTATCCGTCACCGCCTTCAACGGCACCCGCGCAGCCGCATACCAGATATGTTTCGCTTCGTCGATTCGGCCTTGCCGCTGCCATCCCGAATTCCATTTCGCGTCGTAGCTGTCGTGATTCAAATCGATAGCCAGGTCTACCCAATCTCCCGTCGGCGCAATTTCAAACTCTTTATATTTTTTGATGTCCTGCCAATCGTCGCCCAAGAAAAATTCCACCACATCCCGGTCCCACAGCTTCAACCGGTCCTTGCTGTTGTCCGCGGGCAGCCACAGATTCAGTTCCGTGTACGGCGAGATGAACAGCAGGTACAAATCTGAATCCGTCCAGAATCCACGCACTTCCGTCTTTAACTTGGCATAGTCAATTTCATGGCTGCAATCCTTCGTAATCCACGTGGACGCCGCCTTAGCCCAGGTCTTTGACTTCGGGTCGGTGTTCAATTCTGGCGCTGTAGCAACATAGGGGATCGTGAAACTCGCGCCCGGCGGAGCAAACTCGCACGCTTTCGCCGGAGCATTTTCCTGAGTGGAGCGCGGCGTTCCCGTGCCCGCGGCTCGCACACCCAATCCCGCCAGGGCAACCATCGCCGCCCCAGCCAACACGAATGCCATCACCGCCGACGTCCGCCGTATCCGCATCAATTAAGGTTGAGCCGCGTTTCTCAACTCCGGCGCTATTTCGAACGCCTTTTCAAACTCCGCTCGCGACTCGGCCTCCTTTCCTTGCTTTTGCAGCGCTAATCCCAGGTTGTAATGCGCCTCTGCGTACGCAGGCTTCAGCCGCACCGCCTCAAGAAACTCCGAACGCGCGGCGCCGTTGTCTCCGGCTTGGAGCAGCGCCAACCCCAAATTGTTGTGCCCCTCGGCGAAAGTCGGATCCCGTTTCACCAACTCGCGAAACACGCTGATCGCACTCGCCGTGTCGTTCTTCTGGCTCAACACGAGTCCAAGTTGAATCCGTGCGTCCGTGTACTTCGGATCCAAGCCTAACGCTTCATTCAGCTCAGGCACTGCCTCATCAAGTTGCCCTGATTGCGCCAATGCCAACGCGTAGTTATAGTGCGCCTCTGGCAGATCACCATCCGACATCACCGCGTCGTGGAATTCCTGCAGTGCTCGATCATGATCGCTCTCGCGCCAATACAGGAGCCCCAGGCCCATGTGTACTTGCGCGTAGTCCGGTTTCAGCTGCAGCGCCTTGTCGTAGGCTTCCTTAGCCTGCGTGTAATCCTGCTCCCGGTCCCACGTCACGCCAAGATAGTAGTAGCCGGTCGGCAACGTCGGACTCTGCTCGATCGCCTTCTGAAACAGGGTCTGCGCTTCGTCTACCTGTTGCTTCTTTAATGCGTCCACGCCTTGCAAGATCAGCAGCTTCGCTTGCGCCAGCTTCGTTCGAAACTCGTGCAACTGGTTCAGCTCATCCAGCTCTTTGTGAGCGGCTGCGGTATCACCTTGCGAACGCAACGCGATTCCCAAACTATAGTGAGCCTTCTCGAAGTCCGGTTTCAGTTCGATGGCCTTCCGAAACGCGCTGATTGCCCCGGCCGTATTTCCTTCGGCTTTCAGCTCCATTCCAAGGTTGTACTGCGCATTCGGGTCCGTAGGATCGACTTCCACCGCTTTCCGAAAACTTGCCAGCGCCCCTTTGTGATCGTTCTGCCGCCGTAGCGTGATTCCCAGCATCACGTAGGCTCGCGCCATTTTCGGGTCCAACCGGATCGCCTCACGAAATTGCGCCGCAGCCGCATCCAGCTTTCCCAGTTGGCCTTCCATTTCCCCCAGCTCGAAGTGCAATTCTGCCGACGGCTTCAACGCCACCGCGCGATTCAGTTCGCGTTGCGCCCCTGAAAAATCATTCTGGTCAGAATAAACATGCGCGAGATAGCGGTGCGCCTCGGCATTCGAAGGATCGCAAGCCACCGTCTTCCGCAATTCCTTCGAGGCGCCTGCCTGATCGTGCAACTCATAAAGAGTTGTGCCCAAGCCGAAGTGCGCCTCGCACCACCCCGGTTTCAGCCGGATCGCGGCCTCGAACTCCTCCACGGCCTGCTTTGTCTCTCCCTTGTGATTCAATGCCAGCGCCAGGTCGTAGTGCGCCACCGCGTCGTTGGGCTCCAGCTCCAGAACTTTGTGATATGCGGCGATAGCCTCATCCCACGATTTGGATTGTGCGAACGCGTTTGCCTGCTGGCGACAGACCTGCGCCGTCTGCCCTAACACCCGCGCAGGTTCTGCACTCACCACACACAGCACGACCGCACACCCCATTCGCACCAGCCTGCCGCTTTGAAGAATCGAATCCGTCCAGCCGCGCTTCATCGCACCCAGCCTAGCATATGCGCGCCGGCGAGTTTGTAGGGGCCACCTTCCGAGGGGGCCGGACGCATTTCTCAGCTCCGGTGAAATCTCAGCTTTCTCCATCTGCGCGTGACTCCGTGTCTTTTCCCTCTTCTTGCAACGCCAACCCCAGATTGTAATGCGCCTCGGCGTATTGCGGCTTCAGCCGGTGGCCTCCAGGAATTCCGTCCGTGCCTCAGAGGACTCGCCGGCTTGCAGCAGTACCAGTCCAAGGTTGTTGTGTCCTTCCGCAAACTTCGGCTCTCGGCGCACCAGTTCACGAAAACGCTAACGGCTCGTACCGTGTCGTTTTGCTGGCTAAACACCAGCCAGTTGGATACGCGTATCCGTGTACTTTAGATCGAGGCTGATCGCCTCGTTCAATTCATGCGCCGCCTCGTCCAGGTTGCCCGATTGCGCCAGCGCGTAATTGTAATGAGCTTCGGGCAAATCGGGATCCGCCATAACTGCCTGATGAAACTCTTCGATGGCACGCCTGCTGTCGTTTTGCCGCCAGTACAACAGCCCCAGGCTGGAATGAACCTGCGCGTAATCGGGTTTCAATTGCAATGCTTTGTCGTAGTTCTCCACCGCCTGTGCTGCGTCTCCCTTACGCTCCCACGTCACACCCAAATAGTAGTAGCCTGTCGCATTGGTGGGAGCAAGCTCTATTGCAATGCGAAGCTCCTTGAGCGCGGAATCCCATTCCTGCAGGTCACAAAGACTCGCGCCCAATCCGTAATGCGCATCAGCCCACTTTGGTTTGAGCTTCAATGCGGTCTGGAACTCGTCCACGGCCTGCCTTGTTTCGCCCTTACACTCCAACGCGAGCGCCAGATTATAGTGTGTGTCCGCGTCGTTTGGTTCCAGCTCAATCGCTTTCCGGTAATTGACAATGGCCTCATCCCATGATTTAGCGCGAGCAAGCTCCAGCGCCTGACTCCGGTATTGTTCGGCCTTCTGTCCAAACGAGGCGCCACCAAGGCAAGGCCGAGAATCAGCAGAAACACCATCCGCTAGAGTCTATCAAAAGAGAAGGGGTCCAACATTCGCCTATAAACAATTCGACGCGAGCAAGCTCCTCGAAGAGAGCCTGCTCGCGTCTGGTTGAATGCTGTTTGGTTGTCGTCTACCAGTAGAACTTGAAGCTCACCTGCCCGATCCGTGGGTCGCGCGCATTGGTGACGACTGCAAAGCTCGAGCTGTCTATATTTCCTGAGGGGTTCATAAACTGGGCGTGGTTGAAAATATTGAAAAATTCGAAGCGGAAATCAAATGCCATCTGCTCTCGAATCACCGTGTGCTTCAAAAATCCGAAGTCAGTGTTATTGAATCCAGGGCCATGGAAAAAGCGGCGATTCGCAGTGCCGAACGTTCCTAAAGTAGTGTTATCGGCGAATGCACTCGGCAGGAAGTAACATCCCGTGCCATCTGTGCTGGGACAATTCGGATTCGATTTGCGCGGATTCACGATCTGCACCGGACCCACACGATTGGGCATATCAATGTTCGAGCTGCCTGTCAGCGATATGTCGTCGTCGGATTCGCTCATCTGGATCGGAAAACCCGTCGAGAACCGCGTGATTCCCTGCATCTGCCACCCCTGGGTCAACCGTTTCGGTCCACCCGGGAAAAGCCGGTCGAACGGAATGGCCCATATATAACTGGCGACGAAATTGCTTGTGATGTCCGTCGATGACAGCCCTCGACTCAATTTTGGATTTAAGAAATTCACATAGTCGCCGAACCCCGATGCATCGTCTAAGGCCTTGGAGAAGGTGTACGCCGCCAGGAACGTCACATCGTTGGCCTTCCGCTCCACCGTGATTTGTCCGGCGTTGTAGATCGAATTGGACGTGGTCAGCGTATTGGTGTTTCCCGAGCCAAAACACACCTGTAGAGCCGAGCCCGGGCAGTAATTCGAGGTAGAGACCGGGTATGGGTACGCGCTGCTGCGGATTCTGGTGCTGTAAACGAACGAGCCGTTTGGCCTCTGGAAGACGTCGTTCTCATTGGTCGGCCCGCAGCCTACTTTGCCAGCCGTCGTATCCAAGGCTCCTTCCGCGTTCAGTTGCATGCACAAAGCTGCGTCTCCCGGGTTGGCTTCGTTTTGATTAATCAAGTGATGCCCGCTGGTGCCGACGTAAGCCAGCGTCAGCACCGTCGACCTGCTGAGCTCGCGCTGAATCGAAAGATTGAAGTGTTCTCCGTAGGGCAGTACATTGTGCTTGTTGTAGCCCGGAAAATAGTTCATTGGCTCGTAAACCGAAAAGTTCACGTCGGGATACGATGTGCGGACTGGTGGAACTGGGGCGGTGAAGGGAAACCGCTGTCCCAACGATTGCCCGTTGGCTCGAATCACGAAAGGCGTGTCAAACAGGACGGAGACCGGGGCTGTCCAATACAGACCGAATGGAGCGTCGGCCACCTCGTAGAACAAGTTCAGGTCCTCGATCGACGTGTAGTAAATGCCGTAAGCCGCCCGAATGCTGGTTTTGCCCGGACCGCCAAAGATCTTGCCCAATGCCCCGTCGCTGAATCCGGGTGAATATGCCAATCCCAATCGTGGCCCGAAGTTGTCGTAGGTTGTTGGCGCGAGCGTCTTCGGAATGCCCTTGTCACCCGGGAATACCAAACCCGTCGGGGACTGCGGAAAGACCGTGGACTGCTGCCCGGGAACCCAGGTCTGGATCTTTCCTTGCGTATCGTAAAACGGCATGCTCACTTCCCAGCGCAAGCCGAGGTTCAGCGTAAGGTTTGGCATTACCTTCCACGAGTCTTGAACGAAGGCGCCGCCATAGCGCGTCCGCGAATCAAGGAACTGCTCGGCGGCCTGGGTGTACGGGCCATTGCTCCCGATATTTGACGTCGCTCCGAGGAGGAAGTCCGCAATATCGCTTCCCGTCACTGTTCCGTCAAAAACGAATTGCCCGTTCGGGCTGGCAAAATTGCGTTCGTTAATTTGCAGGTACCGGAATTCCCCACCGAATTTCCACGTATGTTTGCCGGACGTTTTCGAAAAGACGTCGCTAACCATGTATGTAGTGTTGGGCTGAAATGTATTGAGCGTGGGCACGCCGAGGTTTAAGCCGATGACGCTAAGGCTTATCTGTGGGAGATACTGTTTGTATCCGGCCAGCGGGATAATCCCCAGTGTCCCGGCACCTGTTGTGAAGCCAAGCGACGAAAGGTCCGCGAAACTTCCGGCCGGATCGTCCAGGTGCACCACGTTCCTGAAGACGCTGAACCGAGCTTCATTCACTGCCGTCGTTCCAAAAGTCTTGGCGTTGCTCATCACGAACTGTTGCGCTCGCGAAGGCGTAGTTGTCGGGAAACCGGGGACAGTCGTGAAACTGCTGGGCAGCCCATTATCAAGCGTTGAATTGTCCAGATGGTAGTACCACGACCAGTTTCCGGTTTTTTGGTTATTAAAGTCGACGCGCTCCCCGAATTTATTGTCGTTCGCAATGTTCCTCTGGCTGTTATTCGAGTAATTCTGCTGATCTCCCGGCAGCGTCGGCGCCGGAATGTACGGGAGGTAACTCGCAACTGGTTTTGAAAAGGCCGACGTTGGAATCACGCCACCCGGGAACACGCATTGAGCCGTCGTGGTACAACCAACAAAGCTGTATTCCTCTCCTTGAGAAACCGGTTGGCCGTTCAACCGCGTCGAAAGTACCTGGGCCCAGTAGGCGCCGTCGACCGTCGTGGGGTTTCCATTCGAGTCTGTGAATGCCCCCGGGCCAATGTGTCCGCTAAGCTGTTCAGGTGTTGGTACCGTTACAAGTCCCGTTTCGGCCCCCGCCACTTGCCTCGTCCCTTGATAATCCGAGAAAAAGAACAAGTGGTCTTTCAAGATTGGACCGCCTAACGTGTAGCCGAACTGGTTCCGGCGCAATTCCGACTTGCTCGCTACAAAGTAGTTCTTGGCGTCCAGCGCGTCATTGCGCAGGAATTCGAAGACATCACCGTGAAACCCGTTAGTGCCGGATTTCGTGATCGCGTTCATCACCGCCCCACTGAATTTCCCATATTCGGCGTCAAAGCTGTTGGTGATAAGGCGAAATTCTTCCACCGAGTCCAGATTCGGTATCAAACCTGTGCCCATGTTGCGACCTTCACTAACGTCTCCGCCATTCACCAGGAAGGCGTTAGCTGTTTCGCGCTGCCCGTTCACCGAGATGTTCCCGGCGTTCAGGATGCCCGACACCGGGCGGTCACCACCAATCGTCCCGGCGGTGGCGGGGGCCACACCGGCTTGCAGCCCCAAAAGGTCGATATAGCTGCGGCCGTTCAACGGCAGGGCCAGCATCTTCTTCGAGTCGATAACGTCGCCAAGTTGCGTGCTCTCGGTTTGCACCTGCACCGCATTGGCTTCCACATTGATGACTTCCTGCTGAGCGGAGCCAACGTCCATGGTGACATCGATTTGCAGTTGATCGTTTACCTTTACCACGATGTCGTTTTCGACGAAATTCCGGAAGCCCGTCGCGGTAGCCGTCAAACTGATAGTTGCCAGCGGGCAGCGCCAGAACGCGATACGAGCCATCGGCGCCGGTGGTTGCTTGATACTTCAAGTTCGTTTCCACATTGACGATAGTGAGTTGCGCGCCGGCGATTGCGCCCTGCGAAGCGATCGCGCACGACTCCTTGAATCGAACCGGTTACATCGGCCCGAATCGGCGCAGCGTTACCGAGTAGTATTAAAACGATTGAAATTACCGAGATGACATGCCTAGAGCAATTGAGCATGGAACACCCCCAATTGGCGCGGAGTGTAGGACGAAGCGGTACACAAGTCAAGGCATTCTAGATGCCAAAAATTTGCTAGTTTCCATCGCTTTCGTTTCGTTTCGTTTCTTATTGATTATTTGGGCAGAGCAAAGGTGAAAATGTCGCTGCCGGCGGCAATTGCCACATATTGTTTAGACGCGACCGCGTAAGTCATCGGCGACGCGCTGATGTTCTGCCCGGTGTTGAAATGCCACAACGCCTTCCCGGTCGCGGCATCGACGGCTTCAAACGACCGCGCGTCGTCGCCGAAGAAAACCAGTCCGCCGGCAGTGGTCATGACACCAGCCGATGAGTGCCCGTCGCCGGATTGAACATACCGCCATGCGGGTTTGTCCCCGTCGACCGAATAGGCCAGGAGAATTTTCTGGTTCTGGTCGCTCTCGCTTCGGCGAACTCCGGTGGCGTAGTACATCTCGCCAGCCACAAATTTTTGGGCTCTGGCCATATAAATGTCGCAACTCTCGAGCGCCATGAAATAAAACAGTGACGTTTCGGGATTGAAGGCGGGCGCGTGCCAGTTCGTGGCTCCTACCATACCTGGACAAATGCGGTTACCGGCTTCGGTTGGTTTGAGCTCGGTTCGAATGGGGCGGCCTGTGGCGTCAATTCCAGTAGCCCAGTTTAGCTTCTCGGCAAAACGCGTTGCCGACAGAAACTTGCCGTTTGTGCGATCGAGCACATAAAGAAAACCGTTTCGGTTCGCTTCCACGACGAGCTTTCTTGCCTGACCTTTGAAATTCTGGTCGACGAGTATGGGCGTTTCAACTGCGTCGTAATCGAAAAGATCATGCGGTGTGAACTGAAAATACCACTTCAGTTTCCCGTCGTCGGGATCGAGAGCCAACAGGCAGTCGGTGTAGAGATCGTCGCCGGGGCGCGGATCTCCATCAAAGTCTGGCGCCGGATTGCTGGTGCCCCAGAAAATCGTATTGAGTTCGGGATCAAATGTTCCGGGCATCCAGGTTGTGCCGCCGCCAAGTTTATAGCTGTCGCCCGGCCAACTAGCGGAACCAAATTCTCCCGGAGCTGGTATCGTCCAGAAACGCCATGCCTCCTTCCCTGTTTCTGCATCGTATGCCGCCATAAAGCCACGCACCCCGTCATCGCCACCTGAGGTTCCGACGATGACTTTGTCCTTGACCACCAAGGGAGCACTGGTTGCACCGTAATTCCGGTTGCCGTCCGTATAGGCAACATCCCAGATTAAGTGACCCGAACGAGCATCCAGGCACAGCAAATGTGCATTGTCGGTTTCCATGTAGATTCGAGAGTGCCAAACGGCGACTCCGCGATTGTGATGTTGCGACGCATCGTCGATGAGCCCTTCGGTGATCGGACGCGCATAGTGCCAAACGGGGCGCCCGGTTTGCGCGTCCAGCGCAAACGCATCATTGGCGGCGGTGACGAACAGGATTCCGTCCAAGGCCACCGGGGTAACTTCAAGGTGGCTGCTGTTCGGCGCATGAAAGACCCACTGGGCGCGAAGCTCGGACACGTTGCTTGTATTGATCTGGCGAAGGGCGCTGTACCGGCGCCCAGTGTAATCACCGTTATAGGACGGCCAATTGGAAGACACTGGCGCAGCTAGCAATTGCGCCGCGGTGACATCAACGCGGCTGCTGATAGAAGTCATCGGTGGATTCTGGGCAAACAGTCCCAAAGTGACGAAAAGAAAAATGCAAAATATTCTGATTCGCCATCTGAGCGTCGCCGGGGTCTGGAGCATAAAGGCGAACTCTATCGGAGACCCGGTGCGTCGCACAAGTCGAACCTCGAATCGAGGAATTGTCCACAACGCTCGGTCACATGTTATCTACGATTGCGGGATGAGCGCCGGAAGTCACAACGGCCGGATGGGGCGAGGCTTTAGTTGCCTTTGAGGGCGTACCCGCCGTCGAAGGGGAGCTTGCCGTCGACGCGCAACACCTTGACGGAACTGTTGATGGCGTAGACGTCGACGAGGCCTACGGCGCCCGGTGTGGCATCCACGGTGCGCATAATGTCTTCGTCGTTCTCTACAATCTTTATGACCGGGCGCGATTCGTTGAGCTTGGCAACGAGAGGCTTGACCTCGGCTGGAGCCACGCCGAAGAGCTTTTGCACGGTGACCCGCATTTCCAGAGATTCCGGGTCATGCATGACCAGCGTGAAGCTCTTGCCATCCGGCCAGCCCTTCTGAGTGCCCTTGCAAAGTTTCGCCAAGTCGGCGAGAGAAACGTCCTGGAGTTTGCTGCCCGAAGGAGCCACCAGGGCCCAGTTTTTGACCGCTGGGAGAAGGGGCGCGGCGGAGACGAAGAGCAGACACACTCCTAAAGCGAGCTGCAGCAGCCGTACAGAACAACGGTCTTTCATCCTCCCACAACCTTTCCGGGTAGGTTAGAAGTAGTTTCGAGATTGGTGGGAACGGGCACAAGTGACTCCTACGAACAATGTGTCCAACCTGACGACTCCCTCTACGGGCAGTGGTGGTAGTGCCCTGCTTGGATACTGCGCACACCTGTCCGTCGGTCCAGTATCGAGAGAAAGCCTTCAACCGATACCTTCGAGAAGTATCCCTAGCGAAGTTAAAAGGCGAATTGAGGAATCAAATGGTTATGCGACACACCGCCGCCAAAGGGCTGTTGCTGATTTTAACGGGCTTGCCTGCTGCGCCAAGTTGGGCACAGCAGACGGCGCAGATAGCCCACACAACGGGCACGAAGGCACTCTCCGCCAAGACTACGAGGATATCGCCACCCTCACAGCTAGTATTCGGCTCGCTCGGCATCGCCTCTAAATCGGTAGAGGCGCGGCACGAAGTGGAGATGGCGCTGGACAGTTATGAGATCGCACAGTATGCCGACTCCGTCGGGCACGCCAGGATGGCCGCGGAAAAGGACCCCAACTGCGCGATCGCCTATGCGCTGTGGTCCTATGCCGCGCGGTGGACCGTGGCAGCGCCCGAAGCAGCGCAGAAAGCGCAGAGTTTGTCGGACAGGAGCCCAGCGGACGAGAAACTGTTGGTGAAATTCATGACCGGCACGCAAGAAGCGGATGCCCTTCCTGCAATTATGGCGATGAATGACCTTGTCAACAAACACCCCAAGAACAAACACGTGCTTTACTTGGCCGGCGACTGGCTGTTTTCCCAGGGAGATTACCTCCGGGGGCGGGATCTGATGGAAAAATCGCTGCAGTTGGATCCGAAATTTCCGGCGGCATTGAATACACTCGGCTACGCGTATGTGGACGCGCTCGATCCGGAACCCGCCAAAGGCATCGATTTACTGCGGAGGTATGCGGAGGTGCTCCCTGATGATCCGAATGCGCAGGATTCGCTCGGCGAAGTGTTGCGCATGACCGGTGATGATTCGGGTTCGCTGGCGCGCTACAGGGCGGCACTAGACATTTCTCCGACCTTTATTACTTCGCAATTCGGGCGAGGCGACACCTACACACTGATGGGGAAATACTCCCTGGCCCGCGCCGAGTATGACAAGGCATTGAAAATGGCTACGAACGGACACGATGTGCTGCACATCGAATTCCAACAGGCTCTGGTCTATTTCTGGCAAGGGGACGCGGGCACCGGCCGCGTAGAGCTCGCAAAACTGTCCAGCAAAGCGGCGGAAGCACATGACGCAATAGCACAATTCGAGATTGACTACGCACGGGAGCTTCTGGCGCCAGACTTACAAAGCGAGAGTGCATTGCTTAGGACGATGGAAGACCGCCTGGCGCATGTGCCCGACGACATGATTGCGGCGGAACGCAACCAGGAGTACGCCAGCGTACTTCGTGAAGAAGTGCGGCTCGCTGTGGCAAACCACAAGATAGGCGACGCCGACACGGAGATCCAGAAACTGGAGCAACTGGCTGCGACGTCGCGGGACCAGAAAGTCGAGAGCATTTACGAGTCTTCCCGCGGCTTCGTGATGAGCGCCAACGGCGACTACGCCAACGCGGTGGACGAATTGGCGTCCGATTTGCACTCGCCCTTAGTCGTGCGGCAATTGATCGTAGCGCAAGAGAAACTGAACAACGCACAGGGCACGGAAAAGGCGCGGCAACGGTTGAAATATCTGCGGACGCCCACGGCCGAGTGGTACGTGGTTACCAAGACGAGCGGAGAGGGTGCGCAAACCGCAGCAAACTGACAGGCATGACTATCCCCCGTCGCCCGACAAATTGAAAAGCGATTCGCCACTCAACTAAGGATCTGCGAGTCCGTCGAATTGTTTACTCTCCATCCCCTCTTCCTTCAGAGTCGTGCCACTTTGTTTCAGTGCCATCATTCGAGCTGCGAGATGTATGATGCGCTCCGCAGCATCCTCGACGCGAACACCGCGAGCGTGAATGTTGGAAATCAGGTTTCTGTCCGCATCTGTGTGCCGGGAGCGGGGGCAATAGCCCATATAGGCGGAAAGACTGGATGCGGTCGCCAAGCCCGGGCGCTCGCCGATCAACAGCGCCAGCACCCGCGGGGTCAGCAGGTCACCGATGTCGTTCATGATGCCGACTCGGCAATAGCGCACAACGAAAGATGAGCCTATCGACCATCCATGGGACTGAACGCGCTGCTGCAGCAGGGTAAACAAAGCGGGCACCTGCTCCGACACCGCTGTTCCAGATAGACCGTCTCCGATCACGATTTGGAAGTCGGGCGCCTGGGTGCAGCGCTGGGCGATGAGGTGCTTGTCGGCGGCGTTGAGTTTGCGGCCAAGATCAGGGCGCAGCAGAAACTGCGATTTGGATTGGGCCTCACTCGAAACGGGAAATAGTTCCCACCGTGCTACAAACTCGGGCGGAAAATCGTTCTCCGGGTCGAACTCAGTCCAGACCGCATCGACGGCATTGGCGTGGGCTCCGCGGAGTTCTAGCTCCATCTGTGTCGTGTAGGAGGCTCCTCGAGCCACAAAAATGCGCGCGGGGGTGCGCGCCTTTATTTTCCGGACGATTTCAGGCCACGCTTGGGGCGCGGCAAGATTGTGGGCGTCGTCACTCATGTTTCACGTTATGCCGGCGAAGCCAGGGCCGGTAACACTTTTTCGAAACCTTGTAAGAGCTTTTGCCGCCTTCCCGCGTCGAGCGCCAAGGGCTCGCCGTCCCGGTAGATGCCGCTTCGCTCGAGCCACCGGAGAAATTCCGGGGCCGGACGCAGATTGAAGATTTTGCGAACGGCGAGGGCGTCATGAAAGCTGGTGGACTGGTAGTTGAGCATGACGTCGTCGCTACCGGGCACGCCCATGAAGTAGTTACAGGCGGCGGCCGCGAGCAAAAGCATAAGGTTGTCAGCCGAGTTCTGATCGGCGACGGCGTGATTGGTGTAGCAGACATCGCAACCCATTGGCAGCCCAAGCAGCTTGCCCATGAAGTGATCTTCCAGCCCGGCGCGAATGATTTGGCGTTCGTCGTACAGATATTCGGGTCCAATGAAGCCCACCACGCTGTTGACCAGGAAGGGATCGAAGGCGCGAGCAACTCCATATGCGCGCGCCTCGAGCGTCAGTTGGTCGACTCCGTGATGAGCCTCCGCCGAGAGCGCGCTTCCCTGCCCGGTTTCGAAGTACATCACGTTGTCGCCTGCCCAGGGAACATTCCGCGCGCGGTGATGTTCCAGAATACGTTCGCGGCCTTCTCGCAGCATAGCGAGATTGATACCAAAGCTGGTGTTGGCCGCCTGGGTGCCGGCGACAGACTGAAAGAGCAAGTCGACAGGTGCGCCGAGATCCAGGCACGCCAACTGGGTTGTGATATGCGCAAGGCAACACGCCTGCGTCGGAATGGCGAACTCCGTAATCAGCCGATCGAGCGCTTTCAGGATTGCCGCGACACCTGCGACGGAATCGGTAGCCGGATTCACTCCAATAACAGCGTCTCCGCAGCCGTAGAGAAGCCCGTCAAACGCAGCTAACAAAATGCCGCCAACGTCATCGGACGGATGGTTTGGCTGCAAGCGAATGCCGAGTACGCCGCGCTCGCCGAGAGTATTCCGACAACGGGTAACGTTGCGAATTTTGGCTGCGGCGAGCACCAGGTCTTTGTTGCCCATCAACTTCGCTACAGCCGCCGCCATTTCGGCCGTAATGCCCCACTTGAGGGACTTCAAGTCGGTTTCGGTGGTTTGGCCGTCGAGGATCAGTTCGCGAAATTCGCCGACGGTCAAATGGCGGATTCTCTCGAAAGCGGAGGCATCATGTGATTCGAGGATGAACCGGGAGACCTCATCCGTTTCCGGAGGAATTACGGGATTGCTGAGCAGATCCGTCAAGGGCAGATCAGCCAGGGCGCTCTTTGCGGCGACACGCTCACGCTCCGAGGCGGCAGCGATTCCGGCAAGTTGATCACCGGATTTTTCTTCATTCGCCTTCGCGAGCAGTTCGCGAAGATCGGAAAAGCGAAAGTGTTGCTTCATGGCGATGCCGCTAGTATGGCTGGCCCGCGACCCGAAGAAAAGCAGCACCGGCGGAGCCGCCACGGTGAATTAGACGGGCGAGTCTCGATGGTCTTGCAGATAGCGTACAATTGGCCCTACTCAAATTCCACGTGAAAGCACTTCTGAAAGCGGGGTAGGACTATGCCCGAGATAATCGAGTGGCAACAGCAGCCAAGACGGCGCCGCCTGTTGTTCCTGGTTCTCGCCATTGTTGCCATCGTTATTTTCAGTAGCCGGACGGCTTTATCGTACTACGTCGACGCGCTCTGGTTCGGATCACTCGGTTACGGTGAGGTCTTCCGCAGAACACTCAGTCTCGAGTGGGCTGTCTTTGCGGTTTTTTTTGCTGTCACATTTCTTTTTCTGTACGGATGGATCCTCGCGCTGCGGCGGGCGTACCAGCCCGATTTGCCGGACGATCACATGATGGTCATCGGCGGGCAGTTGTTGAAACTACCCGTCGCGCGCATCCTGCGCCTTGTCGGGCTGGTGGTCTCGCTCGTTATAGCCGTGGTGACCGGTGCCAGCGTCATGCCGAATTGGCCGACGTTTGCGCTCTATTGGTATGCACCACGCACCGCCGGTGGTCCCGTGGACCCGATCTTCGACAAGCCGATCGACTTCTACCTCTTTTCGCTCCCCGCGTGGCAGTTCATCACGGGTTGGCTGCTGACGCTCGCCATCATCGCCTGTGTAATCGCCGTCTTCTTTGCGCTTATTACCGGCAGCACGCGGGCGTTCGCGGGACGGCGAAGCGGTTCGGCCCGATTGCCCTGGCGCGGATTCTCCGTTGCGTTCGCGTTCTTATTGGCGACACTCGCGGTACGCGTGTATATAGCCCGACTCGAACGATTGTTCGACGACCATACGATCTTTGCCGGGGTGACCTACACGGATGCGCACGTCATGCTTACCGGCATGCTCGTAGTCTGCGCGGCGCTTGTTCTCGGGGCTGGGATTGCCGCCGTCAACGCGGTGTCGGTGGCGCGGGTCCGTTGGTTGGTGGCGGCGATCGCCCCGGCCGCGATCTGTTATCTCGCGCTTCAGATATTCGGCTGGTACGTCAGCAGCTTTATCGTGAAGCCGAACGAACTGGATCGCGAGCGACCCTACATTGCCTACAACATTGATCTGACGCGGCGGGCCTTCGGATTGGACATTCTGACGCAGCGCGAATTTCCTGCGGAAACAACCGTCGATGCGGCGGACCCGGTAAACAATCAGGCCACGCTGCAAAATATTCGCCTGTGGGACTGGCGGGCACTCCAGGACACCTTGCGTCAGATTCAGGAGATCCGCACCTACTACGACTTTCCCGATATCGACATCGATCGCTATGAAATCAACGGCACCATGCGCCAGGTGATGCTCGCCCCTCGTGAGTTAAACGTCGATAAGCTCCCGGAGAGCAGTCGCAACTGGATCAACGAGAAGCTGATCTACACCCATGGTTACGGTATCACCATGAATCCGGTGAATGGATTCACACCGGAAGGACTGCCGACGCTGATTCTCAGTAATATGCCCATCCAGAGCACGGTGCCAAATATCGTCGTAAAGCAGCCTGAGATCTATTTCGGTGAGCTCACCAACACGGATGTTTATGTGAAGACGCGGCAACAGGAATTCAACTACCCACAAGGTCAGACCAACAACCTGATCTCCTATCAGGGCAACGGCGGCATCCACCTCGGCGGTTTCTTTCGCCGTCTCCTCATCGCGTCCGACCGCGGTGACCTGACGAAGCTGCCGTTTAGCGATGATGTTAACGAGCAGAGCCAACTCCTGATGCGCCGAAACGTGCGAGATCGCACGACGGCGCTGGCGCCATTCCTTACGTACGATCCCGATCCATACATCGTCGTCGGTGACGACGGCCGGCTGTCGTGGATCATGGATGCGTTTACAACTTCCGACAGCTATCCGTACTCAACCCACTATGCTCTTGGCAACGATTCTGTTAGCTATATGCGGAACAGCGTTAAAGTCGTCATCGACGCCTACAATGGAACGACGACGTTCTACGTGTTTGATCCGCAGGACCCGATCATTACGGCATATCAGCATATTTTCCCGGATCTATTCAAAGATGCGGTGGCAATGCCCTCAGACCTCCGCAAACACGTGCGCTATCCAGAGTTGTTGCTAAAGCTACAGGCGTCGGTGTACGGGCTTTACCACATGACCGATCCGCAAGTGTTCTACAACCGCGAGGACTTGTGGACCGTCGCTTCGGAAGTTGGTATGGACGAGTCCGGTCAGCAAAGGACGCAGGCGATGGAGCCGAACTTCGTGCTGATGAAGCTACCGGGCGAAGCCGCCGTGGAGTTCGTAGAGATTCTGCCCTTCACGCCAGCCAACCGGAACAATCTGATTGGTTGGATTGCAGGGCGCAGCGACGGCGCGCACTACGGTACGTCGGTGGTCTACGACTTTCCGAAAACGAAGCTGGTCGACGGGCCTCTGCAGATCGAAGCGAGAATCGATCAGAACGCGCAGTTGTCGGGACAATTAACGCTTTGGAACCAGCAAGGCTCCCACGTGCGGCGCGGAACTCTGCTGGTGATTCCGTGCGGGCGCGCGCTGCTGTATGCGGAGCCGATTTATCTGCAGGCCGAGCGGAGCCCAATGCCGGAGTTGCGTCTGGTCGTGCTCGCGCTCCAAGACCGGCTCGCCTATGGACCAACCTTCGACTCAGCGATGAGGGCCCTCTTTGGCGGAGAGGAGTCGTCGCTAAGGGCCGCAGCTGCTTCCGCGGAGCCGGGACCAAACGCAGCGGCACCCTCTGTCACGACTAAGTCTTCGGAGAATCTGAACGAGCTCATCACCGGCGCGGCCAAAGACCTCGCCGACTACCAGCGATTGACGGCGGAAGGCAAGCTTGGCGAGGCTGGGCAGAAGCTCGAACAGCTAAAGCGCAAGCTCGACCAACTGAACGCACGTCAAAAATGATTTCGTCTTGAGCGCGATCTTCAGCAACTCGCTCAAATATTCAGAATTGCCGAGGGCACCTCAGCTCCTAGAGCAGGGTAACAACCGCAACCGAGAAAGCGTGGAGCGTAAGTTCATCGCCATCGAGTTTTGCTATCGCCGAGGGCTCTGATCCGGTAGTCACGTCGACGAACTGGATTTGCGCATTTCGCCCTCCCGGTATGGAAACGCGTAGGTCTCGGTCTCGCTTGTTAACCAGCAACAGCTTGCGTTTGCTTGATCTCGAAAGGACAGCAAGGGTATAGATATATTCGTCCCCGGAAGCCGGAGCGGTCGAGGGCAGGATTTCCACCAGCTTGTCGCCGGGGCCGAAGTTATCCTTAAGGAGCTTCAGCACCCAAAGACGCGCATTGGGCCTTCCGTTGTTCCAATCGACCATCGAAACACTGGGAAATTGCGTGGGATAGCCGACCAGTTGCGACTCGCCGGCAACCTCGATACCCATCTCGGTGAGCTGGCCAAAAAGATAGGCAAATTCCGCACCCGCGAGATTCCAGTAGGCGGCGGGAATGGGCTTTGTTACGTGGCCGGGGCGGTCTTGGCCGCCGTCGTCCGCCGAAATGATCCCGAGCTCGTTAATCATAGTCTGCGTGTTTGGAGAGAGCCTCTTGCGAATTGTTTCGATATAGCGGACGGTACTGAGGAAGCCATCCGCGCGCGCGAAAACGGTGTGTTGTTGAATCTCGAGAGTTTCGTCGGGCGTGGGTATGGCGTAGAAATGATACGACACGTAGTCCAAAGGTATCCCCGCTTTGTGATTATTAGGATTCAGGAAATATTCGAAAAAATCAGGACGAAGGCTAGGTAAGGCGAGCGCGGTGCCGACGAACTTCGTGGCCGGCTGTACCTTCTGCATTTCTGTGACGATGGCGTCGTAGGCGCGGGTGTAGGTCTCCGGCGCCATTTGATGTTCGAAATCGACCTCGTTGAGTACTTCCCAGAACGGAATCGAATAGTGGTAGCCGGACGGATGGAAATTGCCGAGTTCGTCTGTGAATCCACCTTTCGTGTACCACGAGAAAAGTCGCGCATAGTAGTCCGCCACCTCTTTAAAACTAGGATCGCGCGGTTCTGTCCCCTGCTGGTAATTCCAAGTGACCTGGTTCGGATCGTCAGGATATGCAACCGGTTTGGCAGTCTTGAACATCCATTGCGGAATAATGCTGAAATTGAGAACAACCGAGTGCCCCTTGGTCGCGTCGAGAAAATCGATGGTCATGGGATCGATGAGAGAGAAATCCCAGGAAGTTTTTCCGGCGGTGGGCGGCTCGAGTTCTGCCACGCCCAACCGGGGATAGGGGAGCCAAGGAACATAGCGTACGTAATCCGCTCCCAGATCGCGAAGAGACTGGAAAGCGTTGTCGTGAACTGGAGTTCCACGGCGCAGTGGCGGATTTACCACAACTTGAAGGGTCGGCGTTGTCCGTGAAACGGATACGGTTTTGTTCCAATCGGCGGATACCGTGACCGGTGGACCCAGGGGTCTCGTTTGTATTCCCGAAAACAAAAAAAGAACGGGTAGCCACTGGCATCGCCCTAGACGTTTGGCACGCATTCATTCCTCCCGAAGCACGAAAACCTTGAGGCCGTGGTCAACATACCTGAATACATTCGATCCCCAGCAGCGCTGCCAGTTTCTTCAGTTTTTCTGCAATGTGCCCCAGACCGACAGCGCAATGATGTGCGGGTCCTTGGCTGTTCCAGTCGTTCAAAAATCCTCTTGCGCCGAGAGAAAACCGATACCGGCTGTTCGTGTTTCCGAGTTCAAGGATTGGGCCCGGAATGGATTCGCCGTGGGCACACAAGAACTTCAGCTTTCCTTGCGCCGTTTGTACGACGGAAAGCAGTGTGACCGGACCGTGCCTCACCGACATCTCAACCGACAGACCGCGACCGATTTTGCCATGGTAAAGCTGCAAAGGCCGCACCTTTGTCTTGCCTTCGGCGATCGCAATATGTCCCGGGCCGTCGTGCCCCATCAGAAGCACATCCTGCTCATAATCTGTGGCGTAATATTCTGTGAAGGAGCCGCCGACACGAAAAGAATCCAAGATCTTCATAGCCTGAACATTCTTGATTTCATACTCCCCAGCAACGGGTATCCCGCGACTGGTCAAGAGACTGGTTCCGAGGATGATGGAACTGACCACTTCCTCGTTCTCCGGGTTTCCAACGCCTTGATAGTAGTAGGCCATAGATCCTAGTCCGTGTATTTCCACGAGTTGGTCAAGCGCAACCGAAGTACGTGCCGAACGTTCAATCTCTTCCGGAAGGCATTCGGCTTGGATCTCGAAGTGGTCCTGAAATTCCCGAATGCGCTGTTGCATCGCTTCCGACGTTACGGAACGACGAAGGGCGGCCAATTCGTCGACTTCGATAATTTCTACGTGGCCTCCGAAGCAAGCGATCTGCTGCGTCAAATCGGAATAAATGTCGAGCATACCCCGATAGTAATGTCCCATGAGGCCCATCCGGTTGTGTTCCATCGAGTGAGCCACACGGGCAGCCTCGACCCACTCGGCGATGTCCTGCCAGGCGACCGCGTCGTTTTCGAGAATTCCATTCACTTGGAAGAACGGGATGCGGCATCGACGAAAGACATTTGCTATTTCGGGAACCGGGCAGGCCGAACAATAGGCCAGCCACTCGGCGGTCATTTTCGTGCGGTCGGCCAGGTTGTTGAAGGACTTGTAATCGATGGCGGATGTGGGGGAAAGGTTCAAAACAATTACCGGAACCTTCGCACGACGGACAACCGGTAATACCGTCGAGGACAGGGCGTAGGTGCTGGCGTGCAAGAAGATTAGGTCCACGTCCGCCCGGCGGAACGCGTGCCCAGCTTCGGAAGCCTTCTCGGGCGTATCGATCAATCCTAGATCGACGACCTCCGCACCCATGCCGGCAAGCTTGCGGGAGATTTGCGCGGTGTAGCCGAGCAGTCGTTCGCGAAGACCAGAAAACTGCGGCCAATAGGCTTCGAGACCGATAGCGAAAAGGCCAACTTGCAACTGCCTCTTGTCAGAGTCCATGAACCCTCATCAATTGCCTTTGCCTTCTTGGCGGATGCAAAGTGGGAACGGAGAATAAGAGTATCTTTGGGCGTCCCTGGCTTCAACCGAAACGGACGATCGCACTTCGTTGACATTAACGTGTTTGACGTTGTAGAACGTTTCTGACAATGCCGCTTGAGGAGGAATTGTTGGCAAGCCCGGTTGAAGGACCCTCCACATGGGCAGATGTTTTCGTCGAGCCACAACAATCTCTCGCCGCCCTCCTTTGCAGTTCTGTGATTGGCGTTGCCATTTGCGACCGGCAGTTTCGTTTCCGCGCCATTAATGAAGCGCTCGCTTCAATGAATGGGTTGCCCGCCGAAAGCCATATTGGCAAAACATTGCAGCAAATCATGGGGGACGCTTCCCACCGGATAGAGCCCGCAATCCAGCATGTTTTAGCGACCGGCCGCCCGTTGTGTAACCTTGAAGTAACCGCCAAATTGCCAACAAAGCCGGAAGTAGGCCATTGGATTGAAAACTTTTACCCCATAAAAGATGCTTCGGGCCTGGTATTGAAGGTAGGAGTGATCGTCCTAGAAATCACCAAGAACAAGAGCATTGAGCAAGCGCTGTGCCGCTTGACCTGGAAATTACATCAGGTAGCCGAGTCGTTGGAAACCGGCGGAGCCATCTCCCGCCGTTCGAACCGCCGCTCGACCGACGCGTCCCGCGCAATCTTAGAGCATTGTATTTTAGAAACGCAAATGATTTCCCAGATGCTCGAGTCAGCATTGGGTATGACTGCGCTTCAACGGCATCAGTTTGTCTCTCCAGCTGAACCAGACGAAGAAACCGCGATATCTCGGTCGACTGGTGACAAAGTCGACCGATCCGCAGATTGCCTGAGCCGCAGAGAGCGTCAGGTCTTCGAATTTTTGGCGCAGGGAAAGTCCAATAAACAGATAGCCAGCCTCATGAACATAAGTATCAGGACGGTTGAAACACACCGAGCCAAGTTGATGCTAAAGCTCGACCTCCATTCCATCGTCGAACTCGTACGGTACGCGGTTCGGAATCAAATCGTTTAGTTTGCGGCTCGCCGTAGGAAGGTTATTACGAGGTGGGCCGAGCTGTGCAATCCTGTGTTGGCCCATCACGCCGAACCGCTACAGGCAAAGGAGATCGGCCCCGCAGTGGCCGGAACAGGCATGTAGCGCGGCGGTCCGATACCGAAATATACGTAAGTAAGCAGCCCATGATGTTTTCGTACGCCCTGTAAAGTAATTTTGCAGCTCAACATATCGGATATCTACACTTAACTGCAGAGACATACCAAGGGCGATCTTAAATCCGGAAGCACGACGGGGACTCCATGTTCATCTCCGACTGGCTCTCGCGAATTCCGACTCTGTCTGCACCCTGTCGTCACCGGACCGGTCAAGGAAGGCCCTGAGGTAGTCACATGACTCGTGAATTTGGGCAAGATCCGAACTAAAGACCGCCTTCTAATACCGGGTCTGTGGCGTTTCCGCCGCGCCATGCTTTGAGGAGAGTTTTGTGCGGGAGAGCCAGAACCGCGACCGGGCCTCGGCTCTTTCGTCTCCTCTGTGGTACCGGCAGAACGGAAAACGATGTTCATGGTTACTTTCGTCCTTTTGGGATTTTTCCGGCGCCTTCGGAAGGGGCTGCTAAGGGGGGCCTATGTCTGCTCCGGAAGGTCGTAAGGGAGTCATCCTTGTAGCCGATGACAACGAAGCCAACCGCGAGCTGCTCTCCTGTCTTCTAAGCGCGGAAGGCTATCAGGTGGTTTGCGCAGTAAACGGCCAGCAAGCGCTAGGGTTCGTGTATAGCGACTCGATCGATCTTGTATTGCTCGATGTGGTGATGCCCCGTCCCAGTGGATTTGAAGTTTGTCAAGCGATCAAGTCCAAGCCAGAAAGCCGCTTGATTCCCGTCGTGCTGCTCACCAGCCTGAACAGCGATCAAGACCGCATCCACTCGATCATGTGCGGGGCCGATGATTTCCTCAGTAAACCGGTAAATAAGCACGAGCTGCTGGCGCGCGTGCATTCCTTGCTGCGCTTGAAGCAGTTCACCGATGAACTCGACAATGCCGAGACCGTACTGTTCAGCCTGGCCCTGAGTATCGAGGCCAAAGATCCCTACACCGAAGGCCATTGCGACCGCCTTTCGAAATATTCCGTCGCTCTCGGCGAAAAGCTCGGGCTGCCCGAAGACCTGCGTGTCGCTTTGCGGCGAGGCGGGCTGGTCCACGATATCGGCAAACTGGCTGTGCCGGAACACATCCTGCTGAAGCCAGGACCGCTGACTGCGGAAGAACGAAAAATCATGGAGCAACACACCGTCATTGGTGAACGAATTTGTGCGCCCCTTCGATCCTTTCGCCATGTACTGCCGATCATTCGTCACCACCACGAAAAGTGGGACGGGGCTGGGTACCCAGATGGGCTAAAGGGTGAGCAAATTCCGCTCACCGCGCGCATCCTTCAAGTCACCGACATTTATGACGCGCTTACGACTGACCGGCCGTACCGGAGAGCTCTCTCTTCCGAACAAGCCTTTGCCATTATGCGGGAAGAAGTAAAACGCGGGTGGTGGGACGCGCGTATGGTGGCCGACTTCGAAAGAATTGTTCTCGATTCGACGTCACTAGCGCCGGCGCTCTCATCGAGTTAAACGCTGCTTCTTAACCTCTCTGACAAGGCAGCAAGGTGGTGGAACAATGCAACGGCGACTGGAGAAACGTTTCTTGCTCGCAGGATTTATCGCGTCGGCCCTCATCCTGACGCTGGTCGGATGGGAATCTTATCGCGGTACGGTGCGCGTTGCTCAGGCCGCCGCAGCACGAAAGCACAGTTTCGAGATTCAGCTAGTTCTTAGTGAAATGGCAACTCGGCTCGTCGATGCCGAAACCGGTCAGCGCGGGTATCTTCTTACGGGAGACCAGGCTTACCTTGCGCCCTATCAGGCAACCATAAAGAACCTTGACCGCCTAATGAACCAACTGAAGAATCTCACATCCGACGAACCGAATCAGCAGAGACACATTCAAATCCTTGAGTCGCTGGTAGAACAGAAATTGCAGGAGCTTCAGCGGACAATCGATCTTCGCGACAAGGAAGGCCTGCCCGCTGCAAACCGTGTGGTCCGTGAGGGGACCGGAAAACAGGTAATGGACCGGCTTCGCACCGTACTTGCGGAGATGGCCGGCGAGGAAAAAACTCTCGAGGAAATTCGCACTCAAGAAATGACACATGCTTCCGCCAGGAGCACGCGTACCGTGGTCGCAGGCAGCTTCTCGAGCGTGTTTTTACTTTTGCTGATTTTTGCGTTCCTCCTCCGCGAATTGTCGAAACGCCAACGGGTACAAGAAGCTCTAGTAAAGAGTGAGAAGTGGTTTTCGACTACGATTGCGAGCATCGGCGACGCGGTGATCGCCACGGACATGAACGGCGTGGTGACCTTCATGAACTCCGCCGCCCAGTCTCTGACGGGGTGGAGTCAGGCGGAAGCCGCAGGCAAATCCATGGATCTCGTATTTGACATCGTCGACAAGGAGACCCGCCGCCCCGTTGAGAACCCAGTCAAAAAAGTCTTCCGTGAGGGAAAGGTTGTCGGTCTGGCCGATCACACGCTTCTGCTCTCCAAAGATGGCAGAGAGTTTGACATTGAAGACAGTGCCGCTCCCATTCTGACGAATACCGGAGAAGGTTTTGGGGTCGTGCTCGTTTTCCGAGACACTACCGAGAAGAAACGTGCGGAACAGGAGACAACCCAACAAAAAGTACTGTTGCAATTGATTCTGGGGAGTATTGCCGACGGCGTGGTGGTATCCGATTCAAATGGAAAGTTTCTGCTCTTTAACGCGGCTGCGGAGCAACTCTTGGGCATCGGCGCGACGGAAGCAACGCCGGATCAATGGCCTGACCGGTATGGTACTTTTCTTCCCGACACTGTCACTCCGTATCCATCCAATCTGTTGCCATTGGTACGCTCGATGCGAGGCGAGAATGTTTCCGGGGTGGAGGTTTTTATCCGCAACGCGAAAGTGCCGAACGGCCGGTTACTCAGTATCACCGGCGGCCCTCTCCGAGATGAAAAACGGGCCCTCAAAGGCGGGGTGGTCGTGCTCCACGATATTACCCTTCAAAAGCACGCGGAGGAAGCGCTTCGGCAGTCCGAGCAGCGATACCATCTGTTGTTCGACAGTAATCCGCATCCCGTGTGGGTTTATGATGTGAAAACCCTCGGCATCCTCGACGTAAATCGTTCGGCGATCCGGAATTACGGGTACTCTCGCGAAGAATTCCTGTCTCTCACGATTAAAGATATTCGGCCCCCGGATGATGTCCCCGCCCTGCTCGAGAACGCTGCTAACACACCGCGGGACGCCGAAACCTCTGGCACTTGGAAACATCGCAAGAAGGATGGAACGCTGATCGACGTTGAGATTACCTCCCACCCTCTCGTTTATGACGGTAGAGACGCTCGACTGGTCGTCGCCACAAACATCACGACGCGTAAGAAGGCCGAGGAGACTTTGCGGCAAAGCGAAGAGCGTTTTCGTCTGCTGGTTTCGGAAGTAACCGACTACGCGATTCTGATGTTGGATCCGGAAGGAGTCGTTGTCAGCTGGAATGCAGGAGCCGAACGCATTAAGGGTTACAAAGCCGAGGAAATCATCGGCCAACACTTCTCCTGCTTTTATCCGCCGGAAGAGCGAGACAAATCCGTTCACCAACTGAAAGTTGCCGGGAAGCACGGCCGGTTCGAAGAGGAAGGTTGGCGGGTGCGCAACGACGGATCGCGCTTTCTGGCCAACGTGGTGATTACGGCTTTGCGCGACGCGACGGGACGCCTCCGCGGATTCACAAAAGTCACGCGAGACGTCACGGAGCACAAGCGCGCACAGGAACTCATGATGCAGGCAAAGAACGAAGCGGAACGCGCAAGTAAGTTCAAGGATCAGTTCCTCTCCACGATGAGCCACGAACTGCGTACGCCGTTGAACGCCGTTCTAGGTTTTTCCGACCTGCTTGCCGACGAGCGTTACGGTCCTCTGAACGATCGCCAGCGGCGCTACATTGACCACATCCATACGGGGGGCAAACACCTTCTCAAGCTCATCAGCGATATTCTTGACCTTTCGAAAATCGAAGCCGGGAGAATGGAACTCACTCGCGAGGATGTACAGGTGGCGTCGGCCTTTGCCGAGGTGATCAGCAGTATTTACCCCCTGGCGGAAAGGAAATCGCAATCGCTTCCGCAACGGGCCGAGCCCGAACTGTATGTTCGCGCCGACGCTATGCGTTTTAAGCAAGTGCTCATGAATCTTGCCGGCAACGCGATCAAGTTCACGCCGGAAGGTGGCAAGATCGAAATGGTTGCCCGCCCGGTGGACGGCCAAGTCAGAGTGGAAGTGCGCGACAACGGCCCCGGAATCCCACCCGACCAACAGCAGCGGATATTTGAAGCCTTCGTTCGCTCGGCGCAAACCGGTACCGCAACCGAGGGCACCGGTTTGGGGCTAACCATCAGTTCACGCCTCGTCGAGCTCCACGGAAGCAAACTGGAGATCGAAAGCGCGCCGGGCCAGGGCACCTGCTTCCATTTTTCGCTTCCCTGCGTTGCTATCAAACCGGACGAACCCGGTCGAATTCCAGCAGGCGTGCCAAAAGCGCGGAAAGCTCCGCGCATTCTCGTTGTTGAGGATAATGCGACGACCGGACAGCTCATCCAATCTCAGCTCGCTTCCTCCGGCTATGAAACCGTCAAATGCGATCAGCCCGACCGCCTTCTTGATATTGCCGCTGAGCTGCAGCCTGATGCCATCACTCTGGACCTGCTCATGAAGCCGGTTCACGGATTGGAGCTCCTGCTGCAATTGAAGGATGACCAGCGCACGTCAAAGATACCTGTCATTGTCGTGACCATCGTGGATCGACCCGGCATTGGAACTGCTCTCGGTGCCGACGAGTATCTGATCAAACCGGTAGACAAGGCTACTTTGCTGGCTGCTGTGGAGCGCTGCCTCCGGTCTCGCGGGGGTGCAGCGCCTGCCAGGACGATTCTGGTCGTCGAAGACGACGTATCTACGCTTGAGATGATTGTCGAATTGCTTGAGGCATACGGTTATGCCGTGACTACCGCGACGGATGGTGATCAGGCCCGTCTGAGCGTAGAGCAAACCCTTCCAGAGTTGGTGATTCTGGATTTGGTGCTGCCCAAGATGAGCGGTTTTGAGTTGCTTGCCGAGTGGCGTTCCAACCCGCGGACCGCCGAGCTTTCCGTCTTTGTATTGACCAGCAAGGATTTGACAAAGGAAGAGGAAATGTACCTCCAGGCGCACGCCGAATCGCTCTTCCGGAAACAAAATTCCTGGCGAGAGCCGTTGATCAAGCAATTGGAGCGGGTCGTAACCTCCCTGTCTTTGGAGAACGCTTGAAACCATGCATCCTGGTCGTCGAAGACAATCCGCTTAACCGCGAGCTCCTGTGTGACTGGCTCGAGGTAGAAGGATACGAGGTGTGGTTCGCGCCGGACCTAAAGGCCAGTTGCGCGGTTTTTGCGAAGAGAATTCCCGATGCGGTCTTGCTCGATATCAGTCTCGGCGCCGAAAACGGCCTCGATCTTGTCGCATGGATGCGTCAAAAGCCAGAGTTGAGCAACATCCCTGTGATTGCGGTGACGGCACATGCGCTACCGACGGAGCAAAACCAGATCCTGCAGGCGGGCTGCAGTGCGTGCCTACCGAAACCAATCGATTTTAGGGGCCTTAGAGAACAGTTGAACCACTGGTTGCAAAGTTGAACTGCGTCTCGACTCCGTTCTTAGCTTGCCGATTGTTGTGAGGATCGTTGCGTTTTTGCTACAACGGGACAGATAGCTCACGGGAGGAACCACAACGTGTCTGCACGGTTTCTTGTCCTGGACGATGATGCACTGACCCGCGAGCTTATTCGCGAAATATTTTCTTCCGCAGGGTTCGAGACAACTTCACTCACCGACAGGGCAGAAGCCGCCTCGCGTTTACGGCCACACAAAGTTCATGCCATTTTCCTGGATGCGCGTATGTCGCCCCAGATGGGATTGCGCTGGCCCAGTAGATCTGCGGATCTCGGATTAATGCCACTTCGGTAATCGTCATGAGTACCGGTGGCGATGATCGCGCTGTGATGGGGCGCGCATTCCAGGCTGGAGTTGAATTTTTCCTTTTCAAACCTATCGACCGCAGCAGGCTCTTGCAGCTGATCCGCGCCACGAGCGGTACCATAGAGCGGGAGAGGCGC
Organism: Candidatus Acidiferrales bacterium; assembly: GCA_963836965.1. GTDB lineage: Bacteria > Acidobacteriota > Terriglobia > Acidiferrales > UBA7541 > Acidiferrum. Next base: position 100,492 of record CAWILQ010000026.1, read on the forward strand.
CGTTTCCTGCGCCTCAGGATGCGCTGTAGGAGTGACGATCGATTCTCCGGGCCTCGTTTGCAGGTACGACGCTAGATCGGGAATTCAATTCGAAAACCTGGCACCTCAGGAAAGCGAGCGGCTTCAACTCTTCCTTCTGCCGTTAATTCTTGCGGCCACTTGATCTGGCGCTTCCGCAGGTCAATCTAGTACCCACGATCCGGTCTTCTGGATGAATTGAAAACCGTAGCGCGGATACAACGCATCGGTCCATTCGGAGCGAACTACTCTCGCACTGCCCACAAGCTCTTCGTTGGACCCTGCCATACTGACTTCGACGATTGCATTATTCTCTAGAGCCAAGTTGCAAGCACACAGGAATCCGCTCTTGCTGACGTTCTCAGTGACCGTCCTTATATCAAAAGAATTGCCAGCAGAATCCTTGCCCTGCAGCTTCACGGACACTCGCAGGCGAACGCGCACTTCGCTGCGACGCTCTACCCTGCGATCCTTCAGCGTCTTGGCGATGAATTCGGTCAGCGCTTCGAAATCTACCGGTTTCTCGAAATAAGCCACGGCGCCAAGTTCGCGACAAAACTCTTTGGTCTTTGCGCCCGCCTCGCCACTGACGACAATAACCGGAATCAATTGCGTAGAACTGAAGGAAGTAAACGTTTGACAGAGTTCGAAGCCCGAATATTTTGGCATGCGAAGGTCAAGAAGAATAGCGTCTGGCTTGTGCTCAAGCGCAAGGGCTAGAGCCTCTTCCGGTACGCCCGTGTCGACGATTTCGTGGAGATCACCAAGGCTGAGTCGAACCATACGCCGCAATGCCTCGTCATCATCAACGAGAAGAAGCTTTCCCATTTTTTCCTCTCTATAACTTGTTGGCTACGATCTGTTCGCTTGGATGCCGTTCCCCACGTGTGTCCAAGACGGTCCGCACTTTCTGCACCAAGGCGTCTTCCGTAAACGGTTTGTACAGAAGGTTTGGTTTCTGATCCAGAACGCCGTGACCCGCAATGAAAGAATCCGTATATCCCGACATATAAAGGATTTTTGTTTCAGGGCGAGTGGCAAGTAGTCTTTCGCCGAGCACCCTGCCGTTGATCCCCGGCATGACTACATCCGTAAGCAATAAGTGAATGGGACCGGGGTGTTTCTTCGCGAGTTCCAGAGCTTCTTCCCCGTTCTGGGCGGCAAGCACTTGAAAGCCGTGCCCCTCCAGCAAGGACTTTGCTAGCTTACGCAGTGGTTCGGCGTCCTCCGCCAGAAGAATCGTTTCCGACCCTTTCGCTTCCGGCTCAATTGAGACAATCGCTGCCTCCGGAACCACCGCTTCGTCAACGCGCGGCAGGAAGATTTGAAAGCAAGCACCCTGGCCGGGCATACTGTCCACGGCAATATAGCCATCGCTTTGTTTGACGATTCCGTAAACGGTTGCAAGTCCTAGACCGGTCCCTTTCCCGAGTTCTTTGGTTGTAAAAAACGGTTCAAAAATGTGCGTGATCGTTTCTTGATCCATTCCGATCCCGGAATCGCGTACAGCTAACGTAACGTAGCGGCCCGGCCTGGCCCCTGGGTGCTCCCGCGTATACAGCTCGTCCAACTCACTATTTGCCGTTTGAATGTGAAGTGTGCCCCCGCTGGGCATGGCGTCACGCGCGTTGACCGCCAAGTTCATGATTACCTGTTCGACTTGACCGCGATCCGCCTTTACCGTTCCGAGGTCCGAATCCAGCGCGATGCGCACGGTGATATCTTCACCAATCAGGCGCGGAAGCATTTTTTCCATATCGGCGACCAGAACGTTTAGATCCAGCACGGTTGGTGTTAATATTTGCTGGCGGCTGAAAGCCAACAACTGCTTTGTGAGCGACGCCGCCCGCTGGCCGGCCTTCTCGATCTCTTCTGCGTATTCGGAGAGTTCATGTTCCGTCTTGAGCTTCCGTTTGAGCAGCTGACTGTAGCCGATCATGACGCCCAGAAGGTTATTGAAGTCATGGGCGATCCCTCCAGATAGACGGCCAATAGCCTCCATTTTGCCGGCCATACGCAGCTGTCTTTCGAGAACGCGTTTGTCAGTTACGTCCTCCGCGAACAATTCGTGAAACGCCGATTCTCCATTTTCTTCCTTCACACGGCGGCCGCTGCAGCGGACAGTGATATATTTTCCGTCCTTTTGCCTCCAATCGATCTCCAAATCCTTGAATTCGTCCAATGAATGTAGTGTCTCCTGCATGGTGCGAAAATCCTCGAGCCGTCGAAAAATCTCTCGTTCCAAGTTGACACTTAGCAATTCATCAGCGTTGGAATATCCCAGCATTCGTTGAAGGGCAGGGTTTACGCGGAGGAAACGGCCTTCATCGTCTGCCTGGTAGATGCCGTAAGGTGCGTCTTCGACGACGGACCGAAAGCTCGCTTCGGATATCCTGAGTGCTTCCAGTGCTTTTTTTCTGTCGGTGATATCACGGTTTACGATCACCAACTTCTCCGGTACACCCGTGGCCGACGAGATGACACTGGCTGTAGATTCCAGCACACGCCATGATCCGTTCTTATGACGCATCCTGTATTCCAGCGTTTTTCCGATCCCGGTGCGCTGCGTCTCAACTGAAGCCTCGCGAACACGTTCGCGATCTTCCGGGTGGATCTGCTCAAACGACGACGACGTTCGCAAATCTTCCGGTGTGTAGCCCAAAACGCGCTCATAGGACTGGCTGTTGTAGATTCGCCTGCCCTGGACGTCGACCACGGCAATCATATCGGCGGCGTTCTCACTGATTAGACGGAACACCTGTTGGCTTTCGAGCAGTCGCCGGCGAATTCGATGAATCTGCAATTGCTGGTAGATGGTGTACAAATCGAAGAGCAAGACAACACCCAAGAGCCCTATCAGCTCGTTCTGCAGATTGAAGAATGATTCGGAATTTCCCGCCGTGCGCAATAGTGGCAACAAAAATGACACGATTCCGATAGTCAACAAAATGGTAATCGTTACTGCCGTCGTCCACAGAAACCACTCCTGACGCTCCACGCGACGCAGCCGCAGCCCCATCTCATTGTGGCCCCCGTCCGCTGTAGCTGCAAAATCTACGCTGCCGCTCGTCTTCATGTTGGTCTCGAAACGTCCCTCGGTGGACTTGTCAACTTGGCCCCAGTTTCGGTATTGTTGCGGAACGCAGGAACCACGGGAGTCACATCGATATGTATAATCTGGTGTGATATCGCATAGTGAATCAGCTCCGCCAATGAATGTAGATTGAGCTTCCGCATGGTGTTCGCGCGATGCGTCTCCACGGTTCTCACCCTGATTCCAAGGACCTTCGCTATTTGCTTGTTTCCGTTGCCCAACGCAAGTAGGCGCACGATTTCCAGTTCACGGGCCGTCAGCCGGGAAAGACTTACCGGCGTGGCCGCGGCGCCCGCGCTTCCCTCCAAATAGCCTTTCATCACGACGTCCGACACCCGGCCGTCTAGAAAGCGGCGGCCGCTCGAAACGCTGCGAATGGCGCTTACGATTTCCCTGGAGAAGTGTAGTTTCGAAATGAACCCACGAACGCCAAGCTGCAGAGCATCGCGAATCAACCCCTCTTCATCGCTGGCACTCAGAACGATGATCTGAGCGTTCGGTTGGATTCCTAGAATCTTCTTAGCGGCACCGAGGCCGCCCAAAACAGGGGTAGCAATATCCATCATGATAATGTCGGGCTTCGACTGATTTACTTTTTTGAGCAACTCGCCTTCTGCCGCTGCTTCATCGATGACCTTCCAATTGGCATGCCCGGTCAGAATGGTCCGCACATGTCGTCGAACATTTTTGTTCTCGTCCGCGATGAGAATCCGTCGTTGTTTCATCGGTCCTCCTTGCTCGATTCACTTCGTCTCGGCGAATCGTTCTTCAAGGTTGTCCGCGGAAAGCTCTGCAAGGAGCGGACGGCACGGGCACAAAGAACAGGAGGAGCTGAACAGCAACATCCCCGGAAACTTGGTGCAACGCGTACCATGGCCAACTCCATGAATCGTGCCGGCCAGGAAGCGCAAGAGTTGGGACGCTTGAAAAGAGGGGTAGCTCAGGGAGAGAAGCCAGCTTGCCAGCCATGGCTAAGCATACGGAACAATTTGTTATTGCCGTCGTTAAGTAAGCATATTATAAGCGTAAGTGTTATAAGGTTATCTACTTACGTATATCGCGGTATTGCCGTATGGCCGTTCCGGTCCAGACAATTCGCACCACCGTGTGACTCGCCTTTCGAAACGATGTTGTAACTTGCGCCATTTACCCTGGCCCATCCTGTTCCGGCGATAGTGAGCGTCCTACGTCTTTTGCACTAGGGCAATACCAAATGGCGCTTCCGCGGTTCGGAAATCCAATAGTATCGAGGTTCGAAGGTCAACGGGAGTTAGAATCATGCAGACCATCCTGGTCGTCGACGACGACCCGTCCATATTAAAGCTCCTTAGCGTGAACCTGTCTGAGAGCTACGATGTCGTGGAAACAAATGATCCAGAACAAGTGTTGGGCCTCGCGCTAAAGCATAAGCCCGCCGCTATCCTTTTGGATCTGATGATGCCTAAGTATTCCGGTTTTGAATTGTGCCAATGCTTACACAGTTTGAGTTACACCTCGAGAACTCCGGTCTTTGTGGTCACCGGGGAATCCGCAGAAAGATATAAAGCTCATTGCATGAATCTGGGTGCGACGGAGTTCATCGAAAAACCCGTGGATTTTGAACTGCTCAAGACCACCCTCGCTGCGGAGTTACGCAAGGAACGTCCCGAGCGTCGCGCGCATGTCCGTGTTCCATTGCGAGTTATTGTGACGCTTATCGGAGGCCGCGCGACTGCCGGGGGGTTCGAGGAAGTGACCATGACCGAAAACAGCAGTGCCGGTGGATTTCTTTGCACGACCCCGCGAGTTCTCCAAAACGGGTCGGTCGTGGAGGTCTTTCTCGGCATCGGGACAGATCGCCTCGCGGGATGCGCGTCTGTCGTGCGGCAGGAAGCTCCGCGCACACCTTGGCAGCGTTACGCATTTCGATTCCTCGAAACGACTCAAGAGTGGGTGTTGCATCGCAGGTAGGCATGCCTGTAAATACCCTCGACGCATGTTAACCAGATGCGGCAATTGTTACGCGGTCGCGTCCTTCGGATTTTGATTGGTACAACCCAGAATCTGCCCGCCGCAGCACCTCTACCCCCTCCGCGGCGTGCTCCGGGTACGCCGCGATGCCCGCCGAAATGGTAATAGTGTTTAGCACCTTTCCGTTGTGCACGATCTTGAGGTTTTTGACGGTGTCACGTAAATCCTCAGTCCGCTTGGCGGCCTCTCTCGCCGTCGATTCCGGCAAAATAATCGCAAATTCCTCTCCGCCATAGCGGCATACGACGTCGTCTCCTCGGTAATGCGTCCGTAGCACCTCCGAAATCGAGCGTAGGACCTCGTCGCCCGCGTCATGTCCGAACGTGTCGTTAAATAGCTTGAAGTGATCCAGGTCGACAAACACCACAGCCAGCGGTCGCTGTTTTCGCGCCGCACGTAGTAATTCGCGATCCAGCGATTCCTGCATGAAGCGGCGGTTGAATAATCCCGTGAGAGGATCGCGAATGGACTGCTCTCGCAGCGTCTCACGGAGCTGCAAACTGGCCAAAGACAGCCCAACTTGTCCCGATACCGCAACCGCGAGCCGCTGCTGCGACTGTTGCAAGGATTCAAAAGCTTCCGTCCCCTTCGCACTTTCGCTGCGGTTATATTGCACGTGCACAATTCCAAGTGTTTCGCCCCGTGCCATCACGGGAACGCAGAGGTAGCTTGCCGCGACTGGGTTTTTCAAGTGTGCACAGATAACTCCTTCTCGCGGATGCTCACTCCAGTACGCTTGGCCACGCCGCAGCGCCCAACATTCACCCGGAGAAAACCCCGGCTCCGAAGCGACGGACGGTCCCCATGACGCCACCGCTTGGAGCGCGTCTCGATCGGTTTTGAACACGAACAACGCTCCGCTCGTAGACACCGAGAGAACCTTTCTCGCCGACTGGGCCACGACGCCAAACGCCTCTTCGGTATTTCCGCAACACTGCAGCAAATCTCCCATATCGTTCAGCAGGGACATCTGCATGGTTCGCAACTGTAGCTCCGTCACCAGCTTGTCCAGTGACTGGGCGTATTCGTGAGCTTCCGTGGCGGATTTCACTTGCTCGGAGATGTCTCTGTAGATGGCATACGACCCTGAACGCCAGCTTCCGAGGTCGATCGCCACTTCGTGCAGTTCCAGATCCAGGGTCTTCCCGTCCTTCCGAATTCTCCGTACCACCTTCTGATTGGCCGGCCCTAAACTTGTACGAAGAGCGACTCCCGGAAGCCCGCTTCCGCCGCCCTTCGGTAAACAGATCAAGGGATCGAGTGCTTTTCCGACAATCTCCTCGCGCGCATAGAGAAATAGCTCGGTGAACGCGTCATTACAGAACCGCACCCTGCCTTCATCATCCTCGACAGCGATTGCCAAGGGGTTGTGCTCGATCAGTGAGTTTAGAAATCCGGTCCGTTCACTCAACTGCCGGGTCACACGCTGCCGCTCCGAAACCTCTGAGCCGACAACCAAGCCCGTGGCCGAGACCCCAAGCATAAGTAATCCAACCTTCACCTGAAAGTCGGAAGGCGCGGGAAAGAATCTCAGGGCAAGAACAATTCCAAAATTGAGAAATACCAGTGCCGCCGCAACTCGCTTTATCCCGTGCCGCATCGCGATCCAAATGATCGGCACGAACGACAGAAAATAGAATTCTTTGGTTCCAAATGGCCGGCCAAACATAATCCACAGAACAAAGATAATCGCTCCCGCTTGCCCGGCTGCTTCCAGAATGTCCCGCAGATGTCTTTGAGCTTCTCCTCCCCGTCCTTGGATACTTCGTCGCGTCTTTCGGCGAAAGGGCGACAACTGCTTTTGAATCCAGGGAAAGACGTGAATCAACAGAAATGGCGCAAAGCCCACTAAACCAACCACGTCTCCCATGTACCATTGCACGGTCGAAGACCAGAGTTGGGTCGATGAAATCGTATGGTCCTTATATAGAGATACAACACCTGCGGCGGTTGCCGGCAAAGCCGCGATCATCGTGACCCATAGGTATCGCATAACATCTCGCCGATGTCGTAAGGTCGAATCAATTTTCAGGGGACCACGAAGAATGTAAGCTGCTCCCGCGTAGGCGCCTGCTGCAGCGATAGGGCCAACCGTTTCGCTCCACGAAAGCCAGGGTTGATGGTAGATGGTCGCGCCAGCAAGTGCATCGGCAAAAGCCAGCAAGGGCCAGTAGCGCGGACTGATGCAAAGCATCACGGCCAAAATCAAACCAGTCGCGGGAAACCAGGCCGTGAATCCCAGTTGGGACACCAAAATGATTTCCGGCCGATTCAGCAGAAAATAGAAAAGAAGTATCGAAAGAGAGAAGAGCAGGTGACGGGCAATCAGATGCTCGTTGGCCGCGGCAACGCTCTCGGCGATCGTGTCGCTCCATCTTTCGGCGCTATTGGATGTGGTTGCCATCGGAGTTCTCGCAAGTCGTGGCCATTTGAAATTGCGCGACTCGAATTACGCGCTTATCCCCCGCAGAGAACCTGCCTTTGCCCGAACACTAGCATCCGGCTAGGTGTTCTCACCCTGTAATCGGATTGCTTCCCAGGCCTCGGACGGAACGCTAAGAAACGCGGTGGCCACCCGTGAATCATATCGACGGCCCATCCCGTGCTGAATTTCTCCGAATGCCTGTCCAAGAGGTAGCGCGGAACGATAGGGGCGGTCCGAAGTCATAGCATCCACTGTATCCGCTACCCCGAATATGCGCGCTCCCAGCGGAATTTCCGTGGCTTTCAATCCGCGCGGATAGCCGCTACCGTCCCATCGCTCGTGGTGCGTCAAGATAATTTCCGCCGCCTGATGCAGGAATGGGATCTGTTTCACGAGATCGAATCCAATTTGCGCGTGGCCGCGCATGACACGCCACTCTTCCTCGGTCAAAGAACCTGGTTTTAGCAGAATCGCGTCGGGTATCGCGAGTTTTCCGATATCGTGAAGCCATGCTCCCATCGCAACCGTCTTGATTTCCTGCTCGTTAAGCGCCAACTCTGTGGCTAACTTCAAGGAGTACAGCGCGACGCGGCGGGAGTGACCGGCCGTCGGGCTGTCGCGGAGGTCGATGGCTGTACCGAGCGCGCGAAGCGTTTCGCTGTAACTCTTTTCCAATTGTTGCAACGTCGATTCGAGCTGCACGGTTCGTTCTTGAACCATCACTTCCAGATCTTGTTTGTATCTATCAAGCTGGCGTTGCATGGTCTTCTTTTCCAGCGCCCGCTGCAGGCTTGTGAATACGCTATCAAGATGTAGAGGCTTGACCAGATAGTCGTCCGCGCCATTTTTCATCGCCTCGATGCCAACTCTTACGTCATCCTCCCCGGTGATGACCAGAAAGGCTACCTCGGGATAACGCGGACGAACTAGCTCCAAAAGCTGCAGGCCCGAGAGTCCCGGCATGTGCAGATCCGCAAGCACGGCGTCCACCGGCTCTTGTTCCATTACTCTCAAAGCTTCCTCTCCGCCCGCGGCTGTGTCGCAGGCCAGGCCATTCTCGATTAACATTGCTGCCAGCAGTTTTCGCACCGGCAGTTCGTCGTCAACCACCAATATCCGGCCAGAGGAAGATTGTGTCATGGCTGCCGTGTTCATTTTCCAGTCCTGGCGGAATCAAGGACAGCGCGGCAACCACACCGACAGCTGTTGGCTGATATCCCCAGCCTTTTCAGAAAGAGTCTAAACTTGTCCTGCGAACAACAGTGGTTCTGATCAACAACTGACTTGCGCCTCCATGAGCGAGACCGCAGAGAGTCGTTTCCTGAAGTCTCGCGATTCTGAATTGCGAGGAGTTCCATCTGTCCGTCATCCAACTCGACGAACCCGGGCTCTCAAGCGGCGTTTGAAGGACACACTGCGGACCTGAGAATTCCAGGTCATGTGCCGGACCAATGCTCGAAGTTGCAGATGCTGCTCGACCGCCACATACACCGTTGCTATGCCAAGGGCTGTCAGTATCGCACCCACCAAGATACATTCGTCCGGAAATTTCCCGGGGCGATGGATGGTATCGAGCAGGAGATATATTCCGAGGGATAAAAGAAGGAGTGACAGCACAACACAAAAGGATCGATTCGTCCTCATGCTCTCCCCTCGTCCGAAGTTTCCTATTGATCAGCGCGCGACTATAACTCCAGTCTGGCATGATTTTAGATAGCCGAAAGTGCGCGTCTCTAATGTATAAGTACCGTAAATTACGTAGTGGTGGCGGTTCATTTCGGGCAACCAGGCGTTTGTCCATCCTGCTGCCGCCCGAAATAAGGGTATTGGGTTGACCTCGCCCGCAGACGGGCATCGTTTATTAAGGATCTCTAATTGCGGCGAAGAAGCAGACGCTGCCAGAGTTCACCACGCGTTCTGATCCGCGTGTCCCATCGCGTAGCCCGGATGAATTCCAGCTGTGTCGCCTACACCCGTGCCCACGGTACCGGACCGATGGATGTCGCTCGGCTGCTTATGGGCAGGAACGGCGTGACGAGACCGGCGGTCTTCTAATCCGTCATAAACCAAGAGTGGCCGCCACTGTGCGGCCACTCTGCGACTACTAAATTGTGCCCCTAACTCACTACTTATAACTACTTATCGAGTTGCCCGGCCACCTCTGGCAGCACCGCGGTGCCTTCGATGCGCACTGCGTCGAGGCATTCGGGATTCAGGCCCAGAGCCCTCAAGATCGTGGGTGCGACTTGCGTCGTGGTTGTAGCGTTCGAAACGGTCTTCGGCGAGAAGATCGGATTGGCGACCAGTAGCATTACGTTGGTATCGTCATGGCCAAAGCCACCGTGATCTCCGAGGGCCGAACCGGGGCCGATGTAGGTTACGCCCACGTTGGGTGTCACGATAATGTCCGGGGACCGCGGATCCTGACCGGGATCCAGACCGCCGGCGTTGTAATTCAAAGCCAGCGTGGGCCCGTAGAAGATTTGGCCCAGTCCGATGGCTGCCGCATTGCTTTCGAGTAGTTGCACCGCCGAAGTCACGCTCTGGCCCTTGTTCAGCCAAAGCACCGAGACGTCGTCTTCGGTGGCGCCAATGCCGCCCGGCGTCAACGGTGACTCCGAGGGAGGAATGGCAGGGCCCAGCAGCGTTGCCGGGGTATTGGAAGGGTTCGCCACGAACAAACTCGGATCGATGGGCGACATGCCATGTTTCGCGGTGACGATAATGAGAGTGTCGTCATAGTGGCCCGCATGTTTCAGGGCGTATACGAGTTCCCCGATGCAAGTGTCCACGTACTCGATCTCGCTCAGCAATAGCGCGCTCGGCAGGGCCGCCGCGTTCTGATAACCGCCCGTGCCCACTTTAGCTTCGATGAGGATTTGGCCGGTGTAGACGGACTGAAAGTTCATTCCGAAGACCGCCGGGATATCCGCGGGTTTGCCGTTGTGGGTCTTGCCGGCGATCTCGTTCAGCAATCCGTTCAAGCGGACCGCGTCATAGCACTGGATGTTTGCGAAGCTGTTATTCCAGCCCGACACACTGCTCGTGTCAGGGATGGTGGCGCAGGAAAGGCCTTCCGGAGTGGTCACACCGGGCAGCGGCACGACCGTCGAGCTCACCTCCGGTGCGTAATAGTCATCTAAGCCGTGCCCACCGGGCCCGCTGACCATGGAATAGGAGGGGTGCTTGTCGATCCACGCAGTGTATCCGCCGGCGGCGCGGACCACGCTAAAGATGGTGTTGGTGCGGACGAAGTTCCACGGATATACCGGGGCGCAACCCTTCGCTGGGTCACGTGAGAGCTTGTCGCGGTCGAGCGAGGCAATGCCGCCCTCCGTTAACGGGGCACCGGGTGCGCCACCGTTCAGCTTGGTATCGTCAATGTCCACCCCTTGATCGTTGTCGGTGGTTGTGCCGGTTGGTATTTCAAAGGGCGTACACGTGCCCGCAGCCAGACCCGTGCCGGTGGCCTTTGCCGGGCCATCGAGGGATCGGTCATAGGCCACGTCGTAGTAGAGGCCGGTCGACTTCGGCGTGCCCCCGGTGACGAGCGCGGCGATCCCGGGAAATGAGTCCGAGGGCTTCGAAGAGATGGTGGCGACGTAGTTGATCCCTGTCTGCGCCAGAGCTGCGAGGTTCGGGCAGTACGGATACCCGCCGTTCACGCCAGCAATCCCATTGGCGCAGTTGTAGAAATCCACGGCGTGCATGCCGTCGATGCTCAACAGTAGCACGTGTTTGATGTGCTTCGAGCCGAGCTTGTCGGTATCAGCCTTCGCACCAAATGTCCAAGACGCCGCGGCGACTAACACGGCTACTCCCGCGATTGCCAGCGATTTCGTTTTCATAAAAACCCCCGCGAGAGTATTGGCTAACAAAGTAAGCCGAGGGGTTAATGGTGTATTAAAACTCAGCTACTACTCTGGTCCCGAATTGACCAGGGTGTGGCTCACAGCGGATCGATCGAAAATAGTCTCGTGCGCGATTCCTTCAAAGACCGTCTTGCCAAACAGTTGCGCCGATTTGATAGCTGAGCGCTGGGTTCCGGCTCTCGGAACTTGTCATGGACACGCAGAGTGCCCAGCGCCGATTGGTTCGAAGCATGGAGAAACCGGAGTTCAGAGGGTTCTGATCCCCGGTGCATCGGGGCGAACCGTGGTTTTCCACTCTAGGGTCTTGGTCTGATTTTCATCCGCCAACACCAACTTCTCCACGGCGAGCTCGCCCTCAAGCATTTGGATGCGGAGGCGCCCGTCACCCAGCAAAATAGTGCCGAATCCGGAGGCGGTGCAGAAAAACGTTTCGAATGGCCGAACACGCAACTGCGGAGCAAACCACAGCGTCCGTTGGACGGCGGAATAACGGAAACCTGACAACGCGCTGAGCAACGCATAACTGGCCATAGCCCGAGCGTAATAGTTGCCGCACTCATATTCATTCCAGGGGTTGCGAATTCGCCCGTCATACCGGCTGCGCATGGCATTAACGATGGTCAATCCTTCCGTGACGTATCCTTCCGCAATTAGATGCGAAGCCACCTGATATTCAATCCCCGTCCAAACTTCGTCGGAGTACACAAACGGCAAGGTAGGCTTGCTGCCCCGCGGCCAAGTGCACAACAGCAAGCCCGGCTCGTGTCCCATCGCGTAGCCCGGACGTTGCGCGTTGGCATGCTGGCTCAAGTCGCCCTTGAAATTGTAGGCAAAGATAGAGCGCAGCGTGCTCCGCACCTTTTCGGCCGCAAGTGGAGTTTCAATCCCGTACATTCGCGCCATCCACGCACCGAGCACTCCGTCGGATAGGCATCCATTTCCATACTGGTATTTCGGGCCTTCACGTTTCAGCAGTTGCTGCATCTCGCTGCTGCGTTCATTTACCTCCGCCACCATCGTGGCAAAAGAGGTATTCTTCAAGCCCAGGTACTGAGTCTTCTGCTGGAAATACTCACCGTTGAAAAGTTGTTCTTCCATAAATCGCGCACAACGATTCGCCAGCGCTCCATAAAACTCGGCATCCTCCATTTGGCCGATCGCTCTGGCCATTTGCGCCATCGCCGACAGTGCGCCCAGATAAATGCTGGTGCACATTCCGTCGGGTCCCCAGAATTCGATGTCGTAGGTATTGTGATGTGGTTCGAACAAGCCGCCTTTGTGGTCCGGGTCCCATTCGCGTATGCAGTAATCCAAGCTGCGTTTCGCCAGCGGGTATATTTTCTTCAACCAAGCCAGATCTCCGGAAATCTGCCAGTCGCGAAACACTTTCATGAGTCCGCCGAGCTGCCCATCCGAAGCCGCATGGAAGTCGTGCTTCACCGGCCCTTCCGGCAGCGCAGCGCGAAACGTCACGTGCCCGTTCTGGTCCATCGAGCGTCCCAGCTCCACTTCGCGCAACGTTCGCTCCAGTTGCGGGTAAAGGTTTGGAAAAGCCTGCGCATAGTTCCACACATGCGTGCACGAACCGTGGCAGCAGCCCGCATCGGGGAAACAACCTTCCCACCCCCAAATGTCCCCATTCTCCATCCGCAATACCGTGGGAGATTTCAAGATCGCCAAATTTGCCGACACCGCATCCAGCACATACGGGGGCAAGCTCGAAGAAAACAGCGCTTCCTTGAACGCAACCGTTCGTGATCGCAGCGAAGCGTAGTGTTGCTCGACGTACAGCGCTACGTCGCGCGCGTCCTTCCACTGCCCCGTATAGTACGGCCGCCACAACGGCCCCTTCCCTTTCGGAAAGGCACGGCATCCCTCGGCACCTTCGACCGGCGGGAGCAGGGTTCCCGCTTCCAAATAGCAATTCGGGAAATACCACGCAATCACAATGGGATAGGTTCGCGATTCGCCGGGCGCCAGCGTACCCGCAAACAATATCGAACATCCGTTGCGACCCGTCGCGTCGATTTCGTTCGACCCCTCATTCGCCGTGAAGTTCCCTGTCGATACCTCGCGCCACAGCGCCGAAAGCGAATCAAACTCCCACCCCGGACTGCGCAGCCACATGCCCTTAATGCGTGGAAGATTGCCGATCGACAACAGGCAACCGCTGCCGAAATCTTCCGCATTGCTCTTCTCCACATTGTGCAGAAACACGCCGCGGCCAGGGATCATCGTATTGCGGCTCGCCGATGCGTCTTCAGCGCATCCCGGCGCTAAATGCGAAAGATGATAGGACAGTTCATACTCCACGTTTTGCGCGGAAGTATTCTGCAGCGCATATTCCAGGATCACGCACGGTATCCCCGAATTTTTGTCGTCCAGCGGAATAAACGGATTCCAGCCAGTCACCGTGACCTGTATAGGTATCGCCGCGTCGCTGATCACCGCCTCTCCAAACGGGTACTCCCCCATAAACACGCATTTTCCAAATCGCGGGAAACCCTCGAATCCTCCCCGCCGATATCCTTCTCCTTGCAATCCCTGGTCGTAAATCTTCAGCACCGGAAACGGTCCCTCGATCAGTTTGGTGACAGACGTAGCTCCTTTAATATGCACAATCGCGAATGCCGCATGCGAAGGAGAGTAACCCTCAGGCAACGCCGTCGTTGACGGCCGATTCCGAATGGAAAAATCCTGCAATCCGCCGTACCCATTCAAGCAGATGCAGCCGCTTCCGATTCCTCCCACCGGCATCGCCACCTGCGCCGCCTTGTCGCCACTGAAAGTCCGCTGCGGCCCAGGCCGCAACAGTTCTTCCGTTGAGTAAGGTGGGGTTGCGGCAACCGGTGCGGTCGTAGCCTTAGATGCGGGTGAATCCTGTTCCCCGGCAGTTGCAGGCACCGCGGCGCCGAGAGCAGCAGAGGAAGTCCTGACCAGAAACTCTCTGCGCGTTGGCTTGTCTAAGGGTGACATCGACCCTCCCCGCGAAGTTTATTGCATATCGCGTGGAACGATACACAGTCTGATTCACATCGGACCAATGGTTGATGTTGCTGCGACCACGCTTGAAAAGTCTTTCCCCAGCAAGGTGACGAGTTTCGTGGACACCTTAACAGATCAACTCGCGCCATAGATACAGAGTGGATGCCTAACGGGACGATACCTTCCATTCATTACGAAGAGTTTTGAACCCACGTTCTTCGAGCTCCTTTTGAACCTTCCTTGTGGCGTCCACGCTGTTGTAGGGTCCGATCAGCACGTGGTGGAACCGTTCGGTGGGCAGCTTAATCACGAACGCAGGATACTTCATTTCGCGCAACGAGGCCGCGAGCGCATTCGCATTTTCCTGATGGATCATAGCGCCCACCTGAACCACGAAAGCGGGCCCGTTCAAGGAGGACGTTCGATTCGACGGAACTGAGGGACGCTCTACGGAAGGGGAAGGGACGGGCTTCGGGGGGGCCACTGGCTGTGGGGGGGGCACAGGCTGTGGGCGCAACACTGCCGGATGCGGTGCACCTGCTGTTTCTGTGGTTTTCTGGTTATTGGACAATTTTCGCCAGTGAAGCCGCCGAAGCAGAGGGGAATTAACCAGTAACGTAGCCACCAACGCCAGCCCAACCAGCCAGAGCACCTTCTTCATCCCGCCCGCGATACTCTTGTCCACGGCGCTGCCTGCAGTTGTTCGGGCATCTCGGGATTCGGCGGGGTATTGAACAGGTGGAAGGATCGCGGCTGGGTCTCGATTCTCGGCGCTGAGGTCGACAAGGTCGGATGCGGGAGGAACAAGAACGCTGTTTGCAGGCGCTGAAACCGTGGCCGGTGCAGGAGCTGGCCCGAGAATCACAGCTCCAATTCCGCCTAACTGCTTTTTGGAGTCCATCCATGTTTGTATTTGCTTGTGTACCTCATCCGTGAGATCGATGAATTCAAGCCCAACCACGTTTTTCGAGTTGTTTCTCCACACGACCCGCCCTTTGGCCTCGACCCAAGCCAGCGTTGGCGAGAATTTGAAACGGAAATTTGGGAACTCGTCACCGACCAGTTCGGAATCAGTCTGTAGCGCAAATCCTTTGGGGCTGATATCCAGAACCCGGCCGCAATTAGCGTCTCCGATTACAACGGAGGAGAACAAAACCCTTTGCCGCCGATCACTGCGTCGGTCGGGGATGTGAGGATTTCGGTTGGAATCGAGAGGGGCGGTCATATTCGATGCGTAGCTAATCGCGGGGGCCCCGGACCGCATCAAGAATTTCTGGGAATCTTATAGTACCCAGCCGCGCAGAACGCAACATAAATCTACACCGGGGATGTAACGCGTAACAGAGGAAACGCAAACGTCCTGTATCGATTCCGTTACCTGAGACCAGGTGCAAGTCGCCGGCTCCACAGGTAGGGTCACCTGAGCTGACTCGGCGGAACTTAGAAAATATTCGGGAACAGATCTCGCCAAGTCCTCATGTTGAGCAAACACTGTGCCGACAGTTCCACTTCCCAGAGACTTTCGGGGTGGTCCGCTCGACGCAGGAGTGCTCCCCTTGGGTCGTTGCCGACGACGTTTGCGCCCCCGGCCGCGGCGAAAACATACGGAAAGGATGCCGTCGCCAACCGCAGCGCTTCGCCCGAAATGTTCTCTGGCATACCCCAGGGGAACGAGAAGTAGTCCGCCCAAATCTCAGCGCGCGAGCCAAGATCGCGCTTTGATCCCGCTATCTCGTCCTCGAGCTTGGTCATGTCGTGCGACCCGCAATCGAAATGAGAACGAGTATGACAGCCAAACGAGAACCCGGACCGTCTGAGTGATCTGACTTGATCCCAGGAAAGGGGCGCAAAACCCGTCTGTTTTCGCTTAACATCGTGGCCGAACGGCAAGCCGCTTTCGATGTGCGCGGTGCTCAAGAAGAGGAATACCGGAATGTTGTAGCGCTCGGCAACGGCCCGCAAATTCACGAAATTGTCGGCATAGCCATCGTCAAACGTCAGCACCACGGTGGGTACCGGCACACTGCCGCTCTGCAGCATTTGCATGGCCTGTTCAAGGCTGGTGATTCGATAGAACTTCCGGAGAAAGGCAACCTGGCGTGCAAAAGCCGCGGTCGGAGTACCGAGATGGTGAGGCCGATCGGAGATGAGGTGGTGGTAGAAAATGACGATGGGAAACGCCTTGCGCCATCGATAGGCCCAGTTTCTGACCACAGCGAAAGGCAGAAGAAAAATCGAACGGCCCAAGAGCTTCCACACAGGCCGGGTGCGTTTCGGCGAGTAGCGTGGCCTCCGTTCGAGGAGTTCCCTCTCGTAGGTCCACCTCTGTTGTACCGACGGATGGCCCCCCGGTTTGGATTCTTTGATTTGCCGCAGTGGCAGAGGCTCTCCGGCAAAGCAATCAGCAATGGCAGCGACAACTAAATCGTTGCCAACGACCTCCGCCTTGAATGCCAAACTCTTCAGATCGTCGTAACGTTCTATGGGAATCGTGGCCTGATGCAAAATGGGCTGCTCGTCGGGCGCCTCATCGATCTTTCGAACGGCGATAGTAACCTCGCTGCCCGTGTCGGGCGGCTCCCAGAGCCCAGCCAGTCCTCCGCCTTGATGTTCGGAGACCTGCCGTAGGTTCAAACCAATCGAACCCAGTCGCGGGATTTTGACCAGCGCCGGATTCAGCAAACCCGGGCCGAATACTACGCCAAGATCAGCCTCTTGCCGCTCGACAAACGCCAGCGCTGCCGATGATTGCGCGTCTGGTGTCACAAAGAGTTCGCAGCCGCGCCGCTGAAGCTGGTGACTGAGGGCGCGGAGGGTGATCTTGGCCGGCGGGTTCGGCTTCCGAGGACAAGCGTGGAGAAGACGGATGGTGGCATCGATGGGAATCGCCAGGCAAAAAAGAATACGGCGAAACGCCTCACGGGTTGCGTAACGCAAATAGCCGGGTTGCGGCAGTTTGCGAAAGAGTGCCCGGATCCTCTGCGCAGCCGTCCCCGGTGGGCGCTTCTCGTAGAGAACGCCGCAGACCCTGGCGTCGAGGACCTCTCGCTGAAGGTGGTCCAGTAGCCGGCGCAGTTCGTCGGGTGGTTTGCTTGAAAGTACAACCAGCCTAGACACAGGCAACGTCATCCTCGCGACGGAGTATAGCCGAGCAGGCCTTGAACGTGCCGTGACACTCGGCATTCAAGCCGCGCGAGGGTTTGCGAGCGGCCCGCTCATCGTTCAAAGCTAGCATGCGCTCCGGATGCTAACAAGATGACACTCGGTATGGCGGGGACTCGTTTTTGCTTGGCAAGCTCTAACAAAGTTGTACAATCAGCCGCCGATCGAATGGGGAGGGGGCGAGTCGTTCACCCTTTCGCTTGCGTTCTCGGAGACTGACGCTCACCTTCCCTGAACCGTTTGGAGCGAACTCGGGCTCCCGAATTCAGCACGCGATCACGAGTTGCTCCATCGTCGACGCTTATTTGCGCTTCCGAGCCCACAAATGCTCGATTCTTCCAATTCGCCGGCCAGTCCTTCGTTTGCACGCAGATTACTCGTCTCAGCAAGAACTCTGTGCGCGGCAATCGGTTTTCTCTTTCTGGTGGTCACGCTGACTCCCGTGACGCGATGGTGTTCGGGGCCTTTGGCCGGTACGCTTCCCACAGCGTCATCCGACGGGGCAGTCCTGATTGTTCTAGCCGGGTCGGTGCTTAGCGACGGCACAATGGGAGGTAGCTCGTATTGGCGAGCGGTCTATGCCAGTCGCATCTGGAAAAACGGTCGATACGCTCGTGTTTTGGTGTGCGGCGGTGGTTCCGCTGGCCCACCTGTCGCTGTGGCCATCCGCGACTACATGATCAGTCAAGGTGTACCTGCTGAAGAGATCCTGATCGAAACGCGGTCCCGAAATACCCGAGAAAACGCGTTGTATGCGCGACCGCTCCTCGATGCCCTGCCTGGCAAAAAGGTGCTGTTGACGAGCGACTACCACATGTATCGAGCACAGCACGCGTTTGCCCGCGCCGGAATACAGACGGAACCTGCCCCGATTCCGGATGTGTACAAGCTATCGCTGCGGCTCGAAAGCCGATGGAGTGCATTTCTCGAGCTGTGTGAGGAGTTCCTTAAGATCGGCTATTACCGAGCGCGCGGCTGGATCTGAGCGGATCGGACGAGACGGAATGGTCCGTCCGCTTAGGGGTGAGCACCAAAATCAAAACCAAAATCAAACATCTTGCCTTGAGCGACTTTCTTAAGCTACGATTTCGCCGCGCATTCATGACTGAGCCTTCTCACGGGTAAACCACAACAGAATGCTGTCAGTCACATCAGTCACACAGATGAGAACATGCTCTGCGCAGGACAAGCGGTCCGTCCCCCGGCCGCTGCTGTAACCTAGCTTTCTGGCTCAGTGTCAATCAGGAAGAGAGTCACACCGTAACAACCTCGGGTTTTGGCAGGAGGGCGCCGACAGGTCGATTCGGCGAGAGTGTTAAACATTGGCATGAGCGAGCGAACGCGGAAGCACGCAATGACCGTGGACGTGGAGGATTACTTTCAAGTTGAGGCCTTCTCCGATCAAGTGTCGCGAGACGACTGGGACAACTTCCCATCGCGTGTCGACCGAGGCACAAGAATACTTCTAGATCTCTTCGATGAACATCACGTTCAAGCAACGTTTTTCATCGTCGGCTGGGTCGCGGACCGAAGCTCCAGCCTCGTCCGCGAAATTGTTGCCCGCGGGCATGAGCCCGGATGTCACAGCTATTGGCACCGCACCGTCTACAACCTAACTCCAGAGGAGTTTCGCGAAGATACACGACGCGCACGCGATCGCATCGAACAGGTCGGCGGAAGACAGGTTCTAGGTTATCGCGCGCCGACATGGTCTATTACAAACGAGTGCCTCTGGGCGCTTGATATTCTGGGCGAACTGGGTTTCGAATATGACTCCAGCATTTACCCCATCCACCACGACCTGTACGGAATCCCCGGCGCAGGGCGATTTCCCTATAAGCATCACTTAAAGCGGGGAGGCGAGCTTCAGGAATTTCCTCCTGCCACTTTAGCGATCGCCGGCGCAATCCTGCCTGCCGCGGGTGGTGGATATCTGCGCATTCTCCCGCTCGGCTATACCCACTTTGCGATTCAGAAATTTGAACGAGAGACGTCGTTTCCTCTTGTGGTCTATGTCCATCCCTGGGAATTGGATCCGAATCAGCCGAGGATCGCAGGGAGATTTAGGTCGCGGCTGAGACACTACACGAATCTGCGCCGGACAGAGGAAAGGCTGCGCTCGCTGTTAGCACGGTATCAATTTGGACCCCTACGAGATTGGCTGGAAAAGCCCGTTCCCGAATTCGACCAGAAAGCGGCGCCACTCGCGGGTGCACAGCGGTATTGAAGATGACTTTAGAACGACAACTGCAAAATGGAGCGTCGCGTGACGCTAGCAGCACCACTCCGCGTCGGATTCTGACATACCACGAAGTTGCGCCTGAGAAGTCAACCTACATCTATGCCGTGACCTCGCAGCAGCTGAACGAGCAATTGAAGCTGGTCGCGGAACGGAACAGACCAGGGACAGCCCGCACGGAATTGACATTCGATGACGGACACAGCTCGAACTATGAAATCGCGAGACCGCTGCTGGAGCGCCATGCATTGAAAGCGGTGTTCTTCGTGACCGTCGGCCGTGTGGGCACTAATGCGCAAACGATGAATTGGGAACAATTGAGGATGCTCACGAATGCGGGTCATTCCGTTCAGTCGCACGGGTGGTCACACAAGTTTCTTATTCACTGCTCACCAACGGAACTACGCGATGAGTTGTGCCGGTCCAAAGCCGAACTCGAACAGCGAACGGGTGTGCCGGTAATTTCAATTTCTCTGCCGGGAGGAAGATGGAATGCCCGTGTGCTGCGGGCAGCAGCTGGTGCAGGCTACCAGCGCGTATATACGTCTGAGTTTTGGCGCGACACGGAAGCTCGACAAAACGTGCTGGTGACCGGCCGATTGATGATCCGCAGCGACATGAGCGTCGGCCAGATCGAGAAATGGCTCTCAGCAGATGTGCAGTCTCTGCGAAGGATGCGAGCCAAGGACTTCGTCAAGGGCGCAGTTCGCCGCGTCACAGGCGACCGCTTGTACCACGAGCTCTGGTGCTGGCTGGCTGTCTCAGGATCTTCGGGCCCCGACAAGGAGAGCGAACCGGCCTCGCTTCACCGAACCTAATGAAGATCCTGCAATTGATCAGCAGCGGCGGCTTCTATGGCGCGGAGAGCGTCCTACTGAATCTTTCTGTCGAGCTTCAGCGGTCGGGCCATACCTGCATGGTGGGTGTGTTCGAAAATGCCAAGAACGCGAACACCGAGGTAGGCGCTCGCGCGGAGATAGCCGGTCTCGCGGTTCGGCGCATTCCGTGCCGAAGCAGGTTCGATTGGCAGACGGTGCGCCAGATTCAGAAGATTATCGAGGAAGACGGAATTGATCTGGTCCATGCGCACGGATACAAAGCTGACTTTTATGCACTCCTTGCCGCTCGCTTGGCGGAGGTCCCGGTGACCGCCACTTGTCACAACTGGCTTGGAGAAAGTTGGTCAATGCGCGCCTACGCTCGGCTCGATCGCTATCTGCTTCGGTTCTTCGATGGGGTCGCCGCCGTATCCAACTCTGTCGCCGAACAACTTGAGCATACGGGCACGCGACAGAGAATGCGCGTAATAGCGAATGGCGTACCGACGCACGGTCCCGGAATCGAGTCCAGGCTTGCTGATCAAATACGCAAGGGTGACCGACTTGTTGTCGGGGCCGTTGGAAGATTGTCCCTCGAAAAAGGTGCGGCCGTCTTGATCGAGGCCGCCTCGAAAATATGTCCTGACTTTCCACAAGCCTTTTTTGTTGTTGTAGGAGATGGCCCCCTGCGGTCGAGCGTTGAAGCGGGGGTCCGTGAACTCGGCATAACGGGGCAATTTTTGTTTACGGGCGAGCGCAACGATGTGGATCAAATTTATCGATCTTTCGACGTCTACGTACTTCCCTCCTTTCAGGAGGGGATGCCAATGGCGCTGTTGGAAGCGATGGCAGCGGGTTTACCTGTCGTGGCAACGAAGGTTGGCGGAGTGCCTGACCTTGTGTGTGATCCAAGCGTAGGGACGCTCGTGGAACCTGGAGATCCCACCGCCTTTGCGGCGGGAATTCGTGGCTTGTTGAGCGATCAAAGCCGGCGCGAACGGATGGGATCGAACGCCAGAAGGCGGGTCGAAGACCATTTCTCGGCGGCTGCGATGGCCCGAAACTACGGGGAACTCTACCAAGAGGCGTTGCTTCGACGGAGCGGCGGTAACCGCTCGTTAGTAGCAGCAACAGGCCATGCGAAAGTGGATGTGGCGCGGAGAGCACAGAGATAGAGCGGCTATGCGATTCTCGATCATCATTCCGGCGAAGAACGAGGCGTGGGTGATAGGTGCATGCCTTCAGCACATCGCCGACTTGGATTTCCGGGCGGACGATTTTGAAGTGATTCTGGCCGATAACGGTTCAACGGATCGAACCGTGGAGATTTTCCGTTCATGGTCGGGTCGTCTAAACCTTTCCGCCGTGGAGAGGCCGGGCCTGAGTATCGCGGCGCTTCGTAACGCGGCGGCAGCGATTTCGCGCGGCAACCTGCTCGGCTTCCTGGACGCCGATTGCCTGGTTCCGCGCAATTGGCTCAAAGACGCCGAGGACTTTCTTGAAGCGGCAGATGCGAAAATCGTGGGAGCTCATTTTAGAATCCCGCATGATTCTACTTGGGTAGCCCGTTGCTGGTTCGACGATGAGCACAGCAACCGCGCCGGCGAAACGTCTTACGTGCCGTCCGGGGATTTATTGGTGAGTCGCTCGACGTTCGATCGTATCGGGGGATTCGATGAATCCCTTCAGACGAATGAGGACTATGAATTCTGCCAACGGGCAAAACGCGCTGGCTTTTCTGTCTATTCGTTTCCGCAACTGGAAGTAATTCACCTTGGCACTCCACAATCGATTTCCGCGTTCTACCACAAGCAAGCATGGCACGGACAGCACGTTCTCCGGGTGTTTGTGCAGAATTTGCCTCGTTTTTACAATGCGAGGGTCGTATTTTTCGCTCTGTATACATTCCTTGGCCTATGGGCCGCTTTGTGTGGCGCAATTGCCTTGCTAATGACGGGCAACCCGCAATTGCTGGTAGCTGCAATCCTTTTCTGTTTGTGCGGGCCCTTTTTCTTGGCTCTTCGAGCGGCCATCCAACGAAGAAAACTCACGATTTTTGTCCCTTTGATCTTTCTTTATCTTGTGTACGGAGTTGCGCGCGCGTCCTGCATCCTGCAATCGCTGTCGGGATGGAACTTAACTCGCCGTCGCGCGCCGGGGAGAATGTTGAATTCCGAAGAAAGCCGCGAATTGCGCGGTACGGGGAGCAACTCGCGATGAGGCGTACGACAAATTCGCTTCCAGGTTTTCTGGCATGAGCAAACTGATCGAGCGCGTCTATCTTGCCAGTCCCGTCTGGACGCAAAAACTAGGAGTTCACGCCTTCGGTTGGTACTGGCGTCACCGGAGACTGGGACCCGCGTTCGAGAAGCAGGAGCGCAAGTATATAGAGCGCGAAAGCTGGAGTTCAGATCGATTCCAAAACTTTGTGGAGGAGTCTCTTCGCAATCAGCTTCTGCACGCATTTCAGAACGTGGCCTACTACCACGACAAATTCCGGGAGTACGGCGTCTCCGAACAGGACATCGTAAAGTTTCGGATTGATGACCTTCCAAGGTTCCCCTTGCTGGAAAAAACGTTTGTACGAACGAATCCAGAGCTCTTGCTCACCCGACAAGCGGCGAAACGCCCGCCAAAGTCCTTTCAGACGAGCGGTACGACCGGCACGCCGCTTCGGCTGTATTGGGACTTCGAGTGTCATCAACACAACATTGCGGTCAGAGCCGCTCGCTCGTTCCGTTGGGCAGGTGTGGGTTATCGCGAGCCACGGGCGGTGGTGGCCGGCCGGGTGATTTTGGACCCGAAGCGAAACTCGCCACCGTTCTGGCGCTTTAATGTCTGGGAGAAGCAGCTTTATCTCTCAGCGTTTCACATCCAGCCCCAGAATATGGCGGATTATGTCGCAGCCTTAAACAAATACCGCCCGGTTACACTGACCGGCTTCCCCGCAGCGCTTTCCTTTCTCGCAAAGGCAATCGAGGACGCGGGTCTGCGGCCTCCCAAACCGCGTGCGATCGTTACCACGAGCGAGGCTCTGCGGCCCGAGATGCGTGAAATCATTGAGCGCGTTTTCGAAGCAAAGGCATATGAGGAGTATGGGAGCGTGGAGAACTGCGTTCTCGGCACTGAATGCGAGCACGGTCGGATGCATGTTCACCCGGACTTTGGCTTTGTCGAGCTGCTCCGGCCAGACCGAACGGCCGCGGGTCCGGGAGAAACGGGCGAAATCGTCGGGACCGGATTCGCGAACACGAGCCAGATCCTTATCCGGTATCGAATCGGTGATCTGGCGCAATGGTCCACAAAGCCTTGTCCCTGTGGGCGGACGCGGTTTCCGGTGCTCGAAGCAGTGGTTGGGCGGCAGGAAGACGTCCTCCTCTTTCCCGACGGGCGAGGCATGATGCGCTGCGAATTCTTGTTCAAGGACCTACCCGGCGTGGCCGAAGCCCAGGTTGTCCAGGAGTCGCTCACCCACTTGGTCATTAACATCGTGCCGTCCGTGCAGTACGACGGTTCGGAAGCGGACATGATTCGAACGCGCATGCTGTCGCGCTATGACCTTGGGCCAGACTACCAAATCGAGGTTCGGCGTCTGGAAAAGATTCCCCGCGAGAGAAATGGTAAGTTTCGCCCGGTCGTCAGCCACCTGAACCGCCAGTCGGTCGCTCAAGGCGCGGCTTGGCGAACAGCAAATGTGACAAGATGAAGAGAGAATGTAATGTTTTGTTCATAAATATGCAGTGAATTACCGTTGTCTGCTAAACCGTGGCGGAAAGAATCCGTCAAGAAAGTGAGGCCATCTGCCCCGTTTGTCGCAAGGAGCTGACTTAATAGAAGATATGCCGTCACTGCACCTCCTGTGGAAATATTCCAGGTGGTCGCCCGCGTGCAAGCACTGCGCGGCATGGGGGTGTGTCAAATGCAGGCAAGGATGACACACTTAAGTTATAGTTTAACCCGCTGGTACATCCTTTCCACCGGGGCGGCGGCGAAACTCAGGCATGGGAGTAGTAGCCCCGGCCGGGGGTCTTGTCGCTCAGGAGGGTCCCGCTAAATGTACATTTCCTACTACGGGCTGAAGGCTGAGCCCTTTCGCCTCACTCCCGACCCGCAGTTTCTGCATTTGTCAGAAACTCACCAGGCGGCCCTGACCGTCGTCGTGGAGAGCATTTTGTACCGTAAGGGCTTGGCAATGATTACCGGCCCGATCGGCACCGGAAAGACAACCATTCTAAACGCCGCCCTACAGATGCTGACCGACGCTTCCAAAGAACAGATGCCTATCCGGAGCGCGTTTCTGTTCAATCCGACCTTGTCGCCCGACGAATTCCTCGAGATGATCCTTGACGACTTTAGAGTGGTTTGCCCGTCAACCAGCAAATCGGGCCGGCTAATGGCTCTCTATAAGATGCTGATGGAAACGCAGCAAATGGGTGGGACGGCAGTTCTGTTCATCGATGAAGCGCACCTCTTGAGCACGCAACTGCTGGAAGAAATTAGGCTGCTGGGGAATGCGGATACACACCAGGCAAAGATGCTACAGATTGTCTTGTGTGGACAGACGGAACTGGCACACTGCATGAACCGGAAGGAATTGGAGGCGCTCAAGCAGCGGATTGCCGCCCATGCCGTCCTTCGTCCTTTGAATTTTCAAGAATCCCACGACTACGTGGCCGAACGTTTACACCTCGCTGGGCTGAAGGATGAGTCGCCTTTTTCTGCCGACGCGCTAGACGCAATTCTTCGTTATTCGCAGGGTGTTCCTCGCTTAATAAATTTGATCTGCGACGCGTGTCTGGCGCTCGGTTATCGCACTCTGAGGAAAACCTTTCCGGCCGATATGGTCGGGGAAGTTGCTCTCTCGCTCGGCCTAATTCAGTCTTCCTCTCTAGAGAAGAAGACCGGCAAGGAACCGGCGCGCTCGAGCGATATGCTCCCGAAGCCACCCGTCGACACTATGATCGAAGCGATGAAGCAAAGCCGCTCAGCACAATTGGGTTAGATTGGTCAGGAAAACGGTTATGAGCAAGTATTTCGATGAAACTGTGAAATTAAATAGTTCGACGACGCCCTTGGGCTCTCCTGCCCGGAGTGTTTCACAGCGGGTGACTAACGAGCAGCTCCCCGGGCAAACAAGTTCATCGCGGGGTTTTGACTTGGACCTGCGGAAGGACCAAAGGATCAGCATTGCTTTGTCCAGGGCCCTGCGGCAGGAATTCGCCCAATGTGGTGACCTAGAAACGTTTCAAGAATCTTTCCGAGTGCTTCGGACACGCTTACTGCGCTTGCAGTCTAAGCGGGGACTTCGTTCCGTAGTGGTTACCAGCTCAACGAAAGGCGAAGGCAAGTCTACGGTGTCGCTCAACCTGGCGTTTACTTGCGCGCAGCTGCCGGAAATGAAAGTGCTACTAATCGATGCCGACATTCGCGGTTGCGGATTGTCGCATCTGCTTGGCCCGCCTAAGGGTCAGGGCCTCCCCGAAGTTCTCTTGCAAAAAGCCGAACTAGACGAGGCCATTCTGTCAACGGACTTGCCGAACCTTTATTTTCTTCCCTGCGAATCAACTTCTATCCCGCCGGCGGAACTTCTCGCTAGCCGGCGGTGGTCGGAATTAATCGCATCCTGTGTGGAGACCTTTTCCCTGGTCATTGTCGATGCTCCGCCGATCTTGAATTTGACTGACGCTGATCTGATCTCGGCTCCATGCGACGGAGTGCTCATGGTGGCTCGCTCTCACGAGACCCGCACGGACTTCATACAAAAAGCAACCTGTCAGATTGATTCAAGGAAACTAATTGGAGTAATCCTGAACGGCACGGCAGCAGGGCCTGATACATACACATACGGATACAATAAGCCGACACCCGATTCGACGCCGCGGCCCATCCCGGTTGTCTCTCGTCTATTCGGACGCAACGACAGCGACAAGAATAAAGATCGCTCCTCGGCGGTCGTCCCTCCGGTTCAACCAGCAACACCCAGCTTACCGCGTGATGTGGCTCGGCCAACGACGCCATCTCAAGCAGCGTCCCCGCATGCAGTAAACAACGATTAGGAATTAAGTTCGGTGTCTTCACTCCGTTGACCTCCGAATTGGACGCAAGACCACGGCTTTTCGAGTGGGAAGCTCCCATAATGGTGAGAGGCAAAGCAGGCTACCGGTTTTGGCGAAGCCCACTTGTGCCCTTCACGAGATTCCCGACGGAGAGTCGGCTCTGCTCCCGTGCCCCTTCGGCAATGTCACTTAGTGGACGACTACGCTCACATTGATCGGCGGCGGCAGTTTTGTGCTCGAACCCGATACAAATTCAAAAGCCCCGATATCGAATGCGGAACCTTGTGGACGAACCACGCCGTCGAAGTCAGTGGCCACACCTGTATTCATCCCTGCGTCAATCGCAGGACTGCCAGCGGTGAGATGAAAATTCAGGGCCGCCGGCGCGGCGAAGTTTGGGTTGCCATTAACACCCTTCGCATCCGTCGCAACTTTGATGGAACCTACATTGTAATTGCAGCCGCTGGACCCTTTCCCGGCGTTGAAATAGAGATTGTTTGAGAACGAAACGCGACCCGCTGTTGTCGCGGTATTATCGTCGAAATACAGATAGCATGGGGAACCGGACGCCGCATAAAAGATGTTGTTCTCAAGGGTCACTGACTTGACCCCATTGGTTCCAAAAGCGATCGCCCCACCCGGCTGGACATTACTGTGAGCGGGAGAATTAGCATAAAAGGTATTATTGTAAAGCGCGTAGGTCCCGTCGTTTGCGTCAAGACCCTCAAGTTCGACTCCGCCATAAACCATATGGCTCACGGGAGCGCCATTTGCGTTATTCCAGATGATGTTGTTGTACAGTAAAGCGTCTTGTACAAAATCCGTGTTACCGTCACTGCCACCAAGCTCGATCCCGGTCATCGTATTGTTGTAGATCTCATTGTCGTGGATGACGAGATGCGTGATCGTATCACCTGCGACGTGACCGTACACCTGAATGCCCTTGCCGAATGGATTGTCGTGCAGACGATTCCAGCCGACATCGAAATTAGATTGCGCTCCGTAACCGCCAAAATAAAACGAATAGGCACGATTATCGTAAGAACATCCCGGGGAACCCAGGCAATTCTGAGCGCTCTCATTCCCATACGCGGCAATGTGGTCGGCTGGCATTTCGAGGTCTAATCCAACGCCTGGGCCAATGGAATACATATTGTTGCCAACGATTCGGATGTAGTTGCACGAGCCGCCCGGATTCACGTTCTGGCAAGTCAATCCGTAGATCTGCCCCACCAGCGTCAACTCGGCGACGGTGGCATACTGCCAGACGGTATTCGCCCAGTGGTAGATGCCGTGGGTTATCGAAGCGCTTCCCAATGTTGCTGTCTCACCAGGATAGCCGAGAAAGTTCTGATACTGGTTTGCCGTTCCGCTGCAATATCCGCTGTTGCAGACCAAAACCGAACTGAAGTTGTCGACCGTCGTATACGTTCCGGCGCGGAAGTACACGGTATCGCCGGCGACCATGGCGGTCTTAGCATTCACAGGCGTCAACCATGGACTAGCGAAACTGCCACTGTTGGAATCGTTCCCGTTCGGTGAGACGAAGTAGATGTGTCCGCTCGAGACGGTGAAGGGAAGCGGGTTGGAAGCCATGCCATTGACAGTGACAACAACATTTCCGGTCGACGCCTTGGCCCCGATCTGCACTACGATCATGTCGAGCATGGTATTTGCACTGTTGTTCTGACCCCAGATCTTGTACTGCGCCGGCGCGCCCGCCCCGATGGTCACGGTAGAGCTTCCTTGAGTTGCACCGAACCCCTTCCCGTAGATGGTCAGGTACACGCCATTATTGTTTTCGCCGCCCTTGTTCGCTCCCGTGACGATGTCCGTAAAAAAAAGTCTGGGAGGACTGATGGTCTGCGACGAGACCCTCGATGCCGCCGCAACCAGCAAAAAAATAGCCGTCAAGATCGCTCCCCTACTTGCTCTCATGGTTCTGCTCCATTTCCAGGACCTTTCATGCTCAGCAACCATACCAAGCCGCCGCGTCGATGGAACTACGGCACTGTCGCCGAAACTTCGGCAGAAAACGGACTCTCATCGCCCGCAGCATCGAGCTCCGTAACAACATAAAAGTAGGTCGAACCGGAACTAACCGTGGAATCGGTGTAACTCAATTCGGTCAGCGAAGAGGCAGTGAGAGGCACGTACGGGCCTCCTGAAACGTCCGAACGAAAGACAAGATACGCAACCGCCGCCGGGTCACCGCTCGCCCAGGAAACAGTGGCGCTATGGGCGAGCGCAGCCGTCCCGCTTCCGGAGAGGGCTATTGTTAGCGTCGGATTCGATGCGGTACTACCAATTACCAGCGAACCGCTTAGCTGCCCAACGGTCTGTGGGGCAAACCCAACAGCAAGAACCAGAGATTGGCCGGGTGACAATGTTGCAGGCAACATAGGCGGCGCGACGGTAAATCCAGCACCGGCCACTTGAGCGGAAGTGACCGTGATGGCCGCACCCGACACTGACAGCGTTACATTTTGCGTCGCCGTTGAGCCGACCTCGGCTGAGCCAAAATTCACTGTTGCGCTGTTCGCAGCAATCGTCCCTGCGGATGCAGCCATCCCGCTTCCCGAAAGGGCGACCGTTAGCGTTGAATTCGATGCGTTGCTGGCAATCATCAGCGAACCATTTGATTGCCCAGCGGTCTGCGGGGCGAACTGAATGGCGAGAGCCAAAGATTGGCCGGATGACAGCGTCGAAGGAAATGTAGACGAGGCGAGAGTAAATCCAGCACCGGACACTTGAGCGGAAGTGACCGTGACCGACGAACCCGACGCTGACAGCGTTACCTTCTGCGTTGCCGTTGCGCCGACCTGCGTTGGGCTAAAATTGATTGCCGCGCTGTTCGAAGCAATCGTTCCCACGGTCGGAGCGACCGATTTGCTGCCGGTGACACTACTGGAGCACCCCGTGATAAGCACCACCGAAATCGCCAATATTGAAACGGTTGAATATGCTCTTCTTGACCAACGCTTTATCCGATTGACCATGCGGCACCTACCCCGCCCGCAGGGGCTTTGCTGCTCCCAGAAGTCCTGAAACACGAAAATAATATCTGTAGGTTTGTTCTCCACACTTTCCGTGCAGGGAGGACTTGCACCTCGATGCGACCACCATACGACGATGGGCGTTCCTTCGCTCCTGGCGGGGAGTCGCGTCTTGGTACAGGCTGTCAAGCTGCCCTCGGACTTAGGCCGGTTTTTAGTTCGTTGTTCTTGAAAAATGGCCCCGGCAAGTTCGCTTTCCGGGCCTCGCGGAGCGTCTTCCAGAAGACTACGTATTCGAAATGCGGCCTGGAGAAGTGTCCGCGAAAGTTGGTAATCGCGCCTTCCCAGAGACCAATTCGGGGAACCGTGAACAGATCTGTCTGTGCTGTCCAGACCCCCGGCTTATTCGCGAATGCCATGTCATAACCTGCAGAAGCAGTGAGTTCGCGAATCTCCGGGGACCAGTTGCCATTGGGATACGCGAAAGCGAAGCAACGCCGTCCGATTTCGAGGTTCAATCGTCTGCGGGACTCTATGATCTCTACGCGGGTCTCCTCCAGGGGGATTCGCGTGAGAATTTCGTGATGCAGCGTGTGCGAACCCAAAAGGTACCCAGATTCGGAGAGCCTGCGCGCATCCTCCCAACTCATGGTCGAATCCATGGCCGCGGAATCTTCAAGATTCGCCCCAAAGCCCAATTGTTCCAGTCGTTCAAACAACAGATTGCACTGCCGAGCGGGGAATTGCTTGACGATCTCGACCAATTCGTCTGGCTGCGCAATCGCTTTAATTCCCGGAAGATGGGCACACTCTCTGATCACATCCAGGAACTCCTTTCCCCGTCCAAGGCGAGTCGCAGCGCGAAAAAACGCGATCAACCTCTCAGGCCAAAAAGGTAGGCTCTTGCCCATTTCCTCGGGACAAAGAAAAATCGCCGCCGGCATCGCATGACGAACAAGAGTGCGTTGGGCAAACCTCGCGTTATCAACCCAGCCATCATCAAACGTGATGGCAATGGCGATTCGCCGGTCGGTGCGCATCGACTTTTGCGGCGCATCCAGAGGAAAGACACGATGTTCTGCAGCTAGATATTGAACCATGGACGCAAAAGTCCGTTCACTCATCACCATCCCCGGCGGAGAAAGTGTTGTTTTGCGCTCCCGGTCAGGTAGAACACGATGGAGCGTCAGCACCACGGCTGCTTCATCTGCCCGGATCCGACGCTTGGCCCTGGCCAGAGCGCCGGACAAATACAGTGCGTAAACCCAGAGATGCCGCACGAGCGAGCGCAGGCGGGAAACCAAACTTCGAACTGTAGGCGAAAGAATCATGGCAATGTTCTAAATCGATCGCAAACCTCGCCGGTGAAACTGACGAATTTCTTCGATCGTGGGAAATGTAAAGTAGGTGCTCGCCGCTGCGTTTAAAGGGGCTGCTCGCTGTGTGCCGGCATGGAGTTCGCATAGGACACGCACCATACACCGCGCGCCGTGGCGCTTCGATCTTTTGATCAGATGATCGAGCGATTCGCCGGGTACGATCTCCAAGGATTCTTGAAACAAAGCGCTTCCTTCATCCACTTTCGCGGACATGTAGTGGATCGTTATTCCGACGCTTCGTTCTCCGTTAAACATCTGCCAGAACGTCGGCATCATTCCCTTGTACCGTGGCAGCGGGGCGTGATGAATATTGATACAACCGCGGGGTGGGAGAGACAGCAGTTGCGGTCCTAGGATATAAGGACAAGCGACGGAGATGACGGCATCAGCCGCTCTCCCTCGAGCACCCGGCAGGAACTCGGGTGCATTTGGTGTGCCGATTACGGCGTAAGGAATCGCGTAGGACCGGCACAATTGAGCCAAAGTGTCATAGCGTTCTGCGCCGCGCCGGCGAGGCATTGGGCTCAAAAGATGCGCTCTTAAAAGCCGTGAGCCGATTCGAATTGAACCCGTGACGCCATAGAGCGAAAGCAATTCATGAAGCAACTGAGTTCGCGGCCTCTTGCCCATGGCTCGGGATGAGGAGACTCGTAAGACCTCAATCTCCGCCGGACACGCCTGAAAAAATTCCTGAAAAAATGGCAGCACATATAGCGGATCGTCCTGCGTCAGGAACTCGATTCTCATAGCGATTGATTCCTCGTCGGTTGCCAGACGGTATATCTCTGCCCTTGCCACAGCCTAATCAGGCTCACTACCGCCGCGGCGTTCAATGTACAAAAGAAGAGTGGCACTCCTAGAACTTTCCAACTGCGATGGATCGGAGCGACTTTTGCGAACACGGCCAACAAATAAAACAGGATTTGCGCGGCGAGAGTAAAAGCAAAAAATGGTCTAACCGCCAACGGAATGTTTGATAGCAGCAGCAACACCAGGAATACAGGCACTAGCCAGCGCAGTACTTTGTGCGAAACCAGTTGAAAACACACCCACGGATGCTGCCACGGTTTGAACAGATCCCGAACGCTTAGCAGTCCACGCATACCGCGGGTCACGACCCGGACTCGCATTGAGAATTCTTCCTCAGTGGATCGCGTGGTCTCTTCGTAGGCCATGGCTTCCGATTCGAAGATGACCTTGTAGCCTTTCTGGATGACCCATAAAGGTTGAACCAAGTCGCTGATGATGTCTGGATTCAGCTCCGTATAGAGACTGCGGCGTAGGGAATAAATACAGCCGCAGCAGCCGGTGATGGTGGCGATTCGCGATTGCGCCCGTTTGATAAAGTTCTCATAATTCCAAAAAGCGATACTCCCGAGACCGGTGGGAGAGTTACCGGCCGCGTCAAAATACTGATAACGTCCGCTGACGGCGCCGACGCGAGGATCCTGATAGTTAGCTGCTAGCCTGCGAAGCGCCTGCGAATGATAGATGGTTGTCGCGTCGGAAAATACCAGAATATCGCCGCGCGCCTCTCGCGCTCCGCGGTTCTGGGCATTGGTTTTGCCTCCGCGTTGCTCGGTGCGAATGAGCCTGACGCGCGGGTCTGCGGCGAGCCGCACGATCTCGTCCGTGCGATCGGTGGACCCATCGGAAAGGACGAGGATCTCGAGTTTGTCGGCCGGATAGTCTAACGATAGAGTCGCGTCAAGTTTCCGCTTGATGCTGGATTCTTCGTTGTGCGCCGCAATCAAGACAGACAACGTTGGCTCCCCGCCCGGACGACGCCGTCCCCGAGGACGCAACAGGGACAACCCACCCAGCAGCAACGGATAGCCCAGATACACATAGAGGAGGAGCGCCGCGTTGACCACAAAAATGATTTGAACAGGTTGCCGCATAACTATCGTCCAGCAGCCAGGAAAAGACGTTCATAAATATTGGTTAAGTGCGTCATCATGGCCTCATGTGAAAAGCGAGCGTGAACCGTTTCGCGAGCCTCGTGACCCAGAACTCCCGCACGAGTGGGATCGTCGAGAAGGGCTTCGATCGCGGAACTGAGTGCCGTGGCATCCTCGCTCGGCACTAGGACTCCGTTGCGGTTATGTTCGATGGCTTCGACGTTGCCCCCGACACGCGTCGCCACACAGGGCACGCCCGTCCCCATCGCTTCAATCAGCGCATTCGAAAACCCTTCGCTTCGAGATGGCAGACAGAAAACGTCGCAGGCAGCCAGAAATCGCGCAATGTCCTCGGACGGGCCATAGAAAAGAACATTATGCGAGATGCCCAATTCGCTGATCAGTTCGTTCAACTCAGTAAAATGAACTGGGTCGTGATTGTCGCCCACGATCACAAACAGCGCTGCTGGGTGACTTTTGCAAACGTTTGCGGCCGCACGGAGAAATATATCGATACCCTTCACCCTTCGAATATTTCCGATGGTCAGAACAATTTCCTTGAAATCGGAAAGGCCTAAGCGCTCTCGACAGGCGTCCCGGCTTTCCATCGGCAACGACGGGAATTCCACGCCGTTATAAACGGTTTCCACGCGTTCCGGCTGCAGATGGTCCACCTCAATACAGCACCGGCGAACGTGTTCCGAAACCGCAAGCACGCGCGTAAACAGCGGATTCACGAAACGATAGGCGAGAACATGTTTGGGGCGCCGAAGGATGCCCATATCCCTTCGGCTAGACAGGATGATTGGCACTCGGCTGAGGCGGGACACGAGACCGCCCCAGAGGTCCGCGGTCTCGAAGAATGTGTGCACGATGCTGACGCCTTCGCTTCGTATGAAGCGACGCAACTCCAGGGAGAGACGCAAAGCCCGCGCATCGTAGCTCTTGCGCAATGGGAGGACGCGTACATCGCACGGCATGGATGAGAAAAGGGGGAGACTGCGGTCGATTTGAAACGTAACCACAGAACACCGAAAGCGTTCCTTTGGCAAAGATCGGATCACCTTCACCAGGAGGCGCTCCGCGCCCCCCATCTCCGTCAATTGATCCACAATGTAGAGCACCCGAACCGGGTGTTGGCGAGATTCGGGCGCGTCCTCGATCAGTCTAGGTTCCAGCATCACTTCTGGCACCCCGGCCGCTTCGCGTTGTTCATGGCAAGAAAGCGTCGCCATGTCGTATCTCCTATATCAGCACACCTTCGGGTTCAGCAATTTCTGGAGCAAATGCTTCGTCCGTGGACGCTTGAGGTTGTTCGGTAAGGATCAGACCACGAACAACCGCTCCCAAAAGCATCCACATCCATCCATCGACTTGAAAGTACGACCAACGGTCGCCGAATAAATTGGCGAGGAACATCCCAACCATTAGCGCAGCGAAACCAAGGCCTACCGCAGCAAGGAAAGGATCCTCCGACTGCCGGTACAACTGGTAGCCAAGAGCGAACATTCGCCACAAGACGTACAGGAACATCAGAAGGCCGACAGCGCCGGTCTCGACCATAACCTTTAAGTAGTAGTTGTGGGTATCTGTTAAGTCTTCCATACGTCCCATGTAGGCGTACGTCTGAAATCCGGTTCCAAAGACGGGGTTTGCGGCGATCAAAGCTTCTGCGTCCGCCCACAAATCAACGCGAGTCTGCGCGGACGCGTCCAAAGCGCCGCCGCCGTCACTCTGGTCATACGTCATGGTGATCCGTTGTTGCACGGATACCGGCAGAAGAGCCTGCCAGCTAACGATCAGCACAGCGACTAAGATCAAAAGTTTCCGCTGATTCACAACGCCAAGGAAGAGCAAACCGCCAAGGAGGGCCAAATACCCGCCCCGGGAAAACGTGAAAAGTAAGCAATAAACGCCTGTAAAAATCAGGCCGAGGATCGCCCATTTGAGCGTTCGCTTCAGTTTCATGCCGAGCATTGCGCTCAGAAACAGAAGGCAAGTTGCCTCGAAGGCTGCCAAGCCATTCTCGCCGGCTCCCCCCAGAGGCCCCGCGTCGCGCACGTCATACGAAAAGCTGGAAAGATCGCGGCCACTCATGGTCCCGTAGAAGTCGCGATTCACCATCAGAAAGCACACACCCATGGTCAACAGGAGGCTGGCAATTTGCTTCTTGGTGCGTAGTGCCGACGCCCCCGCCAAAAAAAAGAAAAAGCATTCGACGTAGTTCTTCCAATCCGAAACCCGCGGGTCCGCAGGCGAAATTGGCCAATCAGAATGCAGATAGAACGAGCCCCGCCACAGAGACGCGTAGAGCATCACGCCCCATACTGACAACAATGCAGTGAGTGGCGTTGCCGTCCACTCCGTTCCAGCGCGGCTAGACACGATTCCGATGAACACGCCAAGAAGTACAAAATCGACAAACTTCTCGCCGAACGGGAATGCGTGCAGCATGTACCGTGTGTTTACAAGAGGAAGGAAAAACGCAAGGTAGTAGAGCCCTATCTGAGGGCGCCGCAGAGCGGATACCAGGAACACTGCGATCGTTGCTAGATAGAAAGCAAGCGGTTCAAATCCATGAAGGAGATCAAGCACGGAAGTCAGCATCGCTCCGCTCCCTGCGGCTCTCGAAAATCCCCGCTCATATCGCGCTTCTTTCGCCGCAATCCAAATCCTCCAATGAAGGTTCGCATCGCCAATCTTGCTAGTTCGCGTGTTCTTGCATCCAACGCCGACAAGATTCCAAAGTAGAGAATCATGCTCAGACTGCCGCGAACAACCAAACTGGGGAACGTGTGATTGATTTCGAGGCGGGACACGGCGAACCAGGTGGCCGCTCCGACCGCGGAATATTTGAGCCATGCCGGCCAGTCCGTCGAGAGCGGCAAGCATCTCTGCGCATAAAACGCGAAGAGCGCGGTCATAGCTGCATAGCTGCCGAGGGTGGCAATTGCCGCCCCGAGCAAACCGATTCTAGGAAGAAGCACAACGTTCAGCGCGACATTCACCACACAAGCGGCGATATTGACGTTCATCATCAAGACGGTTTTTTTGTAAATAATCAACGCCGATCTCGGAAACATCGACAACCCATTCAACATCATCCCCATCACGAGAAAGGGCAGCAACCGGTGGGCTTCGTAATACTTGGGAGACGCAACGATATTGATTGCATCGCTGGCGCACACGCTCACTACAACCACAACACCGATGCTGACTAAGGCGAAGTGGTTCATGGCCTTGGTCAGGAACATTCGAGTCTGATCTCGGCCCTTCTCAACCCACAGTTCCATCACCAACGGAAACAGCGCAAGAACGAGCGGGGCGCAAAGAGATTCTCGGATATAACCCGAAATGTTATAAGCCGCCGCGTAGAAGCCCAGTTGTTTGGTGCCAAGAAATCCCTTCACAAGAAACCGATCGCCGGAATCGAGTATCAACCAGAAGATTTCAGTACCCATCATCGGAAAGCCAAAGAGCAAGGCTTGCCGGCAAACACGCCAGTCGAAGGCTGTTAAAGCGAGCATCCGTTTGCGTCGAAGGTAAGGCACTACCGCTAACACCGCGATCGCCTCGACGGCTACGGTACCCACAAAGAAGACTTCCGGTGAACGATGCCAAGTAAGCAGCAAAAGCACCGTTACGGCGACGGTTGCCGTTTTCGTAGCGATCTGCAGCACGTTATACGCCGACGTCCGCCCCTCGACTTGTAAAAGATTGGCTACCATCGAGCTGATCGACCGCAAAAAGATAAGTGCCGCTGCAAATCCGAGGAGCAATTGAATCTGGTCGCTGATAACCTGACGTGGCACATAGCGAAGCAAAAGCAGCGCAAAAGGTAGAGACCAGAGGAGACCCAAAAATCCTGCCGTAAGATAAACCGTCGAATAGTAGCGGCGTAAACTTCCCGGAACCGGGGACACCGCGTACTCCTTGTAGAAACGCTGGACGTAGGTTTGCAAACCGCACTTCGCGAAAACCACCGCCACCGCGATGGTGCTCGATACCAGGGCGATTAACCCGTACTGCTCAATCGAGAAAATTCGCGCCAGGATAGGGAAGGAAATCAATCCAACTAGGAATAGGCAAATGTTGCCGCCAAGAAAATGAGAAGTCCGCCGATAGAGCATCTGGTATTCGGTCCAGGGCTTTTTGCCGCAGGGCTCACCGGCTTCGGCGGATTCGTCTGGCCGATGTTCTTCCGCTCGTCCGCCGTGCTTTTGCTGCAACGCGACTTCCATGGTTAGCTTGTACCTCTGACTTCGCCCGAACGTCCGACGATACAGATTGTTAACAATCCGCTAATAAATCGCCGATGGAAATTCAGCGAACCGGAATCGCATCGGTTCGCCTTCACCGACCGACTCGAAAAAAAATCTCGCGCTGTCGCGCTCATAGGATCGGGTGTATCCGCCAAAGAAACAGTGCCAGCAGGAGAGCGATGGCGGAGGTACCGAACACCGCGGCTCTCAGGTATTGACGATTTCTATCGCGCTCGCTTTCCACCCTGATCGACGGGATTGTTGCCAGTATCGAAACCGACTGCCCGAGAATCTTTTGCAAGTGCCGCTCGGTTTTCACCGTCGTGAGCAGCTGGTCCTTCCCTACAACCAAGATGATGGGCAAGATCCACGACCCCAGTAGACCTGAAAGCAAGAGAAGCTTGCGATTGGGTTTGAACGGCCTCTCTGGTATCCGCGCCGCATCCAGAACCGTAAAATTCTCACCCCCATGTTTGCGCTCTAAATCCGCAGCCATCTCCGCTGAGTATTTCTTGGTAAGGAGAGAACGATATTGTTCTTTGGCGATATCATAGCCGCGAGTCATATCAGCGTACTGCTGCTCTCGGAGAGGCACGGCATCGAGCTTCGCCTGAAGAACCGCCATCTGCGACTGCATTTGCGTCTGCTCCCCTTCCAAGCGGCGCGTCTCGCGAGCGATGGCGCTCAAACGCGCGGCCGCAGCGGTCATCTCTGGATTGTCCAGTTTGGCTGCCGCCGTTGGATCTGTATCCTGAGGCAGCCCCGCGATCTGTCTGTCAATTCGTTCTAAAGTCTGTTGGGCCTCGAGGACCTCGGGATGCCGGGGCATGTATCGCCGCCGCAACTCATTGAGCCGGTTCTCGGCCCTCAACCGTTCGTCCTGCAGTCGCACGCGCTCCGAAACCGGCGTGGGACCGAGCTGAGCGACATGGGCGGTCTGAGGCAATTCCTCAAGTTCGATTCGCTCTTGCTCGAGCCGGTTCAAGGTATCGTTGTTCGCCGAAAAAGTTGAACGCAATTGTGATAATTGGGCGATGTTCGACTGCGTCTCCTCCGGCATCTCGCCGAGGTGCCTCATCTTGAATTCGCGCACCTGAGTCTCTTGTTGCTTGAGCTCGTTTTGCGCTGTGGCTAGGCGATTATCGAGAAATGTCGCGGTGTTTTCGGTAAGCGCGGACCTGCTGTTGAGGTTCCAATTGATGAATTCGGCAGCGAGTTCTCTAGTCACCTTCGCAGTTAGAACCGGATCTCGACCTTCATACGTGATGCTAAACGATGCTGGTCCTGAACCGGATGCGTGCTTCACTGTTATTTGAATCTGACTGCGCATGTAGTCGAGAAGTTGGTCCGCACTCATGGACTTCCGCAGCTTGGGGTACAGATTGTTTTCATCCATCACTCTTTGCAGATGAGTTGAGCCTAGAACTTCTTGCGAAATGTTCTGTAGTCTCTCCGTCAGCTCGGACTTCACACTCGGTGGAATCAACTCGTCCGACACTTTCTGCGAATCGACCAGAATCGTAGTCGTCGCTTGATAAACGTCCGGCAGTAGAGAAATCCCGATGACTGAAACCGCGGTCAGAGCCAGTGCCAGGAAATAGATCATCCAGCGATGGTGCTTGATCGTGGCCCAATACTCAGAAATCTGTTCGGCTGCTCCCGCCTGTTGGGACCTGCTTAACCTATTCGTACTCATGGGTGCTCCGCTTTCCGGGACATTGACGTCAGTCGAAGCGCCATCGCGCCTCTGTGGCGTTTCTTCCGACGTCTGGTACTTCTCTAAACAAAGCCTCTTTTCGCGGCCGCGCATCGGTCGCCAGCCCCTAGAATGCTGCCTTGGGGTTCGGCCGCCATTGCAACATCAAAAAAACCTGATTTCGATCCAACGTCAAGCTTGAAACGGTCTGGTAGATTCGGCTGTACTGAAGCGACAGTTGGAGAGGCGGGGCGAGCGTCCAATCAACTCGGCCGGAGATAAATTTCCCCTGCGCGCTGTATGAGGCCGGTAGCGTCGGCAGCGAGTTCACCCGGATGTAACCCGCGTCTACACGCGCATCCACCCATGTGCCCAGCTGTCGGGTGACGCCTGCGCCAAACGTTTCTGTCAATCCGCTGCCCAAGGAGGAGTGCAGCGCACCCGTCGTTGTGCGCACGGCGTTTAAGTAGCCTACCCAATTCCGCGACAGTCGCGAGGCTACCGATCCCGCGTACGAGAGCAGCATCGAGCTTGAGCAAGGCGCTGATCCGAACTCCGGGCCGACCGTCCCGGAAATCAATGTGTCTTCATGGATTTTGTAGCTCGCGCCCAACTGGCCGCCATATGTTGTGCAGGCGAGTGGTCCAAAAACATGGACTGCATTGCCGTTTGCTAGTAGGCTCAGGCGCGGTGAAACGGAGTGCGTGTAGCTTGCCGCTAGAATGCCGCGATGGATGTGACCGGGAACGCTTCCGGGAACGTCGTTTGGCGGAAAGTTCGCGTAGTTGTAGGTGGTTGACAGCACGAATACATCCCGCGGGGTGGGTGTCCAATGCAGGCCAATAGAAGCGTTTGAATTGAAATAGCTCGTGGTAGAAAGCAGCAGAATCGAGTCGATATCCACGGCTGCTATGTTGTCGAGGGCAATAAAGTTAAACCCGCTGAGCAACGACACCGGGTAACTTCCATTCGTCACGGCAAGCGAAGCATCCCACCCCCAGTAGCTGCTCACCTCTGTATGTTGCTCCGCCGACGCTTGATGCAGGGCCTCTACCCCGAGCGGGGTGTTGGCAAAATAGGACACCGTCGGCGCGTACTGAATCACGTATTCTGATTTTGGTGTTCGCCCGAGGAGCGCAATCCTCGGAGTCCACAACGTGTAGTACACACCGGTTCTTGTCGGAAGCAGAATAATTCCATCGTCGTAGCCCTCTGTTACATCCATTTGAAACAGAAGTTGAGCCTTCTGCATCGTGTCAAGTGAAAACAGACGATCAGATCCCAGGCCCATATACACCCGACCAGCGGGCTTTGGCGATCCACCGAGCGGGTTCGACGAATCTACCGCCTTCGTGACCGGTGGGGCCGAATCGTCATCCTGCGGAGCGGAAGACGAAGAATCTTGTCCTGACGCAAACGCGCTGGTTACAGCTGCTAGCATCGCGAGGGCGGCAGTCCGCACAAACTTCGCTATTTTCGGATTCATAACTCCGCCTCACGGAACGACGACCGTATCCCCCGGCTGCAACTGGATATCCTTAGCTGATTTCTTACCCTTCATAAGGTCGTTAAAGGGAAACGGTATCTTTTCCTGGTTTCGCAGGACAAAGATCCCCTTACGGTTCGCGTAGATCGTCGTGCCGCCCGCCTTAGCAAGGATCTGCAGCACGGTCATTGGCGTAAGCAGTGGGTAAGCATCGGGGCGTTGGACAGCACCGGTCACGTACACACATTTGCTGCGCACATCGACCACGGATACCGTAACCTGCGGGTCGACCAGGTAAGGCTTTAGGCTCTCCGTCAGTTCCTGTTGAACCTGCAGAGGTGTCTTGCCGCTGGCCTTAACGTCGTTTACGAACGCCAATGAAATCATTCCGTCCGGACGCACGATTGTGGTCTGGGACAGTTCTGCCTCTTTGTAAACATTGATACGAAGAAGGTCTGCTTCACCGATAATGTAAACCTTGGGATCGACAGGCGGCCGTGCCGCTTCCACCTTTGTCGAACCGGCCGACGCTGTCCCAACGTCGTTATGACCCTTTTTCGTCGTGTGGGAGAGTAGCGGCTCTTGCGCAAAGCACCAGGAGCCGGCCAACAGGACCGATCCCAATGCCGCGCTGATTCTTAACTTATTCATGGTTTTCCTCCGTGTTACCAATGTTTCGGACGGCTGATCGCTTCCGACAAAAACTTTTTCGAGGGAGCTACTTTGCATTTCACCTCTTCGGGCATGAAATTTCCGTCAGCGCGCACCACGGCCGATCAGCATCACTTTGCCCGTCTCAAACAAAATGGCCAGATCCAAGAAAACGGAAAGGTGCTTGATGTAGAAAAGATCCAGTTCGAGTTTGACCTTCGACTCATTGACAGTAGATCCATAGCGGTAATTGATCTGCGCCCAGCCCGTGATTCCTGGGCGAACTGAATGCCGTTGATCGAAGTACGGGATCTTTCGTAAGAGGAGTTGGCAAAAGTGTGGCTGCTCAGGCCGGGGCCCTACGAGGCTCATTTCTCCGCGCAGCACGGTTATGAGCTGCGGAAGTTCGTCGAGCCGGTATTTTCGAAGAAACGATCCGACTCGCGTAATTCGGCTGTCCGTCGCAGTAGCCCAGGCGGGCCCCGCGGCTTCTGCATCTTTTCGCATGGACCTAAACTTCAGAATTTCGAATTCCTTGCCGTTGAGGCCCACGCGTTTCTGCCGGAACAGTAACGGTCTGCCGGTTTCGAGCCAGATGGCGACTGCCGTGGCCACCATCAGAGGCCAGGTGAGGAATAACCCAACGAGAGCAAAAATGACGTCAAGCGAGCGCTTGGCAACAGTAAGAAATTTAGACTTACAGAAGCCGTCGGAAAGAATGAGCCAACTGGGCGACAAACGTTCCAGCAAAATGCGCCCAATGAGCCGCTCGTAGCAGTTGTGGGCGTCTTCAATACGAATCCCTGCCATTTTCAGGTGTAGCAAATCGTCGACCGGCATCGTGCCACGGCGTTCCGACATAGCGAGCACGATGCGGTCGACCTTGTAGGCCTCCACTACCTGTTGCAACTCCCCGATCCCGCCAATAATCCCGGGGCTGCTCAAGGACTTTCCCAAGTCTTCTCCCCTTTCGTCGAGGAAACCAACCACGTGGGTGGCTAGTTGGGGGCGCCTCTGGGTTTCTCGTGTGAGAGCGATGCCGATAGCGTCCGTACCGACTATGAGAACGCGCTCAGCGCGTTGGATCAGCGCGCCTGTATGTTCTAGGATCAACCGGGTGCCCAACATGGAGGTGAACACGATAGGCGCCGCAATGGCTGCCACCATTCGGCCGAAACTCACAATCGGAAAGAGGTAGTAGAACAATGCGATCGCCGCGGAAGCGACAACTAATGCCCGGAGGAGTCGGACGAACAGTTTGGTCAGTTGACGTAAAACCTGGTAGTCGTACAGACCGTTGTAGTGAAGTGAAGGGATGCAGAACATAACGACGACCGTGAACCGCAAGACGGTGCGAAAGCCGTCGAATCGCCCGGGCACGACCGCAGCCACTAGAACGGCTGCGACGATAACTCCGACGTCGCACAGCAAAAGCCACAAAGTCCGAGCAGCGACTTTTTGCCCGCCTATCTTCATTGGCTATGTCTCTAGAGAGTCGTCCGGGTCCTCTTACGTCGTCGGCGAGACTTCAGTGCAGAAGGCCCCCTCCACAAGCTCCCAGACCTTTCGTAGGCGTGTGAACTTGACGTTAAAGTACGATGATTCCAAAGTAACCGACAAGGAGCAAAAACTTTGCTAGGACACCTGTAAGGATTAGGGGAGAAATCACACGTGGTAAGCGACTCCGCGGGCCATACTTTCGGGCCTGAACGCTCAGGAGAAAGTACTCGCGGTACAAGTCGGCTGTTTGCCTCGCTCTCCGATGGTTTGTTCTCTATCAGCAGTTAAGACTCGATAGAGCAAAACCTCTCAAGGGTCTTTTTCAATGTGTTCCTTGTTTGTCCATCGCCGGCGCTATCTTCCGCATCTTTCTGCTGGATATTTAACTGATATTGTCTTAAGGTAACGGAGCATTAATTCCTCGTCCGCAAGTCAGCCCGCCTGTCCCAGCAGGCTCCTTCGCAGACTTCCGGAGA
This sequence comes from Candidatus Acidiferrales bacterium, assembly GCA_963836965.1. Lineage (GTDB taxonomy): Bacteria > Acidobacteriota > Terriglobia > Acidiferrales > UBA7541 > Acidiferrum. The sequence continues at coordinate 143,518 of CAWILQ010000026.1, forward strand.
TGATTTTTATATGGCGGCATCGCTTCCTTCGGCCCCGCTCCGAGAGCGCCCGCATGCTTCTCATTCTCAACGGATAACGATACTCATCGCCGACGAGACTCTCATGGCCTGTCAGTTGCTGAAGAACGCGCTCGGACATCCGCGCCTTCGTTTTGAGGTCGTGGCGTGCGCGGTCAAGCGTTCCGAGATCATGCAGTCGATGAGCAGTAATCCCGCCGAAGTGGTCCTGGTCAGCGAAAGTCTCCAGGACGGGCCATTTGTCGGCTTCCAAATACTGAGCGAACTGCGTTCGTTGTTTCCCGAGACACGTGTAATCGTCCTGCTTAAGTCGGCACAGCGTGACCTGGTGCTCGACGCGTTTCGCGCCGGAGCCAAAGGCGTGTTCTGCAGAGCGGAACCTATTTCAGCGCTTTGCAAGTGCATTCGAGCGGTGCAGGAGGGGCAAATTTGGGCCAACAGCCACCAACTCAATTTCATCGTCGATGCCTTGGCCCATGCCGCGCCATTCCGTGTAAAGAACGCTAATGGAAAAGACCTATTGGCCAAACGCGAACAGCAAGTCGCCAAGCTTGTGGCGGAAGGACTGAACAACCGGGAGGTTGCACAGAGGCTCGGTCTCAGCGAGCACACCGTGAGTAATTATCTCTTCCGGATTTATGAGAAGCTCGGGATATCGGGTCGCGTCGAGCTGGTGCTCTACATTGTCCGTCAGGAGCAACCGCACGAGTAACAACCAACCTGGCCACCTGCGACGGGTGTCTCGGTTCTTAATACGCGAATTGGCGTTTTGGTTTCGGCGGTACTTGCCAGGGCCCCTAAAGATGCTGAAGCCATATGCACACAAAGGGATTTCCAAGCCATCAAGGACCTTCCTTGTCACCGAACAGGTTATTTCGAATTGCATCGATGAGCTCTGAACTTGTGGGAAGCTCAGAAGGTGCTGACGCTAGCATCGAGCATGCCGACGGTGTTCGACAGGTTCGACCGGCCCCCCTATCCTCCGGCCTTTTGGAAGCGGAACTCTCCTTTTATCAAAGCTATCCCTGGTCCCTCAATTCATTCCCAACGGTGGGCGAAATAAGAGCATACCTCCGAGGTGAACTTCGCCGCGCGCAAGAGGTCCCCTTAGGTTGGCAGCTTGCCGAAGTTACGACGAATGTCTTCCTACTTGCCTGTGCGGTAGCCGACGCATTGGATGATTACTTGCTTGGCGAAGGCTACGCCTTCGCTAAGGCCGCCGACAAGATGCCCACTCTCGCGCCTGCATTTGGAATCGCGGAAAAAATCCTTTCTGTTCGGCGGAAGTGTCGTGAGCTACTACTTCGGCACCTTCGAGACTGGCAGCGGAGCTGGAATGCGGCTTTGGTCGAGTTCGTAGGGTCGATTCTGCTAGACACGAATGCGGACCGACGAGCCATCTCAACCCACACAGCGGCACTTGCATCCTTGCTCAGCAAGCGCCTGCCAACAAGCTTCCTTGCTCGGCGTTCCCGACCGCCGGCCGCATTCATTTCTCAAGACCTCACACACCTGGATGCAGTCGCATTGACGCGCAAATTCGTGGCTGCATTTCCCGATCGGCAGAACCCGGTTCTGGTTCTCGGCTTGCGGACTGCCGGTTCCTATTTTGCCCCGGTAGTCTGCGCCTACCTGAAATCGGAAGGGTATCAGGAGGTGAGTTCCGTAACTCTCCGTCCGAAGCGCGGAATAAGTCTGTGGGAAGCCGGTCGCCTCGCACGGTGTGCAGCGAGCGGTGGTTTGGCTCTGATTGTGGATGAGCCGATGACTACCGGGTACACAGTTGCGAAAGCTGTGAAACTGCTTCGGCAAGCGGGCGTTGAAGCAAGCAAAATCGTCGCCTCGTTTCCTACTCATCCGACCCGGAGCAGCAAACCAGAGTTTTTTTCGGCATGCGAAATCAGGACCTTGCCGCTCGCACGTGAAGAGTGGCAAAAGTGCCTGCTGCTCGAACCGCAGACTGTCGGAAGTATCGTGCAAGAGTACTTCCTGGCGCGCGGTTATCGAGTGGTGACCCTGACGTTTAGCCCACAATTGGAGCAGTGTTCCGCTAGACTGAGGGACCTCTGCGTCGAGAAAGGCCACATCCGATTCAAGCGCATATACGAGGTTCGACTGGAAGATTCTGCCGGAATCATTGAAACTCGTTACGTGCTGGCCAAAAGTGTTGGGTGGGGGTGGCTCGGATACCATGCTTTTCTGGCGGCAGATAGGCTCTCCTGTTTCATTCCGCCTGCGCTCGGTTTGCGCAACGGGATTCTGTTTACCGAATGGATGCCGGAAGCGCACTCGATGGCGACGCAGCCGGACCGCGAACAGTTAGTCGATACTTTAGCTTCTTACATAGCCGAACGCGTTCGGTCGCTGGCGTTAGAAACAGACCCTTCACCGGACCTGCTTCGAGAGAACAACCACCGCGGCCTGGAGTTGCTCGCCAACACGCTTAGTCGAGCTTTTCGCCATAGGATCGCCGCCGCACTGAAGCGCAGCCGAATCCGGCGGAAGTTGTCTCGTATAGGATGTGCTAACCCGACACTGATCGATGGCAAAATGCGTCCAGTGGAATGGATCCGCGGTCCGCAACAGCTTCTGAAAACGGATTTTGATCAGCACGGACTTGGGAAGACAGAGTTAAACGTAACTGACCCTGCCTACGATGTCGCCGAAGCCGTCTTGTATTGGAACCTTTCACCCTCCGAAGAAAGAAATTTGCTGGCACGCTACGTTCAAAAATCGACAGACACCGAAGTCGAAAAACGGCTCTTTCTGCACAAACTGCTCGCGGGGGTCTGGGCCATGACTTTTGCCCTCGACCACCTCGACAACCCCCATCTTGTGGACCGGCATGCGGAATTTCATCAACAATATGTCCAAGCTTGGAACTTCCTCGAGATCCAGACCGCACGATTTTGTGGCCGTTTCGTCCGGCCGCCAAAGACCATAGGCTGGCATGCCCCGCTGGTGATGCTGGACATTGACGGTGTACTAGACGACCGCATCTTTGGGTTCCCCTCGACGACCGCGTGCGGTATGCAAGCAGTGGCCCTCCTGCACGCACACGACTTCGCGGTGTCGGTAAACACCGCTCGCTCGATTGGGGAAGTGCAGGAGTATTGCGAGGCTTACGGCTTCCTGGGTGGTGTGGCCGAGTACGGAAGTGCGATTTGGGACGCGGTCACGAAGCGCGAATCCATGCTAGTTAGTCCGGAATCTCTCAGCGAACTGGAGAAGGTAAAAGCCGCTCTCCGTAAGATTCCTGGCATTTTCTTGAATGACAGCTATCGTTATTCGATTCGCGCTTACAGCTTTGAGGACAACCGAACGGTGCCCGTTCCAACTCTGACGATTCGGACGTTACTGGCCAATCTTGACGTCCAGCGGCTCAAGTTCCACCAAACCTTTAGCGACACGGCGGTCCTTGCAAAAGACCTCGACAAGGGTACCGGATTGCGATCCTTGCTAATCTGGCTGGGAATGCCAGAGCTAGAGGTGGTAGCCATCGGTGACTCGCAAGCGGACCTGGCCATGTTTCGTGCGGCTAAGAGATGTTTCGCCCCTGCGCAGATCGAGTGTCGGGAGCAGACCCGGCTATGCGGATGCCAAATCGTCGATCATTCTCATCAACGAGGTTTTCTGAGCGTTGTGCGTTTTCTGACCCACCCCGGAGGTAGTCACTGCGAACATTGCAAGGCCGTCGATCGCCTTTGGCCGAAAGGAACGGACCTCTTTTTAGACTTGCTGGAGCAGGCAGACAAAAAGGGGCCAGGCGTGATGCTTGAGGCTCTTGTTGATCCTACGGTTCTGCGGGCTTTCGCCAGGTGAATCTGGGCGGCAGCGAGCGCCGCCGCGAACTTGAAAATCCGGCAAGCGCGTTCTGCGCAACAAATAAAGACCGCCACAACACGTCAGCGTCCACTCTTACGCGTTCCCGTGAAGGCGTGGCGCAGCCGGTCCAGAAATCGTCCGCCCAGTTCGACAAAATAATTCCGCAATTCGGCCAGCCCTGGCCGCCAATCACCAGCAGCGAAATCGTCGTAGCGCAGATTTGTCCCCCAGAACTTGAGAAACTGCAGTAGGGTTGGCAGGCGCTTCGGGAAATCCAGCGACCAGCCGGGAGGCGGGCCCAAAAGCACATTTTCCAAATGCCTCAGGTCCCCGGCAAGATGACGGCACACGACCCCTTGGCGATAAGAGTGAATAATCTCCACCGGCTGCCCGCTTACAGCCCGGTACCAGAGGAGAGGAAAATCAACGCCGGATTCCACTGCCAGTTGCATTGAGCCCCAGGGTCGCGAGTTGATTTCCATCAGGTATGGCGTTCCATCTTCCCCCATGCGATACTCCACCATCGCCAGTCCATCTACGCCGATTGCACGCAGCAACTGCTCACTTGCCCTCATCAGGGTTGGATCCGGCGCCACACTGATCCGAAGTGAACTGCCAGAACCAGTGGGATCCTCGTCGCGAATCCGCCGATGCATGAAACGGGCTACAATCTCCCCGTCTCGGATCAGAAAAAAACACCCCTTCCCGAAGCCGGCGATATAGCTCTGCAACAGCGGCCACGGACTGAACCGATGAAGGGCAAAATATTTTTGCCGCAGCGTTTCCTTGTCAAAGGCGTATGCGACGCTCAGGCGGAGACGCTGACCCTGGCAGAGCCCTATGCTGCTGCGAGGCTTGATCACGAAGGGAGGCGAAAGGGTGTTTACGGCGTGATCAAATTCGTCCTCGTTTTGGATGAAGCACGTGGGTGGAATGGCCAAGCCCAATTCTTGAGCCTGTTTCGCCGTCTTGGCCTTGTCGCACGCCAAACGGAATCCTCCCCTTGCAGGCAACGGAACCTTCACGCGCGAGGAGAGTAGTTCTCGCCATTCATCGAGCAGTAACAGCGTTTGATCCGTTGTTCCGATCAGTAAGTCGAACTGGCAGTGCCTCAGGATCTCGAAGAGCCATTGGCGAAAGCCCTCGGGATCTTTCATCGGAGATGGGTACAACAGAAACTGCGCACAAAAGCGAGAAAAGCGCGCCGGCGCGTCAGGTGACGCAGCGCCCACGGTCACCCTAATCCCTGCAAGGGCCAGCGAGCGCGTAAATGCAAGCGAGGCTGGCGAGTGACCATCCAGCAAAAGAATCGAAATTTGACCCGGGCAGAGCATCACGGAGAAGCTCTTGGTTCCCTTCCTCGTCTTCGCCTCTTGGGGCAGGCTCTAGCTTTGCATGTGATTTCGTCCAGCCACTCGTCCTAGCGAATCTGATCTAGAAACACGCAGGTTGAAGCCCACACGACCGAGAGACAGACTTCAAGCCAGGGACAACAATGTACTTGATGTGGTGAAGAAAGGGGAGCTTCGGGCAAAATTCAGACTGCTACCTTATTAAGGTTAAGGCGCCGGTCATAATATCCTTCCGCCGCCTCAAAACGAAGGTTCGCAGAACCTATGGAATTAATGCCTGTTTTGGAATCCACAGCAAGCGGAACACGCCTGCTTTTTGCTTTGTTATGACGAGCGCGAGTTGCGAGAATTCTCAAGGTGAGTTGTGCAGTTTACTGAAATCGAACGTATAAACGCATCCGGCATGCACAGTTGCACCTCCGATCACTTGGCACTCCGACCGCAAATTGCAGTAGAATCAGGAGGATATTCCATGTCGGGGCGTAGCGCAGCCTGGTAGCGCGCCTGCCTTGGGCGCA
>CAWILQ010000027.1:0-454216 GCA_963836965.1 Candidatus Acidiferrales bacterium
ACAACATGCCTCGCGCGGCAATCTGCCTCGGCGACGGCACCTGGGGCGGCCATGTCATTGAGTACAACCACACCCACGATACGGTTCGCGAGACCAGTGACCATGGCCCCTTTAACGCCTGGGGCCGAGATCGCGGATGGTCTCTGGCCCAGTCGCACGCTCCTTATACTTCCGATCGCAGCTTGGATGTGTGGGAGGCCAGAGTCGACGCGATGGAGCCTGTGATTGTTCGTAACAATTTTTTTGACGAAAAGTCGGGGTGGGGACTGGATCTCGATGACGGAGCTTCGATACTACGAGATTTACGACAACGTTTCTGTCGGTGGTATCAGCATGAAGCTGCGTGAGGGCGCTTATCGTAAGATCTACAACAACATTTGGTACCTCTCGAAAGCCGCTCCCTGCTTCCATGTTGGAAACAACTACAACCACGACGAATACTTCAACAACATCACGGTGATGATCCGACAGCACGGTGGCCGGAGGGTCGGCCATGGTGGCCCCAAATGTTTTATTCCGTCATTGCGCCTCCAGGGTTGGGCCCTGGTTCGACAAGATCGACAAGAATTGTTTCTTTTGTGCCGGTGGAGAATTCCAGGCGGTAGTCGACCAGTTGCGAACGGAAGCGGGGAAGCGGAACCCAGCACGTTACAACTTGAAGGAATGGCAAAATCTGGGGTTCGACCAAAACTCTGTCTTCGCTGATCCTCAATTCGTTGACGCATCGAACCACGATTTCCGAGTACGCCCGGAGTCGCCAGCCCTGAGGCTGGGATTTAAGAATTTCGAAATGGGTACATGGGGACTATCAGAGAGATTTCCCGAGCGATGGCGTAAAGCAAGGGAAGGGATAAGGCGAAATGAGGCGAACATGAAGAGATTTGCATTTGTAATATCAATCGCAGTTGCCGCTCTGGTGGCCGTAATGGTACACGCCAAAACAGAAAGCTCACGCGTGCAGCGCGTCGGCATGGTAATCGGGATCAAGCCGGACAAGTTAAGCGCCTATGAAGCATTACATGATGCGTCGAATCCCGGCGTACGTGACTTACTCGAGAAATATCACATGCACAACTTTTCGATCTTTGTGCATCAACTGGAAGATGGAAAGTTCTACCTCTTCGGCTATTACGAGTACACCGGAGCGGACTACAAAACAGACATGGAAAAACTCTCTGCTGAGCCTCGCAATCAGAAGTGGCTTTCTGCAACCGACCCGATGCAAATTCCGCTGAAAGGCGAGAAGTCTTGGACGATGATGCAGGAGGTCTACCACAATCCGTGATCGCAAGACAGACAAGAGGCAATCTAGAATGGCTTCTTGCGCGTTATCTTAAAGACGTATGCGTGGTCGCACGGCTTGTTCTTTGGCGTTTGTACGACCAGCACATCTGTTCCGAATTTCCAGGAAAGGTCCGCGCCATCGCCCAGCATAGTGATGGAAGCGATTTCGGAGGGATAAAGCCCTGCCCACGTACTGCCTTTCGGCGCCAGACTCTTGATCGTTGCAGTTTCTCCAGGCCACGATAACACCGTGGCGTAAAGCAGATTGTCCTTTGCTGTGAATCGAATATCCTGGGGTGTGTAAACGATCCCGTTTTGCTCGTTGAACGGCCCTTTCTTTTCCAATTGGGTTGGCCCTTCTCCAGCAATGAGCCAGGGCGTAGTGTCGTAGATTGCTTCCCCATTGATTGAAAGCCACTTTCCCATAGCCAACAGACGCTCCTTGGCTTCTTCTGGAATCGTGCCATCTGGTTTCGGACCCACATTTAGCAGGAGAAATCCGTTCTTGCTCACCCGGTCGACCAGGCCGGTCACCAATTCATCTGCGGTCTTAAACCCAGCACTCTTGACGTAGCCCCACCCACTCCCACTATCAACTGTCGTGTCGGTAATCCACTCGTTGTATGTCAGCTCCAGCTCTTGACCTAGCTCGAGATCGTCGATTCCGACACCAGGAGGAAGATCGTGGTTCTTGTAAGTCACCGTTACTTCTCGTTCCTCTCGCGCAGCTTTGTTGAAGTAGTAGGCCAGCATGTCCTTCTTGTACCATTCCTGGATCAGCCGCAGTCCAAAATCAAACCACATCACGTCGGGACCATACTTCTCAATCACTTCAACAATCTTGCCCTTCCATACATCCAGGAACTGCTGATCCGGCAATGCGTTCTCAGCATGACGTCTTCCATAGAGGCCTTCATACGCAGGATCGGAGACATCATATTTCCCAGCCCAAGTCGGGAAATAGAACCAATTCTCCGCGTGGTGGAAAGCCGTCAGAAACTTCATGTCATGCTTTTTAATGGATTTCGATAACTCCCCGACTACGTCGCGCTTCGGTCCCATCTTTGCAGCGTTCCAGTTGGAATACTTGGTGTCCCACATGGAAAAGCCATCGTGATGTTCCGCAACCGGCCCGGCAAACCGGGCGCCGGCCTGCTGAAAGAGTTGGGCCCAGGCGTCCGGATCGAAATTCTCCCCCTTGAACATGGGAATGAAATCTTTGTAACCAAACTTCTCAAGGGGCCCGTACGTGGCTTCGTGATGCTTTCTGTCATCCGAGTCGGGCTTCGTATAGATGTTGTGGGCATACCACGTTCCGTTCTTGCCGTATGCTGGAACGGAATAGACGCCCCAGTGAGTGTAAATGCCAAATTTCCCCTCCCGGAGCCATTTGGGGGTAGGTATCTGCCGAAGCGAATTCCAGCTCGGCTCGTAACGCCGAGTTTCGCTTCCGAGCGCATTGGCAGAATGGACGTCAGGTGTTTCTGCGAGGCCAGCCAGAGGCATTGCGGGAACCGTTGCGCCCGCAGAGAATGCGACGACCAACTTGAATAAGTCACGCCTAGGAAGAAACATCGCCGCACCATCCCTTTACTGGAATCGTTCCGGCAGCAAAGTCCCTGGCAATCAATTTCGGCAACACTTCATCGCTCCCAGAAGTGCCAGAAAACACGAATTTTATTGGTTGAGCCAATAAAACAGGGCTGAAGATACCAAGAGGAAAAGAGCGCTGTCAAGCAGTCTTTTGCCCAGCATCAGAACAAAAAGTGCGGCAACGCGATTCGCTTCACATTTACGAACAGCGGGAGATGAGCACGTCAGCCCCCGATAGAACCATCGTGCGGAACGGAAAGTACGTTCAGGCCGGCGCCTCTCAGGGTCAGCGAATGTCAATTGAGTGGCTGCGGTATCGGTATTGGATGAACCATGAAGCGCAGCATTCTGGGCTTGTTTTCACTCGCCTATACTGGAACTATCATGTCCCTAAACATCAAATAGGCCCACTCTTGGGCCATAAGCTGCAAGATTACGCCGTTGTGCTTGTATTTAAGAAACAAATTCCTTGACACTGAAAATATGCAGGTGTTAGCGTGTCGTAACATTGGTTGAATCAATTCACGATCGTAACCTGCTGGCGTGATTTGTTTCGATAAGAGGGGGGTGGGTTTTATGAAGTTCCCTGCTCGCGCTTCCGTGAGGTTGGCAATCCTTGTCGTCATGACGCTTTGCATCGTGCCCGCTGCTCGTGCTGGTCAAGGTGCGACGGCCGCCGCCGCTTTGAATGGAACAGTGCGAGACTCCTCCGGCGCGGTGATCCCGGACGCGACGGTCACACTTGTAAATACCAAGACACAATTCAAGAAAGTGACCGTGAGCAACTCTACAGGGAACTACACTTTTGTGGATGTAAGTCCGGGCAGCTATACCGTGACGGTCACAAAAGAAGGGTTTTCCACTGCGAAGACCGTCGAGATGGTACTTTCTGTGAATCAGACCGCCACCATCAACGTCGATTTAAAGGTCGGCGCTACAACGAACAGCATAGTGGTTACATCGGGCGGCGTACAGCTTGAAACATCCACTGCCGAGCTGGGCGAGGTAATCGGGACAACGGAAGTCAATGCATTGCCCCTAAATGGGCGGAATTTCACCGAGCTTCTGTTGCTTGGGCCCGGTATCAGTCCGGCGAACTCTTCCGGAAATGCTGGTGGGGGCGGTATCGGCAACCCCCTCGGAACGGTGGTGTTTCCAGCCGTTAACGGCCAGAACAACCGGAGCAACATGTTTCTTTTGGATGGAATTAACAACTACGGCTCAATCCGCGATACCTACGCGGTACAACCGACCCTTGATGACATTGCAGAGTTCAAGGTCCAATCGCACAACGACGAAGCGCAGTTCGGACAGGTGTTGGGTGGCATCGTAAATGTTGTCACAAAATCAGGAACCAACCAGTTTCACGGCGCAGCGTGGGATTTTTTCCGAAATGATGCAATGGACGCGGCCAACTTTTTCAACCCGGTCAAAACTCCGCTGAACCAAAACCAGTTTGGAGGGGCTGTCGGCGGTCCAGTTATCCTGCCGCACTATAGCGGTCACGATAAATCCTTCTTCTATGTTTCCTACGAAGGGTTCCGCGAGTCCAGCGCGTCCAATAGTCTTTTCCTTACCCCAACTGCAGCACAACTGGATGGTGATTTCAGTAATCTCCAAGGTACCCAGCTTTTCAATCCCTACAGCTCGGTACCTGATCCGACGACGGCTACGGGATATAGCCGTCAACCCTTCCTGTGCGATTCGTCCGGGAACCCGCTTGCAGCAAATCCGAATGGCACACAAACGCCGGCGGCGGGATCGACGGCATGCAACAAGATCCCGACGAGCTTGCTGAATTCGACGATGGTGTACTACGCAAAAACTCTATTCCCAGCCCCGATCAACACCGGCAACCCCAATTTTAATGGTCGCGATACCACTCCCTTGAATATCCGGCAGGACCAAGTGTCTGTTCGTTTCGATCAGGAGATCGGTACGCAGGATCGCATTTTTGTTCGCTACACGGGCGCTTGGCAACCCGACACGTCTTCGGGCGGTTTCCCGGGCCTCCTGGCGACTACCCAGAGTAATAATTACAACGTGGCGGTGAACTGGTCACATACCTTTGGCACGAGTTCCGTTCTCCAACTTACGTTTGGTCGCGTTTCAGCACAGTACAACACCTCGGCGGATTTCCAGAACGCGCCGGCCGATTTTTTGCAGAAGTCCGGCTTTGCACCGGCCTTCTACGGCCACTCCAGCTTCGGAGGGCAACTCATCCCCTCCGTATTTGTCACCGGCTACCTCGGCGGCAACAACTATGTCGGCAAACTACATTATTCGAATATCTGGGAATACCGCGGGGACTATTCGAAAACGGTGGGACGGCACACCGTCCGTGTCGGCGCGAGTGCCGCCTCGGATGGCTGGGAACAACCATTTTACGGATCGCAGGACAATTTTGATGCACCGCAAACGGCGGATGGCAATCTCAACGGTGGGGATGCCTTGGCCTCCATGATGCTCGGTGTACCGAGCTACGCAGAAGTGGACAACGTGTATTCCTTACTTCACGGAGGCAAGATCCTGGGTATGTATTTTCAGGATCAGTGGAGAGTGACCGATAAGCTGACCATCAACTGGGGCCTGCGTTACGACATCACCATTAATCCGCGCCAAGGCAAAGCGTCCAACGGAAGCGACATCACGGGCAATTTTGATTTCAACAACGGAACCTACATCCTGCAGAATCCTGCTCCCGCATGCTCACCTACGCAGGGAGCGCCTTGCATTCCAGGAGGAGCGCTGCCGGATCACGTAGTGATCGCGAAGAACGGAAAAATCAACAACGATGATTACACCAACATCCAACCCAGGGTCGGTCTGGCCTATCGACTGACGGAGAAAACCGTAATCCGCGGGGGATATGGAAGGTTCTACGACAATTGGGCGGCCGTGACCCAAAACCAATCCAATTACACTCAGGCATGGCCCAATGTGGCCTTCGTAGCGGCCCCCAATAACTTGAATCTTGGATTGCCGACTGGATTCGCTCAAGACCCACTTAATTTGGGGGCTGGACCCATCGAACCGGCCTCGTCTCCCTTTTCGCCTTTGAATGTGAATTTTTATACGAATCCCAATCTCAAGACGGGATATTCAGACCAATGGAACTTTGGTTTTCAGCAAGAATTAGTTCCTGGCGCAATCGCCACCGTCAACTACGTTGGCTCGCACAACGCGCATATTGCCTCTGTGGTTACAGCGAACGCGTCGCCGACTCCAGGACCAGGTGATCCGCAGCAGAGTGCGCCTTACCCCTATATCCTGCCAATGCCCTACACGGAAAGCGTCGGATCGAGCGACTACAATGCCCTGCAAGTATCCTCACAAATCAGGCTGCATTCCGGAATTCTGTCGACTCTTGCCTATACTTATTCGAAGGCGCTTGCGATCGGTTGTGATGGCGCGTTCGGTGGGTGTGGTATACAAAACCCCTACGATCTCCGGGAAAGCCGGGGCGTGGCCAGTCACGACCTGACCCACATCTTTTCTGGCAGTTTTGTATTCCCGCTTCCGTTTGGTAGCGGAAGGCGATTTAGCACGCATAGCAGCGTTGTGAATCACATTATCGGGAACTGGCAACTAAACGGCATCGTTTCCTTGACCAGTGGGTTGCCCTACGACGTGCAAACGGACAACACAATTCCGAACACCAACAATCTGTATGGGGTTGAACGTGCCGATCTGGTAGGAAATCCATATTCGCATGGCGATAAAACGCAGCCCTTAAATGTATCCGCTTTCGTCAATCCCGCGCCTTTCACTTTCGGAAATTTAGGCCGAAATAGCCTGCGTTCCGATTGGGGGAGAAATCTGGATCTTTCACTCTTCCGGTCGATCTCCTTCTCGGAGTCTAAGAGGTTTGAATTCCGGTTAGAAGCTTTCAACGCCACGAATACGCCGGTAATGGGTATTCCTGACAACTACCTCCTGGATCCCAACTTCGGGGTGGTGTCCAGCACGGCGAACACGGAGCGCCAGCTACAACTTGGTTTCAAGTTTTATTTCTGATCTATTTTGATCGTTCGGGCGGGATGCCGTAGGCTTCTAAGGCGTTGGTTGACCAGATTGCCTGTTGTTCATCCCCGGATAGCTCGGCAATGTATTGAGCTTCCAAATTTATTACGGACGGATACTCCGCGGCCAAAGTGCAGACTGGCCAGTCCGAACCGATCATTAATCGCTTTGAGCCGAACGCGTCGAGCACTACATCTAGGTAGGGGCGAAAGTCTTCCGGTTTCCATGAATCCCAAGCGGCTTCCGTGACCAACCCGGAGATCTTACAGGAAACATTCGCAAACCGCGCAAGCCGCCGCAGATCGGCTGCCCAAGGCTCTATGTCTCTGGTTCGAATCCTAGGTTTTGCAATGTGGTCCAGAACAAATGATTGGTCGGGCAACCGCTTTGCCACCTCACAAGCAACGGGGAGATGCCGTGGAAAAAGCAGCAGATCGTACGTCAGACCATATCGCTTAAGCTGGCTTAATCCGAGGAGGAAGCTTTTCCGGAGCATGAACTCGTCGTCCAGTTCGTCGTGGACAACGTGTCTGACTCCGCGAAATTTCGGGTGCCGCGCGAACTGTTCAAGCTGCTCAATTACTCCTTCACCACAAAGATCTACCCAGCCTACGACGGCGCGAATAAACGGATAGTCCTCCGCAAGTTGCAAAAGCCAAATGCTCTCCTCGAGAGATTGCCGAGCCTGAACTGCGATCGTGCCACCGACGCCGGCAGCGTTCATGAGAGGCATCAAATCGGGTGGCAGGTAATCCTTCCTGAGCTTATCCATGCCGGAAGTCATCCACACATAGTCCCGTTGGTTGTACTTCCAGAAATGCTGGTGGGTGTCGATTCTGGTCACAGTCATGAACGCAACCTTGCTGGCGCCTTATGGCTCAAAGCGTTGTATCAAGTCCGAACGAACCGGTGATTCGCCTCCGTCGGCAGGATCGAACCCGGAAGGTCACCGGAAAATGTAATACAGAATCGCGACGGTCCCAGCGAGAATCGTTGCGATGAGTCGAGGGTCTCTGGCACCCATGAATCGAGCCTGGGTAATAGCGGCGAGCGGATGATCCCAGGTGAGACCTTCCACGGACTCGCGGGCAGGGGCTGGAGTCAAGAGGCTTACGGCAAAATAGACGACGCTGCAAATGCAGAACAACCACCAGGCCTGCATCATGAAGGGGATACCCCAACGATGAGTGATGATCTTCTCAGTGCCAAATGCCGGAAGGTCCAACACGAAAGAAGTCACCCCTAAGCCGAAGCCCGTGCCCAAGGTGGCAATCGAAGCTTCTTTTGTTCCGCGTCGCCACAATACACCCCATAGAAATACAACTGTGATCGGCGGCGCGATGTCCGCAGCGATCGCATTGATGGCTTCGAAGATACTGGAGTAGCGACCGCCCTGCGTGGACCAAGCCATAGCCAGCAACATGACCACAACAGAGCTGACGCGACCAATCGTTACCTGGGCACTATCGGACGTTTGAGGCCGAAGCCTCTTCACAATATCGACGGCAACCAGAGTGCCGCAACTATTCAGAGCTGCAGCGATAGCGCTCATAAGAGCGGCAAGGACGGCCGCAGATATAATCCCGCGTAAGCCCGTCGGAATGAGTTGTTCGATCAGCACGGGCAGCACCTGATTGTTGGAATTTCCGATCAAATTGTGAAACAAGACGTACGCGATGACCCCTGGCAGAACGAGGAGAAATACGGGAAGGATTTTGAGGAAACCCGCGAAGAGCGGACCTAATTGCGCATCTTGCTCGCTGCGTGCTCCGAGCACTCTCTGAACAATCGTCTGGTCTGTGCACCAATACCAAATACCTAGGACCGGATAACCAAGAAGCACGGCATACCAATTCAAGCCTGCTGAGTCGTGAGTATGCAGCATGGACAATTGGCCGGGTTTTGTTGCAGCGACGAATTCACGTATCGAATGGATCCCGTGACTGGGCAAGGCCGCGATTGCGAAAGCCAAGATCATCACTGCACCAAGAATGAGAATCACCGTGTTGATAGTCTCTGTAATGACGACGGCTCGAAGTCCGCCAAGTACCGTATATATCCCCACGACCGTAGAGATGATGACGATCGAGGTCACAACGTTAATTCCAAAAAACCGTTCAAATACCGCCGCACCGGCATACAGGCTCATGCCGATATGGATGAATAGCGCAGCGACGATGGCCATGAAAGCAAGGAACGATCGAGAAGCCGGACTGTAACGTCGTTCGAGAAATTCAGGCAGGGTAGAAATGCGTTTGCGAAAATAAAATGGCGCAAATATCAGCGAAAGCAGGATGAGGGTAAACGACGCCATCCATTCGAAGTTGCCCCACACGAGACCTTCGTTGTAGCCCGAGGCGGTAAGTCCAACCAGATGAATTGTCGAAATATTCGACGCGAATAGCGCCGCGCCAACTATCCCCCATGGCAAAGATCGTCCGGCAAGGAAAAAGACGTCGCCGGTAATCTTGATTTTGCGTATCGCCAGGAGGCCAGCGGTCAGGATGCCGCACATATAAAGAAGGATGAGCGTGAGGTCGAAGGCCGGAATCCGGACAATGGGTTGAGCGGCATAAGTCATCGGCGACACCAATGGGTGAGGGTTGCATCCGGATGGTTGGACCAGATGAAACCCCTCTCCTTCCCTGGCGCCATGGTTCCGGACTTGCGGGAGAGGTTGAGCCAATCAGCCGCCTTGCATTATGAGTGAGGAAACTCTAATGTCAAGAATTTTCGATGAAATTGGAACTTCGGGCTGCCTTACGCCTGGCTGCTCTGGAGCCAACAGACGGCGCGGAGGCAAGCCAGGGCCACTAGAAAATCAAACTATACCGTCGGCGGCTTGGCGCCTTGATCGTTGTTGACGGATCCAGGCTAAGAGCTTATGCTGTCCCGCGAATATGGTTGAACCAATGTGGAGACACCTTTTCATCCGTTTTGGACCGGAGCTAAAATGAGTCTTGCGCGAAGGGCGGTTGATTCACTGCACTTTGGTCATTGGTTTCATCCGATTTGCCTGGCGTCGTTGATTTTATGAAATACAACCTCTTGGGAAAAGCCGGGATAAAAGTATCGCGGCTGAGCTTTGGTGCTTCGTCCTTGGGGAGTGTTTTTCGTCCTGTCGCTGAAAACGAGGCCATTCAGGCTGTGCACGTAGCACTCGAATGTGGAATTAACTACTTTGATGTCGCTCCCGCTTACGGCGGCACCCTCTCTGAGACCATCTTGGGAAAGGCGTTACGAGGGGTCCCGCGGGATCGCTATTACCTATCGACAAAAGTAGGGAAGTACACGCTGCCCGGCAACTACGGCGAGGACACGCTGGATTACTCGCGAACGAGAATCCGAGCGTCGATCGAAGAAAGTTCCAAACGTCTGGGGACCGACTATTTTGATCTGATTCACATTCACGATATCGAATACCAGGGGCGAAAGCATACCGAGTGGGCCCTCGGCGAAGGTTTTGAATCCGTGATGGAGTTGAAGAAAGAGGGAAGAATCGGCGGCGTAAGCTTCGGCATTTATCCGATGGACCTCTGGATGCGTATCTTTTCCTCTCTGGACGTGGATGCCAGCCTCGTCCATAACCATTATTGTCTCAACGACACGCGCATCCTGGAGCTCCTGCCCATTATACAGTCGAGGCGAATCGGCATCATTAATGGTTCGCCCTTCGCGAGTGGGTTATTGACGAACCGCGGCCCTGCGGACTGGCATCCCGCTGCGCCGGAGGACCGGGCTATCTTTAGGGCCGCCGCCGAATTCTGTCGTACGCAAGGAGTTTCTATTTCACAACTGGCATTACAGTTTGCCAGTCAAAATCCTGACATTCCAACCACTCTGTTCAGTTCGGCCGATCCTGAATCGGTTCGACGGAATGTACAATGGCATGAGCAACCATACGACAGCGTCTTGGTGGCGCAAGTTCAGAAAATTCTCGAGTCTGTAAACAACAAACAGTGGATCTACGGCTAGCGCCTGTTCTTCCCCGGGGGGAGCAATCTTGCGAAAAGTTGTGAAATCCCTATCGTTTTGCGTAGTTTTGGCTCTAGTCGTCGGGTACGCACCGGGAAGGTACGCAGGGTCCGGTCCCACGAGTCCTACTGCGGCGGAGAATCCCGAGGAGATCGATCGGCTCTGGAGGCAGGCAATTAGTAAATATGATTCTGAACGCGCCAGGATCCTGAAACAGGTGGACACGGTTATTCAGCAGGGCCCGTTTCGTCCGGACTGGCAATCGCTTCGGCGATACGAAGTTCCTGACTGGTACAGGGACGCAAAGTTCGGGATTTTCATTCATTGGGGCGTCTATTCCGTTCCTGCATTCGGCGACGAATGGTATCCGCGTAACATGTATCGGCCGGGTTCCGAAGAGTACAAACACCAAATTGCCACGTACGGCCCCCTCGAAGAGTTCGGATACAAGGACTTCATCCCCATGTTCAAGGCGGAACATTTCGATCCTCAAGCGTGGGCGCGCCTGTTCAAAGAATCAGGAGCGAAATATGTTGTTCCCGTTTTTGAGCACCACGATGGATTCGCCATGTATGCCAGCGGGTTGTCGGATTGGACCGCCGCAAAGATGGGCCCGCAACGGGATCTGGTCGGAGATCTTGCCAAAGCGGTGCGCGCAGAAGGTCTGCATTTGGGTGCATCTTCGCACCGCATTGAGCACAATTTCTTCTTCGACGGCGGCCGCGTCATTCGCTCCGACGTCAATGATCCCAACTACGCGGCGTTCTACGGTCCCGCGCATGTTTGGCTGCAGGCCAAACACGACACCCCCCTGGCAAACGATTTCACGTTTGTTTCTTCGGCCTGGACCGAAGACTGGCTGGCCCGCTCAGCTGAGATCGTGGAAAAGTACCATCCGGAAATCATGTGGTTCGATTGGTGGGTCGGACAGCCATTGAATCGTGACGCGCTCACTCGTTTTGCAGCCTTTTACTACAACAACTCCCTGCGATACTCCGGGATACCAGGGGTGATCAATTACAAGTACTTCGCGATGGAGGAGCACTCAGCCGTCCTCGACCTTGAACGAGGCCAGCTTACGAGCATCCGCTCCCTTCCTTGGCAAACGGATACTTCGGTCAGCAATAAATCCTGGGGATGGATCGAGAACGATACTTTTAAGTCTCCCCAGTTTGTAATTCATCAGCTCGTTGACATTGTCAGCAAGAACGGGAATCTGCTTCTTAATATCGGGCCGCGTTCCGATGGCACAATCCCCGAAGGGGTGCAACAGGTTCTCCGAGAGGTTGGGCGGTGGCTGAACGTGAATGGAGAGGCTATCTACGGAACTCGCCCCTGGAAGATTTACGGCGAAGGCCCTACCACCGTTGTGGAAGGTGCATTTCACGACACCGACACCAAGCCCTACACCGCAAAAGATTTCCGCTTCACGGAGAAGGACCGCACGCTGTATGCGATCGAACTCGGATGGCCCGTAAACCATGAAGCCATCATTCACACGCTGACGCCCGCGGCATTAAAAGCTGGAGAAAAGATCAGCTTGATTCAATTGTTAGGCGGGAAAGACGCTCTACCGTTCGAACAGCATCCGGATGGCCTTCACGTTCGTCTCCCTGCGAAGCCGGTCGGCGAATATGCTTACGTCATCCGCATCGAATTGGCGGATTCCAACAAGCCACAGTGAAAGGATTCGCCCCATCCTTACAGCTCATCCCCTGCTTCGTCTTTTCTTGGGCAGCCTTCTCCAAGAACCCGCCCAACTCTTCGTTTAACTCTCTCACGCCCTGCTACTTTCGGAAAAGCGATCGAAGCCCGCTTCTTATACTTCGTAGCAAAAACATCACACCGCCTTAAGAAGCCTCGAGAATCCTGGCGATTGACTCGCTCATCGGCCAAACTGTTTCGCACTGCCGGATCATCGAGAAGCTCGGGGGTGGTGGCATGGGCGTTGTATACAAAGCCGACGACACGCGCCTCAACCGTTTCCTCATAATGTCCCCAATAACACCACTATCTTTACTAATGTCCTTTACTAATGTCCACTATTGAGGTCCATATACAAACTTTTTCGTAGCTCCGTTGACGGGTATCAGAGCTTTGTCCGAAACTATTTCGCTCAGCGGGAAGTGACATCGGGAGTCTCCTGCAAGTGATGCCATGGCCAGTGTTTCACAACATGACCGACCATCAGATCGAATCCATCAACGAGTATCTAAGTGCGATCCCCTGCATCGACAATACATTTAGCACGCCGCCGGCAGGCGCCCCCGACGAGCTACGCAACGATTGCGGCGGTGACCCACAGGTCAGTGGCCAGGATAGCCATTCGGCCACGCGTCGCAGGCCAAAGCCGTAAACGCGTCACAACTGTCAGACTCCCGAGAAAAACGGGGTTCGAGGATATTCCCTCTCCGATTCTCCAACCGACAGCACGCCTGCTTGAAAGGCAGGTACTCTAGTTCAAGTTTGATCGTTTGCTATCGGAGCAGAGGCTCATCGATCCCAAACGACGTGCGCGTGAGCCACAAATATCTTAGAATCAAAGCAGTGCGCCCGTAGCTCAGGTGGATAGAGCGTCTGCCTTCTAAGCAGAGGGTCGGGAGTTCGAATCTCCCCGGGCGCGCCACTTCTCTATAGATAAACACTGGCGATTTCGAAAACAGAGCGATTTCCAGCAAAGGGCAGATGAGGCGCGTGCAACTTGCGTGCACCCTTCGGCGCGAAGTTATTCACTGTTTTCCTTCGCGATTCACAGCCGCTTGCGTTGACAGCCGACTCTTGTGGGCGTCACCCTGAGCAAGGAAGTGTGGTTCTGTGTGGAGGTTCGATGTTTGATTTATCCGGTATCAGTGTGCCGCCCTTGGAAGCGCAAAGATAATCCTCGATCTTGCGAAGAACGCGAACGACGCGCAACTCGCCTTCAAGATCACCAATGAGGCTGCCAACGTTCAGGGAAAACTAATCGACGTGCAACAGCAAGCGTTGGGGATCCAAGAGGACAACCAGAAACTTCGCGCTGAACTAGAGAGATTCCGATCCCATGTGCAGCATCATTCTGTTTGTTGGAGGCGTGGCCCTGACGGCACAGAGGATGGACCCTTCTGCCCCGTTTGCGACGGTGACGGTCGAGAGATGCGCCTGATCCTCCGCCCACACGTGGACCAGACTCGTGCGAACTTGCATCTTTATTGCCCGAAGGGTCACGCGGGCGTGGCGGGCAAAAATCGCTACATACCGCCAGCACCAGAGCCTACCTACGTAATCCCAAAGGAACTGGTCCCTGAAAATTACTTCTTCGTGCGGGATCAGATTCCAATGCGGCCCGTTATTTCTTAAAGCCTTACGGTTTGACTTGAATCCGTGCATGTTCCCCAGGCTCTGTTGTGTTGCATTCGGTTTTATTCTCTGACTGGGACCGACACCGGCAAGGGCTGCACAGGACGCTTCATCCGATATCGCGGTGAATCAAATACAACTTATGAAGAGTTCCGTTGTGCAGATCCGTTACTGGTCCGATGCGCCGCCGACTCAACCTCGCCCGACCCAACCGCCTCTTCCCCAACTTAACCGTCTTGCGTTTGACCAAGGTACTCGCGCGGGAACAGGATTTTTCGTTAGCCGGCAAGGCTATGTGCTAACTGCCGGACACGTTATCCGAGGTTCCGAGACAGCCGCAAGAGCAGCGGGCGCGACCAACGTCACGTTTCAAGTAGGACTACTGCTCGATACGTCGTCCACAGCCGACGCGCAGTTCCGCGGTAGTTTTACCTGGGTGGCTGCCAGCGCCGTCGATGTCGATGACGTCCATGACGTTGCGCTCCTAAAACTTTCTCAGAACCCTTTCGCTGGCACGTTTAAATCCGGCATCGTTGTTGCGATGAAAGGCAGTCTTCCTCTCAAAGTAACAGAAACAAAACTTAACCCCCGTCTTCCATCAGAAGGTGAGAGCCTGCTGGTTTCTGGCTATCCGCTGCAAGTCCCAATATTCGTGACTCAAAAAGGTATGGTTGCGAGCGAGACCTTTGTCTTCGTAGAGGTTCCGGTGCCAGGTGCGGATTTTAAAACGAAGGAGGCAATCGATTCGATTCTTTTGGATGCTGTTGTGAATCCAGGAAACAGCGGTGGCCCAGTTTACGATTCCAAATCCGGAGAGGTTATAGGAGTATGTGAGGCCTATGAAGCCGCTCCGCTGTTCACTACCAAGCAGAACCCCGTCCAAGTTACTCCCGGCGAGTTCCTGATTCAAAACGCCGGGCTTGCTGTCGTCATTCCGATTAAGTACGCGATTGAACTTCTTCGCAAGAACAGCGTGTCTGGTTTTTAGCCATCGGCCCAATGGTTACGCAAAGTTGTAGTCACCTGTTTGTCGTATTCCGCGACCATTTTCCGCACTCTCCTCTTCCAACGATGCGGGAACTAAGATGCTTACTTTTGACAATAGCTATACCGCCCACTCGTGATAAGGTCGATTGCAGGCCGAACTGTTTCGCAACGCTCCGCGACGTTAACGTACCGAGCGAATCGTCCGTCTTACAGGAGTTCTATATGAAAAACTTTCTATCTCTCCTCGCCGCTCTGTTTCTCAGTGCAGCGGTTACCTCCGCCGGGCCCCAACCGCAGCCCGGCACCATTCTTTCTCAGACTTCTGTCGCTTGTGGCGCAAAGAAATCGAAGAAGAAAGATATCGATGTCCTGTGCCAGCAATATGTTCTCCGCTCTGGTACAACCGACTTCACCATTCGTCAGCCAAAGCCGTCCGACCAGACCCTCATTCCGATAAACACACCGACCCAGTTCACCCTCGACAAGAATAAAGTGAAGTTCAAGGTCAACGGAAAATCGTTCGAATTCATCGTCGTCGGTCAGGCCGCGGCATCTTCGGCTGCCCCAACGCCAGCCTCCTCCGCTCCTAATCGCTGAAGCATAGGAGCAACAAAGCGAGGAATCATGTCCACCCAGGTCCGCAATTTAACCGAAGCAGCACTGCTCTTGTCGCTGACGTTCCTGCCCGCTGCCACACGCGCCAAGTCTAGTGTCGATCTCAATCCCAACCTCGACTTCACGAAGTACAAGACTTTCGCCTTCATCGGTGGTGTCGAACTCTCGCCATGAGGCAGCCTACCCGCCCACGGAAAAGGACAAAGAACAGGTCCGTAGCGAACACGCCAAGCAGGCCCCCAAAAATCAAAAACCTCAATTTCAGTGATCATCACGTGTATCGCGAAAAAACGTCTCGAAGCACGTAGGCCAAACGCTCGTGCAGTGGAATAGAAACGAGGCTGAGCAACACAATAATACAAACGCGGCGAGTAAAAGACGGGATCACGTCATTATCCTTATCCTTGCGAAAAACTGTACAGCAAAAAACCATACGTTGGTTGCGGTCGGAAAGTTCCGGGGAAAGGCAAGGTCCCGGTAAATGGCGTACCCGGCCATATGGAATAAT
This sequence comes from Candidatus Acidiferrales bacterium, assembly GCA_963836965.1. Lineage (GTDB taxonomy): Bacteria > Acidobacteriota > Terriglobia > Acidiferrales > UBA7541 > Acidiferrum. The sequence goes on from CAWILQ010000027.1 coordinate 16,322, forward strand.
TTAAAGTGATTTCCGAGTACGCGACGCAAATCAGATTGAGATGAGAAGGCCGGTCTCCCCGCGGGATGCGATACGCTCCCAATGTTCGACGTGCTCGAGGCACAAGAAAAAAGGAGACCGGCTATGAAAAAGACTAGCACTGTTCGGGTAAATGGAAACAGGATTTTCAAAGGACACAAGCTCACGATTGGTCTGGACCTTGGCGATCACTGGTCGTGCTATTGCGTTTTGGATGAAGCGGGGAAAATCATTCTGGAACAGAAAGTGGCCACGACACCGGAAGCGATGAAACAGACCTTTGGGAAGATACCGCGGAGTCTCCTGGCCCTGGAGACTGGGACACATTCCCCTTGGGTCAGCCGGCTGTTCACGGAGCTGGGATACAAAGTAATCGTGGCGCACGCGCAAAAGGTGCAATTGATCACCAAGAGCAATCGAAAAGACGATCGACACGATGCGCGGACACTGGCACGGCTGGCGCGAATCGATCCCGAGCTGTTGGGGCCGGTGCGGCATCGCAGCGCGCAAGCGCAAATCCACCTGACGGTGATCCGAGCGCGTGCCGAACTGGTGCGTGCTCGAACGGCCTTGGTGAATGCAGCACGCGGGTTGGTGAAGTCTTATGGCCAGCGGCTGCCCAAGTGTGGCACGCGGCAGGTGAGCCGGGAGCTGGGCGCGGGATTGCACGCGGAGTTGCGCGAGGTTCTGGAACCACTGTTCAAAGAAATCGAATCACTGAACGAGCGCATCCAGGAATACGAGGTGCGGATGGAGAAAATCGCCAAGGAGAACTACCCGCACGTCGAACTACTCAAACAGGTGAAGGGGGTAGGAACGCAAATCGCGCTGACGTATGTTCTGACCCTGGAAGATCCGCATCGGTTCCCGAAGAGTCGCGAGGTCGGCTGTTTTCTGGGGTTGTGCCCTGGGCGCAGAGACTCTGGTAAGAGCCAGCCGCAGATGCGCATCAGTAAGGAAGGAGACCGGTATTTGAGGACCATGCTGGTGCAAGGGGCGCACTACATCCTGGGACCCTTTGGAGAAGACAGTGATCTGCGACGTTGGGGGCTAAAACTTGCGGCGCGAGGAGGGAAAAATGCGAAGAAGCGAGCGGTTGTGGCGGTGGCGAGAAAGCTAGCGGTACTGCTGCATCGGTTGTGGGTGAGTGGAGAGGTGTACGAACCACTGCGCAATAACCAGAAAGCGATACGCGCTGCGGCCTAGAGTGAAGAACTCCCCACAAAAAAGGGGATGCTCGGGGTCGACGGAGTTGACGATCGTCGTTCCCAGGCGCTCCTGGCTCGAAATTTCTCTGTGAAAAACTGGGAAAGGCAGGAAGACAGAAAAAGGAGCACAGAAAGAAGTAGAGATGGTATCCAAACAGCCGAGCTCGACCGCCGAGATCAGGTGACTGCGACTAGCTCCTGGCCCAACTTCCCTTCTAGAGAGGGAATAGAGGTCGATAATCAGGTAGCAGCACCGACTGAATCAAGTACACCCAACTTGCACCGAGCGACAATCGCTCAACAAAGAGTGCGGATGGAAGGGTGGCGACAGAGGCGGCTTGGCTCAACGGGAACAATTTGGAAAAAGAAGAAATCAAGAAGAAAGAAAAAACGAAAGAAAAGGTTTGACATGCACCGGCCTTCTCATGGAAGGAGCTAGCTCGATAACGGCTCAATGGAAATTTTCGACGAGCATAATCTCGGCGGCCGATTGGTCGTACTGCGAAAATAACAAGTATCGGCCATCGGTGGAAACACTAAGTCCCGGTGCAGGTGCTCGAGGAATGCTGCCAATTGTCTTGGGCTCGCCTCCGGAGTGGCTTATGAACCGTATCACCGCGCCCCGGTGGTCCGGCGCGTCAGCCAGGTAGTAGATACCCTTGGCCGTCACACAAAAGGGCGGCACTTCAAGAGTGACCCTGGGACCGCCCAGGCCCCGAACGAAGTCTGTCTCTTCACCGCCATCAGCCGGCATCCGGCGAAGAACTCCGCCAGCCACGGAAACGTAGAGCCACTTCCCGTCCAGCGATTCTTGGGCGGAGATACCGCCGTCTCGCGTCACCTGTAAAGCTGGGCCGCCGGAAGATGCAACCTTCCAAATGTTCCCGCCCGACCCACCAACTCGGTCGGATTCAAAATAGATCCAGCGGCCATCGCCTGACCAGGTGGGCCGAATGTCCGTTGTGGCATCCGTGGTCAGAACCTGAGGGGATCCTCCGGAGGACGAGATGACAAAGATTTTCGTCCCCGAGTTGACCTGGGGCCGAGCACTGTAGGCTATTTTGGTGCCGTCCGGAGACCATTGAGGGCTGCCGATATCGGCCCACTCTAGAGCACTCGTGAGCTGCACGGGATCGTGGCCGTCCGACTGCGCGATCCAGATTTCCATGGGGCCGGTTCTGTTTGAGAGGAAGGCGATGCGGGATCCGACCCGAGAATAGCTCGCGGTGTCATCACGTCTCGAAGAGGAGATGATCGCTTGGCCAGCAGTCTCGTGGATGGCGCCATCGGCCTCTAATGGGACACGATAAATGTTGGTGTCGCGATGGAGTCGTGTGAACGCCATGCGGTTGCTACGCCGGGCTATTCCGAGAAACCAGGGATTGTCGCCTGCAAAGTTGACCCGTCGCGGCTCTCCTCCATCGGCAGCAACACGATACATGGCCGTATCACTCCCCGCATTTGCACTACCGCCGAACTGCCGGATGAATAAAATCTCGTTTCCGTCCGCCGTCCAAGCAGGGCTTACAATATTCCACTCGGCTGGGGTCAATGGCTTAGGCTCACCTTCGGGTTTATAGTCCACCGACAGCGCAATGACATATAGCCGGGCTCTCAATTCAACGTCAGACTCTTTGAGAAGCAGCGCCATTTTTCGAGAGTCTGGAGAGAATATGCCGGCTGTAACGGAATACTTTCCTGGCATCGGCACCAGCTTCTTATCCCCTCCGTTCACTGGCCCAAGATATAAACTGCGCGGCCTTCCCGCGCTGTAAGCTACCCATTGGCTGTCGGCAGACCATGAGAGGTATGTCAAGGCGTTTTCGGCTGTAATCACTTTTTCGGGTCCTCCGAGCGCCGGAATCACGAAGATTCCTTCTGCGCCCCTGTTTCGAGGGAAGGCGATCCACCTTCCATCGGGGGACCACTGCGGCATCCGTTCGTCGTCGGGAGTATTAGTCAGCCGAATGGGATCCCCGGGGCCGATCAATTTCACGTAAATGTCGGGATTTCCGCCCTCTGGTCCCCACGCGAATGCCACCTGGCTGCCATCGGGCGAGAAAGTAGGATCGCGTTCATCGCCAGGGTGCGCCGTAAGTGGGACAACGGTCACCTCTTGCTCCGGCTTCGGCTTCGTTCTGGTCGTTCGCCACAACCCAATAACACCAAGTAGTAAGACGACGGCCACCAGGGCAACCAATATCTTCCAGAGTTTTCGCCCTGCCTCAGGAGGTTCAGCGACCTTCACTGCGCTCGATAATGGAGATGGAGCAGCCACGAAGGAGCCGGACGGCGACTGAGATCGGGGAACCTGAGAGCCATCCCTCGCCGCCGATTCTACGTTCTCCGAATTAGCGGGTACGCCGAATCCCGTGTCCATCTCCCGTTTCAGCCTCTTGAGGTCGGCCCGCATGTCCGAAGCATGCTGGTACCGTAGCTCGCGGTCTTTCTCCAGCGCCTTATTAATGATGTCCTCAAGCTTTAGAGGCATGTCAGGATTCAACCGCACAGGAGAAAGCGGAACACGATTCAGGATCGAATCGAAAATGGCGGCGGTACTCTCTCCTCGAAACGGTAACTGTCCGGTCGCCATCTCATAGAGCACTGTCCCAAACGAAAACAAATCGGTACGTGCGTCCAATTCTTTTGCCTTCGCTTGTTCCGGCGACATATAAGCAACAGTTCCCAATGTGCTCCCGGGGCTTGTTAGGTGTTCCAGATCCACATCGCGTGTGGCCAGTGATTGCCCGTTGGCCGTTGTCGTCCCGCCGCCGACCTTGGCAAGGCCAAAGTCCAAAATCTTTGCGTGCCCCCGCTTGGTCACGAAAATATTGGCCGGCTTGATGTCCCGGTGGACGATGCCTTGCGTGTGCGCGGCATCGAGTCCATCGGCAACGTCAATTGCAATGGTCAGCAGTCTCTCAAGTTCGATCGGACGGTGCGCAATCGCGTGCTTCAGGGTCTGTCCATCCAGAAATTCCATAGCGATGAAGGCTTTGCCATTTTCCTCGCCGATGTCGTGAATGATGCAGATATTGGGGTGGTTCAATGTAGATGCGGCTTTCGCCTCACGGCGAAACCGTTCAAGCGCCTGGGCGTCCTGGGCTACCTCTTCAGGTAAGAATTTGAGCGCGACAAAACGGTCGAGCCGCGTGTCTTGTGCCTTGTAGACAACGCCCATCCCACCACCGCCTAGCTTCTCGCTGATACGGAAATGCGAGATGGTTTTGCCAATGAGGGAAGGCGATTCTGCCATTGTGCGGTCATATTAGGTTGCGGGCCCGAGGCAAGTCAACGAAGAGACGAACCTAAGATGCCGAATTCAGCCTAGGCTTTTGTTGTTCAAGTCCCGATTAACGAGGTGGTCTCAATGGGTGGACGCAACACTCAACTCAAGCCCAATTTGCGGTGAAAACAAAGGCTAAAACCGCTGGCTAAGGTTAGGTCAGCGGAACACTACCCCGGCTAGGTTTTGATTGAGTGCGACCAAACAGAAGGGTTCTGCCGGGGAAAGCTCTCGAATCAGAGCATTGGATGGTGTTGCATCGACCGTTTGACCTGGCAGACAAAACCGGAAAAGTTGGTAATGGAACGAGAATGGTTCAATATCGTACCGAGGCCATTTGACGGTTCAAGAATCAATCGCGGCAGCAGAGAAAATTCTGCCGGGTCAGCCCGCACCCGCAGGAGAAAACGACCCTCGCTGGCAAGCAATTATTGAAATCAGTCATTTTGTTCCGCAAGAACCCAACGCCATTTGGCCATTCGTTTTGAAGTGGGGTTCACATGAAGATGCGGACCTGAGAGCGGCGATTGCAACCTGTCTTCTCGAACACCTATTGGAGCATCACTTCGACCTTATCTTCCCACGAGTTGAAACAGCGTCTATCCGGTCACGAACTTCCTGAGACAATTTGCGTATGCACCGTTTCGTTTCGAGGGCGAGCGACTGGTTCCCTTCCAGCTTGGCCGGAATCCGGCGCCACAGGTATTTGATCTTCTCTTCGCAATTCCAAAACGCCGTGGCAAACTCCTCCGCTTATCCCACTGACAGCGGCACAAAGCTGCCGAGCGCCGGTGGTTCCGAAGGTCGCTTCAACGTGACCGCCTGGCAGTTATTACCGGCACTAGTACTTTTGAGCGTTATTCTCCTCTTCAACAAACGGTAGCCCGCTATTTCATGCCGTGTGAATGGGTTACCGTAGGTTCCGGAGCGCCCGAGGAGTTTGGCGGAACGCTTGCAGTCTGTCTAGTGTCCGGTCACATCACTGAACGACGCGGGCGCTATGAAAAAGATCTTGGTTGTCGATGACAATTCGAACGAACGAAGCGGCCTGTGCCGGCTGCTGGAACGAGCGGGCTATGACGTGTGCTCAGCCGCTGACGGAGTGGAAGCACTTCAGCAGATGGAAGCGAATTCCTTCGACCTGCTGTTAGTGGATATATGGATGCCGCGTATGAATGGCATCGAACTGTTAGCGTTGCTGCCGGAAACGCACCCGAAAGCATTAGTCATCACCGGCGACGAATCGCCGGAAGTCCTGTTGCTCACTCTTCGCGAGAAGGCTTATGGTTTCATCAGCAAGCCAATCAACCCCGAAGAATTCTTGCAGATCGTCAAGAGGACCCTTGAATCGCCGCCCGATTACGATCCAATCGAGGTGTTGTCCGCGGATCCTAATTGGGTGGAACTTCGCTTTCCGTGTGCGATTCAAGCGGCAGATCGCATTGAGAGCGTGGTCGATCAACTGAGTCTCGGCTTACCCTCGAAAGTCAGGGAATCCGTGAAAACGGCTTTGCACGAGTTGTTGATGAACGCCGTGAAATGCGGCGGACATGCGGGCCCCGATGCGCAAGCTCGCATCGATTATCTGCGCACTCGTAAATTCGTGATGTGCCGAATTGCTGATTCTGGACCAGGGTTCGAGTCCAAAGATCGCGCTATTGCTGTCGAAATGCCGGTGGCGCCGAACGGCGCGGCTTCCCGGCCCAATGGTTTCGGAATCCAGCTGGTGAAATCTCTCGTAGATGAACTGGTCTTCAACGAATCTCGCACTGAGGTCGCCATCGTCAAATATTTGAATTGAAAGGGAGACGCCCGCAACGCAATACAGGGATGATGACTCCATCCTAAGGTGTTTTCTTGATAGTTTGTTTCCGCCGCTCAGGCGAAAATAAGGGGGGGAAGTTGCCGCGGTTTACCGTCGGGCCGCCGGTTGGCGCAGTTTGCTGGCTGGGAATCAGATGAAGAAGGAGCGCAGATGATGTACTGCGCGGCAGCTTTCGCGACGGTGGCGTTGACTGCCCTTCTTTTGAGTCTGTTGGAACTTGCCCTCGCGACCTCTGACGCCGCGAGGCTTTTTTCCGTTCTATTGGCATTGGCTTTCTTGCGATCTCCTCTCTGGCTGACGAGCTTGTTTGCCAATGGAAGGGCAGGAAGGACATGACGCGTGATTATGCACTAAGCGCGGAACGCGAGTTAGTTTCGCTGGCGCGAAGGGGCAACGAGCCTGCCTTCACCGAACTCGTGCGGCGCAATTGGGGAATGATCTATAAAGTATCGAGGCGGGTCCTCAAAAACCACGAAGATGCCGAGGACACTCTCCAGAACGTACTCGTGAAGGTTTATCAGCGGCTCGACGGATTCAAGGAGTCCTCGCGTTTTTCTTCCTGGCTGTTTCGCGTAACATTCAACGAAGCACTCATGACCCTGCGCCGGAACAGATCGCAACATCAGGAAAATCGTGTGGACGTCGGGGTTTTGGATGGGAACAGGAACCACCAGGGGATTGACGACGTCCAGGATGTTCGCGTGAATAGTGAGCGCCAGCAAATGCACCGCGAACTCGCGTCGAAGGCCATGCACCGCCTCAGCCCGGCCCTTCGCCACGCTTTTCTTCTTCACAAACAACAGGGCTGGACGCACCGGGAGATGGCCGAAGAACTGGGCGTCACGCAAGCTACCGCGAAAATGCGTGTATTCCGGGCTCGCCGGCAACTGCGGGAAGAACTCGAAGTGCTCACCCGGTAGTTTTTGATTGTCAGTGCGAAGATAGTTCCTGCGCAGCCGTTCCTTCCAACCGGCGCTGCATCTCCTCGAGCGAAACGCCTTTGGTCTCCGGATAGAACAGCAAGACCACCACAAACTGCACGACCATCAGTGCGGCGAAAAACATAAACGGAACCCCGCCGGAAATTGCCGCGATTGTCGGAAATGTCCACGCAATCATGGCGTTCATGATCCAGTGTGTAAACGCGCCGAGGCTTTGTCCTTTCGCCCGCACGGGCGTGGGAAACACCTCGCTGAGGTAAACCCAAATTACCGCGCCTTGCGACAGGGCGAAAAACGCGATGTACGCCACGAGCAGCCAGAGCAAAAACGATTGATGACGCGAGGTCGCAAAAATCGTGGCGACACCGCCTAGACACACCGCGGTACCGACCGCTCCAGTCAACAGCAGGATCTTCCTCCCCGCTTTATCGATCACGGACATGCCGATCACCGTAAACACAAGGTTTGTCGCGCCTATTGCGACGGCCTGCAAGCCGCTCGACAACTTCCCGAAGCCCGCATGCGCGAAAATATCGTTCAGGTAATAGAGGATCGCGTTGATCCCGGCTAGCTGATTAAACATGGCAATCGATATCGCCAGAAAGATCGGGAAGCGGTACCGCTTCTGAAACAACGGCTCGTTTGCCTGCCCTTGCTGCTGCCCGATGGAGTCGATAATGTCTCGCAGCGCTTTTTCATACTCCGGCTCGCCGGTTTTCTTCAGCACGCCCCGCGCCTCTTCGATGCGTCCCTTTTCAGCCAGCCACCGCGGGCTTCGCGGAATCGTGAATAGCAGCAAAAAGAACAACGCCGATGGAAATGCCGAGATCCCGAACTGCCAGCGCCATTCTGTAGCGCCCAGGTTAACAAGGCTCACCAAATAATTCGAAAGGTACGCGAGCAGAATTCCAAGCACGACATTGAACTGAAAGAATCCTACCAACCTCCCACGCAGCCGCGCAGGAGAAATCTCTGCTACGTACATCGGTCCCAGAACGGAAGAAGCGCCGATGCCTAATCCGCCGACGAACCTGAAAAAAATAAGCGCATACCAATTCCAGGCTGATGCTGCGCCCGCAGCGGATACGAAATAAAGAATCGCGGTCCCCCGCAAACTATCCCGCCGCCCAAAGTGATCCCCAGGAATCCCCGCCAGCATCGCTCCAAAAATCGTTCCGACCAACGCGCTAGCCACCGTTGCGCCTAGCGAGCCCTGGGTGAGGTGGTACGCGGCGCTCAAGCCCCTCGTGGTTCCCGCGATAACGGCTGTGTCAAATCCGAACAGCAGCCCGCCGAGTGCCGCAACAACCGTGCTTCCCAAAAGGTAGCCGTTGATTTTCATCACTACTCTCTTTGCGAACTCGCATTCGACCAGCGTAGCGCTAGAGGGCATTCAGGTAATGGATGTCCACGAGGCTCCGCAATTGTTTCGCCGCTGATTCCGCCGAGATATCCCGTTGCGGCATCGCCAGCATTTCATATCCAACCATGAATTTCTTCACCGTCGCGGACCGTAGCAGCGGCGGATAGAAGTGCGCGTGAAGATGAAACCCTGGATAGGCGGCGCCGTCTATCGGCCGCTGGTGAAAACCCATGGTGTACGGGAATGGCGCCTTGAAAAGGTTGTCGTAGCGGATGGTGATTTGTCGAAGAATATCCGCGAGCCCATTCCGCTCCGGTTCGCTCAATTCCATCAAAGACCCTACGCGCCTCCGGCTGATCAGAAGCGTCTCATAGGGCCACACCGCCCAGAACGGCACCACCGTAACAAAATGGTCGTTCGCGCAAACAAACCGCTCTTGCTTCTCTAGTTCCAGCCGCAAATATTCTTCCAGCAAGCTGGAATTGTGCTTCTGGAAATACTTTTCCTGTGCTGCCACTTCCCACCCCAGTTCATCCGGCACATTCTCGTTAACCCAGATCTGTCCATGGGGATGCGGATTGCTGCAGCCCATCATCGCGCCGCGATTCTCAAAGATTTGGATCGCACGCGCGTTAGGCTGGCTTGCCAGCCTTGAGCATTCCTCGCACCAGGTGTCGACCACGGTTCGAATCTCGTTTGCGCTCATCCGCGCCAGCGTCAAATCATGACGCGGCGAAAAACACACCACGCGGCACCTCCCAGCTTCGCTCCGAGCCAGCAGCAGTTCCTCCTCGCGAAATTCTCCTTTCGGCGTGTCGGGCCGAAGGGCCGCGAAATCATTGTCGAAAACAAAAGTGCTTTCGAACCGAGGATTCCTCGCCCCGCCAGCGCGCGCATTTCCCGGACAGAGGTAACATTGCGGGTCGTAAGCAAGCGAAGCTTCTAAAGGGGCGGGTTCAATCTGCCCTTGCCACGGTCGTTCCGCCCGGTGCGGCGAGACCAGCACCCACTCTTCGGTCAATGGATTGAATCGCCGGTGCGGGTGCACACCCAAATCGAATTGCATGGAATTCCTGTTCTCCCGCGTGGTTACTTTCGACCGCCTGGCCGCATCGTCAACAGATTTTTGCTAGCTCCCGGCGTACCCCTCTGGATGATTTTTGTGCCACAACCATGCGCTACCCAGGATCGAGTCGAGCTCCTGAAACTTAGGAGTCCAGTTCAGCTCTCTTCGTATTTTCTCCGAGCTGGCGATCAGCACGGCGGGATCGCCTTCACGCCGGGGAGACTCGATCACCGAAATTGCCCGGCCCGTCACGCGACGCACGCCTTCGATCACTTCCCGTACCGTAAATCCCTGACCATTACCAAGGTTATAGATCAGCCGCCCAGCACGATCCAATGCATCCAGCGCAAGCAGATGCGCCGTGGCCAAATCGATCACATGAACATAGTCGCGCACGCATGTTCCATCCTTTGTCGGATAGTCTGAGCCGAAAATTTCAATGTGTTTCTGTTGGCCGAGAGCGACTTTCATCAGCCGCGGTACCAAATGCGATTCCGGCTGGTGCGCTTCTCCACGATCCGGCGACGCCGCCCCAGCCGCATTGAAATAGCGCAGGCTGGCAAAGCGCAACCCGTGAATGCGATGAAACCAATCAAGCATTCGTTCCACCAGCAACTTCGATTCGCCATATGCGTTCGTCGGCCTCAGCGCGTCCTCTTCCTCGATGGGCGTCTTGGCGGGATTGCCGTAAAGCGCCGCTGTCGATGAAAATACAAAGCGTTTCACGCCTGATCCTAACATCGCTTCGAGCACGGAAAGCGCGTTGACCGTATTGTTCCGGAAAAACGTTTCGGGAAATTTCATCGATTCGCCGGCTTCGATGAACGCCGCGAAATGCAACACCGCATCGAAGGAATGATTACGGAAGAGCCCCGAAAGCTTCTCCTTATCCGCCAGGTCACCGACTACCAGCTCGGCACCGTTTGGCACCGCCCACCGGTAGCCATGGCTCAGATTGTCGACGATGGTTACCTGGTGTCCGGCCCCCAACAGCTGCTCGGCAACCACGCTTCCGATGTATCCTGCTCCGCCTGTAACAAGAAGCTTCATCCCGGGAATTCCCCGCTTACGTTCATTCCAGGCAGCTCACGCCATCGGATGCCATGCAGATGTAAATCTCGGGCTTCTGGCCGGTTTCTCGCTCGTAACCCTCGGCCACCTTCGACTTGAACATCTCCACGTAGTCGCTCTGCACAAAATTAATCGTACAGCCTCCGAATCCTCCGCCAGTCATTCGCGCCCCGAACACTCCGTCGACTCGCCCCGCGAGCTCGACCATTACGTCCAGCTCGCGACAGCTCACCTCAAAATCGTCCCGCAGGCTGGCGTGCGATTCCCCCATTAACTGTCCAAAATAGGTCACGTCCTGCCTCGCCAAAGCACTCGCAGCCGCGATTACACGCTCGTTCTCCCTGATAACGTGGCGCGCGCGCCTGCGAACTGTCTCTGTCAGACCGGAACCGTGCTTCTCAAAATCCTTCAGCGAAACGTCCCGCAAGGCCTTCACCCCGGGCAGAATGCCGGAAAAATAACGCGCCGCCACTTCGCACTCGCGTCGCCTCTCGTTGTATTCGCCGCCTGCGACGCTGTGACGCACCATGGTGTTGCAAATGACCATGCGAACCTGCTCGGGAATGGGCTGATGACGAAACTCAAGCGACCGGCAGTCCAACAGCACGGCATGACCTTCCCGACCATTGACGGAAACGAATTGGTCCATGATCCCGCACCGCGCTCCCACAAACTCATTTTCTGCGCGCTGGCACAGCAGCGCTGTCTCCGTTCCTCCCAATTTTCTGTGAGCCGCCTCCAGCAACGCGTAACACACCGCGGCTTCCAATGAAGCGGAGGAGCTTAAACCCGCACCCTGGGGTACATCGCCGTGAATCAGAAGGTTCGCTCCTGGCAACCGGACTCCCGCTTCCTTCAACCCGCGCACGACGCCAACGACGTAGTCACTCCAATGATGTCGAGGCTGCGCCGGCAACGGATCGAGGCTAAACTCCACTTGTTCAGCGTAATTTTCCGAGAAAACGAGAAGTGTCTGATCTGGACGGGCTGCAATTCCCACGGTAGTTTGAAATTGAATCGCCGCTGGAAGGACGAAGCCGTCGTTGTAGTCGGTATGCTCTCCAATCAGATTCACGCGGCCCGGTGCCTGGACAAACCGAGCCTCCGTTCCGAAAAGCAGCGCGAATTTTTGAGAGAGATCGTGAACAGGGTTTGTCCGCGCTGGCACCGGCCTAAGTCAGCTCCTACGTGCCAGTATAACTGTGAAGGCAGGTCCTGCAGAGGAATTGTTCCGAGCAGTTAAGAATGGCGAAATTCGTTGGCACGCTCACAACTTTCAAATCGCGCGCGGAGGGACGAAGATTCCTCCGCCTAGGGCTTCCCCAATCGCCATCACCAGATCTGAGTACACCCCCGATTCAAAACCTATGCAAGCGCCGCTATCCCGCGCAGCAGCGACATATTCTTCGTCTCCCTTATCTTCAAGCAAACCACTTTCGAGTTTGACCCCCGCCGCCTCAATTCCTTAGCCAGCCGCGCCCAGTCGGTCCCGTTCCGGGGTCATAATGTCCCGTACCACCAAAGCGGGCTGCAATTCGATCGCCGCGTCGACAGCCGCCCGTCCATCCGTGACGGTCTCCTATCACGTCGAACTGGGTTTGAATATTTGGAAGCGTTGACCAGCATTCCGAACTGGTCGTCTGCGAGTTAGGATGCCCGGGCGAGCAGCCATTCCGCTTTCGAGTCCCCAACAATTCAATTTCCGCCGAATCCTTATACTTAACCGATTGAATACCCTTCTGACGACTGCCAGAACATACCGCTTCGCTGCCAGGCGGGCTTGACCGTTCGATCGCTCAGTACTGTGCCCCCCGCCCAGGCAAACCTCAGAACTGTAACTATTGACAGTTCCCATGCCCCCCGCTTTTGCAGCATCCTCTTGCCCACGAAGTGGGGAGTTACTGCGGAAGTTTATTCGCGGGTTTGGGCGTAGGCTGGCCTGCAGTGCCCACTTTCGAGCAGCCCGAATGGCGCGCAAAATCGTTTCGTTATTTTAACGGGGCGGAGTGCATCAGAAATTCTTGGGCGGAGAATTTTTGGACCATTTGGGTTGCTCGATAGTTGGCACACCGTGCCGATAGGTCGTTCATCACCTGCCTATTTCTGCCGAATGCACACGAACTCTCGCACAGTTGTCTTGAAGCGGAGACGTTCTCATCCCGCAGTTTGCTTTTCTGCAGGATTTGAATACGATTCCATCGACGGTAGTCTCAGGCTTCCTGGGGGTGGCCAGATTGGCCAAGCCACGCATTCTTATCGCGGATGATCACACACTCGTCGCAGAGGCCTTTAAACGGCTTCTCGAACCGGAGTGCGAGGTGGTTGGTACGGTCGCTGACGGCCGCGCCCTTTTGAAGGTTGCTCCGCAGCTCAAGCCGGAGCTGGTCCTCGTGGATCTCAACATGCCGCTGCTGAACGGCCTAGACGCCAGCGAACAGCTCAAGCAAGCGTTGCCCAAAATCAAGATTGTTGTTCTTACCATGAACGAGGATCCAGAGATCGCTGCGGAAACTTTGAGCAAATGGGCTTCCGGCTACTTGTTGAAAAAGTCCGCCGGCAGCGAGCTCTTGAGAGCTGTCCGCGACGTTTTGCTTGGGGGCAAGTACGTAACGCCGGCCTTGCAAGAAGCTGTTGGAGAGATCGCCGCTCGCGATTCGCGCTCCGCTTCCGGGCGCACGCTCACGTCACGCCAGCGCGAAGTCTTGCAACTTCTTGCTGAAGGGCACACGATGAAGGAAGCTGCCGCGATCCTGAACGTGGCAACGCGCACAGTCGCCTTTCACAAATACCGCATCATGCAGGATTTTGGGTTGGCGAATAACTCCGAACTTCTGCGCTTCGCCATGAAGCAGAAGCTGGTCAACCAAGGTTAAGTGCGTCGTGTCTTGCCATGTTTTCCATCGTAACTTACGTCACGATTTCCGTTCCTTGGCCTGGTTCCGACGAAATCTACGCTTTCCCTGCGGCCATTCTCACTCTCCCGGATGCGGCGGCGGCGCTTACTTCGAAAGCGTCTGCTGAACGGACTTGTCTCGCCAGAAGTCCTGGCCCAGCTGCGGCAGCGTGTAGATCGGATCGAAATACTCGTAACGCCGGCTGAGAGCTTCGGTGTCATCCGCTTCGATCCCAGTGCGATAATTTTTCGTCCAGTAGGAAATGCCAAGCTGCCGATCGTACTCTTTCACCTGGTGCACCCAGCGCTTCCCGACAAACGGCACGTCGCAGATCATGCGCGGCGTGGCAAAGCCGGGAAGGTAGCCCATGATGTCGTGCTGCAGTTGCTGCACTTCGTGAATCGCCAGCCGCCAGTGCTCAGCGTTCGGGATCATGTCGCACTGATAGAAGTAGTACGGCATGATCTTGCCGTAATCGAGTAGCGTGAAGCACAGCTCCAGCAACTCATTCGCGCTAGCGTTCACTCCACGCAGCAGCACGCCCTGGTTGCGGACGTCGCGGTAGCCCATGTCGAGCAACGCTTGCACCGCCTTTCGCACCAAGGGCGTAACCTGCCGGGCATTGTTCACGTGCGTATGCACGGCGATATCCACGCCGCGTTCGCGCGCCTTCCTCGCCAATCGTCCGAGACCCGCCAGAACTTCGGTCTGCAAAAAATGCTGGGGAATCGCAATCAGCCCTTTGGTCGCCAGCCGAATGTCCTTGATATTCGGAATGTCCATCAGCTTTGAGCAAAAATCTTCCAGCGCGGCGATCGGCGTATTCGCGATGTCCCCGCCGCTCACGACGACGTCGCGCACCGATGGCGTCACCCGCAGGTAATCGAGCATCTGCTGGTAGCGATCTTTTTGCGGAATCTGAAACTTCAGCTTCACCACCAGCGGCACGTCGTTGCCCACCAAATCCATTCGCGTGCAATGCCCGCAGTATTGTGGGCAGGTCGAAAGCAGTTCCGCCAGAACCTTAGTGGGATAGCGATGCGTCAGACCTTCCACGGCCCACATGTCCGCTTCGTGCAGCGAATCGCGGCTCGCCTTCGGATGGCTCGGCCACTCCGGGTGACGGTCATCGAACGCCGGGAGCATGTAGCGCCGTACCGGATCATTCCAAAGATCCTTTTCGTCCATAGTGTTCAGCATGTGAGGCGGAACGAGCATCGACATGGTCGCGCGTTCCTTGCCGTCGCGCTCCAGGCTGGCCAGCAAGCTTTCCGGCAACAGGTCGCCAAATGCCTCTTTCAGTTCGCCTAGGTTTTTTACCGTGTGACGCCGCTGCCACAGCGCGGTTTCCCACTCTTCTTTGGTAACGTTCCTGTAGCCTGGCAAACGCCGCCAGTCCGGTTCGACAAACTCCCGCTTCAACGGGTATTGGAACGGCTGGTCGGCAGCCTGCACCTTTCCCGCTGGTTTCCATACCGGCCGCGCGGGCTTGCTTCCGGGCGTAGTGGTCTTCGTCTCATTCATGAGCGTTTCCTGTTTCTAGGGGGACGATCGTGCACAGCGGTGCGTGTACAGTTAAGGATAGCCGACCCGCCAAATTTCCGCCACCCTTTCCCGAATCACCGACGCAATCCTGTCTGCGTTCTTACCACTCCCATAGGCTTCATTCACCGCAGATTCATCCTCATCTCGTTCGTTGGGTGGAAGCCCACCGACTCATACAGCGGCCGGCCCGCAGCGCTCGCGTGAAGGGAAACTGTGCTGTATCCTTGCGCCCGACACCAACCGATCATCATTTCGAGCAGCCGCTTCGCGACCCCTTGCCGGCGCGCCTCATGGTTCGTGTACATGTTGAGAATCCATGCTCGCTCGGCGCGATTTTCGCCCGGAAATCCCGGCCAAGGCGCGATGACTACTCCACCGCCTCCTACGACCTTCCGCCCGCTTGATTCCTCTGCCAGCCAGCCAACATAGGTTCCCGCCTGTAGCGCTTGGCTGAAATACTCTCTCGATGCCTTGTCGACACGATCGAGAGTCGTCGCATCACGATAGCCCATGTCTTCAAACATGGCTCGCCGGTGGTGTACAACGTGCTTCAGGTCTTCCACTCCCGCCCTGCGTATGCGTATTTCCATACCTCGATTTTGCCGGCCCCCGGTCTCAAATGGTAGGCACAAAATGGTCTATCGGGGCCGAAGAACTTTCGCCTCCTGTCCTCGTGGACAGTTATTTTTTGCGTTTCGCTGCCCTACAATGCACTTCTCTGCGCTTTCCGAATATTTATTATGGTGTTGAATCCGTCCGACATTTTCTTCGCGAGGAGCACTATGAAACTATGTCTCGCCGTCGCCTCGGCTACTCTGCTCGCCCTTCCCGCACTGTGCGTCGCTCAGAACGCTCAGCCTAAAACCACTACCAAGAAAGCGACCACAAAATCCACGACACCTGCGGTCAAGCCCGCGGACACGCCACCGAAAAATCTTTACGCTGAACTCACCATTGGTGAACTGGTCGCAGAAGACGCCAATCGCTGGTCGGACAAAATGTCTGCCCGAATCGCTCTGGGCGGCTTCGTCACTCAGATCGCGAAAGCCGACGACGGCGACACGGACATTCGTATTTGCGAAAACCCCAAAATCGAGGGGATGGACCGGGGGCGCTGTATCGTCGCCAAGTGCATCCCCAAGCTGCCTTGCGATGCGCCGCAGGTCGGCCGGCCCATTACCGTCAAGGGTATCACCCGCTACGACGCCAAGGTCGGCACGCACTGGTGGGAGATCCAGCCCATCGAGGAGATCGAAAAATAGCTAGTTCTAGTCCTAGGATTTCTTCGCCGACGACAGGAACTTCACCGCTATGCCTCGCTGGCCGCCGGCAAGGTCATCCACTCTGGCGATCTGTCCCAGGTACTCATAGTTTTGCGGGCTAAAAGGAGAATGATACGGCACGGTTACATACAGCCTCATGCCCTCGTGATACGCATCGCGCTTGGTGACGAAATACACGCCGTCCTGCGAAACGTTCGTAGTCGTCCCAATTTCCTCAAACTCGCCGTCTTTCGGGCTCGTGGGACGCACCCGTAATCCTTGCTTCATCCGTACCCGACGGGTGCGGCGACGCTCGGTCTGTCTCTTGTCGTACATTCCCTCATCTGAGCACAGCTTTTCCACCCGCGACAGGGCCTGTGTTGAATCCGGCATGGCTAGCCGTGACGACCGGGCCCAAGTCGAGGGAACTGGCGGCTCCGTTTGCCCGTGGGGGGATTGTAAATAATTTGTCTCCTGGCGAACTTTTCCGGATTCTCATCCGTCTATTCGGTATCGCCTCAGGCGAGCGAAGTGGTCCGGTAGGGCATCACGCTATACGCGTGCCTCGAAGGGGCTGTGCTTCGCTCCGCATCAACTGCGGTTGGCCTTCCCTTTTTCACGCATAGTCTGTGGTGTGCCTCCCCGTCTTCTTGCAGCGGCACGCGCCAGCGGCTGCTGTGAGAAGACGAGTTGCTCCAAATACTTCCGTTAGGGGGCCACTATGGTTACTTTGTTCCGGCTCTTGACCAGGTCGTTGGCGCTTACGTTCCCTTTGCTTCTGCAGTTTTCGGCTCTATTCCCAGCAGACGCTACTCCCCTTGCGCAAAACCGGCTCGTGGCAGCGATCCCGGTTGCGCTTCATGGGGATACGCCTCAGCCACAAGCGACGGCTCCGAGCGACGCGGCTGCGCTGTATAAACACGCCTATTCTATAATCTATGACGCACGCAGGGCACCCGACTATGAGTCGGCTCTCGGACTGCTGCGTTCCGCGGCAGCTCAGCATTTCGCGCCGGCCCAGTTTCTCCTCGGCTATCTCTACGAACACGGCCGTGGCGTTTCCGTCGACTACGGCCAGGCCGCCGACAATTACCGGGCGGCCGCCCAGCAGGGCCACGCCGGCGCGGAAAATAACCTCGGCGGGCTCTACCAATACGGGCACGGCGTTCCTCGAGATATCAATCGCGCGTTCGAGTGCTACCACGCTTCGGCGCAGCACGGCAACGCCATGGGCCAGTACAATTTGGGCACCTTCTACCGCCTCGGCTACGGCACCGCTCCGGACATGGGCTTGGCCGTGAAGTGGTTCCGCGTCGCAGCGGAGCAGGGACTTGCCGTTGCCGAAGCCAACATGGCGCTCTTCTACTTCAACGGCGAAGGTGTACCCGTGGATTATGGCGAAGCTGCTCACTGGTCCCGCCTCGCTGCCGAACAGGGTCTCCCTCATGCGGCCACTAACTATGCTTATTTGTGCGAACAGGGCAAAGGCGTTCCCCGCGATTATGTCGCGGCCTACTTGTGGTATTCCCGAGCCATCGCCGCCGGCGACAAAACTGCAGTCGCACCGCTCAAGTCCGTGGCGCACCATCTGTCGCGCGCCCAGATCAACCAGGCCAAAACCCAACTCGCCGCCGATTCCTCGCGCCCTCAACAGCCCGACGCAGGCGGCGCGAACGCTGACCTTTCCCTAATTGTCAGCCCTTAAGCTCTTTGGTGTGTGGCGTTCTGTTCACGCGCCAACTCGCCGGCGGACCTCCGGCCGATTGGCGCCACTGCAGTAGTCGCTTGTTTCCATTCTGGCTCGGGCGTCGCTAGCGCTCGGCTCAATTCGCGATTACCATCTGCTTTTCGCGCAAGTAATTGCCGATCCAGGTGAGGAAAGCGGCGAACCGCACGAACGCGACCGTGATAGCGACGCCGTATGCCGCGACGCCCGTATACCCGCCGACTTTGCTCGGATCGAGACGCGGATACGGATACCATCCGGTGCTTG
This sequence comes from Candidatus Acidiferrales bacterium, assembly GCA_963836965.1. GTDB lineage: Bacteria > Acidobacteriota > Terriglobia > Acidiferrales > UBA7541 > Acidiferrum. The sequence continues at coordinate 34,794 of CAWILQ010000027.1, forward strand.
CGCCGCGGATCAGGCTGTACAGAACGAACGCAGCGTTAATGCAAGCCAAACGAGTGCCCGACGAAAGTCGGTGGTGCACACCCAGTCGAGGAGCACCGCGGTGTGATGATGCTCTCTTCCGCAAATATGCACTTACGACCGGAAAAACATTGCGAGGCGCATGATAGGGATATATTCTTTTGTGCTTAACGAGCCGGAGCACAAGCTGCAATTGCGAATTAAACAATTCTTCTGTTTCCTTTTGCTGATTCTATCGGTTGTCCCTGGCCTGCAAGCAGCGCCAGTCGCTCTCTTTTATCTGACCAACAATCCTGACTCGATCCGGTCCTTCCTCGCGCATTCTTCCCAGATCGATTTGCTGGTTCCCACCTGGTATCAGGTGGACGAGAACGGCTTGGTAACCGGCTCTCCCGAAGCTACCGTGCTCAAACGGGCGCAAGAAGAAAAACTGCCGGTCATGCCGATCATTGCTATCTTCGACAAGAAAAAATTCCACACGCTGGCCACTCATCTCACCGCCCAAGGTTTGATGAACGCTGCGATGGTCCGCGAGTCTCAGCTTCACGGCTACAGCGGCTTTCAGTTGGATTTTGAAAACATCGATTGGACCGACCGCGACCAGTTGACGGAAGTAGTAAAAAACTCCGCAGACGTGCTGCATAAAGCCGGCCTGCAATTGACCATCGCCACGGTGCCTAACGCTCCCGGTTATCCGGGCGCCAGTGGCTTTGCGAAATGGATCTACACTGACTGGCGCGGCGCGTACGATATCGGCGCCATTGCGAAATACGCCGATCTGGTTTGCCTGATGACCTACGATCAACACACTCGGTGGACCATGCCCGGCCCCGTCGCCGGCTGGGACTGGACCGCCGACAATCTCAACTACGCCCTTAAACTTGTGCCCAAGGAAAAACTTTCTCTCGGCATTCCGCTTTACGGCTATCACTGGTACACCGGAGCGCCGACGAAAGAGAACGAATCCGCCAAAGAGAAGCCGAATCCCACCGCCGAATCCATCAGTTCACCCAATGCACTGCTGCTTGCCGAAGCCTACGACGGGAAAGTTCGATGGGACGCGGAGGACCACTCCGCCTACTTCTATTTCTATCGCGACCAAATGCGTGAATGGATTTACTTCACGGATCTGCGCACCTTCAAGGACCGCTACGAACTGGTCCAGAAAAATGGCCTCCAGGGTTTCTGCTCCTGGGTGCTCGGCGAAGAAGATCCCGCCATCTGGACGTTCCTTCCCCACCGGCACTAACACGAGCGATCGTGGGCCGCGGAATAATGCTGAACCATCTGCAGCCGGGTGCATACCATCTGGATGTCCAGGCGACCAACGGTGAGAGCAAGACAAGAGAAAAGGAAGTGATCTTGCGCTCCACTCCCAATTAGTTCGAATTCATAGGCGAAGAGGCCACCCATATTGGCGTGCTTTCTCTGGGCTTTACTTTTTCTTCGCGTCAGGGTGGCGGGGGTTCCAGTCTTTCGGCGGGAAGTTTACGCGCCAGAACGTGGGGTTGGGCAGCATAAACTCCACGCCCACCTGAGTCGGTTCACCCGGAAAAGTGCCAATGTGGGCCACAATACACTCGAGCGTTTCTCGGGTCTTTAGGTTCAATAGAGTGAAACGCTGTCCTCGCGTCACCGGCCTCTCGACCACAAGCGATGCTCCATGGGCGCTGACGGTTAAGGTATGAGTATCTTCCTTAAAGGGTGTGAGTCCGGTCTTACCAGAGATTCGCACTGGAATTTTCATCAGCACCCGTTGGCTCCTGCGACGATTGGCCGCAAGCCAGGAGGTCTCACGGGACTCGCCAATCCAAATGTCGAGAGTCACATGATCGATTGGCTCGACGGCCGTAAACATGAGACCCATGCCCTTGCCCGGTTGGTTGTAGACGACTCTAGCGCGCGCTTCGAACGATTTCACACCTTTGGTGATGCGGACCTCCGCCGAGGTTCCTAAAGGGAGCGGATTCTCCGTGTCCACGTAGCAGCCTTGTTGACTCAAATCGCGCACGCGGGTCTTTAGCCGTGCGCTGGTCTCGGCAGCTACGACCTCTACGGGAGCAACAAAGGGATATCGAGGATGGGCGCGGCGGTCAACCCTGTTTGGCGACTCCGAGTCCGCCTCTACGGGGGCAGGGGCGGGCTCTTGTTTCTCCACCGACTCTACCGCCTCCGTAGTCTCCTTCTTATCCGCATCCGGCGGCCGCATCTCGACAACGCTAGCCGGCTTCGCGGTTTCCGTCGGAGTCTCGATAGCACTAGACGAACTCTCACTTTCCACCGGAATCTCGACAGCGCTCGCAGACTCTTCGATTTCCACCTCTATTTCGAAAGGCGCTTCGATGGCTGGTTCGACGGGTGTTTCAACGGGCGTGTGAACACGGATTTCGACGGGCTTGGGCACCGTGCCCGGTTTCGATGGCTTCGGGGTCGAATCTTGCTTGGGCTTCCGCTTTTTCTTCCGCGGTTTCTTACTCATAGGATTCTGAAGTCATTTGGGCGGGTGCATGGTCTTAGGATAGACATGTGGCGCGCCAGACCTCCGGTCTGCGCCTAATTGTGCCATTCGCAGTTTGCCGGTTTCCAGCGTTAATCAACACTCGATGCTCGTGTGCTCAAACCCGCACACTCACGCGCAGGTGAATCGACTCAGTGTTTGACAAATCGCGCGACCGGACAACTCTTGTACCGCGTCTACCAAGATTTGCAGCAAGTTTTGGTTCCGGTGGCATCCCCACAGAAGAAAAAGGTATGCCCCTGGGGCGAATGGAGAGCGCTCTGGGTTCGCTAAAATGATCGGCCAAAATGGCCCTTCTGTTTCCATTTCCCGCGATTTTCGTCCGCCGCACCGCTCGCTAAGGATACACCAACGACCTCGAACGTTTGGCAAACTCTTTCTCTGATGGCAGTTCGTCTTTGCGCCGAAGGGCACGCACAAGTGACCTTACGCTCGGAAGACCAGGGTGGCGATGCTATGCCAGCGACGGGTTCGCCAGCTTCGCGCTTTGCTGAGTCTGCGTCGGCTGCCGGCGAGTCGCCAGCCAGTCCGCGACGATCCAGGCGGCTCCAGCCGCGGTCAGGTTGTACGCATTTCCTCCCCACGTCGTATGGTCGCGCGGAGAAGCGAAGATCATCGGCGTCAACGCGAGCGCCCGCTTGACAATCCATCACTCGGCCTGGACACACAATCATTGTCTAGTGGCGTTCGCTTCAAACGAGCGCCGCCAGCTAGGTGCCAGACAACGTTCGCTTCAGCGCATACGATTCCAAGTACCCGCAGCTCGGACACCGCAGCGTTAGAACCGGAACGCATTGATCCTTCTGCATCTTGATTCCCATCCAAAAGCTCCGCTCAGGCGCGCCGGGATGCCAAGTTTGCTGGCGGTATCCGTGATATCCACCACGAAGCCATCCTCCATTTGTGCGTGGCACCTTATGCAGTCGAGGTGTTTGTTCATTTCAAACGATTGAGTAAAACTACTTGGCGGAACGAGCCAATAAAACTACGCCCAGAAGAGGTGCGGCTTCAGGGTGGGGCCGTCGTGATGGCCGCTGAGCCGTTTCTCGAGGTCATCGCGTGAAGGCTGCAAGGTTTTGCGCAGGCGATCCATGTCGCCTTCGGGAAGCGCCGTGAATGACCGCGCGATTTCGATGTTGTGATCGAGCATCTCCTTGCGCGGCATGCCCACGACCGCGGTAGTTACCGGCAAGCTCATGGAGTAGCGCAACAAGGAATCGATGTTCTCCTTGCCCGCATCGTTCTTCAGCAGAAACTCCTGGCCGGTGACCTTCATGGCGATGACGCCCAAGTTTTTCGCGCGCGCCGCCGGCAGCCCCAACTCCTCGAAACGGCCGTTTTGCGAAGCGTTCAGCGCCATCTGCACGCAATCGAGATCGTGCTTCTGGATCGCCTGCGCCAGCACTTCGCCGCTAGTGTGGCTGGTCATGCCGATGGCGCGAGCCATCTTTTGTTCGCGGGCTTCGAGCAGGCCCTTCAACGCGCCGTCCGGCGCTTCGATTTTGGCCAGGTCCTCCGCGCGACCCAGACTGTGTATGTGCAGCAGGTCCACATGGTCGGTCTGCAAGCGCTTCAGGCTGGCGTCCAACCGACGCATAAAATCGTCGCGGGTGCGGTCGGGAATCTTCGTGGCTAGCCAAACCTCTTTGCGCCGCGTGGCCATCACTTTGCCGACGCGCGTCTCGCTCTTGCCGTCGCCGTAGGCATAAGCCGTATCGAGATAGGTGATGCCGCTGTCGATGGCGTGGTTCAAGATCGCCAGCGCCTCGGCTTCGTCCTCGTACATCAGGAAGCGGCTTCCGCAACCAAACGCCAGGATGGAGACTTTCGCGCCGGTGCGCCCGAGCGGGCGGGCGGGCAGGGCGTTTGGGTTGGCGGCGCGCCCCTCCGCCCACTCGCCGAGTAACGAATAGCCCATGCCGGCGGCGGTGCCGGCTCCGAGTTTTTCGAGGAATTTTCTGCGGGTGAGGTCGTTCGCCATGGTGGACTCCTTGCAATGCTCTCTCTGCTTTTCTATGCCGTTCGCGCCCGCATGTCAAAGGAGAAAATCGGCTTCTAGCCGGCGCGAAGCTAGGCCGATTCGGGATATACTTTTTTGACCCGGCTGCGGCTTGACGATTCCTTGGGAGGCACTCATGGCTAAGCGACAGGACCGGGTGGAGCTGAAAGGTAGCAACCGCGCGGCGCTGCCGGGCGGTCAAGATGTAGGACCATCCGACCCAAACGAGAAAATCGAGGTCAGCGTGTTGTTGCGGCGCGGGTCCCTGCCTTCGAAGTTCCCTTCTGCCGAGGCAATGGGCGCGCTCCCACCTCGCCAAAGAAAATATCTCACACGCGAAGAGTTTGCGCGCCAGCACGGCGCTTCGACCGCCGATCTGGAGAAGATTCGCGCGTTTGCCGGGCAATTCGGGCTCCGGGTCGTAAGTGAAGACCGCGCCGGCAGGATCGTGAAGCTCAACGGAACAGTTCAGGCGGTTAATTCCGCCTTTGGCTCGGAATTGCGCCGCTGCCAGCATCCTTCCGGCACGTATCGCTGCCGCACCGGCACGCTCACCATCCCCGCCGAGTTGGAATCAATCATTCAAGGCGTATTTGGGCTCGACAATCGCCCACAAGCCAAAGCGCATTTTCGCCTGCGCAAGAGAAATCCAAGTGTTCACGCGCAAGAGACGGCGGCGTCTCTTTCGCCGGTTCAAGTCGCCGAAGCCTATAGCTTTCCATCGGGTGCTAACGGCGCCGGGCAGTGCATCGCGGTGATTGAACTCGGCGGCGGCTACAACACCAGCGATCTCGATTCGTTTTTCGGAAATCTAGGCATTACTCCGCCAAACATCACTGCGGTTTCCGTCGACGGAGCGACAAATTCTCCGACGGGCGATCCCAGCAGTGCAGACGGCGAAGTCGAATTGGACCTTGAAGTGGCAGGTGCTAACGCGCCGGGCGCGCAACTCGCCGCGTACTTCGCGCCCAACACCGATCAGGGCTTCATCGACGCGGTTACGACCGCCGTGCATGACACCACGTTGAAGCCCTCGATCATTTCGATCAGTTGGGGCGGGCCGGAAAATTCTTGGACACAGCAGTCGCTCAACGCGCTTAATTCCGCCTGCCAGGATGCATCGACGATGGGCGTCACCGTTCTCGCGGCGGCAGGCGACGACGGCTCATCGGATGGGAGCACAAACGGATCGCCGGAGGTAGATTTTCCCGCGTCGAGTCCTTTCGTGGTCGCGTGCGGAGGGACGAAGCTGACGATCTCGGGCACCGCAATTGGCAACGAACAAGTTTGGAATGAGCTTTCGTCGAACGAAGGTGCGACCGGAGGCGGGGTCAGCGAACTGTTTGCCCTGCCGACTTTTCAGCTGAGCGCAAAAGTGCCGAAGGCCCCAAACGGATTTGCTGGGCGTGGCGTGCCCGATGTGGCGGGAGACGCCGACCCGGAAACGGGATACAACGTCGTTGTCGATGGGCAGTCAACGGTGATCGGCGGCACAAGCGCCGTCGCGCCTTTGTGGGCCGGGCTCTTCGCGTTGATCAACCAGTCGCTCGGTACAAACGTCGGCTACGTCAATCCGCTACTGTACGCGGCCAAGGCGGAAGCGACGTTTCACGATATCACGTCAGGGAATAACGGAAGCTATTCCGCGGGTCCGGGCTGGGACGCGTGCACAGGGCTGGGCACGCCCAACGGCACGGCTCTGCTAACTGCTCTGAAGGGATGAAACGGCTCCGGCTCTAGCGCGCGCGAGCCACAACCAGCGTCAGATCGTCGAACTGCTCGCCAGGACTGAACTTCTGTACCGCGTCCTGAATCGCGGTGAGCAGCTCCACGGGGGTCGCGGTAAAATGTTTCTGGACGACTTCCTGTAGCCGGTCTTCTCCAAACTCGTTGCCTTCTGCGTCGTTCGCTTCGGTCACGCCGTCGGTGTAGATGATCAAGACATCGTTCGGCTGAAGCGCGATGGTGTTCGTCGCACACTCCCAGTCCGCGGAAATGCCGATCACTGCTGCAGTTGGTTCAAGGCGTTCCACTTTACCCTCCGCCCGAAAAAGCAGCGGCGGATTGTGGCCGCAATTGGCGTATTCCAATTGACGCGAGCTGTCGTCGTACACGGCGAAGAACACCGTGGCGTAGCGGTCATCCGGCGTGTTCTCGTAGAACAATTGGTTAACCGACTTGAGCAAGCCGGGCATCCATCGCCCTTCCCGGTTGATGTTGAGCATATCCTGGCGCGCGACCGCAGAGCGGCTTCGCAGATTGGCTTGCAAATTGGCCATCAGGAGGGCGCCCGCGATTCCCTTTCCGGAAATATCCGCGAGAACAAACGCCAGATGGCTGGAGCCAAAGTCCCAGAAGTCGTAGTAATCGCCGCCTACCTGCCGCGCTTGCAGACACGCTCCGGCGTAGTCAAGCGTAGCGAGCGGCGGCATCACCTGGGGGAACAGCCGCGATTGTACGTCGCGCGCAATCTGCATCTCCCGCGCTGCTCGCCGGTCCAATTCCAGCCGGTCGGCGATCTGCTCTGCCATCGACATGTTTTCCAGGGACACCGCAGCCTGGCCGGCAGCGGCTTCCAGCAAAAATTTGTCTTCACTCGAATAAGGCTCTTCGGATAGCCGCGGCCCCAAAACGAGCAAACCCATCAACTTGTTATTGCGCCCGACAATAGGCACGAGGCATTCCGGCGTCAGCGCAGGAACGCCCGCGGGTTGGTCGGCGGCAGGTGGCGGAACGTCCCACGCTTTTCCGTTGCGCGCGAGCTCCCCAAGAAGCGGCAGCGACTCCGAAACGGTGTCGACGTCTCGGGGTACAAAGTGGGTCCCAAAACGAAAAGGAAATCCCGGCCGAGGCAGCGAGAATGGAATCGATCCGGGTTCTGCGGTTGCGGGCGCTTGCTCGACGCTGAGGTTCCCGTTAGCAGTGCTGAGATAACACGCGACCGATCGTGGATGCAATGCGCCTTCGATGTGCACCTGCAGCAGCCGCGCAAGCTCATGGCGGGACGAGACCGTGCGCGCTTTCTCGGCGAGGTCCTGCAGAATCACGCGAGCGTCATAAGAGCTGCGGAAAAAGGCACGGTCGATGCGATCCGTGCCGCGCTTCACGAGCGGTCCGGAGACCCACACCATGGCGACGCCGAAAGCCGCGCTGAGCGCCATGCCAAATTGCGAATTTTCCGCGAATAGGCCCGAGAAAACGCGCGAGAACAAGAAAATGGTCAGCAAGGCGGCGCAAAAAAGAAGTAGGAAGTAGCCGCGCTGTACAAGAACGTAACGAAGGCTGCGCCGGAAGAGCACCGGAATTTCCAGCACGCGGTGCTTGACGATCGAATACGCAAACGACAAGGGATAGAGTAGAACCAACAAATTGAGGCCCATGTCGATCCAGAACGGGGGGCGATAACCGCGAAAGTCCATCAGGATATGTTCAAGAATCCAGGGGAGTACACCGACGACAGTGCCCGCAAGCAGGACGCGCGACTTGCGACGCGATTCCGGCAGGGTCTCCGCGCTCGTGCAGTTCAACACCAGAGAAGTTAGACCGAGCGCCACAAATAGATACGTGAACGCCAATCGAATGTGTTCGGAGCCTTCCGAGCCGGCCAAATTGCTTACAAACGAGGGAAGGCGGACACCGTTGCCGGTCGCCAAGCCTGGCAGCATCTGCGCCAATGCGAACCCCAAAGCAACCCACTTCAACCACCGAGCGCGACGCTCCAAGGGAGACTTCTGCGGAAAGAGCGCGAAAAAGATGTAGAACACCGACGCGATCAGTGAGAAAAATACGGTTTTAAACAGCGAGATGAACAGCTCCAAAGCCCGCGGCAGACCGCCCTGATTGTTGAATGGAGGAACGGAGACAAAGCACGCAAAAAGCAAAGCCAGAAGCCACGCGTCCGGGTCTTCCAAGCGAAGAAGAAGTACCCCGAATCCCACCAACAAGAAAAAGATCGGGTAAAAACTCAAAACCTCGCGAGCGGACGTTCTCGCCGGACCTTCGGAGCTTCTCCCTGCGCCAGCGGATCGAAAAATAGTGTGAAACGTCAAAGGTTCAGCTTCACCCGGGCGTCGCACGGTGACCTCGACGCTATCGCCGGGATGAGATCGGCTCCATACTTTCGCCATCAGTGCGTAAGACTCGAGCGCGTGACCGTTAAGGGCGATGATTTGATCCCCCGCGCGCAGGCCCACTCTTTCCGCCGGACTGCCCGGCATCACGTTATAGACCTGTACGGAAGCGGTCGCTGGGTCGAAAAATGTATTGGCCGATTGATTGATCCCGATTTCGACTTGAGAGATGCTCGGGTGGAGAGCATCCACAATCCACGTAAGCGCGTACAGCGTGGTCGCCCCGCAAAACAGGATCGAGAGCGCCAGAAGCACCGGACGCGGGAGCTGACCCCACAGCCGCTCGGAGGGATTCGGTGAGGAAGTATCCATGCCGAGTACAGAGTATGATTCGATGCAACAGCGGTCAATCCGGCAATCCAGCGTGAGGCGATCTCCGGTAGCGAACTTCAACGGGGATCTGAGCGCCAGCTTTTTGAGAGAATTCGGGAAGATTTTCCATCGGTTCTTCCGCGCCAAAGACAGATCTTGCGTTTTCTTTCTTGTGCCGAAGGAGCAGTTTCGTTAGGCTCTCACGGGAATCCATGAAACTCGGCAAAATCATGCTAGCGTCGCACCTTGCGTGGCTCGTACTAGTCCTGCCTGCGATTGTGTGTGCCGACGATTTCAAGAATTTCAAGCCTGCTGGATACGTCACCGACCGCGCCGGAATCGTCAACGCACAAACCAAGACGCAACTTGAAGCTCTCTGTACGGAGCTTGAGCAGAAAACCGGCGCGCAAATGGCCATCGTCACCGTCAAGTCTCTCGACGGCAACGAAATCCAGCCATACGCCAACTCACTCTACAAACAATTCGGCATTGGTCAGAAAAAGCAGGACAACGGTGTGATGCTGTTAGTCGCTCCGAATGATCGCAAGTATTGGACGGAGGTCGGGTACGGCCTCGAACCGATCATTAATGACGCGCGCGCTGGCGACGCCGGCCGCCTGATGACGCCCTACTTTCGCCAGGGGGATTACAACAGCGGCATTGCCGCAGCCGCATGGAAGCTAGCGAAGTACATCGCGGACGACAAAGGCATCACGCTAACTGGTGCGCCGCAACTACGCCCGGTCAAGCAACGGGAGGAATCGGGCAGCCTGGGCATCTGGATCTTTCTCGGAATCATTTTACTGGTTTTCTTAATATCGCGTTCCGGCGGTTCTGGCAGTAATATCAACCGGCGTGGCGGCGGTGGCTTGGGCAGCGGCTGGTGGGTGGGTCCGGTCATCGGTGGAGGTTGGGGCGGAAGCCGTGGTGGTTGGGGCGGCGGTGGAAGCGGCGGCTGGGGTGGTGGAGGCGGCGGCTTTGGTGGATTTGGAGGAGGAGCAAGCGGGGGCGGTGGTGCAGGCGGCAGTTGGTAGAGAAGAATGAAACAGCGCACAGGTGCAATCATGGAAACGAAGTTGGGCGAACTGGTCAGTCGATTGAAGGAAGCGGCGGGAAAAAATTTGGAGTCTGTTGTGCTTTACGGATCCGCCGCCAGCGGAACCTACCGGCCGGGAACGTCGGACTTGAATATCTTGTGCACCTTGGTAACCATCGACGTCCACGAATTGCAACTGCTGGCCCCCGTGGTGCTTTGGTGGACCCGTGAGGAAAAGGAGCCGACTCCCCTCTTCTTTCTTAGCGAAGAATTGCAAGGCTCGACGGATGTATTTCCCATCGAGAGCCTCGACGTCAAGCGGGCGCACCGCGTGCTGTTTGGAAACGATCCCGTTGCGGACCTGGACATCCCCATGAATCTGCATCGCGTGCAAGTCGAACGCGATCTTCGGCTGCTGCTGCTGCGTTTGCGACAGCACGTCTTGCACGCGGGAAATAACGAAATTGAATACACGACCATTTTGAAGAAAACTGCCTCGGGTGCGATGACCTTGCTTCGCCATACACTACTGGCCTTCGGCGAGGAGCCGCCAGCGGAAGCGCCCGAGTTGTTTGCGCGCATTGCCGTGGCAACCGGCGCGGACGCGGGAGCGTTTCAAGCCGCTTACGGCTTCCATGAGGGCGAAGGGCTGTCCGAGGATTCCTTCACCGTCTACGACCGCTACATTCACGCCCTGGAAAAAGTGGTGATCGCGATGGACCGCCTGGTACCGAAGAAGGAGTGGAAGCGCGTTGCGCAGCAATAGAGATCCGAAACTCAACCGAACGAGGTGGATATGAAAGCGGGAATCGTAATTCTTGTTGTGCTCTTGATTTTGGCGTTTGTGCTCGGCTCCGCCTACGTCAGCCGGCGAAATCAAATGGCCATCAAGCGCGAAGCGGTGAATGCGGCATGGGCGCAGGTGGACGTTGTGTTACAGCGCCGCGCGGACTTAATTCCTAACCTTGTCCAGACCGTGAAGGGCTACGCGGTGCAGGAGCAAACGGTATTTGGCGATATCGCCGCGGCTCGCGCAGCCATGATGGGGGCCAGGACGCCGGCGGATAAGATCGCAGCCAATGGACAGTTGGACTCGGCCTTGAGCCGCTTGATGGTTATCGTTGAAAACTATCCGCAATTGAAGTCGAACGAAAATTTCATGCGCCTCCAGGACGAACTGGCAGGCACGGAGAACCGCATCGCGGTGGAACGCAAGCGCTACAACGATGCGATCCAGGACTACAACACCTACATCTCGCTCTTCCCCAACAGCCTCGTTGCAAGCTTCGGCGGTTTCACACGCAACGACGCTTATTTCAAGACTGAGGAAGGCGCCCGTCAGGCTCCAAAGGTAAATTTCGATTTTAACAAGCCGGCTACTACGCCCGCGCCCACACCGGCGCCGGCACATCCATAATCCTTGTTTCACGACGGCAACGGATTTTCGCCGAACGCCTGGGGAAAATCAGGGCTCCGGTTTAGCGATCGCCCAACTCGGATTCCGAAAGCGGCGGCGCGATGGAGGCCGCGCCCGACAAATGGGCGCGCTGCCTCGACGAAAACATCGGGCCTTTCGCTGTTGTTGCCGGCGCGAAGCTCAGCAAGCCCATCGGGCCCGCCACGTCATCATAGATGGCCTCGATTCCACCTTGCATGAAGTAAGTCTCGTGCCAGAAACCGGTGCCGCCCGTGTCGCGCAGGAAATTCTTCCACCACGCGCGGTGCGGCTCCGATCTCGCCCAGCGCTCCAAAGACTCAAAATCGCGCCAATATTGGCGTATACCCGCATGCGGTGGAAATAATGACCAAAGAAAGGCGTCGTGGCGCAGCAGGCCGTCCGGCTGGTCCGCCGCAGATTTGGCGATCTTTGGGCCAAACCCAAAGAGCGTCTTGAGGCCTGCAAGAGTTCGCACCTGCATCCCTAGATAGATCACCACTAGGTCGGGATAAGCCGAAAGATCTACTGTGCGACGCTGAACTGCCATGGTTTCTACTCCTCGGCCTCAGGTTCATCATAAACCCGGCTAGGCCGTCGCCAAATGGGATTCCGGACTATGGCACTTGGTAACGGCTTATTCTTCTTTCTTGAACGTCAGCGCAGAAATTCGCACAGCAGCCGATGAAAATGGTGCACGCCGTTTTCACGCTTCACGGAGTAACGGCCGCGATCGTAGGTGGCCGACTGCAATCCACGCTGCACCGCTTCACAGATGTAGATATCCTCTTGCTGTACGGTTTCACTGAACGCGATGGCTTTGGCGGCGCGCTCGCGGACCCTTTCTGAATCGACATCGTGAAAATACCATTCGAAGATCGCCAGCGTCTTATCGTGGGCGAGCGGCAGGATCAGATTCGTTTGCACATTATCGGGATAGAAATTGAGCATCATGTTAGGGAACAGCCAAAAGTACAGCGCTTCTTTGAGGCCAGTGCCGGGCTGATAGACGCGTTCGTGCGCCTCACCAGGCTTCACTTCCTTCACCGGGCCGTGCTGCCGTGAATGATAGCGAAACGTTTCACAGCGATAACTCGGGTAATCGATCTCCTTCATCAACCCAGGGTGCACGATCGGGATATGATAGCCCTCGAGGAAATTGTCGACGTACACCTTCCAATTGCAGTTGATGATGTAATCGCGCCGTTCGACAAGGCCTAGGCCGGCGAAGGAAAAATCGCGACACAGTTCCGGAATGTTGCCGAGGTATTCAGCAAGCGTCGGTCCTTCGGGAGCAAAATTGACGAAGATGAATTGCTCCCAGGTTTCGCAGCGCAACGGCACCATCCCCATCGTCGATCGATCGAAGAACTCCATGCCGTCCACTTCGGGCGTACCGATTAGCCGCCCGTCCAACGTGTAGGTCCAGCCGTGGTAGGCGCAATTAAACGCTTTTCTGCTGCCGCAACCCTGAGCAATGGGGCCGGCACGATGGCGGCAGACATTGCTGAACGCACGAAGCACGCCCGCAGCATCGCGAACGACTAGGATCGGCTCACCCGCCAGATCAAACGTAAAAAAGGATTCTGGATCGGCGATGGTGCGCACCCTGCCCTTCACCTCACTGCAGGGCTGACTCAGAGTGCCTGCCAACTGCCAAGTCCGACGGAAGATGCGCTCTTTCTCGAGCGCCAGCACAGCTTGGTCAGTGTAATAGCGCGACGCCAGTGTTTCCGCGCACTCCAGTTGGGGATGTACGTCGACGCGATTCTGCATGCCAAGAGAAGTTAGCAGAGTCAACAGCCTAGAGTCGACAGCGGATATAGGCTTGCTTACCGCAACCTGTCGCGTGTCATCGTGAGGCAACCTGATGCCGCGCGGCTTTGACAACAGTCCACGGCTACTACCGACGTTGTCATCCCGAGGAGCGCGCCCTCTGCGCGATGAAGGATCTCAACCAATAATCCGTGGGATAATCCTGAGACTGAGGTGCTTCGGCGATCCTCCGCTAAAATTTCCTTGTTTCCTGGCGCGACCAACGCTCCACGACGATTTTCGACTCGGTGTAGAACTCCACCGCGTCTTTGCCTTGCGCGTGAAGAATCCCGAAGAAGCTTTCTTTCCAGCCGCTGAACGGGAAATACGCCATCGGCGCAGCTACTCCAATGTTGATACCGATATTTCCGGCGGGAGCTTCGTAGCGGAATTTGCGCGCCGCGGCGCCGCTGGTGGTGAAGAGCGACGCCTGGTTCCCGTACGGGCTCCTGCGGATAAATTCGATGGCCTCGTCAATGTTGTTGGCGTGAATCAAGCTGAGCACCGGCCCAAAAATTTCCGTGTTGGCCAGCGGGCTGGAGGCGGGAACACCGTCGAGAATCGTGGGCTTCACGAAATTGCCATTTTCGTGTCCCGCAACTTTCGTGTTTCGCCCATCGACCACCGCCTTCGCGCCGTCGGTCACTCCCTTAGCAATCAGCGATTCAACGCGTGACTTGCTTTCTTTCGAAATGACCGGACCCATCTGAACGCCCTGGTCCAACCCAAACCCTACCTTGATCGACGCCGCCGCTTCAGCGATGGCATCGCGGAAGGTCTTTTGCGCTTCGCCAACCGTGACCGCGACGGAAACCGCCAGGCAACGCTGGCCAGCGCAGCCAAACGCAGAATCGCTGATGATCTGTTTAGCCAGGTCCATGTCCGCATCAGGCAGTACGATGACGTGATTCTTCGCGCCACCCTGGCACTGGCTCCGTTTCCCGGCAGCCGCCGAACGCTCGTACACGTGCCTCGCTACCGGCGTAGAGCCTACAAAACTGATCGCACGCACCGCCGGGTGGTCGCACAACGCATCAACGACTTCCTTCCCCCCATTCACCACGTTCACGACGCCCTTGGGAATGCCCGTCTTCTCTACTAGTTCTACTAGGCGTCGCACCGCGACCGGCACTCGTTCGCTCGGCTTCAGCACGAAGGTGTTGCCGCACGCGATCGCGTAGGGCAAAAACCAAAACGGAATCATCGCCGGAAAGTTAAACGGCACGATCGCCGCGACCACGCCGAGCGGCTGGCGAATCAGTGTTTCGTCCACGCCTGGCGTAATGTCCTCCAGGTTGTAGCCCTGCATCATCATTGGAATGCCGCAGGCTACTTCTACATTCTCGATGCCCCGCCGCAATTCCGCCTTGGCCTCGGCAAAGGTCTTACCGTTTTCAAGTGTGATCAGCCGAGACAGCTCGTCGATGTGATCCTCCAGGAGGAATTTCAACTTGAATAAATACTGGATGCGCTCGCCCGCGGGTGTCCGCCGCCAAGACGGGAAGGCTTCCGCGGCTGCTTGCACCACCGCATCGACATCGGCCTTCGAAGAAAGCGGCGTCTTCGCGATCAGGTCACCGCTCGCCGGATTTGTTACATTCACAAACTCGGTGGCGGCGGATTTTCGCCAAGACCCGCCCCAATAATTGAGAATTTCCGTAACTGGGGTAGTAGCTGTACTGCTCATGCCAGGGCTCCATGCCTCCATCCGCCGCTAAGCGGATACCAGGACTTGCACATGACGGATGGCGGTCCAACAAACCGCCAATCAGAGTAACCAGTTTATCAAAAATGCTTGATGTGGGAGGGCTGAATTCGTTTGCGACAGAGCGATTACTTTACGGTCGCGTACGCCTCATAGGCAGCCCCAATGAGCGGCGCGGACTCGTTCAGCACCACCGAGACCGGCACCTCCAGAAGCATCTTTTCGAAATGCCATTTGTCTTTGAAGGCGTTGAAGAACGTCCCATCCTTCATCTTTGGCAGGATTCTCACGGCGATCCCCCCGGCTACATACACCCCGCCCAGGGACAGAACCTTCAGCGCCAGATTGCCGGCTTCCGCTCCATAGATGTTAGTCCAAAGGTCGAGGGTTTCCACGCACACGGGGCAAGAATGATCCAGGCCGCTCTTGGTGATGAACGGGGCGGGATCCGCGTCCGGATCCTCGAAAATCGGATGCTTCACGCTAGGTGCGATGAATTCATGCAGGGTGCGAAACCCGCGGCCAGAGAGTATCAGCTCCCAACTCACCTGCGGATAGCGGTGACGCATGAACTTCAGCAGCTCAATCTGCTGATCGGAATGGGGCGCGTAATCGGAGTGTCCGCCTTCGCTTGGCACTACTTTATAGCGCGTGCCTTCCCAGAACAAAATGCCTTCGCCCAGCCCTGTCCCTGCAGCTAGTAAAGCACGCGACGCACCCGCCAGCGGCGTCCCGACGTTCAAAACGCAAAAATCTTCGGGCGGGAGGTGTTCCAGGCTGTGGCCGGTGGCTCCGAGGTCATTCAATAATACCACCGACTCGACGCCCACCTCCCCGGCAAGAGTTTCGGCCTCCACAATCCAGGGTAGGTTGGTCGCATGAATGCGGTTGTTAATGACCGGTCCGGCCACGCCAAATCCCGCAGCTCGAATTTTTTCCTGGCCAAGATAGGGGGCGGCGCGACGCGCAAATTCCCTGATGATCAAGTCAAACTTTGCGAATTCCTTGCTTGCAAAGCGTTCCCGAAATACAAATTCCAGCTTGCCGTTCTTTTCCGCAAAAAGCGCCAGATTGCACTTGGTACCACCCACGTCGCCCGCAAGAATCACCTTGCCCCCCATGCAAAACTGGATATTAAACCGTTTTAAGGGTTATACCATTGTCTGGCGTCTCTTTCGAGTAGCTGGTCCGATTCCTTTGGCCCCCAGCTACTAGAAGGGTACTCCGGCACGGTAGCCGTCTTAGCTGCGCTCCATACATCCAGGATGGGATCAATCAACGTCCACGCCGCCTCCACCGAGTCCCCACGGTCAAACAGCGTCGCATCCCCTCGCAGACAATCGTTCAACAGAGTCGCATAGGCGCTTCTCGATCCATTGCCGAACGCCTTGATGTAATTAAAATCCATCGCCACATTGCCGATGTTCATTTCCGTGCCGGGCTTTTTGGCACCGAAAGAAATGCAAATCCCCTCAGATGGCTGAATGTTCAGCACCAGCCGGTTTGCGTCGATGTCTTTATCGCGGAACACCATGTGCGGCGCGCGTTTGAACTGAATCATGATCTCGGTGGTGCGTTTTGCCAGCCGTTTTCCGGTGCGCAAATAGAACGGCACTCCGGCCCATCGCCAGTTATCGATCAGCAGACGCATAGCGACAAACGTTTCCGTGCGTGACGTCTCGCTGACGTTCGGCTCATCTCGATAGCCAGCCAGCGCCTTGTCCCCTAATTTTCCGGGAGCGTATTGCCCACGCACCACCCACTGCGCCACCATCTCCAGGTTGAATGGGCGGATGGACTGCAGCACCTTGAGCTTTTCGTTGCGTACGGAATTAGCGTCGAACGAGGCCGGCGGTTCTACCGCGACGAGCGAAGTCAATTGCAACACGTGGCTCTGGATCATGTCGCGCAACGCTCCAGCGGTTTCATAGAAACCGCCTCGGCGCTCTACACCGAGCGTCTCCGACGCGGTAATCTGCACATGATCCACATAGTTGCGATTCCAGAGCGGCTCAAAAATGCCGTTGCCGAAGCGCAGCACCAAGAGGTTCTGCACCGTGTCTTTGCCGAGGTAATGGTCGATGCGGTAGACCTGCTTCTCTTCGAAAAAGTCGTGGACGAACGTGTTCAATTCCTTCGCCGACGCCAAATCACGGCCGAAGGGCTTCTCAATAATGATGCGCGCCCACGAGCCCGGAGCGGAGGGTTTCGCCAATTCCGCGCGGCCGAGCTGCTCCACGATGTCTTTGTACACCTCCGGCGGCGTGGAAAGGTAGAACAACCGGTTCCCACCTAGTTTCTTTTCCGCGTCAAGTTCCGTCAGGCGTTTTGCCAGCTTCGCATAAGCCTCCGGGTCCGAGTAATCGCCGGGAGAATAATAGAGGTTGGAAGCGAAGGCTTCCCACTTGGCGGGATCGATCGGCCCTACCTCGGAGATGGTTTTCGCGGCCTCGCCGATCGCGGCACGAAACGAATCGTCGGTCATGGGCGTACGCGCGAAACCGAGAATGGCGTAACGTTCCCCGAGGGAATTGTGTTGCGCCAGGTCGAACATTGCGGGGATCACCTTGCGCTTCGCCAGGTCTCCCGACGCTCCGAACAAAACGATCGCGCAGGGTTCGGCGGTTCCCCCGTAAATGGAACCACGCCGTGTGGTCTCTTCGCTCATGTTTTTTCCTCCGGGAGGTCTGTTGAAAAAAAATCCTCAAAAGGAATTGGATGCCAAGCCGGACCAGAACTATACCTCGATTCCTAAACCATTCAGCTCGTTTCGCAATTGCCTTGCGTTCTGGTGATGAATCACGTGCATGCCCAGGCGGCGAGGGTTTTCGAGGTTCAAGGTGCGATCATCAATGAAGACGGAGTGTTCCGCAGGCCGTTGCGACACGTCGAGCGCGATCCGGTAAATGGTTTCTTCGGGTTTGCGCGCCTTCAAGTAACAAGAACTGAAGAACACCTGGAATTCCTTGCGCAACCCAAACGCTTCGATACGGTAATCGTTCAATTCGCGAGGTTCATTATTGATGGACCCGACAAGATATTTACCGCTATGCGCTACGTCCGACAGCACCGCCCGCGTTTCCGGGTATTCCTTGGACTGGGCAAACATGAAGGCCGTAAACTCCTCCCGGGAAAACGAACGTGGGCGATAGAACAGCGTCTGATCCAGATATTGGTTGAGCGAGATCTGGCCGGCATCGAAGGCGGGGAAGGACAGATCGTGGCGCTCCCGAAATTCCTCCCCATCGAGCCCAAACGTCTGGACTGCATCCATGCGCGAGTTGTGGTCCCAGCCGTTGGTCAGGATCACGCCGCCAATGTCCCAAAACACTGAGGTTATCTCTGGCACTCCGCAGCCTCCCGGCAAGCCCACGAGGAATATCAGATTAAGGGGCACGACGGAAGGAAAAAAACGTTCAAGAAATGCGACTGAAACCAAGCAGCGCCCGCTTTCGAAGCCTCTATTGCAAGCAGTCGATAGGTGACGGACAATGAATACTCCTGGGGAGGAGTTCATGGCAAACGATCCGTGTGAACCGACGCCGTCCGTCAGCGAGCCCATTAAGCCCGGCACGCACATGGTGCATTGCGTGAAATTCGACAAAGAATTGCCGGGACTGGACCGCGTCCCTTGGAGAGGCGAACTCGGCAAGCGCGTTTACGAGAATGTTTCCAAGGATGCCTGGAAGCTCTGGGTCGAGCATTCCAAAATGGTGATGAACGAGTACCGCCTCAATCCTCTCGATCCCAATTCCCAAAAGGTGATGGAAGAACAGATGGAGCAATTCTTCTTTGGGGAAGGCGCGAAACTCCCCGAGGGCTACGTCGCGCCCAAAGCGAAGGGATAGCCACTCGGCTATCCTATAGAGAGCGACATGCAATCCTGCCGGCGTTATACGTCGCTCGTTCGTAATGCACTTATCACCTCTGTCGATTGAGCCGCTTCGTCTTCAGGAGATTGTGCATTCGGAGGCACACCATGCGTAAGGCAGCGGCCGCGATCTCCGTGCTTTTTGCCTTCGTTCTCGCCCGTCCTTCACCACTTCAAGGCCAAACCCGCCTTTCTCTGCCGGGCTGCGAAGCTTCCTCGGTCGTTCGCAATACTCTCGACGAAAAACTCGACGATAAGGTGGTGGACAAGATGAAACTTGGCGCGCGCAGCGCGTACGAACGCCAGGTGTTGGACGACTTGATCGCAAAGTATCCTCGGGAAATTGTTCCCTACCAGCGATTGATTCAGACGATGCGCTATCAGCAACCGGAGGCGTTTCTGGAAGTCCAGCAGCGCTTCGCGAAATTTGCCGCGGATAGTCCGAACGATGCTTTGGCGCTCACCGTCGGCGGTATGGCGCTGTTCCGCAAAGATACGCCGGAGAGCATTCGCTTACTGGAATCGGCCAAAGCCAAAGCACCGAATTTTCCTTGGCCGTCGCTGGCTCTTGCAAACATTTATTTCAGCGGCAAACGCGCGGACAACGCGAAAGCCGCTGAAAACATCGCGGCGTTCTTCTTGGTTTGTCCTGCTTCCCCCGATGGCCAAGCTCAGTGGATTCTCAATAAAAATGCCGCGCTGCAACCGAAAGTTGCCGTGGCGCTGCGCGCGCGGTTGGAGCAGGATAGGGATCCGAAACGCTTGGAGGATTACGCAATCCTGTGGGGCTTGGAGTTCCGCACGCGTCCCCCGGCCGAGCACGACGCGCTTCGCAAGCAGATCGCTCGAGACCTGCGACGACTGGAGTCCCTGAATCCCAAAGGCGACGCGGAGTGGCAAGCTTTCCTGATCAAGGGCTACAAACAAAGTGGCGCCTCGAAAGAGACGGTCACCGCGATAGAAGACCGCTTGTTGAAGGAACGCCCCAAGTCTGAAGAGGCATCGGAGATTGTTCAGGATCGCTGGGAGGAGTCTCACAAGGCGCCCGAAGATCAAAGCGATTCCGCCGCTTGGGCGAAATACAATGCGGAGCGCGAACCGGCGGTGAAGGTTTGGATCCGCGATTACCCGGACGACGCGAACCTGCAGAGATATACCTGGTTCTACACGATCTACGATGATGACAGGATCCCGGAGAGCGAGGGCACGGCCGCCATGGAGCATTTCTTGAAATCCTCGAGCGACTACGAGCCTCCTCAGTCCTGGAACGTCATCTATGCCGCCAGCTATTTGACAATGCATGGTTGGCAGCCTGCGCGAGCCATTAAACTCGCCAATGAAGCAAAGGCGTTGACCGTCAAAGAAAACGAGCGCGCCCGCCAGAATGACAATCTTGCCCCGGACGAGCTCAAGGAAATGGCACAGGGACAGATCTCGAGGGACCAAGCGCTGGCTGCCAGCGTGTTGAAAGCGGCAAAGCAAGCGGGAAATCCCGAAGCCGCGCAAAGTGTTCGAGCGTTCGTAGAAGCCCCGCCGCCCGAAGACAAGAAATTCCAGTCCGCTGATTGGTGCAATCGCGCCAGGCTGGCTGCTCTGGACAACCACAAGCAGGATGCGCTCGCCTATTATCAACTGGCCTTGCAGTCTCGTTCGGAACCGACAAAAGCGTGGCACGGAAAACTTCGGGACGACCAGATGGACGAAGCCCATGCCCTATGGAAGGAACTAGGCGGCACGGAAACGGCGTGGGTGGTCTGGAGCATGCCGCCCGCCGCGAAGGGCACGGAGTTGGCCGAAGGCCGGTGGGAAAAGCCAACAAAGGAAATCCCGGTTTTTGAGCTGTCGGATTTGTCCGGAAAAACCTGGAGCTTAAAAGAGCTCGGCGGGAAAACACTTCTGATTAATTTATGGGCTACCTGGTGCGGCCCGTGTAATGCGGAACTTCCGCACCTCGAAAAGTTCTACGAAAAGGTAAAGGACCGGCCGGACATCCAGGTTTTGACTTTTAATATCGACGAGGATCTCGGGCTGGTCGCGCCGTATTTGAAGGATAAAGGCTACACGTTTCCGGTGCTGCCGGCTTATTCCGTTGTGGTCAGCTTGCTGGATGGCTATGCGATTCCACAGAACTGGATTGTCGATCCAAAGGGTGCGTGGCGATGGACGCAGATTGGCTATGGCGGCGGAACGGACGAGGAATTTGCCCAAGATGTATTGCAGCGGCTCGAAGCGCAAAAGAGCAATCCCTAGGTTTGCAGTTAACAAGAGGTTCAGATTACGCGTTACGCGCAATCTGCCGGTGGGACGGTGTGGGTGACGGGATGTTCCACCGGCAACCTTGGGGTCAAGGTAAATCGCAACTTTTTATGAGCCTCACGCAGCGCATTTTCCGCTCCATCTGGCTCCCTGGCTCGCGCAAACAAAAACCCCAGGTAACTTGAACCTTCCGGCCATGCCGCAATGAAATCGTGCAGCCGCGCCGTGATTTCGAGGCCGGTGATGTCTGGCGTGGTTTCCGCTTCTTTGATCCCTGCCACTTTTTCGAGGATTCCACTCAGCAGCACGGGAATCATCATCACGGCGGATGCCGCGCGCTCCCGTGCGGCATCCGCACCAGGCATCTCCAAAGCGTGACGCAAGAGAAGTTCTTCTAGGCCGTAGTTTTCTGCTGTTCTTTCGTCAACAAACCGTAATGCGCGCGCGCAGAGGCCGCCTATAGGCCGAGGCGCAATCTCGATCGGCCAAACGCCTTGCTCATTCAATCGAAATTCGCCGTGGACGGGGCCGTGAGAAAGACCGAGCGCCCGCACTGAGTTCACGAGACACGCCCCAATCGTCGTCTGCTCCGTTGCCAGCAACCGCGACGGTGTCACGTAGATCGATTCTTCAAAGTACGGCCCGTCGAGCGGATCCGGCTTGTCGAAAATCGCCAATATTCGCAGCTCTCCTTCGGTCAGTAGCGCCTCAACCGCTACCTCTCTGCCCTCCAGATAACCTTCCACCAGCATTTCGTCCAGGTGCGGTTCGCGGGTCGCGCGAATCTCCGGCGAATCCAACAATCGTTTCAATCGCGCCGCTCCCGCCAAGTATTCGTCGCGATTGTTCGCGCGCACAACGCCTTGGCTTGCGGAAAGCGAAATCGGTTTCAACACGCACGGATATCGAATTCCGAGCAACGATGGTTCGGGCAGCGGATCCAGCTTTACGCTTCGAAACCACGGACACGGCACACCCGCATCTCTCAGCACCTCGCGCATCCGCTGTTTGCTTCTGCACGCCTCCACGCTTGCCGGGTGGTTGTACCGAAGCCCCAATCCCCTCGCGACGTAAGCCGCGGCAACCGTCGACCGGTCACCCAACGCCAGAATTCCATCCACGCCAACGCTTCGCACCGCTTCGAGCACGGTACTCGCCGCTTCGTCTGGCGTTTCAAAGTGCACCGCCACAGCACGGTCGTTCCAGGGATCATCCAGCCGGTGACACCGGTCGGTCACATAAATGATATCCACACCCAGCTTGTCCGCTGCGGCCTGAAACGAACGCGTCTGATAGCCCAATTTGCTGGCGAGCAGTAGGATTTTTCTCTTGCAGGTCATGGTGTCGAGCGCCGCAGTTTACAAAAATATCTCCGCTTGGCGAACAGCTTCCTTCACTTTTGCGATGGGGACCAACTGGTCCCGCGTCGGCTCCGCTCAACAATACCAAGGCTCGTTAAGATAGGGCACCGCAGCTCGCACAGCAATCAGCGGCACAGTCCGATCCTCGAAAGTACGGTCCGCCGCTTCGTTGACTGCTTTCCACATCTGAATAAACGTCGCCGGGCGGCTGAGCTTGCGTTTTTCGGAATCCACAATGACACCTTGCAGCTCCTCACACAACTCATCGACAGCCGGGTTCAAGTTTTTCCACGGATACACCAGCGCCTTTGCATCGAATGGATCGACGATTCCTCGGACTTCTTCCAGTTCCAACAGACGCGAGCCAGCCGGAATTAGCAGACGAATCGCCAATTGAATCGGGGCCACGGATTCCGTCAATTCCATCCGACTGAGTTGCTCAAACAGATCCAGCAACTGTTCAAAGGTGGTCCAGGGTGTGAACGGAATGAATGTCGGCTGTAGCGTAACTCCCGTGCGTCGGCACAGCGCAACGACCTTAAAGAAATCCGTCCTCGTGTGATGCTTCTCTAGTTTCTGCAAAACCGCATCATCCAGCGACTCAATCGCGGAAGTAATAAATAAACAGCCCGTGCCCCGCAGTGTGGCGAGCGTCGCGGCATGCTTCAGAAGGTGCTCGACCTTGATCGTCACGTCGTACGTCAGCTCGGGAAACTCCCGGTGCAGCGCCTCCACCAGTGGAATTGCGTGGCCCACGCCATTGAAAAAATCCGGATCGCCAAAGGTAATGTGTCGCACTCCGGTAGCCACCTGCTGCCGGATATCGGCAAGCACAACATCGCGGTCGACGATGCGAAAGACGCCTCCGTACACCGGCACAACCGGGCAGTGCCGACAAAGATGCTTGCAACCGCGGCTTGCTTCCGTATAACCCACGACTCGATGCTCGCCGGAAGGCAGCACCAGATGGGCGTACGACCGAGGCGGTGGCAGGCCGGTACGGTCCGGCACTTGAAACTGCAAGCGGCTCAGCGACACGTTCGAATCTAGGGGGTGAATCTGTGGCAGCGCAGAAGGACCAGAGAGATGCTCCGTAAGATCGACAAGACTTTGTTCAAATTCGCCGCCAAACAAACTTTTGATCCCTCGCGTCCGCAAGATATCCGCGGAAAGCGGCGCGTAGAGTCCGTACGCGCAGAGATGCGCCGCGGGATTGATCCTCCGGATCGGCTCCAGGAATTCGAGCGCCAGCCGCGTTGCCGTGTGCATCGGCACATAGAAGGCAATCAAGACCGCCTCGTGGATCGCCTCTTCGTTCAGCAACTCGCGCGACAAATCCATGCACGTCACGGCGTGCCCTCGTTTGCGCAGCCACGCCGCGGGCGATGCCAAGCCAAACGGCTGGTGCCCCAGTTCGTATGTTGAGATCAGAACAATCTTCATTGTGTTTCATTATAGCCGGTCCACGTGTGCCAACGATTTCGGTTATCATAGAAGTCCGTCCACTCCTTGAAAGGAAGTCGAGAATGCCCATTTCTGCAGCAAATTCCTTCAATGCCCGCGATAAGCTCAACGTTGGCGCGCAAGTCTTTGAAATTTATCGCCTGGAAAAATTGGAACAGCAAGGTCTCGGGCCCGCAGGCAGTCTTCCCTTCTCCCTCCGCATTCTCCTCGAGAATCTTCTTCGTTGCGAAGATGGCCGTTTCGTTCACGCCGATGATATTCGCGCTCTTTCCAAGTGGACCCCGAATGGCCCGCAAAAAGAAACTGCCTTCATGCCGGCTCGCGTTTTACTCCAGGATTTCACCGGCGTCCCTGCCGTCGTCGACCTCGCCACCATGCGCGAAGCCATGCAAAAACTCGGCGGCAACCCCAAGCGCATTAATCCGCTGTTCCCCGCCGAATTGGTGATTGATCACTCGGTTCAGGTGGACAGCTTCGGCAAGGCCGATTCTTTCGGCCTTAACGCACAGCTCGAATTTCAGCGCAACATCGAGCGCTACCAGTTTCTCCGCTGGGGTCAGAACGCCTTCCGCAATTTCAAGGTGGTCCCACCGGACACCGGCATCTGCCACCAGGTGAATATCGAATACCTTGCTCGCGTGGTTTGCGCCATGCCGAACGGCAATCGCCTGGAAGCGTTTCCCGATTCTCTCGTCGGGACCGATTCCCATACCACGATGGTGAATTCCCTCGGCGTCTTCGGCTGGGGCGTCGGTGGAATTGAGGCCGAGGCCGCGATGCTGGGCCAACCGCTCTCGATGCTGGTGCCGGAAGTGGTCGGCTTCAAATTGCATGGCCGTCTACCGGAAGGCTCAACGGCTACCGATCTCGTTCTCACCGTCACGGAAATGCTGCGGAAGAAAGGTGTTGTCGGAAAATTTGTGGAGTTCTATGGCTCAGGGCTCTCCAGCTTGAGCGTTCCAGACCGCGCCACCATCGCCAACATGGCTCCCGAGTACGGCGCAACGATGGGCTTTTTCCCAGTCGATGACGAGACGCTTTCTTATCTGCGTTTTACCGCACGCAGCCACGAACATATCGCGCTCGTTGAGGCCTATTGTAAGGAGCAGTCGCTCTTCCGCACGGACTCAACGCCCGATCCGCAGTTCAGCGACAAGCTGGAGCTCGATCTCGGCAGCATCGAACCCACGGTCGCGGGACCGAAGCGACCGCAAGATCGCGTCGCGCTGAAGAACGCCAAGTCATCGTTCACGAAAGTGGTCGAAGGCGCTCCCACCAAGGAAGTTGCCGTCAAAAATAACGGTGATGCCTTTAAACTTTCCAGCGGCGCGGTAGTGATTGCCGCGATCACCAGTTGCACAAACACCTCGAATCCTTCGCTTATGCTGGGCGCGGGATTGCTCGCGAAAAAGGCCGTGGAGCGCGGTCTGCAGGTAAAGCCGTGGGTGAAAACAAGCCTGGCGCCTGGCTCAAAAGTGGTTACCGATTATTTGCAGGCTTCCGGCCTGATTTCCTACCTCGAAAAACTGAAATTCCATTTGGTGGGCTACGGCTGCACAACATGCATCGGCAATAGCGGTCCGCTCCCTGAGCCGATTGGTGCGGCCATCAAGGAAAACAATATGATTGCAGTGGCGGTGCTTAGCGGCAATCGCAATTTCGAGGGTCGCGTGCATCCGCTGGTGCGCGCAAACTATCTGGCCTCTCCCCCATTGGTTGTGGCCTACGCCCTCGCCGGCCGCATGGATGTGGACCTGACCACCGATTCGTTAGGAACGGATAGCCAAGGCAAGCCAGTGTTTCTTCGCGAAATTTGGCCGAGTCCTCAGGAAGTCGAAGCTACCGTCCGCGCATCGGTGACCACCGAACAATACCGCAAGGAATACGGAGAAGTTTTTGAAGGCGACGCCCAGTGGAAGGGCATGCAAATACCGGAAGGCGATCTTTATCAGTGGGATGCCAACTCCACGTACATAAAATTGCCGCCGTACTTCGACAATATGCCCAAGAATCCCGCTCCGCTCGCGGATATTTCCGGCGCGCGCGTTCTCGCCTTGCTCGGCGACAGCGTCACCACCGATCACATTTCCCCTGCAGGTTCGATCGCCGTGGATTCACCGGCCGGAAAATACCTGATTGCTCATGGTGTGAAGCCGCATGAATTCAATTCTTACGGCGCGCGCCGCGGCAATCACGAAGTCATGATGCGCGGCACCTTCGCCAACATCCGCTTGCGCAACCAGCTTGCGCCCGGCACGGAAGGAAGCTGGACGCTGCATCTCCCCGACAACGAGAAGATGTATATCTACGACGCTTCCGTGAAATACCGCGAGGACGGCGTGCCGCTCCTGGTCATCGCCGGAAAAGAGTATGGCTCCGGATCATCGCGCGATTGGGCCGCCAAGGGCACGCGCCTCCTCGGAATCCGAGCGGTTCTTGCGGAAAGCTACGAGCGCATCCATCGCAGCAACCTTGTTGGGATGGGAGTCGTTCCGCTCGAATTCCTATCGGGAGAAAATCGCGAATCGCTCGGACTGACCGGCCACGAAGTATTCGACGTCGATGGCATTGCCACCCTGGCGCCTCGCAAGGAAGCCACCGTCCACGCTAAATCCGCCGACGGCAAAGTGAAAACTTTCAAAGTGCGTATCCGCGTCGACACTCCCGAAGAAGTCTCCTACTACCGTCACGGCGGCATCCTGCAATACGTCCTCCGCCAAATGCTGGAGTAGTCCGTGAATGGTTGTAGGGTGAAGCTAGCTGCGTCCTTCGCGTTTCTGCCCCAGCACCAAGCCTCGCGGCGTGGGCAGTAGCAGCATAGAGACAAGGCCTTCGGCTTCGAGCCGTAGCGCGCCTTCGCGGACGCTCTTCATCGCCGAACTCGCGTCGTGCATCAGTATCAAACCGTACGGACTGATCTGCGGCAAGAAGCGCCGCACTTCTTTTTCGCGCAGCGGCACGTCGCTATCGCAGAACAACATGTCGATCCGCCCGTCCACCTTTATCTCCAGGCTGGATTCGTTGCGCGCGTCAATCCATTTGCCGAGGCCGGATTCCGCGAAACGTTTTTTCGCCGCTTCATGCACTTTCTTGTCCCACTCGCAGGTAATCACGCGGCCGACGCCATTCTCTTTCAAGCCTTCCGCAATACGCAGCGTGCTCAGCCCGGAGAACGTACCAGTTTCCACCACCAGTTCCGGCTTGATGGTGATGACCAGCGCTTTCAGAAAATCCAAGACTTCCACCTCTGCGCTCATGGAATCGTACATGTGCCACCGTTCTGGATGCGGGCATTCGGGTGTGGGACGATGATACTCGGCCTGCAGCACATCGCCGTAGGAAACAATATGCTCGACAATCCGATGCTCTTTTTTCAGTGCTTGGTATTGGCTTTTAATACGCCAAAGAAGCACCGCGCCGGCAAGGATGGACGCGAGGCTCGCCACTTGCGCATTGGACATACCGAGTATCCAAGGCGGATTGATGCGGATAATCTCCACAAAAAAACGCGCGACTCCGGTCAAGATCAGATAGTTGCAGAAAATCTCTCCCCTGGCTTTCGGCCCCTTTAGTACTTTCGTTCCCATATGCCACAGAAATGCGCCGATCGCGCACCAAAGAATCAATTCGTATAGCGGCGCCGGATGCACGCGCTCGGTCGTCGGCACAACCCCGTTCGGAAAACTCATTCCCCAAGGTAACGACGTCGGCTTTCCATAGTCTCCGTCGCCCGAAAGAAAGCAGCCGATGCGGCCGACCCCGTAGCCAAAGGCGGCCGACGGTGAACACGCATCCAGAAACTGCAGCATCGGCAGCTTCGCGCGCCGTCCAAGCAGCAGCATGGCCCCAAAGCCGCCGAGAAATCCTCCGAACCATGCAAATCCGTAGCGGCTGAACAACAAGGGCCAAGGATCCGCAAAAAACACCCCGGGCTCTTCAAGCAGGTGGTACAGCTTCGCACCAATAATGCCCGCCAACCCGGCGACCGTGATCATGAAGAACGCGTCGCCTTTCATCCCACGCCGGTCGAAATCCGCCTGCAGGATGTAAGCGGCTGTGATCAACGCCAGCGCGACCATCAATCCAAAGGTGGGAATTGTGAGCGGTCCCAGATGAAGGTAGGGAATCATTCGTCAGTATTTGCGAAGCTCTTCAAAAGTATACACGAGCGCATCAATCAAGCTGCCCGGGACCGCGCGTGAAACAGTAATCCGATGGCTATCCACACGCCGAGCGCGGTCCATTCTGCCATTGTGAAATGCCCGGGTACGCCGGGGAGCCATTTCATTAAAACAAGCAACAAGGACACCACCATCCCCAGCGCGGCGATCACGCGCAGCCGCATCCTCCGCTCCACGATATAAAAGGATACGCAAGCGGCCAGCCAGCCAAACGCCGAAGCCATCGCGCCTACCTCAGTCACGGGCACAAGCAGCGCATCTCCGATCAGCAGTCCCACGAGTGTTGCAACCGTCACGCTCGTGATCGCGACGCTCGGTGTCAAACGCGTTTGATCTATCTTTCCAAATGCCCGCGGCATCGTGCCGCGCCGCCCGAACGCAAACAACAGCCGCGTCGCCGCGACAAAATTGCCATTAAACACCTGTAGCAACCCGACCAGCGAAATTCCCAGGATCAATCTTGCCAACCACACCGACCCTGTTCCCTGCCGAAAAGCAATCGCTGTGGCAAAGCGTTTGCCCACCAGACTTCCCCATGGGGAGACATAGCCGACGGCTCCCACCGCCAGCACGTAAAATCCTGTGCCAACGAGCAACGCCATCGCGATCGCCTTGAAAAAATCGCCAGCAGGAAATCCCGGATGGCTTTCCTCCGCGGCCTTCGGCACGGATTCAAAGCCAGTGATGAAATACGGTACGATCTGCAGCGTCAGCAAGATCGAAAGAAAAGGCGCATGGCTGAACAACGGCCGGAGATTGCTCGCATGACCGCTATTGCCGCTCACTGCCAGGAGACAAAGAAACACACCGATAACCGCCGTGGTGGTCCAGTTCTGAAATGTGGCGCTTGCCCGAATTCCGCGAAGATTCAACCACGCCAGAAAAATCGTCAGGGCCGCGCCGAGCAGCAACCGCGGAAGAAACACCGGCTCACCGGCTACGCGGTACAACTCCCAGGTATCAATCCGCGGAAAAAGAAACGCGACTAATTTACCGACCGCCACCGCCTCCCACGGGCACACAATGAAATATGCGAGCAGCATGATCCAACCCGTGATGTAGCTGACGAATGGCGGGAAAACCTGCGCGGTATAAGCCGCTTCGCCCGATGCATCGGGCAATCTCTTCACCCACTCTCCATAAACGTAGCTCACCGGCAGCAACAGCACGCCGCCAATCGCGAAGCCAAGCATCGCTCCGAGCGGCCCGCCGCGGCCCAGCCAGTCGTCCATCACGACCACCCAGCCGGTACCGATCATGGTCCCGAAGCCAAGGGCGAAGTAATTCCAAAGAGTTAGTTTGCGCGCGAGTGTGGGCATTCAGGGCATGGAACGGCGCAACGCCGGTCTAGGCCGACGAGAATATCCTGAGCAGCCGCCAGAATTGAAGCTTAAATGTCCGCGCTAAGTTCCGGCGCATCTATGGAAGAATCGTCGAGTGCGAATCAGGTCACGGGCAATTGCTCGGTGCGGGGAGTCCCGCAAATCTAGCTCTAATCCAACTGGTCTGTTCACTGACCGAGTTACCGAGGACCGCACTCGAGTTGACGCCAGGATACTTCACAAAAGCTACGCGATCTTTCTGCTCGCACAGCCGCGACACCACCTTCGCGGTCAGGGCTAACGGCACAACGGAATCGCTCTCCCCGCCGATCACCAGCAGCGGGCCTCTTGCGGGCTTCCCGACCAGCCTGTTCCTGTTGAAGAACTCTTTGACGTAGCGGTTATTCTCCCATCCTCGCTTCAGCATTTCATCGGCGTGAAGCTGCGGCCCCGACCGGACTTCGCAAGAATGGCTGAGATGCTCCAAAAGCTGAATCGCCTTATCGGTCAGCATGGACTCGACGCGAAAATCGGGAAATACCGTCTTGATCCCCTGGGCCAGGGATACCAGCAAGGCGTAGTCCGTCCCGAGGCCGAGGCCAGTAAAAATATCCCCCGGTTCGCCAAGCCCTGAAATTGCCAGCGCTCCCAGGTAGCCGGAGTCGTCTTCAGGCGTGTTCTCGGCAACACTCAGGGCAACGAGTGCTCCCAATGAAAGTCCCGCTACCACCCACTTGCTTGCGAGTTGAGGCACGGCCACGCGCGCCGCCGGGATGGAATACATAACATCCTGTGCATTCGAGCGCGAGTCCAGCGCCGCATACGGAAAATTGGTTCCCAGCCCCGCGTAGTCGGAGACCACGACGGCGTACCCAAGCCCAACATACATGGAGAGGAGTGGCCCCTCCATCAGGTTTTTTATTAAGGACGGCGCACATTGGCGGGCAAATCCACTGAAATTGTGGGCCCAGGCAATTACCGGCCAACCTCCAGTGGGTGGTGTTCCCTCTGGCATCAGCACTACTCCCGACACGGCTACGTCATCGCCGCGCGCTGACCGCGAGTGATAGAGAATGCGAAACGCCGTAACGTCGTACGACAGATGATACTCGTCAAACTGTTCGGAGCGGATAAGCGCACCGGGTTTACCGGCTGGCAGCGGATCAGGAGTGTCATAAAACGCGGTCAGCGGCAGCGTGCGCGGCGCATGGTAAATCTGGAGTGCACGCAGAGGCGTTTGGCTTAGCGCGAATGGCGCGGGTCCCGCGATCGCCACTACAACTTGCAGAATTGAGGGAAAAATTCTATTTCGCGCAGGCACCACACCAGCCAGCCACAATCTCGCCAGAACTCCTCGTTTCAGGCATTCGCGCCTCTGTTTCACGCGGACGCAACCTTCACTTTGATTTCGGAGCGGCCTTGTGTGGTCGCGAAATCGAGACTTGGTGTCAAACTATCGCGAAATTCGTTGTGACTCCGTCTTGCTACCAATCAGAGCCAGATTCGGATACGCTACCAGCATGTCTGAACCGATTGCGCTTGCTATAGGCAATCATTGCAATGATCAGCCACATCAAGGTTGGCGGTACGATGAGCACCAGGATCCCACTGCGCAAGGCTTCGATCATTCTCGATCCGGCGGCAGCCGCCTGGGTGTAGCACAGTGCGCAACTCTGGGAAAACGCCGGAGCTGGCAAAATGCCCATTGTCGCTATAACCCACGCGAGCGCAATCAGCAGGCGTCCTCTCTTAGTTTCCATTTCCACTCCTCGCGACCAGCAACATCCGCTCCCTCGTCTTAGTTCGCGAAAGGCACACCAAACAAAAGCCGGAAGCTATCCGTCCAGCCATAATTGATGGTCGCCAGCACGAAAAGCGTAAAGACTGCAAACGCCGCAATCGACTTGTGGTTTTCCGAACCCAAGCCCATAAAGTAGAGCACTCCCAGCAGCGCTCCGGCGAAAGCCAACAATAACATGCTCACAAGAAGATGGGCTCCACTCGGATGACGATACGCGATCATCAACTCGATCGCCGCGATCGCCAGCATGCAGAGATAGACTACAAAGTATTTCCCTACTCGGCCTTGCGCTTCTGCTGTGCTCATATTCAAGAATCCTTTTCTTGTCTTCTTCTTGTCTTCCGCCTAGTTTGCCACGCTCATGAGATAGACCAAGGGCACGACGAACATCCAAACGATGTTGATGAACTGCCAAAAGAGTCCGCAGTTTTCGATATGCGTCGCGCCGTAACGGCCGCGCTTGTAGCCAAGGCCGACGATAAGCATGGCAATTAGGGCAGCGATGACGTGCAAGAGTTCCATGCCGGTAACACTGAAATAAGCTCCCCCAAACAGGCCGGTTCCCCAAGGGTTCTTCGAGAAGGTTACGCCTTGATCAATCATACCGAACCATTCGCGAATGTGCAGGATGGCGAAAAGCACGCCCGCTGCCAAGGTGATCATCACCCATCGGAAAGCGGACGCCCGGTCGCCTGCCCGCGCGGCCCGTACAGCAAGTGCCATGATAAAACTGCTAGTGATGAGGATGAACGTCATCACCATCACGCTCGTGATCGTGGAGGATTGAAACGGCCGGGGCCAGTTCGGAGTCGCATTCCTCAAGAATCCATAGGCGACCAGGCATGCGGCAAACGTCATGATGTCTGAAATGATAAAAAGCCACATCGCCAGTTTTATTGCCGGAAACGCAAATGGCGAAGGTTCCATCACCGGGGTATGATGCCCGCCCAAAGTTATTTCACTGTGACTCACATCGCCTCCCTATAACCGCGTAGGCTAAATTCTCATCCACAGCAGCAAAAAGAGATAAACCCAGAGCACGCCCATGAAATGCCAGTAGTATGCGGTCGCCTTCAGAGTGCTGCGCCGCAACGTGGACTGCCCGAGTTTACGGATGACCCGCATTAACCCGCCGAGACCGCCCATGACGTGCAGTGCGTGCAGGGCAGTGAAGAGGTAAAAGAACGAGCTATTCGGGTTGGTGGCCAGATACAGGCCCTGGGCCCTCAACTGCAGCCAAGCCATGTACTGCCCCGCTACGAAGAGCAATCCCAGAAACAACGTTATGTATAGCCAGCGTCTCGGGATCTCCACCCGCGTATCCTGGCCACTCATGAATACAGCGATGCGCCGCCGGGCTACTTCAAGCGTGACGCTGCTGACCAGCAGCACAAAAGTGCTGAAGAAGAGAATGAAAGGCAAGGTGATGTGCTGCCAGTCCGTCGAGGCTCCTTGACGAACAATCAAAGCGCTGGTAAACGCGGCAAAGGACATGCTGATTGCCGCAATACCCACCCAGACCGCACTGCTTGAGGGTGGCGGCGAGTACGCTTCGATCGTTTTCAAGTTGCCATCGACGGGGACGAGGTTTTGCCAGCCGCCATTTCCGGTGTTTCGAGTCTCCTGACGATCAGGCGAATCAAAGTCCTGCGTTTTTGGTGGTGGTAACGTAGTCGCCATAACTTTTACACCCTTCCTCTCGTCATTCGAGCGTTCCTCCCGTTAATCTCCACTCGCGGTTGTAATGGGCATCTCCGGAGAGTCCTGCATGATATAGTCCGCGCCCGAGGGAGTCATTACGCCGTACTGATCGGCGTCGTGATAGACGACAGGGTCTTTGCCGCCAAAATTGTTCCAGGGTGGCGGCGAAGGCATGATCCATTCCAACGAAGTGCCCTCCCACGGATTGGCCGGCGCCGTCGCTCCGCGGAGTCTGCTGTGGATGAAGTTGTAGAGGAAGATCAGCTGGACCGCGCCGGTGAAAAGGGCCGCGACGGTAATGAATTGATGCAAGGGGATAAGCGGCTTGAGGTAATCATCGGTGAATGCCGCATAGCGGCGCACGTTGCCGGCCCAACCGAGGTAATGGAACGGCATGAAGATGCAGTAGGTTCCCACGAAAGTAAGCCAAAAATGAATCCTTCCCAAGCTCTCATTCATCATTCGTCCGTACATTTTCGGGAACCAAAAATAGGTTCCAGAAAAGATGCCGAACATCGCCGCGACGCCCATCACCATGTGGAAATGTCCCACGACGAAGTAAGTGGCGTGAAGCTGGATATCGATCGAAGGTTGAGCCAGGAAAAAGCCGCTTACTCCGCCGCTGACGAACATCGAAATAAAACCCAGCGCGAAAAGAGACGCCGTGTTGATACGCAGTTTTGAACCGTAGAGACTACCGATCCAAATCAGAACAACAATGGTGGATGGGATGGTGATCATCAGCGTCGGGAAGGAGAATGCCATCGAGGAATACGGATTCATTCCGCTGACAAACATATGATGGCCGTAAACCATGTAGCTGAGGAAGGCAAGAGCCCACATGGAGTATAGAATCGCCTTAGTACTGAGCATGGGGCGGCGCATGTTGGTCACCAGAACATGGCTCACGATCCCCAGACCAGGCACGATCGCGATATATACCTCGGGATGACCGAAAAACCAGAACAAGTGCTGCCAAAGCAGCGTCGATCCACCGGAATGCGGTATCAGTTGGTCGTTGATTACCAAACCGGAAGGGACAAAGAAACTGGTTCCGGCAACATGATCCAGAATCAAGAGGATGCAGGCAGGCATTAAGACCGCAAACGCGGTCAGCCCCATGCAAGAGGTGATGAACCATGCCCAAGCGGTATACGGCAGGCGATTCAACGTCATTCCTTTGCAGCGCATGTCCAGCACCGTGGAAATGAAGTTCAAAGCCCCCAGCAACTGGCCAATGCAGAAGATCCCAAGAGCAGTCGCCCAGATGACCTGCCCTGCTCCCTGTCCAGGCCCTGCCGCCTTTCCGATTGCACTCAGTGGAGCATACGAAGTCCATCCGGCAAGCGGCGGGCCGTCGCTGACGAAAAACGCGGTGATCAGAACAATGAACGCCGTCAACGTAACCCAGAAAGACATCATGTTGAAATGAGGAAACGGCATGTCTTCCGCACCAGTCTGGATCGGCAGAAAATAATTCCCGAAAGCCGCGAAGGGCGCCGTGGTAAGCACGAAAAACACCATGATCGTGGCGTGCATGGTCATGAGTTGGAGGTAGTATTCCGGCGTCATTACGCCGCTCGGTGCTCCGTTTGGCGAAAGGACCTGCAACCCTGGGATCGCGGCATTGGTCCAGGCAAGGTGAATGCGCATCAGCCACGAGAGCACCATACCGGTCACCACCGCGACCAACGCAAGGTGGTAGTACTGTATGCCGATTACCTTGTGGTCCGTACTGAATACATGTTTGCGAAGGAACGTTGTTGGTGGACCGTGCTGCACTGCAGGAGCTGCTGATGTTTCGTGCATTTCCTCACCTCGCACAAAATAAATGTTCCGCCGGCGTCGATGCAACCTGACGGGCTAGCTATTGCGCTGCCGCCTGCTTCTTCAGCCAGTCTTCATAATCCTGTTGCGACATAACTTCCAGGTAAGCCCTCATGTTGTAGTGACCGAGCCCACATAGTTGCGAGCAGACGATTTCGTATTTGCCCACCTGTGTGGCTGTAAAATGGACCGACAGATCGAGTCCCGGTACGAAATCCTGGTGAATGCGAAGCGCCGGCACAAAAAAAGAATGGCTGACGTCCTTCGAGTGCATCAATAGATGGATTTCCTTGTTTACGGGAATAGCCATCTCCGCGGTTACGATATCGTCTCTGGAATCCACGTCATGTTCCGGATCCAGGCCGAACAAATTCTGGTTTCCCTCGTTGATCAGTTCAGGATGGAGTGGACCAAATTTTCCGTCGGGGCCAGGATATCGGAAATAGAAAGCAAATTGTCCAGCCTGGACTTGGATAGGTATGGCGTCCACCGCGGGCGGCGTGAAATACACCTGCGCCCACGCTTTCGCACCAAAGGCTCCGAGCGCGAGTACTTCCACTCCCACTAGGACGATGGCGGCAATCACCAGACCCTTGGCCCCACCTGGGAAGGTCTTAGGCTTCGCGTCCGCTCGACGGCTGGAGAACTGCCAGATGAATATGGCTAACAGGAACTGCGCTGCGAGGAACGACACGCCCGCCTCGATCATCGTGTCAGCCATCTGATCATCAATCAATTTGCCGTGGGTCGACACGTCTGCCGGTGGCTCCCACGTGTGCATGATAACGGGGATCGCCGAAAGAATTGCGATTACTATGATGGTCACTGCGAGTAGTTTCCCCATCGTCACCTGCCTTTGCCCGCTACGTGCGCGGGCACAATTCCACCGCACCTGTTTTCGCCCCGCCTACCGCGCCGATGTGGTTACACGTCCCCAAACCCGCTTTTAATAAGGCTTGGCCTTGAACACGAAGTTGACCGGCTTCGTTTCCGAGCCGGTGATCGTCACTTCCTGCGATTGATCTCCGTAGGACTCGTGGTACGCCGTGATGGTGTATTTGCCCGGCGGAAGATTCGCTAGCGTAAACGTGCCGCCATCGCCCGTCACCGCAAAGTGCGAATTCTTTAACACCGCGAACGTGCCGTGCATCCACGGGTGGACATTGCACTTAACTGGAAAGATTTCGGCCTTATCGTATTTCTCTTCGATCGGAGGGGTTCCCGGTGGTTGCGACTTGTTCCATTCCCGGTTCAGCTTTGGCAGAGGATGGATGTTGTGCGAGGTCTGATCATCGTTTTGAATCTTCAACTCCTGGTTCACTTGGAACGCCAGCAGGTGCGGAATATAGCGACAGCCCTTCTGCGTGAACACCGCTGCGGTTGACGGCGCAGGATCGTCCGGTGCCCCGGCGGATATATACACCACCACGTTTTCCAGGCTGTTGCCGGAGCCTGTCACAACCGTCTCAACCAACTGTGGCGTCGTATACATCTTCGCGCACGACGGCTCTTTGGACATGTCGATCGCCTTCATCTTGGCGGGCGTCCCCTCGTAGGTCACCTTGCCGCTGAGGGTGCCGCCCGCGGGTTCCGGCGAAGCAATGGCTACGGCCGCCGTCGCAAGCATCGCGAATCCAGCTAGGATTAAATGTTTCGTTTGCATTCGATTACCTCCTCAAAATCTCGACCTATCCCTTGTGCCTTAACTCCTATGGCTTAACTCCCGACCCAGTATTGGTATTCTCCACTCTTTTGGCCTCGATGATGGCTTTGCCCTCAGGAGTGCTCATCCATAAGGCTAGCTCGGGGCTCTTATTGTTGTATTGGAGCGTGCGAAGGTAGTGCACCAAGTCCCAAGCGTCCTCAGGCTTAACCACATCCGCGAAGGACGGCATGGGCGTGCCATCAAGCCCGGTCATAAAGATCTTGTATAAGTCGGCGTTGGTTCTTCCACACTTGGAGCGATTGTCGCTGGTGAAGTTGTAAGGCCGGATGGGCTGGTCGTTGCTGTCGGTCAGTGTGGATGCGGAAGGTCCGTCGCCTCGCCCTTCCTGACCGTGGCACTTCCAGCATTCCAGCTTCTGGAACAATTCGCTGCCGTGTTTGATGCTTTCCACCGTCAACTTGGGCTCGCCAGGCATCGCGATGGGATCGCCTGGTTTTTCGGCTACCCACCGGGCGGAAAACGTTTTGATGAAGGCAACCAGATCCGCGCGGTTTTGTGCGGTCAGCGCGATCCAAGAGGGCATGTTCGTAAAATTGAAACCACGGCCGATGGAGTTATAAAGGTCGGAATCCAGGGGCAGCGTCCCTGTCGGCGTGGACCGACACTTGAAGGTTGCGGCGACGAAGTTTCGCGGCAATATATTGAGGTACGGAGCATTCTCGCCGTCGCCATTGCCGCGCGGTCCGTGGCAACCCCAGCAATAACGGTAGTACAACTGCGCTCCTGCTTCGGAATGTCCGGTCAGATTCCCAATGTGGGATTCCATGTGCTTGGACGGTTTCGCCGTAGGCGCCTGATCGGAGGCCTGTTGGGCAAGCATGGCGGAAGGAAGGATGAGTGCGACCGCGACATTCAAGCAAATCTTCTTGATGTTCAGCATATTCATCTCCCTTAGAAGTCAAAGTCAAAGCCGAACAGCAAGCTGCTCGTCGCCAACGGCGTGAAAACGGGCGACGCGCCCTTCTGCCAGATGATCGCGTACTCCGCGTGATAGGCAAATCCCGCGCGGCTTGAAATAAACGGGTAGTAGCGTGCTCCAAAGGTCAGCACGTCCGCGTTGCTGAGATTACCGGGGTTCGAGGAAAAAGCTTGCTGGCTCACTCTGTCGAGTTCATAGCGTTGAATCAGGATGACCTGTGGATTGAACATGTAGTGGCTTTCGAACAGCGCGCCGTTCCATGAGGGCGCGTGCGCTCCCGCCGGCAAAACGGCACCAGGTACGGCCGGCGTATTTGTGCCTAGCCAGGCGTTGTCTTTGCCATGGAAATAGATTGTGGTGATATCGAATTTCTTGATGTACCACATGCCGATCAGGCCATAGCGCTGCACGAGCTTGTTGCCAATTCCGGTGCCAGCGTACGGAGTGGTCGTCGAGGAATTCACCGGCGCACCGGTGACGCTATCTACGCCCACAGTACTCGTGGTCGTCAGATTGTATTGGAAATAGGTTGGCTCCTCGCCAAGGAAGGCGAAACCGCCGACACGCTGCAAACCAAGGCTCCCAATTTCAAAGGCCTGGCTGGCCGCTAGGTATGTGCCGTAACCGCGACTGGTAGGCAGGCCGACGGTTCCCTCGCTGGCGCTTAGCAGCGCCGCCGACACCCGGGTTCGGTCGTCCGCGGAGTGCCCCAGCCACTCGAGGCCCAGCTGGTTGTCTCCGATGCCGAACGTGTAATTCTCATGTACTCCGGGCGAAGAAAAAGGTTGGAAGTGATAGTTCTCATACGTGCCGGCCACATTGGTCAGCGTCAGGATGCGCTTTTCGGACAACAAATTGTCCAGTTCGAATTTGCCCAGCTTGATATTTATCCAGGGTGTTCCAAAGACATTATCCAAACGCGCCCACACGGACTCAAAATGGAACATTGCTGCGCTATTGGAAGACGGGAGCACGTAGAAGGAAAAATTGTTTGCCAGCGTTCCACCGGTGTGAAAGTCCAACCCGCTTAAATCGAAGCCTTGCGTCGTGATCTTCGCCAGGTTCCCTCCCGGCCCGGCGCTTCCGTCGACGGGAGCTGAGCCAACGCTTTCTCTATGCCAGATGGGCGTGATGCGAAATGTTACCGGCCAGTAGGCGGCTTGCTGGAAGATGGGGGCGTCGCGGTCGTTCCCCATCTGATACCCATTGTCTTTGAAGCGCTGGCCGAACGGGCTGAGCATCGGCCACGCTTCATGACACGACGAGCAAGGCATTCCATACTTTCTTGCGAAAGCAGGCAGCGCCGTCGCCGGACGGCAATCCGCCAAAAGAAACAAGACGATTGCAACGGAATAGAGCAAAGCCTTTGCAGCGCGGACAAAGCCGTTCCGCACTTCGTTTGAACGCAAAGATTCCATACTGCCTCCTACGAACGTGTCGCGCGAACGTCGAGTAGACAACTAGGGTTTCGTTCTATTCAATTTTTGGAGGGAGTGTAACTACAACACCCAGCATGGCCGGTCTGCCCGCGGCTTACCCCTAGCGCGCGGGAAACATCTAGCGGACCGTTCCGCCATGCTTGCCCAAAATCTCCGCCAAATCTCTCCGTCAAAAGAGCCTGGCGAAATTTTCGGCCCCTGAACCGGGCCGGAATTTACCGCGACTTCTATCTCGAATGCAAGCCTTTTCTTGCAAGCATCAAAAGATTTCTTGAGTTCCAAAGTTCTGGTACTGCAATTCGTAGCCTCATTGTTGTGCAGCAAGAACTTTGCAGGATTTGACAGAAGAGAGCGCTTCGCGCTAACAAGGAAACTCGCAAGTGAGGGTAGCTTCCCGTGCCGAAGACCACTCGAAAGCCGGATCGTGTGCTCGATTTGAAGCTGAACTGGCTGATTTTCTTTGCCCTCTCCTTCGTTTCGACGACAATGTCCCTGCTGGCCTCGCCTCGCAAAGAACTGTCGACGCCTGGCCTGGTCCGCGAATTCTTGGCTCCCATAAGCGATGTCCGCCAAGCCGTTTTGTCGGTGCAGAAGGACCACATAATTCATGGCACTCTTGTTTTCGACAAAGAACCGATTCTAACCGGTGCCGAAGCCATCGACGCCACGCCACTGTTCGATCCGTGGCAAGGGCCCGGTGAGGTTTATTACAAAATTCGCGCCGAGGCCATCGCTCCGAGGCATTTTTTGGACAGCGCGGACCAGGGCACGATCGGCGTCCGCTATGCGATTATTCCGGTCACCGACAACCGCACTCGCGTGAAGGTTGATTCCGTCTACATCGAGTCCGCCCACAAGACCATTCATCCTTCCGATGGCTCCGTCGAAAAGTCCGAAATGAATGAGATTAAAGATGCATTGGACTCCTTGCAGCAGGCCGCCATGGAAGCCGCGGATGCGCGACGGCGAGCGCTTAGCGCGGAACTGGTGAAACAGAGTTATGCACGGCAGCGCGACGAAGAATCCAATCGCGTGAACAACGCGCAGACCACCGAAAAGCAAATGCAGCAGGAGATCGCTTCCCTCCGGCACGAGCTGCAACGCCGCGTGAAAGCCCCCGGCGCCGATTTGAAAGCTGCGCCGTTCCAGTCGGCGGCGAACTTGAAAACACTGTCGGCGTCTGCAGAGGTTGTAATTCTGATCGTTACGCCTCACTGGCTTGGCGTCGAAACCCCCGAAGGGCAGCGCGGATGGCTTCCGATGGAAAAGCTGGAGCCACTGCCGTGAGGAAAAAGTTCGTTCACGGCGTTCGTTTTTTCTGCGCGCTGCTGTTTCTCGGGGCTCTCGCCGCAAATTCCCGCGCCCAGGCTGTTCCTTATGCGCGCAGCTACACACAGCCGAAAGCCGAAATCGAACAAGCCTTGAAAGATTTGCAAGCATACTCTGGCCAGAAGCTTCCGATCCTGGACGGCTTCGTCGCGCCTGTGGGCAAGCCGCTCGATCACTACGAGCGCGGTTTTTATCAATTCGCTATCGAACTTGTTCCGGGCGATGGAGGTGCTACGATCGTTCGTCTCTCCGCCAAAATCACGGCCTGGTTCGTCGATCGCGACGTCTCCAAATCTGGCTACGATGTGCTCCCATCCAATGGCCGGCTGGAATTGGATCTGCTCGATCGTTTGCAGGAAAAACTCAGTGGCAAGCCCGTCGATCGTCCCGCCACGCTCGAGTCTAGCGTACAGACTCCGCGCCCAAAGCTCGATTTGTCCGGCGTGCCGGGAGTCAGCGTATCTTCCACACCCGCTCCGGCGATTGCCAAAACACCAGACGAGGTCGCTGCGCTTCGTACGCAGCGCGTGATGGAAGAGCGGCATGTCCAGCAGCTCGCCACCGAATTGGGAAACCTGAAGGAAATTCAGCACAACCAGGCCCACCCGCAAGACCTCGTCTCCGTCACAAAATCGGGAGCGCCCGTTTACATCAAGCCTTCGGAGCAATCGCGTGTTCTGTTTCAGACAGCCGTAAATGACGAATTTGAATATCTGGACGCGGACAACGGCTGGATTCACATCACAATCTCGGGCGACTCACGCGGCTACATCCGGCAGAGCGCCGTGCTGCTTCCGGAATTCGTCGTCGCGAAAATGGCCAAGGAAGAACAGGGCCCGGAGGAGAAATTCACGGGATTTCGCATCGAGCACGAGGAGATGAGCAACTTCCCCGGCGACTGGCCCTCGTTGAAAGGCAGGACGGTGAAAATCTACACGGTCCAGCCTCTGTCGCAAAATGTCAAGGAGTCCGGTCCGGCCGTGCGTCTGGACTACTCCCTGGTCCTCTTTGAAAAGGGATTGAAGGAATCCGCCTCCGTCACTCCCGTTCCAGAGGGTGTTGTAGTAATTTTTGACGCTGCCGACGGTGGAATCGCAGGCGCCACGCTCGCGGACATCCGGAAACTCATCTCCGGCGCGTTGACACGGGATGCTTTCTGGTCGCAAAGCTATCTGGATCCGATCGACGCATTTCAGCCCGCGACTAAATAAATGTTCTGCGCCGCCTACACGCAGGAGGATGTTCTCGTAGCGCTGGCTTTTATGCCTCTTGCATCGGATTACAAGAAATCCGGGCTAAAATACGCCAGTCTGAAATCCGCCACGAGAGGGAGCTCCGATGCAACTGCACGCCGCAATTGTTGGCCCCGGATTTGTAGGTCGCGCCCACCTCGAAGCTCTGCGCCGCCTCGGCATTCCTGTGCAAGGCATTCTCGCGAGCACTCCCGAGCGATCCAAGGCGGCCGCCGATTCGCTCCATCTCCCGCGCGCCTACAATTCTCTCGATGAAATCGCCGCCGACACTTCCGTTCAAGTCGTTCACCTTTGCACTCCGAACAACCTCCACTTTCAGGACACCAGCCAATTGCTGCGCGCCGGGAAGCACGTTCTCTGCGAAAAACCGTTGGCGCTCGATTCGCGCGAATCCGCGGCTCTTGTCTCTGTTCTCAAAGACACCGGCCTCGTAGGCGTTGTCACCTACAATCTGCGCTACTACCCGCTCTGCCAGGAATCGCGCGCGTTGATTCGCAAAGGTGCCATCGGCCAGGTCAAGCTGATCCACGGAAGCTTTCTCCAGGACTGGCTGTTGTTTCCCACGGACTGGAATTGGCGCCTAGAAGCAAAACTCGGCGGCCAACTGCGCGCGGTCTCGGACATCGGTACGCACTGGCTGGATCTGGTCACTTGGGTCACCAACAGCAAGGTTTCCGAACTTTGTGCGGACCTCGCGACCGTTCTGCCCACCCGCCGCCGTCCGAAGGGCCGCGTGGAAACTTTCCAGAAGGCAGGCACGGCGGAAACCGAAGAAGTGATGATTTCGACCGATGACTACGCCTCGGTGCTGCTTCACTTCGAGAACGAAGCCCGTGGAGTCATGACCGTCTCTCAAGTCAGCCCCGGCCGCAAAACCCGCCTTTGGTTTGAAATTGATGGCACAGAAGGGTCACTGTCTTTCGATTCCGAATCGCCGAACCAGCTGTGGATCGGCAGGCGGGATCGGGCATGCGAGGTGCTCCCGAAGGATCCGACGTTGCAAACTCCAGAATCGCGAGGCTACGCTGCGTATCCCGGTGGTCATCCCGAAGGCTATCCCGACACGTTCGTGCAACTCTTCAAGGACGTTTACAGCTACATCGCCGCAGGTGATTTTCGCGCGCCCCGCACATTTCCCACATTCGAAACCGGCCACGACGAACTAGTGCTCTGCGAAGCCATCGCCGAAAGCGCCCAAAACAAGTCCTGGGTTAGCGTCGGTGCCTGATTTGCCACGCGTAACCCGCCTGCGTCAAGAACGGAATCAGCGTCTGCGAGAGAACTCGACCGGAGGGCACCGCTTTCAGCCGTGCCGTAAGCGCCCGAAAGGCGCAAGGTTAGCCGCTGGCCGGCTCGGCTTTAGTTCGTGGGCTTTAGGGAGTCGGAGCTTCAGCTCCGACATTCCAGCGAGCAAAAACTGGGCTTCAGCCCCGGAGGAATCTACCTCCCCGCTCGGTCGCAGAAATGCCGACGGCCGAGCCCCCACAAGTCACAATTCACGACTCACGAAAGCGGCCGCGTGGACTCCCTCACCACAAGCTTCGCTGGAATCTTTCGCCGCACTGCTGGAACATCCAGCTTCTGATCAACCGCTTTGATCGCGTCCAGCATCATTCCGACGCTCATCGACCCCATCGCTTCCATCGGCTGGCGCACGGTGGTCAGCGACGGCAACGACAGGCTGGCTTGCGCGACATCATCAAATCCAACCACCGAGCAATCTTCCGGCACGCGCAGCCCTTTATTCTTCAGCGCGCGCATCGCGCCCAGCGCGGTCACGTCGTCGTAAGCCAGCAGTGCCGTGAATGAAGTTCCTCCGCGCAACAATTCCATGGTCAACTGCCCGCCAGCTTCAAAGCTCGAATTGGGATCGAGCGATTCCGGCAGCTCCTTAATCCGCTTCACATCGAGCCGCAATCCCACCGATTTTGCAAAGCTTCGAATGCCCTTCCACCTCTGGCCGCTGCTCGTGAGTGTTTTCGGACCACGCAGAAACGCAATGTCTCGATGTCCCAGGCGGTGCAAGTACTCCAACGCCAGCGCTGCGCCATTTTCGTTGTCCACTGAAACCGTGTTGACATTCTCAATTTCGAAGGCCCTTCCGGCGATCACGGTCGGCACCTGCCTCTCCGTTAGATCCGCAAGCACCTTGATGTCCGTCACCAGCCAATTCGCGATCACGATCAAGCCTTCCACCCGCCGGTCCAGCAACATTTCGAGATATCGCTCGAAGCGCTGCGCGTCATTGTGTGCATCGGCCAGGAGCGAAAGATAATTCGCTTGATACAGCGCATTTTCCAACCCGCGCAGAATCGGAGTGCAAAAGGGATCGGTGATATCGAACACCATCACGCCAACGATGTTCGACCGCTGGTTCCTCAACGAGCGCGCCAGCGGATTCGGCCGGTAGCCCAGGCGCCGCGCGGCGATCTGTATTCTTCCTTTTGTCTCTTCCGGGATGTAGCGCGAGAGCGGGGCGCTGTTCAGGACAATCGAAACCGTGGACGCCGAATAGCCACTCTCCCTTGCCACATCTCGAATGGTAGTGGCGCCGCTTTTGCGCATGAGCGCTTCCTCATTTTGGTGCGGAATATTCGTAGCGCAAATTGCCGGGCATGCGATCCGACCGTTGCCGCGTATTATAGTCGAACTCGTAACCCAGGTGATCGGCATCCGTCGGATACTCTTCTC
The DNA here is from genome assembly GCA_963836965.1 of Candidatus Acidiferrales bacterium. Classification (GTDB taxonomy): domain Bacteria; phylum Acidobacteriota; class Terriglobia; order Acidiferrales; family UBA7541; genus Acidiferrum. Next base: position 78,903 of record CAWILQ010000027.1, read on the forward strand.
CGTTGGGATAGGGATACGCGATCAAGCCGTGCCTTGGCAGCGGTTCCACCGTAAAAGCATTGGCCGCGTAAAAATCCAGATCCTTTTCAAATCCGTCCGCGTAGAAGAAGTAATCTCGCGTCCAGCCGGCAGGCAGCGGGGGCAGACGCGAAGGATCGAACTCCAACTGCACTCCTTCACCGGAACTGAACACCGCAAATTTGTCGTCAGAGCTGGTCAGCAAAGTTTTCACGTCACCGTATCGCGTGTAATTTCCCGCCGCGTGCACATATGGTCCCGTCGGGCTTCGATGCGCGAACGAATACATCGTGTCGCTCGCCGGATGCAGACGAATTTCCTTGGGGTAGCCCATGAAAGCCAATTCTGCCTGCGATAGCGGCACTTCGCTCACACGCACATTTTTCCGGTCGGGCGTCTGGTCGATACGCACGCGATCCCAATAAATCTTCAAATTCGAAACGATGCGAATCCGCCGTGTGCCTGCGGGAATTTTCCCAGTCAAATCGGTCACCATCGTCCTCGCAAGGCCCGCAGGGAATCCCATATCACCCACTGCGCGTGTCCATTTTCCGTTTGCGTCTTGCGCGTCCACATACGGCGCAATCACTTTAATCCCCGCCTGATCCGCCGCGTACATCGACGTCGCCGTGAAGTAATCCGTGTAGCCGTCCAAAAGCAGACGCAGCGGCTTCGCGGCGTCCCAGTCGCCGAGACCCACTTCAATCCAGTGCAGCTTTGCAAAGCCAGCAAACGGCAGGCCTTCAAAGTCCGTAACGTACTTGCGGTCGCGCTTGGCCAGCAGCGGCAAAACGTCGCGACCGTGATCATCCCAAGCTCCTGCGGGCACGCGCGCATTTTCCGACGTGATAACGCGAAATTCCGGAAACGGTGGGTTGCTGACAAACCGCTCATTCGGATTCACTTCGATATTCGATGGATGGTCCACCGCCACGAGCCGCACCTGGTCGAGATACACCGTCTCTTCCATCGGCTCCATGAAACGGAAGCTCAGTAATCCATCTTTCGCGCTCACGCTCTTTGCCGGCACTTTCAAGTATTCGTCCGGGTCCGGCACATCGCGTTCTCCCGGTGCGATCCAGTGGCCCACCACGCCGGGCCCAATCATGTCCGCGATGAATTCGTATTCTTTTCCGTTCCACGCAAACAAAATTGGGCACGAGCTCCCGCGCCGGTCCAGTTCACCAATCTTCTGCGTTTTGTTAGCGGCCAGGTCGATTTCGTCCTGTGGTACTCCCGTGGGCCAAAGCAATCGCACTGCGTCTGTGACCTTTTCCGATCCTAATCCCACCAGCAGCATTGCCGAATTCCGCCCGAGATACCCTGACGATCCCGTCACCTCGAATTTCTGATAAAGAGCACCGGCATAGATTTCTACTTTGGTTCCGATGCCACTCTTGTTGTCGTTCAAAGCCTTCAAATCGACATTCATCCAGTGATTCTTATTGGCTCCAACATTTTCCAGCAGCAGGACCGGACCCAACGCCTGCGTCACAACCAAATCCGGGCTGCCGTCTCCTTTAAAATCCGTCACCGTCACTGCGCGCGGCTGATCGAGCTTCACCGCATCCAATTGCAGTTTCCTGGTGACGTCGGCCCATCCGGCATCGCCAAGATTTCTGAGCACGCGAATTTCGCCGCCGCTTGCCCCTTCGCCCACGGCGACAAGATCTAACCATCCGTCGTTGTCGTAATCGATCGAAGTGACACCCCCGCCCTGCTTCCATCCGAAATCCGGCAACGCCACCCGCACCAGTTTTTTTCCGTCTACATTTCTCCACAAACTAATCCCCGGCGCGCCCGAGTGCGTGAAAGCCAGGTCCATCCATCCGTCCTTGTTGAAATCGAAAACGGCCACGCCTACCGCAGGCGGCAGCTTTTCCTTCGCAAAATCGATTGCTGGCAGCGATTTGAATCTTCCTTCTCGTGGATTCAGATAGATCGCCGCCCCGGCGTTCCCTCCCGCCACGACAAAATCAATCGCGCGATCATTGTTAAAGTCCGTAACCACCACATCAGCGCCCGTCGCGTCCACGCCCAGTCCGGATTCCTCTGAAACATCCGTGAAGGTTGAATTTCCGTTATTGCGCCACAATTCATTCCGCCGCCCGACGCCCGGAGCCATGGTTACGTACAAATCCAGATCGCCGTCGTGGTCGTAATCCACAAACGACGTGCTGACGCATCCTTTTTCCCTCGTGATTCCCACTTTTTGCGTCACATCGACGAATTTTCCGCTGTCGTTCCGGAATAATCGCACGCCGTCGGTCTCGCACACCGCTAAGTCGGTCGCGCCGTCATTGTCGAAATCACCGGCGGCGCACCCAAACCCACCGCCAACTCCCGTCAATCCCGCCTTCTCCGTGACATCCTCAAACTTACCGCCGCCCATATTCCTCAGCAGACGGCTTTTCCCTTCTCCGGCCGCCACGAGAAACAGATCGGGTTTGCCGTCGCCGTCATAATCGAACAAGCAAACGCCATTACTCGCACCAACCCCTTCCAGCGCCCGCGTTGTGTAATGCACCGGAATCTCCGCCGGGGCGTTGCCCTCCGAGCCATGCACGAATTCCGCCAGCGAAAATTTCCCCTGATCGCCGTACCCCGCGCCGAACGGCGTGCCGAGGTGCTCCGAAGTGAGCTTCTGGAAATGTTTCATGCCTTCGCGCGCTGCTTCCGTATCTCCTTTGCGTTGGTACGCACGCGCCAACCCGAACTGCGCGGAAGCGTGATACGGCGCGATCTCCAGCACCTTCTTAAACGCTGCGATCGCTTCGTCATACTTCTGCAACTGCGAAAGCAGAAAACCTTCGAAATAAAATGCATCCGGTTCATCCGGAGCGATCTTTTCCACGTGCTGAAACGCGGCGATCGCCTTTTCCGCCTCGGCCGCGTCCTTGTATGCCAAGCCTAGGTTGTACCAGGCATAAGGATCGTCCGGCAACTTCTTCGAAGCCTCCTCAAGCGCCGCGCGCGCAGGCTCCAGTTTCTGTTGCGCCAGAAGCGAGATGCCCAAATTCATCTGTGCCTGCGCGAAATTCGGGTCCGCGGCTAAGGCCTTCTCGAACTGCTCCTGCGACTCGGCGGATTTGCCTTGATTCATATACGCCACGCCGAGCGTGTTCAGCCGCAACGCTTCGGCCGAAATTTTTGGAGCCGGAGCGGACACCTTCAACTCCACCGCAGGCTGCGAAGCTCGTGAGTGCAACTCAAGCGCGAAAAGAAGTGCCGCAAACAGAAAAAGACTGCCGGCAAAGGAAAACCAATGTCGAAAACTCTCTTTCACGGATCCCATCGAGGAAAGCTCTTTCTGGACGCGCTACAACCCGAACCGGCGGCTCTATCGTCCGTTCGATTCTCCGGGCTGCACCAGCCATCGTCAACCGTTTTTGTTCCGCGTTTCTTGTGCTTGCTCGACGGGTATGCAGCGGGTTTGTAACTCATGCCCTTCCAGGCGGAGGTTTCTTACCCAGTGCCAGTGCCGCTAAGTGTCAATTGCCGTTGTCATACTGAACATGCACTACGTAGGTGTAGTTCAGGTTTTCTAAGGCCTGAGGGTTTTTCTTCGTGTGATCGGGAGTGCCGATGCGGTGGAAAGCCTCACCCCTCGGAGGAGTGAGCTACAGGTTCGATGAAAATGAGGGTACGAACTAGCGCACGAACGCTAACTCAGGAATTGCGTGCGCGTGCTCCGATTGCAGCGCCAGGGCCTTTGCTTTTGCGCGCGCAAGTTGCTCCGCGCTCAACTGCTTTTCCAACGGCGCCACATACTCGTGCCCGCGTGTGTCCCCGGCCATCTCCGCCGCCACGATCCACGCGTACGCTGTCTCCGCATCCGTGTGCACCGCGCGTCCGCTAGCATACATGTATCCAAGCTTGATCCGCGCACCGGTATTACCCTGCGCCGCTGCCTTTTCGAACCACGCAAGCGCCTGCGCGTCATCTTGCGTCACGCCTGCTCCCCGCAAATACAGATCGCCAAGATTGTTTTGCCCGAGGGCGTCTCCCCGTTCGGCCGCCAGTCGATACCAGTTTGCCGCAGCGGCCTTGTCCTTCGGCGTCCCCAGTCCGCCGTCATTCAGAATTCCAAGATCGACCATCGCCCCGGTCTCCCCATGCTCCGCCGCAAATCGGAAATGTTTCGCCGCTTCCTTGTAATCCTGGCGAACTCCCAAGCCATTCAAATACAAAATACCCAGATTGGTTTGCGCCCGCGCATTCCCCTGATCCGCGGCAGCTTTTAGCCAATACAGCGCCGTTCCGTAGTTTCGCTCCACTCCCCAGCCATTCAGAAACAGCAACGCCAGGTTCACCTGGGCCGGTGGATATCCCTTTCTTGCGGCCTTTTCGAACCATCTCTCGGCGTCGCGAATCGTCTTGTCCGGACCCAGCACGAGCGCGGACTCTATCCCCAACTGATTCTCAGCAAAGGCATGTCCGGATCGCGCTAAGTCCTCTACTGCCTGGTGGTCGCAGGTAGGTGCCGGCCCCGTGGGGCCGGCTGCGGTCAGACAGTTTGCAATCCCCGCAGTGCTTGGAGCCAGGAGTTGCTGGCCAAAAGCCCGTTCTATCACCGGTAGACAAAGAATTCCCATGACAAAAGTAACGGTACGAACCGTGCTTCGAGGTGTCCAATTTCCCCTCATTGCCGTCCTCACGCCAGGAATTGCCACCGCCCATCGTGGCCGCGGAAGCGCCAGTCTGCCGTGCGGAGGGCCTCTACCTCAATGCTCAAAGGCCCGGTTTCCAGTCAATTTTCTGTCATCGCGCAACTTGCTGAAGGAGCGAAATTTAGTTGGGCAAAGGGAACCAAACCGGCTAAGGTTTCGTATATCGAAATGATAGAATTGCGTCCTCGATGACTGGCGTGAACAAACCTCGTCTTCGCTTCGGTCCCTATCAAGCGGACTTGAACTCCCGAGAGCTCCGCAAATCGGGCGTTCGCGTGAAACTCTCGGGTCAGCCTTTCGCGATTTTGGAAGCTCTGCTCGAACATCCGGGTCAGCTCGTCACCCGCGAGGAACTCCGTAAACGAATCTGGGCCGAGAATACTTTCGTGGACTACGGCCATGGCCTCAACGCCGCAGTCAACAAGCTCCGTGAAGCCCTTTGCGATTCCGCCGACGACCCCAAGTACATTGAGACCCTTCCCCGCCGCGGTTACCGCTTCATCGCCACGGTTGAGGACCTCGTCGACCCTTCCCGGTCTGACGTAACCGCGTTGCCAGCGCACCGCGAACCCGTTTGGAAACGACCCCTTGTAGAGGATGAGTGGGAGTCCACGGTACCAGTGAAGCGCCAAACTCTTGTTCGCGTTTCGGCTTCCTTGGCTGCACTGGTTCTGGCTTCTGTTGGCATGACCGCCCTGTGGTTTCAGCGGTCCGCCTCCGTGCGCGAAATGGAACCCCGTCAGAAGCACACGGCGGAAGCGAGCGAGGCCGAGCAGAAAGAACTCCGCGAAAAGCAAGCGGCGCAAAATCCAGTTCTCAGCGCCGGCAATGCGCACGGTCCCGCTAATTCTGTGGATCCCACGCCCTTGGTCCTACCCCGTCCTGAAGCTCAACCGGCGGTCCGTGCTGAGCCTTCCGCCATCGAACCTTCCGCTTTCGGGAGGTCGGCCCTCTCGCCTCTCGAAAGCTTCGGACGGCACCTGAAGCTCTCCATTGAACATTCACTCTCCGAAAATCCAGCAATCTTGCGTTTTGATTTGGTGCATCCGACCGCAGCGAACGAGGTAAGACGAATCATCGTCGGCAAGGATTCCATCGGTGGACCACAGCCATCGCCTGACGGCAAACAATTGGCCTTCATGCAAGGCCCCACCGACAGCATGGAGATTTGGGTCTGCAACTCGGATGGTTCCTCCCCAAAACAGCTGACGAGTATGGGCAGAACCGGCACGCCACGTTGGTCACCCGACGGGCGCTGGATTGTCTTCGACTCTGACGGGAGATTCGGCGACTCCGGGATTTACATCGTCTCATCGAAAGGCGGCGCGGTTCGTCCGGTTGTGGCGGATCATTGGAATAATTCCGTTCCAAGCTGGTCCCGCGATGGCAGGTACATCTATTTCGCCTCAAACCGCAGCGAAGGGTGGCAAGGCGATCAAGTCTGGAAAGTCTTAGCGGAAGGCGGCGAGCCGATCCAGATGACCAGGCAGGGCGGTTTTGCGGCTTACGAATCCGTCGACGGCCGAACGGTTTACTACGCCAAGTCGCGCTATGAGAATCCCGAAATTTGGCAAGTGCCTGCGAACGGTGGAGCGGAATCCCGGGTCACCCTCCTGCATCCGAGCACCTGGGCGAGTTGGTCGCCAACGGATAAGGGCATCCTGCTCCTGAGCGAATACAGCGGAGAAACTTCCGAGCTCCAATATTTCGATTTTGCCACTCGCAGTATTCATTCGCTGGCCACGTTGGAAAAAGCCTCTTTCTGGCTTTCCGCTTCCGCCAACGGTTCATCGGTTTGGTATTCCGAATTGACGGACTACCAGGCCCACCAAGTTTTCAAAGCCAGCCTCTACTGAGCACGATTCTGTCGCCTGTGGTTTCCCTTCCCTCGAGGCGTGCGGGTTTCCACTACACAAGCAAAGTAGACAACCTCGAAGAAAGACCTCAGGGTCTCGGAAAGCCTGAGCACAGCTCTGCAGGCATCCGCCTGGGGGAATACTGCCTTCGTGCCAATGCTGCGCTCGATCATTAGAATATCTCCATGGCCCTGCCCCTCTACGATTCGATTGCGCAAGTCTTGCAGCTGTACAGCACAAAACAAATTTCCGCCGTGGAAGTGGTCACGGCGCATCTGGAACGCATTCAACAATTACAACCAAAGCTGAACGCCTTCGTCCACCTTGACGCCGAATCTGCATTGGCGCGTGCCCGCGGCGCGGAGTCATCAATTGCTCCGGGTGCGCCCTTCAAACCTCTCACCGGAATCCCTCTGACGATAAAATCCAACCTCGACGTTGCCGGTTGGCCTTGTCCGGCGGGTTCGCTCCTTCGCAAAGACTACGTTCCCACAACCGACGCGGCGCTCGCAGCTCGCCTGGAATCTGCAGGCGCCATCTTGCTCGGCAACACGAACACTCCCGAATTTCTGATGGCCTATGAAACCGACAATCTTCTCACCGGCAGAACTTCCAATCCCTGGAACCTTGCTTTTTCCGCCGGTGGCTCGAGTGGCGGCGAAGCAGCCGCAATCGCATCCGGCTGCTCCATGGGTGGCGTCGGCAGCGACGGTGGCGGTTCGATTCGCGCCCCCGCACATTTTTGTGGAATCTGCGGACTGAAGCCCACACCCGGTCGCATTCCTACCACCGGCCACTATCCTCCTGGAGCAGGCGCGCTCAGTTGGCTCGGTGTGGTTGGCCCGATGGCAAGAACCGTCGCGGATTTGCGGATGCTATTTGAGGTCATGGCCGGCCCAGATCCGGGAGATGCGCTCTCCGCCCCGGTTCCCGTTCGCCAATTTTCCGCAGAAGAACTGCGCGGCCTGAGAATCGGCATTCTCGAGAACCCTGGGCTCGGCCGCGCGACTCCCGAAACTCTCTCCACCATCCGCCGCGGCGCACAGCACCTTTGCGATCTCGGCTATCGCGTCGAGCCGCTAATTCTCCGGCAACTCGACCGCGCCCTTGAGCTTTGGTGGTTTTTTTTCGGCCCGGTCGTGGCCGATTTAATTCGTCGTGCCACTCATGGCAAACAAAATTCCCTAAGCCCTATCTTGAAGGACTACTTGGCCGCCGCAGCCGCAGAACCACCCATAACTCTGGACTCTTTCATGTACGCCTGCACCGAGCGCGACACCGTCCGTGCCGATCTGCTTCGGCAATTGCACGATGTTCCTATTCTTCTCTCGCCGATCTCCACCGCACCCGCCTTCCCACATGGCGCCGGCAACTACCGCCCCGGCGATCCCCACAATTATCGCGACACCATGCGCTTCTGCCAGTGGTTGAATCTTGCCGGCTTTCCTGCCCTGTCTCTTCCCTTCGGCCGCTCCCCTGAAGGACTCCCCATCAACCTTCAACTCATCGGCCGCCCGTACCAAGAAGAACTTCTCCTCGCCGTAGCCGAATCCCTCGAGCAAGCCCGCGGCCCTTGGCTGCATCCCGATCTGTAGAGTCTGTGTCACAATCCGCGATCTTCGGGAGGGTACGGCTTCAGCCGCGCCGTAAAGCAGACAGAATTGTCAAGTTTCAGCCGCTGAGGTCACTGTTTTATCGCTCAAGCTCTCTGGCTCCGCCCTCGGTTTGTGTGTAGAATTCCCCCATGAATCGACGCACATTCATTGAATCTTCTTTCGCAGCAGGAGTTTTTGCCGCTTTTCCTTCTTCCGCACTCGCGGAAACTCACCAAATTGCCAAAGTCGGTGTCCAGCTCTACACCGTTCGCAGCCTCATGAAATCGGACTTTCCCGGTACCATCGCGAAAGTCGCTTCCACAGGCTACAAGGAAGTCGAATTCGCCGGCTATTTCGACCATTCCCCCGCCGAAGTCCGTTCCATTCTCGACAAAAGCGGCCTCGCCGCTCCCTCTTGTCACGTGAGCTATGACGTCGTTGAAAAAAAGTGGCCCGAAACCATTGAAGCCGCCCGCATCATCGGCCACACCTTTATTGTCTGCCCGTTCATCGACAAAAAAACTCGCAATTCCGCCGACGCCTGGAAGGCCCTCATCGATGTTTTCAACAAAGCCGGCGAAGCGAGCAAAAAAGCCGGCATTCAATTCGCCTATCACAATCACTGGTGGGAGTTTGCACCCGACCGGAATCTCGGCGGCAAGTTGCCCTACGATTACCTTCTCGAGTCCACCGATCCCAATCTCGTGAAAATGGAAATGGACCTCGGTTGGGCCAGCGTCGCGGGTCAGGATCCGGTTTCCTACTTCAAGCGTTACCCCGGCCGTTTTCCACTCGTCCATGTAAAAGATTTCAAGTCGCTGCCGCATTTGAAATCCGACCAGCTTGCGACCTTCAATGCCGATAATCTCATCAAAAATGATATGACCGCGCCGGGCTCCGGCGTCATCGACTGGAAACGCATCTTCGCTTCGTCCGACGTCGCCGCAATCCAGCACTATTTCCTGGAGCACGATTCTCCCAAAGATCCGTGGGCTACACTGGCCGACGGCTACAAATATCTTTCCACCCTTCGTTTCTAAATCCAAGGTTCGGAGTGGCGGCCATCCCGCGCGTCACTCTGCGTGTCACTTTCATCTTCACACCGCCGACTCCCGTCCCCTATAATCGCCCATCAATTACGGAGCCCTTGCCTTGCCGGAAGCTGCCGCCAGCCCTGAGCGCTACTCGCTCGCCGTCATCACCGATGACAGCGACGCATTCCCGGAAATCCGCAAACAACTCGGCGGCGAATTCCGCATCTCCCTGGCCACCACGGAAAATGAAATCAAGACGGTCATCGAGCTTTCCGGCCTCCACGCGATTCTCTTCAATCTCGATTGCATCGGCGATGGCCCCAGTGACGGATTGGACGTGCTCCATGAAATCCGCCAAATTCGGAACGACGTCGTGCTCGTCGCTTTCACCAAAACCAACAACCGTTCCATTCCACTGAAAGCCAGCCAGGCGGGCGCCGACGAGTTTTTCCTTTTCCCCATCGACTACGACGAATTGAAGATTGTCCTTCTTCGCGCCATCGAAAAGCGCGCGCTGGAGCTCGAAGGCCGCCGCCTGATCCAGCAAGTCGAAAGCGGCACGGCCATGTATGGACTGGTCGGCTCGAGCGCGGCCATGCAGAAGGTCTACCAGGCGATCGAAGCAGTTGCGCGCACCGGTGCCAGCGTTGTGCTGCGCGGCGAAAGCGGCGTCGGCAAGGAAATGATCGCCAATGCCATCGTCCAGTGCAGTGACCGCGCAGACAAGCCTTTTGTCGCTCTTAATTGCTCCGCGCTTCCGGAAACTCTTATGGAATCGGAGCTGTTCGGGTTCGAGAAGGGCGCGTTCACCGGCGCGGACTCCGCCAAGCCCGGCCTGATCGAGCTGGCGCATACCGGCACTGTTTTCCTCGACGAAATCACGACTCTCAACCCGAATCTTCAAAGCAAGCTCCTGCGCGTCCTCCAGGAACGTTCCGTGCAGCGCCTCGGCGGGCGCTCCGCGAAAAAAATCGATTTCCGCCTGATTTGCGCGACAAACGACGATCTGGAAGATTGCGTCCACAAGGGCCGCTTCCGTGAGGATCTCTATTTTCGCATCAACGTTGTTCCCATCTTCGTTCCCGGGCTCCGTGAACGCGACGGCGACGTACCGATCCTAGTCGATCACTTCCTGCGCGTCTATTGCGCATCGGCTAAAAAGCCTTTGAAGACTCTAAAGCCCGACGTGCTCGAAATTTTGGAAGACTACAGCTGGCCGGGAAACGTCCGCGAACTGGAAAACATCGTCCAGCGCCTGGTGGTCATGGTCAACGCCCAGGAGATTTCCGCCGAGCACCTTCCTCAGCACATGCTGCAACACAGCGCCGCCAGCCAGGAAGCGATTCTTATCCCCGAGGGTGGCGTCGACTTCGACGCCGAAATGGAAAAAATCGAAGTAGCCTACCTGAACGCCGCCCTTCGCCGCACCGGCGGCAAAAAAGCCGCCGCCTCAGCCCTCCTCCAGATCGACCCCCAGCGCATGAAGTACCTCTGCCGCAAGCACCACATCGAGTAGCGCTGACTTTCATGCCAGCCTCTTGCTTTTGTAGGGCGCCTTCTGCTTGCCGTGAGGTACGAAGGGAGCCGGGCTGCTCCGGCCATACGCTCCTCCAAAATGATTCGCTGCCCGCGGCGCCGCCGTAAATCGATTCTGAGGGACGGTTAGAATTTAACCACCAGTCGGTTAATTTTTAACCCTCGTAGAAATCTCCGCCCGGCCAGGTACTCCCGGCCAGCAGTACTTTGGCACTAAGTGCCCTGTTTTCAGCACGCAATTTTTCCTCAGCCTGCCCGCGCAGTTTGGTACGCTTCCTGCACTACGCGGAAGTGTCGGCCAGGCACCAAAATTTCAATCAGGAGCGAGTGGAAAACATGTCAATCGAAAAGAAGAGCTTGATCAGCGCGCTCAAGACCACCAAGAAGGCCAACGTCGCCAGTGCGCCTTTGACGGAAGCGGGAGTGGGCTCAAAGGGTGTGAAGTTGAATAAGCTCAACAAACTGAACAAGCTCAATAAGCTTAACAAACTGAACAAATTCAACAAGATGAACAAACTCAACAAACTGAACAAATTAACCAAGATGGGCTAGTTATTCCACGGAATTTCCAGGATGACCAAGGAGACTGCCCCAAGGCAGTCTCTTTTTTTATTACCAGACTTTTCGGCCAAGGAAGTTCCTGACTTCCTCCAACAAGAACCCAGCAAGACTTTGTCGTCGCCCGTAAATGCGGGCCGTTCCGGCCATTCCGGGTTTGAGGACTCCCTGCGGATTTGCCACCATCAGATCGGCAAGATAAAAATTGGGGGGCAACAGCCCTTCGAATTGGGTCTTATCGACAAGCCCGGGGTCAATCTCGGTCGACCGGGCAGAGATCGCCAGTGCGCGGGCGTCCCATTTCTTCGGAATGCCCTCTACTTGCAATCTCGCGGGGGAGCCGACCCGCAGCTTATAAACATCGTGCTCCGAAACATAGATGCGAGCACGCAGCTCGTTTAAATCGGCTATCTCCAGAAGCTCCGTTCCCTCCGTCACGTAGGCCCCTACGCGATCAGCCACGCGAGGCGTCAGCACCACCCCGGAAATCGGGCTCGTGAGGTCCAATTCACCGGCCCTCGTAGTAAGCAAGCTGGTCTGCCGAGCCAGATTCTCTTCTTCCTTCATCGCCGCTCCAAAGTTGTCGTACCGCAGACTCGCGGATACTGCTCGCTCAGAGGCAACGCGGTATTCAGACTCGCTGCGCGCCAGCTTCGATCGCAGAGGCAAATTGCGCAGGCGTACTAACAACGCCCCTGCCGCAACCGGTTTTCCTTCCTCCGCATAAACGTCGGTTACAATCCCGGGCACCTCGGCACGTACGATAGACCGCGTGTATGGTTCCAGAATGAAACGACCCACCACGGCCTCGTGCCGCCAAGGAATGAGCAATAACAATCCAATGCCTACAGCCACTGCCAAGGAGCGCCAAGGTGTGAACCATGCGCGCACCCTGTCTTTCTTGTCCAAGTAAACGAATTTCATGAAGTTCACCAAAAGGCGAATCCGCGATCGAAAGATCAGGCCCGCCGTTGCCAACTCAGGGATAAAGGACCACTCGGGGTTGAAGTTGCGAAAAACATTACCGACAAACCGCGCGACAATATACAACACCGTGTAACTGTACAACCCAGACAGAAGAGCGTAGACCACGTAACCCAGACGACGTTTCTTCGGCACGTAGGGCACTTCGACGGGCAAGCCCCAGAAGTGTCGCTTGATCCACCCGGACACGTATGCCGTCGAGGCCTCTTTCAGGTCTACGATGCCGAGGATCTCACACAGCATGTAGTACCCGTCCAACTTAATCAATGGATTCCAATTCAACACGGCGGCGGCAATCCCCGTAATTAGCATTAATATATACGCGGCGTTGTGAATGGGCGTGTCCGGAGGGGTCCCCCACCAGATGGGAGTGAGGATTGCATACACCATCAGCTCCGACCAAACGCCGGCCAAAGCGATAACCAAGCGTTGTTGTCGTGTTCCTTTGACATCACCCTCGGTAGTGTCGGTGTAAAAGGCTGGCGCCAAATAAATCAGTGCGAATCCCATCGCCGGCACACGCCCGCCATAGTGTTTGCAAGCATGGCCGTGTCCAATCTCGTGCAGAACTCCGGCCCACACGGCTATCAAGTACAGTTGAGCGACGTCTCCCCAAGTCTTGTGCGAAAAGTTATAGAGCTCCAGAGTATCGCGCCCTATCTCCGACCAATGCGTGATCGTGATACCTGCGCTGAAGGCAAAAGCTACCAGTGTTACCAGCGTGAACCATGGCGTATAAATGAAACTCGTGTGTTCATGCAACCAGGTGAGAAAGCCGTCTGGATTGACCGCTGGAAAAAGGATCTCCGCCAGATCACCGTACCTGCTTTTTGTCTTCAAGAGCTTACGCCGCTCCTCGGCGCTCTTTTGCATCAGCAAAATATTTTTCTCTTGCGGTGTCTTGTACCAAAACTCCAGCGCCTCGAGATTATCTGCGAAATCCCTGACGGCCTCCGCCGGATACTCAACTCCGGTTTGTTGGGAATAGAGCACGGCCACTTCCTCGCAAGTCCGTTTTCCATCAAACAACTGAGCAAGAGCCCAGTTTTGCGGCGGGAACTTGTACATCCCTCCCACGCTAGGCAGATAAATGCGGATTACACGCTCGCCATCCTCGACGTGTTCTTTGAAGGTGACACCTGGCTCCAGGCGGGGGTGACGCTGCGCTATCGCGCGTGCGGGCGTTTCCGGCAGAGCGACCGTAAGAGCTCGAGCAATGTTCATCGGGGATAATCTACGCGTACGCTTGCGCTCATCCCGGGGCGTAGATTTCCAGCCTTACCGACGAGTTCAGTTAGAATCTCGATCGTTCCGCTAGACGGATCCACCACAGGGCTGATTTCCATGATCTTAACCGCATGCTTCTCGAGCGGAACGTCGGGGGACGTCAACGGAAGTTCCTGGTCCTTCTTCAAATGGCCCAAGAATCTTTCCGGCAGCGTAAATCGCAATCGCAGCGGCCTCTCCGCGGTCACCCAGAATAGCCGCTCCCCCTTCGTAATCGACTGCCCCTCGCGTACGTAGCGCCGCGCTATCAGTCCGTCAAAGGGTGCGGTGATCTTGGTTTTTTCCAGCTCCAATTCCAGCGAGCGTTCCTCCTCATGTGCTCCAACCAGCATTTCTGAGACGCGCTTGATATCCCACTGGTCCGACTCGGCTTTGTACTGCGCATGTTGAAGCTGTTCTTGCGTGATCAGCCCCAAATCCCAAAGCCGTTGTGCGCGCGCGTAATCCGCTTTTAGCACTTCCGCCTCTGCCTCCCAATTCTTCAAGTCGTCGGCGATGCTGCGAGACTTTGCCCTCGCGGCTTCCAGGTTCGCTGAGATTTGTCGGTCGTCCAGCCGCGCTAGAATGGTTCCCTCCCGGACCCGCGCTGGCGCATCAAAAAGAATCTTCTCAAGCACTCCATCACGCTGCGCAGTGACCTCCACCTGATGCTCGACGATGAGCGGGCCGCTGACAGTGAGAGTCTCATCCGCCTTAGACGGAGTTGGTCTTAGCCTCTCCACCGGCGTGGAAGACGGAACTAGCGGAGCGGTCGGGGGTGCAGCCGCCACACTTTCGGATTTGTTCTCCCCGCAGCCCCCCGCGAGGAGAAGCGCCGCTAGGAACAGAAAACTCATCAAATTCTGTCTGGTTTCCATTTGACTCACCTTACCATCCAAACCAGGACCAAATCTTCGAATAGAGCCAAACGAAAGGCTGACGGAACAAAACATAGCCGGCCGGATACCAACCGACTGAAATTTTCCCCCGACCTTCCATCCCAGTTCGAATCGCCCCGTCTTGATTCGGCACCAACACCCGTGCGAAAAGCACACGGGATTCTCCTTGTCGCTGGGCTTTGGGGCTGACCACAATGACATTGCCGCGGAACGTGCGCATCGGATAACTGTTTAACTTCACCACTGCCTTCGCACCGCTCTTCAACAGGCCTGCCTCGGTATCAGCAATTCCAACATCCACCACCGCACTCGAAGCGTCTATGACTTCCGCAAAACTGTCTCCGTATTGCAGCCGCCTACCGACAAAGTTCTCCACTTGGGGTGTTGCCACCACACCGTCGATCGGCGCGCGCAGTTCTGCTTTGTCCACAAGTTCTCGAGAACGATCCACCTCAGCTCGCCAATAATCCGCTTGCACACGCTGGATGCCCGCTTCGCTTCCGTCATTCGCAGCGAGCGATCGGTTCATTTGCAAGAGCACGGTTTGATATCTCGCCTCCGCCTCCGCTAGCGCCGATCGATAATTCCAGGCATCCATTTCCGCAATGACCTGTCCGCGCTTCACCGGCTCGCCTTCATGAACGAGTACCCTGGCCACCACGCCTTCAAACTCCGGCTGCACTTGCGCCCGGTGCGCCGGCGCGACGACCGCATCGCCCGCCAATCGGAACGGGAGCGGGCAAACGGTCAGGAAAATGACGGCTGCGGCGGAGGCCACGACAATGGCCCGGCGCCGCTGCTTTTTCATCGCCATGAACTTCCGCTTGCGTGCCAGCACCGGCTCGAGCACGGAAATGAACGGCACTTCCTTGTACATCTGTGCGTTTCGCAGCGCGACGGTCGCCTGGCCCGCAAGCAGCTCAAGAATCTCGATGTGCGCCGGTCCCAGAAAATCCGGATCGCTGCTTTCCATCGCCAGCAAACCCACGCGTCCGGTGTCGTCATTTAGCGGCCGCGCATAAAAACCTCGCATCCCCGAATCCGTAAAATACTTTCTGAATTTCGCCCGCGTCTCTTCCCGGTCGTTGTCGATCTCTTCGCCGTGCTGCCTCACGTGGATGACTTCCTCGGAGAGCGCCGCCCACTGCAAAATCTCGTTCAGCGGCGCAATGTCCGGCGCGTCCGTGTTCACCTGCGTGACGCCGGTCACCGCGCTCAACTTGAATCGCCCGCTCTGCTCGAGCACAATTGCCGCGCGCTCGTACGGGATCACCGCCTGCGGCGCGTTCACGATGGTCTGCAGCATGCGCTCCAGGTTCAGCGTTGAAGTAATCTCATGGCTGACGGTGTTCAGGGTCTCCAGAATTTCCACTTTGCGCTCGGCCATCAACAGGCTCGCGTTGTGCAGCGCCGTGGACGCCGTCTCGGTTAGACTATTCAGCGTGAACAATTCGTCGTCATCGAACGGGGTTCCATCCGATTTGTTGATCGCCTCCACAACTCCGACCAGCGGGCCTTTGTCCATTATTGGCGCCCCAATGAGTGTCGTCACCGGAGATTCGGGGGCCGCTTGGTTCCTCTGCGCCAGCCGGGCATCTCCGGGATCGGAAATGCACACCGTCTCCCCGTTGTCGGAAATCGTGCCGGCAATCCCTTCATTCGCTTTCAGCACCTGCCCTTTGAAGCTGGTTGGGTCTTCTCCCGCTTGATGCATCAGCTCCACGGTTTCATCCGCTCGTAGCAACCAGATGTTCACCGCGTTGCACGCCAGAATTTCCGAGAATTTCGCCCCGATCAGAGGAAGCAATTCCTCCATCTCGAGCGTGGAGGAAAAGACTTTTTCCAGGTCGTACAACTGCGTGAGTCGCGTGATCGAACCGAACGTACCGTGACGCTCCGTCTCGTATGCCTGCGCCGAAGAGAGCGCGGCCGCCGCCACTTCCGCTGCCGGCAACAGCGTTTGAATGTCTTCTTCGGAATTGGCCTCTTCGAATGCAAGAATCTCCAGCGCCCCGATCAGATTTTCTCCGTGGATCAGCGGAATGCACGTAAGCGAAACCAGGGTCTTGCGTGTGTCGATGTGCGGATAGTCTTCCCTCTTCAGTTCGGGCGCCGTGCGCAAAACCGGCACGGCGTCGATCAGCAGAGCGCCTAGTAACCCGGACTCCGCGGTGATGCCCTCGTCGTGAATTGCCGCATCTCCCACGATGGCTCGCGGTTGCCAGATCGTCTCATTTTCGATCGACGCAACCGTGTAGACGCTCACGGCGCAGTCCGGAAGCAACCCCGCAACGAACTTTGCCAACGCTCTCGCGCGAGGGGCAACCTCCTGCTCCGCGAGCAGTTGCAGCGACAGCGGGGATAGGTCCAGTACGGATTCCTGTTCCGAACTTGCCAAGGTGTGACTTTCCGTCCGGCCCACTTATCGGGACGTTGGGCCTCCGTCGAACTAGCTTCCTTGCTTTTTGGGCTAAGATTATCTAACTTGTGCGCGAACTGTAGCAAACGCGTTTTAGGGTGTCAACGAGGGGAACAGCGCTTCGCCGGCTCTTCCTCGGGGGGTGTGCGCCTTGGATATCGAAACCAAGACCATTGACGGAGTGAAGTTGCTGAAGTTGAAAGGCCGCTTGTCCATGGGCCCGCCTCTCGATCGTTTCAACGCCGCCATGACCGAACTACTCAACCAGGGTCAAAACCGCATCGTGCTCGATCTTGAGGACGTTCCTTCGATCGATTCCAGCGGCATCGGTATGCTGGTGCGCCATCTCACCGCCGCCAAACAAAGCGGTGGCGCGATTCGCCTTTTGAGGCCTTCCAAATTTACCGTGCAGACTCTGAAAATGGTGGGACTGCTGAATCTCTTCACTACATTCGAAGATTCCAACGACGCCGTCGCTTCGTTCCAATAACGGATTCTTCACGCCACGTTGAAATTCTTCGTCGCCTCATCCACCGTCGGGAACATCCGAACCAGCCGGTCCACGTGCGTCATGACCAGCGTGTCTTTCACAACCCCCTCGGGCCCCGCGATGCGCACTTCTCCGCCCGCCTTTCTTACCTTTCCTCCGCACATCACAAGGATCCCCACCCCTGTGCTGTCGATGCTGTCCAGCTTGCTCAGATCGAAAATGATCTTCTTCATTCCGGCTCCCAACAGTTCGGTAACCTTCGATTCCACCTGCCGGCTTTCTTTCCCCATCATCAGTTTTCCCGAAAATCCGATCAGGCAGATATCCGCAGTAGGCTGGCTATTCTGCAATTGAAGCATCATGAACGACCCCTCTGGCAGTGGAGATGCTGGTTCAAGGTCAACGCCCAGGAGAATAGGGCTGAGTGGGTTCGAATCTGTCGGGCAGATTCCACTCTCCTCGCGGTCGCATGATGGTAGGTCCGGACGCCCCCTGAGTCAATATGAAAGGTACTTGCCATGGTGTGCATAACTCTGTGAAAGCAGGGAAACTCCTGGACGCAACAGTAGAAAACATTGCGTCTCTAATGCATCCCACAAACCTTCTCCTGAATCCAATCGAGCTGATGCTCCTGCGCCATTTGAAAGGCCGCATCGGATGGCTTCAAGTACAATCGTTACTGGGGGGAAGTTTGAGACCTAGCAAAGTCCTGCTCATTGCTCTTTTCTTGTGCGCCACGCTGTCGGCCCCGCGAGGCCAGGCGCAGCAGGCGCTCGTCCTCGACCCTCTTCCGCAATCCAGTCGCGATCTCTGCAGTCTCAATTCGCAATCCACCGCTCCTCCGCAGGATCCATCTCAGAAAACCGATTCCGGCCAGAACGGATCCCAGAGCGGGTCCCAAAGTGGTTCAAAGATCGATTCTCCGCAACCCAAGACAGACCCGAATCAAATTCAAACCGGCACTCAGACCAAACGCATCTTGTGGATTGTTCCTAATTTTCGTTCCGTGAGCGCCGACACTTACCTCCCTCCTCAGAGCTTTAAAGAAAAGCTCTGGCTTGCCACCCAGGAAAGTTTCGACTACTCCGCCTTCATCTATGAGGGAATCGTTGCTGGCATTTCCATGGCGCAAAAATCGGAACCCTCCTTCGGCCAGGGCGCTTCTGGCTATGGAATCTACTACGCCCACACCTTCGCCGATGGAACCATTGAGAATTACATGGTCGAAGCTTTCGTCCCGGCAGCAACCAAAGAAGATCCGCGTTACTACACCCTCGGTCACGGCGGCATTTTCAAGCGTACAGGTTATGCCGTAAGCCGCTTGTTAATCACTAGAAACGACGCTGGCAATAATACCTTCAATTTCTCCGAGGTCATTGGCGCCGGCGCCGCCGCGGGAATCGGTAATCTCTACTACCCGCCGCAAAACACCTGGGTCAAAACCTATCAGCGTTGGGGTAGCCAGATTCTCCAGGACGGCCTAAGCTTCATCGCCAGGGAATTCTGGCCGGACATCAACCGCGCCGTCTTCCACAATAAGTATTAGAGTCCCGTCCAACCTCCGCCTCGGAATGTTCCACTTCATTTACTAAGCCAATTAAAGGTGATAGAAAGATAACATTCGCTCCGCGCAGTTCGCTCCCTGCTCATGTCGGCCGTCTGTTTTTGACGGACCTTTTGCTTACAGCCGGAGGTTCAGCGCATGGGATCCGCTCTGGATATTCATCGTCTTCATTTTGCCTTCACCGTAACCTTCCACTATTTGTTTCCTCAGTTGACCATGGGCCTCGCGTTGCTCATCGTCATTCTCAAAACCATTGCTCTCCGCTCCGGTGACGAGCACTACAACCGCGCGGCCCGTTTCTGGGCGAAAATCTTTGGCATCAACTTTGCACTCGGCGTGGTTACCGGCATCCCGATGGAATTCCAATTCGGCACCAATTGGGCTGAGTTTTCCAAATTCGCGGGCGGCGTGATCGGCCAGACGCTTGCCATGGAGGGCATTTTTTCCTTTTTCCTGGAGTCCAGCTTCCTTGGCCTTTTCCTCTTCGGCGAAAAACGGCTTGGCCGCGTCGGCCACTGGGTTTCCGCCCTTTTGGTTTTTATCGGTTCGTGGCTTTCCGGCTACCTGATTGTCGCCACGGACGCCTGGATGCAACATCCCACCGGCTATCGCGTCCTTCCCAATGGTGAAATTGGTCTGTCAAGTTTCTGGGGCCTTGTTCTGAATCCCTGGGCGCTCGCGCAATACGCACACAACATGCTCGGCGCAGTTCAGACGGGTTGTTTCGTCATGGCCGCTGTCGGCGCGTTTTACATTCTTTCCAAGCGCGGGCTGTTCTATGGAAAAACTTTCATTCGCATCGGAGTAATCGTCGGTGTGATTGCCGCTGTCCTCCAGCTCTTTCCCACCGGCGATATTCAGGGCAAGCTCATTGCCGATCACCAGCCAGTCACGCTCGCTGCCATGGAAGGACTTTTCGAATCTCAAGAAGGTGCGCCCCTCGCCGTCCTCGGCCAACCCGACTTGCAGAAACGCAGGCTCGATAATCCTCTCGAAATTCCTTCGATGCTCAGCTTTCTCACTTACCGAAAATGGAGCGCTCACGTTCGCGGCCTCGATTCCTTTCCCGAGTCGGATTGGCCGGATACCATCGAGCTGCTGTACTACAGCTACCACGTCATGGTCGGCCTCGGCACCATCTTCATTGCCATCATGGTTGTCGCGGCTCTGCTCCTTTGGCGCAATAAGCTATATGAAACCCGTTGGATGCTTTGGCTGATGATGCTCAGCGTCCCTTTACCCTACATCGCCAACACTGCCGGCTGGATGACCGCCGAACTCGGTCGCCAGCCCTGGCTCATCTACGGCATCATGCGCACAGCGCAGGGCTTTTCTCCTCGCGTCGTCGCTGGCAATGCCTGGTTCACCTTGCTCGGTTTTATGGGTACATACACGGTGCTCGCCATTCTTTGGCTTTTCCTCGTTTATCGCGAGATTGAACTGGGTCCGGAACCTGAAGACCGCGCGACCGCCGATTCGCCCGCGCTCGTCGAGGCCGATTAAGGAGCCAACGATGGAAACTCTCTGGTTTTGCCTCGTCGCGGTTATGGTCGCCATGTACGTCCTTCTGGACGGCTTCGATCTCGGTGCCGGTGCCGTTCATTTTCTCGTTGCCAGAACCATTGACGAACGCCGCCAGGTGATTGCCACCATCGGCCCGGTATGGGACGGCAACGAAGTCTGGCTTCTCGCCGCAGGCGGCACTTTGTATTTTGCGTTTCCTCTTCTTTACGCCAGCAGCTTGAGTGGCTTTTACCTTCCACTCATGATGGTCTTATGGCTGCTGATTCTTCGCGGTACCGCAATCGAATTTCGCAATCACATCGAAAGCCCTGTTTGGATTCCCCTCTGGGATTTTCTCTTTTCAGCTTCGAGCCTTTTGCTCGCCGTCTTTTTCGGTGCGGCCCTCGGCAACGTCGTTCGTGGCGTCCCGCTCGACGAGAGTGGCTATTTCTTCGAGCCGCTATGGACCAATTTCCGGCTCGGCGATCACACCGGCATCCTCGATTGGTACACCATCTTGGTCGGTATCACCGCACTTCTCGTCTTGATGATGCACGGCTCGCTCTGGATCCAACTGAAGACCACCGGCATCGTCCGCGACCGCTCTGCGCGCGTGGCTGCATGGACCTGGTGGGGCGTCCTCGTTTTCACCGGCCTGGTCACGACCGTTACCTTCTCCGTCCAGCCGCAGGTTGTTGCGAACTTCAAAACCTGGCCGCTCGGCTACATTTTCCCCGCCCTTGCCGTCGCCGGCCTTGCCGGAGTCCAGTTCGAATTGCGCCGCTACGGAGAACGCAACGCCTTCTTCGCGTCCTGTGCTTATCTTCTCGGCATGCTGACCAGTGTTGTTTTTGGCGTCTATCCGATGGTTCTACCCGCGCGCAATCCCGTCTATTCTCTGACCGTCGCCAATGCCAAAGCTGGCGACTATGGCCTGAAGGTTGGCCTGATCTGGTGGGTCATCGGCATGATTCTCGCCGCCGGTTATTTCATCTACGTTTACCGAACCTTCTCCGGGAAAGTCACCGCCGACAGCGATCCTCACGGCAATCTGAAGACCGACTATTGACGCAGACCGTCACTGGCCGTACCTTTCTTGTATGGGCCAGAGAGAGAGCTGTCGCTCGCATTCCTTCGCTTGCGCGCTGCTTTCCGCTTTTCTTATCGTTTGCCTGCTAATCGCCCCTCTCTGTGCCTCACGCTGCGCCGCTCGTCTATGCCGGCCTGCCTCACAGGATCCCGCCGACGTTTGTCATCACGCCTCGCATCCCTCGAGCGATACGCCCGCATTCACCGCAACCGCGCACGGCTCCTGTGCCGCCGCGGAACTCCTTTTTACCACTCCGCGCCTCGAGAACTTCCGCTCGTCCGCCATAAAGTTCGCCCTGTCGTTCGCCTTGTACCATCTAAACACGGCGACCGAATTCGCCGCCAGTAACGCCTCGGCCTTCTCAATGCAATTCTCTGTCCCTGGTTCTTCTCTCTGGGTTCCCCTTCGTATCTGACTTCCTGTCCAAGTACGGTTTGTGTAGCGGCCGCTTTCTGAGACGGACGCTTTTGCATTGCGTCAATCTAACCTTCCATCAAAAATCTGTTCGGAGAAAAATCATGCCCACTTCACGCAGAAATTTCTTTCAAAACGCCATGCTCTTCGGCGCCGGCATCTTCGGCATCAGCGCGCGTGTCAGTTCCACCGCACCGACCGACAATAAAAACTCGCGGCACGCCACAAAACCGAATTCCTCGGTCCGACCACCCGTGCCTATGCGCAGTCCAGACGTCCCGGATCTACCCTTCGACATTGACGGGGCAACCAAGGTCTTCCGTCTGAAGGCCGCACCCTTGAAGCAAAAGATCGCGCCCTTCAAAACCATCGATGCCTGGGGATACAACGGCAGTTCCCCCGGTCCCACCATTCAGGTCAACCAAGGAGACCGCGTCCGCATCCTCGTCGAAAACGCGCTCCCCGAGAGTACATCCATGCATTGGCACGGCCTCGAAGTCCCCATCGAGCAAGACGGCGTCCCGTTCATCAGCCAAAAGCCCATCGCTCCCGGTGAAACCTACACCTACGAGTTCACAGTAAATCAGGAAGGCACGTTCTTCTACCACGCCCACAGCGCCATGCAGGAAATGATTGGCCTCATCGGGATGTTCGTCGCGCATCCGCAAACTCCGCACACGCCGCACGTCGACCACGATTTCGGCATCGTCTTACAGGAGTGGGCCGTGCTCCCCAACAACTCCGTGCCTAACACCGCCTCTATGGAATTTAACTGGCTGACCTTCAACGGCCTGTCCGCGCCGGCCACCACGCCGCTCATTGCGCGTCTCGGCAGCCGCGTCCGCATCCGCTTTGTCAATCTCGGCATGGATCATCACCCCATCCACCTTCACGGCAATCAATTCGTCATCACCGGCAGCGAAGGCGGCCGCGCCCCCGAGTCCACCTGGTACCCCGCCAACACCGTACTCGTCGGCGTTGCGCAAGCCAAGGTCATCGAATTCGAAGCCAAATATCCCGGCGCGTGGATGATTCACTGCCATCTTCCGCACCACATGATGAACAGCATGACGGACCTGTTGGGTAATCGCCCGATGGCCACATCCGCGACGAACGACGCACAAGCGCTCAGCCAGATGGAAACACTCGCACACGACATCGGCGTCGAGCATGTCCATCACTCGCCCATTGCAGAAAATGCCAACACCGTTCCCGGCTTTCCGCAAGACGCCTTCATGGAAATGTCCATGGACGCCGCCGTCGCCAAGCCCGAAACCCATGGCCTCCCTCCCAACTGGTCCGCCGGCATGATGGGCATGATGACCATGGTCCGCGTCCTCCCCGACAACGAGTACAACCAAATCCAAAACCTGATCCGCGATCAGAGACCGAAAACGTAGATTTTGTGGCGGCCGCCTTCTGAGGCTGGCGCTTTTGTCTCTGGCAACCGATTCCGATTTTGGCTGCGCAACAGAGTCTTAGGAGATCTCCAATGGATTCCGCGACAAAAGTGATTCTAATGATCCTGACCATTTTCTTACGCGCCGCCGCGGCCACGTATGCCCAGCAATCTCCTCCGATGCCCGCAGGCCACATGCATCACGGCGACATGAAACCCGTCGAACCTCTGTTCCCACACATGGGCCGCACCGAAGAGCAAGCCCAAGGCAAGCTTTTCACGCTTGACGACGCGCAACGCCTCGCCGCCGAATCGAATCCCACCCTGCGTCAAGCCGAAGCCGAACTTCGCGCCGCCAAAGCGCGCAAGCAGCAGGCCGGACTCTATGTCAATCCCACCGTCGGCTACACCGGCGACGAAATCCGTGGCGGCTCCAACAATGGCGGCAAGCAAGGCTTTTTCATTGAACAATCAATCATCACTGGTGGAAAGCTCGGCAAGAGCCGCAGCGTCTTCGAACAGGAAACCCGCGTCGCAGAACTCGAAGCCGAACAACAGAAAACCCGCGTCGAAACTTCCGTCAAAATCGCCTTCTATCGAGTGCTAGCCGCCCAGGAACTCCTCGAATTCCGCCGCGACCTAAGCCAGATCGGCTTGTCTTATCAGCAATCGCAAAACGAACTCAGTCAAACAGGCCAAGTCGACGAAACAGAAAAATTGAACACCGAAATCGACGTCCGGCGCCTTCACCTGGCTGCGTTCGAACAGGAAAATGTCTTGCGTGAACAATGGCGCAGGCTCGCCGCTCTCGTCGGCCAGCCTGATCTTGCACCATCTGCCGTCGCGGGCGATCTCGAACATGGCTGGCCGGAACTCGATGAGCAACAAATCCTCACGACCATCGCAACGCTCAGTCCCGCCACGCGCATCGCTGACGCCGCCAGCTCTCGGGCCGCCGCCGAAATTACACACGCTAAAAGTCAGGTCATCCCCGACTTAAATCTTCTCGGTGGGCTCGAATATAACAACGAGCCACTCGGTTCTGTACCGCGAGCCACTGGATGGGAAGGCCTCGCAGAGCTTTCCGTCCAAATCCCCATCTTCAATCGCAATCAGGGAAATATCGCCGCAGCCGGCGCCGACTTCGACCGCGCGCAGCTCGAAAAACAGCGCATCCAGCTTCTGCTGCGCGAACGCGCCGCGTCTCTCCTCGACCAGTACGCCACCTCAAAAGTTGTCGCCACGCAATATCGCGAAGAAATCCTGCCTCGCGCAAAAAAAGCCAACGCCCTCATGACTGAAAAATATGGCCAGATGCTGGCCGCCTATCCTCGCCTGCTCGAAGCCCAGCGTAAACATTTCCAACTTCAAGCCGAGTACGTGCAAATCCTCGAAACGCTCTGGACCACCTCGCTAGCTCTCCAAGGGTTCCTCCTCACCGACGGACTGGAAGCCCCTTCAAGACTCCCCGACGCCGCCGGCTCTCTCAACGGCTCAAATGCGCCGGCGCCCAATCGCGTCGTCCTCCCCTCCGAACAAATGCCCCTGCCCTAGTCACAATCCTGAACATCGTTGCTCTTAAAGGACGCGAGACTTCGCTGCAGAGAAGCGCATCAAGGCGTTTTTTGCTTTTGACGATCTGCACTCTGAATCCACAGAACCTTGTACGTCCTTCAGACCGCCCAAGAGAAGGTTGGAAAATCCTTCGAGTTCCTTCCCAAGTTAAAGCGACGCGACCTCGTTCACACCCAGCCTCTGTACAAATCAGAGGCGACGGGGGACCTGAGCGAATTTGATTTCGAGCGTCTGCCTTTCCCCACCCCCACCTGTCCTTCCGTACATATCCACTCCGGCACACTAGTACTCCCGTAGCGTTGACCCATCGAAATTTCTCCCGCTACTGTCAAAAATGGCGAGGGTGTGTGTACCGATTGAAACCGCAACGCGAATCCCCGTTGCGATGTTGGGACGATAGCTGCCTTTTGTCGTAATCGCGCGCGACACTACCCGCCGACTTCGTGTTGACGCAAATAAGGATGAGTCACCCGCTCTTGGTGCACATTGCATGACCACCATGGCAAAAGCCGGCCGCTACGAAATCCTCGGCGAACTCGGCCGGGGCGCCATGGGCGTCGTCTATCGCGCCGTTGATCCCGTCATCGGCCGCAACGTCGCCGTAAAAACGATCCGCCTCACCGAAGAAGGCACTGGCCTCACGCGTCCGGAACTTCTCTCCCGCTTCCAAACCGAAGCGCGCGCTGCAGGTCTACTCACCCATCCCAACATCGTCGTGGTTTACGACGCCGGGGAAGAAGACGGCCTCTACTACATCACTATGGAGCTGGTCGTCGGCAAATCCATGCAGGCGGTCTTCGACAGCGGCGAATCCTTTCCCGTTCCTCGCATCCTGCGCATCCTGGAGCAAACCTGCGCCGCGCTTCAATTTGCCCACGAACGCAACATCGTCCACCGCGACATCAAGCCTGCCAACTTGATGCTCACCGCCGACGACACCGTCAAGGTCACCGACTTTGGCACCGCCAAAATTCTTCAGTTCGGCACCGTTCAGCAAACCACGCACGTGATGGGCACGCCGAGCTACATGTCGCCCGAACAGGTGAAGGGCCGCCCGATCGATGGCCGCACCGACATTTTCTCTCTCGGCGTAGTGCTCTATGAAATGCTCACCGGCGAGAAACCGTTTCCCGGCCAGAGCATCACCACCGTCATCTACAAAATCGTCAACGAAGAACCGATTCCTCCGCGCCAGCTGAATCCTTCCATTCATCCCGGCCTCAATGACATCGTCATGCGCGCGCTTGCCAAGGAGCCGGAAGTACGTTATCAAAATTGCCGTGAAATGCTCGTGGACCTGCGCAACTACCGCGCTCTTGGCGGCCAGGACCGCAGTCCCGATGCAACCCTAATCTCCCCGCGCGGCCAAGGCCTACAAGCACTGAACCAGCCATATTCCACGCCCACAAGCCCTCTCCACGCGCAATTTGCCGAAGACCCAGCGACCGCTGCAACGGCGCGTTCCTTGCAGCAACGCGCTACTACCCCCTCCCAGACGCCTGCGGTTCGCCGCACAGGTCCGCTCCCTCCGCTCCCCATCGAGGTTCCAGAAAAGAAGAACAGCGCGTTCACAACCGTTCTGGCCGCCATTTTTCTTGTCGCGGTGATTGTCTATGGCGTCATCCGTCTCCAGCCCGAAATTCAGGCCGCCCGTGCGCGCAACAATCCTGCGCGAGCGCCAGTCACGAATCTTCCCGCTGCAACTCCGCTTCCGCCGCCATCCGATTCTTCCGCGTCTTCCACGCCGGCAGCCAATCCTCCGACTGCCGCTGCCACCTCTCCGAGCGACGCCGCCGCTAACACTGCTGACGATTCCGCGGCGGTATCGTCGAAGCCTTCCGCGGAGCCACCGACAGAACAACCGGTAGCGGCATCTCCGCCTCGGCCCAAGAAATCAGAACCGACCGTCACTGCCGCTGCGGCCGAATACAAACGCCAGATCGAGCAAGCCATCACGAATAAAGAATTGAACGGTCGCGTCAAGGTCAATGCCATCGCAAGCACCCTCACGCTTGTCGGAAAGTTGCGCCCTGCCGATCACGCTTCCCTGCTGAAATTCATGCGCAACGCCCCCACGAACGTCCGCGTAGTCGACGACATTCAGTACGACGACACCGCAATCGCAAGCGCCGAAGGCGATAACGGGGCGCTCCCCGTCCCCGCCGCAGGCAAGAGTGCCATCCACATCGTCACCGACGTCATCGGCGCTACCGCTACTCTGTTCGGTCCGGCAGGTCGCCAGCTCTTCGATTGCCAGACTCCCTGCAGCTTCAACAACCTCGCTCCCACGCACTACAGCCTCCAGATCACAAAGGACGGCTTCACGCCTCTGCAAACCGCGTTGGAATTGAAAGTCGGCCAGGCCCTCGACCAGAAGCTTCATCTCGAGGCAATTGCCAAAGGCCTCTTTGTCACCAGCCAGCCTCCCGGCGCGGACATTTTCATCAACGGCGCGAAGCAGTCCGGCCAGACTCCGGCCACAATTCCTCTCTCTGCCGGGCAATACGATTTGGTTCTGCGCCTGCAGGGATACCAAGCGTATGCAGGCCACATCCAGGTCAACAACAACCAGCAGACCACTCTCAATGCCCAGTTGAAGGAAAGGTCCCAGGTCCACGTGGCGTGGGCGCAAGTGCACTCCACTCCAGAAGGCGCGGAAATCTACATCGACGGTGCTCCTGCCGGCGAAATCTCCCCAGCGCGCGTGCAAATCCCTACAGGCACCCATATCATTGCGTTGAAGATGAGCGGATACCAAATCGCCAAACGGGGAGTGGAAGCCAGCGAAGGCGGCACGGTCATCGTCAACGAAGTGCTTCACCCTAAATAAAAATCGTGCCTCGGTACAGCAAAGGACAGGCGAAACCAGACCATCACTTTCATTCCATTACCTTTAATTGTGCTCAGTCCGTATACACGATGGCCTGACGGTACTATACCCTTCCGATCCTCGCTATCTCATCCTTACAGTGCCAGATTGGACGCCGACCGCAGGGCTCACTACCTTCGCTTGGCACGGCCCTCATCCGGCAAACTTATTCAGGACCTGGGACACGCCCTTGACCGTATACTCCACAGCCCTCCGGGACGAGCGCTCCGCTGCCAGGCCACGGCCTAGTCAGTCTGGGTCGTCGGCGGCTTCGTTCGGCAATCACCAGCGCAGCCCTGTGGACGACCCGCAATTGGTCCAGGCCTCCCAGGCGCTCCGGACATTCAATCTGCTCCTTCGCGCTCGTCGCCTCTATAACGAGTCCCACCCCAAGGTTCTCGACACGCTCGATCAGGCCTACGATGGGCTTCGCAATGTGGCCGGTTCCCTCAACGGCCTCGAGGTTCGCGTTGAGCGCGGCGGCATCGTTGTTCCGCGACTGAACGAAGCTCATTTGACCGATGTCCGCGGCGAATTCCACACGCTTGCCTGCGATCTTCAACGTGCGGCTATTCACTCCCTTTTCTTCAGCGCCAAATTTCATGTGGGCGAATTGGACACGCTCTCGCATCTCATCACCGACACCTTGTTAAGATCGGAGGAAGCAGCCAAACGCTTTGGTGTGGGCGGTTGGTCTGCTCGTCTCCGGGAGCATCGCGTGAATGGGATCCAGGTCAACACTTTGACTGAACGAAAAGTCGATTCTGTTCTCGCCAGCCTTATCGCCGCGCTTGTCGCCTATGGCGGGAATGCGCCGCAAGAATCCGGTGACACACCGATTCGCGCACCACACGTCGAGGAAATCACCGAATCGCTGCGCCTCATCGGTCGTCTCACTCCTCCAATGGAAACCGCCCGCGGACTTTCTGCCGAGGACGCCGCTCGCTCCATCCACGCTTCGATGGAGAGCGCCAGCCGCGGCTCCGTGCGTACGCTCCTCAGCGCCATGAACCATTACGCTCCGAATGAGGGTGAAGCTCCGCAGGTTTATCTGAAGCGCTTGTCGCAATCCCTCGTTCTCGAATTACTCACCACGGAATTTTCCGAAGGGACGCTCGCTCCAGTCGCCGTTCGGCCCATGCTGAATCAGCTCGCGGACGACGTTGTAGCCTCCGGCGAATATCGCGGTCCTCATTCCTCGCAGCATTTTTCTTCTCTGGCCTCTTCGTGGGCCAACGATGGCCAGCGAGAGCAGCTTCTCGAGCGTTTCTGGCTGGAACTTGCCCCACGGGAAAAATCCACCGTTCTCCGCGGCCCCGATATCTGGTGCGTGCCCGTCTCTGTGATTCGCCAGACTCTTTCGCAGTTGGTCGAAGCCGGCGCCGACGCGCATCGCCGCGAAGCTCGGACCATTTTGCTGAACTATGCGCGCCGTTTGGAGCAGCCTGATTCCTCCGCCCGCCGCATCGTCGCCGCGGGCCTCGGGGAACTCTCTCCGCTGCTCGAGCGCCTGTGGCCGAATCAAATTCCCGAGGAACTCTCCAAGCTCACCCTCACGGCTCTCACCAGGGAACAATCGCCCGAAACCACCGCGCTCCTGGCCGCGTTCCTCGAAACTCTTGGCCGCACCTGCGTCAGCCGCGGCGACTTTGCCGGCTTCGAAAACATTCTCGTGGCGCTTGAAAAACTCCCTCGCGATGCCGAGCATGAGCACCTGACCGCCCTTGGCCATCGCCTGGTCGCCAACGATCGCTGGATGATGGTTGTAGATGCGTCTCTCGCCAATCGTCCTCTCGATCCTCCGCTCCCGCGTCTTCTTCAGCGCGACCCGGAGCGATTGCTTGATCGCCTCACGCTTCTGCTGACCGAACCGCGCGCCGCCGACCTGTTGGCGCCCATGGCCCGCCTCCTTCGCGCCATCGGTGTTCCGGCTCTCACGCTTCTCGAAACGCGTTTGTTCGAAGCTCGCCGCCAACGCGTCAGCGCCGCCATACGCCTCCTCGCCGCTGCGGATCCCGATCGCCTGTTGCGCGGACTCACTCGCGCCATGGCCAGTTGGGAGTGGAACCTTCAGGATCTCGCCGTCAGCGAACTCGCGCGGCCTGCGAATTCCCCGTCCGCGCAAAGCACCGCCTTCGTCTTCTCCGCGATTCTTCAAGACGCACATCCCCTGGTCGTTCCCATGATGATCGATCAGATCGGCATCGGCCAGGAAGCCACGGCCATTCCTTTGCTCATGGAAATCGCCGCCGGCGAGCACGAAACTCTTCGCGATCAGTTCGTCCGCATCAAGGCCATCGAAGCCCTTGGCCGCCTCCGCGCTCTCGAAGCTGTCGAACTCTTAAAGCAGCTCGCTGGAAAGCGCGAAGGTCTCACCTTCACTGAACCCGGCGGACTCCGCGCCGCCGCTCTGGATGCTTTCTCCTTGATGGAAGAGGGCCCCGGCTCCGCTCGCGCCCGCGCTTCCTATGAGCCCGCCGCTCCGTCCATAGGACATTTTGTCGTGCCCCGGCGGTACGCACGCATTCCGCTCGAATCGCCACTGCGCGCGCAAATCAGCGGCCCTCAAATGACCATGGCTCGCGTGAAAACCATCAGCCTGGGCGGCGCCTATGTGGAATCAGCCAATCGCCTGAACCCCGGAGATTCCATCCAGCTCGAAATCCGCTCGGGCCTGCGAAAAATTCAGTTCACCGCCATCGTCCGCAACGTCGGCCCCAACGGCAACGGCGTCGAAATCGTCCACATGAAAGATGAAGACCGCGAACGCCTGCGCAAACTCGTCCAGAAGCACATGCCAGCTGAATCTTCGTAGTGGCGGGGCTTCAGACCCGTGCTTTTTTCTTACGCACTAGAATGGTTGTCATGCTGATGAGGCGAGCTCCTTCCGCTCGACGAAGGAGCTCGACCGAAAACCCGGCACAAATCCTTCGCGCTACTCCCTCCTGACGGGTTAGACACGCATCCTCGCAAAACGAGTGTTTGAATTTTCCCGTCGCAGTTTACAGTTGCAATGGCTGGAACACTGCAGTAAAAGCTCAGCCAATCTTTCATCGTGTCTTCGGTTATCTCTGTCGGGGAAACTTGGCGCCGCTAGGGGTAGCGGTTGGATAGCCGATTCCTTAGGGGGTAGATATGCGACGCACGCCGTCGTTGTTTCCGTTCGTCTTGTCGTGTGTGGCGATTTTTCTGGCGGCAGGCCCGGCTTTCCCTCAAATCAACACCGCCACCCTATCCGGAACCGTCGCGGATCCGCAGGGACTCGCTGTCGCCGGCGCCAAAGTCGGTTTGACAAACACCGTCACCGGCGCCGAGCGCACGTCTGTCGTCGATGAGAATGGCCACTACACGGTCGTCGGCCTCGTTCCCGGCAAATACAAGCTTCGCGTCGAAGGCGGCGCCAATTTTGCTCCCTTTGAGAATCCCGAGGTCCTGCTTGCCGTCGGCACGGAATCGATCCTCAACGTCACCCTCAATCTCAGCGCACAGAGCCAATCCGTCACCGTCACCACCGAATCTGCCCCGATCGAAACCACTCGCAGCCAAAGCGCGCAAACCGTCGATCAGCGGCAGATCGAGAACCTCCCCATCAATGGCCGCAACTACGTTAATTTCACCTTAATCAATTCCCAGGTCACGCGCGATGTTTCCCCCACCATCGGTCCCGCACCCACCAGCGGCCTTAGCATTAGCGGCGCGCGCGGCCGCGGCAACATGGTCAGCGTGGATGGCGCGGACGCCGTCGACGCCTCCGTCGATGGCATTCGCTCCACCGTTTCCCAGGAAGCCGTCCAGGAATTCCAGATGATTCTCAGCAACTTCAATCCTGAGTACGGCCGCGCCACGGGCGGCGTCGTGAACATCGTCACCAAGAGCGGCACCAACGATGTTCACGGTGACATTTTCGGCTATCTC
The DNA here is from genome assembly GCA_963836965.1 of Candidatus Acidiferrales bacterium. Lineage (GTDB taxonomy): Bacteria > Acidobacteriota > Terriglobia > Acidiferrales > UBA7541 > Acidiferrum. The sequence goes on from CAWILQ010000027.1 coordinate 110,557, forward strand.
CGCAACAGAACTTTCCAGGCCCGCAACGCTTTTTCATTCGACGTGGATCCAAACAGCGGCGATCTCGTACCCATCAAGCAGGCCTACACGCGCGTTCAGACCGGCGCGACCGTCGGCGGCCCCATCGTGAAAGACAAGACTTTTTATTTTTTCTCTTACGAATACACGCAACGGGAAGAAACCGGCTTCTCCAGCATCGGTGAAAACAATTTTGGCCTCGTGCCCTACACCGTCCCCACCACTTCAGGCCCAATCCCGGTGCAGCTCACCTCCGCGCAAGCGAGCGCCGTCACTAGCCTTCTTACTTCCGGCATTCCCGCCTACGAAACACTCGGTGCCGAATACGCGGTCCTAATGGGCTCCGCATCTAGCGTGGCTTTGAACCGTCTCGACTACGGTGCAGTCTCCGCAGGCCAGACCAGCGGCCTTCTGAACCCTGGGCCCGGTCCGCAATTTCCCATTCCCGTCACGTGTCCCGCTGGCGCGACGGTGAACTTGATGACCTGCTCCGCTTTCGGAGTTGGGATCGCGCCGCTCCCGGCTTCCTTCGTCGGCCTCAACAGCATTCGCGGAAATTTCCCGGTCATGGAAAAGACCAGTCTTTGGTCCGCTCGTATCGATCAACGCTGGAACAATCGCAACACCTCGTTCCTTCGAGTCGGCGTCTCACCTTCCAACGTCACTGGCCTCCAATCTACTTCACAGAACCAAGTGTTGGGACAAAACTCCGCTTCGCGCGTCGGTGCAAGCCACTATCGCGATGTCAACGCCACTTTCGAGCACGACACTGTCCTCAGCGACACCGCCTACAATGAATTCCGCTTCCAGTTTGCTCGCCGCGGCCTTCATTTTGGCTTTTCCCCTTCCGAAGGTGGCAGCGACATCGGTGTCAACATTCCCGGCTACGCCTATTTCGGCCGCGAACCTTACTCCACCGTCGACCGCATCGAGCGCCGCTGGCAATTCTCCGACAACGGTACCATCGTTCGTGGCCGGCACACCTTCAAGGTGGGCGTGGACTTCAATCTGCTTCAACTACGCTCCGCCAAACAGCAAATCTTCGAACTTGACTTTGGCGGCGTCGTCGATTTCGGCGGCCTTGCCGCTAGCGATTTCGGCTTTCCCGGCAGCGTCACCTTACCGTCCGGCACCGTCACTCTCCCAGGTACAACCTCTTTCCAAAGTTACGGCCTCGGACTTCCCACCGATTACATTCAAGGTATTGGCACTTCGAACGAGCCCTTCAACGATATCCCCATCGCCTGGTTCGCCCAGGATTCCTGGCGCGTCACGCAAAGATTCACCCTCAACTACGGCTTGCGATACGACGTCGATCTCACACCGCTCTTCGCGCCCGCGACTTCCGTCAACGCCGCAGCCGAACAAGCCCTCGGCGTAGTCGAAGGGGTCCCGCGCCAATACAAGGACGTCGCCCCGCGCATCGGTCTCGCCTGGGATCCCTGGGGCAACGGCAAGACCGTCGTTCGCGCCGGCTATGGCCTCTTCTACGATCACCCGCTGCTCGCCATCGCGTTTGATTCCGTCACCGCCGATGGCGGCCGTTCCGTCCAGTTGCTCGCCGCCGGAGGCACCGCCACCGCCTGCGGCCTCATCACCACCGTTTGCGGCGGCGGTCTCGACGGTCCTTCAAACCTGAACGGCTCTTCCATTTTCCAGGGCGTGCTGAACGCCAGCTCACTCCCGACGAGCCTCAACATGTACTACGAGCCCAATCAGCAGCGCTTCAATCCGTTCCCTTCCGATTCTCTTTTTGCCAATCAGAACTATCTCACCGCCGGTTTCCCCTTGGCGATCCTCCCGTTCACTCTGCCGGTCCAGAAGAACTTCCGCGATGGTTACGCCGAACAAGCGAACTTGACCGTCGAGCGCGTCCTCGGTGGCAGTTGGAAGCTCAGCGCGGGTTATCAATGGACCCAGGGCATTCATTTGTTTCGTCCCATCGACATCAACTCCACCGATCCGCTTCTGCTAACGAATAATCTTGCCAACGCCGCAGCGGCTGGGCTTAGTTTCGCCAGCCCGTTCTCCGTCGTTGTTCCTTCCACTAACCTCGCGCCCTCGGCCTCCACGTGCGGGCTTTCTGTTAGCGCTACCAGCGCTCCCGGCGTTCTAGGCGTTCTCAACGGGTGCCCCGCGGCTCTCTCTTCCTTCAACGGTAAATTTGTCGGCACTCCCGCCTTCTTCAATTACTTCCGCAAGTCAGGCCCGAACCCGTCCTTCGCGGGACTGGTTCCAGGGGGCTACGGCACGCAGGTCGCCCTGGCGACCGCCGCAGGCTATCCCACGGGGTTCGGCGTACCAGTGCCGTTTAACAGCGTGGATACGCAGGTCTCCGACGCCTTCTCTTCGTACAACGCGCTCACTATCAACCTCGAGAAGCGTTTCTCGAAACACTTCCAACTCCTCTCGAGCTACACGTGGTCGCATTCCATTGACGACGGCACCGACCTGCAGTCCACTCTGGAGCCGCAAGACAGCCGCTTCCCTCAATATGAAAAGGGTAATTCCGTCAACGATCAGCGCCACCGTTGGGTCACCAGTGGCGTATTTCAGACCTCCTCTCACGCCGCCGGCCAGGGCTTCATGCAAGGTTTCCTGAGCAATTGGACCCTTGCGCCCTTAATCGAAGTCTCCTCCGGCCGTCCGTTCAACGTCATCTCCGACGAGGACACTCGCCTTGAGCTCAGCTCTTCGCAAGCCCGGCCCAATCTCGGTGGCGGCACCACTTCGCCTTTCATCCCCGGCGTGTCTTTCGGCATCCCCACCACCTGCTGGTCCAACTCCGGCGTGCCGTTTACCGTTCCCGGCGTCACTCCGCCGCTTGGCTGCACCGGCACCCTCAGCCGCGACAAGTTCACCATGCCCATGTTTTTCCAGTTTGACACCCGCCTTTCCAAAGGCATCTACTTCGGCGAGCGTTTCCACGTCGATCTCATCGCCGATGTCTTCAACCTGTTCAACCACACCAACATCATTGCCGTGAACCAGGTCTGCGATCCCCTGGCCGGCGCCACCTGCTCCGCGGGCCAGCCCACTGCCGCGGCCGATTCCCGGCAGTTTCAATTCGCCCTTAAGCTCTACTGGTAACTTGAGGTCTTCGCCTTTCTCAACGTAAACATTTCAGAGACGGCACCGGGGGTCGGACCTTCGGGTCCGACAAAACCAACTCAAAGAAAATTGGCCTTTAGCCCCTGAGGAAATGTCTTTTCGTTCTTGACGGACCTATATATCAATTTCCATTTTCGATTTTCTGTTCTACCTTGGCCACAACCACCCAAACGTTCCCGCGGTCACAAGACCAAACACCACCCCGTCAAACACTTCCTTGATGGTCGCGCTCCACGTCTGCCCTTTCCAAATCCCGTCGCTCAAATGCCCCAATCCATAGGCAAGAAACGCCGCCGTCCCCACCACGCGGAACACCGCCAGGTAATTCGCCCCCGGCGCCAACGTGTGCCACGCCAGGTATGCCACGAAAAATGCCACCACCAGGCAATACCCGAACCACAACGCAAGAAACTTCGGCATCACCGGTGGCCCGTTCGGCAGCACCGTCATCATGCCTACCGGCCCTTGCTTGAAGCTTTCGATCGCCGCAGGCGTATTCATGTCTTTGTGCGTGTGAAACGGAAAAATATACAGCCCGCGCGTCAGTCCCGCCCCGCGCAGCACGCCAAGCAATTTCTCCTCATCGGGAAGCTTGCGGTAGTCGCTGCGGTGATATGGCAAGATCATGTGCATGATGGAGCTGGCGATGAAGACAAAAATTGCGGATAGCACAATCGGCATCCACAGGGTCGTAAGAAAAGCCATGTCCGGCCTCCTTCAACAAAACAGATCAGATTGCTGCTCAAGTGCGGGATAGTGTGCGCGAGGCTATCCCGGACCGAGCTGACGGTCAAGGGTTTGTCTGTCGATTCGATTGTGATATAGAAACCTGATGCGCATGCGGAGTCGAATGCTCGGGCGGCTGATTTTTCTGTCACTTCTGACTGCGTTCGCCCTTTGCATTCAAGCCGCTACGGCTCAAGGCCCGGCCCGCAAGAGCATTCAATGGATGGGCCGCACTTGGACGCTTACCGACGGCGGCATGGCCGGAATCGCTAAGGGCGATCCCGCCAACGTCTCGATCGATACCAACGGCTACCTGCACCTGCGCATCGTCAATCGCAACGGCACGTTCACCGCAGCAGAACTCTTCAGCACCGAAAACCTCGGATTCGGTACCTACCAGTGGCAGATCGAAGGCGCCGTCGACAAAATGGACCCATCCACCGTTCTTGGCCTCTTCAACTACGGCGCCAAAGCCGGCATCGGCGTCGACGCCGAAAACGAAATCGATATCGAATTCTCGCAGTGGGGCAACACCTGCCACGGCTGTAACGCCGATTTCACCTTCTATCCCTCAACCGGCAATAAATCCCTTGGTCCCATGGAAGACAACTTCACCTACAATCCAAACGGCTCCACGCTCACCACTGCTCGCTTCGAGTGGTCTTCCACGCGCATCATTGGCACCATCATGAGTGGCCTCGAACCGATCGGCACAACCGCGAACGTTCTTCAAACCCTTACGTTCGCGCCGCCGGACTACGCCGTGCGCATCCCGCAAGTTCCTCTGCCACTCGCTATGAATCTTTGGTGCTTCAAAGCCGTTCCCGTTTCCGATCAGGAAGTCATCCTTCGCAATTTTCAGTTCGTCCCGTTGCAAACGCCCGCCTCGTCTGCGGTTCCACGCCAGTAACGAACGGCTCTGCATTTGGGGTGTTTGGCGGTTTCTTTAGTGAAGCCGTTTGCCACGAAGAAGCTCACCGACGTCATCGATCTTTTCGTCCAGGAGGTTCAGTTTGCGCGCCAGGCCCTGAATCTCCAACGCGGCTCGGCGGTTCACGTCGAAGTCCAGTTCGCTGCGCAGCCGGTCCTTCGTATCCTGTCGATTCTGGCTCATCATGATGACCGGCGCTTGAACGGCCGCCAGCATGGAAAGAAAGAGATTGAGGAGAATGAAAGGATAGGGATCCCAGGCTCTTCCGCGCAGCACAATGTTCGTTGTCACGTAGAAGACCGTTGCCACCATAAAAATCACGATGAAGGTCCAAGACCCGCCAAAACCCGCAACCTCGTCCGCAATGCGCTCGCCGAAAGTCGATTTCCTTTCGATGATTTCATTGGGATTGCGCGTTGCGCGCATGCGGATGATTTGCTGTGCGGCGTGAAACTGCCGGCTCAGGGTGGTCAGCAGGTCCATGCCGGAGTGCGGCTTTCGTTTCAGCAGGACCAGGATATCCTCGCGGGAGACCTCGATGCAGGCAGTCTCTTCCAGGGCGATGGCCGTGGTTTGGTGGACGGTCTGCTCGAGCATGGAAGCGAAACCGAAGAATTCACCCTTGCTCGGTTCGTCGACGATAACCTCCTGCTGATCTTCGTCGACGGTGGTGATGCGAACCTTCCCGGACACCATGATGTAAGCCTGGCCGCCCGGCTCTCCCTTCTTATAAACGCGCTCGCGGGGAGCAAATGATTTGATCTCAACCTGCCCGGCGAGAACCGCGGTCTCATCGTCATCCAGTAAGGAAAATAGCGGGACACTTTTCAGCACATCGGGTTGGCAGGCCATCGCGTTCTCCTTTTACTCGCAGTCCGGAAAGTTTACTCCGGATTTCTCTGCACACGTTGGGCAACCGCCGTCGCGCCCGCCCGTGATTTTAAAGGAGCTTCAAACGACCTCAAAGGGACGCATCATTTCATTGTCTTCGTGCTCCAGAACATGGCAATGCCAAACGTAGCGGCCGGCGTAGCCTTCGAACGGCACGATGATTCGCGTCACCATGTGTGGATCAGCGCGCACCGTGTCCTTCCAACCCATCTCGTTCGGGTCGGGCGGCACGGCGGGGCCGCCAAAGCGCATCTCATTCTTCTGTTGGAAGTGAAACGCGTCGAACCGCCGGCGGTCGAGAATCTGAAATCGAACCAAGTGCAAGTGAATAGGATGCGAATCGTCCGTAAGATTCACCAACTCCCAGATTTCCGTCGAGTTCAGCGCTGGCCTTTCCGTTACCGGGTCGTGCCAGGGCGTATTGTTCAGCAGCATCCCCATCGAACGCTGAACGTCATCCATCTTTTCATCGAGAGTCAGGCGCCGCACTTTGACGGCGCTGGTTTCTTGCAGTCGGTCGATCGCCCGCAGTTTGGCTGGGATGGTTCCGCGGTCCAAGGCCGCCGTGTTTTTGGCAACGCGAAATTGCAGGATGGAAAAGCTGTCGCTCACCCACTCCATATTCTCGCCGACCATCGCGCTGAAGTCGATTAGCACATCCGCACGCTCGCCGGGAGCCATCGTCAACCGCTTCAGGCGAACAGGCGCCGCCAACAAGCCCTGGTCCGAGCCGATCTGGTAAAACTCCGCCTTGTTTGCAAGCGAGAACCGGAAAAATCTGCCGTTCGCGCCGTTCATCACCCGGAAACGGTAGACCCGCGGCTCCACTTCGAGAAACGGAGATAGCTTGCCGTTCGTAAGAATCGCTTCCCCAAACGCTTCAGGCACCCACACCTCGCCGGGCTTTTCCGATACCGGATACTCCAACTGGCCGTCCTTCCGCAAAATGCGGTCGCAGATTAGCAGCGGAATCTCGTACTTTCCGCTCGGCAAACCAAGTTTGGTCTCCTGCTCGTCGCGAACGAGGAACATGCCCTGCAGTCCCGCATAAGTATTCAGCCGATTAATCCCCATGGTGTGGTCGTGATAAAAAAGAAGCGCGGCTTCCTGCCGACAAGGGTAATAGCAGGTCTGCGTTTTTTCGGGAACAATCCAGCTCTCCGGGTATCCGTCGCTCTCAGCGGGGGTGCGGCCGCCGTGGAGGTGCACGACAGTGCGAACCTCTGGAACATCCTTCCCGGCTCCGTGCAGCGTGTGATCGATTGGAAGGAAGTGTTTCGCGGGCAGACGATTCTCCCAATCCACAAATAGAGCCTTGCCGCTCGTTGTTTCTATAGTCGGCCCTGGGAAGTTTCCGCCGGGCGTCCACATGCGCGTTGGCGGCAGGTCGCGGTGCACCTTCACCCGCGCTTCCCGCAGATCAATCCGGTAATACGGAAGCCGCTCAGCGGTGTTCTGCGGATTGGCGCGTGTCCCTGCCGCTTGCTGCGGCGATGGAATCGTCAAGGGATCGACAAATGGCTCCAGTTTCGATGGATCGAGCATTGCTGCTTTCTGCGCGGCAAGGGATCGTCGTGGACGGGCCACCCCGCTGAGCGCAACCGCTCCGGCGGCCAAGAATTTTCTCCGAGTGATCAAATGGCTCCCTCAAAACAACAAGGGTAGCAGCTTGCGCCACTACCCCTGTTACAGTAAGACCGCTTTGTGTTTTGGCCGTTTGATTATTCCAAATTGACCGTCACCAAACCAGTATTCTGGTCTATTAGGTAAAGGCCGCCGTTTGACATTTTCCTGAAATCAAACATGCCGTTCAGCGTTCCCGCAAGTGCATCGAAGGAACCGTCGATGCGCTGCCCTCCGAGCCAGTTGTCCTCGATAAATCGCAGAATCGAGCTTTGGTCCGTCACGGTATGATCCACGAAGTTACGTCTCGCCCAGGGTGAAATCACCAGCAAAGGCAGCCGTGGACCATATCCGCAGCGTCCCTGTGCGTGAAGCACATTCGGACCGGGTAGCGCGGTATCCGTTCCATTGCCGCAGTGACCGGCACTTGTAAGCGCATCCATCGCGGTTGTCGACTGGTTTACGATCGGGCCGATCTGGTGGTCGTACCACCCGTCGGAGTCGTCGTAGGCAATGACGATCGCCGTCGAACTCCACTCTGAAGTTTGCTCGAGAAAGTTGATGACCTTCACCACAAAGGTTTGCTCGTCCAGCGGGTCAGAATAGCCCGCATGTGCGTCCTGGTAACCGGGGGCTTTAAGGAAGCTGATTGCCGGGAAGTTGCCAGCCTTCACGGCATCGAAAAAGTCATCGCTGTCGTATTGATGATTCCCTTGGTCGCCATCCACGCCAATCGTGTGTACCGACGTGGGCCGCAGATGCTTCGGATTCGCAGTTGATGTGTAGTACTGGAAAGGCTGGTGATGCGGAATGTAGTCCGCCTTGGGACTGTTCGTGATCGTCGAAGTATGTGAGCGCTTGCAACCTGTCGTGCCATTCGGGTTTGTCTCCAACAGATTGAATCCGCCCTCGAAAAACCCCCAGGTGATTCCCTTGGCGTTTAGCAGGTCGCCGATGTTCTGGCCGCCAAACTGTACAACTGCGCCCGTGGTCGTGGAGCAAACGTCCCCGATCGGGTCCGCGTCGCTGACCAGCGTGAAGCCGCCGTTGCTGTCGTCCACCACATCTCCACCTGCATTGGTCTGGTCGATCACCCCATTGGTCTGACCCGAAATCAGGTTGATCGCTCCCGGCGTGGACGGCCCGAAGTTTGTTCCGTAGGAATTGTCATTGATCGCGTAACGCTGCGCGTAATTCCATAGCGCCGTCACCGTGTTGCCGTCGTAGTAGCCCATCACCAGTCCCTTGGTCGTCTGGCCCGTCGGCGGCGGTCCCGGTGTCCCCGTAAACGCGGGAAATGCATCCATCAATCCTCCGTCGAAGGCCTGCTGTTCCGGAGTGTAGTCGTGATCCTGGTCCGCGGTCGCCGCCTCGGATCGATCGAGCCGGAAGGGATTCGAAGCGCCGGTGCCATTCGCGGCGGTATTCAGAAAGTTGGGGTTGTTGAAGAGCAGCGCGTCCGTGAAGCCGTTAACCGTCGGAGTTTTGGGCGACGGCACAAACTGCGGTTCGTTGCTCGGATTTGCCGCGTACGGATAGGATCCAAAGTAGTGATCGAACGAAATATTCTCCCCAAAAATGACGACCAAATGCTTGATTGGGGTCGACGTGTTGCTGTCCCGACTATTTGCGATAACAGGGCTTGCAAACTGGCTCGAGACCAGTAGCCCAGCCAGTACAGCCGCTGCACGCTTTTGCATTCTCTTCCTCCATGCCGCGCGCGGATTTTTTTGGCGACGCACTTTAATAATCGGTCCGCATGTATTCCCGTTCACAGCCAGGTTACGTCGCCGTAAAAAAGACGGCGCCTGTGAAAGAGTGGGGCGCAATTTAATTTTCTTGTGAACTCGCGTTAATACACGTCGGTTGTTTTCGCGATCAGGGTTTTGCGGTTTGGCTGGGCGCCACACCTTCGGCGCCGGCCGCTTCTTTAGGCGCCGCGATTCGCTGCGTTTCATCGACGCCGAACAGCAGGTAATTGCTGAAGCTGTGCCGGCGATGCACCTGATGCCCCATCCACGCGAAGTATACTTCCGCGCTCTGCGGCAGCCACAGGTTCACGTTGGCGTTCTGGAACCGCACCGGGCCGTATTCAATCGCGGTATGTTCGGCGAGCAACCTGATTTGTGGCATGGGAGCGACGAGGTCGGTCTCCATCCGGATAATCTGATAATTGTCCGCGGAAATCCACGCGCGTCCCTTCAACCCAACCGAGTAAGCCGGGCTGTGTATCCCAGGTTGATAGGATCGGATGGCGTTCGGCTTGCCCTGCATCTGCCGGAAATGAATCTGCCAAGCCAGCGTGCCATTGGCTCGCGCCAATCCTTCGCAGGTCATTTCGTAGTTCGGCGCATAGTAGGGGTGAAAAACCAGCACCGTCGCCGGCAATCCATTCGTCACGATGCCGTCCGGAAATTCCGCTTGTCCCCCTCCCCCATTCCGGTATTCGGTCACGCTTAGATAGCCTTTCCGCACTTCTTCAATGGACACCAGATAATCGAACTTGCGTTTTTCCGGCGACGACGCAATTCCATACTTGTTGATGGACTCGTGCCTCATCGATTCCGTCGCCGTGAATCGGTCCACATCATGAACGAACGTCTCTAATTGGCTCCCCGCTTTCTGAACCACTTCGTTCACGTTGCAAGTCGCGCCCGTTTCGACTGGCGGCACTTTCTCGTCCACGTCCGGCGGCAGCCAGTTGGACGCAATCTCCATCGCCGCAACTTCCGGTGTTTCGTTCGCCACTTCGTCTGCAACCGCTGCTGTGCCACCCGAAGCCGTGCCCGTTGAATTTGCAGTGGTTGGAGGATTCTTGAAGGTTTCGAGTAGCTTTGCCGCATTCGCATCGGCCGGACGCGTCTGCACATAATCCTGCAAAACCTGGATCGCCTTGTCCGTATCGCCTTTGGCAAACAAAGCGTGCGCCAGAAGCGGCTGCACCGACTCGGCCCGTTCGTGCCCCAGTTCTATCGCTCGCTCGGCTTCCTTCACTGCATCGTCGTGCTTCCCTTGAAGCAGGTCCCCCTGCGCCAGCAGCATGTGCACGCGCCACGACGACGGCTCGGCGCCCACCGCGCGGTCTAGATACGCCATGGCTTGTGCCAGCTGGCGCTCGTGCAACAAGTCCTGGCTCACCGCCAGCAGCGCGCTCAAGTGGGTCGGATTCAGTTCGAGCGCCCGCATCCAGTAGGACCGCGCCATGTTCATGTCATTTATCTCTGACGCGTACACGCCATACAAATACTGCACCTCTGCGCTGTTCGGCGCGTCTCGCTGCGCTGCCTCTAGATACCCCCGCGCGTCGCTCGCCTTGTTTGCGCGCAGCGCCGCCAGCGCCCGTCCAATGTCTTTTTGCACCTTCGGATTCAGCGCCGCAATTCCTCTGTCGGACGCCGCCGCTTCCTTGTCGGGCATTGGCTGCAGCTCCATGCTGAGCTTCACCTCCCCTTTGTCCAGCACTTCAAATTTTTTCATCGCTGTCTCGTAGCCTGACGCCACCACCTCCGCCGTCAACTCACTCTTCGGCACATTGGCGAACCACACTTTGCCGCCCGCCGCCATCGCCGTCATGAAAACTTGCCCGTTATTCTTAATCAACGACACATACACGGCTCCCAGCACTGGCGCTCCATTCGGCCCCTTTACATCGACTTCCACAGCCGCGGATAGGAAGAGGTTTTCCGTGCCTGGATTAAGACCGCCCATGTATTGGCCTGGAGTCGGTGGCTTCGGCGCCGGCTGCTGCCCGGCAACAGTTTCGGTTTGAAGGAGGAATACACCAACGGCAAGGGAAAGCATCACGAGGAAGCGTTTCATAGGACCCACCCATAGGACCAGATCAGCCCGCTTTTCTTTGCGCGGAATACACCACTCGTGGCCTTATAGTACCTCTACGGCGCGGCAAACGGAACCTTCCGGCCTCGCGTGCGCCCCCTTGCACTCTTATACTCTGGCACTCTTGCACGATTACAGTTCTGCCCTGCTCGGGTGCGGGTACCCCACCCTCGTAGCCTGAGGGTGGGTCTTGGGGTTCGCCGGCTCGATCCTCACTGACCAAGTGCGCGCGGCAGATTCCAATGCTTCCACAAACTAATCACTCTCAGGAAAAAGCACACAAACGCGCCAAACCCCGCCGCCCAGCTCGCGGAGAAACGCACCTTCGTCGCCGCGATCATGCACGCAGAACCCAGCATCGCCGCGCTCGCGTAAATCTCAAACTGCAGCACCTTCGGTACCTGGTTTAGCAGCACGTCGCGAATCGTTCCTCCGCCAACTCCGGTAATTGTTCCGAGCAGCACGGCCACCAGCGGGTTCATCTTGTACAGCATGGCTTTCTGGGTCCCGGCAATCGCGAAGATCGCCAACCCTGCTGCGTCCAGAACCTGAATCGCCGAGCCGGGAATTGCTCGCACGGACTGGTGCAGAAAAAACACCAGAACCGCAGTCGCCAGCACAATCGTCGGATAGCGCCAGTCGCGGAGCGACGCCGGCGGGAGTGCTCCAAGCAACACATCGCGCACGATTCCGCCGCCGAGCGCGGTGGAAAACGCCAGCGTCATCACGCCGATTAGGTCCAAATTCCCATTCACCGCGGCCATTGCGCCTTCCACCGCGAACACAAACGTGCCCGCAATGTCCACCGCAAACAGCAAATGATCGGCGCTGATCGTTGCCGCCAGCGAATCGTTGGTAGCCACTTTGCTTTCTCCCGTGGCCCCAGATTCTAACGGGATTGCCGCAACTGTCTACAACATTGAAGCGGTCAGTGGCACAGGCCTCTGCCCATGCTCTCGGGTTTTCCCCTAACGAGCCTCTCACCCGTCGTCCGCCAAACAAGTAAACCCTCGATCCTCTTCTCGGTTCCTATCTCGGCGTACTCTGTGTGCTTCCTTCTCGCGTTTCTCTGCGTCCTCTGCGTCGCAGCGTTAGATTTGCTCTTTTCTTTGTCTCTCTTTCTTTCTCTTTTCCATTTTCTAATTTCTATTTTCAAACCTCGAGAGCACAATAGACCCGCCATGGCCGGCACCGTCAATCTTTATGACAACGCCTACTCCTACTACGGCGAAGACGTCTACCGCGACGTTCGCGTCGATACCTACGGAGAAGACCTCGGCCAAACCGGTTGGACCACCACCGAAGAATCAAACCAAATTCCGCGCACGTTGGGCCTCTCGGCCGCCACCGAAGTCCTCGAAATCGGCTGCGGCTCCGGCCGCTACGCCTTGCAGGTTGCTGGCACGGCAGGCTGCCGCATCCTGGGCCTCGACCTGAACGAGACTGGCATCCAGAACGCCAATCGCCTCGCCGAACATCAAAATCTCGCCGCGAGCGCGCGTTTCCGGATCGCCGATTGCTCGAAGCGGTTGACGCTCCCCGACTTCTCGTTCGACGCTGCCTTCTCGAACGATGTCCTCTGCCACATTCCCGGCCGCGACGCGCTTTTCCGCGAACTCTTCCGCGTCCTGAGAGCCGGCGCCCGCTTCCTCTTTAGCGATGCGCTCATCATCGGCGGCGTCGTCACCCATCTGGAAATCGCTACCCGCAGCTCCATCGGCTACTACCTCTTCGAGCCCTCCAGGCGAAAACGAACGCCTCCTCGTGCAATCCGGCTTTCGCGTCCTCAGCGTCGCGGACACCACCAAAAACGCCGCCGCCATCTCGCTACGCTGGCGCGACGCCCGCCAGAAACGTAGCGGCGCCCTCACCGCTCTCGAAGGCAAAAAAAACTTCGACGGCCTCCAGCAATTCCTCTCCAACGTCCACACCCTCACCACCGAACGCCGCCTGTTGCGCCTCCTCTACGTCGCGCAAAAACCGTGAGACGTGACTCGGGTTTCGTGACCCGCGCCGGAGCACCTGTGGCTCAGGCCTTCGAAGCTTGAGGCTTTTCGCCGCCTTCACCGAGGTCACTCCAAGTAGCTTAATTCAGCCTGCTTCCTCTCCTTCCGCTCAGCGGCTTCTACTTCGCTCGCCTACCCTTCGACTCCATAAACGGCGTCCAGCTCCGCCATCGACGGAAAGGTCCGTCATCATCACCGCAATATCCACAGTCGGCAGCTTGAGCGTCGTACGAGTCCTGATCACTTTGCCGCCCATGTTCTCCTCACGATTGAGCGACCACCGGTCTACATATATAATTACATATTTATATTATAACTATTGATACAAAATCCGGTCCGATATACGCGATTGACACAAGCGCTCGGCAGACGCATGATTCCGCCCAGAAATACGGTCAAGGCCAGAAACGCAAGTTGCCAGAAACACAGACTGCCATCGCACACTCCACACGACAAACGCACGCAGGGTCCTTTCGAGGAGGTACGCATGCCGAAGCACACCCGCCCACGGCCCGCAGCTCATGCCGTTCGCATCGCACTCGTTTTGTTGAGCGCCGCTGCTTCGCTTTTTCCCTCCGCGGCAAGCGCAACGCCCGTCCCGCCACCAGCGAACAACTCTGCCCCCAGCGGACTGGTCGTCGTCATCGAAAACAAGCCGCAGCAGGCGCAATTGAATCTTCAAGCTCTCAACAATCCGCTCATCAGCGGCGTCGCCCTGCAAATCCGCTGGCGGGACATCGAGGCGGTTCAAGGAAAACCCGATTGGTCCAAGCTGGATCAACTTTTCGCCGCCGCGGAATCTTCCCACAAATGGGTGCAGCTCCTGATCTTTCCCGGCTTCTGGTCTCCTCCGTGGGCCCTCGAAGGCGCGCAAACCCTGACGCTCCCGATCCAGTACGGGCCCGGCAAAGGCACACTCGAGAAGCTTCCCCTGCCCTGGGATCGCGTCTACCTCAACCACTGGTTCGACTTCCTGAAACAACTCAGCGCCAAGTACGGCAACTCTCCCGCCTTCCGCGTGGCGGCTGCCGCTGGACCCACCTCCGTCTCCGCCGAGTTCACCTTGCCGCACAAACCGGAAGAAATGCAGGAGTGGCGCAGGGTCGGCTACACCGCCAGCAAATACATCGAGGCCTGGCAGCAGGTCTTCGAGGTCTACGCGGCCGATTTCCCCAATCAGTACGTTTCCCTGTCAATGGGCTTTGGCATGAATATCGACGACCTCGGCAAAAAAGATGCGCGCGCCGGCAAACCCACCAAAGAAGCGATCATCGACGAAGGAATTCGTATCTTCGGCCGCCGTTTTGTGCTTCAAAATAGCAATCTTGACGGATATCCGGAGCCAGAGCGCGGCGTTCACGGAATCCCCCTGTTGATCAGCTATAACGGCCACATCATCACCGGTTTTCAACTCCGCACCTCTTGCCTGCGCAACAGCGGCAACATGGGCGCCGAGGGCGACCCTCCCCTCGCGCTGAGAAAATGCATCGATCGCGGCACGCTGCCGAACGCCAGCGGCCATCGCATCAACTATCTCGAGATCTACGAACCGGACGTCCTAGCCCCCGAAATGCAACCGGTCTTGCACTATGGCGCCTCGCTGTTCCAGTAGAACCGCGCCTTCAGATCCGAACGGAGATAATATAACAGTAACTATATATATGGTAAACACTGTGGCATCATCCTCTTTCGTTCTGTCGAGGCGCTCATCGAGGTCTTCACTGGCAGTGCACACCCGAAGGGTTAGGCGCCGCAGCCCGCAACCCAGGAATTCCGTACCACTGGTACATTTTCCCGCTAAGTCCTTTACTTTCCTCTCTTACGGTAAAATATAGAGGACGGTTGCCGTAAGCCTTCGCTACACTTTCGCCTCGCAATCCGGTACAGTGGGAAGACTGTTTCCCGTGGACGATTCGGAGAAACGATGACCCCTGTTTGGATACTTGGTGCGCTCTTCGCTGTGGTGCTGTTCGGCCTGGTGGTGTGGGTTCTGGTGCAGAACACCGAAGACCAGAGGAAAAACGACGCGTTGGAAGCGCAGATGAACGAATTGCGTCGCGACTTGCTGACCCTCTCCACTTCCCAGGCGCAATCCTCTACCAAGATGGAAATCATCGCCAACACCGTGGCCACTCGGCTGGAAGCGGTCACCACCGCCGTGCAACAAGGCGCGAAAAACTCCGCGGAAATTACCTCGCAGATCACTTCGCAGGCGCAGACCGCGATGTCCAATGAATTAAAAAACACCCGCGAGCAAATCACCCAGATCCAGCAGCAGCTCGGGCAGGTGCAGGAATCCGGCCATGCGATGCACGAAGCGGCAACCCGCCTCGAAAACATCCTCGGCGGGACAAAATCCCGCGGCACCTTCGGCGAAACCACCCTGGAACGCCTGCTCGAAGATTGCCTTCCTCCGTCGCAATACACGCAACAGTACCGCTTTCGCAGCGGCGAAGCGGCCGACGCGGTGATTCACCTGCGTGACAGAAAACTGATGGCCATTGATTCCAAGTTTCCGCTGGACGCATTTCAGCGGCTGGACGCGGAGGGCGACGAAGCGCGGAAAACCTTCATCAGCGCGGTGAAGCTGCACGCCGATTCCATCGCAAAGAAATACATTATACCGGACGAGGAGACGCTGGACCTGGCACTGATGTTTGTGCCGAGCGAAGCGGTGTACTACGAATTGCTGCGCAGCACGGATACGCGCGGAATGGCGTTGGACGCGTACTGCCGGTCGAAGAAGATTATGGCGGTGTCGCCGAATACGCTGTATGCGCACCTTTCGGTGATCGCCATGGGATTAAAAGGCATGCAGATTGAAGAAAATGCCAGGCACCTTATGGCCAACTTGGACGGCATGCGGAAGCAACTGGACATCTTTGGCAAGAGCTTCGGCATCCTTGGCAGGCACTTGAAAAACGCGCAACAGGTATACACGGACGCGGACAAGCGTTTTGAAAAAGCCTCCAATTCGCTAGATAATCTGCTGAGCAATGGCGAGGTTGGAGAGCTGATGGATGAGCGCCAGGGCACACTGGCGTTGCCGCCGGCCGCAAACGCCGCGAAAAAATCCGCGTGAGATTCTCGTAGTGGTCGGTCTTCCGACCGGTGGTTTTTCTTTCCCCGTCATTCCGAACGGAGTCTGCGGAGTGAGGCACTCATCTGCATCGCACGGTTTTTCTGCGATGCGTCCCTCGTCGCTACTTTTCGTGCGCACGCCTCACAAAGGCGGCCGCGACAAAATCGTCTTGGGCGGGCACGACTTTAGTCGCGCCGTTCATCGACCCAAATTCCAAAAGGCTTTAGCCCCTGAGGAATCCTTTCGCATCGTCGTTACGAAGATTTGGGCGGTGACAGCGGCGCAAGCAAACGGATCGACACTGTGAAGCTGCCGTGGGTCTTGCCGACCAACTCAAACTTCGCCGTATTCTCCGCACCGCCGGTGGATTGAACTTTCACAATCGCGCCGCCGGTCAACGCCGCAATCTCCGGTGCGAGATTGCGCGCTTCGAGCGCCACCTTCCCGGTGGTGCCACGCACGCGCACGGTTAAAGCGCGATGCTCGCCCGGAGCCAGCGCAGTGCCGCTCGATTCCAATTCCAAACTCACAAAAACAATGTTGAACGGAGCCGCGCTTTTTTGCCCGCAGCTTACATTCACCGTAGCTGCGCCCGGGTCCATATCCGTCGGCGGCAAGACCGTGAGCGAAGCCGGTGACGAAGCGAGCACCAAACCCGGCAGAGCCGCAATAGTCACATGGTTCGCGTCGGCATCGCCGCAAAATCCGTGCCCGAGAAATTCGAAACGATCGCCAATGGAGGCAACCCGCGGCGCGGCGGTGACCTCTTCCGCAGCCGAGGGAACATCCGTGGGCGAAAGAATGGTGCTGACGACCCGCCCGCCGCGTCCCGCGATACTGGCGAAAATTGTCCCCGGATTGAGCGGCGCGACGAACAGCGCGCGCCCGGTCGCGTCGGTGGTGACCTTGTCTCCGTTGGAGAACGTGACGTTTACACTCGGCGTCAGGCGGCCGGAGACGTCCAAAACAGCGAGCGTGGCGCGTTCGCCGGAAACCAGCTTGTGGGGCAGAAGCAGGATGCGCGCCCCCGACGCTGCGGGAGCCTGCTGAGCGGGCCGCATTGGCCAGCTCAGAAACAGGAGAGACAGACCGCACGAGGCGAGTATGAGCGGACGGGGCAAGGAGCGCACAAGGCGATTGTAGTGGACTTTGCAGCTGGATTGAAGAGCGATGCCCTGCCGACATGAACACCCGCGCCGCAACACCATGCCTGGCTGTCTCCGTCATTCCGGCGGGAGTCCGCGCAGCGAGGAGCTCTTCGCCATCGCACGCCTTTTGTGCGTGAATCCCTCTTGGTTGCGGCCACTTGTGAACGCCTGGCAAGGCTGCGGGATTAGTGGGATTAAGGACATTTCGGGTATCCTTGCGGACTGGCCATTCGGCCGGTGTTGCTAAGAGGCGATTAATCACTTGGGCGCAAAGGCTTTCATGGGGGACAAGCGTCTGCTAGCGTGGATAAGAACAGGTCGGGACCAGTGTCCGCGGCTGGGGAAACGCGTGTGCTCACAAAAAGCTTGGAAGGAGACGTTGTGCAGATCGTCAGCGGCGGCGTGAGCGACATGGGGCGCGTGCGTACCAATAATGAGGATTCTTTCAAGATTGTTGAGGCGCTGAACCTGTTCATTTTGTCCGACGGAATGGGGGGAGAGGCGCACGGCGAAGTGGCCAGCGCGATGGCGGTGGAGACGGTGGAAAAGTACTGCACAAATCCCGAGCCGTCCAAGGAAGATAGCGGCGTGACGCTGGTTGGGACGATGCCCGATAGCTGGAGCCCGCAAACCAAAGTGCTGCAGAACGCGGTGTCCCAAGCGAATTTTAATATTCACCAATCGGCGCAGAAACATCCGGAGCAGCGCGGGATGGGAGCAACCCTGACGACAGGTTGGGTCAATGGGACCAAGATGAGCTTGGCGCACGTGGGAGACAGCCGGGCGTATCTGCTGCGCACCGGAAGTTTGCAGCAGCTGACCAACGATCATTCGCTCGTCGCGGAACAGGTGCGGCGTGGAATTTTGACGCGGCAGCAAGCCGAAGAAAGCGAAATGCAGAGCGTGCTGTTGCGCGCTCTCGGGGCCAATCCGGACGTGGAAGTGGAAATTGATGAGGTCGACGTAATGCCACGCGACGTGCTGCTGTTTTGCTCCGATGGGCTGACGCGCATGGTGAGCGAACCGGAGATCGCCGGGAAATTGCAGGCCGAAACGGATCCGCAGACTGCGGCGCAAAAACTCGTGGATCTGGCGAACGAACGAGGCGGCATGGATAACGTGACGGTGATTGTGGTGCGCATACAGGACGAGAACAAGGGATGGTTCTCCTGGTTGCGCCGGGACCCGGGTAAGAAAGAGTAGCGCCACCCAGGGAGGAACGCGGCATGGCCAAACTCAGCCTGATGTTCGAGAACAAATTGGTGAAAGAGGTGCCGGTCGGCACGCGACCGGTATCCATCGGGCGTTCGCCGGACAATGATCTCCCCATCGATAATCTCGCGGTTTCCACTTATCACGCGCGTGTGTACGTCGAAGGCGGCCGCTTGGTGGTGGAAGACCTCGACAGCTTAAACGGAACCTTTGTGAATGATCTGCGCGTCGAACGCGCCATGCTTCACGACGGCGATTCTATCTGGATCGGCAAGCACAGTATCAAGGTCGACGCGACTGCCGACACGGCCATTCCCTGGGATACCGGACGCAAAGCGGCGGCTCCAAAAATCAACGAAACCATGGTGCTGGACACCAAGGCGCGACGCGACATGCTGCAGCAGGCCGCCGCCATGGGCGAACGGTCGCAATTTTCGCCAGGGCGCATGAAGATGCCAACCCTGGTGGTGCTGAACGGCAGAGTGGATCAGAAGGAATACGTTCTAACGAACAAGCTGACGGTCATCGGCAAATCACCGATGGCGACGATTCGTCTTCGTGGTTGGTTCAAGCCGCAGGTTGCTGCGCAAATCAATCAGCGCGACGATGGCTATTATTTGGGGACGGGCGCCAAGATTCCATCGGTAAACGGCGCGCCGATTCAAGGGCCGGTTCGCCTGAACGACGGCGACCTTATCGAGGTTTGCGGGATTCGCATGAACTTTATCGTTCGGGAGTAGCACTGCCTTCCGATGGCCACCGCAGCCCAAGGAGGCCCGCCGGAAAAGCGCAAGTCTCGCCTGCGAGCGGTGCTCTCCGAGTGGTGGCAGCACCGAGCATCCTTCTTTATCAGCCTGGGAATCACCCTCGCGGCGCTCGGAATTTATTTCTGCACCTTTCTGGGCGACCGTAACACACCGCTCTTTGATTTCCTGAAGCGATTTGAATACAGCACGCTGGATACGCGTTTTCGCTACCGGCCTGCGCGCTATTCCGTCCCCGATTCGCGCATCGTGATTGTCTCCATCGATCAACGCTCGCAGGAAGTGTTTGGAAAGTGGCCCTTCTCCCGAAAATACTTTGGCCAGATGCTGGACGCATTACATGAAGACGGCGCGAAGATCGTTGCATTCGACATCACGTTTGACAAGCCGGACCTGACCGCGGCACCGGTTCAGGCGCTCTGGGCAAAACTGCAGAAGGACAAAAAGGCGGGCCATCGACCGGATCCGAAGCTCGAGGCGCAAGTCGCAGAGCTAGCGAAGGAGTTTGACTCCGACGCGCAATTTGCGGCGGCGTTAAGAAGGTTCGGGCCTGTGGTGCTGGGCAATTTCTTTCTGGAGCCGCAGGAAGTTCGCGGGATTGATCCCGCCGTCCTCGACAAATACGCGGAAATGGTGCAGTGGTATTCCTTGAACCGGGTGGCACTGCAGCCGGCCACCGGTAAAGCCGATTTTGCTGTTTTACTGAACAACTTTCAGGGCGAAGGGACGCTCTATACGGCCACCGTCGCCAACATTCCGGCGTTGGCGCCGCCGGAAAATAACGAAGCGACAGCCATCGGATTCTTCAACATCTCCTCCGATGCGGATGGAGTGCTCCGCCGTTCATTGTTGGTCCTGCCATTCGGCCGGTCCAACAATCCCGACGACATCGATCTATACGGCTCGCTGGAAGTGCAGACGCTGCGTTTGTATCTAGGATTGAAAACTGACCAGGTCACCGTTAATTACGGTCCGACCGGAATTGCCAACCTGCAATTGGGAGACAAGCTCACCGTGCGGCCGGATTATCTCGGCCGGATGACAGTGAACTACCGCGGGCCGCGAGGTACCTATCCTTACTACTCGCTGGCCGACGTAGTGCAGCATAATTTCGCGCCGGGAACCTTCGAGGACAAGATCGTGCTCGTGGGCGCTTCGGCGACGGGCATCGGGGACCTGCGTACGCCGCCGTATGGCGGGATCGATTATCCCGGCATGGAGGTGCACGCCAATGTCATCGACAACATGCTCAACAACGGCTTTCTGGTGCGCGGCGCTTACCCGGTTTTGCTGGATTTGATTCTGATCCTGTTGCTGGGCCTGCCGTTGGGCTTTGCGCTGGCTGTACTTTCGCCCCGATGGATCTGGTTCGGCTTGGGGATGCTGATTCCCTTCACCGCGCTGGTGTACGCCGCATTCCTGCACGGATGGTGGCTGAATTTCACCCTGCCCGCGGGGACTTTGACGGCAAACGTCATGGCTGTCTCCTTGTATCGCGCACTTGTCGAAGAAAAAGAAAAGCGCAAAGTCCGCAGCGCGTTCGGGCACTACCTGAGCCCCGAAGTAATCCGGCGGCTGCTGGTGAATCCGCAGCTTGTCGAACCGCGCAAGACGGAAATCACGGTAATGTTCAGCGACATCCGTGGATTTACGACGATCTCGGAAAAGCTGGACGCGCAGGAGCTGGCACTGTTCCTGAACGCGTATCTGTACGACATGACGCGCATCGTGTTTGACACCCACGGGACGCTGGATAAATACATTGGGGATGCCGTAATGGCGTTCTGGGGCGCGCCGTATGAGGATTTCGAACATCCCGTGCAGGCTTGCACGGCGGTGCTCGAAATGATGAAGCGCGTGCGCGAACTGCAAAGGAAATGGGCGGCCGAGGGAAAACCCGCGCTCGACATTGGCATTGGACTCAATTCCGGAGCAGCCAGCGTGGGCAACATGGGATCGTCGCTTCGCTACGGATACACCGCGCTCGGCGACACGGTGAATCTTTCATCGCGGCTCGAAGGGCTCAACAAAGAGTATGGCACGCACATCATCGTGAACGAATCGACCTACCATGCCACGAAGGACAGAGGGTTCTTATTTCGCGAGCTGGACCTGATTCGCGTAAAGGGCAAGCTGCAACCAGTAACCATTTACGAATTGTTTGGCCACGTTTCGGATTTGCAGGCGCCGGGAACGCTCGCGGATGCGCAAGCGCGATTGCAACAGTTTGAAGAGGCCCGGAGACTCTATCGCGGACGCAAGTGGATTGAGGCACAAAGAGTATTCCAGACAATTTTGGACCACTGGCCGGATGATGGCCCGTCGTTGGTGTATTTGAAGCGCTGCGAGGAATTTTTGACGGAGGAACCTCTTTCGGATTGGGATGGCGTGTTCGTGATGACCCACAAGTGAGCGGCTCCATCGTGGCTGTACTCTGGGCGATAGGCTGTACTCTTTTTCGAGTTGTCTATAAGGTCCTTCTGAGGCGGGCCGTTCTTCCGCGACGCGAGGCGGCAACTTTCTCAATTAGCCTCCGCCTCAATCCTTTTGGACAATGCCGGTGACACCGGCCACGAAAAGGGTCGCCAGTATCCAGCCGAGAAGGACTTGGAGCCGCTGAAAGGCAAACAGAAATCTGGATGACGCAAACAGCGAGGAGCTCGGCGGAGCTGATGCGTTGCTCCCTCGAACCTGATTCGCGGCGCTGCGCCAGGCTGGGGCGGGATCGGGTTCCCAGCGATCCGTTTGGCCCAGCTTTACGAGCGGGAGAGAATTTTCGAGCGAGTAGACGAACGGCGCCAGCGGCTCGTAGTGATCGGGGGCAACGTCATGCGCTTTGAATTGAGTGTAGGCCGTTTCGTCGCGCGGCACCATGGCGTGGGCGGCGCGCGCGCCGGCGAACACACCCCAGCCGATCACCACGAGAAGGACGAGGCCGGCGAGCGCACGAAGAGGATAGTAGCCATAGCCGACGACCAAACTGAGCGGCCAGCGAAATAATGCTGCGGCAAGCGTGCGCTCTTCCTTCCACAAATGATCTTCCATGGCGAAAAGCACGCGCCGCGCGCCGCGATCGACACCCGCATTGCGCATGACCTTGGCCAGATGACGATATGGCTTAGGAGAGAAGGGTTGCTGAAGAGCAAGCCACGCCAGGCGATTCTTTGTATCCGTGACGCCGGAAGCGAGGTGGTCGTAGACAAATCCATCCAGATTAAGTTTGCCGGGAGCGGGCCAACTGGCTTTGTCGTCGAGGATGGCTCCTGCGCAGGCGTTGCTCAGGTCGAGCGAGGCGCGCTCAGGACCGCGCACGCCGGTCCAAGTGATGGTTCCCTTGGTCACCGAGTCCGCCAGGCGGACATTTCCATCGGCGGAAAA
Organism: Candidatus Acidiferrales bacterium; assembly: GCA_963836965.1. Classification (GTDB taxonomy): domain Bacteria; phylum Acidobacteriota; class Terriglobia; order Acidiferrales; family UBA7541; genus Acidiferrum. The sequence goes on from CAWILQ010000027.1 coordinate 133,284, forward strand.
ACCATCGCGGAGCAAAATATCCCCCTGGACGTTAATACGGTCGGCGGTCAGCGCGTTCCCTCCGGAATTTTTGAATGTGCCGCCGTCGCATTCGAGGTTATCGCCAATTTGCGCGCTGAGAAGATTCACTTCTCCGTCTGCGCAAAAACCGGCGCGAAAAAATGCAAAGCCGCGGACGTTGATGCTGTCTGCATTTAGCGCCATCGCGCCGGAATTCTTGAAAATGCCGGCGTCGCAGGCGAAATTGTTGCCGACTTGCGCGCCGGGCATATCCACTTCGCCTTCGGCCACGAAACCGTTGCGCAGAAGAACGTTGCCCTTCACCGTGATGCGGTCCGCGTTCAGGGCCGGACCACCGGGATTCTTGAATTTGCCTCCATTGCATTCCAGGTTGCCGCTGATTTGCGCGCCGAGAAGGCGGACTTCGCCTTCCGCAGAAAAACCGTCGCGAAGAAAGACGCTGCCATAAACCGTCATGCGGTCTCCGCTCAACGCGCTGCCACCGGGATTACAGAAAGCGCCGTCATTGCATTCGAGATTGCCGCCTATGTGCGCGCCGAGCAGCCGCACTTCGCCTTCGGCGCTGAAGGCATTGCGCAAGAAAAGACTGCCTCGGATTCTGATGCGGTCGGCGCGCAGCGCTTTTCCAGCAGCATTGCGAAATTTTCCGGCGCCGCAATCGAGATTGCTGCCGATGCGCGCGCCGAGCCACTGCACTTCGCCCTCGGAACAAAATCCATTGCTGAGTGACACGGTGCCCTTGACCTTGGCGCATTCCGCGTTGATGGAGCGGACAAAACTTCCGCTGAAGCTAATCGTGGGAATGCGCAAAAAACGCAGTTTGGTTTCTTCCTTCAAGCTGCAACAGCGGAGCGCCAGGGGAAAACGAACGCGCACGAAGGAAAGGTCGAGCCCGCCCTCGATACGCGCGCCGTGGGCCTGAATGCCACGCGGATCGATAAAAGCGCGAGCGTCGCGATCGATGCACAACCAGCGGATAAGATTGGCTCGGATAGAGCGTTCGGGTCCCCAGCTGTCGGCCTTCAGGGCGTTGTTGGACGGATCGAAATCTTTCTGGCTTGGTCCGCACCAGGCCATTTCTCCCAAAGGCGCGGCGGAAAGCAGCTTTCGCTCGGCGTCGCGCAGTGGTTGAAAATGAGCTTCGGCTAATTTCAGCAGGTCTTCCGGATTGCCTCTGAGAGATGGGGTGAGCATGAGTGAAGCCTGGTGCAGAGCCTTATATCACGGGCGGAAGGGTTGTACCACCACGGTGCAATGAAGCCAACGGACGAGAACCGAGATTGCAGCCAAATTAGCGCGTCGTGCGGGCTCGCTGTACCTAAACAGGTGGCTTTCGTAGTCTAATAAAGAGCTATTTCTATCGGAAGAAAAGGGGCGCGCCGTGCCGGGGATTTCGTTGGCGTGTCTCGCCCCGTGCTATCCGGCTACAAGGTAACTCTCACATTCTATGTGGATCGTCCGATTAGCACTTTCTAGGCCATATACATTCATCGTAATGGCACTGGTGATCGTCCTCTTGGCGTGCGTGGTGATACCGCGTACACCCACCGACATTTTTCCAGAGATTAACATTCCGGTGATCGCGCTGGACTGGACGTATACCGGTCTACAGCCGCAGGAAATGGAGCGGCGCATCACCAGCAACGTCGAGCGCGGAATCACCACTCTGGTCAACGACATCGAACACATCGAATCGCAATCGCTGACGGGAATCGCGGTCATCAAGATTTACTTCCAGCCCGGCGTCAATATCTCAACCGCGCTGGCGCAAGTGACCGCGATTTCGCAGACTTTTTTGAGACAACTGCCGCCGGGAACGACCCCGCCGCTCGTTATTATCTATTCCGCTTCGACGGTTCCTGTGTTGCAGATCGGATTGACGAGCGACCGGTTGAGCGAACAGGCATTATTCGACTACGGCAACAACTTCATCCGGACACAGCTTGCGACAGTACAAGGGGCGGCTATGCCGTTTCCTTATGGCGGAAAACCGCGGCTGATTTCCGTGGATACCGATCCGGTGGCGCTGCAGGCCAAGGGGTTGTCGCCGGTGGACATCGTGAATGCCGTGAACGCGCAAAACCTGATCTTGCCGACCGGCACGGCGAAGATGGGCTCGCTGGAATACAACGTGGAGATGAACGCTAGCCCGACGACGGTGGCGGAGTTGAACAACCTCCCGGTAAAGACAGTGAATGGATCGACGATTTACTTGCGGGAAGTTGCGCATGTACGCGACGGGTTTTCGCCGCAGACGAACGTGGTCCTGGCAAATGGGCAGCGCGGCACGTTGATGAGCGTATACAAGACCGGGAACGCCTCCACTCTTGCGATTGTGGATCGCGTGAAGCAAACATTGAAGGAGTTTGAGCCAACGCGCCCCGAGGGATTGAAAGTCACGACGTTTTTCGATCAATCGGTGTTCGTTCGCGCGGCGATTCAGGGCGTGCTTCGCGAAGCGCTGATTGCGGCGTGCCTCACGGCGACGATGATCTTGTTGTTCCTCGGCAACTGGAAAAGCACCCTGATTATCGCTATTTCGATCCCGCTTTCCATCCTGGTCAGTATTCTCTGCCTGAGCGCGCTCGGAGAAACCATCAACATCATGACCCTGGGCGGTCTGGCGCTGGCCGTCGGAATCCTTGTAGACGATGCCACCGTCGAAATCGAGAACATCAACCGGAACCTGGCGCTCGGCAAGGAGACGGTGCAGGCGATTCTGGACGGCGCGCAGCAGATTGCGGTACCGGCGTTTGTGTCCACGCTCTGCATCTGCATCGTGTTCATCCCCATGTTTTTTCTTTCCGGCGTCGCCAAATATCTCTTCGTGCCGCTGGCGGAAGCGGTGATTTTTGCCATGCTGGCGTCGTACATGTGGTCGCGGACGATCGTCCCCACCATGGCAATGTATCTTCTCAGCGCGGCGGATGAGTATCAAGCAGACCAACACGCCGGGGAAAAGATGGGCTTTCTCCGGCGTTATCAACAGAGATTCGAGCACGCATTCGAACGCTTGCGAACAGCGTATCGAGTCGCGCTGACGACTACGCTCGAGCACTCGAAGCTTTTTGCCGTGTGTTTTCTCGCCTTCTGTGTCCTGAGCACGGGGCTGGTTTTCATTCTGGGGCGCGATTTTTTCCCGAGCGTGGACGCCGGCCAGATTCGCTTGCACATGCGCGCGCGAACCGGGTTGCGTATCGAAGAAAGCGCGCGGCTCGCAGACCAGATCAACCAAGTGATCCGACAAACGATTCCGGAGAAGGATTTGGTGACGGTGCTCGATAACATCGGCTTGCCGTATTCGAGTATCAATTTGACGTACAGCAATTCGGGCACGATCGGCACAGCCGACGGGGAAATCCTGGTGCAGCTCAAACAAGAGCGGGGCAAACCGACCAGCGCTTATGTCGATGACTTGCGGCACCGGCTGCCGGGCGTGTTTCCGGGCGTGCAGTTTTTCTTTCAGCCGGCGGACATCGTCACGCAGATTCTGAATTTCGGAACTCCAGCGCCGATCGACATTCAGATCGTGGGCCAGGATCAGCTCGGCAACTTTGAGGCGGGGTTGAAGTTGGAAGACGAAATCAAACACATTCCCGGAGCTGTGGATGTGCATGTGCAGCAGGCGTTTGACTCGCCCACGCTGTACCTGGACATCAACCGCACCCGAGCGCAATACGTGGGATTGCAGGCGCGCGACGTTGCGCAGAATGTCCTGATTTCGCTTTCTTCGAGCTTTCAGACCGCCCCGAATTTCTGGCTGGATCCAAAGAACGGCGTCAGTTACAACGTGGCGGTTCAAACGCCGCAGTATCGGGTAGACACTTACCAGGCGCTGCAAAATACACCCATTAATGGCGGAACTGCCGGCAACGGGCCCGCGCCGCAGATTCTGGCAAACCTGGTGCAGACCACCACGGTGGCGCGGCCCGCTTCCATTTCGCACTACAACGTTCAGCCGATGATTGACGTGTACGCGTCCGTTTACGGGCGGGACCTGGGATCTGTGGCGAAGGAAGTGACGGAAAAGGTAAAGGCGATTGAGAAAGAGCTGCCGCGCGGGAGCCGCATCATCATCCGCGGGCAAGTGCAGACCATGACGACCTCGTTCATCGGCCTGGGGGTCGGCCTGATTGGAGCGATTGTTCTGGCATATCTGTTGATCGTGGTGAACTTCCAGTCCTGGCTCGATCCTTTCATCATCATCACCGCTCTGCCCGGAGCCCTGGCCGGGATTTGTTGGATGCTGTTGTTCACTCACACCACGTTGAACGTACCGTCGTTGACGGGCGCCATCATGTGCATGGGCGTGGCAACGGCAAACAGCATCTTGATGGTCTCCTTCGCCCGTGAACAATTGAACGAAGGCAAAACCGCGCTGGACGCCGCGCTCGATGCAGGCTTCGTGCGAATCCGGCCGGTCATCATGACCGCGTTGGCAATGATCATCGGCATGGTTCCGATGGCGACGGGGCTTGGCGAAGGCGGCGAGCAGAACGCTCCCCTGGGGCGCGCGGTGATTGGTGGTTTGCTGTTTGCCACCGTTGCTACACTATTTTTTGTTCCTTGCGTTTTTTCGATTATCCATGGGCGGCTCGAGCGAAGGCGGCAGCGCAGCTTGGGGCCGGCGGTATCATAAAAGATTAGAGTCGGGCGGGTGAGGCGCCAACAATGAGTGAAGTTTCACATCCAGGTGGATACGAGACCGGCGAGAAGAGACCGAAGAAGAGCGGGTTGTTTCTCGCCTTCTTCGTGATCGTGGTTGCGCTGGTGATCGTGGGGGCGCTGGTCATGGTGCAGCGGCGTTCGCAATTTCAGGCGCTGGCCAAAGATACGGAATTACTTGCGGTTCCTACCGTCGCGATCATTCACCCAACGCCGGAGGACGGGGCGGAGGACCTGGTTCTTCCGGGGACGCTGCAGGCCTACGTGGAATCGCCGATTTATGCGCGAACGAACGGTTACCTGAGGAAGTGGTACCACGATATTGGGAGCAGGGTGAATAAGGGAGATTTGCTGGCGGACATCGACACGCCGGAAGTCGATCAACAGCTCGATCAGGCCAAGGCGGACCTGGTAACGGCTCAGGCAAATGAGCATCTTTCGCAGATCACTGAAACGCGCTACAGCGAACTGCTGAAGACCGACGGCGTCTCTAAACAGGAAGTGGATAACGCCACCGGAGACCTGGCTGCGAAGCGGGCGATCGTTCAGTCGTCGGAGGCCAATGTCCGGCGATTAAGCGAATTGAAGTCGTTCCAAAAGGTCTACGCGCCGTTCAGTGGTGTGGTGACGCAGAGAAACGTCGATATCGGCACCTTGATCAATGCCGGCAACGGCGGTACTTCGCAGCAGCTTTTTTATCTGGCGCAGACTGACCCGATTCGCGTGTACGTAAATGTGCCTGAAGCGTATGCGCCTTCGATCCATAAGGGACTTGGAGCGTACCTCGAGCTGGCGCAGTATCCAGGACAAAGATTTCAGGGCGAAGTCGTGCGAACCGCGGAAGCGATCGATCTGGCCACGCGCACCTTGCTGACGGAAGTCGATGTGCCTAACAAAACAGGTTTGCTGCTGCCCGGCGGCTATACGCAGGTGCACCTGCTGGTGCACGTGCAAGGCGAACGGCTGGCGGTTCCGGTGAACGCTTTGCTGTTTCGATCCGAAGGATTGAGGGCCGTAGTCATCGACTCGAATCATAAAGTGCGGCTGCAGCCGCTCGATATCGGCCGGGACTATGGCACCTCACTGGAAGTTTTGACGGGATTAAGACACGACGACTGGATCGTGCTGAACCCTCCCGATTCCATCGAAAATGGCCAGCAGGTTCACGTGCAAGAAGTGAAGAATCCTCTTGCGCCTCCGCCGGCACCGGGTCAACCCGCAACGTCGGCTCCGCCCGCGCCCCAGCCCGCACCTAACACCGGGAAAAAACCCTGATGATCGTTCGGCCATTCTTGTTGAATCGCCGGGCCGCGATTTTCTGCGGATTGGCCGCCACGGCGCTCGCTGCGGGATGCACCGTGGGCCCGAATTACAAGCGGCCGGCCGCGCCGGTACCTGCAAACTGGCAAGTGCAGGAACCTTGGCGCCAGGCGGAGCCCAGAGACACGGTCCCGAAAACCGAGTGGTGGACACTCTTCCATGATGAAGAGCTGAACAGCCTGGAGACGGATCTTCTCGCGGCCAATCAGACTCTCAAAGTATCGGTAGCGCATTTTGAGCAAGCCCGGGCTTCCGCCGCGGTACAAAACGCCACACTGTTTCCTACAGTGACGGCTGGTCCGGCAGCCAGTGTGGAGCGCTACTCCGGAAACCGGCCGACGGGATCGACCATCGCGCCGAGTCCGGTCACGCAGGGCAACTTCAATCTTCCCTTTTCCGTCAGTTATGAAGTGGATTTGTTTGGGCAGCGTCGCCGGACGATTGAAGCTGCACAAGCCGCTTACCAGGCGAATGCTGCGGATCTGGAAAATGTACGGCTGGTGCTCACTGCGGAACTCGCCGCGGACTATTTCACGCTGAGGCAATTCGATTCCGAAATTGGGATCCTGAAGCGAACGGTCGAGACGCTGCAGAAAGGGCTGGACCTGGTGCAATCGCGTCATTCCGGCGGAATCGCCTCGGGGCTTGACGTGGCGCAAGAAGAGACCTTGCTGAACAGCACGCGGACGCAAGCCATCCTGCTGCAACAACAAAGGAAGCAGTTCGAGGACGCGATTGCCGTGCTCGTCGGCAAACCCGCTCCCGATTTTCATTTGGCATCACACGAACTCGCGGCAGAGCCCCCGCGCGTCGATACGACCATTCCGTCGGACGTGCTGGAGCGACGCCCAGACATCGCCGAGTCGGAACGGCAAATGGCGATTGCCAACGCGCAGATCGGTATCGCCAAAGCCGCGTTCTATCCTTCTTTGACTCTGTATGGCCAGGGTGGCTGGAATTCGCAGCGCATTTCGCAGTTGCTGAACGCGGAAAGCGGCTTTTGGGCGGTGGGCGCGAATGTGGCTCAGGATATTTTCTCGGGCGGAGCGCTTCACGCGCAGGTCGAATATTCGCAGGCGGGGTACAACGCCACGGTTGCGAATTACCGGGATACGGTGCTCAATGCGTTTCGCGAAGTGCAAGACAATATCACCGGGCTTGAAGTGCTGGAAGCGGCGAAGCAGTCGCAGTCCGACGCCGTCGGTTCAGCGCGAAAGCAAGTGGACATTGCCACGTCACGGTATGTCGGCGGCCTGGTGAACTATTTGGATGTGGTCAGCGCGCAGCAGAACCTGTTGAGCAATGAACAGGAAGCAGCGATTATTCAGGGGCAGCGCCTCGTGACCTCGGTCTTGCTTGTGAAGGCGTTGGGCGGCGGATGGGATGCGGCCAGCTTGGCGGCCGTGCACGTGAAGCCGCAGCTCAAGGACCTCGTCCGGCAATAGATTCTTCGGCCGCGCCGTACCTGGCCAATGGAAACCGTCATTCCGAGCGAAGTGTTCGAAGCGAGGAATTCCTCTTCTTACCCGGCGATATCGCTCACCCCCACAATTTGCCGCCGAGAAGTACGAAGATTTTCGTTGACACTACGAACACCTTCGTAGTAGAGTCCGCCCATGGTTACTACCTTCACCAAGAAACCCACGTCTTCCGAGCTGGAAATCCTGCAGGTGCTCTGGGAACGCGGCCCCTCGACGGTTCGCGAGGTGCATGAGACGCTCAACGCGAAAAGACCAATCGGCTACACCAGCGTCTTAAAGCTCATGCAGATCATGACCGCCAAGGGCACCGTGCAGCGCAACGAGCAGCAACGCGCGCACGTGTATGAAGCGGTGCAGCCGGCGGAAAAGACCAAGCGCGACCTGGCGCTGGACGTGTTGCAGCGCGTGTTTGACGGGTCGGCCAGCGAATTGATGATGCATGCGCTGGCGGGGCGAAAGGCTTCCCGGGAAGAGATCGACGAAATGCGGCGTTTGCTCAACGAGCATGAAGGGAAAATCCGATGACGCTCCTGATTCCGTGGCTTTCCGAGGCGACGCTGCGATTGCTGGCGCTTTCGCTGCTGCACTTCCTTTGGCAGGGGGCGGCGTTGGCGGCTCTGGCGTATGTGGCGATGGCGGTGTGTCGAAGCGCATCCGGGCGCTATGCCGTTGGCGTTGCGACACTCGGGCTGATGCTCGCCGCACCGGTGGCGACTTTCTTGGTGTTTCGCGCGCGGGAAACAGGGAGTTCACCGGCCGTGCCCGGAAATGCAGTGCTTCAGACCGCCACCGCAGAGACCGCGCGCGGGTCGCGCGTCGTGAAGGTCACGGTGAACCACCGGGACAACCCAAGCACTCCGGCCTATTTCCCCTGGCTTGTCGAGCTGTGGTTTGTCGGAGTTGTGCTCTTGACCTTGCGTTCTGCAGGCGGCGTCCTGCTGGTGGAGCGCCTTCGCCGGAGAGAGACGACTCCGGTGGCGAAAGATCTGCTTGAACTGTGCATGGCGTTGCAACAACGGATGGGGCTGACGCGCGTGGTGCGTTACTGCGAGAGTCTGCATCTCGACGCGCCGGCTGTCGCCGGATGGATCCGCCCGGTCGTGCTGCTTCCAATGAGCGCGCTGACGGGATTAACGGAAGCTCAGCTGGAAGCGGTGATCGCCCACGAACTAGCCCACATCCGCCGCTACGACGCCCTGGTGAATTTATTCCAGGTGGGAGTGGAAACCCTCCTGTTCTATCACCCTGCCGTTTGGTGGCTCGGCAAGCGGGTAAGAGTAGAACGCGAACATTGCTGCGATGACGAAGCGGTCGCGCTGTGTGGCAGCCCGGTGACGTATGCGCGCGCACTCACGCGGATGGCGGAAAGCAAGACGGCGCCCCAACTGGCGATGGCAGTAAATCGCAGCCCGCTTGTAGCGCGAATCGCGCGCTTGTTGGGAGCCAATGCGGCGGCGGAAGTTCGCGGCGCAAGTTTGTCTGTCGGCATTCTGTGCCTGTCGGCCGCGCTTCTGGCAGGAAGCGCGTTGCTCGGGAGTGTCCATCATATTCAGGCGGCGCAAACGCCCGTTCCGGCTCTTGCTCGAACGGCGGTGGAGGCCACATCGAGCGCACCGCTCTATCACGGTCATGTTCCCGCAGCGCCAGCCACGGCGTATGGCCAGGCGCGCTCTGCGGCCGCTCCGACGCCCGCGCCAACGCCACCTACGCCATCTCCTTCGCCGGTTGCAACTCCCAGCCCGGCGCCGTCGACAGCTGCTAAAGCCTGGTCGTACGCCTATGGCGTAGCTCGCAGCTATGGCGTGTCGATTAGCACCTATTCATCACAGTCCGGGTCTTCATCTGGACAAACCAACAACGCCGGGCCGAACACATCGAAGCAAAGCTATATCGACTCGCTGAACGCGGCCGGCCTAACGGACCTCTCTGTGGACGAATTGATCAGTTTAAAGGTGCAGGGCGTCACGGCCGACTACATCAAGTCGATGAAAGACTACATCAAGACCAAGGATGGGAAGTTGGACGTCGACGAACTCATCGGAATGAAAGTCCAAGGCATCACCGGCGACTACATCAAGGAGATGAAAGCCGCTACGGGACAGGATGTCGACGCCGACGAAGCCATCGGCATGAAGGTGCAGGGCGTGACTCCTGAATATGTACGCCAGATGCACGAGCTGGGTTTGAAGACCGACGCGGACGACATCATTGGCATGAAGGTACAGGGCATTACCCCGGACTACGTGCGAGAGATGCGCGGATTGGGCTTAAAGGTGGATTCCGACGACATCATCGGGATGAAGGTACAGGGAATAACGCCCGAATATGTAAAAGGGTTCAACGATATCGGACTACATCCGAGCGCGGATGAATTGATTGGGATGAAGGTGCAAGGTGTCACGCCCGCGTATTTCAAGGAACTAAAAGACGCCGGCTTTAAGGTGGACATCGACGAGGCCATTGGTGCCAAAGTGCAAGGCGTCACGCCGGAATTCATCGCAAAAGTACGCAGTCACGGATTTAAAGACCTAACTTTGGATAAATTAATCGCGTTGAAAGAGACCGGCGTTTTCGACGCCGAGAAGTAAAACGGAGGACGCTATGAACCGTCGCGAAGGGATTACTGTCTACATTCTCGTCGTTTGTACGCTGCTAGCGGGTTGGGTTTCGAGTGCCGCGGAGAGTTTCAGCGGAAGCTGGACGATCGTACGAAGCGACGAGCTCGGCAAAGTGGAGTTCGCCCTGATTCATCACCGGAACGGGAATTCGTCGACGCACTCGTCGACCTGGCCTCTAAGCGCCTTCGTCGGACTGGACGTTTCAAAGCCGGGAAAGCAGGACGTGAAGTTCACGATCACTCGGGACGCGGGCAAGTTCGATTGCGAGGGCTACCTAGACGACGGCGAAGGCGCCGGGGTGTTTCACTTTCTGGCGGATTCGCATTATGCATCGGAAATGAATGCGCTCGGATTTTCGGGAATCGACGAAGAGAAACAATTCTCCATGGCGGTGATGGATGTCAGCCTGAGCTTCGCGAAAGAGATGAAGGGCGAGCACCTAAAAGGATTAGACACCGACAAGCTCATCGCCTTCCGGATTTTTAACGTGAACTCCGCGTTCATCAAGGAATTGCGCGATGCGGGAATCGCCGTGACGGACTGCGACAAGCTCGTGGCTTTCCGGATCCACGGTGTAACGCCGGAGATGATCCGATTCCTGCGTAAATCGGGCTACCAACCGGATGAAGATAGGCTAATCGCGATGCGCATTCATGGGGCTACTCCGGAGTTCATCGAGCAACTGCAGAAGGAAGGTTACCAGCACGTGGATTTGGACAAGCTCATCGCGTTCCGCATCCACGGAGTTTCGCCCGAATTTATTCAGAAAGTGCAGTCGCTTGGCTACAAGCATCCTGAGCCGGACCAGTTGATTGCCATGCGCATTCACGGCGTGACGCCGGAGTACATTACCGGCCTGAAGTCGAAAGGAATGCAGAATCTCAGCATCGATCAGCTCGTGAGCCTGCGAATTCAGGGTATCGACTAAGCGTATAGCCCTTCTAGTACAGGTGGAACTCCTAGTTCAATTTTACCAGTGCGAAAACGCATGTTTTCGTTGCTCTGCGTAAACCGCTGCCCTAAAATCTGCTCTCCCCGCGATGTCCAAAGCTGCCGGTGTGCCGGTTGGTGTTCATGTACGAAGGGTTTTTGGGACATTTCGGGCTTGCGCGCAATCCGTTCCAAGTTTCGCCTGACCCGGCCCATTTCTATTCGACCGTGGCGCACGACGAAGCCGTGCTGCAACTGGTCTCTCGCATTGAAGCACGCCAGGGATTTCTGGTCCTCACGGGCGACGCAGGAACCGGAAAGACCATGGTCCTGCGCTATCTGCTGGACTGGCTGCGAAAGTACAGCTATTCCACGGCGTACGTGTTCTACCCACTGTTCCGGTCAACAGATGTGCTGGAGCTCATCCTGGGTGACTTCGGCATTCCCTGCAATTCCCACTCCAAAAGGGAGTTGATGCTGACGTTGAAGAACTGGCTGATCGACCGGCGCAAGATGGGCGATTGTCCGGTGATCATTATTGACGAGGCGCAGGCGTTGAAGAGCCGGACGCTCAGGAAGCTTGGCGCCTTGCTCAAGATGGAAGTGCAAGGATCGCGGCTCGTACAGTTGGTGCTGGCCGGGCAACCGCGGTTGGAAAAGAAGCTGAATCGGCCAAGGCTTGCGTGGTTGCAGCGTCAGATGATGTGCCACTGCAAGCTGCCGGCGCTGACCATGCCGGAAACAGCCAGTTACATTGGTTCGCGATTGACGGGCGCAGGGGCGGCGGCGGATACCGTGGCTTTCGCACAAGAAAGTGTTCTGGAGATTTTCCAGCATTCCCGGGGAATTCCGAGAGTGATCAATCTGCTGTGTGAGCATGCCCTACTCGCGGCATACCGCGACCGGCGAAAGGCCGTAATTCCGAGCGACGTTGTGCGCGCTGCGCAATACTTCGATCTTTTTGATGCGGCGGAGGAGAGCAAGGCGGAATCTCCGTCCGGCGCGTTTCGTTCGCTCATTCCCTTTCCTGACACCGAGAGTGCAGCCGAGCCGGAGCCAGGCGGAAGCGAAGACCAGCCAGCTTCGGTGGTTGAGTTCGATCCGGCCGTCGCCGGCCGAGAGGCGGAGCCTGCGTTGGCTGCTCCGATGGCCCCGGTCGCGGTTCGCGAGCCAACGCCTCTTGAGATCGAGTCTGCGGCGACACCCATTCTGACTGCTCGTGAGCCCATGCCCGTTACGGTTGTGAGCGTCCACGTCCTGATGCCTGAATGTGCCGTTTCCCGGAATGACCTAGAGCCGGCAATAGGAATCGATGTAAATGGGGATGAAACGGTATTGACGCTCGAGCCAAAGCTCGCTGCTCCCGAGGCGGGCGCCGGGGAATCGTCCGCCGCGCTGGCTGCACCAGCCGCCGAAGCTGATACTGAGGCTGAGCCAGAACCGGTTGTGGCTGTCACTGCGCTCGAAGCTGTTCCGGAAGTGCCCGCCTCTGCCGCGAAAAAGCTCGCGCCGGTTACCGCTACACCTCTGGTTGTGCCGACGCCAGTTGCCGCTGCTGCCTCCCTACATCCGACAAATCATCGTCCGAGAACGGCTGCAAGAAACGGTCTCGCACGCGAAGAAGTGTTGGCTGTTCCTCGGCCGGCGCGCGGTGGTTCAACGAAAACCTGTAACTCGCCGCCGAAGCCGGTCCATTTCCCGAACCGCGAGGCTCTCGCGCGATTGGTTCGTGCCAAGACACGGTTCGTTCAGTACTGGCGCGCGGTGGTTTGCTCGCTAATTCGCGACGGACGCAAGTTCGGCCGGCAGTGTTCGATCTGGCTTCAGAAACCGGCGGACACAGCGTGGAGTTCCGCGGTCAAGCAAAGGACATTTCTCGCCGTTTCTGCCTGGCTTCGTCAGCCGCTGCATTCACGTCAAGTTGCCCGCGAGCATCCGCAGACGTCGTCCATATCTCATAAGCACATCTAGAAGTGCTTACCTTGCGGCACAGGAACGTTTGCGCTTTGTGTGCGTCTAAGAGAGCCACGGGTGTGCTCATGAAATTCAAGCTTGGACTGACTGGAGTTTTGCTCGGTGTGGCTGTTGCGGCCTTAGTGCCGGTGTCGGCATCCGCGCAAACGGATAAGCCAGACGCGGCCACTGCGTCCGCCGCAACACGACCGGCGGATGTAGCGAGCCGCGTGGCGCTGGTTGCGGCTCTGTACGATTCGATCAGCGGCCCGGCCGGCGATCGCGATTGGGACCGCTTTCGCTCGCTCTTTATCCCCGAAGCGCAGCTCATCGCGACGTTCAAGAAAAAGGACGGAACGCTCGGATACAAAGCAATGACGGTGCAGAGCTACGTGGATGGCGCGGGAAAATATTTCAAGGAGCATGGATTTTACGAACGCGAGGTGTCACGGAAGGTCGAGACCTTCGGAAGCATCACGCACATCTTCAGCACGTACGAATCGCGGGAAAGCAAGGATGGGAAGCCGTTCGAGCGCGGAATCAACAGCATCCAGTTATATAACGACGGCTCGCGCTGGTGGTTGGTGGACGTGTATTGGACGAGCGAAACTCCAGAGAATCCCATTCCGAATCAATACCTGTCGAAAGGCGGACCGTAGCGGCAGCTAGGCGAGATACTTCGCTAGCCCATCCGAGTAATGCGCTCTCCATCCGGCTTCAAGGTGGTCGTAGTCTCCTTGCGGAAAGCCGATGTGATCGAGTACGACCTTCGTGCCGCTGCCTTGCGGTTTCAATTGGAATCGGACGATCGAATAAACCCCCGGATCCCAATGGCTGGGGCGCCAGGCCTGAACAATGCGCTTGTTGGGAAGCAGTTCGACGTTCCGGCCGACGATTAATCCCCCAAACATCGAAAAGGCGCCACCGGCCTTCGGATCGATGTCCGCGGGCAGACCCGTGAACGCAGCAAATTATTTCGAATCAGGAAGAACTTCATAAATTCGCGGGGGGCCGGTTGTGAAGTCAACTTCGCCGTGAAGCGATATGCGGGCGTTGTTCGCCGCGCTCGCTGGAGTTTGCTTCATGTTCTGCTGCCAGGTGGATCCCCACAGGTCGAAACCAGTGGAGAGACCTGCAACGCACATTGTCATACCGGAATGCACGTAGCAACGCGTGACACGAGCTGCTCGCGCCACAGCAATGGCCTGCGCGACGAGTGCATACGGGTTGCGCTGCAGCTGGCGGCTGGGATCACAGCGGCAAATCGACAACTGGAAAGTTCAAGCGCGCCGCCGCCTCTTAGTGCGACAAGCGCGCCTTTGCCTCACCGCACGCTCAATTGACCGGTGCCGACGTGCGCATGCAATCGATATTTTCCTCCCGCATCGCGGGAGATGGATCGGAACAGGCCGCCTTTGGAATCGCCGCCAAAAACTTCGGCGTCGACTTCGCCTGCACTGACGGACATATCGACGTGACCGTATTCTTCGGGCTTGGTCACTTCGATGGTGAGCTGCCCGGCGTGAAGTTCGACATCCTTGTTGCCGATAACGTCCTGGACATTCACTTCACCAGCGAAGATGCGCGCGGTGAGGTCAGAATTTTTTGGAACGTGAATGATAATCTCCAACTCGCTTCTGGGCCCGCCGGTCAGACTGAGCTCCGCAGCATGCTTGTCGACGAAAAGGCGCCCCTTTACGTCCTGGATCTTGTCGGCGTTTCTGCCGGCGAGGTCGACGGTGATTTTCTGGTCGTCGGTGCCGACGATCAGAATTTCGCCGGAGCGGACGTTCAGATGGAGCGGAAGATTGGCGGGACAGTTAAATTCCATATGAGGCTTTCCGGTGAGGATGGTTTCGGATTTGGTATTGGCAAGGACGGGAAGCGCGAGAACCAAGAGGGTAAGAGATAGAACGAATCGTTTCATTGGGACACCTCCACAGTTGCCCAATAATACGCCGGGACTGGTTAGAATGTTCCGCGATTGCAGTCCCAGTACCTAGAAAATTGGGCAGCCAACGCAAGAAAAAGCCGCTGAGTTTGCGGACTCGCCCTGCACTACAGGTGCCCTTCTGCGACAATCGAGACGTATGGTAAGCCAGAAAGAGATTCGGGAAGGAGCCGGGATTGTACGATCCGGAGGGCTGGTGGTGTTTCCCACCGAGACGGTATACGGCTTGGGAGCCAACGCGCTGGACGCCGCGGCGGTGAAGAAGATTTATGCGCTGAAGGGACGGCCGGCGAACAGCCCGCTGATTGTGCACGTGGCCAGCATTGAGAAGGCGCGCGAGCTTGCCGCGGAGTGGCCCGAAGAAGCGGAGAAACTGGCGCGGGAGCATTGGCCGGGACCGCTCACGCTGGTGGTGCCGAAACGAAGGGTTATTCCTGACGAGGTGACCGCCGGATTGGCTACCGTGGGACTGCGCGTGCCGCGCCATCCGGTGGCGCTTGAATTGCTGCGCGAGGCGGGCGTGCCGATTGCGGCGCCCAGTGCAAACCGCTTCACGCAGCTTTCGCCGACCACAGCACAACACGTCCGTGAGGCGTTTGGCGACGAGACACCGTTTCTACTGGACGGCGGGCCGTGCGAAGTAGGACTGGAGTCGACGGTGATTGCGGTGACCAAGGATGGGCTCGAAGTGCTGCGGCCGGGCATGGCGTTTGTCGATGAGGCGGTTGAGTCTGGCGACCAGGTTGGAGATTCGCATCGTTCGCCGGGGCAGCATAAGAGACACTACAGCCCGCGCACGCGAGTTTTGCTTGTGCGTGATGGACGGCTGCCAGGCGAAGGCCGGGGAGCGTATATGTGGATTGCGCATGAAGCGAAGGCGGCTCTCACGATCCAGATGCCCGCGGAGCCGGAGGAGTATGCCGCGCAGATTTATGGACGACTCCACGAGCTGGATCACAATGGACTGGACTGGGTCGCCGTGGAATTGCCGCCCGAGACGCGGGACTGGGCCGCGATACGAGACCGGCTGACGCGCGCGGCGTACTGAGAGTTGGAGCAATTGCGGTACGGAATCGAGCAGCGCGCAACGGGCGAAACGGGCTACAATGCGCTATCCGCTAAAGTTGGAGGAGAGTTCTATGGGGCAAACGTCCTGGATTCGCGCCGCGCTTCTTCTGGCGCTTCTGATCGCGGCGGCTGTGCTGGCATTTGGCGTGATCGATCACGCGCGGGCGCAGAGCGCGCCGCAAACGGATAAGCCGTTTGTAGTGGAGTACTACTACAAGACGAGGTGGGGGCACGCGGATGAGTTCATCGCGCTGTTCCGGAAGAATCATTACCCGGTGCTGAAGAAGGAAGTGGAGATGGGGCGGATGTTGAAGGTTTCCGCCGTTGCGCCCTTCTATCACACGACGGAAGACGGGCGCTGGGACTACCGCGTGACGATTGTGTACAAGAATGCGGCGGTGGCACACGACGGGTATGACTCGGCGGCGTTGCTGAAGCAGCTTTTCCCGGATCAGGACACGTACAAGAAAGAAGAACAGCGGAGGTTTGAGATTCTAGACGCGCATTGGGATCTGCCGATTAAGGATGTGGACTTGCAGGCGCAGTAGCGGGCGTTCTCGCGTCGTACATCGAAGAGGGATTCCTCACTTCGCGGACTCCGTCCGGAATGACGGTTGGGCGGTGGGAGGCGGCGGATTCCTCAGAAGCTCGAGCGCATTTTGCACCGCAGTATATGCTTCGACCCCCTAAGTCGCCTGCAAAATGCGCCATTCTCGCGAAGAGTTGTCCAATCCTCTGAGTTGGAGGACACACTCGTCCGCGTGCTCGTCGGACCAAAGCTTGGTGCTAGACGCTGCGAGGGCAAGCAGCGGATCCGCTTGTACTTTCCGCTTAAGGTCGCTCATTCCTTTGCCCGTTACAAGATGGCCATACACAATTTTGTCAGATCAGAGATTGTCCAAAAAGAATTGGGTGACGCGGGTCCAGACGATTTTGCGGGCGGGAGGGTCGCTGACGCCGTGGCCGCGGCCGGGGGCGGCGATGACTTCGACATATTTACCGTGCGCGATCAGATCGTTGATGAGTGAGAGGGTGTTGGAGTAGTGCACGTTGTCGTCGCCGGTGCCTTGGGCAATGAGCAATTTTCCTTTGAAATTTTCGACATGGCTGACAGGAGACGACTCCTTGTATTCGGTTTCGTGCTGCTGCGGCAGGCCCATGTAGCGCTCGGTGTAGATGGAATCGTAGAAATGCCAGTCGGTCACCGGTCCACCGGCGAAACCGACCTTGAACAAATCGGCGGCTTCAAACATGGCATGGAGCGTCATGTGTCCCCCGTAGCTCCAACCCCAGATGCCGATGCGCTGGGGGTCTACCCATGGCTGTTGCTGGAGCCAAGCCACGCCATCCCGCTGGTCGGAAAGCTCCGGGCCGCCAAAATGGTAATGAGTGGATTCTTCGAAGACGTGGCCGCGACCGGCGGAGCCGCGATTATCCAGCGCGAAAATGATGTAGCCTTTCTGTGCCATCATTTCATGCCACAGCAAGTTGCCGCCGCCCCAGGCATTCAGGACCACCTGCGCGTGCGGGCCGCCGTAGGTGTAGACGATCACCGGATACTTATTGGCGGGATCGAAATTGGGCGGCTTGATCAGGTAGCAGTTGAGGGAAACTCCGTCGCGGGCTTTGACCGTGGAAAATTCGACGGGGGAAAGGTGATATTGGGCGAGCTCTGGAACTTTATTTTCGTTGAGCTCGGCGACTTTTGTGCCATCCGCGCGATAGAAATCCTGGCGCGCGGGAGTTATGGCGTTGGAGTAGGTGTCGACGTAAGAATCCGTCGTGGGTGAGAGGTTGATGGTGTGCACTCCATCTTCTTTGGTGATGCGCGCGAAGCCGTGGCCATCGAGTCCCGCGCGGTAGAGGTGGCGCTCGGTTGGCGATTTTTCCGTGGAAGTGAAATAGACGACACCCTTTGTTTCGTCGACGCCATCAACGTGGCCGACCTCCCAATCGCCCTTAGTGAGCTGGGCGATTTGCTTTCCGTCGATACCGTACACATAGAGATGACGATAGCCGGTGCGCTCGCTGGACCACAAGAAACGCTTGCCGTCTTTGAGGAAGCGCAAATCGTCGTTGACGTTGATCCAATATTGGTCTTGTTCCGTCAGCAGCGTTGAAGATTTTCCCGTGGCCGCGTCCGCCAGAAGTAGATCGAGTTTGTTTTGATCGCGGTTTAGGCGCTGAATCGCGATACGGCGCGAATCGGGCAGCCAGTTGACGCGAGGGATATACATATCGGTCTCCGACCCGGTGTCCATAAGGCGCGGTTCGCCACCGCTCAGCAAGGCGACCAGGACGCGAACGACGGGATTTGTGCCGCCAGCGACGGGGTAACGTTGCAACTCTGCCTCGCCCGTGTAGGACTCAAAATTGAGCAGAGAAAATTGCGAGACGTTGGCTTCGTCCATTTCCAGATAGGCGATGGCGGAGGAGTCCGGCGCCCACCAGTAGCCGGTGAAGATTTCTAATTCCTCCGGATAGACCCAATCGAGTTCGCCCTTGTGGAGTTTTTCGCTACCGCCCGTGGTGAACGCGCGCTCTTTGCCATCGGCGGTGCCGACAAGCCAGAGATTGTGATCGCGAATGTAGCTGACGTAGTTCGAGTCCGGAGAGATTTTCACGTCACTGAGTTCGTCTTTGCCAGAGACGAGCACTCTACCCAATTGTGTCTTCAGATCGAACCAGGCGAAAGCATTGGGTCCTTCAAACAGCAAAGCATTGCCGTTCGGTGCCCATTGGTATTGAGAAGGAGGCCTGCGACCGGCACCGGTTGCTTGCGATTGTTGAGAGGGCGGAGCCGGGAGTATAGCTTCGAGTTTGTCCGAGGAGATCAGTAGAGAGCGTTTGCCAGTTGCAGCATCCATCGACCACAGTTCGGTCTTGGCATCTTTGCCGCTTCCCTTGGTATCCAGAAAGGTGCAGCGCTTGCCGTCTGGCGACCACGCGATGCCGCGCGTGAGGCGACCGTTCAGGCTTGGCTGGCCGTAAATGCGGTCGACGGTGAGTCCGCCGGGTTGTGCTGCAGGCGCGGGCTTTTGCGCCCCGGCGGTATGAGTTGCAAGAACCCCGAGAAGGATGAGGAGCGAACTGCGAAACGCTGGGCGAAATTGCATGAGGCCTCCGACAAGTTAGTGGAACGATTCAAAAATCTTGCTTGAGATTTCGTCGAAATCCTTCTCCCTGTAGCTCAGGCGTTCCTAGGCCTAGGTTTTCCTGCCTTTGGCTGCACCTCGGTTTCGCTGTGGAAACCCTCACCCCTGAAGGGTGGGCTACAGGTGGCGATCACGTTGACAACATCTCAGCCCGGCGGCCAACGGAAATTGCGGCCGCCGAGCAGGTGCACGTGGAGATGAAAGACGGATTGGCCGGCGCCGCTGCCGCTATTGACGACGGTGCGATAGCCGGCGAGGAGATTGCGCTCCTTGGCCAGTTTGGCGGCGACGAGCTGCAATTTGCCGAGCGTCGCCTGATCTTCCGCGGAAGCGTCGTGAAGAGCGGCGAAATGCTTGCGGGGACAGATCAAAATGTGTGTGGGCGCCTGAGGAGAGATGTCCTCGAAAGCGAAAATCTCGTCGTCTTCATAGACGAGTTTCGAAGGGATTTTCTTGGCGCCGATTTTGCAGAACAGGCAGGTCTCGTCCATTAATTGGCTCCTGCGGACTTCGTTTCATCCAGACGAAAAACGAGCGTCGTGAAACCTTCTTTGGCGCGCAGTTGTGACGCCAGGTCGTTGGCCGCGTCTTCTCCGGAAATTTTGCCGACGCGCAAGCGGTAGAAGGTGCCTTCGGAAGAATCATAGTGCTGAATGAAGATGGGGGTGTAGGTGAGGCTGAGGCGGTCGCGGAGACGCTCTGCGTTCGAGCGCTCGCGAAAGGCTCCCACCTGGATGGTAAAAAAGCCGGCGGTGACATCGACGTCGCCGAGAACTTCCAGGCGCACGGGAACAACGCCGGGGCCGACGGATTCAATCTCACGCGCTGCGGCGAGGGAAAGGTCAATGACGCGGTTATCGACGAACGGGCCGCGATCGGTGATGCGGACGGTTGTGGTTTTGCCGTTGTTCAGATTGGTGACGCGCACCATGGTGTCAAACGGAAGAGTGCGATGCGCGGCGGTAAGTTTGTACATGTCGTAGGTCTCGCCGTTCGAGGAGCGACGGCCATTGAACGGTTTGCCGTACCAGGAGGCGTTGCCCTCTTCGGTGTAGCCGGTAGCGGGAAGCGCGGGCGGAGTTTTTGGGCCTCGCGCCGGAGGACTCGGCGGGGCGGGGTTCGAACTTGGAGCGGGGGTGGGCTGGACAGGAGGCCCGGCAGAAACGGTGCGCCTGGAAGCGCAACCGATGGAAAGAATGCAAATGGAACCGCAGAGTGCCAGGAAAAGGATCTGCGAGCGGCTCACGATTTGGTTTGCCGCGAGTTTCGCGCCTGCCGGGCGGCGATGCGGGATTCGAGCTTCCGCGAAGCCTCGGTGAGCTTTTCGGAAACCTCGCGGAGGAACTGCGCGGTGCGTTTCTCGGTCTCGGGCGCGACTTCATCTTCCACATACTTGCGGAGACGAGTCAATTCGGCGTCAAGACGGCGGCCGATTTCTTCAAATTTGTCCATAAACTCCCGCGCCGGTACGAAAGGCGCGATTCCGGTATTATAGGAACGCTGAAAAGAGCGTGCAAGGAGGAGTGTTGGCCCTTCCCTATCAATGGCAGATGCGCGTGGAGCGCCTGAAAAGAATGTTTGGCGGAATGTTTGGCAAGGGCGAGCGGCGGCCGCAGCTTTGCCCGGCGTGCGGAGCGTTGGTGGGAATCAGCGCCACGCGATGCCACGAATGCGGGACCAATTTGCGATTCGGGCTGGCGGCGTGGAGCAAGGGGCTCAGCGAATTCTTTGGCGGTCACGCGCCGGTGACGACAGGGCTATTGATTGCAAACGTGGTGATGTTTGCAGCAGAACTGATGGGTACGATCCACGCCGGAAAACTGGGCGGCTTGAGTATCTTGTGGTCAATGGATCCAGATACGGTATACCGGCTGGGGTCAAGCAATGGTGGTTCGGTTTTGGTGCTGCACGAATGGTATCGGTTAGTGACGGCGATGTTTTTGCACATCGGACTCATTCACATCGGATTCAACATGATGGTGCTACTGGATATCGGGCCCGTCGTCGAGGAATTGTACGGGTCAGCGCGATACCTTTTTATTTACATTCTTACGGGAGTAGTAGGTTTCGCAATGAGCATGTTTTTCCACCCTGCTGTAGGGGCGAGCGGCGCCCTGATGGGATTGCTAGGAGTATTGATCGCCGTTACAGGCAAACGGGGCAATATTGAAGCGAAAGCGCTAAGGTCGCGGTTGATTTCCTGGGTGATTTCGGTTTTCGCATTGGGATTCTTCATCGGGGCAGACAATGTCGCACATTTTGGTGGACTGGCGACGGGCTTTATTCTAGGGAAAGTCATGGTAGACCGGTTGCCGGTGAACTCTGCTGAACGCAATAGATCGTACTTGTTGGGTTGGCTGGCCGGGATTGTTACGGTGGCAGCGTTTGTCTTGATGTTCCTCCACTATAGCGACAGGCTGTCAGGCCCCGGCTAAATTGCTAGCCGTCAAATCTAGGAAACGTGGAGGCGGCGCGCGACGGAGAAGGCGTAGTGGAAGCCGGAAACCACTACAAAGGCGGCCACAAGGTAGGAGAGGTAGTGAATCAAACCGGGTGCGCGGTCATTCGGGTAGGCAGCGGCGAAGACCACAAAAAACACCAAGGCAATTTCAAAGAAGGTCGTAGCTTTCCCCAGAAGGCTGGGCGGGAACGGGCGATAGCCCTGAACAATGATAATGACGGTGGCGACGACGAGTAGCAGAACATCGCGGCTGAGAACCATGATGGTCAGCCACCAGACGATTTTCTTTCCCATGGCGAGCACAACGAAAGAGGAAGAAAGTAACAGCTTGTCCGCGATGGGGTCGAGATAGGCGCCGAGAGCGGACTTTTGATGTAGCCTGCGGGCCAGGAAGCCGTCGATGGCGTCCGTGAGCGCGACAAACACCAGAACCGCGAGAGCCCAGCGGTACTCCTCGTAGAAAATCAGGATAAGAAAAAACGGCAGAAAGCCGAGGCGCAGCAGTGTGATCTGATTGGGTACCGTCCAGATGCGGCCTTTCATTGCATAGAGTTTAAAGAGAAATCGCGAAAGTGCAAACTTTCCCGTCCAACAGCATAGGCTTGAGCCTGTACGTCGCACCGGCATCCGCGTTCAGAAGCTGAAGCCTAGGCTACAGAGCGAAGCGGGCCTTTGTTAGGGATTAAACCTGAGCGTTTTCCGGTTAAGCGAACTGCGCCAGGTAATCGAAGAGCGTTCGACCGATTTTGCGCTGAAAAACTTCAGCCATGCTCGGAATGGAGCCTGACGGTTCGTCGAGCGAGATGCGTTCGACGCGGGTCATCGGGAAAAAAACGGTGGGGAGGCCGATGCGCTCGGCGTCGAGCTGGTTGATCTGGCTGACGAAATGATCGAAGGAGTTGAGGTCGATGCCCCGCACGGTCACGCCGCTCGGATTGATGTCACGCAAAATGCCCCAGACTTTCTCCTTGGGGGAATGCAGGCTGATGATGACGATGGAATTGGGGTCCATGAGAATATGAATACCTGCTTTAGCTTACCGCATGAAATTTGGCAATTGGCGGGAGTGTGCGAGCGCGTGACCAAGGAGCAACGTCGGCATTGCGGAAGCTATTTGGCGACTGCGCGGTAGGCGTGGTCCAGCCAAAGTAACGCGTCGCGCAAATCAGCGTCCGAGTTCAGTTCAAAAGAAAACCAGCCTTTGCTGGGGATGCGAGTGTTGGTGTCCACGCGGGGATCGGTCTTAGCGCGCTTGAGCAACGCGAGAGGCATGGGATTGAATTTGAGGATGAGCGATGAAGAGCGCTTGACCAGTATGGCAGACCTCTGTTTCATTTCTTCGGAGGTGGGCAGAAGCTTGGCGCGCCCGCGCGGCTTGGACGAGCGTTTCTCAGGCTGTGTTTGGCGCTTTCTCTTCATTTTGATTGCCAGGAAATCAGGGTTTACTGGCGCGAGCAAGCACGAGCATCGCGAATTCCGTCCATTGACCTGACTTGTTTTTGCTTTCCATCAGCCAGGCCCACTGGTGCGATTCGGGAAGCCAGCGAAACGTAGTGTGAAACGGCCCGTCGGGATACTCAAAAACGAAACGGATGTCGTTGCCGTTGCGGGTTCCATAACCCAATGTTTCGGAAAATCGGCCGCCGTAAATGTCGTTCCAGTGCGCGACATAGCGTTCGCTCGTGTTGTCGTAGCCGACCATGATCATCGCTTCGTAAGGGACGGCGGCGGTTGCGGCCGGACTGCGATCTTTCTCATGAATGCGCAGGAACTGATGATTCAGAACCCACTCGACTTCAACTACATGGTCGGCGCTACGGCCCATGACTTTGCCGGTGAGATTCCATGCGCCAGTCATTTGGTCCAGCAACGGGTCGGTGAAGACATGATGGGTACCGTCGAAGTCCTGGCTGACCGCCGAGCTCGGCAGCAGGATGAACGCGAATACAAGAAAGGCAGCGAAGCAACGAGGAAAAGCCATGGTTGGGCTCCTGTGTCATTGCGCGGTGCGTCATTGTACATCTAGACCGGCATGGTCGCGGGACCGTTCGGCGGAAGCTGAAGCTTTGCTTCGCTGAGGGATTGGACTTGCTCGAGCGTGGCGCCGGGAGCTATTTCTCGCAGGAGGAGTCCTTGCGAGGTCACATCGATGAACGCCAGTTCGGTGACGATATGATCGACGACTTCGACACCGGTAAGCGGCAGCGTACATTTCGTCAGAATTTTTGGCTTGTTGTCGCGGGTGGCGTGTTCCATGGCGATGTACACGCGCTTGGCACCGGCAACGAGGTCCATGGCACCGCCCATGCCTTTCAGCATTTTGCCCGGAATGGCCCAATTGGCGAGTGAACCCTTTTCGTCGACTTGCAGCGCACCGAGAACCGTGAGATCCACGTGGCCTCCGCGAATCATGGCGAAGGAATCGGCGGAAGAAAAATATACGGTGCCGGGAATTTCGGAGACCGTTTCCTTGCCGGCGTTGATGAGATCGGGGTCGACTTCGGAATCGAGTGGATAGGGGCCGACGCCGAGCATGCCGTTTTCGGATTGCATGATGACGTCCACGCCTTTGGGAATATAGTTGGCGACGAGCGTGGGCATGCCGATGCCGAGGTTGACGTAGTAGCCATCGCGGAGCTCGAGAGCGATTCGGCGGGCGATGCGTTCGCGTTTTTGGTCCTCAGATAAGCTCATGTTCCCATCACATCCATTACAAAGAAAAACATAACCACCGCTAAAGGCAGGGCCCGTTTCCAAGGTTTGGACCTAAATGCGACAACAGCAGAAAGAATCGGCAAGATGACTCCAACGGCCGGATTTTGAAAAAGTCGAAACCCGTCATTTGGCGTAATCGCGCAAAGCGGCGACATAACTCAAGGGCAGAGAGAGCCAAAACGAAGCGGAGCAGAGAATACTTGCATAAGCCAATACGATTCCCAAACTTCGGGTAGTTGTGGTTGAGGTGCCCTCCTCGTGGCCTTCCTCAGACGGCATGGGTTCCCATCTATGACCTCCGGGTGGTGCGTTTTTCGATGCGTTTGGAATAGCTTGCGCCTTGGAAAATCGTGTTGATGAAAATGCCGGGAGTGTGGACCTGATCGGGCGGAAGCTCCCCAGGTTCGACGAGTTGCTCCACTTCGGCGATGACGTAATCGGCAGCCGTGGCCATCATGGGATTAAAGTTGCGCGTGGTTTTGCGATAAACGAGATTGCCCATACGATCGCCCTTCCAAGCCTTGATGAAGGCGAAATCGCCGCGAAGCGCTCGTTCCAGGATGTAATGCCGACCGTCGAAATCGCGAGTCTCCTTTCCTTCTGCGACCAGGGTGCCGTAGCCGGTTGGAGTATAGAACGCCGGAATGCCGGCTCCAGCGGCGCGGAGGCGCTCGGCCAGCGTGCCTTGCGGATTCAGCTCCACTTGCAGCTCGCCGCTGAGAACGAGTTGCTCGAAAAGTTTATTTTCGCCGACGTAGGAAGAGATCATTTTTTTGACCTGGCGATTCTCAAGCAGCAGGCCGATGCCGAAACCGTCGACGCCGGCGTTGTTGCTGACGATGGTGAGATCGCGAGTGCCTTTGCGCCGCACCGCGTCGATGAGATTTTCCGGGATGCCGCAAAGCCCGAAGCCACCCATAAGAATGGTCATGCCATCGCGAAGATTGGCGATTGCGGCGTCGGGCGAGGCGAGGCGTTTGTCCATAGGCAGTCAGTTTTCCGTTGTCAGTTTTTAGTTTTAAGAGAGAAAAAGCAAGAGCTACATTACGGACAGCGCGAAACGAAGGTATGTCGGGGGTCTTGAAGATTTGGTTGGAATGAGGCATGAAGAACTGGCGCGAACGAATTAGTGTGAATGCTGCTATGTGCCGCGGGCGCGCGGGCATCCGAGGAACTCGCGTGTTGGTGTCCGCAGTGATGGATAATGTTGCTGCGGGGGTGCCGCGCGAAGAGATTCCGCGTGATGGCCCTGCGCTGACGGGCGCTGACATTGAAGCTGCGTGGGCATACGCTGCTGAACTTGCGAGAGAGGGTGTTGTCGATCTACCGCTCGAAACGAAGGCGTGAAGTTCAAATTGACGAAAAGCTCGCTCTCGAGTTCGCTTCGTGCCTTCATGATGCTGGAAACGACGTCCTCACATCCGAAAATCTATCCGGTTCTAAGGATATGGCGCTCTTCGACTTCTGCCAAAAAGGGACGTTTATAACCTTGCCTTTAGACGTTGCGAATGTTCAGCTGTTCCCGCCAAAAACTCACCTAGGAATCAGCGTTTCCCAGCCTTGATCTCTAGACAAGTTGACGCTGATTTCTCTTCTGAAGCGGTTTTTGCCGCTGGTCGCGTCCAGGTCTCCCAAACAGCAGCCGTGGATTGTAGAAGGCGACCGGGTCGGTTATCGCGAAGAGGAAAGCACGGCACCGGCAAGAAAAAGCCCCAGGCCTGGAAGTCCTGAGCTACAGGCTGCGGAGGAGTTTGTAGAGTTCGTTCGCGGCGTCGAAGTCGGCTTCGAGTTCGCGGGAGCCAAGGCGTTCGCGGAGGTCGTCGAGGCGGCGCGCGAGGAGATCAAGCGCGGCGGAGAGGACTTCGCGGTTGGTGAGGACGATGTCGCGCCAGGTGGAATAGGGGCTACCGGCGAGGCGAAGCGTGTCGCGGAGTCCAGGCCCGGCGAGGGTGATGGGCAGGCCGTTTTCATCCAGTCGATCGTACAGGAAGGAGCTGAGCGCGATGGCGGCAAGCTGCGGGAGATGCGAAGCAAGGCCAACGGCGTAATCGTGTTGTTGCGCGCCGATCCACAGCGGGCGAGCGCCGATTCTTTCCAAAATTTTCACGAAGGCGTTGACCCGCGGATCGCGCCTTTCGTCGGCGTTGCCGACGAGCGCGTACGTGGAGTTTTGGAAGAGATCCGCATCGGCGTGGGCAAAGCCAGCTTGTTCGCGCCCAGCCATGGGATGGCCAGCCAGAAAAATGGGGCCGACTTCTTCGACGAAGAGTTCCGAGGCCGCTTGCCAAATGCGCGCTTTGGTGCTGCCGGCGTCGGTGACGAGCGCGTGCGGCGGGGCGTGTTTTGCGAGTTCAGGGAGCAGATCGAGCGTATTGCCGATGGGCAGGGCGATATAGATGAGATCGGCGCGCCGAATTGCGGCCTCGAGCGAATCGAAGAAGCCATCGTCGATGGCTCCTGATTTTTTTGCTTCGACGATCACGTCCGCGCGATCCCAGCCGATGATGTGGATGTCCGGCGTGTATTTGCGGAGAGCGCGGGCGAAGGAACCGCCGATCAGGCCGGTGCCCAGAATGGTGACCCGTTGGATGAGATGGGGCATGTTGGAGTAATAAGTTATCAGTTTTTGGTACGAGAAAGCATTTCCTCAGGGCCTGAAGCCCGTCCTTGCCAGTTCTGAATGTCGGAGTGAAGCTCCGACCCCCGAAAGGGCGAAAAAGCCGGAGGGCGTCGAAGTTCCGCGTGAACTGAAGAACGCCACCTAAGAAAAGCCGGAATGACACAAAGCCGGAGAAGGGCACCCCAAGAACCCCACATGCGAAACCGGCTTGGGACTCCAAACGAATATGTACGTTTCGCGAGGCTAGATGAGATGGCGGTGTACCGCGGGAGCGATGATACGAAGCTCGGCCATCAGCTGGGAGAACTCGACGGGGTTCAAAGATTGGGCGCCGTCCGAGAGTGCGTGGTCGGGATCATTATGGACTTCGATAAGCAGGCCGTCGGCGCCTGCCGCGACAGCGGCCCGAGCCATTGGCGGGACTTTGTCACGGCGTCCCGTCCCGTGAGAGGGATCGGCGACAATCGGCAGGTGCGAGAGCTTTTTGATTACCGGAATGGCGGCGATATCGAGCGTGTTGCGGAGGTAATTTTCGAACGTGCGGATGCCGCGCTCGCAGAGGACGACGTTGTAATTTCCGCCGGAGAGAATGTATTCGGCGCTGAGGAGAAGCTCTTCGATGGTAGCGGACATGCCCCGCTTGAGGAGAACGGGCTTTTGCGTTTCGCCCAGCGCACGAAGTAGAAAATAATTCTGCATGTTGCGGGCGCCAACCTGGAACATGTCCACGTAACCGCTCATCATCTGGATTTGCGAAAGATCCATCACTTCGCTGACAACGAAGAGATTTTGCTTGTCGGCCGCTTTCCGGAGCATCTCCAGCCCTTTTTCTCCCAGGCCCTGAAACGCGTAGGGCGAAGTGCGCGGCTTGAAAGCTCCGGCGCGCATGATTTTGGCCCCCGCCTTGGCGACGCATTCGGCAACGGTGTCGATTTGTTCGGGCGATTCGACGGAGCAGGGACCAGCGGCGACTGCAAGTTCATGGCCACCGATGGTGACGCCTCGGCCGAGATCGACGATGGTGCCTTCCGGTTTGAATTGGCGGCTGGCGAGCTTGAAGGGCTGCGTGATGCGGATGACTTCGCGGACGCCATCGAGAAGTTCGAAATCGCGATGATCGAAATCACGGTGAACGCCGACGGCGCCGAGCACCGTGTGGGATGCGCCAGTGGAACGATGGACGTCGAAGCCGCTGGCGACCACGCGGTCAATGACGCGCTGGATTTGTTCGTCGGTGGCGTCTTCATGCATGACGATGACCATGGTTAGCCCTCAATTCCTCAGAGAATTTTGACGTCGGCAAAAGCAGGGGTCTGAAGACCCGCCACTACGATTGCATGAGAGTGCCGCTGTCATTTTGGCTGCTCGTCGTCCGCAGAGGAGGATTTGTCGTGCATGGCGAGGCGCTCGGCGGAACGGGCTTCGTCGATGATGCGCTCAAAGAGGCGACGGATGGCGGGATTCGAGAGCGGGCCTCGGTTATTGGTTTCGGCGTTGGCCAGGACTTCTTTTTCTCGGGCGGGCTGGTAAAGCGGGATGTTGGATTGCTGCTTGATGTGGCCGATCTCCAGGGCGCACTTGCAACGCTCGTTGAGAAGCTCGACGAGTTTCCTGTCGATTTCGTCCATGCGGCGGCGCCAATCGCTGATGTTCATGGGGTGGTGGCCTCGCGACGCGACAGGCCGTGGCGAGCGACTTCTTTCAGTTTTTGGACGCGACCGCGAAGAGCGACGACGGCGGAATCGGGCGACGTGGCGTTTTCGATCTCGGAGACGAGCGCCGAGCCTACAACCGCGGCATCGGCGAGGCCGCCGAGGACGCTGACGTGGCCAGGGAGAGAAATGCCGAAGCCGACGGCGATGGGAAGATCGGTGAAGTGGCGTGCGCGGCGTAGAAGCGCAGGGAGTTCGTCGGGAAGCGTGTCCTTGGCACCGGTCACGCCGGTGCGGGAGATGATATAGAGAAAACCGGTAGAAGCGGCCGAGATGATTTTGAGACGGTCGTCACTAGAGGTGGGAGCGGCCAGGAAGATGGTGTCGAGATGGTGCGCGTGAAGTATGCGGCGATAGTCGACCGACTCTTCGGGGGTGAGATCGGTGGCGAGGACGCCGTCGGCGCCGGCTTCGGCCGCCGCGGAGGCGAATTTTTCGAGGCCCATTTGGAGGATCGGATTGAAATAGCTGAACAGGACGAGGGGAACCTGGCTTGATTCGCGAATGCGGCCGACGAGATTCAGGACGCCGGCAAGCGTTGTGCCGGATCGGAGGGCACGCTCCGAGGCACGCTGAATCGTAGGACCGTCGGCGAGAGGATCGCTAAAGGGGACGCCCAGTTCAACAACGTCGGCGCCAGCATCGGCTAATGCAAGAACAAATTTCAGCGTGGCGTCGAGCGTGGGATCGCCCGCGGTGATGTAGGCGACGATGCCGAGTTGGCCGGAGGCGCGAAGCGCAGCGAAACGCCTGGAGATGCGGGGCGGGCTCGTCACGAAGGACTCCGTTCAGAGAACGAGTCCACATGGAAGCTGCTCATTGATTCGCAAACGGGAGAGCTGACGTATTCTTTCCAGCCTCCTTTTTCCTTCGTCAACAGATGATAACCACCGCTGGTGCAATCCGGACCGCAAACCGCGGCGACATAAACGATGGCGTGTGTTCGTGAGGCGTCGAAGCCGACCGCAGACACCTGGTACACAGCATGATCGAATACGGGCGGCGGAAGTTCTTTCGCGTTTCCGGTGGGCGCCAGCGGTTGGTGTTTTTTCGCTAGGTCCACAAGCTTGTAGCTAAATTTCAGGTTGAGTTTCTTCGTTACACGCCAGTTTTGCTTGTTTTTGTCCTTGAAATCGTTGGCGGCCGTCGCGAACTCGGCGGGAATCTTGCTGCCGCAAGCTGCAAAAGAGTCCGGCTTCGCACCCGAAGCCGTTAAGGAAGCAATTTCCAGGGTATTCCCAAGTTCCGGACGATAATGCTCCAGAAAAAAGGCCAGAACGGCATAGCCGTCCGCATCGTCGTAGTCCGCAGGCTTCTCGGAAGCAGGAGCATTTTGAGCGAAGACTGGCGCAGTACAAGAAAAGGCGCACATCGCGGCTGGAATAATGACTCTTCGGATCACGCTACTGAGACGTTGCGCCACGATTGACCTCTGACGAATAAAAGTCTGGAGATTCGCATAAGCAAAAAGTCAGTCTCTCCAGTGCTTGCGATAAGTGTCCATGTCCTTGTCCCCGCGCCCGGAGAGATTGACGACGACGAGATCGCTCGGCTTGAGTTGCGGGAGGCGCTCGATCAAACCCGCCAGGGCGTGCGCGGATTCGAGCGCAGGGATGATGCCTTCGGTACGCGAGAGAAGACGCGCGGATTCGAGCGCGGCGGAATCGGAGACGGCGGCGTATTCGGCGCGCCGCTGATCGGCGAGCCAGGCGTGTTCGGGCCCGATGGCGGGATAGTCGAGGCCGGCCGATATGGAATGCGTTGCGGCGATCTGGCCGTCTTCGTTTTGCAGGACGTAGGTGTAGGTACCCTGGAGAACACCAGGACGCGCACCAGTGAAACCTTGATGGGCCGCGAGGCGAGCAGCGTGTTCGCCGAGAGATTGGCCGCGGCCGCCGGCTTCGATACCGACCATTTTTACGTCGGAATCCTTGAGAAATTCATGGAAGAGGCCGATGGAATTGGAGCCGCCGCCGACGCAGGCGTAAAGATGCGTGGGCAGGCGCTTTTCGGCGGAAAGAATCTGCTCCCGGGCTTCGCGCCCGATGACCGCTTGAAAATCACGAACCATAGTCGGATACGGATGTGCGCCGAGGACCGAGCCGAGAAGGTAGTGCGAATTGCGGACGTTGGTGACCCAGTCGCGCATGGCTTCGTTGATCGCGTCCTTCAAAGTTTTGCTGCCGGATTCGACGCCGATGACTTCGGCGCCGAGCATGCGCATACGCGCGACGTTGAGCGCCTGGCGGGCCATGTCTTCGGTGCCCATGTATACGGTGCATTGGAGGCCGAGATGCGCGGCGACGGTGGCGGAGGCAACGCCGTGCTGGCCGGCGCCGGTTTCCGCGATGATGCGAGGCTTGCTCATTTTGACCGCGAGGAGTCCCTGGCCAATGGCGTTGTTGATTTTGTGCGCGCCGGTGTGGAGGAGGTCTTCGCGCTTGAGGTAGATGCGCGGGCCGCCGAACCGAGCGGTGAGGCGCGCCGCGAATTGCAGCGGCGTGGGGCGGCCAGCGAAATTTTTCAGTAGGTCATGGAACTCGGATTGGAAAGCGGCGTCGGTTTTTGCCTGTCGATAGGCGTGCTCGAGTTCGTAGAGCGGAACCATCAGCGTTTCCGGCACATAACGGCCGCCGTAAGGGCCGAAGCGGCCAGGGATAGAGGTCGGGATGGTGAGTTGCGTGGTCATGGGTTAAGTCAAATATTGTACCTTGCGCAGGGCAATGGCAGACAGCGCGGATTCCCCGGGGGCTGAAGCCCAACCTTGCTGAACGTAAATGTCGGAGCCCCTGACAGATCGGGACAAGCTGCAGCTCCGACCCCCTAGATGAGCATAGAAGTGTCGAGGGGGCCAGAATCGAAGAGGGATTCCTCACTTCGCGGACTCCCTTCGGAATGACGAATTCGTTTTTGTACTTCGCAAAGAGACAGAAAAGGTGCAGAGGAGAAAGCAGGTTGCTCGCTTCGCTCGGAATGACAATTTTTGATCTTGGTCAGGAGATTTCGCGGGAGGCGCGGGAGACTTCCTCGAAGAAGGCGTGGAGTTTGGCGGGATCTTTTTTGCCGGGACGGGATTCGACGCCGCTGGCGACATCGACGGCGAAGGGACGAACGATGCGGATGGCTTCAGCGACGTTTTCGGGAGTGAGTCCGCCAGCGAGGATAACGCGCTGCGATTGCGCGGCGGTGCGCGCGAGGTGCCAGTTGCCGGTCGTGCCGCTGCCGCCGTACTGGCCGGAGAGCGCGGAGTCAAGAAGGAAGGCAGATGCGCTGCGGTAGCGGGAAAAGTCGGGGGCGGCACTTCCCTGCCCGATGGGCAAGACCTTGATGACTGGCAATCGGCGAGCTACGGCGTCGACGACTTGCGGAGATTCATCGCCGTGGAGTTGCGCGACAGCGAGGCGCAGGGCCTTACAAAGAGCCACGATGGGGGCTTGCCCCCAGTTCACAAAGATCCCGACGGGTGCGATGAACGGCGGGAGGCGGCGGAGGATTTCGGAGGCAGCAAAGGGCGTGATGCAGCGTGGGCTGGATTCGTAGAAGTTCAGGCCGATGGCGTGGGCGCCGAGGTCGGCAGCGAGTTTTGCGTCTTCCCATTTGGTGATGCCACAGATTTTGACGCGGACCATGGTGGGTAGTTTAGCGGAAGAGCGTGGGGGAGGGACAGGCGGAAGAACGGAGAAGAGAGAAGAAGTATAAGAGTGCGATAGGGAAAGAGCAAAAGACGAAGGTTGCGGACAAAGCGCGATTATTTAGCGGGGGTGAGGAGTTGGGAGAGGGTAGCGGACGGATCGGGCGCTTGCATGAGGTGTTCGCCGATGAGGAAAGCGTCGAAGCCTGCGGAATGGAGATCGCGAAGGTCGGCATGCGTGCGGAGACCAGATTCGGCGACGGCGAGGCATTCGTCAGGGATTTGGTCGATCAACTCGAAGGACGCTTCCACGCGCACGGTGAGCGTTTTCAGGTCGCGGTTGTTGACGCCGAGGATGCGGGCGTCGGCGGCAAGAGCGCGATCGAGTTCTGTACGGGTGTGGACTTCGACGAGTGGTTCCATGTGGAGTTCGCGGCCGAGGGCGATGAGGTCGCGGAGTAGCCCTTCATCAAGCGCGGCGACGATCAGAAGGAAGCTGTCGGCATCGTTGGCGCGCGTTTCCCAGACTTGCCAGGGATCGAAGATGAAGTCTTTGCGCAAAATCGGGAGCGAGACTTCCTTGCGGGCGTCGCGAAGATTTTTCAGCGAGCCGCGGAAGAACTCGCCTTCGGTGAGAACGGAGAGAGCGGCGGCGCCGGCGGATCGGAGGGATTTGGCGAGAGCGGGCGCATCAAAAGGATCACGGATGACGCCGCGTGAGGGCGAAGCGGGCTTCAATTCGGCGATGACATTGAGGGCGTCGCGAGAGAGCGCGGAGGCGAAATCGCGAACCGGGGAGGCAGCTTTCGCGCCATATTTCAGCGCGGTTTCGGGGAGGACGCGCTTGCGATGATCGACTTCAGCTCGGCGGGCTTCAAGAATGCGATCGAGGACCGTGCCGGTGTTGGATGGGCCGTTCATGTATTCTAGAGGGTAGCAGATATGGGGAGTGGACTTCGCGCGAGACCAGAAAAGCAGTGTAAGAGTTTCGGAGTGCAAGAGTTAGGAGAGCGGATGGGATACGGGACGAAATATGGGGCGTTGCTGCAAGGAATTGCGGAGGAGGCAGACGCCATCGCGATGAAGTATTTCCGGTCGGGCGACGTGGGCGCGGAAAAAAAAGACGACGGGACGGTGGTGACGATCGCGGATAAGACCGTCGAGGGCATGGCGCTGAAGAAAGTGGCGGAGAGCGGGCTGCCAATTGACGTGGTGGGCGAGGAGACGAGCACAGAGATTCCGAGTAAACCCGCGCATGGCGCGCGGGCACGCATGATCATCGATCCGATTGACGGGACGGAGGAATTTTCGCGGGGGATTCCGACGTTTGGAACGCTGGTAGGGATTGAAGAGAATGGCGAAATGGTGGCGGGAATGGTGAGCGCTCCGGCGCTGTCGCAGGGGACGCGCTGGTGGGCCTATCGCGGCGAGGGAGCATACCGGAGCGGGAAACGGATTCATGTTTCGGCGCGGAAGAGTCTGGAAGAGGCGATGTTCTTCACGACGGGAACCGGCTGGGCGAAGAACATGGATGCGCGGATGAGAATGCGTCGGATGGCGGATGCGGCGCGGAGCAGCCGGTCGATTGGGGGATTCTGGCAGCATATGTTGGTGGCGGAAGGGGCGGTGGAGGCGGCGGTGGATTGGGTGTCAAAGCCGTGGGATTTGGCGCCGCTCGGAATTATTGTCGAAGAGGCCGGAGGAAGATCGACGACGATCGACGGCGAACGGACCATCTACAAGGGGAGATTTGTGAGCACAAACGGTATTTTGCATGATGAGGTGCTGCGGCTGTTACGCGGAGATGTGCAGTGATCGAGACCAAGCGAGTGTACGAGCAACCGGCAAAGGGCGATGGGTTTCGCGTTTTGGTGGATCGACTGTGGCCGCGTGGGTTGACGAAAGAAAAGGCGAAGGTGGATTTGTGGATGAAAGAGATCGCGCCAAGCGACGACCTGCGGAAATGGTTTCATCATGAAGAGGGGAGTTGGGGGGAGTTCGAGAAGCGATATAAGTCGGAACTGGCGAAGAAGAAAACGCTGTTGAGCGAGTTGAAGAAGTTGATGAAGGAACAGGGGACGGTAACGTTGTTGTTTGCAAGCAAGAACGAGAAGCAGAATCAGGCTGTGGTGTTGGCAAACGTGTTGAAGAAGGGGAAATAAAGCCAACCGGCCCGTGGGTGCCCCACAGGCCGGTTCTGCGTGTGGGTTCTTGGGGTGCTCTTGGGTTGCCTTTGTAGAGCCGGCTTTCTGAAGCGGGCCGTCCGCGACCAGCGATGAAATTGGACTTACAGATCATTGCGGAAGAGGTAAGTGCGTGCCGGAAGTGTCCGCGCCTGGTGACATATCGGGAGAAGGTGGCGCGGGAAAAGCGGCGGGCCTTTCGCGATTGCGAATATTGGGGACGCGGCGTGCCGGGTTTTGGCGATGCGAACGCGAAGTTGTTTATTTTGGGATTGGCGCCGGCCGCTCACGGCGGAAATCGCACTGGACGCGTGTTTACCGGCGACCGGTCCGGAGATTTTCTATATAAGGCGCTGTATGACGCGGGCTTCGCGAATCAGCCGACTTCGGTAAAGCGCAGCGATGGCTTGAAGTTGACCGGTGCATATATCGCTGCAGCGGTGCGCTGTGCGCCTCCGGCAAATAAGCCGCTGCCCGGCGAGATTGCACATTGCCGGGGTTACTTGCGGCGTGAATTGGAAGTGTTGCGGCCAAAGGCGATTCTGGCGCTCGGGAAGATCGCGTGGGACGCGTATCTTGAGATTTTGAAGCGCGGCGGGAAAATTGAGTCGCGGGCAGCGTACAGGTTTGCGCACGGAGCGGAAGCGGAAATTGCGGACGATTTGCCGCGATTGTTTGGTGTGTACCATCCGAGCCAGCAGAACACCCAGACGGGCCGATTGACGGAGGCGATGTACACTTCGGTGTTGCGCCGGGTACGGAAATTCCTGCGGGAAGAGTGAACATTCGAAGCTCGGGACGCGAGTGGCTGTGCCACGCCTGCCAGATCCAGGCGACAGCGGTGCCGTGGCGGGCAGGCAGGGTGAAAACTCGAGATATACCGAATCATTTCTAAGCTATTTCGTTCTCAATAACATAACTAGGCTCAGGCAATGCCGGAAGTGGCGTCGTGGGTGCTCACTCTTCTTTGGATCAACCGGAGAGAACACCATGAGCGGGATGCAAAGACAGACTCTAATTCTAGCTTTGGCCACGTTGGCATTTGGGTTCTGTTCGCCACCGTGGTTAAACGCGCAGGAATCACAGGAACAGGGGCCGGTGATCAGTCGCGACGTGATACCCAAGCCCGAAGCGGGGCCAACGACCGACGAGCCCGTACAGACGAAGCCGGCGTATGAGGCTCACGCTGCGGATGGACAGCGCCATGGGTTGCCGGTGGAAGCGTACGCGGTGGTGCCGGGAACGCGGTTCCTGGTGACGCTGGAAACGGAAATGAACACGAAGGCGGTGAGGCAGAACCAGGCGTTCCGCGTGCGGACTGTGGAGCCGCTCGAGGCGGGGCGAGGAGTTTATCTACCGTCCGGTGCGCTGATTCGCGGGCATGTCAGTCGAGTCGAGCCGGCGGGGACGACAGGAAGGGCAAGGCTGTGGCTGACCTTCGATGAGATTCATACGCGGTTCGGGAGTTTGCCGATTGTGGCGGAAGTGGCGGGATTGCCGGGGGACCACAGCATCAGGTCCGGACCGTTGCAGGAGGGCGTGATCGAAGGGCGCAGCAGCACGCAGAAAGATGCCGCACAGGCGGCGGCTGCGGGGGCGGCGATGGGCGCGTTCAAGGGCGTGAAAGATAAGAACAAGAAGGAGGCTGCCGAGGCAGCGGCGATGGGTGCGCTTGAAGCGTACTTGGTCGAGGCGGGACGAGGGCAGGAGTTGGATTTGCCGAAAGGCGCGAAATTGGAGTTGGAGTTGGAGAGAGCGTTGTATTTGGTGAGGGAGTGAAGAAGTTTTCAGCTTTCAGTTTTCAGTTTTGAGTTTCAAGGGCCCCTCGGCCCCTACAAAAGCAACCCGCTAGAGGAACCCAACACTCGAGGCCGGCCTATTGGCGCGGCGCTACGTCGTCTGGAGGGGGAGGTGGGCGGATTCCCAGGCGGCTAGGCCGCCGGCGATTTCGGCCACGGGGGCGAAGTGGGCGCGTTGGAGGAGGCTGGCAGCCATAGAGGAGCGGTACCCGCCGGCGCAGAAGACCACCAGCAGGCGATCCTTGGGAATGACGGCCAGGTTTTCGAATAAATGACTAAGAGGAAGGCTTAGGCTGCCGGCGATGAATTTCTGTTCGCGTTCGCGGGGAGTGCGAACGTCGATAGCGAAGGGCGGTTGCTTCGACGAGAGGAGTTCGGCGGCGAATTGGGCGCTTAGGCGCTCGGTGAAGGCGACGAGGTCGGGGCGGGATTCGAGGCTTTGCAAGCCTTTTTGGAGATAGCCTCGGATGTGGTCGAAGCCGATGCGCCCCAGGCGGACGGCTGATTCGTTTTCCCGGCCGGGCGTGGCGATGATGACGATGGGGTGGACGCGGTCGAGAACCGTGCCCGCCCAGGTGGCATACTGGCCGTTGAGGCCGATGTTGATGCTGCCGGCGAGATGAGCGGCGCCGAATTCTTCGGGTTCGCGGGTGTCGAGAATCTGCGCGCCCTCGGATTGCAGGGCGAGGACGGCATCGAGAGACAGCGGCTTCAGTTCACGTTGCAGCGCTTGGTCAAGCGTGGGGCGTTCTTTGCTGTTCAGGACGGCGTCATAGACAAAATAGGGAGGAGCTTCGGGCTGGTCGGCGGTGACCAGGTCGATGAAGGCTTGCTTGGACATAGGCTGGAGGGCGTAGTTCAGGCGGCGTTGTTCGCCCATGGTGGAGACGGTCTCCTTGCTGATGGCTTTGCCGCAAAGAGAGCCGGCGCCGTGTGCGGGATAGACGAGGCTGGCGTCCGGTAGCGGAAGCAATTTCGAATGGAGGGAGTCGAAGAGAAGGCCACCGAGGTCGGCGGCAGACCATCCGAGGGCGACGCGGAGATCGGGGCGGCCGACGTCGCCGATAAAGAGAGTGTCGCCAGTCAGGACTGCGTAAGGCTGAGTTTCGCTTTGGTCGAGATCGTAGACGAGAAGAGAAACCGATTCGGGAGTGTGCCCGGGAGTCTCGAGGGCTTTCAGGCGAACGCGGCCGAATTCGACGATCGTGCCATCGGAGAAGGGCGTGAACCGGTATTCGGCCTGGGCTTTGGCGCCGAGATAGATTGTGGCACCGGCGCGGTCGCGAAGTTCCAGGTGGCCGGCGACGAAATCGGCGTGGAGATGAGTGAGGAATACGTGTTTGATTTGCAGGTTGTGTTCGGCCGCGAAGGCGAGGTAGCCATCCACATCGCGTTGGGGATCAACGACGGCGGCTACGTGGGTCGGCCCATCGCCGATGAGGTAAGAGGCGTGGGCAAGGCAGTTTAAATAGAATTGGTGAAAGATCATGGTAGAGCAGTCTTAACAGACGGCGTAACCCTAGACCCGCACGCAAAACCGGCCCTTCCTGGCTCAGGGCAAGCGCGCGGGGTATACGCTACGTATAGCATGAAAGAAAGGCGCCCGCTTCGGAAAGCGGCCGCTACAAAGGCCACCCATGAGAAACCCCAAGACCCAACCTCAAAAAACGAGGGTGGGGCACCCAGAAGATAAGAGTATCGAGGAGCATAGTCCCTCGAAACTCGGCGCCAGCCGAGGTGGCAGCGCCGCAAAGCTACTTGGGTTGGGCGACGATGCGCAAATAGGGGCGCGGAGCTTTCCAGCCGTTGGGATATTTTTGCTTGGCTTCCTCGTCAGAAACGGAGCCCGCAATGATGACATCGTCGCCGGGTTTCCAGTTCGCGGGCGTAGCCACTTTGTGCTTCGCGGTGAGCTGCATGGAGTCCAGAACGCGGAGAACCTCGTCGAAGTTGCGGCCTGTCGTCATGGGATAGACAAGCATGAGCTTAATTTTCTTGTCGGGTCCGACGACGAAAACGGTGCGGACGGCGGCATTGTCCGCGGCGGTGCGTCCTTGGCAGGTGTCGCCGGATTCAGCGGGGAGCATGTTGTAGAGTTTGGCAACTTCGAGCCGCGGGTCACCGATCATGGGATACGTGACCTTGTGGCCCTGGGTCTCTTCAATGTCGACGGCCCATTTGCTGTGATTGGCGACAGGATCGACGCTGAGGCCGATGATTTTGCAATTGCGCTTGGCGAATTCCGGCGCGAGGCCGGCCATGTAGCCGAGTTCGGTTGTACAGACCGGAGTAAAATCCTTGGGATGAGAGAACAGGACGGCCCAGCTGTCGCCGACCCATTCATGAAAATTAATTGTGCCTTGCGAAGTTTCGGCGGTGAAATTAGGGGCTTCATCGTTGATGCGCAACATTCGTTCTTCTCCTGATCTGAGGTGCGTGCCTGGTTGAGCTGGAAGCTCTGCGCCGGCTGCGAGGGCGAAAGCCCGAATCATCTTGGAGCAGTTTCGTGAAGGCGGAGGCCCTCACCTACCACAGAGGATGGCTCTACTAGCGGCGTGCGAAGACTCCAGACAAAAATCGTAGGGTGGACCGGCATGGGAAGTCAATCATTTTGATGCGCGAGCCGCAGGTGAAGTGGTTAAGGGAGGCTCGGTGACTTGGCAAGCGGGGGCCCCCTTGTTACAGTCGTAGCACCAGCCCGAAGTTGTTCAAATAATTGCTAGTTGTTCAGGTGAGGCCAGGGCATGTCCGAAGAAACGAGAGCGGTACGAACGGTGGAGACGGGGGAAAGGAAAGACCGCATCCTGATCGTCGAGGATGAAGACAATGCACGGAAGGGGTACGAACAACTTCTGCAACGCTGGGGTTACGAAGTGGTGGGAGTGGCGAGCGCGGAAGAAGCACTGGCGCGCTTCAACAACTTTCAGCCAGACACATTGATCGCCGATGTGGAATTGCCGGGTATGAATGGTTTGGATTTGCTAAAGCAACTCGGCGACGAACTACACAACGTTCCGGCCATTATCATCACAGGAAAAGGCAGCGAGGAGCGCGCAGTAGCAGCGATTGAAGCAGGCGCGTTCTGGTATATCGAAAAGCCGCTAAAGGGGCCGGTGCTGCGCGCGCTGTTAGATCGGGCGCTGAGCAAGGCGAGAGATGCACTCAACCTGGAAGTGCTGCAAAGACAGTTGCGCGACGCGGGGCGTTTGGGCGAGCTGGTGGGCGCATCAAAGGCAATGCAGGACGTGATGCGCGTTATCGAGATGGCGGCGCCAAGTTCGGCGTCGGTACTGATCACAGGAGAGACGGGATCTGGCAAGGAGATCGTGGCGCGAACGATTCACAAACTATCGCCCCGCGCCGGTGGACCATTCGTGGCCATCAATTGTTCGGCGATTCCGGAAACGTTGATGGAAAGCGAGATTTTCGGACACGAGCGCGGCGCGTTTACCGGAGCGGCGGAACGGCGGATCGGCTGTTTCGAACTGGCGGATGGCGGGACGCTGTTGCTGGACGAGATTGGCGAGATGCCGGCGCCGACGCAAGCGAAATTGTTGCGCGTCCTGGAAGACCGCAAGGTGCGGAGACTCGGAAGCAAGACAGAGACGCCGGTGGATGTGCGCGTGCTGGCGGCGACGAACAAGGACCCGGAACAATCGGTAGCGAATGGCGGGCTGAGGCAGGATTTGTATTTTCGTTTAAATGTGTTTCACATCCACCTGCCGCCCTTGCGGGAGCATAAGGAAGACATTCCGCTGTTGGCGGAACACATTCTGCGAGACATCAACGCCAAGCACGGGAAGAGCGTGAGAGGAGTCGGCGCGGAAGTGCTGGACATCTTCATGAGCCACACGTGGCCGGGAAATATCCGCGAGCTGCGCAACGTGCTGGAGCGGGCAGCGATCATGAGCGAGAAGGACCTGATCTCGCGTTCGTCGCTGCCGGGGGAGTTCGGGAAACTGGCGACGAAAAGCCCGAGTGATTTGTCGGGGATCAAGTTTCCAATCGGGACGACGGTGGATGCAATGGAACGCGAGCTTATCCTACAAACGCTGCAGGCCACGGGAAACAACAAAACGCGCGCGGCGGAATTGCTGGGCGTGAGCCTGAAGACACTGCACAACAAGCTGAAGGAATACGAAAGCGACAAGACCGAAGCGGAGTCGTAAGTGAAGATGCAGCTCGGGCTGCGAGCCAAATTGACGATGGTGATGACGGCGCTGGTGCTGCTGACGACCCTGGCGCTGGCCATGTTCTTCCTGCAACAGAACCTGCAACGGGCGCTGCAAGACAGCGACACCAGGGCGAAAGAACTAGCGCTTCAAATCTTCGATTGGGCGAGCCACGCCGACGACGACGCGCGCGCCATGGGAATGCGGCCGGCATCCGATGACCCGCAGGAGATTCATGACTATGTAAAGAAGGTCTTTGAGACCAGCGACGTGTTAAACGCGCAGCTGACCACAGCGGCGGCGGATTTGCCGTCAATCTATGAAGTCTCCATCGTGGACGAGAACGGGTTGGTGTTGGTATCGAGCGATCCATCGCAAGAGGGCAAGATCGTGCCGAGGCGGCCGCCCTTGTCACGGCTGGTGCAGAGCTCGATCGTGAAGCAGATCAAAATTCTCGTGGGGCCACCGCAAGTGTACGAAGTGGAATACCCGTTCAATGTTAGGAAGCAACCGTTCGGGGACGTGCGAGTGGCGGTGCAGACGGGTTTGTTCCTGAAAAATATCGAAGATCAATTGCGGCAGTGGATCAACATTGCACTGATTGCCCTGGTGGTGTCGACGCTGTTGGCCGCGGTGGTGAGCGGGGCGGCGCTGGCGCCTATTAGAGCAATTAGCGACCAACTAGACCGAATCTCCGCAGGAGAATATGACACGGCGGCGATGACCGCCGAGAAGACCATAGAAAGCACGGACGAGTTGGGCCAAGTGCGGCGGAAGATCAAACAGGTCGGTCAACAACTGCGCGGGGTGCACGAGATTTTCAGCTCGCTGCGAGAGAATATGAACTCCGTGATGGCCGGGCTGGAGGATGGGTTGATCCTGTTCACACGGGACGCGCGCGCGGTGATGGTCAGCCCGGCGGCGGAAAAATTACTGGGAGCACCGGCGTCGAATTTTCTGGGACGGCGAGTAACGCAGATGTTTCCCGCAGGACATCCGCTTCACGATACATTGCGCCTGGAAGAAGAGGAGCTGAGAGAGATCACGTGCGAAACGGAGTTGACCACCGAAGAGGGGTCGAGAAGAATCGGCGTGACGGTGCAGGAGATTCAGGGAGCGGGCGAACGTATGGGAGCGCTGTTGACGCTGCGCGATTTGGATTCGCTAGAAAGCATCAATACCCAGTTGCAGGTGAGCGAACGGCTATCGGCGCTCGGGAGAATTACCGCAGGCGTGGCGCACGAGGTGAAGAATCCGCTGAACTCGATGCGGCTGTGGCTGGAAAACTTGAAGGAATCACTGCCGCAAGACACGGATGATGCGGCAAAGCAAGCGGTAAATGTGCTGGACGCGGAAATCGATCGGCTGGATGCGGTGGTTAAACGGTTCCTGGATTTTTCGCGTCCTATGGACGTGAGGCTGGAGCCCACGCAACTGGCAGCCTTGATGCAGGAAGTGCTGGAGGTGGCGGCGCCGCAACTCGAACGGTCCAAGGTACAGGTGGCGCAGCTTCTGCCGATCGACGTACCGGAAGTGATTGGGGATCGCGCGCTGTTGAAACAGGCGATTTTGAATTTGGTGCTGAATGCGGTAGAGGCCATGCCGAACGGGGGACAACTGCAGTTGACGTTGAGCCGGCGCGGAGACACGGCGGAAATTACGGTGGGTGACACGGGACGAGGGATTCCACCGGAGCACCGGCAGAAAGTATTTCAATTATTTTTTACGACGAGACCGGGAGGAAGCGGGATTGGATTGGCGAGCACATTCCGGATCGTGCAGCTTCACAACGGTTCGATCGATTTCACGTCCGAGGTCGGGCGTGGAACGACGTTCCGCATCGAATTACCGTTAGCCGCTTAAGAAGCGGCTAACACCGGGACCCAGAGGCATGATCACACAGATGGAAAAAAGGACGAAGTTGCTGGCGCTACTGTGCGCGTGCGGCGTTTGCACCTGCGGATGTGCCACGCGGAAGACGCCAGCAAAGCCGGTGGTGAATTTTGTTGGCGTGGTGCATCCGGTGATTCCCGCGTCGACGACAGATGGCGTCGAACAGGCGCCTGATGTAGAGGCTGGCGCTGTACCCGCGCCGCCAGCCATGGCGCTCAGCAGGCCGCAACCGGCGAAACCGCATGTCGCAACGGCCACGGCGCAAGAGCCTTCCGGCGTAGAAAAGCATACGGAACCGACGATCGCGCCGGAAGTGACAACGCAAGAGATGACGGAGGCGAAAACCGAGGCGCAGCATAGCCTTGATGTGGCGGAGAAGAATCTGAACATGACGCAGGGGAAAAAATTAAATGCGATGCAGGAGGATCTTGCGTCGAAAGTGCGCGGATTTGGCGACAACGCAAGAGAGGCAATGCGTAGCGGGGATTGGGCAAGAGCGAAAAGTCTGGCGAAGAAAGCGGAGGTGTTGTCGGAGCAGCTGGCGGGGAGTTTGTAAATGAGAAACGCAGGTCCCTCGGGCAAAAGTCGCTCTTGGGATGACAAGTTGTTTGGTTTGGGTTTTGTAGGGCCGCCTTCTGAGGCGGACCGTGGTTCAAGAGTAACCCAAGGTGCCGGCCTGAAGGCATGGCGCTGCAGGGATAAGAAGATAAGAAATGGACAGCTTTGATGCGGTGATTGCGGGCGGCGGCGTGATTGGGGCGAATATCGCGCTTGAGCTGGCGGAGGCGGGCCTGAAGGTTGGCCTGTACGACGCGCGGGAGCCGGGGCGGGAGGCATCCTGGGCGAGCGCGGGAATTATTTCACCGGCGCCGGAGAATCCGGAAATGATTCCGTTCGTGCCAATGAGCCTCGCGAGCGCAGCGCTTTATCCGGAATTCGTCGCCAGAGTGGAAGACCTTTCGGGGATGGACGTTGGTTACCGGAGGGACGGAGCGCTGGACGTCGTCGTGGACGGCGACGCTGCGGAGATTTTGAGCACCGTTATCGCGCTGCAGCACGGCGTGGGGTTGAAAGCGAAAGCAGTGAGCGCGGAGCAAGCGCGAGAGATGGAGCCAGCTCTGACCGAACAGACCCAGGCGGCTATTCTTCGGGAAGATGAGGCTTCGGTGGACACGCGGGCGTTCACGGACGCCACGCTGAGCGCTGCGCAACGAAAAGGCGTGAAAGTTTTCGCGAGCAACGGAGCGAAGGTTCTCTGGAAAGAGCGCGGCGGTTGCAAGGGGTTGGTGCTCGAGAAGGAGCGGGTCCGGGCGAAGTGGACGGTGATTGCGGCGGGATGTTTTTCGGCGAAGATCGAAGGCGCGGCGCCATATGCGCCAGTGTTTCCCGCGAAGGGACAGATGGCGGCGCTGCGGTGC
This sequence comes from Candidatus Acidiferrales bacterium, assembly GCA_963836965.1. Taxonomy (GTDB): domain Bacteria; phylum Acidobacteriota; class Terriglobia; order Acidiferrales; family UBA7541; genus Acidiferrum. Next base: position 177,050 of record CAWILQ010000027.1, read on the forward strand.
GAGGCGGTGAAGATTCGGCGTGTCCTGTGGCTGGAACACACCTATCTGGTGCCGCGAAACGACGGCACAATCATTGCGGGATCGACCATCGAGAGGACTGGATTCAATCATGATGTGACTGCGGGCGGGCTGAAAAGGATTTTGAATGAGGCGACCAAGCTGGCACCGGGACTGGAGAAGGCCCGGATTGAAGAGACCTGGGCGGGGTTGCGGCCGGATTCGCCGGACCACCTCCCCATCATTGGTCCGACGGATATTGAAGGATTGTTGATCGCCACGGGGCATTTCAGGAGCGGCATGTTGCTGGCGCCGATCACCGCCCGACTGATCCGAGAGTGGGTGAGCACGCAGAGAGTGAGTGTAGATTGGGAGCGCCTAAGCCCGATGAGGTTTTTGGAAGTGACGCGCGGGCAGAGTGCCTAGAAAGTCTTAGGTCTTAAGTTCTAAGTTTTGAGTTTTCTCCCCGGATGAATGGCCGAAACTCTTAGAGACGAACGTGCCAAGCCTGTAGCCAGCTACTCGCACACGGCGGCGCTTCTGGGTTTGATGTTCGTTTCCCTTGCAGTTCCTTTCGCGCTGCAGCGCCACGCTGCAAATGGCGTTCAACAAAACGCCGCATCCATTCGGCCGAATCTGATTCCTGGATTTTTGATGTCGCTTGCGTTCGATTGGGGGATCTTTTTCTACGCATGGATAGGAGTAAAACAAAAAGGGGGCAGTCTTGCCACGCTCAGCGCCGGGCGCTGGTTACGGATGAGCGAGTTGCTGCGAGACATCGGCATAGCGATTCCTTTTTGGGTAGTTTGGGAGCTCGTGGCACATGGTACGACGATGCTTCTCGCGCCAAGTCCGGCGAAAGCGGCCGATGTTTGGGTAACGCCTCGGGGAATTCCGGAAGTTGGTTTGTGGATTGCGGTTTCCTGCAGCGCGGGGTTTTGCGAGGAAGTGATTTTTCGCGGATATTTGCTGAGGCAATTCGGCGCGTTAACGGGCAGCGTGTGGACGGGAGTTTTATGTCAGGCGGCGGCGTTCGGGGCGATTCATCCGTTCAAAGGATGGAAGTACGTGCTGGTGGTCAGTATTCTTGGCGTGCTTTACGGGATTTTCGCGGTGTGGAGAAGAGATTTGAAACCCGGCATGTTAGCCCACGGGCTGAGCGACATCTGGGAGGGTTGGGTGAAGCATGTAGTCGATTTTACGTGATAGGTTTCAGTTTTCGTTCTTGTATTGCTCAGTATGTTGAGATCACTTCGTCGCGCAAACTACAGCTCCTCAAGATGACAAATTAGGGCTGCGCATGCGCGGCGAGGTAGGTGGAAACCGAAAATTTGCAGAACCTAGGGCGCAACGTCAAGAACGGAGCCTTCGCGCGTAGAACTGCAAACCACAAACCCAGCAGTTAGTTGGATTGCGGCGCTTGCTGGATGACGACAGTGCTGGGCTGGCCGACGGTCGAGTAGTGGATTTGATCCGCGTCGAGCTGGAGGTCGTGCTCAAGCACTAAATCCATCGAAGAACCCCGGGGCAGTTGGGCTTCGGGGCCGCGGGAAAGCAGGACTGCGGCAAGGCCGACTGCGCCACCAATGCCCGCGCCAATGCCGGCGCCTTTGGCGCCGTCGGCGATCGCGCCGATCCCCGCGCCAGTCGCGGTCGTCGTGGCAACGGTAGTAGCGTCTTTCCCTTTTCCACTAGGGCCAGTCATTTTGCCTTCAGGATCGGTTTTTACCTGGCCGGCATCGGTGCTGTGAGGCTCGGCGTTCATGTCGACCGTGTAGCCGTTAGGAAAGACGAGAGTATTTAGGCGAATGCGGAGCTCGCCTCTGCCTTTGACGCGACCGGGACGTTTGGAGTCCGTGACTTCTCCGCGCAGATAGGAGCCGACCGGAATGACCACTTTGTTGTTCATGGTAATCGGAAAGGAAGTTCGGAAATAGACGGAGTCGCCGGGTTTGGCGGTGGCCGTCGAGACGCCGCTTTCGAGAATGACGCCGACGTGCGTGCCAGTGGGAATGAGAATCGCTTGTCCGGGTCCGGCCGGACGGGATGTAGCCGGAGCGGGAGTTGCCGCTGGAGGGGGAGCCTCGCTCTGGGGGCCATCGGGAGCCTGGGCGGGCGCCACGGCAGCGAGAAACAAACTTAAGGCTGCGGCTTGCACGAACGCATGGACCTGAGATGTAGGCTTCACCGTCTGTCTCCTTTGCCTTGTGCGATGCGGGAGAACTGGCTATCGGATGCCCGAAGAGCTGGCTAATGGAAGTTTACTCCAAAATACCGCGATTTGACGCGATTCGGGCCAGCCGATAGGCTGGGCTGAGAGGTGGACCAGAAATGGCGAAACTGGCGTTGATTTACGGAATGCGTCTGCTGCCGGTGGATGATCTGGGCGAAGTGAAAGAGGCGACGGTGGTGCTGAAGAATGGCAAGAGCGCGCGCGTGGCGATGCACTTGATTGAGGGATCGAAAGAAGAGATCGAGGAAACGTTCCGGCAGTCAATTGACGCGTTTTTTGAGATGTATCCGGAGATTTGAAGTTGGAGCCAAGACGCGGGTTGCGATCCTTCATCGCGCTTTCGCGCTCCTCAGGATGACAGGTTCGGTTTTGTGTCGACGCTAGCGGTTGCCGAAGTTTTCGGGGTCTTCGTTGGGGTCGCCCAGGTTGTCGTTGATCAAGACGGTGGATTGGCCGGTGAGTTCGAACCGCTTGCGGCACTTGTAGCAGGCTACCAGGTCGTCCAAGCGGACCATGAAAGATGCGGCTTTGGCAAATTTGCGTCGATCTTCTTCACTTGCGCCGCGGGGCAGTTCTTTTTTCTTGCGGCTAACCTTCCACCGAACTGGGGCTTCGAATTCACCGCGGCAACTGGGACAGATTAATTTTACTTTGCGAGTTTCTTCCTTTTCCGTGTAGAAAGACCGTTCATCCATTAGGCCTCGACCGCCTTCCCGTTCGTTTCCCTCATTGTAACAAATTCAAGCCCGAGGTCACGCCAGCGAGGAAGCCAATACTCAAGAGCGGCTAGAGTGCGGGCGCGGTCGGCATTCGGAATGCCGTAGTGGCCATCGTGGAGGCAAAGGACGTCTCCGCCGGAGGGCTTGCGAACGGACTGATTTTGGGCCGGCAGGCTTTGCAGGTGCGCAGCAATCGGTTTCATGCGCTCGATGAGCCAAGCCTCAGGTTTCGCACGCCAGTCGCCGGGCATGATTGTCCACATCACGGTGCGCATGCGTTGCTGCAAAACCAGCGAACTCAGCCAGGGGCTGCGATAGCCAAACGGCGGACGGAACCATCGCGGCTCTTCCCAGGTGGCTTGGCCGATGGCTTCGCTGCAGCGGAGCAATTCGGTGCGGGTCTCGTTCGGACCGGTGAAGAAAAGATTGGGATGCGTGTCAGTGTGGTTCCCGATGAGGTGGCCACGGGTCGAAATCTCTTTGGTGAGACCCGGCGATTCGCGGACATATTTGCCGAGGAGAAAGAAAGTGGCCTTGGCGCGATACCTATCGAGAAGATCGAGAAGTTTCGGCGTGATGGTGGGATTGGGACCATCGTCGAAGGTGATCGCAAGTTTTTTGGGCGAGTCGCTCTGATAGAAGGTATGGCCAAACAGTTGGGAACGCGCATTCACCGCGCCATAGGCCGTCAGGCCGGCAAAACCGGCGGCAAAGGCGGGGACGGCCACAAGCCACGGAACCATGGCGAGTATTTTGCCATGAGGTGTGTGAAAGCGTCGTAAGAAACGAGGCATGCGGCCATTTTCGCTCAAGTGCCGAACCAAGCGGGGTTATTAGAGGAGCGTGCCGGTGAGAATGATCTTGGCGACGGTGAAATAGATGACGAGCCCGGTGATGTCGACAAGTGTCGCGACGAACGGAGCGGAGGCGTTAGAGAGATAATGCGTTTGTCAGAGTTCTTGGTGTCGACGGTAGAGAAAGTACGCCACAAGGCTGCCGAGGAGGACTGTGGCGCCGAAGAAGTAGCGCCATTCGGGGATACCGATCAGGCCGACAAGCAGGATGCCGATGACTACAATTAAGCCCGCGGGGTGGCCGGTCCAGACGCCCGCGCCGTATCTACCGAAGGGGACAACTTCCCAGGGGCTGCGGTCGTCGTTGACGCGAGGCACAACTTGACCGTAGGGATGCCGACGAAACGTTGCGTAGGATTTCATGGCGAAGTCTCCTTTCGCGGGCAGGTGGGCGGACGACCTTGGGCGGACCGATGAATCGTCCGAACAGCGCTAATTGGTTAGAGGCCGCAGCTGCGGAAAAGGTTCCCGCTCCGAGAATCGGATTCCTCAGGGCGGAAGCCCGGTTAGTACCGTGTGTAATGTCGGAGCTGAACGCTCCGACCTCCTAAAAAACCAGAGGCGGCTCTAAGCTCCGAAGGCGGGCCCTCGAAAGGCCTAGGGCGCGGCTGAAGGCGGACGCTTCCCGAGGGCCCAGGACAGGAGCCACCTCAGCCGACCTTTTCAGGGAGGCGGCGGGTTTTCATTTCAGTGAGGAGGCGTTCGACTTCGGCGTCGCGGTCGAAGCGATTGAGTTTTTCGGCGACATTGTCATTGATGAGCTCAACCTCGGCAGAGGCGGTGGCTTCGGTGTGGTGGACGCGCTCTTTCAGGCGATCAAAGGAGGCGCTGTTGGAGTTGTCGCCGAGGGCGACCTGGGCCTTGGCGGCTTTGTCGAGAGCGATGCTGCGGCGATGGCGGGCGAGCAGGACTTCGCGTTTGGATCTGGCTTCTTCGAGTTTTTGTTCGAGCTTGATGAGCGCGCTTTTCAAAGTGTCCACCTGGGCTTTCTGGTCGTTGACCTGTTCCTGGAAACTCTGCGAGAGGCGTTGGGCGGTCTGGAAGCGGTCGAGAGCGGCGCGGGCGAGATCGTCCTGGCCCTTGTCGACGGCGACTTCGGCCTTCCGCATCCAGTCCTTGCCGGTGTCTTCGTGCTCGCGAAGTTTCATTTCGAGGATGTGCTGGTCGGCGATGGAGACGGCGACCTGCGTTTTGACCTGGAGGTATTGATTTTCCATGTCGAGGATGACCTGTTTGATCATTTTTTCAGGATCCTCGGCGCGGTCGATCATGTCGTTGAGATTGGCGCGGATTAAAGTACTGACACGTTCTAAGAGTCCCATAGTGATGCTCCTTTCGAGAAGTTCGATGAAAAATCAATTCCTCAGGGCCCGACTTCTTCGCTTCGAGCACGGCACGACTGAAGGCGTGCTCTCCCGTTGACTGGGCCACAAGCTAAAAGCGCAAAAAACAATTGCCGATCGCGTTGGCGATTTGAGCCCAGGCAACATTCATCAGCACCAATGCACTGAGGATGCCTAGCGCCCAGAAAAGAGCTCGCTTTCGCTGTGCGGTGATAGCCATGACGATCTCCCTCCCAATCGACTGTGAATCCAGGATGCCGCCATAAGGCGCGGCGCTACGGCTGCCGGAGCGGGTTGGCCCGCTCCGGCGGAAGTGCGTTAGGACTTTGCTGGAGGCTGATCCAGTGGCTTCGGGGCCTTGTCGCCGATGAGGCGGACCTTGCCGAGGAGTTCAGACATTTGCATGCCGGAAAGGGCTTCGAAGAGAGCGGGGACCTGCGCCGCAATCTTGGTGATGTCGCCGGTAAGTTTGTAAGCGCCGGCGGCATCGCCGTTACCGGTGGAGACGATGGTGACCTTGTCGACTTTGCTGAGCGGCTCGCTAAGCGCGCGGACAACCTCCGGCAAGCTGCTGATGAGCTTGTCCACGACGGCGGCCTGGTTGTATTCCTGAAAGGCTTCGGCCTTCACGTTCATGGCGCGGGCCTCCGCATCACCCTTCTTGAAGATGATTTCGGCTTCGGCCTCGCCCTGCGCGCGGATGGAAGCGGCTTGGCCTTCGGCTTCGGACATCAAGCGTTGACGTTCGGCGTTGGCCAGGGTCTCGATGCGCTGGCGCTCGATTTCCGCCTGCTTGAGGACGGTAGCGATGAGCTCGCGTTCGCGGCGAACGATTTCGGCGTCCTGAACCTTGACCTGAGCCTCGCGCTCGACCTGCTGGATGCGAACTTGTTCGAGCATGACGGTTTGCTGCTGGCGATTGGTTTCGATTTCGTAGGCCTTGTCGGCTTGCGCCTGGGCCTTCTTGCTGATTTCGAGGTAGTTGGCCTTCTTGACGTCGAGGTCGCGCGTGGCTTCAGCTTGCTTGGCCATGGAAGCGGTCTCGGCCGCAACGCGTTCCTGATCGGCCTGTGCTTTGGCAACTGCAGAAGCCCGCGAGGCTTCGGCACGCTTGATGGCGATATCGCGATCGGCTTCGGCGGTGGCCACTTCAGCATCGCGCTTGATGCGGGCGATGTCCGGGCGGCCCATGTTGGTGATGTACTCGTTTTTGTCACGCACTTCCTTGATGGTGAAGCTGACGACTTCGAGGCCCATCTTGCTCATGTCATCGGCGCAGGTGGAGCGCATCTGTCCACCGACCATTTCGGGTTCCTTGACGATTTGCTCCACGGTGAGCTGGCCGATGATGCCGCGGAGATGGCCTTCCATCACCAAACGGATCAAGCCATCACGCTCTGCCGGCGTTTTGGTAAGGAATTGTTCGGCGGAAGTGAGAATGGATTCCTTGTCATTCTTCACCTTGATTTGCGCCACGGCTTCAACGGTGACCGCCACGCCCTGCTTGGTGTAAAGATTCTGCTGGGGAGCGACGTCGAAAGACATCAGTTCCAGCGAGAGATCTTTACAGGTCTGCACCATGGGGAAAATGACCGTGCCCCTTCCAGTGTAGACGTTGGTACCGCCGAGGCCGTAAACGATCAGCGCTTCGTGCGGTCCTGCTTTGCGATACATCCTGGCGATCACGGTCATCAACATCAGTAAGACGACGACCAGCATTCCCGCTCCGATAACCACGTTCATTGGCAACCCGAACATAACCACCTCCCCTTTTCGAACCGCTGCGAATGCGTGCTCGGTAATTCGGTTCAGAAACTCAAGATTTGACGAACTCTTCCCAGCGCTTTACGTAGGCGATTCCTTTTTCATAGCGCTCGATTACGACTTCCGTGCCCTTTTCGATGGATGCACCATCGTCCGCGCGCGCGCCCGAACAACGGCGACCGCCACCGAGCCGAAAGATAATTTCTCCCGTGCCGTTTTCGCGGATGCTCATGCTGACGGTGCCGAGAGCGCCGACCACGCGGCGATCTTCCTCGCGCAATGGCTCGTCGCTGGGTCCAAGCAGCTTGAGCAGGAAGCGCAGAACGATCCAACCGGCGGCGAGACCTGCCAGGGTAGCAATGCCGACGATGAAGAATGTTTCGACGTGCGAGTACTTCGTCATTAGATAGCCGACGCCGCCGAACCACGCGAGAAACGCGAGGACGGTGGAAGCGTTGAACCAGGAGATGTGCGAACCACTGCCGTGGCTGGCTCCATGCGCGTGCTGGGCGTGGAACGGAAGCTGCATCTTGAACGGCAGATGCAGATGGATGGCACCCGCTAGGAACGAGAAAACACTGAGCGCGGCACCCACCAGGAAGCAGAACAGATAGACGTCAGACCAAGACATAAGGCACCTCGCGAAGCGACACGCCGACTCTCGGGTGACAACGGGACTGCCGGAAAACGCGGTTAGTTATCCGCCACAGGCGGTGGATGACCGGAACCCACCAACGGTTTCGGTTGCAGGACTTCGCTGAGCCGCTCGGCCAGGCCGGGGGTGCGAAGAATTTCGCCGAGGAGCAGAATCGCGCCCCGCGAATCGGCGACTTGCGCGACATTGCAGAGGGCACGGGAGAGTTCAGGATCACTCGTAAATTGGTCAGCTCCGGCATAGAGCCAGGAGTCGATCGTGGTGTCGGCAGTGCGAAGCTCCGATTGCAGCTCGCGGGAATAGCCTGGGGGATCGTCCACCAGGAATCCCGGATAGACCCGGAAAAAACGGGCCAGCAGGTCGCGCGAAGTGTTGGTCATGTGCGGACGTGCGCCGCTTTCGATCTGAGACAGATAGGCCTGACTAAGGCCGCGGCCGAGTTCCTTCTTCATGGCGAGGACCACCTCGGATTGCGTCAGAGGACGGCCCAAACCGCGGAGCGACCCTTCGATGGAGCGAAGGCTGCGAATTTTGTCGCCGAGGGTCATGGGACATGCCTTTCGAGGTTATTGCGATGTGCGAAATATATATAGCAATATGTAATTTGTCAAGAGAAATCCAAGCATGATGTAAAGGCAAATAAATCTGTTGCTTACATGGGATGTGGGCGATGTACGGCTCGGAGAGCTGGAATTTCTGGCTTGTTTTCTGTGAGAGCGCAACCCAAGCGTGGTGCGAATGATTAACCCGCCTGCGATTGTCGGGCGACCACGGAAATTTAGAGAGGATTGAGCGTGCCGCTTACTCGGGGTTGCGAAGGGAGTGCAAGTCGATGCCGAGTTGCTGGCACTTTTTGTAGAGGTGGCTGCGCTCGAGGCCGAGGGCGCGGGCGACGTTCGTCATGTGGAAGTTGTGGCGGTGGATTTCGGCAAGCAGTACTTCGCGCTCGAAGGCTTCGGTGCGTTGTTCAAGAGTTCCCTGCCCCGTTGTGGCGCCGTTGGTAAACCCGACGCTGACGGAGAGTTCGCCGGTGGGGAGAGCTTGGCGGACGTCATCGTCGGTTACCGCGTCTCGGGTGGAGAGCAGCACGATGCGTTCGACGATGTTACGGAGCTCGCGGACATTGCCGGGCCATGAGTAGCGGTGGAGTTCGGCGATGGCGTCTTCAGAGAATATTTTTTCTTTCCAGCCGTTCTGTTTGGCGACCTGGCGCGCGAAGTGGGCGACCAGCACGGGAAAATCTTCCTTGCGTTCGCGAAGCGGAGGAAGGGTTAAAGGGAAAACAAAGACGCGGTGGAAGAGGTCGGCGCGGAATTCGTTTTTCTTGACGAGGTCTTCGAGATTACGGTGAGTGGCGACGATGACTCGGACGTTGACTTTGATGGGCTTGTCTCCCCCGACGCGCTCGACTTCTCCTTCTTCGAGGACGCGGAGGAGCTTTGCTTGCATGGCGAGAGGCATATCGCCGATTTCATCGAGAAAGAGCGTGCCGCCTTCGGCTTGCTCGAATTTTCCCGTGTGGCGCGCGGCGGCGCCGGTGAAGGCGCCCTTTTCGTGGCCGAAGAGTTCGGATTCAATGAGTTCGGCGGGGACGGCAGCGCAATTCAACGTGATGAACGCGTTTTCGTGGCGCGGTGATTTTTCGTGGATGGCGCGCGCAACAAGTTCCTTGCCGGTGCCGGTTTCGCCGAGGATACAGACGCGGGTTTCGCTGGCGGCGACGCGCTCGACTTGCGCGAGAAGCTTGCTCATGGCTGGACCGAAGCCGACGAGTTCGTGTTTGCCGAGACGATGACGGAGTTCGCGGTTTTCGCTCTCGAGACGCGTGAGGCGGAGGGCATTTTCCACCGTGAGGAGAAGTTTGTCCGTGGAGAGAGGCTTCTCCAGGAAATCGAGCGCGCCGAGACGCGTGGCTTTCACGGCCATTTCGACATTGGCCTGACCTGAAATTAAAACGATGGGAGTTTGCAGGCCGGATTTTTTCAACTCCTCGAGGAGTTCCATGCCGGTTTTGTTGGGCATGACGACGTCGGAGAGGATGAGGTCGAAGTGCTGCGATTGCAGGAGTTCGATGGCGCGGTTGGCGTTGTCGCAGACCGTGGCTTCGTGGCCGGCGAGGCGGAAGGCGCGAGAGAGGGAGGCGAGGGTGTTGGGATCGTCGTCGATGAGGAGGAGATGAGCTTTGCGAGACACGCGGATTCCTTTCCGTGTTGCGAGCGTGAAAGCGGAAACGCCACCCTCGGAAGGCGGCCGCTACAAAACCTACTGGATGCCCATTTCGTGTGGCACGTTTTAGACTGACGGCCCGCTTCAGGAAGCGGGCCCTACAAAAGCAAGAATAACCCAAGTACCGAGGAATAACCCAAGAGGGAGCAATAGCCCAAGAGCACTGCGAGGAGGGGCTGGGCCAAGGGGGAGATAACCGAAGAGCACAGGATAAAGCCTATGCTGCTAATCGGTGGCGGCGGGGGCGCGCTCGGGCTCTAGTGTGCCGGAGGTCGCGTCTTGTTTTGGTTTTGCTACTACATTTTGCTGGCGCTTGGGGAGATCGATTCGGAATGCGGCGCCGCGACCCTCTTCACTGGACACGGAGATGGTGCCGTGATGGTCACTGACTACGGATTGCACGATCGCCAGGCCGAGGCCGGTGCCCTGTTGCTTGGTGGTGTAGTAGGGAGTGAAGAGGCGGGAACATTCTTCTGGAGTGAGGCCTTTACCCGTGTCGCTCACTTCGATGCGAACGGTGTCCGCGTTGTCGGCGGTGCGAAGAGTGAGTGTGCCACCAGCGGGCATGGCATCGAGGGCGTTGAGCACGAGATTCTGGAAAGCACGGTGGAGAAGATCGGGGTCGGCGTCGATTTCGGACAGCGATTCCCTGAGGAAATATTCCGTAGTGATAGCAGGCTTGCCTACGGCGATGAATTGCGGCTCGAAAAGGCGGACCGCGTTTCGAAGAGACTCGTTCACGTTGACGCGCGTGAATTGCGGATTAGGCATCTTGGAAAAATCATTGAAGCGGCCGACGATGCTGTTGAGATTGGCGAGTTCCGCCTTGAGAGTGGCGGTGCCTTCGGCGAAAACTTCCTGGAACTGAGCGGGACTGAGTTGGCGGGCGCGCTGAAGATTTTCGAGCGTGATCTGCATGGGAAAGAGAGGGTTGCGCAGCTCATGAGCGAGGCGGCGGGCCAGTTCGCGCCAAGCTGCGACACGTTCGGTCTGTACCAGCTTTTCCTTTTGCGCGGTAAGAGTGCGCGTCATGTGGTTGAAATCGCGGGACAGCTGACCGATTTCGCCATTGCCCTGGTCATCGATCTGTGTGTCCCAGCGGCCGGAAGAGACGCTGCGGGCGCCGTTGGCGAGTTCTTCGATAGGGCGCGTAATGCGGCGGGAAACCCACCACGCCAGAAGCAGGCCGATGAACACCGCCGCTAGTGCGACGAGCGCCGCAATTTTGAGAATCTGGCGCTTTAGAAGGACCAATTCCTTTGCAGAACTACCAACAAGAAGGACGCCGAGCAACTCTCCGTTTCGTCCGGAAAGGGGAATACCGTCGAAGGTTTCTGCGCTGGCGGCATCATTGGTCCATTGGATCGTTTTTGCGAGCGTGTTCGGTTGTGATTGCCTCTGCATCTGTTCGATCAGCGGCTGAAATTGATCGGCCTGCGCCACGGGGCCGGAAGTATCCGTAAGCGAAGTAGGAACAAAAGAGTTTTCCAAGTTGCGGTAGAGCAAGGCGCGCATGCCGGCGGGGAGTTCCAAGGTAGCCAGGAAATTCTGGTCGAGGCGGCGGCCGCCGATGATGTAGATGATCTTGTCGCCGACCGCAGAGGCGCGCACCGCGGTCAGCGAAAGAGCGAAGCCGTCGGGAAGTTCTTCGCGCTTGAGGAAAGCGCTGGTGCTGTCCCAGGATTTGGCAGCGGTAACCCAATCGTTTTTGGAGCCAACGCGGGAAGGATACTGGGCGGAAGAGATGACCGTGCCATCGGAGTTCACGAACTCAACGAAATCCAGATTGTGAGTTTGTGCGGCGCCGTTGGCGTCGTGGACCCAGAGAGAAAAATCGGCATTGGGCCGAGCAAGGTCGAGGACCATGCGAATGGTTTCGCCCGCGTTGGTGATGTTCTCCACTTGCTGGGCGACCGTGTCGCCGCGCTCGGTAAATTCTTTTCGAAATTGAGCGACGAGGGTTTCGGTGCGCTGAGCTTCCTGCTCTTCGAAGGCGCGTTGCGTATAGTAGGTGACGCCATAGGCAACGAGAGAAACGGACGCCAGGACGGTGGCGACGAAGATCAGAAAGATTTTGTTACGAAAGCTCATGAATGCACTCCGCGTGCAGGGTACCAAGTAGGACAGCATATCCCGTCGGCCAGTGCGGCAAAAGAGGCGATGTCGAGAGTGCTTCCCTTGAAGCAATATGGCAAAAAGGCGTCATTTCGAGTTCGGAAGAGCTGCGTGCGTGTTTTGTTCGTCGTTGCTTGGTTGTTATGTTGAAATCCGGCGATCCTGGTCGGATACCTTTGCCGGGCCGCGTTTCGCCGACGTTGTGGAAGGCCTCACCCTGAAGGGCGGAGCTACAGGCGCGGGGGTTAGTGTTGGCGGTCCTGCTTGAAAAGGTCGAGATGGTTAAGCATGCCGATCATGATTCGCGTGTAGGCAAGATATTCGGCGAGGCTTTCGTCGGAGACGTTGTAGAGCGAGGTGCGGCGAGCTTCGCGGATGGTGGGGAAATCTTCGGGTTGCAGATTGGCGATGGCTGCGGTCTGGAACGCGGTGTGGTCGGCGACACCGTAAATAGGAAGGCTGTCGGCGACGGCCTGAGCGAGTTGCTGCTGAGCGACTTTTTTCTCGCGCATCTGCTGGTCGAAGGCCGCGCCTTTGGTGGCCATGACCTGGTCAAATTCTTTCTGGGTGTGAGGGAGCGAGGCGATGGTTTGCAGGATTTGTTCGCGGGTGAATTTGGGATTGGCGTAGTCGGCTGGATTTTGCGGCTGGTATTTCATGATGGCCTGAATGTCGTTGCGCCGAAAATCTTCCTCGATTTTGGAGACGCCGGTCCATTTGCTGAGCGTACGAAAACTTTCGTCGGTCATTTGTTCGGCGAGGAGATGGGCTGCGGCAGAGCGGACGAAAAGTTGGGGAGCATCAAGCAGCGCAGTAAGAGCATTGCTCGCTTCGGGTGGGCTCATGGTGCCGTATAAAAAAAGGGCTGCTGTGTCCGAATCGAGGTCCAGGGCGTGTTCGGAAATGTGGATGACCGCGTTCGGATAAAGAAGAAGTTTGGCGGCGAGGGGCCGGATATCGACGCCGGCCTGAGCCGAGCGCAAGAGCCAGGGTCAAATAATTGGCGGGGTCGGATTCCTGGAAATCGGCTTGCGCGAGAGAATCGCGGATCAGGTTGCGGGTTTCCGGCGAAGAATCAGCCGGGAACAGCATGCCGGAGGCATCCACCTGGAAGATGTGGTCGGTTTTTTCTTCGGCAAGAAGAGTGCGGATGCAGGTTACGCCCTCGGGGCCGGCGGTCTGAACCTGCTTCCAGAAGGCGTCCAGTTCTTTGGATTTGGCGTCGAGTTGCGATTCGTTGAGTTGGGTCAGATGGAATCCGTAGGTTTTTGATTTTTGGGCGCGGAGTTCGGCGCAGGTAGGAGAAGGCAAAGGGCGAGAATATGCGTTGCTTGCAGCGGTCAACAGGCCGATCGAGAAGACAAGAAAAGAAGGATTCCTCACTTCGCAGACTCCGTTCGGAATGACGGAATCTCGGTAGACTCCCAAGAAGGCAAAACCGAGAAAAGAAAACTTGTGGCGTTCGAGAGTAAGAGCCTGCCGTTCGCTAAAAGCGCGAAGGATGGGGCACGCTCAAGTCCATAAGGGCGCCGTGACAACGAAGGGTTCTTCACTTCGCAGACTCCGTTCGGAATGACGAATTCGGTTTTGTTGGTGACGCTCTGAACCGTTGTCATAGTAACACTGCTGCGGGAGAGAAGACGCCGGGCGGCGTGGTCAGGGCCACCCGGCTGGTCAGGAGAGTTGTCATTTGTTGTTTGTTTGGTGAAAGTCGATGAAAAAGGCTAGTCGCGCATGACTCGCGTGATGATTTCCGCGGTTTCCGGAATCCAGATGATGCGGTGAAGAGAGCCGGCGGAGGGGAGGAGGAAACGGTAACGGCGAAGAGTGATGCGATAGGTGGTGCGGCCGTCGAGAGAGTGGAATGTGTAAACCGCTTTTGTTTTTTGACTGCTTTCGAGTTCGACGGGTAACGAAGCAAGTTCGTATTCCGAGAAACGGGAAGAGACGCGGCGAAGGGCGGCAGCCGCGGCCAATTGAGGATCGCGGCACCATGGGTCGTGGCCGTCGTTGACCCAGCGTTGAAGATCTTCGGCTTTGGCGCGGTCGATCGGGAAATTGACGACGACGCGGTGCTCATTCGATTGAATTTGCGCGACGCGAATATCCATTGCCGAAGCGCCAAGGGTCCAGAGGAATAGGCTGCAGGCGATGCGCAGGATAACAGGAAGAATTGCGCTGAAGGTCCTTCGTGGGAACTGCGTGGTTGCATTCATGATGGGCTCCTGAGAATTGAAATTGGATTTGCGGCCGAAAGCACTGGCATGAAAGCCAGCGCTACAATGGAACGGCGCGCCTCCCCTCTTTGGTCCGGGTAAGCGGAAGGCGGGCCCTACAAAAGCTTCTGCGGAGTGGCGCGGAGCGCGGCGCTGGATGGGAAAAGGGCCATGGCGAAAAGATTCAAGCGCGGCGGTGCTTGTCTTCTGGCTCATGGTCTCTCCTCCAGCGACGCACCCCGCGCCACTTAATTTGTACAGCGACCGTCCCTCAGGAGCTAAAGCCTGTCGACTGCCCCATCCATATGGCACGACTGAAGTCGTGCCCTCCCGGAATATGGCCGTGGGATCCGGGGAATGCGGCAGTGCCGCTCCAGCTGTTTGGCCAGCTTTCTGCACCGGTTGTTCGCGGTGATTCAGGTTGTGAGTCATCTGCGCCTCCAGTGCGATTGTTGGAGCGGCACTCGCCGCATCCCCGAAAGTCATAGCTACGGCCGCTTGCTGGCCTTGCGCTGAGCAGCAGCGGTGGCGACGGACGACGGTTGGTCTTCGGAAGAGTCCGGGTCGGCAGCCCCACCGCCGGAATTGTTGATGTTGCTTTGGAAGGCGGAGCGCATCACGTCGGCGGCGAAGAAATTCTTGCCGTCCATAGGCACCATCATGATTTGGAGCTTGTCCGAGAGGCGTTCGGCGATGATCTTCTGGATCAGCATGGGATTTTGTTTGAGGACCGCGGCTTCGAACTTCATGCGTTCGCTGTCGGCAGCGGCGGTGACGCGGATACGGTTGGCTTCGGCGTCAGAAAGATTTTTCTGACGTTCGACTTCGGCTTTGCTGTCGATGATTTTGGCTTGCGCCGCGGCTTCGGCGTTTTGCAGAGTGGCTTCCTTTCGGGCTTGGGCTTCGAGCTTAGTCTGTTCAATCTGCTTCTGCTTCAAGGGCAAGGTGTACTGCATGGCGTCCGATTCGGCTTTGGCTTGTAGGACGCGGACCTGCGCCTGCGCTTCAGCTTGTTTTACCGCGCGGGCTTTCTGCGCTTCGGCTTCGAGTTCGGCAATCTTGACTTCCTTGGACTTGATTTCCTGTTCGGTGCCTAGCCGTTCGTTCTCTTGCTCTTTGAGGAGAAGGCCTTCCAGTCCCTTGGCGTAATCAGCGGGAAGTTGAATGTCGCGCAGGAGGACTTCGCGGACGAGGATGCCGTCGCTGGCGAGGCGAGTCTTGATGGCGTCGGCGGCTTGCGTTCGCAATTCTTCGCGTTTCAACGCAAAGATTTCGCGCGTCAGGTAATTGGGAGCGAGTTGGCGATAAATCGACGAGACGACCGGACCAACGACCTGCTCGTTGACGGGCTGCGGCAGACTCTGGTGAATGGTAGAGAGACGAGAGGGATCGAGGCGATAGCGCACGGTGACAGCAAGGCCAAGATTGAGGCCTTCGCGAGCTTGGACGGTCAGGACTTCGCCGGTAGATTTCCCGTTGGCGTCGTTCGCGTTTGCGGCAGAGGTGTAGACCTGCTCGCGCGTGTCGTAAAGAACGATGTTATCGATGAGAGGCATTTGCAGATGAACGCCGGGATACAAGGTACCGGGGCGCACTCCGGACAACTGGCTGACTCGAATGCCGGCGAAACCGTCGGGAACGACCGTGATGCTGAGGGCGAATAGTACTGGCAAGATTCCCGCAAGAGCTAGCTTCAGTGCAAGCGTCCAACGCACCGGGCCAAACGGGCCCGGCTGGAAGGCCGCGACACCTCCTGCAGGCGTTGCGGTTTGTTCGAGCAACCAGCGCAAGCGAGCTGCGACGTATACGTCATAAGCGACAACCGCCGCGGCGCTACCAAAAAGGCCAACGCCGAAAATCATGAGCAAAGTTTTCAAAGCGAGCATGGTGTTTTCCTTTCTCCCTCATTCCCGGTGTGGCTGCCACTTCGCGGACACGGAGTTGCGGCATGCTCGGACCAGGAAAAACGTTACGCGCGATTAGCGGGCTCTGGCGAAGGCGCGGGCTGCCATATGAGCGCCGCGTTCGATGGACGGAGGCGCAAAGCGCCTTGGAGCGGTGGCCGGCTCCATCAGGGCAAAGACTCCGCGAAGAAGGAGCGCTTGCAGCGCCAGTGCAGAAAAGAGCGCGACGATGGTGACCATCAGGATCGCTGCGAATTCGATGAAGGTTTCCATGGGTGTTCTCCTAAACGTCCGTTTGACTTACGCAGGAGAAATGGCACACGGGCAACCAATCTCATGACACTGAAAAATAAGGAGTTAAGTGGGTCGCGGGGTGCTGATTCGTGGAAGCGAGGACACGGTGTGTTTGCCGGGACGCGCGGTTCCGGCAACATGCGGATTTTGAGCACGCGGGTTTCGGAGGTAGTCTAGAATTCGCTCCAGAGCGCGAGGCTGAGTTCATGCCGCAATCACAAGGGATTCGTATCGGACGAATCCTGGGAATCCCCATCTACCTGGATTTCAGCTGGATCCTAATCTTCGGATTGGTGACGCTGTCCATGGCGCAGCAGTACACGAAAGAGTTTGCGCAATGGAGCACGGCGGAGCAATGGGGATTGGGGATTCTGACGAGCCTACTGTTTTTCGCGTCGGTGGTCTTTCATGAGCTGTCGCATAGCGTGGTCGCGCAGCACTACAAGATCAAAGTGCTTTCGATCACGCTGTTTCTGTTCGGCGGGCTGGCGCGGATTGGACGCGAACCGGAGAAGGCCATCCAGGAATTCAACATCGCGATCGCGGGACCGATCGCGAGCGGGCTTCTGGCGGCGCTGTTTTACGGCTTGAGGCTGGCGGTTCCCAGACGCGAAATGGAAGCGGTGGTGGACCCGTTGTTTCTGTCCAACGCAATGCTAGCTGGTTTCAATCTCTTGCCGGGATTTCCCCTGGATGGCGGGCGCATCTTTCGCTCGATGATGTGGGGGGCGACCAAGGACTTCGGCCGCGCGACACGTATCGCAGCGGCGAGCGGGAAGCTAATCGCGTATCTAATGATTGGATTGGGAATTTTTTCTTTGCTGACTGGAGGACAGGGCGGAGGCGTTTCTGAATATCTCGGGCGGTGGGGCGGCATCTGGTTGGCGTTTATTGGATGGTTTTTGTTGACCGCGGCGCAGGCCAGCGTAAGCCAGTTGACCATTCGCGAAACGCTGACCGGTCTATGCGCGGCCGATGTGATGAGTCACGAAGTGCCGACGATACCCGGAAACCTGAACCTGGAGGAGTACAGCAGCGAAGTGCTGCGGACCGGGCGGCGGATTCATATTGTGACCATGGACGACCGGTTGCTGGGATTGATGAATGTAGCGGCGCTCAACCAGGTACCGCGCGCAGAATGGTCGATGAATTCGGTGCAGGCGGTGATGGTGCCGCGAGAGAAGATTTTGTGGACCTCGCCGGAAGAACCGTTGCAGCGGCTCCTGGAGCGGTTGATGGGCGCGGATGTGAATCAGATGCCGGTGGTACGGCACAGCGAAGATGGAGCCGCGCATATTGTGGGGATGGTCACCCGCGACGCCATCCTGCGTGTGATTCAGACGCGGAGCGAACTGAGCGCGGCACTCAGCGGGCGGTAGACGCTCAATCAATTTTTTTGAGACGGCTCAGGAAGGTCGAACAGCCATCAATCGGAAAGCGGCTTTGCGGGAGTCCATGGTAATTCCGGAAAATCCAGCGGCGCTGAGAAAGCGAGAAGCAGCGTTGGGCTCAAGCGGCGTGAAGGTGCTGCCGGTGTGACCGACGCGGTGAAGCCAGCCATCGGGAATGTCGAGGACGATGAAAACGCCGCCGGCGCGGAGGACGCGGAAAGCTTCACGGAACATTTGATCCTGGAGTTGTGGGGATTTGAGATGGTGTAGAACAAGGATGGCCAAGACCGCGGAAAACGTTTGATCGGCAAAGGGCAATCGTGAAGCGTCGCCACACACGGCGCCGCGCATCCCACCGTTGTTTTGCAATTTCCATTTAAGAATGGATTTGTGATCGTACTCGAGAGATGTGACGCGAGCAACGCGGGTCTTCAGTAGCGCCGTGGCAACACCGTAGCCGGCGCCAACTTCGAGGAGATGATCGCCGAGATGAGCACCTGAAAGCGCCCAGGGCAAGACATGCCGCCGGGTGAAATGGCGCCACAGGGACGAAGAGCAGATGAGGCGTTCGGCGGCGTTCATGGGCAGAGCACCAGTGTAGCGCAAGGGAAGAGTTGCGAGGCGCAGGGATCGAAGAGGGATTCCTCAGTCCGCGGACTCCGCCTGCTTACCGCCGGCAGGTTCGGATGCCGGTATCATTTTCAGAACAAACATTTGTTCACTTTGGGAAACGCAAATGTGCTCACGTATTTCTACGAGCCGTATCACCAACGGTTGATCGTGACGATTGCGCTGGCGGCGATCGCGGCAATTGTGACGGTAAGGGGATTACTCAGGCCCAAGATGGTTGCGTCGGCGGGGCGGTAGCGGCAGACGCTGGCATGAAAGCCAGCGCTACATTGAAGTTCGCTTCCTTCGTTGAAAGGCGCCCGCTTCCCTTCCTTCGTCAAGGCCAGCCGAAGGCCGCCGGTGCAAAGGCAAACCTACGGCGGTGGCGCGTTTTGCCCAGAAAGCCTAGTGGAGCAGCGGGCGGAGGCGCCGCAGCGTGGAGGCGAATTGGTTGGCGTTGTAGGCGGAGGGATTTTCGAGTTGTTGGAAGAGGGCGTTGATGGCGGCACGAATTTCGGCGTCGTTGGCGGGTTTGGTGTCCTTGCTGTAGGCGATGTAGAGGGAATCGACGGCCATGGCGGCTTGTTCGGCGGCGCGTTCGTCGCAGAGCGCTATGTTATCGGCGTCGTCGGTGACGCGTTGCAACATGGCGAGCGTAATGCCCTGATCGTACTGCATTGTGGCTAGTCGATCGGCGAATTTTTCGGCGAGTGGGGCCGCAGCGAGAGCGGCGTTGGCGACGGCTGAACGATCGGCATTGAGCTTGCTCATCTCGCTCGAGACGATGAGCATCTGGCGATCGAGTTCCAGCGCGGAGGCGGCATCGACTTGCTTCGCGAGATCGCGGAAAACGGCGTACCGTGAGGCGTTCCACGGCGGATCGCCGGGACGGCGGCCTTCGTAACCGCGTTCCTGGCGCCAACTGTCTTTGGCCGGACCAAGCGAGTGGTGGCAGGCGAAGCAGGAAAGCTCGGCGTATTCGGGCCAGGCGTCTTTTTTGTCGGCGCGCTGGTTGTTGGTACGCCAGGCGACGCGATCCATGGAAGCGCGCAGTTGCACGGCTTGTCCCGTCGCCCAATCGCGGACTCCGGCCCAGGCAGGGTCTTCGACCGGTTTGCCGAGTGCAGACTCGCGGGGCATCTTCCAGTGGCGCGGCATGACCGCGGAAAACGAATCAAGTTCGAAATAAAGATCGGGATGGCCGGCGGCGATCATTTCATGGTCGACGAATTTTTCCTTGGTTCCCAGATGACATTCGAGGCAGAGATTCGCGCGGTGGATAACGTTGCGCGTGTCCTTCATTCCGTTCGCGACGGATTTTTCGTGCGGCCAACCGCGAGTGGCGTGAGGACCGAGCCACGCGGAGGCGGGGCCATGGCAGGATTCGCAAGAAACGCCTTCGGAAATTTCGAAGGGACGGCCGCGCTGCTCGAGGGTGGTATAAAGAGCGTGGCAGGCGAGGCATTTGGGTGATTCTTCTGCCTTCGCGCCGAGCTTCAGGATGCCGGCCATACGCTCACCGATATCGCCGGTGAGTGCTTGGTAGGCGCGGCTGTGTTTGTCCTGAAGAATCCAGGTGGAATATTCGTTTTGGAGGATGCGGCTGCCGGCGACGGGCTTGACGCTGCCGTGGCAGCTGGTGGCGGCGCAAGCGCCCGGGCCGATGTATTTAATGGGTTCGCCGGAATCGTTGTTTGCGGAGGCAGGGACGGTAGAAACGAAAAAACACGCGCCGAGAAAAAGCGCGAGGCGAGAAAGATGGTTGAGGCAAAGCAACATGAAGTGCGGTAGAGAAGTTCTTTTCGCTTATAGCGTTCGGGGAAGGGGCAAGTCAACGGAAAGGGCCGGCTTTTGGCGGGGGATTGTGCGAAAAGACAACGGGTGGAGAAATAGGAGCAGCGAGTGAACCGTGAGTGTGCGGAAATAGCGTAAACCTGATCGAGCGCCCCGGCGGTTGGAAGCGAGGGCGCGGGTTCGCGAGACAATCCACAGTGATTTTTGACGAGCTGCGAGCCATTCAGTTGCGCCACGGGTATCTGCCTAAGGCGGAGCTGGAAGCCCTTTCGCAACGCGGCCAGATTCCTCTGTACCAGATCCACAGCGTTGCGAGTTTCTATCCTCATTTCCATTTGGCGATGCCGAGCCGGGCGGAAGTGCATGTGTGCGCGGACATGAGCTGCCGGTTGAATGGGGCGTGCGAATTGCGCGCGGAGCTGGCGGCTTGCTTCGCGGGAGCGCGATCCGCGGACGTGCAGATCAAGGATGTGAGTTGCCTGGGGCGTTGCGATCGCGCGCCTGCCGTGGCCGTGAACGACGCGATCTTCGACGGAGTTACAGCAGAACAAGTGGAGCAACTGGCGCGGCAAGCGGTGCGTGGAGAAGAGGTGCAGGCGGAGCATCCGGACAGAGCGCGGGTGGCTTGCGCTTCCGATCCGTATGGCGAGGGCGAAAAGTACGGCGCGGTGCGAAGGTTGGTGAGCACGCGGGATTACGACGGCGTGCTGGCGGCGCTGAAAGAGACGGACCTACGCGGCATGGGCGGCGCGGGGTTTCCGGCGTGGATGAAATGGGACCTGGTGAGAAAGCAGACCGACCCGGAAAAGTATGTGGTGTGCAACGCGGATGAGAGCGAGCCGGGGACGATCAAGGACCGGTTCATCCTGAATCACCTGCCGCATTTGGTGATCGAAGGAATGATGATTGCCGGACTTGTGACCGGCGCGAAGAAAGGGATTTTGTATATCCGGCACGAATACCCAGTGCAGGAAGAGATTTTCGGTGAGGAGTTGCGGAGGTGCGTGCGGGCTGGATTGTTGGGAAGGAGGATTCTGGGCAGCGATTTGGATTTCGCGCTGGAAGTTTTCGTCAGTCCGGGCGGATACATCTGCGGGGAAGAAAGCGCATTGCTCGAGGCGATTGAGGGACATCGCGCCGAGCCGCGGAATAAGCCCCCGTTTCCGGGTGTGGCGGGTTTGTGGCAAAAGCCGACGGTGATCAATAACGTCGAGACGTTTGCGATTGTGCCGCAGATTCTGGCGCGTGGCGTGGCGTGGTTCAAGAACGCGGGTGTTGGCGGATCGCGAGGATTGAAATTTGTGGGCGTGAGCGGGCACGTGGCGAGTCCGGGCGTGTACGAAGTGCCCATGGGCACAACGATGCGCGAGGTGATTTATGGAAACGCGGGAGGAATTCGCGGGGGACGCGGACTGAAGGCGTTTGCGCCATCGGGGCCGTCGTCGGGATATTTGCCAGCGTCGATGGTGAATGTGCGGTTGGATTTCAAGGCGCTGGCGGATGCGGGATCGATGCTGGGATCGGGCGCGATTGTAGTGTGCGACGACACGACTTGCATGCTGGACATGGCGCTGACGGCGGTGAAGTTTTACCGGAACGAGTCGTGCGGAAAATGCGTGCCGTGCCGGGTTGGGTCACAAAAGATGGTGGATTTGCTGACGCGGTGGACACAGGGGAATGTGAGCGCGGCGGCGTACCAGAAGGATTTGGAGTTGATTCGGGAGTTGTCGCAGGCCATGAGCCTGACTTCCATTTGCGGGCTAGGCCAGATTGTGCCCGCGCCGGTGCAAAGCGTGTTGAAACATTTTCGTGCGGAGATCGATGCGCACGTGTTGAAGCGGCAGTGCCCGAGCGGGATTTGTTTTTCGGCGGCGGGGCGATTGCCGGAATTGGCGAGGGTCGCGATTCGGCCGTAGGGAGTGGCGAGCCAGAAAGTTAGGAACGAAGAAAACATTTAACGCCGAGGTCCGAGAGGAAGAGCACCGAGGGCAACAGAGACTTTTTGCCAAGGGTTTGAATATGAGCACCACGGATACACCGTTGGTGGAGCTGACGATCGATGGGCGGGCGGTGCGCGTACCGGCGGGCACGACCGTCTTCGATGCCGCGCGGGTGAATGGTATTGCGATTCCGACGTTGTGCCATTTGCAGAGCCAGACGCCGGTGGGGGTGTGCCGGTTATGCGTAGTGGACACCGGCGCACGGGTGCTGAGCGCTTCGTGCGTGCGGCCGGTGGAAACTGGCATGAAGGTCAGCACGAACTCGGAGAAGGTACTTAGCGCGCGAAAAACATTGCTGGAATTGCTGATGGCGGATCATCCGGCGCCTTGCGCCCGGCAGCGGCATTCGGCCGATTGCGAACTGGAAACTCTAGCGAGGCAGGCGGGAGTGGATACGCCGCGATTTGCGCGAAGGACCACGTCGCGCGGAGAGGATGACTCCTCGCTGGCGATCGCGGTGGATCACGATGCGTGCATTCTGTGCGACCGGTGCATCCGCGGGTGCGACGAAATCAAGAACAATTTTGTGCTGGGGCGGATGGGCAAGGGCTATTCGGCAGGAATCGCGTTTGATTTGAATGCGCCGATGGGGGATTCGACGTGCATTTCGTGCGGAGAGTGCATGGTCTCTTGTCCGACAGGGACGTTGACGAACAAAAGCGTTGCAGGAACGGCAATCGCACCGGGAGCAGGCGTGCAACTGTTGACGTCGGAAGAACTGCACCGGTTGCCAGTGTTTGCCGGAGTCTCGGGAACGTTTTTAGAGCTAAACCGCGGGGCGATCGTAAAGAGGCGCTATCGCAGGGGCGAAGTGATTTGCCGGGAAGGCGATTTTGGTTCGACGGCGTTTTTCATTGTAGAGGGCCTGGCGCAGGTAGCCATGTCCACACCGATTGCGCACGTGAAGACGCATGGGGGCGCGGAGGGATTTCTGAAGCGGCTGACAAGCGTGCTGGTAGGGCGCGAAGAGGATAAGCGCGAGGAAGAGGTGCGAGATCGCACGATTCCGATCGATGCATCGGTCGATCTGGCGTATGGGAATCCGGTGGCGGAACTGGGGCCTGGCGATCTGTTCGGTGAAATGACGTGCATGAATTTCTATCCGCGGTCGGCGACGGTGCAGGCGAAGACAGATGTTGTGGCATTCGAAATGTTGCGAAACGTGCTGGACATCATGATGAAGAACAAAACGTTCCGCGCGCAGCTTGACGAAAACTATCGGCGCCGGGCACTGGAAACGCACCTACGCGGAGTGCCGATGTTCGCGGGGCTGTCGCCGGATTTTATCGAGCGCTTGAAGGGCAGCGTGGAACTGGTGCGGTACGCGCCGGGGCAGGTCATCGCGCGGCAGGGCGAAGCGGCGGAAAGCTTTTATCTGGTGCGTATCGGCTTCGTGAAAATTTCAGAAGAATATCCGGGCGGAGAGCTGGTGCTGGCGTATCTTTCGCGCGGCGATTACTTCGGAGAGATCGGGTTGTTGGGCGGAGGCGTGAGGACGGCGACGTGCACGGCGCTCGACCATGTGGAACTCGTGAAACTTTCACGCCAGGATTTTCGGGAAATGGTGGCGCGATTCCCGAGTGTTCGGGCGGGGTTGGAGGCGGTGTCCGCGGAGCGGCAGGCGGCGAATGCATTGAGGATGCAGATGCTGCAAAGCGTGCCACTCGAGCAGTTTTTGTCGCAAGGACTGATGGAAGCACAGAGCCTGTTGGTTCTGGACCTCCAGAAGTGCACGAGGTGCGACGCGTGCGTGAATGCTTGCGCCGACGCGCACGATGGAGTCACGCGACTGGTACGCGAGGGATTACGATTCGAGAATTTTCTGGTCGCTACGTCGTGCCGGCAGTGCCGCGATCCGCTGTGTATGGTGGGATGTCCGGTGGGGGCGATACGGCGGAGAAATTCGCTGGAAGTGATTATCGAAGATTGGTGCATCGGATGCGGACTGTGCGCGCGCAATTGCCCGTACGGGAATATCAATCTCCATCCGTTTAAGGTGCGCGTGGAGGACTTGGAAAATCCGGGGCGGAAAAAGGCAGTGGTGCAGCAGAAGGCGACGTCTTGCGATTTGTGCACGCATTTGAAGGAGCCGAGCTGTGTCTACGCGTGCCCACATGACGCGGCACGCCGGGTGGATCCGAAACAATTTTTTGTGGGATTGACGGAGCAACGCTAAGGCCAAGAGAAGCAGTTTAAGAGTTGCAGAGCGCCAGAGTGGAAGGCTTGTACGGTCGAGATGAGATCCCAGACATGAGGATGGACAGGACACAGCGCGGATGGGCCGTGGCTTCGCTGTCAATTTTTGCGGTGAGCGCCTTGGCGTATGGTGCGTATGCAGAACGAACTCCTGCAGCGTCGCGCGGCGGAAGCACGATGGGATTGATCTTCGGAATCTTGGGATTTGCGTTCATGATTTTCGCGGCGCTGCTGGGCGCGCGAAAGCGTGTGCCCACTTGGCGGCTGGGCCGGGCGCAAGCGTGGATGCGAGGCCATCTGTGGCTTGGGCTGTTGAGTTTGCCGCTGATTTTGTTTCACGGGGGATTCCACTTTGGCGGGACTCTGACAAGTGTGTTGATGTGGTTGCTGATCATTACGGTGGCGAGCGGTCTGTTTGGCGCGGCGTTGCAGAACTACGTCCCGCGAATGATGACGGCGGAGGTGCCGCTGGAGACGATCTACGCGGAAATTGGGAATGTGCAGAGGTTGTTGCGTAAAGAGGCGGACCGGGCGGTGGAATCGGTTTGCGGAAAGATGGAGCTGATAAGGAATGAAGCGCAGGGGCAACGCGCGGGGGGATTCACGGCATTGCGGCCGATTTCGGCAGCCGCGGCACCTTTGCGAACGTCGGCAGCTATCAGCGCAGGGGCGAGTGCGGCGGTGACGCCGGCGGTGGAAGCGATCCTGTTGAGCGAAGCGGATGGCGAGCCGTTGAAGCGATTTTATCTGGAAGAGTTGCGTCCATTTTTAGAGCGGCCGGGGCGGCGCCGGCAAAGGTTGGGCGATCCGGACAAGGCGAAATTGGCGTTTGCGGGATTGAAGACGCTGTTGCCCGCGCCGGCGCATGGGACGCTTGGCGATTTAGAAGAGATTTGCGATGAGGCGCGGCAATTGCAGCAGCAGGAACGGCTGCACAGGTGGCTGCATGGATGGTTGCTCGTGCACGTTCCGCTTTCCGTGGCATTGATCGCATTGGGAGCGGTGCACGCGGTGATGGCGCTGAAATATTGAGTTTTCGGTATGACGTATTCGGTAAGAAGTTCGGGAAGTGGAGGAGATGAAGGACGTAGAGGAAGAACGTGGTTGTAAATAGTGCTTGTGGAGTGGCGAGTGGCGCGGACGAGGACAACCAAGAAGCTGGCGCAGCGGATCGACTTGAATTATTTCAAGAGGCCGACGGCGTTCAAGCGAGCGAAATTTTGGCTGAGCGTCTTGGCGCTCGCGCTGGCGGTGGGCTGGATTAGTTGGCGAGGATTCGCGCGGGATTCGCGAGTGTATTCGAGCGGAAGAATGAGCGGGGCGCACGCGGTGCTGGAAAAACAATGCGCGGCTTGCCATGTGGAGAAAGCAGGCGAGTTTTCTTCAATCGCGGCAGACCGTGCGTGCCTGACTTGTCACGATGGCCCCATACATCACGAAAATGAAGTTCCGTCAGGACTACCGGCCTGCGCGAGTTGCCACCGGGAGCACCGCGGTCGGATTGAGCTGACGGCCGCGAGCAATCAGAACTGCGCGACGTGCCACGGAAACTTAAGAGTTGCCAGCGGTGACGCGCACTACCCATCGAAGATTGATAGTCTTGAGGTCGGGCACCCAGAGTTCGCGGCGCTGCGCGATGGCGGGAAGGATCCCGGGACCATTCGACTGAATCACGAGGTGCACATGAAGCCGATCCGGCTGGGACCTACCGGGCCGATCGTGCAATTGGAATGTGCGGACTGTCACCGCAACTACCAAGCAGAGTGGAAGTATGCAGCATCGGAGCATCCGCAGCCGGCGAGTTACCAAGCGAGTGCCGATCACGCGATCGTTAGTGCGCCCCAGCCGCCACATGGTTTGCAACCTTATGCGCCGAGTAGCGGCAGAGAACGGATGAGGCCCGTGGAGTTTGCGACGGCTTGTTCGGGATGCCACCTTTTGACATTCGATAAGCGATTCGACGAAGGTGTACCCCACGACAAGCCGGAAGTGGTGCACGAATTTTTGGTCAAGAAATTCCAGGAATACATTGCGGCGCATCCGGCGGAGCTGCGGGTAGAACGCGATCCGAAGCGGGATTTAACGGGGAAGCCAATGCCGGCGAAAGTGCGGGAACTGACGCCGGCGCAGTGGGTGTCGGAACGAACGGTGGATGCGGAGACGCTGCTGTGGCGGAAGACCTGCAAGCAGTGCCATGTTCTCCTGGAGCAACCCAAGATCGCGCCTGCTGCAGTCCGGACGCAGTGGCTGCCGCATGCGAAGTTTGATCATGACGCGCACCGCGGATTTTCGTGCGCGAGCTGCCATGCGAAGGCACTGACAAGCACAGAGACGAGCGATGTGCTGGTTCCGGGAATCGAGACTTGCAAAACGTGCCATGCTCCCGGCCCGGAGCATGCGGAGTCACGATGTTTTGAGTGCCACACCTATCACGATTGGGCGAAGCGGAAGGAAGTGAAGGTGACGTATGTTTTGCCCGTGTTGCCAAACGGCGGGAAGTAAGCGGTGTCGGCAGGTTCGCAGCAGAAGCTATGGTTGAGATCCATCGTCGCGCTAAAAGCGCACTCCTCAGGATGACAAAGTTTGGAATTAGCGTGAATTGCGAACCGATTATGGGGCTTTAGAAACGAAGAACGGCCCGCTTCCCTTCCTGCGTCAGGGCAAACCCAAAGCGGCTCCTACAGAAATCCGGGAGGTTTAGCCATTCACCAGGTTCATCATGTGCTCCGGGTAGCGCTGGCCGGCGGCAGCGCCGTGCGGCGCTACTTCGTCGATGCGGCGCAGATCGTCGGCGGAGAGTTTCACGTTTAGAGCGGCGACGTTTTCTTCCAGATATTTGCGGCGTTTGGTACCGGGGATGGGGATGATGTCGTCGCTTTGGGTCAGCAGCCAGGCCAGGGCGAGTTGACCCGGAGTGCAGTGTTTTTCCTTGGTTAGCTGTTCAACGCGCGCGACGAGATCGAGATTCTTCTGAAAGTTTTCGCCCTGGAAGCGCGGAGAAAAGCGGCGATAGTCGTCTTCGGCGAGGTCCTCGAATTTCTTGATTTGGCCCGTCAGGAAGCCGCGCCCGAGCGGGCTGTAGGCCACGAAGGCAATGCCCAATTCACGGGTGGTCGGAAGGACTTCGTCTTCGGGATCGCGCGTCCACAGCGAGTATTCCGTCTGCAAGGCGGCGATGGGATGAACGGCGTGAGCGCGGCGAATGGTCGAGGGAGAAGCTTCGGAAAGACCGAGGAAACGGACTTTCCCCTCGCGCACCAACTGGGCCATGGCGCCGACGGTTTCTTCGATCGGGGTCTTGGGATCAACGCGATGTTGGTAATAAAGATCGATAGTGTCGGCGCCGAGACGCTTGAGGCTGGCTTCACAGGAGGCGCGCACATACTCGGGCTTGCCGTTGACGCCGCGAACGTTAGGATTGGCGCGATCGCGGACGATGGCAAATTTGGTAGCAAGGAAGACCTTGTCACGCCGGTCACGGATGGCTCGACCAACAAGGATTTCATTGTCGCCGTAGCCGTACACATCGGCAGTATCGAGAAAATTGATTCCCAGCTCGATCGAACGATGGATGGTGGCGATGGATTCGTCGTCGTTGCGCGCGCCGTAAAATTCGGACATGCCCATACAGCCCAGCCCCATCGGCGAAACCTTCGGTCCTGTTTTTCCTAACTGACGAAGTTGCAAGAGTTCACCTCGGAATGAATCTAGGCATATGATGAGCTGTCGCTAGGAGAGGATACATGATTGAAGGCGTGGAGCCACGAGAGCAACAGGCCAGGGGACATTTGGCTCTGGTGCTCGCTGTTCGATTCTCGGCGATCAGCTGCGGCGCGACATTTCTTTTTGCGTTGTACCGGCAGTTGGCACTCGTGGAGGTGGCAGCCAACCTTGCCGTAGGTGTTGAACTGTATTTCCTGAGCGCTTCCATCGGCGACTGGATAGAGAAAAAAGATGCACCGAGCCGATCGAGATTGCGGGTGGCGCTGGCTTTGGCAGCTGGAGTCGTGTGTTAATTCCTCATCGCGAAGAACCTACGGTGACCGTTGCGCTCGGCGGACGATAAATCTGGAATTGGACGGAGAGGCGAAACAGCGCAGGACCGGCTGTTCCGCCTTGTTTCGTTCAGGGCTGCGCGGCCTGAGTCTGATGGTCCAAATACTTGATGAGCAGGACTTCGTTGCCTTTGTCGTTGTAAATCAAATCATCAACAAGTTTCTTGCTCATGAGAATGCCAAAGCCGCCAGGGCGCAGGCCTCGATTTTCCCGCTCGGCCATGTGGAGAAAGGGCTGATCTGGAGGATTGGCGAGCGCGGAGTGTTTCAGTTCTTCAAGCGAAAAACCCGTGCCGGGATCCTTCACTTTGCAAAGCACCATGCGCTGCGTGCGCACGTACCCCACTTCGACGTGTTTTGAAGGATCGAACTTCCCGCCGTGCTCCATGGCGTTTAGAAGAATTTCCCGGAAAGCGCCCGCCACTTCTTCGGTTTCCACATCGGGTAGGCCGGAAGCTTCGCGATAGAACTGAAGGAGGCGGTTGGCGGTGACGAGGTCGCAGCGAACCGCGAGACGCACCCAGTTCGGCGTGGCAGACAGAATTTCAATACCGTCGTCCCAGAAAGGTTCGCTCATGGCAATGCGAATCATCTCCGCGAATTTTTCGGTCGAGAAAGGGCGCGTGAAATAGCTGAAGGCGCGCTCGCGGATGGAACCCAGGACATCCCCCGGCGTAAATTCATCGGTAAGAATAATGAGGCGCGTGTGGGGACGGACCATACGCAGCCGCCGGAGCAGCTCGATGTCCTCCTGTCCGGAAGTGCGCTCCCCCGTGACGATCAGGTCGTAGGGATGCTCTTGCGCGAGGCGCAGCGCATCGTGATTGTCTTTTGCGCGATGGATTTCCCATTCTTCGGCGCTGAAGAGATTGTTGAGGAGCTGATTAATTTCCGGGCTGGAATCGACGATGAGGGCCTGATGATGCGCCACTTTGAGAGGGACAGGCGAGGAGTCAGCGAGCATAGAAGCTCCCAGTAGTCCCTTCCCAGGCGGCGGAGGGAGGACTTCGATGAGACAGCATGCCGGAAAGGATGGGAGCGCGCAAGAGGCGCTCCGGGTGCGTCAGCCACGTTCGCTGGTCATCAAGAAGAGCGGTTTCATTTCGAAGCTTTGATAGACGGGACGGAGACGGTCGACGCTGTAGTGTTCCTTGATGCTGACTACCTTCTTGGTGGCTGTGACAGTGTCGATCGGCACGTTGTCATAGCGGCCGTTCTTTAGGACCACGAGTCGGCCGTAAATGCCGTTGAGTAGGAGATCAAGAGCAAGGTTTCCGTAGGCCATGGGAGCAATGGAGTCGATCGCGTCCGGGTCACCGCAGCGAACGAGGTAGCCGAGTTTCTGGCTGATGCATTCAATCTTCTTGCCGTTGTTGAACTTTGCGGACAGCGCCGTGAGTTCTTCGGACACCGCTTCACCGATGCCGCCGAGTTTCTTATGGCCAAAGGCATCTGCTGTGGAACTCTGGAACACCATTCCCCCGCCTTCGAACATCGCGCCTTCGGAAACCAGCACGATGGAGTAGCGGCTGGGATTGCGGTTGCGGTCGTGGACAAGGAGTTCAGTGAGCTGCTCGATATTGAACTTGTGCTCGGGGATGACGCAGCGGTTTGCTGCGCCTGCCATTGTCGGCAGCATGGCCGTAAAGCCGGCATAACGGCCAAAGACTTCGAGAACCATGAAGCGCTCGTGGGAGCCGGCGGAGGTGCGTAGCGCGTTAGTCATCTGGATCGTGCGGGTTACACAAGTGCTGAAACCAATGCAGTAGTCCGTGCCGGGAACGTCGTTGTCCATCGTCTTGGGGATAGCGACGACGCGGACACCTTCTTTATGGAGGCGCACACCGTAACTGAGGGTGTCGTCGCCCCCGATGGGAATCATGTACTCGATGCCGAGCCAGTTGAGATTCTTGAGCACCTCGGGGGTAAGGTCGTTTTTCTCGGTGTTGTATTCCCCTGCCAGGTGCGGAGGAACGCTGCTTTTGCTGACGCGGGCAGGGTTGGTACGCGAAGAGTGGAGAAAAGTGCCGCCGGTGCGTCCGGCGCGGTTCACTTCGTCTTCGGTCAGATGCTGAAAATTATTGGAATTGTCGTACTTTTCGTCGCGAACAATGTCCACGAGACCGCCCCAGCCGCGGCGAATGCCGATAACCTCATATCCCTCGTGTATTGCGCGGAGGGTAACGGCGCGAATCGCGGGGTTTAGGCCGGGGACGTCGCCGCCGCCCGTGAGAATGCCGATGACGCCTTTCTTTGTGTTGATGTTAGCCATGTCGCAAGAATCGCCTCAGAGTGAAGTGACAAACAGATGATTATGGGGCTTCGATCGAAATTTAGGAAGTACAGCGATCACAAATCGAAGATTTGGGACCAAAGAATGAAGAAGCTTGTTTTCTATAAACTCTCTTTGCCAAAAATGGCTATTCGTACCGCAGCGCGACCATGGGGTCGACGCGCGTTGCGCGGCGGGCGGGCGTCCATGACGCTAGGGACACAACGCTCGTGAGCAATCCTGCTGCCAATAGATACGTGAGGCTGTCTGCTCGAGGGAGGTTGTAGAGAAAAATGCCCGAGCCGCTCCAGCCGATGCCACTTGTCGGGAAAAGATGGGCAACCGCGAATGCCCAGAATGCGCCGACCGCCAAACCCGCAAACGTAACCCCCAGTGATTCACGCAGCACCAAAGCCGCGATCTCGTGAGCAGACGCGCCGAGCGCGACACGAATTCCCAACTCTCGGGTACGCTCGGCGACGGAATACGACGTCACGCCATATACTCCCACGACGATCAAGACCATCGCCAAACCTCCGAAACAGCCTAACAACTCTATAATCGGCCGGCGCATGGTCATGGACTCGGAATCGAGGAATAGCCGCTTCATGCTGCTCATTT
This sequence comes from Candidatus Acidiferrales bacterium, assembly GCA_963836965.1. GTDB lineage: Bacteria > Acidobacteriota > Terriglobia > Acidiferrales > UBA7541 > Acidiferrum. Next base: position 208,308 of record CAWILQ010000027.1, read on the forward strand.
GCCAGTAAAGCTGCGGATCCACAGGCCGAAGCCAGTTGCTGATGCCCATCGCAACATTCCCAGGGTCGCTCGCCGGCCGAATCCGGATTGCCAGGCTCCATCGCGCCGGTGCCATTTGTTCTGCCGGAAAGTACGCCAGGGGTCTGAAGTCTTCCTCAGGGTTGCGTTGCCGGAAATCGGAAACGACGCCGACGATCTCTCGCCACACGGTGGGAGCACCCGCAAACGCCAAGTGATGGCCGAGAGGGTTCACGCCATGGAAATATTCATTCGCGAAGGTTTGATTGATGATGGCGACCTGCCTGCCAGCTTGGGAATCCAGCGGCTGGAACGGACGCCCTCGAACCATAGGGATAAGAAGAGTTGAGAAATACTCCGGGCTTACCGACACGAACCATATTTCTGTCTCGACAGGCGGGGCGTTGGAGGAAGGCGCTTCGATTTTCATCCGGTCGCTTTCCGCGCCCTCCATGGGAAGGGAGTCTGCGATACCGACCGACTCCACGCCCGGCATCAGGCGCATTCGCTCGACCGTCGCGCGCATCAGGCGCCCTTTTTCGGATGGGTCCCTATAACGTGTCGCAGGTAATCGCACGGTGGCCGTCAAAATATTGTGCGGTTCATAGCCGAGCGGCGACGATTCTACGTGGAGAAAGCTGCGTATCAAAAGTCCAAGAAGCACGAGTAGCGTCATGCCAAGAGCAACCTGGCCCGCGAGCAACCCGTTGCGCCATCGACGCGAACGTGAGCCACCCACCGCGCTTGGAGCCTTGTCTTTCAGGCTTTCATTCAGACTCGTACGCGTCGCCTGCATCGCTGGGATCATACCAAAGGCCATGGAGCACAGAAACGAGATCCCCAGGCTGACTGCGAAAACGCGCCCATCAACTTGCAAGTACGCTCCCGGCACAATGCCAGAGGCAACCTTGGTGATGACCCCTGCACACCACCGCGTCAGCACAACAGCGACACTTCCTCCGCAGAGAAAGAGCAGCATGTTTTCCGTCAGAAATTGCCGAACCATTCGTCCACGCGAGCACCCTAGCGCAGCACGAACTGCAATCTCTCTGTAGCGCTTCACTCCACGAGCCAGAAGCAGACTCGCAACGTTGGTGCAAGCAATCAGCAACACAACGCCAGCCGCGACGGCTGTCATCCACAGTCCGCGGCGAGCATTCTGGATGGTCGGGCCGGGGTGGCGGAGCGATTCCGCAAAGTTTTCTACGACCAGGCCATCCTTTTGATCAGCTGGAGCGTCTGGGTTTCTGATCCGATTAGCAATCACTTCGATTTCTGAACGCGCTTGCTCCAGTCGTACGTTGGTCCGCAAGCGTGCGACAATTTCAACCCTCATCTTGCCTGCCCTGCTATCTCCTTGACTGGCGTAAGAGTCGAGAACCAGGGGAGCAAAAATTTCGCTGTCGGCGTTATGTGGCTCCAACGACTGCGGGAGTATGCCGACAACTGTAACTAGACGGCGGTTCAGAACAATTTGCTTCCCTAGGATGTTGCGATCGGCATGAAACCGTATGTGCCAGCAGTGGTAGGAAAGAATCGCTACGGCGTCCCGGCCGGCGACTTGTTCGTCATCTGTAAAATTACGGCCCAACACCGGCTGAACGCCGAGTGTGGGTAGCCAATTCGAGGTAATCAGAAGCCCAGGGAGGTTTTGTAGAACGGATCCTTCTTCACCATAAAAATAGGAAGCCCACCCCGCCGCCGCGATTTGCTCGAACGACTTACTATTTTCCCGGATCTCCCGATACTGCGTCGGGGTAGGCGTGTGCAGCTCACCGCCAGCCTCAATCGTCCAGATGTGAATCAAGCGGTCCGGTTCACGGAAAGGGACACCTCGTAAGAACGCGGAGTCTACCAGGCCATAAATTGCTGCGTTTGCTCCGACTCCTAGTGCAATGGTCAAGACGGCAGCAACCGCAAATCCGGGTGATGTGCGAGACATCCGCACGGCAAAGCGAATGTCCGCCACGAGCGAGTCGAAGAAGTTGGCGCCAGTGGCGTCGCGGCACTCTTCTTTGGCGCGCTCGATGCCGCCGAATTCGATGCGCGCGCGGCGCAGCGCTTCGTCGCGCGGCATGCCGCCGCGAATCAAATCGTCGGCGTAGGCTTCGATGTGGAAGCGCAGCTCGGCGTCCATTTCGCGTTCGGCGCGGGAGCGATGGAATGTTGCGCGGAGCCAGGAGCCAAGGCGGATCAGGAAAGTCATGGCTTGTCACTCGTAACGTAGGGCTACCGTAGGTTCGACGCGGGTGGCACGGCGTGCGGGCAGTAGCGCGGCCAGGGCGGAAACTAGCAGGATGATGCAGCCAACCGAGGCGAGGGTAAACGGGTCCGTGGGCTTCACTTCGAAGAGTAGTGATTCGAGAACGCGGCTGAGCGCGAGAGACGCGGCGAAGCCGACGAGGAGTGCGATGGCTGCAAGAGTAAGCGCCTCACGCAATACCATGCGAGCGATATCCGCGGAACCCGCGCCCAAGGCTACGCGAATACCGATTTCGTTGGTGCGCTGGGTGACGGAATAGGAGACGACGCCGTAGATGCCGATGATCGCGAGACTGATGGCAAGAGTGGCGAAGACTCCCAACAAGATCGCTTCAAAACGAGGGCTGGCGACCGAATCGCTGAAGACCGTCTCCATGGTTCGCACGTCAGAAACGGCTTGATCGAGATCCACACGATGAATGGCGTCTTCGGCAGAGCGGGCGATCTGAGCCGGATCGCCCTGGGTGCGCACGACGAGCGTGGCGAAATACATGGGAGCCTGCGAATTGGAGAGGAAAATGGTGGGTTGCGGGGCGGCTTCCAGTTCAGTTTGACGAGCATCCGCGACGACGCCGACGATTTCGACCGGCTTTTCAAATGTCCAGCAGACCCAGAGTTGCTTTCCGAGCATGTCCTGGCCCGGGAAGTAATGATCGACGAAGGCATGGTTGACGATGGCGACGGGCTGCGCCTTGAAATTGTCGTGCTGTTCGAAATCGCGCCCTTGCAGGATAGGCGTACCCATCGTCGGGAAGTAGCCCGCGCTGACAATCAGAAACTGCGACGATGGGGATTCGGCCGGCGTGGGCTGAGGCCCGCTAGCAGGAGCAAAACAGGAGCCGGACGTGGTTTCGGTGAGCGGAAGAAAGTGAGTTGAGCCGGCGGCGCGGACGCCGGGCGTGCTGCGGATTTCCGCCAGGAGGCGATCAAAGTACACGGAGCGCTTGAGATCGTCGGAGTAGCGAGAAGGCGCGAGGGCGATGTGCATGGTGAGCAGGCGCTCCGGCTGAAAGCCGGGATCGACGGCGATGAGACGGGAGAAACTACGGAGCATGAGTCCAGCGCCGACGGACAGCAGGAGGGCCAGAGCTACTTCCGCGACCACAAAACAGCGGCGCAAGGTTTGATGACCGCCGACGCCTCCGCGAAGAGAACCTTGCTTGAGGGCGGTTCTAAGATCCACACGGGAGAGACGCAAGGCAGGGACGAGACCGAAGAGGACGGCAGTGATCAAAGAAGCCAGAAAGCTAAAGAGCAAGACGCGCGCATCGATAGTGATGGGCTCGCTGCGGGGCAGCGGCGCGCTTTGGGGGATGAGAGCGAGCAAACTGTGCAAACCGAATTGCGCCAAAAAGAGGCCCGCTGCCACTCCGGTAAAGGAGAGCAGGAGGCTTTCCACCAGCAATTGCTGGACGAGGCGGCGACGCGAAGCGCCCAGCGCGGAGCGCACGGCCATCTCTCTGAGACGCCCGGCACCCCTCATGAGAAGCAGGTTGGCAACGTTGGCGCAGGCAATGAGAAGAAGGAAGCCGACGGAAGCGAGGAGCACCCACAGAGGGCGACTTATGTTTTCGGTAGCATCCGCGAGCATGGGGACGACTTCCGCGCTCCAACCTTTGTCGAAATCAGGACGCGTCTCAGCGTTGATGTTCGCGACGCGAGCCATGTCCTCGCGGGCCTGTTCGAGCGTGACGCCGGGCTTCAGACGCGCGAGGGTGGTCAGGTAGCGGCCGCTTTTCCAATCGTCCGTACGCGCCAAAGGCAGCGGCGTCCATATTTCCGCTTTGGTCTTTGGAAAAGAGAAGCCGCGGGGCATGACTCCGACGATTGTGTAGGGAAGGCCGTCGATTTCCATTCTCTCGCCGAGGACGGCGGAGTTTCCGGCGAACTGGCTCTGCCACAACTCGTAACTGAGGATGACGACTTGATCGCGGCCTGGGATGCCGTCTTCGGAATTGAAGATGCGGCCGAGAATGGCGGGTACTTCCAAGATGGAGAAAAATTCGGGCGAGACCCGCAGGCCGGGAACAGCAATGGGCTGGCCTTGCGCGTTCAGGTTGTTTGAAGTGCCCATGATTGCGGCCATGGACTGGAACGATTTGGAATTGTCGCGCCAGTCGAGGAAGTTGAGAGGATTGACGACGTTCCGGAAATAGCCGCGGGATGGTTGAGACTCCCAGAGACGAACCAGGCGAGTGGGCTCCGGGTATGGGAGGGGGCGGAGAAGAATGGCGTCGACGACACTGAAGATTGCGGAGTTTGCACCGATGCCGAGAGCCAGCGTGAGGACGGCGAGAACTGTGAACGCAGAATTCTTGCGCAGCATCCTGACGGCGAGTTGCAAATCCTTGCCGAGCGATTGGAGGAGAGTCATGCCGCGCGCTTCGCGCCAGTCTTCCCTGGCACGTTCGACGGCGCCGAATTCGATGCGCGCGCGGCGCAATGCTTCGTCGCGGGGCATGCCGCCGCGAATCAAATCGTCGGCGTAGGCGTCAATGCGGGAGCACGGTTCGGCGTCCATTTCGCGCTCTGTGCGCGAACGTCGCAGCATCGGATACCGCCAGGATCGAATGCGCCTCCAAATCGTCATGGTGCCTCCGACGACCTCAGGTCGATTGGCGACTACTCGTACCTTAGCGACACTATTGGATCGACGCGCATCGCTCTTCGCGCCGGAAAATAGGTCGCCAGCACAGCAATTGCACACAAGATGAACGACACACCAAAGAAAGAAACTGCGTCGACGGGATTAAGACCGAACAGCGTAGCGGCCAACAGGCGCGAAATTGCAGCCGATGCAAGGAGCCCGATCACCGAGCCTGTTAAAATGGGGCGAAAACCTTCGACCATTACGAGGCGCAACACGTGGCCGCTTCGCGCTCCGAGCGCCATGCGGATTCCGATTTCACGCGTCCGCTGCGCGACCATGTAGCTGACCATTCCATACACGCCGATACAAGCCAGCAGCAATCCCAGAACGCCGACAATGCTTGCCAGCACGCCTCCGACGCGAGAGATCACGAAGTGAGGGTCCGTCGAAACCATGGCATTCAACGGCGCACCAATCACGGGCAGGCTCGGATCCACGCGGCGGATTACCTTGCCCAGCACGGGCAGCACGAGCGCCGGGTCAACATCGGTACGCGCGAGTAAAGTGCTGGTCCACTGACGACTCTGAGACAGCGGCAGGTAGATATACGATTCGTCTATTTTCGTCAGGTCCATACTGCGCACGTCGCCGCTAATTCCAATCACTTCGGAGCTGGCGATGAATGGATCGGTCTGGCCGGGGAAAGACATGGTTTGCTTCTCCGAACCGATCTTCACCCGTTTGCCAATCGCGTCTTCGCGCGGCCAGAAACGACGAGCCGTAGCTTCGCTGATGACGACGACCGGCGCTTGTCCCTCAGCCTCGGCGCGCGAGAAAACACGCCCGCGAAGGATGGGAATTGCCATGGTTTCGAAATAATTCGCCGAGACGTAGCTGTACCCGGCGTCGGGAGCGTCGTTAGGAGAAGACGACTCAGTGCCGACCGGAACGACGGTTACCGAGCGTATGCCCCCGATGGGACCGCGTGAAGCCTGCGCAACGGAACGCACTCCAGGAATGCCCTCAAAGCCTTGAATGAAATCGCGATTCAGTTGGAGCAGGCGCTGTTGGGAGTAGTGCAGCTTCGCGGGATCGTACATCTCCACATATGCGACCCGCTGAGTGTCGTACCCCAGGTCGATCTTTAATGCTCGCTGCGATCCGCGTAAAAGCAATGCCGAATTGATCAGCAGGATCAGACAAGCTGCCATCTGCGTGGCGATGAGCAATCCCCTCAACCGGGAGCGGCTGATTCGCAGGCCAAAGCCAGCACCCTCCTCTTTTATGGCAGAATTCACGTCGACCTTTGATGCCTGAAACGCCGGAACCAAGCCAAACGCAACACCGGCCGCGCAGGAAATCAGCAGCGTGTAAAGAAAGATTCGAATGTCGGGGCTGATCTGAAGCACGATCGTGCCCCAAAATGAAGGAAGTGTGGAAGCGATTTGACCGATCAATAGATGAAGCATCCCGCTTGCCAATGGCAGACCGACTGCGCCTGCAAGAACGCCGAGCATCATGGTTTCCGTCAGCAATTGTCGCAGAAGACGCCACCGCCCGGCGCCGAGTGCAAGTCTCACGGCAATTTCCTTGCGCCGTGCCGCGGCCCTCGCCAGCATCAAGCTAGCGACGTTAGCGCAAGCGATCAACAGCAGGAGAGCGACCGCGGCCATGGCCGCCACGATCAGCGCCCACTCCATGGGTTCAAGCAGAGCTAGGTCATTCTTGCCGGGGATGACAATTGCTCCTTCGTTGCGTTTGTCTTCCGGGTCGAGGGCACGCAACTGCGACGCCAATACACCGATTTCCGCTTGCGCGTCGGCAAATGAAACGCCCGGTTTCAATCGTCCCTGCGGTTCTCCGACAATAACCTGACGATTCTCGAGGTCTTCGGAGGAGACACTGCCCAGAGACATTCGGGCGACAACCGGCGCCCAAAGGTCGGGAACGTCCGGAGCGGTTGCTACATAGTCGACGGGCGTTGCTCCGATGACTGTGAAGGCGACACCGTTCAAATGCATCACCGACCCAATTACGTTCGGATCCGAGCGAAACTCGCGTTGCCAGAAATTTCCGCTCATCACCACAACCGGCGCGGCGTTCGGTTGGTCGTCCTCAGGCTGAATCAGCCGCCCCTGGAGCGGCACGGCTCCGAGCATCGAAAAATAATTCCCGGAAACGAAAAAGCAGCCAATAGGTTGCGCACTACCCTGAAGCAATTGCGGGAGCTGGAGGCCGATGGCTCCTGCGACGCGCGGAGCAGAACCGCTTCCGGTCGCAGGTAATTCGGAAGAGGTGACGGCCATGCCGAAGGCAAGTAGGGCGAGATCGGAAAAGGATTTGCTGTGGTCGCGATAATAAAGGTAATCGGGATAAGAGAACCGGCCGTGGACCTCGTCGGCAGTGGTGCGAAAAACAAAAGCTAGATGGTCCGGATCCTTCACGGCCCGTGGGCGCAATACCAATGCGTCAAATGCCGAGAAAATAGTGGTGTTTACCCCAATACCGAGCGCGAGCGTAATTACAGCCGCGGCGGCAAAACCAGGGTTTTTCTGCAACATGCGAAAACCGAAGCGAATGTCCTGCACGAGCGAGTCGAGGAAGTTGGCGCCGGTGGCGTCGCGGCATTCTTCCTTGGCGCGTTCGACGCCGCCGAATTCGATACGCGCGCGGCGCAGCGCTTCGTCGCGAGGCTCGCCGCTGCGGACCAGATCGTCAGCGTAGGCGTCGATGTGGAAGCGAAGCTCGGCGTCCATCTCGCGCTCCACACGAGAACGCCGAAGAATAGCGTGCAACCAGCGTCGGAAGTGGCTCCAGAGGTTCATGAGACCTTACTCATGGCGTAGCGTTGGCACCCGTCGCGTCGCGGCACTTTTCCTTTGCAAGTTCGATGCCGCCGAATTCCAGGCGGGCGCGCCGCAGGGCTTCGTCGCGAGGCACGCCGCCGCGAACCAAATCGTCAGCGTAGGCTTCGATGTGGAAGCGCAGTTCGGCGTCCATTTCGCGCTCCATGCTGGGGCGATGCAGGATGGCACGGAGCCAGGAGCGAGGACGAGTCCAGATGGTCATACTTCCTCGGGCGTGGTGCTGAGGATTCCGGCGATGACGTCGGCCATGCGATTCCAATTTTCCGTTTCTGCTTGCAGCCTGCGCTTGCCGGCGGTAGTGAGGCGGTAATACTTGGCTTTACGCTTGTTTTCCGATTCGCCCCATTCGCTGGTGATCCACCCTTGGTGTTCCAGGCGATAGAGAGCGGGATAGAGAGAGCCTTGCTGGATTTCGAGACGGTCTTTCGAGATTTGCTGGATGCGTAACAGAATGCCGTAGCCGTGGAAAGGGCCGAGGGAAACCGCCTTAAGGATGAGCATGTCCAGCGTGCCTTGAAGGAGGTCGAGTTGTTTGTCTTTGCCCACGGGGAGCAATTCTCCTAGATGAGCTAGGAATATACGACTGAGTCCCCTAGACTGTCAAGGAGACGGTTGCGTTGCGCGAGGTAACCGAAATCGAAAAGGAGTTCCGCATTCCGCGGGTCTCGGCCTGCCTGCCGCAGGCAGGTTCGCAATGACGAACCTTGTTCTACGAACGACTAGAGTTCGATGCGGGTGCCGAGAACTGTTAGGAACTTGGAAAGCCAGGCGGGGTGGGCAGGCCAGGCGGGGGCGGAAACGAGGTTTCCGTCGACGACAGCTTCAGTCATGGCAATATCGGCAAAGTTGCCGCCCGAACGGGTGACTTCCGGCGCGACGGCGGGATAGCAACTGCAGTTCCTGCCTTGCAGAACGCCGGCGGCGGCCAGCACTTGCGCCCCGTGGCAGATCGCGGCGATGGGTTTTTTAGCCGAAGCGAAATGGCGGACGATTTCAAGGACGCGGGGATTCAGGCGAATGTACTCAGGAGCACGGCCGCCAGGGATGACGAGGGCGTCGTAGTCTTCGGGGCGAACGGTCTCGAATGTGGCGTTAAGGGCAAAGTTGTGGCCGCGTTTCTCGGAATAGGTCTGATCGCCTTCGAAATCGTGGATGGCGGTACGGACGACATCGCCCGATTTTTTGCCCGGGCAAACAGCATGGACGACGTGGCCGACCATCAGCAGCGCCTGGAATGGGACCATCACTTCGTAATCTTCAACGTAATCGCCAACGAGCATCAGAATGTTTTTGCGGGACATGCGAGCCTCCGGCGTGGAATGTAAGAATAGCAGAATCGGAACGGACTCGGATTGTCGTGCGCGAATCGTCTCGGACAAAACGAGAGAAAAACGCCGGCCTCAGAAGGCGGCCGCTACAAAAGCGAAGAGAGAGGAAAACCCCAGATCCACTCGCTGAGAACCGCCGGTGGGGCGCGCCCGCGACCGGACACACGAAGCCCCGGCATGGTGATAAAAGGCGCTGGCAATGAAAGCCAGTGCTAGTTGGTCTTGCACGCGGGAATTGAAGAGGGGTTTCTCCGCGTCGGGACGGCGAAGACGCCGCCCCGTCGGTCGAAATGACGGAACTGTCCGAGCAAATCGAGGCTTACTGCCTGACGGCGGAAGCCGGCCTGGCGCTTTCCTCGATGGTGAGCATGTCTGTGCGCATCTTGTCCCACTCGCGAAGAGTGAGGCCGCGCTGGGCGAAGAAGCGGCGGATCATCGGAGAATCCCAACGAAGCACTTCCTCGAGCACCGGCACAAGCACGCTCATGGCGTTGTCGCTCAAAACCGTGCGGCGAGCGACGCGAGTGATGAACTTGGCCTCGGAGACAGCGATGGTGAGGCCATCGTACTGATTGACATGCATCATCACAGGCAAATCGGAGCTGCCATCGCCCATGTAGATGATATGGTCGTGGCTGATGCCGAGTTCGGCGCGAAGTTCTTCGAGCACCGTAATTTTGCCCCAACCGGCCGTCGCGCGAATGATGGATTCCACCTCGCCGGTACTTTCGTTGAAGCGGAAACGCGTGCCGAAGATGTGATCCGGCGGGACGATACCCTCGAGCGCGGACTGGATGATTTCCTGCGGCGCGGCAGAAATGACGTAGAAGGAGATTTTGTAACCGTCGGAAATACTGTCGAGCGAACGCGCGAAAAGGTTGACGTCATGCTTCAGGCGGATGCGCTTGCCGGTTTCGACAAGATGCTCGCGGCGAACGCGGCGGAAATCCGGGTCATGCAGGATCAAATACGAAAGTTCGGCGCCCTGCTGGACGAGATTGATGTTGGACAAGCCTTGCACCTTGTCGTGAAAGCCGTGAAAACCGATGAGTTCGCTCAGCGCGACACCGGAGTCGTTGAAGCTGAGCGTCTGGTCAAAGTCGCTGGCCAGAAGATAATGCTTTGCCATAGGGGTAATGCTCCTCTTTCTGTTCGCCTTCGGCGAACGCGAGCCGCGCAGACAGCTCGAAAATTCCCCACATTCACACCATAACCGTAGAAGCAAGTGCCGCCCCACGAATAATTTTGATGTGTGCTATGCGTGGAAAACGTGAACAAATTGTTAGCTGTTCATTAGATGCAGCGAATAGGTAAAGGGTTCAGAGGAAACGGGTTAGAAAAGGGAAGCGCTTGCGAATTCAAGGCTTATCGTGAGCAACAAGCAAAAACATTCATGCGAAGAAAAAGCGATAACAGCTTGCGCTAGGTCTAGCGATCAACGCGCGCTTAGAATCCAAACCCAAGCACGGTCCAACCAGCCGGGCTCGATTCCCGGCGCTTGGGCCGAATACGGGCGCTCGACGGGCTCGTCGGTGACGGTGTAAAGCTGACCGTTCCGCAAGTAAAGCCGCCGCGACTCGGCGAGGTTGAGCGGGCGCGCACCGCGGCGGCCGAAGACGGCGAGTTGATTGCCGGATTCGTCGACGGCGCGGTCTCTGTCGACGCCTTTAGAGATTGCGAGAGCGGAACCTCTGGTACGCGCGGTTGCAATGAGCTTCGGTGTCGGGCGCGGGCTGAAGCCGGAGAAGTGCGCGGGGTCGTCGAAGGGCGAGACGATTTGTAGAACCCGGAGACCATTTTTTCCGTCGGCGACGAAAGCGAAAGCACTGCCGGCGACCATGCCGAGTTTTACGTCGTTGACATCGTTGAGTTGGCCATCGGCGGTGAAGAGCTGATCGAGCTTTGGCGCGGCGGGATTTTCAACGTCGACAATGGCAAGTCCTTGTTTGCCTGCCGAGACGTAAGCGTAAGTGCGTGCGACGTAGATGTTGCGTGCATCGGTGAATGGAACGAAGGTGCGAGGTTCGGGTTGCGGTTGCGCCAGATTGGTCACGTCAAGGACTTTCATTCCGTCGTGATCGACCAGGAACGCGTAACGGAATTGAATGACGATCGCCTGAGGGTGATTGAGAAAAGGAGCGCCGATTGTGGCGGTGATTTTCGGAGCGAGCGGATTGTCGAGATCGACGACGACGAGCGCCCTCTCCGTGAGGACGTAAGCGAAGGTGCCAGCGATGGTGACGCGACGCGCGCCGGTGAGAGCGCCATTGGGATTGAAGGTCAAGCCGCGCTTGAGGAAATTGTTAGTGGGATCGCCGTCGAGAAGCGTGCCAACCCCGGGGCTCTTCGATTTCAGATCGGGATTGCCGACTATGATCAGGCCTTCTTCTTTATCCGCCACATACAGGAAACCGTAGAGCAAGTGGATGGGTTGTTCTTCATTTTCGGGAATGCGAGCGCGAAGAGGATCAACGCCGAGCGTGGTCGGGGACCCGACGGCCACAGCGTTTTTTGTTGCAAGAAAGAAACGTTGGCCGAGACGCGAGACTGGCGCGGTGGTCACGCGCTCGGAGAAACCTTTATTGTCGACGTTGGCAATGTCGTAGATGCGCAAACCGCCTTTGCCGCTTGCGGCGTAGGCATATTCGCCGCGGGATTGCATGTCGAGAACATTGCCTTCATGGCGTGCGACCGCGACGAGCTGACGGTTGCCAGCGACGAACTTCCTGTAATTTTCAGGATAAGCGACGCGATGAAGGTCGCTACCGTAGATGGCTTCGGGCTCGTCGTGCTCGGCCACGGCGATGGCCTCGAAGCCGCGGTCCCCGGTGGCTACGTAGACGTAGCGTCCGAGAAAATTCATGAAGTTTGTGCCCTGAAGAAGGAGTTGCGCCATCCAGGCGTTGTTGTCGTTTGCGGCGGAAACGTGGCAGTCACTGCACTCCTTTGTTTCTTTGGCGCGAACCGTGTGCGGCACAAAGGTGCTGAAGGCCTGGCCGGAAAAACCCTCGGCGGAGATTGTTTGTTGCGTGTAGTACAGCCACTCGCGATTGGCGTTTTGCGAACTGACGAGCACGGCGCAAGAGGAGCGCGCCGGAGCGATGCGATGGCCGGTGACTGTGCCGTCGACGCCAAGGAAGTATGCGTCGTCGCGAAGAACCTGGAAGTTGTAGCTGGTGTAATTTTTTGTGAGCAGGCCTTCGTTGTGGAGCATGGGGCGTCGCGCGTTGGCGGTCATCTGCAGGTGGCAACCGAAGCATGTCGGCGTCCAAGAGGAATGGCAGGCGTAGCAGGTCATCGAAGAGTTGCCGTGAGCCAGATGTGAATCATCGGCGGGCGGTTGGGAAAGAGCCAGACCGTCTTTGCTCATGAGCTTGGCGCGAAAGGATTTCATGCTGAAGTGCGCGCTGCCCGGCGTGACGGTGTCTTTTGTCTGCACGATTTCCCACTCGACGTGCTCGCCGGTCATAGATCGCTGGAACAATTTCTCGCCGCGCCATTCGAAGCGACGCAGTCCCCAAGGCGTGCGGAGAATTTCGAGATGCCTGCCGCGGGGCTCGCCGGGAAGAAGCGGATCGGCCGCGGCGGGGCCGGAAGTTAGGAGCGTGGCTTTTTTTTGAATCGTGCCGTGGCAATCGACACAATCGATTTCGACAGCGGCGCGGGGTTCGCCATAAATCTTGCCGGTACCGTGATTGTCCTGAGCGAAATGGCAATCGGCGCACTGCATGCCCTTTTCGAGATGAATGTCCGCGAGATGGACGGCTTTCTGAAAGCGCTGCGGGTCCTCGAACGCGATCGCTTTTCCGTCTTTGTCGAGCCAATTCCCTTTCCGGTCGTGTTTGTAGACGGCGCGAAACAGCCAGCCATGGCCGTGAAAATCGGCGACTTGCGTGGTTTTCAATTGCGCATTGAATTCCGCGCTTCCGGTTTGCTCCAGGAATTTTTCGTCGCTCCACAGCCCGCGCGCCGCGGCCGCTTCCGGATTACCTAATGAAGATTGATAGCGCTCTTCTTCAGTAGGATCGTGTTGCTGAGCTGGGTACATTTTTTCGGAGTCGATTTCGTTGTCCCACCAGGTCAGACCGAAGTACGTGGTGACCATGTTCGTGCCCGGGTGCACATGGCAGATCATGCATTGGCTGGAAGGAATGGAGCGCGTGAAGGCGTGCTTGATCGCATGGCCCGATTCATTCTTGGGAATTGTGGGATCAAGCGAAGCGCTGAAGCCGGAGTGGCCATATAGCGCATAGGGCCCGGAATGCGCTGGATCGCGGTCGTTTGCGTAGATCACGTGGCAGGCGGAGCAACCGCTGGAGCGGTAATCGCCGGGATGATCGTTGGTGCCTGGAAAGGAAAGGATGGGATCGAGCAGGCGAGTCTTTTGTAACCCGAGGAAGACGGGATCGGTGCGCAGCTCGGTGCCGAAACCACGATCGCTCAGTTTGTCGTCGGGTTTGCCGGGAGATTCTTCGCGATTCGGATTGCCGATTTCGGCTTTTTTCTCGCCGCCTCGTTCGAAGACGCGGAGAATGTTACCGGGCTGAGATTGTTCCCAGCGGTAGAGCGGCGTGAGTTCTGGCAGTACGCCCTTATCGCGCGTTTCAACCGGAGTGGGTGACGGAGTTGTTTTTAGCGATTGCGGCGCGCCATCGCGATCGTAGCTTTCGCCGAAGCGCGTGTTTTTGTAGGGAAAGCCGCCGTTGTTATAGAGCGCCGCGCCCCACAGAAATCCGGAGTGGGTCATCATGTTTGTGGAAACGGCGCGGGTCTCGCTGGGATGACACCCAGCGCTGCCGCAAGTTTCTTCCGCAACCCGGAGATCGCCCGGATTTATGAACTTGATGAATTCCGCCGGTTCCTTCAGCCATTTTGTGTAGGCGCGTTCAGGAATCGTGGAGCGATTCTTGAACGCTGGATCGCGAGGCTCGACGTGGGCTTTTTCTTTAGTCGCGGCGTATTCCGGGGAGCTTGGCGCAGTGCCTGCTACGATCGCAACGGCAGAGTTCCCTCCATGGCAATCGATGCACCCGAGATGCACGGCGTTGGAGGGATGCATGGTCGGTTCATCGGTGGCCGTGTGGCAGGTGATGCAACCGGCGGATTTGCGCTCGGCTTCTTCCTCGGATTGTCCGCGCAATGGGCGTTGCCGGTCATCCGTTGCATGGGACGAAGTCACGTACAAGCCGAAGGAAAGAAAGAGCAACGAAATCCCTGCAAAAGACAGGACCACGCTGAACGGCTTGTTCGAATTTGAAAATCGCGGCATAGTCTGGATCCTTCAAAACAGAAGCTTCGCCAAGCCAAAAACTGAAAACTGTGTGCGCCCCGTATAGATGTCACGGAATCCTTGTCCCGGCTGAAGCATGGAAACGCCTCCGGTCAGGACGAGATTTTCCGAAAGCGGCGGGCGGTACTCCACGCCCAGACCGAGATCGCTGCCGATGGTGCGATGAATCGGGGACTGAAAGAGAACGTACTCAAGAGGCTCGGTGCGCATGAAGCGAAGGAAGTTATAGTTCGCAAAACCTTTGAGTTTCGGGGTGAGATTGAAATCCGCGCCGGCATTTAGAAGAACAATTCCGGGGTTTACAAAATTGGATTGGCCTTCGTTCTTGCTGGGGCGCATATCCGGGAGAAGGCTGCCATCCTGTGTCAGATTCACGCCCGTTCCCGTGAGGCGAATGGCCTGCTGGTTCCAGAAACTGAAGATTCCACCGGCGAAATTGGGCAAGTCCACGATGGAATCGAAGCCGTTGGCGCGGCCATCACGGGGATTTGCGTCTCCCGAGGCGTAGAACGCGGAGATTCGATAGCGAATCCAGTCGCGATCGACGGAAAGTTCGGCTGCCGCCATCTGTGCGTTGACGGTGACGCGGCGGCCGGCGATTGGATTGAAGGTGTCCTCTCCCGCAGCTTCATAAAAGGCATGCGTGAGATTCAACCGCTTGATGTGGCCGCTGCCAAGCCAGCCGAAATAGCCGACGCGGATCCCGTGGGGCACTGGACCGATGCCCTGATTGACGGCGTTGCCGATTGGGGCAGGCCGCACAAGAAAACCGTTGTCGTCATAATGGATGCTGGGATCGTCTTTGTTCCAGGCGCCGACAAACTCGATCGTGTATCCCGGGAAAAAGAAATCCTGCCAATAGATATTCGCGAGGACCACTTGCTGCTGGCGAAGCGCGAAGCTGTTTAGGCCGCTGTTGGTGTTTTTCTCGAGCAAATGGAAGTAGGCGGCGTTGTATTCGAAACGATCGCTGTTCCAGGTTCCAAAGAGGCGAAGGCCCGGCTGTTCGTCTACAAAAAGGAAACCACGAAAATCGGCGTTGAACTGTTGTACGCCGGCGCGGGCGGAAACGAAATCGTAATTGAGGCTGAGGTCGTGGAGTTTCACTTCAACGAAAGCTTCCTGCAAGCCGATGTGATCATCGAAGCGTGTGGTGCCCTTGCGCACATCGGGGCTGACGATGCCCAACTCCTGGACCTCGAGATAGTTCAGGCTGACCTCGGGAGTAACGCGGATACGCCAATCGACGGGTTTAAACGAGGTGTCGCCGTGAAATAGATCGAAGGAGAAACGGAAGGTTTGGTCCAAGAAGAATTGGTCGCCGTTACCGAAGAACGCAGCGCTTCCGGGGCGCGTGGGGCTGACATCGGTCGGAGTGGGAACACGCCGGCCGTTTAGGAAGGTTTCCGCGGTGCCGGTGAAATCGAGAAACACTTGTTGGCCAAACAGCTCCGGCCAAATCGGCTCGTCTCCTTTCAATCGATTGTGGTTGAACGGGTCGTACCAGCGGGACTTTGCGTAAATCGAGTTGTCCTGTGTGGCATAACGGCGATAGTCGGGCTGAGGAAGGTCCCAGCGGTTTGGAACGACATTGAAGACATCCGCGACAGGCGGCAGAACGTCCGGAGCGAGTTCGAGGATGTAATTGGGATCGGAGTCGAGGCGATGACGGAATTCGCGATAGTTCGTCGCCGACGACGGCGTTTCGGCGGGAAGCGGCGGGCCGAGATCTGGTTGGCGGGGAAGGCGAGAGCCAAGTTCAGCGTTCGCTGAGGGCAGCAGAGAAATTTCCAGCGTGAGAACTTCGTTGGCATTCATCGCAAAAATGGGGACGAGCAAACTGGAGTAGCCATTCGCTTCGACGCGGACTTCGTAGGAACCGGGCGTGAGCGGAAAGATGCGGAACACGCCGTCGCCGGAGGAAGCGGCAGTAATAGACTGGTTCGTTTGCGCATTGCGGAGCACGATCGTTGCGGCTGCAATCGGTCGCGAAACGGATGGAGACACCTGCTCACGCACGATGCCGTCCAGCGCCGCGGCGGTCAGAGCCTGCTCGCGAGGGATGCGCTTGGGCGGTGCGGATTCAGCGGAAATTTTAGCGGAAGCGGCCCTCGAGGACTCCGGTTCCTGCGCCCGCAGCAAAAGAAAAGGGCCAAGTAAGAAGATGATACAAAGCCCTGCGGGAGCCGCGCACGCCTTGGACGGAGCAGAGTGTCGCATTCAGTGGAAACGGTAAAGCCAGGAAGCCTTGGCGAACTACGTTAACTACACCGGATTCAGCGTGACCCGGCAACCCTTTTCGAAGTCAGATGCGGACAGTCGATTACGTCCCCAGGCGCACGGAGGGGTCACCAATTCGCGGCAGTTTCCAGAATGGCAATTGTGAGGCGCTTGAAGCGCGTGTTACCAACAAGCATAAGCCCTCATGGAACGCTCTCTTCGCAAACCAGTCGGATCGCGGCGCGTCTACGCGCATCGGCGGAAGACGCTCGCGCTGGGAATGATTCTGGCTTTGCTGTTTGCAGTGGCGATGGCGGTGCTCATGTTCGGTTGCGGTGGCGCGACAGACCCATCGGGCGGCTCGACGACTACTTCGTCGACGGCTGCCGCTCCATTGAGCGCCGAAGACGTACAAAACATTGTGCAAGCCGCGGCGCAGGCGGCGGATTCGGCCAGCATGGTGATCGCGGTCGTGGATCGAGGCGGCAGCGTCCTTGCTCTGTACCGGAAACTAGGCGCGGGCACGACCGCAACCGGAAATTTCGGCGCAACGGTGAATGTGAATGATCTTGCGGCCGGTCTGGCGCGTACGGCAGCGTACTTCAGCAACGACCAGGCGCCGCTTTCCTCGCGGACGGTGCGGTTCATCAGCGGCATTCATTTCCCGCCGGGTCTGGCCAATGCGGCTAACGCGCCGCTCTACGGAATCGAAAACACGAATCGGGGCTGCACGCTCTCGACGAATTTTCTGCCGGGGCAGGCGGTGCAGCCGTCGCTCTCGGTTGGCGGCGGAACCGGGCTGGGGATCATCACTGGCAAAGCGGATTTGTTCGACAGCGATCCGAATGCGTTGAATCCAGGCGGCGTGCCGATCTTTCGAAGTGGAGTTGTGGTTGGTGGTGTCGGCGTAGCCGGAGTTTCAGCCGATACCGCGGAATATGCTGCGTATGCAGCGGCCACCTCCAATGGCTTTGGACCCACTCCCGCGCCTCCCGGTGTGGTCTTTATCAATGGCATCGCGCTGCCGTTTGTGAACCAGACTTCGGCTCCGGCGGGAATAACTCCAGGAATGTTCACAGGTACTTTTCTCGTGGGGCCGACGGCAAGCACGGGTCAGCCGCCGGAAGGAGACTTAGTTGCTCCCGCGGCAGGTCCGCTCGGCGGCTTGAGTGCGACGGACGTGCAAGAAATTCTCAGCAACGCAGAGAACACGGCGAATCAGACTCGAGCAGCAATCCGCTTGCCGCTGGGGTCAAAGGCCAAGATGGTGATCGCCGTGTCTGACCTGGACGGGACCATCATTGGTCTGCGGCGTATGACGGATTCAACGGTTTTCAGCGTCGACGTCGCTGTGACCAAGGCGCGCAACATGGTGTACTTCAACAGCGCTTCACGAACCGCGGCGGATCTCAATCAGGTACCGGCAGGAACAGCTGTGACCAATCGCACCATCGGCTTCGGTGCGCAGCCGCTTTTCCCTCCGGGCGTTAATGGTTCGACGGCTGGGCCTTTCTTTAATTTGTATGCGCACGATGTAGCAAATCCGTGCAGTCAAGGATTTCAAGCGGGCCTGCCGAACAGCAATAAAAGCGGAATCATTTTCTTTCCCGGCAGCGTTGGGCTCTATCGCAATGGTGTCCTGGTCGGTGGACTCGGCGTGAGTGGCGACGGCGTGGATCAAGACGATTATGTTGCAGCCGGAGGCGCCGTCGGGTTCGAAGCGCCAACACAGATTCGCGCCGACCAGATTGTCGTCGATAGCGTCAGGCTTCCGTACCAGAAATTCCCGGACAATCCCACAAACTGAAATCGGCGGTTATTACTTCCGCCCCTTGGACCGCTTCGTTTTCTTTCGCGCAAAACCGGAAAGCTCCTGCATGTAGAGCTCAAGTGCCCGCGGTAACGCTTTGCTGTGTACGAACTGGCCCTGGCGTTGACATTCGATCAGCCCTGCTTCCTTCAGGATTCGGAGATGGTGAGAGACCGTCGCGGGAGTCACGTCGCGCATGGAAACAATCTGTGCGCAGTTCATGTGATCGCGGGAACTGATGGCTTCGAGGATGCGCAGGCGGGTTCGGTCGGCCAGGGCCTTCGAGATGCGTTCAATCCTTCGCCGGTTCATATCGAATGAAAGTTTAGCCCACAGGGTGCTTAGGCGCCAGCCCAGGCATGAAAAATAGATGTAACCAATCGTTTAGACATTCATCGAATTGTCGAAGCAGTGGATAAGAAGATTTATAGCCCCAATGAGGGCGGAGGTTGGTATGAAACGGCTGGAAGGCAAAGTTGCCGTAATAACGGGCGGAAACAGCGGTATCGGGCTGGCTACGGCAAAACGGTTCCTTGACGAAGGCGCCAAGGTTGCCATCTCGGGGAGAAACCAGAAGACGCTGGAGGAAGCGGTAAACTCCCTCGGCGACGGGGTTCTTGCGGTAAAGTCGGACACGGCAAAACTGGAAGAGATCGAGAAATTCCTTGGGGCGGTAAGCAAGAAGTTTGGAAAAATTGACGTGCTGTTTGTTAATGCAGGCGTCGCGAAATTTGCCCCGCTGACGGAAACCGGGGAAGCGCTATTCGACGAGCAGTTCGACATCAATATCAAAGGCGCCTATTTCACAGTGCAAAAGGCGCTTCCGTTTTTGAACGATGGGGCGTCGGTGATTTTTAACACCAGCGTAGCGGGCTCCAGCGGAGTCGCTTCGACGAGTGCGTACTCCGCCACCAAGGCGGCGCTGCGATCCCTCGCCCGCACCGCCGCAGCCGAGTTGGCGGAGCGCAAAATCCGCGTCAACGCCGTGGCGCCGGGTCCGATCGTCACTCCGATCTTTGGCCGAACGGGACTGCCGCAACAAGTGATTGAGGATTGGGCCAAGGGACTTGTCGAAGAAGTGCCACTGAAGCGCTTCGGACAACCGGAAGAGGTTGCCGGCGTGGTGGCGTTCCTGGCTTCGTCGGACGCTTCCTATGTCACGGGCGTCGAAATTAACGTGGACGGCGGGCTCGGGCAGATTTAAGCAGTACCGCCGGTTCGCCCGCGAGATCGAGCGGCTCCGCTCTATTCCCGCGGCGCGGATGGGTTAGGTGAATTTGCTACGTTGAGATCGAGAAGCCATTTGTGGCCAGCATCGCCAGGTGCGTAGCAATTGCCATCGGAAGCGTAGGTTGCGACGCACATCGCGGTGCGGTCTTTGCGGCGCGGAGATTGCGCGAACTGCCAGACAGCCGCTTCGGGAAAGCCACTCCGGGCAACGGCCGGGGGATTTTGCGAAGACACGCAGCCCGGCGAGGGCGGGCAAAAATCATTAAAGACCCAGAGCGTCAATTTGCCGCCTTTCAGATGTTCCTGAAGATCTTTCATGGTGGTGATGGTCTTGCCGTTACCGTCGTTCACGGGCACGCCTGAACAGTAGGCGCCGCTGCGGTAGTGAAATCGCGCCAACGCATCGATCCATGCGCTGAGGTAGTCGTAATAAAAAGGCGCGAGGCGGCCGCCTTCTTCAATGTCCAGAAAGATAATGGTTCCGGGCGGAAAGCCTTCCTGACGGGCGAGTTTGCGGGCGGCCTCACCGTCAGCAGCGCCTTTCTGCTTCGCATGCTCGGGAGATTTCAATTTGCGGCTTTCCGGGCCGTTAAAAAGCACGACGAAACCGAAGCCTTGCGATTGCAGCAGCGACCTCTTGCCAAGCCAGTTGTTCTGTTTTTCTCCGGGCGGCGGGCTGAGCCAATAACTGCTGAAGGAAAAAGTCTTGCGAAGTAGCGGCAGAGCATCGTCACCGGGATATTCATTCAGATCAAAGCCCAGATAGGAGGACTGCAGCGCGTCAGTGCGCCATCTGCCGGGCAGCACGAGCAGCACGGCAAGGATCGAAAGAAGGGCCAAGGAGCGGAGGGGCAAGCGACGCATTCGGGAAATCTACAATATGTAGACGGCAGGTGAAAGGAAAACAAGGGTCCTGAATGGCGCATTCTCAGCCTTCGCGGAGCTTGTGGCCGGCGAGATTGCCGAGGCCGTCGTAGGCGGCGTACTTATAGGTTTCGCTCAGGGTGGGATAGTTGAAAACCTGCTCGATGAATTCGTCGATGTTCAGGCCGTTGTCGAGGACCATCATTCCGATGTGAATCAGTTCGGTGGCGGATTCGCCAATCATGCTGACGCCGAGCAGCTTACGGTCTTTGCGCGAGAAGATCAGCTTGAGCATTCCGGCGGTGTCTCCGGTGATGTGGCCGCGGGCGTTATTTTCGTAAAGCGCGCGGCCGACGCAGTAATCGATTCCCTTCTCTTTGCACGATTCTTCAGTTTCCCCGGCAGCGGAAATTTCAGGGATGGTATAAATCCCCACTGGCAGCAACATAGCCACTCGCTGTTTGTACTTCAGGCCGAAGGCATGACAAACGGCGACGCGGGCTTGCTCCATCGAGGTTGAGGCCAGGGCGGGAAATCCGATGACGTCGCCGACGGCATAGATGTGCGGCACAGAGGTACGGTAACTCTCGTTGACCGGAACGTAGCCGCGATCATTGAGAGCCAGTCCGGCTCTTTGCAGGAACAAATGATCGACGGCAGCGCGACGCCCTGCAGCAAATAAGGCCGTCTCCACTTCCAGTGTTTTTCCGCTCTTCATACAGAGGCGCGCGCCCGAGGAATGATTTTCCACCTTAATCGGACGTTCGTTGAACCACAGATGCATACCGAGAGCCAGGAAGCGGTCGCGCAAGCGATCGGAAATCTCAGCGTCGAGAAACGGCAGCAACTGATCCCGGCCGTCGACAAGAGTCACATCGACGCCAAGGGCCATGAAGATGGAGGCATATTCGCAGCCAATCACGCCTCCGCCGATCACCGCCAGACTTTTCGGAATGCGCTCCATCTGAAGGAAGGTATCTGAGTCGAAGGTGTGAACGTCATCGAACGCAATTTCCACGGGACGATGGGGTTTAGAACCTGTGGCAATGAGGATCACGTCGGCACGGAGGGTTTGTTTTCCTTCGGGACTGCCGACTGCGACAGTGTGGGCATCGTCGAACGAGGCCTGGCCGCGCAAGAGCTGAACATTGTGAAGTGCGAGGTTCTTGGCGATGCGGTTGCGTTCCATCTCGACGACGGCGCGTTCGTGGTGCATGAAATCGTGAACGGTGAGATTTTCCTTCAGCGAGTAATCGATGCCGTAAAGACCGCGCTGCTTCAGGCCGGAAAAATAAAGGGCGGACTCACGAAGAGTTTTGCTGGGGACGGTTCCGGTGTTGATGCAGCTGCCGCCGACTTCAGCGGCGCGCTCGATGACCGCCACGCGCTTGCCGAAATAGGCCGCTTGGGCCGCCCCTTTTTCTCCGGCAGGGCCGCAGCCTATGACTACGAGGTCGAACGATTCCGGAGAAGCCACCAAAACCTCCGCAGGGACCTTGAGAGTGCTCGGAAACAGAGACGGAAACTGAGATCGCTATTGATTTTAGGGCAAGGAAGAAGGATGAGACCGAAATAGTCACGGTGTTGTGCCGAAACGTGTCTTGTCGCCGCCAGGAAATCCGAAATGTGGCGCGCGCTTGCTTCCCGGATAGCTCTTTGATGGTGCAAACCAGAAGTTCGCGTCACGTTCGGCTCTGCCGTTGAAAAGATTCTCGAGCAAGCACGCGAGGGCAAAGGCGGCCCTGATTGTGATGGGAACCAAAGCAAGCGGCAACATGGCAGGACATGCGCCATTGACGATCGCCTACAACGTGGTCACCAAGGCGATTTGCCCCGTGCTGGCGTTTCGCGGTTAATCTTCCCACCCGGGGCGGAATCTCCTCCAGAGATCGCATCCCGAGCAAACAGGCGGTGCTGCTTCACCCCCTTTGGCTGCACCGCCTTCCTTGTGGAGTTCACTCTTAGCCACCAACGCCGCAAATTGGTACCTCCGTGTGCTTGCCGAATACGTGCTAAATGTGTTTACATGCGCTCAATCCAATAGAGTCAGGAGAGCCAATGGCCAACGTTGACCTTCG
Organism: Candidatus Acidiferrales bacterium; assembly: GCA_963836965.1. Taxonomy (GTDB): domain Bacteria; phylum Acidobacteriota; class Terriglobia; order Acidiferrales; family UBA7541; genus Acidiferrum. The sequence goes on from CAWILQ010000027.1 coordinate 230,865, forward strand.
CCCAATGACCCTCGGTGAAGTGCTTGACCGGACGTTTACGCTCTACCGCGAACACTTCGGCCTATTTGTGGGCATTGCCGCACTGCCGAACCTGGTGATGCTGGTGTTTCGATTCGGTGTGCTGCTGTTCACGCGCGCGACGGCTTCCGGCCAGGCGCCCAATCTCGCGTCGCCCGGGTTCTTAGGTGGAGTCGTTCTTGGAGCGCTTGGAAGTGTTGTGCTGCTCCTGGTACTGGTCGGCATCTCACAAGCCGCCACGATTTCCGCGGTTTCAGACCTGTTTCTCGGACGGGAGACCAGCGTCCGAAATTCCTATACCGGTGCCAAAGGGCACATCCTGACCGTCATCGGGATCATGATTCTGAGCGGCTTGGCAACGGGTATTGCATTCATTTTTCTGATTATCCCCGGCATCTATCTGGCCTGCCGGTTAGCCGTGTCGGTGCCCGTGTCCGTAGTCGAAAATGACGGCCCGGTCGCGTCGATGGAACGGAGCATGGAGCTAACCAAGGACTATGCGGGGCAGATGTTTTTGCTGCTTTTATTAGTGTTCGTTCTGACTTATGTGGTTGCTGTCCTGCTGCAGTTTCCGGTCATGTTCTTCGCGATCAGTGCCGCCATGGCGAAACATCAGGTTTCCCTTGGCGTCACGGCGTATTCGTACATCGCGGAATTCCTTTCGCAAGTGCTTGTGGGCCCCATCGGGACGATTTCCGCGGCCCTGATGTACTACAATTTGCGGGTGAGAAAAGAAGGCTTCGATATTCAGCACTTGATGAACTCCCTGGGCAACGTGCCGCGCCCGTTGGCAGACGCCCCATCCGCGCAATAGAGAAGATGAAGCGATGCGGCGCGAGGCGCGAAATGCGGTCACGAATTTCTGTCCTAGCGATACTGCTTGTGTTTGGGCTTCCTGCTCATGCCCAGACTCCGGTTGGGAGCGAACCCGCAACACCTTCTGAGCTTGACCTGCAGTCCTACCGGCGCGAACTTGCGCGCGTCGAGCAAGCCAGCAAGAATCCTCAAGAGATAAGTGAGCTCCGGCATTCGCTGCCCGAGACCTGGATGGTGAAGGACGGCGACCACGTCTATTCCGTGCCGACGAAGGAAATTTCCGACGCGCTTTGGCAAATCGAACACAATCCGAAGAAAGCCGCGGCAGGACAATTAGAAGCGCGGCTCAAATCCATGCAACGGCAAGCGGAAGCGCTCTCGCACCCCGGCCTCGGCACGAATCCCGCGGAAGCGGAAACCAAATTGAAAAAGATTTTAGCGCTTGGTGAATTCCAGGACGCCTCCGGGCCATCGGCTTGGGATCTGTGGCGAGCGCGGATCAACCGGTGGATTTTCGAACACATCGTCAGACTGCTGAACCTACTGCACATCAGCCAAAAAACAGGGAACACAATTGCCTGGGTCGTGCTCTTTCTGGCGGTAGTGTCCCTGTTCTACGTTGTCTACCGCTGGTTGACGCAATCCTCGAAAGCAGTGGATTTTCGCGCGGAAGTCGAGCCGAAGGTGAGCGATGCGCGCGGCTGGATTCAGGACGCGTTGGCGGCCGCCGATCGCGGGGATTTCCGCGAAGCGGTTCATTGCGCTTACTGGGCCTCGGTCGCGCATCTCGAAGACATTCGAATTCTGCCTCGAGATCGCGCGCGCACTCCACGCGAGTCTCTGCGTCTCTTGGAGCAACATCCCAAGGAGCAGGGACTGCTGCAGGCGATTACGTGCAGTTTTGAATTGATTTGGTATGGCTACCGCCCGGTCTCGGCCATAGAGTGGGCGGGAACTAAAGAACAGTTGGAGAAAATGGGATGTCTGCAGGCCTCGATCGCACCGACCGTTTCATCCTGATCGGCGCGGGCGCGTTGGTGCTCATTCTTGCGATTGCCACTTCGTTGCTCACGCCAAGCCGTCGCGGCGGCCGCACGGGTTTTCCCTCGAGTTATTCCACTTCGTGGGACGGAGCTAAGGCTGCGTACCTGCTTCTGGAAGATTTGGGTTACGACATTCGGCGCTGGGACAGTTCACCGACGGATTTGGAATCCGAAGCAGACCAGGACGTCTTGATCCTCGCTAGTCCTTTGCAACCGCCTACTTCGGAAGAGGCAACGGCACTTCGTCGCTTCCTCGAGGGTGGCGGACGCATTGTCGCTACAGGCGACGAGGTCACGGAGTTTCTGCCCGGCGGCCAGAAATTTACAGAGATGGATGCCACGATAGGCGACGCGCAGTTCCCTGCCCTGCTTCCGTCGCCGCTCACTTTTGGAGCGCCGGAGATTTCCATGCCCGCGCCGATCGGCTGGCATCCGGCAAGAGTCGATCAGATCGCCGTATACGGCAACAAGGATACCGCCGCGGTGATTACCTACTCAGTGGGAAAAGGAACCGTCGTCTGGTGGGGTTCGCCTTCACCGCTGACGAATCGCGGAATCCGGGAGCCGGGGAATCTCGCGTTGTTACTGAATTCGATTGGCGGGATGAAAGGCAAACGGATCCTGTGGGACGAATATTTTCACGGAGCGCGCGGGGATTTCTGGTCTTACGTTGGCAAGACACCGCTTCCGTGGGTCCTTGTGCAACTCGGAGTGCTTTTCGCGTTTGTTCTGGTCACTTATTCGCGGCGCTATGGCACGATTCGCATGCCGGGAAAGGTTTCCAGGCTGTCGCCGCTGGAATTCGTGGATACCCTGGGTGATCTCTATACTTCGGCGCACGCCGGATCGACGGCCGTACGCGTGGCGTTGCAGCGACTGCGCTTTCAACTGACGAGGCAATTGGGCCTTGCCGCCAATGTGACGGTCGCAGAGCTCGCCCAGGTGGCAAGCACAACGCTCGGCTGGAACGAATCATCATTCTTGGGGACGCTGGCTCGCGCGGATCGCAACTCAAGAACGATAGGCGTCCGCGACGAGGAAGCTTTGGAAATTGTGCAGGATCTCCACGAGTATACGGCGCGCCTGGAAATCCGGAATGCGCCTGAGGAAAAGAGGCAATCGGAATGAGTCAAGCGCAGGAATTAGCAACGCACGTGCGGAGCCAACTGGCGCGAGTGATTGTGGGCCAGCAGGAAGTGCTGGACCAGTTGCTGCTGGTGTTGCTGGTGGGCGGACACGCACTAGTGGAAGGCGTGCCAGGGCTGGCAAAAACACTCGCGGTCAAAGTGCTTGCCAATATTTTTCAACTGAAATTTCAGCGTGTGCAGTGTACGCCGGACCTAATGCCCGCCGATGTAATCGGCGCGAACGTATTCAACATGGGCACGAGCTCGTTTGCTTTGCATCGCGGGCCGATTTTCACCGATCTGCTGCTGGTGGACGAAATTAACCGGACGCCGCCGCGAACGCAGTCCGCGCTGCTGGAAGCGATGGAAGAGCGGCAGGTCACGATCGACGGCACGAGCTATGAACTCACGCAGTTTTTCACGGTATTTTCGACGCAAAACCCGGTGGAATTCGAAGGCACCTATTCACTGCCCGAGGCACAGCTCGATCGCTTTCTGGCGAAAATCAGGATCGGATACCCGAATGGCGAGCAGGAAGTGCAGATTCTGCAAAACATTCAGAATGGATTCGACTCGCGAGAGCTGAAGAAAGTGGCTTTCGAAACGGTTCCGCCACAAGCGCTGCTTGCGGCAAGGGTGGAAGCGGCCCAAGTGAAAGTAGAGCCGGCGCTGTTCGAGTACATCGTGAAGTTGGTGGCGCGCACACGGAATTGGCCGTCGGTCAGCCTGGGCGGCAGTCCGCGCGCAGCGATCAGTTTGATGCTGTTCGCAAAAGGTCTGGCAGCCACAGAAGGGCGCGATTTCCTGATTCCTGATGACGTGAAGGCCGCGGCGCTCCCGATTTTACGCCACCGATTGGTGCTGAAACCGGAAGCGGACCTGGAGGGCGTCACGCCCGATCAAGTGGTACGCGACGTAGTGAAGGGAGTGGAAGTTCCGAAATGACGGAGCCGACGCAGCTTGCCCCGGCGCCGGTTGGGGCCCGAGGAAAAGCAAAGGGAAGATTCGGCATCGCGTTCGGGCGCCGATTCTTCATGTTGCTGCTGATAGGCCTGGTGTCGATCGGTCCTGCGTGGGCGAATTCGAAGTACCTGCTTGCCCTGGCGCTTTGGGACGTTCTGGTGCTCTTGCTGTGGGTGGTAGATCTGCAAAGGCTGCCGAAACCGGAGGAGATCGAAGTCCGGCGTTTATGGCAATCCACGTTGCAGCTGCGCGAACCGGCGGAAGCAACATTGGAGTTTCTGAATCGAGGGAAGTCCGACGTTCTGTTGCGCGTTCAGGAAGAGGCGCCGGTTGGCGTACGCAAGGAAATCCCGGAACTGGACGTGCGCGTCTCGGCGGGCAGCTCTCAGACCGCGACGTATTCCGTTTGCCCGCGCGAACGCGGCGACATGAAATTTGGCGACACGTATTTGCGCTACGAGTCGACATGGCAGATCGCCGAACGTTGGGCATCCGCTTCGATGAGACAGACCATACGCATTTATCCGAATTTTCAGGAATCGAAGAAAGACACCATCTACCTGATTCGCAGCCGGCAGATCGCCCTCGAAAAAAGATACAAGCATCAGCCAGGCCAGGGGCGCGAGTTCGATAGCCTTCGCGAATACCGGGAATCGGATGAGTGGCGTGACATTTGTTGGAGCGCGACAGCGCGGCGGGCGAAACTCATCAGCAAATCCTATCAGACCGAGCGCAGCCAAACGGTGTGGATAGTTCTTGACGCCGGGCGGCTGTTGCGCACGCGCGTGAAGGGATTAAGCAAACTGGACTACGCCGTGGGCGCAGCTCTGTCTTTGGCCCAGGTCGCGCTGTACTCCGGCGATCGCGTGGCGCTTTTGGGATACGGTCGTCGCATTTTGCAGCGGCTCCCTCCAGGCCGAGGCTCGCGCCAGATCCGCGCGCTATTGGACGGACTGGCGTTGCTGCGCGCCGAGGAGCTCGAAGCGGACCACCGCCGAGCCACAGAAACGTTATCCGTTCTGCAGAAGCGGCGAAGCTTGATCGTCTGGATGACCGATCTGGCGGAAACGGCGACGACACCGGAGGTGATCGAAAGCGCGACGCACATGGCGAAGAGGCACCTGGTTCTGTTCACGGTGATTGGCCAGCCCGAACTGCGAACCATGGTGAAAGAGCGCCCTACGGACACGAGGCAAATGTTCCGCCAGACAGCGGCGATGGAAATTGTGCAGCGGCGCGACTTGCTGTTGCGCACGTTGCGGCAGCACGGGGCGCTGACATTGGAAGTTGAACCCTCGAAGCTGTCGACCGCGGTGGTCAACCAGTACTTGATGGCAAAAGACCGGAGCTTGCTTTAGAGGGTTCGGGGCTCTCGAATGGATCGCTTTGTTCCACCGGCTTTTGCGATTTCCCGCTAAAACCCAGATACAAAACCAAGAGAGTGAACAGTCCCGCGGCCAGAGTGAATTTCATTGGTTTGGGCACATCCGATGGGGAGATGAAGCCCTCGATGAAACCGGCGATCAAGAGAAGAGGGATTGTCCCGAAAAACAGTTGGGCGCTCAGTTGGCCTGCGCGAACTAGCGATTCGCCTCGCGGCAAAGCGCCCGGAAACAATAATCCGCGAGCGATAATGAAACCAGCTCCCGCCGCGATGAAAATGGCAGGCAGCTCGAGGACGCCGTGCCCGGCCACAAAACTCCAAAGCTGAAGACTCATTCCCCCTTGCCAGCAAGCAGTTCCCACGACACCGATCAGCAAGCCATTCAGCAGCATCATCCAGACTGTGCCGATTCCAGCGGTGATCCCGAGGGCATACGTCAGTATGGAAACGCTCAAATTGTTGGTGAGAATTTGGCTGGATGCCACCGGCTTAATGGTCACGACCGAATCGGTCCACATTTTGTGTTGTTCGATGCTTTGGATCATGCGCGGGCCGAGAAGGTGGCGTGAAAACGATGGGTCGTTCAGCGTCAGCAGGCAGCCGGCAACCGCGGCGCAGAGAAAAATGAGGAGGGCCGCAAGGGTGTTCGAAAACGTCTCCCGAAAGATCGCGGGATAGGTGTAGCGATAAAAAGTGATGATGTTGCGGCTCTCGGTTTTCCGGCCCATGTAGATGATGTTGTGCGCGCGACCAAGCAACTGATTCAGGTAGTGGGCCAGGTTTGTGCTGGTGGAATCTTCGCGAACGCTGGCGAGGTCGGCGGCAATCTGCCGATATAATAGAGCTAATTCCTGAAGGTCGGTGGGCGAAAGAGCGGAAACGCCGCTGCGTCCGCTGAGATTGACCAAATGTTCGAGCCGATTCCAGTATGGACGGCGCTTTTCAACCCAGCGGGTGGAGATCATCGAATGGATGCCTTGGACAAGCTTACCATTGACACGCCGGAGCAGACGGCGCTGGAGTACCCGATTGCTGGATTAGGCAGCCGCTTCCTGGCGATACTCGCCGACACAGCAATTCAAATGGTGCTTGGATTTTTCGTCCTCATCATCGGAAGCATCGTTGGACTGGGATTGGCAACGTTTGGAGGGCTGGGGCCCCAGTGGGCTGTGGCTATTGTTGTGATCCTTATTTTCCTTCTCAATTCCGGTTATTTTGCGCTGTTCGAGATTTTTTGGAATGGGCAGACTCCCGGCAAACGGTACGCGCAAGTGCGCGTGATCAAGGATGATGGCCGGCCGATCGGCGCTTATGAAGCGATCGTGCGGAATGCTTTGCGACTCGTCGACATGTTGCCCGCGATGTACGGCATCGGCTTGGTCAGCATTTTTTTGAGCCGGCAGAGCAAGCGGTTGGGAGATTTCGTGGCGGGAACCGTGGTGGTCCACGAAAAAACGCTGGAAGGGGTTCGTCCTTATGGGGAAACGAAGATTGACGACACCTTGCCGCCCATCGACGCTTCGAAGGTCACACTCGAGGAAGTGCGGTTGATCGAGACATTCCTGAATCGCAGGGACTCACTCGAACCTGCGGTTCGGACGACCATGGCGATGCAAATTTCCAATCGCATCGCGGGTAAAATGGCAGTCCAAATTTACGGCTGGCCGCGCACGGAAAGATTTTTGGAGGCGGTGCTCGAACAGTGCCGCCAGAGCGATCGTTTTCGGGGCTGATCGGCTGGTCATCGTTCCGTTCCGAGCTCTAGTATCTTGTGAGGAGGAAGAATCGATACAGGCTGCCAGGTGCCATTCGAAAAGTTTACGTTTCCTATTCCGTATACGAACTTGGTGGAAGTACCGCCAAACCAAGCATCCGGCGTCCCGTACACTGCGTTGTCTTGGAAATCCAGGCTCGAACCGGAATCGGTATTTGAGATAAAGCCATTTCCATGGTTCTGACCGACGACAGCCGCATAACTGTCCTTGATTGCTATGCCCCAATTCCCGTGCCCGCCGCTGCCCACTGCTTCTTTGATCAGGCCATTGTCGTTCTCGAAGTGGCACCCTTCGCAAACTACACCTGTAGCGCCGTTGACATAGATCGCCGCACCGCCAACCCCGGACACGCCTTGTACCGTCACATTCCTCATGTCGATCGTGTACGGCATCCATTTCTTGATTCCTCCGTCGCTGATCACGATGTTGTAGTTGTCTTTTCCCGGTTGTCCCCCATCGGCGTCGAATTCAGCGTTGTCGATCGAGAACTGTCCGGTAACGGGCCCGGTAAGCAGCAATGCAGGCGCACCATTCGCCGAGCGGTAGCAGAACACGTCGCGAATAGAAATAAATTGGTCCGCGGCCGGGGGCTCGCCCACCGCTGTCGAATCAAACCGCATGGCATTTCGCCCAAAGCCGGCTTTAATGGCTATGTGATCAAAAGTCGAATACCACAAACCACCGGAAGGCGCAGCGACCATGCTGATCGCGTCCGAAGTGGAACCAGTCGCGGGAATCAAATGCAGGTGGGAAAGGGCGACATTCTGGGCGACCACATCATTCAGACAGGGCGGCTTGTTTGTGCCGCTGCACTTTAGTGGCAAGGTAAACAGCGGTGTTCCTGGAGATGCCTGATCAATCTCGGATCCATTCTGGCCCACAAGATGGAAGTTGTTTCGAAGTGTGAATCCTGTTGCCGTGTACTGGCACATACCTAAAATGATGGTGACGGATAAGTTGCCGGGATCAAATGTCCCGAGGGATAGCGCGGGAGCGCTGCAATTGCCGTTCATATCGATGGTACACCCCGGAGGTGAACACGCAGCGAATGCTTGGGCGAGCGTCTTATACGTTTTTCCGTCGACGTGAAGGACGCCGTTGGCATTACCCGCCGTGGGATTGCTGTTATCTTGCACAAATGCAGCGCTGCAAAAAACCAGTGCGAAGAGCAAAACCGTGATTGTGTATCTCATGAAGCGATCCCCCTGGTTCAAATTTTGGCGCGAAATCGTAGAGCGCGAAACGGAAAAACCGGAGACCCGGTTAGTTGCAGGAGGCTTGCGCGTCTGCAATTTGCTTTTGCATGCGCGGGGACCGTAAGGCCAGAGCCAATGCTTCCTTCGTGAGTGAGAGTTGAGGCGCCGGATCGTCGAGATGTTGGATTAGATTGCGGGCCGTACCGCACTGGTGATTGGCCGCGAGGGCGTTGGCTTGCTTAAGTTTGATTTCCAAATAAATATCGAGCTGGCTGGCGCCCCCTTCCTCGAGAGGAATGAAGCGCGTGGCGAGCTCTTTCTGCGCATCGTCATAGCGGCCGGCATCAGCCAGGTCGCGAGCAAGCTGAAAGATCAGACTTGCCGCCGGAGCCGAGCCGGGAAATTTCTGAAGGGCGGCGACGCGCTCCTCGGGCGGGCGACCTGCTTCCCGTAAGGCGCGTTCGAGACCAAGGTAATTTTCCGCGTTTTGCGGTTCGAACTTGATTCCCTGGATGAACAGTTCGATTGCGCGTTCGGGCGGCTGTTTCGAATACAGCGCGGTATAACCCATATTCCGCAGCAAGGCGGGGATCGCGGGATTCAGCGCCCGCGCATCATTCCATTCCTTCATGGCAGGGTCCTGCATTCCTCCGGACATATACAGGGAGCCGAGCAAAGCGTGGGCATTGGCGTCGGCAGGATTCAGGGAAAGCGCGCGTTTGAGAACATCCATGGATTCCGGGCGGTTGGGGAATACGTAGGTTGTCGCCATCTGCGCCGCGGCGCGAAAATCGGCCATTCCATCTTGATGCAGCATTTCGCGACAGTAGCCGCGATAGTAGTAAATCAAGGGGTAGTCCTCCGGGCGAGGCATGCCGGGCTCGCTGACGACGCCTTCGCCGGAAGGGTAACTGTGCGACAAAAGATCCAGGGCGTCGGCGAAGAACCCGAAGTGCATATAGAAGACGATAATGTTGAGGATGCGCTCGGGATCGGCGGCGAGATGTTGCCAAAGAGCGGGATCCTCGTCACCAAGAAGCGTTGCTTCGTAGCGCAAGAAGGAGTTTGCCGGATCGGTGAGTTGCAGTTTTGTCAGACGTCGTTTTGCAGCTTCTACATCTCCCAAATGGCGCCGCAAGGTGACATCGAGATCGCTCAGGCGAAGAGCGTCGGGAGATTCCGCGTAGGCAGTCGATAGTTTTTCGTGGGCTTTGTTCAGGTCCCCCTTGCGGGCATCGAGCGCGGCCAATTCGAACAACGAAGGAGCCCGGAAGGTGCCGAACTGCTCGCTTACTTCAAAGGCGCGGCGAGCTTTTTGCAGTTCGCCCGTCGCGACGTAGGCGAGGCCCAGGTAGTACGAGGCTTCTTTGTCGGTGCTGACGCGATTCAGGACCGGCGTGAGTTGCGTAATTGCGTCGTCGAACTGTTTCAGCCCGACGTCCAAGCGGCCTGCGGCGCGATGAAGGACGAAGCTATCGGGATAACGCTTCACGCCCTCGCGGTAAGTGACCAGCGCGATGAGCACTTCTCCGTCGCTCTCCTGCTTGCTACCGAGTTCCAGAAAATCGCTCTCACTGCGCTTCTCGGGCGGATAGGTGTAAGGCGGCGGCAATTCCTTCGCGATGTCCGATACCGGCAGGAAATCGTATTGGCCTTGCGTGTGCGTCAGGATGGTTTTGCCGGACTCCTCCGTGAGGGTGACCGTAAACGGTTTGTTCGGCGCCAGATTCAAAAACCGCTTTCGGAAAGTAGGTCGGGGCGAAAGCGACACCTTCTCTGAAGAGATAAGTGTATCGCCGTCGAGAACTTGGAGGTTGGCATTCGGAATATCGTGAGTGACATTGAGAACGACTTCCAAGTCGGTGTCCCTGGCATTCTCCGACCGCCCGCCTGCAAGATTCAAGACTGCGTCAGGGGTCGCGTAGGCGATGCCGCCGAGTTCGAGAACGGGCATCCAGATTTCCGCGAAGTGGATGGATTGTTGCGGATCGAGGAAGCCGTACGTTTCCTGGTCGCGGAAGAGCCCGGCTTGGATTTCGACATAAGCGCTGTGATCGTCTGAAAGCGCGTTGCGCCATTCGAGGCCTTCGGCGTCGCTGCCCCAGGAAAAGACTTTTTTGGATGGCAGATCGGTGCGCCCGGAAAAGTGCACCACACCCGCATCCGTTTTCGGATGATAGACGCCCATGTACGGTTCGTTGCTGGCATAGCTGAATCGCGAGACCGGGCCGAACCTGTGATTTCTGACGACACTTAGATCCACCCCGTTGCGATCGACGGGCCAAGTATCCAAATCCACAAACCCGTGGGTGACGGAATATTCTTGCGGGTAGTAGAGGCGCGAATCGTCCCAAACCTGCACGCCCGCGTTGGTCCACCAATAAAAACGATGGCGTTCGGCGTCGGGGTTGTAGAGCGTGGTTTTCTGCTCCAGTGAGGCTTGGCCTGGATGCAACGTCAATTCTACGCGCCATTCCATGCCGTAAACACGATCGGTGTTTCCGACCCAGACCGACGCACTACCGTCGGGCGAAGTGGAAGTTGAAAAATCTACGGGCGAGGCCGTCATCCAGTTATGCGAAACAGGAAAATTAAATTCGATTCCGTAGGCGGCCCAGACTCCGCGGTAGGCAATGCGCGCGAATTTCAGCGAGGGATTGGCATAGAACATGTCCGCTCCATTGCGTTTATCGATGCAACGGTAGAGATGGCCGCCGAGGTCCGGCAGAATCACGCATTTCAGATACTCATTTTCGAGATTCAGCGCGCGCCACCTCCGCAGCGCGACGCGATTTGTGAGATTTTCCCGCATGGTGTACGGGTAGTTGTACCTGCCGTTGCTGACGAATTGATCGAACGGAGGATTTTCGTCCGGTAAGCCCTCTTCGTAGGTAGGCAATTCGATCGTGTCTTGCCACACGCGTACCGCGGCAGAATTGGCGGATTGCGCGGAAGCGAGCCTCGGTGAAAAAGCGATCCAGCAGATGAGTACAAGGCACAACGAAGGAGAATAAAGATTCTTGTCCACGACAAATACTCCTCACCGCAACTACGGCAAAAACGATGATGAGAGGTTTTATATCACAGAGGCTAAGGCAACCCGGAATGGGCGCGTGCGATCATTGCCCGGTCAGCGTTTTCAGGGATTCGAGCCGCGTGCGTGCTTCGGCCATGCCCGGAGCCAATTGCAGAGCCGCCTGATAGGCCCCTTTGGCGCGTGCAAAGTCGCCTTTGGCTTCTTCGGCCCGCCCTAACCAATATAAGGATGCGGGAGATGGCGAGCGGGAAGCGGCTTGCGTGAAATCCGCGAGTGCGTCATTGACACTTCCGAGCTGAAACTCCACCGTTCCTCGCGCCAGGTAGCTGTTCACTTCATTTGCATTGAGCGCGATGGCTTTGTCGAACTCTCCTTTGGCCACAGCCAGATTATTTAAGCCCAGGTACAGCACGCCGAGATTGTTGTGAGCTTGTGCCGCTTCCTGAGTATCTCCGGCGTGGGCAATCGCCAGGCGATACTGATTGGCAGCTTCGATCAACTGATTTTGCTTGTGAAGCAGCACTCCCAGATTGTAATGAGCCGAGCCCAGATCGGGAGCATATTGCACAGCAGCCAGAAAGTGTGGAAACGCCGCCGCCGGTTCGCCTTGGTCCATGAAAGCCGCACCGAGATTATTTTCGGCAATGCCATTGTTTTTGGTCACCTGGACTGCGTGCGTGAACAGCGTTTCGCTGTCCTTCCAAAACCCGATTTGCCGGTACGTCAGAAACATCAACGGCGAGAGAACCGCAGCGAAGCCAGCAGCTGCTAACGCCGGACTTAGCCTGCGTTCGACGGCCCCACCCGCAACCAGCCAGACTACCGCAATGAAAACCCCGATGAGCGGAAGATCTTCGTAGCGATCCGCCATGCCTTGGCGTCCGGACTGGATCAGTCCGATCATCGGGAAAGCAGTGCCGAGATACCAGAGCCAGCCGACCGTGAGATATTTCCTTTCGCGATATTTCCACACTGCCGCACTGATTGCGATGAGCACAATCGCTGCGATCGCCACCTGCCACAAAGGTAAGCGATTCTGCGGATGCGGATAGAACACCGCCAGGCGCGTAGGCCAGACCGCCTTCCACAGATAGACGGCGTAGGAATAAATCACGTTTTTCAGCCGCCAGGCGAGGGGCATTGTTGCTGTAAGCGTGCCTTCTTTCCGATGAATGCCAACGGTGATCCAACCTGCCACAGCTGAGAGCAGGAACAATGGAATTTTCTCTTTCACGAGCACGAGAAAGCCCGGAGTCTCTCCCGCTGCGTTACGCTGGGAGAATCGATCGAGCGGCCAATAGTCCAGCAACAATAACGCAAACGGCAGCGTGATGATCATGACTTTAGCCATGAGAGATAAAACAAATAGCACCGCCATTGTCGCGTAACGGGCCAGGCTGGGCCGCGCCACATACCACGCGTAGGCGAGCAACGTCAGAAACATGAAGAAAAGAGAGAGTTCCTGCTTACGTTCCGCCACCCACGCCACGGACTCCACGTTGAGCGGATGGACCGCAAAGATTGCCGCCACGGCGGCGCTGCGCCAAACCTTGCCAGTTATGCCTGCAAGAAGCAAAAACAGCAGGGCCACGTCCGTGGCCATGAGAAAGACGTTGATCAAGTGATGGCCCCACGGCTTCACTCCAAATACCTGGACATCCGCCATGTGTGAAAGCCACGTTAAGGGATGCCAATTTGCAGCAGGATTATTCGTTCCAAACGCCCACTTCACGTTCTCCCAATTCAGCCCTTGCAGCACGTGGGCATTGTGAGTCACGTAATCCGGGTCATCGTAATTCACAAATCCGTTCTGCAGGGCAGGTAGATAAAGAGCAAGGACCAGCAGCGCAAGCGCGATCGCTAATAGGAGAATAGTCCGCCGGTCCGGCGCATGACTCCATGTCGCGGATGTTTTTGTCGACCCGGCGTCTATAGCATTCATCGCAAGGGAGATGCGTTCTATTTCATTCTAGTGGGGGCCAAGGACGGCGCAAGAAGGCACCGAGGCGCTGCTGCCTATCAGCCAATGAAAGGGCATGGTGGATCCGTTCCAAATTGAACCGATATCCGCGACAGAGTTGCTACGAATCGGTCTCCTCGACGTGCTATGCTGTCTCTGCCGCGTAACCGCCCGGTGCGGCTGTGGCGAAATTGGCATACGCGGCGGGCTTAAAATCCGCTGGGGATTTCCCCGTTGTCGGTTCGAGTCCGACCAGCCGCACCATTTTTTCTGTACTTCGCCTCAATTAACCTCTCGACAGTCGCCCACACTCTTTTGCAGTAGAATTTTCAGGCCTTTTCGGCAAGGGGGAGCATCAAATGGCTGGATCGATACAACGGGTAACTGAATCCCACACCGGAGCGAACGTGAGCGAGCAGAATCTCGATCAACTTTGTATTAACACGATTCGAACTCTCTCGATCGACGCTGTTCAGCAGGCAAATTCGGGTCATCCTGGCGCGCCCATGGGGCTGGCTCCGGTGGTCTATTCTCTCTGGCAATATTTCCTCAACTACGATCCGGCCGCCCCGCATTGGCCGAATCGCGATCGCTTCGTGCTTTCGGCGGGCCATGCATCCATGCTCCTGTATTCGACGCTGCATTTGGCCGGAGTGAAGAACGTCGACAAGAACGGCGAAGTGCAGCCGGAACTCTCGATAACTTTGGAGCAGATCAAGCGATTCCGGCAATTGGACAGCCGCACACCCGGCCACCCGGAATCCCATCTCACCACCGGCGTCGAAACGACTACCGGCCCGCTCGGGCAAGGAGTTGGCAACAGCGTGGGAATGGCGATCGCGGGAAAGTGGATGGCCACACATTTCAATCGTCCGGGATTTGAACTTTTTAATTTTAAAGTCTTTTCCGTTTGCGGCGATGGCGACCTTATGGAAGGCGTCGCCGCAGAAGCGGCTTCCTTGGCTGGGCATCTTCAACTCGGGAATCTGTGCTGGATCTACGACAATAACCGCGTGACTTTGGATGGCCCGGCGAGTTGGTCGTACAGCGACGACGCGATGACCCGTTTCGTCGGTTATGGCTGGCACGTGACGCGAGTGGCCGATGCGAACGATTTATTGCAGCTCTCGCGCGCTTACAAGGATTTCCTTGCCCATGACGACAAACCCATGCTGATTGTCGTGGATAGTCATATCGGCTACGGCTCGCCGCATAAGCAGGATTCTTACGAAGCCCACGGCGAGCCGCTCGGCGACGCGGAAGTAAAACTCGCGAAGAAAAGCTACGGCTGGCCCGAAGATGCAAAGTTCCTAGTGCCAGACGGCGTTTACAATCATTTCCAGGAAGGCGTCGGGGCACGCGGTGCGCAGGAGCACGCGAAGTGGAACGCCCTGTTCTCTGAATACGCAAAGAAGTTCCCCGAGCAAGCGAATCAGCTGAAGCACATGCAAAAGCGTGAGCTGCCGACTGGCTGGGACAAGAATTTGCCAGTGTTCCAGGCTGACGCGAAAGGCATAGCCACCAGGGAGAGTTCCGGTAAGGTTCTCAACGTCCTGGCGCAAAATATCCCGTGGATGGTCGGCGGTTCGGCGGACCTTGCCAAATCCAACAAGACCAATCTCACATTTGAAGGCGCGGGCGAGTTCTTCCCCGTCCATTTCGACGGCCGCAACGTGCATTTCGGCGTTCGTGAACACGCCATGGGAGCTGCGGTGAACGGCATGTGCCTCAGCGGGCTGCGGTCGTTTTCCGCCACGTTCTTTAACTTCAGCGATTACATGCGACCCAGCATGAGGCTGGCGGCCCTGATGGAGATCCCGGTTCTCTTCATTTTCACGCACGATTCCATCGGCCTGGGGGAAGACGGTCCGACACACCAACCGGTGGAGCAATTGGCGGCGTTTCGCGCCATGCCCAACATGCTGGTGTTTCGTCCCGGCGACGCCAATGAAGTGACGGAAGCATATAAAGCGGCTCTGCAGCACAATCATGGTCCGTCAACGCTGGTTTTCAGCCGCCAGGCGATGCCCACTTTGGACCGCACCAAGTACGCCGCCGCTTCGGGCGCCCTAAAGGGAGGTTACATTCTGGCGGACGCAGATGGCGGTAAACCTGATGTCATTCTCCTAGCCACCGGGAGCGAGTTGCAATGGGCGGTGAGCGCATACGAGAAATTAAAAACCGAGGGCATCCAAGCGCGTGTCGTCAGCATGCCGTGTTGCGAGCTTTTCGACCTTCAGGACGCTGCCTACAAGGAATCCGTGTTGCCATCGAACGTGACTGCACGCGTTTCCGTCGAAATGGCCGCCACGTTAGGTTGGGAACGCTACATCGGGATTAAAGGTAAAGCGATCGGCATGCACTCTTTCGGCGCCTCCGCGCCATTGAAGGACGTGCTCAAGAAGTTTGGCTTCGATGCGGAACACGTCGTCGCCGCCGCAAAAGAACTGCTTGGAAAGTGATTTGCCGATGAAGGTCGTTATTGGCTCCGATCACACCGGCTTCCAGTTGAAGAACGCCATCGGTGATCTGATCCGCTCGCTCGGCCATGCGGTGTTGGACGTCGGCGCATTCAACGAAAATCCTTCGGACTATCCCGATTTCGCGGAAGCCGTGGGGCGGGCAATCCTGGATGGAAAGGCCGAACGAGGCGTGCTGATCTGCGGTAGTGGTATAGGCGCGAGTGTCGCAGCGAACAAGCTGACTGGCATTCGCGCCGGAATTTGTCACGACACATACTCCGGGCATCAGGGAGTCGAGCACGACAACATGAATGTGCTCGTCATGGGTTCGTCGGTCATTGGAGAGAAGCTGGCGGAAGACGTGGTTCGCGCCTTCTTGCCCGCAAACTTTACCAACGAGGAACGCCATGTGCGCCGGCTCGCGAAAGTGCACGCGCTCGAGGAGAAAGTGTTAAAAAGTTGAAATCTGGATTCGTGCGCTCCTTAGGAGCGTACAATAGGGCCGACGGCCCTGAAGGCAAGTAAAGGAGAAGCCCAATGACTACGTCAGTAACAATTCCCAAGACTGCCGGAACGAACCCGTTGAAGGGGCTGCTTGAATACGGCCAGTCGCCCTGGATGGACTATATCCGCCGCGACCTTTTGACCGGCGGCGGACTGAAGAAAATGATTGAAGAGGATGGTTTGCGCGGTCAGACCTCGAACCCTTCGATCTTCGAAAAAGCCATCGCGGAAAGTACGCTGTATAACGATATTCTGCAATCAGCTGACGCAAAATCTCTCAACGCAAAGAGTCTGTATGAAAAGATTGCTATACGGGACGTGCAGGACGCGTGCGACATTTTCAAGCCCGTGTATCAATCCACGCGGCGCCGCGACGGCTATGTGAGCCTGGAAGTTTCGCCGTACCTGGCGAATGACCAGAAAGCCACGCTCGAAGAAGCGCGGCGCCTCTGGAAGACGGTCGGTCGCGAGAACCTGATGGTCAAGGTTCCGGCCACGCCCGAAGGCATTCCCGCGGTTCGCCAGTTACTGGAAGACGGCCTGAACATCAATATCACGCTTTTGTTTGCGCAATCGGCCTACGAACAAGTAGCGGAGGCGTTTTTGTCTGCCCTGGAAGCGCGTGCATTGAAGGGTCAGGACGTCAGCCATTGCGCGAGCGTCGCGAGCTTTTTCGTGAGCCGCATCGACACGCTTATCGATTCCAAGATCGAGGAAAAGCTCAAGGGCGCGAGCGGCGACGCGAAAACACTGCTCTCCAGCATTGAAGGCAAGGTCGCGATCGCCAATGCCAAGCTCACTTACAAGAAATACCAGGAGCTCTTTGGCGGCGCACGCTGGAAGGCGCTCGCGGCAAAGGGTGCCCAGACACAGCGGCTCCTTTGGGCCAGCACCAGCACCAAGAATCCCAAGTATCGCGATGTTCTTTACGTTGAAGAACTGATCGGCGCCGACACTGTGGACACGATTCCGCCGGCCACTTTCGATGCGTTCCGCGATCACGGCAAGCTGCGCCCTAGCTTGACCGAGGATGTTGCCGGAGCTGCCAAAACGATGGAAAATCTGGCGAAAGCCGGAATTTCGATGAAGGAAGTCACGCAAAAGTTGTTGGAGGACGGCGTGAAACTCTTCGCCGACGCGTTCAAGACTTTGCTCGACGCCACGGGCAAGTCCGCCAGCGTGCGATAGCTCAAAGCGGCACACGAGTCGAACGGTTTTCTCCCGGATTGTTTCGCCGACGATCCGGGCTACTGGAAGAGTCAAAAACTGCGTGGGGGTGTACAAAATGCAACTCGGAATGATCGGTTTGGGAAGGATGGGGGCGAACATGGTTCGCCGCCTGGAGAAGGCAGGGCACAATTGCGTGGTGTACGATCGCACCCCTGCCGTGGTACAGCAATTGACTGCCGATGGCGCCACGGGCTCAAGCTCCCTCGATGATTTTGTGGCGAAGCTGCAGAAGCCGCGGGCGATCTGGTTGATGGTGCCCGCGGCGGTAGTGGACGCGACCATCGCCGAGTTGGGTCCCAAACTTTCGAACGACGATACCATTATCGACGGTGGCAACTCGTACTACATCGACGACATCCGCCGCGCGAAGGAACTCACCGCGAGAGGCATTCACTATGTCGACGTAGGTACCAGCGGCGGCGTTTGGGGGCTTGAGCGCGGCTACTGTGAAATGATTGGCGGGGAGACAAGCGTCGTTCAACGCCTCGATCCCATCTTCAAGGCCCTCGCCCCAGGCCGCGGCGATATTCCCCGCACGCCCGGCCGCGAGAAGGCAAAAGGCACGGCGGAAGAAGGCTACTTGCATTGCGGCCCGTCCGGCGCCGGCCACTTCGTAAAAATGGTTCACAACGGAATCGAGTACGGATTGATGGCCGCCTACGCCGAAGGTTTGAACATTTTGGAACATGCCGATGCGGGACGCCACAAACAAGTGGAGGATGCGGAAACTACGCCTCTTCGCAATCCGGAGCACTATCAGTATGATTTCAATCTGGCCGATGTTGCAGAAGTGTGGCGGCGCGGCAGCGTGGTTGCGTCCTGGCTTTTGGATTTGACGGCTATTTCGCTGCTCGAGCAACCAACGTTGCAAAATTATTCCGGCCGCGTTTCCGATTCTGGCGAAGGCCGTTGGACCATTCTTGCCGCGATAGAATCGACCGCTCCCGCGCCGGTTCTGAGCGCCGCGCTGTACGAGAGATTTTCATCGCGGGGTGAAGGCGATTTCGCAGCAAAGCTTCTATCCGCGATGCGGTTCCAGTTTGGCGGGCACCTTGAAAAGAAAGCGGGTCAGGGCGGTCAGTGAACACGGCCAAAGGCTTCATCTGCCCGAAGATTAGGATCGTTTCATGAGCTCGAATCATTTGGAAACGGCCAGTATTGCCCCGCCTTGTGTCATGGTCATCTTCGGCGCCACCGGAGATCTCACCAAGCGAAAGCTTATTCCCGCGCTGCTGAATCTGGCCCAGGAATCCATTCTGTCCAAGCAATTCGCGATTGTGGGATTCGCGGCGAATGACCTGGACACGGAGTCCTTCCGCAAGACACTTGGTCAGGAAATGCCGGACTTCGCGCCCGACCCGATCGACTTGAAGATGTGGGACGAACTGTCGCAGCGCATTTACTTTGTGAAGGGCGACTTTCAGGATCCCGAGGCCTATCAGAGACTCAAGATACAAATTGACGAAGCGGCGAACGCCCATCATACCGACGGCAACAAGTTCTTTTACCTTGCTGTAGCCCCGCGTTTTTTTGCGACTATTGTGGAACAACTCGGCCGCGCCGGTCTGACGAAACAGGACGACGACCATTGGACGCGGGTGATCATCGAAAAGCCGTTCGGACATGATCTGGAATCCGCACGCCAACTGAATTGCCACTTAAAAAAGAGCCTGACGGAGAAACAGATTTATCGCATCGACCACTATCTGGGCAAAGAAACGGTCCAGAACGTGATGGTGTTCCGTTTTACGAACAACATTATCGAGCCGCTTTGGAATCGCAACTACGTGGATCACGTCCAAATCACCGCGGCCGAAACGGTCGGCGTGGAACATCGCGGCGGCTTTTACGAGACCGCGGGTGCGCTCCGGGACATGGTGCCAAATCATCTGTTCCAGCTCCTGACCATGACGGCCATGGAGCCGCCCATTTCGTTCGATGCGGACGAGGTTCGTAACAAGCAGGCAGAAGTCTTGCACGCCATTCAGCCGCTCAGCCCTGAAGATGTTCTGAAAAGTATGGTCCGCGGTCAATATGGTGAAGGGATGGCTGACGGAGAGCGCGTTGTTGGCTACCGCAGCGAGCCTGACGTCGCTCACGATTCGAACACGGAAACATTCGTCGCCCTCAAACTGCAAATCGACAATTGGCGTTGGGCCGGAGTTCCCTTTTATCTCCGCACTGGAAAGCGGCTCGCGCAGCGCGCCACGGAAATCGTGATCCAGTTCCGGCGCACTCCGTTTGTTCTGTTCCGCAACACCGCCGTAAAGAATGTTGAAACCAACCGGCTAGTCATTCACATTCAGCCCGACGAAGGCATTTCTCTCAGTTTCGGCGCCAAAGTGCCTGGCGCGGTGATGCGGCTCGGCCTGGTGAACATGGATTTCGACTATAAATCCTATTTTGGCATGGAGCATGGCACGGGCTACGAGCGGCTCCTGCGCGACTGCATGGCCGGAGATGCCACACTGTTCCAGCGCAGCGATATGGTGGAAGCCGGGTGGAAAGTGATTCAACCAATTCTGGACGTGTGGCATGCCATTCCGCCGCGCGGCTTTCCAAATTACCCGTCTGGGTCCTGGGGACCGGTGGAAGCCGAAGAACTGCTCGAGCGCGACGGGCGCGAGTGGCGGCGTATCGGCGAAGAGGACCTCGATGTGCGCGGCCGGGTCGCCGCTCCAGCAGTCACCACGAAAGCAGGTTCCTGATTATGAGCCAAACCGGAATGAGCCAATCCAGTCAGCGAGAAGTCGTTGTTCTTCCCGACGCCGGAGAGATTACTCGTCGCGCTGCCGATGAGTTCCTCAAGTCTGTGAATGAAGCCATCGCGCAAAAAGGCTCTTTTACGGTTGCGCTCGCCGGCGGCTCGACTCCGAAGGCGCTGTATTCAATGCTTAGCGGGGATCCGGATTACAGTTCAAAGATTCCATGGCCGAAGCTTCATTTCTTTTTTGGCGACGAACGCCACGCTCCGCCGGACAACTCTGAAAGTAACTTTCACATGGCCAATCAGACCTTATTTTCAAATGGCTTGGTCAAGCCCGAGCAGATTACGCGCATCAAGGGCGAATATGCCGATACCGAAAAAGCGGCTCTCGAATACGAGCAGGATTTGCGAGCATACTTTAAACTAAAGGAAGGCGAGTATCCTCGCTTCGATCTGGTGCTCCTTGGCATGGGTGATGAAGGCCACACCTTGTCGCTTTTCCCGGGCACCAAAGCGCTGCACGCGACGAATCGGATCGCGGTCCGCAACTGGGTCGGCAAGTTGTACACCGAACGCATTACGCTCACCGTTGCCGCCGCGAATCAGGCCAACCGCTTGATGTTTTGTGTAACACGCGCGGACAAGGCGCTGGCCTTGAAGGCGGTTTTGGAAGGTCCTTACGAGCCGGAGCAGCTTCCGGCTCAATTCATCCAGCCGGTCAATGGCAAATTGCTTTGGCTGGTGGATAAGGATGCCGGCTCGCTGCTGGCGAAGAATTCTGGAAATTAACTAGGAGAGAATTATGGCAACCGCAACATTTTCCACGGTGGAACAATTCCTGGGCTCGAAAGCGGACTCGCTTCTCGGCTTCAAGTCTCCCAAAATCTCGAAGGAACGGCTGCACCTTCCCGGGCCCGACTTCATCGATCGGGTGTACGCCGTGTCGGATCGCAACCTTCGAGTACTCAATAATCTTCATCGGCTCTTTTTCACCGGCAGGCTCGCCGGTAGCGGCTATATGTCGATACTTCCTGTCGACCAAGGGATCGAGCATTCCGCCGGCGCGAGTTTTGCGAAAAACCCGGATTACTTCGATGGCGAGAACATTGTCAAGCTGGCGATTGAGGGCGGCTGCAACGCGGTCGCGTCCACATTCGGTGTGCTCGGTTCCGTCGCGAGAAAATATGCGCATAAAATTCCCTTTATCGTAAAGATCAATCACAACGAACTGCTCACTTTCCCCAATCAGTTCAACCAGATTCTCTTCGGCACCGTTCAGGAAGCTTACGACATGGGCGCAGCCGCCGTCGGCGCAACGATTTATTTCGGATCCGAGCAGAGCGACCGCCAAATTATTGAGATAAGCCATGCTTTCGCGAAAGCTCACGAGCTCGGCATGGCCACGGTTCTCTGGTGCTATCTTCGCAACCCTGCCTTTAAAAAGGACAAGGACTACCACGTTTCCGCCGATCTTACCGGCCAGGCAAACCACCTCGGGGTCACGATTCAGGCCGACATCATTAAGCAGAAGCTGCCGGAAAATAATGGCGGATATGAAGCCCTGAACATGGGCAATTCGAGCTACGGCAAATTCGACAAGCGCATTTACACCGAACTTAGCAGCGATCATCCCATTGATCTGACCCGGTACCAGGTGGCGAATTGCTTCATGGGCAGGTCGGGATTGATCAATTCTGGCGGAGCTTCGGGAGCAAACGACTTCGAAGAAGCGGTCGGGACCGCGGTTATCAACAAGCGCGCGGGCGGCACGGGCCTAATCAGCGGGCGCAAAGCATTCCAACGGCCGATGTCAGAAGGCGTGAAACTGCTGAATGCGATTCAGGACGTTTATCTATCGAAGGAAATCACCGTCGCCTGACCAAAACTTCAATCGAATTCGAGAACGGCTCGCTTCGATGGCGAGCCGTTTTTCTTTTTGTTGGCCTCATTCCGCAGCGGAGAGACGCCCGTCGATCCATTGTGGTCGAATTTGTCGGCATCGAGATCGCTCCCAGGAAATCATAGAAATCTTCTAATTTCCGGAGACGGGAAGCCACATTGGACTAAGAGGCCAAATAAATTCTACATTTTGTTAACGTTGGAAAATCCAAATTGGCACGAAGCTTGCACTGTTTTGGGGCACTTCAGTCGGTCGGTTCCTGCGTGTGGGTTTTGCTGCGTTGCTCGGTTAGCTCAGGTTAGGGGCTCTTCCAAGCAGTAAAAGTCCAAAGCGAGTGGTGGACAACGTGTGAATGCTGCTTATTGCGGCGATGGATTGGTGTGTCCAAAGTCGCCGCTGAGACGAAGTCTATTTAAATAGGGGAAAGAAAAGATGACAAAGAAGCTTTTAAAAGCGGCGTCATTGTCGCTACTGTTTTTGTTTTTTGTAACGTTCAAGGTACCGGCCCAATCGATCGTTACCGGCGGAATCGCCGGCGTAGTAACCGACGCCACGGGGGCGGTCATTTCGGGTGCCCAGTTAACGCTGAAGAACAGCGCTACTGGGGACCAGCAAACGGTGAGCAGCTCCGCAGGCGGAGATTACGTCTTTGCGCTATTGAAACCGGGCCAATACGCGCTGTCGGTGACGAAGGAGGGATTCAAAACCGCGACGCGAAACGTCTCGGTATTGCTCGGGACAACGGTCAGCGTCAATATCCCCTTGGAAGTCGGCTCAACTGCCACGACGGTAGAAGTGTCCGGAGAACAAGCGGGGCTTCAAACGGAAAACGCCAATATCTCCACCAACTTTGAGACCAAGCAGATTCAGGAAATTCCAAACCCAGGCGGAGACGTAACTTATGTGGCGCAAACGGCGCCGGGCGTCACCATGAGCAATGCCGCTGGCGGCGGGTACGGCAACTTCAGCACCTTTGGACTACCAGGCACTTCGAATCTCTTCACCATGAACGGCAACGATTACAACGATCCGTTTTTGAACCTGAACAATTCGGGTTCGAGCAACCTCCTGCTCGGCGGCAATGAATTGCAGGAAGTCTCGGTTGTGAACAATGCTTATACCGGCCAATACGGGCGCCAGGCCGCTTCGCAAATCGACTATTCCACAAAGTCTGGCTCGAACAGTTGGCACGGCAACGCCGTTTACAACTGGACGGGCCGCTACTTGAATGCAAATGATCCTTTACTGCTGGCCGCGGGAGCCCCGCGTCCATTCGAAAACAACAACCAGTGGGCTGCATCTTTCGGCGGACCGGTCATCAAAGACAAACTCTTTTTCTTCTTGAACACTGAAGGCATCCGTTACATCTTCGGCTCGGTCAAACCAGTAACCACCCCCACTCCAACGTTCGAAAACTATGTCCTGGGTAACATTCCCCAGGATGCGCCCTCCGTTGCGTTCTACCAAAGCCTCTTCAAGCTGTGGAACGGGGCGCCGAGTATCGCCAGCGCCACGCCTAACGCCGGTAGCTGCACTGGGTCAGGCGGGTGGACTGCCGCTACTCTTCCCGCTGCTCTTTCTAGCAATGTGTGCACCCAGTCTTGGACGGACAGCACCCCCTCAGGGAATAAGGAATGGCTGCTCTCTGCTAGAATCGACTACTCCCTTGGCGACAACGATAAGATATTCGGCCGCATGAAGTTTGATCGTGGCGTTCAGCCGACTTATACCGATGTGATTAACCCAACCTTTAACACCTTTAGCACGCAACCTCAAAACGAAGGCCAGCTGAACTATACTCACGTATTCAACCCAACGGTAGTGAACAATTTCATCGGTTCCGTGCTGTGGTACTCCGCGATTTTCGGCTCCATCAGCTCCTCGTCTCCTGCACTTGGCCTCATTCCCGGCAACCTCGCCTTCACCGATGGCTCCCTCACGAACCTTGGGTTCGGTTCCGGGCAGGGAGGTTATCCCGGCTTCCTTTTCCCCCAAGGCCGCAGAGTAACCCAATGGGGATTGGTGGACGACCTCTCCGTTACTCGTGGGAATCATTCGTTCAAAATGGGGGTGAACTTTCGGCGGGATGACATCAGCGATTTAACCGCCGCGTCGCTAGCTGTTTATCCTGCAGAGAACACGACGCTATTCGGGTTCGCCAACGACCAGGTGAGTTTCACGCAATATAATTTCGCGCAGAGCCCGGTCCAGCCTGTGGCTTTCTATAGCTTTGGGCTTTATTTCCAGGACGAATTCCGGGCAACTTCAAAGTTGAAGTTCACCTTGGCCCTCCGAGCCGACCGCAATTCCGGCGGTGTTTGCCAACACCACTGCGCAGGTCTCCCGGTCAATCCTTTCAACGATCTGCAGCATGGAGCAGATATTCCCTACAACCAATCCTTCCAGACAGGCTTAAAGACAATTATCCCAAGCAATGAAATGGTAGCCTTCCAACCCCGATTCGGTATGGCTTGGACACCTGCAGGCGACAAGACTGTAATTCGTGCTGGCGTCGGCTTATTCGCCGATCTGTACCCCGGTACCGTTCTTAGCGCCATTGATACCAACTTCCCTCAAGTGAACCTGTGGGCCGTTCCTGGCGGAAGCCTAGCTTGGGACATGAAGTCCCCATCATCAACCACATTCCCGGGCAGCGGAGTGGCTCTGGTCCAGCAGTGCAATTCCGCCTTCAACACCAATTACTATAACGGCGGTAGTTTGACCACCTATCTGGCAACTCCTGGTCTTCCAGCAGGGTGCGCCACCACCCCGACGTTGAACGACGTGAGCCGCAACCTCCAGAACCCGAAGTATGTGGAATGGAACTTGGAAGTTCAGCACAGCTTGACTCCGCACACGATCGTTTCGGCTAACTATGTGGGCAACCGGGGCTTTTCCGAGCTGTACTACAACGACTACCTCAACGCCTTCGCAGGGCCAGGCCAATTTGGATATGGCATCCTCCCTGCCACGGCGCCGGATCCTCGCGTGGGACGAGTGAATTTCCTCCAGAGCGGGGCCGTGTCCAACTACAACGGGCTGACCCTGTCGGTACAAGAGACTAGCTGGCACGGGTTGAGCGGCCGCTTTAACTACACCTATTCCCACGCCTTGGACGAGGGATCAAATGGCGGCGTATTGCCGTGGAGCATCTACACCAGCGTCTTGGGCCAGATTAATCCCTACAGTCTGCGAGCCAACTACGCTTCGGCCGACTACGACGCTCGTCATCAGCTGAGCGCGAGCTATATCTATGCGCTGCCATTCAAGAGCAGCAATCGCTTGTTGAATACCGCCATCGGTAACTGGCAACTCTCCGGCACGGAGTTCTTCCGCACGGGTTTCCCCTTCACCGTTGATGACAGTGCGACGGTCGGGGGCCTCACCAGTCAAAATATGGGCACAGGGTTCATTACTCCGGGTGCTGCGATCATCCTACAGCCCATGTTCTCCAAGAGGAATTTTTCGAACGTGAGCGCTTGCGTTGCGGCTCCATGCTTCGGAATCGCCGGTCAATACAACACCAGTGCGCCTTATTTGTTCGCGGCACCGACCGGCTTCACGGGCAACGTCGTGGGGCGCAATGCCTTCCGCGGGCCAGGCTTCCTAGGCGGCGATATGAGCCTCCGGAAGACCTTTCACCTCACGGAGCGCGTCGGCCTTCAAGTGGGGCTGAACGCCTACAACTGGCTCAACCATGCGAACTACGGGCCGCCGACGTCGGAAACGATCCTGGGGGCTGCGAATTTCGGAAAGGTCATTTTCACGCAAGCGCCGCCGACGTCGCCCTATGGCGCATTCGCGACTGCTGCAACGGACATGAGAATGGCTCAACTGACGGCCAAGCTCACCTTCTAACTTTCTCTCTTCATCGGGCGGAGAACCGTGAGGTTCTCCGCCCGATCTTTTTTGATAGCGAAATTTTCCTGCCGGTCGAGCAACCTACCGCAATCTTCCAATTCTTCGATACTCGCCATTCGTCCTTTGCGGCTTATCGGAAACAGCACGTCTATCTGAATTTATCGAGATGCCTTTTAAGCCAAAACTTAAAATGGAATGAGTAAGTTGGCGCGGAGGAATGCCTAATGCCGAAAACGAAGACGGTCAGTTCAGCGGCCACAAGGAAAACCACCAAAGCAAAAGCCAGGCCCACCCAGGAAGATATCGCGACGCGCGCGTATCACATCTACCTGGAGCGCGGCTGCACCCCTGGCGATCCGATGCAAGATTGGTTGCAGGCTGAAAAAGAGTTGTTGGGATCACCGAAGAAATCCCGCCGCCAATCGAAAGTCGTTTTCATCGCCGCTTAGTCAGCGTCGTGCCGTTTCTTCCGCCGGACTGACTTACCCGCTACTGTGGACACGTGCGTCTCTCCAACCATTTGTGAACGCGACATCGAAAATTCCTTATACTATCCCTATAGAGGACAGGTAGAGGATGACCGATATGAGTCGTGGAAATGACATGAGCCGTGGCCGGTTCATTCTGATTGCTCTGATCCTGGTGCTAGGCGCGTTTTGGGTGGGTGCGCGATACGGCCCCCGGCAGGCAAAGGACGTCGAGGCTCGCCGGTCCAACGCGAGCGCTGGATCCGCTCAGACAGCCTCCTTACCGCAACACAGCGAACGCTTGACGGAAGACGAGTCTATCAACGTCCGCATCTACCGCCAGGCTTCTCCGGCGGTTGCAAACATCCTGACCAAGGCGACCGAGTACGACTTCTTCATGGACCCAGTGCCTGTCGAAGGCGCGGGTTCTGGCTTCGTGATCGATCCGCGCGGGTACATCCTGACCAACTATCACGTGGTCGCCGGGGCGCAGTCGATCGAGGTTATCCTGGGAGACAAAACGCGCGGCCCCGCGAAATTCATTGGGGCGGACCAGCGCAATGATGTGGCGCTGATCAAAATCGATCCTAAAGGCAAGCAACTTGCGTCTCTGCCCCTCGGCGATTCTGCCAACCTTCAAGTGGGCCAAAAAGTCTTGGCGATCGGCGATCCGTTTGGCTTTCAGTCTACTTTGACCACAGGCGTAGTCAGCGCGCTTGGCCGCACCGTGCAGACCAGCGACACGACCTTCATTGACGATGCCATACAGACGGACGCCTCGATCAACCGGGGCAATTCCGGAGGCCCGCTGATCGACACTCACGGCGACGTCATCGGGATTAATTCCGCGATCTACACTCCTTCGGGTACCACCGCGGGCATCGGCTTTGCCATTCCCATCAATACGGCTAAGCTCATCGCCAACGACCTCATGACCGAAGGCAAAGTGCGCAGGGCTTATCTAGGCGTGCGCACAATACAGGTGGCGGGATGGTTGTCCGAGGCGCTGGATCTTCCCGTTCAGGAGGGCCTACTGGTCGAGCAAACGACCAAGAACAGCCCTGCCGCCGCTGCTGGCATTCGCGGCGGAGACAAGGTCGCGCAAGCGGGCATGCGACGCATCATGATCGGCGGCGATGTTATCGTTGGCGTCGAAGGCCAGAAAGTCTCCAACCAGTTCGACATCGATTACATTCTGAATCGCAAGCGGCCCGGGGACACAATTACGGTTACCTTATATCGCGGCGCGAAGAAGCTGGATCTTCCCGTAAAGCTGGGCGAACGCGACGGTAATGATTGACCGGTTACAGTAGCAAACTGTCATTCCGAGCGTAGCGAGGAATCCTTCTTCGATGGAATGAAGCGGTACGTTTTTTTTAGGCTGTTACGGGCCGATCTCCGCACGATAGTGTTGGCGCTCTTCTTCGGTTAGCGAAAACCACCCCTCGGTAATGTCCCGAACCCGTTCCAAAGCTTTTTGCATCTCTTCGTGCTTTGCCTTGATCGTCTCGGCATCGGCGTCCTGCGGCACGTGGATCAGCGGAGAGCCCACCAGGATGGCGCGCGTAAACAGCGACGGCATGCAGAAGTGGTCCCAGGTTTTTTCGAAGGTTCGTCCCCGTTCCACTCCCACGTGAAACACCATGATTGGCGCTCCAGTCATTCGTGCCAGCAAGACTGGCCCAACCTTGGCCATGTAGCGGGGCCCTCGAGGGCCGTCGATCGTGAAACCGCAATCCAGCCCTTCCTTGATGCGCTGCGCCATCACCTGCAGCCCACGCAAGCCGCCCCGCGACGAACTTCCCTGCGCGGTCCCGAATCCCAGCCACTCGATGACCTTACGTGTCCATTGGCCATCAAACGCCGTGGTGTTCATGATCACGATGCCGCGGTTTCGGCCATACCACGCGATGGGGACGATGCAGCGATGCCAGAACGCCCAAATGATGGGTTGTTTAGCGCTCCAGGTCCGGTCGGCATTTGCTCGGCCGAGCACCTCAAACCGGAGGGTCGGTCCCAACACGCGGATCAAGCTGTAGACTACCGCGGCGATAATGGGAATTTGTATTCGCCGGTGCCAGGGAAGCTTGGGCAGGCGAACGTCGTAATGTGCGCTGATTGGATCCATGGCGCCTTCGAGGCGCTTTTCGCCGGTTTCCATCATTGTATAGTATAGAGGTGTTGTTGTTCCTTCTGTCAGGATGGAGACCATCAGGCTTGCAGCGTTCCCCAATCATCCGGCTCGTTTGCCTTGTCGCTACCTGCTTTTGTGTGGCTGGCTGCCTGTCTGCGCTGTTGGCTCGTTTCCCGTCGGCTCGCGCGGACAATCCTCCCCTTGGGGATGCGGTCGGGGCCATCGAAGGCGATTCCATCTCCGTGCAAGGGCCGATGAGGGTGGATTCGGCGAATGGGCAGATAAAGACCATTCTGCGAAGCGGCAGTGAGGTTCGCGTCAAATCCGGGCAGGCTCACATCGACCTTGTGGAGGGCGGCACTATTACTATTTGCGGACCTTCTCATTTCTCGGTGCTGAAATCGGGGACCGCGCTGACGATTGCCCTCGACAGCGGCACAATTCACGCCCGCATCGAGGGCCAGTTGGCCCTGAACGTTTATACCGCACAGATTCTGGCTCGGACGCTGCCCATCGGAAATGGACCAGCGGAAGTGCTGATTGGTCTGGATGGCTCCGGCACGATGTGCCTCCATCCAAGCAAAGGTGCGATCCGTATCGAGCAGCAATTGACCGGCCAGAGCCTGCTGATTCCGCAGAACGGCGAAATGTCGATTGCCAATGGGCAGCTGGATACGCTGCATACGTCCGCCGGGCAGTGCAACTGCGAGCTTCAAGTGAGCGAAAAGGCCTCGGGAATTTCCACCCAAGTCAGCGGACTCGGGTCTCCCGAAGATACGAAGCCGAAGGCTGCCGAACAAAGGCCCGCCCCGCCTCCACAGACCGCCGCTGCGCCGCCTGCAAAAGAAGAGCCCGTCTACCAGGTGTTCATGCCGCCGCTGCACTACGACGCCAATGCCAAGGTACAGCAGGATTACGATCCGAATCTCATCGTTCTGGTGCGGCGCGCCCGCGTACGTCCGACGTTGATCTTCCAGGGAAAAGTCGAAGGCGATCCCGTGCTTGCTCAGGCGGCTGCTCCCGCCCTGACTTCAGCGCTTTCCCCAGCGAACGCGCCAAAGAAAACGGCCGACGGCGCGACATGGAACCGCGTGCGCACGTTTTTCCACAAGCTCTGGTCGCCCAGTTCGTGAGGACGGCACAGAACAGAGTAGCCTTTACATCCCTTCGTAATTCGGCCCGCCGCCGCCTTCAGGCACCGTCCAGTTGATGATTTGATAGGGATCAGCGATGTCGCAGGTTTTGCAGTGTACGCAGTTTGCCGCGTTGATTTTCAACTTCAGCCCGTCGCCTTCCTTCGCCATTTCGTATACCGCCGCGGGACAAAAGTACTGGCAAGGGTTGCCGTACTCTTCGACGCATCGCGTCGAACAAATGTTGAAATCCGAAACTTTCAAGTGACAGGGCTGATCTTCTTCATGCCGCGTGCCGGAATGATAGACGTCCGTCAAGCGGTCAAACGTCAGCTTGCCGTCGCCTTTGAATCGCTCCGGTGCCGGCCGGCCGTGGATCTGGTCGTATGCTTGGTACCCCGGTGGCGCGTGCATGGGGTCGATCAAGCCGTGGCCGCCCGTAATCTCCTGCAATCCGGAGAACACAAAGCCTTCGAAGAGTCCGTTGTGAAAGGACTGGTGGAAGTTGCGCACTTTCCACAGCTCTTCTTTGACATAGCTCTGGTCGATCTTGTCTTTGTAAAGCTTGAGCGTTTTCGCGGAAGTATCGCCCGTTCTTAACGCTTCAAAAATGGTTTCCGCTGCGAGCATTCCGCTCTTCATCGCCAGGTGCACGCCTTTGAGCCGCTGTGAATCCAGAAAGCTGCCCGAGTCACCAACGATCAGGCCGCCATCCACATAATTGCGAGGCATAGCGTACCAGCCACCATAAGGCAATGATTTCGCGCCATAGCGCACGAGCTTTCCGCCTTCCAAAAGATTGCGCACAAACGGGTGCGTCTTCCAGGTTTGAAACGCGGCGTGCGGGTCAAATCGCGAATCAGCATATTCGAGAGCAACCACCAGACCAATCGAGACACGGTTATTCGACAAGCCGTAAATCCAGCCTCCCCCATACATTTTGGTTGAGAGCGGCCAGCCCAGCGTGTGGGCTACGTACCCCGGCTTAATTTTCCCAGGCTGGACATCCCACAATTCCTTAATCCCGATGCCGTAGGTTTGCGGATTTATGTTGTCCAGTTTTTTCTTTTCGACGAGCTGCTTCGTCAGCGATCCGCGCGGGCCTTCCGCGAGCACGGTCACCTTGGCGCGAAGTTCGTAACCCGGCGTGTAGTTGTCTTTAGGCTTTCCATTCTTGTCGATGCCTTTGTCCTCGGTAATGACGCCGGCGATTCCACTTCCTTCATGGATTAGCTCTGCGCCGCCGAATTCCTTGAAGACATTGACGCCCGCCGCCTCAACCAAACCGCCCATCCATTTCACCAGCCGGCTCAGCGAAATGACGAAATTGCCTGCGTTATTGAAAGGGGACGGCGTAATCGGAAAACGATACGACCACTTCTGGGTGAACAGTAATGCCGCCGAATCCGTCACCGGCGTATCCAGAGGCGCGTTTTTTTCAAAATCCGGAACGAGTTCCGCTAGCGCCTTCGGATTCATGATGGCGCCGGACAATTGGTGCGCGCCGATCTCTCGCCCTTTTTCCAGCACATAAATATTTTCAGCCGAGAGCTCCGGCTTCGCGCCGCTGGCATGGTGTTTTTTGACCAGATTGGCCAGATGCAAAGCGCAACTTAGCCCGGCTGGCCCCGCGCCTACGATCAATACATCCGCTTCCAATTGTTCCCGTTGAATCGCCATGGCGTCCCTAACGCAACTTCGCGAAATCCTCCAGTGACACTCCCCGCTGCCGGAGAATTTTGAAGAACAAGAGCGGCCCTATTTCCTTTTCGCCACGAATCTGGATCGTTACACCCCTGCTGTCTCGATGAAGCCAACGCTCGTGACTTCCTGTTGTACGGCTGAGACCGAATCCAAGGAGTCGGGCCACACGTTGAAATCGCGCATTCGCGCTAGCCACTGATGATCTCGGTGGTATCCGCGGGCCAGGGCTGCCCCTTGTGGCGGAACTCCTCCGCGATCAAAGCGAATACCTTTGCCAATTCTGCTGAAGCCGCATTGCGGGACGTCATCACCGCATAGCACCCGGCAATGGTGGGAATCTCGGCAACTCTGGAACCATCATCCTGACAATTGAGAACTGTTTTGTGGTCTTCGTGCGTCATACAGCGTCTCGATTATACGATATCAGTCGTTTTGCTTGATCTAGCCTTTGGCTTTTTGCAATTCTTCCGTCAAGGCGGGCATGACTTCGAAGATATCAGCCACGATGCCGTAATCCGCGATTTCGAAAATGGGCGCATTCTGGTCTTTATTGACGGCGACGATGGTGCGTGCCCCCTTCATTCCCACCACGTGCTGAATGGCGCCGCTGATGCCAAGAGCCAGATACAATTTCGGCGCAACGGTTTGTCCCGAACTGCCGATCTGGCGCTCCATGGGCAGCCAGCCTTCGTCGCAAATCGGGCGCGACGCCGCGATTTCTCCGCCAAGCGCCTTCGCCACAGCTTCCGCCTGCGCGATATTTTCCGGCGCTTTGATCCCACGTCCGACCGCCACAATCAGTGGCGCCTGCGTCAAGTCCACTGAGGCTTTCGCTTCCTTGAATAGTTCGAGCGGCTTCGTTCGAATATCCGCAGCCTTCAATTCCACCTTCGCGGTATTTACGGGCGCTTTCCCGCCAGGATGCGCCTGCAATAGATCGGTGCGAAATGCGCCGGACTGAAAGGATGCGAACCACGGCGCGGCGCCAATAAAACTCACGTCTGCCGCGGTTTTCCCCTGAAACATTTGCCGGACAAAAACCAGCTTGTCAGCCTCTTTCCGGAAACCGGTACAATCGCCCACCATGCCCTTACCCAGCAGGACCGCCAGTTTCGGCGCAAAATCCCGCACTTGATATGTGTGCGGGAACAATACCAGATCCGGCTTTCTGGACTCGACGACCTGCGCCAGCGCCGAGCAATATCCATCCGCGGTGTAGTTCTCTAGCAAGTCGTGCTCGACGAGCAGCACCTCGGCCACATTCTTATTCGCCAGTTCATCGGCCAGCGTTGCTACTCCCTTGCCGATCACCACCGCCGCGATATTTCCCGAAGTTGCTGCAGCGATTTGCTGAGCCGCGACCAAGGTCTCGAAGCTCGTGTTGTTCCACTTTCCTTGCCGCTGTTCCGCAATCACGAGGATTTTCATGGTCAGATCACCCTCGCGTCGAACTTCAGTTTCTCTACAAGCTTCGCCGCCATTTCCTTTGGTGTCCCGGTCAGAAATTCCGTTTTCTTCGTTTTGCTCGGGACGTAAATCCTCTCGATTCTCTGTGTCGGTTCGAGGGTCACGCCGAGCGACTCGCGGTTAATGGTGGCGATTTCCTTTTTCTTTGCCGCCATAATTCCCTTCAACGTGGCGTATCGGACTTTGTTGATTCCCGATTGAATCGAAAGGACCGCGGGCAGTGGGCACTCGATGTACTGGAACCATCCTGCTTCGAGCTCCCGTTTCAGCTTCATTTTTCCGTCTCGCAGTTCAATTTGCATGATGATCGTGGCGTGCGGCAGGTTCAGAAGACCTGCGAGTAGCACGCCCGTCTGGCCAAAACCGTGGTCGTCGCTCTGCAGGCCTGTCAGCACCAAGTCACATTTCTCTTTCCCGATAGCCGCAGCTAATACTTTCGCGGCTCCCAGTGGATCCAGCTGCGCGAATTGATCGTCCGCCACGTGGATGGCGCGGTCCGCCCCCTTCGCCAGAGCTTCTTTGATGGTCTGCTTTACGCGCTCCGGCCCCAGTGAAAGCACAATCACTTCGCCACCGTGCTTTTCCTTTAGGCGCAAGGCTTCTTCGAGCGCGTAACTGTCCGGCTCGTTCATCTCAAAACCGATGTCCGATTCCCTGATCCAGTTCCCGGCGATCGAAAGCGGCGCATCTTTTGCCGGCACCTGTTTAATGCAGACGATGATGTTCACGGGAGTTTCCTTCCAAATCCAATGGAGACACCGCAAAAGCGGCCGCTATTTGCCGGTCCAGCGCTTGAAAATCAACGCGGCGTTTGTGCCGCCGAAACCAAACGAATTTGAAAGCGCGTAATCGACACTGACTTTTCGCGCCACATTCGGCACATAGTCCAAATCACACTCGGGATCGGGGGATTCCTGGTTGATCGTCGGCGGCAAGATCTGATCGCGCAACGCCAGCACGCTGATGCCTGCTTCCAACCCACCGGCGCCGCCAAGTAGGTGACCGGTCATCGACTTTGTGGAGCTTACGGCTAGTTTCTTGCTCGCGGCGCGTTCGCCAAACAACCGCTTCATCGCTCTTGTCTCAATCACATCACCAATGGGCGTAGAAGTTCCATGAGCGTTGATGTAGCCAATATCCTCGGGTGTCAGCTTCGCATCCTTCAGCGCAGCCCTCATCACCCGGAAAGCCCCATCGCCATTCTCGGCAGGCTGGGTGATATGAAATGCATCGCCACTCATGCCATAACCGAC
Source organism: Candidatus Acidiferrales bacterium (assembly GCA_963836965.1). Taxonomy (GTDB): domain Bacteria; phylum Acidobacteriota; class Terriglobia; order Acidiferrales; family UBA7541; genus Acidiferrum. Next base: position 265,006 of record CAWILQ010000027.1, read on the forward strand.
GATTTCCGCGAAAATCGGCGCGTTGCGCTTTTGTGCGTGTTCGAGCGATTCCAGGATGACAATTCCCGAGCCCTCGCCGACCACAAATCCGTCTCGCGAGGCATCAAAGGGACGGCTGGCTTTTTCCGGCTCATCATTGCGTGTGGAAAGCGCTCTCATGGAAGCAAAGCCACCAATGCCCATCGGTGTCACGGTGGCTTCCGTTCCGCCGCAAATCATCATCTCTGCGGCACCGCGCTCGATGATCTTAAAAGAATCTCCAATGGAGTGTGCGGAGGCCGAGCAGGCTGTCGCTGTCGCTGAATTCGGCCCGCGCGCACCGTAACGGATCGAAATGTGGCCGGAAGCAAGGTTTACGATTGCCGACGGAATGAAAAAGGGAGAAATCTTCCCGGGGCCGCCTTGCATCAGCTTGATGTGCTCGCGTTCGATGATGTCGAATCCGCCGATCCCAGAGGCCACATACACACCGACTTCGTCCAGATCGGACTTCTGCGGGTCCCACTGCGCCATCTTCACGGCAAAATCCGCCGCAGCCAGGGCAATCTGGATAAACCGCCCCATCTTCTTGAGTTCTTTTTTTTCTATCCAAAGGAATGGGTCGAAGTTCTTCACCTCGCCCGCGATCTTGCAGTCGAAATCCGTAGTGTCAAAGTGGGTGATGCGAGCGACGCCACTCCGCCCCGCGACCAGGTTTTTCCAGCTTTCCTCGGTCCCGATCCCCAGCGCACAAACTAGTCCAACGCCCGTTACGACGACACGGCGAGTCAATGCACTTGCTCCTTCATGCAGGGATTTTCCTGCGGCTCACTTGCCTTTCGAGTGCTTATCGATGTACTCGATGGCATCCTTCACCGTGGTCATTTTCTCGGCGTCTTCGTCCGGCACTTCGATGCCGAATGCCTCTTCGAACGCCATTACCAATTCCACCTGGTCGAGCGAATCCGCGCCCAAGTCATCCACGAACGACGCGGTCGGTGTGACCTCGGCTTCATCCACGCCAAGCTGCTCGACAATAATTTGCTTTACGCGTTCTTCTACACTGGCCATTCCAGTCCTCCGCGACGTGCTGTCGCACTTTCTTGTTCGAACTACGCCTCACCGTAATCCGGCGTTTCGGCCGGCCTACAATCTCTTTTTCGCTTGCCTAGGTAACCTGCCCAGTCTACTTTCCCCGCCCACCAAGGTCAACTTTAGCGATGAATCTTTTCAAGAACTTCTTCGATAGCCATCGCTAAATCGACCTGATCCAGTGAATTGCCATTCTGCGACATCGCCTGAACCTCGTGTCTTGCCAGCCTTTTTTGCCACGAACTGTCGGGTTCGGGGACCGTCTGGCGCAAGCAACAGTTTCTTGTGCGCATCCATGGTCACATCTATGCCAAATACAATCCGCCGTTCACGTCGAGGACGTGGCCGGTGATGTAGCCCGCTTCATCGCTGGCCAAAAACACGATTGCCGCCGCCACATCGCGGCCGGTCCCCATGCGTCCTAAAGGAATGCGCGTCTTTAGTTCTTCCTTCACCTTATCGGGCAGGACATCCGTCATCGGCGTCTCAATAAATCCGGGCGCAACGGCATTCACCGTCACATTGCGGGAGGCAATCTCCATGGCAATCGCTTTCGTCAAGCCGATCAAGCCGCCTTTGGCCGCAACGTAATTTGCTTGCCCCGCATTGCCCATCTGCGCAACGACGGACGCAAGATTGATAATCCGACCCGCGCGTGCCTTCATCATCGTTGCCAAAGCCTGCTGCGTACAAAGATGCGCTCCGGTCAGATTTGTTCGAATCACCGCATCCCAATCGTCCTGCTTCATGCGCACGGCAAGGCCGTCTCGCGTGATCGCGGCGTTGTTCACCAGGATGTCCAGCTTGCCAAACCTTTCCAACACCGCCTTGAATCCAGCTTTGATCTGCTCCGCATCCGCAACGTCCATTTTCACTGCGAACGCTACGGAGCCTCTTCCCGCAATCTCCTCGGCCAGTGCCGCAAGCTTTTCCTCGTTGCGCGCAGCGAGGGCCACGTTCGCGCCCGCCTCGGCCAAGGCGAAGGCCGTCTCGCGGCCAATGCCCTGCGATGCGCCGGTGACGAGCGCCACTTTGTCTTTCAGGCTAAACATGTCCCGCCCTGTAGCTCACCCGTTCATGGGTGAGGATTTCCATCACTGCCGGCAAACCTCGATCGCCCTCAAGAAAACGCCAAGAAAAACCCTCCGGCCTAAAGCCTTGAGCTACAACTACGCCGCGTCGGTCTTCGCTCCGGTGATTCTGTCCAGTGTCGCCGCTAGACTTTTTTCATCTTCGACGTTCAGCGTCGTCACCGACCGCTCGATCTGGCGTATCAATCCGGTAAGCACTTTGCCGGGGCCAACTTCGACAAAGGTGTTCACGCCTTCGTCCAGCAGCAACCGCATCGACTCTTCCCAACGCACCGGCATGGTCACTTGCCGCACCAGCGCGCTGCTGGCTTCCTCGCCTGCGGTGATCGTATCCGCATCGACGTTGGTCACGAGGGGCATTCGCAGATTCGCGAATTTCGTCGACGCCAAATCCTTCTCCAGCCGCTGTTGGGCCGGCATCATCAGGGCACAGTGAAATGGCGCGGAAACAGCCAGCACTACGGCGCGCTTCGCGCCCGACTGCGACGCGATCTCGACCGCACGCTTCACCGCGCCAGCGTGACCGGAAATTACCGTCTGCTCAGGGGAATTCAGATTCGCCGGAGAACAGACCTCTCCCTGCGCGGCGTGTTTGCAAACATCCAGAACCACGGTTGGCGCCAGCCCCATGATCGCCGCCATACTCCCTTGTCCAGCGGGCACGGCTTCCTGCATATACGTGCCGCGTTTGCGCACCAATTTCACCGCGTCGGCAAAACTCAACGACCCCGCAGCCACCAGCGCAGAATATTCGCCCAAGCTGTGACCGGCGACATAATCCGGCGTCATGCCCTTCTCGGCCAGCACTCGCAACGCCGCCACAGAAACAGCCAAAATCGCCGGCTGCGTATTCGCGGTCAACTTCAAGTCGTCTTCCGTGCCTTCAAAGCAGAGCTTCGACACCGCAAAGCCCAACGTCTTGTCCGCTTCGTCGAATACAGCACGCGCCCCGGAAAATTTGTCCGCGAGTTCCTTGCCCATCCCGGAATACTGCGAAGCCTGACCTGGAAAAATGAATGCTACTTTGCCCATACTTCACTCCTCTCTCCGGACCTCACGCTTTCACGGTGGTCAGGGAGAGCTCTTGTTCGATTTTCTCGTTCACCTTCGCCCGCGCAAGTCCCGCCGCCACGCGTATCGCATTCTTGACGGCATTGGCGTTCGATTTTCCGTGCGATATGACACACACTCCACGAACTCCGAGCAACGGCGCTCCCCCATATTCGGAATAGTCCATGGTCCTTTTGATCCCCTTGAACGCTCCTCTGGATAAGATGTAGCCCAATTGCGACGCCAGCGATCCCTTGTACGTTTTCCGCAAGAACTTCACGATCTCCATCGCCAGCCCTTCGCAAATCTTCAGCGCGATGTTTCCCACGAATCCATCGCAGACAATCACGTCCACTTTGCCAGAAAACAAATCATGGCCTTCGACGTTCCCGACAAAGTGCACCGGCAAATCTTTCAGCCGGTCATACACCGCGCGCGTCAGTTCGTTGCCCTTGATCTGCTCTTCGCCAATCGAGAGCAAACCCACACGCGGCTTGCGACTCCCGAACGTCAACCGGTAATAAATCTCCCCCATAACCGCAAACTGCAGCAAATGCTCGGGCTTCGAATCCACATTCGCGCCTACATCCAGCAAAACCGAAACGCCGCCCTTGGCGTTGGGAAACGGCGCTGCCAGCGCTACGCGATCAACCGCTTCGAGCGTCCCCAGGATGAACTTCGCGGTGGTCATCACCGCGCCCGTGTTTCCCGCACTTACAAACGCGTCGGCTTTGCCATCCTTCACCAGCCGCGCTCCGACGTGTACCGAACTGTCCTTCTTCCGCCGGAAAGCCTGCGCCGGATGATCCCCCATGGTGATTACTTCGCTGGCTGGCACGATGTCAGCTGCCACCGCTGGCCTCGAAAGCCGCGCAAGCTCCCCGCGAATCACATTCGGTTGGCCCACCAGGAGCACGCGAACTCCATACTCCTTCGCTGCCAGAACACTCCCCTCCACTTCAGGTCGGGGTGCGTGGTCTCCCCCCATGGCGTCGACCGCGATTGTGATCATGGGAATTTATCCAGCGACTCTGGCAAGTTCGGGTGGGCACGAACCAGTTCCTGCCGATCAAGACTTTGAGAGTCCCTTCGTCACCCGTACTTACTTCGTGTCGTGTACCGGCCGTCCCTTGTAATATCCGCAATGCGGGCAGGCCTGATGCGGCTGCTTCATCTCATGGCAGTTGGGACACTTGGCCAGAGCTGGAGCGAACAACCGGTCGTGCGCCCGCCTGGTGCTGGTGCGCCGCTTCGAATGTCGTCGTTTTGGATTTGGCATTGCTCTACTCCTTGTTTTTCTTTCGTCTCACGGCCACACACAACACCTGACCGATCGAGGTCGGATTCTATGGGCTTTTGGCCCGAGCGCTATTGTTTCTTGAGCCAGTCCTGCTTCAGTCGCGCGAGGGGAGCCAGACGCGGATCGGAGGAGTGCGTTTCACAACGGCACTCTTCGTGGTTTAGGTTGGCCCCGCAACTTGGGCACAAACCCCGGCAATCGCTCTGGCAAATTACTTTCATCGGCAATGACAGCAGCACTTGTTCCTTCAGCACGTCGGCCAGGAACAAGCCTTCTCCTTCGAAAAATCCTATCTCCGTGTCGTCGTCTTTCAGCCGTTCCTCTTCGTGCCTGGTCCCTTTCGGAAGCGGCTGATAGAACAGGTCAAAATCCCTATGGATCTCCTCGATTACCGGCTCTAGGCAACGAGCACAGACCATGTCGATCTTCGTCTCCAGCTCACCCGTGACCCGGATCTGCCCTTCGAGCAGTTCCGCGGTGGCCGTGACCTCCAGAGGCTCCACCTGCTTTACTTCGTTTGTCCCGTAATCGATGCTTCCGGGGGCGTAACTCTTCCGGATGCGCACTTTGCGGACGGCGAGATCCTTGACGTCGAGGAACATATCTTCAGCGCCTCCGGCGCGTACGCTCATGCCTTTCCATTATTTCGGCACTTCATGCGTAAGTCAAGAAAGGTGAAGCGGTTTAGGGCTCGTGGAGACCAATTCGTCAGCCGGAATTACTAGTACTAAGTCCACGTTTCTCATGCGATTACCCCTTCTTCAGTGGCTCCTTCAGGTATCCGGTCACGAGTTTCACATAAGCCGGAAAGGCTTCCTCTGGCTCCTGAATATCCGGATGCCACACCTTCTCCCATTCGAAGCAGTAATACCCTTTGTAACCAATGTTGCGCAAAGCCATGATCTGGCGCTCCATGGGCACGTCTCCGGTTCCCGGCAGCACGTATTTTCTCTCTTTTCCCACCTGCACCGAATCCTTCAGGTGCGTATGCCGGATCCACTGCCCCAATTCGGCCACAGTGTGCTCTGGCTCCTCATGCCCGTCCACAAACGTGTGGTGGGCATCCCACAACAGCGCCACATGTTTCGAATCCGCGCGTGTCAGCACTTCCTTTAGTGTCGGCGAGTCGACAAACTCTCCGTGCGACTCGATAATTACGGTCACGCCTTTCGGGCCGCCATATTCTCCCAGTTGATGCAGCCCATCGACCACGCGCGCGAGTACTTCTTCTCTTGGACCATGTATCTGATTGCCAAAGACGCGGACGTATGGTACCTCTAGCGTGGACGCCAAATCAATAAACCGTCGCGCATCCGCGAGTTGTTTGGCACGGTCGGCTGGATCCGCGGTATGCATCTCCGAAGAGCAGCCAAGATCGGAGATCTTCAATCCATGGTCGGCCACCTGACGTTTCGATTCCGCGATCTGCCCAGGGGCAAACTCCGGCCTTGAGGGCAAATCCATCTGTCCCATAATTCCGCGAAGCTCAATGGCAGCGAACCCCTTCGCTTGGGCATAATCCAGGACTTTCTTCCAATCCCACGCAGGGCAACCCAGCGTGGAAAACGCCAGCGGCAAGCGCTGTTCGCTTCCCCAGGAGAGCCCGCTCATCAAAGCTGTCGCTGCTCCCGCTGCCAGAAATTCCCTTCGAGTTATTTCCATGAGATTCCCCCTATTCGCGCTCGCTTAAATGGTTCTACACGGATTTTTCTCTTTTTGCTCTGCCATTCGTATAATACGCTCGAATGGTTGGGATGGGGGATCACTTGGATCGACGCAATGTCCTGAAGCTGCTTTCTGTCAGCGGGGCGCCTTTTTTAATCCCTTCGCCATTGCTCGCCGCTTTTCGTGAAGTACATGCCGGACTGCCTGCGGTTCCCTCGCTCAAAGTGTTAAACCCGCACCAGGACGCGACTGTTGCTGCTATGGCCGACCTCATCCTTCCGGCCACGGAAACGCCTGGAGCAAAAGCTGTGCGGGTCAATGAATTCATCGACCACATCGTTGCCGATTGGTTTCTTGACGAGGAACGCGCCCGGTTTCTCGTCGGTCTCGCTGATGTCGATATGGGCACGCAAAACCTCTTTCAGAAGAATTTTGTCGATGCCTCCGCGCCGCAGCAGGCACACATTCTTCGCTCCTTGGGAGACGAGATGGCCGCGGAAGCAAACGCGCTCGCCAGCGGTTCACGCGGATACCGCGGCTCTTTGCCCGAGCCGGACACCAATTTTTACTTTATGCTTCGGCAACTCGTCTTAGTCGGGTATTTCACGTCTGAAGCTGGCTTCACACGACAGCTCCACGAGGAAATTATTCCCGGCCGGTTCGACGGTTGCGTTCCCGCGGGCTCTTCGACGCCTTCGAAAGGCGTGTGATCATGCCCCAGACGCAAACCAAATTTGACGCGATTGTGATTGGCTCGGGAATGACCGGCGGCTGGGCCGCGAAGGAACTCACGGAAAAAGGTCTTCGCACGCTGGTCCTCGAGGCCGGCAGGCCCATCGTCCCGGAAAAAGATTACGTCGAACATATCCCTCTCTGGGACATGCCGTTTCGCGGCATGCGCGACAAAAAGAAATTGTTGCGCGACCAGCCCATCCAAAGCCGCTGTTATGCCTGCGAGGAAACCAACGCGCAATTTTTCATCAAGGACACCGAGCATCCTTACACCACCGATCCCGGCAAACCGTATTGGTGGATTCGCGGCCGGCAGGTGGGCGGCCGCTCGATTGTCTGGGGCCGCCAGTGCTACCGCTGGAGCGATCTCGACTTCACCGCCAATGTCCGCGAAGGAATCGCAATTGACTGGCCGATCCGTTACTCCGATCTAGCGCCGTGGTACGACTATGTCGAGGATTTCATCGGCATTTCCGGCGAAGCGCTCGGCCTTGCGCAATTGCCGGACAGCAAATTTCTTCCACCGATGCAGCTCAATTGCGCCGAGATGGCCGTGAAGGAATCGTTGGCCAAGAATTTTGGCAACGCGCGCGTACTGACGATCGGGCGCGTTGCGGTCCTGACGCAAACGCATAAAGGCCGAGCCGCATGCCATTATTGTGGCCCCTGCCATCGCGGCTGCATCACTCTCTCCTATTTCAGCAGCGTCAATGCCACGCTTCCCGCCGCGGACAAGACCGGCCGCCTGGTGCTGCGGCCCTTCAGCACGGTCGACAGTCTCATCTTCGATTCCAACTCACGACGCATCAGCGGTGTCCGCGTCATCGATTCGCAGTCGCGATCTACGCTGGAATTTCAGGCGCCTCTCTTTTTCCTGTGCGCTTCGACACTTGAATCCACGCGAATCCTCTTGAATTCGGCTACCCCGGAATTCTCGGCCGGGCTCGCCAATTCCTCCGGAGAGCTTGGACATAACCTGATGGACCACATCAAAGGCGGTGGCGCCCGAGGCATTATTCCCGGTCACGAGGATCGGCGCACCTTCGGCAATCGTCCGACGATTGCTTATCTGCCCCGCTTTCGAAATGTACAGGAGAAGCATCCGGCGTTTCTACGCGGCTATGGATTGCAAGCGGAAGGTGAACGCGAGGATTGGAGCCGTGGCGCGGTTGACCTTGGTTTTGGAGCGGACTTCAAGCGGAGAATCAGCCAACCCGGGCCGTGGCAATTTGCCTTCGAAGGTTATGGCGAGTGCCTGCCGAATCACAACAATTACGTCGAAATCGACAGAAACACCGTGGACGCCTGGGGAATTCCCAGCCTAAGAATTCACTGTGCTTTCGGTGAGAATGAATTCGCGATCCGCAAAGATATGGCCATGTCCGCGGCCGAGATGCTCTCCGGAGCAGGCGCGCGTTCCATCGAAGTGTACACGGACGACGATCCACCGGGATTTTCGAATCACGAAATGGGCACAGCGCGGATGGGACGCGATTCGAAAACGTCTGTGCTCAATTCCTGGAATCAGTCGCACGACATCAAGAATCTTTTCATCACCGACGGCTCGTGCATGGTCTCATCGGCTTGCGTAAATCCCTCTCTCACCTATATGGCCCTCACGGCGCGCGCCTGTGACTACGCACTGAACCAGATGAAGCGCGGCGAGCTGTAGGTCCAACTAAGCTTCACGGATCACTTTTAACAGACCTTCCATCGACTCGCGGCTGGAAGCTTCCTTGTCCTTCGCAGCGTTCAGATAATGCGTTTCGAGAGACATGCTACCTTCATAACCGTCTTTGATCAGCGCCCGGAATTGACCGACATAATCGATCTTCCCGCTTCCAATCGGCATCCACTTGCTCTCTCCGGACCTTGCGCCCGGCGCAGCGTCCTTCAAATGCATGTGCCACATGCGCTTCTTATCGAGCGCTTCATAGCCGTTTGGAAATGGCGTTTCTCCCGCGTCATACGCGTTTCCCGGATCCCAATTCAATCCGAGAGCCGACGATTTCACTGCCTTCAACATCGCCGCGCCTTCTGCGCCGGTGGCCACGTTGCAAGTAAACTCATTTTCCAGCACTAATCGAATACCTTCTCTCTGTGCGATGCCCGCCGTGCGTTCCAATTCCTTGGCGACGCGGTCAAAGACCGTGTGCGGGTCCGACACCCGCAAGAACGAAAAGATTCTCACTTTGTCTGTTCCGAAGTCCTTGGCCCTGGCGATTGCCCGCTCAAGGATGCCGTTTTGCTGGGAAAAGTCGCTCTGCAACGGATCGGGCTTCCCCTCCGCGAATTTTGACTCCGTTCCCGGCAGAAGCGTCTTTAAGTACGCCGAATCCACGACTGAAACTTTCAAATTGTGCTTGGCCAGCAAGTCTTTTGCCTTTTTCACGTCTTCGGCCGAAAGTTCCGTTACATATTTGTTCCAGAGAAACCGCAACTCCACCCATTCCAGACCAAAACCATTAGCCCATTGGAGCGCTTGCTCGAATTCCTGCGTGATTTCGTCGGTGATGACGCCCAGTTTGAATTGCTTCACTTCCGCCGCTCCTCCCGGCAGCGCGCTCAACAAAGCCGCCACCGCTCCGCTCGCGACAAATTCTCGTCGTTTCATGGGTCTACCTCGCTCGGCCCTCATCGTAATTCCCCGCCGATTGCGCGTCAATCCGCCCTCGTTCCGCCCTCGTTCAAATCGATCCACCTCTCCTCATGCGCAACCGCGGGGGGAAACGGCAATCACTTTGTCTCCTTCAAACTCATGGGAACAAAGAGCAACCGAGATGCGATAGGAGCACGCCTCAAGCTCAGCGCCCGGGGGCCTCACTCAGATTCGCGAAGTCGCGGGGGACGGCGGCTACCTGTCGCATAGCGACCTGCGCGCTCATTTCGGCCTTGATCCGGCAGCGAAAATCGATCCATTGGAGATCGCCTGGCGCAGCGGTGCTGAAGCAAACCTTTGGCGATTTCCAGCTGACCCGTTCTACAGCATCCAGGAGGGCAAGGACGAATTGCGGCTGCGACCCTTTGTAAAAAACGGCAAGAACAAACTGGCGCGTCCCGCGGCAGTCGTCAAATCGCCGGCTGATCAGCCTTCGCCTTAGAAACCATTACCCACGGCTGGCCAGCACCTTGTGTCGTTGGAAGCGTGCTACCATGCACTCCATCAACAGCTTCCCGGGAGCCTGAATGAAATTCGGTTTTCGCGCTGCCGCGCTGCTCGCTATATTTTGCCTTTTGACGGTTCCCCTTCTTGGCAGCACGAAAATCGCTCATCGGTGGGTGCTCGCCGGTTCGCCTATCCCTCGCTTCCGCAAATTGCTCGTTGCCGGCATTGTGGAAGACTACGTAGTCCGCCAGGAATTCGAAGATCAGATCAAGAAATTGCTCGCGAACTACGGTGTAGAAGGCGTTCAGAGCTACCTGATCTTGCCACCCAAAAATGAAATGATGGAAAGCGAGCTGCGGGAGCGGATCAAGGAAAGTTCTCTCGATGGCGTGTTGGTGATACGCCCGAAGGGCGTCTCCAGTGAATCGGAGGAATTTGTCAGCGGCGGAATCTACGTTCCACCAAAGGACTATTACACCTTCTGGCCCTACTGGAATATGTCTTATGATTCCGCGAATTCGAAAATTAAGGAAAACATTCCCGTCAAAGTGGAGTTCAACCTTTACAGCACCAGGGACGAGAGACTCATCTGGAGCGGCGAGACCGATACCATTTATTTAAGTGGTTTCGAGAAGATGAGAAAACAATACGCCGTAGCGTTGGTGAACCGACTGAAGAAAGACAAAATCATCAGCACGAAATAACCCACCTAGCGCCGAAGCACGAGGCAACTCGCGATCATGTCGTGCAACGCCTGTTTCCGTTCCGTGATTCCCGCCATGATATAGCCGATCCCGAGCGGAATCAGCCCACTGATGAGCTTGGCAAACAATCGACCGCTCGCGCGGCCAAACGTAATGCGGTTTCCCGCCAGGTCTGTCACGTACAGCCCTAGCATCTGTTTCCCCCACGTCGCCTGCTTTTCGCCGCTTTCAAGATATGCGTAATAAAGCCACTGTCCTAACAGCGAAACTGCTACAAAAACCATCATCAAGGAAACAAAGGCTCCGATCTGCGCCGGATCAGCTCGTTCTGCGGATCCTCGTGGCAGAGACGAGATCAAGGCCACGCCACCCATTAAGAAGAACAGCGGCACGATCAAAATCATTATTCCGAACCCCACGATCACTCCATCCACGAGGTGAGCTACAAGCCGCAGCCAGAATCCCGCGTAGGTCACGTTCGTCGCATAGACGATCGCGCCAACCCCCGCGTGAGGCGAAACTGCCACGGAAGGCGGGGTGGCAAGTGCAGTTCGGGCGACGGGGCTGCCGCAGGATTGACAAAATGCTGTGTCTGCCGCGAGGGCGGCACCGCATTTAGAGCAAAACACAATAGGCCTCCACGCAAAGCGGAATTTGTGCCGCCTATTCTCTTACAATTCTGCCGTTCGTGGGAAACTACTTATTCGCAGCCTTCTTGCCGAAATTGCCTTAGCCGCTTCTGCGCTTCCGTATTGCCTTTGCGCGCGGCGGCACCGAGCAGGATGCCGGTCTGATCACAGTTTCGCGCCACTCCCTGGCCACGCCAGTACAGCTCGGCGAGTGTGAGCTCCGCGTTGGGGTTGCCTTTTTCCACCGAGATCCATAACAGCCGTACCGCTTCGGAGGTGTCCGTCGCAATCCCGTCATGCAGGAGCTGCTTGGCTTGGGTGTACTCCGTTTGCCCCGCTTCCGGTCCAGAGTCTAAGGGGGGTTGGGACGAAATACCCGACAGTGGCGTGACGGGTGGCTGCGGCTTGTTCTCCATCGCCGGCAGTGAAGGTTGCGGTTTGGGATTGGGTTGCGAAGCAGTGGCGTTCGTTTCTACCTGATTTTTCTCGGGCGGCGCAGCGCTCGATGCCGGAGGGGCATTCACCGCGGGCGTGCTCGAGGCCGGAGAATTCACTTCGGGACTTGCAGGTTCATTGTTGGACAGCGGCGCGACCGTTTGGTTTTCCGGGTTCCCGCCAATCTGATGGCCCAACCAAATCAAGCTCTGCCCGACCGTGTCATGGTAGACGAGAAGACCCACCACCAACGCGAGCAGAATCATGATGGTCAGGGCTTTCGATAACGTGAATCCCTCTGCCCGGCTTCCTCCCGCCATACCGCGGCGCTGATACACGGGGTCGAGTGGCTCAAGTCTCGGAGGATTTGCAGCGAAACCTCTCTCCCTGCGCGGCGGGTGCATCAAAATCTCCGAGATATCCGGCAGCGTCGGGCTTTTGGGCGAGGGAGTTGCGCTGCGGTTTGGAAACGGGGCTACTTCAGACCGCCGTGGCGCCTGCTCGGACGGGAACGCGGTTCTAACCGGCGTATTTGGCGGAGGAACCGCTTCGAAGGAAAGTTCCATGGGCTTTTGTGTTTTGGAAGAACTTGGCAGTCCAGAAAACGACCCCGACGCGAGAGACCGCTCGGGGTTTTCCCTGGTCGATTCCCCCAATCCCGCTGTATGCATCCCGGCGGGACCCGCCGCGGACAAATCTTCCGAGATAAACGCGGGCGATTGGGGAACAGTTTCCGACGGCACAACGGGCCACTTGGACTTGTTGGCCTTGGGCTTCGGTGAAACTACTCGCGGCGGCGCGGAGCGTAGTTCCTCGCGAAGCTTTTCGAACGACGGTGCATCAGCCGCCGCAGCGGCATTCTTCTCAGCGTCCTGCGTTTCCAACTCGTTATTCAGCCAGCTTCGGATATCCGTCCGGGCCACGGCGGAAAGATCGATGAATCGGACGCCAGCTACCCGGCCACTTTCTTCGGCCCACAGAACCTCGCCTTGACCCTCAATGCGACTGAGCGGATCCAGCAAGAACGAAAACGATATTCCCTCGCCGACATGCAGCGGCATCATCGCACGAACCGCGAACCCATCCTCGGACAAGTCGCGCATCATCCCGCCGTTGGCGGAGCCTAGCTCCACATAGATGAGGCTCGGCGGTCGCTTGCGACTGTTGTGCCTCCGTTCGCTATTTGCCGTTGTCGAGGGCATGCTTCCCTGCATTTTAACCCTATGCTTGGCGGTTCGGTAGAAGGGATTGTTACAAATGCGGGCGTGCCCCCTTGCTCCGAGCGTCCTTGCGGAGCTAACTCGCTCCGGGCCAAAGGCTTAAAGAATCCTGCTTCCCTTTGCGTGGAGCAGTGGTAGGATTTTGGAGCGTCATCCGCCCAGGTTCAAACCTCAGGAAAAACTGCGACCATTTCCGAAGATGCCGGTAAGGAGAATCAGCCATGCGTTGGACACCTGGTGGAGTCAGCGGAGATATCGAGGATCGTCGCGATCAGAGTGGTGGTGGCGGCGGTGGTGGTTTTGGCTTTGGGGGAATGCGCCTGGGCCTCGGCGGCTTGCTGATCCTGTTTGTCTTGAGTTTGGTTTTCAAGCAGAACTTTTTTGCCCTGCTCGGCGGCGGAGGAGCGTCAAATTCCGGTTCAGCGGCTGTCAGCCAACCCGACCCCGCAAGAGATGCAGCCGAAAAACCGCTGGTTCAGTGGATCTCCTTCGTTCTCGATGACACGCAAAAGAACTGGGAACAGTTGCTGCCGCAACAAGCGGGCACTCCTTACCGCCATGCCAAGCTCGTACTCTTCAGAAACTTTACGCAATCGGCCTGTGGCGGCGCGGAATCGGCCACTGGTCCGTTCTATTGCCCCGGCGACGAGAAGGTTTACATCGACCTCGGATTTTACGATGAGCTGAAGCGCAGGTTTGGCGCTCCGGGAGAATTCGCGCAAGCGTATGTGCTTGCCCATGAAGTGGGCCATCACGTACAGAAGCTCATTGGCGTGGAAAGTAAAGTACGACAATTCCAAAGCCAGAACCCCGGTTCCGCTAATGCCGCGTCCGTCCAAATGGAACTGCAGGCCGATTGCCTGGCCGGTGTATGGGCGCATTCCACTCAGCAACGCGGGTTATTGGAGGCGGGAGACGTGCAGTCCGCTCTGGGTGCGGCCGCGGCGGTTGGCGATGATCATATTCAGCAGATGACCCGCGGACGTGTGCAACCCGAAACCTTCACACATGGCAGTTCCGAGCAACGCATGAGCTGGTTCAACAAAGGGCTGAACTCCGGCTCGATTGCGGCGTGCAACACTTTCGCGCAATAGTCAGGCAGTTGGTGGAGGTTTTTGCGGACCCGGCACGCCGGGATCACGCATCTTCTCGATCGCAGACTTTGCCGCTTTTGCCTTTTCCGGATCGATCCAGGCATCCTGCGTAACGAACGTCGTCTGCGTCGGCAGAGCCACTACCGCTCCTGCCTTCTCGAGCGCCTCCATGATGGAAAGCAGCAGTGCTTCCTGAGTCGCAAGGTAAGCACCGTACTCGCTTTCCAGCACATAGCAAAAAATCTCAACGTCCAGTGAATAGTCTGAAAAACGCAGAAAGCGCACGCGGGAGGTGGAATCCTCCACTTTGGGATTTTCGAGCAGAAGCTGACGGATTTCTTCCAGAATGAAGCGGACGTGGTCCGGCGAAAGGTCATAGCGAAGCCGAATTACTTGCTGGCAAAGGAACTTGTCGCGAAATCGCAAGTTCTCCACAACGGCCGTCGCCATGGTGCCATTGGGAATGGATAGCAATGTCCGTTCTGCCGTCCGCAGGCGCGTGGATCGAAGGCCAATGTCCTCCACCACCCCCGCCTGATTGTTCACCTTACATGTGTCGCCAATCAGGATAACCTTGTCAAATAGAATGGACACTCCGCCAAACATGTTTTCGAACGTCTTCTGCGCCCCAAGACCGAGTGCAAGCGTGCCGATTCCGACTCCCGCCAGCGCCGCGCTCACGTCGAACCCCAGACCATGCAGTACGATCAGCGAGACCAGAATGAATATGCTGACTTCAATAAATCGACGGATGAGCGAGACGATCGAACGCTCTGCGTACATTCCCCGGCTGGAAAGGCTGGCGCCGATACGCGCCGATATTGCCCGAGTAATGCGCGTCAGCAACCAATAGAATGCGATTGCTAGAAATATCCAGATCACACGGCGGTAGTAAATTCGGTAGAGCAGCGAAGTACCAATATAGGAGACGAGCGCGTAGTGGATGAGCAGCGCGATCACAAACGTGAGCGGCCCGATTCGCGAAATGGGCTCCACCGGAGTGAGCGGCAGGTGCCGCACCTTTCGCCCGTAGCGCAGTACCACTTCCAAGAGTTTTGTCACACCTCGCGCCACCGCAAATGCCAACGGAATGAATAGGACAACCGCCAGCCACTGCCAATACGGCATCGAAAGCAGCCGGTGCTCCACAAGATAAGGAGGCAGCTTCTTCTCAATGACCGGGAAGGTCAGAGAGTCGTACACCTTCGGCACGGACTCGAGTGTGGCGCGAGAGAAATACCACAACTTTCGACTGTGTTCGTCCTCCAAACGTACCAGTAGAATCGGAAAGCTATCCTCGGAACCCAGCCCGCTGCTGATTCTTTCCTGGTCGGGCGGCAGTCCATCATCCAGACGCCCTTCCGGCTCACGGCTCACGAAATCGAGCGGGCCCGAAAATCTCTGATTTAGAATGGCGAGAAGCTGCGCGGCAAGTTCCTCTTCATCCTCCTCGGACTCGGAAGCTCGCCTGCGTGCCGGCAGCGGCTGGAAGTATTGGACGGCGGCGGAATATTTCTCTTCTTGCGCCGCCTTGATAAATCCAAGAAGACAGCCTCGTGGAGTTTCCCTGCCCAGTGGATCCGACGGAACTTGTGATTGTGGAGATGAAGCAGGGCTGCTCGGCGAAGAGAGGAGGCCCGGTATCTGCGGGAGCACAGGCGCAGACCACAGTCCGGTAAAAACCAACAGAAGCAGCAGTCGGCGAATTGGCATGAATCCCGCTCCGGAATGCCGCTTCATTCTATCCGCTGAGGCCGCCGGTTTGAAGGGACCGGTGGTTGCCGAACTGTTCCTGATGCTGCCGCAACAAAAATTGATCGGTCATTCCCGCGATGTAGTCGCAGACAACCACGTGGCGCGGCCTCTCGCGAGCCATTTCCTCGTGAGCCTCTGGCATGGAATGAGGTTTTTTCAGGTAGTAAACGAAGAGTTCTTCCAAGCAGCGAACGGAGCGCTCGCTGTCTTCTGTAATCAGCGGGTGGCTGTAGATGTGGCTAAACAAGAAATTCTTGAGCATCGCGTTTTGACTTCGTCCGGTGTCGCTCGGTCTGGCGAGCCGGTGCGATGATCTCCGAACGTCTTCAACCGTCCGCACGCCGGAATCTTCAACCTGCTGCTGCGTGCTATGAATCAGGTCGGTCACCAACAAATCCAATACGTGGCGCAATGTCTCGTTGAATTTCAGTTTCGTCGGCGCGTCTGGATGATCCGCATTTACCTTCGTATAGCTCTCTCCGAAATACGGTACTTCCCGGCACAATGAATCGATATCCAACAGATTTGCTTCCAGCGCATCGTCCAAATCCGCAGTGTTGTATGCGATCTCGTCGACCCAGTCGATCAGTTGTGACTCCAACGGAGGACGAGCGTCGAGCTGGTATTCGGCCAACTCCGGAAACTCCACCGGAGAATAATCCCGTGAATGTTTAACGATTCCCTCGCGCACTTCAAAAGTGAGATTGACCCCGGGAAATCCAAGATACCGATGCTCGAACTGCTCGACGATTCGAAGCGCATGCAGGTTGTGATCGAAGTGGCCACCGTGGGCGTGCATCAATTGATCCAGCTTCCGTTCACCGGCGTGACCGAAGGGCGGATGCCCAATGTCGTGGACTAGCGCCAATGCTTCCACCAACTCCGAATTCAGCGCCAGGGCATGCGCAACGGTTCTTCCAATTTGCGAGACCTCCAGTGTGTGGGTGAGGCGA
Organism: Candidatus Acidiferrales bacterium; assembly: GCA_963836965.1. Classification (GTDB taxonomy): domain Bacteria; phylum Acidobacteriota; class Terriglobia; order Acidiferrales; family UBA7541; genus Acidiferrum. The sequence goes on from CAWILQ010000027.1 coordinate 281,811, forward strand.
TTGCGGAAATGATCGGAAAAACGCGCGGTGAACACCTGCGTCTTCGCTTCGAGGCGTCGAAACGCGCGCGCGTGAATGATGCGATCGCGGTCGCGGGCGTATTCGCTACGGTACGGATGTGCGGCTTCCGGGTAGCGCCGGCCGCAGGAGTCCTCGGCTCGCATAGCCCACGGTGCCAGAACTGTATTGGTTTCGATGGCCGAAGCCTCCGGCAATGCTGTCGACGGGCCGGGCGCGGGCTCAGGAATTCGGAGCGAGCATTTCCAATCCCCGATCGGCCTCGTCGGCAACCGGAGTATTTGGATAGTCCTTCTTCAATTGTTCGTAAAGCGTCGTCGCCTGCTTGGGGTCCGATTGGCTGTATATGCCGGCAAGTTCCAACAGCACCATCGGTTTGGGAACCAGTACGGATCCGGCGGTGCTCAGCGCCTGCAACGTTTTGATGGCTTCGTCCTTATTTCCGTTGCGTTCGGCAATCAGCGCGGTTTGGTATTTGGCGAGGGCCGAAAGTTCTTTGTCCGAACCTGCATCCAGCTTCTTCAATTCTTCCGAAGCTTGATTGAGCTTATCCAAGTCCATCAGGCAGAGCGCCGAATAGTAACGCGCCAATTTGCCCGGATTCGTGTGCGGGTATTGGCTCGCCACCGCCGCGAGCTTCGGTTGCGCAGCCTCAGCCCGTTTCGCGGCATCGGGATAAGTGACTTCCCCGGGTAGCGCCGGTTGGCCGGCGGATGCGATCGGAGCGCTGAAAATTTTCATCGCCTCGTCCAGCGCAATCTGCGCCTGCCCGGTCTGCCGGTCCGTGTAAAACTTCCAGCCCAAGTAAGTGGCAGCCGCCAAGATGAGGACCAACAAGGCGATGGAAGCTAGCCGAGTATGCGAAAGGACGGCCTCCGCGCCATGTTCGAACGTTTCCCGGACCTTATCGTGCTTCAGTTCCTTACGCGAAATGTGCTCGGTCACAAGCGATCTCCTGCCATAGATGGAACCCTTTATGCTAGCACAGGTGTGGATGCGAAGGCCTGGGAAGCGGGCAAACGGCAGGTGTCGGCAGTGGAGTTTCGCGAAAGCGAATGCAATTTCGAGTATTCGGCTTTAGCTCGAACGAGAATTGGAAGGCCCGCGGCGGCGCGCTTCGAGAGAGTCAAGAAATCCTGATACGCGGCTTTTGCCTTGGCGGCGTCGCCTAGTAGGGCATAAGCTCTGCCCGGGCCATCCACCGGGGCAAGTAACCCTTCTTGCAAGGCCGCAACACGCTGAGCCGGTCTCCTGCACCGGACGTGATATTTTTGACGTATGCAGGCAGGCTGCATTCATTGCGGGCAACAGCATCTCCTGAACGATTCGGTGTTGGCGAAGCATGCGAAAGTTCAGTTTCGCTGCACGAAATGTGGCAAGACCACAATCGTCGAAGTGAAGCGACGCGCCGATGAGACCGTCGTGATCTCGCCAATGCCTTCCTTCGCCCGGGCGGATGTTTCGACGGCGCGCCTGAAGGCTCCGGCTGTCGACCAAACTCCCGAATTGCCTGCCGGTGTCGAAGCTGCTCTGACTGTCACCGTAGGCCCTGAACTGGGGCGCTCTCTGGCACTGTCCAAAGCGATAGCCGTTATCGGCCGCAAAGGGGCGGATTTCGCTTTAAACGATCCGGAAGTTTCCCGTCACCATTGCCAGTTGGTAGTCCGCGAGAGCTTTGTCAATTTGAAGGATTTGGACTCCACAAACGGCACATTCTTCGAAGGGGAACGCGTGCGCGCCGCCGTCCTGCACGATGGCGCGGAATTTCGCGTGGGCAGCACCACCATCCGTCTCAGGTTTCGCTCCAAATAGGGCTACCGGGACGGTTGGGGTTCCGAGCCTATCTGCGGCAGGCAGTTTAAATAAATCAAGGAATCTGGTGCTCCCTCTGGCCCTGTCCGTGATTTTCTGCGGGTGTGAGATACTGGCGCGGATTAGCGGCATGGCGCAGAGATGACTTGCCTGAGTGTGTGTCTCATCGCACAGAACGAACAGGACAACTTGCCCCGGTGCCTCCGCTCGGTTCGGGGAATTGCCGACGAAATCATTCTGGTGGACGGAGGCAGTACCGATCGTACTCCGGAAATCGCGCGGGGGCTCGGCGCTCGAGTCTTCGAACGGGCCTTTACGAACCACGCGGATCAGAAGAATTACGCCGCCTCACTCGCTTCGCAGAATTGGATCTTCCTCCTCGATGCCGACGAAGAGCTGAGTGACGAACTAACAGAATCCCTCCGCCAATGGAAAGCTCATGATCCGCAATTCGCTGTCTATGAAATGTCCCGCCTGACCTGGTATCTCGGCGCGTGGATCCGGCACTCGCGCTGGTATCCGGATTGGCAGCGCCGCATCTATCGCCGCGATCAAGCCAGTTTCAGCGGCGCGATTCATTCCGCGCTTCGATACGACGGCCGGGTTGGACGCCTGCAAGGTAATTTATTGCACTACACCATTCGTACTTTTTCGGAGCATGAAGCAAAGGTAGAGACGTACACAACGACGATTGCCCAGGAAATGTTCGACGAAGGTAAACGCAATTGGCGCGCGGCGATGTGGCTGGCCACGCCGTGGAGTTGGGTACGCCATTATTTCCTTGGCGCCGGTTTTCTCGATGGCCACCGCGGCGCTCTCATCGCACAAATGGCTGCTCGCGGCGTGTGGCTGAAATTTGAAAAGCTGGGGCAATTGGTGGAAGCGGAAAAGCAAGCCAAGAATCGCGGTGCCGTCTGATCCCTCTCATCGTCGATCTCGAAACCGAATGGCGCGGTGGCCAGAGCCAGGCGCTGCTCCTCCTCAAGGGTCTTTATGAACGTGGACACGCGGCGGAATTGGTAGCCGCTGAACATTCCACCCTGGGGCATCGCGCAAGAAAGGAAGGCATCTGTGTGCACAGCGTCTCGCGCGGCTTGTTCCGGCTCGCCGCAGCCGTGAGAATCCGTTCCCTTCTCGCGGATGGCCGCATCGAACTGGTCCACGTGAACGAAGCCCACGCCCTGACCGCCGCGTGGCTGGCCGGAGCACATCGCAAGGTGCCGGTTGTATCATCGCGCCGGATCGGATTTCCGTTGCAGAAGAATCCGCTCTCGCGTGCGCGCTACCGATCCGCGCAGCGGTTCATAGCGAATAGCAACAATGTGGCACAGAGCCTCATCGATTGCGGCATATCGCCCCAGCGGATTTCGGTCGTCAACGAGGGCGTCGAGATTCCCAGCCCTGTCCAACCTGCGGAACGCATTGCCGCGCGAAAAAAGTGGAATATTGCTAAAGACGATTTCTTGTTTGGCTGCGCGAGCGCCTTCGTTCCGGAGAAGGGCCAACAGCATGCTGTCGAGGCTCTGGCTATCGTGCAAAAGGATTTTCCGGGAACGCGCCTGCTGCTCGCCGGTGAGGGCAGGTGTAGGAGCGAAGTGCAGTCATTGGCGGCCATGCTTGGGCTCGAGGGCGCTGTTGTGATTCCTGGATTTGTCACGAACATGCGGGAATTCTATTCCGCTCTGGACGCCTTTGTCTTCCCGTCGGAGTTTGAGGGCTTAGGCACAGCGCTCCAGGCGGCGATGGTTTATGCTCTCCCGGTCATTTCTACGACTCGTGGTGCGCTCGGCGAAGTCGTCGAACATGGTCGCACAGCCCTTGTTGCGGAACCGAACGCCGCGGATTTCGCCGCGGCTATGTTGCGGCTCTTGCGAGACCAAACTCTACGGCGGCAGTTAAGCGAGGCCGGGCATGAAGAAGTGCGGCGGCGATTTTCTGCTGATCGCATGGTGGACAACACCCTGACCGTGTACGAGAAAGTCATCAGCTGAGCGGGGAAGATGCAAAACCAGTGCGAGGACAGTGGCCGCCGAACTCGGGAAAATCTCGGCGCAGTCTCGGGCGTCACTTTTTTTCGATTCTTGCCCTTAAAACAGCGAAAGCGCCGTACGGCTCCTTCTCGACCCGTCCGGCGCTTTGCGTTTGCGCAGTAACTAAACTTCCCTAAGAATTGTTCCAGCAGTTCCCTCCTGTCCGCCCGCCGAAAGCCGTCGAGCTAATTTGCAGATTGAACTACCCATCGCCCCACCGGCTCGAGAAATTCCACCCCGATTGCATAGCCGTCGCCACGCAATGGTTGGCAGTACGCTACTCGAGCCGCAGAACGAAACTCTCCTGTGCCTGACGCAAACACAAGTTCTGCGCCTTTCTCCCAGCGCCGCGTGCTCACCACGCGCGCTCCTTTGGCACTTACGTTTTCTGTGAATGTGGATTCCACACCGGGCGCTCGCCGGTGACCCTCCAGCACCACCGGGATTTCCATCGGAATCCGGTTCTCGCTGCGGTTGAAGCGAAATTGACTCTTGTCGTTCACTCGCGTCATCCCTCATAGGCACGCGGCGATTCGCGTGATGGAATTGATCGCGTGTCCGCGATGCTTCATGCGATAAAGGGTGCGGTCGGCGGCCGCCAGAAGCTTTTCCGCCGTGTCGCCATCTTCGGGATAAGCCGCTAATCCCGCGCTCACGGAAAGCTGCGGTTCTTCGGTCTCACCCGAAAGGCGTTCGCGAATTCTCGCCGATACGCGCGCCGCGATATCCTTGGGAGCCTCCGGCAATACCACTGCGAACTCGTCGCCGCCGTACCGCGCCGGAGTATCGATGGCGCGGGAATGATTCCGAAGAGTTTTGCCCAGCCGGACCAGTGCGCGGCTGCCGACAAGGTGGCCGTAGCGGTCGTTGATGGCCTTCAGTCCATCCATATCCAGCAGCACAATGCTGAACGGGCGCTGCGTGCGGCGCGAACGGTCTAGTTCGGATTCGATCACAGCGATCAGTCTTCGGTAATTCGCAAGCCCGGTGAGAGGATCACTGATGGCCAGCGAGCGCACCTGATCAAACAGGCGCGCCTGATCAATCAGCGCGCCACTCAGAATGATTGTGTAGCTGGCAACTTTCGTGGCTTCCGCGATGAAGAACGGACCGTCGAAAATGCGTCGGGAAAAAAGCGCCGCCAGGTGGCAGGCAGTGTTCAGCAAAGCGACGAGGAAGAGCGAATAGTCATACAGCGAAGATTCGCCGTCATTCTCTTGCTGCTCGCGGTAGCGACGGTAAAAGAAAAGCGCAGCCAAAGCGAACAGGACGCCGGGAAGAAGCTCCCAGGGACGAGAAAAGAACGCGCCATACTTGGCGATAGGAGTAGCTGGGGCGGCAATGAATGCCGCGCTGGTGATGTAGGCCGCGGCCGCCACCACGAAAAGCGCTCCGGCCGTTTCCCGGCTCGGCTGGCGGGAAGTGGGCAGGAACCGCTCCACGGCAAGCGCGGCCAATAACAAGACGGCCAACAAGGTCCGTCCGACCATCCAACCCATTGGCACGTGGGAGAGAGCCATCTGGCCGGTGTGAAGGAGGTCGTTGAGACCAAAATAGCCGATGGTCTCAATCATTCCCGACAGTACAAATGCAAAAGCAAGAATCAGCGCGATACGGTCATGCGTGCCTCGAAACCGCACCAGCGCGTTTGCCGCGTAGCAGAAGCAGAGCAGAGACCCGCCTACCTCGAGGTACAGATATGTTGTTGGGGCGCCCTTCACCTGGGCGAACCGCGAGTAGAGTACAATACCGAAAATCAACGTAAGAAACAGGCTGTACCCAATGAGAGGCAGTCGGCCCCGGTCCTTCCGAAGAAACCCGGTGATTTTTGCCCAATCCCCCAAAACAACCCCCAATCGCCGGAGAAACGCGGCAAGACCAGGGAAATGCACGTACAGGCCCTTTTCTGACACGGAATCGCGCTCTGTAACTAGCTGTGATTAAAGGCCTTACAGAAGCACTAACGAAGCATTGTAGCGCTTGAGACAAATGCGAGACGCAGAACGGTTCGACCGGCGTTCTGTTCTGAGACAGTATCGCTCGTGTATCCAGATGGTTAGCAGGGCTTTAGACATGACTGACACAAACCTGTACTTCGTCTCATTCTGAGACTGTCTCATCCTGGGATGAACCGCTTTTCAGGGTTTTGCAGCAGGAGGCGCCAGCTCTCGAGCGGCTATTTGATTTACAAAGTTCTGGCGCTTGTGGGCACCATCGCAGAACGGTTTCGTCTCGGAATGCCCGCATCGGCACAGGCTCACGGCCGATCTGCCACCGAGGCCGAATTTCTGCCCTTCCTGATCCACAATCTCAAAATCACCTTCGATGCGAATCGGCCCATTATTGAATACCGTCACTTTGGTTCCTGCCACGAATTCCCTCCGTATGATGACAAGCCACCGCGCTGCACGAAGCGCTTACAAGATAGCGGGAGCACCTGTTGAATTCAAGGACCGACTTCAACGCAGCGGTAGGTACTTCGCTAACGGGACCGCCACCGTGCCCACTTTGCCCGTCTTGCCGTCGCACAGGACCACCCGAAGCTGCGCGGCATTGGGCAGGACTTTTATTTCCTGCGTGAGTTCCACCTGCTGCTTCAAGAATTGCTCGTACTGGCCACTCGAGAGGTTCAATGGGAAGGATTGCTGTCCCGCATTGAGTATCTGGTTTCTGTCGTCGAACTGCGCCAATACTAAATTGGCGGAACCGGTATATTGGCCGCCCTTCATGTCGAACTGAATCGACCGGGGATCGAAGAAAATCATCGCGCTTATAGCAGTTCCGTCCTCGCGGGTTGTGGCCTTCACGCGGACCGCCACGGCCATTCCTGTGGACTCGAGAGGACTGGCCACGGCATTGGTGACGATGCCTCGCAGCACTTCCGGGCTCGGAGTGGGTTCCGGCAACGCGAAGTAACCCTTCCGGGCGCGAACCAGGAGATCCGGTTTCTTCGATTCAACGGTGATGCGGTGGTAGCTGCCATCCCATTTCACCTCCGAAGGATAGTATCCGATTTCATACGTCACGCGAGAATCGTCAATCACGCTACGAAGGGAGGAAGACAGGTCACTCGAGTTGTAGAAGGCTTTGCCGCCGGTACCATTTGCCAGCGCGTCCATGGTTTCAAAGGTCGTATTGTCAGGGTCCAACATCGGATTGCTTGGACCTTGCTTCATGGATGAATTTTGATTTTGCTTGCCGGTCTTGGGCCCGCCGGAAGATCTGCCTCGGCCTCCGCCACCTCCCGGATTCCCGCTGTTCAGGCCCCTGTTTGGTTGTCCGCTATTCATGGCGCCATAACCGGCGTTCTTGTTCGTTCCGTTGGCCGTATTCATATTCAGGCCCATCAGGCCACGTGCATCCACGGGATAAACGGCGATATTCGCATCGTTCAGTGCGCGCGCTGCTCTTTCGATATCCTCCGCGAAGAATAGCTGTTGGCCGGATATGCTCGACTCACGCTTTGGATCGTTGATCATTTGCACCAGGGTTTCGAGGTTTTCGTAGCCCACGCTGAACGGAAAACTCCCGGAAACCCACACCAAATTTTTGCGGCCGGGCAGCCCCGCGGCATAGTTTGCGATGTCGATCAAGGCGCCCACGGTGGTGCGTACGCGGTCTTCGATGTACATATTTGCTTCTCGCTGAAACGCATCCTGGAGCAGCGCGTCCATTGTGTCGCTGCCAGTCTGGATGTCCGTGGGCGCGGACGCATCCAAATCCATCGTGGTTTGTCCGGAATACTTGCCGAGCGTCGCAACGAGCTTTGCGGAGTCACTGGTGAGGCCTTGCAGGATGTGCAAGTCGCGCCCCAAAGTGAAAATGGCAAGGCAGTCGTTTGCGTGAATCTGTAGCAGAAACTTGATCACCTGCTGACGCGAGTAGGCCTGATCGCTAATTCCTGTGTTCAAGCCATCGAGGAGAAGCATCGTGACGCTTGGCGGGATGTTGCCGGCCTTGTGAATCTGATTCGTGTACGTGTCCGGCGGCAGGCGAAGCGATGGATTTGCCGGACGCTGGTTTGTCTCTCTCTGAAAGATTTGGATTTCTTGCGGACGGCCGTTATCGAGCACAACGAAGTCCGCCCGTGTCAGGTCCCCGACGGGCTCGCCCTTCTTATCGGTGGCAATCACGCTGATTTGAACCAGGCGTGTTGTGGTTCGAACCAACCCCGCCACAGGCGGTGTACTCTGCTGCTGGCCGGCTGCTGGCCGCTCCTTGGCTGGGCCCACACGGCCGGGCAGCAACCACAAAACCGCGAGGACCGGTACAATCCACGTCCGGAACCCGACTGACATGGGCCCTAGAGGCATTGTGACCAAATTGTACTCTTTATCTGCAATGGACTTAGATAAGAAATGCCCGAGAACCGGTAGTTAGAACGCCGGGGGCCCAGCCTCCGCTTTACAGACCTTGCAGACATCGCTTACCCTATGGAGACTATGTGGAATGTGGACGAACGTTTTGAGAAAAAGTTGATGGACAGGCTCGCCGGGCTGGGCTTTTCCGTCGGCAGCACCCGTGGGGTTGTACGTGTTGAGAAGTATGCCTGCGGCGCGGAATTCCGCCAGGACCCCAGCGGCCGTTTCCAGATGACCATCCTCCCGACCATCATGTTAAGAGGACAATTCGCCCGCCTTTGGGATGCGGGTTATCAGAAATTTCTTTTGACCGACGACGGCACCAAATTGCCAGCGCTCGCCACGCAACTTGCAAACCTGCGCAAATTCAATGAAGAGTTGCGAACCGCCTTGGGCGTCCCCACTTTTTACAATGAAGCCCTCGGCTCGGTGAGCGCTGTCAGCGTGTACGATCGCGTGAAGGGCCGCCCCGGAGACATTCCGGACGAAACCGTGGGCGCCCACGAGCCTTCCAGCGACCACTAGTCCAAGTTTGCTTGGTTCTGCGGTTTCGTCGCCGCTGCCTTGGCGCGGGCTTCTTCCAACTGCCGGCGAAACCGCACCGGATCGATCCGATGCTTTGCCGCCTTGTGTGAGCCAATAAAAATCACCGGAATGTCCCAACTGTACCGTTCGGCAAGTTCGGTATCCAGGTCGATATTCACTTCGCGCAGCGCGCAATCAAACTCAGTCAGCAGTGGCCGCAACACTGTTTTGGCCTCTTCGCAAAGATGACATCCCGGACGCGAGTAGACAGTAACCTCGAGGGGATGTGCAGCCAGGCGCTCTCCTTCCGAATGAATGCTCATGGTTTTGGATTGGAATATTTTTGAAATGGTCCGGCATTCGGATAGAAACTGTGTGCCCGATAGAGTTCGGCAATCTGCCGCAAATGACCGAGATCGTGATTGGCAAGTTCGTGCAGCATCTGGGAAAGCGAAACGCTCCCGAGTTCAGCGTGTTGTCCAACGCGCCCCGCGGCCGCGGAAGGTATGGAATGCAGATAAAAAACGAACGCGCGGCGCAACGGCACAAACTCCTCCATGGATTGCCGCACTGATTTCTTTTGTTCCCCTCCTCGAGGAGCCTGGTACGTCGGCAACTCCGGAGAATCTTCCAGCATGATTCGCCGCGCCCTCTGCTCGTACAATCTCTCGATGATCAGCATATGGTCCAAAACTTCTGCGATGGACCACCGCTCGGGCCCAGGCTTCCATTCCAATTCCTCCGCTGAAAGGCTGCGCAGCAGCACTTCCAGCAGCGTGGGAGTTTTCTCCAGCATCGAGATGGGCGCCTGAATGGGAGCAGGAGAAAGGGGTTGCATCACGGACCTCCCGAGGGCACGCTGATTGTAAGCCATTTTGCGTTGGACGCAAATCAACGGCTCAAGTTATCTACTTGCTTGCGTGTTTCTCAGTGGAGGATCAATGGGCAGAGTCGTCGGACTGATGGATGACTTGTTTTTTCAGATGAAAGTCGCCGAGACCGCCAAACAGATCGGCGTGGAGTTCAAAGTCGCAGCCAATGGCGACGTGCTCGCCACCATGCTCGATCCTCCCACAAAGCTCATCATCGTCGACCTGAACGCCAAGTGTGATCCGGTGGCAACGATTACCCGTCTCCGGGCAACTCAAAAGGAATTGCCGATTGTTTCATTTCTGTCACACGTGCAAGTCGAGCTTGCCGCACAGGCGAAGGCCGCAGGTGCAACCGAGGTTTTGCCGCGCTCGGCCTTTACACAGAACCTCGCCAAAATTCTAATCATGGCGAAGGAATGAGAGGACTTTTGAAAGTTCCGAAGGCGTCACCAAATATCTTGGCTGGCCTGTTCATTCTATCGCTTCTTCTGTCGCTCATTCCCGCCGGCGCCGCTCAAAGTGATCCGTCCGGTGACCCCGCCGCTGTCCTTCGGGACATCCTGGTGGCTTCCTGTTCCCAGGACGCCCACCATTTCGGCGCTTTCCTGACAACACGCAACGCAACCGCGTTTGCGGCCATGACCTCGTCCGCGCAGTCCACACTGCTGCAACGCTTCGTCCTGGTAGACCACGCAGGAAAGCCCAATTCCCAGACTGACACTGCGGGAAATCTGGTCGTCATTTGCACCACTCCATCCGCTACCACGCAACTACAGATAGGCAAACCCGAAATTCGCGATAACCTCGCTTACTTGCCTCTGGTCGTTAAGGATGCCAACGACAGTACCGATGCCAATGCGCGCCGCGTCACGATGGGCCTGGTTCGTGAAAATAGTCACTGGAAACTCTTGTCTCTTGGAGTTTTATTGCTCGATCTGCCGACCCTCGCTGAGGAATGGGATCGCGCTGAAATTCAGAACAATGAGAAGTCCGCCCTCGCTTCGATCAAAGAGTTGGCTGACGCCATTGAGAAGTACCGCGTAACTTACACTCGCTTGCCGCAAACTTTGGCGGAGCTCGGCCCAGCGCAAACAGGTGCCGCCAAAAGTGATCGTGCCGGACTCGTCGATCCCAACCTGGCGGCCGGCCATAAGGATGGCTATTCCTTCCGCTACGTCATCGTTGGCGCTAATGAACTGGGGGCACCGGCTATTTACGAACTGGCCGCAATTCCCGTGGACTATGGCCGGACCGGCACGCGTTCCTTTTTCCGTGATGGTACAGGGATCATCCATGCGGGCGATCATCAGGGCGCAGTAGGCACGATCATGGACCCCAAGGCAGAGTAGTAAGTCGGTTTCTAACGCTGCGCATTTACCCATTTGACCGCCGGTGTTTCCGGTGTTTGCTCCCTATTGCCGTCTGCGGGCCTCTGCGGGAAAATGAAGCGGGATCATCCGGCTCTTCAGTTCGGGCCACGGCCCGCCGACGACACGCTCCTCCAGGTACACGACAGCCGCAGGCTGGCTGAATGGAGACAGTGTATGCTGGATACAACGGTAGAGCGGCGAAGCGCGCTGCGGCGTCTGCTCGCGCTCGCCACGGAGGTCGAGGTCGTTGAACTCCCACCGGGCGCGACGGTCTTTGCTCGTACCTCCGACGCCAGTCGCACCGGCTGCCACGTTGACACTTTGAATCCGCTTCCGAATGGCTCGAAAGTCCGGCGTCGGGTAACCCATCATGACGAAGTGTTCGAAGGGAGACTCCCGAAAAATATTGAATCACTCTACGCGTTACACAACAGGAGGCTGGCGCTGACCGGACAATTTGAGACTAGCGCGACTTGAGCTAAGATTTTTCGACGGCACTATGAGATTTCCCCTTCTGCGTTGGCTGCTTGCTTCCTGCTTCGGCATTCTCGTGGCGGCCATGCCGCCACTCTGTGGAGCGCAGCAGATCGACTCCATGTATGGACCGTTGCCGGTGTTCGAATTTCACAGCGGCTTTTGGGTCAACCTCCACCATTTTCTGTACCACGAGGCGCGCGCGCGCCTGGCAGCGAAGAGCGCTCGCGACTCAACCGGCAAGAGCGCCGCACCATCTTTGAAGCAAACCCCCGGTTCTGCCGTCACGCTCTCGGTCTCCGAGCAGAAGACCTGGGACGACGCCATCGCGTACTACGCGACGAACTATGCCGACAAGGATCTGCTCATCAACATTGATTTAGTCCTCTTGAAGAACCAGATCGAGGACTTCGAAGATTGCGATGAGCTTACCGGACGCAAAAAACAGCGATGCGATGCGGGTCTTCCTGGTAGAGTCGGGCCGATTCTTGACGCGGTCGCTCCCATTTACCGAGCGCATTGGTGGGCCGATCAAGACCGCGCCAACCGCCGCTGGGTCATCAAAGTCGCGCCGCTCGTCCGCGAGCAAGGTGTCGGCCTATCGGAACGTCTCGCGGATATCTACCAGACTTACTGGCCCAAGGAAAAAATTCGCGTCGACGTTTGCGCCTACGCCAACGCCGCTGGCGCGTATACCACGCTCGATCCTCTTCGCGTGACCATCGCCAGCGCCGATGCCCGCAATCAAGGCGCGGAAGGTTTGGAGGTTCTGTTTCACGAAGCCTCCCACGGCATCGCCATTCCAGTCGAAGACGCCATAAGCCGTGAATGCAAACAGCGCGACAAACCCATTCCCCGCGATCTTTGGCATGCCCTCATTATCTACACCACTGGCGAGGTGCTCCGCCCGGTGTTCAAAGACTCTTCTACGGAAAAAGGTGCTGGCGATACTCCCCCTTCTCCGCCGAAGCCCAATGTCGTCCCGTACCCGCTTGAGGACATCCTCTCCCAACGAGGTTGGGAGCAATACCACCTTCTTCTCGTGCTCTATTGGCAGCCCTACCTGGACGGCAAGGTCAATTTTGAGGACGCGATTGCGCACCTCATCTCCGCCGCCTGATTGGGGGATCATATTGCGGATAAGGTTGATCTGGCGCCGCGCATTGCTAAGCCGGCTTTAACTTTCCGCCGTCTCCGGAATTGTTCGCCGTCGAGCTCTATGTTAGTCTTTGGGTTGCAAAAGCTGGCCCGGCCGCGAGCTTCAAAAGTCCCCTACGTCGCTCGACGTGACTCTTTGCGTTTCCTTGAGCGCCGCACAGGGTGAAAGTTTGCCCTTGGGACGGCCAGGGTAAAGGACGATAACGCCCATGGCTGGACGACAAGTGGCTTCCCAAACCGAAAAGGAGCCTCGCGAGATCAAGCTTGCTCACTCGCCCGACTCCGATGATGCGTTCATGTTTTATGCTCTGGCTACACACAAGCTTTCTACACCGGGGTACAAATACACTCACGTCTTAGGCGATATTCAGTCCCTCAATGAAGCCGCTCTTCAGGAAACTTACGACGTCACCGCCGTAAGCTTCGCCGCTTATCCCAGCCTGCGGGACAAGTACGTTTTGCTCGATTGCGGAGCCAGTTTCGGGGAAGGCTATGGACCGATCGTTGTCGCCACGCATTCCTTGAAGCCTCAGGAACTCCACGGCAAGCGAATTGCTGTTCCAGGACTGAAGACCAGCGCTTATCTCACCCTGAAACTCTATGAACCCGATTTCGAGCCGGTGGTCATGCCGTTCGACAAAATTATCGAGGCTGTGCGAAATGATGTTGTCGAGGCCGGGCTCCTCATTCACGAAGGCCAGCTCTTTTTCCCTGAACTCGGGTTGCACCGCGTGATTGATCTGGGTATCTGGTGGCAGGAATCGACCTCGCTGCCGCTTCCTCTCGGCGGCAACGCCGTGCGTCGGGCCCTCGGCCCCGAACTCGGACGCCACGTCGCAAAGACGATCCGCGACAGCGTGGCCTACGGCTTGGAGCATCGCGAAGAAGCGTTGAACTACGCGATGCAGTTCGCCCGAGAAATGGACCCGGAGATGGCCGACAAATTCGTCGGCATGTACGTCAATAAATGGACCCTCGGCTACGGCGAAAAAGGCAAAAAAGCCGTCCGCGAACTCATCGAGCGCGGCACCGCCGCCGGCTTGCTACCCGGCCCCGCTGAAATCGAATTCCTCACCGAATAAGTCCCGGTTTCCCATTAGCAGATCGAATCGAGTACTTGCGGGTGCCCTACCCGTTCTGCGCTTTTTGCAGACAGGGTGGGCTTTCGCGGAGCTACGGCTCGGGCGCTCCTACCTCTTCTCCACGACCGGCGTAAAATACAAATCCTGATAGTCGAAACTGAAATCCGCCAAGGGCGAAACCGCGAGCATCGTGAAGTGATCGATGGCCCCGTCAGGCTTCAGCGTAAAGGTCACGAACGCATCCTCCACGGTGCGATCCCGCCAGTGTGCCTTAAACGTGTCGTACTGCCAGTGCTGCAAATCCGCCAAACCCTTCTCCGTCCTTTCGAAATTCAAGACCAGCCCGCCATTCTCCGGCTTGATCGTCACTTTTCCGTACCAGGGATCAGAATATTGGCCCGCGTATTTCTCCAGCCCGAGCGACGGCTTCGATCCCGCCACACGCGCCTGAGCGGCCTTACTCATGGTCTCGTCCGCGTCTTTTTGTTGTTTGTCCTCTAATGTTTTGAACGCGGCTATGTAGTCCTCGGTCGGCCCACCCAGATACGAGTCCAGAATGTGGTACAACACCGCCTCAAACGCGACATCCTCCTCGGCGTTCGTCAGAATCACCACGCCAAGATTTTCTTCCGGCACCAGCATCACCCGCGTAACATACCCGGCCACGCCTCCCGAGTGGCTCACGAGTTTCCTTCCTTTGTAGTCTCGAAGGGTCCAGCCCATGCCGTAACCTGCGAAGTGCGGCTGTAGAATTTTGATCTCCTCTGGTGCCGGGCGCACGGGCACGATCATCTGTTGCGCCCACATTTCCTGCGAAACCCGTTCGCTGAAAATGCGCGTCTCCGTGGCGGGAATCTGTCCGCGGTTAAGCTGCAACAGCACCCACTTGGACATATCTGCGACCGAAGAATTGATCGACCCTGCCGGGCCGGCATTGTCCAGATTCTCGACTGCTATCGGTTGGAGTTTCCCATCGACTTTCGTGTGCGGCATCGCCCAGTCGTCGCCCGCCTTAAATGCAGTCGAACTCGTGTTGGTGTTCTTCATTCCAAGCGGCGCAAGAATCCTTTCGCGCAGATAGTCGTCCCAGCTCTTTCCGCTTACCTCCGCGACCACCTGCCCCGCGGTCACAAACATCAGGTTGTTGTAGGCGTACGTGGTACGAAAGCTGGTCTTGGGCTTCAAATAGCGCAGCCGGTACACCACGTCATCCCGCGTAAACGAGGTATGCGGCCAGAACATCAGGTCGCCCTCTCCCAGTCCAAGCCCGCTTCGATGACACAACAGATCGCGAATCCGCATCTCCTTCGATACATAAGGGTCGTACATTTCGAAACCTTTGAGCCGTTCGTAGACCGGGTCGTCCCACGAAATCTTCCCGTCATCCACCAACGTCGCCAGCGCCGCCGCGGTGAACGCTTTTGTGTTCGAGCCAATCCCGAACAACGTGTTTTCGTCTACCGGTGCGTTCTCGCCGAGCTTCTTCACTCCATATCCCTTCAGCCGCACCACCTTGCCGTCCTTCACGATAGCAACCGCCATCCCCGGAACTTCAAACGTCTTCATGGAGCGGCCGACATACTCATCCAGGTCCGCCGGCGGCCCTTGCTGCGCACCCGCCTGCGCAGTCAACATCAGCAAAACAATTGCAACCGCAATCTGCCGAACGCGAAGAGGAACCATCGTTGTCAGCTCCAAAGAGGAAGTTCTGCGAAAGCATACACCAAACCCGCTAGCGGTCACGCCGCTGGCTTGACGCTTTGGCCTGAATCAAATAGTTTTCGAATATGAGAATGAAAACTGCGTTTCTACTCTGGGTGCTCTTCGCTGGCCTTGGTTTTCCGTCCCGGATTGCAGCCCAGAACGCGAACGAATTTCGCGAACATGCCGACATTCCCAAAGAGTGGCCGAGGGAGCCAGTTCGCCAAGCCCACGGCATGGTCGCTACCGATGAACCGCTTGCGTCGCAAGCCGGTGTCGAAATCCTGACACGTGGCGGCAATGCGGTCGACGCTGCTGTCGCGACTGCTTTCGCACTTGCCGTAGTCGAACCTGCCGCTGGAAATATCGGTGGAGGCGGCTTCATGCTGATCCGCTTCGCCAACGGCAAAACGAATTTCTTCGACTATCGCGAAACTGCGCCGGGAAAAGCCACCCGCGACATGTACATCACTCCAGAGGGAAAACTCGACAAAGAAGCTTCCACAATCGGCTATCGTTCCATCGCGGTTCCGGGCACCGTTGCCGGCCTCGCTCTCGCTCTCAAAACACACGGCACCATGAAACTCTCCGAGGTGATGCAGCCCGCCATTCGTTATGCCGAACAAGGTATTCCCGTCACTGAAAAACTCGCTCGAGAATTCCGGGACGAGCGACACGACTTGCAACGCTTCTCCATGAGCAGCCGCGTCTTCCTGAATGACGGCAAGATGTACCAAGTGGGAGATACGCTACGGCAGCTGGAGCTTGCCGCCACGCTAAAGCGCATCGCCAAAAACGGTCCCGACGAATTCTACAAGGGCGAAACCGCGCAAATGCTCGCCCGGGACATGGCCGGCCTCGGCGGACTGATCACCCTCGACGACCTGGCGCACTATCAACCCAAGATTCGCGAAGTTCTCCTAGCCAATTACACTCTCAACGGCCAGCACTGGCAGGTCCTTACTTCTCCGCCTCCCAGTTCTGGTGGCGTCGCAGTCATCGAAGCCCTCAACATGCTCGAGGATGTGCCACTCAAAGGCTGGGACGACCCGCAAAGCGTTCACATGGTCGCCGAAGTGATGCGGCGCATGTTCGCCGATCGCGCGGCCTATCTCGCCGACCCTGATTTCTCCAATGTGCCCGTTGCGGGCCTCACCAGCCCGTGTTACGCAAAGGACCTTGTCGCCACCATTGACCCCGTCCGCGCCAGCACCAGCCAGGAAGTGCGCGCCGGAAACCCACACGTTTGCAGCTCGGGGATAAGCGCCAGTTTTTCTTCGAATACGATCGTCAGTCTCGGCGAGGGCCCACACACCACGCATTTTTCGGTGGTCGACGCCGCAGGCAATGCGGTCGCCAGCACCTTCACCCTGAACGACGGTTACGGCTCCCATGTCACTTCTTCTGCTGGATTTGTTCTCAATGACGAAATGGACGACTTCACAACGCAGCCCGGCGTCCCCAATGCGCTTTTTGGTTTAATTCAGTCCGAAGCCAACACCATCGCTCCCGGTAAGCGTCCACTTAGTTCCATGACGCCCACAATTGTTCTCCGTGATGGCCAGCTCAGTTTTGTAACCGGCTCTCCAGGCGGACCAACCATTATTTCCGTGACCCTTCTCAGTATCCTCAATTGGATGCGCCTTGGCATGGATGCGCAGTCGGCAATCAATGCACCGCGCTTCCATCACCAATGGCTTCCCGACACGCTCGTCATGGAAAAACTTTTTTCCGCCGAAATGGAAGACCAGATGAAAGCTCGCGGTTACGAGGTCAAACGCCGCGGCCACATCGGCCTTATCAACGCCATCGGCATCGACCCAAAAACCGGTGAACGTTGCGGCGCCGCCGATCCGCGCGACAGCGGCTCCGCCCTCGGCTACTAGCACCCTTCGATCTGGCTACGGGGGTAACTGATCCTTCCACCCGATCTCGCCGTTTTTCGCAAATCTCTCGAATCAAGGTCTAAACTCTTAACCTATGCAAAGGATTCTTTCGACCTACTTGCTCGTCTCGAAAAAGCTCAATCGTGAATTGCTCGCCCAGATTCACGCGACCAGCTTTGAAGCCGTCGAAATCTTCGCCAGCCGCAGCCACTTCGATTACGTCTCAAAACCGGAAGTGCGCGCCATTGCTCAGGCCCTCGCGGACAATCATCTCCACCTCAATTCCCTCCACGCCCCGACCAGCCGGGACATGAGCGTTAACCGCGAAGGCGGAAGCCCGCTATCGGTCACGGAGGTCGAACGAGTCCGCCGCATCGAAGCCATGGATGAATTGAAGCGCGTGATCGACGTCGCAGAAGATTTGCCTTTCTCTCGCCTCATCCTCCACATGGGTGGTTCCCGCGAAGCCGCCGATCCGCGGAAACGCGACGCCGCGTTCAGCTCGCTCGAACATTTGATACTTCACGCGAAGCACGTCGGCGTAACCATCTGCGTCGAAAACACCGCCAGCGAAATGGGCGCGCCCTTTTACTTGCGTTCTTTCGTCGACGAAACTCGACTCACCGGCTTGCGCTTCAACTTCGATATCGGCCACGCCCATCTCGCCGAGGGACCGGAAGAGGAACGCATCCCCAACGCTTTCGAGCCGCTGAAGGATTTGATCGCCAGCACTCACATCCACGACAATCACGGCGAAAAAGACGAACACCTCGCGCCCTACGACGGCTCGATCGATTGGCCCGCCTCGCTTAAGCTTTTGCGCGCCACTCCTGCAGCCTCCGACCTTCCAATGACCCTCGAACTCAAGGAAAAATCCGGTCCCGACACCCCCAGCCTTGCCGATCAACTCAACGCCGCCGCCAAAGCACTGGATCGCCTCCAGGAACACTACACCTGATCGCACGTCCCGAGACTTACCGGGCTGCCCGGTCGAACCGTCAATCGCCTATTTAATTGGAAGCCGCTTGGCTGGATTGCAACGCGCGTTTTATGTCGGGACCTGCTCGTTCAATAATTGATTGGCCTGGGTCTTCTCCCACATATCGTTGAACTTCTTTGCCATCGCGATCGAGCAGGACATACGTCGGGAGCCCCTGGACCTGGTATTGCCGCATGAGCGCGCTGCTTCCGTCAAAGCGCTGCTCCCAGCTCATCTGATGCTCGTTCACAAATCCGCGCCAGGTCCCTTCGTCATCATCCTCGCTGACACTGACCACCATAAATTCTTGTCCGCCATAAATGGATTGAAGCTGCTTCACTTTCGGAAGTGCGGCGCGGCAGGGCCCGCACCACGACGCCCAAAAATCTAGCAGCACTACTTTCCCATGCGTCTCTGCCGGTGACAAATCCTGAATCGCGTGATTTTCCGGCGCATTCTCCGCGGACTTTTTCTTCGCGATGGGTACGCTGCGCGGAAAATTGTCGTCATCATAGCTTTTCACGGCCTTCGCTGCGACGGCTTTATTCGCACGTGACTGCCGCGCTACATCCGCCAGCGAGACGCCCTCGTCTCCTTGTTGCGTGACACCCTGCGAATTCTGTTGCGTGCCTGTTCCGCTTTGGGCGCCTGCATTGCTCGAAGGCTCTTGGGCCGGTGCCGGGCTCGTCGGTGCGGACACGATGGATCCCCACAGGAACACGCACACGATACACGGTCGAGACGCGCGCTTCGCATTCACTTTCGTGGCTCCTCGTACTTCTCTCGAGTTATTTCGCGAATTCCGGCTTCAGAAACATAGAATCATCCAGAGCCGGATTGACCGTCACCTGCGTCAGCCGAACATTCAGAATGGCGCCCTTTTCCGTGCGTTTGATGCGGAACGGAAATTTCAGCCCATCGACTTCACGATAATCGTCCAGGTCCATTCGCACTGTGTAGGGTCCGTCGGCGGTGGTGAGGGTATCCTCCGTGCGCACAATCAACCCACTGTCTGCGTCGAAGTAGAGACGCGACTGCAGTTTTTTGTCCGGAGCGAATTCCAGAACATACGCCGTGTGCCCTCCCACTTTTTCCGTTCCCACAACTTTGCCCTTGGACGCAACGGCTTCCAACTTGCCGCGGTCCTCAAACTCGGCAAGCTTCAGCCGGCTGGTCAGCGCCGCTCCTGTGAACGCCTGATAAGCCCCTGTGGAAGTCTCGATCCACGCATTTTGTCCGTCGCACACTTCGCGTATGGTCATGCCGTTTGGCATCGTAATCTTGGACAATGACTTGTTTGGGGACTTGTGGAAGATTTCAATCGCCAGAAAGACGGAATTATCCTCCGTCTGATACACACCCTTCATCCTTCGCGTGGTCGCCTTGTTCCAGGCCGCCAGCCCTCCGACGGCATCATCGCTTTTCGTCAGCAATTCCTGGACGCTCGGCAAGGGTGCATCCGCCGCAGGGCGAGGCGTGATAAGAGCCGCGGCCGGCGGATCAGTCAACTGCGTTTGAACCTGCTGCGCTCTGACCGGACGCGATAGAAACCCGAAAAGCAAGGCTCCGAGGACAATGGCAGTCACGTTCGTTTTTCTGAGCATGGTTAACCTCGTTATCGCCAGTATCGGGCAACCGGCGGATTCGGGCGCACTGTTGCGTGGCTAGGTGTTGAAAGCAGGACTGTCCCGAAGCACAGGTAGGCGGACCGGTCCTCGGTAGCTGGATGCGAGCCGTTAGAGCCGGGGAGGATTGTTGTTACCCCTTCTCTGCTAAACTAAAGTTTTGGTATTTCGTTGAAGAAACCTACTATGACCACAATCACGATTGAGAATGCCGGTAAATTCGACGGCCAGGAAATCACCATTCGCGGTTGGCTCTACAACGTTCGCGAATCCGGCAAGCTGATTTTCCCCATCTTTCGCGATGGCACCGGCATCATCCAGGGTGTCTGCTCCCTGAAAGAAAATCCCGAAGCCTTCGAAGCTCTCAAAGGCCTCACCCAGGAATCCAGCGTCATCGTGACTGGCAAAATCCGCGCCGAGCAGCGCGCTCCGGGCGGCTTTGAAATCGGTGTTACCAAAATCCAAATCGTTCAGAAGGTATCCGAAGCCACGCCATTTCCCATCCAACTCAAGGAACACGGCGTAGACTTCCTGCTCGACCAGCGTCACTTGTGGATCCGGACGCCGCGCCAAGCCGCCATCCTCCGCATCCGCGCCGAGGCCATCCGCTCCGCTCGCAATTTCATGGATTCGCAAGGCTACACACTCACGGATGCCCCGATGTTTACTCCGGCCGCCTGCGAAGGCACTTCCACGCTTTTCGAAGTGAATTACATCGACGATCAAAAGGCCTATCTCACGCAAAGCGGCCAACTCTATATCGAAGCCACCGCCATGGCCCTCGGCAAGGTCTACACTTTTGGCCCTACCTTCCGTGCCGAAAAGTCCAAGACCCGCCGCCACCTGACCGAATTCTGGATGCTCGAGCCCGAAGCCGCCTACGCCGAACTCGGAGACATGATGGATTTGGGCGAAGGGCTCGTTAGCGCCATCGTTCAAGGCGTGGTGAAAAACAAATCCCGCGAACTCGAAGCATTGAAGCGCGACATCGCGAAACTCGAAAACATCAAGCCTCCCTTCCCGCGCATTCACTACGAAGAAGCCATTGCCCTGCTCCAGAAAAATGCCAATCCTGCCAGATTCGGAGACGATTTCGGCGGTGACGAGGAAACCATCATCTCAAACAGCTTTGACCGGCCGGTCATGGTTCACCACTATCCGGCCGCTATCAAAGCCTTTTACATGCAGCCCGACGCCAACCGTCCCGATTTGGCACTCTCCTTCGATATGCTCGCTCCGGAAGGCTACGGCGAAATCATCGGCGGCAGCCAGCGTATCCACGATTATGACCTCCTTGTTAAACGCCTTAAAGAAAACAACTTACCTGTCGAATCCTTCCAGTGGTACCTCGATCTTCGACGCTACGGCAGTGTCCCTCACGCCGGGTTCGGCCTCGGCCTGGAGCGCACCGTCGCCTGGATCTGCGGCACCGAACACATCCGTGAAGTCATCCCCTTCCCCCGCATGATTTATCGCGTGTATCCTTAAGGACGGGTAGATTCGGCAGTCTCAGCAGTTCCCGCAGCTTCTGTAGGGTCGTTCCTGCAATGGATGTACAGGCGTGCGCACAAGCACGGTTGTGTAGCGGCCGCCGTCTGCTCCCCCTAACGAAGGAAGGGCGGCGGGCGCTTCCTTGCCGACTTCTTGCACCTTGAATGGCAGGGCAGAACGAAAATCGCGAATCGCAATTCACAAGTCACGGACAATCTCATGCCTCAAAAAATTCGCATCATCGGCGTACCCATGGACCTCGGCGCAAGCCGCCGCGGCGTGGACATGGGGCCCTCGGCCCTCCGCGTTGCCGGCCTTCAGGCTCGCATCAAGCAACTCGGCCATCATGTCGAAGACATCGGCAACATCTCCGTCAAGCAGGCCGAAGAAATGTCCTACGGCGAAAAAAATGCCAAATACATCGCCGAAATTACCGATGCCTGCAAAGACCTGGGTTCTGCCGTTCAGAAATCACTGGACGATGGCTATCTCCCTCTGGTTCTTGGCGGAGATCATTCCATCGCCGCCGGCTCGATCAGCGGCGTCGCGGCTCACTTCCGCAAAGAGAAGAAGAGCATCGGCTGCATCTGGCTCGACGCTCATAGCGACATGAACACTCCCGAAACCTCGCCGTCGGGCAACGTGCACGGCATGCCGCTCTCCGCAGTGATGGGCTATGGCTCGGAAGAACTGCGCGACCTATTTGGTTTCAAGCCCAAAATCGAGCCGCAGAATGTGGCGTTGGTGGGCGTGCGCGATCTCGATTGTCACGAAAAAAAATTCATCAAGAAACTAGGCGTCAAAGCTTTCACCATGCGCGAAATCGATGAGCGCGGCATGCGCGAAGTGATGTCCGACGCGCTGAAATACGCCATGGACGATACCGACGGCATGGTCGTCAGCCTGGACATGGACTTCGTCGATCCCAGTGACGCTCCCGGTGTCGGCACTCCTGTTCGCGGCGGCGTCACCTACCGCGAAGCCCATCTCGCCATGGAAATGATCGCCGACAGCGAAGCTATGGCTTCCATGGAAATTGTCGAAATCAATCCAGTCATCGACGAGCACAACCGCACCGCGCTTCTCGCCGTCGAACTCGCTCTGTCCGGATTAGGCAAAAAGATCCTTTAAGCGCTGTGAGGAACTTCAACGCTGAAATCGCGGTTGACGATTTTCATCCCGCGTGCATCTAATGAGAATCCGTATCTTTTTCGATTTGCTTTCACCAACCCTGAGCCTTGCAGGTCCTCTGCGCCAGGGTTGACCTTGAGGGATCAGCGCCCGCTGCTGCCCGGGCCTGCCGCTCAGAAACGTCTCATAATATTCAGGAGCAGGTTTGATGCGAATGGAGTCGGGAACAAAATTGAACGCAGTAGAATTCATGAAGATCGCCCACATACCGGCGAAGTTTTTTGCCAGTGTAGCGGTTCGCCTCTGGTTTTCTATCGCCCTGCTGTGTTTTGCCTCCCCCGCCGTTTTTGGCGATGCCCACACCTTTGACTTGATTGGTCCCCGCATCGATATGACCGTGAATCGCAATGGCAAAACCCTTCCCATTTCGAACGTCACCGACCTGCTGCCGGGCGACAGACTCTGGATTCACGCCCAATTCCCCGGCGATCAATCTGTTCGCTATCTGCTAATTGTGGCTTTTCTTCAGGGACCCACGAACCCTCCGCCCGAAAATTGGTTCATCCGCGTTGAAACATGGACCAGGCAGATGAAGGAAGAAGGCACGGTAATTACCGTACCGGACGGCGCCGAGCAGGCTCTTCTCTTTCTTGCCCCGGAAACTGGCGGCGACTTCAGCACTCTGCGCACCGCGGTTCGTGGACGTCCAGGCGTTTTCGTCAGGGCGGCGCAAGACCTCGAACAGGCCAGCCTCGATCGCACCCGCCTGGACAAATATCTCGACGAAATCACGAAGACTTCCAACACCGATCCTGCGGAGCTGAGAAAGAACTCCACGCTGCTCGCGCAAGCTTTGCGCATTAAGGTGAACGAAGATTGCTTTAGCAAGCCCGTGGAACAACAACCTTCCTGCCTCACGCAGGGCAGCGATCAACTGGTTCTTGATGATTCTCATGACCAATCTCTCGTCGCGACTCTTACCTCCGGTGCGTCCTCCGATCTCATCGGCAATGTCAGTTCCAGCCCGCTGGCCAGAGGCGGCTATTTCAGCCCTTACGTCGGAGCTGTCGTGGACGTTGTCCGGCTGATGGCGACGCTCCACACGGCAACCTACCAGTACATTCCGGCTCTTTCTCTGCCCGAAAAGGACATGCTGAATCTCAAGCTGAATTCCGCGCCGTCGTTTCGCAATCCAAAGTCGGTGATCGTCGTTGGCCTTCCACCTATCGGTCTTTCTCCTGTTCCGGTTCTCCATCCCGTCGATCCAAAACAGATTCTCTGCTTGCAGCAATCTCCCTTTGTTCTTCCCGTGGAAGGCGCACCGTTGATGTTTTCTACAGGCATGGGCCACGATTTCACTGTTCGAGTCCAAGCCAAGACTGGCGATTCCGTCAGCCTTCCGGCCACACCTGACGCCGTTCGTGGCGGCTTTGTCGTCGATACGCGCGCTCTCCACGCGAATACCATGCCTCAGGAATTAACCGCGACCCTCCATGGTTACTGGGGCTACTCCGCCTTCGAAGGCCCGTGTTTTCAGCTTCGCAACGCTCGGCCGGAAACTTGGACGGTTCCTCCCAAGGACGCGAGCGCCCTGATCGCCGGGCGCCCGGCTACACTTCACATCGAAGGCGATTGCGCTCCCTGCGTGGAAAAAGTCGCCCTTTTGGATGCCAGCGGCAAGGATTTGAGGGCCACATGGAAGGCACACGCGCAAGATCAACTCGAAATTCAACTTCCTTTGAAGGACGTTGCCGCCGGCCCGTTGAAGCTCGAGGTAACGCAGTATGGGCAGACGAAACCCGATTTAATTTCCCTTCGCGCTTATTCCGACGCAGTGCATCTTGAACGCTTCACCATGTTCGCCGGCGACAATCACGGCATTCTAACCGGCACGCATCTGGAGGAAGTGGCAAGTCTCGAATTGAGCGGCGTCTCCTTCACTCCCGCAGCGCAATCGCGCGAAGCCACTGAAAATTCACTTGATCTCCAGGTCAAGGATCCCGCCGCCATCAGCTCCCTCGAACCCAACGCTGCGGCTCCCGCTCACGTCACATTACAGGATGGCCGCACCCTGGACGTGCCCGCTACGATTCAACCGCCGCGGCCGAAGGTGACTCTGCTCACAAAGAATCTTCAGCCATCCTCGACTCCTTCGCCTTTTCATTTCGCGAAACCGGAAGTCTTGCCCCAGGATGGCCGCCTCTCGTTCTTCCTGAAGTCTGAAGTTCCCGCTGAGTTTTCGCACACGGAGAAAATCGAAATCGCCACCGCGGATGGTTCCTACACCTCTACGCTAAGTCTCGCCGACGGTTCGCTGGTCCAGCAAGATTCCAGCAGCGTGCTCGCCACTCTCGACCCGATCAAAGCTTTTGGCTCCGGAGCCTTTGGCCTGCTCCAGTTTCGACCCGTGGAAGCTGACGGCGCGAAAGGCGATTGGCAGCCTCTCGCCGTTTTAGTGCGCGTACCAACACTAAAGGAAATTCGCTGCCCGGACTCCACGGAAAAAGAATGCACCCTCATCGGCTCCAATCTTTTCCTGCTCAGTTCCGTGGCAGCCGATTCGGTTTTCAAGAGCGCGGTTTCTGTCCCGGCGGGTTACGTGGGAGATTCTCTGACGGTTCCTCGCCCCTACGGAACGCGTCTCTATATCAAGCTGCGCGATGACCCCGCGACCGCAGCCACCGTGGCGCTGCCCGTCCTTCCAGACAACCACTAACCCGCCGCTTGGGCGTCTGTCCGGTATTCCTGGCTGGAGGTCTATCGATAGACAGTTCCTCCGGACCAGCATGGCCACGGATGCTTAATCGCGCTCCCAGAAGCCTTCCGCGCCCGGTTTTGTCGGTGCCGCGTCATCCGCATTGTTCGAAGCATCCCAATCTTTGCGCGTGATGGGTTGTATGGCCGGGAGTTTCTTTTTCGCGAGCTCCTTGTTCACGGTAGGAAGTTCCTTGGCCATGAGGGCATCGAATACCGCGTCCACATCGCCGAGTTCCTTCTTGAGCGAATCGATTCGCGCGACCTGATACTCGGCGGGCCGACCCTCATAAATCGACAAATCGCCGTAAAGGTCCGTCGTTTTTTCGCGGATTCGCTCTTCCCCGGTAACCGCGCCACCTTCTTTCGTGGCGACAATCTTCTTGCGAATATCGTCTATTTTCTCCGATAGATCCTGCAGTTGTTTGGCCAGCGCCGCATCCTTCATGAGCCGGCTAGCGCGGTCCTGTAACGCCAGCCGCACTCCATTAATGCGCTCGACGTCATAGCTCATGTCGCCCAGCAAATTGTAAACACGCATCGTCGCATCGAAATTTGCCTTGCGATCCTCCAGCGTATATTTCGCCCTCGCGTCCAGGCCTACATCGATTTTTTCCGTATAGGTCTCGCTGCCCCGCGTCATTTTCACGGTGTAGGTGCCGGGGACAACTCGTGGCCCTTCGGAAGCTTCGAAAGCGGCTGTCGCCGCCGGAGGCACGTGCGGCGCTTTCAGATTCATCCGCCACACCACGCGGCTGATGCCGCGCCGGTTATTGGAAGGTAGAGTATCGATCAGCTTGCCGTCGGAATCGAACACTTCCAGCTTCATTCTTCCGAAGATGTGCCTTTTTGCCTGGTAGTAGGTAATCCATGCGCCGTTCGGCGGATTCGGCCCGCTGAACGCCGCGCTGCCTTCCGCCCATCCGCCAAATGTGCTGATTCTTTGTTGAGCGGGGCGGCCCGGAAGGAAAACAGCTTCCTTGGCTATAACGTCGGGAGTCAGATGCCGCAGCGGTGTAATGTCATCGATGATCCAGATGCCACGGCCGTGGGTCGCGATCACAAGATCGGAATCCCGCGGTTGCAGCACCATGTCGCAAACCGCTACGTTCGGAAAATTGTGCCCCTTGTACTGCGCCCAGTGCTTTCCGCCGTCGAGGGAAACCCACAGGCCAAATTCCGTGCCGAGAAACAAAAGATTTGGCGAAACTGTATCTTCCTTCACGACATGTGCATAGCCGCGCACGCCGCTGTCGGCGGCAATAATAGGCATCCAGCTCTTTCCGTAATCCGTTGTCTTGAACGCGTAGGGATTCATATCGCCAAACGTGTGGCGGTCAAACACCGCGTAAGCGGTCGCCGGGTCGTGCAGGCTTGCTTCAACCCAGGAAACCCAGGAAGCTTTCGGAAGATTGGGCACATTGCCCACAACATTGTTCCAGGTCTTCCCGCCGTCGCGGGTCACCTGCAAATTGCCGTCGTCAGTTCCAACCCAGATCGTGTTCCCATCACGAGGTGACTCGCTGATGGAATAGATAGTCGTGTGCATTTCCGCGTAGGAATTGTCGACCGTAACCCCGCCGGACTCTTCCTGTTTCTGCTTTTCCGGATCGTTGGTGGTCAAGTCCGGAGAAATGCGATCCCAGGTCTGCCCGTGATCCCGCGAGCGGAACAGGTATTGCGCGCCGATGTAGATCGTTCCCTTTTCGTTCGGGCTCATATGAATTGGAGTGTTCCAGTTCAGCCGGAGCTTTCCTTCGCCGTAGTTCGGTTGCGGCTTGAGGGAGCGCTTTTCCAATGTACTCCGGTTCACGCGCACAATTTCCCCGCCCTGCGCTTCCGCGTAAGCATAGTTATGGTCGGCAGGATCGGAAAAAGCCCAGAATCCATCACCACCAAAGAGATTTTCCCAGCGGCCGTTCGTGATTCCGCCTGGATATTGCGAATCGCCGGCCCAGGAGCTGTTGTCTTGCAATCCGCCGTACACCTGGTACGGATCGGCCATATCTGAGCTGACGTGATAATACTGCGAAATTGGCAGGTTATTCGCTTTCCACCAGGTATTCGCGCCGTCGTAGGAATACCACACCCCGCCATCGTCTCCGGCGATCAAGTGATCGGTGTTGTCCGGATCAATCCAGACATCGTGGAAATCGCCATGCGCGCCATTGGAAACTCCGCTGAAGCTTTTTCCTCCGTCGTCGCTCCGGATCAAGCCAAGGTCCGGTTTGAACAGTTTGTTTTCGTCTTTCGGATCGACGATTAGATTCGCGAAGTAAAATGGCCGCCACACCATCAAATTGCTGCGATCCCGCTCTTGCCAGGTCTTTCCACCGTCATCGGACCGAAACAGCGCGCTGCGCGTCGACTCAATCAGTACATAGACCGCTTTGGAGTTCGAAGGAGCGATGGTTACTGCCAGGCGCCCCCACGGTTTCGCGGGAAGCCCCGCAGCGGTCTTGTCGTCCAGTTCGTTCCATGTAGCTCCACCGTCCGCCGTGCGATAAAAAGCGCTGCCGCTTGCCGCTGCGGAATTGTCTCCGCCGGAGCGGAACGTCCAACCTTTCCGCCGGAAGTCCCACATGCCGGCAAACAGTACTTTCGGATCGTTGGGATCCATCGAAATTGTGGAACACCCTGTCGAGAGGTTCGCGCCTTTCAAGATCAAATTCCAGGCCTTCCCGCCATCTATGGTCTTGTAAAGTCCGCGCTCGTCACTATTGCTCCAGAGCTTCCCCGGAACACACGCGTAGACCGTATTGCTGTCCTTGGGATCGACAATAATCTTGGAAATGCGCTCGGAATTTTTCAGTCCCAGGTTTGTCCAGTTTTCGCCGTCATCGGTCGATTTATAAATTCCATCGCCAATCGAAACGCTATTCCGCGTCCACGATTCTCCCGTTCCAACCCAAATCGTTTTTGGTGCTTGTGGATCGATGGCGATCGCGCCGATTGATTGCACCGGCTGCTTATCGAACATCGGCTTGTACGTTGTGCCGCCGTTCACCGACTTCCATACGCCGCCGCTGGCCGCGCCGATATAAATGGTCAGCCGGCCATTTTCTTTCACGGCAGCGACCGCCGAAACGCGCCCGCTCATGGTAGCCGACCCGATATTGCGGGCCCCCAATCCGGAGATGCTATCTGAATCGACTTTCGCCTCCTGGGCATTCGACGCCGTCGCAAACAACAACATGCCGGCAACGAGCACGACTACATACCGAGCGATTCCAATGTTGGCCATGTCCCGATCCTCAATTTGATTGCAAACTTTTATCGCGAGAGTCGTGTTTCACTCCGATTTTGCCCACCTGCATTCATTCGGCCGCTGGAGCGGTCTTCGTTTCCGTTTTGGTTGCAGGCAAGGAAAACCGCGAATCCTCTAACGGAACATTGAGCTCAATTTTTTCCACCGTGAACCGCGCCCAATCCTCAGTGCCGGTCTCGGCGCTTTCAATCGAAAAGGGAAAATACACGCCATCGACCAGCCCATAATCGCCCAACATGGTGTCGTTGTATTGCACGGTCCCGCGAACCTTCGTCTGCGTTTCGAACTTGATTTCGAGATAAGAATCGGCGTCCAGGTAGTAGTAGCGCACATCCCCATTCTTGAGCGTGAGCTTGATTTTGTAGCAATCGGTCCCTTCGACCGGATCGTGCCCCATCAGTTCGGCGGTGTGGCCTTTCTGCTTGTAATCGACCAAGGGACCTTCCAGGTCAGCATCCAAAATGAGCGATTTGGCATCGTCCTGCGACATCAATTCTGGATCTTTGCGTCCACCGAACGGGTTAATCTGCCATGCGGAATGGCCGTCGTAAGCCTGCACCTGCGCCATCCCTTGGAGGATCACCTCTTCACGCACTTTGTCGTCGCGCTTGTTTTCCTGGACAAACCCCGCGCGGAAGCCCCCCTGCGAAAATTTGGCGGTCATTCGCAAGCTCTTTATGGCGTGCAACTTCTCGAGGCCGCCGCGAGCCTGGACATTCTTCGCGATGATTTCATCGACGGTCTGCGCCCCCAGGCCAGCCGGCAGCAGATATGAAATAACAACTAGAACCCACAAACACCGTTTCATCGGGTCAGCGCTCCTTCAAGTGAATCATGAGTTTCTCGGCGCTTCAGGCGCATCTTTGTTAACAAACTCCAGCGCAAAAACCAAGCAATTTCGCGCTTCGCAGCGCTTCGCACCGTGGGTGAATCCGATCGCAGCCATGTACCGTTGTTGCTTGAGAAACTTGCGTTAGACTCCTTCGCTTCCAAGCCGCTTTTTGCCTTATAACTGTGAACGTACATTTCATATCGGCCCCAGTCCGACAGGAACGATTCGTGACCCCAGACAACAAAAAACTTTTGCGTGTAGGAGTGCTCTTTGGAGGTCGATCCGGCGAACACGAAGTGTCCCTCGCTTCCGCCGCGTCCGTCATTCGTGGGCTGGACCCCGACAAATACGAAGTGATTCCCATCGGCATCGCCAAAAGTGGGCACTGGTTGGTTGGTCAAGGTGCCGCGAAAATGTTGCCGGAGGTGTTGAAAGGCGGGCGGCGCGTGATGCTCGCCGCCGATCCTACCGAAGCCGCCTTGGTGCCGCTCGATCGCGGCGCCGGTGCCCAACGGCTTGATGTGATTTTTCCCGTCCTGCACGGAACGTTCGGTGAAGACGGCACGATCCAAGGCATGTTGGACCTCGCCGGACTTCCCTACGTAGGCGCGGGGGTTCTCGGCTCGGCCCTTGGCATGGACAAAGATGTCTCCAAACGCCTTTGCCAGGAGGCAGGAATTCCCGTCGTCCCCTGGGCCGCTGTGCATCGCTGGCAGTGGGAAAAAGATCCGCAAGCGGTGAAGGCCGAGATAGAAAAACAATTTCCATACCCCGTTTTTGTTAAACCCGCCACTCTGGGCTCATCCCTGGGTATGACGAAGGTGCACAACACGGAAGAGTTTGCGCCAGCGCTGAACCTCGCCTGCGAATTCGGTATGAAAATTCTTGTCGAACAAGCCGTGACCGCGCGTGAAATTGAAGTCTCGGTCTTGGGCAATCACGAACCCAAAGCCTCTGTGCCGGGTGAAATCGTTCCTCACCGGGAGTTCTACGACTACGCCGCGAAATATCTGGAGGAAGGCACGCGACTTGTAATTCCTGCAGCCTTGACGCCGGCACAAGTGGAGAAGACTCAGACCCTCGCTGTTCACGCCTTCCGTGCCCTGGAACTCGCCGGAATGGCGCGCGTGGATTTCTTTTTGGAAAGAAGTGGCGGCAAACTCTATCTCAACGAAGTGAACACTATCCCGGGTTTCACTTCCATCAGCATGTACCCGAAATTATGGGAAGCCAGCGGCGTGTCTTTCCGGGCACTCATCGACAAGCTGATCGAACTGGCTTTGGAAATGCATCGTGAAAGAGCGCGCACCAAGTATGCCATCGAGCTCCCCGAAGGCTCGAGCGGAGCGCTCTCCAACTGACGTTCTCAACGCTATCCCGCGAAGGTGGGAAACTTTTTCCTGGATCATGGCGTCAAATTTACGAGAGGGTTTGCGAGGCAGCATCTCTCCTGATAGAGTTTTTCTGCCTGTGAAGCAGGGAGAGTCGCGGCAAAAATGGAGCAGGAACCTTACAAAGGTCCGATGTCACTTCTGGAGCCAACTCCAGTCAAGTCGTACAAATCGCAGGTGATGGCTTTCACCATCGGCGCTCTGGTCGTGGCCTTGGGCTTGGTTCTCTACTTCACGTTTCGTTACTATCCAGAAAAAAAAGCAGCCTCGCAATTCTTTGATGCATTGGTTGTCGGTAATACCGACAGGGCCTACGAGTTATGGAAGCCCACGCCCAGCTATAGAAAAGACGATTTCCTGGCGGATTGGGGAGCTTCCGGTTATTACGGGCCGGTGAAAAGCTACAAGGTCATGAGCGCGAAAGCCCCGGAGAAAAGCAATGCGATCGCCGTCAACGTAGCTTTGAGTCCCTATTCCCCGCTGCCCAGCGCTTCGGACGCGGAGAAAAGCCGCAGCACAAAATTGGTTACCCTATGGGTTTCGCCTTCTGACAAATCGCTCAGCTTCCCGCCATGAGTGACGGAGATCGCTGAACCTATATTTCGTCCAGCGCGGCCGCAAGTTCTGCAGGGCTGGCGGTTGCAATTGCCGCAGAAGTTGCTTCAGTCGAGGAACCGCGAGCCAGTTCTGTTTTCATGGATGTGTTTCTTGGCTCAATCTTTTGCAGGCGTAGCTTCCTCGGGAAGCATTACCGGGATATCGTCGCGGATCGGATAAATGCGCTTGCAGGCATCGCACTTCAGGCCGGAGCCGTCTGGCACCAGATGGATCGGTCCCTTGCAGACCGGACAGACAAGTATCGCCAGTAGTTCTTTGGAAACCGCCATGGTTCGCTCCTCGGTTCAAAATCAAACTTTAACAGACCGGAACTCCTGACGGCCAGCGTTGCGAGCTATTTAGTAGAAAGCGGCAGGCTGCCCAATCACGGCTTGGCCCGCGCTATACTCGCGATTGGCTGGTCGAATGTAAGTGATTGTGACTTCCCTGGTACGCACCACGGGATTCTTAGATAGAGGTTTTGCCGAATGAAGAAGCTAATTTCTCTCTTGTTCTTCCTCTCCACTTTCTTAGCTCCGCGAGGTTGGGCACAACAGCCGACCTCCGCGGAGCTAAAAGAGCTTGCCAAGGAGAATGAGACCAGGCAGGACGAGTTGCTGAACCTGGAACATGAAATGGCCCGTGCCATGCAATGGAACAACGGTACGCTCTTCCGCCGGATCTATGGCGACGACTTCATTGGAATTCTGCCGTCTGGACAGGTTAAAGACAAAGCCGGTTGGATCTCCGCGATCGAGAATTCCGACATCAAATACACTTCTTTCCTGGCATCGGACATTCGAGTCCGCATGTTTCAGGACACGGCTGTGGTCACTTGCCTTTGGAGCGCTCACGGCATTCAGGGCGGTCGCACGTTTTACAAACAGCTCCGCGTTACCCACGTATATGTCTACGGCCAGAGAGGTTGGCAGGCTATTGCCGGCCAGGAAACGCTCCTACCCGGCTGAATCCCTATATACTTGCAATCCGGAAACAGCAGTACTGCGAGAAGAGAGATACTTCGCAAGAAAAATCAGGTTCCGAGGACACGATGCAGAAAAAAGTCTGGTGCGTTTCTTTGTTGGGATCTCTGATGGCTGCTCTCGTCCACGCTCAGGCACCCTCCGCTCCACAGCCGGCAAAGGAAGCAGTCCTGCCCTATATTCCCAGCCTGGATCTGGCCTCGATGGACAAAACGGCCGACCCCTGCGTGAATTTTTATCAATACTCCTGCGGCGGATGGAGGAAAAACAATCCGATTCCCCCGGACCAAACCTCCTGGTCCGTCTATGGCAAGCTCTATCAGGACAATCTCGCCTTTCTGCGCGGGATCCTGGAGCAGGCCTCAGTGAATAGCGACCAGCGCGACCTTGTCACGGCGGAAATTGGCGACTTTTACGCTGCGTGCATGGATGAAGCAACCGCGAACAAGCAAGGAATGGCTCCCATCCAAGGGGATCTGGACGCGATTACAAGCCTGAAATCTTCGAAGGAAATAGCGCCGCTGGTCGCGCGCTTGCAGCAAGCTTACGGCCGTTCGGTACTTTTTGGCGCCGGTTCGGCGCAAGATCCCGACAATTCCGAGCAAGTGATCGCGGAGATCGATCAGGGTGGCTTGGGTTTGCCCGACCGCGACTATTACACCAAGGGTGACGCGAAATCCGTTGAGACTCGGCAGCGCTACCTTGAGCACGTTCAAAAGGTTTTTGAGCTGATGGGCGAGAGCCCCGAGACTGCCAAGAAAGATGCCGCCACTCTGATGCGGCTCGAAACAGAATTAGCCAAGGCTTCCATGACCCGTGTGGACCGGCGCGACCCCTACAAGCTGAAACACAAAATGCAGTTGGCCGAGCTCAATACCCTGGTTCCCGACTTTGACTGGAACACCTATTACGCAACCGCCGGGTATCCACAGGTCGAAATTCTGAATGTCGCCACGCCGGACTTCTTCAAGGAAGTGAACGCAAAGCTTGCGCAAGAAGCGACCGACAACTGGAAGACCTATTTGCGTTTCCATGTGGTCGATTCCGCTTCCCCTTATCTCTCCTCTCCGTTTGTGGACGAGAATTTCACCTTCTATCGCCAATACCTCCGCGGCGCGAAGGAACAGCAGCCGCGGTGGAAGCGCTGTGTCAGTTACACCGATCGCCAACTCGGTGAGGCGCTCGGCCAGGTGTTCGTGGCCAAAGTCTTCTCGCCGGAATTGAAGCAAAGCACATTGGACATGGTGCGCCGCATCGAAGATTCCATGGCGGTTCGCATTCAGCAATTGGACTGGATGGGCCCGGAAACCAAGGAACAGGCGCTTCGCAAACTCCACGGAATCCGCAACAAGATCGGCTACCCCGACAAATGGAGGGATTACAGTACCGTCAAGATCTCGCGCGACGATTTTGCCGGTAATATGGCGCGAGCTTCGCAATTCGAGCATCATCGTGACTTCAACAAAATCGGCAAGCCCGTCGATCGCGGCGAATGGGACATGAGCCCACCCACTGTAAATGCATACTACAACGCCCAAATGAACGACATCAATTTCCCCGCTGGGGTTCTCCAGCCGCCTCTGTACGACGCAAAAATGGATGCCGCACCCAACTACGGAAACACTGGCGGCACAATCGGCCATGAATTGACACATGGATTCGACGATGAAGGAAGCCAATATGATGCCGCAGGAAACCTCAAGAATTGGTGGACCAAAGCGGATCGTGAGAAGTTCGACGCCCGGACAAAGTGCGTGGAAGATCAGTACGCCACATACATCGTCGTGGACGATATCCACATCAACAGCAAGCTTACTCTGGGCGAGGATGTCGCCGATCTCGGCGGTGAAATTCTCGCCTACATGGCATGGCAGGACGCAACAAAAGGACAATCACTGCAGCCGCGCGATGGCTTGACTCCCGACCAGCGCTTCTTCGTCGGCTTCGCGCAATGGGCCTGCGAGAACGTTCGCCCTGAGGATTTGCGAGTGCATGCCGCCACCGACCCGCACTCTCCCGGCGAATATCGCATCAACGGCGTAGTCGTGAACATGCCCGAATTCGCCAAGGCATTTTCCTGCAAGACCGGTCGGCCGATGACTAAACCAGCCGAAAAGGTGTGCAAGGTCTGGTAGAAGTCGTTCGCGGGAATCATGGGCGTTATCGCGCCGACGGAACAGAAGCCGAGAGCGGAATGCACGCCTCGATGCACGTGCCGCGGCCGCGTCGTGAGTGAATGAACAGTTCGCCTCCCAAGCTGTGCAGCCGCTCTTCCATGCTCAGAAGTCCTAACCCCTGGCTAAAATCGGCCGAATCCGGGTCGAAGCCCTCGCCTTCGTCGGTTATCCGCAGGCGTATCGAGCCGGTGATTTCATCCAGTTGAACCGACGCCCGCCGACTCCCACTGTGCTTGTGCACGTTGCGGATCGCTTCCTGAGCAACGCGGAAAAGACAGAGCGCTGCATCCTGACTGGGTTTTTGGTGCAAGATTCCGTCGACAAATACGATCTCCATTTCATTTCGCGCCGCGAAATCCTTACAGAAGTTTGACAGCGCGGCCGCCAGCCCCAGCAACTCAACCTGAGACGGATGAAGGCGCCGCGAGACGTTGTGCACGTCGGAGGTAATTTCGCTGGCCGCCTTCACCAGTGACTCCAGTTGTTCTGTAAGCGACGATCTGATTTTCATGCTGGCTTGCTTCAATTGCTCCAGGTCGATGCTGAGCAGCGCCAGGCGTTGTCCGGCGTCGTCGTGGAGGTCACGCGCAATTCGCGCTCGTTCTTCTTCCTGAGCTCGTGCCAGCCGGTTTCGCAGCGCGACCAGCTTCTCTTCGGACTTCCGGCGGTCGGTAATGTCCTGATAGATCGCAAACGCCCCGACGAACGAATTCCCCGAAAACACTTTGACTCCGTGCAGTTCAACGTCGAGGAATGTCCCGTCTTTACGCTGCCTTCGCACCATCGTGTGCACCGCGCCGCCGGTCTGCACGGCATGGGAAAGCTGCGCCGCCTCCAACCGGTCGTGTGGAGCGATCAGATCGTCCAGGTTCTTTCCCTGTATTTCGGCCTGGGAAAACAAAAACATGTTTTCGAACGCGAGATTGCAGAAACGCACCAGCTGATTCTCGTCCTTGATGACGATCCCCAGAGGAATGTTGGAGATCAGAGCCTCCATGTACATGGCATGCTCTTTGAGTTCCTGCTCGGCCCTTCGGGCGGCAGTAATGTCCAACGCGGAAGCCAGAATCGCGGGTTTGCCATTAAATTCCGTAAGCGCCGCGGAGAAATCCAACCATCGTCTCTCCCCATTCTTGGCGAGAATCGCAAACTGGTACCGCGACGGCACTGCTTCGCCTGACAACCTCGCCTGCGACCGCGCAAAATTCTCAGCCCGAAAGTCCGGATCAATCAGCTCCCATGGATCCATGAGCAGGATTTCTTCCCTGGTGTACCCCGTCAGCCGCTCAAATTCCTTGTTGAAATAAATGAAGTGTTTTTCCTGCAGCAGCCAAATCGCGGAACTTACCGTGTCGGCCACCAAGCGGAACTTCGCTTCACTTTCCCGCAATGCGCGCTCGATCCGCAGCCGCTCCGTAATGTCTTCGGCGGCCGCCAAGGCACAGGGCTCATCATTAATCTTGATCACTTCCACCGAGTACAAAGCGTTCATGAGTTGGCCCGATTTCGTGCGCAGCCTCACTTCACGCCCCGTAATCTTCCCGAGCCGCAGTGAATCCGCCAGGATGCCGGCAAGGTCCTCGCTGTCGACCCACATTCCGGTGTCGAGCGCTGTCTTTCCCATTACCTCTTCCCTCGAATAGCCGCTCTGGCGTTCGAAGCTGGCATTCACATCGATGAAGCGGCCGTCCCACAGCGAACTGATCGTCATGGCGTGCGGGCTGGCCCGGAAAGCCGTAGCAAATTTTGCCTCCGACTGACGCACTGCTTGCTCGGCACGGAATCTTTCCGTCACATCGTGAGCCATTCCTCGAATGACCGGCGCCGGAACACCTTCGCGGCGCAATGTCGATGAGTATTCCCAGAGCAATTCCTCCCCGTTTCGTGTGACCACCACCATGAGTCCCGTGGCGTGCCCGGTTTCCACCACTCGCCGCACGAAGATCGGGTACAACGCTTTGTATTTCGGCGACAATAAATCTTGAATCTTCATGCTCAGAACTTCTTCTACCGTATATCCAAGCCGCCTGCACGGAGCCTCGTTGATCGTTATAATCTGGCCGTCCAAATGATGAGTCCCCAGGAGGTCTTCGCTGTGCTCCACCAGATCGCGGTATCGGCTCTCGCTTTCTCGCAAATCCTCCATGGCTTTGTTTCGCTCGGTCAGATCCACGAAGCTGACGGTGTACACGTCGTTCACCAACGATAGATGAAACTCGATGTCGCGAAAGGCGCCATCCCGTCGGCAGACACGCGCTTCCATGGCCAACTCCTCTGTGCTTCCTTGATTGGCCTTGTCAACCAGCTCCTGCCACCGCTTCTGTACTGTTTTTCGATATTCCGGATCAGGGTAGGCACGCACCCACCAGTCGGAAACTTGACGGACTTCCTCCTCGCTATAACCGAACAAATTGACAAATTTTTCGTTCGCAAACTGAACGACGTCCAGCGTTCCACGAGCCACAATCATAGCCACTGGGCTGTTCCGCACCACTTGGCGGTTGAATTCTTCGCTGCGGCGAAGCTCTTCCTCAATGCGCCGGCGATTCTCAATCTCAAACTGTAATGAGGCGTTGTCCACGGCCAGGCCAAGCCTCTGCTTCTCGCTGATCTCCAGATCTGTGGCCGTGTGTTGATAGCGTTCCACCAGCAACAAAATCATTCCCAGGCATATGCCGCAGGTGTCGACAAGGTCCAGGAAGAGTAGCCTCGCATGACCGATGTATTCCAAATTCGCAAGGCTATGGAGAAGTGCGGGTAGTTTCAAATTCCAATGCGAGAAGAGTATTTCGCTGAAGCTCAGGCAGTAGAGAACCTGATCCAACGAATAGACTAGGCAAAA
The DNA here is from genome assembly GCA_963836965.1 of Candidatus Acidiferrales bacterium. Taxonomy (GTDB): domain Bacteria; phylum Acidobacteriota; class Terriglobia; order Acidiferrales; family UBA7541; genus Acidiferrum. Next base: position 319,170 of record CAWILQ010000027.1, read on the forward strand.
CAACCCCGTGATGGTGGCAGCGTAGGAACCGCTCCTCCGGAATTCTCTCCAGAACACCACAGAGCAAAACTGCAATGCCAGCGCCAACACGAGAGTCCGCGGAACATTTCGAGCCGCAAAACTGATCAAAGGAGTTTCGCGTAGGTTGAAGCTCGAAACGAAGCACGCTAACGCAGCAGCAAGGGCAATCGTCACGCCTGCCCAGATCAGTTTTCGCGAGAGCTTTTTAGGCGCCCGCCAGCTTAGCCCACCAAACACAAGTAGCACAGGTTGCAGATACCCGGAAACAACGAGCATTCCTATCAGGCTCGCTTTCTTTACCGTCCACGCCGGGCCGAGGTGCAAAGAAACTGTAGCGGTGGCAAGATAAATCGGGAAGGCGGTCCACGCCCAGGCCCACCAGCGGAAAAACTCGAACCGCTGTAGCCTTGTGTACAAGGCCCACAACAGCGTCGCCAGGCAGGCCGCCAGCAAGAGTTGCGTTGTGACAGATGAATACAGCGTTTCAGCACCGGCTAACATCGCGGCAAAACATCTCCCGATTAGAAAGTAGCGCGTGGCTTACCTGGTTTTCGAAATTCTACACTATTTCGTATCGATTCGTTCCCCCGTGCCCAGAATTGCAACAGCCATCAATAGAGCCAGTATGGGGTCGCAGGGGTGACGGTGACGAAGCGTGGTGTGGGCTATATAAAAGGTTAGAGGAAAAATGACCGGGAAAGACGCAACCGGCAAGAAATACCGACGCTGGCGAACATAAAGCCGCACAAGACCGAGAACCATGGTGCCGAGCGTGACAGCATTCCAAGCGAGCACAAACCGCACAAAGTACGAATCACTGCCCGCGAAGTCCCGCCACGGCGACTGCGTGCCGAGCCACGTAGCGATGATTCGCCGGGCGAAAAGACGCGCGTAGAGAGCCGGATGCGTGCGGATAAAATCGGCGGCTTTTTGCAGTTTTTCGTCCAGAAATTTCGTTTCGCCCGTTTCAGCGTACAGATGCATCTGCTCGTACCGGGTAATACGATTCACCTCTCGCGAATGCGGATCAAAGATTTCATTGTTGCCGGACCAGAACTCGTACGGAAAATTCGACCGCAAGGGTATGAAGCGATGGAATTGCACATAGTTCCGCGCCGTCCATGGCAGGCAAACGAGAAATAGCACGCCAAGCGCCGTAAAGCCCAAACGCATCTGCGAGTCCCGATGACCTCGATGCTGGTAGAGAACCCAGCCCAACAAGAACGGCAATAGCGCTCCGAGAGCTGGGTTCGTCAACAGCGACAAGCCCCACAGCAGTCCATAGAGTGCAAAATCGCGAGGGCGCTCAGAATTTTTCAGCTCAAGAGTAGCCCACAACAATGCGGCTGCAAGGAGCACCGACAGCGAAGTATCCCAAATCCACTGAAACGGCAGCAGGATGCCCGCGGGAAAAATGGCCCAGATGCAACCGGCCAGGGCTGCCGTTGCCGCACCGCCAATCCGTTTCCCGGCGTAAGAAAGAGGAATCGTCGCCAGCGAAGAAAAGACGCAGTTCAGCACAACCGCCGCATAGAAAGATCGCAGCGTAAATATTCCGAACAGCTTAAATACGCCCGCGATAATCAGCGGATACACCGGAGCGAGCCACGCCGTAGGACCGGTTTCTTGACGAAACAGGCAGCAAAATCCCTTCCCTCGCGCCAGCGAAGAGGCCACGTTTCCAACTTCATTCTGAAACGGCACATCCGCCAGTACCGCCGCGGGAATCTGGTGCGCCATATAGAGCAAGTACGCAATCCGCAGGATCAGCGCTACACCGGCAATGAACCAGGCGGAACGCAGCAATCGAAGCGCTCTTTCACGCATAGAGGAAAGAAGCATACAGTGAATTCATTCGAATCCGGAAACCGGCCTGTTCATGCTGCTGTCGCTCTGTAACCCAGCGCACCTTGTCAGATGGCGTTACATTCGAGTAGAGTGCGGTTGGTTGAACCTAAGGTGCTCAAGCACTGCCCCGCTTGAGGAAAATCCCAGAAAGGAAATAGGTCATGGTCAGAAAGACAAGCTGGATTTCTTGTGCCCTGGTCGGAGTGGTATTGCTGCTGGTGGGTTGCGGGAATGCGCAAAAAGAAGCTACTGATGCAGCCATCAACGCGGCGCAGTCCGCCATCAATGCGGTGCAAGCGGAAGCGGCGAAATACGTCCCTGATCAATTGCAGGCAGCGCAGACCACTTTACAAAGCGCAAAGGACGCTCTCGCCAAGGGCGACTACCAAGCCGCTCTGAGCGCCGCCGAGGACGCAGCGAGCAAGGCGAAAGACCTGGCTGCAGCGGCAGCCGCGAAGAAAGAGGAGTGGACCAAGCAATGGAGCGATCTGAGTGCTTCCATTCCCAAATCTTTGGATGAAGTGAAAGCCAAACTGAACGCTTACTCTCACGGCGCGCACATGCCCGCAGGAATGGACAAAACCAAGCTGGGCGACGCCAAGACGCAGTACGAACAGCTGAAGCAAACCTGGGCCGATGCCACCTCGGCGGCAACCTCGGGCAATCTTGCCGACGCCATAAAGAAGGCGTCGGACGCGAAGGACGTACTCGCAAAGTTAAAGGAAATGCTGGGAATCAAGTCGTAAACTGGCTCACGAGCACGCTCTTTCCGACTAGAAGGATTCGATCCGCCACATCAGCCGCGCGGAAAACGACGGTTTCTTCGTCAAATCGGGACGCCAGACAGTCAGAATTTGCGACCCTTGATAAACGCGCTCGAATCCACCTTCCGATTCCGACACGGTTTCGATCGGGGCTATCCAGAATCCCTCGCTTCCCGGGGCATGCAGCGTCACTCTCAGACGCTGCCATCCGTCCTGCACGCGAAGAAACGGCCCGGCCAACTCACCTGTGAATCGCAAATTCTGGGGACCATCGGGAGTTTCGAAGAAGCGGTCCGGTTCCGTCGGAGCGAGCAGATTGATCACCGATTCCACGCCAAATCGCAATGACTTCGACAACACCTCGGAGGCGGTAACCGAAACGTCGCAACTGACCTCACACCCATTCGGCGCTGGACCAAACAGAAAGCGTTTCGTGATCATCAGTCGCAGCGGGTTGCCGAGATCGCCACCGAAATCTGAAACAGTCTCCTCCAGCACAAGGTCCGCGTAGTTTGCCGAGGACTCGCGAATCTCAAAATACCCTGCCGAAGGCCCTGCTAATTCATCTAATTGCAGCCGTTCGTAATCACGGAAGCTTCGCGAAGCATCAAAAAGAAGCAAACGGAACGAGTGTCTTGGAAAACGGTCGTAGCGTAGAAACCGCTCCAGATTCGGTTCTTTCACGCGTACCTGCTCGTGAATGGAAACGGCCGCCTCGCCGCTCGGTTTCGCAGACGCCGCTTCGCGCAACCTCGAGTGGTACGCCTCCAGTCTTCTTTGCATCGAGTTGATCAGCGTGGCGCCCGAAGGCCGAAAGTCGAATGCGGCGATTGTGGCCCCGTCGGAAGGCTTGAGCAATGCCTGATACTCCGGCGCGCTGAAAAGAAGCTCGGAATCCCCGTCAGCGTCATAATCGAGGAATTCCACCCGCGGATGCGAGCCGCCCGGCATGAGTTGATCGACTAGAGTTTCCGCGCGCACCAGGTTGCGCCACAACTCCGTCCGCAAATGCGGCGCGTAGAGCCCGCCGAAAACGCCGTGCCAGTAAGCGTCGTTTCCTTGCCCGCGCAAAAGCTGGTCCCGTGCTTCCTGGACTTGAGCGGTGTGTTCCGGGCTGGACCGTCGCGGTGGCACCGCCGCGACACAAGCGGAAACTCGCAGCATCTTTTTGTGAAGCAGGTTGGACTCTGGATATTTACGGAAGAATCCGCGCCATCCGCCGCCGCGCAGAAACGTGAGCACATCGGGCCGCGCCGCAAACTCCTTGTGCAATTCGTAGTAGCGCAGCCTCGTGCTGGTTGGTAAAACCCATTCCATCATTTCGGCATACGACGCCGTGGGAAGATCCGCTCTCCCGAGCGGCGCGCGGCGGGCAATGCATTCGCTTGGCGTGATCGCCTTCAGCCAATCGGCATTTTCTTCGAGCGCCTCGAAGAAATCTTCCAACCAGCCCTCGGTATAGCAATGCTTGAATGTCCCTGGCCAAACGCCGAATTTTTCCATGTCGTCCCCGAACGCCGCCGTTCCGCCAGGATGCAATTTCGCGGCATCCTTCAAATAGGCAATCGATTCTTCCACTTTGCGAAACGGAATCAGGTAGCGAAGTTCCTTCAACCCCGGAAACAGCCACACGAATTTGCCGCAATCCTCCGCGATGTATGGCCCGAACAATTCCTTTGGCTCGAATCCCGCGGCAAGAAAAGGGAGATCATCCACCAGCGTATAGCCAACGTTCGCGCCAGCCAGTGACGACGGAAGCTGCGGCTCCCACACGCGCTCGGCAAGCCAAGCACCAGTTGGCCGCTTCCCGAAGCGCTCCTCAATGTAGTCGGCCAGCCGGGTGATCTGCTCGTGCCTGTCCGCCCTAGGTATGGAAATAAGGATCGGCTCGTAAAAACCGCCGCCCATCAATTCCACCTGACCAGACTTCACCAGCGCTCTCAGCCGCTCAAAATATTCTGGATGATTCTTCTCGATCCACAGCAGCAGCGGCCCGGAATAATGCAATGCCATTCGAATTCCCGGGTGTTTATCCACCAGCGAAAGAAAGGCGTTGTAGGAATTCTGGTAACACTCTTCGAAAACGTGTTCGAAATTACCAGCTGGCTGGTGGGCGTGAATGATCAACACTACATGAAATGGGGGGAGGGTCTGGCTCATGAAGCTCACATTTCATGATACCCCGAGATACACAGACGAGCGCAACGACCCGTGTCAGAACGCCAAAACAGCCGAGCATCGCCTAATTGGTCTTGGTCCGCGCCTGTACCCACTCGCCGATAATTTGCAGCGCCTGGGGAGAAAATGTCTCGTCGATCGCGGCGTACTCGGTGGGAGACCCGTTGTAGGCATGCTGGAAAAGATGGTTGAGTTCAGGCAACTGCCGCACGTCCGCCTGGCTGTTCCCGCCGTCCGTAAACGCCTTCTGCAATATCGGCAGATTGATTTTCGGCGGAACCTGAAGATCCTTTTCGCCATACAACGCCAGCACCGGACACTTCGTTTTTTTAAGGTCGGGGAGCGGATCATAGGAAAGAAAGAAGCGGAACCACGGCGACGTCATCAGGTGAAGCTGCGCTTCCAGAGCCGGTGGCGGCAAGGCGGTGTCCATCCCGCTTTCTTTCACCAACCCCTTGAGCTTCTCCGTGACTACCGCCGAATCCTGCTCCTTCTGCAGCAGATCGTAGGCTTGCTTGTCGAAGTTAAGGCTCGCAAGCACCTGCGCGTCGCTCAACCCTCCGGTGCGGGCGATCAGGTCGGATTGATTCAGCAGAGTGTCTTCTCCCTTTGTGGACGGTGCCGCCAACAGCACAACCCAGGAAACATCGTGCGAACCAGCGGCAATCGCCGGGGCAATCATCGCGCCTTCGCTATGGCCGATCAGTCCGATTTTTCCAGCGTCGATGTCCTTGCGAGACTTCAGGTACGCAATCGCGCATTCCGCGTCGCCCGCCAGGTCCATCGTTGTGGCCATTTCGGCGGAACCTGTGGACTGCCCGACGCCGCGCTTGTCATAGCGCAGAACGGCTATTCCTTTTCTCGTCAGATAATCCGAGAGCACCAGGAAAGGCTTGTGGTTCGCAATCGTTCCGTCTCGGTCCTGTGGGCCGGACCCAGCAATCAGAATGGCTGCGGCGAATGGCCCCGTTCCGTTCGGAACGCTAAGCGTTCCCGCAAGGTTTACACCCGCTTTCGCATTTGAAAACGCTACCTCTTCTTCGTTATAGGGGTATGGCTTCGAAGGATTCTGCGGCCGCCGTAGTTCCAACGGCTGATCGGAGCGATTGAATTCCAGTTTTTCCTTGATTTCGCTCTGCGACCACTCTCCCGTCATGCTACTTTTCGTCGCAGCCAGCGTCCCGTCATACGTGCTGGACAGCGCGGGAATCTCGAAGTGGAAAGCGCTCTCCTTCTGCGAAACTTTCGCGGCCGGTAATCCGCTGACAAATTGGTCGAGGCTATCGAGCGCCGCAATCAACTCGCCCTTCTGGTCGTGCGACACGTGCAATTGAAATCGCAGGCGCAAGCCGTGCGCCTCTAGCGCTCCTTGCCAAAGCCCCTCGACGCCGAACTTCGAGCCTTCCGGCAAGTGCGGAGCCGGTTCTCGATGAAACACCAGCGGCAGCGAAGCGTTTCCCTGGCTCCAGTTGCCTTCGATGGTTTTCTGGTCCGTGGAAACCCTGCCTTCGTATCTCACTCCCACAGCGTGCACTTCAAATCGCAGCGTTCCGGCATTGACAGACGCGGCGCTGGCCTCGACCGCAAACACCGAATTCTCCAGGCTATCCAGCGTCGCGTGCAGCGCGCCAACGGAGTTTCTCGAAAGATGAAGAACAATATGGAGTTCGGCGTCACCCGCCTGCAACACGCCCGTGTAGGTGCCCTCCAAAGGCGGCGCCTGCGCCGGCAACGTAATCGCCTTCGGAAAAAAGATCAGGCCCAAAATCGCCAGGCAGAACAGTCTGGAATAGCGCAAAAAACAAACTCCATGTTTTGATCAAAAACGAACTGTACCGATTGGATGTAATGGATCTGGAAAAGGCAGCCTGAAACAAAAATGGCGCCAGCGAATCGCAGCGCCATCAACACTACCTCTGGCCAATCACACGCGCGCAGGTTACTTTTTCTCGTACCATTCGGCGTTGACGCCTGTGAATTTCTGCCACTTCTCGGGCAGGTCCTCCAACGCAAAAATGGCGGTCACCGGGCAAACCGGCACGCATGCACCGCAGTCGATGCATTCCACGGGATTGATGTACAGCATGGTTTCGGTCTGGTGAGCCGGCTCGTCCTTGCGCGGATGAATGCAATCAACAGGGCACACATCAACACAGGCCGTGTCCTTCGTGTTGATGCAGGGTTCGGCAATCACATAAGCCATCACAATCTCCTTTTAAAGAAGCAGCAGACCGGATAGACCAGCCGCACTTGACCAGTGAGCTTGGAAAGATACCACGGCACTGCCCGATCGCAAGCAACTGAACTCATTTTACGTGGGACAGGACAGATTCTCAACCCGCGCTCTCGCGCTAGAATAAGAACGAAAGGAAAGCACATGAAACGCAAAGTCATCGTCGCCAACTTGCAGCTCGTCGCGGGCGTGGCGCGGGCCAAGCAAAAAACGATACAACACATATCAGGAGGTATTCATGCTGGATTTAAAGGGCAACAAAATTCTCTACTACGGCCACAGCACATTTAGCGTGACGACGCCCAGCGGCCAGGTGGCCATGATTGATCCCTTTGTGATGAGCAACCCCCGCTGTCCGGAAGCTCTGAAAAAGATAGGCCGTCTGGATGCCATTTTCATAACCCACGGCCATTCCGACCATATCGCCGATCTTTTACCCATTGCCAAGCAACACAAACCGAAAATCGTCTCCACGTTTGAGACCTACTTGTGGCTTGAATCAAAGGCTACCGGTGCCCAGAACCTGCCCGCTAACAAAGGCGGCTCGCAGAAGGTTGGCGACTTCGAGATCACTCTGACTCACGCGTTTCATTCCAATTCGATTGACGACAATGGCGTGCGAATTTACGGCGGCGAAGCGGGCGGCTACATCGTGAAGCTGCCGGGCGGCGTCAGCATCTATCACGCTGGGGATACCAATGTATTCGGCGACATGAAGCTCATCGGCGAAATGTACAAGCCGGACCTGGCATGCCTCCCGATCGGCGACGTTTTCACCATGGGTCCGCGTGAAGCCGCGATGGCCATTCGCCTGCTCGGCGTCAAGCACGTTATCCCCGTGCACTACCTCACCTTCCCGTTGCTGACCGGGACTCCCGACGCGCTCCGCCAAGAATCGAAGGATATCGTAGGCCTTCAGATTCACGCGCTGAAACCGGGAGAGACTTTGGATTGAGGTGAGGGCGCTCGGGCTAAGGCCGGAAGAAATTGCGGGCAAAAAAACCTAAGTTCGCCGGCCGTTCGGCGAGCCGCCGCATGAAGTATGCGAACCACTCTTGACCATAGGGCACGTAAATCCGCAACCGGTAGCCGTCGCGCACCAGTTGCCGTTGTAGATCGGTCCGCACTCCGTACAGCATCTGAAACTCAAAATCGTCTTTGGAAATTCTCTTTTCCGCCGCGCAGCGAATCGTTTCCGCGATCATCCGCGGGTCGTGCGTCGCCATCGCGTGGTAGAAACCGCTCGGAAGCAAAATCCGCATCAGTTTCACGTAATTCGCATCTACATCCTGCTTCCGCGGGAATGCCACTTCCGGAGATTCCTTGTACGCGCCTTTGCACAACCGGATACGGCACCCGTATCCCAGCAAATCCTGAACGTCGCTTTCGCTTCTATAGAGGTAAGCCTGGATCACCGTCCCGACACACGGTGTCTGTGCGCGCACACGCTTCACAAGTTCCACGGTGCGCTGCGTACAGATGGAGCCTTCCATGTCGATACGCAGAAAACTGTCATACGCGGCAGCGCGCTCCGCGATCGACAGCACCAGGCCTTCGCAGAACTCCACCGAAAGGTCCAATCCCAACTGCGTGAGCTTGCAGGACACGTTGGCTTTCAGTTTTTCCTGCGCGATCCGGTCAAAAATTCCGAGGTAGGTATCTCTTGCCTTTTGGGCATCTGCAGGAGTCGAAACATTCTCGCCGAGCGCGTCCAGCGTCACCAGCATTCCCGCGTCGTTGCATCGCCGCGCGGCCTCAATCGCCTCGTCCAGTCGCTCGCCGGCGACAAACCGGTGCGACATCCGGCGCGTTGTGCCGTTGGTTGTAACCCAGTTGGCGAAACCTTTGCTTTCGGAAAGTTTCAGAAGCGTCGAACGCAGCATGTGCCAGTTAATTATGCCCGGAGTCACTTGAACAGGCCAGCCGGTGCGCTACGATTTGTGCTCTGCTAGAAACTTCTCGGCGTCCAGCGCAGCCATGCAACCGGATCCGGCCGCCGTCACCGCCTGGCGATAGCGGTGGTCCTGCACATCTCCCGCGATAAAGACTCCCGGCACCTTGGTGAGCGTGCCGTGATTGGCAAGCAGGTAGCCGTTCTCGTCCATATCGAGCTTTCCGCGAAAGATAATACTGTTCGGATTGTGGCCGATCGCCACAAATACACCATCGACCGCGACTTCCCTGTTTTCGCCGGTATTTACGTTCTTGAGCCCCACGCCGGTCACCAGCCCTTCGGGCGCCAATATTTCCTCGACAACGTACGGCGTGAGAAACTCCACCTTGGGATTCGCCTTCGCGCGATCAATCATAATTTTCGACGCGCGGAAGTCGTCCCGCCGGTGAACCAAGTACACCTTGCTCGCATGACGCGTCAGGAAGGTCGCTTCTTCCATTGCGGAATCGCCGCCGCCCACAACGGCGATCGGCTTCGTTCGAAAGAAGTAGCCATCGCACGTAGCACAGGTGGAAACACCTCTCCCAATCAATTCCCTTTCGCCTTTCAGACCCAGCAGCCGCGCGGACGCGCCCGCAGCCACAATCAAAGCGCGCGTTTCGTGCACTTCCTTCCCGGCAACAACTTTGAAAGGCCATTGCGTTAGATCGACTTCCGTTACCGTTCCTGCCCTGAATTCCGTACCAAATCTCATCGCTTGCTTACGCATGTTTTCGATCAGTTCCGGACCCATGATTCCGTCGGGAAATCCCGGAAAATTCTCGACATGCGTGGTCAGGGAAAGTTGCCCGCCGGGTTCGTGGCCCTCGAGCACCAGTGGCTTCAGGTCGGCGCGAGCCGCATAAATGGCGGCGGTCAGTCCGGCGCAGCCGCTCCCGATGATCGTCACGTTATGCATGCATTTCCGCTCCAAGCATTAGATTCACTAGTAAGACTTTGGGATACAAAGCGAGCGACCATTGTAGCATCCCCCAGAAATGCTTATACATGCGGCCATCAAAACATCCGTGAATGCCAATTTGGAAATTTGCTCCTGCCTGAAGCCGTAGACGCCAGTCGTTTGTCAATCTAAGCTACTAGCTGTCGAATTTCTCTCAGGAGTCGCCAGCTTATGGATCCTCGTTATCCGATCGGCAAATATCAAACGCCCGCGGACATCACTCCCGTAAAGCGCGCCGAAGCCATCCGCGAAATTGCCGTGGCGCCAGAAAAGGTGCGAGCGGCGGTAAGCGGTCTAAACGATGCCCAACTCGAAACGCCTTACCGCGACGGTGGTTGGACCGTGCGGCAGGTCGTTCACCATGTCGCCGATAGTCACATAAACGCCTACATCCGCTGGCGCTTGGCTCTGACGGAGAGCGAGCCCACCATTAAACCTTATGAGGAAAGCGCCTGGGCCAAGCTGGAAGACGCCGCGCACGCGCCCGTGGACGTTTCGCTGAAGCTGCTCGCACCACTTCATGAGCGCTGGGTCGGCCTACTCCGCTCGGTGAAAGACGACGAATTCACCCGCACGTTTCGCCATCCGGAGCACGGCATCCGGACTCTCGATTGGATGCTATTCCTCTACGCCTGGCACGGCAATCATCACACTGCACACATCACCGAATTGCGCAAACAAAAAGGCTGGTAAGCGCTGCTGGCCCGAGGAAATTCCTCTCAGCGCGGCTGGTGATTTTGCGTCTACTGCGCCTCTCGAGGCGGCGTGAGGTATGCCCACCGTTCCGCCAGCTGCCGGTGCGCAATCCGCCAGATCACGATTCCCGCAAACTCCACTTCCTTTCCGGTCGCCGCTTCGGTTCCGGTCCACCGATTCCGCACCACCACGCGATCCCCCTCTGCGATCAGGTCCAGAATCTCCACCTGAATGTCTGGGAATTTCTTGTACGCCCCGCCCACATACTGCATGGCTCCCGCGGGGCCCGGCGGTGTCCCGGACGGAACGTCCGTGCCATGGTCCACGAATTCCGGCGCGAAATTCACTTCGCCAATCTTCAAATTCTTGCGGTTCACAAATTCCTCAAAATGATTGCGCACGAAGTCCTTTGCTTCTGTGTGCGTCATTTCCGTCTTCGGATTCACGGCTTCGGTTGACTGTGCGCTCGTGCCGATGTCCATGCTCCTATGCCCCCGCCGCCTGAGCGCGGAAATTTTCCTTGTTCTCATCTAGAAACTGGTCCAGTGTAATCGGCGCGCGGCCCAATAGCCGCGGCAGCACTTCCGTCACGTCTCCGCCTTTCTGGGAAACGGTGTAATACCGTTGCAAATCCAAAAGCGCTGTCACTAGCCAATCCGGCATGCCTTGGTCCAGCATCGCCTTCTGCTGCGCCGATTCCGCTATGTCCACGTACTGCACCGGCCTCCCCGCGACGCGCGAAATTTTCTTTGCGATGTCCGCATAGCGGAGCGCCTCCGGCCCGTTCAGCTCGTACGTTTTGCTCGCGTGCGCCTGCGGCTCTCGCAGCACTTTCACTACCACCGCCGCGATATCCCGCACATCAATCATGCTCGTCTTTGCTGTCCCCATCGCCGCATAAAACGCGCTCTGCGTCCGCACGGTTGGCGCGGCGGAAACCAGCAGGTTCTGCATGAAGCTATTCGGCTGCAAAATCGTATAAAGAATTCCGCTGTTCTTGAGCTTGTCCTGCGCCTGCCGGTGCAACGCGGGAAACGACTTCGGATAATCATCCGCGCCCAACGCCGAATTCAGCACCACGTGCCGCACGCTTTTTTCCGCGCACATGTCGATCGCGTTATTCTCCAACTCCACCAGTTGCGGAATCGGCGAGCACACCAGATACACCGCGTCGATTCCTGCCAGCGCTTTCCGCATGCTTTCTTTATCGGCATAATCTGCGATAACCGTCGACACTCCCGCCGGCGCTTTTGCGGCTTCTCCCGTGCTGCGGTACATGGCCTTGAATGGTCGGCCCGACTTGCGTGCCTCTTCCAGTACAGCGCCGCCCATCATTCCAGTAACTCCAGTAATCAAATCCATGCTCGTCTCCTTTTCGGGCCCCGGCCAACCTCGCCATGGTATAACCCCAATGTAGCCGCGGGAAGTACGCACAAAAATGTAAGCCGCCCTTCGTGCTGCGGTGTTAAGTCCGAGCCAGCGGGAGTTCCACGCATGAAAGACCACCATGGCTGTCCCGTGCAAGCCACCGTCAACGTACTCTCCGGCAAATGGAAGGTGCAGATCCTCTGGCTTCTCGGCTTCGGTCCGCGGCGTTTCGCCGAGCTTCGCAAGAAACTCCCGAACATCTCCGAAAAGGTCCTGAGTGATCAGTTGCGCCAACTACAAACCGACGGCGTCCTGAGCCGCGAAGCCACCTCCTCCGTACCCCCCCAGGTCACCTATTCCCTGAACCGCGAGGGCAAGAAACTCGTTCCCCTGATGGAATCCTTGTGTGATTGGGGCAGCCTTCATTTCGGCATCAAGCCAAGGCTTCCGCGCCGGCCCGCCCACCGCAACCAGTAGCATAGGCTTCAGCCTGTGAACGCTAACCATCATCATCTTTCTCAGTAATTTGATTTGGATTTGTCCGTCTCCACGGCAAAATGGCTCGATGGGGAACCTCTCAAGGAGATACCGATGAGCAGAAAGATCAGCCACCTGTTGATTTTGAGCCTTTTCCTTCTCAGCGCCGCGAATTGGTTCTACGCGCGCAAGGCCAAGGCCGCGCCACAGGCCAGTTTTGGCCAAGCCGCCTGCCGGTCCTACGTTCCCGAGGAATGGGGCGAATATAAAGGCAACTCGGAACACTACGGCATTGTCTTCCAGGACAGCAGCGGCACCCTGCGCTTCGTCACGAACGTCCCCTGCGAAGCCACCCCCCAAATCGCCCTGGAAATCCGCCGCGGTTCCCCTCCAAACTGAGCGGAACAATAGGCACTCAAACGGTTCAATATTGGAAATCTGCGGAATTCTCGACTCGCTCGAGCGCCCAGGGGCGGTCCGGCGTATGGCCCGGGCATTTAAAACGGTTATCCATTCTATTTACTATTTGCGTTGGACCCCACCTTCCCAGGGACATACAGTTGCTTCACTCGTGCGCGCCAGCATTGAGTCGATTTGCCATGCCTTAACCGGGTGAACGTTCGGTAGTCCTTGGCCAGTTCGCGGGACAAACGATGACAGCTTCGGTCGTTACATCACGCATCCCCATCCCACCGTCCTTTGTGAACTATCAAATCGACACCGCCTACGACGAAATGTTCGCGTCCCCCGGCGTACTCCGTGAGCACTACCGCGCGCTGCATCAAACTTTGCTCAAGCTTCCGTCGGAAGAACTGCGCCGCTGCCAGCAGGCCGCCGATCTCGCCTTCCTCCACGAAGGCATCACCTTCACCGTATACGGGAGCAAGGAAGGCACCGAGCGCATTTTCCCGAACGACCTTTTGCCTCGGATCATCACCGCCCGCGAGTGGGCCAAAATCGAGAAGGGCCTGACCCAGCGGCTCACCGCCCTGAACCTTTTCCTTCGCGACATTTACCACGAAGGCCGCATCCTTTCCGACAAAGTGGTTCCCCGCGAACTTATTTATAGTTGCAAGCACTTTCGCCGCGAAATGCGCGGCCTCAACGTCCCGCGCGACATTTACGTCAGCGTCTGCGGCACCGATCTCGTCCGTCTCCCCGACGGCACCTTCGCGGTTCTCGAGGACAATCTTCGCGTCCCGAGCGGCGTCTCCTACATGGTCGCCAATCGCAAAGTTCTCAAGCGCGTTTTTCCGACGCTGTTCCGCGACTATGGGGTCTGGCCCATCGATCACTATCCCCGCGAACTTCTGTTCACGCTTCGCACGCTCACTCCTGATAGTTGCGCCTATCGCCAGGACCCGACCACCATCCTGCTCACGCCCGGCGTGTCCAATTCCGCATATTTCGAGCATACCTTTCTCGCTCAGCAAATGGGTATCGAACTCGTCGAAGGGCGAGACCTCCTCACGCATGACAACGTGGTCTACATGCGTACCACTGCCGGTTTGCGCCGCGTCGACGTTATCTACCGCCGCGTGGACGACGACTTCCTCGACCCTCTGTGCTTTCGGCCCGATTCCACCCTCGGCGTACCAGGTCTTTTCAACGCCTATCGCACCGGAAATGTCACCCTCGCCAACGCCATCGGCACAGGCGTCGCCGACGACAAGGCCGTGTACGCCTACGTTCCCGATATCATCCGCTACTACCTCAACGAAGACGCCATTCTCCCCAACGTTCCGACGTTTCTGATGTCCGACGAGACGCACCGCCAGCATGTTCTGAACAATCTCCAAAACATGGTTGTCAAAGCCGTTGGCGAATCCGGTGGTTATGGCATGCTCATCGGCCCGCACAGCACCGTGCAGCAGCGGGAAGAATTTCGCGCGCAGGTTCTCGCTGATCCTCGAAACTACATTGCGCAACCCACGCTGGCTCTTTCCTGCGCCCCCTGCCTTATCGACGGCACCGTCGAGTCGCGCCACATTGATCTCCGTCCGTACATTCTTATGGGCGAAAAAGTAACACTTGTTCCGGGCGGTCTCACTCGCGTTGCGCTCCGGAAAGGCTCTCTTGTCGTCAACTCCTCGCAAGGAGGAGGCAGCAAGGACACTTGGGTTCTTCGCGACAGCAACTTCGGCGAGGAACTGCTCGAAGAGGTGTCCAAGGAGCTTACTTCTCTTACATCAGCGAGCAATCATCGGCTCGCGAAACGCGAGCACCGGGCCTAAAGATGCGCCCGCCACGCAATTACTACGTGCAAGCTTTCAAACGCGATGCAGGCATGCTTTCTCGCGTGGCCGACAGCCTCTACTGGATGGGCCGTTACCTCGAACGCGCCGAGCACACCTCGCGGCTCGTCAACGTCGAGCTGCAACTTTGGCTGGATCAATCTCCCGAACTCGGCGCGGGCCGCTGGCGCTTCCTCCTGGAAGCATTGCGTGCGCCGGCTGCGGTTGGCCCGGTCGATCCTACGCGGCTTCTCAACACTCTGGTCTTCAGCCGGTCCAACTCTTCCTCCATTGTCTCCTGCATTACCTCTGCCCGCGAGAATCTTCGTCATGTTCGCGAACAGTGCAGCTCTCGCATGTGGGAGCAACTGAATCGCCTTTATCTCGATGTCATCGAGCGCCGCCCCGAAGAGGAATGGATCCTCAACTCCCACGATTTCTTCCTCTCCGTGCTCGAAGGCGCCTATCTGTTCCACGGCATCACCGACGCCACCATGAGCCACGGCGAAGGTTGGCAATTCATCCAGCTGGGCCGCTACGTCGAACGCGCCGATACGTTAACCACTCTCCTCGAAACCCATTTTCAGCGCATGACCAACAACCTCGAAGGCTCGGTTGAGCCTGCCGAATATCTTGAGTGGGTTGGCCTTCTCGGCGGCTGCGTCGCCCTCGAAGCCTACTGCAAAGCGCATACCGCGGAGATTCGCCCGCTGCGCGTGGCGGAATTCCTGCTCCTGAATCCGGAATTTCCTCACTCCATTCGTTTCGCCGTGGATCGCGTGAACGCGGCTCTTCATCTTATCGGAGATTTGACGCAACGCAGCGGCAAACTCCCCACGCGCATCGCCGGACGCCTGCGCGCGCAGCTCAGCTTCAGCCAGATCGAAGAAATCATGGCCGAAGGCATATACCCCTACCTGCAAAACGTCCGCAAAGAATGCGCCGAAATCCACTCCGCCATCCACGACATTTACTTCGACTACTCCATCGAATCCGAGCTCGCCTCATGACCCCACAAATACATCGAGTCGCAAGCGCATCTTCACTCTTCCGGGTAGCGCTGGCTGTTCTTCGCCCCGTTCCCGCGCTGCAATTTCTGCCGCCGATAGGCGCCGGAGGCGCGACAGATTGCCGCGCCACCGACGGAGCCACCTCATGACCTACCTCATCCGCCACGTCACATCGTTTTCCTACCAGCCCGCCGTCGGCGAAAGCGTCATGGAAGTCCGCCTGCAACCGCGCAGCGACACGCGCCAACGCTGCCTCACTTCCACGATTGACGTCACTCCTGCCGCGACTGTCTCCGTCTACCGCGATTTCTATGGCAACGCCGTGCACCACTTCGACATTCCCGGCAAGCACAATTCCATCGAAGTCATCTCCGAAGCCACCGTCGACATGCTCCCGCGCCTTGACATCGAAAACATCGAGCGAAGCTCCTGGAGCGAGCTCGATGAACTTGTCGCCCACGGCGATTACTGGGAAATGCTGCTTCCCAGCCAGTTCGCGCGGCCCTCGGAAATGCTTCTTCGCCTGCAGCACGAATTTCATCTCGAGCGTCGCGGCGATCCGCTGTCTCTTTTGAAGGAAATCAACAACGCGATCTACGAGAATTTCGACTACGCTCCCAACACTACCCGCGTCGATTCACCGATCGATGATGCTCTGCTAACACATCAAGGTGTCTGCCAGGATTTTGCGCACATCATGATTGCGCTGGTCCGCCAACTTCGTATTCCCTGCCGCTACGTGAGCGGCTACCTCTATCACCAAAGCGAGAGTCACGATCGCTCGCCCGCCGGCGCGTCGCACGCTTGGGCTGAAGCCTATCTCGGCGAAGCTGGCTGGGTCGAATTCGACCCCACTAACAACCTACTCGGCTGCGAACGCCACATCCGCGTCGCTGTCGGCCGCGACTATGCGGACATTCCTCCGACGCGCGGGGTCCACCGCGGCGAAGCCGAGAGCGAGCTCCGCGTCCTCGTCACCGTTTCTCTTGTTGACGCCCCCAAACCCGAAGATCTGGGTCCCGCCATGGTCTTCCGCGCTCCGCGTCCGGCCAACGCTGCGAACCAAGACCTGGCTCACATGCAGAATCAGCAATAGCGAATTCCTTGTAGTGGCGGGTTTTCAGTTCCATGCGTTCGTAGCCTTCTGAGGTGGGCGCTTTTTGTATCGACCCTTCCATCGGCCGGGCTATTTTCACTGCGAGTCGGAAATCTCGACCGTGATTCCGAACGGAGTCTGCGAAGTGAGGGATCCCTCTTGGATCGATCGAAGCGGGATTCCTCGCGTCGCACGGAATGGACGGTTCAAATTTTCTTGCCTCTTTAGGTGGTCGGAGCTTCAGCTCCGACATTAAAACCACGCCCGGTTTGGGCTTTCGCCTCTGAGCAATCCCCCCTACTCAAAACTAATCAACACGATCTCCGGCTGCGTGCACACGCGCATCGGCGGTCCCCACGTTCCCGCGCCGCTCGATGTATACACCAGCAACTCACCAAACTTCTTCAGCCCGTAGGTGTAATCGCCAAAAATCCGCGATGTGAACCACGTAAACGGCCATATCTGTCCACCGTGTGTGTGTCCGGAAAGTTGCAACGAAATCCCCTGCTTCTCCGCGATAGGCAGACCTTGCGGCACGTGCGCCAGCAAAACGCTCGCGCGCGCGCGATCCAAGTCCGCGTTCTTTAAGATGGACTCAAAATGTTTCGCGTCCCCGGTGTCGTGATACGGCACGCCCACCACTTGCAATCCATCCAGATTCACCTTTTCGCTGCGCAACACGTGAATCCCGGAACCTTCGATGGCTTCGAGGTATTTCCGCGGATCGGAAAACTCTTCGTGGTTCCCGGTGACAAAGTACGATCCAAACTTGGGCCGCAACTGCTTCCAGGGAGAGACCAGCCGCCGCGCATCCACCTGCGTACCGTCAAACAGGTCTCCGCTGATGAACACTACATCCGCCTTCAATTGCCGGAGCATCCCCACCAGCCGCGTCAGAAAAAGGTATCCCTTGATGTGGCCCAGGTGCGTGTCCGTCACCAACGCCGCCACACGCCCTCTCCAGGACGCCGGCAATCCCGGCAGCTTCACAGTGACGCGTCGAACACGAATGTCGGCAGCGTTCAGCACTCCGTACAGGCTCGCGACAATCGCCAAACCAAAAAACGTGCCCGCGATGGCATGGCTGCTCGCCGCCAGCTTCGTCAGCAGCACCAAGGGGTACGCAATCCAGCACAAGCACGCCGCAATGAACAGAAAATTGAACACGCCCAGCCAGATGCTCGCCAGCCGGTATACCAACCGGACCGGCCCATTGAAATAGCGGTGCGCCAGCAACGTCGCCGGCACGAAGCTCACCGCCAGCACCGCCAGCACGATCCTCAGGATCGTCAACCGCGCTCCCTGTGGCGCTCCCCAAAGCGTCGACCAGGTCTCGTAAACGAAAAAATGAGCCAGAATCAAAATGGATTGCACGATCCCCGCAAAAATCGCAATTCGTCTCAACCGGCGCCCCCTGTCCAGTTACATTCTCATCTTGCGCTGACCTCTTAGATGAGGCTCGCTCCCATCCGGCTACTTGCTGGGCTCCCTCATTTCTCTCGGTCCCCCGAGGACAAACAGGGAAGCAATCATTGCTTGGTGTGAGCCTATTCACGTAGTCGAGGAGCTGCTCGGAGCTTTCGTAGCTCGCGACCGCCTGAGCCCGCACCTCCCTAATGCGCTGTGGCGTTTTGCGTGGGATAGCACTATAGTGCGGGGACAACCCTGGGGAGGCAGCTTGGGGCAAATGCGCAGGTAGGAGTGAGCCAATGGACATGACGACGAGTAAGCGACAGGCGGGCGACGTGACGATTGTGGATCTTACAGGGCGGATTGCCCTGGGAGAAGAGAGCGCGGCGCTGCGAAATCTTGTGATGGACCTGATCAGCCAGGGTCACATGAAGATTTTGCTGAACATGGCCGGGGTGGATTATGTGGACAGCTCCGGGCTGGGGGCGCTGGTGAGCTCGGTGACCAGCGTACGGAAAGCCGGCGGCGAAATGAAGCTGGTGAACCTGTCCGAAAAAGTGGACGACCTGATGGAAGTGACGCGGCTGTACACGGTGTTCGATATTCCGGACGATGAGGCAACGGCGGTGAAGTCGTTCGAGAGGACGACGGCAGCAGGAGCGTGACCGTCAGGGTACGACTTCGGTCGTGCCTCGATCGCGCTAACCTCTGAGGACCTTCTGCCCCTGAGGACAATGCCAGCTTGCGTAGCCCTTCCCTAAGTCAGGGCAAGCCCTTCTGTATCAGGACAAGCCGCGGGCGCGGCCCTGCATGATAAAATAACGAATATGTTGAACCAGATTGCGGGATTCGACGCGAATGCGCTGCGGCACGCGCGTAACAAGACCTATGGCGTGAAGGTGGGCCATGTGATGGTGGGCGGAGGCGCGCCCATCGTTGTGCAGTCGATGACCAACACCGACACGGCGGACGTGGAGTCGACGCTGCAGCAAACGCTGGAACTGGCCGAGGCGGGGTCAGAGATCGTGCGCTGGACGGTGAACGTGCCGGAAGCGGCTGCGGCGGTACCGACGATCAAGAAACGGCTGCTCGATGCGGGCTGCAACGTGCCGATTATCGGCGATTTCCATTACAACGGGCACGTGCTGCTAACGAAATATCCGGAGTGTGCCGCGGCGCTCGACAAATACCGCATCAATCCCGGCAACGTGGGCGCCGGCCAGCGCCGCGACGAACAGTTTTCGACCATCTGCAAAGTCGCGGTCGATAACGGCAAGCCGGTGCGCATCGGCGTGAATGGCGGTTCCCTGAACCAGGAACTGGTGATGCGCAAGATGCAAGAGAACACCGACCAGAACCTGGCCAAGGAAAGCGAAGAGATTATCAACGATTGCATGGTGCTTTCGGCGCTGCAGTCGACCGAGCTAGCGCTCGAAAGCGGCTTGCGCCCCGACCAAATTATCATTTCCTGCAAAACTTCCCGGCCGCGCGACCTGATTACCGTGTACCGCGACCTGGCCGCCAAGACGCAACAGCCTTTGCACTTGGGACTGACCGAAGCGGGTATGGGCATGAAGGGCATGGTGTGGTCGGCGGCGTCGCTGGGCGTGCTGCTGTATGAAGGAATCGGCGACACCATCCGCATTTCGCTGACGCCTCGGCCGGGCGGGGACCGCCGCGAAGAAGTCTACGCGTGCTGCGAACTGCTGCAGGCGTTGGGGCTGCGGTCGTTTTCGCCAAGCGTGACGGCTTGCCCCGGATGCGGGCGCACGACGAGCACCACGTTCCAGGAATTAGCGGAGCGCACGCAGGATTACATACGCGAGATGATACCGTTGTGGAAGACGCAGTATGAGGGCGTGGAAACCATGACGCTGGCGGTGATGGGCTGCATCGTGAACGGCCCCGGCGAATCGAAGGCCGCGAATATCGGGATCAGCTTGCCGGGAACCGGCGAGGCACCGCGCTGCCCGGTCTATATCGATGGGAAGAAGGATGTCACGCTCGAAGGCACGTACGATCAACTGGCGGCGGCGTTCCAGAAGCTGGTGGACGATTACGTAGCGACAAAATTCCCGAGGAAGACCGCCGAGGTTGCGTCGAGCAAATGAAAATCTCCCGTGAGGATGTATTGCGCGTGGCGGAGCTGGCTTATCTGGATTTGAGCGAGGATGAGCTCGAGAAGTATCGTGCGCAACTGGACGATATCCTGGAATACATCGGCAAGCTAAACGAGTTAGATACCACGAATGTTGCGCCGATGGCCCAGGTGTTGACGGACGACCAGACCGCGGATGCAACCCTGCGCGAGGATCTTCTGGTGCCGTGCGCGGTTGCGGATGACGTGCTGCATCACGCGCCCGATCCGGAGCCGCCATATTTCCGGGTACCCAAAGTGATTGAAAGACAGTGACGGAGGGCTGAGCGGCGAGTCGCTCGTGAGGAATGCACGGGTCTAAAGGATCCGCCTCTACGCTGAATGACGACGGCAACCGTCATTCCTGTAGTACGCCGAAGGATCGGACGAGTATGGCAACGATTACAACCATTAGCGGCGTGCGCGAGGCAATCGCGGCAAAGAAAATGTCGGCCCGCGAGATTGCCGCACACTACTTCAATCGTATCGCTGCGCGCAATGGAGAACTGAACGCGTATTTGACGCTTTGCGAGGAGCGCGCCTACAAGCAGGCGGATCGCGTGGATGCGCTTGTGGCTGCCGGCAAGCCGCTTGGCCCTTTGGCGGGTGTGCCGATTGCGGTGAAGGACGTGATCAGCACACGCGGGATTCGAACCACCTGCAGCTCGAAAATCCTGACCAATTACATTCCTGCTTACGACGCAACGGCGGTTACGCGACTGGAAGCCGCTGGGGCCGTGATCCTCGGCAAGACCAATTGCGACGAGTTCGCCATGGGCAGCTCGAATGAGAACTCCGCTTACGGAAATGTGCAAAATCCTGCCGCTCCTGGATGCGCGCCGGGAGGCTCCAGCGGCGGCTCAGCGGCGGCAGTGGCCGCAGGCCTGGCAGTCGCGTCCCTCGGAACGGATACCGGGGGCTCGATCCGGCAGCCGGGTTCATTTTGCGGAATTCCCGCGATGATGGGGAGCTATGGACGAGTCTCGAGGTATGGTCTGATCGCCTTCGCCTCCTCGCTCGATCGGATTGGCCCGCTGGCGCATAACGTGGCCGATGTGGCGTCGGTACTGAAGGTCATGGCAGGGCGAGACCCCAACGATTCCACCTCGACGACCGCACCGGTGGAGGATTACAACCTGGCGCTGAACAATCCGGTGAAAGGGATGAAGGTCGGCATTCCAAAAGAATACTTTGGACCAGGAATCAACCAAGGCGTCCGCGAAAAAGTGTACGCCGGCATCGAAGTGCTGCGCGGCTTGGGTTGTGACATTCGCGAAATTCAGCTTCCGCACACGGATTACGCGATCGCGACCTACTACATCATCGCGACGGCGGAAGCCAGCTCCAACCTGGCGCGCTACGACGGCGTGCGGTACGGCCTGCGGGCAAATGCCGATTCGCTGATCGCCATGTACCGCAAGACGCGCGGCGCGGGATTTGGCGCCGAAGTAAAACGCCGTATCGTTCTTGGAACATACGTGCTGTCGGCGGGCTACTACGACGCCTATTACCTCAAAGGCCAGAAGGTCCGGGCGCTGATTGCGGACGATTTCCGCAAGGCGTTCGCGCACGTAGATCTAGTCGTGACGCCGACTTCTCCGGTTCCGCCGTTCAAAATCGGCGAACGCGTGGACGATCCTCTCCAGATGTATCTTGCTGATATATATACGGTTACGGGATCACTCGCGGGCCTTCCCGGCATCTCGGTTCCCTGTGGCAAAATCGGTGGTACGCTGCCGGTAGGGTTGCAAATCGTTGGCCCGGCATTTGGCGAAACGAAGGTGCTGCAACTGGCTCACGCGTTTGAGCAAGCCGGCGGCGCAGCAGTTTAGAACGGAACTCCGAGAGTGAGGTCTCGCTGAACCTCTCGCCCATCCGCGCGAAACTGGACGAAGCGCAGTCGGCATTTCTGCGCGCCGCTGACGGAATACCGGCAGAGAAGTGGGCCGAAAAAACCAGCGCCGAGGAATGGAGCGCAGCCGAAATCGCAGCTCACCTCATCATGGTCGAGCGCGCTATCATCCGCACCGCCGACCACATCATTCAAAAATCACCGCGCCTCTTCCCGCTATGGAGGCGCGTGCATTGGCCGATATGGCTTGTTGAAGCCCGTCTCATACGGCGCAATTCGCCGATCGAGCTTGATCCTGCACTGGTCGGAAAGAAAGAAGAGATGCTCGGAGTGCTTCGCCTTACACGCGAACGCGCTTTCGCGTTTCTTGCGGAAACCGAGAAGCGCGACTTGAGCGCGTACAGGTGGAAGCACGTTTTTCTTGGGCCGCTGAACGTTTATGAATGGTTTGAAATGATCGCCGCGCACCAACTCCGACATGCCAAACAAATGAAGGAGATAGGTGGACGACTACCAAAAGTGGTAGAAAGTTCGCAAATTTAGTAGTTTTTTGCACACCCTGTCTGGCAGTTCTGACAGATAGGTGAAAACTCCTAAAACCGCGAAAGCCAACGAAAGCCCCGCAAAAAAGCAAACCGGAAAAGTACTAGAGAATTGGTTTAACGCACTTTCAAACGGAACGACTATTGCAGGGAAATCGGGCGTCTTCTACTCTGCTGTCAGCATCAAAGCAGGTGGAAGGTGAAAGCGGCGGCGATAGAGAGAGGCCCCTTGGTTAAAGTTAAGTCAAGTCAGAAGATTTTTACGGACACGGAAGTGGCCAGCTTGACGGGGATCTGCGTCGAACATCTGCACAATTTCGCGCGCAGCCGTCATCTGGGCATGATCGCGAGAGCAGCGGAAGCAGCCGGAGCCCAGGCAGAACAGTGGTTGTTTACGCTGTCCGACCTGATGGTGCTGACAACGCTCTTTCCGCGCTGCACACACTAGTTCGTCTCCTCGGGCGTATGTCGATTTCCTTCGTTTGACTCCCCTCAGGCGTAGTTCGACCTCGCGGTGTTTTCCTTGCGGGTGGCACTCCGGGAGCGCTATGCTTGAGTTTCCGACGGCAAGCGCAGCAAGGCATTCCTCGAAACGCCTGCCCAAGACCCCATGGTTGGAGCGCGCAATTCCGGTTACCTCTCGCGTCGAATCCTTGGCACAGGCTGTTCCTGCCTGCTTTTCTGGAGTCTCGTAACATTCCCTTCCGCCAGCCCATCCCAAGACAAGCCTGTGCAAGGCAGCTCTTCGGCTGACATACCTCGCGGCAAGAAGCTCATCCTGAAAGACGGCACCTTCCAAATGGTTCGGGAATACCAGCGGAACGGCGATCGTGTGCGGTATTTCAGTGTGGAGCGAGGCGATTGGGAAGAGTTACCGGCGGCGATGGTGGACTGGGACGCCACGGCTAAAGATGAGGCGGCCAGTCAAAAGGCTTCGAACACATTGGCCGAAAAAATCCACAACCAGGAAGAGGCGAAGCGCATGGACAACGTAGCGGACATCGACGCCAGCCTCCAAGTGGGACAAGGCGCGTTTCTGCCGCAGGCCGAGGGTTTGTATGTAGTCGAAGGGAAGTCGGTGCGATACATACAACAGGCAGTCGCGGGGACGAAGGCCGACAAGCTAAGGACCGTGGAGCAAGTGCTTTCTCCAGTCCCGATCGTGCCGGGGAAACAGAGGGTGTTCCTCGCCGGAGAGCACGCAACGCTCCGCCTGAAAATCGCGACGCCGGAATTTTATTTGCGAGAGCCGCCTCCCGATCCGGACCGGGTGTCGCCGGTCGAGACAAGCAGCCGGCCGGGAGAGAGCGGACCGGACGTGGTTTTGATCCGGGCGAAGCAGATGCGCAATGGCCGACAACTCGAGTCCATCAAGACCCTGTTCGGTGAAAAAATAGGCGCTGACGTGAACGAAGTGGCGATTCAGAGGTGGGAAGTCGCGCCGCACGTTTACCGTTTTACGTTGGGCGAGACCTTGACGCCAGGAGAGTACGTGTTGGCGGAGATTTTGCCCGATGGGTTGAATTATTTTGTGTGGGATTTTGGAGTGGATGCGAGCGGCGGCAGCGACAGCAGTACAAAAGCGAAAAAATGATCCGACCGGTCAGTGTTTGTTGGAGCCTACAGGAATCCTGCTGAACACCACCATCAAGGTATTTAAAACATCGGAGATTCGGAAGGGCTTCTGGAGCCGGCGGAAACTGCTTGACGCGCTCGAACCTTCTCCCTCCGCGATAACTTCGCCTGACATGTAAATCAGTTCCGGCTTGTTCGCGCCCGCGGCGACTTTCAATCTCTGGGCGACGCTGTAGCCATCGGCATTGGGGCCAGTGCCGGACAGATTGAGGTCGCAGAGAATCGCGTCATACTTCCCGCGAAGAACGAGACTGAGCGCTTCTTCCGCCCCAGCCGCGCAATCGACGTGCAAACCCTGCGCGGTCAGCCCCTCCATCAGAAGCATGCGAATGCTTTCTTCGTCGTCGACAACGAGAATAGATCGATTTTTCACCAGGTCCATGGTCGGCGCCATCATTTCTCCTGAGCCGGAGGAATCCAATTCGCGTACTGGAGTTCTGGGAGCCGGGACTTCGGCAATCGGAAGATAAACCGTGAAAGCGGCGCCACCCGCGGGAAGCGATTCGACTTCGATGTCACCACCGTGCTCGCGGACGATGGACATGCAGATACTGAGACCGAGTCCGGTGCCACCGCCAGGGCGCTTGGTGGTGAAGAAGGGATCGAAGATTTTTGGCAGGACTTCGGGTTTGATTCCAGGGCCGTCATCCTGAACGGAAGCGTAGATGCGAGAACTTATCTTGCCCAGCCGAATCTGAATGCGGCCCGCGGGGCGAATTTCGCGGATAGCGTGCTCGGCATTGCCGACAAGGTTCAGGAACACCTGAATGAGCTGATTGGCATCGCCGATCGTGGGAGGAAGACCGGCGGAAGGACGAAAGTCCACCTGGATGGAGTTGCGGCGCAGCGAATGCTCGTGAAGCTGTAGGGTGCGGTCGACGACGGCGTTGAGATCGAGCGCTCTCTTTTGAGGCGAGGCCGGCCGGGAGAATTCGAGAAGGTTCTGCACGATACGAGCAGCGCGGCGCGCCTGACGATGAGTCATGTCCAACTGGCGCTTGGTGTTTTCGTCGGTGCCTGGGCGATCGCGAAGAAGTTCGCTGGCGCCAAGGATGGCGGTGAGCGGGTTGTTCAACTCGTGGGCGACGCCGGCTAGCATTTGGCCCATGGCAGCCAGCTTTTCGGCCTGGATCAACTGCTCCTCCAAGCGCTTCACCTCGGTGATGTCGCGGCCAGAAATCACCACGCCTTCGATTTTGCCGTTCACGTCGAAGAGCGGGCTGAAGTGGCAGCGGAGACGCCGCCATTCTCCCTGCTTGTGGCGAACGCGTACTTCGATGGATGCAAAGTTGCGCTTTCCATGGACAAGATCGTCGAAGACGGCGATCACGGCTGCGCGGTCTTCCAGGTGGGTGCGGTCGCCGAAAATCGTGCCGATGGTTTCCTCGGCGTTGTAGCCAAGGACTTCTTCGACCTTTGGACCCGAGAAGGTATAACGTCGCTCCGTATCGAGAACGAAGATCAGGTCGGGGAAACTGTCCACCAAACGGCGGGCAAACTCCTGCTGCTGGTAAAGGCGCTTTTCGATGGCGCGGCGTTCGGTGATATCGGCGAGGGCGCCCTGATAGCGGACGACTTTGCCCCCGGTATCGCGGACAGCGGAAGAGGTGTTGAGGCAAACGATCGGCTTTCCGTCCTTGCGGTGCAACGTGATTTCCTTACCCTGGGGAGTTGGTTGGCGATTTACCTCGCGCGTCAGGATGGAACGCTGCTCCTTATCGACGAACACCTCGCTGACCTTTTTTCCAAGCAGCTCCTCCTTGGAATCGTAGCCGAGCATATGAACGAGAGCGGGATTGACTTCGAGGATTTTGTCGTCGGGCGTGACGATGTAGATGCCTTCCTGGAGGGTTTCAAAGAGCTCGGTAAAGCGGGCTTCGCTGCGGCGCTGGGAAGTGATGTCGCGGGCGAGAATGGTGAGGCCATGAACCTTGTCCTCGCGGATCATGGCGTGAGCGACGCAATCAAAAAAGTAGGCCGCGCCTGTTTTCTTGAGGCGCACATGAACGACGCCCGACCACACGCGGCGGTCGAGGAAGCGATTTATCGCTCGGTTCAGTTCTTCCTCGGAGGTGGCGTGCTCGTCGGTGACGAAATGTCCGATGTGAAGACCGATAATCTCCTGAAAGCTTTGGCCGACGAAATCGGCGAAGCTACGATTGGCGGCGCGAATTTCACCATCGAGGCTCAGGGCGAGAAGAATGTCGTCAAAGGAGTCGATCAAATCCCGGAAACCTTGCTGGGATTTGGAGATCATACGGAACAGGTGTTCCATTTGACGGTCGCTCGGGGGAGCGCAATCCTTCTGGTCGAGGCCTCGCACCAGGCCCTTGAGTTCGGCGGTTTCCTGAGTTTTTTTCCAGACGTAGGCCCCGAGGAGCAACACAAGAGCGACCAGGCCGAAGGGCAGGGCCTCTAGACGGAACGCAGCCTTGCGCAACGAATCCCACGAATACCAGGCGAACACCGAGGAGACCACCAACAGTAGGAAGAAAGTCAGCCGCCACAACTCCTGCTGGCGCTTCTCGTAGCTGTTCAGGCGCGCCGTGAGGGATTGGCCGGAATCTGTGGCCGAGGGAGCCTGCGGCTGTCCGCTGGGTTGTGGATCGACGTTCATTTAAGGATTCTAAGCGTCTCAGAATGAACCGTGGAGCGCCTCTTCAATGATAGGAACGGGGATAGAGCCCGGCAAGCGGGATGGGGAAGGCGGGTTCCTGTGGCTTACCTGTACGAAAGGACGGGGCCTAATCGGCATAGGGGGAGCAGTCACCCGCTCGCCCCTGCCACACCACCTGACATGCGGGTCCGCATCAGGCGGTTCAGAGGGTTACGCTGGACGGTCAAGCAAGGAAGGAAGTCCAAGCGAGGCGAAGTAAGCATTGGGTAGTGCGACAGCCAGCGCGAGACTGTTAGCCAGACGCCAAGGACCGTGGGTGCTGCCGGCGGTCTTGGCCGCCAGGCCCATGTTTACGTCCCGTCGTCGAAGCTCCCGGAATCGCACCACTCCGCGCTTCCATTGCTTCCAGATCATGGATCGCAGCCTGCGGCGAATCCAGTGGTCCAAGTTTCGCAGTGTCCCGGGCGTCTGACAGAATCCGAAGTAACTCTTCCAGCCCCTTAAGTAGGCCGCAAGTTCCTTCGTCATTTGCTCCAGACTGATCCCTCGTGTCCGGCGCGTCAGCTCTCGGATTTTCTGCTTGCAGCGCAACAGGGCCTTCGGCGCGATGCGTCGTTTAGGCTCTTGGTTGTTGCTGAAGCTGAACCCCAGGAACTTCCGCTCCACGGGTCGGGCCACCGCACTCTTGGCCTCGTTCACCCTGAGCTTCAGCCGTCGCGTGAGAAAGCGCGTGACGTTCCGCATCACCCGCTGCCCCGCCTGTTGGCTACGGACGTAGATGTTGCAGTCGTCCGCATACCTCACAAAGCGATGCTTGCGTCGTTCGAGCTCGTGGTCCAGTCCGTCGAGTACGATGTTCGATAGAAGCGGAGAAAGTGGACCACCTTGCGGTGTCCCTTCTTCCGCCGGACTCACCAGCCCGTTCTCCAGCACACCCACTTTCAAGAACGCCCTGATTAATCGGAGCACTCTCTTGTCGGTCACCCGCCGTGCGATTGCTGCCATCAGTTTGTCGTGGTTGACTCGATCAAAGAATTTCTCAAGATCGAGGTCTACCACCCAGCGATGACCTGCGGCGATGTACTGCTGTGCCTTGGCTACCGCTTGATGCGCTGAGCGTTTCGGCCGGAACCCGTGACTGTGTTCGGAGAATGTTGGGTCCCATCTGCGTTGCAGAACCTGCATCACCGCTTGCTGGATAAAACGATCCAGCACCGTCGGGATACCAAGCTTTCGCACCCCGCCGTCCGGCTTCGGGATTTCCACCCGTCGTACCGGTTGTGGTTGGTAGGTCCCACGCAACAGCTGTTCCCGCATGGAGGGCCAGTGCTGCTTCAGGTAGTTCGAGAGATCTCCGACTTTCATGCCGTCGATTCCCGGACTTCCTTTGTTCGCTTTCACTCGCTTGTATGCCTGCCAGCAGTTTCTCCGCTCGCAGACTTCTTCCATCAACTGCTCGTGACTAGCTGGACGTTCGGTGTCGCATTTCGCCGTGCGCGATTCGGTCCCTTCCTGAGAAGCCTTCGGAGCTTCACTCCTCCCCTCCTCAGTAAAGGCCAGCACTAGCTGGTTCTTCTGCCGCTTGTCGCTCATCGAGTCCTGCGTCCTACTTGTCGCTCCCTACTGTTTGGGCCTTCATCGCTTCCGCGACTACTACGCCCGCTGCTGACTTCTGCCGCATGGTCAGGGTGAATCACTTCGCCCCCAGTCACGATTCCGTGACATGCAACAGATCTCCCGAGGTAAGTTCGACCGCCTTCTACGCGCAACCGCCGGATTTACCACCAGTACCTTTGATGGATGTGGGCTTCGCGGTCCTTTGCCCGCTCGCCCGGCACCGTAGGCCTCCTATCCGGTTCTTGTTCATCGGCTCGCGTCTTTGTTCCACGCTTCTTTCAGACCTCGCCTCGCGGCTCAGCCCTTGCGCTTCACTAACCCTTCTCCTCCATCAGGATGGGTAGAGGACTTTCACCTCCAAGCTATCGAACGTGCTCGGCACACAAAGAAACGCCTCGGGTTGCCCCGAGGCGCTCGTGATGGTTGATTGCGGAAGGTCAGCGGACCAGTTAATCCTGACCTTCGGTGGCCGCGTCGGCCTCGGTCTCTTCGTCCTTGCCTCCCAGGAACTCGAGGCCCGCAGCATCTTCCGCCGCGAATTCCGAGGCTTCGGGAAGCTCCTCGACGGGAGCTGGAGCCGGCATTTCGGTGAGCAACTGGATGCTGCGATAGTGCTCTAGGCCGGTGCCTGCCGGGATGAGACGGCCCATGATGACGTTTTCCTTCAGGCCGCGCAGATAATCGACCTTTCCGGCAACAGCAGCTTCGGTGAGAACACGAGTGGTCTCCTGGAAGCTGGCCGCCGAGATGAAAGAATCCGTCGACAGAGACGCCTTGGTGATACCGAGAAGCAGCGGGCGCCCGGTTGCGGGACGACCGCCTTCGGCGATCACGCGATCGTTCTCTTCGCGGAAGCGGAACTTGTCTACTTGTTCCTCGAGAAGGAATGTGGTGTCGCCGACGTCTTCGACTTTCACCCAGCGCATCATCTGACGAGAAATGGTCTCGATGTGCTTGTCGTTGATGTTGACGCCCTGCAGGCGGTAGACCTCTTGAATCGCGTTCACGAGGTAAGCCTGGGTGTACTTTTCGCCCAGAACCGCGAGCAGGTCATGGAGGTTGAGCGGGCCGTCAATGAGCGCTTCACCAGCGCGGACGTGTTCGCCTTCCTGAACGTTGATATGGGTACCGCGCGGGATGGCATATTCCTTGGAGGTTTTGCCATCTTCGCTTTCGACGTAGATTTTGCGCATGCCCTTGCTGATATCGCCGTAACGGACGGTGCCGTCGATTTCAGAAATGACGGCCGGGTCCTTGGGCTTGCGAGTTTCGAAGAGCTCGACGACGCGCGGGAGACCACCGGTGATGTCCTTGGTCTTGGTGGTTTCGCGCGGGATCTTCGCGAGCACGTCTCCGGCCTGTACTTCATCGCCGTCCTGCACCATCAAGTGCGCACGGGAAGGCATGAGGTACTTTTTGCGGACCTTGCCGGAAGAATCGCGGACAAGGATCGCCGGCTGATGCTTTTCGTCGCCAGGAGGAAGCGTGACGACGAGCTGCGAGAGACCGGTGACTTCGTCCACCTGCTCCTCGATCGTGAGGCCGGGACGCAGATCATCAAACTTCACCGACCCTGCGGTTTCCGTCAAGATCGAGAAGGTAAACGGATCCCATTCGGCGAGGATCTGGCCGTGATTGACGGTCTCGCCATCCTTCACCCGGAGGCGGGCGCCGTAGACCACATGGTAGCGTTCCTTTTCGCGGCCCTTTTCATCGAGAATCACGATGAGGCCGGAACGGTTCATGGCGATGCTGGCGCCGGCGCGGCCTTCGACGTGACGAAGGTCGACGAATTTAACGACGCCGTTGTTCTTGGCTTCAAGCGTGGAGCGCTCGCTGACACGCGTCGCCGCACCACCGATGTGGAACGTGCGCATGGTCAGCTGTGTGCCGGGTTCGCCGATGGACTGCGCCGCAATGACGCCGACCGCTTCGCCGAGTTCCACCATGCGCCCGGTGGCGAGGTTGCGGCCGTAGCAGAGCGCGCAGACTCCGCGGCGGGATTCGCAGGTGAGCACGGAACGAATGCGGACGCGTTCGATGCCGGCAGCTTGAATGGAATTGGCCAGCTCTTCGGTGATCTCCTGGTTGACTTCGATGATGACATTGCCTTCGAAGTCCTTGATGCGTTCCAGAGAGACGCGGCCAACGACGCGGTCGCGCAGCGGCTCGACTTCGACGCCGGCTTCGATGATGGGCTCGACGTAGATACCGTCGCTGGTACCGCAGTCCGGTTCGTTGATGATGACGTCTTGCGCCACATCCACGAGGCGGCGGGTCAGGTAGCCGGAATCCGCGGTCTTCAACGCGGTGTCCGCAAGACCCTTGCGCGCACCGTGGGTGGAGATGAAGTACTGCAACACGGTGAGGCCTTCGCGGAAGTTGGAAGTGATGGGCGTCTCGATGACTTCGCCGGAAGGCTTGGCCATCAAGCCGCGCATACCGGAAAGCTGGCGGATCTGTTGCTTGGAACCGCGGGCGCCGGAGTCGGCCATGATGTAGACCGGATTAATGTTGCCTTCGCGGTCCTGGCCTTCCAGGGCCTTGAACATTTCGTCGGCAACTTTTTCGGTGACGTCGCCCCAAATGGCGATGACCTTGTTATAGCGTTCGCCGTTGGTGATGGCGCCGTCGAGGTATTGTTGCTGCACCTTGACGACTTCCTTCTCGGCGTTTTCCACCAGCTTGTACTTGTCGCTCGGGATGAGCATGTCATCGATGCCGATGGAGATGCCGGACTTGGTGGCGTAGTAGAAGCCGAGCGCTTTCAGATGATCGAGGAGTTCGACGGTGGCTTCCAGACCGAAGCGCAAGTAGGCGTAGTACACCAATTGCTGGACGCCCTTTTTCTTGAGCAAGCCGTTGATGTAAGGCATCTGCTTCGGCAAGTGCGAATTGAAGATAACGCGGCCGACCGTCGTCTGGATGAATTGACGCTCCATCCGGACCGGCTCGGTGTGCGTCACGTCCTGCGAGTCGAACGCCGTAGTCAGGTCGATGGCTTCCCCGGTATAGCGCAGACGAATCGGAGTGAGCAGTTCGACTTCGCCCGCTTCGAGCGCAAGCTCTACATCTTCGGCGGAGCCGAACACGCGGCCTTCGCCCTTGGCGCCGGGCTTGGACTTGGTGAGGTAATAGATACCGAGAACCATGTCCTGCGACGGAACCGCGAGAGGTAGACCGTGCGCCGGCGAAAGAATGTTGCGCGAGCTGAGCATGAGCACAGAAGCTTCCACCTGAGATTCCGGCGAAAGCGGAATGTGCACCGCCATCTGGTCGCCATCGAAGTCCGCGTTGAATGCGGTGCAGACGAGCGGGTGAATGCGGATGGCCTTTCCTTCGACGAGCGTCGGTTCGAAGGCCTGGATGCCGAGGCGGTGCAAAGTCGGAGCGCGGTTGAGGAGCACCGGATGCTCGCGGATGACATCCTCGAGGATGTCCCACACCACGGCTTCCTGCTGCTCGACCATCTCCTTGGCCTGCTTGATCGTGGTGCAGTGCCCCTGGGCTTCGAGCTTGTGATAGATGAACGGCTTGAACAGCTCGAGCGCCATTTTCTTGGGCAGACCGCACTGGTTGAGCTTGAGTTCCGGGCCGACCACGATGACGGAACGGCCGGAGTAGTCCACACGTTTGCCGAGAAGGTTCTGACGGAAGCGGCCCTGCTTGCCCTTGAGCGTGTCGCTGAGGGACTTGAGCGGGCGGTTGTTGGTGCCGCGCAGAACGCGACCGCGGCGGCCGTTGTCAAACAGAGCGTCCACCGCTTCCTGCAGCATGCGCTTTTCGTTGCGGACGATGACGTCCGGGGCGCGCAGTTCCATGAGCTTCTTCAAGCGATTGTTGCGGTTGATAACGCGGCGATAGAGATCGTTGAGGTCCGACGTCGCGAAACGGCCGCCATCGAGAGGCACGAGCGGGCGCAGCTCGGGCGGAAGAACCGGAATTACATCCAGGATCATCCATTCCGGCTTGTTACCGCTCTTGCGGAACGCTTCGAGAACCTTGAGGCGCTTGGCGTACTTGATGCGCTTCTGGAGCGAAGGATCGACCTTCATCTTTTCGCGAAGGTCGTCAGCGAGTTTCTCGACGTCCACGCGGCGCAGCAGTTCCTTGATGGCTTCCGCGCCCATCTTGGCGGTGAACTGGCCGGGATACTCGGTGGTCAGCTTGCGGTATTCCTCTTCCTGCAAGACTTGGCGCTCTTTGAGGATGGCGACTTCGCCCTGATCGACAACGACAAAGGCTTCGAAGTAGAGGATACGCTCGAGATCGCGCATGGAAATGTCTAGCAAGTAGCCAATGCGGCTGGGCAACCCCTTGAAGAACCAAACGTGAGAGCAAGGGGACGCCAGCTCGATGTGGCCAAGGCGTTCGCGGCGCACTTTGCTAAGCGTGACTTCCACGCCGCACTTGTCGCAGATCACGCCGCGGTGCTTCATGCGCTTGTATTTGCCGCACAAGCACTCCCAGTCCGTGACCGGACCGAAGATTTTGGCGCAGAACAGGCCGTCACGTTCCGGCTTGAACGTGCGGTAATTGATGGTCTCCGGCTTGGTGACTTCGCCGTGGGACCACGAACGGATTTTTTCCGGACTCGCCAAGCTGATGCGAATCGAATCGAAATCGGCAATCAAACTGGCGCGATCATAAGGGCTGCTGCGATACAAGGTTGTTTCCTCCCTCCCCGGATTTCGCCGGGGACGCGCCTCGGGCAGCTTTGCGGCTGCCCCAGGCGGCTGAGAACCCTAACTACCGAATACTTCCGACGCTTGCGACTTGCCGTACAGCGCTGGCATGAAAGCCAGCGCTACACTGCTAGTCCGCCGCTTTTTCCACTGCCGGCTTCTGCCGCTTCATCAACTCGACGTCGAGGCACAGCGACTGCAACTCGCGTACGAGCACGTTGAACGATTCCGGAACGCCCGGTTCAATGCCAGGCTCGCCCTTGACGATGGCCTCGTAAATCTTCGCACGGCCATAGACGTCATCGGACTTCGCGGTCAGCAGCTCCTGCAAAATGTGCGCGGCGCCGTAAGCTTCCAGGGCCCACACTTCCATTTCGCCGAAGCGCTGTCCGCCGAACTGCGCCTTGCCACCGAGCGGCTGCTGGGTGATGAGCGAGTACGGACCGATCGAACGGGCGTGGATCTTGTCGTCCACCAAGTGAGACAGCTTGAGCATATAGATGTAACCGACGGTAATGGGCTGATCGAACTGGTCTCCGGTCATGCCGTCAAAGAGGTTGATCTTGCCGGCGTTCGGCAAGCCCGCAACTTCGAGCAAGTGGCGGATCTCCGGCTCGCGCGCGCCGTCGAATACCGGCGTGGCGAACGGAATGCCGTCGCGGAAGCCCTCGGCGAATTCGAGCAACTCGTCGTCGGTCGATTTTTGCAGAGACTTCCAGATGGCGGTGTCCGAAAAGACCTCGCGGTACCAGCGGCGAATCGCTTCGGCTTTGACTTCCTTGCTCAGCAATCGCTTGAGGCTGTTGCCGAGCTCCTTGGAGGCCCAACCGAGGTGCGTTTCGAGAATCTGTCCAACGTTCATACGCGACGGAACGCCGAGCGGATTCAGAACGATTTCCACGGGAGTGCCATCCGGCAGATAAGGCATGTCTTCTTCCGGTACGACGCGAGCGATAACGCCCTTGTTGCCGTGGCGGCCGGCCATCTTGTCGCCGATCGAGAGCTTGCGCTTCATGGCGATGTAGACTTTGACCAGCTTGATGACCCCCGGGGGAAGTTCATCGCCCTTCTTGAGCTTTTCCTTGCGCTCGTCGGTGATCTTGCGCAGCACATCGATCTGGCGCGAAGTCATCTCTTCGATTTCTTCGATCTTCTCGATAAGCAGCGGATCGCGCTCGTTCAGCTTCAGGCGCTTCAGGTTGCGCGTGGAGATCTTTTCGATCAGGTCGCGCGTCAACTCCGCACCCTTCATCAGCAAGCGCTTGTTGGTCTTTTCGTCGTGCAGGTCCGCCTGGAGAACCCTGCCGCCGAGCAGCCCTTCGAGGCGCTTCAGACGCTCGTCGGTCAGGATGCGGATTTCGTCCGCTAGGTTCTTTTCCAGTTTGAAGACCTGAGAGGCTTCAATGGCCTTGTGGCGTTCATCCTTCTCTCCGCCCTTGCGGGTGAAGATTTTCACGTCAACGATGGTGCCCTCGATGCCTGGCGGGCAGTAAAGGGAAGCGTCGCGAACATCGCCGGCCTTTTCGCCGAAGATGGCGCGGAGCAGTTTTTCCTCGGGCGTGAGCGTGGTCTCACCCTTGGGAGTGACCTTGCCCACGAGGATGTCGCCTGGCTTCACAACCGCGCCGATGCGGATAACACCGCTTTCGTCGAGGTTGCGAAGGAACGATTCGCTGATGTTGGGAATGTCGCGGGTAACCTCTTCGGGACCGAGCTTCGTGTCGCGGGCTTCGATTTCGTACTCCTCGATGTGAATTGAGGTGTAGTAGTCGTCCTTGACCAGCTTTTCGCTGACCAGGATGGCATCTTCGAAGTTGTAACCGCGCCACGGAACGAAGGCCACGAGAACGTTGCGGCCCAGGCCGAGTTCGCCGCGGTCGGTGCAAGGACCGTCGGCAAGAACCTGACCGGTCTTCACGCGATCGCCCACGCGAACGAGTGGCTTCTGGTTGATGCAGGTGTTCTGGTTGGAGCGCTTGAACTTGGTCAGCGTGTAGATGTCCGCACCGACTTCGCGGCTGAGCACGCCGGAGTGGTCACTTTCGACGCGAACGATGATGCGTTCGGAGTCGACCTGATCGACGATGCCATCGCGCTTGCAGAGAACGACCGCGCCGGAATCGCGCGCAGTAACGCGCTCCATGCCGGTGCCGACAAGCGGCGCTTCGCCGCGAATCAGCGGCACGGCCTGGCGTTGCATGTTCGAACCCATCAAGGCGCGGTTGGCGTCGTCGTTTTCGAGGAATGGAATCAAGCTGGCGGCCACCGAAACAAGCTGCTTCGGCGAAACGTCAACGTAATCCACCTCGTCGCGATGCTTCAGAACGAAGTTGCCGGCCTGGCGACAGTTCACCAGCTCCGTGGTGATGCGCAGCTTCTCGTCGAGCGAAACGTTGGCCTGGGCGATGACGTACTTGTCTTCTTCCCAAGCGGACAGATAGAAGCAGTAGGGCTCGTCGACGACTTTGCGGCGCTTCAACTCCTCGTTGAGTTCTTCGACGCGGTCGGCTTCGACGATGTCCCCGGCTTTGAATTCGCTGTCGCCGGCATTGACGATCTGAACGTAATCGACGATGCGTCCGCCCTTCACGCGGCGGTACGGCGATTCGATGAAACCGTAATCGTTGATGCGGGCAAAGCAACTCAAGGAGCTGATCAAACCGATGTTCGGACCTTCCGGCGTTTCAATCGGGCAGATGCGGCCATAGTGCGTCGGGTGAACGTCGCGGACTTCGAACCCTGCGCGCTCGCGAGACAAACCGCCCGGACCGAGGGCCGACAGACGCCGCTTGTGGGTGATTTCGCTGAGCGGGTTGGTCTGGTCCATGAACTGGCTGAGCTGCGAACTGCCGAAGAACTCACGAATCGCAGCCATAACCGGCTTGGCGTTGACCAGGTCGTGCGGCATAGCCGTGGACATTTCCTGGTACACGCTCATCTTTTCCTTGATGGCGCGTTCCATGCGGACCAAGCCGATACGGAACTGGTTTTCGAGCAACTCGCCGACTGCGCGGACGCGGCGGTTTCCGAGGTGGTCGATGTCGTCTACCACGCCGATGTTCTTGCGCAGCTTGAACAGGTACTTGATGGCGGCGACGAAGTCCGTCGTGTCCAGCGTGCGATTGTCGAGCGGCGTATCCAGCCCAAGCTTGATGTTGAACTTCAGTCGGCCGACACGGCTGAAATCATACTTGCGCGGATCGAAGAACATGCCCCGGAAAAGATTCGTGGCGGTTTCGAGCGTCGGCGGATCGCCGGGCCGCAGCTTGCGATAGATTTCGATGAGCGCTTCTTTGGAAGAGCGGATCGAATCCTTGTCCAGCGTGCGGGAGAGGACAAGACCGATATCGTCACGCTCCGGGAAGAACACGTCGACTTCGGTGATCCCCGCTTCGGCAAAGGCCTGCCAAAGATCCGCAGTGAGCGGCTTGTTGGCTTCAAGGAGAACTTCACCGGTTTGACGGTTCACCACATCGGCGACGCTATAAGCGCCTTCGAGGTCGGGAAGAGCCGCGCGAACCTGCGAGATTTTCGCCTTGATGAGTTCCTTGAAGAGCGTCTCGGTAATGCGCTTGTGCGCGCCGACGATGATCTCTTCCGTCTTCGGGTTGCGGATTTCGTGGGTCAGCTTGCGATCGACGATTCCGGGCGAAACGTTCCAGAAAAGCTCCTTGTCGCGCAGGGAAAGCCGCTCGACCTGATAAAAGGTGCGAAGGATTTCCTCATTGGACTTCATGCCCAATGCGCGAAGGAAGATGGAGCCCAGGAACTTGCGCTTACGGTCGATGCGCACGTAGAGAATGTTCTTGGTGTCATATTCGAACTCCACCCATGAACCGCGGTACGGAATGATCTTCCCGAGGAAGTAGCTGCGGTTGTTGGCGCTTTCGAAGAAGACTCCGGGCGAACGATGCAACTGGCTGACGATTACGCGCTCGGTCCCGTTGATGATGAAGGTGCCGTTGTCGGTCATCAGCGGAATGTCGCCGTAGAAAACTTCCTGCTCCTTGATGTCGCGAATGGTTTTCGCTCCAGTGTCGGGGTCTTTGTCGTAGATGGTCAAGCGGATGGTGACCTTGAGAGGCGCGGAGTACGTCATGCCGCGTTCCTGACACTCGTTCACGTCATATTTCAACTGCATGGCAACCGGGTCGCCGCACTTGTTGCAGAAGGTCGGCGTGTTCTTGTTGAACGTACCGCACTTCTGGCAAACCACATCGCCGGTCTGATACGGATTCGTGACCACCGAAGCGCCGCAATTCCGGCAAGTGGCGCGCAGATGGTGCAGCCCCTTCAGGTTGCCGCACTTGCATTCCCAGTTCCCGATGGAATAATCCACGAACTCCAGCTGCGACATTTCGCGGAAATCCCGGATCGGAAAGACCGACGTGAACACCGATTGGAGTCCGCCGTCCTCGCGCTCGCTTGGCAGAAGATCCATCTGCAAGAAGCGCTGGTAGGACTTCTTCTGGACTTCAATCAGGTTAGGGATCTGGATGGACCCCTGGATTTTCGCAAAATCCAGTCGCTGGCGTTCCCGAACGTGCTGGTTGCTGTTGGACATGCCTGATTAACCTCTTCCCTTTTGGGCAGGGTGCAAAGAACTTCTAAAAAGACACTTAACCGCGACGCGGAACAGCTTGCCCGAAGCCGCCCTGCACACGGTTAGTGAAGGTCCCCCAAGGACCCAGAGAGTTGTAGACAAAACCGGCCGTAGCGTTCGTACGTAATTCCCCTGGCGCAACCTGGGACTGCACTGGCCGCGCCGGTTCGGAGCCCGGACCACGGAATGCCGGCCATCATTTGGCCGGCATTCCATTACTTGATCTCGACCTTGGCGCCCGCCTCTTCGAACTTCTTCTTGATCGTGGCCGCCTCGTCTTTGCTCACGCCTTCTTTCACGGTCTTGGGCGCGCCATCAACGAGATCCTTCGCTTCCTTCAGGCCGAGGCTGGTGACTTCACGAACGGCCTTAATGACATTGATCTTGTTGCCGCCCACGTCGGTAAGAACGACGGTGAATTCCGTCTTCTCTTCCGCCGGAGCCGCCGCTCCACCACCCGCCGCGCCGCCCGCCGCCACAACCGTGGCAGCCGCCGCGGACACGCCGAAGGCTTCTTCCATTTTCTTCACCAGGTCCGACGCTTCGAGAAGCGTCAGGCCCTTGATTTCTTCCAGGATCGTTTCGACTTTCGACATGACAACCAGTTCTCCTCTCAATTTTCTGAATCAAATTTCAAACTTTTGGAACTGCGGCGGGCAGGCCCGCTCAGTCCCTAAAACCCGTACAAAAACCTTACGAACTAAACTTGTTGGCCTTCACCGCTTCGCTGACGGTAACGGCGAGGTTGCGCGGCAGCGCGTTCAGCGCGGTCGCAATCCGCTGTGCCGGAGCGTTCAGCAAGAACATGATCTTGCTGATGAGTTCTTCCTTGGACGGCATGTCGGCCAGTTGCTTGATCTCCGAAATCGAGATCACCCTGCCCTCGACCACCCCGGACTTGAACTGAAACGCCGGAACATCCTTTGCGATCTTCGTCAGTGCCTTCGCAAGCGCCACCGGATCGGTCTGCGTGTAGGCAATCGAATGGGTGCCCTTGAGGTTCTTTAGCACGCCTTCGGCGGGCGTGCCGGCCCCGGCGAGCTCGGCAAGAGTGTTCTTCACCACTTCATACCTGCCGCCCGCCGCCTGTACGGCCCGGCGCAATTTCGTGTCTTGTTCCACGGTGATGCCCTGGAAGGTGGTCAGAATGACCGTGGAGACCTTCGCGAGCTCCGTTTTCAGTTTGTCCAGATCCTGCTGCTTTTCGCTTTTCTTCTTCATAATCTCTCTCCGCCTGCTCCTGGGTGCTACGCCGCCGTCGCCAGCGTTTCCGCTTCGGCGAGATCGACATTGATTCCCGGGCCCATGGTGGAAGTCAGGGTGATGCGCTTGACGTATTTGCCTTTGGCTGCCGCCGGCTTCGCTTTCAAGATTGCGGCGATCAGAGCGTGCGCGTTTTCCGCCAACTTCGGCGCGTCAAACTGGATTTTGCCGACCGGGCAGTGCACGATCCCGGCTTTGTCTACGCGAAATTCCACTTTGCCGGCCTTGGTTTCCTTCACGGCCTTGGTGACATCCGCGGTGACGGTGCCGGTCTTTGGATTGGGCATCAGGCCACGCGGGCCGAGCACTTTACCGAGCTTACCGGCGGAACGCATCATGTCTGGAGTGGCGATCACGGCGTCGAAATCGGTCCAGCCTTCCATGATTTTCTGAACCATATCATCGCCGCCGACGAATTCCGCACCCGCTTCTGTCGCTTCGCGCTGCTTATCGCCACCGGCGAGAACAAGAACGCGAACCGTCTTGCCCAAGCCGTTTGGAAGAACGACCGTGCCGCGAACCACCTGGTCGGAGTGCTTCGGATCCACGCCCAGGTTGATCGCGAGTTCAACGGTTTCATTGAACTTCGTGTGATGCGTCTGCTTGATGAGCTCTGCTGCTTCCGCGAGCTTGTACGGGCGCGCTTCCACTTTCTTCCGCGCGTTCTCTACGTGTTTGCCTGCCTTCTTCATCGTGCTGCCTCTTTACCCCGAACCTCGCGAAGCGAGGTGAAGGGTGCGATCCCTTCTCGCCTCTAACTCCTAGGCTTCCACGACTTCCAGACCCATGTTGCGCGCCGTACCCATCACGGTGCGGACAGCGGAGTCCAGATTTGTGGTGTTGAGATCGACAAGCTTGATCTTTGCAATTTCTACGACCTGCTTCTTGGTCACCTTACCCACTTTGTTGCGGTTCGGTTCCGGCGAGCCCTTGGCAATGCCCGCCGCGCGCAGTAGAAGAATCGAAGCGGGCGGTGTCTTCAGAATGAACGTGAACGACCGGTCGGTGTAAATGGTGACCAACACCGGAAAAATCATTCCATCCGGCTCTTTCTGCGTCTTGGCGTTGTACTGCTTGCAGAAATCCATAATGTTCACGCCATGGGGACCGAGCGCGGTGCCCACGGGCGGCGCCGGGGTGGCCTTGCCTGCCGGCAACTGCAGCTTGATCGTTGTCTGTACCTTCTTTGGTGGCATGGTTCTTTGTACCCAATCCCTTCTTAGCCGAGCTTCTCAACGCTAGCGAAATCCAGTTCCACCGGCGTGGAGCGTCCGAAAATCGTTACGGAAACCTTCAAGCGACTGTGGTCGTTGTCGATTTCCTCGACAACGCCGTTGAAATTCGCGAACGGCCCATCGACGATGCGCACTTGTTCGTTGCGTTCGTAAACCACTTTCGGCTTCGGACGGTCCATCGGGGTGTGCACGCGATTGATGATGGCGTCCACTTCCGATTCCGAAAGCGGCGGCGGCGCGGTGGCCGAGCCAACAAAACCGGTGACCCGCGGCGTGTTCCGGACGATGTGCCAGGTGTTCTCGTCCAGATCCATTTCCACCAGCACGTAGCCGGGATAAGACATGCGCGAAGCGACGGTCTTCTTGCCGCCGCGCACCTCGACGACATCTTCGGTAGGGATCAGCACGCGGCCGATCTTGTCCTGAAGATTGAAAGCAGCGACACGGCTCTCGAGGCTTTCCTTAACTTTCTTCTCGAAGCCCGAGTAGGTGTGAATGATGTACCACTGCATTGGCATAATTCGTTTCGCCCTTAAACGTGAAAATAAGTCAGCAGCCGGTCCAAACCTTTTTGCGCGATCCATTCAACGATGGCAAGAAAAACGCCGAAAAACGCGACGGTAGCGATCACCACACCGGTCGTGGAGATCACGTCTTCCCGGTTTGGCCAGGTCACCTGCTTCATCTCCACACGAACATCGTGAAGAAATTCGCGAGTGCCCTCAATCGAGCTGGTCACCTTGTTGACGAGCGGAAGATTCGATCCGCCCTGAGATTCGTCATTCATTTTCACCGCCCGCGTGGCCATAACCTTTTCACCCGCACGAACCCTGTGGTTCGTGTCCTTAAAATCTCTGGCAGGGGAGGAGGGATTCGAACCCCCATACCCGGTTTTGGAGACCGGAGTCCTAACCGTTGGACGACTCCCCTAAACTCGATCTTCCTTTTCCGGCTCCCGCACTGACTTCACTCCCCGCAAAACAGATCGCTTGAGATCCGGAGGCTATCCTTGTCGGATAGCCTCCCGATGACTGTCGCTTAGTAGGCGATCACTTGGCTTCCTTGTGGGCCGTGTGCTTACGGCACGCACGGCAAAACTTCTTGGTCTCCATCCGTTCGGAGTGCTTTTTCTTGTTCTTGGTAGTGGTGTAGTTCCGATTCTTGCACTCACCGCATTGCAACGTAATGATTTCGCGCATTTCTCAAATTCCCTTTACTGAGCGCGAGCCGGGATGAACCGCCTCGTCTCTTGAAAATTACTCGATGATCTCCGTGACGGCGCCTGCTCCGACGGTGTGGCCGCCTTCGCGAATGGCGAAACGCAAGCCCTTCTCGAGAGCGACCGGTGTGATCAGCGTGACTTCACAGCTCACGTTGTCGCCCGGCATCACCATTTCGACGCCGGCCGGCAACTTCATGTCTCCGGTGACGTCCGTAGTGCGGAAATAGAACTGCGGACGGTACCCGGAGAAGAACGGCGTGTGACGGCCGCCTTCTTCCTTGGTCAACACGTACGCTTCCGCCTTGAATTTTGTGTGCGGCGTGATCGAACCCGGCTTGCAAACCACCTGGCCGCGTTCCACGTCGTCTTTTTCGGTGCCGCGCAGGAGCAAACCAACGTTGTCGCCCGCAATGCCTTCATCGAGCAGCTTGCGGAACATTTCAACGCCGGTGACAACTTTCTTCTGCGTCGCCCGGAAGCCCACGATTTCGATTTCCTCGCCAACCTTCACTTTGCCGCGTTCCACGCGGCCCGTGACCACCGTGCCGCGTCCGGAGATCGAGAAAATATCTTCGATGGGCATGGCGAAAGGCTTGTCCACATCGCGGACCGGCAATGGCACCTTCTCGTCAACTGCGGCCATGAGCTCGAGAATTTTCTTTTCCCACTTCTCATCGCCGTTCAGCGCCTGCAAAGCCGAACCGCGAACCACCGGAACGCTGTCGCCCGGGAACTGGTAGCTCTTCAGCAGTTCGCGAACTTCGAGTTCCACGAGTTCGAGAAGTTCCGGATCTTCGACCATGTCGCACTTGTTCAGGAACACTACGATGTATGGCACGCCAACCTGGCGAGCGAGCAGAATGTGCTCGCGGGTCTGCGGCATCGGTCCGTCGGTAGCCGCAACAACCAGAATCGCGCCATCCATCTGCGCCGCGCCGGTGATCATGTTCTTGATATAGTCCGCGTGGCCCGGGCAATCCATGTGCGCGTAGTGGCGGTTCGCGGTTTCATACTCCACGTGCGAAACCGCAATGGTGATGCCGCGCTCGCGCTCTTCCGGAGCGTTGTCGATCGAATCAAACGCGCGGAAGGCCACTTTGGGGTTGTGCTTCGACAACACTTTGGTGATCGCCGCCGTCAGCGTGGTCTTGCCGTGATCGATGTGACCGATGGTCCCAATGTTCACGTGTGGCTTACTGCGCTCAAATTTCTCCTTGGCCATATGCCTTCATCCTTTACGCAGACCGCCTCGCAATCACGGTTCGCGTTAAACCTGGAGCGGGGGACGGGATTTGAACCCGCAACCATCACCTTGGAAGAGTGAGACTCTACCGTTGAGTTACCCCCGCCCTGCCGAAACCCTCAACTTCTTCTCCCCTGCCAAACCAGAGTTCTTTGCAGAACTCAGCAATTTCTGGAGCCTGGGACCGGGATTGAACCGGTGACCTCGTCCTTACCAAGGACGCGCTCTACCAACTGAGCTACCCAGGCCGAACCCGATCCTCCCAAAAAACACTCTGCGATTCGCGGCGCACTATTTCCAACCGGCTAAGCCCGCCGCGTTTTTACCCGCCTTCGAACATCGCATGCGCGATTATCCTGCGGTGCTGCTGCTACTCACGTTGCACAGCGCTGACCAGCGACGCCGCTCTTCGAATTTGCCGCCACCGAGACCGAATCCTGGTGGACGGGGAAGGATTCGAACCTTCGTAGCCCGCAAGGAGCGGCAGATTTACAGTCTGCTGGTTTTAGCCACTCACCCACCCGTCCGCGAAATTCTGCCGACACAAATTGCGTGTAGGTATTTGCCAAAACGTACTGTGTTTGGAGCGATGCGCGTGAAAACAAAAAACGGACTCGTGTCCAGAGACACCAGCCCTTTTATGTTCTCCTACCGGGATTCGATCCGCCTCACTCCCCCGCCAAAATATGGTGGAGCTGGCGGAGGGAATTGAACCCCCGACCCTCTGATTACAAATCAGATGCTCTACCAGCTGAGCTACGC
Source organism: Candidatus Acidiferrales bacterium (assembly GCA_963836965.1). GTDB lineage: Bacteria > Acidobacteriota > Terriglobia > Acidiferrales > UBA7541 > Acidiferrum. Next base: position 362,812 of record CAWILQ010000027.1, read on the forward strand.
CAGCGCTGCTCAAACCGTACGAGAATAACAGATTAGGCACAAGGATTGCAACTGAAGGTCGAAAAAGTACGAGCAATCTCGAAGCCAACTCTGTGGAAAAGAAGAGTTTAGCGGCTCAACCGTAAGATAACCATAACTCACTCAAATGAAAACAGTTAGATTTAGCGAGCAGGTAATGGCTGGCGAAGGAATCCACAGGTTTCCACCGCTCGAGAAGGCGGGATTTTGGCCGGAACCGATTTATTCCCGAATCTCCTAAGGGGAATGCGAGAATATCCGGGAATCAAGCCGGATCGGAACCGGCGCCAAATCACATGGCCAAGAACAGAATTTTGATCGCCGCCGTTGCGTTCGCCGTTTTTCTTGCTGCATTTTTCGCGTACCTGCATCGAAATCCGAACGTCTCTTTGGGCGATCGGGACGAAATGCTGGCCTTGATGCCCGAAGATGCAAGTGTTGTGGTGTTTCTGGATTTGGAACAACTTCGGGCTTCGCCGTTTCTGACAGAATTATTACGCTGGGCCCCAAAAATCGCGCCGGATGCGGACTATGCACAATTTCTTCAGGCGACCGGCTTTAACTATGAGACCGACCTTGACCGCTTGGCGCTTTCCATCAACCGGCAATCACCAAACGCCACGGCGTTTGCAGCGGCGGATGGCAGGTTTGACCGGAAAAAAATAGAGGCCTACGCGTCGCGCTACGGATCGCTGAAAACTGCCGACGGAAAAACCTTGTTTGCCGTTCCGTCGAACGGATCGAATCGCAAAGCGTTCTTTACGTTCTTGAAGGACGCTCGCATCGCCTGGGCAAATGACTCTTGGTATTTCTTCCATGAAGTGCGCGGCAGCTCATCAGAGGAGTGGCACGATCATTTCCAACGCCTGGCAGGAACGCCGCTGTTTGCGGTGCTTCGGCAAGATTCGGGAACAGCCGCGGCTTTTGCTCAAGCGCCGGGGGGACTGCGCTCGCCGCAGCTCGCCGCGCTACTCGCCCAGTTGCAATGGATTTCGATTAGCGCAAAGCCGGAAGGCAACCGGCTGCGCGTGAGTATGGAAGGAGAATGCCTGGCGGAAAGCACCGAGCACCAGTTAAAGGAAATGTTGAGTGGCATGGTGGTATTGGCGCAGATGGGATTGAACGATCCGAAAACGAGGAAGCAACTGGACCCGGCAGTGCGCGACGGATATCTGGAATTGCTCGAATCCGCGGATATTCAGCAGGTGGATCGGGGAACGAGCAAGACGGTACGAGTGGTGTTTGATGTTTCCTCCAAGCTGTTCGAGTCCGCACAAGCAACGACCGGGGTGGATCCCGCAGGGAAAAAACAGACCAAGCAGTGAAGAAGTGGATGAGTCTCAGGGTAAAAGAGTGCTGCTAAACCTAGTCGCCTGCGGGGAGCGTTTTCATGTAACGCCACGGATTGACCGGTGCGTTGTTGACGCGCACCTCGTAGTGGACGTGGGGACCCGTCGAGCGTCCGCTGATGCCCGCGTACCCGATGACTTCGCCGCGCCGAACATGCGTGCCGGCAACCACAGCATACGAAGAGAGGTGCGCGTAAAGCGTGGTAAGACCAAATCCGTGTTCGACCACAACCACCCGGCCGTAGCCTGCGTGGGTCTCTGCGGCGGTAACCACTCCGTCGGCGGTCACGTGAACCGGCTGGCCATAATCGGCCGCCACGTCGACACCCGTATGGAATGCGCCTTCGCCCGAGAATGGATCCAGGCGCTCCCCGAAGCTATCCGTGATGTGACCCATAATGGGCCAAATCGAAGGCGTGTAGTTTGAATCCGCAAACGCAATTGCTGGGAACACTCTCATGCCCGAAGCCGAAACGGTGATCGCGGTGGCGTTGCGCTTCAAAAAGGAATACTGCTCTAATGAACGATCAAAGGCGTCTTGTGGGGTTGCCGCGTTGTCGGCTTGGTCAAACGAGGCGGGATGGTAGCGCAGCACACCGTAAGTCATCGCCACTTCCGTCGCGAGCGACTGCAAAGAATCGAGCCGCTGGTTCGTGTCGGTCACGGTGGACTGCAAATCCCGGTACTGCTTTTTCAAAGTTTCCTGGTCGTGGCGCAGCGCGTTGTAATTCCCGACCTTCCACAACATGCGGCTATAAGAGCCTACTGCCGCAACGACGGTGATGCTGCCGATGATTGCCAGCGCCGCCAAGCCATGCAAAACATAGGCAGGAACGATCAGCTTCCGGAGTTGACCGGGAGTGGAAGCAATATAAAACGTGTAATTCTTGCTGCTGATCACGACGTGGCCCCTCAGGCCTCACTTACGTCAAGCAAACTGGAGTGCGGATTGAACTGTCCCTGTTTCCGCACAATGGGTAGTGACCACAAAGGTCAGAACTGAGAGTCTTGGTTCTCGATTACCAGAATATTAGAATTTGGAGGGCCTGTCGTCAACCCTGTATTTTGCGGATGGAAGGACAGCCTTGCTACGGCTGTCCACTGACCGTCAGGTCAGTCCATTGGGGCTGTCAGCTAGGGAATTTCGTGTAGCGAATGAAAAACAAAGATGAAAACCAATTGGTCGCGCTGATGGAGCGCGAGTTTGCAGGCTCGAAGACGAAGGCCCTTCGCGTGCCCGTTGGAGATGATGCGGCCCTGTGGACGCCGGCTCGACGGCAAGAAGTGATTCTAACGTGCGATTGGTTTCTCGAGGGCACGCATTTCCTAAGGGACAAACATCCCGCGAACGCAGTGGGTTGGAAATGTCTGGCGCGCGCGGTGAGTGACATTGCCGCCATGGGGGGAAAACCAGCGTGCTTTTTGCTGAGCCTCGCTTTGCCACCAGATCTGACCGCAAAATGGCTGAAGGGATTTTTGCGGGGGCTACGACGGGCTTCGAAGGAGCTGCGTTGCGAACTTGCGGGAGGCGATACCACGCGGCGCGATACGGTGCTCATCAGTGTCACCGTAATTGGCGAAGTGCAGCGGGGAGGTGCGGTTCTGCGCTCCGGAGCGAAGCCAGGCGATGAGATCTATGTGAGCGGGACGCTCGGTGAGGCGGAACTTGGTTTGCGGGAACTGCGTCGGATGCGGCGCATGGCGACAGCTACGAACGCTGCTTTGCGAAAGCATCTTTATCCGCAGCCGAGGCTGGCCCTGGGGGAATGGCTGGCGGAAAATCGGCTGGCGACGGCGATGATGGATCTTTCCGATGGGCTGTCGACGGATTTGGCCCGTTTGTGCGCGACGAGCGGTGTCGGCGCAAAAATCGAGCGCAATTCCCTTCCGATCACCTCCCTTGCGCGTGTCGAGGATGCCCAAGCATTGGCGCTTCATGGCGGCGATGATTATGAGTTGTTGTTTACCGTGGCGAAGAAGAACGTCAGCCGGTTGCCACAGCGGTTTCGGGGGCTGCAGTTGACCAGGATTGGCGAGATCACGCGCGAAAGAAAAGTTCTGTTGACGACGGGCGCGGGCAAGCCCGTTCCCCTTCGCTCTAGCGGGTGGGATCCATTTCGCGAAGCACCGAAAGGATCGAAAGCAGTCTGAAGAGCGGAATAGTGCAGGAGTGAAGGAGCAACCCAAGACCTCATGGAGTCGGCGGGCTCGCGGTCGGAGTCGGCGGTGTCGTGGGTGCGGTGGTTGCTGGTTTAACAATCGCGGGGGCCTCGTCTTCAGGAGCTGTGTCCGGCACATCGGTATGAACGTGGTGTTCGGCCGCTTGTTCTTCGAGGGACTCGACGTTGACGAAGTCGGCTGCCGGCATTCCCTCCATGCTGTGCTCGATAAACTCCATCCAGATTGGCAGCGCCGCTTGCGCGCCCGTTTCGCGCTTGCCTAGTGAAATCTGCTTGTCGTCAAAGCCGACCCACACGCCCGCGGTAATTTGCGGCGTAAAGCCGATAAACCACGCATCGGTGAAATCCTGCGTGGTGCCGGTTTTTCCGCCGGCGGGGCGTCCAATGGATTTGGCTTTGATGGCGGTGCCGAATTGCACGACCTCTTGGAGCATGGCGGTCATCGTGTGCGCCACATCCGGTGCAAGAACATCGTGCACTTCCGGGTGAGCTTCTTCGAGAAGGGCACCATCGTAACTGGTGACGCGGCGAATCATGTGCGGGTCAATGCGGATGCCTTCGTTGGCAAAAACCGTGAACGCTGAGACATGTTCGATCAGGCGCATGTCCGCCGCGCCAAGCGCCAGGGGAAGATAGGGAGGCAGCGGCGTGGTGATCCCGAAACGTCGGGCCATGTCGACGACCGCATTGATGCCGACCTTTTCGGCGAGTTTCACGGCCGGCACGTTTCGCGAACCTGCCAACGCCCGGCGCAAAGTGATGGTGCCTTCGAACTTTTCGTCGTAGTTGTGGGGCGAATATGCCTGGCCGCCGCTGATGACGGTGAATGGCGCATCGACGATGGTGTCAAAAGGCGAAGCGCCTCGCTCGACTGCGGTTGAATACACATAGGGCTTGAAGGAACTGCCGACCTGCCGGTAGGCCTGCGTGGCGCGATTGAACTTGGAATCCTCGAAGCTGTAGCCGCCGACCATGGCCTTGATTTCTCCGGTGGCATTTTCGATGGCGATCATTGCGGCTTGCGGCGCGGGTTGCTGCTCAAGTTGAATTCGAGCCGTGGTTTCGTGCAGTTCCTGAATGGAAACCTGGATGAGATCGCCGACGGCGAGAATTTCGTTTGGCTTTTTGTGGCCGGACCAGGCCATATCGGTGGGAGACAGAATCGCGCGATAGGAGCCGATTTTGACGGTGGCGCTTTTGTCGTCGACGGCGAGAACCAGGCCGGTGACGTAACTGCCCTTGTCGATGGCGTGGCGCCAGTCGTCATCTTCGTAGCTCTCGAGTTGGCCGAGATTGTCCTTGAGAACGTTGGGCAGCTTGCCGCGCCAACCGTGGCGGCGATCGTAGGTGTGCAAGCCGTCGCGAATGGCTTGATTCGCGGCTTTCTGCATCTGGATATTCAGCGTGGTGTAAACGCGCAGACCTCGTTCGTGGACCGCTTCTGTGCCGTAGGTGGATTCCAGATACTTGCGGATGTCTTCAAAAAAATAAGGCGCCAGGTCGTTGCGGGGATATTGCAGGTGTAGGCCGAGCGGCGTTTTCCGCGCGGCCGCTTCTTCCTCCGGCGTGATTTTTCCCTCTTCCATCATTTGGTGTAGAACGAGATTGCGGCGTGCCAGCGCCCGAGCGGGATCAGCGAGCGGAGAATAAATCGGACCGCGAATCATACCGGCAAGAAGTGCGGCTTGCTGTAGATTCAGATCGGTGACCGGCTTGCCAAAATAAAATTGGGCCGCAGCGGCGAAGCCATAGTTGCCATGGGCGAGGTACACCTGGTTGGCGTACATTGTGAAAATCTGCGGCTTCGTGTAACGACGCTCGATCTGCAGGGCAAGGAGTATCTCCTGGACTTTGCGTCGGAAGCTGCGCTCGCTGCGGTCGAGAAACAGATTGCCGGCAAGCTGCATGGTGATGGTGCTGGCGCCTTCGGCTTTGCGGCGCTTGAGAATGTTGCGATAAGCGGCGCCCGCTACGCGGGGAAAATCTACCCCCCAGTGATCTTCGAAGTGCTGATCCTCGATTGCAGTGACGGCGTTGTAAAGAACCTTGGGCGTTTGTTCCCAGGTCATCAGGATGCGGCGTTGCAGGGCGAAGCTGCCGACGAGTTGTCCGTCGTCGGCATAAATTTCGGTCACCACGTTGGGACGATACGTCTCGAGAGCGTGAATTTCCGGCAGATCGCTTTCGTAGACGAAGAGCAGTCCGGCCGCGGCGCCGAGAGCAATGGAGCACAAAAGCAGAAAGGCGAGCGCAACGCGGTCGATTAATTTCCAACCCCGCAGGCGCAAAGTGATGGGAGGCAAACTCAGCATGAAAGAAAAATTCTAGCGCAGATTCGCCGGCGGGACGCGATTCAGGAATTTGGAGTTTCCATCGCGAAATTAAAGTGGGGAATAATATTTCTCTCCGGCGCACGAGCGGCAGAGCGTGCGATCGTTCTGGATTACTTCGCGTTTGAAGTTGATGCCTTCGCCGCATTCTGCGCAGACGATGCGAGGCCCTTTGAAGCCCGGAAGGTCTTCGGGCTGGATTTCGACTTTCACCCATGCTGTCGAAAACAGCACGCCGTCGGGAAGTTGCGCGTAGGCTTTCTGCTGGCCTTCTTCCTTCGGCAGGCTCGGAAAAAGCTCCAAGGCGGCTTTCTTCGAGGATTCTTTCGCAGCGACCCGAACGGCGCGGTCGGTCTGCAGGTCGCAGAATGTTGCGGCGACTTTGCCCCAATCGCGAAATTTCAAAGCGCGCTTGCCGAGTCGGCAATTGGCGACGAGTGCCACGGCGTCGGTGACGCAGCGATCGATTTCGACGTAGGTGACGATCCGTTTGCGCTCCGCAATCGGATCGTCAATCCCCAGTTCCTGGAGGCCGAGCATGGCCAGGCGCACGCCGAGGACTTGGCCGGCACAGATGTGTCCGTGAGCGACGGCGGCGAGTTCGAGATATTCGGTGAGGGACTTCATGAAATCCATTGTAGCTCAGGCCGTCCGGGCCTGGCGGTTTTCAAAGCGCCGGCTAGGTTGCCACCGCTCGGAAAAGAGCTCACCCGGCGAAGGGGTGAGCTACAGGTTATGCCGAAGGCGCTTCCGCCCCCGACCAAGGGTGCGGCTTGCGGGCTTCGAGGAAGGCAAACGCGGTCATGAAAAGAGCGAGAAGGAACAACGAACCGTCGCGCAAAACGGTCATTCCCGTTAGCGGCTCGGGCTTCGCAAAGCAGCCGCAGTTGATGTCCAGGTGCAACGTGTAGGCACGCACCACGGCGATAAAGAAACCGCCCATGATGAGGGTGACGAGTGTGGACCAGATGCGCAGACGCCAACCGATCAACAACAGCAGGCCCACAGCAATTTCCGCCCAGGGAAGCCAGCGAGCCACCTGCAGGACCGTCCAAGGAGGAAGCATCTGGTAAGAATCGATCTGCAAGGCGAAGAGCGAGGTGGCAATGCCGATCGGCGGATGCGGGTGCATGTCCCAACGAATAAGCTTGGCAAGTCCCGCAAAAATAAAAAAGCCGGCAATGACGATGCGGCCGAGCCAAATGATCAGGCGTCGATAGTTGAACGGCGTGGATTCGATCATGGGTTCCTTCGAAAAACGGGAACTACTTAACGAGCTGGTCCAGTAAAGTTTTCAGCACGTCGTAACTGACATAGCCAACCACGGGGTAGGTCTGGCCGTCTTTGGTATGAATGATCGTTGTGGGCGTTTGATTTATGGGAACCGCTTGGCCGAGCTGTTTATCCCGATCGATCAGCGGTTCCAGAGAGCCGCCGTCCACCAGAGCCTGGACTTTTTTCATTTCAGCCGGGGACAGCACGCCAGCTACGGTGCCCTTCACGTCGCCATTCACTTCCCACTTTTCCTGATTTTGAAACAGCGTTTGTTCGACGACGTCGCATTTGCCGATGTGGCAGGCAGCACGGGCATAGCTCGCCGCGACGCGCGAATACGCGTGCATGGGCAGCGGGAAGTCGCGGTGCACCATGAAAACCTTGTTGTTGTCCACGTAGTTGTCCATGACACGCTGAAGGGTCGTGGTATAGAGCTGTTTGCAAGCCGGGCACTGAAAATCGGTGAACGTCTCCATGACCACACCGGCGCTCTTGCTGCCGTAGCTCTTGTCCGGATCGATGTCCTTCACACCATCGACGGTGATGGGGGCCTGGGACAGTGGGGTAACGGACGTCTTGGCATTCGCCGATGTTTTCACAACCTTCTGGGGGGTGGGTGCGGCCACGAGAATCAGAGTGCCTGAGCTCGCGAGAGCCAGGATGGCAATTGAGGCGAGAATCAGGCGGCGGTTCACAGAATCCTCCGAAGCTAAGATTCACCGGAAGGTAAAGTCGCTGCCAGAGTACCACAGGTTTACAGCGCGAGCGCTGGCCCCAGCGGCCTCGGGAGGGCTCGAACACTGCCGAACCCCAGTCTGCCATGATCGAGCGTGTTTGGGGCACATCTCAACGACGCCCGACTGAGCAAGCTTGTGGAGTTGGGCATACCAGCCTCGGAACCTATGTAAGTGACTACAAATAATTAACTTACAGGCGCTATCAAGCATCTTGACAATATCTCACTCAAGTTGTATAGTGGGTTTTGTTTTTGATGGGCGGCAGGCCTGCCCAGCGCCGCCGCCAGAAAGCTTTTGTCGGTCGCTCGCACTCGCCAGAGTTCGTCGCGCGACCGCTGAGGGGTTAGGGCAGATCTCAACAAAGGACGGTAGCTATGAGCAAGATTATTGGAATTGACCTCGGGACGACGAACTCGGTGGTGGCCGTGATGCAGGGCGGCGAGCCGGTCGTCATTCCGAACCAAGAGGGCACGCGGACCACGCCGTCGGTAGTAGCCATTACCAAGACCGGTGAGCGGCTGGTGGGCCAGGTGGCCAAGCGCCAAGCGGTGACCAACCCGGAAAACACCGTGTACTCGATCAAGCGGTTCATGGGCCGGCGCTATGACGAAGTGGCCGAAGAGATGAAGCGCGTACCTTATAAGGTGGTGAAGGGGAGCCACGACGATGCACGCGTGGAAATCGCCGGCAAAGTGTACAGCCCACCGGAAATTTCCGCGATGATCCTCACCAAACTAAAGACCGCGGCGGAAGACTTTCTCGGCGAGAAAGTCACCAAGGCGGTCATCACGGTTCCCGCGTACTTCAATGACGCGCAGCGGCAGGCCACCAAGCAGGCCGGCGAAATCGCCGGGTTGGAAGTGCTGCGCATCATCAACGAGCCGACCGCGGCTGCGTTAGCCTATGGGCTTGAGAAGAAAAGCGACGAAACCATCGCCGTTTACGACCTTGGCGGCGGTACCTTCGACATCTCGGTGCTCGAAGTAGGCAGCGGCGTTGTGGAAGTGAAATCCACCAACGGCGACACCCACCTCGGCGGCGACGACGTCGACCAACGGATCGTCGATTGGCTCATCGACGAATTCAAGAAAGAGCACGGCATCGACCTAGGCAAGGACAAGATGGCGCTGCAGCGGCTGAAGGAAGCGGCGGAAAAAGCCAAGATCGAGCTTTCGCAAATGATGGAGACGGAGATCAACCTCCCGTTCATCACCGCGGGCGCAAGCGGCCCGATCCACTTGCAGCAAAAACTGACGCGCATGCGCTTGGAGCAGTTGATGAGCGACTTGCTGGACCGCTCCATGAAGCCGGTGAAGCAGGCGCTTGAGGACGCGAAGTTGTCGCCGAACGACATCCAGGAAGTAGTGCTCGTAGGCGGTTCGACGCGCATCCCCAAGGTGCAGGCGCTCGTGAGCAACTTTTTCGGCGGCAAGGAACTGCACAAGGGCGTGAATCCGGATGAAGTCGTGGCAGTCGGCGCGGCGATTCAGGGCGCGGTGCTTGGCGGCGAAGTAAAAGACATCCTGCTGCTCGACGTAACTCCGCTCTCGTTGGGCGTGGAAACGCTCGGTGGCGTGATGACCGTGCAGATCCCGCGCAACACGACGATTCCGACGCGGAAGGTAGAAACCTACTCGACGGCTTCGGACAATCAACCTGGCGTGGAAATCCACGTGATGCAGGGCGAACGGAAATTCGCGAAGGATAATCGCTCGCTTGGCACATTCAAGCTCGACGGCATTCCACCGGCGCCGCGCGGCGTACCGCAAATTGAAGTGACCTTCGATATCGACGCGAACGGCATCTTGAATGTCAGCGCGAAGGACAAGGCCACCAACAAGGAGCAGAAGATCACCATCACCGCTTCGACCGGCTTGACCAAGGAAGAAGCGGAGAAGATGCGCGTCGAGGCCGAATCGCATGCCGAGGACGATCGCAAACGGATGGAAGAGGTGGAAGCGCGGAACCGGCTGGACGGCATCATTTACCAGGCGGAGAAGACCATCCGGGAAAATCGCGACAAGCTGCCTGAAAGCGATGTGAAACAGGCGGAAGAAGCGTTGGACGACGCCAAGAAGGCCATCAACGAAGGCGGCGTGCCTCGGCTGCGGTCGGCGGCAGAGAACGTCGAGAAGACGCTCCACAAGATGGCCGAAGAGCTGTACAAGAAGCAACAGGCCACAGGCGGCGAGCCGGCGGGCGCGGCGGCCGGCGCCGGCGCGGGGGCTGGCTCGGCCGGCAGCTCGCAGAGCGGCGGCAACAAGCCCGGCGACGTCATTGATGCCGAGTACGTTGACGTCGACGACAAAAAACCGAACTGAAGATCATTCTCAGTTCATTCGTCATAAGTTCTCAGTGGGAGGAGAAGCGCTTGTTGCTTCTCTTCCTGCGGGAACCCAATAAACCAATCGAACTCATCCGGGAGACCGGTCGCAGTAAAACCGAACATGCCGACAAGTGCAAAACAGGATTATTACGAGCTTTTGGGAGTCGCTCGCAAAGCGAGCGCCAAGGATATTCGTACCGCCTTTCGAAAGCTCGCGCGGAAGTACCATCCCGATCTGAATCCCGGCGACAAAGCCGCCGAAGAAAAATTCAAACAACTCCAGGAGGCCTACGACGTTCTGTCGGATACCAAGAAGCGGCAGATGTATGACCAGTACGGCTTTTATAGCGAAAACGTTCCGACCGGCGATTATCGAGCCGGGCACGATGCCGCCGAAGAAAATGTAAATTTTGATTTTGGCGGGTTTGATTTTGGCGGGCAGCAAGGCACCGGATCGAGTTTCCGCGATCTCTTTGGGCAGTTTTTTGGCGGACGCCGCGGCGGCGTGCCAGCGGAGCCCGAACATGAGCCCGGCGGCGACCTCGAATATCAGATTGAAATCGATTTTTGGGATGCTGTGCGTGGCGCGGTGAAGAAATTACAGATCACGCGGCTGGATATGTGCGAAACGTGCCATGGAACGGGAGCGGTGGGTACGCCGCAAACTTGCCCGACCTGCAATGGGACCGGCTCCATTCAGCAGACCGCGGGCAAGATGCGTTTCAATGTGCCGTGTAGTCGCTGCGGCGGCACCGGAAAACTTCACACCCCCTGCCGAACCTGCGGGGGAGAGGGACGCATTCGCAAGACAGAGACTATCGATGTGCGTATCCCTCCGGGGGTAGCGAATGGAGGGCGGCTGCGCGTTCCGGGCAAAGGCAATGCCGGGACAATGGGAGCGCCGTCGGGCGATTTGTACTTGAGGATTGTGGTGCGTCCGCACGACTTCTTCGAGCGGCGCGGCAACGATCTTTATACGAAGGTTCCAGTGACTGTTGCAGAAGCTTCGCTGGGCGCGAAGATTGAAGTTCCGACGATCGATGGACGATCGCTGGTGCGGATTCCGCCAGGAACGAACAGCGGACGTACCTTGCGGCTGAAGGAAAAAGGAGTACCGCACGGGAAGAACGGCGCGCGCGGCGATCAGTACGTGGAAATTCAGATCATCGTGCCGGAGCCGACCGACGAGCGTGTCCGAACGCTGATGAAGGAATTGGAAGTGCTAGCGCCGGACGATCCGCGGAAGGATTTGTTTGCGAAAGCCGGAGTGTGAAGACAGTTTCAAGTTTTAAGTTCGAAGTAAGGCAGCGCCCCGGTTTTACTTATTACTTAGAACTGAAAACGTATAACTGACGAGAGCCGCAGCAATGCCAATCAAGGCCAAAAAACGAGCCAAAGCCGGATATATGATCAGCGCGGTGGCGGAGATTTACAAACTCCATCCGCAGACATTGCGTTTGTACGAACGCGTGGGATTGCTGAAGCCTTCACGGTCGCAGGGCAACACGCGGTTGTACACGGATTCGGATTTGGAGCGCCTGGAAGTAATCCTGACGTTGGCGCGGGATATGGGCGTGAACCTGGCGGGGATCGAGATTATTTTGAACATGCGAGAGAAGATGGTTGAGATGGAGCGCGAAATGGGCGAGTTCGCGCAGGTGGTGCAGCAGGAATTGTCGCGAATGGCTTCGCGGTCGGATGTGAGGATACCGAAGACGGCTATTGTGCGGGCCGTACCGCGAGTTGTGAAGTAGTAGAGTCAGCCCGGATTTTCCTTCCTACCATGTCGCAGCTAAAGCTGCGACCGTAACTGACAACCAGAAGCCGGTTTATACAGATCACGAGGAAGATTCATGCATAATTTGTGAATTTTTTGTGCACAGATTTCCGCAGGCGCTGTTGTTGTGAGTGTTGGTGATGGGACGTAAGATGTGCAATGCGGCAGCAGGGGCTGCCGCTGATCGATTTGAGATTGCGTCGGTTTAGGCAAAGCGGGAGCCCTTCGAGCTGCAGGGCAAGCAAAGCTCCCGCACTCCAGGGGAGCTATGGATCGCGAAAATTGTCCGCTTTGTCAGGGCACCGGATGGAAGCTGATGGCGAGGAAGGACGGCGTTGCTGGCAACCTGGCCGTTCCATGCGAATGCGGCATGGAGGAGCGCGCGGAAAAGCTAATGGAGCGAGCGCGGATTCCGAAGCGCTACGAGCACTGCGATTTTGAAAGCTTTTCTACTGACCTCGAAGACGGCAAAACCTGGACCGCGCAGCACGAACAATCCTTGAAGCAGGCGAAATTGCTGGCCCAGGGATTTGTTCGCGATTATCCAGGCACAGAAAAAGGGTTGTTGCTAATGGGGCCGTCCGGAGTGGGGAAGACCCATCTCGCTGTGGCGGCGTTGAAAGAATTGATTCGGCGGGGACATGCGGGGCTTTTCTGTGATTACCGGGAATTGCTGAAGGAAATTCAGGCAAGCTACAACCCGGCGAGCGAATCGACGGAAATGGGTGTATTGGAGCCGATTCGCACGGTGGAACTACTGGTGCTCGATGATCTGGGAGCGAGCAAACCCTCCGCCTGGGTGTTGGACATCATCGGTCTGATTCTGAACGCCCGCTACAATGAGCGCCGCATGACGATTCTGACGACGAATTACTTTGATGAAGCAGAGGCACCACCGGCAGGGGCCCGATTGCCCGGCGGCCAACGCGTCGTGGTGAAAGAAGACAGCCTCGGCGATCGCATCGGCGCGAGGATGCGCTCGCGGCTTTACGAAATGTGCCGCACCGTAGAAGTCTACGCTCCCGATTTTCGTCGTGAAGCACGGCAAGCAGGCCGCGCAAGAGCATAGTTTCGGCCAACCTCACCAGTAGCGTAATGAATCCTAGTCATTCTCCGGTCCACATTCTCCTCTCCACATTCTCCCGATATGGCCTCGTCATCGCCCGAACCGCCGCCCCCGCCACAAATGTATAATCTGGGCACTTCGGAGAAGCAATGAAGACGATTACCATCGTGGGGCTTGGCCCGGGGCCGGTGGCCCAACTGACAAAAGAAGCTGAGGCCGCGCTGCTGGCCGCCGAAAAAGTCTTCTTCCGCACTTGCGCGCACCCGGTTCACGCCTGGTTGGTGGAACAAGGCAAGCACGCCGTTTGCTTCGACCGCCTCTACTGTTTGCCGTGGAAAGCCAGCGGCGAAGTTTACGACTTCATGGTGAGCGCGCTGCTGAAAGAAGCCGATCTAAACGGAACGGTAACTTACGCTTTGCCGGGAAGCCCGGTTTTCCTGGAAGACACAACCCGGCTCTTGAAGGAAAGGGGAGGCGCGACCGGAGTTGAGGTGCGACTAGTGCACGGCCTCAGCTTCGTCGAAGAAGCGCTCGGACAACTCAACCTCGATTTTGACGAGGGACTACAAGTGGTGCTGCCGTGGACGCATCTCGAACCGGGCCGGTTTAGTCCGAAGTTGGCTCTACTGGTTTGCCAGATTGAAGCGCAGCGTTTGCCGGAGGACGACGCAAGAGTGGATCTAACCATGAAATGGTTGCTCAAAGTATTTCCGGCCGATCACCCGGTTACGCTCATCTGGACCGACGGTTTGCCAGATTACCGCACACAAACGTTGCAGACGGAGTTGCGGAACCTGGCTCATGAATACGGAAAGTCCAAATACTTTGCGAGTGTGTACGTGCCGCCCCTCAGGTGATGGCGTGGAGAAAACGATCATGGGCGGCTAGACGGCCGCTACGGCCGCTTGGCTTGATTGACAGAGGCTTCAGGCGGCGCGTATGCTTGCATGGGTGTTTCGGGTGCGGCGCTGGCCGCATCTAAACCGCATGCAGTTGAAAGAGACCGAGTTACTGCGAAGCAGTTCACACAGTTGTGCTGCCCCGTTGTAACCCTCCTTGCATTACCCCGGTAGGGATTTCGCAAGGATTGACCTGACCAAAACAGGGATAAGAATCCCGGAGGCGACATAATCATGACTTCATTCGAGAATGAAAACCCCGTATCTTCAGCAGCCGCCGCGCCCGCACAAGAGGTAGAGTCCCCGACCAAGCCGGAAGAAAACGCCGCCGCCGAAGCTCACGAGAGCGGCCAAAGCGTAGGTGTGTCGAAAGAACCCACGCAGGCGCCGCCCGTGAAGGTGGAAGAAGCCCATGCTGTTGCAGAAGCCCACGCACAAACGGTTGCCGCGGACGCCGAAGCTGCCGCTGCAGCGGAAGAAGCCGCCGGCGCGGAGGAGATGAGCAAGCTCATCGACCAGTACAGTGAGCCGCAAGAAGCCGCGGCGCAAAACGAGATTATCGAAGTCAAAGTGGTCGCCTACACGGAACACGGCGTGGTCGTCGATCTCGGAGGCAAGACCGAAGGGTTGATTCCGGCTGCCGAGTTCACCGAAACCGAGATTCCACGGCCGGACCCGAACGCTACGATTGAAGTGCAGCGCACCGGAGAGCACAAGGACAGTTTTGTCATTGTGTCCTACCAGAAGGTGTTGCGGCGCAGGACGTGGGAAAGAATCGACGCGCAATTCAAAGCAAAGGAAACCATCAGCGCGAAGGTGGTGGACCGCATCAAGGGCGGGCTGGTGGTGGATATCGGTGTGCGCGCGTTTCTGCCGGGTTCGCAGTATGACCTGAGGCCCACGGCGAATCTGGATGGGCTGGTCGGCACGAACCTCGATGTGCGCATCACCAAGCTGAACCGCCGGCGCGGGAATGTGGTGGTGAGTCGGCGGGCGTTGCTCGAGGAAGCGCTGCACGCGAAGCGTGCGGAACTGATGGAGCAACTCAAAGAAGGGCAGGTAGTTCACGGCACGGTAAAGAACGTGACGGACTACGGCGCCTTTGTCGATATCGGGGGGCTCGACGGATTGCTGCACCTGACGGACCTGAGCTGGGGTCGCGTGCGCCATCCGAGCGACGTGGTGAAGACCGAACAAGAATTGGATGTGATGGTGCTGAAGTTCGACAAGGACAAGCAGCGCGTCTCGCTCGGCCTGAAGCAGATGACCAAGGATCCCTGGATTGACGCGGCCGAACGGTATCCGGCGGGCGGAAAGTACAAGGGCAAGGTTGTGGGTGTGGTCGACTACGGCGCATTCGTCGAGCTGGAGCCTGGAATCGAGGGCCTCGTACATGTTACGGAAATGAGTTGGGCCAAGAAGCCGACGCATCCTTCGAAAGTCGTGAAAGCCGGTGAAGAAGTGGACGTGGTAGTGCTGGACATCAAGCCGAGCGACCGGCGCGTCTCTTTGGGCATCAAGCAGGCGCAGCCCGATCCGTGGCTGCTGGTTGCCGAAAAATACCCGGTGGGCACAGTTGTTACCGGTAAAGTGCGTAACATCGCCGAGTTCGGCGCGTTCATCGAGATCGAAGACGGTTTCGATGGCCTGGTGCATGTCAGCGACGTAAGCTGGACCGGCCGCGTAAAGAATCCGCACGAGGTCTTCAAAAAGGGCGAACCGATCACGGCGAAGGTATTGCGGATCGATCCGGAGAACCGGCGCGTGTCGCTCGGCATGAAGCAGGTGAACGACATCTGGGGCGACTGGTTCAAGTCGCACAAGATCGGCGACATCGTGAGGGGCAAGGTCTCACGAATCGCCACGTTCGGCGCGTTCGTTGAACTCGGAGATAACATCGAGGGACTCTGCCACAATACGGAAATCGAAGAGAGAAAGCGGCGGGATGAGGGGCCGTCGAGCTTCCGCCCGACGACCGGGCCGCTGAAGAGCGCCGGGCCACTTGAGCCAGGCAAAGAATACGACTTCAAGATCATCAAGATCAGCCACGATACGCGACGGATCGGGTTAAGCTACCGCGCCGCCGTCCGCCAGCAGGAACGGCGGGAGATCGAGCAGTATAAAACGTCGAAGACTTCAGCAACGGCGACCATTGGCGACGCCCTGAAGCAAAAGCTGTCGTCCCGATAGTTGACCACCGCCCAGGGTAGCAGCCAGGAAAAGTCGTTTACCTGCGGGTCATTTTAATGATAGGAAGAGGGTCATCCAGGCAGGCGATGCCCTTCTAAGTCGCCTCGCTCCAGATGGTTGTGAGTGTGGCAACTACAGACGAGTGAAGAGGCTAGGCGAAGATGACAAAGCAACCGACATTGACCAAGGCGGACTTGATCGAGGAAGTCTTGCGGATCTCCGAGCTTCCCCGGAAAGAGTCGGAGACGATCGTCGAGACCATCTTTGAAAGCATCATCGATGCTCTTCAGAAGGGCGACAAAATCGAAATTCGCGGTTTTGGCAGCTTCCGGACACGCCAGCGGCGCGGGCGCATCGGGCGTAACCCGAAAACCGGGGAAAAGGTCGAAGTCCCGGCCAAGAAAATTCCATTCTTCAAGCCCAGCAAGGAGTTGAAGGATTTCGTGAATAGCCGCGAGGCTGCGGCGTCTGCGCCTGCGCAGAGCGAAGCGCCGCCGGCTTGAATTGAGTAAATTGAGAGTGCGGAATGCGCCCCGATTGGATCGGGGCGTTTTTTTGTTGGAATTGGAAGACGTAGTCAGCAATCGAATATCCGCTCCGCGGTTGGGTGTTATGCTGAGGCGATTCAAGTTCTTTAGGACTCGACACGATGGACTATCTTTGGACACCCTGGCGTTTTCCGTACATGGCTCAAGTCAATGCGGGAAAACAGCCGGAATGCATTTTCTGCGACGCATTGCAACGCAATCACGATGAAGAAACGCTGATTGTCTATCACGGAAAGAAAGTGTTCGTCATTCTCAATCGCTTCCCCTACACCAGTGGTCACGTCATGATCGTGCCTTACGCGCACGTTGCGGAGCTGAACCTGTGCGAAGCAGGAGCGCTCGATGAAATGATGGAGTTGGCACAAAGAGTGGAGCGTGTGTTTCGCCAAGACTACAAGCCCGATGGCATGAATCTGGGCATGAACCTCGGACGCGCGGCGGGAGCGGGAGTAACGGGCCATTTGCACTTGCATATGCTGCCGCGTTGGATCGGCGACTCCAACTTCATGACCGTAACTGGTGAAACGCGAGTGCACCCGGAGGAATTGAGCACGACCTACCAGAAGGTCAAGAAGGCGTTGGATATCCGCGCGGGAGAGCTATCGTGAATCTGGAGCTGAACGAAGAGCAGAAGCTGCTGCAGAAGAGCGTGCGCGAGTTTGCGGAGACAGAAGTGCGACCGCTGGCCAAGGAATTGGACGAGACTGGGCGTTTCCCGCGGGACCTTTTCAAGAAGGCGGCGGAGTTGGGCTTGACCGGCGTGGCGTTTCCGGAGGCAGAGGGAGGCGCGGGGTTCGATCACACGGCCTATACGATTGTCATCGAAGAAATCTCCCGATGCTGCGCTTCCACGGGAGTGATTCTGAGCGTGCAGAATTCATTGTTCTGCGATCCAATCCATCGGTTCGGAACGGAGGCGCAGAGGAAGAAATTTCTACTGCCGTTCACGCGCGGGGAGAAGATCGGCTGCTACGCGCTAACCGAGCCGCAGGCCGGCTCGAACGCCGCAGCATTGCAAACCAAAGCGGTGAGAAAGGGCGATAAGTATGTGATTAACGGCACGAAGGCGTGGATTACCAATGGCGGAGTTGCCGACGCGGCCATCGTGTACGTGAACACCGATCCTGCCCAAGGAGAAAAAGGAATCACCGCGGTTGTCGTGGAAAAGGGCACGCCGGGCTTTAGGGTGGGCAAGGAAGAAAAGAAACTGGGCATCAACGCCACAGCCTGTAGCGAATTGGTGTTTACCGACTGCGAAGTTCCGGAGATGAATCGCATCGGAAAAGAAGGCGAAGGATACAAAGTGGCGCTTTCCACTCTGGATGGCGGAAGAATTGGAATTGCTTCGCAGGCGACGGGCATTGCGCAAGGCGCGTTTGAGGCGGCCCTGAAATATGCCCAGGAGCGCATGGCCTTTGGCCATCCGATCGCCCAATTTCAAGCCATTCAATTTATGTTGGCCGATATGGCAACGGAGCTCGACGCGGCGCGCCTGCTGGTGCGCAAGGCCGCCTGGAAGCAGGACAGCGGCTCGCGATTCAGCCTGGAAGCGGCCACGGCGAAACTGTTTGCCAGCGAGATGGCCACTCGCGTTACGCACAAAGCGATTCAGATTCACGGGGGTTATGGGTACAGCCGGGAATATCCAGTGGAGCGGGCTTACCGCGACGCGCGCATCACGGAAATTTATGAGGGGACCAGCGAAATTCAGCGGCTGGTGATTGCATCGTGGGTGCTCAAGAGCTAGGCGTTTGGGATTTTCGGGGTGAATGAGTATCCTGACGTGGTGTGGGAACTCGACTCCGATCTGGAATTCACTCCCGAACGCGATGCGGAATTTTTTTCTCAGTTGCCAGCGAGGCCTGGAGTCTGCCTGGTTTCCTCTCGCGAGACTTCGGCTGAGCCTTACCTGATACGCACGGCGGATTTGCGGCGGCGCCTGCAGCGCCTCTTGGGACCGCCCGATCCTGCGAGCAAACGCTTGAATCTCCGCGAGTTCGCACACATCGCACGCTATCGGGAAACCGGTTCAGCCTTCGAACAAACTCTGACTTACTATCACAATGCAAAACAGATCTTCCCAAAGCGGTATCGCGAGTTGATGCGCCTTCGGCCTGCGCCAGTGTTGAAGATTAACCTGCGCAACGCGTACCCGCGCTGTTTCGTCACCCGTCGCATCGTGGTCAATGAGCAAGGCGAACCTAGTTCCGGCGTATATTACGGACCGTTTGCGTCGCGCAAAACGGCGGAAGCGTTCGCGGAAAAAATGCTGGATTTCTTCAAGGTGCGCCGCTGCCAGATCAAAATACGGCGCGACCCAACGTTTCCGGGCTGTCTTTATTCGGAAATGAAGATGTGCCTGGCGCCGTGTTTTGCGGGCTGCTCGAAAGAGGAGTACGACACGGAAGTCCATCGGCTGGTGCAATTCCTGAACACCAACAGTCTTTCTCTCCATGACGCGCTCGCGCACGACCGTGAACTTGCCAGCGAACAGATGGACTATGAGAAGGCGGCGGCGAGTCACAAGAAACTGGAAAAGTTGGATGATGTGCTACGCGGCAAACCGGAGCTGTCGCGGCGGATTCAGGATCTGCATGCCGTGGTGCTTCAACCGGCTGTCGACGAACACACCGTCGCGTTCTTTGGTGTGAACGCCGGAAGACTGGCCGACCCTTTTTATTTGCAGTTTGCCGATACCGGCAAACCAGCTTCCGCCGAGGAGACCGTCCGCGATTATCTCGAGAGGGTAGCGAGTGCGACGCCAGCGCCAGGTCCCAACGTGAGGCAAAGTGCCGCCGAACTCGGAGAGCATCTGGCGCTGTTGTCGCGGTGGTTTTTCAGCAGTCCGCGTGAGGGGGAGATTTTCTTTCGGGAAAAAGATTGGCCGTACCGGAGAATCTTGAGGGCCTGTTCACGGCTGCTTGCTCCCAAAAATAAAGCGGAGCAACGCGGAAACGCGGAGGCCAAGACGCAAAGCGAGGAAAACAAATGAATGGTGGAGCGACAAAAGAAGGAACCGCGCGGTATGCGGAAAAATTCAGCGGCATCGCCGCCGCCGGACACTTCCGCGAAGTGGAAGGTCTGACAATGTCTTCGCTGGGCATCGGAACGTACCTCGGCCAGCCCAACGATTCGACCGATTCCAGTTACACGGCGGCGATCGTGGCGGCTGTGGAATCCGGCATCAACCTGATCGATAGCGCGATCAACTACCGGTTGCAACGAAGCGAGCGATGCATTGGGACGGCGCTCAAGGTGCTCGCGCGCAAGGGTATCGCGCGGGACGAAATTGTTCTCTGTACCAAGGGTGGCTATCTAACACCAGATGGATCGATGCCTGCCGACCCCAACCGTTATTTTTTCGAGGAATATCTTCACAAGGGCGTTTTCTCGGCGAAGGACATTGCCGCCGGCAGCCACTGTATGGCGGCTCGCTTCCTCGAGAATCAATTGGGCCGCAGCTTGAAGAATCTACAAGTCGACTGCGTTGATGTCTACTATCTGCATAATCCGGAAACGCAGCTTTCGGAGATTTCGCAATCGGACTTCTTGACGCGCGTTCGAGAAGCGTTCGTGTTCCTCGAATCGGCCGTCGATCGAAGGCGCATTCAGTTCTACGGCATGGCGACCTGGAACGGCTTCCGTCAGGAAAAAACAGCGCGCGATGCAATGCAACTGGGGCAGATCGCAGACATCGCGAAGGAGATCGCGGGAGAGAAACACCATTTCCGTTTCGTGCAGCTGCCGTTCAATCTGGCGATGACCGAAGCGTTGACGCAGGGCAATCAGACCGTGCTTTCGGGCCAAAAAACCGTGATGGAGGCAGCGGACGAATTGGGAATCAAGTTGATTGCCTCCGCCTCGCTCCTGCAGGGCCAAGTGGCGCAAAATCTGCCCGGCTTCGTCGCTGAGGCGCTCGGATTGCAGAACGACGCGGAACGCGCTTTGCAGTTCGCGCGGTCGGCGCCGGGAATCACCGCGGCGCTCGTGGGAATGTCCCGGACGGCGCACGTGGAGGCGAACGCGCGATTGGTAGAAGTGGCGCCCGCAGGACTGGACCAATTCAGCAAACTTTTTTCGCGGAGTGAAGGAGCATAGGTCGGCGGAGAGCCCGGCGGTCACCTGTAGCTCACTCCTTCCTGTTGGTAGCAACGAACTAAGC
Source organism: Candidatus Acidiferrales bacterium (assembly GCA_963836965.1). Lineage (GTDB taxonomy): Bacteria > Acidobacteriota > Terriglobia > Acidiferrales > UBA7541 > Acidiferrum. The sequence goes on from CAWILQ010000027.1 coordinate 383,669, forward strand.
TTAGGTTGTGGAACCCTCGGGCGGGAAGGCCTGAGCTACAGGTTAGAGACTAGGGTGTGCGCAGTCCGGGGTGACGTTCGATGAGCCACGTTGTGATGGCACGGTCCAATTGATCAAGTTTGCCGGTGAAAAAATGATCGGCGTCCTGCACGAAGGAGAGACGCGTGTCCCCGGCCGCATGGGCGACGACGGTTTCTACTTTCTCCCACGCCCCGTGTTCGTCGTTGGTTCCTTGAATAATTAATTTGGGCTTGCTGCAGCTTTCCAGATAGCTGAAGTCGGAATTGTTCACGGGAATTCCGATGCCGAGCAACTCGTGAACGCGACTATCCGCGCAACCCACGCGCATGCTTACCCAGCTTCCAAAGCTGAAGCCGCCGGCGAGCAACGAAGCACCAGGATATTCGCTCGCCAGAAAATCAATCGCGGCCTGCACGTCTCCGCGTTCTCCTAATCCGCGGTCGTGTTCGCCGGCGCTCATCCCCGCGCCGCGAAAATTGAATCGCAACACCGGAATACCCAAGGTGTCCAAAGATTTTGCGGCTTGGTAGACAACTTTATTGTGCAATGTCCCACCAAAGAGTGGATGGGGATGACCTAGGACGGCCGCAATCGAGGGTTCTTCCTCGCGCAAAGGGCTCCACAGGATGGCTTCCAACTTACCCACTGGCCCTTGGAGAAAGAAAGTACGAGAGTCGTGATGAATTTGCATGAGAGCCCGGGATACCCGTGAAAAAGTGTAGCTGATTCGAACACCTCGCACATCAGTCGTAGATAGTAATGGGAAGGAAGAGTTGGTTCTAGTCCGCCCACGACCATATTTTCAAGTACTAGAGCCAAAAATCCTTATCTTTCGCGTTGCAGTTTGAGTGGGTGAATGTTACTTTCACCGCAATTACTTCGCTGATGTCAGGGGATACTATGGGCGATTTGTCCGATCGGCGTGAAGCAAGGCGCTTTGTGATGACGCTGCCCGTTCGCGTCTTGGCGCACGATCCGCATAGCCCGGAGCTGCGGGCGAACACGCGCGATGTAAGTTATCGCGGACTCTATTTTCTTACCGAGGCAAAGTTTGAGGACGGCACGGAGATCGACTTTATCCTCACGCTCCCCCAACAGATGATTTCAGCCGGCGACGTGAACATCCGTTGTCACGGCAAGGTAGTTCGCATCGAACCGACTGACAACGGGAAGACGGGTATCGCGGCCAAGATTGAGCGATACGAGTTCGTGCCGGCGCGCGCTCCCGCTGCCTGAGTCAAACCTTCCTCGCGCACAATTGTCCCCGTCTAAGCAGCGTCTTTTGCGTAAAATGGAATGACAAAGTTGCATGAGGCTTGACGCCCGCAACTCTCGGGGAGATTGCCATGTATCACTACGATCCGACCCAGGCGCTCGAAGAATTGCAGGAAGAGGCGTTGCTGCCGCATCCGGTGAAACTTCGGGATATGATTCTGCGAAACCAACTGGGACCGCAGGACGCGCAACTGCTGAATCACGATTTTCAGGAATATCTGACGCGATTCGGCGAATTGCAGAAAATTGCGCGGACCATTCTGGAGAAGTTGTCTTCCGGCCCACGCAAGGCCGCTTCGCTGTGATCAAAGGATGATTCTGCCTTCCACGATAAGCCACAAGCCTCGCGTGCTTATCCTTTCGGCGTCTTCCGGCGCGGGGCATGTGCGAGCAGCGGAAGCTTTGGAGAAAGCCTTCCACGCACACGGCGCCTGTCACGTCGAAAACATTGACGCCATCGATTACGTCAGCAAGCTGTTCCAGCGGCTTTACGACGATGCGTATATCGCGATGGTCCAGCACGCGCCGAGCCTGATGGGCCTGCTGTACGACCGCACTGACCAGCCTTGGAGCCATCCGCGCCGCAGGCTGGCCCTGGACCGACTGAATACGCAGCCGATGATTCGCATGCTCAAAAGGGTGCAGCCCGATCTATGCATCGCGACGCATTTTCTTCCCGCGGAGATTCTGGCGTGGTTGATCGCTAAGAAAAAACTGAGTGCGCGCCATGTGATCGTGGTGACGGATTATGATGTCCACGCCATGTGGTTGTGCCGCACGGTGGATAGGTATGACGTGGCGTTGCCCGAGTCCCTGGAATATCTGGCAGGCATCGGCGTGCCGCGCGAAAAGCTCCGCGTGACCGGGATTCCCGTCGATCCGCTTTTTGAGGAGCCGGTTGCTCGCCGCGACGCTCGCCGAAAGCTCGGGCTTTCTCCCGATTCCCTGGTGCTGCTGATTTCGGCCGGGGGATATGGCGTTGGCCCTGTGGAGCAATTGGTCCGGGGTCTATTGGCTCTCGGACAGCCGTGGCAGTTGGTGGCGATCGCAGGAAAATCGGAGAAACTAAGAGCGCGGTTGGAGCAAATGTCCAAGACTGCCGGGAAATTGCCGGATGGCGAAAATCGGATGGTCGCCGTGGGATTCACGAAAGAGATGGACCAATACATGGCTGCCGCGGACGCGCTGATTGGAAAGTCGGGAGGGCTGACGACATCGGAAGCGCTAGCGCGGGGCTTACCCATGATTCTGATCGAGCCGATTCCGGGACAGGAAGAACGGAACGCGGACCATTTGCTCGAAGCGGGCGCCGCGATTCGCTGCAACAACCTGCCGGCGGCGCCGTGGAAAATTGCGTCGCTTCTCGAGAATCAGGAAAAACTGTCGTCCATGCGAGCCGCCGCCGCGGCGATGGCACGCCCCGCAGCGGCTCGCAAAATCGTCGAGGATGCCCTCGGGCTGCTACACTGATTTTTTGAAATTATGAGACGCAATACGCTACTGATCGATGCGGACGACACGCTCTGGGAAAACAATGTTTTCTTCGAGAAATTGATCGAGGATTTCATCAGCCTGGCGGAACCCTGCGGTTACAGCCGCGCCTACATCCGGCACATTCTGAATGAAACCGAGCGCAAGAATATTCGCCAGTACGGTTATGGCGTGCGCAGCTTCGGCCGGTCGCTCGAAGAGACATATATCAAACTGGCCGATCAGATGGCGCGCCGGGAAACCCTCGCGGAGATTCACAATCGCGTGGTGGAGCTGGAGCGGACGCCGCCGAAGATCCTTGATGGTGTGCCGGAAACGCTGGCATATCTCACCGGCCGGCACCGGCTCATTCTGTTCACCAAGGGTGAGCCCGCGGAGCAGGCGGCGAAGGTCGAACGGTCTGGGTTGCAGGGTTTCTTCGAGGCCATCGAAATTGTAGGGGAGAAAGACGCGAAGACCTACACGCTTTTGGTGAACAAACACAAAATTGTGAAGACCCAGGGCTGGATGATCGGCAATAGCCCGCGGAGCGATATCAACCCGGCGATGGAAGCGGGGCTGAACGCGGTGTACATCCCGCATGTGAACACCTGGCAGCTGGAGCATGAGCCGGTTATGGCGGGATCGGGCAAACTGGTGATCTTGCCGGCGTTTCGCGAATTGCGAAACCATTTCTGAAGCGACCTTCCACAATTCTCAAACCGGGAGAAAAAGAATGACCGCCACGAACGGGAAACACAAACTTGCGGTCGTTGGCGCCGGCGCGGTCGGGGGTTACTTTGGCGGAATGTTGGCTCGGGCCGGTGTTCCGGTGGTGATGATTGGGCGGCCCTCGTTCGTTGAAGCCGTGCAGCGCGATGGCCTGCGGATCGACTCTTTCCAATTCCAGAAGACGGTGCATCCAGAGGCTTCCACAGAGCTAGCGGCCGCTATAGGCGCCGATGTCGTGCTTTTCTGCGTGAAAACCACGGATACGGCGAGCGTTTCGAAAAAATTGGCGGCGATTCTGCCGCCGGATGCGCTGGTTGTGAGCATGCAAAATGGCGTGAACAATGCCGAAGAGATACGCGCTGCTTCGGGAATCGATGCGTTACCGGCCATTGTGTACGTCGCCGCTTCGGTCCCTGCTCCCGGCACAGTCAGGCACCTGGGACGAGGCGATATTGTCGTCGGCCCTCCGAATGAACGAACCGAAAAGGTAGCTCGGATTTTCGGGGAGGCCAAGATTCCTTGCCGGATTTCCGAAAATATCGAAGGGGAATTGTGGACGAAGTTGGTCTGGAATTGCGCGCTCAATGCGGTGTCGGCTCTGGGACGCGTGACGTACGGAGAGATACTCGCCAGCCCGGACGCGAAAAAACTAGTTGAAGCGGCGGTCTATGAGACCTTGAACGTGGCACGCGCTAAGGGCATCCATCCAGCCGGTCTGGAAGACCCGCAGGCGGCAATTGCGGGCTCTTACAAAATTGCGGAGCAGATGAGCGGCACCCGATCTTCTACGGCGCAGGACCTGGGGCGGGGCAAGCACACGGAAATTGATTCCTTAAATGGCTACGTTGCTCGAATGGGAGCGCAACTGGGTGTTGCCACTCCAGTCAATCACACCCTCTTCACGCTGATAAAACTCTACGAATCTGGATTCCCCGCCAGTCCATAATCGGCCGGCTATTCCCGCGGTGGTTCGCGGAACGGAATGTGCACGATGGCCTCTACGGGAACCGCCTGACCGTCTTTCGTGGCGGGCTTGAACTTCCATTGGCTGAACGCGGCTATGGAGTTCGCGTCGAGTTGCTTGTCCAGGCTACGGACTACCTGGATGCTATCGACGCGGCCATCCGGGCGAATGACTGCATACAAAATCACTTCTCCCTGAACATGCTCCTGAATCAAATCCTGCGGATATTTCGGATCGACTTTGTGAAGCGGGTCCGGCGCGCTGAGCGGACTGACGGTGCGAGGCATTCCTTGTTGATGCATTTCCGAAAAATGAATGATCCAACTGCCGGTGACACTGTTGAGGTTCGGCATGTCAATGTTCAGGGAGTACACGCGGTGCGAGGCGAAAATCTGCTCCGGAGCCGCACCAGGGGCGAGCGTCGCGAAATTCGGAGGGCCAGTGCGTTCGGGTGGATCATCATCGGTCGGACGTTTGTAGATCGAAGGTGATTTCGGCAAAGTCAATTTTCCTGCCGAGCCAAGGCCAGAGACTTCCGCGTTTGGTTTCGGGTTTCCGCCGCTGATGCTAATGCCAATCGAACTTTTAGCCGCCGGATCACTTGAGGCCGACCCGGATCCAGCGCCGGTGGCGTTGGGAGTTGCGACACCGCCGCCCGTGCCATTGCCTTTACCTTCCGGGGAAATGGCCACGCGGGCGGCAAGATTCCCGTTGGGGACTTCAACCGTCGGTGACGGCGGCGCGGGCGCGGAGGATAACGCGATAATTGTGGCGGATTGACCCGAGGAACCGGTGGTTCCGGCCACTTCCGGTGCCGGCGCCACTTCTCCCTTTTGCGCGCGTTCGGCCACTCGCGGCGCGGAACCGGCATTCAGTTCGAGCGGAGGCTTTGCAGGAGCATCCGCATCACGAGCGATGCTCATTTCCGACGGGCGAGTCTCGAGGTTCGGAACGTCGGGAGCCGGTGCATCCGTCGTGGCAACCTTCTTCACTTGTTTTGGGCGAAGTTTCGCGAGAGTTTTCTCGCTGATCTCGAGGCGCGGCCGAACGGGTCCGCCGGTAGTGGCGAACTGGACCATGTTCGGCAGTGCCGGCACTAGTTTGGGCGGCTCGTTGGGCGCCGCCGTGTTTACCAGCGTTTGCCGTGGATGCGTCGGGCGAGAGGGATCGGTGAAGATGCGCTGTCGAGGACGGTAGCCATCCCTGTTCTCGGCCGGAGGATCATCCACCTTGGTTTCTTGCACGGCGCGCTTGTGGGCCTGCTTCGGAACATTCAGCAGCGGCAAATCTTCGACCGGTCCGGACCACGTCAGCTCCGTGTTATCGAGCGCTGTAACGTGCCTCGGAGTGATGGGCAGACGAGGCCACGGGACAACGAAGAAAACCACGTGCCACAAAGCGGCGGCCAGTAGGGCGCGATAAGGCATGCGGCGCTGAATGCGATAATCTTTAAAAACGTTGAATTTAGGTTGGCCCTTCGGAACGCGAGTCCATTTAAGGAAGGCGCCGAGCTCACTGAAAAAATTCGGATGGAAGCTGTTCCACGCGATGGTGAGATTCGGCACGCCCTTCCCCGGCAGATACATGGCGATGGGGTAGATTTCGTTCTGCCCGAGCAAATCGAACGGATTGACCTGAAATCGACGAAACATCTGCCTTCCATTATATCGTGCCCGCCCCGGACTCCGGCGCGGCTTCAGGGAATTCGGCTGGGGTACAAGAGCATAGATGAGCCGACAAGGGCTGAGGTTTACTGCCCGCCGGCTGAGTTCTCGGCCGAGTCCTTCACCCGCCGGTAGAAGCTCAGAGAAGCATCTCCCTGCCGCAGGACGCGGACACGCTGGAAATTTTCCACAGCCTCCGATAGATCCAATTTGTGGCGATGCTCGGCAATGATAACGGCGCCGTCGCTGAAAAACGTCGAAGATCCAACGAAAGACAGTACGCGGTCGTAGTCCGCCGCATTGTCGTAAGGAGGATCGAGGAAAAGAATTTCCCGCGGTTTGCCAGCGGCGGATCCTTCTTCAGCGAGAATTTGCAGGCCGCGCAGCACATCAGTGGCGAGAACGCGAGTGTCGGTCCGAACATCCAGCGTCTCGAGGTTTTTCTTGATAAGTGCGACCGCCGAAGCGTGTTTTTCGATGAAGATCACTTCGCATGCGCCCCGACTCAACGCCTCGATTCCGACCGCGCCCGTTCCGGCAAACGCGTCGATAAAGCGCGAGCCGATCACCAGTTCGCCCAACACGTTAAATAATGTTTCCCGCAGACGGTCGCTTGTGGGACGCAGTGTCAGGCCTTTGAGGCTACTTAATCGGCGGCTGCGATATTTTCCGGCAATTATGCGCATGAATGTTTTCGAGCCTCAGCCGATGCGCGCTAGATGATAGCGCCGCTGCCATTCGCCGGGCAGTACGCGCAACAGACCCCATAGCGAATCTTTTTTGCCAGGATCTTCGGTGAGTGCGAAGGCTTCCTTGCGCGCAACTTCCAACAATTCGCGGTCGCGCAAGGGACTGGCAACCTGGAATCCCACCTCGCCGGATTGGCGGGTGCCGAAAAACTCTCCCGGGCCGCGCAATTGCAGGTCGGCTTCGGCAATTTCAAAACCGTTGTTGGTGCGAACCATGGTTTCCAGTCGTGCGCGGCCTTCGTCGGTCAGGCGGCCCGGTGCCACGAGAATGCAATGCGATTTTTGTGATCCACGGCCGATGCGCCCGCGTAATTGGTGCAGCTGCGAAAGACCGAAGCGTTCGGCATGTTCAATCACCATCGCTGTAGCGTTTGGGACATCCACGCCAACTTCGACGACTGTGGTCGCCACCAGGATTTGAACGTCGTTGCGGCGGAAGCGCTGCATCACCTCTTCTTTTTCCTCGCTCGAGAGCCGGCCATGCAGCAAACCGACGTGCAGTTTTGGAAACACGGATTTGGAGAGCCGCTCGTACTCTTCCATCGCCGCTTTCAGTTCGAGCTTGGACTCTTCGATCACGGGGTAGACGATGTATGCCTGATGCCCTGCCTCGACTTCGCGGCGGACCGATTCCCAAACGCCGGGAAGATGCGATTCGGTGGTCATGCGCGTCTGGATGGGTGTACGGCCGGGAGGAAGCTCGTCGATGACGGAAACATCGAGATCGCCGTACAGTGTGAGAGACAACGTTCTCGGAATGGGAGTCGCAGTGAGAACCAGAACGTGCGGAGCGTGGCCGAGCTTTGCCGCTTTGTCCATCAATTTTTTCCGCTGGAGAACGCCGAAGCGATGTTGCTCGTCAATAGCCACAAAGCCCAATCTCTTAAATTCCGCGTTTTCTTCGATCAAGGCGTGCGTTCCGATCACCAGTTTGGCTTCGCCGGAACGGATACGGTCGCGTGCGGCTGATTTCTCCGCACCCTTCAGCCCGCTGATCAGTAACTCCACGGGATAGCCGCCGGGAGCCAGGATGCGGCGCGCCGCCAGGAAATGTTGAACGGCCAAAATTTCGGTAGGAGCCATGAGCGCGGCCTGCCAACCGTTTTCCATGGCGATAACCGCGGCTTGCAAGGCAACGATGGTTTTGCCGCTGCCGACGTCTCCTTGCAGAAGGCGATTCATCGGAACGGGCCGTTCCAAATCCGCCGCGATTTCGGCCAGGACGCGTTTCTGCGCCGCGGTGGGCTTGAAGGGCAGGATTTTCTTAAGCGCTTCCCGGATTTTGTCTTCGCGCACGCGAAACGGAATCGCATTTTCCTGGCGTGTGGCTTTACGGCCCAGCGCCAGGCTGAGCTGGTACAGGAAAAATTCTTCGAAGATCAACCGCCGCTGCGCGGGAGAGCGGAATTGATTCAGCAGCATCAGGGATTCCTCGGCGGGAGGAAAGTGCGTCTCTATCAGAGCATCGCGGCGCGAAGGGAAACCCAATCGCTCGCGCAGTTCGACGGGCAGGATGTCCGGAATCGAGTGGTCCAGATTTTGCAGCGTGGCGTAAACGGCGCGTCGAATCTGGCGTGTGCCGAATGTGCCGACGGCTTCGTAGATCGGGACAATGCGCCCCATTTCCGTCGAATCGACTTCGTCCCCGCTCAGGACCTCGAACTGAGGGTTCACCATTTCGCGCCGCGCCGGGCGCTGTTTGTCGATTTCCACCTTCCCATGAAGGATCAGCTCCTGACCGGGCTTCAGGCGGCCCTCGAGATAGCCGCCGTGGAAAAACTTGCATGGGAGAGAGCCGGTGTCGTCCTGCACCAGCAAATGGTAGATCGCGTCGCGGCCGTACATGCCGCGGACCGCCTGGCCGCTCATAACGCGGGCGCGCAAGGTGTAGGTGCCGTCGGGCTGAACGTCTTTAATTTTGGAGAAATGGATGCGGTCTTCGTAACGAAATGGGAGATAGTTCAGCAAGTCCTCTAGCGTGTAAATGCCGCGCTGCGCCAGTAACTCTGCGCGCTGCGGTCCCACACCTTTCACCATCTGAACATTCGTCTGCAGGCTGATGCTCATCGCTCTCTTCTTTATATCATCCCAACAGTAACCGCCGCTTTTCGTGAAACTTGCATCGTTGGCACCCGTATCGATAGAGTGGGCGTTCGGCATGGACTCGGTTCAGGAGGCTCCTTTGGCGCAAGATCGATTGACCGGTTCAGACAAGCGCATTCTGATGCTGTGGGTGCTTTGCGGGATTGTCGGCCTGGTCTTCGCGCACAAGTACTTTTTCCGTGCATTTCCGGAAGCTTCCGTGGATTTCAAGGTGTCTCGCACCGAAGCGCAACGGAGGGCGAAGGAATTCGTCGAGGGACTGGGAGAAAATCTCAGCGGCTATCAATCTACGATTGTTTTCGACGTCGACGAAAACGCCAAAACCTACCTGGAACGCGAGTTGGGCCTGCAACAAGCCAATCAGTTGATGTCCAGCGAGCTGAACATCTGGTATTGGGAGGTGCGTTTTTTCCGGCCGCAGCAGGAAGAGGAATTTCTCGTTGAGGTGAATCCTGCGGGGAAAATCGTGGGCTATGACCACAAAATTGCGGAGGCGCAGGCTGGAAAATCGTTCGACCGCGAACAGGCGCTGGCCGCCGCTCAAAACTTTGCGCGTGCGAAACTCGGCCACGACCTGGAGCAATGGGAATTTTTGGATGCCGAAGCCAATTCGCAAGCGCGCCCGAATCGTATGGATTGGTCCTTTACCTGGGAACGCCAAGGCTTCAAGGCAAAAGAAGCGCCCTACCGCCTCCAGGTTGGATTGGAAGGCGATCGCGTCGGCGATAGCCGGGAATTCCTGCAGGTGCCGGAAGCCTGGAGTCGCGATTACCAACACTTGCGCTCCACAAATATCTTCTACAACCAGATTGCGCTGCTTCCCTATGGCTTTCTTCTGGGTGGCGCGTTGTGGCTGGGAATTTCGCTGACGCGAAAGGGCAAGACATCGTGGGGCGCGGCGGTGAAGATCGGCGTTGTCGTCGCGATTCTGTATTTCTTGATGCAACTGAACGACTGGAACTCGGTCCGCGCAGGATACGATACGCATTTCACCTACGCGAGCTTTGTGTTACGCAGCCTACTTTCGCTGCTGCTCGCGGCGGTGGGGACAGCGCTGACTGTCAGCTTAGTATTGCCCGGCGGAGAGCCATTGTATCGGGAGGCGCAACCCGATCGTTTGCGATTGACGCGAGCATTCACGTTGCGCGGCATTCGTTCAAAAGAATTTTTCAGCGCATCGGTTGTGGGAATCTCGCTGGCAGCTGCACACATCGGTTTTATTGTTGCGTTCTACATGATCGGCAGCCGTTTCGGAGTTTGGGCTCCGCAGGACTTGAGTTATTCCGATGTGGTGAACACTTCCTTTCCTTGGATTGCGGGCGTCACGATCGGCGTGTTAGCGGCAACGAGTGAGGAATTTCTGTTCCGACTCTTCGCGATTCCCTTTCTTCACAAGCTGACAGGTTCGAGGGTGTTGGCCGTTATTCTACCTGCGTTTTTCTGGAGTTTCCTGCACAGCGCCTACCCACAGGAACCTGGGTACATCCGGGGAATCGAAGTCGGGATGATCGGCATTGTGGCGGGGCTGGTGATGCTGCGTTGGGGCATCGTGGCGACATTGATCTGGCACTACACGGTCGATGCGTCGCTGGTAGGGATGCTGCTGATTCGCTCGGATAACTTGTATTTCAAGATTTCGGGCATCGTGGTGGGCCTGGCCGCCGTGGCGCCGTTGCTGTTTTCCGGTGTGCTGTATTTGACCCGCGGAAGTTTTGAGAATGTCGACGACCTGCTGAATCGAACAGAACCCGATCCAGAGATAAGCTTCGCCCGCGAAGTTACGCCGGAACAAGCGGCAACCTCCGCGCGCCGGTACGATCCGTTGACCGTGGGCTCGCTGATTTTTTTGGCTGCGTGCGTGGTCGTCGGTGGATTTCTTGCACTGCGTTTAAAGCGCGAGCATATTGGAGATTACCTCGAAGTTTCTGCGGACCGCGCGACGGCGACGCAACGCGCCGACGAAATCATGCGTCAGCACGGATCGGATCCCAACACTTATCGCAAAGCAGCGCAAATGGTGGATACCACAAGCCCGATTACGAACGAATATCTTCGCCGGCGCATGTCTGTTGCAGACATTAACGAAATTTATGCGAAGCGCGTTCCCGGAGCACTCTGGCGGGTGCGTTACTTCCGCGATTCGCAGCCGGAAGAATTCGCAGTCACGCTGAAGCCCGACGGCACTTTGCACGGCTTTTGGCACACCTTGGCAGAAGCGACCAAGGGCGCAAATCTATCGAAAGATCAAGCTGTGGAAATCGCCGAAACGTTTTTGCGGGAGCAGAAACAGATCGACCTGAGCGGCTGGAAGCTGGTGGAGGCAAACTCCGACAAACGGCCGAACCGGACCGATCACACGCTGACCTGGCGGCAAACCGCGCCCCTCGATCCGCAGAATGCCGCCGCTAAGGATTCTTCGGATCACGCCTACGAGCGCATGAGCGTAAGCGTGTTGGGCGACGAACCCGGCGATTATCGAACGTTCATCAAGATTCCGGAAGAGTTTGAGCGCCAGCAGCAAGAGCAGGGCGTGGCTCGGATTCTGGTGGGTGCGGGACAGTTGTGCGTTGCGCTGGGCTTATGCATCACCGTCCTAGTCTATTTTTTCAAACGAATGCGCGCACAAACAGCCAGAATTCCCTGGAGGCGATTGCTTGGATGGGGGCTCGCCGGCCTGGGGGCTTATCTCGCGAGCTTGTTTTTGGGACGCGGAATTCCCGCTTTTCTGATGAATTATCCGACGACCATGCCGATGCGTCTTTTCTTCGGCACCATTGGCGTTTTCATTTTGCTGAGCGGAGGGTTCGTTTTGGGAGTAGTTGCGCTGCTGTTTGGGCTGGCCTGGTCGTTTGCGGCGCGAGCTTTCGGCGAAGAGCAGCTTCCGGGTTGGCTGGGGATGCCGGCTGCATACTATCGAGATGCGTTCTGGCTTGGGCTCGGCGGCTCGGCGGCTCTCATTGCGCTTCGACGCTTGCTCGACTTTGCTTCGGCATGGTGGCCCACGCTGCATCGTGGAATTCCGTCAAACTTTGGCGACTCTTTCGACGCGGTTTTTCCAAGCATCGGCGCCATGGGCAGCGCAGTTCTTCATGGGCTTGTGGTCAGCGCGGTAGTTTTGCTGGCGGGAGCGTTTCTGGGAGCCGAATTGCGAGTCAAATGGCTGCGGCTGGTTCTGTTCATTGCTGTGGCGGCCGCACTCGTGACCAGTTGGGGAAGTCCGGCCGACTTTCTGAAACAGTTTCTGGTCTCGGCGATTGTTTTGACCGTAGTGGTATTAGGGATTCGGCGTCTGGTGCGCTTCAATCTTTTGGGCTTGTTCTTGATTGTCGCTTGTACCGGGCTTGTGAGTGTCGTCAGCGAACTAATCACGCAACCGAACGCATTTTATCGCACGAATGCCTACCTCATCCTGACCGCACTGCTGGTACTGTTGGCTTGGCCGCTGGTAGCTTGGCGGATGCGGACCCAGGGACCGGCTGTGGGCTAGGATGAAAGACTACGCCAGAGCACCTCGAAGCATCTAAGTCGCCATGGCCACGGGTGCGCGGAGTCGACTCCTCCAAGCTCCAGAACTGCTCACCCGCAGTGGTTTTCCGCGTCTAAGAATTCATCGGCGTAGCGCGTTTTTTCCATGGGACCTCACGGTTCTCCAAACTGAGGACGGTTAGGGATTTAGGTCAGATTCGGCAAAGAGAAAGCGAAAATGTCTTTACCCCGTTGGGCTCTGGCGTTTGCAGATGAATCCGGTCACACCAGCAATTCGGATTCGACGCTGGCTTCTGTGAAATCCCTGGCCAGCCTGGAAGAACGCGTACTTGTGGAGCAGGCGCAGGCTGGCAACCGTCCCGCGTTTGAAGAGCTGGTGCGCCGCTACGACCGGGATGTGCTGCGGCTGGCGCTGAACCTGATGAAGCGTACCGAAGATGCGCGCGACGTTTATCAGGAAGCCTTCTTGAAGGTTTACAGGAACCTGCACCGGTTCCGGTTTGAGTGCACCTTCTACACCTGGTTGTATCGCATCGTGACCAATGTCTGCCTCGATCACCTTCGCCGCCGCCAGGCGCGACCGGAGGATCAGGCTCCCGAGGCGGCCTATTCCACACATTTTGAAGATACCACCGGGGATTTTTTCGAGCGCCAGCGCGAACACCGCGCCACGTTGGATCCCGAGCGGCATTTGCTCGGTCAGGAAATCCAAACACGGTTGGCCGCGGCCATGGAGAGGCTTTCCCCGCGCGAGCGGGTGGTCTTTGAGATGAAGCATTACCAAGGTCTGAAGCTGCGCGCCATCGGGGACGCTCTGGGCACGAGCGAAGAGACCGTGAAGAATTCGCTGTTCCGGGCTACACGCAAACTCCGGAACGAATTGGGAGTGTTGCGATGAACCCGGGCGAAGCGAATATGGCCTGCGCGGAAATCACATCGCGGCTGGTGTTTTACGTTTGCGATGAAGTGAACGAGCAAGAACGCGATGCCATTGAAGTGCATCTAGCGGACTGCGCCGCCTGCCGAGCGCAACTTGCCGAGGAGCGGGAATTTCAGACTGCCATTCGCTGCTTGCCCCAAAGGGGCGACCGAATGGATGCGGCGGGAATCATGCTGTCGCAATGCCGCAGTGAACTCGCAGAAAAACTCGATGATCTCCAACTCCCTGCAGTGAAACAGACAGTGCCAGCATTTGGGTGGCTGCGCGGCTGGATGGTGCTGCACCCGGCGTGGAGCGCTGGGACACTTGTTCTGCTTGGCCTTGTGGCGGGAACGGAATACTCCCAGTGGACGAGCGCGCCTAACGATGGAGGCGTGCAGGATCAAGTTGTAAATGTTCGCCCGAGTTCGCAGCTTACCGCAGACCAGCTCTCCAAGATGGCCGTGGATGGCATTAATTTCACGCCTTCACCGTATTCCGGCTCGAAGAATGTGCGCGTCCGGTTGAATGCCGAGCAGCCGATCGAACTCGACGGAAATGTGGATGATTCAAACGTCCGCAACGTTCTTACGTTCGTGGTGGCGAATGGTGAACGCTTTGATTCCGGAATGCGGCTGGATTGCCTGGATGCGCTGAAAAATCGCGCGGAAGATTCCAAGGTGCGCGCGGCGTTACTTGCCGCCGCGCGGAAGGATCAGAATCCTGCGGTCCGCCTGAAGGCATTGGAAGCGCTGCGCGATTCGGGAACCGATAGCACGTTGCGGCAGGTGCTGCTTGAAGCGCTGCAACACGACTCCAATCCAGGAGTGCGCGTCGAAGCTGTGAACCTACTGGTGCAAGCCCTGGAAATGCAAAATCAATCTCTGGCTCTGGCGCCTCTGCCGCCAAATGCCCCTGTTGAGATGCCTGCTGCGCCCATGATTCAAGCGACGGGCCGCCCAACTGCTCGAGATGGATCGATCGAAAAAGTGATTCAAGAGCTCGAGAGTCTGCAGCACAACGACCCCAGCCGCTACGTTCGTCTGCGAAGTGCTTCGGCGTTGCGTGAGATCGCCGCGCGTAACGACCAGTGATCGCCAGGTCGAGAAACAAAGTTTGGTTTCCTTCGATGCTTGTTCCTTCCCAAATTCAGAACCGCAGGTCGCGGCGGAGTCCCGACTTTCTTCCCTGCACCTTTACGCTGCTGTGGCTCACGGGTTGCCTTCTGCTGCCGCTGCAGGCCGCCGCGGGGAATGCGCCTCCGCACGCTTCCGTCGATCGTTCCGGCGAACTCCGCGTCACCCACGGCATGACCCTACATCTGAATGCGGATCTCGGCAATATTCGCATCCAGACGCTGCCTGAGGACAGTCCTCAGGTCCTGCGTTACACCGTCCACGTTGAGACGGACGCGCCCGCGCCGATGGGCCAGAAACTGCTCCAGTATTACTCGCTGACGACGCGCGAGACTGTGGATTCGGTTTATCTGAATGGAGCTCTTCCAAACGTCAACTTCCTTGCTGGCAACCATCGCACGAACAACCGCAACGTGCAGTTTTACGTGCAGTTCGTGGTGACGGTTCCGGCCACGTTCGGCCTCGACCTAAGCACCGGTGTAGGCGACATCGAAACCGCCGACGTTGGCGGCCGGGTTTCGCTCGTCACCAAGGGAGGAAATATCACCACCGGCCGGATCGGCATGGTCGGCCCGCCCTTGACTCGCGGCGAGCGAGCGGTAGCGAAAATCGAGACGGAAGGCGGACACATCACGTTGAGGGATGTTGCCGGCGACTTGGACGCGTACACCGCCGGAGGCCACATTCTGGCGGGAACCATCGAAGGCAACGCCAAGCTGCATACCGGCGGCGGGCACATTCGCGCGGCCCGCATCAGGGGAACGGCAAACCTCGAAACCGACGGGGGCAACATCGCCATCGGTGAAGCCGGCTCGTACGTCACGGTGCGGACGAGCGGCGGACAAATTGATTTGGGAGAGGTCCATGGCTCGGTCCGCGCAGACACGGGAGGCGGCGGGATTCGTGTGATCTCCGTTGCGGGCCCCCTGGAAGTCGCCAGCAGCGGCGGAAGCATTTGCCTGACGCGTGTTGCAAGCCGCGTGCGCGCCGAGACCGGCGAAGGCACGATCACGGCCTGGATTAATCCCGAGGACTCCGAGACGACGCCTTTGGTACGCCTGCCTGGCCCTTCGCAACTGGCTTCGCATACCGGGGATATTGTCGTGTTTCTTCCGCGAAACATTGCCATGAACATCGATGCCACGGTGGAAAATGGTGGCCCCGGCCGAATTGAAGCGGATCCAACTCTTCCGATGAACATACAATCCCAGCCAAACGGACCCGTGCACGTGCTGGCGTCCTTGAATGGTGGGGGAGCGCTGCTGAGGCTGCACACCACAGGCGGAAAGATTCAATTGCGATATCTCGATGCGCACGCAGCGCTGCGGAAATCCCTTCAGGAAGAGGAAAAGCAGCGGTTGGCGGAGAGATTCAGTGAATACCAGGCAACTCCGGCTTCACTCACGGTGCAGCCTCAGGCGCAGCCGGGCGCCCCGCCGGAATTGTCCCCGAACGATCTTAGAGACGATTGGATCGACAGCGCGAAGAAGCGGTTTGAAGTCATCTTCATGGGAAGCGTTCATGAAGATCCCAAGGATTTTGCGAAACGATTGACGGTGTTTCCGCCCCCGGAGTATCCGGCGTTGGCGCAAACCGCGGGAGTACAGGGGAAGGTGGTTTTGCAGGTCCGGTTGAAGGCCGACGGAACGGTACAAGTCGAGAGGGTGTTGGAAGGCCAGCCGGCGCTGGTTGATGCGGCCAGGGCAGCGGTGCAGAAGTGGCGGGCGAAACCGGAACAGATCAACGGGAAAAATGTGGAAGTGGTCTCGACAGTGAGCTTTGAATTTCAGCTGCGCTATTGAGGATGGCGTCAGGTCAATTTTGTATTTGCCCCGGGGGAAAATTGGTCTCGTGCCTTGAAGGAGGATCTATGGTGGTTCGCTCCGTCTTTCGCCGAGTGGTTCTGGGTCTTCTTATCGCAGTTGCCCTTGTGGCACCTGCGTGTTTTGCGACCTCGCAGGAAGTTACGAGGACTTTTCCGATGCGTCCCGACGGTTCGTTCGAACTGAATAACGTCAATGGAACCGTTCGGATCGAGGGCTGGGATAAGGATGAAGTGGAGGTGCGGGCCGTCAAAACCACCCGCGACAAGCAGTCTTTGCTCGATCTGGTCGCAATCGATATCGACGCGACTCCGGAAGGGCTGTCCGTCTCCACACGATACCCGCAGCAAGAGGGAGTCGAAGTTGCCGTCGACTACGTGGTCCACGTGCCGCGTCACGCGCTGTTGAACCATGTGAATAATATCAACGGGAGCTTGCGGGTGTTCAGCTCGGAATCGCTGGGGGACCTACACACGGTGAACGGGAATATCGAGGTTTACGAGAGCAGCGGCAACGTGCACGCGCATACGACAAACGGAAACGTCTACGTAGAACTGAAACATCCCAGCGACGCAAGAGGCGCGTCCGCGGAAACCACCAACGGATCGGTTTTGCTGGCCATCCCGGTGGACCTGCCCGCCAACCTCGAGGCACGCTGCATGAACGGGAGCTTTTCGAGCGACTTGCCGATGGTGATGAGGGGAGCGGCGGAGCCGCGGACGGTACGAGGCCAATTGGGCCATGGAGGCGCTCCGATCCATCTCGGCACCGTAAACGGCACGATTCGCGTGGTCGCGCTCCGGTCGACAGTTTAGCCTTTCTTACGTCTAAGGGCTCAAGGAGAGAATTTCCATGAACTCTAAACACATTTTGACGGCAGTGGGCCTTGGCACCCTAACGATCGGGCTTGTTGCGCTGCCAGGTTCCTCGGCTCGCAAACCGGCTGCGACTGCCGGGCCGGAGCTTTATCAACAAGAAGAATCGCAGGACCCGGAGCAGCAGGTGACGCAGCTTCGACGAGCATTGAAGAGTCTGGAGCTCGCTCAGAACGTGACCGTGGACGACGATAATGACCTCCAGGTATTTGTCAACTCCGGCGATGGCTGGCTTGGCGCACGGACTAGCGAAGTAACCGCGGACAAGGTGAAGGAACTCAAGCTGCCTGCCGAGCGCGGTGTGGTGCTCGGAAAGATTGTGCCGGACAGCCCTGCGGCTAAAGCCGGTCTTAAGGAAAGTGACGTTGTCACGGAGGTCAACGGGCAGCGCGTCGAAGGCACGGAACAGTTTCGGCGCATGATTCGCGAGATTCCCGCCGGACGCTCCGTACAATTCACCGTGTGGCGCGACGGGCGTGCGCAATCGATCGAAGTGACATTAGGCAGAGCCGAGATGCGCCACAACACCAGGACATTCCTGGCACCTGCGACTCCCGGGAATTTTGCCTTCGAGATGCCGGACATGCCGGAAGTGGGAACGATTTTCGAGGATGGTCCGTGGGCATCCTCCTCGAAGACCCGGCTTGGAATCGACGCGGAGAATCTTGACGGTGAATTTGGAAATTACTTTGGGGCCCCCGAGGGAGAAGGAATTTTGGTTCGCGGCGTTTTTCCCGATACGCCGGCGGCCAAGGCTGGCGTGAAAGTCGGCGATGTGATCACGAGCGTGAATGGCGAGCGTGTCCGCTCCGTGGGCGAACTGCGATCGAAGATCGCGGAGAAGCGGCAGGAAAAGACGCTGAAGCTCGGGCTGATCCGCAACAAAGCAACCACGTCGGTTTCCGTAGAGCTTCCACCTCCGGCAGAGAAGAAGGAATTTCGCACCGGAGTGCGTACGAACATCTAATCGCGCTTGCGGCGGAACGCTCTATTTCCGATTCGGACAGAAGAAAGAGGGATTCATCGCACAGAAACCGTGCGATGAGAACAGTACCTGGCTTTGTTCGGAATGGGGAGATTTGAGTTTTTGCCATTGCGATCTCGCCAAAACCGAATCATCGCATCATTCGTTCGAGCCATACTTTCGGAACAGACGTAGAGGACGACGCACGGCGTCCCGGAGCCAGGATCGACGCTCTTCCGCCCCTTCTGCCCAGTCTTCTTGAGTGGGGAAAAGGGACAGACGAGCCAGATAAGCGGCTCCGATGAGGCCGCCGCCCGCCATATCCACCCGGAACATCGCCCGTCGCGGCAGGCGAGGCGGAGCGGCGCCCGCATAGGGGAGCCAGCTCTCGATCTGGCGGCAGAGAGGAACAACGCCTCGATCCTTTTCAAGTTCGGTCGTAAATGCGACCGGAACTTTGACTTGCAGCACTGATGCTGCAAGTTGAACTGCGACTCTAAGCATTCGCTGCGCACCAACTTCGGCGGCGGCACGCTGCGCTTTATCCCATTGAAGTTCGGCGTGTTTCGCCACCAAGGCAGCTATATCCGCAATCCACATCAATCGTTCCCAAAAGTGCTTGGCTCCGTGAATGCAATTCAGCACGAACTCGTCCTCAAGGCTCAGGGCAGGAATTTCCCTTCCGTCCAGAAAGACATTTCTCTTCCTGGCGAATAGATTGTCGATTGGCATCCGTTTCGGGTAATAACGAAAGGTGTGCTCGGTATGCAATTCCACGATCCGCTGAGTGTGGGGCCGGCAAAAGAGATATTCACCCGGTATTTTTCCAGCGCGGATGGCCGATTGCGGCACGTCCGATTCGAATCCCAGATCCAACATGTGTTGTGTCGCCGTCCGGATATCCTGATGGCGCAGCAGCAGATCCAAGTCGACGTAACTCCGAATCGCTGGGTCGCCATAGGCGAGCAAAGAAGTCAGCGGTCCTTTGACCAGAATTGTGTCGATTCGTGCCAGCGAAAAGTCCTGCAAAATGCGAAAAAGCTCGGCGGTCATGCTCAAGGTGAACAGGTGCTGTGCTCTCATGCGGCCTTGCAGCTTTTCGCGCGCGGAACTGGGCATGCCAACGAAGCTCAGTTCTTCCAATCGATTCGCCACGAGTCCCTGGACGCCATGGTCGTCGGCAAGATCCAGAAATGCATCCCAATTCAGGTCTGCGGTTAAAAGAGCCTCGATTTCGTCCGGACGGAGACCGGGAGAAGCGCAGGCGCAAAGAAAGGCCCATTCTCTTCGAAGCTTGGACGGACTGAATGAAGGAATATCCGGCAGAAGCAACTCCCGCTACGTGGTGGCCAGTGTACACCCGGCAGCCGGCAGCACTAAAGCAGCGAATGCGCCGCCATTGCGGCGCGCTAGGTGGCAGCCAGGATGGCTTCGGCATCCGCAAAGATTCGTTCGCATAAGGCGCCGAGTTTTGCGCCGTCGGTGTGAGCCACAATGCGCCGAACCGGCACCTGCTCCACGATTTTGCAAATCTCCTCAAACTCTTCGGCGCGCCGGTCGCGATCGATCAGCCAGTTCATGTAGGTGTTCTGCACGAGGCCAAGCACGGCGTCCCTTGGACGCATTTCTTCAATGTAGGGCGCGTTTGGTTCGCTGGAACGCTCGCCAAAGAGATAGATGATTCCCAGAGGCTTCTTCTCCGCCGCAAATTTTGCGCGCACCCCGTCCAAGGGCAAATAGCATTTGGTCCACGCTGGGGAGAGCCGGGGCAGGCAATCTCCGTCGCCCAAGAGTTTGGCGACTGCATCGGGCCACAGGCAGACGCGAGGATATCCGGGCACGGCCGAGTAGCGGCCTTTTGTTAATTCCAAAGGTACGATATCTTCCGCCAGAACGGGAACCCCGCGGAGCGCAAGAGCGGCGGCGGTAGTGGACTTTCCGTAGCCCGGATCGCCGGAGAAAAGAACCGCACGGTCGTGTAATTCGACCGCGCTCGAGTGCAGACAGGTTACGCGCTGATGACGGAGAAGGAAGCCCATGACCGGTCCGACAAAATACGAATAGAAATCCTCGGAGGTAAGCGGCGGCCTAAATGTACCCCACAGGCAATCTAAGGCTTCGTTGAAGACGAAGCGCGCGCCGTCAGAATAGGCGAGGCCATAACACTTCCCATTTCCGTGTTCGGTTAACGTGAACGAAGGGTCGCCCGTCGCTTTGTCTTCGGGAAGACGTGATAAGACGCGGGCCGGCAACATGGTAGCGGTTTTGACCCATTCAGGCTCCGGGCCGGTCGCAAACTGAACAGTAAATCGGGAGGAGTAAGAAGGGACAGACTGCAAGCCGGCGATCGGAACTGCCGAACGAATTCCAATGCCATATGCTAAAAAAGAATAGTCCACAAGAGGTTAAAGTTTATTGGACAACTGAGACTTGCCGCAGAACTCACCGGCCTGTGAAGCGGCCTGGAAAGGAACCGCCGTCCGGCTTACCCTTGCCTCCCCTGGTTCGCGTCATCTCGGTCAAGTTTCCATAAACGAGAAGTTTCGGCGGTTGGTATGGTTTCTTTTTTTCCGGTGTCTTCGACGGCCGATTCATCACGCCCCTCTATCTCACTCTACTGAATCCACTGCTCACTTTCAACGGCTTTCAACCAATGGAAGAGGCTGGCTGGGCGGAGAATTCCTAATCTGAGAGAACCCTTAGATCGGCTTAGAGTTTCGCACCATTTGGGCCAGTTTACAAACCCTGCTACTAGATTCGGGGCGGAATTTAGGAGGGCCGGCATCCAATCCCCCGGTCCTACGCATTTTTCAAGGGGATTCATTAACAAAGGAGTTTTGGGTCTGTTTACGATCCTGTCCGGCAAGAGCTCTCTCATCGCTTGACGACATAAAAGTTTATTCACACACCAAGGAACCGGCGGCAGACGAAGCAAGAAAACAAGCAACCGAAGATCGAGAAGGGGTGCTCTGCTTTCCATGGACACGCGATTCCACCCGGCCTCTTCCATTTCCAACACGCTAGCCCAATAGCCATCATGGAGCGCTTCATAGGCTTCTGGATGTACGGGATGGTCTGTATTTTTCTTGGCGTCTCTCAAATGCAGCCACCTTTGCCTAAGATTCGCTCTGGCCTCGAAATCAGGGTTGAGCCATGGCGGATAATCGGCAAAAGGGTCCTTTGCTTTGAAGACTCGGAGCATTGTTGTGCGAAAGCCACCCCGGAGCGGCGGAATGCTCTTTTGAGACCAGAGATAGCCGCCAAAGTCCCGAGCGATTTCCTCCCATGCTCGCCTCCGCCATAAGTACATCAAGTAGGGCCAACTCTGGCCGGTCAGTACGTCATCCCCTCCATCACCCGAGAGAACGACGTTGGAGTGCGCAGCAATCGTTCGGCGGCTTCTCTGCTGTCGAGCAAAGAATATGTCGTCGCTCGGTTGCGGGGGGGTTGCCTCCCCGGTCTCGACTCGTTCGTAGGGGACCAGCCGCGCTTCCTGAAGAACCTCATGAGCGATGCCGAGGTGTTGCGCGGTGAGCTTCGCAAAAGCGGGCTCCGGATCGTCAAAAAAAGGAATCCAACTCAGCGTGAAGGCCTTCAGTTTTTCTTTTTGGCCACGTCCGGCGGCGATCTGAGCTGCAATCGCGGAGACTGAACTCGAATCCAGGCCGCCGCTCAGATACAGCGAAGTCGCGCTCTTGGGCAAGCGATCGCTGACGGCGGCCTTCAGCAAATCGCGATAGATTTCCAAATACTCACCGGGGCTCTGCAGTTGAAGAGGTTCCTCAATGGAAAGTTTCCGGAAACGACGGATTTCTGGTATGCCTTTTGACAATCTTAGAAGGTGGCCGGCGGGAAGCCTTCGAATGTCCTGATAGGCCGTGCGAGAGGGTTCGGCGTTCCAGCCTCCGAGCAGATAGTCACCAAGAAAAAGCTCATCCAGTTCTGCCGAAACCTCCGGAACAAGGCGCAAGATTTGCAGCGCGTTGCTGAAGCAGAAGACGCCTCGGACTGGCGAGTAATAGAACGGCCGAGCGCCGACAAAGTCCCTCGCGCACCACAGGATTTCTTCTTTCCCGTCCCACAAGGCGAAAGAGAAGTCGCCGATCACATGCTCGAGCGAAGCTGAGCCCCACTTCGCCCAGGCGCGCAGAAGAAGCTCTTCGCTCGTGGCGCTTGTTTCGGGGGCGCAGTTCTCCGCGGACAGCGCTTCGAGGAGGCCTTCCCGAGCGTCCAGACGCAAGTCGCCCCACAGCAAAAACCTCTCGTCCCAACTGACCGGCTGCCGCGGCGCTTGTTCGACCGGGCCGGTACGCGTCAGTGCGAAGGCGCTGCCAATGCCAGCGTGATTCCAGATGCCGGTTCCGTCCGGTCCGCGGAAACTCATTTCCGCAGCGATTCTTTCCAGGAAGCGCTCTTCTACGGGCTGTCCATCGAGCCGGAGGATGCCGAAGAAGCCGCTCACGGCTTTTCTCCGGGAAGGTCCGAAAACGCATTCTCGAAGACTGCATAGTGTTGGTGCTGTTGTTCGGTCTGGTTCAACGCCGCTCCCGCATACTCCACCCAGGCGTGGGCTTCAAATTTGTGCGTCGTCTTGCGAACCCCAATCCGCAAGCTTACGGGAATTTCCTGTCTCTCGAGCAGATACCACAATGCCAAGGATTCCACGAGGCAGGTTGGCCGAATCAGTCCGTAGCGCACCGCAGCTTTCGTCATTCGGCAGGTCATTTGGACCGCGTCCGCAGTTGTTGCACTTTTCGTTTGAGTGGGAGCGGCGGAAGAAGGCGGGCTTTGCTGCAATGCTTCCAGGGTTCTCTTGAAACCGCGGAGTCGCAAGGAAATGCCGATCTGAGGTAAGAGGACCGCGGCCCGCCAAAATAATTTGCGAGCCTCCGGGTTCAGCGCCCTATATCGCTGGAACGCTCGCCACATCGCTCGGCATTACCGTCAGCAGTCCGTTTTCGACCAATTGGCCCAGTAATTCCCCCAGATGTGTGCGCAACAGTTCATGTTGCACGTCGAATTCATGCGATAGCGTTTCAAATGCCGCTTCAACATTGGGCAACTGCGTCACGAGTTCCCACATGCGAGTGGCCATGGCATCCAAGCCGAAGTACTTTTCCGTTTCCAGATTCAGGAGGACACTCTCTCCATCCAGATGCCTCACCAACACATGCGCGGGAATCACCACGCGATTTGAAAACGAGACCATTGCAACTCTCCGGGCGATGTGGCCCACACGCCCATTTGCTCGTATTTGGTGCTTCGTCATTATCTTACCGGGATTGGCTGTTTCCGTCATGCACGTTCGCTTGCTAATGCCACCGCACCGCATTGTTTTCTTTGCGGAGACACGCTATAAACTCGAGAGTGTCCGATTCCCCCATCATCATCGATGCTCTAGAAAAATTCTTTCCTCGAACTTACGGCGGCTGGCGCGCATTACTTCAGCCGTTTGCGGCACCGAGTCTACCGGCGCTCCGAGGCGTTTCCCTGGAGGTGCACGCGGGCGAAGCGGTGGCGCTGCTCGGTACGAATGGGGCGGGAAAATCCACGCTGCTTCGTATCCTCGCCACGTTGCTCCTTCCGACTCGGGGTAGGGCGCTTGTCGCGGGTCACGACGCGGCCAGGGAGGCTTCGGCAGTGCGCCGCCAGCTTGGTTACCACGCAGGGTCCGATCAGGGCTTCTACGCGCGACTTACGGGCAGGGAAAATTTGCATTTTTTTGGCCGACTGAATCATCTTTCTGATTCCTTTTTGCGGTCGCGCATTACGTCTCTCGCCGAGCTCTTCGAGTTGCGCGACTCACTCGAGAAACAGGTGCGCACGCTATCGTCGGGTACGATTCAGCGCCTCAGTCTTCTCCGCGCACTGATCCACCAGCCCAAAGTGCTGCTGCTTGATGAACCCACGCGGAGCCTCGACGCGCTTGCCGCAACCGATTTTCGGCGGTTCCTGAAAAGCGAAGTGCTCTGCCGACAAGGCACGTCCCTGCTGTTTGCTTCGCACAGCCTTTCGGAAATCGAGCTGTTGGCGGACCGTGTGGCGATACTCAAGGAAGGTGATCTCGCCGCCATAGGAACACCCGCGGCCCTGAAAGCCAAGGCCGGAGCGGCGACATTGGAAGAGGTATTTTCTTCGCTCACCGGGCACAATGCACATTCGCTCGGGGAGCCGGCGGCTTTATGAAGCGCATTGTCCGCGATCTGCTGCTGTTTTTTCGGCGCGATCTTCGTATTGCCAGCACTTACCGAAGCCCCTTTATTCTTGAAACCATCGAAGCTTTGTTTGGGGCTGCCATGTTCTATTACGCGGCGCGATTCGTGGATTCCCCGCAACTCCGCCAATCGCTCCCAGGAGGCACTTCGTATTTTGCGTTTGCGCTTGTGGGCTTTGTGTTTTTCGATTATCTGCACGCCGCGCTGGATTCTTTTGATCGCAGCCTGGAAGAGGCGCGAGATACCGGAACGCTCGAACCACTTCTGGTGACGCAGGTTTCGCTTCCCGTGATCCTTGTGGGCTCGGCCGCTTATCCGTTCGTGGCCACGACTTTGCGCGTCGCTGTATATCTTGCTTGGGGGAGTGTTCTGTTTGGTTTTCCCCTGAGGTCCGCAAATTGGTTTTCGGTCGTGGTAGTTCTCGTCCTAACCGTACTCTCCTTTTCGGGGCTGGGCATTTTCTCGAGCGCGTTTCTTTTACTGTTCAAGCGTGGCAATCCGTCGAAGTGGTTTTTTCTGGCGGTGTCCAGCGTAGCGGGAGGAATGCTGTTTCCGGTCAGCGTGCTGCCGGGCTGGCTGCAGGTCATCGCGTACTTCAATCCGGTGACCTATGCGCTTGACGGGATGCGGGCGGCACTTCTGGAAGGCGCAGGGCTTTCGGCAGTTGCCCGGCCACTCTTGATACTGGTTTTGTTCGCGCTTATTTTGCTTCCCTGTTCGATGCTGGCATTCTCGTGGGCGCTGCGGCGTACCAAGAGTACGGGTACGCTGACCCATCGTTGACCCTATTCGCAGTGAGAAATCGGATTAGGATTTCTTCTTGCCGCCGACCTTGGTATTGATGCCGCCGGTGAGTTGGTTGAGTTGTTCAAGGCCCTGTTTCGCCTGGGCGCCGATCGGGCCGTTAGGGTCAAGTTCGATGGCTTTTTGGAAGGCCTCGGCAGTGCCGGGTTTCGGAGTTACTTCAATTTTGTCGCCCACTTGTTTATAGATGCTAGGGTCGGCGACCATGCAGGTGCCCAGCAGATACCAGCCCTGGGCGTTTTTCGGGTCGAGCTGAGTCGCCTTCTGTAGTGGTTCAATCGCTTCGGTCATGCGGTTGGCTTGATACAAACTGATCGCAAAGTTGCGCCAGGCCAGCGCCGCGTTCGGCGGGTCGAGTTCGGCGCTCTTGGTATAAGCGGCCTTAGCGTCGTCGATCTTGCCGGCGCGGGCCAACACGTTGCCGAGGTTGTTGTAGTAGCCAGAATTGTCGGGCTTGGCGGCTATGGCTTGCTGATAGGCGTTGATGGCTTCGTCGTTCCTGCCTGCCAGGTCATAGGCTTCCCCCATACGCGCCCAAAACAAATGAATGTTCGGGTCTTTTTCGGCGGCGTCCTTTTGGGCCTGTTGGAATTCGGCTACTGCCTGATTTGCAAGATCGGCCACTTTGGCTTTGGCCGCGTCGCGCTGATCGGCGGGCGCCTTGGTCAAGTCCGCCTTCGCCGCTTTCTCCTGTTCGAGCAGGGTTACACCCTGATTGAAGTGCACTTTCATTTCGCTGAACTTGGACTTCTCTTCGGCCTGCTTTTTCATTTGGGCAGCGGCTTCAGGGTTCTGCTTTTCGAGGATTTCCTTGAAGTTCCAACTGACCGGAGGGCCTTCCGTGCCGGAGTGGACTTCGGTTACCGTGGTGAAGGGGTCTTTCGCCTGCGGATGCTGCACGGTTACGGTGTATTTGCCGGAGCGAAGATTGTTGAATTGATATTTGCCGTCGGCATCGGTTTTGGTGTCCTGCGTGGCGCCCTGTTCGCTCTTGATCTTGACGGGAAAGTCGGCCATGGGCTTGCCGTCAAAATCGATGAGCTGTCCCGAAACTTTTCCGTCTTGCGCGGCCGCTTTCGGCACGGCGAGACAAGCCAAGCCCAGCATTAGCAAAGCGGCGAGCGCATACGCTTTCAAAATTTTCGACATGCTGCCTTCTCCTTTGTTCCTGAGGAGCCTCAGCCAAGGTTCTCCGGCTGGTGCCCCCCATTATCGCTTATCTGCCACAGATTCCAAGATTCCTCTAAGCCCCTAGGCGGTACCGGCGGCGCGGGCCCGGTACGGGATGGGATCGTCCATTCCACCTTCAGCAAAAGCGCGCAGGCGCAACAGGCAGCTATCGCACTGTCCGCAAGCAACGTCTTCGCCTTGATAACAGGACCAGGTTAGATGCAAGGGCGCGCCAAGTTCCCTGCCGCGGCGAATGATCTCGGTCTTCTTCATATGGATTACCGGTGTGACCATTGCAATTTCGGTTTCCGGCCTGGTGCCCACGCGAATCAATTCCTGGTACACGCGATAGTATTCGGGACGGCAGTCGGGGTAGCCGGAGCTGTCATCGGCCACGGCGCCAATATAAATGGCGCGAGCGCCGATGGCTTCGGCCCAACTGACACCGACACTGAGGAAGTGGGCGTTGCGAAACGGCACGTAGGTAACGGGGATAGCGCGTACGTCGGAACCCGCCGCCTCCAACTGATTCTCCGGGACTTTAATTTGTTTGTCTGTGAGTGCTGAGCCACCGATGACGCGGAAATAGTCGAGTTTCACAACCATGCGGTGTTGCATTCCGAAATAGTGCGCGATTTCCTCAAAGGCTTGCCGCTCGCGTTTTTCCGTGCGCTGGCCGTAGCTGGCGTGGAGCAAGGCGAGATTGTCGGCGCCATATTGTTCGCGGGCAATCGCGGTGCAGACGCAGGAGTCCATTCCCCCACTCAACAGCACAACGGCTTTGCCTTTGTCGGTCATTGCTAAAGGCCTCGCTTAAACACCTCGCATGGCCGGGTCCCAGACGAGCTTGTGCAACTGTAAACCAAGGCGGGCGCCCAAGCCATCTTCGAGCATCCATTCCACGAGTTCGCGAGGCTGCAGGCCTTGCCATTTTCCGTTCGGGTCTTCGTACACCGGAGAAAATAGGACGGCGTGGACGCGTTCTTCCAATCTGTGGCGGCGCGTGAAATCGCGCGCAAATTCGTAGTCTGCCCTGCTCGAGATTACGAATTTGACCTCGTCTTTCTGATTCAGCTCGGTGAGATTGCGCATGTCGAAAGTACCCGGTTCGCCGGAATCGGGGCACTTCACGTCGACGATGCGAATGACTTGGGGCGGCAATTCTCCGATGAAGCGTTCACCGCTGGTTTCAATCATGACGGTGTAGCCGGCGGCCAACAATTGCTCGGCGAGCGGATAGATCTCTTTTTGGAGCAGAGGCTCGCCGCCGGTCAACTCAACCAGAGGCATACCTGCCTCCGAACCGTCGGGGCGACGATGGAGGCCATCCACACGCTCCAGAACATCCTCGACAGTCATCTTCTGGCCGCCATGGAAGGCGTAGGCGGTGTCGCACCAGGCGCAGCGCAAGTTGCATCCAGTCAGGCGCACGAAGATGCAAGGCAAGCCTGCGCGGGTTCCCTCACCTTGGATCGATTTGAATATTTCCGTGATGTGCATAGGATCAAAAAAACATGCCGACGCTATTGCCCTCCGGTGTTCGCTTTCTTTCCGGATCGTCTCGAGAGCCAGTAAATGCCGCCAAAGAACAGGATCATGGCAACCGCCAGGCGGGGATAACCGGGTGGAACTCCCATCATCCTTAAGACGACGATGTAACCAGCTGCGACGAGCAGCGCGGGAACCATGATTATTAGAATCGAGCGGTTCATTTCCAGGCTCCTTCGCCGGTTAACTCCCGGGACTGTACTTCGCCATGGACGTATCCGTTTCCCAGACAATTACGTCGATTACTTTCGCACCGGGCGGCAAATCCTTCAACTTCCTGCTTACTTCGTCGTAGAAATACTTGGCCATGTTCTCAGCGGAAGGATTTACGGTGGTGAAAGGTTCGAGATCGTTTAGGTATTGATGATCGAGCCGCTTGA
This sequence comes from Candidatus Acidiferrales bacterium, assembly GCA_963836965.1. Classification (GTDB taxonomy): domain Bacteria; phylum Acidobacteriota; class Terriglobia; order Acidiferrales; family UBA7541; genus Acidiferrum. The sequence continues at coordinate 411,967 of CAWILQ010000027.1, forward strand.
TCACGCTGCGCATCGCTTCTTTCAAGTGAGTGAAATCGACCAACAGGCCTATGTTATCGAGTTGCGGGCCTTCCAGGGTGATCTGAACCCGATAGTTGTGGCCGTGAGGGTTCTCGCACTTCCCTTTGTAGCCTCGCAGGGCGTGCCCCGACGAAAAGGTCTCTTCTACACTGACTTGAAACATAGACGGCCAACTTCCTCTTCTTCCCTGAGCAGCTCAGGCGGGGCTGGCGGCGCTTAGGAAACGCTCGACTTCCCCTAGATCGTGCGTTCTGCGGTAGCGCGGCAAAGACTCAAAGAAAATTTTACCATATGGCATCCTGGAGATTCGTGTGTCCAGAAGAGCCAAGACTCCGCGATCGGTTTTCGTGCGAATCAGGCGGCCGAAACCTTGCTTGAGAGAGAGGACCGCTTCTGGAACCTGGAATTCGGAGAACGGATTGCGACCGTCCTCTTGCAGGGCGCGGACGCGCGCGGCAACGATGGGATCGCTCGGAACGGCGAAGGGGAGGCGATCCACGATGACGCAGGAAAGCTGCTCGCCGGGGACGTCGACGCCTTGCCAAAAGCTAGCTGTCGCAAACAGAACAGAATTCGGAGTGTTCTTGAAGCGTTCGAGGAGCGTGGTTCGAGGCGCCGTGCCCTGCAGGAGCAGCGGGAAGTCGAGCTGATTGCGGACGCGTTCGAAGAGGTCCTTCATTTGAGCATAGCTCGTGAAGAGGCAGAAGGCGCGACCCTGACTGAGTTCGAGTAATCGGACGATCTGCTCGGCGGCTTTTGGGGCAAAGCCGGGGTCGCGAACATCGGGCATGCGTTCCGGTAGATAGAGTAGCGCCTGGTGCTCGTAGTCAAATTCTGGGGGAAGCTGGCATTCCTTCGCGTGGTCGACGCCCATGCGCTGGCGGATGAACTCGAAGCGGCCGGCGACGGTCAATGTGGCTGAAGTGAGAATAACCGTGTCAAAGGCTTCGAAGAGCCGTTCGCGCAGGATTTGGCTGACGTCAATAGGCGTGGCGGCGAGAAAGACTCCCTTGTTCCTACGCTCGTACCAGTAGACGTAGTTTGTCTCGTTGGACTCGAAGAGGAACGAAAACTCCTGGCGGATTTCGAAACTACGGCGCGCGATGCGCAGCAACTCCTCAGGTTTTTGCGTTAAGGCCGCAAACTCCGTTTCGAGACCTTTCAGTGCGTTCAGCAGCGCGTCATACGCTTCGCGGTTCTGCTCGAGAAAAGCTTCGCGCTCATTTCGCGAAAAGGGGAAGCGCCCTTCTCTCGGCGGAAAGGAGTCAAAAAACGCGCGGCTCTTTTCGCGGATGCGTTGCGTTCTGCGGAGCAGGCTCGGAGTGGCCTGATGGGTCAGACGCATCATCTGGTCGGCGTCGCGCGCGAGTTCCTCAAAGCGGAAATTGGAGATTTGCCGGCCGAAATAATCGCTGGCCACGTCTTCCATTTCGTGGGCTTCGTCGAAGACCACTGCGGAGTATTCCGGGAGGATGCTGCCAAAATCGTCGTGCTTGAGGGCGAGGTCCGCGAAGAACAAGTGATGGTTGACGATGATGAGATCGGCTTCTTTGGCACGTTGTTGCATGCCGGTGAGGAAGCACTGGTCAAATTGAGGACACTTCTTACCGGTGCAGGTGTCGCGGCGGGCGTCGATGCGGGACCAGAGCTCGGAATCGTCGGGGAGAAAGGTGAGTTCGGCGCGGTCGCCGGTTTCGGTGAGTTTGGCCCACTCGCGAATCTGGCGGAAAGCGTCGCCTTCGTCCATGCCTTTCAACATGGGTTGATCACCCATGGAGTGCATTTTGGAGAGGCATAAAAAATTGGAGCGGCCTTTCATAACCGCCACTTGCCAGTTGGGGGCGAAGTGCTTTTGGAGGAACGGCACGTCCTTTTGGTAGAGCTGTTCTTGAAGGGACTTTGTCGCGGTCGAAACTACAACACGACGGCCGCTCATGATGGCGGGCAGCAAGTAGGCCAGAGTTTTGCCGGTTCCCGTGCCCGCTTCCAGGATGGCGTGATGATGGTTTTCAAAGGCGTCGTCGACGGCTTCCGCCATTTGTAGTTGGGCGGCCCGATGCTCGTAGCCGCCGATCATGGATCGGTCGAGGAAACCGCCCGGGCCGAAGATGTCTCGCATGGAAGGCTTGTTGCCGCGAGGGTGATCCTGGATCTTCGCTTGTGCGCCGACAGGATCGGAGGATTTGTCAACCAGGCGGGGGGTCGGACGATGGGGGGCCGGTTCTTCTTCCACGGGCGCGTAAAAACGCTCGGGCACAGTTGGCCGGACGTTCTTGTTTGCCTCAGCGGAGTTCGCCTTGAGATTGCGTTTGACCAGAAAGCCTGCCTGGGTCCCTCGATTTTGTCCGGTTGTTCAACGATACCACATCGGCGCGCTTTGCCACGCAGCGCGAGGGAACCGCGAAACGCTTCGGCTCGAAAAACAGTCAAAGATGCAGCGAGGCGTCTATGCCTTTTCCGACTGATCCTCGAAGGAAATCCCTTTTTTGTGCCTTGGCGATGCTACTCAGCCTGGCTATGGCTTTGCCTGTCCCGGCATATGATTCCTATCTTTCAGAGCAAGCCATCCGCGACGCGTACTTCCTGGGTTCCCGGGAGGGCGGCCTCACGGCTGAGTTTCTGGCGCCGTATTCTCACAGGGTTCGTGAACTCCGGCAAGGGAGTTGCACGACAGAAATCAGATTGGAGACACCTTTTCTCCAAGTGGCGGATTACACCAGCAAAGTACCCAACTATAGTTCGCAGGATGCGGTGAAAGCCTTCCACGACAAGACGATGAAATTTCGCATCTTTGTGAACATTTGCTATAAGCAGGAGGCCCCGCCGCCCAATTCGGTCAAAATCAAGATCATCCAGAACCAGAGGCAAATTCAACCCAGTTCCGATATTCGGGACTTTTATGCCGAGCCTATCAATCAGCTTTCCGACCTGCCTGCAAACGGCGAAAGGGCACGACTGGAGTTCGAGGCGCAAAAGATTGATTCGTCTGAGCTAATCATCCAAATTGATACGCCCGACGGGCAACATTCAACAACTGACTTCGATCTGCAGACCGTCCGCTAGAAGCGTCAGAATTCAGGGTCTTAACCTAACCTAGCGGAATGTGCGATCTCTGGTGCGGAGTTAATAGTTGGGCAACCCTTCGCTTTCTGATTCGCGGCGTTTTCGCCCCCTAGCGCTACAGTAGTTGGGGGATTCCCAGCCGAAAGGTCCGTCTGGTGCGGTCTGCCTAATCACATGCCGTGGGGTGTTGAATGAACTCGAAAAAGTCCCTCCTTTTGGTCGTCATTGCGGCGATCGTAACTTTCAGCTCCTGCAGCGGGTTGAAAAATAAATGCACGACGAACTGCGGCGGTGGCGGCAACTCCAAGCTGAGCCTGACGATTTCCGATACACCGCCGACCAACACGAGTATTGTCAGTTTTTCGCTGCCGATCATCGGAATTACGCTGACGCCCTCGAAAGGAAGCGCAGTATCCGTGTTTTCTCCGAGTTCATCGGCGAAGTATGAGCTAACACGCCTGCAGTCCGATACGAACCTGATTGCTTCGAACGTGAATGTGGCAGCCGGCACGTATACCGCCGTGAACGTGACTGTGGCGGCGCCATCAGCGGTGTTTATCAACTCCTCCGGGGCGACTGTCGGGACTTGCCTTAATAATGCCGTCTGCACCCTGACCGGAAGCGCGGCAACCATTACGTATACCTTCACGTCGGGATCGCCGCTGATTTTGACGGGAAATACAGACCAATGGCTGGACCTGGACTTCAACTACAACAATGCCATCGTGACGACCAGCGGTATTGGAATCGATGTGACACAAACAGGCGTGATGACCGCGTCGACGATTGTGCCGGTGGGCGTGCCGAGCGGCGATTTCGCCAATATCGACGACTTCACGGGAACGGTGACGGCTATTTCTTCCAGCAGCATCACCGTGCAGTCTTCCTTGCGCGGGACGATGACCGCGGCGGTGAACTCCTCGACCACGGTGTTCGATCCGCAGAACCAGTGCACGGGAGGCGCAAGCATGGCGTGCATCGTCAAAGGCTCTATCGTGAGCGTGCAGGCGGCTCTGTCAACGTCGGGAGTGTTAACCGCGGCTTCGCTCGACGTTATCGATAACTTGGCGCTGCCAGCCGATGAGGTGGAGGGTATCATCTATCCGAGTAGTTGCAATGGCGGATCGAACTACGGATTGATCCTGAGCGATAGCGCCATCTTTACGACCAGTTCGCCGTTGGTTACCGCGAACTATGGGGCCGGAGTGTGCCTGACACTGAGCCAGACGACAAGCTTCGCCATCGATACCGGGATACTAACGGGCCAAGCCGGCGCGCCAACCAGTCATGCAGGCTTCGGCGGCACCGGCGACATATTGGCGGGGCAAATGGTTCGAGCAAAGATCACCGGCGCAGCCACAGGAACGGATAGCATTATCGACGCCAACGCGACGGCACTTATCCTGCGGTTTTCACGATTCACCGCGACGGTAAACGTGGTGTCAGGAAATGCATTCAGCATAACCGCCTTGCCTTCCTACTTTCCGACGTTTACGGCAAATCCGCAGGTGCAGACGTATCAGAACGCTACTTTGTTGGAAGGCGTGTCGAGCGTGAACTCCTTACAGAATGGACAATCTGTTTCGATTAGCGCACTGTTCCTCAACCCTGCTACTATGTCGACATCGTTTCCCTTCCAAGGAGCAAAGGTTCGGCTGCAATAGGTTTTTCCCGCCTCCGCAAAAGGCAGCGGGCCCTGGAAGTTCCGGGGCCCGTTTTTTTGTGTTTCGATTTTCGCCGCTTGCGCCAATCGTGCCAACGCTCGGAAAAGCCTCAGGCCTCGAAAGGGCTGACCTACAGGTTGCCGGCGGTACGAAGTTCTGGGAGTTGAGGGAGTCTTCGCGACGTTGAAATTTTCGCAGTTGTGTCACGCGCAAGACAAAGTGCCTGCGCCACGGCAGTTGCCTGAACCGAACTTACCGCCTTGAAGCCACCTGCTGCCGCGACCGCAATGAAATCGGGCCGATCGAAAGTTCGGCCACTACACCGTGCCGCGTGACGGCGATGCCGTTGCCGGCGGGAAGCCGGCGCTACGCGATTTGCGGCGTGTCAGGCGGGGCTGACCGTGGTGGTGGGAGGCAACGGAGTGCCAATTGGACCGCTCGGCAGGGATGGAATGTTCGGGGCAATAATCGGTTGAATTCGGCGATAGAGCGCCAGGGCGATCGCGCCCATGCCCCAAATCCAGATGCCGAACCTGATCCAGCCCCCCACGTGAGGCACGCCGGTTAGAAGTACGACGATGAGCACTCCGAGAGCCATGCGGCCTATGCTGGGCCAAAACTCGATGGTCTTGCCGAGAATCCAGCGGCCGACGACGGCGCCCACCACCACGTAAGAGCTAAATATCGAAACCATCCACAAGAAGAAAGTGGAAACCCCTACGAGGAGTCCGACGATCGTGATGCAAGCGATGATGGCGGCGATGCCCACACCGAAAAAGGTCAAGACTCCCAATCCGAGTGCGGCGCCATAGCGCTCGGCAGACTCGACGGCCTCCCTCGCAAATACGGGCATCAGAGAAATCAGGACAAGACCCAGAAGAATGCGCGCGCCGGCCCAAATGATGCGCCAAATGAAGTAGCCCACACCGCCTCGCTCTGAGTGGGATTTGTGTTCCAGTTTGGTGTATTGCAGAGGGAAAGCCAGCTTTGCGCCAGAAGCCACAGTCGCGGGGGTTTCACCCTCAAACTGCGCCTTGCCTCCAATCTGAGCGCCGGAAGAAATGGTCAAGGCGTGGCCCATACCCTTGAAGTTGCCGTCAATGGCCCCGGAGACGGTGCCTTCCGTGAAAGCGGCAATCACGTCGCGGCCAATGGTTCCGTCCATGGTCATGATCTGGGAAGCGGACATGAAGTTGTGCCCAATTTTTGCAGAGGAGCCGAGGTGGATGTCCTCGCTCGCGGTCGTGACGGATCTCTCAACGGTCCCGGAGATGGAGATGTTGTTGTTGGCACAGCGGACGTTCCCGTCAACCTGGCCGCTGATGCGAGCGGATCGAGCGAAGCAGATGACATCGCCAGTCACATGTCCGCTGACATCCACGTCTTGAGCGAAGGCGTAGACGTCTCCGTCAACAGTGCCATCGATACGCAGTTGTGAGCCCGCGAAGAAGATGTCGCGTTTCAAAACCTCATCCTTTCTAACCTCAAGGGATGGATGACCTTCGAAGTTGTTGACGTCGATCTTCACGTCCTGGGCCGGAGCCGCAGGGGCGGTCGCAAGGAGCAGGCCTAAGCTGGCGAACATCACCGCGAGAGACGCGCCGCGCTTCACGTATTTCCGGAGAAAGAAGATCCCGAATCCGGCGAAGGAAGCCAGGGCTACGAACTCGACCAGTGTGAACATGGATTGCCATCCTTTCCAGAAGGCTCCCTGGAATACCAGCAGGCTCAGAAGGTCTGTACCGCCGAAACCGGCTTGCTCGAACCGTTGCACGGAGTCTTCGATGTAGCCGGTGTAGAGGCTGTATATACCGAGCAGCGCCATTCCGAAGATGACGCCCCAGATCCACTGCATGGAGCGTTTTACTTTGGCTTGAAACTCAGAGATGCGCGCGGGCATAGGCTCGTCTTGTTCGACCATGGAGCGCGTGAGCAGGCGGGATTCGTGATCGAGAGCGCGAAGGAGAGTCAGGCATCTGTCGCAGGTTTGCGTGTGGAGAGACACCTGTTGCGCGGTGTGGCGATCGAGTTGCCGCTCGACGTAGAGCAGGAGTGTCATCTCATCCAAATGCTGGTTCGTTGCGTCTACTTTGTCAGTCACCGCGTCCCTCCCATGGCGAGCGCGGCGTTTTCGCCGAGCGCTTGCCGGAGCTCGTGCCTTGCGCGAAGCAGCACCACGCCTACAAATGGCCGGCGCACGCCCAGGGCATCCGCAATTTCGTCGTAGCTCATGTCCGAGTAGTAGCGCATAACGAGGGCCATGCGGGCTCTCGCCCCGAGTTTGTCCAGGGCCTTGCGCACTTCTTCGCTGGTGCGCTCTTCGATCAGGCGTTCGAGTTGATTTGGTTCCGGCGCTTCGAGCGGAAGATCGCTCACGTCTTCCATATCTTTTTCGTGGCGGGCCTTGCGGCGTCGCAGGAGGTCCCAACAGTGATTGGCCGCGACTTTATACAACCAAGCCGTGAAGGAACGCGTGGGATCGTACTGCACTAGTTTGTCGCCTAGCTTCATGAAAATTTCCGTTGTGGCGTCCTCGGCGTCTTCCTTGCTCGGGAGTGCGCGACGGCAAAAGCGAAAGATGGCCGGCGCGTATTCCCGGTACAGGTCGCCCCAAGCCTGGGTATCCCCAGCCCGAGCCTGGGCGATTAAATCCGTAGGCTCCGTTTTTCCCGGCACGCTAATGTGGCCTGGCGTCAGCGGTTCCATAAACTAGTACGCAGGAAAGGAGATAAAACTATCACAGGTTGCAATGCGAGACGGGAGGAAGGGAGGTCGAGGGCACACCGGAGGCTGGCCCGGTTCCTAAATAGGAAGAAAAAAGAAATGACGACTTTTTGTTGAATGCAGATTCTAAAGGAGTTAGTAAAAATGGTATCTGTAAGTGCGGATTCTGCGTGGTTTATGAAACCACGCGCTTTGATACTGCTGCGTAAGTGCGGAAAGGAAAGGATTTATAGGACGATTTTACACAAGAGCGGATTCGCATGGAAGCTGTCATCAGACGGTACAATTCAGAGTGTTATTCTACACTCACCGTATCACAATATAAATAGTGAGAATCGACGATCCTGTGTCCTGCGGACATAGGGCCGCAGCACTGCTGTGCCCCTACGAGGAATTGCCAAGTCGGGCGACCCCGGCCGGCTAGCTATCGGTCAAGTAGCCCCGGGGAGTTTCACCCCGAGGCCCTTCCAGAACCGTACGTGAGCCTCTCGACTCATACGGCTCGCATGGTGAAAACCTCACCGCGCTGTCGTTCCCAGAGAGCCAGAAGCTTCTTGTATTTCCGACAGACCCGAATTTCTCTTCCGGGCCTTTTCCTTCTCCACTCACCACCACGCTCCTTAGAGCGCAGCAGCGGAAGGTGGTTTGAGTCCTGCTCCTGCAAGCTGGTTCGAGGGGCCTTCGCTCATCAGTCGTATAGTTACGCAAAACCGAGCAGCCAATTGGAATGCTCCGTTTTGCTCATGACGCAACTAGAAGGTGAACTTGGCAGCGAGTTGGATGCTGCGTGGGCCGCCGCCGCCCAGGAATGGATAGCCGGGGCCTACGTCTGCGGTCGTGGTGATTGGCAAATAGCCGGACAAGTGTCCGTTCGAAGAGTACCAGGTGGAATTGCCATTGATCGGAGTGATGGAACTTACCGTTGGGTCGGACAGGAAGTTGGGCCACAGCGGGTTGGCGAAGTTGGGGTGATTGAAGAGATTGTAGAATTCGAAGCGAAGCTCCAATTTCAGCCGTTCCGTAATGTTGGTGTCCTTGAAGATGGAGAAATCGAGTTGGCGGAACGGGGGACCGACGAGAGAGTTCCTACCTTCGTTGCCGAAGTGACGGGTACCGGGCGTGCAGGAATACGCAGTTCCGTCGAAACCCGAGGCCACAGGAGTGCAAGGCACCGCGAAGGAAGTAAGGAGCAAGAATTTCGTTGGATCGCTGTAATTGTAGTGCACGGGGCCAATCACGTCGGGCTTGGGGAAGAAAGTGCCGGAACCGTCGAAGTCGTCGGCTTCGAGAATCATATGGAAAGGCATTCCGGACTGGACGGTCAGGATGCCGTTGAGACCCCAACCGTTGGTGAGGCGCTGGAAGCGGCCTGTGCGGTTCGGGAGCTGGTAGATGAAGTTCCAGGTGAGACGATTGCGGACGTCAAAGTTGGAATTGCCGCGGTTCAGTTGCGGTTCTGTGCTGTCGGTCGGTTGCGCGGCATTGGGGACGTAGTCTTCGCCGTCGCTCGCGGTGTCGATCGAGTGGGACCAGGTGTAGTTGAACATGCTGGTGAAGCCGTGCCAATCCTCGATGCGGTATGTCGTCTGGAGGGCGTTGTAATTGGACTTGGCAGCGCTTTCTTCCCAGTAGATATAGCTGGGATTGCTTCCGGTGAGGCGGCGAGGAACGCTGGCGTCGTTGATGCAGTCACAGGACAGATCGGCGGCGGTGATTTGCGCCTGGGAAGGCTGGTTGATGTCGCGGAAGTCCCAGAGCTTGCTGCCGTGAGAGCCGACGTAGCCAACTTGGAGAACCATCTTGCGGGTGAGTTGCTGCTGGAGGTTGAGATTGTAGTTCTGGAGATAGGGTGTGCGGATGTGCGGATCGATGCCGAAGGCGTCCGTCATCGGAGAGTAGCCGCCGAAGACCGGAACGCAGGTGGAGCTGCTGCTACTGCTGCAGTAGCTGAAGGGAACGCCCGTGGGGCTGCCAAAGGAAATCTGGCCGACGCCCGGAAGCCCTGAGTAGGCCACCCCGGGATCGAAACTGCTGCTAAAGGGCAGATGCCCAAGGAACATGTCCTGCGAGGTGGCGTCATAGAAAATGCCGTAACCGGCGCGAAGAACGGTGCGCTGCTTTCCAAAAACATCCCAGGCAACGCTGACACGGGGAGCCCAATTGTTGTAATCGGGCTGGTAGAGACGCCCCTGGCCTACGGTGAAGACGGCTCCGGTTGTGGGGTCGACGTTATCGAACATGCCATGCTTTTCCTGGACGATGCCGAAATAGTCGTAGCGGAGACCAAGGTTGAGCGTGAAATTACGAGCGACGCGGTAACTGTCCTGAAGATAGAAGGCGTTGGAATTCTCGAAGGTGTTGCGATTTGTGTCTCCAATACCCTGTGTACCGCCGTCCGGCATCCCTGCCAGGAAATCGGCAAGATCGGTGAATGTCAATCTGCCGCGGAAGGTACGATTGAAAATCTGAGAGACCGACGTGCGGCGGAATTCGTAGCCGAACTTTACGTCGTGCTTACCGGCTTTCCAAGTGATGTTGTCGATGAAATGCCAGTTGGTGTCGACGCGCTGTCGAGGATTGGCTTTGTCTGAACCGATTTGCGGCAGGCCGCTGACGCTGATGACCGGCATACCGAAATTGTAGGAGTTGTTGTTGTTGGGAGTGTTGGGGCCGACGGTGTCGAGACCGATGGACAGGGGGTCGAAATCGTGATCCTCGGGGAAAAAGCCCTCGGCGAAGCGGTTCCAGCCGATGCGCGCTTCATTGACCATGGAGGGGGAGAGGACGGAGACGTAGGAGATGGAGATGAGTTGGACGCGGGTGGGAACAAAGGTGTTGTAGTTGGGAAGGAGGCCGCCGCCGGTAAGGGCGAGGGGGAAAAGCTGGCTGCTGTCGCCGATGTAATAGCGCCCGGTGAGGAGATTGTCCTTATTGAAATTGTGATCGATTTTGACGATGGCGTTATCAACGCGATTGGAAAAGGGAGTGGCGATTGTAACGTTGGAACCGCCGTTGGCATAACAATCGGCGGAGCTGGTGGGCGCCGGCCAGGGGTTGAGCGCGAGAAGCTTTTGAATGACGGGATTGATGCTGCCCAGATCGCCCGGGACGGGCGCATTGTTTGAAATGTCCGCAGCGGTAGGAACACAGCCAGGACTGCTCTCGGCGCCGGTTTCACGCACTCCTTCGTAATCAACGAAGAAAAAGGTGTTGTCGTGAATGATGGGGCCACCGATAGAAGCGCCGAACTGATTCAGGTGGAAAGGTTGCTGAGGACCGCCGTTCGGTTCGCTGGCCGCCGGATTGAAATAGTTGCGGGCGTTGAGGTCGGTGTTGCGCAGGAAATCGAAAACGGTGCCGTGAAAATCATTGGTGCCGCTCTTTGTGACGATATTGATCGCTGAGCCAGCGCTTCGGCCATACTCCGCTTCAAAGTTCGAGGCGATGTGGAGTTCTGCAATGGCTTCTACGGGGAGAATCGTGGCGGGAGTGCTGAAAACGCCGCCTTCGTTGATGGCGGGGTCGTTGCGGTAACCGTCGTTCATGTCGGTGCCGTCGAGCAAGTAGTTGTTCGAGCGGCCGCGAGCGCCGTTGACGGAGACCGTGCCGTAAGAGCCTGCGGAATCGGTGATGGCGTCCGGACCAGCAGCGGCGCCGGGGACCAGCAAGATCAATTTTTGATAGTCGCGGCCGTTGACGGGCAGGTTGGTGATGACCTTGGATTCGATGATGCCGCCGAGGGTGTTGGAAGTGGATTCCACCATGGGCAGATCTTCGCCGACGACTTCGACGCGTTGCGCGAGCTCTCCTGGTTGCAGGGTGACATCGGCGCGACGTTCGCTCGAGACGTCGACCTTGACACCGGTGACAATTCCTTCCTTAAAGCCTTGTTTTTCGACGGTGATGTCGTAAGCGCCGAGAGGAAGTTCTGGAGCGGAGTAACTGCCGTCGTCGGAAGTGGTGACGGTGCGGAGCAAGCCGGTATCCACGTTCTTGATAGTGACAGAAGCGCCGGGAACCGCGGCGCCGGAGGTGTCCGTGACTGTGCCGAGGATGGTGCCGCGGAAGGTCTGACCATTCAGTTTATAGCTGCCGAAAAACAGAGCCAGGCAGAGAAATAGCACGGCACTCAGGTTGCGGATAGACCTGTTCATTACACTCTCCTTGAAAACGGCGAAGCATGGCGTTTACCGGCCTAAAACCGGGCACTACGAAAACCGGCATCTCGAAGCCCCGAGATGAATCAGACGCTTCCCCCGAGAAGCATCCAGGGACACCGAGCGAAGTAGTGGAAGAAACATACTCAGGAGAAAGACGGGAATCAAGTGGTTCGAGAATGAATTGTTACATTTGGAGCTATCGGTTCTGTGGGGATTGCCGGGCCAAGGCCGGGTACAGAAAACAGCGAATTCCTTGAGCCGAAGCCGCTCCTTGAAATGATAGCGCGGCGAACGCTGGCTGGTTGTAAAGTCCGGCCAGTACATAAGCGTACATAAGCGCTGATGGATGGGGTAGATTGGAAATTGGCGTGGTGAATGCGCAGTGGAGTGCGCAAGAAGATGATGAGGCAGAAACTTCCATCGTTGGTGATTGTGGGGCGGCCGAATGTGGGCAAGTCCACGCTGTTTAATCGATTGACCGGGACGCGGCGCGCCATCGTCACCGATGAGCCCGGGATTACGCGGGATCGGATTTATGGCCAGTGTGAATGGCGCGGGCGAGTGCTGGAGGTTGTGGATACAGGCGGAATCATTCCCGACGACAAGGCGCTGATACCGACCGAGATTTTGCGGCAGGCGCACGTGGCGATTGAAAAGGCAGCGTTATTGGTGCTGGTGGTGGACAGCACAGCGGGGTTGACGCCTCTGGATCAGGAGTTGGCGCGACTTCTGAGGACGACGGGGCGGCCGTTCGTGGTGGCGGTGAATAAAGTGGATTCAACACTGCAGGAAATAAATGCCGGGCCGTTTCATGCACTGGGTGTACCGGTGTTTCCGATTGCGGCCGAGCATGGCACGGGCGTGGACGACTTGCTGGACGCGGCGCTGGAGCAGATTCAGGGACATGACGCCGCGACACATCCAGAGGCGCCAAAGGCTGTGGAGATCGCGATTATCGGACGGCCGAATGTGGGCAAGTCTACATTGCTGAACCGTATGGCGGGCGAGGAACGATCCATTGTGTCGCCGATTCCAGGAACGACGATGGATAGTGTGGATACCGATGTGGTGAGGAATGGCAAGACTTATCGGTTTGTGGACACGGCCGGAATCCGGCGCAAGGGGAAGACGAAATTAGTGGCGGAGAAGTTGAGCGTGGTGATGGCCAAGCGCGGGCTGGAGCGCGCGGACGTTGCGATTCTGGTGATCGATGGCGAGCACGGCGTGACGCAAGGAGACGCCACGATTGCAAGTTATGCGGAACAGTCCGGGCGGTCGGTGATTATCGTGGTGAACAAATGGGACCTGGCGGTGGAAGCGGCGCAGCGGGCCGCAGACGAATCGGCGAAATCCGCGAAAGGGAAAGCGAAACGGGCGAGCGAGGGAGATGCGGCCCGGCGGGAGATTGACAAAGGGAAATTGTTGCTCGAATACGAAGCGATGGTGAAGGACAAGTTCAAATTTTTGAGTTATGCGCCGGTGGTGTTTCTCTCGGCGAAGACCGGAGAACGGGCGCAGAAGCTTTATTCCTTGATCGATGAAGTGGCTGCGGAGCGAGTGCGGAAGATTGCGACGCCGGAATTGAACCGCTGGCTGAAGGAGGACGTGGACTTGCAGCGTGCCACGAATCCCAAGGCGCGGCCGGTGCGCATTTACTACATCACGCAGGCGAAGGCGGGGCCGCCAGTGTTTTTGCTGTTTACGAATCAGAAGAAGCCGTTGCATTTCAATTTTGAACGATTTTTGGAGAATCAGCTTCGGGCGAGATGGGCGTTTACGGGGACGCCGGTGCGATTTATTCAGAGGTTAAAGAAACGCGGGGAAAGAGGGGCGTCGCCGGAATGATTCGTGTGGGTTTGCGGCAAGCCGCGGCGGTCGACAGACGCGCGGGCGGAGAATGTGTCGCGCCTCTGGCGCTCTGGTTTGTCTTGCCATTGACCCAACGCTTGCGCGCTGGGCTAACGTCTGGCGCGTCTTCAGCGCTCTTTGGCCAGCAAGTGCATCGGGTCAAAAAATGTCGGAGCGGAAGCCTACCTATCGCAGGAGGCTCTGACCGCCCGTTGCCCTTACAACGATTGCTAGTGAGCAATGCCCAGGCAAGACGTGCCGGTTGAGGTGTCTCGTCGCAAAAGGCGCTCCACAGCATGACCGTGAGCGTTCCGTGGATCGGGTGCTAAATAGCGGAGTTGACTTGGTTGGGTTTTCGCCTAGGATGGAGACATCCCCGGCCGATGAGATTGAGAAAGACGGAATCATGAGTACCGCGGCCACAACACCCGTTTCCGAAGACACGCGATATTACCGAATTGGCGAAGTAAGCCGGCTGACGGCGCTGAAGCCGTTTGTGTTGCGGTATTGGGAGACGGAGTTTCCGATGCTGGCGCCGGTGAAGAGTTCCAGCGGGCACCGTTTGTACCGGCAGGAAGACGTGGACCTGGTGCTGAAGATCAAGCGGCTGCTTTACGATGAAGGGTTTACGATTGCGGGGGCGCGGCGCCATTTGCGGGAACTGGAGAGCGGCGGCGAATTCAGTGAAGACCGGCACGTCCCCGGTGGGGGAGATGCGACGACACAATTAAGCCGGAAAATGCTGCTAGATTTGCGCGACGGGCTGCGCAGTTTCTTGACGCTGCTAGAATCCAAGTGATAGCCTTTAACTGCTGAAGCAGTCGCGGGATGCGGCTGACGCAGTCGGGACGTAGCGCAGCCTGGTAGCGCGCACGCTTGGGGTGCGTGAGGTCGCGAGTTCAAATCTCGCCGTCCCGACCATTTAATTCAGAGACTTAGGGGAAGCCTCGCAAATTCCAACTTGGACTTGGTGCACATTCTGGTGCACACCCTCCTCAAAAACCGGTTGTTCAGGTATTGGCACCAAACCATCGAGCGCCGTCCGCTTCGCTGCCATTCGGATGTGGCTGTAGTGTTCCAACATTCTCTTGGAGACGTGCCCAGCGATCGCCATTAAGGTTTGCTCGCTCGCCTGAGATTCGGGCGTTCGCAGCGCCGCGTCGGCGAGAAACAGGAAGACGTAATTAGCATGAAACTCGAAGCTGGGTTCGTTCAGCTTACTGAGGATGGTGTGTAAGTGACTCCGCTCCTGCCCGCGTCACGATCCGGGATATCGACGGCCTGACGCATTCAGTCGATGTGACAGCCGCGACCTTATTTGAAGCCGTCGCTCAGGGCCTCCCTGCGCTCCGACGCCACGAGTGGGTTGCAGGCATTCCAGGTGGACTGAACGCTGTCCACGTTTCAGTCGCAAACGTTCGCGTCGATTACGAAGTCAAGATGGCCGATTTTGAGCGCTGGCTTGAGAAGCCCGGTAAGTCGCCTCGCGAGGTTGTTGAGCGTCAGAGGATTCGGGCGATCCTTGGGATGGAGGTATCGCGTTGACCGCGCCTAATCCTTCCACAACTGCCAAAACGTCTTCACCGTATCCGGCCCGTGCCCTTGATGGGGATTCCACATTCTTGGTGTCGACTAGTTGGAAGAAATGTCGGGAGGATTTTCAGAGCTCACCATCACACGGCTTGGCTTCGACTATCTTGGTCTTCGGCGCTGTGCGCGTTGCTCTCGTCGGGCGGAACGGCTTCCTCGGTGAGCGGTAGCGTGACCAGAATAGATGTGCCCTTCCCGTTGGAATGAATTTCCAAAGTACCGTCGAATTGTTTAACTCTTTCCCGCATTCCGCGCAAACCCACTCCCGCGCTCTTGCCGGAGGCAACCTTCGACTGAATTTCCTGATGAATCCCTCGGCCTTCGTCGCTGACTTCCATTCTTATTTCTCCGGGCGTCCGCCACAGCCTCACTAGAGCCGTCGAACTTCCAGAATGGCGGTGGATATTCGTCAGGCATTCTTGCACAAGCCGGAATAAACACATCTCCTGGTCCTTCGGCAGTCGTCCCAAATCGACGGGCAGCTCCAGGTTCGCGGCGATCTTGCTGCGTTCAGCAAATCCCTCGACATACCACTTCAAAGCGGACTCTAGCCCCAATTCGTCCAGCAAAGGAGGATGAAACAAATAGGACATCGTACGAATATCCGCCGAAATCTGTTTAATCATATTGGAATTCTCTTCCACGCACCGCGCCGCATCGGGGCCGAGTCTCGACCCTTCCTTCTTCACTTTGGAAACATTCATACTCATAGCAGCGAGCAGTTGCCCTACTCCGTCGTGCAATTCACGCGCTATACGTCTTCTCTCTTCGTCTTGAAGTCGAAGGAGACGCGCGGAAAACTCGTTTTCCTTGATTGCCTGTTCAGCTTGTTTACGCTGAGTGATGTCAGTATTCGTTTCGAGAATTGACCTGGGGTTTCCGTGGCCGTCTCGATCGAGCGTCCAACGACTAACCACTACTATTTGTGTGCTGTCTTTCTTTAAGTGAACGAGTTCGCCGGTCCAGTGGTCATCGCGGTCCAGTTGTTTCCTAATGCTTTCCAGAGGCTCGGGGAATGCTGTGTGCAGGAGGTCATGAGTTACCCGACCAAGAGCCTCTTCGCGCGTGTAGCCATACAGTCCCCACGCGGCCCTGTTCCAATATGTGATTCGGTCGGCTGCGTCCCGAACGAAGATAGCGTCACTGCTCAAGTCCAGCAGCCGAGCTTGTTCCGCCAGTGCTCGCTCCGCCCTTTTGCGTTCAGTAATGTCCCTCGCCACTTTAGATGCCCCAACGACACGGCCTGCGGCATCTCTAACTGGCGAAATTGTAAGTGCAATATCGAGCGTCGTACCGTCCTTGCGCGCGCGGATGGTTTCGAAATGCTCGACGCGTTCGCCTCGATCGAGCCGCTCAAGAATTGCTACTTCCTCGCTCTGGCGACCGGGCGGAACTATAATGGTAATATGTTGGCCGATGGCTTCTTCAGCCGCGTAGCCGAACAAGCGCTCTGCACTTCTATTCCAGCTTGTGATGATGCCATCGAGACTCTCACTGACAATCGCATCGTCCGAGGAATCTACGATAGCTGCCAGCAGACCGGTCGTTCGTTCGGCCAGTTTTCGTTCATGGATGTCGTGAAAGAAGTTCACAACACCAACAATGGCACCGTCCCGGTCACGGATCGGATCAATATGCACCGAAACCGTAACGCGGCTTCCGTCCGGTTTTTCGATGATGACTTCCTGTTCGTGTACCGAGGCGCCCGTCTCTAGCGCGAGGGCCACAGGAGTATCGCAATGGGCCATGTGGGTGCCATCGGCATGGAAAAGTTTGTACGCTCCGCAAAAGCGTTCATCCGTGTCACCAACTGCGGGCACACGGCCCCACAGTTCAGCCGCTCGGGAATTGAACCAGGCGATCACACCATCGGGCGCTCGGACCGCATATGCGGCCATTGGAAAAAGCTCAATCAGGCTAGTTTGGCTTCCAAGATTGAAGAGGTCAGACGCAGCTGCCGACCGCGTCGTAATGTCGCTTTTCGGCTGGTCCTGATCAGGCGCGTTCAGGGTTTCTCGCCCGGACGCAAAATTCATTGGATTTTGCCCTTCGAGATCCTGGGGCGTGTTGTCTTGCGCATCGCGGTTGGTATTACGCATGGGTAATGCCCCCGTTTGGCGCTAACCCTGGCAGGTGTTTTGGGTTTTGTTTTCCCTTTCTTCGCAATCAGGGCCTTAATCTCGTCCAATGGAATCTTTTCGAAATAGGTTTGTCGAGTAGCCATTTATCTCTCCCGCAGAGAGAACGTATCAGGCTGCAAATCATACGGGTTATATCTTTTGGGGACCTTTTGAGATAGGACTGCGCCTGCACCACCCCTAAAACGCCTCATATCAATGGTTTGCTTCGTCGGTAAGTTAGCGACTCGCGAGAAGCGCGAGCGGTTATTTTTAGTTGCAGGCCATGTCACGTTTTGATAGGATACCGCTACGTCAGGTTAAGCTTACCGGGAGGAGCCCATGACAACCACCAACAAAAAATCGCCGATACACTTCTCGACAATGGTTCAAGCGGATGTCCCGCAAGGGCGCAACGGTAAACATAAAGAAGTCGTCACCACGATTCTTAGGGATCTTGAACGGCTTGAAGATGGGGCAGCGCTCAAGATTCCGCTGGCTGGACTTGTGCAATCCAAAGAAAAAGTTCGCTCGGCGCTGAATCGTGCGACACGTAAAGCGGGACTTAAAGTCGCGACAGCGAGCGACCAGACGTTTCTATATGTCTGGAACTCTCAGAAATAGAACGTGTCGGCTACTGCAGCGTACGGGGCGGCTGCTTGTACGGTAGAAACGCTTGAACTTTCCGTGTAGGACCGTTTACCAGAAGGAGGTATTCACCATGACGACCAGGGTGCTTTTGGCAGACGATAGCGACGTAATGCGGCGAGCGATTCGGGGGTTGCTGGCGGAACGCCTGGATATCGAATTGGTCGGTGAGGCGACTGATTTTAGCCAAACGGTCGAGATGACGAACGAGTTTAAGCCCCAGGTAATCGTGATGGATTTAAACATGAAGAATGACGCTATGACCCTTTCAGATGTTAAAGCTCGTCTGAACGATTGCGACGCACGAGTCGTTGCCATCTCCTTCTCGAACGATGAAACTGCTCAAACGCTAGCGAACAATTTCGGCGCGGTGACGTTGCTGGACAAGATGGAACTTGCCGACCAGCTGATTCCGACGATAAAGAAGTTCTCTTCACCGACCGCGACTGCTTGAACGTCGCAAACTGGCTAGGAAAGGAACGTTTCGCCAATCTGCACTCTTCTGAGCAGTGGGACGAGATTATCCCAGACCAATAATTTTGAGACGAAAGCAACAGCACCCGCTTGTTCTACTTCGTCCGCTATTTCAGGAACGTCGTATAGGCTGAGACTCACAATTTTCACTTGGGGTAGCGCCTTGCGAATTAGCCGCATCGCGTCAATACCGTCCATCTGTGGCATTACGATGTCCATGATTACGACATCGGGTCTAAATTCCAATGCTTTGACGAGCGCGTCGCGGCCATCAACGGCTTCGGCACAAATCTCGATGTCCTTCTCTTCGGAAAGGACGGCACGCAAGCTGCGTCGAATAGAGTCTTGGTCATCTGCAATGAGAACGCGCATAAACGAGACCTCTCCCAAGGCTCCCGGCAAGGCGCAGGCGAAGCAATACATGATTCGCTTTAATGAGCCAGATAACGGCGGAAGCGACTCACGACGTACGGGCGCTGGGCAATCCCAAATCGGCGACACTGCACTCGTTAATTACGTGATTTACCTGATGTTCGATGAATCCAACGCATGGCAGCCTCCATTCAACTATCGGGGCGGCGACTTGGATTGTCCTCTCTACGAGAGGCTCTATTTACAGTTACCGTCCTCGACCACAGTTCCAGACCGATGAAACCTGCGAGGAACGATGGCGTACGGGGCGCTAGGACAACTTATCCGGCACCAACCTGACTTTTTGTCTTGCGGAGAAGAAAGATAAACCACAACGTGACGCGCCGAGCGTGCTTCATAACCTAAGTATCCTCGTGACGTGAGGAGAAGGCCTATAGTGCGTCGTCTATCTTCCAAGCAACCACGGAAACCGTGAACCAGCTAATCACGACGAAAGTTAATACCAGCCAGGTGGTGTGGTGTGGCAAAAGCCGCCACACCAGGACCGCGAAGGCGATCATTCCTATACCGCCCATTGCCGCGCCGATTGCATCGAGAGCAACGGCGAGTCTTGCTCGCCTTCCAGCCTGGAGACCCGCCCGCTCTTTGCTCTCCGTTTGATGTTTTTCGATCAGCGTAGCACTGGCGGGGAATATGGCAGGGAAAGCAAGAAACAAGCCACCGATAACGGGACCAAAGCGATCTGCAATGAGACCAGCCGCGACGGTGATACCGCCGCCAATGACGAACCGAACTGCATATTCATGCCACTTAGTCTTGAAAACCGCGCCCAGATTGACTTTGATCTTCATCGAGTCTAGCGCAAACAAACGTACCAAATCCCCGTCACGGCGGCCGCCCACAAGGAAATGGCCGATACTGTCACCGTGAGCACCGAATGTTTCGATCGCAGCATCAATCGAAAAACACAATAGGCGTAAAGCACGAAGGCGACGGCGCCAGCGATCATCGAATGCGCTTCGCGTGCTGCGTACAGCTTGCCTTTGGTGGCAGCGGTCAAAGCCAGCGTGGCGAGCGCAACCGAGGGCGCAGCTCCAAATAGGCCGGCAAAACGTTTGGGTTTGAGTGCGTCGCTCAGCAGGGCGAATCCCGAAACGACGATCCCGCCGACCACCATCCTGAAGACTATCTCAGCAAACATGAACCCTACTTTCCGATCAACGCTTGCCGAACGCTTTCATCCCCTGCTGAATGCACTTACGTGCCGTATTTGGGCCTTTCAAATTCAGGATTCGATATTCCTTGCCGCCCAGTCGGTGATAGTTAACGAAAAACTCTTCCAATTCCCTGATGAAGTCTTTCCCAAGATCATTCACATGGTCGATGTCGGCCCATGAATGGTTTCCCGCCTCTATCGCAACCACGCGGTCATTCCGTTCTGTTTTCTTGCCTTTTCCCTGTTCCCCCTGGATTACTCCGATCAGCCGGCACTTCAGTACGCAACCGGGAAAAGCAGGTTCATCCATCAAGACCAAAACGTCCACAGGATCACCATCGTCTGCCAGGGTGGACGGAACAAACCCAAAATCGTACGGAAAAGCCATTCCGGCCGGGAGCACCTTCTTCAGGGCAAATACCTTTTCCTCGGCATCGAATGCATACTTGTTGCGGCTTCCTTTAGGAGTCTCGATGACTACCTTGAACTCGTCATCCTTGCCGATCGGCTTGAGTCCAGAAAGATCGGCTAACGCTTTGTCGCCCTTGCCCATAATTTATATTTCGACTCCTTGTGTCGCGGACAACCTCCGAATCGGCAGGTAAGAATGCTCGAAAATGTCAAACAAGGGAATCACGGGAAGCATGTAGGGGGCGACGGGTTACTCCGTAACAAGGCTTTAGCACGTTTTACATACGTCGGTCGCGAGATTGAGTTCCTATCGAAGCCGTTCAAAACAAAACAACTCGCGGAGAAAGCGCGTTCAAAGTATCCAGAGCGAGAGCGGAAAACGATTGGGGTCGGTGTGGTGAGGATCAAATCGTAATTCGAAGGCTCCCACTCCCCAGCGAAAAGCTAACTATTGATGAGTCGTAGAATCGGATTCAGGCTGCTAGATTTATGTTGTTCTAGACCTTCTGGTGCAACCTAAGATGTGCGCCAATGTCGGATTCCTCAGCACTCATCGGCCAAACCATCTCGCATTACCGCATCATCGAGAAACTTGGCGGCGGCGGGATGGGTGTCGTCTACAAGGCAGAGGACACACGGCTGCACCGCAATGTGGCACTGAAGTTCCTGCCGGAGAATGTGGCGGAAGACCCACAAGCATTAGCCCGCTTCCAGCGCGAAGCGCAGGCTGCATCGGCGCTGAACCACCCCAACATATGCACGTGCTCCCGATGGTGCCCGCAGTGTACCACGCGCTAAATGCACGAAGGAATGAACAGGGAAACCCACAGAGCGGCTGGGTGTTTCCAGCCGAGAGTAAGTCCGGCCATTTGGACCGAGATACGGCGAAGGCGTATCACAGCAGGGCACTGGAGAGCATTGAGGTTGATACGAAAAAACAGGGAAAGCAGACTCCGGTGAAAGCTTTCCCACCGTACACCATGAGACACACGGCACTGACTCGGCTTGCGGAAGCTGGGTGCGACGCTTTTACGCTTGCGAGAATCGCTGGTCATTCCAGCATCACGATAACGCAGCGCTATTGCCATCCCCAGGCTGATTCTATTGAGAGGGCCTTTGCAAAACTAACGGCGGAAAAACGAGGAGCCCTTCCAGCGGCAGTGTAGCGGAAACTGTAGCGGGTACCTGCTCAGATGGGCTTGTATACAGAAGTTTGAATGCCGCACTAAGTCCATGCTTACCAAGGCATTCAGTCAAGTCCTAATCAGTCCAAAACAGCAGGATAGAACTCTTAATCAGCGGGTTGGAGGCTCGAGCTTTTCAGCGGCTTGTTCCCCGTCGACATAGGAGATCGTTTGCCAGAATCGATGCTGTGCGCGAGAAAGGCAATCTTCGGAGTATCGCTAAGAAATGCTGAGGTTTCCAAGTCTCCCAACGCGAAATCCCTGCTGGAAAACTTGGTGCACAATTTGGTGCACACCCAGATCAATCCCGGTCGCACTCAATCGCACCCGTGTATCGCTTCTGAGAGACTGTAACCCCACATAAACATTGACTCGGTCGCACTTGGTAGCTCACCGTCGCAGACCATGCAATGCCTCTCTCTTACGCTTGGGGTGCGTGAGGTCGCGAGCTCAAAATCTCGCCGTCCCGACCATTTCTGATCTTCGTCTACAGGCAACGTTCGAATTCATAAACAAAATGCCCTTGAACCGCTGAGTGGCCAGGGCATTTCTCATTTGTGGTCAGTATCCAGGAACGATACGGCCGGATCGCAAGGTGCGAATCGGAGCTAATTTTGGTCCTGGACGAGGGGCAGCTGTGCGCCGAGTTGGAGGTCGATCATGGCCTGGATGCGCCGGTCGAGTTGGAAGAAGGTGGCCGTGGTCTTGCCGGGCACGACCTTGTTGAAGAGGGGTACGTATTTGGTGCGGAGTTGAGCGACTTTTTCGTCCACGGCCAGCGCGCGATCGATCAGACCGGTGGCCTGATCGTCCGTCATGGTGCCCCAGGCGTTGGCATATTCCTTGATCAAAGCATACTTCTCGTCGTTGATTTTGACGAGTTCGGCGGTGTATTGGTCGTAGACGGGCCAGAATTTGGTGGCCTGGTCCGCGGTCAGTTGAAGATTCGCAGCGACCAGCTTTTTCTTCTTCGCGCGGATGTCTTCGCGAAGCAGTTTCACATCCTGGTCGATGCCCTGTTGAGCGGTTGCAGAAGGCTGCTGAGCCGCTGCGGATTGCGCGTTTAGTTTGGGGGTGTCCAAGAAGCATGCGGCCGCGAGCGCAACTACGAATAGGATTGTGAATTTCGTTTTCACTACGGTTCTCCTTCGTTATCTGCGAAGTGATGACGGTGAGCGGATCGAATCAAATCGCTGGACAACGCTTTACGCGATAGCGTTTTAAGATTTGATAAGCCGTCTGGCGCAGAGGCCAGGAGGATGGGCCTAGCTACATTCCGAACGATCGGCGGTACGATTCTCGTTACGTGGGCGAAAGGAACCTTCCATCCAGAATACGTCCATGGCCAGCCCAGACGACTTAGGTGGGTGAAGCTTACGGCGTTTGCCACAAAGATACAAGGTTTTTAGCGAGAACCCAGAAACGCTTACGGCGCTAGCTCTTGATTTGGGAGGAGGCGGCGTCCCAGGTTACCTGAGATTTGCGGAAATAGGATTCGTTGGCCATGTGGCAGGCGAGGGCGGCGTGATGGCCGAACAGGGTGTCTTCGGGGAGGGGCTGGCGGCTGCGGACGGCTTGGAAGTAGGCCCACATGTGCGGGCGCTGATCGTCCCAGTCGTCACCTTTGTAGGTGTAGGTTTCGGTGAGGGGCTCTTTGCCGATGGCGGGGTCGTGCTCTTCGTGCCATTGCTTGTAGTAAGCCTCTCGCAGGTCGTGCGGGAAGCTCGAGGCATAGTAGCTTGGAGCGGAGTCTTCACCGGTTTGCGGATAGAGCGCAAGGCCGAATTCGTTGGCTTCGAGGATGCCCTTTGATCCCTGGAAGCGATACATTTCCGGAGTTTCGCAACCGAGATTGAGCCGGAGATAGACGGGGATCTTGCCGTATTCGAACAGCGTGGCTTGGACGTCGGGCATATTGCGGCCGTCAGGGAAACGCAGGATGCCGCCGAAAGACATGGCGCGAGCGGGAGCTTCATTCCAGCTCATCATGAAGTTCATGCCGCTGACCAGGTGCACGAGGAGATCGCCGGCGACCCCCGTGCCGTATTCTTTCCAGCAGCGCCAGCGGCAAAAGATTTTGCCATCGAAGGCGCGTTTGGGAACCGTGCCTTGCCAGGTGTCCCAGTCGAGCGTTGTCGTGGAAAGGTCCGGAGGGATGGGATAGACCCAGGCGCCGTTGGGGTCGTTGCGGCCGAGGGAGCCTTCGATGAGGTTTATGTCTCCGATGATTCCCTGGGCCAGCATTTCTTTTGCTTTTTTGCAGATGACGGAACTGACGCGCTGCGAACCGATCTGCACAATGCGATTTGCTTTTTTGGCGGCGGCGACCATCTCTACGCCTTCGGCGGCGCTGTGGGACATGGGCTTTTCGAGATAGATGTCTTTGCCGGCGCTCATGGCGTCGACGAAGACTTGCTTATGCCAGTGGTCGGGAACGGCAGCGATCAGGCAGTCGATGTCTTTGTTGTCGAGAAGTTCCTTGTAATGACGCGTGGTGGTGACCTTCGCGCCGGCGATTTCTTTCGCGAGGTTGTGGCGACCGTCGTAGAGATCGGCGGCGGCAATGCATTCCGTGCCGGGAAGTCCGACGGCGGTCGAGAGAAGGCCGTTGCCTTGCATGCCGACGCCGATGATGCCGAAACGAATGCGGTCGCTCGGGGCGTTCATCGAGAAGGGAGAAGGAATGGTTTCCGCTTCGAGGGGGATCCGTTTTGCGGCGAGGACGGCGCCCGAGGTAACAGCGGTGGCTTGCAAGAAGGAGCGGCGAGAGATTGGATTTCTGCTCATGGTGTTCTCCGTAGCGTCGATTTGATCTTAAGTGCGTTTAGTTCTTACTGGAACCCTAAAAGCAATTCCTCAGGGGCTGAAGCCCGTTCTTTACCAAGCGTTAAATGTCGGACCTGAAGGTCCGAACCCCAGTGCCAAGCGCTTTTTTCGCAAGACGCGAATTGCTGCGGTTACGACCCTGCGCGGATGGGGCCCAGCAGTGCTGGACCCCTACGAAGAGATGCATGCCGGAGCGTATGACGCGTCTTTCTGGAAACCGTGAAGTCATGTTCGTCAAAGCGCTAGTGAAGAGGTTGCACGCTGACTTCCTTGAAGAAAACGATGTCGTTGTCGCTGTGATTTTGCAGGCCGATGTAGCCTTCGTCGGGGCGGGTTCCGCGCTGGGGTTCGAAGTCGAATTTGCGAGCGGGGACGGGTTGGCCTTCCGTGTAGTCGGTGATTTTTTCGCCGTTGAGTTCGACGATCGTGTGCGGGCCGTCGAGGGTAATGAGCATGGTGTTCCACTCGGGACCGGGCTTGCCGGGCTTGGAGAGCGGCTTCGTCAAGGAATAGAGAGTGCCGGTGACGTGGTATTCATCTTCGTCGGAGGTTTCCGGGTGATTGTCGATCTGCACTTCGTAGCCGTAGTGTACAGGCATCCATTCTTCGCGCGGCTCGATCGGAATGCGGATGAAGACGCCGGAATTGTCGTTAAAATCGCGCATTTTGTAGACCACGCGAATGCGGCAATTGCCGAGTTTCCCGCCGGTCCAATAAAGCAATCCCATACCGCCATGCGTTTGAATTAGGCCATTTTCGACGGTCATGTTTCCCGGGCCGACGTGCTTCCAGCCGGTGAGATCCTTGCCGTTGAAGAGCGGTTTCCACCCGGCTTCTTGCGGAACCCGCGCGGCAATTAACAGAATGCTTGCAGCGACTACGAGTAAAGCACTCCATTTGCGCATTACTCACCTCCCTTTGCACTGCTAAGAAGCAAAAACGTTGCGCAGCAAGAACCAGACGTTTGCGGGACGCTCCGCGAGCCTGCGGACAAACCAGGGATACCAGTAGGTTCCGTAAGCAACAAGGACAATCGAGCGGTGACCTTCCTGGGCAAGGCGCTCCTGCTCGGCACGCTGGATGCCGTACAGCATTTGCACCTCGAATTCGGTCTTGGGTATGCCTTGCTCGGCGACAAAATCGCTGATACGGCGGATGAGCGGTACATCGTGAGTGCCAAATGCAGCGCGGGGACAATTTCCCGCAGAGTGGGAGCGAAGGATTTCTTGCGCCAAAGCAAAATAATTTTCGTCGACGTCGGATTTCTTGGGGAAAGCGATGCTCGAAGGTTCCTTGTAAGCGCCTTTCACGAGACGAATGGAGGGACGCAGCGGTAACAGATCCGCGAGGTCTTTTTTGGTGCGGTAGAGATAGGACTGGAGGCAGATTCCGACGTGGGGATAATTCTTCAAAGCGCGCTTGTAGATGTCTAGGGTGGCGTCGACGTAGTTGCTGGCCTCCATGTCCACCCAAACGGTTGTGGGCGGGTCTTCACGCTGAAGTATGCGTTCGAGATTTTCGAAACAGAAATCGGGCGAGAGGTCCAGGCCCAATTGGGTCAGCTTGACGGAGATTTCCGTGGGAAGGTTCGCACCGTGGATGCGATCGAGGACTTCGAGGTAATGATCCGAAACGTTAGTGGCTTCGCGACGGTCTGTGACGTTCTCGCCTAGGTGCGTGAAAACAGTGCCGATTTTCTTGCCGAGAAGCGCTTCGGCGGCCGCGAGAGCGGAATCGAGGGTTTCTCCCGGCATGAAACGCGAAACGCTGCGACGCACAAAGGGAAATTTCACGGCGTTGTCACGCAACCAAGTGCTTTGTGAGGCGACGAGCAGCATCGAGCGCATCAGCGCCATGGACCTTCAGACCTCCGAAAGGGAGCGAAAGAGAGGGAAAGAATCTACCGGAGGCATTCTAGCCGGGATTTGGTGTTGTGACAATTTGGTTGGCACAAAACGTCGGACCTGAAAGGTCCGACCCCATTGCCCTAACGTTGGATTCAGTGGGGCACAGGCGAAAATGCGGAGGCGTCCAGGGAGAGGGCTTGGGAGAGGAGTTTGGAGAGTTGGGCGGGGAGCGCGTGGGCGGAAGGACCGAGACGAGCTTCGCTTGCGGTGACGGCGGCGGCGATGGCGGTTAGCTCTTCGCCTGGCGTGGTGCTCATGAGGTCCTGGGCGCGGTAGAAGCAGGCAAACACGAGACCTTCGGGTTGATTGTGGCGGCGCAGGAATTGGCCGTAGTTGTACCAGTCGGTGGCGGCGGCATGGGGGTCGCCCTGAGTTTCGTCGATCATCAACGCCTGCTGGAAAGATTCCGCGGCATCGGCGACGGCACCGGAATGCTCTTGTGCGTCGGCCGCATGGGCCAGAGCGAGGCTTTGCAAACCAGGATCCTTGATTTTTTCGGCAAACCGAGCGGCGGCCTGATAACCGCGCAAGGCTTCCGCGGTCTTGCGGGAGGCGGCATCGGCGTCGGCGACTTTGATGAGAGCGGAGATGACCGCTAAACCCTCTGAGGGATGATCGGCAGGATGTTTCGCTACGACTTGCAAATAGGCTTGGTAGTGACGCGCGGCGGCTTGTAATTCTCCGCGTTGTTCGAGCGCTTGGGCCAGGTAGAGTTGCGCGTTGCTTTGCATCGGATCCGTCGCGACGGCACGTTGCCAGGAATCGACGGCTTCTTCGGGATGGCCGAGGCGCTCGGCCAGCAGACCGTAGTTTACGAGAGCATTGGCGTTTTGTGGTGAGCGAAGGAGCAGACTCCGGTAGAGAGCATAGGCATCCGCGTCGCGGCCGGCGACGATCAGGCCGCGTGCATACGCTTCCTGGAGGCCGACATTCGAAGGATTTACTGCCGCGGCGCGCTGCAAGGAGGACAAAGCCAAATCGCGATTGCCGACTGCATCGGCAGCGCGCGCGAGGCGGGACTGTACCGCGCTGTCGTTGGGATTTAGCCGGGCCGCCCTCTCTAGGGAATTCAGACTGGCAGAGACATTGACCCAATAAAAATGCAGCTGGTCCATGCAGCCCCAAAGAAGAAAGCAGACGATCAAGGCGATGCGCAAGGCGCGGGCGGAAACTGTTTTCCCGGTGATCCAGTGAAACAGCGAAGCAAGCGTGCCCGGCTCGGATTGGGCTTCCGCGCCGTCGGGCGCCTTGTTGAGAAGAAGAGATGCGATACGTGAATCGCGCAGCTTCCAGATGGCACCGTCCAGAAGGAAATGATGAAGATTGACGAGAGCGGTAAAGGTCAGAAAGCTTGTGGCGAAATCGGCGTGAAAGAGACGACTGGCAAGCCATGGACCAGGGATGAAAAGAGCGATGCCTCCGGCAACGAGAGTTAAAAGATAGCGAGAGAATTTCCAGGAAGTTAGCCCGGCAGCACGAGCTTCTTTTTCCTGGTAGTAGCTGGTGATCCACAGGTATTGCGCGGAATGCAGAACCGCTAAGATGCCGCTGGAGTAGCGCGTTTGCGGTACTTCCCTACCACGCAATAGCTCAATGAGGGCGGGAAGGAGAAACCACAGAAATTGTGTTGTGGTCAAGGTGAGGCTCGGCAGCAAGGCCTTCCAGGAACCTCGACGCGCCAGCGAGAACAAGGCCCAGCCACTGGCGCAGATGAAGAAAAGCCCAAGCATGGCGCGAACCGGCAAGGTGAATTTCGCGGGAAGACCGAGAGAAAGAATCAAAGGATCGCTCGATGCACCAGTGTGAAAGCTGAAGAGAAGCATCAAGTAAGAGGCGATGAAGGCGAGATGCAACGCCTGGCGCTCGCCATCGGTGGGGGTGAGGCCGGAACGGCGGGTAAACATCATGAGCAGGCCGAAATTCTGGCCGGTGTAATGCCAAGGACTCCAGCAAATGTAGAGCGTGAAGATCCAGGGCAGGAGCGGATACCAGAGGTGCGCGATGAGACCAGCGCAGACGAGTAGCACGGTGACGTGGACGGTGAACACGCGATATTTCGCAAATTCATCGTAGGAGTGATAGGCGCGGTAAACGGTGGCCATGAAATGCGGGTAATTGAACAGGAGCGCGAGGGCGTAGAAGGCGAAGGACCAACCCTTGGTTGAGGAGGAGGAGACGTAGTTGGTCAAGAGCAGAAGAGGGGCGGTCCAGGCGCCGCAGCCGATGATCAAGTCTAGCCACGGACCATAAATCCATGGGGCTTGGCGGTGGGTACTGTTACCCAGGGGCCCCGGGCTCGACTCGGGTTGCATGGAGATCGTGGACACTGCTATCGAGCGTAGCGTACTCTTTCGCGCTACACGCGATGAGCCGGGGAGCGGATGCAGAATGAGTTACGACTTCGCGCCCGCGACTGTGTTTGATGGAGAGAGGATGGCCACAGCCCCATAAAGGATCTCCCCGCTGACATACGGGAGCGGTCGTGGTATATCTCTCCCGGTAATTCCGGACATCTGAAAAACAGAACCACTGGAAGAGGAGACGTGCATGAGAAACAAGGGAATTTTCACTAGCCTAGGGGTGTACCTCGGAGGATTGCTGCTGGCAACGGCCGCATCGGTTAACGCGCAAAGCAATGCCGCGGGCTCCAGTACAACCAGCTTTACGGTGACAGCCGTTGGCAAGAAAGAGAGCGCGCCGTCGATCACCAAGGACGACGTGCAGCTTTTCACGGGGAAGGAACGCAAGCAGATTGGAGACTGGAAGAAGGCCGATCAGTTGGCCATGGCGATTCTGATCGATGACTCGATCGACAGTGGCGCGGGCGGCCAATGGGATTATTTGAAGGAATTCATCATGGCGCAGCCTGCCTCGACATCGATTGCGGTGGGCTATCTGCAGAACAACACCACGCGAGTGGCGCAGGACTTTACGCCGGACCACGCACTGGCCGCAAAAGCCATCCGGCTGCCGATGGGACTTGGAGCGATCGGATCAAGCCCTTACCTTGCTACTTTGGACTTGTTAAAGCGCTGGCCGAATACAGGGCCGCGCCGTTCGATCGTTTTGATCACGTCCGGGATTGACTACTTCCGAGGAAGCTTTTTTGGCGCGTTTTACCCCGATCTCGATTCCGTGATTCAGCGAGCGGAGAAACAGAATACGAATATCTGGTCGATTTATTACCCAAGTTCGGGGCACCGGGGACACTCGTTTTACCAGGTGAACTACGCGCAGAACAACATCGACAAGATGTCAGAGGATACCGGCGCGGAGTCCTATTTTCTGGGATCTGGGAATCCGGTAACCATCAAACCGTATCTGGATGAAATTACCACGCACCTGAGCAACCAGTATCTGTTGACATTCTCGGGGGCTGGCGGATCGAAGGGGAAGTTTCAAAGTGTGAAGGTGAAGACGGAGTTGCCAGATGTGGAGTTCTTTGCACCACAGTCTATTTTCTTGCCGCCTGGATCGTGAGCACACGAAAAGTCGTGTCGAAGCGAAAGGCGCTCTGATTTCACTCAGGGCGCCTTTTTATTTTCGGGCGACGGAAAGCAATAACGCAGAGACGCCGAGGTGTCGCGGAGAGAGAAGGGCTTTTCACACAGAGGGCACCGAGGAGAAAAAGAGGTGTTACGGATGGAGCGAATTTCGAGGATTTTTGCGTTGCGATCCTTGGTCGCAAAAACGCTCCTCAGGCTGACAAGGGCGCAAGCCAGATTTGAGAATTGGGAAGTTTTGATTAGTTGCTGCGAGTGGAATCGCGAATGACCAGTTCGGGGTGTAGCTTTTGGGAGATGGGAGCCCAATCGCGGTTTTCGTGGCCGGCCTTGATGGCATCCAGCACGATGCTTACCGCGGTGCCGCCCATGGTTTCCAACGGTTGACGGACGGTCGTGAGCGAGGGCGCCGAGAGTGCCGAGATGGCGACGTCGTCGAAGCCTGTGACGGAACATTGCTCCGGAACGCTAATTCCTGCTTTGGCCAAGGCGCGCATGGCACCGAGCGCGGTCAGATCATCGAACGCGAGGATGGCGGTGAATTTTTTCTTTTGCTGCAGCAATTCTTCCGTCAGGCGATAACCATGTTCGAAGCTAGCGTTGGCGTCGAAGACGTCGGGTATCTGGAGAATCAAGCTGGGATCGAGCTCAAGCTTGGCCGATTGTGCGAATTTCTGAATGCCGCGCCAGCGTGGGATGCTGTCGATGAGGCGCTTCGGACCACGGATGATGGCGATACGACGGTGACCGCGCTGGTAGAGATGCTCGAGGGCGAGGCGGCCCCCGGCTTCATTGTCCACCATGACGGAACTGACGCGATCGCCGGGAAGTTCCCAGCCGATCGTAGCGGTGGGGATTTCCTGTTTGTTGAGATCGGCGAGGACGTGAATGTCCACGAAGAGCCAATTGGCCACGACGATCAAGCCGTCGACGTGACGCTCGAGGAGCATTTCGAGATAGCGTTCGAAGCGTTCCCGCTGGTTGTGGGCATCGGCAAAGATGGGCAGGTAGCCGAGGGGATAGAGGCCGTTTTCGATACCGCGAAGGATCGGCGTGCAGAACGGGTCGGTGACATCGAAGAGCATGACTCCGATGCTCTGGCTGCGCTTGCTGCGGAGAAAACGAGCCATAGCGTTCGGGCGGTAACCGAGGCGCTTGGCAGCTTCTTCAATGCGCTGGCGAGTGCTGGGCGCGATGTAGCGCGCCAGGGGAGCATTGTTGAGGACGATCGAAACCGTGGCGGGAGAAAAGCCGGTGGTTTGAGCTACGTCGCGCATGGTGACGAGCCCGCGCTTTGGGCCGGTCTTTTTCATTGGTAAATCCTCGCGTGGACATCTTCTGCTTAATGTGGCCCAGTTTGCAAATGGGAAAGAACGAGCCCAATTCCTCAGGGGCTGAAGCCTTGCATATTTTGGATGGCTACGGCAGGGCTCGAAGCCGTGCCTCCCGCAAGCACTACAGGCGATCGGTTTTAGTCTTCGGGCGGAACTTCGAAGGACATTTCTTTTCTGAAGAAATTGGTTTTCCAAGCGCCGTAGGCCACACCGATCGTGAGCCAGATACTTCCCGCAATCTTTGCGGGAGGGCTGAGGTTCCACCAGATGGCCGCGCAGACTACGAATCCGAGTACGGGCACGAGGAAGTCGCCGATGCTTCTTTCTTTGCCGCCGCGGAGGTAGTAGTGCACGAACGCGGCGGCATTAACTCCCATAAAGGCGATGAACGCGCCGAAGTTCAGCATTTCGGCGCCACGCTCGTAGGTGGTGACGAAGGCGCCGATCAGAGCAATAACTCCGATCAAGATGATGTTATTGGCAGGGATGCGGCGCTTGGCTTGGAGTTTTCCGAAGAAGGATTTGGGGATGGCGTCATTTCGTCCCATGCCATACAGCAAACGGCCGGCAGCCAATTGCGAACCCATTCCAGAGCCGATGTTTGCAATGAGGACGGTAAAGTTCAAGAGATGAAAGAGAAAGAAGCCGCCGACTTGCTGCGCGACGAGCGGGAATGCGGATTCGACTTTTTCCTCGGGAAAAGGTTTGGAGCCCCAGACGAGTTGCGCAGCGTAGACTTCCAACGCGGAGAGCACGCCGACAAGAAGACAGACCCCTACGGTGGCGAGCATGATGTTGCGGCGGGGATTTTCGACTTCTTCGGAGAAAGTGGAGATGCCGTCGAAGCCGATATAGGTCAGCACGGCGATAGAAGTGCCCCGGCCGATGCGGGCGAAACTGAACGTGGCGGGGTTGTAGAAAGGCTCGGTGAAGAAATGCATGCCGCGCTCGTGGTAGCCCCAGACAAAGCGAATGACGAAAGCGAAGAAAATTACGACGACGACGGTCATGCCCGCGGCGAGGACGTCGTTAATGCGCGCAGAAGTCTTGACGCCACCCAGATTGAGGAAGGTGAAGAACCCAGCGTAGAAGATCGCCAGGATCCAATAGGGCGCTTCGGGCAGAATGTTCTGCGTGAGCTTGGCGCAGATGATGGTGCAGATGAGGGGATTGAGGATGTAATCCATGACCATCGCCCAGCCGGTGAGATAGCCGAGACCGGAATGAATCTCGGAGCCAACATAGGTGTAGGCGGAGCCGGCGCTCGGATAGACGCGAGCCATTTTGCCGTAGCTGATGGCGGTGAAAAACATGGCGATGAGCGCGATGAGGATGGTGGTGACGACGTGGCCGCCGGCGGCGTTGTTGATAACGCCGTAGATGCCCATAGGGGCGATGGGCTGGATGATGACGAGCCCAATGATGATCAAGTTCCAGAGAGTGAGGGTGCGCCGAAGGCGAAGTCCGGCGGCCGGGATGGTGCTGACTTCCGCGCTCAAGCACCTCTCCTTTTGGCCGCGCGGCCTACCTTGGAAGGGGCGAGCACGACGGCGCGAGTGAGATTTTTCGGCGCGTCCGGGTTGAGGCCCTTGCGCAAGCCGACAGCCGTCCCCAGTAAGTGTGCGGGAATGGCGGTCAAAGCGTATCGCGCAAACTCAGGGCCGTCCAGCGCGAGTTCGACGAGGAGGTCGCTGTGCGTTTTCAATTCAGGAGTGGCGCGATTGACGATCACGAATGTAGCGGCACCGAGTTCCTTCAGTTCACGGACCAAGGTGGTTTCGGCTTCTTTTGCCGCATCGGAGATGTAAAAAGTGATCAGCGTATCGGGACCGGCGATCGAGCGTGGCCCGTGACGAAATTCAAGGGAGTGATAGACCTGAGAATACGACGAAGACATTTCCATGACCTTCAGACCGGCCTCTTGAGCCAGCCAGTAGTGGACCCCCTGACCGAGGAAAACGTAGTCGACGAATTTGCGCTTGGTTGCGAATGTCTGGATTTTGCGGGCGTTCGTGTCTAGCCAAGCCTGGCCTTTTCGTGGTAGCTCGTCGAGCGCGGCCGAAAATTCATTGTCGCCAACGAACTGCAAGCCGAGGCGCTGGAAGGCCAGAAGAATCGCAGTGAAAGAGCGCGTCATGACGGTGCTTGTTTCATCGGCCCAGTCCAGCTTGAAGGAATGGGTACAGAGCTTTTCGAGGACGCTCGCAGGGTTGCAGGTGACGCCCAAGGTTTGCACCGTCTTGTGGGACTGCAGCAATTCCGCAGCGCGGATGACTTCCGTGGTTTCGCCAGAACGCGACATGAGGACGATTTGCTCGGCGCCGACGCGACGCAAGGTCTCTTCCGGTGCGAAGAGAAGTTCGGAAGCAGGGACGGCCGTGGCAGGAATGTAGGTGTGTTTGTTCCAGAGGGCGGCGATAAGCCGGGAAAGGTAGTAGCTCGAACCGCAGCCGACAAACAACCACGGGCTGCGGGGAGAGAAAGTTTCGACCAAGCTGTCGAGGATTCCGGATTTCCTCAAGTGGTTTTCGGTCTCAACCCAGACGTGAGGTTGGGAAAAAATCTCTGCCAAAGTATGCGCTGCTCGACGCGGCTCTTTCTTGGGCGCGCCAGAGTTAGTCTTCGTGCTGCGCTTCACCACCGAAACACCTCATTCTATTGAAACGATTCAATAGGGTTATCTTGAGGAACAATGCGCCGAGGCGCAAGGGCAATTTTGAACATCGGTGAGTCCTTGTACGGAGGGATGAAAAGGCCTCGGTGCGCAAACGGCCGGCGATGCCGTGAAGCCGGAGGGATTGCTCACTCCGCGGACTCCGTTCCGCAATGACGAATCGGTGATGCTCTTTCGTTGGTGTAAAACCGCAGGTTATCCACATGACTGTACGGTAGTACAGTTGCTTGCCCTAATTTCCAGGCGTATCTCTTGGTTCACAGCCCAATGAAGATGCGCAACAAGGGAGAGCGATTTCGCGTCTAATGAATGTACGCACAAACGATAGCATCAGAACGAAAGCGCGAGTCCCCAGCCCGCAGCAAAAGGCAGGCACAATGGGCGAACTAGCCCTAAAAGCAGATCGTCAACAGATTCGGCGTCTCCTGGCACATGCGGCGGGATTCGTGCTGGTGTTCGTGATTGCGGACTGGCTGCGATCGAGCACACTGCGTCCGGATCCCATACTGCAGGGCTATCTACAGATCACCACAGGGTTGTTTGCCTTTGTGTTCGCCGCGGTGGCCCTGGTACGTTTCCAGGGGACACAGGACCGGCTCTCGCTGATTCTTGGTTCCGGGTTTCTTTTGTCGGGAGCGACGCTGACAGCGTCCGCGATCCTGTTTTTTCAGATGAACCAGTCATCCCTCACCTGGTTCTTGTGGGCTCCGGTGGGATGGTGGATCAGCCGGTTGGTGCTGGCTCTACTGTTCGGAGTGGCGTTAGTCGTAGAACATTTCATTCCGCGTTCACGGCACCCGAAGCTCGAAATCGGCGGGGCGTTGTTCACGGTCTTGTCGCTGACTTACCTGATTTCCGCGTCTTTGAGGCGGCTTCCCCCGGATGTTTCGGGACATCCGAATGCGGTCATTCCGAATCCGTTGCAGTTGATACCGGCGGTGATTTTTCTGGTGGCGCTCTACGGATATCGCCAGCGCAAGTACCTGATGAACTCGGCGTTCGACCGCTCGATTTACTCCGCCGTGTGGGTGAATCTGGCCGCACAACTGGCGGCGTGCCAGTCTATACGGCTTCTCGACGGACCTTTCGTGTTCGCGCAGATGTTGAACGTGGGAAGCTACATCATTATTTTGGCGGGGGCTTTGCTGGACAGCGCGCGAGTGTTTGAGCAGGTGCGGCACCTGGCGGCAAGCGATCCGCTGACGGGATTGGCGAATTACCGGAAGCTGCTCGATGTGCTCGATACGGAGACGGAGCGCACACTGCGGACCGGACGCTCGTTCGCGGTTCTGCTACTCGATCTGGACGGCCTTAAGAAAATCAATGACAACTATGGGCACCTGGTGGGCAGCCGGGCCCTCTGCCGTGTGGCGGATATCTTGCGCGTGCACTGCCGGGCAATTGATACAGCCGCGCGCTATGGCGGGGATGAATTCGCGGTTGTGCTTCCTGAGGCCCGAGAAGAAGAAGCGCAGCGGGTGGCTTCGCGCATTCATGAGACCTTGCTATCGGATCAGGAAGAGCCGACGATTTCCGTGAGCATCGGTACTTCGGTTTACCACGGCGAAGGGGAGCGTGTAGAGAAATTGCTGAAGGACGCCGATCAGAATCTGTACGAAGAGAAGGCGCGGCGGAAGAACAGCGCCAAATTAGTCGACGGGTCGCGGCGGAAAACTCCGAAGAAAACCTGAAGAAGCGATGGGACTGCTCGTTTCGAGTGGACAGCCTGAGAATAAGGATGCGGAAAAAGCTGAAAGGCAATTCCTCCGGGGCTGAAGCCTGATTGATTGCCAAGCACTTATGTCGGAGCCCTGCGAGGCTCAGGATGAATTAGACGCTCCGACCTCCTGCGCCAAGCATATTTCACCCTGACGAGAGCCTCTGCCATGTTCCAGTTAGTGGACCGACCGCTTTTGTTGGCTGCTTTTTGAGGAAAGCGACAAACGCGGCTCGGGCGTTTGTTCGCCGAGCATCAATGCTGCCGTGTAGTTGCCGAAGGCAGGACCATGCTTGAAGCCGTGCCCGGAGCCTCCGCCGACAAGCCATACATTGGAAAAGTCGGGATGGCGATCGATCAGGAAATCGCCGTTCGAGGTGTTCTCGTATTGGCACACACGAGTCTCCACGATTTGTGCGTTCTTCAGTGCGGGAAATCGACGTGCAACGAAACCGCATGCCCACTTCACGCCTTCGGGCGATGCCAAACGTGACTGCGTGTCGGGGTCGACACGCCCACCGTGCTGGTCGCAGGCAAGCTTCAGGCCGCGAGCCTCGATATCCGGCATGCCATAGGCTTCCTCGGATGGGATCAGCCACGTTGGCATCGCCGGTGGGGCAAATCGTACGTCACCGGGTGGAGTTCCGAAGAAAAATACTTCCTGGCGTGTCGGAAAGATGCGATTACCGAGGACCTCGGGAAAAACTTTGCCGAGCCAAGGACCGCAGGCAAAAACGAAATTCGCGGCGCAGATGCGTGCGCCATCGGTTGTTTCGACAAAATCCAGGTGCTTGGAACCGCTCGGCGTTTTGATTTTGGCGATTTGCAAATGGGCACCTTGGCGCAACGCAGATTTCACCGCGCAAGCGACGGCGCGTCTTGCGAGCAAGACGCCGCTCTCCGGTTCGAGAAGTCCGAGAGAAATGCCCTCGAAATTGAATTGGGGATAGCGACGTTCCAGTTCCGCGTGCTGGAAGGTTTCGTGGTTTACGCCATAATGATGTAATGTGTCCCGCGATTTTTCGAAGGTTGAATCGCCTGGCGAAGACAGCCACAGGACACCGGTTTGTTGAAAGAGTCTTTCGCCCGTTGCGGCAAACAGCTCTTTCCACTCGGTGAGGGACTGCTGCGACCATCGCGTATAGATTTCATCCGAGCCATAGCTCATGCGGATGATGCGGGTTTCGCCTCCGGAACTGGCGCGCGAATGGGCGGGCCCATGGGCTTCAACGAGCAGGACTCGCTGTTTACGCTTTGCCAGATGTAGGGTTGTCCATGCCCCGAACACACCAGCGCCGATTACGACCGCATCGTAGGTGGACGGCACCCTCATAGGCTTGTCAATTCTACTGGAAGCGGGGATTCCACGCGCTGAGGTGGGTCCGAAGAGCTAGCCTCGATTCTGCAACTCAGCGAGCCAGTGCGAGAGATGATTGAGCGATTCCGTATGAGTGGGATCCAAGTTGAGGGGAGTGATGGAAGCCGCGCCGGCAAAAACGGCAGCGTAGTCGGAATCCGCGTCAATCTCCGTGTCGCGATCGACCTTTTGCTCACTCAACCAGAAATAAGGGCGTCCGCGAGGATCTTCACCTTGGCGAAGCAGCGTCCTAGTGATTTTTTTGGATTGGCGAGTCAGCTTGACAGAACCGCTTTGCCAGTTTTCGGGGACGTTTATGTTCAAAAATACCTGTTCCGGCAGCTTCTCGGACATAATTTTTTGCGCGGTCTGACGCGCCAGTCGCGCGGCCGGGGCGAAATTCAGATCGACGCGCTTCGAGCATAGAGACACGGCCAGCCCGGGGACGTGGTGAATCGCCGCTTCCCTGGCTGCGCCGACGGTACCGGAGTAGTAGACGTTTTCGCCGAGATTTGCGCCGTGATTGATGCCGGAAATTACAAGGTCCGGGAGCGTAGGAAGAAGGCTGTGCAAAGCTACGATCACACAATCGGCCGGAGTGCCATCGATGGCCCATTCGTTTTCGGCGATTCTGTGGCAGACGATGGGTTGGCGGAGCGTGAGAGATTGCGCGGCGCCGCTGCGCTCGGAACTGGGTGCGACAATGTTTATGTCGGCAAAGTCCTGGAGTTCTTCGGCCAAGGCTCGTATCCCGGCGGCTTGGTGGCCATCGTCATTCGTCAGCAACACATTTGGTTTTTTGGCCGTCATACCCACTCCCATTCCATTCTAGCGGAGTGTGGAGATATTCGAGAGAGAGCGGCGGGAAGTCTTCGGAAAAACACCGGTCTGAAGACCGCCACTACGGGGATTTCAGATGGAGCAAAAGGCGCGTGCCCCAGAACGCGGCCGCTACATCGGTTGCCTACATGCTGAGCTGGGGAGCTAGTGGAGAGTGGAGAGGAGGGCGTAGCGGGCGCGGTGGTTGTCAGGCTTGGCCTCGGAATGGGCATTGAGGTGCATCACCGGGTATTCGGTAGGGCCATAGATGGGCCAGTGCGGGAGGCCTTGGCCGTTGGGATCGCCGGTTTTTGCAAAGTTGGTCCAGTAGGAGCTCATCAGCTCGGAGACTGCTTGGTCCTGGGGACGCCAGGGAAGGTCTTTCGAGGGAAGGACCTCGAAGACGAATTCGATTTCAGAGGCGTGAGGCGCTTCGGGTTCGTTGTCGGGAGACGGCGGAGCGCCCGCAGGGAAAGGAAGAGTTTCTTCGAAGTGAAAGCGGTAAGCGGGAGATGCACCGGTTTTGAGTTGAAGTTCCAGCCACTTCCAGGTGGAGAGCGCGGTGAAGCGATCGCCGGCGAGGTCGCTCGCGGCGCGCTTGGCCTGGTCGACGTTCGAAGCCGGATAAAGTTTCAGGATGGCTTCGGCGTTCGAGCCATAGAGTTCGCGGACCTTCGTGGAGAAAGCTTCAGGGCTGGGAGTTTCCTTCTCGAAGATTGAGCGGTAGTTGCCCTCATCCGCGTTCCAGCCGGCCAGAAGCGGCGCATGGCTCTGTTTGCCAGCGTAGAAGATTGCCTCGACGCTTTCCGGGAGGAAATATCCATCGACGTTGGGGCGGAACTCCGGCGCGCCTTTCTTGGCGGCAGCTTCGAGAATATCCGCGGAAGGCTTTGCGCGGAGCGCTTCAAGGGATTCTGCGCCGATGGATTTCGCAAATTCGACGCCGAGCTTTTCGGTTTCAGATCGCGGCTTCATCGGCCGTGAAGAATTGAAGAGAGCGCCACTTTCGCCGATGGCGCGGCGGAACAGGCCTTTGGCAAGAGGCGACGCCATGAGGGCGCTGACGGAAGAGGAGCCGGCGGATTCGCCGAAGATGGTGACGTTGTCGGGATCGCCGCCAAAGTCCGCGATATTGTCGTGGACCCATTTGAGGGCCGCGACCTGGTCCATGAGGCCGTAGTTTCCAGAAGCGTCGTGGCCGGATTCCCTGGACAGCTCGGGGTGGGAGAAGAAGCCGAAGATGCCGAGGCGGTAGTTCATGCTGACCACGAGGACGCCTTTTTTGCTGAGATTACCGCCGTCCTGGCGAGGCTCGGAGGTTGAGCCGGCGACGAAGCCGCCGCCATAAACCCAAACCATAACGGGAAGACGCGCTTTTGAATGTTGTTCGGGAAGCCACAGATTCAGATAGAGACAGTCTTCGCTCGGACCGGCATCGTGAAAGATCATGTCGTCGAACACGCGCGTTTGCATGCAGCGGGGGCCGTAATCGGTGGCATTGCGCACGCCAGTCCAAGGTGCGGCAGGCTGGGGCGGTTTCCAGCGGAGAAGGCCAACGGGAGGAGCGGCGTAGGGAACGCCTTTGAAGGTGCGGACTTTGCCGTCGGCACTGACGACGCCTTCGAGAACTCCGCTGGCGGTACGCTGCTGAACGGAACGCAGTTGGGCGCGGGACGAGGGGGAGAGGAGCAGAACGCCGGACAAAACAATGAGAGATGAGAATAAACGCTTGATCGGGGATGTAGATGTCATGGACCACGTTAATGTACCACACGTTTTTCGGATGCGGTTGTGACGGCGTCCGAGGGAAGCCGTTTCGAAATCGATGCTAAGATGAGCCGAGATTTCTCGATTGGACTTGAAAAACAACTGACTAGATCATGGTGGGTGATGATGCGATCGGTCCGAGCAGTAATCTGTGGAATGTGGATGGCACTCTCCGGCATGTGTACGGCGGCACAAACCGGAGATACACCGAACGAAAGATCGGCCGCCACGACAAATCCATCGCAGAGCGAGTTGTTATGGCAAAAGCTCGAAACCAGTGTTCAAGAAACGAACCGAGGCCTGGACGGGACGATGGGCGTGGCCGTCCAGGATCTTACAGACGGACGGACCTTTTTGTTGAATGCCAATCATGTGTTTGCGCAGGCGTCTTCGATCAAAGTGGCGGTTTTGGCGGAGCTCTACCGGCAAGAACAACGGACCGAGGAAGGGATCAGCGGGAAGGCGAAGTTGAGCGATCTGTACACCGTCGACGCGCACGATCTTGTCGCCGACAGCTTCATCATGGGCGGCTTGACGCCTGGAGTGACGCGGGTGACGAATCGCGATCTGGCGACGTTTATGGTCGCCGTGAGCGACAACAGCGCAACAAATGTGCTGATCGATCGAGTGGGGATGCAGAACGTAAACGTGATGCTGGATTCGCTTGGGCTTCACCAAACGCGGCTGCAACGGAAGATGATGGATGTCAAGGCAGCGCAAGAGGGACGAGAGAATATTTCCACGCCAAGCGAGATGATGGCCTTGTTCGCCGCTCTCTATCAGCAGAAGGTGCTCAGCAAGGCGTTGGCGGAGGACTTCTTCAAAGTGCTGGGGACGCCGAAGGCGAGCGATATTCCCCGGTACATTCCGGAGGATGTGGTGTGCGCAAACAAGCCGGGTGAACTTGCCGGGGTGCGGAACGACGTGGGAATTGTGTTTGTGCCGAACCGGCCGTTCGTGATTGTGGTGATGACGGCGTATTTGAAACGAGAATCGGATGGAGATGATGCGATCGCCAAGATTGCAGGCGCGGCATACGAGTATTTTGACCGGTTGGCGCGGGCGTCACCGTATGGGCGGATCGTTTCGGAGAGGAATTCGCATTAAGATCGAGCGCGAAGAAAACCCAAGGGCCTACCGGCAAAGGCGGCGTGGGGGCCAGGCGAAACGGCTCGCCTCCGTTCGCCTCCGGGCAAGCAAAGGGCGGGCCCTACAGCACGGCGTCCAGAAACGCCGGGCGATCCAAGAATTCGGAAGAATCGCGCAGAGCGGACTTGGCCACGGGCGCCGCAGACTTTAAAATGGAAGTGCCGTGAAAATAGGAATTGATTTTGGAACAACGCGAATCGTAGTCGCCGCAGCGGACCGGGGCAACTATCCACTTGTAAATTTCGAAGCGTCGGACGGACAAGTGAGGGACTGGTTCCCGTCCCTGCTGGCGGTGTCCGGAGACCAGAGAGTTTATGGGTGGGAGGCGCTGGAGCGACAGGGCGTTACGGACTGGACGGTAGTACGCTCACTGAAGCGGTGGCTGAAGAACGCCGGGCCGCAGAGCGAACTGTTGGCAGGCGGGCAGCGGCTTAAAGTATCTGTTGCCTTGGCGGAGATGATGACGGCGCTGCACCGGGACCTTTTAGAAAGGTCTACTTTGGGCGCGCGGAAACAAGACAGACTACAAGTCATGCTCGGCGTGCCAGCGAATGCGAACAGCAATCAGCGATTTTTGACACAAGAGGCGGCGAGAGCAGCCGGTTTCGAAGTGCTGGGCTTATTGAACGAGCCGTCGGCCGCAGCGGTGGAGTTTGCTTATCGCAACAGCAGCGACCGGAAACGGCGTGGAAAGAGTGGTCTGCTTGTTTATGACCTGGGAGGCGGGACGTTTGATGTTTCGCTGGTCGCGCTGGGGGACGCGGAGCACACCGTGGTTGCCTCCGACGGCATTCCCGATCTCGGCGGAGACGATTTCGACGAGATTCTGGCGCGACTGGTTCTGGCCGAGGCGGGAAGACCGCAAGAGAGCGAGGAATCGCTAACGGCGGGAGAATGGTATTTGCTGTTTGACGAATGCCGTGAGAAGAAAGAATCGCTGAACGCGAACAGCCGCAAGCTTTCGGTGGATCTGGGACGGGTTCGAAAGGACTGGGAAGAAATTTCGATCGGCGCGGATGCCTACTACGAACAGTGCCGACCCTTGGTGGAGGAATCAAGAAAGGTAGCGGAGGATTTGCTAGCGAGCAATCCCGATCAGATCATCGACACTTTGTATCTGACCGGGGGCGGATCGGAATTGCCCCCGGTGGCACGAGTTCTGCGCGAAACGTTTGGGCGGAGAGTACGGCGTTCGGCGTACATGCGTTCGGCTACTGCGATCGGACTAACGATTCGGGCGGATGGGCACGAGGTGCGTCCTTTCCGAGACCAATTTACGAAGCATTTTGGAGTGTGGCGAGAAGCGGATGAGGGCCGCAATGTGGTGTTCGACGTGATATTCCCTCGGGGCCTACGGCTGCCCTCTCGAGGCGAGGAACCGCTGCGGATCGTGCGATCCTACCGGCCAGCCCATAATATCGGCTACTTTCGATACCTGGAGTGCGCTCACCTGGGCGCCGATCACCAGCCAGAAGGAGAGATTAGCAATTGGGATGAGATTCGAGTGGCGTTCGATCCAACGCTCGGGAAATCGGCGGATCTGGCAGGGGAAGCAGTCCGGCGCTTTGCTGCGGCGCAAGACTTGTGGGTTGAAGAAGTTTACACATGCGACGCAAACGGCAACGTGAAGGTGGATATCCACGACACGGCCGCGAAACGGTCGCACGAATACAAGCTGGGACGGTGGGCAAAGCGAGCAAACAGC
>CAWILQ010000028.1:0-135538 GCA_963836965.1 Candidatus Acidiferrales bacterium
GTCCGATCGTGCGGAAAGTAGAACATGTGTTCGCCCGCGAAGAACCGCGAGTTCTTGAACCGGGTGGACAGGCCAGTCGCCGAACAAAAATTGTTCCACAGCGTTGGAAACCGCCGGCAGGTACTCTGCATCGACATGTCTGGATTCAGCACGCGGGGTCCCACGTTGCCCACTTTGGGGTTCTGATCCAAGAAATCCGCGAGCGCGTCCAGACAGCCCGGGAACACGATCACGTCTGGATTCACCAACGCGATGTAGTGGCCCTGACATTGCCGGATGGCTACGTTGTTGCCCTTCGAAAAACCCAAGTTTTCGCTGCTCTTGATCAGCTTCACCCAGGGAAATTTCGCTTCGATCATCTCCGCGGAGCCGTCCGCGGACGCATTGTCGACCACAAAGACTTCGATGCTGCGCCGTGGCGGGGCTTTGGCCAGACTTTCCAGACACAACTCCAGGTAGTGTTTGGCGTTCCAGCCGACGATGACAACAGACATATCTACAGAAGTGGATGGAGTCGACATGCGCTGAACCTAGTTTTTTGTTGCCAGTTGTTTGAGTGAGCGGGCCACGCTTAGGGGGCTCAGCGAGCCACGAAGGGTGCGTTGCACTGCCAGACCTGCCTTGACGATTGCGGAAGATAGGGCGCTGTCGGACGCGACCAACGGGTTCGTCTGACAAACGTCCAAGCCGGACAATCCTCTCTTGAAGGAATACACGCCCGGGTTCCCCTCAGGATCGATACCGCCGAGGTCGTACCACCGAATGCCATTCTCCTTCAGCCATCGAATCATGGTCCACTGCAAAAGGTAAGCGCCTTTGGTATTCAACCCGGCGTCGCTGGTAGCCCCCAGCAGATAAATGGCAGAATCGCCCATCGCTGAGGCAACAAGCCCCACCACCGGAGTACCCTGATTCTCGCAAATCAAGATCCGCATGCGATGGGGCTCCGCCAAGCTCTCTTGTATCCGCCGGAACTCCTCGGCATCCACCGTCGTTTCGAAATTCTTCCGCTGCCGCATCTGATAGTAGAGCTGGCAAAACGTCTGGTATTCCTGGGGGCCGTTTCCAGCCACGACCTTGAGGTTGTTTTTTTCCGCGCCCGAAAGCTTATTTCGCCATTTCGCGTCCAGTTTCTTTCGCAATTCATCGAGCGAGGGACTGAGATCGAGGACCAAGGTTCGGTAGGTGTTCTCCCGGGTCAGGGCTTCTGGAGTAAACCGGGAAAAGGCAGTTTGCATTACCTCGGCGCGAGGAGATCCGGCAAAAGCATTGGGGAGAACACGTAACAAAAGCTTTCTTTTGCCGACATATTCCTCCTCCAAAGCATGCGCCATATTGGTGAAAACCTCAGCATCCCGCAGTTTGCCACGCCGCTCACAAAGCGGACCCCAGCGCAAGTACGCCATGCCAAACTTGAGTGGTGTTGGGCGAACGATCCTGAGTTGTGCCATTCCCAAGACTTCGCCGTCTCCCTTTAAGACCAGGTGACTGAGGCTTTTTTTTCCCCAGCGAACTCCGCCATAGTCGAAGGTCTGATAAATGTTCGCGTCGTCAAACAGACCGAGCATTTTCGACCATTCCGCAGGAGTTGCACGATCCACTTCGACTTGCCATGCAGGATTCGGCATGGATGTCGGTTCTTTCTCGCGGCCTGCGAGATCGACGGCTGACCTTCGTGTGGTAATGGGTTCCTTAAGCATTGGCACTGGTC
This sequence comes from Candidatus Acidiferrales bacterium, assembly GCA_963836965.1. Taxonomy (GTDB): domain Bacteria; phylum Acidobacteriota; class Terriglobia; order Acidiferrales; family UBA7541; genus Acidiferrum. The sequence continues at coordinate 1,712 of CAWILQ010000028.1, forward strand.
GGCAACGTCTGTGCGGTCCTGCGAATGAAGCGCGTTCTCAGCGAATAAGATTGCGGAACGTCAAAACGCCACAACTCGTGGTCACCGGAGGATTCAGTTAGTCGAGTGAAACCGAGGCCGGAATAATGCCCGGCAACCATGTTGTTCTTCTTCGTAGGAATATAGACACCCACAATCCTGCGGATGCCTCGAGCCTGGCAGTGTTCGACCAAGGTATCGAACATGGCGAGTTCCATTTCGCGGTTCAGAACGCGACAGCTCATCAGCCAGACATCCACTTCAAGGGTCTCGCCAGAGACGCGCCCAATGAGGACTGAGACTAAGCCATTGTCGCCAAATCGGTCGGCCAGCCGGCCGTAAAGGGTGACAAAACCCGGATCCCGCGAGATGCTCTCGACCTCGGCGCTGGTATACCGTTTCGTTGTGAGATTGAACTGGTTCGTCTTGTTGATCAGTTGCGTGGTTCGCTCGAGGTAAACCGCAGAGAAAGAGCCAATCTCGGCGGTCATTTCGAGGGACGCAAGGAACTCGCCGTAGTCGCGGAAGCCAGCCTGATACGTGCTTCGCTGCGCGTTGGAGTTGTAATAAACTGCGCGCTTGAGATCGTCCTGGACTACCCGGTCGACCTCGAAGTACCGCTCATGTTCGAGTGCTTCGGCAAAACGCGACACGTCTGATCCCACATCTGGCACCGCTACTTCGGGAAGTTGGTCAGCGACCAGGGCTCGCTCCGCCGGGTTATCATCGACAAATACCAGGCTATCAAGACCTATGTTGAGCTCTCTGGCGATCTCGCGCATGTTTCCGGGCTTGGGATTCCAGTTGGCTTTGAATACGCTGAAATCCTCGACCTTTAAAATGCTGTCTGGATGCGAGAAGCCTTCCTTCGCATTCTCGATATCGTTCTTCGAACATACGGCGAGAATAATACCTCGCCGTTGCAAGTCCTTTACATACCGCTGGAAGTCCAGAAAGGCCTCGCCGACCGGGTGGTCGCGGCCCAGAATGAGGTTTTGCACACCATCGTCGCCCACGATCCCGCCCCAAAGTGTATTGTCCAAGTCCAGAACCAGGCACTTCTTGGATTTTCCGTAAACGGACTTCACAATCGCCGCAAGGTTCTGAGCCAGGGGCACCGTGGCTGTGGGGCTCAGAGCCATGTGAAAGTTATACCAGTAGGCGCGACCGTGCCAATTGTTGAGGCCTACTTGTGCGGAAAGATAGTGAATGTCATTAATCAGGAACCGCGAGTGGCTTCGCGCATATTTTGCGAATTCTGCATTCAACCTCATCAGAAAGTTCACGCGGGCGAACGATTCGGAAGCCTCCAGATTCCCCAGGGGTCTGAGGTGCGGCAAGTCAAAGTTGTTCTGGATGATAAGCGCGCCGAGTTCCGTGTGAATTTTCTCCCAAACGGACGCAAACCGGGCCATTTCACGGCGAACACGCTGCTCGACCTCGGCTTCCGGCTCCATTAATTGAGGGAATTGCGAAACGTTGTGCCAGGTCGTATGAACAAAGACAATATCCGGTTTGAAATTCCACAGGTCTGGGTTCTGGAACAGGACATCCTCAGAGTAACGGTTGTATCCGGACTCGAAGAAGGTCGGCTGGATTCCCTGGGCTAACAGGAAGAGTTCCAGCATGCTCTTTACTTCTGCTGTCGTGGAGCCGCCGAGAATTGCAATTCGCGTGGGGGTTAGATTCGCCTGTCCGAGCAGTTCTTTCTTCAGAGATTGTCGCTTTCGCAAAATCTCTGCCGGTGTAGTCGGGAATCGCAACGCTTTCAGAATGTCCGGTTGAAATGTTTTGGTTTCTGATGCCACTGGAAATCTCCGCTACCCCGCTGCGCGTTCAACAGCGCGCGGTCTCGTCATATGGACGAGAACAGTCAAAAAATCCTGGGCTTTGAGGCACGCGGCGGTCAACTAGAACTGCCGTCCACCTGAGCCAACCGTAGCAAGTCCGCGACCGTGGAGCAGCCTACAACCTGGTCGGGAGAAATCTGCGCACTGTTGTTTGTTTCCGCCATGGTGATCAGGCTGATGAGGGCGGTGGAGTCCCAGTTCTTCAAATCTTCAAGTTTCTCATGACCTCGAAGCGTTCCAGGTTTCAGGTCAAGAATCTCATCCATCTCCAACAGGAATTCTTCGCGCGTCATCTTAGGCATGCGGTTGCCTCCAATCGAATGTTTCGGCGCTTTCGTTCCCGTCCATCGCCCCTGGCGAATCCGTGAACACACGGAAATGCCGGTTCCGCACGGCACGAAGGCGAGGAAGAACCTCCATCTCAAAAAAGAAAGTGTCGTCGCTCTCGGCTCGGCTGCTGACTCTGTCGAGATGGAACGGGTCAGCACCGCGAGGATTCGCAACACTCTCGCTGAGGAAGACCGCCTCGTGGCCGGTGCGTCGAAGATGCTCTGCCAAGTCGCGATTGAGATCTTTCGAGGAGCCATAAGGCTGGCTGAATGACCGCACTTTGGTCCCAGACGCCGCTTCCAATTCTGCCTTATTCCTGTCGAGTTGTGGAGCAAAGTCCTGCCGCGAAAGAGATCTGCCGTGCACGTGAGTGTAAGTATGGTTCCCAATCTCGAAATCGAAAGAGGCCATCTCACCAAGCTGTTTGCTGGTCAAGTACAGGCCCGCTTCCTTTGCCAAGCGACCTTCGTTAATGCCAGCGAATTGACGTAAAGCGTCAAGAAAAACGTCCCTTTCGGCCAGTGAAATGGCCGGAAAGAAACGGTTGAACACCTCGGAGAGAGACTGCAGTTTGAAGGGCCCCACGCCTCTTACGGTACCGGCGGCGGCACGAATTGTCTCCATTCCCAAAACGTTGGCCGCATAACACACTAGATTATCGGGCGCCAATCGTTGGTTATCAAGAAATGCGGCGTTCACGAAAAAGACAGCAGGTACGCCAAACTGTCGGCATAGGGGCGCCGCCGAGTCCGCAACAGAAGCATAGGCGTCGTCGAAGGTCACAAGCACCGCACGGGACGGAAGCCCTCGGCCATCCGCATGGGTCAGAACGTCCTGTAGACTCACCGGAGTGTAGTACTTGGTCAAAAACCGGAGCGCGGCCTCAAATTTCCTAGGGGTAATACTGACGCTCATCCCCGTAGTAAATGGCGACTCGACCGCCGAGATATTGTGAAATACCACACATCGTAATGAGTAGGAGGGGCCGAGAATGCGCGCAATCCCGAAGGAACCAGGTACGCGCCAAAATGCATGCGCGGCCAAGTTGATGGCGGCGGATTTTGTTCTACTGTAGAACAACTTGTTCGTGCTCCAGAAAGGTCCGTTGCCACAGCTCCAAGCTGAGGAGCGAAAATATCTCCTTGGAATAGTTGCTACCGCTCGAGTTGGCTCGGAGCAACCCCTCGACGCCGTCCTTACTGAAGTAACCGCGTTCGAGTGTCCGGCGGTCCATCAATACGTCCCAGACGACGCTCTTGAGATCATTTCGAAGCCATGACTCATAAGGAACCGGGAATCCGGTTTTCTTTCGGTTACGGATCTCCTTGGGAATCTTTTGCGACAACACGGACTTCAAAATGTATTTTAGATTGAACCCGTTCAGCTTGAAACTGGGCGGCAACGACGCCGCGAATTCCAGGACCTTGTGATCGAGCAAAGGCACACGGAGTTCCACGGAGTTGGCCATCGTCATTTTATCCGCTTTGATCAAGAGATCGTCTGGTAGCCAAGTCTTCGTATCGATATACAGCATGGCATCGAGCGTATTTTGGCCCCGGACATGTGCCTGTAGCTCGCGCACGGGTTCGAGCGAATGCTCGTGGTCAATCGCTTGCGCAAAATCAGCTGAATACACTTTTCCTAATCGGTTTCCACTGTAGCGATACGGGTTCGAGGTCCGGCTGTAGTAATAGTTGGGGAACCGGTCGTTCATCAACGGCACATACTTGGCCATTCCAGGCAAGTGCAAAAGCGAGTCGGCAAAAGAGAGTCCCCGTGCAGCGGCGCCGTTTAGCGGAGAAAGTCCACGTTTAATCCGCTCGAGCCAAACGAGATTGCGATAATTGCTGTACCCGGCAAAGGCTTCGTCTCCGCCCTCTCCCGACAGCAGCACCTTGACATGGCTCCTCGCCAACTTCGAGACATAATACAAGGCAATCGCAGGCGGCTCGCAGACTGGCTCTTCCATGTGCCACACGTACTGAGGCAGAAATGCCGCAAAATCGTCGGCCGAAATCGTCATCTCATAGTGCCGGGTACCGAATGTTTTTGCCGCCAATCTAGCATAAGGTCTCTCGTCGGCAACTTCCCCGCCGGAGAAACCTACGGTGAAACTGCTGATCGCCTTGTCGGTCCCATGCGCAGCTAGGCTAAGTACACCGGTTGAATCCACTCCTCCACTGAGAAGGACACCCACTGGCACGTCCGCGATCATGTGGAGTTCAACCGCTTCGGCCAACAGGCTCGTCAAATCGGCTTCCGCATCCTTAAGGCTTTGGCTCCGAGTAGTCTCCGCAAAGCGAAGATCCCAATACTGCTCCACTACCGCCTTGCCATCTTTGACGAGGAGATAGTGCCCGGGCGCTAGCTTGCGAATTCCTTTGAGCAAAGTTTCCTGACCGGGAACATATAGAAAGGTCAGGAACCGGTCGATCATCTCGGGAGCAATCTCTCGGGCGATCGATGGGTCCGCCAGGATGGCTTTTATCTCCGAGGCGAAGACCAAAGATGTGTCGGTGAGGCAATAGTAGAGGGGCTTTATTCCAACACGATCCCTCGCCAGGAATAGAGTCTTGGTATTTTCATTCCATATTGCGAAGGCAAACATCCCGCGCAACTTTTCCACACATGGAGGCCCGAACTCCTCATATAAATGGACGATCACTTCCGTGTCGCTCTGGGTCTTAAAAACGTGGCCTTTGCTCAAGAGAAAGGCACGCAGCTCCTGATAGTTGTAGATTTCGCCATTGAAAATGATCTGGACCGTTCCGTCCTCATTCGAGACGGGCTGATGGCCCCTTTGCAAGTCGATGATCGAAAGCCGGCGAAAACCGAGACCTATCGGACCCGAGACGTAGTAGCCGTCATCGTCTGGCCCGCGATGGTAGATGGTGTCCGCCATGGCCTTGACGAGTTCGGGCGACACTGTCGCCTCATTGCCCAACATCAATTTTCCGCAGATTCCACACATATACTGAACCTGACCGCTCCAAACTGGAGGTCACCTCCAGATCGTCTGCATCCCACAGAGACGCTTCAGCTGCTGTTTCCTCAAATAACGAATGAACTGCTGGTCGTTCACTTGCGGAGTACGAATAAAATAGCTTTTCAGGTAACCAAAGAGAATAGCCAGTGAGCCGAGAATGTATGGTTTCCGGACCGACCGGTATAAACAGCGAGCTAAAACATAAAGCGGATGATATCCGCAGACGAAACAGATCGAACCGTACTTTACACGGTCACGCAGAAACCCATCAGCGGAGCCGGTAGGGCGATGATGAACAAGCTGGAGTTCCTTGAAGCTATACGTGTCCCAGCCCAGCATGTTGGCTTTAACTTCATCGATTGTGTCCCATCCCGCGCCGGAGAATAAACCCCCGATTGCTTCCCAGCAAGCTCTCCTGTAAATCTTGGTGGCGCCTCGAACATGGAACTTGGGGACGGCCTCGACTTTCAATTCTCCGCGCACCGTATGACAGATGTCCCCTCCGCCGATTCCGAGTCGTGGTTCCTGTGCGAAATGCTCGAAGCACCTCTGAAAATAATCCGGCGCAAAAGTCAGGTCTCCGTCAAACTTCACCAGAAAATCCCAGTCATTACACCTGCGTGAGTTATACCCATCGTAAAACGCTTCCATCACGCCGCCGCCGGACTTCCGGAAGCCTCGATTCGCTCGGTGCACGACCCGAATCCATGGATACTGCGCTGCATATCGGTCGGCTACGGCGCCGGTTTGGTCGGTAGAGCCGTCGTTAACGATGATCCATTCTTCAGGACGTAGCGTTTGGCGAAGGACGCATTCAATGGTGGCCTCGATGTGCTTCTCCTCGTCGCGCACCGGGGTGATAATTACATATCGCGTCATTTCTCCTGCCCGTGTCCTTTATCCGCGATACCCTCGCGTACCTGCTCGGAGTTTCTTTCCATGACTGGTATTGGGCAACGCCAACGAGATTCAGGGCAACCGCGTGCCCTAGTTAACTTGCAAGGCTGCAGTGTAAGCCTGAAGCAAGGAGATTTTCTCGACCTCCCAGTTCATGCTCTCTTCGATCCGTTTGCGACCACACGCGCCCAGTTGTCGACGAAGTTCGGGGGAATCAAGCAATCTGTTCACTTGGTTGGCAAAATCGATGGGATCGTTCGGCTTTGCGTATAGAGCGGCAGGCCCAGCCGTGCGGCGCCCTTCTTTCAAATCGAACTGCACCACCGGCAACCCTAACGCCATGTACTCAAAAATCTTGATCATCGTCGAATTATCATTCATCGGGGTTTTCGGGTCGGGCGCCACCCCTACGTCTGCATTGGACAAATAGTTGACCACTTCGTCGTGGGGAACTTGACCGGTAAAAGTAACGAAGCCGTCGAGCTCTTTTTTGGCGGCCGTTTCCTGCAATGTGGGAAGCATCGTACCTTTCCCGATAAACAAGAAATGTGTGTCTTGCCGTTTCTCGTGCTTCACGATGTGTTCGATCGATTCAAGTAACAGGTCCAGGCCATCCTGCTGTCCCATGAAACCCACATACACCACCAGCAGCGGCTTCTCATGCTTGATCTCTGGGCGAACCGGCCCACGACGAAATGCCGTCAGCTCAGGACAGTTTCGTACTACGAATACTTCCTCCGGACGCTTTCCGCCCCGCGCGACGGCAACTTCCTTAAAGGACTCGTTCGTGGCGATGGAAACGTTTGCGACTCGGAAAGAGCACTTCTCGGCCAGACGGGTCAAAGCACAAAACAGCCCACGCGCGCTGCCGAATTTCGCCTCAAAAACTTCGGGGCTCAAATCGTGATGATCGAAGATATACCGAACGCCAAAAGGTTTCAAAATTAACGCCATCAGGAAGATGGTGTCTGGCGGATTGCAGCCCTGGAGAACGCGGAATCTGGAACGACTGAACACTTTTAAGACGAGATAAAGCTCTGCAATCAGCGCCCAGGCATATTCCAGCAGGTATCCAATCGCACCTGACGCTTCCCACGCCCGATGACGATAGATATGGATTCCATCCAATATCTCGTAACTCGCCGTGCAGGAATTCTTCCCCTTAGGGCAGATGACGGAAACGACGTATCCCGCGTCACGAAGTGCCCGGGCCTCACACCATACACGCCTGTCAACAGGCACTGGCAAATTTTCTACGATTATACAAACGGATATCGGCTCTCTCCTCTTCATAAGCAGGATGTCGATTGTCGATTACAGCGATCGGAAATCCTTGACTCCCAAAGAAACCCTCAATGTCGGTGTCAACGCACTTGCAGCATCGCGATTCCCGGAGAAAACGAAGACGGAATCGCTACCGAGCTACCCTTTCGCGTCGATCACAGCTACGTTCATGGTCAGAGCACTTTTGACGTGCCGTGAATCTCGACGTCGTGCTCGATACTCCGGAATGTCCCGATGTTGGAGTACAGCGGGTTTTCCCAGTCTTGAAATTTGTCCATGTTGTCAATTAAATTCATCACGATGGATTTCAGATCGTCGGTCGGGTGGAAGCTTAGAACGTTTTTTGCTTTTTCGATACTGACTTTGTAATTCCGAAAATCCTGGACGTGCTTGATAATCAGGCGGATCGATGTCCCCAACCGTTCCTCGATTGCTGTTTTGACCAAGTCGCCGACTTCTCCGACAGTGTAATTGCCCGAGGCGACATTGAACACACCCGAAATCTTGTGGTTTGCTTCGATGGCGCGAATGTACGCCGTTGCAGCATCCTGGATACTCAGGATAGGTCTCCAGATGGAGGGATTGTTGATCGTGATGGTGTGGTCCTTCATCGCACTTTTAAACATGGTGTTGATGATCAGGTCGAGGCGCATGCGCGGGCTGTAACCCGAGATCGTTCCCTTCCGCAGCGAGATGACCGAGAAATTGTCGTCGCTGAGTTGCAGCGCCGCCTGCTCACCCTGCAATTTAGAAATACCATAAGGATAGGTGGAGCTCACCGAGCGCGTCTCGTCGTAGAGCTCATTTTCGGTATACCCGTAGACAGAACACGAGCTCGCGTAGATATACCTTTTAACCTTGGCCTTTTTAGCGGTATACGCCAGGTAGGAAGGGGCGGCGGCATTGTACACGAAGTTCTTGCTGGGCGAATATTCCGCCATGGGGTCGTTGGAAAGACCTGCCAAGAAGACAACCTGGTCGTAAGGCTCCAGGTCCTCCTCGCTAAGCTGGAAGATATCTTTGTTGAGGACGCCGACTTGCCGGGGCAAGTAATTGCCGAACCAAAAAAGATCAACTACGTCAACTTTGTAACCTCGGTCGAGCAACTTGGGGATCAGGGTAGAACCCACATACCCTGCGCCGCCAGCGATGAGCAGTTTCACGGTCCCTCCTTGGGGTCTGTGAAGCTTATGTTCAGTAACTGAAGTTCGCGGATTCCGTTCGCGATGACCACTGGGCTAAGGTTTGCGCGTTTCGGTCCTTTTCCGAGAGCGACACATCCCGGAGGGGCCATTCGATGCCAATTTCGGGATCGTCCCAGCGAATGCCCGATTCGGCTTTATTATTATATATTCCGGTACACTTGTACTGGATTTCCGCAACATCGGAAAGAACACAGAATCCCCGGGCAAAACCGGCGGGAGCCCACACCTGGCGCCTGTTGTCAGCCGAAGATTCTACGCCCACCCATTTACCAAAGGTCGGTGATCCCTTGCGGATGTCCACGGCCACCAAAAAAGCGCTGCCCACGGAGACGCGCATCAACTTACCCATGGGCGAATCCCACTGGAAGTGCAAACCACGCACTACCCCCTTCACAGAACGCGAATGATTATCCTGTACAAAGTGAGTGGGCAAACCAAGTGTTTTGAACTGGTCCTCTCGAAAAGTCTCCATAAAGAAGCCGCGGCTATCCTGGAAAACGTCCGGCACAAGGACGATGACATCCCGCAAGAACCTTGCCTCAATCTTAATTCCCATCTTTACTTTAGTCCTCTCGATAATCCTCGAGATTTAGCTCTGATTAATCTAAGCAGATGTAAACTTCACCGAATACACGGGCTCGGCGTCACTTGGCTCGTTCGGACGGTGGCCAACTCGAACGTTGCATCAGAGACGCATTGTGGTGCATGAATTTGTTGAACCACTGGGGCCAATGCAGCCAGTCATAACCACCCGCGAGTTTGGCCCGGAAAAAACTTTCGTCGTCCCAACTATTCACTGGCAGCCGCGGCAGAAAAAAACGATTATAGCGAACACTGGCTCGTCCCAAAATGGTTGTCACGCCGTTTTCAAACCCCTGGTTCTCTAGTTCGTCCAAAACCAGCCGCGTGAAATTCGTGTCCTCTTCTGGAAATGCGAACGGGTACGCAAAAGAAGTTACTGCCACGCCGAGGTTCTGTTCGATAACCTCTTTCGAGTATCCGAGTTCATATTCAATCTGCTCCGGTCCCAGGCACCGGAGGTCCGGATGTGTAACGGTGTGGGATCCAAACTGGACCCCCTCCTCGTGCAATTCACGTACCTCGGGCCACGTCAAGTAATCAACCCCTTCCAATCTCATCGATGTTTGCTGGATGCGGCCGGTAGCAAGGAAAACGGTGGCCGTGAATCCGCACTGTTTCAGGACCGGCATGGCATCCGTCAAGAAATCCTGATATCCATCGTCGAAAGTGATAACGACGCTTTTGGCAAGCTCTATGCCGTTTTCGAATCCTTTCATGAGCTCACTCAGGTCAATGGCGCGATACCCCGCCTGCCGCAAATACAGCATCTGCTTTCGGAAAACGCTCGGCGATGTGTTGATATGAGAGTAGGGATGCGATTTTCCGAATAGATTCTCAGAAATGCTGTGATACATCAGTATCGGAACTCGCCGCCCGTTCTTCGGCCCCACGATCTTCATGATCGGCAACCCGAAATAAAGGGTGGTTAGACGATCGAGACGAGGAAGAAGCATGCCGTTTACACGCATTGGAATATCGAAGGAAAGAATCTAAATCGGCAAATGGTATAGCTGGCAAGTGAATGACGCCAGCGCAATGCTAATGTTGCAGAACCGGACTCGCCTATGAGTGCTTAGCTGCGTTGGGTCGTACTGACTCGCGACGCGGCGAATTCCTTTACTTTGTTTGCGACTTCCTCGAGTTGACCATGGGTAAGCTGCGGAAACATGGGAAGGGAAACAATTTCGGCAGCGACTCGCTCGGTAACGGGAAAGTCGCCCTTCTTGTAGCCGAGGTGTTCATAGGCCTTCTGCAAATGTAGGGGAATGGGATAGTGAATGCCGGAGCCGATTCCAGCTTCCGCAAGATTCGCTTGGAGTGCCTCGCGGTCCTGAACTCGTACGACGTACAAATGATAGACACCCTTTGTCCAAGGCGCTTCTAGGGGCGCTACAATCGCTTCCTTCGCCTCCGCCAGCAGGTCATGGTAACGATGCGCAAGAGCGCGTCGCGCTTCATTCCACCTAGCTAGATGACGTAATTTTACCGAGAGCCACCCCGCTTGGATTGAATCCAGACGGCCATTGTAGCCTTCCATATCGTGGTAATACTTTTTGGCTTGGCCGTGGTCGCGGATCATCTTCATCTGCTTTGCCATGGTCAGATCGTTCGTGGTGATTGCTCCGGCTTCTCCGCATGCTCCCAGGTTTTTGCCCGGATAAAAACTAAAGGCACTGGCCTTGCCCATGGACCCGGCCCGCCTCCAAGAATTGTCTTTCTTGGAAAGATATTCGGCCCCGTGGGCTTGGCAGGCGTCTTCAATCACAAAAAGATTGTATTTCCCTGCTAGTTCAAGGATCGGATCCATATCCGCCATCTGGCCATAAAGGTGGACCGGGACAATGCCGGCCACTTTTCGTTTTGACGCCCGTTCGATTAGCTTTCCGGTGCGGCTGTCGAATTCACATCGCTTCTCGATAAATTCGCGGAGCTCCTTCGGATCCATCGTGTAGCTGTGTTCGTCGATGTCCACAAAAGCGATTTGCGCGCCGGCTTGAGAGATCGCTTCCGTCGTTGCAATAAATGTGTGCGGAACCGTTAGGACGATCTCTCCTGGTTGGACACCTGCAGCCATGAGGGCGAACCGAAGCGCGTCTGTCCCGCTATTCACGCCGATGCAATACTTCGCATCGCAAAAGGCGGCGAAGTCATCCTCGAATTCCTCCACCATGGGACCGCCGATGAAACCAGCGTTGCCAAAAGCCTTCTGAACGACCGCGAGTAGCTCTGATTCCAACTCTTGATGAGGAGTTATCAGATCCAGGAACGGAACTTTGGTTGGATTTGTCATGACCCTATTTTTTCTCCGCTGTCAGAAACCGCAAAACTTTTGCCGGATTTCCGGCGACGACCGCATTCGCGGGGACGTTCTTTGTCACCACGCTTCCCGCTCCCACGATTGCGTTTTCACCGACCGTTATATTACTGAGAATTGTGGAACCGGACCCAATCGAAGCACCCTTGCAGATTCGCGTTTGCTCCACTTTCCAATCGGCCTCTGTCTGCAGGCTGCCGCTTGCACTTGTCGCGCGAGGATAGCTATCGTTGATGAACGTAACGCCGTGTCCGATGAAGACATTGTCTTCGATATCGACACCTTCGCAGATGAAGGTGTGACTGGATATTTTGCAGCGTCGCCCGACTCGCGCGTTCTTCTGAACTTCGACGAATGCGCCAATTTTGGTTTCATCGCCGATCTCGCAACCGTATAGATTTATGAAGTCGGCGAGTTTTACGTCCTTCCCGAGCCGGACGGTCGGGGCAATACTAATGAACTCACTCACAGGTTTACCACCTCACCGCGCTTGCGAACCGATTTTTCCGCCGCCTCCAGAAGTCGCACAACCCTTAAACCGCTGATCCCGTCATTAAACGGTGCCTTGTTCGCGCTAATACATTCCAAAAAATATGCCGTCTCGGCTCGCAGAGCTTCGACTTGTTCCACTTGGGGAGCCAACATATCACCCGAGCGGTAACTCACCAACAACCGGTGGAGGTTGCCCGGATTCGCAGACATGCTTACTCCCTTGTCATAGATCTTGATTTTCTCGTCCGCTTCGAGGTCATTCCAGACGAGCATCTTCTTTTCGCCGCCGATTAACGTGGTACGCACCTTCACAGGTGAAAGCCAGTTTACATTGATGTGCGCAATGATTCGCTTCGGGAAGTACACGGTGATAAAGGCAATGTCTTCGACGCCGTTCAAATGTGTTTCTCCGGTCGCTACTAACGCCTCCGGCTTCTCCTTGATGACGTGATCCATGATCGAAAGATCATGCGGCGCCAAGTCCCAGATGACGTTCACGTCATGCTGGAACAAACCCAAATTCACACGGAGTGAATCATAATAGAACAGACTTCCGAGCGCGCCTTCATCGACCAGTTGACGAATCTTTTTCACCGCACCGGTGAACAGAAACGTGTGATCCACCATGATGCGCAGGTTCTTCCGATCGGCCAGCTCAATCAGCTCCTCAGCCTGCACAACGCTGCATGTGAAGGGCTTCTCAACGAAGATATGCTTACCATTTTCGAGCGCGGCCTTCGCCAATTCGAAATGCGTCCAAACGGGGGTTACCACCGCCACCACATCAATCTTGGACGATTTCATGATTTCGGCGACGTCAGTTGTGAATGGAATCCCTGGATGCGCTTTCTTCAAGCGCGAGTGTGATTTGGGGTCTTTATCGCAAACCAGGACCACCTCCGAATCTTCGTGCGTGTGGAAATTGCGCACGACGTTCGGGCCCCAATAACCGTAACCTATGACACCGATCCGGATCATGAAGCCTCCGTTTTGATTTTTGCTCTCTGCGGGAGGTGGGCAACTCGCTTCTCTTGTCCACTGTTAGATGAACCTAACGGTGTGGTGTCCTGTCTGGGAACAGAAAACTACCGCTGAACGAAACAAGAGAGCAGAAGCTGTTGCACCGCGGCTTTTCGCCTCAATCGAAACAATTGAGGTCTGACGGCGACTGACTTCCTAATGCCTAATGCGCACCATTGCCAGAGACAACGGCCGCCGGGGTGCGAATGAGAATCTTTACATCCAGCCAGAGGGACCACGCACGGGCATACTTCAGATCTAGACGAACCATGTCATCAAAATGGGTTCGACTACGCCCTTCCACCTGCCACAATCCCGTAATCCCGGGCTTGGATTCCAATACGCGGCGCCGATGCCAGACGTCGTAGGCTTTGAACTCGTATTCCAACGGGGGACGTGGGCCCACGAGCGACATTTCTCCGATCAGTACGTTCCAAAACTGCGGCACTTCATCGAGACTCGTCTTACGCAAGATTCTTCCGATGGGAGTGACCCGCGGATCGCTTTGTATCTTGAACGTGGGCGCAGCGCCGTCCCCGTTCTGGCCAGAAACCTGGCCAGCGATGTACTTACTCACGTATTCCTGATGGATCCGGCAGTCGCAATCCTTTTTCATGGAACGGAACTTTAGGAACTTGAATTTCTTCCCGTTCTGGCCCAGACGATCCTGTCTGAACAATACCGGACCCTCGGAAGTCAACTTAATGGCAAGCGCAATTAGCCCAAATAAGGGCGCCAGAAGAATCAAGGCAAAAGCACTTCCGGCAATATCCAGGGCGCGTTTTAAACCTAAGGCCAGTCGCCTAGAGGCTTTCTTCCTTACGAGCTCGGGATAAAGCATGCTTTTTGGAGAATCATCCTGGTCCCCATCTTCCCGCTCCTCAGGAAAAAAATGGAAGGACACGGTAATCTGAGACGCTTTCCTCTGGCCGAGCGCTTGCAAGAAAGCGGCACGAAACTTCGCCGAAATCCGTTCCCGGACGTCCTTGGAACTTGCTTTGCCAATTTCTGTGGCGATTACGCCAAGGAGATGGTCTTTCAGGTACCAGCCGATAAGATCTGTTTCGCGCGTGATCTCACAAAGAGCTTGCGTGATTCTTTGCACCGTAAGCATCTTCTGCTTGTCGGCGATAGCGTCCTTCACGTCTACAAGCAATAAGACATAGCGTTTCTGCGCTCTCTCGGCGCGGCGGCGCTCCAGGTAGAGCATCGACATGAAGGTGGTTTCACCGAGAATCATCCGCGTCGATATCTCATCCGGAGTGTTTCCCGGAACGCGCACCATTGCGTCGTCTTGTTTCTCTTCGCGTTGTCCTACCGTTCTGAATAAGCCCATGTTTTCCATCTCTCTTCTGCGGCGGAAACTCTTAATCTATTTGGCTACTAGCCGGCAACTACAACGGTAGTCGGCCGATCACCAAGAACTCTCGATGCGGGAACTGCCTTCACCTCGCGAACTGGGCTAAGCCATGTCAGATCGATCTCGAGAGCTACAGAACGCTGCAATAGGGTCACAGACAGGACAACACGGTTGCTCCCCTTGAAGTTCACTAGAATGCCCTCGAGATTGACCAAACTTCCATAATTTACCCGAACTCTCTCACCGATATGCATGTAGGGCCAGGGTAGACTCGGTAATCCGGAAGAGAGAACTTGCCGGATCGATTCTATTTCCCGTTCTTCTACTGGCATCGGCGTGCGACCAACACCGACGATCTGCTGAACACCCGGCGTCATCAATAGTGGACCTCGATTGCACAAGTCGAGGCGGCAAAATAAGTATCCAGGAAACAGAGGCTGTTCGATTTCCTTTAGTCGGTCCGACCAACGGCGCTTGCTCTGGTACAGCGGAAGAAAGCACTCAAAACCCTGCCCCTCCAAGTGACTCGCGACGAAAGCCTCGCGCCGAGATCTCACTTGCAAGGCAAACCATGGAAGCTGAGCAGAATTCCTCGTTGAGAAATCGAAATCGCCCAAGATGATGGTCTCCTTAGTGTCCGGAGGGACCCCGATAACCCAGGCTCAACGGGCTACCGCCACAAGAGTCCCAACAAAACTCGAGGTTTTAGTGGCAATTTCGCTGCCATTGACGGAGCCAATTGAGGCATGGTGTTCGGCGCTTGAGGTCTCTAAGTTGTTGAGAAAAAGACGGATGCTACGGTGCAACCTTTTGGACCGGGCTCTCGTCCTGGTTCGGAATGCGGGTTGAGAAAACGAATGCCCATTTGTTCTAATGTCATTCCGAGATGCCGGCTTCCGGCCTTTCGATGAGAGGGATGCGAATTCTAGTCGGAATTCGGCGACTGAAAGGCATAACCGTTCTGTAAGCAATTGATTTCATGTATGTTACAACTTGCAATGCCGCCGGTCTCGACGCTCATAGTTCGGTGTCGGCAGAGTCCTCTCAGGCACCAACCCCAAGTGCGCGGAATCTGTGCGAGGCAGCTTACATCTCCGCCGAACTCTGCGCGAAGACTGCAAAATAGCGGGGCAACCTCCGTATTTCTTGAACTACTTGCAAGTTATGGCCATCTCGAGCCTTTGTATGGCAACCCTGCGCCCGGGCTGCGTTGTTTCTACCTTGCTCGAGTCGAAATTTCTCGTACGGTCATTGTCGGCTGAAACGGAACAAGGCCAAGATGAAGGCTCAAAACAAACTAGCATTCCTGCTCAGCGGCTTGCTGTGTTTGCCCTCTCGGAGGAATAGTCATAGTAGTACTCGCCGTAGGTATCACTCTTTTCGACGCGGTTCAAAACCACTCCCAAGAGATTCTTCTCTCGAAACTCCGCGATGGCCCTCTCTGCGAGCCCAGAATCCGTCGCGCCCGCACGAACGACAAAAATGATGCCGTCACACATATCGGCCAGCATGCTCGCGTCGTGTACAGCGAGCGCCGGCGGTGAATCCAGAATCACCCAATCAAAGACTCGTGACATGTTGTCAAGGAACTGTCTCATGCGCTCGCTGTGTAGCAACTCACCTGCGTTTGGGACCTGGCTGCCGGCCGGAACAAAACAAAGAGACTCTTCTGGCCCCACCTGGATGATCTGGGACTCGTCTACTTCTCCCCGCAGATACTCCGTAAGGCCGGGACTCACTGGGGCTCCCAGAGACAAATGAAGTCGCGGGCATCGCAAGTCGGCGTCAATCAGCAACACACTACGGTTGGGTTGGCGGACGCAGGATTGCCCCAAATTAGACGCGACAAAGGTTTTTCCTTCGGCGGCCACACTGCTAGTGACCAGGAGGCGTCGAATGGGCTGCCTATCCGCGATCTGATAAAGCCGCGATCGTAGCGTTCGGAATCGCTCAGCGCCAAATGGAAACAAGGTGTCCGAGCAAAACACACTTCCATCCACTCTTATCTTCCAAGCGGGATGCGGACAATTCTTCACAAATCTCTGGAATCGCAGGAATGTCCCATTCTGTCCGTCAGCCGTAATCGCAGGTACTTCTGGGTGCGTTCTATCTTCTGGTAACACGGCACCCGCCAAACCTTCGGCCGATAGGTCCATCGGTCCGACATTGGGGACATCCGCTAGATGCGCATTCCGTTCCTGCGCCGCCTTTTTTAATGCTTCATGGATCCGGCTCATTTTTTCCTTATGATCCCTCTCTGCTGCGTTCTAAACCTTTACAGCCACCGCGGCCTTGTAATTCGGGGAATTCCCTCTCTTTTTGGCTCCGCCTTCCTTGAGGGCGCTAAAAGCCGGCACCATTGTCAATACCGGTAGTTTCAAGGACAGTTCTACATCCCGTTCCGAGTACATAGCCTTATCGAGGAAAGCGATTAGGTACAAAATCCCAAATCCCAACGCAAGTCCGGCCACCAATCCACCGGGTAGAAACAGGATTAACTTTGGAAAAGAAGGCGCGGACGGATAGCTTGCCGGATCGAGTATCGAAAACACTTCACTTTCCTGTTGATGCTGGAGATCTTTAGCCATGGACGAATCGGATTGTTTTCTCAAGAGGTCATTGTAGATCTGCTGAGCCGTGTCGTGGTCCCGCGTTAATTCTTTGTATTTCTGTTCCACCACCGGGCTGGCTTGCACCCGGCCTTCAAGCACTCGGATTTGATCTTGGATTCTGTTTTGGCCTTTCGCCAAGTCCGCGATATTCAAATCATCTTGTTTGACTCTTGTACGCAACTGCTGAAGCTGTGCGGGCTCATGCAGTTTGGCTACGGAAGACTCGACCGGAGCTTTCGCCACGGGATCTTCCGCCATGCGACGTTTAAGTGCTTCGATCTGCGATTTCAGCTTGAGCACATCCGGGTGTTCTGGCGTGTAGCGCAGCAGCATAAGCGACAGTTGCTCCTGCAGCGAAGCAAGCTGCTGCTCCATCGTGTCTGGATTTTGCAACCCGCCGCTCAGCGTTGCTTTCCAGTTTGCTTCCTGCTGGGCCAGCAATGTTTCGTTGATCGCCTTATCCTCTTGCGCGCGGCTCAACGCCTGAGTCGCTGCTGCCAGTTGCGTATTCATGCCTTCCAGCAGGCTCAGGTTCGATTGCTCTTCTTCCGGCAGGGTGCCGAGGTACTGCTTCTTGAATTGAGCGAGCTTTCCGTCTTGGTCGTCCAGCTTGGCTTTCGCCACTTGCAGTTCTTGGCCCATGAAGTCAGTCGTCAATTTCGCGTGCTCCATATTCCTCTGGGCGTTCTGCTCCGTGAACATCTTGGTGATTTCGGCGCAGATCTGCTGTGCCAATTGAGGTTGGTTGAAGGTCACAGATACATGGAATCCCGGAGCCCGGCCTCCTGTCCCCGGCATCGGTTCCAGCGCCTTCACGTCGACGGCCTTCTGCAGCTGGCCTACGAGGTCGTCCATGCTGGTTTTCCCGCGCTGGTCGACATAGAGATTTAGTTTTTCAATGATCTGTTGCAATTGGGGAGCACTTAAGACTTCCGCCTTCATGGAGGCCAATCGTATGCTGAGATCGTCTGTTTCGACAGGCTTCACATAATCCGAAGACACGACCGGTTGCTGCGCAAGTACGGTCGTCTCCGAGGTATACTTTTTGGGTAGGACAAGGGTCGCAACGTAGCCGAGCGAACCGAGAACAACGGCATTTAGGGGCAGAAGCCACCAGTACTTCCGTAGTACCCTCTTTGCATCGGTCACCGAGATTTCGCCATTTCGAGCCATCGTGCTATGCCCTCGTTTCGCCAGTTCTGGCCAGGAGCCCTGCTAACTTTTCCTAAAGTCCCTGCCACTGCCGCCAGCTATTCTACTACTTCTACGATGCACGGCTCATTCCATCCCTCGGCACCTGCGCCGGAAAGTCACTTCCAGGCTAACGTGCTTGCTATCAACAGGTTAAACAAGAAATAGAACACTTGCTGTCCGTCGGAATCGCAAGATCAATCCCTTCGTTCAGCAGCGACTTGGAAGAAAATTGCTCACTTTGTCCGTATTTTTATCCGCAATGAAGTCCTCGACCGGCTTGCCCAAGCACCGCGTGACATCGAAGCAACTACGCGTGATGAAGCAACAAATCATTCGAAGAGCGGCATCAAGAACCAAGCGGCTGCGTGCTATTCTGTCGACGGGATGGTTTCTTCCGCTGATTTCTCGTTTTGCACTGGCTAGGCATCGTTGCAGTCCGACCCCAAGATTGAAAACCTCTAGATGATTCCGCGTCTTAAATACTGGCTCCCGGCGATTGGAATCGCGATTTTGATCTCTCTGTTTTCTACCCACTACTTCAGTGCCGAGCAAACTGGGCGCTTTATTGTTCCCATACTTCGATGGCTTTTCCCATCTGCGAGCCGTCACGCGCTGCGAGTGATGCATTTCGGAATTCGAAAAGCGGCCCACGTAACTGAGTTCGGCTTCTTCAGTGTCGCTGTTTTTCACGGCATTCGAGCGGACAGGCACGGTTGGCGACTCAATTGGGCGATCATTACCTTCTTCATCGCCGTGAGCTACGCCGGTTTGGATGAATGGCATCAATCCTTTGTGCCGCTTCGCGACGCGCGCTTCCGGGATGTATTGATTGACGCGTTTGGCGCGGCACTCGCCCAGGTTCTTGTATGGATTTACGCAAAGCTCCATCGAGGTTCCCCTGAACTCGACAAGGCTCCTTGATACCTTAGGCAAACACTTGAATGGCGTAAGTGGCCCGAAAGTTCCTGTTATGCTGAGCGTTCGCGTGTATCGGGCGCGATCGCTGACTCCCGCCGACAACCGTCGACAGGGGTGCTCGGGTAACTGGCACGATGCGTAACACCAGGACTAGACAACTCTCGCAGGAATCGTAGGCGTGTTTCGCGACGCGAGATTTTTCCTGCGGTGCTCTTCACGATCCAGCGCTCGGGCGTCACGAGAACGTATCGGGGAGCAATTCCGAGAACCGAAGAAACGACCCGCCGAATTTGAACTTCGAGCGCCGCAGCACTTGAATGATTGAACTCCCCACGCATCTCTGCTACGACGGCAACGCTTTCCGTTCCGCGCTCGTCATCGTCCACACCGAAAGCCACGACGCGGCCTGGATACACGCCCTTTACGGTGTGCACGAGCGCTTCGATATCCTCCGGAAAGATGTTCGTTCCGGCAGTTATGATAATGTCTTTAATACGTCCAATCACGTATAGATCATCGCCGTGCGCGAAGCCATAATCCCCAGTGCGATACCATCCATCAGGCGTCATTGATTGGCTCTGAAAACCACCCTTGCCCCAATAACCACGGAACAGGCTCTCGCTGCGAATTTCTATTTCACCTGCAACCGCGTCGCTGCAGAGGTCTCCATTCGCTCGTCTTATGCGAAAAGTGGTGTGGTCTAAGCTACGACCGCTCGAAACATAGCGATCGTCCAGTAAGCTGTAGGAAATCCGTCCCTGACCAAGCGATGCGCCTTTAACGGACAGGCGGCTAAAGACAGCCGGCGGACTACCGAGTGGGGTCTGCGTGACGGCGAAAACATTTTCAGCCATCGCGTAGGAGGCATGACACTGCTCCGATCGCACCCCCAGTCCAGAGAAGGCTTCCGTAAAGGCTTGGAAGGAGCGCTTTCTTACGGGTTCGCTGCAATTGATCCATGCACGGACATGTGCCAGATTCACGGCGCCATCTACTTTTTCTTTCTGGGCAGCGAGGTAATCAAATGCAAAGTTGGGAAGCCAACAGAGCGAAGACCGGTATTTAGTCATGAAATAAAAAAGCATGCCAGGATCCATCAGCCACTCGGTTGCGGCGAACTGAATCGAAGTTGCCCCATTCCATAGGGGCAACCAAAAACAAGCGATTAGACCCATATCATGGTACAGAGGCAACCAGCTTGCCACGCCGTCCTGTGGATTGAATTGTAGGGCCTCGCTCAGTCGGTCCAATTGGTTCACAAGCATCGGTGCCGTTACGACTACACATTTCTGGCCACCGGTCGTACCGCCTGAAAATTGTAGGAACAGCGCTTCTTCAGGGGCGCCGACATCAGCGTGATCCGAGTTTTGTTTTTCGACTCGAGGAGCGTTTACGTCCACTGAGAATAATGACTCAAATCGTTCGCATTCGTTAATTGGGCACTCAGTGACTGTAAATGGCATTCCAGGATCCAGGTTTCGCGCAAGGCTCGGCAATGTTAACAACTGTGCCGCGGGGAGACTCCGCAACTGGTGCATTATGTTGCGCTGATATTTCTCCGGATCAATTCGATTCGTTGGCCAAGGCAGAATTGCGGGCAAACGACCGATGAGAAGGAAGCCCAGATGTAGCAAAAACAATTCCGGAGAATGCGGTAGCAGCAAGAGGACGACTCCGGACGGTGGTGCCTGACAATACCTCCGAGAGAGTTCGATGCTCTTCGCACAAAGCTCTGGACCAGTGAATTCCACTAAATCGCTGTCTCTCCTCGAAACCAACACCCGCAGTAAAACTCGATCAGCAGCCGATTCCAGTCGCTTACGAAGGATCGTTCGAAACAGTTCAGATGTCATCCGGGGTTTAGAGACTAAGGCCGAGGTACCCATGGTAGTACGCCTAGAAACCTTAACTTTGCTTGCGGAACCCCGCAATCCGGGTATTGCTGTAGCGTCACGCGAGCAATTGCGTATCGCGGAATCGCGGTTGTTTCAGCCCTCTTTTCTCAAGTACTCGAGGAACGCTAAAGCATTGGAGACATTGGACATCTCTCGTTACTGAGCGCCGTTCGGCGAAAAGGTCGGTGTCAGGAATTCGCTCCGAGGGACACCGGGAAACGCACTAGGAAAGCGACAGAATCAACTTGAAGAGATGACGTTCAGGTTGTGGTGCCCGTAAAGTCTTGGACGGTCTCCGTCCGAGGACTTCGGGGGGTACAAGGAGCCGGGCAAATCTGTCGGCTGTTTTCAGTCCAGGTAGCTGAAAATTTGTGAACGAAAAGCGTTCGAAACCTCGGCCACCGTGTTGCAGCTTATACGCGAGGTAGCTCTTGGGCGACCCTCAAGGGATCACCGCAGTCGCTTGGTTCGAATCCGTGCTCTCGTTGCCGCTGGCGTCCACAGCCGTCACGACGTAGTAGTACGTTGATCCATTCTGAACGTTGCTGTCGTCAAAAGCAGCGGCTGCAACCAAGCCTGAGTTGATCTTGCCATAACCGGACCCGTTGGCGGTGCTGCGATAAACGTTATATCCAACAACGGCCGAAGTACTCGGCGTCCAGGCCAGAGCAACAGAGTGGCTGGCCGTCTGGACTCCGGTTCCTGAGAGCGCAATACTCTTGGGAGATCCGGCGGCGGTACTGGTGACTACGACAGTTCCGGTATCGTTCCCCGCGGCATTCGGGCTAAAGATCACACCAAATATCATGCTTTGGCCAGCGTTCAAAGAGACCGGAGCGCTGGCACCACTGAGGGCAAATCCGGCTCCACTTTCCGCTATTTGCGAAATCGTCACGCTAGAATTGCCGGCATTGGTCACGGTAACGTTTTGCGTCGACGACGATCCTGCGTTCACGCTTCCGAAGGCAAGATTTGACGCGCTAAAGCTCAGGGATTGGGTTGCAGCAATCCCTGTGCCCGTAAGGCTGATAAGCGCCGGTGAATTCGGCGCGTTGCTGACAACCGTCACACTGCCGCTTGTCGAACCGGCTGACGTCGGCGCGAATTCGACATTAAAGGTAGTTGATTGGCCGGAAATCAAGGTAACCGGTAGTGCGAGTGTTCCGGTGCTAAAGCCACTCCCAGCTACACTCAACTGAGTGACTAGGAGAGTGCCGGTACCGCTGTTCGACAACTGGATCGTTTGCGTGGCAGGCGTACCTTCTGTCACATTGCCAAAGCTCGCGCTCGAAGGGGTGACGGCCAAGGCTGGCTGCACCGCGCTTCCAGCAACAGAAATAACGGTATTCGCTCCCTGGGCACTTGCGACCGTAATATTCCCCGTGATGTTTTCCGAAGCTGTGGGTTTGAACGTTACACTTATCGTCGCGTTCTGGCCAGCAGCCAACGTCAGCGGTGTGACCATTCCACTGATGCTGAAATCCTTCGCGTTCACGGTGATCTGGGAAATAGTCAGGCTCGCCGTACCGGCATTGCTGAGGGTCACCGTCTTTGAATTCGAACTGCCACTGCCAACACCAGAAAAAGTAACGCTACCTGGGTTTGATGCGAGTGTCACCGACGCGGCCGAACCCGTTCCGGTCAAAGTCAATACACTCGGAGAATCGGACGCATTTGTTGTGATGCCGACTGAACCGGCGAGGCTTCCGGCTGTCGTCGGAGCAAAGAGGACGTTGAAGGTCTTGCTGCCGCCCGGGGGAACCGTTACCGGAGTCGCTAGCCCACTGACACTGTATGCACTGCCGCTTGCCGTGAATTGCGTGATGGTCAAGGCCGCCGTTCCGGTGTTGGTCAAAGCAATCGTTTGCGATTTTGTTTGCCCATCGACGACACTGCCAAAGTTGTAACTCGAGGGTGATATCACCAAATCCCCTTGGGCACCGGTTCCAGTAGATGGGATAGTCAGGGAAGAGTTCGCTGCGTCACTCACAATTATGATGGATCCGTTCGAACTCCCTGCGGCGGTTGGGGCAAAGGCCGCGGTCACGGTCAGACTTTCGGAAGGATTTAGCGTCACCGGAGCCGTCATGCCGCTTGTCGTCAAGCCGAGGCCTTGACTGGACAAGCTTGAGATTTTCACCGCGACATTGCCTGTATTTGTCAAGACAACGTGTTTCGCGGCGGAACTCCCGGTTGCCACGGTTCCGAAGCTGATGCTGTTTGGGTTGGCACTCAGTTGGCCGGTAGCCGCGGTTGTTGCGGTCCCATTCATCGGGATGGTGATCGTTGGGTTGGTGACATCGTTGCTCGTGATGCTTAAACTTCCCGTCGCCGTACCTGCCGTAGTGGGAGAAAAAGTCATGACAACCTGGGCTGATTGACCCGCTGCAATGGTTTTTGGTGTCGTAACGCCATTAAGGCTGAATTCGGCGCCAGCGAGGTTAAGCATGGAGATGGTCAGATCCGAGCCGCCTGAATTGGTGATTAAGAGATTGCTCGACGTTTTCAATCCAGTGGATACGGTTCCAAAATTAATGGAAGTCGGACTGACCGCAATCTGCGATTGCGGACTGACGACAGTTGCGGACAGATTTACAACGGCTGGCGAGGTGCCATGGTCGGCTTGAGCTGTCAGCGTGCCGGTCAGCGCGCCGGTTACGGTCGGGTTCACGGCCACACCAAAGGTCCCCGTCTGTCCTACCGCTAGGGCCATAGGAGTTTTCACGCCGGTAAGGCTAAAGTGAGGGTTCGAAAGCGAAAGCTGCGTGAGGTTTATCGCGACATTGCCCGTATTCGAAACGGAAACAACCTGATTCGCCTGCTTACCGACAACGATTTGGCCAAAACTCAGGCTGGAAGGACTCAATTGGAAAGCGGCTGCGGAGGATGTCTGGCTCGCTTTGCCGGTGTAGCCGGCACAACCGCTCAGGAAAGATAACAGGGGCGTGACGCACCCCATCAGAAACAGACCCCACAATTTTCTTGGGTTCTTGCGCACTCGCCTGGTTTGGGTACAAACGGTCTGCGCCTGACCGTAGCTCATTTTCCGTGTTCCTCCGGACTAACTTCCAGAGAAACAATAGAATCCTGAGGCAGTTGTCATAACTGGTGAGAGGAACAAAAGAAGGACAGTCGGAGCAAACTGTTCTTGCGGATAGGAGGAAGATTGCCCTTCTCGAGAACCTGTCCACATAGACAGAATCACGAGTTCGTTTTATTCGTAAGCCCAAGTGTCTGATCGACTCCTTGGTTGCGGGAAAAAGATTGTGCGAACTGAAATGCGCGAAAATTCGAATTCTCGCGGATAGCCGCGAACAGATAGCTCCGGCGGAACTCACGGCTCAACCTTCAACTCCCAGAGCCAAAAAATCGTTCCGTCGACATCCGCTCCGCAGAAATACTTTTGTTTATCGAAATCCGTAAACAGTTTGCCGGCCGCGTCTGTGGGGAGATTAGGTGGAAATTAGGTACAGACGTACTTCGATACCATCGTGCATCTTCAATGTGATTACCCCTCGCTGCGAGTTCTCTCCTGTATTCCGCGTCCCGTGTCTGTACTCTGGTTGCCGGCGCGGCGTGATACCAAGCCGGCATCTTGGATCTTATAAATCAGGGTCCGGTAGCTTATTTTTAGCTCCTTAGCGGTTCTTCTGCGATTCCACTGATTTGCGCGCAGCGTTTCCAAGATAACGTTGCGCTCCACTTCCCGAATAGCGTCTTTAGCCATTCGTTTTAGCGTCAACTTCGTCCCGGACTGGTCAACGACTAACCGTGTTCTGTGCTTCTTCGGTCTGCCTTCTGGATCGATCATCGCTTCCGGCCCGATCAGAACGTACCGTGCCACCACGTTAGAAAGCTCTCTAATGTTTCCCGGCCATGGAAGGGTTTGAAGGTAATCGAGTATTTCTGATGGAAAAGGCTGCCTCACGGTCCCGAATTGCGTTTGAAACTTCTGACGAAAGTATTCTGCGAGCGCGGGAATATCCTCGCGGCGTTGGCGGAGCAGCGGCAGATTCAATCGGAACACGTGGATTCTGTAGAATAGGTCTGGCCGGAACCGTCCCGCGTTGGTTTCTGTCTGCAAATCCTTATTGGTCGCGCACAATACCCGGACGTCAATCTTGCGTTCCACTTGATCCCCAATTCGGCAAAAAGTGCCGTCCTGCAAGAAATGCAGCAGCTTGCTTTGGAGATGCAAATCCAGATCCGCAATTTCGTCGAGAAACAACGTGCCACCATGAGCGAGTTCGACACGCCCTGGCTTAGTGACGTTTGCTCCGGTAAAGGCCCCTCGTTCAAATCCGAACAATTCGCTTTCAAGCAGCGCGCCGGGAATCGCCGCACAGTTAACCTTAACGAATTCCCCTTCGCTGTGCTCGGAATTGGCGTGGATCCACCGGGCGACTGCCTCTTTTCCCGTTCCGCCCTCTCCGGTCAAAAGTATGGGTATGTTGGCGCGACTAATTCTACGGGCTTGATCGCGCACCTCGGTCATTGCCGATGAGATTCCGAAAAGCACGGGTTCGGGGGGAACAACATTCCATAACCCCTCGCGACCCCGACCGTTATTCGCACTTGGGCTCGATGTTGGCATTGTTCTCCGGTAGGGGAACAGCAAATCGCCAACCAAAGCCCCAACCGCTCGCGGAATGAAGGATTCGGCAACTACAGCTATAAGTGGTGTGTTTGCAGTATCGAAATTCGGAACGGAATCGATGGTACTAGTACAACTCGGCAAAAAGGCTGGACTCAGCAGTAACAAATAGGAAATCTCGAGTCCTCAGGCGGGAACCTTAATTCACATTCTGGCGGGAGGATGCCCCGTCTCTTAGCCCGTAGAATCAGGCGCGTGTGGGCTCGCCGCGCATAATGTCGTAACGCTCGATCACTGCCGCAACCCCCATGCGCGACTCACCATCCTCCAGGCGCCGCTCGACCCTCACCACTTTTCCTTGGGCCCGCACCAGCACGTCGGTGCCATGCGTGATCTCGGCAGGTAATGTTAGAGTGATGTCCAATTCCGAGCCCGCTTCCAAGTCCTGAGTAATGACGAAGTATAGACCTCGGGTCGAGATGTCCCTAGTCTTGCCGAGCTGTCGGCTAATCAAATTCTCTGCGGCACATCGAATACTAATCGGCAGAGTTAAGTCGTATCGCCTCGCCGTCCGGCGTTCTGTCATCACGGACATCCTATTCCCCCAGTGCTGGCCCAGAATTGATGCCAATACGACTTGATCCACTTATGATTTCTGCAGCGTCGATATTTTCGCGGCTCGCCAACTCGAGTCGGTCACACCCGACACGTAAGGCGCGCCGCTCACGCACACAAAAACCTACCTGAGCCGGAAATCTCCTGTACGAACTTCGGTGCCACCCGGAATTTCGACCCACTCAAGGTGAGCAATCTTCAAAGCGTGTACTGCGGGCCTGCCGCCAACTACCTGAGTGCGCCTGGCTTGCTCACGCATTTCGAAGCGCACAATAACGCGCCCCAAAATTTACTGCAACCTTTCTTTTTTAGCACTGTGCTGAACAGAAACGGGCGCGTACTAGACCGTCACAACGAGCCTACGGCTGCTCGATGGTAGCCTCTTCTTCCGCCTTCGGGGCCGATGCTCGTCGAGTCCGCGGCGTGTCCAAATTGAATTGCCTCATCTTGTATAGGAGCGCTTTGTAGCTGATTCCTAGCATTTTTGCCGCGTCCTTCCGGCACCAGCGCGTTTTTTCGAGGGCATCGGCAATCGCCTCCATCTCGGCTTCGTCCTTCAACCCACGAACGAGCGCTTTCAATCCTTGCTCGCGAGGTATAGCCGTTTCGGCCCGCGGTGAGGTCCTTTGGCGTGCGGCCGACATCTCTACAAGTTCCCTCAAGCTGCCTTCATCATCTTCGAGGATCACATACCGCTTAACGAAATTCTCCAACTCGCGCAGATTGCCTGGCCACGGATAGTTGACCGCCGCGTCAAGCAGGTGCTTCGAGGGGGATTGCGGTGTTTTACCGAACTTTTCGCTGTACTTATCCAAGAAATGGCGAAATAGCAGGGGGATTTCAGAGGTCCGCTCCCGCAAAGGTGGCACATTAATGGACAATACATTCAACCGGTAATAAAGATCTTCCCGAAAACGGCCCGATTTCATCGCTTCGTGTACGTCGACATTGGTCGCGGCCAAGACTCGAACATCGGTTTCGACCAGATGACGCCCACCAAGACGAGAATATTGGTGGTCCTGAAGCACGTGAAGTAGTTTCGCCTGCAGGTGCACGGACATTTCCGCAATTTCATCAAGAAAGATCGTACCTTTCTTCGCGAGTTCAAACTTTCCGGGCTTGGAGCGAACCGCGCCGGTAAAGGCACCCTGATCAAATCCAAACAATTCCGACTCCAACAACTCTCCCGGCAGGGCGGCGCAATTCACCTTCACAAACGCCTGATTCCGCCTCTTTGACCGCAAATGGATCATTCTGGCCACAACCTCTTTGCCTACACCGCTTTCACCGCAAACGAAAACCGGCACATCCACCGGTGCAATTTGCAGGATTTGTTGCCGGATGCGTACCATCTGCGGGCTTGCTGCCAGGAAACTCAAATCCTCCGTGACCTGATCGCAATAGTCCTTCAAAGCCTGGTTTTCCTGAGCCAACTGCTTTTTTTGCCGCGATTTCAGCATGGCAGCATCGAGTTCGGTTTTTTCAAATGGCTTCGTAAGGTAGTCATGAGCACCGAGCCGGATCGCCTCGACCACGGTTCCAACCTCATTCGAACAGGAAAGCATAATCACATTCAGACTCCGGTCGAGGTGCATGAGTTCCTGCAATGTATCCAACCCGCTCATTTCCGGCATTAACACATCCAGAATGATAAAGTCCGGTCGTTCTCCAAGGTTGATTTTTGAAATGGCTTCCTTACCGCTGCTTACTGTCTCCACAGCGAAACCATCTACCTCCAGCAACGTCTGGAGATATTTTCGAATGCTCGGTTCGTCATCCACCACCAGGATTCTTTCTTTCACGGCCATGGTTCGCTCCCCTTGTCCTCTCGCGCTTCAGCCTTGGTCCATCGGCAGAAGAAACGCAAATCTACTTCCTCTTTGCTCTTCGCTCTCTACCCAAATCTTCCCGCGATGCGCCTGGATCAATCGCTTCGCGATCGCTAATCCGAGGCCCATTCCCGAAGTGTTCCTATCCACGCGCATGAAATCCTCAAAAATTTCCTGATGATGTTCGGCAGCAATCCCGGCGCCCGAATCGGTTACGCTTACTTCGACGCTGTTCGGTCTCGGTAACCGAAATCTCCTTCGCTCTTCCGGGGGCGCCACACGTGCGACTCGCCGCTCCCAGAAATGCGGCCGTGCCCGCAGAGTCACCGTGCCACCCGCCGGCGCGTGTTTCAGCGCATTGTCAAGCAAGTTGAAGGTGACCTGCTGGACTTTCTGATAGTCAAACTTAAACGTCGGAATCGATGGATCCAACTGACTCTCAAGCTTTACGCCTTTGCGTTGGTACTCCTCCGACCAGCGAACGGCGATCTCCACGAGGCAGTCTCGCAAATCGTTCTCTCGCAACTGGAGAACAAGCTTCCCGCTTTCTAACGCTGAATAATTCAGAAACATCGAGACCAATCTGACCAAGCGTTCGCAGCTTTCCTTCGACTCCTCGAGAATATCTCGTTGCTTTTCGGTCAGCTTTCCGAGGGATCCTGTCAGCAACAGATCGTAGTAGCCTTTGATCACCGCCAAGGGCGTTTTCAGCTCATGCGCCGCCGAGGCCAGAAAAACCGTCTTCTGCCGATTGACTTCTTGCAACTTTAGGTACGCCGCCAGTAAATTCCTGTAGGTAATCTCACGTTCCTGTAACAATTCCTGCACCGTCGGCTGCGCCGCTCGGGGCTCCTGAAAATCCATTTCTCCGGCTTGCACTTCGACGGCTAACCACTCGGAGTCGCGAATCCATCGCAGGCGAGCTCGGTACTGCTTGCCATCGCGGCTGCCGTGCAAAGCGATTTCCTCTTCGCCCTCTTGAATCCGTCGCAGAATGTCTCCCGCATCTACGCGCAAAAGATCCCGTAGGAGGTTCAAGGAACGCCGGCCATCGAGCCCCAACTGCTCGAGACAGCCCTCGGCTATCGCGTTCGAAGCAAGAACCAGGCCCGCACGGTCGCACAACGTTACACCGTGGTCCAAAGTGTCGAGGAAAGAACGGACTTGCTCGAGAGACACATTTAATCGCCCTGGCGTCTGTTCACCGGCAGAATTCGAAGCGGTAAGCTCCATCCCTTTCATTACTCCCGTGTGGAAAATATTTTCCCTCGTTCGAAACTCATCCTTTCAGAGCACTACCGTGCTGTCAATGGTAAATGCGTCACATTTGCACTTTTCGGGAAATGCTGTGGGCAAAATAGCCGTGCGTCCTTATGCCGCGGAGAACAACCCGTCGAACTCAAAAGTAAGACGATGAAAAGAAAGATCTTAGATTTCTCGGTGGAATCGGCAACTGGCATCCAACCTGCTCCAGTCTGTACTAGGTCGCGAGTACTAGAAGAATGGACTTAAGCCTTCAACAAATTGATGATCGGCGCCGTACGGAATGCGCCCAAGCGCGCGCCTCCTCGCGCATTCGGATTCAGGTGCCTGTGTTTCTCCGTGGCTCCGACCCCACGGGGTCGGAATTTATCGAACTGACAAAAACGCTGAATATTAGTGCCCGGGGAGCTTGTGTAGCTTCCTCGCATCTACTCCGCCTAGGCCAAACAGTTCACTTGACCATTCCCGCGCCTTCCGCGTCTTCCTCGAGTTTAGTGCCAAATGAGACGCCACCCATCACCGCTCGTGTGCGCCGCCAAGAGATTTTGGGGGATATTCGGGTCTTCGGTCTGGAATTCCTTCGTCCGCTTGAGTAGTTGAATATCGGCCCGACACGTGGGTCCTGCTCTTGCTCATTCTCCCGCTCGCATATCTGCCAAACTTGTAATAACATACCGCGGTCTGCTGGGTCCCCGTAGGCGATTCGATTTACGGTCCTGATTGGCACTTGGCTTGCTCCTTGTCTAGCAACGCCATCTGAGTGAGCCGTCCCCATACCCCGCGGGGCAGGCAGAATGTGGGAAAACCCGGTCATGCCCAGCTCCGGAGCCTCAACGGCCCCGCGCTTGCCCATTGAAGACTCCTACCTCGAGCTTCTTGCAGACACGCTCGACAGCATGGATATTCCTGCGCGAAGCCAGTTTCTTCAACGATACTTCCGCACAACAACGCGTCTCGACTTGCGAGAAAGCCAAAGCCTCCAGCTTTGGGAAGAGATGCTTCATCGCAGGCGCCAACTCTCCGAGCAAATCGGACGTCCCATCTCTCTCAAAACTGTCTTAATGGATGTTCTGTCCTCGAGCGGCATGATTCGTGTGCCGGTGGTTCTTGAATACGACGAATTCAAGAAGCTTCAGGTGAACGCCGTTACCGATCCCCTGACAGGGTTATACAATCGGCGACTTTTCACCGAATCGTTCGAAAAGGAACTCAACCGTGCCCGTCGATATGGTATTCCCCTGGGCATTGTTATTCTGGATCTTCATCGTTTCAAAGAGGTCAACGACAAGTACGGTCACCCCCGCGGCGACGAGGTTCTCCGCGCTGCCGCAGCCACGCTTCAGAAGGCATTGCGCACGTCGGACTCCGCTTTCCGAATCGGCGGCGACGAATTTGCCCTGCTGTTGCCTCAAACCGATGCGGCGCAGGCTTTGGCCTTATGCCGGCGTATTGAAACAGTCTTTGTCGAAATACTGAAACCGATGCAATTTGCCTCTTCGGTCGCGATGGACCACGGTGTCGCAACATTTCCCCAAGACGGAGATCAGGCCGATCAATTAATTCAGGCGGCCGATGCGCGTCTCTACCGCCTGAAACATGCAAATCACGAGCGCGGTTCCGAAACCATACCGGCAGCCGCGGCGCAGACCGCGCCTCCCGCCCCTACTCCTCCCGAACCTGCATCTATTTCGGCCGATGAAACCAAGAAAATTTCCACGGAATTTGACGTGGCTTTGTCGGCTGCCGCTCAATCGATTACCAGTCAGAAGGTGTCCGAGGTTCCGCGCCCCGTCCCGTACTCGGTACCGCGAAAAGCGGAGCGAGTCTCCATGACCGGCACAAACGCGTATGCCGTCATCGGCGAGAAGGGGGCACGGCGGGCGCGTGTCGTCGATTTAGGATTCGGCGGCGTCGCCTTGGAGTTCGAACAAGCCGAAGATATTCCTGAAAGCATCCTCGCGGTCCTGCATGTGCCGATTCTGCCGCCGGTGCGCGTTTTTTTGCGACCCGTGTGGTCTCGGGTGACACGAGAAGGTGCGTTTCGACTCGGATGCCATTTCATATCCTGAAACAAGCCCACGCGTAGTTCAGAAAATCAAAACAACCGGTTATTTTTTCGACCTCCTTCGGTCTGGATGCTAGAAGCTTCCGACCATTTCAAATACGGTCCGCTGGACTAACCGCTGGCCAGAAGTACAGCACGGGGTAGGTGCATCCCTGTTCCAATTCTGTCCAGCGAACAGGTTGTAGAGGCTTTCGTCAGGCAGATACCTTGGTACTTTGAAGAAAAATTCAGGGGGGCTCTGTTGGTATTCGTTCTAAGGTCAACTCAACGGTTCGTTGCTAAACTAACATCTGTCGCTAGCCTGCTGCTGATTGCTACGTTCGGAATTGGCTGTGCAGGTAACACTCAGAAAGTGGTGCCTGGTCTTTCTTTGTCGACCAGTTCGCTCAATTTCCAAGCTGTCGCGGTCGGGCAGAAGGTTACCAAAACGTTCAGCATTTCCAACAGCGGAACGGCTCCCTTGCAGATCTCCGCGTTATCCGTTTCCAGTAAGGTATTCTCCGTTGCCGGTCCGCCCCTGCCTCAGACGGTTCTCCCTGCCAACAGCCTCACATACACGTTGACTTTTGCACCTACCTCCGCTGGCGCGGCGGCCGCGAACGTCCAGGTTTCCGCAGAATCTGTGGTGAAGGCAGGCTCGATTTCCCTGGTGGGCACAGGCGAAGCGGCTTTCGCGAACCTGGTTGTGTCTCCAAATTCGGTCAGCTTCGGTAATCTTGCGTTGAAATCGACGAGCACACAGAACGTCACGCTCCAGAACACCGGCGACATCAACGTCGCCTTACAGGGAGTCACAGTATCCGGTGCTGGTTTCGGCTACTCGGACCTTTCCCCGGGGTTCTCGCTTGCGCCGAACCAGAAGGTCACTTTTCAGGTGTGGTTTTCGCCGAAGGTGGCCGGTCCTGCATCTGCCACTCTCAGTTTGTTGAGTCCCAATCTTTCCTCTCCGGAGACACTCAGCTTGTCCGGGCAAGGGGTTTCCTCGACGACCTCGTCGCCCACTCCGCCTTCGACCGCGCAACACACAGTGGATTTGAATTGGCATGCGAGCTCCGATCAAGTGATTGGCTATCGCGTCTATCGAAGCGAGACGGCGGGCGGCTCCTACAGCCCCTTGACCGGCTCCGCAGTCGATGAACTGTCCTACTCGGATTCGACGGTCTCGTCCGGTTCGACTTACTATTATGTGGTTACCTCTGTTGATGCTGCGGGCACCGAGAGCGGCTACTCCAACCAGGCAAAAGCGGTCATTCCTTGATCTCGACCGATTGACGTCTTGCCGCTGAGAGACGCACCGATTTTGTCCGTTTTCCATTTGGGCGTATAATCTTGGTTTGTCTCGTGACCTAGCGACGCGGCTGTTGTCTCTTGTCTAACAAGAGGCCGTGCAGACCGGACACGACAGAATGGAGCATCATGAAACCCGGTATTCATCCCGATTATCACCCCGTGACCGTGCACTGTGCCTGCGGGCACACTTTCCAGACGCGCTCAACTGCAAAGGGCGACATGCTGCGCGTTGAAATCTGCTCGAGTTGCCATCCCTTTTTCACTGGCAAGCAGAAACTGGTCGACACCGCTGGCCGCGTGGAACGCTTCAACAAGAAATATGCCAACGTTCCGGCTGCCGCCGGCAAGAAGTAATCTCTAAATTCCTGTTTTGCGGATTCACGGACCGGCTCGCGCCGGTCCGTTTTCTTTTTCTGTCGTTTTCGAATACGCGGACTACGTGTAAAATCGATTCTCAACGTGGCGACACAGTCCCGCATGTTTGATGGAGTTCCCGCTTCTGATCGAGTGGAGACTACGCCGCCCAGGGTGACGTTACGCAATTCCTTTTCTCGCCCTTTTGATTCCGCGATTGCCGCAGCGCGAACCTGCTATTCCTCCCGACTCATCAACCCGGAGGAAATTACCGACAAACAGCGGTTGAACATCGGCGCAGCCACCTTCTATAGCGGTCACCATACTGTTTATCAACACGCGCACTTTGAGTTCGGTCTCGAGAACGTCAGCCGCCAGTTTGTGTGGTCCTTCCTTCACGCGCACCCTTTCTATAATTCGGAGCAACAGAGCCAGCGGTATGTTCGCATGGGCCGTGCTCAGGCGTATGTACCCGCGGTTTCACTCTTCTTTGATGAAGGGTCGCGCGAAATCTACGAAGCTGCCATTGCCCGCGCGTGGGCATACTACCGCGAGCTCTCCGCCTTGCTGGTCGCCGATGCGCGCACGATTCTGAGCGACATCTGGCACATCGGGCCGATGTCTCACCCGAAACGTATCCAGAAAATCGAGCGGTCTGCAGAAAAACGCGCTATCGAGATTGCGCGCTACGTACTTCCGGTCGCCGCGTTCACGACCATGGTCCACACCGTTTCAGGGATTGTCCTCCATCGCCTATGGCGGATGTGCTCGGCTTCCGACACGCCGAGTGAGGCGCGCGCGGTAATCGGCGATATGGTTGCGCTGGTGCGCCAGCAAGATTCTGAGTTTTTCGACCGGTTTGGAACCACCCCGCTCGAAGAGTTGCCGGAATGGAAAGAAATCGCCCCTTCCCCACATCTAGCGGACGGATTCGTTCGCGAATTCGATAAGTCCCTTCAAGGCAAGACTTCGCGGCTAGTGGACTATTCGCGCAACGCGGTTCGCGTGATGGCGGAATCGTATCGCGCCGTCATTGGCGTGACCAATTCCGCCTGTTCTGATGCGGAAGCGATGGATCGCCTTCTCAATCCTGCTCGCAACCTGTATCGCCTGGAAACCATCAACATCGGCGTCCATGCGCCTATAATGCGGGCCTTGCAACATGCTACCTATACGTTCGCCAAGAAAATCAGCCACACCGCCGACAGCCAGGATCAGCGCCACCGTATGGTTCCCGGTTCCCGTCCGCTACTTACCCTCGCGGACACCCGCGAGCCTGACTACATTACCCCCATGCTGGCCGCCCAAAACTCGCGGGCCAAGGAAGTCTATGAGCGCGCCATGCACGATGCGTGGTCCGCCAAGAATCAGCTACTCGATCGCGGAGTTCCTCCGGAAATCGCCCTTTACCTGCTGCCCAACGCCAAATCCATTCGCCTCGTAGAAACCGGCGCCTTGCTCCATCTTCTGCACAAATGGACGATGCGCACCTGCTTTAACGCTCAAGAAGAGATCTACAACGCTTCTTTGGACGAAATCGAGCAAGTCCGTGAAGTGCATCCCGAACTTTCTCGCTACATCGGGCCGCCGTGCCACCTTCGGGCTGGTGTTACAACGCCTATCTGCACGGAAGGCTCGCACTTCTGCGGTGTCAAGGTCTGGCTCGACTTCCCCAATATTCAACGGCGCATCTGAAACGATTTCGCCCTTTTGCAACGTCACATAAGCAAGAGGTGTTCCTTGGCGCTTACCCGGCTGCGGTTCCTCCCTTGCCTCCTCACGTTTGCACTGTGCCTTCCTCCCTACTCGGCTGCGTTTGACACTCCCCTGTCGGACACAGCCGTCCGCCAGGCCTACTTCATGGGCCAACGCCACGACGAATCCATGGCGCGATTCTTTGATCAATACTGCAAGCACCTTCCGTCGCCAAAAACCGGCCCGTATATCTCTGCGGTGTCGTTCCTCACTCCCTACGCTCTACTCGCTCGACTCTCTAGCGAGCGAGCATACGGTTACAGTGCGCAGCAAGCTCAGCTCGATCACAAGCAAATGGTCGAGACGGTAAAGATCACCGTCCAAATTCAGCTGACTGAGACTTATGGCGCGGTTATGCCGAATCCCACGGGTCAGACGTCGGGAACGCCATGGGACTATGTTTATCGCCCCTCGGATTTTTGGCGAGACTTTCAGATTCGGGTAATGAGCGACAAGAAGGTTCTATCGCCATTCGTGTACCGTGGCGAGCCGGATTACATCTGCGGTGACGGCGGTTGCTCTCTGGTTGGCGCGACGGTGCAACTTGAGTTCCTCGCCGACGAGCTTCGATCGGATTCCGCCACGATCCAAATCGATCCGCCCGAAGGCGACCAAGTCATCGTCGATTTTGACTTGGCATCGGTTCGCTAGAAGAGCAGCAATTGCTGAAGCATTAGCTATTCCAGTGCAAAGTTACCGGCGCGTTCATTGGATGCGGCAACGAAACGCCGGTGCGCCGCTCTTCGATCAAATTCTGTTTCAACGCGAAATACCACTTTGCTGGCCGGTCCGCATCGTCGATCAACATGAGCCGTGGATTGTGTTTCAATCCCTCCGACTGCCGGATCATCGTCTCCTGATCTTGTCGAAGAAACACTTTCGCAAAGGCGCGGAACACGGAGATAGGAAGCGGCAGATTCCAGGCAGCGACAAAATCAATACGGCAACAATCTCGCCTGACAGGCGTCACCGTAGCTCGGCTCGAAAACCAGAATTTTCCGCTGTGAATCTCTTCAAAGCGCATGTTGGGTAGCACGAAATCAATCGTTGTCGTTACGGGCGCGCCCGTCATCTTCTTCAACCACTGGTACGGCAGGCTATTCGTTGAGGGCGAGTGTTTGCTCATCCGGAAGCCATTCGGGATGGGCTCAAATTGTTTGGACTTCTCATGAATGCTTTTCTTGCTGCGCCAGAACCAGGATTGATGCACAAACGGTCCGTGGGCCGGGTCCATCAAGCCGATAATTCCGTGGTCGACGTGCGAGGGAAGTTCGCAGGCCAGCCGTGTAATTTTGAATTTCTCGGAGAATTTCGGTAACGCGGGCGCCGTCGCGACGGTTTCCGGCAATTTCGTTCCCGGCGCATTCACATAGACCCAGACATAGCCATCGTGCTCTGCACACGGGAAATGCCCGGCGCTGATGCGTTCCGCTTTCAGTTTGTCGTGGCTTGTGAGCGAAGGGATCTTGACGCATCGCCCACTATAAGCATCAAACTCCCAACCGTGATAGCAACACTGCAGATTCTTCCCGTCGAAATGCCCATAGGACAATGGTATCCCGCGGTGCGGGCACGAATCGCGCATCGCAAATGCTCTACCTTCGCTGGTCCGTCCAATGACCAGCGGCACCTCGAGCAAAGTCGCTTTTGTTAGGTTATGCCCGCGAATCTCAGCGCTCCGGATGGCCGGATACCAAAAATCCCACAGGAATCCCAGATCCGCTTGCGGATGGCTCTCGATTAACTCCCGTGTATTGTCTAATGCCGTTGGAATTGCGTCACTCATGACAGTCGGTTTGATTTCGGGCGACCAACTCTTCTCGTCCGCGACTGTAGTATAATCAAGAATGATGTACATAGCGTTCTATTAGCTGCCCCTACAGGAAGCGCTCCTCCGAGCGCCTTTTTCCTTTTCACTTATCGCCGTCACACTCCCTCTCTTCGAGAGATTTTCAGTCTGTTAAAGAAAGGTATTTGCAATGTCCGTTCTGACGCTTACCGAAAAACTTGACCAACTGGATGTTCGGTATCAGCAAATGACCGAGGAGTTGTCTACGCCGGAAGCCGTCTCCGATTCCACGCGGTTTCAAAAGCTAGCCAAGCAGCACGCCGAACTCGCGGAAATTGTGACCAAGCATCGTGAATACAAGCAGATCGAAAAGGATCTCGCCGGCGCGCACCAGATGGTCGTTGAATCGGAAGATGCCGAAATGCGCCACCTGGCGCAGGACGAGGAGAAGCAACTAGCGGCCCGTAAAGAAATCGTCGAGCGCGAATTGAAGCTTCTGCTCCTGCCGAAAGACCCCAATGACGATAAAAACATCCTTCTTGAGATCCGCGCGGGCACAGGCGGGGACGAAGCCGGTATTTTCGCGGGCGACCTTTTCCGCATGTATTCCCGCTACGCCGAATCTCAGGGCTGGAAAGTCGAAGTCATGGAAACTTCCCCCGCCTCCATGGGCGGCGTGAAAGAAATTGTGGCCGCGATTCAGGGGAACAAGGTGTACTCCAAGTTGAAATATGAGAGCGGCGTCCATCGCGTGCAGCGTGTGCCAGCAACGGAAACGCAAGGGCGCATCCACACGTCTGCCGCTACGGTAGCGGTTCTTCCCGAGGCCGACGAAATCGACATCAAGATTGAAGCTAAGGATCTGCGCATCGATACGTTTTGTTCGTCAGGACCAGGCGGCCAGTCGGTCAATACCACGTACTCCGCCGTGCGTATAACGCACATTCCGAGCGGCCTCGTCGTCTCTCAGCAGGACGAAAAATCGCAAATCAAGAACCGTAGCAAGGCCATGCGCGTACTTCGTTCGCGCCTGTATGAAATGGAACTCGAAAAGCAACAGGCCGCCATTCTTGCGGAGCGCCGCGGACAGATCAAAACAGGGGACCGCTCCGAAAAGATCCGTACCTACAATTATCCGCAGAACCGCGTGACCGACCATCGTATTGGCTTGACCATCCACCAGCTCACCGAGGTGATGGATGGCAAGGTTGCTCCGCTCGTCGATGGACTCTCGACTCATTACGAAGCCGAGCGCCTTAAACAGGAGCTGGCCGAGGCTTGATGGCCTCAGCCGAACCGTTATGAGCACGGTTTCTACTGACCGCTCCGTGCGCGCCTTGCTGAAGCAGGGCATTGCGAGGTTGCGCTCGGCCAATGTTCCATCGTATACGCTCGCAGCAGAACTCTTGCTTATTCACGTCGCGTCGCGAGATCGTACCTGGCTGTATTCGCGTCCCGAGGAAATCCTTCCGGGTCCAGAGGCTGAAGCTTACATGGCCCTTCTCGATCGGCGTGCAACGGGAGTCCCTACGCAACATCTCACCGGCAAACAGGAATTCTGGGGACTCGAATTCGAAGTGACGCCGGAGGTCCTCATCCCCCGCCCTGAAACCGAACATCTCATCGAAGTCGCGCTGGATCGCCTCGCCGTGCGTGAGCTTCGCGCTGGGCGAGAACAGCATTTCGAAGGCGAAAATTGCACGCTCGTGGACGTTGGAACAGGCTCAGGTTGCATCGCCGTCGCTTTAGCCAAGGAACTTCCGGCCGCGACTATCTGTGCGAGCGATATTTCTCAGTCAGCGCTCGAAGTCGCGCGCCGCAATGCGGCTCGTCATGGTCTGTCGGACCGCATCCACTTTTGTGAATCAAATTTGCTGGAGAGGTTTTCGAACCGCAATTCACCGCCTTCCTTCGACCTCATCATTAGTAATCCGCCGTACATAAGCCTCCGCGAGGCTGATTCCTTGCCTATCGATGTCAGAGAACACGAACCGCATGTTGCTCTCTTCGGCGGCGACGAAGGCCACGAGCTATACGGCGCATTGATTCCGCAGGCCGCTGAACTTCTGAAACCGGGCGGTTTGCTGGTCCTCGAACTCGGCTACAATAGCCGGCTCGCTATGCAATCGTTTTTCGACAATCTGGCGTGGACGAATGTTGCCATTACGAACGATCTGGCTGGCGTCCCGCGCGTGATCGCTGCCGGGCGCTCACCCATATTGCCTGGACCATATTGAAGTCGTAGTCTAACTCCATGCCGGACCTGGCACGTTTCCGCGCCAAGCACGATCACACCGATCCTCGGGAAATCCCGCTCCATTCTTCAATCCTCCATGTCGATATGGACGCGTTCTTCGTCTCCGTGGAACTCCTCGAGCGTCCGGAATTGCGCGGCAAGCCAGTGGTCGTTGGCGGCCGGCCCGATCAGCGGGGAGTGGTCTCCGCTGCAAGCTACGAGGCACGGAAATACGGGATTCACTCCGCCATGCCGCTCCGCACCGCCGGACGGCTCTGTCCGCATGCCATCTTTCTCGATGGCCACCACGAAAAATATTCCGAATGGAGCGATCGCGTCGCGTGCATCCTCGCCAAATTCTCTCCGATCGTCGAAATGGTTTCGGTCGATGAAGCGTATCTAGATCTCTCCGGGACAGAGCGGCTCTATGGTCCACCTTTCGCCGCGGCGGATAAACTGCTTCGCTCCATTGCCATGCAAACGAATCTTCCCTGCTCCGGGGGACTGGCGACCACACGTCTCGTTGCGAAGGTCGCCTCCGACCAGGCTAAACCGCGCGGGCTTGTTTGGGTCGCTCCGGGAATGGAAGCTCGTTTCCTCGCTCCATTGCCGATTCGCAAAATTCCAGGGATCGGCGAAGTCACGGAGCGTGCCTTGCGCGCCTTGGGAATTGAAACCGTCGAGCAGCTTGCGTCCCACGAACAGGAAAAGCTTGAAAAGGTCTTCGGCCAGTGGGGCACAGCACTTTACCGCAAAGCACGCGGCGGTGATTCCTACGAGTTCCTCATCGACGCGGAACCCAAGTCTATTTCTCACAACCATACATTCGGCGAAGACACCAACGACATAGCGGTGATGGAAACCATGATCAGCCATCTTTCGCAGAAAGTGTGCAAGCGTCTCCGCGAGGCAGGCTTGTTCGCGCGAACTCTGACTCTCACCATCCGCTACGCGGGATTCGAAACCTATACCCGCTCGAAGACCGTGCACGATTCCGTGAACCTCGATACGGATATCCACGCCATCTTCCTTGATCTGTTCCACGTTCACCGGGAGGCGCACCGAAAAGTTCGGCTTCTCGGCACAGCGCTTTCCGGCCTTTGCCATGGGGCGAAACAACTCGATCTTCTCGAGTCGGACCGTCGCGAAAAGCTGGACCGTCTCACCAAAGCCGCCGATCAACTTCGCGATAAGTTCGGGTTTGGCACCGTTCAGTTTGGCGGCTCCCTTCGGCGCGACGATTCTTAGCGCTGTGTTTCTCATCGCAGCATCGCCAGCCGTATTCACTTATACTGACTGACAGGCAATGAACCCTTCGGTCCCACCTGCTTCTGAGCAATTTGCGTCGCGCCCCGCCAACTCGGGCCAGGCTCCGAGCTTTTGGCAGCGCGTCAGCGAAGGGCGCGCCATCGACGATCTGTGGTCTCAGTTTGCTGCCGATACGCGCTCAAGCTACGGCTTCTATGGCAAGGATGTTGATTGGGATGGTGTTCATAAGCTTCCTGCCTGGAAGCGTCCCCTGCGCATCGCCGGCCAGTTGTTCTGGGCCATGATGAACAAACTTAGCCCGGCTCGCCGGGTTCTATTGCTCGCCGCCCTAGTCTTGCTTTTCCTTTCCGGCATGCATTTCAAGCTTGATAATTTTGAACTTTTCGCAGCGCTGCTTTTGCTTGTGCTTCTTTCTCTAGAACTCGTTGACAAAGTCATCATGAAGCGCGACCTCGAGATCGCCCGTGAGATTCAGGCTTGGCTGGTGCCCTCCGAGCCCCCCGTCATTCCAGGCGCGGAAGTCGCTTTCTGGACGCGCGCGCAAA
This sequence comes from Candidatus Acidiferrales bacterium, assembly GCA_963836965.1. Classification (GTDB taxonomy): domain Bacteria; phylum Acidobacteriota; class Terriglobia; order Acidiferrales; family UBA7541; genus Acidiferrum. The sequence continues at coordinate 42,273 of CAWILQ010000028.1, forward strand.
ATTCCGTCGCCGGCGACTATTACGACGCGTTCTACCCCCTTAACGACGGTGCGTCGGGCGGCAAACTAATGCTGGTGACGGCTGATGTAGCGGGGAAAAGCGTTCCCGCCGCTTTGCTTATGGCCACTCTCCAGGCCAGCCTTCGTACCCTTGCCTCTGAAGGAATTCCGCTGATCGAGCTTGCCGAACGGTTGAATCGCTATGCTTGCGCACACAGCATGGGCGGCCAGCGTTTTACGACCGCCGTCATCGCGCTATACGACACCGCAAGCGGTCATTTGAATTATGTGAACGCCGGGCACAATTCTCCAGTGCTACGCCGATCGAACGGCAAGACCGAGCGCCTGGAATCCTCCGGTCTGCCCCTCGGCATTACCCCGGAAGCCACTTTCTCCTCGGCATTGGCCGTCCTTCAGCCGGGCGACACTCTGGTTCTTTTCACCGATGGCGTCGTCGAAGCGTTCAACTCCGCGGGAGAAGAGTTTTCCGATGCGCGCTGGGTCGACGTAATTCGTTCCATGCCGAGCCTCTCGGCACAAGAAACGCTCCGGCAACTGATGAAAAGTGTCGAGAATTTCGTCGGCGCCACTCGTCAATCCGACGACATCACCTGTCTCGTGCTGCAAACGAAATAAGATCCTTGATTCTCCGATTTCTATTTCTCGAGCATCCGTGGTCCCGGGTGTCGCATAATTTGAGGATGCCTCCAAGAGAACTGGCCAATTCGATCTGCGCCACGTTACAGCGCCATGGCCATGAAGCGTTCCTTGTCGGGGGCTGTGTGAGGGATGTTCTAGTTGGCCGCGAGCCCACCGATTACGACGTCGCCACGAACGCCCTCCCGGAACGGGTCCTGCAGCTGTTCCCGCAAAGCCTCGCGGTTGGCGCGCAGTTCGGAGTTGTGCAGGTTCTCGGCACTGCGGGAAAAGTCGAAGTGGCTACCTTTCGCCGTGAGGTCGGCTATTCCGATGGCCGGCACCCGGATCAGGTCGTTTTCACCTCCAACGCGGAGGAGGACGTATCCCGTCGCGACTTCACAATCAACGGCTTGCTTATGCGCCACTACTCGGGCGAAGTTCTCGACTTCGTCGGGGGCCAGGCCGACCTCGATGCCCACATTATTCGTTCCATCGGCGATGCCGAACGTCGATTCACAGAAGACAAACTACGGATGCTCCGTGCGGTGCGTTTTGCCGCGCGATTCGGTTTCACGATCGAACCCAAAACATTCGCGGCGATCCAGCTGCACGCCCCAGAAATCGATTCCGTGTCCGCTGAGCGTATTCGTGAAGAGCTCTCCAAGTTGCTGACGGAAGGCGCTGCTCGTCGAGGCTTCGAATGGCTCGACCAGACGGATCTGTTGCGACAAGTGCTACCGGAAGTCTCCGCCTTGAAAGGGGTGCCGCAACCTCCTGAATATCACCCCGAGGGCGATGTCTGGATTCACACGCTCATGATGCTCGAGGGTCTGCCGCCAGAAGCGCCTCGAACCCTTGCTTGGGGCGCTCTTCTGCACGACGTAGGAAAGCCGGTTACCTTTCGTCCAGTTTCTGTTACCGGTGACCGGATTCGGTTTGATGGTCATGTGCACGTAGGTGTACGCATTTCCGCGGAGATTTGCAAAAGACTGAAGTTCTCCAACGAAGAGTCTGAACAGATCCAGGCACTGGTAGCCAATCACATGAAGTTCAAAGACGTGGCCCAGATGAAAAAATCGACATTGAAGCGTTTTGTCCGCCAGCCCCATTTCGACGAACACATGGCATTGCATCGGCTGGATTGCTTGGCCAGTCACAAGCGCTTGGATGCCTACGACATGGTTCGCAAGTTCCTAAATGACACTCCTCCGGAGGAGGTCAAGCCCACAAGATTGTTGACAGGCGACGATCTAAGTGAGATGGGATATGTTCCTGGACCGGGATTTCAGACCATTCTTCGAGCTTTGGAGGACGCCCAGCTCGACGGATCACTGAGCACCAGGGATGAGGCTGAATCTTTCGTTTGGACCAACTATCCTCTGGCAAAGAATAGTCGATAGAGAGGAATCGAGGAACCAGGACTCACCGAGTATCGTCTCAAGCGATTTAGATACTGTGGTTTATGGGTACGCTTGCGCTTTGGGAGAATTCGGGTAGAATGTGAGTATTGTACACTAAAGATTATTGCTCACACTAACCGCAGCTTCGGGCACCTTTTCTACTCTTGCTGCATCTAATGTCACAAGGCGGCTCCGCCTGGTCGCCGATCTAGGGGGAATTCATGGCTGACAAAAAACATACTTTGCCGGAGACATTGCCGATATTGCCGGTTCGCGACACGGTATTGTTCCCGGGAGCTGTTCTACCACTTACCGTCGGCCGGGAAAGTTCTTTGGCTCTTGTTAATTCCTTGGCCGGGGAAGAAAAGCTTCTCGGTGTTGTAGCTCAGCTCGATCCTCGAGTTGAAGATCCTGCCGCGGCAGACCTTCATAAGGTTGGCACACTTGCGAAAGTCCACAAGACGGTAAAGATGCCGAACGGAAACGTTGTCGTTTTCATGGAGGGCTTGCAAAGGATTCGTGTCGAGGAGCTGCTCGGTTTGCGTCCGTTTCTCCGCGCCAACATCGTAGCGGAGCCGGATATCATCGGCGACAACGACACGGAGCTGCAGGCGCTCGAGCGGAATGCGCAAGACCTGTTCCGCGACGTCGTGAGCCATTCGCCACAACTTTCTGATGACTTGCAGAATGTGGCGATGAATATCGACGATCCGTCGCGACTTTCGGATTTCATTGCAGGCACGCTTCCCAGTCTCTCGACGCTTCTGCGCCAGGAGCTGCTCGAAACCTCGAACGTCCGCAAGCGCCTGGAAATCCTGATTCGCGAGCTTTCGAAAGAACTGGAAGTGCTCGAACTCCGCAGCAAAATCAACGAGCAGGTTCAGGAGCAGGTAAGCCAGAACCAGCGCGAATACTTGCTCCGCGAGCAGATGAAGGCCATCCAGAAGGAATTGGGAGAAGTCGACGATGCGCAAGCGGAGATCGAAGAATTGCGCACCAAGGTCGATCAAGCCGGCATGCCGGCGGAAGCAAAGAAAGAATGCGACCGCGAGCTCAAGCGTCTTTCGAAAATGACACCGGCTTCTGCCGAATACATGGTGTCCCGGACATACCTCGAGTGGATGACTTCGTTGCCCTGGTCAAAATCTTCCGGCGCGTCGGAGATCGACATCCCGAAGGCGCACGACATCCTCGATGAAGACCACTACGACTTGCAGAAGGTTAAAGAACGGATTCTTGATTACCTGGCCGTGAAGAAATTGCAGCCAGGCATGAAAGGTCCGATCCTCTGCTTCGTCGGACCTCCGGGTGTCGGCAAAACTTCACTTGGGAAGTCTATCGCGAGGGCGCTAGGCCGCAAATTTGTCCGCATCTCTCTCGGCGGTATGCACGACGAAGCGGAGATCCGGGGCCATCGGCGGACCTACATTGGCGCCTTGCCAGGTCAGATCATCCAGGGACTGAAACGTGCGGAAACAAACGACCCGGTCTGTATGCTCGATGAAGTCGACAAACTCGGTCGCGACTTCCGCGGCGATCCGTCTGCGGCGCTGATGGAGGTCCTCGACCCCGAGCAGAACGCCTCGTTCCGGGATCACTATCTCGATGTGCCGTTCGATCTGTCGAAGATCATCTTCATCGCCACGGCCAACTGGATGGATCCCATCCCGGAGCCCCTGCGCGACCGCATGGAAATCATCGAACTTCCCGGGTACACCGGCGAAGAGAAGATCCACATCGCGCGCAGATACTTGATTCCAAAACAAGCGGCTGAACATGGGGTGAAGGAAGGCGAGCAACTCGAATTCACGGAAGCGGGGTTGCAGGAGATCATCCACAGCTACACGCGGGAAGCGGGTGTCCGCAATCTCGAGCGCGAAATTGCCACGCTGGTTCGCAAGCAGGCCCGGCGCCTTGCCGAAGGCAAGTCGGAAAAGATGGTCGTAACTCCGGAAATTGTGCGAGAGTTCCTCGGCGTTCCGAAGTATCGCACGGAAAAGGAGGTCGAGGAGCGCGTCAAGAAACCCGGCGTCGCTGTCGGCCTTGTCTGGACTCCGGTTGGCGGAGACATCGTCTTCATCGAAGCGAGCCGCATGCGTGGAGGTAAGCAGTTCACCATGACAGGCCACCTCGGCGAAGTCATGCAGGAGTCAATGACTGCTGCGCTCACCTGGACTCGTGCCAATGCAGAGCGCTACGGCATCGATCCGGACTTCTTCCGCAAACAGGACATTCACGTCCACGTTCCTTCGGGGGCGGTTCCAAAAGATGGGCCTTCCGCTGGCGCCGCGATGGTGACGGCTCTGGTCAGCCTCCTAACGAACCGGCCGGTGAAGAACCGGCTGGCCATGACAGGAGAAATGACTCTCTCCGGCGTAGTCCTGCCGATTGGCGGCGTGAAGGAGAAGGTTCTTGGAGCAAAGCGCGCCGGAATCAATCACGTCCTTCTGCCGGCGGACAATGAACCGAACGCCGTAGCCGATCTTCCGCCCGAGATTTTGGGGGATCTGAAGATCAGCTACGTGCGAACGCTCGACGAGGTTCTCGAACAGGCTCTCGAGAAGGAACCAATCGCCCCGGTAGTCCCGGAGCCCGAGCCTCAGCAGACCGGCGTGGGCGATTCGCCTCGCGCGATCCACTGAAACATTTCATAGTCAGACTTCAAGGCCCGGTGCAGTTCGACCGGGCCTTTTTCTTTGTGCTCGGTCTCTTAGCTCCGGGTACCGGCAGTCAAACCCTCCAACTACTGCTACCATGTGAAATTCACATGGTCGCGACGCGAAAAGCAAAAAACACGAATTCCGATCGAGCGGCTGCTTTGGCAAAACGTCTAAGTGAGGCGCTTCTCGAGGAGCGCGTTGTGCCGCGGTTCGTCGACTCCTACGTGGTCGAGCACGGCCGCTATGCCTTACAGGTGCACGCGGGTCTCTATCGCGATCTTCTGGCACTGTTGCAACGCGAAGCCCTGCTTGCGATTTCGGCCCACGCTTTCGAAATTGCTTGCCGAGGAACCGGCGGTAAGGAGGATCGTAAACTTACGCCGATGACCCGCAAAGATGCCACGGCCTTCCGCCAGAAGTTTCTGGCAGCGCTCACCCGCCAACAAAATTGGAACATGGGCACCGCTTTGGAATTTCAGTCGGATTTACAAATGTACGAAAATATCTTGGCGCGCGCCCATCCGCTGCGCCGCGGCCGAAAGTCTTTTGAAGCAACAAATCATCCGTTCGTGGATCGCTGCGCTTTTCTACTCGATTCTTCGTTTCTGGAAAATGCGCGCGTCGCAGCGAGCCGCGCGCTCGTCCATCTTGACTCTCTCACCGCTCTATTAACCGCTGCGATTCTGAACCCTGAATCATGTTCCTAAAAGTTAGTCCGGGGCGCGCTTCCGACGTCAATCAAACAGCTCTTCTCGGAACAGTTTTTGCCCGGCCAGTGCCGTAAAAAAACCCCAACCCGCAAGCACAACGATACTCAAAACAATCCCAACAGACGCTGGCGCGTACCACTCGCCAAAATCCAAGGTGTACGGCACATTCAACAAAATCTTGGCAGTGAAGAGCGCTACTGCCAGCACCACAAGTCCAAACCGGACCACGGCAATCGCGGCAATAAGGTAAATAATGATCCACACAGGCGAATCAATCAATGGGTGCTTGGTCGCCAGCATCTTGGGAAGCGCAAAGACAAGCACGAACAGCGCGGCAGCGAGCCAACGGTTGCGCACCAACGCGCGAAGGAAAACCAGAACAAAAAAGAAGCTCAGCACGCCTAGAATGGCGCCCACAATATTGCCAAGCCACATCGAAAAGGCCGCCCGAGTCCCTTCGAGAATCTCAGTTTGAGGGAGTTGCGGACGGTCCCCCGCACGCATATCAAACAGGTATCCCACATCGAAAACCAGCGTCCACGCCGAACCCAGTAGTGCCCCGTAAAGAATGTCGCGGCCCACGAGCGGATCGCGTAGTTTCCCCGCCAGCAGCCGGGACCACGAGACGATCGTTTGTGGCCATTTGCTTCTCACGTACGGTTCCAATGCAAGATAAAGCACCCACATGAATGCGGAGATGAATAATCCTGTGCTCACCGCGAGAAGGAGCAAAAACAGCGAGTCGCCCGAAAATTTCAAGTGCGCTGCTGCCAGGAAAAGCACCATCTCCACCAGGAATACAATCCAGGCCAGTTTCCACGCACCTCGTCGGTCGCCTTTTCCCCGGGAATAGTTCCGGTAAGCCAGCCAAATGCCGCCGCACATCAAGAACAACACGAAACAGACTCCAAAGATTCCAACTGCCCTCTTCGACTTTGTGCTTTCCGGGGGAGGCATTCGCCGCGGATTTGTCCACGGTCCGGAGATTTCAAAATAAACGGGCTGGCCGTGCAAAGCGGCGACTTCAATGTGCACCGGATGCTTGGTGCCGGGCCAGGTTCCGTCCCAGGCGGCGCGTTCGTCCGCCGAGGCCAATGTGTTCCACACCGGTGGGGCTAGCTGAAAGTCAGACAAATTCAGACCTGCCGCTGAAAACAGTGGCCGCCAATCTGCCGCCTTTGCCGGTTTGGATGGACCTTCTTTCTCGGGCGGTATTGCCTGGAAATAGATCAGCCGGCCGCTGTGGTCGAGCCGGACGTTAATCATGCCCGAGAAAATTGGCTGAGGATCAGTAAACGTGACCACTCCTGGCGTAAGAGAAACATCGGTGTAGTTGTCCGGCATCAATTGTTTAGGGCTCTGGCGATACCAGAATTGCAGAATCGGGAGCTTTTCCGTCAAGATACGCTCCCACGTTTCCTCGGGAGGGCTCTTCTCCAGGTAATCCAGGTAGTCGCCATCGTAGTTGAAGCCTGAGGCAAAATCGTGGGCCTGATTCGAGTAGCCCAAATTCGCAACGATCTCCCGAGCTTTGTGCTCGAGCACTTCGGTGGAGTATTGCGGTAGGATGCGCTTCAGCCCGCTCTCGCGGACTCCAAGAAAGGTGCATAGGCCAACGAGGACCAGCACAGCTAGCATACACGCCACCGCTAAAGGCGGGCGTACACCCTCTGCGGTCCCGGCTGCTGCGACCATTTCGGGCGAAGGAGTTTCTCCCGCAGCCAATGCTGCTGCCAAGGGATCGCCACCGGGTAGCGCCGCCGCCACTTGCAAAGCGGAGCTCGGTCGCTTCGCCGGATCCTTATCCACGCAGCGCAAAATCACGCGCTCGATCAGCGGGTCCAGATCCTTCACGATCGCTGAAGGATTTGTGATCGTGCCTTGATTCCGTCTCTTGATCAATTCCGGAAGAGTCACCGCATCGTACGCGCGTCGTCCGGTCAAGACTTCATACATCACGAGTCCCAGCGAATAGATATCGCTCTTGACTGTGACTTCCTCTCCTGCCAGCTGTTCCGGCGCCATATAAGCCGGCGTACCCGCGCGAATATCCGCTCCTTGTATGCTTGTCGCGATTCCCGCCAACCCAAAGTCGGTAATTCGTGCCTTGCCCGCACCGTCCAACATCACGTTACTTGGTTTCAGGTCTCGATGCACAACGCCCCGTTCGTGTGCTGCCGCCAAACCGGCACAAATCTGCCGGGACACTTCAACCGCTTTGTCTTGCGGTAGCCGCCCGATTCTCCTCACCAAGGAAGACAAGTCCTCGCCGTCCACATATTCCATCGTAAGGAAGGGCACTCCGTTCGCATCTCCAATGTCGAACACACGGCACACGTTCGGGTGCGAGACTTGTCTTGCCACACGTACTTCTGAGTGGAATCGTGCCAAGGCCCCATCATCCTTGGACAGCGCTTCCGGCAAGAATTTGATTGCCAACACCTGGCTCAGCCTCAGATCTTCTGCCCGATATACCTCTCCCATCCCGCCGCGACCCAGTAGGGCAACGACACGATAACGATCCGCGACGATCGCACCGGGAGCAAATCGGCCTCCGCCAATTGGATCGGAGGTTGTCAGCGCAGGATTCGTAGGCGGGCGGGAACGGGACGAGACAGTCCGAGGCTGAGGTGTTGGGAGTCGTGACAGCGGCAAATAAGGCGCGATTGTCTCAAGATTCGCGTCCTCAGCACTCGCTTCACCTAATACCGTTGCGTTTGGGTCCGCTTCATCGATCGCCATGCCGCATTTTGCGCAAAAGCGGGCCCTAGCCGGAACTTTGCTGCCACAAGAGATGCAAAACATGGAAGCCGGATTCTATCATTCCCTTCGTCGCGCGACGAATCTCTGCGTCAACCGATTTTTTCGACTTGCACGGCGGTTCCGTAAGCAAGAACCTCTGTCACGCCTTGCATCACTTCGTTGGCATCGTAACGCATAGCCAGGATTCCGTTAGCCCCGTGCGCGGCGGCATGCTGGAGCAGCAGCTCATAGGCCTCCTCGCGCGCTTTCTCGCAAAGCTCCGTTAAGACCGTGATGTTTCCGCCCACGATCGTTTGAAATCCAGCCGCCAGATTACCGAGCACGCTCCTGGAGCGAACCGTGATCCCTCTGACGATCCCGAAGTTCCGCACCACTCTGTAGCCCGGCAATTCGTTACCAGACGTCACCATGGAACTATCCACTCTTACCGTCATTTTCGCGCCTCCGTGAACAAGCATGTTTACCGCTGCGATTCTACCCCCACATAACCTCATTCCGTCACCCTGTAGCTTTGTTATTCTCGACTGACATGGAAGATCTTTTCGATATTCTGGCGCTTGTCCAGATCGCCGCCGGCCTGTATCTGCTCTGGCAGGCGATCGTGTGGCTTGCCTACGTCCGCCGTCGCTTGAACTCTGACCCCGGCTTCTATGCTCCCCGAACCGCGGTCATCTGTCCCTGCCGGGGAATGGAGCCTGGTCTTGAAAGAAATCTCGGGTCCTTGTGCGAGTTTAACCACCAAAACTATGAAGTTTTTTTCGTTTTGGCTTCAGAGAGCGATCCCGCTCACAGCATTGTAAAGCGTGTCGCGGCAACTTCCCGTGTAAAAGCCACCGTATTGATCGCAGGAAAGCCCGAAAATTGTAGCGAAAAGGTAAACAATCTGCGCGTCGCGGTGGAGCAACTTCCCGAGGAGTTCGAAGTTCTGGTCTTTACAGATTCCGATGGTCGGCCAGGCAAGGGTTGGCTGCACCATCTGGTTGCTCCTCTCAACGATTCGCGCATTGGCGCGACCACCACCATGCGATGGTTTGTCCCCAACGATTCCGGGCTTCCTACGGCCCTCCTGGCGGCGTGGAACTCCTCGGTCGTTACCATGCTCGGCCCGCATAACAAGAACTTCTGCTGGGGCGGAGGCACGGCAATCCGCCGCGCGGTCTTTGAGCAGATAGGCATGCTGGATGCTTGGCAGTATTCCTTTAGCGACGACTATTCTCTGACGATGATGATCGAACGCAGCCGCCGCCAGATCGTCTTCTTGCCGGAGTGTCTGACGCCGTCGTATGTCCAAACGGATTTCGCGGGTCTCCTTGAGTTCACTGCCCGTCAGATTCGCATCACTCGCGTTTACCGGCCTCAACTGTGGGCAACCGCGTTTGCCACCCATTTTCTCTACTGTTTGACCTTGGTGATTGGCGTCGTCGTGGCATTGAATCTCACGCTAGCCTCGAGGCCCGCTTTCCAAGTCACGACTCTGTTGATTCTTCCGCTACTCCTCGCCGCGATTCGTGGAGCGGTTCGCGTCGTCGGAGTCACTGAGGCGCTCACATCGCTGCGATCGCAAATCATGTCGCAATCCTGGATCTACATTCTTTTAGTTCTATTCGTCCCCTTTCTCTACGTTGTGAATTTCTTTTCCTCCGTGCTTGGTCGCCGTGTCCGCTGGCGCGGTATTGATTACGAACTCATCTCTCCCGAACAGACGCGGATACTCACTTCGCTGAGGTAAACACTGTATGGAGTCGAGAAAAAAGGTGGGGGGCCAAGCAATTTCTACCCGACGCCGTCTGCCCGAACTGTGCAAAGACTTTCCTAAGTACTTGAAAATATGTAGGCTGTAAAAACTTACAGTCCGGCATGCTGGATGCTGGTCTCAATCGCGGTCAGGTTTAGCTTTGGCTAGCAAGTGAACAGGGACTCCTTCTCGTTACCCCCGGCGGTGACGTTCGCCAAGGGAATTTGGGGTTATCACCCCGGCCCGGTAAATGCCCTGTTTTCTTGCCGGGTAAGTCCGGCCAGCCTCGCAGTCGAGGCATCCGCATTACTAACTTAAAGAGCGTCTCGTTTCCCACCGCGAGGCACCCACGGAGGAGTGCACGTGAAGTTAATCCGCAGAACTACCGTTACGCAGTCCAACACTCAACCCCAGCCTTCACCCGCATCAACCATTTACCTCTTCTACGAAAAAGCCAGTGGGACCGCTCATTTTCACGTGGAAGCCGGACCCGATGGGGGGCTTCCTGTAGACCATGCCGCCGGCCTGCTCGCCATGCACTGCATGGTGCGCGGTCAATCACCGAGTGATTACCTCATTATGGTTCCGACAGCGCCGGAAAACTTAGGCGAACTCACGGAAAAGGCTCAACATCTGCTAAACGCCGGTCAGAGCGTCAAGACCAGCGTGAAGCTGACTCGCCGCGAAAAGGAAGTCCTTGATGGCATCCTTCGCAGCTTGGCCAACAAGGAAATTGCCTGCGAGTTGAACCTGTCTGAGCGTACCGTCAAGTTCCACGTGTCTTCGCTGCTGGCGAAGTTCAAGGTGCATAGCCGCATGGAACTAATGCGTGAGGCTTCTCAGCCGTCCGCGAGGACCGTTCCTGCCCCGGCGACGAATTCACCTGCACCGAATGTTCGCCCCTTTTCCAGGAGTACTGAGATTCCAGGCAAGATGCTGAATTCTGGAAAAGTCTTGCCGCTTGCGCGCCATCGCATGATGGCCTGATCGAACACAACTGGCCTTAACCTGAATCGGCATTGGGGGGACGGTTACCCGCCCTTCCGTGCCACACCACCTACATGCGGGTCCGCATACGGCGGTTCAGTGCGGTCAGGTTCGAGTCGTCGTTCGCCACCAGGGCTTCGCCGCGCTGCAGGTTTCCGTTTCGGCTTCACCGTCTTCTGAACCTGCAAAACTCAGGCGAAGTTGATTGGCTGGCGTTCACCCTCTCGCTGCCGAACATGCGCGGCCTACGATAGGAAAAGCCCGAACTCGAAAGTGAGTTCGGGCTTTTCTCTTGGATAATCCGTGTCTCTATTTGCTTGCAGCGTAAAGTTCCGCTGCCTTATCCCAGTTGACGGTATTCCACCACGCGTCGATATAATCCCCGCGCACGTTTTGATATTTCAGGTAGTAGGCGTGTTCCCATACGTCCACCCCTAGCACGCCCTTGCCACCAAGCATATACGGCGTGTCCTGATTGGCCGTCGAACCGATTTCGAGCTTGCCGCCCTTTACAATCAGCCAAGCCCAGCCGGATCCGAAGCGTGCCAGCCCTGCCGCTTTTAGTTTGTCTTTGAAACCCGCGAACGAACCGAAACTGGAATTGATTGCACTCGCGAGATCTCCCTTGGGCTCCCCACCGCCGTTCTTTTTCATCAATTGCCAGAACAGCGAGTGGTTCCAGTGCCCGCCGCCGTTGTTCTGTACCGCGGCGCGAATATTCTCGGGAACTGAGTTTAACCCCTTCATCAGGTCGTCGATCGACTTCCCCTGCAGGTCTGAATGGCCTTCGAGCGCCTTGTTCAAGTTCGTTACGTAGGCACCATGATGCTTGTCGTGATGGATTTCCATCGTTTTAGCGTCAATGTATGGTTCTAATGCATCGAAAGGGTACGGCAAAGGGGGCACAGTAAAAGCCACAGGTTTATCCTCCAATTCGCGATAGGAATGTGAATTTGCATCCAGACTGGCGGCTTCGAACACACCTGGCGCCACCGAGCCCACTCCGAGAACTCCAGCACCAACAAGACCACTGCTCACGAGAAACTTTCGCCGATCCATCGGAACCCCTCAGCTTCGGTGGGCGGTTGGGCCAGCGCGAAAGTATAGCTCTAAGGACCCGCAAGCCTCAACCAAGTAGAAACGGTATAAGCCGAACCAGCTTCCGCTCACTTGGACCTCCGTTGGATGCTCCTAAGCGACCAATCGGCAGACTCTGCAATTGTGGAAATCGCCGATTTCGAGAGCCGACGGAACAATGCTTCCGTTCGCGAACCATCGTCAGTTTCCGGGCGAACCGCTGTGTTCCCTAGCGCAATGCACGCGTTTCTTACCAACCCTGCCCATTTCGTTCGTTTCACGGCGCTGTTCCGGAAAGTCTGCTGAAATTCACTCGGATCCATTTCCGCGAGTCGTTCTAAGATCGGCAGCATCTGGCTGTTTTCCTGGCCTTGGTCGCGAGGCTGGAATTCCGCCATCGGACTGACTGGGGCCTTGCGGTTATAAGGACAAACATCCTGGCAGATATCGCACCCGTAGACGTGCCAGCCGATAGATTCGCGGAACTTCTCGGGTATGCTCCCGCGTAATTCGATGGTCAGATAGGAAATGCACCGTCGCGCATCCAACACGTACGGTGCGACCAAAGCCTGCGTGGGGCAGGCGTCGAGACAGCGCCGGCAACTCCCGCACAGATCCGGTGAAAGACTCTCGGCAGGGTCAAGCGATGGCGACACATCCAGGGAGGTAAGGATAACTCCTAGAAATAGCCATGACCCATATTCCTTGTTCAAGAGCAGCGTGTTCTTACCTAGCCATCCGAGCCCGGCATGCTTCGCGAAGACTCGCTCTGCCACGGGCCCGGTGTCCGCATATGCTCGGGCGGCAAAGGGCTCAGGGAATCTTTCCTTCAGCGCGTCCACCAGGGCATTCAGCTTTTTCCACATCACTATGTGGTAGTCATCGCCCCACGCGTAGCGGGAAATCCATCCGCGAGGTTGTTGGCTTTCCCGTTCGATGCCGGCAGCCGCCTCAACAGAATAAGGATGCGCCGTGTTGTAGTTCATCGCGCAGACAATCACACCGCGCAGATCTTGCATGACAAGGGAAGGGTCTGTCCGCCTCGGGTCCTCCAGATACTTCATTTCTCCTGCGTATCCGAGGCTCAGCCATTCTCTGAATTTCTCCAGCTCTGGGAATCTCTCCGCTCGAACGATTCCGCACAGGTCAAACCCCAGCGCCTTGGCGCGCTCGATAATCCAGGCCCCGTCTGCGTGTCTACTCATATCTCCAATTGTGCCGTTGTCAGAGATTTCTGAAGTCTCGCTGACTTTTCAGTTGGAAAGCAGCGCTTAATGGTGGGCTTACTGGTAACTTCGGACAGCGGTGTGTTCGTCGTTATACACGTCGAAGACGGTAAAAAGTTTTGTGATTTGCAGCAGGTCGTGAACCTTCTTTGTTAAGTTTAAGAGTTTCAGCTCGCCGCTTCGATTGCGTACCGCGGTAAACCCGCTGACCAGTTCGCCAATCCCGGAGCTGTCGATGTAATTCACGTCGCCCAGATTCAACAGGATTTTTGTCTGGCCAGACTCCAGCAAATCCCGGATGGTCTTGCGCAAAAGCGCGCTTCCTTCGCCGAGCGAAATCCTCCCGCTCAAATCGATGATCGTAACTGGCCCCTCTTCCCGGAGTGTCATGAATAGAGCTGGCATAATGTACCTAGGCTTCCTGCTTGGGTGCTGCGCCTGAATTCGTTCGCCCGTTGTTCCCGTTGGTTGAAACTTTCCCACCGGGAGGGATTTTCTTGGACATGATGATTTCCGCTCCCCCGGTTCGCCCCGCCACCACATCGAATTCGTCCATGAATGCCTTCATCAGGAAAATGCCCCGCCCGGAGGTACTCAGCAGGTTTTCTTCCGCCAGCGGGTCCGGCACATCAGTCAATTTGAACCCCTTGCCCTCGTCCATCACGTGGATAATCATCTTTTCCTGGGTAAGGTCCAGTGCCAGGTGGATCTTCTTGTTCGGCTTTTCCTGGTTTCCGTAGTGAAAAGCGTTGATTACGCCTTCCCGGACGGACATTCCGATGCGGTAGCACTCATCTTCGTTGAAACCAACGGCTTCTGCCACACGAAGACACATCTCCTCGGCGAGATTGACGCTCTCGACGTGCGTGTCCAGGATGACTTCTAGGTGCTTTGCCTCTGGCGTCATTCCCGCCTATCGCTACGGCCCAAAGTGAGAAAAAGGCGTAACTACTCGTAACACAGCGGGTAAACCCAAGTCAATGGAGCCGTGGGCAGGGCAAGATCGCTAGGCCCAGTAGCTGCGGTCCAGCGTTCGGTGAATGGCTTCGCTGAGGTGTTTCGGCTGAATATCCGGTGTGGCTTATCCTATCGTTTCGTTCTTGCGACCTCATCATGTCTTCCGATCCCTGCGCGTGTGGGAGGAAAGGCTGCGGAGCTATACGTTTTTCGAGCCCCTGCCGATGCATGTCGCCAACCACGTCGACGACCGCGTACCAGCGGTTCGACCCTCCGGGTTGACATCCGTATTTCTAAGCTTAGTCTCGCCTTCGCAAAGACTTTGCAGACTTTGCCAGGTTTCTTTACTCCTGCAGCCAGCCCACGTATAGTGAGGGCGTCCTGCAGGTGTCCAATCTATCCCGGAGAGGTTAGCTGATGCTCGGTTGGGTCTTCCTTGGCATCCTCATTCTCCTCGTTATTTTCGGTATCGGGATGTACAACGGCTTGGTTCGCTTGAAAGTTCAATGCGACAACGCCTGGGCCGATATCGATGTTCAGCTCAAACGGCGCTACGACCTGATTCCCAATCTCGTGGAGACGGTAAAAGGTTATGCAGGCCATGAAAAGGGCACGCTTGAAGCGGTCATCAACGCGCGTAATCGCGCCATGTCCGCCACCGGCCCGGCCGATAAAGCCCAAGCCGAGAACATGCTTTCCGGCGCACTGAAGAGTCTGTTTGCCTTATCCGAGGCTTATCCGCAACTCCGCGCTATCGAGAGCTTCACTTCGCTGCAGAACTCTTTGTCCGAAATCGAGGACACCGTCCAAAACGCTCGCCGCTACTACAACGCCGTGGTCCGTGATCTCAACACCAAGATTCTGCAATTCCCCACGAACATCTTCGCCGGCATGCTCGGCTTCAAACAGCGGGAGTTCTTTGAGGTTTCTGCGCCTGCGGAACGCGAAGCTCCTAAGGTCAGCTTCGGCAATCCCGCTTCCCCGACTGCCTAGGTCCTGACGTTCCACCATGCCTCGGCGCCACAAACCGTCTCCCTGGCTTGCCGCGGCCTTCTTCAGCGTAGTTTTTCTTCTATGCTTGGCGTTTCCCCTTGCCGCCAAAGAACGCCGACTGCTGAAGTTCTATTCGAATATCGATGTTCTTCCCGACAGCAGCGTTGACGTCACCGAAAATATCACTTTTCAATTCATCGGCGGACCCTGGCAGGGAATTTATCGGACCATTCCCGTGGAGTATGCCGGTCCTCACGGCCTCAATTACTCGCTCTTTGTCGACGTCAAGGGCGTCACCGACGAAAACGGCAATAAGCTCAGATACGAAACCAGCCGCGAACGTCAATACCTCAAGCTCAAAATCTACATACCCAACGCTGACAACAGTACCCGCACGGTTTTCATCGAGTATGCAGTTTCCGATGCGCTGCGTTTCTTCGAGGAACACGACGAGTTGTACTGGAACGTCACCGGCGACGAATGGCCTATCCCCATTGGGGAGGCTGGCGCGCATATCACTTTGCCAAACGGCACCTCCGACATCCGCACAAACGTGTTTACCGGTGCTTACCGGTCGACTGGCCGCAATGCCATCGCCGAGATTTCCGGGACTGCAGTCGATGTACACACTACCGCTCCCCTTCAGATGCACGAAGGTCTAACCGTGGCCGTGGCTTTTGATAAGGGAACGGTTCGTGAACTGACTACCTTTTCACGTTTTTTCCTTTACCTGCGGAGCAACTGGCCTGTAGGACTTCCCATCGTTGCCTTTCCTCTGATGTTCTGGTGGTGGTGGACTCGCGGCCGCGATCCGCGTCTTCGTCCTATTGCCGCCCAGTACGAGCCGCCCGACAAACTCACTCCCGGCGAGGTCGGCACGCTCATCGACAACTCGGTCGATATGCGCGACATCACCGCCTCTATCGTGGATCTCGCCGTTCGCGGCTACATCGTCATCGAGGAGCAAAAGAAAGATCACCTCCTCGGGCTCACCCACTCCACAGAGTATTTCTTCCATCTCAAGAAATCGCAGGCTGAATGGGCATCTTTGAAGCCCCATGAGCAAGACCTGCTCGGCGGATTATTCTCGGGCGGAAATGCGGGCGACATTGTTTCTCTGACCGATCTGCACAATCGTTTCTATCAAAATGTCGCCAGCATCAAGAACGAGATCTTCGCCTCGCTCGTTGGTCTGGGTTATTACGCTCGCCGTCCAGACAGCGTCCGCGCCAGTTACATTGGCTTCGGCATTGTCGCCGGATTCATCGTGGTCGGCATCGGTTCCTGGCTTTCCAAGAGTATGGGCATGGCACCCTTGCCCTTTTTCATCGCGGGCATTTTGACCGGCATCATCATCTGCGGCTTCGGTTGGTTCATGCCCGCGCGGACTCGAACCGGCGCCGATGCATTGGAAAAGATTCTCGGATTCGAAGACTTTCTGAACCATGTAGAAGCGGATCGCTTCAACCGCATGATCAAAACCCCCGAAATGTTCGAGAAGTTCTTACCCTTCGCCATGGCGCTGGGCGTCGAAAAGAATTGGAGCCAGGCTTTTCAGAATATCTACACGCAGCCGCCGCAGTGGTACCAGGGAGGCAGTTACGGCCCCGGCTTTTATCCGTACATGTTCGTGAACAACCTCAATGCCATGTCTCTTCAGGCTGGCAGCACTCTGTCTTCTGCGCCGCGTAGTTCAGGAGGCTCAGGTTTTTCGGGCGGAGGCGGTTTTTCCGGTGGCGGCTTCGGCGGTGGTGGCGGCGACGCCTTCTAACTCTTCTGTAACAGTCGCGCCAACCCCTATGGCTTGCTTGTTCCTTTCTCCGAAATAATGTCGTGATACGATATATATATAGGTCCGGC
Organism: Candidatus Acidiferrales bacterium; assembly: GCA_963836965.1. GTDB lineage: Bacteria > Acidobacteriota > Terriglobia > Acidiferrales > UBA7541 > Acidiferrum. The sequence goes on from CAWILQ010000028.1 coordinate 59,279, forward strand.
GGCTGTCCACCTTATCAGGCCAGACGGGAATCCGTGCGTTCTTCGAGGCGCGACGACCTCATGATGGGATTGGAATGAACATTCTTAAGCGCGATTTTATCGTTCGGGAACCGCTACTGGTCAGCATTCTTGTTCTTCTAACCGTCGCCCTTTCGGCGCTCACACATGCCTACAGCCAAGCATACGACCGGCGCCGATCGGCACTCAGTATCGAATGGTTCGAACGCGGCAAATGGGAACTGGGGAACAATCGATCGTCGGCAGCCGTCGAGGACTTTCGCACCGCCCTCGTGTATGACCCCGGAAACTGGAATTTCCGAATGTACCTTGCAGGCGCTCTTAGGCACGCCGGCCGCACCGACCAAGCTCTCAATTACTACCTCGGGCTGTGGCAAAACAGCCCGAACAACGGGCCTGTCAACCTGGAATTGGCTCGCCTTTCCGCTCAGAAAGGCGATGCCACCAGCGCCGAACGCTATTTCAACGGCGCCATTTTTGGAGACTGGCCAGAGAATGCCGACACTAACCGGCGGACGGCGTCACTCGAATTGGTCAATTTTTACCTAAGTCGCGGCGACTCCGGACATGCCGAGTCGCAACTTATTATTCTGTCGGACAATCTCCCGGAGGATTCGCAATTGCACACACGCGTTGCCGACCTGTTTGCCCGCGTGGGAGACGATCAACGCGCATTGAGCCAGTACCGGCGGGCGATTCAGATCGATCCGAGCGGTGCTGCCGCTATGCGAGGCGCAGCTGAGGCCGCGTTTCGTCTCGGTGATTATCACGCGGCTCAGGCCTACGTGAGCCGCTCTCTGCACCTCGATGAATCAGACTCGTCCGCCAAACAACGATTGGCTGTCCTACAATCGGTCTCGGAGCTGAATCCGTATGAACACGGCATAACTGAAGCGGAAAAAATTAAGCGCACGTTGCGAGTGTTTGATATAGCCGGAAACCGGCTATCATCCTTCTCCGGCTCCTCCGGGAGCGCCGCGGCTTCCTCGATCGAGCCATTTACTGAAAGATGGAAGCAACTTAAGGCCACCGCCAATGACCGCTTCCTCAGCCAGCATCCCGAGGAAATCGACACACTGCTTGACTTCTCTGCGGCCGCCGAAAAAGCGGCTGGATCCAACGGCCGCGCCCCGACGCCTGATGATTCCGCTGTGCTGGCGGTTGTCAACCAGCACGAAGGGCAAGACCGGTGAGCGCTCCAGACCTAACTACCGTTCCAATCTCTGCGCCGAGCGCCCCGGTCCACCCTTCCTGGGCTGCTTTCACGAGCCGCCTCACCGCTCAACTCGCCTTTAACGAGGATCGTTTCTTTCTCATTCTTGCGGTGTTCATCGGTATTTTCGCCGGACTTGCCGTGGTCTGCTTCCGGATCACCATGGAATGGATCCATCTTTATCTTCTCGGTAGTGCGCTCACACCTTCCACATGGAGAGCCTTTCTCGCGCCATCGCTCACTGGGCTCGCGATCTCTGCCCTGGTTTTCACTGTTTTTCGCGGCTCGACGGGTAGCGGCCTGAATCAAACGAAAGCGGCTCTTTACATTTCGAATGGCTACATTCCTCTTCGCACCGTCATCGGAAAATTCCTCACTGCTTCGTTGGCTATTGGGTCGGGCCACTCGCTTGGTCCTGAGGACCCTTCACTGCAAATCGGAGCAGGACTGGCATCCGCGATCGGCACTCGTCTCGACCTGTCACGCAAGAAAATGCGAATTCTCGCTCCCGTGGGTGCGGCCGCCGGTTTGGCGGCCGCTTTTAACGCGCCGATTTCCGCGGTGCTTTTCGTCATCGAGGAAGTCATCGGACACTGGAGCGCCGGCATTCTTGCGACTGTCGTGCTCTCCGCGGTTTCCAGCGTCGTCACGATGCGTTTGTTCCTCGGTTCCGAGCCATTCTTCCGCATTCCACCGGTCGCCATGATCCGTTGGCAGGAACTCGTCGCCTACAGCGTGCTCGGCGTGTTGGGAGGAATTGCGTCGGTCATCTTTGCGGCGGCGATTGGTTGGTTGCGACTGAAGATCAAGGCCAGTCCGAGATACTTGCAGTTCTTGTATCCAGCAATTGCCGGCCTGCTCCTAGGCCTGATTGCGTTTGCCGGATTTCCTCAAGTGATGGGCGCAGGCTACGACTTTATGGATCAAGCCATGCACGGCCAATTCACCTGGCAAATCCTGGGCATGCTTGCTGGTCTTAAGATCCTGGCCACTACACTTTCCTTTTCCAGCGGCACCCCTGGCGGCATGTTCGCACCAACATTGTTCATTGGCGCGATGCTCGGCGGCGCCGTCGGCACGGTTGAGCACCTGTTCTTTCCGAATTTGACAGGTTCCGTAGGCACCTACGCATTGGTTGGCATGGGTGTTCTGTTTGCCGGCTTTCTCCGGGCTCCGATTACCTCGGTCTTCATGGCCTTGGAGGTCAGCGGCGATTACACCATTATCCTGGCTGTGCTTGTCGCCAACATGTTCTCCTACCTCATTTCCCGAAAGCTTCAACCTGTCCCCGCCTTGGAGCAAATCACACGTCAGGATGGACTTTACCTACCCGCGATGGAGGAAGAGCGGGAACAGGAGGTTTTGACCGTTGAGGATGCCATGCGGCCGCGCCCCGCTATCATTCTCGACAGTCAGAAACCGGCCAACGACGCCTGGACTTTGATTCGTGCTACACCCGAGGAATATTTTCTCGTGAGGCGGTCGAGCAACTCTATAGCGCTTTCTTCACGGAGCGACCTACAACGGCTGGTGGATTCCGCCGATCCGCGTCCCCTTGAGGAAACACAAACTCTGTCCGTTGTCCCTTATCTTCATCCAGACGAGGACCTGCAGGTTGCCCTTCGCCAGGCCACAAACTATCCTCTCGTGCCGGTCCTGAGCCGCGCAAATGTCTCGCGGATTTTAGGAGTCATAGATCTTGACGACATCATGAAGGCCTACCGCCGGCCCGATCGGCAAAGTCCCAAAAAACGATGAGCAAGACCGATACTGGCGTCCTACCTGAGGCGCAACGCGGTTTCCATTCGGCAGGACCGGTTCGATGGCTTTCGGTATACCGCCTTGCTTACCGGCTTTGTGCAGTCCGTCTTCGGCGCCCATTCTTGGCCGTCGATGCCGCGCGGCGTGTCTCCAACAGCGCTCCGATCGCCGCCACAAGCTCCCTGCCGTTCGCGCGCAACTCAATGATGCGCTTCTCGACTACCCGCTCGAGCAACCTTGCTCCACGCGGCTGGAGAGAAACCAGCACTTGTCGCCGGTCCTCTCTGCCTCGCAAACGTCTGACGTAGCCGTGCGCCTCCATCCGGTCGACGAGTTCGACCGTACTATGGTGTCGCAGCAGAAGTCGATTCGCCAGCGTGCTGATGGTCGCCTCCTGCCCAGGCGGGAGGCCCCGGATTGCCAAAAGCAGCAAATATTGCTGCGGCTCCAAACCGGCTTGCTTCGCGGTAACGTCCCCTTCCTGCAAAAACCTGCGGATGAGGTAGCGCAGCCCCCCCAACGCCCGATATTCCTTCTCGGTGATCTTCTCCGGCATGTCATTATTTTATCGTATTGCGATATATTTTTCCAGGCCGGCTGTGACCATCGAGCACATAGGCGAATTGTCGTTCCGTGGAGCGCTTTCTGCCACGGCAGGCTTCAGCATTACAATCCTCGAAGATCTTTCGATAACAAACCTACCGGTCGTCAAATCGTTCAACCTACAAGGTTTTCCGAAACGCCTTCTGCGTCTTGTAGTGCTCGTAACCCTGCTTCAAATAAAACCCGTGGGCACGGTCCCGAATGACATTGGATCGCACCGACATTCCTGCACATCCGATTTTCCGCGCCCAGTTTTCGGCAGCCTCCAAGAGTCTGGCACCCGCTCCACGGCGGTGCACTCTTTCATCGACCACCAGTCCGTTCACTTCGGCCCTTTGCTCCACTTCTAACAGCGGTGTCACACTGACATGCACCCAGCCAATGACTCCCTCCTCTTTCGTTTCCGCTACAAAACAGGCTCCATCTTTCATCTTCAGCGCGCGCTTCAAGCGTGCGGTCATTGCTTTTGTGGTCGCCGGATACCCCAACTGTCCGGACAGCGCCGCAATCCGCTCCGCGTCAGTCTGCTTCACTTTACGAATTTTAATGCTTTCAGTTCCAGGCATCGCGCCTCAATGCGCTTTCCTCAGTAAACGCTTCTGCACCGCCTCGCTCTGCAATTCGCGAAGAGCATCCGTCGCGATCCACCGCCCCGTTCGCGTTCCGCCCCGCCGAATCCGCTCGGCGGCCTGAATCGCGGCTCGATTTAACCGCCGGTTCCTCTTGCCGATGTTTCGCAGCGCCCAGTTGACGGCCTTTCTGACAAAGTTCCGTTCGTCCCAAGCTTCACGTTCAATTGCCTTCAGAAATTTACGGAAGGCCGCGTCGCTTGCCGTTTTGACATGAATCGCCAGATACGCGGCCAACGCGAAGCCAGCTCGCTTCTCAAACTCCCTGTTGCGGGAAGTCCATGAGAATGCCTTTTCCCATGCCGGCTTCGCGTCTACAAAAAGATGGCAGCATGTGCCGTCACAAACATCCCAATTGTCGAAGTCCCGTACCCATCGTTCCATCTGCGCCGATGTTACATATTCCGGATCGCAAATCAGCATTCCCAAGAGCCGTGCGTCGTGAATCCCGGTGTTCCAAAGCTGGAGCCCGAGAGAGTGATTTTTTCCGATACTTCTGGCCATTTCATCCATTTCGGGTTTGGAAACGCCGTAAACTTTCTTCGAGCGAATCCCGAAGTGCGCCATGCCTTCGACGTTTCGTTTGTCTCCGCGCCGAATCAATTCCGCTACCGCTCGGCGGACCGTCCAGACCTCCGCGCCTTTGGCTCTTCTCCGCCTCGACTTAGAACGTCTTATCGGAATCGATGAGGATTGTGACGGGCCCTTCATTTACCAGCTCCACGAACATCATCGCCTGAAACATTCCCGTTTTCACCGTGATTCCAAGCTTCCTCAGCGCCTCGCAGAATTCTTCATACAACTTTTTCGCCAGTTCCGGCGGCGCCGCAGCGATAAAGCTAGGCCTCCTCTGCCCCCGCGCGTCTCCGTACAGTGTGAACTGCGAAACGACCAGAGCGCTCCCCCTTACGTCGAGCAAGGACAAATTCATTTTCCCGGCATCATCCTCAAAAACCCGCAGATTCGCCACTTTTTCGGCCATCGCCGCGACCACCATCGAACTGTCCTGCTTCCCCACACCAAGAAGAATCATCAGGCCATTTCCGATCTCCCCTGTGACCTTGCCCTCCACAGTCACCTTCGCGCGGCTCACGCGCTGCACGACCGCCCTCATTTCGTCTCCAATGGCGCAGTGTCTACGTTACTTGCGCCGTTTTCTTTTCAACCGTTTCCAGCCTCTCGGCGGCCTCTGGCAATTCGGGCAAAAGTAGCTGCTCCTTCCCGCCACAATCGCACGCCGGATTGTTTTCTTGCAACGAAAGCAGGGTTGGCCCTCTCTTCCGTACGCACGATGGTGCCGCTGATATTCTCCGGGCATTCCTTCGGCGTCAAGAAAATCGGAAATCGATGATCCTCGCAACTCGATTGCCCGTCGCAGAACCTTTTGCAGTTCGACGTACAACTTTTCCAGTTGCGATCGGTTCAGCCGTTTTCCCAAGTGTGCAGGATGAATCTTCGCCTTCCACAAGCTTTCGTCGGCGTAAATATTGCCTACGCCGCGGAGCATGCCTTGATCCAAGAACAGCGCCTTAATCCTGGCACTTCGGGCGTGAATTCGTCGGCAAAACTCCTCCAGACTCATCTCCAACGGGTCTAAACCAAACCGGCGCAATTCCCGAGTCAACACTTCCCCCGCCAGATAGGCGATTCTGCCGAAACGCCGGGGATCGACATAGCGCAACTCCCGTCCGTCGCCCAACAGCATCACCACGTGCGTATGTTTCGCGTGAGGCTCGTTTGCAGGCCGCGGGATCAACGATCCCGTCATGCCGAGGTGCACGAGAAGTGCGGCTCCGCCACTTTCAGCTGCCGCTTCTTCTTTCGCGCTTAGCCGCAGCAACAGAAATTTACCATAGCGTTCTACTCGAATGATGGTTCGCCCCGGCAACTCGCTCTCTAACGCCGCAGGGTCGTCGATAAAATCCGTTTTACCCAGCGCAACAGTCAGAACCCTTTGCCCCGCTACACCGCGCTGCAAACCACGCGCCACGGTTTCGACTTCAGGAAGCTCCGGCACCTTTTTCCCTCAGGTCAAGCTAGCACTCAACACAAACCTATGCCGAGCAGCATCTCATGCCCTGACCCTTCTCCAAATCGCTTCCGTAAATTGGTGCGAGCTACTTCTTTTGATAGTTCGGATAGGGTGGATGATCCGGTAACACCACCGGATTGTTCTTCAAGGCTTCCATCGTGACTTGTACCGCCTTTTCCAACTGGCGGTCGTGTCCCGCCGCCACGGACGCCGGATCGTTTTCCACTTCTATGTCCGGAGCGACTCCGTGGTTCTCCACTTCCCATTGTCCATGAAGGCCATAGATGGCAACCCGGGGAGCAGTCACGAACCCTCCGTCGAGCAGTGGCGGATAGCCATAGATACCTACCAACCCACCCCATGTTCGAGTTCCCACGAGCGGTCCGACGCCGTCCTGCTTGAACATCCAAGGCAGGGCGTCTCCTCCGGAACCAGACATTTCGTTGATGATCATGGTTTTCGGCCCATAGATCTGCGCCAGCGGCGAGCAGAATTTTCCGCCTTCGCGCGAAATTGCGCAATTTCGCAGCGGCCTCTTCAGCATGTCGATAATATAATCCGCGATTTCGCCGCCGTGGTTGTAGCGTTCGTCAATCACCGCGCCCTGTTTGCCCACTTGCGCAAAATAGAAGCGGTTAAAGTTTGTGTACCCGCCGACAGCCGTGTCCGGCACGTGCACGTAAGCCAACTTCCCGCCGCTCAGTTCGTCCACTTTACGGCGGTTGTCCTCCTCCCACGCCCGGTTGCGAAGCGCGAATTCGCTGTCGACCGGCACAATTGTCACTTCCCGGGCGTCTTTGCCATCCGGATTCGGCCCCACCTTTATCTTGAGCTGCTTCCCCGCGGTTTCCTCGAAGAAGCTGTACACTTCCGCCGGCGGCCGAACGTCTCTTCCGTTCACCTCCAGCAAATAGTCACCCACTTTCACGTCCACGCCCGGTTGCGTGAGCGGCGCGCGTAATTCCGGATTCCAGTTTTCGCCGTTGTAGATTCGTACAAAACGGTATCGGTCATTCTCCACTTTGTAATCCGCACCCAACAGGCCGCCCTTTACCTGTGGCGGTTTCGGCGCATCTCCCCCACCAACAAACATGTGTCCGATGGTCAGTTCTCCGAGCATCTCCACAAACAAATAGTTCAAATCGCTGCGTCCACCTACACCCGCGAGATAGGCGCTGTACTTCTTTTCGGTAGCCGGGATACTCAGCCCGTGATGGTTCGAGTCGTAAAGAAAATCGCGCTGGATGCGCCAGACTTCGTGATACATCTGATTCCACTCTGCTCGAGGATCGACGTAAACCTCCATTTCCCCGAGTTTCAAGGCTCCTTCGCCAGGTTTTGGTGCCGCGCCGGTTCCGGCGATGAACCATGGCCCGTTTGGCGGCGGCCCCTGGCGGAAAAGAGCCTTCTCGCCGTTTGCGGAAAAATACAACTGTGTCACTCCGCTCACGTACGGCTCGGTCTTCCTCGTGCTCAGGTCAAATTTGCTCACCGTCACACTCGGCGGCTCGCCGAAACGAGGTACATCGACAATTTCTGATAGGAACAATATGCCCGTCTTGCCGGCGTCCAATTGAATGTAGTTTGCCGGCCGAATGGGAAGGGCCACGATGCGCTGCCCGATACCGTCAAGATCGATGGTCACGGCGGGCGGCTCTTCTTTCTTTTCTCCTTCCTTGCCTTTGTCGCCCTCTTTGCCCTTTTCCTTATCCTTATCTGCGTCTTTCGCTTTGTCCTTATCCGCTTCCTTGCTCTTGTCTTCCGCTTTGGCTGTTTTCTCCTCGTCGCTTTGCGGTTCCACAGGATTCGGATCACCCTTTTTCAAAACGACGGCGTAGACACTCCGCGTCAGTGGGTGCTGGTAGCTGGAAAGATCGAGCCACCCGACACTCAGTCCGAGGTCCGTGCTGGCCGTAAAATAAAGGGTCTTCCCATTCTTGTCGAACGCAGGAAACCGAGTGTCCGCAGTCCCGTCCGTAATCTGCGATTCCTTGCCATGCTCAACCGAATACACGAACACGGCATGCTGGTGATTCGGTAGGTACCTTGTGTACGTCAGCCATTTGCTATCCGGTGACCAATCTTCGTTCATCGCGTCAGTGGGATCTTCAAACGGTTCCGTCGCTACCTTCACCGGCGTGCCTTTTTCAATGTCCACGTACCAAAGATTGAGCCTCTTGTCCGTGTATGCGATCTTCTTGCTGTCCGGAGACCACGTTGGCCCATAAAAATACGATGGCGGATTTCCGAGATTAATCTTCTTCGCCTCCCCCAACCCGGATTGATCCTCCAGGTGCAATGCATATTCACCGGATTCGTCGGAAAAATGGGCGATCCATTTCCCGTCTGGCGACCACGCGGGATCGCGTTCCGCCACACCTGGAGTACGCGTCAAGTTACGGATATCGCCCTTCTCCGCCGGCACCGTCAGTATTTCTCCCCGCGCTTCAAATACAGCTCGCGCGCCGGTTGGTGAAATTCCAGCATTTTGGATGGAATCCGCAACCTTCTGAAAATGTGGCCGCGTCGCAGGCAGATCTCCGTTCACGTGGATCTCCACCTTCTTCGATTTTCCGGTCTGCGGGTCGAACAGAAAAATCCCACCAAACTGCTCGTAAACCAGCGCATCGGGCCCGGCTGAAACGGTTTTGAGGTCGAATCCCGTGTTTTCGACCACTTGCTTTACACTTTTGCTCTTGGTGTCATAACCAAACAGAGTTACCGGTCCATTCCGGTCGGAAAGAAAATACACGGTATCGCTGAACCATACTGGATTCTTGTCATTCGAGTTTTCCCGCGGCAACTTCTCCAACGTCAAATCGCTCAGTCGCACAATGTAAATCGGAGTAGTTTGCCCTCCGCGGTAACGCTTCCACGCTGCTTGCCATTGGAAATTCGGAACGTATGCCATTTGCATGCCATCCGGCGAATAGGAGCCCTCAAAAGCGCGCCACATCGGCAGCACCTCCGCCACTCCGCCTTCCACTGGAACCGTGTAGAGCCTCGTGAAATCCGCGTAGGCTTCGCGTGTAGATAAAAACAGCACTCGCTTCGAGTCCGGCGTCCAGCCTACCGTCACATCTTGATCCGGATGCCAAGTTAGGCGCTTCGGCGTGCCTCCTTCAGCCGGTACCACGAAGACGTCGGTATTGCCGTCGTATTGCCCTGTGAATGCGATCCACTTTCCATCCGGTGAGAAGACGGGGAACTGCTCATGGCCCCCAGTGGTTATTTGGCGCGCTTCCCCGCCTTCGCGTGGAACGCTCCACAGGTAGCCACCGTAACTGAACACAATCGTCGTTTTGCTTAGCGTGGGCTCTTGCGCCAGAAGCGGCGTTTGCTCTGCAGCCCGCATCGCGTTTCCCGCAAAGAACAACATTAACCCCAGCAAGCAACCAAGGCGTCCACGCATTTTTTCTCCTGTCTCCTCAGCGGGCAGGTTTCCCCGCCGCCTCCGAGCCGGCATTACGAATTTGTTCTGAAATGAGTTAAGCCATCGGAACAGAGTTGCATCTTATCAACTGTAAGTGAGACGTAAGGCACCGGCGAAATGTTTGGTGTTCAGCCGCGAAATTATCCCAAGAACATACCATTTCAGGACAACGGCATACCCGGCATGGCCACGATTCCCGCCATACGGAGTATTTCCTGGTACTCCGCCTCGGTTATGGGGCTGATTATCCGCCGCACGCTCTTCAGCAGTTTCACCTTCCGCAGAGCGGAATTCGCACGCATCTCTGCCAGCGTCACAGGTCGGGGCAATTTTTCATAGGCGCGCAAATCCGCTACGAGGTTCTTTCCGTCATAGTCATGCGGATCAGGATAGGGATCGCGGGTGACTTCCGCGATCGAATAAAGCGACCGTTCGGGCGCGGAGTGATAGCACAACACGCGGTCGCCCTTCTTGACCTGCTTCAGGGAGCGCACCGCATCTGGTTTGGCTCCTGCGCCATGCCACATCTCCTTGCCTTTCACGAAGAGAGTGTCCCAATGATAGTGATGGGGGTCCGCGCTGAAGATCCAGTAGTGTCGTGTTTGAGGGGTCGCAGTCGCCATCGGCTCCGGAGTCGCGTGCAGAATACACGGACGTGCGGCGAAAACAAAACAAAATATGAAGGATAAGAGCCTGGACGCAACGGAAAAATCGGTCAAAGTACGGCAGCCTGGCCTTTCCCGCTAATGCCTGCATTTTCTTGGTGTTACGAAAAACAAGCCATCTGCGGGGTCCGTGCTAGCTAGCAGTGTGGTTGTTAGGTCGGGTCCTTCTTCACTTACATCCGCCAGGCCCGTGACGCTCCTCTTGCGGCCAACGACCGGGTAAGGCAGCGGCCCATCTCGGAACCTGCCCCGGTGATCACGCTTACGCCGTCGTTCAAAAACGCCATTCAACCGCCTTCGCGGCGGAATTCGCGTCAGGCACATTTTCATCGTCCGGACTCTTACCACACTTCATCCGGATGGAACCGGCAATCCGGCCGCACACTTACTTACGGATGAGTTGCATGAAAGGCGACCCGCACAAGATTTCGCCCCGCGCGTTTCGATTCGTAAAGCATCTGGTCGGCTTTACTCAACAAATCCGCGAACTCGTGCAAATTCTTGTCCGCCGCGCCGGCGACGCCGAAACTCGCTGTTGCTTTTACGTTTCGGCCCTCGAGAGGAAACGACAGTTCTGCAAACTGTTCCCGGAACCGGTTAACGGTCCCTTCGATATATTCGTTTTCCACGTGCGATACTACCAGCACGAACTCATCTCCACCAAGCCTTCCGCAAATGTCCGACGCTCGCGTGCTCTTTTTCAGAACTTCTCCAAATGTCTTTAGAACAATGTCTCCTGCAGTGTGCCCGAACGTGTCGTTGATCGCCTTGAAATTGTCTATGTCCGCCAGAACCACCCACAAGGGAAATCCGTGCCGCGACGCGCCCCGCAACTGCCTTTCTCCCCACTCCTCGATTGCCCTTCGGTTGGGCAGGCCGGTCAAGGGATCGGTCCGCGCGGCCTCTTCGAGCTTTTGGCTTTTTATGGCCAAGTCGCGGTTCAGATCGATAATCCGCCGGCCCACACCAACCCGGGCCCGCATTTCTCCAGGGTCGAACGGCTTTGTTAGATAGTCATCCGCACCCGCCTGGAGGCCTTTCACCACGTTGCCCTTCTCGCTGTTGCTGGTCATCACGATGATGTACGTGTAGGGCCGCGAGGGGTCGGAGCGGATCCGCTGGCACAGTTCAAAGCCGGAAAAATCCGGCAGCATCCAGTCGGTGATCACCATGCAAGGCGAGCATTCTTCATATGCCTTGATCGCCTCGGTGCCGTCACGGGCAAACGCCAACAAAAACTCTTCCGAAGACAGCACCTGCTCGACGAGCTTCCTTTGAACAGGCGAGTCGTCCACCACCAGGACTTCGTATTTGTGATTTGCTTGGTTCATCCGTCCCGACGCTAGGAAACTAGGCCGAACCAACATCTGACGCGCTTCTTGCCACTCTAACAAAGTCAGTTTCCGCGCGCTTCTTTCGATGACTATTGTTGTTCAACAAGTAACTGATGAAGCTGAGGCGATCAGATCGCGGGACCGCGCTGCTTCCTGGCGCAGATTAGAAGAGCACCTTCAGCTTTCAGCGCACGGAGTTCCGCCGCATCGCGGAACCACCGCCCGGTGTAAACCTCCGGTGTCGGTGAGGGGTCGACGATCCGCTCGTGAGATACCTGCGCGAAACCCGCAGCGCGGAAAAGTTCCGCCCATTCTTCCGCGGCGAACAAATGAGTCGGAACGGCAAGTAAGGCTCCCCACTGATGGCAAAAAGCGTTATCGCGATAATAGTTAATCAGAATCCACGCCGTCCCTCCGGGGCGAAGTATGCGGTGGATTTCTCGCGCACCGGCGGCAGGCTCAGGCCAGTAGTAGGCGGACTCCACTGAAATGGCATGTGTGAACAGACTCGCCTCCTGTGGGATTCTGGCAACTTCCCCGGTGATGAACTGCACGTTGTGGTGATCCAGGCTGGTCCGCCGCGCAACGCGAATCATCTCGTCGGAAACGTCCATGCCAACCACGCGACCGTCGGGCGCGAGCTTGCTGATCCGCCGCGATAGCCAACCCGACCCGCAGCCGACCTCCAGAACATTCTCCGTCGGGCCGATCCGCATTTTCTCAATCACCGGCAACGTGATGGGCAAATGGTCCTGTTCCATCCCGTCTCCGCGGCCGCTTTCCGCCCAACGGTTAAACTCTTCCCTCAGGGATTGTGTTTTGGAATCGTCCATCGACGTGGGGGACTGCCGTTCTTCCTCCGCGGTTTCGTTACCGCCTTACACGGCGTAGCCGCAGGCCGTACAATAGTGCGCCCCAGCGCAAGTAGGAGAACCGCATCGACAGCAGAATCTTCCACCTACGGCTACAGGAATCATATGAACCCGGGAATAGACTTCGCCATTACAAGCCCAAATCAAGGCGATCACCCAGCCGACCACCGTCCATCCGAGGAATAGGTTCAGGAGAAAAATGCCGGCCGCATCGCGCTTATCCCTCCCTATGATCGCGGGCAGGAAATAGAGCAAAACCATCAACATCAGGGATAGCATGTCGCACCCCCCAGGCAAATCCGGCGCGACAGCCAAGTCTGTCCGCCTCTACCTCTCACTACGCGCTTCGAGGCTGATTAGTTCCACCGCTCGCATTAGTTCCCTGCGCCTTGCACCTTCACCAGCAACTCCGCGAACCTCTGCTTGCGCTCCGCCTGGTCCTGGCCACTTTCCGCCTCGGCAAGCTGCGTGATATTCATGGAGCAAAACTTCGGCCCGCACATGGAACAGAATTTTGCTTCTTTGTAGAAATCATCCGGCAGGTTCTCGTCGTGCATCGCCTTGGCGGTCGCTGGATCGAGGGAGAGTTCAAACTGTTTGTTCCAATCGAACAGAAAGCGCGCATAGCTGAGGGCGTCGTCGCGATCCCGCGCCCCGGGCCGGTGACGTGCTACATCCGCGGCGTGCGCCGCAATCTTATAGGCGATAACGCCCTGCTTTACGTCCTCTGGATTCGGCAATCCCAAATGCTCCTTCGGAGTTACGTAGCAAAGCATCGACGCGCCATACCAGCCAATCATGGCCGCACCGATCGCGCTCGTGATGTGGTCGTAGCCGGGCGCGATATCCGTCACGAGCGGCCCCAGCGTGTAAAACGGCGCTTCATAGCACCACTCCACTTCCTTATCGACTTGCTCCTTGATCTTGTCCATCGGAATATGCCCGGGGCCTTCGATCATGACCTGGACATCATGTTCCCAGGCTCGCTTTGTCAACTCGCCGAGAACCCGCAATTCCGCGAACTGCGCTTCGTCGCTCGCATCCGCAAGGCAACCCGGCCGCATACCGTCGCCGAGCGAGAAACTCACGTCATGCTTCTTGAAGATCTTGCAAATATCATCGAATCGCTCATACAGAAAATTCTGCTTTTTGTGATGCTCCATCCAATGCGCCATTAAGGAGCCGCCGCGTGAGACAATGCCCGTAATGCGCTTCCTCACTAGCGGCACCTGCTCGCGCAGCACGCCGGCATGAATCGTCATGTAATCCACGCCCTGCTCCGCTTGTTCCTCAATCACTTCCAGCATTAAGTCTATGGACAGGTCCTCAGGCCGCCGAACCCGCGAAATCGCCTCATACACCGGCACCGTGCCGATCGGAACAGGCGACGCATGGATGATGGCTTTGCGAATTTCCGGGATATTGCCTCCGGTCGAGAGGTCCATCACCGTGTCTGCGCCGTAGTGCACGGCATGGTGCAGTTTCTTTAGTTCTTCATTGATCTCCGAAGTTGTTGCAGAATTCCCGATGTTGGCGTTGATTTTGCAATGGAACGCCACGCCGATCCCCATCGGCTCCAGGTTGCGGTGATGGATGTTCGCCGGGATGATCGCCCGGCCGCGGGCCACTTCGCTGCGCACGTGTTCCGGCTGCAACTGCTCCCTGGCTGCCACGTATTGCATCTCCTCGGTGACAACGCCGAGCCTCGCCAAGTGCATCTGGGACATATTTCGGCCGCCATTCGCGCCGGCCTTTGCCGCTTCCCTCTTTTCAACCCAGCTATCTCGTAGTGCCATACAACCCCCCAAGACCGTCAAGACATTGACCCACGCCGAGAGACCGAGGACCCGAAACAGCCGAAGTAAGCCGCACGCGACCTCGCCGTGAAAGGGAAATTATGGCATTGGGGACGAGGAACGACAACTCAGCCAAACTGCTTGACCGCCTCAGCCGCCCCAAAGTGTTTTGCCAGCGACCGCATCGACTCGGTCCAAGCAACCGGTGCCCGGATCAACCGCGCGACCACGATTTGAAGTGTCAACGCAAAGTAGAAATGTCCGGTTTTCTGCCATATTGAAATGTCCGCCATGGATGGTCTGGAGGGGCACTTTTGTAAGACCACGATTTGAAGATTTGAAGGTGACTTGCTTGTCTTTTTGCGCGACAATCCCGCCCCACCCTATTTGCAACCGAAGGAGAACACACCATGGCTACGATCACCACCAAAGACGGCACGACGATCTATTACAAAGACTGGGGCGAAGGACAACCTATAGTCTTTAGCCACGGCTGGCCGTTAAGCGCGGACGACTGGGATGGACAGATGTTGTTCTTCGGCCAGCATGGCTTTCGTGTCATCGCGCATGACCGGCGGGGGCACGGTCGCTCCACCCAGACCTGGGATGGCAATGAGATGGACACCTACGCCGACGATCTCGCGGCTCTTACCGAGAAACTGGACCTGAAGAATGCCATCCATGTAGGCCACTCAACCGGCGGTGGAGAAGTTGCTCGTTACATCGGGCGACACGGCTCAAAACGTGTTGCCATGGCCGTACTCATCAGCGCGGTTCCTCCACTGATGCTGAAGACGGAAAAAAATCCTGGTGGTTTGCCTATCTCGGTCTTTGACGGTCTCCGAGCTGAACTCGCGAAAAATCGGCCCCAGTTTTACAAGGACATTACCCTCCCGTTCTATGGATATAACCGCCCAGGCGCCAAGGTGTCCGAAGGTATTCGTGAGCACTGGTGGTTGCAAGGCATGTTGGGAGGAATGAAGGCCCATTACGACTGCATTAAGGCCTTCTCGGAAACGGACTTTACCGAGGACCTTAGGAAGATCGATGTGCCAACCCTAATCCTTCACGGCGACGATGACCAGATTGTACCGATCGGTGCGGCGGGTCTCATGTCGGCAAAGATCGTGAAGAACGCCACGCTGAAGGTGTATCCAGGCTATCCCCATGGGATGCCCACAACTCATGCCGACCAGATCAACGCCGACTTGCTGGCGTTCGTCACGACGCAACGGCGCAGCGCCAGCGCCAGTTAGCTGCTGAATTCGACAGCGGCGCAAAGGGCGCACATTCCCGAAACAAGTTCACTCTCTCGACCGCGAAAGGTGTTGAAAGTCGGGTCACGAGCGTCTGAAACAAAAGGAGAAAATGAGCCTCATGTTCTCGGGAATGTCTCCCTTCACCATTTTTTACGCGCTCGTGAGCTTGATCGGTATGGTTTCAGGGTTCGTGGTTCTTTTCGGACGGCTCACGGCAAGGCGCCTGATCGCATGGACGGCGTTGTTCTTGACTACCACGGTCCTGACAAGCGTGACTGGTTTCCTTTTCAGGTTTCATGGCTTGTTGCCGTCACATATTCTTAGCATCTTGTCTCTCATTCTCCTGGCGGTTGCGATCTATGCGCGCTACGGAAGAAAGCTCACAGGGGCCTGGAGTCGCACCTACGCCGCTACCTCGGTGCTGGCTCTCTACCTCAACGTCTTCGTTCTGATTGTGTAACTATTCCAAAAGGCGCCGGCCCTGGCGGCTCCCACGCAATCGGAACCGCCATTCAAAGTGACCCAACTTTTGTTTCTCATAGTCTTTCTGATTCTCACGATCGCCGCGATGAAGCAGTTTCGCTGCGATGAACTTCGCATCGCTTGATTGTCGATTTCTCATAGCACGGATTTTCTCAGCCCGTTGGCGTTTTCTGTACCATTCCCGTGATGTTCGCTCCGCGTCCTTTGTCCGTGTCTTCGGTGATGGTTGACTTTGTCTACGGACTCGATGCAAATAGAACGCTCGGGAAAACTTCCGTAATACAGGGCATGTATGAATCTGATCGACATAATCCTGGGCAAGCCGCTAAAAACGAGTGATGAGCGCGCCGAACAGATCGGCATTTCGGCAGGTATCCCGATCTTTGGCCTGGATGCCCTCAGTTCCGCCGCGTACGGCCCGGAAGCTGCACTAAGCCTTCTCATTCCTTTGGGCATTCTCGGCGTTCGCTATATCGTTCCGATTAGCGTTGCCATCATCACCCTACTGGTGATCGTTTTCTTCTCTTACCGGCAAACCATCGCCGCCTATCCCATGGGCGGTGGCTCCTATACTGTAGCCCGCTCGAATCTCGGCGCGTTTCCTGGTCTGCTCGCTGCGGCCGCGCTTCTCACGGACTACATTCTGACTGCCGCAGTTGGCATCTCTGCGGGGGTAGGCGCCCTTGTCTCGGCGATTCCCTCTCTCCAATCTCATACCGTTTTCCTGTGCGTTGCGATTCTGTTGGTCATTGCCGTTCTCAATTTGCGCGGCCTGCGCGAAACCGGAATCGCTTTCATGATTCCCACTTATCTTTTCGTCGGCACCCTCCTGATCATGATTGCGGGTGGACTCATTCGGGTCGCTCTGAGCGGTGGCCATCCGCAGCCGGTAACGCCTCTTCCCGCACCGAGTCCGGTAACTGCCACAGTCACCTACTGGTTGCTGCTGAAAGTCTTTGCCAGCGGTTGCACCGCTCTAACGGGCGTCGAGGCTGTCAGCAACGGCGTCAGGGCGTTTCGCGAACCCGGAGTGAAAAACGCGCAGCGCACACTGTCCATCATCATTTTTTTGCTGGCGGTCCTCCTTGCGGGAGTTTCCTATCTTGTGAGGGCGTACGGCATCGCCGCCACGGAGCCGGGCCAACCGGGTTACCAGAGCGTTCTCTCGATGCTCCTGCTCGCGGTCTTCGGGAAGGGCGTTTTCTATTACGTGACCATCGCGGCTATCCTGTTGGTGCTGTCTCTTTCCGCCAATACGGCCTTCGCCGATTTCCCGCGCCTTTGCCGCGCCATCGCTCTGAATAACTACTTGCCTCACGTCTTTGGCTATCGAGGGCGCCGCCTCGTCTACACCTACGGCATCGTGATCCTGGCCATTGCCACTTGCTTTCTCCTGGTTCTGTTTGGCGGCGTGACCGACCGGCTGATTCCGCTGTACGCCGTCGGCGCTTTCATGGCCTTCACACTCTCACAACTGGGCATGGTCGTGCACTGGTTCAAAAAAAGAGGACCACACTGGGTGCGAAGCATGTTGATCAACGGGTTGGGAGCCTTTGTTACTGGCATCACGGTCCTCGTGGTGCTGGTGGCGAAATTCACCCAGGGCGCGTGGATCACGGTTATTTTCATACCGATGGTCATTCTGCTCTTTCGCAAGGTGCGCCGGCATTATCATAAGGTTACCGTAGCCACGACATGTACTGAGCCGGTCGAACCCGCCCTTCACAAGTCCCCTCCGATCGTTGTTGTTCCCATCGAACGCTGGAGCCGCGTTTCCAGACAAGCTTTGGAATTTGCATCCAGGATCTCCAACGAAATTATCGCCATCCATGTCGAACCGGAAAATCATTCGGAACTTTTGCGCGAAGATTGGGAGCGCTACGTTGAAAAGTCTTTCCGGGAAGCAGGCGCCGAACCTCCCCAGCTCACGATTCTCCCATCTCCCTATCGTTGGGTGATCGTGCCGGTGGTTCAGTATGTGCTTCAGCTGTCGGAAAAATATCCTCAGCGGCGGATCGTTGTGGTCATTCCCCAACTGGTCGAAGATCACTGGTACGAATACTTTCTGCATAACCAGCGCGGTCGTCTGTTGGCCTGGGCGCTGTTAGCTCAGGGAAATAAACGCATCTTCGCTTTGTCCTCCCCCTGCTATTTGTCGGACCAAAAGTGAAAACACGAAACGACAACTTACTTTGGCGGAAACAGTTTCACGAACTCAGGATCGTCGTGCAGACAATTCAAATCGGGGTCCTGGCGAGGCCAGTCGGCGTTCGCGTATCCAAATGCAAGAGCGCGACGAAGACGATCCAAAGCCTCCGCCTTTTTTCCCAGCACGGCGTAGGTGCAGGCTGCGTTGTAAAGCACGTTCGAATCGTTCGGACGAAGCGCGACGGTCATCTCCAGGTGCCGTATCGCATCCTCGCTCCGGTCCATATTGGCGTAATCGGCGGCGAGCAGGCTGCGGGCTCGAACATCCTCGGGTACCAGTTCGAGTTGACGTTCCAGGGCGCGCATTTCCATTTCGCGATAGCGCCTGAGGTCGGAGGTTCTTCCAAGCCGTTCCAGCGAGTTGACGATTGGAATGAATACGTTGTAGTCGTCACCGTTTGCCTCGATCGCTTTTTCCGTCAGCTCCGCAGCTTCCCGGAACCGTCCAGAGGCGAAGTACGCTCGCGCCAGAACGTTGTATACCCCTTCGCAGTCCGGTTTGAGTGCGATGGCGCGTTTTGCGACCTCGATGGCTTCATCGTGCTTTCGTTGTGAGTAGGAAATGCGAGCGCGCGCAACCAACGCTTCCGCGAGATTGGGATCGAGTTCGAGCGCGCTATTGCATTCCGCGTCTCCACGCTCCACCCATTTCGGGTTATGCTCGCGCACTTCGTGAATGATGGCGCAGATGTATGCGATTCCTGCATGCGCGAGAGCAAAACCGGGATCGAGTTTGATGGCCTGTTCGTACATCTGCAGCGCAAATTCCAGACTTTCCCGGCGCGCATAGCTGCGTCCGCGCAAGTAATAGTCGTAGGCCACGGAATTCTGGGTCGGTTTCGTGGCGATCTTTTCCTCTTCCTGTGGGGAAAGATTGATGCGAAATGCCTGCGCAATGCTCCTCGCGATTTCGTCTTGCACCTCAAAAACATCATCCATTTCCCGGTCGAAGCGCTGTGCCCACAGCGCGTGACCAGTATGGGATTCGACAAGCTGTGCGGTGATCCGCAAACGATTGCCGGAGCGGCGAATGCTGCCGCCTAGCACGTAGGATGCGTTCAGTTCGCGACCGACCTGCGGAGCGGTCACCGGTTTATCGCGATATGGCAGCAAGGCAGGACGTGGAAACACTTTCAAGTTCTTGATATTGGCTAGCTCGGTGATGATGTCCTCGGTCATTCCATCACGCAGATATTCATCTTCCTTGGCGCTACTCAGATTCTCGAAATAAAGCACGGCGACCGAATTCTGAGTGCGATCCGCAGAACCATGAGGAGCGGAAGCGTAGGAACCCGTCCGCCCGGAAAGATTGCGTTTGCCCGAGTCTAGATCGCGCTTCAGGCGCTTGAGATCGGCTCGAAGCTCATTGGCGGATTGATAGCGAAGGTCGCGGTCCTTCTCCAGAGCTTTAAAAATGATGGTGTCCATCGATTCCGGAATATCCAGGTTTTGCGACCTGGCCGGCGATGGATTGCTGTTAAAGATGGCATCGAAGATCACCGCTGAGGTTTGTCCTCGAAATGGTTGCAAACCCGTGGCCATTTCGTAGAGTACCGATCCAAACGAAAACAAATCGGAGCGCGGATCCAGAGAATCTCCGCGCGCCTGCTCCGGCGACATGTAGGCAATTGTGCCCATCGAAGTGCCCGGCGTGGTCAGCGTCTCTTCGTGAACAGGCGTACTCTTGTTGGTGGAGCTGGACGGTTCAGTCTCGGGAGAAGGCGTTAGCCATGCGCTGAGCTTGGCAAGGCCGAAATCGAGAACCTTCGCCTGTCCTGCGCGGGTGACGAAAATATTGGCTGGCTTGACATCACGATGAGTAATCCCCCGAGCATGGGCGTGATCGAGTGCGTCAGCAACTTGCACCGCAATGTCCAACAGCCGGTCCGTGCGCAGCGCTCGGCCTGCAATCAAGTGTTTGAGCGTCTCGCCGTCGAGAAGTTCCATCACGATGAAGGGATGGCCATCGGCGTTTTCTCCGATTTCATGTACGGTGCAGATATTGGGATGGTTGAGCGAGGCAGCCGCGCGGGCTTCGCGAAGGAAGCGATCGAGGGACAGCTTATCCTGGAGGGCCTCAGCCGACAGGAACTTCAAGGCGACGGATCGGTCGAGGACTGTATCCCGCGCGGAATAAACCACACCCATCCCGCCGCCTCCAAGTTTCTGGAGAATCTGGTAATGCGAAATAGTCTGTCCCATCATGACCGGCCAGCGCCCAAACCGTGCTCATCGAGGATAGGGGGAATCGCACAGGGTGTCAAAGAATCACTGCGCCCGCAGCGCAGGAAAAGCCAATGCGAGAAGCAATTGCGCCGCCGTTTTGATAAATTCCGAAGTATTTTCATATTGAGTAATCCTCATACTTGACATGATGGCGAACAGAAGGCGAATATTATTACTCGCGCCGGCTCATGCGATGGACGCTAAGGAGACAAGGTGACTGGTCTGGCGACGGTGACAACACAGCAGTCCTCGGCGGACAAATTCGGCATTGCTCTTAAACGCTATTGGGGCTATGACGGTTTTCGGCCTGGCCAGGAGGAAGTAGTACGCGGCTTGGCTGGTGGCCGCGACGTATGCGTGGTGATGCCTACGGGGGGAGGAAAATCTCTCTGCTACCAACTTCCGGCGGTGCTTGATGAGCGGCGAACCGCCGTGGTGATTTCGCCACTCATCGCACTTATGCAAGATCAGGTGACGCAGTTGCATCAAATGGGGATTCCGGCGGTGTTCCTCAACAGTGCGGTGGTGCAGGCAGACCGCAACGAATTGAAAGAAAGGGCCGCCGCCGGAGAGTACCGATTGATTTACGTTTCGCCAGAGCGCGCCGTAACGAATGAGACGGTGCAATGGATGAAGAAGGTGTCCGTCTCGTTCTTTGTGATCGACGAGGCACATTGCATCTCGGAATGGGGTCACGACTTCCGGCCGGAATATCGGCAACTAAGTAAATTACGAGCCATGTTCCCGGATCAACCGATTGCGGCCTTCACGGCCAGCGCCACGCGACGCGTGCGCCATGATATCGTGGATCAACTGCAGCTGAAACATCCGCTGAAATCCGTTTCCAGTTTTCGCCGCGAAAACCTTCGCTACATCGTTAAGGAATGCGAAGGACGGATGCAGGATCAGTGCTTGTTGGAAGTTGTCCGCCGGGTGACCGATGGAAACGTGATCGTCTACGCGCCCACGATCGCGCGTGTAGGCGAAATCATCGATCGGCTGGGAGAAAACGGCATCGTGGCCGTTGGCTACCATGGGCAAATGGACGCCACTTCACGCAAAGCGAATCAGGAAACGTGGATGACGGAAGAAGCCCGCGTCTTGGTCGGCACGATCGCCTTCGGGCTCGGCATTAACAAGCCGAACGTCCGAGCAGTGGTCCGCTTGGGATTACCAGACAGCATCGAACAGTTTTATCAGGAGACTGGGCGCGCTGGACGGGATGGTTTGCCGGCCGACTGCTATCTTCTCTGGGAGAAAAAAGACAACGGATTGCGGGCCTTTTTCATAAACAAAATTCGAGATCCCAAAGAAAAGGGACGCGCGTGGGATCGTTACCATTTGCTGCAAAGCTTTGTGAAGGGTACGCGGTGCCGACCAAGGCAGATCTGCGAGTACTTCGGCGAAGCCGTAAAGTGGGACAGATGCGCGATCTGCGATTTATGCGCCGGGCACCCACCGTGGATAGCATCCGGCCGGCGTGGCGCGGTCCACAGGACCGCTGCAGAAAGGAATCCGGACGCTGCAATTGAGAGGTTGAGATTTGAAGCGACTCCCACGCTCCCCGTAAATGAAGAATTGCGTGAATTCCTGCGTGAATGGAGAAGGGTCGCCGCGAGAGAAAAAATGATTGCCGCCTTTACTGTCCTCCATGACACAACCGTGGATGAACTGTGTCGGAAACGACCGAAGAACTTGGGCGAACTTCGGGCGATCTCCGGAATGGGCGAAAAGAAGTGCGAAATGTATGGGCGAGAGATACTCGGGTGCTTTCTGCGGTTTGCAAATGGCGAAAGAGCAAGTAAAGACGGGCGCGCTAAACCGTCGAACGCTTCCGGTGAAACCCTCGAACTGCTTCAGCAGGGTCACTCCTTTGAAGAGATCGCGCGAATTCGCGGCCGAAAACCGGCATCGGTGGTTGCCCTAGTGGCTGATCTCCTCGAGAAAGGAGAAGTGGAATTTCAACACCGATGGATGCCGGCGCACCGTCACCAACTCATCCGTGAGGCATGCGTTCGCGTCGGGTTGGAATGGATGAAACCCGTCAAAGAAGCGCTGCCGGAAGAGGTGACCTTCGACGAAATCCGTCTGGTGCTGGCAGAAATGAGAAGAGAAAAGAAGCTAGCCGACGGCAGGATGTAGGTGTAAGTCAGGCATTTTCAGAACCGTTACGCCGCACAACTTTGCTTTCGTAGGGAAGCCTTCCGGGACCGTCCGCGCTTCGGATAATGAAGCGTTATCTGAGCGGCGCATGGCCGTTGAACCGCGCCGCCAGCCCTAGCTCTTCCTCGATGCGCAACAGTTGGTTGTATTTGGCGATGCGATCTGTACGCGAAGCCGAGCCGGTCTTGATCTGACCTGCGGCGGTGGCTACCGCAAGATCGGCGATGAACGTGTCCTCGGACTCTCCCGAACGGTGTGAAATAACCGAGTTGTATCCCGCTTTGCGGGCTAGCTCGATGGCGTCGATAGTTTCTGTGACCGTGCCGATTTGGTTGAGCTTAATCAGTATGGAGTTGGCAATGCCTTCGTTTATTCCACGAGAAAGCCGTTCGGTGTTGGTCACAAAAAGATCGTCGCCGACAAGCTGGATTCTCTTCTTGGACGATTTCGCCCCGACCGACATTGTAAGCGCTTTCCAGCCGGACCAATCATCCTCCGCCATACCATCTTCGAGAGAAACGATAGGATACTTTTCTACCCACTTGGTCCAGTAGTCCGCCATTTCCAAGGACGAGTGCGCGGATTTGTCCGATTTCTTGAAAACATATTTACCGCTGGCCTTGTCATAAAATTCGCTGGCGGCGGGGTCGAGCGCGATGGCCACCTGCTCACCAGGTTTGTAGCCCGCCGCGCCAATGGCTTCAAGCACGATCTGAATCGCTTCCTCGTTGGACTTGCAACTAGGAGCGAAGCCGCCTTCATCGCCGACCGACGTGGAGTAGCCACGCTTCTTGAGCGCCGCTTTGAGCGCGTGGAACACTTCTACTCCCCACCGCAGCGCCTCGGAAAAGCTCGGCGCGCCCACCGGCATGGCCATGAATTCTTGAAAATCCACCGAACTATCCGCGTGAGCTCCGCCATTCAGAATATTCATCATCGGAACGGGCAGTAGATTGCCGGAATGATCCGTCGAATACCGCGAAAGATATTTGTACAGCGGCTCTTTGCCGGAGGCCGCCGCCGCTCGTGCTGCAGCCATGGAAACCGACAGGATGGCGTTGGCGCCAAGGCGAGACTTCGTGGGCGTGCCGTCCAGAGAAATCATTTTGTGATCGAGCGCCCGCTGGTCGCCCGCGTCAGAACCGATCACCGACTTGGCGATTTCTGAATTCACATGGGCGACAGCCTTGAGGACTCCCTTGCCGACGTACTTGGTCTTGTCGCCGTCGCGAAGTTCGAGAGCTTCGTGTTCCCCCGTTGAAGCTCCGGAGGGAACGATGGCCCGGCCAAAGGCGCCGGATTCCAGGGTGAGTTCCGCCTCGACGGTCGGGTTGCCGCGAGAGTCGAGGACCTGGCGGGCGCGAACGCGGGTGATTTTCGTGGACATAAATAGTGGCATCTCCTCAATGGTTTCGAAGTGATGATTGTAACAGAGGCTTTTGGACGCTTGCGTGACGGCCGACGCAGGATGGCCGGCGGCAGCGGTTTGAACTCTATTTCTTCTCCGGCTTTGAAACGGATTGCTCCGGCAGCGCGAAGGCTACATAGACTCCTCCGGATTTGCCTTTGAAGTCTCGGCCTCCACCAGCCGCAATCGCGACGTACTGGCGCCCGTTCACGGAGTAGGTGGCAGGCGTGGCATTTCCCGCAAACGGAAGAGTGGCTTCCCAAAGCAGCTCCCCTGTTGATTTGTCGAATGCGCGGATTTTCTTGTCGTAGTTCGTCGCGGCGATAAACAGCAGGCCGCCTGCAGTGACGACGGGTCCGCCGTAATTCTGCGAGCCGGTATTCTTCATTCCTTGCGCAGCTAGCTCCGGATACTCTCCCAACGGTATCTTCCAAACATACTCGCCGGTGTTGAGATCAATGGCGTTCAATGTTCCCCACGGCGGCTCAACGGCCGGATAGCCGTCCGGATCGAGGAACCGCTTATACCCCGTAAGGTGATACTTCATCGCAGCCAAGGGCGGGCCGGTAATGCTCAAATCCTTATCCTTTCCATTCACGACAAAATCAATCACCGCGTCAATCTGCGCCTCGGAAAGATTGGGAAAGGCCGGCATCCGGCCCTTGCCCTCCATAACGGTCGTAGCGATCTGGTAAAAGGAAAGACGATTACCCACGCCGATAAGCGACGGCAGCGCCGGGGGCGACCCGGCGAGATTTTCTCCATGGCACATGCTGCACTGGCCCATGTAGACTCCTTTTGCGCTTTTCTGTTCCGTGGTTTCCGCGAGCGTGCCGGTCCAGGCGATATCGTTCGCATTTACGTAAAGGACGCCGGTTTCCGGGTCCGCAGCGGAGCCTCCCCATTCCGCGCCGCCATCAAAACCTGGAAAGACTACGGTGTCTTTAGCTACGCTGAACGGAACGAACTGACCGTCATTGCGCATTATCTTGAATTTTTCAAGCGCCCATTGATGCACTTCGGGCGTGCGTTTCGTCAACATGTCTTCCGTGACGGTTTGACGCGCAAACGGCGCGGGTTTGGTGGGCAAACCCTGCTGCCGGGCGGTGACCTCGCCTGCGAGTGAACTCGTCGGGTAGTCGCGATACTCGACGGGAAACAGTGGCTCTCCGTTCAAACGATCAAAAAGAAACACATAGCCCTGCTTGGAGGTTTGCGCCACAGCGTCGATGGACGTGCCACCTTGATGCACCGTGAGAAGCACCGGCGGGGACGGGAAATCGCGGTCCCAAAGATCGTGGCGGACACCTTGAAAATGCCAGATACGCTGGCCGGTTTCGGCGTTCAGAGCAATCAGGCAGTCGGCGAAGAGGTCGTCCCCGACACGATCCGCACCATAAAAATCGAAAGCGGCGGAACCGGTGGGGACGTACAGGATACCGCGAGTTGTATCGATGGACATGCCTGCCCAGTTGTTCGCTGCCCCGCTGGTTTTCCATGCGTCCTTCGGCCAAGTGTCGTAGCCGAATTCTCCGGGATGCGGAATAGTATGAAAAACCCAACGGGCTTTGCCAGAACGGACATCAAAAGCACGGACATCTCCCGGGGGAGCCGGCAAGGATTCTGGATTGCGCCCACCCACCACAAAAAGGTCCTTGTATACGATGGGAGGACTGGTAAGAACGACAAATTGAGCGGCAGCGGGCTCGCGGCCGAGTCCCTCGCGCAAATCGATTCGGCCGTGTTGGCCGAACGATTCGATCGGTTTCCCGGTGGCGGCGTCGAGGGCGTATACGAAACTCATGACGCCAGTGATGATGCGCTTGTCATGGCCGTCGCTCCAGTAAGCCAGGCCGCGATTCGGCTGGGTGCCCGGAACGCCGGAATCAAATTTCCAGAGAAGTTTGCCGGTCGCCGCGTCGAGGGCAAAGATTTTCTGCGTGGGAGTGATGCCGTACAAAACTCCCCCCACGATGATGGGGTTGGTCTGTAGGCCGCCCTTCTCTCCGGTATCGAAGCTCCAGGCGACCTTCAAATCTTTGACATTACTGCGATTGATTTCGGCGAGAGGGGAATAGTGAGTGCTCGCGGCGGATCCGCCATATACCGGCCAGTCGCGGTCCTGCGGCGCCGCCGAAGAAGACAACTGCAGTAACGGAAGGAGAACGATTGATAATTTGGCGGATACCTTCACGAACTTTGGGCCAGCGCACAAGCGTACCTGCTGATCGGCCAAAAAAGAAGACACAAAGTGAAGTACGCTAAATCACTGCGGTTCGGGCTCTTCGATTAAGGATTCCTGACGCACGACAATCACGATGCCGGAAGGAGTGACATGGAAGCGTCGCCGGTCGGCTTCAAGATCAAAGCCGATTTCCGTGTGCTCCGGAAGGCTCACATGGCGATCGATGATCGCCCGGCAGATCCGCGAGTGACGGCCAATGTTGACGTGGTTATAGATGATGGAGGCGGTTACCTCGCAGAAGCTGTTGACGCGCACGTCGTAGCCGATCAGGCAATTCTGAACTCGGCCGCCGGAAAGAATGGAACCGCCGCCAACAATCGAGTCGAGCGCAATGCCTTTGCGCTCTTCGTCCGCAAAAACAAATTTGGCCGGAGGATATTGCTGCTGCCAAGTGCGCAGTGGCCAATTTTTGTCGTAAAGGTTGAAAACCGGGGAAACGCTGACTAGGTCCATGTTCGCTTCGTAATAGGCGTCAACGGTGCCGACATCGCGCCAGTACAAGGATTCTTTGCTGTTCTCGTCGACGAAATTATAAGCATAGACGCGATGCTTGGAGATGATCCGGGGCAGGATGTCCTTGCCGAAATCGTGAGCGGACTTCGGATCTTCGGAATCGGCAAGGAGCACGGGAATCAGCAACTGAGTGTTGAAGATGTACACACCCATCGATGCGTTGCAGTGGGTGGGCTTGTGAGGGGAAGGCTTCGGCCGGGCCGGCTTTTCTTCAAAACCCATGATGCGCCAGTTTTTGTCCGTCTCGATTACACCGAACTGTTTGGCGGCCTCGGCGGTCGGGATTTCAAGAGTCGCAACAGTGACATCTGCGCCAGAATCGGCGTGTTGTCGAAGCATCTTGGCGTAGTTCATTTTGTAAATATGATCGCCGGAAAGGATAAAAACGAATTTCGAGCGCTCGCTTCCGATCGAGTAAATGTTCTGATAGACGGCGTCAGCCGTGCCTTGATACCACTGCTGCGACACGCGCATTTGCGGAGGCAAAACCTCGATGAACTCTCCGAGTCCCATGAGTGGCGACCACCCGGCGCGCACATGGCGTGACAGGCTGAGCGCTTTGTATTGGGTCAGAGTGAAGACGCGCCGCAGGCCCGAGTTGATGCAATTCGAAAGGGTAATGTCGATGATTCGGTAGAGCGCGCCGAATGGAACTGCGGGTTTCGCGCGATCGCGCGTCAGCGGCCAGAGCCGTTCGCCTTGTCCTCCGGCAAGTAGCACTCCAATGGCATCGCGCATGTCGGGCATAAAAATGGCTCCCCGGGGGAAGTGTACCAGCAGAAGCAAAGCGCAAGGAGAGGCAAAGACCAAGCCAAGCGCGAAGATAAGGATAAAACTGTATTGCTTCTTTATTAGTTAATCGTAACTCGAAGGATACCGCAGGCGTCCTGATTCGCTTTGCCAGAAAGAGTACTTGACTTGCAGCGGGGGAATTGACTACAAGAGGCCAGCAACCTCTGAGATACTATAACCAGGCGTAGTGCTGTAGTTTACGTGTGGCACTACAAGCAACCAATCCGAACCGGAATAGAGGTGAAGTTCATTGGCAGAGGTAATCATTCAAGAGAATGAGTCTCTTGAGAATGCACTGCGTCGTTTTAAGCGCAAAGTGCAACAGGAAGACATCATCAAGGAAATAAAGAAGCACAGCTTCTACATGAAACCCGGCGAGAAGCGCCGGGCAAAAGAAGCGCTTTCGCGGAAGCGACTGCGCAAGAAGCAGCGTCGCGAACAGGATTAATTCTGCGCGAGACGCGGCTCGGCGCCGCACTTCCGGGATCAGGCCCCAGTCAGGCAGAGATGTTGGGAATTCGTTCAGGTTCTTCGCCCGCCGGCCCAAAGGATCTGTGCCCGGTGTCCCCGGAGCAGGGTTCTAGCTTTCAGTCTTGGCCCATGGTGAAAGAAGAGTCGGTCCTCCCCACTGCCCTGAAGGGGTCCAGGGGGGAAGCGGCCATGGAATTCCACGATAAGGTCCTGAAGTGTTCCGAGTGTGGCGCCGAGTTCGTCTTTACCGCCGGCGAACAGATGTTTTTCGCCGACAAGGGATTTAAGAACGAACCGAAGCGTTGCAAGGCCTGCAAAGCCAAGCGAGCCGAAGTCGGTAGCGGCGGAGGAGGCGGCGGGCAGATGCGGTCGGAAACCAAGACAACCTGCTCGCAGTGCGGCAAGGAAACCACCGTTCCTTTTAGACCAACTCAGGGACGGCCGGTCTTCTGCCGAGAATGTTTCCAGGCAAGACGGTCGATGGGAGCAGCTTAGATAGGCGTTGCAGCGGACCAACGAAAAAAACCGGAAGGGCTATTGCTATCGGTAGCCCTTCTCTTATTTTAGGGAATGCGCGCCAAGCCAGGTTTCGAATGCTGCCAGCGCTTCCGGCATGTTGCGCCGGCCATAGCCGAAGCGGATGTGCCGAGGTTCATCGTAAACAGTGCCAGGTAAAAGCAGCACACCGGACTCCCGCACAAGCTCTTCGCAAAAGGTCTCAACGTTTTGTTGCAGTTTGAGGCGAACAAACCCAATCGTGCTGGCGTTCGGAGGTGTCCATTCGAACAGATCGTCTTGAGACGCAAAAAATGCCGAAAGCTGCCGTAAGTTGCGCAGCACAATCTGCAAATTGCGATCGACGAATTTCTGGCGATGACGAAACGCCAAGGCTGTCAGAAACTCGCTGGGAGCGCTCGAGCAGATCGTAGTGTAGTGCTTCAGCGAAACAATCTTTCGAAGAAATGCGCCGTCTCGACAGGCCAACCATGCCAGGCGCAGGCCTGGCAGCCCGTAGGTTTTACTGACAGAGCCAAGGCTGAGCGCGCGTTCGTACAAATCGCAAGCCGCGGGCAGGCGCGTGTTTGGGTCGTGCTCCAACTCGCGGTAGACCTCATCACAAAAAACATAAATACCACGCTTTGCGGCAAACTCTATAACACGATGAAACACGTCAGAAGCCATAAGCAATCCAGTGGGATTGTGCGGCGTATTGATATAAATTGAGCGCGTGTCCGGCCGAATCAGGCGTTCAAGAGCTTGTATGTCGTGTCTCCAACCGTCCTCTGGCTTTCGGCGCCACTCGCTTACCGCCGCGCCCGTGCTCTTGGGGACCGTCAGCGCGCTTTCGTAGCAAGGTGTCTCGACTATGGCATGGTCGCCAGGACCCAGAAGAGCGTGGTAGAAAAGGAAAATCGCTTCCTCTGCAGCCGAAACCACAACGAGATGATCCAGATGAATCTCCTTGTAAACGGCGGCGAGGACTTCGCGCAGCCACGGCGCTCCCGGCGATTCCGTGTATCCACACCAATGCTCAAGAAACGCGTCATGCGCGCCCGGCTCAAGAGAAAGCAACTCCGCAATGGTCTGCGATTGAGCGTCGGAGGAAGACAGCAGGTGCCTCGCGGAAAACTCGTGCTTCCCCATATATTCTTCGATCCGAAATGGCGTGATTTGCATGGGAACGAGTGTGCCAAGGCCCGGTTTATGCGTCTAGAACCAATTTGAGCGGCGGGATGAGGTAGAATGCGCCGCAGTCGCGCAAGGGGTGAACTAGTGCACCGGCGAACGATTTGGATGAGCGGGCTTCTCGCGGGGCTCGTGGCAGCGGCCTGGATTGCCGACGCGAACGAAAGCTCTGGCCCCGAGTATTGGGTGAAACTCGTGTGTGAATCCTCCGATCGAATCGCCACGGTAAGTTTTGGGCCAAAGGGCGCGAAATTGGTTAAGACCACGGACACGCGAATTCTACAAAGCGACATCAGCGGACCTCATGGGATTGCCATCTCGCCGGATCGCAAAAACTATTTTGTCTCGATCGGTCACGGACGGCCGTACGGCACCGCAGTGAAGTACACCGCGGCAGACGATAGAGTGGTGGGCCAAGTGGGACTTGGGCTGTTCCCGGCGACAGAAGATGTTTCACCCGACGGCAATTTTCTCTACGTCGTAAATTTCAATCTGCACGGTGACATGGTGCCGAGCAGCGTCTCGGTGGTGGATACCGCGCAGATGCTGGAAGTGGCGCGCATCCCTACTTGTGTAATGCCCCACGGTTCGCGCGTCACGCGGGACGGCAAACACCAATATTCCGGATGCATGATGGACGACTTGCTGGTGGAGATCGATGCGGAACGGATGAAAGTGACGCGGACATTTCGGTTAAGCGCCGGAAAAGAGCAAGGATTCACCGGAATGGCGCCGAGAGCGGAAATCCCGGCAACCCCCGCCGCGCACGCGGGGATGAACCTGATTGATGCCACCTGCCAACCGACATGGGCGCAACCGTCCGTGGATGGAAGGTTGGTCTTCGCGGCGTGCAACAAATCAAATGAAATCGTCGAAGTGGACACTGCCAACTGGTCGCTCGTGAAGCGCATTCCCACGGCAATTGGTGTGTATAACCTTGGCGTCACGCCGGATGGAAAGCTATTGATCGGCACGAACAAACGGGATGCATCCGCTTCGATCTTCGAGATCGCCACCGGCAAGGAGCTCGCAAAGATCCCAACGAAGCGAAAGGTTGTCCACGGCGTGGCCGTATCTCCCGATAGCCGCTACGCCTTTGTGACCGTAGAAGGAGTTGGCGAGGAACCGGGAACCGTTGAGGTCATCGATCTCGAAGCCAGAAAAAATGTAGCGAGCGTTGACACCCCGCCGCAAGCCGCAGGAATTGATTTTTGGAAAATAGAGTAGGTTTCTGCCTACATGGGAGACTGTGCTGAAGCAGCCGCGCTCGGCGGTTCGGTCGTCCGCGTGTAAGGCTTGTTCTTTCCCAGCCGGGTAATCCACAGCCCACTGTGCACGTCGTTGATGTAAATCAGCCCTTTATAAGGAAAAACTCCCCACGCGAACGGTAGATTGGTCCGAAAACCCTGTGAATCGCCGGTCCAGAAGTGCGCGATTTCCCGGCCTTGATCGTACAACTCGCCACGCAGTTCTCCCGAAACATCGACCACACGCGCGCCGCCGTTGTAGTAGCCGATGTACATCACGTCATCGACCACCCAAATGTTGTGCGATCCCGCCTCCGGCACACTGTAGGTGGCCACTTCGCGCGGATGAGCGATATCGGCGACATCGAGAATGTGCGCAATACCGCGCACTGGAATGCGTTCGCGGGAAACCAGGCTGAAGGAGGCAGGAAAAACTTCGTCACCCACAAAGAGATAGTTTTTGTAGCGGAAGATAGCGTGTGCGCCGGCGAGCCAGCCAGATCCATACAACTCGTCGTAGTTGAAGCGGTATTGCGATACGAATTGTGGATGCTCCGGGCTTCCGCCCTTGATACCGTTGCCGACGTCGAGGATCACCACTCCGTCGCGCCAATAGGCCAGATACGCCAGGCCATCAATGACTTGATCGTCATGGAGATAGCGGCCGGCCATGGTGAATCCGCCGCCTTCTTCCGTAGGTACCGCCACCTTCATGCCTTGTTGGCCGGAATTTTCCACCTGCCATCGCGCTACTTCCTTCGGATTCTGTACGTCAGCGAAATCAATGATCCGGAGCGAGCCTGTCGCGTCGTCGGTCAGATACACGTAGTGCGTATTCACGTAAGCACTGTGAACCCCGCCGGTGACCGTAGCGGTGTACTCGGAAATCTTTTTCGGGTGAAGCGGGTCGCTGGTGTCCAGAAACACGATTCCGTTCTTGCGATTGGAGGCGCCTTCGCGAGAGATAATGCCGATTTTGCCGTCAGGCGTAACGCTGACGTCGTTGATCAAGCGCGCGTCCACTTTGAAGGGATCGGAAGCTTGCGGGTGAGTTGGATCGGCAATATCAAAAATGTAGAGCTTATCGTTGATCGACGAAAGGTAAGCGTAGTGATCCCAAATCCATTCCTCGGCGAACTGCTCGTCTTTGGGCATGGCATGACCGACAACATCAAGCTGACGGGCAATATCGCGAGGAGCGACCACGATGCTCGCGGATGCGACCCGATCCCCAACCCCAGCGAGCACGGTGTACGTGCCCGGGCGGTGTGCGACAAATCCGCCGTCGGGCCAAATTTGCGCCCCATCCTCCCGGATCGACCAGGCGATCTCAACCGGAACGGAAACGCCGTTTTTGCCTTTGGCGGAAAAATGAACGACGTCACCGGTCTTGGCAACGGTCGATTCCGGAGAAATGACAAGTGCGGACACTGGGTTCTTCACCACCGTGACCGCCACCTCTCCTGTGGCGCCATCGCCCGCAGCGCGAATCACAGCTTTTCCCGGTTTTAGAGCACGCACGAGCCCGGTAGAGTCCACCGACGCGATCCTGGGATCCTGCGACGTCCAAGTGAGAGCAATGTCAGTGCGCGGATCGCCGTTAGGATTGCGCGGGACGGCCGTCAAACGGTGGCTGGAACCGACAGCGAGTGGCGCCGAAGGAGCGCCGATTCCAATCGAGGCGATACGCGGCTTGCCGACCGACAC
The DNA here is from genome assembly GCA_963836965.1 of Candidatus Acidiferrales bacterium. GTDB lineage: Bacteria > Acidobacteriota > Terriglobia > Acidiferrales > UBA7541 > Acidiferrum. Next base: position 92,043 of record CAWILQ010000028.1, read on the forward strand.
GTGCGCATATCCAATTTTCTTGCCGATCACCGCCCCGACCGTGATTTCGCCCGGCTGAACAAAGGACACCTCGCCTTGATCATCCGCGGAAGCCGCGTCAAACGGCGCCGCGAACCAGAATTTGACAGTGTCTCGAAGAGCTTGCCCTTGAGAATCCTTGCCGACGGCCTTGAATTGAAGTTTGCTCCCGACCGGGGTGGTCGTTTGGCCCGGAGTTACCTCAACGGTGGCAACCTTGGATACTTCTTCAGGTTTCTTCTCGGCTTTGGACGCGTCCTGCGCGAAGGCGAAGCCTGAAAACAAGTTGGTTGCCGAAAGAACAGTCGCGACACAAAGGTGCTTGCGGCAATAGCGGTGCACGGGGCTCATGATCTCTCCAAAAGTAGGCCCAAAAGGCACAAAATAGCGAATAAAGGCGCGATGCGCGGGGAGTGTAGGCCATGCGCCTGAGCGTGTCAATGAAGCTCAACGCGATAGAATTGGCGGAGCGTGTCTTTTAAGAAATGGCGGAGTATGATACTGGCTCCGAGCACGCAATCCGGAAGGCCGCTCATGGCTCACCGTTTCACCATCGGTGTCGAAGAGGAATTCCAAATCATTGATCCAGAAACTCTGGAGTTGCGTTCGCACGTGATCCAACTGCTGTCCGCAGCGGCTTCACGTGGGCTCGGCGATCAGGTGAAGCAAGAGATGCACCAATCGATCGTCGAAACCGGCACCAAGATTTGCGAAAACATTAGTGAATTGCGGCTCGAGATGCACCGCACGCGAAGCGAACTCGTATCCGTGGCAGAGAGCACCGGCCTCCAGGTAGCCGCTGCCGGAACACACCCCTTTTCGAGTTGGATCGACCAGGTCATTTCCCCGGGCGAGCGCTATCAGCATATCGTCGAGGAAATGGGGCAATTGGCACGGTCCCTGCTCATCTTCGGCATGCACATTCACGTAGCCATGCCGGACAAGCAGACCACCATCGACATCATGAACATGGTGCGCTATTTCGTGCCGCACCTGCTGGCACTTTCGACGAGTTCACCCTTCTGGATGGGAAGAAATACGGGGCTGAAATCTTTCCGAACCACCGTTTTCCGGCGCTTTCCCCGCACCGGCATCCCGGAACAATTCGATTCGTGGAGTGCTTATGAGCAGTATGTAAATTTGTTGATCAAGTTGAATTGCATCGATAACGGAAAGAAAATCTGGTGGGATGTGCGCCCTCATCCAACATATGGAACCTTGGAATTCCGCATGTTCGATACCACCACGAAAGTAGAGGAAGCCGTAGCGATCGCCGCGCTTACGCAGGCCATCGTCGTGAAACTCCACCGCCTGTACACTGGCAATATGGGCTGGCGGACCTACCATCGGGCCCTCATTGAAGAAAACAAGTGGCGTGCCGCGCGCTACGGCATTGAAGGAAAAATGATCGATTTCGGAAAGGAACAAGAAGTGCCGATGCGGTTGCTGATTCCAGAGTTGCTGGAACTCGTCGACGATGTCCTGGACGACCTTGGAAGCCGCGGCGCCGTGGAATATATTCACACCATCTTGAATGAAGGAACGAGCGCCGACCGCCAGTTCCGCGTATATCAACAAACCGGCGATCTGAAGGAAGTTGTCAGACACCTGGTGAGAGAAACCCGCGCGAGCGCAATGGAAACGCGGTCTAGTTCAGCAGGCACGGTACACTGAAGCCATAAGCAAGAAGGAGCAGAACCATGGTGAAGGTGGGATTGTTGTGCGGGCGGGAGTTCAGCTTTCCTCCGGCGTTCCTGGAGCATGTGAACAAACTGGGTCAGAAGGACGGCGTAACCGCAGAGTTCGTGAAGTTGGGCGGGACAAAGATGGGGGAAGCCGCGGAATACCGGGTCATCGTGGACCGCATTTCTCACGAAGTTGAATATTATCGCGGGTACCTGAAGCACGCCGCACTGCAGGGAACCTACGTGATTAACAATCCCTTCTGGTGGACAGCGGATGACAAATTCTTCAATTACACAATGGCTGCAAAGCTCGGCATCGCGATTCCAAAGACGGTGTTGCTGCCGCAAAAGGGCTATCCCGCCGGTGTGGATATTAATTCGGAATCTCTGCGTAACCTGAAATACCCGATGGATTGGGTGGCTCTTCTGGATTACGTTGGCAGGCCTGCGATCTTGAAGCCATTTTCCGGCGGGGGCTGGAAACATGTCTACAAGGTGAACAACGAAGAAGAACTGCTTCAGGCCTATGACCAGACATCCCCGTACTGCATGACCCTCCAGGAATTCATCGACTTCGAACAGTACGTCCGGTGCTTCACGTTCGGAAAGACCGATATCTTACCCGTGGCGTACGACCCGAAAGAGCGGCGTTATCTCGTCGATCACAACTATCTCAAACCGGAACTCGGCGCGCGAGTCGTGAAAGACGCACAGACCATCAACCTGGCGCTCGGCTACGAAATGAACACCATCGAGTTTGCGGTCAAGAACGGCATTGCGTATGCGATTGATTTCCTCAATCCCGCTCCGGACTTCGAACGCGACCGCATCACGGAGTTCTATTTTGAGCAAGTGGTCGAGAGAATGGCCCGCCTGGTGATCGATCGCGCCCTGCACGGTAATGTAGCCAACACCTGGCCGCGCTGGGAAGAGATGCTGGGAATCGGCGCACCCGCAGGATTCACGGGAGCGCCGCGCACCGTCCAGAGTGCGCAGGCCGCGCCCACAGCACCTTCCACGACCGTTCGCCGATGAGAGCTGCAAGACCACGAGCGACCGGGAACCCGGATCCTGTCGAATATTGGGACGAGTTGCTTCGCCCCCTTCTGAAGAAGTCCCCCGACCTGGCCAAGAACTTCCTGGAAGAAGTGCGCGCCGCAAAACTGACCTTTGGAACACGCGTGCACTGCCCGTTTCTGCGTCCGGTGTTTCTCTCTCCGCAGGACGAAGAGCGAGTGCGCCGTGTGGCGGAAACGATTGCGTCGATTGCCGAGCGCCTGACCAGTGCCGCGTTGCAGGACGCTCTTCTTTTCCAACAATTTCATCTTCGCCCCGAAGAACAAGCCCTGGTTCGCATGGACGGTGGCTATGCTCCGGCGAGCGCAGCGTCGCGACTGGATGCGTTTTTACTGCCGGAGTCGTTGAAGTTCACCGAATACAATGGAGAATCCCCTGCTGGCGCTGGCTATTCGGAATCGCTCTCGGACATTTTCCGCGGTCTGCCAATGATGGAGGAATTCAAGAAGCGCTTTGAAGTACACAGCTATCCGCTCTCCGCTAAATTGCTGGATGCGCTGATTTCCACTTACGTGGACTGGGGCGGAAAAGCGAAGCGGCCGCAAATGGCCATCGTCGATTGGAAGGAAGTGCCGACCTGGAGCGAGTTCGAGATTCTGAAGGATCGCTTCGAACGGATGGGCATCCCCGTAGAACTAGTCGATCCGCGGGAATTGGAGTTCGACGGCCAGCGCCTGCTCGCGAATGGCAAATCCATCGAGTTGCTGTATCGCCGCGTGTTGATTAACGACATTGTTGCCCGGCCCAAAGATTGCGAAGCGATCGTGAAGGCCCACGCCTCCGGCACGGTCTGCGTGGCCAACAATTTCCGTTGCAAGATTCCGCATGTGAAGGCATTCTTCGCCGTTCTGACCGACGAAAAGAACGCTCGCTATTTTTCGATCGACGAGAGGGAGTTGATTCAGCGCCACATTCCGTGGACCCGCGTAGTCGACGACGTGAAAACGGAATATGACGGAGAGCCAATCGAACTGCTGGAATACATCCGCAAACATCAAAAGAACCTGGTCATGAAACCGAGCGACGAGTACGGAGGAAAGGGCGTCACACTCGGCTGGGAGACGGAAAAGAAAGAATGGGAAGCTGCGATCGAACAAGCGCTCCCGGGTGCCAATGCGGCAAAGGCTCAGGGTTGCTGGATCGTGCAGGAGCGCATCCCGATGCGTCGCGGCACGTTTCCCTACATCGGCCAGGCAAACAAAGTGGAATTCAAGAATATGCTAGTGGACTTCGCTCCCTATCTCTTTCGCGGCCGAGTCGCCGGCTACCTCACTCGTCTCAGCAGCACCAGCCTGGCAAATGTCACCAGCGGCGGCGGCCAAATCCCGTCGTTTCGTGTGGAGCCCAAACGAGCGGAACGCCGTGCTTCCGCGGGCAAATCTTAGTTTCGCGCGATTTGGCAGAACGTAAAAATTCGGTAAAATAGTAAGGATGTCCTTCGGAAATGCATCCGGTGATCTGATGGCGGGCGCGAAAAACGCCGTCGAAGTGTGCCTGAGTGTGCGACCTCGGGAAAAAGTACTCGTGATTGCCGACGAAGCTAGCCGGAGCGTCGCCGCCAGCCTGGAAAAGGCCCTGGAAGTGCGCGGCGCAAGATTCACGGGACTCCTGCTTGAAGATTTCGGCTCTCGGCCAATCAGCGTCGCCCCGGAACCGGTCCTGGACGCTCTCGAACAAACGGATGTTGGTGTGCTGTGCATGACGCCGCAACCGGGCGAATTAGGCGCGCGCATGGCGATCGTCCGCGTCGTGGAGCGGCGGCAGATCCGCTATGCGCACATGGTCGGCGTAACGCCCGAGATTATGCAGCAAGGCATGCGAGCGGATTATCGCAAGGTCGATGAGTTGAGCGACCGCCTCCGGGAACGCATGGTGCGCGCCGAGGCGCTGACGGTGAAAACGGAAGCCGGCACATTCTTCAAAGCACACTTCAATCCTGAACTCGATTGGGTAAAGACTAGCGGTTTGATCAGCCCCAGGTACTGGTCGAATTTGCCTGCGGGTGAAGTGTTCACAACCCCATCGACGGTGGACGGAACGTTCGTCTGCGACGCCACTGCAGGCGACTACTTCAACGGCAAGTATGGCGATCTCCAGGCCACTCCGTTGGTGATGGAAATCGCGCAGGGCAGGCTGAAGGGTGTGGAATGCCCGCGCAAGGACTTGGAAGAGGAATTTTGGAGCTATTGCCACACCGATGAAAACAGCGATCGTGTAGGTGAACTGGCGTTCGGCACCAACTTGGGCCTGTCGCACATGATCGGAATTTTATTGCAGGACGAAAAGTTCCCAGGCGTGCACATCGCCTTTGGCGATCCGTACGGCAGCCAGACCCATGCCAACTGGAAATCCCGCACTCACGTGGACGTGCTCACCCGAAACTGCGATGTTTGGATCGACGAAGACCAAGTGATTGAAAAAGGCCATTACCAACTAGGGCACCTGGGCCTCGCTTGAGTCACCTTCAGAACAGCTTCGAAATGTACTCGCGCATCTCATTTTTCCAGAATGGCCAATCGTGGCCGCCCTCTGGCCCCCAATTATCCAAGGAATGACGGATTCCCCTACTGGATAGCACTTCCGACAGCCGATAGGTAGGTCCGCTGTGTTCCCACATGCCCGTCCCGGTAATGAGGTGGATGTCGCACGAAGCGAGCTGCTCGTAATACCATGGGTCGGACAGATTCGCGAGATAGTCGACGGGATTGTTGAAATAGAAATTGTCGTCGTACATCCCGTCCATGAAATTCCTCAGATCATACACCCCGGACATCGCAAAACAGCGCTTGAAAACATCGGGGTGTTTGAACAGCGAATTCGCCGCATGATACGCGCCAAATGACGAACCCATCGCGGAAATGCCGATTTGCGACTGGCAATTGTTCCAGATGAAAGGAACGACTTCCTCGCGAAGATAAGAGTCAAAGACAGATTGAACATAGCTACGATGGAACGGGTGCGCCGCTTTGTTGTAGAAGCTCTGACCGTTGATCGAATTCACGGTGTACAGTTTCACCCGGCCCGCATCGATGAAATCCGCAACTGCCCCGACCATGCTTTGGCCTTCGAGTTCCCATTCATCGCCGGCGCTGGTAGGAAATCCCAGAAGCGGACGACCCCAATGACCGTAAACCACAACGCCAAGTTCAAAACCGAGCCGGGACGAGTACCAACGATGATATTCACGCTTCATTTAGGGAATCCTTGTGAGCCGCGGGAGAGCAGTATGCCAGCGGTCACACCCTGGAGCAATGACTTTGCAGTGGATAACCGCCACTCGCCGATTTATAGTCGACGGAAGAATCGCGGAGGATAAACCCAATATGTCTACAACTTCCCCTTCCCACGAGCCGTCACCGGAACGCATTTTTCAGACCCTGAATGCCCACCACCAAACCGCCACGCTAAAGACAGCCATCGAGATGGATCTATTCACGGCAATCGACGAAGGCAACCGTAGCGTTGTGGACCTTGCGAAACGGCTCAACGCTTCCGAGCGAGGGGTGCGCATTCTAAGTGACAATCTCGTCATCACTGGTTTCCTGCGAAAAGAAAATTCAGGCTATGGGTTGACGCAAGAGGCTGCATTGTTTCTAAGCAAGCGTTCACCACAATACATGGGGACCATCGCCGAATTTCTGACCAACCGACAGCACTATGAAAATATGGCGCACCTGACCGAGGCCGTTCGTCGCGGTGGAACCGCAAACACAAAGGGCGACAATCTCGAACCGAATGACGATCTCTGGGTTTCGTTCGCAAGGTCCATGGCGCCCATCACAATTCCGGCGGCGAACTTCATTGCCCGCACGATCGCCGCCCAGGATTCGAAGCCGGTCCGCGTCCTGGACATCGCGGCTGGGCATGGAATGTACGGCATTACCATCGCCAAGCACAACGCCAAGGCGCAAATCACCGCACTCGATTGGCCCGCAGTCCTCGCTGTCGCAAAAGAGAATGCCGCCAATGCAGGCGTAGCTGATCGCTATGCGACTTTGCCCGGAAGTGCGTTCGCGGCGGACCTGGGCGAAGGCTATGATTTGGTCCTGCTGACCAACATCTTCCACCATTTTGATACGAAAACCTGCGTGCTCCTGATGCGCCGCGTGCACCAAGCCCTAAAATCCGGAGGAAGCGCCGTGACACTCGAGTTTGTGCCCAATGAAGATCGCGTGAGTCCTCCGACCGAAGCGGCGTTCAGCCTGCTGATGTTGGCTGGCACGGATGCCGGCGACGCGTACACATTTACGGAGTACAAAGAAATGTTTCTAGAAGCCGGCTTCCCGGAGACGACCCTCCATCCGATCCCGGGGATGCCGCAGGAACTGCTGATTTCCCAAAAGCCCTGACGCGCTCCTTGTGCGCTGACCTCCACTTGGCGGGAAGTTGCAAGCACCGCGAATCCGAGTAGGATAGAATTACGCTGTTATACGTATTTTCATTGATTTTCGTGGTTTGTGCCTTCAGGTGAGAGCATGATCCAAATTGAAAATGTAAGCCGCCGTGACTTTCTGAAGGGCATTGTCGGAACGGGTGGGCTCGTGCTCGGAGCGCAACTTCTTCCCAAAGCGTTCGGTGCCGCGCCCTTGCTCGCAGGTGACCAGGCCATGGCAAAGGCTGTGTTGCAACCAAGCGTCTACTTGGCGATCAACACCGATGGCACGGTGTTCATTGTCTGCCACCGTTCGGAGATGGGTAGCGGCAACCGCTCGGGTTTGCCTCGAATTGTTGCCGATGAGTTGGACGCCGATTGGACCCGCGTAAAAGTGGTACAAGCCACGGGAGACGCGAAATATGGAGATCAGGATACAGACGGTTCCCACTCGGTGGTGAGTTTCTTCGAACCTTTGCGCGAAGCTGGTGCGACCGGACGCTTAATGCTGGTGAGAGCCGCAGCGCAAACTTGGAACGTGCCGGAAAAAGAATGCACAACCGATGCGAGCGTTGTGATGCACAGGGCAAGCGGGAAAGAACTCGGTTACGGAGAGCTCGCAGCGGCGGCGGCGAAACTGCCGGTGCCAAAAAAAGAAGAACTCCAATTGAAGGCTCGAAGCGACTGGCGCTACATCGGAAAACCTTCCCCAACCTATGACCTCAAAGACATGGTTTCAGGCAAAGCTGGCTACGGCCAGGACACGCGCGTCGAAGGCATGCTGTATGCTTCGGTGCTCCACCCGCCGGTTTATGGCAGCGCAGTTCAGAGCGTGGATGACTCCGCAACTCTGAAAGTCGCTGGCGTGAAGCGGACCGCCATACTCGAACCGTTCAAACCCCCGGTGACGATGCAAGCTCTCGGCGGTGTCGCCGTGATTGCGGACAGCACTTACGCGGCATTCCAAGGCAAGAAAAGGCTGAAGGTGGAATGGACCAAGAGCGAACACCGCGTCTGGACTTCCGACGCCTTTCGCAAGGACTTGGAAGCGACGGCGTGCAAACCCTGCAAGGTCGTTCGTGAAAACGGCAATGTCGATCAGGCCTTCGCTAATGGCGGCAAAATCGTAGAGGCGCAATACTACGCGCCCATGCTCGCTCACGCCGCCATGGAGCCTCCCGCCGCTCTCGTCGTTTATCGCGACGGGAAAGTCGAGGCGTGGGCCCCGACACAAAATCCGCAAGGCGCGCAAGAGGCAATTGCCGCCGCCGTGGGAGTGAAGAAAGAAGATGTGATCGTGCATGTAACGCTGCTGGGCGGCGGGTTCGGGCGCAAATCTTTTCCCGATTTCGCCGTGGAAGCCGCGGTGCTCTCGAAGAAAACCGGCAAGCCCGTAAAAGTGGTTTGGAGCCGCGAGGACGACATCAAATTCGACACTTTTCATTCCGTGGCCGCGATGTATTTCAAGGCTTCGCTCGGCACCGATGGAAAGCCGTCCGCGTGGCTACAACGCAGCGTATTTCCCCCAATCGCTTCAACATTCGACGCGTCCGCGCAGTATGCGGACGCAGGGGAAATCGGCCTAGGCTTCAGCGATATTCCGTTTGCGCTGCCGAATCACCGCGCGGAAAACGGCCCAGCGCCCGCGCACACCCGTATTGGATGGCTGCGCTCGGTAGCGAATATCTACCACGCATACGGCGTCCATTCTTTTGTGGGTGAATTGGCAAACGCTGCCGGGAAAGATCCCGTCGAATATGTACTGGCGCTTCTCGGTCCCGACCGGCTCATGCCAAAAACGGAACTTCCGAAGGATTACACCAACTACGATGGAGACTACGAGAAATATCCCATCGATATCGCTCGATTCCGACGGGTCGTTCAGATCGCGGCGGAAAAATCAGGCTGGGGGAAACAGAAGTCCGGCAACGGTTTCGGGATGGGTATCGCCGTTCACCGCAGCTTCCTGACCTACGTAGCCACTGTGGTTCAAGCCGAAGTCGAAGGCAGCCAAGTGAAGATCCAACGAGTGGATACCGCGCTGGACGCGGGGACCATCGTCAATCCGCTCATCGCCAAGCAGCAGTTCGAAGGCGCGGCCGTCATGGGGACGAGCATCGCGTTTTATGGCGAAATCTCCGCGACGAACGGAGTCATCGATCAGTCGAATTTTGACACTTTCCAGGTGGCCCGGATGAACGTGGCGCCCCGCGAGACCAACGTGTACATTGTCGAAAGCGATGCCCCGCCCGCCGGGATAGGCGAACCCGGCCTCCCTCCCGTCGCTCCCGCGATTTACAACGCCATCTTCGCGGCCACAGGAAAACGTATAAGAGAAATGCCTCTCACCAAGGCAGGTTTGGCGTAACGTTAATGCGTCCGGACCATGGCCTACGGACCTCGCGGAAACTTACCTCGTGTGATAATGAAACAAGTTCTAGGGATTGTCTGCTTCCTCTCCGCTTGCATGGCGATTCCCGCTGGCGCTCAGCGTCGGCCAGTGTTGCCGCAAATTGATGAACCCCATCCTTATTACTTCCGTGAATTGTACTTGCCGCAGTTAACCAGCGGACCAAGCAGTCTTTGTTGGAGTCCGGATTCAAAGGAATTGATCTACTCCATGTCCGGTTCACTGTGGCGTCAGCGCGTCGATTCGAGCGACGCCACACAACTAACGGATGGCCTGGGTTACGACTATCAACCGGATTGGTCTCCCGACGGAAACAGCGTCGTGTACGTGTCGTACCAAAAAGACGCCATGGAACTGTGGTTGCTCGATTTACCGACTGGCAAAACGAAGCTTTTAACCAACGGCGGAGCAGTGAATGTTGAGCCGCGGTGGTCGCCAGACGGAAAACAAATTATTTGGGTTTCGACTCGGTACAACAATCGCTTTCACATTTTCATGGCGGATTTTGACGATGGCGAATTAAAGAACGCTGTTCGACTCACGGGAGAAACCAGTAGTTCCCTGCCCCGCTACTACTACAGCGCGTACGACATGGAAATCAATCCCGCGTGGACGCGCGACGGAAAAGAAATTCTGTTCGTTTGCAACAAGGGACATATCTACGGAACCGGTGGATTCTGGCGTATGAAAGCGGAGCCCGGCGCCGAGCCGCGCGAGATTCACTACGAAGAAACGAGCTGGAAGGCCAAGCCCGATTTTTCGTCGGACGGTTCGCGCATGGTCTTCAGCTCCTATCTGGGCAGAGAGTGGCAGAACTTGTGGGTGATGCCCGCAAATGGCGGCGACGCACTCCCGATTTCATACGGAAGCTGGGATCAAACGAATCCGCGCTGGTCACCGGACGGAAAAAAGATAGCTTACATTTCGAATTTCACCGGCAGCACGGCAATCGAGGTTCAGGAATTCGGCACCGGTGGAATCCAGCAGATCACCGGCTTTGATGCCAAGAATCTAAAATTTCTCAAACCCGTCGGAACTGTACGTGTATCGGTGGAAACCGACGACGGACAACCCACCAGCGCGCGTGTGTCTATGACCGATGCAACAGGCCGCTTCTGCTGGCAAGCAGGAACCGTCCACGCGGATGACGGTTTTGACCGGGGTGAAAGGCAGTTTGAGCGTCACTACGTATACGTGAATGCCTACGGGGAATTCGTGGCGCCTGCAGGCCGCGTGACGCTCGAAACAAGCAAGGGTCCAGACTATCACCTTGACAAACGCACCATTGAGATTGCCGCTGGCCAAGCGAAGGAAATTCGTATTACCCTGCAGCCGCTGCAGCCCCCCTGGAACTCCGCCGGATACTGGACCAGCGGGGATCTCCACGTGCACATGAATTATGGTGGCAGCTACCAAAATGACCCCGAGTGGTTGCGCACCATGGCCAACGGTGAAGGAGTTCAGTTCGTAAACAACCTCGCTGTCAATAAAGAGCAGCGCTTTCCAGACATTGAGTTCGTCGATTTCACTGCAAATTCTGGAAACGAATCTGGCGCCCAGATTGTTCAGGGCCAGGAATTCCACACCAGCTATTGGGGGCACCGCGGAATCTTGAATTTGAAGGACCATTTGTTATTGCCGGGATACGCGGGCTACCCCAACACCGCGGCGGCAAGTCTGTATCCGATGAACGCGGATGTGTACGACATGGCCCACGCGCAGGGAGCGCTGGTGGGGGCGGTTCACCCGTTTGACGAAGTGCCGGATCCCTTCGCGGTACCTGCACAGCGGATCACCGATGAATTGCCGGTGGATGTAGCGCTAAGAAAATTGGACTACATCGAAATTGTCGGGTTTAGCGACCACAAATCCACAGCCGCGGTCTGGTACAAACTCCTGAACCTGGGCTTCAAACTTCCCGCGGGTGGCGGAACAGATGCGACTACGAATTATGCCGCGCCTATCCGTGGCCAAGTCGGATTTGACCGCGTTTATGTGCGGACACCTGCGTGGCCTGTCAATCTCGAAACATGGATCGATGCACTGAAGCAGGGCCGATCCTTTGCAACCAATGGCCCGCTGATCGAGTTCACGCTCGCCAGCAAAATGGTGGGTAGTGAACTGAAGTTCGATGCACCCGAGGCGGCAGTTCCTTTTGTTGCGAAACTGCGTTCTTTCGTGCCCGTCGATCATCTGGAGGTGGTCTGCAACGGAAAAGTGGCGCAGAGCCTGAAGCTGGAAGGTGCGCGGGATTCAGCCGATGCGACAGGGACCCTTCCACTCCAAGACAGCGGCTGGTGCTTGCTGCGCGCGTGGAGTGACAAGGCGGAATATCCAGTCATGGACAATTACGCCTACGCGACGACCAGCCCAGTGTACGTCACAATCGCGGGCAAGCAGCCCTATTCGAAAGAAGATGCGGATTATTTTAAGGCATGGATTAGTCGGACTATCGAAATCACGAACCAGTATCCCGATTGGAGTTCCGTCGACGAAAAACAAAGCGTACTCAAGAAGCTCAAGGACGCCTTCGCCGTTTATCAGGGATTGAAGTAGCACGGGCACGGCGGCTTGTGGCGGACCGTACATTAAGGATAAAATTCCACCGTCATTTCGAGCTTTGATGTTCATGTGGAACACGTGAAACGCACGATGGCTTTTTGTTCCGAATGCCCGTTGCTCCTCTCGCTTCCGGGTGCTCCTGATCAATGAACGATAGTAAGCAAACGAGAACGCGCGTCCCTAGCAGTGCCCCAAGTACATGTGGCCGGTCCCACGCGAATCAAGAATCAGAACCTAGACTGCAGCGAATGCAGAGCAGGAAGGAGGGCGCATGATTGTCGGTGTGCCCAAAGAAATCTATCCGAAAGAACGCCGCGTCGCCATCGTTCCCACGGTAATTCCAAACCTGAAAAAGTCCGGATTGGAAGTCGTCGTAGAGGTGGGAGCAGGAATAGCAGCCGGTTATCCTGACGCGGAGTATGCAGACAAGGGAGCCCAACTCGTCACCAACCGTGCCGAACTTTTCCAGAAAGCCGACATCGTTGTTCAGTTCCTGTGCTACGGCGCGAACGACAAAACGGGAAGCGCCGATCTGCCTTTGATGAGGAAGGGGCAAGCCCTCATCGGTTTCGTGCGCCCCCTTGGAACGGTAAAAACTCTTCAGGAGATTGCCGAACGAGGCGTATCCGCATTTTCCGTCGAGTTAATGCCGCGAACGACGCGGGCGCAGAGCATGGACGCGTTGTCCTCGATGGCCACGATCTGCGGATACAAGGCCGTTGTCCTTGCCGCCAATACACTGCCGCGCATGTTTCCGATGCTGACGACCGCAGCTGGAACGATTGCGCCGGCGCGCGTGCTGATCATCGGAGCCGGTGTTGCCGGTTTACAAGCGATCGCCACCGCGCGCCGTCTCGGCGCTGTAGCTTCTGCATACGACATGCGGCCCGCCGCGAAAGAGCAGGTGCAAAGCCTCGGCGGACGCTTTGTTGAATTGCCCATTGAAGCCAAAGACGCGCAGGACGCGCGAGGTTACGGCAAGGCTCAAGACGAAGCTTTTTATCAGAAGCAGCGGGAGCTTTTGGGAAAAACGGTCGCGGAAAGCGACGTAGTGATTACCGCCGCGGTGATCCCGGGCAAGAAGTCCCCCGTGCTTGTTACCAAGGATATGGTGGAGAAAATGGCTCCCGGTTCGGTGATTGTGGACCTGGCGGCGGAACGCGGCGGCAATTGCGAATTTACCATACCTGACCAAATCGTCGTGGAACACAACGTCACGATCATCGGTGAATTCAACTTAGCGGCAACTGTGCCGTATCACGCCAGCGCGCTCTATGCGCGAAACGTTAGCGCGTTTTTGCAACATCTGGTGAAAGAGGGCAAGTTGCAAGTAGATCTGAAGGACGAAATCATTCGCGAAACGCTCGTGACCCGGGATGGAGTAGTGGTCAATGCGCGAGTGAGAGAATTTTTCGGGATGCCAGCGCTACAAGCCGCACCGGCCGGGGGTGCTTCATGAATCTGGATTTGCTGACGGGATTGTACGTTTTCATGTTGGCGGCGTTTATCGGATTTGAAGTCATCCGCCGTGTCTCGCCTTTGCTGCACACGCCACTGATGTCGCTGACCAACGCATTGGACGCCATCGCCGTGGTCGGAGCGATTATCCTGGCGGGCGAAGGAAAAACCAAACTGGCAACGATTCTGGGAACGATTGCCATCGTGGCCGCCACAAGCAACATCGTCGGCGGCTTCATTATCACGGACCGCATGTTGAAAATGTTCAAAGCCAGCGGCACCAGGAAACCGTGACCATATGATCCCTGCCGATACCATCATCGAAGTCACCTACATCATTGCGACCGCTTTGTTCATCCTTTCCTTGAAATGGCTGAGCTCTCCAGCAACCGCAAGGCGTGGTGTATGGGCAGGCGAAGTGGGCATGTTCCTGGCCATCCTGGGAACTCTGTTGCATCACGGCTTGAACTATCGCTGGGTGGCCATTGGTCTCGTGCTGGGCACAATCATCGGTGTGCCGTTGGGCAAAGTCGCGATGACGGCGGTGCCGCAACGAACCGCCCTCAGTCACGCTTTCGGAGCGCTGTGCGTAACACTCGTAGGCACTGCGGAATTTTATTTACGCGCTCCAGCGGTACCGAAATTCATGATGGGCGTGCTTTCCCTTGAAGTGATCCTTGGCGCGCTGACCTTTACGGGCAGCTTGATGGCTGCGGGAAAACTCCAGGAGGTGCTGCCGCAGCGGCCCATCACGTATAAAGGACAAAACTTCGTCAATCTTGGAATGCTAGCGATCGCCGTAGTGATTGCACTCATGTTGGTACACAATCCCGAAAAAATGTTTCTGTTCCCGCTCATGATCGTGATTCCCCTAATCTTCGGCGTGATGATGATCATTCCCATCGGCGGAGCGGACATGCCGACGGTAATTTCACTATTGAATTCCTACGCTGGATTGTCGGCGGCTGCGATGGGATTCGTGCTGGGAAGCAAATTACTGATCATTGCAGGCGCCCTGGATGGCGCTTCGGGTTTCATTCTCTCCGTGAACATGTCGAAGGCGATGAACCGGTCATTCACCAACGTCCTGTTCGGTGCATTTGGCCAGGAACAAAAGTCCGCTGCGGGCGGCGTGGAAGCCCGCCCGGTACGCAGCGCGTCACCCGAAGAAGCCGCTGGAATTCTGGCTGCGGCGAGCAAGGTAGTGATTGTGCCGGGGTATGGCATGGCCGTGGCGCAGGCCCAGCATAAGGTTCGTGAACTCTACGATGCCTTAACCAAAAAAGGCATCGACGTGAAATTCGGCATCCATCCTGTCGCGGGACGCATGCCGGGTCACATGAACGTTCTTCTCGCCGAAGCGGATATTCCCTACGACCGCTTGTTGGAGATGGATGATATCAACGGAGATTTTCCGCAAACCGACGTCGCTCTAATCATCGGAGCCAATGACGTCACAAACCCAGCAGCCCGCGAAGACAAGAGCAGCCCCATCTATGGCATGCCGATCCTGGACGTAGACAAGGCGCACACGGTGATGGTCATCAAGCGCAGCATGGCCGCCGGATTCGCAGGGATCGAAAACCCGCTGTACTACCTGGATAAGACACTGATGTTGTTCGGTGACGCCAGGACCTTCGTAGGATCTATCGTGCGCGAACTCTCAGGCGGACACGGCTGAAGAACGCCTTCAGCGGAGCGCTCAGGGGCGGTCCGCACTCTCCATGGCCTTCATGACGGCTATTCCGGTGCCCGTGCCAACCAGCACCGCTGTGAGCAGAAGGAAACGGCTCTGGCCCGGCGCGATCGGCAGATGACCGTGCGCCATGTCCATAGCTGCACAGGGACTGTGCTCATGATGTTTATGGTAGTCGTCGGCGTCCGGCGAAAGATACTGGCGATAACTAATTTCATTTTCCGCATGCACGCGGTAGGCCTTTCCTTGTTCGATCGTGCGGCTCTCCGAACCAACCTTAACGTCGGCTTCCCCGCGCTTGCTCTCAACGGTAACGTTGCAAGGATCGTCGATGGTCACGCGACCAAAATCGGAATTTGAAAGAATAGGTGTCACGCGGACGTCGGAAGCGACAATCACCAGGTTCTGCTGTCCGCCGGGCGTCGTATAGAGCACGGTCCCGCGATTCAGCTCCAGAACCGCGCCGTACGGTGCGCGGTAGATATGCGCCGACGACGAGCTCTGCAACTCCAGCGAAAGCGCGCCAATACGCACCAGCATCGTCCCATTATCCGAAGTCGACAGATAATCGCCGGAGTAAACCGAAGAGCCTTCCGATGCCGCGGCATCGCCGATATAAGCAGCAGCGGTCTTCGCAACCAAACCCAGTGCGGGAGTCTGAGCGGCTGCCGGCGTGCCAGCGCACGCAAACGCAAACAAGCCCAAGCCCGATAACACGCGCTCTATTTTGGTGTTCATTGTTTCTCCTTCAGGCAAGAAATTTCGCGACGGCAGTCGCTGGACAGCTCCGTCGAAGTCGATCGACCGGCGACCGGTTTGGAATCGGAGGAGGAAGAACCAGACGACGGGAAATGGAATCTCATGCTTGGATCTCCAAACAGGATCCAGGTGCGGCGCACATCGTTGTCGGTTGTGCCGTTCTTGGCGTGGAAGATCAGCCGCCCCAGTGGATCGCCCGGATTCACCGCCAATTGGTGTAGAAAGGCGAGGTTCATGGAGGCTTGAGGCGGCTCGTCCGTGAATCCAGACGACGCCCAGACTGCAACGGCACCGCCATTGGGAGCCAGAATCAGCGCCTTGGCCAGGCTTTCGGCATAAACGTCTTGGAACAATCCGTTGAGACAATCAATGAGGACGTAAACCGGGAGCCGGCTGCCGTTACTGAGAGCCGAGGCGTCGTTGTTGTCGAACAGGTCGACGAAAGACCACTGCTGTTCCGCGCCATGGCCGTTATAGTCCACAAGCAGTGCCCCGCTGTTTAAAGCCTCGACGATCTGGGCGTGAACCGTGGACGGATCAACGCCGTCTGCGAGAATCTGGGAGGTCTGCAGGGACGAAGGCATCGTCGCCGCCGCGGAAATAACCGCAGATGAAAAGTCAGCGTCGACATTCTGATCGGCAATCAGAAGAGCTTGCGAGTCCCAAGAGCCGACGGACGAACCTTGCTCGTATCCGATAATCTTCGAAACGAGCAAGTCGACTTCCGCTGCCGTGCGTGCGGGCAAGCGGCCCGTCGGGATCGTGGCATAGCCGGTCTGCAGGAAATCCGTGAACCAATCGTCGGAGGCGGTCTTGAGCGCGGCTGTTTCGATGATTCGAGTGGGAACAAAATCAAAATCGCCGAACCCGAGATAGTTCCTCGGATCCATCGAAGCGTCGCCGACCAGAAGCACCGCTTGCGGTTTTTTGTGCCAGTGCGCAACGGCGTCCTGCAAGAAGCTGCGCACCGCAAACGGACTGCGCTCGCCAAAATTGTATTCGTCAAAAATCTGTTCGGTTGTGACCACGTCAACGACATGCCCCTGCGACTGGCGAAGCCGCACAAGCGGGGTCAGGTGAAAGGCAAAGTCCGGATAGGCGATAACCACGATGTCGGCGCCTGCATGCCGTTCATCGAGCAACGTGGGTGTATGCGGGGCGATAGCGGCCGGAGAAGAAAGCGCATCCGCCGAAAACGCCAGCATGGTCCGTGCGTTGCCTGACACGGATGGAAGTCCGGCGGTGATCCCGTACCCGCCCGATTCCAACGCGATCTTGCCGCTGACCTCGAAAATATAGAGCGGATCAGTGATATCGAACAGGCGGACCTGAGGATTCGAGAATCCGGAGATGTGACAATCCGTGCCGGGCTGCACCGTGGCTTGCAGCCAGTCTGAGTCTGCGACGTACGTGTGGAGATATTGAAGCTCGATTGACTGAACGACGCTAACGTCGTTGTCACCATTGAGCGCCGTCAACGTAACGGTGTTCGTGCCGTCTAACGCCAGCGAAGGATCGAGCGAGAAAGACTGCGTCGCAAGTATTTCGCCATAGAAATTTAGAGTGCCAACGGTTGAGCCGTTGAATTGGACGGAAACGGAGTGTGGTTGCCCGTCCGTCACTCCTTGCAGCGTAAGGTTCAGCGTGAGCGGCTGCGTAGAAGAAATGTCCCTGTGGACGACGTTCAGAGTCTGATCAACGGGATCCGACGTAACGATGGCGCCGAAGAAGTTGTCATTGTTTTCGCCATTCAACAAAGCGGCGAAATAAGTGGTTCGATCTTCCCGAATGGCGCTAAACGGGAAGCTCTCAGCGCCAGTCGCTTCTGATTGAGCCGCCGGAGCAGAAAGAATGCGCTTGCCGGCGTAACCTTCAGAGACAAGCCAGTAGACACGGTCAGCGGAATACGGCGTGTCAATTCCTGTTCCAAAGAACTCGATCGCATCGGACGGCGACGGTAGACCCGCCTCGTGACCGACAAGGAGGATCGGTTGCTCGAGACCTTCAGCATAAAGATGCAAAGAACGTAGCTCTGTGTTCGGGCTGAGGCCCGCGGAGAAGAGCTGCGAGAACGGAATGTGATACCACCCCTCTCGATCCACCGAGATTTTGACCGCGATGTGATCCGCCGCATTGAAAGATGGCGAGCCATCTCGAGGCGCAAACACGACTGGCCGTGGCCGCGGTCCACGATCCGAACGAACATTGCTCGACATTGCGCTGGCACCGGAATAAATCTTGGATAGCGATGGCGAGACAGCTATCCCAATGCCATTTTGCGTTGCGCCTCGTGAACGCACCTCGTCCGTCGAAGCAGGCTCGACGTAAACCGGCCCATGAAGCGTCTTTGTGCCGTTGATGTCCACATCTTCCAGCCAATACACTGCATTCGGCGCTGGCTGAGAATCGATTGCCGCATATGACTTCGCCGCATGCTGAGGCTTGGAACCGCGCAACAGCAGCGCCGAGCCGGCAATGAGCGAAGAGTCCACGCGATGGCGGCCCAAGCCATCCTCCCGGTACACATGAAAGCCGAGGTTCCGGGATTCTTCCTGCGTGTGCCACACCAGCCGCACCGTGCCGTCTGGCTGCGAATACGCATCGAAGGACGACACATCCACCGCCGTGGACGCCTGGATTGTGGAAGTGAATGAGGAAGTGTTATTCGACAGATTGGGATCGGACGTGGAAGAGCTAACCGTCGCGGTATTCGTCGAGTACGAGCTGGAGCTGAAAGTGACGGCGTTCACATTAATCGTGACCACCGCCGTACTCCCCACGCTGAGATTCCCTAAGTTGCAGGAAACCGTGGTGGTAGCCGCCGTGTAGGTACAGCTGCCAACTGTCGAGGACGAAGAGCTGTAAGTCACCTGCGCGGGAATCGGGTCGCTCACGACAACGTTTTGTGCTATCGCGGGTCCGGCGTTATAGATCGTCAGCGTATAGACAAGGTTGGTTCCTTGGTTAACCGGGTTTGGAGCAGCCGTTTTGTTGATGCTCACGTCGGCTTGTGTGGGCGAAGCGACAAGGGTTGTGACCGTCGCGGTATTGTTCGCGGTATTCGGATCGCTTACCGAGCTGCTGATGTTCGGCGAATTCGTGATCGTCGTTCCAGAAGCCGTGCCCGCGTTGACCATGACGACCAGCGGAAACTTTACGATGGCGCCGACCGCCAGAGTCTGCCCGGAATTCAGTGTGCAAGTGACCGTCCCTGTGCCGCCCACAGCAATTGTGTTGCAAGTCCAACCCGTGGGCGCAGTGAAGGTAGCACCAAGAGTGGTATTGGCCGGGATAGTGTCCGTAAATGTAACCGTCGTTGTGCCAGACGCCGTAATCGCCGTCGGTCCATTGTTCGTAATGGATTGCGTATAGGTAATGTTGTTGCTGGGCGTGACGGGATTGGGTGCGCCAGAGCTTGTCACCCCGAGATCGGCTTGCCCCGTAGTAGCAACAGTCGTTGACGCCGTTGCGGAATTATTTCCGGAATTCGGGTCAGGAGTGGTCGCCGCGATGTTGGCTGTCGCCGAAATCACCGTCCCAGAAGGTGTTGCGGAATTCACGTTCAACACGAGCGAGAACGTTGCCGTGGCGTTAGCCGTTAACGAGCCAATCGTGCAGGTGAACGTCCCGGTCCCGCCGACCAGAATGGTGTTGCAAGACCAGCCTGTCGGTGGTGTGAACGCGGCGCCCAAAGTCGTATTCGTCGGGATTGTTTCGGTGAATACCGCCGTCGATGCCGTTGCCGGGCCGAGATTCGTGACCACCGCCGTCATGGTGACATTTGACCCCGTGGTCACCGTTGGTGAGGAAGCTGTATTCGTGACTGCAAGATCGGCTTGCGTGCCGGTACCGACGGTAGTAACAGCGGTCGCCGTGTTGTTGGCGAGATTAGGATCGTTCGTCCCGGATGTCACCGTGTCAACGTCGACGATCTGCGTCCCGCTGGTTGTTCCATTCCCAACCTGCACTACGACAGTGAAGGTAACCGACCCTCCATTGGCAAAATCCGGGTCGTTGCAGGCAATTGTCCCGGTTCCGCCGACCGCAGGAGTCACGCAAGTCCAGCCGGCAACCGTATTGATGGACTGAAAGGTTGTGTTTGCCGGAATGCCTTCGCTGAAAACGACGTTGACGGCGTCCAGCGGTCCGTTGTTGGTCACCGTCTGCGTGTAGGTAATAGTTGCGCCGGGAAGCACAACTTGAGGCGAACTGGAATTGGTTACAGCGAGATCTGCGCCTGCGCAGTAAGCGCCGGACTGCGTCCCAGGCGTTTCCGTGATGAAATCTGTGGTTACCACAGCGCCGGCTTGCCCAGGCGTCGAACCATAGGAATCCTGCACCGTATCGGTGTAGCCGTTGCTGCCGCCAGCCACCGCGCTGGCTGCAGGTGCGCCGGATAGAATGATGACGCCGCCCCCACCACCTCCGCCGGGCCCATGACGCTGCCCGGGAAACCCTCCCGGCGCCTCACCGGGCCATGCATCGCCTGCGCTGCCACCGTTCGCACTTACCGTCAGCCCGCTCAAGCCGCCACTGTTCGAGAACACGAGAATCGAACCGCCCCCACCGCCTCCGCCGGTGCTGTCATTCAAAGTGTTTAGCGTCGAACCGCCGTTTGCGGTAATCGTGCCCGTACCGACTACACTTCCGGCGTGAATAATCGCAATCCCGCCACCAGCTCCGCCGCTGCTGTAAATTCCCGTGCAAGTCGTGCCGCAGTCAGCGCTGTTGTTCGTCTTGGAAATGTAATAAGAGCCGTTGTTCGTGGTTCCGGCGCCGCCACCGCCACCCATCGCCAGTGCGCTCGTCGAAGCTGGGAACACGACACCGCCAAAGCCGCCATCAGTAGAGTTTGTCGCGGCCATGCTGTTCCAGCCATAACCCCCTTGGCCTCCGGCTCCGCCGTTCGCGCCCGCGCCTCCACCGGAGTTGTAATCATTTCCGGCCGGATGTCCGTCCGTGCCACCACCACCGGCGTTGCCCGGACCGCCCCGCGCAAAGCTCCCCCCGGGCAGTCCTTCGACAACCGTTTGGCCCGTGCTTACCGCCGTCGATGAAGTGGTTATGGCGCTCGGCGCAATCCAGTGCGGCGTTCCGGCGATGCCCTCACCTTTCGAGCCGTTGGCGCCGCTTCCCGCTGGCGGATCCTTCTGCGTGGTGTTGTTCAGCGCGGGCAAAGTTGCCGGAGAGGTCGTAACGTAGTCGGTGTCTGCCAGGCCGCTGGCTCCGGCGAGGGTGATGCCTCCGCCCCCGCGAAATCCCAGTGAATCCAGAGCGACGGTGCCACCAAGAGTGAGCTGGGATGCCACATCGACGGCAAGAACCCCTCCCACCGATCCATTCCAGCCGATCGGTGCAAGCGTCGAGCTGAAGGTTGCCGAAGTGTATTGAGGAACGCGAATCACCTGGTAGGTCTGTTGGCCCTGGGCAGCAGAGTCGACATTTTCGTAGTAGCTGTTCAACAAGCCGCCGGTGGGTCCTGTTCCGACGAACGTGAGAGTCCCACCCGCGACCGGGACTGCACTACTTGCAGTGACGAACTCGAAGAAGCCGGAACTGCCAAGGCTGGTCGAACCTGACGCCGGATCGCCGGGAACCCCATGTCCATAGGAGCTAGTGTTTGTATCGTTGATTGCAGCGCCCTGCATTTGAATGATGAGCAGCAGATCGCCGGCAGCGATCGCGGTTTGAGCGCCGTTTGCAGCTGCGGCTCCGAGTGCAACGGAAGTCGCGGCGGAAGCAAGAATGCCGCTGGCGGAAGGCGGAAAGTACGTGTTCACCGCACCGGAGAGAGTCCCGCCTGCTCCGTCGCGGCCTGGGGTGGCACACGCTAAGGGTTGAACGACGGTGTAGGCCGTGGACGAATTGTTTGCAGAGTTCGGGTCACCGGATAAGGAAACCGTGGCCGTGTTCGAGAGAGTCTGCGCCGTGGCGGGCGCCGTTCCGGTAATTGTGATGGTCGCTGCGGCACCCATGGCCATCACTGAGGTGATAGAGCAAGTCACGGTGGCAGTCCCGCTACAGGACCACCCGGCGGACGCCGCTACTGAAACGTTAGTGAGTCCGGACGGAAGGGCATCCGAGAGCACGTTAGAAGTGACAGGCGCGCTGGCTTGCCCGAGATTCTGGACCGTGATTGTGTAAGTGAGATTGGAAGAGATGAAAATCGGCGTCGGCGCCACCGCCATCGCAAGAGCTAGGTCGGCACTGCTGACCGGCTCAATGGTGATCGAGCTGAGACTGGTATTGTTCGAAGGGACGGTATCCACAAACGTGGAGTTCGTAACAGTGGCGGAACTTTGAATTGTCGTGCCGGCCGCAGTTCCGGCGTTTTGCCATATCACTTGATTCGCGCCGGCGTTGTCGGTCGTCGGGCCGCCGAGAGTCGCGTTCCAGGTGGGTTGCGTGGTGCCGGACGTTCCTGTGCCCTTTATGCTGAAAACCTGTTCGACGTTTCCGTTGCTGTCGACAATCCGCGTGCCTACCGCATAGGCGGTGTTCGCTCTCCAGAGCGCGATTTCGAACGTGACCGTTAGCGAGTTTGCCGTTGCACCACTGGCTAACGCGGCGTTGTAAGCGCAGATAACGGGACCGATACCATTGGCGCCCGGATTCGTGCAGTTCCAGTTTGTTCCCGCATAAGACTGATAAGTCGTATTTGCCGGCGTCTGCATGTACACCGTGATCGTCCCGGATGTAACCGTGGCCGACGAAGTGTTGTTCTTCACGACCTCTGTATAGGTGTAGTTAGAACCCGCCGCGATTGCCGTGGTCGAAGCCGTTTGTGTCAGTTGTAGATCGGCAGTTTGCGAATGAGCAGCCGGCGCGATAAGCGTCACGCACACCAGCGAAAAAGTTGCAATTCCCAGAAAAAACAGCCCTAAACGCTGCAGCCTCAACTTTGTCGCAACTCCCAGCCGGCGAGCTGTGATCCGCAAGGGATGAACGAATCGCGTCTGGAATGCACCGAGCTTCTCTTCCCGCCGCCCGTGCATCCTCGCGGCCACTTTTCCGACGATCCGGGACGGACTCGGATCGAAATCCAATCCGGTGTCGCTGCGAAGTTGTATTTTCCCGGTGCAAACACTCAGGGATTTCACGCGGTGCGCGCGTAGACCCTCTGGGTTTTCCGCGAGCACAATATCTCCACGGCGAACTTCGGCCGTGGCTATGGGCGTAATCACCACATCATCGCCATCCATGAGGTTCGGGCTCATGCTCTGCCCGTTCGCGCGAAACTGCACGGCATTCCCGTGGCGCAGCAAAGCCTCACACAGTTCCGTAAAAAGCCGGGAATCCCTGCGCACCAGGGCCTTAGACATGCGCATAGCGAACTGCCTCCACGGCCTCTGGAGTTGGTGTGAATCGCAGGATGAAACAAGGAACGGAGCGGGTAATCTGGTCCAGAAAATCTAATGTGAATCGGATACCGTATTCCAGATAGTGCGGCACAAAAGCGCGGGCGAACATCTCCGCTGCGCCCGTCGGCGCGGGAAGCAAAGCGGTCTCGTTGAACGGCGCTTGCTCGAGCAGAAAAATAGCGGAAAGCGCTGCGCGGTGCGGCGACGCTACGCCTGCATCGCCGTGCCACGGAGTGCCATACATCCAATATCTTTCCTGGTGTTTCCGCAGGATGATCCGGTCATCACTTAACAAGTTGACACCGGGTTGAGCCATCCACAGCCGTGCCGTCGTGCTCTTTCCCGCGCCCGAATGACCGAGAAACAGGTATCCCCTGCCGTCTAGGTCGGCCAGGCCGAGCGCGTGAACCTCGACGCCCTGACCAAGGGACAGCCGATGCATCATGGCTAGTTCGTCGAGTGGATACTCGAGTGGGAAAATAGAACTTTCTTGAGGAAATGATGCTCGGTTTAGAACTATGTGGCCCCGTTCGAACGAAGGATCGAACCAGGCTGCCTTATAGGGCGCCGGCCCAACCGCAGGACTGGAAAAATAGAATTTCGTCCCAGTGCCGCACGCATACGCCGACCACAGCCCGCCGGACGAAAACGACGGCTCGCGGTTCGGAACCGCCAGCCCGTCCGCCCAGGAGATATCGAGTTCGAAGTGGCAGGTGTCGTTGGCAGAAGCAAGTAAGAACGATTCGTGCTCCGGATCGAGCGCCACAGCCATGTCGCGAGCGCACCACATCCCAAAGGAGAATCCCCCGATGGAAACGGCCAGGCGCGTCCCCTTCGTCTGTTCTTTCATCAGATTCGCGGCCTCATGCGTCATCGTTTTCGTGTCTTTCGGGTCCTGATTAGGAGCCAAAGGTCTTGCAGAACAAGGTGCGGCACGAACCCGAGATCGGACCGGTTACGCCCGCGACCTTGCAGTGCCCGAGAACCGCCTCTTCCGGGCGCAGGCTTACCCGAACGACCTGTGGCGGCCGGTATGCAGGCTTGCCTTTACTCTCGGGTTTTGACTCGTCTTTCATTTAGCCTTCTGTCTTTGCTGAGCCTAGAGATGTGCGGCGCAGGATAAGCAGCCTCCCGTGGAGCAACCTTGGGGTGAATCCAGTACGGGAAGCAGGGACTTCAAGCGTGGGGACGACACTAAAACGTTCGGGAACGTGACGGCATCTTCGTTGATGCGCTCGGCGGACTCTCGGAGCGCAGCGTGGTCTTTGCCACCCGTACAGCAAGCGCAATTACCGTGTTCGGGTACCTGAACACCGAGGGTAAAGGCGCGTAGGTGAGCCACCTGGCAAAGAAAATCGACGGGCTTCTCCGGGTCGTCGCCCTCGAGCTCCCCGTTCGCCGGGCACATGCTGCAAAGCGTCCGAATCCGACAATTCGTACAAATCGTCGCTTGCGTGGCTTTCGTGCTTCGAATCTCTTTGAGGCGACCTTCCCATCCTTGCCTAAACGACCCCGATCGAATGTTGTACCCGTCGCGGTGAGACAGCACGCAAATGGTCATCTTGCCATTGGGATCGATGGCGCAGCCGTGGTGCCCCCCGCCGCAGGCGTAGCGCTGTTTGGAAACAGGCAGGTTTGCGGCAAGCTCCGCCTCGATAAGTCGCAGATACTCGCCCCTCCGCGCCGGATCGCGAAACTCGAGTCCCACGGCCTGTTCTGGAGATAATCGCACCGCCAGCGGACTCTGCGAGCAATCCGTCCGCGGATTTACGAGCGGATCGAACTTGAACTCCACTCCCAAATCCTGTTCGGCGAATCGTTTCATTTCGTACACTTCGTGAACGTTCACGGACGTCGGAACGGTCTTGAGTTTCAAGGGTAGGCCGCGCTCCAACAGCAGCGCGATTCCTCGCATGCAACGGTCGAACGAACCCGGAATTCGCGTCAGAGCTTCGTAGGTTTCGCGCGTCGCGCCGTACAGCGTGATTTCAATGTTGAAGGGGCGGTACTTCGCAAGGTGGTCCGCGACTCGCGGCGTAATCATCGTCCCGTTGGTGAACAGCGTGATCAGAAAGCCGCGCTTCTTCGCCTCGGTGTAGATGTCCAGGAAGTCCTTGCGCGCAAAGATTTCGCCGCCGGTATAGAGCAGCCAAAGGCACCCGAGATCGACGAGTTCATCAAGCAGCCGAACGTGTTCCTCGTAGGTCAGTTCCTCTTTACGCGCGCTGGAATCACTCATTGGAAGGTTGTTGTAACAGTGCCGGCATTCCAATGGGCAGCGGTGAGTTACCTCGATCGAGACTTCCACAGGCACGCGGCGGCCCTGAAACCGCTCATGGAGCAGCGTGGAGAATTCACCATATGTCGCTGCCTGAACCAACTCAGGAACCTTTCTGGCTGATATTCGCCGCCATCGACAGTGCGAGTTTTTCTTCAAGCAACGAACCGAGGAACTCCTCGATGTCCTGCTTCGCTTGTTTGGTTGTCACTTCAAACTCGTCACAGATCCGCTGCACCATTTCTCCGATCGTGTGACCCTCCGTCAGGAAGTCCCAGAGAACCGATCCCACAGGATTTAGCGTGTACAACGAGTTCAAATCACCAACGCCGCGGCGAATCGGGACAATGATCAATTCGCCCTCGATCTTTCGCGAGACCACTTCCTGGTTGCGTACAAAACGCTCGTGGTCAGCAAACATAGAAATTCGTCAAACCTCCGTTTAGGCCTTCCCTGGTGCTGGGTAATCGTACGTAGGGACAAGTTTGTAGTACTGTTACTGGGGTGTCATGAAGTGAAACGGCGGGGTGTACCGTAACGGTATCGAGTTACACATTGGGCATTCCGTCGGACGGGCAGGTGGCCTCAACCCATTCATAATAAATATGTTAAATCATGGCCAAAAGGACAGGTACCTTTCCCCGTGACGTTCATGAACGGGCAACGGGTCAGGTAGGACGCTGCGTCTTCTTAACGGTTCGCTGGCCGTGCCTGCCGCACAACCTCGACCAAGCTTTTTGCCATCTCCGTGATTTTGGCCGCCTCATTCCGCCGCAGAGCCGCCAGGTCCACTAGGTCCGCTCCGACTCCGAGCGCGAAAGAACCTACGGCGAAATACTGAGCCGCATTCGAAAGATTTACTCCCCCTGTTGGAATCAGGCGCGCATCTGGAAAAGGCCCTTTGAGTGATTTAATGTGACTCGGGCCGCCCGCGCTGCCACAGGGAAATATCTTGACGAGCGTCGCTCCCGACCCAAGAGCATTCATGACTTCGGTCGGCGTCAGCGCTCCCGGAATGGCTAGAATTCCTTGTTTCGATGCGATTTCGAGTATGGGAACCGACAAGCCCGGGCTGACTAAGAATTGAGCACCGGCATCAATGCAAGTCTGCGCTTGCGCCGCGCTGGTGACGGTCCCTGCTCCCGTGAATAGGCTGCTTCCGTAGTGCTGCACCAGGCCGTGAATCACCTCGGGCGCGTTCGGGACCGTCATCGTGATTTCAATGATGTGGATGCCGCCGGCAAAAATTGCATCGACCGCTCGGCGCGCTTCATCGAGATTTGCCGCCCGAACGACCGGGACAATGCCAATGTCGTGGATTTTGCTGATGGCACCTTCGATGGTCACGGAACTCTCCTGAAATTTGGAAAACCACAAACTGATCCTGGTCCGGCCCACCCCGATCTCACAAGAAGCTCGGCGTCGTCCTGCTCTGCAAATGTCTCGACGGATCAACGGCTAACCACGCCAGTGCGCCGAGAAGGCTGAGCGCCGCTGCGAAAACGAAAGGATATCTCCAGCCGGCATGAACGGCGATCACGGGAGTAAGCACGGCAGTCACACCTCCTCCCAACTGCGCTCCCATGTTCATGAACCCGGAAGTGGATCCCGCTCGCGAACCGGCAATATCAGCGGTAACTGACCAATAGCTGCTCTGCGCCAGATAGAGCGCGCCCGCGCCTCCCGCCAGGACCAGACTCGCCAACCGCGTGCTGACGGTTTGGGAACCGACTACCAGAAGGATGGAAGTAAGAAACAGTGCAAACGCCGCGATTCCACACCGGCCGACACGCTTACCGAAAGCCTTGGACATTCTATCGTTAATCACCCCACCCAAAAGGCTGCATGCAACCATCGCCAGCGGAGGCAGGGTGCTATAGAAAGCGCTGGATTTCAAATCGAGACCCCGCACCTTAAAGAGGTAGCGGTGGAACCAGCTAAAGAAAATCCATGCCACATAGCCGAAACAGAAATAACTGAGCGTCACGAGCCACACTTCTTTGCTTCGCAGGATGACCCTCCACGGAAGATCATCAGCCTTAGGCACGGGTGCCGCTGCTGTTTCACTATCGGAGGACTTGCTCGAGGTCAATCCGCTTTGGATATGGAAAAGCTCAGAGGCGGAAACCTTTGAATGTTTTTCCGGTGTATCTCGCGCTGTCAAATACCAAACCACTCCCACCACCAATCCGAGCAAAGCGCTCAGCCAAAAGGACCAACGCCACCCGTAGTGCACCATGATATAGGTGACGATCGCCGGAGCGGAGCCGGCCCCCGCGCCAACGCCGGCAAAAATCAGTCCATTTGCGATTCCTCGCTCCTGTGTCGGAATCCATCGCGACACAAATTGATTGGACGCGGGATAGATGATCGCTTCTCCCGCTCCCAACAAAAATCGCACGAATACAAAGAAAAGAACCGCACCGGCGATGGCCGGCGAGACCGCCGCCGTGAGCGCCGTGAAAACGCCCCACCATACAACACCAACCGTGAGTGTCTGACGTGGTCCGAACCGGTCAGCCAGCCAGCCGCCGAAGGTCTGAAAAATCGCGTAGCCCCAGAGGAATGCGCTGAATACCCACCCCAAATCCACGTCGCTTAGCCGGTATTCGGAAGCGATGGCGCTGGCTGCGACCGAAATATTCACGCGGTCCAGGAACGAAACGGCGCTGAGGATAAACAGCCAGAACACAAGGAACCAGCGCACATTGCTTTTCCCTTGTTCACGCATGGACTCTCCGCAGCGCGGAAGTTGCACTCATGCCGAGTGCGCCTTAAGAACCTGGTACAGTTTATCCGCGATAATTGCGTCCTCCCCAGGCTTTAGCATGAAAGAGTTCATCGATAGCGCATCAGGCCGTTCACCCGTGGTAAGCACAATGGACGGATTTCCTTGCCGCAAAGCCGTGTATGCTTCGTGCGGCGTTATCTTGATCCGCTGTTGATCCCACTTAATCTCCAGATGCGGCACGTGATTGGCCATGTCCGGCAGGAAATAAGATGTGGTCGCACCAGGTAAAGTCATGATCTTTGTGGCGATAAGCTCCAGCCGCTTGTGCCATTCCTTGTTGAGCGCCTCGTGATCCTCGTTGAGGTAGCACTCCAATGCCTTTACCATCCCCACAATTTCTTCTTTGCCTACTTTTTGGCTGCGGCCAATGGTGTCTTCGTGGGGACTGTTGTTCAGTAGTGCGTAACTCACCAGATCCTTGCGGCCAAGTAGTAGCCCGGCGCACTGTGGACCGCGCATGGCTTTGCCTCCACTGAACGCGATCAGGTCGTAGCCCATGTTTGCATAGTCCCACAGGTGAGAAACGGGCGGCGTATCGGCCGCCGCATCGATAAACGTAGGAATATTCAACTCTTTCCCAAGCTTCACCCATTCATCGACCTTTATTTGACCCTCTTCATTCGCAAAATTGGAAAAATGCATCATCGCGGTGTTGGCGTTCGCCGCATTGCGCAACTCCTCGCGGGTCTCGATTACGATGAGTTTCACGCCGGTGTTGCGAAGCTGGTGGTCAAATGGATTGCGGTGCGTTTTCTGAATGATCACCTCCGATTTCATTCCCGTCAGATCGGGGATTTGCTCGATGAACTTTGGATTGTCTCCGGTCAGGATGCCCGCAAGCCCCGATTGCATCGCCGCCGCTGCGCCTGAAGTCACAATTGCCGAATATCCGGCGGGAAGCTTCAGCATCTCCGCAATGCGTTTCCCGGTGGCCACTTCCAGCTCCGGAACGCTCACGAAGTGCTTGCCGGCCAGGGCCATGACGGCCTCGACTTCCGGACGCATTAGCGATCCGCCCAGCACCGTCATGGTGCCCTGCCCGTTGATCACAGTGGTTATGCCGAGCTCGTCGTACACATTGCCGGTCGAGCCGAATCCGGTAATTTTTGTGTCCGGAAATCCGGCCGGAGACGATAGCAATTTCCTAGGATTCGACATCGCGGCGGTAAGCGCGCCGAGGCCGCCCATGAACGATCGACGCGTCCACTTCAAGTTGAATCCCATGTTTTCTCCTTTGCCTAGGCTCGGCTACTTTTTTACGACAGCCGCGATGCAGTTGATTTCGACCAGCGACTTTCCGGGAAGCGCTGCAACCGCAATCGTGGTGCGGGCCGGACCGCCATTCGGAAAGTAGGTTTTGAACACATTGTTCATGCCCTCGTAGAAATCGATATCGGCGAGGTACACGGTAAGTTGCAAAATGCTGTCCATGGTTCCTCCGCCGCGCTCTACAAGCGTCTTTACGTTTTCCATGACCTTCTTTGTGTGGGTGTCGATGTCCATCGGAAATTCGCTGGAATCGTGGGAATGCGCGCCCTGTCCCGCAATGTAAATCGTCCCGTTGTGGATGACCAGCGGAGTAATAAAGCCGTTGCCGGCGGTCTTCCCTTCGTAATCGAGCTTCTGTACGCCACTAGGCGCCTGAGCTTCGGCCGGAGTGGAAGTCGAAAGCAAACTTGCAGCTCCAACACCGGTGAAAAGCGAAGCCAGTCGGGCAGCAAAACCCCTGCGGGATGTAAGATTCGAAAACATGTGCATTCTCCTTTTTTGGATTAGACGAAAACTTTTCTTCACTGCAAAGCGAAACTGAAAATGTCGCTCCCGGAGGCGATCGCTACGTACTGAACGCCGTTGATCGCATAAGACATCGGCGACGCATGAAAATCTTGGCCGGTGTGGAAATGCCACAGCGGAGCGCCACTTCGAGCATCGACGGCCTCGAATGATTGCCCATCATCGCCAAAGAAAACCAGCCCGCCTTTGGTCGTCATCGTTCCAGAGAAAGAATGGCCAATGCCGATCTGCGGCGATCGCCAAGCGGGCTTATCAGAGTCCAGTTTGAAGGCAACCAGAATTCGTTGCCGGTCATCACCGGGGCTTCGCTTCACGCCGGTAGCGTAAAACGCTTTCCCCTCCTCGAATTTCTCACCCTTTTTGAAATACACATTGCAATTTTCCATGACCAGAAAATAGAAAAGCTGCGTATCGGGATTGTACGAAGGAGCGTACCAATTCGTAGCTCCGACAAATCCGGGACAGACTCGCGTTCCTTCTGCCGTCGGAACAGCTCCTGTAAGAATGGGTCGCCCTTGAGCGTCGATTCCTTTCGCCCAATTCAGTTTCTCCACGAAAGGTGCGGCGGAAAGAAACTTTCCATTCGTCCGGTCCAGCACATAAAAAAACCCGTTTCGGTTAGCCTGGGCCAAAAGCTTCCGCGGCTGTCCGCCATACATCGCATCGATGAGCACCGGAGTTTCTGTGGCGTCATAATCGTAGAGATCGTGTGGGGTGAACTGGAAATACCATTTCAATTTGCCATTGTCGGGATCAAGCGCAAGCACGGAGTCGGTGTACAGATCGTCGCCGGGACGCACATCGCCGTCGAAGTCCGGGCAGGGATTGCTCGTGCCCCAATAGATCGTGTTGAGTTCCGGGTCAAACGTTCCCGGCATCCATGTTGTACCGCAACCGTGCAGGTACAGATCGCCGGGCCAGCTCGCTGAGCCTTCCTCGCCAGGTCCGGGAATCGTCCAGAAACGCCACGCCTGCTCTCCAGTCTCTGCGTCGTATGCCGCTACGAACCCGCGGACGCCGTCGTCGCCGCCCGAGGTCCCAACCAGCACCTTATCTTTCACCACCAGCGGGGCACTTGTTGCACCCCAGTTCTTGCTTCCATCGGTATAGGCCACGTCCCACAGCAAGTGACCCGACCGCGCATCAAGGCACAGCAGGTGCGCATTATCCGTTTCCATGTAAATTCGCGAATGCCAGACGCCGACTCCACGATTGTGATGTTGCGAGGCATCATCTATGAGCCCCTCGGTTACCGGGCGCGAGTAGCGCCAGACCACTTTTCCAGTTTGACTATCGAGCGCGTACGCATCATTGGCCGAGGTGACAAACATTAAGCCATCCACCACCACCGGCGTAACCTCCAGGCTATCGGAGTTCGGCGCATGGAAAACCCAGTGCGCGCGCAATTGCCCAACGTCGTTGACATTGATCTGGTTGAGGCTGCTGTACCGCCTCCCGGTATAATCACCGTTGTAAGATGGCCAGTCTTTTCCCACCGGCTGCGCAAGAAGCCGCCCTGGCGCTACATCGAAGCTTACCGAGTAGGAGGGTTTGCCGCCATCTTGCGCCACAAGCGTCGCCGCCATCACCCATCCGAAAACAAGGGTTGTCGCCAGGAATTTTATCGTTCGGCTCATTAGATTACGAATCGGATTTCAAAGCCGCCCAAACCTCTTCACGGCCTCTTCGATGGATTTCAGTTTCTCAATGTATGCATACATCGAGTGCTCCTTGAAGTCCATGTCCTGAGCCACCGCGAGCACCTTCTGCGCGTCGGCACGAGGAACAACCACAACCCCATCTGGATCGGCCACCACAATATCTGCCGCCTTCACCTCCACGCCGTCGCAAGTCACGGGAATGTTCGCGCCGCCAAAGCGGTAGTGATGAATGGAGGTCGAAGGGACAATCCCGAGCGCATACACCGGAAATGCGATTTTCTTCAGGTACGCTACGTCGCGGACGCCGCCATCAATCACGGCTCCGGCAAAGTCGCGCGATGCCATGGCCGTGCCCATCAATCCCCCCATGCCGGCGATGTCGTTGCCGTCTTCCACCACCATCACGTAGACGGAATCCTTGTTGCCCTGGTCAATCGCCGCGAGCATGCCGCTCAAAGCATTGGGATCCTCGTTGGCTTCCTTTTTCAGGAGCACGGTAACGGCAAATCCTGCAAATTTTGTAGGGAAGATTGGCCGCATGCGGTGAGACATGTACATCCGGCGTCCGGTCAACTGCTCTATCGCGTCGGAGACCGAGGCAACTTCCACATGACGGTACCCTTCCAGCAAAGCAGTGGAGCTTTCCACTGCCGTAGCCTGCGAGTGAACGCTTGCCAAGGGACCTCCCTCGAAGGCCGCCAGTCCCAAGCAAACCAGCGCCAAAACGACCAGTGCCCGCACGAACATCCTGCCGGCAGGAACAGAAAAAGCTTTGTTCATAGGTCCTCCCGATACCGATGGAGAAGGACTGTACCACTTCGGTGGCCGCAGCGCGAAATAGTTTTGAATCGATTTAAGATGGGAAAAACTCATCCTGAGATTTGAAAAATTGATTGACACCCACATCGCGATACGGTATTCCAGAATTCAAATGAAAATCTACAGGTACGGTGCATGAATCCGCGGGAGTTCTCCCGCATTTTCGGCTCGATTACCGATCCGGCGTCGGCTTGTGATAAAACATGCCGGTAGCCCGGCGGGTATAACAAATGCATTCACACACGTTTTTTGGTTCTACACGTCAATTGCTGCTCCGTTGCACCGTCATTCTTCTTTGTGCATCTGGCTCTATCCGGCACTACGATGTTCGGGCACAGAACGTCCCCCCGATGGATGCGTCCAAAGCTGCAAAACAAGCGCCAGGCGAAGGACGCCAACTGTTCGAGTCCGCCTGCGCCGGATGCCACGGTCTGGATGGCCGTGGCGGAGAGCGCGGCCCGGATATTGCAACACGTCAACAGGTTGTCCAACTTACCGATAGAGGGATAATGGAGATCTTGCGCGGGGGCCGGCCGGCCGCCGGCATGCCTCCGTTCGAATCTCTTGGCCATGCAAAGCTAGAGGCGCTGTTGCTCTACGTTCGCTCGCTGCAAGGAAAGGGCCCGGCCGCAGATCTGACGGGCGATCCCCACAACGGCAGAGTGCTCTTCTTCGGCAAAGCTCGTTGCTCGGAATGCCACATGGTTCATGGCGCCGGCGGCTTTTTGGGTCGCGACCTTTCCTCCTATGGTGCAACTCTTTCCCCGGTTGAGATTCGCACAAACATTCTTCGCGCCGGCGAAAACGCGGCCAAATCCAACAAGACCGCGGTTGTTACCGTGCGCGACTCGCGTAAAGTTACGGGAGTCATTCGCAACGAAGATAACTTCTCCATTCAATTGCAATCGTTCGACGGCACATTTCATTTCCTGAATAGATCCGATGTCGCGCAGCTTGAGTTCCTGCCCGGACCCATCATGCCCGCCGACTATGCCGCCACCCTCAAACCGTCGGAACTGGATGACATCGTGAACTACCTTGTGACTGTCGCAAGAGCCGGACGCACCGGGAGCCAATCGGAGAACGATGACGAAAATTGATATCGGAAAACTGAATATGAAAAACCTGTTCCCTATCTCTCTCTGCCTTTTGTTCCTCGCGCTCTGCCACCCATCAATGCAAGCGGACAAGCCTCCGCGTGAATTCCAGTTGCGGGCGGAATCACCGCAATTCTGGAGTTTGTTTTCCCATGACGCCAAACTGGAAACAGTTGCCACCGGTTTCGGTTTCACCGAAGGGCCCGTGTGGGATCCGGCGGGCTTCGTCTACGTCAGCGATGAAGAGATCAACAAGATTTATCGCGTCTACCCCGATGGTCACAAGGAAGAACTCACGTCCCTGGGCGATCCCGATGGAAATACCTACGACCGCAATCAAAAATTGCTCGACTGTGCCAGTGTCCTTCGCGCGATTATTCGCATTGAGCCGGACGGCAAATACCAGGTTCTCGCCGATCACTTCGAGGGAAAGAGGTTCAACAGTCCGAATGATGTCGTGATGGGCCCCGACGGCGCCATCTATTTCACCGATCCTACTTTGGATCTGCCACAAGGAGAAAAACAGGAGATTCCGTTTCAGGGAGTTTATCGTCTGGATGCCAAAGGTGAAGTCCGTCTGCTGACAAAGGATCTCACTCAACCGAACGGCCTCGCCTTTTCGCCCGACGGCAAAAAATTCTACGTCGACGACAGCGCCCAACGAAATATTCGCGTGTATGATTTTCAGCCTGACGGCTCGCTGGCAAACGGTCGCATATTTGCCAGTGAAGCCG
The DNA here is from genome assembly GCA_963836965.1 of Candidatus Acidiferrales bacterium. GTDB lineage: Bacteria > Acidobacteriota > Terriglobia > Acidiferrales > UBA7541 > Acidiferrum. The sequence goes on from CAWILQ010000028.1 coordinate 126,615, forward strand.
GGCCGCAAAAAGGAGGCGTCCCGGACGGCATGAAAGTGGATCGCAACGGAAATCTATTCGTAACTGGCCCGGAGGGAATCTGGGTCTGGTCCCCCGATGGCAGTCACTTAGGCACTATTGTCATGCCCGAGCAGCCTGCCAATCTCGCCTGGGGCGATCCCGATTATGGAACCCTCTACATTACCGCCACAAAATCCGTCTACAAGCTCCGCACAAACACAAAGGGATTCGTCCCCTATCTGCGTCAGCCTAAGTAGACTTTCCCGGCTGTCGCGTTCCTTCGGCTCGCCGAAATTCAGCTTAGAAAGCGTCGTCAGCCTGGGGGCTAAGTCGGGACGCAAAAATGGCCCTGTGCCATGGTCTAAATTCGGCCAGCCGAGTTTCGCCATGACTACGCTGTTCCAACGAAATAACCCAGGCGCGTTTTCTCTTATGAGCAAATAACTCATTAAGAACAACGCAAACAAGTTGTGCCCCAAAGTCACATTTCAATCCTATTCTGTTTGGACAGGGATCAATTGACTGGGGGACAACCAGGCCGATGAGGATAAATCACGCCAGGCCACGCAGACTTTCGCGCGATCTGCTGGTACTTCTTATCGTTACTTCTGGAATCATTTTGAGCGGATGTGGTGGTGGCTCGAGTCCGGCGCTCGTAATCAACGTTTCGGTCTCACCGTCCGCGCCTCAAACCATTGATCAAGGCCAGAACATTCAATTCACGGCTACTGTGACGAACGATCAGTCGTCCAAGGGCGTCACTTGGAGCCAGACCGGGCAAGGCGCGCTATCGGGCCAGACCGTGGGAGCGGCGACCTACACTTCACCGTCGAGTGGTGCCGCCGGGTCGGCCACCGTGACGGCAACCTCGGTTGCGGATTCGACAAAAACGGCCACTGTCAACGTCTCGATTACACTCCCACCCTCGATTACCACCACTACATTGTCGGCGACAACCTTGGGCTCGGCGTATAGCCAAAAAATTTCCGTGACCGGCGGCGCTGGGACATTGACGTATTCGATTAGCAGCGGAGCGCTACCGAGCGGTCTGACTCTGAATCTAAGCACCGGAGCGATTACAGGGACTCCAACAGCGACAGGGACAGCAAATTTCACAGTGAAGGTAGCGGACTCGAGCACAGTCGGCGCGATGTCGGCAACGCAACAGCTGAGCATTGCGGTGAACTCGGCTTTGAGCATCACAACGACCACGTTGCCCAACGCGGTTCTAGGTAGTCTCTATAGCGCAATGCTTCAGAGCACTGGGGGGCTGGCACCGATTTCTTGGAGTATCGTTGGCGGAACAGTGTTGCCGACAGGTCTCGGCCTAAATTCGAGCACTGGAGCCGTTACTGGGACTCCGACGGCGGCAGGCACAGTCAACGTCACGTTTCAAGCCGCTGATTCGAGTTCGCCGCAGCAAACCGCAAAGGCTACGCTGACCATTGCCGTGAATCCAGCGCTGAACATCACAACGACCGCTTTGCCGAACGGAAGTCAGGGCGGCTCTTATAGTGCGACGCTTCAGAGCAGCGGCGGACTGGGGACGATTTCTTGGAGTGTAATCGGAGCATTGCCGGCCGGTCTAAACCTGAATTCAACCGGGGAGATTACGGGAACGCCAACAACAGCAGGCACGACCAACATCACGTTCCAAGCAGCAGATTCTAGTTCCCCGCAACAAACGGCGAAGGCTACGCTGAGCCTCACGATCGTGCAGTTGACGATCACCACCACCAGTCTGTTGAATCCTATGGTGGGAGAGGCCTACAACCAAACTCTGAAATATGAAGACAACGGGGGAACTTTGCCCGTGACCTGGAGTCTCGCTTCCGGGACGCTGCCGACAGGCTTTACTCTGGATACTAGTTCGGGTGCCATTACAGGAACGGCCACAGCAGGGGAAGTGGGAACCACTACTTTCACGGTACAGGTCACAGATTCGAGTGCGCCTCCACAAACGGCGATGCAGGCGCTGAGTTTAACGATAACTACAGCGACAGCCTGTGGTTCCGGAAGTGAATCCTTCCTTTCAGGTCAGTACGCCATGTCGCTGACGGGATTTGACGCCAGCGGTCCGGTAGGAATGCTGGCATCTTTTACGGCAGACGGAACAGGGAACATCACCGGGGGCGTCGAGGACATCAACAGCAGCGGACCCGGGGGTGTGCAGGCCAACGTGGCGATAACACCGACGGGCAGTTCGTATACGATCGGCGCGGACCACCGAGGATGCTTGACTCTGGTCACCTCTTTGGGAACCAAGGTGTTCCGCATTGCGGTTGGAGTCCTCACAGGAGGCGTGGCGAGCAGCGGACGCTCTATTGAATTCGACACCACGGGTACAAACGCGGCCGGGAGTTTCCAATTACAGCAGCCATCCGCCTTTTCGAACGCGAAGGTGACAGGCAACTTCGCCTTCATCGTGTCCACGCCGTTGACAGCAGCGGCCGGGGGGGGATTCTTCGCGGCTGTGGGCGCATTGAACCTGAGCGGAACTACGGTGACGGGCGTAGGCGACATGAACTTCAATGGAATGATGGATCCCGGGAATAGCGGCTATCCGGCTACGCCAATGTCGCTCACGGGTGGGACCTACAACATCGGATCAAATGGGCGAGGGACACTCTCTTTTACAGTGTCAATATCCGGGACACCGACCACGATCAACCTCTTTGTGTACGTCTTGAATGCTGGCCAAATGTATTTAATGAGCAGTGCTCCGCAGACCCTCACGAATAACTTGTTCAGCGGTTTCGCAGGGCAGCAAACGGGAATCCCCTACGCGAACTCATCGTTGGCTGCGCCTAGCGTGCTGTTTGCAAGCGGGCAAACGGCGCCGGGTGCACCCGCCAGCCGTGTAGAGGCCGGAATATTCACTCCGGATGGAGCTGGCAACTTTACCTTCACGGGAGATATGAACAGCGGCGGGGCCGTCAGCACGGTTTCGGAATCCGGGACCTATTCTGTCGCCGCCAACGGGCGAGCGTTGTTGACGAATACGGGAGGCGCGTCGCCGGCCCAAGTAATGTATTTAGTGCTCTCCAATTGGGGCTACGCTCTGTCGACGGATGGCAATGTGATGATAGGCGACTCGGAGCCGCAATCGGGCATGCCATTCACGGATGCCACACTGAATGGCACCTTCTCCTTCGGAACAATCGTCCCCGTAGTGCCCGGGAGTCCGTTAACAGCCGGCGAAGCAACGTACGACGGAGCGGGAAATGTGAGCATCACGTTCGATGTGAATGAGGGTGGATTCTTGTCGATAAACAATGTGGTCACCTCGACGTACGGGGCGTCGCCGAATGGTCGGGTTGTAACACCGGCAGGTGGAACTACACTGACCGTCGGCTATATTACATTCTCGGGAACCGTCATCGACTTTGGCCTGACCTCGACGGACACAAATCCGACGCTTAGCGTGATGGAACAATAGAGGACTGATGCCGCCATCGAGGCTGCGGGGAAGAGGATGCGTTTCTAGAATCTTACGTTAAGCCGGATAACGGGAACGGTCGTCGATTGATATATATACAAAGCTTTAACGAGAAGAAGGCCTGGTCCGTCGCCCATGCACTCATCCTCTCGACCGTTCCGACTGGCAATGAAGTTCGTCCTCCACTGGTCCCTCGGCGTTGTAGAGCGGTGCGAGATAGATCCCATGCCGTGCGGCAATTGTCTCCATCTCCTCGACCTGCTCCGGAGTGATCAACCCTCTTCCCCGAGAGAAGGGCTCGAACCGGCTCTCCAGAGCGAGGGCCATGCCTTCGAGTAGACATCCATGGACCACATCGGGGAACGGATGCCGATTTAGAATTCCATGAAAATCCGGTGCGAACTTCATTCCGCCAGTGATTTGTCCGAGACCTCCGAAGAAAACTTTGGCGCCAAGCATCTCTGCGCTTGGAGATAAGTTCTTCGGGTAGCCTGCATCGCACACGAGTGCATGGGGCGCAATGCGGCCCAGCAGAAGCGAAGGGGCCGCCAGACTCGCCGCACATATCACCACGTCGGCCTCTGCTGAGAATCGCCGGAGATCGGTCGCGATCTCCACCTCAATTCCATCAACTTGCAACTGCGCTGCAAACCTGCGTAGCCGCTCCATATTACGAGCGCAGAGCAGCAAGCGCCGCACCAGTGGCGCCAAACAACGGGCGCAGCCGGAACCCACGTCTCCGGTTGCTCCAACGATGAGCAGCGTTGATCTTGAGAGGTTCCGAGCCTCGAGAGCGCACATCTTCTTGATGCCCTGAACGATGAAACCAACAGTTAGCGTATTGCCAGTCGTGAACACGGTACCGTGCCTTTCCGGAAGCTGGTCGAAATTGCCCTCGATCAGAATGGAACTGAATCCGCCGAGACTCACGATCTTCGCTCCTCTATCGATCGCGTACGCCGCCGCTCCTCGAACGCGGGCGATGTTCTCGTGCACGTAGGCGGCTTCCAGACGGTCGGGAGGAATGAAGGAGTCGATATAAAGGCCGCGCGCCTTCGTACCGGCAATCGATCCGACATCGACATGGCAGACGGCTCGGGGCGGAATCCATGGAAGGATGTCCCTAATCTCGTCGTCCGGCAGAGGCATACGATCCGGCCCACGCAGGACAGCGAGTACGTCCGCGGCTGCTCTCCAACTTTCCTGATGCCCGATCAAAGCGAAATCGACGCCCATCGTCGGCGCTCGCGTAGCTACACCGGCAACTGAGTTACCCATGCAAGCGTTACCTCCCCCGGTATCCCCAGCATGTCGAGCGTCTTCAGATACTGTTGCAGTGATGCTCCGCGAAGCTCGGCCGCCGACAAATTGACGTCGAACAGTGATGGCTTCACACAGCTGGCGTGGCACACTTCGCAGTGTCCATCCTTGCATTCCTTCGCAAGCATCTGCGCGAGGGTGGTCATCACCTCCAGGTGCAGCCGGTAGACCTTGTCGTCGAATTGCTGCGCGTCCCGGGCTCGCTCCGCCCTCAGAATCGACATGGCGTGTTCGACATGATCTTCTTCCTCTGCTGCGATACGGGCAAAGGTTTGGCCTAGGCTCCCCGGCGCCACCTTTCCGACGCGTGAATAACTTGCGACGGCGAAGGATTCCAGCATGATCTCCTGGACGATCAGGCAGCCAATGAAGTCACGCTCGGTGATGCAGCGCAGGAATGCGTCGCGGAGCCGCTTCCAATGCTTTGCGTCAACATTATTGGTGACGTCCACTCCAATCTTGTGGCCCTCTGCCGAGAACGCAGCGGCATGCCCGCGTTCATTCCGCGCATGCTCTAAGGCATCGGCTACTTCTGAGGGATCGTCACAGATCTCCGACAAGGAAGCGTAGTTCATCGCGGCGAGTAGTTCGCCGGTCATCGCCTGTGCCAGGATGTCCTGCCAAATCGGGGCACTGGTTGAGAGAGAAGTACATTCCTTCGGTGAGTGGTCAAGACCAATAACGGGTTCCATACATTCCTCCTAAACATCGAATTAAGAATCACAACTGCGTTGCTGCTCGTTTCTCTTTGCACGAAGCATTGGATAAAAATTGCATGCGAATCAGATCGGCTCCCGATAGCGGCGCAGCCGGACCGCAGCGGCGAGGAATATCGCGGCGATCGCCAGGCCGATCCACAGACCCGGCGTGCTGAAAAATTGCGCCGGAGTGAGCGCTGACAGCATGTCCATCAGGTTTCCGTGCCGCACTGTGGTGGTGGAAGGCTCCGGTCCGGTCAAGCGGTACCGCAGCATGCCGAGGAAATGCGAAGTTCGGAACGCAATCTTCTCGACTCCCCAGATCACGAACGGAGGCAAGAACGCCCATATAAACGGCGCGCGTGGTGCCCAAGCCGAAACCAGCAGCAACCAGCCGTAGATGGGCGCGTACCAGAGGCCATGAACGGTCAGAATGTGGTAAAGGAGCATCAGTGACATGTGGAAGAACGACATCCGTGCCCCGAGCGTCCCGACACTCAGGCCGCTGCCCAATAGGACTGCGCTGCTCAGCAGCAGCATGACGAACTGCGTGACAACGGCGATCGCGAAGCTGAGGAGCGGCAGAATGACGAGGGGAATGGCGAACTTCGAGAGCACGGTGGTGAGGTCTGAAACTGGCAGCGACTTCCAGAACAGGATGCTGCGATCACGGCGCTCTCCGTACAACGCGTCGAGAGAGTAGAAAATCCCGACTATAAAACCCGTCCCCATGATCAGACCAGCCGCTAATTCGTACGGTATGTCGAGCGGCTCGTGCCGATGCGCCGGGCTGAGCGTCAACGCAGTCAAGAAGGCGAGCAGAAAAACGGCGGCGGCGGCCAGCGGGGCGATGTAGATCGAACGGTTCTCCCACAATTCGCGCCGCACCGACCAGTACATGCGCCGACTGGCGGTGATGACCGCAGGCGCGGTTACTTGCGATTCGAGGGGAGACCCGGGCACGGCGTTTGAAAGAGTACTCATCGAGCCCCTCCTTGGACCGCGCCGCTTTGATTACCGAGCACGGCAACAAACAAATCGGCGATGCTCGGCGTTCGCACGTCGCCAAGCGCGGCGAGTTGCTGGCGATCGACACGATCGAACAGTAGGATGCTGCGCCCGAACACTTGGCGTTCGTGAATCGGCTTGAGCGCCCGTGCTGCGGCGATCTGCTCGGGATTCACCATCACCTCTAGATAGCGCGACTCGAATTCTTCCATGCTGCAATCGAATACGATGCGGCCGCGGTTAATGAACATGACATCGGTCAGCACGTCCTGAATCTCTTCCACTTGATGGGTGGTCACCACGATGGTGCGGCTTCGATCAAAGTAGTCATTCAGCAGCGAATCGTAGAACTGCTTGCGAAACAAAATATCCAGGCCAAGCGTCGGCTCGTCCAGCACCAGCAATTTCGCGTCAATGGCCATGACCAGGGCGAGATGCAGTTGCGCCACCATGCCCTTCGACAATTCCCGGACCTTGCTGGCGCGCCCGATGGTGGTCTTCGCGAGAAAGCCTTCCGCCTTCGCGCGGTCAAATCGCGGATGCACGCCCGCGAAGTAGTCGAGAGTCTGCCAAACCCTCATCCAGCGCGGCAGCACGGCGACATCGGCAATGAAACAGGCATCGCGCATGAGCTTTTCGCGCTCCGTCCAGGGGTCTCGTCCGAGCACCCTCAGCTCGCCCTGATATGAGGTGAGGCCTAAAATCGCATTGAGGGCTGTGGTCTTGCCCGCCCCGTTGGGCCCGATAAGTCCGAGGATGCGGCCCTCTTCGACACTCAAATCGATACCGTCGACCGCGACCGTTGTTCCGAATACCTTCCGCAGACCGCGTGCTTCTATGCATGCCATGGCTTCAGCGCTCCCCCCTTTTGACTTTCGGCTTCGATCCGCGTTTTGTGGCCTCCTCTAGTTCTTCCGGTGTCAGGCCGAGCCGCTGAATGGTTGCGTGGACCCGGGGCCATTCTTCGGCAAGGAACTTCTCCCGTTCGCCTTGCAGCAGCAGTTTGCGTGCGCCGGTATTGATGAACATGCCCAGGCCTCGCTTGGTCTCGACGAGCCCCTCGTCGACCAGTTGCTGATAACCCTTCAGAACCGTGAGTGGATTGACTCGGTATTCCGCCGCGACATTGCGCACCGAGGGTAGCGGATCGCCTTCTTTCAGGACTCCGTCGAGGATCATAGCGACGACACGATCGCGAAGCTGCCGGTAAATCGGCTGGCTGTCATTCCACTCACGGTCCATCAGGGTATCCCGCTTGCCTTACCGGCAACGTCCTCCGTCACTGTGCCCGCCGCTTCAGGTCGACGTGCGCGTGGACCGGGTTGTCTCCTGGCATCATATACGTCCAGTCCTCGATGTGGTGGTTGGCGTCGATGAACGTAAACACGGCATGGTGCATGTGTCCGTGCTCCGTGCCGCCGGTGAGGTCCAGAAAATCGAATTCCACCATCTTTCCGTCCGCCGAGGTCCTGGCGACCATGCGCGGCCGGTTTCCGGCGTCGCAATAATGAATCAGTGTGAGGCGACCGCTATCCACATAGAACATCGTGACCGGATGGTCGTACTTTGCCGCATCCAACGGCGTTCCTGCTTCTTGCATTTCATGCACGAGCGCGTTTCCCCGGGACGTCACACGCATCGTGATGTGCAAAGGTTTGCCATCTGACATCTCCGGTTGCGGCGGATCCAAGGTCACCGGACCTTCCCAATTTCCTGCTAGGCTTTTCATTGCGTCGAAAGACTTCTGGGCCTCTGGCGGCGCGACTTGATCGTCGGTGGCCTTGTGCGCGTCGTGCTGCGCGAAAGCCACGGTGGCGAGCGACATCAAAACAACGGGCAACACAAAACGAAGGGATTTCATGTTTCATCCTCCTTAAGAAATTCATTTATTCCTGATCTCGGATCGGGGTTATTCGCTGGCCCACTCACTTGCAATCAATCAGCCCCAACGAACTCCTCGTCCTATAGTGTTATAGCTAACTACAACACTACTGCAGATGTCAAGCAGTTTCTTGTATTCATTGCCCGCCGCCATCCCCATAGGACAAAGCGTTCTCGTGGTCGTTGGCTCAAACGGGCAATTTGACTCCATGGGAGTTCAGGCCTACTCGCCCGGAAAAGGACCAAATCCCGGTTAAGCGAGCCGTCAATTTTGAGATGGTCATCCCGAAAGTGGTAGCAACTGAGGTTTACGAAGGCAGATTTCCTTTTTTCCGTTCTCCAAGTCGGAGGACGGTGGCAAGCCCGCTGCTCAGAGGATGTTCCCCAAAAACGCTATTCCTACATGGGTTCGCAGACTAAACAGGCCGCGATTCGCACTCTCGAAGATCAAGCAAATGAACCCATTTTACCGAAGCATGGGCAAAGAATCGGGCAAAGTGCCGGGGCACCCAAGACGAGGCCGGAAACAAATAGTGGGCCCGGTAGGATTCGAACCTACAACCAACGGATTATGAGTT
>CAWILQ010000029.1:0-53858 GCA_963836965.1 Candidatus Acidiferrales bacterium
GGAAGGTGTGAAAAACCTTGGGATTTGCATGATTTTGCGGATTTCGTAGCATTTGTTCTCGCGCCGAAGCCCACCGATCGGGAGATTCCCCCGTTGGCCCGGGCCAGCGATCACCGCATGATTCGCAGAACTGGCTTCCCGTTCAAATCTTCCAAGGGAAAATAAACAAGGTGCGTTTTTGAATCGACCGCCACGGTGTGGCCATGAGGCAGATCCAGCTCTCCGATTTGTTCCACCGTGCGGTTTGCTTCCTGAAAGATCCTGACTTGGCCGGACTCCGCGGCCACGTACAAGCGCTTTGTTCCGCTGTCGAATGCGAGAACGTCGGGATCCTTGCCGACGGAAACGGGCGGGCCCACCTGCATGGTTTTCAGATCGACGACGACGAGCCTGCTGTTGCTTTCACCCGCGACGAAGGCGAGACGATTCTCGGTGTCCAGCGCGATTCCGTGAGGATCATCAAGCGCTGATAGTGGCGTTCGTGCCGTGATTCTTGTCCGTAAGGGATCAATCGTCACCAGTTCATTTTTTCCGTGTACGGCGACATAAATTCGGTCAGTGACCCGGTCGTAGACCGTGTTACCTGCGCCCGCGCCTAGCTGAATCTTGGCCACAAGTGTGTTTGTGGTTGTATCGATCACGACGTCGGCGTTTCCGTGTTCGTCCGAAACGAAAACGCGCTCGACCGTGGGAGCGTAGGCGAGCCCGTCTGGATAGTTGACCTCTCCGACGCGTGCTAGCGTTTTCAAAGTCGCCTGATCAAGGACGACGACCTGGTGGTCGCCCGTTGCCGAGGCAAAAATTCTGCCCAATTCTGGAACTGCGAGGACTCCGTGGACCCGATGAAAACCGTCCAGATTCGCGATGACCTCACGTTTCTTTGTGTCGAACACCACGAGCTGATCGGCGTTCATGTGGGCGATGTAGAGTCGTCCGTCGGCAGGATTCAGGCTTTGATAGTCGAAACGCGCCGCGGGACCCGGCAGGCGTATGTCGGCGACGACTTGCAAAACCTCGCGCTTTTCGCCTGGATCCGATCGATCGAGTAACGGGAAACCGGCGCACAGCGCGATTACGACGAGCAGCGGGGTTCCGAGCTGTCGCGTGTTTCTCGGAAAGATATCCATCCGCAAACCATAACAGGGTCTTGGCCTAAACGAAAAATGGGTCCAAGCCTCAACGGCCTGGACCCTTGTCAAAGATCCTTCGCCGATCTTAAATCTCCGACTAATCCGCCGCCGGCTTGGCTTTTTTCTGGGCTTCTTCGGTCCACGGCGGGGTGATGCCATTCACGCGTGCGTAGGCGATCGACTGTCCAAGGTGTTCGTGATTGTGGGTCACCAGGATGTAGATCACGTCGCCGTCGTTCGCGTCGGGCCCGAGCTTCTTTTCCGCCTTGGCAAAATCCGCGTTTGACATTTTCTGGACGGCTGCCACGGCGTAGGCGAATGATTTGTTCAGTTGCTCGATGATCTTGTCCTTATCGGTTGTCGATTTCTCAAATCCGTCTCGCTGATAACCCGGAGCCGGGGCAGTACCGCTCATCATTGTTGGAATTCCGTAGTTTGCGCCTGCCACATGAAGAAACAATTCGCTCACCGAGCGCGTGTTGGCCTCGGGACGCCACGTATATTTGTCCGCAGGAATCGATTGGGCCAAATCTGTATATTTCTTCTGCATCTGCTGGAGGTCAAGCAAAGCTTGCGCTTTCATGTCGTAACTCGGCGCGGTTTTGTCTTCGGAAGCGGAGGTTTGCGCTTGCGGCTGCTTCCTTTCCGCCGCGTTCGCGGACAGCCCGGCCAGCAATCCCAAAGTCAACGCGATCATCAACAGTCGCTTCATTTTCAATCTCCTTTTTCAGTTTGCAGTCTGACAACACACCGACCCCCGGCGACGACCGCTTTCGACAATTCTCCCTGGCTATGCCGGCAATCATCGCGGTACACACCCCGCTTGTTACGGACTTAGACGCTTGGCTAGAAATTTTGTTCTCGGTCCCTCCGTAAAATCGCGGGTTGGTGCCAAACGGCCTGCTCATTCAACGCCTAACTATCTGCGTAAAAAGGATTTAAGTGAGTCAGAACTCGACCCGCGGCTTTCCGACGAGGACCTGCGACGAGGACCTGCCAAGACAAAGAAGGCTAGCGCCCACTGTCACTGGAAGGATTCGATTGTCTTGTCTTAGAGGTTTTCCTTCGGAGGGTTCGAGACGGTTTACGGCGTTCGGAGATTGAGGACGGTCGTTTCCACTTCAGCGGAATGAACCCCGACGATTGGACGTTTGTCTCGCGTGTGACTGAACACGATCTGTTCTCCACACTACTTCGGTCTCCGCCGGTTGACGGCTGCGTTTAGCTTCCCGGCAATGCAACGCGGACGAAATATCTCTCATCAGACGCACCTGAACTACCGTGGTCGGCCAGGTAGGTCACAGATTGTCGGCGTAATCTTGACACTTTTCTGCGGTCGGCCTAGACTATGGAGTTTTTAGGTGGCCCCTGGAGCCATCTGGGGGAGGGTGCAAATGGAAAAGAAGCGTTTGGAGTACTACAAGAAGAAGCTGTTGACGCGCCGTGATGAGTTGGTGAAAACCATTACCCGGACGGAAGAAGAAGGACGGCAGGCCGACGACGATCCCACCGTGGACCTTGCGGACAAGGCCGCCAATTCGTACACGAAGGAATTTCTGTTCGGACAAACCAGCAGCGACCGAAACATCCTGAATATGATCGACGAGGCGTTGAAGCGCATCCGCGGAAACGAATACGGGAATTGCGCAATTTGCCACGAGGAAATGCAACAGAAGCGACTGGAAGCAGTGCCCTGGGCCAAGCATTGTATTTCCTGCCAGGAAAAGATGGAGCAAGGACTGCTTTAAACCCCGCGGGGGTCATTACCTATCAGTTGAATTATAGAACTATAATAGACAGGGCCGGGGTGCGCCGCCATGCCTCGGACTTCAAGTCGCAACTGGTGGTGAGAGGTGCTAAGGAATCTGTCTGGCACGATTGTGGAGCGTTTCTTTCCCTGCGCAATGTCGGCTTTGCAAAGAAATTCTGTTCCACGCTAGCCGGCTGCCGGTTTGCGACAACGGCCTGTCCAGTTTTCAAGAAATTTCGCCAGGAAGCTGCAATGGGTTGCGGACTGCCCGGTGTGTTTGAATCGGAATTGCCTCAGCACAGGTTGCCCGCCGCCCGATTGGCTCCGGACGCCATTGTGCCGGTGCCCTTGTACCGGCAGCGCAGACGAGAGCGCGGCTTTAACCCCGTGGATCTCATAGGGCGCCCGCTGGCCAAACGCTTCCGTTTGCCCTATCAAGCCGTGCTGCTGATGCGCGAGCGAGAGCGACCCGAGAAGCACCTGCCGCGAAGCGAGGAGCGCTAGGAGGCGGTACGTGGCGCTTTTGCTATCCGGCAGGGCGGCCGGGTTGACAATTTACGAATTCTGCTGCTAGATGATGTAATGACGACAGGAGCGACGCTGGACGCGTGTGCACGCGCGTTACGCGAAGCAGGCGCCAAGTCGGTAGTGGGCCTTACTATTGCCCGGGCGGGACGTCTGCCGAGTTCCTTTGCCGGACACCCGTAACTGGAAGGAACGGCGATGAACGCCAGACGACCAGAGGCGATAGACCACCGGGGGCGACATTCCCCCGAAGCGCTCGGAACGCTTGCGTCCAACGCTTCGGGGAGCCTGGGCCGCCACGTTTCTCCGTTGATTCCTCCCCGCGCTTCCCTTATGCAGGAACCGGTACTCGTTCTGAACGCCACTTACGAGCCAATTAATGTGACTGCTGTGCGGCGGGCTATGGTGCTGCTGTTGAAAGGCGTTGCCCAGGCCGAAGAGCTGCACAACGCGGAAGTACATTCCTCCGCGCACTCGCATAAAGTTCCTTCGGTGATTCGCTTGCTGGCCTATCGACACATTCCGCAGCAGAGCCGCGCACTTTCGCGCAAGAATATTCTTTTGCGTGATCGTAATACCTGCCAGTTCTGCGGAAAGGTTTTCCCGAGTTCCGAACTGACGCTCGATCATGTGATCCCGCGGTCTCGCGGCGGCCGTTCTTCGTGGGAGAACCTGGTGGCGTGCTGCTATCGCTGCAACAATAACAAAGGCGACCGCACTCCGGAAGAAGCGGGTCTGAAGCTGGCACGCCGTCCGCGGCCTTTCACACTGCACACGTCGAGACAGCTGATGCGGCTGATCGGGCACCGCGACGAACGTTGGCGTAAATATTTGTTTTATTGAAACTTACGGCACTCGAAACGTTCGTTTCTTGCGCCAAATTTGCAGGAAAAAAGCCCACTTCATTTTTAAGAAACCTTTTTCGCTGTCGTGCATCTAAATTAATAACAACCACTTCGAGGACACACCCCGGGAGGCAGCTAGGGTCCACACCCTAGCTGCTTCTCTCCTTTTCAGGCCGATTATTTCCGCTGGTTGGCGAAATCGACGAATTTACGGGAATCAGCAGATGACCAATATGGAGTTGCGGCGCCGGGGAGTTAAAGCTTTAAATCGTTGTATTTCGTACGGCGGAAAAACTTTCGAGCGCGGAAGCTTCGTCGGGAAATTCGGGAAACACCTGGTACAGTTGCGTGACTCTCAGAATGGCTTCTACCTTTGGCGCAAGACCCACTACTTTCATGGCGCCGCCTTTCTTAACGACGCTCAAGTAATTTCGCACTAGTTCGCCGACTCCGGAGCTATCGAGGTAATCCAGGCCGGTAAGATTCAGAACGATGTTGGTCTGGCCTTTTTTCAGAAGGCCATTGATCATTTGCTGGAACGCTCTTGATTCGAACGAAGTGAGCTTGCCATTTACATCGACGAGGGAGACGCCATCTGCTTGCCGAACGCTGACGGAAAAATTCACAAGAACCTACCCGATCCTGAGGGTACAGGAATTTTACCGTGAATCCCGCGGAAGGCAAGCTTCTTCGTTTACCGGGAGATTACGAGTTTGTGAAAAGGACTCGTCGACGCATGACGACGCGCAATCCGCGCCGTCAGGTTCGGGTCCAACCGACGCGAATGACTGGGAGATTGCCCTGGCGCTTCGCTTGAAGTTCAAGCACACAGTTCCCATTCGTTCCGGCGCCGTTCGTCCGAAACGCTCCACTGCGAGCATGATTCTCTCGTCGGATCGGCGATGGCGATCAGGCGACGCGTTACGTTGCAATTTCCCGCCCCGAGATGCAGCAAGGGCTTATCGGCTGCGCCCCGCACCTCCCAAGACAACGGCGCTTGCGGAGTCGTGCGGCCTCCGTGCTCGCGAGATTTCGATTGAGCCGAAGGAAACTAAACCTTCAAGGCGCGTCCGCAGTTCTTCAATTCCTCGATAAGATAACTATATAATTATCGTACTACGGTTTCTGCAGATTGAGCTGCAGCCGTGCGATGCGGACCGTCGGGGCTTGCCTGTTCCAGGAATTGGGGATATGTTCGAATGAAATCTCAAAAGTGCGCCGTTCGCCTGGCGATAGTGCCACTTCCGGACTTCCAAGCACCTTACGCGTTTCTCTCAGAACAATCTGGTTCATATCGTCGGAAAACTCGGTAGTGAGGACGAGGCCGAGAACACGCTCGCTTCCGCCGTTGTAAACTTCTCCCTTTAGCGTAGTCACTTCCTGATGGAGAAAGTTTTCCGCGCGGCTCATGGCGATGTTTCCGATTTCTATTTTCTGCGCGTACTCCCGTTCCGCCGGATTCATCTTTAAGGCAACCGTTTCCTGAAGCGAGGTCGCGCGGCGATTTTGTAGGGGTTCGAACAAAAACCAGAGGCTTATAAGAATCGCGGCAGCGACGAGGACAGCCATACCTATCGTGAGCCTCGAACTTTTTGACTTGCTCTGTTGAGCTTCAGGGTTCTCGAATGGCTGCTGCATGAGAAGTCTCACTTCATCTGCGGCGACGGCGCGCTCTAGCGGCCCAGGGTCAAACGGTGGGCCAGCGGTTCCGGCAGTCGGGCGGATCGCATCCGCGCTTGGACTTGTTTGATATCGTAAGCGATACGCCAAAATTCAATGGCATGATTATCCAGATCCGCGATTGCGAAGCTTGCTCGGGGATCGCCGTCACGCGGCTGACCGATTGAACCGGGATTCAGCAAGTAGCGTTTGTCTTTTTCAATTTGCAGTGCGCAATACAACTCACTATTTCTCGGGTGGAGCTGCAAGACTTCCAATTGCGAATCAAGATATGCGAATCCACCCTGATGGTGCGTGTGACCATAAAAGGTAACTTGCGCAGTCGAATCGAGCAGCCCCTCGAGAGCCTGCGAAGGCGTGAACACGTACTCATCTTCATCCTGGATTGCGCCGTGAACGAGCATGAAGCCGTCTGCTTCCAAAGGTCCCTGCGGCAGAGAGGCCAACCAATCCAAATTTTCGTTGGAAAGTTGCGCGCGCGTCCAATCCACAGCCATTTTTGCGACAGGATTAAAGTCGTCCGTGGGCATCAATTCAGCGACCGCTTTGTCGTGATTGCCGCGAATGGTCAGTGCACCAAGTTCCCTGACCTGCGACGTAACCTCGTTCGGATCCGGGCCATAACCGACCACGTCCCCGAGGCACACGACGCGGTCCCATTTGCCCTCCGCTGCGTTAAGGGAGGCTTCGAGAGCCGTCAAATTAGCATGGAGATCGCTAAGGACTAAAGTTCGCATCCCGCTTCCGGACCGCGCTCAAGAGTATAGATGAACAGGGGGGACGATGCACGTAAAGTGAACCGTCCAAAGTGGCTCACAGCAAATTATTCCATGTAAAAATGACACAAAAAAAGTGCATTGCGTCGCGAAACATATAAGCAACCCTCTTCGTCTATACCAGTGCAGCCGACAATAAAGCTGTAGCAGGACGGACAGAGATTTGTAATGAAAAACCCCGCGGTGGCAGCCGCGGGGTCAATGACACTCAGTTGTTCCGGCTCTTGACCAGGACGAAGAGGTGTCTCGAACGTGAGGCTACTCCTCTCCTAACTGTGTGTCAACTCTTCCTTCAGGCACACGCTTCCGGTTGACTCGAACGTGGAAAGGAATATGACTCACATGAAGAACCACTCGCTCCTTGCGAATCTCGTACTGGCTGGCGCTCTGACGGCGGCTGTTCCGCTGTTCGCAAAACCAATGTCCACTACACTCCCGATCACCCACAGTGTGAAAGTTGGACAGACCGAAGTCAAAGCCGGCGACTACCGCTTCTTGATTGATGGCAATCACCTGACGATTCTAAACGGAAAGAAAACCATCGCCGAAGCGGAAGGCCGTTGGGAAGATCGCGACGCGAAGGCGCAGTACAACAGCGTTGTTTCCAATGGGGACGGCAAAGTCATCGAACTGCGCTTTGAAGGAAAGAAGAGCGTATTTGTACTGCCTCAGTAAGAGGAGACTCCGTGAATTTAACCCACAACCATCCAGGGAGGCTGCTTACGATTTCAGCCTCCCTCCTCTTCCTCCTTTCGAACGAAGTGTTGAAGTGGCAATTCCCGATCGACGCCGCATCTGAAAAGTTAGCGATTGTTGTTCTCGGAGTTCGCTCCGTATTTGGATCTGCTGTACCTCTCCTAGTTCGCCGCTAACGAATCAGCATGCAATCGCCGTAGCTGTAGAAGCGATAGCGCGCCTCCACCGCATGACGATAAGCCGCCAGAACTTTCTCTCTGCCAGTGAACGCCGCCACCAGCGCCAGCAGCGTGGATTTCGGCAGATGAAAATTGGTTAAGAGCATGTCGACGATCCGGAAGGTATAGCCGGGAACGATGAAGATCTGTGCCTCGGCACGCCCCGCACAAACCAGACTTCCAATTTCCATGGCTGCGCGACGCGCCGTCGAGTCTTCAAGAGCTCGCACCACGGTGGTACCGACGGCCAGCACCGGCCGCTTCTCTCTTTTTGCCTTGCGGATTTTTTCCACAGCTTCTTCGCTGATGTCGTAGCCTTCGGAGTGAATCTTGTGTTCCTCGAGAATTTCCGTGTGTATCGGCTGGAACGTTCCCAAGCCTACGTCTAGCGTGATCTCGCATGTGTCACAACCGCGCGCCTGGATGCGCGCCAGAATTTCGGGTGTGAAATGGAGACCGGCCGTTGGTGCAGCGACTGCGCCAGGGCGACGCGCGAAAACGGTCTGATAGCGCTCTCTGTCCGTCTCTTCGTCGGCGCGATCGATGTAGGGGGGCAGTGGGACGTGACCTAATTTTTCAATGTTGGCTTCGACAGTTTCTTCGTTGTGGGTTTGAAAGCGAATGGTTCGCAGACCAAGTTCTCCGCGCGAGAGTATTTCACCTTCGAGTTCGCCGTCGCCAAAAATGACCCGCTCGCCGACGGTCATCTTTCGGCCGGGCCGCACGAGCGCTTCCCATCGATCCTCGCCTAGCTGGCGTATGAGAAATACTTCGACGATTCCGCTCAAATGGGTTCGGAACGATTTGCGTGAAGGAGCCTCGGAGTGGATCCCGAGGCGATGTCCGAACAGACGCGCCGGCAGAACACGAGCGTTATTGAACACCAGAAGCTCGTCGCCACCGAGCAGCTCCGGCAGATCCGTGAATTGGCGATCTTCAACGTTCCCACGTTCGCGGCTCAAGAGCAGCAAACGTGAGGCATCTCTTTCTGCGAGAGGTCGCTGGGCGATCAGGCCTTCAGGTAAGTCGTAGCTGAATTCGTCGACGCGCATTCGAACTCAAATATAGCAAAACAGGAGACCTGTGCCCCCGGAACCGAAGGTTGCAGGTGCCCAGCGCGTGGCGACGCTTGTGGGTATCTGTCTGTATGTTACACAAATTGGACATATTATGACTAGTATTCAGGGCTCAAAATCATGCTTGACATTAATACACTAAGATTTTATTATTGCGCTCATATCACTTATGGAGGATTCTCATGAGAACTACTCTCACGCACTTTCAACCCTTTCGCGGGGTTTCTACGCTTCAGGATCAAATCCATCGCCTCTTTGACGGGGCTTTTGATCCCGCTTCGGATGAGGCTAACTTGACGCCTTGGGCGCCTGCGGTCGACATCTTCGAGACCGAACAAAACCTTGTCGTCAAGGCCGATCTTCCGGACCTCAAACCGGAGGAACTCGACATCCGCGTGGAGAACAACATCCTGACGATTCGCGGTGAACGGAAGTTTGAGAAAAAGGTGGACGAGAACAACTACCTGCGCGTGGAGCGCTCGTATGGTTCGTTTAGCCGTAGCTTCTCGCTGTCGAACACCGTGAACACGGAGTCGATCCAGGCGGACTACAAGAATGGCGTTCTCACGCTGAGCATTCCGAAGCGGGAGGAAGCCAAGCCGAAACAGATCAAGGTTCACGTAGAGGCTCCGGCCCCGGCTGCTGCCGCTGCCAAGTAATACCGCGAAAGTAGCGGGCGGCGAGAGACGCCGTGGGTTAGCATAAAGGGCTGGCGGCCTGCCAGCCCCTTTTCTGTTGGGATTCGTTCAAGAGAGGGTTTTATGTTGCGATTTGACAAAATGACGGTGAAGGCGCAGGAGGCGCTTCAGGTAGCACAGGAAATTGCGGCCCGGCATGAAAATCAGGCCGTTGAGCCTGTCCATCTGCTCGAGGCTCTCGTGGAGCAGCAGGATGGAGTTGTGCCTCCGCTGCTCGCTCGTTTAGGCATTCGCATTGAACAACTGGCACGGGAGATCGAACGCGAGATTGGCCGTCTGCCAAAGGTGCAAGGATTTGCCCAACAGCATCTGGGCCGTCCGCTGAATGACGTTTTGGAAAATTCGTTTGAAGAGGCCACGAAATTCAAGGATGAGTACGTTTCGACGGAACATCTGTTTTTGGCTATCGCGGGAGCGGATCGCGACCCTGCCGGAAAGCTGCTGACAAAACTGGGTGCGTCTCACGAAGCCATTCTGCAGGCCCTCGCGGGAGTGCGTGGAAGCCAGCGGGTTACTTCACAGAATCCGGAAACGACTTATGCTGCGCTGGAGAAGTATGCTCGCGATCTCACCGATCTCGCGCGCCGGTCGAAGCTCGATCCGGTGATTGGACGCGATGAGGAAATTCGCCGGGTTATGCAGATTCTTGCGCGCCGCACGAAGAATAATCCGGTGCTTATCGGCGAGCCCGGCGTCGGAAAGACCGCCATTGTGGAAGGGCTTGCGCAGCGGATTGTTTCTGGCGATGTACCGGATGTTTTGAAGACAAAAAAATTGGTCGCCCTGGACTTGGCGGCGCTAGTGGCGGGCGCGAAATTCCGTGGAGAATTTGAGGACCGGCTGAAGGCCGTGCTGAAGGAAATCTCTGAGGCTGACGGTCAAATCATCCTTTTCATCGACGAGTTGCACACGCTGGTTGGGGCCGGCGCGGCCGAAGGCTCGATGGATGCCTCGAACATGCTGAAACCCGCGCTTGCCCGAGGGGAACTGCGGGCGATCGGCGCGACGACGCTCAACGAATACAAGAAATATATCGAAAAGGATCCTGCTCTCGAGCGGCGGTTTCAGCCTGTGATGGTGAATGAACCGACGGTGGAGGATACCATCGCGATTCTCCGGGGATTGAAGGATCGCTACGAGGTGCACCATGGTGTGCGAATTAAGGACGCGGCTATTCTTGCCGCGGCCACTCTTTCGCACCGTTATATTTCCGACCGTTTTCTGCCAGACAAAGCCATCGATCTGATCGACGAAGCAGCTGCGAGTTTGCGTATGCAGATCGATTCTTTGCCTACGGAAATCGACGACATTGAGCGGCGCATTCTGCAGCTCGAAATCGAGCGGCAGGCTCTGCTCAAGGAGACGGACGCGCACTCGGTGGAGCGCCGGGCGCAGATTGAGAAGGAGCTGGCCAAACTGCGGGAGGATTCCAGCGGGCGAAAAGCGCGCTGGCAGGCGGAGAAAGAAGCCATTTCTAAAATCCGCAAGCTTAAGGAGCAGATCGAGCAACTGAAAGCAGAGGCCGATCGCTATGAGCGCACAGGAGAGCTGGCCAAAGTGGCGGAGATTCGCTACGGCAAGATTGCGCAGGTAGAGCGGGAGGCGCAGCAGGCACAGGAACGGTTCGCCGCTATGCAAAAGGGCGCGCGCATTTTGAAGGAAGAGGTCGACGAGGAGGATATCGCCAAGCTCGTGAGCAAGTGGACTGGAATTCCGGTTGGCCGCTTGCTTGAAGGTGAAGCACAGAAGCTTGTTCGCATGGAAGAGCGCCTGCGGCAGCGAGTGGTCGGCCAGGAAGACGCTCTTGCGCGGGTTGCCAACGCCGTTCGCCGGAGTCGCGCAGGTCTTTCGGATGCAAAGCGGCCCATTGGTTCATTTATCTTTCTTGGGCCCACAGGTGTCGGCAAAACCGAGCTTGCGCGCGCGCTTGCGGAATTTTTGTTCGACGACGAAAAGCTGATGATCCGTATCGACATGTCCGAATATATGGAGAAGCACACCGTGTCCCGGCTGATCGGCGCGCCACCGGGCTATGTCGGCTACGAAGAAGGCGGGCAGCTCACGGAGCAGGTGCGGCGTCATCCATATTCCGTCATTCTTTTTGACGAAATCGAAAAGGCTCATCCGGACGTGTTCAATGTGCTGCTGCAGATTCTGGAGGATGGTCGGCTGACCGATGGCAAGGGACGTACCGTCGACTTCCGAAATACAGTTCTGGTGATGACGAGTAACGTTGGATCCACGGCAATTTATGAACTGGCGGGCAAGGACCCGGAACGGGCACGTAAGGAAGCTATGGAGGCATTGCGGCAAGCCTTTCGGCCCGAGTTCATCAACCGGATTGACGAGATTGTGATCTTCAATCCGCTCGGCAAGGAACAATTGGAACGCATCGTCGGATTGTTGCTGAAGAACGTCGAGAAACTGCTGGCCGAACGGCAGATTACCCTAGAGCTTACGCCCGCCGCTAACGAGCTGCTGTTGCGCGAGGGCTATGATCCAGCTTATGGTGCGCGGCCGTTGCGGCGCACCATCCAGCGGTTGATTCAGGATCCCCTCGCGTTGCAAATTCTGGAAGGCAAGGTTTTGCCAGGAAATCATATTCACGTAGACCGGGACAGCAAGAAGGACGCGATGAAATTTGAGACGGTACCGGCCAAGAAGCCGGCGGCCGCTGCAACAAAATGAGAAAACTACTCGGCGGGAGAGCGTGGCGGCTTGACGTTCTCTGGCCTGACTCCTAGACTACTCGTCCGCCAGGAAGGTTGTTCCTATGAAGGTTCTTCGTACAGGTGCCATTCTCATCTTCCTCAGTGTCGTCCTCGTTGTCGCGGGGGGTGCTTTGGGCGGGCGCGGAGGCATGCAGATCGCGCTTCTCATCGCCGTAGTGATGAATTTCATCTCTTATTTCTTTTCCGATAAGATCGCGCTGAAGACCAGTGGCGCTCAGCCTGTTTCACGCGAGCAGCTTCCGCGTCTTTATCAGGTGATGGAGGGCTTAGCCGCCAAAGCCAACATTCCCGTGCCGAAGCTGTATGTTGTTCCGGATGCGGCGCCCAATGCGTTCGCGACGGGCCGCAGTCCAAACCATGCTTCTGTAGCTGTGACCCAAGGACTACTACAAATCATGAATGACGACGAACTCGAAGGCGTCATCGCCCATGAACTCTCTCACGTGCGTAATTACGACATTTTGACAAGTTCGATCGCCGCAACAATTGCGGGAGCCGTGACATATATGGCTCAGATGGGCAAATGGGCCATGCTGTTCGGCGGCTTTGGCGGGAATCGCGACGACGATCGAGGCGGGGGAGGCCTTTCCGCGCTGCTCATGATCTTTCTGGCGCCGTTCGCCGCGCTTCTTTTGCAGCTTTTTCTTTCCCGAACTCGCGAATATGCGGCCGATGAAACAGGTGTCCGCATGGTGGGGCATTCGCAAGGGCTGATCAGCGCGCTACAGAAACTAGGCGCGTACAATAAGCGGATTCCAACTTCCGCGATCTCTCCGAGCACGTCGGCTCTATGCATTGTGAAGCCTTTTTTCGGCGAAGGGACGCTCAGCTCGCTGTTCAGTACGCATCCTCCCTTGGAAGACCGGATCGCTGTGTTGAGACAGATGACGGTGTTGCCGTTGCGGTGAGCGAAGGCTGTTTCTGCCGAGCTCACAGTCTTCGTTCATTCACACTGCGGTAAACTTTTCCGGTCCTAAGCCTTGCATCTGCAAAAAGCCTCGCAGTCGCAAATGAATTAAGTTATTATGAATGAGCACCTTAGAAGGACTGTCGAAAGACAAGCCATTTGGAGCATGAAATGCATCAAACCTGAGTGCATATAGTCTTCATGGTACGGGACTGAGGGAGAGGCGGTATGAGTTGTCGGGATACTATTCACTTGATTTGCATGTATTTAGAGGGAAAGCTTTCCGCCCCAGTGCAAGCCGAGATTGAGCATCACCTGACTACCTGCGCAGATTGCAGGCTGGTCCTCGAAGCGGCTACGAGCACTCTAGATCGCTATTTCAGCACGACCAAGGCGTCGGCGAACTCACAGGCCGCCTGAAGCTCATACATAATCTACTGACTGTAAATGGTTTAAAGGCGCGGACGTCAAGGCCTTCGCACCTTCTGCTTTGCCAGACCGTGGACAGCGTCGTTGCCGGCGATTTCTTGCAATATTTACTTTGAAAACCTGTAGGAAGTAATCTTTACTAGTACTAGTACGTATAAGGCTGCTCGTGATTCCGCTTGGAATGGTTCCCAACCCCTTTTCTTTCTTTGCATTGTCACACAGCTGGCCGTTTTACAGACTTTGGCTCCCAAGATGCCTCTTTTCCACAGCACCGGGCGCAATTGCGCCCAAAGGAGATGATGTCCATGAGTGAGTACCAAGAAACAACGGTTGAGAGCAGCGCCGCCGCCCCGCGTTGGGTCGGCCTTGCCGTAGCAGCTCTTGGGGGAATTTCGTTGCTCGGACTAGGCGTCGGCTGGAGCGCGTTGAACCAGTCGAAGTCCATCGAGTCCGCCGAAGCCACGCTGAAACAGCAAAACGACCAACTAGCTCAGCGCCTGGCCAAAGATGACGAGCAAAATCTGCAACTACAGAGCGACCTAAAGGTCGTGACCGACAAGCTCAATGTAACGCAGGAGGATCTGCAGAAAGCGCGCCAGCAGACCAAGGCGTCGGTGGCGGCGTACAACAAGAAGTTGACCGGGCTTCAAAGCAACGTCAACACGCAGCTCGCGACAAAGGCTAGCCAAGACGACGTGACCAAGCTTGGCGGCGACGTGACGGGCGTGAAGAGCGACCTCGAAGATACCAAGTCCAAGCTGGAACGCGCTACCGGCGATATGGGCGTGATGAGCGGCCTGATTGCGCGCAATCATGACGATGTCGAAGAACTGAAGCGCAAGGGCGATCGTAACTACTTCGAGTTCACGCTGCAGAAGTCCAAGACTCCTTCACGTGTCGGACCGGTCGAAATCTCGTTGAACAAGGCCGACCAGAAGCGGTCAAAATACACTGTGACGGTGCTGGCAGACGACAAGTCTATCGAGAAGAAGGATAAGACCGCGGGTGAGCCGGTGCAGTTCTACGTAAAGGGCACGGCGCACTACGCTCCGTACGAACTCGTGGTATTCGACGTCGGCAAAAATCAGGTGACCGGGTATTTGTCGACGCCCAAGTCTGCTGGCGCGGCCACGGCTGCGAGCAACGCTCAATAAGACGCCGGGATTGCGCAAGGTTTGTCGATAATCTTGAGAGAGCACATGGGAAAGGGAGGGTCGTGAGATCCTCCCTTTTTCGTTTTCGGATGGCTGGACGCCAGCAAAACGATGAGCGATGCTAAGTATCGACCAGCGGGGCAATTCGAGAGGATTCGCAAAAGGGGAAATTATGAAAGTCAAATCCGTAGCAAGTCTTGCTTTACTGTTTTCTGCAGCGACATTCGCGTTCGCAGCCGACGGCACCATGACGGGGTATATTTCCGATAGTCACTGCGGGGCGAAAGGTGCGAAGGCGGGTCATGAAGAGTGCGCCACGAAGTGCGTCAAAGAGCACGATGCAAAGTACGTGTTCGTGAACGACGCGGACCACAAGGTCTACGCGATCGATGCACAGGACAAGGTTGCCGCACACGCGGGACACCACGTTACAGTGAGCGGCACCGTCGAAGGTGACAACCTTAAGCTCGCCAGTATTGATATGGCGAAGTAACCTCGTTCGCGACACGATTTTTCCTGTGGGCGGGACTTTGGTCCTGCCCATTTGGTTTGTATGGATGCTTGCATTTCCGCTACGATGATCTCTCACCGATGACCACACAACTCCTGCATGTTGGGCGCGCTTTTACTCCCACCAATGAACTACTCGATGTTGGCATTCTCATCCGAGACGGCGTGATCGAGTCCGTCGGGCCTCGCAGTTCTATGAGCCTGCCCGCGGGGGCTGCAGAGATTGTTGCCACCGACAAAATCGCCGCGCCGGGCTTCATTGACGTACATATCCATGGCGCGGGCGGACACGACGTTATGGAGGGCAAGCAGGATGCATTGGATGCGATCTCTTCGCTGATCGGAGCGCATGGCACTACATCATTTGTGGCCACCACTGTTACGGCAGATCCCAACGCGATTTGCAACAGTAGCGAAGATATTGCCCGCTATATCGCGCAGCAGCACGCCAGGACGAGGCCGGGCGCGGAAGTGCTCGGCATTCATTTTGAAGGCCCATTTATCAGTGCTGTCCGCCGCGGCGTGCATCCTCCGGAATGGATCAGGTTGCCGTCTGCAGAGTTGCTGGAGAAATTTGTCACTGCGGCGCACGGCAACGCTTTAATCTTGACAATCGCTCCGGAACTTTTTGGCGCTATGCCGTGTATTGATGCGGCGCGGAAGGCGGGGATGGTTGTCGGCATTGGCCATACGGACGCTACTTACGAACAAACCCGCGCTGCGCTGGCGCGAGGCGCGCACCACGCGATTCACACCTATAACGCTATGCGGCCGTTTTCGCATCGAGATGCGGGGGTGATTGGAGCAGTGCTCACGTCGCCGGAGATGTCGGCGGAGCTCATCGCTGATGGCGTGCACGTCGATGAAACCGCGATACGACTTCTGCTGCAGGCCAAGGGCGCTGGGGGAGTGATCCTGATTAGTGATGGCATATCGGCAACAGGGATGCCTGACGGCAAATACCTTCTTGGCGGATTTGAAGTCACGGTGAGCGGGGGAATTTGCCGGAACTCGGAGGGCAAACTGGCGGGGAGCACCCTTACGCTTGATCGCGCCCTTCGCAATATTGTGAGCATTGGAGCCTCACTTGGAAATGCGCTCCAAATGTTGACGGTCAATCCGGCAAAGCTGCTGGGGATTGAACATAAGAAGGGGATGCTGCGACCGAATGCGGACGCCGACATAATCTTGCTCAATGACGGCCTGGAAATCACGAAGGTGTACACTCGGGGATTGGCAGTTTAGAAACTGCGTCTCAAGAGAAAAATAGTTCTTCAGAGCCTAAAGCCAATCTTGTATGTGCTTCGGCCCTACGGGTTTAAAGGAATGTTTAGTTCGTCGGCGAGCCGCTCGGCATTGAAGGGACTGCAGGCGAAGTAGCGGTCTCCGACCTTCAGCGTGGGCACGCGACGGCGGCCATGATTCGCACGGAGAACAAGTTCCTCAGCTTCGGGATCATTCTCAATATTGATCTCATGAAACTCGATGCCGCGCTGTTTAAGGAACGACTTGGCGCGCCGGCAATCGGGGCACCAGCCTGTGCTGTAAATTGTGATCGCTTCCATGCTCAGTGAAAAGCTGCTCTAACGAGTCTCGACGGGGACGCCGCGATATTTTCTGGCGACCTGGATGCGGATTACGGCGCGCTGCAGCGCGATTGTTGCGCGGTCCCAGTCGATATTGGTGTCGTTTGAAGCGAGGCGCTGTTGTGCGCGAGCTTTGGCTGCTTCCGCGCGCGCCAGGTCGATTTCCTCCGCTCGCTCCGCTGTTTCTGCGAGCAGTGTTACTCGATCCGGCAAAACTTCCGCGAATCCGCCTAAAATTGCGAGCGAGATCGGCTGGCTCGAAGTGGCAGTGCGATATCGTAGCTCGCCGTTGCCCAGCTCCGTGATCAGCGGCGCGTGGCCGGGAAGAATACCCAATTCTCCATCGAGCCCCGGGACGACTACCTCGACGACGGTTTGCCGCAGGAGCTGGCGCTCCGGCGTGACCACGATTAGTTCAATCGCTCCAGGAAGCATTTTCCCTTAGACGCCCGCCTTCATCTTCTCGGCTTTCTCCAGGACTTCCTCGATGGTGCCGACCATGTAAAACGCCTGCTCCGGAATTTCGTCGTATTTGCCTTCAACGATGTCCTTGAAGCTGCGCACGGTGTCTTCGATCTTGACATACTTGCCTTCCAGACCCGTGAACTGGGCGGCAACGAACATGGGTTGCGAGAGGAAGCGCTCAATGCGACGCGCGCGCGCTACGGTACGTTTGTCTTCGTCGGAAAGTTCTTCGATACCAAGAATAGCGATGATGTCCTGAAGATCTTTGTAGCGTTGCAGGACGGACTTGACGCCGCGAGCCACCGCGTAGTGCTCTTCTCCCACGACCCGCGGATCGAGAATTCGAGAGCTGCTGGCGAGAGGATCGACGGCCGGATAAATGCCGCGCTCCACGATTTGACGGCTCAGGTTTGTCGTGGCGTCCAAGTGCGTGAAGGTCGCGGCGGGAGCGGGGTCCGTGTAGTCGTCGGCAGGAACGTAGATGGCCTGCACCGAGGTGATCGATCCGGTCTTTGTGGAAGTGATGCGCTCCTGCAATTCGCCGATTTCAGTGTTTAGGTTCGGCTGGTAACCGACAGCCGAGGGCATTCGGCCGAGCAGCGCGGAGACTTCCGATCCCGCCTGAACAAAACGGAAAATGTTGTCGATAAAAAGCAGCACGTCGAGATGTTCTTCGTCGCGAAAATATTCGGCAACGGTCAAACCGGTCAGACCCACGCGGAGGCGGGCGCCGGGTGGCTCCGTCATTTGGCCGTAAATTAATGCGGCGCGCGACTTTTCTGGGTGACCGGGGACGATGACTTCCGATTCTTGAAATTCCTGATACAAGTCGTTGCCTTCGCGCGTGCGCTCTCCCACGCCCGCGAAGACCGATACGCCACCGTGCTTCATTGCGACGTTATGAATTAATTCCTGAATCAAAACGGTTTTGCCGACGCCCGCGCCGCCAAATAGGCCGATTTTTCCGCCCTTCAAGAAGGGCTGGATCAGGTCGACGACCTTGATACCTGTTTCAAACATTTCGAGGGTCGTGGACTGATCGTCCAGAGCCGGCGATGGTCGATGAATCGGGTAGTGCGTCGGGGTTTGAACCGGTCCGAGTCCGTCGACTGGTTTGCCCAGAACGTTCAGCACGCGGCCCAGGGTTGCACGCCCGACGGGTACTTCGATCGAGTTGCCCGTATCGACGGCTTTCATACCACGGACCATTCCTTCCGTCGGCTCCATGGCTACCGCGCGGACGCGTCCTTCACCCAGATGCTGCTGCACTTCGGCGGTCACGTCGAGCGGCTCAGGCACGTTGTAGCCTTCGCTCGTGATTTGAACGGCGTTGTAAATGGAAGGAAGGTGGCCCTCCTCAAACTGAATGTCCAAGACAGGTCCGATGACCTGCACCACGTGTCCTACGGCGGCTGCTTTTTTCTCGGCCATGCCTTCTCCTAAGCGGTCGACGATGCACCGCTGACAATTTCGATAATTTCCTTAGTGATGGCTGCCTGACGGACCTTGTTCATGTGCAGAGTCAGCGCTTCGATGACGTCGCCGGCATTTTTAGTTGCGGCTTCCATGGCGGTCATTCGCGCGGCGTGCTCCGCGGCGGACGACTCTAGAAGCGCGCGCAAGATCTGTGTTTCCACATAACGCGGCAGCAACCGGTTCAGAATTTGTTCCTCGGGCTGCTCGTAGATGTAATCCACTTCCGTTTCAGCAGCTTTTTCTTCGCCCTCTTCGTGGGCTTCAATTTTTTCCACGGGCAGCAGTTTTTCTGTCAGCAGAGTCGGCGCAATCACGTTCTTAAACTCGCTGAAGACGGCGTAAACTGAGTCCACCTTATCTTCGGAGTACAAGGATGTGATCAAATTCGCGATTTCGCGGGCAACTCCAAAATCCACACGCGCTAAGACGTTCACATACTCGCCGGCGAATTCGGCGCCAGCTTTCCGGAAGGCATCGCGCGCTTTTTTCCCCACGGGAATGACCACAACCTTTTTGCCCTGCTTACTCTTGATGAATTTAATAGCTTCTCGAAGAATGTTGGAGTTAAACGCTCCGGCCAAGCCGCGCTCTCCCGCCAGCACCAGTACAAGGATGCGCTCTTCGGAGCGCTTCGCCAACAGCGGGTGTTCGGGTGATTCGATGCGTGCCATTGTCGAGCGCAAGACGCGAGCCAGTTCCTTTGCGTAAGGCCTGGCCGCGAGCGCGGCTTCCTGCGCCCTTCGCAGGCGTGCCGCCGAAACGAATTTCATCGCACGCGTAATCTGTTGCGTGTTTTTGACGGATCGGATGCGGCGACGGAAATCGAGTAAGGTAGGCATGAACTCCGGTTATTTCCTTTTAGTGCGCAGCCACTGCAATCGTCGCTGAGAAGCGATCTTTGAACGCGTCGAGAGCGGTCTTGATGCTTGCCTTGATGCTGTCATCCAACGCTTTCTTCGTAGCAATTTCCTTCAAGACGCCGCCGTAGTTGGTTTCCGCAAACTGGAGGAATTCCTTTTCAAAACGGCGCACTTCGTTGACGGGAATCGAATCGAGGGCACCGCTAGTGGCTACATAAAGAGCCAGAACCTGCTTTTCGACAGAAAGAGGAACGTATTGATCCTGCTTCAGGACTTCCGTGAGACGCTGGCCGCGCGCCAACTGTGCCTGGGTGACCTTATCCAACTGATCCGAACCAAATTGCGCGAAGGCGGCGAGTTCGCGGAACTGCGCCATGTCCAATCGGAGCGTTCCCGCGACCTGGCGCATGGCTTTGATCTGCGCGTTTCCTCCGACGCGACTGACCGAAATTCCCACATTGATCGCTGGGCGGATACCTGCGTTGAATAGATCGGCTTCCAGATAGATTTGGCCGTCGGTGATGGAAATCACGTTTGTAGGAATGTAGGCCGAAACGTCGCCGGCCTGAGTTTCAATAACAGGTAGAGCTGTGAGCGAGCCGGCACCAAGTTTGTCATTCAATTTCGCGGCGCGTTCCAGCAAACGCGAGTGGAGATAGAATACGTCGCCTGGAAACGCCTCGCGGCCCGGCGGACGACGGAGTAGTAGAGAAATTTCGCGGTAGGCCTGAGCGTGTTTCGAAAGGTCATCGTAGAAGACCACCGCGTGGCGCTTGGTGTCGCGGAAATATTCGCCCATCGCGCAAGCAGCATAGGGAGCGATGTATTGTAGTGAGGCAGGCTCCGAGGCCGACGATGCCAGAACGATGGTGTAGTCCATTGCACCTGCATCGGTGAGCGTCTTGATCACCTGCGCGATGGTCGAGCGCTTTTGCCCGATCGCGCAATAGATGCAGATCATGTCGCTGCCCTTCTGGTTGATGATGGTGTCCAGAATGACGGCGGTTTTCCCGGTTTGACGGTCGCCGATGATCAGCTCGCGCTGGCCACGGCCGATGGGGATCATGGAGTCGATGGCTTTGATACCGGTCTGCAAAGGCTCGCGCACTGGCTGGCGATCCAACACGCCCGGAGCGAGCCGCTCGAGCGGGATGCGCTCCTTGGACTGGATGGGACCTTTGTCGTCCTCCGGTTCGCCAAGAGGATTGACAACGCGACCAACGAGCGCCTCACCGACCGGCACAGACATAATCGTGTTCGTGCGGCGGACGGTATCGCCTTCTTTCAGTTCCGAAGATTCTCCGAGGAGCACGGCGCCGACTTCCTCTTCTTCGAGGTTAAGCGCGATTCCAAATATGTCGTGCGGAAAAGCCAACATCTCTCCGTACATGGCCTTTTCCAATCCGTGAATGCGGGCGATTCCATCGCCGACGCTAATGACAGAACCGACCTCGTCGACCGACACGGTCTGTTCATAGTTTGCGATCTGCTCACGCAGAATCTTGCTAATTTCGTCTGCCTTTATTTGTGCCATACCTGCTCCGTTCCGAATGCCTATTCCGCGGCGAGCTGCGCGCGCAATCGATTCAACCTGTT
Source organism: Candidatus Acidiferrales bacterium (assembly GCA_963836965.1). Taxonomy (GTDB): domain Bacteria; phylum Acidobacteriota; class Terriglobia; order Acidiferrales; family UBA7541; genus Acidiferrum. The sequence continues at coordinate 21,110 of CAWILQ010000029.1, forward strand.
GAGCACTGAACCGTCGTAGATGGTGTCACCGATTCTGACCACGGCGCCACCCAGTAATTCCGGCTCAAGTGAGTACTTCGCTTGAATTTTTTGGCCCGAAAGGCGCTCCAACGTCTGTATCAGAGCTGTTTTCTGACCGCCGTTCAATTCGGACGCGGAAGTTATATTGGCTTCCGCAACTCCCTGCCTCTTCCGAAGAACTAGCTCAAAAGTTTTCACGATTTCCGGCAAGAGATGAACACGCTGATTGTCTGCCATCACAAACAGGAAATTCCGGATGATTTTGCTGCCGCCCAATCGCGCCACCAGTTTTTCGATTACGCCATGCTTGGCGTCTCGCGGGATTGCCGGACTGATGAGAAAGTTTCGCAACTCCTCAGATTCTTCGTAGGCGGCGCGAAAGTCCTCCAACTGGTTTCGGGCAGGGTCGGCGGCCCCCTGTTCGAGGACAATGTCCGCCAAAGCAGTGGCGTATTGGAGGCTGGCGGATTTCAATTCGGTCTCCCCTGCAGGCTTTGGACAAAATTGCTGATCATGGCGTCCTGCACCGCGGGCGTCATCTCACCCGCCACCAGCGATTGCGCACGATCCACGGCTAGTTTTGCCGCCAGCGCTTTCAATACCTCGCGGGCAGCCCGTTCCGCGGCGTCAATTTCAGCTTTTGCCGCAACACTGAGTTTTTTAATGTCCATCGTCGTCATTCCACGCAGCCGTTCCAATTCCGCCGCAGCTTCCTTCTGAGCTTGCTCACGGAATCGCGCCACTTCTTGCTCGAGAGTAGTTAATTTCGCCGCGGCTTCCTTCAGCTGTTTCTCCGCCGCCGCTTTTGCGGCGGCCGCTTTGGTGATCTCTGCACTAATTTCGTCCGCATTGCGGCGTACATACGGAGGTAAGACTTTTTTGAACAACCAAATCAGGACCACGACAAGAATGGCGAAGTGAATCCACTTGAAAACGGCCTCAGCGGATTTTTCCGCCGGATTTGCTCCTTCCGCCGCAGCCAAAGACCCGGTGGTAAACGCCAAAACAATTGCCGAGGTGATCCATCGTTGAAGTGCTGCCCGGGCCGGCTTCATCGTGCTTCTCTCGAAGGACCGCCTGGCGCGGACGGGTTGCGGAGGATCCGGCCCGCAATCTCCAAGGCGAGTTGCGATACGATTGATTCCACGTCCCGCTTTGCGGCCGTTAATTCGACCGCGACGCGCTCCTTGGCCTTGCTGACTTCCGCCGCAGCTTTGTTTCTCGCATCTTTGAGAGCGGCGGCGCGCTCGTCCAGCAATTTCTTGCGCTCAGCCTCCTGCTCGGCGTAGACCTTTGCTTTCGCCTGCCGCAGAGCTTCTTCGTACTGGCGCACTTTTTCAGCCGCCGCCGCTTGCGCGGCCTCGGCAGATTTGCGCGCGCCGAGTGTGCGGGCTTCGCGCTCCGCCATCACAGCCAGAATTGGCTTGAAAAACAGTGATCGCATCACGAAGTAAAAAACGATGACGATGAGGGCAACAGGCACAGCCCGAAGGAACAGTTCGCCGATTTGGGGAACCAGATTTGACATTAAATTAAATTGTTTCGCCTAAAGTTTTCAGGGCAGCCTTGCCGTTCTCCGGTCAGGTAGGAGTATACGGTGGGCCTGACGCTGCCTTACAGAACCATCATTATATACCATTCGCCACAAGTTTCCGTCAACGCAGCGGGAGCGTCGTCGTTTCCGCTATTCGGAGCCAAAGTCTGCTTTGCAGGCGGTAAGATTGCAGTGGACAGGGGCCAAAGCGGCTTTGGCGGAGGATCGAGATGGCAAAGAGTTGGAAGACCAGGCTGATTCATTCAGACACCAAGATTCCGCAGAACTACCACTCTCTTGCCAGCCCCACTTTCCGCGGGTCAACCACGGTGTTCCCCTCCGCGTCCGTTGTCCAGGACACGTGGGATCAGTGGCGAGTCGGGTACACCTACGGACTTTATGGCACTCCCACTGTGCTGGAACTTGCCGCAAGAATCTGCGAACTTGAATCCGGCACACACACCATCCTGACGCCGGGCGGCCAGGCCGCGATCTCGCTGATCAATCTCGCGCTTTTGCAGTCGGGTGATCATATGCTCGTGCCTGCTAGCGTGTACTACCCGAATCGCAAGCTAGCCACTCGTTTACTGTCACGCTTCGGTGTTACCGCTGATTTCTACGATCCGACCGTCGGCGCGAATATTTCTTCACTCATTCAGGAAAACACACGCCTGATCTGGTGCGAAAGTCCAGGGTCGATCACCATGGAGGTGCAGGACCTTCCGGCGATCGTCTCGGCAGCGCATGCGCGGAACGTTCGCGTTGTTCTGGATAACACCTGGTCGGCCGGCGTGCTGCTGGACGCGTTTTCACACGGCGTCGACGTCACGATGCAAGCCATAACGAAATATATCGGAGGGCACAGCGATTTACTGTTAGGTTCGGCTACCGTACGCGACGAGAGCCTGTACCAACGGCTTGGCTCGGCTCAGCAAGTCATCGGCTGCGCCGTTTCTCCCGACGAGTGCAGCCTGGCGCTTCGGGGCCTGCAGACACTCGCGGTGCGACTTGCGGCTATCGAAGCCTCTGCCCTGGCGATTGCCCGCTGGCTGTACACGCGGCCCGAGATCGAATTTGTGCTGCACCCGGCGTTACCTTCGTGCCCCGGACATGAATTCTGGAAACGCGATTTCCTTGGTTCTGCGGGTGTGTTTTCGATTGTGTTCAAGTCCGGCCCGACGCGGCAGCAGGTTCACGAATTTGTGGATACGCTCAAGCTGTTTCGGGTGGGATATAGCTGGGGAGGAGTAGCCAGTCTAGCGGTAGCCTACGATATTGGGCGGATTCCAGGCCGGCCGGCTTATGAGCATCGCATTGTGCGGTTGAACATCGGGCTTGAGACCACGGACGATCTTATTGCTGATCTGGAGGAGGCTCTGCGCAGACTGTCGGCATGATTGGATTTTTCAATTTCAGCAGTTGAGTTACGAAGCGCGGGCTACGGCGCTCTTCTCCCCGTTCTCGACGCGGATCTCGGTCAGATCGGACAGAAGGCTAGCGGCCCAGCGGTATACGTTGCGTTCATAAACGATCTTGCGCATGCGGGACATGCGAGCGGATTGTTCTTCTTCGCTGAATTCCAACCCTTGATAGATCGCGTTAGCAACCTGGTCCACATCGTAGGGGTTCACCTGAAGAGCATCGCCCAGTTCGCGCGCCGCTCCTGCGAAGGTGCTCAAGATCAGAGCGCCTCGATTGTCGTCGCGCGATGCCACGAATTCCTTGGCTACGAGGTTCATACCGTCGTGCAGTGAGGTAACCAGGCAGACCGAAGCGGCGCGGAAATAGCGTTCGATTTCTTCGTGCGAATGATGCCGCTTGAGAAGCACGATCGGTTTCCAACGGCCCGCCTGGAACCGCGCGTTGATGCGATCGGCTTCGGCAATTACTTCGTCCATAAACTGCTGGTAGCGAGGAATGTCAGTGCGGCTTGGCGCTCCGATTTGCACAAAAGTGAAGCGTCTCTGGTAGGTCGGATACAGTTCGAGGAATCGTTCCACTCCGCGAAAGCGTTCGACGATTCCCTTGGTGTAGTCCAGGCGGTCCACGCCGATGCCGAGGAGCGACGCTTCGACTCCCAACTCAGCAAAGAGCGCGCCGCGACCCTCCCCAGTTATGCGAATGACCTGACCACCGGGACGCTCCTGCGGGAAAGCTACGCTGATTGGATAAGGCCGCACGCGCGTGATATGGCCCTTGCGGCTCACTTCAAAGCGATCCCAATCGGTCAGAGCTTCGACAGCCCGATCGACCGTCTGCAGGAAATTGTTGCAATGCGTCTGAATGTGAAATCCAACCAGATCCGCACCGAGCAAGCCGTCTACCAATTCACGCTGCCACGGACAGATTCCAAAGGCTTCCGCATTGGGCCACGGGATATGCCAGAAAACCGCGACGCGGGCGTCGGGGCGGGATTCCTTGACCATGCGGGCCAGCAAAGCAAAGTGGTAGTCCTGGACCAGAAGAACTGGCGATTGCGTCCCTTCCATCTCCGCCAATGCGGCGTCCGCAAAGCGGCGGTTGATTCGCTGGTAGTACATCCAGTCGCCAGGACGGAATAGCGGACGAGTGTGGGCGATGTGGCACAGCGGCCATAACCCTTCGTTCGAGAAACCCTCATAGTAGCCACGATCTTCCTCTTCCGAGAGCCACACGCGCCGCAAGGTGTAGGTCGGATGATGCGGCGGCACGCGGAGTTGATCGCGGTCGTTTACTACTTCCCGGTCGGCACTCCCCGAACCATTTGCAATCCACGTGCCTTCGCATGCCTGAAGCACCGGCTCCAGCGCGGTCACCAAGCCGCTTGCCGGCACCAGCACGCGAATGGAATTATCTTTATCGTCGAATACATGCATGTAGGGCTCGCGATTTGAGACAACGAACAGCGCGTCACCCTGCAATTTCGTTTGCAGGCTCACGCGCAGGCGCTCGGCAGTCCATTGCGAAAGTTGCGATTCGCGCAACTGAGCCTCTTCCTGGGCTGCTGCTCTAGCGGTGCTCAGGTCGCGGGCAAGATGGCGGGCTTCCGCATGGATTTGGTCGAACATCTCGCCTTGTGGAGGCGCAGCGGGTACATCGCTAGGATCCGCGCGCAAGCTCCGCAACCACTTGGCCGTTTTTGCCAAGGGCGACGTGAAAGCCCAACGGACCAGGAATAATCCGAGTCCGGTAATCAACAAGGTTTGAACCAGCGTGCTCAGAAGAGAATCGCGAATGGCACGCATGACCCCGGCTTCGATGTAGCTTGAGTCGTAAACCACCATCAGACTACCGCTCACATCACCTTCGTGATGGAGCGGCACAGCATAGAGATGCAAAGGCCCGGCGCCATTGTCGCGGAATTCTGAAGCGCCTTTGTTGAACTTTGCAGCGCGGGCCGCAACCGCCGGCTGAATGGTGAAGTTCGGCGAAAGACCTTGCGTAATGGCGATTGCCTTCCCGGAGTTGTCGTAGACCGCTACTCCCAGAAGATTCTCCCGCTGGCCGTACTTTTCGACGAAGCGGCTGAGGTTCTTGTCATTTGCGCGGCCGGGCGTGGACTCCAGGCTCTCCTGCAAACTCTCCGCAAGTACCGAAGAGCGATGGGAGAGATCGTTGCGTAAATTTCGCCGCACCAGACGAACCTGGTAGAAACCATAAAGCAAGGAGACAATCAGGACGCTCGCCGCCAACGGAAAAACGAGTTTGAGGGTGGTACGCATCTCAGTCCCGAATTGGTGCTAAGCCCCCTTCTGCGGTATTTTCTCGAGTGCGTTATCAACCATGCGACCGTTGCTCGTGCAGATGACCTCGGATAAGGAACTGGCGGTGCGGGCTACGGGTATGAAACAAATGTAAAGTAGCGGCACCTAACCCTGCAAGAGCGTATACCCTACACATCAGCCATTGGCAAGACGCTTTCACCTTTTCCACAGCGAATAGCGATGATTTTGCCTATGGGACCCGCACGCTCACCGCCAAACTAGGCGTGCTACCATTCCGCCCGTAAAGATACATAATTTCAATAGAATGGCGAGCATCATACTCCGAGTTACGCGGCATCACTGGGTACTGAACCATGGACATATTACATGCTCAATTATGGATTATGGACGCCCGCCGCGTTCTAAAGCATACCATTTAAACTGTAGTGGTATCCGACAGGGAGTCGCCGCGTCCGTATCCGCTGCTTCTGACGGTGGACATCGGACGCGGTCAATCCCGTTGGTTCAGAGGGGAAGCCGACTTCATCGGAATGAAGCTTGCCTCCACTTTGGGGTCGCCTTGAGCCGGAATTTGGGGTACCCGCCCAAGACGAGAAGGTAACTGCTCTAACGATGAGGGTAATAGGCCGACGCGTCAAACGAACTCCGTCTAGTTCGTTCATCAACAATTAAGCCATTCTTCTGGTTTAACTTATGGCTTTATATCAACTACAATTTTGGTGTAATATCGCTCGCCACCGCAGGTATGCAGGTGCCATGGACACGAAGTCAACGACAAACCGTCGCCTCTTTCGTTTCGGTCTCTTCGACGCGGATCTCGAACTCGGAACGCTATCGCGCCAGGGTACGCCCGTAAAACTTCAAGAACAACCGTTCCGCATTCTCGCCCTGCTCCTTGAATCCTCCGGAGAAATCGTCGGCCGCGACGAGCTGCGCAAAAGCATTTGGCCCGACGGGACATACGTAGACTTCGATGGCAGCCTGAACACGGCCCTAATGAAACTGCGGGCGGCGCTAAATGACAGCGCGGACAATCCCCGGTTCATTGAGACTGTACCACGCAAGGGTTATCGATTTATCGCGCCTGTGGAACTTTCGAAAATCGAAACACCCGTTATTACGACTGCAATCCGCATCGAGTCGGGGGAATCGACACTGGAGGACTTGGAGGTCCCGCTCCAGATCGGCCCGACGCCACAACCTCAGCGCGTCTCGCCGAAACGGGTTTACGAAAGGCGACTGGGTCCTCATTGGTGGGAGGCTTTGCTGATTCTGGCTGGGGTGATCGCGCTGCTTACTTACAGTTTATGGCCAAGGCCCGAACCTCGCGTCGCAAAAGTTCAGCAACTCACCCACTCTGGGCAGGTTGATCCCTGGGGCAAGCTGGTTACCGACGGCAGCCGGATCTATTTCGTCGTGCGCGACGTGACTGGCTGGAACTTAATGCAGACTTCGGTCGAAGGCGGAGCCGTCCAGAGAACCCCCACCCCTTTCGACAATACACGGATTTTCGATCTCTCTCCGGATCACTCGCAATTTCTGATCGGCCAATTGACGCACCGCGGAGAAGAGACAGCGCTTTGGTTGTGGCCGGTTCAGGGAGGGGCGCCGCGACGATTGGGCGACGTCGTAGCTCAGGAAGCGGTGTGGTCTCCGATTGGGGACCTCATCGCGTATGTTCATGGTGAAAGCATTCAACTCACGGACCCGGAAGGCAACCATGTACGCGAACTAGCGAGATTCCACCCCGCGCCTCACTCGCTGGTATGGTCGCCTGACGGCAAGCGCCTTCGATTTACGCAAACCAACTTGCTCGAAGCCACCGACTCGATGTGGGAATTGGATCTAGAGAACAGCACTCCGCGGCGCGTGTTGCCCGAAGGGCAACATGGACCCCATGAAGGCAGTGGGACGTGGCTCGGTGGCGGGAACTATTTTGCGTTTTCTTCCGGAGTTGATCTTCGTGCCAGCCTTGCAGTCGATACTCAGGCGAGTCTGTGGCTGATGGACGAGACACACAGTTTCTTCCGCAGGCACGCGCGCGATCCTATCCAGCTCACAAGAGGTCCAATCGCGTTCGATCACCCGAATGCGATGACAGACAGCGGCCGAATTTTTGTGATCGGCTCGCATAATGAGTACCAATTGTTGCGAATCGATCCGAAGACCTCGGTAAAAACCGCGATGCTCGCCCAATCCGGCGCCACGGATATGGATTTTTCGCTTGACGGGCAATGGGTGGTTTATGCCGCACGGGAAAACGGCACTTTGTGGAAGAGCAGAATTGACGGCAGCGGCAAAGTGCAGTTGACCGCAGGCGCGACGGGAGCATTTGCTCCCCATTGGTCTCCGGACCAGAAGCAAATTCTCTTCACGGGATTCTTACTAGATAGTCAGCCGCGGCTCTACGTTGTCTCCGCGGATGGGGGCGCTCCGAAGAGTGTTCTGCCGTCGAATAATAAATGGGCTTCTGTTTCTGGCGATTGGCGGACCGATGGTCGACAGATTGTGCTGGACTTTCAAGAGATGGAGTCCAACAGAGAACCGGATATCCGGATACTGGATCTCGACAGCAATAAGCTAACCAAGCTGCTCGACTCTGACGGGCTCATCGAACCCAGGTGGTCCGCCGACGGGCGATACATTGCCGCTCTGAATCCGAAAAAGAAACAAGTGCTTCTCTACGACTGCAAGCAGGAGAAATGGTCCGTCCTGGCTGAGGCGAATTTCCCAGCGGCTTTGCGATGGTCGCCGAGTGGTGATGCGCTCTACTATCAAGACGTTGATGAAGTGGAAGAAAGCATTTTCCGCGTTCCGATGGCCAAGCGCGAAACCGAAAGGGTTATCGGGCTGGGTGATCTTCTCAGCGGAGGGGCGGCTCGCGGCATTTTCACCGGGTTAAGTCCCGACGGATCGGTGTACGTCACGGTCGACCACGGCGACGTGGATGTGTACGCCGTCGATCTGACGCTTCCTTAGCTACCCCACAAGATATTCTTCCTGGCCAGGATGACAGGTGGATTCCGAGGCACACCCTTCCGGTTAGCGTCCCCCCTTGTGCGAGGTAGGTCTAAACTGGACTGGTCTCGTTAGGAGCGCCGCACTCATGAATCGCAAACTGTATCCATCCATTTTCTTGATTGTCTTGGCCCTCGTTGCAGCGAGAGCGGAGGCACAGACCTCGACGAAATCGTCGCAATCAACGATCAAAGGAATTGTTTTGGGTTCGGATGGAAAGCCAGTGCCCGCTGCGGCGATAACCTGCCAATCCTCTGCCGGTATCCGGCCGCGCGTCGTGCACACGGATGCAAAAGGCCGCTATTTAATCTCGGGGTTGAAGCAGGACTCCTACGACCTGCGGGCTACGTCCCGAGGCGCTTACTCGGATTGGGAGAAAAACATCCCGTTGCGCAAAGGGCAAACCAAAGAGATTACCTTGCACCTCTTAAATGGCAACACGGCGATCAGCGGAATGCTGCCGACAAAAGAGCAGAATTAGGCGAATGGACGACGACCTTCTGCATCGACAATGCCGCCGGTGAACGTAGTACTTCGCGAACTCTCGGAGCAACAACAACCCACTCTAATCTATTTAAATCCAATGTGTTAGAAGAGAACGCCGGGTAGTCCCTATGCTGCGACGGTACCACAACCCGCGTACCTCCAAAAGTGGGGCTATCGGCCCATTGAGGCATTCGGGCGAGAGCGGCATTCTGAAAGTCGACGGGTTGGGGGCCGCGCGGGGACAACGGTCCCGCGAGGGGCCGTGTGCGAGCCACCCAACCCGCCAGAATCTGCCCCATTCTTTCCAAGCCCCGCCATCCCCGAAGACGCACCGTTCCGATCGACCTACGCATCAAGTTCAGAATGCGACCGGATCGCACTGTAGCTTCAGCATTTAGGCTCGCCCGTATTACGGCTAAGACGGTGGTGTGTGCCCTGTGCTTGGGTTCGCCGGCCCTTCTGACACTCAGAGCGGAGGTGCGGTCCCTGCACCTATTCTCGCTCCGAGAGGCGACGATCATGGCGTTTGGGAAGTACATCGTTCAGACCGAGGCGCAGAATGCCAAAAGCCTCCGCCAAGGTCCGTTCCTTTGGATCGATGGACTGCCGGAGAAGGACCGCTTGGCGACCACGCGCAGATTGAAAAGCGGGGAGGTTGAGTCGCGTCGACTCAGTGGAGAGTCGTCCGGTGAAAAACCAGATGTCCCCGGCGGAATGATTCACGACTGGGAAGGCATCATTTTCATTCCGGGAGTGAAGATCGATGAGGTCCTCAAGGTCCTGCAGGACTACAACCATCAAGCCACATACTACGCGCCGGACGTGGAAAAAGCCTGGATCGAATCGCGAAACGGAGATCAATTTCGCGTCTTTCTGCGATTCCGTCGGCATAAACTTGTAACCGTGGTCCTCGATACCGAGCACGCCGTGACCTATTTTCGAGATTCATCCGCCAGGGCTCACAGCCGGAGCTCGGCGACGCGCATAGCACAGGTGGAAGACCCAGACGGACCTAGGGAGAAAGAAAAAGAGCCCGGCGAAGACGATGGTTATTTGTGGCGAATGGAAACCTGGTGGCGCCTGGAAGAGCGAGACGGCGGCGTCTATGTGCAGAATCAGGTAGTGACGCTAACTCGGGATATTCCGACCGGACTTGCGTGGCTGATCGAGCCGTTCATCACGAAGATTCCGAGGGAAGCACTGGACTTCACGCTGCGGGCAACACGGAAGGCCGTATTGATCCAGTCAAAAAACCAAACTATTGGCCTGCAGTTACAAGACCGACGCGGAAACGGCTCGCTCGGTCACGAATTTCGGATCGACACGCGACTGCTCAGAGCATCCCGGAGTTGTTGCAGTTGATGAGGACCCATAAGGTCGCGTCGAATAGACTCGAAATTGTCGCGGGTCCTGGTGGCATCCAGTATGGTCTTAACAGCACTCTGAATGTCCGTCTCTCGATTGCTGGAACAAACGACGCCTACGTTGTGTTTGGAGATGAGCTCGGCGAGTCCGCTGTCCGGAGGCGTGTGCGCAAAGATGGGGCGTTGCGCCTGAATATACGTGGAAAGTTTGATGGGCAAGCTCGTCCTGCGAAAGCCCTGGAAGCGAAATCCTCTGGGATACATGGAGTAGACAAAATCGCATCTGGCGAGTACGGGCAGTGCATCCTGTTCCAGCAGCTCGCCGTGATTTTCAAAGGTGGCTAGATTTTCCGAGTCGAGTTTGCTCATCTCCGGAGAATCGCCGATGCGCACAATCTTCAAAGAGCGATTTTGCGCTGCGGCGTAGCGGCGAGATGCGAGAATGAACTTTCGAAAAGCGTCGGGGTGATAGAGCGAGCCGATATGGCCGACCGTCAGTGTGTCTTTTGAGAGCTGGGAATTTACGCTCGGAAGTTCGGAAAGAAACTTATAAAGTGCAAAGCAGTCGACGTCGTATTTCTGCTTGAAGTAATCGCGCATCTTCGTGCTGGTCACGTCCACGGAGCGGGCACCGCGCAAGACGCGCGGAAAAATGTGAGACATGAAGGGCCAAAGGGGACGGTAGCGGCGGGAACGAATCAACATGGCCAGGGGTTCATCGTGAACGGTGAGATGAACAGGTTTGCCCAAGGAGATGAGCTCATCGGCCACCGAGATGCCTTCGTAGTGGGCCACGACCCAATAGAGGTCCGCATCGATTTGAGCAACGATGTTGCGAACAGGCAGCACGGACCCGGGCAGAAAACCGCTTCGCGAAAAAAGGTCCGCGACAAATTGACGCGCAGGCAGAGATTCGCCCAACCAGTGCCTTCGCTCGCCGGGAACCTTGGAAGGCGCCAGGTAATGCCAGTCGACGTTGAGTTCCGGCAGTTGCGCAAGATGGCTTCTGAGCTGGACGGAGCCGCCGCCAATTTCGGGAGAGTAAGGAGTGAAGAGAGCGATGCGCATTTGGCGATTTGGATCGACGCAAATCTCCTGGCACAAAGTTGCGAACACGGATCTGTGGCCAGACGTCAGATTATTACTGTCCGGCGTGAGCAGCAAATCGAGGCGATGGCTGATCAAGCGTTCTGCGACTGACCGGTAAGGCAGCTAGGCTCTTACGGCAGCCATCATTCCGTGGGTTCCATTTGGATTATAGTCACTGGTTTTGAACCCGAGACTCCGGAGTCTCTCTGCGAGAGCGTGATGAGAAATGCCGTTCGAGAGATGATCGTGATATTCCATAACGATTCGCGAAACGTGACTGAAGAGCGACGCCGGCGACTCCAAAATGATTTCGAATTCGGCTCCTTCACAGTCCAGCTTCAGATAATCGCACTGAGCAATGTTGTATCTCTTGAAGAGAGTGTCCAGGCTAATCACTTTGACCGCCTCAGACGTACCTAAACTCAGAGTTTTTAGAGAGAAAGTTACCGGAAGACCACTCAGGTCGAGAGTTGCCTCGCCGTCGCGCGCTCCACAGGCGAACTGAAGAGGAATTACGTTCCCCGTCAGACTGACATTGCGAGCGAGCCGAGAAAAATTTGAAGAAGCCGGTTCAAGCGCGTAAACCCGACGAGCCAAGCGGGCGGCGAACAGGGAAAAGACACCGACGTTAGCCCCCACGTCGATCACAACTGCCCCAGATGGGATCGAACAATACTTCGTGTAGGAGGAGTGATACCAGATGTCGCTAAAATGAGGCCAAAGAGAGGCTTCCGTTGGCGCGGTAATTACAGTTCCGGTGCGCAGGCGGATTTCCGTCACATCTTTGCCGTGGGCCGCAAGGGGGAGAACTTCACGCCAATTTGCGATGTCCCTGACCGCCTGGCTAGCGATCTTGGCCCGGCGGAAGAAGCTGCGTGCGCTCAAAGGTCAACCTCGCAATTTCCCTGCTACATATATCAGGAATGACTTTTGTCGGAGCCTAAAACATTCTGCAAGAATTCGCGGGTGCGCTCTGCATTCTGGTCCCAGGAGCAGGACGCCTGAATTGTCCGCGCAGCGGCACGTCCCAGGCGCTCGCGAAGTTCTCCGTCGGTGACGATAGTCCGAATGAGAGAGGCGAGCTCTGTCGCATCTGTCGGCTCGTGCAACAATACACCGTTGTCCTGGTGGCGGATAAGTTCACTGGCTCCGGCGTTCACGCTGGCGATCACCGGAAGACCGCAAGCCATAGCCTCCGCGATTGGCAGACAGAAGGAATCCTCCATAGAAGGACCCGCGTATAAATCCGCGGCAGCATAAAATCGCAAGACATCCTCGGAAGGCTCGGAGAACTCAACCTTGTGCTGCAAGTCGAGACGTTCGATGAGAGATGTGTATGATTCCGGGGCATCTTCGCCAACGATTAGCAGTCGTATCGGCAGATCGTGGAGCAGCGCGGCAGCGCCAAGGAGGCCTTCGAGCCCTTTATTTTTCCAGTCATTGCCGATCAGCAATACAACAAAGTCGTCTTGCGCAAAGCTCAGTTGCTTTCGTGATTGTGCGCGTTTCTCCAGGCGCGCTTCCGGAGAAAATCTACGAGTATCCACTGCGTTGGGAATAACCGTGACACCACCGCGGCCAACATAGATTTCCAGTTTTCTTGCGATCAGGGTGGAAACCGCTATTAAACTGACGCGAGGGTTCCTATACATTCTGTTCTCGAGTAGCATTAGCAGTCGATAATATAGCTTGCGGTGAATGAGCCGAGGCCAGCTCGCCAAAGGCGCACGGCGTAGTGCCAATTCCGATCGAACCCGCTCGTAGAGAGCGTGGAACAGGACATGGACAACAATTACGTCCGCGTCCATGCAATTGATTCCAGGCGAATAGACCAGATCGGGAGTGCGCTGGCCCAAGCGCTGGTCCCAGCCTCTTTGCCATCGATTGACTGCAATCCACCAAAGGTACTTTAGTAGATGTGGTCCTGGAATACCGGGCACTTTATGCCAAACGATAGAGCCTGGCTGTTCCTCTAAGGTATTCGAAGGGAGGGTGACACTACTGAGTTGTTCGACGCGCTGGGAATAGAGGTCAATTGTCCACTTTTCCAGCCGGGCCAGTCTTTCGATCTGTTCTATGACGCAGAGTTCGGTGCCGTGGCGACGATCCAGAAACGGAGAGACTACTACGAGACGCAATTTAGGCCAGCCCGGAATCGACCGACCCGTGAAGCGTCGGAGCGTCGGTAGAAAATGTTACCAGGCGAAACAGAATCCCTAGTGAAATCCAGAGGTAGGAGTTGATTATAAAATCTTGATAGGTTCCAAAGCTGACGTAGGTCATCGGGAAAAAGAGCAGCATCGAAAACAGGAAAATCACAAAGCCAGTGGGAAACCAGCGAGACCCCTTAAGCTTCACAACAGCTCTCCATGCCGAAAGCGCGATGGCCGCGCCCAGAATCAAAAAGAGGATTAGGCCTACGATTCCCGTTTCAACAATCCAATTGCCGAAGCCACTTTCGACACCAATGAACATGGGGGCAGCGTGCATGATGCGCGTCACGTACTGTCCGCCCAAGGTGCACGTACCGAGACCATAACCATACGGCCAACGAGGGTAATCAAAAGCGTACTCCAGTTGCTGTATAGGGTAAGTCTGGGTCCGATGGATGAGTTCACTTGTGGGGCTGCTCGGCAAAAGCGTTTCAGAATATATCGCTACTCGAGAACCGAGGGCATCCGGAAAGAAGACCAGGAGGAGAAGGATCGCCACTCCTGCGAAGAGCACAGTCCTCTGGATGGCCCTAACCACCCGGACCACTTCGCGCTGGCGCCATGGCGCTCCCCAAAGAAACCCTGCGACGACGATGAGAGTGATACCGGCATTCCACATAAGGACGCCGCGGGAGGCACTCATGATGGAGGCGGCGGCGACGACCCCGACGGTGGTGAACGCGAGAGTACGGCCCCTGCGGGTTTGCAGCAGAAGATATCCACCAAACCCGAGGGAAATCAGCCAAGAAACGATCAGAAAATCCTGGAAGCGACCGGAACTGACGAAGACGGAAGTGGGACGGTAGGCTAACAGGCCGGAGATTGGCGCCGCACGGTAAAGAGTGCTGAGGTCCCGAATGTCATCTTGAAGGGTCTGAGGATTCAGAAACGTCGGCCCAATGATGGACTGAGCGAGTCCGAGTCCAGCCACAATCAGAATCAGAACACAAATAAAGCAGAAGAAACGGCGCAAACTCTCTTCGGATTCAGCGAAGGCATAGGCAATGTAAATTAGGGGGAGATACAGGAAGTCAACCTTCATACCCAGAATGCCGTAAAAGATGCTGCTGGAAGCCGGGTTGAACACTTGAAGTAAGCAGAACCAGAAGAAAATCAGCAGAGGGAATCTGAACGGAATCGAGAATTTTTCGATCTGTTTGTCCATCCGCTCCTTATAGAAAGAAACGTAAACGACGATCGCCAAGACATCCTTGGCGAAGTAGATGGCCATATTGTTTCCGAGGTATTTTCGAACGAGATCCTCGAAAAGAATCCAGGCAACCAGCAGGTAAAGCCCGCGTCGCCAGTCATTCATGATGGCGATAAAGATCGCTCCACCAATAACGATCAGCCCCGCGACGATCAGGCTCGTGAGATCGTTCGAGACAATGGCCTGAGCGGCCTTGTAAGCGGCAAAAATGGCCACGATGAACAAGCCGACCGCGACCAGGGGATTTCGCGAACCACGCAAGGACGGAATCGCCCCGAGAACTCTCGTCACAGCAGGCCTCTAGGGCCAACAGTATTGTGGTTCAGCATGTCCGCAGACCCCTGGTGGTCTTGCTTCTTTCCATGTCGATTCCAAAGAATGGGGGCAATTTTCGCGCTCCTTGATCATACCGCCGCCGAACGGTATTTGCCGATCGATTCTGTCTGAGTTAACGGTAGCGACGGTGGATCGCGGAAGTCAGAGCACCTACGGTTTCAGAGACTGTTTCATTGGGCGACCAAGTGGCAATCCGGTCTCTCGCGGCGCGCCCGAGCAGGCGTAGCCGGTCTTGATTGCCGCACAACTCGGCCAAGAGCTTGGAGAGAGACTTCAGATCGCTACAGGGAAACACCAGACGTGGATCTACTGGGGCTATTAAGTCGCGCGCTGCTCCGACGCGATCGCTTGCGGCTACGGCGCAGCCGCAGCAAGAGGCTTCGTTCACGACCACTGCGAATGGCTCGTATTCAGATGGGAGCACCAGTAGATCGGAGGCCGTGTACACGGCTGGGAGTTGTGATTGATTCTGGAAACCGAGGAACCGCACGCGGTCACTAACACCGAGGTGCGACGCCTCCATTTCCAATTCGCGACGCTGCGCTCCCTCGCCGGCAAAAACAAGGCGAGCGTTGGAAAGATTTGCGTAGGCGAAAGCGCGGAGCAAATCCAGAGGGCGCTTCCACGATTGAAGCTTGGCGCAGAACAGGATGACACAAGTTTCCGGGCCAGCTCCCCACTTTGCGCGAACAGAGTCCCGATCGACAGCTTGCGATTGTGCCGTCCACCAATCGTTGTCCACCGAATAGGGGGTGAGCGTGATTCGTTCCTCCGGCAGTCCGAGGGAGAGCATTAAATCACGAGAGACGCTTGATGGGACGAACACCTGGTCTGCCAGCGAAAATAGCCGAGGCCAAAGCAATTTCTTCAGGGAGAGCCGCCAAGACGCGCCGCTACGGGGAACGATACTGGAAGCGTCGGTTCCGAAGACGAATGCGGTTCGGGAAAGCCGCGAAGCGAAAAACGCAATCCAGAAGGATGCGGAGAGATAGCTCAAGTAACAAAGGACAGCATCAAACTTTCCTTTTCGAATGAGACTCGAGAGACCAGGGTTAAACAGACTCCGAGGGGAGTCACCACGCAACCCCCGGTTGGGCACTTCTTGCCACGGATACCCATCGAGCAGCGGAACGTCCCATTGGACGGTGGTGTTGAACTCCGGATCATGGGCTGGCTGGACGCCTCGCAGGGTACAATACGCGACCGAGAGATCGAGTTGCTGGTGGTGGGCCATGCGCCGGAGCAACGGCGCCATATACTGAACAGGGTGGCTGGCAATGGCGAGGATCCGATAGCGGCGATCAGGCAAAGCTAACCTCAGCGGGCAAACGCTTCAAGGGAGAGTAAAGCGCCGGGGCACACTCGACAAAAAAGATTTCCTCAAAAAGTATACACGGTTTCGACACGCGTCTAACTATGCTAGAATCCATAAGTTCGAGGACCTTAGGTATGGTAGCGCGCGGTCCTCAAAGTACGACTGAAGGTCTCCGCACAGGGAACTCCGCAATGCGGGCAGAATGAGCCACAAGTCCATTCCATGGCAGTGGCGGAGTGCCATTTATCCAAATTCAGATGGCCGCATAGGCCACGAGCAACAAAAGAGGAATTGTCATGTCTGGGCATTCAAAATGGGCCACGATTAAGCACAAGAAGGCCGCCACCGACGCAAAGCGCGGCCGTGTTTTCACGCGTATCATCCGAGAAATCACCATTGCTGCGCGCATTGGCGGAGGCGATGCTAATTCGAATCCGCGGCTTCGGACGGCCATTCTTGCGGCAAAGAACGAAAACATGCCGAACGAGAATATCGAGCGGGCGATCCTGCGCGGGACGGGCCAACTCGAAGGCGAGCAATACGAAGAGGCTATGTTTGAAGGATACGGACCGGGCGGCGTTGGCATGTTGATCCAGGTTGTTACCACCAACCGGAACCGGATCGTGGGCGAATTTCGACATTTAATGAGCAAGAACGGCGGCAATATGGCCGAGGCGGGGGCAGTGGGATGGATGTTCCATCGCAAAGGCGAAATCAGTGTACCGAAGGAAGCCGCATCCGAAGACAAGTTGCTCGAACTGGTTCTGGAAGCCGGCGCCGAGGACATGAAGGATGACGGGTCTGCGTGGTATATCGTGACGCCGCCGGAGTTATTCGAAGCGGTGAAAGAGGCGTTGAGCAAGGCTGGCATCACGCCGGCGTCGGCGGAACTAGGAATGGTGCCGCAGAATTACATCAAGTTGACAGGACAACAAGCCACACAAATGTTGCGCCTTGTCGAGGCGTTGGAAGAGCACGATGACGTGCAGCATGTGTACGCTAACTTCGATATCGACGAGTCCGAGATCCAGGCAGCTGTCAGCGCAAACTAAATCAGATTATCGAAAACGGCCATCCTTTGTGCGGGATGGCCGTTTCCTTTTTGTAGTTGATGCGTGACTTTTGATTGGAACGGGCACGCGCTTCGCCTTAGACTAACAGGCATGCTCGAGAATCCTGAGAGGGCGAACCGGTCGGGCTCACTACGCGTGCTCGGCGTCGACCCGGCGGCTGCGGGGCCAACCGGATACGCGATCATTGAACGCCAAGGCCCAGAATGCCACGTTTTGCACTATGGAGCATTCCAAGTTGCAGCCAAGCGACGGAAATCTTCGTCAGGCGCCGCGCTACAGGATGTACACGCACTTTTGTGTGACCTGATCACCCAATTTAAGCCCCACGTTATGGCAGTGGAATCCGTTTTTACGGCACTGAATATGCGGACGGCTTTGCGGCTTGCGGAGATGAGAGGCGTTGTGCTGCTAGCCGGCGAGCAGCTCGGTGTCGAAGTTCGCAGCTATTCGCCGCGCGAAGTCAAAGCGTGCGTGGCCGGCTATGGTCACGCGGACAAGAGACAGATGCAAGCCATGGTGAAGGCGCAATTAGGAATGCGCGAGGTGCCCGAGCCATCGGACGCGGCGGATGCATTGGCGGTGGCACTTTGCCACCTGCAGACCGATCAACTGGAGCGACGCTTTGGTGTGAGGGCGACGGACCTCGGCGGCACGCCCAAGAAGCAAATGCGGCCGGCGGTTGCCCGTCACACGACAATGGAACGCCGCGTTCACATCCAATCAGACCGATGAGAGCACCGTTGCGCCCCATTCTGGCATGGGCAATGCTCTTCTGTTTGGCGTTGGCGGGGAGCGCCGAGGCCTCGCCGGCCGGCTCAAGCGTCTTCACGTACCGCCGAATCTTCAAATCCAGCACGCCGGAATTCATTGAAATCAAGATTAAGGAAGATTCGGATACGGGATCGTACGAGATCAGACAACTGGACGAGGACCCGGGCGCAACGTCGTTCGAGATCAGCCACAGTTTGCGAGCGAAAATTTTTGAGTTGAGCGCGCAGTTGAATCATTTCAACGGGTTGGATTTGGACGTACATCGAAAGATCGCCAACCTGGGGGAGAAGACGTTTCGCTGGGAACGTGGCCCGGAAGCTCATGAGGTGAAATTCAATTACACGATCAATCCGGAGGCGACGCAGTTGCTGCAAATCTGTGAAGGACTGGCGCGCCAGCAGGAGCTCATCGATTTGTTGCAACGAAGGATGAAGTATGATCGTTTGGGCGTGAATGATGCGCTTCTTGAGGTAGAAACCGACATTTCCAAGGGCGTGCTTCCGGAACCGCAGAGAGTTTTGACCCTCTTAGACCAAATTTCCGGGGACTCTCGCTTCGTCGAGATTGCACGCCAGCGCGCGCGGGCTCTGGCGGAGAAGATACGCCATACGAACTGATTTGTTGCAACTAGAGGGTCTTTCTATTCCTTCATATCTCCGTATTGGAATCGCGGGCGCAGATTTGCGCCGTAGAGTTCAATCAAACGGAGCGTCAGGGCTTGAGGAACAAAGACAGCGATTAAAGCTTCCCAAGGCTCAGGCACACGGCTCACTGTAAGGGGCAACAGCTTTTCAGAGGGTTCGTGCTTTTCAGCGCTGACTAGGATTACCCTGCCGCCTCGCGCGTTGCAGTCCTGGGCCAGCTTTACGCCGAGTTCGGCCGTTCGTCCTTGGGCAAAAATGATAGCGACGTGCGATGCGTCGACGTCGAGCAGCGGCCCATGCCGGAAGCCGGCCCCGGTATGGGCGGCGGCACGATTCCCGGCCATTTCGCGAATGCACAGAGCACCGATAATTGCGGCACCGTAACCTGCGCCGCGTCCGATGAGTTCGATGTTCTTGGCACCACGGCAGAATTCCTCCAATTCAGCGCGACGGCCAAATACCTCGTCGAGAGTGTCGGAGTAAGTGGCTTGGATTTGCGCCGCGTCATTTTGCCAAGCTCGTCCGACCATGTGAGAGCCGAGCAGAATACCTGCCGCAGTTGAATTTGTGTATGTCTTAGTGGCATTGCCGTATTCCGGGCCTGCAAGAATCGGCAGTCTGTGTTGGGACAGCGACCAACAAGCGCTTTTTTCGTTATTGCAAAGAAGCGCCACGGGCTTGCGCGTATTTTCCCGGCATAATTGGACCAGTTCGGCGCTCTCGCCCGAAGCGGTTGTGAGAATCGACGCCGCGACCTGATCCCATACAAGCGGCGCGTAGTGAAGCCACTCACCTGCGTCGAGGTAGAAGGAAGACCTTCCACACAATTGCATCCAGATAGAGGCAGTAATGGAAGAACCGTAGGAAGCGCCCATTCCGAGAAAAAGAATTGGTCCGGGGGCGAGGGCGACTTGCTGTAGATTCGTTAGCGTTTTGAGGATGGACTCGTCGTCGCCATAGGCGCGGAGTAGATGAGCGAGACGTTCCGGCTGTTCGCGGCACTCTTTTTCGTAGATCGCCGTCATGCTCATGGTGAGCATTTCGCTCGGCGGTTCGACTCCGGCGATCCAGTTAGGCCCGTTGTTTGCGCTGTCCTGCACGTCGTTCCTCAAATTCATAGATGGCCGAAGCATTCAGGCTTTCCAAGCCGAAGGGATACTTTTTCATGAATCATAAGAAAGATTACGATATCATGAGGCGCAGGTGAGTACATGACGGAATCGCTACCTACTCCAAAGCCACGCGTAAATCGCGGATTTATCGCACGGATCTCCTTTATTGCGGCACTTGGTGGCGTCCTTTATGGCTACGACATGGGCATCATCGCGGCGGCGGTCATTTTTGTAAAACGCACCTTTGCGCTGTCGACCATCATGGAAGAGCTGGTCGTCAGTATCGTACTCATCGGGGCCATGGCCGGTGCGCTGGTCGGGGGCGCCGTCGCGGACAAAATTGGCCGTCGGGCCACCCTCGTGTGGGCCGGAGCGATTTTCATCGTAGGTTCGGTGCTTGCGCCGCTTTCTCCGAATGTGGCGACATTGATTATTGCGAGAGCGATTATCGGGATTGGCATCGGCTTCACGTCGGTTACCGCTCCGGTTTATGTTTCGGAGTTGGCTCCTCCACAATCGCGCGGGATGCTAATTGGACTATACCAGTTTGCTCTTACGCTGGGGATCGCGTTTGCGGATCTAGTGGGTTATTGGCTTGCCGAAGAACAGGCATGGCGGCTGATGTTCGCGATCGCGGCTGTACCGACTGTATTCTTCCTGGGAGTCATACTCACCGTGCCCGAAAGCCCACGATGGCTGTTCGCGCACTCCCGCGAAAAAGATGCAGAAACAGTACTCCTGAAATACACGGACGCCAGCGGGGTCCAGCAATTTCTGGCGGATATTCGTGACGGCCTCAAGACGCCGATCGAACAGAGCTGGAGGGCGCTTTTGACCCCCGCCGTGCGAGGCTCGCTGTTTATCGCCGTGGGATTCACGGTGCTGCAGCAGGTCACGGGAATCAACACGATTATTTATTACGGCCCACAGATTTTCGAGCTTGCCGGGATTGCGTCGCATTCGGATTCGATCCTTGCGACGCTACTGGTCGCGGTGGTGAATGTGATTGGGACCGTCGTGGGGATCATGCTCGTCGACCGTGTCGGGCGGAAGCCGCTGTTGTATGTGGGCGTCGGCGGGATGACCATTGCGCTGTTTTCGCTGGCATACGCGTTCAGTCATCAGGCGGTGCTTGGCGCGTCCTTGGGAGCAATCGCGATTGGTTGCCTTGTGTTGTACATTGCGTGTTTTGCCTTCAGCCTGGGGGCGATTGCTTGGATCCTCGTTTCGGAGGTGTTCCCGCTTCGAGTGCGTGGGCGCGGCGTGGCGGCTGCAACGCTGTTTTCGGGAATCTCCAATTTCGCAGTTTCGTTGACATTTCTATCGCTGATCAAGGCTGCGGGGAGCGCTTCGACTTTTGCGCTTTATGGACTAATGAGCATCGTCACTTTGATTTTCGTTCGATTTGCGGTGCCAGAAACGTGCGGCCGCGAACTGGAGAGTATCAGCGCGCGAAAACCCGGTTTGAGCGCGCCGTCGGCCTAGAGGTTCATTGCAACTGCAGATCGATGCGGGCTTCCGCCTTGTCCAGCGCCAGGCGAATAGCTCCAATCAGTTGGGCATCCGACCCCAGAGAGCTGGTGACAAGCTTTGGCTGCGAGGGCTGCGTGTACGGCTCCAGAATGCGTCGCGTTTCCGCAAGAAGTGGCCCATTCGTTCCAACGCCTCCACCCAGAACAAAGAGCGAAGAATTCAGGACGGTCGAGATGTTATATATCGCGTAGGCCAGGATGCGCGCCGATCTCAGGAGGATTGTCCTGGAGCGCCGATCTCCAGCAAGGGCGTGGTAAAAGATTCCGGTTGCAGTCAGGTGCCCGGCGTTTTTGCTGTCGTGGGAACGCAGCCAATATTGCCGGATTCCCTCGCCGCCAATCACGCTCTCAAGTGCTCCGGGTGAACCCCGCTTAGCAGGAGCGTCCGGAGTGCCCGGTACGATCAAATAGCCGATCTCTCCGGCAACCCAGTCAGGACCGTGGACCAATTGGCCGTTGACGAAGATGCCGGCGGCAATGCCAGTACCAATCGCCAGAAAAACAAAATCCGGAACGCCACGCGCAATTCCTTCCCAGTGCTCTCCGATGGCAGCCAGCTTCACATCGTTTTCCACCAGCGCGGGGACGCGCAGCGCGGATCCTAATAAACGCCCCAGTGGAACATTCTTCCAGCCCTTTAGGTAGGAGGTTGCGAATACCACTCCGGTGTTTTTGTTGGTCACGCCAGGGGCACCGGCGGCCACGGCCAAAAGGGAACCGCGCGGAATCCCAGCCTGCCGGAGCAAGTGGTGCACGCCTTTGCAAATTTGGTTGATCACCATTTCGGGAGACGAGGTGCTTCTCGTCGAGGCGGTCCACTTTGCGACTATTCTTCCATGCAAATCGGCAAGTGCGATGCGAAGATTGCTTCCACCGATGTCGACGCCAATCACATGGCCGTAAGTCGCGTTGATTCGCGGCAATGGGAACCGACGGCCTATCTTGAAGTTGGTGGGGCTTGCTGAAACGATCAGCCCCCGGCTGTGCAGAATGTCGAGAGCCGCCTTGAGCCTGAAGTCGGAGAATTCCGCTAGCGCTACTTCGGCGGGGTCGCGTTCACGGCTCCGCAACAATTGCAGGACACTACGTGCGTCGCAGGTCTCCATCGATGCGGTGGCTTGCTTCGCCGACCGGCACGAGCGCGAGGACCGGAATTTTTTGTGCTGGGCCATGGGCAGAAAGTGATGGAACCGTCACTAAGTTAACTCTGTTTAGAAAGTGCGTCAATTGAGGTATAGAAGGGAAACGAAGGAGAACGATGACCGGCTTCAGCCGGGCAGCTCGTCCGGTTGCAAGAGGCCAAGGACCGCAAACTCCAACGCGGTATGGACGCCGCCCCACAAGACGGCCGAAGAGCCAAGCGCGCTCAAGCCCACGCGCACCACGGCAAACTCATCGCCCTTCAGCAATAGTTTTACTTCCTGCAGCAACCGCGGATGGCTACCCACTTCACCACCCAGCAAGATGACACCCGGATTGAGGATAAGCGCGAGATCCAAAATGACGTCAGACAGAATTGTGGCTCGTTGCTGCAGAATCTTTTTGGCCTGAGCGTTACCGGCAGCAGCGAGATCAAAAACTTCGCTGGCACGGCTTGCCTTGGGATTTTTCCTGCCTGCCTTGCGGCCGGCAAGCCAGCTTCTAAGAATTCCAGGCGCGCCGAGGATTTTTTCAAGGCGACCATATCCGCGGAGAGTCGGATAGGCTTTCGAAACATGGGGCACGCGGAGATAGCCAATCTCGCCCGCGGACCACTGGGATCCACGATAAATACTTCCGTCCATGAAAATGCCAGCGCCAACACCTCTACCAATGGTGATAAAGACAAAATTGTTTTCTCCTTGAGCGGCGCCGCGATGATATTCGCCTTTCGCTGCGAGATTGGTGTCATTCTCCACAACAACCTCGCACTTAAAGTCGCGGCCCAGCATCGATCGGAGGGCAACATTGTTCCATCCTTTCAGGGCGCTGAGCGAAAAGACGATGCCCTCCTTGAGATTCACGATGGCCGGCACGCCAACCACGAGGCCCAGGAGTTGATCTTCCGCTCGTTTGTGTTTGCGGAGCAGACCCCGCACCTCCTTTGCTATCTGTGCACAAACGGCCTGCGGTTTCGACATACTCCACGGCAGCGTAGTTTTTGATCTTCCGAGTTCCCGGGCGTCCAGGTCGGTGAGGAGAAAGCGCAGAAAGTCCTTGCCGATATCGACACCGACAACGCAACCTCGTTCTGCCCGGAACCGAATAATGTCCGGAGGCCTGCCGCCGGTAGAGTCGCCTTCGCCGATGGGTTCGACCAGCCCGGCGGAGAAAAGGTGAGCTACAACATTCGTCACTGTAGGCGCGCTTAGGCCTGAAGCACGAACCAGGTCAGCTTTGGAGCACGGGCCGGACGCGCGCAGGAGCTTCAACAGGAGTTGAGCGTTTGTTTGACGCAGGAGAGGAGGCCTGGCGACCAGGACGGCTTCTTTTCTCACAGTGAGCTCACCGCTGCCAATCAGAGCGCTTAAAGGCTCGGCGCCCAGTCCCTTTGATACTCGCGGCCCCACATTTTCATTGCTTCCGCGTCGTTCAGGATTTTGCCGTCCTTTGTATCTAGATGCAGCTCGCGATTGACCTCCCACGCGATGTTGGAAAGTTGTAGCATCGTAACCGCAACGTTGCCAACGGAAATAGGTGAGTTGAGTTTTTCGCCCTTGCGGATGCCCGCGATGAAGTTTGCGAAATGCGCATCGGTCATGGAATCGCGGCCTACGGTATCCGAAGACGAAGTGGCGCTACCAACTTTGTACTCGTTGGTTTTCTTGCCGGCCAGATCGTAAACTTCATAGCCATCGCGATCGACAATTACGGTACCGGACGTTCCCATGACGGCAGAGCCGCGATCTCGGCCGTAGAATTTCATTCCTTGGCAACACTTCCCTTCCCAAGACAGCAGTTTGTCGTCGTATTCGAAACTGGTGATCAGCGTGTCATAAAACTGCCAGTCGTCTTTGAACTGATACCTGCCGCCCGAGGAAGTGACTCGTTTCGGAAAGTCGACACCTAACGCCCAACGGCAAACGTCGACTTCATGTGTGCCATTGTTGAGCGTTTCGCCGGTTCCCCAGGTTTTGAACCAGTGCCAGTTGTACGGGTGCACATTGTCTTTGTACGGGTTGCGTGGCGCAGGGCCTTGCCATAAATCCCAATCGAGCTGTGCGGGGACAGGAACTTCTTTCCCGACACCGATCGATTTCCGCGTGTTGCTGTACCAGGCCTTCGCATAGTGGGCCCTGCCGATCAGCCCTTCGTGAATCTTTTGAACCAGTTCAATGGTGTACGGTGACGAACGCTGCTGATTACCCATCTGCACCAGCTTTCCGTACTTCTGCTGAGCCTGGACCAGCATCGTTCCTTCAGCTGGATTGTGACTGCAAGGCTTCTCTACATAGACGTGCTTGCCGGCTTGCAAACCCGCGATGGCCATTGGTGTGTGCCAATGGTCGGGTGTGGCTATGGTGATGGCATCTACATCTTTCTGCTCGAGGATGCGGCGAAAATCCTTCTCGGCGACAGGAGTTTCTTCCATTTCGCGCTTTGTGGCATCGGCGAACTTGTTGAGGATATTGCCGTCCACATCACAAACGTGCGAGATACATGCGGCACTTTTGTTCGCTTTGAGCGCGTCGAGATGGGCATAGCCGCGCCCGTTCAGACCGATTACCGCAAAGTGGAGACGATCGTTCGAGCCAAGAATCCGGCCATAGCTTTTTGCCGTTGGGCCCACAGCCAGGCCGGCTGTGCCCACCGCGAGTGCGTCGAGAAATTCACGTCTGGTGACCATTTTTCCCTCATCGAGGCCAAGGATTTTCCCTGCCGTCAGGGAACAGCATAGCTCGCAAGCAACGGCGGATGCCAGAACTCGTTAGAGGTTTAGGTAGAGTCTCGTGTGCTAATATCACCGCGAGACTCAGGTAGCTGCTCTAGAGGGCAATTGCTATGAAGCGTCAACGGCCTACCTCCTCTGACCGCCGCAACTTTTTAAAGACCGGCGGTGCCGTAGCCGCGGGACTTCTCGCCAACGGCGCCGCGCTTAGGTCCACCGCGACATCCGGCTTTCGCCCGTTGCCGGCGAATCCGAACACCCAGGCGGCGATGCCCACACGCAACCTTGGCGAGACGGGCTACAAGGTGGGGATTTTCAGTCTCGGCGGACAAGCAGCGCTCGAGAAGCCGAACAACTTCGAGGTCACGATACCGATCATTGAGCGTGCTCTCGACCTGGGTGTGAATTATATAGACACTTCGTCGATTTATGGAGGGCCGGAGCGTTGGAGCGAGCAGTATGTCGGCCGCGTGATGAGGACGCGCCGCCAGGATGCTTTTATTGCGACCAAAACGAAAGAGAGGACGCGCGACGGCTCGCTGCGCATGATCGAGAAGTCGCTTGCACTGCTCAATACGGATCATGTGGATTTGTGGCAATTGCACGATATTGGATTGCCGGAGGACGTGAACGCGGTTTTTGCCAAGGGCGGAGCCATGGAAGCGCTGCTCGAAATGCAGCAACAGAAGGTCGCGCGCTTTTTGGGCGTCACCGGGCATTACCGGCCGGAGGCGTTGATCGACATGGTGAACCGGCATCCTTTCGATACGATTTTGATGGCGTTGAACGCTGCGGATGCACACATTCACAGCTTCACCGATCAGCTGTTGCCGCTAGTAGTGGAAAAGCAGATGGGCATTATCGGGATGAAAGTGCCCGCGCGCGGCCGATTGCTCTCGTCATGGACACCACCACCGCTCGAACAGCAGGAGCATTCGTGGGAGGGCTCGGCGATCGCGACGCGTTCAGGGGTGATGAACATGTGCGACGCGCTGAACTTCACGCTTTCGCATCCCGTGAGCACCGTGATCGTCGGATGCGACAACATTGCGCAGCTTGAAGACAACGTGCAGATCGCGCGGGATTTTACTCCACTTTCGCAATCGCAGATGGCCGCGCTGAACCAACTTGCTGCTCCCGTCGCCAAACAATCGCTGTTCTTCCGCTTCACCGACCGCAGCAAGGGCTAAAGAATCTCATCGCACGCGACTTCTCGACGGACGGCGTTGCGCCGTGCCACCTTCGTCAGGTGGTCATGAAAACAGGCCGGCACGTCGGAATCTGGTATAACCACCGTTGAGCCGTTCCAGATGACAAGAACCGCCAGCGCGCTTTCGCCTCTCATTCAAATCGATCGCAAGGCTCCGGTGCCTTTGCACAAGCAAATCTATAGTGCGTATCGCACAATGATTCTTTCCGGCGTGTTGAAGCCGGGGCAGCAAATTCCATCGACGCGGGCTCTCATTTCGGAACTGAAGATCTCGCGCATTCCCCTTCTTACGGCTTACGCTCAGCTTATTGCCGAAGGGTACTTCGAAACGCGCAAGGGGTCAGGAACATTCGTATGCCGTTCCCTGCCGGACCAAAGGACAACGCCGGATCGCCATGCCCGACAACCAGAGCTTCCCGATTCCGGGGTCCGGCCCGTTGCACGGCGCGCTTTGCGATTAGCCCGGTACGAAGCACCTCCCTGGTTCGGACTAGGAGCGTTCAGTGTAAGTCAGGCGGCTTATGATCAGTTTCCCGTTCAGCTCTGGTCGAATCTAGTCGTTCGTCATTCCCGGAATCCGCATGCGGCTTCTCTTCACTACGGTGCCGCATTGGGGTCGGAGCCGTTACGCGAGGCTATCTGCGAATATCTCGGAACCGCCCGCGGCGTGCACTGCAACCCCAAACAGGTGATGATTGTTTCGGGGTCCCAGCAGGCGCTTGAGATTTCTGCACGAGTTCTGTTTGAGCCTGGAATGGCCGTGTGGATTGAAGAGCCGGGCTACGATTTGACTCGGCGGGTGCTGGAGTCGGCCGGCTGCCGGCTCATCGCCGTTCCTGTTGATAGCGAGGGGATGAACGTCGAGGCAGGGATCAAGCGGTGTCGCAGAGCGCGAGCGGCTTTCGTTGCTCCATCTCATCAGTACCCTCTCGGAGTAACGATGAGCGCTTCGCGAAGATTGCAGCTGCTCGACTGGGCGCACAAATCGGGCTCGTGGATCATTGAAGACGACTACGACAGCGAGTATCGCTATGACAGCATGCCCATCTCCTCGTTGCAGGGACTCGATACGAGCGCCCGCGTCATTTATATCGGGACGTTCAGCAAGGTCTTATTCCCATCGTTGAGAATCGGATATGTGGTGATCCCGCCAGATCTCATTGAATATTTCGTTTCCGCTCGCCGAACGATGGATTTGTCATCTCCACATTTCTATCAGGCGGTGCTGACCGACTTTATGCGCGAAGGGCATTTTGCGCGGCACATTCGCAGAATGCGGTTGTTGTACGACCAGAGGCGAACTGCTCTTGTGGAGAGCTTGCACGAACAATTTAGCCAAACCCTGCAGGTGCAAGGCGCAGAAGCGGGGATGCACCTGCTCGTGACTCTGCCAAAGGGCATGCGGGATATAGAGATTGCGACCCGAGCAGCTGGAGAGAAACTTTGGCTAGCGCCTCTTTCCCCTTACTACTTTGAGGAAGCCACCCATCAGGGATTTATTTTGGGTTTTGGCGGAACACCTGCCAGCGAGATTCCGGAGGCGGTGCAGAGGCTGAAAGTAATGCTAAGACAATAGGCACCCGCAGAAGTGGCAGCGAACAGAGAGCAAAGGCGCTTCGCTGGATTAACTGTGCTCGGTGCTACACGACACCACCCTGACGCATCCCACAGTGGCGGAAGGGCTTAACGTGCTCCTCTC
Source organism: Candidatus Acidiferrales bacterium (assembly GCA_963836965.1). Taxonomy (GTDB): domain Bacteria; phylum Acidobacteriota; class Terriglobia; order Acidiferrales; family UBA7541; genus Acidiferrum. The sequence goes on from CAWILQ010000029.1 coordinate 49,309, forward strand.
CGTTTAGCGAACCGCGCCGACAGAAGCGAGAGCCTTTCTTGCGATGCGGGAACAAGTGTCTTGCGCGATCTCCGAATTTCACTCAAATAGCAAGCGTGATGGCAGTAGGACGGCAAACTATTTGCACGGTTGCGGCGAGCCTCGCGCGTAGGGGCGAAAATCTATCCCCAGCCTTCGACGTAGACCGCAATGCTGCTTTGCCGAACGTACTGGTTTTGGGTTCAGCACCGGAGTCACGTTTTGATATGTTGGGAGCGCTATGAGGAGCCGAGCGGAAGAGCTGGCAAATATTTCCGGCGAGGAGTTCGATCGGTGCGTGATTGGCGGTGGTCCACGGGCTCGGCTTGCGCGCTGGAAGCGAAAACGCTGTGCTCACGCATCCCATGCTCGCAGACGATCGTTGGTGCACGTAAAGAGAGCACGAGCAGGCTAATGCAGGAGAGTTGGAATCTCCAGCCCTGAAAAGCAATGAGAATTCACCGGCCGAGGACGGTTTTTGCAGGAGGTATAAGTTGGCAAACTACGTCGGAGCAATTGATCAAGGCACAACCAGCACGCGGTTCATCGTGTTTGACCGCTCGGGGCGCGTCGTGACAATCGCTCGGAGGGAACACGAACAGATCTACCCCAAACCCGGATGGGTTGAACATAACGTGGAAGAGATCTGGCAGCGCACACGTGACGTGATCGCAGAAGCTATGGCGAGAGGGGGTCTTCGGCCCGGAGACCTGGCAGCAATTGGAATCACCAATCAGCGTGAGACCACAGTCGTGTGGAACCGCAACACCGGCAAGCCAGTCGCAAACGCGCTTGTGTGGCAAGACACGAGGGTTGCGGACTACGTCAGCGAGCTGGCGAAAGCCGGGGGACAGGACCGTTTTCGCGGCAAGACTGGCCTGCCACTCAGCACCTACTTCAGCGGGCTGAAAATCCGCTGGATTCTCGAACACATAAAAGGTGTCCGTGAAATGGCCGAGGCGGGTGACGCTGTCTTTGGCAACATCGATACATTTCTTGTCTGGCATTTGACTGGCGGCCCCAACGGGGGCGTTCACGTTACCGATGTCACCAACGCCGGCCGCACACAACTGATTGATCTCAAGACCCTGTCCTGGGACAAGGGAATGCTAGATATGTTTGGAATTCCAGAGAAGATGCTGCCAAGAATTCGCTCGAGTAGCGAGAATTACGGACTCGCGCAGGAGCCTGCGGTGAAAGATGTGGCTATCGCCGGCATCCTGGGGGACCAACAGGCTGCCCTCGTAGGCCAGACCTGCTTCGAACCCGGCGAAGCAAAGAACACCTACGGTACCGGTTGTTTTCTACTGATGAACACCGGCACGCGAAAAGTGGATTCCAAATCTGGCTTGCTGACGACGATCGGGTATAAATTCGGAGAACAGCCAGCTCACTATGCATTAGAGGGAAGTATCGCCATCACCGGCGCCCTGGTGCAATGGGTGCGCGATAACCTGGGCTTGATCGAAAAAAGCTCTGACATCGAATCGCTGGCACGAACCGTCAATGACAACGGTGGCGTCTATTTTGTTCCCGCATTTTCTGGTTTGTACGCTCCCTATTGGAAAGATAGTGCCCGTGGCGTGATCACTGGCTTGACGCGCTACGCCAATAAGGGGCATATTGCGCGCGCGGCGTTGGAGGCCACCGCGTTTCAAACGCGGGACGTGCTCGAGGCAATGGAGAAGGATTCGGGCATCAGGCTGGACGTGCTACGCACGGACGGCGGCATGGTAGCAGATGATCTGCTGATGCAGTTTCAGGCCGACATTCTCGACAGGCCGGTGGTTCGTCCAGTAACGAAGGACGCGACGACTGCGCTAGGCGCCGCCTACGCAGCCGGTTTGGCCGTCGGATATTTCAAAGATCTGAAAGATCTGCGCGCGAACTGGACGGTTGACCACACGTGGCAGCCTAACATGAAAAAGGGGAAGCGCGATGAGATGTACAACCTTTGGAAGCGCGCGGTCACTCGCTCATTCGATTGGGTCAGCTAATTCAGAACAGAGCCTGAACCGGAATCAGGAGACTGGCATGCTTGCGAAGTGTTTTTGAGAGTTCATGGGTACGCACGTTTTGCAGATTTGGCGCGAATTTGATCAGCGAGATTCTCGGGACTCTCATTCTGGTTTTTGTCGTCGGCGCTATCCTCTCGGAAGGCGGTCGCCGTTTCGGGTCCGGCGTCGGGGCTTGGTCCTTATTTTGTTGCGGCGCTTGTCTGGGCATCGGGCTTTCTCTCGGCAGAACGACCGGTTATGCGATCAATCCCGCTCGGGACTTCGGGCCGCGCCTCGCCCACGCCGTACTGCCCATTGCGGGAAAGGGGGCCTCGGATTGGAGCTACGCCATCGTGCCGTTGCTCGGGCCACTCATTGGAAGCGGGCTTGCTGGCGTCCTTCTGCGGGCCATCGTCAAGTAACGACACGGCGCAACACTGGGACGCACTTTATCCAACCATCGGAGGAGCGCATCATACGAGAAGTTGGCTACGGGCTCTCGTTCGAAGGTGCGACGGCGTACCTCGTTAAGTCCATGGACACTAATGTTGAGCCCGTCGCCGAGAAAGGAAAAGTGACATGAAGAGCTTGGGAAACGTTTCAACAGCTGGGTTGCCTAACAAAAATAGGGAGCCGGAAGAATTTGATCTTGTAATCTTGGGCGGCGGCACGGGATCGACAATCGCAGCATGGACCTTCGCTGGCGAAGGGCAGCGCGTCGCTGTGATCGAGCGCAAATACATCGGCGGATCGTGCCCGAACATCGCCTGTTTGCCCAGCAAGAACATCATTCACAGTGCCAAGATGGCATCGTATTTCCGCAGAAGTGAAGAGTTCGGCATAGCCAGGCAAGACTTCAAAGTTGATATGTCCGTGGTGCGCGGCCGCAAACGCCAGATGGTAGCTGGCTTGAACGATATGTATCTCGACAATTACAAAAAGACCGGAGCGGAACTCATTCTCGGCTCGGGACGCTTCATCGGTCCAAAAACTTTGGAGGTCACGGTGCAAGATGGAACGACCCGGCCGCTCCGTGGAACCAATGTGATCATCAGCACCGGTACACACGCAGCGTTAGATTCGATTCCTGGCCTTGTTGAAGCCCAGCCGCTGACGCACATCGAGGCACTCGAACTCGATGAGACGCCCGAACATCTCCTTGTAATCGGTAGCGGCTACGTCGGATTGGAACTGGCCCAAGCGATGCGTCGATTCGGAAGCAGAGTGACGGTGATCGGACGTGATGAGCGGTTGCTGCCTCGAGAAGACGAAGACGCCACAGAAGCTCTGCGCAGCCTATTTGAGGATGAGGACATCGACCTCGTTCTGAATGCACACATCAAGCGGATATCCGGAAAATCTGGTCAGTCTGTGTCAATCGCTCTCTCGCAAAACGGAGTCGACAAAAAGCTGACAGGCAGTCATCTGCTAGCTGCAGTCGGCCGCATCCCGAATACAAAGGATATCGGACTGGAGCTGGCCGGCGTCGAACTGACCCCAGGCGGATATATCAAGGTAAATGAGCGGCTGGAGACGACGGCGCCCGGTGTTTGGGCGATCGGTGAGGTAGCAGGCAGCCCTCAGTTTACCCATGTCAGCGTTGACGATTTTCGCGTCGTCCATGACAGCCTAACGGGCGGTAAGCGCGTCACGACGGGTAGGCAAGTTCCGTTCTGCCTCTTCACAGATCCGGAATTCGCCCGCGTGGGCCTGAGCGAGAAGGATGCGAAAGCGCAAGGCATTGCCTATCGCTTGTTTAAGGTTCCGATGGAAGCGGTACTCCGCGCCCGCACACTCTCTGAAACACGAGGCTTCTTAAAAGCCCTAGTTGAGCCCGATGGCGGCCGCATCCTTGGCTTCACTGCTTTCGGTGTCGGCGCGGGCGAGATCATGGCTTCGGTGCAGATTGCGATGATCGCAGGTTTACCCTATACCGCACTGCGCGACGCCATCCTAACTCACCCGACTCTCGTCGAGGGGCTTATCCCATTGCTCTCGTCGATACCTTCGGCAACAATTTCGGCCGATGCTGACCAACTCTACCAACGGGAATCCAGAAAATCGGCTGCCGCTGGGCAGCCCATCTCAAATACCTAATTGCAGAGCGGAACTAGATAGCACGCGAAGTCGACAGGCGCGCCAGCCCAATGGCACGACGGACATTGACGTCGTCGTACGCGAGGGCAAGAACCTCAAGGGACGAGTGCTCGGCTTCGTGCTCAGGACCATCGGCAGGAACGTTTTGGAAAAGGCATTTGAAAACTCCGTTAAAGTGATCGAAGCCCGGAACGAAGCGGCGAGACTTGAAGCCGCAGCTTGACCCATTCACACACGCTCATCCCTCGGCGAGTTGCTGCCCGCCGTCGATGTCAAAGGTGGCGCCTGTGAGGGCTGCGTTCGTCATGATGTGTACGGCTAGAGTGGCCACATCGGCCGGGCCAACTACCCGGCGGATCGGCAGGGTGGTGCGCAGTTGCTCGCGACGCGCGTCCAGTTGATTACCGAGGATCGACGCTGACAATGGTGTGTCGACAA